>JAUIEJ010000010.1 GCA_030428885.1 Gemmatimonadota bacterium | reverse complement strand
ACCCTCATCTCCAAGGCCCGGTCGGGCGGAGACGGCACCGTGGCCGTGGGCGAGATCGACGTCGAGGCCGAGAAGCAAAAGGCTCAGGAGGCGCTGGTGGCCCGCCGTGCCGCCGAGAAGAAGGCCGAGGAGGAGGCCGCCGCCGCCGAAGCCGCCGCCAAGGCCGAAGCCGAAGCCGCCGCCAAGGCCGAGGCCGAGGCTGCTGCTGCCGCCGAAGCCGAGGCGGAAGCCGCCGAGGCCGAAGCCGAAGGCGATGAGGCCGCCGAAGACGCCGAGGAGGCGCCGGAGGCCGAGGGCGACGCCGAGGCGTCTGCCGAAGCCGAGGGCGAAGAGACCGAGTCGGAGAAGTCCGAGTAGGTCCGCCCGGGCTCGGTATGGATCGTCGCACCGAGCCCGAGTTTCTCGTGGTGGGGTTCATCAGCAAACCCCACGGCATTCGAGGGGAGGTCTACGTCCAGCCCCTCACGGACCACCCCGAGGGCGCCTTCGCCCCCGGGGTGGTTCTGCGCCCGGCCGGCGCCGATGGACAGCGGCCCGATTCCCAGGCGCCTCCTCTCCGGGTCGAGTCCGCTCGACCCTTCCAGCGGGGATGGCTCGTGCGGTTCGGAGGGACCCGGGACCGCAACGACGCCGACCGCCTCCGGTCCCGGTATCTCCTGCGGCCCATGGACGAGCTGGAGCCCCTGGCCGACGACGAGCTCTTCTACCACCAGCTCGTGGGCCTCACGGTGCGGACCCCCGACGGCGTGGACGTGGGGTCGGTCCAGGAGGTGTACGAGATGCGTCCCTCCGACCTCCTGGAAGTGCGCACCGCCACCGGCACCGTCCTGATCCCGTTCCAGCGGGAGATCGTGGTGGAGGTGGACGCCGACGCGGGAGTGCTGGTGGTGGATCCGCCTCCCGGGCTCCTGGATCTCTGACGGTCGGGCCCATGCGCATCAACGTGGTGACCATCTTTCCCGGCTTCTTCGAGGCGCCCCTCTCCCTCTCCATTCCGGGCCGGGCGGCCCGGGCCGGACTGGTGGAGTTCAACGTGGTCGATCTTCGGGACTTCACCCACGACCGGCACCGCACGGTGGACGACGTGCCCTACGGCGGTGGCGCCGGCATGGTGATGAAACCCGAGCCCTTCTTCGAGGCGGTGGACGACCTGGGTCCCGAGGGGCCCGTGGTCCTGTTGTCGGCTCGGGGACGGCCGTTCCGCCACGACGACGCCGTGCGGTATTCGGTGGAGCCCGAACTCACCCTGCTCTGTGGCCACTACAAGGACGTGGATCAGCGGGTGGCCGATCACCTGGCCACCGAAGAGGTGTCCCTGGGCGACTTCGTGCTCTCGGGAGGCGAGATCGGGGCTCTGGCGGTCACCGACGCGGTGGTGCGGCTGCTCCCCGGCGCCCTGGGCGACCACGAGGCGGCGGCCACGGACTCGTTCTACGACGCGACCCACCTCAGCGCGCCCTCCTACACCCGCCCCTCGGAATACCGGGGCCACGTCGTTCCCGAGGTGCTCCGGAGCGGCGACCACGCCCGGATCGAGGCGTGGCGCCGGGAAGAGGCCGAGCGCCTCACGCGGCTCCGGCGTCCCGACCTCCTCCCGGGGGACCCGGATCGCTGATCCGGGACTTCACGCCGGTGCCGAGGCGCATTATAATGAGCGTCTGACTGGCATCCGGCCGGCGTTCGCCCGGCCGTTCAGGAGTGAGGACCATGGCCGATCTGCTGCAAGAACTCGAGAAGGAACAGCTCCGGACCGACCACCCGGATTTCGCCCCCGGCGATACCGTTCGGGTGCTCTATCGCGTCCGGGAGGGCGACAAGGAGCGCATCCAGGCCTTCGAAGGCGTCTGCATCGCCCGTCGGGGCGGTGGGCTGGGTGAGACGTTCATGGTCCGCAAGATCTCCAGCGGGATCGGCGTCGAGCGGGTGTTCCCCCTCCACGTCCCCACCGTGAAGGGGATCGAGGTCGTGCGCCGCGGTCGCGTTCGCCGGGCCAAGCTCTACTACCTCCGGGAGCTCCGGGGGAAGGCCGCCCGCATCCGCGAAAAGCGCACCTGACGCTCCGGCCCGCCGCGTGACGGGCCCGTCGTCTTCCCGGCCCCGGGACCCCCTGGCCTACGAGCGGGGGTGCTGGGGCCGAGGTGTATCCACCATCGCCGGTGTCGACGAAGTGGGCCGGGGACCCCTGGCCGGGCCTGTGGTGGCCTGCGCCGTGGTCCTGCCCCGGGACGTGGTGGTGGAGGGCGCCGACGACTCCAAGGTCCTGGACGCGGCCCGCCGAGAGGAGCTCGCGGCCCTGATTCGGCATCGGGCCGCCGCCGTGTCCCTCGGGGCGGCCTCGGTGCGGGAGATCGATCGGCTCAACATTCTCCGGGCCACGACCCTGGCCATGCGCCGGGCTCTGGCGGGTCTGCCCCGCACGCCCGATCACGTGGTGGTGGACGGGCTTCCGGTGAAGGGCCTGGACCGGGAGCACGACGCCGTCGTCGGCGGCGACGGGCTGGTCCACTGCATCTCGTGCGCCTCCATCGTGGCGAAGGTCGTGCGCGACGATCTCATGCGCCGCCTGGCCGTCCGGTACCCGGGGTTCGGGTGGGAGACCAACGCGGGGTACGGCACGCTGGCCCATCGGGAGGCCCTGGAGGCTCTGGGGGCGACGCCCCATCACCGCCTGACGTTCCTGGGACTCCAGTACGAACTGGAGCTCTGAGCGCCGTCACCCGCCCAGGTCGATCCAGGTGGGCGGATGGCCGTGGGCGTCGAGAAACCGCAGCAGATCCGGGCCCGACAGGGCGGTGGTCATACGGTTGTCCAACGGGTGGGCGTTCCAGACGTCGAAGTCCCGGAGGCCCTCGTCCAGCACCACCTGCACCACACGTCCGGGATCGTTCACCACGGCCAGGGGCGTCACCGAGCCGGGGCTCACCCCCAGGTAGCGCATGAGGCGATCCGCGCTCCCGAACGACAGCCGACCCCGGGCGCCCAGGCGGGGGCCCATCGCCTTGAGGTCGACTCCCCGGTCGTGGAGCGCCGTGACCAGCCACATGGTTCCCTTCTTGTCCCGCAGGAAGAGATTCTTGGTGTGGGCGCCGGGCAGATCGCCTTTGAGGGCCTGGGCCTGTTCGACGGTGAACACCGGGGCGTGACGATGGGTCACGGCGCGGATCTCCAGGGCCTCCAGACGCCGGAGCAGCCGCTCCGGGGTCCACGGAGGGGAGCCGTCGTCGAGGGTGGGGGCGTCGTGCATCCCGGTAAGGTAAGGCCCACGAGGCGAGGGCGGTTGCTGACCCCGCCCCGGCGCGGTACCGTCGGGACGACCATCACCCCCCATCCGGCGTCCCCATGATCCGACTTCCGCTCCTCGCCCTTCGTCGCCTCGTCCTCTCGGCGGCCCTCGTCCTGACTCCCGTGCCCCTGGCGGCGCGGCAGTCCCCTTCGTCGGCTCTCCTCCCGGGCTTCACCGCCGAGTCCGCCGAGGCCCAGGCCGTGTGCGAGGCCCGCTTCCTGGACCTGCCGTCGGGCGACGCCTTCCGGGAGCACCTGCGCATCATCACCTCCACCCCCCACCCCACGGGGTCGGCGGCGCAGGTCGAGGTGGGCCACTATCTGGGGCGGGTCATGAAGGCCGCAGGGCTCACGGTTCGCGAGCACCCGTACGACGTGTATCTGCCCCAGCTCACCGACGACGTGGAGGCCCACATCGTCACGCCGGTGGCCCTGCAGCTAGACAACCGGGAACCCCGTCTGGACGACGACCGCTTCTCGGGGCATCCCGACCTGCTCAACGGGTGGAACGCCTTCAGTGGAACGGGTGACGTCACGGGTGAGGTGGTGTACGCCAACTTCGGGCGCCGTGAGGACTACCGGGCGCTGGACTCCCTCGGAATCGACCTCACCGGCAAGATCGTGGTGGCCCGGTACGGCGGGAACTTCCGGGGCTACAAGGTGCTCTTCGCCGAGGAGCGGGGGGCCGCCGGGGTCATCATGTTCAACGACGCGCCCGCCCAGGAGGAGGACCCGTATCCCGAAGGTCCCATGCTCAACGGCGACATCATCCAGCGGGGCTCGGTCCTCACCCTTCCCTGGACCGGCGACCCCCTCACGCCGTTCGAGCCGGCGCTCCCGGTGGACGGCGACGTGCAGGTGGAGCGGCTCGACCCCGACGAGGTACCCCTCCACACGATTCCGGTGCTCCCCCTGGGCTACAATTCCGCGTCGGAGATCCTCTCGCGCATGACCGGGCCCGAGGCCCCCGAGGACTGGCAGGGCGGCCTCGATCTGCCCTACCGCCTCACGGGTGGATCCGAACTCACGGTGCGGGTGCGGGTGAACCAGCCCAAGGCGCTGACCCGGGCCACCAACATCGTGGGCACGCTGGAGGGCACGGAGTTTCCGAACGAGTGGTTCGTGTTGGGGGCCCACTACGACCCGTGGGGCTTCGGCGCGGTGGACCCCAACGGCGGGACGGCCATGCTCCTGACCCTGGCCGAGGCCCTGGGGGAAGCGGCGGAGATGGGCTGCCGCCCTCGCCGCTCCATCATGATCGCCCACTGGGACGCCGAGGAGTACGGCATCATCGGGTCGACCGAGTGGGTGGAGGAGTTCCGCGACGAGCTCACCGCCGGGGGCGTCGCCTACATCAACGCCGACGCCGCCGTGTCGGGGCCCAACTTCGGGGCGTCGTCGTCGCCCTCCCTCAAGGGACCGATCCTGGATGCCATCCAGGCGGTGGCGTATCCGGGCGAGGACAAGAGCATCTACCAGTGGTGGGCCGACCGCGCCCAGGGCGACGACGGCCCCACCATGGGCAATCTGGGCGGGGGCTCCGACCACGTGGCGTTCTACACCCACGTGGGGGTGCCGTCGGCGGGGCTCAGCAGCGGCGGCCGGAGCGGGATCTACCACTCCAACTACGACAACTTCGCGTGGTTCGAGCGCTTCGGTGACTCGGAGTGGGTGTTCGGGCCCATGCTGGCCCGGGCCGACGGTTTGCTGGCCCTCCGGTTCGCCAACGCCGACCTGCTTCCCTACGACGTCGCCCGCTACGCCACCGACACGCGCACCCACGTGAACACGCTCCTGGAGGTCGCCGAAGCCCGGCGCATCGACGTGGACCTCTCCGATCTGGTGGAGGCGAGTCGCCAGCTCGACGAGGCCGCCGCGGAGCTGGAAGCGGCCCGGAGCGCCCGGCTGGCCCGGGGCCCGGTGCCCTCGGCCGACGCAGCCCGGATCAACGCCGGCCTCATCGGCCTGGAGAAGGCGTGGCTCGACGACCGGGGACTGCAGGACCGCCCCTGGAGCCGCTCCCTCTACGTCTCTCCCGATCCGTTCAGCGGCTACGCCTCGTGGATGCTGCCGGGACTGCGCTACGAGATCGAGACCGACGATCCCGCCGACGTGCCCGAGTGGGAGTCCCGCTACATCGCCGCCATCGGAGGTCTGGCCGAGCGCATGCGGGCGGTGACGGAGATGATCGAAGCGACCTGACCGAGGGCGGCGCCTCCCCGCAGTCGAATCGTCCGTTGCCCGACAGACGGGGGCGGGGGTTCGGGCCAACGTTGGAGTGGATCCACGGCCCTCCCGAACCGTGCCCTCCGTCGGGGAGGTCGACATGCTCCGTCTCGCCCTGGCCGGATTCCTGGCCCTTCACGGGATCGCCCATTTCGTGGGCTTCGCCGTGCCGTGGAAGCTCCTGGAAGCCGACGAGATGCCCTGGTCCACCACCCTGCTGGCGGGTCGCCTGGACGTGGGGGCCGCGGGCATCCGGATCGTGGGGCTGCTGTGGCTCGCCCTGGGTCTCGCCTTCGTGGCGGCCGGGGTCGTGACCTGGATGGACCGACCCACCTGGCCCCGAACGGTGCTGCTCCTGTCGGCGGCCTCCCTGGTCATGAGCGTGTTGGGGTGGCCCGCGGCCCGCATCGGCGTAGCGGTGAATCTGGGACTGCTGGCCGTGGTGGGTGCCGGCCTGGCCCTCGCGGGGTGGTAGGGCTCAGCCCGTCCGCTCCACACCGGCCCGGCCCGCTTCCACGCGCCAACTCGACGCCGTCTTCACCGGGGCCCCGGGCGTGCTCACCTGGTCCACGGTGCGGTAGTCGGCGGTCCAGAGGCGGGAGTCCACCCGGCAGCGCACGTAGCCGCGCCGGCTGTTCTGCCAGTTGAGATGGGGGTTTTCGTCCCGCACGGCCTCCACGCCCTCCCACTCGTCCTGGCCGTCGCCCCCGGAGCTGATGGAGGTGCCCACGAACTCGGTGGCCACCACCGGGTGATCGGGGCGATCGAAGCCGGCCCGGAGGTCGTTGACCCAGTTGGAGTGGATGTCGCCGGTGAGCACCACCGTCCGTCCCGGGGCCCGCTCGGCCACCCCCCGCAGGAGGTGGTCCCGGGCCGCCGGATACCCGCTCCACTGATCCATGGAGGTGCTGGTGACGGGGCCGGGCATGCGGTCGAAGGGCGCCATCATGACCTGCTGGGCCAGCACCTGCCACGGGGCCCGGTCGGTCCCCAGTCCCTCGAGAAGCCACCGCTCCTGCTCCCGACCGAGCATGGTGCGGGACGGATCGGCCCAGTCGCCGCAGGGCACGGCGTCGGTGCCGTCTCCGCAGGCCTGGTCGCTCCGATACTGGCGGGTGTCGAGGACGCGGAAGGTGGCGAGCCCGCCCCACGCCAGGGTGCGCCGGATGGTGAGATCGGCCCACGACCGGGCCCGGGGCACCCGTACCGGTTGGTGCTCCCACCACGCCTGGTACGCCGCGGCGCGGCGCCTCCGCATCTGCTCCTCGGCCTCGAAGACGTTTTCGCCCACCAGCCCGGCATAGTTGTTGTCCACCTCGTGGTCGTCCCAGGTGACGATCCAGGGGCAGAGGGCGTGGGCCGCCTGGAGGGCCGGGTCCAGCTTGTACTGGGCGTAGCGGGCGCGGTAGTCCTCCACCGAGGTGACCTCGAACCCGTGGTGCTCCCGGACGCGCCCCTCGTTCGTGGCGTACTCGTAGATGTAGTCGCCCAGGTGGGCCACCAGATCGAGGCGCTCGGCCGCCATGTGCTCGTAGGCCGTAAACAGTCCCTGCTCGTAGTTCTGACACGAGCAGAACGCGAAGTCCAGAGGGGTGTCGGCGCCGGGCGCCGGGGCCGTCCGTAGCCGGCCCACGGGGCTCGGCCCCTCGTTGGTGGTGAAGCGGTAGAAGTACCAGCGGTCGGGCTCGAGTCCCTCCACGTCCACGTGGAGTGAATAGCCCAGCTCCGGCGCCGCGGTGACCCGCCCGCTCCGGACCATGCGGCCGAAACTCTCGTCGTGGGCCACCTCCCACCCCACCGCCGTCTTGAGCCCGTTCATGCCCCCCAGGGCCTCGAAGGGCCGGGGGGCCAGCCGGGTCCAGATGACGCAGCGGTCGAACAGCGGATCGCCCGACGCCACCCCCAGGGTGAACGGATCGTCGACCCAGGAGGGGTGGGAGGCCACGCGCCACACGTTGGGTACGCCGGCGCAGAGGGCGGCGTAGCGGGAGAGATCCACGAGGAAGGTGCGGCGGTCCATGGCGCGGGCGGGGTCGGGGACGCGGAGGCGCGGAGGGGTGACCGGGCCACGGTGGTCGCCGCCGCCGGGCTCGGCAAGGTGGCGGCCGCGAGTCGCGACGCGGTCGTTACGGCCGGATCCGGCGGCGCACCCCGGTTGCCCCCCCGGCGGCGCACCCCGGCTGCCCCCCTGGGCGGCCCCCTGCCGGCGCCCCTGCCGGTCCCCCTGCCGGTCCCCCGTGCCGGCGCCCCCCGGGGTCGCCCACGCCCCCAAGTCTCCCGAAGTCCGGGCGGTCGGGCGGTTCGGGTGACTTCGTGCGGCCTGGCCGCCTGAACCCGCCCGGACGGCCCGCCCGGCCGCGCGGAATGTACGATTGGGGGTGCGGGGGCACCCCCAAACCGACACTTCTCCGGGGCCGGGGGTGGTTGGGGAGACTTGGGGGTGCGGCCCGGCCTGCCGGTCCCCCGGGGTCGCCCGCGCCCCCAAGTCTCCCCAAGTCCGGGCCGTCGGGTGGTTGGGGTGACTTCATGCGGCCTGGCCGCCTGAACCCGCCCCGACGGCCCGGCCGGCCGCGAGGAATGTACGATTGGGGGTGCGGGGGCACCCCCAAACCGACACTTCCCCGGGGCCGGGGGTGGTTGGGGTGACTTGGCGGCGCGGCCCCCGCCGGCCCCCCCTGCCGGCGCCCCCCGGGGTCGCCCACGCCCCCAAGTCTCCCGAAGTCCGGGCGGTCGGGTAGTTCGGGTGACTTCGTGCGGCCTGGCCGCCTGAACCCGCCCGGACGGCCCGCCCGGCCGCGCGGAATGTACGATTGGGGGTGCGGGGGCGCCCCCAAACCGACACTTCCCCGGGGCCGGGGGTGGTTGGGGTGACTTGGTGGCGCGGCCCCGGCCTGCCCCCCGCCGGCCCCCCCTGCCGGCGCCCCCCGGGGTCGCCCACGCCCCCAACTCTCCCGAAGTCCGGGCGGTCGGGTGGTTGGGGTGACTTCGTGCGGCCTGGCCGCCTGAACCCGCCCCGACGGCCCGGCCGGCCGCGAGGAATGTACGATTGGGGGTGCGGGGGCACCCCCAAACCGACACTTCCCCGGGGCCGGGGGTGGTTGGGGAGACTTGGGGGTGCGGCCCGGCCTGCCGGTCCCCCGGGGTCGCCCGCGCCCCCAAGTCTCCCGAAGTCCGGGCCGTGGGGTGGTTCGGGTGACTTCGTGCGGCCTGGCCGCCTGAACCCGCCCCGACGGCCCGGCCGGCCGCGAGGAATGTACGATTGGGGGTGCGGGGGCACCCCCAAACCGACACTCTCCCGGGGCCGGGGGTGGTTGGGGAGACTTGGGGGCGCGGCTGGCCCGGCCCGGCCGGCTACCGGCCCCCGCCCACCTCCGTCCGCGACACCGAGTTCGCCTCGACCTCGTCCCGGGTGAACCACGCCGGCTTGAACGACCGGGCGGCGTAGAGGGCCGCCTGGTCGAAGAAGTGGGGCGAGGCGGGGTCGCCGCTCTGGCCGTAGTTGAGGACCGACGCCGCCCGGGGCACGGGGCCGAACTGGACGACCTTCACGAACGAGTTGCCCGAGATGCCCAGCCGGGGGCCGGGCTGGGCCGCCGGGCCGGCGTTGTAGGCGAACGGGGAGCCCAGGCCCCCGGGGGCGCCCCCCACGGCCAGGCTTTCCCGGGCCGGGTCGAGCTGCACCACCGCGCCGGGAAGGGGCCGCTGATGCCGGTTCACCTGCCCCCAGGGCACGTCCACCGTGCCCCACTCGTGCTCCAGCATGGCCAGGGCCCGGTCCAGGGCCGCCAGCCACGACGGCCCGGCGTCGGACGACACCAGGCCCCGGGCGCCCGCCGCCGCCCGGAGCTCGGCGGCCAGGACGAACCAGGTCGTCTCCACCGAGAGGGTGTCGGCCACCCGGTCCCACGCCGCCAGGCGGGACACGGCCGGCCCCAGCGCCGCGTTGGTCGACGACGACGCCGCCCCCGCCTCCCACGCCTGCACCATGGCGGTCACCACGTCGTCGGCCACGCTCAGCCGGGAGTCCCAGATGGCGGCGGCGAAGCCCTCGAACGTCACGCCCTGCAGCCCCTGGAGCACCCGACGGGAGCTCACGGCCCGGGGGTTGTCGGTTTCGGGGCCCACCATGTAGACGGGGAAGTCCCGGCGGTCGAAGGGCAGATCCACGGTGGCCGTGAAGGGGGTGGAGTTGGTGTTGAGCAGCCACCCCGACGGCGGATTCCACACCTGGGGGAGGGAATCGAAGGGGTGGAAGCCCTGCCACTCGGTTTCGGGGTCGGACCCGTCCAGCAATTCCCCCGGGGCGACCCCCGGGAGCCGGCGCGGCACCGCCGAGCCGTACACGTAGCCGATGGTGCCGTCGGCGTCGGCGTACATGGCGTTCATGTAGGCCACCCGGAGCATGGCCGCCGCGCTGCGCCATTCGTCGGCATCGCGGGCCCGGATCATGGCGTCCCACTGCTCCAGCCAGCCGCCGTCTTCCATGCGGGCCAGGCGCACCGACAGGGGGCGCCCCCGGGCATCCACGCCCACCACCGGTCCGTGGTGGGTGCGCCAGAAGCGGGCCGGTCGGGACTCCAGTCCCGCGGGGGTCTGGACGAGGATCGTGTCGACCCGGGTCTCGGCCGTGCGCCACCCCTCGTCGTAGCGGTAGGCCAGGGGGTCGGAGGGGTGTTCGAACTCCAGGAACCACAGGTCGCTGTGATCGGCGTAGTTGTCGGTGTACGCCCACCCCAGTCGGTCGTTGTGACCCATGTAGGGCAGGGCGAAGCCGAAGACGGTGAGGCCGCTGAAGCGCAGTCCCTCACGGCTGTCCAGGTGGATCTCGGCGTAGCGCTGGACCCCCACGAACCGCTGGTGGGGATTGATGAGCAGGAGGGCGTACCCGTCGGCCGTGCGCTCCGGCGCCACGGCCCATTCGTTCGAGCCCCGGGGCCGGGGTCCCAGGGGCCCGAACTGGTCGTCCACGTACCGGGCCGCCGGGGCCAGCGCCGTGCGCGACCCTCCGGCACCCTCCAGGGCCGAGGCCCCGGCGAGTCCCTCAGTCAGCAGCCGGTCCACCCACTCCCCCCGGAGTCCCGCGTACCCCAGGAACTCGTTCTGGTAGTACTTGAAGCGGATCAGGGCCAGGGGGTACCACGGCTCGATGCGCTCCAGCACCGACCGCACCGAATCGCCCCGGGCGGCGAGCCAGGCGTTGGTGCCCTCGGCGTAGGCGTTCAGGAGACCCTGGAGACGGGGGGGCGCCGCCGCGTACTCCTCCTGCGAGAGGCGCACGATGTCCAGCGCCCGGGCCATCCAGTCGTCGGGCAGGGCCGACTCCCCCCGCAGTTCCGCCGACCGCCCCAGGGCGTTGAGGTAGTTGCCCTCGATGAGGGGCCAGTCGTCGTCGGCCAGGGCCCACGCCATGCCGAAGACGGCGTCGGCGTCGGTGTCGGCCAGGACGTGGGGCACGCCCCAGGCGTCCCGATGGATCACGGCGCGGGGCGGATCCGTCGGCGTCGACCGGTCGGTGGCGTCGCCGCAGGCCAGCGTGGCGACGAGGGGCAGGAACACGAGGGCCGGGGCCCGGACTCGGAGGGTCGAAGGCATGGCCCACGGTGGCGGCTCAGACCGCCCGGCGCCACTCCTCCAGCCCCGAGCGGGCCGACTCGGCGTCGAACGCGCGGTAGTCGCAGGTGAGTTCCTCGTCGGCGTCGATGTCCCGGAGGGCCACCGTGTGGGTCCCCCGGTCGTCGCAGTTGGGCTCGAACGCGTGGTTCATGAACTTCGCGTTGTCGCCGCACAGCACGAAGCGCCCGTCGGGCTCCTCGTAGCAGTACATCCGGATCCTGGAGCCCAGGGGCTCGGGAAGGGCCGCCACCACGGCCGGATCCAGACGGAGGTCGACGCCCTCGGTGAAGTCCCAGAGGAGGGACCCGGCGGGAATCGACACGGACGTGAACACGCCCACCCCGGCGATGGGGCTGGGGGCCACGTAGGTGGGCACGCGAAACATGGTCGGGCACCCGGAGACGAAGCGTCGCGGAAGGGCCTGCGGGGAGGGAATCCCGCGGGGAGACGGCCGTGGCCTTCCTCGACGCCGAATATCGCGCTGCCGGTTCCGGGCGGGAAGTGGGGTCGAAACCCGGGGCGAGGGTGGGTCCGTAGGGGGCTCCGACGACGGGGCCCGGAGGGCGCCGCACCAGGGGGACTCCAGGGAGACGGGTCATGGACGGGCTGCTCAAGGACTTCAAGTACGCCGGGCGGGGACTGCTGCGTACGCCGGGAGTGTCGGTCATCGCCGTGGTGGCGCTGGCGCTGGGTGTGGGACTCACGGCGGTGATGTTCTCCATCGTCTACGGCGCGCTCCACAGGGGACTCCCCTTCGACGGCGCCGACCGCATCATGCACCTGGAGCGGGCCAACCCCTCTGAGGACATCTCGTCCATGGAGGTGCCCATCCACGACTACCTGGACTGGGTCGAGCGCCAGCGCTCGTTCGAGCATCTGGGCGCCTTCTTCCAGGGCACGGTCAACATCCGGGGCACCGAGCGGCCCGAGCGCTACGAGGGGGCGTTCATGACCGCCAACACCCTGGACATCCTGGCGGCCCAGCCCCTCATGGGCCGCTGGTTCACCGAGGAGGAGGCGAGTCCCGGCGGGCCCATGGTGGTGGTGCTGGGACACCGGGTCTGGCAGGACCGCTTCGGAGGCGATCCCGGCGTGTTGGGACAGACGGTGACGGTCAACGGCCGCACCGGCGAGGTCATCGGGGTCATGCCCGAAGGCTTCGAGTTCCCCATCCTGGAGGAGGTGTGGGTGCCTCTCCAGCTCGATCCCGTGGAACTGGCCCGGGGCACGGGCTCCAGCCTCGAGGTGTTCGGGCGTCTGGCCGAAGGCGTGGGTCTCGATCAGGCCATGCAGGACTTCTCGGGCATCGCGGCCCAACTCGCGGCGGAGTACCCCGAGACCAACGAAGGTGTGGTCTCGGTGATCCACCCCTACACCGACGAGTTCATCGGCGACGAAGAGCGCAACGTGCTCTACACCATGCTGGCCACGGTCATGCTGGTGCTCTTCATCGCCTGCGCCAACGTGGCCAACCTCCTCCTGGCCCGGGCGGCCATCCGCCAGCGGGACGTGGCCATCCGCACCGCCATGGGGGCCAGTCGCTGGCGGGTCGTGATCCAGCTCATGACCGAAGCCGTAGTGCTGGCCGTGGTGGGGGCGGCCCTGGGTACGCTGGTGGCGTGGGTGGGCATCGGGATGTTCGATCGGGCCATCCAGGCCACCGATCCGCCCTTCTGGCTCGACTTCCGTCTCGACGGCCCCATCCTGGCCTTCGTGGTGCTGGTGGCGGGTCTGGCGGCCATCGTGTCGGGGGCGATTCCGGCGGTGCGGGCCAGCTCCACCGATGTGAACTCGGTTCTCAAGGACGAGAGCCGGGGCTCGTCGAGCCTCCACATCGGGCGCCTCAGCCGGTGGCTGGTGGTGGCCGAAGTGGCCATGTCGGTGGCGCTCCTGGTGGCCTCGGGCCTCATGGTCCAGAGTGTGGTGCGCCTGAACGCCATGGACTACGGGTATCCCACCGAGTCGGTGTTCACCGCCCGGATCGGCCTCTTCGAGGAGCGCTTTCCCGACGTGGGGGCCCGCCAGCGGTTCTGGGACGACGTGCTGGAACGGGCCCGGGGGCTGCCCGGGGTCCAGCGGGCCGCCCTCACCACCACGGCCCCGGGGTTGGGCTCGTACGGTGGGCGGATCCAGATCGACGGCGAGAGCTACTCCGCCGACCGGGACGTGCCCTTCGCCCGCTATGCCGTGGTGTCGCCCGGGTACTTCGAGACCTTCGGCGCCGAGGCCCTCCAGGGCCGGGTGTTCACCCGCCTCGACGGCCCCGACGCCGCCCGGGTCGCCGTGGTGAATCAGAGCTTCGTGGACTTCTTCTTTCCCGACGGGCAGGCCGTGGGGCGCCGGATCCGTCCCGGGGGCCTCCAGGGCGAGGCCGAGTGGCTCGAGATCGTGGGGGTCGTGCCCGACCTGGGCCTCACCTCGGTGGGCGACACCCCCGAGGACTCGCCGCCCCACGGCTACTACCTGCCCCTCGCTCAGGGCGACCAGCGCTTCATGACCCTGGCCGCCACCACCGACGGCGAGCCCCTGGCCCTCACCGGACCGGTGCGGGATCTGGTGGCGGGAGTCGACGCCGACACGCCCATCTATTTCGTGGAGACGCTCCAGTCGGCCATCGATCGGGGCATGTGGTTCTACGGCGTCTTCGGCGGACTCTTCGCGGCGTTCGGCGCCGCGGCCCTCTTCCTGGCCTCGGTGGGCCTGTATGGCGTCATGTCGTTTTCGGTGAGCCGACGGATCCAGGAGATGGGGATCCGCATGGCCCTGGGGGCCGGAGGCCGGGACGTCCTGCGCCTGATCCTGCGCCAGGGGTTGGGACAGATCGCTCTGGGCATGGTGCTGGGCACGGGACTGGCGATCCTGGTGGCCCGGGGGCTGGCCCTGGTGATCTACGACGCCCCGCCGTGGGATCCGGTGACCTACGCCGCCGTCTTCGGCGTGCTGGCCCTCACCGGCTTCCTGGCCTCGTTCATCCCGGCGCGGCGGGCCACCCGGGTCGATCCCATGGTGGCGCTCCGGTACGAATAGTCCCTCGCGGTCCGCCGCGGGGCCCTCAGCCGGCGATGCGCCAGCGGTGGATCCGCTGGACGCCGGTGGCGGGGTCGTCCACCACGCCGGCCAGAACGCCGTGGCCCACGGTGAAGGTGCCCAGGAAGACCGGGAGGTCGACCTCGCCGAGATAGGCGCCGTGGGCGTCGAACACGTCGAAGCGGGTGGCCTGGGGACCGGCCCGGGCGGTGCGCACCCAGAGGCGGCCCTGGTCGTCGTAGGCCAGGGCGTGGCCCCGGAAGTGGGGGCGGAGGGGGTCGACCTCGGGGCGGCGGGCGCCGGCCTCCGGGTTGTCGGCGACGGTGGGCCTTCGATCGAACGACGCGTCCAGGGCCTCGATCTCGGCGGGGGTGCGCCGGGTGCGCTCGATGTCCCGGGCCACGGCGTGGAGCAGCGCGCCGTCCCGGTCCCGCACCTCGATGCGGTACACCATGGGATGCCCCAGGGCGATGCGGCCGTCGGGACCCGGGGCGGCGGCGAACAGGCCGGCCGCCGCCGCTTCGCCCTCGGCGTCCACCACGGTCTCGGCGGTGGTGGGGAGGGGGACTCCGTCGTGGGATCCGTCGGCGGCCCGGAGGTGGACCGACGCGGTGAAGGTGCCCCAATCGGCCACCTGCCACGCGAGCCAGCGGCCGGTGGGCCCGGCCCGGAGTCCCATGACCGTGCTCTCCACCGGGTGCAGCTCCACCAGTTCGCCCGCGCCGTCGAACTCGGTGAGGGCCCGGCCCATGAAATCACTGACCAGGTACGTGCCGGCGTCGGTGGCCGCCACGCTCTCGATGCGCCGGATCTCCCCCGGACCTTCGCCCCGGCGCCCGAATGCGCCCTCCGGCGACCCGTCGGGCGCGAAGAGGCGCACCATGGGCTCGTCGCGGTCGGCCACGGCCAAACCGCCGCCGGCCCGCACCGAGAGGCCCATCACCGCCCCGAAGGCCCGGGCGTCGGTGCACGCTGCGCACCCGATGGGCTCGCCCAGGGGCTCGAGGGTGGGCAGTTGCCCAGCCAAGGGGCTCGCAAGGAGGCCCCCGGCCACCACAAGCGTGGCCCCGGGGCCCGTACGGAACCGCGTCGGAATCGTGGTCATGCTCCTTCGACACCGGGTTCCGGGCCCGGGTTGCGACGCGAACTC
Organism: Gemmatimonadota bacterium; assembly: GCA_030428885.1. Classification (GTDB taxonomy): domain Bacteria; phylum Gemmatimonadota; class Gemmatimonadetes; order Longimicrobiales; family Gaopeijiaceae; genus Gaopeijia. The sequence continues at coordinate 249,577 of JAUIEJ010000010.1, read as the reverse complement.
CCCACAACCGGCGGCGCCCGCCCCTGAGGCGGCCGCTCACTCCCGGAACGCCACTCCCGGGTCCAGCGTCGAGGCGCGGTGGGCCGGCAGGAAGCTCGCGGCCACCACCACCAGCAGGACGCCGGCGCTCACCAGGGCCAGGGTCAGCGGGTCGTTCCGCGACACGTCGAACAGGAAGCTCTCCAGGAGCCGGCCCGAGGCCAGGGCTCCGGCGAGGCCCAGGGCGATGCCCGCCGCGCCCAGCCGCGCGCCGTCGCCCAGGACGCTGCCCACCACGCCGCGTGGGGGGGCGCCGATGGCGATGCGGAGGCCGATCTCCGGGGTGCGGCGTCGCACCTCGAAGGCCACGGCTCCGTAGACCCCCACGGCGCCGAGGAGGAGGGCCACCGAGGCGAAGAGACTCACCAGCACGGTCACCAGGCGTTCCCGCTCCACCGAGGCCGCCACCTGGGCGTCCAGGGAGCGCACGTCCCCCACGGGCAGGTTCGGGTCGATTCCGGCGAGGGTCTCCCGTACGGCCTGGGCGAGGCCGGCGCCTTCGAGGCGGCCCCGGGTGGTGATCGTGAGGGCCGGGACCGTGCCGAACGGCCCCTCCCCGAACGTCATGTAGGTCTGGACCCGCGGCGCTTCGCCGAGCCCCCGCCCTCGCACGTCGGCCACCACACCCACCACCTCCCGCCACACGGGCTCGCCGAAGCTCAGGTTGACCCGGCGGCCCACGGCCGACTCCCCGGGCCACAGCGCGGCCGCGGCGGTCTCGTTCAGGATCACCGGGCCCACCGGGCGATCCGCGTCGTCCGCGTCGAACCCCCGGCCCTCCACGAGCCGGATGCCGAAGGTGTCGAAATAGCCGGGGCTGACCAGGTTCGGATCCGCCGCCACCCACTCCGATTCTCCCGCTCGCTCCGGGTAGACCGGCCAGTCGCTGACCTGGGCCTGCTGCGGGGTCTGCCACGAGGCGGCGGCCGATTCGATTCCGGCCCGGGCCTGGAGTCCCTCCACGACCGCGGTGTACAGGCGCCGGACCGCGTCGGCGTCGCCGTATCCCGATCGGGGCGCGCTGATCTCCACCAGGTGCCGCCCCTGGGACTCGAAGCCCGGGTCCACCGACCGAAGGCCCTGGAGGCTCCGGACCAGGAGGGTCGCCCCCGCGGCGAGCACCACCGCCCCGGCGATCTGGCCGATCACCAGGGCGCTGCGCACCTGGGACCGGGCCGGACCGCCCCGCCTCCGGCCCGACCGCAGGGCCCCCTGGAGTCCCGAGCGGGCCGTGACCAGGGAGGGGATCGCGCCGGCCAGCAGTCCCGCGGCCACCGACACGCCCAGGGTGAACACCAGGGCCGGCGCCCCCAGCTCCATGCCGCCGGGAACGGTCAGCGCCGAGGGCAGGAGCCGCCGGATGGCTCCGCCGCCCAGGGCGGCCGCCGCCAGACCCGCCGCGCCCCCGGCCAGCCCGATCAACAGGGCCTCGGCGGCGCTGGACCAGGCGAGTCGCGCCCGACCCGCCCCCAGGGCCGCCCGGACCGCCGCCTCGCCCTGGCGGGCTTCGGCCCGAGCCAGGAGCAGGAGGGCGACGTTGATGGAGGCCACCAGGAGCACCAGCCCCACCCCCACGAACAGCAGGTCCAGCGTTCGGCCCGCGGCCCCCACGGCGGCCTCCCGCAACGGCGTGAGGGCCACGTCCCGGGAGCCGGCCGACGAGATGCCCGGATACCGCGCCTCCACCCGCTCCACCGCCGCCCGGAGACGCACCTCGGCCTCCGCCGGCTCGACGGCGCCGGGGAGGCGGGCCAGGGGCAGCAGGTTGTGGTGTTCCACCGAGCGGTCGTCGAAGGTGGCGGGATCGGTGACCAGGGGCACCACGAAGTCCTCGTCCCGCCCGGGGAAGAGGTATTCGGAGATGGGTCGGTAGGTCGGGGGAAGGACGCCCACGACGATGCGGGCGACGCCGTCCAGCTCCACGGTGCGGCCCAGCACCCCGGGATCCGATCCGAAGGCCCGCTGCCACAGCCCTTGGCCGAGGATCACCGTGGGCGGGGCTCCGGGCCGTCCCTCGTCCGCCTCGAAGCCCCGTCCCAGCGCCGGGGCGGCCCCCAGCAGGCTCAGCAGGCCCGGACTCGCCCGCAGTCCGTCCAGGGCCAGGGGCGTCTCGATGCCGGTGAGGTTCATGGATTCGGGCGACAGCGCCACCACCGACGACAGGGCGTCGGTGGCGGTTCCGTATTCGGCCAGCTCGGGGGCCGACACCCACCCGGTGCGGCCCGACGGGAGGTAGCGGTTCTCCAGGCGGACGATGCGGGCTCCGTCTTCGTACGGAAGGGGCGCCAGGAGCAGACCGTGGGCCACGGTGAAGATCGCCGTGTTGGCCCCGATGCCCAGGCCCATGACCGCCACCATGGTCGCCGTGAAGACCGGGCTGCGCAGCAGCGACCGGAGCGCGATTCGAAGGTCCATCCATCCGCTTCCCATCTCCCACCTCCCCGTGTTGGTCCCTCGTCGTCGTCGTTCCCTCTCCCACCGTCGGAGCCGCACCGAGGTCGTCCCCGCGTCCCACCAGAGGCGCAGCGCCGTGGCCAGGGCGAACGGGGGTGTGGCGTCCCGGAACGCCTCCTCGTAGCTGCGCCGCAGTTCGTCCCCCCGCTCCTTCCGGAAGTCTCGGGGGAAGTGGGCCAGGAGGAAGGCGACGAACACCCGGCGGAAGGCGCCCACCGCTCAGCGCTCTCCGATGAGATTTCGCTCCCGGGCGAACTCCACCGTCCGGGCGAGCTGGGTGGCTTCCGCCGAGACCACCCGGCGGCCCCGTTCCGTGAGGCGGTAGAGCCGCCGCCGGGAGTCGCCCGTGTCGTCGGCCTCGCCCTCGACTTCCTCCAGGAGCGATGCGTCCAGGAGCTTGGTCAGGGTGAAGTGGAGCGACCCCGGCGCGATGCGGAGGCTCCCCTCCGTGCGGGACTCCACGGCCTTCATGATTCCGTACGCGTGCATCTCCCCGTCCACCAGAGAGAGCAGGACGTGGAAGACCTGGGGCGTGACCTTGAACGGCAGGGGCGGGGGAGGGGACGACATGGAGCCACCGTAGTGTTTCAGTAACTGAGTGCTTCAGTAACTGAAATACTGGATCCCTCCGCCGGGGTCAAGCCAGGGGCTCAGCTCCCCAGGTCCGCCCAGCGATCGCCCATGGCCAGGTGGCGCTGGGCTTCGGCCCGATCGCCCTGGCCCAGAGCGCCCTGGGCCAGGGCGTAGTGGGTCCACGCCCAGTACATGGGAAACGCCCCCGCCGCCATGTCGGGCCAGTGGTCCCAGTCGGGCAGCCCGTCGCGGCGCAGGAACACGTCGTCCAGGAGGGTTCGGGTCCGGTCCAGGTCCAGCCAGCGTCCCGTGACCACGGTGAGGGGCCAGTCTTCCGGGAGTCCCACCACCCCCGCCGGTGCCGTGTCTGGGAGGAGTCCCTCGTGAAGCCGGAAGGCGAACCCCTGGCGCACCAGGTAGGGGTCCAGGCCCAGCCAGTCGCCGGCGTTGGTGCTGGTGGAGAAGTAGACGGGCCGATCGCCCACGGCGGCGTCCAGGATCGCCAGCATGAACTGGTGCCGGGGGTACAGCACCGTGTCCACCGGGAGGGCGGTGCGCACCTCGCCGAAGGCGAAGCGCTGCCCCGCCGGCAGGGGCCAGAGCTGCCCGGCCACCTGGCGCAGGGTGTCGTCGTCCAGATCCAGGATCGGCCGCGACGGCACCTTCACCGGCGCGTCCATCATCAGCGCCGTCTGATGGGGCGCCACCGTGTCGGCGTCGTGGGTGTAGACCGCGGCCACGTCGGCGGTGGCGTAGGGCCGCTGGCAGATGATGCGGGTGGGATCGTCGGCCCAGTCCCGCCCGTCCTCGCACGGACGGGTGAGATCCCGGAGCTGCCGGGCGTACCATTCGGTGTCCAGGTAGGTCGAGACCACCACGGTCACGTCCCGGCGGATGCCCTCCACCTCCTGGAGGTACCAGAGGGGGAAGGTGTCGTTGTCCCCGTTGGTGAAGAGGACTCCGTACGGCTCCACCGACATGAGCAGGTTGTAGGCGAAGTCCCGGGCGACACGGTCACCGGAGCGGTCGGCCCAGGGGGCGTTCAGCACCAGGGGAATCAGGGCCAGGGCCAGCACCGGAGCCCCCCGGGCGAGGGAGCCGGCCCGCTCCGCCAGGGTGTGCCACGCCGCCACGATCCCCAGGCCCGCCCACAGTCCCCAGACCGAAAACGAAAGAATGAAGAAGTAGTCGCGCTCCCGTACCTCGTGGACCGTGGGGTCGACCGCCGGATCGGGGATCGAGAACCCCCACTGGAAGTTGAGATACCAGACCAGCCCCACCGACAGCGTGGCGAAGAGCACGGCCACGTAGGCGAAGGTCGGCCCGTCCCGGCGGCGGTGCTCCAGCGCGCCCCACAGCCCGAGCCCCAGGAACAGCAGCGTCACCAGGGCCCGGAGGGGCGGAAGCAGCCGATCGTCGCCCTGGATCGAACGTCCCCACTGCCAGTCGAAGTACTGGGCGTAGTTCAGGACCTGGGCGCTCAGCGGGGCCTGGCGGGGGCCGGTGAGCCCCGGGCCCGGTTCGCCCTCCACCGTGTACTGGGCCCGGGTGAGGGCGGCGCTCAGGGGCGCACACCCCGCCCGACCGTAGGTGGCGATGGCCCCCAGGGCGCTCCCCAGCGACTCGCACTCCGGCGCCGCCTCGTTGATCACCGGATCGAGCTCGGCCCGGATGGGGAGCACCAGGTGGATGGAGAGCCCCAGAAGCACGGCCACCGCCGCCGGGGGCAGGAGCTTCCAGTTCAGGAGCAGTCGGGGCTGGGCCCGGAGCACGAACACCGCCAGGGCCGGCGCGGCCAGGAAGGCCATGAGGTGGTTGCCCACGCTCAGGGCCAGGACGAAGGCCATGAGGACCAGGAGGCGGTGGGCCCGTGGCCGGCCCCGCTGTTCGAACCAGCGCACCGCCAGCCACGACAGCAGGGCGATGGTGAGGAGCGACACCGTGTAGACCTTCTCGTTCACGTTCGACTGGTTCCAGACGGTGAACGCCGTGGCGCTCACCAGGGTGGCCACACCGGCGCCCACCAGGCGGAAGACCCGATCCGCCGAGAACGACCGCAGCACGTGGTGGAGCACCAGGAACCAGAGGCCGTGGGCCGCGGCGCTCATGAAGGCGCTGAACAGGTTGATGCGCACCGCCACCGACAGACCCGTGGGCTCGAGCAGCACCGACCACGCCCGGGCCAGCACCACGAAGAGGGGATTCCCCGGGGGATGGGGAATGCCCAGGATGTGCCCCGTGGCGATGTATTCGCTGGCGTCCCAGAAGGCGGTGGAGCGCGCCAACGTCAGCGCGTAGAGGGCGAAGACCACGACGCCGGCCAGAGCCGCCCAGCGGTAGGGCGGGCGCGGGGTGGGGGCGTCCGGGGCGGGGGAGGGCCGGGTCCGACGGGAAGAAGGCGTCATGGCGGCCAAGGTACGCGGAAGCGGGGCCAGCGGACCAGCATTTCGTTTCGGCGGCGCCCGGGCCGAGCCTCGCAGCGATTCAGATGTTTCGAGAAATGATCGTATCTGATATATTATGAGGGTGTGCAGGCTTTAACACATCGTTTACGAGTGATTATGAAAATCCGCCAGACCTCCCGTACGCCCGGCGTCCTGGAGGAGATCGGAGGGCGCATCGAGCGGCTCCGACTCCAGCGCAACCAGACCCAGTCCGAATTGGCCGCCGCCGCCGGTGTCGGGATCGCCACGGTCCAGCGCCTCGAAACCGGCGCCAACACGAACCTGGCCACCCTGATCCAGGTGCTCCGGGCCCTGGGTCGATTGGGCGACCTCGACGTGCTGGTGGCCGACGTGGAGGTGTCGCCCTTCGAGATCTCGGGGGCCCGGGGGACGCCGCGCCGCCGGGCCTCGGGGTCGGGGCGGGGCGAGGGCGACGGCGATGGCTGAGTACTCCCGGGCCGACGTGGTCCTCCACGGCGAGCGGGTCGCGGGCCTGCTGGAGTCCGAGTCGGACGGGCGTCACATCGTCCAGTACGACCCCGACTTCGCCGCCAAGGGTGTCGAGATCTCCCCCCTCAACCTGCCGGTCTCCGACCCCACGCCCCGCACCTTTCCCGAGCTGGCCCGCTCCCCGGCCTTCGAGGGCCTTCCGGGCGTTGTCGCCGATTCACTCCCCGATCGCTTCGGCACGGCGCTCATCCAGGCCCACTTCGACGGGGCGTTGCGGGGCCGGCGCGTCACGCCGCTCCAGAAGCTCCTCTACGTCGGCGACCGGGGCCCGGGGGCCCTGGAGTATCACCCCGCGGCCAGGACCACCCCCGAGATCGACCACGCGCTGGAAGTCCGCTCGCTGGTCGCGCAGGCCCGGCGGGTCATCGAAGGCGCCACCACCGACGCCATCGCCGAGATCATCAGCGTCGGGGCCACCGTGGGGGGCGCCCGGCCCAAGGCCGGGATCCTCTGGAACCGGGCCGACGATCGGGTCCGGTCCGGTCACGCCCCGCCCGAGGAGGGGGACGAGCCCTGGATCATCAAGTTCGACGGGGTGACGAAGGCCTCAGGAGGCATCGAAAACCGGGTGACCTACGAGCCGGGACCGTGGGGCCGCCTCGAGTACGTCTACGCCCAGATGGCCGGGGACTGCGGCATCGACATGGCCGAGACCCATCTACTCCAGGGCGACGACGGTCTCGCCCACTTCATGACCCGCCGCTTCGACCGGGAGCTCGATGGCTCGAAGGTGCACATGCACACCCTGGGGGGCATGCTGCACCTGGACTACAACGTGCAGTACCAGATCGGCTACGAGGACTACTTCGACGTGATCCGGCGCCTCGGAATGCCCCAGACGGCCGTGGTGCAGGCCTTCCGCCGCATGGTCTTCGCCCTGGCCACGGTCAACTACGACGACCACCTCAAGAACTTCGCCTTCCTCATGAGCCCGGAGGGCGAGTGGCGGCTCTCGCCGGCCTACGACGTCTCGTTCGCCGAAAACGACGCCTGGACCCGCCAGCACCAGATGTCGGTGGCGGGAAAGTTCGTGGGCATCGATCGGGAGGACTGCCTGAAGGTCGCCCACGCCTTCGACATCCGCAGCGCCCAGGCCCGGGCCATCGTGGACGAGGTCCTGGAGGCCGTGTCCACGTGGGACGCCCGGGCCCGGGCGGTGGGTCTCGGCGCCGACTTCCGCCGGGCCATGGCGGCCCGTCTCGAGAGGGAGCGGGAGCTGTTGGCGTGAGGGCGTAGGCCCGGGTTCAGGGCCGCCAGACCACCGACATCGTGGCATAGTGGAGCCACGCGAAGGCGTAGACCTCGTCCACGTCGGCGCCGCCCTCCACGGTGCGGTAGCCGGCCTGGATCGTCCACGCGTCGCCCACGTCGTAGCCGATCTCCACGGCGGCGTCTTCGGCGCGTCCCGGGCCCCCCGCCAGGGCGTCGACGTCGAGGCTCGCGGTCCACCGAGGCGCCAGCCGCCAGTCCCCGGCCAGATGCAGCAGCGGGACGAACCCCACGTTGGTCTTCCGGCTCGATCGTCCGCTCTGCTCCAGCGCGGTCACCGCGTCCCGGATCTTGGCGGTGAAGCCGATCCAGGCCGTGGTCGACGCACCGTGATGCCACCGGTAGCGGTAGGTGAGGCGGTATGAATCGAAGGTGTAGGTCGCGTCGGCGGGCACCCCGGCCTCGTAGTCGACCCCGGCGAACGAGATGGACCGGTCCGGCGTGCCCGTGCCCGTCACGGTGAGGGGGGCGGCCAGGGCACGGAGCCCGTGGCGTTCGGAGAGGTTCCACGTGACGTACACGCGTCCCGCAGCCCACGGGCCGGCGCCCGCCAGCTCCCGGAGGGAGAACCGCGTCGCCGACGCGTCGTTGGGGATCCGCACGTCGTTGGTGGTTTGCCAGACCGGGCCGCCCTCGACCTCGAGTTCCCAGGTCGGCGTGGTCTGGGCGGCCGCGAGGGTGGGACCCATGGCTACGACGGTCGCGGCCGCCGCCCACGCGGCCCCCGGGGATCCGCGGCGGACCCGCCGGTGTTGGAGAGGGGTCGTGTCGCACACCCTCGCCCCGGAGTCCCATGCACCGCCGTGCGCTCCCCGTCGTCGTCCTGCCGGCATTCGTCGCCCTCCTCTCGAGCCCGGCCGCGGCCCAGTCCCCGAGCTGGACCGAACCCTTCGATCCGGTACGCATCGCGGACGACGTGTACTACGTGGGCAGCGCCGGGCTGTCGTCGTTCCTGTTCACCTCGTCCGACGGCCACATCCTGGTGGATCCGACGGTGGACGAGAACGTACCCGGGATCCTGGAAAGCGTGCGATCGCTGGGCTTCGATCCCGCCGACATCCGCGTGGTGCTCGTGACCCACGCCCACTGGGACCACGTGGGGGGGCTGGCCTCCCTTCTCGCCGCCACCGGCGCCGAGCTGCGGGTGTCGGAGGCAGACGCGCCCTTCGTGGAAGCGGGGACGGACTTCGGGTTCGCCTCCGACGGGTACGCCGCCGCCACGGTCGACGCCCTCGTGGCCGACGGCGAGACGGTGCGGGTCGGCGACGCCGCCCTGACCGCGGTGCTCACCCCGGGTCACACGCCCGGGTGCACGAGTTGGCGAGGCACCATGCGGGTTGCCGGCGTGGAGCGGCCGTTCGTGCTCGTGTGCAGCTTGAGCGTCCTCGACCTCTACGACCTCGCCGGCGACGACGCCACCTACGCCGGTCAGGCCGACGACTTCTGCCGGAGCCTCACGCGATTGGAGGCCCTGGAGGCCGACGTCTTCCTCTCCAACCACGGCGGCTTCTTCGGTCTCGCCGGCAAGGCGGAGCGGGTCCGGGCGGGCGAGGCCGAGGCGTTCGTGGATCCCGAGGGACTCCCGGCGTTCCTCGTGAACGCGCGGCGCGCCATCGACGAGGCCCGGGTAGGGCAGGGGCTCGCGGCCTGCGGGTAGGTTGAGCGCGCCCCTCAGCCGTCCAGGCGCGTACCCGACAGGAGCTGGTCCAGGGTGTAGGTGCCCGATCCCACGAGCAGTCCCACCACCAGCAGGCCCCAGACCACCGCGTAGAGCAGGGTCACCACGAGGGTCACCACCGCCGGCTTCATGCGCCCGCCCTGGAGCCGGCGCAGGGCCGCGAAGAGGTAGACGACGAACCAGACGTTGAGGGCCGGGGCCGTGAAGGGCACCGCGTTCGCCCCCGCCCATCCCGCCCCCAGCACCACCAGTTCGGACAGGGCATTCATGGCGTAGATGGCCCCGTGGAAGTACACGGCGAACACCAGGGGGCGCACGTACCCGCCCTTCGGGTAGAACAGCCAGAGCAGCGCGGCGAAGGCCGGGATCGCCACGAACACGATCCGGGGCACCCAGCGATCGACGAAGTCGTCGCCGTTCACGAATCCGAAGCCCGCCACCAGCGGCACGTCCAGAGGGGTGGCCGCCGCCACGGCGAAGTAGACGAGGGCCAGGGCGAGGACCATGCGCAGGGGAGGGACGTGCATGGCCCCCCGACCCTCGGCCATGTCCCGGGTGGTCTGCCCGGGCCGGAGCAGCACCTGGCGGAGGGTGCGGAAGAACCGCCGCTCGATGCCCCCGAACTCCTCCCACGCCCCCGCCAGGAACTCCCGGGTCGTGGGAAGCGCGCTCACCCGTCGGCGTCCGCACCCGGAGCAGTAGGGTCCGGGCCCTGCGGTGCCACAGTTGGGGCAGGGCGTCGGGGGCGGAGGCGGAGTGGCGGGCACGGGGGTCCGGGTCGAAGGCGGTCGCGCTCGAGAGCCGCGCTTTGGGAATCCTACGCGCCCCGGGTCGTCCGTCCAGACCACACCCGCCCGTCGGTCCTACTCAGGACGGCTCGGAGCCCCTAGGTTCCTTCGATCAGAGCCGGTAGCTCAGCTGGCAGAGCAACGGACTTTTAATTCAAACGGGGCCACTCCACGGCCCGGATTTGTGCGGTTCTGGCGCGGATCTGGGCTGTTTCGTATCCCGCTCAGACCCGGCCGGGCCGCCCCCCGTCCCACCGTTTGACCCACCGCTGGACGAGGGCCGGTACGGCCTCGAACACGTGGCCTCGATCCTTCGTCGCGAGTTTCCCTGGATCGAGTCGCAGGGGGGCGCACGGGTGCGTCGTCTCCCCCGGCCCACACACCGCGTCACACACCGGCCCACACGCCGCGTCACACGCCGCGGAGGTGGTGCCCAGGCCCTCGGGTCGAGCCCCACGCTTTGCGCAGCGTTTCCCCACGGTTTCCGCACGCCCACCGCATGGGGTTTCCACGCGCTCACCGCGACGTGGCCCTACGCGGCTGTAGGCGCGGGCAAGGGTTCAGCAAGGGATTCGCTAGGGGGTGGCAGGTGGTTTCCCACCATCTTCCCACTGCGTTCCCACCGCCTTTCCCCCGCCTTCTCCCTGGCTTGTCCCCGGCTTGGCCGAGCGCCTTCAACCCGCGTCACCCGCACCCCGGTCAGCCTTCACCCGCAAGCGGATCGAAGCGTCAACCGTTCCGGAGCCGGACGTCACCCGGCTGGGTCGCGCCGACCGAGGATCGAGTCCGACTGCCCGGGGCGGGCGGGAGCGGGCGCCCCGGCGCCCTACGAGGCCCCGACCGCGCGGGGACCGCCAGGACGGCCGGGACGCCCGCAGAAGGATCGAGAGGCCGGAGAGGCGGCCCAGGGGACCGAGACAGCCCCTGGACGCCGCTCCAGGCCGGAGAGAGAGGAACGCGCGTGCATCGACGGACATTCCGTTGCCGCGTCGGTGGAGGGCCGCCGAGAAGGGCACACCGGGGGCTTCCATCCTTGTAGCCCCCGGTGTGCCCTGGAGCGATGGGACACGATGGACGCAAGACGCTTGAACGAGGCATGGGGGGACTGGCTCGCGACCTACCCGTGGCAGGCCTGGTGCACGCTGACGTTCCGCGAGGAGAGGACCCACGCCTCAGCCACCCGCGCGTTTGGATCGTTCACGCGGTGGTTACGAAAGGACTCGCCCGGCCTCGGTTGGTTCTGCGCCCATGAGGTGGGGAGCTTCGGCCGCCTCCACCTCCACGCCCTACTCGGTGGGATGGAGCCCTTCACCTCCCGGAAGGCTCTCTGGAAACGTTGGCACGACCGATTCGGGCGCGCTCAGATCCTACCCTACGATCCTGAGCGAGGCGCAGCGCACTACGTGGCGAAGTACGTGTCGAAGGAGCTGAGCCACTACGAGATCGAGGAGCCTCGCGCCTCTCGGAGTCTGATCAGGTTGGCCGCCCTTTGGAGCCATTCAGCCGCCCTCCGGCCCCTGGCAACGTCAGGGAGGAGTTAGACGAACCCAAGCACCCATCCTATCTTCGACGAGCCCGACCGTGACTCGCTCCGCTCCGAGCTACATGAATCGACTGTACTACGGCGACAACCTCGCAGTCCTGCGTCTGCATATCCCCGACTCCACGGTAGATCTGGTGTACCTTGATCCACCGTTCAAGTCCGACCAGGACTACAACGTTCTCTTCACCGGACGAGACGGCGATCTCTCGCCGGCTCAGATTCACGCTTTCGAGGATACCTGGCGGTGGGACCAAGCCGCCGCCGCCGCGTTCCAAGAGGTCGTGGAGGCTGGAGGTGCCCCGTCCGAGATGATGCAGGCGTTTCGGAAGTTCCTCGGCGACAATGACATGCTTGCCTACCTTTCGATGATGGCGCCGCGGCTGATCGAGCTGAGGAGGGTCCTCAAGGCCACCGGTTCGATCTACCTGCACTGCGATACGACCGCGAGCCACTACCTCAAGCTCCTGATGGACTCGGTCTTCGGACCGGAGAATTTCAGGAATGAGATCTCATGGCGACGGTCGAATCCGAAGAGCCTAGCTAAGAGGAACTTCCCCAACTGCCGTGACGTCATCTTGCGGTACTCTCGGTCGGAAGACTGGAAGTTCAATCCGGTGTTCGGTGACCATGATCCAGAGTACGTGCGGAAAGCGTATCGCTACACTGATGACGACGGACGGCGGTATCGGCTACTGCCTTTGCTCAATCCTAATGACAACCGTCCCAACCTCACATACGAGTTCCTTGGTGTCACAAGGGTGTGGAGGTGGACCCGCGAGAGGATGGAGCGGGCCTACGAAGATGGGATAGTTGTCCAGTTGAAACCGGGCGCGGTGCCGCAATACAAGAAGTACCTCGACGATTCCCGCGGAAGGACCATCACCGACGACTGGGACGACATCGGGCAGGTCGCTGGAAATGAGGCTCTCGGATACCCGACTCAGAAGCCTCAGGCGCTCTTGGAGAGGATCATCAATGCGAGCACCGAGCCGGGGGACGTGGTCCTCGACCCATTCTGTGGTTGTGGAACCACCGTAGCGGCGGCCCAGGCCCTCGACCGCGATTGGATTGGTATCGACATTACGCACCTCGCGATCTCACTAATTCGCAATCGACTTCGCGATCTCTACCCCGAGTCGCCGGACGTCGAGGTTGTTGGAGAGCCGACGACCCTTGAAGGCGCTGTCGAATTGGCGGCTGAGGACCCCTATCAGTTTCAGTGGTGGGCCTTAGACCTGGTTGGTGCCCGCCCAGCCGACCAGCGGAAGGGTGCTGACAAAGGCGTCGACGGAAGAATCTACTTCCACGACCCGGATTCCGCCGAAACCCACCAGATTGTGATCTCGGTGAAGGCAGGGAAGTTGAAGGCGGAGCACATCCGTGACCTTAGGGGTGTCGTGGAGCGCGAAGAGGCAGAGATCGGCGTATTGATCTCACTCGATTCGCCGTCAAAGAAGATGAGGGCGGAGGCTGCCTCAGCCGGCTTCTACAGGTCACCCTGGGGCGACCATCCCAGAATGCAACTCGTGACGGTCGAAGAGCTACTCGGTGGCCAAGCCCTGGATGCACCGCCCGCGCGTCAGGTTGGCCGGACGTTCAAGCGGGCCCGAAAGGGTAAGCACAAGAGCAGACTGCAGGTCAGTCTTCCATTCGGAGAGGAGTGACTTCGCGTGCGACTTGAGGTGTCGGGATACGGGGATCCGCCGCTAAAGGCACGGGTGGAGGCTGAGTTGAATAAGTGTACCCCCGGGGTGCTTGGCGTGGCGTCTGCCTTCGTTTCCGTGGGGGGCGTCCTTTGGCTGCGCGACCTTCTTGTCAGGCGTCGGGTGGCGCAGGTGCGAATGGTGGCGGGCCTCAACCACGTCATCACACACCCCAATGCTCTCCGGTTGGCTCGGGAGGCGGGATGGGCGGTTCGGACGGCAAACCGGAAGGACGGAATCTTCCATCCAAAGCTGCTGGTCGCGGCCAGAGACTGGGATGTCGCTGACGCCGAGGCCCCCGGATTCGCCGTCGTTGGTTCAGCGAACCTCACGTCATCTGCCTTGGAGACCAACATCGAGGCCAACGTGGTCGGCGGCGACCGACGGATTGTTCAGAGTTCGCTCGAAGGGTTTAATCTGATCTGGGAGCACTCTGACGACCTGACTGCCGAAAGCCTTACCAATTATGCGGCTCTCTTTGCTGAAGAATCGCGCCGTCGAGCACCGTCGGAGTTACGTAGCCTGGGAATTCAGGATTCGGGGAGAGAGGCGAACGCCGCTGTCGACGCTGACTTCGCGTCGCTGATTTGGGTTGGGCTTGAGAGCTTCACGGGCGAGCATACGCTTCAGGTTGAGATTCCGAGGGAGCCAGCCGCGGTCCTCCGGCGTATCGTCGGCGGTGGGGACGGCACTCTCCCGATCCTCTGCGAAGCGGATTCGGTCGTTCGGGACATGCTGTTGAGGTTCTATGAGGACAACCAGATGTTCCGTCTGAACATCCCAAACGATACGCCGGGGGTCGATTGGGTTCGCAAGGAACGCACCGGGCTCCTCGTCTTGTCGCGCGGGCCGGAAGGGGGAGTCGCTCTTAGGCTCCGGGTCGTCAGACCTGGCTCTGAGGCGGACGAACTGCAGAACCGTTCGAGTGCACTCGGGACCTGGGGGCACACGCGGACTAGGTTCTTCGGGTGGCAATAGCGCGCTCCCGATGGACGGGGAGCACCCCGTCTGTGCCGAGGCTGGTCACTCGACCGCCTGCCCCCTCCGCCGCTTTCGGAAGCACCAGTTGATCGGAGGGATTCCCGTGGATTGGTTTGTGAGATTGGCGAAGGTTGCGGGCGCCTCGAATCCGCTCACCGCATGGCTGGTCCAATTGGAGGACGAGTTGGCGGCCGCGGAACTTGAGAGGCGAGTTCAAGCTCTTGAAGACCCTCTCTCGGACCTACACCCGGACATGCGGGAGGTCGCTTCGCTGATCTGGGAACAGGTTCGAGAGTCCGACAGCCGAGTTGTCGAGCTCGACCCCGGTGCCTATAAGACGTTCGCGCGGTGCCTTGCCGAGCTGGAGTCCCTCGGCCTGATTGCCGGTCGTCATGCTCTCGGAGGGCGCTTCGTGGCTGGCCTTCGGGTGAGAGATCCGACCTTCACCGTCTACATGGCGCGTCTCTTCGGCTCGGGCCAAGGCGTCGATCGAGTCGTCCAAGCCGTCGATTCATGCTCGGAGGGGACGTGGCTGGATGGGAGGAAGCTGGCGAGTGATTGCGATGTGCCAGTCCAGCTAGTCGATGCGATCTTTCGGTTGTATGAGCAGCGTGGCTATGGCATTGTGAGCAAGACCCTCGGCGAGGTCGCGTACTGCGGCACCGTCTAGCTGATGGCACCTCACGAAAACCGAGCGGCGGCCCACAGCCTCGGGTGAATTCAATGACTGATCACCGGACGACTCTGGTTCCGATCGAGGCATGGACCTACAGCTCGATCGACGTAGCCGACATGGGGAAGAGGGTCGACATGGGGCTCCTGATGGAGGCTCTGCTCTACTACGATCATGCCGCCTTCGCTGTCTCGAATCTCGAGCAATTCCGTGCAGTGCTTGGTTGGTTTATCGAGCGCGGACTCTGGGAAGATCTGCTCCGGTTGTTCAGAGATGGGAGTCTCTCGGTCTACGAGTACGGGTTTCTAAGCCCGGCGGTCAGGAAGGATGGCACCTACCTCATCTTGAACTTTCAGGACGAGAAGCAGGCGGAGGCCAACAGCTTCCCTGATCGGTTCTTGTCCCACCAAGCACTCAAGCCGGTGATACCTGGGGTGCGCAAGCAGAGACAACTGCGGCACGCGATCGCGGAACAGGTGATCGAGGCCAAGGCAGAGGATTTTGGCCCCGCCGTTGAGGAGGCACGGCGAGACCATGAGGATCCGGATCGCAACTCCCTGATTATTCAGGCCCTCGTTGATGATCTGTTCCGACTCCGAGGCCTTGGAACCCCTCCGGTGATCCGGGCGGCTGTGGCCCCGTCGGTCGAAGGCCACACGATCTCCTGGGGCATTGATTTCGGAGAGATCGAGCGGATCGCTGGCAGTCGACTGCGGTTCCATCCGGGCTCGCCGATAACAGCCGGATCAGTGGCGAATCGCCTCCTGAGGTCAGCTTCGTTGATCCAGTCAGACCTTTTCTTGGCGAGTCCCATGAGTCGACTCGTTGGCGATAAGCTCTATGAGGCTTCCAGCCGCATCGGCCGGCCGCAAGAGATCATCCAGAATCTCAAGGCGGAGGTCCAGTTTCCGGATGTGCGGACGATGGTCAACGAGGACCGGTTGAGCCTGGAGCGCTACCTCGAACTAAGGAGAAGGGCGAAGCGCTTCCGGCACTGGCTGCAAGGTGAAGCCGAGCGGGACCGGGATGCCCTGATCGCATACCACCATGAAGTGGCAAGGGCCTCGGGGTTCGCCCGTTCAGGGAAGAGGGCTCTTCAGCTATTTGGGTTGGTGGGCACCGGGGTGCTCGGATCGGGACTGATTGCCGACCCATTGGTGGGGTCAGGTGTGGGTACGGGGGTCGTTCTGACCCAGCACCTCGCGGAGCGGATGGCTAAGGAATGGCGCCCCGTTGTGTTCGGTCGTTGGCTCGAGGCCCGAATCCGGGAACTGGACGGAAGCCCGGGCGGCTGACGGTTGGTGGGGTTGCGAAGGTTTACGGCTTTACGTAAAGTAGCGCATGGCAGCTTTGCGAAGGATTCGACTTCAGCCCAATCCGCCGACGGGCCAATTCCAGGTGGAGTACCAAGACACCAGGAGGCCGAACCGTCGCGTGATTGAGGTCTACGACGAGGAACACGACGTCACCGTAGCAGAGGCCGCGCGAATTCTGGATGTCTCCACCCGGTCGATCTACAACTGGATCGATGACGGGGATCTCGAGACCGTCCGAGGATCCTCGCCCCTCATGATACCCATCGCGGAGGTACGTGAGGTGTTGAGGGAGCAGTACGAGGACGACCTCGACGACGACGACTTCGAGGAGGAGGCGGAGGACGATTTCGACGACGACGATTCCGACGACGATGACGAAGGCGACGAGTGGGATGACGACGACGAATACTAGCGGGCGCCTTCCGCCCTAAAGGAAAAAGCGGCCCCGGCCACATCGGGCCGGGACCGCTTCGGGGAGCCTGAGCTTTGCACGGCATCCGGGCATCCCCTCCAATCCCCTTACCAAGGAGGATGCTATGAGTGTAGTGCCAAGTGCCGTCCCGGCCAAGTCTCCGGGGCGCCTCATCACTGAGCATGAGGTTCTCGACGAGTACTTCCCCGAGGAATGCCGACCGACGGCGCGGTGGATCCGGGAGAACGTCCCGCACGCGATCAAGATCGGTCGCCGCTGCTATTTCGGTCGCGAGGCTGTCGAGGACTTCCTCTTCCATCAGGGAGGGGAGACCCCATGAGCGGCAAGCGAAGCAGGTCACTCAAGCTGGATCGGAAGTTCGCGGGAGTCGGTCGGATCGTCCGTGCCAGCGGGACGAGTAAGAGAAAGGTCCACCGCGAGATCAACGACCTCCTCACCCGGCTCTACGAAGACGGGAAGCTTGAGATCCTGAAAGCGATCAAGGACGGCCGGGTCTCGCCCCTCGAAGCTTACTCGGCGTTCCGCGCCAAGAAGCTCACGCATCTTCCCGCTAGCATCGAGCTCAGCCGGCCCCTATGGGACTCCGTGGCGGAGTGGGTGCCCAGGAGTGCGAAGGCCGAATCCACGCGCAAGCGCTACGAGACGTCCTTCAAGGCGCTCCGCCGCGCCGGGGTCCTCAAGGAAGGCGCGGAGGTCTCCGACCTGCGGGACGTGGACTGGATCGGCCTCCGCGACCGCTGGCCCAACAGCGGGTCCGACTGGAACCGCCTCCGGGCCGCCGTCAGCCGCTTCCTCACGATGATCCTCGAGGAGGACAAGCTGCACCCCTTTCGCCGCGACGTCATGAAGCGGTTGAAGCGGGATCAAGAGGTTCCGGCCCGCGTGCCGGACCTCACCCCGGCCGAGTTGTGGCGGCTCGTCGATACGGCCGCCGAACCGATCCGGGGCGCCATCGTCTTCCTCGCCACGACGGGCCTCCGAGTGGGGGAATACCTCGCCCTGGAGGAGCACCACCTTCTCCCGCTGACACGCCAGGTGAAGGTGCCCGGCACGAAGACGGCTGGGAGCGCGGCCCTCATCTACGTGGATGAGGAGTTGTGGCCGTGGGTGCTGGCGGCGGTCCCGTCGCCGTTCCGGTACAAGGCGCTCCGGCTCCACTTCAAGGAAGCCGCCGAGCGGATCGGGAAGCCGGACCTTCGGCTCCACGATCTCCGGCACCTTCACGGGCAGATGCTGGCCGATGCGAACGTGCCCGAATCGAAGATCCAAGCCTCCCTCCGCCACGTGACCCCGGCCATGACGCGCCGGTACACGAAGCAGAGGGATCGAGGCGACGCCGCGCGGGTGGTTGGCGACGTACTACTCAATCGCAAGCAGGGGGCCTAGGTTATGAGGCCCGAGCCGGTAGCTCAGCTGGCAGAGCAGCTGACTTTTAATCAGCAGGTCCTGGGTTCGATCCCCAGCCGGCTCACTCGCGTTTCGGAGTCCCGCCCCACTGTTTCACCCACCGTTTCCGGGGCGGGACCTCGAAACGCCGCAGCAGGCCAGGAGATCCGGGCGCGGGGTCACGGACTTTTAATCCGTAGGTCCTGGGTTCGATCCCCAGCCGGCTCATTGGAACGCGGTCACGAGGGCTGGGTCTCCTGCATTCGGGTTCGAACGGCGTCCAACCAGGTCGAGAGCTCGCCCAGGCGGTTCACGGAGGCGAGGTACTCGTAGTCGAAGGGGAGCATGTCCCACTCCGGGCTCTCCGGGCTCAACTGGAAGCCGAACTCCGTGATGACCGAAGCGACGTGGACGTAGGTCAGGACCCCGAGCGTCGAGTGGGTCTCGAGGGCGGGGGATTCGTGGTACGCCACGGCCGAGACGATGGTGTCCGGTAGCCCCCAGATCCCCAGGAGATAGGCCCCGACCTCGGCGTGGGACGCCCCGATGTGCTCCGTCTCGAGCTCCGAGCGCCGGGCGTCGGTGGCGGCCAGTCTGGGGGCCAGCTCGACATACCGGGGAAAGGTCGTGGCCAGGACGAGAATCCCCACGTCGTGGAGCAATCCGGCGGTGGCCGCATGCTCTTCCATGGAGCGACCGGCACCGTCGGCGCGCGCGAGCGTCGCGGCGATCTGGCCCGCCATCAAGCTCCGTTCCCAGATGTGCGAGACCTCGAGTGCTCGGGCCGAGTAGGAGTCGAACTGGCGGAAGAACCCCCGGGCCAGGACCAACGCCGCGATGTGGTCGGTGCCCAGGAGGTTGAGGGCGTGGCCGATGTCCCGAACCTGTCGTCGTTGGCCGAAGAAGGCCGAGTTGACCAGCTTCAGGACGTTCGTCGACATGGCCGGATCCTGCTCGAGGATCGCGGCCACACGGGAGAGGCTGGAGTCGGGCCCGTTCAGGGCCTTCTGCATCTCGGCGTACAGTTGGGGAAGGGTCGGCAGAGACTCGATCCGGGAGACGACCTGCAGGAGTTGGTCGTTGGCCAGGGTTCGCCGAAGGGCCACCGACCGCTCGATGGTGGTGATGAGGTCGCCGGTGTCACACGGTTTGGCGAGATACTGGTGCGCCGGGCCCACGACCTTGAGGAACTCCTCGGGCCCGGCCCGGCCCGAGAGGGCGACGCGTACCGTGGCGGGGTGCTGATCCTTGATGCGGCCGAGGAGCGCCGAGCCCCCCATGCCGGTCAGGCTCATGTCGCAGACCACCACGTCGTACAGGGCGGCGTCGAGCCGGCCCAGCGCGGCCCGCGCGTCGGCGGCGAGGTGAACCGTCCACTCGGGGCGAACCTCGCCGAGGGTCTGTCGAGTGCCGTTCAGCGGATCGGCGTCATCGACGACGAACAGGACCCGGATCATGCAGTGTCTCCCCCTTCCCGCGGCGTATGGTGCAGACGAGGTAGGGGCGAGTTTCGGCAGGTGGGTGCCGGAGTTGAAGCACTGGGGAGGTCGCCGAGTGGCGTTCCCGACCGCTCAGGGGGTGCTCAGTGGAGCGCCGCGCGGAAGTCCGTGGAGCGATGGGGCCACCGGGGGGCGTCGGCGGCCATGGGGCTCTGGACGACGGTGGACCGGTCCAGGTCCGCCCGGGCTACCTCGATGTCCCGCTCCAGTTCGGCCACCTCGGCCTCGATGCCGAGCCGCCGGAATCGTACGACCAGGACGGCCAGGCCGGCCCACACGAGGAAGGCGCCGAACGAGCCGCCGCCCAGGACCCAGGCCACGCTCTCGGCTCCGAAGCCGCGGACGCCCAGGGTGACGATGAGGGCCACGCCCATGGCCATGGCCAGGGGGCGGAAGGCGAACACGCCCACCTCGAGGTGCCGAACCCGGGCGTCGGCGAGCTGCTCCCTCAACGCCGCCAGGTGGGCCCGGCGTCGGGCGAGGGAGTCCGGCGAAACGAGGCCGTCTTGGCTCGGGTTCCGTCCAGAATGACTGTGCATCCGTACTGCTCCGTTGTCGTCGAGGCGTTGAAGCTGCCTCGATCCGCGCGTGAAACGGACGCGTAGAATCAGGGGTGCACGTCGGAAACGCCAGGAAAACTTTTGTAACGAAAACGGCGGAAGAGGTGTGGGGCCGCTTGTGGCGGTTCAGGGCATGGGTTCCGGCGCCAGATGTTCCATCCCGACGTCGATCCACTGGGGGAGGGCCTCGAGACGGCCCACGGCGGCCAGGTAGTCCCGGTCCACGGGAATCGTGTCCACCGACTCCGGCGTGTGGACCAGGGCCGCGGCGTGATCCACCAGGGTGGCCGCCACGTGGACGTAGGTGAGGGCGTCGACCCCGGCAGCCACGTCCACCGAGGGGGTGTCGTGGTTGGCCACGGCCGAGACGATGGGATCCGGGAGGCCCCAGAGGCCCAGAAGGTACGCGCCGATCTCACCGTGGGACGCACCGATGAGGGCCCGCTCCAGCGACGATCGCGCCACCGCCGACCCGTCGGCGTCGCGCACCACCTCGGAGAACGGCCCGGGGAAGGTCGAGGCCAGGACCAGGAGACCGATGTCGTGGAGGAGCCCCGCCGTACCGGCCAGTTCCTCCATGCCGGCTCCGGCGCCGTCGGCCCGGGCCAGTTCCACGGCGAGCGTGCGCGTGACCAGGCTCTGCTCCCACAGGGGCTCGATGGCCAGGGCCGTCACCGTATCCTGGTCGAACTGCCGGAAGAAGCCCCGGGCCAGGACCAGGGCCGAGATGGTGTCGGTCCCCAGCAGGTTGAGGGCGTGGCCGATGTTGGTCACTTCCCTGCGCATGCCGAACCACGCCGAGTTCACCAGCTTCAGGACGTTGGCCGAGGTGGCGGGGTCGCCCTCCACGATCTCGGCCACGCGGGCAAGCCGTGAATCGGGGCCGTTCAGCGCCCGGGTGATCTCGGCGTAGAGGGAGGGCAGGGTGGGCAGACTGTCGACCCCGCCCACGACCTTCCGGAGGTCTTCCGAGGCCAACCGCTGACGCAGAGCCCAAGCCCGCTCCACCACCGCCAGCAGTTCGGCGGGTTCACAGGGCTTGGCCAGGTACTGGTGGGCCGGGCCCACCACCTTGAGCACCATGTCCCGACTCGACTGGCCCGAGAGGGCGATGCGCACCGTAGCCGGGTGCGACTCCCGGGTGCGGGCCAGCAGTTCGGCGCCGTCGATCCCGGGCATCTCCAGGTCGGAGACGAGGATGTCCACGTCGCCCCGAGCCAGGAGGCGGAGGGCCGCTTCCCCGTCGTCGGCGTACTCCGCATCCCACTCGGGGCGGAGTCGCTGCAGGTAGCGCCGCAGGCTGTCCAGCAGGCCTGCGTCGTCATCGACGATGAGGAGGCGCATCGAAGGGGTGTGAAAACGGGAACGACCGCCGGGATTCGGCGGCCTGTGGTGGAGTATCGGGCTCGCCAGGGGCGGCTTGAGCCCCTCACCCCTCCAGGAGGGCCCGGGCGTACCCGGTAAAGCCGTCGTCGACGGGGTACTCTTCGAGGAAGCGCTCCAGGAGAGGTCGACCGCCCTCGGCGTCGCCCCGTTCGTAGCGAGCGACTCCGGCGTGGTAGAGGGCCATGTAGTGGTTGGGCCAGAACTCCACCACCAACTCCATGAGGGGGCCGGCCGCCAGGTCGTCGCCGGCGTCCGCGGCGGGGTGTCCGGCTTCGAACACGACCCCGGCGGCGCGCCAGCGGGCCTCGCCCTCCAGGGCGTCGATGACCGCGCGGGCCTCGTCCACGTGGCCCGCGAGGGCGAGGCAGGCCGCCCCCTGTCCGGAGCCGTTCCACCCGTCCGGGTACGGGTGGGTCCGGATCCAGGTGCGAGCCTCCACCCCGTTGCAGAAGGGCTTGGCCGACGTGAACCAGTCGCCGCCGGCGGTGGCCGTCGGGGTCGGATGCATGGGCGCCGCGGTCACTTCGACCTGGGGGAACAGGGCGTCGCGGAACCAGGCCACGGGACCCATGGCCGTTCCGATGGACACGACGCCCACCGCCACCACCAGCTTCGCCATCGATTTTGCGCCGTCCATGCGATTCTCCGTCCGTGCCACGGGGGACTCCCTGCCGCCCACCCTGCACGAAGTGACCGATTCGGCGTGCAGTCCCACGTAATGCGGCAGAATCCTGCGGTGGGAGCCCCTTCGATTTGCAAGGCCCGTGCCTCAGGCGACGGGCAGGCGCCGGGCGCGGGCCCCGAACCACGCGGCGCCCCAGAGCACCGCCACCGTGACGAGACCGTGCAGGAGGCCCGGGGCCAGGGTCGCCGCCGGAAGGGCCAGGAGGAGGGCGCCGTGCCCCCGTGTCCCGTCGGCCCAGGACGGCACCCCCGGGCCGTGGCCCAGCACGAGTCCCGCGGCGACGGCGGCCGCGAGGTGGGCGTGTGCCCACAGAAGGGTGGCGAACGCCAGGAGGAGGCCGGAATAGACCGTGGGGTCCGGCGTGCCCGCCCCGGCCGCCGCCGGAATCGACCAGAGGAGCGCCAGGGCGACGAGCCACAGGGACGCGGCGCCGAGGCGGGTTCGGGAGTCCCGCCACGGCTCCAGTTGAGCGTGGAGTGCGATGCCGACCAGGGCGACGAGGCGGCGGACCCCGGGCGGTGGCCCCGCCTCCAGGAGGTCGCCCTCCACGGCCTCCCGGTCCCGTTCGGGAATCAGGCGAAGGAGGAGCCGGGTCACGCGGGGTCCCATCGCAGGTCCGTGTCCAGCTCCCGCAGCATCCCGGTGATTTCGTCGAGGGACTCCTGCAGGGCCGTCCGGCCCGACGGCTCCAGGCGGAACAACCGCCGGGCCTTACCCCCCCGTTCCTGGATCGGTTCGCTCATATGGGACGACAGGTAGCCCTTCCGGGCCAGCCGGTCCAGGGTCACGTAGATCGCCCCCCGGGTGACCGCGCGCCCGGCCCGGCGTTCGATTTCGTCCCGGACCGTCACGGCATAGGCGTCGTCTCCCCGGCGAAGCACCGCCAGGAGGACGAGGCGTTCGAGGTCGCCCAGGGGGCCGCTACCCACCGAACGCCCTCCGCCGGGTGAAGGAGGCCGCCAGGAGCGCCGCCGTAGGCATCCCCACCACGGCCGCCACCGCCATCCAGGTGGGGTGGGGAAAGGCGAGGAGGTTGGCCACGGACCCGGCCAGGAGCACCAACCCGGCCACGGCGCCCGTGACCCGGGTCGAGGCGCGGGTCCAGTAGGTCGCCAGGGCGCCGGCCACGGCCGCTCCCAGGATCCACGCCACCAGGACCGAGGCGAACATGGGTCCCGTGACCGCCGAGAGGTCGCCGGGAGGAGCGGTGCCGAAGAGGCGGTGCCCCGCCGACTCCACCAGGAGGATCACGATTCCGCCGGCGAACACCCCCACGATTCCGCCGATCCAGCGCGACCGGATCCAACCCCCGTTTTCCGACATCTCTCCTCCAGGTATGTATTGACGATATTGTAGTCAATACGATGGAACGAGGCCCGGGTCAAGAGAGGGTCCCGGGCCACGGGGCCCGGTGTCGGGTCCAGTCCGGGCGGGGTCAGGCGGGGAAGGCCTCGGCCAGGGTCTCGAGCCGGGCGAAGCGGCGGCGGCACGAAGCCCGGGTGGCGTCCAGGTCCACGGCGTCGGTGGCGAAGCGTCGCTGTCGGGCGAAGTACTCGCCGGGGTCGGTCCAGTCGGGGGCGTCGTTGATCCGGTAGCGGACGCCGTCGAAGACCTCGTAGAGAGGGAAGAGGCCCGAGCGCACCGCCAGGCGCACCAGGTGGACCGAGTCGCCTGGTTCCGACTTCCAGCCGGTGGGGCAGGGGGAATGGAGCAGGAGGAAGCTCGTCCCGGTGGTCTCGAAGGCCGTCCGGAACTTGCGGGCCGCGTCGTCGGGATGGGCGATGGAGACGGTGGCGGCGTAGGGTACGCCGTGGGCCGCCAGAATGCCCACGATGTCCTTCTTGGCCTCCCGCTTCCCGGCGGGCGTCGTGGTGGTGCGGGCTCCCGGCGGGGTGGCGCTGGAGCGCTGGCCTCCGGTGTTGCCGTAGATCTCGTTGTCGTAGCAGACGTAGACGATGTCTTCGTTACGTTCGGCGGCGGCCGAGAGGGTGGCGAGGCCGATGTCGTACGTGCCCCCGTCGCCGGCCCAGCAGATCACCTGGTGGGTCTCGCCGTTCAGGTCCCGGATGGCGGCCATGCCCGAGGCCACGGCCGCCGCGGCGGCGAAGGTGGTGGCCACGGTGGGCACGGAGTACGCCGTGGTGGGGAACGCCCCGGCGGCCACGATGCCGCAGCAGGCGGGAATGGCGAGCTGACAGGTCTCGTCGGCCTCGGCCAGGGCCCGAGCCAGGAAGTTCAGCCCCAGGCTCATGCCGCACCCGCCGCAGTTCGTGTTGCCGGCCCGGAGCAGGCACTCCTCGCTGCAGGCGATGTCGGGGATCTTCATGCGCCCACCTCCGCCGGGGGCCCGAAGGCGCCGGAGGCGTCGGCCCATACCGGGGGCCCCGCGGCCCGTCGGTTCAGAAGGTCGTCCAGCACCTGGTTCACCAGGGCCGGGGTCACGTCGCCCCCCCCGATGCCCAGCAGATAGTCCTGGATCAGGGGCGTCTCGTCCCGGCCCTGGAAGCCGGCCCGGACGTCCTGCCACCAGACGCCCCCGGCGCCGGCGGCGTAGTCCCGGTCCAGCACTCCGATCCGCCCTGCTCCTCCACACGCCTGGACCAGTTCGGCCTCGGGGAACGGCCGGTACCGGCGCATCTTCACCAGCCCCACCCGCTCCCCCGCGGCGCGGCGGCGTTCCACGACGCCCCGGGCCGTGGTGGCCACCGTGGCCGAGGCCACGAGCACGGCGTCGGCGGCGTCGGTGTGGAGGGCGTCCAGGGGTCCCCCGGGATCTCGCCCGAACACCTCCCGGAACCGGGCCCGGCACTCGGCCATCACGTTCGGGACCCGGGCCATGGCCTCGTCGATCTCCATGCGGTGGGACACGGTGGCATCGGGCCACACCATGCTGCCCAGGGCCCGGGGGTGGGCCGGGTCGAGGCGATGGGGGAGGTCCAGGTCCGGGAGGAAGGCGTCGACTTCGTCCGGGCTCGCCAGCTCGGTCTCGGCCTGGGTGTGGGACACGATGAAGGCGTCCATGCACACCAGGACCGGAAGCAGGATCCGCGGGTCTTCCGCCAGCCGGAAGGCCAGGAGGGTGAGATCGTGCACCTCCTGGTTGTCGGCGGCGTAGAGCTGGATCCAGGGGAAGTCCCGGAGCATGAGGGTGTCGCCCTGGTCCGCCCAGATGTTCCAGGGCGGGCCCAGGGTGCGGTTCACCGCCACCATGACAATGGGGAGCCGATAGAAGCCCGCCACCATGATGTTTTCCACCATGTAGGCGATTCCGTTGGACGAACTCGCGGTGAACGCCCGGGCTCCCGACACCGAGGCCCCCATGGTCACGGCCATGGCCGAGTGTTCGCTCTCCACGGCCACCACCCGCCCCCTGGAGAAGGGGAAGGCGGCCACCCGTTCCACGATCTCGGTCTGGGGGGTGATGGGATAGATCCCGCAGGCCGTGCCCCGGGCCGTCCGGTTGGCTTCTCCCGCCAGGGAGAGGGCGTGGCCCGCGGCGTGGTTGCCGGTGACGATCCGGAGAGGCATGGGCCCCCTCCTACAGGTGGTTCATGAAGACGACGTTGCGGGGGCACTCGGTGACGCAGATCCCGCAGCCCTTGCAGTGGGCGTAGTCGAAGACGAGATCGTGGCCCACACGCTTGAGGACGCCCTCGGGGCAGTAGGTCACGCACAGGTCACATTCGTTGCACACGCCGCACGACAGGCACCGACGGGCATCGGCCGCATCGGCCAGGCCGCCGTGGACCTCGTCGAAGGTGGTGCGACGATCCCGGAGTCCCAGGGTAGGTGCGTGGGCCGGCGCCTGGCGCTCGAAGAGATGGGCGCGCAGCGCGTCGGTCCGGATCACCTCGTCGTGCCATTCGTCCACGTCGGACCGCACCCGGGTCCGGTCGCCGTCCACCTCCACCCGACCGGTGAAGGTCTGGTGGACGTGGAGCGCCGCCCGGCGCCCGCTCCCGATGGCCCCGGCCACCGTGCCGTCGTGGGTGGCGAGATCGCCCACGGCGTAGACCGGAGTCTCCAGGATCCCCAGCAGCTCGGCGCCCTCCCGGACCTCGGTCCCCTCGGGGAAGACCGCCAGATCCGGGGACTGGCCCAGGGCCAGGATCAGCCGGTGGCATCCGACGGTGAACTCGGAGTCGGGCACGGCCACGGGGGAGCGTCGGCCCGATGCGTCGGGTGCGCCCAGGGCCATGCGTCGGCAGACGAGCTCGGGTTGGCCCCCGTCGCCGTCGGCCTGAGCGCTGCGGCGGACCGCCAGCGGCTGGGTCAGGAAGTCGATCTCCACCCCCTCATCCAGGGCCTCGTCGATCTCTTCGGCGATGGCGGGCATTTCGGCCCGGGTGCGGCGGTAGACCACCCGCACCGACGCCGCGCCCAGGCGCAGGGCCGAGCGGGCGGCGTCCATGGCCGTGTTTCCGCCGCCCACCACCACCACGGCCTCGCCGTCCAGGTGGGGCCCGTGGCCGCGCTTGATGCGATCCAGGAAGGCGATGCCCTGCTCCACCCCATCGTCGTCGCCCACCCCCAGGTGGAGGGAGCGGGCCTGCTGGAGGCCCGTGGCCACCAGAACCGCGTCGTACTCCTGCGCCACGGCGAAGAGGCGTCGCCGGTCCACGGCGCCGCCGAACCGCACCTCCACGCCCAGGGCGAGGATCCGGTCGATCTCCCGGTCCAGCACGTCCGGAGGGAGGCGGAAGTCGGGAATGCCGGTGCGAAGCAGCCCGCCCAGGACCGTGTCGGCTTCCAGGATGGTGACCCGGTATCCGAAGAGGGCCAGGTGGTACGCCGCGGCGAGTCCCGCCGGACCCGACCCCACCACGGCCACGTGGCGGTCCCGGGCCTCGGCCGGCACGAGGCGGGCCGAGCCCCGGTCGCCTGCCAGCCGCTCCAGATCCCGGACGTCCACCGCGCCGTCCAGATCGCGTCGGTTGCACGACGCCATGCACGGGGCGGGGCAGACCCGACCGCACACCGAGGGGAAGGGGGTCGTGCGGAGGAGGATCTCCAGGGCGTCGTCGATGCGTTCGTCGGCCAGGGCGTGGAGAAAGCCCTGGACGTCGTTGCCGGCGGGGCAGACGTGGTTGCACGGCGGCACGAACTGCTGTCGCCGGGGCTGCTCCGATGCCCACCGCCCCGTCTCGATCCGGGGCCGTTCTCCGCCGGCGCCCTCCACGAACCCGGGCGTCCGGCCCACGCCCCCGAAGCCCGGGCCCGGGGCGGGCGTGTCCAGGGGGGTGGGGTCCCAGGGTGCGTCCCGCGTCCGCACGGCGTCGAAGGCGTCGCGCGCGGCGTGGAGATTCGCGCCCCCGAAGCCCAGGTGCTCCACGGCCGCCAGCATGTCGTTCAGGGGGAAGCCCAGCATGCGGCCCACGGCCCCCGCGAGGGCCGTGTTCACGATGGGTACCGACCGGGTCCCGAGGCCGTGGCCCCGGGCCACCGCCGTGGCGTCGACCGTGGCGATGCGGTTGTGGGGAAACCGGTCGCCGAAGGCGTCCGGGGGGTCTTCGGTGTTGAGGAGGATCCACCCGCCGGGTCGGAGGCCGGCCGCGATGGTGGGGCCCACCAGGGTGGGATCGAGCACGATCACGTGGTCGGGCTCGTAGATCAGGTTCCGGTTGGTGATGGGGGCGTCGTCGAAGCGGCAGAACGCCTGGACGGGGGCCCCCGAACGTTCGGCGGCATAGAGGCCGAACGCCTGGACGGACCGCCCCTGCAGGAATCGGGACGCCGCCACCAGCTTGGCCAGGGTGACGCCGCCCTGGCCGCCCCGGCCGTGGATCCGGATCTCGACCATACGAACCTCCGGACGAAAAGGAGGGCCTGACTCGAAAGATGCCCCGGGCGACCGCCCTGAGCGGTGGGGCGCGACCCGCGACCGCTCGTAGGGAAGTCCCCCTTGCCCGTCGGCGGACGGCGCCGAACCTTGGCCCGAGACGATGGCGACCGATTTCAGCAGGGGGGGACGCGTGACGGGGCGAAACGGGTGGGGACGGCGGGGAACGGTGGCCGCGACGGTGTGGTTGTGTGTCGCGGCCTGTGGATCGGGCGCCCAGGACCCGGGCACCGGAAGCGCCGGCGCGGGGGCGTCGGAGGAGGCCGACCGCCAGGCCATCACCGAAGCCAGTCGGGCCTTCTCGGCGGCCTACGTCGCGGGGGACACGGCCTCCATCCGGGATCTCTACACCGACGACGCGGTGCTTCTGCCCCCCGGGGGCGAGGTTCGGGGGCGGGACGCCATCGTGCGCTACTTCGCCCCGGGCCCTCGCCGGGTCAACGAGGCCCACGCCATGACGTCGTCGGAGCTTCGCATCGACGGAGACCGGGCCGTGGATCTGGGAACGTGGAGCAACACGTGGCGAATCGGCGGAGGCGAGCCCTCCCGGGCCGAGGAGCGCTACCTCGTGGTCTGGCGGCGGGGCGCCGACGGTCGATGGCGCATCGAAATCGACATGTGGCACCGGCCCGGATGACCCTCGCCACCCCCCGTCTCGATCTCGTTCCGGCCACGGCGCCCCTCCTCATGGCCGAGATGAGCGGACCCGACGATCTCGGGCGGATGCTGGGGGCGCGGGTCGGGCCGGAGTGGCCACCTCCCCTCTACGACGCCGACACCCTGGAGTGGTCGCTGGACCAGGTCCGGGCCGATCCCCGGTTCGAGGCGTGGGGCATGCGCTACGTGGTGGTGCGGGAGTCGGACCTTGGCGGGCCCGAAGCCGTGGGCGTGGCGGGATTCAAGGGCCCCCCGGCCGACGGCCTCGTCGAGGTGGGGTACAGCATCGTGCCCTCGTATCAACGGCGGGGCCTGGCCACGGAGGCGGTGCTGGGTCTGGTGGACCACGCCTTCGGCACCCCCGACGTGGACCGGGTGGAGGCCCACACCCTGGCCCATCTCGTGCCCTCCATCGGCGTCCTCCACAAGACGGGATTCCGGTTCGACGGGGAATCGGAGGAAGACGGCGTGCCGGTGGTGCGCTACGTGCGCGACCGTTCGTCGGTGACCTGACCGAGAGGTGGCGAAAGGCCGGGTCCGTGGCCTCGCCGGGTCCGGAGTCCCATGTTGTCGGTCATGAATCCGGTTCGCGCAGGCGTGTGGCTTCTCGGGGTGTTGGCCGTCCCGGCGGCGCTCCAGGGCCAGGAATGGCAATCCCTCTTCGACGGTCGGTCCCTGGACGGATGGACCGTGAAGATCCGTGGGCACCCCGTGGGCGACGATCCCTACGGCACGTTCCGGGTGGAAGACGGGCTCCTGACCGTGGGATACGAGGGGTACGACGGCTTCGACGAGCGGTTCGGCCACCTCTTCCACGAGGTGCCGTACACCGACTACGACCTCCAGCTCGATTACCGCTTCGTGGGGGAACAGGCCCCGGGCGGACCGGGGTGGGCGCTGCTCAACAGCGGAGTCATGCTCCACGCCCAATCTCCGGAGACCATGGGACTGGATCAGGACTTTCCCATCTCCCTGGAGGCACAGTTCCTGGCCGACGACGGGTCGGGACACCGCCCCACCGCCAACCTCTGCACCCCCGGCACCCACGTGGAGATGAACGGGGCCCTGGTGGAGGCCCATTGCATCGAGTCGGACTCGCCGACGTTTCCGGGTCACGAATGGGTCACGGTGGAACTGGTGGTCCGGGGTGGCGACCGCATCGTCCACCTCGTTCAGGGGGACACCGTCATCGCCTACGAGGCCCCGGTGGTGGGAGGCGGCGTGGTGAGCGGATTCCCCCCCGAAGCGAAGGTCGACGGGACCCGCCTCGACCGGGGGTGGATTGCCGTGCAGAGCGAGAGCCACCCGGTCCAGTTCCGCAACATCCGGATCCGGCCCCGGGCGCGTTGACCCCGGCGGGCCGATGGTGTACGGTCGAACGGGCGTCGAATCGAGTTCGGCGCCGGAGCAGGATCAACCACGAGCGCAGAGGTTTTCCCGGTGAGCACCGATTCCACCACTCGAATCGCCGACATCCTCGGTGACGAAGCGGATTCCCTTCTGAACCATCGGTCCACGGCGATCCCGAAGGACTCGCTCCACCTTCCCGGGTCCGACTTCGTGGACCGGGTGTGGGCGGCCTCCGACCGGTCCCCCCGGGTCCTCCGGTCCATGCAGTCCCTGTACGGGCATGGACGCCTCGGGGGTACGGGTTACGTGTCGATCCTGCCCGTGGACCAGGGAATCGAGCACTCCGCCGGGGCGTCGTTCGCCCCCAACCCGGTGTATTTCGACCCCGAGAACATCGTGCGTCTGGCCATGGAGGGCGGATGCAACGGGGTGGCGTCGACCTACGGGGTGCTCGGGGCGGTGGCCCGGAAGTACGCCCACCGGATCCCGTTCATCCTGAAGTTCAACCACAACGAGCTGCTGTCGTATCCCAACCAGTACGACCAGATCCCCTTCGCCCAGGTGCAGCACGCGTGGGAGATGGGGTGCGTCGGGGTCGGGGCCACGATCTATTTCGGCTCCGAGGAGTCGTCCCGGCAGATCCAGGAGGTCTCGGAGGCCTTCGCCCTGGCCCACGAGCTGGGCATGGTGACGATCCTCTGGTGCTACGTGCGGAATTCGGCCTTCAAGGTCGACGGGGTGAACCACGAGGCGTCGGCCGACCTCACCGGTCAGGCCAACCACCTCGGCGTCACCATCGAAGCCGACATCATCAAGCAGAAGCAGCCCACGTCCAACGGCGGCTATCCGGCCCTGAACAAGGACGGGAGCTTCGGAAAGTACGATGAGCGCATGTATTCGGAGCTGGCCACGGACCACCCCATCGACCTGACCCGGTACCAGGTGGCGAACTGCTACATGGGGCGCTGCGGCCTGATCAACTCCGGGGGCGCCTCGGGCACGAACGACCTGCAGCAGGCCGTGAAAACCGCGGTCATCAACAAGCGGGCGGGCGGCCAGGGGCTGATTTCCGGGCGGAAGGCGTTCCAGCGCCCCATGGACGAAGGGGTGGAGATCCTCCACGCCATCCAGGACGTGTATCTCGACGCCTCCGTCGACATCGCATGAGCAAGTCGCCGAAGAAGCTCGCGATCCTCGTGGCCGGGGGACCGGCCCCGGGGATCAACAGCGTCATCGCCGCCGCCACCATCCGGGCCGCCACCGAGGGGGTGGAGGTGGTGGGGGTCCGGGACGGCTTCAAGTGGATCATGCGGGGCGACGTGTCGAAGGTGGAGCCGCTGACCATCGACAACGTCAGCCGCATCCACTTCCGGGGGGGGTCGTTCATCGGTATCGCCCGGGACAACCCGACGAAGAACGAGGAGCACCTCGAGAACACGGTGACCTCGCTGCTTCGCCTCAACGTCGACAAGCTCATCACCATCGGGGGCGACGACACGGCCTACAGCGCGCTTCGGGTGGAGCAGAAGGCCGACGGACGGATCCGGGTCGCCCACGTGCCCAAGACCATCGACAACGATCTGGCTCTCCCCCACGGGATCCCGACGTTCGGCTACAACACGGCCCGGCACCTGGGCGTGGAGATGGTCGAAAACCTCATGGTCGACGCCCTCACCACCTCCCGGTGGTATTTCATCGTCTCCATGGGACGAAAGGCCGGGCACCTGGCCCTGGGAATCGGCAAGGCGGCGGGGGCGACCCTGACGCTGATCCCCGAGGAGTTCCCCAACGACGTGATCCGGCTGCGCCAGGTGGTGGACATCCTGGCCGGCGCCATCATCAAGCGGTTGAGCCAGGGGCGCACCGACGGCGTGGCCATTCTGGCCGAGGGGCTCCTGGAGCACACGGCGCCCCAGGACCTGGAGATCCTGGAGCAGGTGGAGCGGGACGCCCACGGCAACATCCGACTCGCCGAGGTGACCTTCGGCGAGATCGTGAAGATGGCGGTCCAGGATCGCCTCAAGGCCTACGGCATCAAGCCCACCATCATCGCCAAGAACATCGGCTACGAGCTGCGCTGCGCCGACCCGATTCCCTTCGACATGGAGTACACCCGGGACCTGGGCTACATCGCCGCCAAGTTCCTGCTGGACGGAGGCAACGGCGCCATGGTCTCGATCCAGAACGGCCACTTCGTGCCCCTGCGCTTCGCCGAGATCTTCGATCCGGTGACGAACCGCACCAAGGTGCGCATGGTGGACGTGGGGGCCGAGTCGTTCGAGATCGCCCGGAGCTACATGCTGCGCCTCACCCGGGACGACTTCGCCGACCCCCACGAGCTGGCCAAGTTCGCGTCCACCGCGGGCGTGTCGCTGGACGAGTTCCGGGAGCAGTTCTACTACCTCATCGAAGAGGACATGCTCTACCGGGCCCGGAGCGGCGACGCGCCGCTCTCCGACGAGTCCGTGGACGAGCCCGGGGAATCGGGGGCGGCCTGACCCTCAGCTCCCCCGGGACTCCCCCACGGTGGTGCGCTCCACCCGATGGGCTCCCGGCTCCGGACGGAGCGGCGCCCCCCGGGCCTCCGCCTGGACCTGGGTGAACTCGGCCCCCAGGAGGAAGATCTGGGCGGAGTAGTAGACCCACATGAGGAACACCATGAGGGAGCCGGCGGCGCCGAAGTTCGACGCCGTGGCGGCGCGGCCCAGGTACCAGCCGATGGCCGAGCGCCCCAAGAGGAAGAGGACTGCCGTGAGGCCCGCCCCCAGCAGGACGTCCCGCCAGGCGATGTCCACGGCGGGCAGGATCCGGTACGTGGCTGCGCAGAGGCCGGTGAGGAGCACGAACGACACGGCCAGTTCCACGACCCCCACCAGTTCGGCGGCCACCGGGACCACCATCTCGACCCGGGGGCCGAGCCAGGCCACGGACGCCCCGAGAAGCGTGGACCCCAGGAGGATCAGGCCGGTGGCCCCCATCATGACCAGGGCCGTGAGACGGTTGCGCAGGAACCCCCTCACGACGCCGCGATCCCGCGGTCGAACCTCCCAGATGTCGTCCAGGATCGCCTGGATGTTCACGAAGAGCACCGAGCCGCTGAACGCCAGCAGCCCCAGACTCCCCAGGACGCCCCAGACGCCTCCCCCCCGGTCCGGGGCCTGCTCCACCACCGAACGCACCAGGTCGGTGCCCGAGTCGCCCACCAGGAGGGTCAGGCGGTCGGCGATGAGCTGCCCGGTGTCGCCGGTGCGGGGCAGCATGGACATCGCGGAGACGGCCAGGAGCGCCAGGGGCGCCAGGGAGAGGGTCGCGTAGAACGCCAGGGCCGCGCCGTGGCGCATGCCGCCCTGGGCGTCGAAGCGCCTCACGGTCCGGAGGGCGAGCCGACCCACCTCCCGGGGGCCCATCAGTAGACCCGTCCGATGGCGATGTGGAGATGCCAGCGGGCCAGCGATCCCGTGGGAACCGACGCGATGGGCTCGCCGGCCACCAGGGCCCGGGCCACGGCGTCGGGATCCCGGAGATCCAGGGGCGAGGGGTTGAGCTTGTAGCCCACGTCGATGCGCAGCGGACCCACCAGGGTGCCGAACTCGACGCCGGCCCCCGTGCCGAAGAACATGCGCTCCTGGTCGAGAGGGTCCCGGGGCAGGGCCAGGTCCCGGAAGCGGGAATCGGGGTTCCACACCCGCCCCCCGTCGAGGAAGAGGTGGGTGCCGTGGTTCGGACCCAGGAGGGGGAAGGGCAAGCGGAGCTCCACGGAGGCCGTGAACCGGGCGAGGCCGGTGAGCACGAGCCACCGATCGGCCGAGGCCACCACCGAGTCCCCCTGCTCCACGAGACGGAGATCGGGCACCTTGGGTCCCAGGAGCCCGGCGCCCCACCCCCGCACGTCGCCGGTGCCCCCCGCCGTGAACACGGCGTCCCGGAGCCGGAGCAGTTGGGGCAGGATGTCGTCGACGTCCCGGGGCACGCTCTCCCCCCGGGGAAAGAGGCGGCCGCCGGAGACGCGGGCCACGACCCCCAGCGAACGATTGACGGGCCAGAAGCCGGTGAGGCTGCCCTCGATCCGGGAGTACTGGACGTTGGACAGGGCGTCGGGCCCCGCCACCTCGGTGCCCGCCCGGACGACGTATCCCCGACGCGGGCCCAGGGGATCGTCCACCTCGCCGTAGACCAGGTCCAGGCCCAGGCGGCTCGTGCGCACGTCCCCCACGTCCACCGGCAGGGCCGACAGCAGCAGCGTGTCGGGGGTGTCGCCCCGGGCCGTGAGGGTGGGGGCGTCGATGATCTGCCGGGTGGAGATCGTGTAGGTCAGGGAGGCCCGGTCCAGGGAGCCCCGCTCGAAGAGGAGGGAGAGGTCGGTCCCGAAGCTCCGGGACTCGTCCCGGGTGTCGTCCCGGTATTCGGCGAAGGGGCGTACCGTGCCCGACAGGCGGTGGTCGAGGATCCAGGGCTGGCGCAACGACACCGACGTGCCGAAGCGGCGGTCGACCTCGTCGGTGGCGGCGAGCCACCCCGTGTTGGCCACCCCGGAGACGGTGAAGGTCCGGGCCCCCCCCAGGAAGTCCCGATGCTCCCACCGGGCCTCGGCGACGGCGCCCCGTTCCGTGGCGTATCCGACCTCTCCACCCACGGCCCGCCGACTCCCTTCCTGGAGGCGCATGCGCAGCGTGACGGTGGAGTCCCGGGGCTGATCCGGATCCACGTCGAAGAGGGCGAGGCGCACCAGGTCGAGGCCGAACACCTGGCGCTGCCCTTCGGCCATGCGTCCGGCGTTGAACCAATCCCCCCGATGGAGGGGAATCTCCCGGAGCACCGTGCGATAGCTCAGGGCCCCCCGGCCCTCCACGGCGATGGAGTCCACCCGAGCCCGGGGACCGGGGTCGTAGCGAATCTCCAGGCGGGCCGAGGCCGAGGTGGAGTCCACCGCCACCGTGTCCCGGACCCGGGCGAAGGCGTACCCCCGGGTCCGGAGCCAATCCAGGGGCTGGGAGCGCACCCGCACCCGATCCACCTCACCCAGGCGGATCCCGTGTTCCCGCCGAAGACCGTCCACGAACGAACGCCAGGGCGCCACCAGGGTCGAGTCCAGGGGGGCCGCGCCGTCCAGGGGGGTCACCACCAGGGTATCGAGGCGAATGGGCAGCCCCTCGTGGATCCGGTAGGTGACGTCCACGGCGTTGCTCGCCGTGTCGAGGCGCACCTCGTACTCCACGTCGGGGTCCAGGAAGCCGTTCTCCCGGTAGTAGCGTTCGATGCGGGCCGCATCCCGGGCGACCTCCAGCGCCACGAAGGGCTGGGGCCGCGGCGATCCCACGAAGGGAAGCACGTCCAGGACGCCCTTGAGTCGGTCGGCGAAACTCGGCCCCCGCAGGGCGAGACGCTGCCGGATCGCGGCGGCGTCCAGCGTGCGGGTCTCGGCGAACCGCAGGTCGACGGACGACACCCGGGTGTCGCCGTCGATGAGGAAGAGGGGCGCCTGGGCCGACGCGCCCGTCGCCGCGAGGGCGACGGCCAGGGCCCCGAGGAGGACCCTGAGACGCCGGGCGGCTCCGGCTCGGTGCCGCGGGGCGTCAGTACGCATAGCGGAAGCGGAAGAGGAAGCTCACCGCCGAGTTGCTGGCCTCCATGTTCAGCAGGAGCCAGCGCAGCGCCTGGAGTTCGAGTTCCACCTCGGTCCGGTCGAAGCCCGAATCGGCGTCGGGGTCGTCGGGATCCCGCCCCACCGGCTGCTTGAACCCGACGTAGAGATCGGGGCGGACGAACCGCCCGGCGATGAGCGTGGCGCCCCGGAGGCCGTCGGTGCGGATCTCCACCACGTCGAGGCCCACCCCTTCCGCCGCCAATCCCTCCACGAGCCCGGTGACCTGCCCCAGGGCGAACTCGGATCCGATGGACCGCAGGCCGCCCCCCTGTCCCTCCTCGCCGTTGCTCCGGAAGTCGAGGGTGGACGAGGCCGGGCGTCCCGTGGCGAGGTAGGAGACGATGTCGGCGTTCTCCATGGCGGGGTCCGAGCCCAGCGTGAGGCTGAGATCGTCGAGAGTGCCTTCGATATCGAGGGTGATGGTGGCCTCGGCCTCCGTGTCGTTGGACGAGGGGACTTCGTACGCCGCCTCCACGTCGATCCGGGTCTCGGCGGCCGTACCCCGGAGTTCGACGATGCCCTCCCGGATGGCGAATCGGCGGCCGAACTGCTCGACCCAGCTCCGGCGCGGCACGGCCTCGATCCGTCCGTCGAACCGCAGGGAGTCCGACGGCTCCTTCGTCACGGTGGTGGCGCCGGTGACCTGGATCTCGAGTTGGGGGTTGGCCCGTTGGCGGATCCACGTGTCCCGACTCGCCGACACGGCCACGTTCAGGGCGAGGGCGTCGAAGAGGGCACCGGGTTCGCGCTCGGGACGCGTGACACTGAAGCCCAGATACTCCTCCAGCTCGCGGATCTCCTCGTCGGTGAGCTCCACGGGGCGGACCGAGGCGCCAGAGGGCACGGCGTCGTCCAGGTAGACGTCGGTCTCCACGAGCTGCACGTCGCCCTCGAGGCGGGGCTCGAGGGTGGTGCCCACCAGCTCCGCCGTGCCCGACAACCGGACGCGGAAGGCGTCGTTGTGGATCGCCTGGAATCGGTCGAGTCGGGCCTGGATGTCGAACTCCCCGAGGGACAGCTCGGGCAGGTTCACACCGCCCTCCAGGGAGAGGGTGCCGTCGTCGGTCCGGAGCTGGGCCGAGTCGATCCGGGCCCGGTCGCCTTCCAGGGCCACGTCCATGCGGGCCCGCTGGTACGTGACGCCGAGGGTGGGCAGCGTCAGGCGGCCGTTCCGAAGCCGGGCCGTTCCCGACAGGGACGGTGACGCCTGCGTGCCCCCGACCCGGGCATCGATTTCGAGGTGGCCGCCGAGGCCGCGCACCACAGACGGATCCAGGAAGGGCTCGGCCCATCGCACCGCGAACGAGTCGGCCCGCACCGAGAGGTCCACGGCGCCCGCGGCGGCCGAGGCCAGGCGGGTGGAGTCCCCCTCGGCCCCGGGGGTGAGGGCGAGGTCCACGGGGACGGACCCCACCACCTCGAGGGTTCCCCCTTCGTCCACGTCGATGCCCGCGTCCACGTCGAGGAGGAGCGTGTCGTACGCCAGGCTCGCTCGCACCCGGCTTCGGGCGTCCCCGTCCCGCACCAGGGTGGCCTCCACGGTGCCCCGGAATCGGGGGTCGGCGGCGGGACCCTGGAGGGTCAGGTCGGTGGAGAGGGTGCCGTCGAGCCGGTCCAGGCCCATCAGGTCGGTCAGTCCTCCGAGGCGGAGTCCCTCGAGGCGGGCCTCCAGGTCGCTGGTTCCCGCCAGATCGAAGCGACCGTCCAGGAGCACCGATTGGTCGCCCGCCGACAGCGCCAGGCTGTCGAACACCACGCCGTCGCCCCACGCCACCGATGGCGATCCCGTGAGGACCCAGCGGTCGTCGTCCACCCGTACGTCGAAGCGGTCGAGCTCGGCCCGGGGCTGTGCGGCCCGGAGGTCGGCCCGGAGGGAGAGGGCGACGTCCCGTCGATCGTCCACGGTGGCGTCGCCTTCGACCGTGATCTCCTCGCCGTCCCAGCGGGCGGCCATGCGGGAGAGGCGCACCTCGACGCCGGCGGCGGTGAGGCGGTCCAGATGGAGTTCCCCGTCGAAGGACCGCAACGCCAATCCCGGACCCAACCGTCCCGAAGCGTCGGTGGCCAGGCCCAGCAGTTCCGTACTGCCCACGAGCAGGGCCGAGGCCTCGGCCGACGCGGTCCAGCGAAGGGCGTTGGGCGCGCCCCGGATCTCGGCGCGCAGGTGCCCCTCGCCGAGTCCCAGCGGGCGGATCCCCACCCACGGCTCCAGGGGAGCGAGGGACCCCAGGGTCGCCTCCACCACCAGGTCGGAGTCGGCGCCGGACATGGAGTCGGCCAGGGCCACCCGTCCCGCGCCGGTGACGTCGGCCACGTTGGAGCGGAGCGTCAGCGTGTCGATCCGCACGAACCCGCCGGAGATCGCCCCGGCCACCCGGGCGGTGTCGATCCGGAGGTCGCCCAGGAGGGCGCTGTCGGCGGCGGCGTGGAACCGGCCGTCCAGGTCGGGCAGATCCACGCCCCGGCCCTCGGCGCGGAGGGTGGCGTCCAGATGCCCTCCCAGGGAGTCGGCGCCCAGAAGGGGGCCCGGGGCGTTGGTGCGCAGGCGAGCGTCCAGCGACCACGTGGCCGTGTCCCGCACCAGGTCCGCTGCGGCGTCGGCGGTGAACCGCCCGGACGAGAGGCCCACGTCGGCGGTGGCCTCCACCCGGCCGGCCCGGACGGCGGCGTCGATCCGGCCCCGGGGAAGGGTCTCGCCATTCACCCGGGACGGGGCGAGATCCAGGCCGACGTCGGCGTCGAGTGTGCCGGGCTCCAGTCCCCGGATCGTGGCCGTGGCCCGGCCGGCCAGGCGGGCGTCGGCCGCGGCCGGGATCCCAGCGAGGGCGAACGGATCGAGGTCGGCGAACTCGAGCCGCTCCACGTCGATCTCGGGGCGGTCCGCGAACGGTCGGGCCCGGGCCGCGAGGGCGATCCGCCCCGAGTCCGGGAGGCTCAGGGTGAGCTCGGCGTCGACCCTCCCCGCGTCCAGGCGCAGATGTCCATCGCCGCCGGTGACCGCCTGGCGGTTCACGCGCGAGGAGTCGAGGCGCACGTCGAAGGTGCCGGCCACCGTTTCGGGTCGGGCGCCTCGGAGTCGGCCCCGGAGGGTCCCCGCCAGTCGGGTGACCGGGACGGAGTCGGCGGGTCCGGCCACGGCGCCGGCGTCCACGTCGGCGAAGGCGAGGCGCTCCACCTCCACGCTCGGGACGTCGTCGAAGGGGCGGGCCGACACGGCCCCGTCGAGTCGCCCGGCCGAGGAGCGGAGGCCCAGGTCGGCGGTGAGCCGGCCGCCGGTCAGGGCGCCCTGGGCCCGGGCGCTGTCGACCTGCACCGCGCCCCAGCGGGCGTCGCGGACGGCCAGGTCGAAGCGGGCTTCGGTGCGGTCCGGGGCGCCCAGGGTCGCCGATCCGTCGAAGCGCCCGTCGACCCGGCTCTCGACGCTGTCGCCCAGGAGGCCGGCCACGTCGAGGTCGCGCACCACGGCGCTGTCCACCCGGACCGTGGGGGCCGACCCCGGGGTCGCCGAGCCGGATGCGCGCAGGGTCCCGGAGGCGGCATCCCGGGCTTCGATTCGCCAGTCGAGCACGCCGCCGACGAATCGGGCCCGGACGGTGGCGGTGTCGAGTCGTGCGTCCCCCACGCCCACGCTGCTGAGCGCCAGGCGCGCCGTGGCGTCGGCGGTTTCGGGCGTGACGCCGGAGCCGCGCACGGTGAGCCGCCCGGCGGCCGTCGTCGCCGGCAGGGAGTCCCCCCGGAGGTCCACCTCCAGAGGGCCCTCCAGGTCGTACGTCGGCAGGGAGTCGAGGGGGCGGGCGGTCCCCGCGAGGCCCAGGGTTCCGGGCTCGCCCTGCACGGCGAGTTCCAGGGACGCCGTGCCGTCGTCCCACACGCTGGTGAACTGCGCCGATCGGAGGGGAAGTCCGGCCAGGGCCACGGCGTCGAGACGGAAGGCCGCTTCGCCGCCGAGATGCTGGAGGTCGGCGCCACTCAGGGCGGCCGTCAGCCGACCGTCGATCCGACCCGCCCAGGCCGCGTCGGCGAGGAGGGCCGAAGGATCCAGAGCGGAGAGGGTGAGGTCCGCGGCGAGACTCGCCGGCCCGTCGCCCAGGGAGGCTCCCGCCGTGCCTTCGAGGCGCCCGGCGCCTCGGAGGGACAGATCCACGGCGGCCGACGGGATCCGGGTCGTTCCCGACAACCGCAGGGTACCGTCGACCCGGGCGGCGGGGTCGGGCGTGCGGCCCAGCGCCCCGTGGACCACGGCCAGGGGAAACCCGTCGGCCCGGAGGTCGAGGGACAGGGGCCCCGGGTCGCCCTCGGCCGACGGGATGGCGGCCGTGCCCGACCCGGTGAGCCCGCCGTCGCGCCCGCGGACGATCAGCGTGTCGAGACGGAGTCGACCGGGGTCCACGCGGGCGGCGGCCCTCACCTCGACCGGTCCCACCGTCTCTGCGCCGGGCAGACCCGGGAGGTCGAGTCGGGCGAAGGCCGAGTCGAGGGAAAGTGACGGTCCATCGAGGCGAAGGTCCGACACCCGGAGCCCCCCGTCGGACCACCGGAGGGTGGGAACGGCGTCGCCGGCGGTCCGGAGTTCACCGGCCACGCGGCGCACCGTCGCCGAGCCGAGGGACACCGTCCAGCGCGAAGGAGCGACGGAGTCGGGGGCCGGGGGTGACGGCTCCATGCCCCGGAGGAGAACGGCGCCGGTGGGATCCCGCACCAGATCGGCGCGAATCCCCGACGCGGAGACCTGCCCGAGGGCGATGCGCCGCCCCAGGAGGGCCGGGAGGGACCAGGTCAGGGCCAGGGTGTCCACCCGCGCGACGACCCCGCCGCCGGGACCCGAAACCTCCAGACCCGTCATCCGAAACGACCGGATCCAGCTTCCCGACACGCGGTCCAGAGCCACGTCGAGGCCGGCGGGGGCGACCCGTCCGGCCACCGATCGGGCCACGGCGGTGCCCACGGCGTCGAACTGGAGGAGCCCGACGGCCGTCAGGAGCACTCCGGCCAGGATCGCGCATGCGATTCCGCCCGTCTTCAGCGCGCGGCGCGCGGGAGAGGGGCGTTGGGACCGACGGCGTTCGGCCGAGGAGGGATCCTCGGGGGAGTCCACGGGCTCGGAGTCCGGAGTGCGGGGGTCGGAAGGGCGACGGGGGTGGGAGTCGTTCATGCAAACTTCCTGCCACGCGGAGCCCGTGGGGACGCGGGCGGGCGGGCCTTCCGGAGATCCCGGACGGTCCACTTCCCGCCGTGCTGGACCCGGGCTCGTCGAGGGGCTATATGAACCCCGCTCCCGTCCCGCCGGACCTCATCACCCACGGACCGCAATGCCTACGTCTCCTTCGATCCTCTACACCTGGACCGACGAAGCGCCCTTTCTGGCCACCCACGCCTTCCTACCGGTGATCCGGGCGTTCGCCGGCGTCACCGGAGTCCCGGTGGACACCCGGGACATCTCCCTGGCGGGCCGGATCCTTGCGGTGTTCCCCGATGTCCTCTCGGACGACCAGAGGGTGTCCGACGATCTGGCCGAGTTGGGGCGGCTCGTGGAGCGCCCGGAAGCCAACGTCATCAAGCTCCCCAATATCAGTGCTTCCATTCCCCAGTTGAAGGCGTGCATCGCCGAGCTGCAGTCTCAGGGATTCGCCCTTCCCGAGTACCCCGACGAACCGTCCGACGACGCCGAGCGCGCCGTGAAGGCCCGGTACGACAAGGTGAAGGGGAGCGCCGTGAACCCGGTGCTGCGGCAGGGGAATTCGGACCGACGGGCGCCCCGTCCGGT
Organism: Gemmatimonadota bacterium; assembly: GCA_030428885.1. GTDB lineage: Bacteria > Gemmatimonadota > Gemmatimonadetes > Longimicrobiales > Gaopeijiaceae > Gaopeijia. The sequence continues at coordinate 208,403 of JAUIEJ010000010.1, read as the reverse complement.
GAAGCAGTTCGCCCGAAAGCACCCGCCCCGAAACCGCCCCTGGCCCGAGGATTCCCGAACCCACGTGGCGTCCATGGACGCCGGGGATTTCCGACACAACGAGGCGGCCATCACGCTCGGTTCCGATACCACGGCTCGCATCGAGCACGTGGCCACCGACGGCACGGTGACGGTGCTGAAGGCGTCCCTTCCGCTCCTGGCCGGAGAAGTGCTCGACGCGACCTGGATGAGCCGGGACGCGCTGGTGTCCTTCCTGCGCCGGGAGGTCGACGCCGCCGCGGAGGAGGGGGTGCTGTTCTCCCTCCACATGAAGGCCACCATGATGAAGGTGTCCGACCCCATCATCTTCGGACACGCCGTGCGGGTGTACTTCCATCGGGTGTTCGCCAACCACGCCGAGGTGCTGGAGGAGTGCGGCGTGGACGTGAACCAGGGGTTCGGAGATCTGCTGGCGAAGATCGCGACCCTTCCGCCCGACCAGCGGGCTGCCATCGAGGCCGACATCCAGGCGTCGTACGAGGAGGGTCCGGCGCTGGCCATGGTGGATTCGGACCGGGGCATCACCAACCTCCACGTGCCCAGCGACATCATCATCGATGCGTCCATGCCTCCCATGATCCGGGACGGAGGCCGCATGTGGAACGCCGACGGCGAACTGCAGGACACCAAGGCGGTGATTCCCGACTCGAGCTACGCCGGAATCTACGACGCCGTGGTGCGGGATTGTCAGGCCCACGGTCCCCTGGACGCCTCGACCATGGGCAGCGTACCCAACGTGGGACTCATGGCCCAGAAGGCCGAGGAGTACGGCTCCCACGACAAGACCTTCGAGATCGCCTCCGCGGGCCTGGTGCGGATCGTGGACGCCGACGGGACCGCGCTCCTGGAGCAGCCCGTGGGGGAAGGGGACATCTGGCGGGCGTGCCAGACCAAGGACGTGGCGATCCGGGACTGGGTGAAGCTCGCCGTGACCCGTGCTCGGGCCACGGGCGACCACGCCGTCTTCTGGCTCGACGGCGATCGGGCTCACGACGCCCAGCTCATCGCCAAGGTGGAGCGGTACCTGGGGGATCACGACACCGACGGCCTCACCCTGAAGATCCTCCCCCCCGTGGAGGCCATGGCGTATTCCCTGGAGCGCATTCGCCGGGGCGAGGACACGATCTCGGTCACGGGCAACGTGCTCCGCGACTACCTCACCGACCTCTTTCCCATCCTGGAGATCGGCACCAGCGCCCGCATGCTCTCCATCGTGCCGCTCCTCAACGGCGGCGGCCTCTTCGAAACCGGCGCCGGCGGATCGGCGCCGAAGCACGTCCAGCAGTTCCAGAAGGAGGGACACCTGCGGTGGGACTCCCTGGGCGAGTACATGGCCCTGGCCGCCTCGCTCCAGCACCTCGGGGAATCGTTCGACAACCCCGGCGCCCGCCTCCTGGGCGACGCCCTGGACGAGGCCACGTCGCGATACCTCGAACACTCCCGGTCGCCGTCCCGGAAGGTCCACGAGCTGGACAACCGGGGCAGCACCTTCTATCTGGCGCTCTACTGGGCCGAGGCCCTGGCCGAACAGACCGCCGACGGCGACCTGGCGGCGGTGTTCGCTCCCGTGGCCGAGGCGTTGCGGGAGAACGAGGCCCGGATCGTCGACGAGCTGAACGCCGCGCAGGGGGATCCCGTGGAGATGGGGGGCTACTACCACCCGGCCGAGTCTCTCGTCGAGGCGGCCATGCGCCCCAGCGCCACCCTGAACCGGATCGTGGAGGGGCTCGACGGCGCGTAAACGGGGGCGGATGATCCCCTGGGCAGGTCGTTCTGCGCGTGAACTCCCGAGCTCGCGCGCCCCTCCTCTGTCGGAGAGACCTACCATGCATTCCGCCTCTTCCCCCTCCCCTCGTTCCCGTCGGCCGGCGCGGCGGTGGCTCGCCGGTCTGGCCGTGGTGGCCGTGGCCGCCTGCGGCGACAGCGGCACCGAGCCGGCCCCGCTTCCGGTGACGGTCTCGGTGACCCCTTCCAGCGCTACGGTGGGGGCCGCCGGCCAGCAGTCCCTCACCGCCACCGTCTCCAATGCCGACAACACGTCGGTGACCTGGACCAGCTCGGGGGGGAGCGTGTCGGGATCGGGGTCGTCGGTGACCTGGACGGCCCCGGTGACCGGGGGCTCGTACACGGTGACCGCCACCAGTGCGGAAGACGCCTCGGCCAGCGCGTCGGCCACCATCACCGTGACTCCGGTGCAGGTGTCGGTGAGCCCGGCAGCCCCGGCCCTGTTGAGGGGGGAGCCCACGACGTTCACGGCGGCGGTGTCGGGCACTGCGGCGTCCACCGACGTCACCTGGACGGCGACCTGCGGCACGCTCACCGCCAACGGCGCCACGGCCGACTACGAGGCGCCCCTGGAGTCCGGCACCTGTGAGGTGACGGCCACCAGCGCTCTGGACGCCACCATGTCGGGCACGGCTCAGGTGGCGGTGCGGGCGGCGTCGGTGGTCAGCGTCGAGGGGGACGCCGACGACGGCGCCTGCACCTGGGACGACTGCTCCCTGCGGGAAGCCATCGATGCGGCCAACACCGCCGCCGGCACCGACACCATCTATCTGTCCACGGCGGCGGCCGGCGTGAGCGCCGCGGCCTCGGGGCCGGCGGCCGTGATCACGGTGGATGCCCCGCTTCCCACCATCACTTCGGACCTCGCCATCATCGGCGAGGGCCCGGACCTGACGGACATCGACCTCGGCGGCGCCGGACGGGCCTTCGACGTCAGCGCAGAGGGCGGCCCGGCGAACGTGACGATCCGCGGGCTAACGGTGCGGAACGGATCCCAGGCCGGGGGCGGCCTGGTGGTGCGCGACGGCGCGGTCTTCCACGGCATGGACCTGGCGTTCCGAGGCCATCGGGCCGTGGCCGGATCCGGGGGCGCCATGGTGGTGGTGGGCAGCGAGACGGTGGTCGTTCTCGACAACGTCGACTTCGACGACAACCGGACCCTGGGCAACTACCCCGGCGGCGCTCTCGAACTGGCCGGGGGGTCGTTCTCCATGCGGGGCGGCAGCTTCACCAACAATCAGTCCCCTGCGTGGGGCGGGGCCGTGCGCGGGTTCAACACGGACCGGGTCCACTTCGAGGGCACGGTGTTCGACGGGAACGCGGTCCTCGCCGGAGGGTTCGGCGGCGGCGCCATGTTCATCGAGAACCCGGCGGGCGAAGACGGCGTGGTGATCCTCGACGGCGTCACCATCACCGACAACACCACGGCCACCGGCGGAAACGGCGGCGGCGGAGCCTACCTCCGCTCGGGGCTGGACGTCACCATCACCGACGCCACCATCACCGGCAACGACGGAAGCGATACCGGGTGGGGGGGCGGCCTTCATCTCCAGGGGTCCCAGGTGACCATCACCAACTCCACCATTCAGGGGAACGCTGCCCAGATCGGCGGCGGGATCTACCTTGGGGACGCCGACGTCACCCTCACGGAGACGGCGGTGGACGGCAACACGGGTCAGCAGCGGGGCGGCGGGATCTTCTCCGCCGGCACCACGTCGTTGATGACCACGGGCGGCTCGGTGAGCGGCAACTCGACCGGCACCGGCGACGGGGCCGGCATGGTGGCCCAGCAGGACTCCGACGTGGAGTTCATGGGCACGGTCTTCGTGGGGAACCAGGTTCCCGCCACGTCCGTGGGGGGTGCCATGTCGCTGTTCGGCAACTCCCAACTCACCGGCACGAGCATCGAACTTCGGGACAACATGGCGGGCGCCGGCGGCGGCATCTACTACGCCGGCGCCGCCGGTTCGACCCTGGCCCTCGACGATGCCGCCATCAGCGGCAACCACGCCACGGGGCAGGGCTTCTCCGGTGGAGGCCTCTTCGCCGAGGGCGACGGCGCCATCACCATCACCAACTCCACCATCACCGACAACGAGGCCGAAGACGGATCCGGCGGGGGCATCTTCGCCTTCGCTCCCGTCGCCGTGGACGTGTCCGGGAGCGTGCTGACGAACAACCGGGCGACGGTGTCGGGAGGCGGCCTCTGGACGCGGGGTCCGACCACCATCACCACGAGCCATTTCCAGGGCAACGACGCCGGGTCCAACGGCGGAGGCTTCATCGGCGGCAGCCCCACCACCGTGACCCGGTCGACCTTCGACGGAAACACGGCCGGCGCAAAGGGCGGCGGGATCTTCGTGGTCCAGGATCAGGCCGCGACTCCCCGGATCGTGAATACGACCATCTCGGGCAACACGGCCCTGGATGGGGGTGGGGTCGCCACCCTCGGCGCCCTCGACCTGATCCACGTCTCTCTCGTGGGCAACATGGGCACGGCCTCGGGCGGCGGCGCCTACGTCTACTCCACCGGGTCGAACAGCATCGTCGGGGCGCTCCAGGCCACCAACACGGTCTTCCAGGGCAACACCGGTCCGGCCGGGGCGTTGAGCTGCACCGTGGCCGGGGGCAGCGCCGCCTCCAGCGGTGGCAACGTCACCGACGACACCTCGTGCGGGTTCGCCGAGGCGTCGGACCAGTCGGGGGTCGACCCCATGGTGGATCCGACCCTGGCCGACAACGGCGGATCGACCCCGACCCACGCGCCCCTGGCCGGAAGCCCGGTGCTGGATGCGGGGGTCGATGCCGGCGTCACCGACGACCAGACCGGCGCGGCCCGGAGCGACGGCGCGCCCGACGCCGGCGCCAAGGAGGGCGTGGCCGGCGGCTGATGCGGCGTCCCGTTTCATCGAGACTCCCGGGGGCGGGGCGCCGAGTGCGTCCCGCCCCTATCTTCGGGTCGTCCCTTCCTTCGGCCCGGAGTCCCCCATGAAGCTCCTCACCCCTCGTGCGGCGTTCCTGCTCGCGGCCGCGGCGGTTTCGCCCGGTGCCGCCCAGGATCGACCCCTCGTCGTCATCGATCCCGGGCACGGCGGGGACGAGGTGGGGGTCGTGGCGGGCGACCTGATCGAGAAGGACCTGATCGTGCCCGTGTCGCTGGCGATCGGCGCGGAGTTCGCCGCGGCCGGCTACGATGTGGTCTTCACGCGGACCACCGATGTCGCCGTCGCCTGGGACGATCGCAGGGCGCGGGCCGATAGCGCCGGCGCCGTGGCCCTCTTCATGTTGCACGCCATGCAGTCCGACGACCCCGCAGACGCGGGTGCCGAGGTCTATTTCGACGAGTCCAACGAGGCGTCGTCGGCCCTGGCCCGGGCCGTGGCCCGGGAACTCGAGGGCCTGGGGTCGCGGGTGCTGGTGGATCCGCGCCCCTGGCCGTTCCTGAAGTCCGGCACGGCCCGCACCGCCATGATCGAGTTGGCTCACCTGACCAACCCCGAAGAACGGGCCCGCATGCTCGATCCCGCCTTCCACCACCAGCTCGGTCGGGCCCTGGTGGCGGCGCTCGAGCGGGTACGGTAGGCGGTCTACGGCTTCACGACTTCGAACATCGCGATCGTCTCGACCTCGGTCTCCGGGTCGGTGTCCACCCCGAGCACGTAGTCGGCGCCGATCTCCGTGGGCCGGAACGTGCCGGGCAACTCCACGCTGCCGAGCCAGGCGCCGTCGGCGGCGAAGACCCGCCAGGTCGTGGGGCCGGGCCCGTATTGCCCGGTGCGAACCCAGGTGGAACCGTCCAGCGCCGGGTGAGCCAGGGTCACCAGTGGCTTGTGGCTGGGGACCTCCATGGCGGCCCACTGCCGTTCGAGCTGGGGCAGGCGATCCTGGGTCCAGGAAGCGTTGCGCTGCTGGTTCAAGAACGCCTCCACTTCGGCGGGGGTCACCGGCTCGGGATCGGGGGTCCATCGCAGGATCCGGTGGGTTCCGTTGGCGTCCAGCCGGTGCACCTCCGGGAGGGCGCCGTCGTACACCACGACCCCGCCGTCTCGACCCACGAACGAACGTCCCGACGGCGCGAACGGGGGAATGACCGACGAGGCGCGCCCACCGCCCACATCCACGAATTGCTGGAGGATTCCCCCGATCCGGGCCAGGGTGTCGGCCGCCCCCGATGGCCGCACCCGAAGGACCGTGATCTCGGGCCGGTGGGGAGGTCCGGCCGGTGGGGGACCCGGGCCCCAGAAATCCTCACCGTAGACGGGAAAGAGCCCCGATCCGTCGGGGAGGGCCTCGAACCCCTCTCCCCGACCCAGGGGCTCGAGGACCCGATTCCACGCGGCGCGATCGAACCTCGTACGTCCCACGAAGTTGCCGTCGGCATCGAAGGCGACGCGATCCATGGTTCGATCGAGCACGGCAAAGCCTTCGCCGGGTTCGTTCCTCACGAAGCGGGGGTAGCCGAAGTCGCCGGGGCCTTCTCCCTGTCCCGCGGCGACGCGCACGAGAGAACCCGACGGGTCGAACAGCCGCACCTCGCGACTTCCGCCGTCCACCACCACCAGGGTCCCGTCGGGCCTCCGGGACACGTCCCCGACGTAGAGAAACTGATAGGCCCCCGGTGCGTCGGGGTCGTCGCCGACGACGAGCACCGGTGCGGCGGAGACCGTCCACCGGGTCCCGGCTGTCCACACGGAGTCGGTGGAGGTGACGATCTCGATTCCCGAGCTGTCCACCCGGGCCACGCGAGGGGTCGCCGTGGAGTCTCCCGACCCACACGCTGAGATCGCCACGGCTGCGATGGTCAGCCCTGCGGGGTGGCGCGAATGGGGACGGGGCACGGGACCTCCTGGCGGTTCGGGTATGCCACCAGGGTGCGCCCCGGCCGCACGAGACGCCAGGGTTTGCGTCTCGCTTGCCGCGCCTCGGAGACGTATCGTGGCGGTCGAGTCGCCTCGTCCCCCGCAGGGAGTGCCGCCATGATCACCCTTTCCGGCGTCGACATCGCCGTCTTCGTCGTCTTCGTGGCCGTGGTGGTGGGCCTGGGCCTCTCCAAGAGCCGCGACGAGAAGGACAGCGAGTCGTACTTCCTGGCGGGGCGGGGACTCCGGTGGTGGCTCATCGGCTTCTCCCTCATCGCGGCCAACATCTCCACCGAGCAGTTCGTGGGCATGTCGGGTCAGGCGGCGGACTACATCGGCATCGCCATCGCGAGCTACGAGTGGATGGCCGCCGTGACCCTGGTGATGGTGGCGTTCTTCTTCCTGCCGAAGTTCCTGCAGAGCGGGGTCTACACGGCGCCCGAGTTCCTCCGGATCCGGTTCAACGAGTCGGCCCGCCTCATCATGGCCGTCTTCACCATGATCATGTACGTGGGCGTGACGATCTCGGCCGTCATCTACTCGGGGGCCCTGACCCTCAGCACGCTGTTTCCCGCCATGAGCCTGATTCCCGCGGCGTGGGTCATCGGGGTGATCGCCGCCGTGTACGTGGTGAGCGGCGGGCTGAAGGCCGTGGCGTGGGCCGACCTGATCCAGGGGTCGGCCCTCATCCTGGCCGGGGCGGTGCTGCTGATCCTCGCCCTGAACGCCCTGGGAGACGCGCCGGTGGCCGAGCTGGCCCACTCGGGCGTCGCCACGGGGATCCCCGACGATGCCGGGGGATGGACCAAGCTCATGGAGCTCAACTCCGAGAAGCTCCACATGGTGCTTCCGGCGTGGGACCTGGTCCTGCCCTGGACCGCCCTCGTGGTGGGTCTCTGGATCCCCAACATCTACTACTGGGGCCTCAACCAGTACATCATCCAGCGCACCCTCGGCGCCCATTCCCTGGCCGAAGGGCAGCGGGGGACGGTGTTCGCTGCGGCGCTCAAGCTGGTGATTCCCTTCGTCATCGTGTTTCCGGGGATCGCGGCCTTCAACCTCTTCAGTGACGAGATGGCCGCCGAAGCCGCCCGGGATCCCCAGATCGCCGCGGGCAACGAGGCGGCCTGGGTTCGATTCCAGGACGTCAGCCAGGCGGCGGAGGCGCCCCCGGTGCTCTTCGACTTCGACGACGCCTGGGCCGAGGCGAACCCGGATCGGGTGGCCCCGGTGGACGCCCACAATCGGGCGGTGGAAGCATCGTTCGGGCGCAACGTGGAGCACGTGCGCCTCGTGGGATACAAGTACGACACGGCCCTCCCCCTGCTCATCGGGCGGCTGGTCCCGTCGGGCGTGGGACTCCAGGGCTTCGTCCTCGCTGCCCTCCTGGGCGCGGTGGTGAGTTCCCTCGCCTCCATGCTCAACGCGGCGTCCACCATCTTCACCATGGACCTGTGGCGACGGTACGTGCGGCCCGACTCCTCCGAGGCGGGTCTGGTGGTGACGGGCCGCTCCACCGTGGTGGTCTTCGCCGCGGTGGGGTGCCTGGTGGCCCCCCTTCTGGGCAACCCCCGCTTCGGGGGCATCTTCACCTTCATCCAGGAGTTCCAGGGCTTCATCTCGCCGGGGATCCTGGCCGTCTTCCTCTTCGGGTTCTTCGTCAAGCGGGCCAACCGTTGGGCGGGTGCCGTGGGACTCCTGATCTGCCCCGTGATCTTCGGGGTCCTGAAGGTCACCATGCCCAGCATCGCGTTCCTGGACCGCATGGCCATCGCGTTCGTCGTGGTCCTGGCGGTGCTCACCACCATGACCCTGGTGCGTCCCAAGACCGACCCCGACGTGGTGGAGCATCGCCCCACCATCGAGTTGGTGCCGTCCAACGGCGCGAAGATCGCCGGTGCATTCGTGGTGGTGGCGACGCTGGCGCTGTACGCGATCTTCTGGTGAGGCCCGTCAGTCCCGGGTGAGGGACCGGATCGGATCCACCCGGGCCGCGCGCCGGGCGGGGATCCAGGCGGCCAGAACGGCGACGGCGCCCACCACGCCGGTGGTCCCCAACAGGGTGAGCGGGTCGGCGGGCCCCACATCGAAGAGCAGTTCGCCGAGGATCGGTGCGGCGAGGCGAAGGACGAGAAGTCCGGTCGCCACCCCGAGCACCACCGGGGTGAGCAGACGACGCACGACTTCGCCCGTGACCCGGGCACCGGACGCACCCAGGGCCATGCGGAGTCCCACTTCGGGAATCCGCCGGGCGACGAAACTGGCGACTACGCCCACGATCCCGCCGGCGGCGAGCATCACGCCGAGCACCGCGAGCACGGTCATCACGAGCCGGACGAGTCGTTCGACGGCCAGGGACGCGGCGAGGCGTTGAGCCATGGTCTCCACGTCGTGGAGCGCCAGTTCCGGCGCCACGCTGGACACCGCGGAGCGGAGGGCGGCTCCGTCGACGCCCGGACCCTCCAGGGCCACCGTGAGGAGGACTTCCCGCCCGATCCAGTTCCACGGGGCGGGAGGGACGGCCCGGGGCAGGAAGTAGAGTTCGGCCGGCGCCTCGGCCCGGAGTCCGTCGTCGCGCACCCCCTCCACCACACCGATCACGGTCCATTGGCGGTACGCACCGCTCCCGTCGGTGAAATCGCCGCCCCGGGCGACGATGGAGGAGCCCACCACCGAGGCGTCGTCTCCGAGTTCCCGGGCGAGATCGCGGGCCAGGGGGTGATTGACCACCACCGCGACGTTTCCCTCCACGTCGTCGGTGGGCCCGGGAAGGCGGCCGTCCACGAGACGGAGTCCCATGGCTTCGAAATACCCGGGGGTGGCGATGCGCATCCGGGGCTGCCCCACGGGTTCGGTGTCGTCCGGGGCGAAGGCGGGAGCCACCGGGAGACCGAAGCTGTTTCCGGCCAGGGGCACGCGGGAGGTGTATTCCACCGAGCGAACGCCCGGGACGCCCGCGGCGGCGGCCCGGACGTCGTCCAGGGCGCGAAGGGCGTCGTCCAGGGCCGGGTAGCGGCTCGCGGGCACCGCGAGGCGAGCGGTGAGGACCTGTTCCTGGAAGCCCCGGTCCACCTGGGAGAGCGCGTGGGCACTCCGGATCAGGAGGCCCGCTCCGCCCAGGAGCAGGAGGCAGAGGGCGATCTCGGCAACGACCAGGGCCGAGCGCAGTCCTTCTCCCCCGGGGGTGCCGGCGAGGCGACCCGAGCCCCGCTTCAGGACGCCGTGCACGTCGGTGCGACCCGCCCGCACCGCGGGAAGGACGCCGGCCACCAGGGCGGTGACCACGCCGAGCAGGAGGGTCACCCCCAGGGTGGCCACGTCCATGCCCGCCTCCTGGATCCGGGGGATGCCGGCGGGAGCCAGCACGCGGATGCCCTGCGCCACCAGGGCGGCGAGGGGGAGGGCCGCCAGGGCGCCGAGGACCCCGAGGAGCAGGCTTTCCGCCAGCAGGTGCCGCACGATCCGACCGCGGCCCGCGCCGAGGGCGGCTCGGAGGGCCAGTTCGTCGGCCCGCCGGGTGCCCCTAGCCAGGAGCAGGTTGGCCACGTTGACGCAGCCGATGAGCAGGAGGGCTCCCACGGCTCCCAGGAGAAGCCAGAGGGGCGATCCCAGTCCCTCGGTCAACACGTCGGCCAGGGGGCGGGTCGCCAGGCGGGGGGACGGGCCGTCGCCGGCGTCGAGTCCGGCCGTTTCGGCGCGGCGCCGGAGTTCATCGGCCACGGCGGCGGGGGGCGCGTCCGGCCCCAGGCGGATCAGCACGCCGAGCCAGGGGGTGGGATTCGTCCACTGCTCAGGGGGCAGCGCCAGCGGAACGACGAAGTCGGGAGTGGCCCGCTCGAGGTCGAAGGAGGGAGGCAGCACCCCCACGATCTCGTGATCCACCCCGTCCAGGGCCACGGAGCGGCCCCGGATGTCCGCTCCCGCCAGGTCCCGTTGCCAGACCCGGTGAGAGAGGACCACCACGGGAGCGGCGCCCGGGCGGTCGTCCGTGGGGCCGAAGCTCCGACCCCGGGCGAAGTCGACGCCCAGGGCGCCGAACAGCGACGCCGACGCCCGCCATCCGTCGAGAATCCGGGGCACGTCCGGCCCGGTGAGGGCCGTGCGGACGGGGGAGAACGCCGCCACGTCGGTCCAGAGGGGGCTCGCCTCCGACCACACCGTCACGGCCGCCGGGGCCACGGGCACGCCGGTGGGCCGGTCGGCGGTCACGACGCGATGCAGCCCCTCGGGCTGGGGGAAGGGAAGGGGCCGGAGAAGGACCGCGTGCACCACCGAGAAGACGCCGGCCGTGGCCCCCATGCCCAGGGCCAGGGTCCCCACGGCCAGGGCCGTGAACGCGGGACGGTGCCGGAACCCTCGAAGCGCCGAGAGGCCGTCCTCGAGGCAGGAGGCGACCAGGGTGCGGAACTCGGAACGCCGCCGACGGCGGCGCTGGATCCGAACGCACTCGGCCCGAACCCGGCCCCGGTCTCCGAATCGAGCACGGGCCTCGGAGCGGGCCTCGGTTTCGCTCATGCCCCGGGCCACCAGGGCGGCGGTCCGGCGTTCGATGTGGTCCTCGATCTCCCGGTCCACGTCGGACGTGGGGTCCCGTGGGATCACGCCTCACCCCCCAGGGCCCGGGAAACGGCCGCCGTGAATGCGTGCCACTCCGGGACGTCCTGCTTCAGTCGGGCCGCACCCTCGGCGGTCAGAGCGTAGAACTTCGCCTTCCGGTTGTTCTCCGACCGCCCCCAGGAGGCTTCGATCCAGCCCCGCTCCTCGAGGCGGTGCAGGGCGGGGTACAGGGTGCCTTCCTCCAGGAGCAGGTCGGGGCCGGTGCGCTCTTCGATCCACTCCAGCACACCGTATCCATGGCGCGGCTCCCCGTGCAGCGCCCGGAGGATGAGGAGGTCGAGGGCGCCCCGAAGGAGGTTGGCGTGGGTGCGGGTCATGGGGGTCTCCCGGAAATGTTCCCTTGGTCACGTCAGGGAAAGCTCGCCATCTTCCCTTTGTGACGTCAAGGGTCGGTGGACTTGCGCGTCGGTTGCGCAGGGGCCACCAGTCGAAGGGAATGATCGAGCACGTGCGGTCGACGGATCGGAGGAATGCCGGGTGGAACGACGGTTGTGGGTGTGGAGAGCCATCGCCCTCGGGGCGCTTCTCCTTCCGTGTGGCCTGTCCGCCCAGACCGTCGCGGGAGTCCTGCTGGCCCGCGGTTCGGATGCCCCCGTCGACCTCGCCCTGGTGACGCTGGTCGACCTCGCCGGCGACTCCGTCGATGCCGACGTCACCGACGATCGCGGCCGGTTCCAACTCGAGGCGCCCGAGGGCGGCGACTACCGGTTGTCGGCCACGGCCCTGGGGTACCGCCCCACGGTGGCGGCCAGCGTCCTGGAACTCCCCGAGGGGTCGAGCATGACGCTGGAGTTCCGCATCGAGTCCCAGCCCGTGGAGATCGGGGGACTGACGGTGGACGTGGAGTCCGTGGTGGATCAGCCCCGGCTCGTCCAGAACGGGTTCGTTCGTCGAGCTCAGGGCGGATTCGGGCGGTTCGTGACGCCCGCTGAAGTGCAGGAGGCCCACGTGAGCTCCACCGCCGAACTCCTGTCTCGCACGGGACGCGTGGCCCAGGACTACCGGATCGGGGGCGATCGCATCGTCATGCGGGATTCGTGGGGACGCTACTGCGTGCCCACCCTCTGGGTCGACGGGATCCGGCTCGATCTGTACGACGATCGGATCGATGCCGTGGTGCCCCTCTCCAACGTCCACGCCCTGGAGGTCTACCGGTCGGGGAGCGAGGCCCCCATCGAGTTCAACACGGCCCAGGACGGATGCGGCGTCATCGTGGTGTGGACGAAGGGAGGCTGAAGGCCCCCGCCGAGTTCGGGCGTCGGCGGAGGCCCCCCGTCAGGCCGACACCCGGACTCGCGAGCAGAACACGGCCAACCCCACCGCCCCTCGGTGGTTGTAGACGCCGGCGTCCCGGGTCTCGATCCGCAAGCGGGTGATGGCCTGGCCGCTCGGGCACTGGGAGGTGGCCGACGACCAGTTGCCGTTGCAGTTGGGACGGTCGTGTTCCCGGAAGAGGCCCGGGTCGGGTTGTGCGCCCGACGCCGTGATGTTGGCCCCCCGCACCCGGATGCCCTTGATGCGGTCGTTGGATCGCCGGTTGCAGACCCGCACGAGGCGCAGGGCCCGAGGCACCGCGGTCGTCGCGTTCACCCCCAGATAGTGCGGCTGGTTGTCGCAGGAGTCCCACATTTGCCACTGCGTCCTCACCGAGGAGGCGCCGGGGCGCCACCAGGTCGCCTCCATGAAGCAGGGGACGTTCCGGGCCTCGGCGTAGCGGAGTCCGATGAGGACCATTCCGGCCGGGGCGGTGAGGGTGTGCGGGGCGTGCGAACCGCCGTTCCCGGTCGTGCTCCGCCATCCGGCGCCGTTGGTGATGACCAGGTTCTGGGCGGCGGCGTCGGCGGGCGTGGGGATCGTGGCGAGCATCGCGGCCAGGGCGAGGCCCGCCATGCGGGTGGCGATGGTCTTCATGGGTGTCCTCCCGGTGGAATGGGTTCGGTCGACCCTGAACGCGGCCTCCGGGCCCGAAAGCGGACAGTCGACCTGCGGACCCGTGTCACCTGGGCCGACGGCCTCACGCAGTTGCGGGGTGAACCCGAGTCCCGACCCTCTCCCGGAGTGCCCCATGCCGCACGTTCACCTGCGCCTCAGGTCCACCTTGGCCGTTCTCCTCTTCGCCGTGGCGGCGTGTGGCGGGACCACGGGGCCGGACGAGCCGGCGCCGGGTTGGTTTGCCGCCGAACTCGGGGGGCTGGTGGACGGAAGCCTGACCGGGCCGGCGGGGAGCTCCGAGGACGCCGGCGGGTGGACCCTCGCCCTGGGCGGGATCGACTCGGGGGGCGTCATCACCATGGTGACGCCACCGGGCATGGGCCGACCCGCCGCCGGGGCGTACCCCCTCGTGGACTTCACCACGGGAGACGGGGGCGGCGACGACGAGGTCTTCGTCCTGGCCCGCGTGGAGCTTCCCCCGGGGGCGTTCCCGGGGCAGGGGGGCTTCGACTTCCTCGCCGGGACCCTGACCGTGACCGTGTCGACGCCCTCGGTGGTGGAGGGCCACTTCGAGCTCGCCACCTCGGTGACGGGGGAGCCCACACGGATCCTCGTGGTCGCGGGGACCTTCACCGCGCCGAGTGCGGGGTCCCCTTCACTCCGTTAGAATCGCCCCCGTGGGCCCGCGGAGGGCGTGGGTCCCGGGGTGCTTCCGACGGAGTGGATCGGCATGGGCAAGAGGTACGGGGGACGTACGGGGATGTGGGTCGCGGTACTGGCGGCCGGTGCGTGGGGTGGGGGACCGCTGGCCGCGCAGGAGGCCGGCGACCGGGAGGCGTGGACCATCGACCACACGTGGGGCGAGACGGAGCAGGTGCAGTTCACCGTGGACGAAGGCACCTGGATGAACGTCGACGTCTCGCCCGACGGATCGACGCTCGTGTTCGATCTCCTCGGCGACATCTACACCCTGCCCGTGGACGGGGGGGCGGCGACCCGCATCTCGGGGGGGGCGGCCTTCGAGTTCCACCCCCGATTCTCTCCCGACGGGGCCCGCATCGCCTTCGTCTCGGACCGGGACGGCCTGAACAACATCTGGACCATGGCCGTGGACGGCTCCGACGCCACGCAGATCACCCGGGAACGGGAGCGGGACGTCAATTCCCCCGAGTGGTCGGCGGACGGGGAACACCTCTTCGTGCGGAAGCACTTCGTGTTCTCCCGGTCGTTGGGGGCCGGGGAGATCTGGATGGTCCATCGCACCGGTGGCTCGGGACTCCAGGTCACCGACCGACCCAACGAGCAGCAGGATCAGGGAGAGCCCGCGGCGTCGCCCGACGGGATGTGGGTCTACTACTCCCAGGACGTCACCCAGGGACCCCTCTTCCAGTACAACAAGGACCCCTATCCGGGCATCTACGCAGTCCGGCGCAGGAACCTGGTGACCGGTGAGGAGGAGACGGTAACCCGGGGCGCCGGAGGCGCCATCACCCCCATGCCCCATCCCGACGGCGACAAGCTGGCGTTCATTCGCCGGGTTCGTGAGAACACGGTCCTGTTCATCAAGGACCTGGAGTCGGGGGCCGAATGGCCCGTCTGGGACGGGCTCGAGCACGACATGCAGGAGGCGTGGGCGATCCACGGGCCCTACACCCGCTATGCCTGGGTGCCGGGCACGGACGACGTGGTGGTCTGGGCCCAGGGCCGGATCCACCGGGTCGACACCGAGACCGGCGAGGCCCGGGTGATTCCGTTCAGCGCCGACGTCGACATCCGGGTGAGCCAGGCCGTGCGGGCGCCCGTCGACGTGGCCCCCGCCGACGTCGACGTGAAGATGCTGCGCCACGTGGCGACGTCGCCCGACGGGTCGCAGGTGGCGTTCTCGGCCCTGGGCCGCCTCTGGTTGACGGCCGCCGACGGCAGCGGGACGGCCCGGCGGGTCACCGACGCCGACGAGGTCGAGGCGTTTCCGAAGTGGTCACCGGACGGGCGATCTCTCGTGTACGCCACCTGGGACGACGAGGCCATGGGGGCCGTGAAGGTGGTGCCCGCCGTGGGGGGGACTCCCCGGGCGGTGGTGGATGCCCCCGGCCAGTACGCCGAGCCCGCGTTCTCTCCCGACGGACGCCTCATCGTCTACCGGCGCACCGGGGGCGACTCCCGGCGGGGCAGTCTGTACACCGGGGAGACGGGCCTCTACACGGTTCCCGCGGCCGGCGGTGAGCCGACCCTCGTTCGGGAGGGGGGGAGCGCGCCGTTCTTCTCGGCCGACGGCGCCCGCATCGTCTTCCAGGGCTTCGACGGCGGTGCGGCGCTCCAGTCCATGGCCCTCGACGGCACCGACGTGGTGACTCACCTCCGGGGTGGCCAGGTGCAGGACTGGGCCGTCTCGCCCGACGGCGAATGGGTGGCCTTCGTCCAGGGATGGCGCACCAGCCTGGCCCGCTTCCCCCGGGCCGGGAGGGTCGTGACCCTCGACGCCGGCGCCGGGGGCTACCCGGTGACCCGGGTGTCGGCCGAGTCGGGGGCGTTTCTCCACTGGTCGGACTCCGAGACGCTCCACTGGACCATGGGGTCGGAGTACTTCACCCGCTCGGTGGCCGAGAGCTTCGCGTTCGTCGGCGAGGCGACGGACGGAGAGACGGCCGAGCCCGAGACCGCGGGTGTCGATCTGGGCTTCACCGTGCCCGCCGACGTCCCCACCGGCACCGTGGCGTTCGTGGGCGGACGCGTCATCACGGCCGCCGACGACCCCACGGCGGAGGGCGCCACGGGCGGCGTCATCGCCGACGGCACGGTGGTGGTGGAGGGGAACCGCATCGTGGCGGTGGGCCCTCGCTCCGAGGTCGAAGTGCCCGCCGGGGCCCACATCGTCGACGCCGCCGGCAAGACCCTCATGCCCGGCATCATCGACGCCCACGCCCACATCGGCTCGGCCGGGGGAGGGATGACCGCCGAGACCGACTGGCCGTTCTACGTGAACCTGGCCTTCGGGGTGACCACGGCCCACGACCCGTCCAACACCAACGAGATGATCTTCACCGACGGCGAGATGGTGCGGGCCGGGTTGAAGACCGGTCCCCGCATCTTCTCCACGGGCACGATCCTCTACGGCGCCGTGACGCCGTTCCGGTCCCTCACCACGAGCTACGACGACGCCCTCATGCACGTGCGGCGTCAGAAAGCCGACGGCGCACCCAGCGTGAAGTCCTACAACCAGCGGCGCCGGGACGCCCGGCAGTGGATCCTGGAGGCCGCCCGGGCCGAGGGGATCAACGTGGTGCCCGAGGGAGGCTCGACCCTCTACCAGAACGTGAGTCAGGTCATCGACGGCCACACCACCATCGAGCACAACCTGCCCCCGGGCACCCTCTACGACGACGTGCTGAACCTGTGGGCCGCTACCGACGTGGGATACACGCCCACCCTGGTGGTGAGCTACGGCGGCATCTCGGGCGAGTACTACTGGTACGAGCACACCGATGTCTGGGAGAACGAACGCCTCCTGACCTTCACGCCCCGGGAGGGGGTCGACGCCCGCTCCCGCCGCCGGCTGAAGATGGCCGGCGAGGGCGACTACCATCACATCGCCGTCTCCCGCCACGTCAACGCCCTCAACCAGCGGGGCGTCCGGACCAACATCGGCGCCCACGGACAGCTTCAAGGGCTCGCCGCCCACTGGGAGATCTGGATGTTCGCCCAGGGGGGGATGAGCGAGATGGAGGCTATCCGCTCGGCCACCATGCACCCCGCCGCCTCCCTGGGCATGGACGCCGATCTGGGGTCGCTGGAAGAGGGCAAACTGGCCGACCTCCTGGTTCTCGACGCCAACCCCCTCGACGACATCCGCAACACCGAGTCGGTGGCCCTGGTCATGGTCAACGGCCGCCTGTTCGACGCCCGCACCATGGATCAGGTGGGCAACCATCCGGGGGCTCGTCCGGCCCTGGCCCACGAGCGGGTTCCCCAGGGGCCCATGGGGCGCCAGTGAATTCCGGCGCGACCTGAGGGCCACGGGAGGTCGGGGTGAACCGAGACGGAGGGGCCGGACCGGCCATGCGCCGGTGGGGCGCGCCGGTGGTGGTGGTGGTGGCTCTCGCCATCGCCGTGGTCCTGGTGCTGCGGGCGCGCCCCGTGGTGCGGTTCGAGGCCGAGGGGCGCTTCGGCACGGTACGGGTGGACGAGCGCCCCGACGGGCTCGTGGAGCTCTACTTCGACGGTGGGCCGGGTCGACAGAGTGCCGTCTATCCCCGCTTCCCGCGGCGCCTGGTGTTGCCCTACTCGCGGGTCGCCATGATCGGTCCGGCTCTGGTGCCCTCCGACGCCCGGATGCTCTTCGTGGGGCTGGGGGGCGGAGCCATGCCCACCTTCGTGCGTCTCACCCACCCGGATGCCGAGATCGACGTGGTGGAGATCGACTCCCTCGTGGTGCAGGTGGCCCGGGACTGGTTCGGCTTCCGCCCCGATGCGTCGCTCCGGGTGCACGTGGGCGACGGGCGCGCCTTCATCGAGGAGGCCCCGCCCGAATCGTGGGATCTCGTGGTGCTGGACGCCTTCTCCGCCGAGGGCATTCCCCGATCCCTCACCACCCGGACGTTCCTCGAGGCGGTCCGGGCGAGCCTCGCCCCGGGGGGCGTGGTGGTGAGCAATCTCCACACCGCCGTCCCCGAGTATCCCTCCATGGTGGCCACCTACGCCGCCGTGTTCGCCCAGGTCGCCGAAGTCGACGTGCCCGGGCGCCGTCAGCGGATTCTCGTGGCCGGCGGGAGCGAGGTCGCCCTCGACGTCACCGCCCTGGAGGCGGCGGCCCTGGCCTGGGCCGAACGGGTGGACGCCGACATCGACCTCCCGGCCTACGTGGTCGACGGGTACGGTCGTCCTGACGGGGGTGCCGCTCCGGTGCTGGAGGACGGGGGGTAGGAGCGATCGGCGTGGAACCGGCCCGACTGGACCGAGCGCCCGGGGGGAGCGTAGTGTCGTAGATGGCACCGTCTTCCACCTCCATCGCGACCCGGGCCCTGGGCCTGGGACTCCCGCTCCTGCTGGGCGTCGTCGTCGCCGCAGGCTGGATCGCGGTGTCGGGGATCGAAGCGCTGTCTGCCGATCTCGCCCGGATCCGACCGTTGGGAGTCGCGGTCGTCCTCTCCCTGACGGCGATCTGGCTCTTCCTTCGTTTTCTCCGCTGGCAGTACCTCCTCCGCCGGGCCGGCGTGCGCATCCCCATCCGGGCCAGCGGCTCGATCTACCTGGCGGGGTTGGTGGGCACCGCCACACCGGCCTACCTGGGAGAGGTGGTGCGGCCGGTCCTGATCCGGCGGCGGTTCTCCGTCCCCCTGCGCCGCACCGTACCGGTCTGGATCGTGGAACGGGCCATGGACGTGGGCATCCTCCTGGTCGTGCTCCTCCTCACCACCACCGACCCGCGCGTCCACCTGATCTCGGGTGTGGGACTGGCGGTGGCCCTGGTCGCCCTGGCCGGCGGGGTCCTCTGGGGTGGGAAGCGCCGGTGGGCCGGGGCCTGGGGGGTGGTGAAGCCCGGGCCCCTGGGCGTCGCCCTGGGGGCGTCGGCCGCTCTGTGGCTCGTGGCCGGCGCCCTGCCGGCGGCCGCGGCCATGACCCTCGGGGCCTCGCTGCCTCCGACGTCGTCGGAAGCGGTGTTCGCCGGGGCCACCCTCGGCGGGGCCCTCTCCCTCATGCCGGCGGGCATGGGGTCGGTGGGGAGCCTGGCGATCCTGAGTCTCCAGGAGCGGGGCTTCGAGCTCCATCTGGCCGTGGCCGTGGTGTCGGTCATGCGGGTGGGGAGCGCCGGCGTCGCCCTGGCCGTGGGGGTGGCGGCCCTGGTGCGGGAGCTCGCCCGATCCCAGCCCGACACCACCGATGCCGCGGCCCACTTCGACGACATCGCCGCCGACTACCACGGCGAGTGGACCGAGCACGTCTGGCGGCACCTCATGGGGCGCAAGATGGGCATGCTCTACGAGGCCCTCGGTTCGGCCGACAGCGCCGGGCGGGGCCTCGACCTGGGGTGCGGCCTGGGCCGCCAGGCCCGCCACGCTCGGAATCGAGGGTATGGGGTTGTGGGCGTGGATCCTTCGTTCGGGCTGCTCCGGGGAGCTCGGGGCGCCGACGTCCCCGTGGGTGCGGCCCGAGGTGAAGCCCTGCCGTTCCCCGACGAGTCGTTCGATTGGGTGTACACGGTGGGGGTGCTCCACCACGTGCCCGGGCCCGGTGGGCAGGAGGCCGTGATGCGGGAGGTGCGTCGGGTCCTGCGCCCCGGGGGGGCGTTCCTGATCCACGAGACCAATCCCCGAAACCCCCTTTTCCGGTTCTACATGGGCTACGTCTTTCCCCTCCTGAAGGAGATCGACGAGGGAATCGAACAGTGGATCCCTCCGGCGCGACTCGAGGAACTCGAGGGGTTCGAGGTGGCCCGGGTGCGGTACTTCACCTTCATTCCCGACTTCGTCCCGGCGATCCTCCTCGGACCGGCGCTCACGATCCAGCGATGGCTGGAATCGAGCCCGGTCCGATCGTGGTCCGTCCACTACCTGGCGGAGCTTCGCCGGGTCCCCGACTCCCCCACGTCCGCCTCCGAGGCTCGACCCCATGTCCGAACGGCCTGATCCACCGGAGGACTCGGCCCTCGCCGCGTTCCGGGCCCCCTTCGTGGGCATGCCCCGGGGGGTCTGGGCCCTGGCGGCCGGGGCGGCGCTCCTCCACATGGCGCCGGTGTGGATCGCCCAGGCCTCCACCCCCGACGGGTGGGTGTTCTCGGGGATCCTGACCCAGTCTCCCGACTACATGCAGTACCGGGTGTGGATGCAGCAGGTGCTGGACGAGGGCATGGTGGTGAGCAACGGCCTCACGCCCGATCCCACCGGCCGATTCCTCCCGGTCCTCCTCTACTGGATCCTGGGCCATCTCGCGGCCTGGGGAGGGTGGCGGCCGGAATTCGTCTACCAGTACGCCGGCGGGGTGCTGGCGGCGATCCTGGCGGTGCTCGCGTGGGGTGTCCTGCGGCGGTTCGTTCCGTCCGGCCGACCGCGTTCGGTGGCCCTGGCGGTTCTCCTGGTGGGTGGGGGTATCGGGGGCTTCCTCCGGCTGGCGGAGATGACCGGGGTCTTCGCCTCGGTGGCGGCCTTCGACATCTACCTCCTGGAGCCGACCCGCCTCGTCCCCCTCTTCGAGGACTATCGCCAGCACTATTTCGTCAACGTCTTCTTCGACACCCATTTCCTCTTCATCTGGGTGCTGGCGACGCTCTCGGTACTGGCCTTCCTCGCCGGGCGTGGACGGGGCGGAGCCGGGTGGACCGCGGTCACCGCCCTCCTGTGGGGCGTCACCTCCCTCGCCCACGTCTACACCGGGCTGACCCTGGTGTCCATCGGCGTGTTCGTGCTCCTCCTGGACGCCCTGGACGGGCGGTTTCGTCGGGCCGACCTGGCGCGCGCCGTGGTGTCCGTCATGACCGTGGCCGGCGTCCTGCTGTGGATGCTGGCCCGACAGCGGGCCTCGGGATTCCCCATGCCCCGGTGGCGGGAGCCCCTGATCCTCCCCACCACCCTCCTCCTGGCCTTCCCCCTCCAGTTCGCCCTGTTGGCGTGGCGTGGCGGGGCCGTCTGGCGTCACCGGGACGACGACACACGGGCGCTCTTCGGGTGGGCCCTGGGATGCCTGGTCCTCACCCTGGCGGGGCCGTTCTACCCCTACCCGTCCCGGGGCACCATGACCCTCGCCTATCCCCTCACGGCGCTGGCCGCCCTGGCCTGGATCCGGGGTGGGCGCCGCATCGGCGGCCCGGCGCTGCTGACGGTTCTGGTTCTCACCGGCTCGACCCTGGCCTGGAGAATGGGTGTGAACGTCCAGCGGGTGGCGGTGGCCGACGACAAGCCCTGGAGCTACCTGACGCCGGACCACCTCCGGATCCTGGACGCCCTGGAGACGGCCTCTTCACCGGAATCGGTGCTGTTGGCCGGAGAACCGGACGTTCTCTGGCTCGTGCCCCGGAACCGGGGGCGCCCCTGGGTGGCCCACTTCTTCCTCACCTCCCAATGGGATCGCCGCGCCGCCGAGGCCCGGCGGTTCTTCGACGGCGAGGCCGAGCCGTCCTTCCTCGAGGATCGGGGCATCGATCTCGCGTTCGTCCCGGCCGGGGCTCCCGTGGGCCCCATGCTCCGGGGGCGGCCCGGGGTCGAGGTGGTGGCGGACAACGCCGTGGGGACCCTCTTCCGAGTCCGGGGGACTCCGTGACGGGCGACGCCGAACAGCGCCGATTCTCCCTGGCCCTCGTCCTCGCCGTGGCGGTGGCGGCGGTGGCCCGGGGGTGGGGCTTCGGCGCCCTGGGAATCGACCACTTCGATGAAGGGGTCTACGTCTTCACGGCGTGGGCCTGGGTCGACGCGGCCCAACCGCTGGGCGCCTACCCGGACCAGATTCTCTTCTCGCCGCCCGTCTACCCGGCATTGGTGGCGCTGGCGTACCTGCTCCTGGGCGTGGCTGCGGAGCAGGCGATTCTGGTGAACATCGTGGTGGGCACCGCCACCGTGGCGCTCGTGGGTCGGGTCGGCGCCCGATGGTTCGGGAAGGCGGCGGGCGCCGCCGCAGCGTGGATGATGGCCCTGGACCCGTTGCACGTCGCCCTCTCCCGGTCGGCCCTCACCGACGTGACGTTCCTCTTCCTCTTCATCGGCGCCGTGGCCCTCCTGGTGCGGAGCGCCGAAGAGGGGTCGTGGCGGTGGGGAGTGGCGGCGGGAATCGCCGTGGGGCTCGCGTGGAACACCAAGTACCACGGCTGGTTCGCTCTGCTGGTGGGTTCGGCCGCGTTCGTGCCGGGGCTGTGGAACGACCGACGCAGGGGGCCGGCGGCGTGGGTGCGGCGGGTGGCGCCCTGGGGCGTGGCGGCGGCGGTGGCCGCCCTCTGCTACCTCCCGTGGGCCCTCCACGTCCACGGGACCATCGGGTATCCGGCTCTGATGGCCTACCAGGGCACCAACATCGACGGGACCTGGCTCGGGAACCTGGCCATTCAGGTCGCCCAGCAGTCGTTCCTGGAGACGCCCTTCAGCCGCCTCGCGCCGGTCCTCGCCCTGGTGGCCGCATGGGGCGTCCAGGGGCGTGGGCGGGTCGGGGCCGGACGCGTGGGGATCCTGACCGGGGTGGCCGTGGTCGGCGCCGTGGCGGGCGCCGGCGCCGCGGCCGTTGTCCTCACGGCCCTGGCGCTGGCGCGGGGTGTCCGGCTGCCCGGAGACCGGCAGGCCTGGGCGCTCCTGGCGTGGGTGGCCCTCTGGGTGGTGTCGGCCCCGATCTATCATCCGTATGCCCGGCTCCTGGCTCCGTTCTGGGCGGTCACGGCCCTGGGGGCCGGGTGGGGTCTGACCACGCTGGGCAGGGGCCTGGCCCGGGGCCGGACCGACGTCGCCCTCCTGCCCGCCGCCGCCCTCGCCGGCGCCGCCGTGGTGGCCACCGCCTGGGTCGGGTGTAGCGGGGCCGGGCCCTGGCGCCCGTCCGACGGGGTGCGCCGGGTGGCCGACGAGATGACCGGACACATTCCCGAGGGCCAGCGGGTCGTGGTGGTCGGGGAGCCCGAGCTGGCCTTCTACCTCCATCTGCGGGGGCGGCCCGCCTTCGAGCGGACCGAGAGTCCCGATGCCGTGGCCGCCGTGGACGAGTCGGTCTACCTCGTCACCGGGCGGTACGTGGAGGTGGCCGACGTGCTGCGCGACGGGATCCTGGTCGCCCTGGACGAGCGACTCACGCCGGTGGCTCGGTTCGGCTTCCTTCCCAAGGACATCCGGATCCTCGACGATCGTTCGGCCCAGCGGGGACGGGAGCTGATCCGGTCCGGCGGCGACGACTTCGACCTCCGCCTCTTCCGGCTGCGGGGAGCCGAGGCGCCGTGACCCGGGGCGTCCGGTTCCTCGTCGTGGCCCTGGTCACCGCAGGGGCTGCGGCGGCCCCCCACGTCTTCGCCGAAGTGGCGGCCCGCGTGCCCGTCGCCGGTCCTCAACCGGCCGCCAGGTCCGTCGACGCCCTCCTGGCCTGGGCGGCGGCGCCCCTGGCCTCCCTCGCCGTGTTCGGGCTCTACCTCGCCCCGGCCTGGGCCTGGTTCCCGCGCGCCGACGGCGACGAGCCGTTCGGGTGGTTCCTCCGCATGTTCGCCGTCGCCCTGGGCGGGCAGGCGGTCCTCACGACCCTCCTGGCCGCCTTCGCCCCCGGGGTTCGAGGGTCCGCCTTCGCGGTGCTGTGCGGCGTGGCGGCGGCCGCGGGGGTGGCCGTGACCTCCCGGGGCGACGCCGGTGGGTGGGAACGTCGCCGGGACGATCCCCTCTGGCGCGGGTGGTGGGGTGCGGGCGTGGTGACCCTGGTGGGCCTGGGTGCGGCCCTGGCTCCCCACCTCCACTGGGAGGGGATGAACGGCGACGGCGTGCACGCCTTCGAATCGGTGCGGCGCATGCTGGAGGCGCCGTCACCCTTCTGGTCCCCCGAGGCGGGCATCCTCTCCGCCTTTCCCGGTCCGACGTCGGTGACCTTCGCCTGGCCCGGGGTCTGGTTCATGCGGCTGCTGGGGGAGATGGAGGGTGCGGCGCGACTTCCCGCCCTCTTCTATCTCCTTCCCATGGGGGCCGGGATCTTCGCCGTGGCCCGAGCGGGCGGAGGGGAGCCGGGTCCCGTCTCGGCGGTGATCCAGTGGGCCGGCTCGGCGCTGTTCATGGCGGTCCTCGCCTTCAGCGCCACCTACAGTCCCTACGTCTCCGACCTGGCCCTTCCGGGCACGCAGGACACCCTCTTCGTGGCCTCGCTCCTGGGGTTCATCTGGGCGTTCGTAGCGGAGCGTCGGGGGTGGATGGCGGGCTTCGCGTTCCTCACCTGCGCGGGCCTGCCCAGCGGGGTGCCCCTCCTGGGGCTGTTCGGTCTGGCGGCGCTGGCGACCCTGCGGCCGGTGCCCTGGGGTCGGCTGGTCCTCACGGGTGGACTCTGCGTCGGGGCCGTGGTGCTGTCCTCGCTGCTGACGGCCGCGCTCACGGCGGGCACGACGGTGCCCGTGGGCCACGAATACTCCTTCACCGAGCTGCTGGACCGCATTCGGGCCCTGGATGTGTCCGATTGGGCGCGGCCCCGGCTGTGGGTGATCCCGGCGGGCATCGTCCCGGCGGTCGCGCTCCTGCTCTTCCCGGGCCAGACGGGGGTGGGGCGCGCCGTGGCCCTCCTCACCCTCCTGTACGCGGGCCTCTTCCAGGTGCAGTACCGGATCTCGCTCCACTACTTCGTTCCGGCCATGGTCCTCCCCTGGGTCGTGGTGTGGACCCATCCCTGGGTGCGCCCCGGTCACGTGCGCCGGGTGCCGGCGCTGGGGGCGTTGGGCCTCGGTCTGGTGGCGGCGTGGGGCCTGTCCTGGCAGAGGGACTACGTCCTGGACCGGACGCCCCAACGGGTGGGCGCCTGGATCCAGATCGACGTTCCCGGCTACGACCGGTCGGATCCTCGGGTCTTCCTGGCGTCCGAGCTCCTCGGCGACCTGGTCCCGGGGGTCTGGGAGCCCGAGGTTCCGGACGAAAGCTACGGCGGCTCCCCCCTGGTGTGGCTGCGGTACGCCGGGAGCGACGATCCCCGCGTGCGCCTCCGGCCCGACACGGTGCCGCCCCATCCCGGGTGGATCGTCCTGTCCACGGGGTACGGCGCCGCACTGGACGTGCGAGACGCCGGGGTGGTGGACTCGCTTCGAGCCCTCCGCCCCGGCGCCCGCGCCGGAGTCCCCCTCTACCGGATCTCCAAGGATCGCCTCTTCTGAGGCCCGAACGCCGCCCTCAACGCCGCGCCAGGTAGAAGAAGTTCTGGATGTCGTGTTCGAGGGTGTGGACCTCCACATCCACGAATCCGGCGTCGGCGAGCATGCTCTCGGCCAGTTCCCGACCCCAGCAGGTACCGAGGCCCGCCCCGTTCCGGGCCAGGGAGACGGTCATGCAGTGGGTGTACGAGATGGTGTAGAGGAACGGCCCCAGCGGGTGGTCGAGGTTGGACTCCAGGGGGGTGTGGGTCGAGATGTCCTGCATGAGGAGCAGGCCCCCGGGGCGCAGGGCCCCACGGAGGTTGGCCAGCACCTGGTCGGGACGAGCCTGGTCGTGGACGATGTCGAAGGCCGTGACCAGATCGAACCGCTCGGCATCCGACATGAGGGCGGCGTCCACCGCGGCGAAGAAGACGTTGCGCAGTCCCATCTCCGCCGCCTCCCGACGGGCGGGGCCCACGGCCTCTTCGGAGAGATCGTAGCCCCGGAATCGGGAGTTGGGGTACTCGCTGGCCATGGCCAGGAGCGCCCGGCCCCGACCGCAGCCCACGTCCAGGACGTCGATGCCCTCCCGCAGGCGCTGGATGAGCCCCGGGGCCAGGGGGAGGATGTGGTCGAAGAGGGCCGCCACCACGGTCTGCCCGCTCTCCTCGGCCATGACCTCGTGGAAGCGTCCGAACTCCTCGTACGGCACGCCGCCCCCTCGATGGAAGCACTCCACGATGCGGTCTTCCACCCCGGCCAGCACGGCGAACCACTGGGCCGTCACCGCCATGTTGTCGGGTGTGGCGGAGCGGGTCAGGAGGGCGGCGTGGGGCGCGGGTAGGACGTATCGTCCCGTGGTGCCGTCGTACTCCACGATCCGGGCGGTGGCCATGGCGCCGAGCCACTCCCGCACGTACCGCTCATCGAGTCCGGCGGCGTCGGCGATCTCTGCACTGGTGGAGGGCGACAACCCCGCCAGGGTGTCGAACAGCCCCGTCCGGTGCCCCACGGAGAGACCCAGGGCCACGGCCCCGTGGTTCAGCACGTCCAGAAGGTGTTGCCCGAAGTCCTCGACCCGGGAGGCATCGGGGCGGGAGGGGAGGGGGGTCGTCGTCGTCATCGTCTTCGTCTCCGGCGCAGCGGAAGTCTCGGGGGAACGGCTCACCCCCCTCTGCGCGAACCGACGCCGGAGTGTGACAGCCGATCCGGGTCCCCCTCAATACCGCGCCGGGACCAGCCTGGCGATCCGGGGGTCGGAGCCCACGGGTGCGAAGTCGTCGTACCCCGACTCGTGGATCCACGCCCACCCGTTCACCCCCTGGGCGAATGCGAGGCCCAGGAGGGCGGCGGTTTCGTCGGCGTCGCCCTGGAGCGCCGCCAGGCGCGCCCGATAGGCGGTGTGTTCGCCCGGACCGCCGGGAAAGGTCTCCTCGAGAAGGGCTCGGGCCGTGGCCGTGTCGCCGGCATGCCCCGCCGCCAGCGCCGTCATGCCCCGGTAGGTGTCGTTGTCGGGCACCTCGTCCAGGAGCGCCCCGAACCGTTCCCGGGCCTCGGTCCACGCCCGGGCGTCGTAGGCGGCGCTGGCTCGCCAGTAGCGGTGGCTCCTGTACTCCGGGGCCGCCGACAGTCGGGTGTCGAGCCAGGCCTCGCCCCGGGCCAGAAGATCCGGCCATGCGGTCTCGTGACCGTGGGCCCGGGCGGCCTCGGCTCCCACCACCGCCGCCGCCCCCGCCGACCAATAGGTCTCGGGCGCCAGGGTCTCGGCCAGATCCAGCAGGCGGTCCACGTCGTCGAAGCGTCCCTGGGCGGCCCGTGCCCGGACCTCCAGGACCAGGGCCACCCGGCGCTCCGGGTACCGACGACGCATTTCGGCGGCGGCGGCGGCTTCGCCCTCGAAGTCGCCCAGGACGTGGCGGGCGTGGGCGAGCTGGGTCCAGTACTGGGCCCAGCCCCGGAGTTCGCCCCGATCGGGGTCGGCGGATTCCAGCGCCGCCAACGCGTCTTCGGGGCGGTTCATGGCCAGGGCCAACCGGGCCACGTTGTACGGCGCCCGGGACCCCGGTCCGGTCTCGGCGAGGCGCATCATGGCTCGCAGCGCCCGGGGGCTGTCGCCGTCGGCCACGGCGCGCATGGCCTCCCACCGAGCCCGCTCCGGCGTGCTCAGCGTGGCCACGTAGGGCTCGACCCGGTCCAGAGCGTCGTCGGCCGTCGTCGGGTCGCCGGTGTTCAGCGCGGTGGCCGCAGCGTAGACCAGGGCGGAGTGGAAGGTGGTGTCCCGCTGCCACGCCGTCTGGAAGGCCTCGGTGGCGTCGGAGTACTCCTGGGCGAGGTAGAGCTCCATGCCCTGGTCGAAGGCCCGGTACGCCTCGAACGACGGCGGGTGCCGGGCGAGCCCCGGAATGGCCGCCAGGCGTTCGTCGCCGGCGATGGCGAGGCTCGTCCGGATCCGGTCCACCAGCACGCCCAAGGCCGTCTCGGCCGAATCGGGAGACGACGATACCGGTTCGGGCGCCGACAACACCAGCCCCGTGGCGGCGTCCACGACCTCGGCGCGGAAGCGCAGGCGGTCGTCCAGGGCGTAGATCGACCCCACCACCACCGTCCCGGCCCCCGTGCCCCGGATCACGGCGGCCAGCACGTCCTCGGCTTCTCGCCGGTCGCCGGCGGCTCCCACCGAAGCGGGCCAGGGCACAACGGCGAGACCGTCCAGGTCCTGGATGCCCTGGGTGACCCAGTCGCCGGCGAAACGCCCCAGGAGGGCGAGTCCCGGGTCGTCTCCCGACGCCTCGAAGGGGGCGACGGCCACCGGGAGTCCCAGGGGCCCGCCCGATCCGGCGGCCCCGGCGTCGCGCCGATCCTGCAGGACCACCGCCGCGGCGGCGATCACCGCCACCGCGCCCACACCCACACCGATCCCCCCCCACCGGGAGCCGGATCGGGACGGGGCATCGCGAGGTGCGGCCTCGGCCCCGGCCCCCAGGGCGTCCAGGAGGTCGGCGGCGCTCTCGGGGCGGCGGGCCGGGTCGAGTTCGAGGCAGCGGGCCACGATGCGGGCCACCTCGGGGGGCACGCCGGGCCGCCGGGCCACGAGTCCTTCGTCCAGGGCGGTGTGCCCTCCCGCCAGAGGGTCGGCGGGGTTGGGAGGGAGTTCGCCGGTGAGGACCTCCCACGCCAACACGCCCCAGGCCCAGAGGTCGGCCCGGTGGTCCAGGGTCGCTCCACCCCACAACTGCTCCGGGGCGGCGTAGCCCGGGGTGCCCAGGAACGCTCCCTCCCGAGTCAGGACCGTCCCTTCGGCGTCCACGCCCCCCGGCCCGGTGGAGGCCCGGGCGATGCCGAAGTCGAAGAGGTACGCGTGGGGCCCGGCCAGGAGGACGTTGTCGGGCTTGAGATCCCGATGCACCACCCCGGCCACGTGGGCGAAGTCCAGGGCGGCCGCCACGTTCCGCAGCACGGCGAGAGCCCCGTCCAGGGGCAGTCCCCCGTCCAGTCCCGTCAGCCGGTCTCGAAGCGACAGGCCGTCGATGTAGGGCATGACGTAGTAGGCCAGCCCCTCCCGCACGCCCGAGTCGATGAGGGGCACGACGTTCGGGTGGGAGAGACGGGCCACCAGGCGGGCTTCCCGGGCGAAGCGCTCCGCCCCGGTGCCCGCGGCCACCTCGGGCCGGAGCACCTTCAGGACGACCCGCCGCTGGTGCTTCCGCTCCCAGGCGAGGTAGACCCGCGACATCCCGCCCCGTCCCAGCTCCCGCACGAGGCCGTAGGTGCCCTCGAAGACGGCTCGGACCCGCGCCTCCATGGCGGTGTCGTCATCGGGCTCGGTGCCCGACGGGGGAAGGGGCACGGGCCGATCCAGGAGTCCCCCTTCGGTTTCGTGACCGTCCAGGAGGCCCTCCACCTCGGCCACGATCTCGGGGTCGGATTCGGCGTCCCGCAGCCACGCCCGGCGTTCGTCCGGGGCGTGGTCCAGCGACGCCTCGAAGAGGTCCCAGATCCGGTCCTGACGCTCGTCGGCGCTCACGACCCGTCGTCGGAGAGAGCCTTGTTGAGCCAGGCGCGGGCCTTGGCCCAGTCCCGGAGCACGGTGCGTCGGGTGACGCCCAGGAGTCCGGCGATCTCATCGTCGGTGAGGCCGGCGAAGTACCGGTACTCCACCACCTGGCGCAGGCGCGGATCCACGGCGTCCAACTCGTCCAGGGCCCGGTCCAGGGCCAGGATCTCGTGGGGATCGTGTCCGTCGGCGGGCCCGTCGGCCGCGGCCAGGGTCACCCGGACCCGGTCTCCTCCCCGCCGGTCCGCGCTGCGCTTCCGGGCGTGGTCCACCAGCACCTGGCGCATGGCCCGGGCGGCGATGCCCAGGAAGTGCTCCCGGCCCGAGGCCGCCGGGGGGCGTCCACCGGCGAGTTTGAGCCACGCCTCGTTCACCAACGCGGTGGCCTGGAGGGTGTGGCCCGGGCGTTCCCGGGACATGGCGGCCCGGGCGAGACGGCGCAGGTCGTCGTAGACCAGCCGGAAGAGCGGGTCCACGGCGCTGCGGTCGCCGTCCTCCAACTGCTCGAGGAGGCGCGTCACCCGCTCCGGGGAGGGGTCGGGGGGGGAAGCGGACGAGGTCACGTCCGCAAGTATGGGGTGGCGGGGCGCCATGCACCAACCGCGCCGTCCCGACGGGGGGTCCCCGCCGGGACGGTGGGCGGCCCGGTGGACCTACTGCCGGTGGTAGGACAGGCCGGCCTGCTGGGCCCGATCGAGGGCCACCACCATGGCCGGGACGAGAGTGACGTCCGGCAGGATGTGGGCCTTCATGTCGCCGTAGACCACCTCGGCGTCGAGCCCGTGGGCGGCGGCCACCTTTCCGGCGAAGTAGGTGAGGGCGTTGTTGCACATGATGAAGGTCGCGCCCCGGTCGGAGAGGGCCTCGATGCTCGCGGGCGGGAGCGTGGCGCCGTCGAAGACGGGAGCCGTCCGCCACGGGTTGACCTCGTACGGCGCCCCGGCGAGATCGTTCTCGCCCATGACGGCGCCCAGGCCGTACTTGGCCCACATGGAGTCGTCGAGGCCGTGGAACGTGGTGGCGCCGTAGAGCGTGATCACGGCGTCGATGTCGGCGTCTTCGGCCCCGGCGGCGTTCCACGAGTTCATGTAGTTGAGCGCGTGGACCAGGGGCACTCCGTTGTTGGAGCTCGGGGCGTCGAACAGCATGCGGTTGGGGGCGTCCAGGGCCTCGAGCCAGTCCGCCGTCGGCACGACGGCGCCGGCGTCGGGAGCGCGCCAGGCGCCGAGGGCGGCCACGGCGACCAGAAGGGCCAGGGCGATGGGCAGGCGCGCCAGGCGCCGGGTGGAGCGGGTGTCAACGGCGGGATGCATGGATTCCTCCAGGAGTGAGTGTCGTTCGAAGGGGCATGCGCAGGACAGAGTTCAGGTGTGACACCCGGGTACGCCAGCCTTGACCACGACCGCTTCGGAGTCGCACCGTTCGGGTACGACCGCTGCTCAGAGCAAAGCCACCGAAAGGTGGTGACGCAGAGCCCCGGGGCTACCGCGTCCGCGCCCGACGTTTCGGGGCGGCGCCACGCCTGCCGAGCCGCCAGCGCACCCCCCTGATTGCACGGAGGAGCTGGTGTCTTCGTCTCCCGCACCCACCGTCGACGTTCGGGAGGCTCGCGCCCCCCGGAATCCGATCCGCATCCGCACCACCGCCCCCTCGGCGGCTCCCCTGGTCGTGCCTCCCTCCGGGCGGGGCAGCGTGGCTCCCCTCCGGTTCGGCCGGTTCCTGGTGGAGCCGGGAGACCGGGTCGCCCTTGGGCACATCCTCCGCCATCACGTCCCCATGACGAGCCGCCGCCAGCGGTGGGAGCGGTCGCTGGGATTGGCGGCGCTGAACCGGGGCTTCGAGGGGATCGCCGTGGCGGTCCTGCGGCGGCGGTTCGGCACCCGGACCCCGGGGCCGTTGGAGGTCGACGCCGTCTGGACCGAGGTTCGAGCCGCCCTCAAGGCCTGCGGGCTGACCGGAGTGGGGATCCGGGTCCACCAACTCGCCGAGCCCGCCGCCGGTCTCGCCTACGGGGGCGATCTCGTGGGCTTCGGCCGGCGCGGGGGAAGCCCGGAGGCTCGTCACCCTCTGGTCCTGGTGCAGGTGCGTCCCCGGGGGACGGGGCGATCCGGGCTCGTGGGGCAGGCCCGGGCCCTGGCCTCGGTGCGGGGCGCCTTGCCGTCGCCCTGGCGGGAGCTGGTCCCCGCGCCCCTGGCTCACCGACTCTCGGAGAAGGTCGAGGTCCTGGCCACGGGGTTTCTCCCGGGCCGGGCGCTGAGCCTGGATCTTCCCCGCCGCCCCTCGCCCTCCCTCATGGCCCAGCACCTGGTGGCGGTGGCCGAGACCCTGGCCGATCTCCAGAACGCCCTTCGGAGCGACGGGGCCGCCGACGGATCCCTGGTCCCCGACGAGGTGGGGGAGCAGCCCTGGGCCGTCCAACTCGGCGAGCGACTGGACGTCCGCCCCGTGCCCCTGGTGCCGTCCCACGGGGCCCTGGGGCCCGATACGGTCCGGTTCGACCAGGGGCGGGTCTCGGGCATCGCCGATTGGTCGGCCCACACCGCCGCCGACGTGCCCACCCGCGATCTCTTCGACTTCCTCCTGGCCTACGCCCGCCATCTGGAGCCCCGCCGTGCGAAGGATCCGGTGAAGCTCGTGCGCCGGGTGTTCGTCGGGAGGAACCGCACAGCCGCGGCCGTGCGCCGGGCTCTGGTGGCCTACGGCGCGCGCCGGGAACTGGGCCTGCCCACCCTGGGCGGGCTCTTTCGGCTCCACATCCTCACCCGGGGCGCACGCCGCAGCGACGGAACGCCGGGCCCCGAGGCCGAGCGGGAGGCGGTGCTCCGAGCGTTGGAGACGTCGAAGGAGACGGTGTTCACGCCATGACGTCGTCGACGATGCCCCCCACGGCGTCGGCGATCCGGTCCACGTGGTCGGGTCCGAGGAAGCTCTCCACGTAGATCTTGTAGATGTTCTCGGTGCCCGAGGGACGGAGGGCGAACCAGGCGTCGGCGGTGGTGACCTTCAAGCCGCCGATGGCGGCCCCGTTCCCCGGGGCGTGGGTGAGGACCGACTCGATGGGTTGGCCTCCCACTTCGGTGAGGTGGAGATCCGACGCGTCCAGCGACTTGAGCCGGGCCTTCTGCTCGGCGGTGGCCGGTGCCGAGAGTCGCCGGTAGGTCGGCCGGCCGAACCGCTCGGCCAGCTCCTCGTACACCTGGGCCGGATCCCGGCCCGTGCGGGCCAGGATCTCGGCCGCCAGCAGGCAGAGCACGATGCCGTCCTTGTCGGTGGTCCAGGGGCGGCCGTCCCGGCGCAGGAAGGTGGCGCCGGCGCTCTCCTCGCCCACGAACCCCAGGGAGCCGTCCACCAGACCGTCGACGAACCACTTGAAGCCCACGGGCACCTCGTACGTCCGCCGCCCCAGCGAGCGGCTCACCCGATCCACCATTCCGCTGGTGACCAGGGTTTTGCCCACCTTCCGGTCCTCGCCCCACTCGGGGCGGTTCTGGAACAGGTACCACACCGCCGTCGACAGGTAGTCGTTGGCCGGCATCAGCCCGCCCCCGGGCGTGACGATCCCGTGGCGGTCGTAGTCCGTGTCGCAGGCGAAGGCGACGTCGAAGGAGTCCCGGAGTGTCAGGAGCCGCTGCATGGCGTCGGGCGACGACGGATCCATGCGGATCACCCCGTCGCTGTCCACGCTCATGAAGCGGAAGGTGGGATCGATGAGCGTGTCCACCGCCGTGAGATCCAGGCCATACCGCTCGGCGATGCGGCCCCAGTAATGCACGCCGGCCCCCCCCAGGGGGTCCACTCCCAGGCGCACGCCGGCGCCCCGCACCGCCTCCAGATCCACCGCGGCCGCCAGGTCGTCGACGTAGGCGCTCATGTAGTCGTGGGCGTGGGTGGTGTCCCGGGCCCGAGCCCGGTCCACCGAGATCCGGCGCACCCCGGCGATCCCCGCTTCCAGGAGGGCGTTGGCCTCGTCCTCGATCCAGCGCGTGGCGTCGGTGCCCGCGGGCCCTCCGTGGGGCGGGTTGTATTTGATGCCCCCGTCCCGAGGGGGATTGTGGGACGGCGTGATGACGATGCCGTCGGCCAGGCCGCTGCGGCGGTCCCGATTCCACGTCAGGATCGCATGGGACACCGCGGGGGTCGGGGTGAACCCGGCGTCGGGGCCGTCCTCCGGGGCCACCATGACGTCGACCCCGGCCGCACCCAGGACCTCCAACGCCGTGCGCCCCGCCGGCGCCGACAGGGCGTGGGTGTCCAGGCCCAGGAAGAGGGGACCGTCGATGCCCTGGGTCGCCCGGTAGCGCCGCACCGCCTCCACCACCGCCACGATGTGGTGCTCGTTGAAGGTGGTGTCCAGGGCGCTGCCCCGGTGGCCCGACGTGCCGAACGACACCCGTTGGCCGGGCACCGACGGGTCGGGGACACGGGAGGTGTAGGCGTCGACCAGGGCGTCGACGTCCACGAGCATGGAGTCGGGGGGCGACTGTCCGGCCAGGGGGTGGCGGGCCACGGGTGCTCCGGGGTGGGGGGAGAGGTCGCCCGACCCTACGGGGGCCATCGCCTCCGGGGCAACCCCGCCGGGTGCCGCCTCAGCCCCCCGGGAGTACCGGCTTCACCCGGGAGGCCTTCCGGACCACCCCTCCGGCGTCGGCCTCCACCTCCCGCTCCATCTCGAACGTTCCGCCGGCCAGGTATCGGAGCAGGGCCGAAGAGTGGGCCAGCCCCGCCGTGGCGACGAGCTCCAGCCAGTCGCCCCGGGCCGTCTCGTCGGGGGCCTCGGTGGTGGTGGAGAACCAGGTGATGCGAGGGCTGTAGAGGCCCTGACCGATGCTCTGCGGACCCCTCGGCCGCAGGTTCACCAGGATGCCCTCGTGGAAGAACTCGGTGAAGTCGTCCCGGTCCTGCACGCCGTACTTCCGGTAGCGGGCGTAGAGGCGCCGGTTCATGGCCTCCACCTCGGGCTCGCCGGTGATGGCGGCGGCGATGGAGTCCAACACCGCCCACTGGGCGTCGCCGTACTCGGCCTCGTCGTCGTCCTCCACGATGGAGAGTCCCGGGATGAACCAGCCCCGGGGCGCCCACCAGCTCCGCTGCCCGCCCCGGCGACTCCGCACCCAGGCGCTGTAGCCGGCGAAGTACTGGACCCACTCGTGGCTCGGGTACCCGTGCATGTTGATGTAGACGTCGGGCAGCCACGTCTCCCGGATCCGGCGGCGGACCTGGGACTCGGGGTA
Source organism: Gemmatimonadota bacterium (assembly GCA_030428885.1). Taxonomy (GTDB): domain Bacteria; phylum Gemmatimonadota; class Gemmatimonadetes; order Longimicrobiales; family Gaopeijiaceae; genus Gaopeijia. The sequence goes on along the minus strand of JAUIEJ010000010.1, from coordinate 174,119 downwards.
GAGGGCGTCGTCGTCCCGCTCTCCCGAGGTGGCATCCACGCCCAGGGCCCCGAGATACCCGGCGTGGAGCATGAAGTCGGGGGTCACCTCCTGCATCTCCACCGCGAGGCGGGCGCCGTCGGGATTGGTGATGGGGTGGAGCACCACGTTCACGTCGTCCAGCAGCGCCGTGTAACTCGAATCGGTCACCAGCAGCTCGGCGAGGCGGAGGATGTGGCTGGTGCTCGATACCTCGTTGGCGTGCTGGCGGCCGCTGATGAAGAGGGTGGGTTTGAGGGCGTTCAGCTTCGCCTGGCTCACGTACCCGGCGTCGTGGGGCGGCAACAGATCCACGGCCCAGATGGGCTGGCCCAGGAACGAGTTCGTCATGTGGTAGACCGTGGCCTGGGGGAACGTCGCCAGGCGAGCCAGCACGGTGTCGTTCTCGGCCGGCGGGATGGGGGTGTCCCACTGCACCAGGGGCGATCCGTCCCCGCTCCACCCGTCGGCGACGAGACGGGGGGCGTCGGTGGAGGCCGGGTTCGGGCTCCGGGGGACTCCGGCTCGGCGCCCCGCCCCCGGGGCGTCCTCGACCCGCACGTCGATCACGAGCTCCGCCACGCGGTCCCACGAGAGAGCGTCGGTGAAGAGACCCGCGGCGTGCAGCGTCCGGAGGGCGGCCACCATGGCGTCCAGGAGCTCGGCATTCATGAACTGGGCGTCGATGCCTGCTTCCGACGAGCGGCCCTCGAACTCCCGAAAGCGGTCCACGCTGTCGGGCACCTCGACCCGGGCCACGAGGGTACGGAGTCCGTCGGCCCCCGCGTCGACCCCCACGCCCACGATCCGGGGCGGGTCCACCGGGAGGGGTCCGAGCCCGTACCGGCGCACCCGGGGGGCGGCTGCGTCGTCGGTCCAGGTGCGCACCAGGAGTTCGGCCCCCGCCCGCTCCTTGCCGTTGAGGCTGAGGCGGGCCTGGCCCGGCTGGCCGGCGCCCGACGGATCGATCCAGGGCAGCACCCGCCCCGGATAGGGCTGGCTGGTCTGGTAGCGGCTCCCGATGAGGTCGAAGAGGGTCAGGGTCTCGAAGTAGATGTCCTCGTGGAGCGCCTCGAGGGAACTGATCACCTCTTCATCGACGCCGATGCGGTAGTCGGGCTCGCTCAGGCGCAGGTCGATGTGGAACTCGTCGAAGAACGGTGCGTTGGCCGGCGACGGGGCGCCGTCCTGGGTGTCCAGCACGTAGTCCACGATCTCGGCGTAGGTCTCGGTCTGGAGGCGGTCCCAGAAGCGCTCGGGATCGGTGACCACGCGCTCGTCGAGCACCGTCTCGCCCCCGATGGCGGCGTGAAGCCACCCCGTGGTGACGCGCACCTGCTCGTACTCGGGGAAGAGATCGAAGAACGGGCGCACCACGTATCGGGGCGTGAAGGCGTCTTCGAAGACCACCGTCCCGGCAGCGTTCCGCGCCGTCACCGTGTAGATCGGGTCGGCCGTGCGGGTCGGAGTGAAGGTGATGGCCGAGTCCGAGAGGGCGAGTTCCCGGGCCAGCACGGCGTCCACCGGGTACAGTTCCTGGAGCCACCGGGTATCGGCGGCGATGGTCTGCCAGCGGATCTCGTCGGATTCGTCCAGGGTGTGGTAGGTGATCTCGATCCGCTCCGCGTCGACCTCCCGGAGTTCGGGGAGGACCCGGTCCTCAAGCCAGGAATAGCCCTGCTTGTAGGCGCTGAAGACGTGGACGTCCACCGGATCGGCGCCGGCCTCGGCGAGGCGCGTGCGGATCTCGTCGGCGAGTCGGGCCCGGATGGCCGGCGGCTCGCTCACCCGGAGCTCCACCGAGGCGGGGGCGCCGGGCCGGACGGCGGGGTAGACTTCGGCCTCCAGACGGGCGCGGGCGTCGTCCACCTCCCAGGGAATCGCCCACTCCTGCACGAAGATCGTGTCGCCCTGGCCGAAGCCGCTGGACCAGGTGTCCACGGCGATGTCGGCGTCGGTGAAGCGCTCGCGGATCGTGGCCTCGGCGACGGCGGCGAGGCCCTCGGGGGCGTCTTCGGCGACGAGTTCGACCTCGACGCGGCGGGGTGCGGCGCCGCTTTCGGCGTCCCGATCCATCCAGGTGCCGAGCTTGGCCAGGGCGAGAGCGACCTGGCCCGGTGCCTTCCGGGCCTGGAGGAAGCGCCGGATCTCGGTCTGGAGGTCGGCGAGGCGCACCTGGCCCTTTCCGTGGGACCACAGATAGGGGGCCCGACCCGCCAGCCAGTCGAGGGCCGCCGAGACCCCGTCGGCGTCGGCGCCGTCGACCACGAGACCGCCCCGGCGCTCTTCGGGTTCGCCGAGCCCGAACGAACGGTCCAGGAGCAGGGCGAAGCCCGTGCCCGGGGCGCCGTCGTCGCCGGGCATACCGCCGTCGGCGGCCAGGGCGCGGCGGGCGTGGTGGCCCGGCCCCACCAGGATGGGGAACCCCCTGGCGGTGGGGTCGTCCTCCTGGCCGCCCACCCGGGCCAGGGGCAGGCGGATGCCGGCGGTCTCGAGGCCGATGCGGGTGGCCAGGTCGACCACTCCGTCGGCCACGGCGCCCGACGCCAGCGACAGCGACGCCCGGCTCTCGTCGGGCACCAGATCCTGGTTGGTGTCGCGGTAGAGGCCGTCGACGGTGTAGAGGTCGACGAGGGAGAAGGGCGGGGTGGAGGGGGGGCGGTAGGCGCTCCCGTTGGACGGGCTCCACGGTTCCTCGGGGCGTACCGCCACCACGGTGTCGGCGCCGGCGCCCACGACGTGCCACTCCAGGCGGTGGAGGTCGCGAATCCGGAGGGGCTGGAGGGGGTCGTCGGCGTCGGAGTCGTCGGCCGTCGTGTCGGCGGGCTCGCCGGCGAGGGCCGCGAGAAGAGCGCCCCGGGCGGCGGCGTCGGACGCCGCCACCGCCATCTCCGCCCGGGCCACGCCGGGACGGGCCGCGTCCACCACGATGCGGGTGAGCCGGGGGGCGAGGTCGGGGGAGGCCACGGCGGCGAAGGTGTCGGCGGCGGCGGACAGACTGGCCCAGGTGGAGCCGTCGACCCCCCACACCGCCGGGTAGCGCCCCGCCAGGTAGGCCGACGCCGCCAGCAGGCCCGTGGCGTCGTAACCCACCAGGGCCACGCCCCCGAACGGATAGGCCGGCGAGGGGCCCACCCGGCTCAGCGCCCCCTGTCCCGGCGCCAGGGTGGAGCGGACGGCGGCGGCGTCGATCCCTGCCGACCCCGCGGCCTCGTCGCCCACCAGCAGCACGGGCCCGGCGACGGGGTCGCCGATCCGGGCGGCCCGCCCCAGATCGGTGGCGGTGGTCTCATACCCCAGTCGGGCCGCCAGGTCGGCCGCCGCGCCGGCCTCGGCGGGGGTCGACTCCGCCGCCAGCACGATCCGCCCGTCCACGAAGTCGGGCAGCGAGTCGCCGTTGCGGTCGTCGACGAACAGCCCGGCGGCGAACAGATCCCGGAGGTCGACGACCGTGTCTGGGGCCGGCGCGGCGGCCTGCGCACCCGTCGCGCCGGCGGCCTTCGCGTTGCCCGCGGCCGGTGCGGCGGCTTCCGGTCCCCACGTCTCCGCGGCCGGCTCCCCTCCCGAAGTGGCCGGTGCGGCGGGTTCCGGTCCCCACGTCTCCGCGGCCGGCTCCCCTCCCGAAGTGGCCGGTGCGGCGGGCTCCGGTCCCCACGTCTCCGCGGCCGGCTCCCCTCTCGAAGTGGCCGGTGCGGCGGGTTCCGGTCCCCACGTCTCCGCGGCCGGCTCCCCTCCCGAACCCGCCAGCAGCACGGGCAGGAGGGCGGCCAGGAGCGGGGCGGCGAGGCGAAGACGGTGCGTCATGGCGGGCGCGTCGGGCGGAGGGACGGTCGGTTCGACTCGCAAACCTAGGACGGGGCCCCGCGGTCAGCCATTCGCGGGACCGTCGCCCCCGACCCGACGGCCCATGGGGTCGCCCCGTGGCCCGGAGCAGCTTCCTTGCTGCCGTCGCCGGCGCGGGCCCGTGGATCTCCTTCGCCGACGCGAAGTCCCCAACAGGGAGCCGTCGAGCCGACTGTGGGGCATTTGCGTCGTGGACCAACGTGGATTCCCCAAGCGCGATGGGCCGCCGAGGCCAGCCTGGGGCGTTTCCACCGCTTCGCGACGCCAACCCGGAATCACGGGGGCTGTGGGCCCCTGTTGGGGAATTCGCTTCGCCCCGCCCCGCCACCCGCCCCGCCACCCGCCACCCGCCACCCACCCTCGCCATGACCGCCCCCGAACGAGCCGCCGCGGCGCTCGCCGCCCGTCAGCACGGCGTCGTCACCCGCCGACAACTGCTCGACCTCCCGGTCTCGCCCTCCTGGATCGACCGGCAGTGCAGATCGGGCCGCCTCCGGCGGCTCCATCGAGGGGTCTACCTGATCGGTGCCCTGCACGGCGGCCTCGAACCTCCGAGGGCGAGGGTGATGGCGGCCGTCCTCGCCTGCGGTCCGGGGGGCGTCGTGAGCCACGTCACCGCCCTGGCGCTCCACGGCTTCGCGTCGAAGGAACCGGCGCGCGCGCCGGTCCACGTCTCCATGGTGGGCACGGACGGCGGCCGACGCCCCGGCATCCGACCCCACCGGGTGCCCGCCCTGGCGCCGTCCGACTGGCAGCGGATCGAGGGTATTCCCGTCACCGCGCCCGTCCCCACCCTTCTCGACGTCGCCGGGGCGGTGCCGTCGCACACCCTCGAGCGGGCGTATGCCCAGGCGACCCGCGACGGACGGGCTAGACCGGAGGCCATCGAGGCGGCGCTGGTTCGTCGGGGCCCCATCCCCGGGGCCGGGCGACTGCGAAGCCTGGTGTCGGGATCCACCGGACCGGCCTTCACACGATCCGAGGCCGAGGAGCGCCTCCTCGAGTGGATCGGGAAGGCCGGGCTGCCCCGGCCCGAAACCAACGGCCGGGTCGGAGGTCTGGAACTCGACTGCGTGTGGCGCACGTCCCGCGTCGTGGTGGAAGTCGACGGCTTCGCCTTCCACGGCTCCCGAAAGAGCTTCGAGGCCGACCGCCGCCGCGACGCCCGCCTCTCGTCCCTGGGGTATCGAATCGTACGGATCACGTGGAGGCAGCTCGACCTCGAGCCGGTCGCCACCGTAACCCGGATCGCCCAGGTCCTGGCCGTGGCGGGGTCGGAGCGCAGCGCCCGTCGGGCGTGAGGGACGGGGTCTATTCGTCGCGGAGGACTCGAGCCGGATCGATGGAGAGCACCCGCCGGGCGGGCGCCGCCGCCGCGCCGGCGACCACGGCTGCGAGGACGGCGACCACGGCGAGATGGACGCGCACGTCTCCCGGCGACACCCCGTAGAGGATTCCCGTCAGCAGGCGGGACGACACGAGGGCGGCGGCGAATCCCGTCCCGAGTCCCGCCAGGGTGAAGGCGCCCACCGATCCGGCGATGGATCGGACCACCTGGTCGGGCCGCGCGCCGCACGCCAGCCTCACGGCGTACTCCCGGGTCCGGCGGGCGACCGTGTACCCCGCCATGGCGCCGACGCCTACGGCGGAGAGGATGAGAGCAAGGGCTCCGAAGATGGTCGCCAGCGCCAATCGGAAGCGGGGTACGGCGAGGTGTCGACCCAGCAGCGTGTCGAGGCGGGCAACCGAGACGACGATCAGGCCCGGGCCCGTGTTCGCCACGGCCTCCCGCACCGCCCCGGGGGTCGGACCGCTCTCCGAACCCACTCGGAGAGCGACGTTCATGGTCCCCCGCATCCAGCTCTGCGCCTCCTGGTCGTACACGGTGTAGAGGGCGGGTTCGGGCGCGCGGTGGGGGCCGAACTGCCGAACGTCACCCACGACTCCCACCACCTCCAGGGTCGCACCGCGCACCACGACCCGGCGGCCCAGGGGGTCGTCGTCTCCGAAGAGGTGGCGGGCCAGCGCCCGGTTCACGACGGCCACCGGCGGTGCGTCCGCCCCGTCCCCGACGGCGAAGTCCCTGCCGCTGATCACGGGCATGCCCACGGTGCCGAAGTACCCCGGGGTGACCGTGCGCACCGGGAAGCGAGGCAGGCGCGCGCTGGCTTCCGGATCATCGTTCAACGCGGCCTCGTCCTCGGCTCGGATCACGTTCGTGGCGTCCACACGACCGCTCATGGGCAGGGCGTTGATCCCGGCGGCCGAGCGCACCGCCGGGAGGCCTCCCATCCCCTCGATCAGACGGGCCACCACGTCGTTCTGGGCCTCGCGACTCTGGTGGACGGTACGGTCGACGATGACCTCCGCCGTGAGCACCTGGGGGGCGTCCAGTCCCAGTTCTTCGCCCGTGAGCCTGAGGAAACTCTCCAGCACCAACCCCATTCCCGACAGGAGGACCACCGCCAGCGCGAGTTGACTCGCCGCGAAGATGGTGCGGAGCCGGGTCGCGTCTCGTTCGGTTCCGCCACGGCTGCCTCGGAGGCGCGCGGCGAGGTCGGTTCCGGCCGATCGGAGGGCGGGAACGAGGCCGAAGAGGGCGGCGGTGAGCAGGGACGTCAGCAGGGCGAAGGCCACCATGCGCGGGTCGAGACCCAGGGTCTCGGCTCGAGGGAGCCACACCGCACTCGCCGAACTCAGGGCCCGCAGCGCGATCCAACTCGCGACGATTCCCACGGCGCCCGCGGCGAGAGCGAAGACGGCCGCCTCGGTGAGGAGCTGAGCGAGGAGGCGACCCCGGCTGGCTCCCACCGCCGAACGGAGGGCGAGTTCGCGGCGCCGCGCCGTACCACGAGCCAGGAAGAGGTTGGCGACGTTGGCGCAGGCGATGGCGAGCAGCACCCCCACCGCCCCGAGGAGGATCAGCAAGGTCCGACGAACGTCGCCCACCCGGGCCTCCCGGGCGCCGATCAGGTGGAAGCTCTGCCCGTCGTTTTCGGCGGGGTGGGCGTCTGCCAGCCGCGCCGAGACGGCCCGCATCTCCTCGTCGAGGTCGTGGATTCCGACCCCGGTGGCGAGGCGGCCGATGGACCACACGTTGCGGTTGCTTCGGCCCGATGCCGTCGGCGTCCCGGAGAGGAGCCGCCAGGCGTCCGGCTGGCCCAGCCCCGCCACGGCGGCGACGGGGTCCACGAACCCCGGGGGAGCGACGCCGACCACGGTGTAGCCGTACCCATCCAGGCTCACGGTGCGCCCCACCGCGCCGGGATCCGACGCCAGGCGCCCGGTCCAATAGGCGTGGCTCACGACGATCCGCGGCTGTTCCACGTCGTCGGAGGCGAAGAAGCGACCCACCGCCGGCTCCAGGCCGAGGAGATCGAAGTAGGAGGGGGTCACCGACGCGCCGCTCAGGCGTTCCGTGACCCCATCGCGCTGATCCAGGAATCCCCAACCACGCCATGCCGAGAGGCCGTCCAGTCCGTCGACCGCGTCGGCCACGTCCTCCACGTTCGGCCAGGAGACGGCCAATCCGCCACCACCGGTGGGCCCCGTCTGGACGAGGTGCACCAGGCGTTCCCCCGACGGATAGGGAAGGGGGCGCAACAACACCTGATCCACCACCGCGAACATCGTGGTCGTCCCCGCGATCCCCAGCACCAACGTCAGGCCCGAAGACACCGTGAACGCAGGAGTGGCCAGGAACGACCGCACAGCGAACCGCCCATCCCGGATCACGTCCTTCACCGTCGACCATCCGCCCATGTGCCCCTCCCGTGTCGATTCGCCCGTTGCCACCGCCATCAACTCCCGTCCAACCTGACGCAGGTACCACAGCAAAGCCCGCCCACGACCCGCATCCGCCACCCGCCGGCGGAAGAGCAGGGCCAGGTCGTCCAGGACGTCCTGGCGATGGGACGCGGGCAGCACTCGTGCGAGGAGCCGCTCCAGCCACCGCGGGGGTCCCTGACCACTCATCCGGCGCCGCCGGTCTGGCCCTCGCCGGCGAGGTCGATCCCTTCCCAGAGACGATCCTGGATCCGCTGCTCCTCGGCGAGGGCCAGGAGGCCCTCGGGGGTGACGGCGAAGTGGCGTCGCGACCGTCCCCCGCGCTCCGGGAGCGGGTCGGACCGCGAGGACCGGACCAGCGTGCGGTCCTCCAGGCGCGCCAGGGCTGCGTAGACGGCGGCCACCGAGACGCCCCGGCCGGTGCGACGCACGATGTCGTCGTGGATCGCGACTCCGTAGCTGGCCTCCTCACCGAGTCGGGCCGCCGCAAGCAGTGCCCGAAGCTCCAGATCGCTCAGGATGTGGTGTCGTTCCATCGGCTCAGGGGCGGTTCACAGCGGTTCCCGGGGGGCGGCGAGGTCATTTGTTACTTGCACGGTAATAAATGAGCGCGCCGCGCGACAGTCGGGCGGGGATCCCTGCGGAGGCTTGCGGCATGGCCCGGACTCGTCGGACCTTCGCCCATGCCCCGCACCACCCCGTCCACCCCCTCTCCCGGGGCTCTCGCCGATGCCCTCGACGACGCCCTGCTCCGCCACACCGTCGAGCCGTGGTTCGGGCGCGTGATGGGCAGGCACGGTGCGGCAGTCCAGGGGTTTCCGCAGGACTTCGACCACGCCTGGGCTCCCTCGGACCCCCGCCCGGCGTCGGTGGTCTACCAGGCTCGCTTCGTGTGGGCCGCCGCCACCCTGGCGCGTTGCCGCCCCGACACGGGTCCGGGGAGCGCCGCCTACCGTCGCTGGGCCGACGAAGGCCTGGGCGCCTTGTTCGAGCGGTTCGCCACCGAACCGGCAGGGGGGCTCTCCTTCTGGGAGGGGCGTCCCCGGGAGACCCACCTCTACGCCGTCTCGTTCGGGGTGTTCGCCGCTTCGGCGTTGGCTCGCCTCACCGGATTCCCCGCGCACCGCGACCGGGCTCTCCAACTCTTCCAGTGGCTCGACGACGGCGCATGGGACCCCGGCTCGGCGAGCTACGCCGAAGCCCTCGCCGGCGACGGATCGCCGCTGGTGACGCACCCCGACCGACCGAACGACTTCATCGGCACGCCCTGGGGCGGCCGGTCGTCGAACGCACTACTCCACGCGGTCGAGGCGCTCACCGAACTGGTGGAGGCCACGGGAGACTCTCGGGCGGCCCATCGCCTGGGCGCCCTGGTCGAGCGCACCGAAGCCCTGGTCACCCGGGACGGGGGACGGCTCTTTCGGCACTACGACCGAGGGTGGCGGCCACTGGACCGGGTGATCTCGTACGGCCACGACGTCGAGGCCTACCACCTGGTACGCACCGCGCGGGCGGCGTTGGGCCTGGCCCCTGGGACGCCCATCGAGGGCCTGGCCCGCCGGGCCCTGCATGAGGGACTGACCCGGTCCGGTGGGCTCCGCAACGGCCTCCCGCGACGGGGGTGGCGCGGCTGGCTTCGGCCCGATGAGCCTCAGGTGTGGTGGGCCCAGGCCGAGGCCCTCTTCACCCTCGCCGTTCTCGCCCGGGACGATTCCCACCGCCGGTCGGAGCCCCTCGCGGCGCTGCACCGCCTCTGGGCCTGGATCGAGGCCCACTTCCTCGACGCGCGACACGGAGGGTGGTTCGAGTCGGTCGACGCCCGAGGCCGGCCCGTGGCGCGGGCCAAGGCCCATCTGTGGAAGGCCTGCTACCACGAGACCCGGGGACTCCTGGGTGCCGCCGACGCCCTGCGGACCCTGGCCGGGGGCGGGTCGCGGGGGTCAAGGGGCGGCATGACCGGGGCGAAGACCCACCCGGCTCCCTCCACACCCTCCCCGGGGTAGGCATCACCTCGCGCCGGCGGGGCCGGACCCAGCCCTCCGGGCTCCCCGATCGGTACTCGGCGGGCGCCCGAACTTGCGCGCGTATTCCCGACTGAACTGGGCGGGGCTCTGGTAGCCGACGTCGTAGGCCACCGTCGCGACCGGGGGGCGCCCGCTCTGCAGCCGTTGGCGCGCCTCCAGGAGGCGGAGGTCCTTCTGGAACTGGAGCGGCGTGGTTCGGGTGATGGCCTTGAAGTGCTCGTGGAAGCTCGAGGCGCCCATGCCGGCCACCCGGGCCAGTTCGGCGACGCTCGACGTCCTGGGAAACTCGCGCCGGATGTGGGCGATGGCCCGTGCGACGCGGCTGGCGTGACTGTCCTGCCACGCCAGCCGCCGGAGCATGGCGGCGTGCCCGGCGAGCACCATGCGGAAGTGGATCTCGCGGCGGAGCAGGGGGAGGAGGACTCCTCGTTCCCGTGGACGATCCACGAGATCGAAGAGGCGTCCCATGGCCTCCAGCAGGCCCGGGTCGGCAACCCCGGAGGCGACCACTCCGGCAGTGATCGCGGGGAGCCGAGCCTCGTCGATCTCGGCCTGCAGGTCCCGTACGAGACCCCGGTCGATCTCCAGCGCCAGGCCCACGTAGGGGCGGCCTTCGCTCGCCTCTGTGATCCTAGACGACGTGGGCAGATCCATGCTGACCACCAGCGACTCGCCCGCTCCGAATTCCACGGGCTCTGCGCCCAACATGGTTTCCTTGCGACCCTGCAGGACGACGCACAGAAGCGGGGAGTACAGGGTCGGTTCGATGGGCGTAGGCTGTCGCGATCGGACCAACGTGAACCCGGGGATCCCCGTTTCGATGGGGGTCTCCGATGCGTCCATCGCGTCGGCAAACGCGCACAACCGTGCTGTGAGGGCGTCGAGGTCCATATCCATGCGTCTCCGTAGGTTCGAGCATGCACGATGGGCGCCCGGGCCGTTCATGGACAGACCTGTTTCTCCTGGCCTGGAGGATCAGGCAAGAACGGGAGAGGATCGGGCGCCGGTTCGCCTGGGAGACCCCGCTATTGTGTCTGCCGACGATCACGATTCCCCACGGAGGCAGCATGGCCGACACCATCGCTCTCATCACCGGAGGCAACCGCGGGCTCGGTCGCAGCGCCGCCCTCCATCTCGCCCGGACCGGCATCGACATCCTCCTCACCTACCGCAACGGCGCCGACGAGGCCGCCGAAGTGGTGGCCGCAATCCGGAATGAGGGTCGCCGGGCGACGGCGTTGCGCCTCGATACCGAAGAGGTCGCCAGCTTCCCCGACTTCGCCGCCGCCGTCGGTGGGAGTCTGAACGAGGTGTGGGGTCGATCCACCTTCGACGTTCTGATCAACAACGCTGGATTCGGGGTGCACAGTGCCTTCGAGGACACCACCGAAGACGACTTCGACCGCCAGGTGGCGGTCCACCTCAAGGGCCCGTTCTTCCTCACGCAGGCGCTCCTGCCCCGGTTGGCGGACGGGGGTCGGATCCTGAACGTCTCCACGGGCCTCACCCGCTTCACGTTCCCGGGATACTCGGCCTACGCGAGTGCCAAGGGCGGCGTGGAGGTGCTGACGCGGTATCTCGCTCGGGAGCTCGGTCCCCGGGGCATCGCCGTCAACACCGTCGCCCCAGGTGCCGTCGAGACGGACTTCGGTGGGGGGGCGGTGCGCGACAACCCTGATCTGAACGGCATGATCGCCGCGTCCACGGCCATGGGTCGCGTAGGACTGCCCGACGACATCGGCGGCGGCATCGCCAGCCTCGTCACCGGAAGCAACCACTGGATGACGGGCCAGCGCATCGAGCTGTCCGGGGGGCAGAACCTCTGAGACGGGCCGGCCCGGCCCGGATGCATTGCCCGGGGCGGGCCGGCGCGAGAGGTTGACCCCGTCCGGTGCCCACCCCGTCCGGAGCCAGCCATGCGCCCCCGTCCACTCCGCCGTCTCGCCGTCGCCCTCGCCGCCCTCCCGCTGCTCGCCTGCACCGTCCCCGAGTCCCCGGCCCGGACCGGGTCGGCCTACGACGACCTCGTGACCCTCTTCGACGAGTGGCGTGGGTTCGAACGCCCGACCTTCGTCGACGGCGTCCCCGACTACTCCGCCGAGGCCATGGCCGCCCAGCGCGAGGCGCTGCGCCGGTGGAAGGAGCGCCTCTGGGCTCTCGATGTCGACGATTGGCCCGTGGAGCAGCAGGTCGACTGGCACCTGGTGCGGGCCGAGATGAACGGCCTCGACTTCGATCACGCGGTGCGGCGGCCGTGGGCCCGGGATCCGGCGTTCTACGTCACCCTGTACCCCGCCGAGAGCGACGTCCCGGCCCACGAAGGGGCGGTGATCCACGGCTGGATCGACACCTGGACCTACGACGAGCCTCTATCGGAGGCCGCCGCCGCCGAACTCGCCGCGCGCTTCGCCGCGATTCCGCCGCTCCTGGAGCAGGCCCGCACGAATCTCGCCGACAGCGAGGCCAGGGACCTCTGGGAGGCGGGCATCCGTTCCTTCCGGGGCCAGGCCGCCGACCTCGCCGACTATGCCGAGCGGGTGGCGGGCACGAGCACCGACCTCGACGCCGCCCTGGCCGACGCCGAGGCCGCCAGCGTCGCCTTCGCCGACTGGATCGCCGAGACGTTGCCGTCGAAGTCCGGACCCAGCGGGGTCGGAAAGGACGCCTATACCTGGTATATGCAGAACGTCCACCTCGTCCCGTATTCGTGGGACGAGCAGGTGACCTTGATGCGGCGCGAGCTGGCCCGCTCCCACGCCTCCCTGCGCCTGGAGGAGAACCGCAACCGCGACCTTCCCGAACTCGAGCGCATCGCCACCCCCGAGGAGTACGACCGGCGCTTGAACGAGTCGGTGGACCGCTACATGCGATTCCTCGCGGACGAGGAGATCGAGACCGTCGAGGCGTGGATGGACGCCGCCCTCCGGGCCGTGAACGGGAGCTTCACCCCGGCCGAACCCGGCGAGATCCGCAACTTCTTCAGCGAGGTGATCTACCGCGATCCCGACGCGTTCCGGCCCCACATGCACCACTGGATCGAGCTGGCCCGCATGCGGGAGGATCCGCACCCCAGTCCCATACGTCGCGTGCCCTCGCTCTACAACATCTTCGACGCCCGCTCCGAGGGGCTCGCCACGGGGGTCGAGGAGATGTTCATGCATCTGGGACTCCTGGACGACAACTCCGCCCGAGCTCGGGAGCTCGTGTGGATCATGCTGGCCCAGCGCGCCGCCCGGGCCACGTCGGGGCTGATGCTCCACGGCGGTGAGTTCGTCATGGAGGAAGCCGTGGAATACGCCGGCCGCTGGACGCCCCGGGGATGGCTGCCCGACGGCGACCTGGTCCGGGGCGAGCAGCACCTCTATCTGCGCCAGCCGGGCTACGGCACGAGCTACGTGAGCGGCAAGATCCAGATCGAGGAGCTGCTGGCCGAGGTGGCGCTGGAACGGGGCGACGACTTCACCGTGAAGGGCTTCTTCGACGACTTCTACGCCGCCGGCGTGATCCCCACGGTACTGGTGCGGTGGCAGCTCACCGGCGAGAAGGACCCGATCCTCGAGGTGGGGGACTCCCCCCAGGCGGTGCCGGAGGCGATCCGATGAACATGGGGTGGCGCCGAGGGAGGAGGCCCGCGGCATGGCCGGTACGGTCTCTCGTCGGGGTGCTGCTGACGTGGGGGTGCGGCGAGGGTGGGGCGGTGGCCGAGGCCTGGGTATCGCGGCCCGTGGCCGAGTGGCCCGACCTCGTGCTCACCAACGACGTCGCCTTCGCCGACACGACGTACGAAGGCCTCGGCAACGCATTCCTGGTGGAGGCCGCCGACGATACCGTCGGGGTGACGGTGAAGCACCTGTTTCTCGTGTTTGGCGAGGAGCAGGGGCTCGAAACGGTATCTCTGGGACCCCGGTTCGCAGGGTGGCGCCTGCGCTCTCCGCAGTCCGGGACAGTGGTCGAACTCGGCCGCCTGCTCAACGACGACCCTTCGGAGCCCGTCGGGGACTTCAACACGCTCAAGGTACGGGACTGGCTGGTGTTCGACGTGGTGACGAGGGTCGAGGGGGTCGTGCCCCTGAAGGTGCGGACCACACCCCTGCGACGCGGCGAAGGGGTGTACGCCGTGGGGCGGAGCCGGGCGGCCCGGGGCGACGCCGAGCCGACGGTGGTTCCCATGCGGGTCGTCGACAACCCCGGGCCGTACGTTCACGTGCGGCCCATGGACCCCGACGCCGACCCCGTCGGCACCAGCGGCTCCCCCGTGATCGACGAGAACGGCCACCTGGTGGGCATCGTCTCGGGAGCGACGGGGATGCTGGGGGTGGTGGGCGGGGTGGGGTACCTGCTCCAGGTACTTGGAGGGGCCGAGGCGCGGCCTCTGGAGACGGCATCAGGGCGGGCGGGGGTCGCGCCGCCGGAGCACCGGTCGCATCATGGACCCTGACCTCCGACCCGGACCGCCGCCCATGCGCCTCCGTTCCATCGCCCTGACCTGCGCTCTCATCGCCACCGCCGTGGGCTCGGCCGCGTGCCAGCCGGCCCGCGACGGCATCGACGTGCTCCTGGTGGGCAACAGCTACATCTACTTCAACAACCTCCCGGCGCTGATCCGAGGGGTGTCGGAGGCCATGGACGGTCCCGTGGTGCGGGTCGTGAGCCACACCCACGGAGGGCAGACCCTTCGGGGCCACCTGGACGACGGGCACGTGGCCGAGTTGCTGACCGAGGGTCCCGACGACGGCCAGTGGGAGTGGGTGATCCTCCAGGAGCAGAGCACCCTGGGCGCCCCGTACGCCGACGACGAGGCCGGAACCCTGGTCGCCCCCGACGGCTTCCACGCCGCGGCCCGGGAGCTGGTGGCCATGGCCCGGGGGGTCGATGCCCGCCCGGGGTTCTACATGACCTGGGCCAAGGAGGCGTTTCCCGACCAGGCGCCGGTGATCCGCGCCGCCTACCGGGACATCGCCCGGGAGGAGGCGGCCTCGGTGGCCCCGGTGGGAGAGGCCTGGACCGCTGCGCTGGCCGGAGTCCCCGATGTCGATCTCTTTCTCGACGACGGTTCCCACCCCAATCCCACGGGCAGCTACCTGGCCGCTCTCGTGATCTACGCCACGGTGACGGGACGGAGTCCCATGGGGGCACCCCACGAACTCCGGGGCGCCCCCTGGAATTTCGCCGAAGTCATGGAGTCGGATCAGCCCACCGTTCTGGTGAGCCTGCCCGACGCCCTGGCCGAAGCGCTCCAGCGGATCGCCGCCGACGCCGTGCCCTCGGCCCCGTCCGGGGACCGGGAACCGGGCGACGCCCGGTAGCCGACGAAACCCCACCGGAGGAGAACGGAGATGAAGCGCTCAACCATGGCCCTGGGGGTGTCCCTGCTGGCCCTCACCCTTCCCGCGGCAGGGTGTATGGAGATGGACCCGGAGGAGGAGGCCCTCGCCGGACGGGCCCTCTATTCGGTGAGTCTGCTTTCCTACACGGTCGATGGGCACGCGGTGGCTCTTCAGGAGTCTCCGGACCCGGCCGAGGCGGGGGCGGCCGCGAGCAGTGCGATGGCCGGTGCGGAAGCGGCGGCGATGGCCTCGGAAGCGGCGGCCGAGGGTGAAGAGGGAATGCCGACCGACGAGGGGCCGCGGAACACGGGTGTGCTTCTGGACCTCCTGGTTCGATTCCGGGGCGAGACTCCGCTTCCCGGCATCACGGTGGACGTCGACCTCGTCGATGCCGGCGGGACCATCAAGGAGACCTACCACGAGTGGGTCGAGACCCGGGGATTCCAGTCGGGCGACGAACGTCAGGTGGAGCTCCGGCTCGAAGCGGACGAGTTCGAGGACGGCGATCAGTTCAGCGTCGAGTGGGAAGCCTTCGTGCCCCCCGAGGACCGGGGGGAGTACCGGGAGTTCGCGGAAGCCGGAGGCTGACCCCGGAGGGGACGGGTGGATGGAGAGGCGCATGACGAACGAGAACGACGACGTCCCCGCGATCCACCGGGAGACGGCGGACGCCTGGGACGTGGTGGCTAGGGAGAAGTACGGAGCCGAGTTCGACGAGCACGTGGCCCTCCTCCGGGGGGGAGGCGACAACCTGCTCCCGGAGGAGCGCGCGCTCGTGGCCGACCTCCTCCCCGGAGCGCGGGTGATTCAACTGCAGTGTTCCCACGGCCTGGATGCCCTGGGACTCCTCAACGCCGGCGCGGCCTCGGTGGTGGGGGTCGATCTCAGCGCCGAGATGGTGGGCCAGGCCCGGGCCAAGGCCGAGGCGGTGGGGGCGTCGGAGGCGTCGTTCCTGGTCGGAGACGCCGCGGATCCTCCCCACGAACTCGACGGCACCGCCGACGTGGTCTACACCGGGCGGGGCTCGCTCCCGTGGCTCATGGCGCTGGAGCCGTGGGGTCGAGGGGTGGCGCGCCTTCTCCGCCCGGGCGGATCGCTCGTCGTGTACGAGGGCCATCCCCTGGCGAATCTCTGGGACCGGGAGTCGACTGGGCTCGCGCTCCGCCCCGAGGTGGGCTACTTCGACGTCGACCCGAAGGAGGCGCCGGGATTTCCCCGGAGCGTCGTGGAGCGGGTCGCGGGTCCCGACGGGCCTCGCATGCCCGAGCGCCACTGGCGGCCGGGCCAGGTCATGGAGGCCCTCCTCTCGGCCGGCCTCGAGGTGAGGGCGTTCCGGGAGTACCCGAAGCCCTTCTGGAACCAGTTTCCCCACTGGCCCCCGTCCGTGCACGGCCGACTGCCCAACGCGTACGGGATCGTGGCGCGGCGGCCCTTGGCGTCCGCGAAGGGGGCGGGCCCCATCACCGGCCTCAAGGTGCGCCTCGACACCGCCGACCTGGACGGCGTCGTCGCGTTCTACAGTGACCTCATGGGACTTCGCGTGGTGGAGCGATGGAATGACGGCAGTGACGTGGGCGCCATCCTCGGGCTGACCGACACGGTGACGGGTCCGGCCTTTCTGGAGTTCGTCCCGGTGGAGGTCCCGTCCAACGGCGGGGCGTCGGTGCAGATCCGAGTGGACGACCTGGACCGGTTCCTGGACGTCCTGGGGGAACGGTGGCCCGTGGAGGGTCCGGTGGATCGTCCGTGGGGCAGCCGGTACGCGTACCTCACCGATCCCAGCGGAGTTCAGGTGATCGTGTACGAAGGGAGGGTGTGAGGGTGTCGGGACCGAACTACGCGCGCTGGCTGCGCGATGTGGTGGAAGCGGCGACGCCCCTTCTCCTGGCCCTGGACGAGGGCGCGGTGGGACGAGAGCCCGCGCCGGGGAAGTGGACTCCCAAGCAGGTGATCGGCCACCTCATCGACTCGGCGTCGAACAACCACCAGCGGTTCGTCCGGGCCCAGTTCGTGGATCACCTGGAGTTCGCCGGCTACGACCAGGACGCCTGGGTCACGGCGCAACGGTACGACGACGCCTCGTGGCCCGAGTTGGTCGCCCTGTGGCGGTCGTTCAACCTGCATCTCGCCCGGGTCATGGAGGCCGTGCCCGACGACGTACGCCTCCGCCCCCGCGCCCGCCACGCCCTCCACCGCATCGCCTGGCGCACCGTGCCCGCCTCCGAGCCGACGACCCTGGACTACTTCATGGACGACTACGTCGGGCATCTGGAACACCACCTGGGGCAGGTGCTGGACCGACCTGGGGCGCCCACCGGCCCGGATGGGACGTTACCGCGGTAACGCGGGTGCGCCCCGGCGGGCCCTGACGCCTGCTCGCGGACTTCTCCCGATACCGCTCCGCCACCGCCGTGCCATGGTAGGGTGGGCCCTCCCGGTCTCGACCGGAGGTTCGCATGAGGATCCCGCCCCTGGCCCGTGTCAGCGCGGCCTCGGCGTGCGTCGCCGCCGCACTGCTCTCCGCCGTCCTTCTGTCGTCGTGCCAGTCGGCCGGCCGTCTCGGGGAGTACGACTTCGCCGACCGCACCGTGGCGGCGGTGTACGACTTCCCTCCGTACCCCGAGGTCCTCACGGGCCCGTACTTTCCCGGTCACCCCGACGATCCCGTCCACGCCCTGGTCCGGTTGGGCAGTCGCATCGCTCGGGAGGTGGCGGCCGCCGGGGTCCGGGAACGCCTCGACAGCGCCGCCACCCGAACCGACGTGGCCGGTCGCCTGGCCGCCCGCACGAGTGAACGGGCGGCGCGTCTCCTGCGGGCCACCCTCGTCGACGACGAGGCGGGCGCCGACTTCCTCCTGGAGGTGCGGGTTCGGGACTACGGCATCGACGCCGAGGAATGGGACGCCGCGGCCCACGTGTTCGTCGACGCCCAGGTCCTGATCCTCGACGGGGCCGACGGCAGCGAGATCTGGGAGTCCCACGTGCGGGAGCGCGACCCCCTCACCCCCCACATCTTCGGAGGGGACCGGGCCCGGATCGCCCGGAACGTGGTCACTGCCGCCGTCCTCGCCGACATGTCCGTCGACGACCTCGCCCGCGCCATGGAGCACGTCGCCGACTACGCCGCCGATCGCATCACCGAGCGCCTCCGGGGCTCGTTGGAGGAGGTGCGCTGACTTGCTGGAGGACGGCCGGGTCGGACATGATCCGGCCGGCCCCGCGTCGTTCCGATCCTCCTTCCACGGCTCCGCGTGCACTTCGACCTCGACGACTCCATCGCGCTCCTGGAGCGGACTCCCGCGCTCCTCCGTTCCTGGCTCCAGGGCCTCCCGTCGGCCTGGATCCACTGTGACGAAGGCCCCGAAAGCTGGAGTGCGTTCGACGTCGTGGGGCACCTCATCGACGGCGAGGAACACGACTGGATGGTCCGCGCCCGGATCATCCTGGGCGACGACGACGATCGGCGTTTCCACCCCTTCGATCGCTTCCGGCACCTGGATCTCAATCGGGGCGCGGCGTTCGGGGAACTTCTCGACCGTTTTGCCGACCTCCGCGCGGCGAACCTCGCGGATCTCCGGGGACTCCGCCTCGGCCCCGACGATCTGACCCGCACCGGCCGACATCCGGAATTCGGCACGGTCACCCTGGCTCAGCTCCTGGCCACCTGGGTGGCCCACGATCTGACCCACGTCGCCCAGATCGCTCGGGTCATGGCGAAGCGGCACGACGAGGCCGTGGGGCCGTGGAAGGCCTACCTCTCGGTGCTGGGCGATGGACGGTGAGCGCCCACGGGGTGGATGCCCAGCGCCCGCTCCTGGAGCGGCGACTCCTGCGGCGCCGATCCACCGGCGAGGTCACGCTCCGGGCCCTGGACCCTTTCCGCGCCGCCGGGGACCCGCCCGATCCCCGAGCGGGCGAGGCGCTGGATCGGCTCCGGGCCCGTCGCGACCCCCACGGCCGTTGGCCCCTGGAGGTCCAGTACCGCGACACCCTCCACGAGGGCATGGCCGGCGACGAGGGCGCCCCCAATCGATGGATCACGCTGCGAGCACTCCGAGCGCTCGACTGGGCCACCGCACACGAGGACGACCGATGAGCATTCGACGCATCTGGCACGGCTGGACCACCCCGGAGAACGCCGACGCCTACGAGCGGATCCTCCGCACCCGGGTGATTCCGGGCATCGAAGCGAAGGCGATTCCGGGCTACCGGGGCATCGAGGTGCTGCGCCGGGCGCGCGACGCGGAGGTCGAGTTCGTGACGATCATGACCTTCGACTCGCTGAAGAACGTCGTCGACTTCCAGGGCGAGGACTACGCCCGGGCCTACGTGCCCGACGTGGCGCGCGCCGTCCTGCAGCGGTGGGATGCCGAGGCAGCCCACTACGAGGTCAGAGCGCCTTCGTGAACCAGTGGTGGGCGTGGGGCTCGTCGTTGAAGGGCTCCACCTCGTCGTAGCCGGCCCGCCGGTACAGGGCGATGGCGGCCTTCAGGGCCCGGTTCGTCTCGAGTTGCGCCGTGGTGCAGCCCAGGGCTCGGGCCGTGTGCTCCAGTTCTTCCAGCAGGCGACGGCCCAGCCCGACACCCCGCACCGAGTCGTCCAACCACATGCGCTTGATGTAGGCGGTCTCGGAGTCCTCGAGCTTGAGGGCGCCACAGCCCACGGGGCGCCCGTCGCGGGTGGCCAGGAGGAACGCCCCCCGGGGGGGCGCGAAGACCTCCGGATCCGGCGCCAGGCTGCGCCCGAGGTCGAACCCGCCGTCGAAGACCCGCTCCAGCTCGGCGTAGTACTGCTCGAGGCACCAGAGCGCGTCGGGTTCGGAGGGGTCCACGGTCGTGATGCGGACGGGGGGCGCGGAGGTGGGGTCGGCGTCCATGCCCGACCGTAGTCCCGCGACCGGATCCTCGCAATCGTCGGCCGAGGGTCGGTGGGGTGCGCCCGGTCGAGAGAGCGTGGGCGAGCTGGCTGAGTTCGAGGGGCGCATCACGGTGCTCCCGGGGCGAACCCACGACGCCGAGGTGATTCGCCGCGCGGTGGCGGGCTGCGACGGAGTCCTCACCTTCGCCAGCGACACCCGCTGGACGGTGGTGCGAGGCAGCGATCTGGAGGAGGGCGAGAGCCAGGGGGTGCCCGTGTGGAGGACACCCTCGTGCAGGAAGCGCCGGCCATCGTGGGTCGGGAGACTCCGTCAGCCTGGGCTCACCGCTGACCCATGTGGGCGTGGTGGGCGA
The DNA here is from genome assembly GCA_030428885.1 of Gemmatimonadota bacterium. Taxonomy (GTDB): domain Bacteria; phylum Gemmatimonadota; class Gemmatimonadetes; order Longimicrobiales; family Gaopeijiaceae; genus Gaopeijia. The sequence continues at coordinate 153,890 of JAUIEJ010000010.1, read as the reverse complement.
CGCGGGAGGGTTAGGGGTTCGGCGCGAGCACCACCGCGCCGACGTTCGCTCCCGAGGTGAGCACGTCGAGGGCCTCCACGGCGCGATCCAACGGGAGCACGCGGTCCACCACGGGATCGAGGACTCCCTCGTGGAGCAGGCGTCCCAACTCGGCCAGGGTGGTGGAGCGATCGGGCAGCGGAGTCCCCGGGCCCCGGAGTCGTTCGTCGAAGCGGGCCCGGAGCATCAGGGCGAAGAACCCGGGCATGATGCCCAGGATGCGGTTTCCACGCCGGCCGTAGGCCTCGTGGCCGATGGTCAGGTAGCGTCCGCCCGGCGCCAACGCGCGGAGACAGCGCCGATAGGGTCGAGTGCCGGGGACGTCGAACACGAGATCGTAGCGGCCCACGTGGGTCGTGAAGTCGTCGGCGGTGCCGTCGACCACCTGTTCGGCTCCGAGCCGTCGGACCAGGTCGAGTTTCCGCGGTAACTCGACGGCCGTGACGTGGGCGCCTCGACCCCGGGTGACCTGGAGCGCGATGGAGCCGACGGCGCCGCCGGCTCCGTTGACGAGCACCGACCGCCCGGGCCCGGCACGCACGTCGTCTCGCAGGTTCTGGAGGGCGATGTGGCCGGCGCTGGGAAGGGTGGCGGCCTGGGCGAACGACGTGTCGGCGGGCAGAGCGACCAGGCGATCGTCGCGGGCGACCGCGTACTCGGCCCAGGCCCCGCAATGCACCCACTCGTGCCGCCGTACGGTGGAGCCGAAGACCCGGTCGCCCGGCCGGAAGGCGGTCACGCCGCTCCCCACGGCGTCGACCGTCCCTGCCACGTCCGTGCCGGGAATCGGGGGGAGGGGTCGCCGGAGTCCCGAGCCCATGAACCGGAGGGGCAGGGGCCGCCCGTGGATCACGTGCCAGATGTCGGCGTGCACCGACGTGGCGTGAACCCGGACCCGCACCTCCCCCCGCCCGGGCCGCGGCACCTCGACCTGGGCGACCCGGAGGGTTCGGGCGGGGGGCCCGTACCGGTCCTGCACGACGGCGATCATGCCCTCGCCGTCGCCTATCCCGCGCCGCCCACAGCCACACCCGCGATCCGCTGGAGGGCCTCGACGTGGGCGGCCAGGACCCGGCGCCCGGGGCCCGTGAGGCCGGCCCAACTCCGGCGACCGTCGAAGGTGTCTTTGCGGGTGCTCACGTACCCGGCGGCCTCCAGGCGGGCCATGTGTTTCGACAGTGCCGATTCACTCACGTCCAGATCGTCGCGCAGCGCGCCGAAGTCGGCCTCCTCCAGAGGAGCCAGGAACCCGCAGATGCGCAGCCGGGTGGGTTCGAGGATCAGGCGATCCAGTCCCGCCGTGTCCACCGTCAACCCGGGCCGTGGCCGTCGGCCCGGAGTCGGCCGCGCCGACCCCACTCCATGAGCGCGAACAGCCCCCCTGCGATGACCCCTCCGGCGAGGAAGGGGGCCGCGCCGAACCCGAAGTCCTGGCGGGCCACGTTGCCGGCGAGGAAGAGGACGCCGAAGAGGAGTCCCAGGGCGATCACGAGCCGGCCCGCCGCCGGCGAGGGTACTTCCTGCACCCACGCCCCGGCTCGCCTCCGGGTCAGGATCAACCCGAAGATCCCGGCGAACAACCACTCCAGCATCCACCCGGTCTCGAATCCCACCGCCACCGCGAGGCCTCCGGCCCACCCTGCGACGAGAACCGCACGGGTGCGGGAGTACTCCCCGCGGCGCATGGCCGCGTCACCCGCGGCGGCGAAGGCCCTCAGCGCCTCGGCGGCCTCGCCGGGATCGGTCGACGGAGCTTCGTTCATCGGTGCCTCCGGTGGCGATTCTCGTTTCCCCAGAGGAAACTGGTCGATACTTGCACGTAGGGAAAGTATCCATGCGTCCATTGACGCCGGGCCCGATACCCGCGAATGTCCTGCCAATGCCGTAGAGGCAACCCCAGGTCAGGAGAGGCTTCGGCATCTTCACTGCCGGGGCCTCTACGTGGCTGGTGGCCAGGTGGCCACACACCGCGCGGGTGTCCGCGCAACAGGCTGTCGGCACGTACGTTCGATCGTAGGCTCCGACCAGCATACAACCGAGGAGCGCGATCATGCGTACCAAGGGAACCGTCAAGTGGTTCAACGACCAGAAGGGCTTCGGCTTCATCACCCCCGAGGACGGTAGCAAGGACTGCTTCGTCCACCACAGCGCCATTCAGGGCACCGGGTTCAAGACCCTCGCCGAGGGCGCCACTGTGGAGTTCGACGTCGTGCAGGGCCAGAAGGGCCCCGCCGCGGAGAACGTGTCGGTGGTCTGACCGACGCCGCAGGCTGAACCAGCCTGAAGAAGGGCCGTCCCGATTCGTCGGGGCGGCCCTTCGCCGTTCCAGGTTGTACGGGTCCGCCGCCGGGGGTCTGGGCCGCCGCAGCACGGGCGGCGACGACCCTGGACGTCAGCCTCCCCCGGTCCCCGCTCCGTCGGAGACCACCCGCGCCTCACCCCCATCGGGGTCCTTCACGTACCGATCGAACCAGTCGATGAAGCGGGCCCACATGTCCAGCTTGTTTTCCATGGACCGGGGCGTGTGGGACTCGTACGGATACTCGTAGAGCACCGCCGTCTTCCCCAGGATCGTCAGGGCGGAGATCAGGCGACGGGACTGCACCGGAAAGGTCCCGGTGTTGTTGTCGTCGCCCCCGTGGTACATGAGGAGCGGCGTGTCGATCTGGTCGGCCTTGAAGAACGGCGACATCTCGATGTAGGTGCTGGGCGCCTCCCAGACGCTCCGGCGCTCGGCCTGGAAGCCGTCGGGGGTGAGGGACCGGTTGTAGGCGCCGTCTCCCGCGATGCCCGCCTTGAAGAAGGGGGCGTTGGCCAGGATGTTGGCCGTGGCGAACGCCCCGTAGCTGTGCCCGCCGTGGCCGATGCGGTCGATGTCCACCACGTCGAGCTCGTCCACGGCCCGGATCGCCCCGTACATGGCGTCCACCAGGCTCGCGATGTACGTGTCGTTGTAGTTCTCCCCGATGATGGGAATGTCGGGGTAGACCAGGGCGTAGCCCGCCGCCAGCCACATGTCGGACCAGCGCAGCCAGCTCATGTGGGTGAAGGCGTTGTGGTTCCGGGACCGCACCGTGGCGTCCTCGTACTGCTCGGCCTGCTCGTACTCCCGGGGGTAGGTCCAGAATATGGCCGGCACCCGCTCCCCCTCCCGGTATCCCACCGGAAGCGAGACCCTCCCCTGGACCTCGAGGCCGTCGCGCCGCTCGAACGAGAAGTCGATGCGGCGGGCGGCCGTGATCTCGGGGAAGGGGTCCACGTTGTCGGTGAGGTTCTCGCCCCACCCGCCGTCGGCCGTCCAGAGGAAGCTGTCCGGGAAGTCGCTCTTGGACTCCCGGCTGACCACCATGGCGTCGAGGTCGGAATCCAGCGGCACGAGGGGGCGATCGAACGAGTCCCGTGACCCCTCGAAGACCCGGGTGGTCGTCCCGTCGAACGCCACCCGGTCCACGAAGGGCTGGGGGCGGTAGTCGGCCTTGAGTCCGGCCCCTTCCAGGTAGGTGGCGTCGCCGGCGGACGACACCACGGCGTAGGGAATGCCGTTGCCCGTGAGGCGGGTCCAGAGATCGCCGGGCTGGGCGGTGGGGTCGTCGTCGTCGGAGGCGGGCACCAGGACGTCGGCTTCGCCGGCGCCCCCGCTCAGGGCCCAGTGCACCAACGCCGTGCCGTCGTCGCCCCGCACCGGCGCGAAGGCGTGGGCTCCGTCGAGGGAATACGTCACGCTTCCGGCGATGGGGTCGTCGCTCTCCACCACCACGGCGGCATCGTTCAGGTCGAAGCTCGGCGCCGTGGCCAGGAGAATCCGATCGGGCCGGGGCGCGTCGGCGGGGGCGTCGTCTTCCCGGGGGGCCCGCTGCAGGAACGACAGTCCGGCGCCGTCGGGCCGCCAGGCGAAGCCCCGGGGCCCGTTTCCGCCGCCGCCTCCGCCGAAGCCGCCGCGGCCTTCCCGGAGGGGCTGGTCATCGAGGGTCGCGACCACCGATCCGTCGGCCACGGAGACCAGGGTCGTGGAGCTGGGGAAGCTCCGGTAGCTGGCGATGTACGAGAAGGGGCGATGCAACTGCTCCACCATGAGCCAGTCACCGTCGGGGCTGAGCTCCAGCGAAGCGATCATGCCCGGCTCGCCGATGGGGCGAGGGGCCCGGCCGTCGGCGAGTTCGGCGATCTGCGCCGTGGTGTAGCGCTCGAAGAGCATGGCGTCGTGTTCGTCGTCCAGCAGATTCGGGTACGTGGGACTGCGGGTGGGCTCGTCCCGGGTGCGACGGGTCACCGGGCCGTCGGGGATCCGGTCCCGGGCCGGTTCGGGGCCCCGCCCCTCGGGCACCAGGAGGGTCACCAGGGTCCCCTCGGGGGTCCATTGGAGCATGCTGGAAGGGCGGTCGCCCTGACCCCCCGAACCCGTGGCCAGGGTGGCCATCACCCGGGCGTCGCTCAGGGAGCGGGCGTCTCCCGTGGACGGATCGGCGGTCCAGACTTCGGTATGGGACGGCAGGTGGGCCAGGAAGGCCATGCGGCGGCCGTCGGGCGACCAGGTAAAGTCGCTGAGGAATGTCCCCTCGGGAATGTCCACCTCCACGAACCGCCGCTCGGGCAGCGAATAGAAGCGGATGTCGTAGACGCCCCACGTGTCCAGGTGCCAGAGCCGGTCGGTCTGGGGACGGATCTCCAGCTCCGCCAGGCGATAGGTCTCCTTGGACATGAGCTCGAGGGTGGAGAGCTCGTTCACCAGGGGCACCAGGAAGTGGGCGCCGTCGGGGCTCACGTAGTCGAGCTCGGCCCAGTTCTTGTCGGTGCGGAGAATCCGCTCGATCTCCGGGGGCGGGGTGACGTAGCGCGCGAGATCGGGGTTCTCGGCGGGGCCCTGGGGGTCCTGGGCGAACACGGGGGCGGCGGTCAGGAGGCCGACCAGAGCCAGGAGAGCGGCGGAGCGACGATGCGTCACGGAGCGGACTCCGGAGAGAGCGGTTCGAGAGTGGGGCGGACGGGCTACGATGCCGGGTCCGCCTCCGAACCGCCACCCTGCCGCTGGTCAGCCGGATCCGTCCGGGTACACCGGCTCACAGGCGTCCCGCTGGCGACGGGGGCTCTCCAGGCCCACCCAGACCATGAGGGTGGTGTCCCGGGGCTCACTCCACCGCACGTCCACCTCGAGCTGGGCCACCATGCCGGTGGTGTACGTGAAGGGAATGTCGTCGGCGGGGCGGGCCTCGGCCTCGATGCGGCCGTTGCCGTAGGTGTCGGTGACCTTGAGGGTCCACGACCCGGAATGCCCGGGCCAGATCTCCATGCACCCCTTGAGGGTGCGACCGGCCGACGGCAGGGCCACGGTGGTGAGGCTCGCCCGGCCGTTCACCACGGGAAGGCTGATCCATCCGCCCCCGACCCGGACGGCTTCGAGCAGCTCGGCGATGCCCTGGGCCCGGGCCCCGGAGGGCACGAGCACGGCGAGGGCCGCAGTGAAGAGAAGTGCGCGCATGCTTCCTCGTACGTCGGGGACGGCCTCCGGGATCCACGGGCGGAGGGGGCGGGGGTGGGTTAGCTTGGGGGCCCTCGGGGTACTGGTGGCCGGAAACGCAGGAGCGATCAGCATGGAGTCCCATCGGAGAACTCTCCGTCGTGTCGTGGGCGCCGTCGCCGTGGCGGCTCTGGCCGGGGGTCCCGCCTCGGCCCAGTCCCCGAGCTTCAGCCGGGCCGACAGCCTTCGGGGTTCGAACGGGCCGGAACGGGCCTGGTGGGACGTCACCTTCTACGATCTGAACGTCGCCATCGACCCGGCCACCCGGTCCATCGACGGCCACAACGCCATCACCTACGACGTGGTGGGTCCGGCGCCTGCGTCGCGTGAACTCCAGATCGACCTGCAGCCGCCCCTGGTGGTGGACAGCGTGACCTCCGAGGGCGCGCGGCTTCCGCTCCGCAACGAGGGGGCCGCCTGGTTCGCCGCCGTGCCCTCGCTCCAGCAGCCGGGAGCCCGGCACACGGTGATCGTGTGGTACCACGGCACGCCGGTGGTGGCGGCCAATCCGCCCTGGGACGGCGGTTTCATCTGGGCCACCGACGGGGAAGGGCGTCCCTGGGTGGCCACGGCGAACCAGGGACTGGGGGCCAGCGTGTGGTGGCCCAACAAGGACTGGCAGGGGGAGGAGCCCGACAGTCAGCGCGTCGCCCTCACCGTGCCCGAGCCCATGGTGGAGGTGTCCAACGGCACGCTCCGGAGCGTGGAGACCCATCCCGACGGCACCGCCACCTGGGAGTGGTTCGTGGCGTCGCCCATCAACAACTACGCCATTGCCGTGAACGCCGGGTCGTTCGCCCACTGGCACGAGACGTACGACGGGCTGCGGGGCCCCCTGGACGTGGAGTTCTGGCCCCTGGCCGAGAACCTGGACGCGGCGCGCCGGCAGTGGCCGGGTCAGACCCGATCCATGCTGCGCTGCTTCGAGGAGTGGTTCGGGGCGTACCCGTGGTACGAAGACGGCTTCCAGATGATCGAGGCCCCCCACCTGGGCATGGAGCACCAGAGCGCCATCGCCTACGGAAACGGCTATCAGAACGGATACCGGGGCCGGGACCTCTCCCAGACCGGTCGGGGCCTCACCTGGGACTTCATCATCGTCCACGAAGCGGCCCACGAATGGTGGGGCAACAACCTCACCACCGAGGACGTGGCCGACATGTGGGTCCACGAGGGCTTCGCCAACTACTCCGAGAACCTGTACGTGGAGTGCCTCACCGGGTCCGCCGCGGCCGGGGCCGAGTACGTCATCGGGACCCGGGCCAACATCCAGAACGACGTGCCCATCATCGGGGCCTACGGCGTGCAGGATCAGGGGTCGGGGGACATGTACTACAAGGGGGGCAACCTGCTCCACCTGATCCGTCAGCTCGTGGACGACGACGCCCGGTGGAAGGCGGTGCTTCGGGGACTCCAGGCCGAATTCGCCCGGAGCATCGTCACCAGTGCCGAGGTGGAAGGGTGGATCGCTCGGCAGACCGGCCTCGACCTGGCGCCCGTCTTCGACCAATACCTGCGCACCACCCGGGTCCCGGTGCTGGAGTGGCGTCGCGACGGCGGGACGCTGGAGGTTCGATGGGCCGAGGTCGTGGACGGCTTCGCCCTCCCCGTGGAGCTTCACATGGGCGACACGGTGACGCTCCGGGTCACACCCACCGCCCAGTGGCAGTCGGTTGAGGTGCCGGTCGGGGCTCCCGATCCCACCGTGGACGAGGATTGGTACGTGAACCACCGAAGGGTCCCGGGGACTCCGTGACCGGTGCCGGTGGCGGGGTTCGCCTCCCCTTCACCCCCGAGTCGTGTCCCCGCTGCGGGGAGCCGGTGTCGGGGCCGCCGGGCACGCCGTGCGGCCGTCCCGAGTGCACGGTGGGGGCGGCCCTGGACGAACTCCGCCGCCGCCGCCGGCGGCGGGTCCTGCGGGGGACGGAGCGGCTCCGGGCGGAGGGGATCGATCCCGATGCCGTGACCTGGTCGCCCACGCCCTACCAGCCCGCGCCCCAGATCCCGGTCTCGGACGAGCACCGGGAGGAGTTGCGTGCCCGCCTGGAGACCCTGGTCGCCGCCGCCCGGGCGGGGGGAGGGGAGCCGGAGGGTGCCTCCGAACCGGACGAGGCAGAGGGCCGACTCCCGGGCCCGAGGTTCCGGGGGTCGGGGCCGGTCTTCGCCGCGGCGTGCCGCGCCTGCGGGGGGCTGTGTTGTCGCGAGGGGCTGACCCGAGGCGCCTTCCTCACCGTCGCGACCCTCCGACGCGTGCGGGGCGACGAGGGGCGAGGCATGGACGCCGGCGGGCTCGTCGACCTCTATCTCGCCCACCTGGGCCCCACCCACGCCCGCTCCAGTTGTCTCTTCCACGGCGAACGGGGCTGTCGCCTGCCCCGGGAACTGCGCAGCGACACCTGCAACGAGTGGATCTGCACCGAACTGAAGGACCTGTTCCTGGACACGGGGGGTGGAGACGGTGTGCCCCCGGGCCACGTCTTCGTGGCCATGTCCAAGGACGGTCGACAGGTGGGCGGCGTGGCGCGCTACGAGCCCCCGCCCGAGGTGTCGTCCCGAGCGAAGGCCGCGTCGAAGGCCGAGGACGAGGCGGGGAAGTCCACGGCTCGCACGTAGGCGCACGCTTCGGCCGCGCCGTGCTCCCGCTCCATGCCGGCGTCCTCCCACTCCACCGAGAGGGGCCCGTGGTAGCCGACGCGGTTGAGGGCCCGGATCACGTCCTCGAACGACACCCGACCCCGACCCACCGAACGGAAATCCCAGTACCGATCCCCGTGCCCGAAGGGGAGGTGTCCCCCGAACACCCCCGACGGCGTCGGCACGTCGGACCACCAGACGTCCTTCATGTGCACGTGGTGGATGCGCTCGCCGAAGGCCCGGATGAAGGCCACGTAGTCCACGCCCTGGTAGGCGAGATGGCTGGGATCGTAGTTGAAGCCGAAGGCGGAATGATGGCCCACGGCCTCGAGGGCACGCCGGGTGGTGGAGAGATCGAAGGCGATCTCGGTGGGATGGACCTCCAGAGCGAACTTCACGCCCGATTCCTCGAAGGCGTCGAGGATCGGCGTCCACCGCCGCCCGAAGTCGGCGAAGCCCTCGTCGAGGGTGTCGTCGGGCACCGGGGGAAAGCTGTAGAGCAGGTGCCAGATGGGGCTTCCGGTGAAGCCGTTCACCACGCTCACGCCGAGGCGGGCCGCCGCCCGGGCTGTCCGCACCATCTCGTCGGCGGCCCGGGTGCGCACGCCCTCCGGGCTTCCGTCGCCCCAGACGTGGTCGGGCACGATGGAGCGGTGGCGCTCGTCGATGGGATCGCAGACCGCCTGCCCCACCAGGTGGTTGCTGATGGCGAAGACCTCGAGCCCGTGGCGCGCCAGGAGGGCCCGTCGCTCCTCGCAGTAGCCGTCCTCCTCCAGGGCGCGGCCGACTTCGAAATGGTCGCCCCAGCAGGCCAGTTCCAGGCCGTCGTACCCCCACGCGGCGGCGCGCTCGGCGAGGGTCTCCAGGGGGAGGTCGGCCCACTGTCCGGTGAAGAGGGTGACGGGTCGGGGCATGGCCGGGGGCAGCTCGAGAGAGCACCGCAGCGGAGCGCGGCGCGGTGTGGGGACCCCGCGAGCCTACGCGGGGGTGGCGCCGACCGTCAAGCCACCGGTTCCCCGGTCTGGAGGCGCCAGAGGGCGGCGTAGATTCCGCCCTGGGCCACCAGGGCGTCGTGGGCACCCCGTTCGGCGATGCGGCCCCGGTCCATGACCAGAATCTCGTCGGCGTGGCGCACCGTGGAGAGGCGGTGGGCCACCACCACCGTGGTCCGCTCTCCCGCCGTGCGGGTCAGGGAGTGCTGGATCGCCGCCTCGGTCTCGTTGTCCACCGCCGATGTCGCCTCGTCCAACACCAGGATCGCCGGATTCCGGTAGAACGCCCGGGCCAGGGCGATGCGCTGGCGCTGGCCTCCCGACAGTCGAGTGCCCCGTTCCCCCACCCGGGTGCGGTAGCCCTCCGGGAGTCCCTCGATGAAGGCGTGGATCTCGGCCACCCGCGCCGCCGCTTCGACCCGGGTCGGGTCGGTTTCGGCCTGACCGTAGGCGATGTTCTCGGCCACCGTGCCGTCGGTGAGGAACGGCTCCTGGGCCACGTAGCCCAGGTGGTGCCGCACGGTCACGGGGTCGTGGAGAGCGAGATCGTGGCCGTCCACCAGGATGCGGCCCGCGTCGGGGCTCAGGTACTGGAGGAGGAGCTTCAGGAGCGTGCTCTTTCCGGCGCCGGTGGGCCCCACCAGGGCCACGGTGGTCCCGGGCGCCACGTCGAACGAGACGTCGTCCACCGCCACCTGATCCTCGTAGGCGAACCCCACGCCCTCGAACCGGAGTCGGCCCGTCACCGGTTGGGGGAGGGGCGCGGACGCCCGCTCCGGGGCCGGCGTGTCCAGGAGATCCATGATGCGGTTCACCGATGCCATGGCCCGGTTGTACAGGTCGGTCATCTGGGCCAGGCGGGTCAGGGGCCAGAGCAGGCGCTGGGTGAGGTAGACCAGAGCCGAGTAGCTGCCCACCCCGATCACGCCCCGGAGCGTCAGGATCCCGCCGTAGAGCAGGGTGGCCACGAACCCGGCCAGGACCGCCATGCGGATCACGGGCGTGATGGCCGCCGAAAACCGGATGGCGTCGGTGTTGCGCAGTCGGAATTCGTCGGAGGCGTCTCGCAGGTGCGCCGCCTCGAAGGCTTCGGCGGTGTAGGCCTGGATGGTGGCCATGCCGAAGAGGTTGTTGCTCAGCTGCGTGGATACGGTCCCGGCGGCATGGCGCACGGCGGCGTAGCGAGGGGCGAGGCGGGTCTGGAACCAGAACGCCCCGAAGAGGATCAGGGGCACGGGCAGCAACGCCATGACCGCCAGATCGGCGGTGACCACGAAAAACACGCCGCCCACCAGGAGGGAGGAGCAGAACACCTGGATCAGGTCGTTCGCCCCGGTGTTGAGGAAGCGCTCGACCTGGTTCACGTCCTCGTTGAGGACCGCCATGAGCCGCCCGCTCCGCTCCCGTTCGATGAAGGTGGGCGGAAGGGTCTGGATGTGGGTGTAGGCGGCCTGGCGAAGTTCGTGCTGGAGATCCTGGGCCAGCCCTCGCCATTTCAGCGCGTGGCCGTACTGGAAGAGGGACTCGCAGGCCCAGACGAACACCGTGAGCCCCACCAGGGCCACGAGTTGGTGGACCGGATCTTCGATGCCCCGGCGGGCGAGAAAGGAGTCCTGCTGGTTCACCACCACGTCCACCGCCACCCCGATGAGGATCTCGGGGAGGACGTCGAAGACCTTGTTGAGGATCGAGTAGGTGGTGGCGAGGATCGCATCGCGCCGGTAGGGGCGCGCGAACCCGACGAGGCGGCGGAGGGGGGTGCGGGCGGGGGGGGAGGGCATGGTGCCCGGAAGCTATCCGTCCGGGCCCCGCCGCGGCACCCGGGTCAGCCGGGCCAGTCGTCCATGCCCGGCACCGTGACGAACCCGAGACCCACCTCCCGCACGGTGACCGTGCCGCCGTACCGGAGGTGGGGCGCCCGCCGGGCGATGTCCAGGGCGGCCTCGTACGACGGGACCCGGAGGGTGAGGATGCCCACCAGGTGATCGGGCGAGCGGGCCTCGGCCGCGGCCAGGGACACGGGGGCCCCGCGGCCCAGCCGGCGGCCGCCCTCGAACCGCAGATCGCCGGCCGCCACCAGTACCCCGTCCCGGGCGAGGTCCGAGACGAAGTCCCAGTACTCGTCGGCCCGGCTCCGCACCTCCGCCGCACTGAGGCGATCCCGATCCGGCCACACGCCCTGGAGCACCAGCATGTAGCTCGGGGCGGGGGCGTCGGGTCGGCCCACGAGGGACCCGGGCACGGCCGCCCCGTCACGCCCCTCGGGGACGCCCGGGGCTCGGGGCGCCCACCGCAGGGTCAGGGGGACGGAGGCCAGGAGGGTCAGGACGGCGGCGGCCGCGGTCCACCACGCCGGAACACGGCGGCGCGGCAGGGGCGTCGGTGTCGCTGCGGCGGGATCGGCAGCCCATCGCTCCAGGCGCACCAGTCCGGCCGACGCCGCTTCGAGGCGGGCCAGGAGTTCGGGGTCGTCGGCCACCTCGTCCAGGAGCCGCAGGCGGGCTTCGTCGTCCAGGCGGTCTTCCAGGAGCGCCAGGAGGCGCTCGTCCGGGGTCCGGGTCATGTCAGCACCTCCAGGTGCCGGGGGTCGAGGTCTTCGCCGAGCCGACTGAGGGCCCGGAACACGCGGGAGGCCACGGTGCCCACCGGCACTCCGGTGGCCTCGGCGATTTCGGCGTAGGTGAGCCCGTCGAGGTACCGCAGGCGCACGGCTCGCTCCATGTCGGGGGTGAGGCGCGCCAGGGCGGCGTCCAGGTCCTGCCGGGCACGCTCCCGGTCGAGCCGCCCCTCGGGGTCGGGGCGATGGGTCAGGGCGGCCACGCCTTCCGCCGCGTCCAACTCCACCGGCGTGCCCCGGCGGAGCCGAGCCCGCAGGCGGTCGCGGCAGAGGTTCACCACGACGGCGTGGAGCCACGTCCCCACCTGGGACTCGGGGCAGGAGGGGGGCGAACGCTGGAGGCGGATGAAGGCCTCCTGGGTCACGTCGTCGGCCTGGTCCGGGTCCCGGAGGAACCGCACGGCGACCCGCCACACCCGGGGGCGGTGCAGGGCCGCCAGGGCCTGGAGCCGGGCCGCGTCGATGCCTGCACGGGAATCGGGTGCGGTCACGGTCGCGCCGGGATCGCCATGGTCACCACTCTGCTCGGGTCCGAGGCCGCTCCGCGCGATCGGCCCTTCGTGGAGTTGGACGTTCCGACGCCGGATCGTTTTCCCCCGGGGGTCCTATCCCCCCACGCCCATCTCCGCCAGCACGGCCCGGGCGTCGGCCTCCCGGGGCAGCTCCCACCCCGTCTCGTAGGCGAACACGTCGCGGAGCGACCGGCTGCCGAAGTGGTCGTCCAACAGCTCCATGTGGTCGGCCCGGAGGAGACCCGGGTGGCCCACCCCGCAGGCGTGGCTCAACCGGGTGAGTTCCTTCCGGAGGGTGATGACGTAGTTGGCCAGGCGGGCCGCCTTGTCGGTGGGGTCCAGCCCCCGGACCAGCCACCGATTCTGGGTGGCGACGCCGGTGGGGCAGTGGCCCGTCTGGCACCGTTGAGCCTGAATGCACCCGATGGCCATCATGGCCTCCCTGGCCACCGCCACCATGTCGGCGCCGAGACAGAACGCCAGGAGTGCCGTCTCCGGGAATCCCAGCTTCCCCGACCCGACCCAGACCACGTCGTGGTGGACGCCCCGCTCGGCGAAGATCCGGTAGACCCGACTGAAGCCCACCTTGAAGGGCAGGGCCACGTGGTCGGCGAACGAAGGGGGGGCTGCGCCGGTGCCGCCCTCCCCGCCGTCGATGGCGATGTAGTCCACCCCCCGGTCCTCCCGCGCCATGCGGTCGGCGAGTTCGACCCAGAAGTCCGGAAGTCCCACCGCCGACTTGATGCCCACCGGGAGTCCCGTGGCGTCGGCCAGGCCCTCCACGAAGTCCAGCATCTCGTCGACGGACGAGAACGCCCGGTGCCCCGAGGGACTGATGACGCTGCGGCCCTGGGGCACGCCGCGGATCGCGGCGATCTCGGCGGTGACCTTGGCTCCGGGAAGGACGCCCCCGAGCCCGGGCTTGGCCCCCTGGCTCAGCTTGACCTCCATGGCCCGCACCGGATGGGCCTCGATTTTCCGGACGCACTCCGCGAGGTCGAAGCCGCCGTCGGCGGTGCGGGCGCCGAAGTATCCCGTGCCCAGTTGCCAGATGAGCTCGCCGCCGTGGAGGTGGTGCGGCGCGATGCCCCCTTCCCCCGTGTTGTGGAGGCATCCGGCGATCTTCGCACCCCGATTCAGCGCCTCCACCGCCGCCGACGACAGCGATCCGAAGCTCATGCCGCTCACCGACACCACCGAGTCGGGGCGGAACGCCTTCCGACGATTCCGGGGTCCCCCCAGGACCTTGGCACAGGGCAGGCGCCAGAGCTCGTCGTGCTGGGTGGCCGTGCCGGGGTGCCCCAGGGTGTCGTGCTTGATGATGAGGTAGTTGGGCGATTGCTCCAGTTCGTTGTCGGTGCCGAAGCCCTGGTAGTTGTTCTGCTTCTTGGCCGACGCGTAGACCCAACTGCGCTGGTCCCTCGAGAAGGGGCGTTCCTCGTTGTTGGAGGTCACGATGTACTGGCGCAACTCGGGCCCCACCGCTTCCAGGAGGTACCGGAAGTGGCCGATGATGGGAAAATTCCGGAGGATCGCGTGCTTCGTCTGGACGAGGTCGTAGATCACGACCAGCAGGAGCAGAACCGGAACGACGAGGAGCCAGATCACGGAGGGCTCGGCGCAGGAGGAAGGGCGGAGGGGACCGCAGGCAGGATACGGACCCGGGGCGGCCGGAGCGAGGGGGCCCGGGCCTCAGTCCGACCCTGGGGGATCCCGGTACCGGGCGGCGTCGTCGTCGCGCCCCAGGCCCTCGTAGATCTGCACCAGGGACGAACGCACCAGCGCCGACTGAGCGTGATCCGGGCCGAGGGACGCCACGTTGATGGCCAGGGCTTCCAGGAGGTAGGGTTCGGCCTCGCCGTAGCGGCCCTGGTAGAGATAGAGGCGTCCCAGGTTCTTGAGCCCCATGCCCAGGAGCGGGTGGGTCTCGCCCTGGGTGCGGCGCTGGATGTCCACCGCTTCCTGGGCGTAGGGGATCGCCTCTTCCCATCGCTCCTGTCGATTCAGGAGCTGGCCCAGGTTGTTCAGCGCCGCCGCCACCGCCGGGTGATCGTCGCCGTAGAGGGCCCGTCGTCGGGAGAGGACGTCGTCGTAGATGGGGCGCGCCTCGTCGTAGCGGCCCTGCTCCAGGAGAGTTTCGGCCAGGATGTTCAGCGCCACGGCGACGTAGGGGTGTTCGTCGCCCCGGGCCTCACGATTCAGCTCCAGCGCGTCCCGGGCGGCGGCCTCGGCCTCGGCATACCGGCCCTGTCGGCTCAGGGCCAGAGCCAGGTTGCCCGTGGGAGGGCCCAACTGGAGGCCGTCCACGCCCTCGATGGACGCCAGCGCCGCCAGGGCGTCGAGGAACGCCCGCTCGGCGCCCTCGTAGTCCTGCCGCTGATAGAGGACTGCGCCGAGGTTGGACAGGCCCGCTGCCAGATTGCTCCGCTCCAGGTCCGGCGTGGACGGGTCCCCGTAGATGTCCAACGCCTCCTGGAGCAGAGGCTCGGCCGAGCGGAAGTCGCCGTCCTGCTGGAGGTACAGCCACGCCAGGGCCGTGAGGCTCCGCCCCACGTCGCCGTGGCGGTCGCCGTACACCTGCCGGCGCAGGGCCAGCCCCCGCTCCAGAAGCGGACGCGCTTCGTCGTATCGGGCCAGGCTCGAGTAGGCTCGACCGATGGAGTGGAGCATCTGGGCCTGAACGGCCGGCTGATCGGCGAGCTGCTCCGCCCGTTCCACCCCCCGGGCGAGGAGTTCGGGGGCCGACAATCCCGACGGGTCCTCCTCGGGGTTGGCGGCGTCGAAGAGGCCGATGAGGTACTCGCTCACGGTCTCGGCCCGGTCCAGCGCCTCCTGGGTCCGCACCTGCTCCCGGGCGAGGCGGGTCGACGCCGCCGCCATGGTGCCGGCGAACCCCACCGTGAGGAGGGCCACGGCCGCGGCGGTGGCCACCCCCAGGCGGTGCCGACCCACGAACTTCCGCACCCGGTATCCCACGGCGTCGGGTTGGGCATCCACGGGAAGGCCGGCCAGGTACCGCCGCACGTCGTCGGCGAACTGTCCGGCCGAGGCGTAGCGACGGTGCGGTTCCTTTCGCAGCGCCTTGAGAACGATCTGGTCCAGGTCGCCCTTCAAGGTCTGGACCAGGAGCCCCGGGCGGGTGCCGCGGAGGGCCGCCGGGCCCGTGGCCGCCGCCTCGCCCGGGGTGTTCCGCGCCAGGCTGGAGACGTTGTCGCTGGGCCGCGTGGGGGGCTCCTCGCAGACCTGTCGATGCAACTCCAGGGGGCCCGTGTCGCCGGACCGGAACGGGCGACGGCCCGCCAGCAACTCGTAGAGCAGGATCCCCAGGGCGTAGACGTCGGTGGCCGTGGTCACGGGCTCGCCCCGAACCTGCTCCGGGGCGGCGTGGTCGGGCGAGAAGAGCCGCATGTCGCCCGTGACGGGGCGGGTCACGTCGAGGCCGCCCTCCAGGATCTTGGCGATTCCGAAGTCCAGCAGCCGCGGGCGCCCGTCGTCGTCCACCAGGATGTTGGAGGGCTTGAGGTCCCGGTGCACCACCAGGTTGGTGTGGGCGAAATGCACGGCGTCGCACACGGTGGCGAAGAGCGTCAGCCGATCCCGGACCGGCAGGGTGTGTTCGTCGCAGTAGGCCGTGATGGGCAGCCCCGACTCGTACTGCATGACCAGATAGGGGCGCCCGTCGTCGGTGACCCCGCCGTCCAGGAGGGTGGCGATGTTGGGATGGCGCAGGCGCGCCAGGATCTGCCGCTCCGCCCGGAATCGTTCGTCCAGGAGGTCGGCGTGGTAGTCGCTGCGCACGACCTTCAGCGCCACCTGCTCCCGGTACTGGTCGTCGTCGCGCTCCGCCAGGTAGACCTGCCCCATGCCGCCCCGTCCCAGGAGCCGGAGGATCCTCCACGGACCGATGCGCCGGTGTTCCGGGGGGATGGGCGCTCCCGTGAGGGGGGACCCCGACTCGGGCCCGTCCACCCGGTCGATCCACCGGAAGTCCGTACCGGACTCCTCGGCCCGGAGCATCCCCTCCACCTCGTCCCGGAGGGTGGGGTCGTCGGCGCAGGCCCGTTCCAGGTAGTGGGCCCGGTCGTCTCCGATGTGGTCCAGGGCCCGGAGGAAGATGTCTTCCAGGGCCTCCCAGCGTACGTCCGCCATGGGGCGTGGGTCTCCGGCGCGGGTGGGGTCCGGGTCGGCCGCGGCGCCGACACCCTCCGTGGCGACGAAGGGGAGCGACATCGGCCATCATCCTCGTCGCCTTTCCCCTGGCCTTCGTCGGCCTGTGGACCTCGGTGACGTGGCTCACCGCGGCCCTGGGCGGGTGGCGTGCCCTGGCGGGGGCCTATGCCGACCCGGCCCCCTGGACCGGGCCGGCGCTCTCGGCCCGGAACGGATGGATGGGCCTGTGGGGATACGGGTGGTCCCTGACCCTGGGCGCCGACGCCCACGCCCTCCACATCTCGGTGATGGCCCCCTTCCGGGTGGGCCACCCGCCGCTCCGGATTCCCCTGGACGAGATCACGGTCACCGAGGAGTCCAGCATCGTGGGACCGCGGGCGGTCTATCGGTTCCGCCGGGCGCCCAGGGTCCGCTTCCGGACCTCCCGGGCCACGGCCGAGGAACTGGTCGCACTCTCGGGCGGGCGCCTGGTGCTCGGTGGCGGATCGGGCGTCACGACGCCGGCGACGACCACTCCGCCGACTGCCACCGTCCCTCCCGGGACGAGGCCACCGCCGTCTCGATGAAGTGGACGCCCCGGGCCCCGTCCTCCACGGTGGGGAAGTCGTCGTCGAAGGGGTGGTGATCGCCTTCGCCCGCCCGGGCCCGGAGCGTCCGGGCCACGTTGCGGTAGAGGTTGGCGAACGCCTCCATGAACCCCTCGGGGTGACCTCCCGGAAGGCGCAGGTGGGCCGCGGCCCGATCCGAGAGCCCCTCCACCCCGTCGTGGAGAACGGTCTCCACGCCGCTGGGTGCCACGAGGCGCAGGCGATCGGGGCGTTCCTGGCACCAATCCAGGGCGCCGTCCTCGCCGTAGATGCGCAGCCTCAGGTGGTTTCGCTCGCCCGTGGCGATCTGGCTGGCGGTGAGGAGTCCCCGAGCACCTCCGGCGTAGTGGAACACCACCGTGGCGTCGTCTTCCAGGGTGCGCCCCTCCACCAGGGTGGAGAGATCGGCCAGGAGCCGAGCGGGCTGCATCCCCGACACGTAGCCGGCCAGGTTGTGGGCGTGGCTGCCGATGTCGCCCAGCGCCGACGACGGACCGGCCAGGGCGGGGTCGCCTCGCCAGGCGGCCTGCTTCTGTCCCTGGGCCTCCAGGAGCGTGCGCAGCCACCCCTGGGTGTACTCCACCACGATCTTCCGGATTTCTCCCAGGTCGCCCCGAGCCACCCGCTCCCGGGCCTCCTTCACCATGGGATACCCGGTGTAGTTGTGGGTGACGCAGAAGACCCGGTCCTGGGCGGCGGTGAGGCGGCAGAGGGTTTCGGCGTCGGCGAGGGTGGTGGTGAGGGGTTTGTCGCACACCACGTGGAAGCCGGCTTCCAGGGCGGCGCGGGCCACGGGAAAATGCACGTGGTTGGGCGTCACGACGACCACGGCCTCGGCCCGCTGCTCGGGGGGGAGCGCCGCTTCGCCTCGGACGAGCTCGTCCCACGCGTCGTAGGTTCTCGCGGGGTCCAGCCCCAGCTCGGCCCCCTGGGCCCGGGACCGTCCGGGGTCGGACGAAAACGCGCCGGCCACCAGCGTCCACTCGCCGTCGAGGCGGGCCGCGGCGCGGTGCACGGCCCCGATGAACGCACCGGGACCACCCCCCACCATGGCGTACCGGATCGGGCGGCTCACGAACCGCCCTCCTGCACCAGTTCCAGCCCCAGTCCGTCGGGGCCCTCGAGAAGGAGGGACCGGCCCTCTCCGAACGCGCCGCGGCGGAGGATCGTCACGCCCAGGGTCTCGAGATGGGACTCCCAGGCGTCCAGGTCGTCCACGGCGAAGGCCACGTGGTCCAGGACCTGACCCCGGGACGGCACCAGGGGGGTGTCGCCCTGCCGGGGATACAGGGAGATGGATCCGGACCCGTGGACCACGGTGGCCGCGGGCGAGCGGATGGTGCCGGCCCGCTCCAGCGACGGGAACCCCCGGGGTCCGGGGTCGGCGCCGCACGGATCCCAGCGCTCCCGCTCCGTCCGCTCGCCGGTGGCCGGATCCCGGGCCGGGGCATGGGCGAAGCCCAGAACCTCCACGTACCAGTTGGCGGCGCAGCGGGGGGCCGTGTGGAAGAGGTGGACGTGGGCCCACGCGGGGGTGGTGCGGGGCGATCCGGTCAGTTCCACCAGGGCCCCGTCGGGACCCACCAGGTATCCGAAGCCGCCGGGGCGAGGATCGGCCCGCTCCGCCTCGGCCACGTCCTCGGCCCCGTGGATGCCGGCGTAGGGCGTGAGGCCGGAGCGCACGACGCCGGGGCCCTGGCCCGGACCGGGCTCCAGGCGCAGCACCGTGACGCCGGTGGCTTCCAGGGCCTCGAACCGGTCGGTGGTGTCCACGAAGCCCCCGATGTGCCAGAAGGGGCTCTGGGGTTCGGAGCGCTGGCGCTCCGGGTCCCACGCCCCCGACGGCGGGGCGTCCACCCCATCGAAGAGAAGGGGCATCTCGGCCACGAACGCCGTGTGCCCCGCCACCACGCCGACCCGCCCCTGGGGCCAGACCCGGGCGTACCAGGCGGCGGCGCCCTCGGGGTCCACGCTGTTCAGATGGGCGTGGTGCAGACGGGGCGTGGACGGCGCCGTCTGGGCCGCCGACGCCCCGGCCGCCCCGGCACAGAGGAGTCCCGCGAGGAGGAAGCGGACCTCCGTCACGCGGCCTCGCCGATGCGGGTGACCCGATAGCCGCCGGCCCTGCGATCGGCAGTCCAGAGTCCCCCGAAGATCAACGCCAGGATCACGCAGAGGGGAGCCACGTACCGGAACGAAATCCGGCCCCCGTAGTTGTCGGCCGGGCCCAGGATCGCCCCGGCCCGCTCCACCTGCGCGGCCGGCGCCCCCGACGACTGGATGGCCCGGAGGGCGTTGGCGGTCTCGGGGGAGGGCAACTCGCCCGTGCTGCCGTACCCCGCCACCACCGCACGGGCCGCGGCCACGGCGGCCTGGTCGTCGGCGTCGTCCGAGGGGGCGAGGGTGGCGGCGACCTCGTCCAGCAGCGCCGTGGTCTCGACGGCGGGGATCCGGTCGTTGGCGTAGTCGTCGGCGATGGAGCCCATGGTGGGCGAGGTGACCAGTCCCACCGTGGCCATGCCCACGGTGCCCATGAGGCCGAGGCCCAGGGCGCCGCTCCGGGGCACCCGCTCCGACACGACCCCCAGCATGGTGGGCCAGAAGTAGCACACCCCCACGGCGAAGACGGTGGCGGCGGCGAAGGTGGCCGTGCCCGACCCGGCGTAGCTCAGCCAGGTGAGTCCGATCCCGGCCAGGATGGACGAGGCCAGGAGGATCCCCGTGGGAGACAATTGCTCCACCACGGGCCCGGCCCGATACCGGAGCAGGGCCATGAGCCCGTTGATCCAGACGAGCACCAGGATCCCGGCCATGCCGCCGGCCTCCAGCACGGCGGGCACCCACCGGTTCGGACCCAGCTCCACCGAGGCGGTCATGGCCATGGCGATGAGCATGATCCACATGAGGGGGGTGCCGAAGGCGGCCTTGAACGACTCGCCCACGCTCACCCCGGCCTGCACGCCCTCGGTCTCGGGAAACCGCTCGGCCAGGAGCATGACGCCGTAGATGGCCGTGGGAATGAGGATCAGCCCCAGCTTGAGTTGCCAGCTCGTGATGCCCACCTGGTCCAGGCCGTACGCCGCCAGGCCCCCCAGGACCACGCCACCGGGGAACCACACGTGGAACTGGTTCAACTTCACGGTCTTGTCGTCGGGATACAGCGTGGCCACCAGGGGATTGCACGCCGCCTCGACGAGTCCGTTGGCCATGGCGATGATCAGGGCGCCGGCGAAGAGCCCCCAGAAGCCCGTGGCCAGGATCATGACCACGACCCCTGCGGCGTGCCCCAGGAACGACATGCGGAGCAGGGTCCGCATGCCCAGGGTGTCGCACAGGGGAGCGAAGACGAGCTGGGACACGGCGAAGCCCCAGAGGGCCGCCCCGCCGATCCACCCCACCTGGGCGTTGGTCAGCACGAACTCCTGCTTGAGGGCGCCCATGATGGCCCCCACGGTGGCGAAGGCCACCGAGGTCGCGATGAGGGCGAGGCAACTGCCCAGGAACAGGCGCCGACGGTGGACGTCGGTGGAGGCGGTGGTGGCCATGGACGATCCGGTGGAAGGGTGGGGCGGGGGAGGGGTCAGGCGAGGCCCAGATGGCGGAGTACGTCGTCCGGGGGCGCCTCCCAGCGGGCCAGGGCGGTGTTGCCCACGTAGCCGATGTCGGCCATGCCCTCGGGCGTCGTGTAGAAGGCCGTGGCCGTCAGGTCCCGCACCTTGGCGAAGAACCGGGCGGCCATGCGGTGCTCCGGCGCCGCACGCCGGATCCAGCAGATGTCGTCGCAGATGGCGGTCTGCTGCTCTCCGGTCAGGTCCCGGAAGCGCCGGTCGTCGCCGAAGCGGCTGCCCGACTCCCGGTCGAGCCACACGAGCCCGCCCCGGACCAGGACCAGATCGTTGCGTTGGCCGTCGTACGGCGCACTCACCCACTCGTCGATGTAGTCCACGGCGCCCACCTCGCTGGCGGCGGGGGAGACGTCGTCGGCCGGGATGATGACGTCGCAGAGGGCGGCGAGCCCCTGCCGTTCGTCGTCGGTGAGGACCAGCTCCCAATGGCGCCGGGGGGCGATGAGGTCCGGGTCCCAGGGGGTGCCGGCGGCCAGGGGGTTGCCCACCGTGGACGACGAGGACCCGGTGCCTGAGGCGCCTGCGGTGCCGGCGCCGGCGGATCCGGTCGGGGCGTCAGGGGCGCAGGAGGCCGTCACGGCGGGGGCGGCGGCGGCCAGGGCCATCCACTTCAGGACGGTGCGGCGGTCGGGGCCGTCCGGGGCGTCGGGATCGTCGCCCCCGTGGGCCGGCACTCCCCGGGGCGGCGCCATGGGAAGGGGGACGCCCCCGGAGCGGATCTCGTCGTCGCGGCTCATGCGAAGCTCCCCCGGTTGAGTTCCTCGATGAGGTAGTCCGCAGAGCGCCAGGCGATGGCCATGATGCTCAGGGTGGGGTTCTTGTCGGCGTTGCTCACGAAGCAGCCCCCGTCGGTGACGAAGAGGTTGTCCACCTCCCACGACTGGCAGAACTCGTTCAGGACCGAGTCCCGGGAGGAGGCTCCCATGCGCACGCCCCCCACCTCGTGGATGATCTGCCCCGGGCGCGCGATGGCGTCGGCGCCGTCGTCGGCCACGTTCGACGTCACGCGCCCGCCCATGGCCTCGATGATCCCGGCGAAGGTGCGCTGCATGTGACGGGCCTGGTTCAGTTCGTGGTCCGACCACTTCCAGTGGAAACGGAGGGTGGGAATGCCCCACTGGTCCACTCCGTCGGGGTCGATCTCGCACCAGCAGTCGTCGTTGGGGATCATCTCGCCCCGACCGTCGAACCACATGAACGAGCCGTAGTAGCGGCGGCACTCCTCCTTGAAGCGCCGCCCGTAGGCGCCCTCGGTGTAGCCCTCCATCCCACCGAACGCCCCGGGGCCCGGCATGCCCCGCCCGCCCCCGAACTCGATGTGATAGCCCCGGGCGAAGTCGAGCTGCCCGGCGAGCTGCTCCCCGTAGAGCCACCACGGCATGTAGAGGTGCATGGCCGAGGCGCCGTCGGTGTTGTGGGCCGGCATGTTCTCGAAGGCCGGGAACTGGCCGCCCACGCCGGCGCCCACCGTGTCCATGATGTACCTGCCCACGAGGCCGCTGCCGTTGGCCAGCCCGTCGGGAAACGACGCGCTCTTCGAGTTCAGGAGGATCCGGGCCGACTCCAGGGCGCTGGCGGCCAGGATCACCACGCGGGCGCCGACCCACTGGTCGGTGCGGGTGGCCTTGTCGATGTAGTGCACGCCCGTGGCTCGACCCTGGGCGTCCACCGTCACCTCCCGCACCATGGCGTCGGTGCGGATGTCCAGATTGCCCGTGGCCAGGGCCGGGGGAATCAGGACAGTGGGGGACTGGAAGTTGGCCTTGATGGAGCAGCCCCGGCCGCAGGGCGTGGCGTAGAAGCAGGCCTGGCGCTGCCGCATGGACTCGGCCGTGACCCGCTGGGCCAGGGGATTGTTCGGAAAGAGATAGGCGGGGAGCCGATCGGCGTCCTGACGCTGGGTGAGGATGGCCAGATGGGCCGGAACCACCGGGATGTCCAGGTCGCGGCAAACGTGCTGGGTGTAGAGTTCGGTGGCCCGGGGGGGCGGAGCCGGCTGGAGGATCCCCGGCGACGAGTCGGGCGTGTTTTCGAGCCCTTCGCTGGATCCGTAGACCCCGATGAGGGCCTCGGTGCGGTCGTAGTACGGCTCCAGGTCGTCGTACGTCATGGGCCAGTCGAATCCCAGCCCGTCCCGGGAGCGCGGCTTGAAGTCGTAGGGGCCCATGCGGAGCGAGATGCGGCCCCAGTGATTCGTGCGGCCTCCCAGCATCCGGGCCCGCCACCAGAGGAAGCCGGCGTCGTCGACGCTGGAGTACGGCTCGCCGGGCACCCGCCATCCCCCATCGACGGTGGCGTCGTAGAAGCCGAAGGGCTTCTCCGGCGTCCCGCCGCCCCGGAGCGGGGCGTCCTTGGGAAGGTGGAACATGGGGGTCTCGGTCACCGGATCGTAGTTCCGACCCGCCTCGAGCATGAGCACCCGGACCCCGTGGGCCGCGAGGATGAACGCCGACATCCCGCCTGCGGCGCCGGAGCCCACCACGATCACGTCGTAGTCGTCCTGGGTTCGTCTCGGCATGCGATGGTCCTCGTCCTGCGGGGAGAATCGAACGGGTCTAGGGGTGCCCGCCGCCGGAGCCGAGGGCGGCCAGGGTGCGGAAGCTCCGGGTCACCGACGCCAGGGAGTCGTCGGGACGATCGTGCTCCACGAAGACGTGACGCACCCCGGCCCGTTCGCCTGCGGCCAGGAGCGCGGCGAAGTCCATGACACCGTCGCCCACGGCCACCATGTCGCCGGCGGCCGTGCGGTCCTTCGCGTGGACGGAGACGAATCGCCCGGGCCAGGCCGTGAACCAGGCCAGGGGATCCTCGCCCGCGTGGACGGCCCAGAAGAGGTCCAACTGGAACGAGACCAGGTCGGGGTCGCCCCGCTCCAGGAGGAGGCCCAGCCCCGTTTCGCCGTTGCCCAGGTCGGCGAACTCGGCGTCGTGGTTGTGGAACGCCACCCCCATGCCCCGCGCCTGCACCCGGGCTCCGACCTGGTTGAAGACGTCGGCGAGCCGGCGGAAGCCGTCGGCCGAACGGAAGTCCGACGGCACCGACGGCACCACGATCCAACGATGCCCCAGTGCCTCGGCCTCGTCCAGCAGCGCGTCCATGCCCTCGGTGAGGCGGGGGAGCCCCACGTGGGTGGAGGGGGACGTGAGTCCCACGTCCGAAAGCATGGCGGCCACCTCGGCGGGGGAGTGCCCGAAGAGCCCCGCGAACTCCACCTCGCCGTAGCCCACCTCGGCCACGGCAGCCAGGGTGCCGGCCACGTCGTCGGCCATGCGGTCCCGGAGCGTGTAGAGCTGAACGCCCAGGGACTCGGGGATCCGGGGGCCCGACGCGGGGCCGGCGCCGTGAGGGCCGGCGAACGCGGATCGGCCTGTCAGCCCCAGTCCCACGGTGGCCGCGGCGCCCAGAAACGCGCGGCGGTCCATCAGTTCAGCCGCCGGATCTTCAGGTTGCGGTAGCCCACCCAATCGCCGTGATCCTGGAGTCCGATGTGGCCCGACGAATACGTGCCGTACTCGGGCCACTCGGTGAACTTGCTTCCGGCCACCAACTCCTGCCATTCGGGGCTGCCCAGGTCGTACTCCACGATCTTCTGGCCGTTGAGCCAGTGCTCCACGTGGTCACCCTGGACCCGGATCCGGGCCTCGTTCCACTCGCCGGCCGGGTGCACCACGCCCCGCGGGGCCGGGTGGAGGGCGTAGTTGGCGCCGGCCGACGTGAGGGGGTTCTGTCCGTCGGCGTGGGCCGCGTCGTCCAGGACCTGCATCTCCGGCGCGCCCTCGAAGATTCGTCCCGAGTCCTCCGACACGTTGAAGAAGATGCCGCTGTTGCCCGCTTCCCGGACCATCCACTCCACCTGGAGTTCGAAGTCGTCGTAGGTCTCCCGGGTGATGATGTCGCCCCCTCCGCCGACCCTCACCAGGAGGCCGTCTTCGGCCTGCCATCCGTCGTGGAGGTCGTCGGCGCCGTAGGTCCGCCACTGGTCGAGAGACGTGCCGTCGAAAAGCAGGGTCCACCCCTCGGCCCGCTCCTCGTCGGTGAGGGTGTTGGGGGGCGTCTGGGCCTCGGCCTCGGTGTCGGCCGGAGCCTCGGCGGCGTCGGAGCCCCCGCTGCAGGCGGCGGCCAGGGGCATGCAGACGAGGCCGGCGAGGGCCAGAGAGCGAGCGTTCATCGGACCTCCCAGCCCGGACGGTAGTTTCGGGTCAGCCACTGATTGGCGTCGGCGTCGTTCAAGACCCGCATGGAGGCGGCGTCGTATTCGATCTTCCGGCCCTGACCGGACCGGAGGGCCACCAGGCCCAGGAGCATGGTCTCGGTGAGGGGCGCGGCGTACGAGAAGGGACTCGAGGCCGCCTCCTCACCCTTGCAGGCCCGGACGAAGTTCATCTCGTGGCTTCCCTCGATCCGGGGGTAGGACGGGGTCACGAGATCGGCTTCGGCTTGCAGATATTCGGGGTACAGCGTGGGATTCCGCCCGTAGGTCTCGTGCATGAGGATCCCCCGCTCCCCCACGAAGATCACGCCGCCCCCCCGGTCCAGAACCACGTCGGCGGGCAGCACGTCGGGGCGGCGGGGCATGAGACCGCCGTCGTACCAGTGCATGGACACGGGGGGCTGGATGCCCCGACGGGGGAAGGTGTAGTGCACCTTCATGGCCAGTGGGTAGGTGGCCGGATCGTCCGAGGGGCCGCCCCACGGGGTGGAGGTGGCCTCGATGGTGTCGGGGTAGCCCAGGTCCAGGGCCCAGTAGGGGTGGTCCACCAGGTGGGCCCCCATGTCGCCGAGGGCGCCCACGCCGAACCGGGTCCAGCCCCGCCAGTGGAAGGGATGGTAGATGGGGTGGTAGTCCACGTCGTCGGCCTCCGGGCCGCGCCACAGCTCCCAGTGGAGGGAGTCGGGGGGCGACCAATCGCCGCCGATGGCGTCGGCCACCCGCCCCGCCACGTCGCCGGGCCACCAGGACGCGTCGGCCTCGGGGCCCCGCTCCCGGGGCGGGAAATGAGGCGCCGGGAGGCCCTGGGGCCAGATGGGCCGATTCGTCCAGATGTGGACCTCCCGCACCGGCCCCAGCACTCCGGCCTGCACCCACTCGTTGATGCGGCGGGCGTCGTCGCTGGAGTGCCCCTGGTTGCCCATCTGGGTCACGACCCCCGTCTCGTCGGCCAGACGGCCCAGGACCCGGCACTCCTCCACCGACCACGCCAGGGGCTTCTGCACGTACACGTGCTTCCCGGCCCGCATGGCTGCTGCGGCGATGACGGCGTGGGTGTGGTCGGGGGTGGCCACCACCACGGCGTCGATGTCGTCGCCTTCGGCCAGCATCTCCCGGAAGTCGGCGTAGCGCCGGGCGGCGGAGAGCTGCTCCTGCCAGCGCACCCCCTTCTCCCGGGGGTTGCCGTCGCCGTCCCGGGAGCGCTCGTCGGCCTTCTTCTCCACCTGGGCGAAGTCGACGTCGCAGACGGCGGCGATGTGCTCCGATCCGAGTTCCTGGGCGTTCTCGGCCCCCATGCCGCCGGCGCCCACCACGGCGATGTTGAGCATGTCGCTGGGGGCCCGGTATCCGGGCCCTCCCAGGACGTGACGGGGTACGATCATGGCGCCGAACGCCAGCTTCGAGCTGCCCGAAACGAAGTCACGCCGGGAGAGAAATGCGTCCGACACGAGGTCCTCCGATCCCGAGGAAACGGTTCCCGCGCCCGCCGTCACAGGGGCGTCAGGATCGGGGTAGGATGGGCGTCGGAAGCGTCTTGCACAAATCCGGCGAGGGGGTCCAGCTTGGAACCATGCCCTCCGTTCTCCTCCGCACCCTGCTCCTCGTGGCGGTCCTGGCCGCCTGCGACGGCCCCCCTGCGGCCCCGGCCGTGCCCGACGACCCCGATCCACCCGATGGGGGAGACCCGCCCGGGGGGCCCGCCACGGGGTGGGCGTTCGAGGCCACGTTCGACGGCGACCCCGGGGCGCCGTCCCAATCCGCGCTTCCCGCGGAGTTCGACTACTCGGTGACCCACCGGACCCACCCCCGGGACCACGACCCGGCGTTCGCCGCGTTCCCGGCCGACCACGGGATGGATTGCGCCGGGCCGTCGCCCCAGGCCGACCCGGTGCCCCAGCACGCCGTCACCACCTCCCACCGCTCCAGCGGGCGGGCGCCCGACGAGAGCTTCTTCGTCTGCCGCAATCACCTCATGTCGTCCATGGGCGATGTGGAGGGGTATTCGGTCACCGCCTTCTGGCCCCGCCAGGAGTTCGACTTCGCCGACGGTGGCGTGTTGGAGTTCGACGTCAATCTCACCGCGGCGGCGCGCAGTTGGTGGGAGGTGGTCATCGTGCCCCGTGATCAGCTCAAGGTGGGGGCGGCCCGCTCCTGGCTGCCCATCGACGAGACCTACCCGCGGGACCGGATCCTCCTGGACTTCTTCGGCGGCACACGACGGCTCGAGGTGGGGACCGGGGCGGTGGATCCGGAGGGGTGGATCGCCGGGGCCTCGGATTGGGGCGCCTGGGCCGATCGACATCCCGGCGACCCGGCCAACGACGATCGGCGCATCCGGCGCTCCATGCGGCTCCACCTGGGAGACGACGAGCTGATCTGGGCCGTGCAGACGGCCGACGGAGCTCTGGATTCCCTGGTGTTGGAGGTGCCCGGGGGACTCCCCTTCACCCGGGGGCTGGTCCTCTTCAAGACCCACGCCTACACACCCCGGAAGGACGGCAACACCGACACCTACACGTTCCACTGGGACGACGTGCGGTTCACGGGCCCGGTGGTGGGACGCTACGACGCCTACGAGACCGAATCGCTGGTCTACCTCCAGGCCAACGGAAGCCGCGGCGTGGGAGAAAGCGCCTCGGCCACCCTGGACCTTCCCCGGACGGGGCCCGACCCCGTGCTCTTCGGGCAGGTGCACAACGCCATGCGGGGGCAGGTCCGGGTCCGGGTCAACGACGGACCCGAGCGGGTGGTGGAGCCCGTGGACTGGACCGAGACGAGTTGTCACGCCGCGGGGTGGACGTCGTTCCGACTGCCCGTTCCCGACGACGAGTGGAGAGTCGGGGCCAACGAGGTCCGGTTCACCATCGGCCCTCGTCCCGCCTGCGTCGCGGGATGGGTGTGGGACGGCTTCTCCATCAAGGGCCTCGAGGTCCAGATGCCCGTGACGCCGGGCTGAGCGTCTACAGCTCGCCGACCCTCCACACCCCCACCGACACGCCCCCGGACGGGATCGTGGCGATACACTCGGCCCGGCGATCGGCCTGACGGACCAGGGTGTCGGAGGGGGAGACCAGGGCCAGGGTCCACCCGGAGAACTCCCGTCGGGCCACCTGACCCAGGCGGGCGTGGAGGTCCCGGAGGGCCCGGGCCTGGCCCACCCGTCGACCCCAGGGCGGGTTGGCCACCAGGAGCCCGGGCCCGAGGGCCCCGTCCGGCGGCGTCACCTCCGAGATCGCCCGGCGCTCGAAGTGGACGCTTCCGGCCACGCCCGCCCGGGCTCCGTTGGCCGTGGCCGATTCCACGGCGCCGGCGTCCCGGTCCGACCCGCGGAGGGGCGCAGGGGCGGGCCGCACTCCGGCCAGGGCCTCGGCGCGCAGGGCCCGTACCCGGTCCGGATCGGCGCCGGGCCACGCCTGGAAGGCGAAGGTCCGGTTCTCGCCGGGGGCGCGTCGGCACGCCCGGAGCCCCGCTTCGATGACGAAGGTGCCCGAGCCGCACAGCGGGTCGACCAACGGCCGGTCCGGGTCCCACCCCGCCAGGCGCAGGACCCCGGCGGCCAGGGTCTCCCGGAGGGGGGCGCGGGTGCTGGCCAGGCGGTACCCCCGGCGGTGGAGGTGCACGCCGCTGGAGTCGGCCCGGACCACCACCCGGTCCCGGACGATGCGCACGATGAACGGGGTGGTGTCGGGGGCGGAGGGATCCATGGCCGGATCCCGTCCCGCCGCCCGGGTCAGCCGCTCCGCCACCGCGCCGGTGTGGTAGAGACGGGACTTCCGACAGGTGACCCGGAAGGCCGGTCGACGTCCCTCGTCCAGGAAGCGGTCCCAGGGAAGGCCGCCGGCCTTTCGCTCGAGCTCGGGGAGAGCCGAGGCCGTGAACCGCCCCAGGGTCACGAGGACGCGGGACGCTGTGGAGAGACGGAGGTTGAGCCGGGCCACGAGGGAGGGGTCGTCGGACTCCAACGACACGCCTCCGGGCTCCACCGTCCCGGGGTAGCCCAGGTCCCGGAGTTCCTCGTCCAGGGCGGGTTCGAGGCCGGGCGCCGACTGGACGAAGAGTTCCACCGGGTCAGTCGTCGTCTTTGAGTCCGCCGAGCAGCATGGTCACCAGCGACACCACGATGCTGCCCACGATGGCCGGGCCCCACCCGCTCACGGTGAGCCCGTCGGTGAGCCGGGCCGTGACCATGAGGAGGGCCGCGTTCACCACCAGGGCGAAGAGGCCCAGGGTGGCGATGAGGAACGGAAACGAGATGAGCTTCAGGATGGGCTTCAGAATCGCGTTCACGATTCCGAAGACCAGGGCCACCACGACCACGCCCCCCAGGTCGTCGGTGAGCTGGATGCCGTCGACGAACGAGGCCGCGGCCCAGAGCGCCAGGGCGTTGATCACGATCCGAACGATCAGATTTCGCATGGGGCCAGTATGCGCCCCGACACTCCCTCAGTCCAGCAGTTCGATCCCCGGAGAGCGGGGTCGGGGAAGGGCGGCGCCCCGGAGAGGCACCACGGCGTGTTGGGCCACGGCCCAGGCCATGGCGCCGTTGGCCAGGGCCGTGGCCAGGGCCAGGGAGGCCGACCACACCACCGAACCCCGGGCGGCGTAGGGGAGCCCCGACGTCGGCAGCAGCTCGGCGGCCAGGACCCCCGCCGCCAGACCGGCCAGTGCGGCGCAGCACGCCGAGGCGCTCAAAGCCAGCACCCGGGCCGTGGGTCCGGGACGCGCCACCGCCAGGAGGGCCAGGGCGAGGGCGCCCACGGTGGGGAGGGTCAGCGTGCCTGGAAGGGTGCTGGCCACACCGATCCGCCACGCCCGGGACTCCCACAGAGGAGGCGAGAAGAGGAAGAGCAGGTCGAGCAGGGGCGCGAAGACGACCAGAAGGGCGGTGATCCGAGCCGGTACTTCCAGCCTCGCCAGGGCGTCGGTGTGGGCCGGCGACTCCGGCGGCGTAGAGCCCGGGCGCCGCCCGGCCGAATCGGAGAGGGGGAAGAGGGAACTGCCCCGGATACGGAACGCACTGGGCGTTCGGGCCCACCCCGGAGGACGGCCGGAACCGGAGTCCGGGCTCACGGGGACTCCAGGGTAGGTTGGACGCTGAACCGCATGGGCCTCGCCGGCGTGGGGCTGGAGGGGACGCTCGGGAGGAGCCCGTACCAGCAACCGGCGTACCAGCGGCCCGGCTGTGGCCTCCGGAACGGCGATTCGTGGCGGCGAACGGCCACGATCGGGCCCCGACCGCCCCGTCCAGGCCGGGTGCACTGCCCCTCGGGGGCGTTGCGATCTGCCCGTCACCCTGTGGCATTGCCGCAACGATCGTCGGGCCACCTCGGCGGGGAGGCCGGAGGCGCCCCCGCGCGCGGGGATCGGTGGCGAAGCTACTCCGGCGGCCATAACGTCAGGCGACTCCTCCGAGCCCGAGCCCCCAGCGCCATGACCCGGTCCCTCCCGTTCCCGTCCGGAGCCCTTCGGTTCGCCCCGTTCCTCCTGGCCTTCCTTCTCTGGGGCGCCTCCCAGCCGGCGTCCGCAGCGGGGCAGGAGCCTCCCGCCGCTCCCGCCGACACCGTGGAGAGCGAGACGAACCCCCTGCAGGAGGGCCTGCCCCTGGAGCCCACCCGGACGCTGCGCATGGAGGCCACGGAGGGTTCGTGGATGTCGGTGGACGTGAGCCCCGACGGGGCCACCCTCGTTTTCGATCTCCTGGGCGACCTCTACACGTTGCCCGTGACCGGCGGCACCGCCACGCCCCTCACGCGGGGTATGGGCTTCGACGCCCAGCCCCGATTCTCTCCCGACGGGGAGTCGGTGGTGTTCACCTCCGACCGCGATGGCGGCGAGAACGTCTGGATCCTGTCTCTCGATCTCACCGACACCACCAAGCTGACCCGGGGCAGTCACGACAGCTACATCTCCCCCGAGTTCACCCCCGACGGCGACTACGTGGTGGTCACCAAGGGCTCGAAGCTGTGGATGATCCACCGCACGGGCGGCAGCGGCGTGCAGCTCATCGACGAACCCGCGGCCCTGCGCACCATGGGCGCGGCCTTCGGCGCCGACGACCGCTGGATCTGGTTCGGCGGGCGCACCGGGGGCGGGTACAACAACGGCATGAACATCTATCAGCTCGCCGTCTACGACCGGGACACGGGCGAGATCTCGGGGCGGAGCGACCGGTGGGGCGGGGGCTTTCGGCCCACCCTCTCCCCCGACGGACGGTGGTTGGTCTACGCCTCCCGTCACATCGCCGATACGGGACTCCGGATCCGGGACCTGGAGACCGGGGCGGAGCGGTGGCTCGCCTGGCCGGTCCAGCGGGACGATCAGGAGGCCGCCGCCACCCGGGACGCCTATCCCGGCATGTCGTTCACCCCCGATTCCGAGGCGGTGGTCGCCTCGTACGGCGGCAGGCTGTGGCGGGTCCCGGTGGACGGCACGCCGGCGACGGAGATCCCGTTTTCGGTGGATGTGGAACTCCCCATGGGACCCCTGGTGGACTTCGCCTACCGGATCGACGACTCCCCCACCTTCACGGCGAAGCAGATCCAGGACGCGGTCCCCTCGCCCGACGGCCGGCGGCTGGCCTTCTCCACCTTGAACGACCTCCAGGTCGTGGCCGTCCCCGACGGGACCCCGGTGCGTCTGGCCGAGGGGGTGGGCGAGGTGCAGCAGAACCCCACCTGGTCTCCCGACGGGCGGTGGATCGCCTTCGGAAGCTGGTCCGACGCGGAAGGAGGGTCCCTCTGGCGCGTGAGGGCCGACGGATCGGGTGAGCCCGAGCGCCTCACCACCGACCCGGCCCTCTATCGCGACCCCGAATGGTCGCCCGACGGTGCGTGGATCCTGGCGGTGCGGGCTTCGGCCCGGACGTACGAGGCGTCGCTCCAGCGGGGCATCCTGGGGGAACCGTCCGACCTGGTCCGGGTGCCGGCCACGGGCGGTGACGTGGAGGTACTGGGGCCCACGTCCGGACTCTCCAACTTCCATTTCACCGACGATCCGGAGCGGATCTGGGCCAACTCCTTCGCCGACGGCCTGGTGTCCATGCGGTGGGACCTCACCGACCGGAAGTCGTGGCTCAAGGTGCGGGGCCGGCCCTCGGCCGGGGGAGGCCAGGGGCAGAATGCCGGGGCCATCTTCATGGCTCCGGGCGAGGATCGGGCTCTGGCCCAGATCGTCAACGATCTCTACGTGGTCACCGTGCCCCGGGTGGGGGGAGAGGCGCCCACCATCAACGTGTCGAACCCCGACAACGCCACATTCCCGGCCCGGAAGCTCACCGAGATCGGCGGCCAGTTCCCCACGTGGGGACGGGACGGCACCACGGTCCACTGGTCGGTGGGCAACGCCCACGTGATCTACGATCTCGACGCCGCCCGGGCCTACGACGACAGCGTGGCCGCCGCGGCCAACGCCCCGGGGGACGACGAGGCCGAGGATGAGGACGAGGACGAGGACGAAGACGAGGCCGGGTATCGCCCGGTGGAGTTCCGCGTCGAGGTGGAGTACGGGCGCGACCTCCCCGAGGGCGTCGTGGCCCTGCGAGGCGGGCGGGTGATCACCATGCGCGGCGACGAGATCATCGACGACGGTGACGTGGTGGTGCGGGGCAATCGCATCGTGGCGGTGGGTCCCCGGGGCAGCGTGGACATTCCGGCGGGCGCCACCGAGATCGACGTATCGGGGCGCACGGTCCTGCCCGGGTACGTGGACACCCACGCCCATCTCCGGGCCGCGTACGGCTTCCATCGGCCCCAGCCGTGGGCCTATGCCGCCAACCTGGCCTTCGGGGTCACCACCACCCGGGATCCCCAGACCGGCAGCACCGACGTGCTCACCTACGAAGACATGGTCCGGGCCGGCCGGACCCTGGGCCCCCGGATCTACTCCACCGGGCCCGGGATCTTCTCCAGCGAAAACGTCCGGGATCTGGACCACGCCCGGGACGTGCTCCGGCGCTACGCCGACTACTACGACACCAAGACCGTCAAGATGTACGGCGCCGGCAACCGGGAGCAGCGCCAGTGGATCGTCCAGGCCGCCCGGGAGCTCGAGATCATGCCCACCACCGAGGGCGGGCTCGACTTCGAGGAAAACCTCACCATGGCTCAGGACGGGTATTCGGGCACCGAGCACAACCTGCCGGGGATGCCCCACTACGACGACGTGGTCCAGCTCGTGGCCCAATCGGGAATGGCGTCGACGCCCACCATGCTCGTGACCTACGGCGGCCCCTGGGCGGAGAACTACTTCTACTCCCGGGAAGACGCCTTCGAGAACGAGCGCCTCCGGGCCTTCACGCCCTTCGAGGACGTCATGCAGCGCACCCTGCGGCGACCGGGCCCCACGGGGGCCGGCGACAACGGGTGGTTCCACGACAACCAGTATCCGTTCCCTCTCATCGCCGACTTCGTGGACCGGGTGGTGGAGGCCGGAGGCCGGGGCGGCATCGGCAGCCACGGCCAGCTCCAGGGTCTGGGGTACCACTGGGAGCTGTGGGCCATGGGCATGGGTCCCGACGTCACGCCCCACGAGGCGCTGCGCATGGCCACCATCGTGGGGGCCGCGGCCCTGGGACTGGACGACGACCTGGGATCCATCGAGGTGGGCAAGGTGGCCGACCTGGTGATTCTGGACGCCGACCCCCTGGCCGACCTGCGCAACAGCGACGACGTCTGGCGGGTGATGCTCAACGGCCGCCTCCGGGACGCCGCCACCCTGGATGAGGTGTGGCCGCGTCAGCTCCAGGCCGGTCCGTTCTACTGGAACGACGAGGCGCCGGTGCCCGTTCCCGCCGCCGGGATCGGGCGATGAACCGACCCACGGTTCGGCTGCCCATGGCCCCGGGGGACCGGGCCCTGGTGGACCGATGGAGGGACCGGGAGGCGCCGCTCCTCCCGCTGCTCCACGCCTTCCACGACCGGGACGGGTACTTGAGCGAAGAGGCTCTCCGGGCCGTGGCCGAGGGCCTCCGGATTCCCCTGGCCGATCTGTATGGCACGGTCACCTTCTACCACCATTTCGCCCGGGAGCCCGGGGGCCTCACCGCTCCCCGGGTCTGCACCGGGCCGGTGTGCCGGCTCCGGGGCGCCGACGATCTGCTGGAGCACCTCGAGGGGGCCACCGCCATGCCGTGCAGCGGGCGGTGCGACGACCCCATCCCCGTGATCCGGGGCCACGACACCTTCGTGGGGTCGGCCGACGGCTCCCTTCGGTCCCGCCCCTCGCCTCTCCCTCCCGCCCCCGTCGACGGCGTGGAGGAATGTGTGTTCCGCCACATCCGGACCCCTGGCCGCTCCGGCATCGACGGGTATCGGGCCACCGGCGGGTACCGGGCCTTCGAGTCGGTCCGGGACGGCGACGGCGAAGCGGTGCTGGCGGTGGTGGAGGCCGCCGGACTGGCGGGGCGGGGTGGGGCGGGGTTCCCCACGGGCCGGAAGTGGCGAGCCGTGCGCCAGGCTTCGGGCGGGCCGAAGACGGTGGTGTGCAACGCCGACGAGGGCGAACCCGGATGCTTCAAGGACCGGGTGCTCATGGACCACGATCCCCACGCGGTCATCGAGGGCATGCTCCTGGCGGCCGTGGCCACCGGCGCTACCCGGGGCTTCCTGTATCTCCGGTACGAGTACCCCGAGACCGCCGCCGTTCTGGCCAGGGCCCTGGACGAGGCCCGGGAGGCGGGGTACGTGGGGCGGGGCATCGAACTCCATCTCCGCCGGGGCGCCGGGGCCTACATCTGCGGAGAGGAAACCTCCCTCCTGAACTCCCTGGAGGGTCGCCACCCGTTTCCCCGCAACCGGCCGCCCTATCCCGTGACCCACGGGTACGAGTCCACGCCCACGGCGGTGAACAACGTGGAGACGCTGGCCTCGGTACCCCCCATCGTCTCCCTGGGGGCCGAGTGGTACCGGAATCTCGGTCGCGGCGACCACGCGGGCACGAAGCTGATCTCCCTCTCGGGCGACATCGAGCGTCCCGGCAACTACGAGGTGCCCCTGGGACTCCCCCTGGCCACGCTCCTCCACGACTGGGCGGGAGGGGGTCGGGGCGGGCGGGCGATCCAGGCGGTCACCATGGCGGGACTCTCGGGAGGGTTCCTGGCCGGGCCCGATCTCGAGGTCACCCTGGACGAGCCCTCGATCCGGGCCCGGAAGTCCTTCCTCGGGGCCGGGGGCATCATGGTGTTCGACGAGACCCGGGACATGCTGCAGGTGGCCCACGACGCCATGGCGTTCTTCGCCCACGAGTCGTGCGGGAAGTGTTTCCCCTGCCGCATCGGGACCACCCGGCTCACCGAACGGCTGGCCGGCGCGGCCGGGCCCGGGAGCCTGGCGGCGTGGCTCGACGAGTTGGCCGACCTCCACGAGACCATGAAGAGCACCTCGGCCTGCGGGCTCGGGCAGGCGGCGCCGTTGGTGACCGAAAGTCTCGTCCGCTACTTCCCCGAACGGGTCCGGGCCCACGTCGAGGGATGAGGCGCCGGCGCGGGGCATCGTCAACGACCTGCCACACCGACGTGTCGTTGAGGGCGAGGCACGTACACACGCCCTTCGACCCCCCCGCTTCATGAAGTGCACCGCTGTTCGTTCCACTCTCGCGCTGGTCGTGGGGGCCCTGGCCGCTCCCGCCGGCGCCCAGGTGCCCGATTCCACCACCGCCCGGGACACCACGGTCTTCCGGGTGGAGGGCATCCGGGTCCAGGCGGTCCGGCCCGTGACCACCGTGGGAGGCGCCAGCGCCATCGAGGTCACCCTCGATTCCCTGCTCCTGCCCGCGGCGGCCACCACCGAAGAGGTGCTGCGGGAGCTTCCCATGCTCCATATCCGGACCAATTCACGGGGCGAGGCCGAGGTGACGGTGCGGGGTTCGGAGAGCCGGCAGGTGGCCGTGCTCTTCGACGGGGTCCCCCTCACCCTGGGCTGGGACGCCCGCACCGACGTCTCGATCCTTCCGGCGGGAGCGGTGCAGGAAGTCACGGTGGTCCGGGGGCTGTCGTCGATCCTCCACGGGCCCAACGTGCTGGGGGGCGTGGTGGAGATGAACGTGGGCACCGCCGGGGTGATGCCGACCCGCTCGTCCGTGTCGGTCTCGGTGGGCGGCGACAGCGAAGGGGGCTTCGGGGCCACGGCCGTGGGCGAACGGCCCTTCCACACCGACGGTGGCGAAGGGGCGGTCCGGGCCGGTGTGGGGTACCGGGACACGCCGGGGTTCCCCCTGCCGGGAGGGGTGGCCGAGCCCGTGCCCTCCGACGGCCTTCGCCTCAACACCGACACCCGCAACGTCAACGGTTTCCTGTCGCTGCGCTACGCCTCCGACGGGGGCGCCTGGACCAGCGTGTCGGCGGCCTCGTTCGATGCCGAGCGGGGCATCGCCGGTGAACTGGGCGCCGAGGAGCCGCGACTCTGGCGGTACCCCGACATGACCCGGACGGTGGTGGCCGCCTCGGGCGGCACGGGCTTCCACGACACCCCCTGGGGGCGGGGCGACCTGGAGATGAGCCTGGGCTACGACGCCGGCACCACGGTGATCGACAGCTACGCCACCCGGGCCTACGACCAGGTCGTGGAGACCGAGGAGGGCGACGACCGCACCACGACGCTCCGGATCCTGGGTGACCACACCCTGGGGTCCCGCGGCGATCTGCGGGGCGCCTTCACCCTGGCCGACATCCACCACACCTCCACCGTCGAGGGGGCGTCCGATCGGTTCCAGCAACGCCTCATGAGCCTGGCCGGCGAGACCTTGTGGCAGCTCGTGGACGAGCCGGTGGGGGCGCTGGACGGGCTGCGCCTCAGCCTGGGAGCCGCCTGGGACCGGGGCACCACGCCTCGCACCGCCGGCCGGGAGTCCCTGGGCACCCTGGACGACTGGGGCGGCCGCGTCGGCCTGTCGGCCCTCTTCGACGAGGGCAACACCCTGGTCCACGCGGGCCTGAGCCGGCGGGGGCGTTTTCCGGCGCTCCGGGAGAGCTACTCCGAGGCCCTGAACCGCTTCGTGCCCAATCCCGATCTCGCGCCGGAGCACCTGGTGTCGTTCGAGGGCGGCGTGACCACCCGTCTGGGCCGGGGCGAGGTCCAGATCGTGGGGTTCCGGAACGCCCTGGACGGGGCCATTCGCCGGGTCACCCTGGAGGGCGGCAAGCGGATGCGGATCAACTCCGACGAGTTGCGGAGCACGGGGCTGGAGGTGCTGGCGTCCCGGTCGTTCGGCGCGTGGGAGGTGGGGGGCGATGTCCTGCTCCAGGACGTGGTCCTCACCGATCCCGGCGCGGCGGCCTCGGTGGAGCCGGAAAACATGCCCGAGCGGGCCGGCCGTGCCTGGGTTCGGTTCCCCCTCCTGGCGGGCATCGACGCCCGGGCCGAGGCCGAGTACACCGGGTCGCAGTTCTGCCAGGACCCCGACTCGGGATCCGATGTGAAGCTCTCCGGCGGAACGTGGCTGAACGCCGCCCTGTCGAAGGTCTTCACCCTCGCCCCGAGCCGGAATCTCGGCCGCCGCGTGGAGGCCCGGGTGTCGGCCTCGAACCTGGGAGACACCGCCCTCTACGACCAGTGCGGGCTTCCCCGAGCGGGCCGCCTGCTCCAGTTCCAGCTCCGGGTGTTCTGACCATGACCCCCCGTCCCCGCCTCCGCGCGCATCACGAGTTGCTGCTCCTCGCCCTCCACGACGAAAAGGGCACCCTGGCGTTCGGCCAGATGCAACACGTGGGACTGGCGGGCGCCGTCTTCGCCGAACTGCTCCTGGAGGGGCGGATCGCCATCGTCGACGAGCCCCGGGGCCGCAAGACGAAGCAGTTCGTGGAAGTGGTGGAGGGGACTCGATTCGGCGAAGGAGTCATGGATGCCGCCCTGAAGAAGCTCTCCGAGGCGAAGCGGCGCGCTTCACCGAAGAACACGGTGACGCGCCTCGCCGGCATCAAGGGCCTGCGCCACGACGTGGGTCGCGAGCTGGCGCAGCGCGGCGTGCTTCGGGCGACGGAAGATCAGGTGCTGCTGTTCTTCAAGCGCCGGGTGTACCCGACCCTCGATCCCGGTCCCGAGCGGGCGCTCATCGCCCGGATCCGGGCGGCTCTCGACGGCGCCGAGGCGCCCGACGACCGCACGATCCTCCTGGTGGCCCTGGCTCATGCCACATCGGCGCTCCGAGCCGTCTATTCCCGGAAGGAGCTGAAGGCCCTGAAGGGTCGGGTGGCCGAGCTGTCCGAGCAGGCCGGGGCGGGGGCCGAGGCCGCGGGCGAGGCCATTCGCGCCGCCCAGGCCGCCGCGGTGGCGGCCACCACCGCCGCCATCACGGCCGCGACGGCGTCGGCGGCCGCGGGCTGAGGGGCGGACCCTCGCCCGATCCTCCGCACGTGCGGCCGTCCTTAGACCAGGCCGGGCGGCTGTCCTCGACCCTCCACACGTGTAACCGGCCGGGCACTCCTGGAGGGTTCGTGCGCCCTGGGGCCCCTCAACCCTCCCAACCGCCTCGGTGACCGGCGGGATTGGAGGATCGGGGGTGCCCCGGTGTCCCCAATCCTCCAATCCCGGGGTGGCCCCGGCAGTTCGGGAGACCTGGCGGCGGGCGGGATCGCCCGGTCGGCGTCGGAGGGGCCGGGCCTCAGAGTCGGCTGGGGGCGTCCACCAGTTCGTCGATGTCGGGGGTCTTCACCGCGTAGTCGAAGCCCGGGGCGATGCAGTAGCCCCCGTAGCGGCCCTGCCGGTCCAGGGCGATGAAGCCGACCTGGATCTCCTGCCAGTCCGGGTTCTTCTCGATCACCCGCTCCACGGCGAGGCGGCACGCCTCCTGGGGCGGGTGCCCCTGGCGCATGAGTTCCACGACCAGGAAGCAGCCCACCGCGCGGATCACCGCCTCTCCCCATCCCGTGGCCGTGGCGCCCCCGACGGCGTTGTCCACGTAGAGCCCGGCGCCGATGATGGGCGAATCGCCGACCCGCCCGTGGAGCTTGTAGGCGGCCCCGCTGGTGGTGCACGCTCCCGAGAGATTGCCGTCCATGTCCAGGGTGAGCATGCCGATGGTGTCGTGGTTTTCGGTGTTCACCGGGGGCGGTCCGGTCTCGCCGTTCCGCTCGAGCCAGGTGCGCCAGTTGGCCTCTGCCTCCGGGGTGAGGAGGTTCTGGCGTTCGAACCCCTGGGCCACGGCGAAGTCCTGGGCGCCCTGTCCCACGAGCATGACGTGGGGCGTCTCCTCCATGACCCTCCGGGCCACCGAGATGGGGTGGAGGATCTCCCGGAGGAAGGCCACGGACCCGCAGCGCCCCGCCTCGTCCATGATGCAGGCGTCCAGGGTGACGTGTCCCTCCCGGTCGGGCGCCCCGCCGTATCCCACCGAGGTGATGGCCGGATCGGCTTCGGGCACCCGCACTCCCGCTTCCACGGCGTCCAGGGCCCGGCCCCCGCTCTCGAGAATCGGCCATGCCTCGCGGTTCGCCGCCAGGCCGTGGTTCCAGGTGGAGAGGGCCACGGGCCGAATCGGTGCCACCGCACCCTCGTCCGGATCCTGGGCCACGTCCGGCGTCTCGGGTGCGCAGGCCGCCAGGAGCGGCAGACCCGCGGCGGCGCCCAGGGCGGACGACTTGAGGAACGTGCGACGGTCGGGCATGGGGAACTCCGTGGGGTATCAGGGGGCGACGAGGACCCGTCTCGGTTCCTCTGGACAGGGCATCCCATTAACATTATGGGCTGGATAAACTCAGGAAAGGCAACGAAACGTATGGCGAAAGAAGGATCGATCGAACTCGAAGGCGTGGTGAGCGAGGTGCTCCCCGGCGCCAACTTCCGCGTGGAGCTGGAGAACGGCCACGAGATTCTGGCCTATCTCTCCGGCAAGATGCG
Source organism: Gemmatimonadota bacterium (assembly GCA_030428885.1). Lineage (GTDB taxonomy): Bacteria > Gemmatimonadota > Gemmatimonadetes > Longimicrobiales > Gaopeijiaceae > Gaopeijia. Next base: position 114,160 of record JAUIEJ010000010.1, on the reverse strand, counting down.
GAAGCACTACATCCGTGTGCTGGAAGGCGACCCCGTGAAGGTGGAGATGTCGCCCTACGACATGACCCGGGGTCGGGTCACGTACCGCTACAAGTAGGCTTCGGGGGCCTGGCCCCCCACCGTCCGGGTCCTGCGCGCCCGGACGCCCCCCCGGGTCGTCGTCCGTCGCGGCTGGACGTCCCGGACCACGGTACCCCATGATGCCGGGGTGACCGATCTTCCCACGCTTCCGTCGGAGTTCCCGGATCCCGCGTCCAGAGGCGAGCGGGCCGTGCTCGAATCCGAACTCGCCGACGTGGAGCGGCGGCTGGAGAAGGCCGACCGGGCCTACCGCCGCCACGTGACCTGGGTCGTGTTGGGCATGTCTCCCAGCCTCCTCCTGCCGGCGCTCTTCGCCCTCACCGAGTGGGGGGGCGGCGCGGTGGTGGCGGTGGTCCTCATCGTGTGTGTGCTGGAGAGCGCCCGGGCCCTGCGATCGAAGCGGGAGGTGGGTCGCCTCGAGCGGCAGGCCATGGCGCTGCGCGCCGATCTGGAGGCTCTGGAGTCCGGTGCACGGGACCTGCTCCCGGGAGACGCCGGACCCTGACGCCCCGGACCCGCGCCGCCGGCGCCGCCGGGTGGCGGTTCGGGCGTCGAGGAGCGGTGCTTGCGGCAGGACCGCCCTGCGCCGTACCTGTTATCCATGATGGCTCATGGATTCGGCCTTCGGCCGACCCGTCCCGACCCGCGTGGATCCGCGAGGTGACGATGGCGCAGGACACGAAGGGCCCCACTCTCGTGCTGGACGGCGAGGAGGTGGCCTTCACTCCCGGTGAGACGATCTACCAGGTGGCGGAGCGTCATCGACGGGAGATCCCCACCCTCTGCTACGACGACCGCCTCGAGCCTTTCGGGGGCTGCCGACTCTGCATCGTGTCGGTGGAGGGGGGCCGGAATCCCGTGGCCTCGTGCACGACCCGCGCCGAGGCCGGCCAGCGGGTCACCACGAAGGGGGGCGCCCTGGAGATGCACCGGCGCGTGCTGCTGGAGATGGTGGCCTCGGAGCAGCGCGACGTGGACGTCGATCCTCTGTCGGGCTACGCGTCCCAGGAACTGTCCACCCTGGTGGACCGCTACGACGCCCGCACCGGCCGCTTCGCCGGCGCCGGTAGCGGCGCCTCGCGCCCCGACGATCCCAACCCGTTCATTCTCCGGGACTACGAGAACTGCATCTCGTGCTACCGGTGCGTGCGGGTGTGCGCCGAGCAGGAGGGCGACTACGCCATCAGCGTGAAGAACCGGGGCTTCGACACGCAGATCACCGTGGAGTTCGACGGGATCCTCAAGGATTCGGCCTGCACCTTCTGCGGCCAGTGCGTCCAGACCTGTCCCACCGGCGCCCTGGCCGACCTCAAGGCTCTGGCCCACCGGGCCCGGGAGGGCGAGACGGAGAAGACCCGGACGATCTGCCCGTACTGCGGCGTCGGGTGCAGCGTCGACGTGCTCACCCGCGGCGACCGCGTCGTGGGCATCCACCCGGCCATGGACGGTCCGGCCAACGAGGGGGCCCTCTGCGTGAAGGGCCAGTTCGCCTTCGACTTCGTCCACCACCCCGATCGCCTGACCACGCCCCTGATCCGGGACGATCACGGGCACCTGGTGCCGGCGAGTTGGGACGAGGCTCTCGACAAGGCTGCCGCCGGGCTGTTGGAGGCCGTGAACGAACACGGTCGTCATTCGGTCTACGCCGTGGCGTCGGGGCGGGCCCCGAACGAAGCGGCCTACACCATGCAGAAGCTGGTGCGGGCGGGGCTGGGGACCTCGTACATCGACAATTGCAGCCGTGCTTGACACGCTCCCACCGTCGCCGGTCTGGCGGCAAGCATCGGGCGGGGCGCCATGTCGAACCCCCTCCCGGACATGGAGAAGCCCGACGTCATCTTCTGCATCGGCACCAACATGACCGAGGCGCACCCCGTGGCCGCCACGCGCCTGAAGAAGGCGCTGGCCCGGGGGGCGAAGATGATCGTGGCCGATCCCCGGCGGATCGGCCTGTCGGAGATGGCCGACCTCTACCTGCCCCTGCGGGTGGGGTCGGACGCGGCGCTGCTGCTGGCCATGGCCCACGTCATCGCCCGGGAGGGTTTGGTGAACGAGGCCTTCGTGGCCGATCGCACCACCGAAGCCGAGGCATTCCTCGCCCACGTGGAGGAGTTCACGCCGGAGTGGGCCTCGGAGATCACGGGACTCCCTCCCGCCGATATCGAGGCCGCGGCCCTGCTGTACGGCCGGGCGGATCGAGGCGCCATCTTCTACACGCTGGGCATCACCGAACACGTGTGCGGCGTGGACAACGTGCAGTCCCTCTGCAACCTGGCCCTCATGACCGGCAACATCGGCCGGGAGGGTACGGGCATCAATCCCATGCGGGGGCAGAACAACATCCAGGGGGCCGGGGACTGCGGGGCGATTCCCAACAACTATCCGGGGTTCCAACCCGTCACCGATCCGGCGAACCAGGCCAAGTTCGAACAGGCGTGGGGGCGCCGGGTGGAGCTGGAGAAGGGGATCACCAAGGTGAAGGCGCTGGACCTGGCGGGCACCGAGATCCGGGCCATGATCATCGACGGCGAGAACACCGTGGTGAGCGACCCCGACCGGGAGCACTGCGAGCACGCCTTGAAGAGCCTCGACCACCTGGTGGTCATCGACATCTTCCTCACCGAGACGGCCGAACTGGCCGACGTGGTCCTCCCGGCCACGTCGTGGGCCGAGACCGACGGCACCTGCACCAACACCGACCGCCGCATCCAGCGCCTCCGGGCCGCGGTGCCTCCGGCGGGGGACGCCCGACCCGACTGGTGGATCGTGTCGCAGATCGCGAAGCGGTTGGGTGCGCCCGGCTTCGACTACGAACGTGCGGCCGACGTGTTCGACGAACTGTGCCGGGTGTCCACCACCTACCATGGCGTGAACTGGGCGAAGGTCAGCGCCGCGGGGGCCAACTACCACTGGCCCGTGCCCTTCGACGGCCACCCGGGCACGCCGCGGCTCCACGAGGACGGCTTCATCAACGGTCGAGGCGTTTTCAAGCAGATCCGATACCGGGATCCCGCCGAAGTGGTGGACGACGACTATCCCGTCTGGCTCACCACGGGCCGTCGGCTGGAGACCTACCACACCCGCACCCAAACGGGCCGGTCCGCGGGCATCGACTACCTGGCGCCGCACGAGGTGCTGGAGGTGAATCCCGGCGACGTCGAAGACTGGGGACTCCGGGACGGCGGCTTCGCCCGCATGGCGAGTCGCAGAGGCGAAGTGGTGGTGCAGGTGAAGGCCACGACCCGTTCCCCCCGAGGCACGGTGTTCGCGTCGTTCTCGTACAACGACGTCCCCGTGAACATCCTCACCGGGGCCGGCTACGACCCCGTGACCGACACCGCCGAACTCAAGGTCTGTCCGGTGCGACTGGAGCCCCACGAGGGTCCGCCGCGGCCCGGGGCCGGCGACGTGGCGGCGGACTGATCTCCCCGTGGGACTGCCTCGCTGGCTTCAGCGCACCCTGTGGGCCGTGATCCTGGCCGTCGTCGCCTGGATCCTGTTCCGGGACTGGCTCATCCGGTCGGTGATGTCGGTGACCTGATCCACGGCCCGAGGGGTCAGGAGCAGGCGCTGGAGGCCAGGAGCCATTCCGCCGCCCGGGCCATGACGGCGTCGGTGTCGAGTTCCCGGGTGAGCTCTCCCGCCACCGTCTCGTCCGGGGGGACCTCGCGTCCGAACAGCGTGCCCTCACGATCCGCGAAGGCGAGTTCGGCCAGAATCAGGGTGACTCCGTCGTACAGGGTGTAGGCCCGGAATCCGTTGGAGCCGCCGCCGGTGGCGCTGCCGAAGCTCCGGGTGTCCGGGCGACCCCGGAAGGCCACTGCCACGGCCTCGCCCGCGCTGAACGTGTCGTCGCCCGTGAGGACGGCAACCGGGGGGAGGGGGTCGAACTCGGGGGCGTCGGTGGCATGGGCCACCGGCTGACCGTCGTACCACGACCGACCGGACTGATAGCGCCATTCGAAGGAGTCGGCGGGATCGCCGGGGTCGACGAGTGCGCCGATGCGGCCCACGCCCATGAGCCCCCCCAGTCCGGCGAGCATGGTCCACATGTTCCCACCGGTGTTGGTCCGGAGGTCGACGATCCACCCGCACGGCGACTGGGCCTGCAGATCGGTCACCTGGCGGGCGATGGCACTCGCCCACGCGTCGCCCAGCTCGCCACTGAGGTTGGACGGGGCCACGGGGTAGAAGGCGAGTCGGTCGGCCACGATGCGCGGGCCGGTCTGGAGTGCGCCGGCGGGTGCCGCCACGGCGCTGGGGCGGCTCGAGGCGGTGTTGAGCCGGGAGTGGCCGTCGCCGAGGCCCCGGAGCATGGTGTCCAGGGCGTCCCAGGTGTCGGCCGTGAGGTCGGCGCCCTGGGCGTCGGCGTAGGTCGCGGCGCGGACCGAGTCCCAGTTCATGCCGTCGCGGAACATCCAGTTGGAGGCGACGATGGCCAGGGCGTCGTCGATGTACCGCTGGGCCCGCACGGTCATGCCGTGCTCCGTGATGGCGTCGGGGTCGAGGGGGTCCTCGCAGGCCCCGAGGGCGAGAAGAAGCACGGCTCCGGTGAGGCGGCGAGATGCGCGGATCATGGCGGCGGTCCGGCTGGGGGAGGGAGCGGGCGGCGCCCCAGCAGGGAAGCAGCATCCGTGCCGGGCGCCGCGGCGCAGCGAGACCGGACCCGGCGACGGGCTTCGTCCTCTGACCGGGACAACGGGCGGCCTCGTGGGTGGACGAGGCGCGGAGAGTTCAACGGGCCGGATCGACGGACACGCCGAGACGCAGTCCCCAGCGAAACGAATAGCCGCCCGAATCCGGGGCCCGGCCGGACTCGTCCCGGGCGTCGGCGTACCACAGCCCGGTGAGCTCGAAGGCCGCGAGGATCGCCAGGTCGTCCCGCGCCGTGGGGATCAGGAGTCCCACTTCGGGTCCGAGTTGGAGGCCGAACTGCCGGGCCTCGGATCTTGACCCCGTTCCGTCGAGTCGGTGGGCGCCGAGGCGGGCCTGTAGGTAGGGGGTCGTCGACCTCCAGCGCTCCAGGGTGTGGCGGCCGGTGAAGGCGATGCCGGTCTCCCGCACCGTGGAGCCCGGTCCATCGGGGCCGAACCGTCCGTACAACACCTCGAGGCCGATCTGCCGACGGAAGGCCACCTCTACCTGGAGGCCCACGACGCCCCGGAACCCGGGCTGGAATCGGCCCGCCTGCGCCCCGGCCCAGCCGGCCAGTCCCAGGGCCGCTTCGGCCCGGTGGAGCTCATCGAGTTGGCCCTGGGCGGGGCCCGCACCCGCCATGACGCTCCACCCGACGACGGCGTTGAGACACCACGAGGGGACGGCTCGAACCATGGTAGGCGGGGCGGGGGGCGATCAGGGACGGTCGATGCGGCAATGATGCGTGGTGCCGTGCGCGGGGGCCAGTACGACGGAAGGGGCGGAAGCCGGGCGTCGTCGTGTCCGCCTCACGCCACGGACGACGCGCCATTGCACGGGATTCTCGACTTTCTCCGTGCTCCGGCCGTATGGAGAAGGCGATCGAACGCGTTCAGGAGTTCGCCATGGGCGATTCACGGTGGGACCGACTGCAGGCCGTCTTTCTCGAAGCGTTGGGGCGCTCCCTTCCCGCCCGAGAGGCGTACCTCGACGAGGCGACCGGAGGGGATGCCGCACTTCGGGACGAGGTGGTCGCCATGCTCGCTGCCGAAGCGACGGACGGGGGATTCACCTGGGTGGGGCGCCTCGACGCGGCCATGGAGACCGAGACCGCCCCGGCGAAGACGACGGCGGAGATCCCGCGGGGCACGCGCATCGGCTCCTACGTCGTCCGCGACCTCCTGGGTCGGGGAGGAATGGGGCGGGTCTATCTCGCGGAACGAACGGACCAGTACCGCCAGCGCGTGGCCCTCAAGGTGGTGCGGGACGACTACGACGGGGCACTACTTGCAGAGCGGTTCCTGGCGGAGCGACAGATTCTGGCCCAGTTGCAGCATCCCCACATCAGCACGCTCCTCGACGGCGGCGTGACCGACGATGGGCGCCCGTACCTGGTCATGCAGTACGAGCCGGGCCTTCCCATCACCACCCATTGCGACGAAGCCCAACTCGGGATTCGCCGGCGGCTGGAGTTGTTCGCCACGGTCTGCGACGCCGTGCACTACGCCCACACCAACCTCGTGGTGCACCGCGATCTGAAGCCGTCCAATATCCTCGTGGGCGACGACGGACACCCCAAGCTTCTCGACTTCGGGATCGCCAAGATCCTGGAAGGGGGGGGCGACCACGATCATCCGCCCACCGGCGACGTTCGCATGTTTTCGCCCGAGCACGCCGCCCCCGAGCAGGTGGCGGGCGAGGCCATCACCACGGCTACGGACGTCTATGCCCTGGGAATCCTGTTGTACGAACTTCTCACGGGCCGTCGCCCGTTTCGTTCGGCGCAGACGGCGCCTCTGGAGTTCCACCGCCGCATCCTGGAGGATCCCCCGACCCGACCCAGCGAAGAGGCCGCGAGGCCCGCCGATCCGGTGGAGAGCGAGCAGGTGACCCACCCCGCGCGGCTTCGCCGGACCGGCCCCGAAGGGCTGGCCCGAAGCTTGAAGGGCGACCTCGATGCCATCGTGCTCATGGCGCTCCGCAAGGAGCCCGAGCGTCGGTACGCCTCGGCCCGGGAACTGGCCATGGACGTGCGCCGCCACCTCGCGGGGCACCCGGTCACCGCCCGCCCCGATTCCGTGGGGTACCGGGTCGGGTCGTTCGTGCGACGGCACCGGCTGGCCGTGGCGGCCACCACCGCAGTGGCCGGGCTGGTCGCCGCGCTGGCCGCCACCATGACGGTACTCAACACGCGGCTGTCCGCCGAACAGACCCGGACGCGCACCGCCCTGGACGAATCCCGGGCCGTCACGGACTTCCTCGTGGGGTTGTTCGACGCGGCCAATCCGGACGACACGGCCGACCGCCTGACGGCCCGGGACCTCCTGGAGCGAGGCGCCGAACGGGCCGATGAACTGGCCGACGAGCCCACCGCACGGGCGGCGGTTCTCAACTCCATCGGCCGGGCCTTCCATGGGCTGGCCGAGTACGAACGAGCCGAGCCGCTCCTGGAGGAGGCGTTGGCGCTCCGCCGGAGCTCTCTGGGAGACCTTCACCCCGACGTGGCCCTGTCCCTCAACGCCCTCGCCGACCTTCGCATGGATGCTCGGGGCGAATACGAGGCGGCCGCCGGCTTGTTGGCCGAGGCCCTGGAGATCCAGCGGGGAGTCGATGATCGAGCCGGCCGGGGCGTGGCCTTCGCCCTGGCCTCTCTCGGCGCGGCCCAGTTCCGGCTGGGGAAGGTCGACGAGGCTCGGGCCTCGTTCGAGGAGGCGGTGGAGATCCTGGAGGGTCCCGACACCGACGAGCCGGACGTTCTGGGCGCCGCTCTCTCGAATCTCGGCCTGGCCATGGTGCGCCTCGGCGACCCCGGGGGGGCCGAGGCGACCCTGCGTCGGGCCGTGGACGTGCAGCGCGGGGCGTGGGGAGAGGACCACGCCAACGTGGCCGCCGCCCGGAACCTCCTGGCCGAGGCGCTGCTTCGGCAGGAGCGTTTCGACGAAGCCCTGGCCCTCTACGACGAAGTGCTGCGCCGGCGAGAGGCGATCTACGGTCCCGACCACCCTGCCGTGGCTCCGGTCATCAACAACATGGCCCAGGGCCTGCGCCTCGCCGGACGCCTGGAGGAGGCCGTACCCTACGCCCGCCGGTCGGTGGCCCTGGCCCGAGCGTCGTTCGGGCCGACCCACCCCAACCTCGGGCTCGTCGTGAAGAACCTGGGGATCGTACTTCAGGACCTCGGCCGGTGGGCGGAGGCGGAAGGGGCTCTGGTGGAGGCGTTGGAGATCCACCGGGCCGTGTTCGGCGACGACCACGTCCAGGTTCGACAGATCCGGGAGCGCCTCGCCCAGATCTACGAGGAACTGGGTCGGGCCGACGAGGCGGACCGCTACCGGGAGCCATCGGGCTGACGGGCGTCAACCCCGAAGGTCGTGGTCCACTTCCTTCCGGAGCCAGGCCCGGGCCGCCACCCAGTCCCGGCGGACCGTGCGAGCCGACAGGCCGTGCAACGCGGCGATCTCCTCCATCTGGAGTCCCGCGAAGAACCGCTGTTCCACGATCTGGGAGCCTCGAGGGTTGATCTCGGCCAGACGGCGCAGGGCGTCGTCCAGGGCGATGACCTCGTCGACATCGTCGTCGGAGAGGAACTCCTCCACGGCGTCCAGGGGAACGGGAGCCTGTCCGCCGCCCCGTTTGTCCCGCTTCTTCGCTCGGGCCCAGTCCACGAGCACCCGGCGCATCATGGTGCCGGCCACCGAGAGGAAGTGATTCCGGTCTTCGACCCGGATCCGGCGCTGTCGGGAGAGGCGCAGATAGGCTTCGTGGACGAGGGCGGTCGCGCTCAGGGTGTGATCGTCGCGTTCACTGCGCATGTAGTGCCCCGCCACCGCCCGCAGCTCGGTGTAGACGAGGGGCACGAGATGTTCGAGGGCGGCGTCGTCCCCGCCGTCGAGACGGTGCAGCCAGTGGGTGATGCCGCCCGATTCGTCCATGGTCGCCAATCGACGAGGCGACGGCCGTGGGCGCAAGCCGCAGCCGGACCCGCGCCCCCGGTCCGGGAGCGCGGGCCCGCGCCGGTCACATCGAGACGCCGCCGGTGATGTGCACCGTGGTGCCGGCGCCGTTCACGCCGAAGATCTTGACCTCGCAGCAGTTGTCCCCTTCGCATTGCACTTCCTGGTTCTCGTCGAGGATCAGGTTGCCCGACGTGTCCTTCACGAGGGTACAGTCCTCGTCGGTCCGACCGTCGCATTCGCAGGCGATCATCATCCAGCCCGAGTTGGACGAACCGTCCGGCGGCTGAACGAACACCCGGTCGCCCCCCTTCACGGGACGGGGGTTCACGGACGGCTGCTGAAGCTCGGCACGCACGATGAAGATCAGGCCGTAGGCATCCTCGTAGAGGGTGAAGCCCCGGGCCGCCGTGACGAACCCGCGGCGGATCACCAGCGCCTCCCGCACCTCGGACGGGGCCGCGCGGAGCGTCTTCTGGCGTTCGGCGGTGAGCTCGACGCGATGGGTGCGCCGGGCAGGGCCGTCGGCGGCCAGCGGGGCTGCCGCGGTGAGGAGCAGGGCAAGGCCGGCACACGCGGCCGAGGGGAGCTTGAGACTGGAGCGGGTCATGGTCGACCTCCGGGTCGAGGGTGGACGGGTGTCTCGACCCTGCTCGCGCCGAGGAGGCGCCGAACCGGACACCGTCCCTTCAGGGCCCGGCGGCCACCCCGCAGAACCGCATCGCCGCCACCGCCAGCGTCCGGGCGAGCGACGCGAGTGCGTCGACGGCGACGGACTCGTCGGGGCGATGGGCGTCCCGAATGTCGCCGGCTCCGCACAGCACCGTGGGAATGCCGCCCACGACGGCCAGGAGTCCCATATCGGCTCCGTAGGGCATCCCCTCCAGGGCCACCGGCGTGGATCGTACGGCCTCGGCCGCCCCGCGGACCGCCGCAACCAGCGGGTGGCTCGGGTCGGTGCGAGCCGCCAGGAAACGGCCGCCCCACCACTCCAGTTCGGGCACGTGCCGGGCGAGCCAGGGGTCGGTCTCGGCGACCTCTCTCAGCGCCGCGGCCATCTCTTCCCGGGCGTCGTCCGGCGCCTCGCCCGGGGCCACGCCCAGGCGCCCTTCCACCGTCACGTGGTCGGGCACCGACGAGGCCCAGTCGCCCCCCCGCACCGTGCCCACCGAGAGGGCGAAGGGGTGAGGGTAGGAAGCGAACAGCGGGTCGCCCCCCAGTCGCCGGGTACGGCGGCCTTCCAGGGCCCGAAGGCCGGCGAGTACCGCCTCGAGCTTGTCCAGCGCATTCACGCCTTCGTGGCGCACCGCCCCGTGGGCGGCTCGCCCGACGATGCGGATCCGGAAGTTCAGGCAGCCGGCCAGGGCCGGCGCCACCGTGCCCGCCGTGGGCTCCATGACCACGGCGCCGTCGGCCGTCCACCCTCGGAGCAGGGCCGCCAGGGTGCCCAGCCCCCCGTCCTCCTCGCCCACCACGCTCATGAGGTGGACCGGCCCGGCCAGCCCCACCTCCGACCGTCGCAGGGCGTCCAGGGCGAAGAGCCCCGCCACGAGCTGTCCCTTCATGTCCAGGGCGCCCCGCCCGTGGAGCCGGCCGTCGGCCACCTCGCCGGAGAAGGGCGGCCGGGACCAGAGCGTCGGATCGCCCGGGGGCACCACGTCCACGTGCCCGTTGAGGATCAGGCTGCGCCCTCCCGGGCCACCGGCGGGAAGGGTGCCCACGACCCCCAGCGCTTCGTCCCGCCCGATCTCGGCCGTGTAATGGGGGTGGGCCCGGGCTTGGTCGAGGTCGATCTCCCAGAGGTCGAGTTCCAGGCCCCGGGACTCCATGGCGGCGGCCACGAAGCGTTGGGCGGCGGTCTCCCGGCCGTTCCACGACGGAATCCGGATCAGGTCCGAGGCCGTGGAGATCAGGCCGTCCACGTCCACGGCGGCGGCCACCCGAGCCTCCATCGGGGAGAGGGGCAGTGAAGGTGTGTCCATGGCCCGAACGTAGCGGGGGTGTGAAGGCGGGGCAGGGGAGCCGGCGAAACCGGCTCTCCCCCCCCGACCGTAGGGACGCTCACACACACCCCCGAAGAGGAGACAGACCAGATGGCGGGCGGACGAGGATCGACGGGCAACGTGGTGGCGGCCATCGCGAGCTTCATCATCCCGGGCCTGGGGCAGCTCGCCCAGGGTCGGCTCTTCGCGGCCGTCTTCATGTTCGTGCTCTCGGGCATCATCTGGCTGGTGTCGTTCGGCACCCTCGGCTGGATCGGCCACATCATCGCGGCGCTCCATGCGGCGGTGTACAAGGGGGATTGACGCCGTTCCCGACCCTCAGGACACGGGTCCGAACAGCTCGAAGGTGTAGAAGTTGGCGCAGATCCGGTTCCCGCCGGTGGGGGCGTCCCAGATGGCGAGGTTGCCACTCCCCTCGCCCCGGATCTCCAGTGCGCCCGCCTGGGGCGTGGGTCCGGTCGCGTTCGGCGATCCTGCGCCGGCACGCTCCAGCCGGTACCGAATGTCGCCGGTGAGTCGAAGATGCCGGCCGGGCTCGAGGAGTCGGCGCTCCCCTTCGAAGACCAGCGTCCACGGCACCGGCACGAAGGCGAGGTGGGTCCCCAGGGTGGCGATGGCGAGACTGAGCCGCGCCGGCGCCGTGGGGTCGAGCACGGCCAAGGTGACGGCCAGGTCGGCCGCGATGTCCACATCGCAGGAGTTGTTCGGGCTACTCTCGGTGGAACGCAAGGTCAGGGTGCGACCATCCAGGAATCCGGCCGACGCCCCGTCCAGAGCGGCGATGGTGTGTTCCTGGGGCTCCGGTTCGGTCGACAGGTGGGTGTCGAACCTCAGGGCGAGTCGTCCCGGAGCGACGTAGGTCACGTCGGTCTCGAACTGAGCCCGCGCGGCGGGGGCGCACTCGTCGTCGCCCTCGTAGTCGGTGATCCTCGCGGAGACGTTCGACCCGTCGGCGCCCGGGACGTCGGACTCCACCTCCAGCGTGATTTCGTCGCCCCCACCGGCCAGGGGGCACCCACCGGCGGCTCCCCGGAGCCGGGACACCACGGTGGCGGTCTCGCCCGGCAGGACGTAGTTGGCCCCCCCCACGTCCAGGGACGCCGGCAGCGTGGTCCACGACAGCGTCTGGGCGATTCCCAGGGACGGGGACTCCACCGCGATGTCGTGGCTCCCGAGTCCGATCGCTCGGAGCGTGAAGGTGCGTAGGGATCCTTCGTCGAGCGTGGCCAGGAGTTCGAGGGCCGAAGGCAGGTCCAGTGCCAGATCGTTCGGGGGGGTGGTGCCCTGATCGCCCTGGATGTGGGCGCTGAAGCTGAACTCCGTCAGCGGGTCGGATTCCCGGGTGAGGAGATCGGCGAGGACGATGGCGAACGTCTCTTCGACGTCCGGAAGGACGGGGCTCCCGTCGGCCCCCCCGCACCCGGTGGTGAGGGCGGCGAGAAGGATGAGGACGACGGGCCGGGGGGTGAGGCGGGGCCTGAGCATGACGGCGCTCCTGGGTGGGGGTGGGATCGCTCTTCACCCACCCACGCCGGAGAACGCCTCGAGCGTGCTCATTCCCCTCCCGGCGGTGCTCCCTCGGTGACCTTGCCCCGACCCTCGACCTGGGCCAGGAACGCACGGGTGCCGGCCGGGAGTCCCTCGATTTCGTCCCGCACCGCCGCGAGGAGGGAGTCGGCCTCGGCCTCCCGGCCGGAATCCAGCAGCCCCTGGGCCAGGGTGAGCCGGGCCTCCGCGGCGACCTGGGGATGGGGGGCGGGGAGCGAGTCGATGACGGCGACGAGTGACCGCGCCCAGGCGACGCCGGCCTCGACCTCGCCCCGGTTCAACATCCGTCGCCCGAGGCTGACCCGTTCCGAGAGGGTCACGGGGTGCGTCGGTCCCAGGGACCTCCGCAGGTGATCGTACGAGGCTTCGAGCCAGGCGTCGCCTCGCGTGTCGTCTCCCGCCGCGAACCACGTGCGGGCCAGTTCCCGGATCTGGAGGCCGACCTGGGCGTTGTCGGGGCCGTAGGCGGCCGCGTAGGCCTCCCGAGCCTGCTCCCTCACCGCGATGGATTCGGCGTATCGGCGGGCTGCGGCGAGGGCTGCCGCCCAGCCGGCCAGAATCGCGGCCGTGTTGGGATGGTCCGGACCGTAGGCGCCCCTGGCTCCGGCGACCGCACGGGCGTGGAGGTCGAGGGCCTCGTCGATGCGGTCGCTGCCGCCGGCCTGATGCAGGGTGGTGGCCAACTGGCTCACCCCCCAGATCGTCTCCCGATGGTCGGGCCCGAAGACCTCTTCGGCCCGCTGCACATGGGCGCGCCGGGCCGCGATGGTGGAGTCCGGCGTCGCGCTCCGGGCGACCATCACCATCAGATTCGACCGGGCGATCCACACTCGACCGTGGTCGGGACCCAGGCTGGCCTCCAGGGCATCCACCGCGATCTGCGCGTGCTCTGCGGCTTCTGCGGCCCGATTCGACGACCAGAGCGCGGCCGCCACGTTGTTGGCCGTGATGCCCACGGCCCGGTGCCGGGGGCCGAGGTCCGCCAGCCGGATCGCCAGGGCTTCCTGCAGGAAGGAAAGGGCCTCGTCGAGTTCCCGTCGGTCGGTGAGGAGAACCCCCAGATCGTTCAGCGCCCTGGAGAGGGGAAGGGCCCCCTCGGGGCCGGCCTCCCTCCAGAGTTCTGCGGCGGCCCGCAACAGCCGTTCGCCCTCGTCGGCGTCGCCCTGCTCCTTCCGGATCCACCCCAGGAGGTTCAGTGCGTGGCCCCGGTCCGGGTGACCCGGGGCCAGTATCTCCCGACGGGTGGCCAGGGCCGCCTCCGCCAGGGGGGCCGCATCGTCCATGAGCCCCAGGCGCTGGTATCCGTCGGCGAGGACGTACTGGAGTTGCGCCTGGAGTTCGGGCTGTCCGTCGTACGCGTCGAGGCGGGCGGCCTGGGCGTCCAGAAGAGCCCGGGCCGTCACCTCACCCCCCTCGGTCTGATCCGGCCCCACGGCTCCGAACATCTCCAGGAGGATTCCCTGCGTGCTCAGGGCCTTGTCCCGTTCCGCAGCCACCCGCTCCGATTCGGCGCGGATCCGGGTGTTCTGGGCCGCCACCACCACGGTCGCCCCGAGGAGGACGGCCGTGGCCAGGCCGGCGGCTGCCACCGCCGCCGTGTTGCGCCGGACGAACTTCCCCACGCGATACGACAAGGTGTCGGGCCGGGCCCGGACCGGGAGTCCGGCGAGGAAGCGCCGCACGTCTTCGGCCAGGGCCTCCACCGAGGCGTAGCGCCGTTCCGGTTCGTGACGGAGGGCCTCCAGGAGGATCACGTCCAGGTCTCCCGCCAGGGTGCGGCGTCGCCGGGCCGGGTCGAAGGTCGGGGCGTCCCCGGGCCCGCCCCGGGCCGTGGCGGCCGCGTCGGAGGGCCGCCGAGGTGCCCCGGTACGAATGGCGGCCTCTCTGGAGAAGGGGTCCGATCCCGCCTCGGCCCAGGGGTGTACCCCGGTGAGGAGTTCGTAGAAGATGACGCCCAGGGAGAACACGTCCGATGCCGTGGTCACCGGCTCTCCCCGGAGCTGTTCGGGAGCCGCGTACTCGGGGGTCAACAGGCGCAGCCCGGTCCGGGTCAGGGGGACGACCGTGTCCATGGGGTCCAGGAGTTTGCCGATCCCGAAGTCCAGGAGCCGCGGGCGACCGTCGGGGTCAACCAGCACGTTGCCCGGCTTCAGGTCCCGATGAACCACGAGGGAGGCGTGGGCGTGTTGGACGGCATCGCACACCTCCAGCATGAGGCGTAGGCGGGCCGGCACATCCAGCCCCTCCCGGTCGCAGTACCGGTCGAGTCGGATGCCGTCGACGTATTCCATGGCGACCCAGGGGACGCCGTCGTCGGTGCTGCCCCCGTCCAGAAGGGAGGCGATCCCCGGGTGTTTGAGGCGAGCGAGGATGCGCCGCTCCTGCCGGAAACGCGCCGTGACCTCGGGCGAATCGAGGCCGCGCCGGATGAGCTTCAGGGCGGCTTCCTGCTCGAACCCGTCCGCGGTGCGGCGGACGAGATACACCTCGCCCATGCCTCCGACCCCGAGAGACCGGACGATGCGCCACGGCCCCACCGTGGTCGGATTCCTCCCCTCGGGCTTCGATCCGTCACCCCCGAGTCGGGCGATGGGATCTTCCAGGAACGCCGGGTCGGCGTCGTGGGAACGGAGGAGGCTGCGCACCTCCTGGGCGAGTTCGGCGTTTCCCGCGCAGGCCCGATCCACGAACGCGTCCCGCTCCGGTCGGGGCCGTTCCAGCGCCTCGGCGCAGATGGCCTCGATGCGGCCCCAGGTTGCGGCGTCCACGTCAGCCTCCGCCGCCGAGAAGGGCCGTGGTTCGGCGGTTGTGCGCCTCCCCCAGTTCCCGGCTCAGCCATGCCTTGGCCACCTCCCAGGACCGTCGGACCGTGATCTTCGAGACCCCCAGCACATCGGCGATCTCGTCGTAGGAGAGGCCGCCGAAGAACCGGCATTCCACCACCCGGGCGCCCCGCTCGTTGAAGTCCTGTAGGCGTCGCAGCGCTTCGTCGAGTTCCAGGAGGTCGGTCGCCTCGTCCACCGACAGAGCCGCTCGGGCCTCGTCCAGGGCCAGGTGTTCGGCACCGCCCCCGCGCTTCAGGGCGTTGCGAGCCTCGGCGTAGTTGACCAGCACGCGGCGCATGGCCTGGGCGGCGATGCCGTAGAAATGCGATCGGCCCGCCCATTCCACCTGATCCTGACCGACGAGGCGCACCCAGGCTTCATGGACCAGGGCCGTGGCATTGAGGGTGTGCTCGGCCCGTTCCCGGCGAAGGTGAGAACGGGCCAGCGACTTCAATTCGTCGTAGACCAGAGGCAACACGTCGTCCAACGCCGTTCGGTTGCCGAAGCTGGCTTCCCGAAGGAGTCGGGTGACGGGGGACGGGTCCCCGGGGTCGGGCGGGAGGTGGGTCATGGGCTCGGTCCTGAGGGCTCCACCGTTCGAGGATCCAGCGCGGGAACGCAAGTGCCGATGCTGGAAACGGACCGGACCCTTACCGTGTGGGCATGATATGCGCTGGCTCGACGAACCCGAAAGAACCGCGGTCATCACCGGCGCGGCCGGAGGGCTGGGGTCGGCTCTGGCCAGGGAACTCGGAGGGCGGGGCTGGGGGCTGGAACTGGCCGATGTGGCCCCGGACCGGCTCGAGACCGTGGCGACGGACGTGCGGGCCGCGGCCGGGGCGGGCCTCGTGCGCACGCGCGTCATCGACGTTTCGGATCCCGACGCCACGCGGGCCTTCGCCGCCGACGTGCGGGGAACGGGGCGGCCGGTGCACCTGCTCTTCAACAACGCCGGCGTCAACGTCAGTGGGTGGTTCCACCAGCTCTCCGACGACGACTTCGACGATCTGCTGGCGGTGAATCTCCTGGGGACGATCCGGGTCACCCGGGCGTTCCTGCCTCTGCTGCTGGAGCGGCCCCGGGCCCAGATCGTCAACATCTCGAGCATCTTCGGCATCATCGCCCCCCCGGGATACACGGCGTACTGCACCGCCAAGTTCGGAATGCGGGGCTTCGGCGCGGCCCTCGGCTCCGAGCTCGCCCACACCGGCGTCCGGGTCACCACGGTCTATCCCGGCGGATTGGCCACGGGTCTTGCGGAGAGGACCCGTCGCGGACAGAGTGTGGAGCCTCGGGAGCACGACCGGGGGATCGCCGAATCCCGCCGCTGGTTGACCTTGCCGCCGGAGCGGGCGGCCCGGTCGATCCTCAAGGCGGTGGACGCCCGCCGGACCCGTGTAGTCGTGGGCCGCGACGCCCGCATCGCCGCTCTGATCGAGCGCATCTTTCCGGTCCGGCATCTGTCCGTTCTGTCGTTGCTCGAGCGGTAGCGCCGTGCTCCCTCTCTATTCCGGTCCGTCACACCGGCCCATGGTCGATTGGTTCCTGCCGTTCGGTGATCGGCGCCGCGCCGACACCCTGCTGTTCTGTCTGCCCCACGCCGGAGGCGGTCCCGCCGTGTTTCGCGACTGGGCCGGCCGACTACCCACCGGCACGGTCCCCGTGGCCCTGGCCCTTCCGGGGCGCGGCTCCCGCTTCGCCGAACCCCCCGTCGGCGACCTCGACGCCCTGGCCGATGCGGCCGAAGAGGCCATGGGGGAATGGGTGGACCGGCCGTTTACGGTGTTCGGCCACTCCCTGGGGGCGTGGCTCGGGTGGGAGGTCGTGCGCCGACTCGAAGCTCGGGGACGGGCGCCGGTGCGCCTCGTGGTCTCGGGTCGGCAGGCGCCCGCGTGGGGGCACCTCCTGCCGCCCCTCCACGGGCTGGACGACGACGACCTCCTGCGGTCGGTCCGGTCCCGGTACGGGGGAGTGCCCGACGAGGTCCTGCAGGCCCCCGACCTGCTGCGGGCCCTTCTTCCGGCGCTCCGGGCCGACCTCCGGGCCCTGGAGAGATACGACCCCCGAGGGCACGGCCCCATCTCGACCCCGATCCTGGCCCTGGGGGGAGCGTCGGATCGAGTGGCCCCGCCCGCCTCGATGGACGGCTGGCACGACGCCACCACGGGCGACGTGGAGGTGGTGATCCTGCCGGGAGGGCATTTCTTCTTCCAGGAGCATCCGGAGGCGTTCTTCCGCGCCCTCACCCCCGCGCTCCCCGGGCCAGGCCAGGGCCATGGCTGATCGCGCCATCGCCATCATCGGCATGGGCTGCCGCCTGCCCGGGGGCATCCGGGGCCCCGAGGCGCTGTGGGCCGCCCTCCTCGACGGCACCGACGCCCTGGCGGCGGAGCAGCCGGACCGGCATGGGCTTCTGCCTCCGGGCGCCGACACCGCCGGCGGCCCCGGCGCCGGGCGACTGGGCGGGATCGACCGGTTCGACCCCGGCCTCTTCGGGCTCTCGCCCCGGGAAGCCGAGGTCATGGACCCCCAGCAGCGCCTGCTCCTGGAGGCCACCTGGGACGCCGTGGAGCATGCGGGGTCGTCGCCCGCGGCCCTGACGGGGTGCCGCACCGGTGTCTGGGTCGGCCTGTGGAGCCAGGACTTCGAGACGCGGCTCCTGGAGGATCGGGGCACCCTCGACTTCCACATGACCACCGGCACCGGCCGGTACGCGGCGGCGGGCCGGATCGCCCACGTCTTCGGACTGGGGGGACCGGCCCTGGTGGTGGATACGGCGGCGTCGTCGTCGCTGGTGGCCGTCCACCGGGCCTGCGTGAGCCTTCGAGCCGGCGAATGCGACGTGGCGGTGGCCGGCGGCGCCAACGTGATCCTGTCGCCCCATGTCACGGCGGCCTACCAACGGGCCGGGATGCTGGCTCCCGACGGCCGCTGCAAGTTCGGCGACGCGTCGGCCGACGGGTTCGTCCGGAGCGAAGGGGTGGGTGTGGTGATCCTGAAGCCCCTGGCGGCCGCTATGGAGGCCGGCGACCCGGTGTGGGCCGTCATCCGGGGCGGCGCGGTGAACAACGACGGAGGGAGGGGCGAGCATTTCGTGCGCCCCGAGGTGGAGGGCCAGATCGACGTGCTCCGGGCCGCCTGGAGCGACGCCGGAGACGACCCCCGGACCGCCGCCTACGTGGAGGCCCACGGCACGGGTACGCCCACGGGTGACCCGGTGGAACTGGCGGCGTTGGGAGCCGTGGTGGGGCGCGCCGGAGACGTTGGGGCTCCCTGCCTGGTGGGTTCGCTGAAGACGGGCTTCGGGCACGCGGAGGCGGCCGCCGGGGTCCTGGGGCTCATCAAGGCCACCCTGATCCTCCACCATGGCGTCGTTCCCCCGAGCCTCCACCTCCGGGAGCCCACTCCGTCGGTGCCATGGGGCCCACTGGGCCTCCGGGTCCCCGGGGCGCCCGTGCCCCTGGGCGGCGGGGTCGACCCCCGGGTCGGCGTGAGTTCGTTCGGGCTGGCCGGCACCAACGCCCATCTGGTGCTGGGGCCGGCGCCCCGGCGGGACGTGGGGCGTCCGGGGCCGCCCGAGACCCTCCTCCTTCTGTCCGCCGACTCCCCTGCGGGGCTTCGGGACCTTGCCGGACAGGTGGCCCGAGACCTGGACACGGCCTCGCCGGAAACGGTGGCGGCGCTGGCCGCGGGGCTGGCCCGACAGCGGGTTCGCCACGGCCTGCGCCTCGGGGCCGCGGGGCCGAGTCCCGCCGGGCTGGCCGCGGCTCTCCGGGAGGCCGTGGGCCGTGCCGGCGACTTCCCTGCCGCCGCCGCCACCCCCGAGGTGGTGTGGGTCTTTCCCGGTCAGGGCCCCCAATGGGTGGGGATGGGCCGCGGGCTCCTGGAGGAACCGACGTTCCGGGCCACCGTGGAACGGTGCGAGGAGGCCCTGCGCCCCTGGGTCGACTGGTCCCTGGTCGAGCAGCTCCGCCTGGATCCCGACGATCCCCGGTGGGCCATGGACCGGGTGGACGTGATCCAGCCGGTCCTGGTGTCGGTCTACCTGGCGCTGGCCTCGCTGTGGGAGGCCTGGGGACTCCGCCCGGCCGCCGTGGTGGGGCACAGCATGGGCGAGGTCGCCGCCGCCCACGTGGCGGGGATCCTCACCCTGGAGGCCGCCATCGAGGTGGTGTGCCGGCGGAGCCTCCTCCTCCGGCGCATCGCGGGTCGGGGAGCCATGCTCATGGCGGAGCTCTCCATGGACGAAGCCCGGGAGGTGCTCGCGGGGCGCCCGGGCATGGATCTGGCCGCCTGGAACGGGGTGCGGTCGGTGGTCTTCTCCGGGGACCCCGACGCCGTGGACGCCCTCCGGACGGAGTTGGAGGGAGCCGGGGTCTACGTCCGGTCCGTCGCCGTGGACGTGGCGTCCCACAGTCCCCAGGTCGACCCCCTCACCCCCGACCTCCGGGAGTCGCTGGCCTCGTTGGCTCCGGCTCCCGGGCGCGTCCCCTTCCATTCCACGGTGACGGCCGCAAAGGTGGACGGCGAAAGCGTAGGGGCCGACTATTGGGTAGGGAACCTGCGACACCCCGTTCGTCTCGCCCCGACGGTTCAGTCCCTCGCCCGGGGGGCCCGGGATCGGGGGGGCAGGGCGCTGTTCCTGGAGGTGAGCCCCCACCCGGTCCTGACCCACGCCGTGGACGAGACGGTCCGGGTGGAGGACGGGGCGGCTCGGGCCATGGGCACGCTCCGCCGCGACGGCGGCGGACGCCTGGGAATGCTGGAAGCCTGCGCGCGCCTCTGGGAGGAGGGAGTGGAACTGGATTGGTCCGTGGTGGTGCCCTTCGCCGGGCCTCGAGTGCCGTTCCCTCTCCACCCCTTCCGGGAAACCTCGGTGTGGTACCGCCGAGTCGACGGGGTGGCGCCCCCCACCGACGACGAGACCGCCCCCCGGGCTCGACTGGACGGGGCCGGGTCTCCCGAGGCCCGCCGGCGCCTGATCCGTGCCACGGTGCGAGATCGCCTGTCGGAGGTGCTCCACCTCGACCGGACGCAGATCGATGGTTCGCAGACGTTTCGCTCCATGGGGATGGACTCGCTGATGTCGCTGGAATTCCGGAACCGCCTCGAGCGGGATCTCGGCCTCGGGCTCTCGGCCACGGTCGTCTGGAACCACCCCACCCCCGACGGCCTCGCGGCCCATCTCGCGGCGCTCCACGAGGGCGCTCGTCCGCAGGGGGGAGCGGCGTCGAGCCCGGCCCCGCCGGACGATTCCCCCGAATCCATCGAGCGCCTCCTGGATCGGGAACTCGCCGAACTGGACGACTGGCTCGGAGGCCCGGAATGAGCCACGACACCGGCGACGGACGGCTGCGCAAGGCCCTGACGGCGCTTCGGGAGCTCCGGGCGCGCCTCGACCGGGTGGAGGCCACCTCCCGGGCCCCCATCGCCGTGGTGGGCATGGGGTGCCGATTCCCCGGGGGGGTCGCGAGTCCCGAGGCGTTCTGGACCCTGCTCCGGGACGGAGTGGACGCGGTGGGTCCGGTTCCCCCGGATCGCTGGGACGCCGACGCGTGGTTCGATCCGGACCTGGACGCTCCCGGTCGCATGACCACCCGATGGGGGGGCTTCCTCGACGACGTGCGCACCTTCGATCCGGAGTTGTTCGGGATTCCCCACCGGGAAGCGCGGGCCATGGACCCGCAGCAGCGCCTGCTCCTCGAGGTCACCCACGAGGCCCTGGAGCGAGCGGGGATCGCCCTGGACGCCCTGACGGGGTCGGCCACGGGCGTGATGGTGGGCGCCCACAGCTACAGCGACGACTACGCCGCCCTCCAACTGGGTCACCCCGAGTCCATCGACCCCCACACGGCCACCGCCACGGGCCACAGCATCCTGGCGAACCGCCTCTCCTACTGGCTGGACCTCCACGGCCCGAGCTACACGGTGGACACGGCGTGCTCGGCGTCCCTGGTGGCGGTCCATCTGGCCATGCGCAGCCTGCGGTCGGGCGAGGTGGATCTCGCTCTCGCCGGCGGCGCCAACCTGGTGCTGCAGCCGGCGCCCACGGTGGCCTTCTCCAAGATGCGCCTCTTCTCGCCCTCGGGTCGGTGTCGGACCTTCGACGCGTCGGCCGACGGCATCGTCCGGGCCGAAGGCGTGGGAGTGATCGTGCTCAAGCGCCTGGCCGACGCCGAGCGGGACGGAGACCGGATCCTGGCCGTCCTGGCGGGATCCGCCGTGAATCAGGACGGCCGCACCAACGGCCTGTCCGCCCCCAACGGACGGTCCCAGGAGCGGGTGATCCGGGCCGCTCTGGCCGACGCCCGGGTGGACGCCCGGGAGGTGACGTTCGTGGAGACCCACGGCACGGGCACGCGGCTGGGCGACCCCATCGAGGTCGAGGCGCTGGCCACCGTGCTGGGCGAGGGTGACGATCCCTGCTGGCTCGGCGCCGTGAAGACCAACATCGGGCACGCCGAGGGGACCGCGGGACTGGCGGGGCTCATGAAGGCCGTGCTCGCCGTGGAACGGGGCGCGATCCCGCCGAACCTCCACCTGTCCGAGCCCAACCCCCTCCTCTCCCTGGACGGATCGCGCCTGCGCCTGGCCACCGAGGCGGTGCCGTGGTCGACCCCGGGTCCCCGGGTGGCGGGCGTCAGTTCCTTCGGGTTCGGCGGCACCAACGCCCACGTGGTGGTGCGCCAGTACGACGGCGCCGCCCCCCGGGAAGCGCCCGAGTCCGCGCCGGGCCCCCACCTCCTGGCCCTCTCGGCGTTCCGACCCCAGGCCCTCGAGACGCTGGCCGACGACTACGCCACCCTCCTTGAGGGCGGCGCCGACCCCGCCGCCGTCTGCGCCGGAGCGTGGCATCGCCGGACGCGCCGCCGGCATCGCCTGGCGGTGGTGGCACCCGACGGTCCCGGCCTGGCCCGGGCCCTCCGGGACTGGATCGAGGACCCGGAGGCCCCCGGAGTCCGGACGGGGTCGGTGTTCGGCACCGACGCCCCCGCCCGCGATGCCCCTCCGCCCCGCTCCCTGGACGAGTTGGCCCGGGCCTTCGTGGACGGCGCCGACATCGACGAATCGGCGCCCGTACCCGCCCCGGCGGTCTGGATCGATCTGCCCCTCCACCCCATGGAACGGGAGGAGTGCTGGCTGGAGACCGGTCGGCGCGCCCCCGTGCCCCTGATGCAGCGGGAGCTGTCGGGGCGTGCCGTACCGGCGGCCGTGGGCCGTCTGGTCCGGGAAGAACTGGCGGCGGTCCTGGGCGTGGGTACGGCCCGGGTCCCCGATCCCCGCACGGGGTTCGTGGACCTGGGCCTCGACTCCCTCATGGCGGTGGAGCTGGCCAGTCGCCTGGGCACCGCCATCGGGGAGAGGCTGCCCAGCACGCTGCTGCTGGAGCACCCCACCATCGAACTCCTGACGGCCCACCTCATCGAGGTGGTGTCCCCGACCTCCCCCGTCGGCCCCCCGGGGGAGACCGTGGGCCCCGCGCCCACCGAAGAAGAGCTGGAAGCGGACCTCCTCCAGGAACTGGAAGAACTGGGGTACTGAGCCCCGGATTCCATCACGCCACTCGCACCTGAACGGATCACGAATGTCGGAATCCCAGAGTCCCCTGGAACGCGCCCTGGTGGCCATGCGCGATCTCCGGGGCCGCGTCGAACGCATGGAGTCCCGGAGGACCGAGCCTCTGGCGATCCTGGGCATGAGCTGTCGGTTGCCCGGTGGGGTGGTGAACCCCGAGGGGTTCTGGAAGCTCCTGGACGCGGGGGTGGACGCCACGGGTGAGGTCCCGGCCGATCGGTGGGACATGGACGCCCTCTACCACCCGGATCCGGCGGTGCCCGGGCGCCTGCACGTGCGACGGGGGGGGTTCCTCCAGGATCCCATCGACCGGTTCGACGCGGCGTTCTTCGGCATTTCGCCCCGGGAGGCCGAGTACATGGATCCGGCCCAGCGGCTCCTCCTGGAGTTGGCGTGGGAGGCGCTGGAGCGCTCGGGGATTCCGCCCCGGAGCCTGGAGGGGAGCCGGACCGGTGTGTTCCTGGGGCTGGCGGACACCGGGTTCGCGACCCGGGGCGCGCGCCGGACCTCCCTTCGCCGCATCACGGGCTACACGGGGACCGGGACCCTGGTGTCGGTGGGGTCGGGTCGGGTGTCGTACGTGCTCGGCCTCCGGGGCCCGAATCTGGCCGTGGACACGGCGTGTTCGTCGTCGCTGGTGGCCATGGTCCTGGGCATGGAGAGCATCCGGGAGGGGCGGAGCGACCTGGCCCTGGTGGGGGGGCTCAACCTGATCCTGAGCCCCGACGGGTCGATCTTCATGAGCAAGGTGGGGGCCCTGTCGGCCGACGGTCGCTGTCGGACCTTCGACGCGTCGGCGTCGGGGTACGCCCGGGCCGAGGGCGGCGGGGTGTTCGTTCTCAAGCGCCTGGGGGCGGCTCTGGCCGACGGGGATCCCATCCTGGGCGTTCTCCGGGGGGGCGCCATCAACCACGACGGGCGGAGTTCGGGTCTGACGGTGCCCAGTGCCGCGGCCCAGCACGCCCTCATCGAGGCCGCCCTGGAGAACGCCGGGGTTTCGCCCCTGGAGATCGACTACGCCGAGGCTCACGGCACGGGCACGCCCCTGGGCGATCCCATCGAACTCCGGGTCCTGGGCCAGACCTACGGGCGCGACCGGAGTCCCGACGCACCCCTCCAGGTCGGGTCGGTGAAGACCAACATCGGCCACCCCGAAACCGGCGCCGGCGCCGCCGGGGTCGGCAAGGTGCTCCTGGCCATGGGGCACGGCCGCATTCCGCCCCACCTCCACCTGGACGAGCCCACCCCCCACGTGGACTGGTCCCGGATGGCCCTGCGGGTCTCGCCCGAGGGCACGTCGTGGCCCGACCGGGATCACCCCCGGCGGGGTTCGGTGAGCGCGTTCGGGCTCAGCGGCACCAACGCCCACGTCATTCTCGAAGCCGCCCCGGCGCGGGAGCCCTCTCCGCCCGCCTCCGATCCCCGCCCGCGGCGTCTGGTGGCCGTGAGCGGCGCCACCGAGTCGTCGGTGGCCACCCTGTCGTCGGCGTATGCCGCGGCCCTGGAGGCGGGGGAGGTTTCCCTCGCCGACCTCGAGGCCACGACCCTCACGGGGCGGAGTCCCCTGGCCTGGCGCTCCACGGTCCACGGCACGACCCCCGACGAGATCGTCGAGGCCCTGGGAAGCGTCGCCCGGGGGGAGCGGAGGCCCGCGCGAGCCCCGGTGGACCCCGATCCCCGCATCGCCTTCCTCTTCACCGGCCAGGGGTCCCAGTATCCGGGCATGGCCGCCGATCTCCTGGAGACCTCGCCGGTCTTCCGGGAGGCGCTGGAGCGCTGCGACGCGGTCCTCGCTCCGATCCTGGGCGAGTCGATCCTGGACATCCTGCGGGACCCCGAGGCCGACCGCATCCACCGCACGGGGCTCACCCAGCCCCTCCTCTTCGCCGTGGAGTGGGGCCTGTCCCGGATGTGGGCGGCGTGGGGGGTGGAGCCCGACGTCGTCCTGGGGCACAGCCTGGGCGAGTTCGTGGCCGCCACGGTGGCCGGCGTGTTCGAACTCGAGGCGGCGCTGCGTCTGGTGGCCACCCGGGGGGCCCTCATGGAGGCACTCCCCGAAGGTGGGGCCATGGCCGTGCTCTACGCCCCCGAGGCCGTGGTGGCCCGGGCTCTGGCGGGACGGGAAGCCGAGGTCGGGATCGCCGCCGTGAACGGCCCGGAGAACGTGGTCATCTCGGGGGTGGCCGAAGCCGTGACCGAGATCGTGGAGGCCCTGCGCGCCCACGACGTGGCGTCCACGCCCCTCACGGTGTCCCATGCGTTCCACTCGCCCCTCATGGACTCGATCCTCGAGCCTTTCCGCAGGGCCGTGGTGGAGGCTTCCCCCCGGGATCCGGGCCTTCCCCTGATCTCCAACGTGACGGGCCGGGCCCTGGAGCCCGGCATGGCGCCGGACCCGGATCACTGGGTCCGCCACGTCCGCTCGGCGGTGCGGTTCCACGATTCGGTCCGCACCCTGGTGGACGACGGCGTCGAGCGGTTCGTGGAGATGGGGCCCCATCCTTCCCTGTCGAGCATGACCCGCGCCGCCGTGCCGGACCGGGCCCTGACCCTGGTGCCCACCCTGCGTCGGAACCGGGACGATTGGTCCCAGCTCCTCGACGGCGTGGGGATGGCCTACGAGGCCGGGCTCCCCGTGGACTGGAAGGCGTTCGTCGCCGAGACGGGGGGCCGCCGCACGGTGCTGCCCACGTACCCCTTCGAACGGGAGTCCTACTGGCTCGAGGAGGAGCCCGGGGGCGTGGGCGTCGGCAGCCTTCGATCGGCCGTGGCCCATCCCTATCTGGGGACGCCGTTGTCGTCTCCGGCGATTCGGGGGTGGGTGTTCGAGAATCGGCTCGACCGCCAGACCCCGGCGTACGTCGTCGACCACAAGGTGGACGACCAGCCCGTCTACCCCGGCACCGGTTACATCGAACTCTTCCTGGCCGCGGCGCGCTTCGGGCCGGGTTGGGACGGAGCCGGTCTCGAGCATGTGACCTACGAGCGCATGCTCACCGTGCCCGAAGGGGGCGGCGGAGCGATCCAGGTGATCGTGAACCGGCCCCGGGAAGGCCGCGCCGACGCCCGGATCGCCGCCCGTCTGAGCGAGGGTGGGGAGTGGTTCACCGTGGCCTCGGCCACGTTGGTGGAAGAACCCGAGCGGGTCGGCATCGAGGAGCGGGAGCGCCCCACGGGCGTGGATCAGTCGCTCGACGTCGCCCGGATGCTGAGGTCCAACAAGGAGGCGGGGCTGGACTACGGGCCGGCCTTCCGGGGCCTCACCTCGGGCGTCATCGAGGACGGGCGGGCGGTGGGCATCGTGGAGTTGCCCGAGATCGTGGCCCACGACGCCCCCGACGTCTTCGTGCACCCCTGTCTCCTGGATCCGGCGACCCAGCTCGTGGGGGCCCTCGGCGCCGCAGTGGCGGGAACCTGGGACGGCGACGCGCCGGCCGACGACGTGACGCTCCTTCCGTTCGCCGTGGAGAGCTGCTGGTTCCGGGGCCCGGTGGGGGGCGTGGTGGAGGTTCGAGCCCAGCTCCGGACCACGGAGCTCGGCCCCCGGGACGACTACATCGCCGACTACGAGCTGTTCGAGCCCGGCGGAGAGCGGGTAGGGGTCGTCCGAGGCCATCACGTGCGGTGGAGGCCGAAGCAGCGCCTCCAGCAGCGCGCCGGCCCCGTGGGCCAGGCCCTGTCCTGGGTCCCCCTGTCGGGGGTGGTCACGGCCGAGCCCGCCCCGGGCCTCTGGGTCGTGGTGGACGACGGATCGGGGTTGGCCGAGGGTGTGACGGGCCGGATCCAGGCCGCCGGTGGGCAGGTGACCCGGACGTCGGCCGCGGGGCTGTCGGAGGCCCTGGACTCGGTGGACGGGCCTCTGGCGGGACTGGTCTGCCTCGCCACCACGGGAGACGACGCGCTCAGCCTCCATCTGGCGAACCTGGGCGAGGCGATTCGTCGGGAGGTGTTCGCCCCCGGAGCCGACCTGGTCTTCGTGACCCGAGGCGCCGCCGGTCCCGGCGGGGCCGAGTCCCTCTCCACGCTGACGGGGGCGGGGCTCCACGGCACGATTGCCGTGCTTCGGGCCGAGCACCCCGAGATCCGCTCCCGCGCGGTGGACCTGGATCCCGTGGGCGAACCCGCCGGCATGGATCCGGTACCTCGGATCTTCCACGGGTCGCCCGATCCCCGGGTGGCGGTGCGGGAGAACCAGTTGTGGGCGCCCCGGCTGGAGCACCTGGACGACGCCGTCACCCTCGGAGGGATCCCGGCGGGCGTGGCGGCGCCCAACTATCGCCTGTCGCTCCGGCAGCGCGGCACCCTGAATGCCATCGCATACGAGCCGGCCCGGCGGGTGTCGCCCCGGGCCCACGAGGTGGAGGTGAGGGTCGAGGCCACCGGTCTCAATTTCCGCGACGTCCTGAACGTCCTGGGCCAGTACCCCGGCGACCCCGGCGATCCGGGCGTGGAGTTCGCCGGCGTGGTGGAGCGGGTGGGAAGCGGCGTGCGGGACCTGACCCCCGGCACCCCGGTCATCGGGGTGGCGGGCGGGCTCTTCACCCGGTACGCCAACGTCCCGGCCGAGGTGGTGGTGCCCCAGCCCCGGGGCCTCGACTTCGATCGAGCCGCCTCGGTGCCCGTGACGTTCCTGACGGCGGAGTGGGGGCTGCGGGAACTGGGGCGCCTCGCGCCGGGGGAACGGGTCCTGATCCACGCGGCCGCCGGCGGCGTGGGGTCGGCGGCCATCCAGGTCGCCCAGGCCGTGGGGGCGGAGATCTTCGCCACGGCCAGCGCGCCGAAGCGGGCGTTCGTTCGGGCCCAGGGAGTGGAGCACGTCTTCGACTCCCGCACGGCCTCGTTTTACGACGACGTGCGGGCCGCCACCGGTGGGGAAGGGGTCGACGTGGTGCTCAACTCCCTCACGGGCGAACTCCTGGAGCGGAGCATCGATCTGCTGCGCGAGGGGGGACGGTTCGTGGAGATGGGGCGGATGCAGGTCTTCGATCCCCGGGAGTTCGCCCGCACGCACCCGGGTCGGGAATACCACCTGGTGGACTTCTCGGCGCTCCCCGACTCCCCCGAGGTCATCGGGCGAGTGTTGGGCTCCATCACCGAGCACTTCGACCGGGGGGCCTACCACCCCCTCCGGACCCGCGTCTTCACGCCGGAGCTGGTCCGGGAGGCCTTCCGCTTCATGGCCCAGGCCCGCCACCTCGGGAAGCTGGTGGTGCGCAGCGCCGCCGCTCGGTCCGGCGAACTCGTTCAGGAAGACGGCGTCTACGTCGTCACCGGCGCCACCGGCGGGATCGGTGTGGAACTGGTGCGCTGGCTCGCCCGTCGAGGTGCCGGCGCCGTGGTTGCCAGCTCCCGCTCCGAACCGGCGGGGGACGCTGCCGAGGCTTTCGAAGGACTCCGGGCGGAGGGGTGCGACGTTCGATGGGTCGGCGCCGACGTGGCACGGGAATCCGACGTGGAGCGGCTGTTGGACGAGGCCCGGGCCACGGGTCGCCATCTCCGTGGGGTCTTCCACGCCGCGGGGGTCCTGGACGACCGCATGTGGGCCCACGTCGATGCCGACTCCGCACGACGGGTGGTGGGCCCCAAGGTCGACGGCGCGGTCCATCTCCACACCCACACCCGGGACGAGGATCTGCACCACTTCGTGCTCTTCTCGTCTGCGGCCGCCCTTCTGGGCGGGCCGGGGCAGGGCACCTACGGGGCCGCCAACGCGGCCCTGGGGGCGCTGGCCGAGGCCCGTCATCGGGCGGGGCTTCCGGCCCTCTGCATCGACTGGGGTGCGTGGGATCGGGCGGGCATGGCGGCCCGCCTCGACGCCGGTCAACGCCGGGTCCTGGAGTCCCGGGGGCTGCGGTTCCTGGACCCCGACGACGCGTTCCGTCGCATGGAGCGGTTGTTGGGGGGCGGAACGGTGCGCGCCCTGGTGGCCGAGTGGGATTGGAACCTCCTCTCCGAATCCA
Organism: Gemmatimonadota bacterium; assembly: GCA_030428885.1. GTDB lineage: Bacteria > Gemmatimonadota > Gemmatimonadetes > Longimicrobiales > Gaopeijiaceae > Gaopeijia. The sequence continues at coordinate 85,580 of JAUIEJ010000010.1, read as the reverse complement.
TGGGGGACGGAGTGTCCGGCCTGCTGGACGAGGTCGCGGTGGAGACCAGCGTGGCCGTGGGAGTGGACCTGGAGGCTCTCCTGGCCCTGGATCCCGACGCCCGGCGCCAGGAGGTTGAGGCGTGGCTCGCCCGGTCCATCTCCGGCGTCCTGGGGCTGAAGGAGGATCAGATCGACGGGAACACCCTGGTGGCCACCCTGGGCTTCGACTCTCTCATGGCGGTGGAACTCCGGAACCGGATCCAGAAGGAGTTCGAGGTGGCCATCCCGGCGCCCAAGCTCCTGGGGTGCCGGACGGTGGACGACCTGGTCTCCCTGGTGGATCTCTCGGTGGGCGTGTCGGCGGTCCAGGGGGCGGGCGACGCCGGCGACGCCGTCGAGGTGATCGAGGTCTGACATGAAGCTCGACGTCCTGGTGCGGACCCTCGCCGAGCGGGGCATTCGCCTGTCCCGCTCCGGCGACCGGCTCCGGGTCGCGGCCCCTCCGGGCCGGATCACCGCCGAGCTCCGGGAGGCGTTGGCCCGGCACAAGCCGGCGCTGTTGACCCTCCTGGACGACGGCGTGCCGAACCTCGGTCCCCGGGACCTGGGGGAGTCGGCCCCTCTGTCGTTCTCCCAGGAGCGCATGTGGGTGGCCCAACACCTGGATCCCCGGGGCACCGCGTACAACATGGGAGGCGCCACCCTCCTGGAGGGCCCGCTGGACCTGGACCGGCTGGAGAACGCCATGGACGAGGTGTTGCGACGACATCACGTCGTCCACAGCCGGTTCGTCTTCAGGGATGGGCGACCCCGGGCCGTGACGGGGCCGCCCCAGCGCTTCGACGCGGTGCGTTTCGACGTCTCCCACCTCCCCGAGAGCGATCGACTCCCGGCGGCCACGGACCGGTTGTCGGAGATCTTCAACGCGCCGTACGACCTGGAGACGGGCCCCCTGGTGCGGATCGTCCATGCCCGGCTGGACCACGACCGGCACGTCCTCGGCCTGGGCATGCATCACATCGTGAGCGACCTCCTCTCCCTGATCCACTTCGGGGAGAGCGTCCGACAGGCCTACGAGGTACCGGGTTCGGTGGCCTCCTCGCCGCCCCTGGAGGTGCAGTACCGGGACTTCGCGGCCTGGCAACGAGAGTGGTTCGAGTCGGGGATCCTCCAGGGGCAGCGGGACTACTGGCACGGGCGTCTGAAGGGACTCCCCACCCTCGACCTGGCCCTGGATCACCCCCGGCCGGCGATCCTGGAATCCGAGGGGGGCGCGACCCACACCCGGCTCCCCGCCGCCTTCCTCCGGGATCTGCGGCAGTTCGCCGCCCAGGAGGGCGCCACCGAGTTCATGGTACTGCTGGCGGCCTTCTTCGTGCTGCTCCATCAACGGTCGGGGCAGGTGGACCTGGCGGTGGCGGTTCCCGTGTCCCACCGGATCCACCCGTCGCTCCAGTCCCTGGTGGGGACCTTCGTGAACACGGTGGTGCACCGGAACGATCTCTCCGGCGCCCCCACCTTCCGCGAGTTGGTGGCCCGGGTGCGGACCACGGCCCTGGAGGCATTCGAGCACCAGGAGATGCCGTTCGAGGTCCTGGTGAACGAACTCCAGAAGGGGCGGGACGGGAGCCGACCGCCCCTGGTCCAGGTCCTCTTCAACATGGTCCGGATCCCCGAGCGGACGCAGGAGCCGGGCTATCGAGCCGAGGATCTGCCCCTGCGGCGCAACGGCGCCCAGTTCGAGTTGGACTTCAACGTCATGCTCGAGCCCGACGGCGCCCGGATCCACCTGACCTACAACGCCTCCCTCTTCGCCCCCGCCACGGCCGAGTCCATGGTGACGCACTACGCGTCCATTCTTCGGCGCGGCATGGAGGACCCGGACCTCGATCTCGAGGACCTGTCGGCGGTGGTGCCGTCGGAGCGGGCCCGTCTGGAGCGGGTGAATCGACGAGGTGAGCCGTTCCCCCGGCGGCCCCTCCACGCCCTCGTCGCCGACCAGGCGGCTCGGACTCCGGACCGGATCGCCGTGGTCACCGACGAGGGGTCCCTCACCTACGCGGCGCTCCTGGAGGCGGCGGGTCGGGTGTCGGCCGCCCTGGGGGCCATGGGGGTGGAGCCGGGAGACCGGGTGGTGATCCTCATGGAGCGGGGACGGGATCTGGTCCCGGGAATGCTGGGCATCCTCGGTGCGGGCGCCGCCTACGTGCCCGTGGATCCCGGGTATCCCGAGACCCGGGTGGAGTTCATGGCGCGCCAGTCCGGGGCCGTGGCCGTGGTGTCCCATCGGGACCTCCACGACCGGTTCGATCTGGGGCTTCCGGTCCTGGACCTGGACCGGTGGATGCCCCCCGCGCCCCGTCCCTTCGTGGACGTGCCGGGGGACAGCCCGGCCTACGTCATCTACACCTCCGGGACCACGGGTACGCCCAAGGGCGTCGCGGTGCCCCACCGGGCTCTGGCCAACTTCCTCACCTCCATGGCCGCCGAGCCGGGACTCTCGCCCGACGACAGGCTCCTGGCCATCACCACGATCTCGTTCGACATCGCGGTGCTGGAGTTGTACCTGCCCCTCACCCTCGGTGCGCGGGTGGTCCTGGCCACCGAACGGGACGCCCTGGACGGCCACCGTCTGGCCGGGTTGATGGACGACGAGGACGTGAGCGTTCTCCAGGCCACCCCCGCCACCTGGAAGCTGCTCCTGGCGGCGGGGTGGGAAGGTCGGGAGGGGCTGCGGGCCCTGTGCGGCGGCGAGCCCCTCCCTCCGGCCCTGGCCGACCGACTCCGTCCGGTGGTGGGCGAGTTGTGGAACATGTACGGCCCCACGGAGGCCACGGTCTGGTCGACGCTCCAGCGGGTGGAGGCCGGCGAACCCATCCTCATCGGTCGCCCCATCGCCAACACGTCGGTCTACGTGGTGGGGCCCGGCGGGCAGCCCACCCCGGTGGGCGTGCCCGGCGAGTTGTGGATCGGAGGCGAGGGGGTGGCCCTGGGCTACCACGGCCGACCCGAACTCACGGCGGAGCGCTTCCTCGACGCGCCCTTCCACGAGGGCGAGGCCGTGTACCGCACCGGCGATCTGGTCCGCATGCGCCACGACGGTCGACTCGAACACCTGGGCCGCCTGGATCACCAGGTGAAGGTCCGGGGCTTCCGCATCGAGCTGGGGGAGGTGGAGAGCTGTCTCCGGGCCCTGGACGGGGTCGCCGACGCCGTGGTGGCGGCCCGGGACGATCGGCTCGTGGCGTACCTGGTTCCCCAGGGCGCCGAGGTCCGGTCCGTGGATCTGCGGCGCTGGGTGGCGGGGCGCCTTCCGGGCTACATGATGCCCTCGGCCTTCGTCTCCATCGACCGGTTGCCCCTGACGCCCAACGGGAAGGTCGATCGCAAGGCCCTGCCCGATCCCCAGCAGGAGCGCGGGGCCGAGCGGGCGGGGCGCCCGCCCCGGGGTCCCCGGGAAGAGCTGGTGGCCGCGGTGTGGGCGTCGGCGCTGGACCTCCCCGCGGTGGGCGCCACCGACAACTTCTTCGACCTCGGGGGGCACTCCCTCCTGGCCATGCAGGTGGTGACGGATCTGGAAGAGCGGACGGGGATGCGCATCGACCCCCGGGCTCTCTTCTTCCTCTCCCTGGCCGAGATCGCCACCTCGCTCCCCGAGCCGGAACCGGTCTCGTGAGCGCCTTCTACTTCGGTCCCCCGGGCGCCCAGCTCTTCGGGTACTTCCACGAGGCCGCCGGGCCCGATCGGGGGGCCGTGCTCCTGTGCGGCCCCTGGGCCCGGGAGTACGAGTACGCCCACCGGGCCATGACCCGGCTGGCCGAACTCCTGGCCGACGACGGGCACTTCGTGCTTCGGTTCGACTACGCGGGCACCGGGGACTCGTGGGGCGACACCACCGAGGCGGATCTGGACCGGTGGGTGGGCGACGCGGGGACCGCCCTCGACGAGCTCCGGGCCCTGTCGGGACGTCCCCGGGTGGATCTCGTGGGACTGCGCCTCGGCGGTCTGGTGGCGTCGCGGGCCGCGGTGGGCCGTCGCGACGTCGACCGCATGGTGCTCTGGGATCCCCTGGTGGACGGACGACGGTGGGTGGAGGAGCGCTCCTGGCGACCCGTGGACGGCGGCGACGTCGAACTCGATCGAACCGTGGTGCGGCGCTCGTTCCTCGACGAGCTTCTCGCCGTGGACGCCGGCTCGTATCCCGACCGGATCCCGGCCCAGCTCCACGTCCTGGTGACCCAGACGCCTCCCGACGAGCCGGACCCGGGGCGGGCGCCCGTGGTGGGAGGCGTGGTTCCCACCCGCATGGCCCAGCCGCCGGCGTGGGAGGAAGATCCGGTGGTCTGGGCCGGCCCGATCCCCGCAGCGGCGCTGGAGTACATGATCCAGCGCCTCCGCCGGCCATGAAGGAGTCGGTGGTGGAATTCGGGCCCGGGTCGGCGCTGGTGGGCGTCCTCACCGCTCCGTCCCCCGAGGCGGAGGCCCGGTCGGAGGCCGTGGTGCTGGTCAACCCGGGGCTGATCCATCGGGTCGGACCCAACCGGCTCTACGTGCGCCTGGCCCGGGCGTTCGCCTCCCGGGGATTCCCCACCCTGCGCATGGACCTGCCCGGCATCGGCGACAGCCCCCTGCCGAAGGAGATGGGCACCGACCTGGAGCGGGCGTACCTCGCCGCGGTGAGGGCCGCCGTGGACCTTCTGGAGCAGCAGGGGGTGGCCCGGCGGTTCGTCATGGCCGGGCTCTGCTCCGGCGCCGATCTGTCGTTCCGGGTGGCCGCCACCGACCCCCGGGTCGTGGGGGCGGGCCTGGTGGACCCCAACGTCGTGGTCCCCACGACCCGAGCCCGGATGCGGGCCCTGGGCAGCCGGTTACCCCGATTGTGGAATCCGGCCGTGTGGGTGCGGGGGGCCGGCCGGCTGGCCGGCCGGGTTTTGGCGCCGGCGGCGGGCGAAGGCGACGACACCCCCGCCGCCGAGGACGCCCGGGCCCTCCTGGAGGAGCCCCTGCGGCACCTCCGGGGGCGGGGCGTGCAGCTCTGCCTGGTGGCCACCGGCGATCGGCACGACGTGTTCAACTACCCGGACCAGCTCGTGGACGCCTTCCCCGATCTCGACCTGGACCCGGTGAGCACGGTGGTGATCCTCCCCGACGCCGACCACACCTTCTCCCGGCACGAATCGGCCGCCGAGCTCGAGGCGATCCTCCTGACCTGGCTCGCCCGAGTGTACCCGCCCTCGCCATGACGACGGCGGCCCCGCGCCTCCTGCTCCTCACCCAGGACTTCCCCCCGAAGTTCGGCGGGATGGCCCGGTACTACGACGAGCTCTTCCGGGCGCTCCCCCGGGGCACGGGGGCCGTTGTGTCGGCTCGAGCCGAGGCCCATGGCGGGGGCGGACCCGGGGACTTTCCGTTTCCGGTCCATCGCCTCTCCCGTCCCCCCCGGGGCCTGCGGACGTGGCTGGATTGGCGGGTCGCCACGCGGGAGATCGACGCCGTCGTTCGGAAGAGCCGCCCCGACCTTCTGGTGGCGGGCAATTTCCGGCCGTTCGGGGAACTCGCCCGACGGGTGGGGGGCCGGCACGGAGTCCCCTACGTCGTCGTGTTCCACGGCCTCGACCTCATGCGGCTCGAGGTGCGCGGGGCGTCCAGCCGGTGGCGTCGGCGTCTCTTCGAACGCATTGCCCGAGGGGCCGGCGGATTCGTCTTCAATACGTCGTTCACCGCCGGACTGATGGAGGAGCACTTTCCCCATTGGCTCGACGGGCGCCCGTGGGGCGTCGTGCGGCCTGGAGTGGACGTGGAGCGGTTCCGCCCCGGGGAGGCTCCTCCCGGCGACGGGCCGCCCGTGCTCCTGACCGTGGCCCGCTATGCCGCCCGCAAGGGCATCGACACCGTGATCCGGGCCATGCCCGGCATCCTCCGACGACGTCCCGACGTGATCTACCGGGTGCGGGGGAAAGGGAATCGGGAGCCGTACCTCCGCCTCGCCGAGGAAGTGGGCGTGGCCCATGCCGTCGACCTGGGAGGGCCGGTGTCGGAGGAGGCCCTCCCGGCGCTGTACCGGGAGTGCACGCTGTTCGTCATGCTGGCCCGGGAGGAAGACGACGGCGTCGACGTCGAGGGTTTCGGGATCGTCTACCTGGAGGCCGGGGCCTCGGGCCGCGCCGTGGTGGGAGCCGACAGCGGCGGCGTGGCCGAGGCCGTGGTCGACGGCGAGACCGGTCTTCTGGTTCCTCCGGCCGATCCCGAGGCGGGGGCCGCGGCCATCCTGGGTCTCCTCGACGATCCGGAGCGGGCGCGCCGACTCGGGGTCGCCGGGCGCGCGCGGGCCGAGACGTCGTTCACCTGGTCGCGTCAGGCCCGAGGTCTCCTGGAGCTGGCGGAGACCGTGGTGGGCCGGGGAGCGGGCTGACGCCCGGGACGCTCCCTCAGCCCCCTCGTCCCACGGCCGCTTCCGCCTGCTCGAACTGCTGGCGCACGGCGGCGGGGAGGCTGTCGAGGTCGGGGCGGATCACGTCGAGCAGGGAGGCGGCCTCGTCCCTCTCTCCGATCCGGGCCAGGGCCCACGCCAGCGACGCCCGGGTCTGGGCCAGGACCGGAGGGTTGGGGGGCTCCAGGGCCTCGAAGCCGTCCACCGCTTCCCGGAGGAGGGGCACGGCCTCGTCGGCCGACCCCGTGGCCACGAGACGGCGGGCCACGCCGGCCTGCTGGGTGAGGGTGAAGCGGTGTCGCGGTCCGAAGGCCGCCCGGAGTTGGCGGAGCGCCTCCAGGGCCACCCGGTCGCCCGCCGCCTCGTCGCCGGCGCGGAAGTACGCCTGGGAGATGGCCCGGAGAGCGTGGCCCGCGTCGGGCGAGTCCTCGCCCTGGACCGCTCGGAAGATCTCCACCGCCCGTTCCCGGTCGGCGATGGACGCGCCGTAGTCGCCCAGGAGGAGAGCGGTGTGGGAGCGGCCCACGAGGATGTCGGCGGTGCGCGGGTGGACCGGGCCGAAGGTGAGGTCGGCCACCTCCAGTGCCCGATCGTAGAGGGCCCTGGCCTCCCGAACCCGGGCGGCGGCCCCGTCGGGCCCCGGGAGGTTCTGGAGGAGGTAGCCCGCCAGGTACTGGTTGGCCCGGGCGGTCTCCCGATGAACCGGTCCGAAGAGGCGTTCCGCGCCGGCCCGGTGCTCCCGCCACGCCGCGATCTTCTCCTCGCCGGGCGTGCCCTCGGTGCGGAAGGCCAGGAGGTTGGCCCGGGCCAGCCACACCCGGCCGTGCTCCGGTCCCAGGGCCCCCTCCAGCGCCTCGACGGAGCGTTCCATCATGCCCACCGCCTCGTCCCCCCGGCCGAGCTGCCAGTAGACGTTGGCCAGGTTGTTGGCGGTGATGCCCACGGCCCGACCGTCGCCCCGACCCCCGGCCACGGCGGCGTCCCGAAGCGCCATCGCTTCGCCCAGAACCGCGAGGGCCTCGTCGTGACGGCCCAGATCGCCCAGCACCACGCCCAGGTCGTTGAGGGCCTTGGAGAGGCCGGCCCGCCCCGGGTCGTCGGCGTCCCGGGCCCGGGCCACCGCCTCCCGAAGGGTGGTCTCGGCCGTCGCCGGGTCGCCTCCCTCCCGCTCGATCCACCCCAGGAGGCCCCGGGCCCGAGCCACGTCGGGATGCCCGGCACCCAGGATCGACTCCCGGGTGGCCAGGGCGGCGGCGGCCAGGGGGCGGGCCTCGTCCACCAGGCCCAGGCGCTGGTATCCGTCGGCCAGGACGTACTGCACCTCGGCCTGGAGTTCGGGCCGGTCGGCGTAGTCGTCGGCCCGGGCCGCCTGGGCGTCCAGGAGCGCCCGGGCGCTGACGTCGCCGCCGCCGCTCTCCTCGGGTCCCACGGCGCCGAACATCTCCAGCAGGAAGTCCCGGGTTTCCAGGAGCTTGTCCCGCTCCGCCTCGACCCGGTGGGCCGCCCGACTCCGCTGGACCGCCAGGACCGTCGAAGCCCCCACCACCGTGAGGAGCACCAGCGACCCCGCGGTCACGGCCGTCCGGTTGCGCCGCACGAAGCGGCTCGTGCGATAGCCCAGGGTGTCGGGCCGGGCCGACACCGGGCGGCCGTCGAGGTGACGGCGGAGATCGTCGGCCAGCGCATCCACCGTGGGATACCGCCGGTCGGGGTCGGACCGGAGGGCCTTGAGGAGGATCGTGTCCAGGTCGCCCGCCAGCCGACGGCGGAGGCGGGCGGGATCGGGAACGGTCCCGGAAGCCGTGGACGCGGTGGCGGCCTCGCTGGGGCGGGTGGGAGGGCCGTACTCGATGGCCGCCAGGCGCTCGGGCTCGGAGAGGTCGGGCCAGGGGTGGACGCCGGCCAGGAGTTCGTAGAGCACCACCCCCAGGGCGAAGACGTCGGAGGCGGTGCTGGCCGGTTCCCCCCGGATCTGCTCCGGGGCCGCGTACTCGGGTGTGAGGAGCCGCACTCCGGTGCGCGTCCGGGCCGCACCGTCGTCTTCGTCCAGCAGCTTGCCGATCCCGAAGTCCAGGAGCTTCGGGACCCCCGCGTCGTCCACCAGGATGTTGGAGGGCTTGAGGTCCCGGTGCAGCACCAGGTTGGCGTGGGCGTGGCGCACCGCGTCGCAGACGTCGAGAATGAGGCGCACCCGGTGGGCCACGTCGAGACGCCGCTGATCGCAGTGGCGGTCGATGGGAACGCCGTCCACGAACTCCATGACGACGTAGGGGACTCCGTCGTCGGTGGTGCCGCCGTCCAGCAGTCCCGCGATGTTCGGGTGGCGCAGCCGCGCCAGCATGCGACGCTCCCGGGCGAACCGAGCCACGGCCTCCGGGGAGTCCAGCCCCGCCCGGATCAGCTTCACCGCCACCGTGCGTTCGAACCCCTCGCCCTGGTGGACGGCCAGGTAGACGTCTCCCATGCCGCCCCGACCCAGGCGACGCACCAACCGGTAGCGTCCGATCCAGCGGGCCGTGTCGGGGGCGTCGGCCGGGGGGCGGGTCGAGGCCAGGTCCACCAGGGGCGTTTCCAGGAAGTCGGCGTCGGTGGCCGCCGACCCCACGAGGCTCAACACCTCCCGGGCGAGATCGAAGTCGTCGGCGCACACGTCCCGTACGAAAGCGGTGCGAACGGTGGGGGGGCGCTCCATGGCCTGGGCGAAGAGGGCCTCGATCCGCTGCCAGCGCAGGGCGTCCACCGGGTCAGCCCGCGTCCCGGAGGCCCAGGGTCACCGCCGGATCCCGTCCGTCGCCCAACTCCCGGCGGAGCCAGGCCCGGGCGGCCGACCACGCCCGCCGCACCGTGGGTTCGGAGACCCCCAGCACCTCGGCGATCTCCGGATGGGCCATGCCCCCGAAAAACCGGCACTCCACCACCCGGGCGCCCCGGGGGTTGAACGCCGCCAGACGGTTCATGGCCTCGTGGAGATCCAGGACGTCGTCGGCCTGGGCCGCGGTGAGGGTGGGAACGGCGTCCAGGGGCACGTGGACGGCGCCGCCCCCCCGCTTCTTCGCGCGCCGGGACTCGGCGTAGGTCACCAGCACCCGCCGCATGGCCTGGGAGGCCACGGCGAAGAAGTGCGACCGCCCGGCCCATTCCACCCGGTCCTGCCCCACGAGCTTCACGTAGGCCTCGTGGACGAGGGCCGTGGCGCTCAGGGTGTGTCCCGCCCGTTCGCGGGACATCTGGTTCGCCGCCACCCGGCGGAGTTCGTCGTACACCATCGGCAGCAGGCGGTCGAAGGCCTCCCGGTTGCCGTGACTGGCGTCGTGGAGGAGACGGGTGACGGGCGAGGACTCGGACTCCATGCCGTTCTACTTGTCGCCGGGTCCCACGCCGCGCAAGGCTACCCGGCGGCTTCGGACCCTCAACCTCCCGCGTCGGGCGCGGCCTCGAAGATCCGGATCTGCTTGAGCCACGTGGTCTCCTGTTCGCCGTCGGAGTACTCCACCACGATCTCCATACCCCGCCGTTCCAGGACCACGGCCGAGTACCACTGGGAGTCCGGTACGTAGTAGGCCCCCACGGTGTCGCCCACCGCCACGAAGTCGTCCCTCACCCAGGCCGGCACCACGGTGTCGTCGTACCCGTCGAAGTGCTCCACCCGGATGCTGTCGGGGGTCACTGCCGTCACGTGGGCGGCGTACCACGCCGAGTGGGGCTCGTACCAGGCCCAGCAGAACTGGCCCGCCTGCCACGCCGTTCCGCCGGCGGTCTCCGACGCGGCGACCCCGCGGGGAAGCTGGGAGTGGGCGGGCGCCGCGGGGACCGCGGCCAGCGCCAGAGTGAGCAGGGCGGTGGGGACGAGGGAGCGCATGATGTCCTCCGGTGGCGGGGAACGACCGTCTTCACTCCCTCCCGCGCAGCGTCGGGACGGAAGGGATCACGGCCGGCGATCCCCCACGGCCTCGAATCGCGCGTGAACACGTGAGGACGTCTCCACCCCCCACTCCCGGTTCCATGACTGCCCCGCCTCCTCCTGCCCACCTCGTCCGCCGCCTTTCCGCCCCGGGTCCCAAACGGATCCTGTCCCTCGACGGGGGCGGCATCCGGGGGCTCATCACCCTGGGGTACCTCCAGCGGCTCGAGACCGTCCTGCGCGAGCGGACCGGCCGGCCGGACCTGGTGCTGTCCGACTACTTCGATCTCATGGGCGGCACGAGCACCGGAGCCCTCATCGCCGCGTCCCTCGCCCTGGGGTGGCCGGTGGAGAAGGTGGTGGGGCTGTATCGGACCCTGGCCAGCGATGTGTTTCGACCCCGTCGTTCGCTCCTGGGACCCCTGGCTCGTCTGGTGGGTTCGAAGTTCGACGAGCGACCTCTCGAACACGCGATCCGCACCGAGATCGGCGAGATGCGCCTCGACGACGAGGGCTTCCGCTCCGGGTTGGTGGTGGTGGCCAAGCGGGCGGATACGGCGTCGGTCTGGCAGCTCACCAACGTGCCCGGCCATCGATTCTACGAGATGAACCGACATCTGCGGATCTGGGAAGTGCTCCGGGCCTCCAGCGCCGCGCCCACCTATTTCGATCCCCAACGCATGGCCGACGTGGGCGCCGGGGAATCGGCGGTGTTCGTGGACGGATCCGTCTCCATGCACTCCAATCCGGCGCTCCAGATGTTCATGGTGGCGTGCCTCGATGGGTTCGGGTTGCGGTGGACCCCCGGGGCCGACCGGATCCTGCTCTGTTCGGTGGGGACCGGAGCCTACAACGCCGCTCCGTCCAGCGAATCGATCCGGGGATACCGCCAGGTCCAGTGGCTCGGCCAGCTCATGGTCCAGCTCCTCCAGGAGGCCTCCGAACTCGGGGAAACGCTCCTCCAGTGGATGTCCCACAGCCCCACGGCCCGGGCCATCGACCTCCAGATCGGCGACCTCCAGACCGACCGCCTCACCCCCGAGCCGCTCCTGACCTACCTGCGCTACGACGTGCGCCTCACCCACGAGGCGCTGGAGGCTCTGGGCGAGAGCGCCGAGCCCGCCGAGTTGGACCGGCTCCGGGCCCTGGACGGGGCGGATCAGGTGGATCGCCTCGAGCGCATCGGCGTGGCGGCGGCGGAAGCCCAGCTCCACGAGAGCCACTGGCCCCGGGTCTTCGACCCTACGGGTGAGGCGTCGTGACGCCACCCCTTCGACGCATCGTGGGCGTCACGGGGCATCGAGACGACGCCCTGGCCGACGCCGACCGGGAGCTGCTTCGTCGCCGGGTCGACGGGGTCCTGGAGGTCCTGGCCCAGCGGGGGGCGGCGGAGCTGATCTCGGGCCTGGCCGAGGGAGCCGATCGTCTGGTGGCTCGGCGGGCCCTTCGGGCGGGATGGTCGGTCCGGGCATTGTTGCCCTTCCCCCCCGAGCGCTACGAGGAGGACTTCGCCGACGCGGGCTCCCGCGCCGATTTCCGCCGGCTTCTGTCGCGGTCTGCCTCGGTGGAGATCGCCCCCGGCACCCCCGGGCGCACGGATCGCCAGGGGCCCTACGCCGTGCAGGGCCGCATTCTGGTGTCCCGCCTCCAGGTCCTGGTGGCGGTGTGGGACGGGCGGCCGGCTCGAGGCGCCGGGGGAACGGGAGACGTGGTGGAGCACGCCCTGGAAGCCGGGCACCCGGTGGTGTGGATCCATGCCCGCCCTCCCCACCGGGTGCGGTTCGCCGACATGCAGGACGTCCACGGGCCCTTCCGGGGCGACCTGGCCCACGGGCTGGGCCCGCTTCTGGACGCCCACCAGGCGTCGGGGGCGCCGTGAGCGGAGTCCGGCCCACCCTCTCGATCTTCGTGTCGTCTCCCGGCGACGTGGCCCAGGAGCGGGCCCTGACCGAGGGGGTGCTGCGCCGGCTCCAGGGCGAGTTCGGGCGGCGAGTGCGCCTGGAGCCCGTGTTCTGGGAGCACGAGCCGCTCCTGGCCACGGATTCGTTCCAGGACCAGATCGTGCGGCCGTCGGAAACCGACATCGTGGTCTGCATCCTCTGGTCGCGTCTCGGCACGCGGTTGCCGGCGCGGTTCCGACGCCCCGACGGAAGCCGGTACGACTCCGGGACGGAGTTCGAGTTCGAGGACGCTCTGGCGGGATGGAAGGCCCACGGCCGCCCCGACCTCCTGGTCTATCGCAAGACCGCCGAACCGCTGGTGAGCCTTCTCGACCCCGACGCCCTCCTGGAGAAGCTCCGGCAGCGGCAGGCCCTGGACGGGTTCGTGGGCAAGTGGTTCCACGACCACGAGGACGGGTCGCTCCGTGCGGCCTACCACCAGTTCGAGACGCCGGAGGAGTTCGAATCCACCCTGGAGCGGCACCTCCGCCGCCTCATCGACCGCCGGGCCCCGAAGGTGTCGTCCGACGAGGCCGGACCCGCCGCCGCCCCGGTGGCTCGCTGGACCGCCGGCTCGCCGTTCCGGGGGCTGGAGCCCTTCGACGAGGCCCACGCCGAGGTCTTCTTCGGCCGGACCCGGGCGGTGAGCGAGGTGCTGGATCACCTGCGGGCCCAGGATGCCCGGGGGCGTCCCTTCGTGGCGGTGGTGGGCATGAGCGGGGGCGGGAAGTCGTCGCTGGTGCGGGCCGGCGTACTGCCCCTCCTCACCCGACCGGGGGTGGTGGAGGGGGTGCCCCGGTGGCGGCGAGCCGTCCTGCGCCCCGCCGACGAGGGGGGGGACCCCTTCCTCTCCCTGGCGGTGGCCCTGGGGCGGGAGGGCGCCCTGCCCGGGATCCGGGAGTCGGGCACGAGCGACGCCGAAGTGGCCAAGCTGGCCCGGACCTCTCCGGCGGCCCTGGTGCCCCTGGTGCGGGCCGCCCTCGAGGGCGTCGAGCCCGACGCCCGCCTGGCCCTGGTGGTGGACCAGCTCGAGGAGCTCTTCACCCTTCGGGGCCTCTCGGAGCTGGAGCGGCGGGCCTTCGGGCAGGTCGTGGACGCCCTGGTGCGGTCCGGGCGGGTGTGGGTGGTGGCCACCCTCCGCAGCGACCTCTACCCCCGGCTGGCGGAAGTGCCGGAGCTCGTGGAGCTCAAGGAGGGGGAAGGGCAGTACGATCTCCTGGCGCCGTCGGCCAGCGAGATCACCCAGATGATTCGCCAGCCCGTGGGAGCGGCGGGGCTGGCCCTGGAGGTCGACGCGGCGTCGGGCCGCCGCCTGGAGGATCGCCTTCTGGACGCCGCCGTGGGCCGCCCGGGAACCCTCCCGCTCCTGGAGTTCACCCTCGAGGAACTCTACCGGCTCCGCACCGACGACGGGACCCTGACCCTGGAGGCCTTCGACGAACTCGGTGGGGTGGAGGGAAGCCTCGCCCGACGCGCCGAGGAGGTGTTCGCCGCCCTCCCCGACGAGGTCCGGGCCGCCTTCCCGGAGGTCATGCGCCAGCTCGTCACCATGGTGGAGAACGCCGAGGGCACCACCGTGGCGTCCCGGCCCGCGTCGCTGGACCGGTTCGGGGCCGACGACGCCGGCACCCGCCTGGTGGACGCCCTGGTCCGGGCCCGCCTCCTGGTGACCGACCTCTCCCACGACGGGGGAGCCGTGGTGCGGGTGGCCCACGAGGCGCTCCTTCGTCACTGGCCGCGCCTCACCGAGTGGCTCGAAGGCGACCAGGAGGTGCTCAAGAGTCGGGGACGCCTCCGCGCCGCCGCGTTCCGGTGGGCCGAGGCCCAGCGGGACGACGATCTGCTCCTGACCCAGGGCAAGCCCCTGGAGGACGCCCGGTCGGTCGTGGCCGCCGGGGCCGCCCTCACCGAACTGGAATCGACCTTCGTCGCCGAGTCGGAGCGGAGGGCGCGCCGGTACTCCCGCTTCCGCACCCTGGCCTTCGCGGCGGTGACGCTCATGGCCCTGGTGGCGGGGGTGTCGGGGTGGGCCGCCCGACGCTCGGCGGAACGGGCCGAACTCCAGGCTCGCTCGGCGATCCGCACCCAGCAGTTCGTCACCGGGCTCCTCTCCCTGGCGCGCCCCAGCATCGCCCAGGGGCGGGAAACCACGGTGCGGGACCTCCTGGAAGCGGGCCAGTACCGCCTGTTGAGCGGCGAACTCAGCGACGTGCCGGCCACCGCGGCCTGGGCCATGCGCGACCTCGCGGGCTCCTACGTCGCCCTGGGGGACCTGGACCAGGCCCTGCTCCTGGCCCGGGCCGCCGACTCCCTCGCCGAAGTCGATGGAACCGTCACCGATTCGGTCCGGGCCGAGGGGTGGACCCTCCTGGGCGAGATCCACCAGAGCCTGGGGGCCCTGGACTCGGCGGCCCTCCACCTGGAGCGGGCCATTCCCGTGTGGGCCGACATCGACCCCGCCATGGAGGCCAACGCCCTCACGGGGTTGGCGGCCGCGCGACGGGAGCAGGGCGACCTGGCCGCCTACGATTCCCTCATGGACCGGGCCATGGCGTTGGGATTCGCCGCCAACGACACCACCGGACTCGACTACGCGGTCTCCCTCTCCAACGAAGCCCTCCGCCTCATGGCCCGGGGCGAGGGGGTGGAGGCGGAGGCCCTCCTGCGCCGGGCCGAGACGATCTGGCAGGAGTACCCGGGCTACCGCCTGGCCGACTACGCCGTGCTCCTGAGCCACCTCGCCCGAGCCCGGGCCCTCCAGGGCGATCTGGGGCAGGCCGATTCCCTCTTCCGGGCGGGGTTGGCCATCGAGCGCAGGATCCTTCCGGCCGACCACCCGAGTCTGGTGGTCTCGTTGAACAACCTGGCCCTGAACGCCCAGGAACTGGGGGAGCGGGAGGCCGCCGAGGCGTGGCTTCGGGAGGCCATCGACGTGGGCCGCCGCGCCCTGGGTCCCGACCACCCCCGGACGGCGGCGGCCATGATCAACCTGGGGGAGATGCTGAGCTACGACCCCACCACCTGGGACGAGGCCGACCGGCTCCTGGTGCGGGCCCTGGACGGGCTGGGCCGCACGGCGCCCCAGAACCAGGACGTGTCGGTGGCCCTCCAGAACCGGGGAGCGCTCTTCCGTTTCCGGGGCATGGCCGACTCGGCCCTGGCGGCGTTTCGGGCGGCCTACCGATTGGACTCCCTGACCCACCGCCACGACGAGGCCCTCTACACGGCCGGCCGCTGGGCCGACGTGGCCCACGAAGCCCAGGACTCGGTGCAGGAGGAAGAGGCGGTGGCGCGTGCCTTCGCCTCGGCCGCACTCGTCGGCGACCCCCGGCAGGAGGCGTACTATCTGGACGATCTCCAGAACCTCCTCTTCAACGCCGACGTGTACGGGCCCTCGGAGCGCGCGGCCCGGAAGGCGCTGGAGATCCGCCGGGCACTCGATCCCGGGGGGTCGGCGGAGCTGGCCAATTCCCTGGCCGACGCCACCTGGTGGGACGCTCTCGGGGGGATGAGGGACTCGGTGTCCGGGTGGCGCGCGCGGGTGGACGAACAACTCGCCGAGGCCCAGGCCATGATCGACGCGGTCTCCATGGACGATCCCGGGTGGCTTCCGGCGTTCAAGGCCGTCTCGGACGTCTGGGCGATCCTGAACGAATACCAGCGCGTCGCCGACCGGGAGGCCGACGTGGCCCGACGGCTCCGGGATCGGGGACGAACCGCGGACGCCGTGGACGCCATGATGCGACGGGCCCTGGCGTTGACGGAGGTGGGGACTCCGGCGCAGGCGGCAGCGGCGTATCGGGAGGCCGCCGCCTGGGCCGAGGAACTCCTGGGAGCTCAGCACCCCCTTCGGGCCGGGGCGCTGGAGGAGGCCCGGGCCCTGGAGGGGGGCTGATCGCCTCGCCTACCGGAGCACGGCGCCGGCGAGGCCCCGGAAGGCCGAGGCGCCGTCCACCGTCACCATGAAGGTCAGGCCGCTGAAGCGGAGGTCCCGGCGGGTGCACACCGATTCGGGAGCGCACGACGGCCCGCTGACCCCCACGTCCCTCCGGGAGAGCTGCAGGCCCACGTGGACGTCCACGGCCGAGCCCTCCTGGCCCGGGCCGAAGACGAAGGCCTGCAGGGCCGACAGGCCGAAGTAGAAGTACCGGTCGATTTCCCGGGCGCTGGCGCCCACGCCCATCCGCACCTTCCGCCACGAAGGCCAGAGGGCGAAGTCGACGCCGATGATGGGGCGGAACACGCCGCCGGGGTCGTTCTCCCGGAGGTAGGGCGCGCCGTCGTCGGGCTCCACCCGTTCCACCCACCCCTCCTCCCGGGGGGTCCAGGCCCCGCCGAAGAAGATCCGGGCGCCCTGCCGCGCCACGGCCCGGAACGTGACCTCGCCGCCGCCGTCGAGGCGGGCCTGCACGTGCTGGATCCCCACGGTGCCACCCAGGCTCCACCACCCTTCGGCCACGCATCGTCCGTCGATCCATCGGGCCGATGCGGCCCGGGGCGACACGTCGCCGTCGTCTCCGGCGTCGAAGGTCACCCGGCGGGCCGGACAGGTGCGGGAGTCCTCCCCCCGGAGTTCCACCACCAGCGGCCGCCGCAGTTGGCGACCGGTGTACCAGTACTGCCCCGCGCCGTCCACCGCCTCGAGCCCATGGTCCGGAGTCGCCTGGGCCCCGAGGTCGGAAACCCCGGGGCCCAGGCACATCCCACAGATCAGCGCGGTGGCGAGGCGTCTCGCCACGCCGTCCATCATCGTCCGGGAATCAAGGTCGCGCCCACGGCCAGGCCGTAGTCGATGGGTTCGACGTCGTCGCTGGACAGGGCGCCGAACGCGAGTCCCACGTCGATGAAGAGGCGCTCCCCGGCCCGGAAACGGGCTCCGGGGGCCAGAAGGACCTGCCAGGCGCCGTCGAAGCTCGAGCCCAGGAACTCCCCGGACAGCCAGGCTTTCGGGTTGAGCTGCTTCACCACCGCCCCGTTGAAGCCGAATCCGGTCCCCCCCTCGATGCCGTTGTCCGTGTCGTCGCCGGTGAAGGTGAGGGCCGCACCGCCGTGGAGCGACGTGGTGGCGTCGATCCGCCGCGACGCCCCCAGGCCCGCCGACACCGACGTCTGCTGGGAGACCACCTCTTCGTCGCCGGTGGGAAGGCTGACCGATACGGTGCCGGCCAGGCGGGTGGCCCCCGAGCTGGTGAGGGCGAGTTTGCCCAGGAGGTTCAGGTTGCCGAGTCCGCTGAAGGTCTCCGAGAAGCCCCCGGCCGAGTATTCAGCCGACACGTAGGGGTTCAGGACCGCCCCGAGCATGGCCCGCTCGCCGGCCGCCACGAAGACGCCGGTGGACAGGCTCGTCTGGGTGATGTCGCCGTCCAGGGTGCCGCCGAAGCCGTCGAAGAGGGTGACGCCCTGGCTGGTCATGACGCCGAAGGCGCCGCCGGACCATCCCTCGTTCAGGACCAGGCCGCTCTCGGCGAAGACCGGGGCCCCGGCCAGGGCGTATTCGCCCCCGGCCCCGGCGGCCGCGGCCGCCGCCGCCAGGGCACCGATCTGCCCGGCGGCGGGGCCCGCCCCTCCGAGGAGGGCCCCGCCCAGAAGGGCGAGGCCGACCCCGGAGCGGCGGTTCCGGGTCACGCGTCCACCTCGAAGATCGAGTCGCCGATCTTCAGCGTGTCGCCCGACGACAGGGTCGCTTCCTGAATGGCCCGGTCGTTGACGTACGTGGGGTTCGTGCCGGAGAGGTTCTTGATGGTGAGGGCCCCGCCGCTGCGGCGCACCACGGCGTGCTCCCGGGAGACGCTGGCCTCGCTGAGGACGATCTGGCACACCCCCGGATCCCGGCCGATGCGCACCCCGTCGGGGCCGATCTCGAACCGGTTGCCCTGGAGCGGGCCGCCCTTCACCACCAGATGGGCCGCCGACGCGGCCGGGGCCGCGATGGTGGCCGCCGCCGACGCGCTGGAGACGGCGCCGCGGGAGGCCATGCCGCCGCCGCCGCCGCCGGCCGCGGCCGTGGCGGGCTGACGCCGCATGAACAGGCCGGCGCCCACCAGCACCACGCCCAGGGCCAGGACGCCCATGAGCCAGGTGGGGATGCCGTCGGGTCCGGGGGGCGGGGCCGGGGGTTCAGGGTTCGGATTCGGCTCCGGGTCCGGGGTCACGGGCCGGGGGCGGTCCGGGTCGTCCCGGAGCGCCATGGCCTCCCGGCGCAGGTTGATGGCGTCGGGGAGGTCGGGCATGATGCGCAGCGCCTCGTCGAAGCCCTCGATGGCCCCGGCGTAGTCGGAGCCGTAGTAGGCGTCCAGGGCCCGGTTCCAGGTGCGGTCGAACATGCTCTCACCCGCCACGGCGCCCGACGCCCGGAAGAAGTCCCGGATCGTGTTGGCCGTCACGGCGAAGCCGAAGCTCTCGCTCTCGCCCATGGTGACGATGCCCAGGACCTCGCCGTCCCGGTCGAACACGGGCCCGCCGCTGGAGCCCGGTCCCGCCGCGGCGTCGATCTGGATGAGATCTTCCCCGCCCACGGCGGCCTTGAGGCTGGCGATCTGCCCCCGGGTGATGCTGGCCTCGAGCGTCGAGGCGTCGGAGACGGCGTCCAGGGCCGCAGCGCCGGGGTAGCCCGCCGCGAAGACCTCCTCACCGATGGCTGCGCCGTCGGAGTTGCCCAGGGTCATGGTGGGCAGGTCCCGGCCGCTCACCTTGAGCACCGCCACGTCCCGCCCGTTGTCGAAGGTGCCCACACCCGGGATCGACGTCTTGCCCGGGAGCGCCACCACCGGAGGCGAGTACTCCCGCACCGACGCCTCGAGGGTGCGCCCGTTCTGCAGGATCGCCACCAGGTCCTTCTTCAGGACGATGTCGGCCCGGGTGTAGATCTCCAGGGTCTGCTCGATGGCTTCGCTCTCGGTGGGCAGACGGCCCGTTTCCGGGTCGACCTCGTCGAAGACGCCGGCCTCGTTGAGGGCCTGGAACAGCAGTCCCTGGCGAAGCTCGGTCTCGTTGCTGTCGTGATACATCTCCACGACGTGGCCGTTGGTGATGATGAAGCCGTCGGGGGTGACGATCCACCCCGAGCCCGCCGACGCCGTCTGCGTGTTCAGGCTCAGGGGGGCGGCTCCGTCCCGGGGAATGGTGATGTCGGCCTCCACCTGGGAGTAGATGAGGACGACGGCGGGCTTCACCTGGGCGAAGAGGCGCTGGCGCCCCTCCTGATCCAGGTCCTGGGCCTGGGCGGCCGGCGTGGCGAGGGCGACGAGGGCGAGGCCGGTGAGGGCCGCCCGCAGTCCCCGGGCCGGGGTGCGCCGCTTCCGTGGGTTGTTCATGGTTCGGACTCCTTGGGTGCGGTTCGGGGGGATTGCGGTCAGTCGTTCTCGAAGACGACGCACTTGAAGACCCAGCTCGATTCGCCGAGGCCGATGCGGTCGCCGTCGGCGAGCTCCGCCTTCTGGAGCGCCTCGCCGTTGAGTCGGGTGCCGTTGGTGCTGTCCAGGTCCGTGAGGGTGAACACACCGTCGGCGAAACGGAGGCTGGCGTGCTGCTCCGACACGTGGGGATCGTCGATGACCACGTCGGCGCCGGCGGCCCCCAGGATCGAGCGCTCGCCGTCGATGCGGTGCACGGTGCCCTTCGACGCGCCCCGGTCGGAGACGAGCCAGGCCACCGCGCCGATCTCCGGGGGCTTGTTCATGACCACGGTGCGCCGCATGGGGTCGTCGGCCTTCTTCGGCGCGGCTTCCTCGGGGTCGATCCGGACCGTGCGGGCCAGGGCGGGGTTGGGCGTCTGCTGGGTCTTGCCGGGGTCGGACATGGGACTACTCCTCGCGGGGGATGGGACGGAACAGGGTGTCGGGGCGCGCCGTGGTGTCGGGCGCGGCAGAGATGGAATCGGGGACCGGGGACAGGGTGTCCGGCGGCGTGGAATCCGGACGCGCCGGGTCCGGGAGCATGGAATCGGGCACGGTCTCCGGGGGGGGCGCGGGAGCGGAGACGGGGTCGGGGTTGGCCGCGGACGGCGTGGCGGCCCGGGGGGCCGAGGGGCCCGATTCGGAGGCGGTGGGAGGGGCCGGGGCGGACTCGGCCGCAGGAACCGGCGTTGCGGTTCCCCGGGCGCTGACCTGGGTGGTCATCCACGAGCCCGCGCCGACCATGATCAGCGCGGCTCCCAGCCCGGTGACCCACGTGCCGGCGCGCTGGCCCCGGGGCCCGGAGGCCGGCGAGGCCGCCATGGCCACGGCCGGAGCCCGGTCCTGGGTGGCTCCGGGGTCGGTGGGGGCGGAGGCCTCCACGGCGGGGGCGGCGGGGGAGTCGGCGGTGGACGACCCGTAGGCGGCGGGCGTGCCCACGTCGAACACCACCGCCGAGATGTTGTCCGGCCCCCCCCGCTCGTTGGCCAGGTCGACGAGTCGGGCCGCCACTTCCTCGGGGGTCCGATCCGCCGCCAGTTCCGACCGGAGTTCGTCGTCGGTCACGACGCCGTGGAGCCCGTCGCTGCACAGCAGATAGCGGTCGCCCCGGGAGAGGGCCTCGTCCAGGGTCTGGACCTTGAGGCTGGCCCCGATGCCCAGGCACTGGGTGAGGACGTTCTTCTTGGCCATGGCCTCGGGATCGTCGTCGCTCAGCACGCCGGCCCGAAGCTGTTCCGCCACCCAGGAGTCGTCCCGGGTGAGCTGCTCGAGAAGGCCGTTGCGCAGCCGGTAGGCCCGGGAGTCGCCCACGTGGGCCAGGGTCATGGTCCGGCCCCGGAAGACGGCGATGGTGGCCGTGCTCCCCAGGGACGACGGCGCGCCCCGGGCCTTGGCCTCGGCCAGCAGTTCGGCGTGGATCGACTGGAGCAGGCGGTCCATCCAGGGGCGCAGCGACGGGATCGGCCCCGTCTGGGCCCCCAGGGTGTCGCGGACGGCGTCCACCACGAAGCGGGAGGCCTGCTGGCCCCCGGCGTGGCCGCCCACGCCGTCGGCCACCACCAGGGCCAGCTCCACCGGGGCGTCGTCGGGCGCGAGGTCGCCGGGGTGGTAGGCACCCACGGCGTCCTCGTTGTGCTCCCGGTGGCGACCGGTGTCGGTGGCCAGGGCGGCCCGGAGGGGGGCGTCGGGAAAGGCCGGCAACCCGGCTTCGATCATTTCCATGCCACGATCCACCACCGGTTCCCCTCCCGGCGCACGTCCCACTCCTCGGCGTACGACTCCCGGCCACTCTGTCCGTTGGAGCGGATGGTGTACGAGACGTCGACATCGAAGGTCACGACGGCGTAGTCGGGCTCGAGGAACTCGATGTTCAGGTTGGAGATGGTGCTGCGGACGTTGGTGACCCCGGCCGCTCCGTCGAACTCCTCGGCGGCGGCGTCCCGGACGTCGGGGTGGAAGTCCTGGAGGAAGAGGGCCCGGTTGGCCGTCTCCACGGCCCGGATCTGCCGCTCCACCAGGCTCTGGACGAGCTCCCGGGACGTGGGGGTGGGGTCGGGATCCGGTTCAGGATCGGGATCGCGGTCCCGAAGGTCGTCGAGGGTCACGGGACCGTCGTCGTCGGCCACCGCATCGATGCGGTCGATGATGGTCTGCGTCCGGGCGGTGTCCGAAATGAGGTCGTCGGCGGGGTTCGCCTGTGTCTCGCCTCCCCGGGCCAGGGTCCGGAGGGCCTCCCGCTCCTCGTCCGAGAGTTCGGGCCGGGTCCGGGGGTCGGCCGGGCTGGAGGTGCGCCCGGTGGATCCGCCCGACGACGGGCCCGCCACCGGCACCCGAGGGGTTTCCCGAGACGCCTGAGCGCCGTCCTGCACCGGGGGCACGGCTTCGGTCTCCTCCGAGGAGTCTCCTGAGGCGGGGTTGGGGCCCGCCAGGGCGTCGGCGCCGATCCACACCAGCGCCAGCGCCAGCGCCGCGGCCCCGGCCCAGAAGGCCATGGGCAGGCCCCGCCATGCCGGCCGGGCGAGCCAGGCGCCCATGCGGCGGCCCGTGTCGCCCATCCCCGTCGCCCATCCGGCTCCGGAGGGCGCCGAGGGAACGGCGTCCCCCGTCCCCGACGACGACGCCGGGGCGGGCTGGGGGGGAAGGGAAGGCGGCCCCGCGGCGGTGGCGGCCCCGACGGACGTGGAGGGCGCATCATGGGCGCCGGACACGGCGGCGGGGGGCTCGGGGGTTTCGGGGGCCGGAACCTCGGGCAGGATCGGGACCGCCACCCGGGCCCCCGACGAATCCGGGTCCAGGGTGGTGCGTCCCGGGGCCCACGACCCCGACTCCAGGGCGTCCTGCATGGCCGCCGCCGAGTGGAAGCGGGCGGTGGGGTCCTTCTCCAGCGCCCGATGGACCAGGGCGCAGAGTTCGGCCGGGAGGTCCGGGCGGAGTTCGGCCAGGGGCCGGGGGGGCTCCTGAACGTGCTTCAGGGCCACCGAGAGGGGGTCTTCGCCGGTGAAGGGCACCCCGCCGCTCAGCATTTCGTACAGCACCACACCCACGGCGTAGAGGTCGGCGGCGGCGGTGACGCGCCGGCCCTGGGCCTGCTCGGGCGACATGTAGTACGGCGTGCCCAGCATGACCCCCGTGCGGGTCTTGCTGCCGGCGTCCCGCATGTGGGCGACGCCGAAGTCCGTGAGCTTGGGGCGGCCCGAGGCGGTGAAGAGGATGTTGTCGGGCTTGATGTCCCGGTGGACGATGCCGGCCAGGTGGGCGGCGTGGAGCGCCGAGAGGATCGGCGAGAAGATTTCGACGCACCGGGCAGCCGAGAAGGTGGTCCCGGGAGACATCTGATCGCCCAGGGATCCGCCGCCCACGTGCTCCATCATGATGAAGGAGTGGCCGTCCTGATCCTCCACGTCGTAGATGTGGATGATGTTGGGATGGGCCAGGCGGGCCAGGGTCAGCGCTTCACGGCGGAAGCGTTCCCGGTTGTCGCCGTCGGCCAGATGGGCCGGCAGCATCTTGATCGCCACCGTGCGGTCCAGGGTGACCTGGGTGCCGCGATAGACGACGCCCATGCCTCCTCGACCCAGCTCGCTGTCGATCCGGTACCGCCCGATCTGTGTGCCGATCATCCGTCCGCTCCTGCACCCGGTGTGGGATCTTCATGCGGACACGCGCGGAACGGCGTCGGAAGGGATCACCCCCCGGTGAGGCGGCGGAGCTCGTCGGTGCGTCGGAGGTCGTCGTCGGAGAGATGGCCCTGGGCGGACAGCCCGTCGGAGAGGGCCAGGGTCTCGTCGAGATCGGGGACGGGCGCGCCCCGGCGGGCCAGGATCAGGCCGCGGGTCAGGAGGGCGTCCAGAAGGGTCCGGCGGGGCGGGAGGGAGGTGGGGTCCCGATCCAGCCGCCGCTCGGCCCAGCGGCCCATCTCGGCGAGGTGCCCCAGGGCCTGGACCGTGTCGCCCCGGGAGAGGTGGAGCTCCTGGTAGGAATCGTGGACCGAGGCCAGGTCGGAGAGGGTCTGGGCATTGAGGGAGTCGGCTCGCCAGCGCGCCGTGTAGACCTCCAGGGCCCGGTCACAATCGACCCGGGCTTCGTCGAATCGCCCAAGCCCCTGGGCCACGCTGCACAGGTTCTGGTGGGTCACCCCCAGGTCGCGCCAGGCGTCGTCGTCGCCGGGGTAGTCCTCGTAGAGGGCCCGCCGCACCTCCAGCGACGCCCGGTAGCGGGCCATGCTCCCCTCCAGGTCTCCCCGCACCCGGAGCATCCGGGCCAGTCGCTCCTCCACCAGCCCCCGGTACCGCACCACTCCGTACGACCCCTCGTCGGCCAGGGGCGGGCGGCCCAGGCGGTCCCGGGCGGCCTCGTACCCGGCCTCCGCCTCGTCCACCTGCCCGAGATTGGGAAAGCTCGGGTGGCCCGTGAAGTCGCTGAGGTTGATGCGTCCGATGACCGCGGTGAGCTGGTGGCGAGCCGAGTCGGGCCAGGCGTCGGCGATCCGTTCGTAGATGGCCTGGGCCTGCCGCGAGTGCTCGACCCCCTCCTCGACCTCGCCGGCGAAGGCCAGGGTGCCGGCGAGGCGCTCGTGGAGCAGGCCCAGGGAGCGGAGCCGCCCCAGGTGGTTCGAGTCGGCGGCCACGGCCCGGCGGGCCAGCTCCAGCCCTTCCTCGAAGCTCCCCCGGGCCGCGGTGAGGTCGCCCAGGCTGGGCCCGGTGGGGCGTCCCTCGACCTCGCCGAGGCGGCGGTACGCCTCGGCCAGCTCCATGAGGAGGGCCGGGTCGTCGGGAGGCGCGTCGGTGACGGCGTCGAGGCGTTCGTGGGCCCGCTCCAGGATCAGCAACCGGGCTCCCGTGGAGCCGGGGAGGGCGGCCACCGCGTCGTGGACCTCGAAGAGCAGGGTGTTGACCAGGGTCCGCACGTCGTCGACCCGCTGTTCGGCCAGGGCGGCCTGACGGCGCACTTCGGCGGCCTGCCGCCCGCCCCAGATGGCTCCGCCCGTCACCACCGCCGCCACCACGGCCCCGGCGGCCACCCACGCCCGGTTCCGTCGCAGGAACCGTTCGGTGCGGTAGCCCAGGGTGCCGCGGCGGGCCCGAACCGGCCGTTGATCCAGGAACCGGCAGAGGTCGTCGTGAAACGCCATGGCGGTCTCATACCGCCGCTCGGGTTCCTTCCGGAGGGCCTTCAGCAGAATGGCGTCCAGGTCGCCGGAGAGCTTCCGGCGAGCCAGGGGCGCGGTGGCGGCCGGTGCGGTGAGGCCGGCGCTCCCGGACTTCCGCCCCGCCGCGTCGGACGGGCGCGTGGGCTCCTCGAAGCTCACGACCCGCTGCACTTCCGCCATGGAGGCCGTGTCGAGCTCGAAGGGAGGCCGCCCGGCGAGGATTTCATAGAGGACCACGCCCAGGGAGTAGATGTCCGAGGCGGTGGACACGGGCTCGCCCCGGATCTGCTCGGGGCTGGAGTAGGAGGGCGTCAGCACCCGCCCGCCCAGGCGGGTCAGGGTGGCGTCCCCTCCCTCGGGCTCTCCCAGGACCTTCGCCACGCCGAAGTCCAGGAGCTTCACCACCCCGTCCTCCCGGACCAGGATGTTGGTGGGCTTGATGTCCCGGTGCACCACCAGATTCCGATGAGCGAACCCCACGGCCTCCAGCACCTGGAGGAAGAGGCGGATCCGCCCCTCCACCGACATCTCGTGCCGGGCGCAGAACGCGGTCACCGGCGTGCCCTCGACCCGCTCCATGACGAAGTAGGGGCGGTGATCGTCGGTGACCCCGCCGTCCAGGAAATGGGCGATGTGGGGGTGGGTCAGCCGCGCCAGGATCCTCCGCTCCCGGTGGAACCGCCGCGACACCAGGGCGCTGTCCATTCCACGCTTGATGAGCTTCACCGCCACGGTGCCGCCCACTTCCCCGGTGCGTTCCGCCTCGTAGACGATCCCCATCCCCCCTCGCCCCAGAACCCGGGTCAGGCGGTAGGGGCCGACCTGCCGGCCCTCCAGGCCCTCCAGTTCCTCCAGATCCTCGTCTCCCCCCTCTCCCTCCAGAAAGAGGGCCGCCGGGTGCTCCAGGGCGTCGAGATCGGGTTCGGCGGCCCGGGCCAGCGCCCACACCTCGTCGAACAACTCGGGGTCGCCGGCCGTGGCTTTGCGGAGAAACGCCTCCCGGGCGTCGCGGGGGAGGTCGAGCGTGCGGTCCAGGAGCTCCTTGGTGCGCTCCCACCGCGAAGGGCCCGTCACGCGGATTCGTCGTCGCCCCGGCCCGGTGCGGCTCCGAGCCGTTGGTAGAGCCACGCCTTCGCAGTTCTCCAGTCCCGCTTCACCGTGGGGGTGGAGACGTCCATGACCTCGGCGGTCTCCTCGACGCTCAACCCTCCGAAGAACCGCAGTTCCACGATCCGGGCCGCTCGGGGATCCATCTCCGCGAGCTCGTCCAGGGCGCCGTCCAGCGCGATGAAGTCCAGGGGGTCGGAGAAGGTGTCCGCCGCGTCTTCCACCAGGGTGACGTGCTTGCCGCTGCCCCGCCGGGCTGCGCTGCGCCGCCGGTGGTGATCCACCAGGATCCTGCGCATGGCCTGGGCGGCGATCCCGAAGAAGTGGGCCCGTCCCTTCCACTCCACCCGCTGCTGGTCCGCCAGCTTCATCCACGCCTCGTTGACCAGGGCCGTGGGCTGGAGCGTGTGTCCCGGGCGCTCCCGACGCATGTAGCTCTCGGCCAGGATGCGGAGTTCGTCGTAGACCAGGGGCACGAGGCGGGCCCGGGCGTCGTCCTCACCGTCGTTGATGGCGACCAGGAGGCGGGTGACTTCCGAGGGATCGCTCATCGCCGCCCTCCCGTGGGGGCCTTGGCCCGATCCTGCATCTGCTGCTGGAGCACGGCGAGCTCCCGTTCGTCGCGGATCGCCAGGCGATCCGGGTCGTTGAGGTAGGCCGCCAGCGTGTCCGGCGGCGGGAGGGCGGGGCGGGACTCCTCGGCCGGAGGAAGGGTGTCGGCTCCCGCCAGTTCCCGGTCGAAGGCTTCCAGTTCCCGGCGGCCCGCAGTGGCTTCGTCGTCGTCGCTGGCATACACGATCTCGCCCACGGTCCGGCCTTCCAGGGCCAGATCGCCCCGGGCCCGGTGGGCCGCCTCGATCTGCTCCCGGAAGCGGGGGAACCGGAACGACGTGCGACCGTCGGCGTCGGCGTCCACCTCTCCGTCGAACTCCGCCACGAGACGGTCCAGGGTGGGCTGCACCGCGTCCCGGGCCAGGGGCAGCTTCGAGGCCTTCAGTCCCTTCACCCGGAGTGCGGCCTCGGCCTCGGGAAGGGCCGAGGCCTCGTCGCCCGACAGGCTGAACTTCGAGACCAGGCCCAGCACGGCCTTCCGGACGTTGCGCAGGGCCCGCCGCGTGTTCTCCCGGGTGACGCCGAGCCACCGGAGGCCGGGAACGGCGAAGAAGACGGTGCTGAAGGCCACGGGAATCCACACCAGGCCGATCTCGGCCGCCGTTCCCCCGATCCCCAGGCGCGGGAAGATGAAGAACGGAGCCGTTGCGGCCGCGGCGAGATTGAAGCCGTTCATGGCCACGATGAGGGCGTTGGAGCCCGTGGAATTGCCCGTGAGAGGGCGGGCCGCCTCCAGGCGCCGCCACGCCGGAGCCGGTTCCCGCTCCTGAACCGCCCCGTGGGCGCTCACCATGAGTTCGGGAAAGACGTACAGGAGCGTGCCGTCGTCCGTGACCTGGACGTCGCCCTCGTGGGCGGCCATGAGCCGGGCCAGTTCCTCGTCGGCCTCCTGGAGCTCCATCCCGGTGAGCTGGACGTAGTCGGTGGCGCTCACCACGCCGCGACGGGCCCGGATGAAGCGCAGGGCCTCCCGGTCCCGGTCCTCCCGGGAGCGGGTGGGCTCGTCGGGCCCGAACACGAAAGCGAAGACCTTCTTGTAGAACGGCGGACCGTTCCGGCGATCCCGCACACCCTGGCGGTCGCCGTAGCCCTCCCCGTAGTAGGGACGCCCTCTCCATCGGGGCCCCCACAGCCAGTACCACAGCCAGAAGTCCCCCATGGGCAGGTGCACGCCGCCCCCCCGTCGCCCGCCGCCGCTGCCGCCCTCCCACCCGCCGCCGTCGCCGTCGCGATTGGCGAAGAGAGCGGCCAGGAGGAGGGCCACGAAGACGACGGTGTAGACCACCAGCATCCCCACGATCCAGACCTTGAAGCCCACCTGGAAGGCCGACCACGCCCCCCGCTTGAGCCGGGTCCAGACCGACTCGGCGTCGCGGTGGAGCAGGCCCTTCTCGAAGCGGTAGACCAGATCCCCCCGCTCCCCCACCTCCAGGTGGCCCCGGCGCTGCTCCAGAAGCCGTCGAAGGGTGGCCTCGGCCTCGGCCCGGTCGAGTCCCGTGGCCGCCGTGACGTCGGACACGGTGGCCCGGCCGTCGAGACGGCGGAGAGCCTTCAGGACGGGAGTGGGATCGAGGGTCGGCGACAGAACGCCGGCGTCGGCCATGGGTCGAGCTCCGGACTTCCGGGTGCGGAGGGGTGGGGCACAGCACTACCCCCGGGTACGCGACGCGGGTCCGGCGACTTCACCCGTCGCTCCGCGTCTTGACCCCTCCCCGCAGGCTCCGCTACGAATGGTCGAACCGCAACCCCTTCGTCCTCGCTCCCCCCGGAAGTCCGCCATGCGTCGCCTCGTTCCCCTCGTCGCCGCCGGCCTGGCCCTGGCGGGACCCGTCTCGGCCCAGGACACGTCGTCGGAGCTGGTGGCCCGGGTCCTCCGCACCACCCCCCTCATCGACGGCCACAACGATCTGCCGTGGGAGATCCGCAACTCGGCGAACCGGGACGTGGGGGCCTACGACCTCCGGGGGCGGGTATCGGGCCACACCGACCTCGAGCGGCTGCGGGCCGGCGGGGTGGGGGGGCAGTTCTGGTCCATCTACGTGCCCTGCGACGCCGTGGCCGAGGGGGCCGCCAAGGTCCAGCTCGAGCAGATCGACATCGCCCAGCAGCTCTTCCAGACCTACCCCGACGCCTTCGGTCCGGCCCTCTCGGCGTCCGACGTGGAGCGGGAGTTCGGCGCCGGGCGCATCGCCTCCCTCATGGGGATGGAGGGGGGGCACGTTCTGGAGAACTCCCTGGGGGCGCTCCGGGCCTACTATGCCGCCGGAGCGCGGTACCTGACCCTGACCCACGGCTGCAACACCGACTGGGCCGACTCCGCCACCGACGATCCCGTCCACGACGGCCTCACCCGCTTCGGACAGGAGGTGGTGCGGGAGATGAACCGCCTGGGCATGCTGGTGGATCTCTCCCACACCTCGCCCGCCACCATGCACGACGTGCTGGACATCGCCGAGGCGCCGGTCATCTACTCCCATTCCTCGGCCCGGGCCCTCACCGACCATCCCCGCAACGTCCCCGACGACGTGCTCCGGCGCCTTCCGGACAACGGCGGCGTGGTCATGGTCACCTTCGTCCCGGGCTTCGTGAGCGAGGCGCTCCGGACCTACGAGGGTCCCCCGGCCGACGCCCCCCGGGCCCTTCTCACCGACGTAGCCGACCACATCGAGCACATCCGGGACGTGGCGGGCATCGATCACGTGGGACTGGGGGGCGACTTCGACGGGATCAGCACGGTGGTCCTCGGCCTCGAGGACGTGTCCACCTATCCCGCGCTCCTGGAGGAGCTGGAGCGCCGGGGGTGGACCGAGTCCGACCTCCGGGCCCTGGTGGGGGGCAACGTGCTGCGGGTCATGCGGGAGGCCGAAGCGGCGGCCCGCCGCGCCCAGCGGGAGCGGGGGCCCTCCACGGCCACCATCGACGAACTGGACGGAGGCGGCCTCGTGGGCGACGACGGCGCCGGCCCCGGGGCAGGAGAGGCCCGATGAGGGCCGCTCGGCCGGGTGCCGACGAGTTCGCTCCCTACTACGCCAGGTACATCGACCTCGTCCCCGACGGCGACATCGTCGAGACCCTGGCGGTCCAGTGGATCGGGACCCGCGATCTCCTGGCCCGGGCCTCGGCCGACCAGGAGCTCCACCGCTACGCTCCGGGGAAGTGGAGCCTCGTGGAATCGGTGGCCCACGTGGTGGACGCCGAGCGGGTGTTCACCCACCGGGCCCTCTGGTTCGCCCGGGGCGGGCAGGAGGCGCTGCCGAGCATGGATCAGGACGCGTGGACGCCGGCCTCCAACGCCGAGGGCCGCCCCCTGGCGAAACATCTGGTGGAGTGGCAGGCGGTCCGGGGTGGTCTCGTGGCGCTTCTCGAGGGACTCCCGTCCGACGCCTGGGGTGCCGCGGGGACGGCCTCCGGCGCCCAGGTGACGGTGCGGGCGCTGGCCTGGATCATCGCGGGCCACGAACTCCACCACCGGAGGCTGTGGCGCGACGCCTACGG
The DNA here is from genome assembly GCA_030428885.1 of Gemmatimonadota bacterium. GTDB lineage: Bacteria > Gemmatimonadota > Gemmatimonadetes > Longimicrobiales > Gaopeijiaceae > Gaopeijia. Next base: position 55,571 of record JAUIEJ010000010.1, on the reverse strand, counting down.
AGTCGGGGCCGAGTGACGGCGCCCCGCGAAGCGCCCCGCGCCGTGGAGCCCCGCCGGCGGGACCGGGCCGGGGACGAGGCCTTCGCCCGCCGGGCCCTGGCGGGGCTGCCCTGGGGCACCCTGGCCGTGGGGGCCCCCGGCGGCGGCGCGCCCCACCTGAACACCAACCTGTTCGTCCACGCGGCCGAGCCGGACCGCCTCTACCTCCACACCGCCCGGACCGGGGCCCTGGCCGACGCCGTTCGGGCCGCGGGCGAGGCGGGAGCGCCCGCCTCGTTCACCGCGGCTACCATGGGGCGCCTCCTCCCCGCCGACACGGCGCTGGAGTTCAGCGTGGAGTACGCCGGGGTCACGGTCACGGGGCCGCTGGTGGAGGTGACCGATCCCGCCGAGGCCACCGAGGGGCTCCAAGCCATTCTGGACCGATACGCGCCCCACCTGCGACCGGGCCGGGACTACCGGGAGATCGTGGCCGAGGAGTTGAAGCGCACCGCGGTATTCCGCCTCGACATCGACACGTGGAGCGCCAAACAGAAAGCGGTGGGCGAGCACGCCGGATCGTTCACCCTGGACGTGCCCGTCCCCCCGCTCTGACGAGGGAGGGCGCGGAGGCCCTCAGCCGCCGTGCTTCGCGGCCAGGGCCGCCAGCCCGGCGTCGATCTCGCTCCGGGGCACCCACCGTCCCCGGACCATCACCCCGGCCCGCTCCGTGAGGTTGGCCAGGTCGTCCAGGGGATTGGCCTCCAGGAGCACCAGGTCGGCCCGGAGTCCCTCGGCCACCACCCCGAAGTCCGCCTCCTGGCCCAGCACCTCGGCCACGTAGCGGGCCACGTTGCGGGTGCCGCTCTCCAGCACCGTGTAGTTGGAGATGCCGGCGTCGGCCACCACGGCCAGTTCCCGATGCAGGGCGAAGCCCGGGACGTTGAAGAGCTGGGGCGAGTCGGTGCCCATGAGAAGGGGTGCTCCGGCCTCGACCAGGTACCGGAGCATGCGCTTGCGGGCGTCCAGGAACCCGTCCACCACGGCGGGGGCCAGATCGGGACCGCCGGCGTTCTGGTTGCGCCAGGCGTTGCGTTGGGCCTCCGACACGTACCGCATCTCGGGCTGGGCCAGAACCGCGTCGGAGTTGGGCTTGGAGAAGAGGTTCTCCCAGAGGTACATGGTGGGCACGACGTAGGCGCCGGTCTCGGCCGTCTGGCGGGCCAGGGCCCGCATGCGGTCTTCGTCCAGGGTCTGGAGCACGACGTTGGGGTCGCCGCTGCCTGCCGAGGCACCCTCGAGATAGCCGTCCACGTGGTCCACGGTGCTGATGCCCGTGGCCAGGGCGTGCTCGATCCCCACCGCCGCCGGCACGTGGCCCCCGAAGGTGAGGCCCACCTCGTCGGCCACGGCCACCATGTGGTCCCACGTCTCCAAGGACACCCCCGGGTGGATCTTCATGAGATCGTATCCCGCCGCCACGGCTTCGCGGATCATGGCTTCCGCCGCTTCGGGGGTGGGGGCGCTCTGGCCGTTGATGGACGGCGCCGCAGCCCAGAAGTCCGGGGCCAGATGCTCCTCGGCCCGGATCTCGGCCCGGAGGTCGATCTGGTAGGGTGAGCCCAGCATGCCCCGGATCGCCGTGATGCCGTTGGCCACGTACAGGAAGAGGATGTCGTCCAGGACCGCCTGGGGCGGGCGGGTCGGGCCGCCCGGCGGAACCGGTGGCACGTGGGCGTGCATCTCGGCCAGGCCCGGCATGAGCCACCGCCCCCGACCGTCGATGACCGTGGCGCCCTGGGGCACCTCCACCGAGGCGGCGGGGCCCACGGCGGTGATCACGCCGTCCACCACCACCACCGTGTGGTCGTCCAGCACCCGCTCCCGGTCCATGGGGAGCACGCTCACGTGGGTGAAGGCCCAGGTGCCGTCCACCGCGGAAGGGGAAGGGGTGGGGTCGATGGTTTCTTCGGCGCCGCCCGCCGCAGGGGCCATGAGCAGCGCCATGGCCAGGGCGCCCGTCCGCATCGTCATCGTCGTCCGCATCGTCGTCTCCGGGAGGGGGGGTCGTGGCCCCAGTCTGGCGACGGGCCCGCCGCGGGGCCAGCGCCGGCGTCGACGGCTCTACCGCCCCCCGCGCCCGCTCCGGCACTCCGGCGCGCGGTGGGGGGACCATTCGGCCCCGGTCACGGCGTCGCAGGCCGCTCGGGGGTCGAAGGCCTCCAGGAGGTACCGGCCGTAGTCGAACACGGTCTCCCGGCCCTGGTCCCGGGCGAACGACCGCAGATACCGGAGCGCGGCGTCGGCCGACACCCGGTAGGCGTCCACCACGGCGCCGAAGCGGGGCTCGGGAGCGCGGAACCAGTCCATGGCGTCGGCCGTTTCGGCGAAGACCCAGCCGTGGCGACGGGCCGCCCGGGCCGCCACGGCGGGCCCGAGGTCGGCGACGTAGTAGTCCATGAGGAAGGTGCCGGTCCGGGCCGACAACACGTCCAGGCAGCCCTCCATGTCCGGGTAGGCCGCCTCTCGCAGCCAGCCCCATACCTCCCCCGTGCCCCGGTCCGAGGCCATGAGCAGGTCGATGAGGGGGCCGCACTGGATCCCGAAGCTCCGGAACCCCGGGGCGAGGCGTCGGTGGTCGGGGGTGGGCACCCGGGCATCGGCGTACGCCAGGATCCGGGCCGGTCCGAAGGAGGCGCCCAGAAGGCACTCCGCCGTGGCCGGCAGGTCGCCCTGGACGTCGGCGAGCACCTCGTCCAGATCGTCGTCGGGCACCCGATTCCAGGTCGCCCTCATGGACTGGACCTGCTGGGGGGTGGCGTTCACCGGCAGCGGGCGGTCGCTCCACTTCTCCAGGACCGCGCGTCCGAGCCACGCGCACCCCTGCAGGGCGCTGGCGTACAGGCCGTCCCGCAATTCTCCCCGGGATCCCTCCCAGTACGGCGGCGCCCACGACGGCTGGGCGGGTCCGCCCGGGAGGTCCGCCGTCATGGCGCGATCGAGGAGGGCCCTCGCCACGCCCACCTCGTCGAGGCCGAAGGTCGCCTGGAGGGCCTTGGCGGTGCGGCCCGATGCGTCGCTGCCCCGAGCGTGCCACGCCTGGTAGAAGAACGCTCCGACGAAGTCGTCCACCGAGGGCGCGTACACGGCCGTCAGAGCCGGGGCGATGTCGGCGTAGGCGAAGCCCGCCTCCAGGAGGTACCGGGTCTGGGCCGGCATGGCGTCGAGCCAGGTCTCGTAGACCGGGGCGTTCCAGTACTGGAGGGTGCGGACCGCCCGTCTCGACCCCTCGAGAACGTCCGCCACGGAGTAGCCGGCCTGGCGCGTGACGGCCATGGCCTGTCCCATCTCGCCCCGGAAGTCCCCGGCGGAGACGAGGTCGTTGCGGAGCAGTCCGTGAACCGCGGCCGAGGCGGGATACTGGGTGGTGTGGAGCAGGTTCGCGGCGCTCGAAGCCGACCACGCGTACTCGGGAAACGCGCTCATGAGCTCCTGCAGGGCCCCCCGGTCGTGCTGCAGCGCCTCGACGTCGTCGTAGTCGTTGCGGATCAGCACGGCGGCGTCCTCGACGCTCAACTGGAACTCCCGGCGCACCGCCTCCAGGGGTTCTCCGGTCCCCCACATGTGCGGGGCGCTGGGGTAGGCGCTGGGGCAGTGGACCGACTGGAGGGTCCAGTTGCCGACGTACTGGAGGACCGGGGGGTCGGTGGCGCCGAAGCCCTGGAGCGTCACGGTGCGTGGGGGGCCGGCGGGAGGCAGGAGGCGCGCTTCCAGAGGGCGGGACTCCTTGTTGACGATCCGAAGCACCACGTCACCGACGGCCTTCGTCTCGCTCGGGTTCACGGGGGTCGTCCGGACCGCCGTCCCGGACCCCACGACCTCCTCGTACTCGATCCGGCAGAGTTCGCCCGTGGGCGGACCCTGAAGTACGACCGCCACCATCAATGCGTGTGCTGTCCCCATGCCCATGGCCACTCCTCGACGTGCCGACGGGTCGATCGCCCGCCGCTCACGAGGTCCGTACAGGAAGAGGCCCCGTCGGGGGTCACGGACCCCGCCCCTTGACCCGTGGGGCGGGGATTCCCGATACGAGTAGACGGACACACCCGTTCTCCATTCTCCTCCCGGCCGCTCATGACCGACCTCTCCCGTCTCAACGCCGCCTTCGATCGCGTGGTGGATCGGCCCGCGGGTGAGCGGGAGGAGGCCATTCGGGAGGCGTGCGGCGGAGACGGCGAGCTCGAGGGTCGCCTGCGGTCCCTCCTCCATCGGGACGGCGAGACGACCACGCCCCTGGACTCACCGTTCGAGGCCCTGGTGGCCGAACTCCTCGACGACGCCGACGATTCACCCGAGACCATCGGGCCGTATCGGATCCTGGGCGTCCTCGGTCGCGGCGGCATGGGCTCCGTCTACCTGGCGGAGAGATCCGACGGGGCCTACCGACGGCGCGTGGCCATCAAGCTGGTCAAGCGGGGCATGGACTCCGACGAGGTGCTGCGTCGGTTCCGTTCGGAGCGCCAGATCCTGGCCGACCTGGAACACCCCAACATCGCGGCGCTGTTCGACGGGGGAATCGCCGATGACGGCCGCCCCTACCTGGTCATGGAGGTGGTGGACGGGAAGCCCATCACGCTTTGGGCCGACGAGCGGCAATGGGGACTCCGGGCTCGCATCCGTCTCTTCCTGGCGGTGTGTGGAGCCGTCCAGTTCGCCCACCGCAACCTGGTCGTGCACCGCGACCTGAAGCCGTCGAACATCTTCGTCGACGACCGGGGCGAGGTGAAGCTCCTGGACTTCGGCGTGGCCAAACTCCTGGACGGGCCCGCCGAGGATCACACCCGGGTCGGCGACGTGGCGCTGACGCCGGCCTACGCCGCGCCGGAGCAATCCTCCGGAGCCCCCGTCACCACCGCCACCGACGTCTTCGGGCTGGGCGTGGTGCTCCACGAACTCCTCACCGGCGCGCGGCCCTCGGGTCGGCCCGGGCTTCGACCCAGCGCCGCGTCGGGGCGCCCCGCACTTCGGGGGGACCTGGACGCGATCCTCCTGCGGGCCCTCGAGGAGGATCCGGGGGCGCGGTATCCCACCGTGGACGCCCTCGTGGACGATCTGCAGCGGGCCCTGGACAACCGGCCCGTGGCAGCCCGGAAGGCCACCCGCGTCTACCGCGCCGGACGGTTTCTTCGTCGCCATTGGCGGCCGGTGGCGGGGCTGACGGCCGGCGTCGCCGCCCTGGTGGCGGGCCTGACCGTGGTGGTCCAGCAGCGGAACCTCGCCCGGGTCGAACGGGACCGGGCCGAAGCCCTGGCGTCGTTTCTCGAGGGGACCTTCCAGTCGGTGAACCCCGTGGGCGGCGACCCGGGCGCGGATACTCTGCGGGTGGTCGATCTCCTGGACCGGTCGACGGAGCGGGCGCTCACCGAGCTCGAAGACCGCCCCGAGGTCCAGGCGCGCCTGCTGCTCTCCCTGGGCCGCGCCCACTTCTCCCTCTGGAACTACGAACAGGCTCGGGACCTCTGGACCCGGAGTCTCGCCCTGTCGGCCTCGTCCGGGGCGGAGGCCGACCCCGAAGTGGTCCGCTCCCTGGGCGAAGTCGCCGTGGAGTTGGGCGACTGGGAGGGCGCCGACACCCTGCTGGCCGCGGCCCTCGCCGGGGCCCGGGCCGGGGGGCGGGACACCACGGCGGCGCGGGTTCGGGTGCTCCAGGCCCGGAGCGCGCTGTATCGGGACGAGTTCACCACGGCGGCGGCGGCCCTGGACGACGCCGTTCCCGCCCTGCGCCGACTCGGCCCCCCCACCGACCTCGCCGGGGCCCTGTACCTGCGGGCCGGACTTCGGCACGAGACGGGTGACCTGGACGGGGCCATCGCGGATCAGCGGGAGGGGCTCGAGATGTTCCGGGCCCTGCGGGGAGACGACGCGCAGGCCGCCGTGGGGTGGACGAACCTGGGCGTTCTCCATCGCACGGTGGGGAACCTGGAGGCGGCCGACAGCGCCTTCGCCGAGGCGTTGCGACTCCACGCGGGGCGGACCCCCGAGGGCGCCACCCCCGTCATCGCCCTCCTGACGGAATACGCCAACCTGCTGAGCACCCGGGGCGAGACGGCACGGGCCGATTCTCTCTACCGTCTCGCCGTCTCCCGGGCCGAAGCCGCCGAGAACGGCGGTCGACTGCTGCTGGTGGTGCTCGCCAATCTCGCCCAGCATCGGCGCCGGTCCGGCGACGCCGAGGGGGCGCTCGTCCACGCCCGACGATCGGTGGAGGTGGCCGAGGCCCTGTACGGCGGCGAGGCCCCGGCCCTCGCCCCGGTCCTCACCGGACTGGCCCTCGCCCTGGACGCCGTGGCCGACAGCGCCGCGGCCGAGGCCGCCTACGGGCGCGCCCTGGAGCTCCTGTCCACCGCCGGCCCCGCCGCGTCCGCCGCCCGGCAGGTGGCCGAGCGGGGCGTCGCCCGGGGGTGGTCTCGGGCCGGTCGGCACGCAGAGGCGGAATCCGCGCTCCGGCGCCTTCTCGACGCCAATCCTCCCGGAAGCCCGCCCACCAGCGCAGCGGCCCGGGGTCGCGCGGCGACGCTCCTGGAACTGGAAAAAGCCTATCGGCGCGCGGGACGGGGTGCCGATGCCGACGCGGTGCGGGCCATCCGGGAATCGGAAGCGGCGGGAGGGGCGGGCGGCGGGGACTGACGCCGGCTTGCGGCCACGCCCGAACGGGGTCCAATTCCCGATTCGAATTCCCCTCCGGCTCCCGCCCACCCATGTCCGCCTCCAGGTCCGACGAGGTCACGCGGCTCCTCCACCGCGCCCGCGAGGGCGACGCGGAGGCGTTCGACGCGCTGTTCGAGGTCGTCTACGGCGAACTGAGGAAGCTCGCCCGGTCGGTCCGACGGTCGAGCGGGTCGGAGACCCTCAACACCACGGCCCTGGTCCACGAGGCCTACGTCAAGCTCACGCCGTCCAGGGCCCTGGACTGGACCGACCGGAAGCACTTCTTCGGGGTGGCCGCCCGGGCCATGCGCCAGGTCCTCGTGAACGCCGCCGAGCGACGCTCCGCCATCAAGCGGGGCGGGGGCCAGGTCCCGGTCTCGTTCGATGAGGCGCTGCACGGGTCGGTTCGTTCGGCGGACTCGGTCCTGGCCCTCGATGCGGCCCTCTCGGACCTGGACGCGGCCAACCCCCGCCAGGCCCGGGTCGTGGAATACCGGTTCTTCGCCGGGCTGTCGGTGGAGGAAACCGCCGCCGCGCTGGAGGTCTCGGAGGCTACGGTGAAGCGGGACTGGCGCTTCGCCCGGGCCTGGCTGGCCGACCGCATCGACGGCGGCACCTGAGGGGTCCCGGACCGGCTAGACGCCCCCCCCCGCCTCGAACTCCACGACCTCGGCCCGCCAGGTGTCGGGGTCGCCCTCCAGGCCGGCGGGTATGGAGATGACCTCGAGGCGAAGGGGCACGACCTCCATGAGGAGGGCGTCGTCGGGGCCCAGGGGGTAGAACGGGTCCCACGACGCCGTCCAGTGGGCCCGCTTCTCGGCGGGGTCGTCCACGAGACGGGCTCGCCCCACCAGGGTGACGTATCCCGGCCCGGCGGGGTCCACCCAGTGGAGCGCCACCACCGGGCGGGCCCGGATCAGCTCGACCTTGCGGCTCCGGGGATTGGTGGCGAGCCAGACGACGAAGGCCGAGTCGGGCGCCACGGCGTCCATCACCCGCACGTCGGGCCGGCCCAGGGAGTCGACGGTGGCCAGCGAAGCGAAGGGAGCGGCGGCCACCACGGCCCGGGCCGCCTCCATCACCTCCTCCCGGGTGGGCTGGGCGGTGAGACAGGAACTGGCCGCCACCGAGAGAACCAGGGGGAGAGCCCAGAGTCTCATGCCGCCCTCACCTCCCGGAAGCCCACCAACTCCCTCCGCTCCTCGTCCCACAGCGACAGCCGAAGCAGTCTCCAGGCGTCGGACATGGTGATCCGGGTCACGCCCTGGAACTCGGGGTGGGCCTTCATCACTTCCTCCAGGCGGTAGTTGGGGATGCGGGCGTTGAGGTGATGCACGTGGTGGATCCCGATGCTGGCCGTGATCCACTGGAGGGGGCGGGGAAGGGCCAGGTACGAGCTGCCCTGGAGGGCGGCGTCGTAGTAGTCCCACTCCTCGTGCTGGTGCCAGTAGGTGTCCTCGAACTGATGCTGCACGTAGAAGAGCAGCACGCCCAGGGAGCAGGTGAGGAGGGTGACGGGGAGTTGGATGGCCAGGAATCGGCCCCAACCGAGCCACGTCCCGAGTCCCACCACCAGCGCCGCCAGACAGAGGTTCGTGAGCCACACCGAACGCCAGGCCTGGGTCCAGTCCCGGGGAATGTCCCACGGATACCGGTGCTTCACGAGGAAGTGGAACGCCGGCCCCACGGTGAGGAGGAGCACGGGATTCCGGTACACCCGGTACCCGAGGCGTTTCGCCGGCGACAGCGCGCGGTATTCGGCCACGGTGAGGGTGTCGATGTCGCCGAACCCCCGGAAGTCGAGATCGCCGGAGTGGGCGTGGTGGTAGGCGTGGGTCTTCCGCCAGTACTGGTACGGGGTCAGGGTGAGGACTCCGATGCAGAACCCCGTCACGTCCCGGGCGCGACGCGAGGCGAAGAACGAGCCGTGGCCGCAGTCGTGCTGGATCATGAACAGGCGCATGAGAAAACCCGCCGTGGGGAGGATCAGAACGGCGGCGAGGGCCCAGTGGACGTCCAGGCTCCACAGCGCGGCCGTCCAGAATCCCACGAACCCCAGGATCGACGTGACGAGCTGGGTCGCGCTGCGCCGGGTGTCGGCGCCCAGGTACGGGGCGAGAATCCGGTTGAAATGCGCGACGCGGGCGCGGTCGGGTTTGGCGTGGGGCATCTCGGACGATGTTCGCCCCCGGCCGTTGCGGCAAGATGCGGCGCGGCCCCACCCTTCCGCACCATGATGGACTCCGTTCGTCTCGACCTGATCGTCGCCCTCGCCGCCGGCGTCGGCCTCGCCGCCGCCAGCGGGTTCCGGGTGTTCGTGCCCCTCCTGGGCGCGAGCCTCGCGGCCCGGTTCGGCTACCTGGAACCCGACCCCGAACTGGCCTGGGTGGCCAGTTCCACGGCCACCCAGGTGCTGGGGGTGGCCGTGGTGGCCGAGCTCGGCGCCTATTTCGTGCCCTGGCTCGACAACGCCCTGGACACGGTGGCCACGCCGGCGGCGCTGGTGGCGGGCACCCTTCTGGCCGCGTTCACCCTGGGCGATGCCCCCGACGTGCTCCAGTGGGTGCTGGCGGTGGTGGCCGGAGGGGGCGCCGCCGGGGTCGTCCAGGCCGGGACGGTGGCGCTGCGGGCGGGCTCCCTGGCCACCACGGGGGGGCTGGGCAACCCCATCGTGGCCGTGGGCGAGGCGATCCTTTCGGGCCTGGTCACGGTGCTGGCCGTGATGGTTCCCCTCCTGGCGATCCTGGTCGTGCCCCTGGTCCTGGCGCTGTGGCTGCGTCGCCGGAGGGCCCGCCGGGCGCAGCCCGGTCCCTGAGGGAACTCTTCTCCGCTCAGCGGTACAACTGTACGGCCTTCGCGCCGCGGCTCCGGTGATCCGGAGTCGGCCCCCCACCCGCAAGAAAGACTACCCCCCGCTCATGAACCACGCCGCACGTGTGGCCGGCCTGGACCCTATCCGTGTGTCCGCCCGTCCCGTCCCGGCGCTTTCCGGGTGCTCCATGGGAGTGCCCGGTCGGTGAAGATCCTCCTCGTTTCCTTCCATTTTCCCCCGGCCCGGGCCGTGGGCGGCATTCGCCCTGCCCGCTGGGCCCGGCGGCTCCCCGAGTTCGGGGTCCAGGTGGACGTCGTGTGCGGTCCGCCCTACGGGCTGAGCGACGAACCCGATCCCACGCGCCATCGCCTGGTGCCCGAGGCGTCGGAGATCCACTCGGTGCCCGCGGCGTGGATCCTGGGGCGGAACCCCTTCGACGTGCCGCCCCCCGGGGCGGTGGTACCCCGGGCCTGGTGGAAGACCCGCGCGTACGTCGAGTGGCTCGTCATGACCCGGGACTGGGCCTGGCGGTGGGGCGCCGCGGCGGCCCGGCGGGTCGAGGCGCTCCTGGACGGGGGCGGCTACCATGCGGTCGTGGTGGAGGGCCCGCCGTTCCCGTCGGTGATTCCCACGGTGCGCGCGGCCCGAGCCCGGGGCGTGCCCGTGGTGCTCGACGCCCGGGACGTGTGGTGGGTGGACGAAACCGCCCGGTCGCCGTGGGGGGTGCTCCATCCCCGCCGCCGGCGCCTGCTCTGGTGGGCCGCTCTCCGGGACGAGGTCATGCAGACCGCCGACCACGTGGTCTTCACCACCCCCGACATGGCCGAGCTCCTGGCGGAACGGTTTCCCGCCTCGGCCGCCCGATTCAGTTGCATCCCCAACTGCTTCGGAGCGGTGGACGGGGCCGAGGTGCTCCCGGCGCCCGCGCAGGGTCAGCCCGTCCGCCTGGTCCACACGGGATCGCTGGCCTACGGACGCCTCGAGCAGGCCGCCGCCCTCATCGAGGCCGCCGGCGCCGCGCGGCGAGCCGGGGAGGCCGACGTGGAGCTCTGCTTCGTGGGGGGCGACGCCGGTCCGCTGGTGGACGTGGCCCGGGAGGCCGGGGTGGCCGACCGGGTGGACATCCGGCCCTGGGTCACGTCGGAGGAGGCGGTGCGACTCCAGCGGGAGGCCCACGGGCTGATCCTGCTCCAGCCGCCCCACATGGTGGAGACCCGGGTGGCCGTCCCTGCCAAGCTCTTCGACTACATGGAGCGACGGCGCCACGTGCTGGGGCTCGTGGGCACGGGCCCGGCGTCCCGCCTCATCGACGAGCTCGACCTCGGGGTCTCGGTGCCCACCGAGTCGTTGGAGGGCCTCGTGGCGGGGCTCGGTGCGATCCGACGCCGCATCCAGGCCCAGCCCGTCCTGCCCCCGCCGTCCCCGGAGTACTCCGAGGAGCGAAGCGTGGCCCGGTTGGCCGACGTCCTGGCGGGCCTCGGGACCCCCGAGACGAGCCCGGTCTAGAAGCCCCCTCCCAGCCGGCCCTCCAGGGCGTCGGCCTCGGCGGTCAGGGTGTCCAGCATCTCGGCCACGAAGGCCTCCAGGGCCACCTCGTCGGCCGACAGGGGGCCCACCCACCCTTCGGCACTCCTCAGGCGGTTCGCCCGGGACCGGAGTTCGCCGGCCTCCCGCAGGAGGTCGCCCACGGCGGCCCGGAGGTCGTCGGGGGTGCCGTCCTCCAGGCCCTCGGCCATGCGCCCGACCCGGTTGGCGAACTCGATGGCCCGGATCCCCAGTCGGGTGCGCTCCACGAGCTGGGCCGTCCACTGGGCCCGGGTGGTGGGATCGACGTCGATGCGGGGGTCTTCCCGAACGGTGAGGGGCTGCTCCGTGGTGACCCCGCCCGCCGTGAGCCGCACCGTGTAGGTGCCCGGGACCACCAGGGGCCCCGTGGGCCCGAAGCGCGCCTCCTGGGGCGTCCCCATGGACATGCGGAGATTCCACACCGCCCGGTTCATGCCTGCCCCGGGCGCCTCCACGGGAATCGCCGCGACCTCGGCGCCGTCGCCGTCGAACACCCGGAGCGAGGCGTCGGCCACGCCGTCGCCCAACCAGTACGAGACGATGGCCCCGGCCGGGGGGTTCTCGCCGGTGAAGATCATGTCGCCCGTGTGGCCACGCTCGCCGTTGTAGCGGATCTGGTAGGCGGGTTCCAGGGAGAAGAGGTGCGCCGCGCTCGCCGCCACCGCGGGCGTGAACTCCTGGAGGGCGTTCACGTCGTCCAGGATGAAGACGCCCCGGCTGTGGGTCGCCAGCACCAGATCGTTGTCCCGGGGGTGCACCACCAGGTCGTTGAAGGCCATGAGGGGCATCCCGGCCCGGAGCTCGGTCCACGCGCCTCCGCGGTCGAACGACACGAACAGCCCCAGCTCCGTGCCCAGGTAGAGCAGGTCGGGGTTGCGCGGGTCCTCCCGAAGCGTCCGGGCCACCCGCTCCGCCGGGAGCGAACCGTCGATGCGGGTCCAGGTGGCGCCGTGGTCCTCGGAGCGCCACACGTAGTTGGCGTAGTCGTCGTTGCGGTAGTTGTTGGCCACCAGATACACCCGCCCCTCCACGTGGCGCGACGGCTCCAGCCCGTTGATCCAGGCGTCGCCGGGCAGGCCGGGCACCGCGCCCGCCACCGAGTCCCACGTCCGGCCCCCGTCCATGGACACCTGCACCTGGCCGTCGTCGGTCCCGACGTAGAGCACGCCGGCCCGGAGCGGTGATTCGGCGATCTCCGACAGGGTGGGGTAGTAGGGAATCCCGTCGTCGAGGGAGAGGGTGAAGCTGTCGGGGCGCTCGCCCATGATGGTCAGCGTGCGCCGATCGACACCCGTCGTGAGATCCCCCAGCGAACGCCACGAATCGCCCCGATCCCGGCTCACGAAGAGCTCGTCGAGCCCGGCGTAGAGGGTGTTGGGATCGTGGGGCGACACGATGAACGGGCCATCCCAGTTGCCCGGAGGCATGGCGTTGCCGAGACGCTCCTCGGGGTTGTCGAGGTCGGGCCACGTCGTCCAGTTGCGCCGTCCGCCGATGAAGCCCTCGGGTTGGTTGGGCCGGATGCTCTTGGACTCCATGGTGTGGAGGTCGACGCGCTGGAGTCCGAGATACTGGGACTCGGAGTAGAGCACCCGGTTCGTGGTGGTGTCGAACACGTTCCGGAAGCCGTCGCCGCCCCCGACCTTGATCCAGTCCTGGTCGAGAATGCCCTCGTTGCGGTACGTGGCCGAGGGGCCGCACCACGACCCGTTGTCCTGGAGCCCGCCGCAGATGCGGAAGGGGGTGGAGTTGTCGAGCCCCACCCGGTACCACTGGCTCACGGGCAGGTTGGTCACGTAGATCCAGGTCACGCCCCGGTCCCACGAGAGTCCCAGCCCCCCGTCGTCGGCCTTCATGACGTGGTGGGAGTTGGCCGGATCGACCCACACGAGGCGGTCGTCGCCGTGGAGCGACTGCCGGGGCACGGTAAAGGTGCGCCCCCCGTCGTCGGACCACGAGTACGAGTTGACCATGTAGATGCGCTGGTCGTCGTTGGGGTCGACGGTGATCTGGGACGCGTACATGGGCCGGGGATTCCAGTCCGACATGTGCTCCCAGGTCTCGCCCCGGTCCTCGGAGCGGTAGATTCCCGCCTCCCGCTGCAGGTACGCCGTGGAGGCGTTGTAGCGCTCGCCCTGCTCGATGCTCACGTAGACGATGCGGGGGTCGGCGGCGTACACGTCGATGCCGATGCGGCCCATGTCGCCGGTGGGCAGGCCGTTGTCGATCCCGGCGTTGGTGAGTTTCGTCCAGGTGTCGCCCCCGTCGGTGCTCTTCCACAGACCGCTCCCGGGCCCGCCCCCGTGGAAGCCGTAGGGCCGCCGGCGCCGCTGATACGACGACGCGTAGACGATGTCGGGGTCGGAGGGGTCGAGGATCACGTCCACCACCCCCGTGTCCTCGTCGACGTTCAGCACCCGCTCCCAGGTGGCGCCGCCGTCGGTGGACCGGTAGAGGCCCCGCTCCTCGTTGGGACCCCAGAGGTGGCCCATGGCCGCCACGAAGACGACGTCGGGGTCGTCGGGGTGCATGCGGATCCGGCCGATGTGCTTGGAATCGGACAGTCCCATGTGCTGCCAGCTCTCCCCGCCGTCGGTGGACTTGTAGACCCCGTCGCCCCACCCCGAGCTCTGGCGGCTGGCCCGTTCGCCCGTGCCCACCCAGACCACGGTGGTGTCTCCCGGGTGCACCGCCACGTCGCCCACCGAGTGGGTGCCCTCGTTCTCGAAGACCGGAGCGTAGGTCACCCCCCCGTCGACGGTCTTCCAGACGCCGCCGGTGGACGTGGCGACGTAGAACACCTGGCCGCTCTCCACCACCGCCAGATCCACGATGCGACCGCTCATGACGGCGGGCCCGATGAAGCGGGGCTCGAGGCCGTCCAGGGCGGCGGAGGCCGGGGTCTGGGCCGGGGCCGGCGCGGATCCCGCGAGGGAGAGGGCGAGGAGGGCGGCGGCGGAGCCCACGGGGCGGACGACGAAACGACGCATGGAGCGCGGGGGTGGGGAGACGACGGACGGCGGGGGCCGGCGAGACCGCGAAGATGCCCGGGGGTCAGGGGAGGGGGCAACACCCCGCGCCGGCGGGGAGCGATGGACAGGGGTCCCGCGGCGAGCCATGCTCCCTTTGTTCCCCCGTTTTCCGGATCCGATTCCATGCCCCCACTCGGCGCCCTCCTGGGTCTGATCGTCGGTCTCGTCCTGGGCCTCCTGGGCGGCGGCGGGTCGGTGCTCACCGTCCCGATCCTGGTCTACGTCCTGGGGCTCGAGACGGCGGTGGCCATCGCGGGCAGCCTGGCGGTGGTGGGGCTGGTGAGCCTGGTGGGGGCCTTCCGCCACGGACGTGCGGGACGGGTGGACCTGCCCACCGCCCTGTGGTTCGCGCCGCCGGCCATGGTGGGGGCCTACGCCGGCGCCCGGGCCGCGGCGTGGATCCCGGGTCCGGCCCAGCTCGTGCTCTTCGCCCTGGTCATGCTGGTGGCGGCGGGCTTCATGCTGCGAGGCCGGCCGGACGTGGGGGAGGAGGGCGCCCGGGCCGGGGCCCTCCTGGTGGCGGCCACGGCGCTGGGGGTCGGCGCCCTCACGGGAGTGGTGGGGGTGGGGGGCGGATTCGTCATCGTGCCGTCACTCGTGCTCCTGCTCCGGGTGCCCATGAAGCGGGCCGTGGGCACCTCGCTCCTGGTCATCGCCTTCAACGCCGCCGCCGGGTTCGCCGGATACGCCGGGCGGGTGACGCTTCCCGTGCCCCTCCTGGCGGGCTTCGGCGCCTGCGCGGTCGCGGGGATCGTCCTGGGGTCCCACCTTGTGCGGTACGTGAAGCCCGCCGCTCTTCGCCGCGCCTTCGCGGTCTTTCTGGTGGTGGTCGCCGTGTTCATGCTCGTTCAGAACCTCAGCCGTTGATCCGAGATGCTCTTCCGTCGCTTCTACGACGATGCCCTGGCCCAGGCCAGCTACCTCGTGGGGTGTCAGGCCACGGGGGAAGCCGTGGTGGTGGACCCCCATCGGGACGCCGATCTCTACGTGCGCGCCGCCGCCGAGGAAGGGGTGCGCATCACCCTGGTGACCGAGACCCACATCCACGCCGACTACCTCTCGGGGAGCCGGGAGCTGGCCGCCCGCACCGGGGCGCGTCTGCTCCTGTCGTCGGGCGGTGGTCCGGACTGGAGCTACCGGTTCGCCGACGGCGACGGGGCGCGGCTCCTGGACGACGGCGACGTGGTGGAGGTGGGCAACGTGCGGCTGACGGCCCTCCACACCCCGGGGCACACGCCGGAGCACGTGAGCTTTCTGGTCACCGACGGGGCCACGACGTCCGAGCCCATGGGACTCCTCAGCGGCGACTTCCTCTTCGTGGGTGACGTGGGGCGCCCGGACCTGTTGGAGAAGGCGGCCGGAGTGGCCGGCACCATGGACGGGGCCGCCCGGGACCTCTTCCGGTCCCTCCGACGCCTGGAGTCGCTGCCCGACCATCTCCAGGTCTGGCCGGGGCACGGCGCCGGATCGGCGTGCGGCAAGGCGCTGGGGGCCATGCCCTCGAGCACGCTGGGCTACGAGCGGCTGGTGAACCCGGCTCTGGGCCACACCGACGAGGCCGGGTTCGTGGCGTGGGTCCTGGACGACCAGCCCGAGCCGCCCCGGTACTTCGCCGTCATGAAGCGTCTGAACCGCGACGGGCCGCCGGTGGTGGGTCACCTCCCCGAGCCCGGCCGGGTGGGGGGAGATCGGGTCCAGGGACTCCTGGCCGAGGGGGCCGTGGGACTCGACCTCCGACCCCGGGAGGCGTTCGCCGCGGGGCACCTGCCGGGCACCCTCAACCTGCCCCTGAACCGGTCGTTCACGAACTGGGCGGGGTCGCTCCTGCCCTACGACGTCCCCCTGGTGTTCCTGGGCGTGGAACAGGCGGCGGCCCGGGAGGCGGCCCGGGCCCTCTTCTTCATCGGTCTCGACCGGGTGACGGGGTTCGCCGGGCCCGAGCTCTTCGACGAGGACCACGTGGTGGCCGAGCTGGAGGAGGCCGAGTCGGTGAGCCCCGCCGAAGCCACGGAACGCCTGGAGCGGGGCGCGCTCCTGCTCGACGTGCGGGGGGCGGGGGAGTGGCGCACCGGCCACGCGGCGGGCGCGCATCACCTCCATCTGGGACGCCTCCCCGACGCCCTGGACGAGGTGCCCGACGACGGCATGGTGCTGGTGATGTGTCAGACCGGTGCCCGGTCGGCCATCGCCCGCTCCCTTCTCCAGGCCCGGGGCCGCCGGGCGGTGAACGTGGAAGGGGGGGTGGAGGCCTGGGCCCGCGCCGGGCTGCCCATGGAGCGCGGCGGGTGAACGACGGCGGCGGCGGCGAGGGCCCCCGGGCGCCGGATCTGGCCCGGGCCGTGGACGATCTCTTTCGCCGCGCCGAGAAATCGCCGCCGCCCCGCGAGGTCGAGGCCGGCCCGGCGGCGTCCCCGCCCCGGCGCCCGCCCCCGGTGGAGGCCTCCTCCGACCGCATCGACCTTCCGCCGGCTCCGGGGTCCGGCCCCCCCGACGGCGTCTCCACCGAAGATCTCCGCCGGGCCCTGGCCGCCTTTCTGGCCTCCCGGGGCGAGGAGCGCACCTCCCGGGCGCTCCGGGCGCGCTTCCAGGCCGAGGTGCTGGAGGCCGCCGGGGAGTACGAGGGCATCGCCGTGGCCGTGGAGCGCATGCTCCTGGCTCGTCCCGACGACCAGGGGGCTCGGGATCTGGCCTGCCAGTTGGTGAGCGACGAAGTGGCCCGGGTCCTCACCATTCGCCTGGTGGATCGGGCCCGGGACGAAGGCGAGGGGCGGGACCTGGCCCGGGCCTTCGGGCGCCTCAATCCCGAGATGGCCGATGCCGTCTCGTCGACCCTCGCCCGCACCGAGGACCGCATCGCGCGCCGGGTCCTCACCGAGGTCCTGGTGCACCTGGCCCCCGAGGCCCAGGACATCATGGCGGGCTTCCTCCAGGACGCCCGGTGGCACGTGGTGCGGGACGCCGTCACGGTCATCGGTCGCACGGGCATTCCCAACGCCGTCCAGTTCCTCACCACGGCTCTGGCCCACGACGATCCCCGGGTCCGGAGCGAAGCCCTCCGGGCCCTGGGCGCCGTGGGGGGCGGCGACGCAGCCCTCCTGGCCCGGAGCTACCTCGACGTGGGCGACGCCGGCGTGCGGGAGGCCGCCGCCGAGGCGGTGGGACTCCTGCGGGACGCCGGCGCCGTGCCCCTCCTCCTGGCCCGACTCGACGACGAGTCGGACGAAGCGGGCATCGTGGCGATTCTCCGGGCCCTGGGCCGGATCGGCGATGCGGCGGCCCTGCCCGCCCTGGAGAGACGCGCCACCTCGCCGCGCCTGGGGCGGGGGCCCACCGACCTCCGGGTGGCGGCCGTGCAGGCCCTCGCGGGGCTCGACACGCCCGATGCCTGGGCCGTGGTCGACCGCATGGTCGACGATCGGGACGAGGAGGTGCGGGGCGTGGCCAAGTTCCTGTTGCGCAGCCGGTAGCCGCCCCTCACACCGCGCCCAGCACCCGGGAGAGGGTCCGGGCGAACCGCAACGCCTCGCCCGCCGTCCGGAGGGGATGGCGGCGGCGGTCGGCGGCGGAGTGGGCGAACAGCCCCGTGACGGCCGTGTGCAGCGGACGGCCCTGGCGGGCCTCGAGCCCTCGGGCCAGCCGCAGCGTTTCGGTGAAGGGAATCAGATCGTCGCCCCGTCCGTGGAGCAGGTGGACCTCGTCGGGAAGGCGCCCGATGTGCTCCAGGGGATCGGCCAGGGGTTGGGTGCGGCGCCCCGCCTCCGCCAGCCGGGCCGCCCACTCCCGGGCCTCGTCGTCGTCGAACACCGGATCCTCGTCGGCCGGTGGGGCGAACCGGTCGAAGAGGGCCCGGTGTTCGGGGCGGGTCAGGGTGTCCCGAAGGCGGGCCTTCACCGGGTCGTGCACCGGATCCCACGACGGGACCTGCCGCTCGCCGGCGGCTTCGGCCAGACGCCGGAGCGCGTCGGCCACGGGTTCGGCGTGCTCGTACCCCTCGATGCGGGCCAGGAAGTTGGCGGCCACGATCCAGCGGCCGTAGGGATCGGGGCGCCGCCGGCGGGTCACGCCGTCCCACTCGTGGACGCCGCTGAACAGGAAGCGGAAGGTGCGCTCCAGGTCGCAGTAGCCGCCGAAGCCCGCCACCCCCCCCAACCGCCCCGCCAGGGTCGGGTCCCCGGCCGTCACCAGGGCCTGGGGCGCCCCGAACGAGAAGCCCATGAGGCCGGTGCGGGCGCCGGGGACGCCCAGGTCCCGCTCCACCACGTCCAGGGTGCCCGTCACCGTGGGCAGCGTGCGTCCCGGGGCGAGGTCGAGGTCGATCCACTCCGGCACCTCGGGCACCACCACCGCGGTACCGGTGCTGGCCAGGGAGCGGGCGAAGCGCAACAGGGAGGGGTGGACGCGTCCGGGGCGGGTGATCCCGTGGAGGACGATCCACGCCGTCGTGGGCGGCGGGGCTCCCGGCCGCCGGAAGACCGACGCGGGCACCGTGCGGTCGCCCCGGTCCACCGAGACCTCCCGCTCGTCCACCGGGGGCCCGCCGGCGCCCCAGTGGCGGGCGTAGCGCCAGGTGCGGCGCATGCGGGCGGTGGGGGAGGGCGGGGGGGGCATGGGACGATGGTACCGCCCCACGGGCGCCTTCCGCGAGGCCCGGATGCACCACGGCGCCCCGCGCCGGGCAGGCGGGGGCGCCGTGGATCTGCGGGGGCCGGGACTCCCGCCGTCAGTTCCCTCCGCGCCGGGGCTCGGCCTTCACCTCGGTGACGGTGAAGGTGCCGCCGCGCTCCTCGGCCTGGAGTTCCTCCTCCAGGGGGTGGAGCCGGACCGACGACCCGTACACCGTCACCTCCTCGTACTCCGCCACCGGGATCTCCCGCACCTCCACCACCTCGCCGCCCTGGCCTTCCTTCGTGGTGATGTTCACCACCCCGTGGGCCGCCCGCTCGCCGTAGAGTTTCCGGGCGGCTTCGCCTTTGACGACCTCGATGCGCTCGATGTCGTAGGCGGCGAGGTCGGCCAGCACCGCCTCCTGCATGATCACTCCGTCCACCACGATGAGGGGACCCTCGGGGGCACCCCCGGGCATGCGCCGAAGCACGCCGGCGGCGGTCTCCCGAGCCTCCAGGACCAGCTCGGCCTCCGCGGCCTCGGCCTCGGCCGTCTCCACTTCCACCTGCGAGGGTGCCGGGGTCTCACAGGCCACGGCCACCAGGCCCAGGGCCACGGCGCCGCTCAGGGCCACCTTCCGTCGGGTCCAGGGAAACGCACGCATCGTCTTCAACCTCCGCTCCAGGGATGATTTCGATTCCACCAGGGCCGCCGTGGCGCCGCCGGGGGCGGCGGCCCGCAGGCGGACCAGTACGAGTACGCGGGCATACGCGGGGGCGGACACGCCGCCCCGCAGCAGTCGTCGATCACAATCCAGTTCCACCGCATCGCGCAGGCGGCGGAACTGCCACCACACCACCGGATTCCACGGGCACGCCGCGGCCGTGAGGAGTCCCGCCGCCAGCGTCGGGCCGTCGCCCGCCGCCCGGTGGGCCCGCTCGTGCCGCAGGATCAGCCCCAGTTCCCGGCGAGCCAGCCCGAAGGCCCAGCGGGGCACCACGGTGCGGGGGTGCACCAACCCCACCAGCGCCGGCCCGAAGTCCCGGGAGACCGACACCTCCTCCCCGTCGATGCGGGTCCGGGGCCACCGGGCGGCCCGTCGCTCCAACCGCACCAGTCCCCCTCCCACCACCGCGATCCCCACCCCACCCAGCGCCAGCCACAGCCACGGAAGGGCCGGCACGGGCGTCGCCAGCAGCCCTCCCACCCGGGCCATGACGGACGGGCCCGCCGGGGCCGGGGCGGCCTCCATGACCGGCACGGCCGCCGACGTCGCCGCCGGGAGCGTCACCACCTCCGACGAGAGGCGGGGGCCCCACCACGGGGCCGACACGGTGCCGGCCAGGGCCAGGAGCCAGACGAACCGCGCCGGGCGCTCGGCACCCCGCAGGGCGCCTTCGATCAGGGCCGCGGCTCCGGAGAGGAGGCCGCCCACCACCACGGCGTGAAGCAGGTGGAGAACGCTCAAGCCTCCTCCTCGTCGTCGCCCTCACTCTCACCGGCGTCGGCGTCCAGTTCGTCCAGGATGGCCCGCATGCGGGCGATCTCCCGGGCGTCGGGCGGCGCCTCCGACACCAGCCGGGCCAGGGCCATCTCGGCCGATCCGTCGAAGACCGTGTCCAGCAGGCGCCGCAGGGCGTTGCCTCCCGTCTCCTGGGCCTCGGTCACGGGGTGGTAGCGGTAGGCGCGGCCCTGGCGCTCGTGGCGCACCGCGCCCTTCTCTTCGAGGATCTGGAGCTGCTTGAGCACCGTCGTGTAGCCCACGGGGCGGTCCAGGCCGTCCTGTACGTCGGCCACGGTGCCCGAGCCCAGGCGCCACAACACGCCCATGATGTCCAGTTCCCGGTCGGTGAAGTCGGTGGGGTTCGTCATGGGATCCTATTTACGAAGTCTTTCGTACTCGCGCAAGGGCAGGCGTTCGGGGAAGATCTCCCACAGCCTCTGCGGGGGGCTCCCCCACGGCGGGTGGGGCGCGGGGCGGGCATGATGAAGGTGGACGAGGCCCTCCGCGCCGGCGCGCCCCGTCCGGAGACGTCGTCCCCTTCGCCCCAGGAGGTCCGCCATGCCCGCGCATCGAGCCCCGTTCGTTCGAGAAGGCCTCATCGCCGGTCTCCTGGGGTACGTGGCGGTGGCGGCGGTCTTCGTGGTGCTCAACGTCAGCCAGGGGCTGTCGCCGGTGCACACGCCCAGCCTCCTGGGCGAGGCGCTCCTGGCCGGGCGGATGGACCCGGTGGAGCCCTGGGCGGCCATCCTGGCGTTCAACGGGCTGCACCTCCTGGTGACCCTGGCCCTGGGCGTGGCCATGGCGTTCCTGGCCTTCCGGGCCGAGCTCGATCACGCCCTGGGTATGGGACTCCTCTTCTTCGTGGTGGCCGTGGGGGGATGGGTGCCCATCTTCTTCGGCGCCGTCACGGTGGAGTTCCTCCACGCCCTCCGGTGGCCCGAGGTGCTCCTGGGTTCCATCACCGGGGCCATCGCCACCCTGGGCTACCTGGGGTGGAGCCACCGGGAGCTGCTGAACCAACTGTTCCGGGAGGCCGAGGCGTGAGCGCCGGAACCCCGGAAGGGGGGCGGGGTGCTAGGCCCCCATGGCCCTCTCCCGGGATGAACTCGTCCGCTACGCGCGCCATCTCGCCCTCCGCGATGTGGGTCTCGAGGGACAGGCGCGTCTCCGGGAGGCCCGGATTCTCGTCGTCGGCGCGGGGGGGCTGGGATCCCCTGCGGCCCTCTACCTGGCCGCGGCCGGGGTGGGCACCCTCGGCCTCGCCGATGCCGACGAAGTGGACGCCACCAACCTCCAGCGCCAGGTCGTCCACGGCACGTCCGACCTGGGACGCCCCAAGGTCGAATCCGCGGCCGAGCGACTCCGGGACCTGAACCCCCACGTCGAGGTGGTGACCCACCGGGTCCGCCTCGACCGCACCAACGCCCGGGAGGTGGTGGGGGCCTACGATCTGGTGGTGGACGGGTCCGACAACTTTCCCACCCGCTACCTGGTCAACGACGCCTGCGTCTTCGCCGGCGTTCCCTTCGTGTACGGCGCCATCCTGCGCTGGGACGGCCAGGTGTCCCTCTTCGCCACCCCCGATGGCCCCTGCTACCGCTGCCTCTTCCGGGAGCCGCCCCCTCCGGGCATGGTGCCGTCGTGCTCCGATGCCGGCGTGTTCGGCGCCCTTCCCGGCGTGGTGGGGTCGATGCAGGCCCTGGAGGCGCTCAAGTACGTGCTGGGAGTGGGGGACTCCCTGGCGGGCCGCCTCCTGCTCTTCGACGCCCTGGGAAGCACGTGGCGGGAGATCACCGTTCCCCGGGCGCCCGACTGCCCCGTGTGCGGCGATGAGCCCACCATCACCGAACTGGTGGACTACGAGTTCTTCTGCGGCGTGGGGGCCGACGGACGGCCCCTGGAGCCCGGGCCCGACGGAGCCCTCCCCAGGGAGGTCGAGGCCGACGAACTGAGCCGACGCCTGGCCTCGTCCCGCCCGCCCCTGGTGGTGGACGTCCGGGAGCGATGGGAGTGGGACGCGGGCAATCTGGCCGCCCTGGGGGCCCTCCATCTCCCCCTGGACGCCCTGGGCGACGCCCCCGAGGTGCTGCCCCGGGAGCGGGATCTGGTGCTGGTGTGTTCGGTGGGGGCCCGAAGCGCCGGCGCGGCGGCCCATCTCCGGGCCGCGGGCTTCGCCGAGGTGGCCCATCTGCGGGGCGGGCTCCAGAGCTGGGTCCGGGACGTGGACCCGTCGCTGACGGTGCTCTGAGGTGACCGGCGTCGGCGCCGATCCGCCCCGGATCGTCATCGTGGGCGCGGGGTTCGCCGGGCTGTGGGCGGCCCAGGGACTCGCCCGTGACGACCTGGACGTGACCCTCCTGGACCGGAACAACTTCCACACCTTCTACCCGCTGCTCTACCAGGTGGCGGCCGCCGAGCTGGGGCCCACCGACATCGCCTATCCGGTGCGCTCGATCCTGCGGGAGGGGTGCGTCCGGTTCCGCATGGCCGACGTGGAGCGGGTGGACCTGGACGAGCGCACCGTCGTGACCAGTGCCGGGGCCGTTCCCTACGACGCCCTGATCCTGGCCATGGGCAGCGTGCCGGCCTACTTCGGCGTGGAGGGGGCCGAAGAGCACGCCTTCGCTCTCCGGGACATGGACCACGCCCTCCCCCTTCGCCGGGAGGTGTTGTCCCGGTTCGAGACCGCGTCGTTCGAGCCCGATCCCCACCGCCGGCGCGCCCTCCTCACCTTCGTCATCGTGGGGGGCGGACCCACCGGGGTGGAATACGCCGGGGCGTTGGCCGAGTTGATCCACGGTCCCCTGTTGAAGGACTACCCCATCATTCCGCGGGACGAGGTGCGCATCGTCCTCCTGGAGGGGGCGGATCGCCTGCTGGGAGCCATGGACGAGGAACTGGGGCGCTACGCCCGGGAACGCCTGGAGTCCCGCAGGGTGGACGTGCGCCTCGACACCCTGGTGACCCGCATTCGGGCCGACGGAGTGGACCTGGCCGACGGCTCGACCCTCGACTCCGAGACCGTAGTGTGGACGGCCGGCATCCAGGGCGATCCCGCGGTGCGGTCCTGGGGACTGGAGACGGGACGGAGCGGCCGGGTCGTGGTGGAGCCCACCCTCCAGGTACCGGGGCGGCCCGAGGTGTTCGTGGCCGGCGATCTGGCCCGGGCTCTGGGCGACGACGGCGAACCGCTGCCCCAGGTGGCCCCGGTGGCGGTGCAGCAGGGCGAGCACCTGGTCACGGCCCTGAAGGCCTTCCTCTCGGGCGGCGACGTGCCGGCCTTCGTCTACCAGGATCCGGGGATGCTGGCCGTCATCGGGCGCAACCACGCCGTGGCCCACGTCTTCGGCCGCCGCTTCAAGGGCTTCCCGGCATGGATCCTGTGGGCTCTGATCCACGTGGCCAAACTCGTGGGCTTCCGGAACCGGGTCCTGGTGCTCGTGAACTGGGCCTGGAACTACGTTTTCTACGAGCGGGCGGTCCGCCTCATCCTGCCCATCGAGAAGGAACGGCTGGCGCCGCCGCCCCACGAGCCGCCCCGGGCCTGAGGCGCGACCAGGTCCGCGCCCGCCCGAGCCCCGACCAGGTCCGCGCCCGCCCGAGCCCCGACCAGGTCCGCGCCCGCCCGAGCCCCCCCAAGTCTCCACGACGGGCCCTCGAAGCGCGGAGTGTCGGTTTGGGGGCGCCAGGGCACCTCAACTCTCCACGGCCTCCACCGCGCGAAGCCGTCGGGGCGACTTGATGCGGCCTGGCCGCCCCAACTCTCCAACCCGCCTCATTCCGCGACCTGGTGGAGAGTTGGCGCGGTTCGGAAAGGCGCCCCGAGGGCGGCCGCGCCTCGTGGGCGGGTTCGGAAAGGCGGCCGCGCCTCCGTGGGCGGGGTTCGGACGGCGGCCGGCCTCAGCCCGCGGCGTCGAGCTCCACCAGCACCGCCGCGCCGGCGCCCGGGTCCACGCCCAGCAGCCACGGGCCGCACCCGACCCACCGGGCCCGGGGCGCCATGGGAAGGTCGAGGCGGGCCTCCCGCTCCACTGCGTAGTCGTCGGCGTCCAACCACACCACCGTCTGCTCCCCGTCGCCCACCGAGGCCACGAGCCCGTCGTCGCAGGTGGCCTCGAGGCCGTTGAGAATGGCCCGGCCCGCCTCGCCGTACGCCGGCCGGGCCGACCGCACGCCGGCGTCCTCCACCGGGGCCGGGAGCCGGCCGATGCGCAGGGGGTCGCCCTCGGGGTCGAACTGGACGAACTCGCCCGTGTGATTGAAGTAGGCGTGCACCCGGCCCAGGCCGTCCACCGCCGTGTGGGCGAACTCGGCGGTGCCGCCGCCGCCCCGGTTGATCCGGACGATGGACCGGTCCGCCGGCAGGTGCCCCCAGGGCCGGGGTCGGCCGAAGCCGTCCCGCCCCCGATCCCGCACCTCCAGGGCGAA
The DNA here is from genome assembly GCA_030428885.1 of Gemmatimonadota bacterium. Classification (GTDB taxonomy): domain Bacteria; phylum Gemmatimonadota; class Gemmatimonadetes; order Longimicrobiales; family Gaopeijiaceae; genus Gaopeijia. The sequence goes on along the minus strand of JAUIEJ010000010.1, from coordinate 30,937 downwards.
GCCCACGTTGTCGTCGCCCCGGTGGGAGACCAGGGAGCCGTCGGGCCGGACGTCGAAGGCCACGAGCCGGTCGCGCCGGGCCAGGGCCACGGCCTCCACCGGGGCGGCGTCCGGGTCGATCCGACGGACCTCCCGGCGCAGCTCCGACAGGACGTACAGCCCGTCGGGCCCGGCCTCCACGGTCCGGGCGCCGGCGTCGGGGTCCACCACGCCCCGGTCCACGAGGCGGGGCGGGCCGCCGTCGGCCGACGGCACCACCTCGGTGAGGAGGGTCGTGCCCTCGCCGTGGACCACGAAGAGACGGCCGCGGAAGACGGCGGCGGCCCGGGGGGCGTCCACCGTGCCCAGCAACCACCCCCGGCCCTCCGGCCCCGGGGCCACGGCGGTGACACCCGGGGGAATGGGCGCCGGTCCGCTGCAGGCCGCGAGAACCAGTCCCACGACTCCGGCCACGCCCGGGGCGGCGGTCCGGATTCCGCTCCCGGACCCTGCGGGGGCGCTGCGACGACCTGCGGTGCCCACGTCAGCCATGGAGTCCCATACGAAAGAAACGACAGGTGTAGACGACAAGCTGGGGCCCCCGGCGGTTCGGGTCCAGTCCCCCGTGGTTCAACACTCCGACTCGCCGGTTCGTCCCCTTGGACGGTAGGTTGCCCGTCGGCGGCGCGCGCGCGTCGTGCCCGCCGCGGTCTGCAGTCCGACGTCCCCCGCCACCCCCGAACGTGATGAACCTGCGCATCCGGACCCTCCTCCTGGCGGCCCTCGCGCCCCTCGCCGCGGCCCCCGCCGCGGGCCAGATCCTCGACGACGACTGGATGGAGGCCTTCGAGTGGCGCTCCATCGGGCCCGCCAACATGTCGGGCCGCGTCACCGACATCGCGGGGCTGCCCAGCCCCTCCAAGACCTTCTACGTGGCGTCGGCCGCCGGCGGCATCTGGAAGACCACCAACAACGGCGTGACCTTCCGCCCCCTCTTCCAGAACGAGCGGGTCTCGGCCATGGGCGATCTGGCCATCGCCCCCAGCGACACGCTGCAGATCTGGGCGGGCACGGGGGAGGAGGACTCCCGCAACTCCATTTCGCCGGGGAGGGGCATCTACAAGTCCATCGACGGCGGCCTGACGTGGGAGTTGAAGGGGCTGGAGGGCACGGAGCACATCGGCCGCATCCTGGTCCACCCCACCGACCCCAACACCGTCTGGGTGGCGGCCCTCGGGCCCCTCTGGCGTGAAGGGGGCGACCGGGGCCTGTACAAGACCACCGATGGCGGCGACACCTGGCGCCAGGTGGCCTCGGTGAGCGACCGGGCGGGCTTCGTCGATCTCACCATGCATCCCGACGATCCCGACGTTCTCATGGCCACGAGCTGGGAGCGCATCCGGGGGCCCTACTACCTCCAGTCCGGCGGGCCCGGAAGCGGCATCTGGCGGTCCACCGACGGCGGCGAGACGTGGTCCGAAGTGGAGGGCAACGGGCTCCCCACCACCACCATGGGCCGGATCGGGATCGACTACGCCCCGAGTGACGGCGACATCGTCTACGCCATGGTGGAGGCCGACGGGCCCACCGAGGACGACGACAACCTCTCGGGCCTGTACCGCTCGGCCGACGGCGGCTCCACCTGGGAGCGCATGAACGCCTACAACTCCCGGCCCTTCTACTACTCCCAGGTCACCGTCGACCCCCAGGATCCGAACCGGGTGTACTTCTCCACCTTCGAGTTCACCGAGGACGGGGGCGCCACCCACGCGCCGGCGGGCGGCGAGGTCCACGTGGACTTCCACGCCTACTGGGTCGATCCGGCCGATCCCGATCGCATGGTGGTGGGCAACGACGGCGGCATCGCCATCAGCTTCGATCGCGGCGGCAACTACTGGTTCCCGAACCACATGGGCGCCATGGGCCAGTTCTACAACGTGGCCGTGGGCATGGGGACTCCGTATCGGGTCTGCGGGGGACTCCAGGACAACTACACGTGGTGCGGACCCTCCCGGAAGACCGGCGGATCCATCACCAACCACGACTGGTTCCAGGTGAGCGGCGGCGACGGATTCGTGGCCCAGATGGACCCCCGCAACCAGGACATCGTCTACTCCGAGTCCCAGGGCGGGAACATGGGCCGCTCCAACGTGGCCACGGGTGAGCGCAGCTCGCTGGGCCGGCCCAACTGGCGGGACGGATACCGGGTGATCCAGGACTCCATCGCCCTGCTGTGGCCCGACAGCACCGCGCCCATGCCGTCCCAGCACCGGACGCGCATCCAGGCGCTCCAGGCCCGGGCGTCGGCCGACTCGGCCGCCATGGACATGCGCTACAACTGGAACACGCCGTTCTTCCTGTCGCCCCACGATCCCGACGTGGTCTACGCCGCCGGGAACCGGGTGCTCAAGTCCACCGACATGGGCGACAACCTCCTGCCCATCTCGCCCGACCTGACCCGTCAGGACGCCGAGAAGATCCGCATCAGCACCGAGACCACCGGGGGCATCACGCCCGACGTCACCGGTGCCGAGACCTTCGCCACCATCGTGTCCCTCAACGAGTCGCCGGTGCAGCGCGGGCTCCTCTACGCCGGGACCGACGACGGCAACCTCTGGATGTCGCCCGACGACGGCGGTCGGTGGATCGATCTCACCGATCGGGTGTCCGGCGTGCCCGACGGCACCTACGTGAGCCGGATCGAGCCGTCGCACCACGACGCCGATCGGGTCTACGTCACCTTCGACAACCACCGGCGGGGCGACTTCACGCCCTATGTCCTGGTGAGCGACGACGGGGGCGACAGCTTCCGCTCCATCGTGAGCGACCTCCCCACGGGAGCGCCCGACTTCGCCCACGTGATCCGCGAGGATCCGGTCAACCCGAGCCTGCTCTTCGTGGGCACCGACGTGGGGCTGTACGTCTCCCTGGACCGGGGGGCCTCGTGGCAGTCCTTCATGAACGGCCTGCCCACGGTCCCGGTGCACGACCTGGTGATCCACCCCCGGGACGGTGAACTGGTGGCGGCCACCCACGGCCGGTCCATCTGGATCACCGACATCAAGCCCCTCCAGCAGTTCGACGCCGTCATGGCGGCGTCCGACGCCTGGCTCTTCGCGCCGGCGCCGGCCTTCCACATGGGCATGCAGCGCACCGGCGGAGAATTCACCGCCCAGGCCTACTGGGAGTCGGGCAGCCCCTCCACCGCCGCCAACATCCAGTACTGGATCGGCGAGGGGGTCGACGACGACGTGGAGATCGAGGTCCGGGACGCCCGGGGCGACGTGGTCCAGACCCTCAACGGGTCGAACCGTCCCGGCGTGCACTCCGTGAGCTGGAACCTCCGGGGGCAGGGCATGTCGCTGCCCCTCTCGCCCTCCGAGCGCCGCGACAGCATCGCCGTCGCGGCGAGGCTGGCCACCGTGGCCGACTCGCTGGAGGATGCGGGCCACGACCGGGAGGAGATCGACGAGGTCGTGGAGCGCCTGAGCGGCGGCGGAGGCGGGGGTGGGTTCGGCTTCGGCGGCTTCGGCGGGGGCGGAGGCAGCGTCGGCGTGGCCGACTTCGAGGAGCGGCCCGCCGAGGGCAACTTCCGCTCCACCCTGCCCAGCGCCGAGGAGGACGTCGACGAGCCGTCGCTCCAGCAGATCATCACCCAGGCGGTGCGCGGCCAGCAGGGTGGGGGCTTCGGTCGCCGCTTCGGCGGCGGCGGACTCTTCACCCGGCGCAGCCAGCAGGGTGCGGCGGCCCAGCCCGGGGTCTACACGGTGGTGCTGAAGGTGGGCACCCGGGAATTCACCCAGCCCCTGGCCGTGGCCATGGGAAACCCGGCGCCGTCCATCTTCGAATGAGCCGAGCCGCTGCCCCGTGACGGGGCGGCACGGCGAGCCATCGGCCCGGGGGTCCCCGTTCGCGGGGGCCCCCGGTGTCGTTCATGCCCCGCGGCCGGGCTCCCGACCATAGATTTTTCGTATACTGGGTATGGGTGATGTTGTCTTCTCGGGGGTCCAAGAGCTTGTGAAGATTGGTGCGTTCTCCTCATCGCCCCTTTCCAACCGGAGTTCGCGAGATGCGCCCCTTCGCCCCCGTCGATCGTCGCTCGTTCCTGCGAGGCTCGGCCCTCGCCACCGCCGGCCTCTTCGTGGGCGGCGCCGCGGCCCACGCCTCGCCGGTGCGCCGCACCGCCCCCCTCGCCGACGTCCCCGAGGCCGCCCTGCGGCGCCTCGCCGAGGGCAACGCCCGCTTCGCCTCGGGCGCGGGAACCGAAGCCGACCGCTCCCTGGCCCGTGTGCGGTCGCTGTCGGCCGGCCAGACCCCGTTCGCCGCCATCCTGACCTGCGCCGACTCCCGGGTGCCCCCGGAGCTGATCTTCGACCAGGGCTTCGGCGACCTCTTCACGGTGCGGGTCGCCGGCAACGTGGCGGGCACGGAAGAGCTGGCGTCGCTGGAGTACGCGGCGGGGGTGCTGGGGAGCGCCGCCATCGTCGTCCTGGGCCACACCTCGTGCGGCGCCGTGGCGGCCGCGGTGGACGGGGGGCCGGTGCCGGGGCAGATCTCGGCCCTGTACGCCCATCTCGCCCCGGCCGTGGCCGAGGCCGCCGGCGATGTCGAGACCGCGGTGGAAGCCAACGTCCGGCATCAGGCCAAGGTGGTGGCCTACGCCTCGCCGGTGGTGCGGGAAGCGGTGGCCCAGGGTCGGCTCGCCGTCGTGGGGGCGGTCTACGACCTGGCCTCCGGAACGGTCCGCTTCCTGGACGAGGGCTGATCCTTGGGTTCGATCCTCGAAGTCAATCTGCTGTCGCCCATCACCCTGGCCTTCGCCCTGGGGATCCTGGCGCGGCGGATCGGCAGCGATCTCTCGCTGCCCAGGGAGATCTACGGCGGGCTGGGCATCTACCTGCTGTTCGCCCTGGGACTGAAAGGCGGACACGAACTGGCCCAGGCGTCGTTGGCCACCATCGCGCTGCCGGTGGTGGCCACCCTGGCCCTGGGGTGTGTGCGGCCCCTCACCAGTTGGACCGTGCTCCGGGGGGTGGGGCGCCTGCCCGTGGCGGACGCGGCGGGCATCGCCGCCCACTACGGCTCGGTGTCGGCCGTGACGTTCATCGCGGCCCTCACCTTCGTCGACGCCATGGGCGATCCGGCGGCGGGATTCCTGCCCACCTTGCTGGCCCTCCTGGAGAGTCCCGGCATCGCCATCGCCCTCATGATCGGGGCCGTGAAGGCCGGCACGTCCCGCCCCGTGGGCGAGGTGGTCCACGAAGTCCTGGCGGGCCGCACCCTGGTGCTGTTGGTGGGGGGACTGGCCATCGGGTACTTCAGCGCCCCCGAGGCGTGGGAGCAGGTGCAGCCGTTCTTCGACGGCGCCGTGTTCAAGGGAGCCCTGACCCTGTTCCTCCTGGAGATGGGCATCGTCGCCGCCGATCGCCTCGACGATCTCAAGACCACGGGGCCGTTCCTGGTGGCCTTCGGGATCGGCATGGCTGTGGTCCACGGAATCCTGGGGGTCGCGGTGGGGCACGCCGTGGGACTCGCTCCGGGGTCGGCCACCGTGCTCGGGGCCATGTCGGCCAGTGCCTCGTACATCGCGGCTCCGCCGGCCGTGCGCATCACCCTCCCCGAAGCCAACCCCACCTTGTCCCTCACGGCGTCCCTGGCCATCACGTTCCCGTTCAACATCGTCGTGGGTATTCCGCTGTACTACCGCTTCGCCACCTTCCTCGCCGCCTGACCGAGGCGTCATGAACGCACCGCCGTCCCTGGAACTCCACGGGTTGCAGCTCGTCACCATCGTCGCCGAAACGGTCCTCCGGGACCGGATCACCCGCCGGCTCCAGGATCTCGGGGCCACGGGATTCACCGTCACCGAGTCCCAGGGCCGGGGGTCCCGGGGACTCCGCACCGGCGACGTGCCGGGGCAGGGGGTCCGGATCGAGACGCTGGTCACCCCCGAGGTCGCCGTCCGGATCCTGGGGATGGTGGCCGAGCGCTACTTCGCCGACTACGCCGTCATCGCCTGGGTGACCGAGGTCCAGGTGGTGCGAGGGGACAAGTACGTGGGGCCCCGGTGAACCGCATCAACTACGCCCATTTGCGGTACTTCTGGATCGTGGCCCGGGAGGGCACGGTCACGGCGGCCGCCGAGGCGTTGAGCGTGACCCAACCCACGGTCAGCGCCCAGATCCGGAAGCTCGAGACTTCGCTGGGCACCGACCTCTTCCATCGTCATGGCAACCGGCTCGAGCTCACCGACGCCGGGCGACTCGTCCAGGAATACGCCGCCGAGATCTTCCAGCTCGGCGACGCCCTCGAAAAGGCCGTGAGCCGGGAGGGGCGCCCCGTGGGCCACCGGTTCGCCGTGGGCATCGTCGACTCCATGCCGCTCCTCAGCGCGTATCGGCTGCTGGAGCCGGGCCTGGAGGCCGGCGGCGACGATCTGCGCGTGAACCTGCGCATGGGCAAGAAGGACCGGCTCCTGGCCGCTCTGGCGGCCCACACCATCGATCTGGTGCTCAGCGATGCCCCGGCCGGCCCGTCGGGTCCGGTCCGGGTGGTGGATCACCTCCTGGTGGAATCCGAGGTGGCCGTATTCGGCACCCGGGATCTGGCCGACGGGCTCCGGGGTCGCTTCCCGGGGTCCCTCGACGGCGCGCCGTTCCTGCTCCACACCGAAAACACCCCGCTGCGCCGGGGCCTGGACACCTGGTTCGCCCGGAAGGGGCTCCGGCCCCGGGTCGCGGGCGAAGTGGAGGAGGTGGCCCTGCTCCAGCTCCTGGGGCGCACGGGACGGGGGTTCTTCGTGGCCCCCGCCCTGGTGGAAGACGAGATCCGCCGCCGCTACGACGTGGTCACCGTGGGGCGCCTGGACGGCGTGGTGGAGCGGTTCTTCGCCCTCACCCTGGAAGACGCGGACACGAACCCCGCGCTGGAGGCCGTGCTCCGCACCGCGTAGGTTGGCTCCGACCCGCCCCCACCGTCCGGAGCCGCCCATGATCCGCCGCGTCCCGCGCCCCGTCCCACGCCCTGCCCTCGTCGCCGGCCTCGCCTCCGCCCTGGCCGGGGCCCTCGGTCTCGCCGCCCCGCCGTCCCTCGCCGCCCAGACCACCGCCACCGAGCGGGCCGCGGCCCGGGAGATCCTCGCCGAGATCGACGCCCTCCAGGTTCGCCTCGCCCCGGCGGACGCCGCCCGGCGTCTCGTGGAGCGGGACGCCCCCGGCCGGGACGCCGTGGTGGCCCGCACCCGGGAGCTGTGGGACACGGAGATGGAGGCCTTGAGCGATTGGATCGGCCGGCACCCCGAAGTGGGGTGGGACGAGCACCAGGCGGTGGACACCCTCACGGCGGTGCTGCGGGACCGGGGGTGGACGGTGGAGGTCGGGGTGGCGGGCCTGGAGACGGCCTTCGTGGCCACCTGGACCTCGCCGGCGGGTGCCGACGGTCCGCTCCTGGGCCTCATCGGCGAGTACGACGCCCTCCGCGATGCCGACGGCCCGTTCCACGGCGACCAGCACAACGCCCAGACCCCCATCGCCATGGCCACGGCCTTCGCCCTGGCCGAGCACATGGCGGACGAGGGCATGCCCGGACGCCTGCGCATCTACGGCACGCCCGCCGAGGAAGTGGGCCCCCCGGCCAAGGTGATCATGCACGAGGCCGGGGTGTTCGACGGGGCCGACCTCATCGTGCGCAGCCACGGGGTCACGGCCACGGGGCGGGCCCAGGCGGGGTTCGGGAGCTGCTGCCTCAACATCAACGAGGTGAAGTACACCTTCCTGGGCACGCCCTCGCACCAGATGTCGTCGTGGTTCGGCCGCAACGCCCTGGAGGCCGCCGTGCACTTCTACACCCTGGTCGACGGGCTGCGCTCCACCCTCCGCCCCGAGGCCTCGATCCAGGGCGTGATCCCCGAGGGGGGCGAGGCGCCCAACGTCGTGCCCCAGCGCGCCGTGGTGGACTACTACATCCGCTATCCCGATCCCGTCTATCTCGAGCACGTCAACGCCATGATGGACGCCGCCGCCCGGGGGGCGGCCATGGCCACGGGCACCACGGTGGAGATCGACCGCTACGGCGAATACCGGGACGGCATCTCCCTGGGCACGCTCCAGGAACTCTCCTTCGCCTACGCCACGGCCCTGGGCGCCGGGGCGGTGAACCCCGAACCGGGGCGCCCGTCGGGGTGGGAGGAGACGGGGGTCGTCACCGAGGACATCCCGGGGATCGGTGTCAGCGTGTTCAGCTCCCGTGCGGCCAACCACACCCGGGGCATGCTCGACGACACCTTCGGCGAGGTGGGCCACACGGGCTTCCGCATCGCCGCCGAGACCATGGCGTCGATCCTCTACGATTTCGCCACCCGCCCCGAACTGAGGGAGGCGGTGCAGGACGAACACTCCGTCCTGGCGGGACTCCTGGGCGCCTACCACGACGCCCTGCGGGCCGCCTACGCCGACGAGATCGGGGCGGGAGGGCGCTGACCCGCGCCTCGACGTCTCAGTACCGGGCCAGCTCCTCGATGGCGGCCTTCACGTCGGGCACCTGGGGCAGGATCACCTGCTCCAGGTCGGGGGCGTAGGCCACCCAGACGTCCTTCGACGCCACCCGCCGCACCGGCCCGTCGAGCCAGGGGAACAGGTCGTCGGCGATGCGGGCCGAGATCTCGGCGCCGATCCCGAACGACAGGGCGTCTTCGTGCACCACCAGCGCCTTGTTGGTCTTCTTCACCGAGGTGGCGATGGTGTCCATGTCCAGGGGGCTCAGGGTCCGGAGGTCGATGACCTCGGTGGAGATCCCGTGCTCGGCCTCGACCTGCTTGGCCGCATCCAGCGACCGCTTCACCAGGGCGCCGCAGGTCACCAGGGTCAGGTCGGTGCCGTCCCGCACCACGGCCGCCTGTCCGAAGGGAATCGTGTAGTCCGCCCCCGGATACCGCCCCTTGTTGTACACCTGCCGGTAGAGGTGCTTGTGCTCCAGGAAGAGCACGGGGTCCTCGCCGCGGATGGCGGCCCGGAGCAGTCCGTTGGCGTCTTCGGCGTTGGACGGGATGGCGACCCGGAGTCCCGGGGTGTGGGTGAAGAGCGTGGCCCCGGTCTGGGAGTGGTAGATGGCGCCGCCCTTCAGGTAGCCGCCGTAGGTGGTCCGGATCACCACGGGGCTCGCGTAGGCCCCGTTGGAGCGGTAGCGCATGGTCGCCAGTTCGTTCCGGATCTGGTGGAACGCCGGCCAGATGTAGTCGAAGAACTGCACCTCCACCACGGGTCGCATGCCCCGGACGGCCATGCCGATGGCCCGGCCCACGATGTTGGCCTCGGCCAGGGGCGAGTTGTAGACCCGGTCGCTGCCGAACCGCTGCTGGAGCCCGTGGGTGACCTTGAACACGCCCCCTTTGCCCTTCACCTCGTCCAGGGCGTCCGTCCGGGACGCATCGGCCACGTCTTCACCGAAGACCACGATGCGAGGGTCGCGCTCCATTTCGTCGCGCATGCACGCGTTCAGGAGGTCGACCATGGTGTACATCTTGTCGTCGTCGTACGCCGGGTCCGAGCGGAATCCGGAGTCGGTGGGCGGGCGGTCGGCCGAGTACAGATGGTCCATGGCCGTCTCCGGTGCCGGCTGGGGCCGCTCCAGGGCCTCGTCGGCGGCCTCGGCCACGGCCTGCCGCGCCTCTTCCACGAGTCCGTCCAGCGCCTCCTCCGTGGCGAGCCCCGTCTCCAGGATCCGGGTCCGGATCCGGGTGAGGGGGTCCCGGGCCGCCTGAGCCTCGAGCTCCGCCGTGGGGCGGTACATGCGCTCGTCGTCGGAGAGGGAGTGGGAGTAGGGCCGTGTGCAGTGGGCGTGGAGCAGGGCCGGACCCTTCCGCTCCCGGCAGTGGCGCACGAGCTCGCCCGCCACCCGGTAGACCTCCACCGGGTCGGTCCCGTCGCACTCCTCGATACGAAGAGAGGGGAAGCCCGTGAGGAGCTTCGAGACGCTGCCTCCGGCGGTCTGGACCTCCACGGGCACGGAGATGGCGTACTCGTTGTCTTCCACGACGAAGAGCACGGGAAGCTCCAGATTGCAGGCCGTGTTCATGGCCTCCCAGAACTCCCCTTCCGACGTGGTGCCGTCGCCGGTGGTGCAGATCACGATCTCGTCGTCGGCGTACGACGACAGATGGGGGGCCAGCCCCTCGACCCGGCCGGCTCGCAGCCCCGCCTCGGCGGCGCCCACCGCCTGGAGGAACTGGGTCCCGGTGGGAGACGACGTGTTGGCGATGTTGAAGCGGACGTCGCCGTAGTGGGACGGCATCTGACGGCCCCCGGAGGCGGGGTCGTCGGCGGCGCCCACGGCCTGGAGAAGGTGGTCCAGGGGGGTCTGGCCGAGAGACAGCGTCAGGGCCCGGTCCCGATAGTACAGGAAGCACCAGTCGCGGGAGGGATCGAGATGGGCCGCCAGCCCCACGCCGATGGCTTCGTGCCCGGCGCCGGAAATCTGGAAGAAGATCCGGTTCTGACGTTTCAGGGAGATTTCACGGTCGTCGACGAACCGCGAGAGGAGCATGGTGCGGTAGAAGCCCAGGAGTTGCTGGCCGGTGAGTCCGGCGAGGTCCTCGCGGGGCACGTCGAGGGCGGGCGTTTCGCGGGTTTCGGTCTCCATGCCGTCCGTCGTGTGTGGGCGCGGCGGGCCCCCCTCCCGGGAGCCGGCGAAGCTTGAAAAGATAGCCCGGGAACGCCCATCAGGGGAGCGGGGTCCTTCCTCGGCGTCATGCCCACACCCCTCGACCTCGAGCCCGTTCCGGGCTGCCTCGCCTGCGGCGGCACCTCCGCCGCGCCGTTCGTCACGACCCGGGCCATGATGCATCCCGGCGACGAGGCGTTCACCTTCGTGCGCTGCGGGGACTGCGGGCTGATCTACCTGTCTCCCCGGGTCCCGGCCGCCGAACTGGGCCGCTACTACACGCCCTACTACCTGCCCTACCGGGGCCCCGAAGCGTGGGGACGTTGGCGCGGGCTCGTGGGGTCGGGTCTGGCCCGCACCGACCGCCGCCGGGTCGCCCGGGTGCGGCGGCACGCTGCCGTGGGCGCGGGCACCCGGGTTCTCGACGTGGGGTGCGGGCGACCGACGTTCCTCCGGGCCCTGGTCGACGCCACCGGGTGCGACGCCACGGGCACCGACTTCAGTGACGAGGGATGGCGCGACGGAGAGGGCGCCTTCGAGGGTCTGACCCTTCTGGAGGGCGACCTCCACGACCTCTCCCTGACGGGTCCGTACGATGCGGTCACCATGTGGCACTACCTGGAGCACGACTACGCTCCGGCCACCACCCTGCGTCGCCTGGGGGAACTGGCCCGTCCCGGGGCCCGGCTCTTCGTGGAGGTGCCGGACCACGGGTCATGGTCCCGGCGCCGGTGGGGCCGCTGGTGGGCCGGCTATCACACGCCCCGGCACACGGCACTGTGGGACGCCGACACGATGCGGGTGCTCCTGGAGGGCGCCGGCTGGGAGGTGGAACGAGTGGAGCCCCGGGGCACCCTCGATCCCTACACCCTCGAGTGGATGAGCCGCATGGAGCGCCGGGGGATCGACTGGTCGTCGCCCATGGCGCCCCGGTTCCCGGGGTACGTGGCCCGACGCGCGGCGGTGTGGCCGATCCTGGCGGCGTGGAAGGCGGCGACGGGGCAGGGGGGGAGCGGACTCCTCACCGCCGTGGCCCGGCTCCCGGGACGCTGAGGCTCGGGCCTCAGTCCGCGCCCTCCCGCTTGGAGATGTGGAACTGCACCACCTTCCAGGCGCCGTCGGTGAGGACCCGGGTCTCGGAGTAGCGCCAGGGACCGGCGAGCTGCAGTCCCCCGGGAAGCGTCAGGGTCCCGTCGAGATACCCCACGGCCACCGACGTCCCCCCGTAGACCGCCACGTCCAGGTCCCGCAGGGTCACGTCGGCCCGGAAGCCCGCCTCGGCGGTGGCCTCCAGGGCGTCGAGGCTGAATCCTGCCATGAGGTTTCCCCCGTCCAGGAAGAAGCCCCGGGCGTCGGGGTGGTACGAATCCACGAAGGCGGCGTACTCTCCAGAGCGCCACGCGTCGAGGGTCGCCCGCACGGCGGCCTCGGCATCGGCCTCCTGGGCCGCCGCCGGCCGCACGCCGGCCAGAAGGACCACCGCCGCCGCCGCGCCCCATCGGATTCCCATGCGCCTCACACTGCCTCTCCCGCAGAGGGTGGTTCTCGATCGGATGACCAACGCCTCCTCCCTACGACTGCAGGCGGGCCCGTGTTCCGCCGCCTGACCGGCGCCGTCTGGGCGCCGTGGGCCGGCGTGGCCCTGGCCGCGGCCTGTGCCTGGGCGGTGGCGGCCCGGGTCGACCTGACTCCCCGGGTCGAGGGGGAGTTCTTCTTCGCCGACGACGACCCCCAGCTCACGGCCTCCCGGGAGGTGCGGGAGCGGTTCCGCATGGGCGAGCAGGTGATCCTCCGGGTCGGGGACCCGGGGGCGGGGCCCGACGACCCGGCTCGGGATCGGGAGGCCTATCGCACGGGCGTGGCCGAGCTTCGGGCGGCCCTGGGGGCGCTGGAGGGCGTGGAGACCGTCTGGTCGGTGGTGGACCAGGACGCCGACGACCCTCTCTGGAGCCGTCTCCTCCTCACCCCCGACCCCGCCGCCACCAACGTCGTGGTGTCCCTGGCCGACGGGGTCGATGCCGAGGCTCTGGTGCCGCGCCTCGAGGCCGCCGCCGGGGCGGTGCAGGGGCTGGACGTGGTCATGTCCGGGGCGCCGGTGATCGTGGAGTGGATCCGCCGCCACCTGCTGCGGGACCTGGTGGTCTTCACCGGCGGGGCGCTGATCCTCTTCACTCTCCTGGTGGCCGGGGTCTACCGGGACGGGCGTGTCCTGGCGGGGATGTTGGCGACGAGCGTCGTCTCGGTGTGCGCGACCCTCCTCGTCTCCGACGCGTGGGGGGTCCACATCGGACTCCTCACCGCCAACCTCGCCACCATCGTCTTCGTCCTCACCCTGTCGCACATGGTGTTCATCACGGCCAACGTGCGCCGGGCCCGTGCCGACGGGGACGGGGCGACCCCGGCCGAGGCGGCGGCCCGGGGCGTGGCCCGCACTCTCGAGGGCTCGTTCTGGGGCATGGCCACGACCCTTCTCGGCTTCCTGAGCCTGCTCGTGGCCACGGCCCGCCCGCTTCGGGAACTGGGTACGGCGGGGGCGGTGGGGGCGGTGCTGGCCCTGGTGGCGGCGTACGTGGTGTACCCCGCGTTCCTGGGACGGGGCTCCGGGGGTTCGGGGGACTCCGACGAGGCCCGGGCTCCGGGCGGCCTCGGAGAGGGGCCTGCGGGGGGCGCCGGCCCGGGGTCCGGGACCGGCCGTCGCCGGGGGTGGGCGGCGGCGGGGGTGGTGGCCGGGGTGGGACTCCTGGCGGTGGGCGTGCCCCGCCTGGACACGGACCCGGGGCTCCTCACCTATTTCGCCGCCGACTCCGACCTGCGGCAGGGACTCGAGCGCATCGACGGCGACGGCGGGAGCAGCCCCCTCCACATGGTGGTTCGGCTCCCCGACGGGGGCGGGCTCGATACCGACGCCGCCTACGACGCCCTGGCCCGGGCCCAGGAGGCGCTGGAGGCCGACCCCCGGACCGGTGTGGTGTTGGGCCCGTCGGTGTTGATGGACCAGGCCCGGACGTTTCCCCTGGCCCGGTTCCTCCCCCTCTCGGTGCTCCTGGACATCGCCTCCAGCCCCCGCCTCGACGAGGTGGCCCTGGGCTTCGTCACCGCCGATCGAGGGCAGGGATTGTTCACGATCCGCATGCGGGAGTCGGCTCCCCGGGCCCTGGACGGCGGCGCCGGTTCCCGGGAGGCGGTCATGAACGAGCTGGCCGCCGCCGTGGTGGAGGCCGGGCTGGAGCCGGTCCAGGTGGCGGGGCTGTACGAGCTCCAGGGCCGCCTGGGCGAGTTGATCCGGGAGAGCCTGGCCGTGGGGGTGGGCGGACTCTGGCTGCTCTTCCTGCTGGTGGCCGCCGTGGTGGCCCGGAGCGGGGGCCTCACCCTGCGCATGTGGCTCTGCCTGGGCACGATTCCCCTGGTGGTCCTGGGCACCTTCGGATGGCTGGGCATCGCCGTGGACATCATCACCTCGCCCGCGGCCAACGTGGCGCTGGCCGTGGGGGTCGACGCCATGATCCATCTGGTGGTGCGGGTCCGGCGCTTCCGGGCCGTGGGGGTTGCCGACCCCTGGGGCGAGGCCCTGGCCCGCGTCCGCCCGCCGGTGTTGGCCGCCACGGGCATCCTGGCCGCCGGCTTCGGCCTCTTCGTCCTCTCCAGCTTCCCGCCCACGCGGCGCTTCGGCCTGGCCGTGATCCTGGGCACGGTCACCGCGGCCGTCCTGGCCCTGGTGGTGCTGCCCCGCTGGGCGGGGCGGCGCCCATCCGCACCGCAGATCGCCCCCGACGGCGCCACCGCCCGGCCCTGAAGGCCGGCCGGCCGGCCACCCTCCCGCCCCGGCCGCGCCGGCCGTGCCCCCAACCCACCCCAACTCCTCCCGAGTCCAGGGATGGGTCGGTTTGGGGGCGCCGGAGCGCCCCCAATCATCCACTCTCCAAGGCGGGTGAGCCGGTTGGGTCGACTTGATGCGGCCTGGCCGCCCCGATCCACCCGAACGTCCCCCGGGCGGCCTGTTTGGGCGGGTTGGGGGCGTTGGCGGCCGGCCGGCTGCGCCGCCCGCCCGCCCCGGCCGCGCCGGCCGCGCCCCCAACCCACCCCAACTCCTCCCGCGCCCAGGGATGTGTCGGTTTGGGGGCGCCGGAGCGCCCCCAATCATCCACTCTCCAAGGCGGGTGAGCCGGTTGGGTCAACTTGATGCGGCCTGGCCGCCCCGATCCACCCGAACGTCCCCCGGGCGGCCTGTCTGGGCGGGTTGGGGGCGTTGGCGGCCGGCCGGCTGCGCCGCCCGCCCGCCCCGGCCGCGCCGGCCGCGCCCCCAACCCACCCCAACTCCTCCCGCGCCGAGGGATGTGTCGGTTTGGGGGCGCCGGAGCGCCCCCAATCATCCACTCTCCAGGGCGGGTGAGCCGGTTGGGTCAACTTGATGCGGCCTGGCCGCCCCGATCCACCCGAACGTCCCCCGGGCGGCCTGTCTGGGCGGGTTGGGGGCGTGGGGTCGCCGCCCCCCGCCCCTACTCGGCCTTGAGGGTCTCCACCGGATCGGTGCGGGCAGCGCGCCGGGCCGGCAGCCAACTGGCCAGAGCCGCCACGGCCAGGAGCATGGCGGCGGCGCCGGCCAGGGCCACCGGGTCGCTGGGGGCGATGCCCCACAGGCGGCTCTCCAGCAGCCGGCCCGAGAACCAGGCGCCCGCCAGTCCCACGGCGACCCCCACGGCCGCCAGCATCACGCCGCCCGACATGACCTGCCCCTCCACCGTGCGACGGTCGGCGCCCAGGGCCATGCGGATGCCCATCTCCCGTCGACGCTGGCCCACGGTGTAGAGCAGGGTGCCGTACAGCCCTCCGGCGGCCAGGAGGAGGGCCAGCACGCCGAAGGTCGTGAAGGCCACGCCGTCGAACCGTCGGGTGGCGGTGGACGCCGCGATCATCTCCTCCATGGAGCGCACCGTGGGGACCGGGAGGCCCGGAGCCACGTCCCACACCGCCTCCCGCACCCGGCGACCCAGGTCCGACGGGGCGTCGCCCCGCACTCGGAACGCCACCTCCGAGATGGAGATGGGGAACGGCAGGACCTCCATGGGCACGAACACCGACGTGCCCATCTCCTGGTCGAGCCCGAAGTGGCTGTGGTCGGCCACGACGCCCACCACCTCGAGCCACACCCCGTCCTCACCCGAGAAGGTGCGCCCCGGCGCCCGGGCGGGGCTCCCCCACAACTCCGATGCGGTGGAGGCCGTGACCACCGCGGGGACGGGCTCGGCGTAGCTCTCGGCCTCGGGCCAGGTGGTGCCCTCGAGAAGCTCGATCCCCAGGGTCGAGAAGTAGGTCTGGCTCACCGGGTGGATCATGAGCCGGGGGTCTTCTCCGTCGTACTCCGAGATGTCGAGCCCGGAGCGGCTCCAGCAACAGCGGCTGGTACCGGTGCGGGTGAAGGGGAGCGCCAGCCCGTAGGCCGCCGACTCCACCTCGGGGAGGGCCGCCACCGCCGCCGTCACCGCGCCCATGCTCCGGACGTAGTCCTCGGGCCCCTCGATGTCGGTGGGGGTGAGGGGCACGGTCCACAGCCCCCGGGCGTCGAGACCCGGGTCCACCGACCGCACGGTGAGGAAGCTCCGCATGAGGAGTCCCGAACCGGCAAGCAGCACCATGGACAGGGCCACTTCGGCCACGAGCATGCCGCTGCGGGCGGCGCCCAGACGGCGACCGGCGCTGGAGCCCCGGCTGGAGCCCCGGAGTCCCGCAGCGGGATCCCGGCGGAGGGACCGCACGGCCGGAAGCAGTCCGAAGATCAGGGCCGTGGCCACGGAGATCGCCGCGGCGAAGGCGAGGATCCGGAGGTCGATGCCCACCGACGTGCCGGGGGGCAGGAACGCCGGGGCGTTGGAGCGGAAGACCGCGAGCCCGCCCAGGGCCAGGGCCGTGCCCAGGAGTCCCCCGGCGGCGCCCACCACCAGGGCCTCCACGGTGAGCTGGCGGGCCAGGCTCCGGGTGTCGGCGCCCAGTGCGCGGCGCACCGACATCTCCCGGCCCCGTCCCAGGCCCCGGGCCAGGAACAGGTGGGCCACGTTGGTGCACGCCACGGCGAGGAGGAGTCCCACGGCGCCCAGGAGCAGTCCCAGCCCCGTGCGCACGCCCCGCACCGTGACGTCCTGGAGGGCCGTCACCGGAATCGCCCAGGGGGCGCCGTCCCGGTCCACGTAGTCCCCGGGCGATCCTTCACCCATGGACGCCACCAGGGCGTCCACGCCGGCCCGGGCGTCGGCGGCGGTGGCCCCGGGACGCAGCCGCCCGACCACCTCCAGGACGTGGAAATCGTGGCTCCCGTTGCGGGGGTCGGCCCAATTCACGCTGCGCCACAGGTCGGCGTCGTCCGACACCAGGACGGAGGGAGGGCTGAAGGCGCGATCCAGCACGCCCACCACCGTCACCGGGGCGTCGTCGATGGTGAGGGTGCGTCCGACGATGCCGGGGTCACCGCCCCACTGGCGCATCCAGAAATCCTCGGAGAGCACCACGGCGTCGGCGTTCGCGGCGTCGTCGGGCGCCAGGAGCCGCCCCTGCACCGCGTTGCCTCCGAAGAGGCGGAAGAAGTCCACGGTGACCCGGGCCTGCTCCACTCGCACCGGGTCGCCTTCCCCCGTGAGGGTGGCGGCGGTGGACCATCCGGCGGCCCACAGTTCGAACGCCTCGACCTCGTCCACCCGCCGGACCATGGGTCCGGGAAACGAACCGTCCTCCAGCGTCACCAGGCGCTCGGCCAGGGGGTAGGGCAGGGGACGCAGCAGCACGTGATCCACCAGGGTGAACACCGCCGTCACGGCCCCGATGCCCACGGCCATGAGGAGCACGGCCCCCGCGGAGAAGGCCGGTGCCCGCCGCAGGGTACGGAGCGCGAAGCGCAGGTCCTTGATCCACCGATCCATCATCGTCCTCCCATTCTTCGTGCGCGTTCGATTCGAGTTCGGGGCCCGGTAGCGCCGGGCGTCCCATCGTTCCATGGCCGCCACCGTGATGAGCCCTCGCACCCCGTGGAGCGCCCGGCGCATGCGGCGAATTCCCGGGCGTTCGTCCCGGACCAGGCGATCGAAGGTCCGGACCATGTCCGGGCCGTCGGTGCGTCGCAGGTGCGGGGGAAGGAGGTGGAGCAGGGCCCGGTAGAGGCGTCCCCACAGAGAGTCCGGGGACTCCGTCACGAGCTCTCACCCCCGTCGGCCAGAGCCGGACGGGCCTGGCCCAGGAGCTGTTCCAGGCGGGTGATCTCGGCCCGCAGCAGCCGCCGACCGTCGGGGGTGATGTCGTAGGTGCGCCGCCGTGCGTCGCCTCCTTCGGCGTCCACCTCGGCGATCCACCCGCCGGCGCGCATGCGGCGCAGCACCCGGTAGAGGTTGGCGGGATCCAGGAGTACGCCCGCCTGGGACCGGGCCTCCACCGCCTTGATGAGGCCGTAGCCGTGGCTCGGACCCTCGGCCAGGACGGCGAGGATCAGCAGGTCGCGGGGAGCGAGGGGAAGATGGGCGGAGGGGTCCATGGGGGCCGGATCCGAATGTCTGTAAGGTGACCGATATCGGTCAAGCTACAGACTTCGACACGGCAACGCCACGGAGGGTTGCAGGGGGACTCCCCGCTCCTAGCCGGCGCCCACCCGGGTGGCCCGGACGATGGTCCGATAGGAAACCAACTGGGCCGTGGCCACCACGGCGGGTCGCGTCTCGGTGTCGGCCACCGAGCACGCCATGGACTCGTCCACGATCCGGCAGTCGTCGTCGGTGAGGCCGAAATACTCCCGGATGTGTCGGGCCGGGCCCTCCACGTCCACGGTGTCGCTGTCGGCTCGCCCCTGATCGATGCGCTCCACCAGATGGAGCACGCCCCCCTCGTGGCGCAGGACCACCCGCACCGTGCCCTTCTCGTAGTTCCACCCCGCCGGGGCCGTGGGGGGGCCGTAGATGGACACCTCCACGAAGCCGTCGTCGGCCAGGATGGCCCGGGCGTCGTCCACCGGGGTGTCCAGGGTCACGCCGGCCACGGGAAACGCCAGGATCCGGTCGGCACTGCGC
This sequence comes from Gemmatimonadota bacterium, assembly GCA_030428885.1. Lineage (GTDB taxonomy): Bacteria > Gemmatimonadota > Gemmatimonadetes > Longimicrobiales > Gaopeijiaceae > Gaopeijia. The sequence goes on along the minus strand of JAUIEJ010000010.1, from coordinate 12,260 downwards.
ACCGCGGGCCGTTGGGCGGAGAGGGCCCCGGGCAGGAGCGCCAGGAGGGCCACGACGGCCGCGAGGCGCGGCCACGGGAGACGGGTCGATGAGTGACGGGACATGACGCGCTCTTCGACCCCGATCGGACCTGAAAGGATCCCGTGTCATACGCCGCCGGGTCCGGCGTCACCCAGACACGAAGGCCGGGGCAAGGACGCCCACGGTCGCCGACCCCGAACTCCCTGGAGGACCCTCATGCACGCATCCGCCCGCTGGACCGCACTGGCCCTGGTGGCCGTCGTCGCGGCCTGTGAAAACGGTGCCGGCCCCGAGGCCGAGGACGACTTCGACGCCCGATCCGTGGCGGACGACTACGCCGCCGTGGAGCAGATTCTCGCCTCCGCCGATTGGCAGGGCCTGGGCGTGGTGGCCCGGGCTGCGCCGGCAGTGGCACCGGCCGGGGGCCCCGCCGGCGCCCCCCTGATCTCGGACTTCCATCGCGGCGACACCTTCGTCTACGATGCGGAGGCCGGTGACTGGGTCGTGGATCCGGACCGGGAAGGGGCGCCGGACAACGGCGTGCGCTTCATTCTCTACGAAGAGCCCGGCGGCGTGCCCGATCCGTCGCAGGAACGGGGGTGGGCCGACCTCATCGACGAGGGAGACGGCAGCGTGGAGGACGTGGTCCTCCGCCTCCGGGTGCAGGAAGACGGCGTGGCCACCATGGACTACGGTCTGCGGGCCGATCACGACGGCAGCCGGGGACTCGTGGCCGTCCAGGGCTTCGTGGTGGGCGACGGCGAGCGCCTGGACTTCGACGTGACGGTGGAAGGCCGGGAAGGGGGTCCCAACGAGATCGTCTTCGACATGGCCGTGGACGAGCGGGGCTTCGCGGTGGGCGGCAACGTCCTGGGCAGCGACCACTCCGACGACGGCGAAGTGCATCTCTCGGCGAGCCATCGCACCCACACCGTCGACCTGGACTTCGTGTCCGCCGGCGGCGTGTTGGACGGCGGCATCGACCTCGACGGCACACCCTTCGTCCAGGTGGCGGGTGCGGCCGACGATCCGGTCTTCACTCGCCCCGACGGATCGCCCCTGCGTCCCCTGGAGGTGCTGGCCCTCCTGCGAGTGGTCGATTTCACGGAAGATGTGTTCGACCTGGTGGAAGACGTCCTGGACCCCGTGGGCGAGATCGTGGCCCTGGGCTTCATCCTCTGACGACGAACCCGCCCCCGGGCTCCGCTGCGGGCCGGCCCCTCTCCGGGGTCGGCCCGTTCGGGCGTTCCTCCGCCCTCGGGTTCCCGGCGGGTGTGGCCCGCGCCCCGACGTCCCACGTCGGTGGGGCCCCCGCCCCGGCGTCCCCCATCGGTGTGGCCCCCGCCCCGGGGGCGGGGGCATATTCCAAAGGTCCCCCTTCTTCTCACATGAGGCCGTCCATGTCGCCCCGTTCCTCCACTCGCGTTCCCGTCCTTCCGGCCCTGGCCCTGGCGGGACTCCTCGCCGTTCCCGCCTCCGTCGCCGGTCAGCAGTCCACGACCCGGGGGTTCAACGCGGCCCTCTACCTCCAGGGCGCGTCCCTCACGGTGGAAGGTGGAGACCCGGGCAACGGCGAGGGAGCGGGACTGCGGCTGGGGTACGGAATCAACCGCACCGTGACCCTCTTCGTGCGAGTCGACGGATCGTCCACCGACGTGGACGATGCCGACATCGAGGGCACCTGGAGCCTGATCCACGGCGAGCTCGGGGCCCGATTCCACTTCGCCAACTCCCTGCGCCGCTGGGTGCCCTGGGTGGAGGCGGCCGCCGGCGGACGTTCGGTGACGGTGAAGGAGGCCGAGGTGCAGGGCGAGGATCAGGGCGAGGTCAGCTTCAACGGTGGCGCCTTCTCCCTGGGCGGCGGCATCGACGTCTACTTCTCGGAGAGCTGGGCCCTGGATCTGGGGCTCGCCTGGACCTCGGGCGAATTCAACGAGATCGAGGTCGGCGCCGTGTCGGTGGGTGGCCTCGATCTCGACGCCCGCTCGTTCCGGCTCAACCTCGGCGTGGCCTGGTGGCCGTAGGCCGGGGTCCGGTCAGCCTCCGTCCTGATCCCGGAGGCGGGCCAGTTCCGCCTGCTGCTCGGGGGTGAGGAGGTTCTTCAAGCGGATCAGCAGTTCCAGATGGAGCCGCTTGATCTCGCTCTCCCGGTCCAGCACCTCCGAAAACCGGTCCATGGCGCGGTCCAGGTCCACCCGGGGTCCCTCGAGACTTTCGGTGAGGGACTCCATCTCGTCGAGCAGCTCCCACTGGAGGCTCACCACCCGTCCCTGAAGGTCCTGGATGAGGCGACTGGCGGCGTCGCGCTGCTCGTCGGTGAGGCCGATGGCCCGGCGATGCTGCATGAGCAGCTCGGGGGCGAAGAGGACCCGGTTCAGGGGGTCGTCGTCGGCGGTGTCCTGCGCCCGGAGCCCCACGGGCGCCAGGAGGGCGAAGGCGGCCGCCACGGCGGCGGTGCGGAGGAGGGGGCGCACACGGATCATGAAGGACTCCGGGAAGGAGCGTCGGGTTCACGGGGAGTGGGGGGACGGGCGCCGCCGATGCGGGGCACGGTCCTCAGGAGTTCGTCGCCGGGCATCCGGAGCAGGTCGTCGGTGGGGGAGCGCCAGGTACCGCCGGTCTCGGCCCAGGCCTGGACCACGTCGTCGAAGGCCGCATCTTCGTCGCCCCCGCCTCGCACCAGGAGCACGGCGGCCAGGCCGGCGGCCAGGGCCACCGATACCCCGGGCACACCCCATCGCAGCGTCCGGCGCCGGGCGCTGCGGCGCGCCGACTCGAGATCGTGGGTGCCGGTGCGCTCCGCCTGGGCCCGAGCTTGCGCCCGAGCCCGGGCCAGGAGGGTGGCGGCGTCGGGGGTGCGGGCCGCGTCGGCCTCCCGGAGGCGCGCGAAGACCTCCCGGAGATCCCGGTCGTCCGACGGTGGCTGGCTCATGTGATCTCCTCCCGCGACAGCAGGGTCCGCAGTCGTTCCTTACCCCGGTGGTAGTGCGTACGAGCCGATCCCACCGACACGCCCATGACCTCGCCGGCCTCGGCCACGGTGAGCCCCTGGTAGAACACCAGGTGGACCACCTCCCGCTGCCGGTCGGGGAGTTCGTCCAGGGCGGCCCGCAGTCGACGGGCCCGCTCGTCGTCGAGCAACGCGCCGTCGGGTCCGGGGTCCGGATCCCGCACGGTGTCCCACTCCCGCACCGCGTGTTCGGCCCGGCGGGCCAGCGACGCTTCCCGGCGCCGCTGCTCCAGGGCCGTGAGGCGCACGACGCCGAACAGCCACGTGCGAAAGCTGGACCGACCCGACCAGCGGGCCTGCCCCGACAACACTTTCACGTAGGTGGTCTGCACCACGTCCTCCGCCTCTGCGTCGTTCCAGCCACAGCAACTCAACGCCCAGCCGAAGCTGTCGGCGTGGAGCCCGGTGAGGCGCTCCTCGAGCTCGTCGACGTTCAGGGCTGGAGGGGCCATCCGAGCGGTGCTGGAGTCACGGATCCGTCCATGGGTGACGGTCGGGCGGCGTTCATATGACCGTGAGACTCGCGGGCGGGGTGTCGCTTCGCAAATGTCGCCGCCGACACCAGGTCAAGCCCTGCCCGTTGCCGTGCCGCCCCCCCACGCCCAACGTTAGCCCCGTCCGCCCTCCCTTCTCCCTCTGGCGCCCGGATTCGGTGTCTCGGCTGCTCCGGAGTCCCCGACGACCCCTTGCCCCCCTCCGCCGCGCGGCGGTCCTCGGGCTCGCGTGCGTCCCGTGGACGCCCCTCGCCGCCCAGGACGGGGCGCGCCCCCCCCAGTACGCCACCCCCCTTCAGCCGGGCGACACGGTCATGGCCACGCCCGGGGGGCGATATCCCGCGGGAACGCTCCACCGCTGGGTCCTGGGACGGGGATGGCGGGAGTTGTGGGCCACGCCCGTGCCCGCGCCGGTCCTCGATCTGGGCACCCACGGCGGCGGACTCACGCCCACTGAACTCGGGGGCGGTCAGCAGACCCGCTCCCTCCGCTTTCAGGGCGGCGACGGGCAGGTCTACAACTTCCGCTCCATCGACAAGGACGTGTCCCGGGGCATCGACCCCGTTCTGCGGGAGAGCCTCGCCCAGGACGTGCTCCAGGACCAGGTGGGTGCCCTCTTTCCGCTGAGCGCCCGGGTGGTGGCGCCCCTCCTGGACGCCGTGGGGATTCTTCACCCCCAACCGTCGCTGGTGGTCATGCCCGACGATCCGCGCCTGGGGGAGTTCCGTGAGGGGTTCGCGGGACTCCTGGGCTGGATCGAGCTCCGTCCCGACGAGGGGGAGGACGATTCGCCGGGCTTCGCCGGATCGGAGCGGGTGGTGGGAACGGACCGGCTCTTCGAGCGCCTGGAAGAGGAGGCCGACAACCGCATCGACGCCGAGGCGGTGCTGCGGGCCCGCCTCATGGACATGCTCGTGGGGGACTGGGATCGGCACCCGGACCAGTGGCGGTGGGCCGGCTTCGAGCGCGACGGGTTGCTCGTCTTCCAGCCGGTGCCCCGGGACCGGGACTGGGCGCTGACCCGACTCGATGGGCTGCTGCCCGCGTTCACCCAGATCCCGTGGCCCTACTACCTGGGCTTCGACACCGACTACGCCTCGGCCTTCCGCCAGACGTGGAACGGGCGTGGGATCGACCGCCGACTCCTGGTGTCGCTGGACCGGGCCGCGGTGCGGCGGGTGGCCGAAGCCGTCCAGTCGCGCCTCACCGACGCGGTGATCGAAGGGGCGGTGCGAGGCCTGCCCGAGAGCTACTACACCCAGGTGGGTCCGTGGCTGGAGGCGGCGCTGAAGAACCGCCGCGACGGTCTCGTGGCCCTGGCCGACGAACACTACCTGCTGTACGCGGGATGGGTGGACGTGGAGACCACCGACGAAGACGAGGTGGCCTTCGTGGAGCGTCGCGCCGGGGGCGAGCTCCGGGTGCGCATCGTGCTCCAGGACTCCACCGAGGCCCCCGCCGACCCGGTGATCCTGGACCGGGTCTTCCGGCCCGACGAGACCGAAGAGGTGCGCCTCTACCTCCGGGGGGGCGACGACGTGGCCCTGGTGGGCGGCGAACCCTCGGGCCCCATCGGCGTGCGCATCGTGGGGGGCGGCGCCGACGACCGGTTCATCGACCGCACCTCGGGGCTCGGCGTGGCGTTCTACGACGATCGGGACGACGACGACGAGTTCGAAACGGGACTGGCCACTCGGGTCGACCGCCGCGAGTGGGACGAGCCCGACGACGTGGAGGCCGAGAAGCACATGACCCGGCCCCGGGACTGGGGGTCGCGGTGGATTCCCACCCCCCTCCTCTCGTACGACCCCGACCTGGGCCTCTTCGTGGGTGCCCGCGCGCAGCGCACGGGCTGGGGATTCCGTCACTTCCCGTGGTCCAGCCTCCTGGATGCCTCCTTCGGCGTGGGCACCCACGGCGGCACCGTGCGGGCTCAGGTCTCGTGGCAGCAGGAGGTGTTGGAGCCGGGACTCCGGGTGCGCTTCCAGGGCTCGGTGTCGGGGGCCGAGTTCGACCGCTTCTACGGGTTCGGAAACACCACCCCTGAGCGCCCCGACGATACCGCCCGGGCCCGTCGCTCCGAGACCCGGATCGGCGCCGGGATGAACTACCAGAGTCGGGGAGGGTGGTCCGTGGCCACGGGGCTCGAGTTCTGGACCCAGCGTGCCGCCGACAACGACGGGCAGTTCATCGAAGAGGCGCGTCCCTACGGGTACGGCGCCTTCGACCAGGTGGCCGCCACCGCCGGCTTCACCCTCGACCGCCGCGACGACGCGGGCCATCCGCGCCACGGGTGGTTCCTGGACCTGGGCACCCGGCTCGTGCCCGACATGCTGGACGTCGACGGATCGTACGGCACGGCCCGGGGCGACCTGCGCGGCTACTGGTCCAGCTCCGACGAGATGGTGCTGCGGCCGTCACTGGCGCTTCGGGTGGGGGGCGAATCGGTGCTCTGGGGCGAGGCCCCGTGGTTCGACGCCGCCACGCTCGGGGGTCCCGCCGATCTCCGGGGCTTCCTCCAGGGTCGCTTCCGGGGCGACGGCGCCCTGTGGGGGAACGCCGAGCTGCGGCTCTACGTGTCCGAGTTCCTGCTGTTCCTGCCCGGCCACTGGGGTGTGCTGGCCCTGGCCGACGCCGGCCGGGTCTGGACCGACGGCTCCTCGCCCGGCGATTGGCACACGGCGGCGGGGGGCGGCGTCTGGGCCCGGTTCGTGGACCTCTACACCGCCCATCTCGCGGTGGCGCGAAGCACCGAGACGGTCACGGTCTATTTCGGCATCGGCCTGCCGTTCTGAGGAGAGGCGTCACCCGCCTCCGTCCTCCCCGCACGAGTCCAGAACCCGCCGCACCGGGCCCGGATCGGGCACGGACCACGCCGTGGAGTCGTCCAACGCGTAGGCCACGGCGCCGGGGCCGCCGGTGAACGGCCCTGCGACTTCGGCCCACGGCGTCGACCCCTCCCAGATCCACTCGGGACCCAGCTCGGTGCGCACGGCGCCCAGCGGAAGCCGCGCTCCCTCGCCGTTCCCCGCGAGGGTCAGGGTCGCGGTGGCTCCCGAGTCGGCGGGAGCGTAAACCGTGTGCCGGATGGATCGGGGAGACGGCCCGTCCAGGACGCACTCCACCACCATGAAGGCCTCGCTGGCGGGCGGTCCGTAGAGGGCCCGGGGCGGTTCGGTGCGAAACGTCCACACCCAGTCGTCGGGCGCGGGGGCCGGGACGCCGGAGCCCGAGTCCCCGGGAGCGCCTGCCGCGCATGCTGCGATTCCGGTGGTGAGGAGGGCGAGGAGAGCAGGGGTCCAGGGGGGGCGAGGGGCCGACGAGGGAGCCACGAGGCACTCCGAATTGCAGGGGTGATGGGGGCGTCATCCCTCATCGAGCAACCGGTGTGCCACGAATCGGGCCTCCGAGTGGAATTCGAAAGTATGGGACTGCCGGATTGGCGGGCTCGGGCGGCTGATCTTCTTTGTGAACGTACGGGATCAACGGAAAGAAACGACCAGCATTCGGTCGCCGGGCCGTTGGAAACATGCGTTCACTTCGGGGATCGGATGACGCGCTGTTTCGCGCAATCATAGGAACAGGCGTTTAGGCCGCCGCCGATGGGGGTTTTCCACACTCCGAGGCCTCCCCGGAGGACGGGGATCAGCCCTCGGCGCGCTCCAACTCGTCGTCCTTGAACTCCCGCACGGTGTCCTCTCCATCCAGGACCACCCCGGAGCGATTCCAGCGGTAGTCGGAGAGCTCCACCACGGTGCCGGCGCGGCCCACGAGGGTCGGGTCCATGGGGAGTCGACCCCGGCGAACCCGAACGCGGGAGCCCTGGGGATGCACGGCAGCGGGCACGGTCATGATGGGACGCCTCCTCCGGGGGTGAGGGGCCCCCGGGACGCGGGGCGCCGGGGACTGCTCCATGGTAGCGGGGGTGCCCCGGTGGACGGAACGACGCGGCCCGAACGGTCGGTTCGGAAACCACGTCATCGTTGTATCCGTCCTAAGGGCCGGGGTACCTTTTCCTCTAGCGCTTCGAGTTCCCGTGCCCGTGCGGAGTCCCCCATGATCCGTCCCTTCCTCGCCCTCGCCCTGCGCCGCCCGACCCTGGTGCCGGCGCTTCTGGGCATGGCCTGGGCCTTTCGCGCCCGGGGATGGTACCGCACGCCGCCGTTCCTGCCCCTGCCCCCGCGCGACTACATGCGCTGGCGGATGGACACGGCGTACGGGGATCCCGAGGCGACGCCCCCCTCCGACGAGTTGGAGCGGTTCGTTCGCTGGGCCGCCGCCATGCGTCGTGGCATGTGACTGGAGGTCGCCATGTCCAAGCTCTTCATCCTGCTCCTCGTGGCCCTGGGAGTCGCCCTGTATTTCCCCGACTCCCGCGCGTGGGTCCTCGAGAAGGCCCGACCCGTGGTGAATCCGGTGCTCCGGACCGCCACCGTCTCCGAGATGGACAAGATCAAGGGCGATCTGAACACCCACGCCCGTGAGAACCTGGGCGTCTACCCCTCGCCCCGGGACTTCGGCACGTGGCTGGAGCAGCAGTACGCCGGTGACGGGGGGCGGGATTCGTGGGGGACCCCGTACCAGCTCGAAGACGTGCGCCGGGGCAATCTGCTGCGGATCCGCTCCTGGGGCCCGGACCGGGTCCGGGCCACCGAGGACGACATCCTGGTCGACTTCCCGCGGGAAGGTCGCTGAACCCACGTGTCCGACGTCCTCGAACTGGTCGCGGTCTACGGTCCCTGGCTGCTGGCCGTCCTGGCCTTTCTCGAGACGGTGTTCGTCACCGGGGTGGTGGTGCCGTCGGGCGTGGCCACGGCCTTCGCCACGGCGTTGGCGGGGCAGGGGCGCATGGAGTACGAAGCCGTGGCCGCCGCGGCGGTGCTGGGTGGGTTCGCCGGTGACGTCGCCGGCTACTGGATCGGTCGCCGGAGCGGCGAAGCCCTCCGCCACGGTGACGGAATGGCCGCCCGGGCGCTGGCCCGACATGACGCCAGCACCGGTCGCTTTCTCTCCGGGCATCCGGTGTTTTCCGTCACCGTGGCCCGCCTCGTGGCCTTCGTGCGCACCGTGATGCCCGTGGCCAGCGGCGTGGCCCGGATCCCCTTTCCGGTGTACCTCCTCTACGAGATCCCGGGACTCCTGCTCTGGGCGGCCCTCTACATGGCCATCGGACTCGTGGCCGGTGAGAGCTGGGAGCGAGCCACCGCGCTGGTGGGCGGCGGCTGGATGGTGATCTTCGCCGTGGCCGGCGTGGTGATCTGGCTCCGGGCGCGGCGGTCGTCGAGGTCGCCTTCCGAGCCCGTCACTGGCTCGGGCGCGGCCCAGCCTCCAACTCCTCCCCCGTCGTCGCCGGCCTCGCCCGTGACACCTCCCCCGTCGTCGCCGGCCCCGCCCGCACCTCCCCCCTCGTCGCCGGCCCCGCCCGCACCTCCCCCCTCATCGCCGGCCCCGCCCGTGGCATCTCCCCCTTCGTCGCCGGCCCCTCCCGTGGCACCTCCCCCTTCCACCGTGGTCGACGCCGAGTGACGCTCCGGGTCGCATTGACGGGCAACGCCGCGTCGGGGAAGTCGACGGTGGCCGAGCGTTGGCGGGCGGCCGGCGTGCCCGTGGTGAGCGCCGATCAGGTGGCCCGGGACGTGGTCGCCCCGGGCACCGAGGGACTGGAACGCGTCCGGGCCGCCTTCGGCGACGAGGTCGTGGCCGCCGACGGGACGCTGGACCGGGCCCGGCTCCGGGACATCGTCTTCCGGGACTCCCACGCCCGCGCGCGCTTGGAAGGCATCACCCACCCCCTGATTCGGGCCCAGGTGGACGAATGGGTGGCCCATCGGGTCGCCGAGGGGGTGCCCCTGGCGGTGGCGGAGATCCCGCTCCTCTTCGAGGCCGGACGGGACGAGGCCTTCGACCGCATCGTCTTCGTCGACGCTCCGGCCGACGTGCGCCTGGAGCGCATCGTGCGCACCCGGGGTCTGGCGGAAGACGCCGCCCGCCGCCTCATGGCGGCCCAGGGCGACCCCGGCCCGAAACGGGCGCGTTCGCACCACGTCATCGACAACGACGGCGACCTGGCCTCCCTGGAGGCCCGGGCCGACGCCGTGCTGGAGGCGTTGCGTTCGGAAAGCCACGCTCCGCCTTTCCGACCCGACGCGCCGGTGCCCGACGCCGCGGCCCCCGCCGCCGCCTCGCCGCTTTCGGAAAACCACGCGCCACCTTTCCGACCCGAAGCCCCGGCCCCCGCCGGGTGGATCCGCCTCGACCTGCACATGCACACCCGGGCGTCGTGGGACTGCCTCTCCGATCCGGAGGCCGTCCTCGCCCGGGCCCGCTCCCGGGGCGTGGAGCGCATCGCCATCACCGACCACAACGAACTCTGGCTGGCGCAGGAGATGGCCGCCCGCTACCCCGAGCACGTCATCGCCGGCGAAGAGGTGAAGACCGCCGAGGGCATCGACGTCATTGGCCTGTATCTCACCGAGGTGATCCCCAAGGGTACGCCCGCCCGGGAGACCTGCGAGCGCATTCGAGCCCAGGGCGGGATCGCCTATCTCCCCCACCCGTACGCGAAGGGGAAGGGCGGGGGCGGCAAGATGGCCGACGAACTCGCCGCCCTCTGCGAAGTGGTGGAGGTGTTCAACGCCCGGCTCCACCCGGGCCGTCTCAACGACCCGGCCCCGGCCCTGGCCGAGCGCCACGGTTGCCTTCGCTCCGCGGGCTCCGACGCCCACACCGTGGGCGAGGTCGCCGGCGCCTGGGTCGAGGTGCCCGCCCACCCCAACACCCCCGACGGCCTGCGCGCGGCCCTCGCCTCCGGCCGGATCCACGGCACCACCTCGTCCAACCTGGTCCACCTGGCCTCGACCTGGGCCAAGGTTCGGAAGAAGCTGCCCTTCTGAGGCACGGCCGGCCCGACAGGTTGCCTGTCTTCCGGCCAACCGCCCCGATCAGTCGCCGGACCGCCGGGCTCACCGGGCCATTCTGCCGCCCAAAGGCCCATCGTACCCTGCGGCCTCCCGCCTCTCCTCATCTGCGGCCTCTCGCGTCTCCTCCCTGCGGCCTCTCGCGTCTCCTCCCCTGCGGCCTCTCGCCACTCCCCCCTCGCGGGCTCTCGCCTCTCCTCCCCTGCGGCATCTCGCCTCTCCTCCCCAGCGGTCCGGCCGGGTGATGACTGATTCCGGAGTCAGGGTTGCCATCGACCCGATCATCAATGAACTCGCGGCGCGCCAGCACGGTGTCGTCGCTCGAAGGCAGTTGGTCGCCGCGGGGGTGACGCCCCACGCCGTGAGGCATAGCATCCGCAAGGGTCGATTGGTTCTCGTACATCGGGGCGTCTACCGCGTCGGCCCCCTTCGCGCCCCCCTCGAACGGTATGCCGCCGCCCTTCTCGCCTTCGGCCCGGAGGTCGTTCTCGGCTTCACCACGGCCGGCGCGTTGTGGGGGCTGATCGACGATCCGCCTGGAGAGAGTCCCGTCGACGTGATCGTTCCGAGGCAGGCCCGCTCGATGCGAAAGGGAATTCGGATTCATCGCCTGGGGGCCGTTCGTGAGGGCGAGCGCACGGTGAGAAACGGACTGGCGATCACGAAGCCGGCCCGATCGCTGATCGACCTCGCGAACGTCCTACCGTCGCGGGCCCTGGAGAACGCCCTTGCACGGGGACTCCGGGACGGGATTGTCCAGCATTCGCGGCTCGAACGCCTGGTCGACCGGCACTCGACCCGCCGCGGCGTACGTCGGCTCCGGGAGCTCCTGCGGGAAGACGAGCCTGCCATGACGCGGTCGCATGCCGAGGAGATGTTCCTCGAGCTCATGAGGGATGCGGACCTGAAGGGGTTCCGGACGAACGCCCGCGTGAAGCGGTACGAGGTCGACGTCCTTTGGGAACACGAACGCGTGATCGCCGAGATCGACGGCCGGGAGTTTCACAAGAGTTCGGACATGTTCGAGAGCGACCGGAAGCGCGATTCGGTCCTGGTGGGCGCCGGCTACACCGTCCTGCGGGTGACCTACAAACAACTGAACCACGAGCCCCGCTCCGTCATCGGTCGCGTCGCCCGGGCGCTCGGAATCGGCGGCGAGCGGCGCCGGTAGTCCGGAGGTAGGCGGGCGGGCCGGTCGCCCGCACCACAGCGCTGGGTCGACCCGGCGCGCCACCAACCCACCCCAACTGCCCGCCCCACCCAGGACATGTCGGTTTGGGGGCGCCGGAGCGCCCCCAATCAACCACTCCTGTCAGCGGTCGAGGCGGTCGGGTCAATTTGAGGCGCCCAGGCCGCACGAACCCACCCGAACGCCCCGGCCGGCCGGACTTGGGGGGACTTGAGGGCGAGGCGCCCCCCCCGGCGCGCCACCAACCCACCCCAACTGCCCGGCCCACCCAGGAAATGTCGGTTTGGGGGCGCCGGAGCGCCCCCAATCAACCACTCTGGTCAGCGGGCGAGGCGGTCGGGTCAATTTGAGGCGCCCAGGCCGCACGAACCCACCCGAACGCCCCGGCCGGCCGGACTTGGGGGGACTTGAGGGCGAGGCGCCCCCCCCCCGGCGCGCCACCAACCCACCCCAACTGCCCGGCCCACCCAGGAAATGTCGGTTTGGGGGCGCCGGAGCGCCCCCAATCAACCACTCTCGTCAGCGGTCGAGGCGGTCGGGTCAATTTGAGGCGCCCAGGCCGCACGAACCCACCCGAACGCCCCGGCCGGCCGGACTTGGGGGGACTTGAGGGCGAGGCGCCCCCCCGG
>JAUIEJ010000009.1 GCA_030428885.1 Gemmatimonadota bacterium | reverse complement strand
CCGTCCCAACCGGCCCCAGAGTGGGCGAGGCGTCGGTCTAGCGGGAAAGGTCTCAGCTCCCGTAGCATGCCTTGGTGAGCAGTTCTGATGGGGGCCGGTTCGGAAGCCCCAACACGTTATCTGAACCTGAGCACGTGCTCCCTTGCAGCCGGGTCGAGCCCCGGGTTCAAGGTCTCACCCGACGGCTGGCTTGGGCCCCTGGGACAGAGTTTCTGCGAGTTCAGCTCGTGCAACGCCCAGCTTGAGCAGGGTCTTCACGAGAAGGTCGAGAGAGACGCTGGGGTCGGCAGCCTCCATTTTGGCCACACGCGATTGACTGGAGCCCACGATTCGAGCGACCTGGGTCTGGTTGAGATGTCGCCGGCGACGGCGCGCGCGGAGATCCTGGGCCAGCGCGAGCTTCATCTCGATGAACTCGGCTTCGGAGTCGCTCAGCTCGAGGAAGTCTCTTGCGTCTCCCGTGGACCATCCAGCGGCAACGAGCCTCTTCTTCGTTTTGTCGTCCATCTGTGAGATCTCCCTATCGGTTCCGGACGTCGCGGTAGGCCTGGAGTCGATCCCTGCTCACGTCGATGATCCGCTTTGGCGTGGCCCGAGTCCTCTTCTGGAAGACATGGAGGATCACGATGGCGTCCGCGTCGACGAAGTACATGATCCGCCACGTGGCCGAATCATCGACGACCCTGAGTTCATGACAGCCCCGGGCCACGGATGGCATGGGTCTCGAGTGAGGTAGGCTCAGTTTATCCCCACGTTGGAGTCGACGAAGAAGGAAGCCGGCTTCGAGCCTGGCGTCGGCCGAGAAGGGCGGGGTCTTCACCTCGCCCGCGAGCCACACCAGCGGCTTGTCGTTCGGGCTCATGAGAGAAGATATGTCAGATACGACATGTTGCCAAGGGTACGGTCGAGCTATTCTGGCCCGTCACGGGTCTAGGCTCTGGTGGACAGCGCAGGCACAGATAACAACAAGGCTTCCGGGCTCCGCGCCCTGCGGGCGCTCCGTCCCAACCGGCCCCAGGTGAGCGAGGCGCCGGTCTGGCGGGAAAGGTCTCAGCTCACGTAGCATGCGTGGGTGAGCAGTTCTGACGGGGCCGGTTCGGAAGCCCCAACACGTTAGGTGTCATTGCCCCGGCCGTGGTTGGCCCGAGTTCCGTGAGGTAGCTCAGCCGAGCTGGGGCGATCAAAGGAGTCTAGGAGGGGTCGGATTCATCGCCCTCTTGGAGCTTCTCCCAGAACTGTCTTGGCGAGAGGGCCAAGACGGGGAGCCGGTCGGCGACGTCGAGGAAGTCCCGATCACCCGTCACCAGCACCTCGGCAAGGGACTCCATGGCCTCGGCCAGGATTGGTACGTCGTCCGGGTCGCGGAGCTCGAAGGCAAGGTCGCCCGGCCGGGAGACCACGACGGCCTCGCGTCGGAGGAGCGCCTCAGCCTCCGAGACGGCTCCCTCGGGCACGTGCATCTTCTCACTCAGCACCCGTTTCATTTCACCGAGAACGGTCTCGCCGAGGACGAGCTGGTGTTCAGCAAGCACCACCTGGAGAACGTCCGCGCAGATGCCTCGAGTGGCGAGCGCGCTGACCAGGACATTGGCGTCGAGGAAGACCCTCAAGAGACGTCTCGGAAGACATCCTCATCAGTGAGGTACCCGGCCGCTTCTGCGAAGGGTAGGATCCGGGCTCGCAGGTCTCGTAGCTGTGAAACGGCCAATTGTCGGCGGAGGGCTTCCCGTACAATGTCGCTACGGGTCTTGCCCGTGCGCTTGGCAAGCCGGTCGAGCTGTCGCTGCAGCTCGGGGTCGAGTCGGATGGTGACGGCAGCGGTCTTCATGTATGACAATGTATGACATGAGGGCCTGGCGGGCAAGGAACCCCACCGCGAATGGCCGCACCCGCAGCCGGGTTGGAGGTGCTGCCTGGGGCAATAACGTACTTGACTCACCAAACGAAACCCTTAACTTCGGGCTAGCAGGGTGCTAAATTCCTTGGCACGGCGAAACGCCCGTAGCCGGGGGGACATCCCGACTACGGGCGCGCTCGCCGTCACCGCTCACGCGGTGGGAACAAGCCGTCTCTTTGCTACGCTACGGCGGTTTCAAGTGCATCACCTCCTCGAGGTCTTGGGGATGGTGGAGAGGTGGAGCGCCGGGGTGTCGAACCCCGCAGACCTGGGTGCAAACCCCAGACTGGTCCCCATAACGCGCCCCCTCACTCTCGCCCCCGTGCCCGGTCCGACCCGGGTGCGGGGGCTATTCGTTGGCTTCCTCCACGTACAACGCCATGTAGGTGCTGACCATCTTCCACTCCTTCGCCGTGAGGTTGGAGGGAATCACGACCCGGACCGGATGCCTTCGACCGGGGAGATTGAAAGGCTGAGCCAGCCACCCATCGGGAACGGGGGTGCTATCGCCTGGTTCATCGCCGTTCCCATCTCCCGGGTCGTTGTCCACCCCATCGTCGGCGGCGTCGGGAGCGCTGGTGGCGTCCTTGGCGGGCTCTTTCTTCTTTCTCTTCCGCTTCGGAACCGACGGAGCGCGAAAGTGCGGGGACAATTCGATCTGTGCCTCTTTGCCTGCTCTGAGGTAGAAGGAGATCGCCTTCGCTCGGGTCGATTTGGTGAAGTCGGTGTGCTTCTCGAAGGCGTCGTCCAGCTGCCCGGCAGTGCCACGGTCAAGAGGCACCCCCTTGAGGATAGGCCCATAGTGCTCGTCAAGGAGCTTCTTGAGCGCGGCGGGCCATCGTTCCGTGCCGTGCGCCTCCACGAGATCGCGAAGCGCCTGCGTGGCAACGCCCTTTTCCCCGGTGAGCCCGAGAAAACTAAAGGCCACAAGCAGCGCCGCCTGAGTGCCCCCCGACTTGCCCTTCATCATGCTCTTGTCGATCCGGGGGGGGATCGTAGTAGCCGCCAAATCGCCGATGTAGTTCTTGAAGGTGCCGAACCCCAAGTAGGGCGGGCTGACGGTTGCGCCCTTCTTCTCATCGGCCATTTGGGACAACTCCATTTCAACGAGGAAGACGTCGTGCCGAAAACTCTATTGCGGAACCTTGCGGGGCGCAATGGCCCCGAAACAAGTAACGCGGACCGCGTGATTGCGCGGTCCGCGTTCGACACCCCTTCGGTTCTCTTGGCGTTGGCAACCGAGGGGTCCGTAGTTGTTGTGGCGTCAGAAGATAGGGAACATGTCGTCGGAGTTCCGAGGTCGCACGTCTTCGGGTACACGAAGTCTGGGCTGGAACGCCTGAACGAGGCGGTCGCTGGCGGAGACCCGCAAGCGGTAGCGTCGGCGTGGGCGGAGATGGAGCCCTATGGAGGCTGAATCGCCCCCGGGCGGGCGCTTGGCTTCAGGACCACCCGAGTCAGTCGCCTCAGGCGCGCTAACCCTTGCGCACCCTCCGTTACGATCGTGTCAGCCTTCGGGCGCGGGTTGGGGTCCCCGTCTTCTGTACGGGGTTGACCTAGTTTCGTCTCGTTCTCCGTCTTCATGCCTCTGCTCCCGTGAGTTCAGCGTAGCGGATCCGACGCCCGACGATGGACGCCAGCAGGTTGGTGAAGCGGCCCCGGTCGGTGTCTCCCCGGTTGTTGAACCGGAACGCCTGCTCGTCGATGTAGCGGAAGACGTGGAAGGGCTCGACGGACACATAGGTGCCGTGCAGGGCGCGCTTGACGAGGCTCCAGAAGTTCTCGAGCCCGTTGGTGTGGACCTGCCCCTTCACGTAGTGGGAAACGTGGTCCACGACGTCGTGCAAGTAGTCCTTGGCCAGCCCGGTGTACCCGGAGTGCTGGTCCGTGAACAGGGACGCACCGGGCGCGACGTGGCGGCGCACCACTTCCTGCATGGTCCGTTGCTTGGTGTCGGGCAGGATGTGGGTACGGACGAGGGAGTGCTCGGAGCCACGGGGCCGCTCCAGCAGGCCCATGACTGCGGTCTTGCCGCTCCCGACGCCCCCGGTGCCCTTCACGACCCGCTTACGACGGGCGAAGTGCATGTTCTTGGCCTTGCCGCCGATGTAGGTCTCGTCGGCCTCGACCTCGCCGTTGAACAGGTTGCCGTCGCCGTCCCGCATGGCTTCGCGGATACGGTGGAGCATGAACCACGCGGTCTTCTGCGTGACGTCCAGGGCGCGGGCGAGTTCGTAGGACGAGATCCCGTTCTTGCAGTTGGCCAGCATCCACATGGCCGGGAGCCACTTGGACAGCTTGATGGGCGAATCCTCGAAGATCGTGCCGACCTTGATGCTGAACTGCTTCTTGCAGTCCCGGCACTTCCAGAGGCGGCGGGTCTTGAGGTAGTAGTGATCGTCGATGGAGCCACAACGGGGGCAGACCTGCTGTCCGTCGGGCCAGCGGATATTCGCCACGAAGTCCGTAGCCACGTCTTCATCCGCGAAATAGCGGACGGCTTCGATCAGGCTTTCGGGGGCGGTGCGGTTGGCCATTGTCTTGCTGGTGAAGTGGACTATCCCTACACCAACAATCTAGGCTAGGATGCTTGGTGAGTCAAGTACGTTATTGCCCTGCCTGGAGAGGTCGGGCCGGTTGCGCATGGATGAGTGTTAAGGCGTAGAGGCGGTGCCACCAGTAGGGAGAGGGGAGCAATGGCAACGACACCTAACAACAAGGCTTCCGGCTCCGCGCCCTGCGGGCGCTCCGTCCCAACCGGCCCCAGGTGAACGAAGTGTCGGTCTGGCGGGAACGGTCTCAGCTCACCTGGCATACGTTGGTGAGCAGTGCCGATTGGGTCCGGTTGGGAAGCCCCGGAACGTTAGAGGGCATGCCTCGACCGTGATCGCCCGGGGGTGCCGTGTCGCCCCGCGTCCCGCGGGGTCTTAGATTCAGGCGAGTTGAATCGGCCAAGGCTTCGACGTGGAGGGAACGTGGCGGAGATCATGGACCGGATCACCGTCGATCCGGAGCAATGCGGCGGTCGTCCGTGCGTTCGCGGCATGCGGATCCGGGTTACGGATGTCTTGGATCTTCTCGCGTCCGGCCTATCTCAGGCGCAGGTGTTGGAAGAGATGCCGGCTCTGGAGAAGGAGGACGTCGAGGCCTGCCTGCGCTTCGCCAGCCGGAAGCTGGATCATCCGATCCTGGCCGCGTGAAGATCTGGCTCGACGCGCAGCTTTCGCCGTCCATCGCTCCATGGCTGGAGCGGACGTTCGAAGTTGAGGGTGTTCTTGCCGTGCAGGCGGACCCCCGACTGCGGGTCGCGAAGGACCGCGAGATCTTCGCCGAGGCGCGGGCGAGCGGCGCGGTCGTGATGACGAAAGACCGTGACTTCGTTGGTCTCCTGGATCAGCTCGGCCCACCTCCGTCGGTGATCTGGCTCACGTGCGGGAATACGTCGAACGAGAGCCTTCGGCGGATTCTCGGAAAGGCGCTTCCCGAAGCTCTTCGGCTACTTCGTGATGGTGAGCCGCTGGTCGAGATCAGCGACCGGGAGTGACGAGGGACCTGCTCGATGGGCGAGGAGGGTTGAGTGCCCGGGTAGGTAGGTGCGCACGCCCTCTAACAACAGGGCTTCCGGCTCCGCGCCCTGCGGGCGCTCCGTCCCAACGGCCCAGGGGAGCGAGGTGTCGCTCTGGCGGGCATGTGTTGGTGAGCAGTAGCGCCCTTCCAGGGGAACCGTGTCGCCTTCTTGTGAGTAGCACGGTAGGTGTGCTAATGTTCTGGTATGGCCATCGAGTTCCGGGATCGCGGTACGGAGGATGTCTTCAACGGGGCTGACACTAAGGCCTCGAGGAAGCTGGTACCTTCTGAACTGGTCGATCGGGCGCGGGGGAAGTTGTTCCTGATCGACGACGCGGAGGGTATCCAGGATCTCAGGAGTCCGCCGGGGAACCGGCTCGAAGCGCTGAAGGGCGACCTGAAGGGGCAGTACAGTATCCGGATCAATGACCAGTACCGTGTTTGTTTCCGGTGGACGCAGCGCGGCGCCCGGGATGTCGAGATCGTGGACTACCACGGATAGCAGGAGGGAGTGAAATGGTACGTGTTCCAACGCATCGAGCCCCGAGTCATCCTGGGGCGATGTTGCTGCAGGAGTTCCTGGAGCCGCTGGGTGTGACTCAGACAGAGTTGGCGGAGCGCATGGAGATCCCCTTCCAGCGCGTGAACAGCCTTGTGAACGGGCGGCGTTCGATCACGCCGGATACCGCCCTTCGGCTTGCCAAGGTCTTCGGGACGACGCCGGGCTTCTGGATGAATCACCAGCTTCGGTGGGACCTGTTCCACGCTCAGGAGGAGGCGTCTGATGCGCTGGAGCGGATCGAACCCCTCCCTCGTGACGGCTTGGCCCGAACGGGTTGATCATCCCACCGGTCCGCGAATCCGTACAACAACAGGGCTTCCGGCTCCGCGCCGCTGATCGCGGCGCTCCGTCCCAACATCGCGATGCGGTCGACGAGGGAGTTCGAGAGCGGATCATCTTCCTGCTTCTCGGAAATCAACGGCGAACACCTCCACCGATTCATCCTTTCCTCGCAGGATATGGTCACCCAACGACCGAAAGGCCCAACCGTCCTCTCCGTGGAGGCCCGCCTTCAACTCGTCACCGACCAGAACATCGACATCGTGGACCTTGCACAGTCCTTGGATTCGAGCGGTCTGATTCAGAACGTCTCCGGTGAAGACGATCTCCTTCTTGAGGGCGCCGATCTGACCTGTCGTCACAACCCCTGCCTGCAAGCCGGCCTTGAAGTCCGGCACCACCCCGAAGCGTTTTTCAAAGCGGGAAGACTGCCGCCGCAAGTCGGACTTCATGCGCCCCACGCAGCGGATGCAGTTGTTGTCGCGGAGCCCGACCTTCTCTGGCCAGGATACGATGATCTCGTCGCCGACGTGTTGATAGACCTCGCCCCCGTGTTCGATGATGGCATTGCCGAGGGCGTTGTAGTATGCCCGGAGTAGCTCGAAGTACCGTGCATGCCCGAGACGTTCGGCGATCCGTGTGGACGACTTCATGTCGGAGAAGAGAAAGATCCGCCGTTCGTCGCTTGGGGTGTGGTAGCGTCCGGTCAGGAGATTGGTCAGGACCCGAGGCCCCATGTGCTCGCTGACTTCGGAATAGAACAGTGACGCGACGAGAGCGGTGGTGAGCTGCACACCGGTGCTCAGGCTGGCGCCACTGGCCAGGAATCCTCGGAGACGCTCCCAGACCCGCCCATCGCCCAGCCCCGTGTCCATTTCCATCGCGGCGGCGAGGGGGAAGGTGACGAGGATGACGCCCGCGAGGAGAGCCGCGTAGAAGACGGTTTTTGCGCCCAGCTTCTTTCCGAGACTGAGTGAGGCCAACCGCCGGTCCAGGTAGAGCAGTTCGATCGCGCCCACGAGAAACCCCACCGACGCGACGGCGAGGCTGGCAAAGAGGTAAATCCCCAGATCCACCTCGATCGGGGTGTTGGCGAACCCGGAGGAAGCTGCCGTGGCGCGATCCGAAACCGTGAAGACCTGGTCGACGAGGAAGAAGATCAACCCGAACGGCAGGATCCTGAGCGTGTTGCGCCGGGCCCTGGGGGAGAGTCGTGACCACATGAGACACCGTGGGTTACCGTGAGGCAGCGGCCGATCAACAGCAGGTCGTGGTGCGAGCTGGGGAAAAGGTGGCACGGCTACTCGACGGACGAAAGCGAGGAAGCCATCCTACTGCTGGAGATCAGACGATGAACCGTGGCACCCGGCGCCCATGTGCGTTGCTTCTCACCGTCTTCGGCGCGGCGTGTGCTGTCGAGACGCCCCTGGCGGAGACGCCGAGCGAGGCCTGCCCGGTGATCGCACCGCAGCCTGCGGGAACGTATCCCTCGATCAGCTACGTCTCGTACGTAGTCGATGGTGAGATCGTGGTGGCGAATCAGAGACATCTCCATCGAGGCCCTCATCACTCGGTCCCTGTCGACACCCTGGTTCCCCATCCTCTCGACAACCTGAACCTGGCGTTGGTGGAGTCCATCGAACTCTTCAAGCCTCCGAGATCGGAGGACCTCGGCGTCTGTCCTGGAGTGGCAGCGGTATCCATCTCACTCAGGAACTAGCGGCTGCGGCGGAACCGATCCCCGGGGCGGCGCTCCGTCCCCGAAGGCCCCTGAGCGTGCAGATGGTGCTGGCGCTCCGGCTGCGGACGGCCGTACCCTGCAGCCGTGAGCGGTCCAGATCCTCTGGAGGGAATCGTGAAAAACGCTCGATGTGTCGGACTCGTAGTGCTGGCGCTGATGTCGATCGTGTTTCCGCACCGGACACTCTCGGCTCAGGGCGTGGTCAGTCTTCGTGGTGGTGTCAGCAGCGCTACCTATCGGCTGCAGGACTTTCGTCTTGATCTGGATCGGCGAACGGGATTCGCGGTCGGTGCCTCGTGGAGCGTGCCTCTGAGCAGTTGGGCTGGTCTCTTCGTCGGCGGCATGTACGTCCAGAAGGGGTTCGAAGAAGAGTTCGGTGGGAGCCATTACGTCTCGGCAACGGACTATCTGGACATTCCCGTTCTGCTCCAAGCTACCATCGTGTCGCGTGAGTCCTTCTCCGGACACCTCCGGCTTGGACCAACGATCTCGGTCAAGGTCGGATGCAACAGAGTCGAGGTGGGGAGGCGTGCCACCACAACGAACCCCTGTGATGAGTCGATCCGCCCCCTACGAAGCGTCGACTACCTCGCCACGGGCGGTGCAGGGGTGAACGCCCACGCGACCGATGCAGTCGTTTGGTCGCTCGACGCCTTCTACTCGTTCGGCCTCAGGTCAATCCATGAGGGAGCCTTCGATTTCCGGAATGAAGCTGTCAGGGTTGAGGCTGGGATTGGAGTGGTCCTTGGCCGATGACCCGGTGGTCGGAAGGGACGGTGTCGTTCCTTTGGAGGAGCGGCTGGAGGGGCTGCAGCAGCTCGACGACGCCAAGACGAGGTTGCGAGCCTTCGAGAGGTCGCGGGGTACGGTTCGAGTCATGCTTGGTGCTGCCATACCGGTCAAACTCGTCTTGATCGCTCGAGAAGTGCGCCTTGGGTCGGTCGACGGATCGCTTGCGGTCCTTGGCGCTCTGGTCGCTATTCCTGTTCTCCTGGCCATCGTCTTTCCGGCCGAGGCCTACGGACGCTCTATTCGCCGCAAGCTGGGCGAAAGAGTGGCCGAGCTCGGGGGGGAAAGGCCTCGATGCCCCGGCCGGCAGGGTGAGCCCGGTCTTCCTTAGAAGCGCCGAGTGGGTTTCGGCGGGCTCAAGGCCCAATGATCGGGTGACGTCGGTTGCGGGAATGGAAGACCGAATGGCAGTGTTCCCGATCGGCGAAGTCGACGACGTTCGAACGGGTGGAGAAGCTCATCCCGACCTGCGTCGCCAACGAACGGGACCCGCGTCTGCAACCTGGCGCGGCCCGAGCCCATGGGAGGCCGCGATGGCGCTGTTCGAGTTCTTGATGGTGCTCGTTTCGATCATCATCGGGTTGGGCATCGCAGAAGTCCTGACCGGTATCGCGCACGTGGTGCGGGCTCGGACCGAGGTCCGCGGCTACTGGGTTCACGGGGTGCTTACCGCAGTCGTTTTCGTAGCCCTGATTCAGCAATGGTGGGAGTCGTGGGGTCTGCGCGACGTCCCCTCGTGGAGCTTCGCCGCGCTGGCGGTTCTGTTGATCGGCCCCATCTCACTCTTCCTCATTGCCCACCTTCTGTTTCCGCCAGGACTCGAGGGCGCCGATCTGGAGGCGTACTACTTCGGTCCCATGCGACCGGTCTGGCTCTTCGCCGTCTGCGCCGTGCTCGGATCGACATCGTTTCGCCCGTTGTTCGCCGGTGAAGTCCTCTTCTCTCCGGGGAACGCCACATCGCTGTTCGTGCTCGTGGTCTTCGCGGTCCTCTTTGCGTCGTCCCGAAGGCGGCTTCATGCGTTCCTGGTGCCTCTGGTCTTGATCGCCTTGGTCTACGATGTCCTGCGGTGGACTCCTGAAATCGGCGCATAGGCCCCCAGCGCAGACCACGCGACCCCGACGACCTCGCTCGGTGCAATCCGCCAACCGGCGGGATCGTAGATCGAAGGGATGGGAATCTCATCACCAACCGGGGGGCCATCGGAGGCTTCATGCTGGGAATACCCTTGAGCATTGCGGTTGTCTTGAGCGGGTCCCCCGAAACGGCGAAGTGTCCGCCCTCGCATACGCTACCGGGCGCTACGCCGGGGGAACCGGCTGTCCTGGTCGATGGCGAAATCGTATCGGGGCTCGAGGCCATCGACAGGGCGACGCTTCACAGCCTCGAGATCACGTGCTGGAACCCTGAATCGGACGAGGTCCACGCCGAGAGGGGCGTCCAGTTGGTCCACGTCGTCACCAAGGCGCGGGTTCTGGACGTGCAACAGGCACTCGAGTCCTTCAGGAGTGCGTTTGCCGCATTCCGCGCCGAGGCGGGCGTCAGTCCCGAGTCTCTCGAGGAATTGTCGCCGTTCGGGCTCACCTCACCGCAGCGGTTCCCGTTTGACGCTGGATCGAGCCCGGGCGGTCGGGTTGAAGCGTGTTCTGCTGACCTGTGATCAACGGAATCTGGCTTCAGCGCGAACCATCCGTGCGAACGGTGGCCAACTCACGTCCGAGGAGTTTCTTGCGGATCGCGACATGATGGTGCAGCGGTATTGGATCGATCTTCCTTTGAACAGAGCTGAAGCGCGATGAAGCGTGGATCGCCGTTTCTTCTGAGGGGCGCCTGGATCGCCTTGCTCCCGATCGTCTCGGCGGGCGCAGTCTCGGGGCAGACCCCCCCTTTGGAGCCCTTCTTCGAGGTCGTGTCGGCGGAGCTCGAAACCCTGGACGTCTTCGCGGTCGATGGAGCCTCCGTTGCTCGGGTCCTCGGCTCCGGACTCGGGTGGGCGGTGGAAGACGCCGACGTCGAGGCTGGCCTCAGTGCCCGATACCGAATGGGTCCGCTCTTCGTGTTCCTGGCTTGTGAGGCCGAGATCTCGTGCGTCGTGGCAGGTGAGGGTTCGCACGCGGAGTTGGCCCGGGCCACGTTTGCAGAGGACTCCGTCGGGGTGGAACTCCAGTTCAGCCTGAGCCGTTCGGACGAAGGGGAGCGAGGCGTCTTCCTCGGACGCCTGGACGTGAATCTGGCTCGGTCCAACGGAGCCTGGAGCGTCGTGGGCGGCGTGGCCCCCAGGAGGATCCGATGAAGACGAGACTCTATCGCCTGGTCGCCCCCTTCTTCGTGCTGCCGCTCCTCGCCGTCGGAACCGCGGCTCAGGATCCGGAATGCTGTGTCATGGCCCCAGACGGAGTTGGTGGGGTGAGGGTCGACGAAGCACCGATTCCGACCAATCTCCGCGAGATCGCCGATTCGCTCCAGGCGAACCGACCCCCGGCGCTCGATGGGGCGTCGTCTACGCGCACTGCGGTGGTCTGGGTCCATGTCGGGGCCGATGGGTCGGTTCTCGAGACACGAATCGACTCCGGATCCGGGTCCCCGGCCATCGACGCCACGTTCCGCAGGATCGCGTCGGTGCTTCGGTTCTCGCCCGCCATGCTTGCCAATAGCCCCATCGCCGTGTGGATTCGGCTCCCGTTCACGATCCAGGTGGGACGGCCGAACGCGCGAACCGGTTTCCTCGACGCTGGGGTCTGCGCATGAAGCGAGCCCTTCGAGTCCTTCGTGGCTTCACCCTGGCCGTGCTGGCCCTCCTCGCAGCGGCGGCCTGTAGCCCACCCGCGGAGGTGTCTCTCGAGAGGCCCGAGCTGAGGGCGACGAGGGGCCAGGTCTTCGGGGCGAATGAAGGGGAGGGCGCCCTGTCGGATGTATTCGACGTCGATGTCGGCGGGGATGGGAGGGTGTTCGCCTCGGAACCGAATTTCGCCCGCATCGTGGTCTTCCATGCGGACGGCTCGTACGAGCGAACCCTGGGACGACGGGGGCGGGGTCCGGGAGAGTTCCAGGCGCCGGGGAACCTGACCTGGCTCGGCGACACCCTGACCGTGCTCGACTTCCTGCAGGGGATCACCCTGATGAGCGCGGACGGCGAGTACCACGATCGGATCAGCTTCAGCGTTCAGGGGCAGAGCCGGAGCTTCCCCCTCGGACCGATTCTCCCGTTGGCCGACGGATCGGTCGGCAGCTACGCCCCCTCGCCGGGATCCGACGTGTTGGCGGGACGCGTCACCAACGAGGTATGGCTGAAGATGTCCCGGGCCGGAGAGGAGCTGGATACGCTCGCTCTTCGGAACCTCCGGGGTGCCTTCTACGCCCTCGAGACCCCAGAACGGACGCGCGAATTCTCCCATCCGCTTTCGACCTCGGAAGTGCTGGCCGCGCCGCCGAACAGTGCTTTCCTGGTATTGGCCAATCGGTCGATCCCGGATCCGGGAGTCGAGGCGCCGACGTATGGGCTGACGGTTCTGGGATTGGATGGCGACACGATTCGGAGTGCGGCGATTCGGTACCGAGCGGTCGATCTGACCGGCCCCGACCAGGACAGCATCGCCCGGGCCACGACCTCCACCGACCCCGCGGCGGAGAACTACGCGTCGCGGGTCCGAGCGATTCGCGAGAGCGTCCCGTGGCCG
Organism: Gemmatimonadota bacterium; assembly: GCA_030428885.1. Classification (GTDB taxonomy): domain Bacteria; phylum Gemmatimonadota; class Gemmatimonadetes; order Longimicrobiales; family Gaopeijiaceae; genus Gaopeijia. Next base: position 252,632 of record JAUIEJ010000009.1, on the reverse strand, counting down.
AGGATCTACCCTGCGTTCTCCACGGTGTTGGTGGGTTCCGACGGCGTCGTGTGGGTCCGGCGGCACCTCTATCGAGGCGATGCGGTCCGCTGGGATGTCTTCACCTCGGAGCTCGAACCGAGGGGGTCGGTCTATCTGCCCCGGTCGCTGGATGTGAAGCTCGTGTCGGGTGGTGCGGTCTATGGCGTCGAAGCCGACGAATTGGACGTTCCGTGGATCGTGCGATACGACATTGAAGGCTAGTCGACTTCCTCCAGAACACATGATGCGCACATTCGCACTTGCCCTGCTCGTAGGCCTTCTCGCCGGGGGACTCCCACTTCGGGCTCAGGACTCGGCCATGCGGGAGCCCATCGCGCCTTCCCTCGAGCTCGTGGTGCCCGAGAGTGAGGGTGGCATCTACGGTGCCCCGATCGCTGCCGATCGCGATTCGGAGGGGCGAACCTGGGTGGTCGTGTCCGAGCAGCTTCCGATGCTCTTCTCCGAAACCGGCGAGTTCCTGGGTCGCGTGGGTTCGTTGGGCGAGGGGCCGTCCGAGTTCCGGGCCGTGAGCGAGGTGGTCCATGCGGCGCACGATTCCGTGGCCTTCGTGGACGTGGGGAACTCCCGCGTGTCGGTGTGGTCGTCCACCTCAGCGATGCACCGTGCGATCTCGGTCCCGTTCCCGTTCGGGTCCATCGTCGTCGAACAGTGGCCGAATCGGGTCTGGGTGTCCGGCCGCCGAACGATGCGCGGCCCGACCCATCTCATCTACCGTCTCGACCTGAGCGGGACCCAGGCGATCGTATCCGACTCGCTCCCACTCCGGTTGGACAGCACCGGAAGCTTCGCCGGGTTCATGGCGGCTCAGCGAGAGCTGGCTCTCACGGGAGACACCCTCTGGGTCATGACGCCGCACGCCGGCCGGATTCAAGGGTGGCGCACTCTTGCAGAAATGGACTCGAGCGTCGACTTCACTCTTCCATGGCTCGGCGATCCATTGGCCCAACAAGGATCTCAGGGCCCGCCGCAACTGGTTTCCAACCTGGATGCGTTTCGGTTCGATCCAGGCCGGCGCGAGTTCACCATCTTCGGCCGGATCGGCGATCAAGATCGATACGCGGCCGTCGTGCAGGGGTTCGTCGACAGGGGCGCCGTGGAGATCGCCGCGTCGGAGTTCCCGAGTCCAGCCGAATTGTATTGGTCGCATCGCGCGCAGGTCGATCCAGGCGGCCGGGTGGTCTCCGACGTTCGGCTGGACGGGCTCGTGATCGACATCACGCAGGACGGGTACGCGGTTCGACTCGTCCCCTCACGGCTGGGCCTCATCAGGGTGTTCCTCGACGGAGTGGATTGAGGGCGCCCGGCTGGGGCGTCACTCCGCGAACGCGCTACGCATGGCGGCCGTGTCGTGGTAGGCCCTCAGTTCGACGATCCTCCCATCTCGGAGCGTCCACAGCCAGGCGGAGTGGGTTTCGTAGGACCGTCCGGTCTTGGCTGATACGCCTCGTTCCGTCCCCAGCGCCAGAACGTCGTGGTCTCCTACCGCTCGAAGTTCGAGGGACTCGGGGTCGATCACAATGTGGGACAGGCCTGAACTCAGTCCCTCGTAGAAGCGTCTCACGCCCGCGTGCCCGACGTGGCGTCCCGCCCATGGCAGCACGGACGGATCTCCCGGTTCGTGCAGTACGACCTCGGGGTGCATGAGGTCGAACGTCTCGTCGATTCGCCCCTCCCCGAACAGCCGATACAGCGACGCGATCACGTCGAGGGGGCTCTTCTCTTCAGCCATCGTCTACTCCTTTCCCGCCGCGGGTCCAGTGATCAGGGGTCCACAGCCCGCCGCGACTTTTCGGTCCAGGACTTCCAGGTGCTCGTGGAGCCGGCCCACGCGCTCCCGGAGTTCGTCCCGATGCTCCCGTAGCATGGCCCATCTCCGGGTACCATCGGGGTCCTCGTCTCCCTGGGTCAGTTCCGCGTAGCGTCGGATCTGGGCGATTCCCATACCGGTCTCTCTGAGGCGGATCAGAAACGCGACCCACTTCTCGTGACGCTCCGTGTAGCGGCGATGCCCGCGGGCGTCCCGCGGCACCTCCAACATCAAGCCGGCTTGTTCGTAGTAGCGCAGCGCATGCGTCGACAGACCGGTGCGAAGCGACAAGGCGCGAATGCCGATGGGCTGGGACATGGATGGAGTGTCGCGGTTGGAGTGCACTCGAACGCAAGGCCGGGTCCACGGAACGTAGCACGGGAAGTCCCGGGGGCGTTGGCCCGACAGCCCCGAACGGACGACGCGAAGCTGGCGGCCGGGCGCCTGCCGACCCTACCGTGGGTTCGCGAGATGTCCGCCGAGGGCGAGGGTTCGGAGGCCCTGCCATGAGATTGCCAGAACCAGACGCGTCCTTTCGTTTGTCGCCGGAGTCGAGGGCATCGGTCCGGTCGGAGAGGGCCCTTGCCCTGACACGCCGTCGAGCTTCGGCCGGGAACGAGTAGTGGGACTGCAATCTTCGCCAGATCGCTTCGCTGCTTTGCGGAGAATCCCGGTGGTGAGAACCCCGTCGGATCGGCGATCCAGATGGCCCGTCGGGCTCGTCGGTCTAGCGCTGCTCCTGTTCGGCGTCGCCGCGGCGCAGTATCCCGGTGGCTACGCATGGTTCGAGCAGTCCATCTCGAGTCTCTTTCAACCACAGACCACCAACGGAGTCGCAAACGCGGCGCGTCCCGTCGCCGTGGCTGCGGTTCTGGTGTTCTGTACCGGCATCGGGCTGGTGTTTCACGCCGTGGCGGGCCGAGGGCCCACGCGACTTCACCGGAAGACCATCGAGATCGCCGGAATCGGCTCGATGGTGTACGCGTCCCTGGTCGTAACCCCCATGCATGACGTGTTGGTCGGGGTCACGTTGGTGTTCTTCGTGGTCGCGATGGTGGCCATCTTCCACATGCTGTGGAGCCAGTCGAGACTGGCCATGCTGCTCACGGGAGTGGCCTGCATCTCAGGCACGCTGTGGAACGCCGCCATCTACTTTTCCGAGTCGGCCTCGACCTTCCTGCCGATCGTTCAGAAAGTCTCCACCGGACTGTGGGTGGGTTGGCTCCTGGCTCTCTACCTCTTCCCGGGTCCCGAGCCGCGCCCCGCCGGCTCAGGGAGGCCCGCGTGAGCGTTGATCGAGATGTGACGAGGGGTGAGCGGGCGGTCCACGAGGCAGAACTCAGAGACCTCGAGCTCCGTCTGAAGGACCTTCGCTACGATGTGTATGGCGGTCGGGGCCCGTTCACGGCCCTGAGCGCCTTCGTACTCACCCTGGGTGTCGTGTCGCAGGTCGCCGGGTGGGGGGTGGCGTTCGTCGCTGCGGGCGCGGTGGGACTGTGGGTCTCCCTGGTTCCGGCGCTCCGGCGGGATCGCGAGATGGCGTCCCTGAACGCCGAACGAGAACGTCTATTGGAGGCGATCGGGGCCACGGATGGCCGTAGGGCCGATCCATGACGAGGGCGTCTGTGATGCGTGATTTCACATGGGACTCCACATGGGTCGTCGTCCTCCTCTGCGCGATGGCACCCGTGCAGTTGGCTGGGCAGGGGGGCGCCCTGTCGTTGGTTCTGGGCGGAGGCCAGGACCTCGATCCGGGGGATACGAAGCTCGGTGCCGCCGAGGTGCGGTGGGAGGCCCGATCCACGGGGGTGACTCCGGTCTTGATGGCAGGCGTCCAGGTCGCCGAGAACGGATGCTCCGACTCCCTTCCTCCGATCTGCGATTTTCCCGGGTCCGCAGGGCTTCAGATCCGGGCGGGAATGGCCGCTCCGTTCGAGGTTGGCCCCGGGGAGTTGGCACTGGTCCCCAGCGGGGGCGCCGTGCGCTGGGGCGACGACTGGGACTTGTCGCTGCGGCTCGACGCGGTGATCCGGTTCGGGGTGGGCCAGGGCGCCCAGTTCGAAGTGGGTGCCCGCCAGGACTTCCTGTGGATTTCCCGTCGATCGGAGACGGTGGTCACCAGGGAGAGACGGGTCGACTTGGTCGGTCTGGCGCTTGGCTTGAGGTTCGGGACGGGTCGGTGAATCGGTCTGGCGGATCCGGTCCCACCCTGCGTAGCATGGGGGCGATGAGCAGTCCCCGCATCGCCGAGGAGGTGGGCCAGTGAGGAGCGTCTTTCGACGTCTACGGGGTGCGATCGGCAACGCCGTGGTCTGGGGTGCAACGTGGTTCGCGGGCGCGTTCTCCGTGTTCGGCGCCATGGAGTTGCTCGTGGGGCTCGAAGCGCCGATCGCGCCCTGGAGGCTGATCCTCGCCATCGCGACCAATGTCGGGATCACCGGGTTCGTGACCGGCTTCGCCTTCTCCGGCTACCTTCGTCTTCGGCATTTCGACCGCCCTCTTCTCGGTATCCGAGTGGGTCGCACGGCTCTCATGGGGGGAACGGTCGCGGTCGCGGTGTCGCTCGGGGTCGGTGCCCTCATTCGACTGTCCATGGGACTGCCCCTGGGCCTTCGAGACGTGGTCGCGGGAGTCCCCATGGTCGCGTTGTTCGGGGCGGCCACCGCCGGTGCCACGCTCCACATCGCCCAGCGCTCGGCTCGAGCGCTCACCGCCGACGCCACGGCAAACCTCGAGGCGGAGCAGGAAGAGGCGAGGGCGTTGCTCGGCGTGGATGCCGGCTAGGACTTCGCCGGCCCTCGACCGCCGCTTCGACTGGTGGCCCACGATCAGATGGATGAGAACGTGATCCGTTTGAGGTACGTTCCTCGCGCGCCCCGAGTCCTGGGTGAATCGGCCGGCTGACGAAGAGCCTCCGGCGGGGCCCGGAGACTGGGGTGAAGACCCCGTGTCCATCACTACCGACCGGTGTCGGCTCACCCCGGTGCAGGCCTCGGACCTTCCGGACGTGGTGAGGCTTCGGGCAGATCCCGCGGTACGACGCCACCTCGGTGGCCCCGTCCGGGAGGAGATCGTCCGGAAGCAGTTCGTCGAGATGCTCGCACGGCCCCAAGCTGGCATCTGCTGGGCCGTCCGGACGCTGAAGGAGGACGCCTTCGTCGGCCTCGTGACGTTGGACGACCACCACGAGGGTGCGGATACGGAAGTCTCCTTCGAGTTGATGCCGGAATTCTGGGGACTCGGCTATGCCGCGGAGAGCGTCGGTGCGGCTCTCGCCCACGCCCGCGACACGCTCGGATTGCCCCGCGTCGTGGCGGAGACCCAGGCGAGCAACACCCGTTCGCGCCGGCTGCTGGAGCGCCTGGGAATGCGGCCGGAGCGGAGGCTGACCCGATTCGGTGCCGAGCAGGTGCTCTACGCCACGGAGTAGGCTCATCCAGCCGCCGAACGGCGGTCGGAATGACGAGGGGAAGGGTCCTTGCGGCAAAGGTGCTTCTTTGGGTAGCGTTCGTTGGTGCACCGCTGTCAGGGCCGTGTCGTCAACGACGGAGTCGCGGAGATGGCGCACAGGGGAAGGGCTCGTCGGGGAGCGTCGATTCGAAGGCGCACCGCCTTGGGACTCGTGGCACTCCTCTCGCTGGCTGTGGGCTGCTCCGATTCGACCGGTCCGGGTGATCCGGCGTTGACCATTCGGTTCCAGGCCCCCCCAACCGACGCGCTCCAACTCCGGGTCTTCGTGGGTGAGGTCTCAGTGCTCCTCTCTCAGCCCGGCGAACGTCGGATCGAGTTGGCCGAGGGAACGCACCCCGTCGTCACGGTGCTTCGCGAACTGGACCGGTCTCTTCGGTTCGAGGCCGGGTACGCCGTGTGGTTCGCTCGAGGCACCGACTACTGGATCGACGTGATCGTCGGCGGGTCACGCCCCGAGGGAATGTGCGTGGGGGAGGTGAGCGTTTTGGGCGTTATTCAGTCGGACTCCGTCTTCGTGGTCCGCAACAGCCTCCGCCGCGGAGCCCTCTGCTGACGAGGGATGGGAGTTCATACGGAGAGGATGGCATCATGACGGGCCAGCGCCGGACCGCCGCGGTTGTGGGCGCGCTGTTCATCGTCGCCACCGGCTTCTTCATGGCCGGGCAGGCACTCCACGGCCCTTTCCTGAATTCGGACGACGTTCTCGAGGTCGCCTTCCCGAATCGAAGTATGGTGATGGTCGGGGTGCTGATCGAGTTGATCGGCGTGTTCGCGATTCCCCTCATCGCCCTGGTCTTCTACCCGATCCTGCGACGAGCGTCCGAAACGGCGGCCCTCTCGTACGTGGGACTGCGGATCATGGAGGCCGCGGCCCTGGTCGTGGTGGACGGCAATCTGCTGGCCATGGTCTCCCTCAGCGAGGCGTTCCACGCCGGGACGGCGTCGACGGGCGCACTGGCGACGCAGTTGGGCACGCTCCAGGCGGTGAACGAGTCCGCCTTTCTGATTTCGGTCGTCGTTGCGTTCCCCCTGGGTTCTCTGCTGCTGAATTCCGTGCTCTGGAAGAGCCGACTCGTCCCTCCCGCCATCGCGATCTGGGGTGTGTTCGGAGCGGCCCTTCTCCTGGTGGGTGGGGGGCTCGACCTCCTGGCCCTCACGCCAGACGTTCCCCCCGTGCTGTTCGAGGTACTGCTGACGGTGCCGATTGCGGTGCAGGAGATGGTGCTGGCTGGGTGGTTGATCGGGAAGGGAGTGGCCGATGCTCCGAGACTGGAGTAGTCGGGGCCCGCCGACCGGGATGGGACACGGGAGCCTGCCCCACCCCGGGCGCGCAGGCTAGAGGACTCGTCCCTCGAGGCGGATGCCCCCGAACGCAACGGCCTGGCCGCGGGATTCTCGCACGACGTTGACGCGGACGAAGTAGTAGTAGCGATCGAAGTCCAGGTCGTCCTGGAACCAGACGACGCACTCTTGCCAGCCCGTGTTCTCCGGCGCGCAGTCCCGGCTGGAGCTGAGTTGGGCGTCGGGATGAGCCGATCCGGATCCATCCGACCTCGCGATCCTTCGGAGGCTCACGTCCACCTGGGCGGCGCCAGGGCCGTCCGGGTCCTTCAACAGGACCGTGAGGCCGACCGCCTCATGCCGGAAGGAACCGACGAAGGGGATGGGGCAGAGCATGCTGAGTCGCCCCACGTTTCCTTGCGCGAACTGGATGCTCGCCTCATCCGTAACGACCATCTGTTGGTACACCGTCGGGGCCGCGGGCACGCAGGAGATTCCAGCGATCTGGTAGCGCAGGGTGGGGGTCTGAGCCGCAAGCGTCTCGGGAACGCCGGCGATCATGGCACCGGTGAACAGGAGCGCTACGACCAGGAGGGGGTTTCGCATTGGGGTAGCCTCGTTCAGGGTCAGGGAACCGAGTGGTGTCCCCATGAGAATCCACCGTTTCGAGCCGGGGCGGCGTACGTGTCCACACGTAGAATCGGCGTAGGGAGTACGTAGTGGCGATGCACCGCGAGCCTCTTCCGGGCCACGAGGACGAGATCGACCGACGGGTCCGTCACGGGATCTACCAGTCGTTCATGGAGACGGCCCGCGCGCCCACGGCCGCCGGCCTGGCCTCGGCCCTGGATCTGCCCCTCGACGCCGTCGCCCGGTCCATCGATCGGCTGGCCGCAGCCCATGCCATCGCCCTGGCTCCGGGCACGCGGAACGTGTGGATGGCCTTTCCGTTTTCGGCGGTGCCCACGGCGTACCCGGTGACGACGGCGCAACGCACGTACTGGGCGAACTGCGCCTGGGACGCCCTGGGTGTTTCGGCTTTGCTGGGTGTCGACGCCGAGGTCCACACCCAGTGTGCCGACTGCGGGGATTCCCTCGTCTTCGGCGTGCGCCAGGGCCATGTCGAGTCCCATGCGGTGGTCCACTTCCTGGTCCCGCCGAAACGGTTCTGGGAGAACGTCGGATTCACCTGAGCGACGATTCTCGTCTTCCGGTCGGAAGAGCATGCCCAGCGCTGGTGCGCATCCCGTGACGTCGGACCGGGGGCCGTCCTGACCATGGCCCAGTGCTGGCACCTGGCGCGCCTCTGGTATCGCGGGCGGGAGGCTCTGGAGTGGCGACGCCCCACCGTGGAACGGATGGAGGCCATCTTCGCCGACGTGGGGCTCGCGGGCCCGTTCTGGAGCCTGAAGTAGCACTGGCGGCTGCACGGCCCGAGCCGGTACCATGCGAGCGGATCGGGATGGGCCCAGGAGTGGGCCTGAACCGCCGAGGAGTCCCATGAAACGACGGACGAGGGGCCACCATGCCGACCACGACGCCCGAGCACGACAAGCGCATCGCCGAGATGCGTTTCTCATCGGTGTATCCGCACTACGTGAACAAGGTCGAGAAGAAGGGGCGTACCAGGGAGGAGCTCCACGAGGTCATCCGGTGGCTCACGGGGTTCACCGGCGAACAGCTCCAGGCCCACATCGACGGGACGACGACCTTCCAGGAGTTCTTCGCGGAGGCGACGATCCACGACAACGCCCATCTGATTCGGGGCGTCATCTGCGGCTACCGCATCGAAGACATCGAGACGCCCCTCACCCGGAAGACGCGGTACCTCGACAAGCTGGTCGATGAACTGGCGAAGGGGCGAAAGATGGAGAAGATCCTGCGGGGCGATGGCGTTGAATGACGCGGTCCTGCCGGAGGTCATCACGACGGAGCGTCTGATCCTGCGGCCGTTCCGGTTCGACGACGTGGATGACGTCTTCGCCTATGCGCGGGACTCGGAGTGGTCCCGGTTCTTGAGAATCCTTCCCCGACCGTACGAGCGGGAGCACGCGAAGCAGTTCATCGCTCAACAGGTGCTTCGGGATCGAGCGACCCACCCGTCCTGGGCCATGACCCTGGAGGGGGTCGTGGTCGGGGGTGTGAACCTGCGGATCGACGTCGCCCAACGATCGGCGGAGCTCGGGTACTCGGTGGCGCGCACCCACTGGAAGCGTGGACTGTGCACGGAGGCGGCCCGGGCGGTGATCGATGCGGCGTTCGGCGCCCGACCCGACCTGATCCGGGTGCACGCCCGGGCCGACGTCGACAACCTCGGTTCCCAGCGCGTCATGGAGAAGATCGGCATGGTGAAGGAGGGCGTGCTGCGTTCGAGCCGGGTCGAGCGGGGCGAGGTGTTCGACGAGGCCCGATTCTCGATCCTGAGGCGAGAGTGGGAGGCGTAGAACCGCACCTGGTGGTGCTCTTCGGCCCTCCGGCCGTGGGGAAGATGACCGTGGGACTGGAGCTCGCCGACCGCACGGGTCTGCTGCTGTTCCACAATCACATGTCCATCGAGCCGGCGTTGAAGCTCTTTCCGTTCGGCTCTCCGCCGTTCAATCGGCTGGTCTCGTCGTTTCGGGACCAGGTGTTCGACGAAGTGGTTCGCGGCGACGGGCCGGGGCTGATCTTCACCTACGTGTGGGCCCTGGACGAAGCGGGGGACCGGCGCTTCATCGATGGGCTGATGGCGCGGTTCGCGGCGAAGAATGCCAGGGTGCACTTCGTAGAGTTGTTCGCTTCGCTGGACGAGCGTCTCCGTCGCAACCGCACGGAACTCCGCCTCGCCGAGAAACCTTCCAAGCGCGATGTGGACGCGTCGGAGCGCCGGGTCCTCGAGAACGATCGACGATACCGGCTGAATACCGACGGCGACTTCTTCTACCCGGAGCACCACCTCCGGATCGACAATACGAACCGGGAGGCCTCCGACGTCGCGGACGAGATCGTGGCTCGCCGGGGGCTTCCGCTGCGAAAGGACGACCGCCGGGAATGAGTGCGGATCACGCGGGCACGGAGGACGGGGAGCCAAGGGGCGAGGCCCCGGGGAGGGTGATCCTCTCCGTGGGCCTCTTCTGGGTCGGGTACCTCGCGGTCACCCTGGGTGTGGGGTTCGTCACGTCTCTCTTCGTTCCCACGGAGTTGTGGCGGTTGATCGCGTGGGGGTTCGGGAGCAGTCTCCTGCTGCTCGCACTTCCCCGGGTCCTCCGGCGAGTCGATGGAGGTCCCGCCTCCTCCGCGTCGGTGGTGGCGCCGGCCTCGAGCCTCGCCAAGTTCGGAGTGGGACTCCTGATCGGCGCGGTGTCCTATGCAGTCCATGTGTGGATCGTCGGGACGTTCGCGGGCCCCTTGCGATTCGAGTGGGTTCCCGAGACGGGCGTCCTGATCGCTCTCGTCTACTTCGCTCGCTTCGTCGGCACCTCCTGCATGGAGGAGGTCGGCTTTCGCGGATATCCGCTCCGGCGGCTCACGGCGATCGTCGGTGCGGGGCCCGCGGTCGCTGTGACGGCCGTGGCCTTCGGGTTGAGCCACCTGTCGTACGGGTGGGATCTGAGCACCATCGCCCTCGGCGTGGTGCCCGGCGGACTGCTCTGGGGCATGAGTGCCCTCGCGACCCGGAGCCTCGCCGTGCCCATCGGACTCCACGCGGCGTGGAACTTCGCGGGTTGGTCGGTGGGAGACAGGGCCGAAACGGGCCTCCTGGAGATGATCGTCGATCCCGACTCGGCGGCGCGCACCACCCAGGTGGGGGCCGCGAGTTACCTCTCGATCTTTTTCCTCATGACTCTGGGCTTCAGGCTCCTGTACCGGCGGGATCGTCGGCGCGGCCCCCCCTCCGTCAGCCCATGAGAAGGGTCGTTGCGCTCGCCATGTTGATGCTCGCCCTCGCCGGGGGCTGCTCGAAGGCCTCGAGCCCTCCGGTGGCGGAGCACGTCCAGGTCCTCCCCGTCTCGGAGATGGACGGCGTGGCCATGGGGATGGCCGCGAGGGACCTCCACGCATTGTATCCGTCCATCTCCGTGGCCCCGTACGCGGGATACTCGGACTCCACGGCCGCCTTCACCACGACGTTTATGGTGTCTCGCCCGTGCGCGTCGGACGCGCGCCCCTTCGACGACTGTCCGGTGCGAGGCACGCTCGAGTACATCGAGGTCGAGTTCGGCTGGGAGGAGGCCGAGGGGCAGACGGTCTTCATCGAGACGTGGGGGGAGTTCTTCGCCGGTGTGGTGGAGCCCACGTATTGCTACCAGCGGGCGATTCGGTTCGCCCCGGGGGGGGACTCGGGGCAGGCGACGGTCGCGCACTGGGACGACGAGTCCGGGTTCTGGGCCATCCTCCGCCAAGACGCCGTGGGAAGTGCCGGTGCCGATTCGGTTCGAACGTCGTATCGCATCGGATGGGGCCCGCACGACCACTCCGTCGACGGCGAAGACGCCTGCGCTACCCCTCGTACTCCAGTTCCCCGTCCCTGACCCCCACCCGGGTCAGCCCCACCTTCTCCATCACGCGGATCGAGGGTGCGTTGTCGGGGTGGGTCACGGCGAACACCCGCGCGAGGCCCAGTCGACGGCCGAATTCCACGAGCGCCCGCCCCGCCTCGGTGGCGTAGCCGCGACCCTGGTGGGGCGCTGCGATCATCCAGGCGAGTTCGCCCTGGAGTCCCATCTCCGTGGGGCGAGGTTCGAGTCCCGCGCGCCCGATGACCTCGCCGGTGGCGGCCAATTCCACCAGACAGAGGCCGAAGCCGAAGTCCCGGTGGTGGCCGAGGTCCTTGTCGAGGCGCTGTCGGGACTCGTCCAGCGTGCGCGGGCGACCGGTGATGTAGCGCATCAGATCGCCCTCGGCGTAGAGCCCGTGGAGATCTGCGAGATCGCTCGGAGCCAGGGGGCGGAGGATCAGGCGGGCGGTGTGGATGCTCTTCATGGGGACCCCTTCGTGTCCTGCGCGATCATGCAGACTGTCGTTGGTGCGTCCGGAGGGCAACGGCCCCGGACCGTTTCGCTGGCGGGGCATGGACGGTGCCCCTACGATGCGACGACGTCGAACCTCTCCCTGGACGGGGGCTGCCGCCATGAAGCTCATCTTCCTCCACGGCCCGCCCGCGTCGGGGAAATACACCATCGCCTGCGAGCTTCAGGCGTCGCACGGCGTGCGCAACTTCCACAACCACCTCACCATCGACGTGGCGAAGGCGCTCTTCGACTTCGGGACCCCCGAGTTCTGGGCGCTGACGCACCGCCTGCGGCGCACGGCCCTCGCGGCGTCGGCCGACGAGGGTGGGGCCACCGTGGTGTTCACGAACTGCTACTCCTCGCCCCACGACGACGCGACGGTGGCCGCCCTGGAGCGGGAGATCGTGACCCGGGGCGGGGAGTTCGTGCCCGTGTACCTCGCGTGCGGCGTGGACGAGCTGAGACGTCGCGTGGTGGCGCCGGCCCGCGCCGAAATGCGGAAGCTCCGCACCCCCGAGGGGCTCGACGAGTTCATGACCCGGTGGAACAACGTCCCCCTGGATCGGCCCGGCACGCGGGTGGTGAACACCGAGGGACGAACGGCGGCGGATTGCGCCGCCGAGATTGCCGCGGCGGTGTTGGGCGGGAAGGGCCCCGAGCCATGAGGCGGTCGCCCTGGGCGGTGATTCTGGGTCTGGGACTCCTGACAGCCTGCGCCGATCCGCCCGCCGCGGGTCTGGAGGCCGACGTCGCGGACAGCGCCGGGGTCGCCGTCGTCACCCTCCACGGGGCGCTGACCCATGCTCCGGTGGTGAGGGCCGTCCCGGTCTGGACCCATGGCTTCGACCCCGGGGAGTACGAGTTCCGGCGTATTCTCGCGGGCGCTCTCGTGGCCCCGGACAGCGCCGTCCTCGCCGACACGGGCAACGGCGAGGTGGTGTCGGTGGTGAGCGGGGGTTCCTTCGTGGTCTCCATGCCGTCGGGCCAGGGCCCTGGCGAGGCCCTCCGGCCGGTGGCGGTACGGGTGGCCGACGCCGCGTCGGTCTGGGTCGACGACGACGGCAACGGCCGACTGGTGCGCCTGACCCGGGACGGCGTGGGGCAGGTGGTGACGCTCCAGGGGCGATGGGACCTCGCCACCGCACTGCGCCTCCGGGGCGTCGACCGCCGGGGTCGATGGTGGATGTCGACCTCGGCCTACCGCACCGCCGAGATGCAGGGCCCCTGGCTGTGGGCGCATCTCGTGCGGGTGAACCCCGACGATCTCACGGCCGACACGGTTGGCCGCTACCGCCAGTCGAAGGCCGAAGCGGGCACGGGGGCGAACCCGTTCAGGGCGTACGGGACGGCCACGGTCGCCGGGGACGGGTGGGTGGAGGGATGGGCCGGAGAGGCCGAGGTGCGGTGGCTGGACGAGGCGGGGTCGGTGTCGCGCATCCTCCGCTGGACGCCGGAGGCCCGGTACCCCGAGGCCGCGGACGTGGCCCGGTACGAGGAGTGGTTGGACGAGACGTTGCGAAGGGCGAATCCCGGGAGTTCGGAGGCCGACGTGGACGCCCTGATCGCTCGCTCCCTGCGGGACCTGGAGATCGACGATCAGCGGCCCCTTCCGTACTTCCGCGACGTGTTCGGCGATGATGCCGACCACATCTGGATCGAGCACTACGACGTGGCCACCCTCCCCACGTCCCGCCTGAGCGTCGTGAGGGCGGCCGACGGGTGGACGCGCCAGGTGGAGTTTCCCACGCCGGTGACGGTCCTGGACATCCGCGGGGGTTTGATCCTGGCCACCGTGCACGACGCGTTCGACGTGCAGGCCGTCACCGTGTTCCGGGTGGACGAGGTGGGGGAGGGGCGGGGCGGGTAGCTTGACGGGCGGGCCGAGCGGTCCGATGGTATCGGGTACCTAGAATTCTTGGTAACGTCATGGGACGCCTCTTCAGCCTCACCTATCCCACAGCCGCCGTGCTCCTGGCCATTCGGGGCGGGCACCGGTACGGCTTCGACATCATGGATGCCACGGGACTGCCCGACGGCACCGTGTATCCGCTGCTGCGCAGGCTCGAGCGTCGCGGCGTGTTGTCGGGGGACTGGGAAGACGAGGCCACGGCCCGGGCGGAGCGTCGCCCGCCGCGGCGCTACTACGCCCTCACGCCGGTGGGCGAGGCCTCCCTGGACGAGGTGGCGCGGCGGTTTCCGGCTCTGGTGCCCCTCTTCGCCCCGGAGGGAGGCGCGCCGTGAGGGAGCGGCCCGAATCCGATCCTCCGGGCGCACTCTGGATCCGGTGGGTGAGCCGTCTCGTGCCCCGGGCGCGCCGGGGCCCGTGGCGAGGGGAGTGGGAGGCGGAGCTGGTCTACGCATGGCGGCGACTGGACGCCCGGGGGCCCGTGCCTCTCGGGGCCCGACTTCGCCTCCGGTGGCGAGTGTTCACGTGCGTGTTCGACGCACTCGACGAACGGCGGCAGACGATGACGACGATGGGATGGTGGAACGACGTGCGCTTCGCCGTGCGGGGTCTGGTGCGCTCACCCGGGTTCACGGTGATCACCCTGGTGACCCTCGCCCTGGGGATCGGGGCCAACACGGCCGTGTTCTCGCTGGTGGACGGCGTGCTGCTTCGTCCTCTGCCCTTCGAGGCCCCCGACGACCTGATGGAAGTGGGGCACGTGGTGGGCGAAGACGGCGACCGCATGGGCACGCCCCAGGGGCTCTACCTCACCTACGTCGAGCACGTCGCCGCCCTGGAGGGGATGGCGCTGCATCGGCCCACGGCGGCCAACCTCGCCGTGGGCGACGAGCCGGAGCGGGTCACGGGGGCGGTGGTGACGCCGGGATTCTTCGAGGTGCTCCGGGCCCGCCCGGCGGCGGGCCGGACCTTCGCCGACGAGGAGGGTCGGCCGGGCGGGGAGGCGGTGGTGGTGTTGAGCCACGGGTTGTGGCGAAGCGCTTTCGGCAGCGACCCGGGCATCGTGGGCGCCACGGTGCGCCTGGACGGGGTGGCCCGACGGGTGGTGGGGGTGATGGAGGCCGGGTTCGCCTGGCCGGCCCGGGATACCCGCTTCTGGGTGCCCATGGTCATCGATCCGGCCCGGGCTCCTTCGGGGGACTTCTCGCCCGGCGCCGTGGCCCGAGTCGGGGCGGGTGTATCGGTCGACGAGGCCCGCCGGGAGCTGGCGTCGGTGGTGAGCCGGCTGCCCAGCCTGCGGGAGGGCACCGACTACCTCCTGGACGGCGGAATGCGGTCCCGGGTGATCCCGCTGAAGGAAGCGGTGGTGGGCGACGTGCGCCGGACCCTTCAGGTGCTTGTGGGCACCGTGGCGCTGGTGCTCCTCATCGCCTGCGCCAACGTGGTGAACCTCCTCATGGTGCGGCGGGAGGAGCGGAGCCGGGAACTGGTGGTACGGGCTGCCCTGGGGGCCGGTCGGATGCAGGTGGGGCGGGCGCTGTTCGTGGAGAGCCTCCTGCTCTGTCTGGGGGGTGCGGCGCTGGGACTGGCCGTGGCCCGGGGAGCCGTGACGTGGGCGGTGGCCATGGCACCCACGAGCCTGCCCCGGGTGTGGGCGGTGGGCGTCGATGGCCGGGCCGCCACGGTGGCCGTGGCCCTGGCCCTGGGGGCGGCACTGGTCTTCGGACTCGTGCCCATGCTGCGGTTCGGTTCTCGGGGCATCGCCGCCGAACTCCGGTCCGGCGGCGCTCGGGGGGGAACCGGTGGTCGGGATCGGCAGCGGCTGCGGTCGGGTCTGGTGGTGGGGCAAGTGGCCCTGGCCCTGGTGCTCCTCGTCGGCGCGGGTCTCATGGTGCGCAGCGCCCTGGCGCTCCGTGCCGTGGATACGGGCTTCGACGCCGAGGGAGTGGTGGCCGTCCGCCTCACGGTTCCCGCCGGCGAGATCGCCGACGCCCGGGCCACCGCGGAGTTCCAGCGCCAGCTGCTGGACCGGGTCGATGCGGTGCCGGGGGTGGTGGCCAGCGGGTTCGTGAGCGACCTCCCCCTCACCGAAGGGTCGTTCTTCAACGTGGAGCTGGAGGATCACCCCCGGGGCGACGACGACCTGCCCATCATGGCCCACGTGCGCTGGGCATCCGCCGGGTATTTCGAGACGATGGGCATCGACATCGTCGAGGGGCGGGGACTCCGGGGGGGCGACGACGCCGTGGGGCTCCGGGGCGTGGTGGTGAGCCGGGCGTTCGCCGATCGGTGGTGGCCCGGGGGGAACGCCCTGGGGCGGCGCGTGCGCACGGGGTTCGACGACCAGGAGTGGTGGGAGATCGTCGGGGTCACCGACGACGTTCGGCTCACGCGCCTCGAGGTGCCGGCGGAAGAGGCGATCTACTTCCCCACGCTGTCGGCGTCGTCCGGGGCGCCGCGGGTCACCCGGGGCCTGGAGTTGGTGGCGAGGGTTTCGGGGGACCCCCTCTCGGTCCTGCCGCTCCTCCGGGAAGAGACGCGGGCCCTCCACGCCCGGATCCCCCTGGCCGACGCCCGGCCTCTGACCCAGGTGGTGGAGGATGCCGCCGCCCGGACGTCGTTCACCACGGTGGTGCTGGCAGCCGCCGGGGCGGTGGCCCTCCTTCTCGGCGTGGTGGGGATCTACGGGGTGGTGGCCTACCTGGTGAGCCGCCGCACCCGGGAGATCGGGATCCGCATGGCTCTGGGCGCCCGGTCGGACACCGTGCGCCGCATGGTGGTGCGGCAGGGGTTGGCGTTGGCTGGCGCGGGCGTGGGGATCGGCCTCGTGGGCGCCGTGGCCCTGACCTCCCTCATGGCGACCCTGCTGTACGGGGTGACGCCCACCGATCCCCTCACCTACCTCGCCGTGACCGCCGTGCTGGTGGCGGCGGTGTGGCTGGCTTGTTGGGCCCCGGCCTCCCGGGCCGCGCGCATCGCGCCGTCTCGGGCGCTGGAGGCCGAATAGGGGTCGGGCGGTCGAGTTTGAGGGTTGCGCCCCTCGTAGAATGGTCAGAGTGGACCCCGCGACAACCCCCAGGAGGAACGCGGTGGAAGAGATCGGTTGGTCGGACTTCGAGCGGGTCGAACTGCGGGTGGGCACCGTGGTTCGTGTCGAGCCGTTTCCCGAGGCGCGGAAGCCGGCGTACCGCATCTGGGCCGATTTCGGCGACGCGTTGGGCGTGCGGAAGAGCAGCGCCCAGGTGACCGATCTCTACGAGCCCGCCGAGCTGGTGGGGACCCAGGTGGTGGGAGTGGTCAACTTTCCGCCGAAGCAGATCGGGCCCTTCAAGTCGGAGTTTCTCGTGACTGGATTCCCCGACGAGAACGGGGCCATCGTCCTGGCGCGGCCGGAGCGGAGGGTGCCCAACGGGGCGAAGCTCCTCTGATCGGGGGTGGACGGGTGGGCCGGTCGGGGGGGCGGCGGCCGCCGCCGCCGACCCGCCGGTCGCCTCAGCCGCCCGCCCGCGCCCCCGTCATCACCACCTCGTCGTCGCCGTTCCGAACCTCGAACGCCAGGGCCCGGCCGTCGTCGTCGAAGGCGGTGAACTCCATGAAATTGGAGAACTCGGCGTTGAACGACATGAGTTCACCGCCCAGGGCCATGGTGGGGGCGAAGATGCCCTCGGCCCGGGGCACCAGGAGTTCGAAGCGAGGGTCCCCCTCGCCCAATCCGGCGAACGGTGCCCAGACCTGGACGAAGGGGGGATCGGTGCGGTAGAGGCGGCCGTCTGCGGAGTCCCATACGATGTCGATCTCCCGCTCCGTCGGGGTGTCGCGCATCATCTCCCAGTAGTTCCGGACGTCGTTGCCGAGATCGGGGGTGGCCAGGGCGTCGTCGATGCGGTCGGCCGGGGGGCGGGCGCCCGAATCGTCGATGCGCCAGGTGCCCACGTAGCGCGCGGCTTCCTCGGCGGTGACCGAGAGGGTGATGCCCGGATCGACCTCCACGGGGATCCGGATGCGCTCGCGGCCCCACGCCAGGGTGAGGACGGCGCCGTTCCACGTCACGTCGTCGAACCGCCAGGCCAGGGTCTCCAGCACGTCGGCTCCCTGCTCGCGGCGGGCCGTGCCCACGATCTGGGCGCTGTCGATGGGCGGATGGGGCACGTGGAAGAGGGTCGTGTCAGCGTGGAGCATGACGCGCCACTCGGGCCCCTCGACGACCTCGAGCCAGACCGAGTACAGCCCCGCCGGCACGGGGGCCCCGCCCACGACGACGTCCCTCGAGGTGCGAAAGGTGGTGGACTGGTTCGCTCCGCCGGTCCAGGTGTCGTCGAACGCCACGATGTCGCCGAAGGGCGTGCCCCGGCCCCGGAGCGACGGCCGGGAGTAGGCCACCTCCAGCTCGGTTCCGCTGATGGTCTGGGTGGTGGAGGCCGCCTCGCTGGCGGTGATCTGGGCCGAGGCGCCGGTGGCCAGCAGGAGCGCGGCGCAATGGACCACGACCAGGGGCGAGGGGCGGAGGAAGGGGCTTCGGAGCACGGACATCGCGGGCGCGCCGGAGCGGCCACCGGGCCCGGAGGGGTCGGCGGAGCGTGCGGCAGGGACGGGTCACCGAACCTCGACAGGTGTGGATATGAGGGCAACGGGGACCGCTCGATTGAAGGGGGGCCGCCTCGCCTTCGTACCGCTCCTGACACGATGCACGCACCGAGGGGAGCGGCACGCCATGAGGGTCACGGGTTGGAGGCGGTGGGGCAGCGCGACGGCCGGGCTTCTGGCCCTTCCGGCGGCGGTCCTGGCCCAGGATGGCTCGCCCGGGTCCCGGGAGCCGGATCCCGGGTGGGCGGTGTACGCCGACCCGGTGGAGGCCGGCTTTTCGGTGGAAGGTGTCGAGGCCGTGCTCGAGTTCGGTCGTCGGCGGGGTGTGGCGGCGGGAATGGTGGTGCACCAGGGGGCCGTGGTCTTCACCTGGGGTGACGTGTCGCGGCGCTTTCCGGTCCACTCCATCCGGAAGAGCTTCCTCAGCGCGCTCTACGGCATGGTCCCGGGGCGCATCGACCTGGATCGCACCCTGGAGGATCTGGAGATCGACGACCGGTTGCCCCTCACCGAGGTGGAGAAGAGTGCGCGGGTCGTGGATCTGATCACCTCCCGCTCCGGGGTCTACCATCCGGCGGCCGCGGAGGCGGCGGAGATGGCCGACGAGCGCCCGGCCCGGGGGAGCGCCGTCCCCGGCGAGCGGTGGTGGTACAACAACTGGGACTTCAACGCCGCCGGCACCGCATTCCACCGCATGACCGGCGAGTCGGTGCTCGACGCCGTGGACGCTCGGCTCGCGACGCCGTTGGGCATGGAAGACTACCGGCGGTCCCACGCCTTCGAATCGCGCTCGGAGGCCTCCGAGCATCCGTCGTTCCACTTCCGCATGTCGACCCGGGACCTGGCGCGATTCGGGCTGCTCTTCGCCCGCGGCGGGCGATGGCGCGGCGAGCCGTTGATTCCGGAGGACTGGGTGCGGGAGAGCACCACCGCCCACTCCGAGACCCGACTCGGGGGGAGCCAACCGCCGGGCTACGGCTACATGTGGTGGGTGGAGGACTCGGGTGGGTTTTCGGCCCGGGGGTACGGGGGACACGTGGTGGCCGTGTATCCGGACGACGATCTGGTGGTGGTGCTCCGGGCCGACACCTTCCACGACCGCTTCGTGTCGAATCGGGGGATCGCGCTTCTGCTGGATCGGATCCGGGAGGCACGGCGGGGACCTGCGTCGCCGTCGGCCGTCGTCCGGCCTCTGGAGGTCGTGGACGGGAGCGCCGTGGCCTGGCGGTCGCTTCCGGCGGCGGATGTCGCGGCGTACGTCGGCGAGTATGGGCTCGACGGCGGGGCGGTGACGATGTGGGTGAGGGCCTCCGGCGACTCCCTCTTCCTGGACTACGGGGAGGGCGCCTTCCTCCTCCTGCCCACCGGCGATCATCGCTTCGTCGCCGAAGACAGCGGCGATCCCGTGGTGTTCGAGGTGGGGGTCGATGGCGCCCCGGGTCGGGTGCTCTCGGAGCCCATCCTGTACCGGGCCGCCGGAGCCGCGTCGGGGCGAGGGGACGCCGACGCCGCGGTGGCGTGGGTCGAGGAGGCTGTGCGGGTGTTTCCCGAGTCGCCCCGCGCCCACCTCAATCTGGCCCGGGCCTACCTGGGAACGGGGCGGCCGGACGAGGCGGCGGCAGAGGTGGACGAGGCCCTTCGTCTGGATCCGGACTTCGCGGACGCGGAGCGCCTGCGCCGCTCCCTCCGGGCCCGGCAGCCCTGGGTCTGGCTTCTGGCGGCGGGCGCGCTACTGGGCGTGGTGGGGTTCGTCCGGTGGGGGCAGAGGCGTCGAGCCCCGTGACTCAGCCCTCGTCCAGACGCTTGTGCATGACGAAGGCGTCGACGAACTCGCCGGTAGGTAGGCGGAACGCCTCTGGAATCCGCCCCACCTCCCGGTAGCCCAACTTCTTCCAGAGCCGCACGGCGCCCATGTTGGACGCCACCACCAGGTTGAACTGCATGGCCCGGAAGCCGAGCTCGCGGGCGGTGGCCTGGGAGTGCAGGCACATCCGGGTGGCGACGCCCCGGCCCCGGGCGGTCGGCGACACCATGTACCCGCAGTTGCAGACGTGGGCGCCGCCCCCGCCTTGGTTCGCCTTCAGGGTGTAGGTGCCGAGGATCTCGTCGTCGACCTCGGCCACGAAGACGTGACCGCTCCGCTCCATCCAGAGAGCCCGGGCGTCTTCCCGGCCGATGTCCGGGTCGATGGCGTAGGTGTCGCCCCGGCGGACGATGTCCCGGAAGAAGGGCCAGATGCGGGCGAAGTCGTCGGGTTGGGCGGGTCGGATCATGGGCGGGGGTGGCCGGGTGGCGGGGCGAGCGCAGCACTCCCTACTCTAGGCGTGTTTCCTCGCGGGAAGGAGAGGGCGTGGTGAGCGAATCCGAGGTGTACGAGTCCGTGTGGCGACAGTTCGGCGGCGCCGTGGAGATGCTTCGGCGGGCCATCGAGGCCTGCCCGGACGAACTCTGGGAGCGGCACGCCGAGACCATGGGCTACTGGTTCCTGGCCTACCACACGCTCTTCTTCGTGGGCTTCGACCTGCACCCGGCGGACGAGCCCTACTCGTCGCCCCCCTTCGATCGCTTCGAGTACGAACTGCAGAGGGTCCCGCCTCCCTACGGCGTGCCGTACGCGAAGGGCGACCTCCTCGCCTATCTGGAGCAGACGCTCCAGCGGGTCCGCACGGTGGTGAGCGGCTTGCGAGGGGGGGACTCCGTGGAGGTTCGGGGCAGCGGGCGGCTCGGAATCCCGGCCCTGGAGGTGGTGCTGTACGAGCTCCGCCACGTCCAGCACCACGCGGCCCAGTTGAACGCGTGGCTCCGGCGGGAGGGGGTCGAGCCGCCGGGGTGGGTGCGCCGGGGCGAGGGTGAGCTGGGGGAGGATCGATGAAGCCGGGCGGCCGGGGGGCGGGGGCGTTGCTGGGGGCCACGCTCCTCATGGCCTGCGGCGAGGGCGGAGGGGGTGTGGCCGGGAGGGACACCTTCGCCGTGGCCGATAGCGCGGGGGTCGCCGTGGCGGTGACCCCGGGCGTCGTGGCCGAAGCGTCTCTGGATTGGACGGTGGCCGATACGCCGGACCTGGTCCTGGGCGACTCCGAGGGTGGGCAGCAGGAGTTCTACCGCATCACCGGCCTCCGGCAGGTGCCCGACGGGCGGGTCGCGGTCCTCGATCGGGGGAGCCTGTCGGTGCGCTTCTTCGACACCGACGGAGCCTGGGTCCAGTCCGTTGGGCGGGAAGGGGAGGGGCCGGGGGAGTTCGTGGCGCCCACCCTGGTTCCCGCCCCCGGAGCGGATTCCCTCACCATCTGGGATGTTCGGCTCAAACGGCTGACCGTGGTCCGCGGCGAGTCTCCGACCGATCCGGTGATCGTCACGCCTCGGATCTGGTCCGCCGCCGTGGCGCCTCAGGGACTCGCGGAAGACGGGGCGGCGCTGTTGGCACCGCTGGATGCACCCGTGATGCTGCCGGTTCCGGCCGGGCTGCGGGAAGAGACGACGGTGTACCGGTGGGTCGATCCGGAGCGGGGGGAGGTCCTGGACGTCACCGAGCGCACGGATGCCCGGATCTTCGTGTACTACGCAAACGGGGTCCCCCACGCCTCCACGATCCCGTTTGCCGCCAGGCGATCGGCCGCTGTCCGGGCGTCCGAGGCCTGGATCACCTCGGGCGTCGAGCCGCAGATCATGATCTACGACCGCGGGGGCCGGCTCACCCGCATCGCGCGCATCGACCGAGCCTCGAGGTTAGTGACTGAGGAGATGCGCACCGAGTACGTGGAGGCCCACCCGTACGTCGCGGAGATCGTCGACGACCTGCCGCGGATGGAGACGGTGCCGTCGTTCACCTCGCTCCTGGTCGACGACCTCGGGCTCGTCTGGGCCCAGGGGTATTCCTGGAATCCCGAGGGACCCCAGACGTGGACGGTCTTCGAACCCGACGGGCGGGCGTTGGGCACCGTGGAGACGCCTTCCGGGCTGAACGTGAAACAGATCGGTGCCGACTTCGTGCTGGGCGTGGCCACCACCGAACTCGACGTGGAGCAGGTGCGCCGGTACCCACTCGTACGTGGCGGTAGGGGCACCGGTTGAACCCTTGCCGGAGTGGTCCGGCCGGCGTAGCTACGAGCGGCGGACGTCGCGGGGCAGATCGAGCACCCGCTACCCATCGACGGGAGGACCTCCATGTTCGTCGACGCGCAGACCCGCAGGGATCTCGAACTGTTCGACGCCCGGGACGGGGGCCCCTCCGTCGCCACGACTTTGGATCACACCCGGACCGAGGAGGGGAGTCGCAAACTCCGGGAGATCCTCCGTGGCCCGACTTCGAGCGCCGCCGAGATCCGGATTCGGCACGAGGCGATCCGGTACCTCGCCGGCTCCGAGTTGTCGTTCGGCGTTCGCGACGACGGTGTCCGCCGCGTTCGGCGCTACCTCGAGTCGAGGTACACGACGCTGCCGAGGCGATGGACGGTGATCTCGTTCGCCGAGGCCCTGTGGTACGCCGTCCGATTCCCGGAGGTGGTGCGTCATGCGCGACGTGGAGTCGGGGCGACCCGGCACTTCGTTGCTTCGTTCACCGGCTACGCCCGCGGGATCGCGGACGGGGACCTACCGAGGGGGCTCGACGACCTGGTCGCCGAAGGCCTGAAGGTCGCCGGATCGCTCCAGTCGTTCCTTCGTCCGGCTCGCACCGCCTGGGCCGCGTTGACGTACGACCGAGAGCTCCGTGGCGAAGCTCGCGCCTCGGTGGAGCGGTTGCTGGAGATCGTCGCGGAGTTGGACGCCCTCTCCGGCGTGGCTCGACTCCTGGACGAGGGGTTCGTACTCCCCCGCCTCGACGAGGGGGGCTCGACCCTGCGAGGGGAGGGACTGTGGCATCCATTCGTTCCCGAACCGGTGGGCAATCCCGTAGACCTCGAGGGCGGTGACGCCCTCGTCGTTCTCACCGGTCCCAACATGGCCGGCAAGACCACCTATCTGAAGGCCGTGGGCGTATGCCTGTATCTGGCCCACTGCGGCCTTCCGGTGCCCGCGCGCAGCTTCCGGTTCACGCCGGTGGATCGGCTGACGACGGGGTTGAGTCCGGAAGACAACCTGAGGCAGGGAGTCAGCTACTTCCTCGCCGAAGTGCGCCGGGTGAAGAACGTGGTGGAAGCCGTCGCTCGCGGGGAGCGAACGGTGGCCATCTTCGACGAGGTGTTTCGCGGCACCAACGTGAGGGACGCCCTGGACGCGACCCGGGCGGTGCTTCTGGGCTGCGCTCGGGCGAAGACCAGCATGTTCCTCTTCTCGTCGCACCTGGTGGAGTTGGCCGACGAACTCGCCGATCACCCTCGCCTGCGGTTCTGCCACTTCGAGGGCGAGCTCTCCGGCGACCGGCTCCGATTCAGCTATCGGCTCCGGGAGGGAATCTCGAACCAGCGGTTCGGTATGGAACTGCTCCGTCGGGAGGGACTTCCCGACCTGTTGGAGTCGATCCCCGCCTGAGTTCCATTGCCCTCGGCGGCCTCTCACCGCGAGGCTTGAGCGGGTTCGAGTGAGGCGAGCGACGGGGAGGGGCGGGATGAAGGGGTGGGTGTGGGTGGGGATCGCGGTGTTGCTCGGGAGCTGCGGGGGCGAGGCGGCACCGGGGGGTGAGGAGTCGGACGAGGGGGGTGTCCCCGCGCTTCCGGCGGTGGCGGTGCGTGATTCGGCGGGGGTCGCCGTGCGTACGACGCCCCGGGGGCGGATCGACGCCCTGGAGTGGCGGATCGACGACGCGCCGGTCGCCGTGTTCGACGGGTCGGAGGGCGGGCTCGAGCCCTTCCACCTCATCGCGTCCATGGCCTTCGATTCCGACACCTCGTTCGTGTTGGGCGAAATGGCCATGACGCGACTGCGTCGCTACACGCTGGCGGGCCTCGACCGGACCATGGGCCGATCGGGGCAGGGGCCCGGGGAGTTCGGGGCACTGAACCACATCGGGTTCGTGAGGGACTCCCTGCTGGTGTTCGACTCCCGCTGGAACCGGATCTCGGTGTTCGACGGGGACTTCCAGTTCGTGCGCTCCTTCGTGCTGGACGCGGTGCGAGGGGGACAGGCCCGCTTCGAAGGGCTGTTCCCCGACGGGCGGATCCTGGCCCTGGCGGCGGTGCCCGGTGAGGACCGGGCGTGGGGGCTGTGGGATCTGGACGGGCGTTCCATGGGACTCCTCCCCGGGATTCCGGGGCTTCCGCCCCTGACCCTCCAGTCGCTGGCGCCCTCGGCGGCGCACGACCTGCCCCCTCTCCGCCCCTTTCGGGCGTCCCGGTTCGGAGCCGAGGCGGCCGGGCGGTTTCTGTTCATCGACGGCGGCGACTACCGGTTCGAGTTGTACGACGCACACGGGGACCGGCGGGCGTCGGAGCGCCTCGAACTCCCGCCTCGGCCCCTCTCCGCCGAGACGCAGGAGGCATGGAAGGGCCGCACCCTCGAGGGGATGTCGACGGTGACGCCGGCGTTTCGGAGATCGGTGGAGGAGGCCGAGTTTCCCGAGACGCTCCCCTCCCTGGGCAACGGCAATCCCCTCACCGGTCCCACCGCCGTCCTGGACGACGACCGGGGGCGCATCTGGGTCGCCGAGTACCCCGCCGCCCCTCCCCAACGGTGGTTCGTGTTCGCCGCCGAAGGGGGACTGGCCGGCCACCTCACCCTGCCCGACGGCTTCGAACTCGAGGCCGTGCGCGGCGACCTGCTGCTCGGGGTGGCGAGGGACGACCTCGACCGCCAGACCGCCGTCGTGTGGCGTTTCCGGCCCTGAAGATCGCTCTGGCATTCCGCCGAAGGCGTCGAGATACTGAACGATACCCTGTACCGTGAGTGGATCCATGCCCGACCGCCGTTCGTTCCTGAAGGCCCTGCCCGGAGTCGCACTCGGGCTGTTCGCGCTCCCCCTTCGACTGGAGGCCCGTCGACGGGAGCTTGTGAGCCACCCCGAGCCCCGGGAGGGCATCACGGGGAAGGAGGTGGTGAGCGCCGAAACGCTGCGGTCGGAGGGCCACGGTGACGAGGTGATCGCCCTCTTCGACGGAATCCGGGAGATGCCCGAGGTCGCCGACGGGTTGGCGTGCCACTGCGGCTGCATGCTCATGGGCAACCGCTCCCTCCTGACCTGTTACTACGACAAGGGCATGGCCCGGGGCTGCCTCATCTGTCAGGGTGAGGCACGCATCGCCATCCGGCGCCACGCCGAGGGACAGTCCCTGGAACAGATCCGACGCGCCATCGACGCCCGGTACGGCTGAGCGTCGCCCCCCCTCTCCGGCCCGGAGACCCCTCCATGAAGACCCGGTTCCGCTGCTCCGCCCTCGTCGTCCTGGCCGTCGCGGCGGCCATTCCCCAGGAAGGGGAGGCCCAGATCCGGGCCAGCGAGCCGTCGACGGTGATCCAGACCATCGACGGCACGGAGTTCAGGATCGACTACTTCCGGCCCCGGACCCGGGGGCGGAGTCCCCTCTTCGGGCCCGACGCCGTGGTGTGGGAGCACACCTGGACGCCAGGGGCGAACTGGGCCACCCGGATCTCGTTCCAGAAGCCCATCACCTTCGAGGGCGTGGAGGTGCCGGCCGGCACCTATTCCCTCTGGATCGACATGGACGACGGCATGATGCCGGCGGAGCTCTTCTTCGAGCCCGACACCCTGATCTTCCACACGGAGGGCCCCGCCCCCGAAGACGATCAGATCCGCTTCGCCGTGGAGATGGAGAACGACGCGCCCTTCCGGGAAGTCCTCACCTGGGACTTCGAAGACGTCCACTCCCGGGGCGGCACGCTGGCCCTGCGCTGGGGCCCCCACCGCTTCGCCTTCGACATCGAGGTGGAGCCGAGCATGGTGTTCACGGCCACGCCGGAACAGGCGGCCATGACCCTCGGCCGATTCGAGGCCCGCTGGGTCGGAGAGCAGGGCGAATCGCCGCCCTTCTCGGTGACGTTCTCCCATACCGACGACGGCGTTCTTCACGCGGATTGGGAAGGTGCGCCCGCCGAGGGCGGGGGCGAGGACGAGTGGTTCAACGCCCTCGACATGTGGATGATCCCCACCGGCGCCCAGGGGTGGTTTCTGCCGGGTGAGGCCTACGACGGCGTGTTGTGGGAAACCTGGGCCGGCAACTTCTTCGAGTTCGAACTCGGTGACGACGGGTCGAGTGACTCCTTCGTGCTCCGGGACGAGTTCGACGAGGTCTTCATGGTGGGTCAGCGGGTCCGGTAGCCGGCCCGGGCCCACCGACGCGTGCAGGAATCGAAGTCTTGCGGGCCGTCCATCTTCATATTAACTCATTTTGAGTAAATAACTGGACCGCCCCCCTGACGTCTTCCCGATCGCCCCATGGCCGACCTGCTCACCGATCTCGAGTTCCTGGTCCTCCTCGCCGTTCGCCGAGCCGGCGACCGGGCCTATGCCCTGGCCATCCAGGAGGAGCTCCTCGAGGGGGCGGGTCGAAAGGTCTCGGTGGGGTCCCTCTACAACACCCTCATGCGCATGGAAGAGCGGGGTGAGGTGGCGTCCACCATGGGCGACCCGAGCCCCACGCGTGGTGGGAAGGCCAAGCGACTGTATGCCGTGACGCCGGGCGGGCTCGAGGCGCTTCGCCGCACCCGGGAGGTGATGGACCGCATGTGGGACGGCGCCGCCGTGCCCGAGCAGGCTCCATGAGCATCCAGCCGCCGGTCGTGGCTCGGTGGATCCTGCGGAGTTTGCTGCCGCGGGAACTCCGGGAGCCGGTGGAAGGGGACCTCGCGGAGGGATTCCTCGTGCGCCTGCAGTCCGGGGGGCGCTTCGCCGCCTGGCGATGGTACTGGGGTGAGGTGCTGGGCATTCCGTGCGGGAGCCTGCGTCGACGGGCGGCGAGGCTCGAGGCCGGGCGGGGTCACCGCCGGCGTTCGATCACGTGGAAGGGAGGGGGGGACATGATGCGATGGACGAGAGAACTCCGGATCGCGATCCGCTCCCTGATGCGGCGCCCGGCCTTCGCGCTCACGGGCATCGTCACCCTCGCGTTGTCGCTCGGGGCGGCGACCCTCCTGTTCAGTGTCACGGAAGGCGTGCTGCTGCGGCCGTTGCCGTTTCCCGAGTCCGATCGGGTGGTGAATCTCTACCTCGAGAACGAGGAGTGGCGCACCTCCGAAAACGCATTGTTCCGGTCGATCTGGGACTCCCACCACGTATCGGCCGACCACCTGGAGGCCTGGCGCGGTGCGTTGGTCGGGCTCGAGAGCATCGGGTCGTACGCACTCTTGCGGGAGCCCATCGTTCGGGGTGACCAGACGTTGGACGGGGGCTACGGGCTCCTCGTCGACGAGGGATTCTTCGAGACCGTGGGCCTGGATCCGTTGATCGGTCGCCTACCGGGTTCCGCGGAATTCGCGGCGGGTGCACCGGTGGCGGTGATCAGTACCGGCGTGTGGCGAGATCTGTACGGGGGTGACCCCGCGGTGGAGGGAAGCACCTTCGCGTTCGGGGATCGCATCTTCACGGTGGTCGGAGTGCTGCCCGCGGAGTTCCCGTTCCCGGACAACGCCCGATGGTCGTTCTGGACGCCGCTCACGTCCGACACCGAGCACTACATCCGGCAGGGGATCGGTCGACTCGAGGCGGGGGCTTCGGTCGCCGCCGTCAGCGAGCGGCTCGACGAGATCGCCGCGCGTCTGGGGGAGGACGACCCGGATCTGACGCGGTTCGGAGCCCGGGCGATGTTGCTCCTGGACGACATCGTGTCGGGCATCCGGACCCAGCTCCTCTTCCTGTTCCTGACCACTCTGGTGGTGTTGGCGGTGGCCTGCGTGAACCTCGCCAATCTGATCCTCGTGCGAGGGGCTGCGCGGCGGTCCGAACTCGCCGTGAGAACCGCCCTCGGCGCGTCGAGGCCGGCTCTGTTCGGATCCGTGTTTTCCGAGGTGATCGTCGTGTGCGCCCTCGGTGGAGGCCTCGGAGTGCTTCTCGCGACCCTCGCCTTCGACCCGTTCGTCTCCGCGTTCGCGGCCACCGTGGGGGGGCTGCCTCGGGAGGGTGAGGTGTCGCTCAACGCCACGGTGATGGTGTTTGCCGCCGGGGCGACGCTGACGACCGCGCTGCTGGCCGGACTCGTGCCGGCGCTGCGGGGGGCGAGGCGGTTGCCGGGCATGGTTCTGGCCGAGGGACATCGCGGTTCCGGGGCCGGTCGCTCGGGCCGCCGGGCCCAGCGGGCGCTGCTCCTGGCCCAATCCGGACTGACGGCCGTGCTTCTGGTCGGCACGGGTCTCCTGCTCCGCAGCGCCGTTCGAGCGGCGGTCATCGACCCCGGATACGACGCGGCGGGCGTTGCCCACGTGTCGGTACGGTTGGAGCGGGGAGAAGGGGTCGATCCGGTGGTGCGATCGGCCGCGCTGGAACGGACTCAGGCTCGGCTCGCCGGCCTTCCGGGCGTGACCTCGGTCGCCATGGCGTCGACCCTTCCCGTGGTGGGCGGCGCCATGGTCATCGACATGCGTTCCTCGTCTCAGTCGGAGTCGCCGACCCACTCCCTGGTCAGTACCAACGTCTCGGTGGAGTACTTCGAAACGCTGGACATCTCCGTTCAGTCGGGGACGATCCCCGCTCGGACCCCGGCCAGCGATGCTCCGGAACAGGTCGCCCTCAGCGAGTCGGCGGCCCGAGCCCTCTTCGGAGAGGCGGATCCGGTGGGACGTCGCGTGCACTACGGCGAAGACGACGTGGCCGAGGTGGTGGCCGTCGTCGGGGACAGTCGCTTCTGGATTCTCCGGGAGCCGTTCACCCAGGTCTACCGCTTCGGTGGCCTGGAGCGGTTCGGCTTCGTGTCGTTCGCCGTCCACACCACCGGGGATCCCCTGGGCGTGGTGGGCCGCGGTCGAGAGATCGCCGGCGAGGAACTCTCCGATGGAGAGGTGGTGGAGACGGGGAGTCTCTCGGCGGCGCTCGCCGAGTCCACCTCCCACCTCCGCGCCAGGGCGGTCCTGATGCTCGCTCTCGGATTCCTGGCGGCCCTTCTCACGGTCGTCGGCATCGCCGGGGTCGTGCGCCATTTCCTCGCCGAACAGACCCGGGAGGTGGCGGTGCGCATGGCTCTCGGAGCCCCGGCGATGGGGGAGTCCCGGCGAATCGTGGCTTCGATCCTGGGGCCGGCCCTCGCCGGGTTGGCCCTGGGTCTGCTGGCGGCTACCTGGCTTTCCCGCCTCACCGAGGGCGTGCTGTTCGAGATCTCCGCGCGGGATCCGGCGACCTACGTCGGAGCCGCTCTCTTCGTTCTCGTTCTCGCGGGGCTCGCGGCCTGGATTCCGGCGCGGCGCACGACGCGCATCGCGCCGGCGGAGGTCCTCAACGGGGGATGAGGGGCGCCCCGGATCCGCTGGAGCCGGATCCCACCGTCGCGGCGGGGATGCGGAGGCGTCCGAGTTCCATGCCCAGGGCCCCGCGTCCGGCCCGGGGGAGGGACGGCGCGCATGCCGAGACGGCGTCGGCGAGGTGGTCGTTCTTCACCCATACGCGTCGACGGGGGCCGGTGGCTTCGCACCCGGCCAGGACGACCCGGCCCCGTTCGTCGACCTCCACCGCTCGGACGGTGGACGGGGGCGTCCAGGCGCCGCTCTCCAGGAGGGCCGGATCGGCGGGTGGGAGGGTGGCCGCCACGGCGCCCCAGAGGGGGGCGGCCAGGGTGCTCCCGCTCCCGCCGCGGGTCACGGCCAGGGGCTGGTCGTGGCCGACCCACACCCCGAGGGCCATACCGGGCACGGCGCCCACGAACCAGGCGTCCCGGCCGTCGTTGGAGGTGCCGGTCTTGCCGGCGGCCGGGCGGTCGGGGCTCAGTGCCGTGCGCACCCGCCAGCCGGTGCCCCGATCCACCACACCCTGCAGCGCACTGAGCACCAGGAAGGCGGAGGACTCCTGGAGCAGGGTGTGTTCGACCGCCGGGGCCCGCTCCCAGAGCACGGTCCCGTCCCAATCCTCGATGCGCCGGATCAGGTGGGGGGAGACGGCGCGGCCGCCGTTCTCGAACGCGGCGTAGGCACTGGTGATGGAGACCAGGCTGGTCTCGAAGGCTCCCAGGAACACCGACGGATAGGGTTGGGCGTCGGAGTCGACGCCCATCCGGGCCAGCGCATCGACGAACCGGTGCGCGCCCACCTCCTGCCCGAGACGCACGGCGCCCCGGTTGGAGGAGCGGATGATGACCTCCGCCGGAAGAAGGTGCGCTTCGTCCACGTGGTCTCGCGGGGCCCAGACGCCGGCTTCGGTCTCCACGGCCAGGGTGTCGGTGGAGACCATGTGGGCGCCCGACACCCCCAGTTCCAGGGCCGAGGCGTAGACCAGGGGCTTGGCCAGAGAGCCCACCTGCCGGTGGGATTGGAGCGCCCGGTTCAGCGGGGACTCCTGGAAGTCCCGTCCCCCCACCACCGCGCGGATTTCGCCGGAGCGGCTGTCCAGGGCGAGGAGCGACGCCTGCACGGCTTCGTCGGGATGGGCCCGGGTGCCTCGCTCCCCCGCTTCGATGGCCGCGACGTGCGCTCGGAGCAGGGAGTCGGCACGGGCCTGAACGGGCGCGTCGATGGTGGTGAACACCCGGAGCCCCGGCCGGCCCACCAGATCCGGGGCCACCTGCCGCAGCTCTCGCCGCACCGCCGCGGTGGCCCACGACCGGGTGTAGGTCAGGGGCGGCGTGGGGAGGGTTTCCACCGGGCGGGCCTGGGCGCTGTCGCGCTGCTCCGGCGTGATGATGCCCTGTCGGGCCAGGCTCGCCAGCACGAGGTCCCGTCGGGTCCGGGCCCGCTCCGGATGCTCGCGGGGATTGTACCGGGCCGGGGTCTTTCCGAGGGCCACCAACGTGGCCACCTCGGCGAGGTCGAGCTGGGACAGGGAGCGGCCGAAGTAGTGGCGGGCCGCGGCCCCGGCACCGTAGACGCCCTCGCCCATGTAGAGGCCGTTGAGGTAGAGGTCCAGGACCCGGTCGTGGCCCAGGACGTCCACGAGTTCGGGAGCCATGCGGGCCTCGAAGACCTTACGCCCCCAGCGGGACATCTCGGCCGTCTCCCGGGTCCACACGGTCCGGACCACCTGCATGGGGATGGTGCTGGCCCCCTCGGCGACGCCGCCCGACGCGAGGTTGGCCCACACGGCGCGCCCCACTCCGAGCCAGTCCACTCCGCCGTGCCGGCGGAAGCGGCGGTCTTCGATGGCCACCCAGGCGTCGCGCACGAGGACCGGGATGGAGTCGAAGGGCACGGTGAAGCGCTTCTCGCCTCCCACCACGGCCAGGGAGGCACCCTGGTGGTCGTAGAGCGTCAGCGCCTCGTCGTAGGGCGAGGTGGTGCGAAGAGACGCGAGCTGCTCACGGCAACTGTCGCACTCCGGCGTCAGAAGGGATGCGCCGGCGAGGAAGAGGCCCAGGAGGGCGAAAGCGACGCCGCCGAGAATCCAGCGGGACCAGGTCGCGGAATAGTCGGGCACGATGACGGACGAGCTGGGGGAACGAATGTTCGCCCCCCCTCTCGAACACGAATCGTGCCAGGAACCACATCCGGGGCGGCCGGTACCCCATACGGAGTCCCACGAACACCCCGAATGACGGCGGCAGCATGGCGAAACCTGGACATTCCGCGGTGGACGATTTCCTGGCCCGAGCCCCCCGCTGGAGAGGGGAGATGGCGCGGCTTCGCGAGATCCTCCTGGACTGCGGGTTGGAGGAAGCCTTGAAATGGGGCAAGCCCTGCTACATGCACGACGGGGCCAACGTGGCCATTCTCCAGCCGTTCAAAGCGCACTGCTCCGTCATGTTCTTCAAGGGCGTGCTCCTGGAGGATCCTGCGGGACTCCTGGTGTCGCCGGGGCCCCACTCGAGGTCCCAGATGCGGGTCGAGTTCACCGGTCCCGAGGAGGTGGAGAACCACGAGGCCCGGGTGCGGGACTTCGTGGCCCAGGCCGTGGCCGCCGAAGAGCGGGGGGCGGTGGTGGAGACCGGGGACCGGGGCGCCCTGAACCATCCGGAGGAACTCCAGGCCCGGTTCCGGGACGATCCGGCGTTGGACGCGGCCTTCCACCGCCTCACCCCGGGGCGGCAGAGGGAGTATCTGCTCCACTTCACCGGCGCGAAGCGGTCGAGCACCCGGGTTGCCCGGATCGAGCGATGCGCCGCGTCGATCCTGGCGGGACGGGGTCTGCGGGATCAGCGCCCCGGGTAGCGCGTCCGGAGGTGGAGCTGCTCGTCGAGGATCACCTTGTAGGGAATGGGCTCGAGAAGGCGGATGGCCGCCAGGCCCTCGGTGATCCAGACCACGTCGCCCTCGATCTGGAGCGTGTGGCGGTCGTCGATCTGGAGGCGCCCGGCGAGGCGATCTCCTTCGTGGAGGTCGGGAAGGGGATCGGCCTGGAAGCTGATTCCGTACTCGGCGACGTCGAGGACCCTGGTCCGCACGCCCTGGACGAAGAAGTTCGGCCGGGCGGTCAACGGGTACCGGATGCGGAAGTAGGCTCGTTCGGCGGGCATAGGTGGACGTTTCACCCACCGACTCCGAGGCGCAAGGCCGCGGAGCAGGCCCGGACCGGGGGGACAGGGCCTCCCGGTCCGGGCCTTCCCGTGCGGATCAGTTGCCCGCGCCGTCGTCGTCCTGGCTGATGGGCTTGGTGCGCACCGTGGGGTACTCGATGCCCAACTGCTCCAGGTAGGTGTCGAAGCGGGAGGGGTCGTAGTAGAACTCCCGCATGAGCGGACGCCAGCGGGCCATGATGTCTTCGTTGAGCCAGATGGCCGGCTGGTCGTGCTCGGTGATGAAGGGAATGTACTCCTCCTCGGCGGTCTGGACGTCGTTGAAATACGTCCATGCCTCGTCGATGAGCTCGGGCTTGAGGAGCAGGTCGAGAAGCGTGCGGGCCTGTACCTCGGCGCCGGCCACCGCACCCTTGTGGGCGATGGGCGTGGCCATGGCGATGCCGTTGGCCCAGTTGTGGCCGGGGCCGCCGGGAATGTTCGACGGGTACCGGAGGGTCACGGTGGGCATGTTCCACGAGATGTCGCCGATGTCGTCCGAGCCTCCTCCCAGGGAGCGGGACAGGTCCACGGGGCCGGCGAGCTCGGGAAGGGAGTCGGCGAGTCCGCGGACGGTCACGCCCAGTTCCTCCTGGAGTCCCCGGGCCAGTGTCTGGTCGTCCTCGCTCCACTCCGGAAGTCCCACGGCCTGGATGTTGGCGTAGGTCGCCTCGGCCACGGGGCGGCTGAAGTGGCGCCCGTACGCGGCGCCCACCGTCATGATGGTGTCGATCTGGGTGCCCGTCATGAGGGCCGCACCTTCGGCCATCTTCACGGCGGCGTCGTACATCTCCTTCGTCTTTTCGTAGTCCCGCTCCCGGAAGTAGAACCAGATGGTGGAGCGCTGGGGCACCACGTTGGGCTGGTCTCCGCCGTCGACGATGATGTAGTGGGACCGCGCCGCGGGCTGGAGATGCTCCCGCTTGTACTCCCACGCCTGGGCCATGAGCATGGCGGCGTCCAGCGCCGAGCGCCCCCGCCAGGGCGAGCCCGCCGAGTGGGCCGTCTCGCCGTTGAACTTGAACTGCACCGACCAGAGAGCGTTTCCGCCGGCCTGGCCCCAGGACATGCCGAAGTTGGAGCTCACGTGGGTGAAGAGGTTCACGTCGACGCCGTCGAACACCCCCTCGCGGACGAAGTACGCCTTCGACGCCACCTGCTCCTCGGCGACCCCGGGCCAGATGAGGAGCGTGCCGGATAGGCCTTCCCGCTCCATGATCTCCTTCACCGCCAGGGCCGCCACGATGTTCACGGCCTGTCCGGAGTTGTGACCTTCCCCGTGACCCGGGGCGAGGTCGACGACGGCGTCCCGGTAGCCCACGCCGGGCTTCTGGTTCGATTGGGGGATGCCGTCGACGTCCGAGCCCAGGGCGATCACCGGGCTTCCCGAGCCCCAGCGGGCGGTCCATGCCGAGGGCATACCCGCGACGCCGAGCTCGATCTCGAAGCCCTCGTCTTCAAGGAGTCCCGTGAGATACCGCTGCGTCTCGAATTCCTGCATGCCCAACTCGCCGAACGAGTAGAGCATGTCGACGATTTCCTGGACCATCTTGGCGTTGTTCTGGACGTTCTGCTGGGCCTCGGCCTTGAGGGCCTCGAGGCGATCGTCGTCGACCTGGGCGCTCAGGACGCCGGGGGCCAGCAGGGCCAGGGTGAGGATGGGCGCGAGCACGCGCCGGGCGATGAGACGCACGGAAGTCCTCCCGACGGGGGTGGTGCAGGGGTGGGGTGAGGTGGGCTCAGAGTGCGGTGGATCCGGGCCCCCGGCAAGCCGACGGGCCCGGCTGTGCGCTGGTGTGTTCGGGGGGGCGACCGTAGGATCGCTCGCAGGTCGTTGACGAGGACCACGCGCCACGAGGGGGACCAGGGTGCAGCGTCGCAGCGCTGGGGCCGGGTGAGCCGGCGTCGCCGAGCCGGGGCCGTGGGCGCCCTGCTGATGGCGGTGGCGTGTGCCCCGGAGACCCCCACCACCGAGGCGCGGCTCCAGGCGTTCATGGACGCGGTCCACGACTCCACGGGGTTTTCGGGAGCCGTGGTGGTCACCCGCTGGGGGGTCCCCGTATTCGAGGGAGGGTGGGGCCTGGCGAACCGGGACGAGGGGGAGCCGTTCACCCCGGATACCCCGACCGACGGCGCGTCGCTGGCCAAGACCTTCGTGGCCGCGGGTCTCCGGCACCTCCAGGCCGAGGGCCACCTCGACCTCGACGATCCGGTGCAGCGGTTCGTGCCGGCGTTTCCCCACCGCGGCACCACGCTGCGCCACCTCCTGGAGCACAGCGCGGGGCTCGCCGAACTGGACGATGCCACCGGGTTGACCAACGAGGAGGAGGTGGCCGCCCTCGACACGGTGCCGCTCTTCGAGCCCGGATCCCGGTTCGCCTACTGCAACGAGTGCTTCGATGTGCTGGCCCTGGTGACCGAGCGGGTCACGGGGTCGCCCTGGGAATCGTTCCTCCGGGAGCGGTTCCTCGAGCCCCTGGGAATGGACGGGGTGTTTCTGCGCCCCGCCCGCTTCGCCGATTGGTCCGGGGTACGGACCCGGGGGTACCGCCTCGTGGACGGCGTGGTGATGGACGCCGACGCGGCCGACGATGAGCCGTTCTACGGGTCGTCCAACCTCTACCTGTCGGCCCGGGACATGGCGCGGTGGGGCACGGCCATGATCGACGGGTCGGTGGGCGCCGCCGTCGCGGGGGACGAGGTGCGCGCTCGCCCGCGATTCCCCACGGGCGAGACTTCGGCCCTCGATGGGGGCAACTGGTTCCGCGTCGGAGAGGGGCCGGCCTACTTCGATGGGCACCTCGCCGGATTCCACGGCGTGATCTATCACGACCACACCTCCGGGCTCGTGGTCGCCTGGACCAGCAACACGCTCGGGGCCCGCCCCCAGGAACTCCAGCTCACCCGGGCACTGGTGCGGGTGGCCGAGACCGGGCGCGGGGAAGGCGTGCCGCGGTTCGACGCCCGGGGCCTGGCCGCCGACGAGGATCCCGCCGCCATCGAAGGGGTCTACCGGCTCCCCGGGATCGGCGCCGTGGGCGTGGAGTGGGCCGACGGCTTCGCCCGGGTGAGCATCGACGACGGTCCGGCCCACGACGCCTATCCGGCCACCGGGTTCTATCTTCCCGACCTCGGGGTGGAGATGGGGTTCACGGAGAAGGACGACGGACGGTACCGGCGGCTCCACTGGCTGACGCTGTTCGACAGCGTGGCGGGACTCCGGATCGACCCATGACCCGCCTGCCCTACGATCCCGAACACACGGCCGCCTTCTACGATCGGTTCGGTGAGCGGGAGCGCGCCCGGTGGGAGAAGGATGCCCGCGCGCGCTTCGAGTACCGGGTCTACCGGCACCACGTGGAGCAGCGGGTGAAGGCCGGCGACCACGTGTTGGATGCCGGGTGCGGCCCCGGGACCTTCGCCCGGGTCGTGCGGGACCGGGGGGCTCGGGTCACCTGCCTCGATCTCTCGCCGGAACAGTTGCGGGCCTGCCGCGCCGCGGTGCCCGACGCCGAGGCGTGGACCCTGGGGAGCATCACCGACCTCGGGGCCTTCGAGGCCGATGGGTTCGACGTCGCGCTGGCGCTGGGCGGGCCGCTGTCGTACTGCCTGGACCGGGCGGCCGACGCCGTGGCCGAACTCAAGCGGGTGACCCGCCCCGGTGGGTGGGTGGGGCTGTCGGTCATGAGCCTCTGGGGAACGGTGCACCGGCACCTGGAGGGAATTCTCGCTCTCCCCATGGAGGTCAACCTCGACGTGTTCCGGACCGGTGATCTGCCCCGGACCGTGAACGACGGGCACGAGTGCCATCTCTATCGGGTCGACGAACTGCGCGGCCTGCTCCAGGACGGGGGCCTGCGGCACCTGGAGTTCCATGCCAGCGGGTGGTTGCTGCCCCGAGGCGATATGGGACTCCCCGCCGACGGGACTCCCGAGTGGCAGATGCTGTTCGATCAGGAACTCCGGGCCAGCGCCGCTTCGCCCGGAGCAGGTACGCACATCATCGCATGGGGGGTGGCCTGACATGCCGAGTCGTGACGAAGCCCGGGACAGACTGCTGGGCACCCTCGAGGCGCGGTTCGCCGCCCACATGCACCGCCACGAGGGACTCGCCTGGGCCGAGGTCCGGGCTCGACTGAACGCGGCCCCGGCGGCTCTGGACACGCTGGCGGAGATGGAGGCCAGCGGGGGGGAGCCCGACGTCGTGGACGTGGACGCCGAGACCGGGGCGGTGCGGTTCGTGGACTGCGTGGTGGAGAGCCCGAAGGGGCGTCGCAGTGTGTGCTACGACCGGGAGGCCCGGGTCGGCCGGAAGAAGCACCCGCCGGACGGGAGCGCCCTGGAGCGGGCGTCGGCCATGGGGGCCGAGCTCCTCGACGAGGCGGCGTACCGCCGGCTGCAGGCCCTGGGCCCGGTGGACACGAAGACCTCGAGCTGGCTGAAGACCCCGGCGGACATTCGCGGGCTCGGAGGGGCCATCTTCGGCGACCACCGCTACGGCACGGTCTTCATCTACCACAACGGCGCCGACTCGTACTACGGGGCCCGCGGCTTCCGCTGCGGGGTGTGGGTCTAGGGCGCAGCTCATCCCTCCGGGCGCAGGTTCCGGACCGGTTCGGTCCGGCCCGCCCGCCACGCCGGGACGCCGCTGGCGGCCAGCGCCGCCAGGAGGAGAACGCCGGCGGCGGCGCTCCAGGCGGTCAGGTCGCCGGGCCGGACCCCGAAGAGGAGCGATGACGTGAGGCGGGCTCCAGCGAAGGAGAGCAGGGCGCCCACGGCCAGCCCGGCGCCGGTCACGGCGGCGCCCCGGATCACCACGCCCCGGATCAGCCGGCCCCGATGGGCGCCCAGGACCATGCGGATCCCCAGCTCGGTGCGCCGGGCCCGCACCCCCTGGGCCAGGGTCGAGTAGAGTCCCACCACGGCGAAGAGCAGGGCGGCGGTGGCGAAGAAGGCGAAGAGCACGGTGAAGAAGGTGGGTTCGACGAAGCGGGCGGCGCGCTCCCGTTCCACGGACCGGACGCCTCGCACCTGGATGCCCGGAACGCCCGCCACGCCCTCGGCGATGACCCGTTCGGGCGACACCGCGCCGTCGGTGCGGACCCGGAGGTCCAGGGGCGCTGCGGGCATCTGGCGCCACGGAATCCAGACGTGCTGCTCCGGGGCCGTGGCGGGCCCCCGGTACCGGGGATCGGCGGCGACGCCCACCACCCGCCGCGGGGTGAAGGTGCCGTCTCCGCCCAGGACCACCATGCGGCCCAGGGGATCGACGTCGCCCCACCACGCCCGGGCCGTGGCGGCCGACACGACCACCACCGCCTCCGTGTCCTCTCGGTCGGAGGGGGCCAGGTCGCGACCGCGAAGGAGGGGAATGCCCAGGAGAGCCAGGGGTTCGGCGCTGGTGCGGTGGAATTCCACCCGGCCCCGCATGCGGTCTTCGGCGGAGACCTCGACCCCGTCGGGCTCCAGATACCCGACGAAGCCGCCGGGGACGTAGGGGGATCCCGACCCGAGCCCCGCCGCCACGACCCCGGGTCGAGCCCGGAACCCCTCCAGGAGGTCGTCCAGGGTGGCGGGTCGGAAGGCCTCGCCCCCGATCCCCTCGATGCGGAGCGTGGCCACGTGGAGGTGGGCCGGATCGAGACCCACGGGCACGCTCCGGCGCTCGCCCAGGCTCCGGGCCACCAGGGCGGCGCTCCCGGCCAAGGCGAGCCCCACGGCCACCTGGAGCACCACCACCCCGTCGCGCAGGAGGCGGGCTCGCCGGCCGCGGCTCGAACCGGCGCGCCGGGTCCGGGCCAGGGAGGCCTCGCCCACGGCGACCAGCGCCGGGACGAGCCCGGCCACCGCGCCCACGGCGAGAGTGAGCCCCAGAGCGACCACCGCCGTGCGGACGTCCACCGTGGCTTCGGAGAGCCGGGGCAGATCCACCGGCCGGGCCGCCACCACCGCCTTCACCGCAGCCGACGCCACGGCGAGTCCCACGCCTCCGCCCAGCACCGCCACCGCCGTCGATTCCACTACCGATTCGCCCACGACCCGGGCCCGGGACGCCCCCAGGGCCATGCGCACCCGGAGGGCGTCGACCCGGTCGAGGACCCGGAGCAGGATCAGGTTGGCGGCGTTCAACGCCGCGATGGCCAGAACCAACCCCACCGCCGCCAGGAGGAGGGCCAGGACGGGGCGGGTGCCCTCCACGGTCTCGGATCGGAGTGGGCGGGTGGCCAGGGCCGCGAAGGCCCGAGGCGACAGGTCGTGGGTCTCCACCAGCCCCTGGCCGATGCGAAGAAGCTCCGACTCGGCGGTGGACAGGGTGGCGTCGGGGGCCAGGCGGCCCACCACGTCGAGAAAGGCCAGACCCCGCTCCTCCACGGGGAGGGGGGCGTGGGCCAGGGGGGCCCAGAGGGCGGTTTCGCCCAGGTTCACCCCCTCGGGCGGGTGGAAGTCCGGGCCCATCACGCCCACTACCGTGGCGAGGCGACCGTCGATGGCCAGGGTTCGCCCGGGGGCCGGCTCGTCACCGAAGAGCCTCCGGGCCAGGGCGTGGCCCAGCACCACGGTGAAGGGGGCCGTGAGCGCGTCGTCGGCGGCGCCCAACACCCGGCCGTGGGCGGCGGCCACCTCCAGGGTGGCGAAGAATTCCCCCGACACCCACCCGCCCCGGACCAGCTCCGGCGAACCGTCGGCGGCGGCGATGCCCATGGTGCTGGGCGTGACGGCGGCGAGAGAGGCCACGGTGCGGGACGCCCGGGCGACATCCCGGACGTTGGGCCCGGACAAGGTCGACAATCCGGGGCGTCCCTCCCGCTCGGCGCCGATGCGTACGAGGCGATCCGGGGCGGGGTAGGGCAGGTCCCGCACCGCCACCGCGTCGACCACTGCGAACACCCCGGCCGTGGCCGCCACACCCACGGCCAGCACGCCGCCGGTGAGCACGGCCCACCCCCGGCTGCGGGCGAGTCCCCGGAGCCCGTGCCGGACCACCGACGCCGTCGTTCCCATCATCCCGTCCTCCCGTGGTGGGGTCGACGGGGCCCGCCCCGCCGACGAGAATCGAGCCCGGATCCCGGCCCAGGCCACGTCGAGTCCCTCGAGAACCAGATCCATCGCGCCGCCGCCCCGACCGCGCCGGGCTTCGAAGGTGGCCCGGAGTTCGTCTTCGGCTTCGGCCCGGATCGACCGGGGCCAGCACCGCAGCGCCAGGCCAAGCACCCACGCGTCGAGACGGCGGGGATCGGGCACCGGGGTCATCCGCCCTCCCGGGGGTCCACGAGGCGCCGGGCCACGCCCACGGCCACGGTGCGGTGCATGGCCAGCAGTTCGGCGCGGGCCGCCTCCCGTCCGGCCTCGGTGAGCCGCACGAATTTCCGCCGGCTGTCGCCCCCCCGTTCGTCGGGCGGCGCCGGGCAGGGCTCCACGCGCCCGGCCTGCTTCAGCCGGCGGAGGGCCAGGTAGAGGGTGCCGGAGCGCAGGTTGCCGAAGGCCCGGGTCCGCCCCTCGATGTCCTGGATGATGCCGTAGCCGTGGAGGGGACCCGACCCCAGGGCCACCAGGATCTCGAGCTCCAGGGGCGTGGGGGCGTCGGGGTGGGGGCCGGCCATGGGAGTGCGGGGTTGGGGTAGCTATAGGTGTCGCGACTATAGTGGGACGCCGGGGCGGCCGGAATCGTTGCAGCGGGCATGGCCACGGGCCCGAATCGGAGGTGAGACCGTGGCCCGGCGCACGGCCCGGACCTATCATGCCGGCATGCCTCCCGAGTCCTCCCCTCCGGACGTCACGCGCCTGCTCCGGTCCGCGGCGGCCGGCGACGAAGCGGCCTTCGACCGCGTCTTCCAGGCCGTCTACGAAGAACTGCGCGGCTTGGCGCGCCACGTGCGCCGGGGACGGGCGGGGGAGACCATCAACACCACCGCCCTGGTCCACGAAGCCTATCTGCGCCTGGTGCCGTCCCGGGAACTGGCGTGGGAGGGGCGGAGCCACTTCATGGGGGTCGCCGCCCGGGCCATGCGGCAGGTGCTGGTGCGGGCCGCGGAGCGGAAGACCGCCCTGAAGCGGGGGAGCGGCAAGGCCGACGTGTCGCTGGACGACGCCCCGGCCGGTGCGTTGGCGGCGGGCGCCGGGGTGGCTCCCGAGGGTGTGCTGGCCCTGGACGCGGCGCTGGACCGCCTGGAGGAGCTGAGCCCCCGGCAGGCCCGGGTCGTGGAGTGCCGGTACTTCGCCGGCATGTCGGTGGAGGAGACGGGCGAGGCCCTGGGGGTGTCCGAACCCACGGTGAAACGGGACTGGCGGGCGGCCCGGGCGTGGCTCGCTCGGGAGCTGGCGTGATCCCCGCGCGCCGGTGAAGGGATAGGGACCGGTATGGAACCTCCGCGCTGGACCCGGATCCAGGACGTCTTCCTCGACGCCGCCGAGCGCCCCGCCGGCGAGCGGGCCGCCTTTCTCGATGAGGCCTGCGCCGGAGACGGCGACCTACGGCGGGAGGTGGAGAGCCTCCTGGCCGCCGACGTCACCGGCACGCCGCTGTTGGACGCGCCCTTCGACGACCTCGTGCTCCTCATGGACGAGGGCGACGGCCCGGCCCCCGCCGCCCTTCCATCGGCCGGTCCCTACCGGGTCATCGACGAGATCGGTCGGGGGGGCATGGCCGTGGTGTACCGGGCGGTGCGCGACGACGACCAGTTCCGACGGGAGGTGGCCCTGAAGGTGGTGGGGGCGTCGGGCATCGATCCCCGGGAACTCCAGGCGAGGTTCCGCCGGGAGCGCCAGATCCTGGCCGGGCTGGAGCATGGCAACATCGCCCGCATGTACGACGGGGGGGTCACCGACGACGGCCGGCCCTGGCTGGCCATGGAACTGGTCCGGGGCGAGCCCGTGGATCGATGGTGCGAGGCCCACGACCTGGCGGTGGGAGAGCGCCTCCGGCTCTTCGAACAGATCGCCGACGCCGTGGATCACGCCCACCGCAATCTGGTGGTGCACCGCGACCTGAAGCCGTCGAACATCCTGGTGGATGAAGAGGGCCAGGTGAAGCTCCTGGACTTCGGGATCGCCCGGCTGCTCACCGTGGACGAGGGCGACGACGGTGAGGAGCCCCTGACCCGGGTGGACCGGCGGGTCTTCACCCCCGAGTACGCGTCTCCGGAACAGCTCGCCGGGGCTCCTCTGGGCACGGCGTCGGACGTCTACTCCCTGGGGGTGGTGCTCCACCGGATCCTCACGGGGCGCCGGCCCGAGGTCGATCCCACGACCCGGGAGACCACGGCCACCCCCAGCACCCTGGCCCCCGAACCCGGGGTGCGACGCCAGTTGCGGGGCGAACTCGACACGATCCTCCTCATGGCGCTGCGCGCCGACCCGGGCCGCCGCTACCCGTCGGCCGCGGCGTTCCGGGACGATCTCGTGCGGTACCGGGAAGGGCGGCCGCTCCTGGCCCGGGCCCCGTCCACCGGGTACCGCGTCCGGAAGTTCGTGGGACGCAACCGGGTGGCGGTGGCCGCGGCGGTGGCGGCCCTCCTGGGGCTCACCGGCGGCCTGGGCGTGGCCGTCCAGCAGGCCCGGGTGGCCCGGGCCGAGCGGGACGTGGCGGCGTCGGTGAGCGGGTTCCTGGAGAGCCTCTTCACCGCCTCCAATCCGTTCGCGGAAGGCGGGCAGCGGCTCGACACCCTCCGAATCGCCGCCTTCCTGGAGCGGGCGTCGGACCAGCTCGACACCGCCCTGGTGGACCAACCCGAGGTGCGGGCCCGAATGCAGCGGCTCCTGGGGTCGGTGCAGGGCGATCTGGGCCTCTACGATCGGGCCGAGCCGCTGCTGCTGGCGGCGCTGGAGTCCCATCGCGCCGCCCACGGGGAGGGCCATCCCGAGGTTCGCGCCAGTCTGGTGTCGCTGGCGCGGCTCCAGATGGGCAACGGCGATCCCGTGGCGGCGGCGGAGTACTACCGGCAGGGCCTGGCCGCCGCGGATGCAGCCGACGACGTGTCCCCCCGCGTGCGGGCCGATCTCCAGTTCGAGTTGGGCAGCGTCCTGGCCTCGCTGGGGCAGTTGGAGGAGGCCGAAGCGCTCCTGGCCGAGGCCGTGGAGGTGCGAGCCGGTGCCGGCGAGGTCTCCATGGAGGTGGCCCAGAATCTCAACGTGCTCGGGGGACTCCAGTACCGGCAGGGGCGCCTGAACGACGCGGCCGCAACCCTGGGGCGGGCGGTGGAGATGGTGGGAGAGATCCTGGGCCCCGAACACCCCCAGACGTCCATCATGACCCAGAACCTGGGGTTGGTGCTCCACGGCGCCGGCCGCTCGGCGGAGGCCGAGCCGCTGCTGCGCGCCGCGGTGGACGGGCTCCGGGCGTCGGTGGGCCCCGACTATCCCTTCCTGGTGGCCGCCAACAAGACCCTGGCCAACGCCGTGGACGCCCAGGGCCGATTCGACGAGGCCGAGGCCCTCTACCTGGAGTCCCTGGAACTGGCGCGGCGGCTCGAGATCGGCCCCCGGGACC
Source organism: Gemmatimonadota bacterium (assembly GCA_030428885.1). GTDB lineage: Bacteria > Gemmatimonadota > Gemmatimonadetes > Longimicrobiales > Gaopeijiaceae > Gaopeijia. The sequence continues at coordinate 209,551 of JAUIEJ010000009.1, read as the reverse complement.
TGGCGGCCGTCCTCCACGACTACGGACTGGCCCTCCTGGGGGTGGAGCGATTCGACGAGGCCGTGCCCTATCTGGAGGAGGCGGTGGCCATGGACCGGGCGTCCACGGGCCCCCGGTCTCCCGATACGGGGATCGCCCTGGCCACCCTCGGGGGCGCCCACCGTCGCGGCGGGGCGCCGGAGCAGGCCGAGCCCCTGCTCCGGGAGGCGGTGGAGATCCTGGACGAGGCCCTTCCACCGGGGCATTTGCGGACCCTGGCGGCCCGGGCTTCGTGGGGACGGGCCCTCACCGATCTGGGGCAGATGGACGAGGCCCTGGCCGTGCTCCAGGCGGCGTGGGCCGGCCAGGAAGCTGCGGAAGACGGGGGGCGAGTGCGCACCACCGTGGCCGAGGGACTGGCCGAGTGGTACGAACGGGCGGGGGACCCGGAGACGGCGTCGATGTGGAGGGAACGCGCCGAAGGCCCGTAGCCCAGGTGCGTCATCGGGGCGGGTCCCGGGGCACCGGCACACCTCGGAGGGCGGTGTGGAGGGTGCGGATCTCGGGAGACTCCCGGACCTTCCAGCCCCGATCGGTGAGGACCAGGGTGGCCACCTGCACCACGGGTTCGGCGCCGTAGGCGATGGTGCGGACCCGGTAGACGGCGTGGGCGACGTCGTCGGACTCGGCCACGATCCCGATGAGTTCGGCCTCCCGGGACACCAGCGACGACAGGAGCCCCCGGGCGTGGTCCTGGGTCCAGCCCATGACGTCGATGAAGATGCGGGCGTCGTCGCGCTCGTCGTATTCGGCCCGGGTGGCGGCGCCGCCCAGGTTGGACAGGGCCCATCCGGTGGTGTCGGCGTCCACCTGGATGTCGATGGCCAGGCGCAGGTAGGCCAGGGCGTCGGGGTGGAGCCGCTGGGCCAGGCCGTCCCACACCGCGGCCTGGAAGCCCCGAAGATACTCGGCGGCCACGGTGTCGGCGGGTGAGGGGTCGACCTGGGCCCGGGCCGGACCGGTGGCCGCGAACGCGGCGAGGAGCGCGGCGGCGAGGGCGGGCGGCCCGAGGCCACGGCGAGAGGGCGCGGAGGTCGTCATGGAGTCCCATACCCCGGGGATCCCGGCGGGAGCCCGGGTGTGGCGTGGCCCGGGGCCGACGGTCCACATTGGAGCCATGCATGCGCTCCTGACCCTGCTCGTTTCGGCCGCGACGGTGGCCGCCTCACCCACCGACCCCGTGGTCTCGTGGGTGCCCGAACGCCCCGTCCAGGGGCACCTCTTTCAACTCGTGGTGACCCCCGGGGCCGGCGACGCCGTCGCCTCGGTCGTGGGCGAGGCCGGGGGCGAAGCGCTCCATTTCGAGCGCAGGGCCGACGGCGCCTTCGTCGGTCTGGCGCCGGTCCCCGTGGAGACCGAGGACGCCCTGACGGCCGACCTGCGGGTGGTCTTCGACGACGGCTCGGCTCAGGCCCTGGCGCCCCGCATTCCCGTGGCTCGGGGGGAGTACCGCCACGCTCAGCTCACGGTGGCCCCGCGTCTGGGGTCGCCCCTCAACGACGCCGACGCGGCCCGGTTGCGGGAGGATCAGGCGAAGGCGGCGGAGGTGGCCCGCCAGGCCCACGCGGCGCCCCGGCTCTGGACCGACGAACGGGTGATTCCCCGCGACGACCGGGTCACCAGCGGCTTCGGCGACGGTCGGGTGTTCAACGGTCAGGTGTCGAGCCGCCACCTGGGGCTGGACCTGGACGGGGATCCGGGCGATGTGGTGGTGGCGCCGAGCCGGGGTGTGGTGGCCCTGGTGGACACCTTCCTCCTGGCGGGCAACATCGTGTACCTGAACCACGGGGGGGGACTGCTGAGCGGGTACTTCCACCTCAGCGAGCAGCTCGTGGCGGAAGGCGACACGGTGGCGGCGGGCACCCCCATCGGGCGGGTCGGGGCCACGGGTCGGGTGACGGGACCCCACCTGCACTGGGTGGTGCGCATCGGCACCACCAGCGTGGACCCCCGGAGCTTCCTGGCGCTCCCGGGCTCGACCGATCCTCAGGGCGCTTCGCGGTAGACCTCGTCCAGGGGACTCCGGGCCGGCGCGGCGGGGGTCTCGGCCGCGTACCCCATCCAGACGAAGCCCACGATCTCCACGTCGTCGGGGTCGAGCCCGGCCGCGGCGTAGGCGTCGGCGTGGCGGGTGATCCCCCCCGAACTCCACTTGCTCCCCACGCCGTCGCCGTGGAGGGAGAGGCAGACGTTCTGGACGGCGCAGGCCACGGCCTCCCGGTCCTCCATCCAGCGGAGGGGATCGTCGCTCCGGACGCACCCCACCACGAGGCAGCCCGGGGGATCCAGGATCTTTCCCCTGATCCGGTCGCAGGCCTCGGGAGAGAGGGGGGCGCCGTCGCCGGCGGTCTTCAGGGCCACGTTGCGGTCGGCCAGGGGCCGCCGGGAGTCGCGCCCGAGCAGGACGAACCGCCACGGCTGGGTGAGGCGGTGGTTGGGTGCGAGGATCGCGGCTTCGAGGGCCCGCCGCACCACGTCGCCGGGCACCGGGTCGGGGCGGTAGCGATGGATCGTGCGGCGGGTGCGGAGGGCGTCGTGAACGTGCATGGGGGATTCGTGGAGAGGCGACGGGCGGGTTGACGATCAACGGGGCGACACCCTACCGTCCAGACCGGTTCTGGTGTTGAGAATGAATCTCAAGTTCACCCATGGAGTCGGTGATGCAACCCTCCCTCCCCCGTCCACAGCTCCTGACGCCGTGGATCGCCGTCTGCGCCGCCCTCGCGGCGCCGGGGGCCGTGGGCGCGCTGGTGGCTCAGGAGGCGCCCGAGCCCCGGGTCGTGGCCCTGGGGGGATCGATCACCGAAACGGTCTTCGCCCTGGGGGCCGAGGGGCTCCTGGTGGGGGTCGACCAGTCCAGCGTCTTTCCCGAGGCCGCCCGCGCCCTTCCCGATGTCGGGTACTTCCGGACCCTGGGGGCGGAAGGGGTGCTGTCGCTCCGCCCCGACCTGGTGCTGGCCCTGGAAGGGAGCGGGCCCCCGGCGGTCCTCGATCAGCTCCGCTCGGCGGGGGTGGACGTGGTGACGGTTCCCGCCGACGAGCATCCCCGGGCGGCCATCGACAAGGTGCGGCGTGTGGCGGCGGCCCTGGGACGGGCGGCGGAGGGCGAGGAGCTCGCTGCCCGCATCGCCGTCGATCTGGACCGGCTGGCTGCACGTGACGCGGAGGTGGGGGGCGGGCCTCGCGCCCTCTTCGTGTGGGGCCGGGGCGGCGCCACGCTCCAGGTGTCGGGTCGGGGCACGGCGGCCGACGCCATGCTGCGCCTGGTGGGGGCGGTGAACGCTGTGGACGGGTTCGAGGGCTACAAACCCCTCACCCCCGAGGCCGTGGTGGCCGCTCGACCCGACGTGCTGGTGGTGGACGCCGAGCTGCTGGAGCGCCTCGGCGGCGTCGAGGGCCTGGCGGCGGATCCGGCCCTGGGGGCGACGCCCGCCGTGCGGAACGGCCGGGTGGTGCCGGTGGAGATCCTGGGGTTCATCGGATTCGGCCCTCGCACGGCGGAGACGGCGCTGCGCCTGAGGTCGGCGCTCCACGACCCTCGCCCGTCGCCGTGAAGGCGGTGCTTCCGGTCCTGGGGGCGGCCCTGGTGGCGGTCTGCCTCGTGTCGCTGGGAACCGGGGCGGTGCCCATCCCCCCGGGACGCATCGTGGCGATCCTGGCCGACCGGATCGGTCTGGACGGGGTGGGGGCCTTCGAGCCCTACGAGGCCGTGACCCTCACCCTGGTCCGGGCGCCCCGGGTGGTGTTGGGTGTCCTGGTGGGGGCCGCGCTGGGGGTGGCGGGGGCCGCGCTCCAGGGCCTGTTTCGCAATCCCCTGGCCGACCCGGGTCTCATCGGCGTCTCCAGCGGGGCCGCCCTGGCCGCGCTGGGGGTGACCCTGGCGGGGGCCGGCACCCTGGTGGGACTGGCCGGGCCGGCGGCGCTGGCATTGGGGGCCTTCGCCGGCGGTCTCGCGGCGGTGGTGGTGGTCTACCGCATCGCCACGGTGGACGGGGAGACCTCCATGGCCACCATGCTCCTGGCGGGCATCGCCGTGAACGCCGTGGCGGCGGCGGCCACGGGCCTCTTCGTGTTCGGAAGCGACGACCAGGAACTCCGGGACTTCCTCTTCTGGACCCTGGGCGGCCTCGGCGGGGTGACCTGGCCCTCCATCGCCGCCGGCGCGCCCCTGCTCCTCCTGGGCGTGGTCCCGGCCTTCTTCCTCGCCCGGCCCCTCAACGCCCTGCTCCTGGGATCGGCCGAGGCCCGGCACCTGGGGGTCGACGTCGACGGGGTGAAGCGTGCGGTGGTGACGATTTCGGCGGTCACGGTGGGCACCGCCGTGGCCCTCGCCGGAATCATCGGTTTCGTGGGGTTGGTCACGCCCCACGTGGTGCGCATGGTGGCGGGGCCCGATCACCGCATCGTCCTGCCCGGGGCCGCCCTGCTGGGGGCGGTCCTGTTGGTGGCGGCCGATCTCGCGTCCCGGACCGTGGTGGCTCCGGCCGAACTCCCGGTGGGGGTCGTGACCGCCCTGGTGGGCGGCCCGTTCTTTCTCTGGCTCGTGGTGCGGGACCGCCGCCGCGGTCGTCTCGCGGGAGCGAGTTCGTCGTGAGCCCGGGTCTCGAGGGACTCCGGGGCCGTTCGGTGACGGTGACCGCCGGGGGCCGGCGGCTGGTGGACGGCGTGGACGTTCACGTGCAGCCGGGCCGGGTGCTGTCGGTGGTGGGCCCCAACGGGGCGGGCAAGTCGACGCTGCTCCGCGCCCTCTCCGGGGAATGCCGCTGTGCCGGCGGCGACGTCACCCTGGAAGGCCGGGCGCTGTCGCACTGGCCCCTCTGCGACCACGCCCGCCGGCGAGGCGTGCTGACCCAGCATTCGTCCCTGACCTTCGACCTGTCGGTGGAGGCAGTGGTGGAGCTGGGACGGATGCCCCACGCGGGCGTCAGCGACGCTCCCACCGATGCCCGGGTGGTGTCGGCCGCCCTGCACAGGGCCGGCGCCCACGGTCTCCGCGGCCGGTCGTATCCCACCCTGTCGGGAGGGGAACGCCAGCGGGTCCATCTGGCCCGGGTCCTGGCCCAGATCTGGACCACGCCGCCCGACGGCGGGCGCTACCTGCTGCTGGACGAGCCCCTGTCGGCCCAGGACCTGGGCCGGCAGCACGAGATCATGGGGCTTCTGCGGGAACTCGCCCGCGAAGGGATCGGCATTCTGGTGGTGGGGCACGACCTGAACATCGCCGCCCGCTACTCCGACGACCTCCTGGTTCTCGCCCGGGGCCGGACCGTGGCCTCCGGGCCCCCCGCACGCGTGCTCACCCCCGAGGTGGTGCGCGCCGCCTTCGGACTCGACACCCTGGTGACCACCGACCCCGTCGGCGGCACCCCCCTGGTCCTCGTGACCGGGCCTCCTTCCATGACGACGACGACATGACCCCGACCCGCACCGACCCCGATTCCCTGAGGGCCGCCTGGGACGACCTCCAGGCCGCCGAACCCGCCCTCCGGATCCGGAACGCCGCCGACCGGCTGGGGGTGAGCGAGGCCCAACTCCTGGCCACGGGCGTGGGGCGGACCGTGCGGCGGATCTCGGCCGACGTGGCCACGCTCCTGCCCCGCATGGAGGCGGTGGGCGACGTGCTGGCCCTCACCCGCAACGACGTGTTCGTCCACGAGAAGGACGGGGTCTACCGGAACGTGTCGGTGGGGCGCCACGCGGCCCAGGTGGTGGACCCGGAGATCGATCTGCGGATCTTCCCGGCCTATTGGCGCCACGGGTTCGCCGTGGTCCAGGACGGGCGCGGCGGGGTGCGGCGATCGCTCCAGTTCTTCGACGCCCACGGCACGGCCGTGCACAAGATCCACCTCCGGGAGGGCTCGGACGTGGACGCCTTCGAGGCTCTGGTGGCCGACCTGCTCCTGGACGAGCAATCGGAGCGGGTGGAGGTAGAAGTGCGGCCCCAGCCGCCGGTGGACCGGCCCGACGACGCGGTGGACGGGGCCGCCCTGGAGCAGGAGTGGCTGGCCATGGCCGACACCCACGACTTCTTCCACCTGCTCCGGCGCCACGAGGTGGGACGGGTTCAGGCGCTGCGCCTCGTGTCGGACGAACTGGCCCACCCCACCGACGGTCACGCCCTCCGGCGCGTGTTGGAGGGAGGCTCGGCCGAGGGCGTGCCCCTCATGATCTTCGTGCGCAGTCCGGGCACGTTCCAGATCCACCACGGTCCGGTGAAGCGCATCGTGGACACCCAGGGGTGGCTGAACGTCCTGGACCCCCGGTTCAACCTCCACGTGCGGGAGGGCGAGATCGCCGGGTCCTGGATCGTCCGCAAGCCCACCGAAACGGGGTGGGTCACTTCCCTGGAGCTGTACGACGGGGCCGGCGAACTCCTGGCGCTGCTCTTCGGCGAACGGGAGGAAGGCCAGCCCGAAAACCCGGCCTGGCAGGCGCTGCTGGCCTGAATCGAGGCGGAAGGGGGTCCCCCCCCCGGGGGGGAGGGGTTATCTTCGGGCGTTCCCCTTTCCCGCCCGCCGCCGAGAACGACATGGCCCGCCCGCCTTCCCAGGCCCCCCACGGAGCGCCGGACTCCGGCGACGAGCCCATTCTGGCTCGGCTCCGGAGCGTCGAAGGACACGTGCGCGGTGTGGCCCGCATGGTGGAAGACGGGGCCTACTGCGTTGACGTCGTGCATCAGATCGACGCCGTGCAGAAGGCCCTGGGCAAGGTGTCGGCCCTGATTCTCGACCGGCATCTGCACCACTGCGCCACCGCGGCCATCCGCGGCGACGATCCCGCCGAGCGGGAGCGGGTCATCGGAGAGCTTCTGGACGTGTTCGAAGCCGGTCGGCGATGAGCCGCCCCCCCGTTCCCCACGACACCTGAGCATCATGGCCGAGAAGACCGTTTCCGTGCCCACCATTTCCTGCGGACACTGCGTGAAGACCATCGAGCGCGAAGTGGCCGAGCTCGACGGCGTGACCTCGGTGTCGGCCGATGCCGGGTCCCGGAGCGTCACCGTGACCTGGGACGAAGGCGCCACGTCGTGGCCGGCGGTGGAAGAACTCCTGGTGGAGATCAACTATCCTCCGGCGGAGTGACGGAGGGCGAGGATGCCCCGTCGTGAGCTGACCTTCCCCGTTGCGGGGATGACCTGCGCCAACTGCGCCGCCACCGTGGAACGGACCCTCCGGAAGGCGCCCGGAGTGGAGGACGCGACCGTGAACTACGCCTCGGAGCGGGCCACGGTGGTGTTCGACTCGAAGCAGGTGACCGAGGACGCCCTGGTCGAAGGCGTGCGCCGGGCCGGCTACGACGTGCCGGTGCGGACCTTCGATCTTCCCCTCACGGGGATGACCTGCGCCAACTGCGCGGCCACGATCCAGCGCACCCTCCAGGCCCGGGTGCCCGGCGTGGTCGAAGCGTCGGTGAACTACGCCACGGAGCACGCCACGGTGGTGGCGTTGGCCGGCACGGCGGAGCGGGCCGATCTGGTGGCGGCGGTGGAGCGGGCGGGGTACGGGGTGGTGGAGGAGGCGGGCGCCCTGGGGGACGGAACCCCGGACGACGACCCGGAAGCCCGGGCCCGGGCGGCCGAGATTCGACGCCAGCGCCGCGCCTTCTTCGTGGGCCTGGTGTTCACGGTGCCCCTCTTCGCCTTCAGCATGGCCCGGGACTTCGGGCTGTTGGGCCCCTGGTCCCACGCCCCGTGGGCCAACCTCCTCATGGGGGCCCTGGCCACGCCGGTGCAGTTCTACACGGGGTGGGACTACTACGTGGGGGCCTTCAAGGCGCTGCGGAATCGCACGGCCAACATGGACGTCCTCGTGGCCCTGGGCTCGTCGGTGGCCTACGCCTGGTCGATTCCCGTGGCCCTGGCGCTGGCGTCGGGAAGCACGGCCCTGGGCGAGCACGTCTACTTCGAGACGGCGGCCGTGATCCTCACCCTGATCCGTCTCGGCAAGCTCCTGGAGGCCCGGGCCAAGGGCCGCACCGGCGAGGCGCTCCGGGCCCTGCTGGACCTTCGGCCCAAGGTGGCCCGGCGCATCGGGGACGACGGGCGGGAGGTGGACGTTCCCCAGGCCGAGGTGCGGGTGGGCGATCTGCTCCGGGTGCGTCCCGGGGAGGCCTTCCCCACCGACGCCGAGGTGGTGCGGGGTCGGTCGGCGGTGGACGAGAGCATGCTCACCGGCGAGAGCCATCCGGTGGAGAAGGGACCGGGTGATGCGGTGACCGGCGCCACCCTGAATCGCAGCGGCGCCCTGGTGGTCCGGGCCACGCGGGTGGGTCGGGACACGGCGCTGGCGCGGATCGTGGCCATGGTCCAGGAGGCCCAGGGCAGCCGGGCGCCGATCCAGGCGGTGGCCGACCGGGTGGCCGCCGTCTTCGTGCCCGCCGTTCTCGTGGTGGCCGTGGTGACCTTCGGGGTGTGGTACGTGGGGGTCGGGGCGGGCTTCACCGACAGCCTGATCCGTCTGGTGGCCGTACTCGTCATCGCCTGCCCCTGCGCCCTGGGCCTCGCCACCCCCACGGCTCTCATGGTGGGGACGGGGAAGGGGGCGGAGGCCGGCATCCTCTTCCGGGACGCCTCGGCGCTGGAACGGGCCCGATCCCTGACCACGGTGGTGCTGGACAAGACCGGCACCGTGACGCGCGGCCAGCCCACGCTCCTGGAGGTGGTGTCGGTGGGGCCGTGGTCCGAGGCCGAGGTGTTGTCGCTGGCGGCGGCGGCGGAGGCGGGGAGCGAGCACCCCCTGGGGGAGGCCGTGGTGCGGGGCGCCGGCGAGCGGGGGTTGGACGTCGGCGAGGCCGACGAGGCGGAGGCCGACGCGGGGCGGGGCATCCGGGCCCGCGTCGACGGCCGGGACGTCCGGGTGGGGAGCCGGCGGTACCTGGTGGAGGCCGGGATCGATCCGACCCCCGGAGACCCGGCGGCCGAGACCCAGGAGGGTCGGGCCCGGACGGCGCTGCGGGTGGCGGTGGACGGCGAGGCGGTGGGGGTGCTGGCCGTGGCCGACGCGGTGAAGGAGGGCGCCCCCGAGGCGGTGGCGGCCCTCCGGGAGCGGGGCCTCGACGTGGTGCTTCTCACGGGCGACAACGCCCGCACGGCCGAGGCGGTGGCCCGTCAGGTGGGCATCGACGCGGTGCGGGCCGAGGTATTGCCCGACCAGAAGGCCGCCGTGGTCCGGGAACTCCAGGCCCGGGGGCCCGTGGCCATGGTGGGCGACGGGATCAACGATGCACCGGCCCTGGCCACCGCCGACGTTGGCATGGCCATGGGGACCGGCACCGACGTGGCGGTGGAGACCGCCGACGTGGCCCTCATGGGGGGCGATCTGGCCGGTGTCGGTCGCGCCCTGACGTTGTCGGAGGCCACGCTGCGGACGATCCGGGAGAATCTCTTCTGGGCCTTCGGGTACAACGTCGTGTTGATTCCCGTGGCGGCGGGCGTGCTCTACCCCCTGGAGTCGCTGCCCATGATGCTCCGGCAGCTCCACCCGATCCTGGCGGCGTTGGCCATGGCCTTCAGCAGCGTGAGCGTGGTGACCAACTCCCTCCGCCTGAAGCGGGTGCGCCTCTGACGCGACGCGGCGCTATTCGCTGCGAAGGGCCTCCACCGGATCGATGCGGGACACCCGTCGTGCCGGAAGCCAGGCGGCCAGGGCTGAAAGGGCGAAGAGGGCCACGGGGGCCGCGAAGAGGGCCAGGGGGTCCAGGCCGTCGACGCCGATGAGGAACCGCTCCAGGAGCTGGCCCAGGCCGAAGGCGGCCCCCACGCCCACCAGCCCTCCCAGCGCCACGACGAGGAGTCCTCCCCGCACCACCATGCCCACCACCGCGCCCCGATCGGCCCCCAGGGCCATGCGGATGCCCACCTCCCGGGTGCGGCGCGCCACCGTGTAGCTCACCATGCCGTAGAGGCCCACGCACGCCAGGATCAGGGCCAACACGCCCACCAGACTGATGGTGGTGGCCGCCATGCGGGGCAGGAAGTAGATGTAGGCCAGGTGGTCGTTCATGGTGCCGGTCTGGGAGACCAGGACGTCGGGGCGGAGTTCCTTCGCCAGGTCCCGGATCTCGGCCGCCACCTGCCCGGGCGAACGGCTCGTCCGGGCCACCAACTCGTAGCGCCCGAACCCGCCCTGGGAGAGGGGCAGGTAGAGGTACGGGCGCGGCGACTCGGTGAGACTCCAGATGGCCGCGTCGTCCACCACCCCCACCACCGTCACGGCCCGCTCGGGATCGCCGCCCCGGAACATGACCCGACCCACGGCCGATTCTCCCGGCCAGAACCGCTGGGCGGCCGCCCGACTCAGGAGTCCCACTCCCGCCGCCGTTTCCGGGTCTTCGTCGGAGGCGTCCAGGAGACGGCCCTCCACCAGGTCGATGCCCATGGTGGCGAAGTAGCTCGGACTCACCGCGGCGAATTCCAGCACGTGGCGATCGGCGTTGGGGGGCGGTTCCACCCCCGGGATGTCGAAGTTGGTGTTGGTCGTGCCCAGATCCAGGGGCATGCGGCTGGTGGCGGCCAGGCTCGTGACCCCCGGTAGGTCGCCGGCCTCCCGGATCAGGTCGGCCACGAACACCTCCCGCTCCTCGTCCGTCATCTCCGAGGCCCAGGGCTCGACGCTCACCACGGCCGCCGGCCCGGTGTCGAAGCCCACGTCCAGGGACATGGCGGCCTGGAGGGAGCGAAGGAAGAGGGCCGCCCCGAAGAGGAGCACGGTGGAGAGGGCCATCTGGGCCGCCACCATGAAGCCCCGGGCCCGCCCCTTGGTCCGGCCGCCGGCGCTCCCGCTCTCGTCCCGGAGCGTGGCCGCCACCGGGGCCCGGGTGGCCTCCAGCGCCGGGGTGAGGCCGAAGATCAGGGCCGCCACGCCGGCCACCCCCATGGTGAACAGCAGGATCCGGAGGTTGAAGCCCACCTCCAGGTTGAGGGGGATGTCCACCGGGGGATCGATGCCCACCAACAGCCGGGATGCGGCGAGCCCCAGGAGCAGTCCCGCGGCCCCCCCCAGGGTCGCCAGAACCAGGGACTCCACCAGGAGCTGCCGCACGATGGCGCCCCGTCCCGCCCCCATGGAGATGCGCACGGCCATCTCCTTGCGGCGGTCGGTGGCCCGGGCCAGGAGGAAGCTGGCCAGGTTCACGCACGCCACCAGGAGCACCAGGCCCACCGCCGCGAAGAGGAGGATGGTCATGGCCTGGATGGTGTCGTCGAAGTTCGGCGACAGCCGGACCTCGTCGAGGTTGACCGCACCGATGGTCAGGGTGGAGCGGACGTCGGGGCGTTCCTCGTTGTAGCGCGTGGCGATGGCGTCGAGGACGGCTCGGGCCTGCTCGGTGGTGACTCCGTCTCGAAGGCGTCCCATGAAGAAGAGATTGCCGTTGGACATCTGGTTGGGCGCCAGATGGGGGTACATGCGGACGGGCACCCAGAAGTCGGTGCCGATGCCCGGGGCGATCCGGCCCTTGAACTCGGGGGGAGCGATGCCCACCACCGAATAGGGGCGCCCGTTGAGGCGTACGTCGCTGCCCACGGCCCCGGGGTCGCTCCCCAGCCGGGTGCGCCAGAAACGGTCGGAGAGGATGACCACCGGGTGGGTGCCGGGGGTGGCGTCCTCTTCGGGGAGGAAGTCCCGGCCCCGGGCGGGCTGCACCCCCAGTACGCCGAAGTAGTTGCCGGTGACCAGCTCGCCCATGAGGAGTTCGCCCTCGCCCCCCAGGTCGACGTTGGCCGGCTGCTGGGCCGACGCGGCGACGCCGGTGAAGACGTCTCCCGCCCCCTCGTCGATGAGTTCGTACACCCGGTAGTACGTGTAGAAGTACCGGCCGTCGTCGGTGAGGGAGTACATGTCCACGATGCCCTCGGGCTCGGGCACGCCCCAGTCCTGGAGCAGCGCCGCGTCCACGAGGGAGAAGATGGCCGTGTTGGGGCCGATGCCCAGCGCCAGCGACAGCACCGCCACGGCGGTGAAGGCCGGGGCCTTGAGCAGCATGCGGACGGCGAACTTCAGGTCGGCCAGGAGTGCGGTCATGGTTCCGTCACCTCGTCCGGCGCCCGGGGGGGTGCCGGGGGGGAGGGGCATGCCCTTCACCTCGCGTCGGAGGTGGAGGACGGTGGGAGAGAGGACGTCGCGCCAGTAGTTGCGACGGGCCCGCCGGGGGTCACGGTGGTGATCCCGGACGAAGCGCTCGTGGAGGTCGCCGGCGAAGGCGTCGTGGATGCTGCCCGGAAGCAGCAGGCGGAGCAGCCACCGGGCTGCCCGAGGGGGGCGGGGCACGGAGCGTCAGACCGAATCGCCGGTGGGGGACTCCGGGGCGGGCAAGCCCTCCCAGAGCCGATCCATGGCGCGTCGGACTTCCTGCACCCCCGCTCGTCCTTCGGCGGTGATTCGGAAGAGCCGCTTCGCCTTGCCGCCCCGCACCGGCGTGGGGTCGGAGAGGCGGGACTGGACGAAGCCCTTCTTCTCGAGGCGGATCAGGGTGGTGTAGACGGCTCCCTGGGCCACCCCCGCGCCGGTGCGTTCCTCGAGTTCGTCCCGAACCGACGCGCCGTAGGCGGCCCCCTCGAGCCGCCACACGGCCAGGAGCACCTGCTGTTCGAAGTCGCCGGGTCGTTGGGGGGGCACGATTCCCGTCCTCGCGTGGGGCCTCCACCGCGTCGCGCCGCGGTGTTCGGTTAATACCTACGAGGTAGGGAATACCAGGGTTTCAGGGGCCGGGCAAGGGCGGGGGATCGCCCCTACAGCGTCTCCACCGGGTGGAAGAGCTCGAAGCCTTCCTTCAGCCAGTGCTCCCGAAACGGGTACGGCGACACCTCGTCCAGGGAGAGAGCCGAGGTGATGGGGTGGGGATGGAGCTGGAGGCGACCCTTTTCCTGCTCGTGCATGGTGTAGTGCCCACTGATCTGCACGTCGGCCTTGAGGCGCTGGTCGCCGTCGGTCATGTGGGTCTGGAGCAGGTGCGTCGTGGGGTGCCACTCGTGCTGGGTGACGGTCACGTCCACTACCGGCGCCCCGCCGGAGAGGATCCGCACCCGGATCGAATCGGGGCGCTCCACGAACTGGGCGTCGATGTCGTCGGGGTAGGTGGGGATCCGCAGCGTGTCGGCGAGGTGGCGACGGCTCGCGGCGCTGCTGGTGGCGCCGAGGAACGGGTAGAAGCCCGCCTTGGGGTGACGCTCCCAGCTTCCCACGATGGGGGGAACCACGACGCTGAGGAGCAACTCGGCGTACGGCCCCACTTCGCTCTCACGGAAGTGGAACGCAGTGACGCTCAGGATACTCCGCTGCGGACGCACCTCGATGGGCTGGAGGTGCGGCGGGAGAATCCGCTCGGCGTCGGAGGTGGGCATCTCGAAGAGCGCGCTCACCCCCGTGGAGAAGTACGACTTGCTCACGGGCGTCCGGCCGCTGGTTACGACGAAAGAGGGCGGGGTTCGATCCGGGCCCCGAACCCTCAATGTGGTGCGAAACGCACCCGCCTCGCAAGCGATGCGAAGGCCCCTTCTACCGGCGCTTCGGCTTCTTCTTCAGGATCTTGGAGGGGTCGGGCCAGAGTGTCTCGCCGGGTCCCGGGGGGGACGGGGGAGGTGGCATCCGGGGTGGTTTCGGCGTGCAGGGCGGGTCGGGAAACTTCAACGGAGACATGGCGGTCGGGGGCAGACGAGGACTCGGGACTGCAGATCGACTCGCCCGCCCCTACGGAGGAGATCCGCCCGGGGTGTCACCACCCCTCCTCCCGGACGTCGGCGAGAACCGAGAGGTAGTCGTTGAAGACGACGGTGTCGGGCTCCCGGGGGAGCACGGGGAGCTCCACCAGCGTCTCGGGACCCTCCACCAGCACCCGAACCGAGGCCGAGCCTTCGGCGCCGAACGAGAGGGTGACGGGGACGACGGAGCGAAACGTGGCGGGCACCTCGCTCTGTCGGACCCGGAGCGTGAGGTGATAGCCATCGTCACGCTGGACTCCGGACCACGCCCATCGCCATGTCGGGATGCCCGTGCCGTGGATCCACTGGTCGAAGAACCACCCCATGTCCACGCCGCCCATGTGCTCCTCCACCACGGCCCGGAAGTCGGGGGTGGTGATCCGGCCGTGCCCGAAGCGGGTCGTGACGTCCCGCATCATCGTCCGGAACGCCGACTCGTCCATGGTCTCGAGGTCCATGAGGAGGTTTCGGAGCATGTGGATGGCCCAGGCGCCCTTGTCGTACGTCGCCAGGGGGTAGTCCTCCGGGCGGCCCCCGACCACGAGCCGGGGTCCCAGCGAGATGGGCCCCATCTCGTCGCGCCGGTCGAGGAGCCGGTCCCGTGAGTCCTCCAGGGCCTCGAAGTAGGTGGCGGGGCTGTTTCGGGCGATCTGCATGTACCAGAGGCCCGAGAACTGGGCGAGGCCCTCGGCGAGCCAGCGATCCCGATCCCGGTGGGGTTCGACGAGGAATCCCCACCACTGGTGGGCCACCTCGTGGGCGCGGAACGACTCGTTGCGGCCCCCGTCGTCGCCGGCCCCGGTGGAGAGGAACGTTCCCATGGAGAGGTGGATCAGCCCCGGAAAGGCCTGCCCGTGGGAATACGGAATCTCCGAGGCGTTGAATTCCGCCACGTCGATGGGTCCGTAGACGCTCTGAAAGAACGCCAGGGAGGCGGCGAGGTCGGTGGCCACGGCCTCGGCGGCGCCCTTTTCCTGAAGGATCACGCTGGACCGCACCGACATCAGGCGGCGGTGAAAGTCGTCGTTGACCTGGAGGCGCAGGGATGGGAGTCCCTCGTACGAGCGCTGGATCTCCTCGAAGTTTCCGAGATTGAACGAGGCCTGGGACTCGGGTCGGTCCATGACCCATCGGGAGGTGACGACTCCGTCGGACGACGACTCCTCGACCCGGTGTCCCGACCCCAGGAAGGCGTAGCGGTCGTCGACGTGGAACAGCATGTCGAACACGGCGTCGGTTCTCCCCGTGCTGGGATACCAGCCGGTGGGGCGCTCGAAATAGTACCAGAGGTCGCGATACCGGACCGTCTCGCCCGCGTACCAGGCGTTCAGTTCGAGGACGGCCGGGTCGGACGGCAGGCGGACCCAGAACTGACCGGCGTCGTCCCGGGGGCGCTCGAAGGTCGCCTCGGCCCCGTCGCCCCAGCGGAGACTGTCGATGCGCAGGTCGGGGGAGAGGGAGAACGGCACCCACCGGCCCGCCTGCAACTCGGTGACGAGATGGAGGCGGGCGTGGGCCGCGTAGTCGGGGCCGGGGGTGATCCAGCTCTCGATCTCGTAGCGAAGCACCTGGGCTCCGTGGCGGGCCCCCTCCCGCGCGTCGACGGCGGGAAGGTCTTCCTGGCGGTGGAACGAAACCACGGGTTCGAAGGTGTCGCCCGCCCCGTCCCTGGAGAGGCTCACCTCCTCGGGTCGGGTGGAGTCGAACCGGTAGGCCCACGGCCCCCCGTCGCGGGTGTTCAGATGGGCGTGGATGAACCGCTCCCCCTCCTGGTTGAGGAGGGCCCGCACGACCCCCGGATCGACCTGGTCGTCGGAACGGAGGTAGTCGACGGCGTCCCGGAGCAGGCGGTCGTCCCGGGCCTGGGCCACGGGGCTCAGGGTGAGGCCCTCGGCGAGGGACCGCCACGTGTCGGGGCCCACCAGGAGCACCGCGCTCTCGACGTCGAAGTCCGCCTCGGGCGCCCCGACGACGCGGTCGAGCTGCCACCGTTCCACCGCATCGGGTGGAGAGAGGTGGAATCGTCCGTCACCCTCGATCACGGCCGCCACCGGCACGTCGCCCACGGCGTACATGAGGAGACGGCCGGTGGGCACCTCGATCCGTCCGGCGTCGTGGGACCAGGTGAAGTCCCGAAGGAGGGTTTCGGCTCGGGGACGGGCCGAATCGAGGGCCGCCACGAGCCCTCCAGGGGTGACGTCCGGGGGCCCTTGCCCCGACGCCGGCAGGGACGTCAGGGCGAGGACGAGTGAGAGCGGCAGCGGTCGGCGGAGCATGCGCCTATTCTGCCCCGCCGCCGCCGGTCCGGGCAACCTCTCCTATTCCCGCTGAAGCGCCTCCCGGGGGGCGATGCGGGTGGCCCGGTGGGCCGGGAGCCAGGAGGCCGCCAGGGCGAAGAGCCCCAGGGTCAGGGTGGCCAGCCCCCAGGTGACGGGGTCGAAGGGCGTCACCCCGAAGAGCAGGGAGGAGAGCCAGCGGCCGAGGGCGGCGGCCAGGAGGAGCCCCCCCAGGGTGCCGGCCAGGGTGAGGCGGGCGCTTCGGCCCAGGATCATGGCCACCACCTGCCGGGCGTCGGCGCCCATGGCCATGCGCACCCCGATCTCCCGGCGCCGCCGGGTCACGGCGCCGGCCACGACGCCGTAGATGCCGAGTCCGGCCAGGATCAGGGCCGCCAGGGCGAAAGTGGCCGCCAGCCCCAGGTTCAGGCGGTCCGGGGCCAGGGCCGATCCCACGTCGGCCCCGAGGGGCCGGATGTCGTCGACGGGAAGGCTCGCGTCGAAGGCGTGGACGGCGGCCCGGAGAGACCCCGCCAGGTCGTCGGGGGTCACGCCGCGATTCGGCAGCACCACGAACGACACGCTGCTCCGGGGATCCACGTCGGAGGGGATGTAGGCCTGCCCCCGGTCGTCGTGTTCCACGGCGTAGAGGCGCGCCTGATCCACGACGCCCACGATGGTGGCGGTGTCGGTGTCGGCGGTCATGAGGGCACCCAGGGCGCCCCCGTCGGGGAAGAATCGGCGGGCGAAGACGTCGTCGATCACCACCTCGTACGGGCCGACCGCGTCGGGGCCCGACGGACGAGGCGCCCGACCCTCGAGGAAGCGGAACCCCGCCGTCTCCAGGTACCCGGGCGAGACGTTGAAGACGTCGGCGAGTTCCCCGTCCACCTCGGGGTCGCCCGTGTTGCCCGGGGCCCCGGGGAACCGGACCCCCCATTGATCGGTCTCCTGGCTGAGGGGAAGGGAGCCCACGTGACCCGCCGACACCACGCCGGGCACCCCGGTGAGGGCCTGGCGGACGGCCTCCTGGGCGGCCACGACGGTGCCGTCTTCGGCGTACCCGGGACCCCGGAACGACACCCGGAACGTCAGGGCCGATCCCGGATCGAAGCCCGGGTCCTGGACCAGGAGTTCCTGGAGGGAGCGGGTGAGGAGGCCGGCGCCCACCACCAGGGCCAGGGCCAGCGCCATCTGGGTGGCCACCAGCGCCGATCGGGTGCGCACCGCCCCCCGGCTCGACCCGCTGCGCCCCCCTTCACCGAGGCCCCGACCCGGGTCGGCGGTGAGACCGCGGAAGAGGGGGCCGGTGGCCGCCAGCGCCGCCACCAGGAGGGCGGCGAGACCCGCGCCGGCCACGACCCGGGGGTCGAAGCCCAACTCGGCGGTGCGGGGCAGGACCCCCCGGCCCATGCGGGCCAGGACCGGGGTGGCCCAGGCCGCCACCAGGAGGCCTCCGGCCAGACCCGCCAGGGCCACCAGCGCGGGCTCCAGGAGGGCCGTGAGGACCAGGGCCCGGCGTCCCGCCCCCAGGGCGGAGCGGAGGGAGGTCTCCCGGAGCCGGTCTTCCGTCCGGGTGAGGAAGAGGGTCGCCAGGTTCGCCCCGAGGATCAGGAGCAGGAGCGCTGCGGCGCCCACGAGGGCCCCCAGGGGGGCGCGGGCCTCGGCCACGAGATCGTCTTTCAGGTCCACGGGCCAGATCCGGAGTCCCCTGCTCTGGAAATGCTCCCCATCCACCGCGTCGGATACCCGCGCCAGGGCCGCGTCCGCCTCGGGTCGGCCCACCCCGTCGGCGATGCGAGCGAGGCCGGCGTACTGTCCCGAGTAGACGTTGGCCGTGGTGAGGTCCACGTCCAGCACGAACCAGAGATCGCCGCCCCGGGGGCTCCCCAGACTGGAGTGGACCTGGAAGTCCATCTGGTCGGGGAGCACGCCCACCACCCGGTAGGGCGTGCCGTTGACCTGCACGTCCCGGCCCACGAGGTCCGGGTCGGCGCCGAACGCCGCCTCCCAGAGGGCGTGGGACACCAGGACCTCGTCGGGCGCGTCGGGGGGGAAGTCCACTGGAGAGAACCCGGGCCCGCGCTCGGGCCGGACGCCCAGGAGCTCCACGAAGCCGGGGGAACCGAGCACCGCCCCCACCTCCCGGGGCGCCGAGCCGTCCTGGTCGGTGAGGGTGACCCGGGCCGTGCGGAACGCGGCCACGTCGTCGAACGCCTCGGTTTCGTTCCGGAGCCGGACGATGTCGGCGCCGGACAGCCACCCCCGGGGGAAGTCGCCCCAGTAGTCGCGCCAGAGCCAGACGAGTTCATGGGGCTCGTCGTAGGGCAGGGGGGCCACCAGGATCCCCGAGGCCACGCCGAAGACCGAGGCGAAGGCCCCGACCCCCAGCGCCAGGGTCGCCACCGCCACCACCGTGAATCCCGGGCTCCTGCCCAGCCGCCGCACCGCCTGTCGCACCTCGCTCGTCGCGTCCACCCCACCCCCTCCCGTTCGGGGCCCGCCGGAGCGGCGGGCCGTGGTTCCGTCGAATCGCGCCCCCAGGGCGCCCCGGGCCGTGCGGATCATCACCGCGGTCCACCCGATCCATCCCCTCCGCGCCACGGCGTCCACCAGGTGTTCCCGGAATGCGGCGTCCATGGCCTCGCCGTAGCGGGTCCGGAGGGCGCCGGGCTGGAGGGGCGCCAGGAGGCGTCGGTAGACGACCCACCCCCACCGCACCGCCCGGGAGTCGTTCACAGCAGTCCGCCGCTCCGGGCCGCCGCCAGGAGGGCGTCGAGGCGCGAGGCCTCGGCCCGGGCCACCCGGCGTCCCAGCGCCGTGATCCGGTAGTAGCTGCGCCGCCCCTCCTTCCGATCCGCCGGCTCGATGAGGCCCGCCTCGGACATGCGGTGGAGGGCCCGGTACAGGGTGGCCACGTCGGGGATCACCGCCGAGCCCGTCCGGGCCTCGGCGTCCTGCATGATGCCGTATCCGTGTCGTTCCTCGTTCACCAGGGAAAGGAGGACGTGGAACTCCACGGGGCGGAGGGGAAGGAACGGCTCGACGTCGGAGGACACGAAAGACTCGCTATGTGCGTGACACGAATATCGCGTGACACATATATGCGGGACGCGAGTACCGAGGTCAAGGACTCCCGTCGGCGCCCCCGGCCAGCGCCCGCTCGTAGGCGGCCAGGAGAAGCCCCCGGTCCAGGACCCCGGCGAGGCGGCCCGTGGTGGGGTCGGTGACGGGAAGCGCCGAGATGCCTCGGGCCCCCATGCGACGGAGGGCGTCGAGGAGGGAGTGGTCGGGGTGGACCGGCTCCACCGGGTCGGCCACGTCGGCGGCCAGGAGTATGGGGGCGAGATGGGCTTCGTCCCGAGCCAGGCGGCCGAGTTCGGTGATGCCCACCATGCCCACCGGCCGGAGGTCCCGGTCCACCACGGGGAAGTGGGTCCGGGCGCCGGGGCGGAGGTGCTCCAGGAGCTGGGTGACGGTGGCGGCTTCGCCGATGACCTGGGGATCGGGGTCGTAGGCGTCGGCCACCGTCATGGACGCCAGGACGGAGGCGTCGCGCCCGCCGGTGAGATCCTCGCCGCGACGGGCCAGCCACACGCCGTAGAGGGACGCCGATTGGAGTCGCCGGGACACGACGTGGGCGACCCCCGCCGTGAGCATGAGGGGGAGGACGATGGCGTAGTCCCCCGTGATCTCGAACACCAGGAGGATCCCCGTGAGGGGGGCCTCCAGCGTGGCCACCACCAGGGCGCCCATGCCCACCAGGGCGTAGGCTTCGGGGTGGGGCACCGAGGCGGGGAAGAGGGACGCGGCCCCCACGCCGAACGCCCCGCCGGCGGCGGCGCCGATGTAGAGGGCCGGCGTGAAGACGCCTCCGCTGCCCCCGGCGCCGAAGGTGAGAGCCGTGACGGCGATCTTGCCCACGGCGAGACCCAGGAGCACCCACCAGGCGGCGCCTCCGAAGAGGAACTCGGGGATGGCCAGGTGCCCGGTGCCCACCAGGAGCCCCCCGGTGGCCGTGGCGGCCACCCCCACCAGCGCCCCACCCAGCCAGGGGCGAAGGGCCTCGGGCCCGGGGATCCGTGCGCCGCCGTCCAGGGCGGCGTAGTACATCTTGATGAAGAGCGCGCCCAGCACCCCGGTGAGCACGCCCAGGAGGGGGTAGAG
The DNA here is from genome assembly GCA_030428885.1 of Gemmatimonadota bacterium. Lineage (GTDB taxonomy): Bacteria > Gemmatimonadota > Gemmatimonadetes > Longimicrobiales > Gaopeijiaceae > Gaopeijia. The sequence goes on along the minus strand of JAUIEJ010000009.1, from coordinate 189,373 downwards.
CAGGAGGACTTCCCGGGCCAGCGGCGGGCCGTGCTGCACCACCACGGCGAAGGCGGGGTTGGCGCCGAAGATGCCCTCGGTGGCTACCGCCGCCACCACGCTGGCCACCACCACGGGGGGGAAGGCCGAGACCGCCAGGGAGCCCAGGATCTGCTCCAGGGCGAAGAAGGCCCCGGCCAGGGGCGCACTGAAGGCCGCCGAGATCCCCGCGGCGGCCCCGGCCCCCACCAGGATGCGCATGCGGCCGGGCTCCACCCGGAACAGGCGCCCGAGTCCCGACCCCACGGTGGCGCCCAGGACCGCCACCGGTCCCTCCGACCCCGCCGAGGCGCCTCCTCCCACCGTGAGGGCCGAGGCGGCGGTTCGGGCCAGAGCCGGCCGGGCGGGGATCACCCCCCCGCGGCGGGCCACCGCCACCTGGACGTCGGGGACGTTCAGCCCGTCGTCCCCCGGCGCCAGCCGTCGCATCACCCACCACGCCGCCGCCAGGCCGGCGCCGGTGACGAGGGGGCGTCGCACCCACTCGAACGAGGTGGGCACGCGAGCGCCGAAGGTGTCGAAGAGGAGCAGGTACGCCAGGTCGATGAGGCCGTAGAAGAGGGCGACGCCCAGGGCGCCCGCCAGGCCGATGGCCACGGCGAAGGCCAGGAGGACCGTGTTCTCCGAGAGGGGGCGGTCGGAGAGGCGGGCCAAGGTGCGCAGCCAGGCCCGGCGCAGAGCCCGGGGGAGTCGCTTCGGCGGGAGCATGCCCGGAGGCTACTGCCTCGGGCCGCCGTGGGCTACGGCCGAGGGCTGGTCAACACCCGGGCCCTCTGGTATGTCTCATCCGATGATCCCGGGCCCCCTCCCGGCTCCCAACAGGTTCCCGAATCCCAAGGTGAGATCCATGGCAGGTGCGATGCGTTCGTGGTCCCGGGCGCTGGCGTTCTTCGCCACGGCGGCCCTCGTGGCGCCGGCGAGTGCCCAGCTTTCCACGCCCCTGGACGACGACATGATGGACCAGTTCCGCTGGCGGTCGGTGGGGCCGGCGAACATGATGGGCCGGGTCTCGGACGTGGAGGGCATCGGCTCGCCCTCCAAAACCTTCTTCGTGGCCGCCGCCGGCGGAAGCATCTGGAAGACGACCAACAACGGGGTCACCTTCCGCCCGGTCTTCGACGAGGGCCGAGTCATCAGCATGGGCGATCTCGCCATCGCCCCCTCCGACTCCCTCCAGGTGTGGGCGGGGACGGGGGAGCCGGACTCCCGGAACTCCATCTCGCCGGGCAGTGGGGTCTACAAGTCGGTGGACGGGGGCATGACGTGGGAGTTGATGGGGCTGGAGCAGACCCAGGCCATCGGTCGGATCGTGGTCCATCCCACGAATCCCGACATCGTGTACGTGGCCGCTCTCGGCGCCATCTGGGGATCGAACCCGGAGCGGGGTCTCTACAAGACCACCGACGGCGGGGAGACCTGGGAACTGAAGAAGTTCGTCAGCGACGAGGCCGGGTTCGTGGACGTGGTCCTGGATCCGCGAAATCCCGACGTGCTCTTCGCGTCGAGCTGGGAGCGGGTGCGGGGACCCTACTTCCTCCAGAGCGGTGGACCGGGCTCGGCCCTCTGGAAGAGCACCGACGGCGGCGAGAGCTGGACCGAGGTGGTGGGCAGCGGCTTCCCCACGGCCACCAAGGGCCGCATCGGCCTCGCCCTGGCGGCCTCCAACCCCGACGTCATGTACGCCATGGTGGAAGCCGAGGAGGAGGAGGACGGCTCGGGCGGCAACGGGCTGTACCGCTCGGACGACGCCGGCGCCAGTTGGGAGAAGGTGAACGACGAGAACACCCGTCCGTTCTACTACTCCCAGGTGCGGGTCGACGTGGCGAACCCCGACCGGGTCTACTTCTCGTCCACGCCCGTGAAGTACTCCGACGACGGGGGCCGCACCGCCGGCAACACCACCGTGGGGGTGCACGTCGATCACCACGCCATGTGGATGGACCCGGGCGATCCGGACCACATCGTGGTGGGCAACGACGGCGGCATCGCCATCACGTGGGACAAGGGCGGAAACTGGTGGGTGCCCAACACCTTCCCCATCGGCCAGTTCTACCACGTGACGTACAACATGGACACGCCGTATCGGGTGTGCGGCGGCCTCCAGGACAACGGCACCTGGTGTGGGCCCTCCCGTCGCTCGGGCGGATCCATCACCAACGCCATGTGGGCCACCATCAGCGGGGGCGACGGCTTCGTCACCGCTCAGCACCCCACGGATCACGACGTGGTCTGGGCCGAGTCTCAGGGCGGAAACATGGCCCGCCTCAACCTGGCCACGGGCGACCGGACCGGGCTGCAGAAGCCCGAGTGGCGGGACCGCTACATCGAGTACGAGGACTCCATTCTCGTGGTGTGGGACGACTCGCTGAACGCGCCCCCCACCGAGGCCCAGGCCCGCATCGACCGGTTCCGTGACATGCAGCGCGCCGATTCGGCCGCCCGGGAGCTGCGCTGGAACTGGAACACCCCGTTCTTCATCTCGCCCCACGACCCCGAGGTGTTCTACGCCGCGGCGAACCGGGTGCTGAAGAGCACGAATCGGGGGGACGATCTCCAGGTCATCTCCGACGACCTCTCGTATGCCGACCCGGAGAAGATCGAGGTGTCGACCCGCACCACCGGGGGCATCACGCCCGACGTGACGGGGGCCGAGACCTTCGCCACCATCGTCTCGCTGGACGAGTCGCCCCTGGTGCGGGGCAAGCTGTACGCCGGCACCGACGACGGCCGCCTGTGGATGAGCCCCGACGACGGGGGCACCTGGACCGAACTCACCGACCGGGTCGAGGGCCTCGTGCCCGAGGGCACCTACGTGAGCCGCATCGAGCCCTCGAAGCACGACCCGGCCCGGTTCTACGTCACCTTCGACAACCACCGGCGCAACGATTTCACCCCGTACGTGCTGGTCACCGACGACGACGGCGGCGCCTTCCGCTCCATCGCCGCCGGCATTCCCCAGGAATGGCCCGCCGACGGACCCAACTTCGCCCACGTGGTCCGGGAGGACCCGGTCAACGAGAACCTGCTCTTCGTGGGCACCGACCTGGGCGTCTGGGTGTCGACGGATCGCGGCGACAACTGGCAGCGGTTCCACAACGGCTTCCCCACCGTTCCGGTGCACGACCTGAAGATCCACCCCCGGGACCGGGAGCTCATCGCCGGAACCCACGGCCGGTCCATCTGGATCGTGGACATCGCGCCGCTCCAGCAGATGTCCGACGCCGTCATGGCCGAGGGCGCCGTGCTCTTCGATCCGGCGCCGGCGCTTCAGTTCGGTGACGCGCCGGTGGGCGGCGAATCCACGGGGCAGGGCTTCTTCGAGGGCGAAAGCGTGCGCTCCGGCGCGCGCCTCACCTACTGGCTGCCCGACGCCGTGGAGGGCCGGCGGGTGGAGTTGGCCGTGGCCGACGCCTCGGGCGCCGAGGTGGCCACGGTGAGCGGAGGCGGCAGCGCCGGCTTCAACACCGCCGTCTGGAACCTCCAGGGACCGCCGCCGCCTCCCGAGCCCCTGTCGCCGGCGGCGCGGCGCGACTCCCTGCAGATGATCGCCACCGTCCGGGCCGTGGCCGACTCCCTGGCGGAGCACGAAGGCGCCGATCGGGAGCAGCTCGACGAGTTCATCGAGAACATGATCACGGGCAACATGGGCGGCTTCGGTGGGGGCGGCTTCGGCGGCGGGGGCGGGGCTCCCGCCTTCCGGGAGCGTCCCGGTGAGACGCCGGCCTTCGGTGGCGGCGGCGGACGTGGCGGCGGGGGCGGCGCGGCCCTGAACCAGAACGTCATGCGCCAGGTGTTCGTGGCGCTTCGGGACCGGGGGATCGGGTTCGGGGCGTTCCGCCGCGGTGGCGGTGGGGGTGCACCGGTGGATCCGGGCGTCTACACCGTCTCCATGACCGTGGGGGAGCGCACCCTCACGACCCGTCTCGAGGTGATCCGGGACGACGATTTCGTGGTGGACTCCACCCAGGACGACGAGGCCTGGTTCGGCGCCGATTCCTGGGCCGAGTTCCTGGAGCGCTTCGACGAAGCCGCGGCCGAGGCCGCCGGAGACGCTTCGGGGCGCTGACCTCCGGGGAATCGCAGGCGAAGCATCAGGGCGGGGGTGGGGCCGGACGGCCTCACCCCCGCTTTCCGCGTCGGGGACGCCCGGACCCCGTCTTGAAGTGTGTGCCCAGGGCATATATGCTCAAGGCGAATAGTTCTTCCCGGAGGTGTGCCCGTGGTGCCCCGTTCTCTCGATATCGACGCCCATCTTCCCCTCACGCCCGTGGCCTTCGAGATCCTCCTGGCCCTGGCCGGCGAGGACCGGCACGGGTACGCCATTCTCCGGGCCATCGCCGAGCGCACGGGGGGGCGCATCGAGCCCCACGCCGGAAGCCTGTACCGGGCCCTGGGCCGTCTCACCGACGAGGGACTGCTGGCGGAGGTGGACGGCCCCGACGGAGAGGGAGCCGACGAGCGGCGGCGCTACTACCGGCTCACGGCGTTCGGTCGCCGGGTCGCCGGCGCCGAGGCGGCTCGGCTGGAGGAGCAGGTGGGGGTGGCCCGGGCCCGGGCGCTGCTGGGCGAGGCGTAGGGGGGGTGCTCTACCGGGCGTTTCTCGCGCTTCTGCCCCGGCGATTCCGGGCGCGTCACGGGCAGGAGATGGAGCGGGTCTACCGGGAAGGCCGGGCCGCGGCGGATGGGGCGGGTCGGGGCGCGGGTGTGCGGTTCCGCCTGGGCGCCCTCGGCGACGTGGCGAAGACCGCGGCGGCGGAACACGCACGGGCCCTGGGGCTCGGTACTCGAACGGGAGGAGGCGGCATGGCGGGATGGCTCGAAGACGCGGGATGGGCGCTGGGTTCGTTGCGGCGGAGCAAGGGCTTCGCGGTCATGACCATGGGGATCCTGGCCCTGGGCATCGGGGCCACCACCGCCATTTTCAGCGTGGTCCAGGGGGTCCTGCTCCGGCCCCTCCCCTACGATCGGCCCGATGAACTGGCCATCATCTGGGGCCGCCTCACGACCCGGAACGTGGAGCGGTTTCCCGTGTCGCCGCCGGACTTCCTGGACGTGCGGGAGGCCAGCCCGGCCTTCGCCGAGGTGGGGGCCGTGGTGACCTTTCAGCAGTCCCTGGTGAGCGCCGACGCCGATGCCGTCCAGGTTCCGGTGGCGGGGACCACGGCCAACTTCCTCGACCTCCTCGGCGTCCGGCCCATCCTGGGGCGGGGATTCACCGAGGCCGACGCGGCCCCGAACGATCCCACCCTCCAACCCGGCCAGCCGGGCTTCCTGAACGCCGCCGGGCTCCTGTCCCACTCCCTCTGGCAGCAGCGCTTCGGGGGCGACCCCTCGGTGGTGGGGCGCATCGTGGAGGTGGGAGGCGGCCCCATGGAGATCGTGGGGGTGCTTCCCGAGGGACTTCGTCTCCACCTGCCCCGGGGAAGCAACTCGGTGAGCGAGCCGGCGCTGTGGACGGCCATGCAGCTCGACTACGGGGCGGCGCCCCGGAACAACGTGTTCCTCCAGGTCGTGGCCCGGCTTCGCCCCGGGGCCTCGGTGTCCCAGGCCCAGGCCGACGCCGACCGGTTGGCCGAGACCCTGCGGGGGCGCTTTCCGTCCAAGGCCTCCACCGGGTACGAGTTCGCGGTGCGCTCCCTCCACGACGAGCTGGTGGCGCCGGTGCGGCCCGTGATTCTCGCCCTCATGGGGGCGGTGGGGTTGGTGCTCCTCATCGCCTGCGCCAACGTCTCCAACCTGCTCCTGGTGCGGGGGAGCCGGCGGGAACGGGAGGTGGCGGTGCGGGCCGCCGTGGGCGGAGGCCGCTTCCGGATCTTCCGCCAGATGGCGCTGGAGAGCCTGATCCTGGCTCTGGGCGGGGCCGCGGCGGGCACGGCGTTGGCGTGGGTGGGCATCCAGACCCTGATCTCCCTGCGGCCCGACCATCTGCCCCGCATCGAGGAGGTGGGGCTCGATCCGGGCATCCTGGCGTTCGCCGTGGCTGTGGCCCTGGCGTCGAGCGTGGTCTTCGGCCTCGTGCCGGCGCTCCGGAACTCCCGGGCCCGGTTGGCCACCGCCCTGAAGGACCGGGGGCGCACCGCCGAGAGCCACTCGGCGCGCCGCCTGCGCAGCGTCGTGGTGGTGGCCGAGGTCGCCCTGTCCACCGTGCTCCTGGTGGGGGCGGGCCTCATGATGCGCTCGTTCGACCAACTCCGGAGCGTGGAGCCCGGGTATCGGCCCGATGGTGTGCTCACCTTCTCCGTGCCCGTGCCCTTCGCCCGCTACCCCGATCCGGCGGCCCGGGCCCGCCTGCTGGACGATCTTCAAGGGCGGCTCTCGGCCGTTCCCGGGGTGGAGCGGGCGGCGGCGGTCTTCCCCCTGCCCCTGGGGGAGACGGCCTTCAACGGGCGGTGGGGCACCGCCGACGCCGAGGCCGACCCCTCGCTGTTCCGGCAGGCCGACTTCGCCATGGTCCTTCCGGGATACTTCGAGGCGGCGGGAACGCGCATCGAGGAGGGGCGGGGCTTTTCGTCGGCGGACCAGGCCGACAGCGCCGCGGTGGTGGTCATCGACCGGGCTCTGGCCGACCAGGCGTTTCCCCAGGGTGGGGCCGTGGGAGGCCGGATCCTCGCCCGGGTGGTGGATCCCGAAAACGCCTCGTGGTTCGATGTAGTGGGGGTGGTGGAAGCCCAGCGGCACACCTCCCTGGTGGACGAGGGCCGGGGCACGATCTTCTTCACCGACCGCCTGGTGGGGAGCTTCGCCTCGGCGTGGGTCGTGCGGACGTCGGGAGGCGATCCCACGGCCGTGGCGGCGGCTGCCCGCCGGGTGGTCTCGGAGATCGATCCGGACCTTCCCATGGCCGACACCCGGCCGTTCCAGGCCGTGGTGGACGACGCCATGGCCGATACCCGCTTCGCCCTGGTCCTGCTCACCGCCTTCGGAGGTCTGGCCCTGGTCCTGGCCGGGTTCGGCCTGTATGGGGTGCTGGCCTACGTGGTGCGGCAGCGCCGGGCGGAGATCGGCGTTCGCCTCGCCTTCGGCGCCGCCGCGGCGGGCATCGTGGCCCTGGTGCTTCGCCAGGGAATGGGATTGGCGGTGGCGGGGGTGGCGGCGGGACTCCTGGCCGGCGCCCTTCTCTCCGGGCTGCTGGAGAGCCTTCTGGTGGGGGTGCCGGCGGGGGACCCCCTGACCTTCGGGGCGGCGGCGGCGGCCTTTCTGGTGGTGGCGGCCCTGGCCTGCCTGCTGCCCGCGGTCCGGGCGAGCCACGTGAACCCCGTGGAGGCCCTCCGGGAGGATTGACCTCTCGGGACGTCAGTCCGCGGGGAGGGGCCGCCGCAGGTAGAGGGCTTCGTAGCGCCGGGCCATGGCTCGGGCGGTGAACCGCTCCTGGAAGGTGGCCCGAGCCCGCTCGCCCATGCGCCGGAGTCCGCCCCGGTCCGCCAGGGCCTCGAGGATGGCGGCCTGGAGCGCCCCGGGGTCGGCCGGCGGCACGAGGCGTCCGTTCTCTCCGTCCACCAACGCGGTGGGGACCCCGCCCACCGCCGTGGCCACCGTGGGGCACCCCGCCGCCATGGACTCGAGGATGATCATGGGCAGGCCCTCCCACAACGACGGGAGGACGTGGAGGTCGAACACCTTGAGGAGGACCGGGATGTCGAGGCGCACGCCCAGGAACCGCACCGCGTGGTCCACGCCCCGGCTCCGGGCCTCTTCGGCGAGGGGCCCTTCCAACTCGCCCGTGCCCGCCACCAGCAGCTTCAGGTCGGGGTGGACCTTCAGGATGCCCGGGAGCGCCTGGAGCAGCCAGGTCATGCCCTTCTGTTCCTCCAGGCGCGAGGCGAAGCCCAGGACCGGCGCGCCCCGGGGGAGGTCCAGGGCGGCCCGGGCCGCCGCGGCGTCGATGGGGGCGTCGTACCGATGTCCGTCGATGCCGTTGACCACGGTCACCAGCTTCCGGGGCGAGATCCGTTCGTAGCGGCGGAGATTCTCCGTGGTGTGGTCGCTGACGCCCACGACCCGCCAGGCGAACTTCGACACGAACCACTCGGCCAGCATGTAGCGGCGCTTGTCGGGAAACGGCCGGGCGTGGTCGGTGTGGACCAGAGTGGGGACGCCGGCGAGGATCGCTCCCAGGGACCCCTCGATGAAGGGCTCGGTGTTGTGGGTGTGGATGACGTCGAAGCGGTTCTTGCGGAGGAACCGGGCGACCTTGAGGAAGGCGGTGCGGTCGGGGACGTCGTGGTTGTCCCGGAGCTTGTGCACCGGGATTCCAAGGTCCTCGCGGAGCGCCATGCCAAGGGGGCCCACGTCGCGCAGGCAGAGCACCGAGACGTCGAACCGATCGTGGTCGAGGGTTCGGCAGAGGGTATCGACGACCCGGGGAAGCCCACCCACGTGGAGATCGTGGGTGATCTGCAGGAGGCGGGTCTTCGACATGGAGGGGACGATGGGCTGTCGGGGGACCCCGGGCAAGGTGTCGCCGCGACCTTTGCCGCGGCGCGCTCATGCATGATTATACAAGCAAGTTCGAACCGATTCTCCCCCAACGGAGCCCCGGCGTGCCCAGAGAGAAGGTGGTCCTCGCCTACAGCGGCGGCCTCGACACGGCCTGCATTCTCAAGACCCTCATCCAGAGCGGCTACGACGTGGTGGCCTACGTGGCCGACGTGGGGCAGCAAGAGGACTTCGACGACGTGGCCCGTCGGGCCCGCGCCACCGGCGCCGTGGACGTCTTCGTGGAAGACCTCAAGCGGGAGTTCGTGACCGACTTCATCTTCCCGGCCATCGCGGGCAACGCGGTCTACGAGAACCGCTACCTCCTGGGCACCTCCCTGGCCCGACCGGTGATCGCCAAGCGGCAGGTGGAGATCGCCCTGGACACGGGGGCCGACGCCGTGTCGCACGGCGCTACGGGAAAGGGCAACGATCAGGTGCGGTTCGAGTTGGCGTTCGCGGCGCTGGCCCCGGGGCTGAAGGTCATCGCCCCGTGGAAGGATCCGGACTTCCTCCAGCGCTTCCAGGGGCGCTCCGACCTCCTGGCCTTCGCCCGGGAGCACGGCATTCCCGTGGAAGCCACCGCGGAGAAGCCGTACTCCAGCGACGAAAACCTCATGCACCGGTCGTACGAAGCGGGCCTCTTGGAGGACCCGGACCGGTCGCCCCCGAAGGACATGTTCAAGCTTACCCGGGCGCTGGAGGACACCCCGGACGAGGCCGACGAGGTGGTGGTTCACTTCCGGGACGCCGTCCCGGTGCGCGTCGTCCACGAGGCGGCGGGGGTGGATCTCACCGATCCGGTGGAGCTCTTCACCTACCTCAACGATCGGGGTGGGCTCCACGGGATCGGACGGGTGGACATGGTGGAGAACCGATTCGTGGGGATCAAATCCCGGGGCGTGTACGAGACGCCGGGCGGCACGATCCTCCACCATGCCCTGCGGGATCTGGAGGGCGTGGCCATGGACCGGGAGGTTCTCCGGCTCCGGGACATGCTTTCGCCCCGATTCGCCGAGATCATCTACAACGGGTTCTGGTTCTCTCCGGAGATGGACTTCATCCGGGCCGCGTTCGACCAGTCGGAGCGCCTCATCGACGGGCAGGTCCGGCTCCGGCTCTTCAAGGGCAACGTGGTGCCCCTGGGACGCAGTTCCGAGTCGTCGCTCTACGACCAGGACCTCTCGTCCATGGACGTGGCCGGCGGGTACGACCAGCAGGACGCCCGGGGCTTCATCCGCATCAACGCCCTGCGTCTGACGGCCCACAAGCTGATCCTGCGGCGCACCGGCGACGACGGGGGTGGGGTCGTCACCGGCGGGTGAGTCCCCCCAGGAGCAACACCGCAGGGAGGGTGGAGACGGCCACCACCATCACCACCCGCACCGCCCACCAGGCGAAGGCCGAGTGGGGAGGCGGGGGGTGGCCCGGGCGGAACAGGGTTCGCTCCCGGAGCTGGGCCATCTCGCCCAGGCCCCACGCCACCGTGGCGCCGTAGAGGGCGGCGGCCGCCGGGAGCGGCGACGCGTCGGCCGTGAAGACGCGGGCCACGGCCAGCGCCGTGACCACGAAGGCCAGGGCGGCTCCACCCCGGGCCACCGCCCGAAGGCGGCGTAGCGTCCGGCGACGGGCCGAGGGGACGCTCACGACAGCCGGGCCCGGAGGGCGGCGTCCAGGGGACGCACCCGGGTGTCGTCGCCCAGGAAGTAGAGGGACGGCTCCACCACCTCGATCTCGGCCACGCACCAGGCCCCGTTGTGGCGGAGCAGATCGACCCGGGCGTAGAGGGGCGGGGGGACGTCGGGCCCGGCGAAGGCGGCCAGGGCCCGGGCTGCCGCGGCGTCGGCCGTGGGGTCCGGGAGGGCGGGCACGGTGCGGCCGCCCCACCGCTCCTGGACCCGGAACTCTCCCGTGCCCTCGGGCGGGTGCTTCGAGACCGCGTGGCTCACCCGCCCGTCGAAGAGCACCACCGAGCGCTCGCCCTCCCCGGCCACCGAGGGCAGGAAGGGCTGGATCAGCCACCCCTCGGGAGAGGGGGGCACCGGTGGGAGCGGGCCGGTGGCCGGCAGGCGGGTGACGCCCACGCCGTCCACCCCCACGGCGGGCTTCACCACGAGGTCGTCCCACGGCGCCCCCCGGAGGGTCCAGCCCACCGCGGCGGCATCCAGCGACGGCGCCCACCGGGTGGGCACCACGTCGATCCCCGCGGCCGCCAGTTCCAGGAGGTAGCGTTTGTCCACGTTCCGAGCCACCAGCTCCGGGGGGTTGTGGAGGGCCGTCGCCGGGGCCGCGGCGCGGGTCCAGGCGAGGAAGTCCCGGAGACGGGCCGGATAGTCCCAGGTGCTCCGGAGGAGGGTGAGGGGCGCCGCCGCCCAGTCCACCCCGGGGTCGGACCAGACCACCACGTCGACCTCCCACCCCCGGCGTCTCAGCGCGTCGGCGAGGAAGCGCGTCTCGTCGTCGCCGTGGGGCAGGTCGGCGCCGGTGACGAGTCGGACCCGGGGGGGAGGCGCCACCGTTCAGGCCGTTCGCAGGATCGTCACCGCCGTGCCGTCCACCACCAATCGATCCGTCCGCACCCCTCGGCCGGGACGGGGCAGGCGGGCCTCGGCATCGGTCTCCACGGCCAGCACGGGGGCGAAGGGCCGTTCCAGCCACTCCTCCACGAGGCGCCGGGCCAACTCCGACGTGTAGGGCGGATCGGCCAGGGCGAGGTCGTACGCCCCGGCGTCCAGCCCCCGGGCAAACGCCATGGCGTCGCGCCTGAAGACCCGGGTGCGCCCCTTGAGGCGGAACCGGGCCACGTTGGCCTTGAGGGCGTGGAGGGCTCCGGAGCCGTTCTCCACGAAGTCGCACCGGGCCGCCCCCCGGGAGAGGGCCTCCAGGCCGAGGGCGCCGGTGCCGGCGAAGAGGTCGAGCACCCGGGCGTCGGCCACGGTGTCGCCCAGGGCGTCGAGCCAGGCGGCACGAACCCCTTCGGCGGTGGGGCGGACCCGTCCGCCCGGGGAGAGGAGATCACGGCCGGCCCACCGGCCCGAAACGATGCGCATGGGAGAGCCTCGCGCCGGGACGGGGCGAATACAAGGGGCGTGGGACCGGTTGCGCCCCAGGGGGTTCAGGGCCTGATTTCGCAATGCGTACTCGCCCCCGTGTCGACGCCACAGCGTGGATCCTCGCCTTCGTCGTGGCGAGCGCCCCGTCCGCGGTGGAAGCCCAGGATCGTCCGTCCCCGGGCGATCTCGGCGCCTACCGGATTCCCGCCGGCGCCGAGGTGCGCCTGGACGGAGTCCCCTCGGAGCCCTTCTGGAACGACGCCCCCGTCCTGGACCAGTTCCGCCAACGGGAGCCGCTGGAAGGGGTGGAGGCCACCGAGCGCACCGAGGTGCGGGTCGCCTACGGTCCCGACGCCCTGTACGTGGCCGTCGTGGCCTTCGACCGCCGGCCCGAGGGGGTGGTGGCCCGGATTCGCCAGCGGGACCGGCTCATGTCCGGATCGGGCTTCGGGCTGTCGTTCGAGGGCGACGACGCCGTGGCCATCGTCTTCGACCCGTTCCTCGACCGACGCAACGGCGTGCTCTTCGCCACCAACCCCAACGGCGCCCAGTTCGACGCCCTCCTCACCGACGAGGGCGACGAGATCAACAGCGACTGGCGGGGCGTGTGGGACGTGGCCGCGACCCGGACCGGGACGGGGTGGAGCGCCGAGTTCGCCATTCCCTGGCGCACGCTGCGGTATCCCGGGGACTCCTCCCGGGGGTGGGGCTTCAACGTGGCCCGGGTGATCCAGCGGGAGAACGAAGAGGTGTTGTGGCGTTCCTGGGAGCGGGAGGGCGGGGGCTTCGAGAGAATCAGCCGGGCCGGCCGGCTCACGGGTCTGGTGGATCTGCCGCGCCCCCGAGCCAACGTCGAGGTGAAGCCCTACGCCCTGGGGGGCCTGCGGTGGACACGGCCCGACGACGGCGGCCCCCTGGAGGACGACGCCACCGGCGACGTGGGGGTCGACCTGAAGAGCGAGATCCGGCCGGGGCTGGTCCTGGACCTCACGGTCAACACCGACTTCGCCCAGGTGGAGGTGGACGACCAGCAGGTCAACCTGACCCGGTTCAACCTGTTCTTTCCCGAGAAACGGGACTTCTTCCTGGAAAACGCCGGCCTCTTCGAGTTCGGTCGAGCCGGGTTCTTCGGGCCGCCGCCGTTCCTCATGTTCTTCTCGCGGCGGATCGGGATCGGCTCCGGCGGGGCGGTGCCGATTCTCGGGGGCGGACGCCTCACGGGGCGGGTCGGCGGCCAGACCGTGGGACTGCTGTCGGTGGCCACCGACGAGGCCGGCGGCCGGGACCGGGAGCTGTTCAACGTGGCCCGGATCAAGCGGGACGTGGGCGAGGCGAACTACATCGGGGCCATGGTCACGGACCGGCGGGGCGACGGCCCGGCCAACACCGTGGCGGGAGTCGACGCCCGGGTGGTGCTTCATCCCACCGTCATCGCCGACGGGTTCGTGGCCCGCTCCTTCACCGAAGGGGCCGGGGGTGAAGGCACCGTCTTTTCGGGGTCCCTCAACTTCACGGCCGATCTGTGGGGGGGATTCGCCGAGGTGCTCCAGGTCGGGGAGGGGACCCGCGCGGCGTCGGGGTTCGTCGGGCGCTCGGACTACCGCAACGCCCAGCTCAATCTGCGGCGGAGCTTCCGGCCCGGATTCCTGGGCGTGCGCAAGGTCGACTTCCGCCTGAACGGGCAGTACGAGTCCACGGTGGACGGCCGCTTCCAGGGGCGGAGCGTGAGCGCTTCCATGGGCCCCAACTGGGACACGGGCGACAGCTTCACGGCGAGCGTCCAGCGGGGGGCGGAGCAGGTCGACGGGGCCTTCACCCTGGCCGACTCGCTCCCGGTGCCCGCCGGTCGCTACTCCACCGATCAGGTGTCGCTCCGGGGGAGCACCGGGGGCCGCCGACCGTGGGCGCTGTCGGTGAGTCTGGCCGCCGGCGACCTCTACGGGGGCGACCTCCTGCGCTACGGCGGCTCCCTCACCCTGGCCCCCACGCCGTCGTTCGCCTTCACCACCGGCTTCGACCGCAACGCGGTGGAGCTGCCGTCGGGCGAGTTCACCGCCGACGTCACCTCGTTGCGCCTCACGTGGGCCCTCTCCACGCGCATGACCACCAACGCGCTGCTCCAGTACAACGGGCTCACCGACGAGTGGCTCACCAACGTGCGGTTCAACTTCATCCACCGCCCCGGGAGCGACCTCTTCGTGGTGTTCACGGAGGACCGCTTCCGGGACGGGCCGGACTGGTTCACCGAGGACCGGGGGCTCGTGGTGAAGCTGACGTACCTGTTCCGCTTCTGACCCGCGTGGGGAATCCCCGTACACGCGGACGGGGAACGGCTCCCGCAGACGAGGTGAGGGCCCCGGTGGGATCGTAGAGGGGTAGGGAACCCTCGCACCGGAGTCCCCATGACGCCCGAACACCCGGCGCCGCCTCTCCCCCGTTTCGTCCTGGGCGACGAAGCGGTGGCCCTGGCGGCGCTGCACGCCGGCATCGCCGCGGCCTACGCCTACCCCGGCACCCCCTCCACCGAGATCCTGGAGACGGTGGAGCGCCACGCCGCCGAGTTCGACGTCGTGGCCCACTGGACCGCCAACGAGAAGACGGCGCTCGAGCAGGGATTGGGCGTCTCCATGCTGGGTCGGCGGGTGCTGGTGGCCATGAAGCACGTGGGGCTGAACGTCGCCATGGACGCCTTCGTGAACGCGGCCCTGGTGGGCATCCGGGGCGGCCTGGTGGTGGCGGTGGCCGACGACCCCGGAATGCACTCCTCCCAGAACGAGCAGGATTCCCGGGTGCTGGCCGAGTTCGCCCGGATTCCGGTCCTGGAGCCCGCCGATGGGCAGGAGGCCTACGACCTGACCCGGGAGGCCTTCGCGGTGTCGGAGCGCTACGGGGTCCCCGTCGTGGTGCGCCTCGTGACCCGCCTCTGCCACGGCCGCAGCGAGGTGGTGTGCGTCGAGCCCGAGGCGGCCGCGGGCCCCTCGAAGCCCGATTCGCCGAGGGATTGGGTGCTGCTCCCGGCCAACGCCCGTCGCCTGTGGCGGGAGCATCTGGAGGGGCAGGGGGCGCTGGAGGAGTGGGCCGCCCACCACGCCGTGGTGCAGGGCGGAGACGGTCGGCGGGGGATCATCACCGTGGGGTCGGCCCGGGCCCCCTACCTGGACAACGCCCCGGACCTCGAGGCGCCTCCGCCGTGGCTGCACCTGGGCGCCTTTCCACTGCCCACGGAAGTGGTACGGGACTTCGCCGCCGACCTGGACGCCGTGCTGGTGTTGGAGAACGGGTATCCCTACGTGGAGGGACTCCTGGCCGGCGCCCTTCCCACCCGGTGGTCGGTGGAGGGACGCCGGAGCGGGGCTCTCCCGGAGGACGGGGAGCTCACGCCCGACACGGTGCGGGCCGCTCTGGGACTGGCGCCGCGGAAGGCCCTACCCGCCGTCGGGGCGCTTCCGGCGCGACCGCCTCGGCTCTGCCAAGGCTGCCCCCACCGGGACTCGTACGCCGCCCTGGGGGAGGCGCTGAAGGGGTTCGACGAGTGGGCGGTCACCGGGGACATCGGCTGCTACACCCTGGGGGCGCTCCCGCCGCTGGGGGCCATCGAGTCGTGCGTGTGCATGGGGGCGTCCATCGGCATGGCCAAGGGCGCCTCCGACGCCGGCAT
Source organism: Gemmatimonadota bacterium (assembly GCA_030428885.1). Taxonomy (GTDB): domain Bacteria; phylum Gemmatimonadota; class Gemmatimonadetes; order Longimicrobiales; family Gaopeijiaceae; genus Gaopeijia. Next base: position 174,148 of record JAUIEJ010000009.1, on the reverse strand, counting down.
GCGACCGGTGCTGGCGGTGATCGGCGACAGCACCTTCCTCCACTCGGGGGTGACGGCCCTGATGGATGCGGCGGCCCACGACTCGCCCATGACCGTCCTGGTGCTGGACAACGAGACGGTGGGAATGACGGGGCAGCAGCCCACGATTCTCCCGGACTCGCGCCTCCTTCCCGTGATCCTGGGGGTGGGCGTGGACCCGGAGCACGTGCACCAGATCGAGGTCCACCCCCGGAGCGTGGACGAGATGGCGACGCTGCTGGAGCGGGAACTCCGGCACGAGGGGTTGTCGGTGATCGTGGGTGTGCGGGAGTGCATCGTCGCCGCTCGGCACCGGAAGCGGGCCGAGGCCGCCGGGGCGGTCGGGTGAAGATCGACGTGGTGTTGTGCGGCGTCGGCGGCCAGGGCGTGCTCACCCTGGCCGGGATCCTGGCCGAAGCCGCCCGGCGCCGGGGACTCCACGTGCGCCAGGGGGAGATCCACGGCATGAGTCAGCGCGGGGGGGCGGTGGAGGCCACGCTCCGGCTGTCGGATGCGCCCATCGCCGGGCCCCAGATCGCCCGGGGGCGGGCCGACCTCCTCCTGGCCACCGAGCCCCTGGAGGCTCTGCGCCACGTCCATCGCCTGGCCCCCCAGGGGGTGACCGTGGCCGCCGCCGACCCCGTGGACGACATGGACGGCTACCCGCCCCTCGACGAGCTCCACGCCCGCATCCGGGCGCTGCCCCGGGCGGTGCTGGTGCCGGCGGTGGCCCTGGCCCGGGAGGCCGGGGCGGCGAAGTCGGCCAACGTGGTGGTGGCCGGCGCCGCCCTCCCCTTCCTGCCCCTGGACGTGGAGGGGGTGGAGGGCGTGCTCCGGGACGCCTTCGAGGCCCGGGGGGACCGGATCGTCCAGGCCAACCTGAAGGCGCTGTCGGCGGGCCTGGCCCAGGCCGAGGCCCCGAACTCGTGAGCCACCCCGCCACCCTCCGCCTCCGGCGCCACGGGGATCCGGTGATCCTGGAGGACGCCGGGCTGGAGGTGGCCGACGCCCTGGGGCTGGCGACGCCCCCCCGGGTGGGCCTGACCCACGCGGGGGAGCTGGGCGAGGGGGTGGTGGAGGCGTGGCCCGTGGCGCGGGTGGTGGTCAAGGTCGTGTCGCCCCGGGTGGTGCATCGCAGCCGGGAGGGCGCCCTGGAGACGGTGGCGGCCCGGGGCCCGGCGGTGCGGGACGCCGTGGCCCGTCTCGCCCGACGGTTCGGGGCCCCGGACGTGACCTACCTGGTGGAGGGATGGGTGGAGGCCGGCCCGGGCGACGGCGGGGGCGAGCTCCTCCTGGGGCTCCGGACCACGGCGGCGTGGGGGCCGGTGGTGGTGGTGGCGCCGGGCGGGGTGGGGGCCGAAGCCCGGACCGACGCCCTCCGGGAGGGGGCGGGGCCGTGGATGACCCGAGGGGGTGGGGCGCTCCCCCGCCGGGGATTCGTGGAGGCCGCCCTCACGGGGGCCGCCGACGCCTCCGCCGCCCTGGAGGCGCTGGCCTCCGCGGTGGACGCCCTGGCGGCGTGGGGGCCCGAGGCGGCGGAGGCGGGCCTGGTCGATCTGGAGTTCAACCCGGTGCGGTGGGTGGGGGGGCGGTGGGTCGCCCTGGACGCCCTGGGGCACCGGGCGATGCCCGCCGCCGGGGTCCGGGCCCCCGCCGGCGCAGCGGTGGATCCGGCCCGCGTGCTGGAGATGCTCCATCCCCGGAGCGTGGCGGTGGTGGGGGCCTCGGCCCGAGGCCGCAATCCGGGGCGGATCATCCTGCGGAACGTCCTGGAGGCGGGGTTCGATCCGGAGGCGGTCCAGGTGGTGAAGCCGGGGCGGGCCGAGCTGGACGGGTGCCGCTGCGTCGACGCCGTGGAGGCCCTGGAGCCCGTGGACCTCCTGGCCGTGGCGGTGGCGGCCCGACCCGCCGCGGAGGTGCTCCGCATCGCGGCGGAGACGGCCGTGGCCCGGGCCGTGGTGCTGGTGTCGGGAGGTATGGAGGCCGACGAGGTCCAGGAGGCCCTGGAACCCGGTCGCGCCCGGGGCGAGGCGCCGGTGGTGGTGGGGCCCAACTGCCTGGGGGTGCGCAGCGTCCCGGGGCGGATCGACACGCTGTTCCTGCCCCGGGACCGGGTCCGGTTTCCGGAAGGCGAGCCGGCGCCCCTGGCCCTGGTCTCCCAGAGCGGCGCCTTCGCCCTGACCCGGCTGGCGGCCCTGGACGAGCTGAACCCCCGCTACGTGATCACCCTGGGGAACCAGGCCGACGTGACCCTGGGCCGGGTGGCCCAGGCCCTGGCCCGGGACGACGAGGTGCGGGCGTCGGCCTGGTACGTGGAGGGCTTCGCCCGGGGCGACGGCGCCCGCTGGATCGACGCCCTGGCCGCCTCGGTGGAGCGCGGGCGCCCGGCCCTGGTGTACCCGGCGGGGCGGACGTCGGCGGGGCGGGAGGCCGCGGCGTCGCACACGGCGTCGGTGGCGGGAGACGCCCGGGTGCTCCGGGAAGTCTGCCGGGGGGCCGGCGTGGCTGTGGTGGAGACCCTCACCGCCTTCGAAGACGCCGTGGCCCTCCTGGCGGCGTGGGCCCATCGCGACGCCCCGGGGCCGCGCCTGGGGGTGGTGTCCAACGCCGGGTTCGAGACGGTGGCGGCCGCCGACGGGTTGGGAGGGCTCGAGGCGCCGGCCCTGGCCGCCGCAACCAGCCGGCGTCTCGAGGCGGTGCTGGAGGGGGCCGGCGTGGCCGACTACGTCCCGGTGGTCCACCCTCTCGACGTGACGCCCATGCTGGGCGACGAGGCCTTCGTCGCCGCGGCCGCGGCGATCCTCGACGATCCGGAGGTCGATGTGGGGGTGGTGGGGTGTGTCCCCCTGACGCCGGCCCTGGACACCCCCCTGGAGGGCACGGCACCTCTGCCCGAACCCGGAGGGGGCGACGTGACGAGCCGCCTGGTGGAGCTCTGGCGGAGCACGACCAAGCCGTGGCTGGCCGTGGTGGACGCCGGCCCGGGACACGACTGGATGCGCCGTCGTCTGAGGGCCGCCGGGGTGCCGGTGGTGCGGAGCATGGACCGGGTGGGACCGGCGGTGCGGGGGGTGCTCGGTCCGGAGCGATGAAAAACGAGACGGTGGAGCGGCGCTTCCCGGGGTGAGACCCAATGACAACCCCTGGAGGACACCATGTACCGCACCCTCTCCCGCATCCGACGCGACGCCCTGCTGGCCGTCTTCGTGGCGGGCTTCTCGGCCGCCTGCAGCACCGAATCCAACAACCTCACGGGCCCCGGCGACGGCGGCGACACCAACACGGCGCCCACGGCGTCGGCGGGGGCCGACGCCACGGTGAGCACCGGCGGCGTGGTACAGCTCGACGGCTCGGCATCCAACGACCCCGACGGCGACGCCCTCTCCTACGCCTGGACCCAGATCTCCGGCCCGTCGGTGGGCAATCTGGCCGGTTCGGCCACGCCCACCTTCAACGCGCCGAACGACGTGTCCACCCTGGAGTTCTCCCTGGTGGTGAACGACGGTGCCGCCTCCAGTTCGCCCGCCTCGGTGCGGGTGACGGTGCTGGCCGACCGGTCGGCCGCCGTGTTCGTGTCGCCCTCGGGGAGCGACGGCAATCCCGGCACCCGGGACCAGCCCATGGCCACCCTGCAGGGGGCCATCGACGCGGCGACGTCCAGCGGGGCCGACGTCTACATCGCCCAGGGCACGTACGCCGAAACCCTGACCCTCAGCGCGGGGGTGGACCTCTACGGCGGCTTCGACGCCGCCACCTGGACCCGGGACGTGGCCACCTACCGGGCGGTGGTCCGGGGCGGGCCCGTGGCCGTGACGCTGGACGACGCCGACGGCGTGGTGCTGGAGGGACTGCGGATCGAGGCGGCCGACGCCGCCGAGGCCGGGGCCAGCTCCGTGGCCCTCCGCATCATCGCCTCCAGCGACGTCCGGCTCCGCCACAGTGAGCTGCTGGCGGGTCGGGGCGCCGACGGGCGCGACGGCGTGGCCGGGTCCAACGGGTCGTCCGGGAGCCGCGGCGGGGCCGGCGAGCGGTCCGGCGGCTGCAGCAACCCGGGCGGCGGCGGCGGATCGGGGGCCAATCGCGGCGGCAGCGGCGGAAACGGCGGGGCGTTCGGCGGCTCGTCGGGCTCCCGGGCCAGCGGTTCCCGGGCCGGCGGCGGCGGCGTGGGCGGCGGACTGGGCGGACGGGGCAGCAACGGACAGTCGGGAGGGAACGGGCAGGACGGGTCCAACGGGAGCGGCGGGTCATCGTTCGGCACCCTGACCCGCACCGGCTACGCGCCGGCGGGCGGGGGCAACGGCGGGAACGGCAGCACCGGCGGCGGCGGCGGGGGTGGGGGCGGTGGGGGCGGCGCGGTGGTGGGCCTGTGCGGTGGCGGCGGTGGCGGTGGCGGCGGCGGCGGGTACGGCGGCCGGGCGGGCACCGGCGGCCAGGGTGGCGGGGCCAGCATCGCCCTCATGGCCACCGACGGATCCACGGTGGACGTCCGGGACAGCGACCTGGCCACGGGCGAAGGCGGAGCCGGTGGAGACGGCGCCGCGGGTGGGGCCGGTGGGAGCGGCGGGAGCGGCGGCAGCGGCGGAGCGAGCGGCGGCGGCGGTGGCCAGGGCGGGACCGGCGGCCGGGGTGGCAACGGCGGCCGGGGCGGCATGGCCGGCGGCGGTGGCGGGGGCCCCACGGTGGGGATCGCCACCACGGGGGGCGCGTCGGTGACCCAGTCGGGCGCCACCTTCTCCCTGGGCGCGCCGGGCTCCGGCGGGCAGGGCGCCACCACCGGCGCCACCGGCGTCCGGGTCGAGGTCCGGAACTGACGACCGGGCCGGTCAGTTGCCGGCGAGGGTTCTCCAGCGGGCCGCCTCCTCGAGGCGGCCCGCTTCTTCGTAGAGTTCGGCCAGGCTGCCCGCGGCCTCCCGGGTCCGGGGGTCGTCTTCGCCGAAGGCCGCCGCGTAGTCGCCGTGGGCCGCCTGGAGGTCGGCCTCGGCCCCGGCCTCGTCGCCGGCGCGCTGCCGGATCTGGCCCCGGTTCATGCGCAGGTTGGCCGTGAACGAGTGTCCCGCCGGCAGGGCCGCTTCGGCGATGGCCAGGGCCTCGTCCAGGCGGGCCTCGGCCTCGGAGAACTCGCCGCGGTCCCGCAGGACCACCCCCAGGGTCAGGATGGCCCGAGCCAGGAAGGGGCTGTCGGGCCCGTCGGTGGCCGCGGACATCCGCACCGCCTCCCGGGCGGTGGCCTCGGCCTCCTGGGCGTCCCCTGCCCGGAGCAGCACCTGGGCCAGACTGGCCAGGTCGTAGGCCAGATCGCCGTGGTCCTCTCCTCGCGCCCGTCCGATGGCCACGGCCCGGCGGGCGAAGGGAAGGGCGCCCTGGGGGTCGTCCTGGAGCAGGTGGAGGGAACTGAGTTCGGTGAGGGTGGGCGACAGCAGGGGGTGATCGGGGCCCAGCCGCGTCTCGTCCAGCGCCAGGGATTCCAGGAGCAGGGGTTCGGCTTCGTCGAGCCTCCGCTGGGAGAGGAGCACCGACGCCAGGGATTGGAGCACGGTGGGAAGGTCGCCGTCGCCCTCGGCGTCCAGCTCCCGGTGGACGGCCACGGCGTCCCGGAGGTAGGCCTCGGCCTGGTCCCGGTCGTCCAGCGCCAGGGCCACCTGTCCGAGCTGGCCCAGGACGATGCCCCGATTCCGGCGCCGGTCGCCGTCCATCTCGTCGTACATGGCCAGGGCCCGCTCGTAGGCGTCCCGGGCCTCCTCGAACCGGCCCAGGCGCAGGAGCGCTCGGCCCCGGCTGGAGATGGTGGCGGCGTACTGCTCGGGGTAGTCGGCGAACCCGGGGAGCGCCGCCGTGAGCACCGAGTCGGCGGCGGCGTACTCGCCCCGTTCCCAGAGGATGTCGGCCACCGCCGTCCGTACCGCCGACGTCTCGGGGTCGTCGAGCCCCCGCAGTTCCCGGATGGTGGCCTCGGAGGCGTCCAGCATGGGCCCGGCCTGGGCGAAGAGTCCCAGGTTGCCGTAGGCGAGTCCCAGATTGTACTGGAGGTCCGCCCTCACCTCGGGATCCTCGATCTCGGCCACCGACGCCGCGCCCCGGTCCAGGAGTTCGCCGGCGGTCACCGCGGCCCCCGCCGCCGGGTTCCGTTCGTCGATGGTGAAGAGGCCGCCCAGGAAGTCGGCGAGGCGCTCGGCCTTGTCGGCCTCCACCCGGGCCCGGTCCCGCTCGTCGGCGAGGCGCAGGGTGTAGAAACTCACCAGGGCGGTCACCAGGAGGGCGGCGGCGGTGGTGCCCGCCACGGCGCCCCGATTGCGGGAGGCGAACTTCCGGGCCCGATAGGACCAGGCGTCGCCTCGAGCGACCACCGGGAGTCCCAGGAGATAGTTGGCCAGATCCCGGCTGAAGGCCTCCACCGACGCGTAGCGCCGTTCCGGCTCCTTCCGGAGCGCCATGAGGAGGATCGTGTCGAGATCGCCGGAGAGGGTGGACCGGAGGCGCCCGGGATCGGTGCTCCGGGCCCCCCCCACCTCGGCGGGTGTGGGCGCGCCGTCGCCCGAGCTCGAGGTGAAGGTCCGGGTCACCACCGTGCTGGGGCGGTCCGGGCCCTCCCGGCAGATGACCCGCTCGATCTCTCCGGGCGTGCTGGTCTCGAAGCGGTGCGCCGGGTGGCCCGTGAGCAGTTCGTACAACACGGCTCCCAGGGCGTACACGTCGGTGGCCGTGGTCACCGTTTCGCCCCGCACCTGCTCGGGACTCGCGTAGGCCGGGGTCATGGCCAGGGCGGTTCGGACCACGGTGCGCCCCTCGTCGTCGGCCTCCAGGAGCTTGGCGATGCCGAAGTCCAGGAGCTTGGGGACCCCGTCGTCGGTGACCAGGATGTTGCCCGGCTTGAGATCGCGGTGCACCACCAGATTTCGGTGGGCGTAGGTCACGGCGTCGCACACGGCGCGGAAGAGGTGGATCCGGTCCACCACCGAGAGGCGCAGCCGATCGCAGTAGCTGTCGATGGGTTCGCCCTCCACCACCTCCATGACCACGTACGGCAGGCCGTCGGAGGTGGTCCCCCCGTCCAGCATGCGGGCGATGTTGGGGTGGTCGAGTCCCGCCAGGATCTGGCGCTCGGCCTTGAACCGCCGCACCTGGTCGCGACTGGCGATGCCGCCCCGGATCAGCTTGATGGCCACCCGGGCCTCGTAGGCCCCGTCGGCCCGCTCGGCCAGGTAGACCGTGCCCATGCCGCCGTGCCCCAGTTCCTCCAGGATCCGGTAGGGGCCCAGCCGGGTGCCCCGGCGGTCCGGCCCGGCCCGGTCCAGGATCGAGGCCACGGCCCCGTGGACCGCGTCCTCCAGGTAGGCGCCGCCCTGGGCCGAGTCCCATTTCAGCAGGGACGCGAGCTCTCCGGCCAGGGCCGCGTCGTCGCGGCGCAGCGCCTCCAGGAAGGCCCCGCGTTCGTCGTCGGGGAGGTCGGCCGCTTCGGCGAAGAGGGCGTCGAGCCGCGCCCAGCGACCTCCCGCCTCGTCGGGGGGAGCGTCGCTCACGAGGGCGGGGTGTCGCCGGATTCGTCGTCGCCGGGGGCGTCGTCGGCCCCCAGCCGGGTCATGAGCCAGGCGGTGGCCATGCGGAGGTCCCGATGCACGGTGGCGATGGAGACGCCCGTGACCTCGGCGATCTCCTCGAGATTGAGGCCTCCGAAGTACCGCAGTTCCACGGCCCGGGCCTTCCGGGGGTCTTCCTGGGCCAGGACCTCCATGGCCTCATCCAGCGCCAGGACGTCGAGGTCGGGGGGCGGCGTCACGGCGTCGGCGGCGTGGAGGGTCACCCGGGCCCGCCCCCCGCCGCGCTTCTGGCGCCCCTTGGACCGGGCGTGGTCCACCAGCATGCGACGCATCACCCGGGAGGCGGCGGCGAAGAAGTGGGCCCGGTCCTGCCACTCGATGTCGGCGTCCACCAGGCGCACGTACGCCTCGTGGACCAGCGCCGTGGGCTGGAGGGTGTGGCCGTCGGCCTCCCCGGCCATGTGGCGGGCCGCCAGGCGGCGGAGTTCCTCGTAGACCAGGGGCAGGAGGTCGTCGAGGGCGTTGGCGTCGCCGCCACGCCAGTCCATGAGCAGGCGGGTCACGTGGGTGGGGTCGGTCACGGCGGCCTCTCGGGAGGCGGAGCAGGGAGGGGGGTGATCGGAAATTGGACACCGAAGCCCCCGGGGCCGCAAGCATGCTGGCGCACCCCCGGCGCCTTCCGCACATTCGCCGGGCTCCCGATTCCGCTTCTCGTTCCGCCGATCGCCTCCATGGGCCGCCCCCGATCCCGTACGTCGTTCCTCGCCGCCACCGCCCTCTTCGTGGCGGGCGCCGCCGCTCCGGCCGCCCCCCTGGGGGCGCAGGACACCACCCCCCTCGAGCGCGCCCTGTCGGGCATGACCTTCCGGGAGATCGGTCCCGCCATCATGGGGGGGCGGGTGTCGGACCTGGCCATCCACCCCTCGGCGCCCGCCACCTGGTACGTGGGGCTGGCCAGCGGGGGGCTGTGGAAGACCACGAGCCATGGTATGTCGTGGACGCCCCTCTTCGACGATATGCCCGTGTCGAGCATCGGGGCGGTGACGGTGGCCCCGTCCAACCCCGAGGTGGTCTGGGTCGGGACGGGGGAGCCCCAGAATCGGCAATCGTCCCCATACGGCGGCGGCGTGTTCCGATCCCTGGACGGGGGACGGAGCTGGTCCGATCTCGGTCTCCACGAGACCCGCCACATCGGCCGCATCGTGGTGCACCCTACCGATCCCGACGTGGCCTGGGTGGCCGCCGTGGGGCATCTGTGGGGTCCCAACGACGAGCGCGGGGTCTACCGCACCACCGACGGAGGGGAGAGCTGGGAACAGGTGCTGCACCGGGACGCCGACACCGGCGCCATCGACCTGGTCATGGACCCCAACGACCCCCGGACGCTCTACGCCGCCCTCTACCAGCGGCGGCGCACGGTGTTCGGCTTCAGCGCGTCGGGGGAGGGGTCGGGCCTCTACCGCACCCTGGACGGCGGAGAGACGTGGACCGAACTGACCGAGGGACTCCCGGAGGGCGACAAGGGGCGCATGGGCGTGGACGTCTACGCCGGCGACTCCCACCTGGTATACGCCTCGGTGGAGGGGTCCAGCGCCCGGGAGCGGGGACTCTACCGGTCCCGTGACCGGGGCGAGTCGTGGGAGCGGGTGAGCGACAACAACCCCCGCCCCATGTACTTCTCCATGGTGCGCATCGACCCGTCCAACCCCGATCGGGTCTACATGGGAGGAGTGGCGTTCCAGGTGTCCGACGACGGGGGCCACACCTGGTGGGAGCGGGACGGCGCCGAAAACATCCACGTCGATCACCACGCCCTGTGGATCGACCCCTCCGATCCGGGACATCTGGTCCTGGGCAGCGACGGCGGCATCTCGAGTTCGTGGGACGGCGCCCGGACCTGGCAACACCACGACAACCTGGCCATCGGCCAGTTCTACGAGATCGGGGTCGACATGCAGGACCCCTATCACGTCTGCGGGGGACTCCAGGACAACAGCTCGTGGTGCGCTCCCAGTCGCACGCTGGACGGCTACGGCATCGGCAACGACGACTGGACCGACGTCTGGGGAGGCGACGGGTTCTACAACCAACCCGACCCCTTCGACGCCCGCTGGGTGTTCACCGAGTCCCAGGGTGGGAACTCGGGGCGGGTGAACATGCTCACCGGGGAAACGGTGCGCATGCGCCCCGCCTACCGGGGCGACGACGAGGACGGCGGCTACGCCTGGAACTGGAACGCCCCCATCGCGGTGTCGACCCACGTGGAGGGCACGATCTACGTGGGGTCCGATCACCTCATGCGGTCCCGGGACCGGGGCATCACCTGGGAGGAGGCGAGTCCCGACCTGACGAGGGGGATCGACCGGGACACCCTGGAGATCTTCGGGCGCCCCCTCTCCGAGCCCCACGTGAGCCGCAACGACGGGCTCTCGGCCTACGGCACCATCAGCACCATCGACGAGTCGCCGCTGTCGGCCGACGTGATCTGGGTCGGCACCGACGACGGCAACGTGCAGGTGACCCGGGACGGCGGCGACACCTGGACGAACACCGCGGGCGCCGTGGCCGGGCTGCCGGGCCCCCGCTACGTGAGCCGGGTCGAGGCGTCGGCCCACGTGGAGGGCCGGGCGTACGTGACCTTCGACGGTCACTTCGACGACGACTACGCGCCGTACGTGTACACCACCGACGACTTCGGGTTGACGTGGCGACGCATCGTCTCGGGGCTGCCCGACCACTCGGTGAACGTGGTGCGGGAGCACCCCCGGGCCCCCGACCTGTTGTTCGTGGGCAACGAGGTGGGGCTCTGGGCCAGTGTCGACCGGGGCCAGGCGTGGCATCGCCTGTCGGGGGGGTTGCCCACGGTGCCCGTGGACGATCTGGTGATCCACCCCCGGGACAACGATCTGGTGGTGGGCACCCACGGTCGGTCCATCTGGATCGCCGACGACATCGGCCCCCTGGAGGAGCTGTCGGCGGAGGTGGCCGGCCGGGCCGCCCATCTCTTCGCCGTGCGCCGGGGCACCCACTACGCCGAGCTCGGGGGCTGGCCCTTCTGGGGAGACGACTATTTCGGCGACAACCCGCCGTCGGGCGCCCTGATCCGCTACCACCTGGCCGAGGCCCTGGACCTGGAATCGGTGGGGTTGGTGGTGGTGGACGCCGCCGGCGACACGGTGCGCTCCCTGGGCGGCCCGACCGACGCCGGGCTCCACACGGTGGTGTGGGATCTCCGGCACGACGCGCCCTACGAGGCCGGGCCCGGGCAGGGGGGCGGGTTCTTCGGGGCGCCGTCGGGTCCGCCGGTGATGCCCGGCGCCTACACGGTGCGCCTCGAGGCCGCCGGCCTGGTCATGGAGCAGGCCGTGGACGTGCGCATCGACCCCCGGGTCGAGACCACCCCCGCCGCCCTTCGGGCCCGACAGGCCCTCATGGTCGATGCCGTGGCGTTGGCCGAGCCGGTGCGGGACGCCCAGAACCGGCTCCGGACGCTCCGGGAGCAGCTCGACGACGTGGAGGCGCTTGTGGCCGACCACGCCGACGCCGACGACGCCCTCCGGGAGCGGGTGTCGGCGCTCCGGGCCCGGGTGGATTCGGTGGGCGACGACCTGGGGCCGGTCACGGCGGGAATGCGGGCGGGCAGCGGGGCCGAGAGCAGCTTCCAGGCGCCCACGGCCGATGCCCTCTGGCAGGTGGACCGGGCCTGGGACGAGCTGCCCGGCGTGGTGGATCGGGTGAACACCCTGGTCACCCGCGACGTACCGGCCCTGTACGCCGAACTCGACCGTTTGGGCATCCGGCCCGATCCGGGCACGGCCATGGAGACCCCTCGACGACCCGGGGGTGGGTGACCGGACGGCCCGGATTCACCACAATACTCCCACGCCCGGACCATCCCGTTTCTTCCATCGGAGCCGCCATGGCCACGTCGCCCGACGATCAAGCGCGCACCATGATCGCCAATCTGAAGGAGAAGACCGGCCGCACCATCGAGGAGTGGATGGCGGTGCTTCGGGGACGGGAGGGCGACAAGCACGGCCAGCTCGTGAAGTTCCTCAAGGGCGACCACGGGGTGACCCACGGCTTCGCCAACCTCATCGCCCACACCTTCCGGGGTGGGGGAGTGGAACCGGCGGCGTCGGGGGGCGGCGACGCCGCGCCGGTGGATCTCGTGGGGGCCCAGTACACGGGCAAGGAGTCCCTCCGGCCCATCTACGACGCCCTGCTCGCCCACGCCGAGTCCCTGGGCGACGACGTGGAGGTCGCCCCGAAGAAGTCCTACGTGAGTCTGCGCCGGAATCGGCAGTTCGCCCTGGTGCAGCCCAGTACGAAGAGCCGGGTGGACCTGGGACTCCGCCTCGACGGGGTCGAGCCCTCGGGGCGCCTCGAGGCGGCGGGAAGCTGGAATTCCATGGTGAGCCACCGGGTGCGCCTCACCGACATGGGTGAGGTGGACGACGAGGTACGGAGCTGGGTGGAGGCGGCCTATCGCGACGCCTGATCGGGCCGGGCGGGTGCGTCGCCGCGGCGGCGCACGGGTCGTGGTCGGCCTCGGGCTGCTCGCCCTGTGGGCCTGCGGCGACAACGGGGGCGCGGCGGTGGCCGACCTCCCCACACCCCCGTCCACGGTGCCGGCGGCGATTCCCGCCGCCGAGTGGGTGGCCCTCGTCGATTCCCTCTCCGAGCCCGGTGGGTATTTCGACACCGACAACCTGGTGTCCAACGAGTCGTCGTTCCTCAACGTGCTCGGGCCCATGCGGCGCCTGGGGGTCTACGGGGGGGCGTACGTGGGCGTGGGGCCGGATCAGAACTTCTCGTACATGGCCCAGCAGCGCCCCGAACTGGCCTTCATCCTGGATATCCGCCGCGACAACCTGCTCCAGCACCTGCTGTTCAAGGCCCTCTTCCACGAAGCGGGCTCCCGGGCCGAGTACCTCTCCCTTCTCCTGGGGGTGGCCGCCCCCACCGACGACGACGGCGAGGGAGGGTGGACCGAGGCCGGCATCGACGGGATTCTGGAGTGGGTGGCGGCGGCGCCCGGGGGTGAGGGTACGCCCGAAGCCGACTCGGCCCGGGCCCGTGTGCTGGCCCGGGTGGAGACCTTCGGGCTCGACCTCTCCGACGACGATCTCGACACCATCCGGCGATTCCACGACGAATTCGTGCGCCGGGGGCTGGAGCTGCGCTTCACGACCCTGGGGCAGACGCCCCTGCCGTTCTACCCCACCTTCGGCGAACTGCTGGCGGCCCGGGACCTGGCCGGCGAGGCGGGGAGTTATCTCGCCTCCCGCAGCGACTTCGTCTACCTCAAGGCCCTTCAGGAAGCCAACCGCGTGATCCCCGTGGTGGGCGATCTGGCCGGCCCCCGGGCCCTGGCCGCCGTGGGCGAGGAGGTGCGAAAACGAAACCTGGTGGTGCGGGCGTTCTACGTGTCCAACGTAGAGTTCTACCTCGCGGGGGACGGCTCCTTCGCCCGGTTCGCCGAGACGGTGGCCGATCTTCCCATGGACGACTTCTCGGTCATCATCCGCAGCGTGTTTCCCCAGGGACTGGTGCGCCGACATCCCCAGGCCCAGCCCGGGGACTACTCCACCCAGGTGCTGGTCCGCATGACCGACGTGCGGGAAGCCGTGGAGGCCGGGGGGTACGGGAGCTACTGGGACGTGGTGACGCGCGACGCCGTCGATCCCGGGTCGTGAACCTCGGAGCCGTCGGAGCCGTAGGGAGAGGAGACCCTGTTCCATTCCACTCCCGACGACCATGACCGACGACACCCGGGCCGACGGCGGCCCCGACGACACCCACGAGTCCACCGACTCCGACGGCACCCGCACCGAGACCCACCGGGTCAACGGCGACCGCCTACTGGAGACCGTGAAGCGCATCGTCCGCGAGGGCAACGTGCGCCGGATCGTGATCCGCAACGAAGAGGACCGCGTGCTCCTCTCGTTCCCCCTGAGCGCCGGCGTCGTGGGTGCGGCGCTCCTGCCCATGTGGGCGGCCATCGGCGCCGTGGCGGCCCTGGTGGGCAACTGCTCCATCGAGGTGGAACGGAAGGACGAGGCGTAGGCGGTTCGGGCTTCGGCCACCGCACCTTTCCGAACCGCCCCTCGGCTCCCAGGTTGACCCGTCCCCCGCGAGGATCGTCGTGGGGACGACCACCCGAACGGGAGCCGGACCATGCTCGAGGAGTTCAAGAAGTTCGCGGTCAAGGGGAACGTGGTGGACATGGCGGTGGGGATCATCATCGGTGGCGCCTTCGGCACCATCGCCAAGTCGCTGGTCGACGACGTCCTCATGCCGCCCATCGGCATGCTCCTGGGCGGGGTCGACTTCACGGATCTCTTCTTCGTGCTTCAGGACGGGGCCGAGGCGGCGGCGCCCTACGCCACCCTGGCCGACGCCCAGGCCGCCGGCGCCGTGACCGTCAACTACGGCGTGTTCGTCAACAACGTGGTGGCCTTCCTCATCGTGGCGTGGGCGGTGTTCATCCTGGTGAAGGGCATGAACAAGATGCAGGCGCAGGAAGAGGCGCCGCCCGCCGAGCCCACCACCAAGGCGTGCCCGTTCTGCGCCACGGACATCCCCATTCCCGCCACCCGCTGCCCCCACTGCACGTCGGAGCTCGCCACGGCCTGACGTAGGAGGTTCGTTCCTCCGTGCCCGAACTCCCCGAGATCGTCACCTACCTCGACGCGTTCCGTCCGCGGATCGTGGGGCAGGTGCTCGAGGGAGTCCGCCTCCGCTCACCGTCGCTGCTGCGGACCTTCGATCCGCCGCTGTCGGCGGTGGGCGGACGGCGGGTCACGGGTCTCCGCCGCATCGGGAAACGCATCGTCTGGGAGCTCGACGGCGACCTCTTTCTCGTGATCCACCTCATGGTCACGGGTCGTTTCCACAAGAAGAAGCCCGGCACCGCGCTGCCCCGGAAACACACCCACGCGTCGTTCGATTTCGTCGACGCCAGCTACTTCCTCACGGAGCGGGGCAAGCAGAAGAAGGCGTCGCTCCACCTGGTGCGGGGCGAGGACGCCCTGGCCGCCCACGATCCGGGAGGCCTGGAGCCCCTGGAGGCCACGCCGTCGGCGTTCGCCGCGGCCCTCCGCCGGGAGAACCGGACCCTGAAGCGGGCCCTCACCGACCCCCGCATCCTCAGTGGGATCGGCAACGCCCACTCCGACGAGATCCTGTGGGCCGCGGGCCTGTCGCCGGTCCAACGCACGGCCCACCTCTCCGACGCCGACATCGAGGCGATCCGGGTCGCCGTGGTGGACAACCTCCGGAGTTGGACCGCTCGTCTGGCCGAGGAGACCGGCGACCGGTTCCCTGAGAAGATCACGGCCTTTCACCCCGAGATGGCCGTCCACGGCCGGTTCGGCGAGCCGTGCCCCCGGTGCGGGGACCCGGTGCAGCGCATCGTCTACGCCGAGCGGGAGACCAACTACTGCGCCACCTGTCAGACCGGGGGGCGCCTCCTGGCCGACCGGGCGGTGAGCCGGCTCCTCAAGGAAGACTGGCCCCGGACTCTCGAGGAACTGGAGGACCACCTGCGGGAGCGCCGGACCTCCTACCCTTGACCGCTTAGGGTAACCGCCTTAGGGTTGACCCTAAATCGGTTAGGGTAACTCCGCAGGGAGGGGACATGGGGGACGACGGGCGGGTGGATCTGCTTCCGGGCACGCTGGAGATGTTGATCCTCAAGGCGGTGCACGGCGCGCCCCTCCACGGCTTCGGGGTGGCCCGCTGGATCGAGGGCGTCACCGGCGACCGGCTCAGTGTGGAGGAAGGCGCCCTCTACCCCGCCCTCCACCGGATGGAGAAGCGCGGCTGGCTCGTGTCCGAGTGGCAGCGCACCGAACACGGGAGACGGGCCCGGGTGTATCGTCCCACCGCCGACGGCTCGGCCGAGCTCCAGCGCCAGGTGGCCCGGTGGGAGGGGTCGTCCTGGGCCGTGCGCCAGGTTCTGGAAGCGGAGGGTCGGTGACATGGCTCTCGACCGCGACGAAGGGCGGATCCGCGACGAGGTGAGCCATCATCTCGACGAGCTCCGGGCCCATCTCGAGGCCCGGGGGTGGGACCCCGACGAGGCCCGGGTCGAGGCTCTGCGACGATTCGGGGATCCGGACCGGGTGGAGCGCGCCACCCGGGCCGTGGCGGTGCCCGGGAACGGCCTTCCCGGAGGGATCCGGGGCGACCTGCGACAGGCGCTCCGGGGGCTCCGCCGGGCGCCGGCCTTCACCGGGGCGGTGATCGTCACCCTGGCGCTGGCGCTGGGGGCCACGGTGTCGGTCTTCGGGGTGGTGTGGGACGTGCTCCTCCGGCCCCTGGACGTGCCGGCCCCCGAGTCCCTGGTGATGCTCCGGGAGTTCCAGACCGAGCAGGGCATCGTCGATCAGCCCACCTCGGCGGGCACCTGGCAGGATTGGCGCCGGGATCTCGCCTCGGTGGAGGCCCTGGGGGGCTGGGAGTGGGGGTCCCGCACCTGGGAGGACCCGGATCGGCCCGAGGAAGTCCTGTCGGTGGAGATCACCGGGTCGGCGGTGGAATTGCTGGGACTGCGCCCCGTGGTGGGCCGCCCCCTTCGCACCGACGACGAAGTGGTGGGTGCCCCGGCCACCACCCTCATGATCTCGTTCGACCTCTGGCAGCGCCGCTTCGGCGGCGATCCCGCCGTGGTGGGTCGGTCGATTCCCGTGGACGGGGTGGGGCGGGAGATCGTCGGGGTGTTGCCCCCCCGGATCGAGATCATCGGAACCGACGCCGACCTCTTCGTGCCCTCGGCCCTGATGCCCGCCGATCCCACCAACCGGGGCAGCCGCACCGTGGCCACCCTGGCCCGCCTGGCCACCGGCGCCACGGCGGTGGAGGCCGCCGCGGAGGTGGCTCGGCTCACCGAGGCCATCGCCGAGACCTATCCCGCCTCGGCCCGGGGGTGGTCGGCCACGGCCGTGGCCCTGGACGAGTGGGTGCTGGGCGACGTTCGGCCCCGGCTGCTCATGGCCCTGGCGGCGGTGGGTCTCCTCTGGCTCGTGGCCGTGGTGAATGCCGCCAACCTCTTCTCGGTGCGGGCCGCCGACGGGCGCCGGGAAATGGCGGTGCGGGCGGCCCTGGGGGCGGGGCGCGGGGCCCTGGTGCGCCTGCGTCTGGTGGAGAGCGGGGTCCTGGCCCTGGCGGGCGGCCTCGGCGGCGTGGTATGCGCGGCGGCGGCCCGCCGCTGGATCGCCGGCCTGGACGTGGCGGTTCTGCCCCGGACCCTCGGGAGCGGCATGGACGGCCCCACGGTGGCCTTCGCCCTCCTGGCGGTGCTGGGAACGGCGGTGGCGGTGGGGGTGGTCCCGGCGTTTCGGGGGGCCGAGTCGGCCGTGGCCGGCGTGGCCCGGGGGGCCGCCGGCGCGGGGCCGGCGCTCCGGGGACGTCACGCCCTGGTGGTGCTGCAGCTCGCCACCACGGTGGTGCTCCTGGTGGGGGCCGGCCTCCTGGTGCGCACCGCCCGGGAGGTGGCCTCGGTGGACCTGGGTTTCCAGCCCCAGGGTCTGGTGGCGGCCCGGGTGTCGCTGAGCGGTCAGCGGTATCCCGACCGCCCGGCCGAGACGGCCTACTTCGACCGGGTGCTCGACGAGATCCGGGCCCTGCCCGGGGTGACGGGCGCCGGCGCCACCAGCGCGCTCCCCATGGACCCGGTGGCGGCCAACTTCGACCTCCCCACCCGGGCCGACCCCGCCACGGGGTGGGGCGAGGCCCCCCAGGCCGACTTCCGCATGGTGGACGAGGCGGTGATGCAGACCATGGGATACCGCCTGGTGGCGGGTCGATTCCTCGAGCCCTCGGATCGGGGCGGGCCCATGGTGGCCGTGGTGAATCGAGCCCTGGCCGAACTGCTCTGGCCCGACCAGGACGCCGTGGGCCAGCAGGTCCAGTCGGTGTGGCGTCAGGATGGGTTCAGCGAGGTGGTGGGGGTGGTGGAGGACACCCGGTTCTACGGCCCCCGGGAGGGACCTCGCCCCGAACTTTTCTTTCCCAAGTTCCACGTGGGGTGGGGGTACATGACCGTGGTGGCCCGCACCACGGGAGACCCCGAGGCCCTGAAGACGGCCATGGAATCGATCCTGGTGGGGGCCGACCCCCTCCTTCCGCCCCAGGGCGTGTTCGCGGTGGACGAACTGGTGGCCGACGCCACGGCGGCGGAGCGTCTCTACGCCATCCTCCTGGGGGCGTTCGCCGCGGTGGCCCTGGTCCTGGCGGCGGCGGGGATCTACGGGGTGGTGGCCTACACGGTCCGGCTCCGCTCCCGGGAGATGGGGGTGCGGCTGGCGCTGGGCGCCCGTCGGGAGGCGGTGGTGGGCACCGTGCTTTGGCGAGCCCTGGCCATGGCCGTGGCCGGAGTGGCTCTGGGACTCCTGTGCGCCGTGCCCGCGGCCCGGGCCGTGTCGGACCTGCTCTTCGGCGTGGAGCCGGTGGATCTCCCCACGCTGGGAGGCGTCGCGGCGATTCTGGTGACGGTGGCGGTGGCGGCCTGCCTCCGCCCGGCCCTCCGGGCGGGACGCCTCGATCCCGTGACGATCCTCCGGGACGACTGACCGAAGCGGGGCACCGCACCGGTCGGGCACGGGCGCCGGGCCGGCGCCGGCCGAACCCCGGGAGGTGGCTGAAACCTCCCGGGGTCTTTCGTGCGTAGGGTGTATCGTGCGATATATTCCGACACACATCTCACTTCATGTGGAGCGACTCATGAACTGGTCCTGGGGTTTTCCCTTCGACTTCCCTGGCTTCGGGCCCGAGGGGCCGCGCGGCCGGGGCCGCGGTCCCCGTCGGGGCTTCTTCCGGTCCGGCGAGGTGCGCTTGGCCCTCCTCTCCCTCCTGGCCGAGGCGCCGGGTCACGGGTACGACCTCATGAAGCGCCTCGAGGAGCGTTCGGGGGGGCTGTACAAGGCGAGCGCCGGCACCATCTACCCCGTGCTCCAGCAGCTCGAGGACGAGGGCAAGGTCCGGTCGGCCGAAGAGGACGGGAAGAAGGTCTACCGCATTACCGATGCGGGTCGGGCCGAAGTGGGCGAGGCCGACGACCGGGTGTCGGGCATCTGGAGCCGAGCCGACCGCTGGAAGGAGTGGGGCTGCCGCATGGGGCCCGACACGGTGGAGGTGGCCATGGCCGTGGGGCGCCTGGCCAAGTCGGCCTTCGGCGCCGGGTCCACGACCCAGGAGACGGCCGACCGGGTGGTGGAGATCCTGAACCGGGCGCGGCGGGACATCGACGACCTGGTGGACGCGCCTGCCGCGTCGAAGGAGTCTCGGGCGTGAAGGCCGAGGCCGCCGTGGTGGCCGCGGGGCTCGTCGCGAGCCTCGCGGCCACCGCAGCCGCCCAGCTTCCCGCCCCCCCGTCGGGACGGGACGGCGAGACCGTGGCCATCCGGGACGTGCGCGTCTTCGACGGCCGCGCCGCCCACGAGGGATGGACCGTGGTGTTCGCCCACGGCCGGATCGTCGAGGCCGGGGTCGGGGTGGAGGTGCCGGACGAGGCGGTGGTGGTGGACGGGGCGGGGCGCACCCTCCTGCCGGGCCTGATCGACGCCCACACCCACGTGTTTTCCGACGCCCACCTGCGGGAGGCCCTGGCCTGGGGGGTTACCACCGAGCTGGATCAGTTCACCGACGAGGGGTTCGCCGGGCAGATGCGGGCCGCCCAGGCCGCCGGCGACGTGACCCATCGAGCCGACCTGTTCAGCGCCGGCGTCCTGGCCACCGCCCCCGGCGGCCACGGCACCCAGTTCGGGCTGACGATCCCCACCCTCACGGGGCCGGCCGATGCAGAGGCGTTCGTGGCCGCCCGCGTGGACGCGGGCGCCGACTGGATCAAGATCGTCTGGGAGGACGGGAGCACCTACGGCATGGCCCTGCCCACCCTCGACGAGCTCACGGCGGCGGCGGTCATCGATGCGGCCCACGACGCCGACCGACCGGCCCTGGTCCACGTGGCGACCCGGGACCACGCTCGGCGGGCGGCCGCCGTGGGGGCCGACGGCCTCGTGCACGCCCCCCACGACGGACCCCCGGCGCCCGACCTCGGAGAGACCCTGGCCGAGGCGGGCCTCTTCGTCGTCCCCACCCTCACGGTGATCCGGAGCATCGCCACCGGGACCGAGGGCGACGCCCAGCTTTCCGACGCCCGGCTGGGCGACGCCCTGGACCCGGCGGCGGAGGCGTCCATCCGGGCGGCCTATCCGCCCCGACCGTCGACCGAGGCCCTCTTCGACCACGGGGTCGCCGTGGTCGCCCAGCTCCGGGACGCGGGCGTGGCGATCCTGGCCGGAACCGACGCCCCCAACCCGGGCACGGCCCACGGCCTGTCGATCCACCGGGAGCTGGAGCTCCTGGTGGAGGCGGGCCTCACCCCCGCCGAGGCGTTGGCGGCCGCCACGGCGGCCCCGGCCGAGGCGGTGGGCCTCTCCGACCGGGGACGGATCGCGTCGGGGCTCCGGGCCGATCTCGTGCTGGTGGACGGCGACCCGACCACCACCATCACCGACACCCGCAACCTGGCGGCGGTGTGGCGCAACGGCGGGGCCCTGGACCTGATCGGGGTCCGGGCGCGCCTGGCCGAGGCCCGCCGGCGGGCCGGGCAGGCGCTGCCGGTGCCGGGCCCCCTGAGCGACTTCGACGACGGCACGACGGCGGTGGCCTTCGGCGCGGGTTGGCTGGTGTCCACCGACCGCATGGCGGGAGGATCATCCACCGCCACCCTGGAGCCGGTGGACGGCCATCTGACCATCGCGGGCGAGGTGGCGGGCGGCGGAGCCACGAGTTGGGCCGGGGGCCTCTTCTTCGTGGGCGACCAGCCCATGGCCCCTGCCGATGCGTCGGCCGCCGCCGGTGTCCGCTTCCGGGTGCGGGGCGAGGCGGGAACCTCGCTGACCGTCATGGTCTTCAGTCAGGGAACGGGTACGATGCCGTCGTTCCAGTCCCGGGAACTCACCGGGGAGTGGCAGACCGTGGAACTCCCCTTCGCCAGTTTCGCCGGGGCGACGCCCGAGAGCCTCATGGGCGTCTTCCTCGGTGCGGCGGGGCGGCCGGGTCCGTTCACGTTCGACGTCGACGACGTCATGTTCTACTGACGACTCGCCCCTCCTCTGACCGGATCCGGAGTCCCCCATGGCCCCTCCCCTCGACAGCACCGACGATCTGCGGTACCCCCTGGGACCCTTCGATCCCGTGGACACCGCGACCCCGGAGCTGCGTCGAGGGTGGCGGGACGCCATCGCCGCAGCCCCTGCGGCTCTCCGGGCCGCCGTGGCCGGGCTCGACGACGCTCAGCTCGACACGCCCTATCGCCCCGGAGGGTGGACCGTGCGCCAGTTGGTGCACCACGTCCCCGACAGCCACATGAACGCTCTCATCCGGTTCAAGCTGGCCCTCACCGAAGACGGGCCCACCATCAAGCCCTACCGGGAGGGCGCCTGGGCCGAACTGGCCGACGGGGTGCATGCCGACATCGAGACGTCGCTGGTGCTGCTCGAGAGCGTGCATACCCGGTGGATCCGGGTGATCGACGCCATGGACGCCTCCGACTACGCCCGACCGCTCCTCCACCCCGAGATCGGGTCCATCACCCTGGACACCCTGATCCAGCTCTACGCGTGGCACGGGCGGCACCACGTGGCCCACGTCACCCGGCTCCGGGAGCGGAAGGGATGGTGACCCTGCCCGGGCCGGCCGAGGTGGTGGCCGTCAACGTGGGCCGGATCGAGGAGTTCGCCTGGCGGGAGAAGACCTTCCGGACCGCCATGGGCAAACGTCCCGTGGACGGGCGTCGCCGAGTCCACACCCTGGGAGTGGAGGGCGACGTCCAGGCCAACCGACAGGTCCACGGTGGCGTGGACAAGGCGGTGTACGGCTACGCCGCGGAGCACTACCCGTACTGGAGTGAGACCCTGGACAAACCCGTGGGTCCCGGCGCCTTCGGCGAGAACCTGAGCACCCGGGGACTCCTGGAGGACGAGGTCCGCATCGGGGACCGCTTCCGCGTGGGCACGGCCGTGCTCGAGGTGAGCGAGCCCCGCCAGCCCTGCCTCACCTTCGCCGCCTTCCACCGCCGCTCCGATCTACCGAAGATCTTCGGTGCCGCGGGGCGGCCGGGCATCTACTTCCGGGTCGTGGAGGAGGGGGCCGTGACCGCCGGCGACGCCGTGGAGCGGATCGCCCGGGGCGAGGGCCCGTGGACGGTGCGCCAGGTCTACGAGTGGATCATGGGCCGGGCGCCCCTCCCCGACGATCTGGACGACCTGCTGGCCCTGCCCGCGCTGGCCGAGTCCACCCGGCGGGGGCTGGAGACCCGGCGGAGGGCGTGAGTCAGCCGGCCTCGCCCGAGTGGTGCTGGGCGTACCGCTCCATGGTGTCTTCGATGATCCGGTGGGCGTCGTCCAGGTCTCGCCACCCCCGCACCGTGGTGCGTTTGCCCTCCAGGTCCTTGTAGACCCGGAAGAAGTGCTCGATCTCCTTGAGGAGGTGGGAGGCGACGTGGGCCAGGACCCGGTGTTCGTGGTGTCGCGGGTCGGCCACGGGCACGGCGAGGATCTTCTCGTCCACCCCCTTGTCGTCTTCCATGAGGAACACCCCCACGGGGCGCACCTCCATGAGGCAGCCGGGGAAGGTCGGCTCGGTGACGATGACCAGGACGTCGAGCGGGTCGCCGTCTCCCGCCAGCGTCCGGGGAATGAAGCCGTAGTCCCCGGGGTAGTGCACCGCCGAGTAGAGAAGTCGGTCGAACTTGAGGAGGCCCGTCTCCTTGTCGAGTTCGTACTTGTTCCGGGAGCCTCGGGGGATCTCCACGTACGCGTGGATCTCCTGGGGCGCTCGGGGACCGGCCGTCAGATCGTGCCAGGGATGATTCACGGGATCTCCATCTCACCGCGGGCGACGAGGACGCACGACCCGCCCACCCGTACTCGGGTGGGGACGCCGCCGTCCACCTCCACGTCGAGTTCCAGGATCGACGGGCGGCCCATCTCCAATCCCTGCTCGACCCTCCACGCGGCGTGCCCGTTCCGGGCCCGGAGGCGGGCTCCCAGGTAGCCGCCCAACGCGGCGCAGGCGCTTCCCGTGGCCGGGTCCTCGGGTACGCCCACCTCGGGGGCGAACATGCGGGTGTGGAGGTCCACGCCCGGGGCGCCCCCCGGGGCCACCACGTAGACGAACGTCGCCGGCGGCTCGGGGCCCAGGACCCGGCGTCGCACGGCCGGATCCAGGCGGGCCCGGCCCGCGGCCTCCACCGACCCCACCGGCACCACCACGTAGGGCAGGCCCGCCGAGGCGAAGGTCGGCTCCAGCGCGTCGGTGGAGCCGATGC
The DNA here is from genome assembly GCA_030428885.1 of Gemmatimonadota bacterium. GTDB lineage: Bacteria > Gemmatimonadota > Gemmatimonadetes > Longimicrobiales > Gaopeijiaceae > Gaopeijia. The sequence continues at coordinate 151,255 of JAUIEJ010000009.1, read as the reverse complement.
CCCCGTCGCCGGGGAGCCCCCGGGGAATCCCCACGTCCCGGGGCTCGAGGGAGAGCATGGCGGCCAGGTCGTCGGGGGACGCGGCGAGGGGCCACTCCCGATGGGCCGCCGCCGTGGTGAGCCGCGCCGAGACCAGGACGTCGTCTTCCAACGAGACCTCCACCCCCACGGGGCCCACCTTCTCCTCCAGCACCACCGTCACGCCGCTGCCGTCGCCGGCCCCCGGCGGCACCTCCACGGCGCCCGACGCCACCAGGAACCAGGCGGTGCCCACGGTGGGATGGCCGGCGAAGGGCACCTCGGCCCCGGGGGTGAAGATTCGCACCCGTCGGGTTCCCGCGGCGGTGTCCGGCGGGTAGACGAACACCGTCTCGGAGAGGTTGAGCTCCCGGGCGATGGTGCCCAGCAGCGCGTCGGGGATCGACCGGGCGTCGGGGAACACGGCCAGGGGGTTTCCGCCGAAGATCCGGTCGGTGAAGACGTCGAGGGTGTGGTAGACGGCTCTCATGGAGCCAAGGCTACCGCGCCCGGGCCGCCGGGGATAGTCTCCCGTGACCCATGCTTCGTTCGATCCGTGCCGAGATCCCCGCCGACGCCGCGGGCTTTCCCCTGGGGCTGCCGTTCCTGCGCAGCCTGGGCGAACTGGCGGTGTCCCCGACCGTGACCCTCCTGGCCGGCCCCAACGGGTCGGGAAAGTCGACCCTTCTCGAGGCGTTGGCCCTGGAATGTGGCTTTCCCGCCATCGGCCACGCCGCGCCGTCCAGGGACTCGACGCTCCACGGCGTGGGCCCCCTGGCCCGGGCCCTGCGCCTGTCGTGGTCGACCCGGACCCGCCACGGCTTCTTTCTCCGGGCCGAAGACGTCTTCGGGTTCATCCTGTCCATCCGGCGCCAGCGGGAGGAACTCGACGCCGAACTCGGCGCCGCCAAGGTCCGCCTCGAGGGCTCGTCGGAGTACGCCCGGCGGTTGGGGCTGGGCCCCCTTCGGGCCTCGATGGCCGCCCTGGAGGCCCGCTACGGGAAAAACCCCGATGCCCGGTCCCACGGCGAGACCTTCCTGCACCTGTTCAGGGAGCGCCTGACCCCCGGGGGGCTCTACCTCATGGACGAGCCCGAAGCCGCCCTGGCCCCCGAGAGCCAACTCGCCCTGGTGGCCCTCATGTCCGACGCCGTGGCCGCCGGGTCCCAGTTCGTGGTGGCGACCCACTCGCCCCTGCTGTTGGCCATTCCCGGCGCCACCCTCTACGACTTCGACGACGATCAGGTGCGGCCGTCGGGGTGGGACGACCTGGCCTCGGTCCAGTTGTGGAAGGGAGTGATGGAAGCGCCGGCCCGGTACCTCCGCCACGTGTGGAGTCCCCCGGAACCGGGCACCTGAGGGGGAACCCGGGAACCTCCGGGCCGTCTCACGGATACGTGGGTCAGAGCCACCGAACCGGAGTCCCCCGATGTTCTTCAAGAAGAAGAAGCCCTGGGAGTTCATCGCGTCGTCGGAGATCACGCCCGAGACGCACTACGTGAACCGCCGCCAGTTCATGGGCGCGTCGCTGGCGTTCGCCGCCGGCGCGGCCCTGCGCCCCACGGGTGCTCGAGGGGCCGTGGAGAGGCTGGGTCGACTCCAGGAGCCGGAGGTCGGCGACGTGACCTACGGCGAGAACCTGAGGGACGAGCTGAATTCGTACGAGCAGGTCACGACCTACAACAACTTCTACGAGTTCGGCACGGGGAAGGAGGATCCGGTGCGGAACGCCGGCAGCTTCCGCCCCGAGCCGTGGACCGTGGAGGTCACGGGCGAGGTCCACAAGCCCGGGACCTACTCGGTGGAGGATCTGGCCCCGCCCTCCATGGTGGAGGACCGCATCTACCGGCTTCGCTGCGTGGAAGCGTGGTCCATGGTGATCCCGTGGCGGGGTGTGGGACTCCGGGAAATCATCTCCAAGGTGGAGCCCACGGCCAACGCGAAGTACGTGGCCTTCGAGACCGCGGTACGGCCCGCCGAGATGCCCGGCGTGCGGCGCCCGATCCTGGACTGGCCCTATCGCGAGGGACTGCGCATCGACGAAGCCGCCAACGAGCTCACCTTCATGGCCACGGGCCTGTACGGCCGGGACGATCTGCCCAATCAGAACGGGGCCCCGCTGCGCCTCGTGGTGCCGTGGAAGTACGGGTTCAAGAGCATCAAGTCCATCGTGCGGATCGCTTTCGTGGAGGAGCAGCCCTACACGACCTGGAAGGCCTCGGCGCCCCACGAGTACGGCTTCTACGCCAACGTGAACCCCGAGGTGGATCACCCGCGCTGGAGCCAGGCCCGGGAGCGGCTGCTGCCCTTCGGCCGGCGGGAGACCGACCTCTTCAACGGGTACACCGAGATGGTGGAGCACATGTACCGGGGCATGGACCTCTCGCGCTGGTACTGAGCCGGCCTTCGCTCCCGTCCCGACCGGCGGAGAGATCGTGACGAACTCCCGTACGCGGGTCGCGGCCATGAAGGCGGCCGTCTGGGCCGCCTGTCTGGTGCCCCTCGTGTGGAGCGTCTGGCGCTTCGTGCGGGGGGAGGCGTCGGTGGACCCGGTGGAGGAGTGGCTCCACCGCTCGGGCAAGACGGCGGTGATCATCCTGGTGGCCTCGCTGGCCGTGACCCCCCTGCGGCGCCTCACCGGCTGGAACACGGCCCAGAAGTTCCGCCGTCTGCTGGGGCTGTTCGCGTTCTTCTACGCGGCGCTCCACCTGGGGGTGTACCTCTACTTCGATCAGGGCCTGGCCTGGTCGTTCATCCTGGAAGACGTGACGGAGCGGCCCTTCATCGTGTCGGGCACGGTGGCGTTCCTGCTCCTCGTGCCTCTTGCGGTGACGTCGACCCGGGGCTGGATCAAGCGCCTGGGGAAGAACTGGGTGCGGCTCCACCGGGTGGTGTACGTCGCCATGGCCGCGGCCCTGCTCCACTACACCTGGGGCCAGAAGGCCGACATCCGGGATCCCCTGATCGTGGGGGCCATCGTGGCGGTGCTCTTCGGGGTGCGGCTCTCCTACTGGGCACGGAAGCGGGCCAAACGGTAGACTTGTCCTCCTCCCCGGATCGGGGGCACTGTGACCGATCCGACACCCTGTTCGCCGGGAGGACGACCCGTGGGCCACCGCATGGAGGGATGGGTCAGAGGGGGGCGACTCGCCGCCCGCAGTCTCGGGCGCGCGCCCACGTTCACCGCGGTGGTCGTCCTCACCCTCTCCCTGGCCATCGGGGTGAGCGCGGCCATCTTCAGCGTGGTCAAGCCGGTCCTCCTGGAGCCCCTTCCGTTTCCCGCCGCCGACCGCCTGGTCTTCATCGGCGGCACGGCGCCCGGGACGAACATGCCCGAAGACCTGGGCGTGCCCGACGAGCTCTACTTCGAGTACGTGGAATCGGCGCCGGCCCTGGAGGATCTGGGGCTCTACGGCACGGGCTCGTCCACGACCCGGGCGGAGGACCGCATCGAGCAGCTCTTCCTCACCCAGGCGACCCCGTCGTTCTTCACCACGCTGGGGGCCCAGCCCCATCTCGGACGGCTGCCCAACGACGACGACGACGGCAGCGTGGTGGTGCTGAGCTATTGGTTGTGGCGGGACTGGTTCGGGTCGGATCCGGAGATCCTGGGCCGAAGCTACGAGTTCGCCCAGCGGACCCGGACCATCATCGGGGTGCTGCCCCCCGAGTTCCGGTTTCCCGACGAACGGACCGCCTTCTGGGTGCCCATCAACATCGGACCCGCCGACGTCACGGCGGGAGGGTTCGGCCCGAATCTGGTGGCCCGGCTGGCTCCCGACGCCGACGTGGACGGGCTCCAGGCCCAGCTCGAACCGCTGGCGGTTCGGGTGCAGGAACGGTACGGCGGACCCCCGTCGTACGTGGCCGCCATGGCCCGGTTCCGGCCCGTCATCGTTCCCCTGCGCGATCGCATGGTGGGGAGGGTGGCCACGCCCCTCTGGATCCTCATGGGCACCGTGGGGCTCGTGTTCCTCATCGCCTGCACCAACGTGGCCAACCTGTTCCTGGTCCGGGCCGAGAGCCGGCGGCGCGAGCTGGCGGTACGTCGCGCCCTGGGCGCCGGGCGGGCGAGTCTGGTGCGCACCCAGATGGCCGAGGCCCTGCTCCTGGCCGCCGGCGGGGGTCTGGGCGGGGTGCTCCTCGCCTGGGTCGGTGTGCCCCTTCTGGTCCGGGCCGCCCCCGACGCCGTGGCCGGCGGGTTCTCCAGCGCGCCCATTCCCGGGCTGGCCACGGCGGGATTGGACCCCGTGGTCCTGCTGTTCACCGCGGGCATCTCGCTGCTGGCGGCCCTGGCCTTCGGGCTGTTGCCCGCCCTTCGCTTCACCGGGGCCGGGCTCCTGGGCACGCTCCGTCAGTCGGGCCGGGGCGTGGTGGGCCGGGGCGGCCTCACCCGGGACGTCCTGGTGGTGGTGCAGACGGCAGCGGCGCTGGTGCTCCTGGTGGGTTCGGCGCTCCTGGCGCGGAGCTTCTGGGAACTCCGTCGCGTGGACACCGGCTACGACACGACCGACATCTTCACCTTCCAGGTGGCGGTCCAACGGGAGGAACTGCAGGGCCGGGCCGCGCTGTCGCAGTTCCAATACGAGTTCATGGACCGTCTCCAGACCCTTCCCGGGGTCGAGTCGGTGGGCTTCATCACGACCCTGCCCCTGGACGAGGGAGCGGGCTCGGCGGCCGCCACCACCCGGGCCATCGACGCCAGCGGCGCCGAGCCACCCCGGGTTCGCAATGCCGGGGCCGGGGGCGGGTTCTTCGAAGCCATGGGGATCGAGCTCCTGCGAGGGCGGACCTTCGATCGCCTCGAGGAGCAGCAGGGCGCGCCCAACGTCATCATCAGCCAGGCTGCCGCCGAGCTCCTCTTTCCCGACGAGGATCCCCTGGACCGGGAGCTTCGGCCCGCCGACGCCCCGGAAGACGTGTGGTACACGGTCATCGGCGTGGTGGAGGACACCCGCATCGACGACATCCGCCAGCCCCCTCAGCCCATGGTGTACCTCCCGGGCGTCTCGGCCTCGCCGGCCTACGTCGTGCGGACGGCCCGGGCCGACCTCATCGCCCCCGAGATCCGGGCCATCGTGTCGGAGATGATCCCCGAGTCGCCCATGTACCGGGTGTTCACCATGGAGTCTCTGGCGGCCCGGGCCATGGGAAGTCTGTCGTTCACCATGCTCATGTTGGGGATCGCCGCGGCCCTCGCCACGGTGCTGGGGGCCGTGGGGATCTACGGGGTCCTCTCCTACCTGGTGGCCCAGCGCAAGCGGGAGATCGCCGTACGGATGGCCCTGGGCGCCGAGCCTCCCGGCCTGCGCCGCATGGTGGTGGTCCAGGGCGGGCGGGTGGCGCTGGTGGGGATCGTGGTGGGGGTGGTGGTGGCCCTGGCGGTGACCCGCTTCCTCACCACCCTGCTCTTCGGCATCGAACCCCTCGATCCCACGACCTTCGTGGCCATGTCCGGGCTCATGCTCGCCGTGGCGCTCCTGGCCGCCTACGTGCCGGCCCGGAGGGCGTCGGGGGTCGACCCCATGGAGTCCCTGGGGTCGAACTGACCGCCGGGCCGGTCGGGTTTCCCCCGGGCACCGATGGTGCCAGTTTCCCCGCCGGATTCCGCACCGCCTTTCCCACCCCGCCCCCCGGTTCCATGTTCGAAACCGCCGAACTCGGTCAGGAGGTCTCCGACGACGAATTCCAGGCTCGTCAGCCGGAACTGCGCCGGGCGCTCCTGGAGGCCCAGTTCGAACTGAGCCGGACCAACATCCCGCTTCTCATCGTCTTCGCAGGCGTCGACGGTGCGGGGAAGGGGGAGTCGGCCAACCTCCTCAACGCCTGGATGGACCCCCGGGGCATCCGCACCCACGCCTACGCCCGAGCCACCGAGGTGGAGCGGGAGATGCCCGGTCAGTGGCGCTACTGGCGCGATCTTCCCCCGGGGGGCGAGGTGGCGATCTACCTGTCGGCCTGGTACCACCATCCCTTCCTGGACCGGGTCGACGATCGCTCCACCCCCGCCGAGTTCCACCGGGAGCTCGATCACGTCCGCATGATGGAGCGCATGTGGGCCGAGGACGGGGCCGTGATCCTCAAGTTCTGGATGCACCTGGGCCACGATCAGCAGAAGGTCCGCTTCGAGACGCTGGAGGCCGATCCCCACCAGGCGTGGCGCGTGACCGAGAAGGACTGGGCGAACTGGGGCCGCTACGACCGCTTCGTGGAGACCGCCGAGGAACTCATCGGCCGCACGAGCACGGGCCACGCCCCCTGGACCATCATCGAAGGCGCCGACGCCAACTTCCGGAGTCTCGAGGTGGCCGAGGTGACCCTGGCGGCCATGCGCCAGGCCCTGGCCCGGGACAACGGAGGCGGGGGGCCGGATCACCCGCCGGCGCTCCAGATGCCCACCGTGCCGGGCCATCGCAACGTCCTGGATGCCGTCGATCTCGGCTCCCGGGTCGACGAGGAGGAGTACCGGGCGCGGCTTCCCGAACTCCAGGGTCGTCTCAACCGCATCTACCGGGAACGCCACGCCCGAGGGCGGGGCGCCGTGATCGTTTTCGAGGGGTGGGACGCCGCGGGCAAGGGCGGGGCGATCCGTCGGATCGTGCCCGCTATCGACACCCGCCACATCGAGGTACACCGCATCGCCGAGCCCACCCAGGAGGAGAAGGCCCGCCACTATCTGTGGCGTTTCTGGCGCCGCCTCCCCCGGGCCGGCGAGATCGCCGTCTTCGACCGGAGCTGGTACGGCCGGGTGTTGGTGGAACGCATCGAGGGGTTCGCCGACGAGGAGGAGTGGCGGCGAGCCTACGCCGAAATCAACGACTTCGAGCACCGGCTCCTCGAGCACGGCATGGCGGTGGTGAAGTTCTGGATCCACATCTCTCCGGAGAAGCAGGAACAGCGCTTCGAAAGCCGGGAGAAGGTGCCCTACAAGCGCTACAAGCTCACGAAGGACGACTGGCGGAACCGGGAGCGCTGGGACGCCTACACCGCAGCCGTCCACGAGATGGTGGAACGCACCAGCTCGGCCCGCGCCCCCTGGACCCTGGTGCCCGGCGATCAGAAGAAGTTCGCGCGGCTGCGGGTCCTGGAGACCCTGTGCCACGCGCTGGCTCTGGACGAATGAGGGTCGCCCACCCTCGGGGTGCGCCGGCGTGAGTCGGCTCCGGGGTTATCTGGCCATGGGGACCATCTGCGGGGGCCTCCTGGTCTTCGATCTGGTGCAGCGAGGGGTGATCGGCCCCTGGCTCTGGCTCCGGCCCGGAAGCCGCCGGACGGTGCTCGGGCGGTGGATGCAGTTCCTGGAGCGCTTCATCGCCTGGCCCCTGGAAGTGGTGGGCGGGGCCTCCCTTCCGCCCCGGCACCGGGTCGTTCCGTGCCGGCCCGGAGTCCTCATCGTCATCAATCACCAGTCCCTCCTGGACATTCCCCTGGGCGTTCGGGCGTTGGACGGTGGATACCTGCGCCTGGTCACCCGCCGGCGATACGCCCGCTCCATTCCCCTCATCTCCCATCTGGTGCGGTTGTACCGGAACCCGGTGGTGGATCCCGAGGCGTCGCCGGGCGAGGGACGGCGCATGCTGAAGAGCCTGCGGCAGATCGCACGGGACTCGGACGTGCCCCTCATGATCTATCCCGAGGGCACCCGGACCCGGGACGGCGAGATCGGCCCGTTCCGTGCCGGGGGGCTGGGATGGATCCTCCGGGCGCGCGCCTTCGAGGTGCACGCCTTCGTGGTGGACGGGTTGTGGCAGCACGCGAAGTTCCAGCACCTGTTGGGAAGCCTGAACGCCATCGACGCCCGCATGGAATACGTGGGGCGGTTCGACTGGAGCGATCCCAAGGCCGATCCCGAGCCGTTCATGGACGACCTCCGGGGGCGCATGGTCGACACGCTGGCCCGGATGCGCGGCGCCACGGGGACCCCTCCACCGGCCGGCTGAGCGGGCCTCCGACCTCCGGACGCTCGTGATGGCGCGGCTCCCGAGCTACGTTGCCACGGTCGCAACCCACCCCCGACGCTCGAGGACTCGATGGACCGACGCGAATCGCTCCGGTTGATGGGCGGCGCCCTCGTGGGCGGCACCTTCTATCCGTGGTCCCCCCACGCCAGGAACGAACACGGGGAGCCGTTGATCCTCCCCGACCCGCTGGGGCGGTTCACGCCCGCCGAGCCCATCACGGCCATCACCCTGGGGGCCGGCTCCCGGGGTAACGTCTACGGCGGGTACGCGGCGGAGTACCCGGACCAGGTCGACATCGTGGGCGTCGCCGAGCCCATTCCCATCCGGCAGGAGCGCTACGCACGGCTCCACGACATCGCCGCCGACCGCCGATTCGTGACGTGGGAGCACGTTTTCGATCGCCCCAGGTTCGCCGACGCCGTCATCATCACGACCCCCGACGACCTCCACTACGGTCCGTGCATGCGGGCCCTCGAAATGGGGTACGACGTCCTGCTGGAGAAGCCCATCTCCCCGTCGGAGCAGGAGTGCCGGGACATCCTGGAGCGGACCCACGCCACCGGCCGGATCGTCGCCGTCTGCCACGTGCTCCGCTACGCGCCCTACTTCGTGAAGATGCGCGAGCTCATGCAGTCCGGAGCCATCGGCGAGGTGGTGAGCATCCAGCACCTCGAGCCCATCGAGGCGATCCACATGTCCCACTCGTACGTGCGGGGCAACTGGCACGACAGCGAGGCGACGACCCCCATCATTCTCGCCAAGTCGTGCCACGATCTGGACATCCTGCGGTGGATGATCGGCCGGCCCGCCGAGCGCATTCAGGCCTTCGGCGAACTGAGCTGGTTCACGGCCGACAACGCGCCGGAGGGGAGCACCGCCCGGTGCATGGACGGCTGTGCCGTGGAGGCCGAATGCCCCTACTCGGCACTGCGCATCTACCACCGGGATCGCCAGCGCCTCTACGTGTTCGATCTGCCCGAGGATCGGTCGGAGTGGGACGGGGCCATCCTGGAGTACCTGCGGACCACCGACTACGGGCGCTGCGTCTACCGCATGGACAACGACCAGCCCGACCACTACGTCACCAACCTCCAGTTCGCCGGGGGCGTCACCGCGAGCTTCAGCATGGAGGCGTTCACCCCGTTCGGGGGTCGCCGCACCCGGGTCATGGGGAGCATGGGCTACATCGAGGGCGACATGACCCGGCTCCGCGTGGTGGACTTCCCGACCCGGACGACCCAGGACTTCGAGAGCGCGACCCTGGGGGTGGACCAGTTCGCCGCCGACGGTCACGGGGGGGGCGACTGGCGCCTCATGGCCAACTTCGTGGAGGCCGTGGCGACCCAGGACCCCACCCGGCTGACCTCGACCATCGACGCCTCCATCGAAAGCCACGTCATGGGCTTCGCCGCGGAGCGGAGCCGCCGTGCCCACACCGTGGAGGCGATCCGCGTCTGAACGGGGTGTTCCGTTGCCCCCGGGCGCCGGGGGTGGGAGGTTACGGAGTCCCCAGAATGCCACCCCACGACGACGTTCCGAGATGATGAACCCCCGCTTCGCCCTCGCCCTCGGGGCCACCGCAGCCTTCGCTGCCTGTGGTGGCGCCCCCGCCCCCGCACCACCGACCCCCATGCCCTCCACCACCCCCGCCGAGGCGCCGGCCCCCGCTCCTCTCCGGGAGGGGACGGACTTCGTGGTCTACACGAGGGACGGCGCCCCGGCCTCGGTGGACGACATCGTGGCGGCCATGGCCTCCAGCGACGCGGTCTTCGTGGGCGAGGAGCACAACGACCCCGTGACCCATCGGGTCCAGGCCCTGCTCGTGGAGCGGGCGTTCATGGGCTACGGGTCCCAGCGGCCGGTGGTGCTGTCGCTGGAGATGTTCGAGCGGGACGTCCAGTACATCGTGGACGAGTACCTCGGTGACCTCATCACCGAAGACCACTTCCGGCGCAGCGCCCGCCCGTGGGACAACTACGCCGCCGACTACCGGCCCATGGTGGAGTTCGCCAAGGCCCACGACATGGACGTGGTGGCGGCCAACGCCCCCCGGCGGTACGTGAACCGGGCCTCCCGGCTCGGGCGGGACAGCGTGGAGACCCTGGGTCCCGACGCGCGTCGCTACCTGCCGCCGCTGCCCTACCCCCGGGCCTCCGACGCCTACCAGGCCGAGTGGGACGCCCTCATGGGGGGCGTTTCCATGGGCGGCCACGGACCGGGCGATCCCCTGGATGGGCAGACCCTCTGGGACGCCAGCATGGGACACGCGGTGGCCACGGCGCTGGACACGCACCCGGGCGGCCTGGTACTCCACATGGCCGGCGGCTTCCACGTGGAGAACGCCACGGGGACTCCCGAGGCGCTGCAGCACTACCGTCCCGGGACCCGGTCCCTCATCGTGGCGGCCCGCCCCGCGGAGGACCCCACGGCCTGGGACCCCGAGCGTTTCGCGGGCCTCGGGGACTTCGTGGTGGTGACCCAGGCGCCGGGCGGGGGTTGATCCGGGGCCGCACCGGAGCGGTCCTCGCCGGCATGGTGCTCGTGGGGTGTGGGGGGCGGACGCCGGCCCCGACGCCCGCGCCGGCCGTGGACGAAGCGGTCTACCGGGAGGTCGCCGCGGCCCATCTGGCCCGGGACGGGCTGCGCCCCCGGCGCATCGTGGTGGTGACTGGCGGGGAGTGGCGGGCCGCCGCCGACGGGGCCGGTTCTCTCGCCGAGGCCCTGGACCGGGCGGCGGTGCCCGGCGTCACCGTCGAGCTTTGGGGCCGGAGCCCCTGCGTGCGCTCGACCGCCGGTGGAGACTGCATGTTCGTGTCGGTGGTGGGGGCCGATGTGGGGCCCCATGAGCTCGACCCACGGCGCCTCGACGCGGTAGTGGTGGCCGAACCGGCGCCCCCGGACGCCGCCGAGGTCCGCATGGCGTGGCGGGCGGAACTCCGCACCGGGCGGCTGTTGCTCTTCGTGGGTCCGCCTCAGGGCCAGAGCACCCGGTAGCGCACGATGCTGGGCATGCCCACGTCGTCGTGCTCCACGGCCCAGACGTGTGTGCGGCTCATGAGACGGGGGCCCCCGCGGGGTGGAGGGCGCACCTGGCCCACCGGGAGCCCCTCGTCGTCCAGCACCGTGTAGAGGCGCTCGTCGGACGGGGTGCGCAGACGCAGCCAGAGGGTGCCGTCGACTCCGTAGCGCAGGGTGAGCACCGGCGGGAGCATGGGAGGGAGCCGGGCTTCCCGTCGGAAGGCCGCCGCCAGGGTGGGGGAGGACGGCTCGATGGACTCGGCGCGACGGTCGATGACGCTGTCGGCGAACGCCGGCGTGATTTCCACGGGATCGAAGGCGTAGCGGCGGGTGAAGAGGGTGTCGCCGCCGGCGGCCACCGAGGTGAGGAGGAACGTACCCGCGTGGTCGCCGTCGAGGGCGGCCTGGGCCACGACGGCTCGGCTGCCGTCGTCGGCCAGGGCGAAACGGGGTTCGTTGGGGTAGGGGGAGCTCGTGACCGCCCGACCGCCGGTCATGCCCACGCCGATCTCGTGCATCTCCACGGCGGCGTTCAGGAGCGTGCGACTCTCCGAACCGTCGGGGCGGGCCACCACGGCCCGCACCTCCGTGGCGCCTCCGAGTCTCATCTGGGCCAGGACGGTGCCGTCGGGGCGCGGCCACTGCTCCGTTGCGAAGGCGAACCCATCGGGGAGGGGGAGCGGAGGGATGCCCGGCCTGGTCCAGGGCCCGTCGCCACCGGGTCGGAAGAGGGTGAAGCGGTGCAGTTGGTTGTCGGCCACCACCAGGGTGTCGCCCCGCCAGGCCGGACCGCCGGGATACCGGAACTCCCCCGGCCCCTCCCCCTGCCGCCCGTAGGTGGCCAGGAGCGCGCCCTCGGGCGAGAACACCCGGACCTGGTGATCCTGGGGCTGGCTCACGGCCAGCCTGCCGTCGGCGGACACCGCGAGGCCCCCGATGGGCACCAGATCGGCCTCGTACCCGTCGATCCGCATCTCCTCCTGGAGCGTCGCCACCGGGCCGAGGGAGGAGAGGGGCGGGTCGGCACCCGCGTCGGCGGGCGGGGCGTCGCCGCAGGCCAGGACGGCGAGGGTCACGGCAGCGAGAGCCGGAACGGTGCGAGAGTGAGGGGCAGACATGATCGCATCATGCACGCCGCCCTTCCGCAGGTCCAGAAACGGATGTTCGGCACTGGACGCGACGGGAGGTCCGGAGGCAGCTTCCGACGACCTTCACTCCAACGCCGACGTGACCTGATGCTTCGTCCATCCCCGTGGGCTCCGGCCCTGATGCTGCTCGCCTTCCTTCCGGGGGAAGCGTCGCCCCAGGCCGCCAGCGAACGGGCCATCCTGACCCAGATCATCTCCGGCACCGAGGTGGAGATCCGCTGGTCGCGGCCGTCCCTTCGCGGGCGGGAGGTGATCTTCGGTCGGCAGATTCCGTGGGGGGAGGTGTGGACGCCGGGGGCGAACGTCGCCACGACGATCCGGTTCTCCAAGGACGTCGTGCTGTCGGGCGAGCCCGTGGCCGCCGGACGCTACAGCGTCTGGCTTCGGGTTCTGGAGTCCGAGCCCTGGCGCCTCGCCCTGCACCGCGACACGACGCTCTTCCACAGCGCCCACCCGCCCATCGAAGACGCCGCCGTGAGCTTCGTGGTGGAGCGGGAGCGGGCCGACGACCTGCAGGAATCCCTGGCGTGGGATCTGGACGGGATCCGGATCGACGGCGCCGATCTCGTCATGCACTGGGGACACGACCGGGTGGCCGTGCCCCTGGAGGTGGATCCCGGGATCGTGCTCGCCACGCCGCGGGCCGAGGCGCTCCCGCTCGTGGGGGACTGGACCTACGACGACACGCCGTCGCTCCCCTCGCCCGAGCAACTGGAGCGCTTCGCCGGCCAGGACGCCAACCCCACCGCCCGCTACCTGGAGGTCCTGGCCTCCGAGCCCCGCCCCCGTCCGATTCGCATCGACTTCGACGACGAGACGGGGCTCGTGAGGTTCGTCGACCGCCTGACCGAAGCCGCCGAGGCCGCCTTCTATTCGGCCGAGGGCGAGGAGCCGGTGGTGGTCTACGGACAGGCGCTGCTGCCCCGGGGTTCGGGGTTCTTCGCCGTCGCCGGCACCTTCGGCGGCGAGGTGTCGGCCGTGAATCCGAGGTTCTCGCCCATGGTCGAGTTCGAGTTCGACGACGACGGACGGGCGGTGGCCTTCACCATCCGCGGCCCCGACGACCGGGTCCACGGCACCGGAGTGCGGGCCGGGGGCTGAGGCGCCCTACCCCTGGGCCGCGTGCCAGGCGTCCAGGGCCTGGCGCTCCCGTTCCCGGCTCATCCCGAACTGACGGTTCTCCCGCTCCTCGGCCGGCCGGGTGCGGTCCCAGGCCAGGGTGTCCCGGGAGGTGGTGGCCAGGGGCCGGAAGGTGAGCCCCGCGGCCACCGCGTCCCGCACGTCCACGAACATGGTGGGGTCGCCGGGGATCCAGGCGGGGAGGTCGACCCACGGGCGCACGCCCTGCTCGGCGAGAAACGACTCGGGCACCCAGGTGAGCTCGTACGGGTTGGAGGCGACGCTCCCCACCTCGTCCAGCATCTGGGCCATGGAGCGGCGTTCGGCGGGTCCGGTGGCGTTGAAGTCGCCCATGGTCCGGGACTCGGCGAGGCGGACGATCCACTCGGTGAGGTCGCGCTGGTCGATGACCTGGGTGGCGTGCTCGGGGTTGCCCGGAGCGAGCACTTCGCCGCCCTCGTCCAGGCGGACCGGCCAGTAGGTGAACCGGTCGGTGGGATCTCCGGGCCCCACGATCAGGCCGGGGCGCACGATGGTGGCGCGACCGGGGAAGGCGGCATGGACGATGTCTTCACTCAGGGTCTTCATGAGACCGTAGGGCGCGTCGTCCCCGTCGGTCCATCCCTCGGGGCGGGGAATCCGCTGGAAGTCCTCGTCCACCATGGGCTCCAGGATGACCTGCTCGGGGCCACCGCCGACGCCCTGGGTCGCGTAGACGGAAATGGACGAAACGAAGACGTAGTGCTCGGTGGCATCGGCCAGGAGTCCCGTGCTGGTCTGCACCCAGCGGTAGTCCTGGGTGTTGTTGTCCAGCACCACGTCCCAGCGCCGACCCTCCAACGCGGTATGGTCGTCGTTGCGGTCTCCGATCAACTGCTCCACCGCCGGGGGAAGCTCGGTGGCGGAGCGTCCTCGGGTGAAGGTGGTCACCTCGTGACCCCGGGCCAGGGCGTACTCCACCATGTGGGGACCGATGAAGCCGGTGCCCCCCAGGATGAGGATCCGCTTGGGAGCCGGGGGAGGCGTGTCGGCGGCGGGAGCGCCTGCGGCGGCCCCCTCGGCACCGGCGTCGGCGTCGCCGGAGCAGGCCGACGAACCCCCCAGGGCGAGGCCGGCTCCGATCATGCCGGTGGTGCGGAGGAAGTCACGGCGGGTCGGTGTCATCTGCAGCATCCCCTTCGAGGTGAATTGTCGTTCGTGGTCATCCGATCCAGCGAGGGCCCGGTGCGCCGGGGCGGGCGTGCCACGCGTCGAGCACGGCCCGTTCCTCCTCCGGGGTGAAGAAACGCCCGAGCACCGCGTCCTGCACCTCCCGGGGGCGGGAGTGGTGGAACGCCAGGGTGTCGGACGCGGTGGTGGCCAGGGGCCGGAAGGTCAGCCCCCGGGCCACCTCGTCGGTGAGATCGAAGCGCGCGAAGCCCGCCCCCAGCTCGGGAGGACGCCACACGGGGAGATCGCTGTACGGGCGCACCCCGCGCTCCATGAGGAAGTCGGTGTCGACCCAGGTGAAGATCGTTTCGGCGGTGGTGACGGCCCGGATCCCGTAGAGCAGTTCGGAGATGGGCCGGGGATACTCGGGGCCCACGCAGTTGTAGGTGCCCGATTCCCCGGCCTCGGCCATGCGCACCATCCACTCCACCAGATCCCGCACGTCGATGATCTGGATGGGGTCCATGCCGCCGCTGGGCGCCAGGACCTCTCCCCCCATTTCGATCCGCACGGGCCAGTAGGTGAAGCGGTCGGTCTGGTCGCCGGGTCCGATGATGAGTCCCGGCCGGAAGATCCCGGTGCGGTCGGTGCCGTAGAGCCCGAGCACGGTGCGTTCCGCCTCCGCCTTGGCCAGGCCGTAGGGCAGGGACTCGGCCGACGGATCCACCCCCGCCGTCTCGAAGGTGAGGGTGGGTTGGGCGGCGGTCATGGGCACGGCGTCGACGGCGGCGTAGGTCGAGCGGGTGGAGACGAAGTAGTACCGGGCCACCGAATCCAGGAGTGCCCGCCCCGTCAGGTCGACCCACCACGGCGCCCGCCCCGTGCCGGCGTTGTTGTCCATGCAGACATCCCACGTGCGGCCGGCCAGGGCCGACACGTCGTCGTTCCGGTCACCGATGAGGGTCTCGACCTCGGGAAAGAGGTCGGTGTTGGAGCGCCCCCGGTTGAAGAGGGTGACCTCGTGACCGCGCTCCAGGGCGTAGCGCACCATGTGGGGCCCGATGAACCCCGTCCCGCCGAGGATCAGCATGCGGAGGGCCCGGCGCGGTGGATCGTCGGGCCGGTGTCCCGCCCCGGACGACGACGGGCCGGAGTGGGCTCCGGCGAGGGAGGAGGGGAGCCCCAGGCCCACGGCCCCCGTGGCGGCCGCGGTGAGCTTCAGGAAGTCCCGGCGGTTGGTCGACATCGTCACCTCTCGGTCGTGTGGCCGTCGCGGCCGCGGCTCTCGCCCCCGCGAGGAGCCGGACCGGGGCACGTTACGACGACGGAGCCGCCGGGGCGAGTCGGCGCGCCCGCTCCGGTGCCGGAGGCCCTCGGCGGCCTCCAGCCCACCCGGATCCTGGACGATACTCCACCTGCCGCCCGGAGGGTGGCCGGCTCGGGATCCCGCCGGGGTGCGTGCGGTGTCCCACCCCTCGACCCGCGCCGAGAATCGTTCGGTGCACGCGGAGCTGACGTGGAGATCCTCAAGACCCTCGTGGAGCGCGGGGACCTCGGTCCCGCCCGGGCCCGTCTCAGGACGCTGGCCCGGTCCGAGACCGACTACCTGCGATTCGCCACCCTCTGCCGGTGGCACGATCGCCTCACGGCCCGGGACCCCGCATCCGGCGAGCCCGGCGCGGGCGACCCTCTGCGGGTCGCCCTCCTGGGCGGGGCGAGCATGGATCTCGTGGAGAAGCCCCTGCGCCTCGCGCTGGAGGCCGCCGGTCTGGCCACCGATCTCTTCCGGGCCGACTACGGGGTCATCGCCCGGGAGATGCTGGACCCCGACAGCGCCACGGCCCGCTTCCGGCCCGAGGTCGCGGTGGTGGCTCCCACGGTCTTCGACGTCTCGACGTGGCCGGCGGTGGGCTCGTCTCCCGAGGAGGCCGCCGAGGCGGTGGAGCGGGTGGTCGACGAGTGGCTCCGACTCGCCGGATCGCTCCACGACCGGGTGGGGTGTGACGTGGTGCTGAACAACTTCCACCCCCTGCCCACCCGACCCCTCGGGAGCGCGGGCACCCGCATTCCGTGGGACCGCAACCGGTTCCTCCGGGAGGTGAACCACGCGCTGGCCGCCCGGGCACCCGCCTACGTCCACATCAACGACGTGGCGACCCTGGCGTCCCTTCACGGCGTCCTGCGGTGGTTCGACCACCGCTTCTGGTACCACGCGAAACAGCCCGTCTCCCTGGAGTGCATGGTTCCCTACGTGCGGAGCATGGCCCAGGTGGTGGGCGCCCTGCGGGGGAAGAGTGCGAAGTGTGTCGTGGTCGACCTCGACAACACGCTGTGGGGAGGTGTGGTGGGCGACGACGGGGTGGAGGGACTGCGCATCGGCGAAGGCGACGCCGTGGCGGAATCCCACAAGGCGTTCCAGTCCTACCTCAAGGAGCTGGGGGATCGGGGGGTGATCCTCGCCGTGTGCAGCAAGAACGAGGAAGCCAACGCCCTCGAGCCCTTCGACGTCCTCCCGGACATGGTTCTGCGCCGGGCCGACTTCGCGGCGTTCCGGGCCAACTGGAGTCCCAAGTCCGAAAACATCGTGGAGATCGCTCGCCAGTTGAATATCGGGCTCGACTCCATCGTGTTCGTCGACGACAATCCGGCGGAGCGGGCGGAAGTGCGACGGGCGATCCCCGACGTGCGGGTCGTGGAACTTCCCGACGATCCCGCCGACTACCCGCTCGCCCTCGACGCCACGGGGTGGTTCGAGACCGTGGCCCTGAGCGACGAGGACCGGGTGCGAGGGCGGCTGTATCGGGAGAACGCCCAGCGGGAGGCCCTGAAGTCCGAAACCCTGGACTACGAGGGCTATCTCGAGTCCCTCGACCAGATCGCCACCGTGGGCGTCTTCGACGAGACGTCCATGGAGCGCATCACGCAGCTCACGAACAAGACCAACCAGTTCAACCTCACGACACGTCGCCTGACGCGGACCGAACTCGAGCGCTACCGCACCGATCCGGGGAAGCTCGGACTCCACGTCCGGCTCGCGGACCGCTTCGGCGACAACGGGCTGATCAGCGTGGCCGCGGGTCACCTGGACGGCGATACGTTCGTCGTCGACCTGTGGCTCATGAGTTGTCGCGTCTTCGGTCGGGGGGTGGAACACCTCATGGCCAATCGCATCGCCGAAGGCGCGGCTCGGCTCGGTGCCGCCCGCATCCGGGGGCTCTACCGGCCCACCGCGAAGAACGGTCTGGTCGCCGAGTTGTACCCCTCGCTGGGCTTCGCCGCCGTGGAAGGAGCGGTGGGCGAATGGGTGATCGATCTGGACGACTACCGACCCTTTCAGCCGGCCATCCGCGTGGCGGAGCCGGCCAATGGAGTGGAATCCGATGAGTGACGGCGCCGCAATGGAGAAGCTCACGCAGGTCTTCCGCGACGTGCTCGACGAGCCCGACCTCCGCCTGGCCCGGGACACCACCGCCGCCGATGTGGACGGATGGGATTCGCTGGCCCACATCCAGTTGATGGTCGCCGTGGAGCGGGCCTTCGGGATCAAGCTCACCACCGGCGAGATCGCGAACCTGGCCGACGTCGGGGAACTGCTGGACCTCGTCGTGGCTCGATCCGGGTCCTGACGTCCACGGGGCGATCCGCCCCCCGGCTCTCCCCTCCCGGCCCTCCCCCGTCCCATGCCCGTCGGGTTCTCCCTCCTCTCCGTCCAGTTCCTGGGCCTGGCCGTCGCCGCGGTCCTGTCCGTGGGACTGCTTCGCGGACGGGCGCGGGCATGGGTCTTCCTGTTCATCAACGTCTACTTCGTCGGTCGGATGCTGCTGGGCCTCCAGGGGCTCGTGTCGTCGTTCCTGTTCTGTCTCGTGGGGTATGGATTCGCCCGGGCGATCCTGAAGCGGAAACACCTCGCCTACCGGCTGCTCATTCCCGTGTACGTGGGGATGTTCGTGTACATGCGGAACTACGACATCCTCCACTGGGTGGCGCCGGAGTTCGTCCTGACCGGGGCCTTCGCCACGGTGGGGCTGAGCTTCCTCCTCTTCAGGGTCGTGCACGTCATGATCGAGGCGGCCAGCGGAACGTCCCGCCCCCTCGAGTTCCTGACCTTCATCAACTACTGCTTCAGCTTCACCACGTTCATGATGGGCCCCATCCAGCGCTACGACGACTTCCACGATCAGTGGCACGGCCGCACGCCGGCCCTGGCGCCGACGCTGGAAGCCCATCTGGACGCCGTCATCCGCATCCTGGTCGGGCTTCTCAAGGCCTACGTCCTGGCCGTGTGGGTCCAGCCGTTCGCCCTGCTCCCCGGCACCGACGTCCTGACGGCGTCCGTCACCCAGCTCTGGGTCGGGGTCTACGCGTTCTGGTTCTTTCTCTACCTGAACTTCTCGGGCTACTGCGATGTGGTCATCGGGGTGGGGAGCCTGCTGGGGGTACGTCCCCCGGAGAACTTCGACAAGCCGTTCCTGGCTCGGAACATCTCGGACTTCTGGCTGCGGCAGCACCGGTCGCTGACCTTGTGGCTGACCGACTACGTGTTTTCGCCCCTCTACAAATGGGCGCTCACCTCGGAGTCGGTGTTGGCGAGACCGGCGGTGGCGGTCAACGTCAGCCTCGTCGCCACCATGGTGGTGTCGGGCCTCTGGCACGGCACCACCCTCGCGTTCCTGTTCTTCGGTCTGGCCCATGCGGCGTTCCTGGTCGTGTATCACAACTGGAACACGTTTCTGACCCATCGATTCGGAAAGAAGCGCGTGAGGGTGTGGAGGCAGAACGGGCTCGTACACGCGGGCGGGATCATCCTGACGTTCCATGCCACGGCCCTGGCCTTCGTGTTCTTCAACCTCCCCTGGAACGAGGCCTTCACGGTGTTCGGAAGGCTGCTCGGTCGATGAACCGCCGCGTCGTGCTTCGGATCGCGCTCATCGTGGTCTTGATGGCCCTGCTGTTCGTCTTCGCCAAGACGGAGATGGATTTTGTCTACACCGGGTTCTGATCGCGCGCGAGCCCTCGTCCTGTCCCTGGTCGTGACCGGGATGGTGTACGGCTCGCTCCATTGGGCGCTGGGCCGACTCGCCGTCGGGTCGGAGGTCCAGGGCAAGGCGTATCCCTACCTGGCCGGCGAGGACCCGATCCGGCTCCTCCTTCCCTCCCTGGTTCGGGAGCCTCCCGGACGGCGGATGATCCTGGTGGGGGCGTCGGAGACGGGAGAGAACATGCTGCTGGACCGGTTCAGGGCGGCCTTTCCCGACCATCGCATCGTCCCGTCGGGGATCAGTACCGGCACCGTGGACGACGTCCTGGTGGTCCTGAACTACATCGAGGAGGTGTACGGCTCGGCGGCCGTTCCCGAGGTGATCGTCGTGGGGGTGACGGTCCGCATGGTCGGCAACTTCCCCCGGCGTTTCGGGCCGGGGCGGTTGGTCGGCGCCTACAGTCCGCTCTTCAACGCCATCAACGACTACAGCCCCCATCGCCGGGTCGTGCCCGACCGACTCCGGTCCAGGCTCGAGCCCAAGTCGCGGCTGGAGGGCGAGCGAAGCCGCTTGAGGTTCCTGGCGCGGAAGCAGCAGCCCCGGTTCCGGGCCGCCCTGGCCGCCTGGCTCGACGAGGGCCTCGGGGCCGCCGGCTGGGAGAGGGCCGACGTGGGCGAGCTCGAGTTCCTGGACGACGTCTGGAATCCCCTGAACTGGAACGACGTCCCGGTGCTGGCCGCATTCACCCGGGACCACGGCGTGGTGCCCACCCTCCGGATGTGGCTCTCGGTGTACGGGTCGCCCTACCAGACCCAGTACATGCGACCCCTCGACCCCGCGTGGTTGGCCGAGGATCTGGCGCAGCAGTCGTTCTCCCGGGTCGTGTACGAATGGGACCCCGGGGCCGAAGCGGAGATGGTGCAGGCCCAGTTGGGCGACCTGAGGGAATTCGCCGCCCGCCACGGGTCGCGGCTGTACGTGGTGAACATGCCGGAGAACCCCATCAGCCTGCAGTACTACGAGGCCGAGCGGTACGAGGCCTACCTGGATCTGCTCCGGACCACCCTGTCCGGCGTGCCCTTCCTGGACCTGCACGACCGCCTGCCCGCCGACGCCTTCGTCGACGAGACCCACGCCGTTCTCTCGGGGGCGGAGCAGGTGAGCGAAGAGATCATCCGCTTCATCACCGCCGAAGAAGACGGCGAGGGCTGAGGGCGGCCCCAGGCCGGCGAGGCCTCGGGGATCCCGACATCCGGATCTTGACCCGGACGGCCCGCGGTCCCATATACAACCATATGGTTGCACGTTCAAACGACGCCACCGCCGAGGTGGATCGACTCTTCCGCGCACTCGCCGACGGCACCCGCCGCGACATCGTGCGCCGCACCCTGACCCGGGAAGCCACCGTGTCGGAGCTGGCGGCCTCGTACGACATGTCGTTCGCGGCGGTGCAGAAGCACGTGGCCGTGTTGGAGCGAGCGGGCCTGGTGACGAAGCACCCCCAGGGGCGGGAGCGGCTCGTGCGTGGCAACCCCGACGCGATTCGGAGGGCCCAGGCCCTCCTGGATCGCTACGAAGACATCTGGCGGGGCCGAGTGGAGCGCCTGGACGCCCTCCTCGCCGACGAAGACACCTGAACCCGAGACACCCCCATGCCCGTCACCTCCGTCGTGAAGGACCCCGAGGCGCTCACCATGACCGTGGTCGCCGACTTCGCCGCCTCCCGGGCGCGGCTGTGGGAGGCGTACACCGACCCACGGCAGATCGAAAAATTCTGGGGGCCGCCCCAATGGCCCGCCACGTTCCTGCGCCACGACGTCTTTCCAGGCGGGCGCTCCCACTACGTCATGACCGGACCCGACGGGACGGTGTCGGGCGGGTACTGGGAGTTCCTCTCGGTGGATCCCGGCCGCCGATTCGAGGTCCGCGACGGCTTCGCCGACGCCGAGGGCAACGAGAACGAAGCCATGCCCTCCATGCACATGGTCTTCGAGTTCGAGGACACCGAGGGGGGCTCGCGGCTCACCACCGTCACCCGGTTCGGCTCCGCCGAGCAGTTGGAGCAGCTCCTGGAGATGGGCATGGAGCAGGGCATGAAGGCCGCCATGGGTCAGATCGACGACGTGCTGGCCGACCTCACGTCGTTTGCCGCTTCCCGGCCCGCCGAGTCCCAGATCCTCAACGACACCCAGGTGCGGATCAGCCGGGTGATCCGGGGATCGGTGGAGCAGGTGTGGCGGGCCCACCACGACCCCGAGCTCATGAAGCGCTGGATGCTCGGGCCCGACGGGTGGACCATGCCGGTGTGCGAGGTGGCCGACGCCGTGGGCGAGAGCTACCGGTACGAGTGGGCGCCGGACGGGGGAGGAGAAGGGTTCGGGTTCGTGGGCGAGGTGCTGGAGATCGACCCCCCCCGGCGGGTGGTGACCACCGAGCAGATGATCGGCCTCGACGGCGACCCCGCGGTGAACGAGCTCACCTTCCTTCCGTCGGGCGACCACACCTTGCTGATCCTGGTCGTCACGTACCCCAGCCGGGAGGTCCGCGACATGGTCCTGGGCACCGGCATGGTGGGCGGCATGGAGACGAGCTACGCCCGTCTGGAGGCCGAAGTGCTGGGTGGATGAACACCGGGGCGGCGCCTCTCTCGAGACGCCGCCCCGGACGGTCCTTCCCGCCGACCCCTCGGCCGTCAGTCCAGGTCGAAGCGGTCGAGGTTCATGACCTTGTCCCAGGCGGCCACGAAGTCGTGGACGAACGTCTCCCGGGCGTCGTCGCAGCCGTACACCTCGGCAATGGCCCGGAGCTGGGAGTTGGAGCCGAAGATCAGGTCGGCCCGGGTGGCGGTCCACCGCACGTCGCCGGTCTCCCGGTCCTTCCCCTCGAAGTCCTCCTCGGCCTCGGACGTGGGCTCCCACCGGAGGTCCATGTCCAGGAGGTTCACGAAGAAGTCGTTGGTGAGGACTCCGGGGCGGTCGGTGAACACGCCGTGCCGGGACTGGGCGTAGTTGGCATTCAACGCCCGCATACCCCCCACCAGCACCGTCATCTCGGGCGCGCTCAGGGTCAGGAGCTGGGCCCGGTCGAGGAGCAGCTCCTCGGCCCGCCGGTCGTAGCCCGGCTTCAGGTAGTTGCGGAAGCCGTCGGCGATGGGCTCGAGCCAGTCGAAGGACTCCACGTCGGTCTGGGCCTGGGAGGCGTCGGTGCGGCCCGGCGTGAAGGGCACCTCGACGTCGACGCCGGCGTCCTTCGCGGCCTTCTCCACGGCGGCGCAGCCGGCCAGGACGATGAGGTCGGCCAGGGAGATCTTCACACCGTCGCTCCGGGCGCCGTTGAACTCGCTCCGGATCGTCTCCAGCACTTCCAGGGCCTTGGCGAGCTTGCCGGGCTGGTTGACCTCCCAGTCCTTCTGGGGCGCCAGACGGATCCGGGCGCCGTTGGCGCCGCCTCGCTTGTCCGAGCCCCGAAACGTACTGGCCGACGCCCAGGCGGTGCTCGCCAGGTGCGACACGGTGAGCCCCGACGCCAGGACCTTGGCCTTCAGGGCCGCCACGTCGTCGGCGTCGACGAGGTCGTGATCCACGGCCGGAACCGGGTCCTGCCACACGAGCTCCTCGTCGGGCACCTCGGCGCCGAGATAGCGGGAACGGGGTCCCATATCGCGGTGCGTGAGCTTGTACCAGGCCCGGGCGAACGCGTCGGCGAACTCGTCGGGGTGGGCGTGGAAGCGCTCGGAGATGGGCCGATAGACGGGGTCGACCTTCAAGGAGATGTCGGTGGTGGCCATCATGGGCGCGTGGCGCGTCGACGGGTCGTGGGCGTCGGGCACCAGGTCACCGGCGGCCGGGTCCTTCGGGGTCCACTGCCAGGCGCCGGCCGGGCTCTTGGTGAGTTCCCAGTCGTGGCCGAAGAGGGTGTCGAAGTAGCCGTTGTCCCACCGGATGGGGTCGGGAGTCCAGGCGCCCTCCAGGCCGCTGGTGATGGCGTGGACGCCCACGCCGGTGCCGAAGCGGCTCTTCCAACCCAGGCCCAGCTCCTCCATGCCGGCGCCCTCGGGCTCGGGGCCCAGGAGGGCCGCATCACCCGCGCCGTGGCACTTGCCGAAGGTGTGGCCGCCGGCGATGAGGGCCACGGTCTCCTCGTCGTTCATGGCCATGCGCCGGAAGGTCTCCCGAATGTCGTGGGCGGCGGCCAGGGGATCGGGTTCGCCGTCGGGACCCTCGGGATTCACGTAGATGAGGCCCATCTGGACCGCGGCCAGGGGCGACTCCAGCTCCCGGTCGCCGCTGTAGCGCTTGTCGCCGAGCCACTCGGTCTCCCGGCCCCAGTAGATGTCCAGCTCGGGCTCGTAGACGTCCTCCCGGCCCCCGGCGAACCCGAACGTCTCGAAGCCCATGGACTCCAGGGCGCAGTTGCCCGTGAGCACGATGAGGTCGGCCCACGACAGGGCCCGGCCGTACTTCTTCTTCACGGGCCAGAGCAGACGGCGCGCCTTGTCCAGGTTGCCGTTGTCGGGCCAGCTATTGAGGGGTGCGAACCGGATCGTGCCCGAACCCGCGCCCCCCCGCCCGTCGCCGGTGCGGTAGGTGCCGGCGCTGTGCCACGCCAGGCGGATCATGAGAGGGCCGTAGTGGCCGTAGTCGGCGGGCCACCAGTCCTTCGAATCGGTCAGGACCGCCACGATGTCGCGCTTGACCGCCGCGAGGTCGAGCGACGAGAACGCCGGGGCGTAGTCGAAGTCGCCGCCCAGGGGGTTCGACCGGGGCGAATTCTGGTGCAGGATGCCGATCTCGAGCTGGTTCGGCCACCAGTCGCGGTTCGAGGTTCCGCCGGCCGTGGTGCGCCCCATGGCGCCGTGCATGACCGGGCACTTTCCGCCGTTCTCTCCGCCGTGTTCACTCATGAAATCGTTCGTCCGTGGTGCAGTGGGGGGTGGGTCGCCTCCACATACTCGGCTGGGGCCCGATGGTGCCGTGCGAACCTCGGCGTCTTCGGAGCGTAGCAGGTCGAGGGCGACGATCGTCGCCCGTCACTTCGACGGAGGGCGGGTCGTGACGGTTCCCGGGGCCGCGAGGGGAGTGCGGGTGTCGAGCGGCCGGCCCGCGGCCGGGGTCGCCGTGGCCGTGGCGTTGGCCCTGGCCGGAGGAGCCGAACTTCGAGCCCAGACCGGCGGCGGGGAGGCGGGAAGCCGCGGGCCGATCCGGGGCTACGTCTACACCGGCGTGCAGCTCGACCTCCATCCCGGGAGCTTCGATCGAGCGTTCGGTCTGGCCGGAGTCCTGCGGGTCGGCGACCGATGGTTCGTGGGTGCCCGGGCGCAGGGGGAGGACCGGGAGGGAGGCGGCGCCGATTTTCTCGGGTTCGTGGACGGGGGCCGGTTCCTCCGGGGGAGCCTGTGGGGCGGGGCCCACCTCGGAGCGGTCGCCGGAGGTGCGATCCGCAACGGAGACGGCTTCTGGACCGCGGGCCTCCGGGGGGCCGGTGGCGGCGACGGTGAGAGCCCCATGAATTTCGAGCTCGAGTTGCGCCTCGCGGGGGGGCAGGGCCGACTCGAGGTGTGGTCGTCGTTCTTCGTGGGATTCACCTTCCCACCGTTCCCGGGGAGCGGAGACGAGTGAGCCGGCCGAGTGGAGTTGCCGCCCTCGGCGGCGTGGTGGTGGCCGTGGCCGCGGTGGCGGTGGCCGCACGCATCGACGTCGCCGTCCCCGGTTCGCCCGTGCCCCAGAGTCTTCAGACCCTGGCGGTGGTGGTGGTGGGCGGGGCCCTGGGACTCCGCCTGGGCACCCTGGCGCTGGTGGCGTATCTGGTGGCGGGTGGGGTCGGGCTCCCGGTGTTCGCCGGGGGCGCCTCGGGCGTGGACTCGCTGGTGGGCCCCACCGCCGGGTACCTGGCCGGCTTCGTGGCCGCGGCGGCCCTCATGGGGTGGGCGGGCGACGGCGGACGTCTCGCTCGCTTCGGCCCCGCACTGGCCTGGGCGGCGCTGGGCCACCTCCTCATTCTGCTTCCGGGATGGGCCTGGCTGGCCCGGGAGATCGGGGCCGGGGCGGCGTGGAGCGGCGGGGTGACGCCGTTCCTGTGGGGGGGCGCGGTCAAGGCCGGGGTGGGGGCGGCCCTTCTGGCCTGGACGCCCCTGGGGGGGCCGCGGCGCCTCAGGGGCGACGGACCACCCGCCCCCCCTGCATGACGAAGTCGATCCCGGTGAGGACGCCGGGGTCGGCCAGGGGGTCGCCCCGGACCGCCACGAGGTCGGCCCGGGCTCCGGGTCGCAGGTGGCCAGCCTCGTCCTCGATCCCCAGCAACTCGGCGGCACGGATCGTGGCCGAGCGGACCGCGTCGGCGGGGGACATGCCCGCCGCGACCATGAGGGCGAACTGCTCGGCATTGCGACCGTGGGGAACCACGCCGGCATCCGTGCCGAACGCCATGCGGGCCCCGGCGTCGTAGGCCGCCCGGAAGACGCCTTCGTAGTCGCGGTAAACGTCGGCGTTGTCGCCCTCCAACTCCTTGTCGGAGTAGTCCTGGTCGACCTCGATCAGGTCGTAGTGGGCGGCCAGGAGGTCCATGACCAGCCACGTGCCCGCCGCCCGCGCGGCGGCGATGCCCTCCGGCCCCATCATGGTGGCGTGTTCGATGGAGTGGGCCCCGGCGGCGATGGCGTTGAGAATGCCCTCTTCCCCGTGGGCGTGGGCGGCGACGTGGAGTCCCCGTTTCCGGGCCTCGTCCACCGCGGCCCGGAGTTCGGCCTCGGTGAACGAGGCGGCGCCCGGCACCGTTCCCGTGGTTCCGAACCCTCCCGTGGCGGCGACCTTGATCAGATCCACACTCGCCCGAATGTGCTCCCGGACGGTGCGGCGAACCTCGTCCTCTCCGTCGGCCACGGCGTGGTCGAGGCCGGAACGATCGAACTGGGGGGCCATCCAGTTGCCCCAGGCGCCGTGGCCGCCGGTGATGGTGATCATGGGGCCGCTCACGAACATGCGGGGCCCTTCGATCCAGCCGCCGGCGATGGCGTCCCGCAACGCGATCCCGGTGAAGTACGGTTCGGACACGTTGCGGACCGTGGTGAACCCGGCGTGGAGCGTGGCCCGGGCGTTGACCGTGCCGGCGATCCCGAAGGCCGCGGGGGTCAGGGTCCAGGGATCGTACTGCTCCGCGGGCAACCAACTGTTGTCGCCCAGATGGGTGTGGACGTCGATGAGGCCCGGAAGCACCGTGCGGTCGCCCAGGTCGACGGTTCCCGCCGGCAGCGACGTGGGGGCGGGGCCCACGGAGACGATGCGTCCGTCGGCCACTTCCACGAGCACGTCGTCGACGTAGGCGCCGGCCTCCACGTCCAGGAGGCGGGCGGCCCGGAGATAGGTGGCGTCGGAGTCCGTCTGGGCGAGGGCCGCCGCCGGGATCAGGGCGGCCGCTGCGAAGGCGAGGGGGCGGAGCATGGGGAGGGGAGCCGGGAGGGGACGGAGGCGCGGGGTCCAAACTAGGGCGCCGCGCCGCCGTCCGCCCGCGGGCTCGGCCTCGTTCTCAGCCGCACCCTCCGCTGATGGGGGTGCGCACCTCCATCTCCAGCACCGCCGGGTAGAGGAACGCCCGGTCGGCGAAGTGGTCGGGGTCGGCGATGGGGTAGCGGGCCCCCCGGGCCGCGGGGAAACTCCAGCGCAGGGTCTCGTCGGCCGGGGCCGTGGCGTCGGCCAGGGGCCGGCACTCGTCGCAGCCTCCGTCCGGGGCGAAGCGGGTGAGCCACCCGTTTACGCCCCCCTCCAGGACGTAGACGTTGGGCACCCCTTCGGCCACCAACCAGCGCCAGGCGTCGGTGGCCCGGGCCTCGTCGTTGGACACCACGATGGTCACGGTGTTGGGGGCCAGCGCCAGGAACCGTTTCGTGGTGCGCCCCGCCTCGATGTCGGCCAGCGGGATCCGCTCGGCGTCCACCAGATGGAAGCGGTTGTAGTCGGACTCGTCCCGGACGTCGACCAGGTTGAGGGCCAGTTGGCGGTTCGTGGCCACGGCCACGAATTCGCCGGGGTGCATCTGGATCGCCCGGTCGGCGATCCGGGCCTGGTGCTCTCCGGCCATGCGCTGCCAGCGTCGCTCGGGGGTGGGTTGGCCCATGGCCATGAGCACCAGGGACAGGGCCACCAGCACGCCGGCGCCGGCCAGGCGGGAGGGGCGGCCCAGGGGTCCCACGGCGATGGGCAGTCGGGGAGCCCGGCCGCCCAGGGCCCGCTCCGACCACTCGGCCGCCGCGAAGGCGCCCAGGGCCATGACCACTACCGCCACCACCGTGGCGCCCGTGCTCCAACCCAGCCACTCGGGCAGGATGAAGCGACCCATGTAGGTGCCGTACCAGAAGTCCGAGAAGAGATGGGCGGTTTCGCCGAAGAGGGCGATGCCTCCCAGGGTGCCCAGGAGGAAGAACCAGCCGTCGATCTTGAGCGACGCCACGGCCACGAGCGACGTGCCGGGGCAGAACCCGCCCAGGATGAAGCCCACGCCCATGATGAGTCCCCCCACGACGGCGGGCGCCAGATAGGTCGGGGGCACGTAGACGCGGTCGAAGGCCAGGAGGCCCAGGGACGAGGTCAGGAACACCAGGACCATGGCCACCACGATGCCGGTGAACATGACCTTGAGCACCGTCATGTCGCTCAGGTAGAACTGGGCGGCGAGCTTGCGGCTGTTGGCGAATCCGGCGGCCTCGAGGACGGCGCCGAAGGCCACGCCGATGAGTCCGTAGACGGCGAAGGCCAGGGGCTTGCCCAGGAGGGCGACCAGGGGGAGTGGAGCGAGTTCCATGGGACTCCTCCTCAGGTCCAGAGCTTGCGGACGGACCACGCCAGAGCGTAGCCGCCGGCGAAGACGGCGAACATGAAGGCCCAACTGCCCACCGAGAGGACGGCGCCGCCCGACAGGGCCTGACCCGAGGTGCAGCCCCGGGCCATGCGGGCCCCGAAT
Organism: Gemmatimonadota bacterium; assembly: GCA_030428885.1. Classification (GTDB taxonomy): domain Bacteria; phylum Gemmatimonadota; class Gemmatimonadetes; order Longimicrobiales; family Gaopeijiaceae; genus Gaopeijia. Next base: position 122,911 of record JAUIEJ010000009.1, on the reverse strand, counting down.
CCCATGAAGACCCCCCCCGCCACGGCGAAGGCCCACCGGGTGCGCACCGAGATGCGGGGCCCCTTCTGCGTCTCCACCCGGGCCCGGCCGTGGTAGAGGGCCGAGACCAGTCCCCCGAGGAGCGTGCCCAGGGTGAGGGGGACGATCCAGTGGTCCAGGGGGTTGGTGTCGCCCCCGGCCATGTCGCTCAGCACCGCCACCTGATCCACGTGGCGGGGCGCCACCACGTCTTCGCCGGCGGCGAGGATCCGGGCCATGCCGCCCGACGCCCCCAGACCCGTACCCGTGAGGAAGAAGGCGGCGAAGAGGACCACGCCCAGGAGAGCGCCGGCCACGTACGGATTCCAGTAGGGGCGAGGCCCTTCTCGAGTGGTCATGCCGCGGGCTCCCCGTCGGGGACCTCGCCCCCGTCCCATCCGGCCACCATGGCCTGGATGTGGGCGGTGGGGGTGGGTCCGGTGGTGGTGAGGTAGACGTGCATCAGCAGGGAGGCGGCGAACAGCCAGGCCGCCAGGGCGTGGATCGGGGCGAGAATCGCCAGGCCGCCGAGCAGGCCGTCGACGGCGGGCCAGCGCTGGGCGCCCCACATGGCGATCCCCGTGAGCACCTGGAGGGGAAGGAGCACGTTGAGGATGCCCAGATAGGTGATCTGCTGGAGCGGATTGAGCTTCTGCTCCGGGGTGCGGGCGAAGGGGTGGGGGTCGCCCCGGAAGATGCCCCACAGGTAGTAGCGGGCCTGGACGGCGGCCTTGGCGAAGAAGCCCTTCGGTTCGGGCAGGAACTGGCGGATGTCGCCCGAGGCCAGGTGGTAGAACGCCGCCAGGAGGGCGTTGGCCACCACGATCCAGGCCATGACGTTGTGCATGCGCACCGCCACGGCGAACGAGGCGACGCCGGGCCATCCGGCGTGGATCTCCAGGCCGGTCCAGAGCAGCACCATGAGGGCTCCGGCCTGGAGCCAGTGCCAGAGGCGCTCGTAGACGGTGTACATGTAGACCCGGGGGGCCGCATGGGCCGCCGGGGTCACGCCCCGGCGCCGGGCCCGCCACCGCAGGCCGGCGTGGACCGCCACGCCCAGGAGGGTGGCCAGAAGGGCCGCCACACCGAAGCGGTCGGCCCAGCCCGCCCGGTGGTGGCCCAGGACGTGGACGCCCACCGAGGCGGGGTCGGTGCGGTAGACCACCCGGCCGGCGGCGTCGCGGGCCAGGGTGCCCGCCAGGGCGAGACGGTCGTCGTCCGACGCCAGGACCGGTGCCGGGAGCTCCGGGTCCGGGCCGGAGAGGACCACCGTGCCGGCCAGCCGGGAGTCGGATTCGTGGCAGGCGGTGCATTCCCGGGTGGCCCACTCGGACGGGGCCGTGCCGTGATGCACGGGGCGGGCGTCGAGGCGGCCGTCGACCCGGGGGCCCCGGACTCCCGCGGCCGCCAGCGCACGGCCCACGGAAGCCCGGTCGGAGGCCCCTGCCGAGGCCCGCCGCACGGCGGCCAGGGGCACGTCGGCCCCGCCCTCGTCCACCCACCGCCACGCCGCGATCAGCTCGTAGGGTGCCAGGCGGGTGCGGCCGTCGGCGCCGGCCTCGGCCAGAAGGGCGGGGGTCCAGCCCGTGAGGAGCCGGGCCGGATCGTCGTCGCAGGGGCCGTCGCATCCCCGCCAGGTGAGGGCGGGCTGCCCCTCGTCGTCCAGCACCGTCCAGTCCACCGTCTCCACCCGGGGGGTGTAGACCACCGGAATGTGGCACGCCTGGCAGGTGAGGGCCTGGCCGTGGCGCTCGGCGTAGGGCAGCCAGGTGTGGCTGGGGGCGGGGTCGTGGCAGTCGGTGCACGCCAGGGCGGCGTCGGCCGTGCCCGCCAGGCGATGATCGGGGCGGTGGAGCCAGGCACCGGGCTCGATGCGGCGGGGATCGAAGAGAAGGCCGGCGGGAACCTCGGCGGGGTTGGTGGCCGGGGCGAAGACCGGGTCGTTGGACGAACGGTGGCAGTCGGCGCACTCCACCAGGCGCTCGGCGTGGACGTCGGCGCTCCGGGTGAGGGTCGTCTTGCCGGTCAGGTTCAGGTCCGAGTCCGAGAGGCGCCGGTCGTCGACGATGCCGTCCAGGTCGTGGCAGGCCAGGCAGTTTTCGGTGCGGGTGGGGCGGAGGAGGCCGGCGTCGAACCCGGTCCGGTCGGTGGGAAGGTGGCAGGCCAGGCAGTCCACCTCGTCGGGGGTCGAGCCGGGGGCGCCCCCCGGCACGGCCAGGCCCCGGGGGAGGCCGTCCACCGCGGGCTCGGCGAAGGCCTCGGGGCCGTGGGTGGCGTGGGTGGTGATGAAGTCCACGTCGTGGCATTCGCCGCAGGTGGCCCGGGCCGACACGGCAGCGCCGGGCCCGGCCACGACCTCGCCTCGGGCGTTGCGCAGCGTCACCTCCGGGTGCAGCGACGACGTCTGGGCTGAGGCGGGAACCGTGGCCCCTCCCAGCAGGATCAGCAGTGCCGCCAACCGCGAACCCACCCCGGTCCCGCGGAGGGCGTTCATCGTCCACCCCAATGGGCCGGGTCGCCCGGGTAGCCCAGGGCCGCCCAGTCCATGCGCCCCTCGTCGCCGTGGCAGTCCCGGCACTGGAGGGCTGCGGAGGCGGGCTGGACCATGTGGGCCAGGGGCCAGTGCATGGTGGTTTCCACGAACTCGTACTCGCCGCTGTACGGCAGGCCCGTGGCGGCCGCGCCCTCCCGGAGCGCCCGATCCCAGTCGAAGACCTCCCAGTATCCCCCCGGGCCCACGGTTCGGGGCACCATGAGGGTGCGGTAGACGGCGTCGGCGGGCTGCACGCCCCGATGCACCTTGAAGGGCCAGATCCGGGCGTCGGCCTCGTCGATGGAACCCCGGGGCGGGTTCAGGGCGGTGGGCCCCTCGTCGGCGATGCGGTCCCCCATGACGTAGCGGTCGCCCCGGCCGTCGTACCAGGCGTACTCGGGGGCGAGTTCGGCCTCGTATTCGAAGCGGCCCTTCTTCTTCAGGTACTCGTGGGTGTCTTCGGGCAGGTCCTGCCCCGCCTCCGACCAGTCCCAATGGGTCTTGGTGGCTTCCCTGAGGGCCACCTCGGGCACGTGGCAGGTGGCGCAGGCCACGGCGCCCAGGTGGTCGTTGAGCCGGGCGTCGGTGTGGGGCGCGGCGGCGTGGCAGTCGGTGCAGGCCACCTGGTTGCCGCCGTCGGCGCTCACCGAGAGGGCCCGGCCCCGGATCTCGTGGTCGGTGGTGCGGTGGCAGTCGGTGCACTCCATGGCGTGTTCGCCCATGTGCACGTCGAGGCGGGCCCGGGGGTTGGTGAGGCTGCCGTCCAGGTCGCCGTGCTTCACCGCGTCTCCGCCCCCGCCTCGGAAGTGGCAACTGCCGCAGGTGGCCCGGGTGGGCGAGCCCACGCTCCGGGCCACGGCCGTGAGGTCGACGCCCTCGGCCGGGAGTCCCCCGTTGGTCTTGGCGTAGGACCCCGTGCCGTCGTGGCACACGAGGCAGTCGGCGGTGCCGGGGTCGCTGAACTCGTACCCCTCGTCGGTCCAGCCGTAGCCCGCGTGGCACGACGTGCACCCCGACCAGTTGGACTCCACCGAGATGCAGAAGTTGTTGATGACGTGCTTCTTGCCCAGGACGACGGCGGTGTCGCGTCCGGGCAGCAGGGTGGGGGCGCTCTCCCAGGTGAAATGGGACGTGCCCAGGAGCTCGTGGCCCTCGTCCTCGTGGCAGGCGAGACAGGCTTCGGTGACGTCGGGCCCGGTGGCGTAGGGGCCGGGCATGAGGGGCCCGTGGTCGGTGTGAGGCAGGGCCGCGGGCACGTGGGCCCAGGGGTCGTCCAGAGGGGCGGGCCCCCGGGTCGAGACGACGATGAGGGGAATGGCCACGGCCAGAAGGGCCACGACAAGCACCGATGCGCCCGTGCCCCGGTCGGGGCGCGCGGGGCTCATGACGGGACTCCCGCGGCTTCCACGAGCGTGGGACGCTCCGGGGGCGCCGAGGCGTCGGGATCGGTCTCCCGGCCCAGGACCAGGGCGTGGGACTCCAGGAGAGCCCGGACCACCGTGGCCCGGGCCCGCCCCAGGAGCCGCTGGACCGTGCCCCGGGACACGCCCATCTGCGCCCCGGCCTCCGCCTGGGTCATTCCTTCGAGATCGCAGAGGCAGAGGGCCTCGAGCTCATCGAAGGCGAGGCGCTGGAACTTCAGTTCACCATCGGCCTCGGCCCCGCAGGGCACGAACACCCGAAGGCCCTGGAACTGGCGGCAGATGCGATCTTTGCGCGGACGGGGCACGGCGGTCCTCCCGGGGCGATTGTGTGCATATGCACGTTCGGTCCGGGGAGGGGCCGTGCCCCATCGGGAAAAGCCCTACGCGGGTGTCGGCCAACGCCCCTGTGCGCCTGTGGTCCGGCGCCCAGGGGATCGACCGACCCGGGCTACTGCTGCACGCTCTGCATGCTTCCCTCGTTGTACCGCTCCCCCTTCACCTGGTCGCTCAGGGCGTTCAGCGTCTCGAGGTCGGCGTCGGTGAGGGCCACGTCCAGGGCGCCCAGGTTGGAGACGAGGTGCTTCGACTTGGTGGTGCCGGGAATGGCCACCACGTCGTCGCCCCGGGAGAGCACCCAGGCCAGAGCCACCTGGGCCGGCAGCACCTCGTGGCGCCGGGCCACCGAGCGTACGGTGTCCACGAGACGCAGGTTCGCGTCGTAGTTCTCCCCCTCGAATCGGGGCTGCCCGCCGCCGCCCCGGAAGTCGGCGTCGCCCGAGGGTCGGTCGGATTCGGTGAACCGACCCGTGAGGAGTCCCCGGCCCAGAGGCGAGTAGGCCACGAGAGTGATGCCCAGCTCCCGGCAGGTGGGGAGGATCTCGTCTTCGACGTGGCGGCTGAAGATGGAGTATTCGGTCTGGAGGGCCGAGATGGGGTGCACCGCGTGGGCCCGGCGAACGGTCTCGGCACTGGCCTCGGAGAGGCCCAGGGCGCCCACCTTCCCGTCGTCCACCAGGCGGGCCATGGCCCCCACCGTTTCTTCGATGGGGGTGGAGGGATCGACCCGGTGCAGGTAGTAGAGGTCGATGCGCTCCATGCCGAGCCGGGCCAGGCTGCCTTCCGAGGCCCGGCGCACGTTGGCCGGAGACCCGTCGATGCCCGTGAAGGCACCGGTCTCGGGGTCCCGGAGCGGGCCGAACTTGGTGGCGATGGTCAGTCCGTCCCGACGGTCGCGCAGTGCGCGTCCCACGAGGGACTCGTTGTGGCCGATGCCGTACATCTCGGCGGTGTCGAAGTGGTCGACGCCCCGCTCCACGGCCTCGTGGAGGAAGCGCTCGGCCGCGCCCTCGTCCATGGCGGGCCCGTAGAACTCCGACATGCCCATGCAGCCGAGGCCGATGGGGTGGATCGTCGTGGAGGTACGGCCCAGGGGGCGGGAACGGGTGGTGGAGTCGGTCATGATGGAGGCTCACGGGAAGAGGCGAAGGAGAGTCGTCACTACCACGAAGGTGGACGCACGGTTCAGTGGGGGGGCGCCTCCCCCACGTCGTCCAGAGCCCGGGCCAGCCTCGCCGCGCCGTCGGCGATGGCCGCCTCGTCGTACCCGGCGAAGCCCAGGAGCAGCGCCTCGCCCACGTCGGTGTCCGGGGGAATGGCGAAGTAGTCCAGGGGAAGCACCTCGACCTCCCGGTCCCGGGCGGAGCGGGCCACGGCGGCGGCCCGGAGTCCCGGCGGAAGATCGAGGAGGGCGTGCATGGCGCCGGTGGGTTCCCGGAGGACCACCCCCCGCGGTGAGAGGTGGGTGGCCACGGCCTGGGCCAGCGCGGCCCGGCGGGCCCGGTAGAGCCGGCGGGTCCGACGGATGTGCCGGGCGAAATGGCCCTCCTCCATGAACCGGGCCAGGGCCTGCTGGAGCCAGGGGCTGCCGGCACCCGCCCGGGCCAGTCGCAACCCCAGGGCCCGGCTGCGGAGGGGCTCGGGCACCACGATCCACCCCAGGCGCAGAGACGGCGCCAACGACTTGGAGAACGTCCCCACGTACACGACCCGTCCGGCTTCGTCCAGCCCCTGGAGGGCCGGCAGGGGGCGCCCCGCGAGACGGAACTCCGAGTCGTAGTCGTCCTCCACGATCCAGCGGTCGCCCTCGGCCGCCCACTCCAGGAGTTCCAGGCGGCGGGGGAGGGAGAGGGTGCAGCCCGTGGGGAACTGGTGCGACGGGGTGACGTAGGCGGCCACGGCGTCGGGCCAGCGCCGTCGCCCCGCGGCGACGTCGAGTCCGTGCTCGTCGAGGGGGACGGGCACCGGTCGTGCGCCCACGCTCTCGGCGGCGTGGCGGGCTCCGATGTATCCGGGATGCTCCATCCACACCTCCCGCCCCGGGCCCGCCACGGCCTCGAATGCCACGGCCAGTCCCTCCTGGGCGCCGAAGGTGACGAGTACGTCCTCGGGGGAGCAGCGCACGTTCCGGCTGCCCCGGAGGTGCCGGGCCACGGCCACCCGGAGGTCGGGGTCGCCGGCCGGCGGGGTGAGGGCCAGGGCGTGGGCGTCCGGGCTCCGCCAGACGCTCCGCAGCATGCGGCCGAAGGGGCCTCGGCCGAACTCGTCCAGGGCGGGAATCCCGGGCCGGAACGGCCGGGGCGGGGGCGGGGCCCAGGGGCGCGCGGCCGTGCCGTCTCCCGGGCCCGTGGGGAGGGGGCCCGCCGAGGCCACGGGGAGATCACCGGGCACCGATGTGCCCGATCCGACCCGACTCACCAGGTATCCCTCGGCGTTCAGTTGTTCGAACGCCGTGACCACGGTGGAGCGTGACACGGCCAGGTCGTCGGCCAGGGAGCGGGTGGAGGGCAGGCGGGTGCCCGGGGCGACCCGGCCCTCGAGAATGGCGCGCCGGAGCGCGTCGGCGAGCTGCCGGTAGAGGGGGTTCGCCGCCCCGGGATCGAGGGTGAGGAGGGGAATGGTCCCCTGGGATCTTCGCGGCACGGCGGTTCATCCGGGGTAAATGGTATGCTCGAACATGACCATTCCGGCTCTTGAGGGCCAACCGGTATCGGCGGAGTTTTGTCCATGAACCGAACAGGCGGTGGCCGGGAGGGGGGATGACGAAGCGAGCGAACCGATGCACGGGTCACGGCGCGGCGGTGGTGACCGCACTGATCGCGTCGTGGACCCTTCCGGTGCCGCTGTCGGCTCAAGGGCCCATGGCCGCCGCCGAGGCCCACGATCCGGCCTGCGACGCCGAGCCGTTTCACGCCTTCGACTTCTGGCCGGGCACGTGGGCGGTGGAGTCGCGCTTTCTCCTTCCCGACGGATCGTGGCGGGAGACGACCCAGTCGTGGGTGGCCGAGAAGCGGGCCGGCGGGTGCGTGCTGGTGGATTATGCGTCGGGTGCCTTCGGCCCGCGGCCCATGAGCGGCATGGGCACGCGGTACTACGACCCGACGGCGGAGCACTGGGTGATCACCTGGCTCTCCACCGACGCTCCGGGGCGGGTGGGCCGGTGGACCGGGACCCTCACCGATGGAGCAGGCGATTTCCTGTCCGACGGCGACGGCGACGGCCCGCTCCGCACCCGGATCCGGTGGTTCGACGTGGGCGACGACGCGGCCGGCTGGGACTACGCCGTTTCGAACGACGGCGGGGAGAACTGGACGACGCAATGGACCATGGACTTCGAGCGCCGGATGCCCGGCGAGGACGGACGATGATGGGGACGCTCGCCCGATCGACGGCACTCCTCCTTCTGGGGGGACTCCTCTTCGCACCGGGGGCCCGGGCCCAGGCCGCCCCCCCCTCGGAGGCCGCCGCGGCGGCGGCGGCCGTCTACCAGTCCGGGGACTGGGCCGCCGCCGCCGACGCCTACCGGGGCGTGGTGGACGCGGACCCGTCCGACGGTCTGGCGTGGCTTCGCCTCGGTCGGGCCCTGATGGAGATCGGCCGCGAAGACGAGGCGCTGGCCGCGTTCGATCGGGTGCCCGGCGCCGGCCTCCAGACGCCCTTCCTCTACGTCTTCCAGGCCCGCGCCCTCGTTCGTCTGGACCGCACCGACGAGGCCCTCACCGCCCTTGAACGCATCCAGCCCGTCGCCGGCATCGGCGGGGGTGGCACCCTGACCGGGATCCCCGATTTCGCCCCCCTGGCGGAGAATCCCCGGTTCCAGGCGGTGGTGCAGGCGGTGGAGGCCGCCGCCTGGCCCTGCCGCGACGACGAGGTGATCCGACAGTTCGACTTCTGGATCGGCACCTGGGACGTCTACGTGGGCGGGACCCAGGCCGGCACCAACATCATCGAGCCCATGCTGGGCCAGTGCGCCCTGTTGGAGAACTGGACCAACGTCGGCGGCCGGGAAGGGAAGAGCTTCAACTGGGTCGACCGGTCGACCTTCCGGGAGCCGCGCTGGCGCCAGCTCTGGGTGGCCGATCAGGGCAACACCCTCGACTACTACGACGGGCACTATTCCGACGGCGCGATGCGCTTCCGGGGCCACACGATCTCCCCGGCGGGAGACAGCATTCCCCAGAAGCTGACGTTCTTCGACGTTCATCCCGACACGGTCCGCCAGGTCTTCGAGCAGTCCAACGACGGCGGCGAGACCTGGGTCGTGACCTTCGACGGCCTCTACGTGCGGAGGCGGTAGAACCGGGGCGGATCTACTCGGCCTGGTTCTCCAGAAGGGTGCGCATCTCGGCGAAACGGGCCCGGTCCGCGTCGGCTACCGGCGGGTAGGCCAGGGGCAGGCTCTTCAGGGTGTCCGACACGATGCCCGCCACGGTCAGGCGCATGTAGTCCTTGTCGTCGGCGGGGATCGAGTACCAGGGGGCCCAGGGCCGGGAGGTGGCCGCCAGTGCCGCCTCGTACGCCGCCATGTAGGCGTCCCAGTGGCCCCGTTCCTTCACGTCGCCCACCGAGAACTTCCAGTTCTTCTCGGGCTCGTCCAGGCGGGCCAGGAAGCGCTGACGCTGTTCCTCCTTCGACACGTTCAGGAAGAACTTCAGAACCACCGTCCCCGTGTCGGCCAGGTGGCGCTCCCAGTCGCCGATGGCGTTGAGGCGCCGATTCCAGAACGCCTCGGATCCGGCGTCGGCCACGGGAAGGCGCTGGCCGTCCAGGTATTCGGGGTGGACCCGAACCACCAGGACCTCCTCGTAGTGGCTCCGATTGAACACCCCGATGCGCCCCCGCTCCGGGAGCCGCTGGGCCACGCGCCAGAGAAAGTCGTGGTCCAACTCCTCCTTGGACGGCTGCTTGAACGAGAACACCTGACACCCCGCGGGATTCACGCCCCGGAGCACCTTCCGGATGGTCCCGTCCTTGCCCGCGGCGTCCATGGCCTGGAAGACCAGGAGCACGGCGTACCGGTCGTGGGCGTAGAGCACCCGCTGCAGGTCGGCCAGCTCCTCGTTGAGGTCTTCGAGGCGCTTCTCCAGGACCTTGTCCTTCGGCGTGTCGTCGGGGGGTGCCGTGGGCGCGGCGCCGATGCGGAACGATCCGTCGAAGGGCACGAGGTAGGGTGAGGGCACGGGGTGCATGGGGGACTCCTCCCGGGGGGATGTGGACCGGAAATCGATCATAGCGAGCCGGGTGCTCCCGGCCCAACCCCGTCGCGGCCCGGCAGCGGTAATCCGGACGTCCGGCCTCCGTACGACCCGGCGACCTCGCCCATGACGTCCCTCTCCCGGAGCGTGCCCGTGTCTCCCGACGATCTCGAGTCCCCGACCCCGCCTGGACCGTCCCTCTTCTGGCGCCTCGCCGAGGTCCCGATCCGGGCCGGGACCGCCGAGCGGGGGACCCTCATGGGGTTCGACTGCCTGCGGGCGTCGCCCGGTGGTGGGTTCGCGGCCACGGTCCACCACGTCACCGGTCACCTGGTGGTCAAGCTGACCCCGGCCCGGGTGTCGGCTCTGATCGGCGAAGGCGTGGGGCGCCCCTTCGCCCCGGCAGGGCGGGTTTTCAAGGCCTGGGTCGAGATTCCCGACCTCGACGAAGAGCTGTGGAGGGCCCTGATCGACGAAGCCCTGTCGAAGGCGTCGACCTGAGAGCGGCCCCCTACTCGGTGGCCGACTGTCCCACCTGCCGCGTGCGGAGGGTGAACCACAGCAGCAGGGCCACGGAGAAGATCAGGAGTCCCATGAGCAGCGGATGGAGGGCGATCCGGAGTCCCCCCCACGCCAGCCCCGCGTCGACCCCGCCGGCGCGCTCGATGGCTCCGGCGGCCTGGGCGATGCCCCCCAGCGTGCCCAGCAGTCCCACCACCGCCCCGAAGGCCCCCCAGAAGAGCACGGCATCGATGCCCGTGGCGGTGCGGGGATCGGCGGCCTCGCCCCGCCCGAGACGCAGGAACCCTCGAATCGCGAGTCCCACGGTGAGGGCGGCGCACAGCAGAATCGGATAGCTCGTGACTCCGGCTTCGGTGATGAAGTTCATGGGTGCGACTCCAGGATGGGGCCCGACGTGGGCGGAAGAAGAGGGACGTCGGCCTCGATGCCGACGGTCCACTGCAGCAGGAGGAACCACCCCAGGGCGCCGGCCAGGGCGAGTCCCAGGGCCACGGCGAGCAGCACGGCGGTGCTGCCCACGAAGACGACGACGGGGAGCAGGGTGGTGGGGGCCGCCTCGCCCACCTCGGCCGCGAAGCCATAGGTGTCCACCAGAGCGCCCCCGGCCCCGGCGAGGAGGGTGACCACCCCCGCGGCCAGGGGCGCGGCGAGCCCTCGTCTCAAGGCGCGGGGGTCGCTGGGCTTCGCGGCGAAGAGGTGGAAGGCCTTCGCCGCCACCGCGGCGACGGTCACCGATCCCACCCCCAGGACGGGCACCAGGAACGGCGAGGGGTGGACGAAGATGCCGGCCTGCGCGAGGAAGCCGGCGAGCATGGCCAGGGTCACCGCCGCCACGGCCACCATGGCCGCCCGCTCGCCCCGCCGCACCGCGTGGGGCGAGAATCGCTCCGCCAGCCGCTCGTAGAGAGGGCGGTGCACGCCCGCCAGGCGCTCCAGGGCGTCGTCGTCGGGAAGGACCAGCTCCCGGGCCCGAGCCAGGGCGTGCTCCCGGGACCATCCCCGGGCCAGGAGCACGTGGTAGGCCCCCTCGAGATCCGCCGCCAGCTCCCGCCCCAGGCGGGACCGGACGGCCAGGGGCAGGCGGGACGCGGGCCGGCTCACGACGCCTCCGGCTCGGCGCCCCGCACCACCTGGAGCAGCCGGGACACCACGTCGTCCAGCGTCCGTGAACGCCCCTCCAGGGCCGTGCGCCCCCGGGCCGTGAGGGTGTACTCCTTGCGGCGCCGCCCCGGACCCCTGGACCACCGTCCCGACAGCAGCCCCTCCTTCTCCAGGCGGTGCAGGATCGGATAGAGGGTGCCGTGTTGAAATGAGAACATGCCCCGGCTGTCGGACTCCACGTCCAGGGCGATCTGGTACCCGTGTTTGGGGCCCTCCCGGAGGCTCGACAGGACGAGGAGTTCGTTGACGTCGCGGATCAGGGACTGCATCTCGACGGGCATGGGGCCTCTTGGTGAGAGCGTCGATATATAGAGCGACGATATATGGGACTCCGGGCACGGTCAAGAGGCCCTCGGGTAGACGCCCCCATGTCTCGTCTCAAGCCCCTCCTGTTCATCGTGGGCCTCTCCCTGGTGTCGGCGGTGAGTCTGCGCCTTCTCCTGGGACGGGTGAGCCGGGGCATGACTCCCCAGCCCGTGGCCGTGCCCCGGGCCGACTCCGCCGCCGTGGACCGCCGCATGGTGGGGTGCGGGCACTTCCGCTTCGTGCTGGATTCCCTGGGCTACCGCTCGGGGCAGTGGCCCGTGGAGGTCGATTCCACCCTGGCCGCCGGGCGGTCGGACGCCACGTTTCTCGCCCGGGACGGACGGATCGTGGCGGTGGACGCCGAGGCGCGGGGCCCCGAGGTGGGGAGCTACCTGATCCGCCTCGACACCGTCTACGTCACCCTGGGCCCCGTGCCGGGAGGCCTCCGGGCTCGCCTGGGGCCGGTGGGGGATTCCCTGGGGGGCCGCCTGGAACGGGCCGTGACCCGAGGAGATGGGCCGGTGGTGGGGCGGCTCTTCGTGGCCGCCCCGGTGCCGCCGCCCTCGGGGTGCACGTCGGGGTGAGTCGCCCCCCGAGGGGGCCGGCCCTTCCGGTGGACGCGGTGCTTCCGGCGCTCCGGCGGGCCCTGACCGCCGGCCCGTCGGCGGTTCTGGTGGCACCTCCCGGGGCGGGGAAGACCACCCGGGTTCCCCTGGCCCTCCTGGACGAACCGTGGATGGAGGGGCGCCGGGTGGTGATGCTCGAGCCCCGCCGCCTGGCGGCCCGCGCGGCGGCGGCCCACATGACCCGACTCCTGGGCGAGAGCGAGGTGGGGGGCACGGTGGGGTACCGGGTGCGCCTCGACACCCGGGTGGGGCCCACGACCCGGGTGGAGGTGGTCACTGAGGGGGTGTTGACCCGCATGCTCCAGGGCGACCCGTCGCTGGAGGGGGTGGGTGCGGTGATCCTGGACGAGTTTCACGAGCGGTCCCTCCCGGCGGACCTGGGGTTGGCCCTCACCCTCCACGCCCGGTCCCTGCTCCGTCCCGACCTGCGGGTGGTGGTCATGTCGGCGACCCTGGACGCCGGGCCTGTGGCGGCCCTTCTCGGAGACGCGCCGGTGGTGGCCAGCGAGGGGCGGGCCTTCGCCGTGGACACCCGGTACGTGCCGCCTCCGGCAGGGCGCGACGCCGCGCCGTGGGCCGTGGCCCGGGCCGTGACCGGAGGTGTTCTGGAGGCCCTCGCCCGGGAGGACGGCGACGTTCTCGTCTTCCTCCCCGGGGCGGGTGAGATTCGCCGGGTAGCCGAGGCGCTGGCGGAGGCGGAGCCGGGCCCCGAGGTCGACGTGGTGCCCCTCCACGGTCGTCTGGACCGGGGCGCCCAGGACCGGGCGGTGGCCCCGTCCCGGCCCGGGCGCCGGAAGGTGGTGCTGGCCACCTCCATCGCCGAGACGTCCCTCACCATCGACGGCGTGCGGGTGGTGGTGGACAGCGGCTGGATGCGGGTGCCGCGCTTCGATCCCGGGTCGGGGATGACGCGCCTGGAGACGGTCCGGGTGACCCGGGACGCGGCGGACCAGCGCCGGGGTCGAGCTGGACGTACCGGGCCCGGCGTGTGCCTTCGACTCTGGTCGGAGGACGAGGACCGGGGCTTGATTCCGGCCCGGGTCCCGGAGGTGCGGGAGGCGGACCTGGCGCCCCTCCTCCTGGACCTGGCGGCCTTCGGCGCGGCGCCCGGGGAACTGGCCTGGCTCGATCCTCCCCCCGACGCCGGTCTGGCCCAGGCCCGGGAACTCCTGACGGCGCTGGAGTTGGTGGACGCCGCGGGCCGCATCACCGCCGACGGGGAGGCGGTGGTGGGGTTGGGGGTCCACCCTCGCCTGGGTCACATGCTGGTCCGGGGACGGGCGGAGGGGCGCGGCGGACTGGCCTGCCTGCTGGCGGCCGTGCTGGGGGAACGGGACCCCGTGCGGGGCGACGGCCGGGCTCCGTCGGCGGACCTCCGTCTGCGGGTGGAGGCCGTGGCGCGGCGCGGATCGGTGGGGCCGGGGGGCCACCGGGTCGACCGGGGAGGGCTCGCCCGCATCGAACGGGAGGCCGACCACCTGGCCCGCCGACTGGGCGTGGACCCGGGCGGAGTGAAGGCCGATGCCGAGACGTTGGCGGCCGTGGGCCCCCTGGTGGCCTGGGCCTACCCCGATCGGGTGGCCCTCCGCCGGGAGGAGGGACGAACCCGCTACCTGCTGCGCAACGGACGGGGCGCCCACCTGTTCGACGACGACCCCCTGGCCGGGAGCGACGCCCTGGTTGCGGCCCACCTGGACGGGGCGGGGCGGGAGGCGAGGATCTTCCTGGCGGCGCCCCTCGCTCCGGAGGCCCTGGCCCGGGGGTTCGAAGACCAGGTGGTGGACGAGGAAGAGGTGGCCTTCCATGCCCCCTCGGGGAGGGTGCGGGCGCGGCGGGTGCGTCGTCTGGGGGCCCTGGAGTTGGTGCAGGCCCCCCTGGAGGACCCCGACCCCGGTGCGGTGGCGGAGGCCCTCTGCCAGGGCGTGCGGGAGGCCGGCCTCCAGGTCCTGCCCTGGACCCGGGAGTCCCTCCAACTGAAAGACCGCCTGCGGTTCATGCGCCGGGTCGAGCCCCAGGGCTGGCCCGACGGCTCCGACCCGGCCCTGGTGGACGATCTGGAACGCTGGCTCGCCCCGTTCCTTCCGGGCATGAAGAGCCTGGACGACCTGCGGAGGGTCGACCTCAGCGCGGCTCTGTCGGCGCGGGTGGGGTGGGACGCACGTCGTCGCCTCGACGAAGGAGCGCCCACCCATGTCGAGGTGCCCAGCGGCTCCCGGATCGCCGTGGACTACTCCGACCCGGCGGCGCCCGTTCTCGCCGTGCGACTCCAGGAGGTGTTCGGGTGGGTGGAGACGCCGCGCATCGCCCAGGGGCGGGTGCCCCTGACCCTGCATCTCCTCTCCCCCGCCTCCCGTCCCGTGCAGATCACCACCGATCTCGCCAGCTTCTGGAGGGACACCTACTTCGACGTGCGGAAAGACCTGCGGGGGCGGTATCCGAAGCACGCGTGGCCCGACGACCCGCTGGAGGCCCGGGCCCTCCGGGGCGTGCCCCGGCGGGGGAGTTGAGTCCCCTACCAGCGGGCCAGAGCGAACCCGAGCTGGATGGAGAGGGTCTGGGGGTCGAGCTCGTCGACCTTGGTGTAGCGGAACTCCAACCCGGTGATGACCCGGCCCGGGCCGCTGGTGCCCCCGAGGATCAGGGCGAGGGAATACCCCACGCGGGTCTCCTGGACTCCGGCGCTCTCGGGAGTGACGTCGTAGGCGCTGTACCGCCACACGGGCCCCCCTCCCACGCTCAACCCGGGGCCCACCGCGTAGAGGAGGTCGGCGCCGAACTGCCGCTCGGTGAGCCCGTCCAGGAAGGTGGCCTCGGCCGATCCCTGGACGGCGAAACGCGACACCAGCGAGGTGCGGGCGAAGCCCCCCACCACGGGTGCGTCGCCCTGGAAGTCGAAGCCCCCCCGGGCGCCCGCCACCAGCGTCCGCTGAGCACCTGGGCGCTGGAAGCCCTGGTCGCCGCCTCGGAATTGGGCCTGGAGGGGGAGAGCCGTGAGGCCCAGGAGAGCCACGGCCGACGCCGTGGTGGCGAGGACGCCGGCGCGGCGTCGCTGGGTGTTCGGGCGGAGAGGATTCATGCGGGTACTAAACCGGGCGGGCTCCCCGGGATCCCGCTCGGCGCACGGCCCGGATCCACCACGCCGCCACGAACGCCACGGCCCCGACCTGGATCCAGCGCCCGAGTCCCGCTCCGCCCCCCAGGGCCGCCACGGCGCGAGGGGCCGCGTACGCGTAGTAGAGGCCCGCAGCCAGCGCGCCCAGGGTGGGGAGGGCGAGGCGCCAGGGCACGCCGCTCCAGCGGACTACCGCGGCCACCACGAACCACGAGACCACCAGCCCCACGGCGAGGGCCCCCAGGAGGTTCAGCACCGCGGGAGACGCCGGCACCGTTCGAAACCAGGCCACGATGAATCCGGGGAACGCCGCCGCGAAGGCCCCGAACGGGGTCAGGAGCCACTCCATGCCCCGGCGACCCGGTCCCAGGAGCTGGGCCGCCGCGGCCGGCGGCGACAGATCGACGCAGCCCCGGGGCGTGCAGAGGGTGCACGACGCGCACCGGGAGTCCTGGATCTCGACCCACGGACGCTGCCCGTAGAGGCGTTCCACGGGAAGAAGTGGGCAGAACCGATTGCAGAAGCCGCTGCGGCGCTCCCCCCGCCGCCCCGCCACCACCGCGAAGCCCAGGACGCCGGCCAGGAGGGCCCCCGTGCCCGCGGGATCGGAATCCAGTCCCGTGCCCCGCCACGCCACCAGGGCCAGGAAGGGGAGCACCCCGGCGGCCCCGGCCCAGGGACTCGCTTCGGCGGCGGCCCCGAGGCGGATCGGGACCGTGTCCGGTCCCATGGAGAGGGTGGCCAGGGGGCAGACGTTCCGCCACAGCCCCGGGTGCACCAGGAACGTGGCGGGAAGGAGGGGCACCAGGCCCCACCAGAACACGGTCGCGGTGACGGCGGGCTGGAACACCAGGCCCGCGGCCACCGCGACGAGACCGGCGAGACAGAGTCGCCGGCCCAGGACGGCCCAGGGGGGACCGGAGGGCTTCAACCGCCCCCGAGGGTGGCGTCGAGCCGCCCCGCCAGTGCTTCGAGTTCGGCCAGGGTGTCGGCGATGTCGGGGTTGCGCGCCGCCATCTCCGATCGGAGGGAGTCCTCGAACGACTCGATCTCGGCGGCGATCTCGGGCCGATCCACCGCCGCCTGCTGGGCCTCTTCCGCCCGGGTGCGCAGGGCCACGAACTCGGCTTCCAGCGCCTGGAGCCGGGTGGTGTCGCCGGCGGCCTGGGCCGTCTGGGCCTCCTGCTGGATGGAGGGCATGCGCGCCTCCATCTCGGACTGGAGCGTGGGGTCGATCTCGGCCACGGCCGACTCCACCATGCCCGACACGGCGGCCTGCTGCTCCTGCAGGGTGGGCGAGGCGTTCATGACCTCCTGCTGGAGCGCCTGGACCTGCTGCTGGAGCGTCTGGAAGCGGGTCAGCGCCAGGGTGACCGAGTCCTGGGGAATCACCGAGGGAACCGGGTTCTCCTGAGCGGACGCCGTGGAGGTCGAGGGCGCGAGAAGAAACACCCCCGCGGCGGCGGGGAGGATGAACCTGCGCATCATGGGAGGGACTCCTGTGGGGTCGCGAAGAACGGCTGAAGATGGCTCAGAGGCGCCCGTCCGCCAGAGCCCGGAGCACGTCCATGGTGGTGACGATGCCCTGGAGGCGTCCGTCCTCCACCACCACCGCTCGATGGATCCGGCCCCGCACCAGGAAGTCCGCCAGGTCGGTGACCGAGGCCGTGATGGGAAGGGTGAAGGTCACGGGCGTCATGATGTCGGACACCGTGAGCTCGTCCATGGGTCCATCGTCGGGCGCCGACCCCCACTCCGGCTGGAGGAGCGGCGCGTCTTCCGGCAGGAAGTACGCCCCCAGGGGGTCCACGACGTCGTCTTCGGGATCCCGGGCGGCCTCGCCCAGGGGCAGCGCGGCCCAATGCCCGGGAGAGACCAGGCCGGCTTCCCGTTCCTCGGCGGCGAGGCGCACGATGTCGGACGACGACACGACGCCCAGGACGGTCCCCGAGGCGCTCACCACCGGTACGCCGCTGATGCCCGAATCGGCGAGGATCCGGGTGAGTTCGCGGACCGTGGCTTCCGGGCCGACGGTGACCACTTCGGTCTGCATGATGTCGCGTACGGTCAACATGGGACTTCCCTCTGGCCAGCGGTGGAGGGGGGGATTCAGGTCAGGATTCGGTGGGTCGTCGCACCAGGACCGGCACGTGCACGCCCCGGATCACCTTGTCGGTGGTGCTCCCCAGGAGAGCGCGCTGCAGGCCGCCCCGTCCGTGGGTCGCCATGACCACCAGATCCACCTCCTCGTCGGCGGCCAGGGTGGCGATGGCGTGGCCGGGCTGGGCGTCGACCTTCACGAAGGTCCGCACGGTGAATCCGTCGCTCTGGAGTCGTTGGGCGGCGTCGTGGAGGTACGCCTGGGCGACGTCGCGCGCCTCGTCGACGATCTGCTGGTTCATCTGGACCGTGTGGGGCAGATACGGCGAGGCGATCTCCACCGGATAGGCCACGACCCGCACGAGCACGAGCTCGGCGTCGAAGAGCCCGGCCATCTCCCGGGCCAGGTCGAGTTCGGTCTCCGACAGGGGCGACCCGTCCAGGGGCACCAGGATCCGCTTGAAGGCCCAGTCCGCGTCGAGCGCCGGGGGCCCGTCGTCGTCGGGGCGGATCAGGAGCACGGGCCGGCGGGCATGACGCACCAACGCGTCGGCGGTGCTGCCCAGCCAGGCCCGGGTGAAGGCGCCCCGTCCGTGGGTGGCCATGACCACCAGATCGGCCTGGACGTCGTCGGCCCGAAGCTGGAGGCAGTCCAGGACCCGGCCCGACCCCACCCAGGCGTCGACGCCGCCGCCGGCCAGGGGTGCGGCCTCGGTCTGGACGCGTTGGGTGTATTCCTCCGACCAGTCCCACGCCGCCGACTCCCACTCGTCGTACGAGAAGCTCGGCACGGGCTCGTGCACCGTGGCGAGGTGCAGGTCGGCGCCGGTGACCCGACTCAGGGACAGCCCCGCCGAAAGAGCCGATTCGGCGAAGCGCGAACCGTCGAGAGAGACCAGGATCGACTTGAACATGACGGCCTCCGGGCCGAAGGGCGGGGATGTCAGAAGTGATGCGCCAGGTCGAGCTCCAACGCCGGGGCGAACGGCGCCTCGGGCAGGGGTTCGGTGGGAGCCCAGGGGAGGTCGAGGCGAAGGACCGTCCCCCCGCCGGGGGTGGAGTCGATGCTGAAGCGCCCCCGGACGTATTCGGCCCGCTCCCGCATGCCCACGAGCCCGAGCTGGGCGTCGGTGGAGGGCACGGCCGACGCCGGATCGAATCCGGACCCGTCGTCCACCACCTCGGCGCAGAAGGCGGTGCGACGCGACCGGAACCGAACGTCCACCCGGGAGGCGCCGGAATGTTGGACCGCGTTGGTGGACGCCTCCTGGACGATGCGGAAGAGGGCCAGGCGGGCGCCGGGGTCGAGGAGGTCTTCGGGGAGGTCGCCGTGGAACGCCACGGGCACTCCGAACGACTCCTCCAACTGCCGGGCGTGGGCCTCGAGGGCGGCGCGCACCCCCAGCTCGTCGAGTTCGGGCGGGCGGAGCCGACGGGCCACCGCCCGCACCTCCTCCAGGGCGCTCCGCACCTCGGACTGGACCTCCTCGAACACGGGCCGGGGGTCGCCGCGGTCCTGGGCCCGTTCGAGAATGCGCAGCCGGATCAGGACCCCCGCCAGGGTCTGGGCCGTTCCCGCATAGAGCTCGTGGGCGATGCGCTCCCGTTCCCTCTCCTCGGCGGCCAACACCCGTCGGGAGCCGTCCCGCTGGTCGGCGCGGGTCCGCTCCAGGCACTCCAGCATCTCGTTGAAGACCGCGGTGAGTCCGGCGATCCGGGGGTCGGCGTGGGCCGAGTCGGGGGCCCGGACCGCCACTTCGCCGTCGGCGGCGCGCCGGGCCGCCTCGGTGAGGGCGTGGATGGGGTTCAGGGCCAGGTGGATGATCCAGGCCGAGAGGGCGGCGGTGACGACGACGCCGAGGCCCACCACGCCGACGATCCCGCCCGGCGACGTGACCCGAGGCACGGCGGCGGCCATGAAGGCCACCAACCCGCCCAGCAACGCCGCCTGGGGGACGAAGATCTTCCAGAAGAGGGGCGCGCGAAGGGCCGCACGGAGCCACGTCGGTCGCGGGGCGACCGACGCGGAACGCGCCGTGACGCGCGGGAATTCAGGAGGGGCGGGCGTCGCCTTCATGGCGCGCGCCTCCAGTGGTGGGGGAGGGGTGCCCGTCGCGACCCCTCGCGGCACGGGCGGTTATGCGTAAATTGATCGGCGTATACCCGTGCGTCTGTCGGAAAGCCTCCCTCCGCCCTGTGGGGGATTCACCCACGCATCTTGCGGTTTCCCTCCCGAGCTCGTGACCAGCCCCAACGATCAGGCGATCTTCGAGAGTTCCCCCGACGGGATCCTCCTGGTGGATGCCTCCGGGGTCATCCGGAGAGCGAACGCCATGGCCCAGAAGCTGTTCGGCTACCCCGCCGAGGCGCTTCACGGCATGGCGGTGGAGCAACTCGTTCCCCCCTCCGCCCGCGGTGCCCATGACGAGCATCGGGCCCGATATCAGCGTGCGGCGGCGGTTCGCCCCATGGGCATCGGCATGGAACTCCGGGCGGTCCGTCAGGGCGGCGTGGAGTTCCCCGTGGAGATCTCCCTCGCCCCGTTCGAGGGGCCCGAAGGGCAGGACTGGACCGTGGCCACGGTCCGGGACATCTCCCTCCACAAGCGGCTCCGGGACTTCGGCGCGGGGGCGCTCCGGGCCTCGGAAGACGAGCGCGCCCGCATCGCCCGGGATCTCCACGACGACACGGCCCAGAGACTGGCCACCGTCCTGGTGCGGCTGAAGCTGCTGGAGAAGGACATCGACGACCCCGACACCCTGCAGCGACTCGACGACATCCGTCAGGCCATCACCGACACCGCCGACGGCGTCCGTCGCATCGCCCGGGGACTCCGCCCGCCGGAGCTGGAGGACACCGGGCTCGAGTCGGCCCTCCGCTCCCATGCCCGCCTGCTCCGGGAGGGCCGGGGAGTGGACGTGCTTCTGGACGTGGAGCCGGTGGACCGGCTCCTCACGCCCGACGGGACCCTGATCCTGTATCGGATCGTGCAGGAAGCGTTGAACAACGTGGTGCGCCACGCCGGGGTGCCTCAGGCCCGGGTGCGGATCCGGGTGGAGGAGGAGCAGATCATCGGCCTGGTGGAAGACCAGGGCACCGGGTTCTTCCCCCAGCACCTGGCCCTCCAGGGCCGGGGACTCGGACTCCTCGGCATGCAGGAACGCGCCGTCATGCTCGGGGGCGACGTCCGGGTGGAGTCCCTGCCCGGCCAGGGCACCCGGGTTCGCTTCCGGATTCCCGTGGAGATCGCCGAGGAACTCGGTCGTGTCTGAAACCCGCATTCTCCTGGTCGACGACCACGCCATGTTCCGGGCCGGCATCAAGGCCCTCCTCGAATCCGAAGATCGCCTCACGGTGGTGGGCGAGGCGGCGTCGGGCGACGACGCCGTGGACCAGGTCCGGGCCCTGAAGCCCGACGTGGTGGTCATGGACCTCTCCATGCCCGACTCCAACGGGCTGGAGGCCACCCGACGCATCGCCGCCCTGGGCCTCGACACCCGGGTGCTGGTCCTCACGGTCCACGCCGAGGAGGAGTACCTCGTGCCGGTGGTGGAGGCCGGCGCCAGCGGGTACCTCACCAAGACCAGCGCCGACCGGGACCTCATCGAGGCCCTCATGGTGGTGGCCCGGGGCGAGGTGTTTCTCCCGCCCAAGGCGACGCGGCTCCTGCTCCAGCAGTACAAGTCGGCGGAGCAGAATCCCGACCTGGCCGGCCTCCACGAGTTGAGCAGCCGGGAGCAGGAGGTTCTGGCCCTCACCGCCGAGGGCTTCAGCTCCCGGGAGATCGGCAAGAAGCTCTTCATCTCTCCCAAGACCGTCGACACCTATCGGGCCCGGATCATGGACAAGCTGGGCCTGAACCACCGCTCGGAGCTCGTGCGCTTCGCGCTGCGGGTGGGACTCCTCAAGGAGATGTGACCGGGGCCTCGGGACACGGATGTGGGGGTCTGCCCCACAGGGCTCTCCGCACACTCCCGACAGATGGAGCACGAGTGGAGTCGTACGATTCTTCGATCGTCGCCCTACAATCCTGAGAGTCCATGTTCCCCTCCCTGGGCGCAGCCGCGCTCGCCGGTCTGGTCGGAAGCCCCCACTGCATGGGCATGTGCGGCGGGTTCGCCATGGCGTGCGGCGGGGGGCGTCGCGGCCTCGCGTGGCACGCCGGGCGACTCACCACCTACGCCGTTCTCGGGGCTCTGGCCGGAGCCTTCGGCGCCGCGCTCCCCGGGCCGAGCTGGGTGGCCGCCGTGGTCTCGGCGGTGCTTCTGATCTGGTTCGCCGGAGCCCTGGCGGGCCTCGTCCCCGAACCCACTCTCCGGATTCCCGGCGTCTCGACCCTCGCGGGCCGGGCCGCCCGGGGAAACGGCTTCGTGCCGGGCTATCTGCTGGGGCTGACCACGGGACTCCTCCCGTGCGGGCTGGTCTACGCGGCCCTGGCGATCCCCGTGGCATCGGGCACGCCCCTGGTGGGCGCGCTCTCCATGGTGGCGTTCGGCCTGGGGACGGCCCCGGCCCTGGTGGCCATGACGCTGGGGGCTCGACGGCTCGTGCTCCGGGATCTGCGCTTCCGCCGCGCCCTGGCGGCTGGCGTGTTGATCCTCGGGCTGGTATCCGTGGGCATGCGCCAGGGGGTCCTTCCCCGCATGGGCTCCATGAACCACGGAGCCCACGCCGCCCCGGATGCGACGAACACCCACACCCCGGCGCCCGGCGACGACGTCGAGCGCCCCTCCACCCCCGCCCCGGCCGACGCCGGGCGCTGACGTTCCTTCGCACGAGGAAGGCCATGGACCCCGATCGGACCGCAACCCAGCCCGCCACAGGCGCGGCGGTCACACCCGTCTACGACGACGCGGTGGTGAAGATGTTCTTCACCGCCACCGTGGTCTGGGCGCTGGTTGGCATGCTCGTGGGCGTGATCATCGCCCTCCAGCTCGCCTGGTGGCCGGCGAACCTCGGACTCCCCTGGACGACCTTCGGTCGCCTCCGCCCCCTGCACACGAACGCGGTCATCTTCGCGTTCGCGGGCAACGTCTGCTTCACGGGGATCTACCACTCCACCCAGCGGCTCCTGAAGACGAGGATGTTCAACGACACCCTCTCCAGGATCCACTTCTGGGGGTGGCAGGGCATCATCGTGGCGGCCGCCGTCACGCTGCCGTTGGGGCTGACCCAGGCCAAGGAGTACGCCGAACTGATCTGGCCCATCGACGTGGCCATCACGGTGATCTGGGTCGTGTTCGCCATCAACTTCTTCGGGACGCTGGCGCGCCGCCGCGTGAAGCACATGTACGTGGCGATCTGGTTCTACATGTCGTTCGTGCTGACCATCGCGGTCCTCCACATCTTCAACAGTCTCGCCATCCCGGCGACCCTCGTCCGGTCGTACCCGGTCTACGCCGGCATGACCGACGCCCTGGTCCAGTGGTGGTACGGGCACAACGCCGTGGGCTTCTTCCTCACCACGCCGTTCCTGGGCCTGATGTACTACTACCTGCCCCGGGCGGCGGAGCGTCCGGTGTACAGCTATCGGCTGTCCATCATCCACTTCTGGGCGCTGGTGTTCCTCTACATCTGGGCCGGGCCCCATCACCTGCTCTACTCGGCCCTGCCCGAGTGGGCCCAGACCCTGGGCATGGTCTTCAGCATCATGCTCCTGGCCCCGTCGTGGGGCGGGATGCTGAACGGCCTCCTGACCCTGAAGGGGGCGTGGAACAAGCTGAGGTCCGACCCGATCCTGAAATTCATGGTCGTGGCCGTCTCGTTCTACGGCATGAGCACCTTCGAAGGCCCCATGATGTCGATCCGGGCCGTGAGCGGCCTGGCCCACTACACCAACTGGGTCATCGGCCACGTTCATTCCGGAGCCCTGGGATGGGTGGGGATGATCTCGTTCGGCATGCTGTACTGGATGGTGCCCCGGATCTTTGGACGGGAAGTCCGTCACCCCACCTGGGTGAGCCACCACTTCTGGCTGGCCACCATCGGGATCGTGCTCTACACGGTGGCCATGTGGGCCGCCGGCCTCATGGAAGGCCTCCAGTGGCGTGCCATCAACGACGCCGGCCAGTTGGCCAACCCCATCTTCCTGGACATCACCGCCCGCCTCGAGCCGTTCCTGTGGCTGCGCCTCATCGGCGGGACCATGTATCTGGTGGGCGCCATCATGATGGCCATCAACTTCTGGCAGACCATTCGTGGATCCGGCCGGCCCGTCGAGGCCGCGGCCCGGGCCGCCTGACGGGGAGCGACGACCATGGCTGACGAACAGAACAACGGCGCCCACGAGTCGGAGACCGCCTACGGGCGGTTCCACCGGAGGGTCCTGGAGGGCCGGGCCGCCGTCTTCGCCATCGCCACCACGGTGGCCATCTCCATCGGCGGCATCGTGGAGATCGTACCCATGTTCTCGGCGAGCCTCGGCCCCGAGACCATCGCCGAGGTGACGCCGTACACGCCCCTGGAGCAGGCGGGGCGCGACATCTACGTGCGGGAGGGGTGCTACCTCTGCCACTCCCAGATGGTGCGGCCCATGCGGGCCGAGATCCTGCGATACGGCGAGTGGAGCCGCGCGTGGGAATACCAGTACGACCGCCCGTTCCAGCTCGGCTCCCGCCGCCTGGGGCCGGACCTGCACCGGGTCGGCGGGAAATACCCCGACGCCTGGCACTACGAGCACATGCGCGACCCCCGGGCCACGTCTCCCGGCAGCGTCATGCCGGCCTATTCGTGGCTCCTGGATTGGACCACCGATCCCGCCGACGTGACGGCGTCGGTCCGGGCCCTGTCGAAGCTCGGCCATCCCTACGAGAGCACCGATGAGGAGTGGGTCCGGGGCCAGATGCAGTCCCAGGGAGAGACCATCGTGGCCAATCTGGCCCAGACCGGCATCGAGACGAGCTGGGACCGGGAGATCATCGCCGTCATCGCCTACCTGCAGCGGCTGGGCACCGACGGGCGACGGGTGCTGGAGGCCCGGGAGACCGCCCAGGCCGAAGAGGCCGACGCCGCGGACGACACCCGCACCGCCGACGCCTCCGAGGTGAGCGGGGCGGGAGGGAGCCGATGAATACGGTGACCCGGGCCGCCGCCGAGACCATTCAGGGTGGATGGGTACTCGGCGTCATGACGGGGCTCTTCCTGGTGTTCTTCGTGGCGTGGACCGTCTGGGCGTATTCCCCGAAGCGGAAGGCGCAGTTCGAGGACGCCGCCCGCCTGCCTTTTGCGGATGGAGGGATCGAGTGAGCAAGGAAACCAATCGACTCCTGGGTCACGCCGACGAGGCCGACGGCATCGAGGAGTACGACAACCCGTTGCCCGATTGGTGGCTGGGCCTCTTTTGGTTCACCATCATCTGGGCCCTGGTCTACGGCGTGCACTACCACTTCATCGGCGAACGCTCGCAGGTGAAGCGCCTGGCGGCGGAAGTGGCGGCCGCCGAAGCCCGGTGGCCCGAGCAGGCTCGGGCCGAGATCCAGTTCGCCATGAGCGACGCGGCGGTCACCGCGGGCGAGGCCGTGTACACGCAGAACTGCGCCCCCTGCCACGCCGCCGGTCTGGAGGGGCTCATCGGCCCCTCGTTCCTGGACGACGAGTGGATCCACGGCGGCACCGCCAGCGAAGTGATCCACACCATCCGCACGGGCGTCCTGGACAAGGGAATGGTGGCGTGGGACGGCATTCTGAGTCCCGAACAGATCAACAACGTGGCCGCCTACGTCATCTCGAAGAATTCCGAAGCGACGGGCCGACCCATCGACGACTTCCTGCGGGATCCCGAGGCCGCCCCCGCGGCCTCCGAGGAAGCTCCCGACACCGGCTCCACGGGGGCCGAGGGGTAGGAGGCGTTCACCGCCATGTTCGGCTTCCAGCAGACCCGGGAGTGGGTCTATCCCCAGTCCATCGACGGCAGCTTCACCAAGCTCCGTCGATGGACGTTCGTGGGCCTCCACGTCCTCCTCTTCGCCGCGCCGTGGATCACCATCCAGGGCCATCCCGCCATCCTGGTCGATCTGCCGCACCGGCGCCTGTTCCTCTTCGGCCAGATCTTCACGGCCACCGATACGCTGTTCCTGCTGTTGTTCCTGCTGTTCATGGCGTTCACGCTGTTCTTCTTCACCGCCGTGTTCGGCCGGGTGTGGTGCGGCTACGCCTGCCCCCAGACCGTCTTCCTGGAGTCCTGGATCCGTCCGCTGGAACTCTGGATCGAGGGGGATCGCTCGCAGCGGAAGCGGCGCGACGCCGGGGGATGGACGTTCGACCGCGTCTGGCGCAAGGCGGCGAAGTGGTCGTCGTTCCTGGCGGTGTCGTTCCTCCTGGCCATGGCCATGATGAGCATCTTCGCCGGGGCGCGGCCCCTCTGGACCGGGCAGGCCAGCACCGCGTCGTACACCTTCGTGGCCATCCTCACGGCGGTCTGGTATCTGGACTTCACCTGGTTCCGGGAGCAGTTCTGCAACTATCTGTGTCCCTACGCCCGGTTCCAGAGCGCCCTCACCGACGACGAATCGCTCCTGATCTCGTACGACCTGGATCGGGGTGAGCCCCGGGGTCGGGGCAAGGCCGCCGCCGAGGCCGGCAACTGCATTTCCTGCAGCAAGTGCGTGGTGGTCTGCCCTCAGGGCATCGACATCCGGGACGGCTTCCAGTTGGAGTGCATCCAGTGCGCCCGCTGCGTGGATGCCTGCCAATCGGTCATGGAGCCGCTGGGTCACGAGACCCTGGTTCGCTACAGCTCGGTGGCCGTGGACGAAGGCCGCCCGCTCCGGCGGCTCCGGCCCCGCACCGTGGTGTACGGGGGACTCCTCACGGCCCTCGCCTCGGCGGCCACCGTCCTCCTTCTGGCCCGGGTGCCCTTCGAGGCCACGGTGAACCGGGCACCGGGCTCGTCGTTCGTGGTGGACGCCGACGGGTGGGTGCGCAACACCTACCTCCTGAAGATCACCAACAAGGACGCCGAGACGTCCTCGGCCACCTACGCCGTGACCCTGGACGGCCTCGACGGGGCCGAGGTGCTGTCGGATCCGGTGCTCCTGGCGTCCACCGAGACCCGCACCGTACCCCTCATAATCCGGGTGCCCGCCGAAGATGCGGCGGCGGGTCGGTCGCTGCCCTTCGACGTGCGGGTGGCGTCGGAGCAGGGGGAGATCTTCGTCCCGGCCACCTTCCTCACCGACGCCCGCGTCGGAGGAGCCTCCGGTGGATCGCGCTGACCGACCGAAGAAGGCCTGGATCTGGCCCGTGGGCATCGCCCTGGGGCTGTTCCTCGTGATCGCGGTGAACGTCGGCTTCATCGTGGTGGCCGTGAGCGGAGCCGACGAGGTGGTGGAGTCGTACAACACCGAAGAGCGGTGACCCCGGCCCCGGCGGACGGGGTGTCCCGGTGTCCCCACTGCGGAACGCCGGTGGAGGGGCCCGACGACACCTGGTGCTGTTCCGGCTGCGAAATGGCCGCGGCCATCATCGCCGGGGCAGGGCTCGAGCGGTACTACGACGATCGGGAGGCCTTCGCGCCCCGTCCCGAAGCCGCGGCCCGGGGATGGGACACCGTCCCCGTGGAGACCGGCGACGACGGCACCTGCTCGGTGGGCCTCATGGTGGACGGGTTGCGCTGCGCCTCGTGCGTCTGGGTCACTGAAAACGTGCTGCAGCGCACCCCGGGTGTCGCCGAGGCCCGGGTGAGCTACGCCACGGGTCGGGCCACGCTCCGGTGGGACCCCCGGCAGGTCGATCTCCCCCGGTTGGCGGGCACGATCTCGGCGTTGGGGTACCGGCCCCGGCTGCTGGGGGAGGAGGCCCGCCCCGACCGGGACCTGGTCATGCGCCTCGGCGTCGCCGCCTTCGGCGCCCTCAACGTCATGCTCTTCTCGGCGGCCCTCTACGCCGGGTGGTTCGGCGACATGGCCCCCCGCTTCGTGGTGTTCTTCCAGTGGGTGTCGCTGGCCGTGGCCACACCGGTGGCCCTCTGGTCGGCCGCCCCCTTCTTCGCCGGAGCCCTGTCGGGTCTCCGGCACCGGGTCCTCCACATGGACCTCCCCATCGCCCTGGCCGTGGCGGTGCTGTACGTCCACGGAGCCGCGGTGACGGTGGCGGGCCCCGACGCGGGGTTGGGCGAGCCCTACCTGGACTCCCTCACCATGCTGGTGGCGCTCCTCCTCACCGGACGGCTTCTCGAGGGGCGGGGGCGTCGTCGCGCTGCCGATGCCGCGGTCTCGCTCGCCGCGGTGGTGCCCGCCACGGCTCGGCGGCTCCGGGACGACGGTTCGGTGGCCGTGGTGCCGTCGGCCGACCTGGCCGTGGGCGACCGGGTGGTGGTGGCCGCCGGCGAGGAGATTCCCGCCGACGGGGTGGTGGCGGGCGGGGAGGGGCTGGTGCGCCTGGCCCTCCTCACGGGAGAGGCCGATCCGGTGCCCGTGGAGCCCGGCGGTCGGGTGTTTGCCGGCACGCTCCTGGACGACGGCGCCCTGGAAGTGCGGGTGGCCGCGGCCTCCGACGCCACCGTGGTGCACCGCATGGCCGAAGATCTTCGCCGGGCCGCCGATCGGGCCACGGCGCCCACCGCCGCCGACCGACTGGCTCCGTGGTTCACCGGCGTCACCCTGGGTGTGGCGGCCCTCACCTTCGGGGTGTGGGTGGCCGCGGCCGGCGTGGCCCTGGCTCTGAAGGCCACGGTGGCGGTTCTGGTGGTGGCGTGCCCGTGCGCCCTGGCCCTCTCCCATCCCCTGGCGGCGGCCGCGGGGCTCGGGGCGGCTGCTCGGCGGGGACTCCTGTTCCGGAGTTCCGACGCGCTGCTGGAGCTGGCCGACATCGACGTGGCGGCGCTGGACAAGACCGGGACCGTCACCGGCGGAGAGATGGTGGTGGTGGCGGCCGACGACGACGTGCTCCGGGTCGCAGCGGGCCTCGAGCGCTTCAGCGTGCACCCGGTGGCCCGGGCCGTGACCCGGGAGGCCACAGCCCGGGGCATTCCCCTGCCGGCGGCGTCCGAGGTCCGGGAGACGGCGGGAACGGGGATCGAGGGGCGCATCGACGAGCGGCGGTGGCGCCTGGAGCGGGGCGGCCCGGGCCGGGTCGACCTGGTGGCCGACGACGATACGCGGCGGGCGATCTACCTGGGCGATCAGCTCCGGGTCGATTCGGGGCCCGCCGTGGCGGCGTTGAGGGCGTTGGGACTCGAGGTGGTGCTCCTCACGGGCGACGATCCCGAACCGGCGCGCCACATGGCCGACGGGGCCGGAATCGCCACGGTCCTGGCCCGCCGCTCGCCCGACGACAAGACGGCCTGGATCGAGGAGGCCACGGCGGAGGGGCACCGGGTGGTGTTCGTGGGCGACGGCCTCAACGACGGCCCGGCCCTGGCGGCGGCCCGGGTGGGGGTGGCCATGGGCACCGGAGCCGCAAGCTCCATCCTGGCCGCCGACGGCGTGCTGGCTACCGCTTCGGTGGCGCCGGTGGCGGCGGCGATCCGAGCCGCTCGGGCCGCCCGGCGGGCGATCCGAGGCAACCTGATCCGCTCCCTGGTCTACAACGTCACGGCGGTGGGGGCGGCGGCCCTGGGATGGGTGAACCCCCTGGTGGCCGCGATTCTCATGCCCCTCTCCAGCGGCCTGGTCCTGTGGGGTGCCTCCCGGGTCGAGGCGTCGGTGCGGCGGGCCGAGGCCCGGGATCCGGCGGGAGCAGCGGTGCCGGCGCCCGACGCCTCGGACGGTCGGGGCCCCGGCGCCCGGGAGGCCGCATGAACATCGTGGTGGTCCTCCTGCCGGTGGCCGTGATCCTGGCCCTGGTCTTCCTGATCTTCTTCCTGCTGGCGGCCCGGGACGGCCAGTTCGAGGATCTGGACGACCCGCCCCGGCGGATCCTGAAAGACGACGACTGAGCAGGGGCGCGTCGCCCTGCGTTCCGGCGACACCTGGGGAAACTCGCCTCCGCACGGTACCGTACGGGCCTTTACCCAGCCGTCGCCCCCCAACCGATCCGGAGTCCCTCGAGATGCTCATCTGGGAATACCTGGCGCCTCTCATCATGGGCGTGGTCCTGATCCTCACCGTGGGCGGGGTCCTGATCCTCCGACCCATCGCGAAGCATCTCGGCGCCCTCCTGGAGGCCATGACCCGGGAGCGCCTCGATCCGGGGCGGAACCAGGAGATGACCCACGTGCGGGAGATGCTGGAGACCATGAACCAGCGCCTCCAGCTCATGGAGGAGCGTCAGGAGTTCACCGACCGGCTCCTGGAGCGCGGCGACGCTCCGCCGGCGCTGGGACCATCGGAGAAGTGGCGCAGAACCGACGATTGACCCCGGGGCGCCTTGTGGGCGCCCGCGGGCCGCGGTAGCCTCGACCCACAACTCGAATGCGGGTGGGTCAACCCGGAAGCCGGTGAGAATCCGGCGCGGCCCCGCCACTGTGAGAGGTCCGAGGCATGCCTCGGAACGACGGCTCACTTCAGCCACTGGAACCGACGCGGTTCCGGGAAGGCGAGTCGATCGGCCTCGAGCCAGGAGACCTGACCCACACGCGACACTTCCATTCGTGTCCCGCGATGGGCGGGACGGGAGGTCTCCATGCTGCGTGTCCGTACGCTGTCCGTCGCCGTCGTCCTGGCGGCGGCCCCCTGGTTCGTGCCGTCCCTCCTCCAGGCCCAGGTCGAGGATCCCGATCCCGTCGAGATCGACGGGCTGGTCATCACGGCCACTCCCGTCCCCGTGGAGCGTTCGGCGCTGGGGGCGTCCGTCACCGTCCTCGACGGCGAGGAGCTGCGCCTCCGGGGCATCACCCGGGTCGTCGACGCCCTCCGCTCCGTGCCCGGGGTGGTGGTGGCCCGGAACGGGTCGTTCGGCGCCGTGACGTCGGTGTTCTTCCGTGGCGCCGAGAGCGACCACGTCCAGGTGCTGGTCGACGGGGTGCAGGTGAACCAACCCGGCGGCGCCTTCGATTTCGCCTCTCTGGGGGTGGACGAGGTGGAACGCATCGAGGTGGTCCCGGGGTCGGGGAGCGCGCTGTACGGCTCCGACGCCGTGGCCGGGGTCATCCAGATCATCACCCGTCGGGGCGGCGCCGGCCCCACCGGTTCGGCCACCGTGCGGGGGGGGAGCTTCGGCCGACTCGACGGGACGGTGTCGGTGCACGGCGCGGGGGCGACGGCGTCGTACGGCGTCACCGTCTCCCGCCTCACCACCGACGGGATCCTGGCCTTCAACAACCGGCTGGAGCAGACGGTGGTGTCGGGCCAGGCCCGGATCCGCGTCGATGAAGCCACCCGGGCCCGCATCGCGGCCCGCACGTCGGACCGCACCTACGGGTTTCCCACCGACGGATCCGGGGCGGTGGTGGACCGGAACCAGCACACCTTCGGCGACGAGACGACCCTGGCGGTGGAGCTGGATCGGCGCCTGGGGGCCGGCGTCGATCTCCGGGCCCTGGTCACCCTGGCCGACATGGAGGGGGGCACCGACGACGCCCCCGACGGCCCGGCCGACACGCTGGGCTTCTACGGGTACCAGAGCCTCGACGCCATGCGGCGCACCGGGGTCGACCTGCGGGCCAACGCCACCCTGACCGGCGGCACGACCCTGACGGTGGGATCGGAGTTCGAACAGCAGCGGGTGCGGTCGTTCAACGAGTCGCTGTCGGCGTTCGGGCCGTCGGCCGGTCGGAGCGAATACCGCCGGGGCAATCGGGCCGCGTACGGTCACATGGTCGCGGGATTCGGCGACCTGGCGGCCAACGCCGGCCTTCGGCGGGACGACAACGACCAGTACGGCGGATTCACCACCTGGCAGGTGGGGGCGTCGTGGTCGGTGGACGCGGCCACCCGGCTCCGGGCGGCCGCCGGCACCGGCGTGAAGGAGCCCACCTTCTTCGAGGCCTTCGCCACGGGCTTCACCGTGGGCAACCCGGATCTGGCCCCGGAGCGGTCGCGCACCTTCGAAGTGGGACTGGACCGCAGCTTCGGCGACGAGGCTGTGCGGGTCCGGGCGACGGCGTTCCGTCACGACCTCCGGGATCTCATCCAGTACACCGGGACCTCGCCGGAGCCGGGCGGGCCGAACTACTTCAACGTGGCCGAGGCCCGGTCCCGGGGCCTGGAGGTGGGCGTCGACGGGGCCGTGGGCCCGGCCCGGTGGTCGGTGGACTGGACCCGGTTGGACACCGACGTCGTGGACGCGGGCTTCGACGAGGGACCCTCGGCGACGTTCGTGGAGGGCGAGGCCCTGATCCGTCGGCCCGACGACCAGGTGCGGGTGGCCGCGTCGTGGGCGCCGGAGGGCCCCGTCGCCGTGGACGCCGCGGTGCGGTACGTGGGTGCCCGGAGCGACCGGGACTTCTCGGCCTTCCCGGCCGAACCGGTGACCTTGGCGTCGTACGCCGTGGTGGACCTTGGAGCCCAACTCCGGGTGAGCGAGGCCCGGGGGCGACGACCGGGACTCACCCTGTCGGTCCGGGCCGAGAACCTCCTGGACGAGGCGTACCAGGAGGTCTTCGGATTCGATGCGCCCGGGCGGGGGGTCACCGTGGGAGGGCGTCTGAGCTTCGGCGGGCGATAGGGCGGCACCTCGCCCGGCGCCCCCGGGGTGCGTACACTCGGGGGCGCCGACCCTCCTCCCCGCTCCGCCTCCGGAGGCCGCCATGCGCAGTGCGTGGATCCGCTGGTCCGCCCTCTCCCTCCTCGCCACCACCGTACCGGCCTGTGCGCCCCCGGGCCCCGGTGGCGCCCCCGCCGACGGCCTCCGGGACGTGGAGGTGCGGGTGACCCTCCCCGAAGGTCTGTCCGACGGGCCCGTGGACGGCCGCCTCGTGGTGGTCCTCTCGAACCGCGACGACGGGGAGCCCCGCTTCCACGCCTCCACCGGAGCCGAGGCCGTTCCCATGTACGGCATCGACGTCGAGGGGTGGGCGCCCGGCACCGAGGCCGCCCTCACCGACACGGTGTTCGGCTTCCCGGCAGGGCGCCTGGGTGCCCTGCCGCCGGGGACGTACCGGGCCCAGGCCATCCTGAACCGCTACGAGACCTTCACCCGATCCGACGGCTACACGGTGAAGCTCCCCCCGGACCGGGGCGAAGGGCAGCAGTGGAACCGTAAGCCGGGCAACCTGCTCAGCGCACCCACCGAGGTGACCGTGGGCGACGGCGCCGTCTCCATCGCCCTGGAGCTGGCCGACGAGATCCCGGCGGTGGCCGACTTCGCGGAGCAGGAGACCGACTGGGTGAAGTACGTCCGGATCCGCTCCGACCGGCTCTCGGAATTCTGGGGCACCGACGTCTTCCTGGCCGCCTGGGTCCTGCTCCCGGCGGGATTCGACGAGCACCCCGAGGCCCGCTACCCCCTGGCGGTCTTCCACGGCCACTTCCCGTCGTCGTTCTCCCACATCCGCACCGAGCCGCCCGACACCACGGCGCCCTGCGTCTACAGCGCCCGCTTCGATCTGGACTGCTACAACCGGATCCAGCAGGAGGAGCAGTACGGGTTGTTCCAGCAGTGGTCCGGGCCGGACTTTCCCCGCATGCTGGTGGCCGAGATCCAGCATCCCACGCCGTACTACGACGATTCGTACGCGGTGAATTCCGAAAACAACGGCCCCTACGGCGACGCCATCCAGTACGAGCTGATCCCGGCCATCGAAGAGCGGTTCCGGGGCATCGGTGAGGGGTGGGCCCGCTTCACCTACGGGGGATCCACCGGCGGCTGGGAGGCCATGGCCGTCCAGGTGTTCTATCCCGACGAGTACAACGGCGCCTTCATCGCCTGCCCCGATCCCATCGACTTCCGGGCGTACACGGTGGTGGACCTGTACGAGGACCGAAACGCCTACTATCTGGACGCCCCCTTCAAGCGCACACCCCGCCCCGGACATCGGGACTACCTGGGGCACGTGTCGGCGACCCTGGAGGAGATGAACCACTACGAGCTGGTGCTCGGCTCGCATTCCCGTTCGGGCCAGCAGTGGGACATCTGGGAGGCCGTGTATTCCCCCGTGGGCGACGACGGCTACCCCCGGCGCATCTGGGACAAGGTCACGGGGGAGATCGACCCGGAGGTGGCGGCGTACTGGCGGGAGAACTACGACCTCATGCACATCGTGCGGCGGGACTGGGCCACCCTGGGGCCCCGCCTCCGAGGCAAGCTGAACATCTACGTGGGCGAGATGGACAACTACTACCTGAACAACGCCGTCTATCTTGCCGAGGACTTCCTGGCCTCCACCACCGATCCGCCCTTCGAGGGCGACATCGGCTACGGGGCCCGGGACGAGCACTGCTGGAACGGTGACCCCACACAGCCCAACGCCATCAGCCGACTCCGGTACATCTCCATGTTCGCCGACCGCATCGCCCGGCGGGCCGCCGCCACCGCCCCCGGGGGCGCCGACGTGTCGAGCTGGAGGTACTGAAACGGCGAAGGGCGCCCCCGGCATGGCCGGGAGGCGCCCTTCGCATCTATGTCGGACACCGCGCCCCCTGGGCGCAGTCCCGTGTTCTACAGGTGCTCCACCCCCGCGGGCGCGACCGGTCCCGTCATCCCCACACCACTCTCCACCGCACCCACCGCGTCCGGAGCGGTACGCGCGTCCAGGTCGGCCGCGAGGGCGGAATGCTGCACCCACAGCAGGACCATCATCATCGTCAGCAGGGCGAGACCGAGTAGGTCCATCGATCGGCTGGCCCGTCCAAAGCGTGTCATCGTCATCCCCTCGTTTGCCGTCCGGAGAATCTCTCCGGCTCTCGTGCACCCTTCCCTACGTATGGGACGTCGAAGGGATTCAAATCGTTGCGTCGCCCCTCGTCACGAGGGTGTATCGATGCATCAATCCGCCCGGAGCGCCCGCACCGGATCCACCGACGCCGCCCGCCGGGCCGGGATCCAGATGGCCAGTGCCGCCACCCCCACGAGGAGCACGGGCACACCGACGAACGCCACCGGATCGAAAGCCCCCACGTCGTAGAGCATGCCCTGGACGGCCCGAGCCCCCAGGGCCGCCACCACGAGCCCCAGGACCATGCCCACGCCCGTGAGGCGGAGCCCTTCGCCCAGGACCTGACGGATCACGGCTCCCCGTTCCGCACCCAGGGCCGTT
Organism: Gemmatimonadota bacterium; assembly: GCA_030428885.1. Taxonomy (GTDB): domain Bacteria; phylum Gemmatimonadota; class Gemmatimonadetes; order Longimicrobiales; family Gaopeijiaceae; genus Gaopeijia. Next base: position 88,504 of record JAUIEJ010000009.1, on the reverse strand, counting down.
CGGATCCCCAGCTCCCGGGTGCGCCGGCTCACCGAATACGCCATGACGCCGTAGATGCCCACGGCGGCCAGGAACAGCCCCAGCAGACCGAAGAGGCCCAGCGCCCCGCCCCCCAGGCGGGCCGGCAGCAGCGCGTAGCCCAGGTGGTTGTCCATGGTGCGCACGTCGAACACGGGGAGGTCCGGGTCGAGTTCCCGGATCACCGTCCGGAGCTGTCCGGCCAGCCCTCCCACGGGGCCCTCGGCCCGGATGTGCAGCGTGGTGCCGAACGTCCACACCTGGTCCTGGGCCAGATACATGTAGGGGAGGGGCGCCTCCCCCAACGTGCGGTACTTGCCGTCGGGGACCACGCCCACGACCTGCCGGTCTTCACCGGCGGTGCGGACGATGCGGCCCAGGGGGTCCTGGTCGGGCCAGAACCGGTCGGCGAAGCGTTGGTTCACCACCACCACCCCGGGGGCGTCGGCGCCGTCCGAGTCCCGGAAGCCCCGTCCCGCCAGGAGAGGGATGCCCATGGCCTCGAAGTAGCCCGAGCCCACCAGGTTGTAGTCTACCGAGTTGCCTTCGTCCTCGGCGAACTCGTAGCCCGGCACCTCGATGCCCCGCTGCTGGTTGCCCATGCCCAGGGGCACGATCTCCCCCAGTCCCGCCACGTCCACCCCCGGAAGGGCCCGCACCCGATCCAGCAGGTCCCGGTAGAACGCCCGGGCCTCGTCCCTGGAATAGCCCTGGAGCCCCGGGTCCACCGAGGCCAGGAGGAGTCCCCGGGAATCGAATCCCTTGTCCAATGCCGTCGCCCCCTGGAGCGACCGGAGGAACAGCCCGGATCCGACCAGGAGGACCAGGGAGAGGGCCATCTGGGCCACCACGAGTCCCCGGCTCGTGCCCCCGCCACCGGCCCGGGCCGTGGAGGTGCGGAGCGCCGCCAGCGTGTCGGGGCGGGACGCCAGGAGCGCCGGCGCCAGTCCGAACACGATCCCGGTGCCCAGGGCGATCACCGTGGTGAAGACCAGGACCGTGGGATCCAGGCCCACGTCCATGACCCAGGGGCCCTCGAAGGGCGGACGGAATCCCGACAGGGCCTTCGTCACCGCCCACGCCAGCCCGATCCCCGCCGCCCCCGACACCGCGGCGAAGAGGAGGCTCTCGGTGAGGAGCTGGCGAACGATGCGCCCCCGGTTCGCCCCCAGTCCCATACGAATGCCCATCTCCCGGGCCCGCTCCCGGCTGCGCGCCAGGAAGAGGTTGGCCACGTTCACGCAGGCGATGAGGAGCAGAAGTCCCACCACCACCATCATGACGCCGCTGAGCCCCATCTGGGCCGAGCGAAAGGTGGGGTAGATGCCCGCCTCCGACTGGGGCACGAAGGTGACGCCCCGATCCTCGTCGTACTCGTCGGGATGGTCGGCCCGGATCCCGGCGAAGACGGCTTCGGTGCCCTCCCGGGCCCGCTCCATGGTCACCCCGTCGCGCAGGCGCGCGTGGACGTTCATGAAGCTGTTGCCCCGGGACTCCAGGAGGTTCCGCCCCGGTTGGGCCACGGGTTGCATGACCAACGGGATGAACAGAGGAGGCGCCGCCACGGCCAGGGGCGAGTTGAAGTCGGCGGGCGCCACCCCCACCACCTCGAAGGGGCGCCCGTTGACCGTCACGGTGCGCCCCACGACTCCGGGGTCGCCGCCGAAGCGGTCCAGCCAGTAGCCGTGGCCCAGCACGGCCACCGGATGGGCTTCGGCTCCTTCGTCTTCCACCCCCGGCACGAACGCCCGCCCCACCGCGGGGTCCACGCCGAAGGTCTGGAAGAAGTTGGCCGAGACCAGCAGGCCCATGACCCGCTCGCTCCGGCCCCCCTCGGCGATGGAGAGGGGCGTGAAGGCCCACGCCGCCACCGACTCGAACACCTCGCCCGACCGGTCCCGAAGGTCCCGGTAGTGGGGAATGGAGTTGGAGCCGTAGAGGAAGTCGCTGTCGAAGGCCTGGTAGAGCTGAACGAGCTCGTCGGGCTCCTCCACCCCCGGCAGGGGCTTGAGGAGGAGGCCGCTCACCACGCTGAAGGTGGCCGCGTTCAGGCCGATGCCCAGGGCCAGCGTCGTCACCGCCGCCAGGGTGAAGCCCGGGTTCTTGAGCAGCATTCGCGCGCCGAAGCGCAGGTCCTGCAGGAGGTCACGCATGGGGGACTCCGAGTCGGGTGGGGAACTGCCCGGTACCTCGGAGTCCCGTACGGCCCCGGGGCCGTTACGGATTCGGCCGCGACTCCCTCACCGGATCGTGTCGTGCTGCAGCGCTCGGGCGTTGGCGGCGTCGGCGGCGCCTCGGGCGCGGTCGATGGCCCGGGAGCCGGGAAGGGCCGGGGCCGAACTCGTGACTTCGGGTTCCTCGGCGGCGGGTTCGTCGGCCGGGGGATCGCCGGCGCAGGCACCGAGGATCGCCGTGGCGAGCAGGAGAACGGACAGGCGACGCATGGCTCCTCCGGAGCGGGGGTGTACCTTGGAGGGAAGTCTCGTCCGTCCCACCCCCGACATGGAGCCCCGCGTCATGGCCGACATCATCGAATACGAGATCCTCGGAGACGACATGCAGATCGTCGAGGTCGAACTGGACCCCGGCGAGGGCGTGCGGGCCGAGGCCGGCGCCATGATGTACATGGAAGACGGCATCCGCATGCAGACCGACACCGGGGGCGGGGTCTTCAAGGGCCTGAAGCGCATGGTCACGGGCGAATCGTTCTTCATCACCAACTTCGTCCACGAAGGGCGCACCCCGGGGCACGTGGCCTTCGGGGCCCCCTATCCCGGCAAGGTGGTGCCCATCGACCTCCGGGAGTTCGACGGAACCTTCCTCTGCCAGAAGGACTCGTTCCTCTGCGCCGCCGCCGGCGTGGAGATCGAGGTGGCTTTCACCAAGCGCATCGGGGCCGGGTTCTTCGGGGGCGAGGGCTTCATCCTCCAGCGCCTCGAGGGCGACGGCATGGCGTTCGTCCACGCCGGAGGCATGCTGGTGGAGAAGCGGTTGGGCGCCGGCGAGACGCTCCGGGTCGACACGGGCTGCATCGTGGGCTTTTCCAGCGCCGTGGACTACGACATCCAGTTCGTGGGCGGCTTCAAGAACGCCCTCTTCGGGGGCGAGGGGGTGTTCCTGGCCAAGCTCCAGGGCCCGGGCCGCGTCTACCTCCAGAGCCTGCCCTTCTCGCGCCTGGCCGACCGCATCATCCAGGCGTCGAAGGTGGGGGTTCGCCACGCCCGGGGTGAAAAGAAGGGCGCCGCGGGCATCGGGGGGGAGATTCTCGGGGGACTCCTGGGTGGCGACCGGAAGTTCTGAGGTGGCGGGAGGCGGATCACCGACCGCCCGGTGTCCGGTTCCGGGACGGCGATTCCCACGGTCGGGCGATCTCGAACCGCCCTCCCCGCCGACCCGGAGCCGCGAATGTGGCGAGCTGGTGCGACGAATCGGCATCCGGGCGATTTCGGCACGCATCCTGCCTCTGTGAAGGGACGTGTGTGGGTGGTGTGTGTGTGACGTGAGCAGTGGGTATGTGTGGGGTGGTGGGTGGTTCGCCCCGGGGCTTCGGCTCCGGGGCGTTCCTTTTTTCAGGCGGGGTGTTCGCCCCCGGCCAGCCGCTCGGCCAGGGCCGCCACCGATCGGGGCGAGCTGCCCTCGGCCTTGTTGTTGATCACCACGAAGACCGGGCTGCCCGCGGCGGCGGCCTCCAGGGCGAGGCGCGCCACCCGGTCCCGATTCTCCGGATCTGGAGCCTGTAGGCGCTGGAACGGCGCCCAGGCGTCCCGGGCCGCCTCGTAGCTCGCCCCCGGGGCGAGCATCCAACGGATCACCGTGGGTCCCTCGGCGTCGGGCGCTCCCAGCGCCCGCTGCTCGTCCAGCGGAACCATGCGCGGGTGCACCACCCAGCCGTGGGTGGCGCCGCCGTGGCGGAGGGCCGCCCGGTAGTCGGCGGTGTACCAGGCCGGCGTGCGAATCTCCACGGCCGTCGGCACCCCGGCCGGCAGTTCCCGGAGGAATCGATACAGGGCTTCGGCGAACCCCCGGGGGCCTCCCGTAGCGCCGGGGGCCGTAGGGGGGAACTGGAAGAGCAGGGCACCCAGCTTCCCGCCCAGCCCACTCCACGCGGGGCCCACCAGCGAGTCCAGGGCCAGACCCGGATCCAGAAACCCCTCCTCGCCGGGCGTGGTCAGGGTGCGGGTCGCCTTCACGACGAACCGGAAGTCTTCGGACACGGCGGCGGCGTACTCGGCGTAGGCCGCCTCGGCGAGGGGTTCGTAGTAGGTGCGGTCGACGCCCACGGTCCGGAGCAGGGGATGCCGGGCGTAGGCCTCGAGACCGTGGCGGGCCAGGGTCTTCGGATCGGCGGCGCGGTCGTACACCAGGCCTGCCCACTCCGGAAACGACCACGAGCTGGTACCCAGGCGGATGCCCGCCGGAACCCGCTGGGCGAGGGGAGCCAGGGCGGCGGCCTCGGGGGCGACGTCCACCGGTGCGGCGGGACCCGTGCGGAAGAGTTCGGACTGGGACTCCATGGCAGGCCCAACCCCCCGGCCCCGGACTCCGTTCCCCCGCGGCCTTGCGTCGGCAGTGTCTCTGTCGCAGATATATTTATCGTTTACTTAATTCGAGCCCGTGCCATGGCCCCCTCCCCCCTGACGCCGCTGTCGTTCCACATCCTGCTCTCCCTGGTGCGAGGGGCGAGCCACGGCTACGGCATGCTGAAGGAGATCGAGGCCCGCACCGACGGCCGGGAGGCGCCCTCCACCGGTGCGCTCTACCTGGCCCTGCAGCGTCTGGAGCGCGAGGGCCTCATCGGCCCGGCCGCCGATCCCCCCGCCGATGCCGACGGTCGGCGTCGGTACTGGGCCCTGACCAGCGCGGGGAGAGACGCGGCCCGCCTCGAGGTGGAACGCATGGCGTCTCTGCTCGACGACGAGGCGGTGCAGGCCCTCCGGGGCGGCGGAGCCCGCGGTGGCTGATCCGCGGCCCCCGAGCCGGTGGTTCCGGTTCCTCCTCCGCCTCCAGTCCCGGTCCATCCGGCGGGAGTACGGGGTCGAGTGGCTGGAGACGGCGGTGGGACGGGACCGGGCGGCGGCGGAGCGGGGGGTGGCGGCCTGGATCGGCCACCGGGGGAAGGAGGCGTTGGGCGCGCTGGCTGCGGCGGTGACGGGCCGCTGGACCACTGAACCACGGGAGGTGGGGATGCTGGGGAACTGGATGCAGGACGTTCGATACGGGGTGCGGTCGCTGCGGCGCCGACCCGGCTTCGTGGCGGCGGCGGTGCTGGTGCTGGGGGCCGGGATCGGGGCCACCACCACGATCTTCAGCGGCGTGCACGCGGTGCTCCTGGCGCCCCTGCCGTTCCACGAGCCCGATCGTCTCGTGGGCCTCTGGGAACGCAATCCCGATTTCGGATGGGAGCAGGAGCAGGCGGCCCCCGCCAACGTCCTGGACTGGCGGGAGCGGGTGGAGGCCTTCGACGACGTGGCGGCCTACCGCGACGGATCCCTGGGGGGAGCGACGTGGATCGACGAGGCGGGGGACCCGAGGCGGGTCGCCACGGTCCAGGTCACGGGCAATCTCTTCGACGTGCTGGGACTGCGCCCCCACCTCGGGACCTTCCCCACCTTCGACGATACCTGGTCCACGGGCGATCCCTGGGCGGTGGTGAGTCACCGCTTCTGGACCGAGTCCCTGGGGGGCGATCCCGACGCCGTGGGCCGTCTCCTGGACCTCGACGGCCTCCGGGTGCGGGTCCAGGCGGTTTTGGACCCCGGCGTGTCGTTCCCCAACGACGAGGCCGACCTCTGGACCCCGTACTACTGGGACCCGGCCGCCGTGGGGCAGGCGTGGTTCCGCCGGGCCCACTTCGTCGTGCCGGTGGCCCGTCTCGCCGACGGCGCCACGGTGGAGCAGGCCCGGGCCCAGCTCGACGCCGTGGCCCTCCAGCTCCAGCAGGAGCACCCCGACCTCAACACCAACATGTTCGCCGGCCTCACGCCCCTCCGGGAGCGGCTGGTGGGCCACCTGGACCGGCCCCTCCGCACCCTCATGGCGGGAGTGGGGCTCCTGCTGCTCCTGGCGTGCGTGAACGTGGGCAACCTCTTCCTGGTGCGGGCGTGGGGACGCCTCGACGAGCTGTCGGTGCGCCGGGCCGTGGGGGCGACCCCCGAGCGGATCGTAGGGCAGCTCCTGGCCGAGGCCCTCCTGGTGGGCGCAGCCGGCGGGGTGGTTGGAATCGGCCTGAGCGTGGCGGGCATCCGACTCCTCACGGCGCTCCGGCCCCTGGGCGTGGCCGGCGTCACCTCCGTGTCGCTGGACGGTGCGGTGCTGGCCTTCGGCGTGGTCACCTCGCTGGGGGCGGCGCTGCTTTTCGGGACCCTTCCCGCGGTGCGGGCCGCCCGGGGGGCCGCCCCCGTGTCCCTGGCCGGTGGACGGGGCGCGGCGGCGCGCCGGGTCCGGGGCGGGCTGGGCCGAGGGCTCGTCCCCCTCCAGACCGGTCTTGCCGTGATCCTGGTCCTCGCCGCCGGTCTCGTGACCCGAAGCTTCACCCGCCTCCAGGCCGAAGACGCCGGAATCGAGCCCGAGGGGGTCTGGGCGCTGGAGCTGGCGATCCCCGGGACCCGATACGCGAACCGGGACGCCGCCCTCGGCTTTTTCGACGGGGTGCTGGAGCGGATCGAAGCGATCCCCGGAGTGGAGCGGGCGGCCGTCACCGGCGGCGTGCCCCTGACCTTCGCGGGATGGACGAGCCAGTTGGTGGCCCGGGAGTGGGAGCCCGGCCGGGTGGCGTTCGACGTCCGGCACCGGGCGGCGACGCCGGGCTACTTCGACGTCATGGGGGTCCCCCTGCTGGAGGGGCGCACCTTCCGGGACGGCGACGGCCTGGACGGCGAACCCGTGGCGGTGGTCAACCACACCTTCGTCGAGACGTTCTTTCCGGGAGAACCGGTGCTGGGACGCCTCGTGACCTTCGACCGGGAACCCACCGAGAACTCGGTCTGGCGCACCATCGTGGGCGTCGTGGGCGACGAACGACAGGCGACGCTGAGCCAGCCCCCCGACCCCGAGGTCTGGGAACCGTTTCCCCAGGACTGGGGCCTCGTCCGCACCATCGTCCTGAAGCGGTCGGGCCCGGCGGACGATCTGCGGGGGGCGCTGGCCGCCGCGGTGGCCGAGGTCGATCCGGCGGTTCCCCTGGGATCGCTCCGCAGCATGGAGACCATCGTGGAGGCCGCCTCCGCCGACGCCCGGTTCCTCTCCCTGCTCTTCGGGTCGTTCGCCACCCTGGCTCTTCTCCTGGCGGCCGTGGGAATCTACGGGGTCACGGCTCAGGTCGTACGGCGCCGGGTGCCGGAGTTCGGGGTGCGCATGGCTCTCGGGGCGCAGCGGCCCGCCGTGGTCCGCCTGGTGCTCTTCGGCGCCCTGTTCCTGGCCGGCATCGGCGTCCTGGTGGGCACGCTGGTGGCGCTGGCCGGGGCCGGCGTCATGGAGTCCCTGCTGTACGACACGGGCTCTCGCGATCCCCTGGCCTTCGTGACGGCGCCCCTCCTCCTTCTGGCCGTGGCCGCCCTGGCGGCGTGGTGGCCCGCGGCCCGGGCCGCCCGGGTGGACCCGGTGCGCAGCCTGCGGGCCGAGTGAGGAGCCACCCTCTCGGCGTCGTCCTCCTGGCCCTGGCGGCCTCGGCGCCGGGACTGCCGGCCCAGCCCGCGTCCTGGGTGGTGGACCCCGTCGCCCGGGTGGAACTGGGCGCATCCCCCGACGACCCCCGGGACCAGTTCGGCCGCGTGGTGGATCTCGCCTTCGGCCCCGAGCGGAGCGTGATCGTCCTGGACGGGACCCCGGCGGCGGTCCGTCGCTTCACCGCCGAGGGCGTGCCCCTCCCCGACCTGGGCCGCCCCGGTGAGGGACCGGGGGAATTCCGGGCTCCCCGGGCCGTGGCCGTGGTGCGGGACAGCGTGGTCGTCCTCGACGGCGACGGGAGACGCACCGTCTTCGGGCCTCGGGGGACGCTGGTTCGGGACGAGCGCATCGAGCTCCCCTCGGTGTGCGGATCCGAGTGGAACCCGGGGATCGGGGGGCTGCTGGCCGACGGGTCGGCGGTGGTGCGCTGCCAGGAGCGTCTCTTCGGGCGGGTCCAGGGAGAGTACCGGCAGACCGTGGGCCTGATCCGGGTCGCCCCCGGGGCGGGGGGGCTCGACACCCTCGGGTGGTTTCCCGCGGACTCGGGCCGGGCCGAGGGCGACCCGCCCCTGCCTCGCCCCTACGCCCCCCGGACCGAGCTCCTCTTCGACGATGCCGGTGGGCGGGTGTTCGTGACCCCCTCGGACCGTCCCCGGATCGAGCGGCGGCGGTCGGATGGAGGCGTCGAGGGATCCCTCGTCGTGTCCCTCCGGCCCCGGGCGGTGACCCCCGACGACCGGACCCGCCACGTGGAGGCCATGCTCCGGGTGGGAGGCACGGCCAACGACCAGCGGGTGATCCGGGAATGGGCCGAAGGGATGCCCGTGGCGGAGCGGACCCCCCGGATCCGGTCGCTCATCGCCGCCGGACCCGACGAACTGTGGGTGGAAGCGTGGGACGCGGGCGACGAAGGCGCCCGGTGGCTCGTGTTGGACGCCGACGGCGCCGTGGTGGCCGAGGTGCGCGCCCCCGTCGGGGCCGAGATCCGCGACGTGGCCGACGACGCGGTTCTCGTGCTGTGGCGCGACGCCTTCGGGGTGGAACGGGTCCGGGTCCACGGGCTCCGGAGGCCCGGGCCGTAGCCCTACTCCGAGCGCAAGCTCCTCACGGGGTCCGCGGCGAGGGCCCGGGCCGTGGGCAGCGCCGCGGCGGCGAGAGCTATAACCACCATGAAGGTCGTGGCTCCGGCGAAGCTGGCCGGGTCGCCCGGGCCGACCCCGAAGAGCAGGGAACGGAGGGTCCCGGTCCCCAGCCAGGCCACCAGGAGTCCCACGAAGACGCCGGCCGCGAGGGGCCGGAGCGCCGCACCGAGGACGAGGCGGAAGACCCCGCCGGAAGGCGCCCCCAGGGCCAGGCGGATGCCGATCTCCCGCCGGCGGTTCGCCACCGCCCGCCCCGTGAGTCCGTAGGTCCCCAGGGCGCACAAGGCGAGCCCCAGCACCCCCAGGGCGGTCACCAGCATCATGTTGAAGCGGGGCCGGGCCAGGAGGTCGTCCATGAGGTCGGACAGACGGCTGGCCGATCGAATGGCGGCCCCCGGCGCGACCCGGCGCACCACGTCGCCCACCGGTCCCGAGAGGGCCGCCCCGGCGACCCGGGGGCGAACCACCAGGGTGGAGGCTCCGGCGGGGAAGTGCCGCAGGGGAAGGTAGAAGGCCGGCTCCAACTCCTGGCCGGGCCCCCGAAAGCGGACGTTCTCGATCACGGCGGTGATGACGAACTCTCCGGCGTCCTCGCCGAACATGCGGGCCGCGGTGGGGACCTCCACCACCTGTCCCAGCGGCGAGCGATCCCCCAGGAAGCGGTCCCGGAACGCCTCGTTGACCACCGCCACCCGGGTGGCTCCGGAGAACACGGCCGCACCGGGCAGTTCGCCGTCCACGGCCCCGACCCCGATGGCGTCGAAGTATCCGTCTCCCACGGGGCGGAGGGAGGCGGAGCGGGGAGGGGACCGGTCGTCCGTCGGGACGCCCGGGAGTCGGAACCCGTCGACCCAGTTTCGCTCCAGGGGGTGATCGTAGGTCACCGCCGCCGACGCCACGCCGGCGAGCCCCCGGACTTCCTCGAGGACGGCGTCGATGCCGTCGCCGGCCCCGGACACCTCGAACACCCAGGTGTCCCGGGCCTCGAAGCCCGGGTCCACCGCCCGGAGGGCGGCGAAGCTCCGGATCAGGAGCACCGCTCCCACCAGCACCACCACCCCCAGCGCCGATTGCACGGCCACCACCACACCCTGTAGACGGGTGCTCCGGAGACTGCCCGCCACCGTCCGGTTCCCGGACCGGTGGGCCCGTCGGAACAGCCTCCACGCCGGGGCCGTTCCGAACCCCACCGCCAGGAGGGCGGCCAGGGCGGTGCCCACGGCCAGCACCCCGGCGTCCAGGCCCACCTCGTCCATGCGGGGAATCGAGTAGGGCACCGCCCGCTGCATGCCCCCGACCATGAGGCGAGCCACCGCCAGGGCTCCGAGCGCGGCCAGGGCCACCACCATGGCGCTCTCGGTGACCAGTCCCCGAACGATGCGGCTCCACGGCGCGCCCAGGGTGCGGCGCAGATCGATCTCGGAGGCGCGATCGTCGGCGCGGAGGGTGAAGAGGGCGCCCACGTTCACCACGGCGATGGTCAGGACGAGGGCCGCCATCAGGAGGAGGAGCAGCAACGCGGAGCGCACGTCGCCCACGATCTCGTCGGCCAGGGACGTGAGGACGATGGTTTCGCCGGCGGCCACGGGATCGGCGTCGCCGATGGCTCCACCCAGGGCGGCCAGGGCCTCCTGGGCGGCGTCCTCCGACGTCCCCGGAGCTCGGCGCACCACCGCGCCCAGGATGTGGGATCGATGCTGACCCCAGAACTCCGACGAAAAGGAGAGGGGTACGAAGTAGTCCTGGGCGGTCCGGGTGAAGGGGATCTCGGCGGAGACCAGGACCGTCGTCGGGTACAGCCCCGGCCCGGCCACACCCACCACCCGGTGGCGACGCCCGTCGAGCTCGACGAACGTCCCCAGCACCCGGGGGTCCCCGCCGAAGGCCCGCTGCCACAGCCCGTGGCCCAGGATCGCCACGGGGGCGCCCCCCGGGTCCCCTTCGTCCGCTTCGAATTCCCGCCCCAGCGCCAGGGGAATGCCCAGGGTGGCGAAGTAGCCCGGCGTGACCCGCCCCCCGCGCACGAACTCCGACGCGCTTTCGCCTCCGAGGGACGCGCTGGCTCCCTGGAAGATCGCTCCGGCGTCGAAGGCCTCCAGCGCCGTGGCGGCCCGGGCGTGCCCGGGGGTCATGCGGCCCCGGGTGCCGTCGGGGGCCTCGAGCCAGAGGGCGTGGAGCGATTCGGCCCGGTGGTAGGGCAGGGGCTCCAGGAGGACACCGTGGACCACCCCGTACAGGGCCGTGAACGCCCCCAGCGCGCAGGCCAGGATGGCCGCCGCCGTGAGGGCGAACCCCGGGGCCCGCACCAAACCCCGCACCGCATGCCGAAGGTCTCCGCTCCACCCGTCCATGCCTCCCCTCCCTCGTGCCGTCGTGTCTCCCTCGGCCCGGATCCCGTCGAGGATCAGCCGAACCGGATAGGCCGCCAGGGACCGCCAGAACCAGGCCGTGCCCCGCTGCCGTGCCAACTCCTCCAGATCCCGGGCGATGGCCTCGGCCTCGACCCGCCCCACCCACGGCCGCAACAGACGCCCGGCCCATCGGCGCCGCCTCCCGCCCGGAGCGTCACCCATCCAGGACCTCGAGCCCCTCGTGGAGGCGATCGAGGTCGGCTCGGGTGTCCCGCAGCAGCGTGACGCCCCCGTCGGTGATGCGGAACACCCGCCGCTCCCGACCCCCTTCGCCCGGCGCCGGGGGCGCCATGGTCGACGTGACCAGACCCCGGCGTTCCAGGCGCCGGAGCGTGACGTAGACGGCCGACGGGGAGACGGAGCGCCCGCTCACCGCTTCCAGCTCCTCCACGATGGGCACGCTGTAGCTCTCCGATCCGAGGCGGAGAACCGCGAGGAGAACTCTGTGCTCGAACCCGCCCAGGACGTCGGTCATGGCAATCCATACAGTGTTGATATCGACAGTGTATGTATCACCTTCGATCCGCCGGCGTCAAGGGCCCCGCCGTTTCCGCTCGCGGGGCTCCGCGGCGCACCCTACCTTCGCGGCGGTGTCCCCTCGCCTCGCCCGGAGCCCGTCCATGCGTCCGTCTCGCGTCGCCCGCCCGTTCCTCGCCCTCGCCGCCGTGGTCCTGGCCGCCTGTGCGCCCGCCGACGCCCAGGTCGACGTCGACGTCGTGTGGCCCGGGGCCGAATGGGACGAGGTGGGCCGCGGCGATCTCGCCGGCTACGGGTGGTCCCCCGACGGCCTCCAGGAGACCTTCGCCTTCATCCGCGACAGCGCCAACACGACGGGGCTCGTGGTGGTGGACCGGGGTCGGGTGGTGTTCGACTACGGCGACGTGGAGGAGCTGAGCTATCTGGCCTCGGTGCGGAAGAGCATCCTGGCCATGCTCTACGGACGCTGGGTGGAGGACGGCACCATCGACCTCGACGCCACCCTGGCCGACCTCGGGGTCGACGACGTCGGTGGGCTGCTCGACATCGAGAAGCGGGCGCGGGTGCGGGACCTGATCACGGCCCGCTCGGGCATCTACCACGCGGCGTCCAACGGCGGCGACGACCTGGCCAATGCTCCGGAGCGGGGGTCGAAGGAGCCGGGCGCGTACATGCTCTACAACAACTGGGACTTCAACGCCGCCGGCGCCGTGTTCGAGCAACTCACGGGGCGCGACATCTACGACGAACTGGAGTCCCAGATCGCCCTCCCCCTGCAGTTCCAGGACTGGGATCGGGCGGCCCAGCGCAAGAGCGGCAACCTGGAGATCTCCCGGAACCCGGCCTACCACATGTGGATCTCCACCCGCGACATGGCCCGGATCGGCTACCTCATGCTCCGGAAGGGCGAGTGGGACGGCGAACAGGTCCTGTCCCGCGATTGGCTGGCCACGATCTCGAGCGTCGTGACGCCCCTGGACGAGATGAACCCCGTGGATCGCCGCGACGGCTACTTCGGCTACGGGACCATGTGGTGGGTGTGGGACGGCCCCCGGGCCACGGGCCCCTTCGAGGGGGCCTACACGGGGCGGGGCGCCATCGGCCAGTGGATCACGGTCCTGCCGGCCGTGGACCTGGTCATCGCCCACAAGACGAACTCGGTCTACAGCCGCACCACGTCGTGGGACTCCTGGCAGCGGATGCTGGAGCTCCTGCTCGAGGCGAAGGGGGTCGAGGTGGAGGCGTGGCCCTGGGGGTGAGCGTCGCGCCGGGTCCCTCGTCGCGGGTGGTCTCCCTCGACGTGTTCCGGGGGGCCACCATCGCCGGCATGCTCCTGGTCAACAATCCGGGCTCGTGGAGCCACATCTACGATCCCCTGGAGCACGCGGCGTGGAACGGGTGGACGCCCACCGACCTGATCTTCCCGTTCTTCCTGTTCATCGTGGGCGTGGCCATGGTGTTTTCGTTCGACCGGCGGACGGCGAGAGGCGCGTCCCGGGGCGCGTTGATGGGCCACGTGGCGCGGCGGGCGGCGGCCCTGGCCCTCCTGGGGTGGTGGGGCGCGAGCTGGTCGCCGATCCTGTGGCCCCGCGGGGGGATGGAGTGGGGGGGCGCCGCCGTGCTTCTTCGGGTCGCGTATCCGGTGGCCCTCCTGGCCGCCGTGGTGCTCCTGGCCGGGACCCGCCGGCCGAGGGTGTGGGGGGCGGCGCTGGGGGCAGGGGTGGTGGCCTTCCTCGGGTCCGCCGTGGCCCTGGGCTTCACCGATCCCCTCCTGTCGCGGATCGCCGGCATCCGGATCTCGGGCGTGCTGGTGCGCATCGCCGTGTGCTACCTCGTGGCCTCGGCGATCTACCTCACCACGCCGTCGCGCCGGGCCCTGGTGCGGTGGATCGTGGGACTCCTCCTGGCCTATGCCCTCTGGATGACCGTGGTGCCCGTGCCGGGCTTCGGCGTGCCCGATCTGTCCCGGGGATTTCCCACCGACGCCACGCCCCTGGAGGAGTTGTTCTCCAACTGGGCCTTCTGGATCGACACCCACGTGCTGGGGGAGCACACCTGGAGCGCCCGCCGTCTCTATCGCGACGGAGCCCTGGTCTGGTCGTTCGACCCCGAGGGGATCGTCAGCACGGTGCCGGCGGTCTGTTCGGTACTGTTCGGCGTGCTCACGGGCCTCTGGATGGCCCGGGACGATCGGGATCCCAGCCGGATCCTGGGCGGCCTGCTGGTGGCGGGGTGCTGGCTCTGCCTGGTCGGCGTGCTCTGGAGCCTCTGGATGCCCATGAACAAGCGGCTCTGGACCAGCTCGTACACGGTGTTCACCGCGGGGATGGCACTGCTCTGCCTCGGGGTCGCCTACCACGCCATCGACATCCGGGGCGTCCGTCGGCCCTTCGAGGCGTTCCGGGCCTACGGGATGAACGCCATCTTCGCCTTCGTGGCGTCGGGCATGATGGCCGTGACCCTGGGCAACCTCACCGTAGCCGGGCCCGCTGACGCCTCGGGGGCCCCGACCACCGTCTCGGTCCAGGGCTGGCTGTACCGGGCCCTGGGCGCCCTCCCCGGCGACGAGCGCGTCGCCTCGCTCCTCTTCGCCCTGGGCTTCGTGGCCCTCTGGGGCGGCATCACGACGTGGATGGACCGCCGGCGGATCTACTTCAAGGTGTGAGGGCGCCCAGTCCCCGGAGCACCTCGGCCAGGGCGGCCAGCTTGTCGGCGTCGCCGCCGAGTCGTGCCTCCCGGATGCCCTGCACGTCGGCCTCCAGGGCGTCGGCCACCGCATTCAATCGGGCCGCCGGCGCGTTGCCCGAGAGCACGCCCTCGACCTGGCTCGCGCGCTCCTGGAGGATGCCCCCGTGGCGCACCAACTGCTCCAGATACGCCCGAGCTACCGGCACGGCGGCGGGCCAGGTGAAGCGGGGCTGCATCTGGGCGTTGAACTCGTCCAGGGTGGCGAGCTTCGCCGCGGCGATCTCGGCTTCGGAGAGGTGTTCGCCGGCCACCAGCTCGAACACGTCGATGCCCCGGGAGATTTCGGCTCCGTAGATCTGGCCGTTGTACCAGTAGGTGGACCAGTAGCCGCCGGTGTAGAGTTCGTCGTCGCTCAGGGGTCCCCGATCGAAGTACGCGATCTCGTAGGCGTGGGCCGGGTCGGTGAAGTCCAGGATCGACACCCCGCCCTGGTACCACGCCTGGACCATGATGTCCCGGCCGGGCACCGGGATCAGCGACCCGTTGTGGGCCACGCAGTTTTCGGTGTCGCGCTGGGGCACGGGCAGCTTGTAGTAGCCCGCGAGTTCGAGTTCGCCGTCGTCGAGGCGGAAGATGGCGTTGGCGCCCCAGGTATGGGGATCGGTGGGCCGGCAGCGGGGGGCCGATCCGCCGCCCCACTCGTCGGTGAAGAGCACCTTCGACGCGTCGTTGGTGAAGGTCGCCGAGTGCCAGTAGGCGAAGTTGGGGTCCAGCACTTCCTCGATGCGCACCGGGTTCACCGGGTCGGAGATGTCCAGGAGGATCCCGTTGCCCGAGCAGGCGCCGGCGGCGAGGCCGATGGCGGGGTAGGCCGTGATGTCGTGGCACTGGTGGGTGCGCCGGGTCTGCTGGGTGCCTTCGCCGTGGTCGCCGCCCCCCCAGAGACCGGCGATGTCGCCCGTCTCGTAGTCGGCGAAGATCCGGGGCATGTTCACCACCTCCGCCTGTTCCGGGGCGGCCAGGGGCACCCGCACCACCTCGATGCGGAAGAGGGCCGTGTTCTCGTCCTCGTCGGGCTCGGCGTCGATGCAGCCCGGAAGCTCCTCACCGGGGCGGACACGGCCCGTACCCTGGATGTAGACGTAGACGTGGTCGGGGTCGTTCGGGTCTTCCACCAGGGTGTGGGTATGGGACCCGCGGCAGGACTGCACCGCGGCCACCTGCCGCGGGTTGGAGAGATCGGAGATGTCGAAGATCCGCACGCCCAGGAGGCGCTGGTCGCTCACCGTCTCCTCCACGCCCTCCACGCCGCAGTCCAGGCGGCCCCGGTTCTCCTGGGCCGACATGACGAGCAGGTCGCCGTACACCGACACGTCGCCCTGACCGCCGGGGCAGACGACGGCCACCTCGAGCCGGGGGTTCGTCGGGTCGGAGATGTCGAAGACCTGGAAGCCGTTGTAGTTGCCCTGAAAGAGCCGGTCGCCCTGAAACGCCAGGTCGGTGTTGGTGAACCGGCCGTCGCCCGGGGTCTCGGGGTTCATGAACCCCTCGGGCCGGGGCAGGCTCGCCACCAGCGAGAGATTCCACGACGCCTCCTCGGCGTCCCGCCATCCGGCCCGGAGCCCCGGGCGCGGATCGTTGGGATCCCACGTCATGCGGGGCTCGGCCATGGCGGGCTCCTGCCCGGCCACCGGGGCGCCCACCGCGGTCGCGGCGAGGACGACGAGCGCCGGAAGAAGGGGGGCCCGGGAGAGGCGGCCGGAAACGAGGGAGGGGCGTGGGTGGGGCATGGGGCGTCGGGAAGGGAGGGGGGTGGGCCCGGCGTCAGCGCCAGGCGTCCAGGAGCTGACGCATGCGGCGGATCTCGATGTCCTGATCCGCGTCGACCTCGCTGGCGAACTTGTAGACCGTGGATTCCTGGGCGGCGCCCGGGGTGTTGTAGAGGTCCCGGACCATGGTGAGGGCGCCCAGGTGGTGCTGGATCATGAGCTCGAGGAAGAGGCGGTCGAAGGCGGCCCCCCGGGCGGCGTCCAGCGCCGCCATCTGATCGGGGGTGAGCATGCCGGGCATGGCGGGGTCCGACCCCGCGCCGTCGTGGCCCATGGCTCCATGATCCATGCCCGCGTGGTCGGCGGCGGGCCCGCGCCATATGGGCACCGCTTCGCCCCGCTCCCGCAACCACCGCTCCATGAGGCCGATCTCGTCGGCCT
The DNA here is from genome assembly GCA_030428885.1 of Gemmatimonadota bacterium. GTDB lineage: Bacteria > Gemmatimonadota > Gemmatimonadetes > Longimicrobiales > Gaopeijiaceae > Gaopeijia. Next base: position 71,893 of record JAUIEJ010000009.1, on the reverse strand, counting down.
GGGAGATCTCCATGCGGAGGCCCATCTGCCGGATGGCGTCGGCCTCGGCCCGGTCGGCGATGAGGGCCGTCATCTCCAGGGCCTGGGCGTGATGGTGGATCATGCCCTGCATGAAGGCCACGTCGGCGTCGGTGTACGCCGTGCCCTCGACGGCGCCCAACCTCCCGCCGTCGAAGGCCCGGGTCGATTCGCCCGGCGCCCCGGCCTGGACGATGCGCCCCTGGGGCGCCGGGGCCGGGGCCGGCTCCGGCGCTCCGGCCCCGGCGCACCCCGCCAGGAGCAGGCCCACGAGGGCGGCCGGAGGGCCCCGACGCCGGGAGGGGAAAGCCACGGCGGTCTCTCGACGGCCGCTCAGTTCATGTTGAGGTCGTCGAAGGCGTCCTCGACCTCGTCCATGGTCATGCCTTCGGCCTCGAGGCGCACCATGAGGCTGTTGTTCACGAGCACCATCATGACGGCCCGCATGTAGTCGCCGTTTTCCTCGTACTCCTGCATGCCCTTCATGCCGTCGTACTCGATGGTGCGCTCGTAGCCGTCGTCGGTCGTGCGGTCGAACGACACCATGGTGAAGGCCATGGCGGGACCGGCCATGATCCCGCCGCCCGACATCATCCCCACCTCCAGGGTCTTGCCGTCGCCCTCGTAGGTGGCGCTCGCCTGGGCCATGTTCATGCCGCCGGCGCCCATGGACTGGCGCTCCGTGGAGGTGCGATCCAGGCCGGCCAGCTCCTCGGGGAGGGCTTCCTGCATCTCCTCGGCCGTCATGGGCTCGGCGTCGTCGTTCGATCCGTTGGAGGCCATGTTGTCGGCGGCCTGCTGCATGGCGTCGGCGGCCTGTTGCATGGCGTCGGCGGCGGACTGGGCGGCGTCGTCTGCGGCGTCGCCCCCGCAGGCGACGGGGGCCAGGGCCAGGGCGAGGACGAGAGCGAGGGGCGCATGGCGCATGGGCGCGAAACTCCGTTGGGTGGGTCGGGGGGCGGATCGTGGGGTGGAGACCGCCAAGATGGGGTCCCTCACTCGATTCCCGCCAGCGCGTCGAGGATCATGTCGTTGGTGGGTCGGATCCGGTAGTCGGTTTCGATGAACTTCCACCGCACCACGCCGTCCCGGTCCAGCACGAGGGTCGTGGGATGGGGAATCCCCCGTTCGTCGTCGGGGTTTCGGATCCCGTAACGATCGATCACCCGGTGGCCTGGATCGGAGAGGAAGGCGAAGTCCGGGGCGTCGGCCGGATCGAACCCGCCCTCGTCCACGATGCGCTCCACCATGCGGTCCAGGAGGTCCGGTGGGTCGATGGACACGGCCAGGATGTCGGTGTCGGCCTTCTGGTCATCGGTGAGCAGTCCGTTCAGCTCCACGAGCTGAGATGCGCACCAGGGTCACCAGTGGCCCCGGTAGAACACCAGGAGGACCCTACGTCCCCGGAGTGCGGAGAGGGTGATGCGTTCCCCGGAGCGGGATTCCAGGGTGAAGTCCGGGGCCACGTCGCCCAGGGCGACCCGCCCCGTGTCCACGGCGGCCAGATCGTGGCCGTCGGCGGGCCCCAGGGGCATGGGAGACGAGCGGGTGAGGCGAAGCCCGGCCACCAGGGCGGCGGCGAAGATGAGAACGAGCGTGAGTCGCTTCATGTCGGGGAGGGTGGGGGGAAGGTTCGGGTACCAATCCCCCGGGCGGTCGGTGGGGTTCCCGTCCGGATCGGCCCCGGTGGATCGTTGTAGCACGGAGTGATGGCCGTGAGTCCCCCAACGGGAGGTGTGTGATGCGCGGACGCGAAGGGTGGTGGGGCCTGTGGGTGATGAGTGCCGCGGCCCTCCCGGCGGCGGCCCAGTCGGTGACCGTATCGGCCGGGGTCTCGAACTCCGATCTCCGGGAGTACGATTCGCCCACGGTGGTGGGCGTGGGGGTGGCGGTGCCCGTGGTGGGGTGGCTGGGCGTCCGCTTCGACGCTCGTCGGCATGCCGACGAACAGTCGTGGTTCCGTTCCACCTGCCAGGGGCTCATCGATCCCTCCAGCGACCTCTGCCAGGACGACCGTTTCCAGTCGGCGTTCACCCTCACCACCCTGAGCGTGGGGCCCCAGGTCACGGTGCCCCTCTCGGATCGCTGGGGGCTGGAGGGCGCGCTCCAGTGGACCCGGGGGTCGTTCGACGGCGAGTGGCGCGGGCAGGATACCGGCGCCACCCTGGGCCGGGCCCCCCGGGAGGCCCACTGGGGCATGTCGGCGGTGGTGGGGGTGTCGTGGCGGTGGGCCCGGCAGTGGGCGGCGGCCCTCTCCGCCCGGCGGGACAGCCCCCAGGTCACCACCTGCATCGAGGACATCTACTACCCCTACTGCGGCACCACGGCGTTCCGCACCCTGGAGGTGGGGGTGACCTACCGGCGGTGACGGGTCCGGGAACCCCGTCCCGCCTCGACGGGTTGCACGGGGGCCATGCTCTTCTCCATCGCGGCCCAGATCGGTAGCACGCAGGCCCTCTCCGAGAGCCTGTCGGCGAGTCCCGTCCTGGCTCTGGCCACCCTCTTCGGGGCCGGAGTCCTGACGAGTCTCACCCCCTGCGTCTACCCCATGATTCCCATCACCGTCTCGGTGATTTCGGGGACGGCCACCGAGAACCAGTCGAAGGGTCGCACCCTGGCCCTCACCCTGACCTACGTGGTGGGCATGGCCATGCTCTACGCCACGCTGGGACTGGTGGCGGGTCTCTCCGGCACCCTCTTCGGGTCGGTGAGCGCCAACCCCTGGGCCCTCCTGGCCATCGGCAACCTACTGCTCCTCTTCGCCCTGGTCATGTTCGACGTGCTCCCGGTGCCCGTGCCCCGGCGGCTGCTGGATTGGGCGGGCCGCCAGGAAGGGGGCTCGTACGGGGCCGTGTTTCTCCTGGGGGCGAGCTCGGGGGTGGTGGCCGCGCCCTGCGGGGCCCCGGCGTTCGCCGTGGTCCTGACCTGGGTGGCCGCCACCCAGGCGGGGCTCATGGGCTTCGTCTATCTGTTCGTCTTCTCCCTGGGCATGACGGCGCTTCTGGTGGTGGTGGGACTGTTCTCCGGGGCCCTGGCCGCCCTGCCCCGGTCCGGCCGCTGGCTCGTGTGGATGAAGCGGGCGGCGGCCGTGATCATGTTGGGCGTGGCTCAGTACTACTTCGTGAAAGCCGGCTACAATCTGTAGAGGACTCCCATGCGCTCGTCCCTCCCTCTCGTCTTCGCGTTCGTCGCCGCGGCCCTCGTCGCCCTTCCCGTGCAGGGGCAGGGCGTGGGACTCGCCGTGGGGACCGCGGCTCCCGACGCCGAACTCGAGGACCTGAACGGCAACGCCGTGCAGCTCTCGGACTTCTTCGAGGCCGGGGTGCCCACCCTCCTGGAGTTCTGGGCCACCTGGTGCGAGAACTGCGAGGCGCTCCAGCCCCAGCTCGACCGGATCGCCGAGGACTTCGCCGACCGGATCAACATCGTGGCCGTGGCCGTGGCGGTCAGTCAGTCCCAGCGGCGGGTCCAGCGCCACGTGGACGAACACGGCGCCCCGTTCCCCTATCTGTGGGACGGAGGCGGCAACGCGGTTCGGGCCTACAACGCCGCCACCACCTCCATCGTGATGCTGCTCGACGGCGAGGGCACCGTGGTGTACTCGGGCGTGGGGCGGGACCAGGACCTCGTGGGGGCCGTGCAGGAGCTTCTGGGCACCGAGCGATGAGGGCCGTGGCCGCCGGGCTCGTGCTGGCCCTGGCGGCGTCGCCGGCCGCCGGCCAGAGCGCCGATGAGATGTCCGGCCCGTCGGGGGAACACGAAGCCCTCCAGAACCTGGCCGGGCGGTGGCAGGTGGAGGTCGTCCTTCACGGCGCCGGCGGTGATCGGGTGGCGGCCACGGGCCGGGCCGAGGCCAGCGCGATCCTGGGGGGTCGTTTCCTGGTGGTGGACGCGTCCCTCGACGAGGGGGCCCCGGCGGAGCAGGTGGTCTACATCGTGGGCTTCGACCGGCGCAACGAGCGCTACCAGGTGGTCAACCTCGACGACTCGGCCACCTACCTGGTGATGGCCCAGGGGGCGCGCCGGGAGGTGGGCGGCTGGGTGGCCACCGAGGGGGCCGACGACGATCCGGTCATGGCGGCCATGGGCCTGGCCAAGGAGTTCGTCTTCGCCCTGGACCTGGATCCCGACGGGGGGTGGGGCGTCCAGACCCGCTTCGTGGACACCCGGGTCCCGGAGCGGCCCGAGCAGGACTTCATGACGGTGCGGTTCCTCCGCTGAAGCGACGAAGCCCGGAAACGACGAGGCCCGACGCGCCCCAGGGCACGTCGGGCCTCTCCCGTTCCACGAACCGGGACCGCTGGAGCGAGGTCGGTCAGGCGCCGCCCTCGTCGTCCGGATCGGGGGTCACGGCGTCGATGGCCGCGGCCAGTTCCTCGTAGGCCCCGGGATCCACCTGATTGAACGAGGGCATGACGTGGGCGATGGTGCCGTCGGGCGCCACCACGATGACCGCTCGGCTTCCCACCATGCCGTTGTCCCGGGGATCGCCACCGAATGCGGCGTAGGCGGTGCTCCCGGGATCGCTTCCGAACAGAAACTGGAAATCATCGTCCGACGCCCAGGAGGCGAGCTCCTCGGGGGTGTCGGCCGACAGGCCCACGAGATGGACGTTGCGTCCGTCGTGGAAGAGACGTGCGTACTGATCACGGTACGCTTGCATTTGAATCGTTCAGCCGCGTGTTCGGGCGCGGAAGAAGAAGGCCAGTACGACGGTCTCGCCGCGGAAGTCGCTGAGGCTGTGCTCACCCACCACGCCGTAGCGCGTGGCACCGGTGAACGTTACGTCGGGGGCCTCGGTGCCCACGGCCAGGAAGTCGTTCTCCTGGGCCGTGGCGGGCGTGGTGGCCCCCATGCTCAGCACGCCCGTCAGCAGTCCCAGTGCAGCCCAACGGCGCATGGTGGCTCCTGGTCGAGGGTGGAGGATCATGACCAACGTACCGCCGGCGGGCGCGGCGGTTCCAGAACGCCGGTTGCCCCGCCCGTCGATCCCGTTACCCTCAGGCGTCCCTCCCCGTCCGACCCCCGTTCCCCCCGCCGTGCAGAATTCCCTTCCCCTGGACCCGTCGTCCCCCGCCCGCCCCTCCGGCCCGGCTCCGGGTACGCCGGCGGGTGACCCGTCGGACCCCGTGGCGGTGCTCCGCAGCGTGTTCGGCTTTCCGTCGTTCAGACCGGGTCAACGAGAGATCATCGACGCGGTGCTGGCGGGGAAGGACTGCATCGCCGTCATGCCCACCGGGGCGGGAAAGTCCCTCACCTATCAGTTGCCCGCCCGCATGCTGCCGGGCACCGTGGTGGTGATCTCGCCCCTCATCTCCCTCATGAAGGACCAGGTCGACGCCCTGCTGCGCTACGGGTTCCGGGCCGCCGAGATCAACTCGACCCTGGACTTCGACGAGCGCCGCCGCCGCCTGGACGATCTGCGGCGGGGACACTACGAGTTGGTGTATCTGGCGCCCGAGGCGCTGGACGGTCGACTGCGGGACTTCGTCCAGGGGTGCCCCATCTCGCTCCTGGTGGTGGACGAGGCCCACTGCATCAGCCAGTGGGGGCACGACTTCCGCCCCAGCTATCGGCGTCTCCAGGGGCTCAAGCACGAGCTCGACGTGCCCGTACTTGCCCTCACGGCCACGGCGACCCGTCAGGTCGCGGTGGACATCCTGCGCCAACTGGGCATGCGGAAGCCCGCGGGCTACAAGGGATCGTTCTTCCGGCCCAACCTCACGCTTTCGGTGCGGAAGAAGGGGCAGGGGGGCAACACCCGGAAGGAGATCCTGGCCCTGGTCCGGGAGCACGCGGGGGAGAGCGGCATCGTCTACTGCCTGTCGCGAAAGGCCGTGGAGCAGACCTGCGACTTCCTGGTGCGGGAGGGCGTCAACGCGGCCCCCTACCACGCCGGGCTCGACGACCCGGTCCGGACGCGGAACCAGGAGCGCTTCCAGAAAGACGAGGTGGAGGTCATGGTGGCCACCGTGGCTTTCGGCATGGGCATCGACAAACCCGACGTGCGCTTCGTGATCCATCGGGACATGCCCAAGGACGTGGAGTCGTGGTACCAGGAGTTCGGCCGGGCGGGCCGCGACGGGCTGGAGAGCGACTGCGTGCTCTTCTATTCGTGGGCCGACGTGAAGATGCACGAGCGCTTCCTGAACGAGATCGACGACCCCGAGGTCTGGGCCCGGAAGCGCCAGGCCACCGTCGACCTCTTCGAACTCGTGGAAGCCGGGGGATGCCGACACCAGGGCATCGTGCGCTACTTCGACGAGGAGATGGCGCCCTGCGACGTGTCGTGCGACGCCTGCACCGGACGCACGGTGGAGGAGCGGACCCGGGGAGCCGCGGCCCTTCGGCGCCGGTCCGGCGGGAGCCGAGCCGCCGTGCCCGACGACGTGACGCCGGCCGACGAGGCGGCCTTCCAGTCCCTCCGCACCCTGCGCAAGGAGATCGCCGACCGGGAGGGGGTGCCGGCCTACATCGTCTTCAACGACAAGGTGCTCCGGGAGATGGTGGCCCGCCGGCCCGCCACGTCGGCCGAGCTGTTGGACGTTCCCGGTGTGGGGCCGGCCAAGCTGGAGCGCTACGGCGCCCGGTTCCTGGAGGCCGTGGCCACGCTCGGGTAGGCCTGCCCGAGCTCCTGGGCCAGGAGCCACCAGGCGAACGCCGCCTGGAGCGCCACCGTCACTACCGACACGGTCCAGAGGTGGGGGAGCCGGAACCACGTCTGCCCCGACAGCCACACCGCCGGGATCACGAACGTCACCAGGCGGGTGGCGCTGGCCGCCAGCGACGGCACCGTGTTGCCCAGCGCCTGGAACATCCCCGAGCAGGTGAAGACGATCCCCGTGGCCACGAAGTTCAGCGACACGATGCGGAGGAACTCGGCCCCGATTCGGATCACCTCGGCCTCGTCGGTGAAGAGACCGATGAAGAACTCGGGTCGGATCTGACAGAGGGCGGTGAGCACCAGCATGATGGCGCTCAGCACTCCCGCCGACCACCGGAAGGTGGCCCGGACCCGATCGCCTTTTCCGGCGCCCACGTTCTGGCCCGCCACCGGCGCCGCCGCGAAGGCGATGGCCATGGCCGGGAGGAAGATGGCCTGCATCACCCGATTGCCGATGCCGAAGCCGGCCTGGGCTTCGGGGCCGAATCCCCGGATCGTCCAGTAGATGACGCCCATGTAGACGAAGAGCAGGGCGAATTCGCCGCCGGGAGGGAGTCCCACGGCCAGGATCCGCTTCGCCTCGGCGACCCGGGGCCGGATCAACGCCCGGTCGAAGGCCACGAATCGCTCGAGCCGGACGAAGTAGACCGAGAGCATCACGACCCCCACGGCCACCGAGATGGTGGTGGACAGCCCCGCGCCCAGGACGCCCAGGGGCCGGCCCGTGAACCATCCGGCGATCATGATGGGCGAGAGGACGGCGTTCAGGAGCACCGTGAGGATCTGCACCACGATGGTGGGGCGGACGATGCCCGTGCCCCGGAGGGCGGCGCCCATGGACACCAGGGCGAACTGGAGTCCCAGCCCCGGGAGGAACCACCAGAGGTAGGTCAGGCCCGCCTGGCGGGTGGCGGCGTCGGCGCCCAGGAGGTCCATGTACGCCGGCGCCGACGCGTATCCCCCCACGAGGGTCAGGGCGGCACACGCTCCGGCGAGGGTCAGGCTCTGGTTGAAGACCAGGTTGGCGTCGGCCCGGTCCTTCCGTCCGCTGGCCTGGGCGATGAGGGCCATGGTCCCCACGCCCAGAACCTGGGTCAGGGCCATGATGAGGAACTGGAGGTTGCCCGCGGTGGACAGCCCGGCGATGGCGGCGTCGCCCAGGCGGCCCACGAAGTAGAGGTCCACCAGGTAGTAGAGCGTCTGGAAGACCATCCCCACCGCGATGGGCACGGCCATGCGGATCATGTGGGTGGGGATGGGGCCTTCGGTGAGGTCTTCCACCGGTCAGCTCCCGGACGAAGGGGGAGGGGTCAGGGCCGGAGCGGCCAGGGTGCGGGCGAGCTCGGACACGTCGGGGGGCCAGGCCCCGGTGCGGGTCCGGAATGCGGCGGCGTCGCCGGCGTAGAGGGCCCGGACCGCCTCTTCGAAGTGGGGAAGGTCTCCGGCCACCGCCGACATGAATCGGAACGCCGCGTCCTGGGCCGTCCGCACCCGGGCCCGGTCGTCGTCGGCCCGGCGGGCCTGGTCCACCAGGCGGCGGAGGGTGGCCGAGACGTTGCCGCCCTGGGCGGCCAGCCAGGCCCAGTGGCGGGGCAGGAGCGTGACTTCCCGGGACACCACCCCCAGGCGGGGCCGCCCCCGGCCGCGGCGGGGCTCGGCGGGCGCCGATGGGCCCTCGGCGCCTTCCCGGGCGAGCCACGCCCGGGCCCACCGGCCCACGCCCGCCCGATCCCCTCGGAGGTCCACGTCCACCTGACGCCCGTCGGTGGTGTCGAAGGCCAGGACCCGGGCGGCGTCGCCCCGGGTGGCGTCGTAGACGGCCAGGGCCACGCGCTCCAGGTCGCCCTCGGCGATGCGCCGGTGGCCGTGGAAGGCGACGAAGGGTCCGGGCACGGGCGAAGACGAGGGCATGGCGGGGTGGGGGAGGGGGGCTCGGCGGCAGGGTTGGAATTAAACCCGGGTATTAATTGTTGGTCAAGGGGGAGTCCCATTGAAGAACCGAGGGGTTGGTTCGTAGAGTGGAGTGGACGAACCCGTCCCCGTCCCCTTCCGAAAGGTGCGCGTTCATGGCCGGCTCCCTCTCCAATTCGTGGTCCCTCGTGAAGGCCAGCGCCCACGTGCTGAAGCTCGACAAGGAGCTGCTGGTGTTTCCCCTGCTGTCGGGCATCGCGACGGTGCTCGTGGCGGTCAGCTTCATCGCGCCCATGGCCCTCACGGGGGGGTGGGAGATCTTCGCCGAAGAGGGCGGCGGCTACCTGGGCTACGTGGTGGGATTCCTGTTCTACCTGGTCCAGTACACCGTGATCTTCTTCTTCAACTCCGCCCTGGTGGGGGCCGCCATGATCCGCCTCGAAGGGGGTGATCCCACGGTGTCCGACGGCATGAGCATCGCCATGGACCGGATCGGCTCGATCCTGGGCTACGCCGCCATTTCGGCCACCGTCGGCATGGTGCTCCGGGCCATCTCGGAGCGGGTGGGCTTCGTCGGGAAGCTCGTCGTGGGCCTGGTGGGTATGGGGTGGACCGTGGCCACATACCTCGCCGTGCCGGTGCTGGTGTCCAAGGACGTCGGGCCCATCGACGCCGTGAAGGAGAGCGCCGCCCTCTTCAAGCGCACCTGGGGTGAGCAGATGGTGGCGAGCTTCGGGATCGGGTGGGCGTTCTTCCTCATGGGCATGTCGTGGACCCTGGTCTTCGTGGCCATGATCGTCGTGGCGGCCCAGTTCGGCGGCGGACCCGCCGTGATCCTCCCGGTGGTGGCCGTGGGCGTCATGGGCTACGTCGTGCTGGGGCTCGTGGCCTCGGCGCTCCAGGGCATCTACACGGCGGCCCTCTACCGCCACGCCACCGGCGGCCACGTGGAGGGCTTCGACGCCCAGATGCTCACGGGAGCGTTTCGTGCGCCCCGGGGCTTCGGGCGCCGGTAGGCCGCCCGTGCCGCGGCGTTTCCCGGCGCGGGTCGTCGTCCTCGCCCTGGGCGTGGCTCTGGCGCCGGGGCCGGTGGCGGGCCAGGCCGATCCGGCGGCGGGGATCTCCGAAGACGCAGTCGCGGCCCCGGTGGCGGTGCTGGAGCGCTACCGGGCCGCTCTCTTCGCCCGGGACTGGGCCGGTGCCGCCGCGTTCGTCCATCCCGACGACCTGGGGGCCTTCCGGACCCTGGTGGAGTCCCTCGACTCCCACCCCGAGGGCCCCGAACTCGTGGCCGAGTGGTTCGGTGCGGCCGACCGTCTCCCGACCCTCGACGACACCGAGGTCATGGGGGGCTACCTGCGGTGGCTCTTCGCCGGCCAGCCCGGGGCCCTGGAGCTGATCCGCAGCGCCGAGTGGACCGTGGACGAGGTCACGGTGAGCGACGACGGCGCGGTGGTGGAGGCCACCGTGGCCATCCCCACCGACGGCGATCCCCTGATCGTGCCCGACGTCACCGCCCTGAGGCGCTGCGGCGAGGCGTGGTGCATCGACCTGTCGGCGGCGATCCAGGCCTTGCGGGAAAGCTTCGAGGCGGGCGGGGGCGGTGGAGGCTCCGCCCCGTGGACGCTACCTTCCCAGGCCGCGCCCGGGAACGGGATCCCCTGACCTCAATCCAGTGACGCATGGCCAAGACGAATTCCTTCGACGTTTCCACCGGCGTGGACCTCCAGGAGGTCGACAACGCCGTGAACCAGTCCCACAAGGAGATCGCCACCCGCTACGACTTCAAGGGCACGGACTGCACCCTGGAGTTCGATCGGAAGTCGGCGTCCATCAAGCTCGAGGCCGACGACGAGTACCGGCTGGGCCAGCTTCTGGGCGTGCTGCGGGAGAAGCTGGTGCGCCGTGGAGTCCCGGTGAAGAACCTGGACGAGGGCGACGTGGAGACCGGTACCCTGGGTCGGGCCCGTCAGACCGTGGGCCTGAAGCAGGGCATCGATCAGGAGACGGGAAAGAAGATCGTGAAGGCCGTGAAGGACGAGGGCTTCAAGAAGGTGCAGGTCGCCATCCAGGGCGAGGAACTGCGGGTCAGCGCCCCGTCGCGGGACACGCTCCAGGAGGTCATCCAGTTCCTGAAGAAGGGGGACTGGGGGGTGGAACTCCAGTTCGGCAACTACCGCTGAGGGGTCGCCGTGCAGGTCCAGATCTTCGGTACGAAAGGGTGTCGGGACACCCGTAAGGCGGAGCGGTTCTTCAAGGAACGGCGCGTGAAGATCCACTTCGTGGACCTCCGGCAGAAGGCCGCCTCCAAAGGGGAGCTGCGCCGGTTCATCCAGAAGTTCGGCACCGACGCCCTCATCGACCGCGACGCGAAGCGCTTCCGGAATCTGGGACTCCAGCAGGCCCACTACGGCGACGCCCGCTGGCTCGAGATCCTGGCCGAGGAGCCGGGAATCCTGCGGACGCCCCTGGTGCGGTACGGCAACGAGCTCTCGGTGGGCCACGCCCCGGAGGCGTGGGAGGGGTGGGTCTGAAGGAAGAGGTTGACATCCAGGTGTACTAGTACGCACAGTACACCATGCTTCCCTTTCACGTCGAATTCCGTCCCGGTGAGTCGCCGTATCGGGAGATCGTCTACGCGGCCACCCGCGCCGTGGTGTCGGGCGAGCTCCTTCCCGGTGCTCCGTTCCCCAGCGTCCGCACCCTCAGCGAGGCGCTGAAGGTCAATCCCAACACGGCCCACAAGGTGGTGGCGGAGCTCCGGGAATCCGGACTCCTGGTCGTCCAGCCCGGGGTGGGTACCGTCGTCGCCGACTGGGGACCGGCCACCTCGGCCGAGAGGCGGGCGCTCCTCGACGACGACCTCGAGCGGCTGCTCGTGGAGGCCCGGCGGATCGGGCTGGGGGAGCGGGACGTGCACACGGCCGTCACCGATACGTGGGGCCGGCTGTTCGACGGCGCGGGTGGACCGTCGGTGACGTCCGGCGCACCGACCGGAACCGACCGATGAGGGATCGCTGGACCGCCGCGGACGGCTTCGACGCGGGGGCCGGCGTCGGCATGGCGGAGGAAGCGGCGACTCTGCTCGTGCGGAACGTCAGCCATCGATACGGGGCCCGGACCGTCCTTCGCGGCGTGGACTTCGCCGTGGCCGAGGGGTCGCTGTACGCCCTCCTGGGGCCGAACGGAGCGGGCAAGACCACGCTGCTGCGCATCCTGGTGGGTCTCCTCCGCCCCACGGAGGGGGAGGCCTCCGTGCTCGGCTACGCCCCCCACGCCCTGCCGCCCGAGCATCGGGCCCGGGTCGGGTACGTGGCCGAGAGCGTCGCACTCCCCGGGTCCATGACCCTCGATGCCTTGGAGGCGTTCACCTCGCCGCTGTACCCGACGTGGGATCCGGTGCGGGCCGACGAACTCCGGGACCGCTTCCGACTCCCTCGGCGGCTCCGGATCCGCCGCATGTCCAGAGGGGAGAGAATGAAGGTCGCGGTCCTCCTCGCGTTGGCGTCCCGACCCCGGGTCCTGATCCTCGACGAGCCGTTCACGGGCATGGATGCGGTCGTCCGGGAGGACCTGGTGCAGGGAGTCCTCTCGTCGGTCTCCGACGAAGGCACGTCGGTCCTTCTGTGTTCCCACGACATCGGGGAGTTGGAGCGCCTGGCCGACCACGTCGGTGTGCTCGACCGAGGACGCCTCGTGGTGTCGGAGCCCATGGATGTACTCCGGGCCCGCTTCCGTCAGATCGACGTGCTGATGGCCCCCGGCGCGTTCGTGGATCCGGCGCGTCTGCCGCCCCACTGGCTCGCGGCGGCACGGGCGGGCCGGCGGGTCTCGGTCCTCGTGACGGACCATGGGACAGACGACCTCGAAGCGCGGGTGGCCGAGGCGTTTCCGTTGGCGGAGCGGGTGGACGTGCGCCGGGCGTCGCTCCGGGACGTGTTCGTGGGACTGGCCCGGGCGAGGCTCGGATCCGGAGGGGGCCGATGACCTGGCTGGAGCAGGTGGTCCACGTGCTGCGATGGGACGTGCGGCGGCACGGGTGGTTGCTGTTGGGATTCCTGGCGGTGTCCGGGGCGGCTGCGGTGGCGGCGTGGCGCGAGGCGTTCATGGGAGTCGCGCAGGTGGGCGCGTGGCTGCAGTTCGCGTCGACACTCTGGCTGCCCTTGGGCGCGTTGGCGGCCGCGTGGATCGTCCAGTCGTCGCCGGCCACGGGCCCCCACGCGCACTGGCCGACGTTGCCCCTGTCGAGGTCGGCCATGGCCACCGCGAAGGGGATCCTCGTCGCGATGCTTCTCGTTGTAGTCCCGGCCCTCCTCACCTTCGTCGCCCTGGGCCCCCTCGACCTGACGACGGCCGACCGGGTCGAGACGGTGGCCCGGGGCGTCGGCCTCCAACTCGGACTCGTCGGAGTCCTGGCCGCGCTCATGGTGGCGAGCCCGGACATCCGGTCGTTCGTGATCGTCGGTGCCCTGGCGTGGATGGGAACGCAGGTCCTCACCTCCACCGTGCCCACCTCCCGGTCGACGATCGCCGTCGCTCTCCCGCTGGCCCTCGGTGGGGTCGGAGCCTGGTACGCGGTCTACGGCCGTCGGCGGGTCGGACCGGGGCTCGCCGTGGCCGCCGTCGGGGTCGTGGCGGCGGCGGGGTTGGGTCGTCTGGGTCCGCCCGCCCCGTTCGAGGGCCTCGGACGGCCGATTCCCCCCGAGGTTCGGCCTGAGGCCGTGGTCGCCTGGGTGCGGAACATGAGCCTCGACCACCGGAACGCCCGGGGAGTGGTGACCGTCGGGTTCGCAGTGGAGGGCGCCTCCGCCCATCGGCGCTACGAACTGCGGAACCCGGTCGTCCTGCTGGTCCGGCCCGATGGAGCGCCGAAGCGCCGGATCGAATCGTTTGGACGGGGGGTGGTGATTCGGGACGCCCGACCCGTGGGAGCACCGGACGGACGCTACCCCGTCGTGCTGCCCTCCATCAGGTCGGTGAGTGTGCGCGTCGATGAGCTCGAAGCGCTTCAGGCCGGTGACCTCCGGCTCCGGGTCGACGGGTACGTCCGGGTCCTGCAGCCGGAGGAACGGGCTCGGCTCGCGATCCGGGAGGGGACCCGGTGGGTCGGGGGGGGAGCCCAGGTGCAGGTCCTGGGTGTTCGGCCGGAACACAACGGGGAGACGGTGATGGTGCAGTCGCGGGCCCTTCGGCTCCTCGACGGTGGATCCCTGTCGGACGGATCCAGCCTGAGGACGAGCCTGATCGATGCGGACGGGCAGTGGATCCGCCTCGTCGGTGGGAGTCGGGGAGCGGCCCCCGGCGGTCTGTTCCTCCTGCCGGGTCTCCAATGGGCCTCGATCACGGAGGGACTCAGGATCGCCAACGACCCCCCGTCGGCCGTGAGTTCGGAGAGGTCCGCCACGCCGCGATACGTCCGGATCGAGGAGTTCGAGGCTCTGGGCGCCGAGCCCGTGTCGATCCCGGTGGCGAGCCGCGGTGCCCGCCGGTAGTCCTCCCTCAGCCCATCGCCTGGAGCACGAGTTCCGCTGCATCGCCCGCTGAACGGCCCCGCGTCGGGGCGCACCAACTTTCCCCAACTCCGATCACCGGGCGGCAAGTGTCAATTCGGGGGCGTCCCAGCACCCCCAACCCACCACTACGGCGGGCGGCTTCGGGAGTTGTGGAAGGTTGATGCGGCCTGGGCGCGCGAAGTCTCCCGAACGCGTCGTCACCCGGGAGTTGTGGAAGGTTGATGCGGCCCACGGCCGCCGCCGGGGAATCGATGCCGCCCCCGGGCGCACCAACCTCGCCGAACGCGCCGCTACCCCGCCGTGGGGACGATGTCGAGGCGGCTCAACTGATGGGCCGGCTCTTCGGCAGGAGGCGCACGGACCAGAGGCCCGAGTTGGTGTCGCTGAAGAAGACGTGGCCTTTGAAGGGCTGGGCGCCCCAGACCATGGTGGCGTTGGCCGTGTAGCCTTCGGGGTGAGCCGACTTGAAGACGGCCATCTCCCGGCCCTGGGTGTAGAGGTTGCCCATGAGCTCACCGCTCACGTCCACGGTGCGCACACCCCCCTCGTAGTAGGCGGCGTAGAGCACGTCGTCTTCGACCCAGAAGTTGTGGGTCCCGAACTCGCTCACCTCGTACCGGGCCACCATCTCCGGGGACTCGGGGTCGGTGAAGTCCACCACCTGGATGTAGCCGGTGGTGGTGAGGGGAATCCCCCCGAGTCCCGTCTCGGGATCGTACCGGCTCGAGTAGCTCCCCATGCTCCGGGGGTAGCCGGCCCAGGCGAGGCCCCGGCGGCTCATGATCTCGTCGCCCACGAAGAGGTACATCTTCCCGGCCGATTCCGACCAGTAGGGGAAGACGGCGTGGGTGGCGCCGGTGGGAAGAGGGAAGGAGGTGACGTAGACCGGGTTGTCGATGGACCCGCCCCACCGGCCGTTGCCCACGTCCACCACCACCACACCCGTGCCCCATTCGGCCGAGTAGGCCACGCCGTCGTGGACCCACACGTCGTGGACCCGGGAGTCGGGGTGGTCGTACTCGCTCACGTACCGGGGCTCGTAGATGTCGGTGACGTCCAGGATGACGTACTTGTCGCCGTTGGAGAGGGCGAAGAGGTGGTCGTCGGTGGCGAACATGTTGTGCACGCCCCCCGTGAGTCCCTCGTCGTAGATGCTGGCCACCGTGAGGTTGGGCAGGTCGGCCAGATCGAGGAGCACCACCCCGTTGCGGCGGTCCGACGCGCCCTCCCGGGAGATGGCGGCGTACCGTCCGTCGGGCGAGACCTTCACGTCGTTGACCGTGCGGCCGTTGACCTGGATGGAGTCGACCTTGGTGGGGTGGCCCGGATCGGTGACGTCGAAGAGGTAGGCGTGGCCGTCGGCGACCTTGGAGCCCGTGAGGGCGTAGTCCCGGCCGTCCAGCCCCTCGAAGACCCAGAGGTCGGTGGTGCGGTAGGTCTGGGTGAGGCCGTGGCCCACCACCTCCAGCTCCCGCACGGCGTCCCGGGGTTCGGCCCGCACGGTGGCCCGGGCCGTGAGGGGGCCGGCCGACGCCACCACGGCGTAGAGCCCGGCCTGATCGGCCACGAACGCCCCGTCCCGCACCTGGCCGCCGGCGGCGCCGCCGGTGTGGACCGTGTCGGCGGCCAGGAGCGTCTGGGTCCAGGTCACGGGCACGTCGTCCACCGGGCGGCCGGCGGCGTCCACCGCCACGGCCCGCCAGTGCACCACGTCGCCCGTTCTCACCGCCTCGTCGCCCCCGGGCCCTCCCTCCAGCCGGAGTGCCGTGGCGGGGAAGGCGGCCACCTGGAAGGGGCGTTCGCCCGTGACCCCTTCCACCGTGGCCCGGACCGATACGGCGCCCGGAGCCCCGGCTGCGACCACTCCCCAGGGGTCGACGGAGGCCACGGAGGGGGCGTCGGTGGCCCACGTCACCGGGGCGTCGGGGCGGAGGGAGCCGTCGGCGTGGTAGGCGTGGGCCTGGAGGCGAAGGGCCGTCCCGGCGTAGAGTCGCCCCGCCTCGGCGGCGGTGATCTCCACCCGGGTCACCGCCGGCCAGTCCACGGTGACGGGAACCTCGAGGGTGAGGGGGTCGCCTTCGTCCCGAGCCAGGGTGGCGAAGACCTGATGTTGCCCCGCCTCGAGACCCTCCACCCTGCCGTCCTCCCAGCGCAGCGCGCCCCGGGCGGCCACGATCCGGACGGCGGCCCCCGAGATCTCCCGACCGGCCGCGTCCACGGCCACCACCGAGAGGGGCGCGCTGGCCCCCCGCACCACCTGTACCCGCTCGGGCCGGGCTTCCAGTCGAACGGCCGCCCCGGCGTCCTGGGCGGACGCCGACGCGGCCGTCACGGGCAGAGCGAGGAGCGCGAGGAGGATAAGAATCGAGGCACGCATGGGAGGGCTCCGGGGAGGGGTCGAGCAGGGTCGGAGCGAAGATACGGGCCCGAAGGGTCGCCCGCGATCAGCCCTCGTCGTCGTCGCCACCCTCCACGGGCTCGGCCACCACGGCGATGCGGTCTCCACTCGGCCCCACGGCCAGCCGGGACACCACCTGTCCCACGCCGGTGAAGTCGCCCACCTGGGTCCAGGCGCCGTCGACCCAGGCCCAGATGGCCGAGCCCGATCCCTGGAGGAGCACGCCGCCGGGCGTCCAGGCGTGGTACTCGCCCCCCTCCACCGCCGGGGCCAGATCGGTGATGGCGTCGGTGGCGAGGTCGTAGATCCGGAGCGCCGATCCACCCTGTCCGTCCGACTGGGAGAAGCTCACGGCCCGCCGCCCGGGCACGGTCTGGAGCGAGCGCCCGATGCCCTCGGCCACGGTCCGGGCCTCGCCGGTGGAGAGCTGGGCGATCTGGAGGGTCGCCGGATCGCCGAGCACGAAGACGGCCACGTGGTCGTCGTCGAGCCAGGCGTGGTACCCCACGGGCGCCACGTTCTCCAGCAGCAGCCGAGGCCGGGTGCCGTCCAGATCCACGGCCCAGAGGCGCTGGGTCGAGTCGGCCTCGACCTTGATCATGCTGATCCCCTGGCCCCGGGGCATGGCCGTGGGGGAGTATTCGCTCTCGTCGGGAGTCGACGTCATGCGGTGCTTGGTGTTCGACCCGGGGTCCCAGCGCCAGATGTCGGTGCGCACCCCCTCCTGCTGTACGAAGTAGAGCGTGCCGTCGGGCCCGAAGAAGGGCTGGTTGTCGTAGCCCGGCCGGCTCGTGAGGTCCCGGGGCTCGTCGATGGTGATGCCCCCGCCCACGACCTCGAAGATCTCGGCGAGCCAGACGTCGGTTCCGTCGGGCACACCCGTGACGACGTCGGCGGGAACGGGTCGAGCGCCGCCGTCGGATGCGGGAGAGGAGTCGTCGCCTCCACCGCACGCGGCGAGGATCAGACTGGAGGAGGCCAACAGGGCGAAGGTGCGCGTCATGGAGGGGGACTCCGGAGCGGTGCGGTGTGGGTGGGGTCGGGCCGCCCCCGGCCCGGATCACGTCACGGAGGGGAGCGGTCGATCGTTCCTGATACGAACGGACCCCCCTGCAGGATCCCCCCGGACCCCCGGAGACGCCTTTCCCATGGTGTGCACCCCGAGACGCCGACGAATCCCCCCGTCCATGGTCCTCACTCTCCTGGCCGTGGTCCTGGCGAGCTGTACCGTCTCGTCCACCGCGCCCGATGCCACCACCACCGTGGTGGGTCGATGGAGCTGGGTCCGTTCCACCGGGGGTCTGCTTCCGGCCGACCGGACCCCCGCCACGGAGGGCTACGACATGAGCCTGGAGTTCGCCGCCGGCGGGACGGTGCGGATCTGGTTCGACGACGACTTCGGCGGAGAGACCACCTACGAGGTGGGGATCGGGTCGTCGAACGGCGCCCTGGAGGGCACCCCCGTGATTCGATACGGCGAGTCCCTCTTCGGGTTCATGGAGCAGGCGTACCAGTTCACCGACCCCGACACCATGGTGCTCTTCGACGGGTGCTGCGACGGATTCACCTGGCATTTCCGAAGGGACTCCGGGTCGTGAGGTCGCGGTGGGGGTGGGCTCTGGCCCTGGCGATGGTGGCGACGGCCGGGTGCGACGTCCTCGACCCGGTCTCCGACGAGGCGTCCATGGACCTGGCCCGGGCCCGGCAACTGTGGGCCTCCGCCGGGATACGGGACTACGACCTGCTGGTGGACCGGGTCTGCTTCTGCTCCCAGGTGGGGACGGTCCGGGTGCAGGTGCGCCAGGGGACCCGGGTCGCCACGGTGACCGAGACCGATCTCCCGCTGGAGCCCACGTCGTTGGATGGGTACCCGGGCGTGGAGGGCCTCTTCGATCTGGTGGCGGAGGCCGTGAACGGGTCGGCCGACGAACTCCGGGTGACCTACCACCCGGTGCTGGGGTATCCGGTGGATCTCTGGATCGACACTCGTCGTAGTGTGGACGACGACGAATTCGGCTACCGCGCTGAACTCGTGGCGCCGGCGGCGGGAGACTGAGGCTTCGGGAGCCTCCAAGGCATTGCCTCATCGGCCTCTCCGTGCCAGCGTACCTGGAGAAACAGGAGGCCCTTTTGAGCGACGCCACGACTCTCACCGAACTGCAGATCGACCTTCTCGACGTGCTCTGGAAGCGCGGCGAGGCGTCGACCGCCGACGTGTACGAGGCCATGCAGCCCGTCCGCGGTCTGGCCCTGTCCACCGTGGCGACCCTGCTGTCGCGCCTGGAGAAGAAGGGCGTGGTGTCGCATCGAAAGGAAGGCCGGCAGTACGTCTATCGCGCCGCCGTCTCCCGGGGCGACGTGCGCCGGTCCATGGTGGCCGACCTCACCCGCTCCCTCTTCGGGGGCGACCCCGCCGCCCTGGTGCAGCATCTCGTGTCGGCCCACGAGGTCGACGGGGGCGAGTTGGATCGGATCCGGGCGCTCCTGGACGAGGCCGAAGCCCTCCGGGAGTAACCTGCCACCCGCCTTGGTGTACGGATCGCGCTCCCTATATTCGGGAGCTTTCCGGGCCTCGGCCCGGCCGGTCCCCCCTCACCGATTCGCGCCATCCGCCCCTCTTCTCCTCCCCTGTCCTCCATGCCCGGCGCCGCCCGGGACGGTGCGCGCCTGGTGGCGGCCACCGTTCCCGTTCGGGGGCTGGCCCCGTGGGCCTTCCTGCGGCGGGGCGAGGGTGACGCCCGGGGCTTCTGGGCGCGAGGGGAGCGTTGGGTGGCCCACCGGGGAGTGGCCCTCGCCCTGACGGCATCGGGTCCCGATCGGTTCGCGCGCATGCGCAAGTCCGTGGGCGGACTTCCGCCGGCTCCCGAGGGCGTGCGCCTCCGGGCCTACGGAGGGTTCGCCTTCCGGGACGATCACGGGGCGTCGGGGGCGTGGACCGCATTTCCCGGGGCCTGCTTCCATCTGCCCCGCATGGAGCTCACGGGCGACGCGTCGGGAGACGGCCGGCTCCGGGTCCAGGCCCTGGTGGCCGACGGGTCGGAGGACGAGGCGGCCCGGCGGCTGGAGGCCGACGCCCGGCGTCTGGCGGCGGAACTCTCCGACGCCGGTGCGGGCCCCGACCCCTCAAGCGGGGCCGGACGGGTCGGGGCGTCCCGGCGCGATTCCTGGGAGCGGGCCGTGACCGCCGTGCTCGGGGCCATCGAGGCCGGCCGGGTCACGAAGGCGGTGCTGGCCCGGACCCTGGACGTGGAGCTCGACCTCCCCGTGGGGCCGGTGGAGCTGGCCGAGACCCTCCACCTGCGGAATCCCGGGACCCACGTGTTCCTCTTCGAGCCCGAAGCGCGGCAGGCACTGGTGGGCGCCGCCCCCGAGGCCCTGGCCACGGTGCGCGGCGGGATCTTCCACGCCACGGCGGTGGCGGGGTCGGTGGGGGTGGGAGAGGGAGCGGCCGCCCGGGAGGCCCTCGCCCGGGACCTCCTGGCCAGCGCCAAGGATCGGGCCGAACATCGCCTCGTGGTCGACGACATGGTGGAGCGGTTGGGCCCCGTGGCGTCGGATGTGCGGGTGTCTCCCGAACCCCACGTTCTGACCCTGGCCCGGATCCAGCACCTGGAGACCGAGATCCGGGCCCGGGTGCCCGCCGATCGTCACGTGCTGGACATGGTGGCGGCCCTGCATCCCACGCCGGCGGTGTGCGGCGTGCCCCGGGACGCGGCCCTGGAACTGCTGCGCCGGGAGGAGCCGTTCGACCGGGGGTGGTACGCGGGCCCCGTGGGATGGTTCAGCTCCGACGGCGACGGCCATTTCGTGCCGGCCCTCCGGACCGCCGTGGGCGACGGCAGCCGCTGGCGCCTCTTCGCCGGTGCGGGCATCGTCGACGGCTCCAGCGCCCAGGGCGAATGGGACGAGACGGGGATCAAGTTCCAGCCCGTGCTGCGGGCCCTCGAGGCTCGGGGCGCCCGGCTCACCTCCGTGGGCGGTTCGTGAACCGCAACACGGTCCACGCCCGAACCCTCGTGGACGAGTTGGTTCGGGCCGGGGTCACCGACCTCTGCATCGCCCCGGGCTCCCGGTCGACGCCCCTGGTCCTGGCGGCGGCGGAGCGGGAGGGGGGCGAGGTCCTTCGCCTCCGGGTCTTCCTGGACGAGCGATCGGCGGCCTTCTTCGCCCTGGGGCTCGGGAAGGCGACAGGGCGTCCCGCCGTGGTGGTGACGACGTCGGGGACGGCGGTGGCCAATCTCCTGCCGGCCGTGGTGGAGGCCGCGTGGTCGGAGACCCCGCTTCTCCTGCTCACGGCGGACCGTCCAGCCCGCCTGCGGGGCGCCGACGCCAACCAGGTCATCGATCAACGGGGCATCTTCGGCCCCTATCCGGTGCTGGCGCTGGAGCTTCCGGACCCCGAAGTGGAGGACGACGCCCTCCGTCACCTCCGGGCCACCGTGGACCGGGCCGTGGGCGCGGCTCTGGGACTCCCGGCGGGTCCGGTCCACCTGAACGTGCCCTACGCCAAACCCCTGGAGCCCGTCGCCCGGGACGGCGACCTGCCCGAGGGCTACCCGGACTCGGCGGAGCCGGGGCTGGGGGGACGCCCCGACGGCGCCCCGTGGACCGCCGTGGGCGTGGGCCGCCCCCGGCTGTCGGACGACGAGGTGCGGGCGCTGGCCCGGCGGTTGGAGGGGGCCGCGCGCGGGGTCCTGGTGGCGGGCCCCCACCCCGACGGGGGGCACCTGGGCCCGGCCCTGCGACGGCTGGCGGCGGCGTGGGGCGTGCCCCTCCTGGCCGATCCCCTCTCGGGGGGCCGCCACGGACCGTCGGAGGGCGCTGCCGTGCTCACGGCTCCCGACCTGGTGCTGCGCGATGCCGACGTGGCCGCCGCCCTGGCCCCCGATCTGGTGGTGCGGGTGGGGGCGGCGCCCACGTCGGCCGCCGTGCTGGCCTGGCTGGACCGCCATGGAGACACTCCCCAGGTGGTGGTGGACGCCGGCCGCCGGTGGAAGGACCACCAGGCCCGGGCGTCCCGGATGGTGGTGGCCTGCCCGGTGGACACCCTGGAGCGCCTGGCCCGGTGCGGCGTCCGGTGCGCCGACGCCGGGTGGGCCCGGACCTGGGTGGAGGCCGACGCCGGGGCCCGGGCCGCCGCGTTGGAGGGCCCGCCCCACGAGGGGCACCTGGCGGCGGCCGTGGTGGAGGCCCTCCTCGAGGGCACGCCCTTCTTCGTGTCCAGCTCCATGCCGGTGCGGGACGTGGACGCCTACGGCGGGGCCCGGAACCAGGCTCTCTCCCTCTGGGGGAACCGGGGGGCCAGCGGCATCGACGGCATCGTCTCCACCGCCCTGGGGGTCGGCGCCGGCACCGGGCGTACCGTCGTGGGGCTCGTGGGCGATCTGGCCTTCCTCCACGACGTGAACGGGCTCCTGGCCGCCCGGGAGCCCGACGTGCGCTTCGTGCTGGTGGTGGTGAACAACGACGGCGGCGGCATCTTCCACATGCTCCCGGTCCGGGAGCGGGAGCCCGCGTTCACGCCCTACTTCGCTACGCCCCACGGGGCCGATCTCGCCCATGGGTCGGCGCTGTACGGCGTGGCCCACCGGCGGGTGGGGCCCCACGAGCTCTCGGGCGCGGTGGCCGAGGCGGTGGCCGGCACCGGGCCCTCAGTGGTGCTGGAGGTGCGGTCCGATCGGGAGGCCAATCGTCGGGGTCACGAGGCCTCGGCGGCTCGCGCCGCACGAGCCGCCCGAAGCGCCGTCCTGCCGAGCTGACCGGCGTCCCGGCCCCGGGTCAGCCCGCCTCCAGCAGTCGCCGCACGGCGGCCCGGTCGACTTTTCCGTTGGGATTCCGGGGGAGGGCGTCCACCTGCACGATCCGGCGGGGGCGCTTGGCCGGAGACAGACGCTCCCGGATCCAGCGGTCGAGCTCGTCCCGGTCTGGACCCTCCGGCGACACCACCACCGCCGCGCCCACCAGCTCCCCCCAGGTCGCGTCGGGCAGGCCCACCACGCAGGCGTCCATCACCGCGGGGTGGTGCCGGAGGGCGGCTTCCACCTCGTGGGCGTCCACGGTGGCTCCCCCGGAGACGATCCGGTCGGCGCGGCGCCCCACGATGCGGAGGCGGCCGTCGCCGTCCAGGGAGCCCAGGTCTCCCGTGGCGAACCACCCCTGGGCGTCGGTGAGGCGGGTGCCGTCGACGAGCCCCGGCGACACCGTGGGGCCGCGTACGTGCACCTGGCCGGCGTCGTCGATGCGGACCTCCACCCCCGCCAGCGGCCGACCCACCGATGTGGGGTCCCGGCGCACGTCCGGCGGCGCTGCCGTGGCCACCTGGGAGCTGGCCTCGGTGAGGCCGTAGGTCAGGGCCAGGGGGAATCCGGCCGCCAACGCCCGGTCCACCAGGTCCCGAGGCGCCCGAGCCCCTCCGATGAGGAGGCACCGGAGCGTGGGAGGAGGCGGGGCGTCGCTCCGGGTCTCCAGGAGGCGGAGCAGCATGGTGGGCACCAGGGAGGCGTGGGTCACCCGTCCCCGGTCCACCAGGTCCGAGAGATCGCGGGCCGAGAAGCGCCCTCCCATGGCGAGGCCGCACTGCAGGATCGCCGCCCGGACCAGAAGGGCGAGTCCCCCCACGTGGGCCGGTGAGAGGGAGGCGTACCAGACGTCGTCGGGACCGAGACCCAGCCGCAGCCGGCTCCCTTCGGCGCTGGCCCGCAGCCCCGCCTCGGTCAGAAGCACGCCCCGGGGCCGGCCCGACGTGCCCGAAGTCCAGAGCACGGCCACGGGCCCCTCGTCCGGGGTGGGGGCGTCGCCTCCCGCCTCGGGGTCGGGGAGGTTTGCCGCCTCCCGGCCGGCGTCCACCACCATCACCGGATCCAGGGCCTGGAGGGCCGCCTCCCGTTCCGGTGCCGACAGGTCGGGATGGAGGGGCGCCACCCGCGCCCCGGTGCGGAAGGCGCCGTGAAGGGCCGCCACCAGTTCGCGGCCGGGTTCGGCGTGGAGGGCCACCACGCGTCCCGGCGCCGCGCCCCCCTCCCGAAATCGCCGGGCCCAGCGGGCGGCCCGCTCTCCCAGGTCGGCGTAGGTCCACGTCTCCCGGCCGTCGTCCACGGCTACGGCGTCGGGCCGGGCCGCCACCGCCCGGGCCAGGAAGTCGGTCACGGCGCCCCGGCGGCGAGGGCGGCGCCCAGAACGACGCCGTAGAGCGCCACGACGCGGGCAGTGCCGCCCAGGGCCGGAAGCAGTTGGGCCGGTTCGGCGAAGCCCAGCACCCGGCGTGTCGGGCCCACGGCCCCGACGAAGACGCCCAGGGTCGCCAGTGTCAGGGAGGGCCAGGCGAAGAGGGCCACGCCCACCGGGGGCACGGCGGCCCCCAGAAGGAGGAGGCCCACGTACTGGGCCTTCGACGCCCGGGCCCCGATGCGCACCGCCAGGGTGCGCTTTCCCGCCACCCGGTCGGTGGGAATGTCCCGGAGGTTGTTCACCACCAGGATCGCCGTGCTCAGGGCCCCCACGCCCGCGCCGGCCCAGAGGGCTTCCGCCGGCCAGGTCAGGGTCTGGACCCACACGGTCCCGCCCACCGCCACCAGGCCGAAGAACACGAACACGAAGACGTCGCCCAGGCCGTGGTAGGCCAGGGGGAACGGCCCCCCCGTGTACGCCACGGCGCACACCAGCGACGCCAGGCCGATCCACACCACGGGCCAGCCCCCGACGCTCACCAGGTAGATGCCCACGGCGAAGGCCGCCGCCAGGACCAGGGCCATGGCCCGCTTCACCGCCGCCGGCTCCACCAGGCCGGCCTGGGTCACCCGGACGGGCCCCACCCGGTCGTCGGTGTCGCCGCCCCGTACGAAGTCGTAGTAGTCGTTGGCGAGATTGGTGGCGATCTGGATCAGGAGGGCGCCCCCCAGGGCCGCCAGCACGGGAAGCGTGGCGAACCCGCCGCGGAGCGCGGCCAACCCCGCCCCGATGAACACCGGCGCGGCGGCGGCGGGGAGGGTGCGGGGACGAGCGGCGTGGAGCCAGAGCCGCCAGCCCGTCACTCGCATCCCCCCGCCAGGAGTTCCCGTCCCACCAGCGCGCCGGCCAGGAAGTCGGCGGCCACCGCGTATCCCGCCGCGCTCGCCACCCCGTCGTGGGGCAGGAGGTAGAGTTCCCCCTCGGGGCGGCCGTTGGCCTGGAGGGGGGTGAGGAGGGAGATGGTGGGAATCTCAAGCTCCGCCGCGACGCTCTCGATCCAGCGGTGCTGGTCCCAAGCCCAATGCCCGTACACCGTGAGGTGGGACGGGTAGATGGCGAAGACCAGCGGTACGCCCGCCTCGGCGAGGCGATTCCGCAGGGAGGTCAGCACCTCCCGGTACGCGGCCCGGGCCTCGGGCATCTCGGGAGGTGGGTCTTCCGGAGCCATGCCGGCGTCGGGATCGGCGTCGGCCAGAGCGTCGTCGATGCGTCGAGAGACCAGCGCCGACCGGAGGCGGAGTCCCAGGTTCCAGAGGGCCGAGTTGCGGATCATGGGGTAGACGAGCCCCAGAGGGGGCGCCGACTTCGCCTCCCGGTTCCGGGTCAGGTCCTGCCACATGGAGGGCCCCACCATGTCGCGCACGTCGTCTTCGGAGAAGACCACGAGCACCAGATCGGGATCGAGCTCCAGGCCCCGCTCCACCAGTCGGATCTGGTCCCGAATGGTGGACCCCGGCAGTCCCGCGTTCACCACCGTCACGGGGCCCGAGCAGCGCTCCGCGAGCCCGGCCTCCAGGCGGCTGGGCAGGGTCCGATCGTCTTCCACGAAGCTTCCGAACACGAACCCGTCGCCCACCACGAAGACCCGGAGCTCGTGGTCCGCCGGGGTCCGGGCGAAGTCGGGCCCCCGGAATCCCAGGCTGTCGATGGTCGCCGCATACCGCAGCTCCGGATGGTCCCGGACCTGGATGTCCCGCCCCGGCTCGAAGATGCCCGGAATCCGCTCGAAGGTTTCGGCCGAGACCGTGAATACGCCGCCTCGGGTGGGCGTGAGCCCCGACACCTGAAGCAGCGTCTCGGCCACCACCACGGCCACCACGACCACGGTGGCCACCAGGAGGAACGGCCTCGCCATGCTGCGCCAGGTGCGTCGGGCCGGCTTCGGCGCCGGTCGAGGGGGATCGTCGGGTTCGGTCATGGGATCGCGGGGGGGAAGCCCCCCAACTTACGGCATTCCATCGGGATGTGCTTCGGGGCATGACGGAACGAGGCCGGACCCGCCCCGGCAGGGGCGAATCCGGCCTCCCGATCCGTTTCGGGGTGTCGCCGTGGGGCGCCTACCGCCGCCGGTGTCCCGGGTGATCGTCCACATCCTGGCTGCGATCCCCCCGGCCTCCCACACCGAACGAGACCCCGACGTTGAACGTCACCAGGTTGGTCTCGGTGCGGTTCGGGTAGAGTTCGATGGTGCCGTCGGGATAGTCGACGATGTCGCCTTCCCGCAGATAGTCGGCCTGGCCGTTCCGGTGGTACTGGGCACCCACGTCCAGGAGCACGGGCCGGGACGAACTGCCCCCGACCCGGAACCGCACGCCCCCGCCCGCGCGGAGCGACGTGGCCCAGTCGGAGTAGTTGGTCGTGTTGAAGTTGGTGTCCCAGTCGTCCGCCCCGGAGAGCGACGAACTGGTGTAGAACCAGGTGAGGCCCACCGATCCGTTGACGTAGGGGGCCACCGAGCCGTCACCGGCGAGTTCGGGCCCCACGCCCAGGAAGGCGATGGTGTTGTACGTGTTCAGGTCGACGCCGATGCGGCATCCCACGGGCGGCGGGAAGCACATGCCCTGGCGCTCGTGGCCGTAGACCACGAAGCCGCCGTCGAGGCGCAGGGCCAGCGGGCCCGCCCCCGACACGGGGAACCGCCCTTCCAGGTTCAGCCCGAAGCCGTCGTCCACGAAGCGGCCGAACTCTCCCACGGGGTCGGCGGCCACGAAGCCGATACCCACGTAGGCCGAGGGGCCGCCCCACCGGTCCTCGTCCCTCCGGTCGTTGCGGCGGTCGTCGCGGTCCCGCCACTGACCCGCCGCCGGAGCGGCCACGGCCAGGAGCGTCAGCGCTGCCACCATCGATCCCCAGTCGGGGGTCCATCGTCCTCGCGTCATCGTCCCCAGTCCTTTGTATTCGTCGCGCTCGTGTTCGGTCGTTGGGAGGGTCGTCCCCTCGTTCCACACTACGAGGAAGGGGCAAGGGAAGTGCCAGACCGGCCTCCAGCGGTGAGCGTTGCCGAAAGTGATTGTGCCCGTGGCACTTGGGGACTCCGGACGGCCCGCGGCGCCGGGAGAAAGGTTCCCCGCCGTGTCCTCGCCAGGGGACGAACCCTGTTCGCTCCCTTGACCCGGGGACGCCCGACGGTAGGGTTGGAAGCCCGTCCGGAGTCCCCGGAGAGCCCTTTCCCGTAGCCCCACGATCCATGTCCGTACTCGACGAGCTCGCCTGGCGGGGACTCCTGCAGGACGCCACCGAAGGCGCCGCCGAACACCTGGCCCAGGAGCCCCGAGGCGTCTACATCGGCTTCGATCCCACGGCCGACTCGCTTCACGTGGGGTCGCTGCTTCCCATCATGCTCCTGGTCCACCTCCAGCGGGCCGGTCACCACCCCATCGCCCTGGTGGGGGGAGCCACGGGCCTCATCGGCGATCCGTCCGGGAAGAGCGCCGAACGCCCCCTCCTCACCCGGGAGGGCATGGAGGCCAACGCCCGGGGGATCCGCGCCCAGCTCGAGCACTTCCTGGACTTCGAGGCGGCCCCCAATCCGGCCCGCATGCGGAACAACCTGGACTGGCTGGGCCGCACCAACGTGCTGGACTTCCTCCGGGACATCGGGAAGCACTTCTCGGTGAACGCCATGCTCCGGAAGGAGTCGGTGCGGCGGCGGGTGGAGAGCGACGAGCAGGGCATCAGCTTCACCGAATTCAGCTACCAACTGCTTCAGGCGGCGGACTTCCTCCACCTCTTTCGCGACGACGGCTGCTCGGTGCAGATGGGGGGCAGCGATCAGTGGGGCAACATCACCGCCGGCGTCGACCTGGTGCGGCGCGTCACCGGCGGCCACGCCTTCGGCGCCGTGGCGCCCCTCATCACCACCTCGTCCGGGACCAAGTTCGGCAAGACGGAAGAGGGCACCATCTGGCTCGATCCCCGGCGCACCTCGCCCTACCGGTTCTACCAGTTCTGGATCAACGTGCCCGACGCCGACGTGGGCGACTACCTGCGGTTCTTCACCCTCCTGGACCGGCCCGAGATCGAGGCGCTGGACGCGGCGACCGAGGCCGAACCCCATCGCCGGGCGGCCCAGAAGGCCCTGGCCGAGGACGTGACGCGCCGGGTGCACGGCGACCCGGGGCTGGCCCGGGCCCAACAGGCCACCGCAGCCCTCTTCGGAGGGTCGCTGGAGGGGCTGGATGCCGCCGAGATCGGCGACATCTTCGCCGACGTGCCCTCGTCCACCGTGGCCCGGACCGATCTGGAGGGCGAGGGGGTGGCGCTCCTGGACCTCCTGGCCGATACCGGACTCTGCTCGTCGAAGGGCGACGCCCGGCGGTCGGTGGAGGGGGGCGGGATCTACCTGAACGGCGAACGGGCCACCGACACGGCGGCCCGGGTCGGTGGGTCGCTTTTCATCGAGGGCCGCTACCTGGTGCTCCGGAAGGGCAAGAAGAGCTACCACCTGGTGGAGGCCGCCGGGTCCTGAACGCGCCGACGGGGCGCCCCCGAGTCGGAGGCGCCCCGTCGGGGGGCGGGCACGAAGAGACCGTCAGAAGGTCTTCTGCCAACCCACCGAGAAGCCCCAGTCGCCGGAGACCCGGAAGTTGTCGTAATCCTGGTGCACCGGCCAGACGAATTCCACCGAGAACCGGTGGCCCGTCAGGCGCCCCTCGGGCATGAAGACGTTCAGTCCCAGGGGAATGTCGACCCGCTTTCCACCGGTGAAGACCGGATCCTCGCCGGGGTCACGGCCCACGTCGACGTCGTCGGGTACGCCCTGGATGCTTCCCCAGCTCAGGGCGCGGACGCCGCTGGTCAGGGCGAAGAAGTCGTTGAGCTTGTAGCCCACCCAGCCGTTGGCTTCCACCTGGTCACCCAGGCGGTAGTCCCGGTCGTTGTCGTTGAGGCGGAGGCGGGCCTTCACCTGGGCGCCTACGGTCCCGTACTCGTTCTGCATCTCGCCGGAGACGCCGGGCACGAAGGAGATGGAGCCCGAACCGGGCTGCATCTCGTAGGGAAGCACCTGATCCTGGAGCGTGAGGAGATCCCCCCGCTCGTCGGTGCTGCCCACGGGAACCTCGGCGCCCGCCGATACCCGAACCCGGGTGGCGTCGCCTTCCCAGACCGAGAACAGACCCTCCACGGTCACGTCACCGAGACCCGTGGCCTCGGTGGTGATGAAGAAGTCGTCGTCGGCGATGTCCCGGGACCGATCGGCCCAGTGGGCGTCGATGAGGAGCGTGAACGACTCGCTGGCCCCGAACATGAGGACGGCCCGATGGGTCCGGTCCTTCCGCTGGAACGGGGTCGTGTCGTAGAAGTCCAGCACCGAGCCGGCATCCACCAACTGGTTGCCGAGCTGCACGCCTGCGAAGCTCGAGCTCGAGAAGATGTAGCGCAGCTCCACCGAACCGGCGGGAAGCATGCGAGTGCCGACGAGGCTGGCCGGAGCCACGGCATCGGGCCGGTCGTCGGACCACTGGTAGTCCTGCTGGGCCGTGAGGGGCGCGGCCGCGAGCAACGCGGCGCAGGCCACCTGGAAACGTCGTGCAAGCATCCCCTGTTCCTCCGAATGGTGGGGCTCGGTACCCGGAATCGTGGACCCGACGCGGAACGCGGATCCGTCTCACTCAAATCTGGAGACGGTCCCCGTTCGAACACAACAAGTGTTTTTGAACGTTCCGAACGCAGTGAGCAGTTCGGACCTGGTTCCGGGTACGATTGTCGGCACCCGGGGCGGGTTCTTGTAGTCCTGCGATGGGTCGTCCCGGACCACCCCGGGGAAGGGTCAGAGCGCGGCCGGAGCCCGGAGCACCTCGTCGGGAATGGCGAAGGCGTCGACAAGCAGTTCGGCCTGTTCGGCCACATCGGCGCAGAGTGCGTTGACCTGGGCCCGGATCGCCTCGCTCTTCGCCGGCTCGAAGTATCCGGCTTCCAGGAACCACGCCCGATCCGCCTCCAATCGCTCCAGGGCGAAGAGAGACGACAGGGTGCGAAGCGTCTCGGAGATGCCTGGCGTGGGCGCCCGGGTCACCCCCTGGACGAACGCCTCCAGGAGCAGGCGCTCGGTGTGGGCTCGGGCCAGGGTCACCAGGTGGTCCTGGACCTCGTTCATGGCCTGGAACGACTCCATGCCGTCGTCGATGCGGGCCTTGAGACGCCGGGCCGCCGAGCCCAGCAGGCGCTCTTCCCGGTAGCGGAAGGCCGCCAGATGGAAGTCGGGATCCCGGAGGTGCTCCTCGTCGTGGCGCCGCACGATCACGGGGTTCAACTCCGCCACCCGGGTCTGGGCCCGGTCGGCCAGGTACTTCACGGCGTCCCAGAGCCGCAGATCGCCCATCTCCTCCCGGAACCGGGTCAGGAGACCCTTGGCCACGAGCTGGAGCAGCACCACGTTGGCGCCCTCGAAGGTGGCGAAGATGTCGGCGTCGGCCTTCATGCGCCCGATGCGGTTCTCGGCGTGATACCCCCGCCCTCCCATGGACTCCCGCACGGCCTGGAGGGTGTCCAGGGTGTGCCACGACGCCAGCGACTTCAGCCCGGCGGCCCGAACCTCGAGTTCCCGGGTGTCCACTTCGTCGCCCGCACCCGTGAGGATCCGGTCGTAGCGCTCCACCAGGTCGCGGACGGCGAAGTGATGGGCGTAGGTGGCGGCCAGTCGGGGCAGGAGGAGGCGCCGCTGGGTGGTGTAGTCCAGGATCGGGACTTCGGGATGGCCCTCGGGGCCGAACTGGAGGCGCCGGGCCGAGTAGCGCACACCGATGGTGAGGGCCGTCTTGGCCACGCTCACCGACGCGGCGGCGATGCTGATCCTCCCGGCGACCAGGGTGCCCAGCATGGTGAAGAAGCGGCGCCCGGCCGACGGAATGGGGCTCTCGTACCGCCCCTCGGGGGTGACCGAGGCGAAGCGGTCGAGAAGGGCGTCCCGGGGCACGGTGACGTCGGTGAACCAGATGCGCCCGTTGTCCACGCCGTTGAGGCCCTCCTTCGGACCGCTGTCCTCGATGCGGACACCCGGAAGCACGGCGCCGTCGTCGCCCCGGATGGGCACGAGGAAGGCGTGGACTCCATGGGGTTCGCCGTCCACTTCGAGTTGGGCGAAGACGGTGGCCATGCGTCCGTGGAGCGCCGCGTTGCCGATCCACTCCTTTCCGGCCCCGTCGTGGGGCGTGTGGATCCGGAATCCGTCGAGGTCCGGGTCGTACGTGGCCCGGGTCTCCAGATCCCGCACGTTGGATCCGTGGCCGATCTCCGTCATGGCGTAGCAGCCCGGCAGTTCCAGCGACCCGATGTCCCGCAGCAGCCGGTCGTGGTGCTTCCGGGTGCCGAGCTGGAGCACGCTGCCGCCGAAGAGGCCGAACTGGACGCCGTACTTCACCACCACCGAGAGGTCGCCGAAGGCCAGGGTCTCGAAGGCCGCCACGCTGGCCGCCGGCGAGGCCGCGCCGCCGTACTCCTTCGGGTAGGCCAGGGCGCCGAGCCCCTCCCGGGCCAGGCGGCGCACCGCTTCCAGCACCCGGGCCCGGTGGGTGACCCGGTCCACCTCCACGTCCATGCGGAAGACCTCGTCGTGGAGGAGTCCCATGATGGTGTCCCGCACCTCGGGTTCGGGATGGCTCAGGTATTCGGCCATGCGGTCGGCGTCGAAGAGCGATCCCACCGAGGGGACGGCGGGCGGGGGCACCGGGGCCAGGACCCGCCGCACCGCTTCGCGCCCCAGCACGCCCAGGGCCGCTTCCGCCGCCGCCAGGGCGTGGCGTGCGTCGGGATCCCGCCACGGCCGGTGCCCTCCCGAAGCCCGGGCGATGTGATAGCCGAGTTCGGTGAGGGACATGGAATCGGCGGCCTCGGGTTGGGCCAGATCACGGATCCGCTCCCGGAGGCCCCAGACGGCCGTGGGCGAGGGGGGCGACTCGGGGTCGAGCCAGGGCTCGAGGGAGCGCCGGTCGGCGGCGTCGAGGGCCGGGCTCTCCAGGATCAGCTCGCGAAAGACCCGGCGTTCTCCCGCCGTGAGGATTCCGTCGGACCACGCCACGTGGACCAGGGGAAGGACGGGGAGGAGGCTGGGGCGATCGTCGGGCCAGTGGGCGTCCCGGGGAACGTGGACGGTGTCGCTCATGACGGAATCCGGTGGGGGGTGTGTCCGTGAAGATACGGCGTCGACGCGGAGCGCGTTCCGGCGAGGCGGCGATTTAGCGCGGAGCGCCCCACGGGCATCGCATGGGTGGATGGCCCTCCCTGCCACCGGACACGACCATGATCCCGACTACGCGCCGTTCCCATGCCGCCCTGTTCGCGGCCACGACCCTGCTCTTCGCCGCCTGCGACTCCGGCACCGATCCCACCGCGCCGTCCCTCGACGACGACGCCCTTCGTACCGTCCTCACCGACGCCATCGTCGACGAGTACCGAGCCCGCGCGACCTACTTGCGGGTGACCGACGACTTCGGCGCCATCCTGCCCTTCGTCAACATCGCCGAGGCCGAGGCCCGGCACGCGGCGTCCATCGCGGGCCTCTTCGAAGCCCGGGGGTGGAGCGTGCCTGCGGATCCGTTCGATCCCTCCGACGCCGAGGCGTTCGCCGATCCCGCCACGGCCTGCGCCGTGGGGGTGGAGGCCGAGATCGCCAACGTGGCTCTCTACGATCGCCTCCTCGCCCAGGGACTGCCGTGGGACGTGTCGCGGGTGTTCGACAACAACCGACGCGCATCACTCGACAAACACCTTCCGGCGTTCCAGAGCTGTTCCGGGGCTTGACCCCTTCCGCCTCGTCGGCCAACCTCAGCCCTCCCTGTCCGCCCTTCCGTACCCGCAGCCGAGGACCCCCATCGCATGGCTTCGCCTCTCGTCGGTGTCATCATGGGGTCCCGCTCCGATTGGGAGACCATGGAACGGGCCGTGGAAACCCTGGAAGCCCTGGGCGTGCCCCACGAGGTTCGGGTGGTGTCGGCCCATCGCACGCCGGACCTGCTCTTCGACTACGCCGAGGGGGCGGAGGGCCGCGGCCTGGAGGTGATCATCGCCGGGGCCGGCGGCGCGGCGCACCTTCCGGGCATGGTGGCGGCCAAGACGGTGCTGCCCGTCCTGGGCGTGCCGGTGCAGAGCCGGGCCCTCAAGGGCATGGACTCGCTTCTCTCCATCGTCCAGATGCCCGGCGGGGTGCCGGTGGGCACCCTGGCCATCGGGGGGGCGGGGGCGGTGAACGCGGCACTCCTGGCGGCTCAGATCCTGGGCACCCGCCACCCCGAGATCCGGGAGGCGGTGCGGGCGTACCGGGGTGCTCGGACCCGGGCGGTCCTGGACGATCCGGACCCCCGCGTACCCGATCCCCGGGTGGGGCGCTCGTGAGGATCGGCGTTCTCGGCGGGGGGCAGCTCGGTCGCATGCTGGCCCTCGCCGGGATGCCGCTGGGCGCGCGGTTCCGGTTCCTGGAGTACCGCTCCCCGGCGCCGGTGGACGGGCTGGGCGAGATCGTCCGGGCCCGGTACGACGATCCCGAGGCCCTGGTGCGCTTCCGCGACGGGGTCGACGTGGTGACGTACGAGTTCGAGAACGTGCCCGACGCCTCGGCGCGTTACCTCGACGAGGCCCTCCCGGTGCACCCGCCCCCGGCGGCCCTGGAGTTCGCCCGGGACCGCAAGCACGAGAAGGAGGGGTTCGGGCGCCTGGAGATTCCGGCGGCGCCCTGGCGGGCGGTGGAGACGCGGGAGGATCTCGCGGCGGCCGTGGAGGCCGTGGGACTGCCGGCGGTCCTCAAGACCCGGCGGCTCGGGTACGACGGCAAGGGGCAGGTGGTGCTCCGGGCCTCGGGCGAACTGGACGCCGCGTGGGAGGCGGTGGACGGGAGGCCGTCGATCCTCGAGGGCTTCGTGGACTTCCGTCGAGAGCTCTCCATCGTGGGCGTGCGCGGACGGGACGGGGCCACGGCCTTCTACCCCCTGGTGGAGAACACCCACCGCAAGGGCGTGCTGGTGCGCACCGACGCCCCGGCGGTGGACGTCCCGCCCGAGGCCCAGGCCACGGCGGAACGCTACGCCGGGGCCATCATGGCCCATCTGGACTACGTGGGCGTCATGGCCCTCGAGCTGTTTCAGGTGGGCGAGGAGCTGTGGGCCAACGAGGTGGCGCCCCGGGTGCACAACTCGGGGCACTGGACCCAGGACGGGGCCGTGACCAGCCAGTTCGAGAACCACGTCCGGGCGGTCATGGGACTCCCTCTCGGCTCGACGGCCGCCGTGGGCCACTCCGTGATGGTCAACCTGCTGGGAGCCCTCCCGCCGGCCGCCGCGGTGCTGCGGGAGCCGTTGGCCCATCTGCACCTCTACGACAAGGCGCCGCGGCCCGGCCGCAAGATCGGGCACGTGAACGTGAGCGGCCCGGACCGGGACGCCGTCCTGGCGGCGGCGGCGCGGGTGGAGGCCGCCTGTCCGGACGAGGCGGGACCGGTCTAGTCGTGGTGGGCGGGCGCGGGGCGCCCCCTACCCCGGCGAGAGCAGGCGCCCCACCGCCCGGGCGTGGGCCCTCCAGCGGGCCGACTCGGCTTCCAGACGGGCCGTGCCCGCGTCGGTGAGGCGGTAGAAGCGGGCCCGACGGTTGTTTTCCGACGTGCCCCATTCGGCGCTCAGGAGCCCGTCGCCCTCCAGCCGGTGGAGGGCGGGGTAGAGGGCGCCCTCCTCCACCTGGAGCACGTCGTCGCTCTCGGCGGCGATGCGCCGGGCGATGGCCAGACCGTGGAGGGGGCCGTCGGCCACGGCCCGGAGGACGAGGAGGTTGAGGGTGCCGTAGAGGGAGGAGGCGTCGACGCGGGGGCTCATGGCAGGGTCACTCGTCCCGGAGGAAGGCGGCCGGCTCCACCGAGGCGGCGCGGCGGGCGGGGAGGAGGGTGGCGGCCACCGAGGCCGCCAGGAGGAGCCCGGCGGCCCCGAGATAGGGCAGGGGAGCCCCGGGGTCGACCCCGAAGAGCAGCCCTTCGAGGGCCGAGGCCGAAAGGCGGGCGGCCAGCAGTCCCATGGCGAGACCGAACGCCACCGGCGCCAGCCCCTGGCGCACCACCATCCAGGCCAGACCGCGGCGATCGGCCCCCAGGGCGATGCGGACCCCGAGCTCCCGTGCCCGCCGGGCGACGGCATGGCTCGCCACGCCGTAGAGGCCCAGGGCGGCCAGCATCCCCGCCATGCCCGCGAAGACCTGGAGAACGAGGGCGGTGAAGCGCTCCCGGCGAAGCTGGGCGGCCCGGGTGGCGTCCATGGTCGCGACGTCGCGGATGGCCAGGGCGGGGTCGACGGACCAGAGGGCCCGGCGCACGGCGTCGGCCAGGTTCAGGGGTTCGCCCCGCGTTCGCACCATGATCCGCAGGGGGCCGTTGGCCGGCGGCGTCTGGAGGAGGCTGGTATAGAAGGCCGGCGGCGCCGCCTCCCTGGCTCCCGCCACCCGTTCGTCGTCCACGATGCCCACGATCTCCCGGTAGCCCTGACCCCAGAATCCGATGCGGGCCCCCAGGGCGTCGCCGTCGGGGAAGTAGGCCTCGGCGGCCGTGCGGTTCAGCAACACCACGCCAGGCGCGTCGACGCCCTCGTCGTCCCGGAAGAGGCGGCCGTCCAGGAGGCGCAGCCCGGCGACCTCGAAATAGCCCGGGGTGATCATGCGGGTGGTGGGCTCACCGCGCTGGGGGTCGGGCGGGCGGCCCTCGATGGAGATGGAGTTGGTGAAGCCGGGATCCAGCGAATGGTTGGTGGTCAGCGCCACGGCTTCGACCCCCGGCACCTCGCCGATGCGGCGGAGCGCTTCGCCCACGAACGTCAGCCGCTCCGGGAGCCTCGGGTACACCGCGAAGTCCACGGGATACCGGGTGGTGGGGAGGGTGAACGTCATGTGAAGCACCCGGTCGGTGCGGAACCCCAGGTCGACGCCCGTCAGATTGCGCACCGTGCTCGTGAGGAGGAGGGCCGCCACCAGGAGGGCCGACGCCAGGGCCGCCTGGGCCACCACCAGCCCCCGGCGCAGGGCGACGCCCCGCCACCCGGCGTCGTCGGCCCCGTGGCCGAGGGCCCGCTGAACGTCGAGGCGCCGCGCTCCCAGGGTGGGCACCGCTCCGAAGGCCAGGGCCAGGAGGCCGCACACCGCCAGGGCGAAGACCAGGACCGGCAGGTTGAGGCGGGGACCGCCCAGCACGTACAGGGTATCGGGGGCCAGCGTCTCCATGACCCGCAACGCCGCCGACGCCACGGCGACCGCCACTACGGCGGCCCCGGCCATGAGCAGGCCCGTCCCGGCCAGATTGCGGCGTGCGGTACGGGCCACGTCGGCGCCGAGGGCGGTGTGGACCGCCGTTTCCCGGGTGCGACGAATGGACCGGGCCACGAGGAGGTTGGCCACGTTCAGGCAGGCCAGGAGCAGCAGAAGTCCCACGGCTCCCAGCAGCGCCAGGAGCACACCCCGGGAATCGCCCCTCAGAAACTCGTCCACCGACTCCACGAAAGCGCCCCGGTTGGCGTTTTCGGGCACCTCCGCCTCGAGCTGGGCGGCGATGTCGGTCAACTCCCCGCGGGCCCCCTCCAGGGAGACGCCGTCGGCCAGGCGTCCCGCCACGAGATAGGCGTGAGGGCTCCGGTTCGCCTCCGTGGCCCGAACCGTGAGGGGCACCAGGGCGTCGGCGGGTTGGGTGAGGGCCGCGGCCCATCCATCGGGCATGACCCCCACGATTTCGGTGCCCACGCCGTCCAGGGTGACCACCCGGCCCAGCACGCCGGGGTCGCCGTCGAAGGCCGCCTGCCAGAAGTCCCAGGTCAGGACGGTCACGGGCGATCCGGCGCCGGCGGCCTCGTCCATGGAGACGAATCTGCCCAGGGCGGGGGAGACGCCCAGGACGTCGTCCACGTCGGCCCGGACCCGGGCCAGCCGGACGTGGACGGGGTCGGCTCCTTCCCGGATCAGGTTGCCCTGGCCGAACGACCACATGGTGAGTTCGGCGAAACTCCGCGACCGCTCCCGGAAGTCGAAGAAGTCGGCGCTCCCGGCCGGTTCCCGCTCCGTGCCCGTGGCCCGGTCGTTCTGCCACACGTACGCGAGACCGTGGGGCGCCGGGTAGGGAAGGTCCCGCAGCAATGCGCCGTCCACGGCGCTGAAGAGGGCGGTGGCGAACCCGACCCCGAGTCCCAGGACCGACACCACCAGTACCGCCAGTCCCCGATCCCGCACCAACTCCTTCGCGCCGATCCTGAGGTCCACCCACCACGTCGTCATCGTCCCCCTCCTCTTCGTTCGTCGTGCGGTGCGGCGCCGCTCCAACCGGCAGGCGGCCCGGAAGCGATCCACGTCGCCGAAGCGTCGGGACGCCTCGGTCTGGGCCGCCTCCCGGTCCCACCCGTCGGCCACGAGTTCGTCCACCAGCCCTTCCAGGTGGAAGCGCAGTTCCTCGTCGATCTCCCGGTCGAATCGGTGGGGCCCCGTCATCGCGACTCCTCGTCGTCTTCACCCAAGCAGGTCAGGGGAAGGTCGCTGCGCTCACCTAAGCTGTCAAGGTGAAGGGGCTTTCCGGGGCGGGGCCGGGCCTCTACGGTTGCGCCATGTCTCCTCTCGTCGATGCTCGCCGCCCGCTCCGTCTCATCGCCGCCGCCGTCCTCGCCCTTCTCCCTCCCGGGTGCGGCCCGGCGGGCGACGGGGAGATGGGCCCTCGCCCGGACACGGAGCGGGTGACCTACGACGCCGACACCTTCGTCATGGGCGCCGACCTCTCGTACGTGAACCAGATTCTCGATCACGGGGGGAGCTACGCCGACTCGGCGGGGGTTCGCGACCCCTTCGCCATCTTCGCCGACCACGGCGCCAACCTGGTGCGCCTCCGCCTCTGGCACTCCCCGGAGTGGGTGCGCACCGAGGTCTACGACGACCCGGATGCGCCGCTGTACAGCGGGATCGACGACGTGGCCCGTGCCATGCGATCCGCCCGGGATCACGGCTTCGAGGTGCTCCTCGACCTCCACTACTCCGACCTGTGGGCCGATCCGGGGCGGCAGAACGTCCCGGCGGCATGGCTCGACATCGACGACCTGGACGTGCTGGCCGACTCGGTCTACCGCTACACGCGGGGCGTCCTCGAGACGCTCCACGACCGGGGCCTGCGTCCGGAGATGGTCCAGGTGGGCAACGAGATCAACTGCGGCATGCTCTCCACCGGGGCGCCGGACGGGTTTCCCGAGACCAGCGTCTGCGACGGCCACTGGGCGGCCCAGGGGCGGCTGATCGGGGTCGGGATCCAGGCGGTTCGGGAGGTCGTGCCCGATGCCGAGATCGTGCTCCACGTGGCCCAGCCCGAGAACGTGGCGCCGTGGTTCGACGCCATGACCACCGACGGCGGCGTCACCGATTTCGACGTGGTGGGCGCGTCGTACTACGCACTCTGGTCCGACCAACCCCTGGAGAGCATCTCGGACCACGTGGCGGCATGGCGGGAGGCGTGGGGCAAGGACGTCATGATCGTCGAGACCGCCTACCCGTGGACGACGGCCAACGCTGACGGCTACCCCAACATCCTGGGGGCCGAGGCGA
The DNA here is from genome assembly GCA_030428885.1 of Gemmatimonadota bacterium. GTDB lineage: Bacteria > Gemmatimonadota > Gemmatimonadetes > Longimicrobiales > Gaopeijiaceae > Gaopeijia. The sequence continues at coordinate 33,633 of JAUIEJ010000009.1, read as the reverse complement.
TCGTCGACGGCTTTCCCGCGACCCCCGAGGGGCAGCGGGACTACATGGCGGCTCTGGTGCGCGCGGTGGTCGCGGGGGGCGGCCGGGGCGTCATCTACTGGGAGCCGGCGTGGATCTCGTCCGGATTGCGGGATCTCTGGGGCACGGGGTCGTCGTGGGACAACGCCACGCTCTTCGACGCCGGGGGCCGGGCCCACACCGGCATGGAGTTCTACACCATGCCCTACGAGGGACTGCGCCCCTGACCTTCGCCCCCCGCGCGGGTTACGCTCCGTCCTTGTGGATGCGGTAGAGGCGCACTTCCTCCACGCCGTACTCTCCGGTCCAGACGCCCAGGAACCAGTCGTCGCCGATGTCCAGCGCCGTGGTGCCCCGGCCCCGGAGCATGGGCAGTCCATCGGGCACCGGGACCCGGCCCAGCCAGACGCCGTCGGGATCGAAGACCGAGAACGGCCCGGTGGCCACCCCCACGTCGTCCCAGTCCTCGGCCCAGACGTGACCGGTCCGGTCCACCGCCAGAAGGCGGACGGCGGGCATGATGTCGGCCACGCGGTCGGGATCGTCCAGGATCGACAGCAGGAGGGGGGCGCGGTCCGCGTCCACGGTTTGGCTCGCCACGAGTTGGTCGACGTAGCGGCCCTTGGACGCATCGGTCACGGGACGGGCCTCGAAGGGTCGGCGGATGATCCGGCGCAGGACTCCCTGGGGCGTCCGCACCTCGATGGCGTACCCTCCGGACTCCACGCTGTAGATGGCCCCTTCGTCGGCGGCGACGTACGTGGTGCGACCGAAGGTGACGTCGTTCCATCCCCCGGACGGGTGCACGAGGACCTCTTCCGTGGGGATGGTGAACAGCTCGTCGATGGCGGGGGGATCGAGTTGGAGACGCCGCACCGTCGCCGATTCCCGGGCCCGTCCCGGGCGCTCGGCCGGCGCCCCGGGACTGCCGGCGGAGAGGGCGTACGACCCGTCGTCGAATCGGCCGAAGACATAGCCGTACACGGGAAGGTCGCCCGGCGACTGCGGGACCGTGAAGGTGCGCAGGAACGCGCCGGCGTCGTCGAACCAACTGAAGCGGGCAGGAGGCGACTGATAGACCACAATGGTGTCGGCCACCCGGGTCAGGAACCAGGGACGTTGGAACTCGCCGGGCCCTTCGCCGGGGCCGCCGGCGTCGAAGAGGTGTCGGCCTCGGGCGTCGTAGACCCGCACCCGGGACGCGCCGAGGTCCACGACCGCGATTCGCCCGTCGTCGAAGCGACGCACCGAGGTGATGCGGTCGAAGAGGTAGCGCTCGTCGCCCTCGGCGGCCCCGATCACGACCTCCGGCTCGGTGTCCAGACGCCAACCGCTGCCGTCGGTCCAGCGCGGTTCCGTCGATTCCACGATCTCCACCCCGGCGCTGTCCCGCACCGTCACGGCGGGGACGGACGGTTCGGGCCCGGTGCAGGCGGCGGTCAGGACGGGCAGGGCGAAGCCCAGGATCCGGTGCCCGGTTGCGGGCGGAGGGCGAAGACGCATGCCCGAGCTTGACCCGGGCCCGGGTGGTCCGGCAAGCTGACGCCATGTCTTCTGCCATCGATCGCCCGACGGATTCCCCTTCCTCCGCGGTCCGGGCGCTGCAGGTGCCGGGCCTCGCGGCCCTGGGTCTCGTGGCCCTGGCACAGGTGCCTTACTTCCGGGGCCACGAACAACTGTATCCGGTCATGCTCCTGGCCGCCGGGTTCCTGGTGGCGTGGGGCGGCATCGTGGCGTGGCGGGCCCGGGCCACGGGGCGTCGGCTGGTGCTGGAACGGGTGGTCCGGCGGCCCCACTGGGTCCAGGCCTGCGCCCAGAGCGCGCTGTTCGCCTACTGGGCGTGGAACGCGCGAACGGTGTTCGCCCTGTTCCCCCTCATCGCGGCCCAGATCCTCTTCGCCTACGGGGTCGATGCCCTGGTGGCGTGGTCCCGGCGCGATACCCACCGACTGGGGTTCGGGCCGTTGCCCATCGTGTTCAGCATCAACCTGTTCCTGCTGTTCCGGCCCGAGTTCTTCCACTGGCAGTTCGTCATGATCGTGGTGGGCTACCTGGCCAAGGACGGCATTCGCTGGCAGCGGGACGGGCGCTCGGCCCACATCTTCAACCCGTCGTCGTTCCCCCTGGCGCTCACCTCGCTGGTGCTCCTCGCCACGGGGGCCACCGACCTCACGCTGGGGTCGTACATCGCCCAGTCCCAGAGTTCGGCGCCGGGCATGTACCTGGCGATCTTCGCCGTGTCCATCGCGGGACAGGTGCTCTTCGGGGTCGCCACCATGACCCTCTCCGCCGTGCTCTCCATGGTGGGGATCAGCGCCGTCTACTTCGCGGCGACGGGGACGTACATGTTCCCCGACGCGTTCATCACCGTACCCGTCTTCCTGGGCATGCACCTCCTGATCACCGACCCGTCCACCTCGCCCCGCACCGAGGCCGGCCAGTGGCTGTGGGGCGTGATCTACGCCCTGGGGGTGACGGCGTTCTTCTTCATCCTGGAGGGTGCGGGGCTGCCCACGTTCTACGAGAAGCTCCTGCCCCTGCCCCTCATGAACCTGGCGGTGCGCCGCATCGACGCCTGGGCGCGGACCGGGTGGCTCCAGGCACTCGATCCGGCCCGGATCGGGGCGTCCCTGTCGCCCCTCCGGCGCAACGTGGCCTACACCACGGCGTGGGTCGGGGTGTTCGCTCTGTTCAGCGCCACGACCCTCCTCGGCGACCATCATCCCGGGCAGTACTACCCCTTCTGGCGCGACGCCTGCGCCACCGGAAACGAGCGCGCCTGTGAGGTTCGGGCGTTCATGACGTACAACTACTGCAACCGGGGCTCGGGGTGGGCGTGCAACGAGTACGGCGCCTACCTGGGGGAACGGAATTTCGATGTGGACGCCCGGCGGTCGTTTCGCCGAGCATGCGAACTCGGCTTCGAGCCCGGCTGCGAGAACGCCCTGGACTTCGACGACAGGCGAGGCGCGTGGGCCCGGGCCGAGCCCCGGGTGGACGACCTGCCCATCGTGTTGAGAGGCTCCAAGGGACCGGTGCGGGAGCGGGATCCCACGGCGCTCCTGGCCATGGCCTGCGAGCAAGGATGGCCGCTGTGCGAAGACGCGAGGGACTGAGCGGGTGGACGAGGCGGACCGCCGGCACGCTGGGATTGGTGCTGGCGGCGAGCGCCGTGGGTCCGGCGAGTGGGGCGGCCCAGGACGAAAACGAGCGGCACTCGTCGGTGACGGGGCAGGTGGTCGACGCCGTGACCGGTCGCCCGCTCCAGTACGTGAGCCTGGGGCTCCGACCGTTCTCCCTGGCCGCGGACGCCGCCACCCTCGTCGTCACCGACGCCCGGGGGCGCTTCCAGTTCGGTGACGTGGTGCCGGGCCGCTACGTGTTGGCGGTGGAGCAGCTCGGATTCCGGTCGGTGGGCGACACCCTGGACGTGGCGGCCGAGGTGCGCCTCGACATGCTCATCCAGATGTCGGCCACCCCCCTGGAGGTGGCGCCCGTGGTCGTGGCGATCCCGCGGAGGCCCCTGGGCCCACTCCGGGGATTCGATCTGCGCCGGGAGACCATGTCGGGCACGTTCCTGACCCGCGACGATATCGAGGCGGCCAACGTGGTGGAATTCACGGACCTCATGCGTACCGTGCCGGGCATGCGCGTCGTGCCCATGGGGGCGTTCGGAAGCCGGATCGTCATGCGAGGGTGTCGTCCGGACCTGTGGCTGGACGGCACGCTGGTCAGCGCCGGGTACGGCGACATCGACTCCTTCCTTCGCCCGCAGGACCTGGAGGCCGTGGAGGTTTATCGGGGCTCGGTGGTGCCGGGGGAATTCGGCACCACCCAGTGCGGGGCCGTGGTGGCGTGGTCGCGGCGGGGGCAGGTCGACATGCAGCGCCGCAGCATCAAGAAGCAGTTGCTGTTCGCCGGATCCCTGGTGGCGTTGTTCGTCCTGATCCGAAGCTGACGGCGGCGCCCGACCCGATCAGCGACCGATGCCGAAGGGGATCCGCACGATGACGGCTTCCTCCGACGGGGGGCCCCCTCCTTCCACGATGTCGGTCTCCCCGCCCAACGCCCGGGTCCCGAAGACGAGGCCCACCGCCCCGGCCACGATCCCTACCGTGAGCAATGCGGTGTTCTTCCGGTCGAGCACCTTCACGTCGACCCCGGCCAGATAGGCCACGGAGACGTCGATGGTGTCAGTGAGGAGGGTGGGCGCGAACCCGGCGCGCTGGATCGACGCCGTGGTGGTGACGCCCACCAGCCGCTCGTTCCAGTAGGCCAGGGGGCCCGTGAAGGTGCCGTCGTTCGCCCCCGAGGAGCGACGGAGTTCGTCGGCCCCGGCGTCGGTCAGCCGGACCCGTACCTCGGTGCCCTCGGGGACCGGACCTCCTTCCAGGGGAACCCATCGGTAGCAGCCGGCCGTGGCGGCGAGGACGAGAAGAAGCGTCGCACGAAGGAGTCCCATGGGCGTGTCCGAGGCTGAGGATTCGGTTGACCGACCGGTAAGCTACCGGTGAGGGGAAGACGGCAACAGAGACGTATTGACGCGGGTGCGCTCGCGGTCACCTGACGAAGGCTTTTCGTTGCACGATCCGTTCTCGCCGCCTACTGTGGGCGTTCAGGTGGAATCCCGATGGTCCAGGGAACCACGGGCGACACCTCGAAGAGCCCCTCAAAAAGGGAAGGTATTCATGCCACCCCAATCTCTCGTTCGAGCCGGACTGGCGCTCGCACTGGGCTGCCTGCTCAGCCTCGTGCCGTCAGACGTGGCGGCCCAGACCGGGACCGTCACTGGGCGGGTCACCGCCTCGACGACCGGCGCCCCGCTGGACGGCGTCGTCGTCACCGTGCAGGGTTCGTCCCTGCAGACGTTCACGAACCAGCAGGGCCGGTTCCTGCTGACCAACGCCCCCGTGGGCACCATCACCCTCGAGGCCACGCGCCTCGGGTACTCGCCGTTCACCCTCGAGGTGACGGTGACCGCCGGTGAGACCGTCGTGGCCGACATGGAGATGAGCGACCTGGCCATCTCCATGGACGAGCTGGTGGTGACGGGAACGGCGGGAAGCGCCCGCCGCAAGGAGATCGGGAATTCCATCGGCGTGATCAGCAGCGACGACCTGGACGCCATCGCGGTCACGTCGGCCACCGACGTGCTCCAGGGTCAGGCCCCGGGGCTGGTGATTCGCCAGACCGGCGGCGCCGTGGGCAACGGCTCGGAGATCATGCTCCGGGGCGTGAACACCCTGGGAGGCCCCAACTCCAACCGTCCCCTGATCTACGTGGACGGGGTGCGCATCGAGAACGGGAGCCACCAGGAGGCCGACGAGGCGTCGGCCCAGGCCACCGTCTTCGACGACATCGACGCCAACAGCATCGAGCGGGTCGAGGTGATCAAGGGGGCCGCGGCCACGACGCTGTACGGCACCGAGGCGGCCGCCGGCGTGATCCAGATCTTCACCAAGGGCGGCGGCGGCGGTGCACCCCAGTGGACCGCCTCCATCTCCCAGGGCTTCTCCGAGGTGGGTCACGTGGGCCCGGACGAGGATCCCACGGGCCTCCAGGTGAACGACTGCAGCGCCGACGCGACGTGTCCCGCCAGCGGCACCTGGCTCCAGCGGGGCTACCTCCAGGAGTACGACCTGTCCGTCCGCGGGGGTGAGAGCGTGCCGTGGTACTTCGCCGCGTCGTTCTCGGACCAGGAAGGCAACATCTCGCCCCAGGGCGCCAACAGCGCGTCGGTGCGGGCCAACTTCCGCTTCGAGCCCATCGACAACGTGTCGATCCGGGCCAGCAACGTCTTCAGCCGGCGCAACATCACGTTCATTCCCGACGGCAACAACGCCGAGGGACTGCTTCTGAACGTGATCCGCAACACCAACGACTACACCAACGGTCGTGACGCCCTGACGCTGGACATGGAGCTGAAGCAGCAGATCGACCACTTCATCTCCGGTCTCAACATCACGTGGACCCCCACGGCGGGGATGTCCCACCGACTCAACCTCGGTCTGGACTACATCTCCAACGAATACACCGAGGAGCGGCCCTGGGGCTTCTTCTACGTGCCCGATGGGGCGCGAGAGTCCGACCTGGCCAACGACCGGAACATTACGGTGGACTACGCCGGATCCTACCAGAAGGATCTCTTCGGTCTGGCCACCACCACGTCGTGGGGCGCCCAGTACTACGACGAGTTCTCGTGGGGCCTGAACGGCTTCGGCGAGGAATTCGCGGGCCCGGGGGATAAGCTCATCGACTCGGCCGTGGAGACGAGCGTCGAGGAGGATTGGTTGCGAGTCGCTTCGGGCGGGTTCTTCCTCCAGGAGCAGATCGGCTGGAACGACCGTCTGTTCGTCACCCTCGGCGGACGGTGGGACGGCTTCAGCACCTTCGGTGAGAACTTCGGCATCGCGTTCTACCCGAAGATCTCCGCGGCCTACACCATCTCCGATCACAATTTCTGGCCCGAGTGGTGGGACACCATGAAGCTCCGGGGCGCCATCGGTCAGTCGGGCCGGGCCCCGAGCCCCTTCGCGTCGAAGCGCACGTGGTCGTCGACCTCCGGCGACGACCGGCAGGCTGCGGTGATCCTGGCCGAGCTGGGCAACGAAGAGGTGGGTCCCGAGCGGACCCGCGAGTTCGAGGCCGGCTTCGAGGCGCTGCTGTTCAGCGGGCGCTTCAGCCTGGACTTCACCTGGTACGACCAGAGCACCTTCGACGCCCTGCTGCGGCTGCCCCGGCCTTCGTCCATCGGGACGGAGCAGGCGATTCTCACCAACCTCGGTGAGGTGGCCAACAACGGGTACGAGTTCGAGGCCACGTTCAACGCCATCTCCACCGAAAACTTCGCGTGGAGCCTGGGCGGCAACTATTGGCACGGCGAGAACGAGATCGTGTCTCTCGGCCCCGTCACCGACGAGCGGCTCAAGAATCGTCCCGTGGACGCCCAGTTCGGCGACGTGGTCACCAACCCGGATGCCATGGGTGAGCGGCCGGACTTCGAGGAGGGCTACCTCGGCCCGGCACGTCCGACCACCACGTGGGCGCTGAACACGCGCACCACCTTCTTCCAGCGCCTCACCGTGGACCTCATGGGTGAGTTCCAGGGCGGGCACGTGCGCCAGGCGGGTACGGCCCGGCAGAACGTGCGCCGGAGCTACTGGGCCCCGTGTCAGGACGTCATCGACGCGGTGAACGGCGGCGACTTCTCCGGCTACACCGCCTCGGAGTTGGCGCTGTGCAGTCCCCGGGACGCGAGCTACGGCCCGTGGACCCAGGCGGCGGACTTCTTCCGCCTCCGCTCGGTGTCGCTGGGGTACCGGGTGCCCGAGGAGTGGCTACCTGCCGGTACGTCGGGGCTGACCCTCCGTCTCCAGGGCCGGAACCTCTGGCACACCACGGACTGGCCCGGCATCGATCCTGAGGGCAACTCGTACGGAACGGCCGCCAACTGGTACTGGAGCACGCGGGAGTACTACAACCTGCCTACGCCCCGCGTCTTCACGTTCAGCGCCACCGTCAACTTCTGAGGCCCGGAGCCATGACCATGAATCAACGACGCATGTTGCGCCGCGGGGTCTGGACCCTGGGTCTCGCGGTGCTCGCCGCGGGCTGCGGCGACATCTTCGACATCGAGAATCCGGGGGAGATCCTGGATGCCGACCTGAACGATCCCGATCTGATCAACGTGTTGATCACGGGGCTGTCGTCCGACGTGTCCGACTTCGTGGACAACGTCGCCTTCGATGTCGCTCGCCTGAGCGACGAAATGGCCGGGTCGGGCAGCTACGCCGACACCGGGTACTTCCGTACCGGGTGGGCCGAACAGGGTGAGGTGAACGGGAACTGGGACCAGGCCCACGAAGCCATCTGGATGACCGAACTCCACGTGGGGCGCATTGAGGGACTCCTGGAGGCGTCCGAGTTCCAGGCCAGTGATCAGGTGAGTCGCGCCTACGTCTTCAAGGGTGTGGCCCACCGGACCCTGGGGGAGACCTACTGCCAGGTGGTCTACTCCAACGCCGAGGAGTACGGTCCGCTCCAGCCGCGCGGGGTAGCCTTCGACAGTGCCGTGGTGGCCTTCACCCAGGCGTTGTCGTTCGGCTCGGAGCACCACACGGCGGCCCGGGCCGGACTGGCCTCGGCGTACGCCGCCAAGGGCGACTGGGCCCAGGCCGTGAGCAACGCCCAGCAGGTGCCCGACGATTTCGAGTGGTACGCCTACTACGACATCAACGACAACGCCAACATTCTCTACGACGAGACCCACGATCGGGCGGAGATGTCGGCGATCAACACCCTGGCCGGGTCCATGAGTCCCCAGGACCCCCGGGCGCCCTTCACCAAGTGTGAGGAGGGCGGGTGCTCGACGACCAACGGTGCCGACGGCGTCACCACCATGTGGCGACAGGAGAAGGTGCTGGACGAAGACGACGAAATCATCATCCTGTCGGGCAAGGAAGCCCGTCTCATCGAGGCCGAGGCCGCTCTGGTGGCCGGCAACCTCGGCGAGTTCACCACCCAGATCAACCGGGTCCGGGCCCTGTACGGACTCGATCCCATCGCCGAGCCGGCGTCCGCCGGCAGTCTCGAGTTCCCCAACGCCTGGGACGACGCCTGGTCGATCCTGGACGGGGAGCGTCATCTGACGTTGTGGCTCGAGGGACGCCGCCTCTGGGACCTCGATCGTTGGGACCACCCGTTCCTCGACGGAGGGCAGATCGTGTGGGAGCCGGAAGTGCGTCGGGATTCCTGCATGCCCGTGCCCGACGGGGAATGTTCGGTGAACCCGAACTTCACCTGCAGTGAAGCGGCGGCGGGCACCAACAGCGGCTGACGCCGTGACGGTGTGCCTCGCCTGATCCACGAGCTGCCCCCATCGCGTTCCGGCGCGGTGGGGGCAGTCTCGCTTCGCGACTTCTCCCATGGAGCTGACATGATCAAGCGCCGGTTCGCCGGTCCCGTGCTGGCCCTGGCCCTCCTGGCCGCCGGGGCGTGCGCTACGACATCGAGCGGAGGATCGGGCCGTTCGCCGTCCGTCCTCCTGGCCGACGAATTGCAGGAGCTGAACGTCGACAACGCCTACCAGGCGGTGGAGCGGGCCCGACCCCAATGGCTCAATTCCCGGGCTTCCCCCACGCCGGCCAACCCCGACGGGGCCGAGCCCGTGGTGTACGTCGACGGCATCCGCGCCGGTGGCCTGGGGGAGCTGCGGCGTGTGCGAGTGGTGAGCATCGTCCGCATCGAGTACATGCGGGCCAACGACGCAACGAGCCGCTTCGGCACCAACCACCAGGGCGGCGCCATTCTCGTGACTACGCGCTGAACGCCCTCCGGCGGTGAGAATCGCGGTCCGGTGGCGGGGGCGCCGAGCCTCGTCCGGGCCGCGTTTCCGGGACCGTGAAACTAGCTACGTTAGTGTTGCGTAGGACTTCGCATCCGGTCCGACGGGCGGACCGGCCTGGACGGAGTCCGAAGACGCCGGTGTCGTTCGGACCCACGATCGGGAGACGAGGCGCATGCCCAAGGACGTCCTCGGCGAGTTCGAACACCAGGTGTTGCTGGCGACGCTGCGTCTGAAGGACGGGGCGTACAGCACCACCATCGTCCTCGAGCTGGAGCGGGTCACGGGTCGGGACGTCGCTCCGGCGGCAGTCTACATCGCCCTACGGCGCCTGGAGGAGGGTGGATTCGCGGCCTCCTCCCTCCGGCCTCCTCCCGAAGGCGGGCGGCAGCGGCGCTACTTCCAGGTGACGCCGGCCGGCCTCGATCTCATGCGGGAGTCCCGCCGTCGCTACGTGGCACTCTGGGACGGCGTGGAGTCGGTGCTGGAGCCGGGATCCCCGTGAGCCCCGACGAGGATCGCGCGCCGCCCCGCTTCTGGTCGGCGCTCCTCTCGCGTGCCCTGCCTCCCGAGGACCGGGACACGTTTCCAGGGGAGCTGGCGGAGCTGTATCGCCGCCGGATTCGGCGGGAGGGCCCGGGTCCGGCCCGACGGTGGTATCGGAATCAGGTGTTGGAGCTGGGCCTGCGCCGGGCCGCGAAGGCCCTGCGCGGGATCACCACGAACTCGACGGGAGGGGGAGGAATGGACGGGATTCGACGCGACGTGGGCTACGCGATCCGGCGCATGGTCCGGAGTCCCGGCTTCACCCTGGTGGCCGTGCTCTCCCTGGCTCTGGGCATCGGCGCCAACACGGCCATCTTCTCGTTCGTGGACGCAGTCCTGTTCCGGCCGAGTCCGGTGGAGGGACGGGACCGGCTGGTCGATCTGTTCACACGCCAGGAGGGGTTTTCCCACGGCGCCCTCTCCTACCTCGACCTGCAGGACCTCGAAGACCGCACCACCGACGTGTTCGAGGGCCTCGCCTACTACCGCTTGGGCATGTTTCCCGCCGACGGCGACGACGGATCGGTGGAGATGCTCCCGGCCCAGCTCGTGTCGGGCAACTTCTTCACCCTCCAGGGCCTGGATGCCGCCGTGGGGCGCACGCTGCTGCCCGAGGATCACGTCGCCGAGGGAGCCCACCCGGTGGTGGTGCTGGGTGAGGGGTACTGGGAGCGTCGGTTCGGGGGCGATCCCGGCGTGGTCGGGCGCGAGCTCCGGATCTCGGGTGCGACCCTGACCGTGGTGGGGGTCGTCCAGCCCGAGTTCGACGGCAGTCTCCGGGGGATCGTACCGGACCTGTACATTCCCGTGCTGCAGATCGAGGCCCTCGACCCCACGGCACCGGACTTCGAGTCCCGGGGCAACCAGTCGTACTTCGCGGTGGCCCGCCTCCGGGACGGTGTGGGGGTGGAGCGGGCGCGGGACGCCCTGGTGCGGGAGACGGAGCGGCTCCGGAGCGAGGAGCCCACGTCGTGGACCGGCGACGAATCCGTGATTCTGGAACGCACGGCCGACGTCGTGGTGAACCCCATGGTGGACCGGGTGCTGGTTCCGGCCATGGGCGTCCTGATGGCGGTGGTGGGGGTCGTGCTGCTCATCGCCTGTGCCAACCTGGCCAGCTTCCTCCTGGCCCGGGCCCGGGATCGTCGGCGGGAGATCGCGGTGCGCCTGGCCGTGGGGGCGAGCCGGGGCAGCCTGATCCGGCAACTGCTGACCGAGACCGTGGTGCTGGGGCTGCTGGGCGGCATGGGGGGAGCGACCCTGGGGTGGGCCGCGGTGCGCTGGCTCGAGACGGCCGACCTGCCGTTGCCCCTCCCCATCTCCCTCGGCCTGGGGCTGAACGGGTCGGTGCTGGCGTTCACCGCCGCGATCTCGCTCCTGGCGGGACTCCTCTTCGGCCTCGCCCCGGCCCTGCAGGCCACGAACCCGGATCTGGCCTCGACCATCAAGAACGAAACGACCGGGGGCCCTCGGAGCCGGTTCGCGCTGCGCAATCTGCTGGTCGTGGGGCAGGTGGCCGGGTCGCTGGTCCTGCTGGTGGGCGCGGGCCTCCTCGTGCGCAGCCTGATCGCCCGTCAGGCCGTGGACCCGGGGTTCGGCGGCGCGCCGGCCGCCCTGGTGGAGATCACGGCGGGCCCCCGGGCCGTGGAGACCGGCGAGGCCGCCTGGCTCGACGAGGTCGAGGCGCGGGTGGCCGACGTCCCCGGCGTGGCGACGGTGGGACTGACGAGCAATCTGCACCTGAACACCCTGAACACGTCGACGGCGTACGTCACGGTCGACGGGGTCGCCCCGCCGCCGGACCGGGAGTGGTGGTCGGTCGACGCTGCCGACGTGAACGACGAATTCTTCCAGGCCATGGCCATGGAGACCGTGCGAGGACGGACGTTCGGGGCGTCGGACGCCGCCGACGGTGCCCGGGTGCTCGTGGTCAACGAGGCCTTCGTGGACCGGTTCTTTCCCGACGGCGACGCCGTGGGTCGCACGGTGCGCCTGGGCAGCGACGGGGTGGAACACACGGTGGTGGGGGTGGTGGAGACGGCCCGGATCCGGAGCCTGGGTGAGGCGCCCCGACCGTTCGTCTACGGGTCGCTCCGCCAGGACCCCTCGACCTACGTCCACGTGGTGGCCCGAACGGCGGGGGTCGACGCCCGGCGAGCGGCCCTCGACGTGTCGGCGGCCATTCGATCGGTGGATCCCGACACGCCCATCTACAGCCAGACCACCATGGAGCGGCATCTGGCCGTGGTTCTGCTGCCCGCCCGACTGGGGGTCTGGATGGGGGCGGCCTTCGCCCTGCTGGCCCTGACGCTGGCGGCTCTGGGGCTCTACGGCGTGGTGAGCTACGCGGTGGCCCGGAAGTCCCGAGAGGTGGGCATCCGCATGTCGCTGGGGGCCGATGCGGGGCGCGTGGTCCGCATGCTCATGGCGGAGGGCCTGCGCCTCGTCGCCGTGGGCGGGCTCGTGGGCCTGGCGGCGGCGGCGGGATTCGGCGCCCTGCTCTCCCGCTTCCTCTACGGGGTGGGCGCGTTGGACCCGCTGGCCTTCGGGAGCACGCTGGCGGTGCTCGTGGCGGTGGCGGTCCTGGCGTCGTGGGTGCCGGCGCGGCGCGCGACCCGCATCGATCCCGTCCGGGCCCTCAAGGCCGACTGACGTGGGCGACGCGGGCTCTCCTCCGCGGGTCGCTGAGGCCCTCCTGCGCCGGGTGCTCCCCCCCGAGGACCGGGACGTCTTTCCCGAGGAACTGGACGAACTCTACCGGATCCGGATCCGGACCCGGGGCCTCCTGCGAACGCGGTGGTGGTACCGCCGCCAGGTGGCCGAACTCCTTCTGCGCCGGCTCGGGACCGTGGCTCGGCGCGTGACGACGACGACGATGGAGTGGACGACCGACATGGATGCTCTGCGACGTGATCTCGCCTACGCCGTGCGCCGGCTGATCCGGAGTCCCGGATTCACCCTGGTGGCGGTGCTCTCCCTGGCGCTGGGGATCGGGGCCAACACGGCCATGTTCAGCCTGGTGAACGCCGTGCTGTTCCGGGATCTCCCGGTGCGCGACTCCGGGAGCCTGGTGGAGGTCTACACCGGAGAAGACGACGGCTACGCCTACGCCACGTCGTCCCATCCCGACTATCTCGATATTCGGGCCGCCGCCGTGGGCGGCGACGGGCCCCTCTCCAACGTCGTGGGGTCCCGCACCATCCTGGCCCGCCTCGACGGCGATGCCGGCCCCGAACTGGTCATGGGCGAGCTGGTATCGTGGGACTGGTTCCAGGAACTCGGGGTGCCCATGGCCCTGGGGAGGAGCTTCACGGCCGAAGAGGACGTCACCCCCGGGACCCACCCCGTGGCTCTGCTGGGGTATCGCACCTGGGTGAACGACTTCGGCGCCGACCCGTCGGTCGTGGGGCGCACGGTGCGCCTCAGTGGGCGCCCCTTCACGGTGGTGGGGGTGGTGGGTGAAGGGTGGAACGGCTCGCTCCCGGTGGTGGTGAGCCAGATCTACGCCCCCCTCGCCATGACCAACGCCTTCATGGAGGGCGGCATCGACCAGCTTTCCCGCCGGGGCAGCCGGAGCATGTTCCTCAAGGGGCGGCTCCGCGAAGGGGCCACGCCCCAGCAGGCCGACGCCTGGCTCGCCACCTTCGCCCAGGGGCTGGAGGAGCGGTACCCCGACACCAACACCGGCCACGCCATGGCGGCCCTCCCCTCGGCCGACGTGGCGCTCCACCCCCTGGTGGACGGCATGCTCACCCCCGTGGCGGGACTCCTCCTGGCCGTGGTGGGGCTGGTGCTCCTCATCGCCTGCGCCAACCTGGCCAGCTTCCTCCTGGCCCGGGCCGAGGATCGCCGCACCGAGATCGCCATGCGTCTCGCCCTGGGGGCCGGTCGGGGCGCCCTGGTGCGCCAGCTCCTGGTGGAAACCACCCTCCTGGCGGTCGTGGGCGGGGCCGCGGGCGTGCTCCTGGCCCACTGGACTCTGGGGCTGGTCATGGCCTTTCAACCGCCCATTCCCGTGCCCATCTCCATCGACGTGGGTCTGGACTCCACGGTGCTGGCGTTCACGGTGGTCGTCTCCGTGGCCGCCGGGCTGCTCTTCGGTCTCGCCCCCGCCCTCCGGGCCACCAACCCCGACGTGGCGCCCACCTTGAAGCTCGGCGATGCCGCCCGGGTGCGGGGGCGTCGCTTCGACCTCCGCCGGGGGCTGGTGGTGGCCCAGATTTCCCTGTCGTTCGTGCTCCTCGTGGGGGCGGGCCTCTTCGTGCGGTCGCTCCAGAAGGCCCGGGCCATCGACCCGGGGTTCGACACCGGCCCCGCGGCCCTGGTGTGGCCCATGAGCGAGTTGTCGGGCTATGAGACCCCCCGGGAACGGGCCGACCTGGCCCTGCGCATCCGCGACGCCCTGGAGGCCGATCCCCGCATCCGTGCCGTGGCCATGGCCGACCGCCTTCCCCTGGGGGCCGCCGTCCAGACCGGCGCGTTCGGCCTGCCCGACGTGCCCCCTTCCGAGCGCCCGTCGGGCTTCCACGACATCGACAACGCCCGGGTGGGCCCGGGCTACTTCGCGGCCATGGGGGTGGAGGTGGTGCAGGGGCGTGCCTTCACCGACGACGATCTGGACGGCGAGCCCCTGGCGGTGGTGAGCCGGGCCTTCGTGGACCGGTTCTACCCCGGGCAGGACGTCGTTGGACGCCGTCTGGATACCGGGGGCGGCGAGTCGACCCGGATCGTGGGCGTCGCCGCCGACACGAAGGTCCGGACCCTGGGTGAGGCCCCGCGACCCTACATCTACGAACTGGGCGGCGAACCCACCCTGGGGGCGCTGCAGTTCGTGGTCCGGGGCGAGGGCACCGGCGACGAGCTGCTGGCGCGCACCCTGGGCGTCATCGAGGGCATCGACCCGGACCTGGTGTTTCTCGAGACCAAGACCATGGACGCCCACCTGGCGCTCCTGCTCTTCCCCCCGCGCATGGCGGCTGGACTGCTCACGGTGTTCGGAGCGCTGGCTCTCCTCCTGGCGGCGGTGGGGATCTGGGGTGTGGTGAGCCACGCGGTGGCGCGCCGCACCAGGGAGGTGGGCATTCGCGTGTCGTTGGGGGCCGGCGCGTCGCAGGTGGTGTCGCTCCTGGTGGGCAGCGGCATGCGCCTCGTGATGGCCGGAATGGCCGTGGGACTGCTTCTCGCCGGGGCGGCCGCCGTACCTCTGGCGCGGTTCCTCTACGGCGTCGAGGCCCTCGACCTGGCGACCTTCGTGGCGATCCCCGTGGTGCTGGGCGCCGTGGCCCTGGCCGCGGCGTGGGTGCCGGCGCGACGAGCGGCCGGAGTGGATCCGGTGCGGGCGCTCCGGAGCGAATGAGGGTGGCGCGGCGACGCCGTCGTCACGAACTTCGACCCCGAGGTCCGGACGGCCGGACGATCACCGACTCGGAGTACGGGAGGATGGGATGAGAGGCCTGTTGAGTGGCGTGGGACTGATGGTGGGGCTGGGGATCCTCCTGGTCTGGAGCGATTCGGGAGCGGTCGGGGCCGCGGCCCTCGCCGCCGACGAGGAGGGGGTGCGGGCCGCGGTCCTGGACTACGTGGAGGGTGTCTACGACGTGGAGCCCGAGCGTATCGAGCGCAGCGTACACCCCTCGCTCCGGAAGATCGGCTGGGTGCAGCGTGCCGACGGCTCGTGGGGCACGTCGCCCATGACCTTCGAGCAGCTTCGCGATCTGGCGGCCAGTTGGAACGCCGACGGCCACGTGGGCCCCGACGCGGCGAAGGAGATCACCGTGCTGGACGTCCTGGACCAGACCGCCACGGCCAAACTCGTGGCCGACTGGGGCGTGGACTACTTCCACCTCGCCCGCATCGATGACCGCTGGCAGATCGTCAACGTGATCTGGCAGACGCCGCCGCGCACCGACTGACCCGTCGATGGCCGTCGGCCGGGGCCGGGCTTGAACCGGTTCCGGTCGACGCATATCCTACACGACCTCGCCGTCCCGGCTTCCCCTGGCCGGGGCGGCGTCGCGCATCCGGGACCCGACCTCTTCGAGGTGGATCATGCTGGACGAAATCCGTGACAAGATCGAGGCCGAGATCGGCCGCCTGACCCACGAGCTCAACGTGGAGCTTCCCGAGCGGATCCGCATCGCCGTGGAGCACGGCGATCTGCGGGAGAACGCCGAGTACAAGTCGGCGCTGGAGCGCCAGGGCTTCGTACAGGCCCGCATCGGTCACCTCCAGGCCCGGATGTCGGAGCTGTCGAAGATCGACGTGAAGGCCATGCCCTGGGACCAGGTGGGCTTCGGGTCCAAGGTGAAGGTCTTCAACGTGGCCATGGACGAAGAGGCCGAGTTCGCCATCGTGGCCGGCGACTTCATGGATCTGGACGGGGGCTCGGTGTCCATGGCCTCGCCCATCGGCCGGGGCCTCATGGGGGCCCGGGAGGGCGAAGAGGTGACCATCGCCCTCCCGGTGGGAGACCGGGTGTTCAAGGTGCTGGAGTTGACCACCCTCCCTCAGCAGTTGGGACTCGACCCCAAGGAGCTCAAGAGCTGACGTCGGTCAGCGTGCCCCCACCGCGGCCGAGACCGCGTCCCGGGTGCGCTCGAGTCGATCCCGGGTGGACGGGCTCGCCCCGTACGTGGAGAGCCACACGCCCACCTTTCCGGTGTCGCCTGCGCTCTCGATCTCCAGAAACAGAAGGCTCTGCTCCAGGCCCGGGAGGCGGAATCCCATCGTCCGGTTCGGAGCCCGAGCCTCCAGGACGCCGTCGGCGGGTTCGCCGGCGAGGGTGAGGGCGACGGAGTCGCCCACGGCGGCCCCGTCCAGCTCCCCGCCTTCGAGTCCCACGGCCTCCAGGAGGGTGGTGAAGATCTCGCCTCGGGAGCCCCGGGTCGCGGGCCGGTCGTGGAGCATGGTCCGGGGGGTTCCGGCGTGGTGCTCCAGGTACACCTTCAGGTTGCGGAAGAAGTAGCTCCAGCCGGCGTCCAGGGCGTCCAGGTAGTCGTCCCACCGGTCTTCGGGTCCGAAGCCCGAGTGGACGAACCGCACCACCGTGGCGCCTCCGTCGGTCTCCAGGTGGTAGTCCATGTAGAGAACCGGTCCGCCGTGCTCCACGGAGGACTCGTCCACGAAGCGGGCGTGGCGTCCCTCCTCGGGCAGGGTGAGGGTGCTGCCCCACCAGCCCTCGTCACCCCAACTCACCTCGATGAGCCCTCCCTCCCGGGCCTCGCCCCGGGCCCGGAGGGGGAACCACCGCTCGATCTCCTCGGGGTGGGTGATGGCCTTCCAGACGGCCTGGGAATCGGCCTCGATGCGGACCGTGACCTCGATGGCTCGGGTGCCGTCGTCGTGTCGGGTGATCATGTCTCGTCTCCGGTGGGGGATCTCCGCGCCGGGTAGCCCCCGACGAAGAAGCGAAAGGTCCGACCGTGGTCGGAGTGGTCGTCGTGGTATCGGGCCGCCACGTCCCGCAGGGCCGCGGCCAGTTCCTCGGCGAAGGCCCGCTGGGTCTCGGGTGAGGAGAAGCGCACCTCCGTCTCCAGCGTCAGGGTGGCGAGACGTTTGTCGGCGACCTCCGCCGCTGCGGCGAGCTCGCCCACGTCCTGCACGGCCCGGGCTGAGACCGCCATGAGGTAGGCCGACGAGAAGCGGTCCCGGATCGTGGACGGGTCGGGGGCCAGATCGCCCAACGCGCCGGGCGACACCACGTACGCCCGTGCCCTGGAGCGGAGAATGCGCTCGGTGCAGTTGCCCACCGTGCGTTCCTCCACCAGCTCCACCAGGTCGGCCTCCTCCAGGAGTCGCAGATGGTAGTTCACCTTCTGCCGGGGCAGGCCCAGGTCCCGGGCCACCTGGGCGGCCGAGGCGGGTTCGACGAGGCGCGACAGGAGATCGCGGCGGAGCGGGTGCAGGGCCACCCGGGCCGCGGGGGCGTCGTCGAGGGTGGCGAGGGCGGGGAGTGGGGACACCGAGAACTCCGGGACGGGTCGGGGCGGGGGACACCTCCAACATCCAGCCGACCAATAGAATTGTCAAGACAAATAAATTCGTCGGTACGGAAAACGAGACGACCCCGGACCTCCGCGAAGGGAAGCCCGGGGTCGCCGGCGCCGGGACGGGCGGCGCTCCCCGCGACGTTCGCGTCAGTGCGTCAGGCGCACCCCGAGGGTGCCCCAGGCCCGGTAGAACTCGCGCTGAAGCTCCCGCTCTTCGAAGCCCTGGTAGAGCACGAACGGCTGGTTGGTGAGGTTGAGCAGTTGCAGGTAGACCGTGCCCTGGCGGCTGATGTCGTAGCTCGCCGACAGGTCGAACTGGTGCCGGCTCCCCACGAACTCGTCCTCGGCCTCCTCGTCGCCGTATCCGTCGATGTACGCGTCGCGGAGGTTGAAGCTGAACTGGCTGCTGAATCCGCCCCGCTCGTAGCTCAGGGCCGCATTGAAGGCGTGATCGGCCTGGCCGGCGAACTGGGCCATGCGGCCGTCGGCCAACGTGGCCTCGGAATCGGTGAAGGTGTAGTTGCCGTACACACCGAGACCAGCCAGCGCACCGGGCAGGAAGCTCAGTTGCTGCTGGAGGGAGAACTCGATGCCCCGGATGTCGCCCGACTCGCCGTTGCGCGGCTGCTCGTCGTCCCCGCCGAGATCGTTCTCCTCGACGAAGGTGAAGATGGGGTCGGTGAGCTGCTTGTAGAACACGCCGGCCGACAGCACGCCGATGCGCTGGTCGTAGTGCTCGAAGAGCAGGTCGAAGCTCCGGGCCGTGGTGGGGTCGAGCTCCGGGTTGCCCAGCTCCCGATCTTCGTCGTCCCGGATCCGGTAGGGGATCAGGTCGAAGTAGTTGGGCCGGGCGATGGCGGTGGAGAAGGCGGCCCGCAGGTTGGTCCGGGGCGTGACCCGGTACCGCATGTGGAGGTGCGGGAAGAGGTTTCCGTAGGTGTTGTCCGACGAGGTGGGCGTGAGGGTCTCGGTCTCCGAGTCCCAGGCGAAGCCGTCGCCCTGGTAGTCGGTGTACTCGTAGCGCACGCCCGGGAGCAGCATGAACCGGTCCGTGACGTTGAGCTCGGTCATGACGTATCCCGCGATGACCCGCTCACTGAGCTCGAAGTCCTCCGAATCGGCCTCGAGGTCCCGCTCCTCCTCGAGCTGGGAGCGCCGCTGATCCACGAAGTCCCGGACCTGGTCGGGTGTGGTGGACACGGGCACGAATCCGTACTCCGGGCCCGGGGCGAAGTTGTCGAAGTCGAAGGCCTCGCCCAGGTCGGAGAGGAACAGCTCGCCGTCGGCCAGTTCGTAGGCGAACTCCTCCACCGACTGGTCCTTGGACTTGTCCCGGAGATTGAAGCCGAACTTCAGGCCGCCGGTGGCCGTGGACCCCAGGCTGTAGGGGATCTCCAGGTCGACGAAGGCCCCGAGGTCGGTGTCCGTGGTGTTGCTGTTGGCGGGCTCGATGGCGTCGAACTCGAAGGCCGACGGGGAGAAGGCCCCGGCCGATGGGTTGGGCAGCACCCGGGTGGGATCGCTGATGTCGGGCGAGTAGGTGACGTCTTCGCGCTTGAAGATGATCTCCGTGTCGTAGGGCGTGTCCTCGCCGGCCCGGCCCATGGAGGCGCCCCAGTCGAGCTGGACGCCGCCCAGGAGGTGTTCGCCCGTGAGCCGTCCGTTGGCGATCCAGAGATCTTCACGGCGGTTCTTGTGATTGAACTCCATCTCGTCGTCTTCGATCACGTGGACGATGCGCCGCCGCTGCTCCGTGTCCACGTGTTCAGTGTAGGTCCCGGTGAACTGGATCGACGAGGTCTCGCTCAGACGGTAGTCCAGCGAGGCGGTGCCCCCGATGCGCTGACGCGTGAGGGAGTAGTACCGGGTCTCGAACTCCTCCAGGACGTCGTCGCCCAGCCCCGGGTCCCCGAAATCCCATCCCGACGGTTCCACGTCGTCGGAGCCGAAGTCCCGGAAACTGTAGGAGCCCATGAACAGGCTTCCGGGGCCGACGCGTCGGGAAAGCGGCCGATCTGATCCGACGCCACCACGTTGATGATGTTGGCGGCGTTCTGCTGCTCCGAGAGGGCCCGGGCCTGGGTCATGGCGCGCACGCCGAGCACGTCGATGCCCTCGATGGCCACCGGCGCCACCGACACCGTGAAGTCCACCACCGACACCTGGCCGGCCGTGACGGTGACCGTTTCGGTGGCCGACTCCCGACCGAGGAATGCGAGTTCGAGGGTCTGGGTGCCCGCCGGAACGGCGGTCAGGAGGTAGCGGCCGTTGCTGCCCGTGGTCGTCCGGATGGACGTACCCGCCACCCGCACCTCGGCACCCGTCAGGGGCGAGCCGGTTTCGGACTGAACGGCGCGGCCCGTGACCTGGCCGGTCTGGGCGTGGACGGGTGCCACGAAGGCCAGGGTCGCCAAGACGGCGGCGAGGGCGGAAAGTCGCGGTTTCGCGTAGCGCAGGAGGCGCATGAGGACGCTCGTCGAAGGGGGCTGGGCGGGTCGGATCGGAACCGCGTGAGTGTAACGGAGGGCGCGTCACATTTCGGTAACGGATTCGTTGCGGTCCCGGACCGTTCCCGCCGTTTCCCGGGGCAGGGAGAATTCCGGCGCTCCGGGGGTAGCTGCCCGACCCCGTGCCGACCCCTCCCCGCACCTCCCGCCCCGTGCCCGATCCCGTTCTCCGCATACACGAACTCACCCGCCACTTCATGGAGGGCGAGCGTCGCCGGGTGGTCCTGGACGGGGCGTCGGCCGAGGTCGGCCGGGGCGAATTCGTGGTGCTCCTGGGCCCCAGCGGAAGCGGAAAGTCGACCCTGCTGAACCTGGTGAGCGGGATCGACACCCCCGACGGCGGATGGGTGGAGATCGACGGCGTGCGGCTCACGACCCTGAACGAACGGGAGCGCACCCTCTTCCGCCGCACCCACGTGGGCTTCGTCTTCCAGTTCTTCAACCTCCTCCCCACCCTCACGGTGGAGGAGAACCTCCTTCTTCCCCTGGAGCTCAAGGGGCGCCTCGACGGGGCGGCCCGGGCCCGGGCCCGGGAGCTGCTGGAGACCGTGGGGCTGGGTGACCGGGGAGGGAGCTTCCCGGATCGGCTGTCCGGGGGGGAGCAGCAGCGGGTGGCTCTGGCTCGGGCCCTGGTGCACGAGCCGGCCCTCATCCTGGCCGACGAACCCACGGGGAATCTCGACCCCGCCACCGGCGGTCGCGTTCTGGACCTCCTGGACACCCTGGTGCGGGAGGCCGGGCGCACCCTCCTGGCCGTGACCCACTCGCGGGAGCTGGCGGCCCACGCCGACCGGGTCCTCCGCATCGAGGGCGGGCGCCTGGTGGAGGGCATGCCGTGACCCTGGTGGCGGCGGCGTCTCGTCGCTGGGCGTGGCGGCACCCGGGGCAGGTGGCCCTCACCGTGCTGGGGGTGGCCCTGGGGGTGGCGGTGGTGGTGGCCATCGATCTGGCGATCCAGAGCTCCCGCGCCGCCTTCCAGCTCTCCACCGAGGCCGTGGCGGGGCGGGCCACCCACCGCATCGACGGGGGCCCGTCGGGGCTGCCCGAGTCGCTGTTCACCCGGATTCGCACCGACGTGGGACTGCGGGCGTCGGCGCCGGTGGTGGAAGGGTGGGGGTCGTCGGAGGCCCTGGAGGGCACGGCCCTGCGGATCCTGGGGGTGGATCCCTTCTCCGAACGCCCCTTCCGGCCCTGGTTGGCCGGCGGTGGGCCCGAACTGGACGTGGCGGTGCTCCTCACCACCCCCGACGGGGTGGTCCTTCCGGGCCCCCTGGCGGAACGGGCCGGGGTGCAGGTGGGCGACACGCTGGTGCTGGTGGTGGAGGGACGGACCCGGCCCGCAGTGGTGGTGGGCACGGTGGAGCCCGACGACGAGTTGGCCCGTCGCGGCCTCGCCGACGTGGTGGTGGCCGACGTGGGCACGGTTCAAGGGTTCCTGGATCGCCCGGGACGCCTGAGCCGGATCGAGCTGGTCGTGCCCGACGGCCCCCGAGGGGCGGCGGCGCTGGCGGCGGTGTCGGCGGTGCTCCCCCCGGGCGCCACCCTGTCTCCCGTGGGCACCCGCGCCGAGACGCTGTCGGGCATGCTCCGGGCCTTCGACCTCAACCTCACGGCCCTGAGCCTGCTGGCCCTGGTCTTCGGCATGTTCCTGATCTACAACGCCATGACCTTTTCGGTGGTGCAGCGCCGGGAACTGCTGGGGTCGCTCCGGGCCCTGGGCGTGACTCGGGGCGAGGTGATCCGGACCGTGGGGGGCGAGGCCCTCTGGACCGCCCTGGCGGGGACGGCCCTGGGGCTGGGAGCCGGGGTCGTCCTGGGCCGGGGCCTGGTGCACCTCGTGACCCGCACCATCAACGACCTCTACTTCGTCCTCACCGTACAGGGACTCACGGTACCCGCCTCGGTGCTCGTGAAAGGGGGACTCCTGGGGGTGGGGGCCACCCTTCTCGCCGCCTGGCCGGCGGTGCGGGAAGCGGTGCAGGCGCCGCCTCGGGCCGCCGCCACCAGGTCGCTGGTGGAAGACCGGGTGCGCCGTCTGGTGCCCCGGGCCGCCGGCGCCGGTGTGGCGCTGGGGGCCGGGGGCGCCGGCCTCCTGGCCGTCCCGTCCCGGTCCGTGCTTCTGAGCTTCGTGGGGTTGTTCGGGGTGCTCCTGGGCGCCGCCCTGGTGACGCCCCTGGCCACCGTGGCCTTCGTGCGGGCGGTCACGCCGGTGCTCGGGCGCACCGTGGGCATTCTGGGCACGCTGGCCGCCCGGGGGGTGAGCGCGGCCCTCTCCCGCACCGCACCGGCGGTGGCGGCCCTGGTGGTGGCGGTGTCGGTCACCGTGGGCCTGGGCGTCATGATCCAGTCGTTCCGAAGCACGGTGGTGGAGTGGCTGGACCACACCCTCCAGGCCGACATCTACGTGTCGCCTCCCTCGCCCGTCTCGTCCCGGGCCGAGGGCGCCCTGGACCCCGGCGCGGTGGAGCGGATGGCGGCGGTGGGAGGGGTAGCCGGGCTCAGCACCTACCGGGGCACCGAACTCCTCACCGACCAGGGACTGCTCCGGGTGGTGGCCCTGGATCTCGATCCCCGGGGGGAGCGGGCCTTCCGGTTTCTGGACGGTCGCGCCGAGACCGCCTTCGCCCGCTTTCGAGGCGACGGCGCGGTCCTGGTCTCCGAACCCTACGCCTATCGGAACCGGGTGGGGGTCGGCGACACCATCCGCCTGTCCACCGATCGGGGGCCCACGGCCTTCGGGGTGGCGGGGGTGTTCCGGGACTACGGGTCGGAGCGGGGGGTGGTCATGATGGCCCGCAGTACCTGGCTCCAGGTGTACGACGACGATCGCGTCACCTCCCTGGGCTTCTTCCTCCAGGACGACGCCGACGTGGACTCGGTCATGGCGGAGCTGCGCTCGGCCGCCGGCCCGAACCAGGCGCTGGTGGTGCGCTCCAACCGGGCGCTGCGGGACGCGTCGCTGGAGGTGTTCGACCGCACGTTCGCCATTACGGCGGTGCTCCGGGCCCTGGCCTTCGTCGTGGCCTTCATCGGTGTGTTGTCGGCCCTCATGGCGCTCCAGCTCGAGCGGGGACGGGAACTGGGCGTCCTGCGGGCCAACGGCCTCACGCCCGGCCAGGTGTGGGGACTGGTGACCACCCAGACCGGTGTGCTGGGGCTGGTGGCGGGACTCCTGGCGGTTCCCACGGGACTCCTTCTCGCCGTGGTCATGATCGAGGTGGTGAACCGGCGGTCGTTCGGCTGGACGCTGGAGATGGAGGTGGGGGGAGGACTCCTGCTGCAGGCCGTGGGACTGGCCCTGGCCGGCGCCCTCCTGGCGGGTCTCTATCCGGCCTGGCGAATGGCGCGGACGTCGCCGTCCCTGGCCCTTCGGGAGGAATGATGGGGTCGAGAGCGTGCGCCCCGGTGGCGGTCCTGGCGGGGCTGTTGGGCGGCCTCGCCGGATGCGGCGGCGACGAGCCGACGGAGGCCCGGGCCACCCTCTCGCTGGTGGAGACCCTGGGCGGCGCCGACACCGTGGGGTACGCCCGGGCCGTGGAGCCCCGCCCCTTCGTCTTCCCGGCCGATCACGGGCCCCACCCCGGGTTCCGGAGCGAGTGGTGGTACTACACGGGAAACCTGGACGGCCCCGACGGGGAACGCTTCGGCTTCCAGTTCACCCTCTTCCGGGGGGCCCTGGCCCCGCCCCTCCCCGACGGGACCGAGGCGGATTCCGCCGACGGATGGGCCACCCGCCAGGTCTATCTCGGCCACTTCACCGTCACCGACGCCCGACGGGGGACGTTCCGGGAAGCGGAGCGCTACACCCGGGCCTCGGCGGGTCTGGCCGGGGCCCGGGCCGATCCCTTCCGGGTCTGGCTCGACGACTGGGAGGTGCGGGGGCCCGACACCGGGGGCACGCCGTGGCCGACGACGCTCCGGGCTCGGGACTCGACGGCGGCCGTGACCCTGCGTCTGGAGCCCGTCAAACCGCTCGTGCTTCAGGGCGACCGGGGGCTGAGTCGGAAGGGGCCCGAAGAGGGGAACGCCTCGTACTACTACTCCTACACGCGGCTGAGCGCCGCGGGCACGGTGGAGGTGGACGGCGAGCCCGTCTCGGTGACCGGCTCGGCGTGGCTCGATCGGGAGTGGAGCACCAGCGCCCTCTCCGACGGGCAGGTGGGGTGGGACTGGTTCGCCCTCCAACTCTCCGACGGGTCGGAGCTCATGGTGTACCAGCTCCGCCGGGCCGACGGCACCCCCGACCCCTTCAGCGCCGGCGTGGTGGTGGGGCCGGCGGGCGAGGCCGTCTCTCTCGCTTCGGGCGACGTGCTCCTGGAGTCCACCGGCGAGTGGGCGAGCCCCCTGGACGGGGCTGTGTATCCGTCGGGATGGCGGGTGCGCGTTCCGAGCGCGGCCCTGGATCTTCGCGTCACCCCGGTGCTGGCCGATCAGGAGCTCGACGTGAGCTTCCGCTACTGGGAGGGGGCCGTGGACGTGGAGGGCACTGCCGACGGACGCCCCGTGTCGGGTCGGGGGTACGTCGAGCTCACGGGATACGCCGGTGCCGCTGCCGGCCGCTCCGGGGGGTAGCCCCGCCCGTCAGGGAGCACGCGCGCCGGCGGCCCGGTACGCCCAGTCGGCCAGGATCCACGGATCGAAGCCCCCTCCCAGGAAGTTCTCGGCGGTGGTGACCACCACCATGTCCAGGCTGGGCACGGCGACGATGAACTGGCCGCCGTAGCCCCAGGCGGCCACGGGTCGGCCGCCGGGCTCGTCCCGGCCGAGCCACCACTGATAGCCGTAGCCGGTCCCGCCCACGAACGACGTGGACGGGGTGGCGCTGGCCTCGATCCAGGAGCCGGGCACGAGCTGGGCGCCGTCCCACGCCCCCCGCTGAAGAAGCAGTTGGCCCACGGCGGCCATGTCCCGGGGCGTCAGGGAGAGTCCCCAGCCGGCGTTGCTGAGCCCTCCCGCGGTCCGGGTCCACCCCCACGCCTCGATCCCGAGGGGCCCGAAGAGGCGGTCGGCGGCGAAGGACTCGGCCGTGCGGCCCAGCGCCCGCTCCAGGGCCGCCGACATGAGCACGGAGACGCCGCTGTTGTAGGCGAACCGCGTGCCCGGTTCGTGGGCGAGAGGGAGTCCCATGGTGAACCGGGGCCAGTCGGGGCTGCCCGCGAGCGCGGCCACCGGATTCGCCGCCTCAGCGTAGTTGGTCGACAGCTCGTCCCACTCCAGGCCCGTGCGCATGGCCAGGACGTGCTCCAGTGTGATGCGGTCCTTCCCCTCGGGTTCGGCGAGGTCGTCCCAGGGGGGCAGGAGGTCCAGGATGGGCGTGTCGAGGGACGGGAGGCTGCCGTCGTGCCGCGCGATGCCCACCAGGAGCGATGTGATGGACTTGGTGACCGAGTTCACCACGTGGACGTCGCCGGGCCCGAGGCCGTTCCAGTAGCGCTCGAAGACCAGGCGACCGTGTCGGAGCACGAGCAGGCTGGAGATGTCGCCGCGAAGGCCCCCGTCGATCTCGGCGGTGAGCTCCAGCAGGACGTCCACGTCGAGTCCCTGGGACTCGGGGGACGCCGTATTCCACCGTCCGGCCTCGCCGTTGCCCAGGACACCCGGCGGGCCCACGGGGTCGTCGCCGCAGGCGGCGAGGAGAAGCGCCAGGACGAGGGCCCCCCGAGCCCTGCGGCCTCTGCGCAGACAGGGGCCACCGGTGCGGGCGGGGACGGGGTCGTGGGGGGCGCGGGAGGTCACGCTTCCTCCTACGGATCAGTCGGGCCGCCCTTTCCTCCCGCCCATCCGCCCCGCCTCGAGGCCTTCGGTCAGTCGCCTCCGCCGGGCCAGGGCACTCCCAGGTCGCCCGACCCCTCGCCCATGCCCGTCATGACGAACTTCTGGAGGCGCTTCCCCTCGTAGGTCTCCGTCGTGTAGAGATTCCCACGGGAATCGGTGGCGATGGAGTGGACGGCGAAGAACTGCCCGGGCTGCCGCCCGCCGTCGCCGAACCAGGCCAGGACCTCGAGATCGGCCCGGTCCAGGATGTAGATCCGCATGTTCTTGCCGTCGGCCACGTACATGAACTGCTGGCCGGCGTCCCGGGAGAAGGCCACGTCCCAGGTGGACCCGTCGCCCAGGGTCTCGGGAGCCAGGAAGACCTCGTCCACGAAGGTGCCGTCCCTCTGGAAGACCTGGATGCGGTCGTTGGGCCGGTCGCAGACGTAGACCAGCCCGTCGGCGGCGGGATCGGCGCAGTGCACCGGATTCCGGAACTGCTGGGCCGGGGCGGCGGTGGGGTCGTAGGGTCCCAGGTTCTCGTCCGACGGCTCGTTGCCGTAGGCTCCCCAGTACCGCTTCAGTTCGCCGGTGTCCATGTCGATGACGGCGACCCGCTTGTTGCCGTATCCGTCGGCCACGTAGGCCTCGTTGGCCTCGGTGTCGAACGAGATCTTGGCCACCCGCCCGAAGTGGTCCGCGGCGTGGGAGTCGGGATCCCGCCCGGGCTCCCCCACCTGCATGATGAACTCCCCGTCCCGGGTGAACTTCAGGATGTGGGAGTCGCCCTGCCCGTTTCCGCCGATCCAGATGTTGTCCATGTGGTCGATGGAGAGGCCGTGGTTGGACGAGGGCCAGTCGTACTCGTCCGACGGCCCGCCCCAGGCGTTCACGAGGGTGCCTTCGGGGTCGAACTCCAGTACCGGAGGCGCGGCGGCGCAGCACTCACCGGTGGGGGGGGCGGCGTCCAGGCCCACCTCGGTGCGGGCGTTGAGCGACGCGGGCCGGTGCACGATGAAGACGTGGTCCCGGGAATCCACCCCCACCCCGATGACCGACCCAAGCAGCCAGTGGTCCGGAAGGGGCTTCGGCCAGAACGGGTCCACCTCGAACAATGGAATCGTCGCCTCCTGGGCCGGCGCGGACTCGTCGACGGCGGCGGCCCCGAAACCGAGGGCGGCGATGGCGGCGACGAGGAGCGTGCCCAGGATCAGGGTGCGGGACGACGGCATGGAGGGAGGCTCCGGTTCCGGGAAACGGCGGTAGGGGCTTTCGGCGGCGGGAAGGCCGTATGAAGATGGGAGCCATCGTACGTTCTCGCCCCGCGTCCCGTCCAGCCGTGTCGCTTCTGGCCACCCCCTCCCGCCGGTTCCTCCGCCCCTGGGGTCTCGTGGCGGCCGCCCTGGCCGTGACGGTCCTGGGGCTCGTGCCCCGGCCCGTGGGAGGGAGCACGTCTCCGCGCCACGAGGTCCCGGCCGACGTGACGGTACAGGCCTACCTGCGGCCGGCGGGCTCGACCCTCACCGTGCTGGTGCGGGTGCCCCTGGAGAGCATGCGGGACATGGAGTGGCCGCGCCTCCCCGACGGGTCCCTCGACCTCGCCGACCCCCAGGTGCCCGCTCTGCTCCGGGAGGCCGCTCGGATCTGGATCGCGGGCTACCTCGCCTTCGAGGAAGACGGGCGGCCCCTTCCCGACGAGACCATCACCGCCGCGCGTCTGGCCGTACCCACCGACCGGTCGTTCGCGTCGTTCGCGGCGGCGTCGACCTCCATGGACGCCCCACCCCTGGCGCCGGCGGTCCGGATGCGGCCCGAGGTGGCCCTCCTGGACGTCCGTCTCGAGGTGCCCATCACCGACGACGCGGCGCGCTTCACCATCGATCCCGCGTTGGCGCACCTGGGCGTGGAGACCGTCAGCGTGATCCATCTGGTGCTGCCCGACGGAGGCGAGCGGGTCTTCCGGTACGTGGGCGATCCCGGGCCCGTGCAACTCGATCCCCGCTGGCACCAGGCCGTGCTCCGCTTCGTGGCCCTGGGATTCCATCACATTCTCGAGGGGTGGGACCACCTGCTGTTCGTCCTCTGCCTGGTGATTCCCTTTCGGAGCGTGCGCGGGTTGGTGCCGGTGGTGACGGCGTTCACCGTGGCCCACTCCATCACCCTGATCGCGGCCGCCATGGGGATGGCTCCCGGAGCCCTCTGGTTCCCGCCCCTGGTGGAAGCCCTGATCGCCGCCTCCATCGTCTGGATGGCCCTGGAGAACGTCCTGGGCATCGGGCGGGATCGCCGGTGGACGGTGGCCTTCGGCTGCGGCCTGATCCACGGGTTCGGGTTCTCGTTCCTGCTCAGCGAGTCCCTCCAGTTCGCCGGCGGCCACCTGCTGTCGTCGCTGCTGGCCTTCAACGTCGGCGTGGAGCTCGGACAGCTCGTGGCGCTGGCCGTCTTCGTGCCCGCTCTGCGATGGGTCTTCGCCCGGCTCCCCGACGTGCGTGCGGGCGAGATCGTGGTGTCGCTCCTGGTGGGCCACACCGCCTGGCACTGGATGACCGAGCGGGGGGCCGGGTTCGCCGCCTACGACGTCGGCCTTCCCGCCTTCGACGCCGCCTTCCTCGCCGACGCCATGCGATGGGCGGCCCTGGCCCTGCTGGCTCTCGGCGCCGCCTGGCTCCTGTCGAACCTGTTCGACCGGGCGCGGCGCGCCGCGTCTCCCCCGGCCACGGACCCCTGACCCGGCTCTAACGCCGCGTGTACTTCCGCACCGTCTGGGGCCCTACCTCGGCACCGTAGAGGTTGCCCTCGGCGTCCACCACCACGCCCTCGGCGCCGCTCGTGCCCGACTCGTCGGGGTTCGGCTCGGGGTCGGGGACGAAGGCGGTGAGTTCGAGGGTCAGGGCGTTGCCGATGAAGATGCCCCGGGGCACCCCGGGATTGCGTTGGGTATTGGACTCCGAGTCGGTGACGTAGACCACGTCGTCGTCGGTGATGTAGATGCCGCTGGGACGGCCCATGTGGGTGATGGTCTCGAGGTGGTTGCCCTCCTGATCGAAGAGCTGGATCCGGCTGTTGCCCCGGTCTCCCACCCAGAGGCGGCCCCGGGAGTCCATGGCCAGGGCGTGGACGTCGCGGAACTGGCCGTCGGCCTCCCCCGTGGAGCCCCACTCGGCCACGAATTCGCCGTCGGCCGTGAGCTTCACCACCCGGTTGTTGCCCCCGGCGTCGTGTCCGTCGGCCACGAAGAGGTGGCCGTCGGGCGCCTCGATGATGTCGGAGGGTTTGGTGAAGCGGTCGGGTCCGCTGCCCGCCTCGCCCCGGGCGCCCAGGGTCATGAGCAGCTCGCCCTCGGGGCTGAATCTGTAGATCACGTGGCCCCAGCCCTCGGGCACGGCGGCGTAGCCCGTGGCATCGGCCACCCAGACGTCGCCGTCGTCGTCCACGAACATGCCGTGGGGCCAGGCGAACATCCCGGCGCCGAAGCTCGTGAGCAGCGTGCCGTCGAGATCGAACTGCATGACCGGATCCACGTCGCTGTCGACGCAGACGTTGGCGCCGCAGCGCTCCGCCACCCAGATGCTCCGCCCGTCGGGCGCCGGATAGATGGCGCTCACCGCCCCGAAGTCCCGTCCCGCGGATGCCTGTCCCCAGGTGGAGTCGGCCGGCACGAAGGGGGAGGGGAGCTGGGTGGGATCCACGGCGGCCGGAGCCGCCATGGGATCGGCATCGGCCACGGCGTCGGCGTCGGATTCCGGCGCCCCGCCGCAGGCCAGGGCCCAGAGGCAGAGGGTCGTGGGGGCGAGGCGCGCGAGGGGAGGCGCGGTCAGGAGGGCCATGGCACGGGTCCGGTCGGAGTGGAGGGCCGGAAAGCGGCGGTCGGTCGCGACGGTACGCCCCCGGTCGGGGCCCACGCAAGCGGCGGGGAGGCGCTCACTCCCGGCGAGCGGAGCCCGCCGGCGCCCCCCCGCAGCGGGCGGGCGGGACCGCGGTCACGACGTCGTCGGGCCCCGGTCCCACCTCCCAGCATTGGAGGTCCATGGCGTGGCAGAGGAGCTGAATGCCCACCACCACCGGGTCGCCGGCGCCGCCGTCGGCGTGGAGGCGGAGCCGGGGGGCCGCCGTCCCCGGGGCGCACCGCACCTCGGCGCCCCACCGGCCGCAGTTCGGCTCGGCGGCTTCCCGGGCGATCTCCCTTCGGCCGGTGCTCCCCCGGTCGGGACGCCCGGCCCAGACCGCCCGCACGCCGGTCACCGGACCGGCCGGCGTGCGGGTGCAGATGCGGAGTCCCACCAGATGCCCTTCCTCCACCTCGACGGACCGGAGGGGGCGGGACCCCGCGCAGGTGCCCCACGCCTGGAGGGCGTCGCCCCCGGCCACGGTCCACCGGCAGGGGCCGGCGCCGTCCGATTCCCACGTCATGGAGCGGATGGCCAGGATCCCCGATGGGCCCTGGGCCACCAGGGTCGCCGAGGTGGCGCTCTCCCGCCCCGCCACCGGCGAGGCCGCGCCCGACGGGGCGTAGCTCAGGGTGGCCACGGCGGGCGAAGGGCCCTGGGCGGTCGCCGGCGACACGGCGGCGACGAGGCCCAGGAGGGCGGGGCCCACGAAAGAGGAGGTCGGTCGAGGCATGGATCCGTCGGTTCGAGGCCGAAGAGTGGGTCGACCTCGTGGCGACGAACGGGCCCCGGACAGGCCAGCGCGCTAGGAACCCCCGAACACGGTGACCACCCCGGCGGCCGGCATGTCCACGGTGATGAGCGACCCGCCCGTGACCGTGGCCGTGCCCAGGGAGGCGGCGGTGGCGCCGTCGTCGCCGGTGTAGGTCACCTCGTACGTGCCGTCCGGGAGGTGCCCCACGGTGAACTCCCGGGGCCCGGGGGTTTCGACGATGACGGCCCAGGAGCCGTCGACGTTGAGGAACGCCATGGCCCGGAGGGCGTCGTCCCTCACCGTGGTGCCGTGGCGTACCGCCCCGCGGCGAACGAAGGGAAAGACCTGCAGGAACGGCCGGTTGTCTTCGTGGAGACGCACGTCGCCCCCGACGATGTCGAAGTACTGATGGGCCTGGTCCGGAGTGGAGCAGAAGGCCAGGGCGAACTGCTCCCACGACGAGTTGTTGGCCACGGTGACGTCTTCCCACAACTCGTCCAGATCGGCGCCGATGTGTTCGAGCATGGCCGTCCGGAGTCCCAGTTGGGAGGCCAGGGTGCCGATGGCCGCGGCGGTCTGGGACGACTCGCCCTGGTAGCGGTGGTACGAGAAGTCGGTGATGTACTCCATGGCCGTGGCGTTCTGGGCGATGGTGGTCATCCACGGCACGGCGTTGGCCATGTTCTCCACCGAAGGCGCCACCAGATCGGGGGTGTACCCCGCCGCCGCCAGGCGCTGCCCGGCGGCGGCCGCCGCGGCGGCCACCTGCTCGGGCTCCCAGTCGGCCACGTGATCGGGTTCGAGCATGACCTCGAGGGCGTCGGGCGTCCACCCGTACGTGGCCTGCATGTGATCGAAGGCCACCTCCACCAGCTCGGCGTACTCCTCGGGCTGACTCCGGTGGAACGAGGTCTGGCCGAAGTCCACGAAGCAGAGGGCCACGTAGAGCTCTCGACCCCGAGCGGCCAGGATCTGCCGCAGGGGGTCCACCACCGTCTGGATCTGGTGGTCGATCTCGTCCATGTGGAAGCCCGACAGGTCGGCCACCCGGGGGTCGGCGTTGTCGTTCACCGGCGCGTACCGGAAGTCGCGATAGCTGGGATCGCTGGGGTCTGCCAGGAAGTTGGCGAACCAGTTGACGGTGCTCTCGTGGCCGCTCCGGACCTCCATGCGTACCCGGTTGATGCCCAGTTCGTCCACGGCGCGCTGGAGCACCTCGTCCTGCCATCCCGCGAACCCGGGCCCGCATTCGATCTGGCCGATCTGGGCCACCCCTTCCCACCCCAGCATGGTCTGGAACGACCGGGACGGGTCCACGTCCACCACCCCGTCGGTGGGCTGGGGTTGGGTCACCGTGACGGTGGCGCTCCCGGTGACGCCGTCGATGGTGGCCGCGACGTCGGCCGTGCCGGCGGCCAGGCCCGTGACCAGGCCGTCGCCGTCCACCCCGACGATCCCGCCGGGGGCCGCCGTCCACCCCACGGGCCGGTTGGGCACGATGTCGCCGTCGGCGTCCCGCCCCGTGGCCGCCAACGCCACGGTCCCGCCCACGGGAATGGTGGCCGTAGCCGGGGCCACCTCCACCGAGGCCACCGGGTCGGAGTTGGGGGGGACCACCCGGACGGTGGCCGTTCCGGTCACCCCCTCCGCCGTGGCCCGGATCGCCGTGGTGCCCAGAGCCTGGGCCTCGACGCCACCGGCGCCGTCCACCGAGGCCACTGCGGCGTCGGCGCTGCTCCAGTCGATGGTACGGGAGAGCACGTCGCCGTCGCCGTCGGTCGCCCGGGCCGTCAGGGTCACCGACTGCCCCGGCTCCAGGTCCACGGCGGCCGGGCTGACGGTGACGGCGGCCACGGTCGGGACCGGCGGGTCGGCGGTGGACTCACAGCCGGAACAACACACCGCGGCCAGGGCCGCGGCCACGAGGGGGAGGGTCCGAGTCAGCATGAGGGGAAAGATAGGTGGGGAGAGGGGGGGCATCCAAGCGAGGCATTTCGTAGCTTTGCTGGATGGCCCTCCTCTCCTGCACCGACCTCCGCATCGCCTTCGGCGGCCGCCCCCTCCTGGACGGCGCCTCGCTCCACATCGAACGGGGCGAGCGCGTGGGGCTGGTGGGCCGCAACGGAGAGGGCAAGTCCACGCTCCTGAAGATCCTCGCCGGGCGTCTTGAACCCGACCAGGGCGACATCGTGACCGAGACGGGTGTGCGGGTGGCCGCCCTGGATCAGGCCGTTCCCACCGAACTCGGCGGCACCGCCGACGCCGTGATCCGGAGCGGCCTCCACACCCGCCTCACCCACGGAGGGGAGGCGGACCACCACGTGCAGCGGCTCGCGTCCCTCCTGGAGGTCGACCCCTCCCGACCCTTCGACCACCTCTCGGGGGGGCAGAAGCGGCGGGTCCTGCTGGCCCGGGCCCTGGCCGCCGAGCCCGACGTGCTGCTCCTGGACGAGCCCACGAACCACCTGGACATCGAGAGCATCGAGTGGCTCGAGGGGTTCGTCCGGCGCTGGACCGGCAGCGTGCTCTTCGTCACCCACGACCGCGCGTTCCTCCAGGCCCTCTCCACCCGCATCGTGGAGCTGGATCGCGGGGCTCTCACGTCGTGGGACTGCGACTACGACACCTACCTCCGGCGCAAGGACGA
Source organism: Gemmatimonadota bacterium (assembly GCA_030428885.1). Taxonomy (GTDB): domain Bacteria; phylum Gemmatimonadota; class Gemmatimonadetes; order Longimicrobiales; family Gaopeijiaceae; genus Gaopeijia. The sequence goes on along the minus strand of JAUIEJ010000009.1, from coordinate 189 downwards.
ACTCCTGGCCGCGGAGGAGAAGGAGTGGGAACGCCAGGATCGGAAGCTCGCCCAGGAAGAGGCCTGGATCCGCCAGGGCATCAAGGCGCGCCGCACGCGGAACGAGGGACGGGTCCGGGCGCTGGAGCGTCTGCGGAAGGAGCGGGCCGACCGTCGGGGCCGCACCGGCGCCGTGAACCTGGAGATCCG
>JAUIEJ010000017.1 GCA_030428885.1 Gemmatimonadota bacterium | reverse complement strand
GAAGGACGTGGCAAGCTGCGAAAAGCCTCGGGGAGCTGCAAGCAAGCTGAGATCCGGGGATGTCCGAATGGGGAAACCCGGCAGGGGTCGTACCCTGTCACCCGCAAGGGAGCCAACGCGGGGAACTGAAACATCTAAGTACCCGCAGGAAGAGAAATCAAACGAGATTTCCTGAGTAGCGGCGAGCGAAAGGGAAAGAGCCCAAACCGACGGGGGAGACTCTGTCGGGGTTGAGGGGCCTCAGGGAAAGCTCTGGAAAGCGTAGCGGAACGCGCCTGGAACGGCGGACCGTAGAGGGTGAGAGTCCCGTAAGCGAAACGCGAGTACGGAGGGGCTGAGGTACCCGAGTAGGTCGGGGCACGTGAAACCCCGATTGAATCTGGGGGGACCATCCTCCAAGGCTAAATACGAGTTCGTGACCGATAGTGCAGAGTACCGTGAGGGAAAGGTGAAAAGAACGCCTGACGGCGAGTGAAATAGAACCTGAAACCGTGTGCATACAAGCGGTCGGAGCCTGGCGTTGTCTTCGGATGACGAACGGGTGACGGCGTGCCTTTTGCATTATGATCCGGCGAGTTGCTCCTCACGTGCGAGGTTAAGGCCTTCAGGGCCGGAGCCGAAGCGAAAGCGAGTCTGAACAGGGCGCTAGAGTACGTGGGGGCAGACCCGAAACCGAAGCGATCTATCCATGGCCAGGGTGAAGCCGGGGTAACACCTGGTGGAGGCCCGAACCGTTGTGAGTTGAAAATTACTCGGATGAGCTGTGGATAGGGGTGAAAGGCCAATCAAGCTCGGAGATAGCTGGTTCTCCCCGAAATATATTTTGGTATAGCCTCAGGAATTGTCTGCAGGAGGTAGAGCACTGCATGGGTTAGGGGCCTTACCCGGTTACCGACCCCAAGCAAACTCCGAATGCCTGTCAGATGGACCCTGGGAGTCAGTGGGCGAGCGATAATGTCCGTCCGCGAGAGGGAAACAGCCCAGACCGTCAGCTAAGGCCCCCAAGTGCATGCTAAGTGAGAAAGGATGTGGATTTGCAGAGACAACTAGGAGGTTGGCTTAGAAGCAGCCATGCCTTTGAAGAGTGCGTAATAGCTCACTAGTCAAGTGGATCTGCGCCGATAATGGTCGGGACTCAAGCATGCCGCCGAAGCTACGGATGTGACTTTAGGGAAACATGGTAGGGGAGCGTTCCCTGAGCGTTGAAGCCGGCCTGTGAGGGTACCGGTGGAGCGCAGGGAAGAGAGTATGCCGGAATGAGTACGCGATAATGGGGGGGAGGATCCCCCACACCGAAAGCCTAAGGGTTCCGGAGCCAGGTTCATCCGCTCCGGGTCAGTCGGTCCCTAAGCCGAGGCCGAAGGGCGTAGGCGATGGGAAACAGGTCAACATTCCTGTACCACAGTGTATGCGTTCGACCCTGAGGGGGGACGCGGGAGCGTAGGAACCGTCGGGTGGTGGATTTCCGATGCAAGGTGGTAGGCATATCCGGTAGGCAAATCCGCCGGACGAAGCCGAGCGCCGATGCCGAAGGGGCCTTCGGGCCCCGCCAAGGGTTCTCAAGCAGACCGCCGAGAAAAGCCTCGCAGGGGAGTGTGCACTGTGACCGTACCGTAAACGGACACACGTAGGCGAGGCGAGAAGCCTAAGGTGCTCGAGTGATCCACGGAGAAGGAACTCGGCAAAATGTCCCCGTAACTTCGGGAGAAGGGGAGCCCGTGGTAGGTGAACTCCGTTGCGGAGGGAGCCGAAGCGGGCCGCAGAGAATCGGCCCAAGCGACTGTTTAGCAAAAACACAGGTGTCTGCAAAGTCGCGAAGACGACGTATAGGCACTGACGCCTGCCCGGTGCCGGAAGGTTAAAAGGAGGGGTCAGGGACTTCGGTCCCGAAGCTCTGAATTGAAGCCCCGGTAAACGGCGGCCGTAACTATAACGGTCCTAAGGTAGCGAAATTCCTTGTCGGGTAAGTTCCGACCTGCACGAATGGCGTAACGACTTGGGCACTGTCTCCTCCGTGAGCTCGGCGAAATTGGAGTATCGGTGAGGATACCGATTACCCGCGACAGGACAAAAAGACCCCGTGCACCTTTACTACACCCTGTCATTGGGTCTTGGCACCGCATGTGTAGGATAGGTGGGAGACTATGAACTGCCCTCGCCAGGGGGTAGGGAGTCGCTGGTGAAATACCACCCTTACGATGTTGAGGCTCTAACCCAGACGAGTGAATCCTCGTCGGAGACCGTGACAGGCGGGTAGTTTGACTGGGGCGGTCGCCTCCCAAAGAGTAACGGAGGCGCGCAAAGGTTCCCTCAGCGCGGTCGGCAATCGCGCGTAGAGTGTAAAGGCAGAAGGGAGCTTGACTGCGAGATCGACGGATCGAGCAGGTGGGAAACCAGGTCTTAGTGATCCGGTGGTCCCGGATGGAAGGGCCATCGCTCAACGGATAAAAGGTACGCCGGGGATAACAGGCTTATCGCCCCCGAGAGTTCACATCGACGGGGCGGTTTGGCACCTCGATGTCGGCTTATCGCATCCTGGGGCTGGAGAAGGTCCCAAGGGTCGGGCTGTTCGCCCGTTAAAGCGGTACATGAGCTGGGTTCAGAACGTCGTGAGACAGTTCGGTCTGTATCCGTCGTGGGCGTCGGAGTGTTGAGGAGAGCCATCCCTAGTACGAGAGGACCGGGATGGACCAACCACTCGTGTACCGGTTGTCGCGCCAGCGGCATCGCCGGGTAGCGACGTTGGGAAGGGATAACCGCTGAAAGCATCTAAGTGGGAAGCCCACTCCAAGATGAGCACTCCCGGAGCGTAAAGCTCCCTGAAGGGCCGTGAGAGACGATCACGTTGATAGGCGGCAGGTGGAAGCATGGCGACATGTGCAGCCGAGCCGTACTAATGGCCCGTGAGGCTTGACCGCAGTCCGTCTCCCCCGCCATCGAATCCCTCGGGATCCGACGAGGTGGGTGAGGCCGGACGAGCACCGTCAGTACCACAAAGAACAACTCGTACGAAACATGCGCCCGACACCACGGGCGGCATCGCACACTTCCGATCCGGAAGCTCTCTGAACCCGGACTTCGAATATTGCTGGTGGCCTTGGCGCGAGGGACACACCCGTTCCCATCCCGAACACGGCCGTTAAGCCTCGCAGCGCGGATGGTACTGCAGGGGAGACCTTGTGGGAGAGTACGTCGCCGCCAGCTTTATCTCTCGAACCGCCCGCCGTGGATTCCCACGGCGGGCGGTTTCGCGTTTCCCTACACCCCCCGACCCCCGGACGCGTATGCCTACGGTAGACCCCGGCAGGCCGTTGCTTCGGGGCCCGCCCCGGACCATCGTTCGAGATGCCAGACGATACGAGCCCAACCGTGCCCACCCGGTCCGGATACGTCGCCCTCGTGGGCCGTCCCAACGCGGGAAAGTCCACGCTCCTCAACACCCTGGTGGGCGAGAAGCTCTCCATCGTCACCGCTCGGGCCCAGACCACCTGGCAGCGGGTGACGGGGATCCGCACCACGGCGTCGAGTCAGATGGTCTTCCTGGACACACCCGGACTGCTGGAGGTCCGGGACCTGCACCAGCGGGCCATGCTCGAGGCGGCCCACGAGGCCCTGCGGGAAGCCGATCTCACCCTGTTGCTTCTCGATCCCACCCGGCCCCTGGAGGAATCCCGGCGCCAGGTGGTGGTGGAAGCCCTCGACGAGACCGACGCCCCCATCCTGGTGGCGGTGAACAAGATCGACGAGGCGAGCTCCCCGGCCATCGAGGCCGCCGCGGCAGAGGCCCGGGAGTCGTTCGGGGCCGAGCCGTTTCTCATCTCGGCCCGGACCGGCGAGGGCGTCCCCACCCTGGTGAACGCCCTGGAGGCGGGGCTCCCGGAGGGACCGTTCTACTACCCGGCCGACGATCTCGCCCTGCAACCGGTGCGGTTCTTCGTGTCGGAGTTGGTGAGGGAAACGGTCTTCGAGCAGTACGACGACGAGATCCCCTACGCGGTGGCGACCCGGGTGGAGGAATTCCGGGAGGGCCAGGACCCCATCTACATCGGCCTCACCCTGCTCGTGGAACGCCCGTCCCAGAAGGGGATCCTCATCGGCAAGGGGGGGCGGGCGATCCGGGCGCTGGGCACGGCGTCCCGGGCCAAGATCGAGACCTTTCTGGGTCGCCCCGTGTATCTGGACCTGTGGGTGAAGCCGTTGTCGGGGTGGCGCAGGAAGCGTCGGGCCCTGGCCCGGCTCGGATACCGCCTCCCCGAGGACGCATCATGATCTCCTGGACCGCCATCGTCCGGCGCGCGGCAGTCGCGGCGGCAGCGACGGCCCTGGCGTTGGGATCCGCCGCGCCGGCGGCCGCCCAGGGCACCGCCCAGGAGGGCGGCCTCTTCCTGCTCCTGCCCACCGGGGCCCGGGGCGTGGCGCTGGGTCGGGCCATGACGGCCATGACCGGGCCCGAGACCGTCTGGTGGAATCCCGCCGGTCTGGCGTCCGAGTCCCAGGGGCGGTTCCAGGTGCATCGGGGCGAGGACCTCGCCGGCGACGCCACCTCTCTCTCCGCCCAGTTCGTACGCCCGGGGCTGGGAGTCCTGGTGGTCTCGTACCAGCTCACGGACGTGGGTGACCAGGTCTACACCGACGATCAACAGAACGAGTTGGGGGTGATCTCCAACCGGAATCACGTGGGGATCGTCTCATTGGCCTCCAACCTCGTGGCCGGGCTGGCCGCCGGGGTCAACCTCAAACTGGTGCAGCAGCGGTTCACCTGCCGGGGTCAGTGCGATCCCGGGGTGACGGCCACCTCGGTGGTGGTGGACGCCGGCCTCCAGTGGTCCCGGGTGTTCGACCTGCCGCTCCGTCTCGGCGCCGCCGTGGCCCACGCCGGTCCCCGGATCCAGTTCTTCAACGAAGAGCAGGCCGACCCGCTGCCCACCCGGATCCGGTTGGCCGCCGCCTACGACGTGGCCCGGCACTTCGTGGACACGCCCGAACTCCAGGCCGTGCTGACGGTGGAAAGGGAAGACCGGTGGAAGGACGGAGGGTCGGCGGCCACCTACGTGGGCGGCGAGCTCGGCGCCGGCGTGGAGCAGGCCCTCTACGTCCGGGCCGGATACGTCTTCGGGGGCGAGTTGCAGCTCGACGGGGCGGCGGTGGGCGTGGGCCTCCGGTACGACCGCATCGACCTGGGCATCGCCAAGTCCCTCGCCACCACCACCCTGGCCGGCGAGTCCGAGCCGGTCCAGGTGACCCTCGGCGTTCTCTTCTGACCCGGGCTTCACGGGTGGCCCGCGTGCGGCGCCTCCCCGCGTGGGCTCGGGGGCTGACGGTTCTGGCGGCGATGGCGGTGCCGGACGTCGGCGCCGCCCAGGAAGCCCGGTCCGTGGCCCGGCTCCCGGTGCCGGCTTCGGCCCTGGGCCCGGCCCCCGCCCTGGGCCCGGCCCCCGCCCCCGCCCCGGAGTGGGCCCAGGCGTCGGGGGGCGCGTCCACGGCGGGCCGGGTGCTGGCCTCGGCGCTGCTGCCCGGCAGCGGCCAGCTCCTGGCGGGTCGCCCGTGGATGGCGGCCCTCTTCGCCGTGGCCGAGGGAGCGGCCTGGTGGGTCCACCTCGACGCCCGCGGCGACCGGGACGACTTCCGGAACGGGTACCGGGATCTGGCGTGGGACGTGGCCCGGAACCGGCCGGCGCCCCGGGTCGATCCCGCCTTCGAGTACTACGAACGCCTCATCTACTGGACCCGGTCGGGCGCCTTCGACGCCGATGCCGGGGCCCCGGGCGTCCAGCCGGAACAGGCGCCGGACAGTTGGAACGGGCGCCAGTGGCGGCTGGCCGCCGACATCTTCCTCGAGGGAGACGTGGACGCCGACCCCGGCGAGCCCGGGTACGGGTCGGCCCTGGCCTACTACGTGGAGCGGGCCTACGAGACCGCCCTCGAGTGGGACTGGACCGGGCACGACGGCGACCGGGATCGGTATGCCGGACTCATCGAGCAGGCCGACGACGCGTCGCGCCGGGCGTCCATCGCCCTGGGTGCGGTGGTGGCCAACCACGTGCTGTCGGCGGTGGAGGCCTACGTGGCGGCCCGCCTGGGCGAGCGTCGCCTGGAACTCGACGTGGCCCCCGGGTCCCCCGGTGGTGCGGGCCCACGGCCTCAGGCCACCTTCAGGGTACGGTTCCTGCACCCCCGATAGGGACCCAGCCTCTTCATCACGAACCCAACGGGAGTCCCCCGTGAGTACCAGTCACGACATCGACGAAGCGCGCATCCTCCAGGTCCTGCGGGAGTCGCGCCACGGTCCCATGAAGCCCAAGCAGATGGCCCGGGCCCTGGACGTGGCCCCCGCCGACTACAAGGCGTTCAAGCACCGGCTGGGGGAGTTGGAGGGGCGGGGGATCGTCTACCGGGTGAAGGGAGGGCGCTACGCCTCGCCCGACCGCATCAGCCTGCTTCGGGGCCGGGTGTCGACTATCCGCTCGGGGGACGCCTTCATTCGACCCGACGAGGCCGACCAGCAGGACGTGTTCGTGCGGGAGGGCGACCTGAACTCGGCCATGGACGGCGACCGGGTGGTGGTGCGCATCGAGGGACGACCCAAGGGCCGCAATCCCGTGGGCCGGGTCATCAAGGTCCTGGAGCGGGCGCACCCCACGGTGGTGGGTACCTTCCACCGCAGCCGGAAGATGGGCTACGTGGTGCCCCTCGATCCGAAGATGGGCCCCGACATCATCATTCCCTGGGGTGACGAGGGCGAAGCGAAGGAAAAGGACGTGGTGGTGGTGCGCATCGTGGCCTACGGGGCGCGCCGGCACGGACCCACCGGCGAAGTGGAGCGGGTGTTGGGGCCCATGGAAGACCCGGGCGTCGACGTCCTCTCCGTCCTCTTCGGACACGGCTTGTCGCTGGAGTTCGACCGGGCGGTGGAGACGGCGGCGGCCGCCTTCGCCGAACGCCCGGTGGAGCCCGGGGAAGGACGGGAGGATTGCCGCGACCTCCTCGTCTTCACCATCGACCCCGCCGACGCCAAGGACCACGACGACGCCCTCTCCATCCGGCCCGCGGGGGAGGGGCGCTACGAGGTGGGCATCCACATCGCCGACGTCTCGTACTACGTGCCCAAGGGAGGGCCCGTGGACCTGGAGGCGCTGGACCGGGGCACGAGCGTCTATCTCGTCGACCGCACCGTTCCCATGCTCCCCCACTCCCTCTCCTCGGGGGCGTGTTCGCTGCGACCCGACGAAGACCGCTACGCCGTGTCGGCGTTCGTCACCCTGGACCTGGAGGGCCGGGTTCACGGCCGACGCTTCGCCCGGACCGTGATCCGCTCGCGGCACAAGTTGGCCTACGAGACGGTGAACGAGGTGCTGGAGGGGCCGGGATCGGTGGACGCCGAGGCGGATCGGGCGATCCGGGACCTGGACCGGGTGGCTCGGGGACTCCGGGCCAAGCGGGAGGCCCGGGGCAGCATCGACTTCGACATGCCCGAGGCCCGGGTGGTGCTGGACGAGTCGGGCGCGCCGGTGGACATCCAGCGGGTGGAGCGGCTGGACAGCCATCGCCTGGTGGAGGACTACATGCTGCTGGCCAACGAACTCGTGGCCCGCGTCGCCGAAGAGAAGAAGATGCCGGTGTTGTACCGGGTCCATGAGCCGCCCACGGTGGAGAAGACCGAGGCCCTGAGGGAATTTCTTGCCACCCTGGGGCACACCCTTCCGCGTCGTTCGCTGCGACCCCGGGATCTCCAGGCCGTTCTGGCACGGGTGGACGGCCGTCCGGAGGAGGCTCTGGTGTCGACCGTGATCCTCCGCTCCATGCAGCGTGCGCGCTACGCCCCGCAGAACCTGGGTCATTTCGGGTTGGCTCTGGAGCATTATGCCCATTTCACCTCCCCGATCCGCCGGTATCCGGACCTGGTGACCCATCGGGCACTGGTCCGGGTCTTGCTGGAAAAGAAGGTCCCCCCGGCGGAATGGACCGACGAGCTCGCCGAAGTTGCGGATCGCTCGTCGTGGCGAGAGCAGGCGGCCACCCAGGCCGAGCGCGACAGTGTGGAGCTCAAGAAGATCGAGTTCATGGAGCGCCACCTGGGTGAGGAGTTCGACGGCACCGTGGCCGGGGTGACGTCCTTCGGGTTCTTCGTGCTGCTGGACCGGTTCTTCGTGGAGGGTCTGGTCCACGTGAACGCGCTGGACGACGACTACTACGAATTCCGCGAAGGGGAGTACGCCCTGGTGGGTAGCCGAAAGGGACGCCGATTCCGGCTGGGTGATCGCGTACGCGTGCAGGTGGCCCGCGTGGACAAGGAGGAGCGGCACGTCGATTTCCTCCTGATCCGGGCGCTGCCGAGGGGAGAGTCCGTTTGACCCTCATCGTGTCCATCCCTACCGTGACGGGTCCGCACTTGCCGAGCCGCACGATGCCTTCGCAGCGCACGATCGCCTATCACGGCCCCGGGCGAACCGGGGTCCTCACGCGACTCGACGACTTCGGCGCACGTCACGACCTGCATTCCGCGGTCCTCGACGGCGCCGATGACGTCCGGGCGCTCTTGAACCGTTCCTACCCGGCGTGCGTCGTCCTGGACGCCGTGGAGGCGCGGTCGCGGATGCTCGCCCTCTGTGCCGAGATCAAGAAGGACGCCTTCACCGCCATCGTCCCGGTGGTGATGGTGGTGCCCCAGGGCGACGCCGAGGCCGGCGCCGACGCGCTGGAGGCCGGGGCCGACGAGGTGCTGTCCGACGACACGCCGCCCCGGGAGTGGTCGCTGCGCATGGAACTCGTGCTGCGGCGCGCCGCCCGGGACGTCTCGGTCCATCCCACGACCCGCCTCCCGGGCACGATCCAGATCGAGCGGGACATCCACGAGCGGGTGCAGGAAGGGACGGGCTTCGCCGTCTGCTACGCCGACCTGGATCACTTCAAGGAGTTCAACGACCGCTACGGGTACAACTCGGGCGATCGGGTGATCCTGCTCCTGTCGAAGATCCTCCGGGACGTGGTGCGGGCGTTGGCTCCCGGGGGATTCGTGGGCCACATCGGCGGCGACGACTTCATCTTCAACGTGCCCATGGACTACCTCGAAGCGTGCTGCGACGAGGTGATCACGCTCTTCGACGAGCTGATCCCCTACCAGTACACCGCCGAGGACCGCTCTGCCGGCTATTTCCTGGGGAAGGACCGGCGGGGCAACGTGCACCGGATCCCCCTCATGACCCTCTCCATCGGAGTCGTGACGAATCACGTCCATCAGTTCAGCCACACGGGTCAGGTCTCGGAACTCGCCGCCGAGATGAAGACCTACGCGAAATCCCTCCCCGGGTCGAAGTACGTCGTGGATCGCCGCCAATCGGGGCTGACCGGTGAAGACCGGTCGGCCTCGCGCCCGGCCTCCACGCTTCTCGACTGAACGATCGCTCCTCGCTCGAAGCCGACGATGATCATCTCCGTGCAGTGCCCCGCCTGTCAGACCTCGTTTCCCGTGGACCCCCGCAAGGTGCCGGACGGCGGAGTGAAGGTCCGGTGCAGTGTGTGCTCGGGGATCTTCTTCGTCGAGAAGCCCGGGGTGCCGCCGGCCCCCACGCCCGAACCCATGGCCAACGTGGGTGCCGCCGTGGCCGCGGGCTCGGCCCACGCCGCCGCCGCCGAGCCCGCGGGAGCGGGGTTGGACGCCGGCCCGGGTGACATGGGCGGCTCGGCGGGCGGAGGCGCCGAAGAGGCGCCGGCCCCCGAGGAAGACAACGTCGACCCCTGGAGCGGCGCCGGGTGGGACGATCCCGCGGCCATGGGGGCCCCGGAAGACGACGCTCCGGCCGATCCGTGGTCGGGAGGGGTGGGGCTGGACGACCACGGCGCCGAAGCCGAAGCCGAAGCCGGACCCGAGGACGAGGCCGACGACGGGGCCGCGGCCGGCGGTGACTGGGTCATCGAGCGGGCCGACGAAGACCCCCTGGCGGCCACCGGGGGCGAGGCCGAGCGTCTCGACACGGTGGAAGAGACGGTGCGGTCGGCGGCGGAGGAGTGGGATTCGGGGGCGTCGGACGTCGTGAACGACGGCGACCCCACCACCGACTGGAACGTGGCCGACGTGCCCCCGGCGGCCGAGGCTCCGGTGGCCGAAGCCCCGGCGGCCGAAGAACCCCACGCCGAGCCCGACATCCAGCCCGAGCCGGCCGACGCGGTGGCCGAGGCGGTGGAGGAGGCGTCGTTCGACGCCCCGGCCGAGGCGGCCCCGGCGGAGCCGGCCCCCAAGCCCACGGGCTTCCAGTTCGGCAAGCGCGACCCCCACGACAAGGCGAAGCGCCTGGCCCGGGTCCTGGTCTCGGACATCATCACCTACAACCCCGAGCGCCATCAGCGGGCCCTGGAGCAGGACACGCTCCACGCCGACTTCGAGGAGGAGATCAAGAAGTCGTGGACCGAATACGTGGAGCAGGTGGGTCGGGACATCGCCGAGAGCACGCCCTACTGGTTCGACGCCCTGAACGAGATTCTCGCCCGGGGAAAGCCCGTCTTCTGACGCCCCGGCGGGGGCGCGTTCGTGGTTGAAGGCGTTCGGGGCATGAGCTAGCTTTCCTGCTCTGGCGAGCCGGAGGCCGTCCGTCGGGAGCGGACGGCCTCTTTCCGTTGGCCCGCCCCGAACCGGACCGCATGGCATGACCACCGATCAGATGGAACGCCTCGAGCATGTCGAGACCCTGGTCTCGGAACTCAGGGGGTATCTTTGACCTCGATCAGCGCGAACCCCGACTCGAGCAGCTCGAGGCCATGATGGCCGAGCCCGGCTTCTGGGATCATCCCGACCGGGCACGCACCACCATCGACGAAGCGAACCGCCTCAAGGGGTGGATCGAACCCTGGACCCAGGCCCACGGAAAGGTCGACACCCTCAAGGAGCTGGCCGAGCTCCTGGAGATGGAGCCCGACGCCGACCTGGAAGGCGAGTGGGTTCGTGAGCTCGAATCGGTGGAACGCATCCTGGAGGACCTGGAGCTCCGCACCATGCTCCAGGGGGAGGACGACGTCCGGGACGCCATCCTCACCGTGCAGCCGGGAGCCGGCGGCCTGGAGTCCCAGGACTGGGCCGAAATGCTCACCCGCATGTACACCCGCTGGGCCGAGCGCAACGGCTTCTCGGTGTCGGTGCTGGATCTCCAACCCGCCGAAGAGGCGGGGATCAAGGGCGCGACCCTGGAGATCAAGGGAGACTACGCCTACGGCTACCTGAAGGCCGAGAAGGGCGTGCACCGGCTGGTGCGGATCTCGCCCTTCGACCAGCAGGCCCGTCGCCACACGTCCTTCGCCAGCGTCTTCGTGTATCCGATGGTGGACGACGAGATCGAGATCGAGATCGACGAGGGCGACCTCCGCATCGACACCTTCCGGGCGTCGGGCGCCGGGGGGCAGCACGTCAACAAGACGGATTCGGCCATCCGCATCACCCACGAACCCACGGGCATCGTGGTGTCGTGTCAGCAGGAGCGGTCGCAGCACAAGAACCGCGCCACGGCCATGAAGATGCTGAAGGCGGCCCTCTACCAGCGGGCCGTGGAGGAGCGGGAGGCCGAGAAGGCGGCCATGGAAGCCACCAAGACCGACATCGGCTGGGGGCACCAGATCCGTTCCTACGTGTTTCAACCCTACACGATGGTCAACGACCATCGGACCGAGCTGAAGGACTCCGATGTCCACGCCGTCATGGACGGCGGCCTAGAGCCCTTCATCGAGGCCTATCTCAAGAAGTTCGGAGCGCAGCAGGCGTCATGAGTGAAGAGCTGAACCAGGTGCTGCGGGCCCGCCGCGAGAAGCTGGAGTCGCTGCGGTCGCGGGGAATGGAGCCGTTCGCCTACTCCTTCGACCGGAGCCACGGCAACGGCGCCGCCCGGGAGCTCTTCGAGGAGGCCGAGAGCGAGAACCGGCTGCCCGAGGACGGCCACGGGCCCGAGGTGCGGGTGGCAGGGCGCATCGTGTCGTGGCGGGGTCACGGCAAGAGTGCCTTCGCCCACATGGAAGACGGCGGCGAGCGCATCCAGCTCTATTTCAAGAAGAACGTGCTGGGCGAGGAGTCCTTCGACCTCGCCCTCGAGATGCTGGACCTGGGCGACTGGATCGGCGTGTCGGGGCCGACGTTCCGGACCCGCACCGGCGAGGTGACGGTCCGGGTCGACGCCTGGACGCTGCTCAGCAAGTCGCTTCGTCCTCTTCCGTTCGGAAAGGTCGAAGTGGATGCGGAGACCGGCGAACGGGTGGTCCATTCCGGGTTCGCCGACACCGAGGGCCGCTACCGCCAGCGCTACGCCGACCTCGCCGTGAACCCCGAGGTGCGGGACGTCTTCCGCACCCGGGCCCGCATCGTCACCGAGCTTCGTCGCTTCCTGGACGACCACGGGTTCCTCGAGGTGGAGACGCCGGCGCTCCAGCCCCTCTACGGAGGTGCTGCGGCCCGCCCCTTCGTGACCCGGCACAACGCCCTGGACCGGGAGATGTACCTGCGCATCGCCGACGAGCTGTACCTCAAGCGGCTCATCGTGGGGGGGTTCGAGGCGGTGTACGAGATCGCCAAGGACTTCCGGAACGAAGGGATCGACCGATTCCACAATCCGGAATTCACCATGCTGGAGTTCTACCGGGCGTACTGGGACTACCACGACGTCATGGCGTTCATCGAACGCATGCTGGCCCACGTGGTGGACGCCGTGGTGGGGTCCCGGGAGCTCACGTTCCAGGGGACTGGGCTGTCGTTCGAGGCGCCCTTCGCCCGGGTCCATTTCATGGACGCCCTGGGCGAGGCCATGGGCGCCGACCCCGGAAGCCTCTCCGACGACGAGCTCCGGGAGCGGGCCCGGGCCCTCCGGGTGCCCGACGTGGACCGGGCCGGCCGGGGAAAGCTCCTGGACAAGCTCTTCGGCGAGCTGGTGGAGCCCGACCTGGTCCAGCCCACCTTCGTGCTGGACCACCCGCTGGAGTTGAGCCCCCTGGCCAAGCCCCACCGGGAACGCCCCGGCGTGGTGGAGCGCTTCGAGCTCTACGTGAACGGGGCCGAACTGGCCAACGCCTTCAGCGAGCTCAACGATCCCCTGGATCAGCGCGCCCGCTTCGAGGATCAGTCGGCGCTGCGGGCCGGGGGCGACGACGAGGCCCACCGGGTGGACGACGACTACATCCGGGCGCTGGAGTACGGACTCCCGCCCACGGGGGGGCTGGGCATGGGCATCGACCGCCTGGTCATGCTCCTCACCGATCAGGCGTCCATTCGCGACGTGATCCTCTTTCCGGTCCTGCGGAGCGAGGAGTAGGGGCCGGTGGCCGCGGAACCCCGGGACTCCGGGGGAGGGCTCGTTCTCGACTGGTTCGTGGCCCGCCGCTACCTGGCCGCCAGGCGGGGCGGGCGCCTGCTGTCGTTCATCACCTGGATCTCCCTGGGGGGCGTGACCGTGGGGGTCACGGCCCTCATCGTGGTCATCGCCGTGATGAACGGCATGCAGGAGGACCTCCGCTCCAAGATCCTCTCGTCGTCGACCCAGATCACGGTTTACGAAACGGGCCCGGAAGGCCGCATGGCCGATTGGCGCGCCGTGGCGTCCCGCCTCGACTCGGTGCCGGGCGTGCGCATGGCGTCGCCCTACGTCTCCACCCAGGTCAACCTGCGGCGGGGGCAGTACAGCCGGCCCGCCGACCTCATGGGCGTGCCCACCGATTCCACCCTCTCGGGGGGCACGGAGCTGGAGGAGTTGATCCGCTCGGGCTTCTACGACCTCACGCCCCCCGAGTCGGGGCTCCCCCCCATCCTCCTGGGTAGCGGCATCGCCGAGTCCATGCAGTTGTTCCGGGGCGACACGGTGCAGGTGTGGGCCTTCGAGAACCTCGTGCTCACACCCACGGGAACGCCGGTCCCCGCCATCCGGCGCTTCGAGGTGACGGGGACCTTCCGGACCGGGCTGTACGAGACCGACACCCGGCGGGTCTACACCCCCCTGGAGTCGGCCCAGGAACTGCTGGATTTCGGCGGGGCCGTGTCCAACGTGGGCATGCGTCTGGACGAGCCCGACGCGGCGGGTCGCATGGGCCGGGCCCTGGAGGCCCGTCTGGGCGAGGGCTTCGGCGTGGACACCTGGATCACCACCAACGCGGCCCTCTTCAGCGCCCTGAAGCTCGAGAAGCTGGCCATGTTCCTGATCCTGTTCCTCATCGTGCTGGTGGCGGCCTTCAACATAGTCTCCACCCTGGTCATGGTGGTGGCCGACCGCACCCGGGAGATCGGGATCCTCAAGTCCATGGGCATGACCGATCGAGGCATCCTGAGGGTGTTCGTGCTCCAGGGGGCGTGGATCGGCCTGGTGGGGACGGTGCTGGGGACCGTGCTGGGCCTCGCGCTCTGCTTCCTCATCGATCGCTACGACATCATCCGCATTCCCCCCGAGGTGTACTTCGTGGACCGCCTGCCGGTGTCTCTCCACGCCGCCGATGTCCTCACCATCGTGGGGGCCAGCCTGGTGGTGGCCCTGCTGGCCACGGTCTACCCCTCGATCCAGGCATCCCGGCTCCAGCCGGTGGAGGCCATCCGCCATGAATAGCGTCGACACGGGAGTCTCGGCCCCGCCCCTCGAGGCCGTGGACGTCCACAAGCGCTACCCCGGGCCGGCCGGGGGCGAACTCCACGTGCTCCGGGGCGTCACCCTCACGGTGGCGCCGGGCGAGGCCGTGGCCATCATCGGCGCCAGCGGGGCGGGGAAGAGCACCCTGCTCCACATCATCGGGGCCCTGGACCTGCCCACCGAGGGCGACGTGCGCCTCGGGGGCACCTCCGTGGCGGGCCTGACGAGTCCGGCCCTGGCGGCCGTGCGGAACCGCCACGTGGGGTTCGTCTTCCAGTTCCATCATCTCCTGAAGGAGTTCACGGCGCTGGAGAACGTCATGATGCCCCTCCTCATCGGCGGGGGGCGCCCCGGCGACCACCAGGACCGGGCCCGGGAACTCCTGGCCGCCGTGGGACTGGAGGGGCGGGTGCACCACAAGCCCACCGAACTGTCGGGGGGGGAGCAGCAACGGGTGGCGGTGGCCCGGGCCCTGGCCAACGAGCCCCTGCTGCTCCTGGCCGACGAGCCGTCGGGCAACCTGGACCACCACACGAGCGCGGCGCTCCACGACCTGCTCTTCGAGATCCGGGAGCGCCGGGGCACCAGCATGGTCCTGGTGACCCACAACCTGGAGCTGGCGGGGCGTGCCGATCGGGTGCTGCGCCTCGTGGACGGCGCCCTGGGTCCGGCCTGAGGCCGCCATGGAGTCCCCCGTGACCCCCCGCGAACCCGACGAACCGGAAGCCCGGAGCCGGCTGGCCCTGGACTGGTTCATCGCCCGTCACTACCTGTCGGCCCGGCGGGGCGGACGTCTGCTCTCCCTCATCACCGGGATCGCCCTGGCGGGGATCACGGTGGGGGTGTGCGCCCTGGTGGTGGTGACCGGGGTCATGGCGGGCATGCAGAAGGAACTCAAGGAACGGATCCTGTCGTCAACGGCCCACGTCTCGGTCTACGAGCAGGGTTCGGTGCTGCGCATGCGGGACTGGCGCCCTGTGCTGGATTCGGCCCGGGCGCTGCCGGGGGTTCGGGCCGCGTCGCCCTTCATCTTCAGCTCCATCACCCTGCTCTGGGGCGGAAACTCCCGTTCCGTGGACCTCTACGGCGTGCCCGTGGATCCGGAACTGGCCGGGGGCACCACCCTGGAGGAGGAGATCCTGGCCGGGGCCTACGACCTCTCGCCCCGGGCGTCGGGATTGCCCCCCATTCTCCTGGGCAGCGGCGTGGCCGAGCGACTGGAGATCGAGGTGGGCGACACCCTTCCGGTGCTGGCCTATGAGAACGTCCAGGAGAGCAGCTTCTCGGGCCTCCAGCCGGCCTTCGGGCAGTTCGAGGTTTCGGGCACGTTCCACACCGGGATGTACGACTACGACACCAAGAACGTGTACACCACGCTGGAGGCGGCCCAGGGGCTCCTGGACCTGGACGTCGACGACGTGGTGTCGGGGCTCGGCATCCAGCTCGACGATCCCGACGCCGCCACGGCGCTGGCCGCCGAGCTCGACGCCCGCCTGGGCTTTCCCTACGTGGTCATGAGCTGGGCCGAGAACAACCGGGGCCTCTTCGGGTCGCTGCGCCTGCAGAAGCTCGCCATGGGGGTGATTCTGTTCCTCATCGTGGTGGTGGCGGCGTTCAACATCGTCTCCACCCTGGTCATGATGGTGGCCGACCGCACCCGGGAGATCGGGATCCTGAAGTCCATGGGCATGACCGACGCCGGGATCCTCCGGGTGTTCGTGCTCCAGGGAGCGTGGATCGGTGTGGTGGGCACCCTGGCCGGCACCGTCCTCGGATTGGCGGTGGCGTGGGGACTCGACTTCTGGGGCTACCGGATTCCCGGGGAGATCTACTTCGTGGAGGAACTGCCCGTCTCGGTGCGCCTGGGCGACGTGGCCGTCATCGTGGCCGCCAGCGTGGCCGTGGCGTTTCTCGCCACCCTCTACCCGGCCCTGCAGGCGTCGAGACTCCAACCGGTGGACGCGATCCGCAATGAGTAGCGGCGTCGGGGGAGGGAACCCTGGACCTCCCGGAGCCCCGGGGCGTACCCCACGGGGAACCACGGCCTCCCGGAGCGAGGAGGGAGCATGAAGTGTGACAACTGCGGGGAGGTGGAAGCGGTCATCCACCTGACCCAGATCGAAAACAACGAGATGACGGCCTGTCATCTCTGCGAGCAGTGCGCCGCCGCCAAGGGCCTGGAGACGCCCCCGGCGCCGGCGTCGTCGTTCCCCCTGCAGGAATTCCTCGCCCAGATGGGCGGTGAGCCGGCCCGTCAGGATCCGGCGCCGGTGGATGAGAAGTGCGGCTTCTGCGGGCTCACCTTCCAGGGGTTCCGGGAAGCGGGACGCCTGGGGTGCCCCCACTGCTACACGGCGTTCGAGGGACATCTCCGGGGACTCCTGGGCCGGATCCACAACAGCACCCAGCACGTGGGGAAGGTCTACCTGCCCCCCGACCCCACGGCCTCCCAGTTGGAGCGCCGCCTGGAGGGGCTCCGGGGACAGTTGCGCCGGGCCGTGGATTCGGAGGACTTCGAGCGCGCCGCCGAACTGCGCGACGAGATCCGGTCGTTGGAAGCCGAGACCCTGCCGTGAGCGCCTTCACCGGGGTGCCCGACATGGGACTGAACTGGCTGGACGCCTCGGGCGACCACGCCGAGATCGTGCTCTCCACCCGGGTGCGCCTGGCCCGCAACCTCCAGGGCCACGCCTTCGGTCCCCGGGCCCGGGTCAACGACCGGGAGGCGGTGCTGGGCCGGGTGCGGCAGCACGCCGACCGGGTGGACGCCCTGGATGGCTCGACCCTCTTCCACATGCCGGATCTGGACGCCCGGAGCCGCCGCATCCTGCTGGAGCGCCGCCTGGCGTCCCGGGAACTGGTGGGGGAGGACGGCGCCGATCCGGCCCGGGGCACCGCGGTGGTGGTGTCGGGGCGGGCCCCCCTCAACGTCATGGTCAACGAGGAGGACCACCTGCGCCTCCAGTCCCTGGTGTCGGGGCTGAGGGTCCGGGACGCCTGGACCATGGTGGACCGTCTGGACGAAGATCTGGGCCGGGAACTGCCCTACGCCTTCCACCACGAGTTCGGATTCCTCACCAGTTGTCCCACCAATGCGGGCACGGGGCTCCGGGCTTCGGTGCTGGTGCATCTGCCGGGGCTGGTCCTCACCAAGGAGATCTCCAAGGTGCTCCACGCCCTGGGGCAGGTGGGACTGACCTTCCGGGGGCTCTACGGGGAGGGGTCGGAGGTGGTGGGCAACTTCTTCCAGATCTCCAACCAGACCACCCTGGGAAAGAGCGAAGAAGACCTGGTGGACCACCTGGATCGGGTGGTGCGGAAGGTCATCCAACACGAGATGGATGCCCGCCAGGTGCTGCTCCGGGATGCCGGTGCGGTGACCGAGGACAAGATCTGGAGAGCCTACGGTCTGCTGCGCTACGCGCGGAGCCTCTCGTTCGAGGAGTTGATGAATCTCCTGAGCGGCGTGAGGCTCGGTGTGAGCTTGAAACTTCTCCCGGAACTCCGAGTATACACACTCAATAAACTCATGATCTTCACGCAGCCCGCCCACCTGGAAGAGGCGGCGGGTCGCGACCTGAGTCCTTCGGAGAGCGATGCCCACCGTGCCGCCTTCGTCCGGCGCATCCTGGGGTCCGAAGGAGACGTCTCCCCGGACGATCGCCCATCCTCCGACGAACGTCCGCCCCATGCGTGACCCGGACGAACGAGCCGACCGATGAACTACAATTTCACCGACCGCGTGCGGAAGGTCCTGGCCATGGCCCGGGAAGAGGCCATCCGGCTCCAACACGACTACGTGGGCACGGAGCACATCCTCCTGGGCCTGATCCGGGAGGGCGAGGGAGTGGCGGCCGCCGTCCTCACGAACCTGAACGTGGACCTGGACCAGATCCACGAGCGGGTCGAGGAGTCCGTCCGGAAGGGCAAGGCCACCATCGCCCTGGGCGAGTTGCCCTATACCTCCCGGGCCAAGAAGGTCCTGGAGTTCGCCATGGCCGAGGCCCGGGACTTCAGCCACTCGTACGTGGGCACGGAGCACCTGCTCCTGGGACTGCTGCGGGAGGAGAAGGGCATCGCGGCCCAGGTCCTGAACAGCCTCGACGTCACCCTCGAGGAGGCCCGGGCCGAGACCCTGAAGGTCCTGGGTTCGGACGTCTCTCCCTCCGAGCCGGCGGGCATCGGGGGGTCGAGCCCCGGGGCCACCCCCGGCGCCACGCCCAAGGGGGGCGACAAGAAGTCCAAGACCCCGGCGCTGGATCATTTCTGCCGCGACCTCACCGAGCTCGCTCGCCAGGGCAAGCTCGACCCCACCATCGGTCGGGCCACCGAGATCGAGCGGGTCATCGAGATCCTGTGCCGGCGCAAGAAGAACAACCCCGTGCTCATCGGAGAGCCGGGGGTGGGGAAGACGGCCATCGTGGAAGGGCTCGCCCAGCTCATTTCCCGGGGTGAGGTCACCGAGGCCCTGAAGGACCACCGGGTCCTGGCCCTGGACATGGCCGCCGTCATCGCCGGAACCAAGTACCGGGGGCAGTTCGAGGAACGGCTCAAGGCCGTCATGAACGAGATCCAGCAGAATCAGACGGTGATTCTGTTCATCGACGAGCTCCACACCCTGGTGGGGGCCGGCGCTGCGGAGGGGGCCATCGACGCCTCCAACATGCTCAAGCCCGCCCTGGCTCGGGGTGAGCTCCAGTGCATCGGCGCCTCCACCCTGAACGAGTACCGCAAGTACATCGAGAAGGACGGGGCGCTGGAGCGGCGCTTCCAGCCGGTCATCGTGGACCCGCCGGCCATCGACGAGACGGTGGAGATCCTCAAGGGGCTCCGGTCCCACTACGAGGACCACCACCGGATCGTGATTCCCGACGACGCCCTGGAGCACGCGGCCAAGCTGTCGGAGCGCTACATCACCGACCGCTTCCTCCCGGACAAGGCCATCGACGTCATCGACGAGGCCGGTGCCCGGGCGCGCATCGCGTCCCAGGTGCCCCCGCCGGAGGTGGAGGAGCTCAAGGACGAGCTCCAGGGGATCGCCGAGAAGAAGGAAGACGCCATCAAGGACCAGGACTTCGAGCGGGCCGCCGAACTCCGGGACGACGAGCGCGACCTCCTTCAGCGCATCAAGGTGCGGCAGGACGAGTGGGAGGAGGAGCGCAAGCGCCACCGCCCGGAGATCTCGGCCGAGGACGTGGCCTTCATCGTGAGCCGCTGGACGGGCATCCCGGTGACCCGCATCGCCCAGGCCGAGACCGAACGTCTCGTCCACATGGAAGACGAGCTCCACAACCGGGTGGTGGGCCAGGACGACGCCATCCAGGCCATCAGCCGGGCGATCCGGCGCTCCCGCGCCGGGCTCAAGGACCCGAAGCGGCCCATCGGTTCGTTCATCTTCTCGGGCCCCACCGGGGTGGGGAAGACCGAGTTGGCCCGGGCGCTCGCCGAGTTCCTCTTCGCCGACCGCGACGCCCTGATCCGGGTGGACATGAGCGAGTACATGGAGAAGTTCTCCGTGTCCCGCCTCATCGGTGCGCCTCCCGGGTACGTGGGCTACGAGGACTCGGGGGCCCTCACCAAGGCCGTACGGCGCCGCCCGTATTCGGTGGTGCTCCTGGACGAGATCGAGAAGGCCCATCCCGACGTGTTCAACATCCTCCTCCAGGTTCTGGACGAGGGACACCTCACGGACAACTACGGACGGGTCATCGACTTCAAGAACACCGTCCTCATCATGACCTCCAACCTGGGCGCCCGGGACATCTCCAAGGGTGGGGGCGTGGGCTTCCAGTCCAGCGATCCCCAGACCAGCTACGAGATCATGAAGGACAAGGTCCGGGAGGAGATCGAGCGGGCCTTCAACCCCGAGTTCCTGAACCGGGTCGACGACACCATCGTCTTCCATCCCCTCTCCAAGGACCAGATCGGCGAGATCGTCCACATCCTGCTCAAGGACGTGGAGGAGCGCCTGGCCGAGGAGGAGATGACCCTCCGCCTCACCGACGCCGCCGTGCGCTTCCTGGTGGATCGGGGCTACGACGAGAAGTTCGGGGCCCGGCCCCTCAAGCGGGCGATCCAGCGGTTCCTGGAGGATCCCCTCTCGGAGAAGATCCTCGTGGCCGAGTTCACGCCCGGCGACGAGATCGAAGTCGACGTCGACGAGGACGACGGCGAGAAGCTCACACTGCGGGCGGGTTCCGCCTCGTCCAGGACCTGAGGGCGTACATGGCGGGACGTACCGGGTGGGGGAGGAGTCTGGCCTGGCTCCTCGGGCTGACAGCGTTCGGGATTCTGCCCCGCGGGGCGGCCGGACAGCAGGCGCTGGACGTGGTGGTGGACTCCATCGTGGTGGAGGGCGCCCAACGGGTGGCCGTGGAGGCCGTCCTGGAGTTCGTACCCTTCGAGGTGGGCGACACCATCGACGTGGGCGACATCCAGGAGATGGAGCGCTCCCTCTGGCAGACGGGCCAGTTCTCCGACCTCCGGGTGCTGGCCGAGGACGGTGCCTCCCCAGGGCGGGGCATCATCCGCATCGTCCTCTCCGAGCTCCCCTCGGTGCGCCAGGTGCGCATCCAGGGTCTGGAGAACGCCGATTCCGATCTGGTCACCGACTCGGCCGGGGTGCGGCAGGCCGCGCCCTACAACGCCCAGGCGGTGATCCTGGCCAAGGCGTTGCTCCGGGAGGCTCTGGCCAACGAGGGCATTCCCTTCGCGTCCATCGAAGATCGGCTGGAGCCCGTGGAGGGCCTGGTCAACGTGGTGGACCTCATCATCGACGTCACCGAGGGCAACCGGGTCACGGTGGCCGACGTCGTGGTGCGGGGCAACGACGCCGTGTCCACCGAGGACATCGTGGCCGCCATGGGAACCCGCCCCGAGGGCTTCTGGTGGTTCCGCATGGGCGAGTTCGACGAAGTGTCGTTCGAACTCGACCGGGTGGAGCGGATCCCCCGGCTCTATGATTCCCGCGGGTTCCTCGACGCCCGGGTCCTGTCCGACACCCTCGTCATCGATCCCGAGACCGGGAAGGCCCGGATCGAGATCGACATCGAGGAGGGTCCCCAGTACCGGGTGGCGTCCCTCAACATCGAGGGCAACCGGCAGTTCGACGACGAGCGCCTCGAGCAGTTCTTCCTTCCCCGGGAAGGGGGACTGCTCCGGTCCCTGGGCTTCGGGGGCACGAGTTCGGAGGAGCTGGAGGCCCGGGGCCGGGTCTACGATCAGGTCGCCTACGAGGAGGCCGAGGACGCCATCGGGCAGTTGTACTCCAACGAGGGGTACATCTACGCCCAGACCCAGCTCATCGAGACCCGGCGGCCGCCGGCGGAGGAGGGGGCGGATCCCACGGTGGCCCTGACCTTCCAGATCTCGGAGGGCCAGCCCGCCTACATCGGGCAGATCCACATCAAGGGCAACGACTACACCTACGAGCGGGTGATCCGGGACCAGATCGCCCTCCTGCCCGGGGACGTCTTCAGCCAGGATCGACTGATCCAGAGCTACCAGGGCATCAGCTCCCTGGGCTTCTTCGAGACGCCCCTGCCGTTCCCCAACGTCGATCCGGATCCCGAGACCGGCGAGGTGGACATCACCTTCGAGGTGGTGGAGCGCCAGACCGGCGCCATCAACTTCGGCACCTCGGTGGGCGGCGGCATCGGGTTGGCGGGCTTCATCGGCTACGATCAGCCCAACCTCTTCGGACAGGCGAAGGAAGGGCACCTGCGCTGGGACTTCGGGCGGTACGTGAACAACTTCACCCTCACGTACACCGATCCCCAGCTCTTCCAGACCCGGACCACGGGGACGGTGTCGCTCTTCAACGCCCGGGACCGCTTCTTCTCGTTCCAGTCGGGACAGCGGCGCCGGGTCGGGGGATCGCTCCGGTTCGGCTTCCCCATTCCCGGGGCGCGGCGCACTCGGCTCTTCGCCGGCTACTCCATCGCCCGCACCACCTACGACCTGCGCTCGTCCACCGACGACTCGTCGCTCTTCGGGCTGCCTCCGGGCACCCAGAGCCAGTTCCAGGTGGGCATCACCCGCTCGACGCTGAACCACCCCATCTTCCCCTTCTCGGGCTCGCGCCAGAGCTGGAACGTGGAGTTGAACGGCGGCCTCCTGGGCGGGGACGGCGACTTCACGCGGCACCTGGTGGAAGGTTCGTGGTGGGTGCCCGTGGGTCAGGTGGGCGGCGACGGCCCCGATGCGGGCCGCCCCATCATCTTCGCCCTGGGCACGTCGGTGAAGGCCGGCGCCATCTTCGGCGACCCGTCGAACTTCCCGTTCGACCGTTTCTGGATGGGCGGTGTACAGTTCGGACAGCAGTTGCGGGGGTACGACGAGACGTCGGTCACGCCCTTCGGGTTTTTCCCGGAGCGCTCGGGGGCCATCACGGACATCGACCGGTTGGGAGACTCGTTCCTGACGGTGACGGCCGAGTTGGCCATGCGACTGAACGACAACATCTCGTTGTCGGCGTTCATGGACGCCGGAAACGTGTGGAACGATCCCCTCGACATCGACCCGACCCGCCTCTACCGGGGCGCCGGTCTGGGTGTACAGCTCGTGACGCCGTTCGGGCCCATCGGCCTGGATTACGCGTATGGCTTCGACAAGACGAACCCGGGTTGGCAGCTCCACTTCCGGATGGGCCCGGGATTCTGACGGCCGGCGGCCGATTCGATCCGCCGAACCACCCATGGAGTATTCGACAATGCGACGTTTCGCCCTGCTTCTCGCCCTCGTGGCGGCCACCGCTCTCCCGGCTGCGGCCCAGACCGGGCTGAAGATCGGGTTCATCAACTCGGCCCTCCTCCTGGATCAGGCCCCGGGGGCCGCGGAAGCCGCCCAGCAGTTCGACCGGGACCTGGCGCAGATGCGGGCCCAGATCCAGCCCGCCACCGACTCCCTCGACCAGATGATCACGGCCTACGAGGCCCAGTCCCTGACGCTGTCGCCCGAGGCGAAGCAGCGCCGGGAGCAGCAGATCCTCACCAAGCGCGAGGAGCTGCAGCAGATGGCCGCGGCCCTGGACCAGCAGGCGTCGGCCCGGCGGGCCGAGCTGGTGCAGCCCATCATGGACCGGGTCTCCACCGTGATCGAGGAGATCCGGGTGGAGGGAGGCTACAGCATCATCTTCGACGTGGCCGACGGCTCCATCGTGGCGGCGGATCCGTCCCTGGACCTGACCCAGCAGGTGCTGCAGCGGCTCCAGGCCGCCGCCGGGCCCGGCGGACACCCCTGACGGGGCGTCGTAGACCGGATGGACCGGGGCCCGGACCCACGCCGTCGCCGGCAGGGTCCGGGCCCCTTCTTCGTGGACCATGATCATCGAATTCCCGGAGGGGGACCCATGACGAAGTCGGCGGGAGCGACCACGTCCCTGGCCGAGGTGGCCCGGATCACGGGAGGCCGGGTGGACGGCGACGACGCGGTGGAGGTGACCCGGGTGGCCCCCGTGGCCGACGCCGGGCCCGACGAACTGGGATTCCTGTCCGACCGCCGCTACGTCTCGGCCGCCGCCGATTCCCGGGCCGGGGCCCTCCTGGTGGCCGCCGAGCTGGCCGACCAGGCGCCCGCCGATCGGCCCCGGGTGGTGGTGGACGACGGCCATCGGGCGCTCCAGGCGCTCCTGGCGGCGTGGCACCCGCCCCGGGCGCCTCGACCCGGCGTCCACGCCACGGCGGTCCTGGGCCGGGGTGTGGTCCTGGGCGAGGGGGTGGAAGTGGGGCCGTACGCGGTGCTGGAGCCCGGATGCGTTCTGGGCGATCGGGTGCGGGTCGGGGCCCACGCCGTGGTGGGGGAGGGGGTCGCGGTGGGCGACGATTCGGTGCTCCACCCCCACGTGGTGCTCTACCCGGGCACGGTGGTGGGCCGGCGGGTGATCCTCCACGCCGGGGCGCGCCTGGGCGTGGACGGCTTCGGCTATGCCTGGATCGACGGCGGGCATCGCAAGGTGCCCCAGGTGGGGCGCTGCGTGGTGGAGGACGACGTGGAGATCGGCGCCAACACCACGGTGGACCGGGGCAGCATCGGCGACACCCGGGTGGGGGCCGGCACCAAGCTCGACAACCTGGTGCACCTGGCCCACAACGTCCGGACCGGGCCCCATTGCGCCGCGGCGGCCATGGTGGGCATCGCGGGCTCCACCCGGCTGGGCGCCGGCGTGTTCCTGGGGGGGCAGGCCGGGGTCATCGGCCACCTGGACCTGGGCGACGGGGCCAAGATCGCGGCGGCGGCGGCGGTGTTCCGGGACGTGCCTCCCGGCGAGACGGTCTCGGGGGCGCCGGCTCGGCCCAATCGGGAGTTCCTCCGGTCCCGGGCCCAGGTGGAGCGACTGCCCCGGCTCATGGAACGAGTGAAGGCGCTGGAGGCGCGGCTGGACGCGCTGGACGGCGACGACGACCCGGTTCGCGGTCCGTGACGCTGCGATTACATTACCCCACGTCTTCCGCCCCCTCGTGCCCGGCCCCATGAGCGAACCCCGACAGCAGACCCTGGCCGCCCCCGTCACCCTCGAGGGTGTGGGCACCCACTCCGGGGCGACGGCCCGCCTGACCCTGGTTCCCGCCGAGCCCGACACGGGGCGGCGGTTCGTCCGGGTGGATCTGGACGGCCGGCCCGAGATTCCGGCCCACGTGGATCACGTAGTGGCCACCGATCACGGCACCACCCTGGGGGTCGACGACACGGTTCGCGCCGCCACGGTGGAGCACGTTCTGGCCGCCCTCCAGGCCCTGGACGTGGACAACGTGGTGCTGGAGCTCGACGGACCCGAGACGCCCATCATGGACGGCTCGTTCCTGCCCTTCGTCGACGCCATCCGGAGCGTGGGTACGGTGGAGCAGGACGCCGAGGCCCGGGTCATCGAGGTGCTGGGGCCGGTGCAGGTCTCGGAGAAGAACGGGCCGTCGTACGTGGCCACCCCGGCCGATGGACTGCGGATCTCGGCCACCATCGACTTCGCCCACCCGGCCATCGGACGGCTCTTCGGCAGCTACGTGACCCACGGCGACGACTTCGCCCGGGAGATCGGCCCGGCCCGGACCTTCGGGTTCAAGGCCGACGCCGAGGCCCTCCGGGAACGGGGGCTGGCCCTGGGGTCGAGCCTGGACAACGCCGTGATCCTCGACGACGAGGGGGTCATCAACGACGGCGGGCTCCGGTTCTCCGACGAGTTCATTCGCCACAAGGTGGGCGACATCGTGGGGGATCTCGCCCTCACCGGCGCCCGGATCCAGGGGCACATCGTGGCGGAGCGTCCGAGCCACGCGGGCAACATGGCCCTGGCCCGGACCCTGGCCGACCACGCCCTCTACAACGGCGGCCAGCCCATCGTCGACACCGCCCGGATAATGCAGTACCTGCCCCATCGGTACCCCATGCTGCTGGTGGACCGGATCACCGGGTACGAGAAGGGCAAGCGCATCGTCGGCATCAAGAACGTCACCATCAACGAGCCGTTCTTCCAGGGACACTATCCGGGCCATCCCATCATGCCCGGCGTCCTCATCATCGAGGCCATGGCCCAGGTGGGGGGACTCCTCCTCATGGACCAGGTGGACGATCCGGACAGCAAGGTCGTCTACTTCATGAGCCTCGACAACGTGAAGTGGCGCCGGCCCGTGACGCCCGGCGATCAGATCGTCTTCGAACTGGAACTGGTCCAGTTCCGGCGGCACGTCTGTCGCATGAAGGGCGTGGGCCGGGTCGACGGCAACGTGGCCGCGGAGGCCGAACTCATGGCACGGATCATGGACCGATGAGCGATTCCGGCGTGGACGCCGAAGCCTGGACGGAACCTCGGATCCACGAGACGGCGCTGGTGGACGACGAAGCCGAGATCGGCTCCGGCGTGGTGGTGGGGCCCTACAGCATCGTGGGTCCCCGGGTGAAGGTGGGCGCCGGGACCGAGATCGGTCCCCACGTGCTCCTGGAGCGGGACACGGTGCTGGGGGAGGACTGCCGCATCTACAAGGGCGCCGTGCTGGGCACCGACCCCCAGGACCTGAAGTTCCAGGGCGAGCGGACCGTGCTCGAGGTGGGCGACCGGACGGTGATCCGGGAATACGCCACCCTCAACCGGGGCACCTCGGCCCGGGGCCGGACCGTGGTGGGCAGCGACTGCCTCCTCATGGCCTACTCGCACGTGGCCCACGACTGCGAGCTGGGCAACCACGTGATCCTGTCGAACTCGGTGAACATGGCGGGGCACGTGGTCATCGAAGACTGGGTCATCGTCGGGGGCATCACCCCCATCCACCAGTTCGTCCGCATCGGCGCCCACGCCTTCGTCGGCGGCGGATCCCGGATTCCCCAGGACATCCCGCCCTACTGCCGGGCCGCCGGCAACCCCCCGAAGCTCTACGGATTGAACGCGGTGGGGCTGGAACGCCGGGGCTTCTCGCCCGAAACCCGCAAGGCGCTGAAGCAGGCGTACCGCCACGTGTTCATGTCGGGGCTCAACGTGAGCCAGGGCGTGAGCCGGGCCGAGGAGGCCGCCGAGCTCATTCCCGAGGTGCGCCACTTCCTGGGCTTCATCAAGAACTCGGAGCGGGGGATCACCATCGGATGAACGACCGGATCCGCATGGGGGTCGTGGGCACCGGCTCCCTGGGCTTCCACCACGCCCGGATCCTCCGGGACGTGGAAGGCGTGGAGATGGTGGGCATCCACGACGCCCGGCCCCAGCGGGCCCGGGAGGTGGAAGCCGAACTCGGAGTGACGGTCCACGAGTCGCTGGAGGCGCTGCTGGACGCCGCCGACGCGGTGGTGGTGGCCGTGCCTACCACGGCCCACGAGGCGGTGGCGGTGCCGGCGCTGGAGCGGGGCGTCCACACCCTGGTGGAGAAGCCCATGGCCCCGGACCTGGCCGCGGCCGACCGCATGCTGGCGGCGGCGGAGCGAGGCGGGGCCGTGGTGCAGATCGGCCACGTGGAGCGCTTCAACCCGGCGATCCGGGCGGCGGAGCCCTTCCTGGACCATCCGCTCTTCGTGGAGTCCCACCGCATGGCGCCCTTCACGCCCCGGTCCACCGACGTGGCCGTGGTGCTCGACCTGATGATCCACGACGTGGATCTGGTGGGAAGCCTGGTGGGGCGGCCGGTGGTGGACATCGCCGCGTCGGGGGTGCCCGTGCTCACCCCCAACGTGGACATCGCCAACGCCCGGCTCACCTTCGAGGGCGGAGCGGTGGCGAATCTCACCGCCTCCCGGGTATCTGTGGAACGGATGCGGAAGATCCGGCTCTTCCAGCCCAGCGGGTATCTCAGCCTGAACCTGGCCGAGGGCACCGGCGAATTCCTGCGGTTGAAGAAGGGAATCCCGGCTCTGACCGGTGACGGCCCGATCCCGGCGCCGCCCGCCGAGGGGCTGGCCGGTCTGGTGGAGCGCATCGAGCTCCGGGGAGACGGGGCCGAGCCCCTCCGGAAGGAGCTGGAGAGCTTCCGCGACGCCGTCCGGGGGGACCGTCCCCCCGCGGTTTCGGGGCGTGCGGGCCGGGAGGCCCTCGCCCTGACTCTCTCCATCGAAGCGAGGATCCGCGACCATGTCCCTGATCCGAGTC
This sequence comes from Gemmatimonadota bacterium, assembly GCA_030428885.1. Taxonomy (GTDB): domain Bacteria; phylum Gemmatimonadota; class Gemmatimonadetes; order Longimicrobiales; family Gaopeijiaceae; genus Gaopeijia. Next base: position 29,492 of record JAUIEJ010000017.1, on the reverse strand, counting down.
CGTCGTAGGCGCAAGCAGGAGTGGTTGGACGTCAAGAAGGGCAAGTCCACCGCCAAGCTCCTCATCTTCCTGGTCATCGTCGTGGGGGCGATCTGGTACCTGGGCGCCCAGTTCTGAGCGCTCGGATCCTCGTCCTCGCCGGTGAGGTTTCGGGCGATCATCACGCCGCCCGGGTGGTGGACGCCCTCCGGGCTCGACGGCCGGGCCTGACCTTCTTCGGCCTGGGGGGACCCGACCTCGAGGCCCGGGGCGTGGAGTGCATGGAGGGCCTGGACGCCCTGGCCGTCATGGGCTTCGTGGAGGTGCTCCGCCACATCCGCTTCTTCTGGCGGCTGGAGCGGCGCATCGTGAAGCGCATGGACGCCGGCGAGGTGGACCTGGTGCTGGCCGTGGACTATCCGGGGCTGAACCTGCGTCTGGCCCGGAAGGCCCGGGAGCGGGGCATTCCGGTGGTCTACTACATCGCGCCCCAGGTGTGGGCGTGGAAGGAGCACCGGGCCGCCCGACTGGCGGAGGATGCCGACCGGGTGGCCGTCATCCTCCCGTTCGAAGAAGAGCGACTCCGGGAGGCCGGGGCCGACGCCGTCTTCGTGGGGCACCCCCTGGCCGAGCGCGACCCCGAGACCACCACCGAGGCGGAGCTCCGGGCCGAGGTGGGCCTGCCGCCGGCCGACGGCCCGGGGGAGGGCCCTCTGGTGGCCCTCCTGCCCGGGTCCCGGAGCCAGGAACTGGATCGCCACCTCGAGCTCTTCACCGAGGCGGCCCGCCGCCTCGTGGCCGTCCGTCCCGGCGTGCGCCCGGTGGTGGCCGCGGCCCCGGGGGTGGACCCGGACCGTCTCCGGGAGGCCGGGTGGCCCGTGACCTCCCGCACCCGGGCGCTCCTCACCCACGCCCGGGCCGGGCTGGTGAAGTCGGGGACGTCGACGCTGGAAGCCGCCATGGCCGACACGCCGTTCGTGTGCGTGTACCGCACCCACCCCCTGACGTTCGCCCTGGCCCGCCGCCTGGTGAAGGTGCCCCACATCGCCCTGGCCAACCTGGTAGCGGGGGAGGGGGTGGTGCCTGAACTGCTCCAGGGCGAGGCCACCCCCGGGCGCCTCGCTCGGGAGGTGGAGGCGCTCCTGGACGAGGGGCCCGCCCGGGCGGCGCAACGGGCCGGCCTGTCCCGGGTGCGCACGGCCCTGGGCGGGCCCGGAGCTTCGGAGCGCACGGCCGATCTGGTGCTGGAGGTCCTGGACGAGCGGGCCGGCGCCCCCGATCCCACGGGGAGCGCGGCGTCGTGAAGGACGCGAAGTTCACGGCGGTGGGGGCGCTGGGGCAGGGGCTCGTGTCGACCCTCTTCACCACGACCCGGTGCACCCGGGTGGGGGCCGAGTACTTCCAGGGGCCCCGGCGTGAGGGCCGGCAGGTCATCTTCGTGTTCTGGCACGGACTCATGCTGCCCCTGATCCACTACCACCGGGGGGAGGGCATCGTGGTCCTGGTGAGCGAACACGCCGACGGGGAGTACATCACCCGGGTGCTCCATCGCAACGGCTTCGAAACGGCCCGGGGGTCGTCGACCCGGGGCGGCAGTCGCGGGCTGCGCCAGCTTCTCCGGGCGGCCCGGGAGGGTCACGATCTGGCCGTGACCCCCGATGGTCCCAAGGGGCCGCCCCGGGTGTTCAAGAAGGGGGCGCTGGTGGCGGCCCAGATCACGGGCCTGCCCATGATTCCCCTCTCGGTGGGGGCGTCGGCGGCCTGGCACTTCGATTCGTGGGACCGCTTCATGGTTCCCCGGCCCCTGTCGCGGATCAAGATCGTGTACGGCGAGCCCGTCTCGGTGCCCCGGGACGCCGGCGACGAGGAGCTCGACGCCCTGGCCGTGGTCATGGCCGACCGGCTGCGGGCGCTGGACGAGGCGGCGGGGGCGCCGGAGATCGACGGAGTGTGGACCCGGGACGCGGGAGGGTGAGGTGGAGCGCAGCGTGGAGGAGTGGGTCCGCCGCTGGTGGCGCCGGGAGGCCGGTTGGGCCGGCCGGTTGGCGTCGGTGGCCTTCTGGCCGGCCGAGGGGCTGTTCCGGTGGGGAGCGGCGGCCCGGAACCTGGCCTTCGACCGGGGCGTGCTGCCGGTGACGCCCCCGGCGGTGCCCGTGCTCTCGGTGGGCAACCTCACGGTGGGGGGCACGGGCAAGACGCCCCTGGTCCGGTGGTTCGTGGGCGCCCTGGAGGAGGCGGGAGGGGCGCCGGCGGTGGTGGCCCGGGGCTACGGCCGGGACGAGCTCCTGCTCCACCGACGCTGGCACCCCGACGTGCCCGTGGTGGCCCATCCCGACCGGGCCCGGGCCCTGGCGGCGGCGGTCCAGGCCGGCGCCGACGTGGCCGTTCTGGACGACGGCTTCCAGCACCGGCGCCTGGGCCGGACCCTGGACGTGGTGCTCCTGGCGGCCGAGACGCCCTTTCCCGGGCGCCGCCTGCCCCGGGGGCCGTACCGGGAAGGGCCCGCCGCCCTGGCCCGGGCCGACCTGGTCATCGTGACCCGGAAGTCGGCGCCCCCCGAGGCCGCCGAGGCCCTGGCGGGGGCGGTGCGGCGGCGCCACCCGTCGGTGCCGGTGGCCCGGGCGGCCCTGGTGCCCGGGGCCTGGCGGGCCCTGGGCGGCGGCCCGGCGCCGGCCCCGGAGGGGAAGGCCGTGGTGGTGACGGCGGTGGCCGAGCCCGAAGGGGTCCGGGCCCTGGCGGCCCGGACCCTGGGCCGCCCCGAGACCGATGTGGAGCTGGCGGCCTTTCCCGACCACCACGAGTTCACCGAAGGCGAGGTGCGGGAGGTGGCTCGCTGGGGGGCCGCCCTGGTGGTGACGGAAAAGGACGCCGTGAAGCTGGCCGAGGGCCCTGCGGCGGCGGCGCTGGGCGGGCGGCGGGTCCACGTGCTCACCCTGGAGCTGGTGTGGGAGGAGGGGCGGGAGCTGGCCGACGCCGCCGTGGAGCGCATGATGCGGGCGCGGGCGGCGGGAGGGTCGGCGTGAGGCGGGAGGCGGCGGCCCCGGCCCTGGAGGCCGACGTGGTGGTGGTGGGGAGCGGCATCGCCGGCCTCACCTTCGCCCTGCGCATGGCCCGGGGGGCCTCGGTGCTGCTCCTCACCAAGAAGCACCGGGCCGAGTCCAACACCAACTGGGCCCGGGGCGGCATCGCCGCCGTCATGGGAGCCGACGACGACGCGGAGCTCCACGTGGGCGACACCCTGGTGGCCGGCGCCGGGTTGTGCCACGGCGACGTGGTGCGGCGCATCGTGGCCGACGGCCCGGCCCGCATCGCCGACCTGTGGGCCTGGGGTACGGCGTTCCAGCGCGATCACGGCGCCTGGTCGCTGGGCAGGGAAGGGGGTCATTCCCGGCGCCGCATCGTCCACGCCGGCGACCGCACGGGCCGGGCCATCGAGACCGCCCTCCTGGACCGGGCCGCCGCCCGGGGGCTGACCATCCTGGAAGATCACCGGGTCGACGACCTTGTGGTGCACGACGACCCTCGGGGCCCCGCCGTGGGGGGGGTGGAGGTGGTGGACGACGCCCGGGGCGTGCGCCGCACCGTCCACGCCCGGGCGGTCTTCCTGGCCACGGGCGGCTGCGGGCGGGTGTACCGCCACACCACCAATCCCGCCATCGCCACGGGCGACGGCGTGGCCATGGCCTTCCGGGCCGGGGCCCGCATCTCGAACATGGAGTTCATCCAGTTCCACCCCACGGCGCTGCACCCCACCGAAGACCCGGCCTTTCTCATCTCCGAGGCCCTCCGGGGCGAGGGCGCGGTCCTCCGTCGTCTCGACGGGACCCCGTTCATGGACCGCTACCATGCCCTGGGCTCCCTGGCGCCCCGGGACGTGGTGGCCCGGGCCATCGCCCGGGAACTCCAGGACTCGGCCGACGATCACGTGCGCCTGGACGTGTCGGGCATCCCCCCCGAGCTCCGGGCGGGCCGCTTCGCCAGTACGCTGGACGGGGTGCGGGAGCGGGGGATCGACCCGGACGACGGGGGCATTCCCGTGGTGCCGGCGGCCCACTACGTCTGCGGCGGCATCTGGACCGACGAAGTGGGGCGCTCCTCGGTTCCGGGACTCCTGGCCGCCGGCGAGGTGGCGTGCACCGGCCTCCACGGCGCCAACCGGCTGGCCTCCAACTCCCTCCTGGAAGCCGTGGTGGTGGCCCACCGGGCGGCCACGGCGCTGGAAGACGACTTCCGAGCCGAGGGGCGGTGGAGCGAGCGGCCCCTCCCCCCGGCGGCGCCGGAGGGTGCGCCCGAGGGCGCCGGGTCCTCCGGGGTTGCCCCTGCCGACCCCGAGGTGGACGCCCTCCGGTCTCTCATGTGGGAGCACGCCGGCATCGCCCGGTCCGTGGCGGGGCTGGAGGAGGCCCGGGAGCGTCTGCAGGGCGTGGGCGGTCCGGGCGCCACTCCCGAGCTCCGCAACCTGGCCACCGTGGCCCGGCTCATCGTGGCGTGCGCCCTCTCCCGGCGGGAGAGCCGGGGGCTGCACTGGCTCCGCGAACACCCGTGGCGCGACAACGAGTCGTGCCTGGGCGACACCCACGTGGTGCGGGGCCCCCACGGAGCCCCGGTTCCGGCGGGCCGCGACGGCATCGGCCCATGAAGGTGTCGCTGGTGGTGGTGGGGCGCGTCCGTGGCGATCTGGCCGACGCCGTGGCGGCCTACGAGACCCGGGCCGGCCACTACTGGAAGCTGGAGGTGGCGGAGGTGGACGCCGGCGCCGGGGGCCGGGACGACCGGGACGCCGTCCTCGCCGCCGAGGGCGAGCGGATCCTGGCCCGGATTCCCGACGGCACCGAGGTGGTGGCCCTGACCCGGGACGGAGCGAGCTGGTCGTCGCGGCGCCTCGCCGACTATCTGGGGGAGCGGGCGCTCCACGCCATGGGCGACGTGGCCTTCGTCATCGGCGGGGCGTGGGGCCTCGACCGGACCGCGCGGCAGCGGGCCGCCCGGCGCCTGTCGCTGTCGTCCATGACGCTGCCCCACGAGATGGCCCGCCTGGTGCTGGCCGAGCAGCTCTATCGGGCCGGCACGATCCTGCGCAGGGAACCTTACCACAAGGGCCGGGATTGACGTCAGGCCCTGGTCGGGGACCTTTCACGGGGTCCCCCGACCTCCCTCCACCGGAGTACGCGCTCTGACACTCGACCTTCGCACCCGACACTCCGGGGGCAACGCCCTCGTTCGCGACCGCCTGGCCGGGACCGGGGAAGCGCCCCGATTCTTCCCGGCCGACTTCCGGGATCCGGCGGCGTACCACGCCAAGGCCGCCGAAATCGACGGGCGCATCACCGGAGACGCCCGCACCGCATGGCTCGATGCCGTGACGGCGCCGGGCGAGCGGGCCCGGGCGCGCCTCGAGGCCCTGAAGGAAGGGCGGGGCTACGTGGTGACCACGGGGCAGCAGCCCGGGCTCTTCGGGGGTCCCCTGTATTCCCTCTACAAGGGCATCACCGCCGCCCTCCTGGCCCAGCGCCTGGAGGCGCTCCTGGACGTGCCGGTGGCGCCCCTCTTCTGGACCGCCTCGGAAGACCACGACTGGGACGAAGGCGACCACACCTGGCTGGTGGGGGTGGACAACGCCCTCCATCGGCTTCAGTTGCCGGCGGTGGAGGGTGCCGGCGAGCGCCCCCTCCATCGGCTCGCCATGGGCGCCGGGGTGGAGCAGGCGCTGGAGCAGTTCGCCGAACTCCTCCCCGATACGGACTTCGCCGCGCCCCACCTCGAGGCCATTCGGGCGGCCTTCACCCCCGGGGCCACCCTGCCCGACGCCTTCGAACGCGTCATGGCCCGGCTCCTGGAGCCCCTGGGCATGCTCTTCGTCCAGGCCCACGCGCCGGCGCTGAAGGAGGCGTCGCGCTCCGTGCTCCTGGCCGAGCTCCACGGGGCCGCGGCCCACGAGGAGGCCCTGGCCCGGCGGGCGGCCGAGATCGAGGCCGCGGGATACGACGTGCAGGTCCACATCCTCGAGGGCGGGGTGAACCTCTTCCTGGAGGGGCCCTCGGGCCGGGAGCGGGTGTACCGCGACGACGAGGGCGTCCACCTGCGGCATTCGGGCACCCACTACACCCGGGCCCAGGTGGAGGCGTGTTTCGAGCGGGACCCCTCGGTGCTCACCCCCAACGTGCTGCTGCGACCCGTGGTGGAGAGCGCCGTCTTTCCCACCCTGGCCTACGTGGCGGGTCCGGGGGAGCAGGCCTACTTCGCCCAGATGGAGCCCCTCTTCCAGGCCCTGGGCGTGGGCATGCCGGTGGTCTTCCCGCGCCTCGGCGCCACCGTGCTGGAGACCAAGGTGGGCAAGGTCCTGGAGAAGTTCGATCTGGACATCGACGAGCTGGACCGGCCCTTCCACGAGCTCGCCGGCGAGCGGGCCCGGGACGACGTGCCCGACGATGTGCGGAAGGCGTTGGGCGAGTTCCGGGGCACGGTGGCCCGGGGCGTCCAGGGCCTCACCGAGGCCACACGGAGCATCGACCCCACCCTCAAGGGGCCGATCCAGCACGTGCGGAGCGTGGCCTTCGACGCCCTGGGCGACGTGGAGAAGAAGATCGTCCAGGCCGTGAAGCGGGAGCACGAGATCGAGCTCCAGCAGATCGAGAAGGCCCACCTGCACCTCTTCCCCGACGGGAGTCCCCAGGAACGGGTGTTCAACCCCTTCTACTACGTCGTGCGCTACGGTGCCGAGTTCGTGGAGGCGGTCACGGAATCGTTCGACGCGGCGTTGCCGCCCCTCGGCGGTGAGGCGTAGGTTTCGACATGATTTTCATGATCGTCCTGGTGGTCCTGATGATCCCCATCCTGGCCATCATCCTCGATTCCCAGCTCGGCCGGGCCCTGGCCTCGCGCCTGGAGCGCCGCGGCCTGACCGAGGGCGACGGGATGGTGGGCGAGCGCATGGCGTATCTCGAGGGCGAGGTGGAGCGGCTGTCCACCGAGCTCCAGCGCCTGGACGAGGAAAGCCGCTTCATGACCCGGCTCCTGAGCGAGCGGGCCGGAGGCGAGGGCCCCGGGTCTCCCGCAGACGCCTCGGGTGACGACCCCGCCTGACGGCGACTCTCCCCCCGCGGCCGGTCGCCGCGGTTCCGGCGCCTGGTGGGTGGGCGTCGGCATCTTCCTGAGCCGCATCTCGGGGCTCGTCCGGGAGGTGGTGTTCGCCCGGTATTTCGGCACGGGCCCCGTGGCCGACGTGTGGCGGGCGGCGCTGCGCACGCCCAACGTCATCCAGAACCTCCTGGGCGAGGGCACCCTCAGCGCCTCGTTCATTCCGGTCTACGCCGAGTTCCTGGAAGAGGGACGGGAGGAGGACGCCGGGCGCTTCGCCGGCGCCGTGCTGGGGCTGGTGGCGGTAGCGGCCTTCGGCATCGCCCTCGTGGGCATCGCCCTGGCCCCGTGGGTCATGCCCCTGCTGTTCCCCGCCTGGCCTGCGGAGCAGATCGAGCTCCTGGTCCGGGTGGTGCGGGTGTTGTTCCTCATGACGGCGCTCCTGGCCGTGTCGGCGTGGGCCCTGGGGGTGCTGAACAGCCATCGGCGCTTCCTGGTGTCGTACGCGGCCCCGGTGGCGTGGAACGGGGCCCTCATCGCGACGCTCCTGGTGTTCGGGGGACTCCGGGGCTGGCCTCCCGCGACCCTGGTGGTGGCGCTCGCGTGGGGCGGGGTGGTGGGCGGGGCGCTCCAGTTCGTGGTGCAGCTCCCGGTGGTGGTGCCCCTGCTGAAGCACTTCCGGCTGTCGGTGGACCGCACGGTGGCGGGGGTGGGGGAGGCCATTCGCAACTTCGTGCCCGTGGTGGCGGCCCGGGGGGCCGTGAACCTGTCGAGCCTGGTGGACGTGGTGCTGGCGGGACTCCTGGCCGACGGCGCCATCGCCCTGCTCGGGTATGCGCTGACCCTCTATCTCTTTCCCATCTCCCTCTTCGGCATGTCGGTGGCGGCCGCCGAACTGCCCGAGATGTCCCGGAGCCGGAGCGAGGCCCACACCGTCCTGGTGGAGCGGGTGCGGACGGCGCTGGACCGGTTGGGTTTCGTGCTGGTGCCCACGACTCTGGCCTTCCTCCTCCTGGGCGACCTGTTCGTGGCCGCGGTATTCCAGGGCGGGCGGTTCGGGGTCACCAGCACCCTGGCCACCTACGCCGTCCTCGGCGCCTACACCCTGGGCCTGCCGGCCTCGGCGGCCTCCCGCACCCTGTCGTCGTCGTTCTACGCCCTCCGGGACACGGCGACCCCGGCCCGCATCGCCACCCTGCGGGTGGTGGTGTCGGCCTTGGTGGGGGTGGGGCTCATGTTCCCCCTGGACGCCCTCACCGTGGAGTCGGGTGGGGAGGTGCTGCACCTGGGCGCCATGGGACTGGCCCTGGGCGCGTCGGTGGGGGCGTGGCTCGAGTACGTGCTGCTCCGGGCGCGATTGACGGCCCGCATCGGCGGCCATTCCCCCGAACTGGGCCGGCGCGTGCGCCGGTGGGCGGCCGGGGCGGTGGGGGTGGGGGCCGGGCTGGGGGCGAAGGCGATTCTGGGCTCCCTCATGCCCCTCCACGTGGGGTGGGCCATGCAGGCCCTGGGGTCCGACTCGCGCTGGGCCGCCGTGGTGATGGCGGCGGGAACGGCGGGCGCCTTCGGGGGTGCCTACTGGATCGCGGCGCACGGACTGGGGGTGGGCGTTCCCCTGCGCTCCCTCCTGCGGCGGCGCTGACGCTCCACACCCCGGGGTCCCCCGTGTCCCGAAGTTCCGTCGAAGACCGACTGCCCACCCTCTCCCGCCGGCCCGGCGTGTACCTGTTCAAGGACGACCGGGGCGAGGTGCTGTACGTGGGGAAGGCGAAGCGGCTCCGGGACCGGGTGCGGAGCTACTTCCGGGCCGACGCCCACCACTCCATCAAGACCCGGGAGCTGGTGCGGCGCATCGCCGACCTGGAGACGCTGGTGGTGGGGAGCGAGGCCGAGGCGCTGATCCTCGAGGCCAACCTCATCAAGGAGCATCAGCCCCACTTCAACCTCCAGCTCCGGGACGACAAGCGGTATCCGTACATCAAGGTGACCCTCGACGAGGCGTTTCCCCGGGTGTACGTGACCCGCCGGGTGCGCAACGACGGGGGCCGCTACTTCGGGCCGTACACCTCGGTGGGGAGCATGCGTCAGGCCCTGGAGGTGGTGAAGCGGCTCTACACCGTGCGTTCGTGCCGCTACGACCTGCCCAGGGAGGCGCCGGACCGCCCCTGCCTGGACTACCACATCGAGCGCTGCAAGGCGCCGTGTGTGGGACTCCAGAGCCGGGACGACTACCGGGCCATGATCGACGAGATTCTCTCGATCCTCGGGGGCGATACCGAGGAACTCCGGCGGGACGTGGAGGCGCGCATGCACGCCGCCGCCGAGACGCTGGAGTTCGAGACCGCCGCCCGGCTCCGGGACGTGATCCGGGGGCTCGACTCCCTCTCCCGGGAGCAGCGGGTGCAGCGGGTGGGGGGCGGGAGCCAGGACGTGGTGGGACTGGCCCGGGACGGAGAACTCGCCGTGGGGGTCGTGTTGAAGATCCGGGACGGGATCCTGCTGGGACGCGACACCCTGCGCTTCACCGAGATCCAGGACGAGTCCGACGACGCCCTCCTGGCGGCCTTCACGTCGCGCTACTACCTGGGCCGGGGCGAGCAGGCCCTCCGGGAGCTGCCCCGGGAGGTGCTGCTCCCCGACGACTTCGAGGACCGCGGGACGCTCGAGGGGGTCCTCACCGAGGCGGCGGGGCGGAAGGTGGCCGTGGCCGTGCCGGTGCGGGGCGACAAGCGGCGGCTGGTGGAGTTGGCAGGGACCAACGCCCGCCACGCCCTGGAAGACCGGGTGGCGGGGCTGGCGTACGCCGCGGATCGCGCCGACGAGACCCTCTTCGACCTGCAGGAGAAACTGGATCTGAAGGTGGTCCCCCGTCTCATGGTGTGCTTCGACATCTCCCACACCCAGGGCTCGGAGACCGTGGCCAGCGCCGTGGTGTTCGAAAACGGCGAGCCCCGGAAGTCGGAGTACCGCCACATGCGGATCCAGGGGGAGTGGGGCAACGACGACTACGCCTCCATGCACGAGGCCGTGACCCGCTACTTCCGGCGGCGCCGCGACGAGGACAAGCCCATTCCCGATCTCTGCCTCATCGACGGGGGCAAGGGGCAGCTCGGTGCCGCGCGTCAGGCGCTGGAGGCGCTGGATCTCGGCGATGTGCAGTTGGCGTCGCTGGCCAAGCGCGAGGAGGAGGTGTTTCTGCCGGGTCGGCCCGCTCCCGTGCTCCTGGACCGCCGGGACCGGGCCCTCCACGTCCTGCAGCGGATCCGGAACGAGGCCCACCGCTTCGCCGTGACCTACAACCGCAAGCTTCGCCGCAAGCGCACCATCCGGAGCGAACTCGGCGAGATTCCCGGCATCGGTCCGGGGCGGCAGCAGGCCCTGTTGACTCGTTTCGGGTCGGTGAAGGGCATCCGGGCCGCCTCGGTCCGGGAGATCGCCCGGGTTCCGGGCTTCAGTGAAACCCTGGCCACTCGCGTCCTGACCTGGTTGGGGCGAGGTTCGTCGTGACCATGACCGATTCCGTCCGCACCCGCTTCGCTCCCAGCCCCACGGGCCGGCTCCACCTGGGCAACATCCGGGCGGCCGTCTTCAACTGGCTCTTCGCCCGCCACCACGGCGGCGCCTTCGTGCTGCGGCTGGAGGACACGGACGTGGGGCGCAACGTGGCCGGAGCCGAGGCCGGGGTCCTGGAAGACCTGCGCTGGCTCGGGCTCACGTGGGACGAGGGCCCGGGCGTTGGCGGGCCCCACGCCCCCTACCGCCAGTCGGAGCGGGGGGCGACCTACCGCGACGCCCTGGCGCGACTGGTGGAGGCGGGGGCGGCCTACCCGTGTTTCTGCGACGGCGGGGCGGGGGAGGCGTCGGGAGACGACGAGGACGCGGAGGGAGGCGAGGAGACCGGGGCCGGATGGCGGCGCTACGACGGTCGCTGCCGGGGCCTGACCCCGGCCGAGGCCCGGGCGCGGGTGGAGGCCGGCGAGGCCCACGTGGTGCGGTTCGCGGCCCCCCGTGAGGGTGTGGTGACGGTGCGGGACGTGGTGCGGGGCGCCATCGAGACCCCCGCCGCCGACGTGGACGACTTCGTCCTCATGCGGGGAGACGGGCGTCCCACCTACAACTTCGCCGTGGTGGTGGACGACGTGGACATGGCCATCTCGCACGTCATCCGGGGGTCGGGCCACCTCTCCAACACCCCCAAGCAGGCCCTCCTCTTCGACGCCCTGGGGGTGCCCCGGCCCGTCTTCGCCCACCTGGCCCAGGTCCTGGACCCGGCCGGCGGCAAGCTGTCCAAGCGCACCGGGGCCCGGCCGCTGTCGGCGTACCGGGCCGACGGATTCCTCCCCGACGCCCTGGTCAACTACCTGAGCCTCCTCGGGTGGTCCGACCCCCAGGAGCGGGAGGTGTTGACCCGGGACGAGCTCGTGGAGGCCATCTCCCTGGAGCGGCTCGGGCCGAGCGATACCGCCTACGATCCCGAGAAGCTGCGCTGGGTGGCGACGAGGCATCTGGCCGCGTTGCCCCTGGAGGCGGTGGTGGAGGGGGTGCGCCCGTACCTGCGGGAGGCGGGACCCCCGTTCGACGGGTGGAGCGGCGCCGAACTGGAGTCGGCGGTGGAGGCGCTCCGGAGCCGCCTGGGGGCCTTCGGCGAGGTGAGGGAGCACCTCCACTTCTTCGAGCCCCCGGCGGAGCGCATGGCCGAGGCCCGGCGCGCGGTAAGCCGGGATCCCGAGGCCCGTACAGTGATCGACGCCCTGATGGATGCCCTGGCGGCGGTGTCCGACGACGCCTGGTCGCCCGAGACGGTGAAGACCGCCGTGAAGGAGGCGGGCACCGCCGCGGGGGTGCGGGGGAAGGCGCTGTACACCCCGCTCCGACTCGCGGTGAGCGGCGAGGAGCACGGGCCCGACGTGGCCCGGATCCTGCACACATTGGGACGCACACGCACACTCGACCGCCTGCGGGCGGTTTCGATGCCGGCATCGAATTGATTGACCCGACGAAGGGGCCCTTCTAGCTTTCGGTGCTGTACCCACGACGTCTGAACACACAGGAGGAGTTCCGGATGAATCTCCGCATGGGGCTGGTCCTTGCGGGTTCCCTGGTCCTGGTCGGTGGCTGCGCCGCGTCCGGCGGTGGCGGTTCCACCGGCGGTGCGCCGTCGGTCCCCTCGGCCGGTGGTGAGACCCTCGCGCAGGGCGAGCGTCCCCGCGAGAACGACATGACCCGGTCTGCCGCCCGTCATCTCGATCAGGCCGAGGAATCGGCGACGCCCGACGAGGCGATGCAGCACTACCAGATGGCCGCCGACGAGGCGCAGGCCGCCATCGACGCCGACCCGACCAACCCGCTGCCCCACCGGCAGCTCGCCCTGGCCCAGATCGGCCTGGGGGACTACGTGGCCGCCGACGCCGCCATGGACCGGGCCGAGGAACTCCGTCCGATCTACGAGCTCGAGACCGAGGGCATCCGGGAGCGCGCCTGGATCAACAAGTACCAGGAGGCCGCGCCCCTGGTGAACCAGGGCGACTACGCCGGCGCCATCGCCGTCTTCGAGCAGGCCGACGCCATCTACGGCGGCCGGCCCGAGGTGAAGGCCTACCTGGGTCAGCTCTACGTCCAGGAGGGCCGGTACGACGAAGGCATCATGGCGCTCCGTGACGCCCAGACCATCATCGAGTCCGACCGGATCGAGGAGATGGACTCGGCCACGGCCGTGGCGTGGCGGGAGCAGGGCGAGCAGTTGCCCATCTACGTCACCCAGGCGCTCATGCAGACGCAGCGCTTCGGCGAGGCGGCCCAGGAGCTCCAGGGGCTGCTGGCCAACGACCCCGAGAACATGGCGTACCTGCGCCAGCTCGCGGCGATCTACATCGAGATGGATCAGCCCGAGGATGCTCGGGGCGTCTACGATCGTATGGCGGCCACGGGCACCATGACCTCGGCCGACTGGTACGCCATCGGGGTGGGCTTCTACCAGATGGACGACTACGACGGCGCCATCTCGGCCTTCAAGAGCGCCACCGAGGTGTCGCCCAACGACCGCGACGCCCTGGAGATGTGGGCGCGTTCGGTGGTGGAGGCGTACCCGGCGGGTGAGGGTGCCGCCGAGCCCCCGGCCGGCGCCCTGGAAGACGCCGTGGCGGCGGGCGAGCGCTGGCTCGAGCTGGATCCGGCCAACCGCAACGCCTACCTGATCCTGGCCCAGACCTCGAACCGCCTCGGCGACGAGGATCGGGCCCGCGACCTCGTGGGCGCCATCGAGGCCCTGGACGTCATGGTCAACAACGTCCAGCTCCAGCGCTACGGCTCCGGAGGCGGGATGGTGTCGGGTTCCCTGACGAACGTGTCCATGGAGGCCGGCTCCACGCTGACCCTGAACTTCCAGTTCTACGATGCGTCGGGATCCACCATCGGCACCGAGACCGCCACGGTGGTCATGCCGGCGGCCGAGGGCTCCCAGGCCTTCCAGGTGGAGTTCGACAGCGATCAGAACATCGCGGGCTACGGCTACACCGTCGGCGGGATGTAGTCCTCCCCGTCGTCCGTGACGCCTGAAACGGGCGGTCGCCTTCCGGGGCGGCCGCCCGTTTCGTCGTTCCGGGGGGTTGTGAAACCCGGGGACGTCCGATACCGTCTGGTACCAATATCACCTGATATCAATCCCGGACGGGAGAGACGGCGTGACCCCCAGCGAGTCCGGGGCCGAGATCGAGCGGCCCATGAAACCCCAGTGGTTCCACATCCTCCTGGCTCTGTCCGGATCGCCGCTCCACGGCTACGGAATCCAGCGCTCGGTCCTGGATCGCACCGACGGCGACATGCGGCTGTGGCCCGCCATGCTCTACCGTTCCCTGAGCCGCCTGGAGGAGGGCGGACTCATCGAGAGCGTGGACGCGCCCCACGACGAGCCCGACGACGAGCGCCGCCAGTACTACGCCCTCACCGACGCCGGTCGGGACCGCCTCCGGGAGGAGGCCGATCGCCTGGCGCGCTGGGCCGACGCGGCCCGCCAGGGCACCGGGAGCTGAGCCGGTGCTCCGCCTCTACGCGTGGATCCTGCGGTGGCTCCCCGATTCGTCGGGAGGCGCCTCGCGACGGGACATGGTGGAGCTCGCCCGGGCCATGCGCCGGGAGGGTGGGGGCGGACCGGGATTCCACCTTCGGCTGGTGTGGGACGCCGTGTCGCAGGTGGTGTCCGCGTGGGTGGACCAGGTGACGAAGACGACGACGAAGACCACGACCCGACGGGTGGAGGAGACGATGATGACGCGGTTCGCCGACCTGAAATACGCCCTGCGCCGGATCGTCCGGCAGCCCCTGTTCAGCGCCATGATCGTGGGGCTGGTGGCCGTGGGCATCGCCGGCAACACCGCCGTCTTCCGGGTGGCCAACGGCCTGTTTCTGCGGCCGTTGCCCTTCGACGACGGCGCCCGCCTGGTGGATCTGGACGAGACGGCGCCGGAGTGGAACCTGGAGTTCGTGAGCGTCTCCATCACCGACTTCCGGCTGTGGAAGGAGGCCAACTCCACCTTCGAGTCCATGGCGGTGTTCAGCCAGCGGGGGGCGAATCTGGAGGCCGACGGGGGCGCCACCCGCATCAACGCCCTGGCCGCCACCTACGATCTGGCCGAGGTGCTGCGCCTCTCGCCGGTGCGGGGCCGTTTCTTCACCGCCGAGGAGGACCGCCCCGACGAACCTCTGGTGGCCCTCCTGACCCACGACTTCTGGACCGCCCGGTTCGCCGGCGATCCCGACGTGGTGGGCACCACGATCCGCCTGGCGGGCCGCACCGCCGAGGTCATCGGCGTGCTTCCCGAGGCCGCCGACGCCCTGGCCGACGTGGACGTGTGGTTCCCCCTCCAGGAAGACGACGTGAGCTCGTTTTATCTGAGCGGTGTGGGGCGCCTGCGGGGCGGCGTCACGGTGGAGCAGGCCCGGGACGACCTGGAGACGGTGCACCGCTCGGTGGTGGCGGAGCGTTCGGTCAACGAGATCACCACACCCACGGTCATGGGACTCCGGGAACGGTATCTGGGCCCCCAGCGGCTGGGGGCGGGCTTCCTCATGGGGGCCGTGGGGCTGGTCCTGTTGTTGGCCTGCGGCAACATCGCGGGCCTCATGATGGCCCGATCGGTCTCCCGTCGCGACGAGATGGCGGTGCGCCGGGCCCTGGGCGCGCCCCGGGGGCGGCTCGTGGCCGAATTGTTCACCGAAAGCCTGCTCCTGGCCGGGAGCGGGGCGGTGGTGGGCACCCTGCTGGGCGTCCAGGGCTCGAGCCGGCTGGTAGCCGGCCTGGGCGACCAGTTTCCCGCGTGGGTGAGCTTCGACGTCGACGGCACCTTCCTGGCGTTTTCGGTGGCCCTCACCGCCGGGGCCGCCGTGCTCTTCGGCCTGGCTCCGGCCCTGCGGAGCGCCCGGGTGGCCGACACCACCCGGTCCGGGGCCGGACGCACCACGGCCTCCCGCCGCACCCGCCGGCTGATGGGGGGCCTGGTGGCGGCCGAGGTGGCCGGCGCCGCGGTGCTCCTGGTGGGCGCGGGACTCGCCCTTCGGGACGCCCGGGCGCTGGGCCGGGTGGATCCGGGCTTCGACCCCGGCGGTCTGGTGACGTGGCGCATGCAGCTCGACGGCGCCCGCTACCCCGAGGCCGATCAGCGCCTCGACTTCATGGACCGCTACGAAGCGAGGTTGGCGGCAGTGCCGGGGGTGGACGCCGTGGCCCTGGCCTCCAACCTGCCCCTCATGGGCCACTCGGGGTGGTTCTTCCAGGTCCAGGGCCACGAACGGCCCGAGGGCGAGATGGGGCCCGTGGTGCTGCGCCGGTGGGTGAGCCCCGACTACCTGGCCTCCATGGGGGTGGAAATGGAGCGGGGGCGGGCCTTCGAGGCCATCGACGGCCGGGGCGAGGCGGAGCGGGTGGTGGTGGTCAACGAGACCTTCGTGCGGACCCATATTCCCGAGGGACTCGATCCCCTGGGACTCCGGATCCACACCGGGGGCGACGAGCCCGAACTCCACACCATCGTGGGCGTCGCCCGGGACGTGCGGCACTACGGTCCCGACGTGGAGATGCGCCCCGCCACGTACGAGCCCCTGGCCCAGGGCCCGCCGTCGATTCTGCAGGGCGCCGTGCGAGTGGGCCGGGGCGATCCCCTGGCCGTGGTGGCCGAACTCCGGGCCGCCACCGGCGAGATCGACCCCAGCGTGCCCCTCTTCGACGTCCAGACCATGGACGCGCGCCTGGACACGGCGCTGACGGGCCGCCGGTCCACCACCGGGGTAATCGCCGCCTTCGCCGCCGTGGCCCTGATCCTGGCGGTGGCCGGGCTGTACGGCGTCATCAGCTACACGGTGGGCCAGCGCACCAGCGAGATCAGCGTCCGCATGGCCATGGGCGCCGCCGGGGGGGCGGTGTCGCGCCAGGTGGTGCGGGAGGGCATGGTGCTGGTGGGCCTGGGCCTCTTCGTGGGACTCCTGGCCGCCCGCGCCGCCGCCGGCCCCGTCTCGGGGCTGCTGGTGGGGGTGGGCGCCGCCGATCCCCTGGTCTACGGCGGGGTCGCCCTGATCCTGGCCACCGTGGCCGCCGTGGCCAACTGGATCCCCGCCCGGCGCGCCGCCCGCACCAACCCCATGCGGGTGCTCCGGGGCGAGTGAGGGGGTCGGGCCATGCGGGCGGGATCCCGTTCGGTGGGAGCGTCGGCGCCGGTGGCCTCGCGGGGGAGTAGTTGAACCCCGGCGCCCCCGGCGGTTAGATTCCCCGTCACGCGGGCGTAGCTCAGTTGGTAGAGCATCAGCTTCCCAAGCTGAGGGTCGCCGGTTCGAGCCCGGTCGCCCGCTCTGGACCCTGCATGAACGTGGAGCCCTCCGCCGGTTCGCCGGCGGAGGGCTTCCGTCGTTGGGGCGGGTGGTGGAGGCGGTCCCCCGGCCGCCGCCCGGGCGAGCGAAACGTTCGGATGAAAGCCGCCGGGCCGGCGAGACGCCGGTTTCGCTCGAATGTGGGCGAAATGTGTGGATGAACCGCGATGCGTCACGACGAAACGGCGATTTTGCTCACATACGATGCGATACGTCGTTCTCGCCGACCCGAGTTCGTTCGTTCGCACGTTGCGCTCGCTCCGGCGGCGTGGATGTGGGTGCCGTGCTCGCTCCGGCGGCTTGCCGACGGAGGGCTTCCTCTTTCGGGGCGCCAGACCCGGTGAACATCCGGCAATCGACCCGTTCCCGGAGTTGAGATCCGGTTTTTGCCCGGGTATTCGGCGAACGTGGGCCCAAAAGCCCGGAAAAGCCGGGAAGAATCCGGATCTCGCTCTCGCGAGACCGTTCATTGCCGGATCATGCCCGCCACGGGGCCCCCAGGGCGGTGCGGGAAGGAGGACGCCGGGCGGGGAACCGCCCCCCGACCCACCGGGTAGGCTTCCGCGCTGCTACCCGACGCCGCATATTCCGGCGGTTCCCTCTTCACCCGTCAGGAGTCCCCCGAAATGAGCTTTCTCCGCAAGGAGCCCGGTGCCGTGTTCGCCTCCATCTTCATCATCATGGGGCTGACGTTCGTGCTGGCGGTGTCGGTGGGCGAGAAGATGTCGCCCGTGGCGGGGCAGGGGTTCAACGACGGGTTCGTGAACGGCGGCGACTGGCAGGCCACCGAGTTCCCGCCGGTGGAGATGAACTGACGGGGCAACGGTCGACATCGCGCCCGGGGGCCGGTTCCCCGAAGCGAAGTGGGCGGTCCACCGGTGGGTGGGCCGCCCTTCGTCGTTCGGTGAGCTCGCGAGGCCCGGGAGGCCTCACTCCAGGGCGTCGGCCCGGACCCAGGCGGTGCGGCCCGAGGGTTCCCGCACCAGCAGGAAGTCGTCGAAGCGGCCCAGGACGGGCAGGGCCGAGCCGGCGGCCACCACGTCCACCACCGGCGCCTGATCGGCGGGGCGGCTCCGGGCGGGCACGTCGGCGGCCGCCACGGTCTGGCTCACCGGGGCCGTCACGTCTTCGGTGAGGCGGGCCGACACGTAGCCGCCGGTGCCGTCGGGAAGGGCCACCCGGTACCACGACCCCGACGCCCCCACGATGCGCACCGCCGTGTGCAGCCCCATCTCCCGCACCACGTCGCCCCGGGACTCGGGGGTGGCCCGGAGGCGCAGGCCGTCGTTCACCACCCGGGCCCACGTGCCCAGCCGCGCCCGGTCCACGTCGATCTCGGCCAGCGTCCGCCGGGGCCGCTCGAGGAACGGGAAGGGGTCGATGGGACCCTCGCCCCGGGAGTAGATGCCGTAGTGCAGGTGGGGCGGGGTGGTGCGGGCGTTGCCCGTGTTGCCCACGAAGCCCAGGGTGTCGCCCTCCTCCACCGTCATCCCGCTCCGCACATACTGGGAGTCGAGGTGGGCGTAGTAGAGGTTGCGATTCTTCCGCGAATCCCGGAGCCAGACCACCTTGCCGCCCAGGTTGGTGACCTCCACCCGGCTCACCCGACCCGGGGCCGAGGCCAGGACGGGCGTGCCCCGGGGGGCGAAGATGTCCACCCCGTGGTGCACGCGGCGTCCGGCGTCGCGATCGGCCCCGAAGAAGCTCATGACAGCCCGGGTGTCGTGCCCTTCCACGGGGAACGCCAGGGCCGGATTCAGCTCCAGGGTGAGGCGGAACCGGCCCCCCTTGAGCAGCTCGGGCTGGACGCGCACGAGATACTCGCCGGCCCGGTTGGGCTCGTAGATCAGGAGTCCCTCGGGCGTGCGACGGGCGTCCTGCACCGGGCGCAGGGGGTCGTCGGGATCGTCCGGAAGCCGGAAGAAGTCCAGGAACACCCGAGGCGGGTCGTCGGCCTCCACCTCCAGACCGATGTGCAGCAGTTGCCCCCGCTCCAGGCGGAAGCGGTAGCCCACGGCGTCGGGCTCCTCGGGGGCGATGAAGGTCTCCTCCCGGAAGGGAAGTTCCACCACCCGGGGATGCTCCACGGCGTCGGCCGCCTCCAGGATCCACGACTGGCTCAGGGCCGTGCCGGCGAGCCCGGCGTCGTGGAGTCCCTTGAGATACTCCTCGTGGGGCGTCTCGGGGCGCCAGGAGTCGCGGATCTGCTCGATCTCCTCCTGGGCGAAGAACCACACCCCCGCGCCCCCCAGGGCCACGACGGCGAGGAAACCCCACAGCAGCCCCCGGAGGGAGCGCTCGGGCTTCGGATGGAAGGGGGAGTCCGCGGAGTCCACTCGGGGCCGGGTGCGGGGAACGCCGGAACGTCCGCGAGCCGGGCACGGCCTGCGGACGCCTGTGGGCGATCGTACGCAGGGGGCGGGGTGCGGGTTCCAGCGCCTTGGGACCGCATTCCGGCGTGGTTATCTTTTCAGGCTATTCCTCGAAGGTTCGAAGGGCGCGGTCCCGCGTCGCGTTCGGGAGGTCCACCATGGTCCGCATCGCCGAGATCGAAGACGGCACCATCGCCGACGAGCTCCAGCTCGAGATCGGCACGCGCATCGTGCGCATCAACGGGGCCCCGGTGCGCGACAACATCGACCTGACCTTCCTGCTCTCCGACACCGATCTCGAACTGGAGACGGTGAATCCGGCGGGCGAGACCATCATCTACGAGGTGGCTCGGGACCCGGGTGAGCCCATGGGCATCGTGCCCGCGCCCGATACGATCCGGGAATGCGCCAACGAGTGCGTGTTCTGCTTCATCGACGGCAATCCCCAGGACGTGCGGAAGTCCCTCTGGCTCCGGGACGACGACTTCCGGCTGTCGTTCACCTACGGGAGCTACGTCACCCTCACCAACCTGGGACCCCGGGGCATCCAGCGGCTCATCGACCAGCGGCTATCGCCCCTGTACGTGAGTGTCCACGCCACCGAACCCGAAGTCCGAACACGACTTCTGAAGAATGAGCGCTCGGGGATGATCCTGGAGCACCTGCGGCGGTTCGCCGAGGCCGGGATGGAGATCCACACCCAGGTGGTGCTCTGCCCGGAGTGGAACGACGGCGCCCATCTCGACCGCACCATCGCCGATCTGTGGGACGTGGGGCCCTCGGTGCGGAGCCTGTCGGTGGTGCCCGTGGGGCTCACCAGGTACAACGTGAACCGCCCGGTGCGCATGCTTCGACCCGACGAGGCCCGGGCGGCCATCGCCACGGTTCAGAAGGCCCGGGAGCGGGCGCTGGCGGAGCGGGGCGAGGCGTGGGCCTATGCCGGCGACGAGATGTATTTCATCGCGGGGCTGGAACTGCCGTCCCAGGCGTGGTACGACGAGGGAGCGCTGGAGGAGAACGGCGTGGGGTCGGTGCGTCGGGTGCTCACGGACCTGGACGAAGGGCTGGCCGCGGGCGGGCTCCCCCGGTTCGAGGGACACCGGATCCGCATCGCCACCGGGGCCTCCATGGCCCCCCTCTTCGCCGAGCGGGCCGGCGCGCTGGCCGCCGCCACCGGCGCCGAAGTGGAGGTCGTCCACGTGGTGAACGACTTCTACGGCGCCATGGTGAGCACGGCCGGGCTCCTGGCCGGGGCCGACCTGCGGGACGCCCTGGTAGCCGATCTTCGCCCCGGCGACGTGTGTCTGATCCCGGCCGAGGCCCTGAACGCCGACGACCTCTTCATCGACTCCCTCCCCCTGGCCGAGATGCGGGGGGCGCTGGAGCCCGCGCTGGTGGTGCCGGGGCACGAGCTCCTGGACACGGTCCATCGGGCCGCCGAGGCCCTCCAGGGCCGCACTCCGGGGGCCGCCGCCGGCGCCCCCACCCGTCGTCCCGAAGCCCGCTCCGGCGGGGTATGGAGCGTCGCCGACGCATGAAGCTTCCGGTGGTGGCCGTCGTGGGACGGCCGAACGTGGGCAAGTCGACCCTCTTCAACCGGGTCATCGGGCGCCGGGTCGCCATCGTGGACGACCAGCCCGGGGTGACGCGGGACCGCAACTTCGCCCCGGCCGACTGGGCGGGGCGGCACTTCTACATCGTGGACACCGGGGGCGTCATCGAGGAGTCGGATCGCCCCATGGACCGCTTCGTGCGCGAGCAGGCCGAGGCGGCCATCGCCGAGGCCGACGTCCTGGTTCTGGTCACCGACGGCAAGGAGGGGCTCCACCCCCTGGACCAGAAGGTGGCCGAGATGCTCCGGTCGTCGGGCAAGCCCGTGGTGCTGGCCGTGAACAAGATGGACAACATGCCCCGGGACCCGGCCCACCACGAGTTCTGGGAGCTGGGTCTGGGCGAGCCCCACCCGGTGAGCGCCGGGTCGGGGAAGGGGTCGGGCGACCTCCTGGATCGCATCATCGAGCTCATGCCCGAGTCCGACGCCGAGCCCGACGATCCGACGTTGGTGCGGGTTGCAGTAGTGGGTAAGCCGAACGTGGGTAAGTCCTCACTGGTCAACCGCTTGTTCGGTGAAGACCGGGTGGTGGTGAGCGAGGAGGCCGGCACCACCCGCGACCCCGTGGACTCGTCCATGACCTACCACGGGCGCACCCTGGTGTTCGTGGATACGGCAGGTCTCCGGCGCCAGTCCAGGGTCAAAGAAGACCTGGAGTACTACTCCTACGTTCGGACCGAGCGGGTGGTGCGGGAGGCCGACGTCTGCCTCATGCTCATCGACGCCACCGAGGGCCTCACCCACCAGGACCTGCGCATCATGGAGCAGGCGTGGGACGCCGGGGCGGGGCTCGTGCTGGTGGTGAACAAGTGGGACCTGGTGGAGAAGGACCTCCGCACCGCCGACGAGATGGCCAAGGCCATGCGGGAGCGGGCGCCCTTCCTCCAGTGGGTGCCCGTGCTCTTCGCCTCGGCCCTCACCGGGCAGCGGGCCCGGAAGACCCTGGAGCTGGTCCTGGAGGTGGAGGAGCAGCGCCAGCGGCGGATCGACACCGCCGACGTGAACGAGGTGCTCCAGCGGCTGGTGGGCCGGCAGCCGCCGCCCCACTCCCGGGGGCGGCCGGTGAAGATCCGCTACGGCACCCAGGTGGGGGTGGCGCCCCCCACCTTCGTGCTGTTCTCGAACCTCCCGAAGGAGGTGCCCGCCCACTACATTCGCTACATCCACAACGGATTCCGGGACGCCTGGACGTTTTCCGGCACACCGGTGCGCATCTTTCTCCGGGACTCCAACTCGTCGTGACTCCCTGGCTGCTCGTGGTCCTCGCCTATCTCCTGGGTTCGGTGCCCACGAGCTGGTGGGTCGGGCGAGCGGTCTACGGCGTGGATCTACGTCAGGAGGGCAGCGGCAACCTGGGAGCCACCAACACCTTCCGGGTGCTGGGCTGGCGGGCCGCGCTCCCCGTGGTGCTCTTCGACATCTTCAAGGGCTGGCTCCCGGCGGCGTACTTCGCGGTGTGGGGTGGGGGACTGGGATTCGGCTGGGTCATGGCCTTCGGGGCCGCGGCCATCGCGGGCCACGTCTTCAGCCTCTTCGCGGGCTTCCGGGGCGGGAAGGGGGTGGCCACCAGCGCCGGGGTGTTCCTGGCCCTGGCTCCCGTGGCCGTGGGCGTATGCCTGCTGCTCTTCATCGTCCTGGTGAGCGCCACCCGCATGGTGTCGGTGGGATCGCTGGCCGCGGCGGTGGCCCTTCCGATCCTGGTGGCCTTCACGCCCCACCGGGGCGGCGACACGCTGCTGATCTTCAGTGCGGCCCTGGCGGCCTTCGTCATCTGGGCCCACCGGGCCAACGTGGGGCGTCTGATCCGGGGGGAGGAGAACCGATTCGGCTCGTCCCGAAAGGGCGGGGGAGAGGCGGCATGAGCGAGACGACGCGGGTGGCGGTGGTGGGGGCCGGAAGCTGGGGCACGGCCCTGGCCGGGGTCCTGGCGGGCAACGGCCACCGCACCGTGCTCTGGGCCCTGGAGCCCGAGGTGGCGGCGGAAGTGAACGACGCCCACACCAACTCGCCCTACCTGGCCGACGTGGCCCTCCCCGAGAGCCTCGCGGCCACCTCCGATCTGGCCGAGGCGTTGGCCGGGGCAAGGGTGGTGGTCTCGGTGGCGCCGTCCCAGTTCGTGGCGTCGGTCATGGCCGACGCGGCCCCTCACCTATCGGATGACGTCCTGATCGTCAGTGCCTCCAAGGGCATCGAGCTCAAGACGTTGAGGCGTATGGATCAGGTGATGGACGAGGTGCTGACGCCGGCCCAGCGCGCTCGATTCTCGGTGCTGTCGGGGCCGAGTTTCGCCGCCGAGGTGGCCCGTCGCGCCCCCACGGCGGTGGTGGCGGCCAGCGCCGATCCCGACGCCGCGCGACGGGTCCAGAGCCTCTTCCAGAACCGCACCTTCCGGGTCTACACCAACCCGGACGTGGTGGGCGTGGAGCTAGGCGGGGCCCTCAAAAACGTCATCGCCCTGGGGGCCGGGGTGGCCGCCGGGCTCGGCTTCGGCCACAATACCCGAGCGGCCCTCATCACCCGGGGCCTCGCCGAGATGACCCGCCTGGGGGTGGCCATGGGCGCCCGCCGGGAGACCTTCTCCGGGCTGGCCGGCATGGGCGACCTGGTGCTGACCTGCACCGGCGACCTCAGCCGCAACCGCACCGTGGGGGTTCGGCTGGGGCAGGGCGAGTCCCTGGACGACATCCTGGGGGAGATGCGGGCCGTGGCCGAGGGGGTGAAGACCGCCGAGGCCGTGGTGGCCCTGGCCGAGCGGCACGGCGTGGAGATGCCCATCGCCACCGAAGTCCACGCCATGCTCACCCTGGGACGCAGTCCCCGGGAAGCGCTGGACAATCTCATGTCGCGGGATCCCAAACCGGAGGAGTGGTCGTGACCGAGCCCATTGCCAAGAAGGCCTACTACTCCATCGGCGAGGTCTGCGACATCACGGGGCTCAAGCCCCACGTGCTCCGCTACTGGGAGACCCAGTTCGAGGTGTTGAACCCCACCAAGAACCGGGCGGGCAACCGGGTGTTTCGCCCCAAGGACATCGAGCTGGTGCTCCTGGTGAAGAACCTGCTGTACGAAGAGAAGTACACCATCGAGGGGGCCCGCCAGCGGCTCCTGGAGATGCGGCAGGACGGGGAGCTCGCCGAGGAGCGTCAGGTGATCCTGGACCCCGAGTTCCTCTCCATCATGAAGGAGGAACTCCAGGGGCTGCAGGCCATCCTGACCCTTCCCGAGTCCCCTGAAGCTTCGTCTGAGACCGGCTGAACCAACCGAACGAACGACAAGGAGTTCGGGCGCCGCATGGACGGCCCCGCACGCTCATGCGCATACTCTGCACGAACGACGACGGATACCTGGCCCTGGGCCTGAACGTCCTGGCCACGGCGGCGGCGGAACTGGGCGAGGTGACCCTGGTCGCCCCGGACCGGGAGCAGTCGGCCACGAGCCATTCCCTGACCCTGCACCACCCCCTGCGGGCCCGCCGGGCGTCGGACGGGGCGTGGGTCATCGACGGCACCCCCACCGACTGCGTGATCCTGGCCGTGGGGGAGCTGCTGGACGACCGGCCCGACGTGGTGCTCAGCGGGATCAACCACGGGCCCAACATGGGCGAGGACGTGCTCTATTCGGGCACGGTGGCGGCGGCCATGGAGGCCACGGTGCTGGGCATTCCCGCCGTGGCCTTCTCGTACACCGGCGACAAACACGAAGAGCTCGAGGGGTGGCAACCCGTCATCATGGGACTCCTGAAGGGCATCCTGGCCCGGGACGACTTCCCCGCGCACACCCTGCTGAGCGTCAATCTGCCCCCGGTGAGCCCCGACGCGGTGAAAGGCGTGCGGGTCACCAAGCTGGGGCAGCGGCGCTACCGGGACTCCCTGACCCGGGCCCTGGACCCCTCGGGGCGGGAGTATTTCTGGATCGGCGGCGGCAGCACCAACTGGACGGGCCCCGAGGACTCGGACTTCCGGGCCATCCAGGACGGCTACGTGAGCGTGACCCCGCTCCACCTCGACCTCACCAACTTCCGGTTGCTGGATCAGCTCCGGGGATGGGATCTGGGCTCGTCGTGACCGGGCCCCGCGAAGTCCCGGGCAGCCATCGATACGTGGGCCAGCGCCGCGCCCTCATCGAGAAGATCCGGGAGCGGGGCATCGACGACCTGGACATCCTGCGGCACTTCGACGACATCCCCCGGCACCTCTTCCTGCCCGAGGGGGTGTGGCCCCGGGCCTACGACGACACGCCCGTGCCCATCGGCTTCGGCCAGACCGCGTCCCAGCCCAGCCTCCAGGCCTACTACCTGAAGATCCTGGCGCCCCAACCCGACGAGAAGGTGCTGGAACTGGGGACTGGAAGCGGGTTTCTCACGGCCCTGCTGGCGTCCATGGCCGATCGGGTCTACTCCATCGACCGCGTGCGGGAGCTGTCGAACCGGGCGCGCCAGGTCCTGGACGATCTGGGCATCCGCAACGTGGCGGTCATGGTGGGCGACGGCACCATCGGATGGCGCAAATACGCCCCCTTCGACGTCATCGTCGTCTCGGCCGCCTCGCCCTCCGTGCCCCCGGCCCTCATCGACCAGTTGGCCGACGGCGGCCGCATGCTGATCCCCGTGGGCGACCGGGAGACCCAGAAGCTGGTCTTGGTGCGGAAGGACGGCTTCATCGTCTCGCAGGAGGAACTGGCCGGCGACGTGCGCTTCGTGCCGCTCCTGGGCCGGTTCGCGTTTCCGGACGACGGGACGGGGTGAGGCCTAGAGAGCCCAGAGATCGCCCCAGGTGGCGACGCCCCGTGCCTCCCCCTGGGTGAGGATCATCATATCGGAGTGGTCGTAGTCTCGGGCGAACATGAAACCGATGGGCCTGAACGTGACGTCGTCGGCCAGCATGTCGGCGAGTTGTTCGACGGAGGTGGTCTTTGCGTCGACCAGCATGCCCGCGGGAATCGCCTGCCTGTATTCCTCGTCGTAGCCCTGCATGCCCTGCGCCACCAGGTTGGCGAACCTGGGGCTCTTCAGCTTCTCGGTCCCGTTCTTCCGGATGAGTTCGAGGATGTCCCCCGGCAGCGGCTGGTAGCCGAACTTCAGCCACAGTGCGGCGGCCTGATAGCAGTAGGTGACGAACTGGGAGCAGGTCACGCCCTTCAGCCGGCTGAGCGGCAGTTCCTTCGTGCCCCGGTGAAATGCGCGGAGCGCACGGAACAACGAGAAGACGGACCATTCTTCTGCGTCGACACCGAGCCGGTCCTGGGAATAGGGGGTGTCCAGCACGATCTCACGGTGGTTGAAGTGCACGCTGCGGCCCTTGAAGGGGTGACGTCGACCCCGACGGGCGATCGCGAGCTCCGGGCGGGGGCTTCTCCCGCCCTGAAAGCCCTGCTTCAGCTCGACGAAGACCTCATGGTCGCTTCGCGTGGCCCACTGCGTGGCGAACCACGCCGCGGCCGACGCGAGTTCATTGTTCTCGTGCCGGTACACTCGGTGGCGCTGATTCCACGGCTTTGCCGCGTCCGGCTTGCCGGTGGAGGATTTGAAGTAGTTGGCAGAGGACTGGATCACGCCGTTGGTGGTGCCGTCATCTTCGGTGTCCGCCGACGCGGAATGGACGACCGGCTTGGTGGGATCGGCGACCCACATGAGCGAGTGCTCCACTTCCTGCTCCCAGACCTCCAGGAGGATGTCGCCGGCGCGGAGTTGTTCCATGAGGAGGACGCCTCGTCGTAGGTGGACCGTACCTGAGGATTCTACCTGCCGCAGGGGTGGCCGGCGAGCAGGGCTTCGGTCGGAAAGGGCTTCACCGAGCCCCGTATCTGTGCCAAACTTCAGCGTTGCGGACCCTCAGGGATCCGTGCGCGTCGTCCCCGTAGCTCAGGTGGATAGAGCGACTGCCTCCTAAGCAGTAGGTCGCGCGTTCGAGTCGCGCCGGGGACACTCGGGCGGCCCCGCACGGCATCTCGGCCGTGCGGGGTCGCTCTTTCTCGGGGCGGAGTTGGCGGCCCGTCCGGTTCAGATCTCCACGCGCACGTTGGCCTGGCGGCAGGTCGGGGGACAGGTGGGGCCGTTGGGGTGCGTGTCGTGGTAGTCGGGGCGCACCGTGGTCTGGTACACCTCCTGACCATCCGGGCCGAACACGCGCAGGGCCGCCGACCGGGGCGATCCCTCGAAGACCGATGTCCAGGCCCCGTCGAACCGGGCACAACTGAGGGGGCATTCCCGGGTCTGAGGGGGCTGTCCGGCGACCTCCAGGCTCACCACGAACGAATCGAGGCCCACCACCGCGACGGCCACCACGTCGATGCAGGTGGCATCGGTGCAATTGAGGGAATCGCAGCCGGCGGAGGTGCCGCCCGCCGCGGCCAGGAGCGCGAAGCTCGCCGCGAACCACCCCCGGTGCCGCGACCCCACCCCCCTCACCCCGCCGCCGCCTCCCGCCCCCGGTAGGCCTCCAGCGCCCGGAGGGGCGCCTGGCCCTCGGCCACCTGGATGATGAGGCCCGTTTCCTCGGCGGCAATGGTGCCGGCCTGGAGGAGCTGGAGGGCCAGGGCCCGGATGGTGAGGAAGTGGTTCTGGGCGTAGCCGGCGGCCTCGGACCGGTAGATGGGCTCCCGGTCGGCTTCGCCCAGCGACGCCAGGAGAGCTCGAGCGGCCTCGGCGTCGGCTGCGAAGTCCTGGGCGGCGGCCAGGCTCCCCAGCGCCGCCGCCGCGGGGCCCGCCAGGAGCGACAGCGCCTCCACCCGGACGTGGCTGTCGGCGGTCCGGCGCAGCAGCACCGGGGCGTCGGGACCCGCGGCGCCCGGGTCCATGGAGGCGGCCCGGCGCTCGAGGTCGGGAGCGAGGATCGCCGCCACCACGTGATGCGCCGCTTCGTGCAGGGCGTGGAGGTAGGCGGTCCGTTGGGAGGACGGCATGGCGATTCGTTCCGGGAGGGACGGAAGACGAATGAAGCGTCAAGAATCGGGCCACCGCACAGGACGCGACAGTGGGGAGATTCCCCGCCTCCGTTGTCCGGGATTCCCCCCGAGACCGGGGCCGGGAGGGTTTGCACGGCGAAGGGGAGTCCCCCCAGGTTCGGAACGCGTCGACAGATGTCGAACCCACCGCCGGCCCGGAGTCCCATGCGCCACCCGCCCCTCGTCGCGTTTCTCGTCGCCGCCGTCGCCATGGGGGCCGAAGCCCAGAGCCCCGAGAACTGGACCGTCTCGCCCGACCCCCTTCTCGACGTCGGAGGCATGGGGGTGTCCCAGGGGGTCCTTTTCACCCGGATCGTGGGCGCCGCGGCCCTCGAGAGCGGCGGCTACGTGGTGGCCGACGGCGGCGAACAGCACCTCGTCCTCGTGGCGGCCGACGGCAGCGCCCGCACCGTGGGGCGCCAGGGCGAAGGGCCCGGGGAGTTCGCGAGCCTCCGCGGCGTCTGGGCCACGCCCGACGGGGGCTTCGCCACATGGGACTCCCGGCAGCGCCGCTTCACCCGCTTCGATGCCGACGGCGTCGTGATCGACACGAAACCGGCGGGGGTGACCGCCGACGACGCCCGCTTCACCGGGGCCAACCTCGACAGCTTCTTCGGCGCCCTGAGCGACGGACGGCCCATCCTGGCCTGGATCGCCCCCACGGGCTTCGGCGAAGGGGGTCCCCCCCGTGAGACGCCTCTCCCCGACCGCCTGATCTACGGCGTGTTCGGCACCGACGGGCGGCTGGAGGCCATCCTGGGCGACGATACGGGCATGGTCCGGTGGTACCACGAGGGCGGGGGAGGCCCGCTGCCCTTCTCGCCCTTCGCCTGGACCGGGGTGGTGGGCGACACCCTGGTCTCCACCAACGGAACCGGAGAGGCCCGGTTCTTTGCCCCCGAGGCCGGCGGTCCCCAACGCACCCTCGAACTCCCGGGCCAGGCACCGGATCGTCGGGACGCCTGGGCCATCCTCGAGGCGAAGGCGGCCTCGGGCGAGATTCCCGATCTGTGGGCGTCCCGCCTGCCCCTTCTCGACCCCGACGCCGGTCCCCTTCCGGTCCACGGCCGCATGCTGGCCGACGACGAGGGGCACCTCTGGCTCAAGGCCTACGACCCCGCCGCCGACGCCCTCCCGATCCGGGGGGGCGGATTCGCCACCGGGGGGCTGTGGACAGTGGTGAACCCCGACGGTGCGCCCGTGGGGGTGGTGGTCATGCCCGACGACCTCGCGCCGCTGGCCATCGCAGGGGACCGCATGCTGGCCGTGGCCCGGGACGCCTTCGACGTGGAGCGGTTCGTCGTGGTGAGCCTCACGCGCTGAAACGACGAAACGGGCCGCCGCGCATGCTGCGCGACGACCCGTTCCGCATCACCGGGGCCGGATCGGCCGGCCCCCCGGCGACGATCGACCCTGGGGAGTCACCCGTGAATCAGTGGGCGACGACTCCGCGCCGACCACCCTCGGCATCGATGAGGGCTTCGCGGTACTTCTCGAGGGCGAACCGCTTCTGGGCGATGCCCTCCGGCGACAGGTCGGAGATCACGCTCGGGGCCGAGCTGTTTCCGCCCGGGCCGCCGAAGGTGTAGATGTCCTCCAGCAGGAGCAGCAGCTCCGAACCGGGGATCGGCAACTGGGTCGGCGTATCCGGCACC
>JAUIEJ010000008.1 GCA_030428885.1 Gemmatimonadota bacterium | reverse complement strand
TGTCCGAGTCCCTTCTCCAGGACCCGATGTCGGTGGCGGGCCTCCTGGCCGGCACCGTCGCCCTCATCTTCTGGCTCTCCGAACTGGCGCCGCTCAAGAAGCTGTTCGAGTACACGCCCCCGGTGATCTACGTGTACTTCGTGCCCATGCTCCTCACCACGGCGGGCATCACGCCGTCGGCCTCCCCCGCCTACGACTGGCTCGTGCGGTACCTGCTGCCCTTCGCCCTCTTCCTCCTCATGGTCTCCATCGACCTGAAGAGCGTGGCCCGCCTGGGGAGCATGGCCCTCATCATGGTGGTCACGGGCACGGTGGGCATCGTCATCGGCGGACCCGTGGCGCTCCTCCTCTTCAAGGGCGCCCTGGGGCCCGATGCCTGGACCGGATTCGCGGCCCTGTCGGGCAGTTGGATCGGCGGGACGGCCAACATGGTGGCCATCGCCGAAAGCGTGGGGACCCCGGAATCGGAAATGGGACCGGTCATCGTCGTCGACACCGTGGTGGGCTACGGGTGGATGGGCGTGCTCCTGGTGCTCAGCGGACTGCAGAAGCGGTGGGACAAGGCCATCAATGCCCGCACGGAGGCGCTGGATGCCACGAACCGCCGGCTCGCGGAGATGGACACCCAGCGGCATCCCACCACGCTCCGGGACATGGCCATGATGGTGGGGCTGGGACTGGCGGCGGCGGTGATCTCGGTCAACGTGGGCGCCGGACTACCCCGCCTGGGCGACCCCACCATCATTTCGGGCACTACCTGGGCGGTGCTCCTGGTGGTCTCGGTGGGGCTCCTGCTCTCGTTCACCCGGCTCCGCAACCTGGAGACGGTGGGGGCGTCGTCGGCGGGCTACACGGCCCTCTACCTGCTGCTGGCCGCCATCGGGGCCCAGGCCGACCTGCGGGCGGTGCTCGACGCCCCCGTGTATCTGGCGGCCGGGGCCGTGTGGATCTCGATCCACGTGGGACTGCTGTTCCTGGTGGCCCGCCTCATCCGGGCACCCCTCTTCTTCGTGGCCACCGGGAGCATGGCCAACGTGGGAGGGGCGGCGTCGGCGCCGGTGGTGGCGGGCGTGTATCACCCGGCGCTGGCTCCCGTGGGACTCCTCATGGCCGTGGCGGGCTACGTGCTGGGGATCTACGGCGCCCTGGCGGCCGCCTGGCTTCTGGGGCAGGTGGGCGGAGGCTGATGCGCATCGCGGCCCACAACGGGGCGCCCATCTGGGGCGGTGCCGAAATCGCCGTGTCGCGGCTGTTGGCCGCCCTGCAGGAGCGGGGACACACCGTGCGGTTCTTCTGCAACCGGCCCCTGGTGGCCGAACGAGCCGCCGCCTACGGGCTGGAGACCCCGATCCTCAAGGTCGGGGGCGACATCTCCCTGGTGAGCTCGTTCCGGGTCGCCCGGGCCCTGCACCGCTTCGACGCCGACGTGCTCCTGGTGGGCACCTTCCGGAAGACCCTCCACCTGGCCCTGGGGGCCCGGGCGGCCCGGGTTCCGGTGGTCTCGCGCATCGGCCTCTCCCGGGACGTGCCCCGAAACGCCAAGTACCGGTGGCTCTTCCGCCGGGTGGTGCGCCGCACGGTGGTGAGCGCCACCGACGTGGCCGCCGAGTACCGGCGCATTCTCCCCACCCTGGCCGACGACCGTCTCCAGGTCATTCCCAAGGGCATGGAGGTGCCCGACGGCGTCCCGGACCAGACCGAGGCCCGGAAGCGCCTGGGGCTGGATCCGTCCGCGGTGGTGGTGGGCGCCCTGGCCAGGCTGGTCCCGGAGAAGCGCCTGGACCGCTTCATCGAAGCCGTGGCCCGGGTGCCCGGGTGCATCGCGCTCATCGCCGGCGACGGACCGGAGCGCGCCGGCCTGGAGGAGCAGGCCCGCCAACTGGGCGAAATCGACCGGATCCGGTTCCTCGGGCACCTGGACGATCCCTGGCCTCTCTACGCGGCGCTGGACCTCCTGGTGGTCAGTTCCGACCGGGAATCCATGGCCAACACCATGATGGAGGCGCTGGCGTCGGGGGTGCCGGTGCTCTCCACCCCGGTGAGCGGCGCCCGGGACGTGCTGGTGGAGGGAGTCGATCCCCAGGCCCCCCCGGGCCGCGTGGTCTCGGGGTTCGCCCCGGGCATCCTCTCCACCGCCCTGCAGCGCATCGTCCACGAGCCCGACCTCCGGCGCCGCATGGCCGACGCCGCTCGCCGGCGCGCGGCGGAACACTTCGACATGAAGACCTACGTGGACCGCTGGGAGGCGACCCTTCGCGAGGTCGCCGGGACCCCCTCCTGAGCCCGCCGGCCGGCCCCCGCTTCGTCCTCACACCGGCGGGATCGGCCGGCGACGTGAACCCCTTCGTGGGCCTGGGCCGGGAGCTCCGCCGGCGCGGCCACGACGTGCGCGTTCTCACCGCCGAGCCCTTCCGGGACACGGTGGAGGCCGAGGGCCTGGACTTCGTGCCGGTGGTCTCGGCGCCGCGCTTCCGGCGGGCTCTCACCGACCCCGACCTCTGGCACCCCACCCGGGGGATCCGGGCCATCCTGCGCCTCATGGATCGACGGGGCCTCCGCCGGCTCCACGCGGCCCTGGACGAGGCCTGGCTCCCCGGCCGGACCGTGCTGGTGGGGCACATGCTCTCGTTCCCCACGCGGGTCTTCGAGGCGATCCACGACGTGCCGGCCGCTACGGTGCAGTTGGCGCCCATCGCCTTCCGGACCCTCCATCTGCAGCCCCGGCTTCCGCCCCGCATCGACCCCAACCGGTGGCCCCGGTGGATGCGGCGGAGCTTCTGGTGGGCCGTGGATCGGGTGGGCGTCGACCCCCTGGCCGGTCCCGTTCTCCACCCCTACCTCCGGTCCCACGGCCTGGCTCCCCAGCGGCGGATCTTCCGGGACTGGGTGCACTCGCCCCGCCGCGTGCTGGGCTTCTTCCCCGACTGGTTCGGCCCACCCCAACCCGACTGGCCCGAGGCGGTGCGCCTGGTGGGATTCCCCCTCTACGACGGCTGGCGGGAGCCCCGGCTCGATCCCGCATTGGAGGCCTGGCTCGACGCCGGCCCCCCTCCCGTGGCGGTCACCCCGGGCTCGGCCAACCGCCAGGCCCCCGGCCTGTTGGAGGCGGCCGTGCGGGCGACCCGCCTCCTGGGGGTTCGGGCCCTCCTGGTCACGGCCTACCCGGGCCAGCTTCCCCCTCGCCTCCCGGGGCACGTGGCCCACGTCACCCGGGCCCCGTTCCGGGCCCTCTTCCCCCGCTGCGCCGCCGTGATCCACCACGGAGGCATCGGCACCACGGCCCAGGGACTGGCCGCGGGCGTCCCCCAGGTGATCGTGGGCCAGTCGTTCGATCAGCCCGACAACGGCGCCCGCCTGGAACGGCTGGGCGTGGGACGCCACCTCACGGCGTGGGACGTGGGCCGGGGGGGCCTGACCCGGGAACTGGGCCGACTGCTGGGCGACCCCCAGGTGGCCGACGACGTGGCGAGCGCCGCGGCCCGCATGGCCGACGCGGCGGGAGAACCGGCCCTCGCCCGAGCCGCCGACGAGGTGGAAGCGCTGTGGACGGGCTGAGCGGTCAGCCCTGGGGGTCCAACACCGTTTCCAGATCGGCCAGGGGCACCACCCGGGCCCACGTCTCCACCGGCCCCGACCGGAAGCGGAGCACCACCCGCACCGAGTCCCCCGCCACCAGAGGCCGCTCCAACCGTTCCAGCATGGCGTGATCGCCCCCGGGGCGGAGCCGGAGCCACGCCCCCTCGCCCACCTCGAAGCCTTCGGGCACCGGCGACATGCGCATCATGCCGTCCACCTGCTCGGTGCGGTGCAGCGACGTCTCCCCCACCCCATCCACCTCCAGACCCTCCAGGCGGTCGCCCCCGGACCCTCCCCGCACGGTGAGGTACAGGGCGGCACGGTCTCCCGTCACCGGCTCCCCCACCACCACCGGGCCGTCCAGCGCGGTGGCGTCCGGTCCGCAGGCCCCCAGGGCCAGGGCCGCCAGCAGCGCCACCGAGGCCACGGCGCCCCGGGCGCCCGACGCACCGTCGCGTTCGGAGCGGCGGAACCAGCGGAAGAAGAGGATCGAGATGGACGTCCAGAGCACCACGGCGCCTCCGAGCTTCATGAGGAGTCCTGCTACGAGCTGGTCGTCCCGGGTGGAGAGGGCCCCCACCGGCGGAGCCAACTCGAAGGTGGCGTAGACCGGGACCGACGAAAACGTCAGGAAGGCGAATACTCCGGTGTTGACCAGGGTGGCGGCGATGAGGTAGCCGATCTTGAACGGCTCCTGGAGCCACGCCCGAGCGGGGAGCGCCACGGCCACGGGCCACCAGAACACCAGCCCCGACACGAGCCACACCATGTCCAGGAGGAACGACCCGGCCTGACCGGCCATGAGTTCGTCCACCACGGCGGGCCAGTGGGTCACGGCCATGAGGGCGGTGAAGCTGCCGATGCTCACGATGGGGTGGCCCACCACGCCCATGATCCGGGCCACGGCGCGGCGCGACACCCACGCCTCGAGCGCGCGCCGGGGCACCCCCAGGAGCAGCAGCGGCGGCGCCGACACGGCGATGAGCAGGAACTGGACCATGTGGACGCTGGCCAGATACCCCGACCCCAGGGCGCCCACGGGCCAGTCCAGGGCGATCCAGAGCAGGACGAGTCCCGTGGCGGCGAACGCCCTGCGCGCCCCGGGCCGGAACGCCTCGTCGCCCTCGGGCCACCGACGGTGGAGAACGACGAATCCGGCGGCCAGGAGGGCGATGAAGAGCCACACCCCGGGGTACGCCCGCCAGCTCCAGCTCCAGGCCGTGTCCTGGGCCGCGCACCACCACTGCATCAGGGGGCCTCGTCCGCGCCCGGGGTCTCGCCCCGAACCAGTCGGGGCAGGTCCCGGATCCAGTCCCGCTGCCGGGTGCCCCACGGGTAGGCCACCCGGGCCGTGTCGTCGGCCGTGAAGGCCAGGACCTGGGCCGCGTGTCCCACGAAGTACCCGCCGTCGGCCGTTTCCTCCTCCGGCGACACCACCGAGACCGGAATCCCCATCTCCGCCTCCAGGGCGGTCACCTGCTCCCGGCTGCCCCGGAGTCCCACGAAACTCGGGTGCAGGGCGCCGAGCCACTCATCCAGGCGCTCCGGGGTGTCGCGTTCCGGGTCGGTGGTGATGAAGAGCACGTCGACTCGCCGGGTCACCTCCAGGGGCAGGTCGCGGAAGACCGCCGCCAGATTGGCCATGTGCACCGGGCAGATGTCGGGGCAGTGGGTGTACCCGAAGAACACCAGGGTCACGTCGCCCTGCGTGTCGGCCCGAAGATCGAAGGGCATACCCTCATGGGACTCCAGAACCGCCGACGGCAGCGCCACGGGCGTGTCCAGGGCCACGGCGCCCCCGGACGCGGGAGCTTCGCCGCCGGTGGGACCGCAGGCGAGGAGAGACCCGGCGAAGAGGGCCAGGAGCGAACCGGAGGAACGGCAGGACATCGTGGGAACCGGAGGAGTCGACGCGACGGGCCCCCCTGGTACCGCCGGCCCACGCCCCCGTTCCCCCCGATGCCCTCGGGTTGCCCCGGGCCCGCGCCGGTCGTTCCTTGACCCTTCTCGATTCCTCTCCCGGAACCCGACGCCATGCCCCGCCTCCGCCGCCTCGCACCCGCCCTCGTGGCCCCCCTGCTCGCCTGGAGCGCCCCCGCGCCGTCGGCGGCCCAGACGCCCCTCGCCCTGGTGACCGACGACCGGGATTCGGGCACCGACGTGCTGCTCCAGGCCGTGAGCCCCGGGGCGGACGGCGTGGTCTGGGTCAGCGGACACGGCGGCACGTGGGGACGCTCCCTGGACGGGGGCGAGCACTGGACCGTGGGCGTGGTGCCGGGTGCCGACACCCTCCAGTTCCGGGACGTGCAGGGATTCGACGCCCAGCGGGCGGTCCTCCTGGCGGCCGGGTCCGGCCCCCTCTCCCGCCTCTTCCGTACCGACGACGGCGGCGCCACCTGGGTCGAGACCTTCGTCATGGACGAGCCCCAGGGCTTCCTGGACTGCATGGCCTTCGTGGACGACGCCCGGGGATGGGCCTACGGCGACGCGGTGGACGGCGTGCTCTACCTCCTGGCCACCACCGACGGGGGTCGCTCCTGGAGCCGGGTCCCGGCGGCGTCCCTCCCGCCGGCCCTGGACTCGGAAGGCGGCTTCGCGGCGTCCGGGGCGTGCGTGGCCCCCGCCGGACGCGACGGGGTGGTGGTGGCCACGGGCAACGGGCCCCGGCCCCGCCTGCTGCGCACCCGGGACGGAGGGGGCGCGTGGGAGGTCCAGGACCTGCCCCTCACGGCGGGTCCCGCGGCCGGGGCCACGGCCGTGGGGGTCGGCGCCGACGGGTTCGCATGGGCCGTGGGGGGCGCTATCGGCGACCCCCTGGAGGGGCCCCGGGTGGCCGTGTCCACCGACGGCGGCGCCACCTGGACGCCCGGGCCGGGCGAGCCCGCCCTGGAGGGCCCCCTCTACGGCGGCGCA
The DNA here is from genome assembly GCA_030428885.1 of Gemmatimonadota bacterium. GTDB lineage: Bacteria > Gemmatimonadota > Gemmatimonadetes > Longimicrobiales > Gaopeijiaceae > Gaopeijia. Next base: position 328,017 of record JAUIEJ010000008.1, on the reverse strand, counting down.
CGGGCGCCGGGCGCGCCGGGCCCCGTCCTGGCCGCGGTAGGCCCCGGGGGCGTGGCGTGGTCGGGTGACGGCGGCGCCACGTGGACGACGCTCCGGGAAGAGAGCCACTGGGCCGTGGCCTTCGGCGACGACGGCAGGGGGTGGGCCGTGGGTCCCCGGGGGCGGATCACGCTCCTGAGGCTCGAGGGGCGAGAGCCCGACCGTTGACGGGGGGCACCTCCGGAGGCTACGGTGGGGTCACTCACCACCCCCTGGAGTTGGTCGTGCCGCACCTGCGCCCCAATCCGTCGAATCCGAACGTACCGTCGCCCATGGGCCGCGGTGGGATTCGGCGTACGTAACGGCCAGGCCGGCACGCACGCGACTCTCGCCGAAGGGGCGGCCCCACCACGGGGTCGCCCCTTCGTCGTTTCCCCTCGACACCCACGCCCACCATGTGTTCGATCCTCGCCCTCCTCGATCTCACCGGCGACGACGACGGCCGCCTGCGCGAGCGGGCCCTCCGCCTTTCGGGCCTCCAGCGCCACCGCGGACCCGACTGGTCGGGACTGTACGCCGACGACCGGGCGATCCTGGCCCACGAGCGCCTCGCCATCGTCGACGTGACCCACGGAGCCCAACCCCTCGTGGACCCCGCTTCGGCGGCGGTCCTGGCCGTGAACGGGGAGATCTACAACCACCGGGAACTGCGGGCGGCGCTGGAGTCCCCGTACACCTTCGCCACCGAGTCCGACTGCGAAGTGATCCTCCCCCTCTACCGTGAGCGGGGCACCGCCTTCCTGCCGGAGCTGAACGGGATCTACGCCTTCGTGCTCCACGACCCGGGCTTCGGCGACGGCGCGGGACGCTACGTGGTGGCCCGGGACCCGGTGGGCGTCGTGCCCCTGTATCAGGGGTGGGACTCCGAGGGCCGGCTCCACATCGCCTCGGAGATGAAGGCGCTGACGCCGGTGTGCACCACGGTGGCCGAGTTCCCCCCGGGACACGTGCTGGACAGCGCCGTGGGCCCCGAGCCGGTGTCGTTCGTGGAGCGCCCGTGGCGGGACTTCGCCGCCGTGGAGGGCGCCGGGGGGACCGCCGCCGACATCCGGGAGGGGCTGGAGGCCGCCGTGCACCGGCAGCTCATGAGCGACGTGCCCTACGGCGTGCTCCTCTCCGGTGGCCTGGACTCGTCCATCATCGCCGCGGTGACGGCCCGGTTCGCCGAACGCCGCATCGAGGACGACGACCGGTCGCAGGCGTGGTGGCCGCGCCTCCACTCCTTCTCCATCGGCCTGGACGGGTCTCCCGACCTGGCGGTGGCGGCCCAGGTGGCGGCCCACCTGGGCACCGTTCACCACGGCTTCACCTTCACCCTCCAGGAGGGACTGGACGCCCTCCGGGACGTGATCCGGCACCTGGAGACCTACGACGTCACCACCATCCGGGCCGGAACGCCCATGTACCTCCTGGCCCGGCGGATCCGGGCCATGGGCATCAAGATGGTCCTGTCGGGGGAGGGGGCCGACGAGGTGTTCGGGGGCTACCTCTACTTCCACCGGGCGCCCGACGCCCGGGCGTTCCACGACGAGACCGTGCGGAAGCTGGAGCGACTCCACCTGTACGACTGCCTCCGGGCCAACAAGGCCATGGCCGCCTGGGGCGTGGAGGCGCGCGTGCCGTTCCTGGACCTGGAGTTCCTCGATCTCGCCATGGGCATGGACCCGGCGGCGAAGATGGTGGGCGCCGACGGCATGGAGAAGCGGATCCTGAGGGACGCTTTCGCCGACCTGCTCCCCGACGTGGTCCTGAAGCGCCAGAAGGAGCAGTTCTCCGACGGCGTGGGCTACGGCTGGATCGACGGGCTGAGGGATCACGCCGCCGAGCGGGTGACGCCGGCCCAGATGGCCCAGGCGTCCCGGCGGTTTCCCCACAACCCGCCGGACACGCCCGAGGCCTACCTCTACCGCAGCCTCTTCGAAGAACTCTTCCCGCTCCCGGCGGCCGCGGCCTGCGTGCCGGGGGGGCCCTCGGTGGCCTGCAGCACCCCCGAGGCCCTGGCGTGGGACGCCGAACTCGCCGCGCTCACCGACCCGTCGGGACGAGCCGTCCGGGGCGTGCATCGGGACGCCTGGTGACGCCGGTCTCGGCGTGGCACCCGGCGCACTGCTCGATCATGCGTCCGTACTGTACCGCCTGGCGCCGGAGCGCCGTCATCCCCACGGCCTCCCGCCCCAATTCGTGGAGGCGATCGGCGAAGACCTGAGCCCCGGCGGGGATGGCCCCGCCCTCCAGCGGGTCCTCCCGGAACACCTCGGCCCCGTCGCGCCACGACACGGCCGACGGGCCGACCATGCCTTCCCACATGCGGTCGGCGGCCCAGAGGTGGAGGATCATGTGGCCGCTGAAGCCCCGATCCTCGGGGGGATCGCCCTGGAGGAACACGGGCCCTCCTCCCACGTCCTCGTGACATTCCCCGCAGGTGGCGGCCAGGTGTCCCGTGGCCACCGCCGCGTCACCGAACGAGGGGGCGTCGCGGATCTCCCGCGCCCACGCCGCCAGTTCCCGCACGTGGGCGTCTCCCGATGGGCCGATGCCCTCGGCCCGGGGCGCGTCGGCCAGGTGACGGGCCGACTCCCGGGCCGCCGGCAGGTCGCCTCGGATCATGGCCGATTGGATGGCCCCGGCCTCCGAGTAGTGGATCCACATCTGGTAGTCGGTGGGAGAACCGAGGCGGGGGCCGCCACCGCAGGCGTACGCCGCCCCGAAAGCGGCGACGGCGATGGCGGCGAAACGTGCACGAAGAGGGATGCGCATCGGGCCTCCTGTCGGCATGAATCGGTACACCGTACCCTGATGAAACAGGGCCGGGGAATGGACGACGGGAGGGTATCTGAACGTTCGACCCCGGGCCGGGGCGGGGCAAGTCGGGGAAACTCCGCGACGTGCTCCTGCGTAGGACTCCCCGACGCTCTTCTTACCGGAGACAGACCATGGTGACGATCCTCCGACGCATCGTTCGCGTCGTCCTGAGCTGGATCATCTGCAAGACCTGACCCCGTACGTCCCCCCGTACGACCGGGGGGGTGGCCGCACCGCGACCACCCCCCACATGCCACACGGAGTCCCCGAAACGAGGGATTCCGACCTTCTCAGGGCACGATCCGCAGCGGCAGACCGCGAGGGGTCATGAGCTTCTCGATGGGCGCCAGGGGCGGGCCGTCATCGCCCTGACCGAAGCCGCCCTGCCCGCCCCCGTCCGGATTCAGTACCCGTCCGAGGGGCAGCCAGGCATCCATGGTGTTCCAGTAGATCACGTTGTCGTTGGTCTCGGGCTCGAGCATGTGAGCCGCGAGACGCCCCCGCATCTGGCCCGTCCGGACCACGTACGCCCCGGCCGGCACCTCCACCGTCCGCGACACCGCGTCGTCGGCCAGGGACAGGCGCACGGCTCCGGCGTGATTGTAGGCCCGCTCGAACTCCACACCGTCGATAACGTACGCGTCGAGTTGGAGTTCCACGCCTTCGGTGAGCTGCTCCACCGCAATGCTGTTCCGCCGGAGCATGGCCACCGCGTCCACGGCGTCCCGGGGCAGAACGTAGGCGTATGGGAGGGGCCGGGTCTTCGTGGCCACGGGGCGGGTCATGAGGGAGTCGTTGGTGACCTCCATGGCCTCCATCTCCCCCGTCTCCTCGTTCCGCACGCCGATCTCGTACGTGATGGTCCGGGGCTGGGGGGCGTACTCCATAGCCACCACCACCTCCCCGTCGGCGTTGCGCCCCATCTCGATGGTCTCGGTCCGGGCGCGCTGGACCACCGCCATCACCTCGGCGGCGTTCTCCGCGGCGAACTCCACGACGGACTGATAGGCGATGCGGCCCGCCTCCACGCCCGGCGCCATCTCCTGCCACGGGGGCGACTCGAAGAGGATCCCGATGGTGTTGACGAAGCCGTTGTAGTTCCGCCCGATCCGGGCGTCGTACCCACCGCCGTCCCACCGCGTCTCCGTACCCCGGGTGTAGTACCACGACTTGTACCCGGCGGCCTCCACGTCGGCGTCGATGTCGGGAAATATCCCCTCGTCACAGAGCTGGGTGAGGCGCTGGTCCGGCTGGGCGTGGGAGGGGCACTGGTAGGTGATGTTGTAGGGGAACGATCCCCCGTTGTGGCCGTCCACCAGAATGTGGGGGGCCCAGGCGTCGGCCACGTTGCGGCCGTAGTTCGCCAGCGACGGCTGCTCCCGCTTGACCCAGTCCCGGTTCATGTCGATGCCCCAGGAGTTGCCCCGGGTGCCCCGCTCCGTGGCCTCGAATCCGTCGGGATTGATCTGGGGGGCCGTGACCACCACCACGTCGTCCAGGAGTTCGTAGGCCTCGGTGCCGGGGGTGGCCATCTCCCGCATGAAGATCAGGAGGGACTCCCGAAGGGTCCGCTCTCCGCCGTGGACGTTGGCGTTCAGCACCAGCACCGGACGTCCCAGGGCCCACGCCTCCGCCGGCTGGCTCACCGCCGGGCGGCTGAAGACGGCGTAGGGCAACTCCCGGCCCTGATGGGTCTCGCCGTACGTCCCCAACCACATGTCGGGCGACGACGCGCGGAGGTCTTCCAGATACTCCATCATGTCGTCGTACGGAGTGTACGCCGTGAAGCCCGACCGTTCGGCCGTGGTGGTGAGTTCCTGGCCCGCCGCCGGCGCGGCGAAGGTCGGAAGAAGAAGGGTGGCCGCGCACAGCGGCGCGAAGAGGCGTCGACGAGGAATCACGAATACGTCTCCGGTCCTGGAGGAGTGGTGCGCCCCTGGGCGCGTAATCGGTGAACCCGGGGCCGCGTAGAACCGCCCGGATCTGGACACTGCTTCCATACCCCCGACACCATGCCTCGCGATCCCGTTGACCGCCACGCCCCCTCGTCGCTCGCGCTGATCCTCGTCGCGGCCCTGAGCCTGGGCGCGTGTGCCGGAGACCCCGCCGGGCCCGAGCCCGACGACGACGCCCGGCCCCTGGACGGCCCGGGCCTGCACATGCGCACCCTGGAAGCCGGCGGCGTACCCCGCCGCTACCGGGTGTACCGGCCCCCGGGCGTCGACGACGGTACGCCTCTTCCCGTGGTGGTGGTGCTCCACGGGTTTCCCCCCGTGGACATGGCGGCGGTGACGGGCATGCAACGAGAGGCCGACGCCCGGGGATTCGTGGCCGTCTACCCCGAGTCGGCGTGGGGCGAGGACTGGGCCCAGGGATGCGCGTGCACGCCCAACGGGGTGCGGGGCATCGACGACCTGGCCTTCTTCGCAGCCCTCCTGGACCACGTGGCCCGGGTCACCGCCGTGAACCCGGCCCGCCGGTACGTCACCGGCTTCTCCAACGGGGGCATGATGACCTACCGGCTCGCCTGCGACCGGCCCGGGCTCTTCTCCGGCTACGCCGCCGTGGGGGCCGCCGTCTGGACCTGGCACCGGGACGAGTGCGGCGCCGGACCCGCCGTGCCCCTCCTCATGATCCACGGCACCCAGGACCCGTCGTTCCCGTGGGACGGGACCACCGTCGAACTGGTCACCGGCGCGTCCATGCGCCAGCTCTCCCTCGACGAACATCAGGAGTGGTGGGCCCATCGCCAGGGATGCTCGGGCTGGAACGAGACGGCCCTCCCCGACACCGCCGACGACGGGACCCGGGTGTTCGTCCGTCGCGGCGAAGGGTGTGACGCCCCCACCCGCTTCTACCGGATCGAAGGGGGAGGCCACACGTGGCCCGGCATGAGCGTGTCGTTCTCCCCGTCCCTCGGCCCCGTGAGCCGGGACCTCGACGCCACCGCCCTCGTGGCGTCGTTTTTCCTCGACGAGGGGTGAGGCGCCGGCGCACCACCCCCTCCCACGGGTGTCGCATCGGCTCCACAGGCCGGAACCCACACACACCCTGAATCCCGCATGAATCAGGGCGATTCGACCATCGCCCGCCTCGGCACGGTTCTTCCGGACTCCCAGGCCCTACGACCACCCGAGCCATGAGGCGTCGTGCATGCGAAGGTTCGACGGGGATGAGTATTTCGACGAGGACGAGGGTTCCACGCCGACCGAGTCCGGCGGGAGCCCACCCCTCTGGGTGCGGGCCGTCCGCGTCCTCCTTCTCAGCGTCGTGGCGGCGATTCCCATCATCCCGGCGGCGTTCCTGTTGATGCCCATGCCCCGGGGAGCCGACGGGATCACGCTCTGCATGCCCTTCATCGGACCCATGCAGCAGTTCGCCCCCGACCTGGAGCCCGACCTCGAGGAGATGGTCCAGATCCACGAGCGCATCCACGCCGAGCAGTGCCGCCGCATGGGGGCGTTCAGATACGCCCGCACCTACCTCGACGCCGAGGGCATGATCACCCTCGAGGCCGAGGCGTTCTGCGCAGAAGCCCGAACCCTGGCCACGCGTGGGCTCAACACCGGGCCGTGGGTGTCCCGCATCATCGAGACCCTCTACTACGACTACCCCCACGACGAGGGCGTCACCTACCCCGACGTGCTCCGCATCGTGGGGTCCTCGTGTCCGCCACCCGACGAACGATCGAGACTCGGAGTCCGCCCATGACGGCGCCCTCGTCCCTCAGCCGTCTTCCCGGTTCAGGGCACCCAGCTCTCGCTCGACCCGTTCCCACCGCTCCATCGCCGCTTCGACCGCGGCGGAGAGGTCGGCCCGCTCGGCCTCCAGGGCAGCGACGTCGTCGGGGTTCGATCGGTCGTAGAAGTCCGGCGCGCAGAAGGTCTCGTCGATCTCCTGGAGGCGGCTCTCGGCGGAGGTGATGCGGGCGGTGACCTCGTCCCGCGCCTCTTCCAGCTCCTTCCGTTTCCGGGCCGCCGACGGGCCGGAGCGGTCCCGATGGCGGCGCCCGTCCGACGAGGACCCGGTGTCCGGATCCTTCTTCCGGCTCTTCCGGGCCTCCAGGACGGCGTCGGCGTCCAGGTGGTCGTCGCCGCAGGCGTGGACGTACTCCTCGTAGGTGCCCGGATAATCCCGGATTCCGTCGGGCCGGATCTCCACGATCCGGGTGGCGAGCCGACTCACGAACCAGCGGTCGTGGGACACCAGGACGAGGGTCCCCTCGAAGCGGCGCAGTCCCTCCACCAGGGCCTCGATGGACTCCATGTCCAGGTGGTTCGTGGGCTCGTCCAGCACCAGGGTGTTGGGCCGCTCCAGCCCGATGCGGGCGAACATCAGGCGGGCGGCTTCTCCCCCGGAGAGGGCGCTCAGCCGCTTCGCCCCCTCGTCGCCGCTGAAGAGCATGGCGCCCAACTGCCCCCGCACGAACCCCCGGTCCCGGCCGGGACAGTAGTCCCAGAGCCACTCTTCGATGGTGCGGTCCTCGCCCGAGAGCTGCTCGTGGTGATCCTGGGCGAAGTAGCCCACGTGGGTCTCGTGGCCCCAGGTCACCTCGCCCTCGTCGGCCTCCACGTCGCCCACGGCGATGCGCAGGAGGGTCGACTTTCCGATCCCGTTGGGGCCGATCACCGCGATCCGATCGCCTCTCCGCACCTCGAGGTCGACCCCGTGGAGCACCTGGTTGTCGTCGTACGACTTCACGATGCCGTCGAGGGTGAGCACCTCCTTCCCCGAGGGCCGCCGCGGCTCGAACCGGAAGGCCGGGTACCGCCGTGAACTCCCGGGCAGCGCCTCCAGCTCACCGGCCTTCTTCTCGATCATGCGCAGCTTGGACTGGGCCTGGCGCGCCTTGCTGGCCTTGGCCCGGAACCGGTCCACGAATTCCTGGTGGTGGGCGATCTCCTTGGCCCGGGTCTCGATCTCCTTCTCCCGGCGCTCCCGCTCCTCCCGCTTCGACTCCACGAACCACGTGTAGTTGCCCTTGTACAGGGTCACGGTCTCGTAGTCCACATCGAGAATCCGGGTGGCCACGTTGTCCAGGAAACGATGGTCGTGGGAGATCACCACCACCGGCCCCGCGAACTCCGACAGGAACGTCTCGAGCCAGCGGATCGACACGATGTCCAGGTGGTTCGTGGGCTCGTCCAGGAGCAGCACGTCGGGAGCCGACGCCAGCACCTGGGCCAGGAGCACCCGGAGCTTGAATCCCCCCGACAGGATCGAGAGGGGCTCCCGGTGGACGTCGCCGGGAATCCCGAGTCCCTCCAGGATCCGGGCGGCCCGGGCTTCGGCGGTGTAGCCGTCGTGGAGCTGGACGGTCTCCTCGAGCTCGGCGAAGCGGTGGGCGTCGAAGGGCGCCTCGGGGTCGGCCTCGGCCGCCTTCAGGAGCTTCTCCTTCTCCACCATGGCGTGCCACAGCTCGGGATTGCCCATGAGGGCCACCCCGATGATCTCTTCGTCCTCGTAGAGAAACTGGTCCTGGCGCAGGACGCCCAGGCGGAGGTCCCTGGGGATCGAAACGGCGCCTTCCGACGCCTCCTCGTCTCCCGAGAGGACTCCGAGCAGGGTCGTCTTGCCCGAGCCGTTGGCGCCCACCAGGCCGTAGCGCTGGCCAGGGTCGAGCTGGAACGAAACACCCTGGAAGAGGGTGCGGTCCCCGAAGGACTTGCCGAGATTGGATACGGAGATCATGGGCCGGGAATCTACAGCCGGCCCCCGGTCACCCTGTACCCCCGCACCCCCCAACGACGAAATCCGCCATGCTTCGATCCCGTCGCCCCCTCCGCGCCCTCCTGCCCTTCCTGGCCGCCTGGGTCGCGGTCGCCGGCTGCTCCGCCCTGCCGGGCGTCGGAGGCGGCGGCCCCCGGCAGGAGGCCGACACCATCACGGTCATGGCCTACAACATCCGCCACGGCGAGGGCACCGACGGAGAGATCGACCTGCGCCGGATCGCCGCGGTCATCGAGGACCAGGATCCCGACCTCGTCACGCTCCAGGAGGTCGACCGTCGCACCGATCGGGTCGACGGCGACGACCAGGCCCGCACCCTGGGATCGCTCACCGGAATGAACCACGCCTTCGGCGCCTTCATGGACTACGACGACGGCGAGTACGGCATGGCCGTGCTGTCGCGCTGGCCCATCGTCAGCGTCACCAACGTCCGGCTGCCCGACGGCGACGAACCCCGCACGGCCCTGAAAGTCCGGGTGCGGTCGCCCGAGACGGACCAGGAGATCGTCCTGGTGGGCGTGCACTTCTACCGCACCGACGACGAGCGTCTCGCCCAGGCCGACCGCCTCGTGGAAGACCTGGCCGACGAGACCCGCCCGGTGATCCTGGCCGGCGACTTCAACTCGCTCCCGGGCGGAGACGTCATCGACCGCTTCTCCCGGGATTGGAACATCCTCTCCAAGGGCCGGGACCGCCTGACGTTCCCGTCCACGGACCCCCAGCGGGAGATCGACTACATCATGGTGCGCCCGTCTCGGCGGTTCTACGCACTGGAGCACACCGTCCTCGACGAACCCCTGGCCTCCGACCACCGGCCCCTGCTGGCGGAGCTGATCGTCCGGCGGTGAGCCGGCGCGGAGGACCCCGCTAGCGGGAGTCCCCGCCTCCACCGCCTCGCGTGCGGCGAAGGCGCGCGGACTCGACCTGGGGATTCATGACGTCGACCGAGACCACGATCCCGCAGGCGTTGCCCTCCTCCACGCAACAATCCACCGTGGTGCCGTTGGGCGCGGTGCATTTTCCCTTGTCCTGGGTCAGGGCGACGCTGTTGCCCGCCGCGAACCCCCCGGGGGAGCGCTCGTAGGCCTCCCACAGAGCCTCCCGGAGTTGGGGAAACGGCACGACGCAGCTACCGCCGGGATCGTCCCGGAGTTGTGCGCGGACGATCCGGAACTCACCCAGCCCCTCCACCACGAGGGGCACCGGCCCCCGTCGAAGCTGTGCGGACGTGGCGAACTCGCCCCGCACGAGCTTGATGGGCGAGACCTCGGTCTGTGCAGACATGGGGACCGCCGTCAGGCCCATCACGAGCCCGGCCAGGAGGAACGACAGGCGGGATTGCGACATGGGGCGCACCTGGTCACGGAGAATGCCCGGCGTCGGCCCACCCGACCCCGGTACACTCATGTGGCGTCGTCCTCGGTGCAGATCCGCCACTATCGTCGGCGGTCCGGACGCTCCACGTGCAGCACCCTCCGGCGGGAGTCGTCCGAGCTCCCCCCCTCAGCGAACGATTTCGAAAGTGTTGGAGACCAGGTGCTCGGACTCCACGGGAGAATCACCGCCGCCGGCGTATACCGCCGATGTCACCCGAATCCGGTAGGTGCCCGGCGGCTCCATGTCGTCCGGCCAGTCGGACCCTCCCGATCCGTTCGGATGGAGCCAGACCCACACCTCGTTCGATGTCCGCTGCCCCGGCTCGACCCCGATCGGCGAACTGACACAGTCGTCGCCACCCGGATCGAACGCTGTGAGCCAGCCGACCTCGGTCTCCCGCTCCACCACGAGCCGCATCGCCCGGTTGCAGTTGGGGAAGTGTATCGTACGGCTCGTAGGATTGCGGAAGGTGAACCCCACGATGGCCCGAAAGCCGAATCCCGACGACGACAGCGTGTAGGTCCCGGCGTCGCTGCGGATCGGCGTCGCCCAATCGGGTTCGGTGGGTCCGTCCGAGCAGGCCCCGATCAGCGCGGCCGTCGTCAGCGTCACGATGGTTCGTATGGTCATGGCGCGATCTCCAACCCCACTCTACCGAATACCGCAGCGGAAGCGCCAGCCTTGTGGATCAGATCAGGGCGGCGAGGCGCGGTCGAGTCGATACCGCCGCACCTGCTCGACATCCAGCTCCGTGCGCGCCAGACCGAGCATGAAGTCGGCCCCGATCTGCTGCACGTCGAAGCCGGCGGGGGTCTCCACCGTGCCCAGGGCCCGGCCGTCGGGATCGAACACGGTCCAGGTCGTGGGCCGAGCGGGGTCCCACACGTACCAGGACGCCCACACGAGGCCGAGATCGTCGACGAGGAGGGACGTGAAGGCCGGCACGGTCTCCCGCCGGGGCATGTCGTCGATGACCTCGGCCTGATTCGGTCGCGCGGCGATGTACTGCTCCCGCATCTCCTCGGTCACCGGCATGGGATCGCGGTCCACGCGGCCGATGCGGATGAGGCGACCATCCAGGTCGTAGACCCGCACCTCCGGGGCCTCTCCGGACGTGATCCAGGCTTCGGACTCGCGGACGGTGGCGGAGGGCATCGCCGCGAACGGCACGCCGAACCCGCGCGTGCTCCCCGTCGACACGACATTGAAGAGACTGGCCCGAGGGAACCGCTCGATCGGACGCGCTTCCCCGCCCTCGCCGAAGTGGAGCCAGACGTACGCGACCGTATCCCGATGGAGACCGGGCGGAATCGGCAACACGAGCGGGGTCCCGTCCCTCAACAAGGCCTCTCCCCCTTCGACGATCCCCTCCGGCGACACCGCTGCCACCCAGGACGCGGGCGTCACGATCCCGGGGTCGGACGTGTCTTCGACACGCACGACCGTGATCCGCCTGAGCGCGGCGTCCCAGATCATCAGGGAGTCCGAGGCAGGTGCCGGAACGAGCGTGGGGAGAGCGTACTCACCGGGGCCCTCCCCGTCCCGCCCCACCGTCTCCAGCCAGGTGCCCGCCGTGTCGAAGAAACGCACCGAGGAACTCCCCCGGTCCAGCACCGCGATGCGGCCGTCCGGCACCTGGCGCACGCCGGCGATGCGATAGAACTCCTCGTTCCCCCCGTCCCCGTCACCGAGAATCAGGTCGGGCGTCCGGCCGACGGTCCATCCCGTCGGGGCATCGGCGACCGAGGCAGGCGTGAGAGCGATGTCGATCCCGGCACTGTCGAACATCGTAGCCACCGGGCCGCGGCCCTCCTCCGCCCCCTGGCAGGCACTGAGGGCAAGGATGAAGGCTGCGGCCGTAGGCGCGAGTCGAGCCAACTTCTTCATGGGCCCTCCGATTCGGGAACAGCACGTACGTTGAACGACCCCTGCGAGTGAGGACGGACTACCACCAGTTCCCCGTGATCACGGCGCAACTGAGAACTGCGGTCCCGCCGCCCGCGAAGCCGCCGACACTGAAGCCCACGAGGTACTGCCCGATCGTCGGACCCTGGCCATCGTTGGCGGCCGACAGGACGAGGCGGGTCATCAGGAGCCCAAAGCCACCCCCCCAGAGGGCCATGCCGGCCACGAAGAGGCCGCGGCGTCGTTCGCAGGTGTGCGCTTCGTGGCGTGCCTGCCCGATCCCCGAGGGCCGCCAGCGATCGGTCGACACCTCCGTGTGGTCGGGGAATCGGGCCACGATCACCTCGGCCGGATGCAGCTCCGACCAGAGGAGGAGGTGGTCCGAGTCGGGGTCCACGGCCAGCAGGACTCGATCGTCGTCGATCTCCTGCCGCACGGTCCCGTTGGGGTCGAGCCGATGCAGCGTCCGGTCGCGGCCGCCCGAGGGACGCACCGCCCAGGTTTGCACGAGCCAGTCGCCGTCGCGAAGAGGTGCGAACCGGCCCACGAACCACGCCTCGGCCACCCACTCGAACCACGCGCGGCGGCCCTGGATCGCCTCGGCTGGAGGCGGGTCCAGACGCAGTCGCTGCACGCCGACCCCGATCGCCGACCTCCGGGTCAGACTCGGGAGCGACAGGGTCCAGATCGAATCGTGGGGCGCCGCAGCCACGTGGAGCAAAGCTCCCCGTCGCACCGGTCCGGGAGCCGTGACCGCGGCCAGGACCGGGGCCCACGCTGGATCCGATGGGGGGAGGTAGGCCGACACTTCGGACTCCCGGCGGTCCACGTCGATGGAGTGGAGCAGCGGAGCCGACTCCTCGATGCGCCCTCGAATCACACCAGGGGTCGAGGCGAGGACGCGCCCGGGCCCGGTGGCCACGAGTGAGCGCGCCCCAGTCACATCCGACCGGAAGTCGTGGATCAGGGAGTCTCCACTCGGAGACCAGATCCCGACGCGCCCCCGACCGTCGAGGGTCACGAGGCGACCGTCATCCACACGCACCACTCCGACCAATCGTTCGAACTCTCCCGGGCCCTCCCCGGGTCGACCGAACGCCACCGTCAGTCGCCCGTCGGCGTCGAAGAGGCGTGCTTCGTTCAACTCCGAGTCCCAGTAGATCCAGCCGCCCAGCGGATCCGGAACGAGATTGGGCCGCACGACCAGGTGGCGCTCGGTCTCCTCGAGTCGGAGGACTCCCACCTCCTCGAGGGCCGGCGTCTGGGCCGGGAGGGGCGTTGAGATCAGAGCGAACATGGCCCCCGACGCAGCGACCCGGGCCCGCCGACCGGCGGCCCGCTTCACCGCCCCGGCGGACGATAGGCCGAACATGCCCCCGGAACGGGTTCTCCCGCCGGACCCCGGGGCTCGCGGAACGGTAGTCCGATCTCGAGAGGAGCGTCGTACGAGGTCTCCAGTTCGACCTGGACCGTGTGGAAGCACGGATGCTCGACGACGACCCCAATCGGGGGAACGTCGTCGACGCCGAGAATGGTGAATCGCCCCTCGCCGTTCGTCAGCGCTCCACGGTCCGAACCGGGCACTCGCAGGTTGGCTTGGGCCACCGGGCGGCCCGTGGCCGTGTTCACGATGCGACCATGCAGCGCGACGGGAAGCGGAGTACTCGCCGACCCGGAGCCGGTGGGCGCCAGCGCGAGGGCGGCGAGGATCAAGGCCCATCCGAACAGTCGCTTCATGTGTTCTCCAAGGCTCGTCCCGATCTGCCCACGATGGATTTCACCGGGCCTCCTCCCTCAGACCTCGCCCTCAGGGCCGCTGGACGCCACACGGGGCGGGTCGTTCTCAGGTCGACGAACCAGCAGTCCGTGCACCCGTTCGTCGAGGCGGTGTTGAGCGCGGGTCGTGACGGCCCCGACACCCATGAAACAGCCTCCCGCGCAGGCCAGGGCGATGGCGGCCAACGCGAACTCGGCGGAGGCGGGAGCAGCGAGGAGCGCCGCTGCGGCTGACAGCACGAGAGAGAGCCCGAGCCGCCCCAGGATCGTCCGAGCGCGACGCAGCCGGGCCGCAGCCCTTTCCGCCTCCTCGACCTCATCCAGGACACCGGCGACGGGCCGCGCTGCGACCGAGCCGTGCACCGGGTCGGGTGTGGCCACTTCTACCGTCCCGCCCGCACGCGATCCCTCAACCGCCCAGCGGCGGCGGGGGCTCAGCGGGTACCTCGAACACGAAACAGCCCCAGTTGTCGCCCGAGGTGGCCACGGTGATCCACCGGCCGGGAGCGGGGAACTCGACACCGCCCGGGAAGAACGCTTCCTCGGGAATCGGTTGAGGCGGACGATCGTTCGTGTAGGTGGACGTCACGGGGCCGATATCGAAGGCCACCTGGCCCTCGACGCCGTCCAGGGAGCGGCTCACGAGCTCGAGGGTCATGTCGAGGGAACTGTCCAGGGGCTTCCACCACAGTTTGGTCTGTCGCCCGGCCTGGAGTCGAAATAGGAATCCCCCGATGACGATCTCGCCGGACCGGACCACTCCCATGTCCCGGGTCACGTCGACGCAGACCCGGTCCCTCGAGCCCTCCGGCTCAGCGTCCCACCACGACGGCACATCCAGGTTGTCGGCAGCAGCGGACCGGGGATGACTCGCCCCGAAGGCCTCCGCTGATGCCACGGCGTCCGTAGCTGGAAGCACGAACTCCTGGGCGGCCGCCCCGCCGGGAACGAGTCCCAACGTGACCCACCCCAACGCCGCTATTGCCGACCGTTTCATGGTCCGTCCTCCTCGGGAGGAAACAACACCCTCTGTGCGCACTATACCGGCCGACGGTCGCGGACCGCCAGCGATACTCTATGGGGCGTGCTACCGGTCCCACTCGTACTCGGCGTACGACTCCCCCTCGAGAGTCGCCCCTGTTGCTTCGAACGTACGTCGAGCTGCGGTGTTCGTGACGTCCGTGCCCGCCCAGATCAGGTCCACGGCGTCTCCGTCGCACAGATCGATCAGGTGGGACACCAGGGCCGCTCCGATCCCCTGCCGGCGATGAGAGGGGTGAACCTCGATGGAGTAGAGGTAGACGCGATATCCGCCACATTCGACATCGGGGAAACGAAACGCCGAGAGGATCCCGGTGGGTTCGTCGCCCCGGGTGCCGACCAGCAGATAACAGCGGTCGTCGGCCAGAGAGGCCTCGGCCTCTTCGAGATCGAGCAACTCCCCGGACCGGTCGGCCTCCGGAACCAGCGCCGCCACGGCGTTCCGCCACAATGGGCCATCTCCCCTGGTCAGTCGTCGAATCGTCATCGCGCACCGTCCGGTCGTGGGGGACCCCTCCAGCATACCAATGCCCGCAGCTTTACCGCCAAGGACGGGGCGACCTGCGGGTGATCGGTCGTCAGTACATCGGCCGTCCGCTCTTCGAGTGGGGTGGGACTTTTTGAATGGAGTCCCAGTGCTCCACGACCTGCCCCGACCCGTCGAACCGGAAGAAGTCCATCGTCACGTACTCCTCACTCCCCGGCCAGACCTGATGCGTGTGGAGGGCGACGAGATCACCCTCGGCAATCACACGTCTGAACTCCAGGGTCTTGTCCGGATACTCGGCCGCCATGCGCTCGAAATACTCGATGAAGCCCTCAGGGCCGTCTTCGACATCCGGGTTGTGCTGGATGTACTCCGCACCGACGAATCGCTCCACGGCCCCCGAGGGGTCGCCCTCGTAGGCCATGCGGTAGAACTCGACGGCGTTCCGCTTGTTGCGTTGGAGGTCGTGGGTCATGGGGGACTCCTGGGCGGGTGGGGCTCACTCTCGTCGCTCCGGGCGACGTGCAACTGTGCGTGAGGCGTTCCCGCGTTACCGCGGTAACGTCCGTAACCGGAAGGTCGACGCCGAGCCACGGCTCATGGGTCCTGGAACGGCCGCAGGTCGAAGACCTGCACAATCTCCCGATCCATGTCGTCTCGCGCGACCCCGGCGACACTGCTCGCGTCGGCAGCCATGAGTTGGAAGCCCGCCGGTGTCTGCACCTGACCCACCGGCGCCCCTTGCCGCTCGAAGGCGACCCAGGTCTTCATCGCCTCGGGATCCGTCTGGTAGAGACCGACCCACAACCGGCCCTCCCGGTCGACGATTAGACGATCGACCCCGGGCAACGTGTCCGGGATGGGCATTCCCTCGTACAGTTCGACGACCCCGGGCTCTTCGGCGACCTCCCCGAACTCGAGTCGCCGCGCTGCCTCGATCATCGTGGGGGTCACCTCCTGGACCGGCCAGCCGTCGATCCGGTGGATCGCGTTGAGCCCGCCCCCGCGATCCCTCAGGGCGACCTCCACGCCGGGGCCGGCGGCGACGGCGATGGAGCCGCCCCAGATCGCTGCGGGCGGTGGCTCGGAGAAGGGGATCAAGGAGATGCCGGGGGGTCCCCCAGGGCGGATGGGCGCTCGGTAGAACCGGGACAGGGTGAACTGCGCGACGTCCGCCTCCGACCCGTCGCGCAGATCGAACGACCGGTAGGTCAGGACCGACTCGTTCACCCCATCCTGGAACCCGGACACGGGGGTGGACTCGGTCAGGAGGAGGGACCCGGTGATGCCGAGCGGCGCTCGCGCCCCCCTCCACGACTGCGGTCGAACCACTTCGACCGTCCAATCGTCGGGATCGAAGCGGTGAAGCACCCGGGCCTCGGAGTCCCAGATCCAAAGTGAATCGGACGGGCCGGGCGGTACGAGGTGAGGGTCGCCGAACTCGCCCGGACCCTCGCCCTCCCGACCGATCGTCTCCAGTAGCCGCCCCTCCGAATCATACCGCCGGAGCTCCGACGAGGACCCGTCGAGAACGACCAGGTCTCCGGTTCCGAGGAACGTCATCCCGCGCACCTGGAAGAACACCTCGTCGGCGTCATCCGACCGACCCAACTCGAAGCGTGGCTGGGAATCCACATGGGCCCAGGTCGTCGCGGCCACCCGCCGGGCATCCGCGATCCGCATCTCGACGCCGGCGCTGTCGCGAACCTCGAGGCTTGTGTCGGCGGGCTCCGGAGGCGCGGGCGTCGGCTCGCTGCAGGCCACGAACGCGAGCGTTCCGAGAATCGACACGACCCGGTTGGCGGAGGACGCTGTCACCGGCCCTCCTCGGCGTGCCCAGCACCCGCGATCGCCTTCCACGTCACGGAACTGCGCCCGACGCCGATCCGTCCATTGCGTTCGAGATCGTGGGTCATGGGGGACTCCTGGGCGGGTGGGATGAGAAGTACTCCAGAGCGTCCCGGATCGCGGAGCGGATCCAATCGTGTTTTCGCTCCATGTAGGGCACGGACCGATCGGCGCCCTGTTCGACGGCCCGGAGCTTCAGGCGCCCGTACTCCGCCGCGATCTCGGGGTGTCGCCGAAGGTACTCGGGAAAGAGGACCATCTCGGGAATCTGGAAGTGCCCCGCTGCGCAGACATGGACGTGGTGGGTGCGCTTTCCCTCGGTGGGCTTGCTGTAATAGAAGCGACCCGGCGTGCCCCCCGCATCGAGACACTCTCCCCGCACCCGATAGCCCAGAGCCTCCATGGCCGGGTCGAATCGCTCCACGCCCTCGGTGTCGTCGAGAACGATGAGGATGTCGATCGTGGGCTTGGCGGGGAGCCCGGGAACCGCCGTGCTGCCGACGTGGTGGATCGCCCTCAGGGCCGTCCCGAAGATCCCGCGCAACGCAACCGCCTCGGCGGCGAACAAGTCCGGCCACCGGGGATCGTAGGGAACGACCTCGATTCTCCGGATCATCCACTTCCTCGGTCGATCCGGAGCCGCGCGACGTAGGGCACGTCCAGGGAGTCGCGGACCACCACGTACAGGTGCTCCGCCGTCGCCCGGGCCGTGGGTTGGCGCCCGCTCTCGAGGGGGACCGCGAACGGAAGCTCCAGACGGCCGAGGTATTCGCCGGTCTCTCGGAAGACGTCCACGATCGTTCCCGGGTCCTCGCCGGCCAGGTCGGGAAACACGTAGACGTGTCCGGCATGGTCGGGCACGATGCCGTAGACCACCGGCTTCGTGTCGGGCAACGCACCGAGCTGGTCGGCCTGAATGTCCGGTCGGTTGGCCCAGAGCCGACGCACTTCGTCCCGGTCCGCCTCGCCGAGGGGCACCGCCTCCGCGGAAAGCTGGAAGACCAGGGAGGTGTCGCCCGAGAGACTCCGCTTGTAGATGCGATACTCGTCCGAATGGGCGAACCAGACCGCACCCGAGCGGTCCGCGGACACGACCAGCGAACTCGCGAAATTCAGCAGAGGCATCCGGCCGTCGGCCACCATCGTCTGGTGGAATTCGATCGGTGGGAACGTGTCGGCCCGTTCGAACCCCGAGTCGTAGCGAATGGGGTGCTGAAACAGCCTCTCACCGAATCGTCCGTCGGGAAAGGTGATCAACCAGTCGAGATAGCGTCCGTCGTCGAGCGGCATGCGGAGGGCCGGGCCGCGGCCCACGATATCCCGGCGACGGACACCCACGAGAGTGCCATCCGGTGCAAAGACCGCGTACCGCATGTTCCCGTCGTCGAGCACGACGAGGGTGTCGCCTCGGCCGACGTTCAATTCTCCGGCACCGCCGAACTCACTCGGCCCCTCCCCCCGTCGTCCGATCGTGTGGGAGAATTCACCCGTCGCGTCGAAAACCCGGATGTCCTGGTCCGCCCACCCAAGCACATAGATTCGCCCCCGGGAGTCGGACGCGATGGACTCGATGTCCGCAAACTGCTCCTCCAGATCTCCGGACGACGCATCAGTCCCGAGCCGCAGGTCCTCTTCGAGACTCCATACAGCACCCGACGGCCAGTTGGGGGCTCCCGTGTTGGTCACTTCGATGTGGGTCCCCACGGTGTCGATCCGGGTCGTCGCGGGAGGCCGATCCTGTTCACCGCAGGAGATGGCGAGGGGGAGCGCCGCCGCAGCGAGCGAGACGGTGGCCCGCTTCACTCGACGCGCACCTCATCGCCGACCGCGACTACGCCCGTCGTGAGGACCGACCCGTAGACGCCGAGGCACCCCTCGCGATCCTGAGCCACGGTTCGGAGCACGGCCGGGTTCCGCTCGCCTGTGGCGGGATCCATGGTGATGACGACGCAGCGGCCGTCACGTTTGTCGATGCGCATGCGGACCGTGCCGATGCGGAGCACGCCGCCCACGAAGGAGTCTTCGATGAACGGATCGCCACTCTCCGCCGTCATCACGATGTTGGGCCGGAAGCGGGTGGTTTCCAGCGAGTGACCCATAGTGTCGCCGATCCGCGCGATGGACTGCGTCGAGATGAGGGACAGGGGGAATGCGTCGAACGCGCCCTGGTCTCGTCGCACAGCCGTAGCACCGGGCCGCCAGAGCTCAGAGGCCAGAGCAGGGTCGGCGACATCGAGCACCGCGCCACCGGGGGTCTGCACGCGTATCGCCGACGAGTCCGGGGCGGAGGGTTCGGCGAATGACGGGCAATAGTCGCGCATCGCCGCATTGTCGCGCAGGGTCAGCCAGGGGAACCCGTCGGGGTTGGCCCCGTCCCGGACGAACGCCCAGCGCCGGTCACCCACGAAGCCGTGGGGGCCGACCTCGACCTGATCCAGCGGCTCGGCCGCCATGGACTTCACCGGGTAGCGCCACAGTTCGACGACGCGGCCGACCTTCACCTCTCGACCTCGACGACCCGGTAGACCCGCACGTACTCCACATCGAAGGCGTCGCGCTCGACCACCAGGATCTCGTGCCCCCGGACGTCTTTCAGGTCCATGCCTTCTGGGAGGTCGACCTCTCCAATGACCCCGTGTTCCGGGTCGACGACGTGCCAGCGCCGCGCCACTCCCCGGCCGGGGACCACGAAGTCGGCGACCCAAGCGACGTTTTCGGTCCGATCGGCGATCACTGCGGTCGTCTCGGGAAGTGAGTCGGGCACGGGGCGTCCGGCGATGTCCTTCCGCATCAGGCTCCGCTGCTCGGGATCGGAAATGTCGGCCACACGCGCTGCGACCGTAGCCGCCACATGGTCTTCGGCGACGGGGCGCCGTCCGTCCCGCCACCGTACCTCGCGACGAAACGAGTCGCTCAGACTCTGTACATCCACACCCGGGATCCGGCCCGACTGGATCCACAGGAATCCATCGGTCAACGCGTAGGTGCTGCTGAAGTCGAACAGGGAAGGCCGCATCTCCATGCCCTGGCCCCTGGCCGTCATCTCGCCCTCAGGTCCCGGAATCGCACCCAGGCTATCGATTCTCATCCCGTCGAGACCGTACAGGAATCGATGCTCGAAAATACTCCCCAACTCCCCGGCACCGGGACCCTCGTATCGGAAATCGGTCATCACCAATTGTCCATCGACAGTGGTCCCGGCGAGGCGGGGCCCTCGCAGTCCGGGATCGAGCCGGATCGTGTGCTGAAATCCTTCGTCGATGGAGAACACGGAAGCCCGCCGAAGGGCGATGTCCCAGGCGACGAACCGGTCGTCCGGCAGCAGGTGGACCGACTCCAGTCGTCGGAACTCGCCCGGACCCTGCCCGGATCCGCCGTAGGCCGAAACGAAGCCGCCATCGGGATCGAAGATCCGGATCTCGTGGGAGCCGCTATTGCCGATCGCGATGCGCCCGTCGTCGGTCCATCGTGCGCTGGTGACCTGGTAGAGCTCGTACTCCGGCCCACCCCGCTGCCCGATGGAGAGCAGCGGCACGGAGTCCGGAGCCAGAACGGAAAGGTCCTGACCGATGGCAGGGTGCGCGCAGGCGAGGAGAAGGACCAGGCATGTCGCTCGATCGACCCCACGCATTCTCCACATTCCGCTCCTCCTCGAGGCGGTACGCCCGCAGACCCCGCCGCGAACCTACCGTTGGGCGCAGCGCTACCGCCAGCGCGCCCCCTCCTCGACGAGGCGAAGGCGCGGGGGGCGCCCCGGAAACCGATCCAGGGACAATCGAACGGTTCGATCTCCCCTTCCGAATCCGATCTTCCGACCGAGGAGCCCGAAGAGTCGGCCCCGGGACGAACGCCGAACCCATCCGGATGCCGTCAGCTCCCGCTCGAGGCGGTCGAGCGTCGCACCGGAGTCCCCGGACCACGAAACCACGCGCCTGCTTGGGGTGCCCAGTTCGGTGACCGATACGCGGACTCCCGGCAGGTACGGAAGACCGTCGGGGTATTCAGGCGGCCGATTCTGGCGGTCCGCCGGCCAGGTCCGGACGCGAGGACTCGCGGGCCAGCGCCCCGACATCTCCACGGCTCCGTCGGCCCTGCTCCTGATCGTGATCGGCACCCCGAGCGGTCCAGCGATCTCCTCACGTCGACTCTCGCCCTGCTCGACACGCCTACGGGCGGCGACCATTTCCCGGACTGCCCGTTCGATACGACGCATGGGGTTCTCTTCGGTCGTGGGGTCGTCGTCAGACCGTGATACGGATGAGCCCTCGCCTATCATCGCTCCACGGTCGCGACCGGCTTCGGAGAGCGGGATCGGACCGACTGCTCGCCATGATGACCGCCGAGGGATTCCACGGTCTCAGCAACGCCCTCCTCGCGGCCCGAGGCCGCAAGCCGACCTCCTGATCAGGCGCCGGGCCCGTCCCCTGCGAAGCGCACGCGATACCCGAACGCCTCACCGATCCGGACGATCTCCGGCCGGTCCCGGCGCTCGGCGAGTGTGAGCATCAGCCCCAGTCGCTCGAACCCCACACGAACGACGTCGGCCGGCGCCACTCCCATACGATCGGCGACTTCGGCGACGGTTTCCGAGCCGGCGAGCTGAAGGATCTTCATCTAGGCTCCTTGTTCAGAGAGGCTCCCTCCTCTCGGCATACGCGGCCTCGATGAGTTCGGTGACAGTCCGATCGTGGCGAACACGTCCACGTAGGCGAAGGCGGCGTCCCCCACGGCATCCACGCATCACGGCAAACCCGTGCCGAGCCCACTCACACTGACGCCCCCAAGTCTCCCGAACTGCCGACTCGCCCCGAAGATTGTCGATAAGGGGGCGCTCCAGCGCCCCCAATCATCCACACAACACGGAGACATGGGCCCTCGGGGTGACTTGAGGCGGCCTGGGCGCACGAAACTCCCCGAACACCGCGAGCCCACCTACTCGTGGAGACTTCGCGGCATCACATGGCCACCTCGCGCCGAGCCAGGAGGCCCTCCGAGCCCCACCCTCACGGCACCACCCCCTCCAGCACCACCGCCAGCGGGAGCGACCAGACCACGACGGGCACGGCGCTCACCGCCAGGTTCGCCAGAAACAGGTCCTCGTCCCGGCGCCGGGCGTCCAGGAGCACGGCCACCGGAACGAGGGCCAGGACGCCCAGCTCCATGTGCAGGGGCAGGTCCAGGGGGACTCCGGCGCCCTGGAACGCGAGAAACGCCAGGAACAGCCGGATCCCGCCCCACGTCACCGCGCCCCGGATCAGGTAGGCGTTGCGGAACGGCGCCAGGTGGACGAGGCCGTGGATCCGGGGCACGAACGCCTCACCAGGGCCGGTAGAACCGGTTCCGTTGATAGTCGTTGAACGACGCGACCCGCATCACGGGCAGGGTCGGGTGCTCCAGAACCCGCATCATGGGGACTCGCTGACGCCGCTCCATGGCCTGTTGGGCGCGCTGACGAAGCTGCGTGCGCTGTTCGTCGCTCAGGGACGCGGGATCGGTGTCTCCCAGGAACTGGGCCATGACCTCGTCCACCGACTCCGGCGTCACCTGGAGCAGATGATCGGTCCAGCCCCAGCTGATGAGGTTGTCGTCGGTCTCGGGCTCCATCAGATAGCTGATGAGGTTGCCCCGGGACTGGGCCGTGGGGATCCAGAACCATCCCTCCACCGCCTCGACGTTCTCGGACTCCTTCACCACCTCCACCGACTGGAGGTAGTGCCCCTGAAAGTACGAATCCCGACTCACCGACGTGGCATAGTAGACCTCGGCGGGAATGGTCGCGTCATCCAGGAATCGATAGACGGCGATGTCGTGATCCATGAGGAGCGGCACGATGGCCCCCATGGAGGGCGGCAGCAGGTAGCCGACGGGACGCGTCGTGGTCCGGGTGGGCACCCACTCGAGATAGACGGGCACCTCCTGCAGCGAATACCCCTCGTCGGCATCCTCGTCGGGCATCCACACCGGCTCGGTACCCCGGGACTCCAGGGCATAGTCGAGGACGATGTCGTCTCCGCCGGTCATGCCCGCCGCCATGGCCCGACGCCGGGCACCGGTGGTGACGGCCCGGATCTCTTCGCGCTGATCGGCGGCGGCCCGGAGGATCGTGGACGTGGCGATCACGCCGCCCCGGATCTGGTGGAAGTACCGCTCCTCCTGGGGAATCGGCACCACCGTGCCGTCGCCCATGACCCGGTGGGAATTGGACGGGGTCTCCAGGAGAATCCCGATGGAATTGGTGAGTCCCGTGTAGACGTGGTGCTTCCGGGGCTCCACCGAGGTCGACCCCCACCCCCGCACGCCGTTCTCCGTTCGCACGCCCGAATAGTCGAAGGCCCGATAGTCCTCGGCTTCCACCGCGGCCCGGATCAGGGGGAAGATGTGCTCGTATGGATACGCCCGAAGGTCATCGTCGGCCGCAGGGTTGAGGGTGCCCTGGTAGGTGATGACGTACGGGGCCGAACCTCCGTGATGCCCGTCCACGTGGATGTCGGGGGTCCACTCGTTCAGGACCTGGGTCACCAGGGCCTGGATTTCCTGGGACTCCAACTTGAGATAGTCCCGATTCATGTCGTAGCCGGCCTCGTTGGTCCGGCGACGGACTTCCCCTCCGTCGGGATTCACCAGGGGCAGGGCCAGGACGATCACGTCGTCGAGCACCGACCGCAGTTCGCCTCCCACCAGCTCCTTCGCCACCAACTGGACCGCCTCCTTGGGCGACACCTCGCCCCCGTGGACCGACGGCGCCAGCAGGACGATGGTCTTCCCGCTCCGGAGCGCGTCCTGGGGCGTGGTCACCATGGGGTCGGCCATGACGATGAGCGGCATCTCCCGCCCGAGCAGCGTCTCGGTGAGAGGCTGCATGGCCACGATCTCGCTCATGGCGTCGAGTTCGTACCAGAACTCCATGAGGGGTTCGAAGGGCGTGGGGCCAGCGCGGAAGTCGTTCACTTCCTGCCAGGTGCGGGGCAGGTCCTGGGCGGCGAGGGGCGTCGCCAGGGCTCCCAGGAGAACGAAGGCGGACAGAACGCGGGCGCGTCGGATCATGGCAGGGGAGGGCCGGGGTCGTGTGCGAAGGAGTGGAGCGCCATGATGGTGTGGGACCGGCGTCGGGGCCACCCCCCACACCGGGACCCCCGGGGGCGTGACGAGGGGAACGCGCTCGCGCGTACCCGGTGTACAGACCTTCCATGACCGGAACCACCATGACCGAACGCCGTTACACCGATCAGGAGGTGACGCGCCTCCTCCAGCGTGCGGCCGACCTCGACCGGGACTCCAGCGCCGGCGCCGTGGCCCGTGGTCTCAGCCTCACCGAGCTTCGGGACATCGCCGCCGAGGCCGGCATCGATCCCGGCGCTGTCACTCGGGCCGCCACCGAGCTCACGTCCCAGGCCCCCTCCCGCGCCGCCGCTCTCGTGCTGGGAGCCTCGCCGGTGGTGCGTCGTACGGCCGCCGTCCCGGCGTCTCTGGACCGCGCCGCCCTGGGTCGCCTGGTGGAGGTCATCGACGCCGAGGTCCCGGCCCAGGGCACGGTGGGCGAGGCCCTCGGGTCGGTGCGCTGGACCTCCACGAACCGCTTCCTCAGCCGTCAGGTGGTGCTCCAGCCCGGCGAAGAGGAGACGGTGATGCGCGTCGAGGAGCGGTTCACCGATCGCGTCCGGGGCGTGATCCACTTCCTGCCGGCCATGTACGGCGGCGGGTTCGGGCTGGCCCTGGGTTCGGGCGCCCTGGGCGGCGGGGGGGTCGTGGGCGGCGTCGTGGCGGCGGCAGGCGCCCTTCTGGGACTCGGCATCGGCCGCGGGATCTGGACGGCCCTGCGCCGGGGCAGCCGGGGCCGGGTGGACCGCCTCGCCGAGCGACTCGGTGAGGAGGCGTCCCGCATGGTGGGGACGCCGGAGTGAAGGGACTGCTTCGAGCGGGCGTCGTCGTCCTGGTGGCGGCCTCCGCCGTAGTCGCATGGCAGGACCGAACGGAGCGGCGGGAACTGCTCCGCCTCCGGGACGACGTGGTCCGGGCCCGGGGCGCCGCCACCGAATGCGCCCGGGACCTGGCGGTGGAGGAGGCCGACTTCCGGGTGCTCGACGCCCGGGTCGACTCCCTGCGCTCGGTGGTCGACACCCTGGAGGCCCTGGACCCCCGGGGCGTGCCCGCCCGACGGTACGGCGAGTACCTCTCCACCGTCGACAGCTACAACGACGAGGTCGACCGCTGGGAAGCCGCCGCCGAGTCCCTCCAGGCCGCCGAGGA
This sequence comes from Gemmatimonadota bacterium, assembly GCA_030428885.1. Taxonomy (GTDB): domain Bacteria; phylum Gemmatimonadota; class Gemmatimonadetes; order Longimicrobiales; family Gaopeijiaceae; genus Gaopeijia. The sequence continues at coordinate 302,765 of JAUIEJ010000008.1, read as the reverse complement.
CGCCTGCCGGGTCCAGGTGGAGACCTTCAACGCCCTGGCCGACTCCGTCCGGGGCCGCCCCGGTGGGGACTCCCAGGGGTCGAACGACGCGGGTTCGTGACGATCGTGTAACGGACCGGACACAGTCGTGTCCCACTCGTTGAGAAGGCGTTACGAAGCAGTGACGTTGTCGGTGGATTTCGTGCGGTTCCTCGCGCCTCACCACCGGAACGGTTCTTCTTGCGAGACGCTCTCTTCGTTCTCATGGCAGCCGCGTCGGCCCTCGCCGGCCCCGCGGAGATCGCAGCTCAGTTGGAGGTTTCCGGCCGGGCCGCCTCCATCCGATTCGGGGGCCGGCTCCACGCCCAGTACGCCACCTCCTCGGTCGGGTCGGCCGATAGCGGGTTCTTCTTCCGGCGTGCCCGGTTCAATGCCGATGCGTCGGTCAACGACTTCGTGTCGGGGCGCCTGCAGCTCGATTTCGCCGGTGGAGAGGCTGCGATCAAGGACGGGTACCTGCGCCTCGCCTTCGCTCCGACCTTCGAAGTGAGCATGGGCCAGTTCAAGCGGGCCTTCGACGCGTTCGAGCTGCCCAGCAGCACCGACCAGGTGCTGATCGAGCGGGATGGGCGAGTCGCCGGCGTCGACACCTGCGCCGGCGTCGGAGGAGTGTGCTCGTTCAGCAGGTTCACGCAGAAGCTCTCCTATTCCGACCGCGACACCGGCGTCCGAGTAGAGGGCGAATCGGGGGCCGTGGAATACGGCGTCACCCTCACCAACGGTGAAGGGGCCAACGAGGACGACGTCAACGACACGAAGTCCTTCGCCGGCCGACTCGCCGTGGAGGTCGTGGAGGGGCTCACGTTGGCGGGGCAGGTCGCCCGCCACGACTACCAGGACCCGTCCGACGAATCCGCAGCCGCCCTCGCCTGGAGCATCGATGTGCGTTTCGGGGACTGGCGCGACGGACTCCGCGTCAACGCGGCCGTGATCCGCGGCGACAACTGGAAGAACCTCGACGCGGCCGACGAGCCCTCGACGTTCACGGCCTTCCAGGGCGTGGGGAGCTACTACGCCGCGACCGACATGGAGCGTCTCGTCGGGATCGAACCGCTGGTCCGCGTGAGCTACGGTGATCCCGATACCGGCGCCGACGAAGACGGTGGATTCGTGTTCACACCGGGGGTGATGCTCTACGTGTCGGGGAAGAACCGCATCGGGTTCAACCTGGACGTCTGGTCGCCCCAGACCGGCGATACGGAGTACTCGTTCAAGCTGCAGAGCTACCTCTACTTCTGATTCCCAGGAGCCGCCGCGAGGCTGGGCCGGGGGCCCTGTTACAGGACCGTTGCCCATCCGTCGCGCCTCCGTCCCCGCCCGCCGCCATTCTAACGCGCGTGTCCCGATCAACCGGTGACCGCCCCACACACGAACCGGTGAAGACCATGATCCTTCGGACCCACACCCGTCTCGGGACCTTGACCTCGGCGCTTCTGATCGCTGCCTGTGGTGGTGGCGAGCCCGGGGCCGACTTCGCCGGCGAGACGCTCGCCGGCGAAGTGCTCATCGACGGCTCCAGCACCGTCTTTCCCATCGCCGAAGCCATCGCCGAGGAGTTCCAGATCAACCACCCGCGTGTCCGGGTCTCGGTGGGATTCTCCGGATCGGGAGGCGGCTTCGAGCGCTTCTGCAACGACGAACTCGACCTGACCAACGCCTCCAGGCCCATCAAGGATTCCGAGCGGGAGGCCTGCGCGAGCGCCGGCATCGAATTCACCGAGCTCCCGGTGGCGTGGGACGGTCTGTCGGTCATCGTCAATCCGGCGAACGAGTTCGTCCAGTGCCTCACGGTGGCCGAGCTGAATCGCGTGTGGGCGCCCGACACCCGGGTCACGACCTGGCGGGACGTCCGAGCCGAATGGCCCGACGAAGAGATCGACCTCTACGGACCCGGGACCGATTCGGGCACCTTCGACTACTTCACCGAAACGGTGAACGGTGAGTCGGGCGCGAGCCGGGCCGATTATCAGGCGTCGGAAGACGACAACATCCTCGTCCAGGGCGTCGCGGGCGACCAGTACGCGCTCGGATATCTGGGCTACGCCTACTTCGTGGAGAACTCCGACAAGCTGAAGATCGTGGCGATCGACGGCGGCAACGGCTGTGTCGCGCCCGCGGACGAGACCATCGCCGACGGGTCGTACTCGCCCCTTTCCCGCCCCCTCTTCATCTATGTCAAGCACTCCGCTCTCGATCGTCCCGAAGTCAAGGCGTACGTCGAGTTCCTCGTGGAGAACGCCCAGGACGTGGTGCCCGCCACGGGGTACCACGCCTTGACCCCCGAGGAGTACGCCGAGGACATGGCGAAGCTCTCGGCGGTCACCGGCGCCTGATTCATCCCGGGCACGGGCGGCCACCATGAGTTCACCGGGGACGGACGACCTCTCCTTCAAGCGGGCCCGCAACGTGAAGGAGCAGGTGATCGGCTCCTTCCTGTTCCTGTCGGCGGCCGTTTCGACCCTGGTGACGGTCGGCATCGTGGCCGTCCTCTTCACCGAGACCGTCGCGTTCTTCCGCGCCGTCTCGCCGGTGGATTTCTTCACCGGGACCGAATGGACGCCGCTGTTCCAGAACCCTCGTTTCGGGGTCCTTCCGCTACTCTCGGGGTCGTTTCTCGTCGCAGCTGGAGCCGCCGTGGTGGCGATTCCACTCGGGCTGCTGTCAGCCATCTTCCTGAGCGAATACTCGGGCCCCCGCCTTCGGGGTGTCCTCAAGCCGCTGCTTGAAATCCTCGCCGGTATTCCCACGGTGGTGTACGGCTATTTCGCCCTCACGTTCATCACGCCGCTCCTTCGCACGGTCCTTCCGGAAACCGATGTCTTCAACGCCGCCTCGGCCGCGTTGGTGGTGGGAATCATGATCGTCCCCACGGTGAGTTCACTCTCCGACGACGCCCTGCGCGCCGTGCCGAAGGCCCTGCGGCAGGGGGCGTACGGGCTGGGAGCCACGAAGTTCGAGGTGTCCACCCGCGTGGTCGTGCCGGCCGCGCTCTCCGGCATCCTGGCCTCGTTCATCCTGGGCATATCGAGGGCCATCGGCGAAACCATGGCCGTTACCATCGCCGCGGGGAACATGCCCAACCTGACTCTGAACGGACTGGAGTCGATCCAGACGATGACGGCCTACATCGTACAGGCCAGTCTCGGCGATACTCCCCATGGGAGCATCGGGTACCAGACGCTGTTCGCGGTGGGCATGACCCTCTTCGTCATCACCCTCGCCATGAACGTCCTGAGCCAGTGGGTCATGGCCCGTTTCCGCGAGGAGTACCAATGAGCGGGTCGGCGTCGCCCCTGGGGGGTACACCCTCGGCCAACGACCGTCGCCGCCGTCTCTTCGGGTCCATCTTCGCCATCACGTGCGGCGCCGCGACCCTCGTCGGCGTCCTGGCGCTGGTGGTCCTGTTGGCCGACGTGCTTCGCGACGGTTTGCCCCGCTTCGACTGGGCGCTCCTCACCAACTTCGCGTCCCGCTTTCCCGAGCGGGCCGGTGTCAAGGCGGCGCTGGCCGGGTCGATTTGGATCCTGGGCCTCACCGCCCTGTTCGCGTTTCCCGTCTCCGTGGCCGCCGCGATCTACCTGGAGGAGTATGCGCCGCGGAATCGGTGGACCCGGCTGATTCAGTTGAACATCGCCAACCTCGCCGGCGTTCCGTCGATCGTCTACGGCATGCTCGGCCTCGCGGTATTCGTCCGGGCGCTGGGCTTCGACCGCAGCATCATCGCGGGGGCACTCACCCTGTCGATTCTCATTCTGCCCGTGATCATCATCGCGTCGCAGGAGGCCGTACGGGCCGTGCCCGACTCCATTCGCCAGGCCGCGTACGGCCTGGGTGCGACCCGGTGGCAGGTCGTGAGCAGCCAGGTCCTGCCCATGGCCATGCCCGGCATCCTGACCGGAACCATCCTCGCCCTCTCCCGCGCCGTGGGGGAAACCGCTCCGCTGATCATGGTGGGGGCCGTGGGCTTCATCGCCTTCACCCCGACCGGCCTCGGGGACCCGTTCACGGTACTTCCCCTCCAGATCTACAACTGGATCTCCCGCCCCCAGGCCGACTTCCAGCAGATCGCCGCCGCCGGGATCCTGGTCCTCCTCAGCCTCCTGATGGCCATGAATGCCGCCGCCATCCTCTTGCGGAACCGATATCAGAAGGACCGATAGGCCATGCCCGTGATCCACGACATCGAATCCGGTGGGGGCGCTCCGGCCCTCGAAGCGAAGCACGTCTCGGTCCACTACGGATCCAAGGTGGCGGTGAGCGATGTCTCCCTCGTCGTCCCCGCGAACCAGGTGGTCGCCCTGATCGGTCCGTCCGGCTGCGGGAAGTCGACCCTTCTACGGTGTTTCAACCGCATGAACGACCTCGTGGGCGGCGCGCGGGTCGAAGGTGCGGTGGAGTTTCGCGGAAAGAACCTCTACGACCCCGACGTCGATCCCGTGGAGGTACGGCGCCGGATCGGGATGGTCTTCCAGAAGCCGAACCCGTTTCCGAAGTCCATCTACGAGAACACGGCCTTCGGGCCCCGGATCAACGGATTCCGTGGCGACATGGATGAGCGGGTGGAGACCTCCCTTCGCCAGGCCGCTCTCTGGGACGAGGTGCACGATCGTCTGGGCGACTCGGCGTACGCACTGTCGGGGGGTCAGCAGCAACGGCTCTGCATTGCCCGGACTCTGGCCGTCAAACCCGAGATCGTGCTCATGGACGAGCCGGCTTCGGCGCTGGATCCCATTGCCACCCAGCGCATCGAGGAGCTCATCTACGAGCTCAAGAAGGACTACACCATCGTCATCGTCACCCACAACATGCAGCAGGCGGCACGGATCTCCGATTACACCGCCTTCCTGTACATGGGAGAACTGATCGAGTACGGTCCCACCGAGACGATCTTCACCAATCCGCGGGAACAGCGGACCGAGGACTACGTGACGGGCAGGTTCGGATGACAGGTGATCAGAAGCCCAGGCGGCACTTCCACGACGAACTCCACCGCCTTCAGGCCCGCCTGATGGAGATGGCCGGGATCGTGGAGGAACTCGTCGCCGACGGGGCCCAGGCGGTTCTCGATCGGGACCCGACCGCGTCGAAGCGGATCAAGGCCACGGACGATGTCGTCGATGCCCTCGAGATGGAAATCGACGCCATGGTGATGGAGTTGCTCGCGCTCCACCAACCCATGGCCTCCGACCTGCGACAGGTCATCGCCTCGAACAAGGTCGCGAACGATCTGGAACGCGTGGGCGACCACGCCGTGAACATGGCCAAGGCGGCCAAGCGCCTGGTCAAAGCCAATCCCGTACCGGAACTGCGGGAGCTCCCCGAGATGGTGGCCATCACGCGGGAGATGCTGTCCGACGCCCTCGCTTCGTTCGTCATGCGTGACCCGGTCCAGGCCCGCATGGTCTGCGCCCGCGATGATCAGGTCGACAACTTGAAGCGGTCGCTCTTCCGGATCCTGGTGACGCACATGCTCGAGGACCCCACGCGGATCGGCGGTTCCCTCGAGCTGCTGCTGGTCTCACAGAACCTCGAGCGCATCGCCGACCTCTCCACGAACATCGCCGAAGACGTGGTCTTCCTCGTCGAGGGCCGCACGATCAAGCACGGGGCCGACGGACACGAGGTCGTGCCCGACGAGAGCCCTCAGTCTCCCGCCACGTAGATCTCGGCGCCCTTCTCCCGGAACTCGTCCGACTTCTCGGCCATGCCGGCCTCGATGGCCTCGGCCGTCTCCAGACCGTGTTCGGCGGCGTACTCCCGGATGTCCTGGGTGATCTTCATGGAGCAGAACTTCGGGCCGCACATGGAGCAGAAGTGGGCCACCTTCGCCCCGTGGGCGGGGAGGGTCTCGTCGTGGTACGCCCGGGCCGTCACCGGGTCGAGGGCCAGATTGAACTGGTCCTCCCACCGGAACTCGAAGCGGGCCTTGGACAGGGCGTCGTCCCACTCCTGGGCTCGGGGGTGCCCCTTGGCCAGATCGGCGGCGTGGGCCGCGATCTTGTAGGTGATCACGCCGGCCTTCACGTCGTCGCGATTCGGGAGTCCCAGGTGCTCTTTGGGGGTGACGTAGCAGAGCATGGCCGTGCCGTACCACCCGATCTGGGCCGCCCCGATGGCGCTGGTGATGTGGTCGTAGCCCGGCGCCACGTCGGTGGTGAGGGGCCCCAGCGTGTAGAACGGCGCCTCGTCGCACCACTCGAGCTGCTTCTCCATGTTCTCCCGGATCATGTGCATGGGCACGTGTCCCGGACCCTCGTTCATGACCTGGACGTCGTGCTCCCAGGCGATGCGGGTGAGTTCGCCCTGGGTCTTCAACTCGGCGAACTGGGCCTCGTCGTTGGCGTCGGCGATGGAGCCGGGTCGCAGACCGTCGCCCAGGGAGAACGACACGTCGTACGCCGCCATGATCTCGCAGATCTCCCGGAAGTGCGTGTAGAGGAAGCTCTCCCGGTGATGGGCCAGACACCACTTGGCGATGATGGACCCGCCCCGCGACACGATGCCCGTCATGCGCTGGGCCGTCATGGGCACGTACCGCAGCAGTACACCGGCGTGGACGGTGAAGTAGTCGACTCCCTGCTCCGCCTGCTCGACGAGGGTCTCGCGGTAGACCTCCCAGGTGAGGTCCTCGGGCACACCGCCCACCTTCTCCAACGCCTGGTAGATGGGCACCGTGCCGATGGGCACGGGGGAATTGCGCAGAATCCACTGCCGGGTCTGGTGGATGTTCTTGCCCGTGGACAGGTCCATGACCGTGTCGGCGCCCCACAGCGTCGCCCACCGGAGCTTCTCCACCTCCTCGTCGATGGACGAACTCACCGCCGAGTTTCCGATGTTGGCGTTGATCTTCACCTTGAAGGCCCGGCCGATGATCATGGGCTCGAGCTCGGGGTGATTGATGTTGGCCGGAATGATGGCGCGTCCCCGGGCCACCTCGCTCCGCACGAATTCGGGATCCATGCCCTCCCGCAGGGCGATGAATTCCATCTCGGGCGTGATCTCGCCTCGACGGGCGTAATGCATCTGGGTGACGGGGCCCGTGCCTCGGATCACCGTGTGGTTCAGAGGCTCGGGGATCTCGGCGGTGCCGTGGCGAGGATCCCGGGCAAGGTCGGGCAGTCGGTGGGGTCCCACCGACTCCACGTCGCCCCGACCCTCGATCCAGGCCCTTCGGAGGGGCGGCAGCCCCGCGTGGGGATCGGTGCCCAGAGGCCCGCTGGTGTCGTAGACCGTGAGGGGAGGCTCGCCGTCGGAGAGGGCAATCTGCCGCATGGGCACGCGCACCCCGTGCCGGCCTTCGACGTGGATCTTCCGGGAGTTGGGGAAGTGCGCACCGTAGTCCCCTTCCCAGGATCCCGCGATAGGGGACTCCGTTGCGGGCGACGGGGGAACGGGCGCGAGGGGGAGATCACGATGCGACATGGGTTCCTCTGGCGTGACGCGAAGAGAACCCAGCGCGGGAGCGGCCCGCACCGCGCTCCCTCCGCCGGTCCGAACCGGATCAGGTTCCAAGGGACTCTCTCAACCCCGGCGTGAGCCGAAGTACCCCTGGCGGTGTGAGGTCAACGTTCCGGCGACGGGAGGCGGGTGTCAACTCCGCCCTCCCGCCGCCGGAGTCGATTCGTCAGCAGTCGCCGCCCGGCATGGCGGCGTTGGGCTGGCAGCTCCACCGGTCGCGTCGGACTTCCCAGGTCCAGAGGTCCCCGGGCTCGAGGACGACGTCCTCGGACTCGATCATGCGGGACTGCCGGGCCGATGAGAACCCGCCCACAGTTCCCTGATTCTGGGTGGCAGGATCGAAATTGTCGGCGGGAGCCTGCTCGACTCGAACGAAATATCGCCCAGGAAGCTGGACGGACTGGGTGCAAAACCGAGTTACCCTCCCCACGGGCGCATCACCGATTCGCACGCCTTCGCCCTGGCGCGTCCCTCCACTGAACGTGCTCGATGCATTTGGGTTGGCTCGACGGCTGGATTCCACGAGATACAGCCGCTCCATCGTTCCCGACCCCTGCCGGTTGTCGATGTTGATGCAGGCGATGGGGAGAGACGGATCGAACTCGGCCTGCTCGGCCCCACCCCCGCCCGAGGCGCAGGCGGCGGCAGACACGAGGGCGAAGGCGCCGAGGGCGCGGACGAACGGGCGGGTCATGGGGTTGGCTCCTGACAGGGGTGAAAACACCGATTCGAGTTCGGGGGGGCGCCCGTTCGAGGGCGAGACGAGGGGGCCTAGCAGTCGCCGCCGGGAATGGCGGAATTGGGTCGGCAGTCCCAGCGGTCGCGACGCACGTCCCAGATCCAGAGATCGCCGGGCTCCATGACGATGTCGTCGGTCTCGATCACCCGGGGGGACCGGGACGCCGCCCATCCGGAGGCGTTGTTCTGGGTCGCCGGATCGAAGTTGTCGGCCGACGCCAGCTCCACGCGCAGGAAGTACCGACCGGGAAGCTGCACGTTCTGGGTGCAGAACCGGGTGGTACGACCCTGGGGCGCGTTGCCCAGGCGGACTCCGTCGCCCATGCGGTTGTACCCGTTGAACATGCTGGACACGCCCTCCTTGGGACGGCGCTCGGCATCCACCAGATACACCCGTTCCATGGAACCGGCGCCACCCTGGCGGTTGTCGATGTGGATGCAGGCCAGGGGCAGGCCCGGGTCGAAGTCCGACGCCTCGTCTCCCCCGCCGGAGGAGGCGCAGGCGGCGACGACGAACAGAAGGCAGGGCACGATGACGCGTGCGATTCGGCGCATGGAGATCTCCGCTTCGCGAAACGGCCGGTCACTCGCCGGCGGGCGTAGGTAGATTACGCGCGGGAACGGATCATTCTTACACCGTTGTGGCGGAATGGATCGCCTACCCGCCCACTGCCGACACCCGCACGCCGTCGGCCACCCCGTCGGCGGGATAGAGTACGACGGGAGTCCCGGGCTCGAGCCCCCCCGTCACCTCCACACGCCCCGTGCCCTGGCGCCCCACGTCCACCGCGCGCAACTCGGCCCGATCGGCGACCACGGCGAAGAGGTGCCACCGCCCTTCGCGGCGGAAGAGGGCGCTGGCGGGCACGGTGAGCACGTCCCGGCCCTGCCACACCACGATGGCCACGTCGACCCGATACCCCACGCCGAGTTCGGGCGGCGGATCGTCCAGGACGCCCACCACGTTCACCCGTTGCTCCTCCACGCCCAGGGTCGACACCTCGGTGAACGCCGCCGGCTCCACGTACAGCACGCTCCCCGACAGCGTCGCTGCTCCCCCCCACCCCGTGACCCGGAGGGCGCTGCCCGGAGCCACGTGGACGGCGTCTTCGGTGAGGACGTCCACCACCACCTGGAGGCCCCCGGGATCGGCCATCTCCACCAGGGGCGTCCCCGCGGGCACGACCCGCTCGCTCTCCTCCAGCACCCGCAGGACCGTGCCGGTCACCGGCGCCCGCACGGCCACGGTGCGATCGCCCGTGCCCTCGGCGGCGCTCCCCAGGCGCTGGGCCCGGGCCCGGGTCAGTTCGGCTCGCGCCGCCACGTGGGCCGCCCGGGCCGCCTCCAGTCGGGCCGCGGCCTGCTCCGCCGCCTCCTCGAACCGCTCCAGGGTCTCCCGGGAGAGGGCGCCCATCTCCACCAGCGGACGGCGACGATCCGCCTCCCGCCGGGCCTGGGTGAGCTGGCGCTCGGCATCTCCCTCGTCGGCGCTCGCCTGATCGACCCGGGCCTCCGCCGCCGTGATCTGCGCCTCCAGCGCCGCCTGGACCCGGGGATCGTCGGGAGCGGGCGCCAGAGTCGCCACCACCGCACCCCGCTCCACCCGATCGCCCTCCTCCACAACCGGGCGAGAGAGGCGTCCGGTCACGGGAGCCGCGACGGTGAAGAGCTCCCGGGCCCGGGTGCGTCCCTCTTCCTCCACGGTCACCGAGAGGGTGTCGAGGCGGGCTTCGGCCACCTCCACCGTCAGCGCCGATCCGCCGCCCATCCTCCAGGCCGCCACCAGGGCAACGGCCGCGACTCCACCGACGATCCACCGGGTCGAACGCTTCATGGGTCCGGCCTACTCACGGGTCTTGAGGACGGCGACGAGATCCATGTGATCGATTCGTCGCCGGACGATCCATCCGCTGGCCACCGCCGCCGCCACGGTGATGACCGCCGAGATCATGTACGTGCGGGGGGAAATCACCAGGGCGACGCGGTACGTCTCGGTTCTCACCGAGTCCACTACGGAGAGGGAGAAGAGGTAGCCCAGCACCCACCCCGCTGGAATGGCCAGGAGGGTGACCACCGCCTGCTCCCCCAGGAGGAGCACGGCCACCTCCTGGCGCCGGAAGCCAAGGACCCTCAGGCTGGCCAGCTCCCTCCCCCGTTCGGACAGCGAGATCCGGGCGCCGTTGTAGATCACCGCCACCGCGATGAGTCCCGCGAATCCCAGGAGGAAGCCCACGGCGATGAAGAGGCTGTCGGCCAGTTGAGCCTGGAAGGTCTCCAGGGTCATGGCAGGGGACTGGACCGACGCCACCGCCGGCGCCTCTTCGATCCTCTCCAACAGCCGGTCCCGGGCCTCGGCGTGGACGGCCAGGAGGGCGCCCGATGCCGTGCGAGGGCCGCCGGCCAGTCGATCCAGGGCGTCGCGGTCGAGAATGGCCGACACCCCGATGAAGTCCTCCACCACCGCGGCGATGGGCACCAGGACCTCGGCCCGCCGCCCCTCGAGAAACTCCACGTCCACCGTGTCGCCCACCTCCACGTCGAGGCGCTCGGCAAGGATCTGACTGAGGACGAGCCCCTCGGCGGGCAGGGGCCGGATGTCGTCCTCGTCCACCACGATCCGGCGCAGTCGGCTCCCCATGGGGAATCCCTGGAGTCCCACCTCCCGCTCCCGATGTCCGGCCCGGAGGCGGGCCGGCTCGTTGCGATAGAGCTCGACCGTGGTGACCCCGTCCATGCGGGCCAGTTCGTGGCGCACCACCACGTCCAGCGGCTCCCGGAACGCCACCTGGAGGTCCTCCCGCTGGGCCAGGCGGAACTGGAGATCCATCATGAAAGTGACGCCGTCGAACATGAACATGCCCATGACCAGAATCGCCACGGAAAACGCCACGCCCAGCGCCGAGAGCAGGGCTCGGACGGGCCGGCGCTCCAGGCTCCGGAGGATCATGCGGCCGGCGGCGGGAAGGACCCGGCCCAACCCGAGCCGCTCGAAGGGTCCGGGCTCGAAGCTCGGCGGAGGCTCGGGGCGCATGGCCTCGGCCGGGGGCAGGCGGGCCGCGGACCGCGCACCCTGGAGTGCTCCCAGCGCCGCCGACCCCAGGGTGACCAGCGAGGCCGTGGCCAGCAGGGTCACACTGAAGTCGTAGTTCAGCGCCGGAAAGTTGAAGTAGGTGCCGTACATCCGGACGTACGCGCCCCCCAGCCACACCCCGGCGCCGGCGCCCAGCACCGTGCCCAGCCCCGAGGCCACCGCCGCCATGGCCAGGTAGTGCCGCCCCACCTCCCGGTCGGTGTAGCCGAAGGCCTTCAGCACCCCGATCTGGGTGCGCTGGGTCGAGATCAGGCGGCTGAGGACGATGTGGAGAAGGAACGCCGCCACGGAGAGAAAGACGGCGGGAATGACCGTGCCCATGACCCGGTTCTGGTCCAGCTCCCCCTGAAGCACCAGGTGGGAGAACTGGTCCGCCCGGGGAAAGGCGCCTCGTCCGCCGTAGGGATCGAGAACCGCGTCCACCCGAGCGGTCACCACGTCGACGTCGGCCCCCGGGGCGAGGTCCAGTACGACCTCGTTGAACGCCCCCTCCATGTCGTACAGCGGGCCCAGCACGCCCCGGCGCATCCAGAACACGCCGTAGCGTTCGTCGTCGGGATACAGGGCCCCGGGCGGGACGGAATAGCTGTGCTCCGGCGACACCGCCGTCCCCACCACCCGGAGGTCCCGGGCCCGGCCGTTGAGGATCGCCCGGACCGAGTCCCCGAGAACAAGCCCCCGGGCGTCGGCGAAGACGCGGCTGATGACCACTTCATCGGTGGACGCCGCCCCCGGCAGTCGTCCGCTCAGGATCACGATCCCGCCCAATTCGGGGGCCCCGTGATCGGGAACCGATATGAAGAGCCCCATGCCGGGCACGTTGAGCCCCGGGAGATCCAGGCGGGCCATGTAGTTCACGCGGGTGGCCACCGCCGACACCCCGGGGATCTCCTCCAACTCCGATTCCACCGATCGGGGGGCTCGCTCCAGGGAACTCCAGAGGTCGGGGAATCGGGTCTGGGAGTAGTAGGCCGCCTGGGAGCGCAGGAGGGATTCGTAGCCTCCCCGCATGGTCAGCACGGTCATGACGCCCGTCGCCACCACGAGGACGATGGAGAACATCTGGCCCCGAAGGTGCCACAGGTCCCGGAGCAGCTTCCACGTGAGGGCGCGGAAGCTCGGGCTCACCATTCGATCTCCTCCACCGAGGCCCGGGACGGATTGCGCACTTCCTCGGCGATCTGCCCACTGCTCATGTGGAGCACCCGATCCGCCATGCGGGCGATGGCGGCGTTGTGGGTGATGATGGCCGTGGTGGTGCCCGTCTCCCGGTTCACCTGGTCCAGCACGGTGAGGACCTTTTTCCCCGTTTCGACGTCCAGTGCGCCCGTGGGCTCGTCGCAGAAGAGGATGTCGGGCCGTTTCGCCACCGCCCGTGCGATGGCCACCCGCTGCTGCTCGCCCCCCGACAACTGGGCCGGGAAGTGATCCACCCGATCGCCCAGGCCTACCATGCCCAGGGCCTCGGCGGGGTCCATGGGATTCGACGAGATGTCGGTGATGAGGGCCACGTTCTCCCGCGCCGTGAGACTCGGGATCAGGTTGTAGGCCTGAAAGACGAAGCCCACGTGGCGACGGCGATAGTCGGTGAGGTCATCGTCGTCGAGGCCGGTGAGTTCCTCGTCCAGATAGTGGACGGTGCCTCCCGACGGGCGATCCAGCCCCCCCAGGATGTTGAGCAGGGTCGACTTTCCGCTCCCCGACGCCCCCAGCAACACCAGGAGCTCGCCGCCCTCGAGGTCGAGATCCACCTCCCGGAGGGCATGGACGTCGACTTGGCCCATGCGATACACCTTGGAGAGGCCCCGTGCCCGGAGCACGGCCCGCCCGGTGTTCGTCACCCCTCGCCGGCTCCCGACCGGCGGTCCGACATCTGGCGGACGACGTTCATGGGCATCCCCGTTGGGGGGCGAAGGCAACCATCTGCACCTTCCGGAATCACGCCCGACCCGTCTCCGGCTGTCAACCGGTCGCGCTACAACCCTCGACTGATGCCCAGGGGCCGGAGCAGGGAGCTCTTCTTTCGCTGGTGCGCCGCCATGCGCGTGAGGATGTCGTCCAGGGTCCGGATGGCGTCCACGATGTAGGGCCCCTTGTTGAGCATCACGGCCTCGGCCCGAGCGCTCATGGCCGCGTCGGTCACCTCCGCCCGGGACGGCACGCCCTTCTTGGCCAACCCCTCCAGCACCTGGGTGGCCCAGACCGTGGGAGCGTGGGCCGACTCGGCGACCCACAGGATCTCCTCCTGCACTTCGGCGAGTCGCTCGAACCCGGCCTCCACGGCCAGGTCGCCGCGGGCGATCATGACGCCGAACGACGGTCCCGCCATGGCGGCCAGGAGGATCCCCGGGAGTTCGCGAACCCGGCGCGGGTCTCGATCTTGAGCAGGATTCCCAGGCCCGGAGCCCCGGCCTCGGCAAGGGCCCGGTGCAGCCCTTCGACGTCGTCGGGCTCGTGCACGAACGACAGCCCCACCATGTCGGCCCGGCGGGCGGCGAAGGCCAGATTGCGGCGATCGTCGGGTCCCAGGGCCGGAAGAGCGAGACGCGTTTCGGGCAGGTTGATGCCCTTCTCGGGTTTGAGGCGCACCCCCTTGGGTCCGGCGTGGGTGACCTCCACCAGCAGCCCGAGGTCGTCCGACGAGACGATCCTGCCCCCGAGCTTGCCGTCGTCGAACCAGACGGCGTGTCCCGGGCGGGCATCCCGGAACACCTCCTCGATCTCGCACGGCACCGTGAGAGGCACGTCGTCGGGATCGGGGGCCACGGCGGCGCGCCCCCCGGGGACGATGCGAATCCGGCCGCCCACGTGGATCCGGGGCACGTCGTCGGCCGACGCCGTGCGCGGGGCTCCGGTGCGGAGCTTGGGTCCGGGCAGATCCGCCAGGATCCGGCATTCCACGCCCAGATCGCGCCGGGCCCGCACGACGTGGTCGGCCATGGAGTCCCACGCCTCCTCGTCGTCGTGGGCGGTGTTGATCCGGGCGCAGTCCATCCCCGCCGCGAGGAGGGTCCGCACCAATCCCGGATCCGACGCCGCCTCCGAGGGAAGGGTGACCATGATCCGCACCGGGCGGTGGGCCGGGGGCGGGCCGAGCAGGGCGGTGGCGTTCCGGGCCAGGATCTCCTCCCCTTCCCGGAAGCCCACCGGTGCGGCAGGCCCCACAGGGGTGGAGAGCGGGCGCCCCCGGGCGAGGGTCAGAATGCCCAGGACCCGTTCCAGGGCCACCAGGACGTGGGGCTCGGAGCGTCCCAACGACGACAGTCCGACCCGGGCGAGCCGGTGCTGGAGATCCCGGATGTCGTGGGATCGAATCGCGAGATAGTGGAGCAGATTCCGGGCGCTGGCCCGGTGCCGCGCATGAACGGCGGCCAGCGCCGCCTCGTGATTGCCTTCACACTCGAGGGCGTACGCCCGGAGCCGCTCCAACTCTCCGGCCAATCCGTCGAGATGGAGGCGATCGAGGGCGTCGGCGAGGCTCGTCGGGTCCCTGGGGACTGCGTCCATGACTCCTCAATCTCGACGACGCGGGGTGCTGCCGACAGACCCGTTACCGCGGCGGTACGCGGATCAGGCGACCACCGCCACCGCCTTCACCCGGGCGTGGACCTCGGATCCTTCGCCGAGACCGAGCAGGCGGACGGATCGCGTGGTGACCCGGGCCAGGAGAACCGGCCCATCCGGCGCCATGGGGGACGCCACGAGCCGGACCAGGGTCTCTCCGGGCGCGCCGTCGTCCAGCCCCACCACCCGGGCCGGCCACTGGTTCAGGAGGGTGGACGCCGCTTCGGGCCCCAGCGCCAGACTGACGTCCCGGGCCAGGATGCGCAGTCTCACCGCAGCACCCACGGGCCGCGGGTCGTCCAGGCGCACCCAGAGCCCGCCCCACGGGCTGTCCACCCGGGAGAGGTGATCGTCGGGTTCGTGGGCCACCACCCGTCCCTCCACCACGACCCCGGCATCGTCTCCCCGGCCCCGGACGAACTCGGGGTCCGTGACGACGTCGCCCAACGGCCCCTCGGCCCGGATCGTCCCCCCTTCGAGCCAGAGCATCCGGTCGCCGACCCGCATGGCCTCGTCGAGGGCGTGGGTGACGTACAGCACGGGGAGGCCGAACGCGTCGGCCAACCCCGCCACCAGGGGAATCAGGTCGCGCCGGGTGGGCTCGTCCAACGCCGACAGGGGTTCGTCCAGGAGCAGGACCTGGGGCCGGCGCAACAGGGCCCGCCCCAGGGCCACCCGCTGTCGCTCCCCTCCCGACAACCCCTCCACCCCCCGGCTCAGGTACGGCGCCAGACCCACACCGTCCACCACGGCGTCCCACTCGGGGCCCGGGCCCGCCGCCCGTCGGGCCCCGTACCGGAGGTTGCCCTCCACGTCGAGGTGAGGCAGCAGGTTCGCCTCCTGGAACACGTAGCCCACGGCGCGCCGATGGGTGGGAAGGTCCACCCCGGCGCCGCTGTCCAGCCACACCTCGTCCGCCACGGAGACACGACCCCGGGCGGCGTCGAGGCCCGCCACCGCCCGCAGGAGGGTGGTCTTCCCTCCCCCCGACGCGCCGAACACCACCGTGGTGCCCCCCGGGACGGTGAACGCCGCCTCGAGGGTGAACCCCCCGCGACGGCTCGACAGGTCCACCCGCACCGAGGCGCCCGTCACAGACGCGGCGCCTCGAAGCGCCGGGAGAAGGCGTACACCGTGAGAAGCACCGCGAAGGAGAAGACCAGCAATCCGCCGGCCAGGAGATGGGCCGACGGGTAGTCCAGGGCCTCCACGTGATTGTAGATGGCCGTGGAGACGACCCGAGTCCGCCCGGGAATGTTGCCGCCGATCATGAGGACCACCCCGAACTCACCCACCGTGTGGGCGAAGGAGAGGACGGCGGCGGTGAAGAACCCGGGCCTCGCCAGGGGAAGCACCACGGTGCGGAACCGGTCCAGGGGCGAG
Source organism: Gemmatimonadota bacterium (assembly GCA_030428885.1). GTDB lineage: Bacteria > Gemmatimonadota > Gemmatimonadetes > Longimicrobiales > Gaopeijiaceae > Gaopeijia. The sequence continues at coordinate 286,492 of JAUIEJ010000008.1, read as the reverse complement.
GCGCCCAGGGTGGCCGCCGCTTCCAGGGGGGCGTCGCCCATGGCCAGAAAGGCGTTCTGCAGCGGCTGCACCACGAACGGCAGCGAGTAGATCATGGAGCCCACCACCAGCCCCGGGAACGAAAACACCAGGCGGTCGCCCCCCAGCGCCGCCCACAGCGACCCCACGGGTCCGGTGGGCGCCAGGAGCACCAGGAGGTAGAACCCCAGTACGGTGGGGGGGAGGACGAGGGGCAGCGCCGTGACCGCCTCCACCGCGGGGCGCAGGGGGGATCGGGTGCGGGCCAACCACCACGCCAGAGGGGTCCCCAGCAGGAGGAGGAGGACGGTGGTGGTGGCCGCCAGACGGGCCGTGAGGAGGACCGCCGCCAGGTCACCCCCCATGGGGACTCCCCGCGGGAAGGGCGTACCCGGCGCGTTGGATCCGGGCGCGAGCGTCGTCGGAGGTCAGAAACTCCAGGAAGGCGGCCGCGGCCTCCACGTGAGCGCCGGGCTCCAGCAGCACCGCATCCTGGCGGATGGGCGGATACAACGAGTCGGGAACGAGACGCACGGTGGCCTCGGGCACGTCGGCGGTCTGGGCCAGGGCCACGAACGCCGCGTCCACGGCGCCGGAGCGCACGAACTGCCAGGTCTGACCCACCGACTCCCCCACGGCACCCTCGAGGTCGCCCAGCCCCCAGGCCTCCAGGGCGGCCCGAGCGGCCGCGCCGTAGGGCGCGGTCCGGGGGTCGGCCCAGGCGATGCGGAGTCCCGGTTCCCGGAGCAGGTCCGGAAGGGTCCACGAATCCTCCCGACCCGGCGCATGCACGGCCAGCCGCCCCAGGGCGTAGGTAAATCGGCTGCCGGCCACGGCGGCCCCCTCCTGCTCCAGCCACGCCGGACGAAGGGTGTCGGCCGCCAGAAGCACGTGGTACGGCGCCCCCGCCGTGATCTGGGCCGCCAGCCCGCCGGTGGATCCCACGGCCAGGCGGACCTCGGTGCCGGTGCGCTCCTGGAACCGGTCGGCCAACTCCTGGGCCACCGAAACGAAGTTGGCCGCCACCGCCACGTCGAGGTGGGGGTCGGCGGCGGAGGCTCCACACGCACCGGTCGCCACCGCCGCGGCGAGGATGGTGAGGATCGGACCGGAGGCAGGGCGGCGCATGGAGCAAAGCTTCCCCGGCGTCGCGAAGGGGGCAAGGTTGCGGGGTCACCGAAAAGGAGATCGCCATGCCCCGCCCCGTCACCGTGACCGACCACGCGATTCTGGACGCCGTGGGCCGGGCCGTCGCCCGCATGGGCCCCCACGCGGTTCGGCTCCGGGACATCGCCGACGAGGCCGGCCTCGCCGCCCCCACCCTGGTCCAGCGGTTCGGCTCCAAGAAGGCCCTCATGGCCGCGTTCGCCCGACACGCCGGCGAGGCTTCCGCCGAGGCCCTCGCCGACGACGGGACGGGCAACCCCCTGGCCCGCCTCGAGAAGGGACTGCTCCGCGCCCTCGACGGGGGCGACGGCCCCGAGGCGTTGGCCCATCACCTGGCCCGCACTCATCTCGAATTGGCCGACCCCGAGCTCCACGCCCTGGCCGTCCGGCGCGCTCGGCGGCGCCGCAAGGCGATCTGCGCGCTCCTGGACCGGGCGGTGTCCGAGGGCCGGCTGGTCTCCCGGACACGCACCGGGCGACTGTCCCGAAGCCTCGAGACCACCGTCCAGGGGGCTCGGTCCACCTGGACGATCCACCGCCGGAAGTCCCTGGAACGATGGGTGCGCCGGGAGATTCGAAGTGTCCTCGAACCGTGGCTGCGTGGTTGAGGTGTCCACGGGAGAGTCTTGAAGGGGGACCCTTCGGGGGCCACCATAGTAGATTCGAATCGGAGGTGTGTACCTCCGACCCGGTGCACGAGGCGCCGGAGACCCCGTGACCGGCCGCGGCCGGCGCGTACACCCGCAGATGGAGTCGTCCTATTTCCGCCGATCCCCGCGTCAACGACCAGATCCGCATCAGCCCCGTTCGCCTCATCGACGCCGATGGAGAGCAGGTCGGGGTCGTCTCGCTCGACACCGCGAAGGAGCGAGCCAGGGAAGCGGAGCTCGACCTGGTCGAAGTCGCAGCTCGTGCCCGCCCGCCCGTGGTGAAGATCATGGACTGGGGGAAGTACCGGTACGAGCAGCAGAAGAAGGCCCGAGAGGCCCGCAAGAACCAGCATCAGACCGAAGTGAAGGAAGTTCAGCTCCGGCCCCGCACCGACGACCACGATTTCGAGGTCAAGCTCAAGCGGGCCCGACGCTTCCTCGAAGAAGGCAATCTGGTCCGTGTGGTCCTGCGCTTCCGTGGGCGCGAACTGCGCCGCCCCGAAGTGGGCATCGCCACCCTCGACAAGATGATCGAGGCCACCGACGATCTCGCCCGGGTGGAGCAACGCAGCAACAACATCGAGGGCCGCCGGCTGGTGGCGATTCTCGAACCCCAGGCGACGACCTGACTCCCGGTTCGTCGGCCATCACGCTCCGAAGGGGCGGCTCCCGCTGGGCGGGGGCCGCCCCTTCGACGTTTCGCGCGGTCCGGCGGATCCGGAGAGGCGCATGGGGGGTTCCCGGGAGATCCCCCGGTCCCCTCCCGGAGCGCCCGCCATGGCCCGTGTCCTGATCCTGTTCGCCCACCCGGCCCTTCAGAAGTCCCGGGTGCATCGACGGCTGATTCCCCGCACGGCGTCCCACCCCGACGTCCGCCTCCACGACCTCTACGAAGCGTATCCGGACTTCCTGATCGACGTGAAGCGGGAGCAGTCGCTCCTTGTGGACCACGACGTGGTCATGGTCCAGCATCCCTTCTACTGGTACGGCGTCCCCCCGCTCCTCAAGCAGTGGATGGACCTGGTGCTGGAGCACGGATGGGCCTACGGCTCCAGGGGCGTCGCTCTCCGGGACAAGTGGCTCCTGCCCGTCGTGACCGCCGGGGGAGGGGCCACGGCCTATCGTCCCGGTGGGTACAACCGGTTCACGGTGCGCCAGTTCCTCGCCCCCCTCGAACAGACCGCCCGCCTCTGCGGCATGCGCTACGCTCCCCCGTGGGTGGTCTTCGGGACCCACCGACTGGGACCCTCGGAGATCGAGGATCAGGCGGCGGCCTACGAACGCCTCCTCCGATGGGTGGCCGACGACGGTCTCGAGACCCTGGGCGACGGCATCGACGCGCCCGTGCTCCGGATGGAGGGCACGGCATGAGCACCGAGACGTTCCTGACCCAGGCCGTGGTCTACCTGGCCGCCGCGGTCGTGGCCGTACCCCTGGCCCGACGGCTGGGACTGGGGTCGGTGCTCGGGTACCTGATCGCCGGCATGGTCATCGGGCCCTGGGGCTTCGGATGGGTGGGCAGCGAGGGCGAGGACGTCATGCACTTCGCCGAGTTCGGCGTGGTCATGATGCTCTTCGTCATCGGCCTGGAGCTGCGGCCGGCGGTGCTCTGGCGCCTCCGGGGTCCGATCCTGGGTCTCGGGGGACTCCAGGTCGCCCTCACCACCGCCGTCTGCACCGGGGTCGCCGTGGCCGTGGGTCTCCCCCTCCCCGCGGCGCTGGCCGTGGGCATGACCCTCTCCCTGTCGTCCACGGCCATGGTCCTCCAGACCCTCCAGGAGAAGGGGCTGGTGCGGACCACGGCCGGGCAGTCGGCCTTCTCCGTCCTGCTCTTCCAGGACATCGCCGTGATCCCCATGCTGGCCCTCATGCCGCTGCTGGCCTCGTCCGAGGTCCACGCCGCCGAGGGGGGCCACGAGGCGACGACCTGGCTGGTGGGCCTGCCGCCGTGGGCCCAGGCCCTGGCCGTTCTGGGCGCCGTGGTGGCGGTGATCGGGGGAGGGCGGGTGCTGGTGCGCCCGGCCTTCAGGATCCTGGGCCGCACGGGACTCCGGGAGATCTTCACGGCCGCGGCGCTGCTCCTGGTGATCGGCATCGCCCTGCTCATGACCCGGGTGGGGCTGAGCCCCGCGCTCGGGACCTTCCTCGCAGGCGTAGTGCTGGCCGACAGCGAGTACCGCCACGAACTGGAGACCGACGTCGAGCCCTTCAAGGGTCTGCTCCTCGGGGTCTTCTTCATCGCCGTGGGAGCCTCGCTGGACTTCGGGCTGGTGTCCGATGCCCCGGGCACCATCGTGGCCCTCACCCTGGGCATCGTGGGCGTGAAGCTGGCGGTGCTGGCCCTGCTGGCGCGGAGTTTCCGCCTGGGGACCGACCCGGGCACCCTCTTCGCCCTGGCCCTCTCCCAGGTCGGCGAATTCGCCTTCGTGCTCTTCTCGTTCGCCGAGCAGGAGGGCGTTCTGGACGCCGCGACCACCGGCCCCCTGGTGGCGGCCGTCGCCCTCTCCATGGCCATCACACCCCTTCTGCTCCTGGGCAACGAGCGCTGGCTGAGGCCTCGCTTCGGTACCCGGGAGTCCGAGCCCCAGCGTCCCGCCGACGACGTCGACACCCGGTCCCCCGTCCTCATCGCCGGGTTCGGGGGCTTCGGTTCGACCGTGGGCCGCCTCCTGCGTGCGAACGGCATCGCCACGACCGTCCTGGACGTCGACTCGGACCGGGTCGACCTCCTTCGCCGAATGGGCCTCGAGGTGCACTACGGAGACGCCACCCGCCACGATCTGCTCCACACTGCGGGGGCGGGCGAGGCCCGCATGCTGATCCTGGCCCTGGACGATCCGGAGAAGACGCTGACCCTCGTTCGCACGGCCCGGAAGCACTTCCCCACCTCGTGCTCTTCGCCCGGGCCTTCGACTGGCCCGACGCCCACGATCTCGTGGAGGCGGGGGTGGACCACGTCTACCGGGCCCCCCTGGACGCCTCGGTCCGCATGGGGCGCGACGCCCTGCGGGAGCTCGGCTTCCGGGCCTACCAGGCGGAACGGGCCGCTGCGCTGTTCAGGCGGCACGACGACCAGGCCATGCGCGACCTCGCGCCCCGGCGAAACGACGACTACCTCGGCGCGGCCCGGAGTCGGATCGAGGAGATCGAGGCGCTCCTCAAGGGCGAGGCGGAGGATCCCGGAGCGGATCGGGACCTGGGATGGGACGCCGAAACGCTCCGCGACGAATACGGGGGGCCTCCGGCGGCCTTCTGAAACGGACACCGGGTCCCACCCTCGAGGGGCGGGACCCGGTGTGCGACACGACGCGGCGGACCGTTGGTTCCGATCCGCGTCGAGAGGGTCGACTCAGTCGCGCACGCGGTCCTTCAGGCCGCGACCGGCGCGGAAGGTCGGGACCTTCATGGCGGGGATGGTGATGGCCTCGCCCGTGCGGGGGTTGCGGCCTTCCCGCTTCTTCCGGCTCCGGGTACCGAAGGTGCCGAATCCGGTGATGGTGAAATCACGGCCGGCATCGAGTTCGATGGCGATGATGCCGTGGCGGGGCTCGGTGGAGAAAATGGCCTCGATGACCTCCTTGGCCTTCGCCTTCGAAAGGTCACTCTTCTTCGCCAGCTTCTCGGCGAACTCGTCCTTCGTCATCTGGACGTCTCCTGTGGAGGGGTTGGGCGTCGACGGAACGTGCCTAGTCTGTGCGCTTCGGGCGGAATTGGCAACGGGTGCGCGGCAATTCATGCATCGAGCCCCACGGCGGGACGCGGCCACGCCCCTCGGGCCCGGTGCCCCGAGGCCGTGCCTCGGGTTAGCTTTGCCGACCCTCCCACCGGCCCCCTCCTACCCCGGGGCCCACCCCTCCCACGCGACGAGGATCCTCCGTGTCCCATCCCGACGGACCCCGAGCCGCACTCCGAACCCTCCTCGACGGGAACCGGCGTTTTCTCTCGGACGAAGCCCGGGGTCCCAACCGGGGCCTGGACCGCATCGCCGCACTGGCCGGCGGCCAGAAGCCCTGGGCGGCCATCCTGGGCTGCGCCGACTCCCGGGTCCCCCTGGAGATCCTCTTCGACGCGGGATTCGGCGACATCTTCGTGGTTCGGGTGGCGGGAAACGTGGCGTCGGCCGAGCAGATCGGGAGCCTCGAATACGCGGTGGTCGTACTGGGTACGCCCCTGGTCATGGTCCTGGGCCACACCGGGTGCGGGGCGGTCCAGGCCGCGCTGGCCGACGACCCCACGCCGGGCCGGATTCCGACCCTGCTCCACCACATCGGCGCCGCCCTGGAGCCGGGAGAGCGGGACATCGACGCCGCCGTGGCGGCCAACGTCCGCCATCAGCTCCGCACGCTGCGCAACGACTCCCACGCCATGCGCACCGGGATCGAGGCCGGTACGGTGGGGCTGGTGGGTGCGGTGGTCGACACGGCCACCGGCGAACTGACGGTGCTGGAGGCGAGTCCCGGGGTCCGGGACTGACGTCCGGCCGGATCAGGACCCGGCGATGGGGGCGAAGAGGGCCACCAGTTCGGCCGCGGGGTCGCGCGTCACCCCGACGTGGACCGGCGAACACTGGAGCACGTCGGACCGGGGCGCCGTGAGCCAGTGGAAGCGCTCCGACGGAGGCCCTAGCGCCACGGGCCCCGCCGAGGGATCCCCCGCCGCCACCGCCTCGAGGCTCTCCAGGTATCGGCACAGCACGGGGACGTCCACGTGGGGGGCCCGCCGCGCGAGTTCGTCGGCGTCCTTCACCACCGCCAGGGCCAGGTAGTCGGCGGTGCGCGCGTGGAGGACGACCCCCACGTTCACGAACGCTCCCAGGTGGACCCGGGGAACCACCCGCAGGTAGGCGAACTGGTATCCGACCCGGGGCGTCGTCATCGCCGGTACGAGCGTGGAGTGAGGGGCCGGGCCCGGGCCTCGTCCGCCGCCGCCCGGGCGCCGTCCACCACCGCGCCCCGCCGGGCCCACCGGGTTTCGAGCCAGCCCCGATGCCGCGCCCGATCGTCGTCGGACAGCAGCTCGGGGGGGACCCGCTCCATCACCCGCCCGAACACGTCGGCGTCGAGGCGGGCGGCGATGCGGTCGTCGGCCTCGCCCGGATCACCGGCCTCCGCAAGGAGGACGTGCTCTCCCAGGCGGGCGAACGGGGCTACGGTGCGGGCCTCGTCCACCCTCGACCAATCGTGGTGGTGGTAGAGAGCGGCTCCGTGATCGATGAGCCAGGGCCGGCGCCCCTGGATCAGGAGGTTGGGATTGCGGTGGGTCCGATCGGGGTTGGTGACGAAGGCGTCGAGCCACACGATCTCGGCCGCCAGGTCGGCGTCGATGAACTCCCCCGCCGCGCGGGAGTCGAAATTGAAGGCCCCCTCGAGGTAGGCGACCCCCACGTTGACGCCGTGACTCGCCCGGAGCAGGTCCTGGATCTCCGGATCCGGCTCGGTGCGGCCGAACACCGGATCCACCTCGACCAGGGCCAGCTCGGGAACCGGGAGCCCCGCCTCCCGGGCCAGCTCTCCCACGATGAGTTCGGCCACCAGCGCCCCGGGACCCTGGCCCGCCCCCCGGAACTTCACCACGTACACCCCCCCGTCGGTGTCCACGACGGCGGGAAGAGATCCTCCCTCCCGGAGGGGCTCCACGTAGCGGAGAGCGGCATGAAGAGGCAGCGTCGACATGCCCGGGAAGAAACCGCCAGTGACGTTTCCCGGCAACCGGTCGTCTAGGGGGTGAACTTCCCTCAACCGGAGACGCACCATGACCACTGTTCGCACCCGGGCCGGCACGGCCCCCGCATGGGCGCTGCTCGGCGTCGTGGCCCTGACGGCCTGTCAGGACGGCACCGAGCCCCTGACCCCCGACCTGCAGGAGACCCCCCTCACCGAGGCCGCCCTGGACGGCACCACCCTTCAGGTGGAGACCCAGCAGGAGTCGATGTTCGGAGACGCGGAACGAACCCGTCAGCGCGACCGTGACCGGGGCATCGACCGGCCGGCCGTGGACCGCGTGGGCCTGGCCGTGGCGTTCGCCGGAGCCGCCGTGGAGCTGGCCACCGAGACCCTCCGCCTCGAGGGCGCCGACGACCGACAGGAAGCGCTGCTCCAGGACGCCGAGGAGTACGAACGAGCCGCCGTGGCGGCCCTGGACGCCGGCGACACGGGAGCCGCGGTTCGAGCGGCCCAGGCCGCCTGCTGGACGGCCCTCAAGGCCTGGATCCTGCCCGGGGGCATCACCCACGAGGAAGCGACGGCGGTGAAGAACACCGCCACCGAGCTCCTCACCCAGGCCGCCGCCGCGGTGGGCGACGACGACGGTGTGCGGGGCCTGGTGCTCTCGTGGGCGGTGACCTTCTACACCCACGGGGTGGAGAAGCTGGACGCCGGCGAGCTCCGGGGCGTGGCCGCGCTCTGGAAGTCCGCCGTCCTCTCCTACTGGCTCCTCGGATGACGGGTCGGGCCCCCGGGCGCCCGGCGTTCCGGGGGCCCGCGCCCCATATTGCTCCCATGGTGCACCACACCCTTTCCGACGCCGACGCCGTGCGGGCGGTACTGTCCGGACGCACCGAGGACTTCGCGGTCCTGGTGCGCCGATACCAGGACGTGCTGTACGCCCACGCCGAACGCATGGTGGGACAGGCCGACGACGCCGCCGACCTGGTGCAGCGCGCGTTCGTTCGGGGGTTCGAGCGCCTGGACCGATGCCGGGAACCGGAGCGGGTCGGGGGATGGCTCTTCCGGATTCTCGCCAACGCCTGTCGGGACCACCTGAAGAGTCGGCGCCGCAGGGACGTCTCGGTGGACGTCCTTCCGCCCCTGCCCGACCCCGAGGCCCTCCCCGAAGCCGAGGCCGGGCGCGCCGAGGTCCGCCGTCGCCTCTCGGCGGCGCTGGATCGCCTCGATCCGGAACAGCGCGAGGCCTTCGTGCTCAAGCACGTCGACGGGCGACCCTACGACGAGATGTCGGCCCTCCTGGGCGTGTCGGTGCCCGCCCTGAAGATGCGGGTCCACCGCGCCCGGGAGGAGTTGCAGACGATCCTGGAGGCCTACCGATGAACGACGACCTGCACGCCTGGCTCGACGGCGACATCGACGGCCGGGAGATGGACGACGACACCCGGCGCGACGCCGAACTCTGGTCCCGCATCAACGCGTCGCTCCGCAGCGACGTGCCGGGCCCGGCCCCCGCCTGGATCGAGTCCCGGGTCATGGCTCAGGTTCGGGCGAAGGCCGGCGCGGGCACCCGGCCCGGGCTCCTGGCCTGGCTCCGGCGCCCCCTGACCTTCCGCCTCTCGCCCCTGGCCGTGGGCGGGCTCGCCGCCGCCGTCCTGGCCCTGGTGACGATCCCGCCCTGGATCGCCTCCGACGGATCCGCGCCCACCGTCGACCCCGAGTCCCCCGTGGTCTACGTCCAGTTCAGTCTGGACGCCCCGGGAGCCCGGACGGTGGCCGTGAGCGGGGACTTCAACCAGTGGACCGCCGACGCCGCCATGGACGATCCCGACGGCGACGGCGTGTGGACCCTGCGCGTTCCGCTGGAGCCCGGGGTGCACGAGTACATGTTCGTGGTGGACGGCGAGCGCTGGGTCACCGACCCCCTGGCCGAACGCTACGCCGACGACGGGTTCGGAAACCGCAACGCGGTGTTGGCCGTGCCCCTGCCGGAGCGCAGCTCGTGAGAGTCCCGTCTCCCACCGTGTCGCTGTTGGCGGCGACCCTGCTCGGGTCGCCCGCCGCGGGACAGGGTCGGTGGCTGCTCCAGTTCGGGGGGGCCACCTCCCTCCCCGGCGCCGATGCCGTGGGCGACGCGGCGCTCTACGGCGTCGCCGGGGGCGTCGTGGAGTGGACCGGCGACCGCCTCGCCGCGACGGCGTCGGTGCACGGGGGACTGTCGGCTGACGACGCCACCGGAGCCGACTTCGTCTCGGCCGCCGGCACCCTGGAGCTGTTCACCGGTCCGGGCACCGGGGTGGGCGTGATGGGGCGCGGGGGAGCCTTCCGGATCCGGGATCCCTTCACCTACCGCACCGGCTCCCTCCGGGGCGGACCCGCCGCCCGGTTCGTGGCGGGGCGCGTGGCGGCCACCCTCCGGGCCGAGGCCGGGACCGGCTCGACGCTGGTGGAGGTGCGCCCGAGCCCCGACCGGGTTCGCCGGGCGGAACGGGACCTGTGGAGCCGGGGCCTGGACCTGGACGTGGCCGTTCGGGGCGACCGGTGGATCGCGGGCGGAACCGTGGGCACCTGGGAGTCGGCGGGAGGGCCCTTCCGGCGGGTCGAGGGATCGGCCACCTGGGCGGCCCGTCGCTGGGCCGTGCGCATGGACGCCGGGGCCTGGGACACGCCCCTGGGCACCGAGTGGACCGGCGGCGTCGCCCTGGTGGTGCCCGTGGGAGGCGCGGTGACCGTGGCGGCCACCGCCGGGCGCGCGACCCCCGATCCCCTGACCCTGGTGGAGGCCGGGGACCAGGCCGGTGTGGTCGTGGGCTGGACCCTGGCGACCTTCGGCGGACCTCCGCCGCCACCCTCCCGGGTCGAGTGGGTCGACGACGGGGCCGTGGCCCGGTTCCGCCTGGACGATTCCCGGGCGCGGAGCGCCGATCAGGTCGAAGTGATGGGGGACTTCACGGGATGGAGTCCCACACCCATGCGCCGCGACGGAGGCGCGTGGACCGCCGACCTTCCCGTGGCGCCGGGAGTGTACCACTACGGGTTCCGGGTCGACGGGGAGTGGTACGTGCCCGAGGGACTGTCGGGAAACGTACCCGATGAATGGGGACGCATGAACGCCACCCTCGTGGTGGCCGACGAAGACGAAGGAGGACTGCCATGAAGATCCGGATGACCGCCGCCGTCTGCGCGGCCCTGTGGTTGATTCCCGCGTCGTCGGCGGCACAGACGACGAATCGGGACCGGGCCCGAGCGGTCCTGGACGCCGAGACCCTCGCCTCGGTGGAGCGCCTGGCCGCGGACGCCGAGCGCGACGGACTGCCCGCCGACCCCCTCTTCGCCAAGGCGCTGGAAGGGGCGGCCAAGGGCGTTCCGTCGGCTCGCCTGGTCCCGGCCCTCAACGCCTACGCCGCGCGACTGCGGGATGCTCGGGGACTCCTGGGTGGCTCCGTGGACCCGGCGCTTCTGGTGGCGGGCGTCGACGCCCTCACCCGGGGCGTACCGTCGACCACCCTGCAGGGACTCCAGCAGGGGGAGCGACGTCCCGTGGCCCTCGTGGTTCTGGCCGATCTGGTGCAGTCGGGGATTCCCGCCGACGACGCCCTCTCGGTGCTACGGGAGGCACTGGCCCGCCGGGCGGCCGACGACGCCCTCCTGGACATCCCCGCCCTCGCGCGCCGGCTCATGCGGGAACGGGGCTCCACCGACGCCGCCCTGGACGCCCTGCGTCGACGCATCCGCGACAGCGGGGGTCGGGTGGGCCCCCCGGCCCCCCCGGGATCGGAGCCCGTGAGCCGGGATCGACGGGGCGGGGGCGACTGAGGGCGGATTCTCTTGCCTCGACGGCCGGCACGACCCTACGGTAGCGGAGCGACGGCTCCCTTCGGGCCGTCGCGCTCCATTCGTGATCTCAGGAAGAATCCGCCATGCCCGTTTCGTTTCGCGTCAACGGTGAGGTCGTCACGGTCGACGTCCCCGCCGACATGCCTCTCCTCTGGGTGCTCCGAGACGTCCTGGACCTGAAGGGCACCAAGTTCGGCTGCGGCATCTCCCAGTGCGGGGCGTGCACCGTCCACATCGACGGCACCGCCACCCGCAGTTGCCGGACCCGGATCGAGACGGTGGCCGACCGAAACGTCACCACCATCGAGGGCCTCTCGCCCGACGGGAGCCACCCGGTGCAGCAGGTCTGGCGCGAACTCGACGTCCCCCAGTGCGGGTATTGCCAGGCCGGTCAGATCATGGCCGCCGCGGCCCTCCTCGCCGAAAACCCGGCCCCGTCGGACGACGACATCGACCGGGCCCTGGATCGCAATCTCTGCCGGTGCGGCACCTATCTCCGCATCCGGGAGGGCATCCACCGGGCGGCCGCCACCATCACCGACGAGACGGCCCAGCGGGGCGGAGGTGCGTCGTGACCCGGGCGGGGCTGGGCCGGCGGGAGTTCCTCAAGGTGTCGGCGCTGGCGGGAGGCGGCCTGGCCGTGGGGAGCTGGTTCGAGTTCCTCACGCCGTCGGAAGCGGCGGGAGACGTGCGCCGGTCGTTCGTGGCCAACGCCCACGTCACCATCGCCCCCGACGGCACGGTGACCCTGGTGGCCCAGAACCCCGAGATCGGCCAGGGCGTGAAGACCATGCTGCCCATGCTCATCGCCGAGGAACTCGACGTGGCCTGGACCGACGTCACGGTGGTGCAGGGTGGACTCGACGCCGAGAACTTCTCCGGGCAGTTCGCCGGCGGCAGCAACGCCACGCCGACCCACTGGCTGCCCATGCGCCGGATCGGCGCCGCCACCCGGGCGGTCCTGGTCACCGCGGCGGCGGGCATGCTGGCGGTGCCCGAGGGTGAACTCGAGACCGAGGCCGGCGTGGTTCACCACCGGGCCTCGGGGCGGTCCGTCCCCTACGGCGATCTCACCGACGCCGCGGCGGCGCTCCCCGCTCCCGACCTCGAGTCCGTGCCCCTCAAGGACCCGGCCAACTTCCGCATCATCGGGACCGACGTTCCCGACGTCGACAACGAAGCCATCGTCACGGGTCGGCCCCTCTACGGCATCGACACCACGCGCCCGGGCATGCTCTACGCCGTGTTCGAGAAGTGCCCCGTGTTCGGGGGGAAGGTGCGCAGCGCCAATCTCGACGCCGTCCGGGCCGAACCGGGCATTCGCCACGCCTTCGTGGTGGAGGGCACCGACAACCTGGGCGGGCTCAATCCCGGCGTGGCCATCGTGGCCGACCACTGGTGGGTCGCCAACCGGGTCCGCAACGAGGTCCTGGAGGTGGAGTGGGACGAAGGACCCACGGCGAGCCAGAGCAGTGCGGGCTTCGCCGCCCGGGCCGCCGAATTGTTCGAACAGACCCCCGCCGGCGCCCTCCGCGACGACGGAGACGTGGCGTCGGCCCTCGCCGGGGCCGCCGCCACCGCCATGGGCGACTACAGCTATCCGTTCCTGGCCCACGCTCCTCTCGAGCCCCAGAACTGCACCGCCGAGTTCCGGGACGGACGCATCGAGATGTGGGCGCCGACCCAGACGCCGGGAGGCGGACGGGGGCTCGTGGCCGAGACGCTGGGAATCCCCCCGGAACACGTCACCATCCACCTGACCCGCATGGGCGGCGGCTTCGGCCGTCGGCTCTACAACGACTGGCTGGCCGAGACCGCCTGGATCGCCCGGGAGGTGGGTGTGCCCGTGAAGCTCCTCTGGTCCCGGGAAGACGACACCCGCCACGACCTCTATCGGCCGGCCGGATTCCACCGTCTGGAGGGCGGGGTCGACGCCGACGGGCGTCTCGTGGCGTGGCGCAACCACTTCGTGAGCTTCGGCAACGGCGAGCGGTTCGCCTCCAGCGCCAGCGTGCGGAGTTCGGAGTTCCCGGCCGGGTTCGTTCCCCACTTCTCCATGGGAGCGTCCATGATGCCCCTGGGCGTGCCCACCGGCGCGCTGCGGGCACCGGGAAGCAACGCCCTGGCCTTCGTCTACCAGTCGTTCCTCGACGAACTGGCCCATGCCGCCGGCGCCGACCCGGTCCAGTTCCGCCTCGACGTCCTGGCCACCCCCGGAGAGGACCAGGGCCTGGACGCGGCGCGAATGCGCACCGTGCTGGAGTCGGTGGCCGAGCGCTCGGGCTGGGCCCGCCGCGGCGACCTGCCCCGGGGCACCGGAATGGGCGTGGCCTTCCACTACAGCCACCGGGGCTACTTCGCCGAGGTGATCCAGGCCACGGTGAGCCGGGCCGGCGAGCTGTCGGTGGACCAGGTGTGGGTGGTGGGCGACGTGGGCAGCCAGATCATCAACCCGCTCAACGCCCGCAACAACACGCAGGGCGGCGTCATCGACGCCTTGTCCCAGGCCTTCGGTCAGGAGATCACCATCGAGGGCGGGCGAGCGGTGCAGGCCAATTTCAACGCCTTCCCGTTGCTGAAGATGCGTCAGGCTCCGCCCGTCGATGTGCACTTCGTGATCACCGACAACAACCCCACGGGGCTCGGTGAGCCGGCCCTGCCGCCGGCGATCCCGGCCCTCTGCAATGCCATCTTCGCCGCCACGGGGGTCCGGGTGCGCTCCCTGCCGCTCTCGAACCACGACCTGAGCTGGAGCTAGGCTTCCCTAGCGCGACGACCAGTGGATCGCCGAGATCCGCCAGCCATCGGACTGGCGCTCCAGCACCATCAATTCGGCGGTACGCGAGTCGACGGGGCGTTCGCGCCAGGTGCCTACGGCCCGACTGCTCGAGATCGCCCAGGCCACGTCGCCTCGGACCACCACCTCGAGGTCGCCCCGCTCGCGGCTGACCGCCTGGGCGAAAGCCATGTCGGCCGGAAGGTGGTGGTCGGCGTATTCCTCCCGCGTTTCCACACCGCCGCCTTCGAGAACGCGGACATGGTCCGTGAGGAGGTCCAGCGCCCGATCCCCCTCCCCGGACGAAAGCGCGTCGTGGAAGGCGGCGACGACGGTCGCAACGGCTGCCGAGTCCGACGACTCCTGTCCGGAGACTGCGCCAGGGGTCAGGAGGGTCAGGAACGCCAAGGCGGGAAGGAGAGTTCCTCGGGTCGTTCGCATGGCCAGGCTCCGATGAGCGGGAGGGGGGATGGAAGTCGATCCTGGCCCTCGGCACATGAATGGCCGGTGAAGTCGCCATGAAGACTTCTTCACCGGACCTTCATCCGCCCTTCAGCGGTGAGTACTAGCTTTGGGACCGTCTGCGCCCCACAACCATTGGCCTGCCCATGCGCATCCTGGTCGCCGAAGACGACAAGAAGGTCGCCAGCTTCCTCGAGAAGGGACTCCGAGAGGAGGGCTACTCCGTCGATGTCGCCCACGACGGTGCCGATGGCGCCATGAAGGCGCTCGTCTACGACTACGACCTGCTGCTCCTCGACGTGATGATGCCCGGAAAATCGGGGCTGGAGATCGTGCGGGAGCTGCGCACCCGGGAACGCGCTGTCCCGATTCTCCTCCTCACCGCTCGGGACGCCCGTGAAGACATCGTCCAGGGCCTCGACGCCGGCGCGGACGACTATCTCACCAAGCCGTTCAGCTTCGACGAGCTCCTCGCCCGGATTCGGGCCCTTCTCCGTCGCGGGGGTTCGGAACGGCCCGATCGGCTCATCTACGACGATGTCGAGCTCGATCGGGTCAAGCACGTGGCGACTCGCAAGGGTGGGCGACTGGACCTCACCCCAAAGGAGTTCCAGCTCCTCGAGTTCTTCCTCCTCCATCGGGAGCGGGTGATTCGTCGAACCGAACTGCTGGAGAAGGTGTGGGACCTCAGTTTCGATCCCATGAGCAACGTGGTCGACGTCCACATCGCCCATCTTCGACGGAAGCTCCGGGGCTCCGAGAAAGCCTCGCCCCTGGTCCACACGATCCGGGGGGTCGGGTACGTGTTCCAGCGGGACGATCCCGAATGAGGTCGTTTCGAGTTCAGCTGGCCGTTCGATTCACGGCGGCGATGACCGTGGCGGTGGTGCTGATCTCGGCGGCGAGCCTCTGGACCCTCCGGGTGATCCTCGATCGGGAACTCAATGCCGCGATCCTCAACGTCGCGTCGATTCAGGCGGCTTCCCTGGTGGATTCCCCGGACGGCGCCATGCATTTCCACGAGTGGCAGCTGACGCCCGAGGAAGCGGTCTCGGTACGGGATCTGATTCAGTACGCCCAGGTCTGGAGCGAGGGGGGGCGTAGTCTACTGCGAAGCCAATTCATGACCGCCGACCTTCCCCTCGACCGCGCCGCCCTCCGCCTCTCCACCGAGGGTGACCTGGTCTGGCGGGAGCAGGTGTTCGAGGGGAGGGCGGTTCGATCCGTCTACTACCCGTTGGGTCGATTCGGGCCGCCCCACGATCGGCACGTGCTCCAGGTGGCCGCCCCCCTTTCCCCACGCGACGAAATGGTCGGGCGCCTCGTAGCCTTCTTCGCGGCACTCGCCGGCGTCGTTTTCGTGGGCTCGGCCGCCGGGGGCTGGTGGCTCGCCGGACGCGCCGTGCGACCAGTTCACGACGTCATCGACCAGGCCGAGGAGATCGGGGCCGGTTCGCTGGACCGACGCATCCAGGCGTGGTCCGACACCCGCGAGTACCACCGCCTCGTCGAAGTCCTCAACACGATGCTGGGGCGCATCCAGCACGCCTTCGATACCCAGACCCGGTTCACGGCCGACGCGAGCCACGAACTCCGATCGCCCCTCACGGCGCTCCGGGGTGAGATCGAGATCGCGCTGAGAAAGGATCGCCGCGCCGGCGAATATCGGGAGGTGCTGAAGAGCAACCTCGAGGAGATCCTGCGCCTGTCCCGGATCACCGAAGACCTCCTCACCCTCGCCCGCGCCGACGCCGACGCGCTCAGTCCGCGGTGGGAACCCGTCGACAGTCGGGCCTTCGCCGCTCGCCTCGCCGATCGCTTCCGACGGGCCGAAGAGGAATCGGGGGTGACGCTCTCCATCCGGGCCGACGACGAAGGCGTCCTCCCCATCGACGCCGGCCTCGTGGGGCAGATCGTGTGGAACCTCGTGGACAACGGGCTCAAGTTCACGCCCCGGGGCGGGCGCGTGGACGTTCACCTGAACCGGACGAGCGACGGACTCCACATCGTCGTGGAGGACACCGGCCCCGGGTTGGGCGACGACCCGGAGCGCCTCTTCGACCGGTTCTACCGGGCCGATGCGGCCCGCACCCCCGGAGGAGACACCCCGGGCACCGGCCTCGGGCTCGCCATCGTCCACGCCATCGTCGAGGGACTGGGCGGATCCGTGGAGGCTTCGAACCGACGCGAGGGAGGCGCTCGGTTCGACGTCGTAGTCCCCTTCGGAACCCTCCGTCGGAGTTCTCCCCACACCGGGTGAAGGCACCTTCACCGTGATCTAACGGAGCCTTCACGGGCGGGCGGCGAGGTTGGTCTCATCGGTTTCGAGATCCCGTCGCCGGAGAACGTCCCTCCATGCTTCGATTCGCCGGGCCGGCCACCGTGGCCCTCCTCCTCGTCTGGGCGCCTCTCACGGCCCAGTCCCCCGAGCCGTCGCCCGCCTCGTCGACGCTCCGTCTGGGCGCGCTCCTGGACACGCTGGCCTCTCGCAGCCCGCGTCTCGAGGCGGCTCGCGCCGTGGCCGCGGCGGCAGCGGCCCGGGTCGACGAGGCGTCGACCCTGCCCGACCCCATGGTCCAGCTCGGCGTCATGAACGTGGGGCTGCCCGATCTGAACGCCGACATGCCCGCCTCCATGGCGCCGTCGGTGCAGTTGATGCAGCGGTTTCCGTTTCCCGGCACTCTGGGACTCCGCGGAGACGTCGCCGAGGCGACGCACCGCATGGCCGAGGCGAGCGCCGAAGAGACGTGGTGGAGCCTTCGCCGCGAAACCTCCGACCTCTTCTACGACCTCTATTCGTTCGAAGGTCGCCTCGCGGTGATGCGCGAGACCCTCGGGCTCCTCGAGAGCTTCCGCACCGTGGCTCGCGCCCTCTACGCCGCGGGCGAAGGGGCCCAGACCGACGTGCTCCGGGCCGACGTCGAAGTCGTGCGCATGGACGGGGAGATCCGCACCATGGAGGCCATGCGGACGGCGGCGGCCGCCCGGCTCAACGGCCTGCTCGACCGACCCGCCGACACGCCGATCCCGAGTCCGGTGCTGGACCCCCTCCCGTCGACGATCCCCGACGGCGACACGCTCGAAGCGTGGGCGTGGGACTCGCGCCCGCTCCTGCGGCGGGATCGCACGGCCGTGGACCGGGCCGACCTGGGGACCGACCTGGCCCGCAAGACGATCTGGCCGGACTTCACGGTGGGCGTGACGTACGGGCAGCGCGATCGGGGTCTCGGAACCGAGCGAATGGGGAGTGCGGTGATCGGTTTCTCGTTGCCGGTCCATGCGGGCTCCCGGCAGTACGCCGCGCGGGAGGAGGCTCGGGCCTCGCTGCAGAGGGCACGGGCCGACCTCTCGGCCTCCCGCGCCGAGGTGGAGAGCCGGATCGGCGTCCTCATGGCGGACCTGGAGACGGCCGGAACGCTCATCGACCTCTACCGTACCGGGATCCTGCCCGAAGCCCACGCGACCGTCGAATCGGCCCTTTCCTCGTACCGCGTCGGGGGGGTGGACTTCATGACCCTGGTCGACGCCCAGATGTCGGCGAACCGCTACGAGAGCGAGTTGGTCGATCTCTTCGCCGACTACGGCCGTGCGGTGGCGGGGCTGGAGTCCACCGTGGGCCGCGCCCTCCCTCGCACCACCTCGATCCTGGCCCCCGCGCCGGAGCAACGATGAAGACCCGTACCCAGATCGCTCTCGCCGCCGTTCTCGTCCTTTCCGCCGCCGCTCTCGTGGGTTGGCGACTCCAGGACGACGCGCCCGCCCAGACGAGCGAGTCCATGGAAGGCCACGACCATTCCGCCATGGCCGCCGGGGCCGAGACGCAGTCCCCCGTTCGTCTCACCCCGGAAGACGCCCGCCGCATCGGCGTCACTTTCGCCACGGCGGAGCGACGCAGCCTGGAGGTCGGGGTCGAGGCCCTGGGTACCGTGGGCTACGACGAGACGCGCCTCGCCGCCGTGAACCCGAAGATCGAGGGCTGGATCGAGGAACTCCACGTCGACTTCACCGGGGCCGCCGTGGATCGGGGGGAGCCGTTGATGGACGTCTACAGCCCCATGCTGGTGTCGGCCCAGGAGGAGCTCGCCCTTGCCGCGAGACTGCTCCGGGAGGCTCCCGAGGGGCGTGCCGAGGAGACGGCCCGCACCCTGCTCGAGTCGGCACGGCGGCGGTTGGCCTACTGGGACGTGCCCCCCGACGAGATCGCCCGTGTCGAGGAGTCCGGCACGGTGAGCCGGACGCTCACGTTGCGGGCCCCGGCCGGGGGCGTCGTCGTGGAAAAGAACGTCGTCGAGGGCGACCGGATCATGCCGGGCATGACCCTGTTCCGGGTGGCCGATCTGTCGCGGGTCTGGATCGAGGCCGACGTGTTCGAGAAGGACCTGGCCCTCGTGGCCGAAGGTCAGCGGGCGGTGGCGACCTTCGAGGCTCTGCCGGGCCGGAGCTTCGAGGCCCGGGTCACGTACGTCTATCCCACCGTGTCGGTGGAATCGCGGACGGGGCGGGTGCGCCTGGAGCTGCCCAACCCCCGGGGAGCCCTCAAGCCCGGCATGTACGCCCGGGTGCGGTTGGAGGCGCCCGCTCTGGATCCCACCGTGGTGGTGCCCCGCACCGCCGTGATGTCGACGGGCACGCGCTCCCTGGTTTTCGTGCGGGCCGCCGACGGGCAGCTGGTGCCCCGCGAGGTCGTCGCCGGCCGCTCCGCGGGCGCCGACGTGCAGGTGCTCGAGGGCCTCGCCGAGGGCGACCGGGTGGTGGCGTCCGCGGCCTTCCTGGTCGATGCCGAGTCGAGCCTGGGGGCGCTGACCGCCGGCATGGAGGCCATGGAGGGCGAGTCCGAGGGAGCGGCCATGGACCACTCGGGTCACGAGATGGGGACCCCGGCTCCCGACACGGCACCCGCCATGGACCATTCGGGACACGACATGGGGGCCATGCCCCCGGACACGTCCGGAACGTCCACCCCGCGTCGCTGATTCGGCCGAGGAGACACCACCATGCTCAGTCGCGTCATCGAATGGTCGGTCCGCAACACCTTTCTGGTGCTGCTCGCCGCCGTGTTCGTCACGGCCGGGGGAATCCTGGCCATGCGGAGCACGCCGCTGGAGGCGCTCCCCGACCTCTCCGACGTGCAGGTCATCGTCCGGACGGACTATCCCGGCCAGGCCCCGATGATCGTCGAAGACCAGGTCACCTATCCGGTGGCCTCCGAGATGCTCAAGGTGCCCGGGGCCCAGACCGTCCGGGGCTACTCCTTCTTCGGCACGTCGTTCGTGTACGTGATCTTCGACGACGGCACCGACCTCTACTGGGCCCGGAGCCGTGTGCTGGAGTACCTCTCGGGCATCCGGGGCGCCCTGCCCGAGCGGGCCGAGCCCTCCCTCGGCCCCGACGCCACCGGGCTCGGCTGGGTCTACCAGTACGCGCTGGAGGACACGACGGGCACGATGTCGCTGGCCGATCTCCGGTCCTACCAGGACTGGTACCTGCGCTATCAGCTCACGTCGGTGCCGGGCGTGAGCGAGGTGGCCACGGTGGGTGGCTACGAGCAGGTGTACGAGGTGACGGTCGATCCCGCGAAGCTGCGGGGGTTCGACATTCCGGTGACCGCGGTCATGGAGGCCCTGCGGGCGTCCAACGATGACGTGGGGGCCATGGTCCTGGAGATGGCCGAGCGGGAATACATGATCCGGGGCCTGGGCTACCTCGAGGGCATCGCCGACATCGAGTCGGTCGTCGTCGCGTCGACCGCCCACGGCACGCCGATTCGCGTGGCGGACGTCGCCGACGTGCGCCTCGCGCCCGACGTGCGCCGGGGCGTGGCCGATCTGGACGGCCGTGGGGACGTCGTCGGGGGGATCGTCGTGATGCGGTTCGGCGAGAACGCCCTGACCACCATCGACCGGGTGAAGGCGAGGCTCGACGAACTGGAGCCCGGCTTCCCGGCCGGGCTGGTCGTGACCCCCGTCTACGACCGCTCCGACCTGATCCATCGCGCCATCGACACCCTGAAGGAGAAGCTGCTGGAGGAGTCGCTGGTGGTGGCGCTGGTCACGGTCCTCTTCCTGTGGCACGTCCAGAGCGCCCTGGTGGCGATCCTCACCCTGCCCCTGGGCATCCTGATGGCCTTCATCGCCATGCGGGGTCTGGGACTCGGTGCCGACATCATGAGCCTCGGGGGCATCGCCATCGCCATCGGCGCCATGATCGATGCCGCGATCGTGATGGTCGAGAACATGCACAAGCATCTCGAGGCCACCATCGACGCCAAGCGGGAAGAGGCCGCCCGTGCGGGGCGCCCGCTCCCCGGTGATCCGGGCGGCGACCACCTCCATACGCGACTCCTGAGCCCCCGGGAGCGGTGGAACGTGGTCGTGGCGTCGTCGAAGGAGGTGGGGCCGGCCCTCTTCTTCTCCCTTCTCATCATCACCGTGTCGTTCGTGCCCGTCTTCGCCCTGGAGGCGCAGGAGGGCCGGCTGTTCGAGCCCCTGGCGTGGACCAAGACGCTGGCCATGGCATCGGCGGCGCTCCTCTCCGTCACCCTCGTGCCCGTAACCATGGGCCTGTTCATCCGGGGACGCATCCACCGGGAACGGGCCAATCCGGTGAACCGGTTTCTCATCGCGGCCTACAAGCCGGTTCTCGAGTTCGTGCTGCGCTATCGCCTCCCCGTCATCGGCGCTGCAGCGGCCGTGCTGATCCTCACCGTCCTGCCGTTCCGGAGCATCGGCTCGGAGTTCATGCCGCCCCTGAACGAGGGCACGATCCTCTACATGCCCACCACGCTGCCGGGAATCAGCATCGCCAAGGCCTCGGAGACGCTGCAGACGCAGGACTCGATCCTGAAGGACTTCCCGGAAGTGGAGAGCGTGTTCGGCAAGGCCGGACGCGCGACGACCGCCACCGATCCGGCCCCCCTGGCCATGTTCGAGACGACCATCGTCCTGAAGGACGAAGACGAGTGGCGGCCGGGGGTCACGTACGAGAGCCTGCTCGACGAGATGGACGACGCGCTGCGCATGGCCGGCATCACCAACTCCTGGACGATGCCCATCAAGGGGCGCATCGACATGCTGGCCACCGGCATTCGCACGCCCGTGGGGGTGAAGATCTTCGGCCCCGACCTCGCCGAGCTCGAACGCCTCGCGAAGGAGGTCGAAGCCGCCGTCCAGATGGTGCCCGGAACCCGCTCCGCGTTCGGCGAGCGGGTGTTGGGGGGCTCCTACCTCGACATCGACATCGATCGGGACGCCGCGGCCCGATACGGCCTCAACGTGCGCCAGATCCAGATGGTCATCGAGTCGGCCGTGGGGGGCATGGCTGTAACGCGGGCGGTCGAGGGACGGGAGCGCTACGGCGTACGAGTCCGGTACCCCCAGGAACTCCGGGACCAGCCCGAGAAGATCGCCGAGATCCTGATCCCCGTGGGCATGCGCCGCGATCCGGGCATGGCCGGCATGGCCGCACCGAGCAGCATGCGCGGCCTGGACCGGGCGTCCCCCGCGACGAACACGGGGAGGCCGACCCCGCGCATGGAGGCCGGCATGGGTCGCGATCAGATCCCCCTGGGCCAGGTGGCCACGATTCGCACGGTGGGCGGCCCCATGGTGGTGAAGACCGAACAGGCCTTTCCCACCGCATGGGTCTTCGTCGACGTGGAGGGGAGCGATCTCGGTTCGTACGTGGCCGAGGCCCGGGCCATGGTCGAGAGCATGGTGGAGCTTCCCGCGGGCTACTCGATCACGTGGTCGGGGCAGTACGAATACATGCAGCGGGCGAAGCAGAAGCTGGCCCTGGTGGTTCCGGCCACCCTGCTCATCATCTTCCTGCTGCTCTACCTGAACTTCGGCACGATCTCCGACACCCTCATCGTCATGTTGTCACTGCCGTTCGCCCTGGTGGGCGGCGTGGTGCTCATGGCGCTCCTGGACTACCACTGGTCGGTGGCCACCGCCATCGGCTTCGTGGCCCTGGCCGGCGTCGCGGCCGAAACGGGGGTGATCATGCTGATCTACCTGCGCCACGCCTGGGCCGACCAGGTGCGGGCCGGGCGTGAGACGCTGGAGGGACTCCACGACGCCATCATGGAGGGCGCCGTACACCGGGTGCGCCCCAAGATGATGACGGTGATCGCCATCATGGCCGGGCTCCTGCCCCTCTTCTGGGGGCACGGCGCCGGCGGCTCCGTCATGAGACGGATCGCCGCCCCCATGATCGGCGGGATGGTCTCGGCGACGGTGCTCACCCTGGTGGTGATACCCGCGATCTACTCTCTCTGGCACGAGGCGTTGGTGAAGAGGGCCTCGCGGCGATCCCACGCCGCGGAGACGGCGCTCCACCCGGCCACGGGCGACTGATCACCTGCAACACCCCGGAGGCGTCATGCTGAAGGAACTGACGACCATCGTTCGCACCGAGTCCGTGGCCCACCTCGTGTCGGAGCTGGAGAAGTTCGACGTCACGCGATTCTGGGTCAGCCACGTCCATGCACTGGGCGCCGGCGTGGACCCCGGAGACTATCGCGTCTCGTTCGAAGACGGCGGGGCCTACTCCGAGAAAGCGAGGGTGGAGTTCATCGTGGACCAGGAGGCCCTCGAGGCCGCCCTCGCCGTCATTCGAGACCACTGCGCTACGGGCCGCCGAGGCGACGGTGTAGTGGTCGTCTCCGACATCGACACCGTCGTGAACGTCCGCACCGGAGACCGAAACCGCCTGGCCCTTCTGTAGGAGGAGATTCTCGATGTTCGGATCGATCCAGTTCACCGCCTGGCACGACGGAGGAATGTTCATGGGGATGCACTGGGCGTGGTGGTCCATCTGGATCGTCACGCTCGTGATTCTCGCCTGGGCGTTCTTCCGCATGTTTGCCGATCGGTCCGAGACGCGCCGTCGACAACGCGACCGCGAGCACGCCGAGGAAGCGCTCCGGGAGCGGTTCGCCCGCGGTGAGATCGACGACCAGGAGTTCGAAGCCCGGATGGAGTCCCTTCGGCGCTCCCGAGGGTGAGACAACTCACGCGAATGCCGCACAGGAGGACACCGTGAAGGTTCACGACGAAGTCTGCGGAATGACCGTCGACACGGACGAGGCCGCCGCCTCGTGCCTGTTCCAGGGCAAGCGGTACTACTTCTGCGCCGCCCGCTGCAAGCAGAAGTTCCTGGAGCACCCCGAATGGTACGTGGCGGTGGACGATTCCGACGAAGGCGATGAAGGCGGACCGTCCGCCGCGTGAGGGAAGCCCGGAGCTCAGCTGTGTTCACGGTCGACGAGGTCAGGGAGATCTACGCACGAACCGCACGTCGGTACGATCGCGCCGTCCGGATCTTCCCGCTCCTCGGAGCCCGAATGGACCGATACCGACGTGCCGCGGTCGATGCGCTCGGTCTCCGACATGGATCCACCGTGCTCGACCTCGGTTGTGGCACGGGCTTGAACTTCCCCTTGCTCCAGGAGCGGGTGGGACCCACGGGACGGATCATCGGGCTCGATCTCACCGAAGAGATGCTGGAGGGGGCCCGGAAGCGGACCGAACGTCTGGGCTGGTCGAATGTGGAGTTGGTCCGATCCGAATTCGCCGAGTACGACATACCCGAGGGCGTAGACGGGGTGCTAACGACCTTCGCCCTCACCCTCTCGCCCGCGTTCGACCAGGTTATCGCCGACGTGGCCCGGGTGCTTCCGGAGCGCGGACGCCTGGTGATCCTCGACCTCAAGCGCCCCGACGGTTGGCCGGAGCCGCTCGTACGGTTCGCGGCCTGGCTGAACCGGCCCTTCGCGGTGACGCTCGATCTCGGCGAGCGGCGCCCGTGGGAGTCGGTCGCCACGCACCTGGCGCACGTCGACTTCCGGGAGTACTACGCCGGGGCCATCTATCTCTCGGTAGGTGAGCCCCGCCCGCGATCGTGAACCGTGACGCCCTCCCTCCGGAGCCCTCCCCATGCGCCCCTCCGCCCGCCTGCGAGTCTCCCGGATACACCGTTGGCTCGGGCTTCTGGCCACCGTGCCGATCCTGGCCTGGATCGCCTCGTCGTTCGTACTCCACGGCGTCGGGCTGGCGCTCCCCGAGGGACTCCAGGGCGACTACGAGCTGACGCGAAGTCACTCCGCGGGACTGCCCCTCTCGTCGGCCGATCTGATCCCGCCCGACAGCGTGTTGCGTTCGCTCCGGGCAGAGGGAATCGACCGGATCTACTGGCTTCGACTGGAGCCGATCGGGGGCGTCCCGGCGTACGTCGTGAAGCCCGGGCCGTTCGACCTCGAATCGGTCTACGATGCGCGCAGCGGCGAGAGGCTCGATCCCCTGCCAGACTCCATCCTGCTGCGGGTCGCCGACGCCGAGTTGGCGGGCTCACACGCGGTCTCCCTCCAGCCGCACCAGGAGTTCAACCGCTACTACCAGGTGGACGAGGTTGCCGCCGTCGAGGTCTCCGTCGCCGGTGACCAGGAGAGCACACTCGTCCTGTCCCGGGCGTCGGGGCGGGTCCTGCGCCGCACCGACCCGATGGCCGCCTGGTTCGAACGCGTGTACCGAGGCGTTCACGTCTGGCAGTGGGGAAGCTCCGTGCGCGTCTTCACGGCGATCCTGTTCACCCTCGTCGGCCTCACCCTGACGCTGATCGTCCTCGGAGGCGCCCTCTGGTGGGACCGCCGCGATCGGCGCCGACGCTGGAACTCCAACGTGCGACCCGCCCGACGAATCCATGGGCGCCTCGCGCCGCTGGCCGCTCTGGTTCTCGGCACGCAGATGCTGGTGGGAGGCTACCTCTGGTTCAATCTCGGCCTCATCGAGCCCCGGTTCCGCGGTCAGGGGTCGTTTCAGACCGACTGGACGGGTGGGATCCAGACGACCGAAGTCCTCCCGAGTGCCGAGGTGCTCGCCGGGCGGCGTGGTACAGCAGGAGCCCCGGCAGATGCGGCGCCGCCGGTCCAGAGGTTCGAGTGGCGAGCGATCGAGGGCCGGCGATTCGCACTGATCTACTCGGCTCGCGACAGCCTCCCCGTCGTCCTCGACGTCGCCACCGGCTCCCCCTTGACCCGCCTTACACCGGAGTTGGCGGCGGCAGCCGCCGGAGCGGTCGTGCGGGGTGCGGAGCTGCGGGACAGGGTGGAGTCGGAGGAGTACTGGATGGACTGGAATGCACGCATTCCCACCTTCCGCTTCCGCGCCTCGGACCCGGACGACAGCGACGTCCACGTCTCGCAACACACCGGCGAGGTCATCCAGCGCCGCCCGGCGATCTGGCGCGCGTTCGGGCCCTTCCTGGTCTACCACACGTTCGGATTCACCGGCAATGCCGTTTTCGACACGATCCTGCTGACCGCCCTCCAACTCGTCGCCCTGGCGATGGTGGTGTCTGGATGGCGACTGGCGAATCGGAAGCGATAGGGGGTGGTCGACTACTCCCCCAGTGCCTCCAGAATCGGGCATTCGCTCGTGGCCTCACGCGCCCGGCAGGCCCTCAGCAGGTGTTCCAGCGAGCGCCGGATTCGACGCAGCTCGCGGATCTTCGATTCGACGAGCTCCAGCTTCGTCCGAGCGCTCTCCTCGACGCTCGGGCACGCCGCGACCTCATCCACCCGGAGTTCCAGCAGATCGCCGATCTCGTCGAGCGTGAAACCGAGCGCCTGGGCGCGTCGAACGAACCGGAGCCGGTCGACCGTCCCGGGTGGGTATTGCCGGTAGCCGGCCGGTGTTCGGGGTGGTTCGTCCAGAAGCCCCTTGCGCTCATAGTACCGTATGGTCTCCACGCCTACGCCGAACCCCGTCCGCTCGGCGAGCTGTCCGATCGTCAAGAGAGGCTCTGCAGTCATGGGGCGGTCATGCTCATCCTATACCGCGCAGCAGGAGAGCTTCGCGACGTCCTTGTCGAGGGCCAGGGCGGCGAGCTTGATCCCCTCGGCGTGGGTGAGGTACGGGTGGTGCGTCGACGTCAGGTCATCGGTGGTCAGGCCGAATCGGATGGCGAGTGCGGGCTCCATGATCATCTCGCCCGCCTCGGGCGCGACGATGTGGGCGCCGAGAACCCGGCCGGTGACCCCGTCGACCACGAGCTTGATGAATCCACGTGTGTCCCGCGCGGCAAGCGCTCGCGGAATATGTTCGAGAGGCAGTGTCGAGGTGCGAACAGCGTGCCCGCGCCCCCTGGCGTCCAGCTCGGTGAGCCCCACGGTCGCTACGGCCGGATCGGTGAAGACAACCTCGGGCAAGACGGACAGGTCCAGCCGAGCTTCGTCGCCCAACGCTGCGTCCACCGCCACCTTCCCGGCCTGCGCGGCAACGTAGACATGCATGGGGCCGCCCGTGACGTCGCCGGCCGCAAACACGTCGGGGGTCGTCGTGCGCTGACTGGCATCGACCCGGATCTCGCCCTTCGCTCCCAGTTCGACACCGAGCGCCTCGAGGCCCAGCCCAGCGGTGTTCGCGCGCCGCCCGGTCGCCACGAGGATGGCCTCCACGCGATGGATGACCGACGTGCCGTCCTCGCCCGTGACATGGAGATCCCGATTTCCTGCGCCTCGCACCACGCGCTCGACACGCACCTGCTCCCGCAGGACGAGGCCCTCCTCCACCAGATGGCGCGCGACGTCCGCGCCCACCTCTGGATCCAGATCCGACAGCACGCGCGACCTCGCCAGTACGGTCACTTCGACGCCCAACCTCGCGTACGCCTGTGCGAGCTCCAGCCCGACCGGGCCCGCTCCCAGAACGGCGAGCGAGGCCGGTAGCGCTTCGATGTCCAGGAGGGCCGTGCTGTCCAGGAACCCCGCCTCGGCAAGTCCGGGAATCGGCGGTACCCAGGGAGACGAACCCGTGGCTACGATCAAGCGACCGCCCCTGATGGAGGCTCCGTTGTCGAGTTCGACCCGTCCACCCTCGGCCAGCGTGGCACGAGCCGAAACGAAGCTGATCTCGGGGTAGGCCGCGAGCACGTCCTCGTACTTGGCTGTTCGGAGCGCGGCCACAAGATCGTTCTTACCCCCACGTACGGCGGGCCAATCGACCGTGAGCGGCCGGCGCTCGATGCCGTCGAAGGAATGCGCGACGGCACCGTGTCTCGCCTCGGCCGCTCGAATCAGCGTCTTCGACGGCACGCACCCCACGTTCACGCAGGTCCCGCCGATCGTACCCGCGTTCACCATCACCACTGAGGCGCCCCGCTCGACCGCACGGATCGCAGCGGCGAACCCCGCCGATCCGCCACCGATCACGACGAAGTCGAAGTCGGCATCGCCGAGAGACAGGGGTCTGGTCGTCATGTCGTCTTCACTCCGGTCGTCGGCCATGCCCCTCATTCGTGCTCCTGGCGGGAGGAGGTCGAGCCCTCACGCACGGTTGCCACATACCCGGTCATCCTGGCCAGCTCCGCGATGATCGTTTCCGCAGAAGTGCTATCGGGATCGTAGGTGACGAGCCCCTCACCCCGTTCATACGAGAACTCGGCGTCCTGAACTCCCGCTATTCGCTCCACGGCCACACGGGCCGATGTGGCACAACCGTCTCAGGTCATGCCCGTGACATGGAGTTCCACGCGCTGGAGCCCGGGATTCAACCCTTCCATCGCGGGTTCCCTCGGGGCCTCCACACCGACCCGTTTCACCTCCATGGCGTCGTGTCCCGGAATCTGCAACAGGATTCCGCCGCCGATGACGATCGCGATCGCCGCCCACTCCTTTCTGCCCATTCGCCTCTCCTTCAATCGAGAACGAGACCCTGCCAACTCGGAAAGCTCGCGAGACCCACCGCGACGGTCGTGGCGATCCAGAGGAACACCTTCGTTCGCCTGCGCACCCGCGGGTCCGCGCAGGGCTTGTCGGGCTCACACACTGCCCTCTCCTCTCGATCGACGAGCCAGAAACCGGCCAGCAGGGCTCCCGCCGTCAGAGCCAGGAAGTACGGCCGAAAGGGCTCGAACGCCGCGAGCCCGGCACCGGAGACCCCGAGGGAGACGGCCACCACCGGACCGGCGCAGCACAGTGCCGATCCAGCCGCGGCGGCAACGGCCCCGACGCCGGGAATAGCGGCTTTGAACGACTCCCTCACGTGCTCCTCCTCTCGTCGAACCCGGCTCGCGGCGTCCGCACCCATCTCCGGGACTCCGCGCTCAATCTACGGCCCGTACCTGGGTACGGAGTCAAGGGGCCGAACGGGTGGCCTTCACGGTCCGGCTGCGGCGGGGTGCGACCGGCTGGAGGGAACTTCCGTCACGTCCATCCGTACCGGATGTTGATGAACCTCCGTCCCCTGATGGCTCTCGCCCTGCTGGCGTCGTTCGCCACCTCCTCTCTGGAGGCGGTGGCCGGGCTCGTGCGCGACGGTGAGGTCCATCATGAGTCGACGGCCACAGCGGCGGTTCACGCGGTGGAGTCCACCGGTGAACACGGCCACGAAGGGGCGCAGGAGGGATTCGGCGAGGAGCACGGTCCCGACCATGAGCACGGTACCGGCTCCGACCACTGCACGCATGCCCACGGCAATGCCCTCGCGCCGACCCCCGCCGCTCCTGCATGGGCGGGTCCAGGAGTCGTGATCACGACTCCGCCGTCCCGGGTCCCGACCGGGCCCGACTTCCGACCTCTGCTCCACCCTCCCCGGGCCTGACGCTCCGCCCGCGGTCAACACCGGCGCCGGTCCCCGACCGAAGCGCCCTGCGGGTCTCTCGGTAGTTCCCCATTTCCACTCACGAATCGAACGGCGGCTCCGGGCTCAGGCCTGGGGTCCACCTCGGGTTCCCGCATCCGCGGGCCGCGGGGGCCGTTCGGGGACAGGAGCGTACCAGATGCACCGAGCGATCATGCTCGGGAGCGTCCTGCATGCGGTGTTGTCGTCGCCCCTCGGGGCCACGACCACGGTTGCGAGGCAGGATCTCCCGCCGTCCGACACGACGGCACTGACCATAGCCGAGGCGCGCACCCTCGCCCTTCGCCAGAACCCGGCCCTCCTCGCCGATCTCGAGCGCATCGGCGCGGCGAGCGCCGAACTCCGCACCGCCCGCACCTATCCGCACAACCCGGCGATTGAAGTCGAGGGTCCGAGTTCCCTCAGCGATCGCGGCCCCGATCGCTACGAGATCCGGTTCGGCCAGGAGGTCGAGTTGGCCGGTCAGCGCGGGCGCAGGGTGGCCGCGGCCGAAGCCGGTCTGTCTGCGGCACGGGCCGAGGCGGCCAACGAAGCCCGGGTCGTGCTGGCAGACGTGGAACGCACCTGGTTTACCCTCGCCGCGGCCGTACAGCGGCTCGACGTGGCGAGAGAGATCCGGACGCTGAACGATCGCCTGCTGGACGCAGTGCGCATCCAGCTTTCCGAGGGCGAGGTCTCTCTCCTCCAGGCCAATCTCGTCGAGATCGAGGCCGCACGAGCCCGGGCCCGGGTCCTCGCCGTCGGGCAGGACGTCGCGGAAGCCGAACTGGCCCTGATTCGACTCACCGGGCTCCCGGCCTCCGCAACGGTACGGACGGCGGCGGCCGAGGTCGGTGCCGCCGTGCGGCTGCCGGACACCTCCCTGCCGGAACTCTCCGCCACCGCCCTGTCCAATCGCCCTGACCTGACGGCCTCCAGAGCGTACGTCGGCCGGGCCGAATCGCTGCGTTCGCTGGCGACGCGAGAAGCACTACCCAACGTGGGAATCGCCGGCATCGCCGAGCGCGAAGCGCCGGGCGTCGCTCCTCGCTTCGGCCTGGCGTTCAGCGTGCCGGTGCCCCTGTTCGATCGCAACCAGGGGCTGCGGGAGGGCCGTGCCGTCGAGGTGAGGCAGGCGGGGCTGACGGTGCAGGCCGTGGAACTGCGGATACGCACCGAAGTCGCCGATGCGTTTCGTGCCTGGCAGGCCGCGGCACGGCAGGTCCAGCTCTTCGAAAGTGATGTGCTCGCGCCGGCGCGAGAGAACCAGCGACTGCTGGAGACCGCCTACCAGGAAGGGAAGCTCGATCTCTCCACCCTTCTTCTCCTGCGTAATCAGCTCCTCGACGCGGAGCTGGGCTACTGGGAGGCGTGGGAGCAGCAACGCATGGCGGAAGTGGCGCTCCGCAGCGCCACGGCCACCATCCTCGACGATCTGAACCTCGACTTCCGGGAGGACTCCCGATGAGCGCCCACACCTTGGCACCTCCCATCGACCGTTCGACGCAGACCGAGTGGACCCGTGCGCGGCTGCTCCGGTTTCTCCTTCTCGTGGCCCTCCCGCCCCTGGTCCTGCTCCTGACGGCGTGCGGAGAAGCGGGTGGGAGCGATGATGACGACCACATGGACAACAGCCCTCAGGTGGCTGCATCCGAGGAGGGCGGCGATCCAGTCGTGCACCTCGACTCGGCAGCCCTCGCGGTGAGCGGTGTGGTCGTGGGCACCCCGGAGTTGGTGAGCGCCGGATTCCTGCCCGTGACGGGCAGCATCACCTACGACCAGAACCGGGTCAGCCACATCGGGCCGAAGACCCAGGGTCGCGTCGTCGAACTCACCGCCGAGGTGGGATCGAGGGTTCGGAGGGGGCAGGTGCTCGCGCACCTCGAGAGCCCCGAGGTGGGTGCGACCCGGGCCGACCTCCACGAGGCCGAGGCGCTGCTCGAGATCGCGCAGGAGAACTACGATCGTGAAGAGCGGCTGGAAGCCCAGGGCATCTCGAGTCGCCGGGAGCTGCTCGACGCCGAAGCGGAACTTCGCCGGGTGCAGGCACGGTTGGCGAGCGCTCAGGAGCGCCTTCGGGTGCTGGGCGCGGACCTGCACGACGAGGGCGGCCACTTCGACGTGTCCGCTCCCTACGATGGCGTCGTGGTCGAGCGTCACGCCGGCCGCGGCGAGGTGGTCGATCCGGCCGACCAGCTCTTCACGGTCGCCGACCTGAGCCGCCTGTGGATCGAGCTGGACATCTACGAGCGCAATCTGAGTCGGGTCCGGCGGGATCAGCCGGTGGGGGTCACCACGGTGGCGTGGCCCGGTCGGGTCTTTCCCGGCCGGATCGTCTACGTGGCCGACATCGTCGACCCCGACCGCCGGACGGTTCGCGCCAGGGTCGAGGTGGAAAACACGGACGGTGCGTTGAAGCCCGGGATGTTCGCGACCGCACGGATCGACGTGGCCGACGGTGCGCCCGTCATCGCCGTCCCCCGCGACGCGGTGCAGACGGTCGAGGGCGCGACGGTGGTGTGGGTGCCCGGAGCCGACGCAGACGAGTTCGTCGCCCGTGCGGTGACGATGGGCGCGGAGCTTCCGGGCGGCCTCGTCGAGATCGTCTCCGGACTCACCGCAGACCAACCGTTGGTGGTACACGGCGCGTTCACGCTCAAGTCGGAACTCGCCGAGGGCGAGTTCGGCGGGCACGGACACTGAGGGGGCGGCGATGATCGACAGACTCATCGACTTCGCGCTCCGGCAACGTCTGCTGGTCGTGGTCGCGGCCGCCGTCATCTTCGGCGCAGGGGCCTGGGCGTACACGCGTCTGCCCGTCGACGCCTACCCGGACATCTCACCGGCCCTCGTGCAGGTCTTCACCGAGACCGAGGGGCTCGCGCCGGAAGAGGTGGAGCAACTCGTGACCTATCCGGTCGAGGTGGCGATGAACGGGCTGCCCGGGCTCGACCGCATCCGGTCGGTCTCCAACTTCGGCCTCTCCGTCGTGAACGTCTACTTCGAGGAGGGAACCGACATCTACTTCGCGCGGCAGCTCGTGAACGAGCGGCTGCAGGAGGCCCGGGAGCAGATCCCGGAAGGCCTCGGAGACCCACAGATGGGGCCGATCTCGAGCGGCCTCGGGCAGATCCTCTTCTACTACCTCGACGACGAGAGCGGCTCCTACACTCTGGAAGAACTCCGCACGATCCAGGATTGGATCGTCAAGCGCAACCTGCAGACCGTGCGGGGTGTGACGGAGGTGCTCTCCATCGGCGGGCACGTGAGGCAGTACCACGTCGTGGTGGACCCGGCGAGCCTCCGCCAGTACGACCTCTCCCTTCACGACGTCCTCGAGGCCGTGGAGGCCAACAACCTCAACGTGGGCGCCAGCTTCCTCGAGGTGGCTCGTGAGGAGTACATCGTCCGGTCGGTGGGCCTGGCGGAAACCCTCGACGACCTCCGCGACATCACGATCGTAACCCGGGACGGCACGCCGGTGCGGGTGACCGACGTGGCCCGGGTCGATATCGGGCCCGAGATCCGACGGGGTCTGGTGACCCGCAACGGCGAGGGCGAGGTCGTCGTCGGGTTCGTCCTCAAGCTCCTGGGCACGAACACGTCCACGGTGATCGATCGCGTCGAGGACCGACTCGACCAGATCCGTACCGCCCTGCCGGAAGGGGTGAGGCTCGTGCCCTACTACGAGCAGTCCGGCCTGGTCGACCGGGCCACCCGGACGGTGACCACGGCATTGTGGCAGGGCCTCATCCTGGTCGTGGTGGTGCTCGCGGTCTTCCTCGGAAACCTGCGATCGTCGCTCATCGTGGCGCTGTCGTTGCCGTTTTCCATCTTGCTCACCTTTCTGCTCATGCTCCAGTTCGGCATCAGCGCGAACCTGATGTCGCTGGGAGGGTTGGCAGTGGGAATCGGCATGATGGTCGATGCGGCCATCGTGGTCGTGGAGAACGTCTTCCGCTGGCTGAAAGAAGATCCCGACGCGGACGAACCCAAAGTGCACCTCGTCTCCCGGGCCGCGAAGGAGGTGGGCCGGCCCGTCTTCTTCGCCATCTCGATCGTGATCGTGGTCTTCCTCCCCCTCTTCACCCTGCAGGGTGTGGAAGGCACCATGTTCCGCCCGCTGGCCTACACGATCGCCCTGGCCATGCTGGGCTCGCTCCTGTTCTCGCTCACCCTCGCGCCGGTGCTTGCCCAACAGTTGCTGAAGCGACGGGCGGTGGGAGAGGGCGCGGGCCGGCAACCCGACGGCCACGAGGGGCACGACGAGGTCCGCATCGTCCGGTGGGCCCAGGCACGCTACCGGCCACTCCTCACGTGGGCACTCGATCACCGGAGCCCGGTGATTCTCGGCACGGTCGCGCTGATCGCCGTCGGGGCCGGCGTGTTTCCGTTTCTGGGGACCGAGTTCATTCCGACCCTCAACGAGGGCACCCTCCTGGTGCGCGCGACCATGGCACCCTCCATTGCGCTGACGGAGTCCACGGCGACGGTCGGGCGTCTCGAAGAGCAGTTCCTCACCTTTCCCGAGGTCACTCAGGTGGTGAGCCGGATCGGGCGAGGCGAAGTCGGGGCCCACGCCGATCCGGTCAACAACGCCGAGATCTTCGTCGACCTGAAGCCGGACGACCAATGGGAGACCGCCGACGATCGGGACGCCCTGGTGGCGGCCATGCAGGAGCGACTGGACGACGTCCCGGGGGTCCAGCTCAACTTCACCCAGCCCATAGCGGCCGCCGTGGACGAACTCCTCACCGGGATCAAGGCCCAGATCGCGGTCAAGCTCTTCGGGGACGATCTGGACGTGCTCCTGGAGAAGGCGAATGAGATCGCCGGCGTCCTGGGCGACGTGGAAGGGGCCTCTGAAATCCAGGTGGACCAGGTGAGCGGGCAGCCGCAGCTCCGCATCGACCTCGATCGGGGCGAGTTGTCGCGCTACGGGATTCCCGTGGCGAACGTGCAGGAGTTGGTCCGGGCCGCCGTCGGCGGCGCGCCGGCCGGGCAGCTCTTCGAGGGGGAGCGCCGCTGGACGATCTACGTGCGCTACACCGAAGAGGAGCGCGCTCGCGTCTCCGACGTGCGGGCGCTCCTCATCGACGCCCCCGACGGCACCCTGGTCCCCCTCGATCAGGTCGCCACGATCGAGTCCATCATCGGACCGCGGCAGATCTCGCGAGAGGATAATCAGCGCTACATCACGATCCAGCTCAACGTGCGCGGTCGGGACATCGGCTCGTTCGTGGAGGAGGCCAGCGCAGCCATCTCTGCGCAGGTCGACCTACCCCCGGGGTATCTCACTACGTTCGGCGGCCAGTTCGAACTCGCCCAGGCGGCGAATCGGCGCCTCGCCGTCGTGATCCCGATCACCATCCTACTGATCTTCGGGATGCTCTTCGCTTCGTTCAACAGCATAAAAGAAGCGCTCCTCATCATCCTCAACATCCCGTTGGCCCTCGTGGGCGGGCTCGTCGCGTTGTTGATCACGGGGCAGGCGCTCTCCGTCCCGGCCAGCGTCGGCTTCATCGCGCTGTTCGGGATCGCCGTCGAAAACGGTCTCGTGCTCATCACCTACTTCAACCAGCTCCACGCCCAGGAGGGGCTGTCCATCCGGGAGGCGGTGGAGCGAGGCTCGATGCTTCGGCTCCGACCCGTCCTGATGACGGCCGTCACCACGACCCTGGGCCTGATCCCACTGCTTCTCGCCACCGGCCCCGGATCCGAGGTCCAGCGGCCGCTGGCCGTCGCGGTCGTCGGCGGGCTGGTGACATCCACTGCGCTCACGCTGCTGGTGCTCCCCGTCCTCTACGGATGGTTGCACCGCGAGCCCACCCGCTTCTGAGGAGGCCACGATGAAGATGATCCTCACGTACCTGCCCCCGTACCGTCTCGACCGGGTGACCCGGGCCCTCGAGCATGTGGAGGGTTTCACGGGCATGACCGTCACCCCCGCCCGAGGGTTCGGGCGGGAAAAGCTCGAGGACGACGCTCGGGACGTCCGCGATCAGCTGGACGACTTCACCCCGACGGTTCGGGTGGAGGCGGTGGTTTCCGACGACCGGGCCGAGGCCGTCGTCCAGGCGGTCCTCGCCGCCGCACACACCGGAGCTCGAGGCGACGGGAAGATCTTCGTCCTTCCCGTGGAGGACGGCGTGCGTATCAAGACGAAAGCGAGGGGGCCCCGTGCGGTGTGAACCGCGAGGTGGTACGGGCTCTGCATCGGGAAGGTGGTGATCATGGAATCCACGACGAAAATCGAGCTTCCCGTCCTGCTGCCCGACATCCCGGACGACCGGGATGCGTGTGTCCTGCGACTCGTTCGAGATCTCCGGGCCCTCCGGGCCGTCCTCGATGTCCACGTGGTCGATGCGCCCGGGAAGGAGGCGTCGCTCCTGTGCGTTCACTACGACAGCGACGGGGTGGGGCTCGGCGACGTGGAGCGGGCCGCCGTTCAGGCGGGGGCGGCGGTTACAGCCCGCTACGGGCACGCCGTTCTCCCGATTCGGGCGATCGACGGCGAAGACGCGGCACGCCGAATCGAGGCGGGCCTCCGCCGGGTCGAGGGAGTGCTCCACGCCTCGGTGAGCCTTCCCGCCCAACGAGCCCGGTTGGAGTTCGATCGGGAGATCCTCGATGAGACGACGATCCGCACGGAACTCGAGGCCATGGGCTACGGCCCTCCGACGCGACCCCGCAAGGGGGGCGAAGAGAGGGAGAATGGCGACGAACCTACCGGCCTGCTGGCTCGGATGGTCGCAAACAAGGAGCTGGTCCTCAGCCTCGGGGCAGGCCTTCTCCTCGCCGCAGCCTGGAGTGGTCAACGCTGGCTGAGTCTGCCCGCTATGGCGGCGCTGCCCCTCTATCTGGCCGCCTACGTGCTCGGTGCCTGGGACCTCGCGGGCCACTGGTCACGAGCGCTGCGGAAGGGGAATCTCACCTTCGACATCGACCTCCTCATGCTCGTGGCCGCCCTCGGAGCGGCGGCTCTGGGGGAGTGGGCCGAAGGCGCCTTCCTCCTCTTCCTCTTCTCCCTGGCCCACGCCCTGGAGCATCGGGCACTCGATCGGGCTCGAGGGGCGATCCGCGCGTTGGCCGACCTCGCGCCAGCGACCGCCCGGGTGCTCCGGGACGACGCGCTCGTCGACGTGCCGGTCGAAGACGTGCGGGCCGGGGAGTGGGTGATCGTCCGCCCGGGCGAACGGATCCCCGTCGACGGGGAGGTGCGCAGGGGCCGCTCGGTCGTCAATCAGGCGCCCATCACCGGCGAGTCGGTGCCGGTCGAGAAGGGCGACGGTGACGAGGTCTTCGCTGGAACCGTGAATGGAGAGGGGGCGCTTCACGTCGAGACGACCCGAGCGGCGGGCGACCGCACTTTGGACCGGGTGATCCAACTGGTCGAAGAGGCCCAGACTCGAAAGGCGCCGACTGAGCGGCTCACCGACCGCTTCGAGCGGATCTTCGTGCCGCTGGTGCTTCTCTCGGCCTTCGCGTTGGCGATACTCCCGGCGGTGATGGGGTGGTGGACTTGGAGCACCTCCTTCTACCGGTCGATGGCACTCCTGGTCGCCGCATCACCGTGCGCACTCGCAATCGGAACCCCGTCCGCCGTCCTGGCTGGAATCGCTCAGGCGGCGCGCAACGGCGTGCTCATCAAGGGCGGCGTGCATCTCGAGAAGCTCGGGGCCGTGGCCGCCCTGGCCATGGACAAGACGGGAACGCTCACCGTCGGGCGGCCCGATGTGACCGACGTGGTGCCGGCCGGCGCGGTCTCGCCCGACGAGCTGCTCCGCGTGGCGGGCGCGGTCGAGAAGACCTCGCAGCACCCCCTCGGCGAGGCCGTGGTGCGCAGGGCGGAGGCGGAGGGGGTCGCGCTGCCGGAGGCGGGAGATCTGGAGAGCCTGACCGGGCGCGGGGTGCGGTCGTCGCTGGACGGCCGGGTGGTCGAGATCGGAAACCTGCGACTCTGGGAGGAGACGGGCGTGCCGGTGCCGGAGGAGGTGCGCGCGGCCGTGGAGCGCCTGTCGGAGAGCGGGAAGAGCGTCATGGCCGTCCGGCACGGCGAGCGCTGGCTCGGCACCCTCGGGGTGGCGGACCGGCCTCGCCCCGGGGTGAGAGAGACCCTCGACCGGATCCGTGAGCAGGGCGTCGGCACGCTCGTCATGATGACCGGCGACAACCGCGGCGTCGCCGAGGCCGTCGCCCGGGAGGTCGGCATCGACGAGGTGATGGCCGAGCTGCTGCCGGAGGACAAGGTGGCGGCGGTGAAGGCGCTGCTGGCCCGACACGACGGCGTGGCCATGGTCGGCGACGGCGTCAACGACGCCCCGGCGCTGGCGACAGCCGATGTGGGCATCGCGATGGGCGGCGCCGGGACCGCCGCGGCGCTCGAGACGGCGGATGTGGCGCTCATGGGCGACGACCTCGCCGGCATTCCCTTCACGGTGGGCCTCTCCCGCCGCACGCGAGCGGTCATTCGTCAGAACCTGGCCGTCTCCCTCTCCGTGATCGCGCTCCTCATCGTCGCCACGACCACCGGAATCTTCGGCATCGGCCCCGCGGTCGTCGTGCACGAGGGCAGCACGCTCGTCGTGGTCGGCAACGCGCTTCGACTGCTCCGGTACCGGCCCCGGGCCGAGGAAGCCTTCCCCGATTCATCCGCCTGATCCCTCTATTCTCGAGGAGACCCGAATCATGTTCGAGATCATGCCCAGAACCGATGGAGGCCGCGTGGCAATTCGCCTGGTCGGGAGTCTGTCGGAGGAGGATGTACTCGACCTGCGGTCCCACCTGACCGCACTGCTCGAGTATCGTTTCTCACTCCGCATCCTCTTCGTGACGGAGGAGTGGACCGGGTGGGAGGGATGGCGAGCGCTGTGGGAGGACGTGAAGGCGGACCTGCGGCTCAACGAGGAGGTGGAGCGACTCGCGATGGTCGGCAGCGGCACCGTCGATCGGCTCACGACCGAGGCGATGAAGCCGTTCGCGCATGCGACCGTCCGGTGGTTCCCGTCCGGTGAGCTGGACGAGGCGTGGGAGTGGCTGGTGGGGTGAGCCCGCTGCTGTGGGGAGGGGTTCTCGTGGGGGCGGTCTTTGTCGCCCACTGGGGCGCCGAGCGACTCGCGCGGCCGCTCGAACTGCTCCGCCGTCGCCAGGGGATCTCGGCCGCGGCCGGGGGCGCGCTGGTGGGGCTCGCCGCCTCGGCTCCGGAGGTGGGGATCAACACCGCCAGCGCGATCCGGGGTGTGGGCGACATCGGACTCGGCGCGGCCCTCGCCGCCAACGTCATCGCGATCCCCCTGGTGGTGGCGGTGGCGTACGTGGCGTCCCGTCAGGTCGACGAGGCGGAGCAGGATCCCGGGCACGACGAGCACCTCGAGCAGCGGCTGCTCCGGGTCGATCGGAGGGGCGTGACGGTCCAGGCCCTGCCGTACCTCGGGCTCATCGTCCTGTTCGCGGTGCTCACGCTGCCCGCCGCTTGGCGCGGCCTTCAGGTGATCGACGGGCTCCTGCTCGGCGCGGCATACGTCGTATTCCTCGGCCATGCGCTCCTGCGGGACCGAGGCGAGGGCGAGGACGAGAGATGGAGTCGCGGCGAGGTGCTTCTGGGCGTAGCCGGCCTGTGTGCGCTGGCAGCGGGAGCGTGGTTCATCGTCCGTGCGACCGAGCAACTCGTGCAGGCGTTCGGCATCGGGCGCGTCGTGGGCGGGATGTTCATCACCGCGCCCATGGCCGTGCTCCCCGAGCTGTTCGCCACGTGGAGCGTGGCCCGGAGTGGACAGGTGACATCCGCCACGACCAGCGTCGTCGGAGACCATGCGGTCACGCTGACCGTGGCGTTCGTGCCCCTCGCGCTGGTCGGGCTGCCGATCGGGAACGTTCCCCTTCTGTCCGTGAACCTCGGGTTCGTCGCGGCCATGGCAGCGTCGTTCGCAGCCTTCGTGCACTGGGGGGCGGGGAGGCACGGATTCCGTCCCCCACAGATCCTGGGCCTGCTGGCTCTGTTGAGCACCTGGGTGGCCGTGGTGACGTTGTGGGTACTGCCGAACACATGAGCGAGAGACGATGCGACGATACCGTGTGGTGGGGATGGACTGTGCGAAGGACGCGGCCGAGATCGAGGCGGCCGTGCGGAGCGTGCCGGGAGTGGCGTCGGTGAAGGTATCCACCGCCACACACATCCTCACGCTGGGCGCAGACGCCGCCGAGGACGATCCGACGCCCGGGGTCGAGCGAGAGGTGAGCACCCTCGGCTACCGGCTGGAGCCCCTGGAGGGTGCGGGTGCGACCGACGCCCCGGCGCCCGCGCACATGGCACCCGGTTATCGCCGCGCGCTCTGGATCGTGGTCCTCCTCAACGTCGGCTACGGCATCGTCGAGATGATCGGCGGGTTCCTGAGCGGGTCGCAGGCACTCAAGGCCGATGCGCTGGACTTCCTCGGGGACGGACTCATCACCTTCCTCGGCCTGCTCGCAATCGGGTGGAGCCTTCTCTGGCGAGCGCGAGCTGCGCTGATCCAGGGCGTGTTCCTGGGTGTGCTCGGGGTCGGGGTGCTGGTGAACACCGGATATCGGGTGCTGGCGCAGCAGCAGCCCGAGGCCGGCCTCATGGGCGCTCTCGGGTTCGTGGCCCTCGTGGTGAACGTCGCGGCGGCGGCGGCCCTGATCCCGCACCGCACCGGTGACGCGAATGTCCGCGCGGTGTGGCTCTTCTCACGAAACGACGCCATCGGGAATGTCGCCGTGGTGGTGGCGGCCGGCCTCGTGGCCTGGACATCGACGCCGTGGCCGGACCTCGTGGTCGCGGTGGTGATCGCGGGGCTCTTCCTCCACTCGTCATGGTCCATCGTGCGAGATGCGCAAACGGACCTGGAAGAAGCCGGAAGCTGACCGCGCCGGCCGCCGTCATGCGACCTCCGCCGCGTTGGCGTCCGGAACGGATGCACCGCCGGTGAACCAGGCGTAGATGGACGGCAGCACGAAGAGGGTGAGGAGCGTGGCGGTGACGAGACCCCCGATCACGACGGTCGCGAGCGGCCGCTGCACCTCGGCCCCGGCGCCGCTGGCCAACGCCATCGGCACGAATCCGAAGGCGGCCACGAGCGCCGTCATCAGCACGGGACGCATGCGGACGAGCGCGCCCTGTCGAGCGGCTTCCGCAGGCGAAAGCCCTTCCGTCAGTTCGAGCTTGCGAATGTAGTCCACCAGCACGACGCCGTTCAGAACCGCCACGCCGAAGAGCGCAATGAAGCCGATGCCCGCCGAGATCGAGAAGGGGAGTCCTCGAAGGGTCAGCGCGAGCACGCCTCCCACGGCGGCGAACGGCACGTTGAGGAAGATGAGGAGCGCCGGCCTGGCGGCGTCGAAGGTACCGTAGAGAAGTACGAAGATGAGGAGCAGAGCGACCGGCACGACGATCATCAGGCGCGCGGACGCGCTCTCGAGATTCTCGAACTGACCGCCCCACTCGAGCGTGTAGCCCGGTGGAATCGCGACCCCGTCCCGGATGGCCTGGCGCGCGTCCTCGACCACGGACGCGATGTCCCGCCCCCGCACGTTCAGCTCCACACTGACCCGTCGCTGGATGCGCTCCCTGCTCACCTGCGCCGCGGCGTACTCCAGTTCCATCGACACCAGCTCTCCCAGGGGCAGCACGCGGTCCGACGCGGCCGCCACGGGAATCCGCTCGATCGCGGCGGGATCGTCACGGACCTCGGGGGGGAAGCGAACCTGAAGCGCGAACCGCTGCTCGCCCTCCAGTACGACACCCACATCGCGCCCGCCTAGCGACTCGATGGCGGCCAGTACGTCGTCCGCATCGACGCCGTAGCGGGCCAGCGCCGCGCGATCTACACGGGCCGTCAGGATCGGCAGACCCGTCACCTGCTCGACCTT
Source organism: Gemmatimonadota bacterium (assembly GCA_030428885.1). Lineage (GTDB taxonomy): Bacteria > Gemmatimonadota > Gemmatimonadetes > Longimicrobiales > Gaopeijiaceae > Gaopeijia. The sequence continues at coordinate 245,415 of JAUIEJ010000008.1, read as the reverse complement.
CACGTCGTCGGCGCCCTCCACTCCTGACACGGTGCGTGCGATGTCGCTGCCGACCCGCGCGAGCTCGTCGAGATCGTCGCCGTAGACCTGGATCGCGATGTCCGAGCGTACCCCCGAGATCAGCTCGCTCACCCGCAGTTCGATCGGCTGCGAGAATCCGAACGCAACTCCGGGCACGTCCCGGTTCAGGACGACCTCCATGGCTTCGACCAGCTCGGTCTTGTTCGCGTAGCTCCACTCCTTCCGGTCGCGGAGCATGACGAACACGTCGCTCATCTCCACGCCCATGGGGTCCGTCGCGATCTCGGGCCGCCCGGTCTTCGAGATCACCGTCTCGATCTCGTCAGGGAACTCGCGCAGGAGCAGGCCCTCGACGAGCCCGGCCTGCTGCGCTGCCTCGTCGATGGAGACGGACGGAAGTCGCCACATCTGGAGGGCGATCGCTCCTTCGTCGAGCCGAGGTATGAACTCGGCGCCCCGTGTGCTCGCCGCCAGGACGCCGATGGCGAACAGCCCACCGGCGAGTGCGACGGTGCGGACGCGGTTCCCGAGCGCCCGGTCGAGCAGCGGCTCGTACACCGCCTTGCATCGTCTCACCAGCCACGTCTCATGGTGCTTCGGCGGCTTCCGGATCAGGAGTGACGCCAGGACGGGGATGAGCGTGAGGGCCAGGATGAGGGACCCGGCCAGGGCGAACATCAGGGTGAGCGCCATCGGCTTGAACATCTTCCCCTCGACGCCCGTCAGCGTGAGGATCGGGACGAACACGATGATGATGATGCCCACGGCGAAGGTGACGGGCCGCGCCACCTCCGTCGTCGCTTCCCGGACGATCTCGATCGACGGCTTGCCCTCCGAACGCTTGTCGGACATGAGCCGGAACACGTTCTCGATCATCACCACGGATCCATCGACGATCAGCCCGAAGTCGATCGCGCCCAGGCTCATCAGGTTTCCCGACACCCCCGCGCGGACCATTCCGATGAACGCGAACAGCATGGAGAGGGGGATCGCCGCCGCCACGATCAAGCCGCCGCGCAGGTTTCCGAGCATGAGCAGGAGAACCGCGACGACCAGCAGTCCCCCCTCGAAAAGGTTCTTCTCGACGGTCTTGATGGTTCTTGCCACCAGGTCCGTGCGGTCGTAGAAGGCGTCGATCGACACCCCCGGGGGCAGGCTTCCCGAGATCGCCTCGACCTTCTCCTTCACCCCGTCCGCGACCACCCGGGAGTTCTCGCCCATCAGCATCATCACGATGCCGACCACGGCCTCGCCTCGTCCATCGCGCGTCACCACACCCTGGCGGACCATCGGGGCGAATGAGACCCGGGCCACGTCGTCCACATGGAGCGGGACCCCGTCCTCGTGCGTTGCGACGACGATGCTCCCCAGGTCTTCGAGGGAGGTGATGAGCCCCTCGCCGCGAATGACCACCTGCTCGCGATTCCGCTCGAGATACGCGCCGCCGACGTTGCGGTTGTTGGCTTCGAGCGATTCGAAGAGCTCGGGGAGCGTCAGGTCGTGGGCGCGCAGGGCGTTGGGGTCCGGCGCGACCTGATAGGTCTTCAGTTCCCCTCCGAACGTATTCACCTCAACGACACCCGGCACGCTCTGAAGCTGGTAGGCGACGAACCAGTCCAGGAGCGTGCGGAGCTCCATCGGGGTGTAGCACTCCGGCGTGTCATCCTCGGTCGCGCAGGCCGGCTCGCCACGCACCTCGAACTGGTAGATCTCACCGAGACCGGTCGCGATCGGGCCCATCTCGGGCGTGCCGTACCCGTCGGGGATCGCCTCGCGGGCCTCTCCCAGCCGTTCTCCCACGAGTTGGCGGGCCCGGTAGATGTCCGTGCCCTCCTCGAACACCACCGTGACAGCGGAGAGCCCGAACTTGGAGACCGATCGCACCGATTCCAGCCTCGGAAGCCCAGACATCGCGGCTTCCACCGGGAAGGTGATCAGGCGCTCGACTTCGAGTGGGGCAAGGGCTGGGGCCTTGGTCAGCACCTGTACCTGGACGTTGGTAACGTCCGGCACCGCATCGATGGGAAGGCGAAGCAGGTGAGAGACGCCCGCTACGACGAGCACGACGGACAGCGCGAGAACCAGGAAGCGGTTCTTCAACGACCACGAAACGAGCCAGGCGGCCATCAGCCTTCGTCCTCCTCTGCGAGCTCCGAGCGCAGAAGCTGGCCCTTGAGCAGCAGGCTGCCGTCGGCGACGACCTCGTCACCGACCTCGAGCCCGGCGACGACCTCGACGAGTGCGCCGTCGCGCCGGCCCGTGTGAACGGGCCGCACCTCGAAGACGCCCTCACCTACGCGGAGGAAAGCGGCCAGGCCGCCGTCGAGCTCCTGCACCGCCGCCGCCGGAATCACGACCAGGGCCCGGGCCTCCCCGGCGTAGCTACCTCGGATGCGGGCCGTGCCGAACATCCCGGGTCGCAGCCGCCCGCCCTCGTTGGCCAGCGAGACGCGTACCCCGATGGAGCGCGTCTCTTCGTCCAGTATCCCGTCGATCCGTTCGACCCGCCCGAGGAACACCTCATCCGGAAAGGCGCGAACGTCGACCTGAACGTCCTGCCCGACGTCGACGTAGCGCATCTTCTGCTCGTAGACGGAGGCCTCCAGCCAGACCTCGGCGAGGTCGATGACCCGGAGCAGGATGTCGGCGGGATCCACCCACGCCCCGCGTGAGGCCATGCGGTCGGTCACGGTGCCCGCGAGCGGGCTGCGGAGGACCACGCGCGCCGGATTGTCCGGCGGCTCGACGGGGTCCGTCACACCGAGCGCCGCGAGGCGCGTCCGTGCGGCGCGGAGGTCCGCGTTCGCGATCTCCCACGCGCCTTCGGCCTCCTCGAAGGATCGGACAGATGTCACGCGGTCCTCCAGTAGCTCTGCCAGGCGATCACAAGCCCGGCGCGCGACGCGCTCCGCGGCGCGCGCCGCGACGAGATCGGCCCACGCTCGCCCCATCTCCGGGCTCTCGATGGCCAGCAGCGGGTCGCTCGGGCCGACGTGGTCCCCGTCGTTCACGAACACGTCCAGGATCCTTCCCGTGACCCGGGCTCCGATCTCGGCATGCCGGTCCGGATCGGGAACGAGTTCGGCGGGAACGTCCACCGTCGCGCCGAGCTCCATCACCTCGGCCGTCGCATAGGTCAGCTCGAGCGACGCCAGGGCATCGGTCGTGAGGGCCACCCGGTTCGGGAGGTCCGCCTCCGCGCCCTCGTCACCGGTCGATTCTGGTTCGGCCGGGTGGCAGCTCAGCGTAAGGGTCGACATGGCGACGAGAAGTGCGCGGGCCGGCTTCCGGCGAAGGGTCACGGGATTCATCGGTCTTCCTCGAAGAGGTCGGTGGTTTGAGGCAGCGAAGCGGCCGCGAGCAGGCGCGCCCGCGCGGTGGCGAGGGAGAGTCGTGCGTCGACGTAGCCACCCAGGCCGTCGATGAGCTCTCGCTGCACCACGAGTACGTCGGCGATGCTCAGCTCCCCCGCCTCGGCGGCGAGCTGCACGAGCGCCGCGCTCTCCTCGAGCGCGACGAGGACGTCGGCGTCGTAGACGTCGAGGGCGGCGCGCGCCTGCTCGTAGGCGAGCGCCGCGGAGCGGGCCTCCGTCACGACCGTCAGTACGAGCCCCTCCTGCTCCACGACCGCCCGCTCACGCGCGGCCTCGGCCGTGGCACGGTTGCCCTGATTCCGGTTGAACAGCACGAGGGGTACGCGGATTCCGGCTCTCAGCACCTCGTCCCCCTCCTCGCGCGCGACCAGCGCCCCGAGCGTGACGTCCGGCCACGCGCGGGCTCCCGCGAGGGAGACGCCCGCGGCCGCGGCATCCACCTGGTGTACCGCCGCCCGCAGGTCGGGGCGCGCCTCCACGGCTCGCGCGACGATGTCGTCGGTGAACACCGGGGGAGAGGAGTCGGGAAGGGCGCCCACGAGCGTCACCGGCTCGTCGGGCTCCGAGCCGATCAGCCTTCGTAGCCGAAGCAGCAGGGTGTCGTGCCGTGCCTGGGCCGCGAGGCGCAGCCGGCGCGCCTCGGCGAGCCGGACCGCAGCCGCGTTCAACTCCAGCGGCGTACCCTCCCCGACGTCGAGCCTGCGCCGGGCGAGATCGTGGAGTTGCCCGGCGAGATCCTCAGTCCGCTCGGCCAGCTCAACCCGCTCGCGCGCGGCGAGCGACTCGTGGAACGCGAGCGAGGTGGCGAGCGCGACGACACGCCCAACGTCGGAGGCCCGGGCGCGGGTGGCCTCGAGTCCGGCCTCGGCCACGCGCTTCCGCCCGCCGCGCTGCCCCCCGATCTCGAAGCGCTGTTCGATCCCGATCTCGTACTCGCGGTCGAACGCGTCCACGCCGTCCGGGTCGGTGCGGCGCCCACCGGACGCGGCGAGCTCGGGGTTGTCCACCAGCCAGACCGCGGCCTGGGTCAGCTGTCCCGACGCCTCTCCGATGCGCAGTTCAGCGGCTCGCAGGAGGTGGTTGTCGGTGGCGGCCCTCTCCAGGGCATCACCGAGAGTCAGGCTGGGTGAGGAGACTTGGGCGTCGGCTGCGTCGATGTTCGCCACCAGCGCGAATACGGCCGCAATTCCCGCTCTGAGCGGGCTGTTCGTAGACCACATGGAATGGAGTTCTCCGTCCTGAGGCCGGCACCCAGAAACGGCGCCGGACAGTTGTCCCTGCCCACGACGGGGGTCGTGGGACGATTACGCCGGTTCAGGCCGAGCGTGGAGGACGGAAGAGCCTTGTCAGAACGTCAGACGTGTGGGTCTGATCACGTCCGACGGCGTGCGTGCGCACGGAATGGAGAACAACGGAGACACCGGGATACGCCGAAACGCCCTCGACCGCGGCAACTGGTCCCACGACGCAGAGGCACGGGCAATCGTCGGGGGCGGGCGCGGACTCGGGGGCGTCGGGAGTCGTCGGGAGTTCAGCCTTGAGTTTCAGCGCCACCGAAGTTTCCGGCGCGAGAGACAGGCCGGCGACTTCCCACGGGAGGGACGACACGAGGACGGCCGCCAGCAGCGCCGCTGCGGTCATCCTCCTCATGGGCCACTCCCCAGGTCGGTGTCGAGAGTGAGCGCACGTGCCGTCGTACGCTCTGCGCAGGAACGTACAACACGATCTCCCGACGCGGAAGATGAGAACGGTTCTCATTGCGTCGCCGGTCCCGAGACGGCGCCCGTGACGTCCTCCGGTCCATCGCGGTTGCTGCGGTCGCTGGGGTCTTGTACCCTTAGTTGAGAACCATTCTCATCTCCGGGATAATCCGTGCTATCCTCCTTCATCATCGTTCTCCGCGAGGGTTTCGAGGCCTTCCTGATCGTCGCGATCGTGCTGGCGTACCTCCGGAGGTCCGACAGAACCCGCCTGGTGCCGGCCGTGTACCTGGGCATCGTCGTGGCGATCGCCGCGAGCGGAGTAATCGGGTGGTTCCTCTACCAGGGGGCGAACACGCCGTTGTGGGAGGGCCTCATGGGGCTGGTCGCGGTGCCTTTCGTCGTCGTCCTCGTCGTCCACATGTGGCGAGCCGGCCCCGAGCTCAAGGGGCGCATGGAGGACCATCTCGAGAGGACGGCCCGAAAGCCCAGAGTCGCGGCGGTGGCGGGCGTGTTCGTGTTCACCCTCGTGATGATCACGCGGGAGGGGATGGAGACGGCTCTCATGCTCCTCCAGGTGGGGAGTCCCCAGGCCGTGCAGGGGGCCCTCCTGGGGCTCGCGGCCGCCGGAGGGATGGCATGGGGATGGACTCGCTACGGCCACCGAATCGACCTCCAGCGATTCTTCCGCGTGACTGGGATCTTCCTGCTGATCTTCGTCGTGCAGATCGCGATCTACTCGCTCCACGAGCTCTCCGAGGCCGGTATCTTCCGGAGCGAGGCGGTCCTCCAGTTTCACATGGCCACCGAACCATTCTCGCCGTACGGACGCTACGGGCGCTGGTTCACGTGGATCATGGTGGGCGTACCGGCGGCGTGGCTGTTCGCCGGATTCCTTCGCGACCGATTCACGAGCGGGGACGGGGTCGATTCCGCTGCGATTCCGGGTGGCGTCAGGGAATCTCCGGGTCGCCTGCGCCGGACGGACGGAGCGCCACAGGGATCCTGATCCGGGTGCGATCCCAGGCCATTACGAGATCGGCGCTCGAATCGCCAGTGGGCACGAAGTCGAGCGTGAAGAGCTCGACCGCTCCAACGGCCCGGCTCGAGGGCACGGATCCGACCCCCGCATCGGACTCCCGGACCGCGTCGTCGATCGGAATGCGCCAGCGCTGGACGTCACCGTTGACGACGATCTGCCACGTCTCTTCACCCGGCACGGCGATCAGGGAGTACCATCCCGGTCCGACGCCGACACCGGCGATGGTGGCGCGGCTCGGCACATGAATGGCGGTCGCTTCGTTGGCGCCGAACCGCCAGGCTGCACCGAACGGTACCAGCCGCCCATGATCGGGCGTCCGAGCTTCCGGGGCCGGCTGTAGCACACCTTGACCGTTCCGGCGTCGAGGGAGACGCTCGCCGAATCGTAGGGGCTGGCGCGGAACTCCAGATCGGCCCGGTCCCCCCGCACCCAGCACTCGGGACCCATCTCCTGGCCGGCGGCGGGCCCGCCGAGGCCCAGGAGGAGCAGAGTCGTAATCGTTACTCCGTGGACCATCCGCATGTGCGATCTGCCTCCGTCGGACCTGGATTCTGCCCCCGGCTCACGCTGTTCCCGGGCCAGGGCCACGTCAAGCCGGATCGCCCGGCCGCCACCCTCGATCCCTTGTCGGCGGGACGGCGTCTGGCCCTCGTTGGACTCCTTCGGCGGGATCGACAGCCCGCTCGCGCTACTCGGACCACGGTGCGTGGACGTCTACCTGAACGACCGGGCCTACTGGTCCTGCATCCCCGTGAAGGTCTGGGAGTACACGCTCGGAGGGTGCCAGGCCATCAAGAAGTGGCTCAGCTACAGGGAGGTCGACCTGCTCGGCCGATCGCTCTCACCAGACGAGGCGCGCCACGTGACCGAGGTCGCGAGACGGATCGCCTCGATCCTCCTCATGTCGGGCGACCTCGATCGGAGCTACGAGGCGGTGAAGGCGTCCGTGAGCGAATCCGCGCGGTCGTAGCGCGCTCCCCACATCGGAGCCCGGGTCGGCACGGGGAAGGAGAGCACGGTCGGTCGACCGCGTAAGGGCCGGGCTCCTCTGCTGAGGCTCGGCCGGCTCAGGTCGTGGGCCGGCCGACGGCTTGACCCTGGAGGCACCTCCAGGGCTTAGGTTCCGTCACGAGCTCTCTCTCTTGCACCATCCGGAGAATCCCATGACGAACCTCTCGGAATCGACACGAGCTTGCATCGATGCCTGCAACGCCTGCCTCACCGCGGTACAGGTCTGTCTCGCCGAGCATCTGGGCGAGAAGGAGATGCGGAGATGTCACGAGCTCTGCCTGGATTGCGCCGACCTCTGCACCGCCTGCGTTTCCATGATGGCCAGGACGTCGACGTATCACGGCAGGGTCTGTGGCATCCTCGCGGATCTCTGCAGTGCCTGTGCGGACGAATGCGAGAAGTTCAACTCCGACGCGTGCCGCGCGTGCGCTGAGGCATGCCGTCGCTGCGCCGATCGCTGCCGCGAGCTGGCGGAGTGACGCGGAGCTCCGGATCGACGCCGTTCTCAGGAGGTCGTCGGAGGTCGTCGGGAGGACACGTGACCGGTCGAAGGTGAGCATCCCTTGACCCTGGTGTAAGCTCCAGGGTCTATGTTCGGCTCATGAGCAACGATCGTTTCTTCATCGGCGAGCTGGCCCGACGGAGCGGCCTCGGCCGCGACACGATCCGGTACTACGAGTCGCTGGGTGTGCTTCCGGAGGCGCCGAGGAGCGACGGAGGATACCGCCTCTACGGCCCCGAGCAGGTGGAGCACCTCGCGTTCGTCGGGCTGGCCCAGACGCTGGGGCTCACGCTGGACGAGATCCGGGAGATCCTCGAGATGGTGGACGACGGGAGGGAGCCGTGCGTCCACGTGCGCGAGCGACTGGAGATGCGCCTGGCCGAGACCCGCCGCCGCATCCGCGACCTGCGGAATCTAGAGCGACGACTCGAGGCCACGCTGTCGCAGCCGGCCACGGCCGACGCGGATTCGAGCTGCCGGTGCCGCATCATCGAGAGCGGGACGGCGTAGCGATGGAGCACCTGTGGGGACCCGGCGGCCTGGAGGCACTCGGCAGTATCTCGCTGGGCGCGTTCGCAGTCGTGTTCGCCGCCGGATTCGCGATGGGTCTGGCGCCGTCCTCGTACGCGCTCTACGCCGTGATCGCGGGCTTCGTCGCGGGCGATGAGGAGCGGTCCGGTTCCCGGGCCCTCGTCCTCTCGTCGGCGTTCGTGCTCGGCACCGCCACCGTGGACGCGGCCCTGGGCGCCCTGTTCGGGTGGCTCGGGGGCGTGGTCATCGAGACGGTGGCTCGGCACCTCGTGCTCTGGAACCTCCTGGCGGCGGCGGTCCTCGCCCTGTTCGGCCTGGCGTTGCACCGGGTGGTGCGGGTGCGCTGGCCCGTGGTGCGAATGACCTGGCGCAAGGCGCACTCGATCCCGGGGGCGTACGCGCTCGGGATCCCGTTCGGCCTCACTGCGTGTCCGGCGTGCACGCCCATGGTCCTGCCGATGCTGGGTGCCGCGGCAGCGACGGGCACGTGGTGGTACGGGGCGGCACTGATGTTCGTCTTCGGCCTCGCCCGGGGCGTTCCGCTCCTGTTGCTGGGAACCGGCACCGGGCTGATCGATCGCGTGCGGGGCGGGGGCCGCTGGATCAGCACCCTCGAACGCGCGGCGGGCGCACTTCTGCTGCTCGCGGCCCTGTACTTCCTCGGAACCGGACTCTGGACGGCCTGGGTCAGCCTGGGCTGAGGAGGCGTGATGAAGATTCTCTCGACGTTCCTGCTCTCGATAGCGTTGCTTGCCGGGTGCGGAGGTGGCGAGGCGGACGCTTCCGCCCGCGCCGCCGGCGCAGGGGAGGCTGCCGCGGCAACCTCCGACGCGGACCTGCGGACGATCGCGATGACCGTGCCCACCATGGCCTGTCCGATCTGCGTCCGTTCGATCCGGGTGCGACTCCGGAAGGCGGGGCTCCGCGACATCCAGATCGACCTCGACACGAAGCTCGTGCGGGCGCGGTTCGACCCGGCTCGGATCACGGCGGTCGAGGTGGAGGCGTTGGTGGAGGGGCAGGGGTTTCCGGTAGAGGAACGCCGCACGATCGCGGCCGAGGACGAGCACGAAGGAGGACGGTGATGAGTGCAGTTCGCTGCGTACGACCTCGTGCGCTGATCGTGCTTGCGTGCACGTCCGCCGTCCTGACCGGCTGCGAGGGCGCAAACGCGGGGTTCATGGGTGGCGTGTCCGGACGCGCGCCCGTGGTGCCCCCGGTGAGCGGCTACGCCGGGGGTGAGGAGGTCCTCTTCATCCATACGGAAGCGAGCGACTCGACGATCGCCCGGACCCTCACCGAGATGATGGGCTCGCCGGTGCCCGTCGTGCCGTCGCTCGCGGAGGTGCCGGAGCGCGCCACCGCGACCGTCTACGTCTTCGCCAACGGCGTGCGGCCGGACGGAGCGCGGGGCCCGCTCGAGTACCAGCCCGACGTGTTCGACTGCCCTGTGTCCGACGCCTGCTATCGGCCCCTCCGGCGGGTCCATCTCGTGCGCTGGTCCGATCCCGACACGGCTGTGCAACTTCGGTCGGCCGAGGCGGTGCGCGCCGCGCTGCAGCGAGGCGAACTGACGGAGGAACGCCCGGGTGTGGTGGTGAACATGCCGCTGCTCACCTGGCCCGGCGGGAGGCGGTAGCCCGTGCCGCACACGACCTCTCGGCCCGTCGAGACCGTCCAGCTCAAGGTCGGAGGGATGAGTTGCTCGTTCTGCAGCGAGTCGATCCGGAAGGCGGTCTCGCGCCAGAAGGGGGTGGACGAGGTGCACGTCTCCCTCGCCCACGAGGAGGCGCTGGTCCGGTTCCGCCCGGACGAGACCAGCGAGAGCGACATCCAGGACACGCTCCGCGCGCTGGGCTACACCATCCGGGACCCGCGGAAGGTGCAGGCGTTCGAGGAGCAGCAGGCAGCGCTCCGGACCGAGAAACGGCGGCTCTACGGGGCGGCCGTGTTCGCCGTCGCGGTCCTGTCGGTGATGGTCCTCATGTGGTTCGGCGCGTGGACGATGCGCGTCTGGCACGTATGGGCCGCGTGGGCGGCGGCGAGCTTCGTGTTCCTCGGACTGGGCCGCCACATCATCCGCATGGCCTGGGGTGCGGCCCGGCGCGGCATAGCGAACCAGCACGTCCTGCTGACGGCGGGGGCCTTCAGCGGCTATGCGGGGGGGCTGCTCGGGACGCCCTGGCCCGTGGCCGGCTGGTGGGGCCTCGGGGGCTTCCCCGCGTTCGACTTCTTCGGGGTCGTGATCTTCCTCACGACCTACCATCTGCTGTCCGGTTACGTCGCCCTCTCCGTCCGTGCGCACGCCTCGCAGTCGGTGCGCAAGCTACTCGAGTTGCGGCCGAACACCGCACGTGTTGTCCGCGAAGGTGTCGAGGAGGAGGTCCCCGTCGAGCAGGTTCGCAGCGGCGACCTGGTGCGGGTCCGCCCCGGCGAGCGCGTCCCGGTGGACGGGACGGTGACGGAGGGACGGAGCGCCGTGGACGAGGCGTTGGTCACGGGAGAGCCCATCCCCGAGGAGAAGCGCGGAGGCGACGAGGTGATCGGCGGGAGTCTGAACCAGACCGGGACGCTGCTGGTCCGGGTGACTCGCACCGGCGAGGAGAGCTTCCTCTTCCAGGTGGCCCGGCACGTCGAAGAAGCGAAGGCGATGAAGCCCGGGATCATCGTTCTCGTGGACCGGGTCCTGAAGCACTACGTACCTGCGGTGCTTCTGATCGCGCTGGGCGCGCTCCTGTTCTGGAGCGTGGGCTGGGGCCTGCTGGCCGGTGAGTCGCTCTGGGTCCGTGCGATGTACGCGGCGCTCTCGGTGCTCGTCATGGGCTACCCGTGCGCCCTCGGGATGGCGACGCCGCTCGCGCTCATCCGCGGCGGAGGCATGGCCGCCGAGCGGGGGATCCTGATCCGGAGCGGGGAGGCGTTCCAGATCCTGAAGGATGTCGACACGGTCGTGCTGGACAAGACCGGGACGATCACCGAGGGGCGACCACGCGTGGTCGAGGTGACTCCCTTCGGAGCGTGGAGCCGGAGCGACGTCCACCGCCATGCGGCCGGCGCCGAGTCGCGGTCGGAGCATCCACTGGGACGAGCGATCGCCGAGGCGGCGGAAACCGACGGGTTGGCGGTGCCCGACGTCACCGACTTCGAGGCGATCGTCGGAGGTGGTGTGGCCGCCTCGGTCGGGGGTCGCCCGGTCCTCGTGGGGCAGCCGTCGTTCCTCGACGAGCAGGGGGTGGCGGTGGAGGGGGCGCGAGACACCCTGGAGCGGGAGGAGTCGGAAGGGCGGACCGCGGTGCTGGTGGCCGTGGATGGCGAGCTCGCCGGGCTCATCGCCATCGCCGACGCGCCCAAGCCCGATGCCCGAGAGGCGGTGGAGCGGATGCGCGCTCTCGGGCTCTCCCCCCTGATGCTCACCGGTGACGCAGAGCGGACCGCGCAGGCCGTGGCACGCCAGGTCGGGATCGACGAGGTGGGGGCTCGGGTCCTGCCCGACGAGAAGGCCGCGCGGGTCCGCGAGATCCAGGCGGAGGGACGACGGGTCGCGTTCGTGGGCGACGGCATCAACGATGCGCCGGCGCTCATGCAGGCCGATGTCGGCATCGCCATCGGGGCGGGGACGGACATCGCGATCGAGTCGAGCGATGTCATCCTGATCGGGGAGCGACTCTCGGCCGTTCTGGACGCGTACGAGATCGGGGGCCGCAGCTACCGGAAGACGGTGCAGAACCTCTGGCTCGCGTTCTTCTTCAACGGAGTCGGCGTGCCCCTCGCGACGACCGGGCTAGTTCACCCCGTCTGGGCGATGATCGCGATGGCTGCGAGCGTCACGGCGGTTCTCCTGAACAGCTTCGGCGGGCGACTTCTCGGGGCAGGACGGGACGTGCCCGAGCCGGCCGCCGAGGTGGGGGCGAAGGACTGGACGGCGGAACCCGATGCAGAGTCGGGCGAGGTCGGGGATACAGCGAGGGCATCGCACGGCAACGGGACGCGGCTCTACCTCGACGTGCCCGACATGCATTGCGCCGGATGCGAGAACACCATCCGCATGGTGCTGGCCGCTCGCGACGGCGTGACCGAGGTGGAAGCCGACGCGACCCGGAAGCGAGTCAGGGTGGATTTCCGGCCGGCCGCCATCGGCGCGCCGGAGATCCAAGAGGTGGTGGAATCGAGTGGCTTCAGGGTCGAGCGTGCTTCCGTGGAAGAGGGGTGATCGAGCGCACACCACCACGTCGCCCCGGGCTCGGGGGTGCTGGTCTGCCCCCCGGAATTGGGACCAGGTAGAATGAGAGTCCAACGGACCTTTGGGTCGGAGGATTCGAATGAAGGGGAAGAAGCACAAGCCGGGGCAGATCATCGGGAAGCCGCGTCGTGCGGAGACCCGTCTGGCGGAGGGAGCGACGGTGTCGGAGGTCTGCCGGGATCTGGAGGTGAGTGAGGCGACGTACCATCGGTGGAAGCGTCGGTACGGGGCGATGAACGAGGATCAGCTGAAGCGTCTGAAGGCGCTGGAGAAGGAGAACGCGCGGCTGAAGAAGATCGTGGCGGATCAGGCCGTGGACATGAGCATCCTGAAGGAAGCGGCCGAGGGAAACTTCTGAGCCCGGCTCGGAGGCGGCGTGCGGTGAAGCACGTGCAGCACGTTGTGGGAGTCTCCGAACGCCGGGCATGCCAGGTCCTGGGCCAGGCACGCTCGACGCAGCAGCTACCAGAGCCGGAAGGCGGAGGGGGATCGGGCCCTGGTGGGCGCGGTGGACGCCCTGCGTACGAAGCACAAACGCAGCGGGTATCGAGGGATCTGGATCCGCCTCCGGCGGGCGGGGTGGTCGGTGAACCGGAAGCGCGTGCACCGGATCTGGAAGGCCGAGGGGTGGCAGATCCGGACCCGGAGGCGGAAGCGACGGGCTCGGGGCTCGAGCGAGAACAGCTGCACGGTGCGGCGAGCGGACTACCGAGGGCATGTGTGGAGCTACGATTTCGTGCTGGACCGGACCGAGCGGGGCGGGATGCTGAAGTTCCTGCCGGTCTTGGACGAGTACACCCGAGAAGCTCATGCACTGGAGGTCGGCCGGAGCTTCACGAGCGAGGACGTGGTGGCCGTGCTGCTCCACCTGTTCCGGGTGCACGGCGAGCCCAGGTATCTTCGCTCGGACAACGGGCCCGAGTTCATCGCTCGGATCGTACGGGACGGGCTGGAGGCGGCCGGCGTCAAGACGCTGCTCATCGCCCCGGGCAGCCCGTGGGAGAACGGCTACGTCGAGTCGTTCAACAGCCGGCTCCGGGACGAGTTCCTGGACCGGGAACCGTTCACGGACGTGCGCGAGGCTGCGGTGTTGGCCGAGCACTACCGGGTGGCGTACAACCTGGAGCGGCCGCATATGTCCCTGGGCTATCGGACCCCGGCGGAGTTCGCGGCCAGCCTCGAGTCGACGTCTATACTCCCCCGCGCTGCGGGGGAAGCTCTTGACTCCCCGGGGGTCGGGGAGGCACTACTCACGCTCTCATAGACCCTGGTACGAAGAACGCGGGCATCCCAATGCGTGTGCGCTCTCCTCCGGAGCAAGCGCATCCCGAGAGCCCTTCCCGCGAGCAGCGAGACCATGACCGACGAACACTCCGAAGCGGCGTCCGCATCCGAAAAGAGCGCCTGCTCCACCATCCATGGCTCAAGCGGGCCCGGCTACCTCCGGTTCTTCGCGATGATCGCCACGTCGATGGTGGCGATGTTCTTCCTGATGTACCTGAACTCGTACGACATCATCGGGCACGCCTGGTTCAGCGAGACGCGCTTCTTCATGACGCTGATCATGGGGGGATCCATGACGGCCGTGATGATGCTCTTCATGCTCGGGATGTACCCCGACGCCCGGGCGAACGCGCTCACCTTCATGGTGGCCGCGGTGCTTCTGGCGACGGGTGTCGGCCTGGTCCGAAGTCAGGTGACGGTGGACGGGGTCGACTACATGGAGGGTATGATCCCGCACCATTCGATCGCCATCCTGACGAGCGAACGCGCCGGGATCGAGGACGCGCGGGTGCGGGAACTCGCCGATGAGATCATCGCCGCGCAGCGCCGCGAGATCGCGGAGATGGAATGGCTCATCGACGACATCCGGACGAACGGGATCGCGGCCACGGCGGATGACGCGGCAGGGCGGCCCGTGCCGGACTTCTCGGGCGATGCCGACGACTCCGCGACTGGCGAGATCGCGGCGGTCGTGAACGGATTTCACGAGGCGCTCGCAAGCGGCGACACCGCAACGGTTCTGGGACTCCTCGCGCCCGACGCGCGCGTTCTCGAGGGCGGCGGCATCGAGACGGTCGAGGAGTATTCCGGAGGGCACCTTCCGGCCGACATGGCCTTCGCCCAGGCGGTTCCGCGCGAGCGGTCCGAGCTCGAGGTCCGGATCGAGGGAGATCTTGCGTGGGTGACCTCCACGAGCCGAGCGATCGGGACGTACCGCGGTCGGGAGGTCGACTCGCGCGGAGGTGAGCTGATGGTTCTCGCGCGTGACCCGGACGGCGCGTGGCGGATCCGGTCGATCAGCTGGTCATGATCATCGACGCTGCTCCGCGCGACCGCGCTGCGTCCACACCACCATCACTCCAGTTCGGAGGACCCATGCGAGCCCTTGCCACACTTCTCGTCCTGCTCACGGTCGGATGCGCACCCGAATCGCAGACGATGCAGGAAACCTCGGCCGACCACGATCCCGATGCGATCGAGGCCATCCTCGAGGACATCCGCGTCGGATGGGAAATGGGCGACGGAGCACCGTTTCGTGAGCACTTCCTCGATTGGGACGGCGCGCGCTACTTCGAGGGCGGCGGCCAGAACGTCGGTCTGACGGACCTGATCGAGAACCATGTCGAGCCCGAGGCGGAGCTGGGCTTGCAGCTCGAATTCTCGAACATCCAGACGCACTTCGAGGGCGACTTCGCCTGGGCGGTGGTCGACACCGAGATCCGACTCACGACCGGGGCCGGCCGCGAGATCCACAACCGGGGGCACGGCACGTACCTCTTCCAGTGGGTGGACGGCGCATGGAGGGTGGTACACACGCAGAGCGCGAGTTCACCGGTGGGCTGACGGGCTGCCACATGCCCTCCTGCGTCACGACCCCAACTGAGCCCTACATCGCCAACTCCTGATGGAAGTAGTAGCAGAGCCCGTCCGGAGCGATCACGAAGAACACCTGGTACCGCTTCCCGTCGCGCTCGTCCACTCGCGAGTTCGCGACCTCGACGCCGGCTGAGAGAAGCTCCTCACGAGCGCGCTCGATATCGGACACGAGGATGGCGGCCCCTTCCTGCGCGGGATCCCCGCCATTCTCCGAGAATCCGATGCGGACCCCGTCGCGCTCCATGATCACCGTGGGCGGGTCCTCACGTCGCTCGACCTCCGTCATCGCGAACGCCGGCCCGTAGTGCACCGCCGCCCGGTCGATGTCCTCCACAGGAAGCGCGAGCACGTCGTCCGCGTAGGGATGGGCGGCCAGAAAGAGCTTGAGTGTCATGGCGCGGACTCGGTGAATGCGGGCGAAGGAATGGCTGAACGGGTCAATCTGCTCGTCGGACGCCGAGTGGGTGAGCCTCGCCGCCGAGCACGCTTCTGCGGGCCCCCGTCGGAGGGCGGCGCTCGTCGGACTCGAACGACACGCTCCCTTGACCCGGTACCCAACCACCGGGTGTACTCTGTTCTCATGGAGAAGAAGCTCAGGACCGGTGAGTTGGCCGCGGCCGCGGGCGTGAGCCGCGAAACGCTCCGCTACTACGAGCGGATCGGCATCCTTCCCGAGCCCCGGCTACCGTCGATAGCCAAGGGAGGCCGTCGGAACCCTGCAGTTCGTGAGTAGGGCGCAGGAGCTCGGGTTCACGCTCGCGGAGATCGACGAGCTCCTCGAGCTGCGGGTCGAGGATGTGGAGGCATGTGGCGAAGTGCGGGAACGCGCCACCGCGAAGCTCGCTCCGTCGAGGCCAAGGTCGCCGACCTGCGGCGGATCGCCGGGTCGCTGAGGTCGCTGATCGATCAGTGCGAGTCCCGCCAGCCCACGGTCGAGTGTCCCATCCTCGACGCGTTGAAGGGGGATGCTTGACCCGATACTACGGTGCGGGGTTCAGGATTCGATGAAGGATACGATCGACGAGGGAGGGGGGCGATGAGGGAGGACCGGAAGGCCATTGGAGCGAGCGCCGGAGCCGTCGCGGCCGCGGTGGGGTCCGCGCTGTGCTGTGCCGGGCCGATCGTAGCAGTGGCGCTGGGGGTCTCCGGAGCGGGGCTCGCGGTGTTCGAGCCGTTTCGACCCCTCTTCCTCCTGGCGGCGGCGAGCCTCCTTTACGGATCCTACCTGCTGCATCGCGAGGAGAAGGCCGCCTGCGAGCCCGGGAGTGTCTGCGCGCGCCCCGCCGCTCGGCGGCACATGCGGATCGTCCTCTGGATCGCGACCGTCGCGGTGATCGTTCTCTCCACCTTCCCCCGCTGGCAGACCCTTCTCCTCTGACGAGCCGGAGCGATGAGCCGAAGAGCCTGGGCCCTGATCCTCACCCTGATCGTCGGGGGCGTCGTGCTGCAGATCCCGGCGCACAGCGGCATGGAGATGCCGGACGACGCGGACGCCGATGCCGCGACCGACGCCCGGAGCGACATCCCGAGCGACGTCGAGCCCGGGACGAAGCGGGTGGACCTCGAAGTCACCGGAATGACGTGAACGGGCTGCGCGAAGACAGCCAGGCTGGCTGTGATGCGGGTGGAGGGCGTGACCGACGCGGAGTTCTCCTTCGAGGAGGGTCGCGGACACGTGGTCTTCGACTCGACCGAAACGACCGTGCAGATCATCACGAGTGAGATCGAGCGCCTGACGGGATACACCGCGGTGGAACGCCGCTGAGCCGGGAGAGACGAGATGGACACCACACCCAGGATCGAGCTGGTCTACTTCGAGGGGTGCCCGTCCGGGCCGAGCGGCGTCCGACGGAACCGGAGAGGCCCGGGTTGTCCATCAGCCACACGGCAGCCTGCGTCAACTGCCCCGACGCCTCCCCGATTCTGAGTTCAGCGGCTCGTAGGAGGTGATTGGTCGTACGGGCCTTCTCGAGAGCCTCGTTGAGAGTCAGGCCGGGTGCGGTGACCTGTGCCTCGACGGCATCGAGGCCTGCCATTATCGCCGATTAGGCCACAAGCCCCGCTCTGAGCGCGGAGATTGGAATCCCACATGGAATAGAGCTCTCCGTCCTGAGGCCGGCACCCTGGAACGACGCTGGAAGGTTGCCCTTGGGGTAACGAACGTGGATGATGCTCAAGGTGTGCCAACCCCGCAGTGGGGTGCGGCCACCACGGCCTCCACGCGCTCTGGCCGGACGTATGCCTTGATCTCCTTCATCGGTCTTCTTCTCCTGTCTCAAGACGGTGTTGCCCCGGTGGCCGTCCCACGACCCCCGGGCTCGGACGACTCGCCATCCCCCAGCGTCAGCTCCTTCCACGTACTCCGGAGCTGCCACTCCCTCCAGAGCGCGTACAGCGCCGGCACCACCACGAGCGTGAGCACCGTGGCCGACACCATCCCGCCCACCATGGGCGCGGCGATGCGCTTCATAACCGTCGACCCGGTTCCGCCACCCCACAGGATGGGCAGGAGGCCGGCGGTGATGGCGGTGGCCGTCATCAGGACCGGCCGTACGCGCTCTCCGGCTCCTTCGCGGACCGCCTCCATGAGCTCCGCCCTGTTGCGCAGCCTCCCCTCCCGTTCATGCCGATGGTAGGCTTCGTCCAGGTAGACGAGCAGGATGACCGAGATCTCCGCGGCGACGCCCGCGAGCGCGATGAGGCCGACCCACACGGCCACCGAGAGATCGTAGCCCAGGGCCCAGAGCAACCAGACGCTGCCCACCAGGGCGAACGGCACGGAGAGCATGACGATCAGGCTCTCCGTCACGCTGCGGAAGTTGATGTAGAGGAGGAGGAAGATGATGGCCAATGTGATGGGGACGACGATCCGCAACGTCCGGTTCGCGCGCTCCATGGCCTCGAACTGGCCCGACCACTCGAGCCGGTACCCGGTGGGGAGATCGAGCTCCCGCTCGAGGAGCTCGCGCGCCTCCTCCACGTAGCCACCGATGTCGCGTCCGCGCACGTCGACGTACACCAGGCTGTTCAGCAGCGCGTTCTCACTCTTGATCATGGGCGGTCCGCCCGCGAAGCGAATGTCAGCGAGCTGCCCCAACGGGACCTGCGCACCCGTGGGCGTGGCCACGAGGACGCGGCCGATGGCGTCGGTACCGCTGCGGAGCTCCCGTGCGTACCGCACGTTCACGGTGTAGCGCTCCCTGCCTTCGATGGTCCTGGTCACGTTCATGCCCCCGACCGCGGTCATGATCGTGTGCTGCACGTCGGTCATGCTCAGGCCGTAGCGGCCGGCGGCGTCCCGGTCCACATCCACCTCCAGATACCGGCCGCCGATCGCCCGCTCGGCGAACACCGAGGCGGTGCCTTCCACCATGGGCAGCAGCCCCTCGATCCGCGTGCCGATCTCCTCGAGGATCGCGAGATCCGGGCCGAAGATCTTGATCCCGACGGGTGTCTTGATCCCCGTCGCCAGCATGTCCAACCGGTTCTTGATGGGCATGGACCACATGTTGGCCACGCCAGGGGTGCGGGTGACGGCGTCCATCTCCGCCACGAGCGAGTCGTAGTCGACCCCCTCTCGCCATTCCTCCTCCGGCTTGAGAATGGCGACCGACTCGAACATCGAGAGCGGCGCGGCGTCGGTGGCCGTCTCGGCCCGGCCAGCCTTGCCCAGAACCATCTCCACTTCCGGGATGCTCGCCATCGCGCGGTCCCGCTGCTCGAGCATCCGCTTCACCTGTCCGGTCCCGACGCCGGGGAAGACCGAGGGCATGTCCATGATAGAACCCTCGATGAGCGGAGGCATGAACTCGCTGCCCAGTCGGCCATACGGGATCAGCGTCACGAGGAACACGGCGACGGCACCTCCGATCACGGCGAGGCGATTCCGAAGCACGAAGCCGATGGTCGGACGGTAGATCTTCAGCGCCGCGCGATTGATCGGGTTGCGCTCCTCCGGCTGGATCTGCCCCCTGATGAACGCGCCCATGGTCACGGGTACGAGCGTGATCGCCAGCAGCGCCGATGCGGCCATGGCCAGCGTCTTCGTGAGCGCCAGCGGCCGGAACAGCCGCCCTTCCTGAGCGCCCAGGGCGAAGATCGGCACGAAGCTCAGCGTGATGATGAGCAGCGAGAAGAAGAGCGCGGGTCCTACCTCCTTGGAGGCGTCCGCCACGAGCTGCCACTGGGAGCGCGGCCGACCTTCATGCTCATTCCGCTCCATGTGCTTGTGCATGTTCTCGATCATCACGATGGCCGCGTCCACCATGGCTCCGAGCGCGATCGCGATGCCGCCCAGGCTCATGATGTTCGCGTTCACGCCCAGCCACCGCATCACCAGGAACGACATCAGGACGCCCACCGGAAGCGTGATGATCGCCACCAACGCGCTCCGGGCATGGAGCAAGAACAGGACCGTCACGAGGGCGACGATCAGGCTCTCCTCGATGAGCTTGTGGCGAAGCGTTTCGATCGCGCGATGAATCAGGTCGCTCCGGTCATACCCGACCACGATCTCCACGCCTTCGGGGAGCGCCCGCTGGATCTCGCTCATCCGTTCCTTCACGCGCTCGATGACCTCGAGCGGGTTCGCGCCGAAGCGCATGACCACGAAGCCGCTCGTGACCTCCCCCTGGCGGATCCGCCCATCGTCGTCCTGCCATGCGAGGTCGGCCATGCCCCGCCGGATCTCCGGTCCGATCTGCACGCGCGCGACGTCCCCCACGGTGATCGGGGTCCCGTCCCCGCCGACGCCGACAGCGACGCTCTCGATGTCCTCGACGGAGCCGAGATACCCGAGCCCGCGAACCATGTACTCGCTGCCGCCGAGCTCGAGGACCCGCCCGCCGACGTCCAGGTTCGACTCCCGGATCGCGCTCAGGACCTTCGGAACCGGGAGGTCGTAGGCGAGCAACCGTTCCGGCTCGAGCACGACCTGGTACTGCTTCTCGAAGCCGCCGAGGGTGGCGATCTCACTCACGCCCGGGACGGCCGTGAGCTGATAGCGGACGTACCAGTCCTGCAGGCTCCTTAGCTCGGCGTTGTTCAGCTTGCCGCTCCGGTCGAGGAGCACGTACTGCATGACCCAGCCGACGCCGGTGGCATCGGGACCGAGCTGTGGCTGAACCGCCTCGGGCATCCGGTCGCGGATGCCGTTGAGGTATTCGAGCACACGTGAGCGTGCCCAGTACATGTCCACGTCGTCCTCGAACACCACGTAGACGAAGGATCGCCCGAACTGGCTGATTCCGCGCACGTACTTCGTGTTCGGGACCTTGAGGAGCTCGGTCGAGAGCGGGTACGTCACCTGGTCCTCGATCACCTGCGGAGCCTGCCCCCGCCACTCCGTCTGGACGATCACCTGGACGTCCGAGAGGTCGGGGATGGCGTCCACGGGCGTCGTCACCATCGCCCAGCCGCCGAACCCGACGACCGCGATGGTGCCGAGAATTACGAAGAACTTGTTGTTGATGGACCACTCGATGATGCGCGCGAGCATATCAGCGCCCCCCGGCGGAGTCGGGGCGCGGAGCCATCTCCATGCCGTCCATCCCGCCCATCCCATCCATGCCTTCCATGTCCATCCCGCCCATGTCCGACATGCCCATCTGCGCCATCATGGCTTGCATGACTTCGGCGAGATTCGACTCCGAATCCAGGAGGAACTGCGCGGACGTGACGACCCGGTGGCCCGGCTCGAGCCCTTCCAGCACCTGCACGTACCCTTCGCCACGTGCACCGAGTCGGAGCTCGTGGGGCATGAGCTCACCGCCGCCCATGTCCACGAAGGCGACCGCGCGCTCGCCCGTGCGGAGCACGGCCGAGCTGGGTACGGTGAGGGTTTCGCCAAGCGCGGCGCGGAGCACCGCGGTCGCGTACATTCCGGGTTTGAGCCTCGCCCCCGGGTTGGGGACGGCCACCCGTGCCCGCATGGAGCGCGTCCGATCCTCCAGGGTGGGATAGACGTACTCGATCGTGCCGGTCAGGGTCTCGCCCGGAAGCGACGCCACCGAGATCTCGGCAGGCATTCCCTCGCGCACGAGCGGGACGTCGGTCTCGAAGATCTCGACGCTCACCCAGACTTCCGACAGGTCGGCGATCATGTAGAGGTTCCTGCCGGACTGGAACGCCTGGCCCTGGAAGACGTCCTTTTCCATCACGACTCCCGACACCGGAGCGTGCAGGGTGAGGGTCCGGCTCACCTCCCCGGTTTCGAGGAGTCGCGAGATCTGCTCGTCCGTGATGTCCCAGTAGGCGAGTCGGCGACGGGCGGATTCGAGGAGATCACGCGCCCCTTCGGCCACCTCCGCGAATCGGCTCGTTCCGGCCGACTCGGCCATCCGGGCGGCGAGCAGGAGCTCCTCCTGCGCCGTCACGAGCTCGGGGGAGTAAACGTCCAGGAGTGGTTGGCCCGCACGGACGATTCGACCGGTGAAGTCCACGTAGAGTCGCTCGGCCCAGCCACCGAACTTCGGCGCCACGTACGCCATGCGGGTCTCGTCGAACTCGACCACGCCGACCGCGCGGATCGTCCGGACGAGCGGCCGGACTTCCGCCATGCCGAACGTGATCCCGAAGGTGGACGCCTGGGCAGGGGTCAGACGGACGGAGCCGTCCATGGCCATGTCGCCCATGTCCATGCCCTCCATCTCCTGCGCCTGCCGTTCCATCTGCATGCCCTCCATCCCCTCCGTGCCGCCTTCGCTCCCGGCCTGTGGATTCCCGCCGTCGCCCGGCGAGCACGCCGCCAGGGCGGCCAGTGGCAGGGCGAACAGCCCACGACCCGCAATCAAATACCGTGGCTTCTTCTCGTTACGGATCATCGAAGCACCTCCGTGCCCACAGCGCGCTCGAGCGCCGCCAGATTATTTGCGAAATCGGCCAGCAGCCGATGGTAGTCGAGCTCGTGCCGGTAGAGCGTCACCTGGGAGTCGAGCAGGGTCAGAAAGTCGACCGCTCCGACCTGGTACGACGCGGTCGCCGAGGAGAGCGAGGTGCGCGCCTGCGGCAGAATGCCCTCGTTCAGCAGGACGATCTGGTCGCGCGCCCGCTGGAGATCCGCCCAGAGCGATGCGATGTCGGCGTTCACGTCGTTGACCATGGCGTGATAGCGGGCCTGTTGCTCGGCCAGCGTAGCGGCCTGCTCCAACGCGGCCTGGTCCTGCTTGCGGCCCGCAAAGATCGGTAGCGGGGCGGAGACCATGAACTCGAAGAAATCACCAAGCCCCAAGCGATAGCTGTAAGCCGCCGTAAGGCTCAGGTCAGGAAGCTTCGCCGTCTCCGCCAGCGCTACCGCGCGCTCCTGAGCGGCCACCCGCCGCACGTGCGCCTGGATCGTGGGGTTGTGCTCGAGCGCCTGGCGCTCGAGGTCGGCGACGGACTGGAGCGGACCGCTGGGATCGGAAGAGCCTGGAAGAACACCCGACAGCGTGGCGGAAGCGAAGCTCAGCTCGTCAGTGGAGCTCAGCAGTGCGACCGCACGCACTTCCTCGGGTAGCTCGGTGGACAGGAGCGGCGTGTCGGTGGGACGACCCAACAGCGCGTTCAGGCGCGCCACGAGACCCGTCCGCTCCTCGCGGAGGGCGATGAGCTGATCGGCGAGCCGCGAACGCTCCACCTGGGCCTTCAGCACATCAGGCTGCGCGCCCGTGCCCACGGCGTACTTCGAGGACGTGAGCAGGGCGAAGTCGCTCACGAGCGTCTCGTTGCGCGCGGTCACCTCGAGCGCCCGGTCCACGAAGTAGGCCTGGTAGTACGTGGCCTTCACCTCCGTACGGATCCGGTCGCGGGCACGCTCAAGCTCCCACCCGGCGGCCTCCGCCCCAAAACGGGCGACATCCTCCCGCAGAGAGAGCTTTCCCGGCCAGGGAAGCTGAGCGCCGACCTGCACCTTCGTCATCGTCATCATGTCGGAGCCCAGACCGGGGCTCGTCACCGGCACGTTCATGAAGCCGATGCCGAGCATGGGGTCGGGCAGGGCCCCCGCCTGCGGCACCCTCGCGGTCGCTGCTTCGGCTGCCCTCTTCGCGGCAAGGATCTCGGGATTGGCCGTGTCTGCCTCCGCCAAGAGCGCCGGAAGCGCCGCCTCCTGCGCGGAGAGCACGACCGGCATCGTCGCCGCGAGGAGGGCGAGGAGGCTCGAGCAACGCTTCGTACTCATGGTCACGCTTCCCTCGCGCCCGACGGCGAGCCGGCGGCGCCGGAGTCCCGCAGCGTCCGGAGTCGCGCGACCTGGTCCAGGGTCAACGCGAGGGCGTCGGCGTGTTCGAGCACGGCCCCCGCGCCCCGGGACATGCTGCCCATGTGTTTCATCATGCCCGTGCTTGGCTCCTGGGCTTGGACGACGCCCGTCCCGCCAAACATCCACGCGGCGGCAAGCACCAGCGTGAGTGTGCGATCGCGAATCATGGTGAATCCCTCTGTCGTAGTCCGTGTCTCTACGACCCGGGACGACGGAGCACGGCTTCGCCGGCACCGATCATTCGGGTCGCATCGCCAGCGACGGCGGAAGAGGCCGCTCGCCGCGGGGCGATCAGATTGTCTCGTTGTTTCTGGGAGGCGGAGTCGAAGGCGACTCCGCGAGACGGACTACGCCCGGGGCGGGCGGAACAGCGCGATCTCCAGGAGGAGTTCGTGGGGCGCTGCGACCGTGAATCCTGCAGAGCTCATCTCGGCGGCCGGAGTCGACGGCTCCGTCGACGGGGCCGGCATCGAGGCGATGCCCGCGCACGCCTGCGCCGCGAGTGGAGAGTTGAACGGACACGGGCGGGGGTTGTCCCCGCCGCGAGAATCACGCTCGTCGTGCGTTGAAATCGGAGTGCTTTCGATCGACTCGGAAGCGGCGCCCTCGGACATCACCACGACCTCGGCCATGCGCATGCCCGGAAGACACGTCGATGCCCACACCGCCTCGGAAAACGAGAAGGTAAAGGCGAGCAGGGCCAGCAATCCCGCTACTGGGCGGATTCGTCGATTCATGGACGGGTGTATACCTCGGACCTCCGAAACGGTTCCCGCGTGCTACCGCCGCGCCCTCGACGACCAGTGGATCGCCTTGATCCTCCAGTCTTCTCCCACGCGCTGGAGTACAGTCCGCGTGGGTGGCCCCTCCTGCGCCGGCTATGATATGCTCCTGTTCCAGAGCCTCATCCTCGAGCCCGAACTCGAGGTTGGAGTCGGGTTCCAGGACGGGTCCGAGTGGGCATCGCGGCCGGGGTGCACGACCTGGAGGTCGGGGCGCGCCTCCGGTATGAGATCGTCCGCGAATTCGCGCCTTGCGTCGGGTCCGTGTGGCAGCGCTCTCTCGGCGACACCGCTGCCCTCCTCAGGGCGGCGGGCGCGCGCTACCGGGATGGGAGCTTGGTGTTCGGCATTCGCGCCTGGCACCAATTCGGATTCCTCGAGATGAAGGATGACCATGAGTCGTGTGATTCCGTTGGTGCTCGCCGTCGGGTTGTCGATGTCCCTCTCAGCCATGGGTACGCCTGCGGCCTCCCGGGCGCCGAAAGAAGCCGAGGGGGAGGTGCGCCGAGTGCTGGAGTTCTACGCCGAACGCGCACAGGCCGGTGACCTGGAAGACATGGGCGCCCTGGTGGCTGAAAGCGGTGGCGTCCATTTCATCGAGGGAGCGGGTGTCAATCATGGCTGGGCCCAGTACCGCGACGAGCATCTCGCGTCCGGGGGTGAGCATTTCAAGGACCTGAGGTACCGGAATTTCGCCATTGGACCGAGGGTGCGCGGAAACGTCGCATACTCCGCGTTCCGGTACGAGCTCCGGGCGGGCGCCCCGGACGGGCCGATCGACATCGAGGGAAGGGGAACGGCGGTGATCGAGCGTCTGGACGGACAATGGCAGATCGTCCACCTACGCACATCCGGACGTCCTGGATAGGCGGTGCTCGACACCCTGGCGGCTGCCGCCACGACCAGCCTGGGCTTCTTCTGGAAGTCGGGGTGGGCGTTCGTCTTCGGGTAGGCGATCAGCGGCATGATCCAGGCCTTCGTACCGAGGGCCCGCCTGGCCGCGTACATGGGAGACGCGTCCCCGCGGAGCGTGGGGCTGGCCACGGTATTCGGGGCCGCCTCCTCGTCCTGCTCCTTCGCCGCACTGTCCGCCGCGCGCGCCCTGGTGACGAAAGGTGCGCACTTCGTCGCCGCGGTGGCCTTCATGTTCGCCTCCACTAATCTTGTCGTGGAACTCGGCATCCTCATCTTCCTCTTTCTCGGCTGGCAGTACGTCGTGGCAGAGATCGTGGGCGGTATCCTTCTGATCGCGCTGACCACGCTTATCATCCGCGCGACGTACCCCCGTCAATGGTTGGAGGAAGCCCGCGAGACCCTCGAGGAGGAGGCGCCCGTCGAGTCGGAGTCGTTCGACTGGAAGGAGAGGGTCCGCACGAAGGAGGGTTGGTGGCTGGTCGGGCACCGATTCGTCGGCGAGTGGTCCATGGTCTGGGAGGAGATCACGATCGGATTCACGGTGGCGGGGCTCGTGGCGGTACTCGTGCCTCCGGAATTCTGGGAGGCGATCTTCCTCATGGATCTCCAAGGGCAGATTCCCGGCTGGCTGATCGCCCTTGAGAACGCCGTGGTCGCGCCCTTCGTGGCGGCTCTGACGTTCATCGGAAGCATGGGCAACATCCCCCTCGCCACCGTGCTGGCCTCCAACGGCGTGCTCTTCGCGGGGATCATGGGCTTCATCTATTCGGATCTCATGGTCCCCCCCCTCGTGGCGGTCAACGCCAGGTATTACGGGTGGCGCGTGGCGCTGTACATCGCCGGGGTGATGTTCGTGAGCATCGTAGTGACCGCGTTGACGCTGGCCGGCCTCGTCGGCGTCGTCGGATTGACGCCCGAGTCCTCCCGGACCGTCGAAGACGTCGTCCGCTTCGAGATCGACTACACGTTCTGGCTCAACCTCGGGATGGCGGGGGTCGCCGCGACGTTCGTCGTCCTGCATCGCAAGCACGTGGCGCATCGGGACGCCTCTGAGATGGAGCGCGGAGGAGGCGTGAGTCCGAAGGGAATCGTCGCGCTCACCTGCGTCGGCGCGGTGGCGTTGGGCGGAGTGGTGGCGTGGCTCGGGTAAAGCCGGGATCGCGTGCTCCGGTCTCGGAGCGGCAGTTCGAGCAGCGTGGCTTCCTCGTTCGCCTCGACCAGCCCGTGCGAAGGCAGGCCCTTCGCATCCACGCACCCAGGCGTCCTACCCCGGCGGCGTCCGCACCAGGATTGCGGTGACGGCGAGAACGACGAAAGCCAGCGCTACTTCCCGGGTGGCGGAGCGCCGCGTGGCGTCCGCACCGGCCTCCTCCCCCAGCCGAGGGAGCAGGCGCCGGAAGTTGATGGCGCCCAGAACCAGTACACCGGCGACGAGGGTGAGCTTCAGCAGGAGCCACCGCCCGTAGGACGTCTCGATCAACGCGGAGGGCCCGTCGAGGTGCGCCCACATGCCCACCGTGCCCGACAGCACGAGCACGGCCACGCTGGCCATGGCGAGCGGTGAGAAGCGGGGGATCAGCTCCGCCAGAACGCCCGCAGCGCTCGTGCCCGACCGGCGTCGACCCCGTTCGAGAAGCAGCACGACCGCGAGGGTGCCCACCCAGCTTCCCATGGCCAGCACGTGTGCGACGTCGGCGGGAACGGTGAGGCCGGACAGGTCACCACCGCTGGCGTGCCCCGTCAGCGCCGGGAACGCCGACAGCACGAGAGCTGCCGCCGACGCCACGATCCAGGCGATGGGGCTACCGCCTCTCGCTCGGATGAAGGCGCCGAAGAGCACCGCGCCGACCCCGACGGCCCATTGCCACGTCGTCCCCCAGGAGGTGCCCAGGAGCAGAGACAGATCGTCGCTCCACGGTACGAAGGGGTCCCGGAACTCGAGCATCTGCCGCGTGAGCACCATGGCGAGGGCGAGCAACAGAACGCCGGCACCGGCCGACCCGATCCGGGCCGCCCCGGGCCTCAGATCCGGCCGACCGGGTGGGATGACCCACCAACGAGCGGCAACCACCCCGATGACGAGGGCGAGGCTCGTGAAGAGCAGGACGTTCGTGACGAGGCTGAAGACCGTCACGACGTGCCTCGATCAGTGCTGCATGACGGTGAACGCGAAGTCGCCTCGCACTACGTGGCCGTCGGCTCCCATTCCGCGCCAGGAGACCGTGTACTTGCCCGGAGCCAGCCCCTCGGGGGTGGGCATCACGTACATCGTCGCGTCGTCCTCATGAACCGAGGCCGACAGCCCCTCCACGGGTTCGCCGGATGCGTCGATCAGGCGGACCGACACCGACTCCTCCGCGGGCTCCTCGGTGAACCAAAGTGTGACCGCCTCGATCTCGTGGACCATGGCGTCCGCCTCGGGCGAGGACTTCTCGAGATCGAAGTGCGGAGGTGTGACGGCCCCGAGGGTACCCATCGTGAGGACGGCCGCCAGGACCACGAATGCCGGACGCATTGAAACGCGAATCATGTGAGATCTCCGATGAAAGTCGAACGCACTCGAATGAACGAGGATACCGGTGGAACGGTGAACGCTCGGTGAAGCCGGCGTGAAGATGCGTTCACCCCCCCTGGCGGGGGCGACCCGACGTATGCGTATGAACGATCCGCCAGGCACCGTCGATGCGCTCGAGAACGGCCGTCCCCCGCCCGTCGATGGCCACCGCGCCCCGTTCGGTGCGAGCATCGAGCTCGTACTGGAACGCCGCATAGGCCAGATCGCCCACGACACGGGGCTCGATGGAGTGCCAGCGGTAGCTGAAGTCCTCGAAGGCGTCGAGCTCCGGCGCCAGGTGATGGTCCCGGTAGTCCTCCCACCCGTGGTTCACCCCGGCCCCCTCGATGATGTGCACGCCCCGACCCGGCGCGTAGATCTCGTCGAGCGGGGCGAGATCACCCGCTTCCATCAGCGTCGCGACCCGCTCGAGCAGCACCACGATCTCGTGCTCCTCAGGCGAATGCTCCTGGGCGGCTCCGATGACCGGAAGGACCGCCAGGGCCATCGCCGTGATCGCAGCCCGGGGAAGAATGCGGACTCGTCTCGGATACCTGCGGCGGAACACGTTCATGACCAGCTCCTCGAGAGGATGGAAGGGATCTCAGTACCAGACGTGCAGGCCGACCACGAGGGCCCCGCCCCCGACCTCTCCGTCGACAGCCCGGATCAGATCGGCGGTCTCGCCCAACTTCCGCGACCAGGAGTAGCCGATGTAGGGCGCGAACTCCCGGACGAACTCGTAGCGCATGCGGGCGCCGAGTTCGACATCGGTGAAGCCCGATCCCAGACCGAACTCGGGCACGCCCTGAAACGCCACATTCGTCTCGACCTCCGACTCCACGATGAGACGCTGGGTCAGGAGGGTCTCGTAGCTCGCCTCGAGGCGGGCCGACGCATCGGCGTCGTCGCTAAGAAACACGAACGCCTCGACCTCGAACCAGTAGGGCGCCAGACCTTCGAAACCCAGAACGGCGTGGGCCCGGGAGGCGTCGGGTCCGTCCCGGTAGCGGTGATCGAAGCGGAGCCCGGCCTGGAGGTTCCAGAACGACGAAATCGTGCGGCTGTAGAGGCCCTGGAGTTCGACGTGGCCCTCCGACTCCGACGTGGACTGCTCTCCCGCCGCCTTGAACCAGAAACGATTGAAGTCGCCCCCGATCCACGCTTCTCCGTCGTACTCCACGGCGCTCTCGTCTCCCGAGGCCAACCACTCGAGTTCGTCGAAGGCCACGTACGTGTAGATCGGAGGGTCCATCATGGCCATGTCGGCGCCCGGGCGCTGAGCCGAGCCGGCCACGGGGACACCCACCGCCAGGAGGAGCGCCAGCCCCAGACTCCCAACCCCCCTCGTCATGCGTCCTCGCCGTCGTGCGCGTCGTGATCGTCCGCGACGGCGTCTCCCACGACGTTCACGATCCTGAACATCCCGGCGTCCATGTGATACAGCACGTGGCAGTGGAAGGCCCAGGGCCCCAGGGCGTCGGCATCGAACAGGAGCGAGATCTTCTCGGCGGGCTTCACGTTGATGGTGTGGGCCCTGGGGATCCGGTCCCCGCGGCCGTTCTCGAGTTCCATCCACATGCCGTGCAGGTGCATGGGGTGGTTCATCATCGTGTCGTTGATCATCGTGAGCCGGATGCGCTCGCCGTACCGCACCTCGATGGGGTCGGCGTCCCGGAAGTGCACGCCGTCGATGGACCACATGTAGCGCTCCATGTTGCCCGTCAGGTGCAGTTCGATCTCCCGGTCCGGGGCGCGGAAGTTCGGCCGGACGTCCCGGGCCTCGAGGTCGGAGTAGCGCAGCACGCGCCAACCGTCGCCGCCCAGGCCGATTCCGGCCTCGTGAAGACGCGACGTCGCCGTCATCGCGACACCGGCGTTCCCAGCTCCGTGCTCGTCGGGCCCGTGCATCTGGTCTTCCGGCAGCGTGCCCGGTGCCCGTAGCGCCGGTCCGTGGTCCATCTCCGCCATCGCGCCCATGTCGTGACCCGAGTGATCCATGGGCTCCGACGCCGGCATCTCGTGGCCTTCGTGATCCATCGCGCCGGCCTCCTCCATCTGCCCCATGTCGTGACCGGCGTGCCCGCCATGCCCCATGTCGGCCATGGTCAGCAGGGCGCGTTCACGCCTCGGGGGGATTCCCCCATCCATCCCCTCGGTCGGCGCCAGCGTGCCCCGGGCGAAGCCGCTGCGATCCATGGCCTCGGCGAAGAGCGTGTAGGCCCGGTTCTCCCGGGGCTCCACGATCACGTCGTAGGTCTCGGCGATGGCGATCCGGAACTCGTCGACCTCGACCGGCTTCACCGGCTGGCCGTCGGCCTGCACGATCGTGAGGGGAAGGCCGGGGATCCGCACGTCGAAGAACGATGCCGCCGCAGCGTTCACGATCCGGAGCTTCACCCGCTCCCCCGGGGTGAAGAGGCCGGTCCAGTTGTCCTCGGGGCCCCGCCCGTTCACCAGGTAGGTGTACGTGGCCCCGGTGATGTCGGAGACGTCCGACGCCATCATCCGCATCCGGCCCCAGTCGAGCCGGTCGGAAAGCGTGGCCCCGAGACCCTGTTCGGACACATCCGAGAAGAAGTCGCCCAGCGTACGACGTTGGTTGTTGTAGTAGTCGGGATGCTTCTTGAGGCGGGCCATGATCCGATGGGGGTTCTCGAACGTCCAGTCCGAGAGGATCACCACGTGTTCCCGATCGACCGGATCGGGCTCCTCGTCGGCGGGATCGATGATCATGGCCCCGAAATGGCCGAGCTGCTCCTGGAAGCCCGAATGGCTGTGGTACCAGTAGGTGCCCGCCTGAACGACGGGGAACCGGTAGGTGAAGGTCTCCCCCGGTGCGATGCCGGGAAAGTTGAGCCCGGGCACCCCGTCCATCTCGTTGGGCAGGATCAGCCCGTGCCAGTGGATCGACGTCGACTCCTCGAGCTCGTTGCGCACGTGGATGACGGCCTCTCCCCCCTCACGGAGCCGCAGGAGCGGGCCGGGAACGGACCCGTTCATGGTGACGGCCTTCCGCTCCCGCCCGTCGACGGTCCACCGGACCTCCCGAATGGCGATCTCCACCTCTGCATTCCGGCCGTCGAGTACCGTGGGGGCTGTTCCGAGCCCGACACCCAGGCCCGACAGAGAACGAGGGACAAGGCTCTGGAAACCTGCGGCCGCGCTCGCCGCCCCTCCGACCTGAAGGAAGCGACGGCGCGTGAGACCACGTTCGGATTCGTTATCGTTCATCGATGAGCCGTGTGGGGGGGATGTTCGGACAGAAATGAACGCCCGTGTCGCATGAACTCGGTGTGAAGCCTCCGTTAAGGCGCCTTAAGGTGTGGGGCATCGTCCCCGATCTCGTCAGGACACCCCCCACACGCGGTGAAGCGCCCTTCACGGGTGCTTCACCGTGGCTTCACCCTCGGGCACCGAACTTCAAGCGGTGTGGGCCCCCAAGGGTGTCCCAAGCAACCGTCCAGTCGAAGGAGCCCGCTCATGTCCCGCCATTCCGCAAGTCGCCGCTCACGTGACTCGATGCGAACCCTCGGGATCACGGGAGGCCTCGCCACCCTCGTCCTCGTCTTGTGGTTCGCCGCCTCCGAGAGTGGTGGGGCCTCCGACCACCCCGCGCCGCGAACGGACATCGACCATGCCGATCACGTCGTGCCCGCCGCACGGTACGAAGCCTACCCCCGGGTTGAGCGGACCTACGCGATGGTGGCGGCGATCCCCCGAGTCATCGACGGCCTCTACTGCCATTGCGATTGCGCCGAACACTCGGGCCACTACTCGCTGCTGGACTGCTTCGCCAGCGATCACGGGGCCCGATGCGACATCTGCCTCTCCGAAGCGACCATCGCCTACCAGATGACCCTCGACGGGAAGGACCTGGCGGCCGTTCGGAAGGAGATCGACCAACGGTTCGAGAGTTGACCGGTCGCCGAGCCCCTGCGACGGGAAGACCGCGACGTTGGTTCGGACCCATCATCGCTGTTCTGGCCGTCGTGGTCATGAGCGGCTGCGATTTCCGTCCGGCGTGGCAGCGGAACGCGATGGGCCGAGCTTACTTCGACTCGACCGGCACCTACGCCGACGCCGGCGTCAGCGTCCGCTTCAAACCCGACATCGAGCCGCTCGATCCCTCGAGTCTGGGCAGCGACTCGACCTCACGTGCCTACCACCTCTTCGCCATGCGGTGCGGGTCCTGCCACGCCGCCCCCGACCCGGCCGGGAAGACCGGCGAGCACTGGTCCTTCCTCATCGGTCGCATGCAGGACAAGACCCGGCGGGCCGGTGTGATCCCCATGACCGACGTCGAGGCCGACACCATCCTGGCGTTTCTCCGCCGGCGGGCCCGCACGGAATCCGCGGACCGCCCTTCCGGGCGTTGAACCAGGGCCGGCGACTGGCGGCAGGAGGCTCCTGAAGGATCGTTCACCGGGGGTTCACGGCGCCTTCACACGTCTCGGCTCATCCTTCGGTCCAGAAGCCACGCGACTCCCGGACCGGAGGACCACATGACGACGCAAACGACCGACATCGCCATCGTCGGTGCCGGCCCGGCCGGAGCCCGGGCAGCCGAACTCCTGGCCGCCCATGGAGCCGACGTGACGTTGCTGGACCCGAAGGCGCCGTGGGAGAAGCCCTGCGGCGGGGGGCTCACCCACGCCGCCTTCGCCGATGTTCCCGAACTCCGAGAGATCGAGTCGAGGACCCGGCGAATCGAGACGGTACGGGTGGAGACCGACGATGGCCGGGGATTCAAAGTACCCCTCTCGCGACCGATCCGGGTCGTCTCGAGACTGGATCTCGGGCGCTGGCAACTGGATCGTGCCCTGGCGGCCGGTGTCGTTCATCGGGGCGAGCGGGTTCGTTCGATCCGTCGAGCGCGACGCTCCTGGTCGCTGACCACCGATGGTGGGCGCATCGATGCGGCGTTCCTGGTGGGTGCCGACGGCGCCTCGAGCCGCGTGCGACGGACCGTGAAACCGAAATTCGAGATCGAGATGGCGCCGACCCGGGTGGCCTTCGTGCCAGGCGGAGGCGAGGCGCCGAAGACGATCCGGCTCCGCTTCTTTCCAGGAGTCGCCGGCTACCTGTGGGACTTTCCCCGTCCGGGACATCGCTCGGTCGGCGTGGGGATCCAGGATGGGCGCTGGAAAGGCCGCCGAATGGACGCCGCCATCGACGGCTACCGTCGCGAAGGGACGGACTGTATCTGCGGCGACGACGACCCGTTGCGGGCGGGAGCCGTGATCGGAACGGCGCAGGTGGGCCACGGAGACTACTCCAGCCTCGGCGGTGATACCTTCGCCCTCCTCGGCGACGCGGGAGGTCTGGCCGACCCCACCACCGGGGAGGGGATCCGAAACGCCCTGCGGTCAGCGGAACTCGCCGCCACGGCGTGGGCGATGGACGGCTCGTTCGCAGCCTATCCCACCATGGCCCGACAGGCGTTCCATCGGGAATTCCAGGTGAGCCGCATCGTCCGGCGACTGCTCTTCGAAGGCGACACCGGTTCGCTGATGGTCACGCGGGCCTCGACCTCCCCCGTCACGCTCGCCGCAGTCGCCACCATGATCAACGCCGCGAACGAGCAGGAATGGACGCTGCCGTGGCTCGCCAGGCGGTGGATGAGCGTGCGCCGTTGGGCCTCCACGGCGCCCGCTGCCTCGCAAGACGACCAACGCCGCACCCGTTGCGGGTGCAAGGACGCACGCGCGGTGCCGGACACCCGTGGTTGTCGGGCAGCCGCCCTTGCGGCGAGCTGGGGTTGAAAGCGGGCGTACGCCGAGTGGGGCCAACGTTCAGGGTCAGGTCGGACTTCGAGGAAGCGGCGCGGTCGCGGATCCCGCCGCCGTCGGCGGGCGGCGGCGGGGTCATTCATGCGTCCAGGCCTATCGCACTTCCCACACGAAGGTCGCCCAGTGCACGTCCCAGTTGGAATCGGCACCTTCGGGAGCCGGAACGATGTGTAGCGCGCGGACGTTCCAGATGCCGGAGGCGAGAAGAGGCAACGCGAATTCGCCGCCCTCGTCGGTCTCGACCTCGACGGAGTGGCGTGCCGTGGTGGCCTCGATCGAGGTCGCCGCGCTGGCGTGTCCGCGTGCATGCGCCAGCGGGTGGCCTCGGAAGAGCATTCGGAACCGTAGCACATCCCCGACCGGGGCGTTCTCTGGGTCGGAGAGAGGTACGAACTCGAGCGGGTGGCCCATCACACGATCGAACACGCGCTCACCGTGCTGCCCCACCTGCACGAGCGTCTTCGCGTACTTGGCGTAGCTCCGCGTGACGCTGTCGGTGGGCAGGATGCCCTGGCGTTCGTAGCGCTCCAGCGCTTCGGGCGCGCCCTCGAGCGTCAGGTAACGACGGAAGCTCTCCGCGGACTCCGAAACCAACCGGGGGTGGATGGTTGCGGTCACGATCGCCTGCCCCGCCTCTTCCGGTCGGATCGCGAGCCTGAGCGAGTTGCCGGCGACGGCGAGCGCTTCGATCATGCGTTCGCCGTGTGCCTGGACCAGCCTCGCACTCGCGATTCGGTCGGGCGTGACCGCACTCAGGCTGGTCGGAAAGTCGCTGCTGGTGCGGCCGAGGACGACCAACTCCGTGCCGGCTCCGAGCCGAAAGGCGTTCGGGATCAGCCAGAAGTCGTGTGAGGCCAGAGGGGTCGCCAGGAGTCCGGTGGCCATCAAGACCAGCGGTGCCGTACGCATCTTCACGTTTGAAGCCTCGAGTTGGCGGTGCGGGGCCCCGGAAGCCGAGGCGGCTCAAGGGCCGGTGGATCATACGAGCCTCTTGCCCGGGAGGCGAACGCCCCGTCGTCGTTGGGACCATCCGACCTGGAGAATCGAGGTGCTCCCGCCCTCGGCCACCCTCGGTTGGTCCCCGCGTGAACCGTTCTTCATGCGTCGTTCACCTTCATTTCACCGCTCTGGAGCGAGCGTGGTGCGTAACGACGGGTATCGGACCCACCCACCGTCCGGGCCCGCCCGGGCAGGACGGGTGCCGGCGAGAACGAATCGAGGCTCACATGGACGGCTTGCCTCCTCATCCCCGCGATCAGGGAGGCTCGAATGCTCAACACTAGGGCGGTCACGTGGTCACTCGCTCTCTTCAGCGTCGTGACCTTCGTGGTCTGTGTCGTCTACGGGCTCATCGTGCCCGAGACCCTGCACATGACCGCGTTCCTCGAGCAGATGCTTCCCGGCTTCATCTGGCTGACTCCGGTGGGCTTCGTGGTGGGCCTGGCCGAGTCCTTCCTGTACGGGGCCTATGCGGGGCTGGTGTTCACGCCGATCTACAACCGCCTCTCGAAGCGCTGGGACGGGACCCGTGAATAGGTCCCGTCGCGAGGTGCTGCTACACAGGTCGTGAAGTTCGCTTCATCGGTAGTTCACCGCTGCTTCATGGCCGCCTCCGCATTCTTCGTTCACAGGACCCGCCGCTGTCGTCGGTCCATTCCCCGCCCAACTGCAGGGAGGTGCCCGTGTCGCGCCCTCACCATCTCTTGACTCGGCTCTGGTCTCGGTGCCTGGAGCGGTCACCGCTCGAGAGGCACCCGGCAGGCCCAGGCCCAACCCCCCGGACGGGAGGCAACCCGTGACCGACCTCAGCAAGGGCGAACAGGGGCGGCCGAGCGGGACCATGTCGGGTGAAGTTCAATACACCCGCCTGGATCTCGAAGGCCTGCACTGCTCCTCCTGCGCCCCCACCGTGGAGCGGGTCCTGCGTGGAGTGCCCGGGGTCCGCACGGTGGCCGTGAGCGTGGGCACCAACGAAGCGCGGATCGCCCACGACCCCGGAACGGTCGGCGTGGGCGAACTGTGTGCCACGGTCGAAGCCGCCGGATACGGCGTGGCCTCGGTTGACGGAGTGCCGCGCACCGACGAGGCCCGGGATCCCGACGAGTCCGAGCATGCGGAGACCCCCGACCCGGAGGCCGATTCCGATGTCGAAGCCCACCGCCGGGAATACCGGCGGCTCATGCGGAAATTCTGGTTCGCCGCCACGGTCTCCGTTCCCGTCCTTCTCGTGGCGTACCCCGAGATCGGCTGGCTCTATCTACCCAATCTGTTCGTCGTGTCTCCCTCCGAAGGGCTGGTGTGGGGGTTGTTCGCCCTCTCGGGACTCGCCGCGCTCCCGGTGCTCGCGTATTCGGGCCGCCAGTTTTTCGCCGGCGCCTGGTCCGCCTTCCGGCACCAGTCCGCCGACATGAACACCCTCATCGCCCTCGGGACGTCGGCGGCGTGGTTGTACTCGACGGCTGCACTCCTCGTCCCGAGGCTCTTTCCCGAGGGAACGGCCGTGCCCTTCTACGACGTGGCGACCGTGGTCACGGCGCTCGTGGTTCTCGGCCAGGCCCTCGAGGTGCGGGCCAAGGGCCAGACGAGTCAGGCGATCCGAAAGCTGATCGGACTCCAGGCGCGGACGGCGCGCGTGGTCCGCGACGGTGAGGAGGTGGAGATCCCCGTCGAGGAGGTTCAGGAAGGCGACGTCGTCGTCGTGCGGCCTGGCGAGAAGGTTCCGGTCGACGGAGTCATCGTCGAAGGCCGCAGCGCCCTCGACGAGTCCATGATCACCGGCGAATCCCTCCCCGTGGACAAGGCCGCCGGAGACGAGGTCGTGGGCGCTACCATGAACACGACCGGGAGCTTCAAGTTCGAGGTCACGCGTGTCGGGAAGGACACCGCCCTCGCCCAGATCGTGCGCATGGTCCAGGACGCCATGGGCTCCAAGGCACCCATCGCGCGTCTGGTCGACGTCGTGTCGGGGTACTTCGTGCCGGCGGTCATGATCATCGCGATCCTGACCTTCCTGGCGTGGTTCAACTTCGGGCCGACTCCGGCCATCGCCTTCGCGGTCGTCACGGCCGTCACCGTGCTCATCATCGCATGCCCCTGCGCCGTGGGGATGGCGGTCCCCATGAGCATGGTGGGCGGTGTCGGCAAAGGTGCGGAGCACGGCGTCCTGATCCGGAACGGCGGGGCGCTCCAACTCGCGTCGAAGCTCGACGTCGTGGTCCTCGACAAGACCGGGACCATCACGCGCGGCGCGCCGGAACTCACCGACGTGCGCCCGGCTCCCGGGTTCAGGCAGGATGACCTATTGCGGCTCGCGGCCGCGGCCGATCGTCCCAGTGAGCACCCCCTCGCCCGGGCCATCGTCGACGGCGCGCGCGACCGCGGGCTCACCCCGCCGGAGCCCGAGGAGTTCGACGCCGTGCCCGGCCATGGCGTCGAGGCGACCGTGGAGGGGCGAGCCGTCCTCATCGGCAACGTCCGACTGATGCGTCGCGCATCAATCGCCACGGAGGCGGTCGAGGCCGACGTCCTCGCTCTCCAGGAGGAGGGAAGGACCGCCATGTACGTGGCCGTCGACGGTCGGATCGCCGGAGTCGTCGCCGTGGCCGACACGCTGAAGGAGGACTCCCTCGACGCCATCCGGGTGATGCGCGACCTGGGGCTCGAGGTCGTCATGCTCACCGGAGACAACGAGCGGACGGCCCAGGCCATCGCTCGACAGGTGGGCATCGACCAGGTCCTGGCCGAGGTGGTGCCCGAGGCCAAGGCGGTGGAGGTGCACCAGCTCCGGGCCGACGGCCGCAGGGTGGGAATGGTGGGAGACGGGATCAACGACGCTCCCGCCCTCGTCGAGGCCGACGTGGGGTTCGCCATCGGCACCGGTACGGACGTAGCCATCGAGGCCGCCGACGTCACGCTCATGAGCGGCAGCCTCAAGGGCGTGGCGTACGCCATCGAGGTGTCGAGGGCCACGATGCGGAACGCCAAGCAGAGCCTGTTCGGGGCGTTCGTCTACAACACGTTGGGGATTCCCATCGCCGCCGGTGTGCTCTACCCGGCCTTCGGAGTGCTCCTGTCACCGCTGATCGCCGGTGCCGCCATGGCCGCCTCCAGTGTGACGGTGGTCATGAACGCCAACCGGCTGCGCTTCTTCCGCGCGCGGAGCTTCGAGAGCTCTGTCTCCGCCCCCCGCAACGCCATTCCGGAGGTCGCCGCATGACCACCACTCAGTGGATCGTCAACCTCCTCGGCCTCACGGCCGTGGGCTGGATCGTCTGGTACTTCTGGCTCCAGACGAAGGCGGGCGTCGCTGCCTCCCTCATGGGCGACGTGCAGGAGATCGACATCACCGTGAAGGGCGGCTACGAACCCGACGTCATCGTGGTCAAGGCCGGAGTACCGGTTCGGCTCAACTTCACCCGCATGGAGTCCTCCATGTGCAGTGAAGTGGTCTCGTTCGACGGCCTCGATCGATCGGCAACGCTCCCGGAGGGACACACGGTGCCCGTCGAATTCACGCCCGATGCGCCGGGTGAGATCCCCTTCCAGTGTCAGATGGGCATGCTCCGCGGGAAGATCGTGGTGACCACTTGAACTCCGTGGTCGTCCGGGCCTTCGACGCGCCACCACCAGCGAATCGGGGAACTCCATGGACAGCGCCGTAACGCTCGTGCAGACCTACCTTCGACTGAACGGCTACTTCACCGTGGTCGAGTATCCGGTCGTCGAGCTGCGAGGGGAGTTTCGTGCGGCCACCGACCTCGACGTGCTCGCGTTCCGCTTTCCGGGGTCCCGGCGGCTGATCCCCGGGGAAGCCGGCCATCGGAGGCGGCACCCACCCTTCCGGGTGGATCCTGTCCTGGACGTGCCGGTCGACAGCGCCGACATGCTGATCGGCGAGGTGAAGGAAGGTGAAGCGAAGTTCAACCGGGGCGGCAGGCGAGCCGAGGTGATCGGCGCGGCACTCGCTCGCTTCGGATGCACCCCTCCCGACGAGGCAGACTCCGTTTCGCAGGAGTTGCTCCGTTCGGGCACCACCTCGACGAGCCTCGGCCACTCGGTACGTCTCGTCGCATTCGGCTCCGCCGCCGATCCGTCACCCGACGCCCCGTATCGGCGGATCTCCCTCGGCCACGCTCTGCGATACGTCGAGTCCTGGATGGACGAGCACTGGGCGGTGCTCCGTCACACCCAACTCAAAGATCCCGTGCTCTCCTTTCTGGCGACCCTGAAGAAGGCGAGGGTCGGTCTCGAGGACGCCGATCGATGATTCCCGATTCCCGCGTATGGCTCGTCTGGTCGTCGGCCTTTCTGGTGCCGTGGTTGGGACTCTACATGGCCTTCCCGCGCCACCGACGTGCGATGCTTCTGGCCAGCCTCCTGACCATGCCCTTCGGCCTGACCGAACCGCTCTTCGTGCCCGAGTACTGGAACCCGCCGAGCCTCTTCGATCTTGCGCAGCGTACCGGCTTCGACGTCGAGAGCCTCATCTTCTGCTTCGGGATCGGCGGTGTCGGAGCCGTGCTCGTGAACGTTCTCACGAGGCGGGTCGTGGAGCCCCTGCCCGTCGCGGAGCGTCGCCACCGTCGGCACCGCTTCCATCGCTGGGTCGTGGTGTCGCCGTTCGGGGTCTTCATCGCCTTGTTGCCGCTGCCCTGGAACGCCATCTACCCGGGTATCGCCGCCATGCTCGTCGGCGCCGCTCTCACGATGTGGTGCAGGCCCGATCTCACCCGAGCGATCTGGATGGGGGGCGCCGTGTTCGTGGCCTACTACGCCGTGTTCCTGCTGGGTCTGGAGGTGACGGCCGCCGGCTACATCGAGCGGGTGTGGAATCTCGAAGCCCTGTCCGGGATCCGGTTGGGCTTCATGCCGATCGAGGAACTCCTCTTCGCCCTCGGCTTCGGCGGGTACTGGGCCGGGGTCTACGAACACCTGTCCTGGGGGCGGGCCACCAGAACGCCGGCCGAACCGGCCGGACACGTGCATTGACCACGAAGGAGATCGGAATGGGAAACGCGGTTCGGGTCGCGGTGAACGGATACGGCGTGATCGGGAAGCGCGTCGCCGACGCCGTCGCAGCGCAGAGTGACATGGAGCTGCTGGGCGTCGCCGACGTGGCCGGCGATTGGCGGGTGGCCATCGCCCGGCAAAAGGGGTACGCCCTCTTCGGGGCAACGCCGGATGCCACCGAACGGATGGCACGGAATGGCCTGGCTCCGGCGGGCGTCGTCGACGATCTGGTCGGTGTTTGCGACGTCGTCGTCGACTGTACGCCCAAGGGCGTGGGGGCATCGAACGCCGAGCGGTATCGACGGCTCGGCGTGCCCTTTATCGTCCAGGGAGGAGAGAAGCACTCCGTCGCGGGCCACTCCTTCAGCGCCGAGAGCAACTACGCGTCGGCGGTGGGCCGCGACGCCACCCGGGTGGTGTCCTGCAATACCACCTCGGTGGTGCGGACCCTCTCGGCGCTCAAGCGCGCCGGTTTGCTCGGCCAGGCTCGGGGGACCCTCCTGCGCCGCGCCACGGATCCCTGGGAGAGCCACCTGGGGGGCATCATGAACACCCTGGTTCCCGAGCCCTCGATCCCCAGCCACCAGGGTCCCGATGCCCGCACCGTGGATCCGGACCTGGACGTGATTACCATGGCGGTCAAGGTGCCCCAGACCCTCGGGCACATGCACTACTGGTCGGTCCGACTGACCCGGGCGGCGAGCCGGGAGGAGGTGCTCGACGCGTTCCGGTCGTCCTCGCGTATCGCCTCGATCCGGGGTGCCGACGGGCTGGGCGCCATCAATACGGTCAAGGAACTGATGTTGGACATCGGTCGGCCTCACGGCGACCTCTACGAGGTGGCGCTGTGGGCCGACATGCTCACCGTCGAGGGCGACGAAGCGTTCTACGCCTACATGGTGGACAATCAGGCCATCGTGATCCCGGAGACCATCGACGCGATCCGTGCCCTGGCCGGCACCGCACCGGCCGCGGCCGCGTCCATTGCCGCGACGAACACGGCGCTGGGCATCCGGACCGCCTTTCCCGAACGGCCTTCGGACGGGGCGACCGGGGAGATCGGGACGGGGCCGATCGACCCATGACGTCAACCGGTGCCTCGCCGATGCCGTCGACACCCGGATGGGACGATCCGCTGCGGGGGCACCTCGTGGCACCCGACCGGGAATCCGACGCGGCACGGGTCCACCGCATCGCCGACGAAGCCGCCGCCGCCTTCGAGGCCCTCGCCGGCGTGGGAAAGGCGGTGTCCATCTTCGGCTCCGCCCGATCCGGTCCGGCCGACCGATGGGGCGAGCTCGCGGAGCGCACGAGCGCGGCGCTGGTCCGCGCCGGCTTCGCCGTCATCACCGGAGGCGGCCCCGGTCTGATGGAAGCCGCGAACCGGGGTGCGAGGACAGGGGGCGGGGAGTCGATCGGGCTGACCATCCACCTGCCGGCGATGGCCCAGGAGCGGGCCAACCCACACCTCACGGTGCACGTGCCCTTCCACTACTTCTTTCTTCGTAAGCTCGCGTTCGTGAAGTACGCCTGCGCGTTCGTCTGCATGCCGGGCGGATTCGGCACCTTGGACGAGCTGTTCGAGGCCCTGAACCTGAAGCGCACCCATCGGATGCACCCGTTTCCGGTTCTCCTCATGGGCAGCACCTACTGGACGGGACTCCGCCACTGGCTCCAGGACGTCTGCGTTGCCGAAGGTGCACTCGCGGAGGCGGACCTGCACGCGATCGAGATCACCGACGATCCCGAGGTCGTGGTCGCGAGGGTCCAGACCTGTCACGAGACGCTCTGCCGAGCCCTGGGGATCGATGCGTGACGCGAGGGCGCGGCGGGGGACTCTCCAACCCGCGTTCGTTCGTGCCATCTGACGGGGGCGCCCAGGCCCGACGGTCGCGGCGCGGGACCCCCTCGGCTACGCCCCCTCGAGAGGCGTAGCCGTGCGCCCCGTGCACGCCACCGTCGCCGGTGGGGTAGCGCTCGCCTATTCGGGCTGTTTCGTCGCCATCGAGCTCGGCCTCGGCGATGCTCCCCCGCTCCGTTTCGCCGGTCTGCGCGCCGCTCTGGCGGGCGGCGCACTTCTCTTCGTGGCGGGGGCCGTGGGTCGGGAACGGGTTCCGCCGCCTCGACTGCGCCCCTGGCTCCCGGCTCTCGCGGCGGTCCTGACGGCTCAGTACGTCGCGATGTTCCTGAGCCCCGGGCTCGCGGGTGCCGGCCTCAGCGCGGTGCTCGCCAACACGGGGCCCATCTTTCTGGTGGTGCTGGCGGTTCCGGCTCTCGGGGAGACGTTTCACCGTCTCGGTCTGGCCGCCATCGCCATGGGGGCCACCGGCGTCGGGCTCATCGCCTGGCGCGGCGGGGAAGCGGGCGAGTTCGGTGCCTGGGGCCTCGTCCTCCCTCTCGTGGTGGCCATGGCCGCCGCCCTGGAGACGATCCTGCTCAAGAGGGCGTCACCCGGGCGGCACCTCCTCGCCCTGGCCGGCTGGCAGCTCCTTCTCGCCTCGGCGCCTCTGCTCCTCCTGTCGGCGGTCGTCGGCGAGGCGCCGATCGACTGGACCCCGTCGTTCATCGGAGCGCTCGGCTTCGTGGCCCTTCCCGGTACCGCGATGGGTCTGACCCTCTGGTACTGGCTGGTCCAGAGGGAGCCGGTATCCCGTCTCGCCGCCATCATGTTCCTGGTCCCCGTGGCGGGACTCCTGCTCGCCTGGCTGATCCTGGGCGAGACCATTTCGGGTCGGCAGGCCGCCGGCCTCGTGACGGCTCTGGCCGGAATCCTCCTGGCCACGACGTCGGAGGATCCGGGCGACGCCGGACCCGAGCCGGCTGCCCGCTCAGGAGACGCTCCGTGAGGTGAGCCATTCTTCATCGCATGTTCACGCCGCCTTCATTTCACGTCGCGAGATTCCCATACACGAATGCAAGAGTCCTCTACCCTGGAGGAGTTCCACCATGAAGGTCCGTGACGAGGTCTGCGGCATGGAGATCGACGCACACTCGGCTGCCGCAACGGTCGAGTACGCGGGAAAGACCTACTACTTCTGTTCGGAGGGTTGCGCTCGCTCGTTCCGTGAACGTCCCGACAGCTACGTACCGCCGAGACCACCGGCGAGCTGACGTGGGGGAGCACCGGGTCGAAGCCGAAGACCGGGACGAAGTGGGCCGACTGCTGGCCCGATGTTGCGTGGGATGTGAGGCGTGCGGGAAGGGGCGCATTCGAGAGCCCCACCCCGCCGATCTGGCGACGGAGCCCTTTCGCGAGCCCGGTGACCTCACGGGCACGGGTCCCCTGTCGCCGGAGGTCCAACACGCCATGGGGGCCGTGTCGCGGGCGCCCCTCCTGCTCGGCAACACGGTCCGACTGCTCCGGGACGGTCGCGACAGTTTCGGAGCCATGCTGGATCTCGTCCGAGGCGCGGAAGCGGACATCCGGTTGGAGAATTTCATCTTTCGGGCCGATCACGTGGGCAGCGCCTTCGCCCGGGAGTTGCGCCGCAGAGCTGACGAGGGCGTTCGGGTGCGTGTCCTTCACGACCCCGTCGGATCCCTCATGACCCGCCGGCGGCCGGCCATCTTCCTGTTCCGTGGCTCCGCGGTCGCGGCGCGCCTGTTCAACCCTCCCCTCCCGTCTCGCTACTCGAGACACCTCGGCAGGGACCATCGCAAGCTGGTCGTTGCCGACGAAGCCTCGATGGTGGTCGGCGGGATCTGTCTTGCCGACCCATGGGCGGGGAATTGCGTGCGCCACTGCACCTGGCGGGATTCCGCCTTACGGGTGGACGGCCCCGCCGCCACCGCCGCAGCGGCCAGGTTCGACGACGCCTGGCGACTCGGTAGACGTCGATCCCGGTCCCGTACGACGGCGCCCCGGACTCCGGATGGCGGGCGGGCGGTCGGATCGATTCCCGTGCGCCTCGTGACCGATCTCGGAGCCCATCGAACCACGCT
This sequence comes from Gemmatimonadota bacterium, assembly GCA_030428885.1. Classification (GTDB taxonomy): domain Bacteria; phylum Gemmatimonadota; class Gemmatimonadetes; order Longimicrobiales; family Gaopeijiaceae; genus Gaopeijia. The sequence goes on along the minus strand of JAUIEJ010000008.1, from coordinate 201,881 downwards.
CCGCGTGCTCCAGCTCGCCATCGACGCGGCGCAGGACGAGATTCGAATCACCAATCCGTACTTCATTCCGCCGGCACCGCTCGTGACGAGTCTGGTCAACGCCCGTGCGAGGGGCGTGGCCGTCTCGATCCTCGTGCCGCGAAGAAACAACCACCCCACCGCCGCACTGGCGGGGGAGCCGCGACTGGGGCGACTCCTCGACGCCGGGGTGGAGATGTCTCGCTGGAGGGGGCCGATGATCCACGCGAAATCCGTCGTCGTCGATCAGCGGTGGACCCTCGTCGGCTCGAGCAATCTCGACCCGCTCAGCCTCTATCGGAACGCCGAACTCAACGTGGAGGTCCACGGCACCGCGTTGGGGACGGCGATGGCGACGCTGTTCGAGCGGGACATCGAAAGCAGTTCGCCCTACACCGCGGCTGACTGGCGTAGCCGCGGCCGTCTGAGGGGTTTCGCGGGACGGCTCGCCGGCGTCGCGGCCCCCTGGCTTTGAGACCCGGTCAGTGATGGTGCCCGGGCCCGCGTCGGCCCTCCTTCGAGTCCCGAGCCCCGGGATCCCCCGGCTGCGGCGACGCTCCGTGTCCGGGAGAGTGACCGTGGCCGCGGTGCATGAAGAAGTGAAGCGCGAAACAGATACCCAGAATCACGATGAGGGTGATGGTGTCAGTCATGTCGACGACCTCGTTCGAGAGGATCCGGTGGGACTCCACGCACGCAGAGGATAGGCGGCGAACCATGAACGGGCGGTGAACCGGCGATGAACCTTCGTTCAGCGTAGCGGAGACGTGCTGCAGAGAAGGGAAGTGTGGCGTCTCATGAACCCACCTTCACTCCCGGTTCACATGGCCTTCATCCCCAGCGAGTGCCGCGGTTCATCCCGCGCCTCTCGTCTCCAGCCGACCTCACCGCCGACTCCCCGTCGGCGAGGTGAACCCACCTTCATCGGGGGTTCACTTCGGCTTCATGGCCCCCCCGCGATACTCCCAGGCAAGAGGCACGAGGTGTTCGCTCGAGGGGAGGAGGGATCCATGCAACACGTATCCGAATGCACCGTGGCGCCGATCGACGAGGCCCCGACCTCTAGTAGCCCCGAGAAGACCTCGGAGCACGTTCTCGCCTTCGCCGGCCTGGGGTGTATGGGCTGTCTGAACCGGGTGCGCAACGCGCTCCTTCGGGTGCCCGGCGTCGTCCGGGTCGAGATCGATCTGGCGGCAGCCGTCGGGCGCGTCTGGTGCCGCATGGATCCTGCGCCGGCACAAGCCGAACTCCTGGACGCCGTCGCCCGGGCGAGCCACGGCACACATCATCGATATCTCGCGGTGCCGCTACGTCGCCGTTTCGCCGGTCGCCGAGTCGTCGACACGGCCCATGCGGCCAACGGGAAGGAGTGAGTCCGAATGGAGATCCTGCTCGGATGGGGGGCGCTCCTGATCGCCCTCGCCGTCGTCGGTTTGATCATCCGCGCCGCCGGACCCGCCGGTACGGCGCGACCTCACTGCGGGACAGACCATGGGGGGTCGGCCCACCGCACCGGGGGTTGCCATTGAGATTGAGCCGCGGTGCCGATTCCTGGTCACCGATGGTCGTGGCCGGGTGGGGCGTCGGGCCTTCTTCTCTCATCCCGAAGCAGCGCCTTCAACCGGCTTCGGACCGCACGGACCTCCCGCGCGCCGGCGGCCACGCACTCCCGGCTCGCCTCGAACTCGAGGGTGTCGATGGGTCGTCGGAAGCGGGGACGAAGCACGAGATCGGCCTGGTTGAATCGCAGGTCCGCGTGCCGGCGGTGGCAGATCTCCGTCGCACGGAGCACCGCCTGCAAGCCGTTGCCCACCTGAGGGGTGGGCATGAGTTGCCCCGGGTCGACCGCGATGACGTGGTCCACACCCATGCCCCGGGCCACATCGATGGGAGCCACGTCGGCGTAGGCGCCGTCGGCCAGGAGTCCACGCTCGTGGGGGAGCGGTGGCAGCACGCCGGCCAGTGCCGCGCTCGCATACACCGCCGTCGTCGCGGGGCCGGTCCGGAACACCACCCGCTCGGTGGATCGAAGGTCGGTCGCGCACACCGCGACAGGCACCGCGAGATCTTCGAGCCCTACGGGCCCGATCAGGGTCTCGAGGAAGGTGCGCCCCGCGTCGACGGCGCGGGAACCAGGCCCCCACGAGAAGAGAAGATCCTCCGCCGTTCGCGCCCACGACCACGTTCTCCGCAATCGCTCGACGAACGACCCCGGCTTCGTCCGATCGCTCATCGGGCCCCGGAACACCTGCGTGTCCAGAGCGAGAAGGGTCTCGTACCAGTCGCCCCTCGCCGCCCACGCGGTGGCCACGACTGCGCCCATGGAGACGCCCACCAACGCCGACGGGCGATATCCGTAGTGTTCCAGTGCCTTCAGGACCCCGGCGTGGGCATACCCTCTCGCTCCACCTCCGGCGAGCACGAGGGCGAATGCCGGGTGAGGCCGAGGTGGCGCGGGCCGTGCGGCGATGGGGTCATCCATGCTCCGAGGCAGGGGACGTGATACGATGAACCCGTTCGAATGAACTCGCGTGAAACCGAGATGAAGAAGCCCTCACTTCCTCTTTGAACGGAAGGGATGACGATGCAACACTCCCACGACGGTCACGACCATTCCGGCCACGAAGGGAACGATGCCCGTCGCGACGCCGTGGGGGAACCCGATCCACACGAGGGCCACCACGACCACGGACCCGCCGCGCACGAAGGCCACGGAGGCGGGAACGGCCACGACAAGCACGCCGGTCACAGCGTGGCGATGTTTCGAGACAAGTTCTGGTGGAGCCTGGTCTTCACCGTTCCAACCCTGATCTGGGGCGAACTGCTCCAGCAGTGGATCGGATACACAGCGCCGGTCTTCCCGGGCTCCGACTACGTCTCGGCGGTGTTCGGGACGCTCGTCTTCCTGTATGGCGGATGGGTGTTCCTCCAGGGAGCGATCCGGGAGATCCGGGACCGGCTGCCCGGTATGATGACCCTCATCTCGCTGGCGATCTCCGTTGCCTTCGTATACAGCGCGGCGGTGTCCCTCGGCTGGCGGGGCATGCCGCTGTGGTGGGAACTCGCCACCTTGGTCACCATCATGCTCCTGGGGCACTGGATCGAGATGCGATCGATCTCCCAGGCCCAGGGAGCGCTGAAGGAGCTCGCGAAGCTCCTTCCGGACACCGCGGTCCGTATCACCGACGGCGAGACGGAAGAGGTGCGTGTATCGGAGCTGCGGGCCGGTGATCTCGTTCTGGTCCGGCCGGGCGCCGGGATCCCGGCCGACGGGGTGGTGAGAGACGGCAAGAGCGCCGTGAACGAGTCCATGATCACCGGCGAATCGAAGCCCGTCGACAAGAGGCCCGGCGACGACGTGGTGGCCGGAACGGTGAACGGTTCCGGCTCCCTTCGAGTCGAGGTCACCGGCACGGGCGACGACACGGCCCTCGCCGGCATCATGCGTCTCGTCGAGGAGGCCCAGACGTCGCGGTCCCGGGCCCAGGCCCTGGCCGACCGAGCGGCGTTCTGGCTCACGTGGGTGGCCATTGGCGCGGGCGCCGTGACCCTCGTCGCCTGGCTTCTCCTGGGCGACAGCGAGGCGTTCGCCGTCGAACGGCTCGTGACCGTGCTGGTGATCGCGTGCCCCCACGCCCTCGGCCTCGCAATCCCGCTGGTCATTGCCATCTCCACCACCCTCGGTGCCCGCAACGGCCTCCTCGTGCGAGACCGGCGCGGGCTCGAGGAGGCCCGCAATCTCGACGCCGTCGTCTTCGACAAGACGGGTACGCTCACCCTCGGCGAATTCGGGGTGGTGACGCTCGTGACGGCCGACGACCTCTCCGACGACGAGGCTCTGCGAATCGCCGCATCCGTGGAGGCCGACTCGGAGCACACCATCGCCCAGGGCATCGTCCAGGCCGCGCGGGAGCGCGGAATCGAGGTCCGCCCCGCGGAGTCGTTCGAGGCGATTCCGGGCCATGGTGTGGTCGCCACGGTGGAGGGGCGCAAGTTCCGAATGGGGGGCCCCGCGCTGCTCCGGAAACTCGACCTCACGCTCCCGACGGGCCTCGACAGCGCAGCCCGGGAAAGCGAAGGCCGGGGGCAGACCACCGTCTACCTGCTCGAAGACGGCGACGTGCGGGCGGTCTTCGGGCTCGCCGATCGTGTGCGCGAAGAGTCCCGCGAAGCCGTGGATCGGCTCCACGAACTCGGCATCGAAGTCGTCATGCTCACCGGCGACGCCGAACCCGTCGCCCGTGCGGTCGCCGAGGACCTCGGCATCGATACGGTCTTCGCCGAAGTCCTCCCCGAGCAGAAGGCCGAGAAGATCCGGTCCCTCCAGGCCGAGGGAAAGCAGGTGGCCATGATCGGAGACGGAGTGAACGACGCTCCCGCCCTCGTCACCGCCGACGTCGGTGTGGCCATCGGCGCGGGCACCGACGTGGCCGTCGAGGCGGGCGACATCGTGCTGGTGCGCAGTGATCCGCGAGACGTCCCACGGATCGTGACCCTGAGCCGGGCGAGCTACCGCAAGATGATCCAGAATTTGTGGTGGGCGGCGGGCTACAACGTGGTCGCGATCCCGTTGGCTGCCGGCGTGCTGGCCCCGATCGGGATTCTCCTGCACCCCGCTATCGGAGCGGTGCTGATGTCGTTGAGCACGGTGATCGTGGCTCTCAACGCACAGCTCCTGCGCCGAACGCGCCTCGACGGAGGCTGAACCGTCGGTGTCGGGATGCGACTCCACGCCCGTGGGGAAACTCCCTCCATGCGGTAAACGGACCTTCATTCCGGGTTCACCACGGCTTCACTCATCGAGCGCCATTCTACCGGTGTCTGGCGGGACTCACGACTCGGGCCTCGCCCAGGATCCGTCTTCAATGGAGAACCCCGATGATTGGTCACCGTGCTGTGCGTGTGCTTCTGATGGCCGTCGCACCCGGACTGGTGGCGAGCGCCTGCTCCGATTCCGGGAGCCCCGTCGATCCGAACATCGAGGCCACCGTATTCCTGTCCGTGGTCCCCCAGGGCGGAGCCACGGGGGTCGACCGCTTCGCCCCGGTCGTCATCGAATTCGACCATGAACTCATGGACGGAATGCAAGCTTTCGCGCTTCTCCACGAGGGCAGCGTGACCGGGCCGGAAGTCGACGGCGTGTGGGCGCTGTCGCAGGATCGCCGTTCCCTGCGGTTCACTCCGTCGGCCCCCTTCTCCCCCGACGCGACCTACACGATCCACCTCGGTGGAGCCATGGAGGGAATGAACGGCCAGCCCGTGGACTTCGACGAGCACGGGGACCACATGGGCGGGGCCTGGGCCACCGACGCGATGATGCGGGGGACCATGGCCGGAGGTGGGATGATGGGAGGTGCCATGGGTGGAGATCATATGGGCTCCGGATGGCAGCACGCGACCAATGGGAGCTACGGCATGGTCTTCTCGTTCACGACGGGCAGCTGAAGCCATCGAAACAAGCCGGGGGTCGGCACCATGAATGGAATCCTCTCCATCCTTGCCGCGGCCGCGCTCTTCGCCCTCTTCGCGGCGTTGGGCGTGGCCAACCACGTGCGCTCCTCCGGCGGCTGCGCTTCGAAGAAGGGTGGGTGTTGTGGCACATGCAGCTCGAGCGGGCCCGACCTCCGAGGGGGTGCTCCGACGAAGACGCATTGGGCCGGGATCCGCCCGCGGTGAACGCCCGGGCCACGTTCGTACTCGGCCTCTTCTCGATCGGGATCCTGGCCCTGGATGTGATGCTCACCGTCTTCCCACCACTGGCACACGGGGGCCCGGTCCACCGGCATGTAGTCCGGCTCTTCTGGGTCCCGTTCCGGGCCGTCGCCCGACGATGGCCGAGCTCCCCGTTGGTGGCGTGGGCCGGTCCATCGATCGCCACAGGTTCGGCGGCGTTGTGGCTCCTCTGGCTCGTCGCGGGGTTCGCGCTGATGTTCGCCTCCACGCGCCTCGACGGCGGAGCAACGACGGCGGCCAGCCAGGGGTGGCTCACACGACTCTACTTCAGCGGGTGTGTCGCCAGCACGGTGGGCCTCGGCGACGTCGTTCCTTCGCAACCGATGGGGCGCCTGCTCACCGTTGCGGAGGGTCTGGCCGGGTTCGGGCTGTTCGCAATGACGACGACGTATGTTCTGGGCGTGGCTCAGGCCGTTGATCGAGGGCAGAGACTGGCGCTCGAGATCAGTCTCGCCCGTGGCGAGCTCCAAGCCGACCGGAGCAACGAGGTGGCTCGGGGCGACGCCGACCGTTGGAGTCGGGTTCTTTTCCGTGTCACCCTGGATCACCGCCATTGTCCGCTGGTTCAGTTCTTACGTCCGGGCGACCTACGGCGCGACCTCGTTGCCCAACTCGACGGCCTCGTCCGCGACGACCCGTCGATCGTCGGGGGATCGACCGATCGCCGCATGGCGAGCTTGGCGCAGTCCCTCCGCTATTATCTCGCCCAGGTGAATCAGGCGTGCGTGCCCCGGTCGTTCAGACCACTCGACGCCTCGGCCGACGACGTGGCCCGTACAGTCCTCTTGTCGCGCCTGAACCATTATCTGGGCCGACCGGGCCGACCGATCCCGCAACACGGAAACCCATGAAGACATTCAGACGGGTTCGACCCTACGTCGTCGCCTCGGGGGCTCTGGCGATCGTGATCGCAATCCATGGGTTGGCCGGCGGCGGCTCGGCACCGACCGGGCCCGGATCGCCGGCGCCGGACTACCGGGCGACCGACCTGGGTGGGGACTCCGTCGCGCTCTCGAACCTGTTCGGCGAGGTGATTCTCCTCAACATCTGGGCGACCTGGTGCCCGCCGTGCCGAGAGGAGATGCCCTCCATGCAACGCCTTTACGAGGCTCTCGGGCCCGCAGGGCTCCGGATCGTCGCCGTGAGCATCGACGCGGAAGAGGGTTCGGTCGACGCCGGGGGGCGCCCGGGCGGCGATGTCGCCGACTTCGTCGAAGAGTATGGTCTCACCTTTGACGTCTGGCTCGATCCGTCCGGCCGGATCCAGCGTGCATATCGAACGACGGGCGTGCCGGAGTCGTTCATCATCGACCGCGACGGCCGCATTCTGCGACGCATACCGGGCCCCACGGAGTGGGATGATCCCGCATACATCGCCCTCTTCGAACGTCTCCTCGCCCAGGAGCGGCCACCCGGCCCGGGATCGGGCTCGGACTGAGCACCTACGGACCAGACATAGAAGAAGCGCCCTGCTCCCATCGCGAGGAGCAGGGCGCTTCGAGCTGAAAGTCGCCCGGGGAATCAGTGGCCGGAACCGGGCTGATGCCCTCGCATCATTCCCGACATCCCTCCTCTCATATGGCCCATCATGGCCATCGAGCGCTCCAGTTGGTCGATCTGGTCCGCCGTGAGAAGGGCCCTGGCCCGCTGCGAAACCTCCGTCATCGCGAGGTGGGCCTGCACCATGTGGTCCGCCACGGCCCGCAGGTGGCGTTCGTAGACCTCGAGATCGCCGCCGGCGAGGGCATCCTGCGCGGCGCGTCGTTCCTGCATGTGTTTCACCATGTGGTCGCCGTGCTCCACGTCGAACTCCGACGCCAACTCCGCAAGGGCCGTCGCCTGCTCGTCGGTCAGGCCGAGCGCATCCCGGGCGCAGACGAGCATCGACGGAAGAGGCACCATGCCCATGCAGATCATGCCCTCTCCGGGGTGCATCGAAGAAGCAGGCGCGCCGGCGTTTCCGGAGTGGTCGTGTTGCTGCGCCTGCACCGAACCAGTGGCGAGCAGCGCCACGGTCGCCGCCGCCCAGATGCTGTGTGTCTTTATCACTTGGAGTCCCTCGTTTCAGATGCGTCAGTCGTCTTGCGCCACCATCGTATCGTGCAGGGGATGAATCCCCGGTGAAATCCGGATTACGGCCCCTTCATCCGGTCGGCTATGGCACGAGTGTTGCGCCTCGGTTCGTGGGAAACGGCCTTCTTCGCTTCATTTGGGGAGTTCGATCGATGCAGACCGACCAAACCGCAGCGTCCTCGTCCGGTGGCGAGACCACCGACGGGTCGAAGTACCTTCGCTTCCTGGCCATGATCGCCACCTCCATGGTGGTCATGTTCTTCCTGATGTACCTGCATTCCCACCAGCTCATCGACCACGCGTGGTTCAGCGAAACCCGGCTCTTCATGGCGCTGATCATGGGCGGCGGCATGATCCTCGTCATGCTGGGGTTCATGCTGCACATGTATCGGGACTCCCGGTGGAACATGGGACTCGTGGCGCTGGCGCTTCTTCTCCTCGGTGGAGGCGTCGGACTCGTGCGTTCCCAGGTCACGGTGTCGGGCGTGGACTACATGGAGGGCATGATTCCCCACCACTCCATCGCGATTCTCACCAGCGAGCGGGCGCGCATCGAGGACCCGCGTGTGCGCGAACTCGCCCACGCGATCATCGAGGCCCAGCGGCGGGAGATCAAGGAGATGGAGTGGTTGATCGCGGACATCCGGGAGAACGGCGTCGCCCGCACGCCTGAAGAGGCGGAGCGACGGGCGGTTCCCGAGTTCCCCGGCACCCCGGAGTAGGGCTCCGCCTCTTGACTTGACCGATCTTCCCGAACCATCCCGCGACTCATGCGACCCCGGGTGAGCCCGTGAGCGTCGCGCCGACATCTGCATCGTCGTCTCACACTGGCCACGCTGCCCTTCCCTCCCTCTCACGGCGCCCTCGCCCGCCCGCGGCACCCGGGTCGGTGGTGGTTCTTCGCAATCGCGTCGGTGGAGTTGGGCGTCGTCCTCCGGGTCGCTTTTCTGGGAGCGGACCCCAGCTACTCGAGCTGGATCGCGGACGAAGGTCGATGGACCGAGATCAGCCGACAGTGGGTCCTCTTTTCGACGGTCGACCCGAGCAGCGGTGTTTCCAAGACCCACCTGCTGCTGGCACCCGTCTACCAGGCCGCCCAGGCCCTCTCGTTCTGGGCTTTCGGCGTGGGGACGACCGTTGCGCGGGGGTTGAGTGTCGTCGCGGGAGCCAACACCGCTCGCCGCATCGTCTCGATCGACGACCCGTTGAACCCTGCGGGATTCATGACCTCTGGGTCCGCATTGTCGTTGCGCCGTGCCGTCCAAGGATCGATGGCATCGGCGGGGGTCTCCGTAACGCCGTGAGAGAGCAGCCCCAGGTTCAGCCCCACATCACCATACACGGCCTGAAGGGCGGCCGACCGCAGGTCGCCCAGATAGTCGCCATCGGGGTACACCAGCGGGAGAGTGAACGAACCGAACCCGTCCAACATGCCCAGTGCCACCCCGATGTCTACGACGACGTGCGAGGGGAGACCAGATGGGTCGGACTCGGATTCAGGATCGGTCCCGTCCGTGGGTCGCGCCGGCTCGGAACAGCCCAACGTGACCAGGGAGAAGATCAACGCAGCGAGGGTCGTGGCTCGCGAGACGGCGCACAAGGTCAATCTCCCGATGGGCGTGAGCGGGAAGGTCGGCGACCGGGGCTGACCTCCTGAGTGACGCTTCTCTTCGTACCTCCGCATCGCCGGCGAGGTCCGCGGACGAGCCACCGTTCCCGCGGCCAGGAAGTGCCTACACACCAGCGTCAAGCCTCGTTCTCACTCCACCCGTTCGTACCGCCCCTCGAACACGGGCTGCCAGGTGTGGTCGGACTCGCTCCGGGACTCCGAGACGACCTCCATCCAGTCCTCGCCGTAGCGCATGGTCTGCCGCATCCGGCCTCCGGGCCCCGGTCCCTCGAACATCAGGGCGTCTCCCTCCACCCGGCCCACCATCTCCGTCGGTGCTCCGCCCGGCTCGCTGTGGAAGTACATGCGGAGTCCCCCGTCACCATCGGTTCGGATCACGGTGTGGGCGGTGAGGGTCACCTCTCCGTTCACCGTCTGAACGTAGTCCGACGCCAGGCCCTGCCCCCCCAGGATGGGGTAGCCGTGGGTGGTGCCCACGGCGTCGAGACCATCGGGGGCCCACGGAGCCGGCGCGAGGCGCTCGGTGCCCTCCCAACGCCCGACGCCTCGAGCGAGCACGGAGGGGGAATCGGGGCGGCGTTCGGACATCGTGGGACTCCTGTCGGGGTGGGGGCGGCCCACGAAGGTAGCGCTCCTCCGCCGCAGGCGTTCGACGATTCTTGCGGATCTACACGCCCCGCCGAAGGGACACCACGGGAACGCAGCACTCCAGATCCCACCGTTCGGCGTCCATGGTGTCGGGCCAGGCGTGGTAGCGCTCGAAGGCCGGATGGTGGGCCGGTTCGTACCGCGACGTGGGAAGCCAGCGGTGGTAGAGGTGATGCCACACCCGGGCCACCCGGGCCAGATCGCCCCGAGCCGGAGCCGCGGCGACGCGCAGCGCCGGGCTCTCCCGTACCCCCACCCCCTCCGCGGCCTCGACGTCGTCGGGCACGGGGCAGGCCAGGTCGTACCGGATCCGATCGGGGGGAGTGACGTCCACGTCGTCCCAGCTCATGCCCCAGAGTCGGCCCGGCGCTTCGCCGACTTCCCGCCGGGCCAGCCACTGGCGCAGGCGTGCGTAGCCGTTCTGCAGCGCCCCGGGCTCGAACGGGCGACGCACGCGGACGAAGGCCAGCCGCCGCGCCTCGAGGTCGACGAGGTCCACGTGGGGCGCATCGCCGGCGTCCCGGGCGATGAGGTCGCGATGGGGACCGTGATCGACGTCGGGCTCGTCGTCCCCGGCCCGGAACACCAGGGGATCCCGTCGATTCCATCGGCTCGGGGCCCGCCCGTAGTGGCGCCGGAACGCACGCCCGAAATCCGACGCCGACGAGAAGCCGGCGTCGAGGGCGATGGAGCCCAGGGCTCGACCGGGGGCGGCCCGCATCAGTTGCACCGCCCGCTCCAGGCGAGCCCGACGCACGAAGACCGCCACCGTTTCGCCCACCACGGCGGTGAACACCCGATGGAAATGGTACGGCGAGAAGTGGGCGAGGCGGGCCAGGGACTCGAGGCGCAGATCGCCGTCGGGATGGGTACGCACGTGGTCCAGCACGGCGGCGAAGCGAAGGGCGTAGGCGTCCCGGCGGCGTTCCTCCATGGATTCCAACCTCTGGCGTGCTCGGGCCGTCTGCTAGTATTACAACGCTATACTATAGCGCTGTGAGTCTACGAAACGCGGGGACCGCCGCGAAGGAGACGCCCATGGGCCGGACCGGTCTTGGAGAATTCGAACACCAGGTGCTTCTGGTGATCCTGCGCCAGGGGCGGGAGTCGTATTCGGTTCCAGTGGTGGCCGAGCTCGAGGCGCGCACCGGCCGGGAGGTGGCGACGTCCGCGGTCTACATCGCCCTCCGGCGCCTCGAATCGAAGGGGATGCTCCGCTCCCGGCTCGAGACCCCCGACCAGAGCGGCGAGCCGTATCCGCGCCGCTGGTTTGCCCTCACCGAAGCCGCCCTGGATCCGCTGAAGGCGGCCCGCCGAAGCTACCTGGCCCTCTGGGAGGGGCTGGAGCCGGTCCTGGACGAGGGCCCGTGACCGACGGGCCGGCCTCCGGAGGCCCCCGCCCTCCGACGCTCGCGCGCTGGATCCTGGCTCGGGCGCTGACATTCCGCATGGGCCGCGATGAGGCCCTCGTGATTCTCGGCGAACTCGGGGAGGGATTCCGTCGACGGCGCGGGGAGCGGGGCGAATCGGCCGCCCGATGGTGGTACCGGCGGCAGGCATGGGGCTGGGCGCTCCGCGCGCCACGGTGGCCCACCACACGAACCTGGGAGGAGGGGACCATGGGACTGCTGGACGACGGACTCCGCGACGTACGACACGCCCTCCGGCAGCTCGGGCGACGCCCGGCGTTCACCACGGTGGCCGTGGGAACGCTGGCGCTGGGCATCGGGGCCAACTCGGCCGTGTTCACCCTCCTGGACGCCCACTTTCTCACACCGCTGCCCTACGACGACCCCGACGGGATCGTCCTGATCTGGGAGACCGACCGGAACAGCATGGACGTGACCACGGTGGCTCCCGGCAACTACTTCGCCTGGCGGGAGCAGGCCGCGTCGTTCGCCGATGTGGCCGCCTTCAACGTGGACTTCGCCACCCTCTCGGGAGACGAGGGACCGGCGGAACGAGTCAACGGAAGCGTCGTGGCCCCCCACTTCTTCGAAGTGCTGGGCGTGGGGGCCGCCCTGGGCACCCTCTTCGACGAGGCCTCCACCGAAGCGGCCGACGGACGCCTGGTCGTGTTGAGCCACGGACTGTGGACCCGCCGCTACGGGGCCGATCCCGGCGTGGTGGGCCGGAGCATCCGGGTCGACGGCACGCCCCACACGGTGACGGGGGTGCTCCCGCCCTCCTTCCGCCAACCCGAACGCACCCTCACCTGGCAAGCCACCGAACTGTGGCGCCCCCAGCGCCTCGAGGCCTCTCGCGACGATTTCGATTCCCGGTACCTCCGCACCGTGGCCCGGCTGGCGCCCGGCGTGGACGTGGCCCAGGCCCGGGCCGAGATGGACGCCCTGGGCGCCCGTCTCACGGCCGCCCACCCCGAGGACAACGGCGGACGTTCGATCCTGGTGCGGACCCTCGACGAGTACCTCATGAGCGACGTCCGCCCCACCCTGTGGCTGCTCCTCGCCGCCGGCGCCGCCGTGTTCGCCATCGTGTGCGCCAACGTGGCCAATCTCACCCTGGCCCGGGGTGAGGAACGTCGCCGGGAGTTCGCGGTGCGGGCGGCCCTGGGATCGGGTCGGGGCCGGCTGGTGCGCCAGCTTCTCGTGGAGGGAGTGGTGCTGGCGTTGGCCGGTGGCGCGCTGGGCATGCTCCTGGTCCAGGCGGGGTCCGGCGCGCTCCAGGCCGTGCAGAGCCGGTACTTCTCCGGGCTGGTCGACGTGGAGGTCGATGGTGCCGTGGTGGCGTTCACGCTCCTCGTGGGGGTGGCCGGGGGACTCCTCTTCGGCCTGCCCATGGCCCGTTCGGCGGCCCGGGCCGATCTCCGGGAGGCCCTGGTGCACGGGGGGGTGCGCGGGGGGAGAGGCCGACGTTCTTCCCGGCTGCGCGACCTCCTGGTCGTGGGCCAGGTGGGATTGGCCACGGCGCTCCTGGTGATCGGGGGACTCCTCACCCGGTCCTTCACCGAACTGGTGTCGGTCCCGCCGGGCTTCGACGTCCGGGACCGGGTGGCGTTCACGGTGTCGGCGCCCCCGGACCGCCGGGGAGCGGAGGCGCTGGGGGCGTGGTTCCGGGAACTCCGCGCGACCGTCGCCGCCGTGCCCGGGGTGGAGGCCGTGGCCCTGGTCTCGGACCTTCCCTTCACCACCGAGAACCGGTGGACCGGACTCGGGTTCGACGACCGGGAGGTGGATCCCACGGCGCCTCCCCGCTCCGAGTACCGCATCGTGACGCCGGACTACTTCCAGGTGATGGGCATCCCGCACCGATCGGGAACGATGCCGCCCTCGGCGTGGGAGGTGGACCGGCCCGTGCCGGTGGTGGTCAACGACGCCTTCGCCGCCCGCACCTGGCCCGACGCCGATCCCCTCGGCGCCACCTTCCGTCTCGACTGGAGCGAACCGCTGTCCCTGGTGGTGACGGCCGTGGTGGGCGACGTCCGCGACGACGGCTACCACGCACCCACCGAGCCCCTCTTCTACGTGCCGTGGGGTGCCCTCCCCCAGCGACGCATGTCCGTGGTGATCCGGACCGTGGGGGATCCGGCCACCGTCGCCGCAGGGGTGCGGGCCGCGGTGTCGGCCCTGGACCGGGACGTTCCGGTGGCCGACCTCCGGTCCCTCGACGCCCTCATGGCCGAGACGGTGGCGCGACCCCGGGCCGCCTCCCTCATCGGAGCGGTGTTCGCCCTTCTGGCGCTGGTGGTGGCGGCCGCCGGCATCTACGGCGTGTTGAGCTACGCCGTCCACTCCCGGGTGCGGGAGATCGGCATCCGAGCCGCACTGGGAGCCTCGGGCCGCGACCTGACCGGCATGGTGGTCGGCCACACGGCCCGCCTCCTCGCCCTGGGGTTGGTGACGGGCGTGGGGGCCGCGCTCCTGGCGGGCCGCACCCTGGCGGGGCTCCTCTTCGGCGTCCGACCGTGGGACCCGGCCACACTCCTCGTCACGACGCTGATCCTGGGCTCCGTGGGACTGCTGGCCGCCTGGCTCCCCACCCGTCGGGCGGTGCGGACCGACCCCCGGGAGGCCCTGCGGGCCGAGTGATCCCGACGGCCGATCTCCTCCCCTCCAGAACCCGCCTCGACCGGGACGCCGGGGCTCGTTCCCTGTACTTGCTGGCGGGATGCGGGAGAAGCATACTGCAGCAAATCGTATACATCATATGGAGGTCGCGTCGTGAAGCGTCTCATCTCGACTCTATTCCTCGCGGTTCTGCTGGCGCCCGTGGCGGCGCATGCGCAGCTCGAACCCATTCCACTGGACAAAGGCGCCACCGGACTGGCCCTGGCCATCCGTCAGCTCGGAGCCGGCGCGAGCTACATGGAGGTCACGGCCCACCCCGACGACGAAAACAACGGCCTGCTCGTCATGCTCAACCGGGGGCGAGGCCTCCGGACGTCGCTCCTGACGGTCACCCGGGGCGACGGCGGACAGAACGAGATCGGGCCCGAGATCCTCGAGGCCCTGGGCATCCTGCGCAGCGCCGAACTCATGGCGATGCACCGCATCGACGGCGCGGAGCAGTACTTCACCCGCGCGTACGAATTCGGGTACTCCTTCAGCGTCGAAGAGACCCTGGAGAAGTGGGGCAAGGAAGAGATCCTGGCCGACGTCGTCCGGATCATCCGGACCGTGCGGCCCGACGTGGTGACCCATCTGCCCACCACCGGCGAGGGCGGCGGCCAGCACCACCAGACCTCCGGACGCCTCACCCGCGAGGCGTTCGAAGCCGCCGCGGACCCCGACCGGTTTCCCGAACAGCTCCGGGACGGCCTACGCCCCTGGCAGGTCGTCAAGATGTACGAGCGATTCGGCGGGATGGGCATGGGGTTCGGAGCCTCGAACGATGGTCTCCCGGCCGGCGTCGTCCGGATGAACACCGGCGTCTACGATCCCGTCCTGGGCCGCACCTATGCCCAGATGGGCACGGAGGCGCGGACCATGCACCGCTGCCAGTCCATGTCCCAGCTCCGGGGAATGCCCGGTGAGGCGGTGTCGCGCTGGTTCCTGGAGAACGCGTCCATCGAGACCGAAGAGCGGGAGAACGATCTCTTCGACGGCATCGACATGGGCCTCGATCGGTACCGGGCCTTCGTCCAGGGCCAGGAAGCGCAGGCGGCCACCTTCCTGGCGGGACTCGAGACGTTGAAGGGGCACGTGGCCGAGGCCGAGGAGGCCTACGACGCCCTCGCCCCGTGGGCGACGCTCCCCGCGCTCCGGGCCGGCCTGTCCACGGTACGGACCCTTCGAGCGGACGTGGCGGCCAGCGCCCTGTCCGACGACGCCAAGTACGACCTCGAACACCGCCTTTCCCTCAAGGAGGAGCAGTTCGCCCACGCCCTCGCCCTGGCCCACGGCATCGCCGTGGAGTCCCGGGCCGACGCCGGCGAGGTGGTGCCCGGCAGCACGTTCAACGTCGACCTCGTGGTGGCCAACCAGAGCCCCGAGGCCCTGGCCGTCACCAACGTCGACGTGGTGACCCCCGCCGGGTGGACGCTCCGCAGCACTGGAGACGTGAGCGGGACCATCGGAGCCGGCGACCGGCTCTCCAGCGGCTTCCAGGTCGAGGTGTCGGCCGGTGCGGCCTACAGCCGGCCCTACTGGAAGCGGAACTACGACGTCGATCGCTTCGACATCCTCGACGAAAGCCTCCTGGGGATCCCCTTCACGCCCGCGTCCGTCCTCGCCCAGGTGTCCTTCCGGTCCGGGGACGTGGACGTCGTGCTCCAGGAGCCCGTCCAGTACCGTTACGCGGGTCCCTGGGTCGGCACCGAGAAGCAGCAACGCATCACCGTGCTGCCGGCGATGTCGGTCAACGTGTCGCCCCGGGTGATGGTGTATCCCATCGGGGCCGAGAGCCGCGAAGTCTCGGTGGACGTGGTGTACAAGGGCACGGGTCCGGCCGAGGGCACGGTGCGCCTCGAGGTCCCGGCCGGGTGGACCGTGAGTCCGCAGCAGGCCCCGGTGAGCTTCGAGCGGAAGGGAGAGGCCGCCGTGCTGCAGTTCGACATCTCGGCCCCCGCCGGGGTCGACGCCGACGAGTTCACCGTGGATGCCGTGGCTTCCATGGACGGCATGGAGTTCCGTGAGGGCTACGAGCCCATCGCGTACCACCACATCGAGACGCGCTACATCTTCCGGGACGCTCAATCCACCGTGAAGACCCTGGACATCCAGGTGGAGCCCATGTCGGTGGGCTACGTCATGGGTGCGGGAGACGACGTTCCCGCGGCCATCCAGCAGCTCGGACTGGACGTCACCATGCTGGACGAGGACGACCTCGCGGAAGGCGACCTCTCCCAGTACGACCTCATCATGACCGGCGTCCGGGCGTACCTGACCCGGCAGGACCTCCGGGCCTACAACGCCCGCCTTCTCGAGTACGTGGAAAACGGCGGAACCGTCGTGGTCCAGTACAACAAGTTCGAGTTCAACGATGCCCAGTGGGGCCCCTACCCCATCGAGGTGAGCCGGAACCGGATCACCGTGGAAGAAGCCCCCATGCGTATCCTGGATCCCGATCATCGGGTGTTCAACTTCCCCAACCGGGTGACCGAGGCCGATTGGGACGACTGGATCCAGGAGCGGGGCACCTACTTCATCGGCGACAAGGACGACCGGTATGTCGATCTCCTGGCGTCGGAGGATCCCTGGGAATACAACGCCGGTGAGAAGCGGGGCATCTTCGTGGAGACCCAGTACGGCGACGGCCGCTGGATCTACACGGGCCTGGGCTTCTATCGACAGCTCCCCGAGGGCGTGACCGACGCCTTCAAGTTCTTCGCCAACATCCTGAGCCTGCCCAGCGTTCCCATCGGATAATCGCCGACGGTCCTCCAACGGAAAACGGCGCCTCCCCCATGGCCGGGGGAGGCGCCGTCGTCGTTCAGGCCGTACGGCGCGAAAGCGCTATCCGCCGTAGGCCCCCGCCGGCAGACCCGGGGTCACCGCCAGGGCGTTCTCGTAGTAGATCTTCCTCAGGACGTCGTCGGGAAGCGCCATGCCGTAGAGCTTCCAGTACGCGTGATAGTCCCGATAGTAGTCGAAGTACTCGTCCGCGGTCTCGAAGACCCGCCAGTAGTACGGGAACTCGGTGGGCTGGTAGGAGTCCTTTCCGAAAATCAGGCGGTCCTGATACTCGATGAAGAACTCCCGAGCGGCCCGGGGCTGGCGCCCGAAGTCGTAGAGCACGGCCGAGAGATCGAGGTACAGGTTGGGAATGGAGTCGAGCACCTCGGCCGCCCGCTGGAGGTCATGGCCGTGGAAGCCGAAGTGGGCCGCGATGAAACGGGTGTCGGGGTGCTTCAGGAACATGCGATCGCGCTCCTGGAGGAGCGTCTCGAAGTCCACCTGATCGGGCCCGTAGTTTCGCCGGCTCGGAAAGAGCGCCAGCTCGAGCCACCGCTCGTTGGTATAGTCCGGCTCCTCGAAGAACGCCGGCGGCTCGGCGGTGTGGATCAGCACCGGAATGTCCATCTGACCGGCCATCTCCCAGATGGGATCCAACTCCGGATCATCCACGTGCAGTCGCGTCCCGTCGGCCTTCAGGTTCGTCATGCCGAGGCTCTTGAAGATCTTCAGGCCGATGGCGCCGGCCTCCACGTCCCGCTGGAGTTGCGCGGCGGCCTCCTCTCCGAAGCCGGGACCCACATCGTCGAAGTCGATATTCGCAAACAGCCGGAACCGGTCCGGATAGGGGCCGTTGCGAACCGCTTCGATCCGTTCCTGCAGCTCTTCACCGCTGCCCCCGCTCAGGTTCACCAGAACCTGCACGTTCATGGCGTCCATCTCGTCCACGAGCCGCTCCATGTTCTCGGCCGTGGCCCGCTGGTGGCTGTGGATGTCGATGACGGGGAACTTCGCCGCCGGAACGAGATTCTCCTCGGCCACGAGCATGGAGTTGGGCTTGTAGTCCAGAATGCTCGGTGGATCGAACTCGGGAGCTCGGAACTGGCCCGGCCGAACCTCGGTCGTTCCCGGACGATACTCGGGATACGTCTCGGATTGGGACGGGGGCCCGGCCTGGGCCTGGGGCTGAGCCTGGGGTTGCTCGTCTTCGGCCGGCTCGGCACAGCCGACGACGGCGACCAGGCAGGTGAGGACCGAGCAGGCGACGAGATGCGGGACACGCACGAGGGATCCTCCGGGATGGAGACGCAGGGGCCGGCGAGGTCTGCCGGCACGGACGTGGACCCCTACCGGACGCCGTTTGTTGAGCGCTTCACCCCGCACGGGAGCCCGCCTTGTGGCGTGTATCCCGGGGGTCCCATGTTGGCCGTTCCCGTTGACGTGAGGGTTGGATCGTCGGCGCCGGGTCCACGTTCGCATGGTACAGGTCATGAGCTCCACCGCCTTCGATTCATTCTACTTCCGGGACCGCTTCGGCACCGCCGCCATGCGCGCGGTGTGGCAGGACCGGCAGACCCAACAGCGATGGCTCGACGTCGAGGCCGCGCTGGCTCACGCCGAAGCCGAACTCGGGATCGTGCCCGCCGAGGCGGCCGACGAGATCGCCCGGGGCGCCCGGATCGATCTCCTCGACCTCGCCGCCATGAAGGCGGAATTCGACGCCACCTGGAATCCGGTGGTGCCGCTGGTGAACGCCCTGCGCAAGGTCATCTCACCCTCGGCGGGCCGGTACGTGCACTGGGGCGCCACCAGCAAGAACATCTTCGACACCGGCATGATGCTCCAGATCAAGGATGCGTACGCGCTCATCCTCGAGGATCTGGCCGCGGTCGGCGATTCCCTCGCCCACCTCGCCGAGACGCACCGTCGCACCGTGATGGCGGGGCGGACCCACGGCCAGCATGCGATCCCCGTAACCTTCGGCTTCAAGACGGCGGTGTGGTTGGACGAGGTGCACCGTCAGCAGGAACGCCTTCTCAGCGCCCGTTCCCGCATTCTCGTGGGAGAATTCGGCGGGGCCGTGGGAACCCTGGCATCTCTCGGGCCCATCGGGTTGGAGGTCGAGAAGCGCCTCATGAAGAGGTTGGGTCTCGCCTCGTCGGTGATTCCGGTGAAGACGTCCGGCGACCGGGTGGCCGAGTTCGTCCTGCTGCTCTGCATGCTGTCGGCCACCCTCGGCAAGATCGCCCAGAACATCTACAACCTTCAGCAGACCGACATCGACGAGGTGACCGAGTTCACCGAGGGGAAGGTGGGAAGCTCCGCCATGCCCCACAAACAGAACCCGGTGGCCTCGGGATCGGTGGTCTTCCTGGGACGCCTCCTCCGCTCCAACGCCATCCCGGCTCTGGACTACATCCATGCCGAGTGGGAGGACGACCACCGGCAGGGAGAAACGGCCTGGAAGTTCCTTCCCGAGGCCTGCCTCCTCATGTCCGCCCAGCTCCACACGCTGAGGCGGGTCCTGGACGGGCTCATCGTCAAACCCGAGAACATGCTTCGGAATCTGGACCGCCAGCAGGGTCTGTCGTGCTCCGAGGGACTGCTCATGGCCCTGGCCGAACCCCTCGGTCGGGCCCGGGCCCACGAGCTGATCCGCCAACTCTCGGCCGAAGCCGTCACCCGTGGCGAGTCGTTCAGCGAGATCGTCTCCCGCGACCCCGTGGTGACCGAACACCTCTCCGAGACCGAGCTGGCACGGGCCCTCGACCTGGAGAGCCAGATCGGCCTGGCGGGAGAGTTCGTCGACACGGTCCTCGCCCGGCATCGGGCCGGGGAGCAGGCCGCCTCGTGAGGACCAACGCACTGGGTTCCACCGGCCTCCAGGTGTCCCCCATCACCATCGGGGCATGGCAGCTCGGGGGCCCCCTCTCCCTCGACGGGCAGGCCGACGGCCATCCCGACCCGGGCGAGGCCAACGTGATCCGTATGATCCACGAGCTGGACGACCTGGGAGTGAACGCCATCGACACCGCGGAGCAGTACAGCGCGGGCGAGTCGGAACGGCGGGTCGGCCGGGCGCTCCAGGACCGTCGCCACCGCTGGGTCGTGTCCACCAAGTTCGGGTATCGGGTCGGCCCCGGCGGCACCCGGGAGGACGACTCCAGTCCCGAGACGATCCTGCCCAGCCTCGAAGGATCCCTGCGACGCCTGGGCACCGACTACGTCGACATCTTCCTCTACCACTGTGCGCCCCGCCCCGAATACGTGGCCGCGGGCCGGGCCGTCCTGGACGAGGCCCGGGCACAGGGGAAGATCCGTGCATACGGCATTTCCACAGGTCGCCTCCCCATCCTCTCCACCATGGTGGAGCACGAGGCCGTGGAGGTCCTCCAGTTTCCCTCGAACCTCCTGAGTCCGCGGCAGGACCTCTGGGCCGTCGCCCGGGAGCACGGTCTGGGAACCCAGGTTCGGGGGGTCATGGCTCAGGGCCGGCTCAGCGGGAAGTACTTCGGGCAACGGCCGCGCTTCCGCCCCGACGACAACCGGTCGGAGGGGTGCCGGGACGTGGACTTCGCCCGCTTCGGCGCTCTCGCCGACCATCTGCCCGCCGGTGTCACCATGGCGCAGGCGGCCATCCGGTGGGCGCTGGATCAGCCCGGGTGCCACACCATCTGCATGGGTGCGAAGAACATCGACGACTACCGTGCGGCCGTGGCCGCCGCCGAGCTTCCGCCCCTCGACGACGGGGTGCGGGACGCCCTCGAGGAGGAGGCGGCGAGGCTGAACCGACAGACCCCCGGGAGGCAGACGTGAACGTCCGTGTCGTGGCAGGGCTCGCCAGCGCGCTGGCCATCGTTCCCGCGGCCCCGGTTCACGCCGCGGCGGTCGCCCCCCAGGACACCCTCGGCTCCACCACCATCGTCGTGGATCGCGCCATGACCCCACCCCCCTGGGTCGCCGCCCAGCGGACCCTCCTGGAATCCAGTGCCGAGATCGCCGAAGCCCATGCCGCTGCGGCATTCCATCCGGACGGCCAGGCGATCCGCAGCGTGCCTCCGGCGTGGGGCGCGGGCGACGGGCCCGACGACATCGTCAATCGAGCCAAGGACTGGCCCCTCGCCTACATCATGGGAGGGCCCGAGTCGTTGGTGGACGAGTTTCGCCGGATCTGGGAAGGCCACCTCGAGCAGTACACGAACGGCCGCGTCCCGGAGGTGGCGGCGGCGAAGAACGGGATCTTCCGCAACGACTTCATCACCCAGTTCGATTGGGAACACAGCAGCGAAGAGCTCGCCCCGTTCTACCTGTACGCCCTCGCCCGCCCCAACGACCCCACGAACAAGCTCCGGGCCCAGCGGTTCGCGGGACTGTACATGAACGAAGACCCGGCGGCCCCGAACTACGACCCGGAGACGAAGATCATCCGGAGTCTGTTCAACGGAAGCCTCGGTCCCAAGCTCGACGCGGTGGTGCCCGCCGACTGGGAGGGGCTCAGCCCGAGCCTGCGGTTCTGGAGCGTCGCGGCCACCGACGTCCGGGGGGATCATCCCATGAACATGGCCGCGGCCATGCTTCCGTTCACCGCCTTCATCCTGACGCAGGACCCGAAGTACCGGGACTGGGTCCTGGAGTACATCGGGGCGTGGCGCGACCGGACCGAGGCCAACGGGGGCAACATCCCGTCGAACATCGGCCTGGACGGCACCATCGGCGGGGAGTGGGGCGGCAAGTGGTACTGCGGAGTCTGGGGGTGGACCGGGGAGGGAGAGCGGAACTACGTCTTCCGGGGCCCGCCCGAGGGATTCGACGTGGCGTTGCTCCTGTCGGGCGACCCGTCGTACACCCAGGCCATGCGTCACCAGGTCGAAAACCTCTTCGCGGCCCGGAAGGTGGTGGACGGAACGGTCTTGGTTCCCCATCTCTACGACGACAACGGATGGGGGGGCTACGGTTCGCTGAGTGACGGAACCCGCCACGTCCAGCGGGGCAACGGCAGCGGCACGCAGGGCAACCTGGTGAACATCCTGGTCGACCTCTACGTCACGTCGCTCCGGCCGGACGACCTCGAGCGGATCCCGATTCTCCCGGGCGACATCTCCCCCCAACGCCAGGGTGTGGACACCCAGCCCGGTACGGATTGGATCGACTACCTGAAGGGCAACGATCCCGGCTACCCCGTGCGAGCCCTCGAATCGGCGCTGTCGGAGATGCGGGCCAACGCCGTGCCCCCCGGTCCGGGCCAGGCTACGCGGCCCGGCGGCGCCACCGCGTCCAGCGGCTGGCTGGGCGTGGAGGGTCAGGCGTATCCGTCCACCATCTCCATGGCGTCCCTCGATCGGTTGCCGCCCATGCGGCAGGCGCTCGGCGGATGCGTGCCGAACAACGGCGCGCCGTTGACCACGACGTCCCCCGCGGCGGTATCGGCGGCTGCGGCCGCGGGCCCCGCTTCGTCGGTCGCCGCGCCTCGAGCGGCCGGCGGCGGCACGAGCGACGGCATCGGGGGGAACGGCTCGATCCCCATCTCGGCCCTGGTGCATCTCACCATGGGCGGCCCCGACCCCGGCGGCGAGTCCCACGGCCCCCTCCCGTTGAACGTCCAGGTGCGGCATTTCGATCCGGTGAACCGGCGTCCGGGCCTCCCGGCCGACGTGGGCGCACTGGTGGACGGCTTCGACGCCGGGAGCGTGACGCTCACTCTCGTCAACGCGAATCCCCTTCACGAGCGAACGGTCACGGTGCAGATGGGGGCCTACGGTGAGCACACCGCCACCGAGGTGACCGTGGACGGGCGGAGTACCGCGGTGAACGGCTCGTGGTTCACCGTCCGCCTGGCGCCCGGGAGCGGCGAGACCCTGCGCATCGGCGTTCGCCGCTACACGAACCTGCCCACGGCGGCCTTCCCCTGGGACCGGACCCCGTCGTGACCGCCCTGGGGACCGGTGTCAGGCGTCGGGTGGATCGTCGCCCCGGGTCCAGCGGACGAGACGGGTGAAGAACGCGGCGTAATCCGAACCGACCTCGATCTCGGCGGCCCCCGGCGCCTGGGCCACCACCCGCCGGAGTCCCCAATCGACGAAGCCGCCGACCCAGTGGGGCGCCACGTCGCTCGTGAAGGCCGCGGTGCGGCCTCGCCCGTGATGTCCCACAACCAGGAGGGGGACCCCCTCGCCGGGGGTGACGACGTATTCGGCGTCGAGACGGTCGGCCCGCCGCCGGACGTCCACCGCACAATGACGGGCCATGAGGAGGACCTCGGCTCCGTCCCGGGCCCGAACCCGATTGTATCCACCGATCCCGGGCGGACGGTGGAAGGGGAGTCCCTCGAGAATCGCGTGGTCGGCGCGCTGCTCCACCAGACACGGTTGGGATACGTTGACCCGGTCGTCGGTGGACTCCATCCGCACCGGGAGGATCTCCGCCAGAGGCGAGCGGTGGTACTCTCCCCGCGCCCCGTGAAACGACTCCCAACCCCCGATCATGAGCAATCCGGCCCCCTGCTCCACGTCGTCTATGATGCGACGGAAATCCCCCTCCGAGAGATTCTTGACAGGGTAGTCGGACAGGACGTACAACCGAGGTTCGACCCTCGCCAACGTCGGCCCCAGGGGCACGTCGCTCGCAACGTAGTCGAAGGGACAACCCGCGTGGGTCAGCACTCCGGCCAGGTAGGCGGCCGCGCTCCCGAGATCGGTATCCCCCGCGTACAGAATCCGGTTGTCCATCGCCACACCGTACGGCTTCACGAGTTCATGTCAAGGGCGACCCGGGTCGCCCCACGAAAGGAAGATGGAATGGGAAAGGGCAACGCCATCGTCGGCCAGTCCGGCGGTCCCACGAGTGTCATCAACTCGAGCCTCGCCGGCATCGTCGAGGGGTGCGCCGGGATCGCCGACATCGATCGTGTGCTCGGCATGCGCTGGGGGATCGAGGGCTTCATGGCCGACCAGTTGGTGGATCTCTCGGCCCAGTCCGCCGAGACCCTCGCCGGGCTCCGGCGAACGCCGTCGTCGGTCCTGGGCTCGTCCCGACACAAGCTCCAGGACGACGACTTTCCGAGAATCCTCTCCCGGCTCGAGAAGTACGACATCCACACGATGTTCATGATCGGCGGCAACGACACCATGGACACCATCCATCGCGTCACGGCGTACGCGGCCCGGGAGGGCTACGAACTCCGGGGGATCGGCGTGCCGAAGACCGTCGACAACGACCTCTACGCCACCGACCATACGCCGGGCTACCCCAGCGCCGCGCGCTACACGGCCCTCTCCGTCCAGCAGGCCGGGCGATTGGCTCGCGACATGCAGAAGGTGGATCAGTTCACCATCTACCAGTCCATCGGACGGGACTCGGGGTGGCTGGCGGCCGCGGGGGCCCTCGCCCGGCACCGGGACGAGGACGGACCCCATCTGGTCTACCTCCCCGAGCGTGCCTTCGACCGGGAACGGTTCGTCGACGATGTGGCCGACGCGCACCGCCGCTTCGGATACGTGTCCATCGTGTGCGGCGAAGGCATCAAGTACGCCGACGGGACGCCGGTGTCCGCCTCCGAGACCACCGATCGGTTCGCCAACGTCGAGTTCGGCGCCATGGGCGGCGCCAGCGTGGGGATGCGTCTGCACCGCATGATCACGGACCGCTTCGGGTGGCGTGGGGAATTCCAGGTCACCGAATCCCTCCCCATGTGCGCCATCGATCGGGCCGTGGAGACGGACCTGAACGAAGCCTACGATGCCGGGCGGGAGGCGGCGCGCCTCGCCGGCGAAGGCCGGACGGGCGTCATGGTCACCTTCGTCCGGGAGACCGGTGATCCCTACCGGATCTCCCTGGGTACCGCCCCCCTGGAGGACGTCGCCGTTCGTGCGAAGCCCATGCCCGACGACATGATCAACGCCGACGGCAACTTCCCCACCCCGGCGTTCTTCGACTACCTGCGCCCGTTGGTGGGTGAACTTCCCGAGTACGCCGACCTGCGCGTCGATCCGGTTGCGTAGCCGCCCGTTCGAGAGCCGTGCCCGCGAAGGAGGGTTCCCACCGTGAATAGCCACGACGCCCGATACACCCGGTTCGCGCTGTGCCGCGAGATGATGGATGCCGTGGGCGTGATCGACGACTTCGACCCGGCCCCGACCGCCGACGCCGCCGACGCCATCGCCGACGTTGGACGGCTCCTCCTGACGGGCGAGGGCTCCAGCCGGATCTTCCCCGCGAAGAACGCCATCCGGAAGGCGCTCACCTGGGGCGCCGATCTCTGGATCGCCACGGAGGGCTCGCGACAAGCGGCGACCTACGACCTCTCCAGATTCGCCGTCTTCGGGGCCTCGAACTCCGGGCGCACGGCCGAGGTCATCGCCGTACTGAAGCAGCTCGCCGAGGCCGGCAATCCCCATCGATTCGGGCTTACGGCGAACGAAGACACGCTTCTGGAACAGCACGCCTCCACGACCTTCGTGCTCCAGTGCGGCTGGGAGCATGCCGTGGCCGCCACCAAGAGCGTCGCAGAGCAGGCCCTCGTGTACCAGTCCATCGTGAGCCACGTCGCCGGCCGGGACATGGCCCGGGATCTGGACGGCGCCGCCGACAAGGTGCGGGCGGCCCTGACCGGAGCCATCGATCCGGGCATCGTGGAGGCCGTCGTTCAGGCGCCCACGGTCTACTTCGCCGGGTACAACGACGGAGTCGCCGAGGAACTGACTCTCAAGACCAACGAGATCGCCCGGAAGAAGAGTGACTTCCTGGAGGGCACCTACGCCGTCCACGGAATCGAAGAGGTGATGGACCCCCGGGACGTGGTCGTGGTCATCGACCCCATCGACGTCGAGGCCGAGAAGTTCGAGACGGTGCTGGTCGACGGTGTGGGACTCACCGTGGTGGCCGTCAGTTCGTCCGCCACCCGGTTCCCCACCATCGAGGTGCCCGATGCGGGAGAGATGAACCCCTTCGTCCACCTCGCCGCGGGATGGAACCTGCTGGTCGAGGTCGGGCTGTCCCTGGGAATCGACCTGGACAAGCCGGAGCGGGCCCGGAAGGTCGGCAACGAGTTCGTGGGGTGAAGACGGCGGCGGCGTGTCGGCGGCGGCTTCCCTATGGCCTGGCCGTCGCGGGGCTGCTGGTGTGGACCGGTCCGGCCCCCGGGCAGGCTCCCTCGGCCCTCCCGCCCTGGACGCCGGGGACGTTGGACATCCACCACCTGGCCACCGGCCAGGGGAACGCCACGTTCTTCGTGTTGCCCGACGGGACGACCATGCTCCTGGACGCGGGCGACGCCAACCCGCCGGGCCGGGAGCCCATCGCCACCCCCTACCCCGACGCCTCCCGCAGCGCCGGCGAGTGGATCGCCCGATACATCCGCCGCATGGCCCCCTCCGGACGGGATCCGGAGATCGACTACGCCCTGGTGACCCACTTCCACGCCGACCACATGGGGTTCGTCTCGGAGGGGTCTCCCCCCTCCACCCTCGGCGACTACCAGCTCGCCGGCATCACCGACGTGGCCGAGCGGGTGCCGATCCGGAGGGTGCTGGATCGGGGTTGGCCGGACTACGACTACCCCGAACCTCTCGACAACCCGTCCGTCGACAACTACAGGCGGTTTCTCGAGGCGGGCCGCCGCGATCGGGGCCTCGTCGTGGACCGATTCGCTCCGGGCCGCGCCGACCAGATTCGTCTCCTGCGCGATCCCACCGCGTATCCCTCGTTCCAGGTCCGCAACCTCCACGCCAACGGTGACGTGTGGACCGGTACCGGCGACGAGGTCGCTCGCATCGTGCCGCCCCTGGAGACCGTCGCCCCGGAAGACCGACCCACCGAGAACCACTCCTCCCTGGCGTTCCTGCTGCGATACGGGGCGTTCTCCTACTACACCGGCGGGGATCTCCAGGGAGTTCCGCCCGACGGCTTTCCGCCGTGGCACGACCAGGAGACGCCCATCGCCCGCGGCATCGGCGGGCCCGTGGACGTGGCGGTGATCGGGCACCACGGCTCCATCGAGCCGGCCAACGCCTTCTTCCTCTCCACCCTCCGGCCCCGGGTGGACATCGTCCCGGCCTGGTCCCGGACCCATCCGGCCCCCGTCGTCCTCAAGCGCCTGCTCAACCGGCGCATCTACGCCGACGAGCGCGACATCTTCATCCTGGAGTTCCGCGACGAGACCCAGGCGGCCATCGGCGGGAGGGCTCAGCAGGTGGCCAGCGACCACGGGCACGTCGTCGTACGCGTTGCGCCCGGGGGGGCATCGTACCAAGTGTTCGTGTTGGAGAACCGCACGGAGTCCCATCACGTGCTCAGTATCCACGGCCCCTACCCGAGTGGCCGCTAGCGAGGGACCCGAACCCCGAGGTGCCGACATGCCGCGCTCGCCCGACGTTCGTTTCGCCACGGCGGCCGCGGCCCTGGCCCTCGGTGTCCTCGCATCGGCGGGATGCGCCCCGACCCTGCAGGCCCCGGAGGGATTGAAGGCTCCCTCGGACCAGGTCCGGATCGGCTACGGATCCCAGGATCAGGAAGACGTGACCGGGGCGGTGGTGACGGTGCGCGCCGAAGACCTCGGTCGCGAGGTCACCAGCTTCGAAGACCTCGTTCAGGGTCTGGCGGGCGTCACGGTGCGCCGCCTCTCCAACGGGGGTATCTCCCTCCGGATCCGTGGCTCGTCGTCGTTCAGCAGCGACGACGAGCCCCTCTACGTGATCAACGGCGTTCCGATCCGCGCCGCCCCGGGCCAGGCGCTCATGGGCGTGAACCCGAGGGACATCACGCGGATCGACGTTCTCAAGGATGCGGGCGCCACCGCCATCTACGGAAGCAGGGGTGCCAACGGCGTGGTGTTGATCTTCACCACTCCCCGCCGCTCGGCGTCGGCATCAGCGGCTCCCCGCGCCCCCGCTCTTCGGCTGCGATAGGGTCGATTCCGGGATTATCCGCCCCTCCCGCGTCCCCCGGCGCGAAATCGCACGGTGAAGAGTGTACACGAAACACCGCCACCGGCCCGCGGACGATCTCACCCGCAACCCGTTGCACGGCAGGAGCTTGTCCGGCGAGGCGCCGCCGCGCCGTCCGCGTTGCTTGCGTGCGAATGGAGCGGAAACGTACGTTGTCGGAACTGTGCAGATCTGCGTCACTTTTGCCCGAAAATCGTGTCGCAGATATGCGTCCATGCGGGGACGTTGGGAGTTGCCGCTCCATTCACTCGGGAGTCGGGGAAAAACATGAAAACAACCGCTCGTATCGCACTCTTCCTGCTCGCGGGCATGCTCCCGGCGGCACTACCCGCCCAGGCCCAGGTGGGCCAGGTGACGGGTCTGGTGACCGACGCGGCGACCATGCGCCCGCTCGAAGGGGCTCAGGTGTACATCGAAGGGACGAGCGTCGGAGGCCTCACCAACAGCAGCGGTCGCTTCCTCCTGACCAATGTCCCCGTGGGAGCTCAGGTCCTCACGATCCAGCTTCTCGGGTTCGCCACCCGGAGCCAGGACATCACCGTCGCCGCGGGCGACGTGTTGACCCTGGAGATCGGCCTCGACGAAACGGCCCTGGCCCTCGACGAGCTGGTGGTCGTGGGCTACGGCACACAGATCCGACGGGAGGTGACGGGAGCCGTGGTCTCCGTCCGCGGCGAAGACATCGCCGAAGCCGCCGTCACGGCCAACATCCAGTCGGTTCTCCAGGGTCGGCTGGCCGGGGTCAACGTGGCCGAGTCCACGGGTGAGCCCGGATCGGCCCCCCAGGTGCTGGTCCGGGGTCGGGGGTCCATTTCGGCGGGGATCGAGCCCCTCTACGTGATCGACGGAGTTCCGTACTCCACGAACACCGACCTCCAGGGCACCATCGATCAGTCCAATCCGCGGCACGGGAGCACGCGAGCCAATCCCCTCGCGACGCTCAACCCCAACGACATCGAAAACGTCGAGGTCCTCAAGGACGCGGCGGCCGCGGCCATCTACGGATCGCGGGGTTCCAACGGGGTGATCCTCATCACCACCAAGCGGGGCGAGATGGGCATGGCCCCCCAGGTGAGCTACCGGGCCTACGGCGGCGTGCAGACCGCGTTCAATCGACCGGACATGATGAACGCCCAGGAGCAGATCGAGTTCGTGAAGCTCTCCCGGAACAACGCCTACATGTTCGCCCGCGATCCGCTGAATCCCGCCAGTTCGTCGTACAACCCGCTCTACGATCCCGACACCAACGCGGGTCGGGCGGAGAACGGGGCCAGCGGGAACCACCTGATTCCCGAGGCCATGGTGAACTGGGACGGCACCGACACCGATTGGGTGGACCTGGTGCTCGACAACGCGAGCCTGCAGAGCTACGACATGTCGGTCCGCGGGGGCGCGGAGAACTTCAACTACTTCGTGTCCGGTTCCTATCTGAACCAGGCCGGCGTGATCAAGGGTTCGCGCTTCGAGCGGCTGGCCCTGAGAGCCAACCTGACGCTCGATGCCACGGAGAGGCTCCGGCTCACCACCGACATCAACGGCGCCTTCGGTGACCATGACCGCAAGGCCGCCAACGCGCCCTACTTCGGACGGCCGCCGGGAATCATCTATTCGGCCATGGTCTCGTCGCCGGTGGCCAAGGTGTACGATGACGAGGGCAACTACCTCCAGTCCGGGACCAGCAGCATCAACGGTCTCGGCAACGGCATGACGACCACGAACCATGCCCTGGCTGTTCGCGACTACATCGACGACAAGCTGCAGAACGGTCGGATCTTCGGAAGCGTGGGAGCGAACTACTCGATTCTCGAAAACCTCAGCTACAACCTGCTGGTCGGGTTCAACTACGACACCAACGACCGGAACTTCTACCAGGGCACCCAGCTCGCCTACCGGGGCAGCTCGACCCCTCAGCCCTACGCCCAGGCCTTCTCGGGCCAGCAGTACAGTTGGCTGATCGAGAACACGGCCAACTACAACACGTCGGTCGGAGCCCACGATTTCGACGTTCTGGTGGGGTACACGGCGGAGAAGCAGTACGAAGACTCGAAGTACGTGATTGCCCGCAACTTCCCGGACGATCAGGTCACGACCATCAACGGGGGCGAGATCACCGGCGGCGGGCAGAGCAAGGAGGAGTGGTCTCTGGTCTCCATGCTCGGCCGGGTCAACTACAGCCTCATGGACCGGTATCTCGCGACGTTCACCTTCCGGTCGGACCGCTCCTCGCGGTTCGGTTGGGGCAACCAGACGGGGTACTTCCCCTCGGTCTCCCTGGGATGGCAGGTGACCCAGGAGCCCTTCATGCGGGGGGTCCAGTTCGTGAGCCAGTTGAAGCCCCGGGTCAGTTACGGCGTGACGGGGAACTTCAACATCCCGAACTACGGATCCATCGGCCTCGTGGGGAGCAGCCCCTACACGCTGGGCGACCAACTCGTGCCCGGGGCCACGCAGAACACGCTGGGCAACGAGGACCTCACGTGGGAGACCACGAAGCAGCTCAACATGGGCGTCGACTTCGGCATCTTCGGCGACCGCATGTACGGGACGTTCGACTACTACGTCAGTAACACCGAGGACCTGCTCCTCAACGTGAACGTGCCGTCGTCCACCGGATTCGCTTCGGTCCTCACAAACATCGGCGAGGTGCGGAACAAGGGCTTCGAGGCCCAGGTCACCTCTCGGAACCTCGTGGGCGACTTCCAGTGGTCCACCGACTTCAGCATCGGAGCCAACTCCAACGAGGTGCTTCGCCTCGGACCCGAGGGCGACCCGATTCTGGCGTCCGGCGCGGCGGGCATCCGCCACATCACCCAGGTGGGCGGCGAAGTCGGCGCCTACTACGGCTACGTGACCGACGGCGTCTACATGAGCCAGGCCGAAATCGACAACGGCCCGGTCGACATGGAAGGGAACCCGACGGTGGGTGACCTCCGGTTCAAGGACATCAACAACGACGGTGTGATCAACGCCGACGACCGGACCGAGATCGGCAGCTACAACCCCGACTACACCTGGGGCATCCAGAATCGCTTCTCCTGGCGGGGCCTGGACGTGGGCTTCTTCTTCAACGGCGTCGTCGGGCGGGAGATTCTCAACCTCACCCGGCGTCACATGGAGCCCGAGGGGAACTTCAACCTCTACGGGAATCTGGTCGGCAAGTACTACAAGTCGGCCGAGGAGCCCGGAGACGGACTGCATCCGAAGCCCGACCGGGAGTCCCACGGTGGCGGCACGCGGCCCTCGACCCGTCAGGTCGAAGACGGATCGTACACCGCCCTGAAGAGCATCACCCTCGGCTACAACCTTCCCTCCAGCGTCGCCGAGCGGATCTGGGGCAGCCCCCGGAACGTCCGGTTCTTCGGGTCCATCACCAACGTGGCCATCTGGACCGACTACTGGGGTTGGAACCCCGAAGTCAACATCCAGTCCAGTGGCCTGACGCCGGGCGAGGACTATGGAGCGTACCCGCTGATGCGGGCCTACCAATTCGGTCTCGAGATCGGGTTCTAATATCATGCAATCGAGATCTCTCATGAACTTCAAGTCGACCACTCGCATGATCGCGGCTCTCTCGACGGCCGTGATCTTCTCGGGCTGCAGCGAAGACTTCACGCTCCTCAGCCCCATCTCCGAACGGAATGTCGAGTCCTTCTACCGGACTCCCACCGACTTCACGGTGGCCATCAACGGGGCCTACAGCACGCTCGCCGGAAACGGCGCCTACAACCGTGCGTACGTTCTGCTCCACGAGATGCGCTCCGACAACACCATGAACGGGGGCGGCAATACCGGGCTGGCCGAAGTGTATTTCCGCCTGGCCCACTTCTCGGAACTGGCCACGGCCTCGGAGCTCTCCAGCCCCTGGACCACGGCCTACCAGGGAATTGCCCGGGCCAACACCATCCTCGACCGCATCGACAATCTGGAGGATGGGTCGTTCAAGGAGCGGATTCGGGGAGAGGCCCTCTTCATCCGTTCGCTCTTCTACTACCAGCTCGCGGTCCTCTGGGGGAACGTCCCTCTCCAGATCGAGGCCGTGAGGTCGCCCAACGTCGCGGTGAACCAGGTCTCGGCGGACGTCATCTACCAGCAGATCGCCGGAGACCTCGAACTGGCCCAGAGCATTCTGCCGGCCTCCTATGATGCCGCGAACCTGGGGCGGGCCACGAGCGGCGCCGCCAACGCACTGCTCGGGTTGGTGTACCTCACCAACGGGCAGAGCAGTGATGCCGCGACGGCACTGCGCCGCGTGGTGAACTCCAACCAGTACCAGCTCGTCGACAACTACTCCGACCTCTGGGGCGTCCAGAACGAAAACAACGTCGAGTCGGTCTTCGAGCTCCAGTACAGGGCCGGCGGCACCGACACGGGAAGCCAGTTCACCGACTACTACACTCCGTTCGGTGATGGGGGCGGTGTCGGAGCGGGGAATGCTCCGCAGGTGCTGTCCCCCGGCGTCGAGTACCTCCACAGCGTGCAGTACGGCATCGAGGAGAACGACGAGCGCGGCTTCGGCGGCACCTGGGGCTTCGAGGTCGAGGGCAACGACACCACGGTCTGGGTCGCCAAGTGGGAGAGCCAGCCGTTCGGACCGGGCGACGCCGACAACAACTTCCCGGTGTTCCGGTACGCCGACGTGCTCCTGATGCTGGCCGAGGCGGTGGGCGAGGGCGCCGAGGGATACAGCCTCATCAACCAGGTCCGGGAGCGGGCGGGCGTCACGCCCATCGACGCCTCGACCCCCGGCACGTGGGACCAGAAGCTCCTCTTCGAGCGCCGGTTGGAGTTCGTCACCGAGGGCAAGCGCTGGGCCGACCTCCTTCGCTTCGGAGTGGCGCCGTCGGTGATGGGATCCTTCCAACCTCTGGTGGATGCGGGTCTGACGCAGGGTGACATTCGCCTGCTCTATCCCATTCCCCAGCGGGAGATCGACGTGGCCCCCGGGGAGATGGTCCAGAACAGTTACTGATCGGGTCCACCCCGACTCACCGAGGTCTGCGGGCCCGGCTCCCCACGGGAGTCGGGCCCGTTCTCGTGCCCCCGACCCATGGACCGGCGAAGTGCGGGCTGGCGCCCCCAACCCGTTGCCCTTCCGAACAGCGGGCTGGTGCCCCCGCAGGGGTCGGGGTGGTAGGTTGGGGGCCGTCCCGACCCCCACCGCCGACCCCTCCCCATGCTCGAGCTCTTCACCGATCCCGCCGTCTGGGCCAGCCTTTTCGCCATCACGCTGATCCAGATCGCCCTGGGCGCCGACAACCTGATCATCATCACGATCATCGCCAACAAGCTGCCCAGGGCCGACCGGAACAAGGCGATCCGCCTGGGCCTGATCCTGGCCATGGCGTTCCGGATCCTTCTGCTCGCAGCCGTGAGCTGGATCCTGGCCGCGGCCAGCGCCGAGCTCTTCCACATCGACACGACGCTGCTGTGGGTGAGCCTCACCGGTGAGGTGAACGGCAAATCCATCGTCCTCGCCATCGGAGGGCTGTTCCTCATCTGGAAAGGGGTGAAGGAACTCCGGGTGAAGCTGAAGGGCCTCGGGGCGGACGTGAAGAAGGCCGCCAAGCTGCGAGACGTGGTGGCCCTCATCGTGGGCATGAACCTGCTCTTCAGCGTCGACTCGATCCTCACCGTGGTGGGCATGACCGACATCTTCCTGGTCATGGTGGGGTCGGTGGTGATCTCGGTGGCCCTGATGCTGATCTTCGCCGAGCCCATCGCCGACTTCCTCTCGTCGAACCCCGAGTTCGAGATCCTGGGGCTCTTCGTGCTCCTCCTCATCGGCTTCGTCCTCGTACTCGAGGGAGGCCACGAAGCGCACCTCACCGCCAACGGCGAGACGTTCCCCTACATTCCCCAGTGGATCGTCATCTTCATCCTCCTCCTCATGTTCGCCGTGGACCTCTACCAGAACTGGTGGGAGCGGAAGCAGGAGCAGCACCCGGTCCACCTGGACCACCGGCGGCACTGAGCGGGGGCCAGGGCACGTCCGGGGCGAACTCCCCAACAGTCGCGTCGGCGCCGCACGATTCCGGGTTCGCACCGGTATGCGGGCCGAATCCCCAAACCCACCGATGGGCTGCATCGAGTGGGGAATTCCGCCCTACGGCGCGCACTCCGCGCAGGTCGGCGTCTCCGGCACCACCAGCAGCCGGCCGAACGCGATCCCCCCGCCGCACTCGGTGCAGACCCCGTAGGTGCCGGACTCCAGCCGCCGGAGCGCCGCCACCAGGAGCCCCAGCTTCGCCTGCTCCCGCTCCTGGAGGTTGCGGGTGAGGCCCTGGTTCTGGAGCGAGTCGATGCGGGACAGCCGCCCCACGGCCGTCTGATCGAGCTCCACGGGTCGCATGGCTTCGTCGGTGACGCGCATGCTGCGCTCGAGCCCGCGGAGATCCCGGTCCAGGATCTCCGCGAGCTCGGCGACCTGCTCGTCGGTGAGGGGGGAGGCGCTCACCCCGCCTCGAAGGTCCCCCGCAGCACGCCGCCTCGGGTCGACAGCAGCTCCCACGTGCCCGAGAAGGCGTCCATTTCGTAGGTGCGGAAGCGCAGCTCCACCTCCCGCTCCTCGCCGGGCTGGAGGTATCCCAGGGTGAGGTCGTTGCCGCCTCGTCCCATCTCCTGTCCGTCGTCGCCCAGGAAGCGCACCGCGCCGTCGTCACCGCCGATCCGCACGCCGTCGTCGAACGACAGTTCGATCCGGTCCGGTCGCACGATCTTCACCAGGTCGGCCTGGCGCAGGGCCGTGGGCAGACGCCCCGTGTTGCGCACGGTGAGGGAGAAGGCCCACTCGGTGTAGCCGTCCTCCGTGCGCACCTCCCGCACCGTCGCTTCGTCGGCCGACAGCTCAGGCAGGCTGCCGGCCATGTACAGGTTGAAGAGGGCCTGGTTGCGGGCCCACTTCTCCAGGACCTCCGGCGGACCATTCTGGCTGAAGAACTTCGGGTGCCAGCCGCCGATCTCCACCTCGCCGTGCTCCGGGTGGTCGAAGGGCGTCCACGCCTTGAACGGCATGGCGTAGTCCCGGGCCGCGGCCACGCTGTCCTGCCAGATCAGGCGGTCGAGCTGGTCCTCCTCGCCGTCGCCGTTCACGTCGCCCACCGACCCGCCGTCCCACAGCTCGTCGCCGTACCAGATGGCGCCGAGGTAGAAGTAGCCGAAGTCGGGCCCGTGGCCGAAGAGGGGGCTGCCCTCCCGCTCGGGATTGTTGCGTGTGGCGTAGGTGTGATAGACGTCGCCGGCCCACGGATAGCCGGTGATGGAGATTCCCACACTATCGAAGTGTTCGTAGTAGGCCAGGTCCTCGGGATACATGCGCTCCTCCGACTTCGACGTCGACGGAGGCCTCAGGTGCATGGGCACCCGGGTATCCATGGAATTGGCCACGGCGATGTTGGGGTGCTCCAGGACGAAGAGCACCACGGCCCGGGTCTCGGGCTCGGAGAGGGGGTAGGCCCCCGCCCCGTTCTGGGTCCATCCCCGCCCCGTCTGATCCCGGCCCGGCATGGGCCGCCAGTTCTCGGGATAGTTGCGGTGCAGGTCGAGACCCCCGACCCCGTCTTCGTCGGTCCGACCGTCGCCGTCGTCATCCACACCCTCTCGACCCATGGACCACCGCTCGCCGCCCTCGCCGTCCTCGGCCTGGCGCATGAGACGCCCCTGGGGATCGCGCTCGTCGATCACCCAGGCGCCGTCGGGATCCCGCCACCGCATCTGGAGAATGATGCCGTCGCCGTCGAGGTCGTTGGCCGGATCCTCGTCCAGCAGCCCGTCGCCGTCGTTGTCGGTGGGCCGCACGCTGGAACGGTTCGTCTGGGCCGTCTGCAGATAGAGGTTGGAGCCGTCGGGGTTGTTCTGGGGCTTGGCGTAGATGGCGGCCCGATCCAGGAGGGCCGTGACCTCGGGGTCGGTGCCGTAGTTCTCCACGAGGTGCTGGATCATCCACAACACCGACTCCGACGAGGTGATCTCACCGGAGTGGCGTCCCCCCTCGAAGAAGGCGGCGGGCTTCTCGGTGGCGGGCCCCGTGTTCCTGTTGGTCAGGGTGACCTGCAGGATCGGCCGTCCCTCGAGGCTCGTACCCACCTGGTAGAGCTCCACGATGTCCGGGTACCGATCGGCCCATCGGTGCAGCCACTCGTACATGACGTCCACCGTGTGGTAGCGGTCGAACGACAGCGTGGCCCCGGCTTCGTACTCCACCTCGGGATGCCGCACCCGGGGAAAATGACTCGGCCCGTGGCGACCGAGGGACTCCAGGACGAAGGTGTCCGGATTCCGGTCCGCCTCCATGGGGAGGGTGGCGGGCGGGTGGTCGGGAGGCGTGGTCTGGGCGGCGAGAGACGCCGGCACGGCGAGCACGGCCGCCACGACGAAGGGGACGATGGGAACCGCGGCAGGGTGAAGCGGTCGAAGATTCACGAAGCGACCTCCGAGGGGGGACGGGGGACCGCAGACTGGCCCCGCCGACCGTGGGAGGCAAGGCGCTGCCCTCAGCGCAGGACGCCCCGCGCCCACACCGGGCGATGGTCGCTGGCGCCCCGCCCTTCCAGGATCGTGCCGGTGGCACCCGTGGCGGGCGCGCCCAACCCCCGGAAGAGAACGTGGTCGAAGCGCCCGAAGGTCGTGGTGCGGGGGCCGTCTTCGGTGGGCCAGACGAATCCCCGTCGCACCGCCATGCTCCCCAGGTCTCCACTGTTCAGATCACCGCCGACGATGACCCGGGGGTGGACCGAGGCGTCGTCGAGCACGGCCCGGAGCTGGGCTCGCCGGTCCTGGAGCGAGAGGGACAGCGGCGTGCCCAGATGCACCGAATAGACCCGCACCGGCACGCCGCCCACATCCACCGTCACCGCCGTGGCCGTGCGCTGCATCCGCCCCCAGGTGGCGATCTTCGGCAGGATCAGCTTGGCGTCGTCCACGATGGGCCACCGGGACAGCACCGCATTGCCGAAGTCCCGTCCCGTGCCCGTCCTCCGCACGGCCGGGTAGTAGACCCAGGCCATGCCCAGCGCCCGGGCCACCCGCTCCGTGCCCCGGGCGTCCATCTCCTGCAGGAGCACGATGTCCGGGGCGGCCAGCGCCGCTTCGGAGTGGAGCACGTCGAGGGCACGGCCCACTTCCCGGCTCTCCTGGACGTTGTACGTCACCACCAGCAGGGTGTCGGGCCACGCCGATGGGGGCGCCGGTCGCACCAGGCCGTTCCCGTACCGGGGCGCGGCCGAGTCCAGGTAATTGATGCCCGTCCGACACCCCGCGAGGGCCAGGCCCAGGGTCAGGGGGATCGCCACGGCCCGGACGCCGAGGGACCGGCGCACCCGACGGGCGGGGGTCGAGGGGAGAGGGTCGGGGAGCATCACGGACCATGGTACGCTCCCCCGAGGGCCGAAGTTCGCCCCGCCGGGCCGGAGGCGGCCCCCGAGGCCGGCGCCCCCGACCGCGATGCGAAGGCCGGCGCCACGCCGTACATTGGCCCGGTCCGTCCCACCCCCGACCGGATACCCCCCATGGCCCACACCTCAGCCCTGCTGCGCCCCCTCCTCGTCCTCCTCGCCGCGCTGGCGACCCTTCCGGCCGCCGCGCCCGCTCAGGAGTCCCCGTTGGAACAGACGCTCCTGGAGAACTTCTCCTGGCGCAATCTGGGTCCGGACCGAGGAGGCCGGTCCATCGCCACCACCGGCGTGGCGGGACGGCCCCAGGAGGCGTACTTCGGAGCGGTGGGGGGAGGGCTGTGGAAGACCACGGACGGCGGGGACAACTGGCGGCCCGTGACGGACTACCAGATCACGTCGGCCTCGGTGGGGGCGGTGGCGGTGAGCGAGACCAATCCCGACCTGGTGTTCATCGGCACGGGCGAGACGTGCATCCGGGGCAACATCCTCCCCGGCGACGGCGTCTACCGCAGCCGCGACGGCGGCGACACCTGGGAGCACGTGGGCTTCCGGGAGTCCCACGGCATCTCGAAGATCCGGATCCATCCCACCGATCCCGACATCATCTACGTGGCGTCGTTCGGGAAGTACAGCGCTCCCAGTGAGGAGCGGGGGGTGTTCCGGAGCACCGACGGCGGCGACACCTGGGAGCGGGTCCTCTTCCGGGACGACGAGACCGGCGCCATCGATCTCGCCATCGACCGCAACGATCCCGACGTGCTCTACGCCTCCCTGTGGCAGGCCTTCCGGAAGGAGTACACCATGTCGTCGGGCGGGCCCGGATCGGGCATGTTCAAGAGCACCGACGGCGGCGACACCTGGACCGAACTCACCCGGGCCCAGGGCATGCCCCAGGACGGCGTGGTGGGCCGGATCGGGCTGGCCGTATCGAGCGCCGACTCCGACCGGGTGTACGCCCTCTTCGAGCACGACGACGGGGGGCTCTTCCGCAGTGACGACGGCGGCGAGACCTGGGCCCTGGTGAACGCCGAGCGGGCCATCCGCCAGCGGGCGTTCTACTACACCCACGTCTTCGCCGACCACCACGACCCCGACGTGGTCTACATCCAGAACACCTCGTTCTTCCGCTCCACCGACGGGGGGGAGACCACCGAGGTCATCAACAACGGCACCCACGGCGACTTCCACGATCTCTGGATCGACCCCACCGACCCGGCCCACCTGGTGGTGGCCAACGACGGCGGCGGGGCGGTGAGCTTCGCCACGGGCGCCGAGTGGACGGATCAGGAGTTCTCCACCTCCCAGTTCTACCACGCGGTCACCACGCACCACATCCCGTTCCACGTCTGCGGCTCGCAGCAGGACAACAGCACGCTCTGCCTCCCGTCGGACTGGAACCGCAACCGCCGGGGCGACGGGAGCATGACCGAAGGCTCCATGGACGTGGCCTACCGCGTGGGCGGGGGGGAACCCGGCTACATCGCCCCCGATCCCCAGGATCTGAACGTGTTCTACTCGGGCACGAACAACGGGCGCTACATCGACCGCTACGACCGCACGCTGGACTATGCCCGCGAGGTGAACCCGTACCCCTGGTTCTACTCCGGCGAGCCCGCCATCGACATGGTGGAGCGGTGGCAGTGGACCTTCCCGATCCTCTTCTCACCCCTGGATCCCAACACCCTCTACACGTCGTCGAACCGGCTGTGGCGGTCCACCGACGACGGGCGGAGCTGGGACCGCCTGAGCCCGGACCTCACCCGGGCCGATCCGTCGACGCTGGGCCACTCGGGCGGGCCCATCACCGGCGATATGAACGGCCCCGAGGTGTATGCCACGATCTTCTCCGTGGGACCGGGCAAGATCGACATGAACGTGATCTGGACGGGCTCGGACGACGGCCTCGTCCACGTGACCCGGGACGGCGGGGAGTCCTGGACGAACGTCACGCCGCCCGACATGCCCGACTTCGGGCGGGTCAGCCAGATCGACGCGTCGGCCTTCGAGGCCGGCCGGGCCTACGTGTCGGTGCGGCTCCCTCTCCTGGACGACTTCCGCCCCTACATCTGGAAGACCGACGACTACGGCGCCACCTGGACGAAGATCGTCGACGGGATCCGGGACGACGGCTACGTGAACGCCGTGCGGGAGGATCCCACGCGCCGGGGACTGCTGTACGCCGCGACCAACCACGGGGTCTACGTGTCGTACGACGACGGCGGCATGTGGAGCGAATTGAACCCGGGCCTGCCGGACCTGCCCATCGTCGATCTCATCGTGGAGGAAGACGCCCTGGTCATCGCGTCCCACGGCCGAGGCTTCTGGGTGCTGGACGACATCGCCCCCCTCCGCCAGGCCCGCCCGGGCCTGGCCGACGAAACCCTGGTGATGTTCGATCCGGCGCCGGCCTACCGCTCCGCCGCCGACGCCCGCCTGACCTGGTGGATGGGCTCGGAGCCGTCCACGGCGAAGCTGGAGATCCTCGACGGCTCGGGCGCGGTGATCCGCACCTTCGAACCTCGGGACTCCACGGCGCCCCGGGACCGGTGGAGCGGCGCGGCACTGCCAGTCCAGGAGGGGCTCACCTCGTTCGAGTGGGACCTCCAGATCGAACCCGCCGCCACGTTCCCGGGCATGATCCTGTGGGGCGTGCGCACCATGGCCCCCCGCGTGCCCCCGGGCACCTACACCGCCCGCCTCACGGCCGACGGCCTCACTGCCGAGACTACACTGGAAGTGAGGCGGAATCCCTGGATCGAGGGCGTGACCGATGCCGATCTCGTGGCGCAGTACGAATTCGGCAAGCAGATTCGGGAACAGGTCCACGAGGCCAACTCGGCGGTCATCGCCGTTCGTCGGATGAAGAGCCAGGTGGACGACCGTCTGGAAGCGTCCGACGACGGCGCGCTGCAGGCCGCGGCCTCGACGCTGGTGTCCCACGCCTCCGAGGTGGAGGCCGACATCTACCAGGTGCGGAATCGTAGCAATCAGGACCCGCTGAACTTCCCCATCAAGGTCAACAACCGGCTGGCCAACCTCCTCTCCATGTCGGAGCGGGGAGACGGTCCGCCGAACCAAGGGATGCGGGAGGTGTTTCAGATCATGGTCGACGAGTTGGCCGACCACACGATGCGCCTCCAGGAGATCTGGGACACCGACCTCGCAGCGGTGAACCGGGAACTGGAGCGCCTGGGGCTGGACCCGGTGGACCCGTTCGACCGGGACACGCCCCTGATCTCCCAGTAGTCGTGCCCCCCACCCTCCCCACTGCTCGCCCCGGCCCGGAGATTTCATGACATCTGCCGCCTCCCTTCCCACCATCATCCAGGGCGGCATGGGCGTGGGGGTCTCCAATTGGAGGCTCGCACGCGCCGTGGCCTCCATGGGCGAACTGGGCGTCGTGTCGGGCACCGGCGTCGATACCCTTTTCGTACGGCGCCTCCAGGACGGAGACCCCGAGGGTCACGTGCGGAGGGCCATGGCCCACTTCCCGTTCCCCGAAGTGGTGGACGCCGCGTTGGAGCGGTACTTCCGGCCCGAGGGCCGCGCCGAGGACGAGAGCTATCGGCTGCTGCCCATGTACAAGCAGGTGGTGGGGCGGGCGCGACTCCAGGTGACGGTGCTCGCCAACTTCGTGGAGGTCTACCTGGCCCGGGAGGGGCACGAGGGGCAGGTGGGAATCAACCTGCTCACCAAGATCCAGCTCCCCAACCTGGCCTCCCTCTACGGGGCCATGCTGGCGGGGGTCGACTACGTGCTCATGGGCGCCGGCATTCCCCGGGAGATCCCGGGAGCGCTGGATCGACTCGCCCGCAACACCCCGGCCGAGCTGACCCTGGACGCCGTGGGACTGGCGAAGGGGGAACGGGAGGTGATCGCCTTCGACCCCCGGGACATCCACGACGGAGAGCTCCCGGAACTGGGGCGCCCGGCGTTCCTGCCCATCGTGGCCTCCAATTCCCTGGCCACCATGCTGGCCCGGAAGGCGACCGGTCGCATCGACGGGTTCGTCATCGAGGGACCCACCGCCGGCGGACACAACGCTCCCCCCCGGGGCGCGCCCGTGTTCAACGAGCGGGGCGAGCCCCAGTACGGCGAGCGCGACGTGGTGGACCTGGACAAGATCGCCGAGCTGGGCCTCCCCTTCTGGGTGGCCGGAGGCGCCGGCCATCCGGACCGGCTCCGGGAGGCCCTGGCCGCGGGCGCCACCGGCGTCCAGGTCGGGACGCTCTTCGCCTATTGCGACGAAAGCGGGCTCCCCGCCGAGCACAAGCGACGGGTGACCGAGGCGGCCCACACCGGCGGACTCGAGGTGATCACCGACGGCCGGGCCTCGCCCACGGGCTTTCCGTTCAAGGCGGTCCAGCTCCCCGGCACCCTGGCGTCCGACACCGTCTATCGGGAGCGCCCCCGGTGCTGCGATCTCGGGTACCTGCGCACCCCGTACCGCAACGATCGGGGGGGCATCTCGTACCGCTGCGCCTCCGAGCCCGTGGACACCTTCGTGAAGAAGGGCGGGGACATCGAGGAGACGGTGGGGCGGAAGTGTCTCTGCAACGCCCTCATGGCCAACCTCGACTTCCCCCAGGTCCAGAAGGACGGGACCGTGGAGCCGACCTTCTTCACCGCGGGCGACGACCTGCAGGTGCTGGCCCGCTTTCTGGGCGACCGGGTTCGGTACTCGGCCGCCGACGTGGTGGAATACCTCCGGGGCGGCACGCCCGCCCCCACGCCCACGGCATCGGCTGCGGCGTCGGCCCCGCGCCCCTGACGTGACGGTCGGTCGCCTCCGCGGGCGGGTCCCGGTGGCGATGCTGTGCCTGGCGTCCACGGCGTGCGCGCCGGGAGACGGGGGAAGCGGACTGAGCGGGCCCGACGTGGCCCTGGAGTGGAGCGTAGCCCCGCTGGTTTCGGTGGGGGGCGCCCAGGCCGTCGATGCCACCGCCTTCGGCCGCGTCGCCGGAATGGGCTTCGACGGAGCGGGGCGCCTGTACGTGCTGGACGGCGACGCCCGCCGCGTGGTGGTGGTGGACACCGCCGGGGCCGTGGTGGCCGTCCGCGGCACCCCGGGAGACGGTCCGGGGGAACTGGCCTCGGCCGCGGGACTCGTGGTGGACCCCGACGGCGGCCTCACCGTCCTGGACGCGGCGCGTCGCCGCCTGGTGGTCTTCGAGGCCGACGGCACGCCGGGCCCCACCGTCTCGGTCGCCGATTCCCTGCCGCTCCCCGGAGGCCCCATGGCCGCCTGGGGCGATCGATGGGTGGTGGGGACCGACGACACGGCACTCACCGAGCCCGGCATCGACCCGCCCCCCACCCGGGCCCTCCGGGTCTTTCCCCGGGACCCGGACGCCGACGTCCGAGTGGTGTGGCACGGGTGGCGCCCGCCCACCCCGCAGAGTCGACCCCTCACCGAGGCCGAGACGGGCGGGATGCGGGTGCGTCTGGCGCCCCTGGTGGGCTTCCACCCGCGGCTCCTGGCCGCGCCGCTTTCCGACGGGCGCATGGCCGTCGTGGACTCGGTGGACTTTCGGGTCCGGGTCGTCGGCATCGACGGGGGCGACGCCGTCGAGTGGGTGCGGCCGCTGGAACCCGCAGGCGTCACACCGGCGGTTCGGGAGGCCGAGCGACGGCGCCGCATCGCGGCGCTGGACGCCGACGCCCCCCGCCTGGTGCGGAGCACGGCCGACGGAGCCCGGTCGTCGGTGGCGAACGACGCCGTGCGACGACTCCAGGAAGCCCGGATCGACGCCATGGGGTTCCACGATCGGATCCCCGTGATCGACGGTCTGCGAGCCGACCGGTCCGGACGCCTCTGGGTGGCCCGGACCCCCGTCCCCCCGGCCGCCCACGGACCCATCGACATCCTCACCCCCGAGGGCGACTACCTGGGAACGCTGGCGGCCGGCGACCTGCCCCTTCCCACCGCCTTCGGTCCCCGGGGCCTGGTGGCCCATCTCACCCGCGACGAGTTCGGCGCCCCGGTGGTCACCGTGGGCCGACTCCTGGACGAGGTCCCATGATCTCCTACACCGTCTACAAGATCATCCACTACGGGGGCATCTTCACCGCCGTGGCGGCGCTGGGGGCGTTCCTGACCCTCTCCGCCGCCGGGGGCACGCCGCTGGTCCGGGAGCCGTGGTCGAAGCGGCTCGTGGCCGCCCACGGGGCGGGGCTCTTCCTGGTGCTCCTGGGCGGATTCGGCATGCTGGCGCGCCTGGAGGTGACCCAGGGCCTCACCCTCCCCGGATGGGTCTGGGCCAAGCTGGCCATCTGGGTGATCCTCGGAGCCCTGGTGACCCTGGCGAAGCGTCGCCCCGAGGGCGCCGGATGGATGCTCCTGGCGCTCCCGGCCCTGGCCGTCCTCGCCGGCGCCGTGGCTCTCACCAAGCCCTTCTGAGGCGCCCCCGAAACACCCACTCCGCCTCGCGGCGGCGCTTCTGGCCTCACCGGCCCGGGCGACCCATTTTGGAAGCGCGGGTGTCAAACCCGTCACGTTCCCCCGTCGGAGCCGTACCGGCCCCCGCTTCGCGAACCATGGACGATCGCGCCGCCCTCGAAACCCTCGCCACCGACCTGGGTGTGCTCCACACCTTCGTCGACGGCCTCGAACGCACCGTGACCGTGTCGTCCGAGTCCCTCATGGCCATCTGCACCTCCCTCGGCGCACCGCTGGCCGACGTGAGCGACGCCCCCGAGGCGCTCCGGGCCTACCGGGAAGGGCGCAATGCGCGCCCACCCCTGCCGCCGGTGCTTCTCGCCTGGGACGGCGTCATGCCTTCGGTGCGGCTCCACACCACCATGCCGGCCCAGGCCGAGATCGAACTGGAAGACGGTGGGAAGTGGGGCCTGGGAGAGGTGGCGGGCACGGTGCGGCCCGGGGGTCGACGTCTCCCTCCGGGCTACCACACACTTCGGGTGGAGGCCTCGGGCTCCCTCCACTCGGCCCGCGTCATCTCCGCACCCACCCGAGCGTGGCGACGTCCGGGCACGACCCGGAGCTGGGGCGTGGGCACCCACCTGGGCGCCCTGCGCAGTCGCCGTTCCGGCGCGGTGGGCGATCTCACCGACCTCGAGACCGTCTGTCGGTGGGTGGGTGAACGGGGAGGGGACCTGGTCACGGCCCTCCCCCTGCTTCCGACCTTCAACACCCCGCCGGTGGAGCCGAGCCCCTATTCCCCGGTGAGTCGGCTCTTCTGGTCGGAGCTGATTCTGGACCGGGTGCCGGGCGCCGGGGGGGGAGAACCGGTGCAGCGGCTGGACGTGGCCCGGGCCGACGCCGAGGTTCGGGCCCTCCTGGCCGACGTCCCCGATCCGGGGCCCGACGGGGTGGACCCCGAACTGGCCCTCTACGCCCGCTTCCGGGGGGCCCAACGACGCCTGGGCCGCAACTGGCGCGACTGGCCCGACGACGCCCGCGGCGGGCACCTCCGGGACGAACACGTGGATCCCGACGAGGCGCGCTTCCACCGGGTGG
Source organism: Gemmatimonadota bacterium (assembly GCA_030428885.1). GTDB lineage: Bacteria > Gemmatimonadota > Gemmatimonadetes > Longimicrobiales > Gaopeijiaceae > Gaopeijia. The sequence goes on along the minus strand of JAUIEJ010000008.1, from coordinate 157,119 downwards.
CCCAGACCGCCGTGCGACAGCGGCTCCGGAGCCTCCAGGACACCCTGGAGGGATGGGGTGTGCGCCTGGGCCTGGATCTGGCCGTGGGGGTCCACCCCGACGGCTTCGACCCGTGGGCCCGTCCCCATCTGTTCGCCCGGGGCATGTCGGTGGGCGCCCCCCCCGACCCGGGCTTCCCCAGCGGGCAGGACTGGGGATTCGCGCCGGTCCTGCCGGGGGCGTCCCAGGCCGAGGGCCACGACTACGTGGCCCGCTCCATCGCCCACCAGGCCTCCCTGGCGGGGGTCCTCCGGGTCGACCACATCATGGCCCTGACCCGCCTCTACTGGATCCCCCACGGCCTCCCCCTGAACCAGGGGACGTACGTCCACTATCCCACCGACGAGATGTTCGCCGTGCTCACGCTGGAGTCCCATCGGCGCCGCTGCGAGATCATCGGCGAGAACCTGGGCACGGTCCCCCCCGAAATCGACGAGGGACTCCCGCGCCACGGGATCCGGGGCATGGTGCTGGCGATCTTCGAGGCCGACGCCCCCGAGCCCCGATCTCCGGCGGAGACCGACGTCGCCATGGTCGGCACCCACGACACCCCGACGTTCGTCGGATGGCTCGAAGGCCGGGACATCGAGGCGCGGGTGGAGTCGGGCCTCCTGGACCCCGAGGCCGCGCCGGCGGAACGGAAGGCCCGGACCGCGTCGGCGAAGCGCCTGGCCGAGACCGTGGGCGGATCGGTGGACGACCCCGGCGACCTCTTCGACCGGGTTCTGACCTGGATCGGGCGCTCCGACAGCCCCCTGGTGGTGCCCTGGATCGAGGACCTCTGGCTGGAACCCGATCAGGTGAACCTCCCGGGCACCCGGTCCTCCGAACGCCCCAACTGGCAGCGCACCATGGCCCGGCCCCTGGAGGATCTCCTGAACGACCCCGCCGTCGAAGCCCGCGTGGAGATCCTGCGCGCGGCCCGCGAGCACGCTCCCCTTCGAGGCGACGCCTCATGACCACGCGCCCCACCCCTTCCCCGACGCCCCGGGACCGGGCCCAGAGCCCGCTCCAGCAGGGTGCCGAGGGACTCCGGCCGAAGCCCCGGCTCTCCTTCGGGGAGATCTGGAACATGAGCTTCGGCTTCCTGGGCATCCAGTTCGGCTTCGCGCTCCAGAACGCCAACGTCAGCCGCATCTTCGAGACCCTGGGCGCGTCGGTGGAGGACATCCCCGTGCTGTGGGTGGCGGCCCCCGTCACCGGCCTCCTGGTCCAGCCCATCGTGGGGTACTTCAGCGATCGCACCTGGAACCGCCTCGGCCGGCGTCGGCCCTACTTCCTGGTGGGGGCCGTCCTGGCATCGCTGGCGCTCATCGCCATGCCCAACTCGCCGACGTTGTGGATCGCGGCGGGCATCCTGTGGATCATGGACGCCTCCATCAACATCTCCATGGAGCCGTTCCGGGCGTTCGTAGGCGACAACCTGCCCAGCGAACAGCGCACCACGGGCTTCGCCATGCAGAGCTTCTTCATCGGCACCGGGGCCGTGGTGGCGTCCATTCTGCCGTGGATGCTCACGAACTGGTTCGGCGTGGCCAACGAGGCGCCCGCCGGTCGGATCCCCGATTCGGTGCGCTGGTCGTTCTATCTGGGCGCGGTCGTGTTCTTCCTGGCCGTGCTCTGGACGGTCCTCCGCTCCCGGGAGTACTCCCCCGAGGAGATGGAGTCGTTCATCGACCACCAGGACCGGGAGGAGTTCGCAAAGGAAGAACGCACTCCCGAGGCCTTCGCGGCCAACGGGGGGCGTCAGGTCCGGATCGGTCTCGTGACCCTGGGGGTGGGCCTCGCCCTGAGCTGGTGGCTCGCCCGGGCCGAGCTGTACCAGGTCATGATCCTCTCGGTGGGCGTGGCCGCCGTGGGACTCCTCCTGGTGCTCTCCGGACGCATGCAGCAGTCGGGCTCGTGGGACAACGCCTTCGTCACCATCCTGAACGACTTCCAGGACATGCCCACCACCATGAAGCAACTGGCGTGGGTCCAGTTCTTCAGTTGGTTCGCTCTCTTCGCCATGTGGATCTACACGACGGCGGCGGTGACCAGCCACGTGTACGGCACCACCGACGCCGCGTCGGCTCTCTACAACGAGGGCGCCAACTGGGTCGGGGTCTGCTTCGCCGCCTACAACGGCATCGCCGCCCTGGTGGCCTTCGGGATTCCGGTGGTGGCCCGGGCCACGAGCCGGAAGATCGCCCACGCCCTCTGCCTGGTGGCGGGTGCCCTGGGACTCCTCTCGGTCTGGGTCATCACCGACCCGACCCTGCTCCTCGTGTCCATGATCGGGGTCGGCATCGCCTGGGCCAGCATCCTCTCCATGCCCTACGCCATCCTCACCGGATCGCTGCCGCCGTCGAAGATGGGGTACTACATGGGGGTGTTCAATTTCTTCATCGTGATTCCCCAGATCGTGGCCGCGGCCATCCTGGGGTTCTTCGTGGGCCGCTTCTTCGGGGGCGAGGCCATCTACGCCCTCCTCATCGGCGGAGGCTCGCTGATCCTCTCGGCGCTCCTCACGCTGCGAGTGGACGATCACGACGACGTGGCTGCGGCCGTGGGGGCTCCATGAAGCGCATGGGGGGGACCGCGTTCCTGCTCTCCATGGGACTGCTGGTCGGCTGCGGGCCCGCCGCCGACGGGTCCGGAGGCACGGAGGAGGGGTCGAGCGCCGCCGCGCCGATGGAGGCGACCGCCGCCCCCGACGTGTTCTGGAACTCCGCCACGATCTACTTCCTCCTCACCGACCGGTTCCGGAACGGGGACCCCACCAACGACGGGGCCGGCCGACCCGACGACGCGGCCCTCCTCCGGGGCTTCGAGGGGGGCGATCTGGCGGGGGTCCTGGACATGCTCCGGGCCGGCTACTTCGATGAACTCGGCGTGAGCGCGCTGTGGATGACGCCGTTCACCGAGCAGATCCGGGGCGGTGTCGACGAAGGCACGGGTCGGAGCTACGGATACCACGGCTACTGGGCGAAGGACTGGACCGCCGTGGAGCCGTCGCTGGGCACCGCCGACGACCTGCGCGCCGTGGTCGACGAAGCCCACGCCCGGGGCATCCGGGTGATCATGGACGCCGTCATCAACCACCCCGGCGCCGGAACCGATCTCGACGAGCCCTGGCCATCGGATTGGATCCGCCTGGAGCCCCCCTGCACCTACCGGGACTACGAGACCACGGTCACCTGCAACCTCGTGCCCGAGCTCCCGGACTTCCTCACCGAGAGCACCGACGCCGTGGAGCTCCCCGGTTTCCTGGTGGAGAAGTGGAGCGCCGAGGGCCGGCTGGATCAGGAGCAGGCCGAGCTGGACGCCTTCTTCGAGCGCACGGGCTACCCCCGGGCCCCCCGCTACTACGTCATGAAGTGGCTCACCGACTGGGTGCGGGAGTACGGGTTCGACGGGTACCGGGTCGATACGGCCAAACACTTCGAGGAGCAGGTCAGCGCCGAACTGGCCGTCGAGGCCCGACAGGCCTTCGACGACTGGAAAGCCGCCCACCCCGACCAGGTATTGGACGACCGGCCGTTCTGGATGATGGCCGAGGTCTACAACTACGAACTGCGCCACGGCCGGGACTTCTCGTTCGGCGACCGCACCGTCGACTTCTACGACTTCGGCTACGACGCCCTCATCAACTTCGGGTTCAAGGGCCGGGCCGGGGGCGACCTCGACGCCATGTACACCGACTACGCCGCCGCCCTGCGCACCGGGGCTCTCCAGGGGCTCTCCACGGTGAACTACGCCAGCTCCCACGACGACGGCGGGCCCCTCGACCGGGAGCGGGAGCAGCCCTACCGCACCGGCACGGCCCTCCTCCTGGCCCCCGGCGCCGCCCAGATCTACTACGGCGACGAGTTGGCACGGCCCCTGGTGGTGGACGGAGCGGAGGGCGACGCGAACCTGCGGTCGTTCATGAACTGGGAAGCCCTGGACGCCGCCGGGGGCGCCGCCCTCCTGGAGCACTGGCGCGCCCTCGGGCGGTTCCGGGCCGCGCACCCGGCGGTGGGCGCCGGGGCCCACCGGCGCCTCCAGACCGAGCCGTACGTCTTCGCCCGCACGCTGGACCAGGACGGAGCGACGGACCGGGTGGTGGTGGGGCTCGATCTGCCCGAGGGCGACAAGACCCTTCCCGTGGGCGACGTGTTCGCCGACGGCGAGGCGGTGGTGGACGCCTACACCGGCACTGCAGCCACCGTCGAGGGCGGGGCGGTCACGCTCTCCACCCCGGCCGGGGTCGTGTTGCTCGAGATCCGGTCGGCGGAGGAGGGCTGACGGACCAACCCGCCCGGGTCTACCTTTCGGTGCGCGGACGTACGGAGGGGGAGCGCGGTTGACCCGAGTCCCCCGGGAGAGGGGTGACACGACCATGAACACGTCGGAGCCCTGGGACTTCGCCGGGTGGGGAGAGTCCCGGAAGATCACGGGCCTCGGATCGGGGCCCACCCCGGTCTCCCACCTCGACCAGCCGCATAAACACACGCTCGGCACGTGGCGGGCCACCGCCATCTGCGGCAACGACATCACGTCGAGCGTGCTCTACGTCTCGGCGCTCTGCGCCGCCCAGGCCGGGGCACTCGCCCCGCTGGTGCTCGTCATCGTGGCCGGAGTGCTGTTTCTGTTCCGGAAGATCTACGCCGAGGTGGGGGGTGCCCTCCCGCTCAACGGCGGCAGCTACACGGTGCTGCTCAACACCACCGGAAAGCGCCTCGCCGCCGGAGCCGCGGTCCTGACCCTGCTGTCGTACATCGCCACCGCGGTGATCAGTGCGAACGAGGCGATGCACTACGCCCACAACCTCTATCAGGGGCTGGACGTCATCGGGGCCACCGTCGGCGTCCTGGGCTTCTTCGCCGTGTTGAACCTGGTGGGCATCACCGAGTCGGCGGCCGTGGCCCTGGGCATCTTCGTGCTGCACATGGCGACCCTGACGGTCCTGGCCGTCGTCGCCGGTGCCGCGGTGGTGAGGGACCCCGGCCTGCTGCTGCAGAACTGGGCCATGCCGAGTCCCCGGGGATTCGTCGGCGCCCTCTTCTTCGGGTTCGCGGCCGCGATGCTCGGCATCAGCGGGTTCGAGAGCTCGGCCAACTTCATCGAGGAGCAGAAGGAGGGCGTCTTTCCGAAGACGCTGCGCAACATGTGGGGGGCCGTGGCCGTCTTCAATCCGCTCATGGCGCTCCTGGCCCTGGGACTGCTCCCCCTGGCGGTGATCCAGGAGGTGCCCCAGGACCTGCTCGCCCGGATGGGCACCGTGTCCCTGGGGCCGGGGCTGGGGTGGTGGGTGAGCCTCGACGCCGTGCTGGTGCTCTCGGGCGCCGTCCTCACGAGCTACGTGGGCGTGACCGGACTGGTGCGGCGCATGTCCCTCGACCGCTGCCTCCCCCAGTTCCTTCTGGCCGAGAACCGTTGGCGGTCGACGAACCACTGGATCATTCTGGGGTTCTTCGCCCTCTGCACCTCGATCCTGTTCGTGACCCGGGGCGACATCGAGACGCTGGCCGGCGTGTACACGCTCTCGTTCCTGAGCGTCATGGCGTTGTACGCCATCGGCAACATGCTCCTCAAGAAGACCCGGGGCCGCCTTCCCCGGCCGGAGCGAGCCGCCTGGCCCACCGTGGTCGTGGCCCTCGCCGCCGTCCTGGTGGGCCTGCTGGGCAACGTGCTCCTCGACCCCCTCAACGTCGAGGTCTTCGCCACCTACTACCTGGTGGGGCTGGCCGCCGTGGCGGTCATGTTCCTCCGGATCGAGATCCTGCGCCTCGGGCTCTCCCTGTCGCGCACCGCGGTCGATCGCCTCTCGGCGGCCAACGACTGGATCCGGAGGACGCTCTACCGGAAGATCGACGAAATCGCCTCCAGCGAGGTCGTCTACTTCACGAAGGGCGACGACATCTCGATCCTGAACCGGGCCGCGCTCTACGTGCTCAAGAACGAGCAGACGAACCACCTGCGGGTGGTCCACGCATACGAAACCGAGGGCGACATTCCCCCGCGGCTGGCCGAGCAACTGGTCACGGTGGATCACCTGTACCCGCGACTCAAGATCGACTTCCTCGCGGTTCAAGGCACCTTCGGACCGGAGCTCATCGAGCGCCTCTCGCAGCGGCTGGGCGTGCCCAAGAACGCCATGTTCATCGGGACTCCCGGCGATCGGTTCCCCCACCGGGTCGAAGACCTGGGGGGCGTGCGGATCATCCTCTGACGGGGGCCGTGCCGCGGACTACCAGGCGAACGACAGCCCCACGCTGATCGCTTCCATGGGCCCTTCGAATCGGTCCAGTCGGGTATCCGACGATCGGGAAACCAGGATCTCCACCGACGTGATGATGCGCCCCAGCGTGGCCTGAATCCCCAGACCACCGATCAAGGACGCCACCTCCGTGTCCGTGTCGTCGGTCACGATGATCCCGTCGGCGTCGGTGTCGACCCAGTCCAGGATCTCCGCCTCCTCCACGGTCGAGAAGTTCATGCCCGCGACGCCGTAGAGGTGGGTCCGATAGGGATTGCCGAGGGCCACGCGGACGGTGGGACGCAGGTCGACGGAATACGCCGCGTAGTAGAAGTCCCCACTGCCCGGTTGGACGACGACGGGCCCCTCTTCCGTGGGATCCGTCGTGCGGGTGGCCCAGCCGATCTCGGCCTGGAGTCGCACCCGCTCGTGGACCTTCAGGCCGAGCCCGAGGCCGTACTCCCAGCCCACCGACGACTCGTGTTGCGGGTCGGCGAGGCGCGTGAATCCCGCCGCCCCCCGGAGGCCGACATGCAGTCCCTTCGTGTGCCGGAAGAGCGACTGCACGCCCCCGTGGCCGTGGTCGCCGGCGAGATCTTGAGGTGAGCGGCCGTTCCCGTTCCTCGGGCCCCGGTCGGCGCCGGCCCGGAGCAGGGCCTCCGCCGTCCGATCGCGTCCGCCCCGCGCCGCCCTGTGGAGGGCGGTGTTGCCGGCATCGTCCGACGCTTCGATCTCGGCACCTGCCCGAAGGAGGAGGTTCAGGACGTCCGTCGCCCCACCCTCCGCGGCGAGCATGAGGGCGGTGGAGCCATCGGTCGCCCGCGCATCTACCCGGGCCCCCAGCGCGAGGACCTCCCCCACCATCTCGGGGTCGGCCGCGCGCGCGGCGTGGTGCAGGGCCGTCCACCCCTCACCATCCGGCTGGTCCAGGTCGGCTCCCCCTTCCACGAGGGATCCGAGGACGTCCAGCCCCGATCGGATGGCCAGCGTCAGCGGCGTCCGGCCGTCCCCGTCGGGAGCCGTGGCGTCGGCGCCCAGACGAAGGAGGGTGAGGGCGGCGTCGGCGTGCCGGTTCTCCAGGGCCAGGTGAAGGGCCCGGTCACCCGCCGCCGTCTCCCGTTCGAGGGGAGCCCCCGCTGCCACGAGGCGCTCGACCATGCGACCCGTGGCCACCGAGTCGTCCACGGCGCCGTGCAGCGGGGTGCGCCCCTCCCGATCCGTGACGGAGGGGTCGGCGCCTGCTTCGAGCAGCGCCTCGACCGTCGGGAGGCGGTCGGCCTCGACGGCGAAGTGCAGCGCCGATCGCCCGTCGGGAGCGGCGAGGTCGACCGACGCGCCGCCGGCCAGCAGAGCCCGGACCGTGGACCCCTGCCCCCGCGCCGCCGCGTCCATGAGGGCCGTTCGCCCCGCCGCCGATCGACCGTCGGCCGAGGCACCGGCACGCATCAGCCGCTCCACGACCGGGGCGTGTCCCGAGCCCGCGGCGAGGGCGAGGAGCGTTCCATGATCGGTGTCCGATTCGATGAAGACGCTTCCTCGCGACAGGATGCTCACCGTGGTGGGCACCTCCCCGAACCGGAAGCCCTCCACGTCGAGCGTTCCGCCGTCGGTCCTGGTCCGCTGCCCCACGTACGAGAAGCGCACCGGCCCGACCGAACAGGACAGGGTGGCCTGGGCGAACCCCTCGGGCTCACCACGGGCATCGAACGTGTTGACCTGGAGGGTCGAGATCGTCCCGCACTCGACCGATTGGCCGGCCGCGTCCGGATGGAGGTAGGGGAGGACGACATCGACGATGTACGCCTCCCGTTCGGCCGGGCTCCACGCCGGATCGATGGGAAGGGCCCTCCGTTCGAACGGAGCGTCGACGCTCCCGCCTTCCAGCCCCTCGATCTCGGCCAGGGCAACCTCGACGGCGGCCAGGTCCCCGGATCGCACCGCCTCGGCCGCCCGAGCGTAGACGAGTCCCGCCCACTCCGCACCGCCGTCGACCCGTCCACTGCGATCGGTGACGGTCCCCACCCGCTGCGCCGCCGAGCCCGAGGGCCAGGCCAGTGCGGCCCACAGAACCGGAACGACGAACGGGCGTCGAGACAGCGCGAGCATGGCTCCTCCCCAAAAGCGAAGCGACGGCCTCCGGGCCGGAGCGTACGCCTCGCACCTCGGGTCAGGCAACCACGCCCCTACTCCCCCCCGGCCCCCGATCCGCTGAACAACCACACCCCGGCCGAGCGGGGCCCCAGCACCAATCCATCGGTGGGGTCGCCCGAGGCCGCGCCTACGACCACGGCCTGCGTCCAACCACCGGACTCGGCAACCGGGGGGAGGGCCAGTTCTCCGGCTCCGGCGTTGAAGGCCACCAGGGCCCGCCGGGCGTCCTCCCCCTGGCCCAGGACACGCTGGTAGACCACCCCACGGGCGTCGTCGTCCGCGACCAGCACCTCGACGTCGCCGTCCACGAACAGATCGGTGTGGGCTCTCCGGAGCGCGATGAGCTCGGCATAGCGGGCCCTCAGCTCGAGATCCGGCTCCACGGCCTGCGACTCTCGCGGGCGCCCGAAGGGATCGGCCGCCTCGTCGGCGTAGGCGAGGTCCGGCCACACGATGGGCTTGCGGTTGTCCGGATCGTCGGCGCCCCACATGCCCACCTCGTCGCCGTTCCAGATGTGGGGGGCGCCCTTCCAGGTGAACTGCTGCACCAGGATCAACTCCTGCAGGCGCCGGGTGTCGGGGCCGGGGCGGTCGAGGCGGTAGTCCGGGTTGTCCCGGGGGTTCACCCCGGACTTGTAGAGGCCGGGATTCCCGATGGAGGTGGCGAACCGGGGGCTGTCGTGGCTCGCCGTGAGGTTCATCTGGGCCTTCACGTGCTCCGGGGGAATGCCGGCTTCGGCGGCGTTCAGGGCCTCGATCCACGCCGACGCCGACAGCCCCGGAGGCGCCCCGGTGAAGAAGCTCCGGGTGGGGGCGTACCACCGGTAGTTCATGACCGCGTCGAACACGTCGCCCTGGAGCCACGGCGCCGGATCGTACATGCGATCCGGCCACTGTTCCCACCACACCTCCCCCACCAGGTAGGCCTCGGGATTCACGCTCCGCACGAAGCGCCGGTATTCCCGCCAGAATCCCAGGGGCACCATCTCGGCCACGTCCAACCGGAACCCGTCGACGCCGTCGGAGGGATCGCCGTCCCCGTCGGGATCCAGCCAGCGCCGACTCACGGCGAACACGTGGTCCCGCACCTCGGGCACCAGGGTGCCTGCGATGGGACCGTGGGTCTCGCCCTCCGGCCGCCCGATCTTCCGCAACTCGGGGAGCTCCCGCACCCCGGCCCATCCCCGGTAGGCGAACTCGCTGGTGTCGGGTGTGGCCGGGTCGTCGAACGCCTCGATCTCGTACCAGTCGGCGAAGGGCGAGTCCTCCTGTCGCTCCAGGACGTCGCGCCACGCCCAGAAGGTGATCCCCGTGTGGTTCCACGAGACGTCGAGAACGACCCGCATGCCCCGGGCGTGGGCCGCATCCACCACGGCCAGGAGCAGCGAGTCGGCCGAGGTCCACGCCCAGGTGGCGGGGTCCGCCGGGTCTTCTTCGGCCATCCGCGCCGCGTCGCCCTGGGGGTCGGGGCCGAAGTTCCGGTCCACGTGCCGGTAGTTGCGGGCGTCGTACTTGTGCAGCGACGGCGCGTCGTTGACCGGATTCAGGTAGAGGGCCGTCACTCCCAGGGCGTCGAGTTGGTCGAGCTGGTCCATGACCCCCTGGAGGTCGCCGCCGTACCGGCGGGCCTGGACCGTCAGGTAGAACGGCTCCCCCGACGTCCGGGCCCAGTCTTCCTGGGCGTACCAGTCCTGGCCCCAGGGCGTAGGGGCCCAGCCGTCGAAGGCCCGGTGGGGCCACGATCCGTCGATGTCGGCCAGGGTCGGATCGTTGGCCGGGTCCCCGTTGCGGAAGCGCTCCACGAAGACCTGGTACCAGATGGCCTCCTGGGACCACCGGGGCACGGTGGCCACGGGCTCGGGGGCGGCGCGCTCCGGCCCCCCCGACTCCGGCGCGCAGGCGCCCTGGACGAGGAGCACCGGGATCAGGAGCAACACGCCGCGCCGAGAGGTCATGGTGTTCGGAGATAGGGGGCCGATATGGAGCAGAATCGCCTTTTGGAACCCCCGGTGTCAAATGGACCGACACCCGGTTGCCTCCGCTCCGTCGGGCCGCCAATCTACGGGGTGTTCCCCTACCGAGCCTCGCATGCCTGCTCGCCCGTTCGCCCTACGATCCCTCCTCCCCGCCACCGCGGCCGCCCTCGTCGCCGGATGTCTCTCGGCGGCGGGAACGACCGCTCAGGAGTCCCCAGTGGAGCCTCGCCTCCAGGCCGAGATCCACGGTCCCACGTCGATCCGGCTGACCCTCACCGGCGCCGACCGTCCGGACGATCCCCGAGCGTGGCGTCTCACCGACGGGAGCGGTCGGGAGATTCCGGTGGCTCAGGTGCTTCGCCAGACCGAGACCGGATCCCTGCTGATTCCGGGCGAGTCGCTGGACGTCCGGCGGGTGCACTATCTGGAGCTGCCGGACCGCTCCCTCCGCGCCCTGGTGCGACGGGACCCCTGGTTCCGGAACCTCTACTCCACCCTCCCCCTGGGCGCCGACGTCGCCGACGACGGCGCGTCCACCACCTTCCGCTTGTTTTCGCCCCGGGCCGACGCCGTCCGGCTCCACCTCTACGGCCCCGACGGCCGCACCGCCCCGGAGCCCGACACCACGGTGGACATGACCCTGGGGGCCGACGGCGTCTGGGAAGCCCGCCTGTCCGGCGATCTGCACCGCACGTGGTACGACTTCACGGTCCACGGTCCCTCCGATCCGGGAAACTGGTTCTACGAGGCCCACCCGGCGCACGTCTCCGACCCCTACGCCCGGGTCAACGACGATGCCCTGGGTCGCTCCCGGGTGTGGCGCGACGGTCCGCCTCCCCCACCCGTGGCCGGGGGCCGGCCCGCCATGGAAGACGTGGTGGCCTACGAGGTGCACCTCCAGGACTTCACCGATCTCCTTCCCGACGTGGGCGCCGACGCCGGCACCCTCCCGGCCATGGCCCGGGCCGGACTCCGCAACGCCGACGGTGAGCCCGTGGGCTTCGACCACCTCGTGGAACTCGGCGTGAACGTGGTGCACCTCATGCCCATGCAGGAGTACCTCCACTACTCCGACGAGGAATGGCGCGCCACCTTCGCCGACGACCCGGTGGCCCGGGAGATGGGGATCGCCGAGGAGAACTACCAGTGGGGGTACCGCACCACCCACGCCTTCGCCGTGGAGAGCCGTTTCCGTCCCCCGGGGAGCGAGCACGGGGCCGAACGGCAGGCCTTCAAGGACCTGGTGGCCGCCTTCCACGCCGAGGGCATGGCCGTGATCATCGACGTGGTGCCCAACCACACCGGTGAGAACATGGACGGCCGGCATCTGCTCCTGAACTTCAACGTCCTCGACCTGCCGTACTGGTTCCGCACCAACGACGACCTCGAGCACATCGGGCCCTTCGGCAACGAGGTGAAGAGCGAGGAGCGGCCCATGGTGCAGCGGTGGATCGTGGACCAGTTGCGCCACTGGGTCGAGGAACTGGGCGTGGATGGATTCCGCATCGACCTCGCGGGCCAGATCGACCGCCAGACGCTGCTCCGGGTGAAGAGCGAACTCCCCGACGACCTCATCATCTACGGCGAGCCGTGGATCGCCCCGTCCGACCCCGACGTAGCGTCGAATCCCGACTGGTCGTGGTACAAGGCCGACGCCCCCATCACGTTCTTCCAGGACGACGCCCGGAACGCATTCCAGGGCAGCCCCTTCGACGTGAACGAGCGCGGGTGGGCCGGGGGTGACGGCACGGCGCGGGACGCCGCGGTGCGCGCCCTGGCGAACCGCTTCGACGAGGAACCCCTGAGCACCCGGGGAATCTCGTACGTGGACATCCACGACAACTGGGCGCTGGCGGATCGCTACGCGACCAACGACGAGCACGACGGCCGACGCGGCGTCGATCTGGGGGCGGTACGCCGGGCCGCGGGGCTGCTCCTCACCTCGGCCGGCCCCGTGGTGATCCACGGAGGCACGGAGATGCTCCGCTCCAAGGGGCTCGCACCCGACGACGAGCGGGTGGTGGAAACGGCCGGGGGTCCCATCCACTTCAAGGGCCGGGACGACACCTACAATCTCCGGGCCCCGAATCGGTTCGTGTGGAGCGACCTGGTGCCGGGCTCCTCCGCCGCCGCCATGCGGGACTGGTGGAGGGGACTCCTGAGTCTCCGCTTCTCCGAGGTGGGCCGGGTATTCCGGGTGGCCGAGGTGCCCGACGACCACTACCGCTTCTTCCTGCCCGACGACGGCCGGCTCCTGGCGTATCTGGTGGGCGGCGAGGTGCTGGTGGCGGCCAACAACGGCGACGACGACGGATCGGTGGAGGTGGAGCTTCCCCCGGGGCGGTGGCGGCAGGTCTCCACGGGAGACGCCATCGACCTCTCGGGAGTCGACGGTCCCCAGTCGACCCTGGACGGTGGACGCCGGTCGGTGGACGTGGCCGCCGGCGCCTTCGTGATCTGGATCCGGGAGCCCACTCCGTGAACCCCGCCGGCGCCATCCTCATCGCCGACATCGGCGGCACCAACGCCCGGTTCGCCCTGGTGGGCGACGGCCCCCGGGATCTCCGCAGCGTGGAGGTCCTGGCGTGTGCCGAGTTCGAGGGCATCGAAGACGCCATCGCCCGGTACCTGGAACGCCGGGGCGTGGACGAGATCGTGGAGGCCTGCATCGCGGTGGCGGGCCCGATCCACGAAGACCTGGTCGATCTGCCCAACAGTCCGTGGAGCTTCAGCCGGGCGGCCCTGCGGCAGCACCTGGCGGCGCCGCTGGAGATCCTCAACGACTTCACCGCCCAGGCGTTGGCCATCGACGTGCTGGACCCCGACGAGGTCACGTGGTTCGGCGAGGCCCGGCCCCGGCCCGGGGGCATCCGCACGGTGATCGGGCCGGGCACGGGCCTGGGCATCGCCATCCAGACCCCTGGAGGCGAGGTGGTGCCGTCGGAGGGCGGCCACGTGGGGTTCGCCCCCACCGACGATCACGAGATCGAGCTGCTGAAGATCCTCATCTCCCGCTATCGCCGGGTTTCGGTGGAGCGTCTGGTGTCGGGGCCGGGACTGGAGAACCTGTACTGGGCCAACCTCCACATCGCCCACGGCCGGGACGACGTCCCGGTGCCGTCGCGCACGGCGCCCCAGATCGTCGACCTGGCCCACGACGCCGACGCCACGGCCCTCCAGGCCATCGAGGACTTCTTCGACATCCTGGGCGGGTTCTGCGGCGACATGGCCCTGGCCTCGTGGGCCACGGGAGGCGTGTTCCTCTCCGGCGGCATGCTCCACCGTCTGGTGCCGTTCCTCGACGCCGAGCGCATTCGGGCCCGGTTCGAAGACAAGGGCCGGTTCACCCGGTTCTGTGAGAGCGTGGCCCTGGGGTGGATCCAGGCGGAACACCCCGGACTCCTGGGGTGCGCCGTGGCGGCCCTCCGGCACATGGAGGCGCCGGCGTTCAGCCCGGAGCTGGCCCCCCGGGGGGGCGCGGGAGGGCGGGCGTAGCGGCCCTCACCCCGCCGGCCGGATGCGGATCGCCTGTCCGCCGCCGGGGGCCAGAACCAGGCTCAGGGTCGTGTTCGAATCCACGGCCCGCTCCGAGATCGCCAGCTCCAGGGGAGCATCGACCCAATGGGCTCCGGGCCCGTCGGCGTAGATCTCGGCGACGTAGTCCCCATCCGCATCGAGGAAATCCAGCGCCACCTCGAAGGTCCGACCCTGCTCGTCGGTGATGGCGCCGACGAACCACTCGTCCGAGTCCCGGGCTTTCCGGGCCACCACCACGTGGTCTCCGATGGCCCCCTCCAGGACCCGGGTGGAGTCCCAATCCACCGCGACGGTGCGGATGAACTCGAAGGCGGGGTGCCCCTCGTAATTCTCGATGAGGTCGGCGGCCATCTGGAAGGGCGAGTAGAGCACCACGTAGAGGGCGAGCTGTTTGGCCACCGTGGTCCGGATGCGGGGCTCGTGGAACGCCCGCTCCCGCCCGTCGGGGTCGGTGCGCAGGATGTCCAGGACCCCCGGAGTGAAGTCCATGGGACCCGGGATCAGGCGCGTGAAGAACAGGATCGTCTCGTGCTCCGGCGGATTGCCCCCGTCGCCGGACCAGGCGTTGTACTCCTGACCTCGGGAGCCTTCCCGGGTCATCATGTTGGGATACGTGCGGCGCTCGCCCGTGTCGTGGACCGGCTCGTGCACGTTCATCATGATGCCATGGCGGGCCGCGGTCTCGAGCACGCGGCGATGGTGCCGCACCATCTCCTGGGAGTAGTGGCTGTGGCCCCCGGGAATCGTGTCGATGACGTAGCCCGACTTGATGGCCCGGATCCCGAGGGACTCGTAGAGGGCGAAGGCCGAGTCCATCTGGGACTCGTAGTTGGCCAGTCCCCCGGAGGTCTCGTTGTGGGCGATGAGAGCGACGCCCCGCTCCCGGGCGTGGGCCGCCACGCGCTCGAGGTCGTAGTCCGGATAGGCCTCGGTGAACGAAAAGACGTCGCCGTTGGCGATCCAGTCGCCGTCCCATCCCACGTTCCACCCCTCCACCAGAACCCCGCCCACGCCGTTGTCCGCGGCGAAGTCGAGATAGCGGAGGGTGTTGTCGGTGGTGGCGTCGTGAATCGGGCCCGACCCCCAACTGTTCACCCCGATGTGCATGCCCCACCAGATGCCCACGTAGGTCATGGGCTCGATCCACGACGTGTCGTCGAGCACGCTCGGCGGGTTGAGGTTGAGGGCCAGGACCGAGGGCTGGAGGTCTTCGACGCGGTCGGCGATCTGGATCGTGCGCCACGGCGTCTCGAAGGGGGTCGCCCGGCGAGCCTTCACGCCGTCGACCATGGGCGCCAGGGCGGCCCGCAGGGTGCGCTCCTCGATCTGGTCGCCCGCCAGGAACATGCGGGGCCAGTCGACCAGATGGGCCTCGTGGACCACCATGACCGGACCGCTCGGCGACTCCAGGGTCAGGGGAGTCTGGACGCTGTCCAGGACGCTCACCGGAGACCGGGAATAGAGCATCTCGGAGCGGTCCTTCCGGGGCCGATCCGAGGGAATCCACCAGGCGTCGGCGTTCTCGGCGAAGGCGAACTCGGTGAGTTCATCGTCGACCACGACCTCGGCCAATCCCGGCTGGTCGGGCACCACGTATCGAAGCCCCACCCCGTCGTCGAAGACCCGCACCACCACCTCGAAGCGGCGGCCCGGCGCCGACGTCTCCTCCACGGCGACCCGCAGCTCGTTGTGGTGGTCCCGCACGGTGCGCACCTGGCCCCACGGCTGCTCCCACGTCTCGTCCACCGACGCCCGGTTCGTGCCGGCGATGGACAGACCGTCCCGGAGGTCGGGGGCGCCCCGAAGCGCGAAGCCCAACCGGGAGGGAAGCACCAGGGGTGCGCCGTCCCGATCGATGCGGTAGAAAAGGCCGCCGTCGGTGGTCTCCACCGTCACCACGGTCCGTCCATCGGGGGAGGCGACCTGGCCCGGGGCCTGACAGGCTGCGGGAGCGGTGGCGAGAAGGGCCGAGAGGGCCGCGAACCCCGGACCCCAGGGGCGGCGGCAGGATCGAGAACGGGCGTTCATAGGGCGGCCTCGCGTCGGGACGACGGCGACGGATCACATTCGGCAGTCCAACGAACAAAACATACCGAACGAGGGTCGGCGCCGCATCAGTCCGTGCCCCGGGGGAGCGGACGGCGTTCGGATGTGTGCGGTCCCGCGAGGGGGGTCACGCGATGGCGGGCGCCGCGAACGAGGGGGCCACCACCAGGGCCGCCGCCCCCCTGAGGCGGGTGCCGGCGTGATCCTGGTCGAGTTCGATGGGGATGGCCGCGGCGCCGGGGGTGAGCGCCCGTCGCCGGATCGTGGCCGAGACCTCGTCGCCCACCAGCGACCACGATCGACAGAGATCACCCCCCACGACGAGGAGCGACGGGTCCAGCGCGTTCACGATGGCGGCCAGCCCGAGCCCCAGATACCGGCCGGTCTCCCGGATCGCCTCCACGGCGCCCTGATCGCCGTCGTCGGCCCTCGCGATGACGTCGCACAGGGTGACGCCCCGAGCCTCGATCTCGGCCCGGGTGGTACGGCCGTCGTACGGGAGTCCCAGATAGCGGGCGATGGTGGCCACGTCCGAGGCGAACGCCTCCAGACACCCCCGGGACCCGCAGGCACACACCGGGCCGTCCCCATCCAGGGGCACGTGGCCGAACTCCCCAGCGGTGTAGTGGCGGCCCCGAACGGGAGACCCGTTGACGACGAGACCCGTACCCACGCCCTCGGCCACCACGACGTAGACGAAGTCCCGGAGTTCGGGCTGGGCGCCGGCGCCCCCGCCCAGCCACATGCGGGCCATGGCGCAGGCCACCGCGTCACGCTCCACCCGAACCGGGAGCCCGAACCGCGCCTCCAGCGCCGTGTGGACCTCCACGTCGCGCCAGCCCAGGGTGGGCACCCGCAGGACCCGCCGGGTCCGGGCATCCACCATGCCGGGCACCACGAACCCGATCCCCTCCACCGTGCCGGCCTCGCCGTGGATGGAGAGGAAGCCCTCCACGATGGTCTCCACCGTGGCCGTCAGCTCCCGGGGATCCTCCGGCGTGGGGAAGCCGTCGACGGCAACCCGGCGCCCACCGAAGTCCGACAGTTCCACCACCGTGTGCGAGGTCCCCACGTTGATGCCCACGGCGAACCGATCGAACGACCGGAGATGGAGCAGGGTGGGTCGGCGACCCCGGGCCGTGCGGGCCGTGCGCCCCTCGTAGATCAGATCATCGGCCAGGAGCTCGTTGACCAGCGGAGTGATCATCCCACGGGCGATCCCCATCATGCGCGCGAGATCGGCCCGGGACACCGGACCGTGCTCCCGGATGAGGTTGAGCACGATGCGGCGGTTGACCTCCCGAGGCGTGTCGCGGGTGGCCCGCTGGAAGTTCTCGATGTCGATCTTCCGCACCGCAGACTCCGTGGGGGTAACGAGGGCCCAACCCTGCAGTCTCGCCGTTTCATCCGGATCGACGCAACCGACCCATGGGCCCGGGGCGGCGCGTGGGCCGGAGGGAGGGTACGTTGGGGCATGCCTGCTTCCGTCTTCCCCCATGCCGCGACCCTGGCCCTGGTGGCGATGGTCGCCCCCACCGCCCCGTTGGCCGCCCAGGACACCGTCCCCTTCTCTCCCGGGATGGTGATCACCCGATCGGTGCGCGTAGCTCCCGCCACCTACGATGCGCCGGCACCCGCCTCCACCGATTCGGCCCTCATCGTGGTGCGGGGATCGGACCTGGAGATCGACCTCTCGGGGGTGGTGCTCCGGGGGATCGACCCCGAAGCCGATCCCGACCTCGCCCGGGGCGTTGCGGTGCGGGTGGAGGGGGGTCGCAACGTGTCGATCCGAGGCGGCGCGATCCGGGGCTACCGCTTCGGAATCCTGGCCCGGGGCACCCGGGGCCTCCACATCGTCGACACCGACCTGTCGTACAACTGGAAGCCCCGCCTCTTCAGCCAGGTGTCCCATGAAAGCCTGGTCGATTGGCTCTCCTTCCACGACAACGAAGATCGCCAGTGGATGCGCTTCGGAGCCGCCGTCTACCTCGAAGACGTCGTGGGCGGGGAGATCCGGGGGGTCCGGGCGGTCCAGGGCATGAACGGGTTTCTCCTGACCCGCACCGACTCCCTCACCGTGCGCGACAGCGACGCGTCGTACAACTCGGGACTGGGCATCGGCCTCTATCGGTCGAGCCACAACACCATCGTCCGCAACCGCTTCGACTACGACGTCCGGGGCTGGTCCACCGGCTACTACGAGCGGGGACAGGACTCGGCCGGTCTCCTGTTGTACGAGCAGAGCAACCACAACGTCGTCGCCTACAACTCGGCCACCCACTCGGGCGACGGCTTCTTTCTGTGGGCGGGCAACTCCACAATGGATTCGGGCGAGGGCGGAGCCAACGACAACCTGCTCTTCCACAACGATTTCTCGTACGCCCCCACCAACGCGGTGGAGGTGACCTTCAGCCGCAACCGCATCGTCGCCAACCATCTCGGCGGCTCGCGCTACGGCGTGTGGGGCGGGTATTCGTGGGAGACGGAGATCGTGGGGAACTGCTTCGGCGGCAACCGCTACGGCGTGGCCATCGAGCACGGCCAGGACAACCGGATCATGGGCAACGTCTTCGACGGGGATTCCCTGGGCATCTCCCTCTGGGCCCGGGAGGAACAACCGGCCGATTGGGGCTACCCCCAGAATCGGGACGTCCGGAGCCGGGACCACGTCATCGACGGCAACGTCTTCCGAGGCGTGGCGGAGCGGTGGCGCCTCGAGCGCACCGGGCCACACCGATTCGGATGGAACCCCGTGGAGGCCGGGACTTCGGCCGCGGGGTGTGATCCCAGAGCCCTCCTGGGCGAGGCGTTCGACACCCTGGCGCCGGACCTTCCCGGAGTCCCCCGGGAGATTCCCCGGGGCCCCCGGAGCGCCCTGCCCCGCTCGGCCATCGTGGTGGACGAGTGGGGGCCGTGGGACGGGCAGTCGCCGAAGCTCTGGCCGCTGGACACCCTTCGGAGCGTGGTCCCGCTGCAGCTCCTGGGCCCCGCCGGATCGTGGCGCATCGTGGACCGGCACGGGGTGGCCTCGGTCTCGGCCGAGGCCGGCGCCATGGGCGACACCCTGGTGGTCACCCCCGAGGTGGAGGGGGGAGTCTGGGCGGTCCACCTCGAGTACGTGGGCGAAGCCACGGTCTCGCCCCGAGGCACGGTCGTCCCCGCCGGGCGGCGGGTGCCGTTCTCGTTCGAACGGGTGGAGCCGTTCGCCCCGTGGGACGTGCGCTTCTTCGCGTGGGACGACCCGGCCCGGGATCCCCTGTCGGACCCGGCGGCGTTCGACGCCCTCCTCGCCGGCACGCCCCTCCTCACCCGGACCGAGGCGCGCCTGGACTACCAGTGGTACGGGCCGCAGGTGGCGGGCCTCCCCCAGGAGCGCTGGGCGCTGGAAGCCACCTCATCGGTGACCCTCGCCGAGGGCGAGACGTGGTCGCTCCGGACCATCAGCGACGACGCGATCCGGGTGTGGGTCGACGGAGCGCTGGTCATCGACCGGTGGGACCCCCACGGATCCCTGGTGGACTACGCGGACATCCCCCCCGGGACCCACGACGTCCGGGTCCGCCACTACCAACTCGACGGCTGGACCGAGGTGCGGGTCGACGTGGTACGGGGCGACGCCCGATCCACGGGGTCGGCGGGACCCCACTGAGGCGGGGGGCCCCGCCGCCCTCGCTTTGAACCTCTCAGCCGCCCCGCTCGGCCTCGGCCTTCCAGCTCCGCAACATCCAGAGGTCCTTCTCCATGGCGTCCCGCAGGTCGTCCATGAGGTTGGCCGTCCCCCGGTCGCCGGCGTCCTCCGCCGCCTGCACCACCTCACCGCCGAAGCCGTGGAGCGCCTCGAGGTCGTCGATGATGCGATCGACCATGGTATGGGCGGGCGGAATGCTTTCGTCCTCGTCGATTCGGGCGTGATCGAGCATGGACTTCAGGGTGTGCAGCGGCACGCCCTGGACCATGAGGATCCGCTCGGCGATCTGGTCGATGAACTCGGCCCACCCGGTGTAGAGCTCCTCGAACTTGGTGTGGAGTTCGAAGAACTTCCGCCCCTCCACGTTCCAGTGGTAGTGGCGGAGTTTCTGATAGAACACGGTGGCGTCGGCGAGCAGTCCGTTGAGTCCGTCGAGCACGGCGCCGTTCGCAGCCATGGAGTCCTCCTGAGTCGTGTGTTGTTGCGGGAGAATGCCCTGAAAGGTAGGCCGTCCGCCCGGGCTTGGGTGTCGGGAGAACCCCGTTGAGGCGTAGGGGGGTCCGGACCCCGGCCTCCCTGCCTTGCCGGGACCGACCCGGGGGAGGTAGGGTGCGGGCTGCCGCCCCCCTCTCCCGCGTTCGCACCTCATGGCCATCCATCTCGCCGACGACCGCCGCGACCATCTGATCCGGAGCCTCCAGGGCTACTTCCTGGAGGAGTTCGACGAGGAGCTCAGCAGCTTCCGCTCGGGCGAACTCGTGGACTGGTTCGTGGAACGCCTCGCCCCCCCCGTCTACAACCAGGGCGTGCAGGACGCCCGGCGACACCTCCAGACCCGCCTGGACGATCTCGAGGGCGAGGTCTACGCCCCGGAGGTGTTCTGAACACGCCGGAGCAGGGCACGCCCCGGTCGGACGACGACCTCCCCGACGCCGTGCCCGAGGCCACCCCGCCCCGGGTCTTCGCCGGAGGCGTGCTCATGGGCCTGGCCAACCTGGTGCCCGGTGTGAGTGGCGGCACCATGATCCTGGCCCTGGGACTGTACGACCGGTTCATCGAGTCGGTGGCCGACGTCGCCCGCCTCCGCTGGAACGTCAAGGCGATCTCGTTCATCGCCATCCTCGCCGTGGGGCTGGCCGTCGCCATCCTGGGGCTCGCCACGCCGGCCGTGTGGCTGGTGCGGGAGCACCGGTGGTTGGCCTACAGCCTCTTCATCGGCATGACCCTGGGCGGCGTGCCGCTCCTGTGGGCCATCGTCCGCCCCCTGGACGGCGCGGTGGCGGTGAGTGCCCTGGTGGGATTCGCGGCCATGGCGGCCATCGCCTTCGGACTCCAGTCCACGGCCCTCCCCCAGTCCGTGCCCGTCTTCGTCGTGGCCGGCGCGCTGGCCGCCAGCAGCATGATCCTGCCGGGCGTGTCGGGGTCGTACGTGCTGCTGATCCTGGGACTGTACGACGTGGTGGTGGGCAGCGTGCGGCCGTCTGCGCTGTCGGCCGACTTCATGGGGTCGCTGGGCGTGATCGTTCCCGTGGGCGTGGGCGCCGTGGTGGGCATCGGTCTCCTGGCCAATGGGCTGCGGTGGTTCCTGCATCGGTTCGAACGGCCCTCCCACGCCGTTCTCCTGGGACTCCTGGTGGGCTCCGTCCTGGGCCTGTGGCCCTTCCAGGGACCGGCCTGGCCCGATCTCGCCGACGAACCCCGTCTCGACGCCGTGAAGGCGTTGGTGGCCGGAGCCTCCCTCGAGGAGATCGCCGCCGAAACCGGCGTGACCTTCGACGCCGCCGAAGCCACCCGGCTCGCCGACACCTTCGGCGGACGGGAATCCATGGAACTCGAACTCATGGCCCTGGACCTCGACCCCTATCGCCCCACGGTGCCTCGGATCCTGATCTCCCTGGCCACCCTGGCCTTCGGCTTCGTCCTGACCCTGGCGTTGGGCGGGATGGGGAAGGGCCGGAAAGCCACACCCGCCGGCGGCTAGGGCGGCACCCGGCGGGCCCTCGCCCCCTGGGCCCATCCGATGGCCTGCGCCAGCCGGGCCACCACGACGAGGCCGTGGGTCGTGACTTCCGTCCACGTGAACCTCGCCACGCGGTAGCCCGCCGCCACCAGCGTCGCGTCGCGCCGGCGGTCCCGCTCGAACGCTGCCCGGCCCCGGTGAAAGCCGAAGCCGTCCACCTCGGCCACCAGCGCCTCGTCGCGCCACAGCGCGTCCACCTCCAGCCCCGCCACCCGGACGTTGGTGGCCGGCTCCGGTAGGTCCCCCTCCCGGATCAGGGCGAGAAACCGCTCCTCCAACTCGGAGCGCGTGAAGGCGACACCTCCCGATGCCCACAGCATGCGGAGCGCGCCGATCCCGGCGCGCCCGGCGTATCTCCGTAGCGCCGCCTCGAGATCCAGGCCGTCGAGCAGTCCCGTTCGATCCGCCACCGACACCATCTGCTCCAGCGCCCCAGCGTGGGCGTCGCCGGCCACATCGACCAGAGTGCGGACCGGGGTGGTCACCGACAGCCCGTCGACGGTGTGGATCTCGTCGTCCGCCAGCCCGGCCACGCGATGGATCCGCAGGCCAGGCCGGGAGCCCGGACGCCCTCGGCGCGGGGTGACGTGGATGGGTCCCAGGGTCCGTCGGGGGAGGACCATGCCGTGAAGCCCGGCCGCCGTCCCGTGACTGAGGACCGCCGACTCTCCGGCCACCACCAGGGCGGCCCACTCCCGCCATCGCCTGCCCCGCACCGGCCCCACCGCGTACACGCCGCGGTGCACCGGGGACAGGTCTCCCCGGGCGAGGCGGTGGCGGATCGCGTGGCGGGTCACGCCCACGGCCAGGAGCTGCCGGGCGGAGGCGATCCCGTGCTGCCCTGCCGCGACGGCCCGGATCCGGGCATCCACCGACCCGGGCCGGGCCGCCCGCACGCCTCTACTCGACATCGCGACTCCCTTTCGCCCCGGCGGGCGACTTGTAGTGCCTATGTGTACCCGATTCGCCACGGGTAGTCTGCGAACGGCCCTGCGGGCCCGTTTGGCGCGCCTATGTGGCCTCAAATCGCCGCGGCGCCCGATGACATGCTGTCGTGACGACTTGGAGCGGCGAGGGGGGATCGCGGCGGAACGACCTCCGCGCCGGAGCCCACCCGCGGCCGCCGCCATCCCATGGGAGCGATCACGGTCCACGAGCGCCCACGGCACCCGCCGACCGCTCCGCGGCGCCCCGCACGGTGATCACGATGGCTTCCCGGGGTGGGCGAGGGGATGGTCGAACGGGCCGGTCCGCGCCGCCCTCCCGCCGGAGCGACCTTGCCCGCCGCCCCCACCCGCCCCACCCTTCCTGCCGGCGCCGGTTCGCGCCCAACCTCTTCGATCCCGCCCTGGCCGGGGTCTTCGTGAGGCAAAGGGGGGCACACCCTCGGACCGTTTCACGGTGTGGTGGACGGCAGTGCGGCCGACTCGGTCGGTCCCCCGAACGGGGCCGGGCAGGAGGCGCCCCGGTCGACCCCCGCGCCACTGCGATCCGACGTCCGTCGCGGGCTCGTGATCCTGCCAGGGAGGGGCGACCCGCGGCCACGACGAGAGGACCGCACCCATGACGAAGGACCGTGATTTCAAGCGCCGCGTTCGCGAGCGCATGGCGAAGACGGGCGAGTCGTACACCGCCGCCCGGGCCCACCTCCTGACCCGCGCCTCCGGGAGCGACACTCCGCCCCCCGACCTCGCCGACCTCGCCGGCATGTCCGACGAAGCCGTGGCGCGGCGCACCGGCCGGGACTGGGCGGCCTGGACCGCCTGGCTCGACGAGCGCTCCGCCGCCGGCCTCCCCCACCCCGAGATCGCCCGCCTGGTGGCTGCCGAGGTGGACAGCGGCTGGTGGGCCCAGACCGTCACCGTCGGCTACGAACGCATCCGGGGGCTCCGGGAAACGGGACAGCGCCGGGACGGCGCATACGAAGCGAACCGCAGCCGGACGGTCACCCTCGATGCGGCCACCCTCTTCAGATGGATCGCGGAGCCCGAGCTCCGCGACCGATGGCTCCCCTCCGACGTCGAGGTCCGGGCCCTCAACCCGCCTCGCTCCGTGCGCCTGGACTGGCCCGACGGGACCCGGGTCCAGTTGTACGTGGAGGCGAAGGGAGACGAGAAGGCCCGGCTCTCGGCCCAGCACACCCACCTGCCCGACCGGCAGACACTGGAGGCTCGGCGAGCCTATTGGTCCGAGCGCCTGGATGCTCTGAAGGCGCTCCTCGCCTGACGGCCCACCCGCTCCCCCGCTCGAACGGCGACGGGGAGCGCTCGGGAGGGGGGCGGCCGGCGGCCGCCCCCCTCTACCGCATCAGTCCATCGAGGTCGGCTCGCCGGAGAAGCCGCCCCCGGGTGACCACCGCTTCCACCGCCCGGGTGTTGGTGATGTCGTCCAGGGGATTGCCGCCCAGCAGCACCAGGTCGGCCACCATGCCCTCGGCCACGGCGCCCATCTCGCCGTCCAGCCCGAAGAACTCCGCCGGCAGGACCGTGGCTCCCCGGAGGGCCTCCAGGGGGGGCATTCCGGCCCGCACCAGCATCTCCAGCTCCGAGTGGAGGCTGTAGCCGGGAATGGCGTACCCGATGGGGGTGTCCGTCCCGGCGGCCACGGGCACGCCCCGGCGGTGCATCTCCCCGACGAGGCGAAGGCTGAACGCCCCGTAGGTCGTGTCCCGCGCCGGAGGACCGCTCCGGGACCGCTCCCCCACCTCGCGCCATTCATCCGCCGCATCGTCGGGAATCCGATCCAGCGCCGCTTCCCAATCCCCGCGCTCGAAGGGCGGGACGAGACCCAGGGCGTTCAGCCGCAGGGTCGGGATCATGATGGTCGACGACAGGGCGTCCATGACCTCGCCGCACCGGGTCGGGTCGTAATCGGCCACCGCCGCCAGCCGCTGCTCCGAGTGCAGCCGGGAACGCAGGTCCGCGCCCGGGCCTCCGTCGTGGGCGGCGAGAATGGCCCGCCGGGCCTCGAGCAGGGAGTCGGCACCGGCGGCACAATCCAGCTCGATGTTGCGCAGGTGCTCCAGGGACTGGACCCGGGGTCCCACGTCCCGGGCCACCATGGACAACGGCACGTGCCCGTCGATGGGGAGTCCCCGAGCCGACGCCTCCTCCACCAGAGCCGCGAACACCTCGGGGGTCAGCATCTCGTACACCTTCACGAAGTCCACCCCGGCCTCGGCCAACGCCGCCACGTTGGCCCGGGCCGTCTCCACGTCGGGATTGGCGATGCCCAGGGCCGGTCGGTTCACGCCGTCGTAGACCACCCACTCCCCGTCCAGGAGGGGGCCCGCGAAGAACACCCGGGGCGCCATCGCGCCCTCCGCCTCCATGCGCTCCACCACCGGCAGCACCTTCTCCAGGATTCCGCCGGTGTCGCGAATGCTGGTGATGCCGTGGCCCAGGAAGAGTCCGGGCATGGCGTCGGTGAAGCGGTCGTCGTAGGTGAGGTGCACGTGGAAGTCCCAGAGGCCCGGGATCAGGGTCCGGCCCGTCCCGTCCACGACCTCGTCGGCGTCCACCGCCGTCCCCCCGTCCAGCACCGCCACGATCCGACCCGAGTCCACCACGACGGTGCGATCGGCCCGGGCCCCGTTCACGGCATCCACCACGGTGACGTGTTCGATGGCCAGATCGGCCGACCCGGACGCCCCCGAATCGTCCATGGGACCGCAACTCGCCCCCACGAGCCCCACGGCTCCCGCGAGAGCGGAACGGACGGCAGCGGAGAACGACGGCAAGGCGACGCGCATGGAGACTCCCGGCGGAAGGAACGAGGCGGGAGAATGCGACCCCGGACCCGTTCGGGGCAATCACCGCCGGCTATCGACCGCCCCGGTCCAGCTCGGCCAGCAGCGCCTCGAAGCGCGGGTCGGCCCGAAGGGGCTCCAACCCGGCCTCGCCTCGAACCGCGGCGCCGTCCACGCCGGCCCCGTCCACCCAGCACCGTAGAGCCTCGAAGGCGTCGTCCAGCCGCTCCAGCGCCCCGAGGGCCGCCGCCCGGAAGCGGCACAGGCCCGGGTCGCCCGGGCGGATCCGCTCGGCCGTGTCCACGTAGTCCAGGGCGATGCCGGGCCGGCCCTGGGCCAGGGCGTCCCGGGGTCCGTAGAACGACAGTAGCACACCCGCCGACGCCAGGAGACGGCGGGCCTGGAGGGCGTCGGCTCGGTCATGGCCCCCGGCTCGGGCCAGAAGCGCCTCCAGGTCGAGCTCGTCCACCAGCTCTTCGGGTGAGGTCCGGGGGCGATCACCGGGCCCGCCGCCGAAGCGCTCCCGGAGCCGGCCGGAATAGTTGGTGGCTTCCCGGGCGTCCCGTGCCCGGCGGGCCACCTGCTCCGTGTAGTCCCGACGCTCCGCCAGACGGGCGCGAAGCGCCTCCAGGGGCGCCGTCTCCTCGAAGTCCCCCGCCGCGTCGTCCAGGAGTTCCACCGCCTCCCGCACCCATCCGTTCGACGCCAGGGCCTCGGCTCGCCGGATCACGCCGTCCCGCTCCCGCGCCACGAAGCCGGGATCCACGGCCCGGAGCCCGTCGCGCATGGCCCGGAGCTCGAGCCACCGGAGAGCGTCGGTGGCCAGGGCGTCGGGCATCCAGGTGTGGCCACCCTCGAAGTAGGCCGCCCGGTGCACCACGCCCAGGTCCCCCAGCGCCCCATCCATGTCCACCACGTCTTCGTAGTTGAATCCGAGGCGGCCCGCAGTCCCATACACGGCGAAGCCCGCCTCCTCTTCGGCGAAGAGCATGCGGAACCGCACTTCCGACGGCAGCCCGAAGCCTGCGGCCACCACACCGGCCACGTGCCCGGGAAGGGCCAACGCCAGATACCACGACGATTCGGCCGTACCCGAGAAGCCGGCGAGGTAGAGCCGGCGAGGATCCACCCGCACCCGTTCCTGGATGTCGTCCAGCATGGCGTTGAAGGCCGGGGTGTTCCGATCTTCGGGCACGTCGCTGCGGGAGTCGTACGAACTGACCACGACCCAGCCCAGCTCCTCCGCCCCGTCCCGGAAGCGCGTGAGGGCCGGCACGGCGCGCCCCCGGGGATCGAGGACGAAGAGCACGGGCCAGGCCCGCTCGGGCGTGTAGGTCGAGGGCAGGTAGACGGCGTAGGCTCCCGCCGAGTCCACGGCGCCGGGGCGGAGGGTCCCCATGTCCTGGGCCTGTGCGCCCCCGGCCGCCGCCGCGAGGGCCCCCAGGGCGATGGCCGGGAACAGCGCCCGAATGCGCCCCGCCCGACCCATGTCGTTCCACCACCGTGTCCCCACTGCGCCCCTCCGGCCTCCGGGTTCAGGACCAACGTACGACGGTCCCCGGGCACCGGTGACCCGGCGGGCCCTCAGTCCCGGGCCGACACCCCCGACGGTACGGCGCAGTTCGACACCTCCTCGATGCGGGCCTGCTCGTCGGGGAAGTACTTCCGGCGCCAACGCAGGGCCACGTTCACCAGGGCGATGAGCACCGGCACCTCCACCAGGGGGCCGATCACCGCAGCGAAGGCGGCGCCGTGGGCGATGCCGAAGGTGCCCACCGCCACCGCGATGGCGAGCTCGAAGTTGTTGGAGGCCGCCGTGAACGAAAGGGTCGTGGTACGTCGGTAGTCGGCCCCCACGGCCCGGCTCATGAAGAAGGTGACGGCGAACATGGCCAGGAAGTAGATGAGCAGCGGGATCGCCACCCGCACCACGTTGACCGGCTCGGCCACGATGGCTTCGCCCTGGGTGGAGAACATGACCACGATGGTGAACAGCAGGGCCACCAGGGTCAGGGGGCTGATGGCGGGGATGAACCGCTCGTGGTACCACTCGGCGCCCTTGAGCTTCAGCCCCACGAAACGGGTGAGCATGCCCGCCAGGAACGGCACGCCCAGATAGATGAACACGCTCTCGGCAATCTGCCCCATGGTGATGTCCACGGCCATGCCCTCCAGGCCGAGCCACTCGGGCACCACGGTGATGAAGACCCAGGCGTACACCGAGTAGAAGAGCACCTGGAACACCGAGTTGAACGCCACGAGGCCGGCCGCGTACTCGGGGTCACCGTCGGCCAGGTCGTTCCAGACGATGACCATGGCGATGCAGCGGGCGAGACCGATGAGAATCAGCCCCACCATCAACTCCGGGTGGTCCCGGAGGAACAGCACCGCCAGCCCGAACATGAGCAGGGGCCCGATGACCCAGTTCTGGATCAGGGACAGCCCCAGGATCTTCCCGTCACGGAAGACGTCGCCGAGCTCCTCGTACCGCACCTTGGCCAGGGGCGGGTACATCATGAGGATCAGGCCGATGGCGATGGGGATCGACGTCGTGCCGATCTGGGTCGCCCGGTTGAGGGCGGCCACCGGCTCGGGCCACAGGGTGCCCAGGGCCACCCCCAGGACCATGGCGGCGCCGATCCAGACCGTGAGGTAGCGGTCCAGCAGCGACATCCGCTGGGCCACACCGCCCTGGGCGCCACTCATGCCACTCCCCCCTTCGACGTGGTGGATCCCTGCTCCAGGTGCACGGCGAACTCGTCGGGGAGCGCGCTCTCCCGGATCCCGGCGGCGGCCCGGGCCACGTCGTACTCCACACGCACGAACTCGACGTCGGCCTTCTCGCCGTCCATCTCCACCACCACGTACCCGGCCCGGGGATCCCCGTCCTTGGGGCGTCCCACGGAACCGGTGTTCACGAAGCGGACGTCGTCCACCACCCGGGTCCACGGCTTGTGGGTGTGGCCGAAGGCCGCGACGTCGCCGGCCCGTACGCCGAGATGCTGCGCCATCTTCGAACAGAAGGCGTCGGAGCGGTCCTCGGTCCAGTAGACCGTGTTCAGCACGGGGTTGCCGTGGACCAGCACCAGCCGCGGCCCCCCCGTGTGACCTCCCAGGGGCCGGAGGTCGATGCGGAACGGGAGTCCCCCGAGCCACCGCTTCGTCTCAGGCGTGACGTGGGCCCGGGTCCACGCGTAACTCTCGTGACTCAGCGCCTCCTGGCGCGGATCCTCGTACTTGCAGCCGCAATGGGCGTAGTCGGTGGCGGTGGTGGAATCGTAGTTGCCCGCGACCCCAGCCATGCCCCGACGCCGCATCGTCTCCACCACCTCGTTGGGCCAGGGGGCGTAGCCCACCAGGTCGCCAAGGTGATAGACGGCGTCGACGTCGGTGCGGGCGTCGAGGTGCGCCAGGACCGCCTCCAGCGCGGGGAGGTTGCCGTGGATGTCGCTGATCAGTGCGGTTCGCATGGGGGTCGGATCGGGGTGTTCAGAGGACGGGGGGGCGGGGGTCGTGCAGGGTCAGGCGCATGGCGACGGCCGTGGCGGGGCAGGCCTCCGCGAACTCCACGCTGGCCCGAACGGCCGGCGACGCGGACTCCCGCTCCACGACCTGGAAGCCGTAGCGGGGGAACCACCGTTCGGCGGTGGTGGTGAGGAGGTAGAGGTGGGTGAGCCCGAGACGGCGCGCCTCGCCGAGGGTCGCCTCCACGAGGCGCCGGCCCAGGCCTTCCCCCCGCCGACTCCCGTCCACGGCCACCGAACGGAGCACGCCGTCGGGGCCGTGGACCTCCAGGCCGGCCACGCCGACGATTCGGCCGTCATCCTCCGCCACCCGAAACGTGGCCAGGGCCTCGGCGACCCCGGCGGCCGGAAGGCCGTCGGCCTCCAGCAGCGCCAGGATCGCCGGCAGATCGTCGGCCGTCGCCGGCCGTACGGCCGGGTTTGGATCACCCACAGCAGTCGGGGCCGCAGCAGGCTTCGTCGGCGGCCGACGTCGACGCGCCGGCGTGGGCCGCGGCGGGCTTCCGGGCCCGGACGAAGGCCGACAGGATCCGGCCGTCCACGGATTCGGCCAGGGCGTCGACGTCGACGCCCGCCTCCTCCAGCACGGCCCGGGCGTCTTCGGGCTCGTAGACGCGGGTGGGCTCCAGCGACGGATCCTCGAAGCCGGCCTCCACCAGCAGGCGCTCGAATTCGTTCATCTCCAGGGCGCCGGCCACGCATCCGACCCAGAGCTCCATGCTCCGTCGGATCTCGGACGGAATCTCGCCCCGGACCACCACGTCGGAGACGGCGAAGCGGCCCCCGGGCTTCAGCACCCGGAAGGCCTCCCTCAATACCGTGGCCTTGTCGCCCGAGAGGTTGATGACGCAGTTGCTGATGATGACGTCGACGCTTTCGTCGGGGAGGGGAATCGACTCGATGTCGCCCTTCAGGAACTCCACGTTGGTGGCGCCGGCCTCGGCGGCGTTGCGCCGGGCCAGGGCCAACATCTCGTCGGTCATGTCGAGCCCGTAGGCCTTGCCCGTGGGGCCCACGCGGCGAGCGCTCAGGAGCACGTCGATGCCGCCGCCGCTCCCCAGATCCAGCACCACCTCTCCCTCGTGGAGATCGGCCAGAGCCGTGGGATTGCCGCAGCCCAATGACGCGCCGATGGCCGTCTGGGGCAGGGAGGCGGCCGTCTCGTCGTCGTACAGGTCGCGGGTGATGGGGTCGGTCTCCCCGCACCCGCTCGAGGTGCCGCAGCACGTGCCTTTGTCACCCTGGGCGGCGCGGGTGGCCGCCTCTCCGTACTTCCGACGCACCACCGATTTCAGTTCGGTATCCATGGGACTCCTCCGTCGATCAACGAACGTTGATATGTTGGAGAAAAAAAGAGAGGTTCGAGGATCACGAGCAGCAGTCCCCCGAAACACGGGGCGCCCGCCAAGTCTCCTCGGGCTTCACTTCTC
This sequence comes from Gemmatimonadota bacterium, assembly GCA_030428885.1. Taxonomy (GTDB): domain Bacteria; phylum Gemmatimonadota; class Gemmatimonadetes; order Longimicrobiales; family Gaopeijiaceae; genus Gaopeijia. Next base: position 126,737 of record JAUIEJ010000008.1, on the reverse strand, counting down.
CGAGAAAGGCCCGCATCTCTTCCAGCGCGCCGGGGACGAGGGCATAGTAGACCCACCGACCGTCCCGGCGGTCGGACACCACGCCGGCGTCCTTGAGCTTCTTCAGGTGGAACGAGAGGCGAGACTGGGCCGCGTCCAGATCCGACTGGAGCTCGCACACGCAGCGCTCCCCACCGGAGAGGCGGCGCACGATCTCGAATCGGGTCTCCTCGGCCACCGCCTGGAAGCGCTGGAGGAGGGCCGCGGAAGGAAGCGTGGTCTCGGACATGGGCGAATTATATCAAGCGGCGTTGATATGTCAACCACACCCTCCCGACCCGATGTACGACTCCGCGACGCCCGGGAGTCCGACCTCCCGTCACTGGTGGCCCTTCTGGCCGACGACCCCCTGGGGGCGACCCGGGAGGACCCGTCTCTCCCGCTCTCCGAGCGATACGCGACCGCCTATGCGGCAATCGCCTCCGATGGGAATCAGGCCCTCCTGGTGGCCGACCTCGACGGGACGGTGGTGGGCATGCTCCAGCTCACCCTGATCCCGTCGCTCACCTACCGGGGCAGCTGGCGGGCCCAGATCGAAGGGGTGCGGGTCGCCCGGCATCTCCGGTCGTCCGGACTGGGCCGCCTTCTCGTGACCCACGCGGTGGAGCGGGCGCGGGAGCGGGGATGCGGCATGGTCCAGCTCACCACCGACAAGCAGCGCCCCCGAGCGGTGGCCTTCTACGAGTCCCTCGGGTTCACGGCGAGCCACGAGGGCATGAAGCTGCACCTCGCGGAGTCGCTCGGGAGTACCGGGTGACCGGGTCCCGCCTTCGCCGGGAGGTCGGCCTCTGGGGCGCCGTGCTCCTGGGGCTGGGATCCATGGTGGGTACGGGGGTGTTCGTGAGCGTGGGGATCGCTGCGGGAGTGGCCGGATCCACGGTGCTGGCGGCCACGGCGATCGCCGCCGTGGTAGCCGCCGCCAACGGGCTCTCCAGCGCCCAACTCGCGGCGGCCCATCCCGTAAGTGGCGGTACCTACGAGTACGGCCACCTGTGGCTCACCCCGTGGCTGGGGTTCAGCGCCGGCTGGATGTTCCTGCTGGCCAAGAGCGCGTCGGCCGCCACGGCGGCGCTGGGGCTGGCCGGGTATCTCTTCGACCTCGCCGGCGCCGAGGCGGGCCGGGGGTCGGTAGCCCTGGCCGTGATCGCGACCCTCGGGGTGACAGCCTTCGTGGCCGGCGGGATCCGCCGCTCCAACACCGGCAACGCGGTGGTCGTGGGACTCGCGCTCCTCGGCCTCCTGACCCTGGCGGTGTTTGCTCTCCCGGTGGCCCTGACGGACGGACGGGCGCGGTTCATTCCCCTCTTCCCGGCTCTCTCCGACACCCCCGCCCTCCGCGACCTGCTCCACGGCAGCGCCCTCATGTTCGTGGCCTTCACCGGTTACGGACGGGTCGCCACCCTGGGCGAGGAGGTGCGGGAGCCCCGCCGGGTCATCCCCCGGGCCATCGTGGCCACGGTGGGTGCCGTGACGCTGCTTTATCTGGTCATGGCCGCCTCCGGCGTCGGCGTGCTGGGGGCCGAAGCGTTCGGTGCCGCGGCCGTGGGGACGGCGGCCCCTCTCGAGGCGGTCGCCGAGGCCCTCGCCCGCCCGGGACTGGGCCTCGTCGTGGCGGTCGCGGCGGTGGCCGCCATGGCCGGGGTACTGTTGAACCTGGTGTTGGGCCTCTCCCGGGTGCTCCTGGCCATGGCTCGCCGAGGAGACGCGCCGCAGTCCCTGGCCCGGGTCGACGAAGCCCGCTCCAGTCCCGTGGCTTCGGTGTGGGCCTGCGGCGCGGCCGTGGCGGCGCTCTGCCTCGTGGGCGATGTCCGCACCACCTGGTCGTTCAGCGCCTTCACGGTGCTCGTCTATTATGCCGTCACGAATCTGGCGGCCCTCCGGCTCCCCCGGTCTCAGCGGCTCTTCCCCCCGTGGATTCCGTCCATGGGACTCCTGGGCTGCGTCGGTCTGGCCTTCTGGGTGGAGCCCGGCATCTGGTTGCTGGGGTCGGGACTCCTGGGCGGGGGACTCCTGATCCGCGCGCTGGTGCGCGTCGGTAGGGGCTAAACTCCCACCGGTGCGGGCCGACCGGGCGTGGGATCCGCGGATTCGTGGTCGATACAGTCCACCCGGAGATCGCGGTCGCCGAACGGAGCGTCCACGAACGCGCAGTGGTGGGGCGCCCGGACATCGGCGTGCACGTGGGGGCGGAAGTACCGGCACGTGAGGCACATCCGAGAGGCGGCGATCCGCCCCTGCTCCTGGAGCTCCCGGATCACCTTCAGAAGCCCTTTCAAGAGAACGGCCTCCTCGTCGGGCTCGAGCACGTCCACGGCCGAGAGGAGCAGGTCCGGCCACTCGGCCATCTCCCGGGCCCGGGCCTCGCCCTCGGCGGTGAGGATCACCGCCAATGCCCGCCCGTCGTCCGGGGCCGGCCCCTTCGACACGAGTCCCTTCGAGACCAACGTCGACACGGAGTCCGAGGCGGTGGGGGCGCTGACCCCCAGATGGTCGGCGATGGCGGAAAGGCGCATGCCCGACCCGGGCGCCCGGCCCAGAACCACGAGCACCTGGGCCTGGGTGGGGTTGAGGCCCGCGGGCACGGACTCCTTCCAGGCTTGTTCCCGGAGGGCCAGACCCACCTTCGAGAGGGCCACCAGGGTGCGGTGGCCCACATCTTCTTCGTCGGGCAGACCGCCCGCCCCGGCGGCTCGCGCCGGAGCGGGCGGCCGTTCGCCCAGGGAATCGCTCGTCACCGCGTGCCGATCTCCGTCACGGAATAGGGCAGGCTCAGGTCGCCTGAGAACACCTCGTACACGTGGTACACCCCCAGGAGAGGGCGCGCGTCGTCCGACGTGTTCACCTCCATGTAGGCGGTCACGGCGTCGAATGCGAAGTCCCGGCGTCCCGACACCCTGTCCAGGGGCACCACCACCCGTAGTGTGGCACCGTCGAGGACCACGGAAAAGCCGGGAGAATCGAGGTACATGGGCATGCCCGGGTTCGTGGGTGGCAACTCCTGCTCGATCCGTTGCGTCTCCTTCACCGCGAGACCGCCGGGCACTCGATCGTCGGGCGTGAGGACGACCCAATGCGTGTGGAAGACGACGCCGTCGTTGCCGTAGTCGCGGTCGCCGTCCTCGTCCCATAGCGGAGTGTCGTCGAAATCCGGGTGAGAGGTGGCCGCCAGCGCCACGACTCCGGCCCCCGGCGCGAAGCCCACGTCCTCGGGAGCGAGGGAGGTGGGAAAGACGTACCCCAGCACCGGGGCGCCGTCCATCTGCCCTCGAGCCGGGGGGGTCGTGGCTCCGGCCCGGCCGGCCACGTCCTGAGAGAAGACCAGAATCTGGAGTTCGGCACGGTACTCCACCCGGGCCCCGGTGATGTCGAGATCGGCCGTCGCCGGCGTGGGGTGCACGGGCGACTGGGCGGCGCCTGAAGTGGTTGTTGCGAGAAGCGCCATGACGATGGCCGGAAGCACGAAGAAGCGCACGGGAGTACCTCGGGTTCAGGGTGATTATTAGGAGTCCTAAGTATTGGAGATTCGACCATCCTGTCAACACCCTTCACCCCGGCCCTGTCCTCCATTCGGGACACTCGCCGGGGCCACTGTTCATCGACGGGTCGCGTCTGCCGCAGAATCCTGCGCCGAACGGGGGATTCTTGCGGACCCGGCGATCCGGTACGCGACTTGCATCTGGGGGGGTATGGAGTCCGCTGGAGGCTCCAGGACGACGAGGAGGCGACGATGAGACGGTTGCATTGGCCCACGGTGGCGGCCGCGTGGTTGAGCCTGGGACTCCTGCTCGCCATGGCGCTCTCCGCCGCCCAGATGGCGGCGCAGGACGTCGACGATCGGGCGCCCTTCGACCTCGTGGGTACGGTCCTGGACGAGGCCGGCGAGCCTCTGGTGGGCGCGTTCGTGTCGTTCCAGGGGTCGGAGTGGGGCTCCCTCACCAACGCATCGGGTCGGTTCGAGATCCCGTCGGTGACCCCGGGTGACGTGACCCTCGAAGCGGAGCTTCTGGGCTACGAGACCCTGGTGTGGACCGCGACCGTACGCGCCGGCGCTCCCGTGACCCTCACCCTGGCTCCGCGTCCCATTCTGCTGGAAGGCCTGAACGTGGTCACCAGCCGCTTCGAAAGCCGCCGCAAGGCCGCGGGATTCTCGGTCCGGGCGTTCGACCGGAACGACCTCGCCACGTCCATGGAGTACGACATCCTGGAGTTCGTGGCCACCCGGGCGGCCCTCAGTCGCGTGCCCTGCCGAAGCTCCTGGACCAACGAGTGCTTCATGGTGCGGGGACGGGCGGTGGCGCCGTCGGTGTGGATCGACGAAGCCCCCGTGGTGGGGGGCATGGACTATCTGCGCACGTTCCGGCCCCATGAGCTCTACATGGTGGAGGTCTACGCCGGCGGCCGTCAGATCCGGGCGTACACCCCGCGCTTCATGGAGCAGGCCGCCAAGACCCGCCTCCAGCCCATCGCCTACGTCTTCTAGAGGACTCCTTCGAGGGACTGCAGGAACTTCCCGATCAGGTTGAAGTTCGCCTGCTCGTGGGTCCACGCTTCGTGGTCTTCGCGGATCGGGCGGTAGAACGGGTCGCTGGTCACCACGATCACCATGTCCAGGTCGTGGAGCAGAACGATCATCTGCCCGCCGTGACCCCAGGCGAAGTCGAAGCGCCGTTCGCCGACGCGCGCCGACCACCATTGGTAGCCGTAGCCCGCGTCCCGGAAGTACCGGCCCACGGTTCCCGATCGCAGGCCCGCCGTGTCCATGTCCCGGGAGTAGGCCGTGAGGGAGGCGTCCACCCACTCGGCCGGCACCACGGGTCGGCCGTCCCACACGCCGCCATGGAGATAGAGAAGGCCGAATCGGGCCATGTCCCGGGCCGTGAGGTGGAGTTCGCCGTGTCCGAAGCGGTAGCCGTATCGATCCACCCGCCAGTCCCCGGGATGCATGCCCGTCGGCGAGAAGAGGGCCTCGTCGGCGAGCGTCTTCAGGTCGGTGTGGCAGGCCCGCGCCACGACCACGGCCAGGAGGTGGGACGTCACGTTGCTGTAGTCGAAGGCCGCTCCCGGGTCGGTCTGCAACGGGAAGTCCACCAGGAGGGGCAGATAGTCGCCGGAGATCAGCCCCTCCCACCGCGTCGAATCCGACCCCTCCCACCCGTATCCGGCGCGCATCTGAAGCATCTGCCGCACCGTGATCTCCCGCTTCCGCTCGTCCCGCACCCGCCGGGCCTCCTCGGGAAAGAAGTCGAGCATGGGTTCGTCCAGACTCTCCAGACACCCGCGGTCCAGGGCGATGCCCACGAGGGCCGACGTCACGCTCTTCGTGACCGACTGAACGAGGAAGGGCTCCTGCGCCGAGGCCCCGTTGAAATACTGCTCGGCCACGAGATGGCCGTCCTTGACGATGAGCACACTGCGAATCGCCTCGAGATCAGCCGCGTCGGCATACAACCGGGCCACGGCGTCGGGATCGAGTCCGCGGGAGGCCGGGGTGGAGGTGGGCCATCCCCCTCGGGGCTCGGGCCGGGGGTCCACGCCGGCGAGTTCGGCCGCGGGCCGACGCAACCGCTTCACGATCTCGGCCCGCCCACGGGCCACCCCGTCCTCGTCCAGATCCAGACCCAGGGGACCGAGTCCGGCCCGAAGCTCGTCGAGCAGGGCCCGGTCGTACTCCACGGGCACGGCAGCGAGGTCGAACGGAAGCGCGCCGTCGTCGTTCCGCACGTGCGGATCGGCGCCGGACCGAAGCAGAACTTCGGCAACGTCGTCGTGACCCAGGAAGGCGGCCACGTGCAACGGCATCGAGCCTTCGGCGTTGGCGAGGGTCAGGTCCGCACCCCCCTCAGCCAGGACGTCCACCGCGGCGGCATGGCCGAACGTGGTGGCCACCAGGAGCGGCGTCGACCCGTAGGCGTCGACCCGGTCCAACTCCGAACCGGCCGCTACGTGGGCCCGGATCGCGTCGACGTCTCCCTGCAGCGCCGCCCAATGGAGGTCCACCGCAGGGGGGTCCTGCGCTGCGGCCGCGAGCGCCCCGACGAACACGAGGGCGGCGGCACGGATAGGCGCCGTGAGGAGCGCGGGAGAGGCGGAACGACGGGGCATGACTCCCTCCAGGGCCGGGTGCGCTGGAGGGTGGGGCGCAGGTGGGTGTGTCGAAGTCTTTCCCCGGCGTGGATCGGGGTCAATGCCCCCCGGACCCAGCGTCCGGTCCCTGAACTCGAGGCCTATTCCGCAGCCAGACTCGACAGCGGATCGACTGTCGCGGCCCTCCGTGCGGGAATCCAGCATGCGAGGGCCGCGACGCTCATGAACGACACGGTGACGGCGACATACGTCACGGGGTCGATCGCCGACACACCGAAAAGGAGCGAGGTCAGACCCCGAGAGAGCAGCATCGCAGCTCCAAGCCCGATCACGACGCCGAGGGTCGCGAGCGCCACGCCGTGACGCACCACGAGGGTCACGATCTCCGGGCGGGTCGCTCCGAGGGCAGCTCGGATCCCCATTTCGCGCCTGCGGGCCCCGACCTGAGAGGAAAGCACACCGTAGAGACCGAGTCCGGACAGTACGAGGGCGAAGCCGGCGAAGACGCCGAGCACGGTCAGGACGAACCTGCGACGCGATTCAGACCGGCGCACAACCGAATCGAGGCTTTCCACCCGTACGATCGACTGGTTGGGGTTCACCGACCACACGGCTCGCTTCACCGGATCGAGGACCTCGGCATCGGCCAGGTCGACCGCGACCCAGCGGATCCGGTCGGCCCAGTGCCACTGGTCCGGCGTCGTGTAGACCGCGTCGGTCACATCGGAAGCGAGTGATTCCTGACGCACGTCGGCGGCCACGCCGACGATCGTGAACGCCGTGTTGTTCGCCCCGATCCGGATCCGTCGCCCCACGGCAGGCCCTTCGCCGAAGAGCGATCGGGCGAGGGAGGCGCTGATGACGGTGACCGGGGGTGCGTCCCCTCGATCCGTCTCGGCCAACGACCGGCCTTCCCGAATCGGGATGCCCATGAGCCGGTGGTACCCCGCCGATACGGAGTAGCGCAGAACCGAACCATCCGCGCCGTTGGTGCGCCCGGTACCGTCCACGACCACCCCGTACATGTCACGATCGCCACTCAGCGGAAGCTGCGTCGTGACCGCCGCGGAGCGGACCCCCGGAACGTCCCGGATCGCACCGAGCGCCCGCTCCCAGAACTGGTGCACCGACGCGTCGCCGGCGGGCACGCTCGTCGCCCGCACCTGCATCACCAGCGTGCCGCCCGGGTCGAAGCCGTACGGTTCGGACAGGAGGCGCTGCATCGTGCGCGTCAGCAGACCCGCCCCGATGAGCAGTACGACCGCGAGCGCCACCTCTCCCACGATGAGGACGCGGGCGACCCTTCGCATCGGTGCCGTCCCGCGTGCCCCGCCGGCGATGGACGGTCGTCGGGAGATCGTGAGCGCCGGAACGACCCCACCCAGCGTCCCCACGGCGAGCGTGACGAGGATCGCGAAGGACACCGTCCGAAGGTCCACCCCGGTGGACCCGAGGCCGCCGAGCGATGCGGGCAGCACGGCGGTGGTCGCCTCGATCCCGACGAATGCGACCAGGATGCCCAGCAGCCCACCGAGACCCGCGAGGAGCAGACTCTCCGTCGTGAGTTGCCGGACCAGGCGCCCACGGCCGGCACCGAGCGCCGTACGCAGTGCCATCTCGTTGTCGCGACGAAGGCCACGCGACAGCAGCAGGATCGACAGATTCACGCACGCGATCACCAGGAGCAGACCGGCCGCGCCGAGCAGGATCAAACCGGTCGTCCGTCCATCCGCAGTCACGAAGCTGCGAAGCGGCGTCACGACGACGCCGTGATCGAGGGCGGCCCACTCCGGGCGCGGAAAGTCGGCGGTCGGCGTTGAAGCGATGGCGGCGAGTCCGCTGCGAACGGCCGTCATGTCCACCCCACTTCGGATCCGCCCGACCATCCCCAGGTGATGCCCCCACTGCGGCCCATCGAAGCTCGCGACGGAGGGGTACTGTAGAAGGCCCCAGAGGTGAGCTTCCGTTCCGACCACACTGCGGAAGCCCTGGGGCATCACGCCGACGACGGTGTGATCCACGCCGTCGAGCTCCAGGCCACGGCCCAGCACCTCCGGGTCTGCCCCGAAGCGGGACGTCCAGAACGCGTGACTCAGCACGACCTCGAGCGGTCCGTCCACCCGATCGCCGCCCGGGTCCAGGCCGCGACCGATCTGGGGTGCGACCCCGAGCACCTCCAGGAAGTCACCGCTCACCCGCTGGCCCTGAAGGAGTTCGGGTTCGGTTCCGCCGGTGAGCGTGGGGTTCCACGATGCGTACACGGCGAGGCCGTCGAGAAGTGTCGCCCGGCTGAGCAGTTCGGCGTGCGTCCCGAACGTTACGGGGAAGGGTTCTCCCGTGTCCGAGCGGTCTTCGATCGCGATGAGTCGGTCCGCGTCCGGGTACCCCAGTCCATCGAAGAGAACCGGACGGACGACGCTCACGATCAGGGTCGCGGCGCCGATCCCCAGACCGAGAACCACCACGACGACCGCCGTGAAGCCGGGGCTCCGGCGAAGACGGCGCACTGCGAGATGAAGGTCGGCCGACAGGTCGCGAAGGCCGGTCTCCCACAGGGAGGCCCGCACGTCCTCTCGTGCGGTCAGTTCATCGCCGTACGTCTGCCGAACTCGGCGCCGCGCCTCGGCGAGCGGCAGGCCCCGCGCCACGAGGTCATCGATCGCCTCGGTGTAGAAGTGGTCGAGTTCGTCGGCGAGTTCGCGGTCGACCTCGTCGGATCGCCGCCAGTCGCGGACGCCCTGGATCAACGTGCGGAAGAAGCGCATGGGCCTATCCCTCCGCTGCGAGGAGTCGAGTCACGGCGCCGGAACGACGCTCCCAGTCGCGCCGCTCGGCGGCGAGTCGAGCCTCGCCTGCGGAGGTGAGGGAATAGTACTTCGCCTTCCGCGAGTTCTCGGTCGTGCGCCATTCGGACTCGAGGAGTCCGGCGCGCTCGAGCCGCCGAAGGGCGGTGAGCAGCGACCCGGGATTGACCTTGAAGACGCTTCCGGAAACGTCCTCGATGCGATTCGCGATGCCATACCCGTGAAGCGGGGCCCAGCTCACCGTCTTCAGGATGATCATGTCCAGGGTACCCTGGATCACATCGGTGTTCAGCTCGTCCATCCTCGCCCCTCTCCCACGTTCGATCGTACCCGATCCGGCGCTACATCTTGACGATCAAGATATAGCGACCGTCCCCTTGACCATCAAGAGGAGCGGGGGGTGCAGTTCCCCAAGGCCACCGCCACGTTGCGCCGGAACCCTTCGTAGCCCGCTCGCCGGATCGGGCTCCCGCGCGAGAACGCATCCCACTCCTCCCGCGTCATCCGCATCAAGTCGACCAGCCGGGGCGAATCGGTCCCGGGGTGCGTTACCGCGGTAACGTCGGGTGAGACCTCCACGCCGTTGGGCCGCTCCCCCGGCCCCCGCGCCGCGTACGCCGGGTCGGCCGCGGCCACCGCAAAGCCGCCGTTCCACGGACACACCTCCTGGCAGATGTCGCAGCCGAACACCCGGTTGCCCATGGGCGCCCGCAACTCCTCCGGGATCGGCCCTCGCAGCTCGATGGTCAGGTACGAGATGCACCGGGTCGCGTCCATGACCGGGGCGCCGTCGGCGTCTCGTCCCAGGAGCGCGCCCGTGGGGCAGGCGTCCAGGCACGCCCGGCACGACCCGCAGCGGTCGGCCTCGAACGGGGGGTCGGCGGGGAGCGCGACGTCGATCAACAGGGCCCCCAGCACGAAGTACGACCCGCGCTTCGGATCGATGAGCATGGTGTTGCGACCGAACCACCCGAGGCCCGCTCGCTGCCCGAGCTCCCGCTCCAGGAGGGGGCCCGTATCGACGTACGCCCGCCCCGCCACCCCCGATGCCCAACCCAGGCGCCGGGCCTCTTCATCCATCGCCGCCAGCAGCGCCCTCAGCCGCCCCTTCACCACCTTGTGGTAGTCCCGACCCCGGGCGTACCGGGCAATGATGCCCCGGTCGGGGGACTCGTCCTGTTCGCCGCCGGTACCGTAGTGATGGGCGACCACGACCACCGACCGGGCGGCTTCGAACGACCGGCGGGGATCCTTCCGGCGCTCCACCGCATCGGGGCGGGCCAGGTAGTCCATGGCGCCGTGGAGTCCCCCGTCGAGCCACCGCTCCAGCGCCTCGCCGTGGTCCGAAGGGGCGGCCCGGGTGATCCCCACCGCATCGAAGCCGAGCTCCCGCGCCCGACGCTTCGCGAACCGCGCCAGCGCGTCGGCGCCGCCGTCTCTCACCCCGATCGACCCCTCCGATTCCTCGACACCACCTCGAGGATCCGGTCGTGACGGGCGAAGACCACCACGTCGTCGCCGGCCTGGATGCGCACGTCGGCCTCGGGATCCACGGTCATGGTCCCGGCGTGCCCCACGAGGACGATCTCGAGCTGATTGGCCCGCTCGATCTCCCCCACGGGGCGGCGCACCAGGAACGAATCGGGCGCCGCCGTGAGGCGCAGCGTCGAATACTCGTCGCCGTTCACCTCCACGGTCTGGGTGATCTCCATGCCCAGGGCGGCCCCGGCGAAGGCGGGAGCCGACAGGTCGGCGGCGCTGAGCACCTCGTCGGCCAGTCCGAAGCGGGCCATCTGGTCGCCGATGCCCCGGTCCCACACCCGGGCCACGATCCGCACGTCGGGGTTCAGTTCCCGCACCTTCATGGCGGCCTCGAGGTTGATGCGGTCGTCGCCGGTGCACGCCACGAAGACGTCGGCGGCGGGGAGGCCCGCGCGCTCCAGCGTCCCGGCGAGACGGGCGTCGCCCTGCACCACCGGAGTCCCCAGCCTCGAGAGGGTCTCCTGGGCCTCGGGGTCGGGACTGTGATCCACCACCACGACCTCCATTCCCATGTCCCGGAGGTCCCGGACGACCCGGAGTCCCACACCTCCGGCCCCCAGCACCACCGCATGATGTCGATGGGTCATGGCCAGCGCTTCCGACCACCGGTCACGATCGTCCTCCCGGTTGAAGAACAGGTCGAGGAAGTCGGCGGCGCCGAGCCCCACGAGCACGATGAAGATGGCGGGCATGGCGTACCAGAACACCGCCAGGTACCACTCGGGCGGCACGTCTTCCGGCGCCTCCAGCAGCATGAGCTGGAGCATGGTGTAGGGCCGGTCGAAGACGGGGATCGCCGCCGCCGGACCCCGGGCCATGGCGTGGAGCTCACCGTAGATCATGCCGCCCACGATGGTGGCCACGGCGAAGCCCAGAAGGGGCCCCCGAAACTCCCGGGCCAGGGCAGCCACGTGCACCCACGCCGCCCGCAGGCGCCGCTGCATCCGAAGCCGGAGCGGCTGTCGGAGGTGCCCGACGAGACGGCTGTTCACGCCCTGGGGCACGGAGGACTCCGGAAGAGGGACGGCCGACGAGGATCGCTTGAGATTCCCGCCGGACGGCCCCGAACGCAACGGGGGCGCCCTTCTCTTCGGAAGGACGCCCCCGGGGCGCAAGCCAGGTCGACGGGGCGCTACCGGATGTCGGCGGGCACCCGCTCCACGATGAGGGTCGGCACGTCGAACTCGTCGGTTTCCTCCCGGACGTAGAGCCCGTTGGGCCCGAAGGCGTCGGGGATGCGCAGACCGGTGGGCGGGATGGTGCCCAGGTACCGGCCGTCCACGGTGATGACGTCGGTGGGACCGTCCACTCCCGGCTCGCCCGAGCTCCGCTGCACCCAGATGCGACCGTCGCGGTCGGCGGCCATGCGCTCGATCACCGGGATCTCCTCGGCGAAGATCATGGACTCGAGACGCCCCTCCATCATGCGGCGCACCGCCGCCGGGTCGACCTGACCGCCCCCGCTGCCGCCCACCATGATGGTCATGCCCCCGCCGCTGTTTTCGGCCATCTCGGCGGCACGCCGCTCCTTCTCCATCTCCTGGAGGGCCGGAGTCACCGGGGTGGGCGGAATCGGGCGTTCCAGGACGTCCACCACCGTGCCCGACCCGTCGACGAACTTGATGCGGTAGCCTGTGGAGTCCACCACCGCCACCCGGCCGTCGGGCACCGCCGACGCGAAGATCTCCGGCTCGAACGCCCGCAGGACCGCCATCTGGAACTGGACCGATCGACCCTCACCCATCTCCAGGCTCTCCCGGTCGCCCTCGGGCGCCGGCGGCAGGTCCCACGCATCGTAGAGCACCCGGGAGGAGTCGTCTTCGGCGAGGGCGAAGTAGGCCACGGGGCGGGAGGGGGCTTCGGCCTCGTCTCCGCCGCCGCCCGGACCGAACCGGATGCGACCGCCGATGGGGCCCACGACGCCGCCGTCGGGATGTTCGGTCAACTGGCGGCCGGGGATCCCCACCTCTCCCATGTCGATGCGGACGTTGCGCAGGTACTCCCCGTCCTGGCCGTACACGACCCAGCCCTGGTGTCCCACGTCGAAGACCGCAACTTCGCCCTGGTCCGTCACCGTGAGCGCGAACGGCTGGGAGAGCTCGCCCGGCCCCTCGCCCGGGCGCCCGATGGTCTGGACGAACTGTCCCTGGTCGTCGATCTCCGTGACGATGTTCGTCTGGCCGTCCAGGACGTAGAGGTGCCCCCGACCGTCGAACGCCACCTGGGAGACCGAACCGAACGTCGCCCACTCCGGCGCATCGAAGCCCCCCACCGAAAACACCGGCTCGGGGGTCAGGGCCAGCTCCCGGTCCGGGCCGTCGAGTCCGGTCTCGGGCTCGGGCCCGCCGGCTTCGCCCCCGCCGCAGGCCGTCAGAGCGGCAGTGAGGCCGGCGGCCAGGGCGCCCGCGCGAAGGCGGAAGATGCGCCCTTCCCTCGGCGAACGGGCGGCGGCGGTCACGGTGCGGATACGACGATCCATCTCATTCCTCGGTCGGTGTGGGGATCCAGCCGGGTGGTCACGGGGTTGAGACGCAGCCGCCGGCCCATACCGTTGCCTCGGTGCCCCGCCGCCCCTCCACCTCCGCTCCGCGCCCATATTCGCCATGACGGCCCTCGCCGACACCGACGTCGCCCGACTCCGGTCCCGGTTCCCCATCCTGGGGCGCCGGAACTACCTCAACTCCTGCTCCCTGGGCGCCCTTTCCCACGACGCCGAGGCATACCTCGACGACTTTCGGGCCCGGTGGCACACCATGGGGGCGTCGGCGTGGTACGAACACTGGATGGGCCGGTTGGATGCCCTGCGGACGCGGGCGGCGGCCCTCCACGGCGCCCGGCCCACCGAGGCGGCCCTCCTGCCCTCGACGTCGGCGGCGCTGTCGGTGGTGGCCGAGGCCGTGCCCCGGGGCGAGCGAAATCGAGTGGTGTGCACCGAGCTCGATTTTCCGACCCTGGCCTACCAGTGGCGGGTGAAGCCCGAGATTGAACTGGTGGTGCTCCGGAGCCCCGACGGCATCGGCATCGACCCGGCCCAGTTCGCCGACGCCGTGGACGAGCGCACCCTCTTCCTGGCCACCTCCCACGTGTGCTTCTCCACCGGCTACGTCCAGGACATCGAAGCCCTGGCCCGGATCGCCCGGGACGCCGGTGCGTGGAGCCTGGTGGACGGCTACCAGGCGGCGGGGCAGATCCCCGTGGATGTGGGCGCGTCGGGCGTGGACATCTACACGTCGGGACCCCTCAAATGGCTGTGCGGCGGCCCGGGCCTCGCCTACCTGTTCGTGAGGGAGGAGCGGATTCCCGAACTCACGCCACGCTTCACCTCGTGGTTCGCCGCCGAGAACCAGTTCGGCTTCGACATCGACCGGTTCCGGTTCCGGAGCGACGCCCGACGGTTCGAACTGGGGACCCCGGCGCTGCCCACGGTCCACACGGCCCTCGGGGGCATGGACGCCCTGGAGTCGGTGGGGTGGGACGCGGCCATCGACCGACGCCGGGGGCTGACCGAACACCTGGTGGCCCGGTGCCGGGACGAGGGCTTCACGCTGCGCACCGCCGACGACCCGGCGCGGCGGTCGGGCATCGTCATGGTGGCCCACGCCGATCCCGCCGAGGCGGTGCGACGCCTCGACGCCATGGACATCGTGGTGGACCACCGCCCCGGCCACGTGCGCATCAGCCCCCACGTCTACAACACCGTCGACGAGGTCGACGAGGTGGTCGGGGCTCTGGCCGGGATGTATACTTGAGCAAAACATCTGTTTCCCATCGATCCGGTCCCCCCATGCGCACCCGTGCCTTCGCTCTCGCCACGCTCCTCGTCGTCGGTCCTTCGGCCGTCGCGGCCCAGGGCGTGTCGGTGGCGCCGAAGTTCGGCTCCACGGGCCTGGGAGGCGACCTCGTGCTCTCCCTGGCGCCCAAGTTGTCGTTGAAGGGTGGGGTGGGATTCCTGCCCTTCGAGTTCGACGTGGACCTGGGCGGGCAGACCTACACGGTCGAGCCACCGCCCATGCTGGTGACCGGCGCCGTGGACATCCGGGTGGCGGGTCCGTTCCGCATCATGGCGGGGCTGTTGTACCGGTCCGACGACACCCGTTTCGCCGGCGATCTGGACGGCGACCCGGTGGAGATCGGCGACGAGACCTTCACCGGCACCGGTCGCCTCGAGGGAGCCCTGGTCGCCGCCGAGACGGCCCCCTTCGTGGGCATGGGCCTGGGAGGCCTGGGCAGCAAGGGGTTCCACATGTACGTGGATCTGGGACTCGCGTTCGCCGGCGACCCCGACGTGGAACTCACGGGCTCGGGGGCCATCACCGAGGAGCCCAACTTCGACCAGGAGCTGGAGAAGGAGCGCCTCTCCATCCTGGCCGACACCGAGGACTACTACCGGTACTGGCCGGTCCTCAACGTGGGATTCCGGATCGGGTTCTAGGGGTCGCCCTCGCTCACTCCGCCCGCAACGCGTCCACCGGCGCGATGCCCGCGGCCCGCCGCGCCGGGATCCACGAACCCGCTGCCACGCCGGCGGTGAGGACGAGTCCGGCCACGAGGAAGGTGACCGGCTCGGGGATCACGACCCCGTCCATACCCGACGCCAGGACCCGAGCGGCGACCCAGGCCAGACCGAGTCCCAGAGCCACGCCGGCGAGTCCCAGGGCCAGGCTCTCCCGAACGATCCCTCGTCGCACACGCCCGGCGGTGGCGCCCATGGCCCGGCGCACGCCGATCTCCCGGGTCCGCTGGGACACCGAGAGCGATACCAGCCCGTACACGCCGCTCAGGGCGAGAACCAGCGCCACCGTACCGAAGGCGCCGAACAGCGTGGTGAGGAACCGGATGCCCGCGAGGTCGGCGGCGTGCGCGTCCCGGAGGGTTCGGAGCTCGTGGAGCGCCAGGTCGGCGTCCAGGTCGGCCAGGGCCGAGCGGACCGCAGGGACCACCGCCCCGGGGTCCCCCGACGTGCGCACCAGGAACGCCATGCTCGACCGCACCGACTGACTCCGAGGCACGAGGACCACGGGGTTCGGCACCGATCGGGCGACGCCGTTGATCTGGAAGTCGTCCACCACGCCAACCACGGTCCGGGGCAGGTTCTCGTCGTACCGGGAGCGGATCCGCCGTCCCACCACCGACCCGTCGGGTGCCATCTGGGCGGCGAGCCGCCGAGACACCATGGCCACCAGCGGAGCGTCGGCTCGGTCTCCCTCCTCGAAGGCACGCCCCTCCACCACGGGCACCTCCAGGGCGTCGAACCACCCCTCGTCCACCTCGATCCAGGAGCCGGGGTATTCGGCGCCGTCGGGCGGAGGCGCATCGTCGAAGACGAACACCCGGCTCAGGGAGAAGCCACCGGCGCCCAGAGGCAGGCGAGACGTCGCCGTGGCCCCCGTAACGCCAGGCACGGCCTCGAGACGGGCCAGGGCGTCGCCCAGGACCCCGTCCACGGCCTCGTCGTCGGGGTAGCGGGACTGGGGTAGTCGCACGGTGAAGGTGAGAAGCCCCTCCGCCTCGAAGCCCGGCTCGGTGGTGAGCTGACGCTGGAACCCCGTGACCGCCAGCCCTGCGGCCACCAGGAGGGCCAGGGAGAACGCCACCTCGCCCACCACCAGGATTCTGCGGAAGCGAGTCGACGCCCGGCCCGAACCCGAGCCCGCGGCTCCGTCCTTCATGGCCTCGGCCAGGGGGACTCGCGAGGCCTTCAACGCCGGCACGACGCCCGCCACCAGGGCCGCAACCACGCTGATCCCCAGGGCGCCCAGC
Organism: Gemmatimonadota bacterium; assembly: GCA_030428885.1. Lineage (GTDB taxonomy): Bacteria > Gemmatimonadota > Gemmatimonadetes > Longimicrobiales > Gaopeijiaceae > Gaopeijia. The sequence goes on along the minus strand of JAUIEJ010000008.1, from coordinate 110,508 downwards.
AGCACCGTCGGGTTCAGGGTGATGTCTCCGAGATCGCGGATCGCCGGGGGCGTGGCCTCCCAGGCCCGACCGATCCCCACCACCCCCACCACGACGCCCAGGGCTCCGCCCGCCAGGGCCAGGACCAACGTCTCGCCCAGGAGCAGTCCGGCGATGCGGGCCCGTCCGGCGCCCAGGGCGGCGCGGACCGACAGCTCCCGGGCGCGGGCCATCCCCCGGCCCAGGAGCAGTCCCGAGGCATTCATGCAGGCGAGGAGCAGCACCAGCCCCACGGCGGCCCCCAACGTACCGAAGAGGGCGCCGGCGTCGTCGCCGCCTTCGGAACTGTGGAGCGGCACCGCGAGGAGTTCGGTGCCCACGTCCCGGGGATCGATGTCCGGGTCGGCGTAGACCGTGCGCGACCACGTCCGGACCCGCTCGTCGGCCTCGGTGACCGACAGACCGTCGGCGAGGCGTGCCACCACCTGCCAGGCGTGGTTGCTCCGGGCATCGGCCCATTCCGGCGGCGTCCCGCCCCAGGCCAGGGGCGTCCAGATGTCCGCATCGGCGGGCCAGGCGCCCCGGTCCGGAACGATACCCACCACCGTGTGGGGCCGCCCATCGAGGCGAATGGTTCCCCCGATCACGCCGGGATCGGCCCCGTAGCGGCCCACCCACATGCGTTCCGCCATCAGCGCCACCGGCGCGGCATCGGCACGCTGGTCGTCGGCACCCAGGAGTCGGCCCGCCGTGGGCGCGGTCCCCAACGTCTCGAAGAATCCGTCGTACACCGAGGCCACCCGGATCCTCAGGGGATCGCCGCCGCCGGCGAGGTCCATGGGGTCGATCCTGTAGAAGCTCCGCTGCCGAAACGCGCCTGTGGCCTCGAGGCCGGCGAAATCGGGCACCGAGACGGAGAACCACCCGTGCCCCCGCTCCCGGTTGGTGCTGTGCACCCGCACGAGTTCATGGGACTCGGGAAGGGGCAGGGGACGGAGGAGCAGAGCCTCGGCCAGGCTGAATACGGCCGAGGCCGCCCCGATGCCCACGGCCAGCGTGGCCACCGCCACCAGGGAGAACCCGGGCCTGCGAAGGAGTCCCCGAGCCACCTGCGCGAGCTCCCGTGTCCATCCCGTCATCCTCGTCTCCCGTCGTCGCACGTGCAGCCCGTGGAGCACCGCGCCCCACGCGAATCTCGCCAATCCTTGCCGGCCCCCCGGCATGCGACGCCGGTGCTCGACCTCGGCCTCCCACTGGCGCCGCCAGGACCCGCGCCGGTGCCGGGGCACCACCCATTCTCCCACCCTCAGGAGGATCCGGATGAGACGGGGGGTCGGCGAGGGAGTCATGCCTGATCCGGGGCACCGGGGTAGCGCACGCCGTCAATGGTCAACGGCGCCAGGGCCCGGTAGCGATCCAGCGCCTCGATGAGGGCCTCCTTGCCCAGGGCCGTGATCTCGAAGTACCGCCGGGGGGGCCGCTTCTCGGCGTGGGCCACCTCCGCATCCTCCCACGCCGCCTCGGCCAATCCCTCGGCCGCCAGACGATCCAGGGCCGGATAGACGGTGCCGCTGGTCAATCCCGTTTGCTCCAGGATGTCGAAGCCGTAGCGGTGCCCGCGGGCGAGGGCATGGAGCACCATGACGGTGCCGACGGAGGGAGAGCGGCGTCGAGGCATGTACCTATTGTGGTATTCGATATATGTCGACGCAAGTCCAGTCGGCCCCGACCACCGGCCTTGTGTCAAAGTACTTTATGTTGCAAACTGCATCGTCGAGTCGCCCACTCCACAGCCCCGGAGCCGCGGTCTTGAAGGGTCCCCGTATCGATCACCGACCTCCGCCGTTGTGGGAAGTGCTCCGCTTCGAGGTCGCCCTGCAGCTCCGGCGCCCGTCGACGTGGGTGATGCTCGGGCTGTTCATGCTTCCCCTCGTGGGCGTGGCCTCCGACGACCTCGTCGATGCTCAGCGACGCGACGTCTTCTATCGCGCGCCCCTCTTCGCCGCCCAGTTCGCCGCCGTCATGGGGTCGGTGGCCCTGCTGATCCTGGCGTCGGTCGCGGGCGACGCCGCCACCCGCGACATCCGCACGAGAATCGAGCCCTTGATGCTGGTGGCACCGGTCGATCGGCTCTCGTACGTCGGCGGGCGGTTTCTCGGGGCCCTGGCCGTGGCAGCGGCCCTCCTGGCCGTCGTTCCCGTCGTCCACCTGCTGGTGCCCCTCTTCCGTCCGGAGATCGGAGGAGACGTGCTCGGGCCCGTGCGCCTGGCAAGCTACGCTCGCATCTACCTGCTGATCCTGCTGCCCAACGCCTTCATCGCCACGGCGTTGCTGTTCACCCTCGCGACGGCCGTTCGCCACGGTCTCGGAAGCTGGCTCGGCGTCGTCGCCCTGTTCGTCACCGTGCAGTTCACCCAGTCGTACTTCGGCGACGTCCTGGGCCGCTGGGATCTCGCCCGGGCCCTGGACCCGACGGGTCTCAACGCCCTCGACTGGATGGCCCAGACCTGGTCGCCGACGGACCTGAACGAGCGATCCGTGGCGACCCCGGCACTGCTGTGGAACCGGGCCCTGTGGACCGCCGTCGCGGGCGCCTCGCTGGCGATCGGGGTCCGACGATACGACCCCGGACGCCGTTCGTGGGTCGCGGCGTGGTGGCGGAAGACGCCCCTCGCACGCGGTCGTGCCCTCTCGGACGTGAAGAGCGATGTGGCGCTCCACCCCCGCGTCGAGCCCGTGTCGTCGCCCCGGGCGGACCGCACCTTCGATCTCGCCGGGCGCGCGCGGCAGTTCGCCGCCGTCGTCCGGGATTCCCTCCGGGAGATCGCCCCACGCTGGACGTGGTGGCTGGCGCCGCTCCTCGTGCTCGGCCAGGCGGCCATCACCCTCAGCGGCCTCGCGGGCGCCGCCAACGGCACGCCGGTGCTCCCCACCACCCCACTGGTTCTGGGAACTCTCGGCCCGCTGGCCGGTGAAGCACCTCCTCCGGTGGTTTTGGCGGCTATCCTTCTTCCGATCCTCCTCGCGGGGGAACTCGTGTGGCGGGAGCGGGACGCCAACCTGGCGGCCCTCATCGACACGACCCCCGTTCCAAACGTCGTCCTCTTCGCCGGAAAGGTGACGGCCCTCTGGCTCGTGCTCGGACTACTCGTGGGCCTTCTGACCCTCGGCGGGATCGGGGCACAGATCCGACTCGGTTGGTCCGACCTCGACCTGGGCCTCTACGCGACCGTATCGGGGCTCCGGATGGTTCGCGTGGCGCTCTTCGGACTCGTCGCGGTGTGCGCTCACGTCGTCGTGAACCAGAAGCATCTGGGTACGGTCCTCACCCTCCTGCTGGTGACGCCGTTGATCGGCGAGCTGTTCGGGATCGAACACCCCCTCCTCCTCATCGGGTGGTCTCCCCCGTGGCATCTCTCCACCATGACCGGCCTCGGCCCGTGGCTGCCACCGATCCTCGCGTTCGATCTCTACTGGAGCGCCGGGGCCCTGATGGTGGGGACCGTGGCCCACCTCCTCTGGACGCGGGGCGCCACCACCGGCTTCGCGGCGCGGCTTCACACGGCGAAACGGCGCCTTCACGGCCCGGTGGCCGGGATCCTGGCCGGATCCGTCGGCCTGGTCGTCGCCACGGGCGGGTTCGTGTTCTACAACACCAACGTCCTCAACACCTATCGCACGAGCGACGAAACCGCGGCAGCGGCCGCGGACTACGAGCGGCGATACGGTGCCTCCGCGTGGGCGCCCCGGCCCGACCTCGTGGCCACCGACCTGAACGTGGAACTCCACCCCGACGAGCGGAGGGCCGAGATCGCCGGCACCCACCAACTCGTGAACCGTACGGGACACCCCCTGGACACCCTTCGGATCGCGACATCGCCGAACGTGGAGACCGGGCCCATGGAGTTCGACCGCACCGTTCGGCTCGCCCTGCAAGACGACGTCCTGGGCCACCGAGTCGTCGTCCTCGAGCCCGCCCTCGAGCCGGGCGACTCCTTGACCATGCGATGGGCCGTCACCTACGCGCCGAGGGGGTTCTCGGCCGACGGTGCGTTCGCCTCCGTCGTCCCCAACGGCAGCTTCATCGTGGCGGCCGACTGGATCCCCCAGGTCGGCTACCTTCGCGGTCGGGAACTCGGCGACCCCGTGGCCCGGCGAGAACACGGCCTGCCCCCCCGGCGACCGCTGCCGCCCCCGGACGATCCCGCGGCACCCTTCGATCGATACGGGCGCGACCAACTCCGGCTGTCGGTGACCATGGGGACCGCGCCGGGCGAGACGGCGGTGGCCCCGGGTCGCCTCGCGGAGTCGTGGTCGGCCGACGGACGCGACTACTTCCGCTACGAGACCAACGCGCCTGTCGGAAACGGATACGCCCTCTTCTCGGCGGACTACGCAGTGCGGCGCGGACGCTGGAACGGGGTCGACATCGAGATCCTGCACCACCCGGAGCACACGGCCAACCTCGACCGCATGATGCGGAGCATGGAGGCGTCCCTGGCGCAGTTCACCGAGCGCTTCGGGCCCTTCCCCTACGACGTGCTGAAGATGGTGGAGTACCCGGCCGAGGGAGGGTCGCTGCACGCCGCCTCGGCCACGATCTGGTACCGGGAGATGTTCTCCCACTTCGATCCGGCCCGGGACCCGCGCGGGGTGGACATGCCCTTCGCCGTGACCGCCCACGAGGTGGCCCACCAGTTCCAGCCGACGCCCGCCGTCATGGAAGGCGCGATCCTGCTGAGCGAGAGCTTCGCGTGGTACGCCGCCATGGGGGTCATCGAGTCGGAGCTGGGGACCGACCAGCTCACGAGCTTCCTCGACTACATGCGCCGGTCGTACCTCACGCCCCGGGCACGCGCCGACGTGCCCCTCGTGCGGGCGACGGATTCGTTCCAGGGGTACCGCAAGGGCCCGTTCGCCATGTACGCGCTTCGGGAATACGTCGGCCGGGGCCCGGTGGACGCGGCCTGGCGGGCTCTGCGAGAACGGTACGACTCGGAGGGCGAGCCGCCGTACGCGACCTCCCTCGACCTCGTCCGCGAGCTGCGCGCGGTCACCCCGGACTCCCTCCAGTCGCTGATCGGCGACCTGCTCGAGCGAAACACCTACTGGACGCTGTCGACGACGGCGGTGGCCGCCGAGCCGGAGGCCGACGGGGGGTGGCGCGTGGACCTCGAAGTCGCCGCTCGGAAGGTCGTGGTGGACACGGCGGGGATCGAGACCGAACGACCCATGGACGACCTCGTCGAGATCGGGATCTTCGGCGACCCGGGCGAGGGCCCGCCGGCAGTCCTCCATCACGCCCTGCACCGCATCCGATCGGGCACACAGACCCTTTCCATCCGGGTTCCGGTGCGGCCGGCCCACGCCGGCATCGATCCCCGGCATCTCCTTCTCGACGTCAGCCCGAACGACAACCTGATGTCTCTCCCCGCAGCCTCCGCCGAGGGCGGTCGGCCATGAATCTCGTGATCCGGTCGGTGTCCAAGACCTACGGCAACGGCGTCCGCGCGCTCGACGACGTGTCCCTGACCATTCCCCCGGGCATGTACGGCCTGCTGGGGCCCAACGGCGCGGGCAAGTCGACCCTCATGCGCACCGTCGCCACGCTGCAGGAGCCCGATACCGGGACGATCCGCTTCGGCGACATCGACGTGCTGGGCGAGCCCCGCCGCGCCCGCGAGGTGCTCGGGTACCTGCCCCAGGACTTCGGCCTGCACCCCCGGGTGAGCGCCGAGGCTATGCTCATGCATTTCGCGGCTCTCGAGGGCATCGCCGGCCGGAGTGCCCGGCGCGAGGTCGTGGAATCGCTCCTCCGCCAGACCAATCTGTGGGACGTCCGACGCTCGAAGCTGGGGACGTTCTCCGGTGGCATGCGGCAGCGCTTCGGGGTCGCCGTCGCCCTTCTGGGCGATCCTCGCCTTCTCATCGTCGACGAACCCACGGCCGGGCTCGACCCCGCCGAGCGCGTGCGGTTCCTGAACCTGCTGAGTGCGCTGGGCGAGCGGAGCGTGGTCCTGCTCTCCACCCACATCGTGGAAGACGTGTCCGAGTTGTGCACCCGCATGGCCATCATCCACGAAGGGAGGATCCTCCTGGAGACGGAGCCGCCCCAGGCCATCGAGGCACTGGCCGGCCGGATCTGGCGCCGGACGGTGACCGCCGGGGAACTGGAGCGCCTCGAGGCGGAGCACAGGGTCATCTCGACCCGCCTACTCGCGGGCCGTACGATCGCCCACGTCCACGCCGATGGGGCACCGGGGCCCAACTTCGAGGCGGTTCGCCCGGACCTGAAAGACGTGTACTTCAGCGCCATGACGGGGGCGTCCGCCTGACTACTCCTCCTTCCGCACCCACCGCTCCGAATCCCGGGCCCGGTACTTCTCCAGCGTGCGTTCCAGCGCCTCGGCCAGGTCGATGCCCTGCTCGTTGGCGATGACCAGGAGCACGAAGAGCACGTCGGCCAACTCCAGGGCCAGGTCCTGCTCGGGTTCGCCGGGCTTCTTCGTCTTGGGGCCGAACTTGTGGTTCATGAGGCGGGCCAGCTCGCCCACCTCTTCCGTGAGGCGGGCCAGGTTGGCCAGGGGGGGCCAGTAGCCCTCCTCGAACTGGCCGATCCAGGCGTCGACCCGGCGCTGGGCTTCGGTAAGATCCATGGTCAGGCTCGTTCGGAAGGGACGAGGACCAGCTTTCCGAAGACCTGGCCGGCCTCCAGCCGTTCGTGGGCCACCCGGGCCTCGTCCAGGGGCATCACGTCGTGGATGGGCGCCCGCAGTTCGCCACGAAACACCTGGGTCATGACGCGCCGGTACTCGGCAGGGGTGCCCATGGTGGTGCCCAGAATCGAGAGCTGCTTCCAGAACACGTGGCGGAGGTCGGCCGTGACCCGAGGGCCCGTGGTGGCCCCGTAGCACACCACCCGCCCTCCCACGCCCAGGGACCGCACGATGCCGTCCCACAGGGCCTCGCCCACCGAATCCACCACGAGGTCGACGCCCCGGCGCCCCGTGTCGGCCTTGAGCCCCTTCACCCAGTCCTCGGCCGTGCGGTCGTAGACCCGATGTGCCCCCAACGCGAGAAGTCGCTCCACCGAGTCGGCCCCCGACGTCACGGCGAAGACCCGGGCGCCCGCCCGGCGGGCGATCTGGACCGCCAGGGTCGACACCCCACCCGACCCCCCGGTGACCAGCACCGAGTCGCCGGGGCGCAGTCCACCGCGCTCCATGACGGCCCGCCACGCCGTCACTCCCGCCAACGACGCCGCCGCCGCCTCCTCGAAGGGAAACCCGTCGGGCAGGTCGAGGCAGTTCGCCGCCGGGACCACGGCGTATTCGGCGAACCCGCCGTCCGTGTGCTCCCCGATGAGGCGCAGCGGCGGGTCCTCGAAGGCCGCCCCCCGGGGCGGACGCTCGTAGAAGTCCTCGTAGCCCAGGGAGGGGTCCACCACGACCCGCGTTCCCACGAGCCCTTCCGGCACCCCGAGACCCACCGACTCCACCACGCCGGCCAGATCCGACCCCCCGATGTGGGGCATGGTGGTCTCGATGGGGATGCCCCGACGCACCCAGAGGTCCAGGTGGTTCAGAGCCGCCGCCCGGACCCGCAGGCGCACCTCGCCCGGGCCCGCTCGCGGTACGGGACGATCCTCCATCACCACCACCGAGGGATCGCCGTGCTCGTGGAAGACGGCTGCACGCATGGTATCCATGGCCCACAGTCTCGCCCCCGGGAGCGCCCCGCGCCACCGGGTCCGCGCCCCTCCCGCTCACCGTGCCCCGTCACGCGCCCGGGGGTTACATTCGACGGCGTGAGCACCACCGATTCCGACCCCGCCCCCGCCCCGGACGCTGCGGGCCACGTCGAGGACGAGACCGACATCCACGCCTCGCCCGACGCGACCCTCGGCGGGTATTTTCGCGTGCACGAGCGCCCCCCCGCCTTCGAGGGGCTCGACGGGCATCCGTACACGGTGTCGGTGGAGGTCGAGAAGACCCCCGACCTCCGCGCGCCCTGGGAGGGCTACCTGGTGTTCCCCCGTTGGGCCCGTACCGGACTCGGCATCGTGGGCCACGTGGAGACCCCGACCCTCTGGGCCGGCCCCGACCGGGAGAGCGTGACCCGACAGGCCGGCGACACCCCCCTGCTCCAGGTCCAGGCGTGGCTCGAACAGGCCATCGCCGCTTCTTCACCCGACGACTCCTGAACATCCGATGCTCCGCGATTCGCTGATCTACCTGAGCCACTCCGGCGCCGCCAAGGCGGTGGTCACCAAGACGCCCCTCAAGGCCATGAGCCGTCGGTTCGTTCCCGGAGAGACGGTGGAGTCGTTGGTGGGGGCGATCCGGGAGGCCAACGCCGCCGGACTCACGGCCACGGGCAACTATCTGGGAGAGTCGGTGCACGACGAGCCCAACGCCCGAAAGGCCGCCGACGTCTACCTCCGGGTCCTCGACGCCATCGGGTCCCAGGACCTGAAGGCGAACGTGTCGCTCAAGTTCACCCAGTTGGGTCAGGACATCAGCGAACGGTTCCTCCGGGAGAACCTGGGTCGGGTGCTCGATCGGGCCGACGAAGTCGACAGCTTCGTGCGCTTCGACATGGAGTCCTCCGAATACACCCAACGCACCCTCGACGCGTTCGAGAAGCTCTGGGACTCCGGGCGGCGCAACATCGGCGTCGTGCTCCAGTCGTACCTGCGCCGGAGCGCCGGCGACGTGGCCCACATGAACCGGCTCGGGGCCCGGGTGAGGCTGTGCAAAGGGGCCTATGCCGAGCCTCCGGAGGTGGCCTTCCAGGCCCGGGAAGAGGTGGACCGGAGTTTCGTGGAGCTCATGCGCATGCTCCTGGACGAGGGCAACTACCCCGCCATCGCCACCCACGACGAGCGCATGATCGAGGCCACGGTCGACCATCACGCGTCCAACGGCTACGGCGTGGACCGGTTCGAATTCCAGATGCTCCACGGCGTGCGCCGCGACCTCCAGCAGCAGCTCGTGGCCGACGGCTTCCGGGTCCGGGTGTACGTGCCCTTCGGCGAGCACTGGTACCCCTACCTCATGCGGCGCCTGGCGGAGCGCCCGGCGAACATGCTGTTCTTCGCCGGGTCGGTCGTGCAGGAGTCCCCCCTGGGCTTCCTCTGGCCGAAGAAGAAGGGCGGCCAGGAGGGCGGCGGTGGCGGGCACTGACGAAAGCGCCCGGGCTCCGGAGCCGCCCGCGCCGTTCCTGCGCATCACCGAGATCTTCCACTCGATCCAGGGCGAATCCACCCGGGCCGGGCTGCCCTGCACCTTCGTGCGGGTCACGGGCTGCCCCCTGCGCTGCGTCTGGTGCGACACCGAGTACGCGTTCCACGGCGGCGAGCGCATGACCCTCGACGCCATCGTGGCCGAGGTGGAGGCCGTGGGGACTCCCCTCGTGGAGATCACCGGCGGCGAACCCCTGGCCCACCCCAACGTCTTTCCCCTGGCCGAGCGACTGGCGGACCGGGGGTTCGAGGTGCTCGTGGAGACGTCGGGGGCCTTCGACATCTCGGGGCTCGACCCCCGGGTGGCCCGGATCATGGACCTCAAGTGCCCCGGCTCGGGCGAGGAACACCGCAACCTCTGGTCGAACCTGGATCACCTGCAGGCCCGGGACGAGGTGAAGTTCGTGGTGGCCGATCGGGGAGACTACGAATGGGCCCGCGACACGATCCGGGAGCGGGGGCTCGACGCGGCCGTCACCGAAAGTCGTCTCGGCGCCCTGCTCATCTCGCCGGTGTGGGGCGCCGTCGATCTCGAGGGCCTGGCGGAGTGGATCCTGGAGGACCGCCTGCCGGCGCGATTCCAGCTCCAACTCCACAAGCTCATCTGGGGCCCGGATCGGATCGGGGTCTGAAACGCAACGTCCGGGCGCTCTCGTCCGTCTCAGATACGCGACCCTACTGATCCCCCCACCCCTCGGTCCATGACGTCGATTCGTTCTACCCGCATCGCCGCGGCGCTCGCCATCCCCCTCATCACCGCCGGCCTCGCCGCCTGCGGTGGCAGCGGTACGTCGTCGGAGTCGGCCTCCGTGGAGCTGGACTCCATCGGCGACACCCTGGTGGTGCGGACGGTGTCGGGGAGCGCGTGGGGCGGCCGGGAGGGGCGCCTCGTGCCCGAGATCACCATCGGCGTGCTCGACGGGCCCGAGGAACAGATCTTCGGCAACCTGCGGTCCATGGCCGTGGGGCCGGACGGGCGGATCTTCGTCATGGACGGTCAGGCGCTGGCGGTCCGGGTGTTCGCGCCGGACGGATCGTACGTGCGCACCCTGGGCCGCGACGGAGGCGGCCCCGGCGAGTTCGGCCAGCCCGATGGAGGCATGGCCATGCTCTCCGACGGGCGCCTCGCCGTCCGGGATCCGGGCAACGCCCGCCTCCAGCTCTTCGACGCAGCCTCGGGTGAGCCCCTCGAGACCTGGCCCGTCATCGCCGGGGGCTTCAACACGAGCAACCCCATGGTTCGAGCGGCGGGAGACACCCTCCTCACGCCGGTGCTCATGGATCGGGACGTCGACGTGAGCGAGTGGCGCATGGGACTGCAGCGCGTCGCCCCCGACGGGTCGATCGCCGACACCCTGGAGGCACCCGACGCCGGGTGGGACGCGCCCCGCATCGAGGCCCGCATGGAGTCGGAGGGAGGCACGAGCGTGTCCATGAACGGCGTGCCCTTCGCCCCCGACGAGCAGACGGCCTACCACCCCGACGGCTTCTTCATCCACGGCATCAGCAACCGGTACGCCTTCACCCTGCTCCGCCCCGGCGCCTGGCTCCGCATCGAGCGCGGCGCCGAGCCGGCCCGGGTCATGCCCGGCGAGAAGGACGAGGCCGAGGCATCGGCCACGCGCAACATGCGGTTCACCGACCCGAACTGGCGCTGGAACGGGCCGGCGATTCCCGACGTGAAGCCCTACTACGAGCAGATCCTCCCCGCCGAGGACGGCCGGATCTGGGTCGTGGTGGAACTACCGGGCGTGGAAGGAGAGGACCCCGACTACGACCCCACCGACCCCGATGCGGTCGAGCAGCGGTGGAGCGCGCCCAACGCCTTCGACATCTTCGAGGTCGACGGCACCTACGTGGGCCGTGTGCCGGCCCCGGAAGAGATGCGCCTCTACCCCCGCCCCGTGATCCGGGGTGACTACATCTGGGCCATCACTCGCGACGAACTCGACGTCCAGCGCATCGTGCGCTACCGGCTCGAACCGCCGGGCCCTACGGGCTGAGGGCGGTCCACGTCACCGACGACTGAACAGGGCCACGTCCTCCCGGGGCCGTTCGAGGCCCCACCCGTGGCGCGCTGCAATCCACTCCAAGGTCTCGGCACGGTAGAAGGAGACGTGGGTGGGATCCCGGACGTACCACCACGACGGAAAGGCGTCGTCGTAGTCGAGCAACCGGGTCATGACGCCCAGCCAACCGGGGCGGCGCACCAGCCCGCTCAGCGTCGCGAAGTCCCGCCCCGGCTCGAAGAAGTGCTCGGCGGTCTCGCTGCAGGTCACGAAGTCCCAGGTGCGCTGGAGGGGGGCCGGGTCGGGAGCGAAGAAGGGGTCGTAGTCCGTGGTCTCGAACCCGTGCTCCCGGAGAATCAGCGACAACGTGGGACCCGGGCCCGACCCGTAGTCCAGCCCTTCCATCCCCGGCGTGAGGCGCGCCATGAGCGGGTCGGCCAGGCGCCGCAGGAAGGCCCGGTAGCCGGCGTCGGAGGGATCGTTGTCGTGGGTCTCGTACCGGGCCCGCTCCGCCGAGGCGTCCAGCCGCTCGTCGGGATGGAGAAACGTCAGGAAGCATCCCGGGCAGCGGAAATACAGGCGACCGTGGGCCCGGGCGAAGTCGTGGGCGTCGGGGTTCGCACAGAGGGGGCAGGTCACGGCAGCCGGCCCTCGACGCATGGATGGGTCGTCATGCCGGCATGCTAGCACCTGAATGCCAGCGAGAGGAGGCCGGCGGCGTCTCCCCTACTCCCGCAGCGCTTCCGTGGGCGCCACCGCCGTGGCCCGCAGGGCGGGAATCACGCTGGCCAGCAGTCCCACACCGACCAGCAGGGCGCTCACCCCGAGGAACGTGAGGGGGTCGAGGGGTTCGACGCCGTACAGCAGGCCCTCCACCAGGCGCACGCCGAACGCCGCCACGGCGAGGCCCACGGCCACGCCCACCAGAAGCGGGCCGCTTCCCTCGGCGAGCACGAGACGAGTGACCTCGCCCCGGGGGGCGCCCAGGGCCCGACGCACGCCGAACTCCCGGGTGCGGCCCGCCACGGCGTACGCCACGACCCCGTACAGCCCCACGGCGGCCAGGAGCAGGGCCAGCAGCCCGAACGAACCCAGGAGATTGGCAGTGAGCCGAGGCTGCTGGAGCGAGGTGTCCAGCAGGCCCTGGAGCGTCCCCACCGAGTAGAGGGGCAGGTCGGGGTCGAAGGCCGCCACCGCCGCCCGGACCTCGGGCAGGATGGCGTTCGCCGGCCGGTCCGACGCCACCACGAAGCTCATGGCCCGGGACCACCCGTACCCGCTGATGCCCACCTGGGCGTGGGGCAGATAGACCTCGGGTACGACCTCCTCGCCGATCCGGTTCGCGAACTGATCGGCGAACACCCCCACCACGGTGATCCACTCCACCACGGTGGCCCCGGTACTGTCCGTGCGCTCGTAGCCCCACCGCTTGCCCAGGGGATCGGCGTCGGGCCAGGTCCGGTCCGCCATGGACCGGCTCACCATGCCGACCATGGCATCGTCGGGGCCGTCGGCGTCGGTGAAGCTGCGGCCCCGGAGCAGGGGGATGCCCAGGGTCTCCAGATATCCGGGCGTCACGATGGTGACCCGGGCGTTCCATGCCGGCGTCCCCTCCTCCCGTGGCGGCCGATCATCCAGCACGAAGTCCCATCGCGACGCCACGCCGGCGAAGGGCAGCCCGTTGGCCGCCCCCACCGATCGCACCCCCCCGACGGTCGCCAGGCGCCGTCGGAGATCGTCGAACGCGCCGGGAAGCTGGGCGCCTTCCGAGTACGTCCCGGTAGGCAGGCTCACCCGGACCGTGGCGGCGTCCCGGGTGGTGAAGCCGGGGTCGGTGCCCACCAGTCCCACCAGACTGCGGGCGGTGAGCGCCGCGAACAGCACCACCGTGAGGCTGAACGCCACCTCCGCCGACACGAGGCCCCGACGCAGGAACGACCGACCGCGACCCGCCGTCGACCCCCGCGTGCCCCCGGCCACCGACCCCAGGGCCCGGCGTCCGGTCCACAGCGCCGGACCGACACCGAACAGGAGGGCCGTGACGGCGGCGAGGAGGGCGGTGAAGCCCAGCACCCGCCCGTCCACACCCACACCGTCGAGGCGCGGGAGCGCCTCGGGATGGATGGCCAGGAGGGCCCGGGTGCCCACACCGCCCAGGGCCAGGCCCAGGACGGCGGCGAGCCCCGCCAGCACCAGGCTTTCGGTCACGAGCTGTCGCACGATCCGGCCCCGATCGGCACCCAGAGCCGTGCGGACCCCCACTTCTCCCATGCGCCGCTCGCTCCGGGCCAGGAGCAGGTTGGCCACGTTGGCGCACGCCACCAGGAGCACCAACCCCACCGCCGCCGCCAGCAGGGCCAGGGTGCGGGGAGCGTCGGCCACCTCTTCGTCCTTGAGGCTCTGGGCCCAGAGGAAGTGATGGGCGTTGTGTTCGTACTCCGCCCCCCACCCGGCATTCAAGCGCTCGAGCTCCGCGTCGAACGCGTCCAGGGAAACCCCGTCCCGCAGCCGTCCCAGGACCGAGTAGCCATGGGATGCCCGCCCCCCTTCGTTGGACCGATCGAGTCCCATGGGAAGCCAGGCCTGCCGCCCCGACGGATAGTCGAATCCCGGCGGCATGACGCCCACGACCTCCACCGCCCCCCCGTCGAGCTCCACGGTGCGCCCCACGAGATCGGGATCGCCTCCGAAGCGGCTCTGCCAGAGATCGTGGGCCAGCACCACCACGGGCGTCGCGCCGGGCACGTCCTCGTCCGGGCCGAACCACCGGCCCACCACAGGCTCGACGCCCAGCACCGCGCCGAATGACGCCGACACGAACCCGACGCCCAGTCGCTCCGGATCGGCGCCGCCCCCCGTGAGGGTGCGGGATCCCCCGCCCATGACCGTCAGATCCTCGAGGGCCTCGGAGGTGTCGGCAAGATCCAGGACCTCGGGTCCCGACAGGGCGAACTTCTCGATGTCGAAGCCCGACGCCGGGAGGTAGCGGGTCCAGATGGCCACCAGCCGATCCGACTCGGGAAACGGAAGGGGTCGCAGGACCACGGCGTCGGCCACGCTGAACACCGACGACGTGGCGCCGATGGCCAGGGCCAGCGTCACCACCACCACGGCGGAGAATCCCGGGGCTCTGCGGAGCTGTCGCACCGCGAACCCCAGGTCCTGCCGCAATTCGTCGAACCACCGTTGCCGTCTCATCCGCCCGTCCCTCCTCCGCCCCTGCGTCCGGCAGTCGTCCTTCACGCGTTCGAGGTCGCCGAAGCGCCGGATCGCCTCGGCTCGAGCCTCTTCGGGGTCCCATCCCCGAGCCACCAATTCCCGCACCCGCATCTCGACGTGGAACTCCATCTCCTCGTCGACCTCCGCCTCCACCGGCGGCCTGCGTCCCATCCGCCCCATGGTCGACTCAGCCCGGCCGCAGCACGCGGCTCACGGCCTCGCTGAACTCGCTCCAGGCCCGGGTCTCGGCCGCGAGTCGCTGCCGGCCGTTCTCGGTGAGGTGGTAGAACTTCGCCCGTCGATCCAGCTCCGAACGTCCCCACTCGGAGCGGAGCAGACCCTGCTTCTCGAGTCGATACAACGCGGGATACAGGGACCCCTCCTCGACGCGGATCGCCTCGTCGGTGCGTTCCTCGAGCCAGCGGGCGATGGCATAGCCGTGCCGTGGAGCCTCGGACACGGTCCGGAGGATCAGGGTGTCGAGGGTGCCGTGGAGCAGTCCCTTGCCGGATCGGGCCATGGAATCGCCTTTGCCTAGGAAGTCTAGGCAAGACGTTGGCGGCCGATACCTAGAAAGTCAAGGCAACGGCCCGTCGCCCCCCACCGGGGTTCCGTCGGACCAGGCAGGGGCGACCACGGTGGTGATGGCCCAGACCCCTCCCCCATCGGTGACGAAGGGACGCTCCCCGGAGATTCCGTCGTCGCCGTACGACCCGCTGGTGACGTAGGGCGTGTAGAACATGTAGTGGGGCAGCCACCGGCCGACGACCTGGTTCAGGTGGGACCGGGGCGACAACATGAACGACATGGCGCCCACCGGAGGGACGCCGAGATCGCCGCGGTCGAGGGCCTCCTGGACCCGATCTTCCACCTGGTGGGTGTCGTGGCCCTGGAAGAGGAGCCGGGTGGTGAGCCGGTGCCACTCCAGGACCGTGTTCGTGGCGGCGGCGTTGAAGCACTGCGGCCCCCGGGACATGGGGTCCACGTGGCGCTCCACCAGGACCCGCCGCCCGTCCACCACCGGGGCCGGACCGGTCCAGGCCCGCCCGACGAAGCAGGTCCAGTCGTTTTCGCCGTCCACGGCTGTCCTGTACTCGCCCGAGGCGTCGAGGACCAGGATCGTCGCGCCTTCCCGGACGTTGTCCGGCCCCGCACTGCGAGCCAGGGAAATCTCCTCGGCTTCCGGCATGAGATACCCGTCCAGGGGACCCAGCTTGAACGCGGACTGTCCGGCCAACGGCGAGCCCAGGGTGAGGATTCCCGCGGTGATCAGGGTGAGGTTTCCGGTCGTGGTTCGCATCCCTTCCTCCCATCGTCTGAGGTTGATTCGACGCTGATTGGACGAAGGGGGCCCCCGGTTTCTTCCCGGCTCCCCCTTCCGGGAAAAGAACACGGGCGGCGGGCGTCCAACGGACGACCCCGGACCTGTTCTTCCGCCGAACCTGGCCTTCCATGACGCCTCCCCGACCCGCCCGAGCCGTTCGAGTCCCCCTCACCGGAATCGCTCTCGCGGCTTTCCCCGCCCTGGTGGGGGCCCAGGGCGTCCCCCCCACCTCGGACCGCGCCCAGATCGAACGGGTGGTCCAGGACTACTTCGCCGCGGTGGACGGGCACGATCGGGCGATCCTCGACCGGGCATTCCATCCGAACGCCCAGCTCGCCGCCGCCATCGGGGGCTACTGGGAACGGCCCTACGAGGAGTGGGCGACGTTCACCCGGAGCCCCGTCGCCGCCGACGTCGACGAACGAAGGAACCACGTCGTCTCCGTCGACGTGGCCGGGAGTGCGGCGACGGCCAAGGTGATTCTGGAGTGGCCCTCGGTTCGGTACGTCGACTATCTGACGATCCTGAAGACCGACCTGGGATGGCGGATCGTGAACAAGGTCTGGCACCAGCAGCCGCGCTGGCTCGGCGAGTTCGCCGACGCCCCCACACCGTTCTTCCCGCCCCCGTTGGATCCCACCGACGCGTCCCTCCTCCCGGAGGAGGTGGCCCCGGGCGTCTGGGTGCTGCGGGGCGATCGGGGGGCCGTCAACAACATCGGTCTCGTCGTCGGGGAGGAGGCCGCCCTCGTGGTGGACGCGCACATCACCCGGGAGTTGGCCGACGAGGCGATCCGACTCGTCCGGACCATCACCGACCTCCCCATTCGCTGGCTCGCGAACACGAACCCCCACGGGGACCACACCTTCGGCAACGCCGCGTTCGGCCCCGAAACCACGATCCTGGGCCACACCAGCCACGAGCGGACCCCGGAGGAGTTCGCCACCGAGGTGGCGGTGCTCCGACACTTCACGGGGAAGCCCGAACTCTTCGCAGACGCCGAATTCCGGGGGCCCGACCAGGTGTTCGAGCACCGCATGGAGATCGATCTGGGCGGGCGGATCGTCGAGTTCCTCCACGTCGGACCGGTGAACACCGAAGGCGATGTCCTCGTCCACGTGCCCGACGCCGGCGTGGCGTTCACCGGCAACCTCCTCACCCGCGCCCAGGTCCCCCTTCTGTGGACCGGCGACGCCCGGGATTGGCTCCGTCTCGTCGAGACGGTCGAGGAGATGGGGGCCCGGCTTCTCGTGCCCGGCCACCTCGCACCCGTGGAGGCCACGGCGATTCTCGCCGAGGCGCGGGCCTACGGAGAGTGGCTGGACGGGGCCGTGGACGCGGCCCTGGAGCTCGGCTGGTCACCCCTCCGCGTCGGTGAGGACCTGGCCCTACCCGAGCGCTTCATGCCCCCCGGCCCTGCCGGATTCCAATCCATGGTCCGGGGCTTCCACGCGCTCAACGCCCTGAGAACGGCCCAGCGTCGCACGCCTTCCTAGCGGCGGCCGGGCTCCAGTCGCACCACGGCGAGGCCGTGGGGGAGTGGCTGGACCTGGGTCCCCGGGTAGGCGGGGAGGGCTCGGCCCGCCGCGTCGACGATGAGGCGATCCTCGGGCCGCAGGGCGTCGACCCAGGGCTGGAGGGCGTCCCAGGTACCCCGCTCCTCGAAGTCGTGGAGCACGGCCAGGTGCTCCCGGGGCATGATGCCCTGTTCCGGGCCCCGGACGTAGCGCCACGGGGCGTCGGGCCAGACGAGATACATGCTGTAGAAGACCCGGATCTCGGGGCTGTAGACGATGCCTCCGGCTCCGGGAAGCCAGTCGGCGCCCTCGGGGCTCTCGGCGAACCAGGCGATGCGGGGGAGGGGCGAACTCTCCCACCGGCGGCCGTGGTTGGCCGTGATGGAGAAGTGGAGAGCCGCCGCCACCGCGACCACCAGGACCGCGCGAGCCGGCGCCCGGGACGGAAGTCGGGCCTCCAGGATGCGCTGGACCAGGAGGGCGGAGAGGGCCAGAAGGGCCGGCAATCCGATGTCGGACCAGAACCGACTGGCCGTGAAGGCCAGGACCCACCCGGCCAGGGCCGTCGTGACCCCCACGTGGCGAAGGCTCATGGCCTTCAATTCGGGTAGTGAGGCCCACGCCACCAGGAGGATCAGGGCTCCCGACACGTACGCGCCGTCCCCGGTGAAGGGCTGGAGTTCCGACACCCGCAGGTGGCCCGGCGTGGTGCCCATGGTCTTCCAGACGTGCACCACGTTGTACGTGAGGTGCGTGAGAGGCTGGAGCGTGAGGATCGCCCCCACCACGATGCCCGCCACCACCGCCCCGAGCAGGGATGCCGCCGCTCGGCGGTGGCCGGTGACGAAGGCCGCCATGGGCGCCGCCAGGAGCAGGAACCAGGTCGAGTGGATCCAGGTGGTGAGGGCTGCCGCCGCGAAGCAGAGGACGAGCCCCGACCGGGACCGGGGATCGGCCAGGAGTCGCTCCCACGCCAGCACGAAGACCAGCACGGCGGCCGCCGACAAGAGGAACGGCCGCCCCAGGGCCAGGCGCACCGGCCAGCCGGGATTGGCCACGATGGCCAGGAGCAACACGATGGCCCACGCCTCGGGGCGCCGGAGCAGGAAGAGAGGCGTCAGGGTGAACACGGCGAAGAAGAACACCACCGAGAAGCTCACCAGGGCGAACTGGTCGAGCCCGAAGGCCCGGTGCATGGCTCGCAGGATCCCGTGCCACCCCGGCGTGGAGTCTTCGGCGGGGATCGACGCGTCGAAGAGCACCACCTCTTCATACGATTGATCGGCCACCGCCGTGGCCGCGTGCCGCAGGGCATCGTCCGGGGGAATGAAGGCGTGGTCGACGATGGAGAGGGCCGCGGCGAAGAGCGCCACGGCCACCACGAGCAGCACCGCGAGGCGCAGCCGGCGATCGAGATCGGATTCGGGTTCAGCGGTAGGGTGCGTCATGGCTGCCTCGAAGGATCGACCGGCAGCGAGACCCCCTTGAGGTGAGTGGCCGGGTCGGCCACGTTCCGCCATGGACGATCCCCGGCTCCACGCGGTGCGGGAGGCCCTGGCGGCCTACGCCTCCGATCCCGACGACCCGCCCCACGATCCCGAGGTGGACATCGAGGCCGCGGTGGCGGTGGTTCTGCGCGGTCAGCCTCAAGACCTGGAGGTGCTTCTCATCAAGCGGGCCCGGCATCCCCGGGATCCCTGGTCCGGCCACATGGCCCTCCCCGGAGGCCGGCGCGACGCCGACGATCCCTCCCTGATCCACACCGCCGTGCGGGAGACCCGGGAGGAGACGGGTGTGGTGCTTCCACCCCGGGCCGACGCCGCCGTGGGCCCTCTGGGAAGCCTGCCCCGGGTCGCCCCCCGGAGCGCGCCGCTTCCGAAGATCCGCATCTCACCCTTCGTCTTCGGTGTGCCCGCAGGGACGACGGCCCGCGTGGCCTCACCCGAAGTGGCCCAGGTGCACTGGACTCCCCTGGAGGTCCTCCGGGATCCGGCGGTACACGACGAGGTGGAGATGGCGCTGCCGGGAGGACCGCGGGTGTTTCCGGCCCTCCGGGTCCACGACGATGTGGTGTGGGGGCTCACCTACCGGATCCTCCAGGACTTCCTGGCCCGGCTCGGCCCCCCCTGACGCGCCGGGGGGCGAGCCGCCCCACCGGCGACCCGCCCCCCAAGAACTTCGGCTGCGACGCGCCTCGTCACATCCCCGCGCCGGCCTCCGGCGTCTCCACCCACTCGGCGATGAACACGTTGGTGTTGCCGTCGTGGGACGGGTTCCGATTGGAGCCCCACACCAGGTAGCGGCCATCGGGGCTGAACATGGGGAACCCGTCGAAGTCGCCCGTGTGGGTGATCTGCTCCTGACCGGTGCCGTCTTCGTTGATCATGTACAGGTCGAACTCCCGCCCCGACGGATCGCCCATGTTCGACGACCAGATGATGCGCTCGCCGTCGGGGTGCCAGAAGGGACCGAAGTTGGC
Source organism: Gemmatimonadota bacterium (assembly GCA_030428885.1). Classification (GTDB taxonomy): domain Bacteria; phylum Gemmatimonadota; class Gemmatimonadetes; order Longimicrobiales; family Gaopeijiaceae; genus Gaopeijia. Next base: position 90,737 of record JAUIEJ010000008.1, on the reverse strand, counting down.
GGCGCCGTTGTCGGTGACCTGCCGAATGTTGGATCCGTCGGCGTCCATGACGTAGATCTCCAGCTCCGACGGCCGGATCAGACCCTCGGACAGGAGCCGCTGGTAGTCGGCGATCTCCTCTTCGGACTCGGGATAGTGGGCGCGCCACACGATCTTCGAGCCGTCGGGCGAGAAGAAGGCGCCGCCGTCGTAGCCGATCCGGTCGGTGAGGCGGACCACGTCGGTACCGTCGAGATTGGCCGAATACAGCTCCAGATCACCATCCCGGACCGAGGTGAAGACCATGCGATCGCCCTGAGGCGAGATGGTGGCCTCGGCGTCGTACCCGGGCGTGTCGGTGAGGCGCACCGGGTTCCCACCGTCGGGATCGGTCAGCCAGAGGTCGTATTCGGGATACAGGGCCCACACGTAGCCCATGCGCATGTCCGGCGGGGCCGGGCAGACGTCGAGTTCGGCGTGGGTGGAGGCGAAGATGACCCGGTCGTCGGACGGGTAGAAGTACGAGCAGGTCGTCCGTCCGTCGCCGCTCGAAACCGCAGTGGTGTCACCGGTGGCGAGATCCATCCGCCAGATCCGGTCACAGGCCCCTTCGGCGTTTTCGGTCCGCTGGAAGACCAGTTGGGTGCCGTCGAAGGAGAAGTACGCCTCGGCGTTCTCCCCATCGAAGGTCAATTGCCGCACATTCCGGAGGCGAGCCTCCCGGGGATCGGCGTCGAAGGGCTGACCCGCCTCGACCATGAATCCGCCCGGCGAGGCCACCGCCGTCGGAGCGTCCGTGGATTCGTCCATGGACTCCGGATCGGGGGCGTCGCCCCCCCCGCAGGCGGTGAGCGCCCCGGTGAGGACACCGAGAACCATGAAGGCGGAACGACGGAGAGACGAACGGACCATGTCGAAGACTTCCTCGGTTGCGATGAGCATCGTATTCGCTGCGGCCGCCACGGCCTGCGGCGGCCCCGAAACGGCGGACGCCGGCTGCCCCGATCCGGCCACGCTCACGGGAGAGTCGACCGGGACCATGGAGCACGTGCGCTATCTTGCCGACGACGCCCTGGAGGGCCGCGACGTGGCGAGCCCGGGTGAGCGGTGTGCGGCCACCTACATCGTCGATCGCTTCGAGGCCGCGGGACTGCAACCGGCCGGCGCCGACGGCGACTGGCTCCAACCTTTCGAGGTGCGCACGGGGAGCCGCCTCGGGGACGATAACGCGCTGGTGATGGCGGGAGAAGAGACGGCGCCCGGCGCGGATTGGGCCCCCTTCGGCTTCTCCGGTTCGGGGCGGGTCGAGGCGGCCCTGGTCTACGCCGGCGCCACCCTTCCGCCCGACTCCAGCGAGGCCGCCGCAGCGCTGGAGGGCCGGATCGTGGTTCTGGACCTGGCGGCGGCCGACGCGACCGGCGGCTCGCTCCCCGACGATCCCCACTTCGTGGCCTCGCTGGCGGCCCGTCGCGGAGCCGCGGCGGTGATCCTCCTGTCCCCCGAGGGGACCGACCTTCCGGAGTTCGACGGGGAACGGCGCCCCTTCGTCCCCATCCCCGCCTTGGAAGCCCGGGGCGCACGGGCCGACGCAATCCGGACGGCGGCCCAGGCGGGGGAGACCGCCACCGTCGCCGCCGCCGTTGAGGCCGCCATGGGCGAAGCGCGCAACGTGGTGGCGCTGCTCCCGGGCTCGGACCCCGACCGCGCCGACGAAGTGGTGATCCTCGGCGCCCACTACGATCACCTGGGCCGGGGCGGCGCCGGATCCCTGGATCCCGATTCCCGGGACATCCACAACGGCGCCGACGACAACGCCAGCGGCACGGCGGCGCTCCTGGAGGCGGCGGAACGACTGGCCGACGGCCCCACTCCCGCGCGTCCCGTCCTCTTCATCGCGTTCTCGGGCGAAGAACGGGGACTCCTGGGCAGCGCCCACTACGTGAGCCACCCCACGGTGCCCGTGGACGACGCCGTGGCCATGCTCAACATGGACATGGTGGGCCGTCTCCGGGACAACACGCTGACGGTCTACGGCATGGTCACGGCGCCGGAATGGGAGTCCCTGGTGCGCGGGGTGAACGAGGCCCGGGACACGCCGTTCCAACTGGGCCTCCTCCCCGACGGGTACGGGCCCTCCGACCACAGCTCGTTCTACGGCGTGGGCATTCCGGTGCTGCACTTCTTCACCAACACCCACACCGAGTACCATCGCCCGGTGGACGACTGGGACACCATCAACGGCGAGGGGCTGGACCGCATCGCCGACCTGGTGGCCGACATCGCCGGGACGCTCGCGGGCACGGGAGCCCGGGTGGCCGACCTGACGCCGGTGGAGAGCCAGCCTCCCGCACCCGCCGCCGAGGGGGAAGGCAGCGGCCGGGGCTACGGCCCCTACTTCGGCAGCATTCCCGACATGGCCCCTGCGGACTACGGCGTGCCCCTCTCCGGCGTGCGGGAAGGCAGCCCGGCCGAGCGTGCCGGCCTCCGGGGCGGCGACGTCATCGTGCGGTTCGGTGACACCGAGGTCACCGACCTCTACGCGTTCACCTACGGCCTGCGGGACGCCGCCCCGGGCGACCGGGTCGAGGTGGTGGTGGAGCGGGACGGCCAACGCCTGACGTTGTACGCGGTGCTGGGCGAACGGCGATAGTCGAGCGGCCGTAGCGGGAGCCCGAGGCGACCCATTCGGCGGTTGGCCGAGGCGAAGTCCCCAACGGAAGCACCTCGGACCACGGGTTGGGGAATCCACACCGCATGGCGACGCCAATCCGGAATCCTGGGCCGTCCCCGGTTCTGGCGGGGACTTCGCCCCGAAGCGACGACCCACCGGCCCCTCCTGCACCGAGCGACGTCCTTGCCCCTCCCGCCGCGACCGGCCCATCATGGCCCGGTCGCTTCCTTCCCGTTCCGGAGTCCCGCGTATGACGTCCGTCTTCCTCCGCCCCACCCTCGTGATTGCCGCCGCGACCGTCCTCGCGGCCTCGGCGCCTGCCGCCGTTTCCGCTCAGGAGCAGGTGCCGTGGAGTCCCATGAATCGCGGGAGCGACAACATCGAGGTGCTGGGCCATCTGCCCCTCGGCCCCCGGCTCTCGGTGGCCGACATGGACGTGGAGCAGGAGATGAACCGGCCCTTCGCCTACATCTCGCGCATGGTGTACGGCTTCGAGGGTCCCAAGGGACTCGACATCATCTCCATCGCCGACCCGGAGAAGCCCGAGCTGCTCTACGAGTGGCGCATCGAGGATCAGGACCTGCACCAGCGCACCGGCGGGATGGACGTGAAGCACTTCAAGTGGAACGACCGCTACTACGTGGTGCAGTCGCTCCAGTTCGGGCAGGGGGGACCGGACACCGACCTCGGCGCCGTGGTCCTCGACGTCACGGGACTGCCCGACGCCTCCACCGTCGAAGAGGTGGCCCGGATCCGGGAGCCCGAGATGCCCGGCGGCTTCCACAACATCTTCATCTACAAGCACTCCAATGGACGGGTGTACCTCTTCACCACGGCTCGCGCCCCCGGGGCCCTGGTCTACGACCTGGGCATGATCGTCGACGGGGATCTGGAAAACGCCCGGGTGGGGATGGTGCCGGTGGGGTCCGCCGACGGCTCGGGCGGCTACCACGACTTCTACGTGGGCTACCATCCCGACACCGACGAGGACCGCTTCTACGGCGGGGGCACCGGCGGGTACTACATCTACGACGTGAGCGACGTCACCGACCCCCAGCTCCGCATCACCCTGACCAACGTCTCGGGCGTGAGCTACGGACACACGTTCACGCCGAGCCCCGACGGCCGGTACGTCATCGCCGAGACCGAGTACCAGTACGCGCCGCTGCGGATCTTCGACCTCCAGCCCGCCCTGGACGGGGAGCGCCAGAACATCTCGAGCCCCGTGTCGGCCTTCACCGCCAACTGGAAGAACCTCGTGCACAATCACGAGGTGCGCTGGCCCTACGTGTTCGTGTCGGGGTACCTCGACGGGCTGCAGATCTTCAACCTCCAGGACCCGCTCAACCCCGTGACGGTGGGCTACTACGACACCTACATCGGCCCGCCCAACACCGACCGCTATTCCATGTTCAACGGCGCCTTCGGCGTGGACGTGCGCAACGAGGACGGCCTCATCGTCATCAGCGACATGAGCACCGGCCTCTGGACCTTCCGCATGGACGGCTTCCAGGGCTGGAACGGTGAGCAGTGGGGCTTCCCGAACATCTCTTCGGCCCAGGATTGGGATGCGCCGGCTCGCCGGCCCATCACGTTCGATGACGCGGACGCCGCCCCCGAGGCGGTGCCGGGCGGGGGCGCATGAGGGTTCGGGACGACCGCATGGTGCGGTGGTGGATCGCCGCGGCGTGCGTGGGGCTGGGAGCCCTGGGGGCCTGGGCGAAGAGCGCCCAGGGGGCCGCGCCGGACCCCGTGATGTGCGCGAACCCCGAGCCCCCCGAGTACTACTCGTTCGAGATGGTCACCACCAGGAACGTGCCGGGCACGGCGCGGCTCGAGGGTGAGGCCGCCGTGACCTTCGCCCGCTCTCCCTTCGGTGTGGCGGTGAGCTCCGACGGCAGCTACGCCTACGACGTGCACCTGCGCCTCCGAAACCTCCCCGAAGCCCCCGGCGGGCAGGCGTGGGCCGTGTGGTTCACCAAGTCCGATCTCTCGGAGATCTCGTTCGCCGGCGTTCTGGAGCCCGGCGTGGCGTTCAGCGGCCGGGTGGTCTGGAACAAGTTCCTGGCCATCGTGACCCTGGAAGACCCGGCCCATCTGGCCTCCGACGCGGGTCCCGCCCGCTGGCAGGGCCCGGTGGTGACCCGGGGCATGTCCCGGAGCGGGATGATGCACACCATGGCGGGGCACGGCCCGCTGCAGCAGGAGAACTGCGCGGCGTGGGGCTACGGGGGCGGAGGCTGAGAGCCATGCGTCGCACCCGGAACGTCGCCGTGTCCGCCCTGGCCCTGGCGGCGGCTCTCCCGCTCCAGGCCCAGATGGACCACAGCGGCCACGCCATGCCCATGGACATGGCCGGGGGCTGGCGCATGCCCCCCATGGACATGGAGATGCCCATGCTGCCCGGGCTGGAAGGGGCCGTCCCGGTGGTGGGGCCCTTCCTGCCGGGCATGGGCATGGACCCGGCCATGCTCCCCGAGGCCCGACCGTCGGAGTTGGTGGCCATGGCCGACGGCGACACCCTCGATCTGCCCGTGTCCATGGTGCGGCGCACCATCGCCGGGCACGAGATGGTGATGTTCGGATACGGCGGCCAGTACCCGGGTCCTCTCATCCAGGCGCCCCAGGGAGCCACGGTGGTGGTGCGGGTCACCAACGAGATCCAGATGCCCACCACGATCCACTGGCACGGGATCCGGATCGACAACCGTTTCGACGGCGTGCCCGGCGTGACCCAGGACCCCATCGGTCCCGGCGAGAGCTTCACCTACGAGGTCAACGTCCCCGACGCCGGTATGTTCTGGTACCACCCCCACGTGCGCGAAGACGTGCAGCAGGATCTCGGGTTGTTCGGCAACCTCCTGGTGACCTCTCCCGACCCCGACTACTACGGTCCCACGAATCGGGAGGAGGTGTTCGTCCTGGACGACATGCTCCTCGACGCCCAGGGGCCCATTCCCTGGGGCCAGGAGTCCCCTACCCATGCTCTCATGGGGCGCTTCGGCAACGTCCTCATGGTGAACGGCCTCACCGATCACGCCCTGGAGGTGCGACGGGGCGAGGTCGTGCGATTCTACCTCACCAACGTGGCCAACAGCCGGACGTTCAACGTGACCTTCGGGGGCGCCCGGGTGAAGATCCTGGCCTCGGACGTGAGTCGGTACGAGCGGGAGCAGTGGGTGGAGAGCGTGGTCATCGCCCCCGCCGAGCGCTACGTGGTGGACGTGCGCTTCGACGAACCCGGCGAGGTGGCCATCGCCAACTCGATCCAGGCGGTGAACCACTTCCGGGGCACGTTCTACCCCGAGGTCGACACCCTCTCCCGGGTGACCGTCCTGGACGAGCCCGTGGCCGACGACCTCGGCGAGGCCTTCGTGTCGCTCCGGGAGCACACGGCGGTCCAGGCCGACATCGACGCCTTCCGGGAGCACTTCGACCGGGAGCCCGACCACGAACTGGTGACCACGGTGCGGGTGCAGGATCTGCCGCTCCCCATCGTCCAATCCATGGAAATGGACACGCTCTACGTGCCCCCCATGGAGTGGAACGACGCCATGCCCATGATGAACTGGCTGTCCACGGCCGAGCAGGTGGAGTGGGTGCTGAGGGACTCGGCCACGGGCGCCGAGAACGGCGACATCCACTGGACGTTCCGGCAGGGCGACGTTGTGAAGATCCGGGTGTTCAACACCCCGGAGTCGTTCCACCCCATGAATCACCCCATCCACATCCACGGTCAGCGCTTCCTGGTGCTCTCCATGGACGGGGTGGAGAACCGCAATCTGGTCTGGAAGGACACGGCCATCGTCCCCGTGGGCTCCACCATGGACGTGCTCGTGGAGATGTCCAACCCCGGCGAATGGATGCTCCACTGCCACATCGCCGAGCACCTCCACGCCGGCATGATGTTCGGCTTCACGGTGGAGGGGTGATCACTCGGCCCGGAGCACCTCCACGGGATCGACGCCGGCGGCGCGGCGGGCGGGGATGATGCAGGCCAGGGCGGCGGCGGCCAACGCCAGCGCCATGCCCGCGCCCAGGCTTCCGGGGTCGACTCCCGACACGCCGAATAGCAGGGACTCGAACGCCCGTCCGCTCCAGGCGGCGCCCGCCGCGCCGATGGCCGACCCGACGGCGGCCAGGGTCAGCCCCCGGGCGATCACACGGCCGCCCACCGACGACGGCGTTCCCCCACAGGCGAGGCGCACGCCGATCTCCCGCCGCCGACTCCGCACCAGAAACGCCATCATGGCGTAGACCCCCGCCACCGCGATGATCAGCGCCGTCACGGCCAACACGGTGGAGAGGAGGGCCGAGAAGCGGGGGCCCGCCAGCGGTGCGGCCAGGCGCTCTGCCACCCGTTCCACCGCCATGGCCCGCACGCCCGGAGCCTCGGCCGCCAACGCCTCCCGGGCGGCCTCGAGAAGGGGGGGCGCACCGGCGGCCGTCCGCACCAACAGGTACTGAGAGCGGAATCCGTCGACCTGGGCCAGGGGGAAGTACGCGGTGGGTTGGAGTTCGGTGAGGGCCCCGTAGCGGGTGTCCCCCACCACGCCCACCACCGTCATGGACGTCCCCTCCACACCCGGGAGTCCCGTGGTGATGCGCTGACCCACGGCCTCCTCCCCTGGCCAATAGCGCCGGGCGGTGGCCTCGTTGACCACCACCACCGGCGCGGCCCCCACCCGGTCCGCCTCGGTGAGGGCTCGACCTCGAAGGACCGGGGCTCCCAGCAGGTCGAAGTACGAGGATTCGACGAACTCCATGAAGACGTAGACGTTCTCGTCACCGGCCTCCTCGGGGGTCTGACCTTCCTTGTTCAGGATCGTCTGCCAGGCCCCGGCGCCGGGGAGCGGAGGCATCTGGACCGGCGTCGCCCCCACGATTCCCGGATGCCGCGCCATCTCGGCCGCCGCGGCCCGGAGCAGGTCGGCCGAACCGGGAGGCGCCAGGACGCCCCCCTCGTCGTAGGTGAGGGCCACCACCGAGAGGGCCTCGGGCGCGAAGCCGGGGTCGAGACGCTGGAGATTGTGGGCGGTCCGGACCAGCAGGGCTCCGGACGCCAGAACCCAGACGGTCAGGGCGATCTGGGCCACGACCAGGCCCTCCCGGACCCGATCCCCACCCCGGCTCGTCGTCGTCCGCGTCGATCGGACCACCACCGCCGGGTCCCGGCGAAGCGCGATCCACCGGGGCAGCACCACCGCGGTGCCCACCACCACGACACCCACCGCGAGAGCCAGGATCACGGCACCTGCCGTGAGTCCCTCCACCTGGTGAAGTCGGGGCAGCTCCGACGGTGCCAGGGGGAGGAGGACCGAGACGGCGACCGCCCCGAGGGCCAGGCCCGCGCCCACCGCCAGAACCGCCAGCACGCCGGCCTCGGCCGCGGCCTCACCCAGGAGCCGCCGGCCATCGGCGCCCAGCGCCCGCCGCACCGACAACGCCCGGGCATCGTCCACCGCCCGTACCAGGGCGACGTTGCCCAGATCGAGGCCGGCTACCCCGAGAACGAGCAGCGCCCCGAGGAAGAGCACCACCAGGGTCGGACCGAGGTCGCCCAGCAGCACGGTCTCGAACGATCGAATCACCGGCGCCGACCCCTCGTACAACCCGGCGAGGTCGGGGGTCGCCCGGCTCGCGGCAGCCAACTGATCGGCGGCCGTCGCCGGCCCCACGCCGGGGGCGAGGCGGGCGATCAGGTCGAGCTCCAGGAAGGGCCGCTCGGCGTCCCACTCCGGGTACGCCGGCCGCGTGGGCGCCCAGACCTCGGTTCCCCGGGGGTAGTCGAACGCCGCCGGCATGACCCCCACCACCACGTAGGTGCCGAGCCGGGTGCGGAGGGTCGTGCCCACGATGTCGGGAGAGCGCCCGAACCGACGGGTCCAGAGTCCGTGGGAAATCACCACCGCCCGTTCGGCCGGCGCGGGCACGTCGTCGTCGAGCCGCAATGTCCGGCCCACCTCGGCATCGGTCCCCAGAACCCCGAAGAAGTCGCCCAGGACCCGGGACCATGACACGGTCCACGGTCCCTCGTCGCCCTCGACGATGCCCCGGCCGGCGCCGGACGACGACACGGCCGCGACCCCGGCGAGCCCCGGCGCCCCTCCACCCTCCAACTCCTCGAACAGGGGGACGGTCACCGGAAAATGATCGAAGCCCCGGGCCACGTGGTCGATCCACGCCACCACGACCCCGTGTTGATCGTCCACCGGCAGCGGCTGAAGCACCGAGCGGTCCAGCACGGTCCACGCCGCGGTGACGGCCCCGATCCCGAGCCCCACCAGGCCCACGGCGAGGGCCGTGAAGCCCGGCCGTCGGCGGAGGCCCCGGGCGGCGTGTCGGAGCGCCTCCATGGGGCTCATGGGTGACCCAGGACCCGGAAGCTGATGGGGAACGCGACCCAGACCGGTATGGCACAGTCGCCATCCAGGGCCGGGCGGAACCGCGCGATCCGGGCGACGCGGCGCGCCGCCGCATCGATCTCCGGCTGGTTGCTCGACTGAAGAACCCGCACGTCCAGGGGCACCCCGTTGTCCGCCACCAGAATCCCGACACGAACCACACCGCCGACCCGGGCTCTGCGCAGGTGTTCGGGGTACTCCCGGGTCACGGCCCGGGCCATGTGGTCACGGTTCACGAGCGCGGGTGCCACGGTCGAGGTCCGGGGAAGCCGTCGGGGGTCGAGCCCCATGGGAATCAGCTCGTCGAGGTCGAGGGCCGCGAGGGAGTCCACCGAGATCCGGGACTCCGGACAGGGGGCCACGACCTCTCCCGTGGTTGCGGCGCACCCCGCCAGGGCGGCGACGGCGGCGGGGCCGACGAGAAGGACCACGAAGCGACGGATCATCGGCCCAATTGTGCGCCCACGCTGCGGCACGGCAAGGTCGCCGGCCGAATCCCCCGTGTCCCGGCGGTCCGTGGGGCGTCCTCCAGCGAGGACACCTCGCCGCCGGAAGACCTCCCCTCCGTGGCCCGATTCCGCGATAATTCGGGGATTCGTTCGCGGGCACATCCCTTGCGATTCCTGGGCCCCGACGATTCACAATCCAACCGCGGAGCCGTTCCGATGGATCGCCGTCGCACGACCCTGACGCTCGCCGCCCTCTCGGGGGCCTTCGTTCTTTCCGGTTGCGCCCACGCCTGGTTCACCCCCACCGGCACCCCGTATCCGCCCCGGCCCGACGACTGCGCCATCGAGGTCTACACCACGGGCATCCCCGACCGGGAGTACGAGGAGCTCGGAATCCTGGAAGGAGAATCGGGGTGGTTCGACGGGGCCAACATGTCCGAACTGCTCCCCGAGATGAAGGTGGAGGCGTGTCGGGCCGGGGGCGACGCCCTCATCATCCACATGTCCCAGCGCTACGCCTCGGGCGAGGACTCCGACGACAAGATCTACTCGTCGGCCACGGTCATTCGCTGGGTGGGGCCCCGGCCTCGGTCCTGAGGCGCTCCTCGGCGAGGCGATCCGCCGCCTGCCCGGTGGGGATCGCCTCGCCCTGCGCCCGGGCGAAAACCGCCCGCACCGTATCGGCGATCCCGTCCAGGGCCCTCTCCATGCGGTTCCGGTCCCAGCCGGCGATGTCCACCGAGCCCGAGACGACCCCGCCGGCGTTGGCCACGTAGTCGGGCACGTAGGCGATCCCCCGGGACTGTAGACGGGCGTCGACATTCGCGGTGGCGAGCTGGTTGTTGGCCGCCCCACACACCACGCCGGCACGCACCCGCTCCACAGTGGCGGCATCGAGCACCCCGCCCAGGGCGCACGGTGCCAGGATGTCGGCCTCCACCCCCAGGATGTCGTCGGGCGCCACCACCTCGGCGTCCCACATGCTCCGGGCCCGGTCCGCCCGGTGGGGATCCACGTCGGCCACCACGAGTCGGGCCCCCCGCTCGTGAAGGAGCCCGGCCAGCGACGTACCCACGTGCCCGAGCCCCTGAACGGCGATGCGGAGTCCCCCGAGATCCGCGTCGCCCCACACGATGTCAGCGGCGGCCTCCATGGCCCGGAGCACACCTCGGGCGGTGAACGGCGAGGGATCTCCCATGCCCTGGGTTCGCCCCGCCACGTACCGGGTCTCGGCGGCGATGGTCTCCATGTCGTCGGGTGTGGTGCCCACGTCTTCACCCGTGACGAACCGTCCGCCGAGACTCTCGATGGCCCGGCCGTGGGCGCGGAAGAGGCGCATCCGGGCGGCGGGATCACGGGGAGGGGGTCCCAGGACCACCGCCTTGCCCCCACCGAACGGCAACCCCGCCAGGGCGTTCTTGTAGCTCATGCCCCGGGAGAGGCGCAGGGCGTCGGCCACCGCCGCGTCGAGGTCGGGGTAGGTCCAGAGGCGGGTCCCCCCCACCGCCGGGCCGAGGGTCGTGCTGTGCACTGCGAGGATGCCGGTGTAGCCCGCGTCCGGGTCCCGATGCAGCGTCACGCCCTGGTGTTCGGGGGCCGCGAGAGGAGTCCCGGGAACCACGGATCGTCAGCTCCCGCCCGAGCCGCGCCGAAGGGGGAGGAGCTGCACGTGCTCCACGTCGAGGGCGTCCCGACGGCTCCCCAGCACGTAGTCGAGGCCGATCTCGAACACCTCGAAGCGCGGGGGAAGGGAGAGGGTGCCCAGCCACTCGCCCTCGGGCGAGAAGACCTCGAAGGGCCAGGGGTCGTCCAGGGTCGTGCGGGTGCGGAGCGCGCCGGCCCAGAGGTGGCCCTCGGTGTCGATGAAGAAGTCGCGGTAGGCCGGGCGGGTGTCGGGGGCGGGCAACATGGCCACCCGCTCCCGATAGGCCGGGGGCACCGGTCCCTCGGGAAGGTAGGACTCCCGCTCCAGTTCCACGGCTTCGGACGAGACGGAGAGGTCGTAGGACGGGACCCGCACGCGGCGAAGCACCGCGCCGTCGACGTCGATCATGTCGTAGGCCAGGGCATCGGAGGTGCCGACGTAGAGGACTCCGTCGCGGATGTCGAAGGCGGGTCCCCGGCCGAAGAGGGGCCGCATGGCCGAGCGCTGCTCCCCGTCGGTGATCATGAACTCCTCGTGCCCCGGCCCCGTCCAGAGGGTGTCGACCACACGCCCCTCGGCGTCGCGGCGCACCACCGACGCCGGCGGCCGGATCAGTCCGTTGCCGCCCTCGTGCTCCAGCATGGAGGCGAACGCCTCGAAGGTGGCGACGTTCCCGTCGGGCAGCGCCATGGGCGACCACGCCCGGACGCCCAGGTTCGCGATGCGCGCGACCGTGAGGTCCGGCGCCAGGACCGTCCACCGATCGGGCCAGGAGAACACCCCGAGGGTGTCGCCGCCCAGCACCTCCAGAGTGGAGATCTGCTCGTACTCGCCCGGGCCCTCGCCCTCCCGACCCGTCGATGCGACGAATCGCCCGTCGGGCGCGTAGATGCGGATCTGGGTGGATCCGTCGTCGGCCACCACGATGCGCCCGTCGTCGAGCACCGCGCCGTCCACCGCCCGGTAGAACTCGTGCTCCGGGCCGGTGCCGGTGGTGGTGAGGTCCAGGCGGGGCACCGTGTCCACGACCCAGCGGGCGACGGGGTCGGCGTCCCAGGCAGAGTAGCGGGAGACGGCGATGGCGACGCCCGCGCTGTCGCTCGTAGTGAACCGAGGGGGCTCGGCGGGCTCGCAGGCGGCGAGGACGAGGGCGATGGCGGCGAGAAGACGCATAGTCGCCGCACGATACCCTCATCGGCGATCCACGACCACCCGGCCGTCGACGAGGACCAGCTCGATGGAGCGGGTGGCCGCGATGTCGGTCGACGGGTCGTCGGTCAGGACGACAAGGTCGGCCCGGAAGCCCGGCGCGACGACGCCGATCTCCTCCTCCAGCCCCAGGGCTCGGCCACCGTTCCGCGTCGCCATGGCCAGGACCTCCAGGGGCGGGATCCCGGCCTCGGCGTAGAGCGCCAACTCGTGGTGGAACGACACGCCGGGCGTCATCCACGGGTTCCCCACGTCGGTCCCGACCCCCATCTCCACCTCCGCCTCCCACCACGCCCGGTGGATGTCCAGGAGCGCCGGCCAATAGACCTCCTTCAGGAGTGCCGCCTCCTCGCCGCTCACCTCGCCGCGCTGGGGGTGCACCCGCTCCCACCCCTCGCCCCACCACCCGGGCAGGTCCCGCTCCGGGGCGAGTTCGGGGCGGAGGGACGCCAGCAGGTCGAGGTCGTCGGCGAAGGCGGCGGCCTGCATGATGGAGAGGGTCGGCACGATCACCACCTCCCGCTCCATCAGCGTCCGCGCCACGTCGGCGAACGGGCGTCCCTCCGGGGCCCGGGCGTAGGCCGCGTACCACTCCGGGTCGCTCAACGGCGCCGGGTCGGGCACGTCCATCAGCTCTTCCATGGGACTGCTGTACCCGGCGTGGACGAGCATGTCGACGCCGAGTTCGGCGGCCCTCCGCCACCCCGTGGCTCCGGCGTGGAGGATCACCGGCACGTCGGCGCTCCGGGCCTCGGCCACCGCCGCGGCCACGAGATCGGGCCCGAGTCCCGCATAGAGCTTCACGAAGTCGACGCCTTGGGCGACCTGGGCCCGGACCGCCTCCCGCACGTCGACGGAGTCGGCAACGAGGACGGCCCAGTCGAGAGGACCCTCCCGGCCCACGGCGTTCTCGAGGATCAGCCCTGCGGTGCGGATGCGGGGAGAACCGATCGCGCGACGATCTCGCAGCTCCACGCCCGAACCGACCCGGGCCCCCGGGTTCAGCACGGTGGTCACACCCCATTCCGCCAGCCGGTGGAGCATGGCGTCCTGGACGGACGAGTCCGGGGGGAAGTGCACGTGGAGGTCGACGAACCCGGGGATCACCGTGCGCCCCGCAAGGTCGATGACCCGGTCCCCCCGGGCCGGTTGCACCGAGGAGTCGGCCACGACGCCGTCGATCCACCCGTCCCGCACGATCACCGTGACCGGTCCCGTCGGCGGCGCCCCGGTCCCGTCGATCACCTGGACGCCACGGAGCAGCAGGGCGGGGGGATCGGCCGCGGGCCCGCAGGCGGCGAGGGCCAGGATCCCCACCCCCGCGAGCCATCGGACGGCGGCCCGGGTCACGGTAGCGGGTCTCCCACCCACGACCCGGCCCACGACTCGATCTCGTCGGCCACTCCCGCGGCCCACGCCGCGTAGATGGGCGGACCGGGATGGAAGCCGTCCGACGCCATGTCGGACACGTCGTCCGAGACGTTCAGGTCGACGTACCGGGCCCACGGGTGGGCGGCGGTCTCCCGCCGGAGGGCCGCGTCGAATCGCCGCGCGCGACGGCCGAGCCAGGGTCGGAGCGGCCACGGCAGGGCGGGGAACGATCCCACCGGGGGCAGGCCCGAGACCACAACACCCTGCACGCCGAATCGCTCCCGGGCGAGGGCGAAGAGGCGGCGCTGATGGTCCAGCCACACCTCGGTTTCGGTACCGCGGGTGACGTCGTTCACACCCAAGGCCGTCACCAGCACGTCGAAGCGTTCTCCCTCCTGGGCTTCGAGGCGACGGAGGGTGTCGGGAGTGGTCGCCCCCGTGGCCGCCTCCAACCGCCATGCCACCGAGAAGCGTTCCGTGAGGCGCGCCACGAGCACGGCTGTGAGGGTGGCCTCCCACGATCCCGCCCCGACGCCGGCCGCAGACGAATCCCCGGCGACGAGCAGTCGCAAGCGTGGCCCCGCACCGGCCCGACCGGTGCGGGGGCCCTCCGGTTCGGGAAGGCGGGGCGTGCGACGCCGCACCTGCCGCCCCTGCCAGATCAGGACCGGCCCGAGGAGGACCTCGACGGGGCTGAGTTTCAGCCGCCGTACCCTCGGGCCTGATCGTACGCGGCCCGCTGCTCGTCGGTGAGGATGGGCAGCATCTGAAGGTGGGCCCGGAGATGGACGATCCGCAGACGCCCTCGCGCTTCGGCGATGGAGCCCACCAACTCGTCCAATCGGGACTCGGTGAGGGTCGCCTGAGCGAAGGCCTGATCGAGTTCCCGCTCCAGGGCGACGATCTCCTCGCCGATGGCCCGGGCGGCGGCATCCATCTCGTCGAAGACGCCCTGGGTGGCCGTCCGCTGATCGTCGGTCAGCGACAACATGGGCGCCATGTCCAGGACGTGCCTCGGGCCCGGATGCCCGTTGAGCTCGGCAGCGAGAGCGAAGCCCAGACCCATCCCGCTCCGGAGCCCCTCCACGTCGTCTGCCGAGAGCGCCTTGATCTCACGATCCAGGAAGTCCACGTACGGCGAGGTGTGATCGTGACTTCCGTGGTCGTGCTGTGCAGCGGCCGGGGCCGCCATCACGACGGCGGCGAGGGCGGCGAGGGCGGTGCGTCGGATCATGAGGTCCACAGGGGATCGGGTGAGGTCAGGGGGCGGCGCCCCGACTTGAAATCCAGAGGAAGAAGGCCCCCATCACCAGGAAGACGTTGATGATCAGGCCCAGAGTGGAGAGGAATTTGTCGGACGACCGCAGCAACGCCCTCACCGAGAGGGCGATGCCCACCGCCGCCGGCGCCAGCAGGGCCAGCACGAAGAGCTCCTCGTCGAACTCGAAGCCCGAGGTGACGCGGAGGGCGAGGCCGATGACCGCCCAGGCCAGCAGCGCCAGGCCGGCGATCTTCAGGCCGCCGCCGGGGTCCGGGGCGCGAGGGGAATGATCGGGGCGGGAGGCGTCGGGAGTCATGACCCCGCCAAGATGAGCGAGAGGGCCGTGCCGCGCGACCCCGTCAGACGGCGCCGCCCGGGTCCAGCGCGGCCTGCACGGACGCCACCGACGGGGTCTCGGCGAACCGTCCCGAGAAGATCCGCCCGTTCACCAGGTGGTGGACCGTGGCCGCAGACACCTCGCCGTTGTCCAGCGTGGTGTTCGTGAACTCGGGGACGAGCACCCGATACCCGAATTCGAAAGCCACCCGCACGGTGGTGTCCACGCAGTACTCCGTCTGGATTCCCACGATGATCAATGTCCCGATCCCTCTCCCGTCCAGATGGGCCCGCAGGTCGGTGTGTCGGAACGCACTGTTGTAGTTCTTCCGAACCACCCGTTCGCCCCGTTTCGGGGCCACCGATCGGTGGATCTCCCACCCGGGCGAGCCGGGCTCCTCGAGCTCACCCGGCGCTCCGTCGTGCTGCACGAACACGACCTCCACCCCCACCTCCCGGCAGGTGTCGATCAGAGCCCCAATGTTGCCGAGAACCCGGTCGATCTCCCACGGACCCGATTCCACCATTCCCGTCTGGACGTCCACCACCAGGAGCGCGGTGGCGGCCGGGTCGAGGCGGAGTCCCCCGGGGGTCATCTACCGCACCACCCGACCGCCCTGGAACACCCGTTCGATGGCGGTGGAGTGGGCGATGTCCAGGGTCGGATCGGCCGACAGAAGCACCAGATCGGCGAGTTTGCCCGGCTCGACGGTGCCGCGATGGGCCAGATCTCCCAGGGCCGCCGCGCCTCCCCGGGTCCCGGCTCTCAGGGCGTCCAGCGGCGACAGGCCCGCTCGCTCGACCAGCAGTTCCATCTCCTCGTGCACGTGGGGCCAGGCCCCGGCCAGGGGCGCGCCGGCATTGTCGGTTCCGGCGGCGATGATCACACCGGCCTCGTGGGCCCTCCGGGTGAACGCGGCGCCCCACGCGGCCCGCGCCCGAGCCGTGTCGTCGTCGGCCTCGGCCTGCCGTTCGAAGACGAACAGCGTGGGGTCGAACACCGTGCCGGCCCGGACCATGGCGTCGACCACCCGATCCATGGCGGCCCCGTCCGGGGGGACGCCCTGGAAGTCGCCCACGGCGCGGAGCGTGAAGTCGGGCGTGGGCTCGGCGGCGTCCCAGATCACGTACGGCGCGTGGGACACCCCATCGACGCCCGCCTCGAGGATCTCCACCGGGCGGGCCGGAAAGACCGCGGAGTGGGCCCACACCTGCAGTCCCACCTCGTGAGCGGCCGCGGTGAGCGCCTCCACCTGGGCGGGGTCCAACGCCGCATACAACTTCACGCCGGTGGCCCCGGTGCCCTTGGCGAGACGCACCACCGCGCCGGCGTCGGTGTCCTCGTTCACCGGGATCATGTAGGGGGACTCCCCTTCGGCGTATCCTCGCGTGGCGGCCTGCAGCCGCGGATCGGACATGAACGCCGTGCCCGCCAGCAGCGCCACGTAGTCGAGCCGGGGTCCGGAGATCTCTCCCGTGATCAACGACTGCTGCAGTCCGGCCAGCATGCGGGCGTCGCCGGCCATGTCCCGCACCGAGGTGACCCCACCCTCCAGCAGCCACCGGAGTTGCTGTTCCGCAGCGGCCCGACGCCCCCCGGCGAGATGGACGTGGGCGTCGACGAGGCCCGGGATCAGAAACCGGTCCGAACCGTCGATGACCCGGCCCTCGAACGCGTCGAACCCACCCGTCGGGGCGACGGTCTCGATGCGGCCGTCCCGGACCATCACGTCGTGGTGGGGGCGAGGGGGCCCATCGGTGCCGTCGATGAGCGTGACGTCGCGAATCAGGAGGGGCGGGGTGGGCTCCTGGGCCGCCACGGGGCCGGTGGCCGCGATCCACAGGAGGAGCACGGCCGGGAAGAGAATTCGCATGGCGCCAATGTGACCGGCGGATCGGCGTCCGGCCAGCTATCTTCCCGCCATGG
This sequence comes from Gemmatimonadota bacterium, assembly GCA_030428885.1. Taxonomy (GTDB): domain Bacteria; phylum Gemmatimonadota; class Gemmatimonadetes; order Longimicrobiales; family Gaopeijiaceae; genus Gaopeijia. The sequence continues at coordinate 73,485 of JAUIEJ010000008.1, read as the reverse complement.
CTTCTTCACTCGACTTCGTGCAGTTCGTCGTCGACCAGTTCGACGCCGACTGCGACCTGACGTTCCGGAAGATGTTCGGCGAGTATGGCGTCTACAGCCGGGGCACGCTGGTGGCCCTGGTGTGCGACGACCGCCTCTTCATCAAGCCCACCGACGCCGGTCGTGCCTTCATCGGCGATCCGGTGGAAGCCCCGGCCTACCCCGGGGCGAAGCCGAGCTTCCTCATCGAAGACCGCATCGAAGACGGGCCCTGGCTCAGCGAACTGGTGCGGATCACCCGGGCGGCGCTACCGCCTCCGAAGCCGAAGAAGGGCCGGAAGGGGCGCAAGTAGCTCACCCCCCGGGGACGTTCAGGAACACCCGGTTCACCGCCCCGGAATGGGCGAACCCCACGTCCGGAAATCCGTCGCCCGTGAGGTCGGCGGCCGCCACGCCGTAGGTGGATTCGGACCCGTCGTCCAGGCGGTGCTCGGTCCACCCCCGGCCCGACCCGTCGTTGATGTACAGGGCGTTGGGACCCCCGACGTTGGCCACCACCACGTCGAGGTCGCCGTCTCCGTCCAGGTCGGTCGTCGCCAGGGCGAATGACCCATCGTCGCCCCCGAAGGTCACACCCTCGTCGACGGTGCCGTCGCCCCGGCCCAGGTAGACGGCGTTGGGCTCACCGATGTTGGCCACCACGATGTCGAGGATCCCATCACCGTCCAGGTCCGCCACCTCCGCGGCCCGGGTCTCGTCGCTGCCGGTGCCGAAGGTCCGGACGTCGGAGAATCCCAGGGCGCCGTCGTTCAACAGGATCTGATTGGCCTGACCGTCCCGATTGGCCAGGACCAGATCGGCGTGGCCGTCGCCGTCGAGATCGCCGATACCCACGGCGATGGTCGATCCGTCCGGGTCGCCGAAGGGGCGCTTGGGTCCGAAACGGCCCGTGCCGTCGTTCAGATGGAAGCCGTTGGCCGCCCCCCGGTTCGTGAAGAGCACGTCGAGATCGCCGTCGCCGTCCAGGTCGTGGAGGCGGGCGCTCCGGGTGGGCTCCACCTCCGGGCCCACCGACCACGCCAGGGAGAAACGCCCCGAACCGTCGTTCAGGTACACGTGGTTCTCGGCCATGTCGTTGCCCGCGACCAGATCGACGTCGCCGTCGCCGTCCAGGTCACCCGCCGGCACCGCGTAGGTCGTCGCCTTCTCCGGCCCCACGGCGTACCCCAGGGTGAATCGCCCGAACCCGTTGTTGAGGTACACCTCGTTGAGCTGGGGCCAGTGGCGACCGTTGGCCCAGACGACATCGAGGTCGCCGTCTCCATCGACGTCGGCGAACGCGACCCCCGCCGTGAGATCCTCTTCGGACCCGAAGATCAGGCGGTCGTGGGTGGTGAGGCTTCGCCCCTGAGCGGCGGAGGGCTGGGGACCGACGACCAGGACGGCCGACGCGAGAAGGGCCAGACGGCGACCGGGCGACATGGATCCTCCAGAGCAGAGAAGAGAGCGGCGGTATCGAAGGGTTCCCCGTAGATTGCGCCGTCGCCGCCCTCGATCCAAGACCGCCCATGCGCCCCTTCCGCTCCCACACCCTCGTCGCTGCCCTGGTCGCCGCATGCGTCCTGGCGCCCGCCCCGGCCGCGACCCAGTCCCTCGTGGCCCCGGAGTCGGTAGGCCTCTCGTCGGACCGTCTCCAGCGCCTCACCCGCGCCTTCGACACCTACGTGGACGAAGGTCGGCTTCCCGGCGCGGTGGCTCTCGTCATGCGTCGAGGCGAGATCGCCTATCTGGAGTCCTTCGGATTCCGGGACCGGGAGGCCGCCGACCCCATGGAGACCGACGACCTCTTCCGCATCGCCTCCCAGACCAAGGCCATCGTGTCCACGGCGGTGCTCATGCTCCAGGAGGAGGGCGCCCTCGACATCAACGCCCCCGTGGCCACCGTGCTCCCGGAGTTCGCCGAGACCACCGTGGCCGTGCGTCGCGACGACGGCGGCTACGACGTGGTGCCGGCGAATCGGGCCATCACCTTCCGCGATCTCCTCACCCACACCGCCGGCGTGGACTACGGCACGGGCCTGGCCTCCGATCGATGGGAGGCCGCCGGCATCCAGGGGTGGTACTTCGCCGATCGCGATGAACCGGTGCGAGAAACGGTGCGGCGCATGGCCGCCCTCCCCTTCCAGAGCCAGCCCGGCGCGCGCTTCGTCTACGGCTATTCCACCGACATTCTGGGGGCCGTGGTGGAGGCGGCGTCGGGCCTGCCCCTCGACGCGTTCCTGCGGACGCGCGTCTTCGAACCGCTCGGCATGGTCGACACCCACTTCTTCGTTCCGCCGGAGAAGGCCCAGCGCCTCGCGGTGGTCTACGCGGGGTCGCGGGGAGATCCCCTGGAGCGGGCCCCCGAGGGGGGCGGCTGGCAGGGGGGGCAGGGCCTCTATCTCGAGGGACCCCGCGCCAGCTTCTCCGGCGGAGCGGGGCTCGTGTCCACGGCCCGGGACTACGCCCGCTTTCTCCAGGCGATCCTGAACGGAGGAGAACTCGAGGGGCGTCGGATCCTGTCGCCCAAGAGCGTGGAACTCATGGTGGCCAACCACGTGGGGGACTTGATGGGTCCCGGCCAGGGGTTCGGCCTGGGGTTCCAGGTCGTCCGGGATCTCGGCGCCCGGGGGCGGCTGGGATCCATGGGCGAGTTCAGTTGGGGCGGCGCCTACCACTCGACCTACTGGGGCGACTTCACCGAGGACCTGGTGGTGGTCTATTTCACCCAGGTCCTCCCGGCTCCGGGCCTCGACGACCACGTCACGCTCCGCAACCTGGTCTACCAGGCCATCGTCGACGGCGGTGCCCGGCGCGGCCGGTGACCCGGCTCTTCGAAACCGGCACCTTCGTCTCCGGGCCCTGGATCGCCGACGTCATCCGGATCCACGGGCCCGGCGGGCCGGCCCTCAACCCCCGGGTCCATCCCCACGGGCAACCGCTGCTGGCCGATTTCCTCCGTGCCGTCATTCCCCTGGAATCGGGACGGCTGACCGACGCGGTGGTGTCGGGTGAGGCCTGGACCCTGGGGGCCATCGGCGAGCAGTACGCCGCGCTGGGCATCCAGCGACAGGGGTGGCACCTGCTGCCCCACGGCCCCGACTTCACCTGGATGCTGGCCCGGGACGGAGACGAAGCCGAAGCGGTGGACCCGGGCCTGCTCCTGCGATGCGTGGAGCTCTACGGGCGGAGCATCCTGCCCCTCTTCGAAGGGCGTCCCGTGGCCCGGAAGGTCCTGCGCAAGGGACAGGCGTCTCCGTGGGTCGGAGTCCTCCGCAGGGCCCACGGCGAGCTCGAGGCGCTCCTGGGCGACGATCGGTTCCGCCGGGTGGATCATCCCCGCCCCGACGCGGTAGGTTAGCGAACTCCGATTCCGACTCCACCCACCGCGGCGCGTCCATGAGCTCACCCGCCCTCTTTCCCCGGGCCCGGATTCCCTACGGTACCTGGGGCACCTCCTACTTTCCGGCCTGGCAGACCTCGGCTCTGGCCGAGGTGAACATCGGACAGTTCGCCGGGGAGAGCATGGGGCGGATCCTGGGACTCCGGGGCGTGCCCCAGCGGGAGCTGGACTATCTGGTCCTGGGATCCACCGTGCCGTGGCACTGGAAGTTCTGGACGGCGCCCATGGTGGCCAGCATCATGGGCCACCGCATTCCGGGCTTCCACGTGGAGCAGGCCTGCGCCACCGGCCTCCAGGCCGTCCTCATGGGAGCGGCCACGGTGGAGGCCCGGTCCCACGACACCGTGGGGGTGCTCACCTTCGACCGCACCTCCGATTCCCCGGTGGGCGTGTTTCCCGAGCGGCGCTCCTACGAGCGCACCCAGGCCATCGCCGACGTGTGGGACAACTTCGGATTCGACCCGGCCACCGGGAAGGCCATGATCGCGGCGGCCGGAATGACGGCGCGGAAGTACGGCCTCCACCGGAGTGAGACCGACGAGATCGCCCTCCTCCGGCACGAGCAGTACTTCGCCGCGAAGCAGCGGGGATTCCTCGACCGGTTCGTGGTGCCCTTCGACGTGTTGACCGTCCAGGGACGGCCGCTGGGCACCATCGACGACGACGCGGGGGTCCGCCCCGTCTCCCTGGGCATGCTCCGGTCCCAGCGCGAACTCGATACCTGCGTGACCAGCGGCACCCAGACCCACGCGTCGGACGGGATGGCGTGCCTCCTGGTCACCACCGAGGAGCGGGCGAAGGAACTGAGCCCCCGCCCCGAGATCTCCATCCGCCTCGTGGGCAAAGCCGAGGCCCGGGCCCAGCCGTCGCTCATGCCCGAGGCCCCAGGCATCGCCGTGAACCGCCTCATGGATCGTCTGGGGATGTCCCTCGACGACGTGGCGGTCTTCAAGAACCACAATCCCTTCGCGGTGAACGACGCGGTGTTCCAGCGACAGACGGGCGTGGACTGGAAGGGCATCAACGAGACGGGGTGTTCGTTGGTCTGGGGACACCCCCAGGGCCCGACCCTGACCCGGTCCCTCATCGAGGGATTGGAAGAAGCCGTGGAGCGCGGCGGAGGCCGGGTGCTCCTCTTCGGATGTGCCGCCGGCGACGTGGGAATCGCCGCCCTCTTCGAGGTTTCGTGATGAACGCTCTCCGCACCCCCACCCTCGAAACCCTGGGCCTGGGATCGGTCCTGGAGATCTTCCGGAACGGACGCCTGCCCGTGGACGCCGCCGCCGCCGTGGACGCCGTGTTCGGCCCCCCGGGCGATCGGGGGGCCATGGTGATCTCCGGCGCCAACGGTATCGTGGGGGCGGGCAAGACCATGCAGTTCGCCTCGCGCCTCGTGGACTACGGCGTGCCGGTGGTGGCCCTGGACTTTCCCGGGGCCCCCGACGGCATCGGCGCCAAGTACGACGGGCTGGTGGCCGGATTCGGCAAAGCCCGGGCGAACGCCATCATGGCCTCCATCGTGCGCCTGACGTACGACGGTACCACGCTGCCCCACGAGCTCCGGGCCATGAAGCCTCGCTTCCTGCTGGAGGCGATCCCCGAGATCCTCGACGTGAAGCGGGCCCACTACGACCTGTTCCGGGCCGCTTTCCCCGACATCGAGATCCGCTCGGTGACCTCGGGTTTCCCGGCCCGGGAGCTCGGCGTGGGTGTGGCCCATCCCGCGTTTCCCCACGAGATCAACAAGGTGTTCGAGATCGTGGAGGAGTCCCCCAGCGATGTGACCCGCATGCTGTGGGCACTGGGACTGCTGCCGGTCCCCGTGAGCGACGACTGGTCGTTCATTCTCGACGTGCTGTTCTGCGGCGTGACCCTGGCGGCCCTGCGCTACCACGGCGCCTCCAACATGCCGTACTGGAAGGTCGACAAGTTCGTCCGCAAACTCGTCGGACCCAATCCGTTCCGGGCCCACGACGCCATCGGGGCCAAGGGCGCCGACTTCCTCACCTGGTCGTGCCTCCACCACCTGGCCGAGGAGTACGGTCCGCTCTTCACGCCGACGCCCGACCTGGTGGAGCGGAAGGACACCGGCCAGAACTGGTACCCGCCGAATCACTTCCGTCCCCTGGTGGACTGGGGACTGGGGGCCGAAGGGGAGGCCGAGTTCGAGACGTGGATCCTGGGGCCCCTCTTCCAGATGACGTCGCTGATGTTGAAGGAGAATCGCGGCCACCTGACCCACGTGAATGCCATGGGCGAGCTCTGCGCCCAGTTCCGGACGGGGATCCTCGCCATGATGCGGGAGAAGGGGCCCGATGCGGTGCGTGCCACGGTGGCGCGGTACCACGAGTTCGTCCCGTCGGCGGCCGAGGGGACGGCCTGGTTCCCCGACGCCCTCGACGCCGTGGATTCTCCCGAGTGGCAGCAGCTCTACGTCAACGCCGAACACGACGGGACGGTGGGCGTGGTCACCCTCTCCCGGGAGAGCTACAACTGGGACGTGGACGCCGAGCTCAACCGGGCCCTGGACTGGCTGAAGGACGAAGGAATCGACGCCCTCATCGTCACCGGCGACTTCCACCTCTCCACCCAGATGGTGGGGGCCGACACGGGCGAGTTCTTCGCGGCGCTGGAGGACCCGGAGGCGGGGCTGGCCATCACCACGACGTGGTCACGCACGGCCCGGAGGCTCCACCACGACTTCCGCACTTCCGTCGCGTTCGTCGGCGGCAAGCGCTGCCTCGGCGGGATGCTGGAGCTCCTCATGCACTGCCACCATCTGGTGGCCGTGGACGGCGTGCGCTTCGGCTGGCCCGAGGTGACGCTGCCCGTGGTGCCGGGCATGGAGGCCTGCCACTGGCCCCTGCGTCGCACCGACGCCGAGGGCCGGCGCCGCGTCCTGGAGATGCTCCTCACCGGCCGCCCGGTGAAGGCCGAAGACGCCCGGGGGTGGCTCGTGGACCACAGCGGGCCCATGGACGACGCCCTGGCCGCCGCCTGGAGGTTGGCCTCGGCCGGGGCGGGGGGCGACGACGGTCGACGCCCCGTGGAAGAGGGTCCCCTCGAAGGTCTGGGCGCGTTGGTGCCGTCGGTGGACGACGCCGACTCGCCCGCCATGGAGGCGGGCCGGGAGGCGATCCTGGCCTGCGTCCAGGCGGCCACGGACGTGGGCGTCGACGAAGCCCTGGACCTCCAGGCCCGGATCGCGGCGGACTTCCTGGCGGGCCCGGTGTGCCGGAAGGGCGCCGTGGGGTCGGAGTACGCGAAGACCATGAAGGTGTGAGGGGCGGCGGGGGCCGTCAGCCTCCGGGACCGACGAAGCGTTCCCCGTACGCATCCTCGTAGGCGGAGGGATCCTGGTCGGCGACCCGGAGGTCGGCCCCTCCCACCCGGGCCACGAGCAGGTCGAAGCAGACGTGGTACCCCGCCGCGATCCGGGGCAGGCCGGGCCCCCCGCCGATCCACGTGGTGAAGGTCAGGCGAGTCCCCTCGGCCGTGGCCTCCAGATCGAAGTGCAGCGTGTCGGTATCCCACCGCCAGGCGAACCGCGTCGGGGGCTCCCACACGAGGATCTCCCCGGCCAGCGCGGCGTCGTCGAGTCCGTACTTCTCCACCACCTCGGGCCAGAAGGGCACCTCGACGACGGCCCCCGCTTCCCGGGGTCCCACGATGTCGCAGGGCATCCAGTGGCGGAGGTCCTGGGAGGCGGTCAGGGCCTGCCAGACCCGTTCGGGCGGGTGACGGAGATCTCGCACGAAGCGAAGGCCGACACGATGGGCGTCCTGCACCACTTCGCCGAAGGGATGAGCGGGTTTCATGGGGACTCGGGAGAAGAGAGGGTGTCGAGGTGACGTTCGAGGGCGTCCAGGCGGCCGCCCCAGAACCGACGATAGGGCTCGATCCAGCGCTCGAGTTCGACCAGGCGTTCGGGCTGGAGCCGGTACAGCCGACGATTCGCGTCGGGACGCACGGCCACGAGGCCCGCTTCCCTCAACACACGAAGGTGACGGGAGACCGTGGGCTGCCCCACGTCCAACGCGGCCACCAGGTCACCGGCAGGGCGTTCCCCTTCCCGGAGCAGGTCCAGAATCCGACGTCGATTCGGTTCCGCTACCACCTCAAATATCGTCATTCATCAATATTGTCGATCATCGATACGATGTCCAGGGTGCCGGTCCCGGGATGGACAGGGGGAGGCGGGACGCAGAGCTTGCGTGGCCATGACACCCCTCGACCTCGCCGCCCTCCGAACCGAACTCCGCGCCGCCGGCGACCCCGAGCGGGCCGTGAACGAGAAGCGGTATCTCAAGAGCCATCTCGAATTCTGGGGCGCGTCGGTCCCCACGATCCGCGCGGCCGCGAAGAGGGCCCTGAAGGGCGCGCGTCCCCTGGGCCACGACGCCCTGGTCGACGGGATCGCCACCCTCTGGGCCGAGCCCGTCCACGAGCTGCGCATGGCCGCGGTCCACATGGCCGTGGCCCGGGTCGCCGATCTCGTGCCCGACGATCTGGCCTGGGTCGAGACCATGCTTCGGGAAGCGGGAAGCTGGGCGTACGTCGACGCCCTGGCGGTGGACGTGGCCGGTCCCCTCCTGGCCCGACACCCCGACCAGGAAGCAATTCTGGACCGCTGGGCAACCGACGATGACTTCTGGATCCGCCGCTCGGCACTCCTCACCCACCTGCGCCCCCTCCGGGACGGCGGGGGCGACTGGCCGCGGTTCACGCGGTACGCCGACGCCATGCTGGGCGAGAGGGAGTTCTTCATTCGCAAGGCGGTGGGATGGGTGCTCCGGGACACCGGCAAGCGGCGCCCGGACCTCGTGTACCGATGGATGCTTCCCCGAGCCGACCGGGCGTCGGGCGTGACGGTGCGGGAGGCGGTCAAGCCGCTGTCCGACGACCAGGCCGACCAGGTGATGGACCGGTACCGGGAGTCGTAGGGCGTCGGTCGTTTCGCTGGACAGCCTTCGCGGACTGCGGGCATGTTCGAAGGGTGGCGTCGCCTCCTCCGGCGGCGCCCGCCCCCGCGCCCACCCGGGAAGGACGTCATGGCCGATCGAGCCCGCAGGAGCCGCCCTCCGCGCCCCGACCTCGAGCGTCTGGGGACCGCCCCTCCCGAAGGAGCCGCCCCCACTCGCGTCATCGTGGAGATGCGACCGTCGGCGGCGCTGGGGGCCGCGGGGGGGCGCACCCATCTTCGCCCGCTCTTCGAGGAGCGGGGCCGGAGCGGAGAGCTGAGCGCAGCCGACACGCCCCGCTGGTACCTGGCCGACCTCCCCCACGGCGCCGAGACGCCCTGGGACCTGGCCCACGCCCGGGTCGCCGATCAGCTCGGCGTGGCCCCGGCCGACGTGCTCCACGTCGAGCCGGACCTGGTCCACTCCGTGTATCTCCGGCCCCACGAGCGCGCGCCCGACCGGGGCCTGGCCGCCGACGGCGACTGCGACGCCCGGCCCCAGAACAACGACGGGGGCCAGGCCAGCGGGGATGTGGACGGCTGGCACCTGGGCGACGCGTACTCCCAATTGCGCCGCGCCCAGGAGGCCGTGGCGTTCGGGGGCCGCCGCACCCGGATCGCCCACCTCGATACGGGCTACGACCGGGCCCACGATGCGGTCCCCGAGCGGGTGCTCCGGGACCTCGAGCGCAGTTTCGTGGAAGACGACGCCGACCCCACCAGCGCCCACGACCCCGACGGGTCGGCGTGGCCCCTGGACAACACGGGCCACGGCACGGGCACGCTGGGGATCCTGGCGGGAGGCCGCTCCCCCGCCCTCGCCGACGCCTACCTGGGGGGCGCGCCCCACGCCGACGTCGTGCCCCTTCGCATCGCCGACTCGGTGGTGCTCCTGAAGACCAGCGCTTTCGCGCGCGCCCTGGACCACGCCATCGCCGCCGGCTGCGACGTGGTGTCCATGAGCATGGGGGGGCTCCCCTCGAAGACGTGGCGCGACACGGTGGACCGGGCCTACGAAGCGGGGGTCTGTGTAGTCACGGCGGCGGGGAACAACGTGGGGGGTCTGCCCACCCGGCGACTGGTCTATCCGGCCCGCTACGGACGGGTGATCGGCGTCACGGGCATGATGGCCGATCACCGCCCCTACACCGACCTGGGCGGCTTCACCATGGAGGGCAACTTCGGCCCGGGCAGCCGGATGTTCGCGGCCATGGCGGCGTACTCGCCCAACGTGCCCTGGGCGCTCTTCGGCTGCGGCGACAAGGTGCGCATGGACGGGGGCGGCACCTCGTCGGCCACGCCCCAGGTGGCGGCGGCGGTGGCCCTCTGGTACGAGAAGTACAAGGACCGGCTGCCCCGGGACTGGCGGCGGGTCGAGGCCGTGCGCCACGCCCTGAAGTTCACGGCGGCCACGGCCGACGGACTCGGCCGCGCCTTCGATCCCGACCGGGTGGGGTGGGGCGTGCTCCGAGCCCACGCCGCCCTGGCGATCCAACCAGCGCTGAGCCTCCCGAAGACCGACTCCGATTCGGACTGGCTACCTCTGCTCCGGGTGCTCACGGGACTGGGCATCGACGACGTGTCGCCCCGGGAGCGCATGTTCAACGTCGAACTGGCGCAGCGCTGGATCCTGAATCCCCACGTCCAGGAGCTGGTGGCGGATCCGTCGGACGTCCACGATCTCTCGACCCTGGGCGATCCCCGCTCGGCCCGATCGACCCTGCGTCGGCTCCTGGACGCCCTCATCGAGGACCCGGGCGCGTCGCGCACCCTGAGGCGGCACCTGGCCGGGCGCTACCGCACCATCGTGGGCTCGTCGCCCCGCCCCACCCCCGACACGGTGGTGCGGGAAGCACCCCGGGCGTGTGACCCGGCCCCGCCCGTCACCTCTCCGTCGACCCGGCGTCTCAAAGTCTACGCCGTGGACCCCAGCCTCTCGGGCCGGTTCGAGACCGCGGGGGTGAACGAAGCCACCCTGGCGGTGCGGTGGGAGTCCCTGAACCGGGGTCCCATCGGCGAGTACCTGGCGGTCTACGACTACGACGCCGCAGGGCATCGCCACCGGGGGGTCGATCTGGACGACCCTCGGCTCCTGGCCCGGGACGGGTGGTCGCCCTCCGAAGGGAATCCCCAGTTCCACCAGCAGATGGTCTACGCCGTGGCCATGAAGACCATCGAACACTTCGAGCGGGCCACGGGCCGCCCGGCCCTCTGGCGGGCGGCGCCGAATCCCGACGACGAGACCGACGACCGGACGTTCGTCCAGCGCCTGAAGATCCGGCCTCACGCCCACCACCAGGCCAACGCCTACTACAGCCCCGACGAGGTGGCCCTGGAGTTCGGCTACTTCGACGCCACCTCGTCGGACCCCGCCACCGTGGTCCCGGGCACGCGGGTCTACACCTGTCTCTCCCACGACATCGTCGCCCACGAGACGACCCACGCGCTCCTGGACGGCATGCACGCCCGGTTCCGGGAGCCCACCAACCCCGACGTCCTGGCCTTCCACGAAGCGTTCGCCGACATCGTGGCCCTCATGCAGCACTTCGCCATGGAGGACGTGCTCCGCAGCGAGATCGCCCGGACCCGGGGCGACCTGGAGACCGAGTCCCGACTCGGCCAGTTGGCAGTGCAGTTCGGCCAGGCCACCGGCCGACGGGGGGCGCTCCGGGACGCCATCGGACGCATGGAGAACGGCTCCTGGACGCGCCGTGCCCCGGACCCCGCGGCCCTGGAGCGCCTCACGTCACCCCACGCCCGGGGAGCGATTCTCGTGGCGGCGGTCTTCGACGCCTTCCTCGCCATCTACCGCACCCGCACCGCCGACCTGCTGCGGCTCAGCACCGGCGGCTCCGGCGTGCTCCCCGACGGCGCCATCTCGCCCGATCTGGTGGAACGCATGGCGAAGGAAGCCGCCAAGTCGGCGAGCCACGTGCTCAACATCTGCATCCGGGCCCTGGACTACACGCCCCCGGTGGACCTGACCTTCTTCGAGTACCTCCGGGCGATCCTCACCGCCGACTTCGACCTGGTGCCCGACGATCCCTATCACTACCGGGTGGCCTTCGTGGAGGCGTTTCGTCGCCACGGGATCGTGCCCGATCCCACCGACCCGACGGCGCCCCGGACCCTGTCGGTGGACACCCTGCGCTGGCAGGGGCTGGACGACGACGACGTGGCCGCCGAACTCGTGGACGCCGTGCGGGCGGCCTACGACTCGGTGGGATCGAGTCTCCGGAAATACGCCGACGACTGCACCTACTTCGAGTCCCGGGAGGCCCTCTTCGACGAGACCCGAAAGGCCCGCGTCGTGCTCCACGCGAAACTGAAGAAGGCCTTCCGGGACACCCCGGAGTTCGCCCACCATCTGGGCCTGGAATCCGGGCGCTCGTTCGAGGTCCACGCCCTGCGCCGCGCCATGCGCACGAGCCCCTCGGGACGCATCCACCCCCAGGTGATCGTCTCCCTGACCCAGACCACCGACGTGGAGGGCGGGACGTTCCGCGGGGGATCCACGCTGGTGGTGGAATTGTCCCCCCGCCTGCGGGTGCGCTACAGCATCACGAAGCGCATCGACAGCGAACGTCGCCGGGCTCGGGTCTCCGACTTCCGGCGCCGCATCGCCGCCGACCCCCTCCTGGGGATCGTGTTCGGGGTGGGAGCGGGAGAGCCCTTCGCGGCCCTCCACGGCTTCGGGTGACGCCTACGGCGGCGAGGTCCCCGTGGTGGACTCCGACGACCCCGGATCCGGATCCAGGGGAGAGGCGAAGTCGAACCCGAACAACCCGGGATCGGCGCCGATGACCGCGGCCGCCACCACCCGATACACGTACTCGTAGGTCTCCTGCGGGACGTCGTCGCCGTGCCGTTCCATGAGGGTCCAGAAATTCCGCTCCCGGGGGGACTCGGGCAGGGAACGGACGAGACGCAGCAGCCGGGTCTGCCCCATGTTGTAGGCCGCCATGACCAGGAGCCCCGATGCCTGGGCGTCGGTCTCGTACAGGTCGGCGAGATACCGGGCGGCGGCCGCCGTCGCCTTGGTCACGTCGTGGCGCTCGTCGGCGGGATCCACCCGGCGCTCCCCCTGGAGGGGCCCGAGGGACAGCCCGTACGCCTCGGCGGTGCCGGGAATCATCTGCCACATGCCCTTGGGGACCCCGAAGCGGGTCGCGGGCCCGATGGCCTCGGGATCGAGCTTGCTCTCCTGGAGGGCCACGTAGAAGAACTCCCGGGGGAGGTGGTGGTCCAGGAGGATATCGGCCACGAGGGGGGAGAACCCCCCGGCCCGCGCCCGGCGGAACCCGGCCCGGAGGTCGGCCTCGTTCCACTCCTCCACGAAGCGGAGCACCTCGTCCACGAACTCCCGGGGGACCGACACCTCCGACTCCCCCAGCCGGTGGATCGTGCGATAGATGAGCTTCACCTCCGGGGGCGTGCCGTCGCTGTAGATCCCCAACGTCGCCATGAGGTCTTCGTACTGGGCCTCCAGACGAGCGCGACGCTCCTGCATGGACGGGTCCTCGCCCGCCGACGCCTCGAGCCGTCGCAGGTCCAGCTCCACCTCCTTCAGGGTGTAGAAGAGGGCCTCGGCCGCTTCCCGCTGGGCCTGCACCCGCTGCCCCTGCCAGAAGGCGGCGCCCGCCGCCGCCACCGCCATCACCGCGAATCCGGCGGCGACGCGCCGCAGGGTGCGGTTCCGCTGGGACCACGTCCGGGTCTCCTCCTCCCGATGCTCCTGGATCCGCGCCCGGATGAGCTGGGTGCGCTCGGACATGTTCGCCGGGTCCTCCTCCCCCAGGTACCGATCGGCGAGGGTGGAGGCGGGCACGGTCCGGGTCGCGTCGGGAAGCGAGGGAATGGTGACCGTCATGGCCGCCCCCGCCCCCGTCCCCACCTGCACCCGCGTTCGACGGCCGAGAGTCAGGCGGGTGACGCGGGCGCCGTCCACGAAGGTGCCGTTGGTGCTCCCCAGATCCCGGAGTTCGAAGCCCTGTTCCGTTCGGCGGATCTCCAGGTGCCGGCCGCTCACCGCGGCCTGGGGGAGAACGACGTCGTTGTCCGAAGCCCGGCCCACCCGGACCGTGTCGTGGAAGGACGACACCCCGGCCCGGCCGTCGATCTCGATTCTGATCTCATCCGCCATGGTCACCACATATGGCCCCCCCGTGGCTACGGGGCAACGACGGGCTCCCAGCGGCCGCTCCGGGCCGACCGGTAGAGGGCCTCCATGGCCCGCATGTTGGCCGAGGCCTCCGCGGCGGGGTACCGGAGTGGGGTCCCCTGGAGCACGCAGTCTGCGAAGTGCTCCACCATGCGCAGGTACTCGTCGGCCCCGGCGACGCCGTGCTCCACCAGGCCCTCGCGCCCCCGGTGCTCCTCGAGGACGACGTCGCCCGTGCCCGGCAGGAAGGCCGCGTCGGCCCTCAGGTACCCGTCGGTGCCCGCCGCCTCCACGAACTCGCAGCGCTCCATGGTGAGGGAGCAGTCGAAGTGGGCCACGAGCCCACCCTCGAAGCGCATCATGCCCGTCAGTTCGTCGTCGACCCCCCGCTCCGTCCAGCGCGCCGTCGCCATGACCTCCGCCGGCTCCATGCCGGCCAGTGTGCGGCTCACGTTCACGCAGTAGCAGCCCACGTCCATGAGAGCGCCGCCCCCGAGGTCGGGATCGAGACGGATGTTGTCGGGCTTCGTCAGGCGGAAGGTGAAGGCGCTCCGGATCGTGCGCAGATCGCCCACCACGCCGTCCCGGAGCAGGGCCGCGAGGCGCTCCGTGCGGGGGTGGAAGCGGTACATGAACGCCTCCATGAGGAGCACCCCGGCGCTCTCGGCGGCGTCGGCCATCTCCTCGCACTCGGCGGCGTCCAGGGCCAGGGGCTTCTCGCAGAGCACGTGCTTGCCCGCCTCGCACGCCCGGATCGTCCACTCCCGGTGCAGCCCGTTGGGCAGGGGAATGTAGAGGGCGTCGACCTCGGGGTCCTCCATGAGCGCCTCGTAGGAGCCGTAGTGCCTCGGAATGCCGTGGGCCTCGGCAAACCCCCGGGCCCGCTCGCCGTCCCGGCTGGCCACCGCCACGAGTTCCCCGTTCGACGAGCGCTGGATCGCCGGATTCACCGCGGCTCGTCCGATGTTGGCCGTGCTCAGCACTCCCCACTTCACCATGGCATGGTCTCCGCTGCGGGCATCTCGAGGGACCGGTCCAGGGGCAGGTCGATCCAGCGCCCCTCCCGGTGCGACAGGGTCACGGCGTTGATGACTTCCTGCACCCGGGCGCTCTGGGCGAAGTCGCCCTGGTTCACGTCGCCGCCGGCCACGATCTCCTCCATGAAGTTGTGCACGAGGTTGCCGTAGAACGCCGTGCTCCAGTGGTCGTCGAGGCGGGCGCCGGGGGCGAAGTAGCGCCGGGGGATCTCCCGCTCCACGAACTCCACGGCGTCGGGCGCAGCCGTTTTGATCGTCTGGATCTCGCCGAACTCCTCCACCAGCCGCACCTGGATCGCCCCCTCCGATCCGAAGATGCGGGCTTCGATGCCCGGGTAGTTGCCCACCGTCACGTAGCTGGACTGCATGGAGAAGAGGGCCCCGTTGGTCGCCTCGCCCATGAACATGTCGGCGTCGTCGACGTTCAGGCGCGTTCGCTCGGTGTCCAGGTTCGTCTTGCGTCGGAAGGGCACCATGTTGGCCAACAGACCCACCACCCGCCCCAGGTCGGCGCCCACGCACTCGAGGCCGATGTCGATGGTGGGGGCCCCGTAGCCCTCCAGCGACGACACCGTGATGCCCTCCCGGGAGAGGTCGGTGCCCCACGGCGCCTCGCCCTCGGGTTTCGTCTTGTGGATCCGCTTGTCCATGGGCACGTCGGGGTCGAGCCACTGGGAGTTCTGCTCGTACCCGTTGAAGATGTACGGCTCGCCGATGAAGCCGTCCCGGATGAGATCGAACATGTACATCACCGCCGGGGCGTAGCGGAACGTCAGCCCCACCTTGGTGAGGAGCCCCTTGGAGCGGGCGAGTTCGTGGGCCCGCCACACGTCCCGGTAGTCGTGGCAGACGGGCTTTTCCACGAGGCAGTGTTTGCCGGCCTCGAGGGTGGCGAAGACGAGGTCCTGGTGGTCGCCCCGGGTGCACACGTCGATGACGTCGAGGTCGCTCCGGGCCAGCAGCGCCTCGGCGTCGGTGTACAGATCGGGAATGCCGAACTCACGCTGCCGGGCCTCGGCCAGCTCCCGGTCGAGGTCGCAGATGGCCACGAGGTCGCAGAGAGGAGAGCGGGTGAAGCCCGGCAGATGGGCGGTGCGGGACCAGCGTCCGGCGCCGATGACGCCGACGCGGAGCTTGTCAGGCATGGGGGACTCCATCGGGGGAGAGGTCGAGCGTGTCGGCGTGATGACACGCTACGAAGTGGGGGGCGCCGGCCCCGCCCAGGTCGCGCCACGCGGGCACCTCGGTGCGGCAGCGCGCGTCGGCGAAGGGGCAGCGCGTGTGGAAGCGGCACCCGGGCGGGGGGTCGGCGGGGCTGGGCACGTCGCCGGGCAGCACCACCCGGGCCCGGGCCCGCTCCAGGGCCGGATCGGGCACCGGAATGGCCGACACCAGAGCCCGGGTGTAGGGGTGGCGGGGCCGGTCGAAGAGGTCGGCGGCGGGCCCCAGCTCGGCCAGGCGGCCCAGGTACATGACGGCCACCCGGTCGCTCAGGTAGCGCACCATGGACAGGTCGTGGGCGATGAACAGGTAGGTGAGGCCGAGCCGCGTCTTGAGGTCGGCCATGAGGTTCACGATCTGGGCCTGGATCGACACGTCCAGCGCCGCGATGGGCTCGTCGGCCACGATGAAGCGGGGGTGGGTGGCCAGGGCCCGGGCGATGCCCACCCGCTGACGCTGCCCGCCGCTCATCTCGTGGGGGTAGCGGCGCCGCCAGCGGGCCCCCAGCCCCACGAGCTCCAGCAGTTCGTCGACCCGGGCCCGGCGCTCATCGTCGCCCCCGACGGCGTGGACGTCCAGGGGCTCCCGGACGATGGTCGCGACGGTGTGCCGGGGGTTCAGCGACGCGTACGGATCCTGGAAGATCATCTGCAGGTGACGCCGCTCCCGGCGGAGCGCCGCGGCGTCGAGGATGGTGAGCTCGCGGCCGTCGAACGCCACGGTGCCCGAGGTGGGTTCGTGGAGCCGCAGGATCGCCCGCCCCGTGGTGGACTTCCCCGACCCGCTTTCGCCCACCAGGCCCAGGGTCTCGCCGGCGGCGACGTCGAAGCTCACCCCGTCCACCGCCCGGATCGCGCCCCGGTCGCTACGCAGCACGCCGCCGCCCACCGGGAAGTGTTTCACCAGATCCCGCACCTGGAGCAGCGGGGTCGACCCGTCAGCCATCCCGCCTCCCGTCGTCCAGCTCCCGCCAGCGGAAGCAGGCGGAGCGGTGCCCGGCGTCCACCCCCTCCAGGGGCGGCACCGCGCCCCGGCACCGGTCGTCGGCCCAGCCGCACCGCGGCGCGAACGAACACGCCCCGGGGGCCGCGGTGAGGGCCGGCGGCCGCCCGGGAATGGCCGCCAGCCGCCCCGCGGCGTCGGCCCGCCCGGGCAGCGAGGCCAGGAGCCCCCGGGTGTAGGGGTGGCGGGGCTCGGCGTAGAGGGCATCCACGTCGGCCTCCTCCACGATGGCCCCGCCGTACATCACGGCTACCCGGTCGACGAGCCCCGCCACCAGGGCCAGGTCGTGGGTGATCCAGAGGATCGCCGTGCCCAGTTCGGCCTGGAGGTCCTTCACCAGGGCCACGATCTGGGCCTGGATGGTGACGTCCAGGGCCGTGGTGGGCTCGTCGGCCACCAGCACCGCCGGCCGGCACGCCAGGGCCATGGCGATCATGATCCGCTGGCGCTGCCCCCCCGAAAACCGGTGGGGGTGATGGCCGAGGCGCCGGCCCGCGTCGGAGATGCCCACCCGGGTCAGGAGAGCCACGGCCTCGTCCCGGGCCGCCCGCTTCGTCATGCCCAGGTGCCGCCGCATGGGTTCGGTGAGCTGCCGCTCCACGGTGAGCACCGGGTTGAGCGACGTCATGGGGTCCTGGAACACCATGGCGATCTCCCGCCCCCGCACCCGCTGCAGTTCCCGCGCCGAGAGCCGCAGCAGGTCGCGCCCGCCGAGCTCCACCGCACCCCCCACCACCCGTCCGGGCGCCGGCACCAGCCCCATCACCGACAGCGCCGTGACGGTCTTCCCCGACCCGCTCTCGCCCACCAGGGCCAGCGACTCCCCGGCCCGGAGGTCGAGGGACACCCCGTTCACCGCGTGCACGGTGGCGCCCCGGGTGAAGAACCGGGTGGTGAGGTCCCGCACCCGGAGCACGGGCCCGGGGGCCACCGACGCCGAGGCCGACACCGACGGCGACGCGCTCACGACGACGACCGGGCGCCGGGGTCCAGGGCATCCTGCAGCCCGTCGCCGATGAAGTTCACGGCCAACACGACGATGAGGATCGCCGCCCCGGGAAACACGCTCAGCCAGGGCGTGGTCGACATGGTGGCCTGGGCGTCCATGAGCATGTTGCCCCACGTTGGCGTGGGGGGCTGCACCCCGAGTCCCAGGAACGACAGCGACGATTCCAGGATGATGGCGTTGCCCACGGCCAGGGTCGCCCCCACGACGATGGGTCCCAGGGCGTTGGGCAGGACGTGGCGCCCCAGGATCCGCCCGTTCGACGCCCCCACCGACCGGGCCGCCTCCACGTACGGCATCTCGCGAATCGTCAGCACCTCGGAGCGCACCACCCGAGCGGTGGTCATCCAACTCAGGAGTCCCACGACCAGCGCCATGGAGAGGGCCGTGGCCTGGGTGTACGACGCCAGGACGATGAGCAGGGGCAGGGTCGGAATCGCGTACGCCACGTCGGTGACGCGCATGAGCCCGTTGTCGATCCAGCGCCCGTAGTAGCCCGCCACGGCCCCCACGGCGGCCCCGAGCGACGTGCCCAGCACCGCCGACAACACCCCGATGAGCAGGCTGACCCGCCCCCCGTAGAGCACCCGGGTGAAGAGGTCGCGGCCCAGATCGTCGGTGCCCATGAGGTGTTCGAGCGACGGCGCGGCGCGGATGCTCGACAGGTCGATGGCGTCGAACTCGAAGGGCGCCAGCACCGGCGCCAGGGCGCAGGCCGCCCCCAGCACCACCACCGCCCCCAACGACACCGTGGCCAGGCGGTGCCGCCGGAACTCGCGCCAGAAGCCGCCGTCACTCATAGCGGATCCGGGGGTCGAGGAGCCCGTACACGAGGTCGGCCACCAGGTTGAACACCACGACCATGACCGACCCCAGGAGCAGGATCCCCATGAGCAGCGGGTAGTCCCGGGCGAACATGGCCTGGACGAACATGCGCCCGATGCCGGGCCACGCGAAGATCGTCTCGGTGATGACGGCCCCGCTGAAGAGCCCGGCGAGGTTGAGGGCCATGATGCTCACCACCGGGATCAGGGCGTTGCGCAGCCCGTGCACCCCCACGACCACCGACTCCGGCAGCCCCTTGGCCCGGGCGGTGCGCACGTAGTCGGCCCGGAGCGCCTGGAGCAGGCTGGAGCGCAGATACCGCGACCACCCGGCCACGTACCGCAGGGAGAGCACGGTGGCCGGGAGCACCAGGTGCAGCAGGTGATCCCCCAGCCCCGACGCCCCCACCGTGCCCCGCCCCGCCACCGGCAGCCACCCCAGCCACACGCCGAACACGAGCTGCAGGATCAGCCCGAACCAGAACACCGGCATGGCGATGCCCAGAAACGACGCCCCGGTGCCCAGGTGGTCGAACCAGGAGTACTGGCGCACGGCGCTGAACGTCCCGATGGCGAAGGCCAGTACCGCCGCGAGCAGGAACGACGCTCCCATGAGCTCGAGGGTGGCGGGAAGGCGCTCGAGGATCATCTCCGCCACCGGGCGGGTCGTGGAGAAGCTCACCCCCAGGTCGCCCTGCACGGCGGCCCCCAGCCAGCCCACGTACTGCACGGGGATCGGCTCGTCGACCCCGAGGCGCTGGCGGTAGGCCTCGATGACCTCGGGATCGATGAAGCGTCCCGACTCGAGCAGGGCGCCCTCGGGGCCCCCCGGTGCCGCCTGGATCACGGCGAAGAGCACGACGGTGATGCCCAGGATCAGGGGCACCATCTGCAGCACCCGGCGGGCGACCCACCCGGTCACGGCGACGTCCGCGGGCCCGCGGCCCGCCTCAGCGCAGCCGCCAGGACCACAGGTTCCAGAAGCTGCCGAAGTTGGTGCCGCTGCCCCGGTGCCCCTCGATGCGGGTGCTCACGAGTTCGGGCACGACGTTGAAGTAGAGGGGCAGGAAGCGGTGCTCGCCGGCCACGGCCACCTGCACGCTGTCGAGGGCCGCCTTGCGCCGGGCCGGGTCGAGGGTGCGGTCGGAGCGCTCCATGAGGGCGTCGAGCTCGGGGTCGCAGAACCCCGTCATGTTGTTCGACCCCTCGCAAGCGTAAAGCCCCGTTACGCTGGGGTCGGCCGGGAGGAACCAGGCCGAGACCATGGCCTCCCACTGGCCGCTCCGCCACCGCTGGGTCCAGGCCGCACTCTCCAGGGTCTGGAACGTCACCTCGACGCCCACATCCTTGAGCTGGGCCTGGATCACCTGGGCCACCGCGATGCGGTCCGACGTGCCCGCCCGGTTCAACATCTCGAACGAGAAGCGGCGGCCCTCCTTCACCCGGATTCCGTCGGGGCCGGGCTGCCACCCCGCGGCGTCGAGCATCGCCCGGGCCCGATCCGGATCGAAGGGCACCCCCGGCGTGTCGTCGTTGTGGTACGGACTCGTGTGGTTGATGGGCGAATCGGCCAGCACCACGGTGCCCTGCATGAGCTGGTCGGCGATGGCCGCCCGGTCCACGGCCAGGAAGAGCGCTTCCCGCACCGCGGGGTCGGAGAACAGCGCCCGGGCGTTGTCGGAGTTCAGCGAGAGGTCGAAGTGCAGGAACGAATTCGACGACACGAGAAAGACGTCGTAGCCGTCGAGTCCCCGGGCTTCGTCCACCTGGGTCGGGAGAATGCGGGCCCAGTCGTACTGCCCCGCCTTCAGGGCGTTGAAGCGGGTGTTGTCGTCGGGCACGAACGACCAGACGATCTCGTCGATGGCCGGGAGGGAGTCCCCCCTCCAGTAGTCGTCGTTGCGCACGACCCGGATGTATTCACCGGCCCGCCACTCGGCGAAGCGGAACGGACCGGTGCCCACCAGGGCCTCGCCCCGGTTGTACGGCGTGTAGTCGACGATCTCCTCGGCCGTGAGATCGCCCAGCACGTGTTCGGGGAGCATGGCCTCGAAGAGGCCGGTGGCGTAGCCGTAGGGGCCGTCCCACGTGAAGACCACCGTGTGCTCGTCGGGCGTGGCGCAGTCGACGATGCCCAGGTACTCGTGGCGGTTGTAGACCTGCGACCCCGGGGCGGTGACGAAGCGCCAGGTGAAGCAGACGTCGGCGCTGGTGAAGGGCTCGCCGTCGTGCCAGCGCACGCCCTGGTGGAGGGGCCACGTCATGGTCACGGTGCCATCGGCGTTCTCCACGACTCCGCCGTTGTCCGGCGTGGGGATCTCCGTGGCGAGCACCGGCACGTACTCGTTGCGGTCGTTGGTGGTGACGAGCCCCTCGACCATGCTGAACTGGATGTCCACCAGATTCTGGCTGGTGAACGCATTCAGGACGTCGATCTCCCGGTCGTACGCGATGCGCAGGATTCCGGGGGACCGCGCCTCGCCCGCGCTCGCCGTGCCGGCGGCGGCCTCCGGACCGCCGTCACCGCCTCCGCACGCCGCGAGGAGGGCCAGGGCGCAGACGGGCACCGAGCGTCGCAGCCGGGTCACGAGAACATCCCCACCGAGTCGTTGGAGTGCATGCGTCCGTGGAGGAAGCGGAGGAAGTCGGCGCGGCGATCGCCCGGGACCGCGCGCCAGGCCGGAGCCACCGTACGCTCTCCCCACCAGTACGACCAGATCAGCACGGCCCGGGCCGGCGCCGCGATGAACGCCATGCGGTTGGCCACCCACCCCTCGCCCCCCAGGAGCGAGCGGCCCCGGAGCCACTCGGCGACCTCGGTCTCGGGGCGTCCCAGGGCGTGGAGTCGCCACGCCGCTCCGGTGCCGATGCCCGCCCGGTGGCGGTTGACGAGGGCCTGCACCCGGTCGTCGTCGGTGTCGATCCAGTCGAGCATCTCGAGCCCCGTGTCGGCGATGCCCTCGAACACCGACGAGCTCGCCGTGTTGACCACCGACACCAGCACGTCGGCGGGGGCGGTCCCGGCCCGGGCGCCCGTTTCCCGGAGCTTGAACTGCACGTAGTGGCCGGGGCAGCCCTCGTGCACCGCCAGGTGCTTGAGGCCCGGGCGGGTCAGCACGGGGTCGACGTTGAGCTGGACGGTGCGGGCCAGGTAGTCGCACCGGGCGTTGTACGGCACGCCGGTGACCGGCTCCACCCGCATGCCGTCGGAGGGCTCGGCGGGGATCGCCAGCAGGCGGTCCTCCGTGCGGGCCCAGGCCTCGGACAGGTACGCGTCGCAGACCTCCGGCACGGCCTCGGGGGGCACCTGCACCCGCTCCTCCCAGGCGGCGGCCCGGTGACGCAGGTCACCGTGGAGTCCCATGCGCCCCAGCAGGGTGTGGATCTCGCCCTCCAGCGCGTCGAGTTCGGCGTCGGACGCCGGCGTCGCGGGCACGTGGAGAAAGCCCGTGAGCTGCTCACGGAAGGGCAGCCCCGTGCGGCGCCAGTCGAGGAACGCCAGCGTCGAGGCCGCCAGCTGCTCGTAGTAGACCCGGCGGTCGGGCTCGGGAAGGCCGGCGGCGGCCCGGCCGAGCTCGCGCCACGCGGTCGCGGCCTCGTCGTAGTCGGCGTACGAGGTCGGAACGTACCGGCCCTCCGTGTCGAGGTTCAGCACGCAGAGGCCCACGTCGTCGCCGCTCTCGGCGCGGTAGAGGGCGTCGACGCCGAGAAGGGCCTGGAGCGCGCGCTCGCCGTGGGCCAGCGTGGCGTCAGAGAGCACGGGCAGCCTCCGTCATGTCGCGGGCGATGAGAGACACGGGCACCGAGCCGTACGACAGCAGGGTGTCGTGAAAGCGGCGGAGGTCGAAGGCCGGCCCCTCGAGGCGCTCCATGGTGGCCCGAAGGCGGTGAATCGCGTCGGTGCCGGCGAGGTACATCACCGCCATGCCTGGAAACATGGAGTTCTTCACAGCCTCGCCCCGGGCGGCGGCCGCGGGCATGCCGGCGTGCTCCTGATAGAACGCAGCCGCCTCGTCGAGGCCCATGCGCCCCCGGTGCAGTTCGAGATCCACCACCGCCCGGCACGCCATGCGCGCCCGGGAGTGGAGTTCGGCGCGCTGCTCCCCGGGTGTGAGCCCGCCGAACTCGCCCACGAGGTCGGTGGCGTAGCACGCCCACCCCTCGGCCATGGTGCCGCCGCACGGCATGGCGATGCGCGAGGCCCCGTCCACGGCCGCCACCCGGCCGATCCGCGACGGCGCCCGGAAGGCGTTCCAGTTCTGGACGTGGTGGCCCAGGCCCCCGTGGTGCACCACGTGGTTGAGCTTGATGGTGGCGTCGGTGACGGGCTCGTCGAGGGGGGCGACCAGATAGTCGTGCACCGGGGGGCGGTGGAACGCCGCCGGCGAGCGGTAGAACAGGAAGTAGAATGCCGGCGCCGCCTCCCGCACCCACGCGGGGCGGGGCACGTACCGGATCGGGAAGTCGGGCCAGGTGACCAGGTCGTGGGCCTCGGCCAGGGCCCGCATGGCGTCCCAGGTGTCGCGGTAGCGGCGCAGAACATCGCCGTCGGGAGGGCGGGCGCCGTCGCCCCGGGTGGGGCCGTCGGAGGCGGGCTCGGCGAGTCGACTCCGGGCCTCGTCCAGGGCGTCCCGGGCGTAGGCCACCACGTCGTCGTGGGACGCCTCCAGGGCGTGGCCGTCGCGCAGGTAGAGGTCCAGCGCCTCGGGTCCGGCGGCCACGGATTCCCGGGGACTCCGGGCCAGGTCGGTCTCCAGCCAGGCGAGGTGTTCGGCGAAGGCGGCGGCTGCGACGTCGGCGGCCGACCGGAGCGTGGACCGCTCCACGGCGAGCTCGTCGCACAGCCGGTCCACGCCGTCGCCGAACAGGGGCACGGCGCCCCGGGCCTCCCGGAT
The DNA here is from genome assembly GCA_030428885.1 of Gemmatimonadota bacterium. GTDB lineage: Bacteria > Gemmatimonadota > Gemmatimonadetes > Longimicrobiales > Gaopeijiaceae > Gaopeijia. The sequence continues at coordinate 49,958 of JAUIEJ010000008.1, read as the reverse complement.
CGCCCGCTCGATCCAGGCCGATGGGGCTCGATCGATGAGGGCCCGGGCCCGGGCCAGGAAGGTCGGCACCGCCTCGAGGCGCTGCCGGGCCGCGTCGAGCCGGTGCGCCAGCGCGCCGCCGTGGGTCAGGAACAGGGAGAGGAAGCCGAACACCGCCTCGCCGGTGGCGAACGACGGGTTGCCCCGGGCGAAGTGACCACCGGTGAGCTCCCAGCGGTTCTGGCGCAACACGCCCCGGGCGAGGCGGCGGTCGAGGTCGCCCTCGCCGGAGCCGTCGAGGGCGACGAGCCCGGACTCGACGTCGGCGAGGGCGTCGCCCAGCCCCGCCTCGGACAGGTCGGGCAGGCGGGCGTCGTGATCGTGGACGCCGATGAACGAGGCGTCCACCGGGCGACGACGGTAGAAGGCGACGAAGAATGCGTCGAGGGGATCGTCGACGCCGGAGATCGAATCGGCCATGCGGTAGAGCGGGGTGGGTGGGCCGGACAGACATAGCCGGGGTGCGCCCGCGCCGCCACCGCGTAGGTTGAGCCGATGCCCACCGACGACACGATCCTGATCTGCAGCTGGCTCGAGCCCGACCTCGTGGACCGCATCCGGGACGCGGCCGACGGCATGGCCGTGATCCACGAACCCGAGCTCCTTCGCCCGCCCCGGTACCCCGCCGACCACTTCGGCGCGCCCCGGGAGCGCACCCCCGAACAACAGGCCCGATGGCGGGAGCACCTGGCCCGGGCCACGATCCTGTTCGACTTCGACGCCACGCACCGCGACGACCTGCCGGAGCGAGCGCCGAACGTGCGCTGGATCCAGGCCACCTCGGCGGGCATCGGCCAGTTCGTGAAGCGGAACCGCTACGCCGAGCGCATGCCCGGCACGGTCTTCACCACGGCCAGCGGCGTCCACGCCCGACCCCTGGCCGAGTTCGCGGCCATGTGCATCCTGGGGCACGCCCGTAAGCTGCTCCACACGGTGCGGGCCCAGCGGGAGCGCCGCTGGGAGCGCTTCGCCGGCACCGACCTGGAAGGGCGTACGGTCGTGATCGTGGGCCACGGCGCCATCGGCCGGGAGACCGGCCGGATCTGCCGGGCCCTGGGTCTGAGGGTCGTCGGCGTGAAGCGACACCCGGGCGGTGTCGATCCGGCGTCGGTCCACGCCGACGAACTGTGGGGGCCGGAGGCCCTGCCGGAATTGTGGCCCCGGGCCGAGTTCCTGGTCCTGGCCGCGCCCCACACCGACGAGACCGCCGCGCTCCTCGACGCCGAGGCCCTGGCCGCCCTCCCCCGGGGGGCCGTGGTGGTGAACGTCGGCCGGGGCGCCCTCATCGACGAGACCGCCCTCGTCTCCGCCCTCGACTCCGGCCACCTCGGCGGGGCCTACCTCGACGTCTTCGCCGAGGAGCCCCTGCCGGCCCACAGCCCCCTGTGGACGATGGACTCGGTGCTCGTCTCCCCCCACTCCGCCAGCACCAGCGATCGGGAGAACGCCCGCATCACCGACTTGTTCTGCGACAACCTGGGCCGGTGGCGCCGGGGCGAGGCGCTCCGCAACGTCCTCGACCCCGAGCGCGCCTACTGACGGTCACTCGCCTCCCAGGACCCGGGCCGGCCGGATGGTGGACGCCCGCACCGCAGGCACCAGGGTCGCCACGGCGGCCACGCCGATCAGCACGACCGTGACCCCGAGGAACGGCCCCACGGGCGACATCAGACCCACCAGTTCGCCAAGGGCCGCCTGGGTCGCGCGGTACATGAGCCAGGCCAGGGGCACCCCCGCCAACATCCCCACGCCCACCAGGCCGAAGCCGCTGCGGGTGACCATGCCGATGACCGTGCCCCGTTCGGCGCCCATGGCGACCCGAATCCCGATCTCCCGGGTGCGCTGCACGACGCTGTGCGCCATGACGCCGTAGATCCCGAGGGCGGCCAGCAACAACGCGATGGCCCCGATGCCCCCCACGAAGACCCCGATCATGCGGGGGCCCGCCAACTGCTCGGCGACGTGGGTATCCAGGGTCTTCAGCGAACCCACCGGAAGGGTCGGGTCCACCGAGAGCACGGCCTCGCGAATGGCCGGAGGCAGCCCTTCGTCGGACCCCGCGGCCGTCACGGCGAACGCCAGGGTGCGCACCGGCGTCTGGGCGACGGGAACGAACACGGTGGGTGAAGGGCGGGCGTTGATCTCGAGTCGATCCATGGCCACGTCGTCGATGACGCCCACGATCCGGCGTCCGCTCCCGGCGGCGGCTCCGCTCTGATCCCGGGAGAGGTGGAGGGTACGCCCCACCGGGTCCTCATCGGGGAAGTGCCGCTCGGCGAATGCCCGGCTCACCACCGCCACGGGCGGGGTGTCGGCCCCGTCCTCGGGACCGAAGAAGCGGCCGGACGTCATCCGCGCGGCCAGGGCGTCGACGAACTCGGGGGAGGCGGCCACCCAGTTCGCCTGGAGGTCGGTGGCCCGGGCCGGCGGGTCCTGCCCGTCGATGGTGTAGTTGGTGAGGGACCCGTTCCGGGACCGAGGCAGGTGGCTCATGAGCGCCGCGCGCCCGATCTCGGGGCGCGCCTCCAGCGCCTCCAGGGCCGACCGGCGGAACGTCTGGAGGGCCTCTCCGTCGGGGTGCCGATCCGCCGTGGGCGCGACCACGAAGGTCATCACCCCGGACGACTCGAACCCCGGATCCCCACCGGCAATGGTCTGGAAGGCTTCCACGAGGATGCCCGCGCCGGTGAGGAGCGCCAGGGCCACCGCGAACTCGGAGATCACGAACGCGTTGCGCACCCGCCGCCGCGATCGACCCGCCGTGCCGCCCCGGGAGCCCGCCAGGGCATTCCTCAGATCGCCCTTCACCGCGTGGAGCGCCGGGGCCAGGCCGAACAACACACCCGCTCCGAGGGTCACGGCACAGGAGATCACCAGCACCCGCGGGGAAAGCTGCGGATACAGAGCCCGGGGGAGTTCGGCCGGCATGGAGAAGGCGAACCAATCGACGAGCATCACCGCGAGCCCCAAGCCGACCGCCCCGCCGATCCCGGCCAGAACCACGCTCTCGGTGAGCAACTGGCGAATGATGCGCCCCCGGCCGGCGCCGAGGGCCGTGCGGACCGAAACCTCTCGCTGGCGCTGCTCCGCCCGCCCCAGGAGCAGGTTCGCCACGTTGGCGCAGGCGATGAGCAGTCCGAAGAGCGCCACCGCCATGAGCACCTGGATCAGTCGCGTGTCGGTCGGCCCCGGAAAGATGTCGCGGAACCATTCGACCTGGGCCTCCCACCCCTCGTACGCCTCGGCATCGGCCAGGGCGGCCACGCCCTGCTGGACCGACGCCGCCTCGGCATCGGCCCGCTCGAGGGTGACCCCGTCGGCGAGGCGGCCCACCACCAGGTACTGGCGCAGGTGATTCGTCCGCTGGTCCTCGAAGTTCGAGGTGCTCAGGACCTGAACGTTGGCCGGAATGAGTTCGAAGTCCTCCGGCATGACCCCGATGATGGTGTGGGCCTCGCCGCCGATCTCCACCGAGCGCCCGATCACGCCCGGATCGGCCCCGTAGCGGCGCTCCCAGAAGGGATACATGAGGACCGCGGTGGGCTCGGCCCCGTCCAGGGCGTCCTCGTCGGTGAAGGCCCGTCCCACGGCGGGAGATCGGCGCACGATGTCCAGGAAGCCCGGACTGGACACCACGCGCTGGATCTGCTCCGGATCCCGTCCCTCTTCCGAGAGGTTGGTGATGGCGCTGGCGTAGAGAGCGAGCTCGGCGAAGGCGTCGGAGTCCCGGAGTTCGAAGAAGGTGGCCGCCGAAAGGCCCCCTCCCGAGGGGATGTTCCGGGCCGGGTTCCGCATGTTGACGTTGACGACCTCCCCTCCCTCGTCCCACGGAATCGGCGAGTAGAGGAACCCGTCGGCCATGGCCAGCATGGACGAGGTCGCCGCAATGCCCAGGGCCAGCGAGAGGGCGGCGATCACGCTCACCACCGGTGTCTTCCACAGCATGCGCACGGCGTAGCGTACGTCCCGAATCAACGTTCCCATGGGTTCCCCTCCCGCCTTCGTGAGATCCAGTACATCGGTCCGGACGGCACTCCATCGCTCCCGGATCACGGTTCGCATGAGGTCGAGGCTCTCGGCCCCCAACCCCTTCCTTCCGGTGGCCACCCGTCGGGCGGCCACGGCCAGCACCTCGTCTCCGAACTCCCGCCGGAACTCCGCCGGCAGCAGTCGGGCGAGCGCCCGCAGCAGGACGGGCGCGCGACCCGGGCTCACCCCGGCCCTCCTGCATCGAGGACCGACTTCCTCCGGGCGAACGACACCAGGGCCTCGAGACGCCTCGCCTCCTCCCGGAGCACGGCCCGGCCCAGAGCCGTGAGCCCGTAGTAGCGTCGCCGCGGGTCGCCGCCGGCCTCCGAATCGCCCGGATCGGCCGGAGCGGCCACGTCTTCGATCAACCCCTGGTCCCTCAGCCGCTTCACGGCGGAGTAGAGGGTGCCCGTGCCCATGCGCACGGCTCCGTCACTCCGCTCCTCCACCTCCAGCAGGATGCCGTAGCCGTGGGCCGGGCCGTCGGCGAGGGAGAGCATGAGGTGGAAGACCGCATCCGTCAGCGGCAGATGGGTGCGAGCCCGTTCGGTGAGTCCGTCGGTCATGAGCGCTCCGTGAGTACCTCGTGGCACGATACCTCGTGTCGCGACGCATCGACCTACGGGTCCCGGGTCGAGGGAGTTTCACCCCCCCTTCAGAAGGGCCTCCACCGCCGCCGGCGCCACACGGGCCAGCCCCCCCACCACCCGGGCCGCCCCGATCCGGATCTCCGTCTCGTCGGCCAGGAGTCCCGCGACGATGCGATGGGCCACGTCGGCCGGGTCCATCTTCTTCGACCCGCGCCCGGCCGCCATGGCGGTGTCCACGAGAGGCGGCACGGCTTCCACCACCCGCACCGACGGATCGTCGGCGAGCTGCCACCGGAGCGCCCGGGTGAAGCTGCGCAGGCCGGCCTTGCTGGCGCAGTAGGTGGGGGCCGAGGGCTTGGGGGCCAGAGCGAGAAGCGACGTGACGTTCACCACCACCCCGGGGTCCGCCGCCCGAAGGTCGTCCAGGAGCAGGGCCGTGAGGAGCGCCGGTGCCACCAGGTTCACGGTCAGCTCCGTCTCCGCCCAGCGCGCCCGATCGTCGGGTCGGGTGTGGGCCCATTCGTGATTGAACTGCACGCCGGCGTTGTTCACCAGCACGCTGGGGCTCCCCAACTCCCGACGCACCCGAGCAGGCAGCGCCCGTACCTGCGACGCATCGGCGAGATCGCACCGCAGATAGCGCACCGATCGCCCGAACGCCGCCAACGCCGACGGCGCCTCCTCGCTTCGTCCGCAGACGGCCACCCGAGCGCCCCGGGCTGCCAGGCACCCGGCCAATTCCAGACCGATGCCCCGGCTTCCACCCGTCACCAGAACCGTCCGCCCGTGGAGCTTCATGGGTCTCACCTTTCGTGTTCGAGGGAGCCGGTGCATCGTCGGGCACCGGCGACGGTTTCACGATGGCACCGTCCCGCGCCGCGAGATTGAGCGGCCGCGCCACCCTCCTGCACCGCTGCGCCATGTCCGGACAGATCCTCCGTGCGGTGGCCGACGTGATCATCGGCGGGCTCCGCACCACCCCCGCGCGTCCGGTGGTGGACGGAGCGGATCTGTCGTGGCTCGAGGGTACCGACCACGCGGTGCCCCTGGACCCCTACCGAGCGCTGCTACAGCAGGTGTACTCGCGCTACGGAGGCGGCCCGATTCTCGAAGCGGGGGTGCAACTGCGGCACGCCGTCCATCCCCTGCTCTTCGTCCTCCTGAACTCGGATCGACCCGAGATCCTCGTGCAGAAGGAGGATCGATTGGCCCGATTCATCCACTCCCGGCACCGGGTGCGGATCCTGGCCTCGGCGCCGGGTTCCCTCGTTCTGGAGCATGGCGCGTCCGGGCGGAGTCCCCCCGAGCCCACGGAGAGCCTGGCGTCGTGCGGCCAGCACGTGGCCATGCTGGGCATGATCGGCGCCCGGGGCCTGTCGCTGCGGTTCCCACGCTCGTCAGATCCCCATGCGGTGGCGTGGGCCGACGACGGACTCGCATCTGTGCCCGCGAGTGGCGGATACGAGGAATGGGACTTTCGCTGGGACTCCTTCCAGGCCACCCGTACGCCCATGGCAGGGCTCGATGAACTGCTCCTGGACCAGGCGCGTCTGGACGAGATCGACGATCGCCCCGGTGTGGCGGCCGCGGTGGAACGAATCCTCCGGGAGGACCTGGGTCGCCGCTGGTCGGTAGCGGAAGTGGCGACGCGGCTGTTCATGTCCCGACGCACCCTCCAGCGACGCCTCTCCGACGTCGGGCTGACCTTCACCGACCTCGTGCTACGGATCCGGGTCGCCGAAGCTCAGCGGCTGCTGGTGGAGTCCGACCTCAACGCCACGGCCGTGGGCTACATCTGCGGGTTCGCCGACTCGGCCCACTTCAGCCACGCCTTCAAACGCATCACCGGCGAGGCGCCGGGGCGGTGGCGCCAGACCGCCGGTCGAGGGGCGCCGCCCGTCACCAACTGATGCCCACTCCCATCTGGAAGATGTGCCAGGTGTTGAACACGCTGGAGGTGAAGTGCTCCCGAAGGCGGCGATCCACCTCGTCGACGAACGCCGGATCGGCACCCGCCGCCGTGATGGCGACCTCGGGCTGCGGCGCCCCACGCAGCCACCATCCCGACCATTCGGCGAAGACCGTGATCCCCTCGGGTGAGGTCCACGCGTACCCCGCACCCAGAGCCGGCCGTACCGCACTCCGCCGGGACGATCGGATCGTCACGGACCCGGACGCCTCGGTCCCGTCGGCGGTTCGGACCCGGTCGTCGTACCGCATGATCTCGGTGTCCCGGGCGTTGTAGACGAGTCCCACCGAGAGGTGGGGCGCATAGCGGTGGGGCCGAATCCGGGCGTGAAGGTACGCCCGCTGCCCCACCTCCTCCTGGGTCCCCACCAAGCCCTCGAGGCCGGTGGCTTCCGCGTTGAAGGAACTGCCACCCCGGCGGATCTCGTCGGGCATCTGCCAGGCCAGTCCGAACCAGGCGTGCTCGTTCCACTGGTACCCCGCCGAAACCCCGAGCTTGAAGGAGCCGTGGAGGGGCAGTTCACCCAATTCCAGGGCCACCGTCCATCGACCGTCGAGATCGGTCGTCTGGGCGGCACATCCCGTCGCGGCAAGAACGAGAACAGCGGAGTACAGGGCGACACGAGCGCCGGGAATACGCATGGGGACCTCCCTTGAGAGAGCGAGTCCTCCAACGATGGACGCCCACGGCCGATCCCGATTGTGGCTCCGGGTCAGCCTCCTGTGCCCACGTGCCAGACCGATCCTGCCCCCAGGAGGTTGGGGGCCTCGATACGCTTGCCCGGGAGACGGGACCGGGACCATGATGGCCGTCCACGGCGGACCCGCTCCGGGGTCGCCGTCCTCGACGCCTCGAACCCGCCGTGCCATGCGCCCGATTCCGGTCCCGTCCCGCCTCCGTTCCGTCTTCCGGACCACCGCGGCCCTGACCGCGATGCTGGCCTCGGCCGGCCCCGTCACCGGACTGGTGGCTCAGCAGCGCCCCACCGTGGGCGAGAGCGACTACGACCGCTTCGAACGGCTGGGCTCCAGCACCCTGTCTCCCGATGGGCTCTGGCTGGCGGTGGACGTGATCCGGGTCGACGACGACCGGGAGCTCCGCATCCACCGGACCGATTCCGACTCCGTCGTGGTCGTGCCCCACGCCCGGGAGGCCACCTTCAGCGACGACGGTCGGTGGCTGGCCTACGCCATCGGCGTGTCCCAGGCCGACGAGGAGAAGGCCGAGGATGCGAAGCGTCCGGTGCGGGACAAGTTCGGGCTCATGGACCTCCGGGCCGGGACGGCCACGGTCCGGGACGAGATCGCCGACTTCGCGTTCTCCGCCGACGGCGCCTTCGTGGCGCTGCGCCGCTACGCCCCCGAAGACGCCGAGGCCGACGGCGTGGACGTCCTGGTGCGGGAGTTGGCCACGGGCGCCGAACTGCCCTTCGGCAACATCTCCGAGATGGCGTGGAGTGATCAGGGCGCCCTCCTGGCCCTGGTCACCGACGCCGCCGATCAGGTGGGCAACGGCGTGCGCGTGTACGACGCCCGGAGTGGGCGCCTGCGAGGCCTCGACACCGACGAGGCCACCTACCGCCGCATGGCCTGGCGAGACGACGCCTACGACCTCGTGGTGCTCAAGACCCGACCCGACCCGGCGTTCGAGGACACGGCCCACGTGGCCATGGTCTGGCGAGGGGTCGACGGCGCCGCGCCGGAGTCCCATACCCTCGATGCCGGATCCACCGGCGGGTTCCCCCCGAGCATGCGCGTCGTGGAGTATCGCGCGCCCGCCTGGTCCGACGACGGCGCACGGGTGTTCGTGGGACTCCAGCCCCGGCGCCCCGCACCCTGTCCGGCGCCGTCCGACGACGACGAGGATGAGGAAGGCGACGACGACGCCCCCACCTGCGAGGAGCCCGACGACGACGATCAACCGGGGGTGGAAATCTGGCACACCCTGGACGTCGACCCCGTCCCCGAGCAGCGCGTGAGGGACCGCCAGCTCCGGCAGGAGAACGAACTGGCGGCCTGGCACGTCGATGGCGACGCCCTCGTCCGCCTCGACGACGACCAACTCGAGAGTGTCTCGCTGAGCGCCGACGGTACCGGAGCGGTCGGTCGGGACGAGACCCCGTACGACGCCGACGCCATGTTCCGCCAGCAGTTCTTCGATCTCTACGCCATCGACCCGGCCTCCGGTAGCCGGTACCTGGTGGAAGACCGTCTGACCATCGGCGGGACCATGAGCCCCGGTGGCCGATACGTCCTCTGGTTCGAGGGCGAGGACTGGTTCGCCCACGACCTAATCGCCGGGGAGACTCGCAACATCACGGAGGGACTCGCGTCGACGTTCGTGAACCTCGACCAGACGCCCACCGTCGAGCAGATGCCCCCCTTCGGCGTGGCGGGGTGGATGGAAGACGACGGCGCGGTGTTCCTGAACGACGAGTGGGACGTGTGGATGGTGCCCCTGGAGGACGGTGAGGCGCGACGCCTGACCCGGGGCGCCGAGGACCAGGTGCGGTGGCGCCTCACGAGTCTGGACGGCGACGACGATCCGGGATTCGACGACGACGACGCCCTGTACTTCTCGGTCTACGGCGAGTGGACGAAGAAGGCCGGCTACGCCCGGTCCGACGAGATCGGCGACGAGCCCGACATTCTGGTCTGGGAGGACGCCCGGGTCTACGGCCTGGACAAGGCCGACGACGCCGACCGATTCACCTACCGCATGGAACGCTTCGACGACTCCCCCGACATCTTCGTGGCCGGAGCCGATCTCGCCGACGCGCGGCAGGTCACCGCGACGAATACGTTCCTGGGCGAGTTCGCCTGGGGTCGCACCGAACTCGTGGACTACGAGAACGAGTGGGGTCGGCGCCTCCAGGGCGTGCTCACCTATCCCGCGAATTACGACCCGTCCCAGACGTATCCGGTGATCGTCTACCAGTACGAACTGCTGTCCCAGGGGCTGCACCAGTTCCAGCTCCCCGACCCGACCCAGTACTACAACCAGCAGATCTGGAGCCAGAACGGCTACTTCGTCTTCCGGCCCGACATCGTGTACCGGGACCGCCGGCCGGGCCAGTCCAACGTCGAGACCCTGCGTCCGGCCATGGCGGCGGTGGTGGAGCACGAGCCGGCCGTCGACCCGGAGCGTATGGGTCTCATCGGCCATTCGTGGGGCGGGTACCAGACCACCTTCTTCGTGACCCAGGACGACCTCTTCGCCGCCGCCGTGGCCGGAGCGCCCCTCACGAACCTCATGAGCATGTACCTGTCGTTCTACTGGAACAGCGGGGGGACCGACGCCCGCATCTTCGAGATCAGCCAGGGCCGCATGCAGGTGCCCTGGTGGGAGGACTGGGAGTCGTACGAGGCCAACTCCCCGGTGCACCACATCCAGAACATGAACACGCCGCTGCTCATGGCCTTCGGGACGAACGACGGCGCCGTGGAATACAACCAGGGGGTGGAGTTCTACAACGCCGCCCGGCGACTCGGGAAGCAGATGGTCATGCTGTCGTACGAGGGCGAGAACCACGGCTTCAGCCGGGAACCCAACCAGAAGGACTACCAGTCGCGGATCATGCAGTGGTTCGGCCACTACCTGAAGGGCGAGCCGGCTCCCGACTGGATGATGAAGGGACTGACCTACATCGAGCAGAAGGACCGGGTGGCGAAGCCGAAGATCATCTCGTAGGGGGGGCCGCCCCCAGGGTCCCTCACGTCATGCGCAAGGCCACCAAGTTCCTCCACACCGTGGGATCCCTCGGCTACGCCGGGGCCATGGCCGCCCTGGTGATTCTCCACGGGGCCCTGCCCACTCCCGACGAGGTGGAGCGCTACACCACCCTGCGGATCGTCATGGGATCGGTGGCCCAGTGGATGGTGTTCCCGTCCATGATCGGGATCCTGGTGAGCGGCCTCTTCTCCGTCGCCATCACCCCCGCCTTCCAGAACGCCGGGTGGGTGTGGGCGAAGCTCGCCACGGGGATTCTCGTCTTCGAGGGGACGCTGGTCACGGTGCAGTCCCCCATGGAACTGGGTGCGGAGCGGGCCCGACAGGCCCTGACCGGGGAACTCCCGGTGGCCGAACTCGGCGCGCTCCAGACCAACACGGGGGCCCTGTGGATCCTGCTGGGAGTCGCGCTGGTCAACGTGGCCCTGGGCGTGTGGCGACCCCGGCTCTTCCCGACCCTGGCGCCCCGGCCGACCCCCCAGGCCGACGACGACGCCCCGCCCGCCCCGGCTTCGCCCGACTCAGCGCAGTAGCCGCGTCAGGGTACGGTCCAGGGCGTTTGCGAAGGCCTGCTTGTCCTTCCGACCGTAGGCGCTGGGGCCGCCCGTCTCCACACCCGTGTCCCGCAGGCCCTGCATGAAGTCCCGGATCGAGAGGCGCTCCCCGATGTTGGCCTCGGTGTAGGTCTCGCCCCGGGGATCGAGGGTCACCACTCCCTTGGCCACGAGCTTCGCCGCCAGGGGAATGTCGGCGGTGACGGCCAGATCGCCCGCCTCCGCCTGGTCGGCGATGACCTGGTCGGCCTCGTCGGGCCCACCCCCCACCCGCAGCGCGGCGACGAACGGGTTGTTGGCCGGGAGCGGTACGCGAGCGTTGGCCACCAGGATCGTGGTCAGCTCCAGACGCAGCGCCGCCCGGAAGACGATCTCCTTCACGTCCCGGGGGGCCGCGTCGGCGTCGATCCAGATGGTCACCCGCCTCCCCCACAGGAGGCGTCGGAGTAGCGAAGGAGATCGCCCTCCACGGTGATGCGCTGATCGCCGGGAGGGCGGTCGGCGAAGTCGATGCGCTCCACGGTCAGGCCCCCTCGTTCCACGAGGACGGCGTCGGCGCCCCGCCGCGCTCCCGCCCGACCCAGCACCCTCCGCGCCAGTCGCTCGAAATCCCGCTCGGGCGCGGTCTCTTCCGCGACCTGCCCCACCACCGTGTAGGCGCACGGCACCTCGCCCGCGTCGAAGAACACCGGCACGGGAGGCGGCGACGGCTCGCCGGACGACGCGCAGGCGACGAGGACGGCGGTGGGCACCAGGGAGGACAGACGGCGAAGGGACATGGCTCGGCGGGTACGGTGTGGGGGAGGGGACGTCCAACCATACCGCCCCGGGCGCGCCGGCGGCCACCCCCGGAATCCTTGCCGCCGCACCCGGGCCTCCCCCATTTGTGCTCCGTCGCCACCACGCGCCCGCAAACGGGGATTCCGTCATCCGCTCGCTCGCCCTCGCCGCCCTCGCCGCGGCCACCGCCTACGCACCGCCCCCTCTGTCCGCCCAGGAACACGACGACAGCCCGGAGCATCACATCCGCGAGGTGATGTCCGTTTTGGAGTTCCGGGAAATCGGCCCCACCATCATGGGCGGCCGCATCTCCGACCTGGCGGTGAACGAAGCCGATCCCCGGATCTTCTACGTGGGCACGGCCACCGGCGGCGTCTGGAAGACGGTGAACGGGGGCACCAGCTTCGACGCGGTCTTCCGGGACGAGGCCACGGCGTCCATCGGCGACGTCACCCTGGCTCCGTCCAATCCCAACGTGGTGTGGGTGGGCTCGGGCGAGCCCCAGAACCGTCAGAGTTCTCCGTGGGGGAACGGCGTCTACCGATCGGTGGACGCGGGCCGGAGCTGGACCCATCTCGGCCTCGACGACACCCATCACATCAGTCGCATCCAGGTGCACCCCGCCGACCCCGACGTGGCCTACGTGGCAGCCATGGGCCATCTCTGGGGTCCCAACGAGATGCGGGGCGTCTTCCGCACCACCGACGGCGGGGCCACCTGGGAGAAGGTGCTCTACGTCGACGAACACACCGGGGCCATCGACCTCGTCATGGATCCCCACGACCCCAACACCCTCTTCGCCGCCTTGTACCAGCGGCAGCGACGGGCGTGGGGATACAACGGGGGCGGGCCCGGATCGGGCATCTACCGCACCCTCGACGGCGGCGACTCGTGGCACGAGCTCACCGACGGGTTGCCCCAGGGCGACATGGGCCGCATCGGTCTCGACATCTACCGCGGCGACTCCGACTGGATCTACGCCGTGGTGCAGGCCGACGCGTCGGGCGACGACGACGGCGACGTCGAGAACGGGGTCTACCGCTCGTGGGACCGGGGGGAGACGTGGGAGCAGGTGAGCACCGAAAACCCCCGCCCCATGTACTACTCCCAGATCCGGGTCGACCCCAACGATCCCGAGCGGGTGTATCTCGGAGGCGCCGACTTCTACATGTCGGAAGACGGGGGCCGCAACTTCACCGACGAAGCCGCGCCCGAGGTGCACCTCGACCACCACGCGATCTGGATCGATCCCGCCGACTCCGACCACCTGATCCTGGGCAGCGACGGCGGCGTGTCGGTGTCGTTCGATCGGTCGCGGCGCTGGCGGCAGCTTCGCAACCTCCCGGTCTCCCAGTTCTACGAGATCGGGCTGGACATGCGGCGCCCCTACACGGTGTGCGGGGGACTCCAGGACAACGGCTCGTGGTGCGCGCCTTCGGACACCTGGGGCAGCCAGGGCATCCGTACGAAGGACTGGTTCAACGTGGGTGCCGGCGACGGCTTCTTCACCGAAATGCATCCCAACGGGCGGCTCATGTTCGCCGAGTCCCAGGGGGGCAACCTGGTGCGGGTCGATCTGGTGACCCGGGAGCGGCAGTACGGATTCCGCCCCGAGGCCCGGGACGCCGACGGCGAGGCCATGGACCTCCGCCGCAACTGGAACACGCCGATCCTCATGTCGTCCCACGACGAGTCCCGCATGTACTACGGGGCCAACGTGCTCTTCCGCTCCGACGACCTGGGGCATTCGTGGGAGCGCATCTCCGACGACCTCACCTACGCGGTGGATCGGGACACCCTGCAGATCATGGGCGTGCCGGGGGGCGACCCCCAGATGTCGCGGAACGACGGCCAGTCGAACTACGGCAACCTGGTGTCCCTGGCCGAATCCCCCGTGGACGACGACGTGCTCTACACCGGCGCCGACGACGGCCGCCTCATGGGCACGCGGGACGGAGGCGCCACGTGGACCGACCTCACGGGCAACGTCCCGGGGCTGCCGGCCTTCACCTACGTGACCCGGATCGTCGCCAGCCATGCCGCAGCCGGCACCGTGTACGCCGCCTTCGACGGCCACCGCTCCGACGACTTCGAGGCCTACGTCTACCGCAGCGACGACTACGGAGCGTCGTGGCGCCGCATCACCGACGGCCTTCCCCCGTCGTCGGTGAACGCCCTGGAGCAGCATCCGCACACCGCGAATCTCTGGTTCGTGGGCAACGAGTTGGGAGTGTGGGTGAGCGTGAACGGCGGCGACGGGTGGGTGGAGATGGAGTCGGGACTCCCCACCGTCCCCGTGGACGACATCGACATCCATCCCCGGGACAACGACCTGGTGATCGGCACCCACGGCCGGGGCATCTGGATCATGGACGACATCGGCCCCCTGGAGGACCTGGGACCCGACGCCGCCCTCTCCGACGTCCAACTCTTCCGGGTGCGCGACGCCGTATCGTACAACCCCTATTCGCCCCAGGAATGGCCCGCCGGCGTGTGGCAGGCCGACAACGCCGACTACGGGGTGGGCGTTCGCTTCCACATCGGACACACCGTGGCCGAAGCCGCCGACAGCTTCACCGTGCGCATCGAGGACTCCATGGGAACGCTGGTCCGCCGGCTCCGGGGGGCCGCGGACCCCGGCATGCACGAGGTGCGCTGGAACCTGGCCCTGCAGCTCGAGGGCCCTGACGGCGAACTCATGAATCCCGGGCCCCGGGTCCTCCCCGGCACCTATCGGGCGTCCCTCCAGGTCGACGGCATGGACGCCACCGCCACGAGCGAGTTCGAGGTGGTGCTGGACCCCCGAGCCGAGATCACGCGGGCGCAGCTCGTTGCCCGGCACGAGGCCATGCTCGAGAGCTATCGTCTGTCGGGGCCCGCCAACCAGGCCGAGGACGCCCTGGATGACGCCGAGGAACGCCTCGACGCGGCCCTGGAGCGGGCGCGAGACGCCGGCGACGACGCCGTGACCGCGCGGGTGGAGGCCGCCCTCGAGCGGCGGAGTGAACTCGAAGACGCCCTGGACGACGCCGGGGACGGCGCCGGCGTGTGGGGATCGATCCAGTCGATCCACATGCCTCCCACCGAAGCCCAGCTCGAGGCCATCGACCGTTCGTGGAACGATCTGCCCGGGGTGATCCGGGAGATCAACGCGTGGCTGGCCGGCGATCTCCCCGGCGTGTTGTCGGCGGCGGCGGCGGTGACTCTGCCCGCCGGCGAGGCCCTGGGGCCGATCCCCGTGCCGAGCCGGGGGGGAGGCGAGTAGGACCTCCCGCCCCGCCCATCGAGCCTACGACTCCACCCAGTTCGTCAGGCAGTCACCCCGGAAGCGCCCGAGCTGCGTGTCGAGGAGCACCAGCACGGCAGCCACGCCGTCGGCCACCGCCGGAGCCGCCACGGTGCAGCTCGTCGAGGCCGATGCCGCGATCGACGGCGATGGGTTGCTCAGCACGAACGTGTAGACCTCGCCCTCGACGAAGCTGACGTTGGTACGCGTCTCCTCGGCGAAGGAGCTGGCCGGGAGCGTGAGTGTGCGGGTGCCGCCGCCGGGCAAGGTGAGATCGACGGTCACCTCCACACCGGTCGAATTGGCGAAGGCGAGCACGTCGTCGGCGCCCCCACCGGGGCCGGTGGAGTTGCTGCAGGCCGACGAAGCGAACACGGCGGCCAGGAGAAGGGCGGCCGAACCGGTCGAACGAATACGCGACATGAAGACGCTCCGCGGAAGAGGGGACGCGTGTGGGCACGCGGTTCTTCCCGGAAAGCGACGGCTCCCAGATTGGGGGCTCACATGGGCGGTCACAATCCGGCAATGAACGTCGCCGAGAAGCTCGTTGCCGGATCTCAACCGGCGAACAGCCTTCATTGCCGGATCGTGCCCGCGGCGGCGGGGGTGGAAGGGGCCGGGACCGTCTTCCCGCTCCGATCCGACCTCAGCCCGCGCCCACCCGGTTGATGTCGGCCCCCTCCAGCACCGGTCTTTCGTACCCGTCCCGGGCGACCCGGAGCATGGCGCGACCCAGGGTGACCGAGTCCGTCACCTGCCCCGGGAAGAGGCGTCGCAGAATCGGATGGAGGGGAGCCAGGATTCCATAGAGGACCGCGTACAGGCGGGTCCTGGACCGGACGCCGCGCAGGGGCTGGATGAAGCCGGGGCGGAACACGTACACGTCCCGGAAGGGCAGGGCCCGGACCGCGTTCTCGGCCTTCCCCTTCACCCGTGCCCACATCACCCGCCCCTCCTCGCTGGCGTCCGTGCCCTGGCCGGACACGAAGCAGAACACGGCCTGAGGGCTCCGCTTCACCAACGCCCCCGCCACCGCCACGGTCAGGTCGTGGGTGAGGCGGTGATAGTCGGATTCGGACATGCCCGCCGACGACACCCCGAGACAGAAGAGGCAGGCATCGACCTCGTCGAGGGCGTCGCCGGCCTCGGACCAGTCGAAGAAGTCGCTCCGCACGACCTCGGAGAGTTTCGGGTGGGAGCGCCCGGTGGGGGAGCGGCCGATGGTGCGCACCGACGTCACGGTCGGGTCGTCCAGCGCCTCCAGGAGCACGCCCGATCCGATCATGCCGGTGGCACCGAAGAGGAGCACGTT
This sequence comes from Gemmatimonadota bacterium, assembly GCA_030428885.1. Lineage (GTDB taxonomy): Bacteria > Gemmatimonadota > Gemmatimonadetes > Longimicrobiales > Gaopeijiaceae > Gaopeijia. Next base: position 33,670 of record JAUIEJ010000008.1, on the reverse strand, counting down.
CATCGAGTGGGGACTCCGCGTGAGGCGATGGGACAGTAGGTTGAGAGTATGATCGCACCCGTTCCATCCCGGGCAAGCCGTAGCTGTGCCGCCGCCCTCGCCGCGTCGGTGCTCCTGGGCTGTGCCTCGGTCCTGCAGTCCGATCCCCTTCCCATCCTCGAGGGCAGTTGGGACATGTTGACCACCATCGACGGGGTCGACTACGCCGGGCACCTCATCTTCTCGCCCGACGGTCTCGTCATCTGGGACGGCGACCGGGGAGAGCGGAACGTCTGCGAGGCGACCCCGAGACCGCGCGGGGGCGGGTACACGGTCCCATGCCCCGTCTACATGGACATCGTTCCCAACGACGAGGGCGAACTGGTGGCCACGGTCCGGGAGACCCGCCGACGGGAGGGTTACCGGCGACGCTGCCTCTCCTGGGAGGAACGCTCCGCGCGGATGGTCTGCGCCGAGTGGGAGACGACTCCCCAGGAACAGGTGGAGCGCGTCCCGAAGCGCATCATCCTCGTGCCCGACGAGGGGGCCACGGTGCGCTGGCCGTCGGGCGGGTCGAACGCTCCTCTTGCCTTCCGGCACGACGTCGGTTAAGAAAACTTGTTCATCGACCTACGCCAGGAGCCCCGCACATGAACCCGAAGGCCCGCCACCAGGACGTCCTCGTCCACGTCGTCGATCAGGAAGCCGTCGTCTACGACAAAACGTCGAAGAAGGCCCACCGCCTGAACGAGACCGTGGCGTCGGTCTGGCCGCTCCTCGACGGCAGCCGCTCCGTGGCCGATCTCGCCGCCGAACTCGAGATCGACGAGAGCGTCGTCGAGCTCACCATCGACACCCTGGCCCAGGCCGGGCTGCTGGCCGACGGCGAGGCCCTTCCCGTGACCCGTCGCCAGGCACTCGCCCGCGTGGCCGCCGCTGCCGCCGTGGGGCTCATGCTCCCGGCCATCACGTCGATCAACGCGCCGCTGGCGGCCCAGGCCCAATCGGGCGGCGCCCCGGTCAAGAAGAAGGGGGCGGGAAAGAAGAAGGGGTGACCCCTACGCCAGATCTTCCAGGATCCTCTTCGCGGCGATCGGGGCCTCTCCCCGGTCGCCGCGAAGTGCATGGGCCCCTTCCACGGCCCGCGTGAGGCGCTCCAGAGCGAAGTCGGGCCGCTCCCGGGCCAATACCGTGTTGTCAAAGAGCGCCATGACCGCATCGGCACGACTCATCGGGGCGGGAGCCCAGGCTCCGGCGGGCCGAAACCGGGTGGAGACGACCCAGCCGAGGCTGCGGCCCCGTCCGTCGGTGGAGCCCCCCAACGTTTCCGGCGGGTGGAGGCGCGGACGGGGAGCGCCCTCGACGCGCTCCGACAACGGCTTCCGGTACGCATGGACCCGCCCCTGGGCGTCGAGCACCGCGAATTCGTCGGAAAAGTACGTGGCTCCGGTTCTCACCAGCGCCAGGACCAGCGTACTTTCTCCCGCCAGGGTCCGCCCCGGCAGGACCAGGGCCCGGTCGCCGACGAGCACCACCCCGGCGTGGACGAACAGGTGGTCTCGCGCCGTCACCGCAACCCGGAAATGCTGATCCGACTCGATTTCGAAGCTGGCCGCGGCGATGTCGGCGAACCGGCCCATCGGTTCGCCGCCGCGGGCGACGTCGATCCCACCGGCCGCGGCCGGACGCACGACGTACTCGACGTCCCACTCCCTGCCCTGGTGGGGGCGTGCGGACGGCGGGGGCCGCACATCTACGCCGTCGTGGAGCCCGGCGGGCGCCCGGATGCGGATTCGGACCCCGAAGGCCTCGACGGCGGAGACGGTGGCGAGTGGGCTCATGCTCGGGAATATAGGCCGGGCAGGCCCGTCGCGGGGGCGGCGTGAAGGAGTCGTTCCGACCCTTCGAGGAGTCCTCGATATGGGACTCCATCGCGACGTTCTACACCGAGCGGGGGCTCGAGTCGTGGGCGTCGGGAACCGTCCCGAGCCGGATCTCGAGCAACGCCTGGATCGCAGACGCCTACGCGGAGATCATCGCCGCCTTCATGCGCGATCTGGAGGCGGCGGGCTCGACCGCCCGACCCCTGGTCGTGGAACTGGGTGCGGGGAGCGGCCTCCTGGGCTGGCACTGGACCCGTCGCCTCGCCGAGATCAGCCCCGACGACGACCTCCCGGTCGACGTCCTGCTGACGGAGACCTCGGCGGCCCACGCCCGCGCATGGTTGGGCGAACCCCGCATGGCGCGCTGGTTCGCGCGCCCGGAGATCCACCTCGGGGTGCTGAGAGTCGACGAGACCCCACCCACCGAAGTGGTCGATCTCGACGGCGTGCCCGTACCCCTCACCGACCGTCCGGTAGTGGTCATCGCGAACTACGTCTTCGACAGCGTGCCCACCGACATGCTCCTGCTGCGCGAGGGCCGGGTGCATCGGGTGCACGTGGCCCTCGAAGGCGAGGTGCGGGAGCGGGAGTCGGGACGTCCCGACCTATCCGGGCTCGAGGTGCGCACGGAGGATCGGCCGATTCCCACGGACGTCCCGATCACGGGCCACCCTCTCGTCGACCGCGAGATCGAAGGCTACCGGCGCCGGGGCGCCACGGGGTACGTGCCGGTGCCCGTGAAGGTCATCCGATTTCTCGGGGCCCTGAGCGACGGTGCCGACCCCACCCTCGTGTTGACGGGCGATCTGGCCATCACCATCGAAGCGTTCCCCGACGAGGTGCCACTCCTCCACCACGCCTACGTGGCCTGCCGGACCAACTTCGACCTCCTGGGCCGCGTGTTCGAGGCCCGGGGAGCCACCGCCGTATTCCCACGAGCCGAGGACTCCGACTTCGTCGTGGGGGCGTTCCTGCGCGGGGGCAACGTGGCCCTGGGCCGGTGCGAAGAGGCCGCCCGCGCGCGGCTCCTGGGGTTCGGTCCCCCCGACGCCCAGAACCTCGACGACTTGATTCTGGCCCACGAGGGCGAGCTCGAGAGCTGGACGGCCCTGGCCTGGCTTCGCATGGCCGGCTTCGACCCCGTCTCGGTGGAGGGGGCGATCCCCCATCTCGACCGGAGCCTCGAAGCCGGGAAGACCGTCGACCGCACCATGCTTCGCGAGGCCCTTCTTCGGGCCCTGCGCAACGATCTCCCGTCGGTGACGGGCACCGACCAGCTCGCCACGAAGGCGACCCTCGTGCTCGCGCGAGCGGGACTCCACGAAGCCGTGCTCGACGGGCTCGAGGAGGTCGCCCGCGACGAGCTCCTCACCCCGGCCCAGCTCCACCTGCGCGCCCTGGCCGAAGTCCGCCTCGGCCGGACGCCCGAGGCGGCGGCCGCCCTGACCGACCTCCTCGCTCGCGCGCCCGGCTACTGGAGCGGCTGGCCCGACGGCGACGGACCGGCGAACCCCGACGCCCTGGCCGCGGCGCCCGATGTCCGTCACCTCGACCACGTGATGCTCCACCTCTCCGTGGCGAGGCTGATGGGCGGGAAGACCCGGTGAACCGGGAGCGCTGGCTTCCCACGGCGCTACGTCGGGAGACCGACCCCGCGTTCTCGCGGCTTCTCCGGACTCGCAGACGCGAGGTCGCCGACGAGTTGCTCGAGGCCGCCGTCTGGCACGGCGTGGCGCCCCTGCTTCACCGACGCCTGGGGGCGGACCGGGCCCTCCTGACCCCCGAGGTGGCCCAGCGACTCGAGGACCTGCACGGCGTCGCCACACTGCGGAACGAGGCGATGGAGGCGCAGCTCCGGGAGATGCTCGCCCGGATGGACTCCACGACCCCGGTCGCCTTGCTCAAGGGAGCCCACCTGGCCCTCCGGGTCTACGACGACCCGGGGGTGCGCGACATGATCGACATCGACCTGCTGCTCAGCCCCGACGCGGCCCGCCGCCTCCAGGGTCGGCTCGTGGAGCGGGGCTTCGCCACCCGGCCGCAATGGGAACGGGACAACCCCGGCCACCACCTGCCCCGCCTCGAGCGCCCGGGCAGCCACGATGTCGAGATCCACACCGGAATCGCCCCCGGCGACGCACCGTTCCGCGTCGACCTCGACGCCCTCTGGTCACGGATGGAGTCCCGGGACTACGGAGGGCGCGCCGTCGCCCACCTGGCCCCCGACGACGCGCTCCTGCACCTCTGCACCCACACGGCCTTCGATCACCGCTTCCTGACGGGACTCCAGGGCCTCTGCGATGCCGACGCCCTCATCGCCGAGGCGGCCGCCCGCCTCGACTGGGACCGCCTCGTCGCCACCGCCCGGGACGACGGGCGGGCCCCCTACGCCTACGTCGCCCTGACCCTCGCCGCCGACCTCCTGGCCTCACCCGTGCCCGCCGCCCCCCTCTCGGCCCTCCGGTCCGGACCCGCCGACGACGAGATCGTGGCCGTTACGCGAGAGTACCTGCTGGACCGCAGCGAGAGCCTCCCCACGGGTTTCGTCCGGTTTCGCGCCGCGACCACCTGGCGCGGGCGTGCGGCAGGGCTGCTCGGAAGCCTCTTTCCGCCCGACGACGACCTGCGACGCATCTACGGGCCCCAAACCACCGGCCTGCGCCTCCTCGCTCGCCGGCTCACCCGCCCCTTCGAGGTCCTCGCGCGCCGGCGCCGGGTCGTGATCGACCTGCTCGCCGGTCAGGACCGGGTCGCGCCCCTCGTGGAAAAGGACGCCCGGGCGCGCCGGCTCCGTCACTGGGCGGAGCGAACCGACTCGTAGGGCGGACGGAAGGGTCCCGACGATCTTGTGTGGTCTGACCGGTCTGACCAGATTCGATCCATGACCGACTCGCCCGTCTTCTCGACCTACGAAGCCAAGTCACGCTTCTCGGAAGTGATCCGCATGGTCCGTGAGGGCCGCACGGTCACCGTGACCTACCACGGGGCTCCCGTGGCGGAAATCCGTCCCCTGGAGCCGGCCACCGGCCTGGGGGCCCGGATCGAGTGGATGCGCGGTCGAGGACTTCTCTCCGTCCCCGCCGAAGTCGAGTCGCCGCCCCGACCCGTGGCCTCTCGCCCCGGGGCCCTGGCCCGCTTCCTCGCCGAACGCCACGGATGAAGGTCGCCTACGTCGACACCTCCTGGCTCGTGGCGGTGGCGTTCGACGAGCCGGGGGGGCGGAAGTGGGGCCGGACGCTCGCCGGGTACGACGTGCTCGTGAGCGCCAACCTGCTCGAGGCCGAGTTTCGCTCTACGCTGGCCCGCGAGGAGGTCGAAGGAGGCGACCCGGTGCTGGCACGGCTGTCGTGGGTCCTTCCCGACCGGCCCCTGACGACCGAGATCGAGCGGGTTCTGCAGGTGCGATATCTGCGGGGGGCCGACCTCTGGCACGTCGCAACGGCCCTCTTTCTGGCCGACGATCCGGGGGGCCTGGACTTCCTGACGCTGGACGGGAGTCAGGCCGCGGCAGCGGAAGCCCTGGGGTTCGGGCGGCCCCCGACTTAACGCCGGCGGCCCCGCCGACATCTCTGGGTGACGAACGCGCCGCTCTCACTCGGGACCCCCGGCCCATGTCACGCATTTCCCTGGCGGGCCTCACCGCCGCCCTCCTCCTGATTCCCCCGGCCCTGGCCGGCCAGACCGGGACCATCACCTACGAACGCTCGGCGACCCGCACCCGGGCCGCCCTCTTCGGCGACGCCACTGGGGGAGGGCCTCCGGGCGGCGCGCGCCCCGGCGGTGCTCCCGGCGGCCGGGTCCCGGGCGGGCGCGTTCCGCCCCAGGGCGCCGCCCCGGGCGCCCCGGTCGGGGGGAGAGCCCTTCAGGAGTACGCGACCCTGACCGTCAGCTTCGACGGCACGACGGCCCTGACCCGCATCGAGCCCCTGGCCACTGCCGAGGGGGCCGGCGGCCGGGAGGGATTTCCCGCCGGCGAGCCGGGACAGCGGCGTATCGCAGGGGACGGCGCGGGCGTCGCCCGTCTCCAGGCCGGGCTGCGCGCCCGGGGGCTTCCGGGCCTCCCCCTCCGGACCACCACGGCCCTGTGGGTCGACGCCGCCACCGGCGAGAAGGTCGAGGCCGTGGACTTCATGACCCGCGAGTTCCGCGTCGTGGGCCAGGTCGCCCCCCTGGCCTGGCGCCTCCTGGGCGAAGAGAGCGAATACCTGGGCTACGTGGTCCAGAAGGCCGTGGCCGAGCGGGACAGCGCTACCATCGAGGCGTGGTTCACGGTGGACGTGCCGGGCTTCGCCGCCCCCGAGGACTACACGGGACTCCCCGGAGTCGTCCTCATGGTGTCGGTGAACCGGGGCGAGACCCTGATCCAGGCCGTGGACGTCCAGACCGACGGCCCGGTCGAGGCGGTCGCCCGCCCCACCGACGGCGACGAGATCACGGCCGGGGAGTTCGACGCCCTGGTGGCGGAGAAGACCGAGGAATTCCGGGCCGAGATGCAATCCCGTCGCCGGGGCGGCGGCGGGGACGCATGAGCCGCGTCGGCTCGATCCTGGCGGCGGCGGCCCTCGCGGCCCTGGCCCTCCCGGCGCCCACCCGAGCCCAGGACACGTACCGGGTCTCGGGCGTCGTGACGGACAGCACCGGCGCGGCCCTGGAGCGGGCCATGGTGGTGGCCCTGGCCCTCCCCGACTCCATCCTCACCGCGTTCACCACGAGCAACGGCGAGGGGGCCTTCACCCTCCAGCGGGTGCCCCCCGGCGACTACCTGCTCCAGGTCCAGCTCGCCTCGTTCGCCACCCTCCGCACGCCCTTCTCCGTGGCGGCCGGAGACGTGACCCTCGCGCCCACGGCCCTGGCGGTGCTGGTCTACGGCATGGAGGAGCTGGTGGTGAGCGTCGACCACGTGCCCTTCCAGAACCGACGCGACACCCTGTCGTTCAACGCGGCGGCCTTCGAGGTGCGCCCCAACGCCTCGGTGGAGGATCTGCTCCGCCGCATGCCCGGCTTCGAGATCGACGCCGACGGCACCATCGAGGTCCAGGGCGAGGTGGTGCAGCAAGTCCTGGTGGAGGGCCGGGAGTTCTTCGGCAACGACCCCACGGTGGCCACCCGGGGACTCCCGGCCGACGCCCTGGAGCGGGTCGAGGTGTTCGACAAGGAGTCGGACATGGCCGAGTTCACCGGGATCCCCGACGGCAACGAACAGTTGACCCTGAACCTGCTCCTCACCGACGCGGCCCAACGGGGCACCTTCGGCGAGGCCCAGACCGCCCTGGGCTCCAGCGAGACCGTGCCCTCCGACCTCTCCCTGGCCGATCAGCGGGTGCGCTACGACGGCCAGCTCGGCCTCAACCGATTCTCGCCCACCACCCAGCTCGCCCTCATCGGGAGCCTCAACAACGTGAGCCGGGCCCGCTTCTCCATCGGACGGGCCACGGGAGGCGCCGTGGGCGGCGCCGGCGGGGCGGGCCGGGCCGGCGCCGGCGGGACGAGCCTCGCCGCCCCGGCCACGGGCGCCGCCGGGGGCGGATTCTCCCGCTCCGGAGTCCTGGGATTCAATGGAAGCGTTCAGTTCTCCGACGACGACTGGATCCGCAGCTCGTACTTCTTCACCGACCTGGCGAGCCAACGGGAGTCGGACCGTCTTCAGCAGCAGCTCCTCGGGTCGTCGGTGGCGTCGACGGTGTCCGACCTCGGCTCCACCGTGGTGGACAGCCGGAGCCACCGCCTCGACGTGAACGCCCAGCGTCAGTTCTCCGCCGGCAACATCCTGCGGGTACGGGCGGGACTCGACGCCGGCGACCAGACCACCACCAGCGCCACCGACCGCTCCACCGTGGGTCTCGACGGCACGCTGGTGAACGCCGAGACGTCCAACACGCTGACCGAGGCCAACACCCTGTCGGGCGACGTCACCCTCACCTGGATGAAGCGCCTGGACGACAGCGGGCGAAGCCTCATCGTCAACCTCGGGGCCAACCTTTCCCGGCCCGAGTCCGACGGGCTCCTGGCGTCCACCGTCGACGTGCCCCGGGGCAACGACGGCTCCATCACCGAGATCCTGCAGAGCCGCAACGAGACGGGGCGCGTCCTGTCGAACACCCAGCGTGTGGCTCTGACCCAGCCCCTGGGGTCGGGGCGCACGCTGGAGATCTTCGGCCTGCGTCGGGACGTGAGGGAAGACGAAAACGTCGACGTGTTCGATACCGGCGGCTCGACCCCGGTGCCCGTGGCCGACCTCACGTCGGGGCTGGACCAGACCTACGGCTACTATCGGGGCGGCGTGCGCTGGAACCGCAACACCGACGCCAGCCGGTTCGTCCTCGGCCTCGAAGCCCAACGCTCCAACCTCGAGGGCACCATCGAGGGCCGAAGCGAGTCCATCGAGAGCGGCTACTCCCACCTCCTGCCCTCGGCGGATCTGCGGGTTCAGGTCGGGGAGTCCCACAACGTCACCCTGGGCTACCGCACCTCGACCAGGGAGCCGTCCATGGAGGAACTCCAACCCTTCGTCGACAACGCGAGTCCCACCAACGTGTACGTGGGCAACCCGGACCTGCGGCCCGAATTCACCCACGCCCTCAACGGCGACTGGCGGTACTTCGACGCCTTCACGTTCCTGAACGTCTTCACCTTCGCCCGGGTGAGCCGCACCACCGACGACATCGTCACGTCCCGCACCATCGACGACCGGGGGTTCCAGACGGCCCAGCCCGTGAACGGCGGCACCAGCTGGAGCGCCACGGGGGGCGTGAACGTCGGGCGGCCCATTCGCCCCCTCGGCGTGAGCCTCTCGGCCGACTATCGGGTGAACCTCACCAGGCGGCCCGAGTTCGTGAACGGCGACGAGAACCGGAGCCGGATCCTGGGCAACACCGTGTCGCTCCAGGTGCAGAACCGCGACAAGTCCCGCTTCGATCTCGTGGCCGACGCCAGTTTCGACTTCAGCGACGTCACCTACTCGCTGAACGACGAACTCGACCAATCGTACCTCAACGCGAGCTACGGGCTCCGGGGCACCGTGTACCTGAGCGGAAACTGGACGTTGGGCGGCGACTGGCGACTCCAGCAGTACGACCCCGAGGTCTTCGGCGACACCGACGACGTCTCGCTCCTGAACCTGACCCTCTCCCGGTACGTGCTGGATCAGCGGGGATCGTTGGAACTGTCGGCCATGGATCTTCTCAACGAGAGCGAGGTCGTGAGTCTCACGAGTTCGGTGAACGCCATCAGCGAGACCCGGACCCAGGCCCTGGGGCGCTACGTGATGCTCCGATTCAACTATCGCCTGGGCAATCTCATCGGACGGGGGCGGGGCCGGGGCTGAGCCTACTCCAGCAGCTTCTGGACCCGCTTGGGCGCCAGGAGCCGGAAGCTCTCGTCGATCCACCGCTCGAGCTCGGCCGGCGGCGGGGGATCGTCGGGGGCGAAGACCTTGAGGGTCCACCCGTCGTCGAAGGTCTTCAGGCGCAGCTTGCACTCGCCCTCCTTCTCCCCCAGGAAGACGAAGTTCTTCCCGCCGGCCTTGAACGCCCGGTTCACGCAGCTCGTGCCCTCCTCGGTCTCGGGATACCGCAGGGCGAGGGCGCGGATGGACTCGCTGACGGGATAGCGGAAGGTCTCGGGGGCGGTGCCCATGGCTCGCTCCGTGCCGGTGGGGGAAGGGGGACTCCATGGTGGCCCGGAGGGGGGGCGGAGCACAACGCCGCGGCTGGCGCCGCCGCAGGGGGGTGGCGATGATCGAGAACGCCGCCCCCGCCTCCCTGCCCCGGAGATCCACAATGCGTCTCTGCCGCCCGTTCGTCGCCCTCGCCCTGGCGAGCCTGATCCCCGGGGTCGTCCACGCCCAATCCCCGGACCTCGAGACCCTGGTGGACTCCATCGTGGCCGGTCCCCTGGAGGCGGGGCGCCTGGGCGGTGTGGCGGTGGGCGTCGTGGAGGGCGGGCGGACGCTCCTCCTGAAGGGCTACGGCGAGGCCGACGTCGAGTGGGACGTGCCCCTGCCCGTGGACGCCGTCTTCCAGGTGGGGTCGGTGACCAAGCAGTTCACGGCGGTGGCGGCCCTCATGCTCTGGGAGCGCGGCGACCTCGATCTGGACGCCGATCTCACCGCCTACCTTCCCGACTACGACACCCAGGGGCGGAGCGTGCCGGTGCGGCTGCTCCTCGACCACACGTCGGGCATCCAGGGCTACACCGAGATGAACTCGGCCATGACCGAACTGGCCACCCGCGCCCTTCCCCGGGACACCCTGGTCGATCTCTTCGAGGCCGAGCCGTTCCAGTTCGAGCCGGGAGAGGCCCTCATCTACAACAACTCCGCCTACTTCCTCCTGGGACTCATCATCGAAGAGGTCTCGGGGCAGAGCTACGAGGACTTCCTCGAGGAGCACGTCTTTCCCACCGCGGGCATGGACGACACCTCCTACTGCTCCAACCGGGCCCTCGTGGAGCACCGCTCGGAAGGGTACGCCGCCACCTCCGACGGGCTCGTCCGGGCCGCGTACCTCGACCACACCTGGCCCTACGCCGCCGGATCCCTCTGCTCCACGGTACCCGACCTCCTGGACTGGATCGCGGCCCTCCACGGCGGCGAGGTCCTGGGCCCCGAGGCCTACGAGCTCCTGGTCACTCCCAAGGGGCTCACCGACGGCACGCCCACCCGGTACGCCTGGGGCCTGGTGTCGTTCGAGGGTGCGGGGGGCCCCATGATCGCCCACGGCGGCGGCATCAACGGCTTCTCGTCGGAGACCCGGTGGTACCCGGAACACGACGCCCGGGTGGTGGTGCTGGTGAACACCACGGGCTCCCTCAGCCCGAACGCGGTGGCCGACGCCGTGGCCGACCGTCTCTACGGCACCCCCGAGCCCGCCGTGGCCGAGTACCCGGGCGATCTCTCGGCCCTGGTGGGCGAGTACCGGGGCCCCGTTCGGGGGGACAACGACGTGCGGGTTCGAGCCGACCTCGACGACGAGGGCCGGCTCGTGTTGAAGGGCCTCGGGCCCACCCGGTCCCTGGATTTCCTCGAGGGCACCACGTTCGCCCAGGGCACGGGTCGCATCACGTTCACCCTGGTCGACGGAGTCCCCACCCGCCTCGACATCGACCAGGTGTACGGCCACTACGTCCTGGCCGCCGGCGCCCTGGGCCCCGTGATGGAGGTGGCGGTGGACCCCGACGCCATGGCGCGCCACGTGGGCCGCTACGACGTGACCGAAATGGGCGCGGTGGCCGAGATCCTCGTGGACGACGGCTCCCTCTGGGTGGAACTGGGCGACGAGCCGCGCCTGCGCCTCGTGCCCGACGGCGACGACGCCTACCACGTGGTGGAGGTCTCGGCGTACGTCACCTTCGAGGTCGTGGACGGCCGGACCGTGGCCATGATCGTGAAGCAGGGCCCCAACGAGGTGCGGGCGGAGCGGATCGGCGGAGGGTGAGGACGCTCAGGGACGCGGTCCCAGGAGGTCCCAGCGGTTCCCCTCCAGGTCTTCGAAGACCGCCACCGTCCCGTAGGGCTCCGTCCGGGGTTCGGTGACGAATCTCACCCCGGCGGCGGCCATCCGGGCGTAGGTCGCGTCGAAGTCGTCCACCCGGTAGAAGAGCCCCACCCGACCGGCGAACTGGTGGCCTGCGGCGGCGACCTGCCTCTCGCCGTCCGCCCGGGCCAGGAGCAGGCCCGTCCGGGCCCCGGGCGGTCGCACCACCACCCACCGCTTCCGACGACCGTCGTTGGTGTGGGCCGGACTGTCTTCCACCAGGTCGAACCCGAGAACGTCGACGAAGAAGCGGATCGCGGGGTCGTAGTCGCGCACGATGAGCGAGACCAGATCGATGTGGGCCACGGGACTCCGGGTCGGGGGAGGGCGACCGGCGGTCGCTACCGCGTCGTTACCCCCTGGCCCGCGGGAATCTCCACCGTGAGCCCCCACCCGCCGAAGTCCTCGCTCAATGCGAACCACACTTCGTTGTCGCCGGCGTCCAGCGGCAGGAAGAGCTCGTCGAACAGTCCCACCGTGCCCAGGAATCGATAGTCGCGGGTGGCGTACTCGTCGGCCGCGGCGAAGATCTGCCGGCCCTCGAGAAACACCCGCACCCGGTCGCTGAACCCGAACCGCAGTCGGGCGACAGTGGGCCGCTCCGCCACCAGGGTGAGGGCCGCGAAGACCGTGTTCGTTTCCGGCGCCAGGGTATGGACCTTCGTCACGTCGGCGATCCCCCGCACGTGCACCGGCAGCGGCGTCCACTGCTGACCGCCCCGCACGGCGGCCGGCAGCTCGACCACCCCGTCCACCACCGCCTCCGCGAACGGTTCGGACACCCGGAATCCCCCCACCAGGTCGGGAGACACCTCGGGCGCCTCGGCTCCCGGATCGGCGCTGAACTCCGGGTCCGCCCCGGGCCGCACCACGACGTTGGCGTACCAGGCCCCTCCTCCCGACGCCGACAGACCGAGCCCCCCGAGGGCCGGGTCGCGCTGCAGATCCGGAAAGACAAGCACCTGATCGTCGATGCTCATCTCCATGCGCCGACCCTGGAGGGCGACCCGCACGTGGATCCACCGGTCGGGGGGAAGGGTGGCGGAGAGCACGAATCGCGGATCGGAGTAGAGCTGCCACGACGAGAGCCCACGATTCACCGGCGTGTACTGGACCGCGTCCGGAAGGCCCGAGAGATGGGGTCGCAGATACACGTACTCGTGATTGCGCCGATCCACCGCCCGGAACCGCAGCCCGTGAAATCCCTGTTCGGCCGGAGCGGCGATATCGAACTCGATGACCCCGTCCCGGAAGCCGGCATCGTCGAACCAGGCCGTACCCCCGGCCATGTAGAAGGCGTCGCGTCCCAGATACCTCCCGGTATGGGACTCCTGAGCGGCCACGTCCCACCGGCTTTCGTCCCAGGGGACCTGGCCGCACCCGTCACCCGGCACCGATCCGGCCACGAGCCCAGCCAGCAATCCCCACCCCCACCTCGACGCCCTGCGCCGCATCGCTCCCCCCCGCCCGTGATGACCCCTCGCCGGCGGACCCGGCGAGGGTGGAACGAGGCTAGAGCCGACCGGCGACCGCGTATTGGAAAAACCGGACGTGCTCGTCCCGGCGATGCCGGTGCACCTCCACCGGCGTCTCGCCCGTGAGGGCGCGGCACTCCTGGATCAGGTGGGCCTGATCGTAGAAGCCGTGGGCGACGGCGAGGGATGACCACCGGGGGCGCTCGACCCGATCGGCAGCCTCGACGAGCTGCTGGAGGCGGTGAACGCGATGGAGGCCCTTCGCCCCCGCGCCCGTCATGCGTCGAACGAGCCGCCGGAGATGGCGCTCCGACACGCCCACCGCGTCGGCGGCTCGATGGAGCGCCACGGGCACGCCGCCCTCCCGGCCCAGCGCCCGGTCCAGGGCCGCGCCCACCAACCGCGACGCCCCCAGGTCGACCCGGGTGAGCCGGTCTTCGACCCACGCCAGGAGGGGGACCATGGGCGAGCCCCCCCCGAGGACCCTGGCCACGGCCCGATCCCGGAGCGGAGCCGCCGATGGCCCCAGGATATCACCGGCGGGGACGGCGTCGTCGTCCAGCCGGGCTCCGGGCACTCCGAAGATGGCTCGGGTCCATTCGGGCCGCACCACGACGGCGGCCATGCCCTCGCCCTCGCTCGGGGCGAACGTTCGAGGCGTGACGACGGGTCCCATGACGAGCAGTCGTGCGTCGCCGGGCGCCCGCCCCCGTTCCCCCCAATGCAGACAGAGGGTCGTTCCGATGCTCGGCAGGACCCGGTGGTGCGGAGGGCGCCCCCGCCCGGGGGAGGAGTAGCACCAACAGGCTTCGACGACGTGAGCCAGTTCGACGGGTGGGGCGGTCTCGGAATACCCGCCGAGTCGATGCCTCGGAGCCGACGGCCTCACGAAGCGCCGCCCCATTGCCGATGGGCAGGCTCCAGTCGCGACCAGAGGGCCGGATCCATCTCGTAGCGGAGGTCGTCCCAGAGCCCCCGCCAGGCGTCCAGGAGGGCTGCTTCGGCGTCCTCGCTCCACCCGTGAGCGCCGTCGGGAAGGCCGTCGATGGCCGCGGAGGCGCGCCCGGCGGCGCGCTCCACCGCCCGCCGGATGACCCCATCGGTGCCGGGCCCCACCACTCTCGCGAGCAACCGGCGGTAGTACTCGTCGCCTCCATGGGTGAGAAAGAGGGCCCGGGACACCACGGGATCGACATGCTCCGGTGGCGCCCATCCCCGACGAGCCCAACCCAGGGCCCAGTTGTTCTGGGCGAAGGGCCCGTCGGGATTGTCGGGCCAGAGCCACACGTGGACCATGGCGAGGCGAGGGCCCTGTGGGTCGTGGTCGGCGGTGTGGGGGCTCTCCAGGATCAGCGCCTCCTCGTCGAGGGAGCCTCCGTGGTCGTGCCACAGCTCGGCGGGCAACGGACCCATGGGCGGCGGTTCGTCGGCCGCCAGGGGCGCGGCGAAGGCCACGCCGGTGAGGCGGGGAGTGCCCTCCACGTCGACGTACGTCAGGATCTGGGGGCGCCCGGGGTGCACGCCCCCCGACAGGACGAGGCCCGGATTCACCCAGTGCTGGCCCATACCGGGAAAGTCCGGACCGACCTTTCGATACCCGGCGCGCACCGCGCTGTCGGGATTCTGGAATCTCGCAGACGCCGCCTCCACCTCCCGGAGGAACGCCTCCGTCCCGCCCGGCTCCCCGGCGATCACTCGTCCGATCTCCGACTGGCCGTACGCCTCGAGCAGCCGCTGTTCGGTCTCCGGCGTCAGTCCGTAGGGGAACCGGGCGAGGCCGGTGAGCCACTCCCGATGCGCCTCCCGCCCAAAGCGCACCGCGCGCCCCTTCTCGGTGTTGCCGGGCAGATCGGTCCCCGCTCGGAGGGTCGTGGGAATCGACGCTTCGGGCAGGAAGACCACGGGCCCCTCCGTGGGCACCTCCGACGCCGCGGCATGGACGTTCAGCAGGAGCCCCCCGGATCGCACCTCCAGCAGTTCGGCCACGAGCAGGCCGGACTCCAACTCGATGGCGAGCCGAATCCCCGCGGGTCCGGTGGCGATGACCTCCTCCGTCGCGAGACCGCCGGTGCGGCAGCCCGACGACGCGAGGCTGAAGACGGCGAGCATGGCCAGAAGGGCCTTCATGGCGTCCTCCTCACCGCGTGGGCACCCGCGATTCGTAGAACCGCGTTTCGAGATCGGACTTGACCGTCCTCCACCGTTCGAGGGCCTGCAGCAACACCTCGTCCGAAGCCACGAACCGATCGGCCTCCCGCCCGTCGCGAATCCACCCCGGCCGCAACCACTCCGTGTAGTACCCCTGGGCGGCCAGGAGGAAGGTCCTCGGCCCCTCGGCCGGACCCGGCTCGAACACCGCCTGGACGACGTCGCCGGGACGGGTCTCCAGGTACCGCTCGTCGGGCCACGCCGCCGCCGCCCGGGCCTCGGGCAGGGGTCGGCCGTCGCGGTCCAGGACGTCGCTCAACGGGACCACGGTGAGCCGCGGGCGGCGGACCGACGCGGCGACCCGCGCCTGATCGATGCGCCACTGGTCCGCGACGAACGAGACGCGGATGCGCAGGCGATCCTCGCCCCGGGGGACGGGAACGACCAGCGCCACGTCTTCCCACGCCAGCGGGCCGGTGTCGCTCAAGCGCCCGGCGGGATGGAAGGCGCCGTCGCGCCACACCTCGAACCGCATTCCCATGCGCGACTGGTACCAGCGTCCCATCTCCACGGCCGTTCCGAGCCGCTCCAACGTGCCGCCGAGCCACTCCGCCGCGTGGAGCCCAGCCGGGCCGAGCATGAAATCGTACAACAGCACGGTGTTGAGCAGGCTGTTCCGCAGCCGGAGCACCACGGCGGCCGAGTCGGACGCGGGCGCCGGGACCTCCAGCACGAGATGGTCGTCGAACCCGTCGGGGCCCGCCGCGGCCAGGCGCGACGCCGCGGTGGCGAACCACCGTCCGTCGGCCTCCGCGAGCACCTCCGCCACGTCGCGGTCGGCGCCATCGAGGGCCGAGGTGGTGGGAAGCCACTCCGACACCGCCAACGGAACGCCCGAGCCGTCGTTCACGATCCACTCGTGGGCTTCCCGCTCCACTGCCAGCACCTCGAGGTGATTGATGAAGTGGGTCTCCAGCGCCTCGTTGCGCACGTCCAGGACGATTCGTTCGGTGTCTCCCTGCAGCCCCAACCGATCGACGTCCCGGGCCTCGGCCAGCGGCACGATGCTGTGCGAGAACAACTCGGCTTCCATGATCGCGTCGGGAGCCGACGAGGCGTAGACCGTGGGACAGGAGCCGAAGATGGCGACGGCCAACGCGGAGCCCCCCACCACGGCGCCCGCCACGGCGAGGGTCGAAAGCGCCACCGACGCGGCGGCGTCTCCTCCCCCGGTCACCGCCTCGACCCCGAGGAGCGAGTCGAGAGGGACGGCGGAACGGGGTCCCAGGGAATCCAACCGCAGACCGTACTGGATCCCCGCTCCGCGGAGACTGTCGGCCGCATAGACCACCCCGGCGGGGAAGACGATCACCGAGCCGTCGACGAGGTGGGCCTTGACCGGGGTCGCCACCGTGGCCGGGGCGGCGAGCGGCTCCGCCTGAGGATGCCTCATGACGTTGCACGCCATCGACGTGAGGACCAGGGCGGCAGCGAAGAGATGCCGAGGGGCCGGACGGGTCATGCGAAGCCTCCTCCGGAGAGCGGATGCTTCTCGTTACGCGCCGCCCCCTCCGAGAACAACCCTTTCGTTCCGTCGATCCCGGAGCCTAGTCTTCCCCCCCGCACCGATCCCCCCCTCCCGGAGGCCGGCATGAAGAAGCGACGGAGCGCGAAGGACTTTCCCCAGGAGATCCTCAAACTGTTCGACGGGTACGTGCACGGGTTCACCAGCCGGCGCGATTTCCTGGAAGGCGCGGCCAAGGTGCTGGGCGGGGGCGCGGCGGCCGTGGCCGCCCTGGACGCCCTCAAACCCCAGTACGCCTGGGCCGAGCAGGTGCCCCGGGACGACGCCCGGATCCGTCAGGAGTACGTCGCCTACCCCTCCCCCGACGGCTCGGGGGAGATGCGGGGCTACATGGCGATGCCCGCCGGCGCCACCGCTCCCCTCCCCGCGGTCCTGGTGATCCACGAGAACCGGGGGCTCAACCCCTACATCGAAGACGTGGTGCGGCGCTTCGCCGCGGCCGACTTCGTGGCCCTGGGTCCCGACGCCCTCACTCCCCTGGGCGGGTATCCCGGCAACGACGACGAGGGGCGGGAGATGCAGCGCCAGCTCGATCGGGAGGTCATGATGGAGGACTGGCTCGCCGCCGTGCGCTTCCTCCGGGACCACGAGTCCACCACCGGACGCATCGGGGCCGTGGGCTTCTGCTACGGTGGCGGCGTGGTCAATCAGCTCGCGGTGCGCCTCGGGGACGGCCTGGGTGCCGGCGTGCCGTTCTACGGCTCGGCGCCCGATCTCGCCGACGTGCCCCGGATCACGGCCCCCATCATGGCCCAGCTCGCGGGCCTGGACGATCGGGTCAATGCCGGCTACCCCGAGTACGAGGCCGCCATGGAGGCTGCGGGCAAGGACTTCACGGTCCACGTGTACGAGGGCGTGAACCACGGCTTCCACAACGACACCACGCCCCGATACGACGACGACGCGGCCATGCTGGCCCAGGACCGCACCATCGCCTTCTTCAACCAGCACCTGCGGGGGTAGCAGGCGGCGGCACCCGGAAGAGCACGGCGTAGAGGGTGGGCACGAAGACCAGGGTGATGACGGTGCCGAAGAGCAGGCCGCAGATGATCCCGATGGCCATGCCCTCCCACATCTCGCCCCCGCTCAGATAGAGGGGCACCAGGCCGAACACCGTGGTGAAGGTGGCCAGGAGAATGGGGCGGAACCGCTGGAGGCACGCCTCCACCACGGCGTGTTCCGGCGGCCTGCCCAGGGCCTGCTCGATGTCGATGCGATCGAGGAGGACGATGGCGTTGTTGATGATGATGCCCGCCAGGGAGATCAGCCCCAGGAACGGCATGAAGCCGAAGGGCTCCCGGAACACCAGGAGGCCCAGCACCACGCCGATGAGGGCCAGCGGCACCGTGGCCACCACGATGGTGGTCTTCCGGATGGAGTTGAACTGCACCACGAGGAGCAGGAGGATGATGAGCCCCGAGAGGGGCAGGTAGCGCATGACGGCGCCCATGTTCTCGGCCGTCTCCTGGGCGTCGCCGCCGGCGCTCCACTCGTACCCGGCGGGCCACGACGCGGCCTGATCCTCGAGCCACGGCGTCATCTCGCCCATGACCTCCCGGGCGTTGCCCGTCGCCGTGAGGTCGGCGGTCACCGTCACCGTGCGCACCAGGTCCCGTCGGCGGATGCGGGAGAACTGCCATTCGGGAACGATGCTCGCCACCTGGAGCAGGGGGACCCGGGCCCCTGTGCGCTGGGAGAAGACGTCCACCGTCTCCACCGCCGACAGGGTCTGCTGCTGGCTGCCCCGGGTCCGGATCAGGATGGGAATGGAGCTGTCGCCCTCCCGGTACTCGCCGGCCCGGAACCCCTCCAGCACGGTCTGGAGCGAGGTGGCGATGTCCTGGCTGGACACTCCGGCGGCCTGGGCTCGGGCCTGGTCGATGTCCACCACGAACTTCTTCGACCGGGGTCCCCAGTCGTCCTTCACGTTGCGGGTGCCCTCGATCCCGGCCAGGCGCAGCTTCACGGCGGCGGCGATGCGGGCCAGCTCGTCGGGATCGTCGCCGGCAATGCGGATCTCGATGGGCAGCCCCCCGCCCCCTGCCGCCAGGGCCGCCACGGCCACCTCGGCGTCGGGGTGCTGCAGGAATCCGTGCTCGTAGATGCGGGCGATGACGTAGCCGTTGTCGGCGTGGCTCGACGTGTTCACCAGGAGGTGGGCGTAGCTGGTGTTGGGTTCGTCGGGGAGGTAGCCGAGATCGTACGACTCGGGTCCCGCCCCCACGAAGGCCGACCACCCGGTCACCCCGGGCGTTCCGGAATCCTCCACCTGGAGGGAGTCCCGGAGGAAGGCCTCGAACCCCGCCACCAGGCGCGATGTCTCCTCGATGCGGGTGCCCAGGGGAAGATCGAGATCGACGGTGACGAGGTTGCGGTCGGAGTCGGGGAAGAAGAGGAACGGGATCCGGGTGAAGCCCAGCAGCGCCAGGACGAACATCCCCCCCACGCCGGCCAGCACCGCCGTGCGACGACGGAGTCCCCAGAGAATCACGGTGCGGTACTCGCGCCGGAGCGCCTCGATGGTGCGGTCGATCCAGGACGGCTCCCCCGCCTCGGCGTCGGAGAGGAATCGAACGCAGAAGAGTGTGGTGATGGTGAGGGACACCAACCACGAGGCCCCCAGGGCGATGGAGATCACCACGAACAGGGGCCCCACGATGTCGCCCATGGCGCTCTGGGCCAGGTAGAACGACAGGAAGGCCACCGAGGTCGTGGCGGTGGAGATGAGAAGGGGCGCCCACAGCTCGGCCGCGGCGTCCACGGCCGCCTCCACGGCGCCGGCGCCCTCCTCCCTCTTCACCACCACCGCCTCGGCCACCACGATGGCGTTGTCCACCATCATGCCCAGGGCCATGATGAGGGCCGCCAGGGTCACCTGGTTGAGCCCCTGGCCCAGGACCCCCATGAGGAGCAGGGTGGCCAGCGTGACGATGGGAATCAGGCTCGCGATGACGAAGCCGGTGCGGAGTCCC
The DNA here is from genome assembly GCA_030428885.1 of Gemmatimonadota bacterium. Classification (GTDB taxonomy): domain Bacteria; phylum Gemmatimonadota; class Gemmatimonadetes; order Longimicrobiales; family Gaopeijiaceae; genus Gaopeijia. The sequence continues at coordinate 14,095 of JAUIEJ010000008.1, read as the reverse complement.
AGGAACACCACCATGACCAGCAGCACGATGGCCACCGACTGGGCCAGGTTGCCCACGAAGCCGCTCACCTTCTCGCCGATGTAGCTGTCGAGGGACGCGATGCGCCGAACGCTCAGGCCCACGGGGAGCCGGGCGTTCCAGTCGGCCAGCACGGCGTCGATCTCCTCGCCCAGGGCCAGCACGTTGGCGCCCTCCCGCAGGCTGACGTGGAGGGAGATGGCCTCCCGCCCGTCGACCCGGACGATCTGGCTGGGCGGATCCACGGTGCCCCGGCGGATATCGGCCAGGTCCTCCAGGTAGATGAGCTGGCCGCCGCCCACAGGCACCAGAAGCCGGCCCAGCTCCCCCAGATCGTCGAAGTTCCCCGTGGGTTCGAGGGAGATGCGTTCGTTGTCGACGTTCAGGGCGCCCCCCGACCCCACGATGTTGGTGGCGGAGATGGCGTTCTGGAGCTGGCTCGCCGACAGCCCGTACTCGGCCAGGCGGGCGTTGTCGTATTCGATGAAGACCCGCTCGTCCTGGGCCCCGCCGAGCTCAACCTTGGCGGCATTGGGCAGCCGAATGAGATCGTCCCGCAGGTCGTCGGCCCAGTCCTTCATCTCGGCGTAGGTGAAGCCGTCGCTCACCAGCGCCACGGCCATGCCGTAGACCTCGCCCACGCCGTCGTCCCGGAGGTCGGGGGCGACTCCGCTGGGCAACCCGTCCATGGACTCGAGCTTGAGGCGCAGACGGTCCCACACCCCCTGGAGCGCCTCGGCGCCCACCTCGTCGCGGAGCTCCACGGTCACCATGGAGATCCCGGTGCGGGAGGTGCTGGTGACCTCGTCGAGTTCGGGGAGCTCCTGGGCGATCTTCTCGATGCGGTCGGTGACCAGGAGTTCCACCCGATCGGGACTGGCCCCGGGAAACCGGGTGACCACGCTGGCGGCCCGCACGGTGTAGGGGGGCATGCTGTCCCGGGCGAGGCCGCCGAACGACGACAGTCCGGCCAGGATCACCATGGCCAGCAACACGAAGGTCACGCGACTCCGATGGATCGCCGCCCCGGCGAGGTTCATCGCACGCTCACCCGCTGACCGTCGAGCAGGGTCTGGAGCCCCGCCACCGCCACCCGCTCCCCCCGGCTCAGCCCCGACAGGATCTCGAAGCCGTCGGCCCCGAGGCGGCCCACCGTCACCGCTCGCCGCCGCACGACGGCGGTCCCGTCGTCGTCTCCGTCCACCACGAACACGAACCGACCGTCTCCGTCCTCGCCCACGGCCCGGGCCGGCACCACCAGGGCTTCCGACGCCCCGGCGCCGTCGGGGGCGGCGAGTTGGAAGGTGACCGTGGCGGCCATGCCCGTGCGGACCTGGGCGGAGGCGTCGAGCACGGCGACCCGGACGGGGTAGGTGGCCGTGGCCGGGTCCACCGAAGGCGACACTTCGGTGACCCGTCCCTCGAACTCCCGGTCCGGCAGCGCCGCGAAGCGCACCCGGGCGTCCATGCCCGACGTCACGCCGTTGATGACGGTCTCGGGCAGCCCCAGGGCGATCTGCATGTCACCCCCGGCGTTCAGCACGGCCACGGGCTGCCCCGGGTTCACGTTTTCTCCCTCCTCCACGCTCACCTGGGCGATGGTCCCGCCGGCGGGGGCGACGATGCGCCCGTAGCCGATCTGTTCCTCCTGGATCTCCACGCTGCGAAGCGCCGACGCGTGACCGGCCTCGGCGGTGCGGTAGGCGTTGCGGGCGTTTTCGTATTCGCTGAGCGAGGCCGTACCCGACTCGTAGAGCGACCGCGTGCGGTCCAGGGCGAGGCGCGCCGTGTTCATCTGGGACTCGGCGCTGTTGAGCTGGGACCGGGCCTGCTCGTAGGCGAGGCGCGCGGCCACGTTGTCGAGTTCGGCCAGGAGCTGCCCGCGCTGCACCCGGTCGCCCAGCCGCACGTTCAGGAGCGTCACGACCCCGGCACTCCGGAAACTCAGGGTGAGGATCCGATCGGTGGACGCCGCGCCGCTGAAGCTCCGGGACACGGCGCCTCCTCCGGCGCCCACGGTCTCCCAGGCCACGGGGCGAGGGGGCAGGGTCGACTCGGGCGCCTCGCCGCCGCAGGCCCCGGCCAGGACGGTCCCGGCCGCGAGGAGGGGAGGGACGAACGCCCTTCGGAAGGCGGGGGTCATGACGAAGGCTCCTGTCGGTCTCGGGCCCTGCGAAAGGCGTCGAACCGGTCGAGGACCATCTCCCGCGCGGCGTCGTCTCCCAGGAGCAGGAAGTGTCCCGTGAGGCGCTGCAGCGCGACGGTGGTGTTGAGGAACGTGTAGGTCGCCGACACCCGGGCGAGCTGGGCCTGGAGGTAGTTGGCCTGGGTGTCCAGCAGGTCGACGATGCTGATGGCGCCGGTGGCGTAAGCCTCTTCGGCCAGTTCCAGGCTTTCGGCCGCGGCGTCTTCCGAGATGGTGGAGAGCTCGATGTCGGTCATGGTCTGGACCAGCGACACCACGGCGTCGCGGGTCGCCTGCTCGATGCGCGAGGCCACCTGCGCCCGCTCCAGCTCGAGACGCCGGGCCTGGACGTCGGCGATCTGGCCCTCGAGGCGGTTGCGGTTGGACGCGAAGAGGGGCACCGCGGCCTGAACGCCCAGCGTCCAGTAGCGATCGGGAAGCACTCCGTCGGGGGGCGCGCCGGCGCCCGAACGGTCCACCACGTCGGTCCACGCCACGCCCCCACTCACCGTGGGCAGGAACCGCTCGGCGCCGAACCGCCGGGCCTGACGTCGCGTGGCGTCCAGGGCGTGATCGAAGGCGGCGAGCTCGGGGGCCCGGGTCAGCGCCTCCTCCACCGCCCAGTCCTGGAAGGCGCCCTGGGTGCGGGGATCGTCCAGGATCGCCCGCACCCGTTCGAAGTCCTGGTCGTCGAAGTTGCCGTCGGTGTACTCCACGTCGGTGACGTCGATGTCCCGCTCGATGGGCTGGTCCACGAGTTGGTTGATGCGGTGGAAGCCCTGGCGCACCCGGGTCACCGCGGCCACCAGCGACTGCTTCTCCCGGGCGGCCTGACTGCGGAGGCGGAGCACGTCGGCCAGGCCCGCCTGGCCCGCGGCGTAGTTCTCCTCGGCCACCCGGAGATTGCGGTTCGTGGCGTCGAGATTGCGGAGCTGGATCTCGGCGTTGGCCTTGAGAATCAGCGCCGAGAAGTAGGCGTCGGCCGCCTCCCGGATCAGGTCCCACTCGGTGGCCCTCAGGCTCTCCTGCTGGGCCTCCAACTGGGACCCCAGAATCGACAGTCCCGCCACCGCCGCCGGAGAGTAGAGAAGTTGACCCACCGAGAGGGACCCCTCGGTGGTGTACTGGGGGTTGGTCCCCTGGGACGCCGCCGCAAGGGCCTCGTCCACGACCGTGGAGCCGATGTCGAGTCCCACGTCGGGAAGAAAGGCGCTCCACCCCTGCCCCCGGTCGAGCTCGGCGAGGCGAAGGTCCCGACGGGCGACCTCGAAGCCCAGATTGGCGGCCCGCGCCTCCTCCACCAGTTCGGCCAGGGAGTAGCGGACCTCGGCCTGGACGTTCTCGAACGACCCCAGGATCTCGGCCTCCCCCAGGAGGCTCGTGCGGATGGGGAGGTCCACGGCGCGAGCGGTCTGGAAGTTCAGCGAGAGCCGCCCGGCGAGGTCGACCAACACGGGGCGGTCGGCCAGGTTCTCGCCCTCCACCACGGCCTCCACGTGGAGGGCGATGCGGCGCACCACCCGCTCCCGATCCTGGGCGCTGCGGTTCGTGGCCAGGATGCCCAGCTCCACGTCCTCCCGACGGGACCCGCTGAAGGAGGGGATGCCCCGCTCCATGAGGACCTGGGCCAGGGCCGCGATGTCGTCGTCGCCGATGGAGAGGGTCTCGGGAAGATAGACCGCATCGATGCCCGCCAGATCCCGGGCGACCTCGTCGATGCCGTCCAGGGGCAGGACCTCGCCGGTGGCGCCCACCTCGGCCAGGTAGGCGTCGAGGGTGGCCGGGTCGGGGAGCACGGGCCGGAGGGCGTCGGGGACGATGATGCCCAGGTGGCGGAAGTCCACGAGTTCGGAGAGGGCCGCCAGATCGGCCTGCCACGACCGCACCGTCACCAGGAAGGTGAAGTTGGGCACGCCCGAGGTCTCTCCCGCCGAGGGCAGCGCCGCGGCGTCGGAGACCACCGATCCCAGGAGGATCGTGGGCACGGGAAACGTCTCCTGCTCCGTCAGCACCCCCCCGATGCCCGTGCCCAGCGCCAGGATCACGTCGCGCCCCCCGTCCACCAGGGCCTGGTACTCGGCCCGGGTGCGGTCGGGGTCGAAGGAGACCACCGCCAGCTCGTCCTCGTCGAACACCACCTCGGCCCGTCCCCCCACCACGGCGGTGATCTCGGCCACCAGATCCCGCACGCCTTCACGGATGGTGGGAGTGCCCTGATCCACCATCACCCCGAGATGGAGCGTGTCCACCGGAGGCGGTTCGTCGGGCACCCCGGGCACCTGGCCGCGGGCGGCTCCGGGAAGGAGGAGGATGAGGGCCGCCAGGAGCGGCACGGGGGGCCACCACGCCATGGTCCGGATCGTCGAAGGGAAGAAGAGGCTCGACCTCGGCGACCGGAAGCCGTGATCCCCGGCGCCGACCGTTCACGCGTGAAACAGGTGATGAACGGATCACCCTCCAGCCCAGCCCGTCGATGATCAGCGACGCCCTCATGCCCGGCCTCTTCCGCGTCGCCGACCGCCGGGCCGTCCTGGCCCAGACGCGTCACGTGCGGGTCACCCTCACCCAGCTCGCCATGTTGTGGATCGCCGTCCTTGCGGGCGTGTCGACCCAGGTCACGGGCAACGGCTCGTTCGGGTTCTTCGGCGTGGGCGCCTACATCGTGCTGGTCTTCGTGCGGGTGTACGGCCGCATCTCGCACCACGAGGCCATCTGGTACGAGAACCGGCAGCTCGCCGAGTCGCTCCGGAGCCTCGTGTGGCGGTACGCCATGGGGGGGGCGCCCTTCGGCAAGGAGGAGTCCCGCGACGTCGACGACGAGTACACGGAGCGGATCACCCACCTGCTGGACGACATGAAGCACGCTCCGGTGCCCGAAGGTCCCACCGACGTGCAGCTCATCACCGAGGAGATGCGCCGGGCCCGGGAGCTGGCCCTGGCCGACCGGAAGAAGATCTACGCCGAGGAGCGCGTGCTCTCCCAGCTCCAATGGTACGTGGCCCGGGCCCGACGGGACGGCTACCGGAGCGCCCGTCTCGACGTGCTCTTCCTCACGGCCAGCGCGGCCGCCGTCTTCTTCGGCCTGCTCCAGGCCTTCGCCGTTCTCAACGTCAACCTGCTCGGGTTGTTCGGCGTCATCGGCGCGTCGTTCTATACCTGGCAGAGCCAGCGACGCTACGGAAAGCAGGCCGCCACGTACGCCGCCGCCGCCAACCAGCTCACGTTGGTCCACACCGCCCTGGGCCGAGCCCGTTCCGAGTCGGAGTGGGCCGACTTCGTCGAGACGGCCGAGTCCGGCATCGGCCGGGAACACACGAGCTGGCGCGTGGCCCGGGCCCAGCCGTAGGGTCGAGCACGGCGGCCCGGAGGGTCCGGGGGCTGGTGCGAACAATGTCGGTCCGATAATTTTCGGTCCGACTTTTTCCGGACTCGTCCGTGACCGCTTCCAATCCCTTCCACGTGGGCCTTCTCGCCCGGGGCGACGATTTCGCCGATCGACGGCGGGAACTCGCCGACGCCGAGACGATCCTGACCACGCCGGGCGAGCGCGTCGTGCTCTACGGAGACCGTCGCCTGGGCAAATCGTCGCTCCTGGAGAAGGCGGTGGATCGCCTGAGGGGGCAGGGCCACGCCGTGGCCTTGATCGATCTCGCCACGGCGAGTTCGGCCGAGCAGGCGACCAACCTGGCGCTCCGGGCCCTGGCGCCCTGCCTGGGGTCCGGGCTCCTCGACGCCGTCCAGGGCATCGCCGCCTCCCTCGACCTCTCGTTCGAGGTGCGCACGGATCCGATCTCGGGGGCACCCATTCCGAGCCTCCGCCTCGCCCGCCGGGCCCGGAGCGAGTCGGCGCTGCCGTCGTTCCTGGGGGTCTTCGACGAGGTCGATCGACGACTCACCGCCGAAGGCCGCCACCTGGGCGTGGCCATCGACGAGTTCCAGCGCATCCAGCACTGGGACCCCGATGCGGCGTGGGCCCTCAAGGGCGCCACCGAGAGGCATGGGGCCGTTTCGTACCTCTTCGCCGGATCCGAGAAGGCCCTCATCCGCGGGCTCTTCGACACCCGCGCCAGTCCCCTCTGGAAGCAGGTCCGGGTGGTGGAGTTCGGCCCCATCGCCCCCGACGAGCTCCGGGCGTGGATCTGGCGGCGCATGAACGACACGGGCCGCCCCCTCGACCACGACGCCGCCGCCCGCATCGTCGAACTCGCCTGGCCGCGCACCCAGGACGTCGTGGAACTGGCCCACGCGGTGTGGGAGGCGGGGGGCGACGGCCCGGGACCGGAGCCCGACGGCGTGGACCGGGCCTTCGACACCCTCGTGGATGCCAAGGCGCCCCACGTGGGGCGGGCCTGGCGGGATCTCAAGATCGACTCGCCCCAACAGCAGATCCTTCGGGTGCTGGCCGCGGCCCCCGACCCTCGCGCCGTGGAACTGCTGTCGGCCGACACCCTGACCGAATTCGCCCTGGGACCCAAGTCCACAGTGGCCAGCGCCATCCAAACCCTGGTGGATCGGGAGTGGCTCGCTCGCACCGACGACGGCCGACTCACCTTCGACGACCCCTTCATGCGACGCTGGGTGCAGCGCACGGCCCTGGCCGACCTCGGTCTTCCCACCCCTCCCCTCACGGGACCCACCGGTTGAGCCTCTCCCCCCGCACGCGCCGCACCCTGCTCCGCATCGTCCCGTTCGGGGTGATCTGGTTCCTGTTCGCTCAGATCTTCCTCATCTCGGACTTCGCGGCCACGGAGAGCTTCGCCGACGTGCCGGACACGGCCATCGTCCTGACGCCGGCCATCTACGCCTTCGCCACCCTGGCCGTCACGGTGGTGGGGCTCCTGGTGGGGGCGGTGGAGCTGCTGTTCCTGAACCGACGGCTCTCCCGCTACAGCCTCACCACGAAGCTCGTGGCCAAGACGGCGTTCTACGTGGTGCTCTTCGGCGTCGTGATGCTGGTGACGTTTCCCGTGGCCGCCGCCATGGAGATGGGGGTGGGCCTCTCCGATCCCCGGGTGTGGGACCGCTTGCAGGCGTTCTTCGTCAGCAAGACGGGGCTGGGGACGGCGGTCCAGATGGCCACGTCCCTGGTGGCCTCACTGTTCTACGCCGAGATCGCCGAGCACATGGGTCCCCAGGTTCTGGCCAACTTCCTCACGGGCCGGTACCACCGGCCGAAAGAGGAACGGCGGGTCTTCCTCTTCTCCGACATGAAGTCCTCCACCACCATCGCCGAACGTCTCGGCCACGCCCGGTACTTCGAGTTGCTCCGGGTCTACTACGACGCCCTGGCCGACGCCGTCGTCGACTCGGGGGGCGAGGTCTACCAGTACGTCGGCGACGAGATCATCGTCTCCTGGCCCGAAGCCGCGGGGCTCCGCGACCACGCCTGCATCCGCTGCGTCCTGCGCATGAAACGCGACCTCCGGGACCGCGCCGCGGAGTTCGAGGCCCGCTTCGGCGTGGCCCCCGACTTCAAGGCGGGGCTCCAGGCGGGCCCCACCACCACCGGCGAGATCGGAGCCCTCAAGAAGGAGATCGTGTTCACCGGCGACGTCCTGAACCAGACGGCCCGCATCCAGGCACTGTGCGGCCGGCACGACGCCGATGTCCTGGTGGGAGACACCCTCCGGGCGCGGCTGGGAGACGAGGAGGGGTGGACCTTCCGGTCGCTGGGTCCCCAGCGGCTCCGGGGCAAGGACATCGATGTCGAGGTGTTCGCGGTGGAGCCGGCCTAAGCCAACGCCACGAGCAGCACCGAGACCGTCACCACCGAGGCCGCGGACGCCAGAAGGACCGTCCGGGCCGCCACCGACGGCGCCGCGTCGTAGCGGGCCGCGAACAGGTACACGTTCACCCCCGTGGGCATGGCGGCCACCACCACGGCCGTCGACAGCCAGATCCCGTCGACGCCGAGCACGGGACCCACCAGCACCCAGACCAGGAACGGGTGCACCACGAGCTTCAGGCCGGCGAGGGCCAGGGCCGGCAGCGTGTCCCCCCCGGCTGGATAGGCGGCCAACGAGGCCCCCATGGCGAAGAGAGCCGCCGGAACCGCGGCACCGCCCAGAAGCTCCGCCATGCCGTCCAGGACCCCCGGCAGGGTCACGCCGGCCAGGTTCGCCAGCATGCCGAGAGCGAGCCCCATGACGATGGGGTTCCGCATCACCTCCCGGACCACCGTGGCCGCCTTCCCGCCCCGTCCATCGCCGTCGGGGCGGTCGAGGTGGAGGATCGCCACCGTCACCGGCATGAGGACCGCCGAGTGGAATCCGATGATCAGGAAGAGGGGGAGCGCCGCCTCCGGCCCCAGGCCCGTGAGGACGATGGGGATCCCCAGGAGGACGGTGTTGGAGAATCCCGCTCCCATGCCCCAGATCGCCTGATCCGCCAGCGGACGCCCGAATCCCCATCGGGCCAGGGCCATTCCCGCGGCGTATACGGTGAGGGCGCCGACGTAGAAGGCGCCGAGGAAGGGCCAGGGAATCGCGTCGGGGAGCGTCATCTCCGCCAGGCTCCGGAAGAGGAGCACGGGAATGGCGAAGTAGAAGACGAAGACCACCAGTCCGCGGATTCCGGCCGGATCCAGAATCCGGAGTCGGGCGGCCCCGAAGCCCAGACCGAGGATCCCGAAGACCGGGGCGACGACGTTGAGGAGGACCGGCATCGCAGGAGGGTGGCGAACGGGGCGCCGAACCGCCAGCGGAGACGATCCCGCGAGGGGCGAGATGGCGCCGGGTCGACCCGGCGGCCTACGTTGCCCGGCGAGGGCACCCTCCCGCACGTCCCCCCACGAGAGGCCGTCGCCATGGAGTTCCTCAACTACCTGATCATCCTCCTCGCCGCGTGGCTCGTCTGGAAGCGCCCGGAACGGGAGGGCCTGGCCTTCGGCCTCCTGCTGGTCAGCGCCCTGATCATGGCCGGCCTCTTCCTCATCGGCACCCACACGTCGCTGTTCCCGCGGGTGAACCTGTGAAGGGCCTGTCGGAGGCCCGGCTCCGGACGGTGTTGGCCACAGCCATCGTGGTGCTCACGGCGGGCCCGGTGGGTACGGCCGTCGTACTGGGCGTCGCCTACGGGGAGTCCCCCTGCATCCTGTGCTGGGCCCAGCGCACCTCCATGGCCCTCATGGCCCTCACGGGGCTCTTCGTGCTCCGCTTCGGGCCCCGGCCCCGGTACCTCGGCACCCTGGTGCTCCTGGGCCTGTGGGGCATCTGGATGTCGCTCCGCCACTGGTCGCTCCACATGGCCCGGGACGTGGGGCAGGGCTTCGCCGCCGCCTATTTCGGAGCCCACACCTACGTCTGGGCCGGGGTTGTCCACTTCGTGGTGCTGGCGGTCCTGGGCAAACTCCTCCTGGTGCTCCGGGAGGACTCGGTGGAGTCGGGCGTGCGCCCCTTCGGGGTCGTGGGGGGCTTCGCCGTGGGCCTCTTCATGCTGGTGGTGGGGGCCAACGCCCTCCAGGCCTTCATCACCACCGGACCCCCGCCGTTTATGGGCCAGGCCGACCCCCTGCGCTTCTCGTGGAACCCGAGCCGTTGGGTGTGGCTCGCCGACGACGAACTGGGTGGGGCGATCACGCTCCGGGGATCGTGGAACATCCCCGAGCCGGATCCGGCCTTCGTGGAGGCGCCGGCGGACCCCGGGGCTGGACCGTTGGCGGCCGTGCCGACGTTGAGCCTCTCGCGATGGGACTCGGTAGCGGCGCCTCTCCCGGGGCGCCTCACGGACCTCGCCTTCGATCCCGCGGGCGATCGCTTCCTGGCGGTGACGGACGATCACGGGGTGGTGGTGCTCGGCAGCGGTCTCGCCACCATCCGGCACGAGATGCGCCTTGACCCCCACTTCAGCGTGGAACTCACGCCTCTCGCCGGCGCGGCGTTCGTTGGCGACACCCTGGTGGCCATGGCCACGAACAAGAGCTACGCCCTGCTCCGGGCCGATCCCGATGCCGACGAAGACCACGAGTGGCGCCATTTCGTGGAGACCTCGGGGGGCGTAGCCGAAGTGGGCCGCTCGAGGTTGTCCACCCTGCGGGCCCGGCAGATGTACATCTCGTCCGTGGCCTACGACCCCGACGCCGACGAGATCGTCACGGTGAGCGTGCCGTCCCCCCACCATCCCCGCATGGTGATCTCGCGGTTCGCTCGCTCCGACCTTCAACTGTCGTCGGAGTTCGAGGTCCACGTCGACGCTCCTCTGGCCCTGGCCGGCCCCGACCGGTCTGCGGCCGAGTTCGTGGTCACCGGTGCCGTGGTGGCCGAGGGCACCCTCTACGCCGTGAGCGCCGCCTATTCGACGATCCTCGCCGTCGACCTCACGGCTCGACGGCTGGTGGCGGCCTGGGCCGTACCCGGGCTGGAGCAGCCCGTGGGCCTCGCGCTGAAGGGCGACGACTGGCTCGTGGCCCAGGCTGACGGGCGGGTGGCGGTGGTGTCCCGACCCGGACGATCCCCGGCGCCGCCCCCCTGAGGCGCGCTTGCCCGCCGTCCGCTCCGCCGCGTAGGATCGCCCGACCTACCCCCCTCCGACCCGGTCCCCATGTCGATTCGCTCCCATGCCCGCGCGTCCCTCGCCGTTCTGGCCCTCCTGACGACGGCCTCGACGGCCCCGGCCCCCGTCGCCGCCCAGAACGTCGACGCGACCCTCTTCTCGTCCATGCGCTACCGGAACATCGGCCCCCACCGCGGCGGACGGGTCACGACGGTCACCGGCATTCCCGAACGACCGTTCACTTTTTTCATGGGCGCCACCGGCGGCGGCGTCTGGAAGACCACCGACGCGGGCACCACGTGGGAGAACATCTCCGACGGGTACTTCGGCACGACGGGCATCGGCGACATCGTGGTGGCCCCCTCCGACCCCAACGTGATCTACGTGGGCACGGGGGAGTCGCCGGTGCGCGGCGTGAAGACCTCCCACGGCGACGGCGTCTACAAGTCCACCGACGGAGGCCAGAGCTGGAGCCACATCGGGCTCGAGGCCACCCGTCACGTGGGGGCCATGTGGGTCCATCCCGACGACCCCGACGTGATCTACGTGGGAGCCCAGGGCAACCCGTGGGGCCCGAACGAGGAGCGGGGCATGTACCGCTCCACCGACGGGGGCGCCACCTGGGAGAAGATCCTCTATGTGAACGACGATTCAGGAATCGTCGACCTCTCGGTATCGGCGGCGAATCCCCGGGTCATGATGGCCACGTCGTGGGACTTCCGGCGCCGCCCCTGGGTGGTGAAGAGCGGGGGTCCGGGATCGAAGCTGTGGAAGACCACCGACGGCGGCGACACCTGGCGCGAGATCACGGCGGGTCTGCCCGACCTCATGGGCAAGGTGGGCGTGAGCATCTCGCCCGCCGACCCGGACGTCGTCTACCTCGCCGTGGAGGCCGTGCCCGGTGAGGGCGGCGTCTACCGCTCCGACGACGGCGGCGAGTCGTTCCGCCACGTGAACGACGAAGCCGTGACCTACGCCCGGGCGTGGTACTACATGCACGTGGTGGCCGACCCGGTGGATCCCGACGAGCTGTGGATCCTCAATTCGCCCCTGCTGAAGAGCATCGACGGAGGCCGCACCTTCACCCGCATGCCGGCGAGCCACGTCGATCACCACGACGTGTGGATCAACCCTACGAACACCGACATCGTCATCAACGGCAACGACGGGGGCGCCGCGGTGAGCGTGAACGGGGGCCAGTCGTGGTCGACGCTCATGAACCAGCCCACGGCCCAGATGTACCGGGTCATGACCGACAACCTGTTTCCCTACAACGTCTACTCGGGACAGCAGGACGCCAGCGGCATCGTCATCCAGAGCCGCAGCCTGGGCGGCGGCATCGGCGAGCACCACTGGCAGACGATCCGTTCCGGCGAATCGGCGACGGTGGGCCTCGATCCCGAGAATCCCCGCTTCGTCTACTCCACGTTCTTCGCCTCCTTCCTGGGCGAATGGGACTCCGAAACGTGGAACTACCGCATGGTCCGCCCCTATCCGGAACGGGTCACGGGCGAACAGCCGAAGAATCTGAAGTACCGGGCCAACTGGAACGGCCCGGTCTACGTCTCGACCCACGATCCCGACGTGATCTACTACGGGTCCCAGTACCTCATGAAGTCCACGGACCGGGGCAATACGTGGGAGGTGCTCTCCGAAGATCTCACCCGGAACGAGGAGGAGAAGCAGGGCATGGGCGGGTATCCCATCTCCAACGAGCAGATCACCGCCGAGAGCTACAACAACGTCTTCAACATCGAGGAGTCCCTCATTCAGGAGGGACTGCTCTGGATCGGCTCCGACGACGGCCTGGTGCACGTGACCCGGGACGGCGGCCGGACCATCACCAACGTCACCCCCGAGGGACTCCCGGAGAGCATCATCAACGTGGTGGAGCCGTCGCCCCACGACCCCGCCAAGGCCTACTTCGTGGCGGCGGGCTACAAGATGAACGACTTCACGCCCCACGTCTTCCGCACCGACGACTACGGCGCGACGTGGACGACGATCGTCGACGGAGTCCCGGGCAACACCTTCGCTCGGAGCATCCGTGAGGATCCGGATCGGGAAGGGCTGCTCTATCTCGGGACCGAAACGGGCATGTTCGTCTCGTTCGACGACGGCGCCCACTGGCAGGAGTTCCAGTTGAACCTGCCCGAGGTCCCCGTGACGGATCTGCGGGTGCGCCAGCAGGACCTGGTGATCTCCACCCAGGGGCGGTCCCTCTGGATCCTGGACGATCTCACGCCTCTCCATCAGATCTCCGACGCCGTGGCGGCGGCCGACGTCCACCTCTACGACCCCCGGGACCCGGTGCGGGAGATCACCCCCGGCTACTACGCCGAGGGCGGGCCCGGGGAGAACCCGCCGTCGGGCATGCAGGTGAACTACGTGCTGGGCGTGAACGTGCCCGAGGACGTGCCCATGGCCATGGAGATCCTCGACCGGGCGGGGAACGTGGTGTTCGGCGAGTACGCCCCCGAAACCCGGGACGACTGCCCCGCCTCTCCGCGGCAACGCCTGCTCCGCCGCTCGGCCGGCGCTCATCGGTGGAGCTGGGACATGAACGTGGGGCGCTTCGCCTGCATCGCCGAAGTGACCAACACCTCCCGCGACCTCTCGGCGTACGCCGCCGCCCCCGGCGACTATTCGATCCGTCTCGTGGTGGGCGACGAGGTGCAGGAACGGGACTTCACGATCCGCATGGACCCACGTCTCGACGGCATCGCCGCCGACCCCGTGGCCGAATACGCCGAACTCGATCGCGTGAGCGCCACGCTCTTCGCCGGGGCGCAGGAGATGGAGGGGGGCGTGCTGGACCTGCGACGGGTCGGGGAGCAGATGGAGCTGATTCTCGAGGCGGCCCGCTCCGAGGCCGCCCTGTCCACGGCGCCCGCCGGGGAGGACCCGTACGGCGCGGTGCTCGACGGCGGAGAGATGCTGACCGAGCGCATGGAGGAATGGGAGTCCCGGATCCTCCAGAAGTATCTCGAGACCAGTCAGAACAACTACATGTTCGAGGCCCGGCTGCTCATCAAGTTCAAGGATCTGCTCGGGCGCATCTCCGGGGCCAACATCCCGGTGACCGCCGGGGTGAAGGAGGTCAGCGGCGACTACCTCGAGGAGTGGGCGGGACACCGGGCCGACCTGCAGGTGCTCATGAACGATCTGCGGTCGTTCAACGAGGTGCTGCGCAGGGCCGGACTCCCGGAACTGTACCTCGGGGGCCCGCGTCCCATCACGTGAGCGCTCCGGTTGCCGAGAACGTGTCCCATCAAGCCATGGACAGGTCTCGGGATTCCGCGGTGGCCCGCGTCCTGCAACCTGATCGAACGCCGTCCGCGAGCCCCCTCCCGCGCCCTCCGACTCTCGACCCGGCGGGGGGCCGGGCCCCGAGATCTCCGA
>JAUIEJ010000016.1 GCA_030428885.1 Gemmatimonadota bacterium | reverse complement strand
CATCCACAACGGGTGGCGGCCGAGGCGGGTGGGTCAACTTGGGGCGGCCAGGCCGCACGAACCTGACCGACCGTGCGGATCCGGTGGACGTGGGGGTACTTGGGGGCGCCCTGGCCCCGCCCCGCGCTTGGAGCCGCCCCTCAGTCCCGCGCCGCCAGCCGCTGGAAGGCTTCGTTGCCGGCGTTGAGTTCGGCGTAGGTGCCGGCGGCTTCCACCTCGCCGTCCCGGAGCAGATAGAGGCGGTCGCACGCCTCCACGGTGGAGAGGCGGTGGGCGATGATGATGAGGGTGCGGGAGCCCTTGAGGTGCTCGATGGCGGCCATGACGTAGCGCTCGGTCTCGGTGTCCAGCGCCGAGGTGGCTTCGTCCATGACCAGCACGTCGGGGTCGTGGTAAAGCGCCCGGGCGATGCCGATGCGCTGGCGCTGGCCGCCCGACAGGCGCACGCCCCGCTCGCCGACGAAGGTGTTGAGTCCCTCGGGGAGCCGTTCCACGAACTCCCGCACCTGGGCGGCGTCCACGGCCCGCCACACGGCGTCGTCGTCGATGGCCTCGTCGGCGATGCCGAAGGCGATGTTCTCCCGGATGGTGGCGTCGGAGAGGTAGATGTCCTGGGGGATGTAGCCCACGTGGCGCTGCCAGCCCCGCTCCCGGCCGCCGATGTCGGCGCCGTCCACCGTCACCCGCCCCTCGGTGGGGGTCAGGAGGCCGAGAATCACGTCCACGGCCGTGGTCTTGCCCGAGCCCGTCGGACCCACCAGCCCCACGGCGTGGCCCCGGCCGATCTCCATGTCCACGCCCACCAGCGAGGGCCGGGGCGCCTCGGGATAGGCGTAGGTGACGTTCTCCAGGCGGATGGCGTCGGTGAACGACGGATGGGCGTCCGCATTGGACGGCGGCACGGCTTCCAGGTTCTTCAGGTCGCCGTAGACCCCGTCCAGCGCCGCCTTGCCCCAGGCGATCCCCACCTGGGCCGCCGTGATGCGCCCGAACGACGGGACCATGCGGACCAGGGCCACGGCCAGCAGGGTCAGGGTCGGCACCAGCGACGCCATGGTCCGGCCGGTGGCCACCAGGGCCCCGGCCAGGGCCAGGAGTCCCACCACGGCCACCGTCTCCAGGATCAGACGCGGGAGGGCGTCCACCACCTGGCGTTCCACGCCGGCGGCGGCGTACCGCTCCGATGCCTCGCCGTAGCGTCCCAGGAAGTGGGACTCGCGCCCCAGGACCTTGGTGGTCTTGATGCCGCTGAGCCCCTCGGTCACGGCCCGGATCATGTCGGCCCGGGCCACCCGCTCCGCCTCGCCCAGGCGATGGATGCGTCGCCGGATCAGGCGGGTGAACAGCACGATGGTGCTGCCGAAGACCGCCGCGGCGGCCAGCGACGCCAGGGGTTCCACGGCCAGGAGGAGTCCCAGGATCATGAGGAGGGTGAGACCCTCCAGAGCCACCGTCATGAACGGCACCAGGGCCGAGCTCACGATGACCATGGCGTCCTGGTTCGTGTTCCGGAGAAGGTCGGCGCTGTTGCGCTGGAGGTGGAAGGTGTAGGGGCTCGTCAGGTAGGCGGCGAACAGGCGCTTGGCGATGACGATCTGGCGCCGGAAGGTGAAGCGGGCCGCCGCCCAGGTGAGGGCCGTGAGGTAGACGGCCTTCACCACCACGATGATGACCAGTCCCACACCCATGAGACGCATGGCGTCGACGTCCGACGTGATGCCGAACATGTCGAAGGCCCGGGCGGCGTACTCGTTGCCGCGCAGACCTTCGGGGTCGGTGAGGGACGACACGAAGGCCGGCACGGCGCCGACGCTCACCATCTCGAGGAGTGCGCCCACGAAGGTGCCGAACAGCAGCGCCACGAAGAGCGTCTTTTCCCGACGGTCGAGCAGGCTCGCGAGCCGAAGGAAGATGTCGCGCACGGCCTGGGGGGTGGGGGGATGTGTTGCGCGGGGGCCTCACGTTCGGCTCCCGCGGTAGATGGGGCAATGGTGGAGGCGGCGCGCAGGCGCACTCCGGCCCCGGGGGGAGAGCATCGACCGGGGACGGGATCTACGTGAGATGTGGCGTACCGAGCCTCTTCCGGGGGGCGGCTTGCTGCGGTACAAAACATTGTCATATACTCGTGGCCGACCACGGAACGACGTCACGACGGGGGAGGGGAATGGGACGCGGTGACCATCTGGGGGAGTTCGAGGCTCTCACGCTGGCGGGCGTGGTTCGCGTCGGAGAGCAGGCCAACGGCGTCGCCGTCTACGCCGACATGGAGTCTCGCACCGGGCGCGATCCGGGGGTCGCCGCGGTCCACGTGACGCTCCGGCGCCTTCAGGACAAGGGCCTGCTCACCTCTCGCGTCGGCACGCCGTCGGCCCGAGGCGGGCGCCCCCGGCGGTTCTACCGCGCCACGCCCCAGGGCCTGGAAGCGCTTCGGGCGTTTCGCGCCATGTGGGACCGCGTACTGGGCGACCTGGAGATTCCCGGCCCCGAGACGGGTCGATGAGCCGCCTGGGCGACCGACTGCTCCGGTGGAGCGGGTCGCGGCTCGGGGTCCCGGAACTCGAGGACTCGCTGCGCGAGCTCTACGCCAGGAAGATGGAAACCCATGGGCGGCGGGCGGCGCTTCGCTGGTACCGCCGGCAACTCGTCGCGGCCGTGGTGAGAGCGGCGGTGGCCTCGGTCCCGGGGCGGGGTGGTGCGGCCCTGGCCGTCTCGGAGATGCGCCGCGCAGGTCGGCGCTTCGTCCGGACGCCCCACCACGCCCTGAGCTTCGCGGCGGTCGTGGGCGTCGGGATCACCACGGTGGCCTTCATGGCCCAGACCCGGTCGGACATGATGGAGCCCGACCGCGGCCTGGACGTCGACGCGCGCCTCGTGGTCTGGCTCACCCGGGATGGACGGCCGACGCCGTTGATTCCCCTCTCGGGCGGCGAGCCGTGGCTCCGGGAGCCGCCGGCGGCCATGGCCGCCGTAGTGCCCATCTGGCCCGCCCGTCACATCGTCGAAACCCCCGAGGGCCTGCTCCAGATGGGCGGCGAACGGGTGCTGCCCGGCCACTTCGCCGCTCTGGGGGGAACGCTTCTCATGGGTCGGGACCTGGACGGCGCCGACGAGGTGGTGCTCTCCCACCATCTGTGGACTTCGCGCTTCGCCCAGGACCGGGACGTGGTGGGACGTACCGTGACCCTGTCGGGCCGGGGCGTGCGGGTGGCGGGCGTGAGCCGGCCGGGGTTCCACGGCCCGTTGTGCTGTGTGGCCCCCGACTACTGGGTGACGGCGGGAGACGAGGCGGGGGCCCCCGCGCCGGCGAGGATCGTGGTGGTGGACCCCACCGATGCCTCGGCGGTGGAGGCCTGGCTCGACCGGGCCCATGGCGCGGCCGACCCGACGGTGAGGGCGGCCCTCGACCATCCCAGTGCCCACCATTTCGGCGGCACCGGCGGGTACGTCGGGCGGGTTCTGGGCGTCCTGATGGTGCTGTCGGTCGTGGTGTGGTGCTCCACCCTCCTCAGTGGAGCCAACCTCATCGTTTCCGACGCCCTCGCCCGTCGATCCGAGACCCGCACGCGGCGGGCCCTGGGGGCGCGTCGGATCCACACCCTGGTCCACGTCCTGGTGGAGACGGGGTGGCTGGCTCTCCTGTCGGCGGCGGCGGCCGTGGCCGCCACCGCGGCCCTCGCCCGCATCGTGCCGTGGCTGCTCCCCATCGTGGGCCGCACCTCGTACATCCAGGTGGAAGTGGGCCGCGACGCCCTGGGCGTGGCGGCGGGGGCGGCGGCGCTGTCGGCGGTGGCGTGCGCCCTGCCCGCCCTGGCCACCACGCTCCGGATCCGCAGTGCCGAGCCCCTCCTGGAACGCGCCGCGCCCGCCGGGCGGTTCGCCGCCGTGGGTTTGGGACTCCAGGTCACGCTCGCCGTGGCGCTGGTGGTGGTCACGGGACAGTTCCTGGCCGCGATCCGGGCCCTGGACGGCGATTTCGTGGGCTTCCGCCGCGGCGGTGTGGCCGTGCACTTCGTTCGGCCCGCCGCTGCGGACCGGGACCCGGCGGGCGAATCCCTGGTGGACGCCCTGGAGGCCGGGGCCCCGGGGTCCGTGGCGCTCACGGCTCGCGTGCCGGTCTACGGGGCGGCACGGGACTCCATCGACCTGGGGGACGGACGCCGGGTGTTCGCGGCCGTCGAGCGGGTGACCTCCGGCTTCTTCGGCCTGGTGGGTACACGGCTCACGGCGGGGCAGGCGGCCACGGCCCCCGACGAGGTGGTGGTGTCGCGGGACCTCGGTGTGGGGGTGGGTTCCACGGTGACGGTCGGGGATTCCGTCGCGCTGCAGGTGGTGGGCGTGGTGGAGTCGGCCACCTGGGGCACGGGCGACGTCCGCCCCACCGTGTATCGCGGATGGGGCACCCTTCCGGTGGGTTCGGCCGTGTTGCTCGTCGACCCTGGAGGCCCCACGGCCGGCATGGGTGCGCTCCTGCCCGCTCTCGCCCGCCAGGGACTGGCCCTCCAGCCCTTCGAAACCCTCGACGGCTTGCTGGTGCGTTCCCGGGTGGTGTCGGTCTTCCTGACCCGCCTCGCCGGAGCGTTCGGGGGGGTGGCGCTCCTCGTGGCCCTGGGTGGGGTCCACGCCCACTTCGTGCGGTGGGTTCGGTCGGCCGAACGGGACCTGGCGATTCGCCGGGCTCTGGGCGCGCCGTTCCCCCGCCTCGGTCGGACGGTGGTGGGTGCGGCCCTGCGCAGCGTGGCCACGGGCGCGGTGGCCGGAGCCGGGATGGGAGTCCTGGCCGGGCGCCTCCTCGCCTCCGTGCTCGAGGTGGCCGCCGTGACTCCGACCCTCGCGGTGGGCGGAGCGGTGGCCGTGGGGTGCGTGTCGCTCCTGGCCCTGATCGGGCCCCTGGTGCGCATCCGGCGGGTGGCGCCGTTGAGGCTCTTGCGGCCCGGGTGAGGGAGAGTCTTGCTCCGGAGTCCCATTCATATAAGAATGTTGAACAAGATCGTTATGGGACTCCGGGAGGGGCGGCGCGGGAGGCGCGGCATCACATGGGCGATCCATCCACCAACAAGCTTCTGCGGGGCACGCTGGATCTCATCGTGCTCCGGGCGCTGCAGCGGGCCCAGGAGCCCATGCACGGCCTGGCCATCGCCCGCTGGATCCGGGAGGAGGGGGATGCGGCGGTGCGGTTCGAGGACGCGGCCCTCTATCAGTCCCTCCACCGGCTCCAACGCCAGGGGCACCTGGAATCGGACTGGGGCCGCTCCGACCTGAACCGCCGGGCCCGCTTCTACCGCCTCACCCGGAAGGGGCGGGAGCGGCTGGATCAGGAGAAGGCGGCGTTCCGGGCCTACGCCGACGCCGTCACCCGGCTCCTGGAGTCCGACGCATGACGGGCCCCACCCGCCTCCACGGCGAGGATCCGGAGCGGGAGATCGACGACGAGCTCGCCTTCCACATGGAGGGCCGGCTGGCCGAACTCGAGGCCCGGGGGTGGACCCGGGAGCGGGCCCTGGAGGCGGTGCGGGCCGAGTTCGGCGACGTGGAAGCCACGCGCCGCTACTGCGCGAAGGAGGACCACCGGCGGCTTCGCAAACGGGCGGTCCAGGGGTGGGGACGGAGCCTGTTGGACGACGGGGCCCAGGCGGCTCGTCGCCTCCTGCGCCGGCCGGGGGAGGTGGCGGCTCCGGCGGCCATTCTCGCCGTGGGGGTCGCCCTCAACGCCCTGGTGTTCACCGTGGTCCGGGGCGTGCTGCTGGCGCCCCTCCCGGTGGCGAGCCCGGAGCGGGTGTTCGTCCTGGAGGAGCAGGCGGAGCAGGGCGGCTTGTCCCGGGCGTCGTATCCCGTGTTGGAGGCGTGGCGGGAGGGGGCGCCGTCGTTGGAGGTGGTGGCGGCCTACCTGGAGAACGACCTCCCCCTGGCCGTGAGGGGAGGCGAGCCCCGCCACGTGGCCGGCGCTGCGGTCACGGAAGGCTTCTTCGCCCTCTTCGACGCGCCCATGCGCCTCGGGCGCGCTCTCGCCCCGCCCGACCACGCTCCCGGGGCGCCCCCGGTGGCGGTGATCTCGGAGGGGCTGTGGAAGGACGGGTGGGGCGGCGACCCCGGAGTCCTGGGCGCGGCCCTGGACGTGGAGGGGGTGGCGTACCGGGTGGTGGGGGTCGCCGCACGCGACGCCCGGCTTCCCGACGCCGCCCAGTGGTGGCTGCCCGTGGAGCGCACCGCCCCGGGGGTGCTGGAGGTGGCGGGCGCCAAGATCTTCGTGGCCCTGGGCCGAGTGCGGCCGGGCGTCGACCCGGCGGCGCTGGCCGACGAGCTCGGTGCCCTCTCCGCCGCGGTCCCCGGGGGTGCGCCGTCGGCGGCGGTGACCCTCCTGGACGAGCGCACCCGGGGCGAGGTGCGCGCGCCCCTCCTGCTCCTCCAGGGCGCCGTGCTCCTGGTGCTGTTGGCCGCCTGCGCCAATGCCGGCGGCATGCTGCTGGCCCGGTCGGTGCGCCGCCGGGCCGACCTGGCGGTGCGGGGATCGCTGGGGGCCGGACGAGGACGCATCGCCCGCACCCTCCTCCTGGAAGGCTCGGGAGTGGGGGCCCTGGCCGGGGTGGTGGGGCTGGTGGTGGCCGTGGCGCTCCTCGGGCCTGTGCTGGCCCTGGTGCCGCCGGGGCTGCCCCGGGCCGGCGACCTGCACCTGGATCCGGTGGTGGCGTCCGTCGCCCTGGGCCTGGCCCTCCTCACGGGCCTCGCCACCGCCCTGGTGCCGGCCCTGGCTGGGGCCCGGACGCCGCCGGCCGCCCTGCTCCGGGAGGCCGGCGGCGGGGCGGGGGAGACCCCGTGGCTGCGCCGTCTCATGGAGGGCTTCGTGGTGGGTCAGGTGGCCCTGGCCCTCCTCCTCACCGCCGGCGCGGGGCTCTTGATCCGCTCGTTCGTGGCCACGGTGGGCGAGGATCCGGGCTTCGACCCGGACCGCGTCACGGTGGTGGAGGTGGCCCTCCCCGAGCACCGGTATCCCGACGAGCCGAGCCGCCACCAGTTCGCCCGCACGCTGCTGGAGCGGGCGGCGGGGCTGCCCGGCGCCCAGGCGGTGGCCGTGGGGCGGAACCTCCCCATCTCGGGCTCCAACATGACCTCGCCCCTCCAGGTGGAGGGCCTGGAAGGGACCACGGCGGCGGTGCAGGTGGCCCCGGTGAGCGCGCGGTATTTCGAGGTCATGGGCATTCCCCTGGTGGAGGGCACCGGCTTCGGCGACGCGGACCGGGCGGGGGGGGCCGCCGTCCTGGTGGTGGGTCAGGGGGTGGAGGCCTCCGGCGGCGGCACGGTGGGGGTGGGCGATCGGGCCCGGTCGTTCTTCGGCGGGCCCGAATTGCGCGACGTGACGGGGGTGGTGGGGGCGGTGCGTCACGGGGGACTCCGGGCCGACCCGGCCCCCGTGGCCTACGAGCCGTTCTTCCAGCGGGGTGTCCTGGCGGGCTTCTCCCTCCTGGTCCGCTCCAGTGCCCCGCCGGCCGTGGTGGCCGCCTCGGCCCGGGACCTCCTGAGGGAGCTGGACCCCCAGCTTCCCGCCGACCGGGTGGGCACCATGGCCGCCCGCATCCGGGTCTCGGTGGCCGGGCCCCGGTTCTATGCCGCCGGGCTGGGGGCCTTCGGCGTGTTGGCCGTCCTCCTGGCCCTGGCGGGGTCCCACGCCGGGTTGGCTCACCGGGTGGCGGCCCGTCGCCGCGAACTGGGACTGCGCCTGGCCCTGGGGGCCAGCGAGTCGTCGGTGCGGCGCATGGTGGTGCGCCGGGGGCTGGTCCTCACCGTGGCGGGCGCCGCGCTGGGGCTGGCCGCGGCCCTTCCCGTGCTCCGCCTCCTGGACAGCCAGCTCTACGGCGTCACGCCCCTGGACCCCTGGAGCTACGCCGCCGGCGTGGTGGTGCTTCTGGCCGCGGGTTGGCTCGCCGCCGAGGCCCCGGCCCGTCGGGCGTCCCGGGTGCCCCCGGCCGACGCCCTGCGGCCGTAGGCTCGGAACGGGGGCTCAGCCGCCCCCGCCGCCCCGGAGTCGCCCCCGCTGGAAGGTCACGGGGTAGGTCACCCACACCGGAACGGTGCACCCGCTCCGCACCGCCGGTGTCATCTTCGCCATGAGGGCCACCCTGGATCCGGCGGCGTCCAGGAGGGCGTAGTCGGTGCGCTCGGCCACCTCCAGGGCGGCCACCTCCCCCCGGGCGTCCACCAGCAGCCAGAACCGGGCGGTGCCGGCCGGGACCCCGTCCAGAGCCACCATGATGCGCACGAACTCCCGGCCCAGGGCGTGGGTGAGTTCCTCCTGGTTCCGGATCCGGGGCAGCACGGTGATACCCGCCGCCGCCGCCTCGTCGCTGCCGCCGCCTTCGAAGGGGGCCGTGAGCCGCGGGACCTCGCCGTCGATCCACGGCGACGGGTCGCAGGGAGGGAGCGCCAGGACCGCCTCTTCGAAGCTCGAGGGCTCCGACGACGGCGCGGCGGGCGTCGAGGCGAAGGCGCCGCTACCCGCGCCCGCCGACGCCCCACCGCAGCCCGTCGCCACCAACCCGAGGGCGGTGAGCAGCGCCCCGTGCCTCACGGCGCCGCGTCCGAACCGATCTCGGCTTCCAGCATCTGGCGCCGGAGCAGGGTGGCGTAGGTGCCTCCCGCGGCCACCAACTCGTCGTGGGTGCCGCGCTCCACGATGCGGCCGTCGTCCAGGACCAGAATCAGGTCGGCGTCCATGACGGCCGACGCCCGGTGGGAGATGATGAACGAGGTCCGCTCCCGCATGACCGAACGGAGGTCGTCCAGGATCCGGGCCTCGGTGCGGGTGTCCACCGCCGAGAGGGCGTCGTCCAGGATGAGAACCGTGGGGTTCCGAGCCACCGCCCGGGCCAGGGTGGCCCGCTGCTTCTGACCCCCCGAGAGGTTGATGCCCCGTTCCCCCAGGAGGGTCCCGTACCCTTTCGGGAAGTCCCGGATGGCGGCGTCCAGTTGGGCCACCTGCGCCGCCCGCTCCACGGCCGCCGGCACCTCCACGCCCTCGTCGGGGAGGGCGTCGGGGTCGGCCGGGGGTCCCCCGATCCGCTCCAGGACCGGCCCTTCGGCCCGGCCCGGCTCCCCCGCCGCGGGCGCCTCTCCCTCCGGCAGTCCCAGGGCGATGTTGGTGGCGATGGACTCGCTGAAGAGGAAGGTGTCCTGGGGCACCACCCCCATGCGGCTCCGGAGCTCCCGAGGGTCGTACTCGGGAAGGGGCACGCCGTCGAGGAGGACCTCGCCCTCGGTGGGATCGAAGAGCCGGGGAATGAGCGACACCAAGGTGCTCTTGCCCGAGCCCGTGGCTCCCACCACGGCCACCGTCTCGCCGGGTCGGGCGGTGAACGAGACGCCCCGCAGGACGTCGCGCTGGGTCCCGGGGTACCGGAAGGTCACGTTCCGGAACTCGATCTCTCCCCGCACGCCGTCCACGGGGTGGGGCTCGGCGGGTGCGGCGATGGTGGGTTCCCGCTCCATGAGGGCGTTGATGCGCCCCATGGACGCTGCGCCCCGTTGAAAGAGGTTGGTCACCCACCCCAGGGCGATCATGGGCCAGATCAACAGCGCCAGATAGAAGAAGAAGGCCACGTAGTCGCCCAGGCTGATGGCGCCGGACATGGCCTCCCGACCGCCCAGGTAGAGCACGATGACCATGGCGGCGCCGCTGAAGAGCCCCAGGATCGGGTGGAAGGCACCAGCCCGGGTCACCAGGCGCATGTTCCGGCGCCGGTACTCCTCGTTCAGGGCGTCGAACTCGGCCTGCTGGGCGTCCTCCTGGGTGTAGGCGCGGATGATGCGCATCCCCGTAAGGTTCTCCTGCACCATGGTCGACAGCGTGGCGTAGTGCTCCTGGATCGCCTCGAAGTGGCGGTGGATCATCTTGCCGAACGCCAGGACGACCCCGGGCAGCACGATCATGGGGATCACGGCGTACAGGGTCAGCCGCGGACTGATCCAGATCATGAGGGAGAGGGCCAGGACGAAGCCCACGGCCGTGTTCACCGCGTACATCACCGCCGGCCCCGCCGCCATGCGCACGGCCAGGATGTCGTTGGTGGCCCGACTCATGAGGTCGCCGGTGCGGTTCTCGGCGAAGAACGCGGCGTCGAGGCGGAGGAGGTGGCTGAAGAAGTCGCGGCGGAGATCCACCTCCATGCGCCGGGAGATGCCGTTGATGAGCTCCCGCATGCCGTACCGCGCCGCTCCCCCCAGGAGGGCCACCCCCACGATGGTCATGGAGAGGACGGCGATCCGGTCGCCCGAGAGGTCGGGGGACCCCAGGGCGTCGATGGCGAGCTTCAGGATCCACGGTCCCACGATGGTGAATCCCTGGGCCACGGCCACCAGGATCAGCCCCGCCACGAGTCCGCGGCGATAGGGGCGGTAGTACGGAAGGAGGGTCCGGAGGGCGTGCATGGCCACGAAACATCCTCTGGCGGGCGGGGCGCCACAAGGTCGGAATGGGACGCCGGCGGCCGGCGCCCCGGGGCCGCGCGCGCAACCTGCGCGATCCTGAACGCGTCTTGCGGTGTAGAAGCCGTATTCGGAGGTCCGCCTCCACTCCTCCCACACACCCTTCCATGTCCCGTCTCGTCCTCCCCGCCGGGGGCCTCATCGTCGCCGCCCTGGTGGTCTGGTCCGCCTACGTCATGGGGGGGCGAGCCGGTCACGACGCCCTCTCGGTCAACCTCCTGATCAACCTGGGCACCGAGATCATGGGGATCGTGATCACGGTGGCCGTGGTGGAGTGGTTCTTCGAGCGGCGCCGCAATCTCGAGCGGGGCAAGCAGGTGGCGTGGAGCGCCCTCCACGCCGTGGAGCACGTGGTGTGGGTGTGGCAGGGCGGCCCCCGCCAGGTGGAGACCGACCAGATCCTGGGCATCCTGCGGTCGGTGGCCGACACCGACCCCCTCCCGGACTTCACCCAGAACGTGCTCCTGAGCCTGGGGACCCGGAGCAAGCAGACGCTCCACAACGACCAGGCGGCGCTGGAGGCCCACAAGGGACTCATGACGGCGTTCGAGGAACTGGCCCGCCTGAACGCGATCCGCGAAGGGGGGCGGGTGCTGGCCTCCCGCACCGTGGCCGACGTCCTGGAGGAGGGCGTCAAGCGGTTGGCCCGGGTCCTGGGCCAGCCCGAGGAGCCCATGCCCGGCCGCCTGATCCGCTACGTGGATTCCAGCGAGGAGGCCCAGGAGGTGCGCTACTTCGGCCGGGACGCCGAGGCCGGCCCCCGTCGCCTGGAGCGGGGCGGCGCGCCGGAGGTGTTCTAGTACCCGATGGCCACGCCGCCCCGTCGCGGGTCGGACTGGGCCTCCAGGGTGCCGTCGGCGCGCACCACGATGGCCTGGACGTCGCCCGACACGCCGCCGCGCTCCACCACCGTGTGGCCCATGGCCTCCAACTCGGCCACGACGGCAGGCGGGAGTCCCCCGGCTTCGTAGAAGATCTGGTCCGGGAGGTGCTGGTGGTGCACCCGGGGCGCCAGCACCGCGGCGCTCACCCCCATCCCGTGGTCCACCACGTTGAGAATGGTCTGGAGCACGGTGGTGATGATGGTGGATCCCCCGGGCGTGCCGGTGAGCATGCGGAGGTTGCCCGCCGGATCCAGGACGATGGCGGGGCTCATGGCCGAGAGCATGCGCTTGCCCGGGCCCACGGCGTTGTTTTCGCCCTGGACCAGGCCGAACTGGTTCGGCGTCCCGGGTTTGGCGGCGAAGTCGTCCATCTCGTTGTTCAGCACGAAGCCCGCCCCGGCCACCGTGACCTTGCTGCCGTACCACGAGTTGATGGTGGTGGTGACGGCCACGGCGTTGCCGGCGGCGTCCACCACCGAGTAGTGGGTGGTGTTCTCGCCCTCGTCGGGCACGCCGGTGGCGGCGCCGGCGGCCTCGCCCTGGAACGCTTCCACGGCCGGGACGATGGCGCTGGAGGGCGAGGCCCGGTCCAGGGACAGGTTCTCGGCGCGGAAGGCGGCGTAGTCGTCGCTGGCCAGGACGTCCAGGGGCATGTCCACGAAGTCCGGGTCGGCCAGGTAGTGGTTCCGGTCGGCGTAGGCCCGACGCCACGCTTCGGCCAGGAGGTGGATCCGGGTGGCGCTGTCCCACTCCATGCCCGGGAGGTCGTAGCGCTCCAGGATGTTGGCCGCCTCGGCCATGGTCACGCCCCCGGAGGACGAGGGGGGCATGGAGTAGATGGTGTAGTCCCGGTAGCCGAACTCCACGGGCTCGCGCCAGGCGGCGGTGTAGGCGGCCAGGTCGTCGAGGGAGATGAGCCCGCCGCCCCGCTCCATCTCGGCCGCGATGAGGTCGGCGGTTTCGCCCCGGTAGAACCCGTCGGCCCCCTGGTCGCGAATCCGGCCCAGGGTCGCCGCGAGATCGGTCTGGCGCAGGGTGTCGCCCTCGGCCGGGGGCCGGCCGTCCCGGGGCAGGAACTGGGCCGCCGAGGTCTCGAAGGCCGACAGCGATTCCACCATCGCTCCGTCCAGGGATCGGAGGAAGCGCTCGCCCACCTCGAAGCCCTCGGCCAGGGCCACGGAGGGGGCCACGAGCTGCTCCCACGGCAGGGTGCCGAAGCGCTGGTGGGCTTCCCACATGCCCATGACCGTGCCCGGGACGCCGGCGGCCCGGTGTCCCACCACCGAGGCATCGGTGACGTTGCCCTCGGCGTCCAGGAACATGTCCCGGGTCGCCCGGCCCGGGGCCTTCTCCCGGTAGTCCAGGGCCGCCACCTGCCCGTCGGCCATCCGCACCACCATGAAGCCGCCGCCCCCGATGTTGCCCGCCTCGGGATTCACCACAGCCAGGGCGAAGGAGACGGCGATGGCGGCGTCCACGGCGTTGCCTCCGGCTTCCAGGATGTCGACGCCCACCTGGGAGGCGTAGCCGTCGGTGGTGACCACCATGCCCTGGGTGGCCGTCACCGGCTCCTGCTCCTGGTAGCGCCAGCCGCCGTACCACGGCGCCGACGACGTGGCGGTGCCCGCTCCCGACGGATCACAGGCCGCCAGGGCCAGGAGGGCGGCGCCCACGAACGGACGATGAAGAGGGGCGGGGCGTCGGGCGCCGGGAGCGAGCTGGAAGCGAGAACGCATGGAGGGCGGGGGCGGGAGGGTCATGCGGCGAAGTGGTCCAGGAGGGACAGGGCCGCCCGGGTGAGGGCGGCGGCTCCCAGGGGGAGGACCGACTCGTCGACGTCGAAGCGAGGATGGTGGTGCTGACGGGGTTCGGGCAACGCGGCGCCCAGCCAGAAGAAGACGCCGGGCACGCGGCGGGCCAGGAAGGCGAAGTCCTCGGCGAGGAGCACGGGGGGCATGGGGAGCACCCGGTCGGGACCCAGCTCCTGCGCCAGGGCCCGGCCCACGGCGGCGGCCGCCGCCTCGTCGTTGACCACCGGCGGGTAACCCGGGAGGAAGGTCACCTCGGCGGAGCCGCCGTGGGCCGCCGCTCCCTCGAAGGCGCCCCGTACGGCGGCCCGGAGGGCGTCGCGCACCCCCTCGTCGAAGTAGCGCAGGGTGCCGTGGAGGCGGACCCGGTCGGCCAGGACGTTGGCCGCCGTCCCGCCTTCGATCCGGCCGAAGGTCACCACCCCCGCCGAGGTGGGGGGAATGCGCCGGGAGACGGCGGTCTGGGCGGCCAGGACGCCCTGAGCCGCCAGGACCACGGCGTCGATTCCTTCGTGGGGCAGGGCCGCGTGGGACGCCCGTCCCCGGACCTCCACCACGATCTCCTCCCCCCCTCCCATGACCGCGCCCGGCGCCACGAAGGCGAAGCCCGAGGGGAGGTTGCCCCCCACGTGCAGCCCGGTGACGGCGTCCACCCCCTCCAGGGCGCCGTCGTCCAACATGCGGGTCGCTCCGCTCTTCCCCTCGTCGTCCACCGTCTCCTCGCACGGCTGGAAGAGGAGCCGGACCGTACCGGGGAGGGCCCCGGCGTCCCGGAGTCCCACGAAAAGCTCCGCCGCCCCCACCAGCCCCGACGTGTGGGCGTCGTGCCCACAGGCGTGCATGACCCCCGGCACGGTGGAGCGATAGGCCTCGTCGGTGTCGGGGGACTCCTGGATGGGGAGGGCGTCCATGTCGGCGCGGACGGCCACCACGGGTCCCGGCCCCCCCACGATGTCGGCCACCACACCCGTGCGCCCCACCCCGGTGCGAGGCTCCAGGCCCAGGGCCCGGAGGCGTTCGGCCACCACGCCGGCGGTGCGGGTCTCCTGGAAGCCCAGCTCCGGGTGACGATGGAGGTCGCGGCGGAGGGCCACGAGGGCCGGGGCCAGGGCCCGGGCGCGCTGGAGGAGGTCGGTGGGAGTCATGGCGCGGTGGGTGGAGCGAGGATCGGAGGCCGACGGTAGCGCCTGGCCCGGACGTTGGCGAGAGGGGTGGGGGTGGATACGTTCCGCTCCATGGCCGATCCCCGCCTCACCGAACAGCCCAATCCCCGTTCCCGGGACCTGGACCGTCGCTCGCCCCGGGAGATCGTCGACCTCATCGTCGACGAGGACCGGGGGGTGGCCGAGGCCGTGGCCCAGGTGGCGGGGGCGGTGGCCCGGGCGGCCGAACTCGCCGAGGCCGCCTTCCGGAACGGGGGCCGCCTGATCTACGTGGGCGCCGGGACCTCGGGGCGGCTGGGAGTGCTGGACGCCTCGGAGATGCCTCCCACCTTCGGCACGGATCCGGCGTGGGTCCAGGGCGTCATCGCCGGAGGGTACTCGGCGCTGGTGCGGGCCTGCGAGGGCGCCGAAGACCATCCGGACCACGGGGCCGCCGCCATGGACGAGCGGCAGGTGGGTCCCCGGGACTTCGTGGTGGGCATCGCCACCTCGGGCACGACGCCCTACGTGCTCGGCGCCCTGGAGCGGGCCCGGGACCGGGGCGCCCGCACGGGGTTCGTGCTGTGCACGCCCCCGTCGCCGGAGCAGCTCGCGGCCTACGACGTGGTCGTGGCCCCCCTGGTGGGTCCCGAGGTGGTGACGGGCTCGACCCGCATGAAGGCGGGCACGGCCACCAAGATGGTGCTCAACGCCATCTCCACCACCGCCATGGTCCGCCTGGGCAAGGTCCACGGCAACCTCATGGTCGACCTCAAGGTGAGCTGCGCCAAACTGCAGGACCGGGCCGAGCGCATCCTGGTGGAGATCCTGGGGGTGGAGCGGGGCCGGGCGGTGGAACTCCTGGACGCCGCCCACGGGCACGTGAAGACGGCGCTGGTCATGCACGAGGCCGGGGTGGACGCCGACGAGGCCCGGCGGCGCCTGGACGCCGGGGGCGGCGTGGTGGCCCGGGCCGTGGCGGGAGGAGGGTCGGCGTGAGACGGTTCGTGGGACTCATGAGCGGCACCTCGGTGGACGGCATCGACGCGGCGCTCCTGGCGGTGGAGGGCACGCCTCCCGACGGCGTGGCGTGGCGTCTGGAGGCGTTCCGCACGGCGGCCTTCGACCCGGGGCGGCGGGCGCGGATCCTGGAGGCGGTGGCCCACGGCACCCCCGCCACCCTCGCCGATCTCCACGCCGACCTGGGAGAGTGGTTCGCCGAGGCGGCGCACGCTCTGCTGACCGAGGCGGGGGTGGCCCCGGGGCAGGTGACCGCCGTGGGCAGCCACGGTCAGACGATCTGGCACCGCCCCCCCCACGGCGAGGGCCGGGGCGCCACCCTCCAGCTCGGCTGCCCCGCCACGCTGGCGGCCCGGACCGGCATCGCCGTGGTGTCGGACTTCCGCACCGCCGACGTGGCCGCCGGAGGCCACGGCGCGCCCCTGGTGCCGTGGCCCGACCGGGTGCTGCTGGCCGCCGACGACCGGGCCCGCATCGTCCTGAACGTGGGCGGGATCGCCAATCTCACCTGGCTGCCGCCCCGGGGCGGCGACGCCCCCGTGGTGGCCTTCGACACGGGGCCCGGCAACGTGCTCCTGGACGCCGCGGTGGAGCAGGCCACGGACGGGGCCGAGCGCTTCGACGACGCGGGGCGCCGGGCGGCGGCGGGGCGGGTGGACCCGGATCTCCTGGGCGAACTCCTGGACGATCCCTTCTATCGGCTGCCGCCGCCCCGCTCCACGGGGCGGGAGCGGTTCGGTCCGGTGTTGGTGCGCGAGCTGGCCCACCGCCGGGGGTTGGCGGCGGGCAGGAGCGGGTGGGACGACCTCCTGGCCACCCTCACGGCCCTCACCGCCGAGACGGTGGCCGACGCCGTGGCCCGCCACGTGGCCCCCCGGCCGGTGGACGAGATGGTGGTGGCCGGGGGCGGCGCCCGGAACCCGACCCTGGTGGCGGCGCTGGAACGGGCCCTGGAGGTGCGGAACCTGCGGGTGCCCGTCCGAACCGGCGCGTCGGCCCTGGGCCTGGATCCCGACGCCCGGGAGGCCTGCGCCTTCGCCCTCCTGGCCTGGGCGCACCTCGAGGGGCATCCGGGCAACCTTCCCGAGGTCACCGGGGCGGTGGGCCCCCGGGTCCTGGGGTCCCATACCCCGGCGCCCCCACCCGGAGTCCCGTCGTGACCCGCTCCCGCTGGATCTTCCCCGTGGTGTTGATTCCCGTGGCCCTGGCCGTGGCGTGGGCGCTTCGGGCCACCTGGCACCCGGCGCCCCACCCCGGGGGGGACAACGCCGGATACGTGGCCCTGGCCCACGCCCTGGGGTCGGGGCAGGGGTACACCGAGCTGTGGGATCCGGCCCGGCCGCCCCATACGAAGTACCCCCCGGTATTCGCCGCCTCGCTGGCCGTGGCCCGGAGCCTCGGCGCCACCACCTGGGGCGGCCTCAAGACCGTGCCGGTGCTGTTCGGCGTGCTGGCCCTCGCGGCCACCTTCCTCTGGGCCCACCGGCGCAGGGGGCTGCTCTGGGGCGCCCTGGCCGCCCTCCTCACGGGGCTGTCGGCGACCTTCCTCTACCACAGCCACTACCTCCTCTCCGACGTGCCCTTCCTGGCCTTCACCATGGCCACGCTCTGGCTCGTGGGGGAACGCCGCGGCGATCCCTGGGGGTGCGACTGGGGACCCGGGCCCGCGACGCCGCCGGCCGATGAGGACCCGGACGCGCCGGGGCTGTCCCGGGCGGCCGTGG
Organism: Gemmatimonadota bacterium; assembly: GCA_030428885.1. Classification (GTDB taxonomy): domain Bacteria; phylum Gemmatimonadota; class Gemmatimonadetes; order Longimicrobiales; family Gaopeijiaceae; genus Gaopeijia. The sequence goes on along the minus strand of JAUIEJ010000016.1, from coordinate 48,521 downwards.
CGGGGGCTCTCGTGTGCGCGGGGCTGGCGTACTTCACCCGCTCCGCCGGGCTCCCCCTGGTGGTGGCGCTCCTGGGACTCCTGGTGGTGCGGAAGCACCTTGCGGCGGCGGTCGTGGGGGCCGTGGCCCTGGCGGTGCCCGCCGGGGTGTGGTTGCTCCGGGCCCGGAATACGGTGGCCGACGGCGCCTACGTCCGGGAGTTCTGGATGGTGGACCCCTACCGGCCCGACCTGGGCGAGATCGGCCTGGGGGGGCTGGTGCCCCGGGCCTTTGAGAACGCCGTGGGCTACCTCACCACCCACCTCCCCCTGGCCCTCACGGGCAACGGCGACGCCATCGCCCTCCCGGGCCTCGTGGTGGGCGTCCTGGCCGTGGTGGGGTGGGCCGTGGCGGCGCGGAGCCGCGTCGGCGCCGCCGAGCTCTTCGTGCCCCTCTACGTGGCGGTGATCCTGGTCTGGCCCGTGGTGTGGTCGGGGGATCGCTTCGCCCTCCCCCTCGTGCCCCTGGCCGTGGTCTACGGGGGCGAGGCCCTGGCGTGGGGGGTGTCCCGCCTGCGCCGTGACGTGGCGGTGCCGGCGCTGGTGGTGGGCGTGGCCGTGTTGGGCCTGACCCAGATGGCGGGGGTCGCCCGGGCCGCCGACGAATCGGCGGCGTGCCGGGGCGCGGCCCGGGCCGGGGGGCCGTGGGCCTGCTCCGGGGTGGGCATGGTGCAGTTCACCGAAGCGGCTCGATGGGCCGGCGCCAACCTTCCCGACGACGCCGTGGTCCTGACCCGGAAGCCCCGCATCTGGTACGCCATGAGCGGGCGGGCGACCCGGACCTACCCCTTCGTGCCCTATCCCGACTCGGTGCTGGCGGTGGCGCGGCGGGCCGGGGCGTCGTACGTGCTCCTGGACCTGGTGGGTGCCCAGGCCCAGCTCCTGGCCAACGCCGTGGCGGCGCGCCCCGGGGCGTTCTGCAGCGTGGCGAGTTTCGGCGGTGCCGACGGCGGGCCCCGCACCGAACTGCTGGGGATCCTGCCGGAGGAGGGCGCCGAGGCCCCCGCTCCCGGGGAGGAGGTGCGCATCGTCTCCTGCCCCGACGCCTTGCGGGGCCGGGGTGTGGGCGTGGCGCCCTACTCGTCGTCGTCGACGATCCCGATCCTGATGTCGTCGCCGTCGCCGTAGAGGAGTCCCATGACCACCCCGAACACCAGGTGGTCCAGGAACGCCTCTTCCCCCACGTCGGGTTCGTCGAGCAGCGACGAGATCACGGGCAGGCGCCGGTACGGCGTGTGGCGGCCCAGCACCCCCCGGAGTCCCCCCCACGGCGAGAGCAGGTACTCGCCGGCGCCGTACACCGCGCCCCGGGCCGCAGCCGGGCCCGGGAGGCGGGGATCCAGCACGCCGCCGAACACGAGCCCCCGGGCCGCGCCGGCCAGCAGCCGATCGGCCAGGGTCTCGTCCCACTGGGGCAGGGTGGGTTCGCCCCGGAGCAGGGGGTCCAGGAGTTCCCGGAGGAACGTGGCGCCGGCCCCGGCGGCGGCGGCCCGCACGAGGCGGATCGCCCCGGCCCGGCGGCGTCCGGGCCACGCCTTCAAGAGGCGGGAGATCACTGTGCCCGTGCCGGCGGCCAGGAGGAGGTCCAGCGCCCCGGAGAGTTCGCCCGGGTCTCCGTCGCCGTTCGCCCCTGGCTTGCGCAGCCGGGACCGTCCATTCTCCCGACGGGCGGGCGCGGTGCTCGCCAGGGCGTCGAGGGAGGCCCGGGCCTGGCCGTGGCGGGCGGATTCCAGGGCGTAGCCCAGGCGGTACCAGAAGTCGTTCTGATCAGGCATGGAGGACGGGGTGAGCGACAGGGTCCAGCGAGAGGGGCACCTACGGAGTCTGGCGCGGCGCCGAGCCCGGGACAAGCACCGGGGCCGGCGGACGCGGGGCCTCGTGGCGGTGGTGGGGACCGTGGCGTGGGGGCTGGCCGCGACGGGTCCCCTGGCGGCCCAGGCGCCGCCGCCCGATGCCCCGTGGCGCACCCTGGAGTCCCCCCACTTCCGCATCACCTTTCCCGCGTCGCTGGAACCCCTGGCTCGGCGCACCGCCGGGGTGGCGGAAGAGGCCCGGGAGCGGTTGGAGGCCGCCTTCCTCGCGCCGCCCGACGAGCGCATCGAACTGGTCCTCACCGACCACGTCGACGCCTCCAACGGGTTCGCGTCGGTGGCGCCTCGCCCCCGGATCGTGATCTACGCCCGCCCGCCGGTGGACGGCCGGGCTCTGTCGCACTACGACGACTGGCTCGACCTGGTGGTGGTCCACGAGTTGGCCCACGTGATCCACCTGGACCGCACGGGGGGTCTCGGGCGGCTGCTCCGGGGCGTGTTCGGCCGGGTGCCCTCCACCTGGCCGTTCTTTCCCGGCCTCGCCGCGCCCCGGTGGGTCGTGGAGGGGCTGGCCACCTGGTACGAATCGGCCCTCACCACCGCCGGCCGGGTCCACGGGAGCGAGTTCCCCATGTACGTCCGGGCCGCGGCCCTGGAGGGGCGTCTCGAGTCCATCGGGGCGGCGTCGGGGGAGACCGGGGCGTGGCCCGCGGGGCAGCGCCCCTACCTGTACGGCTCCCTCTTCTTCGAGTGGCTCCTGGAACGCCACGGCTCCGAGGGCATGGCCCGCTTCGTGGAGGCCGTGGCGGGGCAGTGGGTGCCCTATCGACTGAATGCGGCGGCCCGGACGGCCTTCGGCGTCTCGTTCGATGAGGAGTGGGACGCCTGGGCCGCCGACGTGGAGGCCCGGGCGGAGGCGTGGGCCCGGACCGTGGCCGCTCGATCGCCGGGAGTGCCGGCCCCGGAGCGCCTCACCCACGGCGCCCGCCAGGCACTCCACGCCCGGGTGTCGCCCGACGGCGCCCGGCTGGCCTACGCCCGCTCCGACGGCCGCTCCGATTCGCGGATCGTGGTGACGACGACGGAGGACGGGGGCGGGGCCGGTGAGGCGCGCTCGTTCCGCACCAACGGGGCCGCGGTGTTCGACTGGCTCCCGGGGGGCGGCGTGGTGTTCCAGCAGTTCGGATACGACGGGCCGTGGCGGATCTGGAGCGATCTGTACGTGGCCGACGCCGGGGGCGGCGTGCGGCGGGTGACGCGGCGGGCCCGCCTGGACCATCCGTCGGCCACCCCCGACGGGCGCCGGGCCGTGGCGGTCCGGACCACGGGGGGATTCACCGATCTGGTGGTCGTGGACCTGGCCGACGGCAGGGTGGAGACGGTGGCCCCGGGGGCCGATTCGGTGCACTGGGCGTTTCCCGCCGTGTCGCCCGACGGGCGCTGGATCGCCGCCGGGCGCTGGACGCCCGAGGCCCTCTTCGAGCCCGTGGTGCTGGACGCGACCACGGGCGACGTGGTGCTGCGCCTCGAACCGGGGCGGAGCGTGGACCTGGGGGTGGCCTGGTCGCCCGACGGGGCGGCGGTGGTCTTTGCCTCGGACCGGAGCGGCGTGACCAACCTGTACGCTCGCCCGGTGGATCCGGCGGCCGGGGAGATGGGCCCGTTGCGGCAGGTGACCGACGTGGCCACGGGGGTGGCCTTTCCGTCGGTGTCGCCCGACGGGCGCTGGATCCACCTCTCCCTCTACGGCGCCGAGGGGTGGGACGTGGCGCGGCTGCCCTGGGATCCGGAGCGCTGGCGGGACCCCGTGGCGGCGGAGCCGGGGCGCGGGGGGGACCGGGTCCGGGATCTGTCCGGGGGACTCCGGGGCGCCGGGCCCGCCGTCGACCCCCTGGCGGTGGAGCCGTATCGGGCCTGGAAGACCCTCCGTCCCCGCTACTGGGAACCCCTGGTCCTCAACGACGTGCGCTCCGGAGGGCGGTCGGTGACCGGGGCCTTCGTGGGGGCCTCGACCGTCCTGTCCGACGTGGTGGAACGTCATCGGCTGGGGGTGTCGGCGGCGGTGGACGTGGATGGGGGCCGCCTCGACGCGGCGGCGGCCTACACCTGGTCGGGGTGGGGCAACCCCCTGGCGTCGGTGACGGCGAGCCAGAGCTGGGACGCCGGGGGGCCCTTCCGGGTGAGCGAGGATCGGGCCGTCTTCATCGAGGAGCGGGAGCGGCGGGCCAGCGTGGCCGTGACACTGCTCCGACCCCGGTGGCGCCGGAACGCGTCCCTCACGGCGTCGGTGGGGTGGATCCAGGAAGACCGGGCGCTCCTGGACGCCGACGATCTGGAGCGGTCCAGCGATCTGCGCCTCACCAATCCGTCGTCGCGTCTCGGCGATCTTCGTCTGTCCCTCTCCACCTCCACCGCCCGGGGTCACGCCCTCTCCCTCTCGCCGGAGCGCGGCGTGCAGCTCTTCGTCCAGGGTCGCCTGAGGCCCCAACTCCGCCTGGACGACGGGGCGAGGGGCGTGGTGGGGTCGGATCGGAGCGTCGACGAGGTGGTGGGCCAGGGGAGGGCCTACGCGTCGTTCCGGGGGTGGGGATGGACGGACCACGTGCTGGCGTTGCGAGTGGCCGCGGGTCGAGCCGTGGGGCCCGGCGCCGACGCCTTCTGGTACGACGTGGGGGGCGCCGCCGGCAGCGCCGAGGGCATCACCGGACTCGAGCTCTTCGGGGGCCGGGGACTCTTCTTTCCCGTGCGGGGCTACGACGACGGCGATCGATCCGGGACCCGGGCGTGGACCGTGTCCGGGGAGTGGCGCTTCCCCCTGTGGTGGGTCCGAGCGGCCCCGGGGCTCGTGCCCCTCTACGTGGAGCGGATCCACGGAGCGGTCTTCGCCGACGCGGGCAACGCCTGGGGCCCCGAGTTGCCGGCGCCGGGATACGACAACCCCCGGCGCGACGCCCTGGCGTCGGTGGGGGCCGAGCTCCGCATCGATACCGATCTCTTCTTCACGGTTCCCATGGGACTCCGCCTCGGCCTGGCCGCCCCCCTGGTGGGGGACGGCGGCGTGCGGGCCTACCTGCGCCTCGGGCCGTCGTTCTAGAGGGGGGGGCACGGGTCGGGCCGCCCCCAACTCTCCCAAGCTGGTCGGTCACCCGGGGACGTGTCGGTTTGGGGGCGCCGGAGCGCCCCCAAACCTCCACACCCCTCGGCGGGCCCGAGGCTTGGGGTGGGTTGGTGCGGCCAGGCCGCATCAAGCTTCCCGGGCCGGCCGGTGGGGGGAGGTTGGGGTGGGTTGGGGTGCGGGCCGCCCGGTCCGGTCTCCCGCCCGTCCGGCTTGTGCGAACGCATCCCGCGACGGTAACTTACCGAAGAAAGACCGAAGCTCGTCGCGGCGTTCGCCGGGGCGGCACCGCCCTCGACCTGGGTCAGGTCGTGGTCCTCGGAGGCGGGATCCCTTCGGAATCCGGGGTCGGATCGGGTGGTTTCCTGCCCGTCGAGGCATGGCGCCGGGAGCGGGGGCCGGGCGGTGCGGAGTTCCCTGTGCGGGCGGGTCGGTGTGGCCTCGAAAACGTGCTTGACTACTAGATGTAGTGCCTCTATCATGGGCGTCCCCAAGGGATGGTAGTCTCCTGAGGGTTTTCCACACCCTGATGCCCCGGCGGATGCGGCAATCCGCCGGTTTTCCACGTCTGCGTACCCGTTTGTCCACCGCGTTTCCACACCCTGGAGCTGCCGTCATGCCGTCCGAGTCGTTCTCTTCTCCCGCTCTTCCTCCGTTCCCGCCCGTCTCGGACCTCTTCGACGATCGGGTGCCCGAGGACCTGCCCCCCGCCGAACTGACGGAGAACGCCCGGATCGTTCTGGGGAAGCGGTACCTCAAGAAGAACGAGGACGGGGAGCCGGTGGAGGCGCCCGAGACCATGTTCTGGCGGGTGGCCCGGACCATCGCGGGAGCCGACGCCCGGTACGGCACTTCCGAGGCGGCCATCGACGAGTTGGCCCGGCAGTTCTATGCCCTCATGACGGCGGGCACCTTCGAGCCCAACTCCCCCACGCTCATGAACGCGGGCCGGCCTCTGGGGCAGTTGTCGGCGTGCTTCGTGCTTCCCGTGGACGATGCCCTCTCCAACGGGCGCTCGGGGATCTACGACACGCTGAAGGCCATGGCCCTCGTCCATCAGTCGGGGGGCGGCACCGGGTTCTCCTTCTCCCGTCTCCGTCCCGAGGGCGACAACGTGCGCTCCACCATGGGCGTGGCGTCGGGTCCCGTGTCGTTCATGAAGCTCTACGACGCGTCCACCGAGGTGGTGAAGCAGGGCGGGACGCGCCGGGGCGCCAACATGGGCATCCTCCGGGTGGATCACCCCGACATCCGGCGGTTCATCACCTGCAAGGACGACACCAGCCAGGTCACCAACTTCAACATCTCGGTGGCCCTGACGGACGCCTTCATGCAGGCCGTGAAGGAGGGAGCCTCGTACGATCTCCGGAGCCCCCGCTCCGGTGAGGTGGTGGGGCAGGAGGACGCCCGGGAGATCTTCGACCTCATCGTCCACGGCGCCTGGAAGACGGGTGAGCCCGGCACGTTCTTCATCGATCGGGCCAACGAGTACAACCCGGTCCCCGCCCTGGGCAGCTACGAGGCCACCAATCCCTGCGGGGAGCAGCCGCTCCTGGCCTACGACGTGTGCAACCTGGGCAGCGTCAACGTCGGGGCCTTCGTGGATCTCGACGCTCCCGCCGACCTTCCGGCCGATCAGCGCATCGACTGGGACGAGCTGCGGCGCGTGGTCCATCTGGCGGTCCATTTCCTGGACAACGTCATCGACGCCAACCGCTACCCCCTGGAGGAGATCCACAACCTCGCCCACACCATTCGCCGCATCGGGCTGGGCATCATGGGGTGGGCCGACCTCCTGGTCCGCCTCGGGATTCCGTACTCCAGCGACGAGGGCGTGGAGATGGGCCGGCGGGTCATGCGGTTCGTCAACGAGGAGGCCCGCAACGCCAGTGAGCGCCTCGCCGAGACCCGGGGCGTGTTCCCGGCGTGGGGTCCCTCCATCTGGGGTCCCGACGCCACCTGCGCCCGCCGGGCCGACGGCACCCGGGTTCGGCCCATGCGGGCCCTGCGGAACTGCAATCTCACCACCGTGGCGCCCACGGGCACCATCTCCATCTTCGCCGGGTGCTCCGGCGGCATCGAGCCCCTCTTCGCCGTGGCGTTCATGCGCAACCAGGCGGGCTCCCTCATGCCCGACGTGAATCCCGACTTCGTGCGGATCGCCCGGGAGCAGGGGTGGTACTCCGACGAGCTCATGGAGCGCATCGCCAGCGAAGGCCACATCCACTTCGACGAGGTGCCCCAGGAGGTCCAGGACGTCTTCGTCACGGCCCACGACATCACCCCCGAGTGGCACGTGCGCATGCAGGCCGCCTTCCAGGAGCACGTGGATTCGGCCATCTCCAAGACCACGAACTTCCCGTTCGAGGCCACGGAGGAAGACGTCCGGGCCATCTACGAGTTGGCCTTCGACCTGAACTGCAAGGGCGTCACCGTCTACCGCGACGGATCGCGGCCCATGCAGGTGCTGTCCACGGGCAAGACGGGGCAGGGGGAGGAGAACGCCGAAGCCGAGGCCGAGGCGGCCGAGTCCCGGGCCCGGGTGGCCGAGCTCGAGCAGCTCCTGGCCGATTCCCGGGAAGAGGCCCATCGCCTCCGGGTGGAGATCTCCGAGTTCAGCGACCGCCAGGCGGACCAGGACCAGACGGCCCGGGCCGGGCGGCACAAGCGGCAGCGTCCCGCCATGCTCCGGGGGCGCACGGTCAAGATGAACTCACCCCTGGGGGACCTCTACGTCACCATCAACGAGGATGAGAACGGCCGTCCCTTCGAGGTGTTCTGCACCCTGGGCAAGGCCGGCGGAGCGGCCATGGCCGACGCCGAGGCCATCGGGCGTCTCCTCTCCCTCAGCCTGCGGTCCGGGATCCCCATCACCTCGCTGAAGGATCAGCTCCGGGGCATCTCCTGCGACCGAGCCGTCGGCGTGGGTCCCAACAAGGTGCTCTCGGCGCCCGACGCCATCGGCCAGGCCATCGAGCGCTACCTCGAGGAGAAGGAAGGCGTCCAGGAGGCGCTGCCCCTCACCGTGGGTACGGGAGCCGCCACCCAGGTCCAGGTGCAGGCATCGTCCAGCCCGGGACCGGTGAACTTCTTCGGGGCCTGCCCCGATTGTGGCGCGGGCCAGCTCGCCTACGAAGAGGGCTGCGTGAAGTGCCACGTCTGCGGGTACAGCGAGTGCGGGTGAGGTAATCCACGGGAGTGCACGCGCCCCCGGGGCCCACCATGGGCTCCGGGGGCGCGGTCGTATGTGCGGGGTCCGCTCCCTGGCGCCGTCGCCCCGAAGCCCCTTGCCAGGATCCACCGACGACGTATGATAGTACGAATCGTACTATTGGAAGGAGACTCATATGATCGGGCGCACCGTGGGGGTGCTGTTCGCGGGAGGAGGGATCATGGTGTCGAGTGCGGGGGGAGTCCGGGGCCAGGAGGTCCGCGTGCCGTTCACCCTCGTCGAGGGGCGGCCCGTGGTGGAGGTCACCCTCGCCGGAACACGGCAGACGGTTCCCTTCGTCCTGGATACCGGCGCCTCGGCCACGGTGTTGAACGCCGACCTCGTGGCCGAACTGGGCATTCCGTCGGAGGGTGAGGTGCTGTTGGCCGACCCGTCGGGAGGCGGCGCCACCCCGGGCCGCACCCACCGTCTGGATCAACTCGCCATCGGGGGGTGGATCTTCCGCGACGTGTTCGCGGTCTCGTGGAGCGATGAGACCCTGACCTCGGGCCTCGGCGGCGCCCGGGGCGTTCTCGGGGTTCCTTCCCTGGCCGGAGTCTCGGTGGAGTTCGACTTTCCGGCCCGGGAACTCCGGATTTCGTCGGAGCGCCTCACCGAGGGGGACGGGTCGCTGCCCTTCGCGAATCCCCAGAGTGTGATTCCGTCGCTTCACCTCGAGGTGGCCGACACCACCGTGGAGGCCCATGTGGACACCGGCAACGGGCGCGGCGTGGGGCTCCCGTCGTCTCTCGAGCACCGGCTGGCGTTCGAGGGAGCACTCGAGCCCGGCACCGGTCGTTCGGCCAGTGGCACCTTTCCCATCCGGAGCGGGCGGCTCATGGGTCGGATCCGGCTCGGCGTATGGGAGCTGGAGAGGCCACAGGTGTTCCTGAACGAACGGTTCCCCACGGCCAACGTGGGCACCCCGGCGCTCCTGGGCACCCGGACGACGGTGGACGTGGGTCGACGGCGGATCCGCATCGAGGGAGGCTGAGGTGGGCGGCGGTTCCTCTCCCCTGGAGCGGGCGATTCTGGGGATCCTCCACCGGTACGGGCCCGCCACCGCCTACGGGATCCGCAAGATCTTCGAGCGATCGCCTTCGTCGCACTGGAGCGGCAGCGCGGGGGCCATCTATCCCGCCATGCGTCGGCTCGACGCCGCGGGCCTCGTGGAGGGAACCCCGGTCCCCGACGACCGGCGGGGCACGCAGTCCTACACCCTCACCCACACCGGGCGGGAGACGCTGCAGGGGTGGCTCACGTCGTCGATTCCCGACGACGAAGCCCGGTACTCGTTCGATCCGATCCGTCTTCGCATCTTGTTCATGGATTCGTTGTCGCTTCCGGCGCGCCGGCGCCTGGTCGACGGCGCGCTGCGCGCCCTCGCCGACGTCCGGGAAGGCGAAGAGGCCTTCGGGGCGGAGATGTCGGCCCGGGGTGCGGCAGGCGCGGCCCGGGCGAACCGGGGGGCGCGCCTCGTGCTGGATGCACGGATCCGGTGGCTGACGGAGATTGCCGACGAACTCGACCGCGAGGCGGCGGTGGCGGCGCCCACTGAACAGGGAACCGGGGAAGGGGAAGACGAATGAACAGGATCGCTCTCATGGGCGCGCTGCTGTCGGTCACGGGGACGTCCCTGGTGGCCCAGACCTCCACCGATCGCCAGATGCGGTGGGCCGGACCGGGATTCCACGGGGGACTCTTCTGGTCCACCACGACGGGCCTCGACCTTCTCCGGGCCGACTCCGGCCAGGGCGGCTTCGCCGTCCTCCTGGCCGAGTCCGACGAGGATGGACTCCTGGTCCAGGTGATGGGTGCCGGGGGCCCCGACGCCCTCGTTCTGGAAGGGGACCGATGGTCGGCGTGGGACACCGCTGAGAGAACCCGGTTCGAGGGCGTGGTCCGCCTCATGGCGGCCCAGCTCGGAGGGGTGGACGCGGGGCTGGCCGTGGAGGGGCGGCCCCTGGGCGCCTTCGCCACGTCGCCGTCCCGGGACGTGGCGGGTTCGGTCGGGAGCGGGCTGCCCCGGGTCTCCCGGGACGGGAGCCGGGGACTGGTCCAGGTCGGCTGGGCCGAGGGGGCCCGCCGGTACGGCGTCTACGGGCGCCTCCGGCCCGGGCGTCCGTCGCAGGGGAGCCCGATCCACCTGGACGACTTCGCCACCTTCGTCGGGTTCGCCTGGTCGGGCCCGACGGAACGGCTGGAGGTGATCACGCCCGGGGCGTATCTGGTGGGGGGAGGCGTTCGGCCGCGGAGCGACGCGACGGCCCTCGTGTCGGACCTCGACCGGGGCCTGGAGACCCTCGTGGTACCGTCCTCGGAAGGCCACCCGGGCGGGGCTCGATAGCCCGGGGCCCCTCTGGCGGGGAGGGACCCGGTGGAGCATGGTAGCCGAGGGCCCGGCATCGGCCGGGTCCACGGCCCTCCCCCGGAGACCCCGATGGTTCGCTCGTTCGCGGTCGTGCCTTTCGTCGCCCTCGTCGCCATGGTCGGCGCCTGTGCCCCCGCCCCCCTCCCCAGCGCCGACGACGGGCCGGGGGAGCCGCCGGCCCTGGAGTCCCACGTGGTGGAGAGCGACGGGCACCCTCTCACCGTATGGTCCCGGGTGCCCGACGACGCCGGCGCCGTGGTGCTCCTGCTCCACGGGCGCACCTGGAGTTCGCTTCCCGACTTCGATCTCCAGGTCACAGGCGAGTCCCTCTCCCTCATGGAAGCCCTCGCCGCCGACGGGATCGCCACCTACGCCCTGGACGCCCGGGGGTACGGGGCCACCCCCCGGGATTCCACCGGCTGGCTGGAGCCCGACCGCATGGCCGCCGACGTGGCCCGGGTGTTGGAGTGGCTGGGGGAGCGCCATCCCGACGGCGCCCGCCCCGCCGTCCTCGGATGGTCCTTCGGCTCGACCACGGCCCACCTCGCCGCCCAGCGCCATCCCGAGCTGCTCTCGGGCGTGGCCCTCTACGGTTACTGGAAGGACCCGGCCGTGACGCTCCCCGCCGACGGGTCTCCCGAGGCCCCGCCCCGGAACCCCACCACCGACGAGGCGGCCCGGAGCGACTTCATCACCCCCGGCTCCATCTCGGAGCGGGCCGTGGACGCGTTCGCCGCGGCCGCCCTCGAAGCCGATCCGGTGCGCGTGGACATTCGACGGGCCGACCAGTTCAACGCGCTCTCGCCCGATTCGCTCCGGGTGCCCACCCTGATCCTTCAGGGGGAGTTCGACCCCATCGCGCCCACCGGGACCCAGGCCCGGCTCTTCGAGGGCCTCCACACCGGCCACAAGGCATGGGTCGTCCTTCCCGGCTGCGATCACGCCGCCCACATGGAGCGCTGCATGCCGCGGTTCGTCCGCGCGCTCAGCGGATTCGTCCACGAGGTGGGAGGGGGATCGTGACCATGCGCGCCCCCACCGCCGTCCTCGCCTCGAGTCTCGTCGCAGTCCTCCTCACCTCCGGGTGCGTGAAGAAGAGCACCCATCAGGCGACCGTGGATGCCCTGGCCCGGGCCCGCATGGACGAGCAGGCCCTCCAGGTGGCGATGAACGAACGCGTCGCCGATCTCGAGGCGTCGCTGGCCGAGACGCGGGAGGCGAACGCGGCGGAGGAGGCCCGCCTGGAGTCCCAGCTCGCGGCGGTGCGGGACTCCCTGGTGGCCATGGCGGCCCACCGGGACGAGGCCGAAGCCCGCTTCGAGGAAGCCCGCACCGAGGTGTACCGCCTGGAGCTGCTCCAGCGGGAGCGGGGCGCCGAGTTCCAGCGCCTGAACCAGCGCCTCCAATCCCTCTCGGCCATCGAGCGGGAAGTGCGCCAGCGGAACGCCATCTACGAAGAAGTCATCGGGCGCTTCCGCTCCCTCATCGACGCCGGTCGCCTCAGCGTTGCCATCGATCGGGGCCGCATGGTGATCCAGTTGCCCCAGGACATCCTCTTCGAGTCCGGGAGTGCGACCCTGGGGGCCGACGGCCGGAGCACCCTGGGGGAGGTGGCCGCGGTTCTGGCCGACATCGGAGACCGGAGCTTCCAGGTCGAGGGGCACACCGACAACGTGCCCATCGCCACCGCCCGCTTTCCGTCCAACTGGGAGCTCTCCACCGCCCGGGCTCTCTCGGTGGTGCGCCTGTTGGTGGATCGGGGCGTCACCCCGGCGACCCTCTCGGGTGCGGGCTACGGCGAATACCGGCCGGTGGCCGACAACGACACCCCCGAGGGACGCCGCCGCAATCGCCGCATCGAGATCGTGATGCTGCCCAACCTGGACGTCATCGCCGCGGCCCAGATCCCCAGCGGGGAGGGGCCGGGCGGCTGACGCCTTGCGGTGACGTCCCGCGGTGACTACAGTGTCGACACTGACTACAAGTGCGACACCGATGCGCCGCCCATGAGCCTCCACGACATCCCTCGCCTCGGCGACCTCGAGCAGCTCGTCCTCCTCACCGTGCTCCGGTTGGGGGAACGGGCCCACGGCATCCACCTCCGCCGCGCTCTGCGGGAGGAGGGGGAGCGGGAGGTGTCCCGGGGAGCCCTCTACAAGACGCTGGAGCGCATGGAGGAGAAGGGCCTGGTACGGTGGGAGCTGTCGGAATCCACACCGAGCCGGGGCGGGATTCCCCGGCGCCGCTACGTGGTCACCGAGGAGGGACTCGCCGGCCTGCGCCACACCCGGAGGATCCTCCTGGGACTCTGGGACGGGCTGGAGGGAGCCCTGGGATGAGGCCGCCGCGGTGGGCGGACACCGTGGTGCGCCGTCTCCTGCCTCCGGGGGAGCGGGGCCACCACATGCTGGGGGACCTGAGGGAGGAGTGGGCCGCGGACGCACGCCGGGGACGCGGGCTGGCGACACTTCGGATGGTGGGGAACGCGGTCGAGATCCGGCTGCGCCTGGGACGATCGAAGAGGGGAGGGGGAGTCATGCAACTGCTGGAATCCATGGGCCGGACCTGCCGACAGGCCGCGCGCTCGCTCCTTCGTGCACCGGCCTACTCGGCCACCGCCGTGGTCACGTTGGCCCTGGGGCTCACGGCGTTCACCACGGTCTTCGCCGTGGCGCGGGCCGTTCTGCTCCAGCCCCCGCCGTTCACGGACCCGGACGAGCTGGTGGCGCTGCGGGTGGTGGATACCGACGATCCCGGGGTAGGGCTGGAGGCGAGCTACCTCCTGTCGTTCCCCCAGTTCGTGGACGTCACCGACCGGAGCCGGACCTTCGAGGCCACCGCGGCCTGGTTGAGCGATGCGCCGGTGCTGGAATTCCCCGACGGCGTGCCGCCCCTTCGGGTCCAGCTCACGGCGGTCACGGGGAGGTTCTTCGAGGTCACGGGCCTCCAGGCCGAGGCGGGCCGGCTCCTCCAGCCCGCGGACCAGAACGCCGACGCGCCGCTGGTGGCGGTGCTCTCCCACCGGCTCTGGCGGTCGCGGTACGGGGAGGATCCGGCCATGGTGGGCCGCTCCATCTCCGTCAACGGCGTGTCGTACGAGGTGGTGGGAGTGCTGGACCGGGCGTTCCAGGGTCTGCCCCCGGTGGGCACCCTCCCCACGAGCGACACCGACGTCTGGATCGCCCACGGGCCGTCGTATTTCAGCTCCGGTCGGTCGGTGCGCGGGCTCCACAACGTGTCGGTGCTGGCTCGCCTCGCGCCGAGGGCGAGCCTCGAGGGGGCCGAGGCCGAGCTCCGCGCCGTGTCCGACGAGCTCTCCGGCGAATTCGAGGAGCACGTCGACGAGCGGGTGTTCGCCGTGCCGGTCCAGGAGCTCCTCGCCGGCCCCGCCCGGGGACCCATGGCGCTCCTCTTCGCGGGCTGCGCCATCGTGCTCCTGCTGGCGGTCATGAACGTCGCCGCCCTCACCCTCACCCGCACGTCGGCCCGGGCCACCGAGATGGCGGTGCGGGAGGCCCTGGGCGGCGGTGTGGGATCCCGGGCGGGCGTGCTCCTCGCCGAATCGGCCTGGCTGGCCGGCGGGGGCGTGGCGGGGGGCGTGGGACTCTCCGTGCTCCTCCTCTCCCTGGCCCGGGCCACCCAACCCGGGCTGCTTCCGCGGCTCGGCGCGGCGACGTTGGACCTGCCCACCCTGGGGGTGGCGGCGGTGGTGGGAGCGTTGGCGGCCCTGTCGGTGGGCCTGCTGCCCGTGGCCCGCCTCGGCTCGCCCGGACGGTGGCTCCGAAGCGCCCGGGGCACCACGGGGGGCGGGCAGCGGCTCCGCTCCGCCCTGGTGGTGGCTCAGATCGCCGGCACCGTCGTCCTCCTGACGTCCACGGGCTTGATCCTGCGCTCCCTCGGCGAGGCTGCGCGGGTCGACCCGGGCTTCCGGAGCGACGGGGTGCTCATGGCCGACCTTCGCATGCCCACGCCGTTCGTCTCGCCCGAGTGGCCACAGCACGTCGACTTCTTCCGGACCCTCGCCGACCGCCTGGCCGGCGTTCCCGGGGTGGAGTCGGTGGGGTTCGCCTATCAGGCTCCCATCGACGAAGGATGGAACAACGGGTTCCACTTCGCCGACCGGCCCCGGGAGGTCGCCGGGCGGGGCCCTTCGGCCATCTACCGGCCGGTGGACGCGGGGTATTTCGCCACGCTGGAGATCCCGGTGGTGGAAGGTCGGGGAATCGAGCCCACCGATGGATCCGAAACGGCCCCGGTGGCCGTGGTCAACGAGGCCTTCGCCGAGCGGTACTTCGAGCCCGGGGCCGCCGTGGTGGGCACCCGGGTGGACTACGGCGACTTCTGGGGAAGGGACTCGGGCCCCCTCGAAATCGTGGGGATCGTGGCCGATGTCCACTTCGCGGGCCCCACCGCTCCGGTGCCTCCCGCCATCTATCTCCCCCACGCCCAGCAGCCCGTCCGGGAGATGACCGTGTTCCTCCGGACCCGGGGCGATCCCCGGGCGTTGGTCGAACCGCTCCAGGGGGCCGTGGCCGAACTCCGACCCGACCTCCCCCTGGACGACGTGGCGGCCCTGAGCGACGAAGTCCGGGCCCGGAGCGGTCCGGTGCGTGTCCTGTCGGCCGTCACCGGCACCCTCGCCGCCGTGGCCCTGGCCCTCGCCCTGGTGGGGCTGTACGGGGTGCTGTCGTACGGCGTCGAGCTGCGCCGCCGGGAGATCGGGATCCGCCTCGCCATCGGGGCCGAACCCGGAGGGGTCGTGCGATCGCTCCTCGTCCGGGTCGTGGGGCTGGTGGGGCTCGGGCTCGCCGCCGGGGCGGGACTCACGGTGGCCACCGTGGGACTCCTGGACCGGCTGCTGTTCGGCGTCACGCCGGCCGATCCGGTGACCTGGATCGCCGCCGTGGGACTCCTGTCCGCCCTGGCTACCTCGGTGGGGCTGCTCCCGGCGCTGCGGGCGGCCCGCATCGATCCGATTCAGGCCCTCCGAGGGGACTGAGGAAGCAGGGCGCGCAGGCGGGCCAACCCCGCCACCACGGCCGCCCGGTTGGAGGCCGCCAGCATCCACGACGGCAGCCGGCTGGCCATGCGGCGATTGCGCAGGGGGGAGGCGGCCGAGGGTTCGGAGCGTTCCCGGAGGCGCGCCCCGATCCAGTCTTCCAGGAACGCCAGGTGGTCGGCGTTCCGGGCCCACAGCACCTCACCACAGCAGGGTGTGGTGAGGCGCAGGGGCAGGCCCAGCCACGGATCTTCGGGTCCTCCGAGGCGGCGCTCGGTCACCGATTCCGCGCGGGCGTAGCCGCACCCGGTGCACGTCGCCCGGACCTCCACTCCGGCGCCGCCGTCCCGCTGGCCCTCCGGCCCCGCCACCACCCGGGCCGTGGCCTCGCACCGGGGGCAGACCACGAGCACGGGGGTCGTGAAGGCGTCGACCCCCACCCCTCGGTCGCGGGCCCGGCCGTCGTCGGTCATGGGGAGCCTCGTCCGGGTCAGTTGCCCGTGTAGGGCACGCCCTCGGTCATCCACGCCGGCGCCGGAGTCCCCTTCGTGTAGTGGTCGATCCACTCCTTCATGCGAATGGACCAGTCCAGCTTGTTGGCGTACCGCTGGGGGTGATGGGGTTCGTCCCGGTACTGGAGGAACACCGTCTCCTTGCCCAGACGCCGGAGCGCCAGGTACAGCTCGATGGACTGCTCCCACGGCACGGCGTCGTCGACGTCGCCGTGGAGGATCAGCATGGGCGTGTCGATGCGGTCGGCGTAGAAGACCGGGGAGTTCTCCACGTATTCGTCGAAGTTCTCCCAGAGGGAGCCCCCGATGCGGCTCTGGGTCTTCTCGTACTGGAACTGCCGGGCCAGCCCCGAGCCGAGCCGGATCCCCGAGTAGGCGCTGGTCATGTTGGCCACCGGAGCCCCGGCCACGGCGGTGGCGAAGAGGTCGGTCTGGGTCACGATGAAGGCCGTCTGGTACCCGCTCCAACTGTGCCCGTGGAGCGCCACCCCATCGGGATCGGCCAGCCCCATGTCGATGAGCTTCTGCACCCCGGGCACCACGCTCTTGGTGGCGGCCAGTCCCGGGCTTCCCACCTCGAACCGCACATCGGGGAGGAAGACCACGTAGTCGTCGGAGGCGTAGACGGGGAAGCTGGGGCGATGGTTCACCGACGGGTCGTTGAACTCGTGGAGCCGCTGACTGAAGAAGCGGTAGTAGTAGACGAGGACCGGATACCGGCGTCCTTCCTGGTAATTGCCGGGTTTGATCACCACGCCCTGAAGGGGAGTGCCGTCGAGGCTCCACCATTCCACCAGTTCCGCGGAGCCCCATGCGTAACGGTCAATCAGGCCGGGATTTACGTCCGTTACCTTCGACGGATTTTTGAAGTCCGGATCCGCGACCCACAGGTCCGGGAATTCATCGTACGCCTCCCGGGTGAAGAGCATGCGCTCGGCGTCGTCGGCCCGGGCCAGGAAGGCGAAACGCTTGTCGTCCTCCAGGAGCCGGGTGACCCCGGCCTCGCCGGCCCGGGCCCGGTAGAATCCGTAGTTCTTCCGGAGGTCGTGGTAGGACTCCAGGAGGAGCTCCTGCCCCGGAGCGATGGGGCCGTCCACGTTCTCGAGCCGGAAGACCCGGTGCTCGGCCCGGCCCCGACCGTCGGTGAGGCTCCACGAGGCCGAGCCGTCGGTGGGCACCACCCAGAGGTCGTACTTGTCCCGGAGGATCACCGCGGCGTCGTCGTCCATCCACCCGGCCACTCCGTAGCTCGGGACCTCGTCCGGGTAGTCCCAGTCCTCGTCGGCCAGGGGGGCGGGGATGTCGGCCCCCAGGGCCCGGGCGTCGCCCGACGCCACGTCGTGGATCCACCACGCGGCGTCCTGCCACCAGACGACGAAGCGGCCGTCGGGGGAGAGATTCGGGGAACTCCCCAGGGCCTCGGCCACCCGGGTGCGCTCGCCCGTGGCGAGGTCCACGACGTAGGCGTCGTCGGCTCCCCCGGTCCACGTCGACTCCCATCGGTAGGGCAGGTCGGAGGTGGCCAGGGCGACGGGGGACTCGGCCTCGGGAATCCGCACGTCGGGAAGGTCGAGGCCGCCCAGCGCCACGGTGGCCCCGTCCCGATGCCGCACGGCCCGGTAGGTGCGCTCCTTCTCCCGGTTCCACACGACCTTCTGCTGGGTCATGATGCGGGGGTCCTGCCAGTGCCAGACGTCCACGCCGCGGCCGTCGAGGATCTGGTCGGTGTCGTAGGCATCGAAGGCCGGCTCGTCGTCGGTGGCGGGCGCGCCCTCGTCGTCCCGGAGCGGCCGCCAGGCGAAGAACAGGCGTGCCCCGTCCTCGCTCCACGTCAGGTCCGCACCCACGGGCACGAACCAGCCTTCGGGCGCGTCGTCCGCCGCCACCCAGGTGGCCGGGCCCTCGTCGGCCCGCCAGACCACCACCTCGCCCGACGCGGGCCGACCCTCGGTCTCGGCGGGATCGGCTGCCACCACGGCCAGTTCGGCGTCGTGTTCTCCCCAGGTCAGGTCGCCGTAGACCCCGTCGGGTCGATTGTCCACCGCCGTCACCTCGCCCTCGCTCAGGTCGTGGACCCAGACGCCGTCCTCGGCATCGTCGGGCGAGCCCACCACCGTGGCCAGAAGGCCTCCGTCGTCGGAGAAGGCGAACGCCCGCACGAAGGGAAGGGTGCGGAGGGTGCCGTCGGCCAACCTCCGGAGCACGAGCTCCGTCCCCGGGTCGTCTTCCTCCGGGCCCTCATCGTCGTCGGCGCCCTCGTCGTCGTCGCGCGGCGCGTGGCGGTGGTAGGCGAGCCAGGCCCCATCGGGGGAGAAGGCGAACGACCGCACCTCGTCCACGGTCTCCACGGCGCCGGAGGGGAGGGCCATGAGGGCCATGCCGTTGCGCAGCGGCGGGCCCCCGTCCCGGGTCTCCCGGGCCTCCAGCGACGGAAGCACCCGGGCCGCCATCCACGCGCCGTCGTCGGACACCGTGGGGTTGTCGGCCCGAGCCACGGTGAATCGGGCCTCGCCGTCCACCGCGCGGACCACCACCTCTCCGTCCCCTCGATCGGGGGCCGCGGTGAAGACGACCCAGCGGCCGTCGGGCGAGATCGACGCATCGTCGACCTGCCGGATCTGCATGAGGTCGGTCCAGGTGATGGGCGGCTTGTCCTGAGCGCCGGCGGCGGCGGGCACCAGGAGAAGGGCCCCGCAGAGGCCCGCGAAGACGGACCGGCACGACGGGATGGAGAACGACGACGGAATGATCATGGCGGGTGGGGCAGGGGGAACGGGCTACGGGGCAACCTGCGCCGGTGGGCACGGGGGGGCAATCCGGGTCCCTCACCACCGGGGCCGGGGAAGAGTCCCCGCGCTCGGCGCGAGGGATCTCCCTACCGCGAAACGGGCCCGGGGGCCCTATTATGGGCGGAATTCGCCTCTCCCCCCCAAGGCGGTTCACCATGCCCTCCATCGTCCTGGATCCGGTGCCCCGCGTCGACGGCCGCCTCCGCCTCGACCTCACCGTGGAGGGTGGCCGGGTCGCCGCGGTGCGCCCCTCCCGCCCTCCCTGGGCCGGTGCACCCTCCGCCCTGGTCGGGCAGGATCCCCGGGACGCCTGGCTCGCGGCCCAGCGCATCTGTCGCGGCACCTGCGGGCCGGGCCACGCCCTGGCCGCCGTCCGGGCCGTGGAGGACGCCCTGGACCTCGCTGTGCCCTGCAGCGCCCGGCACCTCCGCAACCTCATGAGCGGGGCCCACGGCGTCGCCGCCGCCCTTCGGCATTTCTACCAGGGCGCCGTGCCCGACTGGTTCGACCTCGACCTGGCGCTCCACGCCGACGCCTCGGTGGCGGCCCGACGCCACGGCGAGCCGGCGGCCCGCCTGCTCGACGTCCAGGATCGGCTTCGCCGGCGGCGGGCCCGGGCGAGGCGCCACGGTCTGGTGTCGCCGTATTCCGGCCATCCCGGGCTCCTGCCCGATCCCGAGCGGGCCCTGGTGCTCGTCTCCCACGGGATCGCCGCTCGGCAGGCGCGGCGAGCCGCGACCCGGGTCGTGGCCCTCCTGGGGGGGCAGGCCCCCCGGGTGGACACCCTGGCGGTGGGCGGGGTGGTCCAGGGCGTCGCTCGGCGGGATCTGGACGCAGTGAGGGAGCTCCTGGACCAACTGCGGGCGTTCGTGCACGAGGTGTACCTCCCCGACGCCCTGGCCCTGGCGACTCTGGCGCCCGGGGAACCTGGGCGGGGCGGGGGGGCGGAGGGGTACCTGGCCGTGCCCGAGTTTCCCCACCGGGGTCCGGCGCCGGGCTTCGACCTGTCCGGGGGCGCGAGCTCCGTCGACGGCGAGGGGGCCGAGACCTTCGTGCGCTGGGAGGGGGAGCGCCTCCGGGACGGGCTCGCCCACGCCCCCCGGTTTCACGGACGGGTCGTGGAGGTGGGGGCGGTCGCCCAGGTCCTGGCGGGACTCGCCGCCGGCGACCCGGCGGTGTGCCGATGGGCCGAGGTGGCGGGCCGGGAGACGGCCGTGTCCCCCGAGGCGCTGGCGTCGGCCCGGGGGCGGCACGTGGCTCGGGCCATCCGGGCCGCGGCCCTGGCCGATCTCGCCCTGGAGCACTGGCACCGGGCGGACCGCGGTCTGGCATCGGGCGAGGGCCCGGCGTTCGTGCCTCCGACCCTTCCGTCGGGCCGGCGCCGGGGGGTGGGATTCCACGAGGGACCCCGGGGCGTGGTGGCCCACCGCGTCGATCTGGACGACGGCGTGGTGGTGGACTACCACATCGTGTCGCCGTCGGCGTGGACCCTGGGACTCCTGGCGGGTGCGGTGAACGGTGCGGAGGTGCTCGATCCGGACCGGCCTCTGGAGATCCTCCGAGCTGTCCGGTCCTTCGATCCCTGCGCGGCCTGCTGAGGCGAGGTCGGGGAGACGACCGCCCGGTAACCGTCCGGGGCCGGGGCGGCCACGGTGTGTTCGGCGGGCTTGTGGGAGCCCCCCCCGGGCCCGATCGTTTCCCCATGCCCTCTCGCCTCGTCCGTTCGGTCCGCAGCCTCCCGGGATGGGTCGCGGTGTCGCTCCTTCCGGGTCTCTCGGCGGAGCCGGTCTCGTCCCAGCCTCTGGCCCCTCCGCCTCCCCTGGAGGCCGCCACGGGCGATCCCCTGGCCGATGCCACCATCGACGCGCTCCTCACCGAGGACCGTCTGGCCGACGCCCTCCAGCGCCTGGAACTCCGCATCGAGCGGGACTCGGCCGACGCCGGGGCCCTGTGGCGGGCGGCCCAGGTGTCCCTCATGCTGGGGATCCTGGAGACCCGATCCGAGGTGGAGGAGGCGTGGTTCGTCCGGGCCGGCGACTTCGGTGAGGCCGCCGTGGCCCTCGAGCCCGACGACCCCGACGTGCTCTACTGGGCGGCGGCGTCGCTGGGTCGGGAGGCGCTCCAGCACGGACCCCGGACGTCGACCCGGCTGGTGCAGCGAGTGTGGGACCTCACGCACCGCATCCTGGAGCTCGAGCCGGACCATCCGGGGGCCCACAACATCCTGGGCAAGCTCAACCAGGAGGTCATGAGCCTCTCGGGTTTCGAGCGGTTCATCGGCCGACTCCTCTTCAGCATCGACCCCTTGAAGGAAGCCAACTGGGACGATGCTCTGCGGCACCACCGCCGCGCCGTGGAGGTGGACCCGGCGACGGTCCTCTTCGCCCGGGACCTGGGCGAGACCCTGGCGGCGCTGGACCGGCCCCAGGAGGCCCGGGACGTCTGGGAGGCGACCCTGGCCCTCCCGTCGATCTACCCGGTGGACGACCGGTTCAAGGCCGACGTCCGGCGCATGCTCGACGAGCTGCCCCCGCCTCAGTTGCCTGCGCCGGCCCGGTAGTCCAGGGGCGGCGGACGGTCGCCCAGGAGCGGGGTGTAGACGTAGTCGGGCCCCACGCGCTCCGCCCGCTCGGCCCGGGCGGCGTCGATGGTGGCGGGATTCCGGAAGAGATCCACGGCGGTGAGGGCCAGCGTCTTGGCCGCCACCACCATGCCCTTCGCCCCGATCGTAGTGCCCCCGGCCGCCACGGCCTGCCAGGAGTGGGACGCCGTTCCGGGCACCCAGGTGGCGGCCCGGAGTCCCCCGGTGGGCACGACCCAGCTCACGTCGCCCACGTCGGTGCTGCCGCCGCCGGAGAGAAACCCGTACTCCTCGATGTCCGCCGCGGACTCGATGGCGGGCGGCGTGCCCTCGAACGAGCGCTGGATGATCTCGGCGAAGGCCCGCTCCTCCGGGGTGTACTCGACCCCGCCCACCTCCAACAGGTTGGCGTACATGACCTCCTGGAGGGCGTCGTTGGGCAACAGTGAGTAGAGCCCGTGGATCACCTCGTAGTCCACGTCGACGCCCGTGCCCAGGGCGGCGCCCTCGGCGGCGGCCACGACCCGCTCGAACAACTCGGCCACCATGGAGGCGTCGGGGTGGCGCACGTAGTAGTAGACCTCGGCGAAGTCGGGGATCACGTTGGGCGCCGATCCGCCGCTGGTGATCACGTAGTGGATGCGGGACTCCTGGGGAATGTGCTCCCGCATCATGTTGACCATCATGTTCATGGCCTCGACCCCGTCCAGGGCCGAGCGCCCCCGTTCCGGGTACGCGGCGGCGTGGGCCGAAATGCCCCGGAAGCGGAACTTGGCCGACTTGTTGGAGAGGGAAGTCCGGGGCGAGGCGTTGTTGCGGCTGTCGGCGTGCCAGTGCAGCACGGCGTCCACGTCGGCGAACAGCCCCTCGCGCACCATGTAGACCTTGCCGGCGCCGCCTTCCTCGGCGGGCGTTCCGTACAGCCGGATCCGGCCCGGCGTGCCGGTGCTCTCCAGCCACGCCTTGGTGGCCCGGGCCGCCGCCACCGAGCCGGCGCCGAAGAGGTGGTGGCCGCAGGCGTGGCCCGCCGCCACATCGTCCCGCGGCGACCGCTCGGGTACCGCCTCCTGCGTGATCCCCGGGAGGGCGTCGAACTCGGCCAGGATCCCGATGACCGGTCCGCCCTCGCCCCATTCCGCCACGAAGGCCGTGGGGATCCCCGCGACCCCGGTCTCCACCCGGAA
Organism: Gemmatimonadota bacterium; assembly: GCA_030428885.1. Lineage (GTDB taxonomy): Bacteria > Gemmatimonadota > Gemmatimonadetes > Longimicrobiales > Gaopeijiaceae > Gaopeijia. The sequence continues at coordinate 25,910 of JAUIEJ010000016.1, read as the reverse complement.
GCCCGCTTCCCGCAGGCGCTCCTGGAGCAGCCCCGAGCTCTCCATCTCCTGATACCCCACCTCGGCCAGGTTCCAGATGTCCATGGCCGTGGCGGCGTGGAGCTCCTGCTCCGCGGCCACGTGGTCCAGCACGAAGGCGTGGTCGGCGTCCTGGCCGCGACCAGGCGAAGGGGCGACAGCGAGGGCGGCCGCGGCGAGCACGGCGGTGGGGGGCAGGCGACGGATCATGGGCAGGCGGCTCCGAGGGGGTGCGACGGGCCGCAAAGATGGGTGCCGCCGCGGCGGTGGGCTACCCCCGACCGTGCCACGGCCCGGTGATGGCGAACGTCCACCCCTGAGCCTGCATGTTCACGAAGAAGGTGCTCCCGTCGGGCGAGAAGCACGCCCCGGCGAACTCCCCGCCCCCGGTCAGGTTGTGGGCGAAGCGGTACAGCTCACCCTGGGGCGTGACCCCCACCAGGAAGTCGTCGCCGGTGCCGTCCTCGCACACGATGAGGTCGCCCCACGGCGCCATGGTGAGGTTGTCGGCGTTTTCCACCAGGGTGGAGTCGTTGGGTTCCACGAAGAGCTCCAGGGTGGCGGGGCTCTCCGATTCCCGCTCCGTGCCTTCGAAGGGACTGGGCACGTAGCGCCAGATCTGGCCCTTGCCCTCCCGGCCCCCGTTGGTGCAGGCGAAGTAGATGCCGTCGTCGCCCCGCCAGATGCCCTCGCCCCGGGCGAAGCGGGCGGCGCCGGCCTCGAAGCCCCGGTGCCGCAGGTCGTCGTCGGGCGACTCCACGTCGTCCATGTCGATCCAGTGGACCTCGAACCGCCGGCCCCGGGGCACCAGGTCCCGCCGCCGGTTCCGGGTGTCCAGGGACGGCTGCTCCCGCACGGCCAGGGCCTGGAGGCGACCGCCGGCCCGGAGGTGTCCGGCCTCGTGGGGGAGGAACCGGTAGAACAGTCCCTCGTTGTCGTCTTCCGTCTCGTAGACCGCCCCCGACGCCGGATCCACGGCGATGGCTTCGTGGTTGAAGCGCCCCATGGCCTTCAGGGGCACGGGCTCGGCCAGGGGGGCGTCCCAGACCGCCGGCACCTCGAAGTTCCAGCCGTGGTCGTGGACCCGCCCGTCGCCCGCCCGCTCCACCGTCTCCTCGCAGGTCACCCAACTGCCCCACGGCGTGGGGCCACCGGCGCAGTTGCGGATCGTGCCCACCAGCGAGAGTCGATGGCCCACCAGGCGCTGCTCCCGGGTGTCGTAGAGCAGGGTGGTGGTGCCTCCCAGCGCCGGTCCGTCGCCGCTTCCGGGATCGAAGATGCGGGTGGCGTCGATGGTGTCCAGCAGCCGGTGGCCCTCGCCGAAGGGGCCGCGCTGGGCGGGCGAGCCCCAGCTCACCTCGTGGTTGCGCACGATGAGGGTGAGGCCGTCGGGCCCGGGAAAGGTGGCCATGCCGTCGTGGGCCGAGGGCACCAGGAGCCCGTCGTTCATGGAGTCCCCCGCCCGGGACACGATGCGGTAGGTGAAGCCCTGGGGCAGCGCCAGGATGCCCTGGGGATCGTCCACCAGGGGCCCGAACCGATCCGTGGGCGTCACGGCCAGCAACTGATCGGCGTCGAAGAGGGACTTCAGGCCGGCGAGACCGAGGGAGACGGCGGCGGCGCCGAGAAAGCGGCGGCGGGACACGACCATGGGAACGGCTCCAGGCAAACCGGGTTGGACGAGGCGTACGTCGCCCTTCAACCCCCCCGTGGCGGGCGGGTTCATTCCTTCTCCATCTTGTGACATGCGTTCGCACCGTCCATCCCTCCCCTCGCCGGCGCCCGTGCGCCTCGCGGCCGCCGTCCTGGCGGCGGGCGCCGTGGCCCTGGCGCCGGGGTGCGGCGGCGACGGGAGCGGGGTCGACCCCATGCCCCTGGACACCCTGCGGCCGACGTTCGACGGCGAGGCGGCCCAGGCGCTGGTGGAGCGGCAGGTGGCCTTCGGACCCCGGATTCCCGGGCGGGACGGGCATGGAGCCCAGTTGACCTGGATGCTGGCCCGCCTCGATTCCCTGGCCGACGCCGTGGAGACCCAGGCCTTCACCCACGAGCACACCCAGTTCGACGCGACCCTGGAACTCACCAACGTGGTGGCCCGCTTCCGCCCCGAGGCCACCCGTCGGATCCTCTTCCTGGCCCACTGGGACACCCGCCCCTTCGCCGATCAGGCCGACACCTTCGCCGAGCGGCAGATGCCCGTGCCCGGGGCCAACGACGGGGCGTCGGGCACCGCGGTGCTCCTCCAGGTGGCCCGGCATCTCGCCGACGATCCGCCGTCCCACGACGTGGGCATCGACCTCCTCTTCACCGACGGGGAGGACTACGGACCGAACCTGCCCGACATGCTCCTGGGGGCCCGGCACTACGCCGCCACCGCCGATCCCCAGCGGCCTCCCGAGTACGCGGTCCTTCTGGATCTGGTGGGAGACGCCGACCCGAGCTTCCCCGTGGAGGGTTTTTCCCGGGGGTTCGCCCCCGAGGTCGTGGACCGGGTCTGGGGCGTGGCCGACGCCCTGGGCTACGGCGCGTTCTTTCCCACCTCGGGCGGACCGTTCGTGCAGGACGACCACATTCCCCTCAACGAGGCCGGCATTCCCACCGTGAACGTCATCGACTTCGAGTACGGCCCGGACAACCACATCTGGCACACCCCCGACGACCTCCCGGCCAACACCCGGGCCTCGACCCTGGGCATGGTGGGCGAGGTGGTCCTGGAGCTCATCTATCGGGGACTCCAGCCGTGAGGGGCGCCCGGGCGGGCCGCATCGCGGTGGTCCAGCCGGCGCCGGCGTTCTTCGACACCCCCACGGCGGTGGACCGGGTGGTGGCCCTCACCGCCGACGCGGCAGGGAAGGGCGCCGACCTGGTGGTGTTTCCCGAGGCGTACGTGGGCGGCTACCCGTGGGGCCTGGCCTTCGGCACCGCCGTGGGGGGGCGCTCCCCCGCGGGGCGCCGGACCTGGCAGCGCTATCACGAAGCCGCGGTCGGTGTGCCCGGGCCCGAGACCGCCCGCATGGGCGAGGCGGCGGCGGCGGCCGGCGTGACCCTCGTGGTGGGGGTGGTGGAGCGCGACACCACCTATTCGGGGGGTACCCTCTTCTGCACCCTCCTCTACTTCGGCCCCGACGGCACGCTCCTGGGCAAACACCGCAAGCTGAAGCCCACGGCGGCCGAGCGTCTCATCTGGGGCGAGGGCGACGGCAGCACCCTCCCGGTGTTCGAGACGCCCCTGGGCCGGGTCGGGGGGCTGATCTGCTGGGAGAACTACATGCCCCTGGCCCGCATGGCCATGTACGGCCAGGGGGTGGACATCTACCTGGCCCCCACCGCCGACGCCCGGCCCCGCTGGCAGTCCACGCTCCAGCACATCGCCATCGAGGGACGGTGCTACGTGGTGGGCTGCAACCAGTTCGTGACCCGGGCCATGTACCCCGACGACCTGGAGCTCGCCCACGAACTCGAGGCCTGGCCCGACCCCCTCTGCGTCGGGGGCAGCGCCGTGTACGGTCCCATGGGCGACCGCCTCGCCGGGCCCCTCGAGGGGGACACGGGCATGCTGCTGGCCGACGTGGACCCCGACGAGATCGTCCGGGCCAAGTTCGACTTCGACGTCACGGGCCACTACGCCCGCCCCGACGTCTTCCGCTTCGAGGTCGACCGCCGCCCCCGGCCCCCCGTGGCGTCCCTGGACGACGGTTCGGGGGCCCGGCACCTTTCCTGAGTCCGCGGGGCCCCGCGCCCCGTTCATCGAACTGGAGAACGGCATGTCGTCCCACGCCCCGGCTGCAACCACCGAGCGGTTCCTCGACGAGGCCCAGCGGTTCAGCGCCCACAACTACAAGCCCCTTCCCGTGGTCCTGGAGCGGGGCGACGGCGTGTGGGTATGGGACGTGGAAGGCCGGAAGTACCTGGACATGCTGGCCGCCTATTCGGCGCTCAACCAGGGCCACCGGCATCCCCGGATCCTGGAGGCGGCCCGGGCCCAGATGGAGCGGCTCACCCTCACCTCCCGGGCGTTCCACAACGATCGTATGGGCGCCTTCCTCCGGCGCCTCTGCGACGTCACGGGCTTCGAGAAGGCCCTGCCCATGAACACCGGGGCCGAGGCGGTGGAGACCGCCATCAAGATGGTGCGGAAGTGGGGCTACCAGGTGAAGGGCGTGCCCGAGGGCCGGGCCGAGATCATCGTCTGCTCGAACAACTTCCACGGGCGCACCACCACCATCGTGGGCTTCTCGTCCGAGGCCCAGTACCGGGAGGGCTTCGGGCCGTTCACTCCGGGGTTCGTGGAGGTGGCCTACGGGGACGCCGCGGCCTTCGAGGCCGCCCTCACCGACCACACCGTGGGCTTCCTGGTGGAGCCCATCCAGGGCGAGGGGGGCGTGGTCGTGCCCCCCGAAGGCTACCTGGGCTGCACTCGGGAGATGTGCCGGGAGCGGGGCGTGGCGTTCATGGCCGACGAGATCCAGACCGGACTGGGTCGCACCGGGCGCATGTTCTGCTGCGACTGGGAAGACGTGCGACCCGACGTCCTCATCGTGGGCAAGGCCCTGGGCGGAGGCGTCTACCCGGTGTCGGCGGCCCTGGCCGACGCCGAGTTCATGGACGTCTTCCATCCCGGCGACCACGGGTCCACCTTCGGCGGTAATCCCCTGGGGGCCGCCGTGGGCCACGCCTCCCTGGACGTCATCGTCGACGAGGGGTTGGTGGAGCGCTCCGCCCGGCTCGGCGCGTGGTTCATGGACCAACTTCGGGGCATCGATTCGCCCCACGTGAAGGAGGTGCGGGGCAGGGGACTCATGATCGGGGTGGAGATCCACGCGGCCTCGGGTCCGGCCCGGCCGTTCTGCGAGGCCCTGCAGGACCGGGGCATCCTGGCCAAGGAGACCCACCATCAGGTCATCCGCTTCGCGCCCCCCCTGGTCATCGAGCGGGAAGACCTGGCCTGGGCGCTGGAGCACGTCCGGCAGGTCCTGGCCTGATCACCACTCCACCGAGCCCTGCTTCGTGGTGTCGACCTGCTCCGCCTGGCCGTCTCCCAGGAGCACCTGCTCCACCTGGGAGTACAGGAAGTCCCGGGACTTCTTCTCCCGGGGATCGAGGCCGTAGTGGTTGATGAGCAGCGTCTGGTGCTGGAGCCATTCCTTCCAGCAGTTCTGACAGATCTCGGAGACGATGCGCTCCCCGAGTTCGTTCTTGAACGGCGCGCGGGCGAGGCGTGGGCCTTCGCCGCAGCGCCGACATTCGATCGTGTCCACCAGGGATCCCGCCTGCGGTTCGGGAGGGGGGACGGCGCCCGGACGGCGCCCGACGTCCTCGGGCTACCCGGCCGGCGGCCCTCGGATCCTTCCCCCTGAACCCACCGGGAGGCCCTCGTGCCCCGCACCGCCATCATCGGAACCGGATTCCACGTCCCCGAGCGGGTCGTCACCAATCACGATCTCGCTCAGTGGATGGACACCTCCGACGAGTGGATCCGGGAACGCACGGGGATCGAGGAGCGCCGGTGGGTGGAGGACGGGACCACCGGAGCCGAAATGGCCCGTCGCGCGTGCGAGTCGGCCCTGGCCCAGGCGGGGATCGACGCCGACGAGGTCGACGCCATCGTCCTGGGCACCCTGAGCCCGGACCACTTCTTTCCGGGCACCGGGGTCTTCCTCCAGCGGGAGCTCGGTCTCGACGGCATTCCCTGCCTCGACCTCCGGGCCCAATGCACCGGCTTCGTGTACGGGCTCTCGGTGGCCGACGCCTGGATCCGGGTGGGGCAGTACCGGACGATCCTGCTGGTGGGCGTGGAGATCCAGTCCACGGGGCTGGACCTGAGCACCCGGGGCCGGGACATGGCCGTGCTCTTCGGCGACGGGTGCGGGGCCGTGGTCCTGCAGGCCACGGACGAAGCCGGACGGGGGGTGTTGTCCACCCACATCCACGCCGACGGCCGCCATGCCGAGGTGTTGTGGGCCGACGCCCCGTCCAGCGTCGGCCATCCGCTCATCTCGGTCGACGATCTGGAGGCCGGGCGCCAGTACCCCCGCATGGAGGGACGGGAGGTCTTCAAGCACGCCGTCACCCGCATGCCCGAGGCGGTCCACGAAGCACTGGACGCCCAGGGCCTCACGGCCGACGACATCGATCTTCTCATTCCCCACCAGGCCAATCTGCGCATCAGCCAGATGGTTCAGAAACGGCTCGGTCTCGCCGACGATCGGGTGTACAACAACATCCAGCGCTACGGCAACACGACCGCGGCCACCATTCCCATCGCGTTGGCCGAGGCCGTGGAGCAGGGGAGACTCCGCCGGGGCGACCTGCTGTGCGTCGTGGCGTTCGGATCCGGATTCACCTGGGGATCGGCCCTGATCCGGTGGTGAGGCCCGTCACCGATCCGTGACTCCACCCCCGGCTCCAGTGGTAGACCCCTCGGCGATCCGAAGGTACATTTCAAGACTGTATTGCCGAACGGTTCGGTCGACACCCGATGCGCAGGGGCGGACATGCTGAACAAGAAGCAACTCTCTCACATCGAAAAGCGGCTCCTGGAGGAGCGGGCTCGCGCCCTTCGCTCCCTCGGACTCTTCGATCAGATGGCCAAGGCCGATCGCGAATCCGGCGATTCGGACCTCTCGGTCTACACCGACCACATGGCCGACCAGGGTACCGAGGCCATGGAACGGGAGAAGGCCGCCCTCTTCGCCACGAAGGAGGGGCGCTACCTCTACCGCATCGAGGAGGCCCTCCGGCGGCTCTACAACGCCCCCGAGAACTTCGGTTCGTGCCACACCTGCGGGGCCGACGTGGGCTTCGAGCGCCTCGACGCGCTGCCCCACGCCCGCTACTGCATCGAGTGCAAGGTGAAGGAGGAGGAGGCGGCCTGAGCGGCGGTCTCCCCCATCCCTTCGACGAGAGGGCCCGACCGCACCGCGGTCGGGCCCTCTTCGTTTGTCCGTACGGCGCGAGGCGTCAGACGGCGGCTTCTTCTTCCTCCTCCGCCTCCTGCTCGCCCTCCTCCGGTTCCTCTTCATCGTGGAGGGGGCTCACGTCCCGCCACAGCTCCTCGATGCGGTTCCGGAGTTCCCGGACCTCGTCTTCGATGGGCTGGTCCTGCAGGTGGTACCGTGCCGCGCTCAGAGCCCGGAAGGCGCGCCACAGCGCCGACGAGGCCGGGGTCTGCTCGTGACTGCGGCGCTTCTCACCCCGCAGTCGGGCCACCACCCATTCGGTCATCTCGTCGTCGAGCAGCATGGTGTCGCCCGACGACTTGCTCTCGGAGTCCACGAACTTCTGGAGCTTCTTCTTGAAGCTCTTGGGTACGCCCGCCACGACGTACACCGACAGGTCGTCTCTCTGGAGCATTTCCGAAGCCATCCGCCCTCCTTTCGCTCGTGAGTCTTCAGGAAGCCAGGACGTCCAGGAGTCCCGGTCCCACTACATCCAACTGCCATTGCCGAAGCCCGGCCACCGTCGAGAGTTCCTCGGCCGATCGGGGGCCCACCCGGGCGATCTCCAGGAGCGCGGCGTTGGGCAGCAGCGTCCCCCGGTCGATGCCCAGCTTTTCGGCCCGGCGATTGCGCACCGACTTCAGCCGGTCCGCCAGTTCCTCCACCTCGGGAGGCGGCCGTCCAGGACCCCCGTTGCGGCGGCGCCGGGGATACCCCTCGATCTGGTCGTCGGCGAGGCGGTCCACCTCGGCGAGACGATCGATGAGGTCTCCGCCGGCCTGCCGGGCCAGGCGGCCGTTCACGCCCTTCATTCCCGCGAATTCGTCGGCCGAGGCCGGGCGGGTCACCACCACGTCCACCAGAACCTGATCCGAGGCCACGCGGAAGGGTGCACGATCGAGCTCCCGGGCCAGATCGTCGCGCCACGCAAGGGCGGCCCGAAGCAGGGCCACGGCCCGGGGCGTCATGTCCCGGGCGGCCTTCACCCGGGTCACCGGGTCTTCGTCGGTGTCCTCCTCCCAGCGCACCGTCTCCAGGGCCCGGTATTCCTCCCGGGCCCAGTTCACGCGCCCGGCATCGGCCAGGGCCGACTGCAGTCGACCCACCAGGGCATGGAGATGCCGGGTGTCGTTGGCCGCGTAGTCCAACATCTCGTCGGGGAGGGGGCGCTTGGCCCAGTCGGCCCGCTGGTACTTCTTCGCCAGCTTGACGTCCAGGAACTTCTCCAGGAGCGCCGCCAGACCCAACGCGCGCTCTCCCAGGAGGGAGGCGGCGACCTGGGTGTCCACCAGCCCCTGCACTCGCGTGTCCACGTCCCGGTCCAGGAGGCGCAGGTCGTAGTCGGCTCCGTGCATGAGCACCGGCACGGCAGGATCCTCCAGCGGCTCCCGCAGCACCGTCCCCACGTCGAAGGCCAGGGCGTCCAGGATGAAATCCCGTCCCGAGGCGCTGGTGACCTGGACGAGGCAGAGGCGATCGGAGTAGCGATGGAAGCCCGCCGCTTCGCAGTCCAGCGCGAACGGAGCGCCGGAGGCGAGGTCGGAGGCCAGGTCCTTCGCGTCCTCCTCGCGATCGATGAAGACGAACGACATGGGGTGGGGACCGCCCGGGAACGGATGCTCAGCGCGACCCCAGGGAATCCGGGGCGGGATGGCGCACATGACCCGCGCTACTACCGTCCGGATCACGGTTTTGTTCCGATGGCCCGGCGGCCTGCTGCCGCGGGTTGCTCCCGACCCGGGGCTTCGTCAGCTTTCCGGGCGCCACCTCGGGTGGCCCCCCTCCGACCAGAACAGGCCTGCAGAACCGCATGCTTCGCACCAAGATCGTCTGTACGATCGGCCCCGCCACGTCGTCTCCCGAAGCCATCGAAGGGCTGGTCCAGGGTGGCCTGGACATGGCCCGCATCAACATGTCCCACGGGTCCCACGACCAGCACCGGGCCGCCGTGGGTCTCATTCGCGACGCCGCTCGCCGGGCCGGCCGCCCGGTGCCGATCCTGGTGGACCTCTCGGGCCCCAAGATCCGCGTGGGCGATCTCGCCGAGCCCGTGGAGCTCGAAGAAGGCACGGAAGTGGTGATCGCTCCCGCCGATCAGGTTCGGGACGGCGAAATCCCCACCGTGTACGCCGGTCTCGCCGCCGACGTCTCCCCCGGCCAGCCCGTGCTCCTGGACGACGGCCTCCTGGAGTTGCGCTGCGTCGACACCGACGGGGTCCGCGGGCGCTTCGAGGTGGTCCGGGGCGGCCTGCTCAAGAGCCGGAAGGGCATCAACCTCCCCGAGGTCGAGGTGAACGTCCCGTCGCTGACGGACAAGGACGTGGTGGACCTGGACTTCGCCCTGGACATCGGCGCCGAGTACATCTCCCTCTCCTTCGTCCGGAGGGCCGCCGACATGGCCGAGCTCCGGGCTCGGGTGCGGGGGCGGGCGCTCCTTGTGGCCAAGATCGAAAAGGCCCACGCCCTGAACGACATCGGGGCGATCCTGGCCGAGAGCGACGCCGTCATGGTGGCCCGGGGCGATCTGGGGGTGGAATTGCCCTTCGAGCGGGTGCCCCTGGCCCAGAAGCGCATCATCCAGATGGCCAACTACTACGGGCGTCCGGTGATCACGGCGACCCAGATGCTGGAGTCCATGATCGAGTCCCCGCGCCCCACCCGGGCCGAGGCCTCGGACGTGGCCAACGCCATCCTGGACGGCACCGACGCCGTCATGCTCTCGGGGGAAACGGCGGTGGGGGCGTATCCCCTCCAGGCGCTGGACGCCCTGCGGCGCATCGCCCGGGAGATCGAGGGGAGCGGCGTGCTGGAGTACGGCCCCCGCTACGTCACCGCCATGGACGAGAGCGATCCCCGGGCCGGGGCCAGCGGTCGGGAGCACGCCGTGGCCGCTGCCACCGTCGACGCCGGGCGCTCGCTCCAGGCCCCGGCCCTCATCACCATCACCCGGAGCGGGTTCTCGGCCCGTCTCGTGTCCAGCTACCGGCCGTCGGCGCCCATCTTCGCCGTCTGCACCGACCCTGTGACCTTCAGCCAGCTCGCCGCGGTGTGGGGCGTGCGGCCCCTCCTGGCCACCGAAGAGGAGGTGTCGTATCAGGCCCTCACCGACTTCGGGAAGCGGGCGGTGGTGGAAACGGGGGCGGGTCGGGCGGGACAGGCCGTCGTGGTCACCGCCGGGTACCCGTTCCACACCTCCGGGACCACCAACACCATGCGGGTCGAGGAGCTTTGAGGCTGACGTTCCTGGGGAGCGGCACCTCCTTCGGGGTGCCGGTGGTGGGATGCGGCTGCACCGTGTGCCGCTCCTCCGATCCCCGGGACCGCCGCACCCGGTCCGGCGCCCTGGTGGAGACCGACGGGCACACCCTCCTCATCGACGCCCCGCCCGAGCTTCGCCTCCAATTGGTCGACGCCGGCGTGCAGCGACTCGACGCGGTGTGGATCACCCACCCACACGCCGATCACCTCCACGGACTGGATGATCTCCGGATCTTCTCGGTGCGGTCGGGTCGGGACCTGGACGTCTTCCTGGGGGGCGAACACGCCGACGAAGTCCGGCGCCGCTTCGCCTACGTCTTCGACGGCGAGGCCGCTCCGTCGGGCACGTCCAAGCCCCGCCTCCGTCTCCGGGCGTTCGGTCCCGGCGACGACGTTCCCGTGCCCGGAGGGCCTGCCCGGCCCCTTCCCGTGCCCCACGGGCCCATGACGGTGTACGGGCTCCGCATAGGGTCCCTCGGCTACGTCACCGACGGAAAGGTCCTGCCTCCCCCGGTCCTGGAGTCCCTCCGGGGTGTGGAGGTGCTGGTGCTCAACGCCCTGTGGTGGGGCGATCCCCACCCGACCCACTTCAACGTGGAAGAGGCGGTGGAAGCGGCCCGGACCGTGGGCGCCCGCCGCACGTACCTCACCCATCTGACCCATCGCCAGAGCCACGACGACCTCGAGCGGCGCCTGCCCCCCGAGGTGCGCCCCGCCTACGACGGTCTCGTGGTCGACCTCTGACTCCCACCCCGACGACCTCATGCCGTCACCCATCCTGGACCTGAACAACGTCCTCGCCTCGTCGCTGGATCGCGGGGGCATCGACGCCGCGCGGTTGACCCCGGGGGGCGACCTCCACGACCGCTTCGCCCAGGCCCACGGCGCCGTGGAAGCGCGGCGCACCACCGGCGACCTGGGCTTCCTGGACCTGCCCTATGCCCGGGATACGGCCCGCCGCGTGGCCGAACTGGCCGAGAGCTTCGGCCAGTGGTTCGAAGACGTGGTCGTCCTGGGCATCGGGGGGTCGGGCCTGGGGGCCGTGGCCCTGCGGGAAGCGCTTCTGGGCCCGGCCTGGAACGAGCGCTCCGACGACGATCGGGGCTACTTCCCCCGGCTCCACGTCCTGGACAACCCGGACCCCCGCACGGTGGAGGGACTGCTGGACCGCCTCGACCTCCGGAAGGCCCTCTTCGTGGTCATCAGCAAGTCGGGGTCCACGGCCGAGACCATGGCCCAGTATCTGGTGGCCCGGGAACGGGTCGGCCTGGTGGTGGAGCCCGAGAAGCTGCGGGGCCATTTCCTCTTCATCACCGATCCCGAGAAGGGCGCCCTGCGCCGCCTGGCCGAGGCCGAGGATATTCCCACCCTCCCGGTGCCGGCCAACGTGGGAGGTCGGTTCTCGGTCCTGGCTCCCGTGGGACTCCTCCCTGCCGCCGTCTGCGGCATCGACATCGAGGCGCTCCTGGACGGAGCCGCCGAGATGGAGGCCGCCTGTCGCGACGCCGCCCTGGCCACGAACCCCGCAGGGGCCCTGGCCACCGTCCTCTGGGCCGCCGACACGGAGCTGGGGCACCCGATCCACGTGCTCATGGCGTACGCCGACCGGCTCCGGGCCTTCACCCTCTGGTTCCAGCAGCTCTGGGCCGAGTCCCTGGGGAAGGTGAAGGGCGAGGGGCACGTGGGTCCCACGCCCCTTCCCGCCGTGGGGGCCACCGACCAGCACGCCCAGGTGCAGCTCTTCATGGAGGGCCCCCGGGACAAGATCGTGGTCTTCCTGGCCGTGGATCCCCCGGCTGCCGACGTCACCATTCCCGACCTCCACCCGTCCGTGGAGCAGTTGGCGTACCTCGGGGGCCACACCCTGGGAGAGCTGCTGGACGTCGAACGTCGGGCCACCACCGAGGCCCTGCGCCTGGGGGCACGCCCGTCGGTGACCCTGGAACTGGGGGCGGCCGACGCCCACACCCTGGGCGCCCTCATCATGCTGTTCGAGCTGGCCACGGTGTACGCCGGCGCCCTCTACGGCGTGGACCCTCTGGACCAGCCCGGGGTGGAACTGGGCAAGCGCCTGACGTACGGGCTCATGGGTCGCTCCGGCTACGATGCGCCGACCTTCCCGGAGGTCGACGACCGCTGGCGCATCGGACGCGTTTCCGGGTAAACTAGAGAGCCCTCCCGACGGCTTTCCACCACGTTTCGCAGTGCGGGGCGCACCCGCTGACAGCAAGGAGTCACCATGCGCGATCACGACGACGTGCCCACCATCATCATCGAAAAGGACTCCTCGTCCGGAATGGGCTCGTTCGTGCTCGGGGCCCTCGTGGGCGCCGGCCTGGCGCTCCTGTTCGCCCCTCGCACCGGGGAGGAGACCCAGGCCCTCATCCGGGATCGTGCCCGGGAGATGAAGGGGACGGCCGAGGATCGGGTCCGGGACGCTCAGCGGCAGCTCGAAGCCCGCCTCGACGAGGCCCGCGCCGGGGTCCAGACCCGGGTCGATCGGGTGAAGGAGGCGGTGGACGCCGGCCGCGACGCCGCCCGGGACGCGCGCTCCGACCTGGAGCACAAGCTCGAGAAGAGCAAGGCCGCGTATCGGGCGGGGATCCAGGCCGCCCGGGAGGTGGCCGACGCCGACGCCGACGGAGACGCCGACGCCACGGACTGACGGCACCCCGGCGCGTCTCCCGCCCGTGGACGCCCCCGAGGAGCCACCGCGGGACGAAGCGCCGGGCGCGCCGTGGATCCGGGCGGGCGAGTTCCTGCGCCGGGTGTTCCAGAAGGCCGACGAAGATCTGATCTTCTTCATGGCCGGCGCCATCAGTTTCAACATGCTGGTGGCCTTCGTCCCGCTGTTGCTCTTCGCCGTGGGCGTGAGCGGCATGGTCATGTCGGCCCGCTTCGTGGATCCCTCGGCCCTGGTGGTGGATTTCCTCCAGCGCTCCCTGCCGGCCACCCAGGGCGACCTGGATCTGGCCCAGGCCGTCCGGGATCAGGTCACGGCCCTCCTGGATCAGCGGCGGGGGTTCACGGTGGTGGGTGCGGGACTGCTGGTGTGGTTCAGCACCCGTCTGGTGGGCACCCTCCGGACCGCCCTCCGGGAGATCTTCGACATGCCCCTGGGGCGGAGCATCGTCCGGGGCAAGCTGTTCGACATCCAGGTGGTGCTGGTGGGGGGACTCCTCCTCCTGGTGAACGTGGGGGTCACCACGGGACTCCAGGCCGCCGAGTCGTACGGCGTCCAGCTCCTGGGGCTCGAGGGCGAGGCCCTCTCGGCCTTCGAGAGCCTTCTGGCCCAGGGGCTCGCCTTCGGCTCCATCTGGGTGCTGTTCCTCGGGGTCTATCGCTATCTTCCGGTCCGTCCGATCCCGTGGAGCACCGCGGTGGTGGCTGCGACGTTCACCGCCGTCCTCCACGAGCTGCTGAAGGCGGGCTTCGGCTGGTACGTGACCGAGGTCGCCAACTACCGGACGACGTACGGCAACCTCATCACCCTGGCCGTGCTATTTTTCTGGATCTATTACGAGGCGATCGGGTTTATCTTGGGAGGAGAGGTGGCGCAGGTATGGACCATGCGCCGAGCTCGCAGGATTCAGGTTCGTTCGGTACGGAACGAAGGAGACGACGACTGATGCGACACGTGGTGCGATCGATGCTCCTTTCCGCCCTGGTGCTCCCGGCGGCCGCCCCCGTGGCGGGCCAGGGCGCGCTGGAGCTCGACGGGAGCCCCCTGGTGTACGAGGACCGCATCCTGGAGCGGGAGCACGTCGCCGATCGCTCCCTGGTCGAGAGCGAAGAGCGCTACGTCGTGGTGCACCTGGCCGAGAACCGCGTCTTCGTCTTCGAGGGGGAGCGGGCTCTGTGGTCGGCGCCCGCCGGCACGGGCACCGGCTTCCAACTCGACACCAGCACCCACTCCTGGGACTTCTCCACGCCGCGGGGACTCTTCAAGATCAAGCGCATGGAGAAGGACCCCGTCTGGCAGGCGCCGGACTGGTGGTACGCCGAGAACGGATTGGCCATTCCCGCCTACGACCACCCCTCCCGTTTCTTCCCCGGCGAAATGGGCAACAGCGCCGTCTACCTGGGCGACGGGATCGCGATCCACGGGACGAAGTACCCCCAGATGCTCCTGAACCCCGACCCCGAGGCCCGCCGGGTGTCCCATGGATGCATCCGCCTGACCAACGAATCGGCTCGGGAACTCATGCATCTGGTGGACGTCGGAGCCACCGTGCTGGTGTACTGAGCAGCCATGGCCGAATCCTCGGGCCGCCGGGTGGTGGCCTCCAACCGCAAGGCGCGTCACGAATACGAGGTCCTGGACACCCTGGAGGCCGGACTGGTGCTCAAGGGGCCCGAGGTGAAGTCCATCCGGGACGGCAAGGTGGCCTTCCAGGATGCCTTCGCCCGCATCGAGGGCGGGGAGGTGTGGCTCCACTCCTTCCACATCTCGCCCTACGAGCAGGCCAACCGATTCAACGTCGATCCCCTCCGTCCCCGGAAGCTCCTGCTCCGGACCGACGAGATTCGCCGGTTGGTGGGAAAGGTCGAGGAGAAGGGCCTCACCTTGATTCCCCTGGATCTCTACTTCACCCGGGGCGTGGCCAAGATGACCCTGGCGGTGGCCCGGGGACGCAAGCTCCACGACAAGCGGGAGAAGCTGAAGAAGCAGACCCAGGATCGGGAAGCCCGGCGGGCGGTGGAGCGGGCCCGGTGAAGGGGCGTCTCGTCGGCCTCCTGGCGCTCGTTGCCCTCGTCCTGGCCCCGGGGGCGGTCCGGCCCGCGGCGGCCCAGGTGTCCGTGCCCGATCCCCGCCTGGTGGCGCCGCCCATGGCGACTCCCGATCCAGTGCGGGTGGTGGTCATCGACCCGGGCCATGGCGGGTACGACCCGGGAAGCGTGGGACCCGAGGGGGTGGAGGAGAAGGACGTGGCGTTGGCCGTGGGGCTCGCTCTGGCCCGGGCCCTGGACACGGTGCCCGATCTCGAGGTGCACCTCACCCGGGATCGGGACGTGTCCATTCCCATCTGGGAGCGAGGCGACATGGCCACCCGGCTCAAGGGCGACCGGCCGGGGGTGCTGGTGTCCATCCACGTGAACTCCCTGGACGACGTGAACACCCGGGGCGTGGAGACCTACTTCCTCTCCCAGGCCCGCACGGAGCATGAACGGAGGGTGGCGGCCCTGGAGAACTCCCCTCCCGCCGGGGGCGGCGACGGGGGGGCGTCAGTGGCCTCCGATCCGGGTCTGGCGTTCATCCTCAACGAACTCCGCAACCTGGACTACATGCACTGGTCGGCCGACCTGGCCGGCTCGGTGCAGGAAGAGCTGGCCCAGGTCCACCCGGGCCGGAACCGGGGCGTGAAGCAGGCGCCCCTGGCCGTCATCACCAACGCCCTGATGCCCGGCGTCCTGGTGGAACTCGGGTTCGTCTCGAATCGGGCCGAGGAGCGCCTGCTGTCGGATCCCGACTTCCACGCCGACGCCGCCGGTGCCCTGGCTCGGGCCGTGGTGGAGTTCTTCGGGCGGTATCCGCCCCGGACGGGGGAGTCGGCGGACGGCGGACGGTGACCGTTCGGCGGACCGGGGCGGGCGTGCTCCTGGGCCTGGTCGCCTCGGGGTGCGTCTACCTCAATTCCCTCTACAACGCCCGGCAGCGCTTCGACGACGGGGAGCGGGCCCGCATCGAGGGTCGATCCGACGAGGCCCGGGTGGCCTACGACGACGCCGTGCGCAAGGCGTCGGCCAGCTTCCGGCGGGAACCCGACGGTCCCTGGGCCGACGACGCCCTCTACGTGCTGGGGCGCGCCTACCTGCGCCTCGGTGACCACGCCCGCGCCCTCGGTGCCCTGGAAGCCGCGGCGGAGCGGGCCGACGATCCCGCGGTGGCGGCCGGGGCCCGCCTCTACCTGGGGGCGGCCCGGGCCCAGGTGGGCGATCACGCCCGTGCGCGGGCACTCCTGGACGAGGCGGTGCGCGACCTGGCCGACACCGACCTCGCCGGGGAGGCCCACTTCTGGCGAGGGCGCCTGTATCTCGACGAGGGGCGGGTCGGCGAAGGGCTTTCGGATCTGAACCGGGCCCAGCAGGTGGACCCCCGTTTGCGTATTCCGGTGGAATTCCAGCGCCTGGCATGGGGCATCGCCGCCGACGACACGGTCCGGGCCCTGCAGGCGGCGTCGGGGCTGCTCTCCGATGCCCGGGCTGGGATGCTCGCCGACTCCATCGGGGCGTTGGTGGGGCGGGCGGCTCGCCGCTGGGGCCCCGGGCCCGCCGCCGCCCTCCTGGCGCCCACCCGCACGGGCGACTGGCCTCCCGGCCCCCGGGACCGCCTCCTCATGCAGCGGGTGGCCCTCCTGGCCCAGGCCGGCGACACCCTGGCCGTGGAGTCCGAGGCGGGGTGGGCCGCCCAGGGCACTACTCCCGGTGCCGAGGCGGCGCGCCTGGTGGTGGCGGGCATCCGGTTGCGGCGAACCGAGGAGGTGGCCGACCTGGATGCGGTCCGCCGGGTGCTCCTTCCCGCCGGGGGCAATCCCGACGTGGCCGCCCTGGCCGCCGACATCCGGCGGGTGGAGGTGTTGGACGGATGGGGCGCCACCGACGACCCTCTGGCGTGGTTCGTAGCCGCCGAGGTGGCCCGGGACCGTCTCGATGCGCCCCGATTGGCCCGGGGGCTGTTCCTCCGCTTCGCCAGCGAGGCGCCCGGCAGCCCCTGGGCCGGCAAGGCGATCCTCGCGGCCCTGGCCACGACCCCCGACCCGCGAAGCGATCCGGCCCTCCGGTCGGGGCTGGAGGCGCGGCGCGGGGACCCCTACGTTGCCGAGGCCCGGTCGGAGTCGCCGGCGGGGCCGTCCCTCGGAGACCTGGAGGCCCGCCTGGACGGGATCGTGGAGGCTCTGTTGGCCCGCGCCGATGCCGAGGCCCTTCGGCGCGACCTCTTTCTCCGGGGCGCCGATACCCTGGGCCCGGGGGTGTCGTGACCCGGCTGGACCCCCCGCGCCCCGCCCCTGCCGGCGGCGCCGAGATCTTCGGCGTGCGGTTCCAGAACCCGGTCCTCCTGGCCGCGGGCACCTGCGGGTTCGGCCGGGAGCTCACCGGGGTCCTGGACCTGGAGGCACTGGGCGGACTCGTCACCAAGTCGGTGACGCTGGAGCCCCGGGCGGGAAACCCCGCCCCCCGGGTCGCCGAGTTCGACGCCGGCATGGTCAACTCCATCGGGCTCGCCAACCCGGGTCTGGCCGTGGCCCGGGACGAGAAATTGCCCTGGCTCGCCCACCACGTGGTGCGGCCTCGAGTCTTCGTCTCCGTTGCGGGGCACACCGTGGACGAGTACGTGGCCCTGGTGGAGGGGCTCCACGAGGCGCCGGGCTTCACCGGGTTCGAACTCAACCTCTCCTGTCCCAACGATCAGCGCCTCGGCGGACGGGCCTTCTCGTTGGACCGGGAGGCATTGGAGGCGGTGATCCGGCGCTGTCGCGCCGTGACCGATCGACCGCTGCTGGCCAAGCTGGCCCCCAACGACCCCGACCTCGCCGACACGGCCCGGGCCGCCGCCGGCGCCGGCGCCGACGGACTCACCCTCATCAACACCCTGCCGGGGCGCCTCCTGGCCCCCGCCACCGGCCGGCCGCGCATCGGAGCGGGGCAGGGGGGGGTGAGCGGTCCGGCCCTCCGACCCGTGGGGGTCCAGGCCGTGCACGCCGTGAGTCGAGCCGTGGACGTGCCCGTGGTGGGCGTCGGCGGCATCCTTCGGGCCGAACATGCGCTGGAATACCTCCGGGCCGGGGCGGTCCTGGTGCAGGTGGGCACGGCCTCGTTCGCGGCGCCCCGGGCCGCCGCCGGCATCATCCGGGGCCTGGACCGGCGCCGGGATCTGCCCCCGCCGTGGGGTCCGGGCCCCCGCACCGCCGAGGGATCCTCCCCGGGCGCGGCGGGGTCACACACGGTGTCCTCTTCTCCCCTCGAGACCGCATGAGGCCGGAGTCCCCGTGGCGGAACTGATTCTCCCCCTCGACCAGCCCAGCCAGCGCCACGCCCTGGCCCTGGTGGACGAGCTGGGCGACGACGTCGACTTCTACAAGGTCGGTCTCGAGCTCTTCACCCGGGCCGGCCCGGGTGTGGTGCGGGCCCTCCACGGGCGGGGCAAGCGGGTCTTCCTCGACCTCAAGCTCCTGGACATTCCCAATACCGTGGCCGGGGCAGTGCGGGCCGCGGCGGAACTGGACGTGGAACTCCTGACCGTCCACGCCACCGGGGGCGAGCCCATGCTCACCGCCGCGGCCGAGGCCGCCGGAGGGCGGCTCCGCCTTCTCGCCGTATCGGTGCTGACGTCGTTCTCCGCCGACGAGCTCTCCACCGTGTGGGGACGTCCCGTCTCCGACGTGGAGGCCGAGGTCCGGCGTCTGGCCACCCTGGCCCGGTCGTCGGGCATCGACGGGGTGGTGTCGTCGGCCCACGAGGTTTCGGCGCTGCGGGACTCCCTGGGGCCCGACGCGGTGTTGGTCACCCCCGGGATCCGCCTCCAGGGCGGGCCGGCCCACGATCAGCGCCGGGTGGCCACGCCGGAGCAGGCGGTTCGGGACGGGGCCGACTACCTGGTGGTGGGGCGGGCCATCACCGGCGCCGACGATCGACACGCGGCCGTGGTGCAGGTGGTGGAGTCCATGCGGGCCGGAGCCGGCGCGTGAGGCGCGCCCTCCTGGCGGTGGCCGTGGGGTGGGCCCTGATGCCCGGGGCCGCGGTGCCCGCTGCAGCCCAGGACGAGGAGGCCCTGGGCCGCTTCGCCGCCACCCTGGCCGAGGCCTGGGTCGCCGGCGACGCCGACGGCCTGGTGCCGTTTCTTCCCGAAGAGGGCATCCACCTGAGCCTCGACGGCGCCGATCACCGGGGCGTGAACCGGCGGCAGGCTCGGGCGGCCCTGTCCCGATTCCTGGCCGAGCGCCCCGGCGGAGAGGTGGCGGTCCGGCGCGGAGAGGCCCTGGGAGGCGACCCGCCCCGGGGGCTGGTGGAGTTGGTGTGGACGGTTCGTGATGCGGGGACGTCGGAGGCCCGGTCGTTCGTTATCTTCGTGTCGTTGGAACGAATCCTCGACGACTGGTGCATCGAGGAGATCCGCGTCTTCTCCTGAGCCTCCCCACGCCGTTCCCCATGGCCCTCCGCCTCTACGACTCCCTCTCCCGAACCGTCCGTCCCCTCGAGCCCGCCGACCCGCCCGTGGTCCGGGTCTACGGCTGCGGCCCCACCATCTACGGCCGGGCCCACATCGGCAACTTCCGGACGTTCATCGCCTACGACGTGCTCCACCGGTATCTGGAGTGGAAGGGGTACGAACCCCGCTTCGTGGTGAATCTCACCGACGTCGACGACAAGACCATCGAGGGTGCGGCCCGGGCCGGCACCGACCTCGGGAGCTTCACGGCACCCCACGGCGAGGCGTTCCTCGCCGACGCCGCCACCCTGGGGATCCGACCCTTCTTCGACACGCCCCGGGCCACGGAGCACGTGGACGAGATGGTGGAGTGGATCCGCCGCCTGGAGGAGAAGGGGCTCGCCTATCGGGCCGAAGACGGCTCGGTCTATTTCCGCATCTCGGCGTTCCCCGAGTACGGGCGCCTCTCGGGCAACCGGGCCGACGGCGAGACGGGCCGGTCCCGCATCGATGCCGACGAGTACGACAAGGACGATGTGCGGGACTTCGTGCTGTGGAAGGCCGCCCGGGACGCCGATCGCGCGGTGGGGGCGGTATGGGACTCCCCCTGGGGCGAGGGGCGGCCGGGGTGGCACCTCGAATGTTCGGTGCTGAGCGTGGGGGCCCTGGGCGAGACCCTGGATCTGCATCTGGGGGGAGAGGATCTGCTCTTCCCCCACCACGAAAACGAGATCGCCCAGTCCCAGGGCGCCACGGGGCACATCTTCGCCCGGGCGTGGATGCACACGAAACACCTCCGGGTCGAAGGACAGAAGATGTCCAAGTCCCTGGGCAACGTGTACTCGGTGCCGGAACTCGTGGAGCGGGGGCACGCCCCCGCGGCGATCCGCCACCTCATGATCAGCGCCCAGTACCGCAAGGAGCTCAACTTCACCTTCGACGGGCTCGAGGGGTCCGCCCGGGCGGTCCAGCGGCTGGTGGCCCTCCACCGGCGCCTCCACGACGAGACGACCGTCGACGACGCGGCAGAGCCGGCCGGTCTCGCCCCAGCCGCCGAGGCCGCCCTGGAGGCGTTCGAGGCAGCCCTCGACGACGACCTGAACTCGTCGGAGGCTCTCGCGGCGCTCTTCGGTTTCCTCCGCGACGTGAACACGTCCCTGGATCGCACCGGGGGTCGCGCCCGGAGTGACGAACTGGAGGCCGCCCGGGACGCCCTGGCCTCCATGGATCGGGTGTTCGGTCTGTTGGAACTCGCCATGGCCGACGACGCCGTGGACGACGATCTGGCCACGTGGGTCGAGCAGAAGATTGCCGACCGGAAGCAGGCCAGGGCCGACAAGGACTGGGCTCGGGCCGACGCCATCCGCGATGAACTCACCGAGCGAGGCATCGTGCTCGAAGACACGCCCCAGGGCACGCGCTGGTCCCAGGGCTGACCGAGGGGTGGCGGGTTCCGGGCGTCGGCGGCGCGATCTGGGGGAAGGAGCCCGTTCCCCCGACGCCGCACCCGGAGCTCGTCCCATGCCGATCCACCCCGCGTTCTGGTCCACGGCCTTCGTGGCCGCCGCCGTCCTGAGCCCGACGACGGTCGATCCCTCGCCCCCGCTCCGCCCCGTGCCGCTTCAGGCCGCGAGCTGCGACCGGGCCGGCCCCACGGTTCAGGAGGCCTGGGATTGGTTCAACCGGGCGGGGGAGAACTGGGTCTTTCCGTACCTCGGCACCGAGTTCATACGGCGGTGGCAGCGGGAGGCCGGGGAAACCTGGGCCGACATGGGGACCCGGCGGCTGTTGCCCGGAGCCGAGATGCAGGGCGGCAACGTGATGAGCCGCGCCACGCGTCGGTGGGTGTCGCCGCCCCTCTCCGACAAGGCCCACAAGATCGGGCCGACGACCGTGCGGGTCCGGGAGCTCGACGGTCGCGCCCGCACCGAGGTCACCGTCTGTTCCCAGGGCGAGACCGGTCCCATGCGGGTCGAGGGGTCCTTCGTCTTCAACGACACCCGGGACCAGAAGGACGACGGGCGCGAGGTGTTCGAAGTGACGTTCGATGCCGGCGACCGCGTGGTCGTGGTCGAAGTCGACGGCCGGTCGGTGGGCAATACTTTCCAGTACGTCGTGGAGATGAACTAGAAGGTTCTAACCGATGCGCCGGTGCCCCAGGGCGAGGGTGACGCCTCGGACGCCCATGAGGGCCACGATGCCCCACCAGACCCCGGCGAGGCCCCATCCCTGGGGAACCACCAGAAGCAGGATCGCGGCGGCCACTGCCGCCGACAGCACCATCTGGAGGGCCAGGTAGCGAAAATCCTCGGCTCCCATGAAGATGCCGTCCCAGACGAACACCAGGGCGTTCAGAGGCTGCATCCAGATCACGAAGGGCAGGAGGGTGTCCACCCGGGCGATGGCGTCGGGGTCGTCGGTGAAGATCCGTGGGAGCCAGGGGCGGGCCACGCCGAAGGCGGCGGCGAGCCCCACCCCCAGGATCGCCCCCCAGACCAGGAGTCGGTTGGCGACGCGCCGGGCCTCCCGCCCCTCGGCGCTTCCCACCAGGGCCTGGGCTGCCACGGCAAGGGCGTCCACGACCAGGGCCAACAGCAGCCAGAGCTGGGTCGCCACCTGGTGGGCGGCCACCGCCAGGGTGCCCAGGCGGGTAGCCACGGCCGTGGCGAGGGTCATGGTGCCCACCAGCGACAGGGTTCGGATCAGGAGGGCGCCCCCCACCTGGAGGAGGGGGACCAGGTCGGCCGGTCGGGGGGCCACGAGGCGGACGCCAAGCGCCTCGGCCCGGGGTCCGAGGATCAGGAACACGAAGACCAGCGCCCCGGCCCACTGGGCCACCACCGTGGCGATGGCCGCGCCCGCGAGTCCCCACCCCAGACCGAAGATGAGGAGGGGATCCAGGACGAGGTTCACCGCGTTGAGGCCCAGCGTCACCACCAGCGGCGTCCGGGTGTCGTGCCAGCCGCGGAAGATGCCGTGGCCCGCCGTGATGAGGAGGACGGCAGGGCCGGCCAGGGCCCGGATCCGCAGGTAGACCAGCGCCGGTTCCTGCAGATCGCCGGTGGCGCCCATGACCTCCAGAATGGGCCCCGCCGCCGCCTGCAGGACGGCCAGGGCCACACCGCCCGTCAGGAGCGCCAGGGTGAGGGCCTCCACGGCGAGGCGCCCCGCCCGGGCGTGATCTCCCCGGGCCACGGACCGGGCCACCATGGGTGTGGTCCCGTACGCGAGGAAGTTGAAGACCACGAAGGCCAGGGAGAACACCGAGGCATTCACCCCCAGGGCCGCCAGGGGCACCACGCCCAGGCGCCCTACGAACGCCGTGTCGACCATGGACACGAGGGGGTCGGCGGCCAGAGCGCCCAGCGCAGGAAGCGCCAGGGCGACGATGCGTCGATTCAGGGTGTCGGCAGGGGCCACGGCGGTCCGGATCGGCGCGGGGGAGTGGGGCGGCGGTCCACCCCTTGCCACGGGCGGGCCACCGGTACAGCGTTCGGAAGATTGCACGTCGGTCCCGTTCCCCGAAGAGACGTCGATCCATGCAGCGTTCCACCCTCGCCCTCGGCGCGCTGGTCCTGGTGGCCATGGCCCTGATCCTTCTCGACCGGCCGTCGCCCGCGCCCTCGACTTCGGCCGGCCCCCTGGCTCCCGGAGCCCAGCTTCCGGAGGGCCATCCGCCCCTCAACGGCGCGGCCGTGGCGCCCGCCGCGGCGGCGGCCGGGCCCTTCGCCACGGTCCTCGAGACCATGGACTCGGGGGGCTACACCTACGCCCGGGTGGAGACCGACGGGGCCGAGATCTGGGTGGCGGGCCCCGAGACCCCTCTCTCCGACGGCGACCAGGTGTCGCTGGCCGGTGGGATGGGCATGGAGGGCTTCCATGCCGCGTCCCTCGATCGGACCTTCGACCGCATCCTCTTTCTGAACGCGTTCCAGACCCGGGCCGGAGGAGCCGCGGCGTCGGTGCCGGCGGCGCCGTCCTCGGGCTCCGCAGCGGCGGCCTCGGGCACGGTGCTCGAGGTCATTCACGCTGCAGGATACAGCTACCTCCGGGTGGACGTGGACGGCGAGGAGATGTGGCTCGCCGGCACGCAGCTCCCCGTGGAGGAGGGCCAGACCGCGGCGTGGAACGGGGGCGCCCTCATGCAGGGATTCGCCAGCCCGACCCTGAATCGGACCTTCGACCGAATCCTCTTCGCCGAGGGACTTCGGGTCGACCCCGGGAGGTAGGCCGACGATGTCCCGAACCACCGCGGCCCCCGCCGCCGTGTGCCTCGTCCTCGTCGCCGCGTGCGGCAGCCCCGCCGACGAACCCGCTCCCGAGACCGCCCCCGCCGACGTGGTGGCCTTCGACCCCGGCCCCTGGGTCGAACGGGGCCGCTCGATCCAGGACACGACCTTCGCCACGCTCCGGGGGAAGCTGAGTGCGGCCATGCAGGCTGGAGGGCCGATCCAGGCCCTGGACGTCTGCAACACCGCCGCCTACGCCCTCACCGACAGCCTCTCGGCCGTCTACGACGTGGCGATCCGTCGAGCCACCGATCGCCCTCGGAATCCCGAAAACCGGGCCGACACGGACGAGGCCGGCGTCATCGCCGGGTGGGCCTCCGCGCTGGACGCCGGCGAGGAGATCGGCCCGGTGGTGCGTGAAGTCGACGCCTCCACTGTGGCCTACTACGCCCCCATCCGGATCCAGGAGCCGTGCCTGGCGTGCCACGGCGTGGAGGGGTCCGACGTGGGCGACGAAACCCTGGCCAAGCTCGCCGAGCTGTACCCCGACGATCAGGCCCGTGGATACGCCCCGGGCGATCTCCGGGGTGCGTGGAGCCTGCGCTTCTCCCGCTGACCGACGGGGCGCGGGTGGCGGTGCTGGAAGCCCTCCTCCGCCGGCGCTACCTTCGGGGCGCGCTGGCGTAGCTCAACTGGTAGAGCAGCTGATTTGTAATCAGCAGGTTGGGGGTTCGAGTCCCTTCGCCAGCTTCGCGAGGCCTTCCGGCCTCACCCCGTGTCCAACGCCTCCCACGCACCAGCCTCGATGTCCCAGGGAATGTCGCGGTCGCGGATGTAGCGTGCTGCGCCAGGACACGGGGTAGGGGACTCCGGGGCCGGCGGCAGGTCGGTGGCGGGCTCGTGGTCGGGGGCCGGGGCTCCGGCGATGGCGCGCCCGTCGGCGGTGAAGAACACCACGGCGGCCTTGCGATCGAGGCAGACGCGCATGCCCCTCTCGTGGACGTGGCGGTGATGATGACCGCACAGCAGCACGAGATTGGACAGCTCCGTGGGGCCCCCGTCCGCCCAGTGGACGATGTGATGGGCGTCCACGAAGCGACTGCCGCAGCCGGGGAAGCGGCAGCCGCGGTCTCTCGCGAGCAAAGCGCGGCGAAGAGCGGGGGGGATGGTGCGGGTGCGTCGGCCGGCGGACGGGGCGGTCGGCCCCTGGGACGTTACCGCGGTAACGTCCGGTCCCCCGGTTTCGCCCTCCACCATCGCGATCCCCGCATCGCAGGTCAGGCGGCGGGCCGTCTCCTTGCAGACCCGCACCCCGTCCAGCTCCGAGCGGCCCGAGGGCCGATGGGCCTCGAGCGTGTCGGGCTCCACGTGGAGCAGCACCTGGTAGCGGTCGGCCCGTGTGCCCCGGGCGTCGTCGCCGAAGCCTGCCGCCAGGGCCCGCTCAGCCAGGAGGCCCACCGCGTCGGCTCGACGCTGGGCCGGCGTCGTCTCCTCCGGCTCACCCTCTCCGCGAAAGAGCACGTCCGACGCGGCCTCCACGGCCCGCATCAGCAGGGCGCCGGCCTCGGGATCGAGGCGCCCCGACACGACGTAGCTCCCGCTCTCGTCAACGAACACCGAGAATCGCCGGGCGCGATGCCGGGCCTGCTCCAGGGTGAGTTCCCGGGCGTCGTCCATGGCCTTCCACGCCCGGACCACCCGCTCCAGGTTGTCGGCCGACCCGGCCCGGGCCAGCTCGAGGAGCTGCTCCTCGCTTTCGGGCGTGGCCACCCGGGTCAGGGCCCGGGCCTTGGCGTACGACAGATCCCCCGCTGCCATCGCCGCAGTAGCCTGCGGTAGTCCGGCCAACGCCCGGGCCGTCCTCACCCGCTCCCGGGCCGCGTTCCTACCCATGCCCGTGCGCCAGGCCAGCCACTCGGCGCAGTTGGGGAATCCGGCGTCCTCCCATCCGCGGGCGTCGTCGAACTCGACGACGAGCCGCATCATCTCGGCCTGGGCCACGCCGATGGATCGCTCGAGCTCGGCGATGCGATCGCCCAGGTCCAGGAGGGCGTCGGCCCGCTCCCCCGCCGGGTCGCGGAAGCTCGAGTAGTCCGGCGCAGACTCCCGGACGAGGGCGAGAGGGCGGGGGCGCGGCCCGGTGGGGGACCACGGTGAGAACGGGAGTCGGGAGGGAACCATGGCGACGCTCTTCGGAGATCTCGGGGCCCGGCCCCCCGCCGGGTCGAGAGTCGGAGGGCGCGGGAGGGGGCTCGCGGACGGCGTTCGATCAGGTTGCAGGACGCGGGCCACCGCGGAATCCCGAGACCTGTCCATGGC
>JAUIEJ010000007.1 GCA_030428885.1 Gemmatimonadota bacterium | reverse complement strand
ACGGTGCCGGCCAGGAGGCCCGCCACCGACATCGGGTCCTGGAGAAGGGACTCGGACATGGCTCGGGGGTCGGGGGACGGACGGCGAGACTCCGGACGGGCACGCCGCGGGATCCGGAGCTTCGATGCATGGGGCGCCGTCGGGGTCCCTGCAAGGGCCGGACCGGTTGCCCCGGGGGCGGCGGTCAGGCTATTTCGGGCGGGCCGACCCCTCCCCCCTCCGAGGCCCCCATGGACCGATCCCCCCTGGCTCGCACCCGCCTCCGTCCGCCCCGCGACGTCACCGACGCCGAACTCGACCGGGCGATCCTGGCGCGCCTGGAATTGCTCGGCGTGGACCTGTCGGTGCTTCCCGAAGACGACGCCGACGCTCCCGCAGACCGCCGGCGGATCCTGGCGTCGGCGCGCCGGTTCCTGCGGTCCACGCCCGGGGCCATCGCCGATTTCGCCATGGACCCCCAGGAGGTGCCGCCGTCCATGTACCCCGCGGCCCTCGCGCCGCGGCTGGAGGGCGGGTCATGAGTCGTTCCGCGACGCCCCCGGCGGCCCGAAACGAGACGGCCCCCCCCGCGGACCGCCAGGTGGACCGGCGGGCGTTCCTGCGGCGCGCCGCGGCCCTGGGGGCGGCGGCCTCGTCGGGGGCGCTGGGGTCGACGCTGGTGGCCCCGGCTCCGGTGTCCGGGGCCTCGGCGCCCCTCGAGTCCAGTGGGGCGCTCCCCGACCTCCCGCTCCCCCAGGAGGCCGACCCGGCATTCTTCACCCTGGCGGAGGCGGCCTCGGCGATCCGGCGTCGCGAGCTCTCCTCGGTCGAGCTGGTGGACGCCTGCCTGACCCGCATCGCCCGCTTCGACGAGGCCCTCATGGCCTTCAACACCGTGGTGGCCGACGAGGCCCGGCGGGCGGCCCGGGAGGCCGATGCCGGCCCCGTGCGGGGCGCCCTCCACGGAGTCCCCCTGGCCATCAAGGACAACTACTTCACCGCCGGGGTCCCCACCACGGCCAACAGCCACATCTTCGCCGACTTCGTGCCGGACTACGACGCCGAGGCGTGGGCGCGTCTCAAGGCCCGGGGGGCCATTCTCCTGGGCAAGACCCAGATGGGGCCCCTGGCCACCAGCCGGGCCACCACGCCCGACGGCCGGGCCACCACCATGAACGCCTGGGCGCCCGGTGACGCGTCGGTGAGTCCCGGCGGGTCGTCGTCCGGGTCGGCCACGGCGGTGGCGGCCCGCATGGCCCTCTCCAGCACCGGCACCCAGACCGGCGGCAGCATCACCAACCCGTCGGAGGCCCAGGGACTCACCGGGCTCAAGCCCACCATGGGCCGGGTCTCGCTACGGGGCATCATTCCCCTGACCTACACCCGGGATCACCCCGGTCCCCTGGCCCGGGACGCCATGGACGCGGCCATCATGCTGTCGGCCATGGCGGGCCCCGACCCCGCCGACCCCCGCACCCTGGATCAACCTCGTCTGCCCGACCTGGTCATGTCGGCCACGCCGGTCCAGCGCGGGGGGCGCACCGGATTGCGGTGGCCCACGCGCATCGGCGTGCTGCCGGGATATCTCGACGCCCCGCCCGCCGATATCGCCATGCTCCCCGACGACGCCTCCGACGAGGATCGGGCTCGCTGGGAGCGGCAGCGCGCGGGCATGGCCCGGCAGGCCGACGCCGTGGCGGTGCGGCGCGCCATGCTCGACACCTTCCGCGACCTGGGCGCCCAGGTGGTGGAGGTGGAACTCCCCGAGGACTGGGACACCCTGACGTCGGGCAACTTCAACAACGTCCGGCTGCCCGAGCGCTCCGAGCCGTTTCTCGAGGTGCTGCGCGACGACGTGCGGAAGTTCGGCGTCTCCCTCTCGCCCTGGATCAACGGCCTGCTCCTGCCGGGCACGGCCTACCTCCGGGGGCAGCGGGCCAAGCTCCTGCTGCTCCGGCGCATCCTCGACGATCTCTTCGCCGACTGTGACGTGGTGGTCCAGACCTCGCCCGTGCCCTTCGACATCGTGGGGCTGCCCCTCATCGCGTTCCCCGTGGGACTCCGGGAGGGCGATGGGCCCACGCCCCTGGGCGCGGTGTTCGGGGGACTTCCGTGGGCCGAGGACCGCCTCCTGTCGCTGGTGGCGGCGTACCAGGACGTCACCGACTGGCACCGGCGGCGCCCCGAGGACCCGGTGGTCGACGCCGCGCCGGCCCCGGGAGCCCGAGGGCGCGTCGACGTCTGGGAAGTGGACGCCTTCGGCCAATAGCCGTCCTCCGGGGGGTCCCCCCGGGGGGGACCCTTGACCCCGGGGCCGGGGGGTGGACATGATCGGGGCGTCGACCCCGTCCGTCCAACCCGGAGTCCCCCATGTCCGGCGGCAGCAAGGACCAGCTCATCCACCGCGCGGCCATCATCGAGGGCCACGTCCGGGCGGTGAAGCGGTTGTTCGAAGAGGATCGTCCGATCCTGGAGATCCTGACCCAGATCAGCGCCGTGCGCTCGTCGCTGAATCGCCTCCAGCACGTGCTGTTCGAGGAATACGTCGAGGCCCTGCTCCTGGAGCTCGACACCCCCGAGGCCCGCTCGGCGGCGGTGGCCGACATCCGGGCCGCCATGGAGACCCTTCCGTGAACCGCCGGGCCGTGGTCGACGGCCGGTCCCTCGACCTGGACACGGTGGGGTGGGTGGCCCGGAGCGAGGGGGTCGACCTCGTGCTCGACGCCGCGGCGCTGGCGCGCATGGAGACGTCGCGCGGGGTGGTGGACGATGCCCTGGAGCGCAACGAGCGGGTCTACGGCATCAGCACCGGATTCGGGCGCCTGGCCGAGGTGTACATCGGCGAGACCCGGCGCCAGGAGCTCCAGCTGAACCTGGTGCGGAGTCACTCCTCGGGCTTCGGAGCCCCCCTCCCCCGGGACGAGGTGCGGGCCATGATGCTGCTGCGGGCCAACGCCCTGGCCCGGGGCAACTCCGGTTGCCGCCCCGTGCTCGTGGAGCGGCTCCTCGACTTTCTTCGCCGGGGGCTGACCCCCGTGGTGCCGGAGGTGGGGAGCGTGGGGGCGAGCGGCGACCTGGCCCCGCTGGCTCACGTGGCGCTCTGCGTGGTGGGCGAGGGACTGCTGGACGACGGAGCGGGACCCCGGCCCACTACCGACGTCCTGGCCGAGCACGACCTCGAGCCCGTGACGCTGCTGGAGAAGGAGGGCCTGGCCCTCATCAACGGCACCCAGGCCACCACGGGGCTGGGCACGCTGGCGGCGCTGGGCGCCCGGGTCGCTCTGGAATCCGCCGAGGTGGCGGGGGCCATGTCGCTGGAGGCCCTGAAGGGCACCCCGGCCCCCTTCATGGCCCCGGTGCACGAGGCCCGCCCTCATCCGGGGCAGCAGGCCAGCGCGCGACGCCTCCGGGCTCTCCTGCAGGACTCGCGCATCCGGGAGTCCCATCGCTTCAACGACCCCCGGGTGCACGATGCCTATTCCCTTCGCTGCATGCCCCAGGTGCACGGGGCGGCCCGGGAGGTGCTGGGCTACGCGTGGCGGATCCTCACCACCGAGTGCAACGCCTCCACCGACAACCCCCTGGTCTTCGCCCCGGACGACGGCGACGGGCCCGGCGTCATCGTGAGCGCCGGAAACTTCCACGCCCAGATCGTCGCCCAGGCGCTGGACTTCCTGGCCATCGCCCTGGTGGATCTGGCCTCCATCTCGGAGCGGCGCGTGGAGCGCCTGTTGAACCCCGATCTCTCGGGGCTGCCGGCCTTCCTGGCCCGGGACCCGGGGGTGCAGTCGGGCTTCATGATCGCCCAGGTCGCCGCCGTCGACCTCCTGGGCGAGATGCGGGTGCTGGCCCACCCGGCATCGGTGGATTCGGTGAGCACCAGCGCGGCGAAGGAAGACCACGTGAGCATGGGGATGGCCGCGGCCCGGAAGCTGCGCCGGGTGGTGGAGTGCCTGGAGTACGTGTTGGCCATCGAGTTGATGGTGGCGGCTCAGGCGCTGGAGTTCCATCGACCCCTGGAGCCCGGCGCCGGGGTGCGCCTGGCGGTGCGGAGGGTGCGGGAGCGGGTGGCGCCCCTGGATGGCGACCGGGTGCTCACCGGCGACATCGAGGGGCTGAGGGAGGCCATCCGGGCCGGGACCTTCGACGGCCTCTGGACCGAGCTGCCCGAGCCCGGCGCCGATCTCGACGACGACGACCCGAACGACTGACGAGGCACCGACCATGACCCCCACCGACTCCGCCGCTCCGCGAACCGTTCGCGCCCCCCGGGGCACCGAGCTCCGCTGTCGCGGATGGCTGCAGGAAGCCGCCCTGAGGATGCTCATGAACAACCTCGATCCCGAGGTGGCGGAGCGTCCCGACGACCTGGTGGTGTACGGCGGCACGGGGCGGGCGGCGCGGAGCTGGGCGGCGTTCGACGCCATGGTGCGCACCCTGGAGACCCTGGGCGACGACGAGACCATGCTCGTGCAGTCCGGCAAGCCCGTGGGGGTGTTCCGGACCCACCGCGACGCCCCCCGGGTGCTCATCGCCAACAGCAACCTGGTGGGGCGTTGGGCCACCTGGGAGCACTTCCGGGAGCTGGAGCGGGCGGGGCTCATGATGTACGGGCAGATGACCGCCGGGTCGTGGATCTACATCGGCACCCAGGGCATTCTCCAGGGCACCTACGAGACCTTCGGCGCCGTCGCCCGGCAGCACTTCGGCGAATCGCTGGCGGGGCGGTGGATCCTCACGGGAGGGCTCGGGGGCATGGGCGGCGCCCAGCCCCTGGCGGCCACCATGAACGGCGCCGCCTGCCTGACCGTCGAAGTCGACGAGGCCCGCATCGCCCGTCGGGTGGAGACCGACTACTGCCACCGCCTCACCCGCGATCTGGACGAAGCCCTGTCGTGGGTGACGGGGGCGGCCCAGGCGGGAGAGGCGTTGTCGGTGGGGCTGGTGGGCAACTGCGCCGAGGTGTTGCCCGAACTGGTGCGCCGCGGGGTCGTGCCCGACGTGGTCACCGATCAGACCTCGGCCCACGATCCCCTCAACGGGTACGTGCCGGCGGGGCTGACCCTGGCCGAGGCCGACGCGCTCCGGGAGTCCGATCCGGACGAGTACCAGCGTCGCTCCATGGCGTCCATGGCGGCCCATTGCGAGGCCATGGTGGCGTTTCAGGGCATGGGCAGCGTCGTGTTCGACTACGGCAACAATTTGCGGGGGCACGCCCGGGACGCCGGGTATGCCGAGGCCTTCGCCTTTCCCGGCTTCGTGCCGGCCTACATCCGCCCGCTCTTCTGCGAGGGGAAGGGGCCGTTCCGCTGGGCGGTGCTGTCGGGCGAAGAGGCCGATCTGGCCCGCACCGACGACCTGGTTCTGGAGCTGTTTCCCGACGACGAACATCTGGGGCGGTGGATCCGCATGGCTCGGGAGAAGGTCACCTTCCAGGGACTGCCGTCGCGCATCTGCTGGCTGGGGCAGGGGGCCCGGGCCCGGTTCGGCCTGGCCCTCAACGAGCTCGTGGCCCGGGGCGAGATTTCGGCTCCGGTGGTCATCGGTCGCGACCATCTCGACACCGGGTCGGTGGCGTCGCCCTTCCGGGAGACCGAGGCCATGAAAGACGGGACCGACGCCGTGGCGGACTGGCCGATTCTCAACGCGCTCCTGAACTGCGCGTCGGGAGCCACGTGGGTGAGCTTCCATCACGGGGGTGGGGTGGGCATCGGCAACTCCCTCCACGCCGGGCAGGTCATCGTGGCCGACGGCACCGCCGAGGCGGCGGCCAGGCTGGAGCGGGTGCTCACCAACGATCCGGGCATCGGCGTGGCGCGGCACGCCGACGCCGGATACGAGATCGCGACCGAAACCGCCGAGGGGGAAGGGATCCGTTTGCCCATGAGAGAGTAGACGGGGCTCATGTCCTTCTCCGCCGCAGACCTCATCGCCCTCCTCGATCTCGAGCCCCTGGAGCACAACATCTATCGGGGGCAGAACCGGGACATCGGCACCCGGCGCATCTACGGGGGCCAGGTGCTGGCCCAGGCCCTGGTGGCGGCCCAGCGCACGGTGGACGAGGATCGCCCCGTCCACTCCATGCACGGGTACTTCATCCTGGCCGGCGACCTGTCGGTGCCCGTGGTCTATTTCGTCGACCGGCTGCGGGACGGGGGGTCGTTCACCACCCGGAGGGTCACCGCGATCCAGCACGGTCGGGCCATCTTCAACCTCGCGGCGTCGTTCCACCGCCACGAGGAGGGCCTGTCGCACCA
The DNA here is from genome assembly GCA_030428885.1 of Gemmatimonadota bacterium. Classification (GTDB taxonomy): domain Bacteria; phylum Gemmatimonadota; class Gemmatimonadetes; order Longimicrobiales; family Gaopeijiaceae; genus Gaopeijia. Next base: position 361,230 of record JAUIEJ010000007.1, on the reverse strand, counting down.
GCTCGAGATGCCCGACGTGCCGCCTCCCGAGGAGGTGCGCCCCGAGCTCGACGTGATCCGGGCACGGGCCGACGAGATTCCCGAGCGGCTCCGTCCGATCCTCACCCAGGACCGTCCCCTGGACTTCCGTCCCGTGGGCGACGAAGACCCCTTCGACACCTCGGTGCGGGAGGCGCGTCGGGCCATCTGGGTGAAGACCACGGGTCCCCTGGACGACGACCCCCTCCACCACCAGGCCGTGCTGGCCTACGCCTCCGACTACGGGCTCATCGTCACGGCCCTGCGCCCCCACGGCCGCACGGTTCGGAGCCCCGACATGATGGTGGCCAGCCTCGACCACTCCATCTGGTTCCACCGCCCCTTCCGGGTCGACGAGTGGCTGCTCTACGTCGTGGACGCGCCGGTGTCGAGCGGGGGACGGGGGTTCGCCCGAGGCACCTACTTCACCCGGGAGGGGGAACTGGTGGCGTCGGTGGCCCAGGAAGGACTGGTGCGGGTCCGGGACGACCGGTAGCCGGAGTCAGGCCCCGACTTCCAGTCGTTCCTTCAGCCGGTCCAGGGTGGCGCGGAGCTGACGGCGCCAGGCGTCGTCGAGCATGGCCCGGGGCACGAAACGAAGCACCCCCGTGGGGCGACCGTCCATGGTGAGGGTCACCCGGGTAGCGTCGGCGTCGTGGTCGTCCCAGGTGATCTCCAACGTGCCGTCCAGCGTCGAGCCCCGGGTGGTTTCGTAGACGACGCGACGTTCCGGATCCACGGCGGTGGCCTGGTAGGTGTTTTCGATCCGGCGTCCCAGAAACTCCGACACGTAGTGCTTCCGTGTTCCGGGACGGGTGGGTCCGTCGGGGGTCTGGGAGGCCTCCACCAGCGACGGCTGCCACTCCTTCTCCTTCGCCACGTCGTCCATGTAGGCATAGACCTGGGATCGGGGGCGTCGGATCACGATGTGTTCGATGGTGGCCGACATGGGACTCCGTTTCGGTGGGGGGCACCCTTTCCCCGCGCTCCGGGGACGCTCAAGCTTCCAGCATGAATACGCTCTTCGTTCCCGATCTGCTGTGGGACGGGCGGGAAGCTCGTCGCGGCTGGGGAGTCGTGGTCGCCGGCGACCGCATCGCGGCCGTGGGGCCTCTCGGGGCTCTGGACGCCCCGGGCGGGCGGCGCGTCGACCTGGCCGACGCCGCTGTCCTGGCGGCTCCGGTGAACGCCCACTCCCACGCCTTCCAGCGGGCCATCCGCGGGCGCACCCAGACGCGGCCGGCGGGTCGCCCCGACGCCGATTTCTGGTCGTGGCGGCGGGAGATGTACCGGGCCGTGCTGGCCTACGACCCCGAGACGCTCCACGCCATCTCCCGGGACTGCTTCGCCGAGATGCGGAGTGCGGGGTGGGGCAGCGTGGGCGAATTCCACTACGTGCACCGGGACCGGGACGGGCGGCCCTACGACGACCCCCTGACCCTGTCCGACGCCGTCATCGAGGCGGCCCGGGCTGCAGGACTGCGCATCACCCTGCTGTACGTGGCCTACGCCACCGCCGACGTGGACGGCTCGCCCCTGGGCGACGATCAGCGGCGGTTCCGGAGCGACAGCGTCGACGACGTGCTCCGGGCCGTGTCCGATCTCCGCGACCGCTGGGCGGGCGATCCCCGGGTGAGCGTTGGGCTGGCCCCCCACTCGGTGCGGGCGGTGCCCGCGTCGTGGTGGCGCCCCCTGGCCGACGGCGCCGCGGCCCTGGACGTGCCCCTCCACGCCCACGTGGCCGAGCAGGTGCGGGAGGTGGACGCGTGCGTGGCGGTTCACGGCCGGCGCCCCGTGGAGTTCCTGGCCGACCAGGGGGTGCTCTCGGAGCGTTTCACCGCGGTGCACGCCACCCACCTCACCGACGGCGAAGTGCGGCTCCTGGCCGAGGCCGGGGCCCGGGTGTGCGCCTGCCCCTCCACCGAACGGGACCTGGGCGACGGGGTGCTGCCCGGCGACCGGTTGTCCGGGGCAGGCGTTCCGGTCTGCCTGGGGTCGGACAGCCACACCCTCATCGATCCGTGGGAGGAGTTGCGGTTGCCCGAGTACCACCTGCGCCTCGTGGAGCGCCGGCGGATCGTGCTGGGGGAGGCCGACGGCCCGGTGGTGCGGTGGGCGCCGGGGGCGCTCCGGAGCGCCACCGAGGTGGGCGGCGACGCCCTGCGCACCGGTGCCGGGCGCCTGACGCCCGGGGCTCCGGCCGACCTCGTGGCCCTGGATCTCGCCCACCCGGCCCTGGCCGGTGCCGACGACGAGGTCTTCGCCGAGGTGGTGGCCGTGGCGGCCCGGGCCGGGGTGGCCCGGCCCGTGACACCCCTCCCCGACCCTCAGACCGGGGACCGGTCCGAGGCCACCTCGGCGTAAAGCGCCTGGTGCGCCTCGATCCACGAGGGCACCGCGTACCGGGTGTCGAGACGGTGGTGCGCCCGCTCCACCACGGCGGCCGCCGCCGCCGGATCGGCCATCAGGTCGGCCACGGCCCGGGCCAGGGCGTCGGGGTCTTCGGAGGGCACGAGAACACCGGCCCCGTCGGCCAACAGGTCGGGAACTCCCCCCACCGCGGTGGCGACCACGGGCACGCCCGCGGCCATGGCCTCCAGGGCCACGATGGGGGTTCCCTCCGTGCGGGAACTGAGCGCCACCGCGTCGAAGGCCCGAACCAGTCGGCCTGCGTCGGGAATCATGCCGGCGAAACGAACCGGGAGGGAGTCCCCCGCGACCTCCGCTTCGCACGCGGCCCGCTCCGGGCCGTCGCCCACCACCACCCACGCGGGTCCGGCGGCGCCGGCGCTCCGCGCTGCCGCCACCAGCACGTCGGGCCCCTTCTCCCGACTCATGCGGCCGATCCAGCCCACCGTGGGACCATCGTCGACCAGCCCCAGCGCCGCCCGGGCCCGAGGACGGTCGAGGGGTGGGGCGGAGGGGGCGAAGGCGTTGGGTACGAGGCGGACGGCGTCGGGGGGCACGCCCTTCCGCGCGAGGAGGTCCACCAACGGGCGCGAGACGGCCAGGACCCGGTCCATGCGGCGCAGGGAGCGCACCTGCAGCCATTCGTAGACGGCGTTCTTCCATCCCCCGCCCGTGAAGCCGTGGACGGTGGACACCACGGGAAGCCCCGCGGCCCGCACCGCGGGGGCGTCGATGACGTCGGGGCGATACCCGTGGGTATGCACCACCCGGATCCCCAGCCGGGAGCAGAGGTCCCGGGTCCGCTGCTTCTCGAGTCCATACTGCCGCCCGGGCACCTCGGTCACGTGCACGCCGACCCCCGACGCCTCGAGCACGGCCGCCAGAGGCGCCACGTGCCCCGGCACGGTGATGATGTGGGCGTGGACGGGCGTGCCCGCCGCGACCAGTTCCGCCGTGAGGAGACGGACGACGGATTCCATCCCGCCGACGTCGGCGGGGGCCAGCACATGGAGGACCGGATGCACGGTTCCTCTCGGTGGGGGGGCGGGGGTGGGCGCTGGACCGAATCTGTCCGCGCGGCCATCGTCCTGAAACCCCGTCCACCCCGGAGGTGACCCCTGCCCGGCCCGGAACCGTCGATTCGTCCCCGGACCCGCACCACCGCCCGACGCCTCCTGGGGGCGTGGGTGGCGGGTGTGGCCCTCCTCACCCTCACGCCCTCCGCCGGGGGCGCGCCCACGCCGGTCTTCTGTTTTCCCTGCGGCCACCTGGGGTCGGCCGACGCCGTTCTCAACACCGTGCTCTTCCTCCCCCTGGGGGTGCTCGGGGGAATCCTGGGTCTGGGGGCTGGGGTGGTGGCAGCCCTGGGGTTCGGCGGGTCGGCGTTCATCGAGGCGGTTCAGTTCGTCCTGCCGGGGCGCTATCCCACCCTCGCCGACGTGGTTGTGAACGGGCTGGGGGCGGTGGTGGGGTGGTTTCTCTGGCGGCGACTCTCCCGGGGGCTCCCCCCGGTGCGGGTCTGGGCCGCGGCGGGAGCCGGGGTGCTCCTCCTCACGGCGTGGGCGTCGTGGCCCGCTCCTCCTCCGGGCGTGCTGTACGGGCAGTACACACCCCGGCTCGGGTCCTTCGCAGCCTACGACGGCGAGGTGGTGGAGGTCCGGCTGGGCGATGGCTCCGTGGCCTCGGGACCCCTGGCCGACTCCGACGAGGTGCGGGCGCGCCTCGCCGAGAAGGATGAGTTGTCGGTGACGTTTCGACTGGGGACCCCGCCCCGGGGGTGGGCGCCGGTGTTCGCGATCTTCTCGGCGGATCGGGAAGAGGCGGTGTTCGTGGGCGTGCGGGGCGACGACGTGCTGGCGCGATTCCGCTCCCGCGGCGGAAGCCTCCGCTTCGCCGAGCCGTCCATGGTGCTCTACGACGGGCTCCAGGGCCTCTCCCCGGGGGACACCGCGACGGTGCGGGTCACGGCGGAGCGGGAAGGGTTCTGCGTGGAGACCGCCGGGGGCCGGGCGTGTGGCCTGGGGCCCGGACCGCTGGAGGGTTGGCGCTACCTCCGGCGCGACCTCCGGGTGCCCCTTCCCTGGACCGTCGCATCGGCCCTGGGGGTCGCGTTGCTCGCGGCCGTGATCCTCGTGGCGGGCCCGCCCCGCACGGCCTGGGGCGCCCTGGCCGGGTTGGGGCTGGGAGCCGGCGTGCTTCCCGCCGTCACTCCCCTGGCGGCCCTGTCGCTGCCGGCTCTCGCCCTGGGGCTCGTCGCCGGAGTCGCGGCGGCGCGGTGGGCCCGGCGACGGGGAGTCCCCCGATCCTGAATCGGTTGGCGACCCCGCAGGTACCGGTGTACCTTGAACGTAGCCCTACTCCGCACCCTTCCCGCCCGGTTCGAGGCATGCTCCACCCCCTTCTTCGGCGATCTCTCCTCGCCCTGATCCTCGCCGGTTCCTTCGGGATCCCGGCGGAGGCGCTGCGCGCCCAGACGCCCACCGAAGCCGAGCTCTCGGGCACGGTGCGCTCCGCTCTCGGCGAACCGATCCAGCGCCCGGTGATCACGGTGCTCGACGCCGACGGCGAGGCGATCCGCTCGTTCACCGGCCTCCTCGACGGCACCTTCGCCCTCCGGGGCGTGGGCCTCGGGGTCTACTCTGTCCGGGTCGAGGCCCTGGGGTTCCGCCCCCAGCTGGTTCCGGGCGTGGCCCTGCGGCCGGGGGTCGCCACCCGGCTGCAGATCGTGCTGGGTTCGGGCGCGTCCGGCGTGGACACCGTGGCGGCGCCTGCCGCGGCATCGGGGGGAGGCGTGTCGGAGCGGTGGATCGACGCCGCCGACTTCCGGGCCGCGCCCGCCGAGGCGCCGACCCTGGATGGATGGACCCGCCTCTCGACCCTCACCGACGAGGGCCTGGGTCTCGCGGGACTCCCGGGGGCCAACACGGCCCTGTTCATCGACGGACTCCCCTTCCGGCCCGTGCGGCCCCTGGGCCTCCGCTCGCTGGACCGGGGGCTGGGCCTGGTCACGTCCCGAACGGTGGCGGCGGCCCAGGTCGGCGTCGCCGGTGCGGGGCGGGCGCTCCCGTCCGGGGCCGGCGGACGCATCGGCGTCCACTCGGTCCGGGGCACGGGGGCCGCGGTCGAGGTGGACGCCGCCGGCGCGGCGGGCCCGCTCCGTCAGAGCACTGCCGATCCGGATGATGCGCCGTCGACCCGCTCGATCCAGGCCGGTGCCATGGCCACCCTGGTTCCCTCCCCGGACACCACGGCCATCGTGGTGGCGGCGGACGTCTGGCAGGTGGAGCGGCCCCGGGCGGGGCTGCTTCCCGGCGCCGACGGCGGCGTGGAGGGCGTGCGGGCGCCGTACGTGGAGCGGCGGCGGGGGCTGTCGGCCTTCGCTCGCCTCGATCACACCTTCGGGGCCGCCGGAAGCCTGTGGGGCACGGCCCGGTTCGCCGTGCAGCCCGCCGCCGTGGACCTGACGGGGTCGGCGTGGGGCCTGGTCGACACGGGCGAGCGCACCGACTTCCTGGTGGGCGGCGGATTCCTGGCGGTGGTCGGCCGGCGGGAACTCCTGGAGGTGCGCCTCGGCGTGGGACGGTCTGCCTGGACGTCGGCGGCCGCGGCCGGCGCCGATCTTCCGTTCGAGGCGGGCAGCCCCACGTTCCTCGACGCCTCCACGGGACTCCGGGGCGGCCCCGGACCGCTGGAGGCCGAGTCGGCGTCCCGGCTCGACGGCGATCTGACGGCGGCGTTGCAGGCCCGCCGGGGCACGCACAGCATCTACGTCGGACTTCGCGGCGGGTTCGCGTCCCACTCCCAGGATCTGGGTCGGGACCCGTGGATCCGCACGGCCGTGGGGACCGGCGCGGTGGACGGCAGCTGGAGCGGCGCCTTCGTGGCCCGGCGCTACCGCGGAGAGGTCAGCGCGACGGTCCCCCGGTTCGGGATCTTCGCCGAGGACACCTGGGCCGCCGGTTCGGGGCTGCAGCTCCGCTACGGCGCCGGGTTCGACAGCGAATGGGTGCCCCTGCTGGACATCCTGCCGACGTCGAGCTGGTTCGCCGCGTCGGGCCTCACCGCCCCTTCGCTGGAGGAGCAGGTGAGCGCTCCTTCGGGGTTCGTGGACCTGACCTGGAGCAACAGCGGGACACAACTGACCCTGGGTGCGGCATACGAGAGCCACGCCTTCGATCCGTCGCTCCTGTTGGAGGTACGGAATTCCCGAGATTCGGACGTGTACGGGAGTACGGGGAGTTTCCCGGCCTGGCCGGAGGCGCCCCTCACGGCGATCACCCCGCCTTCCATCGATCCCGGGTACGCCTACCTCGTGGACGACCCCAGCGCTCCGGCGACCCTTCGTCTTTCCGCGGGAGTTCAGCGCTCCGCCGGGGCTGTCGAGTTCGGCGTGGGCGGGGTGGTCCGGTTCACCGAAGGCCTCACGCGGAGGCGGAATCTGAACCGCACCGTGACCCCCCACGGCACGGATCAGAACGGGCGCTCCCTCTGGGCACAACCCTGGAAGGTGGGAAGCTGGCTCGGCGCCGATCCCGGGACTCTGAGCCGGTTCGCCTCGTTCGGGCCGGTGTGGGAACTCGATCAGGGTGGGTGGTCCGAGTATCTCGGAATCACGGCGCGCTTGGCTTACGCGGTGTCCGGAGGCGTGCGTTTCTCCGGCGAGTACACCTGGTCCCGCACCGAAGACAACGTCCCGGGGCTCGGGTCCCAGGGACCCCTGGCTGGTGTGCCCCTGGAGGCAGGGGCTGCCGATGACCCCACGGAGGGCGTCTCGGATCTGGACCGGCCCCATCGGGTCACGGGCACCGTGGCGGTGCCCCTCCCCGTGGGCGAAGGTAGCCGCCTCTCCGCCGTGTACCGCTTCTGGTCTGGAACCCCGTTCACGCCGGGCTACGCCCCGGGGGTGGACGCCAACCTCGACGGCGTGGTGGGCAACGCTCCCGCCTTCGTCAGCGACGCGGCCGCCGCCGCCCACCCCGACTGGGACTGCCTCGATGGCGATCGCGGCGTGTTCGCCAGCCGCAACGGATGCCGTCGAGCCGATGTCCAGACCCTGGATCTCCGGCTCGAGATCGGACTGCCGGGCCCGGGGATCGGGCTCTTCGTCGACGCCTTCAACGTTCTCGATCAGGAGATCGAATTGATCGATACGGCTCTCCTGGACGTCCGCGCGGGATCGGCGCTGACGTCGGTCGGAACGTCCACGACCCTGCCCTTCGATACCAACCCGGGCTTCGGGTCCGGCCTGGCCGATCGATCGGCGGGGCGAATGATCCGCGTGGGTCTGAGGGTCGGACGATGAGGACCCCCACGTTGGTCCTGCTGGGCTCGATCGCGGCCCTCACGGCCTGCGACCGGGATCAGCCCTTCGGGCCCGTGCCCACGTCCGAGGCCTCCATCACCGTGGGAGCCTTCTATGACTACGACGGGCAACCTGGGCCAACCGGCAACGACCAGGCCGCGTCGGGTCTCCGGTTCCAGGTCACGCTCCCGGGATCCGGGACGGCAGTGGTGGAAGGCGTCACCGACTCCACCGGGATCGTCACCCTCGATCAGATTCCCGTGGGGACGTACGACCTGAGGGTCGATCCGGCGTTCCTGGGTGATTCCCTCGTGCTGAGCGAAATCGACACGACCCGGGTGACCCTCGCACCCAACGACGCCCTCGGGATCGCCGTGGGCGTCACGCCCCCCGACGCGTCGATCGCCGAAGCCCGCGGGCTCCCGGAGGGCCGGCGGGTGTGGGTGGAGGGTCTGGCCCTCAACGCTCGTGGCGACTCCGGGGACCGGGCCATTCACCTCCTGGCGGGAGACGGCTCCGCCGTTCGGGTGACCTTCCCGGCGGCCGTGGCCGGAACCGCCGGCGACAGCCTTCGCGTACTGGGCCGCACCTCGGGCACGGGCGCCGCCCGCTTCCTCGTCGACGGCCGGGTCATCGTCCTGGCCAACCAGGTGCGGGCCGTGCTTCCTCTCGAGGTGACCGCCGCCGAAGCGCGCACGGCCGACGGCGGGGCGCTGGACGCACGCTTCGTCGTGGTCCAGAACGCCACCGTCACCGACGCCGCCACCATTCCCTTCTCCGGCACGCTCCTCACCATCGACGACGGCACGGAGTCCTTCCGGGCGCTCCTCCTCACCCAGAACGGGTTCGGCCAGACCATCGTCCCCGGGACGCCGGTCGTCGGGATCGCCGGCCTGCTGGTGCCCGATCCCGACGTGAGCGGGACCTGGAGGATGGTGCCCCGTGGAGGCGGGGACGTGGAGTTCGGTCAGGCACCCGGGGGGGAGTAGTCTTCCCCCAGGACGACCTCTGCGTACCGCGGCAGGATGTGTTCCCAATCGAACATGTCCTGGATCGCCGTCGCTCGCGCCTGGGCTTCCGCCAGCACACCGGGGTCGTCCAGGAGCCGGGACACCGATCGGATCATGCCCTCGTCGGAGTCCTCGATGATCAGGGCGTCGCGCCCCTCGGGTCCCAATCCCGCAGCGCCCACGCGGGTGACCACCACGGCGCAGCCGGCTTCCGCCGCTTCCAGGACCTTGTTCTGGAGTCCCCCTCCGAATTCCATGGGAAGCACGACGACGTCCACCTCGGCGAGGTGGGGCCAGATCGATTCCACCTCGCCGGTAACCTCGACCCGATCCGAGACCAGGGCCCGCACCGCCGGATCGGGATCCCGACCGATGATCTTCAGCCGTAGATCGGGGTGGGTGGCCACCAGGGGCAGGAATACTCCGGAATGCAGCCGGAGGGCTGCATGGACATTCGGCCCGTAGGCCATGTTACCCAGGAACCCGATGGTGGGGGGATGATCGTCCGGTCGAGTCACGGGCTGGTCGAGGGTCAGCACGCCGTTTGGAATGACGTGAACCGCGGGGTTCGCTCCGGCGCCCGCGTGGGTGCGATCGGCATCGGCGATGTAGATCGCCGCGTGGGCCTGGGCGTTGATCTGCTTCTGCCACTCCACGAGCCGGGCCGTGCGGCGGCGCACGAAGTGGGCCCGCACACGGGACATCATCTCCGATCGCCGTTCGTGGACCAGGGACGGGGCGTCGATCCAGTCCACGACGAACCGAGGCGGCATGACGTTGCGGATCCGCAGCTGACAGGCCACGTCCAGGACCTCGTTCACGGCCAGGAGCACGTCGTGACGGGTTTCTCGCAGCGTGGGCACTAGAGCGTCCACCAGCTCCTTGCTGAAGGGGTCGATGAACTCCCACGGCGGCCGCTGGGGGTTCACCATACCCCTCAGCGTCCGGGAGATGCGCCGCACGCCTGGAAGCCGCGGTCGGGGGAGGGCCGTCACCGAACGACAGAACTCCTGGGCTTCCGCGACCCGCCGGTCGAGGTCGGGGCGGGAGTCTGAGATGGCCACCAGATCAATGGCGTGTTCCCGGGCCAGATGCCGCAGAACGGGGTTCAGGCGCAGAGACGTTCCGGTTGCCTGGATCGGCAGGGGAATCTCATTCGCCAGGACGAGGATCTGGGCCATCGGGTCCACTTGGAGGGATAGGGAACCCAACAAGCTGTCTCACCGGGGGGCAAAGGGCCAGACCCTGAGGCCCGGCCACGCGAGCGCAGCGGCGACGCCACGGCAATCGGTTCCCCCTTTCGAACAACTTTTCGCCGCGCCCTGCGGCAACGAAAGGTTTCTTTGAGGTACCAAATCCCACAAGTGATTGTTTCGCAGGCACTTAAAGTGTTCTTGCACTCCGTGGAGCGCAGGCACGCATCCTGCGCCTCCCCGGGGCCACATCACAACGGTCGCTGAAAAGAGCAAAGCCGTCGAAAGGCGGTGACGCAGAGCCACGGGACTCCCTCCGCCCACGGTGCGGACTGTTCGCCGGGCCGCCAGCAACACCACGGACCATGATCCGAGGGGGCGCCGGCTCCCCGGGTCCAGCCAGTGAGCGACCTCATGCGCACCCCGCACCACGCGTTGTTTCTCGCCGTATTTCTCGCTGCGGCCTGCAGCGACTCCAGCACCACCCCACAACCGACCAGCCTCGATCCAGGGGATCGATTTCAGGAAGTCTATCCTGCGCCCGTGACCGATCTCTCGGCCCGGGCGCTCAGTCATCGTGCCGTCGAACTGTCGTGGACCGAGGTCCAGGACGGCATGGGCGCACCGGCCCAGTACCAGATCCGCATGCTCGAAGGCGCGGCGGGTTGGGAACAGGGCTCCGTCGTCCGCGAGGGCGCCTGTGGCTACCCCGTGCGGGGTACGGCCATCGGCGCCCCGGTCACCTGCGTGGTGACGGGCCTCGAGGCTCAGCACGGGTATCGCTTCATGGTGGGGCCCGAGCGGCCCGACCTCACGGGTACGGTGCGGGGAACTCCCTCCACCGCGGCCCACACCACCACCCGCGACGAGCCCATCGTCGCGGTTCCGGCCTACGCCGAGATCGTCTCGGGGTTGAACCACACCGGGACGGTGGGACAGGCGATCCAGACCCAGGTCGAAGTCCTGCTGAAGGACTCGGTGGGACTGCCCCTGCCGGGCGTCCACGTCGTGTGGGCTTCCGGACAGGGGGGCGGGACCACGGCCGGGCCGGTGTCGGTGAGCGACGAGTCGGGGATGGCCCGTACGGTCTGGACGCTGGGACCCCAGGCGGGTCCTCAGAGCCTCGGCGTCCGGGTGGAAGGACACGACGAGATGCTGGTGTTGGCCGATGCCGAAGCGGGCCCGGTGGAACAGCTCCGCTTCTCCGTCGACACCGTGACCCTGGCCGTGGGCGCCGAGCAGCGTCTCGTCGTCCAGGGTTGGGACGAGTACGGCAACCCCGTGGAGGACCTGCCTCTCGAGTGGCAGACGTCCGATCGCCGGGTGGCCGACGTCAGCGGACTCGGCCTCGTGCGCACCGAGGGACGGGGGTGGGTGCGGATCCGTGCGTGGATCAAGGACAAGTGGCGGAAGCGGAAGACCCAGGATTCCACCACCGTCGTGGTGGAAGGCGATCCGGTGAGGGTCACCGACCTCTCCGTGGGCTCGGCCGGTGAATCGTGGCTGACCCTGTCCTGGACCGAAGTGGACGACGGCACGGGTGAGCCGGCGCGGTACGAGACCCGGCTGGGCGTCTCCGGTGCGAGCTGGGACCAGGCGCAGCCCGTCACGTCGGGCACGTGCGCATCGCCCCTCAACGGATCGGCCGTGGGCGCGCATCGCAGCTGCACGGTCGACGGGCTCGCCGACGGCACCACCTTCTCGGTGCACGTCCGGGCCTTCCGGGAGAAGGGCGCGGAACGGATCTACGCCGCCTCGACGTCGGCCGAGGGCACGACCCTCGAGAAGCCGACGGTGCCGGCCGGCGTGGCGCCCGAGTCCGGAGCCAATCAGGCCGGCGTGGTGGGGACCCCCCTCCCGGCGCCGGTGGTGGTCCGGGTGTTGGACGCCGAAGGAGTACCGGTGGCCGGCGCCAACGTATCGTTCGTGCCGTCCGACGGCGGGTCGGTGTCCGCCACGTCCATGACCACCGACGGCGAGGGTCGGGCGCAGGTGTCCTGGACCCTGGGCAGCCGAGTGGGCTCCCAATCCCTCATGACCACCGTGGACGATCCGGCACCCGGCCCGGGGCCCATGGCCATGTACTCCGTGGCGCCGGTCTCCATTCCGGCCACCGCCAACGCCGGCCCCGCCACGACCCTTTCGGTCACCCCGGCGTCGCTGACGCTGGACCCCGGCGGTACGGCGACGTTCACCCTTCAGGCGTTCGACGCCTTCGGCAATCCCACGTCCAGTGCCGGTGTGGTCTGGACGAGTTCCGATCCTTCGGTGGCGTCGGTCTCCGGCTCAGGCGGCGTGGCCGCCGTTTCCGCCGGGCAAGCCACCGTGCAGGCGGTGGTGGAAGGAGCCACGGTGTCTGCCCCCGTGACCGTGCAGGCTCCCGACGCCCCGCCGCCCTCCACCGACCCCGGCACCATCGACGACGTTCGCGTCGTGTCGACCGGGGAGACCTCCATGACGGTCGAGTTCACTCAGGTGGATGACGGGACGGGCGGACCGGCCCTCACCCAGATCCGCTACGCGCTCTCGCCCATGGGGTGGGGATGGGGCAGCGCCACGGTGCTGGCCGACGGGGCCTGCGCCTCGCCCATGACCGGGGGCACCGTGGGAAGCACCCGACGGTGTGAGATCGACGGTCTCCTTCCCGGAACGTCGTACGATGTCCAGATGGTGGCCTGGCGGATCGAGAACGGCTCGAACGTGTACTCCGAACTGTCCACCATCGCGACGGGCGCCACCACGACGGTGGCGACTCCCACGACGCCCACGGTGGATCGGGTCGTCACGTCGCCGTCGTCGGTGACCCTCGACCAGGGGCAGACCTACCCCCTCGTGGCGGTGGCCTATGACGCAGCCGACAACGTTCTCTCCTCGCCCATCACGTGGAGCTCGTCCAACGCTTCCGTGGCCAGCGTCTCGGAGGGGGGCACGGTGACCGCCCACGCGGCCGGTACCGCCCTTCTCATCGCCTCGGCCCTCTGCTGCTCCGAGGCCGACACCACCCTGGTGACGGTGAGGGCCGGGCAGAATCCGCCTCCGCCTCCTCCGGCGAGCGGCAGCGCCTGGTACGAGCAGAATTGGAACTTCAGCTCCGTCCAGGAGATGCTGGCCGATCCGCAGCTCTCTGACGCGTCGAACGGCGGGGGCTCGTTGTCGATGCTGAACAACGTCACGGGTGCCCCTGGAGGCTTCACCAACGCCGTGCGCATCCAGTTCAAGGCCAATTGGGGTCGCGAGCCCCAAGTGGGTGTGGACGTCTCGTTCCCCGACGCTGCCCGGGACCAGCCGAGGGAGGTATGGGTCGAGTTCCACGCGCGGTGGTCGACCGACTGGGTGACCAACGGGCCGTATGCCGGGAATCCCGACCACAAGTTCTTTTTCCTCTTCGACCAGCAACCGTCCGGAACGCGCCGGTGGGAAAGCCACGTGGGGCATTTCGGTGACGGCATCGGGACCTTCATCGCGGGGGCAGGTCACACCCAGCCGTTCGCACCCAACATCCAGGCTCTCTGGGACGGGCAGTGGCACCGGTTCCGGTACCATGCGAAGATGGACTCGAATGGGGTCTGGGAATTGGAGATCGATGGCCAGAAGTTCACTTGGCCGGGTGGAAACGCGGATTGGGGCGCTCAGTACTACTTCAATTCCCTCGCCCTTTCCCGAAATTTGAATCGGGGGACGGACCACGACATGACGTTGGACTTCGGTCCCCTGAAGGTGTACACGGCCGATCCCGGTTGGTAATCTGTCGCCGGAGCGCACGTCCCCTTGGGCGTGCGCTCCGGCGCCTCCTTCACGATAAAAACCGCGAGCTCAATGCCACCTAGTCGAGCACGTCCAAGTGGTTCCGCGCCCGTTCTCCGTCGCCTGGAGATGCGGGGGAGGGAAGGAGCCACGAGGATCGCCGAGCTGGTTCAAAAGGCCGTGCGGGATCCCCGCGCGGTCGTTTTGGTGGGCATCATCCTCGCGTACGTGTGGCGTTTCCACATCTTGGTCCCCACGGTGGAGGTGTTTCGCTTCTCGGCGATCCTCACCCTTTCGTCGTGGGCGTTCCTGTTCCTTTCGCCCAACATGGGTCGCCTGTCGGCGGCGCTCCGGGTCCCCTTCATCTGGCTCTACTTCCTCCTCTTGATGTGGGCCCTCCTTGGGCATCTCTTCGGACTCGACCCGGCGCGTAGTCTGGAGGTCCTGCAGGACGTCCACCTTCGGAACGCGCTCTTCCTCCTGTTCCTGCTCAGCACGATGACGTCGTTCGCGCGACTGGAGATGGCGCTGGCGGCCAACGCGTTGGGCGCGGCCGTCCTCGCGTTCTTCTACATCAAGCAGGGGACTCCGACGCTGTGGACCCCGGTTCGCACGTACGATCGCAACGACCTGGCTCTGCTCTTCAACATGAGCCTTCCGATCGTGTTGTGGTTCCTGGGCCTCCAGAAGACCACCCGAGCCAAGTTCGGTTTCGGCCTTGCGGCGGCGGCGTTGGGATTCTGCGTGGTCATGAGTCAGTCCAGGGGAGGATTCCTCGGGCTCGCGGCGATCCTCCTGTACCTGATCTTCACTGAGCGTGGTGTCCCGCTTCGCTACCGCCTCGCGCCGGTCTTCGCATTTGCCGCCGGCCTGATGCTTCTTCCTGCCGAGGTCTCCGATCGACTCCGCACCCTCACCTCGCTCGAGAGCGACTACAATGTGGAGTCGGCCACCGGGCGTATGGAGATCTGGAAGCGGGGGATGGAGTATACTCGGGATCACCCGATTTTCGGGCTCGGCCTCACCAACTTCCCCATCGCAGAGGCGACTCTCTCCGACGAGGCCCGACAGTTCGGCGGGCGCTGGAAGGCGTCCGTCGCCCACAACTCGTACATGGAGATTCTCGCGGAAACCGGGATTCCGGGGGGAATGCTCTACGTCGGGATGATCGGCGCGATGTTCGTGTTGGTGTTCCACCGTCGCGGTCAACTCCGTCGATGGCGTCGGGAGGGAGGTGAACGTGCCGTGGCCTTGTTCCGCCTGGGGAATGCGCTGTCCGCATCGATTCTGGGATTCGCCTTCGGCTCGTTCTTTCTGACGACGTTCTCCCTGTCGCTCCTGGTGGTGCTCCTCGCTCTGTCGGCGGGGTTCGTCACGAACGCCGACAGGGCCATGGCCGGGTGGCGTAGGGGCGGGGTCCCGCGCCGACGTCGGCGGAAAGTACGCCGTGCTCCCGTCCATACGGAGCGGCCACTCGTTCTCCAATGATGGGCCTCCGGGGTGCAGGATTCCTCTTCCTGGTCGCCGGGATCCTGCTCGTCGAACCTGTGCGGAACCCGAGCTTCACGAAATACTCCCTCGGGATGAATGCCACCGCCGCCTCCGCGGTCGGGGCGGAGACCGAGGCGGGGAACGGCTCCTGGGAAGCGGCGCTCAACACGGTCGGTCAGGTCTTTCCCGATCCTTCCGGCGAAACGGACGTCCGGCCATTCCTGAACGTGGAGGGCTTGCTCGAAGCCGTACGGTCCGGCCTGGGGGAGTGCAGCACGTGGACCGAAGCGTTCATGGTCCTCTGCGCTTCCCGAGGATTCACTTGTCGTGAGTGGGCGGACATTCCCCAGCCGGGTACACCTGCCTCGGGTCACGCCGTCGTCGATGTCTGGGTCCCAGAGCTACAGCGGTGGGGGATGATCGACGTGTTCCTCGGTTTCTGGGTCGCGGACGAATCAGGCGAACCGTTGTCGGCCCCGGAGTTCGAGGAACGGATGTTGGCCGGGGGCGATCGAGGTCGACTCGTGCCCCTGGCCGGTCGGACGCCGGCAACCGCCCTCGCCGAGGCATACTACGGCGATCCTCGTTCACGGCTGGCGGAGATCGTGAACAACGAACCGGAGTGGCTGATGGGGCATTGGACCCGCCGGCTCGAGCGCATCAACAAGCCGGTCGGCCAGTTGCTCCAGCAGATGATGCGAATCGGGCCCCAATACAGGGTGACCGAGGATCGCCCCGGCGAACCGATCCGCCGGAGCCTCGCCACCTACCGTTGGCGAACCATCGCGGGGCTTGTTTCCCTGGCTCTCGCTCTGCTCGCCCTCGGGCGGGGCTTCGTGGCGAGGCGGTCGCTCACCACCCCGGATTCGTGACGTAGACCCTGACCGGACCGAAATCGAGGGTCATGTTCCTGTCCGTTCCCCTGTTCACGTTCCGGGATAGGGCCAGGGAGTTGAAATAGTACTGAGATCCCCAGTCGGCGTTGGTCCCCGGCCAATGGAACTTCTGGCCGTCGATCTCGACTTCCCACACACCCTGAGAAGACATCTTGGCGTGATACCGGAGGCGGTGCCACTGACCGTCCCACAGCGCCTGGATGTTCGGCTGGAAGTACTCGGTATGGCCTTCCCCGGCGATGAACGTGCCGATCCCGTTGCCGAAATGCCCGATATGGCTCTCCCACCGGCGCGTGCCGCTGGGTTGTTGGTCGAACAGGAAGAAGAATTTGTGGTCAGCGTTTCCGGAGTAGGGTCCGTCGGTTACCCAGTTCGGGGACCAGCGGGCGTAGAACTCGACCCAGACCTCCCGCGGCCGCACCTGGCTCGCATTCGGGAGGGTGATGTCGACTCCGGCCTGTGGTTCCCCCCCCATGTTGGCGTCGAAATGTACCCGGACGGCATTGGTGAAACCGGTGGGCGTGCCGGAGAGGTTCGTGAGTAGACTCACCCGACCTCCGGTGTTGCTGGCGTCGGACACTTGCGGGCTGGACAGCATCGCCGCCGTGGATCCGTAGGACCACTGCTCCGTGTACCAGGGCGTACCGCCGGACTGGGAGAGGACGACGATCTGCGCCGAGGCACTGAACCCGACGGTGGAGACCGTGATGGACGCGGTGCCCGGAGCCACGGCTCGTACCAGACCCGTGGGATCGACTGAAGCGACCCCCGGGTCCGAGGAGGTCCAGCTGAATACGACCCCAGGGATCACGAGGCCGGCCGCATCGAGAAGCCGCCCAGCGAGCTGCACGCTGCCACCGATCGTGATGATGGAGGATCCCGGCGTCACCTCGAGTGCTACGGGGTTACTTCCCCCGCCCGAGTCCTGAACGCTGACCTGCGCCGACCCTTCGTGCCCGCCGCCAACCGCTCTGATCGTGGTGGTTCCGGTCGACAGCGCGGTGACCCGCCCCGCGCCGTTCACGCTGGCGACCTCGGGGTCCGTAGACGTCCAGACGAAAGCGGTGGAGGGAACCGAGGCGCCGGAAGCCGTCCATGCGGTCGCCTCGAGATCGGCCCCCTGACCCGTCGTGAGTGTCGTCGCCGACGGGGAAACGGTCACCGCTACGATGGGATCGTCGGGCGCCTCGCCTTCGACCACCGAGATCGCGGCGGTCCCGGTCTTCCCGGCCACCGTCGCACGGATCGACGCGGTTCCCGGATTCACGGCAGTCACGCGACCCGATCCGTCGACCACAGCAACGCCTTCGTTCGTCGAGGACCAACTGGCCGGGAGGTCGTGGACCCGCTCGCCGGTGGCGTCGTAGGCCCGAGCCTCGAACGAACGCGTCTCCCCGTCAGACAACACGGCTGTGGCGGGAACCACCGACACCGATACGACCTCGCCGCCGCCGACGTCGTTTTCGGTAGTGCCCCTGGCCACGTTGGACAGCGGGGAGTACACGCGAAGGTCCAGGTCTTCGCGCCACACCACCATCTGGACGTCGTAGGTGTGGTTCGGCGAGAGCCCCTCCACTCGGCACTCGGACGTCTGCCCCGCCGCCGACGGCTCGAATCCGCTGGCGCACGCGCCGGTCGCCACAACCGAGGCCTGTCCCCAACCCCACCCCATCGGCGCCGATGCGAACCGGATTTCGTGCAGCGCCACCGAGCCGGTGCCGTCGTCCGACGCAGTGAAGCCGACATCGATCCAGGTCGGTCCCACGTCCGTGATGTGCAGATCGGTGATCCGGGCGGGGGGGCCGTCGGGTTCGGGGACCTCGGCCTCGGCGGAAACCTGGACGAGTCCGAGGGTGGAGACGCTTCCGAGCGTCGCCTGCACTTGGGCCACGCCTTCCGACAGACCGACGACCCGCCCGAAGGCGTCGACCGTGGCGACGGAGGGATTGTCCGATGCCCAGGTCGCATCGTTCGCCGGGAGGGGATTCCCGTCCCCGTCTTCGGCGAGGAGCGAGAATCCTGCCGTTTCGCCGACATCGATGCTGAGGCTCGGCGGAGACAGCTGGAGCGTGATCTCCGGGCTGGTTCCTCCTCCGCCTCCCCCTCCCCCACCTGTATCGGCGACGGGGCGGACCAGGACGTCGATGGTGTCTGCGAGGGCGGCGACCCGGGCCACGGCGCGCGTCGTCCCGATGCGGTTCGCGGTGAACAGCTCGCTACCGTCGATGGCGGCGCCGACCGCCACGATCCCGGGGTCGTCGAATTCCCACCCGACGGAGCCGAGGTCGTCGATCCGGTTCCCGAAGAGGTCGAGGACGGCCACACTCACGCGGGCGGCGGCACCCAACTCGAGCACCAATCGCTTGGGCAGGGCCGACACCTCCACCGGCACGCCGGGTGTCGCGGCGGCCTGAAACGTGACCGAGACGTTCTGGGAAACACCGGAAGCTCCGGCGAAGTCCTGGGGAAGGGTCAATTGGACCGACGCGGATTGATTCCCCGCTTCGGAGCCGAGTACCCAACGAGCTCTCGCTCTCCCTTGACTGTCGGTCACGGGTGAAGCCGGAAGCAGGGTTCCGTGGGAGGCCGTCCATTCCACCCCTACGCCCATCACGGGCCGGCCCTGGGCGTCCCGGGCTCGCACTTCGAGCATGTCCTGGAGCGGCTGCCCGGCGACTCCGTCTGATACGCCCGGCGACGTCGCGGTGAACGAGACCGACGACAAGTCACCGTTCACATAGGAGAACAACTGCGTCGGAGGGAGCCCGCCCACCTCGGCCTGCAACGTCTGGATTCCCAGGTCCGGGCCGAGCAGCCAGTCCGTTTGGGCGAACCCGAAACGGTCGGTCTTGACCAGCGCCTGGACGACCGTGCCACCGCCCTGGGTGACCGCGAACCGTACCCCCGCATCCGGCACGGGGGAGCCGTGTCGGTCCAGCACCTGCACCCGAGGTGGATCGGGCACGATCTCCCCGGCCTTTCCGAGAGCGACCGGGGCTCCCACTGATACCACCTGGGCCGGGACGGGCGACACGACGATGTCTGCGGTGGCGGTCAGGGACCCGAGAGACACCTGAATCGTGGTGCGCCCCGGCTTCAGCGCCTGGAGTTCGGCCTGTTGGCCCGATCCTTGAATACGGGCGACCGTGGTGGAGAACGTCTTCCAGACGAGGCTGGCACCGTTGGGCAGGCTCGACACGACGCGACCGGAACCGTCGCGGAAGACGGCTCCGAATTCCATGGAGTCCCCGTCGTCGATTTCGACCTGAGCCGGACTGATCCGCACGGATCCGTTCGCTTCCAGGTGGAGGACGGGGTTCGACCGATCGCCGCAGGCCGACGCCAAGGCCCAGAGGGCGGCCCCCAGGGCGAGGGCGCGTAACGACTCGAACCGGGGCAGGGAAATGAATCGAATCGAGGCGAGGGCCTCAGGCCGCGCGCCCCTCGATCGGTGATGGAAAATCGCGTTCAACGAGGGAATACCGCAGAGATCGTTCGGGTGGGAGCAGGACCAAAAGGCCGAGACCACCGGCCAAGTTCATTCAATTAAGCAGGGATCGTGCCTCATTCCGGAATGTCGCCGGACGGGCCCTCTTCCGCGCTGGGGTCCGGCGGTGAGGTGATCTCGCTCAGGACTCGATGAAAGTCCTCTCCGACGGCTCGGAACGAGTACTTCTCGACGGCCAGCCGGCGGGCGCGGGATTCGACCGCGGCCCGATAAGCATCGTCGTCCCTCAGTCGGAGAATGGCCGTCACGTATTCCAGCGGTTCCCGTGCAAAGATCGCGTCCTGGCCGTCGGTCACCGCGATTCCCTCGCACGCGATGGGATCGGCCACGATCGCCTTCGACATCGCCAGGGCATCCAGAATCTTCAACTTCGTGCCGCCCCCGTCCTGGATTGGGCATACGTAGCAGAGCGCATTCTCGAGCCACGGATGGATGTCGTCCACGAAGCCGTGGACATGAAACCGCTCATCCCTGGCGGAGAGTTCCACCAGGTCGGGAGGAGGGTTCCCCCCGATGATGTCACACTCGAAGCGCTCGTCGGCCTCGCGCAGGAGAGGCCAGATCTCGAACGCGATTCGCCGGACCGCGGCCGTGTTGGGGTACCAATCCAGAGTCCCGACGAAGATGATCCTCGGCGAGCGGGGTCGGCCGGCGGCGGCGTCGAAGAAGTCGATGTCGACGCCGTTCGGCACCACGTGAGTGTGGGCGTCCGGAACGATCTCCTTCATGCGCTCCGTGTCGGTCTCGGAGCACATGACGTTCAGGTCGACCCGAGGGCACCATTGTTCCTCGAGGCGTCGCACCCGCTCGGCCTGAACGCGGAAGAACGTGCCCCTCCACCCGGACGAGTTCTCCGCCCGCCGCGCCCACAGGTGCGATTCCACGTTGTGGTGGTCGAGCACGATCGGCATTCCATCGGGAACGACATCCGCGTACTGCATGAGGCCGATGGTGTCGAAGTGGATCACGTCGTACTGCGCAGTCCCCAGACACTCGACCACGGCCTCCCGGAAAGGCCGGGATCGGAGCCACGCCTCGTCGTACGCCCGACCGCCGAGGAGGGACCCCAGGGCCAGCCTCTGCCGGCCCAGAGGTGTCCCGTCGGACGGGAGGCGCACGAATCGAACGGTCCCGCAGAACTCCTCGAGGCGGGCCCTCGCCTCGACCAGCGCACCGTCGACATCGTCGTAGATCGGGGCGAGGAGGTTTCGCTGAGTGAACGCGACGAGGTCTACGGTGTTTGTGCGCGACAGCTCACGGACGAGATTGTATGCCCGAAGGAGAACCCCCGCCTTCGGAGGGTAGGGGACGAGGTGGGACAGCCAGAGGATTCTCACGATGGGTCGGGGGTTGTCCTGGGCTTCACCGCGCCCCCGGCCGATACGTTTCCTCCGCCACCGCTTCCACGTCGGGCCGGTAGAAGTAGACGGGGCGCAGGTCACCCGCAGCGAAGCGCTCCGCCTGATCGTCGAAGTGGGGCGAGTCGGGGTCTCCGCTCTGTCCCCCGGCGGTGATGGCCCGGGCCCGCACCTGCTCGCCGAATTCCACCACGGCCACGAAGCTGTTGCCCCGGGTGCCGTAGATCCGGCGCGTGTCGCTCGCCACCCGCTGCCCGTGGGCGGCCAGGGATCCCCAGGTCGCCGAGGTGAACCCCACGGGAAGGCTCGGCGCGTCGTCCGAGAAGGTGGGGACGATGTCGGCGGTGAGGCGCTGGAACCGGTTGATCTCCCCCCAGGGCGTCCGCCAGTCGCCGAAGTCCTCGGTGAGGGTCTCCGATGCCGCGGCCAGGGCCGTGAGGCGGTCGGCGTCGGAGGGATCGCCGCCCCGGGCCGCCCCCCGGAGTTCCGTGGCCCAGTAGATGGCCAGGGAGGTGGGCACCGACTCCACACCGAACCGGTGGTCCCACGACCGGAGCAGTTCGATCTGCTCGGCCACGGCGGCCGCCGCCGGCGCCTGGGGGTCGGCGTCGTAGGCCGCCACCAGGGGCGGGATCATCTCGGCGAACACGGGGAGCCACGAGTCGTACGCCGCGTCCACCAGGCCGTCGAGGGTGAAGTCCATTCGCCCCGAGAGCACCTCGATGGCGTGGATTCCCCGGGGGTTCTCGCCGTATCGGTCCATGTAGGCCGGGTAGTCCTCGGCTCGGGGCGTGGCCGGATCGTCGGGGCCCGCCGCCGAGTACGGCCAGTTGTTGGTGCACATGACCCACCCGCTGGCCGGGTTGATCACCAGGGGGCTGTCGTCGATGGAGTGGAGGCCCTGGTAGGCCGTGGCCGGGTCGTTGCCGTCCACCGGAGCCGTCCAGTCGAACGAGGTGTCCCGGATGGGCACGTGATTGGCGTGGAAGTAGGCGATATTGCCTTCGGCGTCGGCGAACAGCGTGTTGTTCGACGAGTTCGTGTGGAGTTCCATGACCTGCCGGTACTCGGCAAGATTCGCCGCCTTCGTCCTCCCGTACGACTGGGAAAGGGCGTCCACGGGCTCGAACATGAGCTTCACGGCGACCCAGTCGCCCCCCTGGGCGCGCACGATGGGACCCTCGTGGCTGTAAAACACCCGGAAGGTCCGCTCCGCCAGGGCGCCCCCGTCCAGGTACGGTACGGTGATGTCCCGCTCCTCCATGCGGCGCTCCTCGTCGCCGTACATGTAGTAGACGCCGTCATCCCGCTCGATCACCTCGTAGGCGAACTCGTCGATGGCGTCGGCCCCGGTGGAGGTGTGCATCCAGCCCGCCGTCTCGTTGAAGCCCTGGTAGACGAAAGGCTGCCCCCAGGTGACGGCCCCGTAGGCGTTCAGGCCCTCGTCGCTCACCACGTGGACCTCGGCCCGGAAGTAGTGGGACGTGTGGGGGTTGATGAGGAGCAGGGCGTTCCCGTCCACCGTGTTCGCCGGGGCGATGGCGATACCGTTCGACCCGGTGGGTTCGGGAATCACGTCGGCCGAGAGGGGCTCCCCGTCCACACGTCCGGAGGCGTCGCCCACGACCTCCGCCGGCACCCCGGATTCCGCCCCGTAGAACGCCTCCAGCCCCCGGGTCGAGATGCGCTCGATGTCGCCCCCGATGCTTCCCTCCGTGAACGACAGTGCCATCCACGGCTCGTAGCGGTCGATGGTCCGGGTGCCGTCGGGGTCCGGGTGGGTGTGGAGGTAGTAGTTGAGCCCCGCGGCCCAGCCGTCCATGACGCCCTTGAGCCAGTCGGGGCTCCCGTCATACCGCGCCCGAAGGTCGTCGGCGTCCACGAAGAGCCGCATGCGGAGGTCGTTCCAGAGCTCCTCTTCGCCGTGCTTCTCGGCGAGGCGCCCCAGGGCGAAGAGGTAGTTGCGCTCCACCCGCTCGTAGTCGTCCTCGGCCTGGGCGTAGACCATCCCGAAGACGGCGTCCTCGTCGGTGGGCGCGTAGATGTGGGGGATCCCCCAATCGTCCCGGATGATGGTGATGCGCTCGGCCTGGGCCTCCCACGCGCCGGCCTCGCCGCTCGAGGCGGTGCCGGAGTCGCTCGGGGGGGCGCACGCACCGAACACGCATGCAAGAACGAGGACGGACTTCTTCATGGGGGACTCCCTCCGGGGATGGACGCACGCGGATTGCCGACGCGCGCTCGCGCGGGGGAGTGTGCACTGCCGCCCGTGTCCGGGCAAGCGGTTCGTCAGTCCAGCGTCTCGACCCGGTGGAAGAGGTGCACGCCCCGCTCGGCCAGATGCTGGAGCACGAAGTCGAAGCAGGCCTGGTTCCGGCCCACGACCTCGGCGGGAGCCAGACCGGCTTCGGCCCAGCGCCCGGTGGCCACGAGCCGCACCATGGCGGCGCAGGTATAGCCCGTCGTGCGGGCCATGGACGACGTCTCGGTATCCGGGTTGTAGTAGTCCAGGAGATCGTACACGTGGCGCACCCGGGCGCCGTCGCTCCCGCCGTCGATGGTGAACCGTCCCACCGTGAGGTCGGGCTCCCCTTCGTCGAACTGCCAGGCGTCGAACAGCAGCGTCTCGGTGACGTCCCGGGGGCGGACGGTCCCCGACGGCACCAGGATCTCCTCGTCGGCGAAGAAGCCGGCTTCCCGCAGCACCCGCATGCGGTCGGCGTGGCCGGGGTAGCGCATGGTCTTCTCCACGAGGTCGGGCACCGCGCTGGTCTCCAGAAGCGTCCGCAGCCCGTCGGTGTTGAAGGCCTCGAGGGTGCCCAGCCCCGGGAAGTGCACCAGTTCCACCTCCGACAGCGCCGGGAGGGTCACGTCACGCCCGTTGCGCCGCATGCGAGCCGGCCGCACGTACTCCTGGATCACGTCCCGGGGCGAGAAGGGGGCCTTGTATTCCCACGGCCAGTCCCGTTCCACCGGGAGTCCCCCGATGAGGGCCTTGAAGGCGAGGGTTTCGTCGAGGGTGGCCTCCATGTGTCCCAGAATCAGGTTGGAGAGGCCCGGGGCCACTCCGCAGTCCACGAGACACGGCACCCCCGCCTCCTTCGCCTGCTCGTCCAGTCCGAAGGCGTCCTCCTCGAAGAACGAGATGTCCACCACGGGTTTGCCCTGCCCCAGGGCGGCCTCCACGGTTCCGTAGCCCATGAAGCCGGGCACGCAGCCCACCACCAGATCGGCGTCCTGCACGGCGGCGGCCACGTTCCCGGGGCGGGAGAGGTCGTGGAGTTCGAATTCCACGTCCAACCCCTCGAGACGGGACTCCATCTGGGGGTCGAGATCGACGACGGTGACGGAGAACTCCGCTTCGGCGGAGAGGTCACGGACGATGGCGTTGCCGACGCGGCCGGCTCCGAGGACGACGATGTGCATGGGGGAGGTCAGGAGGAGGGAAGGGTGGGACGGTCGGAGGAGTCGCGCTCCCAGCCGGTGAGGTCCTTCACGACCTCGGCGTAGCGACGCACGTACTCCTCGGAGGTGAACGACTTCAGGGCCCGCTGCCGAGCGGCGGCGCCCAGGCGGGTCCGGAGGTCTTCATCGCCCATGAATCGCCGCAGTACGGCCTCCAGGGCGTCCACGTCCACGGGATCGAAGAGCAGTCCGTCCACATCGTCGTCGATGTAGTAGGGAATGCCGCCGACCCGGCTGCCCAGGCGGGGGCGACCCAGGAGGGCCGCCTCCAGGAGCACCCGCCCCATGCCCTCGGAGCGGGACGGGAGAATCAGGCCGGCCGACGCCTCGATGAGTCCGGCGAGCTCCGCCGGGGGCGATGGGGGCACGAACACCACGCCGTCGGTGGGGAGTTCCCGCTCCCGAGCCGGTTCCTCGATGGCCCACCCCACGAGGGAGAGGGTCCACTCGGGAAAGTCGTCCCGGGTCCGGGCCCAGGCCTGGAGCAGGATATCGAGACCCTTCCGCAGGAACGGGTGCCCGGCGAAGACGATGCGCTTCTCGGGCGCGAGGCCCCGGGGCTGGAAGGTGTCGGCGTCGATGAGGTCGAAGAACCAGGTCCGGGGCCGCTCCTGGGCGTCGGGGGCGAATCCGGCCAGCTGTTCGGGGAACAGCACCTTCACGAAGTCGGCCCGCCGGAGAACCCACGACCCGAAGCGGAGCATGGACCGCTTCCGCTCGGCCCGCTGCTCTGGATCGGGCATGTCCACCAGGTTGTCGTCGTCTCCGTAGACGCCGTTCACCTCGCAGATGAAGGTGGCGCCGGTGAACCACTTGACCAGGAGCCCGATCATCCCGCTCTGAAACGGATCGTAGGCGATCATGATGAGCCGGCGGCGTTTGAACCACCGCGCCCGGATGGCCCGGCGGAGGACCCAGGCGACGTAGCCGGCCCTGCCGAACAAGTTGCGGGAGTTCCTCCACCGGTATCGGCGCACGTCGAAGCCCGCGGCCGAGAGATGGTCGGGATCGTTGCCGTAGGTACAGATCTCGCCGTCGAAATGCGACCCGAAGGTCCGAGAGAAGAACCCGAGGGTGTTCTCCAGGTCGTAGACGGGACCGTTCCGGACGATCAGCAGATAGGGGGCCGTGGGGGGCATGCGTCGGGCAGCCGGCTGCTGGAGTAGGGGTGTGGCACCGTACAAACGTGGTCGAACTCCCGCGGTTGGGCGAGGGGTGGCGCTCCAATCCCTCGCCGATCGGCTCTGCGGGTGCGGCCGACCGACCCTTGCGTCCGTTTCGGGCGCCGTTCACGTTCCGAAGCGCACATCCAAGGCGGAACCGCCTCCCTCCCGCTTCCCTCCGAAGGCCATGGAACGCCCCCTGAAGGCGGCGGACGACGAGCGACCCGGCGTACTCGTGGTGGTGGGCACCCGCCCGGAAGCCATCAAGATGGCGCCGGTCTACGAGGCGCTTCGTCGCCGCCCCGATATCCGTGTCGACCTGGTTCTGACGGGCCAACACACCGACCTCGTGGGTCAGGTCATGGACCGATTCGGGCTGCAGGCGAGGTTCGACCTCGAACTCATGCGCCCAGGCCAGACCTTGTACGACGTGGCCCACGGGTGTCTCGACGGCCTCCGCGAGGTCGTGCGGGAGGCCCGTCCCGAGGTGATCCTGGTCCAGGGCGACACGGCGACGGTGGCGTTTGCCGCCCTGACGGCGTTCTTCGAGAAGGTCCGGGTGGGGCACGTGGAGGCCGGCTTGCGGAGTGGTGACAAGTGGGCTCCCTGGCCCGAGGAGATCTTCCGGCGTCTGACCGATGTCCTCTCCGACTGGTACTTCGCCCCGACCGTTCGCTCCGCGGAGAACCTCCTGAAAGAGAACGTCCCTCCGGATCGTGTGTTCGTGACGGGCAATCCCGTGGTCGACGCACTCCAGTCGCTCGATGCCTCGGGCACCGTGGTCGATCCCGGACTCGAGGCGGCTCTCCGGCGCCGTAGGGCCGGCGAGGGGCGGTTGGCCGTGGTGACCCTCCATCGTCGGGAGTCGTTCGGTCAGCCCATCCGGGACGCCCTCGGGGGCATCCTCGACCTGGTGGAGGCCGAGCCCGATCTCGAGGTGGTGTACCCGGTGCATCCCAACCCCAACGTCCGGGGCCCCGCCCACGAGATCCTCGGCGGACACGACCGGATCCGCCTCCTGGATCCGGTGGACTACTTCGATCTCATGGCCGTGGTCCGGTGGGCGGACCTCGTCCTCACCGACTCCGGGGGGATCCAGGAAGAGGCGCCGTCGTTCGGCACGCCGGTCCTGGTGCTCCGGGAGGTGACGGAGCGACCCGAGGGTATCGAGGCCGGCGCCGCCGAGTTGGTGGGGACCGATCGCGCGCGGATCTTGGCTCGTGGACGGGCGGTTCTGGCCGAGGCGCGGGCGGGAGAGGGGCGACGGGAGGGGATCAACCCGTACGGCGACGGCCGGGCCGGGGAGCGGATCGCGGACATCGTGGCCAGCGCTCTCCGTGGCACGCCCCGGACCGTCGGCGACTGGGTCGCGCGAGACTTCAATCCGGAGTCTCCGGGGCCGATTCTCAACTGAAGTGCGTCCCGGCCGTTCCCCTTCAGGCAATCCAACCGTGACTTCTCCCAACCCCGTCGTCCCCGTCCTCCTGTGTGGCGGCAGCGGCACGCGGCTGTGGCCCGTGTCGCGCTCGGCGCTGCCCAAGCAGTTCGCCCGCCTCACCGGCGATCGCTCCCTCTTCCAGGAGACCTGCCTGAGGGTCGGTGATCTCGCCGGCGACCGCTGGCTGGTGGTGACCAACGAAAGCCACCGGTTCCTGGTGGCCGAGCAGGGGCGGGAGATCGGGCGGTCCGACCTCCGCCTGGTGTTGGAACCCCACGCTCGCAATACGGCTCCGGCCATCGCGGCGGCCGCCCGCGACCTCCTGGAGACCCGGGGCGACGGCCTGCTCCTGGTGCTCCCCGCCGATCATGTGGTGCGCGACCCCGAGGCGTTCCGGGCCGCGGTGCGGCGCGGGGCCGAGGCGGCGGCCGAGGGGGCGTTGGTGACCTTCGGGATCGTGCCCGACCGGCCCGAGACCGGGTTCGGCTACATTCGTTCGGCCGGGGGCGGAGACGGCGCCCGCCCCATCGAGGAATTCGTCGAAAAGCCCGACGCCGCCACCGCCGAGGCCTACGTTCGGGGCGGGATGCACCTCTGGAACAGCGGCATGTTCCTCTTCAAGGCGTCGCGCCTCCTGGAGGAACTGGCGGCGGCGCGCCCCGAAATGGCGGCGCAGGTCGACGCGGCGTGGCGCCAGGGGCACGACGACGCCGACGGCCTCACCCGTCACCTGGCCGCCGGGCCCTTCGAGTCGATCCGCGGGGAGTCGGTGGACTACGCGGTCATGGAGCAGACCCACCGAGGCATGGTGGTGCCTCTGGCGGCGGGATGGGACGACGCCGGGTCGTGGGACGCGGTTCGCCGGCTCCGGGCGCCCGACGGCGACGGCAACGTGGTGGAGGGCGACGTGGCTCTCGCCGACGTGACCAACAGCTACGTCCGCTCCGACGACCGGCTCGTGGCCTGTGTGGGGGTCGACGATCTCATCGTGGTGGAGACCGACGACGTGGTGCTGGTCACCGGCCGGGAGCGTTCGTCGGAGCTGAAGTCGCTGGTGGAGGGACTCCGGGCCGAGGGACGAACCGAGGTGGAGTCCCATGTGCGGGTTCTGCGTCCGTGGGGCGCCTATCAGGTGCTCGACGGCGGCGACGGATTCCAGGTGAAGCGCATCTCGGTGCACCCCGGCGGCTGCCTGTCGCTCCAGTACCACCACCACCGGGCCGAGCAGTGGGTCGTGGTGCGGGGCACGGCCACCGTCACCCGCGACGACGAGGTGCTGGAGGTGCAGGTCGGGGAGTCGGTCCACATTCCCCTGGGCGCCGTCCATCGCCTGGAGAATCGCCACGAGGGCCTCATGGAGATCATCGAGGTCCAGACGGGATCGTACCTGGGCGAGGACGACATCGTGCGCCTCGAAGATCGCTACGGTCGGGAAGACCCGCCGGACGACGCCTGACCCTCAGTCCCGGTCCGCCGGGATCATGCCCCGGGACTCGAGTTCGGCCCGGAGCGCGCCCACGGCCCGGGCCACCGACGTGCGGGAGGTGTCGACCACCAGCGCGGGGTCGAGGGGCGCCTCGTACGGCGCGTCCATCCCCGTGAGGCCCGTGATCCGCCCGTGGGCGAAGGCCGCGTAGAGACCCTTGGGGTCGCGCTCCAGCAGAACCGACTCGGGGGCCGTGACCTCCACCTCCACGAATCGCTGCGGGCCCACCAGGTCGCGGATCCGGTCCCGATCCCGGCGGTACGGAGACACGAAGGCGGCGATCACCACCTGGCCGTTTTCGGCGAAGAGCCCGGCCACCTCGCCGACCCGGCGAATGTTCTCGGCCCGGTCGTCGGCCGAGAAACCCAGGTCGCCGCACAGCCCGTGGCGCACCGCGTCGCCGTCCAGCAGCACCGTGCTCACCCCGTCGTCGAAGAGGTGCCGCTCCAGCGCTCGGGCCACCGTGGACTTGCCGGCGCCGGGGCGGCCCGTGAGCCAGATCACCCCGGACCCGTGGCCGTTGCGCGCCTCCCGCTCCCGCCGGGCCACCCCCGGGTCGGGAAGGGTGACGTTGGGCGACACGGGGCGGTCGTCGGAGGCGGCGCTCTCGCCGTGGGGCGCGGCGTCGTCCAGGCGGGTCTCGCCGCTCCGGATCATGCCCGCCGCCACCGTGGCGTTGGTGTGGGGATCGATGAGGACGAACGACCCGGTCTGGATGTTCATCCGATAGGAGTCGAAGAAGAGGGGCTGGGTGGTGTCGATGACCACCCGGCCGATCTCGTTCAGCTCCAGGCGTTCGGCGTCTTCCCGGTGCAGGGTGTCGATGTCGAACCGGTACTCGAGACCTCGCACGAAAGCCGGCGTGCGGCGCGTGGTGTGCTGAAGCAGATACCGGTGGTGGAGGCGCAGGGGCTCGGCGTGCATCCAGCAGAGGTAGGCCTCCAGGGTGTCGGCCACCTCGGGCAGGTTTCGGGGGCGCACCAGCATGTCGCCTCGGGCGATGTCCACGTCGTCGGAGACCGTCACCACCACGGCTTCGCCCGCTTCGGCGTGGGGGCGGGGGCCGTCGGCGGTGCGGACCCCCGCCACCGTGGTCTCGATCCCCGACGGGAGGACCACCACCGGGTCGCCGGCCGTGACCCGGCCCGAGGCCACCGTGCCCGCCAGCCCCCGGAACTCGGCGTTGGGGCGGATCACGGTCTGCACCGGGAAGCGGAAGTCGATGGTGTTGAGCCGCCCCCCCACCGTCACCGACTCCAGGTGGTGGAGGAGTGAGCCGCCGCCGTACCACGGCATGCGCTCGGAGCGGTGCACCACGTTGTCGCCCTTCAGGGCGCTCAGGGGCACGAAGACGACGTCCCGCACCGTGAGCCGGCTTGCGAAGCTCGAGAAGTCGTGGCGGATCTCATCGAACACCTCCTCCGACCAGTCCACCAGGTCCATCTTGTTCACCGCCACGATCATGTGGGGAATGCCCAGGAGCGAGGCGATGAAGGCGTGACGCCGGGACTGGGTGAGCACGCCTTTGGTCGCGTCGATGAGCACCACGGCGAGGTCGGCGGTGGAGGCCCCGGTCACCATGTTCCGGGTGTACTGCACGTGCCCCGGCGTGTCGGCCAGGATGAAGGTGCGGCGCGGCGTGGCGAAGTACCGGTAGGCCACGTCGATGGTGATCTTCTGCTCCCGCTCGGCCCGGAGCCCGTCGGTGAGGAGGGCGAGGTTGACCTCCTCCTCGCCGAGGCGTCGGCTGGCGCCCTCGATCTGCTCGAGCTGGTCCTGGAAGATGGAGCGGGTGTCGTAGAGCAGCCGGCCGATGAGCGTGCTCTTGCCGTCGTCCACGCTTCCCGCGGTGGACACCCGCAGCAGGTCGGCGTCGGAGCGGGACATCAGAAGTACCCCTGACGTTTGCGGTCTTCCATGGCCGAGTCCGACCGCCGGTCGTCGCTCCGGCCTCCCCGCTCCGTGGTGCGGGCCGCCGCCGTCTCGTCGATGACGGCCCGAAGGGAATCGGCGTCGGAAAGGGTGGCCCCGGTGCAGGTGGCGTCGCCGATGGTGCGGAACCGCACCGTGCGGCGCGAGGGGGTCTCGTCGGCGTCGAGGGTGACGTGTTCGGTCACGGCCAGGAGGATGCCCTCTCGTTCGAACACCAGGCGGTCGTGGGCCAGGTAGAGCTCGGGAAAGGGAATCTCCTGTGCCTCGATGTAGTGCCAGATGTCGAGTTCGGTCCAGTTGGAGAGGGGAAACACCCGGAAATGCTCGCCCGGATTCATGCGCCCGTTGTACAACGACCACAGTTCGGGCCGCTGGTTGCGGGGGTCCCATTGGCCGTGGACGTCACGGTGCGAGAAGAACCGCTCCTTGGCCCGGGCCTTTTCCTCGTCGCGGCGGGCCCCGCCCATGGCGGCGTCCACCCGCAGTTCCTTGAGGGCGTCCAGGAGGGTCACGGTCTGGAGGGCGTTGCGGCTGGCCCGGGGTCCGGTCTCCTCCTGCACCCGTCCGGCGTCGATGGAGTCCTGGACGAGACGCACCTCCAGCCGGGCACCGAGGCGGTCGACCCACGCGTCGCGGAAGGCCAGGGTCTCGGGAAAATTGTGGCCCGTGTCGATGTGGAGCAGGGGAAACGGAATGGGCGCCGGGTGGAAGGCCCGGTGCGCGAGCCACGAGAGCACGATGGAGTCCTTGCCCCCGGAGAAGAGCAGGTGGGGGCGATCGAACTGGGCCGCCACCTCCCGGAGCACGTGGATGGCCTCGTGCTCGAGGTGTCGAAGGTGGCCGGGAAGGATCTCGCTCATGCCGGAACGAAGCGTCGGGTGAAGGCGGCCCAGTCGAAGGCGGGATCGCCCAGCGCCACGAAGGGGGGATTGCGAAAGGGGGGGACTCCGTAGCGCAGGGGGGCCCCGTTGTGGTCGGTGACCCGGCCTCCGGCGGCCTCCAGCACGCAGTGGGCTGCCGCCGTGTCCCAGTGCATGGTGGGACCGTCCCGGAGGTAGAGATCGGCTTCGCCCTCGGCCACGAGGCAGAACTTGAGGGACGAGCCCACCCGCCGCACCACGACGTCGGGGGCGTCGCCCGCCTCCACGGCCGCCACCATGGGCCCGCCGTGGTCCCGGCTGGCCGCCACGTGGATCGCCCCGGCGTCGGCGGATCGAGTGGAGAGGTCCCGCCGGGCGCCGTCGGGGTCGATGCGCACCGCGCCGGGCCGCCCGCCCCGGAGGGTGGGGGCGCCGGCCCACACGGTGCCTGTGACCGGGGCCTGCACCACCCCCAGCACCGGCACGCCGTGCTCCACCAGCGCCACGTTGACCGTGAAGTCGCCCGTCTTCTTGAGAAACTCCTTGGTGCCGTCCAGGGGGTCCACCAGCCAGAAGAGGGGGCCGGGCGGGGCGGCGCTCCAGGGGGTCTCGTCTTCTTCCGACACCACCGGGAGGCCCGGGGTGAGACCGGTCAGGCCCCGGACCAGGATCCGGTGGGCCGCCCGGTCGGCGGCCGTGACGGGCGTGCGGTCGGCCTTGGCCTCGGCCACGGGCGTGCCGGCGTAGACCTCCAGGATCGCGCCCGCCGCCTCGCGGCAGAGTGCGACCACGTCGTCGAGGAATCCGGCGGGCATGGGAGGCTGCGGCTGGAGGGGCGAACGGAGCCGTAACCTACGTGGTCCCGACCCTCCACGTCAGATCTCCTCCCGCAGCGCCCGGGCCGGGTCCACCCGGGTGGCCCGGCGGGCGGGGATGGCCGTGGCGGCCAGGGCCACGCCCACCTGGATCGTGGCCACGACCGCCAGCGTCGGCACGTCGAAGGCTCCCACACCGTAGAGGGTGCCCTGGAGCGCCCGCCCCAGCGCCGCGGCGAGGAGCAGTCCCAGGCCCACCCCCACCCCCGACAGGAGCAGGCCCCGGAGCACCACGTCGCCGAACACGGTCCCGGGGCGGGCTCCCACGGCCAGGCGCACGGCGAGGTCGCGGGTGCGTCGGGCCACGGCGTAGGCCACCGACGCGTAGAGGCCCAGGGCCCCCAGCATCAGGGCGAGCCCGGCGAAGACCGCACCAGCGTGCCCAGGGTGCGGGTTTCCCCCAGGGTCGCCGCCATGCGGTCCTGGAGCGAGAGCACCCGGGGCACCGGGAGTCCGGGATCGACGTCGGCCACCGCCCCCCGCAGCGCCGCGGCGAGGGTCGCGTCGTCGACGCCGGGGCGGCCCCGGACCTGGACCACGTACCGGCCTTCCGTGGACCGGGCCAGGGGCTCGAAGACGGCGGGCCCCGCCTCGCTCCGCAGCGAGCGGTTGCGGGCGTCGGCCACCACCCCCACCACCCGGACCGGCACCTCTCCTTCCAGATGGCGCCCCACGGCGCTGCCGTCGGGCCAGAAGCGCCGGGCGAGTCGCTGATTCACCAGGGCCACGGGTTCGGCTTCTCCCGCCGGGTCGAAGCCCCGGCCCTCCACCACGGTGATCCCGAGCTGTTCGAACCACCCGGCGTCGGCGAAGATCGCCTCGGCCTCGACCCAGACGTCGGGCCCGGCGTCCAGAGGGGCGCGACTCATGCGGGTGAACGGGCCGACGAAGGGAGCCGACGACGACACCGAGGCGCCGGCGATCTCGGCCCTGCCCTCGGCGGCGGCCACCACCCGGTCCAGGAAGGCGGCCCGGGCCTCGGGGGCGTCGTACCGCCCCGTGAGTTCCAGGTCGAGGGACGCGGCCAACACGCCCGTGGGATCCAGGCCGGGGCGGGCGTCCAGGGCCGCTCCCACGCTCCGGACCAGGAGTCCGGCTCCGGCGAGGAGGCCCAGTGACACGGCGAGCTGCCCCACCACCAGGGCGTTGCGGATCCGGTGGGTGCCCCGCGATCCCGTGGTTCGCGCCGACCCCAACCCCCGAGCGGGCGCCCGGCGGGCCACCAGCACCGCCGGTACCCCGCCGAAGAGCAGGCCGGTGCCGAGGCCCAGGCCCATCAGGGCGAACCACACGGCCCGGTCCGGGGCGAAGGAGATGGCCACCGACGACGGTACGATCTGCCCCAGATGCTCACTCGCCAGCACCAGGAGAGGCGCGGCCAGCACCGTGGCCAGGCCCGCCAGGAGGGCGCTCTCGGTGAGGAGCTGACGCACGATGCGTCCGCCCCCGGCGCCCAGGGTACGCCGCACCGCGAACTCCGACCGCCGGTCCACCGCCCGTGCGAGGAACAGCCCCGCCACGTTGGCGCAGGTGAGGATCAGGACCAGGCCCGAGACCACCGCCATGAGCCATCCCAGACGCACGGCCTCGTCGCGTTCCCCCGGGGTGAGGCCCACGCCCTCGGCCAGGAGCACCCGCAGCTCGGAGTCGTCGTCGTCGGCTTCCCGCATGGCCATGGACACCCCGTCCAGCCCCGCCCGGGCCGAGGCGGCGGTGCGATCGGGCTGGAGCCGGGCCACCACGTCGATCCAGCTGAAGCCCCAGGCAGTCCGGATGCTGTAGCCCGGAATGCCCAGCGGGGGCATGGTGGCCGTGGGCACGAAGATCTCGGGGGCGGGGCCGAGCTTGTCCACTCCGGCGAAGCCCGGGGGGGCCACACCCACCACGAGGTGGGGTCGGCCGCCCACGTGGAGGGTCGAGCCCACGGCGCCGGCGTCGCGGCCCAGGAGCCGGGTCCACAGTCCATGGGACACCACCACGACGGGCGGCGCGTCGGGACGGTCGTCGGCGGGCTGGACCAGACGCCCGATGGCGGGCCGCACTCCCAACACGTCGAACCAGTCCCCCGTGACGTAGGCGCCGGGCACCAGCTCGGCCGCCACGCCCTCGCCCAGTACGAACGAACGCCCCGTGGAGCCGGCCACGCCGGCGAAGAGGTGGTCGGCGTCCCGGAGGGCCTCCAGGGCCGGCCAGGAGAAGTTGTCCCACCGGGGCGCGTCGTCGTAGGAGCGGGCGAGTTGGACCAGCCCGTCGGGGGCCTCCACCCCCACCGGGGGCCGCAGCAGCAGACCGTGGACCAGCGAGACGAGGGCCCCGTTCACGGCGATCCCCAGGGCGAGGGTCACGGCGGCCACCAGGGTGAAGCGGGGCCGGCGCACCAGCGTGCGGGCCGCGTAGCGCAGGTCGGACAGCCCCGCGCCGCCCGAGCCTCCGCCCCGGAGGCTGAGGGCGTGGGGCAGGGCCCCCAGGGCGAACGCCAGGCGCCGGCCGAGGCCTCCCTGGTCGCGGTGGAGGGCGGCCAGCTCGCCCCGCCACTCCTCCAGCCAGTCGTCCCGGTCGGGCGTGGGCACCAGGCGAGCCAGCAGGCGCAGCCACATGGGGTCCCGGCGGGGCGCGCTCATGCCCGGGCCTCCCGGGTCAGACCCACGATCCGTCCCAGTTCCTCGTCCAGGACCCGGGCCCCCGTGGGCGTCAGGCGGTAGTACTTCCGGCGGGGGCGACCCTCCCGGTCGGCCACCGCCTGATCCTCCCAGATGCCCTCGATCCACCCCCGTCGGCGGAGGCGCCCCAGCACCGGGTACACGGTCCCGCTGGACAGTCCCGTGCGTTCCACCAGGTCGAGTCCGTAGGCGTCGCCGTCGCGGATGGCTGCCAGCAGGGTGAGGGTCGTGGTCCCGGGGCGGCGAGGCGACACGGGGTCCTCCGTGTGTTGGATGTGAAAGCTACCTTACACTACTGGGACGAAGGATCGAGTGAAAGGGTTGCAGCGGACCTCAGCTCAGGAAGGAGAACGAGACCAGAAGACGTCCGTCCTGCCACCAGCGAATCCACCCCCGGAGCAGCCCCGATTCCCGCCCCTCGGCCTCCTCCACCTGCATCCACTCGCCCTGGATGGCCAGGGGACGCAGGGGCATTCCGGCGGCGTCCCCTTCCGGCGGCGCCTCGGGGGAAGGCTGGGTCCGCAGGGGGTGGGCGACGGGGTCCAGGATCTCGACGCTGTGGACATCCAGGAGGAGCTCGGCCCAGGGGCGGAACCGCACGGCCTCCCGGGCGATCCAGGCCGTGCGCGGCGTGAATCGGGGTCGGGGCTCCAGGGAGTTCACCTCGACCTCGATGAAATTCCGGGTCAGGGTCTCGGCCTTCAGCCACAGAAGGTCGTAGTCGAGCTTGACCCCCTCGGGTGCGAACCAGGGGGGGGCGCTGGCGATGCCCACGTAGTGGTCCCCGGCCGCGAACGTGACGCTGTCGGTGGGCGTCACCACCGACGGGTGGTCTCCCGGCCCGGGCGCCGGATAGAAGTAGAGGGGGCGCTCGGGGTCCAGATACGGTTGGACGATCCCCACCTGGGCTCGGAGCCCCCGGGGCAGGACGACGGCGGCCGCGCCGGTCAGGAGCGCGACGACCCGCAGGCCTCCCCGGAGGCTCCGGCCGGGCATCAGCGACCGCCCATGTCGGGCAGGGGACGCTCGGTGAGGGAGGGGTCGGGCTCGAAGTTGCTCGCGGGGATCGCACGCTGTTCCGACGACGTGAGCTCGGACTCGCGCTCCACCGAGCCGTCGGGCCCGATCTCGCCGGTCCAGACCGGGATCCCTCCCGTGACGTCCATGTTCCGGAAGGGGTTCTGGATCATGGGGCCCCCGGGCATCTGGGGCATGGCCTCCAGGAACGACTCGAAGAACTCCACCATGCCCGTCATGGCCTCCCGGGCTTCGGCGCCCCCGTCGACGTCGTCCCAGGGCGCCACCAACAGGCGCTGCACCACCACGCCGTCTTCCAGCACCTCCCACTCGTCCACCGAATACCCGTTCCGGGTCTCGGAACGGCCCGTGGGCCGGGTCTCCCGCTCGGGGCGCGTCATGGCGTCCATCCCGGGCATTCCGGGCATGCCCTGTTCCCGCATGCGGCGGACCATGGCGGCCTGATCCGGCGGGAGGTTCTCCAGCATCCGCTCCATCTCGGCCATGGCCTCGTTCATCTGGCCCGCGACCCGCTGGATGGTCTCCTCGTCGATGCGGGTGAAGGTGCCGTTCTCGTGGTCCTCGAGGATCATTTCCCGCTCGGCACCCCGGTAGATCATGCGACCCTCCCCGCTGCCGCTCTGGACCGCCATGACGAGATTCGGTCCCTCCACCTCCATCGTGCCCACCTCGGTGCGGGGCGGAGACGCGGTGTGATGGGTCGTGGTGATCTGGAACACCACGCCGGGAATGGCGGGTTCGGCCCCGAGCAGGGTCAGGGTCGCCAGGGGAGCCAGGAGGGCGAGGGCGGTGCGTCTGCGCATGGCGGGATCTCCACGGGGGACTGCGGGGCGGCGTGCGTGGGCGGTCGGGCGCCCCAACGGGGAGCCCCCGCCTCGGTCTCGGGTACACCACGAACGGAAGGATCGGTTCCGGTCCGCCACGTCCCCCCACCCGGAGGCCCCATGTCGGAAGGCGCACCCGTCGTCGTCGCCCGCTTCACCTGGCGCCACGAGGCCGAGTTCGCAGGAGGCTATCTCGCCGATGCGGGCATCCCCCATTCCGTCCTCGTGGACGACCACGGCGGACACGTGACCCTGGCCAACACCGCCCGGGTCCTGGTGGCTCCCGACGACGTGGAGCAGGCCCGGGGCGTGCTTCGGGATGCGGGGCTCGATCCGCTCTGAGCCCGTGTCGGGGCCGAAATCCTACCGGGACCCCCCGAACGCCACTAGAGTATTCAGTCTGAAATCCGGCGTGGACCCACGCCCGGGAACCAAGCGAATTGCTGGAGGAACACGGATGAAGAAGTTCGGGAGTTCGATCCTCCTCGGGACGGCCCTCCTGGGCCTCGGCGCCGCCGCGGCGTCGGCCCAGTCCTACCTGCGGGTGGACGGGGCGGACGCACAACGGGGCTTCGGCGCCGTCGTGGTGGTCAACGGTTCCGAGGTGATCGTCGGGGAGCCGGCGAACGTGATGCGACCGGGGATGGTGTACGTGTACCGGCGCGGAGCCGACGGCGCCTGGGCCGAGGCCCAGACGCTTCAGGCCTCCGACGGCGAGTCGGGCGACGGCTTCGGTTCGAGCCTGGCCAGCGACGGCGATCACCTGCTGGTGGGCGGCCCCGCCGGCGTCTACGCCTTCACCCGGTCCGCCGACGGATGGTCCGAGGCCGGCATGCTTCCGGCGCCTGCCGCGGCCACCGACGGCGCGGGCTTCGGCATGACCCTGGCCATGGCCGGGGACGTGGCCGTCGTGGGCGCCCCCGCCTCGGGCGACGAGGCCGGCGCGGCCTACGTCTTCCAGGCCTCGGCCACCGGGTGGACCGCCGCCGGCATGGTGCCGGCCGACAACCTGGCCGCCGGTGACCTGTTCGGCGCGGCGCTGGCCTTCGACGGCGAGACGCTCCTCGTGGGTGCGCCGTCCCGGAACAACCGCACGGGCGCCGTCTTCGCCTACGAGGCCCAGGGCGGCGCGTTCACCTTCGCGGGCGAGCTGCCCAACGAGGGCGTGCAGCGCAACGACCGCTTCGGCTCGAGCCTCTTCATCAACGGGCCCATGGTGGGCGTCGGGGCCGTGGGCGCCAACGCCGGGGCCGGCGTGGTCTACGGATTCCACCACATGGGTGAGGAGTGGGACCGGGCCATGACCCTGTCGGCCTTCGACCCCTCGCCTCGCGCCGGATTCGGAAGCGCCATGGCCATGGTGGGCGGCGACCTCTGGGTCGGTGCGCCCCGGGCCCGGGGCGGCCAGGGTGGAGTCTACGCCTTCCGCATCGACGGGGGTGACATCGCGGGCGTGGACCGCATCTCGGCCGACGCCTTCCAGGGCCGGGTCCAGGCCGGTGGCGCTCTGGCCGCCGGCGACGGCTTCGCCGCGGTGGCGGCTCCGGGAGCCGACTTCGGTTCCGGAACCGTGGTGATGTTCGACGGCTCCGGGGACTCCTGGATGGCCGCGGCGGCGGTACAGAGCCCGCCCGAGGGCTTCGATCCGGTGAAGGGCGGCGAGGTCGGCTGCTCCGACGGTGAGGCCGGAGAGTGGGAGTGCAGCGAGGTCGACCTGGTGTCGTTCGTGCCCGTGAGCGAGCTCTCGGGCGACATGGCCCGGGGCATTCGCACCAACGACAACTGGGGGTGGGAGGATCCCGAGACCGGGCGCATCTACGCCCTGGTGGGCATGACCGACCGGGCGTCGTTCGTGGACATCACCGACGTGGAGAACCCCTTCGTGGTGGGCACCCTGCCCATGACCGAGGGCGCCAACGGCAGCTCCTGGCGGGACATGAAGACGTACATGAACCACGCCTTCATCGTGTCCGACGGCGCGGGCCAGCACGGCATGCAGGTGTTCGACCTGACGCGCCTGCGGGACTTCGCCGGCGGTGAGCCCGTGGTGTTCGACGAGGACGCCCTCTACGACAACATCGCCTCGGCCCACAACATCGTGGTCAACGAGAAGTCGGGCTTCGCGTACGCCGTGGGTGCCAGCTCCGGTGGGGAAACCTGCGGGGGCGGTCTGCACATGATCGACGTCCGGGACCCGAAGAACCCGACGTTCGCCGGGTGCTTCGCCGATCCCCAGACGGGGCGGGCCAGCACGGGGTACTCCCACGACGCCCAGTGCGTCAACTATCACGGCCCCGACGCCGACTACGCCGACGCCGAGATCTGCCTGGGCGCCAACGAGACGGCTCTCTCCATCGCCGACGTGACCGACAAGGCGAGCCCCGTGGCCGTGTCCCGGGCCGCGTACCCCAGCGTGGGCTACTCCCACCAGGGATGGCTCAGCGACGACCATCGCTACTTCTATCTCAACGACGAGCTCGACGAGATCCAGGGCGTGGAGCGGACCCGGACCATGATGTGGGACATTTCGGATCTGGACGACCCCCAGCTCGTGGCCGAGCACATGGGCACCCAGGAGTCCTCCGACCACAACCTGTACATCGTGGG
This sequence comes from Gemmatimonadota bacterium, assembly GCA_030428885.1. Lineage (GTDB taxonomy): Bacteria > Gemmatimonadota > Gemmatimonadetes > Longimicrobiales > Gaopeijiaceae > Gaopeijia. The sequence goes on along the minus strand of JAUIEJ010000007.1, from coordinate 321,953 downwards.
CAACCTGATGTACCAGTCCAACTACCAGTCGGGACTGCGGATCCTGGACATCTCCCAGCCCGAGGCCCCCACGGAAGTGGCGTACTTCGACACCGTGCCCTACGGCGACAACGGCCCGGGCTTCGGCGGCTCGTGGAGCAACTATCCCTTCTTCGACAACGGGGTGGTCATCGTCACGAGCGGTTCGGAGGGACTGTTCCTGGTCCGGCCCACCGTGCGGCGTACCGTCTTCTGATCGGGACCGCGGGGCTCCGGAGGGGATCTCCGGAGCCCCCGCGTGCATACCAGAACGAGGGAGGGCGGGGCCGAAGGGGCTCCCCCTCCCTCGTCGACCATCCGTTATCGAGGAATCCCATGACGCCCATGCGCTCCTTCGCCCGTCGCGCCGCCTCGGCGGCCGCGTTCGGGCTTCTGGCGACCGCTCCAGCCGCCGCCCAGGACTACCTCTACGCCACCAACCAGGGCGAAGCCACGGTGTCGGTCATCGACATCGCCACCCTGGAGGTCGTGGAGACCGTCGATCTCACCGCCCTGGGATTCTCGGAAAACGCCAAGCCCCATCACGTGGTCGTGGAGCCCGACGGCGCCCACTGGTACCTCTCCCTCATCGGCGAGAACCGGGTGCTGAAGTTCGACCGCGACAACGTCCTGGTGGGGCAGGGCGAGTTCGAGGTCCCGGGCATGCTCTCCCTGGACCCGGTCCACGATCTGCTCTACGTGGGCCGCTCCATGAGCGCCGTGAACCCGCCGCAGCGCATCGGTGTCATCGAGCGCTCGACGATGTCTGTGGACGAGATCGAGGTGCTGTTTCCCCGCCCCCACGCTCTCATGGTGCATCCGTCGGGTGACCTCGTGTTCTCCGCCTCCCTGGGTGTGAACCAGATGGCGGCCGTGGACGCCGAGTCGTGGGATCTGGCCCTGGTGGACGTGCCCGGTGAGATCCACGCCCTGGTCCAGTTCGCCGTGTCGCCCGACGGATCGACCCTGGTGGGCACGGCCGAGCTCACCAACGACCTCCTGGTCTTCGACCTCTCCGATCCGGCGGCGCCCGCCTTCGTCCGGAGCATCGAGGTGGGGTCCCGTCCCTGGCACCCGGTGTACGGCCGGGACGGGCGCCACGTCTACTTCGGCCTCAAGGGCGCCAACTCGGTGGTGGAGGTCGACGTGGAGGCGGGCCGGGTCTCGCGCACCTTCGACGTGCCCGGTGCCGACCAGCCCCACGGCAGCGCCCTGAGCCCCGACGGGCGGCTCCTCTTCGTGTCCAACAACGGGCCGGGCGGCATGGCCATGGATCACGGCGACGGCGGCATGGACCACGGGGCCATGGATCACGATGCCATGGACCACGACGCCATGGAGATGGATCACGACGCCATGGACGCCGTCTCCTACGACAGCGGGACGGTGGCGGTGATCGATCTGGACAGCGGCGCGGTGGTGAAGGTGATCCCGTTGGGCGCCAACACCACCGGACTCGGCGCGCGCTACCCTCGATGACGGCAGCTCGCGGGCGGTGGATTCCCGGGGTCGGGCTCGGCCTGGCCCTTGGAATGGTCACGGCGTGTGCGGCGGGGTCGAATCCGGGAGCGGGTCCCGGGCCCGTGGAGGGGCCGGCGTCGTTCCGGTTCGACGACGTGGTGGCGCGGGAGATCACGCCCTTCCCGGTGGTGGATGCCCAGGGGCGGCCCTACGACCATCCCTTCCTGGGCGGCTTCGTGGTGCCCCGCCCCCAGCTCGTGGACATCGACGCCGACGGCGACCTGGACCTCTTCATCCAGGAGCGCACCGGCGAACTGATGTCGCTCGAAAACACCGGCTCGGCGGCGGCTCCGGCGTTCACCTGGCGCACGGATCGGTTCCAGGATCTGGACGTGGGGGAGTGGAGCCGCTTCCACGACGTGGACGGCGACGGGGACCTGGACCTCCTGGCCGAGGAGCGCTTCAGCTACGTGCGCTACTTCCGCAACGAGGGCACGCCGGCCGAGCCCCGCTACGTCCTGGTGGCCGATTCCCTGAGAGACGACGACGGGGCGGCCCTCTTCGCCGATCGGCAGAACATCGCGTCGCTGGCCGACGTGGACTGCGACGGCAACGTCGACCTCTTCCTGGGGCGGGTGGACGGCACCGTGTCCCGGTACGAGAGCGTGGGGCAGGACGAGCGGGGGGCGCCGGTCTTCACCCTGGTGGCCGCCCGCTTCGAGGACATCGAGATCGTGGCCCAGTTGGCCATGCCCGGCGGGGGAGCCGACGCCTTCCCCACCCTCCACGGCGCCAACTCCATGGCCTTCGCCGACGCCGACGGCGACGGCGACGTGGACCTCTTCTGGGGGGACTACTTCGAGCCGGGGCTGCTGTTCATCGAAAACTACGGCACCTGCGGAAGCCCCGACCTCCGGTCCACCCCCGAGCCCCTGGAAGCCGACGGCACCCTCATCGCCACCAGCGGCTACAACGCCCCGTACCCCGCCGACCTCGATGCCGACGGCGATCTCGACCTGCTGGTGGGCGTCCTGGGCGGCGCCTTCAACGCCAACCGCACCGCCACCGACAACCTGCGCTACTACGAGACCACCGCCGACGGCCTGGTGGAGCGGACCACCCGCTTCGTCCACCAGATCGACGTGGGCAGCGAGAGCGTGCCGGCTCTCACCGACCTCGACGGCGACGGCGATCTCGACCTGGTGGTGGGCTCCAAGCTCGATCCCGACGCGTTGGACGCGGGGCGCATGCAGGTCTACGAAAACGTGGGGTCGCCCACGGCGCCCCGCTTCGAGGCCCGGGAGCGGATCCTCCTGGCCGATTCGTATCACTACGCCCCGGTGTTCGCCGACCTGGACGGCGACGGCGTCGACGAGCTGCTCCTGGGCACCTGGAACGAGGACATCCGCCTCTACGGGCGGGACGCCGACGGTGGGTGGTCTCCCCGCTCCGACGACGCTCTGGTGGAGTTGCCCCGGGGCAGCCAGTCGGTGGCGGCTCCCGGCGACCTGGACGGCGACGGCGACCTCGACCTCATCGTGGGGGAGTCGTCGGGTGAGCTGAACCTCTTCCGCAACGTGGGCACCCCGACGGCGCCGGCCTTCGAGCTGGTGACCGAGAAGCTCGACGACATCGACGTGGGCCGCCGCAGCGCGCCGGCCCTCCGCGACCTGGACGGCGACGGCGACCTCGATCTGCTCGTGGGTCGGGAGGAGGGCGGGATCGCCTTCTACGAAAATGTGGGGACCGCCGCCGAAGCGCGCTTCCAGGCCCGGGGCGAGCTGGACGCGGCCCTGCCCCGGTTCGCCGCCTTCACCCTCGGCGACGTGGACGGCGACGCCGATCTCGATCTGGTGGTCGGGGGCCTGAGCGGGGGTCTCGTCTTCTACCGGAACCAGCGCCCGCGGTGAGTCGACGCCCTCGGGACGAGGCCGCCGTCGCCCTGGCGGTGGCCGAAGTGGACCGCACCCCGCCCGAGTCTCCGGCCCTCGTCCTGGCCGATCCCCGCCCCGACCTGGTGGCGGCGCTCCAGGCCCGGGGAGTGGAAGCCCAGGCCTGGTCCCGGGGCGACCCCGCCGCCGGGGCTCCCCCCGCCGACGGCCGCCACGCCCTGGTGGCGGTGCGCCTGCCCCGGGCCCGCCAGGAGCTGGAGATGCTGCTCCACTGGGCGGCGGGCGCTCTTCGCCCCGGAGGACGCCTCTGGGTGTACGGCGCCAACGACGAGGGCGTGAAGTCGGTGGCCAAGCGGCTCCCCCCCTTCTTCGGCCCCGGCGTGACCCTGGCCACCGGCGGCCACGCCCGCCTCGTGGAGGCCCGGCGCAGCGCCGACGGCCCGTCGCCCCGCACGGGGCTGGAGGGCTGGCTGGAGGCCGTGGAGCTGGACACGCCGTGGGGCGTCCGCCCGTGGATGTCCGTGCCCGGGGCCTTCGCCCACGGCCGGCTGGACGAGGGCACCGCTCTGCTGCTCCGGCACCTTCCGGCGATTCGCCCCGGGGCCCGGGTGCTGGACTACGGCGCGGGCACCGGCCTGGTGGCGGCGGGAGTCCTGGCCGCCCAGCCCGAGGCCCGGGTCACGGGTCTCGAGCCCGATGCCCTGGCGGGGCGGGCCTTTCGCCTCAACGTCCCCGAGGCCGCGGTGGTCCTGGGAGGGGGGTGGGCACCCCTGGGCGACGCCCGGTGGGACGTGGTGGTGTCGAATCCCCCCTATCACCGGGGCAAGGACGAGACGCTGGCCGAGATCGACGTGTTTCTGGCCGGCGCGCGTACCCGGCTGGACGCCGACGGAGTGATGCGATGCGTGGTACAGCGACGACTGCCCCTGGACGCCCGGGCCCGGGAGGCCGGCTTCGATTCGGTGGAACCGGTGGCCGACGCCGGACCGTACCGCGTGTGGGAGCTGAGGCCGTGAGGCGGCGCGGCGCCGGCCCGGCCGTCTTCCTGGCCGCGGTGGCCGCCGGCCTGGCGGGCTGCGACCGGGCGCCCGAGGGCCCGCCCACCTGGGCCGCCGACGTGGCGCCCATCGTGTACGGCAACTGCGCCCAATGCCATCGCCCCGAGGGCCCGGGGCCGTTCCATCTGCTGTCGTACGACGACGCCGTGGAGCGGGTCGACCGGATCCGCCGGGCCGTCTCCGCCGACCGCATGCCTCCCTGGCTTCCGTCCCACGAGACGGTGGCCCTGGCCGACGAGCGCCGCCTCTCGGACGCCGAGAAGGAGACCGTGTTGGCGTGGATCGACGCCGGAGCGCCCCGAGGCGACGCCGACGACGAGCCGCCTCCCCCCACCTGGCCGTCGGGGTGGGGGCTGGGCGAGCCCGACCTGGTCCTCACCATGGACGAGACCTACGCCGTCCCCGCCGAGGGCGCCGACCACTTCCGCAATTTCGTCCTTCCCATCGAGATCGACGGACCGCGCTACGTCCGGGCGGTGGAGCTGCGCCCCGGCACCCCGGAGGTCGTGCACCACGCCACCATGCAGGTCGATCCCACGCCCTCGTCGCGTATCGCCGACGCCGCCGACCCACTGCCGGGCTACGACGAGATGTTCAGCCGCTCCATGGCGGCGCCTCCCGGGGGCTTCTTCCTGGGGTGGACGCCGGGCCGCACCCCGGCGGCCTTTCCCGACGGCATGGCGTGGCGGGTCGAGCCCGGCACGGACTTCGTGGTCCAGCTCCACCTGCGCCCCACGGGTGAACCCCACGACGTCGACCTCCAGGTGGGCTTCTGGTTCACCGACGAGCCCCCCACCCGCATGCCCGTCATCGTGCGTCTGGGAGGGCAGGCCATGGACATCGCCCCCGGCGACGCCCACTACCTGGTCGAGGATTCCATTCGCCTTCCGGTGGGGGCCCAGGCCATCGGCGCCTTCCCCCACGCCCACTACCTGGGCCGGACCATGCGCGTCTGGGCCGAGACCCCGGGGGGTGACGAGGTGGTCCTCATGGACATCCCCCGGTGGGACTTCAACTGGCAGGACGCCTACCGCTACGCCCAGCCCGTGGACCTGCCGGCGGGCTCGATGCTCCGCCTCGAGTACGTCTTCGACAACTCGGCCGACAACGAGCTGAACCCCTTCGATCCGCCCCGGCGGGTGGTGTACGGTCCCGCCTCCAGCGACGAGATGGCCGAGTTCTGGCTCCAGGTAGTCACCCCCACCGCCGCCGATCTCCGGAGCCTCGCCGTGGCCCTCACCGACAAGGAGCGGCGGGACAGGGCCGAGGGCTACCGCTTCCTCCTGAGCGTCGATTCCACCGATGCGGAGTCCCATTTCGGCCTCGGACTCCAGGCCCATCGGGACGGCGATCTCGAGGAGGCGGCGCGCCGCTACCGGCGGGCCGTGGAGATCCGCGACGACCTCCCCCAGGCGTGGTACAACCTGGGGCTGATCCACGAGGAGTGGGGCGACAACCTGAGCGCGGCCCGGGCCTACGAGCGGGCGGTGGAGGCGCTCCCCCTGTATCCCCAGGCCCTGAACAATCTGGGACTCCTTCGTGCCCGCCGGGGCGATCTGGCCACGGCCCTCCCCGTGCTGCGTCGGGCGGTGGAGGCCGACTCCACCAACGTCGAGGCGCTGAACAACCTGGGGGCGGTGCTCCTCGACACGGGACTGTACGAGGAGGCGGGCACCGTCCTGGATCGGGCCGTGGCCGGGCGCCCCGACTTCGGCGCCGCCCGCTTCAACCGCAGCCGGGCGCTGGCGGGGATGGGGCAGATCGACGCCGCCCTGGAGGAGCTGAATCGGGCCCTGGAAGCCGACCCGGGCAACATCGAGGCCATCATGGCCCTGGCGTGGCAGATGGCCACCGAGCCCGACCCGGAACGGCGCTTCCCCGAGGTGGCCGGCGGCCTGGCCGAGGAGGTGCGCACCCGCACAGGTCCCCACCCCGTGGTGTCGGACGTGGCGGCGGCGGCCTACGCGGCGGCGGGTCGCTTCGACCGGGCCCTGGCCCTCATGGACGAGGCCATGGCGGCGGCCCGGGCCCGCAACGAGACGGCCCGCCTGCCCGAACTCGAGCAGCGGGCCGCCATGTACCGGGCGGGTCGCCCCTGGGTGGAGCGACGCTAGTCGTCGCAGGCTAGAACGACACCTCGTAGCCGATGGTGAGGTTGCGCTTCGGCTCCGGCCGGAAGAACGACGCGTTGGTGGCCTCGGCGTAGAGGGCGTCGGTGAGGTTGGTCACGGCCACGTTGAGCCGGTGGATCGTGGAGCCCGCGTCGAAGAGGCGGATGCCCGCCCGCAGGTTGTAGACCTGGAACGAGGGGAGCACGCTGCCCAGGGGGTTCTCCCCCAGCTCCACGTCCCGCTGCTCACCCTGCCAGCGGCCGTCGATCTGGGTCCAGAACCGTCCCGCCCCGTCGTCGTAGCGGAGCGCCGCGGTGGTCTTGGTGGAGAAGGAGTCCCCCACCGGATTCTCGGGATCGTCCACGTCCTTGGAGTCGAGCTTGGTGAACGACCCCAGGACCATGAACCCGGCGCCGAGGCGCACGTCGGCGGCCACTTCCACGCCCTCGTAGCGCAGGCGGTCGACGTTGACGTTCTGATAGGCGTCCTGACCATCGACCTGGGTGTTCAGGGCGGCGATGCGCACGCCGTCCCGGATGTCGTTGCGGAACCCGAAGAGCTCCACACCCACGCGGGGGTTCCTGTAGCGAATGCCCAGGTCCACGTTGGTGCTCGTCTCGGGGGCCAGCTCGGGATTGGCCACCTGGTACCCCACGGTGGCCGAGCCCTCGAAGAAGCGCTCGATGAGGTTGGGCGCCCGGAAGGCGCGTCCCACCGCCGCCACGAAGCTCACCTCGTCGGTGGCCCGGAAGAGCCCGTTCACCGCCGCCACGAAGGTGCCGTCGGTGGACTTCTGCGGCGCGAGATCCAACCCCGCGGTCTCGAAGGTCTCGGCCCGGATCCAGGTGTAGCGCCCGCCGCCCACGAAGGTGAGCCGGTCCCCCACGTCGAACTCGCCCTGGACGAAGGCGCCGGCGTTGAGGAAGGTGGCCGTGGGGAGCGACGGCGTGTCGTCGACCTCCTCCATGGGCGGTCCGAATCCCACGGTGGTCTGGACCTCGTGGTCGGTGCCCTCGGCCCGGTCCCGGAAGGCGTCCACGCCGTAGGTGAGGAGCAGGTTCGGGGCGGCCAGCTTCCGGGCTTCGGCCCGCAGTCCGTAGGTGCGGATGTCGGTGAAGTTCTCCGAGTTGATGGTCATCCCGGCGTCCGACCCGGGGATCCCGAAGCTGAACGACAGGTCGTTGATGAAGGTGCGCTCGTTGTCCTGCCCGTAGGCCGTGACCTCGAAGCGGTCGGCCAGGGGCGAAGCCAGCTCCTCGGCCCGGAACCCGGCGGTGAACTTGGCGAAGCGCTGGTCGGGGTAGAGCAGGTTGATCTCGGCCTCGTCGGGGGCGTAGTCCGCCGGCGCCACGCTGCCGAAGCCGGCGTCGTCGGCCGAGTAGTACTCGAACTTGCCGTAGACGTGGGTGTCGGTCCCCAGGTCCCATCCCAGACGCAGGTCGCCGCTGCGGTCGCTCACGCCCGAGTTCAGCACCGTCACGTCGCGGTCGAGCGTGATGGCGCCGAAACTGCCCGCCGGGGCCTGGTAGGGGTCGGCGTTGCGCAGCGTGCCCCCGGCCTGGAAGGTGAGGCGGCCTTCGCGGCCGAAGAGGCGGGCCGTGCCCTTCTCCTGGGACTCCACCTCGCCGTACCGCACCGAGGCGACGCCGTGCACACCGTCCAGTTCGGGCTCCCGGGTGATGACGTTCACCACGCCGCCGATGGCGTCGGACCCGTACAGCACCGACGCGGGCCCCCGCACCACTTCGACCCGCTCCACTCCGGTGACGTCCACCAGGGCGGGCAGCTCGCCGAAGTCCTGCTGCCGGCGGGAGTTGTTCAGGCGCATGCCGTCCTGGAGGAGGAGGATCCGCTGCCCGCGCTGGCCGCGAATGGCCGGCCGGGCCTGGTTGACCCCCACCCCGGTGACGTCCAGCCCCGGGAGGCGGCGGAAGAGGTCGGAGACGGTGTTGGGGGCCTGCTCCCGCACCTCGACCCGCCCCAGGACCGACACGGGACGGGGCGTCTCCGACACGAGACGGGGACCCCGGGTGGCGGTGACCACCAGGGGGTCGATGGCGTAGACGGCGGTGTCGGTGGCCTGGATCGAGTCGGTGCGTACGGAGGGTCCGGAGCGGGCCTGGGACGACGCCGGCAGGGCCGTGAAGGCGGCGAGGAGGGGGACCAGCGCCAGGCGCGAACGGAAGGGTGAGAACATTGCGGGAACTCCGGAGGAGAGAAGCCGGACGCGGGGTCCGGGAAGCTCACCGCAACGCTACAGAAAGGGGGGGTCCGGGGTCAGTCGGGAGAATACCCGAATCGTTCTCGGTACATCTACGGAGCCGAGCGGGGGGAGTTGTCCCCATCCTCCCCGAGATCGCTCTCCAGAACGAACCGCGTGAGCCCGGCGATGGTGCGGATCCGGAGCTTGGTCATCACCCGCTCCCGATGGGTCTCCACCGTGCGGTGGCTGATGCCGAACTCGTCGGCGATCTCCCGGGCGGTGCGCCCTTTCGCCACCCGCAGCAGCACCTCCCGTTCCCGGGGCGTGAGCTGATCCAGGCGGGAGCGCCGCTGCTCCTGCTCCAGCTCGGAGCGGAGGGCCACCGAGAGCTGATGGGTCACCCGCTCGCTCAGGTACTCCCGGCCCTCGTGCACGGCCAGGACCGCCTCCCGCAGTTCGGCGGGACCGGCGTCCTTGAGCACGTAGCCGTCGGCCCCGGACCGCACGGCCTGGAGCACGTACTCGGGGTCGTCGAACATGCTCAGGATCAGGATGCCCAGGCCCCGCTCGTCGTCCCGGAGTCGTTTCGTCACCTCAAGGCCCGTGAGTCCCGGCATGGAGACGTCCAGCACGATGACGTCGGGGTCGTGCGCGTCCACCGACGCCAGCGCCTCCTCGCCGTCGCCGGCCTCGGCCACCACCTCCAGGCCGTCGGCCCGCTCCAGGACGTGGCGAATGCCCTCTCGCACCACGGCGTGGTCGTCGGCCACCACCACGCGAATCGTGCCCGAGTCCCGGGTCTGGTTGGTTTCGTCGCTCATGTCGTGTCGTTGCTCCAGGGTACCCAGAGGGCCAGGCGGGCGCCGCCGTCGGGCCCCGGTCCGATACTCACACGACCCCCGAGGGCCGTGACGCGTTCACGAATCCCCGCCAGCCCCGAGTGGCGGCTGTTGCCTTCGATGCGGAAGTCCTCGGGGACTCCCGAGCCGTCGTCCCGCACCTCCAGATCGATCCCCGCCGCGTCGGTGTCCAGGGCGATCCACGCCGTCCGGGCCCCTCCGTGGCGCACCGCGTTGGCCAGGGCCTCCTGCACGGCCCGGTACAGCGCCAGCTCCACGTCGGCGTCGGGCTCGGGAATCCGGGGGGGCGTGTCGAAGTGGATCTCCATGGCGCCGTCGCTTCCCGCCAGGTCCCGGGCCAGGGCCCTCAGGGCCGGGAGGAGTCCCAGATCGTCCAGGGCCACGGGGCGCAGGTTCCGGGTCACCCCCCGGATGGAGCGGATCGTGCCCCCCACCAGCGTGCGCACCTCGTCCAGGCCCGCCGACACCTCGGCGCTCCCCTGCTCGGCCAGGAGTCCCAGTCTCAGATTCACCGCCGCCAGGATCTGGGCCGTCTCGTCGTGGAGTTCCCGGGAAATGCGCTGCCGTTCCTCTTCGTGGCGGTGCACCATGCGGGTCTGGAGCCGCTCCAGTTCCCGGGTGCGGGCCTCCAGGCGCCGGGTGAGGGCGGCGTTCTCCAGGGCCGCGCCCACCTGCTGCCCCAGGGCCACCAGGAAGGGGGTGTCCAGGGCGGCGAAGGGGTCCCGGGCCTCGCCCACCACCACCAGGGAGCCCGCCACCTCGCCCCCCTGGATCACGGGAAGGGCCGCCAGGTAACGGGGCGCCCCGGGGGCGTCGGAGAGTTCGCCGAGCCCCGGCGCCGTCACCTGGGGCTCCCCCGTCTCCACGACCCGGGCCAGGACCGCCCGCACCCCCGGGGGCGGCGACGCCGAGACCCACGCCGCGCAGTCTCCCGTGGCCGACACGGCGGGCACGCCGGCCCCCGGAACCAGGGCGTCCAGGAAGAGGGCGCTGCCCCGCACCGACCGGAGGGTGAGGGCCCGCTCCATGAGGGCGTCGGGAAGGTCGTCGGTGCGCTCCCGGGGCTGGAGGTCGGCCGAGAGGGCGGAGAGCGCCCGGAGTCCCTCGTCCAGATCCTCCATGATGAGGAAGAGGATGCCCACCCCCAGCGCCAGCTCGAAGAGGATGTCCAGATAGTAGCCCCAGGGGTTCCACACGCCCCGGGCCCGGAGGAACGGGTAGTCCAGGTGGTGCACCGCCCAGAGCGCCAGGGTCACGGCCGCCAGGCGAGCCGCCCCCGAGCCCGTTTCCCGGTGGTAGCGCAGGAACGCCCAGGCGGTGCCCAGGGTGGCCAGGCTGAGGAACAGCACGGCCGGACCCGCCGCCAGGAAGAAGTTGTCCAGCTCGTAGATGGCCAGGTACGACCAGACCAGGGGGAAGAGGGCCAGCAGCCCGTACCGCCCCCGCCACGGCACCCTGCGCCAGAAGACCAGGGCCGCCCACAGCAGCGCCAGGGCGGTCCACCCCGTGAGCACCTGGTGCCAGAACAGCCAGGCGCTGGCCCCGGTGTGCATGAACGAGATGATGGCCGCCATGCGCAGGGCGTAGACGCCCCAGGCCAGGGCCCAGGCGCCGAACCACGGCTTCCCGTAGCGGCGCCGCAGCCCGAGGCACATGAGGGCCAGCCCCACGGTGACCAGGGCCTGGAAGTAGGCCGCGGCGAGTTCGGAGAGGGCGGTCTGGGGTACGGACAGGTCCATGGCCGGAAGCTCTCGAAGGCCCGGGGCCGGGGCAACGCCGGGGTGCGCTCGATGGCGAAACCCGTGCGCGCTGCGCCCGATCCGTGCATCTTGGCTCCCCCACGGTTCCCCTCGAAGGAGACGCCCATGACCCGTCGATCCGTTCGTCGACTGCTGACCGCCCTGGGTGCGGCCGCCGTGCTCGCTCCGGCGAGCCTCGCCGCCCAGGATCACGAAAACCTCCAGGTCCTGCCCTCCGACATTCCCCGCCCCCAGTTGTCGGCCATCATGCGGGGCTTCACCCAGGCCCTGGGTGTGCGGTGCTCGACCTGTCACGTGGGGGAGGAGGGCCAGCCCCTCTCCACCTACGACATGGCGTCGGACGACAAGCCCATGAAGAGGAAGGCCCGGGAGATGCTCCGAATGGTCCAGGCCATCAACGGCGAGTATCTGGCCGAGCTTCCCGACCGGGGCGAGCCCGCCGTGCGGGTGACGTGCGCCACCTGTCACGGCGGACTCCGGCGTCCCGAGCCCCTGGCCGACGTCCTGACGAAGGTCGCCATGGACGACGGCGGCGACGCTGCCGCGGCGCGCTACCGGGAACTCCGGGCCGAGTACTTCGGCGGCCGGGCCTACGACTTCTCGTCGGGCTCCCTCACCGGGGCCATGGAGGCGCTGGTGGGTGAGGAGCGGGGCGCCGATGCCGTGGCCCTGGGCCGGGTGGCCCTGGAGTTCCACGGAGAATCCACGGTGGTCCACACCATGATGGGCCAGGCTCTCGAGGCGGCCGGCGACACCGAGGCCGCGGTGGCGGCGTACCGGCAGGCGCTGGAGTTGGATCCGGACAACCGGGCGGCCCAGCGGCGTCTCGAGGCGCTGGGCGGCGGCTGATCCGCGACCTCGACGTGGTGGTGGTGGGCGGGGGCCAGGCGGCCCTCGCCACCGCCTACTACCTGCGCCGGACCGGGCTGAGCTTCGCTCTCCTGGACGATCAGCCGGGGCCCGGTGGCGCGTGGCGGCACACGTGGGACTCCCTCACGCTCTTCTCGCCGGCCCGGTGGAGTTCCCTGCCCGGGTGGCTCATGGACGGCTCCGACGAGACGTTCCCCCACCGGGACGAGGTGAGGAGCTACCTGACTGCCTACGAGCGGCGATACGGGATCCCCGTGGAGCGCCCGGTGCGGGTGCGGTCGGTGGAGGCGCCGGAGGGCTCGGACCGGCTGTCGGTTCGCACCGACGCCGGCGATGTCGTAGCGGCCCGGGCCGTGGTGAGCGCCACGGGGAGCTGGTCGAGTCCGTGGTTTCCCGCGATCCCGGGCCGCGACGTCTACGAGGGACTCCAGCTCCACTCGGCCCGCTACCGGTCGCCGTGGTTCCACGGGCTGGCCGGCCGACGGGTGGCCGTGGTGGGAGGAGGCAACTCCGGGGCCCAGATCGTGGCCGAGTTGTCCCGGGAGGCCGAGACCCTCTGGATCACCGAAGGCGCGCCGGTCTTCATGCCCGACCACGTAGACGGGGCGACGCTCTTCCGCGAAGCCACCGAGCGCTGGCGAGCCCGGCGCGCCGGGGGTGAGGTGCCGCCGCCCCGCAGCCTGGGCGACATCGTCATGGTGCCTTCGGTCCTGGAGGCCCGGGAGCGGGGCGTGCTGGACCGGGTCGATCCGCCGGCGCGCTTCGATGCCCGGGGGCCGGTCTGGGACGACGGCCGGCGGTGGCCCGCGGATGCGGTGATCTGGTGCACGGGCTTCCGGCCGGCCCTGGGTCACCTGACGCCCCTGGGGCTGCGGGGCGCCGACGGCCGCATCGAGATGAACGGCACCCGGGCGGCCGCCGAGCCCCGTCTGTGGCTCGTGGGCTACGGCGACTGGACCGGGTGGGCCTCGGCGACCCTCATCGGCGTGGGCCGGACCGCCCGGAGCACGGTGGCCGAGATCGAGGCGGCGCTGGGGTAGGGGGGGCCGCGGTCGCGGGTCGCGGGTCGCGGTGGTTGGTCGCGGTGGTCGGTCGCGCCTGCCGGTCGCGGCTGCCGGTCGCGGCTGCCGGTCGCGGTCCCCCGCGCCTTTCCGAACGCCCCCAAGTTGACACAACTCCGCCCACCGGGAGGTTGGGTACGTTTCAGGCGCCCAGGCCGCACGAAACGTACCCACGACGGCGCGGCCCGGAGGGTTGTGGAGAGTTGGCGACATATAGCGCCCCCAAACGGACAGAGGGCAGCGGCGCGCCGTCGTTGGGGCGGTTTCGTGCGGCTCTCCGGATCAGTCGGGGGACGCCCGGGCCGCTTTTTCGCCGCGATCGGGCGGATTTCCGCCCTCCCCACCTGCCTGGCTCCCGCCCGGCGAGACTCGGAACGTCCCGTGGGCGCGCCGCGCCCTCCGAACGACCCCCGCAAGTGGGAGCCGATTCGGTAACCTGCGCCTGCACGACGCCCCCGCACCGCCGGGTGGCCCAGCGGTGCGGGGGCGGTGTGCCGTCCGGTGTTTCCGGCGGTCAGGACCCCTGGGCCGGCATCTGAGGCGGGGTGTCCTCGGCGATGCGGCTCATGAGCTCGGCCCGCTCCGACCGCTCCAGGAGGGGCGAGGAGGCCAGGCGCTCGCCCCGCTGGGCGAGGTCCAGGGTGCGCCGGGCGTTGCCGTCGCGCCGGGCGACCCAGGCCGCGTCGAGGTAGGAACGGGCTGCCGAGGCCACGTCGCCCCAGGCCAGGGCCGTCTCGGCCGACTTCTCCAGGGCGTCCACGGCCCGACCTTCGCGGCCGGCGTAGTAGGCCAGGAGTCCCGACATGCGCCAGCTCCGAGCGGCGTCGGGATCGTCGGTCTGCAGCTCCGCCGCCTTGGCGTACAGCACTGCCGCCTTCCCCCAGTCCTGATGATCGGCCAGAGCCGCCTCGGCCTGGCGCAGGTATTCGGCGGCGTCGCCGGTGGCGCCGTCGTCCATGGGTCCGGCGTACTGAGCAGCGGTTGTTCCCGCCGTGAGCGCCAGGGTCGTGATGGCCAGAATGGCCGAATTCCGCCACGTCGTCCGCATCGTCGTCCTCCCCTCCCTGTGGTCGGAGCCACCGGTCGGTCCGGTTGGCTCGGGAGGTCGACCCGGCCCCTGCCGGCGTCGCCCCCTCGAACCTATAGACGTGCCGGGCGCCCGAATGGTTTCCCGGGGCCTCACTCCACCGGCACCGGATCCCCCAGCGTCACTCCCTCCTCGCTCACCCGGCACCGCCGCCCCAGGACCCGCACCCCCGCGCGACGAGCGGCGGCGAGCCGCTCCGCAAACGTGGGGTCGAGTTCGGCGGCTGCCCGGATCTCCCGAGCGCCCTCGCGCTGCAGGACGAACAGCACGGCGGCCTCCCAGCCGGGGCGGGCCGCGATCTCGGCCAGTTCCTCCACGTGGCGGGCGCCTCGCGCCGTCACCGCGTCGGGGAAGAGCGCCACGCCGTCCTCCACCAGGCTCACGCTCTTCACCTCGACCACGAGGCGTCGCTCCGGATCGTCCACCCCCTGCAGCAGGAAGTCGAAACGCGATCCCTGGTGGGGCCACTCGGCCCGCTCCAGGCGCCAGCCGTAGAACTCGGCCAGGGCGTCGGCCTCCAGCGCCCGCCGGATCAGCCGATTGGGAAGGGTCGTGTCGATGGACACCCACCCGTCGTCCTCGGGCGTGCGCACCAGCACCGCGGACCAGTCGGTGGCGCGCCCCGGGCGATCCGCCGGACGCACCCGGAGCTCCACGTCGGGCAGGAGCAGCTCCCGCAGCCGCCCGGGGTCGGCCATGTGCACCCGCTCCGGGGGCGCGCCGTCGGGGCGGCCGTCCACCCGGCAGACCAGCACGAACCGATTCGGACGCTCCACGAACCGGGCCCCCACCAGGGGACCCGGCAGGGGCAGCACGACCTCCGTCAGCGTTCGATCCGGATGGGCTGGAGGGTCATGCCCGCGTTGCTCCGCTCACCGTCCACGGCCACGACCCGCACGCTGTAGTCCCCCGGCGCCAGGTCGGCCGGCACCATCACCTCACCGTCGTAGTGGCTGGTCTCGCCGGCGTAGGCGAGGGTCCCCTGGGCCACGACGCGGTCCCCCTGCATGAGGGAAAGGAGGAGCGTGTAGCGATCCGAATCCCAGCGTCCCCCGGGCTCGGTGGGGCAGCCGCACAGCATGGTCACCTTCGCCCGCACCGGCACGGCCGATCCCGCCTGGGCCGTGGCCGGCGCCTCCACCACTTCCACGCTGAAGCCGTGGAGGGTGAGGATCACCCCGTCGCCCTCCACGTGATGGCCGGGCACCAGCAGCATGGAGGTGCTGGCGTGCTGGAGCGCGTGGTCCGGTTGGAGGGGCCCTTCGGCCTCCACGGTCACCATGGTGGGGCCGGTCAGGTCGAGGGTGGCCCGGAAGGCCGCGGCGCCCTCGGTGTCGAACACGCCGCCCTCCCGGGGACGGGGTCCCAGGATCGCCTCTGTGTCGCCCGTGCCCCCCTCCTGGAGGCCCGACGCCAGGATCTGGCCCGTGAGGCCGTCGCGGATCATGACCCGCGCGCCACCCACCCCCGATCCGATGATCTTGGCGTCGTTGGAGACGACCCGGACCACGACCCGGGTGGGGACCGCGTCCTGGGCGGCGATCGCCACCGGAGCGAAGGCCGAGGCGAAGGCCGCGAACACCGCGGCGCGGAGGAATCGGGGACTGGGGAAAGTCGTCATGTCGAGCAGGGGTCTGGAAGGGAGTTATGGGAGCGGCGATGCGGCCTCGGTGCTTGCCCTACGGGTCCACCGGACCGATCTGCACGCGGGCTTCGAAGAACTCCACGAATTCGGCACTGGCGACGTGGGGGCTCGACCGGTTCCGCCAGTACTCCTCGAAGCGAGCCGTCTGGATCATTCCCCAGGTCCACCCGTAGCTGTCGAACACGGCCTCGGAGACCAGGCCTTCCCGGTGCTGGAGGAACGAGTTCTCGAGCATCTGCACGAACGCGTTGAACAGGATGCTGATCTGGGTGTTCTCGACCGGAGTGAAGTTTTCCGTCGTCTCGCCGCCATGCACTCGGCGCATCAGGTCGGCGGGTACGGAATCGACGAGTGCGGTCACGTAATCGACATACTTGTCCGAGATGGCCTGCATCGTCGAACCCCGCATCATGGCCGTGTTCTGACGCAGTTCGTAACCGACGAACACGAGGCCCAGGACGACGGCTGCGGCCGAGAGCATCTGGGCGATGACGGGCGCTCGCTTGTTCATGGGGACTCCAGAGGGGCGAGTCGCCGAACGCGGTCCGAGGCGACGACTCGTGGACGAAGGGTACGGAAACTTCGCGCCGAGGGCGGGGAGAGGTCCACCGCCGCAGCGAGGGTCAGATGCGCTCGCCGGCGGCCACTCGCGCCAGAACCTCGGCGGCCTTCTTCCGGATCGCGGCCAGCTCGTCGTCGCCTTTCCGGTCGACGTTCTTGAGCTGGAATCCCATACGGGGCACCGCTTCGAGGGTCTCCCGATTCCGCATGAGGAAGTCCCAGTAGAGGGTGGTGAACGGGCACGCGTCGTCGCCGGTGGACGCCGCGGGATCGTAGCGGCATCCGCCGCAGAGGTTGCCCATGCGCTGGATGTACTTTCCGGACGCACAGTACGGTTTCGTGCCCACCACGCCGCCATCGCCGAACTGGCTCATGCCCAGCGTATTCGGCAGCGACACCCAGTCCACGGCGTCGATGTAGAGCGCCATGTGCCAGAGATGGAAGCGGTACGGCTGCACTCCGCTCAGCAGCGCGAACAGCCCCAGCACCATGAGGCGCTGGATGTGGTGGGCGTAGCCGAGCTCCAGCACCCCCTCCATGGCGTCGGCCACGCACGCCATGTCGGTCTCGCCGTCCCAGAAGAACCACGGCACGTCGCGGTCTTCGCACTCCAGGGCGTTGCCCTCCGCATAGTCGGGCATGAAGCGCCAGTAGAGTCCCCGCACGTACTCGCGCCACCCCAGGATCTGGCGTACGAACCCCTCCACCGCGTTCAGGGGGGCGTCGCCACGCTGCAGGGCTTCGAGGGCGGCCCCGACACAGTCCCGGGGGTCCAGGAGCTTGAGATTGAGGACCGCCGACAGCCGCGAGTGGACCAGTTCGTGTTCGCCTTTCCAGAGAGCGTCCTGGAAGGTGCCGAACCGGGGGAGCCGGTCCTTCACGAACGCGTCGAGGGCGTCACGAGCCTGGTCGGGCGTGACCGGTTCGGCGAAGCCTCCGAGGCGGCCGGGGTGGTCGGGCCATCGGGCCTCGATGAGGTCCAGGACCCCCTGGGTGACCTCGTCGGGCTCGAAGCGCGGGGGATGGGGAAGGTCGCCGGGGCCGTCGGCGCCGAAGGACTCCCGGTTGCGGGAGTCGTAGTTCCACTCGCCCCCGACGGGTTTGCCGTCGGTGTCCAGGAGGATGTCGTGGCGTTTCCGCATCCAGCGGTAGAAGTCCTCCAGGAGGATCCGCTTTCGCCCCTTCAGCCAGCGGGCGAAGGCGTCGGGCTCGCAGTAGAAGTGCCGGTCGCCGGCGATGCGCAGGTCGAGGCCAAGCTCGCCGACCGTGCGCTCGAGGGACTCCTTCACCCGGTGGTCGCCGGGCAGGGTCACGACGACCTCGTCGGGATCCAGCCGCGCCAGGTCCTCGGCCAGCACCTCGGCGAAGCCCGCCCCCCGGTCGTCGTCCGGGTCGGGGCCGAGCTCGTGGTAGTGCACGGCGTAGCCCCGCCCGCGCAGCCGATCGCGGAAGTGGCGCATGGACGCCAGGAAGACCGCGATGCGCCGTTTGTGGCAGGGCACGTACGTGATCTCCTCGTCGACCTCGGCCATCCAGACCGCGTCCCGGTCCGGGTCCAGGGCGTCGAGGGCATCGGCCCCGTCGTCGAGCTGGTCGCCCAGGACCAGCAGCAGGGTGCGGACGCTCACCAGCCCATGGTGCCCGGCCCGCCCTTGAAGGGGCCCGTGATGTCGGGGGTGATCCAGCCGCCGTAGAAGCCGCCGGGCTGGGGTTCGGCCTCGACGCCGCCCACGGTGCAGCGGTCCATGGGGCCGCAATAGAACGCCACGTGATCCTTCAGATCGGCGTAGGCGCCCGAGGGGTCCGGATAACTCCACGCCACCCGCTCGGCGACCCGGTCGCCCACCCGCACCGTCCAGTAGCGCGCCACACCCTTCCACTCGCAGATCGAGCCCCGGCCCGCGGGTTCGAGCACGCCGTCGGCGATGTCGCCCGGCGGCAGGTAGTAGGTGGGCGGGTGGCTGGTCTCGAGAATGCGCCATGCGGCGGTGGTGTCGGCGATGACGGTGCCGGCGAATTCCACCGTGATGCGGGCGGACACACGCTCGAGGCGGGGCGGGCGGGGGTAGTCCCAGACGGATTCCATGGCGCCGGGTACCCGGCAGCGCCCCGGGAGTGCGGAGGGCGTGCGGAGGGCTTGCCCGAGTCCCCGCGAACCCGGATCGTGGCGACATGCGAATCGGCATCGATCTCGGGGGAACCAAGACCGAGGGGCTTCTCCTGGCCCCCGACGGCGGGGAGCACCGCGTGCGGGTGGCCACGCCCCGGAACTACGAGGGTACCCTCGAGGCCATCGCCGAGGTGGTGGCGCGCCTCGACACCGAGGCCGGGCGACGCTGCACCGTCGGCGTAGGCATTCCCGGGTCCCTCTCCCCCCGCACGGGACTCGTGCGCAATGCCAACTCCACCTGGCTGGAGGGCCACGCCCTGGACGTGGACCTGTCCGCGCGCCTGGGCCGCCCCGTGCGCGTGAACAACGACGCCAACTGCTTCGCCCTGTCGGAGGCGTCGGACGGCGCCGCCGCCGGCGCCGATCCGGTGTTCGGGGTGATTCTGGGGACCGGTGTAGGCGGGGGTGTGGTGATCGGTGGCCGGGTCCTGGCCGGGGCCAGCGGGATCGCCGGAGAGTGGGGACACATGCCCCTGCCCGTGGCCGCCCCCGACGAAGTCCCCGGACCGGCCTGTTGGTGCGGACGCCGGGGGTGCGTGGAGACGTGGCTGTCGGGGCCGGGCATGTCCGACGACCACTTCCGAGTGGTGGGCGACCGGGTCGACGCCCGGCGCATCGCGGCATGGGCCGCCGAGGGCGACGCCGCCTGCGCCGCCACGGTGGAGCGGTACGTGGAGCGACTGGGACGCGCCCTGGCCGTGATCGTCGACGTCCTGGACCCCGAGGTGATCGTGCTGGGCGGCGGCGTGTCCAACACGCCGGGCCTCGCCGCTGCCGCCCAGGAGGCCCTCCGCCCCCACGTCTTCACCGACGACCCCACGGTGCGCGTCGTGACCAACCTCCACGGCGACAGCAGCGGTGTGCGGGGCGCGGCGTGGCTGTGGACGCTTGAAGAGGCGGAGGGGTGAGGGCCCGAGGCTCGCTTCCCGTCGGGACGCCTCTCGAACCCGGCCCTCACGCCTCGTCGTCAGACGTCGTGCTCAGCCCACCATCGGCGTGCGTCTTCCCGCGTCCACGGGGGCACCCCGGGGTCGGAGGTCAGCGCCGTCCGCAAGGCCTCGGCGGACTCCGGTCGATCCTCGGGTTTGCGGGCCAGGCAACGCACGACGAGGTCGTCGAGGCTCGCGGGCACGTCCACGCCCGTCCCGCTCGGACGTGAGGGATCGTCGCGGATCTTGGCGGCGAGAAGCCCGGCCAGGGTTGCCGCCTCCACGGGAGCCCGTCCGGTGAGCATCCAGTACAGGACCGCGCCCAGTCCGTAGAGGTCGGAGCGGGGGTCGATTCCGGACCCGCCGGCCACGGTGGCCTCCGGCGCCATGAATGCGGGGGTGCCCTCGATGCCACCCGTCCCGGCCTCCTCCGCGGACGTCACCGGACGGACGAGGCCGAAGTCCAGCACCTTGAGCACGTCCCGTTCGACGCCCTGTCGGCACACGAAGAGGTTGGCGGGCTTGATGTCCCTGTGGATCAGGCCCATTCCGTGGGCTTCGGCCAGCGACGAACAGACCTGCTGGGCCAGGTGGACCGCCCGGCCTGGCGGGAGAGGGCCGAACCGGCGCACCATGTCGTAGAGATCGATGCCGTCCAGGAGCTCCATGGCGTAGTAGAGGGAGCCGTCGGTGGCCCGCCCGAAGTCGTACAGTTCGACGGTGTGAGGGGACCGGAGGGAGGCCGTGGTCCGCGCCTCGGTCTCGAAGCGTTCGAGGGCGATCGCCACAGCGTCGGGATCGGTGCCCAGGGTCTCCTTGCGGACGAGCTTGATGGCAGCCGGCCGTGCGAGGAGCCGGTGCCGGGCCCGCCACACCGTTCCCATGGCCCCCTCGCCCAGAGGCTCGTCGAGGCGGTAGGCGCCGACCTCCCGGGCCTCTTCGACAGCCCTCCCGAGTCCGTAGACCACCGAGATTGCGAACCAGGCGAACCCGACGGCGGCGACGTTGGGGAAGACGAAGGCGTAGAAGAAGCGGCTTCCCGATAGGTGAGGCGCGACGCCGGCTTGCACGGTCAGTGCGTAGAGGACCGGGGGAGCCGACGCCGCCAGCACCAGGGCGGGCAGGGCCCGGGTCGGGCGGGCCGGTACCAGGACGGCGTATAGTAGCATCCAGGGAACCACCGCCGAGAACCCCACCACGTCGAAGTCCAGAACGCCGCCCGGTACCTCGGCGAACGAACCCCAGTACTGCCCCGCCACCAGGGCGTAGGCCACCACGACTTCATAGGCTAGCCCAAGCCCGAGGACCCTCTGCGCCGACCTCCAGCGAAGCGTCGCCCACACGACCAGAGCCGACGCGAGCATGGCCGTCACCGGGGGAGCCCACTGCCACGGGTCCCGGAGCTCCTGGCCCATGCGGCCGGCGAGCGTGACCGGCACGACCCACATGAGCACCAGGGTGATGGGCAGCAGGATTCCGATGGCGCGCAGCCGGCGCACGCCCGCCCAGAGCAGGTCCGGGGGTAGGGTCGACGGTGGCCGGGAGCGTTCGCTGAAGGGTGGCGGGCCCAGCACCAGTGTCTCCCACGGGCGGTCGTGCCTCAACAGCTCCTCCACGCCCCCGCGGAGATCGGTGTCGTCGCCGCATGCCGAAGCCAGGAAGGTCGCCCGTCTCTCCGGCGGGAGTCCCCGGGCCTCGAGAAAAAGCTCCCGCTCCCGCGTGTGTCGAGACGCGGTCATGGCGGAGCGGAGCCGCTGTTCTGGAGCTCCCGCCGCAGCCAGGCCTTCGCATGTGCCCAGTCGCCCTCGGCCGTGCGCTTGGACACGCCGAGGGCCTCGGCCACTTCCGCCATCTCCAGGCCGGAGAAGAATCGCAGTTCCACGACGCGGCCCTGGCGCGCGTCCAGCTCGGCGAGGCGGCTCAGGGCCTGCTCCAACTCCAGGATCTCGTCGAGGTCGACCTCCCTGGCCCCCCTCACCCCTTCCGCCAAGGTCACACGTTGCAGGTCGCCGGCTCGCTTCTGGGTACCCCGGGCCCGGGCATGGTCCACGAGAATCCGGCGCATGGCTCGGGCCGCGACGGCGAAGAAGTGGGTCCTGCCACTCCAGGGGACCGGGGCCCGCCCGCCCAGTCGAAGGTATGCCTCGTTAACCAGCTCGGTGGCCTGGAGCGTGTGATCGCCTCGCTCGCGGCGGAGGTACACGCCCGCCAGGGCGCGCAGCTCGCGGTAGGCCGCGTCGAACAGCGCATCATCGCTGTCCGACTCGTGGGGCAGTGGATGGTCAGGCACGGAGCGTCTCCCGTCGGACCCACAGAATACGCCGCCCCGCCCTCCGATCAAAGGCTCCGTCGACTCCGATTGCGGACGGCGCATCCGGTTCTCGCTGTACGGGGTGCCGGGCGGGAGTTCGGCTTCGACGAGACGAAACCCCTGATGGGAGGTGGGGATGAACGGGATATCGCGATCTGGGGCCGCAGCCGTGTTGCTGGTGGTCTCTGCCATGGCCACCGGTTGCCACCGGGCGGCCGCTCAGGACCGGGACGACGAGACGACCCGCGTGACCGTCGGCGTGGGGGTGAGCGCTGACTACGTGCGCACGCTGGACGGGCTCATCTCGCCGCGCCCCCACGACGGGGCCGGGATCACACAGAACGGGGTGTTCGTCTCCATCGAGGACCCGGAGAGCTACCACGAGATCGACTTCTGGCTCGGGAAGTTGGACGTGACGTCCGGGTCGTTCCCGTTCCGACGGGGCACGACGACGGTCCAATCGCCGGACAGCGAGACCGAGATCCTCGATGCGGCCTACACCTACATGGCGCGCCTCACCGGGAACGTGTGGATGGGCCTGTCGCTGGCGGCGAACGCCATACACACGCAGTACGAACTGGGGGCGGGGGCTGCCGAGGGCTTCCTCTACGCGGCATCGCTCCGGCTCGCGTTGGGAGGGACCCGGGACCTCTCGGAGCAGGCCTCCCTCCGGTTCGGGCTCCGGGTGCCACTGGTCGGGTGGGCGACCCGTCCGACCTATTCCACGGTGGACGAGGCGCGCTTCCAGTCCGGGAGCGACGTGTGGCACCGGCTCGAGCAGGGGCACGTATTCTCGCCGCTGTCCCTCCAGGGCGTCTCTGGTCGGGCGAGTCTCCTCCAGGCACTCGGCGAGCACGTGGGTGTGCGGGCGGCCATCCGATTCGACTACACGCGCCACCACGACCAGGCGGTGTTCGAGTCGTTTCGGGCGGGCCTGGATCTGGGCATCGTCATCCGCTGGCCGGGAGCCGCACGATGAGGCGCGTCGTCAGCGTCCTCCTGTTGATGGTCGTAGGGGCCTGCACGGACCTGGCCACCGGGCCGGAGGACCGAACACCCGCCCAGGTATACGAGGAGCTCTGGGAGGTCTTCCAGCACCGGTATGCTCCCTTCGAGGAACGGGGCGTGGACTGGGTCGCGGCCCGGGAGCGGCATCGCCCCGCACCCGACGCCGACGAGGACGCCGTGTACGCGGCCGCCACGGCACTCCTCTCCGAGCTGGACGACGGACACGTCACGCTGGTGGCGCCGAACCGTCCCGCGTTCGTGGCCAAGCGGATCTTCCGGGAGCGCACCCACCAGCTCGAACTGGACCTGGCGATCGTCCGTGGACGGATGGTCCAGGGGCCGTTCCGGACGGGAGCCGCCACCTTCGGCGTCCTCGACGGCGAGATCGGCTACGTCCACGTGAACCACTGGGAGGACCCCCTCCCCGAGCTGGGTCGTGTGCTCGACCTGCTCCGCGACCGGCGAGGTGTGATCGTGGACCTCCGGCACAACTGGGGCGGGGACTTCCGAAACGGATTCCTGTTGGCCGAGCGCTTCGCCGACCGGGAGCGCCTGGCGTTCCGGACATTCACCAAGACCGGCCCCGGGCCCCGGGAACTGGGCCAGAAGGTCGACTGGTTCATCGAACCGCGCGGTGAATACCAGATCACCACGCCCACGATCGTCCTCGTGAATCGCCTCACCAACAGCGCGGCGGAGAGGACGCTGATGGCGCTTCAGGTGATGCCCCACGTCACCGTCGTGGGCTCGCCCACGGCCGGCAACCACGGCGAGAAGGTGGGAGGTGAGCTGTCCAACGGCTGGCGGTACTCGGTGGTGCCCCAGATCGTCGAGGACCCCAGCGGCCGCTCGTTCGAGGGACCGGGTATCGCCCCCCATGTCCGCGTGGATAACACGGCCGACGAGGTGGCAGCCGGCGTGGACCGGCAGCTCGACGCGGCTCTCGACCTGTTTCGGACGCCGGCCGTGGGGAGGGAGCCGTGACCTGCGGGCGGGGGCCATGGATGGCGGGGCTGGGGCCGTTGGTAGCCCTCGCCCTCGCATGCGCGGTGGACGGTTCCGGCGGCCCCACTCCCGCGGAGCGCCGGATCGAGAGCCTGGTGGCCACCGTCGACGCCCTGGAGGCGGAGCCAGGTCGGGCCGAGGTGTTCGTGGCCGAGGCCTTCGGGCCGGACATGCTGGCGGCGGGAAGCGCCGCAGAGCACGTGGAAATCCTCCGGGGCATCGCGGCCCGGAGCGGTGGGCTCGAACTCGTGGAGGTGGCGCTGGGCGAAAAGGGCATGGCGACCGCCCGGGTGAGGACCCGCCTCGACGGGACTCCGTTGGTGATCGAGATCGCCGTCGAACCTGATCCGCCGCATCGGATCGCGGGCATCGACATCGGGCGAGCCGGTGCGGAGAGGAGCGCCGCACCCGGAGACGAGGGGGCCGCCGGCCCCGTGGACTGGGAGGCAGAGCTTGGGGCCCTACTCGACGAGCTCGTGGAGCGGGACGCCTTCTCGGGAGCCGTCCTGGTGACGGAGCGGGGACGCACGCTGCTCGCGCGGGCGGAAGGCCTCGCCGACCGAGACCGGGGCGTGCCCGTGGCGATGGACACCCGGTTCAACATCGCCTCTCT
Organism: Gemmatimonadota bacterium; assembly: GCA_030428885.1. Classification (GTDB taxonomy): domain Bacteria; phylum Gemmatimonadota; class Gemmatimonadetes; order Longimicrobiales; family Gaopeijiaceae; genus Gaopeijia. Next base: position 297,330 of record JAUIEJ010000007.1, on the reverse strand, counting down.
CGGGAAGATGCTGACGGCGGTGGCGGTGGCGCAGTTGGTGGAGGCGGGGCATGTGGGCTTCGACGACCCGGTGGATCGCCACCTCCCGGGGCTGCTCGACGCCGAGGGGGGGCGGAGGGTCACGGTTGGACATCTGCTGTCCCACACGGCGGGACTCGGCGACTTCATGCAGCACCCCACATTCGACTCCGTGCGTGTCACAGCGCGGTCCGCGGGGGACTTCGTTCCGCTGGTTCGGGGAGCTCGCCCGGCCTTCGAGCCGGGAACCTCCTGGGCGTACAGCAACAGCGGGTACGTGGTTCTGGGAGCTCTCGTGGAGGCGGTGAGCGGGCGCACCTACGAGGCGTATGTGCGGGAGCACGTGCTGGCACCGGCGGGCATGGAGTCCACGGGGTTCGACGCTCCGGCCCGCAATGGGGCGGGTCACGCCGTCGGCTACGTCCGCGAGGTCGGCGCCGGTGGTCTGGAGGTCCGGGACAACCGGACGCTCCTCATCCCCGGCGGCCCGGCAGGAGGCGCCTACGCCACCGCCGCCGATCTCGTCCGTTTCTCCGAGGCGCTGTTCTCCGGTGGACTCGTCGACGAGACCCTCCTCCGCGAGATGCTCTCCCCAAAGCCGGGCTCACCGGACTATGGGTACGGGTTCCGCCTCCGGGACGAAGGGCGAGTGGTGGGCCACCGGGGTGGCTTCCCTGGCGCCAGCGCCTTGCTGGAAATCCACCTGGAGCGGGGCTTGGTGGTGGTCGTCCTCGCCAACCTGGATCCCGGCGCGCGATCCGTCTCCGAATGGCTGGAGGATCGACTGGGCGGTTGAAGCGCGGGTCGCGTGGGTTCACACCGTGGCCGGGGCTATCGGGAGAGGGCGCGGCGCGCGTTCGCGTCGCGCCCCTCCCGGTCGGGTTCCGGTCGTGGAGAGTGCCCGCTTGCAGTTCCACGACAATGTAGGTAAAGTACCCCTCGGCAATGGCTCGCATGGAGGAGGGCAGGGTGGGACGTCTCGGGGAATTCGAGCAGGCGGTCCTCTTCTCCGTGCTTCGGCTGGGAGAGGAGGCCAGCGGTGTGGGCATCCACGACGTCCTCCACGAGCAGACTGGCCGGCGCGTCTCACCGGGGTCCATCTACACGACACTGGGGCGGCTCGAGAAGCGCGGATTGGTGCGGTCCAGGGAGGGGGCGCCGATCCGCGGGAGGATGGGCCGGCCTCCGAAGTACTACGAACTCCGACCGTCCGGGGCGACCGCCCTGATGGAGGCCTACGAGGAGACGCAGCGCCTGGCGGACGGACTGCTGGATACCCTCGCCGGGCTCGCGGACGGGTGACGTGAACGTTCACAAGAGCCGCCCCCCGACGTGGCTCCGTCGCCTCGCCTGGCTTCTCATTCGAGGCCCCGACGCCCTCGAGATCCTCGCCGATCTCGAGCAGTTGGCTCTCCGTGAGGTGGTGCAGGGCGGGTCCCGATGGCGGGCCTCGGTCCGCTACTTCCGGAATACGCTGGCGTCGGCCCTCGTCGTCGGATGGGCCCGGCTCTCCGAGACGCGCTGGTTCCAGACGTCGACCGTCGATTGGAAGCTTGCCGGTCGGGTGCTTCTCCGGTATCCGGGCCTCACCGTCGTCGCCGGGACGGCCATCGCATTCGCGGTCCTGGTCGGGGCGACGAATCTCGAGGTCTTCATGGACACGGCGTTCCCGCGCATTCCGCTGGACGAGGGACACCGCCTGGTCGAAGTCCGCATTCAGGATCGGGGGCAGGCCCGGGTCGTGCCCCCGACGGTCCACGACTTCGTCGCGTGGCGAGACGCGGACGTCGGTTCCCTACAGGATCTCGGGGCATACCGGAGTACGCGGCGCAACCTGATTCTGGAGGACGGGCGGTCGCGGGCCCTCCTGGGTGCGGCCATGACGGCGGTCGCGTTCCGCACGGCCCGGGTTCCCCCTCTGATGGGACGCGGGCTGGACGAGGCAGACGAGCGGCTGCAGGCTGCGCCGGTCGTGGTTCTCGGCTACGACGTGTGGCGTTCGTTCTTCGAGTCCGACCCCGACGTCGTGGGGCGGACGGTCCGGATCGGGACCGATATCTCCACGGTCATCGGCGTCATGCCGGAGGGCTTCGGATGGCCTCGCGCCCACGATCTCTGGGTCCCGCTCCGTCTCGATCCGCTCGGGGTGGACGCGGCGGCCAGCCCGCCCGTCTCCGTCGTGGCCCGCCTCGCGCCGGGAGTCTCCCTCAGGCAGGCCCGTGCGGAGTTCACAGCCATGGGGCAGCGCGCCTCCACCCTGCTCCCGGAGTCGCGCGAGTTCCGGAGTCCCGAGGTGGCGCGGTTCGGAGAGATTCCGGTCCCGATCCCAAGGCTTCAGCTCGTCGGCGCCATGGTGTTCGGGGGAGTCGGTACGTTTGCGGTGGTGATGCTGGTGGCCTGGGGCAACGTCACGCTCCTCCTCTTCGCCCGGACGGCCGCCCGGCGCCGGGAACTGGTCGTGCGCAGCGCCCTCGGAGCCAGCCGCGAGCGGATCGTCGGACAGTTGTTCACGGAGGCGTTGGTGCTCGGCGGGGGCGCCACCGCGGTGGGCCTCTGGGCGACGCGGACGGCGACGAACTGGTACGCCCGCGTGGGGTCCGAGATCATGGAAGACATGGCGGGAGTCCACGAACCGTACTGGGGATTCTGGTTCGGCGGCGGGCTGTCCTGGGTGACCATCGGCTCGGCGGTGCTCCTGACCGTGATCGCGGCCTCCCTCGCGGCGGTCCTCCCGTCCATGGGCACGGCGGGCCGGGACATCCTCTCGCGGCTCCAGAAGGTCCACGGAGGGGATTCATCCAGCGGGTGGACGGCGGTGATCGTTCTCCAGATCGCCATCACGGTGGCGGTGGCGCCCCTTGCGGTGGCGGCCGGGATCGGCGCCGTCCGGACCGCCGATCTGGACTACGGGTTCCGGGCCAGTGAGTACGTGACGGCCGAACTGGCCATGGACGGGGAGTTCTATTCATTGGTCGAGGACCTGCACCGCGAGTCGAGGGGGACTCCGGGCGAGGACTATCTGCGAGCGGTCGATGAAATCGAGCGCCGCTTGATGGAAGATCCCCGCGTTCGCTCCGTCACCCGAGCGTGGAAGATCCCCGGGGACGTTCATCCTCAGTGGTGGTTGGAGGTCGACGGTGGGGGCGCTCCGCCACCCTCCCCTCGGGGTCACCGGGCACAGGTCACCGCGGTGGACGCGTCGTTTTTTCGATCTCTCGACGTCGGCATGGTCGAGGGGCGGGGGTTCGCAGTCACGGACGCCGATGCGAGCGAGAACGTGGTCGTGGTCAATCCGGAGTTCGTCCGCCGCGTGCTCGGTGATCGGAATCCCATCGGCCGCCGGATCGCCTTCGTCGGCGCCGACGGCCGGGGACCCTGGAGGGAGATCGTCGGGGTGGCGGAGCAGATCGGAATGACGCCGCCCACGCTCGAGTTGCCGGGTGGGGAAGCGGGGATCTACCTCCCGTTCCGTCGGGCCGAGACGTACCCCGTTCAGATCGTCGTTCGTGTGGGTCCCGAGGCGGACCGCTTCGCGTCGCGCCTCCCGGCACTCGTGCACGAAGTCGATCCCGGCCTCCAGGTGAATCGGGTGCAGACCCTCGACGAGTCCACGGCGACGAATGCGCGGGTGTTCGGTCTGACCGGCCGCTTCCTGGGGGTGTTCGCCGCGGTCGCTCTCCTCCTCGCCCTGGCCGGGCTGTTTTCCGTCATGTCCCTCGCCGTGACCCGTCGAACCAGAGAGATCGGGGTGCGCGTGGCCCTGGGCGCTGGTCGGTGGCGGGTCACTCGAACCGTCTTCCGACGCGCGGTCGAGCAGGTGGCCATGGGCGTGGGGCTGGGCGCCCTGCTCGTCGGCGTCCTCGTCGGGGTCCTGTTCAACTCCGACGTTCAAGTTCGGCCCGACGCCGGCCATGCGCTGGGACTCGCGATCTATCTGTTGCTCATGCCGGGGGTGTGTTTGCTCGCCTGTATCGTCCCACTCCGCAGGGCCCTCCGGGTAGAGCCCACGGAGGCCCTGCGGGAGGATGGGTGATGGACCCGACCGGCACGTCATCCCCGGCCCTCGGCATCGACCCCGCCGCTCCTCGGCTGATGCCCTACGACGAGCGATGGCCCCGGATCTTCGCGTCCCTCCGCGGAACCCTGCACGGGGCGCTCGGAGGGCGGGTGCTGTCGATTCATCACGTGGGAAGCACGTCGGTACCCGGATTGAGCGCCAAGCCCATTCTGGACGTGCTCATCGGGGTGGAAGATCTGGCTGCGTCGCTGGAGTGCGTTCCCGCTCTCACCGGACTCGGGTTCGAGTACGGTCCGGAGGACGACATCGAGGAGCGACACTACTTCAGGGGACACCGCGGCAGCCTGCGCACCCACCACCTCTCCCTGGCCGAGGAAGGGTCGGCTCACTTCACGAATGCCCTGGTGTTCCGGGACGCGCTTCGCGAATCGAGCGACCTGGCGAAGGACTACGAGCGTCTGAAACAGCGGCTCTACGGCGCGCCACGCCACGGGACGGAATTGCACCGAGGAAAGACCGAGTTCGTGCGCGGAGTTCTTGAACGCCGATCTACGGCTTCTCGTCGGCTCGGCGACGGCGGCGCCAGGGCGAGTCCAGCAGGACGCCCCCGATAGCGCAGAGGCAGGCCAGCGCGTTGAACCGCCACGGCGGGGACGCCGGTGTCTGCAAAGCCACGCTGGCGGTGGCGATGAGGGTCGGGACGTAGAAGAGCAGGAGGGCCGCCGGCGCCGCGAGGCGCGCCCACCGTTCACCGCGCCGAATGGGAATGGCGACGAGCAGGAGGACCAGCACTCCAAGGGCGAACCAGCCCCCGGCGGCCACCTCCATCAGCGCCTTGAGGAGAACCTGGGTCGCGGGGTCCAGGTCGACCCAGCGCTGTCCCAGGGCGACCCCGTGATACGGCATGAAGGAGTCCCTGAACATGTAGATCGCGCCGAGCCCGAGGCTGACGAACGCCGTTCCGGCGTACAGGGCCGACGCGACGCCGTGGCTGCGCCGGGGACGCGGGGCCTCAGGCTCTACCGGCACCATCCGGGACTCCGTCAGGAGCTTCCGAACTGAAGGGTCACCACCCCCGTGGGGCCGGACAGATCCGAGTCGCCGAGGTCGAGAAGCTCCACACCCCGGGTGAGGCGGTAGCTTACCCCCAACCTCACTTCGAGCACCCGCGTGGCGCGCACGACGAGGCTGAACTCGGGCTCGGCGATGAAGACGGAGTCGTCGAGTCGAGTGCCCGCGGACCCGTCCGGCTCCCAGGCCACGCCGCCGGCTCCGATCAGGAGTCCGAGGGCGATGTGGACCGTATTCTGCGACCGGTGGGAGTACCCTAGTTCGAGCCCGCCGTACGCCATCTCGAGCCGGCCGGGATTTCCGGTTCCATCGGTGAGATGGTCGAAGTTCGACGGATTCGCGAGGGCGTACCCCCCGCCGCCGATGGCCACCGTCTGGTTGATGATCCAGCCACCGCGCCCACCGACGAACACACCGAACCGGCCGTCGATCCCGGTGAACTTCACCGCGGGCCCACCGAACCCCCCGTGTCGGAGGCCTTCGACCATCGCCGACTCCTGTGCCCTCAGGGTGTCGGCGCTCAGGATCGCAGCGACCGAAAGGAGGCCTGCAACTGCTCTTCGGATCGTCATCGAAATCCTCCATGCTCACCGTAGCCGGGGTCTGATCGGGCGTCTGTCGGGCACCCCCTGCACTCTCCGTGGGGAACGTTCCTACGCTCACCATGGGCGGTTGCCCGACGGAACGAGCCGCACGTCGGTTCGATCATGAGAAGGGGGAGGGGTTCGCGAACCGTAGAGGACTCCGTGTTCGAATGGCGGGATGAGCCGGGGAGGCCGGTGGTCGTCGGCCATCGTTCGATCACGCCCGTGGCGAGGTCGTTCGCCGCCCGCTGGTGGGGCGGCGGATACGTGTCGAGTCGACCCGCCGCGGTACTCGTCGAGGGGGAAGGTGGGGCCGTTCGGCTTCCCATCCGGGACCTCGAGCGCCGGATCATCGGGGCGATCGGGGTGGGCGCGGCCGCGCTCATCGCGGTGTCCCTCGCACGAAACCGACGGAGGCGGAAGTCGGATGATCGAGGCACGCGACCGCGCCGTGGAGGCGTTGGATAGGGCAGACGAACGGGGGTCGAGGGTCCTGGAGGAGCTCGTGGCCACAGCGAGCGCCGACCGGGTGTTCGGAGAGCCCGTCGTGGCAGGCGAACGAACCGTCATCACCGCCGCGGAGGTCCGCACGGGACTCGGGTTCGGACATGGGCTCGCATCGGGTCGCATGGGCCGGAGACGAAAGGCCGCCGAGGCCGGCGACGAGCAGGGGGTGGTGTCGTGGGCTCGAGGGACCCACAAGGGGAGTCGAGGGGGACCCCAGGGCGGTGGGGGAGGCGGGGGCCAGGCCGGAGGCCGCCCCGTAGCGGTGATCACCATCGACCCCGATGGGGTGCACGTTCAGCCCGTGGTGGACCGGACGAAGATCGTGGTCACTGCACTGGGGGCCCTGGGGGCGATCGGAATGACGCTCCTCCGACTCCGCCGCGCCGCCAGGCGCTCCGACTGACGGATCGGCGCGGTCACGCCGCCCGCGATCCTCGACCCCGGAGCCTGCGGCTCAACGACTCTCACGCGACTCCGGACCGAACCGCTCCAGGATTCACTCCGAGATCAGGTTGAGGGCTGACGGGGGCGAAGGACTCGGGTGGCACTCCGTACTCGAGCATGCTCCCCGTATTCGCCGTCTGGAAGACGTGATTCAGGTCGGGCACCTCGCTGGCGTCAGCGGAACGCCATGGAGAACCCCAGCACCAGAAACGCCGCCCGGCCTCCGACCACGCGGCCGTAGCTCCTCCGATCGACCTGGCCCAAGACCATCGTGGCGTAGGGAGCGACCCAGTTCGCCTCGGATCGAACCTCGTAGCCGACGCCCTGCGCGAAGGCGATGAACGACCCCGGGTTCGCTCCGTTCGGTGAGTTTCCGGCGTGGCGAAACAGGGTCGGCGACAGGAGAAGCCGCCGGCCTTCGCCCAACACCAGATCGAACCGTCCGAACAGCACATCCTCCCGCCAGCTCCCGATCCCGTTCGAGAGGCCGACACGAGCGCCCACCCCCCAGGGGCGCGGGCCCCGGTCCACCTGCACGTATCCGTGAAGATACGGATGGACACCGCTGAGCCCGCCTCCGAGTTCGAACCATGGCGGTCCCTCGGCCGCTCCCCCGCCCCAGAGGAAGGCCAGGTCGGCCGCCACGATCCCTCGGCTGCAGCTCACGCAGCCGTAGCTCCAAAACCAGGCGACGTCCTCCGGAGGCGTCGAGACCGTGATCGCAGCGTCGACGCTGAGGCCCCGCGTGACGTCGGCGGAGCGCACCGATCCGAAGGTGGTGCAGGCTCCGAAGACGGGGATCGCCAGGATGGCACATGCCCGACCCCGGGGGACCGAGAGGAGCGCCGGTTTCATGTCGAGCCACCGAAGAAGATGACGCCCACCGCCGTCATCACGCCGAGCATCACCCCGGTTCCGATCAGTGCGGCCTTGCCGCCGACTCCGGCCCCGAGCCGCAGGTACTCGTGGTGCCCCCCGGGGGGCATGGATCCGGCGTGTCCGAGGGGGATGGCCTTCACCCGATCGTACCGTGCGAAGACCGCGACGTTGTCGTCGGCGTCGAGACGGAGTCCCACACTGGGCCCGGAGCCCCTGGCGTACGCGCCGCGCAAGGCCGTCGACCGGGCCAGCCCCGTCTCGACCGACAGCGAGAGAGACGGGTTCAACCAGCGGCGGGCCCGGGCGCGGAAGCCGGTGATGCCCAGGTCGGTGGCGAAGCCCAGGGATACGGCGCCGCCGAGGGCCCACCGATCCGAGCGGTTCGACATGTACCCCACCGTCCATTCGAGCATGGCGGCGGGCGCCTCGGTTTCGGGCGGGTCCTCACCGAAGCCGGGATCGGTCCAGGAGGGCCTCACGAGCGCCGTGGAGCGCTGCCACTCGACGATCCAGAACGACACGCAGTCTGGGAGTGGCGAGCCCTGCAGGCACCCCGAGGCGTAGTCGGGAAGGGAGTCGGGTGCGGTCCCGCTGGTCGGTTGGGTGCCGAGGAGGGGGGCGGGTGTCACGGTCATCGCCAGGAGCGCGGTCAGGGTGCGGGCGTTCGACATGGTGACGGTCTCCGTGCTCAGGTGCCGATACGAGAGACGATGGTCCACGCGGCCGCGACGCTGAGGGCCACGACGCCGGTGCCCACGAGAGCGGCCCGGCCGCCCAGGCCCGCGCCCAGGCGGACGTATTCGTGCGGGGACGATGTGGAGAATCGAGGGTCACCGAAGTCGGGGTGGACGACCTCGATCCGGTCGTAGCGCAGGTACAGCGACAGGTCATCCCGGGAGTCGAGTCGCAGTCCCACGCTGGGGCCGCTGCCCGTTTCGAAGACCCTCGGGTAGGCCGTGGATCGCGCGAGACCCGCTTCCAGGGAGGCGGAGCGGGCCGGGGTGAGCCATCGGCGAACGCGCAGCCGGGCACCCGTCACTCCACCGCGAGCGTTGTTGCCCACCGACACCGTGGCGCCGAGGGCCCACCAGGGGGCCGGGTTCCACATGTGGCCCAGCGTCCATTCCACCAACGTGCGGTCGACCGTGCCCTGGGCCGCGCCTCCCCAGGCGTTGCTCTCGGTCCACGTGGGCTCCGCGAGGGTCGTGGATCCCTGCATCTCGAAGATCCAGAACGATGCGCAGTGGGGGCGGGGCCGGCCCTGGAAGCAGCCGACGATGGGCTCGGCGAGGGTGTCGGGGGCGGTGGTCCCCGGAGCGGATGTCCCGGGAGCCTGGCGGGCCGAGGCCGGTGCGACGGTGGCCGCGTGGAGAGCGAAGAGGGCTGCGGCGAGGTGGAGCGCTCGTGCTCTGCTGGCGTGGGTGGGCATCGGGTCCTCCTCCGTGGCGATTCGCGACCCCGGGCATCCACTCAAGCATACCATACGGTACGGTATGTTCGCAAGGGACACGACAGATTCGGTCGCCCGGGTTCCGTCAGGGACGCTGCGGCGGCATACTGCGGCCATGAACCCAACGCCTTGCTTCCGCCTTGAGGCCAGCCACCGCGGTACCTCGCGGGCGGCCCCCCTTCTTCGCTTCGCAGCCGTAGCCCTCTGCGGCGGCGCCCTGGCGTGCTCTCCCGACGTGCCCGCCAATCCCAGGAGCGTGATCCACCTGGACGGTGAGTTCGACGACTGGGCCGGTACCGTGCCCGTGACCACCGACCCCGAAGACGCCGAGGCGGAGTCTCCCGTGGACCTCGGACGGGTATGGGCCACCGACGACCCGCTGTGGCTGCACCTCTCCGTGGAGGTCGGCCGGGCCGTGAACGTCCAGGCCATGGCGGGCGAACTCCACCTCGTCATGGACGCCGACGGCGACGCCGACACCGGCGGCACCCGGTGGGGACTGGATGGAGCGGACTTCGAGATCGTGTTGTCGCGTCTGGACCGCCCCCAGCCCGGCGGCTTCGGCGCGGGCTTCGGCCTGCGGGCCGTCGAGGGCGACAGCGTGGGGGCGTTGGGGAGCGCCTACGATCTCGACGTCGCGGCCCTCCCCACCCACGCCTCCGACCGCTTCGAGTTGCGGGTGTCCCGGAACGGAACCAGCGACGGGTTCGGACGGCTGGGCACCACGGTGCGCGCCGTCCTCGTCGCGGTACGGGACGGCCGCGTGTTCGACCGGACGGACCCGTGGACGTACACCTTCAGTTCGGCCGGTGACCCGACCGCCGTCGGGGCCGACATCACCCTCCTCACCGACCCGCCGGCGGGCTCGTTTCGGGTCGCAGCGTGGAACGTGTCGGAGGGCTCGTTTCGGTCACCGGCGGGCCATGCCCGCGTGCTGGCGGCCGTGCGGCCCGACGTGGTGCTGCTCGACGAGGTGTACGGCGACGCGACGCTGGACGACCTCCGCGCCTTCTTCGCCGAACCGGGCCTGGCCGCGCTCGGCACATGGGACTTCGTGCTGGCGGAGGGCGGTGGTCGGCAGAAGACGGTCGTGGCGGCTCGCGACCGCGCCGTGCGGCAGGAGCCGGGAATGGTCGAGGTTCGATACGCGCCGGGAGCCCTGGAGGCGCTGCGCACGGAGGTGCCGGAGGCCGCGTACCCGCTGCTCGATGCGGAAGCCGAGCGCCACATGTCGGCCACCGGCGGGTGGATCGACATCGACGGTGTCGAGGTGCTGTTCGTGCCCCTGGACCTCCAGAGCGCCGGATACGCCGGCTCGCCTCAGGACGAGTTGCGGATCGTGCAGGCCCGGACGTTGGCGCAGCACGTCCGCGACGCGATGGAGGGCAGCGGGGGACCGGCCCCCGTCGTCGTCGGCGGAGACCTCAACCTCGTGGGCAGCGTCGACCCCCTGCGGATCATGTCCGAGGGCCTCGATGTCGACGGCAGCGACCTGACCCGCGCGGCCCTGGACCGCTTGGGTGAGGCGTCCCGGACCACCTGGCGCGACACCCGTCAGGGCCCGTTCGCCCCTGGGCTCCTGGACATGACCCTCTACTCCGACGCGGTGCTCGAACAGGTCGGGGGCTTCGTATTCGCGACGGACGACCTCACCGACGCCCAGTTGGCCCAGTTGCGACTGGAGCGCGACCTGTCGGCCGCGAGCTCCGATCACCTGGTGGTGGTGACCGACCTCCGCGTTCGCCGGTAGGAACGCCTGTCAGAATCGGTCGTCACGGGCTAGAGACCCGCCGTCTAGACGTCGACGCCGTAGTTCCCGGTGACGTCGTTCGCGAGGGTCCAGATGCGATCGACGATGGCGGATTCGTCGTCGGGTCGCAGATCGAAGTCGGCCTTCAGCGTGTCGATGAGGTAGGCCACGAAGCGCTGGAGGTGCCTCGGCTTGATCCCCTGGCCGGCGTGCGCCTGGCCAAGGGGGCGACCGGAGTAGCTCACGGTTGCGCCAAGGGCGGCAGCGAAGAACTCCCGCTGCATGTGACGCAACGTGTCCATGGCCGTGTCCTGAAAGAACACGGCCAACTCGGGGTCGGCCAGGACCCGGTCGTAGAAGGCATCGATGAGGCGCGCGATGCCCTGCTCGCCGCCGACCCTCTCGTACAGGGTGGGCTGGTCACTTGTCGACACGTGAATCCGGGGTCAGAGCAAGGAGTGGGACCTTCCGACGGTGCCGAGCCCGTCCGGGCGAAGGTGGGGCGGAGGAACCGTGGGGGTCAAGGACGGTGAGGTCGGTGCCCGGACCGGTTCAGCGCCGCTATGTTGGACCGATGTGTTGAGATCCTCCCGCACGTCGGTGGTCCGTGGCGTCGCATGCCTCGGCGGATCGCCGACCGGCCCGCGGAGGAGTCCCATGTCCATCGTCCGTCGTTCGCACCCTCGGCGGTTCCTTCCACTCCTCGGCGCCCTGGCTCTCGCCGCGGGCCCGGTGCGAGGCCAATCCCTGGCCGGTCGTTCCGCGTTCGAGGTCCGGTTGGGCGCAGGGGCCCGCGTCCATGCCGGCACGTCCGTGTCCACGGGGGGCGTGGAGACCGACGCCGAAGCCGGCGGAGCACTCTTCGGCCTCGGGTACATGCGTTGGTTCGATGAGGCCGACGCACTCGCCGTCTCCATGGAGGTCCGCTCCATGGACGCGGGCACCCGCGTCGGAGTCGGTGGGGTGAGCGTCCACTCCGGATCGGTGGTCGCCTTCCTCGTGGGCCTGCGGCGGTATGGTCCCCGGAGCACCTTCACCTCGCCCTGGCGCCCCTGGATGGGCGTGGAGGCGGGCGCGACCGTGGGCTCCGAATCCGGGACCGATGTGGGTCCGGGTGTGTCCGTGCGGGCATCCTCCAGCACGGCGGTTGCGGCTCGGGGCTCCCTCGGCATCGACCGCCTCCTGGGGTCGCGGTGGGGCCTCGGCTTCGCCGTGGGGTACACGCTCATGAGCCGCTTCGACGAGCCGGTGGCCGGAGAGCGAGACCACAGCGGACCGAATGCCACGCTGTCGTTGAGCTTCCGATTCGGCGGTGGGTGACCCTCAGCCGACCCGACCGCACCGCATGGCCAACCCGGTGAAGAAGGGATCGTCTCGCCGGCCGTCGAAGTAGCCGCGGAGCCCCACGGCCACCTTCCCGGCGGGGCACTCGAGGCGGGGATACCAATCGCTGCAGTTGGTCCGGCGCTTCTCGTGCATCTCCGACGAGCCCACGAGCTGGCCCTGATTCCCGAGGCGGGCTCCCCAGATGCGCAGTCCCTTGATCCGGCGACGGTCGCGGTTGTTCTGCCCCGAGGTGCAGACCTGGATGGCGGTGATGTAGTGGTCGTCGTCCAGCGACAGGTCCAGGCTCTGGCCGAAGCCGCCCAGCCCCATGACGTCGTTCTCAGGGTCGGAGTTGAGCCAGTTCGCCGCACCGGAAGGTCCGTCCGGACAGACCCCGTTGCAGAGCGTCTCGAGCGTGACGTGGATCAGGTGGGGACGGTCTCCACTCTCGGCCACCATGATGCCCTTGATGGCGTAGGGCGATGGCCGGTCGATGATGCCGGAGTTGGAGGCCGTCTCTCCCGACACCGAGGTCCAGCTCGGCGACGTCCATCCGTAGGTGGTGGGCCCCGACGATCCCGCTCCGGGATTCGGAACGGTTCCGGTGAGGGGGCCCCGCGCGCCGATGCCGACGACGCCCGTCCCCGCCGTTTGCTGGGCTGCGGAGCCGGGATCAGCGCACTCCAGCGCCAACCCGGTGATCACCACGGGATTGGTCTCGCGGGCGATCCGGAGCCCCCGGGCCACCCGGCCCCCGGTGCATTCCACGAAACCCGACCACTGATTGCAGTTGCTCCGCTCCCAGGAGGTCACACCGTTGGAGACGCCCCGGAACTGGACCCCGTTCCGGCGGATTCGCGCCGCCTTCACCTGCAGGCCCTTGAGGCGGTCGTTCTGCCGGCGCAGACAGGCGCGCAGCGCCCACACACCGTCCGGTGCGTCGATCTGGATCGTCTGCCGGCTCCCGCCGTTGCCGTTGCAGCCGTCGAAGGTGCGGACCGTCTCCGATACCTGGTGGGCCCGGTTCTGGGCGTCGAACTCCCACCCGGCGAAAGTGGCCCGAACCTGGCAGGGCCGGTCGTTCCGCTCGAAGAACTCCATGCGGGTGAGAACGGTGTTCGCCGGCCCCCGCAGCGTTTCGATGGAGTTGCCCACGCCGGTGACGGGGGTGTTCACCGCCGATCCCGGTACCGTCAGGGTCCAGCGGGTGGACCCCGAGGGTTGGGCCTGGAGGGCCCCGGGCAGGGTGGCGAGCAGGGCGACGAAGAGAAGAGGGCCTGAGCCGGTGAGCGGGCGCATGGGACGACACCTGTGTCGAGGCGGGAAACGGCTGGACTCACACAGGTCGCGACGAAATGGCTCCGCATCAGACACGGCCCGCCCGCCGAGTCCGCTCCTCCCGTCCGAATCAGGACCGGGAGGGCCGGCAGGGGCTCACCACCTGCAGGCCGCACCGGGCGCAGGCCCTTCGGGGGGGTGGGCCCGCGGGCCGGGGCCGGTCTCGGGCTGCGGCGAAGACCGCGTCGATCCGCCGGGTGTAGGTGTCGAGCGAGTTGCGGAAGCTGGCGATGAGGCCCGGAATGCCGTCGAACATCTGGGAGTAGAAGTCGCCCAGGATCGGGAGGAAGCTGCAGGCGACCCGCAGCACCCCCAGGAACGACGACAGCCGCTCGACGGCGACGCCCGAGGAGCCCGAGAGGGGCCCGGCCGCGGTGCGGATCTGGACCGAGACCCGTGCCGCGCTGTTGATCGTGTCGATGAAGTCGGCGGCCTGGAAGGCGTGGCCCCACCCCGGGGCGGTGACGGCGCTCTGGATACGCTGCGCGTAGCGGTGGCCGCGGAGGGTCTGGGCCAGCCCCCCGGGCACGGCCCCCAGCAGCCAGCCGTAGCGATCGACGTACCCGTGGGCCGTCTGGACGGCTTCGATCTTGTCGCGCACCGTGCTGTAGAAGTTCTGCCCCGGATCGTTCGTCGCCACGTGCTCGCCGAGTTCGGCGATGGACGAGTGGTAGTCCAGGAGCCGCTCCCGGGCGTCGGTCAGCCGCTCGTCCATGGCCTCGGCGAAGCCCACGAAGGGGTCGGGCGCGGTCACGTCGTGGGGGTAGAAGTTCTCCCGGCCTCCCGAGTAGTCGGCCGATCCCATGCCCGTGTACGACCACAGCGACGTGGCACTCGAATTCCCGGGACTCGGGGACTCCACCCCCGACTGGAAGCTCGGGTTGTCGCGGTGGAGGGCCACGATGACCTCGCCCATGTGCGCCATTCCCCGGACGTTGGTCCAGTCGGACGCGTGGAGCACTTCGGCGAACGGCGTGGCCCGTCCGTGGATGTTGGCCGCGTATCGCCCGATGCGGCAGAGCACCCAGTTCTTGAAGTGGATCTCGGCCACGGGGGTGTCCTGTGCGCCCGACCCCACCGTGGGGAACAACACGTGGTGCTCCCGGACCCAGCGAAGTGCGGCGTACTCGTCCTGCGTCAGCGTCTCGGACATGCGGTCCTCCCTTTGTCAGCCTCCGATCACGCCCGAGGCGATGCGGTAGGCCACCGCGCCGTTCCCCGCGAACGCCGGCGCCACCTTCACGTAGACCGTTTCACCCGCGGCCACGTCCACCGTGACCGACTCGTTCGTCATTACTCCGCTCTGGTCCTGATCCGACCCCTCTTCAGGCTCGCGCAGGTCGTCGGCGCGGTAGAGGTCCATTCTCAGATCGCCCCCCATGTCGTCCACGGAGCGGGTGAGAATCGTGAGCACGCCCGCCGTCTCGGCGGTGATGGCGTACCAGTCCCAGCCATCGCCGTTGGCCGGGTCGATGGAGTCGTCGTGGGTTTCGTCCACGGCGAGGGCGATGGCTCCGCTGGGCTTCCCGTCGAGATCGGGTTCGGCCTCGGCCAGGGGACTGGCCAGGAAGCTCGCCCCTACCTGGAAGCTCACGGCTCCACTCGAGTAGTACTGCTCCACCACCACTCCGTAGGTGCCGGCCCAGGGGATCTGCACGAGCAACTGCTCGGCACCCATCTGGCCGTTCAGATCGGAGTCACTCCGGGCCGACGGCAGCACCTGACCCTCGTCGTCGGTCACGAGCAGCACCAGGTCGTCGTCGGGGCTGTCGGCGCGCACGATGACGGCGAGAAAGCCCGGGCCGTCGAGTTCCACGGTGTACTCGGCCGGCATCTCCGACATCAGGCTGCCGGCGGTGGTCGAGCCGAGGGGAAGGGACTGCTGGGCGGCGGCGGCGGCGGGCAGAAGGGCCGCGGCAAGCAGGCACGACAGGGGGCGAGAGTTCATGGAACTCCTTCCGGGCGAATGGGCGACACAGGGAGTGGCGGGGGTGGACTATCAAGAATGAACCCGCCCCCGGTGGTTGTGCCAGATCGTTGCCGCCGATTCCACCCGGTCGGCGCCCCGCGTTACCGCGGTAACGTCCAGCGGGTTGGGGAGGCGCGCCCGGGCCCGCGCCCGGAGGTCACCCAGCCGTTCCCTCCTCCCTCGGAGGCCGTTCGTCGTCTTCTCCTCCGTCGATCACCTGGATCACCGGAGCGGGACGCCGATGGAAGCGCAGTTCGAAGACGTCCGGGCGGGCGTAGTGCCCGGCCGAGTCGAGCTGCCATCGGGGGCCGATGAGCTGTTCCGCCCGCACGTCGGCGTAGAGGATGCCCTCCTCTCCTTCCAGCGGTCCCGCGACGATCTTGCCGTCCGGATCGACGATCACGCTCAGGCCTGGATTGATCCATCCATCCATGGCGCCCAGATAGTCGGCCTTGAAGGCGAGTTCGTCGGGCACGTCGTCGATGTGAAAGGCCTGGCATACGCCGACGACGAAGGAGCGACCCTCTTTGGCGATGTGCCGCATGGAGGAGATCCACGGCTCGCCGCGATCCCAGGTCGGGGCGATGTGCACCTCTTCTCCCCAGGCGGTCAGGGTGTAGCGCGCCAGAGGCATGTAGTTCTCCCAGCACAGCAGTCCGCCGACCCGCGCGAAGGGCAGCGAGTACACCTCCAGATCACTGCCGTCTCCCTGCCCCCATACGAGACGCTCGCCCGCGGTCGGCACGAACTTCCTGTGTCGGCCGAGGAGTTGGCCATCGGCCCCGATGTACACGAGGGTGTTGTAGAGCGTCGAGTCGCTCGCCTCCGAGTTTCGCTCGTTGACCCCTACCACGACGGCCACACCGGCCTCGGCCGCCACCGCGCGGAGGCGGTCGATCTCCGGGCCCGGGATGGAGATCGCGCTCCGGTGGAGGCGCGTGTACAGCTCCCTGAGGGGATGGGTCTTGCCCGGGGGGATGAACCACACCCAGACCGGGTAGCCCGAGATGAACGCCTCGGGGAAGGCGACCAGGTGGGCCCCGCCGTGAGCAGCCTGTCGAATCAAGTCACAGGCCTTCTCGACGGTGGCCCCCAGGTCGAGGAACACGGGGGCCGCCTGCACGGCCGCGATTCTGAACGAATCAGGTCGGGTCATTCTCGACTCCCTTGGTTGTTCCCCGCCCTCAGCCACCAGGAACGCTCGGCGCAGGGCACCCCTTCCGGGTCTTGAAGGGGAAAGAATGGACCTGCCGTGGTCGTCCAGCCAGATCACAGGAAGGTAATCGACCCCGGCTCGGCCCTGGTCACACCCCTCCTCCACGAGTTGGGCAACCACGGGAGCGAAGCGGAGAACCAGGACCGCGAGCAGCCGAGTGTGCAGCTTCACGTTGCCGGGGTGGTGCAGGCTCTCGATCGTGCGCGCCTCGGCTTCGGAGCGATGGAGTGGAGGTTCTAGTGGGGCGAGGGGCGGTTTCCCGTGTACGCCAGGCCCAGCCTGGACACCGCCCAGAGGACGCCGGTGATGGCGCTGGCGATCATCGCCAGCGCCAGATCCGGCTGGAAGACGCGGAGGGTCGACAGGGGCACCCCGAACAGGCGTGGGACGAGGTAGACCAGGACCCATGCTGCGCCGAGGGTCGTGGCGAGCGGGAACCACAGGCTGAAGGTACCCATGACCCCGGACTTCGCCCGCAGCTCGCCCCGATGGCCCCATGCCCACGCGATGCTCAGCAGAAACGCGAGGGGGAGCAGGGCCAACGACAGGAATGTCGCCTTCTGCCCCCAGCGGCTCGGCGGGCCGTCGTAGTCGAGGCCGAGGGCGCCGGCGGTGAGGCCCTCTCGCAGCGGAGCCGTCTCCCCGAACCCGATCCCGCTGCCGGCATTGACGAGCACGACGACACCCCTCTGCTCCGACGGCATCAAGGTCAGCAGCGTCTCGACGCCCGGGCTCGAGCCCGAGTGCCAGGCCGTGTCGTGCTCCCGGTCCAGGAACCATCCGAGGCCGTAGTGGGGAGCGACCTCGCCGGCCGGCGCCAGCATCTCCGCCTTCGCACGAGCGCTGACGATGTCGGTCTCGCCATTCATCATCATCGCCATGAACCGCGCCACGTCGCTCGCGCTCGCGACGATGCCGCCCTGGGGGGCCGATCCGAGATCCGTCCGGTGTGGTGCGAGGGGGCGTTGGGTCCCGAACCAGGGCACGTGCCCGGTGGCCATGTCGGGATGGATCTCCCCGTCGGCCACGAAGGCACGGTCCATTCCCAGCGGGTCCAGGATGTGGGTCTCGACATAGTCGGGATACGGCTGCCCACCGACCACCTCGATCAGCCGACCCAGGACCTGGTAGTTCGCATTGGAATACTCCCAGACCTCACCCGGTCCGTGGGCCGGCTCCACCGTGGCCAGCCAGGCCGCGCGCCGCGCGATGGGGCCCTCGGTCGCCGATCCGTCGGTCCCGGAAACGAGTCCCTGGTACGTGGAGTACCCACTCGTGTGGCTGAGTAGCTGACGGATGGTGATCGCCCCGGAAGACCGGTTCGCGAACGCGGGCAGGTGCCGGGAGATCGGCTCGTCGAGAGACAGCCTGCCGGCCTCGGCGAGCTGTACCACGGCCAGGGCTGTGAAGCTCTTCGAAATCGAGCCGAGGAGGAACGGGGTGTCCGGGGTGACCGGCTCATCGGTTCCGAGCCGCGTGACGCCCGTCGCGCCGACCTCGACGACTTCACCGCGGTCGACGATCGCATAGGCCACGCCCGGCATGTCGGGCGCACCGAGCTCTTCGAGCCGCTGTTCGGCCGCAGCCTGATAACTCTCCTGCGGGCTCAGGGCCATCAGAGGTGGCCCGAGCAGGAGAAGGCCCATGCTCAACGCACCGGGGAGTGTCTGGATCATCTCCGAAGGTATGGGTATGCCGGCCCTGCTCCCAGGCGGCCTCGAACGGACCGAGCTGGCGGGCAGTTCTGGCGGCCCCGGATGAGCCCGGAGCGCGGGAAGTCTCGCTGTTCGGTTGAATCGGCTCTCGAAGCCCATCGACACCCCCGAGACCTCAGGAGGTCGCCATGCTCCGGACTCTCACCCTCGCGTCGACGGTACTCGTCGTACTCAGCCAGGCGACTCCGGCGGAGAGCCAGGTGAGGAGTCGCCGGCCGGCGACACCCATGGTGCGAACCTACACGGCGGCCTGGGAGGACGTCGTCCAGGAGGCGCACTCCAAGGGCTACTGCACGTCGATCGAGGACCACGTCGTCCAGATCGACCGGAAGGTGCTCACCACCGTGGCCATGGCTCACGGCGGGCCGACCCCCTCCGTCCTCATCCATGAACTCGAGTACAACCTGGGATCCGGCGTCTCTGCCATCGAGGGCGGCTGGTTCGCGAGGGGGGAGGCGGGGCGCATCGACGCCGGCGTACGGCTCACTCACGCCGGGACCCGGACCCAGACCTATCGGCTCATGGGTCCCCCCGTGCGCTGCTCCGGGTCCTGGAGCATGATCGCCCCGTTCCAGGCCTTCTGCGACGGCGGTGGCGTGGTCGAGTCGGGGCAGCGGCGGCTCGCCGACGGCTGGACGGTGGAGAATACTGCCCTCGACCTGCCTGCCGGGTTCACGGTCGAGCGTGTGCCCGGGGCCGGCGACGCGGATCCGTCGTTGAGGCTGTCGCTGGATATCGGCTCGAGAAGCAGGGCCACGGGCACGATCGTGGGGTCCGTCGAGTTTCGGGGCCCCCGAGGGGCACGGTGGCAGGACGCCTTCACGAACTACGGTCCCTGCTCGTTCTGAGGCGGTCCCCGGCGGGTCAGCCCCCGCCCGCCAGATCGACGCCGAGGAGTGCTCGCTCCGGTCCGCGAACTCGACCCGGGTCAGGCGGGTCCCATTCTGCCCGGTTGGCGCCCCGCGTTACCGCGGAAACGTCAGCCTGCCCGGCCTGCTCGACGAGCTGGTTCGACGGGAGGGACGACCGATGATGAGCCGTGCCGCGACTCCGAACTGGAGCATTTCCGCGCGTTGGCCCCTGACCCCGAAGTCGTGCCTGGCCCACTGCACGAAGGGGCCCAGCGTGACCTGGTCCTCGATCGCGTAGCTCCCCTCGACCCCCAGGAGATACCCCAGGTCCTCGTTGACGATGGTCCCCCCGTCGATGTCGAGAGAGTACTTCGACTGGCCGAGTCCGACGTTCAGGTGGATCCAGTCGACGCTTGGAGGATAGACGCTCAAGACGCCCATGATTCGAGTGAGCTTGTAGCTCCGGTCGTCCACCGATTTCGAGAATTGGGAGGCTTCGATCCCGATACCGAGGACCTGGAAGGCGCGATATCCAACCGTCGCGTGCAGTACCGGAGCGGTCCGGGACTCGAGGTTGTCCGCGTCCAGAGTCCCTACACCGATCCAGCCCCTGCAAAGACGTGGGGCGTCGGTTGGGCCCCCAGCGGCATCCCGATGGAGAGCCCCATCAACAGTCCAATCGAGAGGGTCGTCCGCTGTCGACACACTTGGGAGGATCTCATGCCGGAACCCGGAATCGGTGTGGAGGAAGGGCGAGGGTGCACACGCTCCTAAGCTGGCGACGGTCGGGTGTGAGGACTGTCGGGCAGAGCCCCTCGTGAGGTAGGGGGAACTCCCTCAACGCCACCGCCGGATCCACCCGGCCGCGTGTCGGGCCTGATCGCCCGGTGGCCCCCCGCCGATCCCCCACCCTACGTTGCCCGGGGACGGGCATCGTCGTGTCCGCCGACCAACCCCCTCGACCCCTGTTGAGCGTGCCATGCGGCCAGCGCATCGTTGGATCCCCCGCAGTCGTCCCACCGGAGCGACCCCACTCCGCCGCCTGCCGATCCTCGAGGTCGTCGCTCTTTTCCTGGCGGCCCACGCCCTCCCCGCCCAGGAGGCACCGGCCTTCACCGACCCGGACCGGGCAGCGAAGGTCCAAGCCCTGGGCCCCACCGCCGAGGCCATGTTCGGCGACTTCTTCCGTGAACGGGACGTGCCGGGCCTGGCCTGGGGCGTCGTCCTCGACGGGGAGTTGATCCTCTCCGGGGCCTTCGGCAGCGCCGATCTCGACGGGGGTGTCCCGGCCGACACCCGGTCCCTGTTCCGCATCGCCAGCATGAGCAAGAGCTTCACCGCCCTGGCGATCCTCCAGTTGCGGGACCGGGGGCTCCTGCGCCTCGACGCGCCGGCGTCGGACTACCTGCCGGTGATGGAGGGGCTTCGCCTCCCCACCGACGACGCGCCCGTCATCACGGTCCGGAATCTCCTCAGTCACTCCGCGGGGTTTCCCGAGGACAATCCCTGGGGCGACCGGCAACTCGCCGACACCGACGAGGAGCTCCTGGCGCTGGCCGAGAACGGCATCTCGTTTTCCAACGCGCCAGGGGTGGCGTACGAGTACAGCAACACCGGCTTCGCCCTGCTGGGGCAGATCGTCCAGCGGGTGTCGGGGATGGGGTTCCAGGAGTACATGCGACGCCACGTCTTCGAACCTCTGGGCATGGATGCCACCGTCTGGGAGTTCGAGGACGCGCCCTCCGAGCGTCTCGCGCGGGGCTACGACCGGGCCGACGGCGTCTGGGTGCAGGTGCCCCACGAGCACCACGGCGCGTTCGGGGCCATGGGCGGGCTCATCACTTCGATCGAGGACTTCGCCGCCTACGCCGCACTTCACCTGTCGGCCTGGCCCCCCCGGGACGGTCTGGACGAGGGCCCCCTCCGGCGCAGTTCCCTTCGGGAGATGCACCAGCCCGCCACCTTTTCCTCGCTCCAGCCGGGCTACCGCTACCCCGACGGACGGGAGTGCGGGATCGTCCGGTTCTACGCCTTCGGCCTGAGCTGGACTCGGGACTGCGACGGCCGGGTTCTGGTGGCGCACAGCGGAGGGCTGCCGGGCTTCGGCAGCAACTGGGTCATGATGCCCGACTACGGGATCGCGGTCTTCGCCTTCGACAACCGGACCTACGCCGGGACCAGCGGGGTCACCCTGGCGGTGCTGGACTCCCTGGTGTCGGGAGCGGGGCTCGAGCCTCGGGCCCTCTCGCCGTCGCCGGTGTTGGCGGATCGGATGCAGCGACTGGTGGCGTACCTGCCGTCGTGGGAAGGGGCGGAGGCCGACACGGCGCTCTTCGCCGACAACTTCTTCATGGACGAGCGGGTGGGCGACCTAAGGGACCGCTTCACCGAGCTCTTCGCAGAGGCGGGATCGATCACGGAGATCGGTGAACTGCGGCCCCAGAACCGGCTGCGGGGGATCGTCACGCTCCACGGCACCCTCCGCGACGTGGAGGTGGCCTTCACCCTCTCCCCGGAGACGGAGCCCCGGATCCAGCAGGCGCAGGCCCGGCTGGCGCCCGAGGGGAGGTGACGTCGCCGACCGGAGCGCCTCCTGCGCCGCGTCCAGAGGGAGGAAAGGTCCCCCCGGAAGGCGGCATGTTGCGCCTCGAAAGCCCGGGGCAGCGCCCATTGCGCCCGGTCGGCGCCCCCCGTTCCCGCGGAAACGTCGGCCTGCCCGGCCCGTTCTCATCTCCAGATGCAGGGCCGCTCAGGGAGCGGACCCCGACCCGGGCCCGATGGAGGGCTCGACGGGCACCCTCACGATCCAGTCAAGGACGGCGAAGGCGGGTGCGGCTCCCTACCGCACCACCTCGAAGGCGCGCTTCCTCCCGGGGCCGTACCGATAGACGGAGAAGTCCGCGTCGAACGTCGCCACTCGCCTGAGACCCAGTCGCTCCATCAAGGCGAAGCTGGTGCGATCCGTCAGGGAGAAGTCCTGGTCCGGAAAAGCGCCGGCGATGATCCAGCCCGCCTCCAGATCGGCGCGACCAACCATCTCGAGGTGTGCGGCGCCGGCTCGAACGCCGGACCAGAACCGGTCGGCGGCAACGCGCCCGATGCGCCACCTCAGGAGCGTCCAGGTTTCGAGCAGCACGTGGTCGCTGGTGACCAGCGCCTCTCCGGTACCGAGGATCTCGCGAGCGCGTGCATTGCTCACGTCGTCGGAGTCGGCCGCCGCGTACCAGGCCGACGTATCGACGAAGAGGCTCACGACCGTTGAGAGCCGAAGGCCTCGGCCATCATGCGATCCTCTTCGGCGGCGACGTCGGATCCGCCAGAGTGCCCGAGGCCGAACACCGCTTCGGGCCCCACGAAGCCGGGGCGTTCCCCGAGGTCCCGCGCAACGAGGCGTCGGACGTACTCGGCCAGGGACACACCGAGTTCATCGGCTCGGGCCTTGGCCCGGTGAAGCATCTCTCGCTCGAACGAGAGCTGGGTTCTCGTCATCGACATGCCTACATCATGATGTAACATCGGATTGCCGGCAATGGACTCTTGCTGATCCCCCGGATGCTACTGCCGTGTGCAGGGCGGCGGGATGATGGAACCGGCCCGGTTGCCCCTCCGAGAACCCAAGGCGCGGTGGTGGACGATCCCGCCTCGATTGCTGGCGGCACCTCTTCGGTGGCCGAGAGGAACCGATCCACCGCTGGAGATCGGCAGCGACTACGTGCTGGGCGTCTGGAAGGGGGCGGGGGGAGCGGAGGAAGTCCGGCTATACGACCTCGAAAAGCCCAACTGCGAAGGACGGGCTCCGAGCGGAGGCTGGAGGGCCCGCCATGAGCGATCTGGCCCGGTCTGGGGTAGGAGGCCAGCATGAGGAGTCATCGACCGCTGAGGGGCGTGATGAAGACCGAAGAGATTGAGCAGGAGCTACTCAAGCTCCCCCGGGCCGAGCGGGCTCGCCTGGCCGAGCGTCTCATCGCGAGCCTGGACGAGGATTCGGAGATCGAGGCCGCGTGGATCGCTGAGGTGCGCCGCAGGGACGAGGAGCTGGTCTCAGGCGCGGTCGAGGCGATCCCCCTCGAAGATGCCCTCACTTCTATCCGGAACCGCTTCGGGTGGTAGTCCGTCTCCATCCGGAGGCGCTCGCTGAGTTCGCAGAAGCGGTCGCCTTCTACGAGGAACGGGCTCTTCGCTGAGTTTCAACGAGTCCTCAGCGCGATCCGAGACACCCCCTCCTTAGGGAGCCCGCTGGACCCTCCCTATCGGCGGTTTCTCTGCAGGCGCTTCCCTTTCGGAGTGATCTACCGGGAGCGTGACCGGATTGTCTGGATCCAGGCGGTCATGCATCTGCGACGCCGCCCTTCTATTGGCGAGATCGAGGGTGACTCGATCGATGCGCGCGCTTCAACAGGGAGGCGCGGACCCTCATCTCGCGTCTGGGGCGCCTTCCGGGCTACCAGGGGCCGGCCGCCTCGCACGGGCCGCCCCGGTGGCGGCGCCCACCCCCGTGACGGGGATCCACGCGGCAGGAGGTGCGGCATTGCCGAGCTACTCGGCGAGTTCGTCCAGAATGCTCTCGATCTGAGAGATGAGCTCTGGGATGTCGGCCTGAACCATGTCCCACGCCAACTCGAGGTCGATCCGGAAGTACTCGTGGACGAGGATGTCCCGAGCGCCCGCGATTTCCCTCCAAGGGACGTCCGGATAGCTCTCGCGAAGTCCAACCGGTAGCTGTTTGACGGCTTCGCCGATGATCTCGATCCGTCGGGCCACCGCGTCCTGCTTCTCGGTGTCCAACTCGAATTCCTCGAACGTCATCCCGTCGGCATACTGCTGGGTGAGCCGGGCCGCCCGGAGGATGTCGCCGAGGATGATGCGGGTGGACCGGGTCACAGGATGCGGACGACTTCGGAAAGGATCTGCTCCTTCATCTCCGGATGGAGCGAACTCGGCGTAGCGACATCCACGTCGCGGCCGAGTGCGTCCCGCAGGTCCAAACGGAGGCCCGACAGGTCCAGCAGCGTGCGACCCTTCTCGAACTCCACCAGGAAGTCGACGTCGCTGTCCGGAGTCGCCTCCCCACGGGCAAACGACCCGAAGACGCTCGCCCGGGTGACCCCCCGGCGACGCATCGCGGCCTCAACCCGCTCCCGGAGATGCTCGACCACCGTAGCCATGGAGAGAACCTACACGCGCCAAGAGCCCGAAGCCATCGAGGGATTCTGGATGAGCTACTCCTCCCTCAACGCCGCCGCCGGATCCACCCGGGCCGCCCGTCGGGCCGGGATCCACGCGGCCGCGAAGGCGACCACGGCCAGCAGCGCCGCGCCGCCCACCAGCGACACCGGGTCGGCGGGCTCGACACCGAACAGCAGTCCCTCCATGAGGCGAGTGGCGCCGAGGGCGAGGGCCACGCCCACCGCCAGTCCCACGACCACCAGCGTCGCCGTGTTGCGGAGCACCATCCACTCCATGCCGCGGGGGACCGCCCCCAGCGCGATGCGGGTGCCGATCTCCCGGGTGCGCCGGGCCACCACGTACGAGACCACGCCGTACAGGCCCACGGCGGCGAGCACGAGTCCCACGACCGCGGCGATTCGCAGCAGCAGCGCCGTGAACGTCACCCGGGCCATGGATCGATCCACCGAGGTCGACAGTGCCGCGGCGTTGGCCACGGGCATGGTGGGGTCCACGGCGGCCACGGCTGTGCGCACGGCGGCCAGGCGCGACAACGGATCGGCGCTCGTGGTGCGGACGACCAGGGTGAGTCCCATGGGGAAGTAGCCGCTCGACTCGGGAATCCGCACCGCCGGATAGTAGATCGCGTTGGCGACTTCACCCCCGAGGGTCTCGCGAGGGATGTCACCCACGACGCCCACCACGGTGTAGAACGGCCCGTCGTTCCGCCCCGACGGCGCCACCTGCTTGCCCAGCGCCGACTCGCCGGGCCAGAAGCGCTCGGCGTACTCGCGGCTCACCACCACCGCCCCCGTCTCGGGCGAGTCGAGGTCGGCCATGGTGAACACCCGCCCTTCGAGCACCGGCACACCCAGAGCCTCGAAGATGCCCGGCGCCGCGACCTGCTGCCCCGCGCACGTGGTGAGATTCCGGGCTTGGAGCCGCGCCCCCATGTCGGGATCGGGGAAGCCCTGCACCGTGCATCCGAACCCGCCCGACAACGGCAGCTCGGTCACGAACCCCGCGGACTCCACCCCCGGCAGCGCCTGCACCCGCTCCAGGATCGCCCGCCAGGTGACCCACCGCTCCACGTCGTCCCAGCGTCCGTCGGGGGTGGGGTAGAGGTCGGCGGTGAGCACGCCGTCGGGATTGAAGCCCGGGTCCACGGCCTCCAGCGCGCCTACGGTGCGCACCAGCAGTCCCGCGCCCACCACGAGGGTCAGCGCCAGCGCCATCTGGGCCACCACGAGCCCGCGCCGCAGCCGCTGACGGCCCACCCCAGCCGTGCGCGTGCGGGTATCCCCGCGCACCGAGGCCGCCAGCGTCGAGGGCCGGAGCTGGCTCAGGGCCACCACCGTCAGTCCCACGGCCACCACCCCGGCCACCGCAAACGTGAACAGCACGGCGGACGGTCCCGGCAGCGCCCGGGTGAGTCCCGGCACCCCCTCGGGGGCGAGCCCGGCGAGCACCGGCACGCCCCAGGTGGCCAGGAGGAGTCCCCCGATCGCCCCGGCCCCCGTGAGCAGGGCGCTCTCGAGCCCCAGCAGGGTGCGCAGATCGGCCGCCCCCGCGCCCATGGCCATGCGCACCGCCATGGCGCCCTTCCGCGCTTCGAGGCGCACGATCACCAGGTTGGCCACGTTGGCCGCCGCGAGCAGCAGTACGAGCCCCACGGCGCCGAAGAGCAGCCACAGCGCCTGGTCCACGTCGCCCACCACCTCGTCGACGAGGGGTAGGGCCAGGGCGTGGAAGCCGCAGTCGTCCACGAAGCCCCGGGAGTACACCTCGGGGAACCGGTCCGGCAGCCGCGCGTTCAACTGGTCGAGCTCGCCCTGGGCCGTGGCGATGTCGGTGTCCGGCGCGAGGCGCGCGAAGCCCGGGTAGACGTGGCTGTTCTGGAACGGCCCCGACGGATCGACCTGGAGCGGCAGCCACAGATCGGTCATGGCCGCGGCGCCGTGCCAGGGCAGGGCCACGCCGGGCTCGAGCACGCCCACGACCTCGATGGTCTGGTCGTCCAGGGGCAGCGTGCGCCCCACGACGTCGGGATCGCCGCCCAGCACCCGTTCCCAGAACGCGTGGGACAGCACCGCCACTCGCGTTGCCCCCGGCTGATCGTCCTCCGCCGTGAGGATCCGTCCCCGCACCGCCCGGGCCCCCAGCAGTTCCATGGCGTCGATGCTCACCATGGCGGTGCGAACGCGGATGGGGCCGTCGGGTGTCTGCAGGTTCGCCCCCGACTCCGACGTGAGCGCCACCCGGTCCAGCGCGCGGCTTTCCTCCTCGTAGTACACGAGCTGGGCCGTGGCCATGTTCCAGCGGGTGCCCTCACCCACGCATGGCACCTCGTTCATGATCGACACGAGGCGCTCGGGCTCGGGCACGTCGAGGGGCGAAAACACGACCCGGTCGAGCAGGGTGAAGATGGCCGCGGTGGCCCCGAGCCCCAGGGCCAACGTCGTGACGGCGGCCAGAGTGAGTCCGGGGCGC
The DNA here is from genome assembly GCA_030428885.1 of Gemmatimonadota bacterium. Taxonomy (GTDB): domain Bacteria; phylum Gemmatimonadota; class Gemmatimonadetes; order Longimicrobiales; family Gaopeijiaceae; genus Gaopeijia. The sequence goes on along the minus strand of JAUIEJ010000007.1, from coordinate 270,538 downwards.
CGCAGCAGTCCCCGGAGTGCGTGACGAAACGTCGTGCCCAGCGTTCCCATGCGATCCATGGCTCCCCTCCCCTCCGTTCCGGTTCGTCCCGCGTCGAGATGCCGGAGCGAACGCGCGTCGCTCCAACTGCCCAGGGCCGCGCGAGCCAGCGACGGCCCGTCGCGCCCGGTGTCGCTCCCATTTCCCGCCTGCCGGCGCCCCATCTCCGCCCGCAGCTCCCCCTCCCACTCCGCCCGCCAGCGCGCCCGATGGCGGCGAGGCGCGAGAATCGCCCCCACGGCGAGGATCCCCCGCACGAGCCAGGGCAGGGGGGAGGACTCGCGCCCGCGATGTGTCACTCCGCGCCCCCGTGGCGGGCGCCGAGCAGGCGCCCCTGGGCGGCGATGCGCTCCAGCGCCGACTCCAGCGCCGCGACCCCCTCGGGCGTGACCCGGTAGTAGCGCCGCGCCGGGCGATCGTCGCCGTGGGCTTCGGCTGCCTTCTCCCACGCCGAGGTCACGAGTCCGGTGCCCTCGAGCCGCCGCAGGATCGGGTAGACCGTGCCGCTGGGCAGGTCGGTGATCCGCATCACGTCGAAGCCGTAGCCGTGGCCGAGCCGCAGGGCCTTGAGCACGAGGGCGGCGTTGAACGTGAGGTGGTCTCGAGGAGGCACGGAGGACTCCGGGATGGGGGTATGTGCGCTTCTACATAGTTGTAGGACGTGGGAATTCGGGAAAAGGTTGCAGGGCTTCGACGAACCCCTTGTAATGCGAGGGGAAGAAGGGTTACCATGGGACTCCACACTCCCCTCGAACTACAAGGGGAGCGGAAACGCGATCCGATCCCAACCAAGGGACCCACCCCCATGACCGACTCCCTCAACCTGCTCAAGGGCACCGTCGACGTGCTGATCCTCCGGGCCCTGGAGAACGGACCCCGCCACGGCTACGGCGTGGCCGAGTGGATCGAGGGGGTCACCGACGGCACGCTCCTCCTGGAAGAGGGCACCCTCTATCCGGCGCTCCACCGGCTCCAGCGCAAGCGGCTGGTGGAAGGGGAGTGGGGCGTGAGCGACAACAACCGCCGGGCGAAGTTCTATCGCCTCACCGACGCCGGCCGACGGCGTCTGGAGCGGGACACCGCCGACTGGGCCCGGTACGCCCGGGCCGTGGGACAGGCGCTGGGCGTCGAGGGACGGAGCGGCACGCCGTGACGGGCGATCCGGGGCGGGAGCCCCCTTTGGTGGGGCCGCCCGACGACGACGTCGAGCTGGACTCGGAGATCCGCTTCCATCTGGAGCGGAAGGTGGAGGCCCTCATGGCTCGGGGGCTCAGCAGACAGGAGGCCGAGCGGGAAGCCGCCCGGCGATTCGGTGACGTGGAGGAGGTGAGGATGGGAATGCAGCGCGAGGCCCGGCTGCGACGCCGGGACACGAAGGTCCGGAGCTGGTTCGACGCCCGGCGGCAGGACGTGTCGTTCGCCGTGCGGCAGTGGCGCCGCAACCCCGGGTTCGCCCTGGTGGTGGTGGCGACCCTGGCCCTGGGGATCGGGGCCAACACCGCCATCTTCTCGGTGGTGGACCACGTGCTGCTCCGCCCCCTGCCGTACCCCGAGCCCCAGCAGCTCGGCGTGCTCTGGTCCGACGTGACTGAGCGGGGCGGGCCCGCCGACGAGTGGCTGTCGTACGCCAACTTCGTCGACGTGCGCGACGGCACCCCAGGCATCGCCGAGGGCGCCCTCTGGGCCGGCTTCAACCCCACCCTCACGGAGCGGGGCGAGGCCACGGCGGTGCCGGGGTCCATCGTCACCGAGAGCATGTTCTCCCGGGTGCTCCGGGTGGAGCCGGCCATGGGCCGCACCTTCACTCCCGACGACGACGTGCCCGGAGGACCCAACGTCGTACTGGTGTCCCACGACTTCTGGACCGAGGTGCTGGGGGCCGACCCCGAAGCGGTGGGCACCACCCTGCTCCTGAACGACGTGCCCTACGAGGTGGTGGGCGTCATGCCCGCGGGCTTCCGACCCCCCTTCCGCCCCGACGCTCGCCTATGGTCCACCCCCCAGCTCGATCCGGCAGTGCAGGCCGACGGGCGGGGCGGGTTCAGTTGGCGCTCCGTGGTGCGTCTGGCGCCGGGCGTGGATCTCGACGAAGCCCGGGTGCAGGTGGCCTCGCTGGCAACGCGTCTCGAGTCCGACTATCCCGAGGCCAACACCGACATGGGCTTCACGCTGAACGGCCTCCGTGAGGACATGGTGGCCGCCAGCAGCACCGGGCTCTGGGTCGTGCTGGGGTCGGTGGTGCTGCTCCTGGTGGTGGCGTGCGTGAACGTGGCCAACCTGCTCCTGGCCCGGGCCTCGGCCCGCACCGCCGAGCTCTCGGTGCGCTCGGCCCTGGGCGCCGACCGCCGCCGCCTGGTGAGTCAGCTCGTGGTGGAGAGCGTGGGACTCGCCCTGGTGGGGGGCATCCTCGGGGTGGTGGCGGGCGTCGCAGGCACCCGGGCCCTGGTGGCCCTGGCTCCCGAGGGCACCCCGCGCATCGAGGCGGTGACCGTGGACCTGCGCATCCTGGCGGTCACCTTCCTGGTGACCGTGGGGGCCGGTGTGCTCTTCGGATTGGTCCCGGCGCTCCAGGTCTCGGGGCGCGATCTCCAGTCGAGCCTCCGGGAAGAGGGCCGCGACGGCATGGGCGGGCGACGGGGTCTCCGGGTGCGCAACGCGTTGGTCGCCGCCCAGGTGGCCCTGGCCCTGGTGGTGCTGGTGGGTGCGGGACTCCTGACCCGGAGCTTCGCCAACCTCCGCACCGCCGACATGGGCTTCACCCCCGAGGGCGCCCTCACCTTCTTCGTGAACCTCCCCCAGTCCCGGTATCCCGACAACGACGCCATCCGCCCCGCCATCCGGGAGATCGAGACGCGCCTGGCCGCGCTTCCGGGCGTGGAGTCGGTGGGCACCATCAACTCGCTGCCCCTCTCGGGTCTGGACGGCGACAGCAACTTCATGGTCGACGGCCGGGTACCGCCGGCCCTGGGTCAGGAACCCGCGGCGTGGATCCGGCGCGTGACCCCGAACTACGCCGAAGCTATGGGACTCCGTCTCGTCTCCGGTCGCTTCATCGAAGAGCGAGACGAGTCCGACGGGGCCCTGGTGGCCCTCATCAACGAGACGCTGACCGAGCGCCACTTCCCCGGCGAGAACCCCGTGGGACAACGCCTGGACTTCGGCGCGCCGGGCGGCAATCTCTGGGAGATCGTGGGCGTGGTGGCCGACATCCGGCACTTCTCCGTGCGCGACGACCGCCGCGAGGCCGTCTACATGGCCTTCGAGCAGGTGCCGGTGCGCTCGACCTTCGTGGTGGCCCGAGCCGCCGCGGAGCGTGACCCGGCCCTCCTGGTGCCCGAAGTACGCCGGGCCGTGACCGACCTCGACGCCTCCCTGGCCGCCCAACGCATCGCCCCCATGACGGAGGTGGTGGCCGACGCCCTGGCCCCCGACCGGTTCCTGACGACCCTGCTCGGCCTGTTCGCCGGCGTGACCCTGGTGCTGGCCGTGGTGGGCCTCTACGGCGTGATCTCGGTGTCGGTGGGCGCGCGGTTGCGGGAGCTCGGCGTGCGCATGGCGCTGGGGGCCGAGGCGGGGAGCATCGGGGGGCTGGTGGTGCGAAGGGCCGTGGTGCTGGCGGGCGTGGGGGTGGCCGTGGGCGTGGGGCTCGCCCTGGTAGGCGCGCCCGTGGTGGCGTCGCTGCTCTACGGAGTGCGGGCCACCGACCCGGTCACCTTCGTGGGCGTGGCGGTGCTGCTGGTGGCCGTGGCGGCCGGGGCTGCGGCGGTGCCGGCCTGGCGGGCGGCCCGGGTGGATCCGGTGCGGGTGTTGCGGGCGGATTGAGGGGGGTGCTGGAGACCCGCCTCCCCATGTTCAGGTGTAAAGGAGGATACAGCCAATGCCGTTTATCGGTCGTTGTGCTAGAGTCGTACGGATGAACACCGAGGATCGTGAGTCGCGGACCCGCCAAGGGCGGCGGCCGAACCCTCGTGTCGCCAGGAGGGCCCTTGAGTTCGCCCCGGGCGCTCCGGCTATCCAGTGGCCACTCGCTGTGGCTGCTTCCTCACCAATGAAAAGCGCAACCTTGACCGTCGGGAGTTACGGACCAATCCAGACGGGATCGTCGGATTCAAATACCCTCTCCCTCGCGCGCCTAACCACCCGCCCTGCGACTCCGGTGCGAACTGCAACGATGATTGCTAGCGACGCCAACACCAGTCCTGTTGTCGAGATAGCCGCACCCGCGGCCACAGGCCACCAGACTTGGGCAAGCATCGCCGCAACCAGGCACCCCGCCCAGACCTTCAGAACGAGGTCAAGGTAGTCGAGCCCGTCGCCCAGGGATCTCGGCGATCCGAACGCTTCGTGCCCCGACCGAAGTGCTAGGGTCACGAGAATGACCGACGCAGCTAGATACCAGAAGCGACCGTCCGCAGCGGAGAAGAAATCGGCGCGAACAGATGCCGCGGCCATGAGAGCACCGCCGCCAACGAAAGCGAGCGGCGTGTCAAGTGAGGATCCGGCCCGAATCGGAAACCAGGGAACGGTGATCGGTGCAAGAAAGCATGTAACCCCCGCAACCACAGCGCCAATAGCCAGGGCCGCGGATGCGAAGACACCGGGGAGGCCGGTCCCGATCGCTACAACGGCCGACGCTAGTGTCCAAAGGATTGCTCGACGGGACATCGCCCAGTTCGCGCTTCGCACAAGAGTCCCGAGGGCTTGCCGCGGAGTCCTGCCGCCTTGGTCCATCAGCGCGCGTGCAACGTGCGCGATCATAACGCCTGGTTCATCGAAGAACGGAGGCCGTGAGCGCCGTGGGCGAACCGTCAAGTGCGGTGCGCAGTGGCACGCCACACGGAAGATGTCTCGATTAACCGCCCAGAAAGTCATGTGGCGCCCATCGAAAGACTTGATGAGGCCATCAGCCAATGTCGCGGCTCGATCGGCTGGAATGTCGTCGAGGAGGCCGACGAGTTGGTCTCGTCGATCCTCGGAGAGGCGTGATAGCAGAACCTCTGACGCTGCTGAGGCCTGCTGCTCGTTCTTTCCACGGAGCCACGTGACCAGCATGTCCTCGAAGGACGTGCTCAGGTACCCGACCTTCCTGAGGGTCCGCTTCCAACCCCCGGGGTTTCGGCCTAGGGCTTCGTTGGCCGACGGTCGACCCGAAAGAGCCAGAACACGGCCGGCTTCCGATGCGACATCATCGTCGTCGTGCTGGAGACGCGCTTCGAGGCCCTCAACCAAGTTTCGTTCGTGCCGTCCCTCGACCTTTCGCGTGAGAGTGACCGTTGCGTCGGACACGGCGGTAACGCCACGATCGATCGCGTCGAGCGCCGAATCGATCGCTCGACCCTGGAAGATGAGTGGCGGGGTCGGATACTCGGCCACAGACGCGATGCCAAGTAGCGCGTCGGACTTGAACAGTGCCTCGAAGTAGTCGTCAGGGTTGGCCTGTTGCGAGACCGCAAGGAGCACCGCCTCCCGCCACCAATCCATCGGCAGCTCCGCAAGCTCCTTAGGCCCGAGCGCCGAAGCCACAGCGCGAGAGGCAAAGTACTCCTGGAGCGAGAACTGTGCGAAGACAAGCACTCCCGGAATGTCCCTGACGAGAATCCCCGTCTTCGTGGCCAAACGCTCGATGAACTGGTCTGTCTTTCCACCGTCGTATCCCACCTTCGGAAGAGTCTCTCGGATCACCCTCGCGCCTTCATCGCGCGAGATCTCAGCCGTACGCCGGCTATGCATTTCAAGAGCGAGTGCCTCAAGCACGCGTTCATATGCTTTGCGCCATTCGTCGGCCGGATGACCTTGCGCCTTACCCCAGTCCTCTAGTAGCCACCGCGCGATGCGCTCTAGATAGTCCTTTCGTTCATCGGGGATGCCTAGGTTGGACTCGGTGTACTGCATCAGGGCGCCGACCAGCATGAGCGGAGAACGCGCCACCTCAAGGACCCGCTCCGACCCGCGAAGATCCCGTAGGAACGTTTCCGCGCTCTTGCCCCGTGGGAAACCGGGTGGCCACTTCTCGGCGAACCGTTCGATCTGCTGGTCCGTCAGCGGCCGCACCTCTCTCACGTCGGGAATCCCGATTGGGATTGTCCGAAACGCCTCCTTCCTACAGGTCACGATCAACGTGATCCCGCCGTCGACCAAAGCATAGGTCTTGGCGAAGTCGTTGATCTGGCGGCACACGTCATCCCAATCGGATGATCTGACCTCGTCCAGGCCGTCAAGGACCACCAGTGTCGTATGGGTTGAAAGCTGATCGGCGATCCATCGCCCTGGTTCGGGGATGGCGGACCGCTCAGCAGCGCGTGTGAGGTACCCAACAACGTCCTGGTCGCTCGGCAGGTCTCGAAGGCGGAGGAAGAAGGGCCGCCCGTGCGACCAAGAGAGGACATGCGACTTCACCCATGTCGATTTCCCCGCCCCGGGGCCGCCGAGCAAGACGACACGAGGTCGGACGGCGCGAGATCCAACTGCACGTAGACGTCCTGTAGCTTGAATCCCTCCCGCTGGCCGACAGCAATAACCCGCTCGCACGCGGCGCGGGTCGATCGGTCGAACGCTCGCTCGCCCTTGAAGCGCCGGAGCCGCCTCAAGAGGAAGCCAGGAAGGCCCGCCGACCATGCCAACCCGGCTGCTATCAGGGTCCCCACGACGGTATAGAGTATCGTTTCGAAGTCCCAGCTCCTCCAGTCACTGAGAAGCTGACGGAGCGTCGCCTCTGATATTGGAAGCAAGGCGTAGTCCCCAGAGGGTGGAGACCGGCTAGAGAGAGAATCTCTCGAGCGCGGTGATGGATCTATTGGCTGGTATGGAAGCTATATTGAAGCGGACCTTCTCTCAAACTGGCGGAGTTGACGAGGGTGGGGCCCGCCACGGGAATTCACTATTCTTGTCGACGATGCCCCTCGAGGAGGAGGGGCTGCATCAGGCACGGCGCATGCCTGATCTGCTTCGTGTCCCTCGGCCGGGATAGGAGGTTCCTTCAACGGACGGGTCAATAGCGTGTGCTCCTCCGCGGCCGCACGACGGCAAAGTCGTATTTTTCGAGACCTCAAGGCGCCATCGGTACCGTGCCGCCGAGTGCCGATGGCCCTTCATAGATTAACAATACCGGCTCGCGGCCTTCACTGGGCTCCTCCTCCGGGGATCTTGAATGCCCGGTCCGTTCCCGAAGTCTGACGCCGTTGCTTCCAGTTCGATGTCCCGTGGTGGAAGGGGGCAGCCCTCGGGAAGATGGAGGTCTGGGTTGTGCGGAACCGATGAGTGCAGCCCCTCGGTCAGCCGTCAACTGACCGACCGGTTCGGGCGTCTTTGTACTTGGTTCGGTCGTTGAGGCGCCACGTGCTTCGCAGGCGCTTGCCACGGCGCCGTCATTCGCCCTCTCCCCGGCGGGTTCCGCGTCGCGAAATATACGCGACGCCAAACTCATCCCTGCGCTTGGTCCAGACCGACTCAAGGGCCGCGGCTCCGAGTGTGTGACCAATGGGAAGCTCGACGCGCCCCACCGTCTTCCCGCCCCCGTCCACGACAATCCACTCCGACCTGTTCGGCGCCGTCACCCGCTCCAACCAGAGCGACCCATCCGCCCCGGGCACCATGTGCCGGATCGGCGGGAGGTATGCGCCCAGGCCCAGAACCTCGGCCGCGGCGGTCCGGAGGTCGTCCGGAACCTCCAGGGAGCCCACCCGTCGCGCCAACGACCGCACCGAGTCTGCGGCGGCACCCACGATGGAGTCCCTGACGGCGCGGGACAGCGGAAGCGGCTCGAAGTCCAGCGAGAACCGCAGCTCCCGCCCAGCTGCAGCATCCACCTTCCGGAGTTCCACCCGCCCCGGCCTCTCGTCCGACCACGACGCGATCCACACCCCCGATCCATCCACCGCGGGCGCATGTAGCGGGCTGGGCCGGTCCTTCACGACGGTCCCGATGCCCGCGCCCGACGGGAGGTAGAACCCCACCGGATCGGTCAACTGCGCGAGCGTATCCACCGTCCCATCGCCCCGGGTCAGCACCAGCGGCACCTCCACGCGACCCATCCCCGCATTCTGGATAGGCACCACGCCCACGGAGTACCGCGCCCCGCCCTGGAGCATGGCTGTCGGCCCCGCCGGCATCCCGCCCCGCGCGATCACCGGATTCTCCACCGTGTAGCGCCCCAGCGGCTCCCCGCCCGGGTCGAAGAACTCCACGTAGGGCGGGCTCGCGTTTCGCATCCAGAGGGAGTCGCCCGTGAACCCCACGGACAGGATGTAGCCGAACTCGCCAGGTCCCTCGCCAAGGCGACCCACCGAGCCCAGGTAGGCGCCGGTCTCGTCGAAGCGGCGGGCCACGCCCAGCGCCTGATCGACGGCGAAGACGGTGCCGTGGCGGTTCACGGCCACCAACGGCATACCAGTGAAGCTCTCGTGCTCCGGGGCGTTGGGGCCTCCGAGCGTCCACGCTTCCTCGAGTTCCAGCGTCGGCAGGGCACTCGTGTCGATCTGCGCTGAGAGCGGACCGCCGACCGCCGCGTCGCCGGCCGTGGCCAGGACAGCCGCGACGAGGCAAGAGAGGGGCCGGCGCGAGCGCAGTGCGTGAATCATGCGCCATTCTGCATGCGCCTTCCCTGTCTCCGCAACCGAGTCGCGCCGGGGGGCGCCGTACTGAACGAATCGGGGCCTTCGGGGGTCCTTGAAACGCGAGACCGTGCCGGGGGCGTGACGGTTGACCGCGGGCCGGGTTCTGCGGCACTCTGACGTCCCGACCACCATTCGACCGAGACCTGCCATGCGTTCCATCGTCCGCTGCGCCCCCCTGGCCGGGGCGGCCCTGCTTCTCACGCTGCTGCCCGGCGCTCCGGTCGCCGCACAGGACGGCGGCGCGTCCATGTCGGCGCCCGATCCCGAGCTGTGGGACGGCCTGTCGTACCGCATGGTGGGACCGACGCGAGGCGGTCGGGTCACGGCGGTGGCGGGGCACCGGTCCCACCCGGGCACCTTCTACATGGGGGCCACGGGCGGCGGCGTCTGGAAGACCGACGACTGGGGCGCGACCTGGCTGCCCATCGCCGACGACGTCCTCACCACCGGGTCCATCGGCTCCATCCGGGTGGCGCCGTCCAACCCCGACGTGGTCTACGTGGGTACGGGGTCCGACGGCATCCGTTCCAACGTCATCGAGGGGCGGGGCATGTTCCGCTCCGACGACGGGGGCGACACGTGGCGGGGCATCGGGCTGGAGTCCACGGGGCAGCTCGGGGCGGTGGAGATCCACCCCACCAACCCCGACGTGGCGTGGGCGGCGGCGCTGGGCGATCCGTTCGGCAAGACGGCGGATCGGGGCGTCTACAAGACCACCGACGGGGGCCGGAGCTGGAACAAGGTGCTCTTCACCTCCGACTCCGTGGGCGCCATCGACGTCGACATCCATCCCACCAATCCCGACATCATCTACGCCGCCCTATGGCGGGGTGAGCGCAAGCCCTGGACCATCATTTCGGGCATGCAGGAGTCGGCCATGGAAGACGGGATCTGGCGCTCCGAAGACGGCGGCGCCACCTGGGATTACGTGCCCCTGGGACTCCCGTCGGGCCTCATCGGCAAGATCGATTTTGCCGTGACCCCGGCGGATCCGGACCGGGTCTACGCCCTGGTGGAGACCAACGAGCCCGACGAGGGGCTCTACCGCTCCGACGACGCCGGCCGCACCTGGAGCCTGGTGAGCAACCACCAGCCCATCATGGACCGGCCGTTCTACTACACCAACGTCGACGCCGACCCCCAGAACGCCGACGTGGTCTACGCCAGCGCCACCCAGTTCTGGAAGTCCACCGACGGCGGCCGCAACTGGCAGCGCCGCAACACGCCCCACGGCGACAACCACGATCTGTGGATCAACCCCGACGATCCCATGATCATGGTGCAGTCCAACGACGGCGGAGCCAACGTCACCCGTGACGGCGGCGACACCTGGTCCACCCAGCACAATCAGCCCACCGCCGAGCTCTACTCGGTGGACGTGGACGACCAGTTCCCCCGCTGGCTCTATTCCGGCCAGCAGGACAACACCACGATCCGGGTGCCCTCCGATTCGCCCGCCGAGTCGTCCCTCGCCGGGCCCGAGGGCTACTGGGAGGAGGCCGGCGGCTGTGAGACCGGTCCCGCGGTGCCCAAGCCGGGCCAGCCCCACATCGTCTACTCCAACTGCAAGGGCCGCTTCGGCCGCTACAGCGAGCTGACGGGGCAGGAGAAGCAGTACTACGTGGGCGCGGCCAACATGTACGGCACCAACCCTGCCGAGCTCGAATACCGCTTCCAGCGCGTGGTGCCCATCGAGGTGTCGCCCCACGACCCGAACGTGGTGTTCCACGGGTCGCAGTTCGTGCACCGCACCACCGACGAGGGCGTGACCTGGGAGACCATCTCCCCCGACCTCACCGCCTTCCGCCCCGAGCGGCAGATGGTGTCGGGTGCGCCCATCACCCGGGACGCCACGGGTGAGGAGCACTACTCGGTGCTCTACACCATCGAGGAGTCGCCCCTCCAGGCCGGCGTGATCTGGACGGGAGCCAATGACGGCCCTGTGCACGTGACCCGGGACGGCGGCGCCAACTGGGCCGACGTCACGCCGCCCTCGCTGCCCGGCGACGCCCGCATCAACATCATCGATCCCTCGCCCCACGATCCGGCCACGGCCTACGTGGCGGCCTACCGGATCCTCATGGGCGACGACTCGCCCTACGTCTTCAAGACCGACGACTTCGGGGCGAGCTGGACGCTCCTCACCCCCGGCGACAACGGCATCCCCTCCGACATGCCCGTGCGGGTCGTGCGGGAGGATCCGGACCGGCAGGGCCTGCTCTACGCCGGCACCGAGGTGGGCGTCTACGTCTCGCTCGACGACGGCGGTAGCTGGTCGCCCCTGCGGCAGAACATGCCCGCGACCCCCATCACCGATCTGAAGGTGGTGGACAGCGACCTCTTCGTGTCGACCATGGGCCGCTCGTTCTGGGTCATGGACAATCTGACGCCGCTCCATCAGATGAAGGACGGCCTCGACACCCGCACGGTGCAGCTCCTCCAGCCCCGGGACGCCTACCGGATCCGGGGCGGCGGCTTCTTCGGCTTCGGCGACAATGCCCAGGTGCGGCCCCAGAACCGGGCCAACGGCATCATGATCGACTACTGGGTTCCCCAGGGACTCCAGGCCGACCTGACCCTCGAGGTGGTGGATGCCACGGGCACCGTGGTCCAGACGTTCCAGGGCGGACCCGGAAGCATGCGCACCGAACAGGGCCAGGGCATGCGGGCGCCCTTCCAGCGCCAGATGGGCCGTGCGGGACTCAACACCCAGCCGGGCCTGCATCGTGTGATGTGGGACATGTCGGTGGCCACCGAAAGCGGCCGCGGTCCCATGGCCCTGCCCGGGGAGTACGAGGTGCGTCTCCACGTGGGCGACGCCACCCAGTCCCACGACGTCGAGCTCATGATGGATCCCCGGGTCGACGCCGACGGCGTCACCATGGCCGACCTCCAGGAGCAGTACGACCTCATCATGACGGTGAGCGAGACCATGGCCCGGGCCCAGGCCGTGGCCCAGCGGGTCGGCGCCGGCGTCGAGCGGGCGTCGGGCGGCACCCTGGACGCCTTCGAGGCGCTCCAGGACCGCATGGAAGACGAAGAGGTGGGCAGCTATCCCAAGCCCATGCTCCTGAACCAGCTCCGCTACCTCTCGGGCATGATCGGCCGCGCCGACCAGAAGCCCGGCCGGGACGCCTACGTGCGCCTGGAGCAGCTCGAGGCCGAGCTCGCCGAGATCGAGGCTGAGCTGGAGCGGCTGGAGCGGCTCATCGCCTGACGGCCGCCGAACTGCGGTCAAGGAAACGGGGCGGGCACCACGGCGGTGCCCGCCCCGTTCGCTTTTTCCCCCGGGGCGCACAGGCCTTCCCACCCCGTCGGCAGCGGCCCGGTCGTGGAAGGTTGGGCCACCCGCCTGGCGACCCACGCCCCCAACTTCCCCCAAGTGCGCGGATTCCGACGGGTGTGTCCGTTTGGGGGTGCCAGGGTGCCCCCAAACGGACCCAACGCGGCAGCACGTTGCCCCCTCGGGTGACTTCGTGCGACCTGGCCGCCTCAACCTCCCCGAACTTCCCGCGCCGTCATGTTGGGGAAGGTTGGTGCACCCTCACTCGTCCCGGAGCGCTTCGCTGGGGTCGACCCGGCTCGACCGCCACGCCGGCAGGCCGCCGGCCAGCACGGCCGTGCCCAGCAGGGTGGCCGCCATCACCAGGTAGGCTTCCGGCTGCCACGGCGAGACGTGGAAGAGCAGGGGGGCCACCTGCCGGGCCAGGAGGGCGGCCAGCAGGCTTCCGGCCACGATGCCGGCGGTGGTGAGGACCACGGCGTCGCGCAGGACCATGCCCACCAGGTCGCCCATAGCCGCCCCCAGCGCCGCCCGCACGCCCAGCTCGCGACGCCGGCGCGCCACCTCGAAGGCGAGCACCCCGTACAGCCCCACGGCCGCCACCACGAGGGCCAGGACGCCGAAGATCGACAGCATCACGGCCCCCAGACGCCACGAGCGCAGGTAGGGCGCGACCAGGTCTTCGATGGGCTGGACCTGGACGAACCGAATGCCCGGGTCCACGTCGGCCAGGGCCGCCCGCAGCGCGCCGGTGGCCGCCGCCGGTGCTCCGGCGGTGCGCACCATGAGGCTCTGGGGCGGGGTCGAGAGGTCGGGGTGACCCATGGGCACGTAGTAGAGCCCGGTGGCCTCTTCCTCCAGGTCCTGCCTCCGGTGGTCGGCCACCACCCCCACCACGGGGGTGCAGACCGGGGGCGCCTCGTCGTCGTCGCCGATGCGCACGCACTTTCCCAGGGGGTCTTGGCCGGGCCAGTAGAGTTCGGCCATGGTGCGGTTCACCACCACCTCGGCCGGGGCCTCGGCGCCCAGGGGCACGAGGGCGAAGCCTCGGCCTCGCTCGATCTCCATGCCCATGGTGGCGAAGTAGTCGCCGTCCACCGCGTTGATGTACGGGCCGCCGGTGGGGAGGAAGGGCAGGGAATCGAGGCCGTCCACGGCGAACGACACGCCGAACGACGACCGGAACGGCACGGAAAAGGTGGGCGAGGCCGAGGCCACCGCCGCGTGGTCCCGGAGCCGCTCCAGGGCCCGACCGTAGACCGCCGTGCGGTCGTCGGCGGAGCGATCGCCCTCGAACTCGAGGGCCACCACCGAGACCTGGTCCCGGTCCCATCCCAGATCCAGGGTCGCCGCCCGGTCGAAGCTGCGCAGGAACAGCGCTGCCCCCACCAGCAACACCGCCGACAGCGTGGCCTGTCCCACCAGGAGCAGCCGCCGGGCCCGGCCCGAGCGGGCCGCCGAGCCCGTGCTCCGGAGCACACGGGCCGGGGCGGTGCGGCTGGCCACGGCGGCTGGATACAGCGCGGCCAGAACCAGCGTCACTCCCGTGGCGACCCCTGCGAACGCCAGGAGGCGGGTGGGCGAGGCCGGCGGGAAGTGGACGTCGGGGATCAGGGTGGTCCGGAGCAGCCCCCCACCGAAGCGGGACACCAGGAGCGCCGCGCCGGTGCCCAGGATCGCCAGCACCCCGGCCTCCACCAGCAGCCCCGCCAGGAGCCCGCCGCGCCCGATGCCCAGTGCCGATCGCACCGCCAGCTCGTGGCGGCGCCGCGTGGCCCGCACCAGCAGCAGGTTGGCCACGTTGGCGCAGGCGATGAGGAGCACCAGGAGCGCCACCCCCGACAGCCACTTGGCCACCTGGGACTCGTCCGACGCCGTGGGCCCCCGGGCTTCCTGCAGCGGGCCCAGGAGGATCTCGGCTTCCGGGTCGTACCCGCGGCGGATCATCTCGGCGCGGCCGGCGCGGTGCGCAGCGGTGGCGGCCGTCGTGGCCCGCTCCAGCGCGCCGTCGCCCTCGGCGATCCGGACCACGCCCCGCAGCCACCAGCAGTTGCGGCTCTCGGCGCAGAAGGTGTCGCCGCTGGCCTCGGCGGCCCGCCGGAGGGGCAGCCAGAGATCCACGGTGCCCAGGCCCGGGCCGGTGAAGTCCGGGGGCACGACACCCACGACGGTGAAGGCCACGTCGCCGACCTGCACCGAGCGCCCCAGCACGTCGGCCTCGCCTCCCAGCCGGCCCTCGGCGAAGTCGGGTGAGACGAGAGCCACGGGCGTGGCGCCGGCTTCGTCGTCGTCGGGGGTGAAGATCCGGCCCAAGCGGGGGTTCACCCCCAGCAACGGGAAGAGCGCCGGCTCGGCCGTGGAGATGCGGGCGCGCAGGGTGCTCTCGCCCACCCTCACCGTCTCCTCCGACGGGGTCGTCCACGCCGCCGCGGCCTCGATTCCCGCCACGCCGTCCAGGTCCTCCACGTCGGGGAGGGTGAGGGACGACCCGGTGTGGACCTCGTCGAGGAAGCTCCGGCGGATGTACACGTTCCGCACCTGCTCGCCGTCCACCACGTGGCTCGGCGACGCCAGGAACAGCCGGTCCAGGATCCGGAACATGGTGGCGTTGGCGCCGATGCCCAGGGCCAGGGTGAGCACCACCGCCAGGGTGAAGCCCGGGGCCCGGGCCAGGCTCCGCACCGCGAATCCCACGTTGCGCCGCGTTCCGTCGACCATGCTCTGCACCGTCCGCATCCTCCGCCTCCCCTGTTCGATTCGCACCATCCGGCTCCGATGCCGGGCCACGTCGCCGAAGCGGCGGCGGGCCTCGGCCCGGGCCGCTTCGGAGTCCCACCCCTGCTCCATGAGTTCTGCCGCCACCCGGTCGAGATGCCAGGTGATTTCCTCGTCCACCTCCCGGGCCGGGTCCCGGTCGTGGGGTCCCACGCTCACGACCCCAGCACCCGGGAGACGGCTTCCGCGTAGCGGTCCCACGATTCCGCCTCCCGCCGCAGCCGCGTTCGCCCCGCCTCGGTGAGGTGGTAGAACTTGGCCCGGCGGCGGTTTTCCGAGAGGCCCCACTCGCCCTCGATCCACCCCTTCTTCCGCATGCGGTGCAGCGCCGTGTAGAGGGCGCCGTCTTCCACCTCCAGGGCGTCGCCGCTCCGCTCCCGGATCCACGCCGCCACGTCGTAGCCGTGACGGGGTCCGGCCTCGAGGGCCTTGAGCACGAGCACGTCGAGGGTGCCCTGGAGAAGAGGTAGTTCGCGACCCATGGCTGGGGACTCCGCTGGAGGGGTTCCGCCCTGAAATGTTGAGGGGAGTATAGCGCAGCCCCCTCCCGCCCTCAAGTGTTCAGGGGAGTGGGTGACCTCTCCGGCCCCTCCGGGACGTGGGGAAGCGAGCCGGAGGTAGGACCCAGTCGGTTTGCCCTCAGACTGCGGTATCCGTAGCCTGAAACTGCGCTCTCTGGCGAACACTCGGGTGCTCGGAGCAGGCCCGGACTACCGCGGACCGGAGGCGGATCCTTGGTCGAAGCAGAACGTCTGGTGTGTTGGCGAGGCAGCCTGATCTTGCTGCTTCTCGGAGCGTGCGCGCCTGATCCGGACTTCGACGTTCAGAGTGTGGTTGTGTGTTCTGAGTGTGTCCTCACCCTGGATGGTGAGTCGATCCGTTTCGAGGATTCTCAGCTGGCTCCTCTCCAACTGCCCGCATCTATCGCAAGCCTCGAAGATGGGTTCGTTACGGTTGGGCTCGACACGGATCACGTCCTGTTCCGGTACGACGCGCTTGGGAAGCACATCGCGACGGTCGAGCGGTCGGGACAGGGACCCGGGGAGTTTCTGCGGATCACGTCTCTCGTGGGGTTCGATGGGGGCGTGATCGCCCTGGACGCCGGAAACCAGCGTCGAAGCGTCCTATCGTCCGACCTGGAACTCATCGCCGAGAGTCCGTTGTCCTTTCAACCGCAATGGCGGGGACATGCCCGGACGGCAGCGGGCCTGGAGTTCGTGAAGTCCACCGTACGCGCGAACGGAGAAGTGACATCGGGGATTTCGCTGCTACTCGAGGACGGTACCGTTGGTGAGCCCGTCCATTGGCCCTACGGCGGCCTCGTGGGCCTGAGCGTCATGCCCGTTCCCGCGACCGACTCGACGGTGTGGGTCTACCACTTCGACACAGGCCGGATCGTTGAATTCGGACGCGAGGGTAGGCCACTCCGGGAGGTCTCCCCACCCCCCTGGTTCGTCCCAGGTGGTGTGCCGCAAAGGGCCCGAGACGGTGACCCAGCGCCGCCGAGCATGTCTCTCGTGTCGGTAGCTCAGGGCTCTCCTTGGCTGCTGGCCCTCTACTCCGTACCGGATCCCCGATGGGATGGCTCAACACCTACCGATTCGCGTGACCGACTGGCCTCACTCGACGACACGCGCGACTCGATTCTTCACCTGATCGACCCGGACACCGGAGAAACGGTGGCCGCTCTCCGAATGGATGAGTATGCGGAATTCGTGCTTCCCGAGATGCGGTTGGTCCAGGTCGGGTTGTCCAGTCGGGGTGAACCGCGTGTGACGGTGCGGAGCATCCGGCTGGAGGGACCGGTGAATCCATGAGGCGTTAGCCGGCTGGCGAGACGAGAGATGAGGTAGTCGTGGGGGTGGAGGCTGCCCCAGGCTCGCGCCACCTTGTCCCGCGGCCCCCCGCGCCCGAGGTTGGCCCCATGACGACCCCATCGCTCATGGGACTGGTCCGGGACCTGATTCCCCGACTGGCCGACGGCACGCTCCAGGCCGGCTTCGAGCAGCCGGTGCAGCGGGGCTCGGCCCAGGGCACGATCTCGGTGGTGTCGGACCCCCACGATCACGGCACCCTGGTCATGATCGTCCGCATGCAGATCATGCCCGTGCCCCCGGGCGATCGACCCCGGCTCTACCGCGCGCTCCTGGAACTCAACGACCGTCTCAAGGGGCGGGCCTCGTTCGCCGTGGACCCCGAGGGCACGGTGCACCTCGTGGCCGGACGGCCCCTGGACGACATGGATCCGGGCGAGCTGGTGGACCTGATCCTCTGGACGTCGGAGCGGGCCGACCACTACGACGACCTCCTCAAGCGGGAGTTCCCGGCGCCGTGAAGGACTCGGACGACCTGCGCCACCCCGTGCCCAGCGCCCTGCGCATCGCCGGCTACTACGTGGTGCTCCTGGGGCTGGCGGCCCTCATGGTGTGGCGGTTTCCCGACCTCCTGCACCTGGTGACCCTGAGCGAGGCGCCGTCGGTGCTGGACGGAGAGATCACCCGGACCATGGCCGGGGGGGTGCCCCTGTCGTCACCCGTGACCACGGGGTGGGCCAGCGTGTGGGTCACGGCGGCGTCGCTGGTGGGGGCCCTGGTGCTCATGATCCCGGTGGCGTGGACGTACATCGTCATCAAGCGCCGCACCGGCTATCAGGAGTCGGTGGTCCACACCCTCCTGATCCTCCCGGTGGCGGTGACGGGGATCGTCATCATCGTGAAGGGCAGCCTGGCCCTGGCGTTCAGCCTGGCCGGGATCGTGGCGGCGGTGCGCTTCCGCACCACCCTCGACGACACCAAGGACGCGGTCTACGTCTTCCTGGCCATCGGTGTGGGACTGGCGGCGGGCGTTCAAGCCCTGGGGGTGGCCGCGGCCCTGAGCATGGTGTTCAACGTCCTCAACCTGGCGTTGTGGAAGCTGAACTTCGGCAACGTCTACGTCGACGAACTGCGCCGCACCGGGGGACTGTCCCTGGGCACGGCGGCCGCCGGAGCCGACTCCGGGGCCCTCTCCTTCGGCGACGAGCGACTGGTCTCGGCCCTCTCGAGCCGCGATCTCCGGGACGTGGCCGAGCGGCAGGCCCGCATGGCCACCTACCTGCACCAGGAGTCGTCGGAGCGCCGTGAGCGGAAGCGCTACTTCGTGCTCATGATCTACTCCGACGCCCCGGCCGCGGCCCAGCCCCAGGTGGAGACGGTGCTGGAGCGCCTCTGCCTGCGGTGGCAGTTGGCCGAGGTGGTGGGCGAGGGGGAGGGGGCGGCGCTTGAGTACCTGGTGCGCCCCCGGGACGACGTGGGCGAAGCGCGCCTCCTGGACGCCATCCGCTCCGAGGCCGGCGCCGTGGAAGCCGCCGAACTCCGCTCCCTGAAGAAGCTGGCCAAGCTCGACTGAGCTACCGCCGGCCCAGCAGGTCCCGGCCGTCGAGGTCGGGGGGCGCCGCGACGCCCAACAAGCCCGCCAGCGTCGGGGCCACGTCGGCCGCCGACACCGGCTCGGGTCGCACGCCCGCCGGGAGTCCCCCGTACGACAGCACCAGGGGCACGTGCCGGTCGTAGAGCCACGGCGTGCCGTGGGCGGCCCCCAGGGGATAGCTCCAGGTCACCACGCCCTCGGCCAGTTGGAGCTCCACCCCGGCCCGACTCAGAAGCCCGGCGGGGCGGTCGGCCACGAAGGTGTTCCACTGGATCCGGGTGAAGGAGTCGGCCACGGGAGGCTCGGCCCCGGCCAGGGCGCTCCGGAGCCAGGCCCGGTCGATCCACGACACCGAGGGCAGGTCTTTCGTCAGGGCCGCCGCCAGCGTCGCCGGGTCGGAGGTGGCCCCCGACGCCCGGTCCAGCACCCGCTGCAGCGAGGTCACCGAATCCCGGGTCAGGCGCACGCCGGGACGGCCCGCGGCGGCCCTCGCCTCTGGAAGGTCCATGGCGCCATGGTCGGATGTGAGGACCACCACGGTGCGGTCGAGCCCCACCTCCCGGTCCACCATGTCCAGGAACGCCCCCAGGGCCCGGTCCAGCCGCCAGAGATTGTCGAGCTGCTCCAGACTCCCGGGGCCGTAGGCGTGGCCGATGCGATCGGTGGCCGAGAGGGAGACGGCCAGGAGGTCCGGGGTGTCGTCCTGGCCCAGCTCCTCGGCGGCCAGCGCCCGACCCGCCAGGGCCAGGGTGGCCACGTCCACCCCGGGGGTGGCGGCCCACCAGACGGCGTACGACGAGCCGGCCTGGGGCTGGTGGGGAAAGGTGGTGTGCACGCCGTCGCCCTCCGTGGGGAAAGCGTCGGGCCGGGCCAGGCCCCGGTACTCGGCGGGCACCGCCACGTCCCACACCGAGTCCGTGGAGAGCCCCGGGAGGAGGCGGGTGTTGAAGCGGTGCACCCACTCGGGGTACGCCTCACCGTAGTACGTCGAGGTCACGAAACGCCCCACCCCTTCGTCGAACCAGTAGACGTGTCCCGGCGCCTTTCCGCCCAGGAGCACCGCCCCCCGGTCCTTGCCCGAGACGGCCACGATGCGGGCGTCGGCGTGGGCGTCCCGGAGCCAGTCGGCCAGGCCCGTGCGCCGGAGCACCTGGGGCGAGGCGCCCGGCAGGCCCGGGGCGCCCAGGAGAGGCGTCTCGGGGTCGACCACGTTGAGCACGTGGGTCTCCTCGCCGCCGATACGCTGCCACCAATCGTTGGCAGGCACCCCGTGCTTCCGGGGTTCGGTGCCCGTGGCCAGGGTGGCGTGCCCCGGCGCCGTCTCGGTGACGGCGTGGTCGTGGGTGGCCCCGGTGAACTGCAGTCCCGAATCGCGAAGCCGCCGGAAGCCGCCTTCGAATGCCGGGTCCAGATGGTCGAAGAGCCAGGCGGGGAGCTGGTCCACCACCAGGAACACCACGAGGCGCGGGGGCTCCTGGCCCCGGAGGTCGGCGGCGGCCCCCGACGTGGCGGCGCACCCCACCCCCACGAGGGCCATCGCCCCGACGAGTCGGATCCACCTCCTGCGCGCGTCCATGCACCCGATCCTAGTCCCCCATGGCCCCTGGGAATAGGTTCGGGGTATGAACCTCCGTCGCGCGTTGGTGATTGCGGGGGCGGCCGCCGGGTGCGGGATCCCCCTGTCGGCGTCGGCCCAGACCGAGCTTCCTCCCCCGGAAGGCGTCCAGCTCCTGTTCCGGAGTCCCCTACCGCTGGAACTCCGGATCGAGGCCGATTTCACGGCCCTCCGGGGCGACCGGGCCGAGGAGAACGACGAGCGCCCGGCCCGCCTCGTGCTCTCCGGCGAGGGCGACGACGCCCCGGCCTTCGACGTGGAGCTCCGCACCCGGGGGCACTTCCGCCTCCAGTCCAACGTGTGCGGCTTTCCGCCGCTCCGCCTCGACGTGCCCCGGCGCCGTATGGAGGGCACGCCCTTCGAGGACCAGGACAAGCTGAAGATCGTCACCCACTGCCGCGACACGCCGGGGTGGGATCGCCACGCCCTGCGGGAGTATCTGGCGTACCGGATCTACAACCGCCTCACCGACGCGAGCCTCCAGGTGCGCCTCGCCCGCATCACCTGGGTGGACACGGGCGGGGCCGAGCCCCTGGAGCGGTGGGCGTTCCTCATCGAAGACGAGGACGCCCTGGCCGAGCGTCTGGGGGGCACCTGGTTCCCGGAAGACGACGGGCCCGTGGACCCGGCGAGGATCGGCGACGACGACGCCCTCCGGGTCGACCTCTTCCAGTACCTCGTGGGCAACACCGACTACTCGATCTACGGGCTCCACAACGTGGTGGTGCTCATGCCCGCCGAGGGGCGGGGCATTCCCGTGCCCTACGACTTCGACTGGACCGGGCTCGTGAACGCCCCCTATTCGGTACCCGACCCCTCGCTGGGCATCGACGACGTGCGGGAGCGGGTGTACCGGGGCCTCTGCCGTCCGCGCATGGAGTACGACGCCGCGTACCGGCGCTTCCTGGATCAGCGGGACGGCATCGAGGCCCTGATCCGCGACGTTCCGGGCCTGGAGGCCGACGACCGCACCGACCTCCTGGAGTTTCTGGAGCCGGTGTGGGACATGCTGGACAATCCGGACCGGGCCCGGCGGGCCATCGAGCGGTCCTGCCGCTGACGGCCCCCGGGCCCTCTCACAAGGCGGCGCTCAGCCCCCGCCGCGGCGCTTCCGGTCGAGCCCGTGGATCCGGATCCGGATCAGGTCGTCGCCGTCCAGGTCTTCGAAGCCGGCGGCCTCCATCTCCCGCACCAGCTCCGGGGTGACCCCGTGGATGCGGAAGGCCACGGCCTGTGAGGCGTCCTCGGGAGGGACCCCGGCCTCCTCCATGGAGCGGACGAAGGCCTGGGTCACGCCGTGGATCCGGAAGGCGATGAGATCGTCCCGGTCCAGGTCGTCGCCGGCCCAGCTCCGGGTGTCCCGGGCGAACTCCTCGTCGATGCCGTGGATGCGGAACGCCAGGAGGTCGTCGGCGCTGGGTTCGCCGATGCCCCACCCCCGCACGTCGCGGATGAACTCGGGGGTGACGTCGTGGATGCGGAACGCCAGGAAGTCGTCCAGGTCCAGGTCGTAACCCAGGGCCCGGATCTCGGCGATGTAGGTCGTATCGACCTGGAAGATGGCGGCGGCGATGAGGTCGCCCAGGTCGTCGGGCTCGGCGCCGGCGCGGCGCAGGGCTCCCACCGACGCCGGGTCCACCTCGTGGAGGGCGGCGGCCAGGAGGGTTTCGGTGTCGGCCCGCCGCACCTCGAGGCCTGTGCGCTCCACCTCCGCCACGAAGTCGGGGCGGGGCCGGAACGTGAAGCCGCCCATGCCGTCGCGGTCGTCCATGCGCCCGTCCAGCCGGATCATCCCGGCCGGGGCGTCGAGCTCGAAGTCGAGGCGTCCATCGGCGCCCACGGCGGCCAGGAGGCGGCGCTCCAGCGCCTCGGGGGCGCCGGTGCCCCAGTCGCTCCGGGTGCCGTCGAGGCGGAACCGCCACTCGCTGCCGTCGCCGTCGCGGTGCAGCCGGGCGTCCCAGCGTCCCTCGGAGACCTCGGGGGCCTCCTGGCTCGCGGGGGCGGCGCTCGCCGCCGATGTCCCCGCCGTGCCCAGCGCCGCGGCCATGGCCAGGCACGCCCCCAGCTTCACCCCCAGCCTCACTCCGCGGCGTGCGTTCGTCCCGATCCGTCCCATGCGTCCATCTCCCCATCTGTGGCGACCCGGACCCGCTCCGGGCCTTCGACCGTGAGACGGCGGGGCGGCGGCCGTTGTTTGAATCTCCGCTTCCAACCCTTTCGTATACCCATATATCTTATGGGTCGATCATTCATGGGTCCGAGGAGGGACGCCTCCCGGGCCGGGCCGGAGATCTCATGTCGCTCGAACTGCTGAAAGGCACCCTGGACGTGCTCGTGCTCAAGACCCTGAGCTGGGGTCCCCTCCACGGATACGGCGTATCCCGGGCCATCCGGGCCGCCACCGACGACCTCCTCCAGGTGGAGGAAGGGGCGTTGTATCCGGCGCTCCGGCGCCTGGAGGCCCGGGGCCTCGTGGAGGCGTCGTGGGGGCGTACGGACACGGGGCGCGAGGCCCGGTTCTACACCCTGACCCCCGCCGGCACCGAGGCCCTGGGCGCCGAGATGGCGACCTGGGACCGCTACGTGGCCGCCATGGCCCGGGTGCTGGAGGCGGAGGGGCCCCTGGGATGACGCAGCATGACGGCCCCCGGTCCCTCCACGGCGATCGCCCCCACGTGGGCGAGCTGCCGGTGAAGGACGACGTGGACCGGGAACTCCGGAGCCACCTGGCTCTCAGGGCCGAGGAACTGGAGGCCGAAGGGTGGGATCCGGCGGCGGCGAAGGCCGAAGCCACCCGGCGTTTCGGCGATCTGGAGACGATCCGGAGGGACTGCGAGTCGCTGGCGCGGCGGCGGGACCGGCGGGTGCGACGTACACACGGATGGGAGGCGGTGATGCAGGATGTTCGGTACGCGATTCGGAGCCTGACCCGGAGCCCCGGGTTCGCGGTGGTGGCCCTTCTCACGCTGGCCCTGGGCATCGGGGCCAACACGGCCATCTACGGTGTGGTCCACGGGGTGCTGCTCCGCCCCCTTCCCTACGCCGACGCCGACCGCATCGTCACGGTGGCGGAACGGGGCCAGCGGGGCGGCCGGATGAGCGTGGCCTGGGCCAACTTCGTGGACTGGAATCGGGAGAGCTCGAGCTTCGAGGCCCTGGGCGCCCACTCCTTCTCCACCATGACGGTGCTGGGGGGCCAGGAGCCGGTGCGGATCCTGGCGTCCGGGGTGTCGGAGGACTTCTGGCGGGTCATGGGCACCCGCACGGCCGCAGGGCGGCTCACCGGGCCCGAAGAGCATCGGGAGGGGGCCGCCGGGGCCGTGGTGGTCACCCGGAGTCTGGCGCTCCGACTCTTCGGCACCCCCGACGTGGTGGGGCGGCCCCTGGAGGCCCGGGGCGTGCCGGCCACCGTGGTGGGGGTGGTGCCCGACGCCGAGGCCTACCCCGCCGGGGCCGAGCTCTGGTACGCCATCGAGGTCACGCCCCAGGGCGACTCCCGCACCGCCCACAACTGGTCGGTGGTGGGGCGCCTGGCCGAAGGCGTCTCCGTGGACCGCGCCCGGGACGAACTCGCGGCCCTCACCGAGAGGATTCTGGCCGGGGAGCCCGAGTCCGACGCCGAGTACCTCGCCGCGGGCGTGTGGGTGACGGGACTCCGGGACGCCGTGGTGGGCGACGCCCGGCGGCCTCTCCTGCTGCTCCTGGGCGCGGCTGCATGCGTGCTCCTGGTGGCCTGCACCAACCTGGCCAGCACCCTCCTGGCCCGGGGCACGGTGCGGGCCCGGGAGTTCGCCGTGCGCTCGTCGCTGGGCGCCGACCGCTCGCGCCTGGTGCGGCAGCTCCTCACCGAGAGCGGGGTGCTGGCGGGGGCCGGGGCGCTTCTCGGTCTGGCGTTTGCCGCACTGCTCCTCCGGGGCATCCGGATCCTGGGGGCCGACGTGCCCCGGATCGAGGGCGTGGGGCTGTCGCTTCCGGTGTTGCTGTTCACCGGGGCGGTGGCGGTGTTGACCGCGGTGGCGTTCGGGCTGCTGCCCTCGTTGCGCCTCACCGACGGTGGCCAGGCCGGCACGCTCCGGACCGAGACCCGGGGGTCGTCGGCGGGCCGGAGTCCCGTGTGGGGCGCGCTGGTGGCCACCGAAGTCGCCCTGGCCCTGGTGCTCCTCATGGGGTCGGGACTGCTGATCCGGAGCTTCTCCCGGGTGTTGTCGCAGGATCCCGGCGTGGAGACCTCCGATGTCCTCACCTCGTCGGTGGCCCTGAACCGGCTGCGCTACACCGAGCTCCAGGATCAGGCCCGCTTCTACGGCGAGCTTCTGCCGCGCCTCGAGGCGCTGCCCGGCGTCGAGTCCGCCGGACTGATGAGCTCCCTCCCGGTGAGCGGCGGCATTCCCACCGGTCGCGTGCAGCTCGACGGCGATCCGTCCA
This sequence comes from Gemmatimonadota bacterium, assembly GCA_030428885.1. GTDB lineage: Bacteria > Gemmatimonadota > Gemmatimonadetes > Longimicrobiales > Gaopeijiaceae > Gaopeijia. Next base: position 246,381 of record JAUIEJ010000007.1, on the reverse strand, counting down.
ACCACGTGGACTCGCCGGCCTACGTCGTGGCGAGCCGCGGGGCCTTCGACGCCCTGGACATTCCCCTGATCCGGGGGCGCCTCTTCGACGAGCGCGACGGGCCCGACGCCACCCACGCCGTGGTGGTGAGCCAGTCGTTCGTCGACACCTGGTGGCCCGACGTCGACCCCATCGGCCGCCAGGTCTCGGGAGGCGGCATGGACAACTACTGGAACGCCGAGCCCCCGGTGTTCGGCACGGTGGTGGGGGTCGTGGGCGACGTGCGCTGGCGCGACCTGACGTCCGATCCCGATCCCACGGTCTACTGGAACTACGCCCAGCGGCCGGCGCGCATCGCCTTCGGGGCCTCGCTGCTTCTGGAAGCCCAGGGCGACGACGCGGGCCCCCTGGCCGGGCCGTTCCGCCTCGCCGTGTCGGAGGCCGACTCCGACATCGCCGTGGAGGTGCGGTTCCTGGCCGACCAGGTGGCGGGGTCGGTGGCCGACCGCCGCTTCATGCTCCTGATCCTGGGCGGATTCGCGGCCCTGGCCCTGATCCTGGCCGCCGTGGGCATCTACGGCGTGGTGTCGTACACCGTGGCCCGCCGCACCCGGGAGATGGGGATTCGCCTCGCCCTGGGGGCCGAACCCGGCGACGTGCGGGGGCTGGTGCTCCGGGGGGCCCTGGCCATGGTGGGTGTGGGACTCCTGGTGGGCCTCGTGGGCTCCTTCGCCCTCTCCCGGGTGCTGGGCGCCTTTCTCTACGACGTGAGCGCCACCGACCCTCTCACATTCGCCGCGGTGCCCGTCGTGCTGCTCCTCACGGCCGTGGCCGCCACCTGGATCCCGGCCCTCCGGTCCACCCGGGTCGACCCCATCGAGACCATGCGGGCCGAGTAGCTCCGGGGCGGGGGTGGACGTGTCCCATGGCGCGGACACCCCCGTACCCCGGTGTCCCGGAGACCGGACGGGAAGCGCCGTTTCGGGGCCGGATTCTGCGCTGTCTGCTGCGGCACGCCCCTTGCAACTTCGACGGAGTGGACGTGTGGGCGGCGGTCGCCCGCGCCGAACGTATTCGTCGAAGGACCGTGACGATGGACTTCCGCAAATCGTGGCTACCGATGGTCGTGGGCGCGGCCCTGCTCCTGCCGGGCGGCGCGGCGGCCCAGAGCTCGGGCGACGGGTTCCTCTTCCGGACGCCCAAGATCCAGATCGGCTTCCGGGCCGGGTACGCCGGCGCCACCGCTTCGAGCGAGATCTTCGATTTCTCCCGCGACGAACTCACCCTGGACCAGGGCGACTTCGGCAGCGGGCTCTTCGGTGTGGAGCTGGGCTTCCGGGTGTCGGAGCGGGTGGACGTTGCCCTGGCTTTCGCCAACTCGTCCAGCACCACCCGGTCGGAGTTCCGGGACTGGATCGGGGAAGACGACCTGCCCATCGAGCAGGAGACTACCTTCACCCGGCGACCCTTCACCGCCACCATGCGGTACTACCTCCAGGACCGGGGGCGGTCGGTGTCCCGCTTCGCGTGGGTGCCGAACCGCTTCTCGCCCTACGTGGGCGCCGGAGGCGGCTTCATGTGGTACGAGTTCGTGCAGGATGGGGATTTCGTGGACTTCCAGGATCTCGCCATCTTCAATACACGGTTCACGTCCGACGGCACGACCCTGACGGCCCACGTGCTGGGCGGTCTGGAGACGAGCCTGTCGCCCCGACTGTTGCTCAACATCGAGGGGCGGTATGAATGGGCGTCGACCGAGATGAGTCAGGACTTCGTGGACTTCGACAACATCGACCTTTCGGGCTTCCAGGTCAGCGTGGGCCTGGGCGTGCGATTCTGAGCGGGACCGAGGAGACCGAGATGAACACGATGATGAAGCGTGCGGCGGGCGGCGCCGCCCTGGCCATGGCGGCCCTCCTGGCCTTCTCCGGGAGCGCGGCGGCTCAGAGCGAGGCCGACGGGTGGTATCCGTTCCTGGGGTGTTGGGCCCCCGAGTCCGGGGTCGGTCCCACGGTCTGCATCCGCCCCACGGTGGACGGGGTGGAGCTGGCCCGGGTCGCCGACGGGCAGGTGGTGACCCGCGAGACCCTTTCCACCCGGCCCGAGGGTGTGCGGTCGGAGCGGGAGGGGTGCGCGGGTGAGCACTACGCGGGCTTCTCGTCCGATCGCCGGCGGGTGTTCCTGGCCACCGACTACCTCTGCGAGGGCGGGGGCACGCGCCACGAGACGGGCCTCCTGGCCCTGACCGGTCCCGACGAGCTTCTGGACGTGCGGTCGGTGGACGTGGAGGCCGACGAGCCCGTGGCCTGGGTGCAGCGCTACCGCGCCACCGACGCCTCGGTGGGCCAGGATGCGGGCATCGCCGACCTCCCGGTGCCGGGTATGGCGCTGGAGACGGCCCGGCGGTCGGCTGCGGCCAGCATCGACATCGACGACGTGGTCGAGGCGCTGGACGCCGTGGGTCCCGGTGCCCTGGAAGCGTGGGTCGCCGAGACCGGTGACCGCTTCGAGCTCGATGCCGCGACCCTGGTGGCCCTTTCCGACGAGGGGGTGCCCGAGCCCGTCATCGACCTCATGATCGCCGTGTCGTACCCGGACCGGTTCGCCCTGGCCGTGGATGACGACGGCGTCATGGCCCAGCCCGTGTCCGGCACGTACGTCGGGGCCCGGCCCGGTCTCTCCGCCCGGGGCTTCTCGGGCTGCTACGACTACGGCTGGTCGAGCTTCTACGACCCCTTCTACTACGGCTGCGGCTACGGCTACCGGTACTCCCGCTACAGCTACGGGCCCTACGGGTACAGCCGCGGGTGGTACGGCTACTACAACCCCGGCGTGGTGATCGTCGGCGGCGGCAGCAGCAGCGGCGCCACCAACGGCCGGGTCGTGCGGGGCCGGGGCTACACCCGGGGCGGCAGCAGCGCCGGTGGATCCACCAGCAGCGGCACGTCGTCGGGGTCGGTGGGCTCGACCCGCACCGGCAGCTCCACGGCCGGCTCGTCCACGGGCAGCTCGTCGGGCACGACCCGCCGGGCCAAGCCCCGCCGCGGCGGCGGGGGCGGTGGAGAACTGCTTCTGTTCTGAGGCGTCGGCGGTTCGTCCGTCTTCGGGCGCCGCGAGGCCCGTGCACCGCGCTTCGGTGCACGGGCCTCGTCGCGTCCGGAAACTCCGTTCCTGACGGTCCCGTAGGCTCCACCGTCGCACCGGGCGACCGCCCGGACGTGTGGACGACGATGTGGAGCGTGGCCCCATGGACCGCTGGACCCGACACCTGAAGCTCGCCCTCCGGCGCCTGACCCGGGCCCCTCTCTTCACCGCCACCGCCGTGGTCACCCTGGGCGTGGGGATCGGCGCCAACACCGCCATCTTCAGCGTCCTCAACGGGGTCCTCCTGAAGCCGCTGCCCTTCGACGACAGCGATCGTCTCGTGGCCCTCTGGCACGAGGCGCCGGGGTTGGGCTTCGACATCCTGAACCAGTCCCCCGCCACCTATTTCACGTACCGGGCCGACAGCCAGGTGCTCTCCGACGTGGCCATCTGGGACGACAACGCGGCCCAGGTCACGGGACTCGCCGAGCCGGAGCAGGTGGAGACCCTCATGGTCACCGACGGCTTCCTTCCCCTGCTGGGGGTGGAGCCCCTGTTGGGCCGCCGGTTCACGCCCGAAGACGATGCCCCGGGGGCGGCCCGCACCGTCATCCTCACCCACGCCTACTGGCAGCGGGCCTTCGGGGGTGACCGGGACGTCATCGGCCGCACCCTCCAGGTGAACGGCCGCCCCGAAGAGATCATCGGGGTCATGCCCGAGGGCTTCCGCTTCCTGGAGACGGATCCGGCGTTTCTGTTCCCGGCCCGGTTCGATCCCGAGGAGATCTTCTTCGGCAACTTCTCGTACCAGGCCGTGGGTCGCCTGGCCCCCGGCGCCACGGTGGAGCAGGTGGCGGCCGAGGTGGAGCGCCTGATCCCGGTGGCCGTGGAGCGCTACCCCGGGCCCGTGACCATGAGCATGGTAGAGCAGGCCAACTTCGGCGCCGTGATCCGGCCCTTGAAGGAAGACGTGGTGGGCGACGTGCGGCCCGTGCTCTGGGTGCTGCTGGGCACCGTGACGCTGGTGCTCCTCATCGCCGCGGCCAACGTGGCCAACCTCTTCCTGGTCCGGGCCGAGGGCGCCCAGCGCGACGTGGCCGTGCGCACGGCTCTGGGTGCGGGCCGGGCCGAGGTGGCCGGCCAGTTTCTGGGCGAAAGCCTGGTGCTGGGGCTCGCGGGGGGAGTGCTGGGTGTGGGCCTGGCGTGGGCCGGTTTGCGCCTGCTCCTATCCATGGCGCCGAGCCAGTTGCCCCGCCTCGACGAGATCGGCATCGATCCTCTGGTGCTGACCTTCACGGTGGTGCTGTCGGTGTTCGCGGGACTCCTCTTCGGCTCGTTCGCTCTGCTGCGGTACGGGCGGCCCAAGCTGGTGCCGTCGCTGAAGGAGGGGGGGCGAGGCGGAGCGCAGGGCAAGGACCGCCACCGGGCCCGGAATGCCCTGGTGGTGGCCCAGGTGGCCCTGGCCCTGGTGCTCCTGGTGGGATCGGGCCTCATGATCCGGTCGTTCCAGGCGCTGCGGAACGTGGATCCGGGCTTCGACCCCGACAACGTCCTGACCTTCAGGGTGTCCATTCCGTCGGCGGTCATCGAGACCCCCGAGGAGACGGGGGTGGCCTACCGCCAGATCCTGGAGCGTCTGGAGGCCATTCCCGGCGTGGTGGACGTGGGCGCCGCCACGGCCATTCCCCTGGGGGGGTGGGACTCCAACGACGCCGTCTTCGTGGAAGACGCGCCCACGCCGGAGGGCGAGATCCCTCCCATCCGCCGGTTCAACTGGGTCATGCCCGGCTACTTCGAGGCCGCGGGCATTCCCCTCCTGGCCGGCCGGGACCTCACCTGGGACGAAGCGCTGGAGGGGCGGCCCGTGGTGGTGGTGTCGGAGAACTTCGCCCGGGAGTACTGGGGTGATCCCCAGGAGGCCGTGGGACGGCGGGTGGGGGGCATCAACCTGGAGAACGAAGGCCGGATCTGGCAGGAGATCGTGGGGGTCGTGGGCAACGTCCGGGAGGACGGCCTGGATCAGGAGGCCACGTCGGTCATGTACTGGCCCATGCTCCAGCGGGACTTCTACGGCGAAGGCGTGGAGATGCGCCGGACCATGGCCTTCGCGGTCCGGGCCCAGCCCGGGGCCCTGCTCGGGCTCCAGGGCCGGGTGCGGGAGGCGGTGTGGGGCGTCACCTCCAGCGTTCCCGTGGCCCAGGTGCGCATGCACGAAGAGCTGGTGGAGCGCTCCATGGCCCGCACCTCGTTCACCCTGGTCATGCTGGGCATCGCCGCCGCGGTGGCCCTCCTCCTGGGCGCCGTGGGCATCTACGGCGTGATCTCGTACGCCGTGAGCCAGCGCACCCGTGAGATCGGGGTGCGCATGGCCCTGGGCGCCGAGCGGGGCGACGTGTCCCGGATGGTGGTGGGGCAGGGCATGATCCTGGCGGGCATCGGGGTGGGTCTGGGACTCCTGGCGGCCTTCGGACTCACCCGTCTCATGGCGTCGCTATTGTTCGGGGTGCAACCGGTCGATCTTCCCACCTACGGCGTCGTCTCCCTCGCCCTGGCCTCCGTCGCAGTGGTCGCGAGTTGGCTTCCGGCGCGGCGGGCCGCGGCCGTCGACCCCGCCGTTACGCTGCGACAGGAGTAGCGGATTTTCCTTGCTGGTCCGAGCGACGGGGGGATACGCTGAAGTAGAGTCCCCTCCCACGCCGAGTCGGCGCCATGATCCGCATGCTCCGGCGGCACCTCGCCGTCGTCCCCATCGTCACGACGTCCCTCCTCCTCGCCTCCTGCGGCGGGGACGACGGGGGGACCGATCCCGATCCCCTGGATGCCGTGGCGTCGGTCACCGTCACGCCCGGCACGGGTCAGGTCGACCTGGGGGGCACGCTGCAGCTCTCGGCGTCGGTGCGGAACGGTCGGAACGAGGAAGTCACCAGCACGGTGACGTGGACCAGCTCCGACGGGGCCGTGGCCGGCGTGAGCGCCAACGGCCTGGTCACGGGCGTGGCGCCCGGCACGGCGGTGATCACGGCCCGGGCCGCGGGCGTGTCGGGCACCGCCACGGTGGAGTCCCGGGATCCCAATCCGCCCCTGGCGCCGGGCAACGTCCAGGCCACGGCGGTGTCGGACACCGAGATCGACGTGAGCTGGTCGGACAATTCCAACTCCGAGACGGGCCACCTGATCCTCCGGGAGGCCGTGGGTGCGGCTCCCGCGGGCGTCGGCGCCGCCGCCGCCGTGTTCGAACAGGCGGGCACCGTGGGACCCAACGTCACCACGTTCCGGGACTCGGGACTCCTGCCGAGCACCACCTACCGCTACCAGGTGGACGCCTGCAACGACGCCGGGTGTTCGGGCGGCGTGCCCGCGGGGCAGGAGCCCAGCACCCATCCCACCCTGACCATCGACACCTCCGACCTGCCCGAGGGGCTGGTGGGCGCGGCCTACGCCTTCGACTTCACGTCTTCGGGTCCGGAGGCCGTCTGGACGCTGGTGGGCGGGGAGCTTCCTGCAGGGCTGGAGTTGTCGTCGTCGGGGACCCTCTCCGGGACCCCCACCGAAGGCGGGCAGTTCGCGCCCGAGATCATGGCTCAGGGGGGCGGCCAGATGGTGTCGGCGGTCTTCCCCCTGGTCATCGTGACGCCCCCCGGGGTGGTGACCACCTCGCTGCCCACGGGCATCCGGGGCAACGCCTACGGCGCGAGCCTCGAGGCCAGCGGCGGGAACGGCGTCTTCGCCTGGAGCGTGGTGGGCGGCGGGCTGCCGCCCGGCGTGAGCCTGGGCGCCGACGGTGCCCTGAGCGGCACGCCGACCCTGGCGGGGTCGTTCGCGTTCACGGCCCAGGTGGCCAGCGCGGGCCTGCAGGCGTCGGCTCCTCTGACTCTCACGATCTTCGATCCCCTGGGGGTCACCACGCCGGCCCTCTCCGCGGGGGTTCTGGACAACGCCTACTCGGCCACCCTCCAGGCCCAGGGCGGGGACGGCGCGTACACGTGGTCCCTCACCTCGGGATCGCTCCCCGCCGGCCTCAGCCTCGACGCCGGCACGGGCGCCATCACCGGTACGCCCACGGCGCTGGGCACGTCGGACTTCTCGGTCCAGGTGAACAGCGGCGACGGTCAGGTCGACACCGCCGATCTGTCCATCACCGTCAACGAGCAGGTCATCGCGCCGTCGGTCACCACCACGACGCTCCCCGACGGTGGCGCGGGGGCCGCCTACTCGGCCCAGCTCCAGGCCACCGACGGCGACGGCACCTACCAGTGGGCCGTGGTGGCGGGAGCCCTCCCCGCCGGCCTGGCCCTCGACGCGGGGACCGGGGCCATCACCGGCACGCCCACTGCGGCGGGCACCGCCGGCTTCACGGTGCAGGTGACCAGCGCTTCCCTGACGGGCACGGCGGCCCTCACCATCGACGTGGCGGCGGCCCTGGCCGTGACCACCACGACGCTTCCGCCGGGGATCGAAGGGGCCGGCTACGCCGCCGGCGTCGCGGTGAGCGGCGGCGACGGGGCCCCGGCCTTCTCGGTGGCCTCGGGCTCCCTGCCCGCGGGCCTCAGCCTCGACGGCGGGACCGGCGCCATCACCGGGACGCCCACGCCGGCGCCGCCGCCGGTGTCGGGTCCCCTGGGTGTGGGGACCTCGGCCTTCACCATCGAAGCCACCAACGCCCTGGGGCAGACGGCCCAGCAGGCCCTGTCCATCTCCATCTTCCTGCCCCTCTCGGTGACCACGGCGAGTCTGGCCGACGGCACGGTGGGGGTCGGGTACAGCCAGGGCCTGGCGGCGTCGGGTGGCGACGGAGCCAACACCTGGTCGGTGACGGCGGGCTCCCTGCCCACCGGCCTGAACCTCGCCGCGGGCACCGGCGTGATCGGCGGCACCCCCACCACCGGCGGAACGTTCAACTTCACGGTCCAGGCCGTGAGCGGCGACGCCCAGGTGGCCACGGCCGACCTCTCCATCACGGTGGCCTTCGCGCCCCCGGGCATCGGCACCACCAGCCTTCCGGACGGGGTGGTGGGTCAGCTCTACACCCAGTCCGTCACCGTGTCCGGAGGCGACGGGTCGTACGTCTGGGCCATCACGGCGGGCGCGCTTCCCGACGGGTTGAGCCTCGGGGCCGGCACCGGTCTCATCACCGGGACGCCCACGACCCAGGGCACGGCCAACTTCACCGTCGAAGTGACCAGCGCCGGCATGACGGCGAGCCAGGCGTTGTCCATCACCATCAACGCCGCGGCGGCGTCGTGCAGCCTGGTGGCTACATCGGCGGGCTTCGACATCCAGCTCTGCTACGTGAGTTCGGTGTCGTCGGCAGTCCAGACGGCCTTCGACAACGCCGTCAGCCGGTGGGAGAGCTTGATCACCGGAGACGTGGCCGACATCGCGCCGCCCTCCAACGCCCACACGGCCTGCGTGTCGGGAGGGGGGCCGCCCCTCTCCGGCGCCGCCATCGACGATCTGGTGATCTACGTGCTGGTGGAGCCCATCGACGGTGAGTTCGGAGTGCTGGGCTCGGCGGGGCCGTGTTTCATTCGCGGCTCCAACGCCCTCCCCATGGTGGGCACCATGCGCTTCGACGTGGCCGACATGGCCCGTCTGGATACCAACGGTCAGCTCGAGAGCGTGATTCTCCACGAGATGGGCCACGTCCTGGGCATCGGCACCCTCTGGTCCACCCTGGGCTTCCTCCAGAACGCCGCCACGCCGGGCGAGACCGACCCCAGCGTCAGCGACACCCACTTCAACGGCGCCGCCGCCATCGCGGCCTTCGACGGAGCCGGGGGTGCAGGTCGAGTGGCCGGCGCGAAGGTGCCGGTCCAGAACGTGGGCAACCCGGGGTCCATCAACGGCCACTGGCGCGAGACCGTGTTCGACTTCGAGCTCATGACGCCGTTCCTCGACGGAGGCGTGGCCAACCCCCTGAGTGCCGTGAGCGTGTCGTCCCTGGGCGACCTGGGATACACGGTGAGCGCCGGGAGCGCCGACGCCTTCACGGTGCCGTTCCCCGACGCGACCATCCTGGCCGCGCCGTCGCCTGAAGACGACGTGAAGATTCCCTTCCTGGACGACATCCTGGATCTGCCCATCCGGGTCGTGGACGACCAGGGCCGCCTCGTGCGGATCCTGCCGTCGCCGGCGGGAGGCAACTAGCCCGACCCGCCCCCCCGTGGGGGCGTCCGGCGGGGTGGGCCGCGGCCTGCCCCGCCGGGCTGTCGGTTCCAGGTCGGGGGCCCGAGGTTGAGGCCATGACCGATCGTTCGAAGCTCCGTCCCCTGGTGGCGGTCCGCGTGGCCGTGGGGCTGCTCCTCTTTCTCCACGGTGTGGCCCGGGTGCGCCTGGGCATCGTCGACGACTTCGGCCTCTTCCTTTCGGGAGTGGGACTCCCGGCAGGCCTGGCCCTCGCCTGGATCGTGACCGTGGTGGAGCTGGTGGGCGCTCCCCTCCTGGCGTGGGGTCGGGGCGTCCGGGTGCTGGCGCCGTGGTTCGCCCTTCAGCTCGTGGCGGGCATCGTGCTGGTCCACGCCGCCGAGGGGTGGTTCGTGGTGGGAGCCGGCCGCAACGGTGTGGAGTACAGCGTGCTCCTGGTCGTCTGTCTGGGCGCCGTGGCGGCCGACGCCGTTCACGACTGAACGCCCCCGAATCTCGTCAGACCACCGCGGGCTCGGTGATCTCCAGCGTCCCGCGGTCGGCATCGAGGCGGGCATGGGCGCCCAGGGGCAGCACGGTGTTGTCCGGGGCGTGGCCGACCGGGAGTCCCATGACCGAAGGAACGCCCAGCGTCTCGGCAAACTCCCGCAGCACCCGGCGCACCCCTTCGTCGTCGGCGCCGGGCACGTCGGTGAAGCGCCCGAAGGCCAGGCCCGCGACGCCGGCGGTGGTGCCGGCGCGCCGGAGCTGGACCAGCATGCGGTCGATGCGGTAGGGGGGCTCGCCCACGTCTTCGATGACCAGGATCCGATCCCGGGCCGAGACCGCGTCGCAGGTGCCGGAAAGGGAGGCGAGGAGCGCCAGATTTCCGCCCACCAGGCGACCTTCCGCCTGGCCACTCACCAGGGTCTCGCCGGGGTCGCCCGGCAGGCGACCGGCGGCTTCGGGGCGCGTGAGGACCCGGGCGAACCACTCGTCGTGAGGGGTCGGGCCCTCGGCCGTGGGGTGAGGCGCATGGAACGACACCACCCCCAGGGCCGTGAGGCGTGCGTGGAGCACGGTGTTGTCGCTGAAGCCCAGGAAGGGAATGGGGTCGGTACGCATGCGGGCCAGGGCCAGGTCGTCCACGATGCGCCCGGTGCCGTACCCGCCCCGGAGGGCCCAGACGGCGTCGGTGGCGGGATCGTCGAAGGCGGCCTGGAGATCGGAGAGGCGTTCGGCGTCGGATCCGGCCAGGAAGCCATCCCGACAGTTGGCCCTTGCTCCCACGACGGGCTCCCAGCCCAGTGCCCGGACCCGCGCTGCGGCTACTGCGATGCGCTCGTCCTCAAGGGGCCCGGCCGGCGCAACAAGTGCGACCCGGGCGCCGGGCCGGAGACTGCGGGGAAGCAGCGGGGGAGACCACGAGGGGTGCGATGGCATGAGGCTAGCCGGTAGACTCGGCGACGAGTGGGTCGGAGCAGAGTTCTAACAGGCATCGCCGCGGCACGCCAACTCCCCGCGCGGCCGGAATGATGCGTCAATCCACCTCGCGTTCAACGGGTGGGCCGCTTCCTGGTCATGGGTCAATGCGTCCACACCAGCACCACCCCGCAGAACCCCCATTCGCCCTTCGTCACGTCGGAGACAGACCCCAGCGCCGTGCCACCGTACTGCAGCGGAAGCTCAGCCGGACTACGGTAGACCTCGATGCCCGCCACCTGGGAAGCGGTCACGAGATCGGATAGGTAGAGGGGTGATGTCTCGGCGGCCCCTGGCCCGTCGGGACCGTAGGCCATGGGGTTGGGATTCCTGAAGAACGGCTGAGATCGCCGCGCCAGCACCCCGTCCACGAACAGCGTCGGAAGGCAATTCCCAATGATGAGGACCTCTCGGGCACCCGCTTGAGCCGCAGTCGTCCCGACGGTGACTCCTGGTACGCCGTCGAAGAGCTGGACGACGGGCGTCGGTAGGCGGGGCAAGATCTCGTCCGCGTCCAGGAAGAAACCTAGACCCTCTCTCTTGCGGTCGTAGAAGCCGGCCTCATCGAGTCGGAGGATATGAGCTTCCACCTCCACCATGATGCCCTCGATCTCAACGGCCGTTCGCGGCAGCCGGATTCGGGTGCGAATCGCCCGACTCGCTGGCATGTCGACGGTGTCCGTGACGGGCGCGAACCCCGCCGCCGTCGCCACGATCTCATACTGCCCGGCGGTGACCTCGTCGAAGGAGAACCGTCCGTTGGACCCCGTCTCGAACGTATGGGCAGGATCCATGGTGCCGGAGTTCGTCGGGGTCAGCGTTACCGTCGCCCCCTCCACGGCCGCTCCAGTGCTCCAGTCCTCGACCTGCCCACCCCACAGGCCCGACGATCCCACCGGGACCCAGAGGTTCGCGACCGCGCCGTATTCCTCCCGAGCCACTCTCACCGTCGACCGGCCGCCATCGTGCCCCAACCACTGGGCGGTCACCGTCAGGTCGACCTCTCGAGGCACTCCGCATACACGGTAGGCCCCCTCTTCGGTTGCCTGGACTGCGATGGATCCGCGCCGGTCCGGGTCCGATTGGTCGTTCCAGGTCACCAATACCGTAGCGCCACCGAGGACCACTCCGCTTCCCGGCTCGAGCACGTGGCCGATGAGGACGGGATCGTCGTCACCGCCGCCCGGGCCGCGCGCACTCGAGCAGGCAGCCGCGTGGTCAGCGTAGGGGTCATCCATCAGGAGGTTCACCTCGATCGACGAGCCCGGAGCGACCTCGATTGGGAGTGCGATCCGCTGGTTCAGGCTTCGGCCCACCGCGATGTGCGGACCGGGCAACACGCTGTCGATGACGAACGCGCCGGATCGGTCCGTCGTTGCCGATCTCGGCTGCCCCTCCAGGGAGACTCGGACTCCGGAGAGGGGCCTACGCGTATCCTCCGTAAACACCGAACCCCGTACCGTGCCGAGACCTGCTGCCCAAATCACTTCCTCGTCAGCGTTCTGGACGCGGATCGCATGCGCCCCCTGCTCATGCAGGTAGACCGGCGTTGCATCCGTCTCATCGGGTCGAGTTGCGCCGGCGGCGGGACCACTGACCTGCCATTCCGATGCGATCACCTCACCACTCCCGAGGCGTCGGAAGACGAGGTAGCCGCGCGCAGGGTACGCTCCACGTTCCGACCCTGCGTCCACGCGGACAACGTCCAGACGGTTGAGTTCCCCACTGCGCGGCTCGATCCAGAAGGTCCCGGCAATGCCCAATGCCCCCGGTTCCGTGACCGCTTCGAATCCCAGTCCGATTCGGGTTGCGTCTGTGGATCGCCGTGTGCGGAAGCAGTGGCCTTCCAGGAAGGCCGGAGACAGAAACGTTTCGGCGGTCGGGAGCGTGAGGGGAGGGAGCAGATCGGAGTCCCCTCGTGCGATTACCGCGACCCCCCGTGTCGATTGCTCTTCGGACGCTTCGTAGAGGACGATCTGACCCGCTCGTGGGTCGACGACCCTCGAGTATCGTCGTCGGGTGACCTCGAGATTCGAGGACTCCTCCGTCCACCGCAACACCGTGAGTCCTTTGCGGATCTCATTCCAAAGTGACTCGGCGACCTCGCCGAAGAGCGGACCGGACTCGCAGGCACCAGTTTCGGGAGTGGGGAGCGCCGATCCCGGGAACCGGCGCTCCAGAGGTACGACCAGCGCCCGACTTGCAGACCCTGAGAAGCGAACGTCCTGTGTCGCAACCCGATATCCGGTCCTTTCGACGGAGACCATGTACTCTCCGACTGGCAGGCCTAAGAACGAGACCAACCCGGTTGGATCGACCAAAGCCTCACGATTCACGTCGCCGTCGACCTCGGAAAGCCGCACAAAAGACCCCGGGAGCGGAGTCCCTGTGGACGCATCGACCGCCTTCACCGAAACGCCGGGTTGCAGGGTCGCGGTAGCGACGAAGGCCGGAAGCAGTAGCCAGCTATGCATGGGACTCTCTCCGAGCGACGCAGTGCCCGCTTGAATCAGTCACCTTGGTCCTGACCGGATCGGGGTTTCGGCCAGCCGTGTGTCAACAATCAATGATCTGACTCGGGGACACCGCGGGTCGCCGGTCGGCCTAAGCCGTGGTAGACGAATCCATGCCCTGCCGACGACCTGGGCCGACGAAATCGGGCCGAATTTGCGTGAGTCGCCACTACCAACCACACGATCGCCGAGCAAGAAGTATTCGTCATCCCCTAGCGAGAAGCGCTGTTCGCCCGACAGGTTCCCCGAAGGTCTCCAAGGCGGAGGCTCTTGCTTCCCGTTGAAGCCAGCAGTGGCCTTCGTCCGATCCCCATGCACTAGGCGGTCGTCCCTATACAACCTACCGTCTCGCACCGTCATCAGGGCACCTGGTCCACCGACGATACGCTTGATCGCGTAGGTGCCCGCAGACTGCCAGTGCTCGAAGACTACCACGTCGTCGATCTTGTATGAGGGTTGCTGCGCGATCAAGACACGATCACCCGGCAGGAGAGTGCATGACATGGAGTACCCCGTGACGCGGAATCCGCGTTCGGATATGACCCATGAACTCGCCGCCACAACGAAAAGGAAGAGGGCACCGAGCCTCAGGGGACTTCCGTTGAGTCGAGGCGAGCCAGCGGTGCGCCGTTGTCTTGCCATCGAAATATCTCGTCGATTCCTATCAGCCGGAGGAGCAAGCGGTCCTCTCCAAGGCCCACGTCAGGGTCGGGAAGGACGGGCCGCTGCAGAACAAGCAATTGCGGCGTAGCCGCCTCGCCGGGCAAGTCTTGGAACAACCAACGTAGAGCGCCAGTGTTTAGAGTTCCGTTCCCAACGAGGATCTCATCGAACGATTCAAAACGTTCCAGGTGTTCGACACCGGCGGCGACATCGAAGTCGACAGCGACGCCGATCGCGGTGGAGGAAAAGCCGAGGCCAAGCGCTCGCGTGTGCATGGTAGCGCGTATGCGCCGTATGAGTGCCGGCAGCTCGGGGTGATTGGACGCCCGACACCGAGAGTGTCCGATATACACCAGAGCAAGCTGTTGCCCTCCCACCGATGGGTCGAACGGGATCTCCGTTCTCGATGGTGTCGCCGAAGAAGTCCTTCCGTTCGGGATAGGCACCATACCCGTTCTAGACAGCGTGAATCCTACGGCCGCGGCACACAAGCCCCAGACCACCGTGCCCCGCGACAAGCCCTTCATCTGCCCACCTCTTCCAGCATCAGTCCGTGGTCTGACTCCGCCGGCCCTTCCCAAATCGTCAATTGAGGGAACGGCACTTGTTGCACTCCAACCATGTTCGATCCGGCGGTCGCCACGATGATAGGGAGGTTTGACGAGATCATCTGCCCGGAACCGTCCGCGGCGTCCACCAAGAATGTCCGAATCTCGGTGACTCGAGCTGTCCGGCTCTCGCCTTCCTGCACCTGTCGTTGGGTCTGGACCAACACCCTTCCACCACGGAGCGGAACTGCCGACAAACCGAGTTCATGCTCAACCCCAGCGCGTAGGCCTATGCCGCCTCTCGCGTCCTCCCATATCTCCATCTGTCGAAAGCCAGGAATCTCAGCGACCCAAAGAAGCTCGCCCTTGTCCGAGTATCCTCGCACAAAAGGAAGACGAAGTGACAGTTCGACGATCGTGTTCGTCTCGGGCACGCACGCGATCGATCCGCTGCTTAGGCGCCAGGAAACGAGTGCGGAAAGAGACTCGTAGGCGGCGCCGAACGAGAATGTGATAGACCCCTCGAGGTCAGCCGCGTGGATGATCGGAGCCTGATCGGCCGTCCACCCTCGGAGAAAGACCTGATCTTCGAGAACGCACATAGACTCCGGGGCGAAGTCCAGAAGAATGGACGCGCGTTCCGATAGCCCACGTGAAAGGGGATTGAGCAGCTTGATTCGCCCCCCGCGATCAGCCACGAGCACACTTTGGTCCTCAAGGATTTCGATGGCTTCGGGGTGTTGGAACTCGCCTGGCCCGGATCCGGGACCGCCAGCCGTGCCTAGGAATGTCCCTTCGGATGAAAACACGCGGATCTCGTTGAACCGTGAGTCAAGGACGTACAGTCTCCCGGCGGAGTCACTCGCAACATCTCTAATCAACCCGAACACTTCCTCGACAGGCTGGGTGACGGCGCCGATGGAGTTGGTCCGCTCGTGCAAGAAGTCCCGACCGTGCTCGGCTTCCGACCAAACAATTGGTGAACTCGGGACGTTGGTAGTCGTCGGGTGGCGAGTGGCTTGGCCGCCTTCTCCAGTGCATGAGCTACTGGCGACTAGCAACAGCGTTTGAACGATCCGCAGACGGCTCGGACTGGGTTGAGGCATGTTCGGCGCCGGCGCGCCCGCCGATTACGACGGGCGCGCCGTAGAAGAAGGAGGCGCTACTGGTCGCAGGGTACAGTGAAGCAGTCGTCGAACGACCACTCGCAGAAGCTGGGTGGAGTCTGCGGGGGGGGATTGAGGTCGCACACGATGGTCCACGTACCAGTGCAGGCAGTGTGATCGCAGGATGCCGCTGCGGTTGGCGGGGCACTTAGGGCCCCGCCAACCGCGATGCCGAAGAGGGACATCAACGCCACGACTGCCAGGCGGCGGAGGGGGGATTCTACAGCGCGGGCCATATCAACCTCCGTTTCTAGGGACTCGAAGATGTAGGCAGTTTACGGTGGGAATTCGGTGATCGCAGCCCGGATTGGTACAGTCCAGGGCCCGGATCCGGCCGGGGTGTGTCAGCTCTTGACCCATGACTCAAAGTGGGTCTTTAGAAGCTCGCGCGACAACTGAGAAGGTGAGTGATTGGTCCTGCGGCGCGCGATCCGCTTCAGGGTTGAAGGCGACACCTTCAACTCGGCGGCAACGCGGACCAGTTTCGCTCCCCGTTCTCGAGCCAAGGTTGCTGACGCGAGAATCCCGAACTCGATTAGCTGGTAGGGGGAGCCCGGCGCCTCGTCTCGCCGCCAATGCGATCGGAGGGTTGAGACGGACACGTATACCGACCGAGCGAGTTGGGGTACGCTTGTGGGCGGAGGGTCGGAGCGGAAAACCTTCTCGACGGCTTCCCTTACGACAGGACCAAACCGGGTGGCTTCAACTGCCAAAGCGATCAGCTGTTCGGAGAGCGATGCTCGCACGGCGGTCGCGAGGATCGGTCGAAGTGACCGTTCGAGAGCGGGCTCCGCAATGACCCGTGACCAGAACAGGCCTTGGTGGGCCTCAAGGACCGGGGAGATCCGGTCGACCACCAGAATCGTCGGCCCGGAGAAGCGAGCTTCGTTGAGAGCAGAGAGTGCCTTGGTGAAGTTGACTCCGGAATGGAATCGGAAGATGATCGCAATGGCGTCAAGCGCCTCTGGACTCCAGTGTCGGAGGGAGCGTAGGCTGGCCTCCGGAGGGAGAACACTGGCGATCCTCTCAAGTAGTTGAGTCGAAGCATGAACCACAGAGATGGATAGCATCGCCCCCCCAAACCAGCGCGTCGGCCGTCTCGTCCGCAGGCGAGCGCGCGGATTGGAGAGCGACCCGTGAAGAGGGGGCTCTCCATGATTGCCGTGAGTTCGGGCTACCTGTCAAGGTGTTTTCAACAACCGGTCGCAGCGGCTGTTCTTCCCAGTCGTCCCTCCGGTCAGAAACGGTTCCTCACCATCCGGCTGGTAGCTGAATGGGCACGAGTTCCTCGGTTACCTCGCCCCATCGGATCTGAGCCGTGACCGCGTCCTCTTGGCCCTCTTCGTTCGCCCACCCCCCCGGCGCGGACTCGGTGCGGGGTGCCGCGGCCGCGGTGGCCAGTACCGACGCCTTGGCCACGGCTGCGGGCCTCGACGTGCTCCGGGACGGGGGCAACGCCGTGGACGCGGCGGTGGCCGTGGGGCTGGCGTTGGCCGTGGTGAACCCTGAAGCGGGAAACGTGGGGGGCGGCGGGTTTGTGCTGATCCGGCTGCCGTCGGGGGAGGTCTTCGCCCAGGACCATCGGTCGGCCGCCCCCGCCGCGGCGACCCGGGAGATGTTCTGGCGTGACGACGGGGGCACCACCGACGGGTCGGTCATCGGCCATCGGGCCGTGGCGGTGCCGGGCACGGTCCGGGGGCTGTTCGACGCCCACGCCCGCTTCGGGCGGTTGCCGTGGGGTCGCCTGGTGGAGCCCGCCGTGGGACTGGCCGAAGGGTTCGTGGTGCGGCCCCGCTACCTCGACTCCCTGCCGCACCACATCGTGGAGGGCCTCGAGCGGTTTCCGTCGTCGGCGTCGATCTTCCTGCCCGGGGGGCGCCGGCCCGAGCCCGGTTCGACGCTCAGGCAGCCCGACTTCGCCGACACGCTGCGGCGCATTCGGGACCACGGCGCCGACGGCTTCTACCGGGGGGCCACGGCCGACGGCATCGTGGCCGAGATGGAGCGGGGCGGGGGACTCGTGGCGCACGATGACCTGGCGGCGTATCGCGCCGTCTGGCGCACGCCGGTGCGGTTCGGCTACCGGGGCCACACCGTGTGGTCCATGCCCCCCTCGTCGTCGGGGGGCGTGACCCTGGCCCTCATGGCCCACGCACTTCGCGCCCTCCCGCCCCTGGGCGAGCTGGAGTGGCACGGGCCCCACCATCTGCACCGCCTGGCCGAGGTGTGGCGACGGGCCTTCGCCGACCGCAATCACTGGCTCGGTGATCCGCACGGGGCGGAGGTGCCGGTGGAGGGGCTCCTCGATCCGGCCTATGGGGTGGGCCGGGGTCGGACCATCGACCTCCACCGGGCGTCGGCTTCGGCGGTGGTGGGCCCGGGCATGCCCGAGGGTGCCCCGGTGCCTCCGCCGCCCCGGGAGCCGTCCCACACCACCCACGCCTCGGTGGTGGATCCCCAGGGGATGGCCGTCTCGTATACGACCACGCTGAACACCTGGTACGGCAGCAAACTCGTGGCGGCCGGAACCGGCGTGCTCCTGAACAACGAGATGGACGATTTCACGGGGCGACCGGGAGTCCCCAATTTCTTCGGGCTCGTGCAGGGCGAGGCCAACGCCGTGGGCCCGGGTCGGCGCCCCCTGTCGGCCATGACCCCGACCCTCGTCACCGATGACCGGGGACTCCGGTGGGTGGTGGGCAGCCCCGGGGGAGCCACCATCATCACCACGGTCTTCCAGGTGATCTCCAACGTCCTGGACTTCGGCATGTCGCCGGCCGACGCCGTGGCGGCGCCCCGGGTGCACCACCAGCACCTTCCCGATCGTCTCGACGTCGAGCCGGGGGGACTGCCGTCGGGGGTGGTCGATGCCCTCCGTGCCCGGGGACACGCGGTCGTCGAGAAGGACGAGGTGTGGGGCGACGTGGAGGCCGTGGCGGTGGACGGCGACGGCGGTGGTGTCGAGGCGGTGGCCGATCCCCGGCGGGGAGGGGTGGCGGGGGCGTACTGAGGCCGGCGGCCCGAGCCGAAGCACCCGGCCGTCGGAGGCCCGGCCGGGTGCGGCTGTGCGACGGGACGTCGAGTCAGAAGCGGATCACCGTGCCCACGGTGAAGGTGTTCTGATCCATGGTCGTCGTGCTGTTGTTGTACTCGGCCCCGAGCAGGTGATCGTGGTTGCACCCCACGATCTCGGTGTCGAAGGCGTGGACGAACCCCAGGTCGAGGGGGAATCCCCCGATGTCCCAGGTCGCGCCCAGGGTGGCGGCCGAGGTGCTGATGGCCGGGAAGGCCACGAAGACGGTGTTTTCCGGGACCGGATTCTGGCCGTACAGGAACCCGGCGCGCACCGCGTTGATCTCGCCCAGGCCGTATTCGGCGCCCAGCTTCGCCGACCAGGTGTCGTCCCAGTTGAGGGGGAACGGGTAGGTGAAGTCGCCGTCGGAGGGGTCGGCGTTCACCATGAGGTTGATGTTTGAATTCGTTCCGTTGGTGAGTCGGAACGGCATGGCGTTCTGGGCGTGGGACCAGCGACGCCATTCCACTTCCGCGGCCACCCGCAGGCTGCGGGTCGCAGGAAGCGACACTCCGACGCCCAGCGTCATGGGCAGCGTGATGGTCGTGGCCGCATCGTACGTGGCCTCCATACCCGCCTGGAGGTCCAGCCCCGCTGCGGCGAGCTGACCCATCACGGCGTTCTGGGCATCCTCCGGCGATTCCTGGTAGGCCTGGGCCCGGGCCATGACCATGGCCTGCATCATCTGACCGAACTGGGCGCTCATGTCGATGACGGCGGTGCCGTTTTCGACATCGATGGCCGTTTCGGGCGACCAGGAGGCCGCGACGGTGAGGCCCGACGGAGCGTCGTACCGAAGTCCCAGGTCGGCCGTCCAGGTGAGCCCGGTGTAGCGCTCCGAATCGCCGTAGGCGGTCAACTCGGTGAACTGCTGGAAGAGGGGCCCGTACACGGCGGGGTCGAGCAGGGGGATGCCGCCCATGCCCAGGGCGAAGGTCGGGGGCATGGTGAACGGCATGCGAAAATCGCGGATCTGGGCGTAGACCGCGCTCAGACCGGCACCCACCGACAACCCCGGTGCCAGCTCGGTGGCCACGCTCCCGCCGATCTTGGCGGCGGCGAAGAAGCTTTCGTAGTCGACGAGGGCGCCATCGGCGCCGCTCAGGAGCGCGTGCTGCAGTTCGAAGTCCGACCCGAAGCCGCCGATGGGTTCCATACCCACGGCCCACGCGAACCGCCCCAGCCGGGGTCCCACGTACGCGACGCTCCCCATGGGGTAGACGTGCCGGGTGCCGTCCGCGACGGGGTTGGCCGCGTTCTCGAACGTGAGGCCGGGGACGAAGGGGGCGGCGTTGAACTCCAACGCCGGCTGGGCGAAGGCCGTGAGGCCGGCCGGATCACGGAAGAGACTCGTGGGCGTGGCCTGCTGGGCCCGGGTGACGCACCCCTGTCCGGAGGTTCGCGCCGACAGGCACTGCAAGACATATCCATTGGTCTGCGCCGCACTGGGGATGGCGACCAGCCCGAGACTCAGGGCGGTCGCCGCGGACGCGAGGCGACTCACCGACATCTTCATGGAAATCCTCCTCTTGGCATCGTTCACACGAACACGATCTGGGCCCCTTCCGACTTCTCGAAGAAGTCCATGGCCGTGATCACGTCGTGGACCTGTGGAACGAGGTCGTCCCGGGTGAAGCCCATCATCTCCATGGCCATGTGACAGGCGTATAGCTCGGCGCCGGCCTGCTCGAGGGTCTCGAGCAGCTCGCGCACCGAGGGGACCTCGATCTGCTCGATCTTCTTCTTCATCATGTGGGCCGCCATCGATCCCATGCCCGGCAAGCCGGCGACCATGGTGGGCATGTGCATGGCCGGATTCCCGACGATGCCGGGCTGGAGCTTGTCGGCCGTCTTCTCGCGGATGATGTCGAGGCCCCAGAAGGTGAAGAAGATCATGGCGTCGATGTCCATCATCCGGGCCGCGTTGGCCAGGATCAGGCCGGGATAGGCCATGTCCAGGCTGCCCTTGGAGCAGATGATGGCCACCTTGCGGCGGGTCTGCGGCGCGCCGTCCTGGGCCGGGCCGTCGGTGTCCTGAGTCAGGGGATGGGTCAGTGTGGGGTTCATGGTTCGCGCCTCCTCAGACGCAGCTCTTGGGCTTCTTCAGGCCCGCGAGGCGGGCGGCGAGGGTTCCGGGTCCCTTCGGAAACAGCCGGTACATGTCCCGAGGTGGGATGTCGAGTTCCTTCGTGATCCGGCGCAGCCCCGGCGCTCCCCCCGAGCCGGCGGCGTCGCTGCGGCAGAACTCCAGCACGCGCCAGTGCTCGTCGGTGAGGGGCCCGACTCCGACCTGCGACGCCAGGGCCTCGGCCACTTCCGGAGTCCAGTCGCCGGAGTCGGCCAGGAAGCCGTCCGGGTCGAGGGTCACGGTCCGGGCCCCGACGGCCAGGCTGGAAGGCGTGGGCGCCGCGACGACGCCCATGGGTGCGGGGGGCGGTGCGGCCGGCCGGGTCGCCGGAGGAGCCAGGGTCGGACTCGGAGCGGAGCCGGGGTGGGCGCCCTCGCCCAGGCTCGCCATGAATTCGAGGGCCGCGCCGAGACCCCGTCGCACGTGGGGCTGCCGCAGGCGGCGGAGCAGGCTGAAGAAGCTGGGCGGCGGGCCCGTCCGAGCATGCTGGAGGGCTTCGACCGCCCGTTGGGAGGCCGTCGTGACGTCGGGCCCGGTCAGGGTGCGAAGGGCCCGCACGGCCTGCCCCGCATTCACGCCGAGGGCGCGCACGTCGTTGGGATCGATCGTGCTCGCCGCGGCGCCGATGGCGCCGGCCGTTTCCCGGGCGAGGTCGAGGGTGCCCTTCCGCTCGAGGTCCCACAGCTGGTGGGTGGCCACCTGCATGGCGCCGTTGGCGGCGGGAAGGAGGTCGGCGAGCATTTCCTCCAGATCCTCGCGGCGGCGGTCCATGAGGGCCACGGCCCCGATGACTCGATCCAGCTTGTCGTTGAGGCGCTCCAATTCGTCCGCCAGGGTCTCGGCGTGGTCCGGGGCCGAAGCCAGCGGGTAGGTCTCGTTCATGGTCAACTCCACTTCCCGGCCATGGACATGCCCGGGCCGATGGCGCTCATGTCGGCGCCGGTCAGCAGCAGATTCCAGTAGACGCTGCGGAAAGCCATCTTCCCCCAGTGGTTGGCCTCGCTCTCTCCCAGGAGCGTGAGGGGGCCGATGCCGGGGAGCGGGAACTTCCCGGGAAGGGGCTCGGTGTCGTAGTTGAAGTCGAGCAGGACGGCCTTGCCGAACCCGGTCTCGATGAAGCAGTTCGCATGGCCGTCGAATGCGGGCATGGGCTCCCGGTCGCCGATCCACCGCAGGACGTTGTCGAGGAGCACTTCGGCTTCGAAATGGGCCACCGACCCGGCCTTGGAGGTCGGTACGTTGGTGGCGTCGCCGATGGCGAAGACGTTCGGCCAGTCCCGGGCCTGGAGGGTGTGGGGATCGGTAGGCAGGAAGTCGAGGTGGTCTCCCATTCCGGAGCGGGCGATCACCTCGCTGCCCCGGTGGATCGGGATGGTGACGAGCATGTCGAACGGGACGTCCCGCTCATCCCAGCTCTTCAGGACCCCGGTCGTCCCGTCCACCGATCCCGTGGCGAACTGGGATTCGACCTCGATCCCCTTTCGTGCCAGGAGATCCCGCAGCGCCTGGGCGGCCCGGGGTTTGGTGAAGGCATCGTCGAGTGAGGTCACGTAGGTGAGCTCGGTCTTCTCCCGCAGGCGGTGCTCGCGGAGATACCAATCGACGAGGAAGGCGAACTCCAGAGGGGCGACGGGGCACTTGATGGGCATGTCGGTGAGATGCACCACCAACCGTCCGCCCTCGAACCGCTGGAGGGCGTATCCCAGGGCCCGCGCTCCTTCAGGCGTGTAGAAGTCGAACACCGACTCCTGCCACCCGGGGCCTGCCATGCCCTCCACCTCGTCGGGGACGATGCGGCTGCCGGTGGCGACGATCAGGAGGTCGTAGGCGAGACGCCGCCCGTCGGTCAGATGGACCCGCTGGGCCTCGGGGTCGATGGCCTCCAGCTCGCCCAGCGACAGGGTCACCCCCTCGGGAATGAATCGGGAGCGGGGCTTGTAGAGGTCCCGCTCGGAGTACAGCCCGAAGGGGATGAACAGCAGCCCGGGCTGATAGATGTGCCGATCGTCCCGGTCCACGACCGTGATGCTCCAGTCCTCCGGATCGAGGGCCTTTCGAAGCTTGACGGCCATCATCGTTCCGCCGGTACCGCCTCCGAGGATCACGATTCGTTTCATGGTAGCCTCCGCTGAGCCCCGGGATCGGGCGAGATCCCCGATTCCACCGGCCTGCTCATGGTGCAGAACCGGTACCAGCGTGCCTGGACTACCGTAAGTGTCGGGGAGGCAGAGAATTGCGGTCGGCGGACCGGGTCCGTGCAATGGCGAGACTGAACGAAGTGTTTCACCACGACGTTTCAGGGAGTGAACACTCCGTTTCGCTACAGCCGGAACTCCCTCATCTTCCGCCACAGCGTGGTGCGACTCATGCCGAGGGCCTCGGCGGCGGCCGTCCGGTTGTATCGGGCCGCCAGGAGAGCGGCTCGGATCCGGGCCACCTCGTCGGCCTCTTCGGCCGGGAGGCCGAGGTCGCCGGAGGCCCCGGTGGACCGCGGGGTGTCCTCCGCGGCCGGGGGAGGAGCGGAGAAGCGCTGATGCGTCTGGTCCTGGATCTCGGGGGGCAGATCCTGGACGTGGATGGTCTGTCCGGCGCACACCGTCATGGCGTATTCCAGCGCGTTTTCGAGTTCCCGGACGTTGCCCGGCCACCCGTAGGCGAGCAGATGGCGACTCGCGCTCGGGGAGAGCCGGAGGGCGCGCCGTTGGCGGGCGCCCAGCCGCTCCAGGAAATGGGCGATCAACGACGGCAGATCCTCTCGCCGGGCGCGCAGGGGCGGGACGTGGATGGGGATCACCTTGAGGCGGTAGTAGAGATCGTCCCTGAACCGGCGCTCGGCCACCGCTCGTTCCAGGTCCATGTGGGTGGCGGCGATCACCCGGACGTCGACCGTGCGGGTGCGGGAGTCGCCGACCCGCTCGAAGGCGTGCTCCTGCAGGGCCCTCAGGATCTTCCCCTGAAGCCCGGGATCCAGGTCGCCGATTTCGTCCAGGAAGAGCGTCCCCCCATCGGCCAGTTCAAAGCGACCGGCGCGGTCCCGCACGGCTCCGGTGAACGCCCCACGGACATGCCCGAACAACTCGCTCTCCAGGAGTTCACTCGGGAGCGCGGCGCAGTTGACCGCGACGAAGGGTGTGCCCGCGCGACGGGAGCGGTTGTGGATCGCCCGGGCGACGAGTTCCTTCCCCGTGCCGCTCTCTCCCGTGATGAGGACCGTGGCGTCGGACTCCTCCAGGAGATCCACCAGCCGGAAGATGCGCTGCATGGCCCGGGACCGCCCGACGATCCCCTCGAACGTCGGTACATCGGCTGCACCCTGCGACTCGTCGTCCCTCCGGATCATGACCACGACGCGGACCCCCGGGTGCCCGCATCCTTCGTCGGGAATCGGCCCCACCGAAAGGGAGACGGGCACGGGAGGGCCCTCCCGGGTGGGGAGGAAGGCCCTCCACCCCTCCCGTCGCCGCCCCTCGGCGACGGCCCGGCGAAGGTCGCCGTCGGGCCCGAACAGGTCTTCGCCCAACAGATCGGCCAGAGGCATGCCCAGCAGATCCCCTCGGGAATGCCCCAGAAGTTCGGGAAGCGCGTCGGAGCAATTCGCCACACGGAATTCCGCGTCGGCCGCCACGAACATCCGCCCCAGCCCGGACATGAGGGCCTCGACGGCGGCAGGGGCGGCACAGGTCCCGGCAATCTCGTCGTGGGACAGGAGCCGCACCGTTTCGAGCGCCCCGGTGATCCGGCCCTCGTCGTCCCGCAGGCAGACGCCGGAGCGAGCGACCTGAAGCTCGGATCCGTCCTTGCGGTAGATCGACAGGTGGGCGTCCTGGAGCCGTCCCTTCTCGAACACCCCGCATCCCCGCAGACAGTTGGGGCACCGGAGCAGCGAGAGACACGTCCGGCCCAGCACTTCCTCTTCGCTGAACCCCGTCAGCTTCGTGAGCTCCGGGCTCACCTCGGTCACGTTGCGGTCTGCATCGACGCGGAAGTACCCGACGTGGGCCAGGTCACCGAGAAGTGCGAGATCCGAGGAGGGAGGAGGGGATGACGTCGACATGGCGGGCGCTCCGGTGCAACAGATCGTTGCAACAAGTTGCCACGAACGAGCCCCGGGTCGCCGTCGGGGTTTGACGGGGTGGGTCGTGGGGAAACCCCCGCGGAGTCCCTACGGATCTCCAGATGGGAGCGCCAGCGTCCGCCCCGCCACGATGGCGATGTTGTCGGTGCCGCCGCCGTCCAGGGCATCCTGGAGCAACTGCTCCGTGAGCTGTCGGCACCCGGTCATGTTCCGGATGCGGGCTTCGATGCGATGGTCCGGGACGTGTTTCGTGAGCCCGTCGCTGCACAGGAGCAGAACGTCGCCCCAGTCCCGCACGATGCGGGTCACCTCCGGAGTGGCGGTTTCGCCCCCCATGGCGCTGGACAGGATCCCGGCCCACCGGCTCTTCTCCGCCGAGGTGCGGCTCATGGCGCCGCTGTCGATGAGCTCCTGCGCCCAGGTCTGGTCCCGGGTGATCTGCTGCAGCCTGCCCCGGCGGTAGATGTAGCACCGGGAGTCCCCTACCTGGAGGAGGTAGGCGTGGGGCCAGAGTCCCAGGAAGAGCGTCACCGTGCTGGCGGGCGCACGGCCCGCGGCGTCGGACGACGCCCGAAGGGTCCGGTGGCAGGCCAGGGCCGCGTCCTGGAGTAGACGGGAGAAGACGTCGGGATCGTCGGGCTCCAGGCTCTCGGCTTCCTCGAAGGAATGGGCCACGGCGGCCACGAGCCCCTGTACCACCGTCCGGGACGCTTCTTCCCCGCCGGCCTGCCCACCCACGCCGTCGGCCACCACGGCGAACGAGGCCAGCCGCTCCGACGACGGATCGTCGGGGTCCACCTGGGGCACCCCGGTCAGGTCGACGCTGGTCTCGTCCACCGACACCCCGTGCCGGGCCAGGGCGCCCACGAAGAAGTGATCCTGGTTTTCGGTGCGCACACGGCCCACGTGCCGGAGTCCCCAGGCATCGATCTGGGTGAAGTCGGGACGTTGGGAAGGGCTCACCGGTGGGCGCTCGAGGCAGGAGGCGAGGACGGGCAATCATAGGCGCCGAACGCCGCGTTTCGACAGAGGCCCATCCCGCTCGACCCCGCCGTTCCTCCGTTGGTGGACCGGGATCCACACCTGAGCGGAGTCCCCGTGGATCGCCTTCCCACCGCCCCCGACGCTTCGACGACGCGAACGGGTGGCGGTCGCGGGTCCAAACCGGGAGGCGGGGAATGGCGACGATGCGGGTGGGACGGGTGTGGGTGCACGCGGTGGTGGCGGCAATCGCCGGCGTGCTGGCGTGGGCCGGTGGGGTGCAGGCCCAGTCCCCCATGCCCCTGACACGAATCCAACTCCCCGTGGAACTCGACGGCATGCCCGACGAGGCGGCCTGGACAGGGGTGGAGCCGCTCCCCCTCACCATGTACTTCCCGACGTTCGGGGGGGCGCCCCGGGAGCGGAGCGAGATCCGGGTCGCGTACGACGACGACTATCTCTATGCCGCCGGGTGGTTCTACGACAGCGAAGGCGAGGGCATTCGCATCAACTCCCTCTATCGCGACCGCTGGAACGGTGACGACGCCTTCGCCATCTACGTCGACTCCTTCAACGACAACCAGAACGCCAAGTGGTTCGGGATCACTCCCGCGGCCACCCGCTTCGACATCCTGGTGTCCGACGACGGCGCGACCCTGAACGGGAGCTGGGACGCCTTCTGGGACGCCGAAACCGTGGTGACCGACGAGGGGTGGTTCGTGGAAGTGCGGATCCCCTTCTCCACGCTGGGATTCCAGACCGGCGACGACGGCCGGGCCGTCATGGGTCTCACGGTCACCCGGTTGGTGTCCCGCACCGGAGAGCGGGTGACCTTTCCCGCCATCGATCCCCAGTTTCCGTTCCGTCAGCCGTCGGCGGCCAAGGATGTGGTGCTGGAGGGGGTGGAGAGCGGCCGCCCGGTCTACGTCACGCCCTTCGTTCTGGGGGGACGGAGCCGCCGGGCGGTGCTGGACGAGGAAGAGGGGGTGTACCGGAACGAGCGGACCGACACCCGGGAAGTGGGCCTCGACGTGCGGGTGCAGCTCGCGGGCAATCTGACCCTCGACCTCACGGCCAACACCGACTTCGCCCAGGTCGAGGCCGACGATCAGGAGATCAACCAGGGGCGTTTTCCCCTCTTCTTTCCCGAGAAGCGCCGCTTCTTCCAGGAGGGCAGCGGGATCTTCGATTTCTACACCGGCAACGGCAACCGACTCTTCCACTCCCGGCGCATCGGGCTCACCGACGACAACCGGCCGGTGCCGGTGCTCGGGGGCGCGCGCATGGTGGGGCGGGTCGGTGACTGGGACGTGGGACTGCTGAACCTCCAGACCGAATCCCAGGGCGCCCTGGGGAGCGAGAACTTCGGCGCACTCCGCGCCCGACGCCGGGTCTTCAACGACTTCTCCACCATGGGGGGCATGCTCACCACACGGGCCGGAGACGGTCGGTGGAACGTGGCCGGAGGCGCCGACGGGGTCTTCCGCGTGGTGGGCGACCACTACCTCACCGCCAAGTGGGCCGGGTCGGCGCTCGACGACGAGGAGGAGGGGGTGGACCTGGCGGACCGGAGCACAGCCTATCTGCACTGGCAGCGTCGGGCCAATCGGGCCCTGGCCTACACCGTCTCCACGAGTTGGACCGGCGAGGCGTACGATCCGGGAGTCGGCTTCCTCCAGCGCCGGGGCGTGACCCTGAACGCCCTGGCCAACTACTACATCTACACCGACGACCACGCCTTCTTCCGGCGCGTGTTCCCGGGGTTCCTCGCCTTCTCCAACTTCCGCAACGGCGACGGGGGACTCCGTTCGGGCCAGTACGCCGTCTGGGTCCAGTGGGAGACCAAGGGCGGGTCCGGGGGGTGGATCGAACCCAAGGTGTTCGTGGAGGACGTCCGGTCGCCCTTCCGGATCGCCGACGCCGTGGACATTCCCGTGGGGCGCCACGTCTTCGCCGACCTCCAGGTCGCCTGGACCATGAACGCCGGCCGCCCGCTGCGCACCGACCTGGACGCCCGGGCGGGCACGTTCTACGACGGACGCCGCGCCCAGGTGATCCTCTCGCCCACCTGGAACGCCCATCCCCGCCTCGAACTGGGGGCGACGTATCAATTCACCCATCTGGAGTTCGCCGATCGTGACCAGGAGGCCGACCTTCACCTCCTGCGCTTCCGGATCCGCACCGCCCTCGACAGCCGGGCCTCGGGCAACGCCTTCCTCCAGTACAACTCCACCACCGACGGACTCGACGTGAACGTGCGTCTGCGCTACAACTTCGCCGAGGGGCGGGACCTCTGGTTGGTCTACAACGAGGGACTCCTCACCGACCGGACCGTGGCCCCGGGCGAGGTGGAGCCGCCCCACTCCCTCGCCCGCTCGTTCCTCGTCAAGTACTCCCATACCTGGGGCGGCTGAGCCCGAACCATGCCTCCGTCATCCACGATTCCGGCTTCCGCGCCCCCCCTCGGCGGGCCGGGGCCCACACCCGGGAATCGCCTCCGGGTCGTGGCCGTCGTGGTGGCGGTGGGGGCGGTGTGGCTCCTGGTGGCGGTGATCCTGGGAAGCCAGACCGTGCTGGGCACGACGCTTCAAGGCGACCCCCTCCCCTTCGGCGACGCCCTCCGCACGGCCCTGATCAACTGGGTGCCGTGGACCCTCCTCACCCTGGGCGCCGTGTGGATGGCGGCGCGCTTCCCCGTCACGCGGGACACCTGGATGCGGCGCCTGCCGTTGCACCTGGTGGCGCTGCCGCCCCTCGCCTGGGGAGCCAACGTCCTGGTGGTGGCGGGCTTCTGGGCCACGGCCGGCACCTTCGACGGATGGATGCGCCTGGCGGATCGGGGACTGTTCTGGGCGGCTCTCCGTTTCCACGTGGCGGCCACCATCTACCTCGTGTCGGCGGTGGTCACCCAGGGGTGGATCTACTACCGGGAGACCCAGGGGCGGCGCCTGCGCATGGCCCGACTGGAGTCCCAGTTGGCCCAGGCGCGGTTTCAGGCCCTGAACGAACAGATCCGCCCCCATTTCCTCTTCAATACGTTGCACACCATCGGCCAGCTCTGGCGCTCCGGGCGGGCCGACGAGGCCGATGCCACGCTGGACCACCTGGGCGCCCTCTTCCAGAAGGTGCGGGCGTCGACGGATCAGGTGTTCATTCCCCTCGAGGAGGAGCTCGAGATGGTGGAGGAGTACCTCGCCATCGAGCGGGCCCGTTTTCCCCACCGCCTCGTGCCCGAGGTCGCGGCCGACGCCCGGGCCCGTCGATGCGGAGTCCCCCCTCTTCTGCTCCAGCCCCTGGTGGAGAACGCCATCCGCCACGGGATCTCCCTGCGGCCCCAGGCCGGGCGAGTGAGCGTCTCGGGACGGGTCGAGGGCGAGCGCCTGATCCTGGATGTGGTGGACGACGGCCCCGGGCCCGCCGGGCCCTCTCCCCGCTCCGGGAGCGGCGCCGGTCTGGCCAACGTCCGGGAGCGTCTCGAACACGCCTTCGGGGTCGAGCAGTCCCTCACGCTCGAGGCGGCGTCCGGTGGCGTGGGTACCCGGGTGCGGGTGGTGCTCCCTGCGTTCACGGAGATGGACCGGTGAACGATCCGGCGGGCACGACGCGCATCCGGGCCCTGGTCGTGGACGACGAACCGGCGGCCCGGGATGCGGTGAAGACCCTCCTGGAGGAGATGCCCCGCATCGACGTGGTGGGGGAGGCGGGCACGGGCCGGCAGGCCGTGGAGCAGGTGCGGACGCTGTCGCCCGATCTGCTCTTCCTGGACATCCAGATGCCCGACCTGGACGGATTCGGCGTCCTGGAAGCCCTGGGCGACGGAGTGCCCCGGGCGGTGGTGCTGGTGACGGCCCACGACCAGTACGCTCAGCAGGCCTTCGAGGTGCGGGCGCTGGACTACGTGATGAAGCCCTTCGGGCGACCGCGCTTCCTGGCCGCCGTGGAGCGGGCGGTGCGGCGCCTCGACGCCGAGGACGCCCTGAGCTTGAAGGAGACCCTGCGCTCCCTCATCCAGGGGGTGCGCCCGGGCCCGGACGAGGCCGGTCCCGTGGAGTGGTCCCACGAGCCCGAGGGCCGTCAGGCGCTCCGTCTGGGGGTTCGGGTGGGGACCCGCACGATCCTGGTGAACGTGGCCGACATCGACTGGGTCGAGGCCGACCGGGAGCTCATGAAGGTCCACGTGGGCGAGCGGATGCACGTGGCGTCGGGACGCATGCGGGATTTCGAGACCCTGGTCGCCGGGGGCCGATTCCACCGGATCCACCGCTCCACCATCGTGAACCTCGACCGCATCCGGATCCTGGACCGGGACCGGGACGGCGGGGGCTCGGTGGTGTTGGCCAGCGGCGTGCAGCTCCGCGTCGCCCGGAGCCGATGGGATGCCCTGGAGAAGGCGCTGGGGCTGGAATTCCGGGGGTAGGGACTCGACCTCCCTAGGGGGTTGGCGGAAGCAGCGTGAGGGTCACGGAGTGGGTCTGGCCGTACCACGTCACGGTGACGGTCACCGGGGTGGGCCCGTCCAAGGCCGCCTGGTTGGCGGGTTGGAGGGAGCAGGCGACCCCCGCGGTGTGGGTTCCGTCGGCGCCGGCCTGGTGGGGAAACCGAATCGAGGTCAGGGATCCGGGGAGTTGGACGAGGTCGGGACGATCGGTGGCGAGTTCGAGCCCACCGGCGATGAGTTCGCCCATCACGGGGAGGGGGAGGGCGAAGGCGAGGTCGCATCGGCCCCCCATGCCCGTGACCGGGAGTTGAACGTCGGTGCGGGCCGGGCCGGCCCCGTCGGACCACGTGACCCCCGTGAGTTCGGGAAGCACCAGGGGGATCGCGGCCGCGATCTCCACATCGCCGGTGCGAGCCCGGAGTTCCAGATCCCCCGGGGCGTCGAAGCCGGCGAGTTGGAAGGTCTGGGTCTCGTTCACGTCCGAGAGGATGATGGCGGGGGGCAGGTTGACCAGGACCCCGGCCAGGCTCGGCGTCAGCTCCACCGTGGTAGGCTGGGAGGGGTATCGGTCGAGGGTCCACCGCAGTCGCACCTCGTCGCCCGGATAGAACAGGGTCCGTCCGGACTGGGGCAGGACCTCCAGGGCCGTGAGGGTGGGTGCACTGTGGATCAAGGTGCGGTTGGACGTGAGGGTCTGATCCCGGAGGGTGGCCGAGATGGAGAAGGGAATCTCCTCCCCGGGCGCCGGGTCGTGGAGCACCTCGTAGGCGACTTCGCGATACTGGACGCCCGCCGGGAAGGTGACCGAGGCGGGAAGCGCGACGAGATCGGGGCGATCGGTGGAAAGGGTCACGTCGGTGGCCGTGGGAGCGTCGCCGGAGAGGTGGAGCGCCACGCTTCGGGTGCCCCCGCCGCCGTACACGACGCCCCCGCCCTGGATCGACGCGAGATCCACCGGAGCGTAGATCGCGAACTGGCGGGACATGGAGCCCCCGAGGGGGTTGGCCACCGACAGCGTGGCCTGGGCCGTGGTCTGTCGCGCCTCCATCACGAACGACGCCGAGGTGGCCCCGGGAGGAAGGTCGACCACCGTGCTGTTGCCCACATCGTGGGGTTCGGGCATGAGGACCGCCGAGGTCGGGGCCCGGACCACGACCTCCGCCCCGGCCGGGGGCGCCGGGTCCTGCAGGATCACCGATACCGTGACCAGATCCCCGGCGTAGGGTGTCGCCGGCTCGAGGAGCAGCGCCTGGACCTGCACCGCCGGGTAGCGGGTGATGGTGGCCTGGGTCTGGGAGCCGGCGTACGAGGCGGTCACCGTCATGGTACCCGGGGTCTCCCCGTTCCCCAATCCCGGCACCAGCGCGCTCGCCTCCAGTTGTCCGGGCGGGACGGCGATGCGCCGCCCCTGCCAGGTGCCTCCGCCGGGGAAGGTGGCGGTGAGCAGCACCTCTCGCTCCACCGGGGCGGGCTCCACGAACGCCACGGTGGCCAGGCGATCCTCGAACGGGGTGACCCACGGTTCGTCGAAGTCGAGGGACGCCAGATCCGACGGGGGCGGCCGCAGCTCGACCTGGACCTCCACGCTGTGGAAGCTCGCTTCGTCGGCCCGAACCCAGGGCGTCGACGAGCGGACGGCGTCCACCTGCGGCGTCTCCAGGACGATCTCGAAGCTCTGGACGCCGGCGGGGACCATCTGGTTCATCCCCCCCACCGGGTTGAGGAAACCGTCGCTGAAGTGGAGTGGGACCCCGCCGGGGGGAGCCGGCGCGAGCAGCTCGACCACCGCCGTGAGGGTCACGCCGCCCACGACGGACACCGAAGGCGACGGCGGAATGCCCGGCCCGGCCACGGTCATGGACACGGGCATGGGCAGGGCCGGCGGCTCGAAGCGGATCGTGTAGTCGAGGCGATCGGCGCCGATGGTCGCCGAGATCTGGCCCGTCACCAGCGACGGGCTCACCCCGTGGTCGACCTGGATCACGAGTTCGCTCTGGCCCGGGGGCACCGTCATGGTGGAGGGGACGTCCACCAGAGCCGGAAGCGTGGTGCTGAGTCCCACCTCGGTGCCCTGGCTCGGCGCCGGGCGATCGAGGCGGGCGCGCACGGCCACGTCTCCGGGCTCGTTGACCATCACCTGGCCGCCGCTGGATACGTTCCCGCCGTAGACGACGAATTCGCTGAGGCGCGGGGGACCCACGAGCACCAACGGCGCCGTGGCCTTCTCGTCGTCGAGAATGGCGGCGACTTCGGTGCGGGCGTCAACCGTGAGTTCGCCCACGGCGACCGGAAAGGTGGCCTGGATGGCTCCCGCGGGGACGACCACCGTGGGGGGCACGGTGATCGAACCGGCGTCGGCGGCGACCTGGACCTCCGTCTCGGTGGTCGCCGGCCGATCCAACGTCAGGGTGCCCGTCAGTTGGTCGCCGCTGTGGGCCTCGGGAGCCGAGAGGGCGACGGCCGACACGGTGGGGCCCGGGACGACCGTCACCCCGTGGGAGGCCTCGGCGGGCTCGCCCCCGGCGCCGTCCTGCACCCGGATCGCCAGGGTGTGGGACCCCGCGGGCAGGGCAGGGATCTCGATGGACGTCACCCCCTCCGAGCCTCGGCCCTCGGCCGTGGCCTCCCGGTCGCCCGCCAGGACCGTGATCTTGCCGCTCCCGGAGGGGAGGCGGGTCCGGACCTCCAGGGTGAACGACTCTCCCGCCCCTACCTCCGACGGGCCCCGGACCTCCACGACTTCGGCCCCGGCCATGGTCACCGTGACCGAGAGCGCGAGCCGCACCGCCTCCTTCTCGGACACCAGTTCGAGCCCGTACTCCCCGGGGGCGGCACCTGTCGTGGCGATCTCCAGCGGTCGGGTCGTTCCCCGCGGCTGCCCCAGGACGACCCGGAATCCCCGGGCCGGCTGGCCCCGGGTCCCGTCGATGACCCGAGCCTCGCGGAAGGCGTCCAGGGCCCGGCCCTCCAGGGTCACCGTCGCCCGGCCCCGGTCCGGCGCGACCTCGACCCGGTCCGGCGTGGGTCGGGGGGCCGTCTGGCCCGCGAGGCCCCCGGCGCACGCGGCGAACGCCACGAGGAGGGGGAGGAACGGGACGAACGGAACGGGACGGTTCGGGCGCATGGGGGCCTCCGGACGGAAGGGTTCGCCCGGTCCCTAGCGAGAATGCTCCCGAACGGGATCAGCTCGACGGCAGCGCCGCCAGCATCCGCTCGTGAATCCCCCCGAATCCGCCGTTGGACATGATGACCACGACGTCCCCAGCCGACGACGACGCGACGACGGCCTCCACCAGGGCCTCCACCGTGGCGAGGTGGGCGGCGGGTGTACCGTCGGCGGTGAGGTCGGCGGCGAGTTCCTCGGGGTTCAGCCCGGTGGTTTCGTCGTAGCGTTCCGGGCGGAAGAGTCCGGCGAGCCACACCCGGTCGGCCCGGCCCAGGGCGTCGCGGTATCCCTCCTGGAAGCGCCGGAGCTGGGCCGTGTAGCTCCGGGGCTCGAACACGGCCACCACCCGCCCCCCGGGGAACCGGTCCCGCACGGCGTCCAGCGTTACGCCCACGGCGGTGGGGTGGTGGGCGAAGTCGTCGATGACCGTCACGCCCCCCGCCTCGCCCCGCACCTCCATGCGGCGGCGCACCGTGCGGAACGTGGCCAGGCCCTCGACCATCCCCTCCCAGGACGCCCCCACGGCGTCGGCCGCCGCCAGCGCCGCCAGGGCGTTGCGGACGTTGAAGGCCCCCGACAGCGGCATGGTGACCCGGCCCCGTTCCCGACCGTCGTGCACCACGGTGAAGCGAGTGCCGTCGGGGCCCCCCTCCAGGTCCACGGCGCGCCACGCCGGGGCCGGGCCACCGTCCGGGTCGTCGTCGCCGAACCCCACCGACGAGACCGGCGCCGGAGAGGCGGCCGCCAGCTCCCGGGCCACGGGGGTGTCCCATCCCACCACGAGCCGGCCGCTGCGCGGCACGAGGTTCACGAACCGCTCGAAGGCGAATCGGTAGGCCACGTCGTCGCGGTAGATGTCGGCGTGGTCGAACTCCACGTTGGTCACCACCGCCACCCGGGGCAGGTAGTGCCACATCTTGGGCCCCTTGTCGAAGTAGGCCGTGTCGTACTCGTCGGCTTCGATGACGAAGAGATCGCTGTCGGTCAGCCGGAACGACGTCCCGAAGTTCTCGGCCACGCCCCCGACGAGGAACGACGGGTCCAGCCCCGCGCACTCCAGGAGCCAGGCCAGGATCGAGGTGGTGGTGGTCTTGCCGTGGGTGCCGGCCACGGCGAGCACACGGCGCGATCGCAGGAACTCGTTCTTCAGGGTGTAGGCCGCCGAGGTGTAGTACAGTCCGCGGTCCAGCACCGCCTCGAGTTCGGGATTGCCCCGGCTGATGGCGTTGCCCACCACGACCCGGTCGGGCCGGGGCGTCAGGTTGTCGGCCGAGAACCCGTCGACCCAGGGAATGCCCATGTCGTCGAGCAGGGTGGACATGGGTGGATAGACCCCGTGATCCGAGCCCGTGACCCGGTGGCCCGCGGCCTTCAGGAGTCCCGCCAGAGACCCCATGGCGGTGCCGGCGATTCCGATCAGGTGGTAGTGCATGAGCGTACGAAGGCGCGGGTGCCGGGGAGTTCACCGAAGAGGGCCTCGGACAGCCGAAGCATCTCTCCGTCGGCGAAGAGTGCGCGGAAGCGGGGGTCGTCGCGCATGTGGGGCCAGCGGCCGTGGACGTCCATGGCCTCGGCGCCCCGGGCCCCGAGCCGCCGGATCCACGATCGGACCGCCGCCGGGTCCCGCACCCGGCGCCAATCCCGACGCAGTTCGGCAAGGGTCAAGGGGATGTGGTCCTTGCCGTCGAAGGAGCTGCCTCCGCCGTGGTCGCTCACCTGGTTGAGGGTCGCGTCGGAGAAGTCGCCCCCCAGCCGTCGGGAGAGCGCGCGCCTGTATTCCGGATCCGATTGCCACCGGTTGAAGAGCACCACCGAGGGTGCGTCGTCGCCACCGGAATCGTCGAGGGCCAGGCGGGCCAGCAGGGTCCAGTTCTCGGCGATCCACGACACGTCGCGCACGCCGGTGAGGTCGTCGAGTTTCCGGAGCCGGCTGGCGAAGAAATTGAAGGGGTCCCGGAGGATCACGAAGTCGAGGCGCCGGGCGCTGGCGCCCAGATAGCGCTCCCGGTGGGCTTCGAACCCGGCGTCGTCGAGGGTCGCCAGCAGCGAGGCCTGGCCCTCGGCCATGTTCACCCGGCTGTCTTCGTAGGTGTAGAGCAGGAGGCGCTTCGGCGCTCGCCGGATGGTCTCCAGGTCCCACCCCTCGTCGAAGCCGTGGAACTCGGGCTCCCACAACTCGGT
Source organism: Gemmatimonadota bacterium (assembly GCA_030428885.1). GTDB lineage: Bacteria > Gemmatimonadota > Gemmatimonadetes > Longimicrobiales > Gaopeijiaceae > Gaopeijia. Next base: position 210,781 of record JAUIEJ010000007.1, on the reverse strand, counting down.
GTAGGGGTCGTGGTCGCCGTGGCGCACGTCGTTCAGGAAGGCGATGGGGTGGCCCCGGTGCTGGTCCATCATCCACTGGAGCACGGCGTGGTTGCCGCTGCGCTGCAGGCCGAAGGTTCGGACCTCCAAGGTGTTGACGACGTCGCCCATGGGTCGGTCTACCGTCCCCTCAGGTAGTCGATGAGGGCGCGGCGGTCGGCCGGCGACGGGAGCCCGGGAAAGGTCATGCGATTTCCCGGCGCGAACGCCTGGGGGTCGTCCAGGAAGGCGTCGAGGCGCTCCGCGTCCCACCGGCCGCCCACGGCCTGGAGGGCGGGGGAGAATTCGAAGCCCGGCGCTGCCGCCACGGCCCGGCCCAGTACGCCCTCGAGTCCGGGCCCGACGGCGTTGCCGCCCTCGGGATGGCACCCCAGGCACCCTCCGAAGAGGAGCTCGCCGCTCATGGCCGGGGCCGTCGCCGTGGGCTCGTTGCCCTCGGACTCCTCCAGGACCACCAGGGCACCGCCGTCGGTCCACAGCACCAGGCGTCCCTCGGGGTCCTCCACCAGACTCCGCACCCGAACGCCCACGGGGATCCGTTCCACGAACGCCACGCGGCCCGCCCGGGGGCGCACCCGCCACAGCGAAAGATCCACCAGCGATCCCACCATGAGATCGCCCTGCCAGACGGGGAACCGGGATCGGGTGACCCCCACCAGTTCCGAGATTCCGATGGACGGCAGCCAGGCGTACGCCGGGGGCTGGAAGCCGTCGTGGCGGCCCGCGGCGATGCCCGAGGGCAGGGTGGCACCGTCGTAGGGGAGTCCCTGGGTGACCATGGGCCAGCCGTAGTTGGCGCCGGGCACGAGGAGGTTCAGCTCGTCGCCGCCCACGGGACCGTGCTCCGTCTGCCACATGTCGCCGGCGGCGTCGATGTAGAGTCCCTGGGGATTCCGGTGCCCCAGGGTGTACACCCGGCCTTCCCCCGTCGCGGGGTCGATGCGGATCGTCTTGCCGTAGTCCAGGTCGGGGTTCTGGGAGAGGTACTCGTCCCGGCGCATGCCGTCGAATCCGTGGGCGCCCACGGTGAGGAGGAGACCCCCGTCGGACATCCGTCCCAGGCGTCCACCCTGGCCCTCGGTCTCGAGCTGCCGGCAGGGCCGGGTGTCGTACACGACCGACCAGGGGGGGAGGGGCTGGCCGGCGACCATGGCGGCCCGGGTCGTCTCCACCGTGGAGACCCGGAGCATGCCGCACCCTCTAGAGTCGTCCCAGTAGTTGTGCGCCACGAAGATCCGCACCGAGTCGCCCGACTCCTCGGCCAGCACGTCGGTGGCCCGCCACCACGGGGGCACGGCCTCGGGAATCGCCTGGGCGAAATACCCCTCGGCGTCGAGATCCAGCGCCCCCGGCAGGAGGCGCACGTCAAGGGTGGCCGCCTCCTCGTCGTAGGTGGCGAAGTAGGCGCTCCCCTCGGCGGTGACCACGAGGTACCCGCCGGCGACTGCCGTCACCGCGCCGCCGGGCACCCGGGTCTCGAAGTGGTTCTGGAAGGAGCGGGCCCGCAGGGTGTAGAAGATGGACGGACGAAGGGTCGTCTCGAGGCGGGGATCGGTGGGGGCCGTGATGGAGCCGGCTACCGTGCCCAGCGTCCACCCCTGCCCGTCTTCGCCCATCTTGCCGAGCCCCAGGGTCACCGCTGCCAGGACCAGCGCCGCCACCGACGCGCGCCCCAGTCCTGCCTCCCCCACGGTCTCCGGAACCACGGCGAGGAGGACTCCGAAGGGGACCCCGAGAAGCAGCACGCCCTTGGAGTAGTTGGGCGATGCCAGGGCCAGGGCGAAGAGGAGGGGCGCGAAGCCCGCCGCCGCGGCCAGGGCGGCCCTCAACCAGCGCGACGGTCCCCGGCCCGATGCGGTCCAGCTCACCAGAACGGTGGCCACGAGGTAGCTGGCCACCAGGCCCCCGATGAGGGGCAGGGCCTCGGGCATGACCCACGGGGGCCGTCCCGCGGCCAGTCCCAGGGGGACCAGGGCCAGCAGGAGGGCCGCTGCGGTGGACCACGCCAGGCGGATCACGCCGAGTCCTCGTCTCCCACCACCGGCGACGCGCGGTGGCTCACCGATGCTGGTCGATGAGGATCGCGTTGCCGTCGGGGTCGGTCAGGGTGATGGAGGCCGGCCCCTCGGAATCGGGATCGGCCCGGGTCTCGAGTTCGATTCCCGCCGCCTCGAGACGTGCCTGAATCTCGCGCACGTCCACGAACTCGTCGAGTTCGGCGGCGTTGGCGTCCCATCCGGGATTGAAGGTGAGGATGTTGCCCTCGAACATGCCCTGGAAGAGGCCGATGAGGGTGTCGCCCTGCTTCATGATGAGGTACCCGTGGTCCGGGTTGCCGTGCATGTCGGAGAAGCCGAGGGCCGTGTAGAAGTCGCGGGAGACCTGGAGGTCCTTGACGGAGAGGCTGACGGAAAAAGCGCCGAGGTGCATGGCGGGCTCGAAGTGGAGGGGCTGGAAGCGGAACGGCTCGTGCCATGGTAGCTTCGCCCGATGATTCGCGCCCACCAACCCCTGGTACTGGCTCTCCTCTGCTCCGTCGCCGTGAGCCCGCTCCGGGCCCAAATCGACTCGTCCGGCCCGTGGGATGTGGTGATTCGCAACGGTCGGGTCCTCGACGGGGCGGGCAATCCCTGGATTCTCGCCGACGTGGCGATCCGCGACGGACGGATCGCCGTGGTGGGTCGGGTGGAGGGAGCCGCGAATCGGGTCATCGACGCCGCCGGGCGCTTCGTGGCCCCGGGGTTCATCGACATGATGGATCAATCCGGCGCCGTGCTGCGACGGAGTGGCCTGGCCGAGAACAAGCTCCGCATGGGGGTGACCACCGCCATCGGGGGGGAGGGGGGCACGCCGATACCGGTGGACTCCATCACGGCGTACTTCCGCTCCCTCGAGGAGCAGGGCATCGCCATCAACTTCGGCACGTACTTCTCCGAGACCCAGACCCGCCGGGCGGTGCTTGGAAACGCGGACCGGGCGCCCACCGACGCCGAGTTGGAGCAGATGCGGGGGATCATGCGTCGGGCCATGGAGCAGGGCGTCCTGGGCATGACCACGGCCCTGATCTACCCCCCGTCGTCGTTCGCTTCCACCGACGAACTCGTGGCCGTGGGCGAGGCCGCCGCCGAGTACGGGGGGATCTACGCCTCCCACATCCGGGGCGAGGGCCGGGAGCTGGTGGAGGCGGTGGACGAAGCCATCGCGGTGGGCGAGCGGGCCGGCATGCCCGTGGAGATCTTCCACTTCAAGGCCGCCTACGAGCCGGGGTGGGGCACTCTCATCCGGGAGGCTGCCGCCCGGATCGAGGCCGCCCGGGACCGGGGGGTCGACGTGGCCGCCGACCAGTACCCCTACACGGCGGGAGGCACGGGGCTGGAAGCCACCATTCCGTCGTGGGTGTTCGACGGCGGCGCCGACTCGGTCCGCGCCCGCATCGGTCGACCCGAGGTGCGGGAACGACTGAAGACCGAACTCGAGACCGGGTATCCGGGGTGGTGGAACATCGTCGAAGCCGCGGGCGGCTGGGACGGCATCGTCCTGGTGAACGCCCGCAACGCCGACAACGCCCGCTTCGAGGGCATGACCCTGGAGGCCATCGGCGAGGCGTGGGGCAAGGACCCCGCCGACGCCGCCTGGGACCTGGTGGCCCAGGGCGAGGGTCGCGTCATGGCCATCTATCACATGATGAGCGAGGACGACGTGCGGTGGGCGCTCCAGCGTCCGTGGGTCAGCATCGGAAGCGACGCCGGGGCGGCCCTCAACGCCGGTGAGCCCGACGTTCTGGGTCTGCCCCATCCCCGGAGCTACGGCACCTTTCCCCGCATCCTGGCCCGCTACGTCCGGGACGAAGGCCTGCTCAGCCTGCCCGAGGCGGTGCGGAAGATGACCTCGTGGCCCGCCACCCGCATGCGTCTCCGGGACCGGGGGCTCCTGCGGGAGGGGTTCTGGGCCGACGTGGTGATCTTCGATCTCGAGCGGGTCCAGGACCGCGCCACCTACGACGAGCCCGTGTTGTTTCCCGAGGGCATCGACGTGGTGCTCGTGAACGGCGAAGTGGTCATCGAAGAAGGGGGACTCCATAGCGGCGCCCTCCCGGGGCACGTGTTGTACGGACCAGGACGGAGGTCGAGATGAGACGATGGATGCGGAAGGCGTGGATCGGGGCGGCCGTGGTGACGGCCCTCACGGGGTTCGGGGCCGAGGACGGCCGCGCCGCGGTGGCCCCCCAGGCGGCCCCGACGACGCAGGCCGAACACGCTGCGGCCGTGGCCCGGGTGGCCGCCCGCCTGGAGCCGGAGATCCGACGGGCCCTCCTGGACGGGAACATCCCGTCGATGGCCGTGGCCCTCACCGACGCCCAAGGCGAGCTGTGGAGCGGGGCGTTCGGCGAGAGCAACCTCTGGGCCCGGACCCCGGCCGCCACGGCCACCGTCTACCTCATCGGGTCGACGTTCAAGGCCCAGTCCACCGTGGCCCTCCTCCAGCAGATGGAGGCCGGCCACTTCCAGCTCGACGACCCGGTCCACGACTACCTGGACCGCCTCACGATCCGGGGAGAAGATCCCCAGCGGCCCGTCACCTTCCGGCACCTCCTGACCCACACCTCCGGACTCCCCGTGTCGTTCGGGCCCCATCTGGTCTGGGGTGACACGGCTCCCCCGCCCCTGGTGGAGTACCTGGCCGATTCCCTCGCCGTGACCCGCCCGCCCGAAGAGGTGGTGGAGTACGCCAACATCGCCTACACCCTGGTGGCCCATCTCGTGGAGCGGTTCTCGGGCATGGACTACAAGGAGTACGTGCGGGAGCGGGTGTGGGGGCCCCTGGGCATGGCCACCACGGCCTTCGCTCCGACCCCCGCCATGGAGGAGCGGCTGGCGATTCCCTACGTACCCGACGAGGCCACGGGGCGGAACGCCCCCACCCCCCGCCTCAAGGCCAACGTCTGGCCCGCGGGCATCGTGTACGGCACGGTCCACGATCAGGCCCGCTGGGTGCGGTTCAACCTGGGCGACGGAAGCGTCGGCGACACGCGGCTGTTGCAGGCGGAGACGCTGGACGAAATGCACACCCTCCAGTTTCCCGCCCTGGCCGGCGAGCCCCTTGCCGGGGGGTGGGGCTACGACGACCCGGGCTACGGTCTCACGTGGTGGACTTCGCACCGGGACGGAGAGCGGTACTTCGCCCATTCGGGGAGCGTGCCCGGCTACACCGCCTTCGTCATGGGCAACCGGTCCCGGGGACTCGGCGTGGCCTTTCTCACCAACGGCCACGCCGCCCACCCCCATCTGATCCGTCTCAGCAACCTGGCCGTGGACCTCATGGCCGAGGAGTTGGGGGAGTCGCGGTAGACCGCGTCCCCAACAGCACCGACGGTTCCTGGAAGGCGAGGGTGCCGTCGGCCACGTCCAGCATCCAGTCGGCCACGTCGGCTCGCCGGATCACGGAGGCGAGACCGTACCGTTCCACGGGCCCGGCGCGGCCCGTGGCCGTTCCCGACACGAGGGTCACGGGGCGCACCGCGAGCCATGGTCGGCCCGACGCCCGCACCCTGTCTTCGGCGGCCGCCAGGGCCCGGTACGCTGTCCCGACGTGGCCGGCGTCGATCAGCCATCGCACCGGCAGGGAGGCCCGTGCCCGACTGTCGCCCACCCCGCCGGCGCTGATCCAGACCACCCGGGTCTCGTCGCGGGCGTGGTCGACCAGGTGTCCCATCACCGTCCGAACCAGATCGGGAGGGGAGCGAAGGGCGCTCCAGGGCAGGAGGGAGGCCCGTCGCAGCCCCAGGCAGGAGACGATGGTGGTGTGCTCGGCGAGCAGAGGCGCCAGAAACGCCGCATCGCCCGCCTCGCCCCGCACCAGCCGCACCGACGCCGGCGGCCGGTAGTCGGACGTCTCCCGGACCACGGCCACCACCTCGTGTCCCCGATCGGCCGCCGACCGTACGACGCGGCGCCCGCATCCGCCCGACGCTCCGAGAACGAGGATCCGCACCGCCGGGTCACTCCCCTCGGAGAGCCGATGCCGGCGGAATGGACAGGGCCCGTCGGGCGGGAACGGCGCTCGCCACGGCGGCCAGGGCGACGAACAACGCCGTCACCACGCCGTAGGTGAGGGGGTCCGGGGGGCTCACCTCGCCGAGGAAGCCGGCCAGGACCCGTGCGCCCACGGCCGTGGCGAGTACGCCCACCAGAAGGCCGGCGCCCACGAAGGTCGCGGCCCGTTTCAGCACGGCGCCCAGGACGGTGGTGCGGCTGCCGCCCAGGGCCATGCGCACCGCGATCTCGTGGCGATCGCGGCTCACGGTGTACCGGATCAGTCCGTAGAGGCCCACGATGGCCAGGCCCAGAGCCGCGGCGCCCAACGCGCCCACCAGGGCCGCGCCGAGGCGTTGGGGGAGCAGCCCGGCGTCGAGGGTCTCCCGGGACCGCACCACCACCGGTGGCGGCGCGTCGGGTCGATGGCGACGGAGGAGGTCCCGGAGGGGGGTGGTGAGGGATCCGGGCTCGGGGCTGCGCACGGTGAGCACGACGCGAGGCGGGGCCGGTGCGGACAGTGACAGGTAGACGAAGGGGTCGGGCGTGTCGTCCTGGACGAGAAAGCGGGCGTCGGCCGCCACGCCGATGACCTGGACCACCTGGTCGGCGACTTCGAGGGTGCGGCCCACCGCCCCCGTTTCGCCCGGCCAGAAGCGGTCCACGAACGCCTGGCTCACCACGGCGGTGGTCGGACCGTCCCGGGTGTCGCCTTCCTGGAAGTCCCGCCCCTGTCGGAGGGCGATCCCCACGGTGGCCAGGTAGTCGGCCCCCACGTGGCGGGCGTCCACTGCCCAGGCCCCGTCGTCGGCGGGCGGCTCGAGCCCGGGAATCCCCAGGCGAACCGGTGTGCGGGCGACGCCCGTGGGCGGTGCGTCGGCGACGGTCGCGGCGCGCACCCCGGGCAGGCCCCGCACGTCCCGGAGGAGGTCGTCCATGGACGCGCCTCCCGCCATGGCGTCGGTCTCCACCACCAGGGTGGCCACCTCGTCGGCCGCGAACCCGGGATCGACCCGGAGTCCCGTGGAGAGGGCGCGAACGAACAGTCCGGTGGTGATCACCAACGAGAGGGAGGCACCGATCTGGGCGGCCACCAGAAGCCCACGGGCCCGGGACCCGGCGCTCCCTCCGCCGCGCCCCCGGAGGCGATGGCCCGGTGCCTTCCGGAGCACGTGCAGCCCGGGGGCGGCCCCGGCCACCAGTGCCGCGACCAGGGCCGCCGCCATGGTCAACGCCAGGACCCGCCCGTCGAAGGGAAGCTCCAGCCCCAGGCCCGGGGCCAGGCGACGGAGCAGGGCGTCGACCTGGCCGGTGAGCAGGCGGGAGAGGAGGAGGCCCACCGCGGCGCCGGAGGCGGCCAGAACCGACGCCTCGGTGAGCATCTGACGCACGAGGCGGCCATTCCCGGCACCGAGGGCGAGCCGGACGGCGATCTCCCGTTCCCGGGACAACGTGCGGGCCAGGAGCAGGCTCCCCACGTTGAGGCAGGCGATGACCAGGACCAGCCCGGCCAGGGCGCCCAGGATGGCCACGAACGCCAGGACCACGGCGTGGAGGCTGTGATCCACCCCGGTGGTGGGCGTCACGCCCACGCCGTGGCCTCGATGGGTCTCCGGGTAGGCCGCCGCGAGTTCGCCCGCCGTGGCGTTCAGCACCGCCTCCACGGCGGCGGGAGTCCCGTCGTCGGTGAGTCGCCCGATCATCTCGAACGGCATGCGGGACCGGTCGTCGGGGTCGAATCCCGTGAAGAAGAGGTCGGCCGTGGTGATGGGGAGCCAGAGGTCCACGGGAAACCCCGTGAAGTGTCCCCGGAACCCGGCGGGTGCGACGCCCGCTACGGCCACCGATTCCCCGTCCACCACGAGGGTCCGCCCCACGATCCCGGGGTCGGCGTCGAAGGCGTCGACCCAGAGGCCGTGGCTCAGGACCGCGATGCGGGGTCCGCCGAAGCCGCGGTCCTCGGGAAGGTCCACCGTGCCCACCGCCGGCTGAAGCCCCAGGAGGGGGAAGTAGTCCCGGGAGACGAGCTGGCCCACTACGGGCCGGCCCGCACCCCCCTCCCCCAGGGTGAGCCGGGTGCCGGCGAACGCCGCCAGCGACCGCAGGGGAGCGGCCGTGCCGGAGCCCGGCTCCGAGGTGGTCGCATCCCGGTAGGTGAGGACGTCCGCCCAGCCGAACCCCGCGAAGCTGTTGCCTCCCGAGACGTCGGCCCAGATGTCCACCAGGCGATCCTGGTCCGCCACGGGAAGGGGGCGGAGGAAGAGTTCGTTGACCACGGTGAGGGCGACGGCGGCGGCGGCGATTCCCAGTCCCAACACCGCCGTGGCGGTGATGGCGAGGGAGGGTGCCCGGGCGAGGGCCCGTGCCGCCTGCCGCGCATCGGTCCAGAAGGCCCGGATCGCCGACTCGCCGCCACGATGTGCCGGGCGGCGGGGCCGCGGAGGGGCGCTCTCGGCCAGGACCGGGGCCACGGCGTCGGGCTCTCCCAGCCGGCGGAGCACGTCGTCCGGCGAGCGTCCCGCATCGAGGGCGTCCCGGACGTGGGTCTCCAGATCGTCCCGGAGTCGCCGGGCCGGGTCACCCGAGAGTCCCGCCGCCTCCACCAGCCGGGTCACGGCGGCGGCGAGATCGTCGGGAAGGGGCTGCCGGCTCATGGCTGGACGCCCAGCCGCGCCATGGCCTGGACCAGGTCTCCCCACTGGGCCTCGCCCTCCTCCAGCCAGGCCCGGCCGGCCGGCGTGGCCCCGTAGTACTTCCGGCTCCGCCCCTGGGCCACCCGGGTCGCCCGGTGGGTGATGAGCCCCTTCGACTCGAGGTTGTAGAGCAGGGGGTAGAGGGTGGAGTGTCCCAGGGCGAGGACCCCGTCGGACTGACGGTCCAGGGCCTCGGCCAGTTCGTAGCCGTACATCTCCCGGTCGGCGAGGAGCTTCAGCACGGCGAGGGGGCCGGCACCCCGCATCCAACTCCGGGGAATTCGGGTCACGGCGTGTCCTCCCAAGGTGGGCGCGATCCGTCACATATTCGGTGTCACATACTATGCGACCCGATATATGCGGGCAAGCATGGGAGCCGACGGAGCCGGCCGCCCGACCGTCTACTCGAACTGTCGGCGGAACGCCTCGAGTTGCTCGCGCACCTCGGCCACCTCGTCCCGGAGGGCCGCGACCTCGGCTTCCAGCGCCGCGATGCGGTCGCCGGCGCCGGAGCGCCGAGGGGCCGCCGAGGGGAGGGTCTCCGACGACGCGGCCGTCGCCGCCGCCCCCGGGTCCAACTCGGGTGTGCCGGCCAGGAGGTGGGCGTAGCGCACTTCCTTCTGGCCGGGCTGTCGGGGCAGCGCCGCGACCAGCGGGGTGGAGAGCGACGCCAGGGCGTCGAGGGTGATCTCCACGTGGCTCGGATCCACGAACTCGGCGGCCCGAGCCGTGCGCGTCCGGATCTCGCCCGCGGTCTGGGGGCCCCGGAGCATGAGCACCGAAAGCACGGCGCGTTCCGGTCGGTGGAGGTGGAGGGTTTCCCCGATCTCCTGGCGGTACCGCATGACCCGGGCGTCGCTCCGGTGGATGCCCCGGGCGAAGGAGCGGGTGGCGAGGCGATCCAGTGCGCCGGCCACCGCCGACTCGTCGAGGTCCATGACCGGGTCCCGGCTCGACGACTGATTGCAGGCCGACACCAGCGCCTTGAGGGTCAGGGGATAGTTGTCGGGCGTGGTGAGTTCCTTCTCCATCAGCGACCCGAGCACCCGTACCTCGATGGCGTCCAGCGGCGTGACGTCGTCCATGCTCTCGGCCTCAGCAGGAGGGCTGGATCTCCACCCGGCGGTTGGCGGCCTTGCCTGCGGCCGTCTCGTTGTCGGCGATGGGCTGGGATTCGCCGAAGCCGGTGGCCGTGAGCCGGGACGCCGCCACGCCCCGCTCCACCAGCCACGCCACCACCGAGTCGGACCGCCGTTGGGAGAGGTCGAGGTTGTACTCGTCGCTGGCGTCGGAGTCGGTGTGGCCCTCCACCGTCACCGACAGCTCGGGGCGAGCCTCCAGGGCGGCGAGGATCTGCTCCAGCGCCGGATCGGAGTCGGGGCGGAGCTGGTCCGAGTCCACGTCGAAATTGACGCCGTAGACCACCGCCGCTTCGCAGGCGTCCAGGGCGACGCCCACGCCGTTGACGGCCTCGCCCGTGGTGGGCGAACACGAGGTCGGATTTCCGCCGGGCTCGCCCACGATACGCCCGTACGACCGGCCCACCTCCACGCCCAGAAGCCGCCCCTGGCTGTCGATGAGGTAGAGGCTCGGGATCCCGTCGCCGGCGAGCACCTTGAGGATTCCGTTCTCGATGCCGCCGGTGAGCTCCCGCACCGCTCCCCCGGCCTGCCGGCATCCCGTGACCAGCGCGCCGTTCTGGATGAGCTCGATGCGGTTGGCGTTGTCGCCGCCTCCGCCTCCGCCCGTGAGGTAGATTCCGGTGAATTCGTCGTCCGCGGCCTCCCGGGGTTCCTGGGTGCCGTAGCCCCGGAGGTCGGTGAAGGTGGTGCCCCGGTAGTCGTCGGGGTCCGGAACCTGGCGTCCCTCCAGGGTGATCCGGAGCCAGCGCACCGCGGCGGTGCCCGTGGCCGGGAACTCCTGGTCGGCGTCGTAGACCTCGGGCTCCACATCGAAGCGCACCAACTCCTGGAACCCGTCGTCGGGTCCGTCGGCCGAGCCCTCCACCGTGACCGTGCGAATGTGGGTCCCGCTGCAGCACCCGAACCGGGACATGGGGGGCACGGCGAAGCCCGTGAAGGTGGTGAGGGCCGGAAGCTCCACCACCAACTGGATGGGCTCTTCCGGCCCTTCCGATTCGATTCCGGGCAACGAGATGAACCCGCCCAGCCCGTCGAGCACCGCCCGGGCCACCTCGGCCGCCAGCCGGTCGTCCGCGGCCACGGGGAACGCGCCGCTGCCGTAGTCGATGAGGTCGGCGCGGACGGTGTCCTGGGGGACGGCGGCCCCTGCGGTGGCGGGTCCGACGCCGGCCAGGGCGAGGAGAGCGACCGTGACTGCGAGGACGATTCGTCGGACCGGGAGCATCGAAGGCTTGTTCCTGTGGAAGTTGGATGGTCGGACCACACTCGTGGCCGGGGGCGGGCTCGGCAAGGATTCCCCCGACTCAGCTCCCCGGTCCCAGCTCCCGGATCGTGCCGTCGTGTTTGTTCAGGAGGAACACCCGGCCGTCGGGGCCCTGGGCGAAGCGCAGGTCGGTGCGCCCCGCGGGCCCGCGGCCCTGCTCGGCGTTCCGGCTCCTGACCACCTCCAGGAACGTCGTGGCGCCGGACCCGGGGTCGAGCAGCACGCGCCGCAGCCCCCCGGTCCCCCCAGCGGGCGGGTCGTCGGCGTCGAACACGAAGATCTCGCCGCTGGGGAAGTCGCCCATGAGCACCTGCCCGTCCAGCGCCGGAATGCGCGCCGAACGCTGCACGACGACCCCGGTGGCCGCCGTGCGGCCGATCAGCAGGGGGTCGCCGTGGTTCCACTCGGCCACGGGGTACGTCATGGCGGGGTCGCCCCGGGCTCCCCCAGCCTCCACGCCGCCCCGGCCCCCGTAGCGGTAGCTCCCCTCCCAGGTGTTCCATCCCAGATTCCCACCCCGGGGCACGGGGCTGACCTCTTCCACCGTGTTCTGACCGATGTCGGCCACGTACATGGCGCCGGTGGCGGGGTCCCATCCGAACCGCTGGGGATTCCGCAGCCCGAGGGCCCAGATCTCGCCCAGGGTGCCGGCCTCGCCTACGAAGGGATTGTCCTCGGGGACCCCGTACCGCCCGTTGGGCCCGTCGGAGCCCAGGGGGTCGATGCGGAGGATCTTCCCGAAGATGGAGGCCCGGTTCTGGGCGAGGTTCATGGGATCGCCGCCGCTGCCGCCGTCGGCCACCCCCACGTAGAGCAGCCCGTGATCCGGGTCGCCCGGGGCCACCGCCCGGAACGCCAGGTCCCCCGCGTTGTGGTTGCCGTACGGCTGCCGGACCCGCAGCAGTTCCCGGGGCGGCCCGCCGTCGTACGTGGCCGCCGCCGCGTCGACGGCGCGCCACTCGTGCAACACGGTGTGGTGGGATTCGTCGCCGCCCGTGGGCGCGTAGTCGGCGGCGGGGCCGGTGTCGCGGGTGTCCGTCCAGGTGTAGAACCGGCCGTATCCCGGGGCCCCCTCCCGCCCGAAGTCGGGGTGGACCGCGAAGTTCTGGAACCCCCGCTCCCGCCCTCCGGATTCCACGGCCACGCCCCACGCCGGGTCGTCGATGTCGACGTACTCCACGACGGAGACTCCGTCGAGGCTCACCGTCCAGATCGGTCCCCGCATGCCGTTCACGAAGAAGCGGCCCGTGGCCGGCTCCCACTCCATGTCCATCATGCGAGGCGCTTCGCCCCCCACGTCCGGGAGGGTGGCGAAATCGGACACGGCCACCACCAGGGCGTCGTCGGCCGGAAGGGGGGTGGGCACCGGCGTGTCGGTGGTCTGGCAGGCGAGGGCCGGGGTCAGGGCGAAGCTCGCCGAGAGCAGTACGAGGGCGGTTCGGGACATGATGGCTCCGTTCATCCGAAGAGCAGCCGCACGATCCAGACGGCGAAGAGCATGGCGGCGAAGTCGGCGGTGAGACCGGCGGGCACGGCGTGGCGGGTCTTCTTGATGTTGATGGCGCCGAAGTAGACCGCCACCACGTAGAACGTCGTCTCGGTGGAGCCGAACATGGTGGCGGCCATCTTCACGAAGAGGGAATCCTCTCCGTACCGCTGGATCATCTCGGCCACCAGGCCCGCCGATCCCGAGCCCGTGAGGGGGCGCACGATGGCCATGGGCAGCACCTCGCCCGGGAATCCCACCAGGTTCAGCACCGGGTTCAGCACGGTGACGAGGAAGTCCATGGCCCCGCTGGCCCGGAACATCCCGATGGCGAAGAGGATCGCCACCAGGTACGGAATGATCCGCACCGCGACCTGGAATCCCTCCTTCGCCCCTTCCACGAAGTTCTCGTAGACGGGCACCCGCTTGTAGAGCCCGTAGAGGGGGAAGCCCACCACGATGGCGGGGATCACGAAGACCGACAGCAGCCCGATCAGCTCGCGCACGGTCTCCACGTCACACCTCCGCCGGGCTGGGGCCCGACGACCGCGGCGGACCCGACGGCCCCTGGGGGTTCGAGGCCCGGGAGCCCGGTAACCTCGAATAGAGCTTCGCCGCGGCGATGGCCACCACCAGCGACGCCCCGGTGGTGAGGATGATGGCGAAGATGAGCTGGTTGATCTGGAGTCCCATGAGCGCCAGCAGGAGCACCGGAGGCATGATCTGGACGCTGGCCGTGTTGATGGCCAGGAGCATGACCATGGCGTCGGTGGCCGTGTCGTCCGACGGATTCAGGGTCTGGAGTTCCTCCATGGCCTTGATGCCGAAGGGCGTGGCCGCGTTCCCCAGGCCGAAGATGTTGGCCGTGAGATTGAGGGCGATCATGCCCAGCGCCGGATGATCGTCGGGCACGTCGGGGAAGAGGGGACGGAGCACCGGGCGCACGAAGCGCACCAGGCTGTGCACCAGGCCCGCCTCCTCCCCGATCTTCAGCAGTCCCAGGAAGAGGGCAAGCACCCCGATGAGCCCCAGGGCGATCTCGGCGGCGGTTTCGGCGAAGTCGAGAGCCGCCGCGGCGATGGCGTTCATCTTCACGAACCGCACGGGCTCGAACACCAGCGATGCCCCGGTCGGGGCCCCGGCGTCGAACGTGGTCACCCGCCCCTGGAGCTCGTCGTCGTTGGAGCGCGACACCCCAGCGATGGTGGCCAGGGGCTCGGGGAGGGCGGCCCCGGCGTCGAACCGCACCTGCCGGCCGTCGGCGGTCTGGACGAGGGTGCCGCTCCAGCTCGTGGACGCGGGCGCGTCGGTTCCGTAGAAATCGGCGTACTCGGCGCCGCTCATGGAGATGGTGACGGGCACCGCCCGGCGCTGGGCGTCGTACCCCTCGGGATAGGCCAGCGACACCGGCACGGGCTCGCCGTTGCGATACGTGTCGCGGGCGAGGTCGCGGGCATCGTACACCCCCGCGAACACGAAGCTGGCCACGATGAGGCCGGCCCAGATGTAGTTGAGCATGCGCAGCCGCCGGGAGGGGGAGTCGCGGAGCCCCGGGAGAGGTCGGGACCCGGGAGAGGGTAGAGGCCCGGGCGCTCGGGCCACAAGCGGACGGTGTCGTGGGACTCGGTTCCAACCTTTCGGGACGGGCCGGCATCCTAGTTGACGACGATGTCGGCATGGGACCCGAGAGAGGCGCGATGACGGACACGAACTACCTGGGCGAGCTCGAGGAGATGGTGCTTCTGGCCACGCTGCGGCTGGGCGAGGACGCCTACGGCGCCGCGATCCTCCGGGAGCTCGATGAACGGGCGGGCCGGGACGTGTCCCGGGGCTCGGTCTACGTGCTCCTGGAGCGTCTCGAGTCCAAGGGACTCCTTGCCAGCCGTCTCGGCGACTCGGCCCCGGAGCGGGGTGGGCGGCCCCGGCGGTTCGTCACCGTCACCCCCGACGGTGTGGACGCCCTTCGCCGCTCCCACGACGCCCGGGCCCGGCTCCGGGACGGGCTCGACCACGTGTTCGGGTCGTGACCCCGCCCCGCCTGGGCGAGGCCCTGCTCCGGGCGTTGCTGCCCCCCGGCCCGGCCCGGGACGCCCTCCTGGGCGACCTGGAAGAGGAGTTCCGCCGAGCGGCGGCCACCGATCCCCGCGGCGCACGGCGCCGGTGGTGGCGACGGGCCCTGGACGTGGGACCCCGCCTCGCCTTCCATCACCTCACCTCCACCGAGTCCTCCACGATGCGACCCTTCGGCGACGACCTCCGCAACGCCTTCCGGTCCCTTCTTCGCGCCCGGGGCTTCGCCCTCCTGGTGGGCCTGACCCTGGCGCTGGGCGTGGGCGCGGCCACGGCGGTCTTCAGCGTGGTGGACGGGGTGCTGCTCCGCCCCCTGCCGTATCCCGAGGCGGAGCGCCTGGTGGTGCCCCGCTACGGCTTCGAGGGCCGCTCCATCCGGAACCACTCCGAGCCCGAGTTCTTCGACTACCGGGAGCGGATCCGGTCGTTCGAGGCGGTGGCGGCGTACCGGCGCACAAGCCCCACCTTCGGCGAAGGGGCCGAGGCCCGGCGCATCCCCGCCCTGGCGAGCAGCTTCGAGCTCCTGTCGCTCCTGGGCGTGGAGCCGGCCCTGGGTCGGGTCTTCGGCCCCGACGACGATCTGCCGGCCACCGCGACCTCGGTGGTGGTGCTCTCCCACGAGTTGTGGCGGTCGGCCTTCGCGTCCGACCCCGACATCATCGGGCGGGAGATCCGGCTCGAAGACGGGGCGCGTACCGTGGTGGGGGTCATGCCCCCCGGGTTCGCGTATCCCGACCCGTCGATCCGGGCGTGGCTGCCCCTGGGGCTCGATCCCGCCGACCCGTGGGGTCGGAACAACCACTACCTGAACGTGGTGGCCCGCCTGGCCCCCGGCGTCGACATGGCCACGGCCCGGGAGGAGCTGGCGAGTCTGGCGAGCGACCACGTGGCGGCGTATCCCGACATCTACGGCGACGATCTGGCCTTCCCCCTGGACGGTCTGCGGGCCGAGGTCGTGGGGTCGGTGAGCGGGCCCTTGGTGGCCCTCTTCGGCGCCGTGGCCCTGGTGCTGCTGGCGTCGGCCGTGAACGCCGCCGGGCTGTTCCTGGGGCGGGGCGAGCGCCGCCGGGGCGAGGTGGCGGTGCGCACGGCCCTGGGGGCGCCCCGAGGGCGGGTGGCCCGACAATTCCTCCTGGAGAGCGTGCTCGTGTCCGGCGCCGCCGCGGCCGTGGGGGCGGGGGTGGCCTGGCTGGGCGTGGCGGCGCTGCGGCGTCTGGCGCCTCCGGGATTGCCCAGGCTGGACGACGTGGCCGTGGACGGGCGGGTTCTGGCGTTCGGGGTGGGTCTGGCGGTGGTCACGGGACTCCTCTTCGGCGCGGCTCCGGCCCTCCAGGCTCTGTCCAGCGACGTCCGGGGCGCGCTGGTGGGCGGAGGCCGGGGCGGGACGGGACGGCGGGGCGCCGCCCGGGGCCGCCGGGCCCTGGTGGTGACCCAGCTCGCCCTGGCCACCCTGCTGGTGGTGGGGTCGGGACTCCTGGTGCGGAGCTTCCAGTCGCTGCGTCAGGTCGACCTGGGCTTCGATCCCGAGCGGCTCCTGGCGGTGGACGTGCTGCCGTCCGATGCGGTGGTGGGCGGCGACGACGACGCCGTGGCGTACTACGCCGAACTCGAGGACCGCCTCGCCGCCCTCCCGGGAGTGGAGGCGGTGGGCGGCGCCCTGCGCCTCGCTCTGGCCGACGGCGAGGACAACTACTCCATCCAGGTGGAGGGACGCCTGGCCGCCAGCACTGCCGATGCCCCGGTGGCCGGAATGCAGTACGCCACGCCCGGCTACCGGGAGGCCATGGGCATCGCCCTGGAGCGAGGGCGGTGGTTCACCGAGGCCGACCGGTCCGATGCGCCGCTGGTCGCCGTGGTGAACCGCCGCATGGCCGACGAGTTGTGGCCCGGCGAAGACCCCCTGGGACGGCGGCTGCGCATGTATCCCGACGGGAATCCCTGGATGGAGATCGTGGGCGTGGTGGACGACGTGGCGTACCTCGGCGTGCGCGTGCCGCCCCCGGCCAAGCTCTACATTCCCCACCGGCAGGCCGCCCGGAGCGCCTACTACGCACCCAACCAGCTCACCCTCCTCCTGCGCACCGACGGCGACCCCACGGCCCTGGCCGGGCCGGTCCGTCGCACCATCGGCGACCTCCGGGCCGGCGTTCCCGTGGGGCCCGTCCGGTCCATGGAGACGGTGGTGGGCACGGCTCTGGCCGGCGACCGGTTCGCCCTGCTGCTCCTCACGGCCTTCGCCGCCATCGCCCTCGCCCTGGCGGCGGTGAGTGTCTACGGCGTGGTGGCCCGGTCGGTGGCCGAGCGGGTGCGGGAGATCGGCGTGCGCATGGCTCTGGGCGCCGACGGCGCGGGGGTCGCCCGGGCGGTGGTTCTCGAGGGACTGCTTCTGGGTGGAGTGGGCTGCGTCCTGGGCGCGGCCGGCGCGTGGTTCCTGGCCGGGGCCGCGGCACCGTTGCTCTTCCAGGTCTCGTACCGGGACCCCTGGGTGTGGGCGCTGGTGGTCCCGGTCCTCGGTCTGACGGCGGTGGCGGCGTGTGCCGTTCCGGCCTGGCGCGCCTCCCGTCTGGATCCGGTGGAAGCGCTCCGGGGCTGAACCTCCCGGGGGTGCCGGCGGTATGAAAAGGGGAGTGAACTCTCCCTCCCGGACCGTCGCCATGACCGATCCCGCCGCCACGCCGCCCGACCCCACGCCCGAAGGCCCGCGCTGGACGTCCCGCCGCAGGGCGTCGGCCGCCGGCCGGCCCTGGATTCCCATGGCCCTGGTGGCGGTGGTGCTGGCCGGGGCCGCCTGGTGGTGGTTCGGTCTCCGTGGCGGCGACGAGGCGACGCCGGCGTCGCCCACCCTTCCGGCCGCGGCCGAGTCGCCCTCCGATCCCATCACCCCGGCGGCCCCGCCCGAGCCTCTCGATCTTCCGGCCCTCTCGGCGAGCGATCGGGTGGTGCGGAGCGTGGTGGAAACCCTGTCGCGGCACCCCCGCTGGTCGGAGTGGCTCGTCACCGACGACCTGGCTCGCCGGTTCGTGGGTTCGGTGGCGGCGGTGGCCGCCGGGATGGATCCCCGGGCCCGGGTGCCCTTCCTGGCCCCCGAGGGGGAGTTCCAGGTCCAGTCCCAGGGCGGCGTGACCCGCATCGATCCCCGGTCGTGGAGTCGCTACGACCCGGTGGTGGAGGCGTTCGTGTCGTTCGACACGCCCTCGGCCGTGCGTCTCTACCAACAGCTCGAGCCCCTCTTCGACGAAGCCCACCGGGAACTGGGCTTCCCCGAGGGCACCTTCGGGGCGACCCTGGCCACGGCCATCGATAACGTCCTGGCCGTGGACGTGCCCGACGCCCCGCCCGAGGTGGCCCTGGACGTGGAGACCTACCTGTTCGTCGACCCCCAACTCGAGGCTTCTCCCGCGGTCACGCGGCAGGTGATGCGCCTGGGGCCCGACAACGCCCGGGAGGTCCAGGCCAAGCTCCAGCAGCTCCGCCGGGGGCTCGAGGCGGCGGGGGCGATCCCCCGGCGATAGATCGGGACGGTCGCCGCGGGACTGGTCAACGCGGGCTGGACCGGCCTACCTTCGCTTCCCCATGTCCGATCCCCAACGTTGGGCGCTCGTGAAGCGCCTTTTCGCCCAGGCCACCGAGCTCCCCCCGGGGGAACGCGACGCGTTCCTCGACCGGGAAACCGGGGGCGACGTAGGCCTTCGCGCCCAGGTCGAGAACCTCCTCACGGCCGACGACGACGCCGACGACTTCATGGAGTCGGGCCCGGTCGAGAAGGCCGCTCGTCTGGCCGCCGAAGCCGCACTCCCGTCGAGCGACCGTTGGATCGGCCGCCGTTTCGGCCCCTACGAGGCGGTCTCGGAGCTCGGGCGCGGGGGCATGGGGGTGGTGCTCCTGGGGCGCCGGGCCGACGGTCGCTACGACCGGGAGGTTGCCCTCAAGATCGTCCCGGCGGCACTGGTCCAGGGCCATCTGGAGGAGCGCTTCCGCGCCGAAGTCCGGATCCTGGCCGACTTCGATCACCCCAACGTCGCCCGGCTGCTCGACGCCGGAGAGACCGACCAGGGGCTGGCCTATCTGGTCATGGAGTACGTCGACGGTCCCCGGATCGACGTCTTCGCCGACGAGGCGTCCCTCGACGTGCGGGCCCGGCTGGAGTTGTTCCGGAAGGTCCTGGACGGCGTCGACTACGCCCATGCCCGGGGCGTCGTGCACCGCGACCTCAAGCCGTCCAACATCCTGGTGACCCGCGACGGGGTCCCCAAACTCGTGGATTTCGGTATCGCCAAGCTGCTGGACCCCGTGGGCGACGGCACGGCTCGCACCGTGATGGCCACCCGCACGGCCCAGCGCATGCTCACCCCCGAGTACGCCAGTCCCGAGCAGATTCGCGGGAACTCGGTGGACCCCCGCTCCGACGTCTACTCCCTGGGGATCGTGCTGTATCGCCTCCTCACGGGTCGGGCACCCTACACTCTCGACAGCACCGAACCCCGCTCGGCCGAGCGGGTGATCTGCGAGAAGTCGCCCTCCCGGCCCAGTGACGCCGTGACCCGGACCATGCCGGAAGATCCGGATCGCACGCGTCCGGCCACGAATCCCGACATCCTGGCTCGCCAACGGTCCAGCACGCGAGACCGGCTCCAACGCACCCTGCGCGGCGATCTCGACACCATCGTGCTCCATGCCCTGGCCAAGGAGCCGGCCCGGCGCTACGCCACCGCCGGGGCCTTCGCCGACGACATCGAGCGTTACCTCGAGGGTCGGGTCATCCGGGCGCGCAATCCCGGACCCCTCTACCGGGCCCAGCGGTTCGTGCGGCGCCGCTGGTTGCCCCTGGGCGTGGCCGCCACGGCCCTGGTGGCCACGGGGGTGGTCACCTGGCAGGCCCGGGAGGCGGCGGCTCAGCGCGAGGCGGCCCAGGCCAGCAGCGCCGAACTCACCGGTCTGGTGAACTCGGTCCTGGCCACCCTGAACACCGATCTGGCCGGGCAGGACCAGGGCCCCACCGCCACCAGGCTGGCGGCGGTGCAGGCCGCCGTGTCGTCTCTCGACTCCCTGGCGGCCCGGGCCGACGGGCGCCCCGGCGCGGCCCTCACCGAGGCGCTGGCCTCGGCCTACCAGGAGGTGGGTCTCCTTCAGGGGCATCCCTCCTACGCCAGCCTGGGGCGAGTCGACGATGCCCTGGCGAGCATGCGGGCCGCCCGGGCCTACGGTGAGCGGCTCGTGGACCTCCGCCCCGGGGAACTCCGCCCCGCCATGGAACTGCTGGGCACCCAGGTCCTCGTCGCCGACCTCATGCGCACCAAGGGCGACTTCGCCGGCGCGTCGGTCTTGCTCAACGAAGCCGAGGCGGCCCTGGACTCCCTCGTCGCGGTCCACGGCACGGACGACGTCACCCTGGTGTCGACCATCGCCATGGTCTACGAGCGCCAGTCGTGGCAGCGGGAGGGCGAGGGCGACCTCGCCGGCGCCGAGGACTACGTGGGTCGCCTCGCCGATCTCGCCTGGCGCACGGTGGAACTCACGCCCGAGGGGCCGGGCCGCCTCGGCGTCCTGGAGGAGGTGGTGCTGGCCACCCAGGCCGAATCGGCCATCGCGTCCCGGCTGGCGCGCATCGACGAGGCCATCGCCCGCCAGCTCGAAGCGGTGCGGCTGGCCGACTCCCTGGCGGCCCTGCCCGGGGCGACCCAGCGGGTGCGGGGCATCCGCTCCACGGCCTGGGCCCAGCTCGGGTGGCGCTACAACGACGCCGATCGCCCGATCGAGGCCGAAGCGGCCTTCGATCGCGCCATCGCCCAGGCCCAGGAACTCCGGCGGGAGGACCCCCGCAACGCCACGGCCATCGCCGCCGTGGGCCAGTATTTCGAGGGACGGGGGCAGGCCCGGATCCGGGGCGAGAAGTGGGAGGCGGCCCTGGAGGATCAGGCGACCGCCATCGAGATCCTCACCCCCTACATCGAGCTCCAGCCCTACACCCGGTTCATCATCGCCCAGTCCCACCGGGAGCAGGGCGAGGCCCACGCACGGCTGGGGCGCTGGTCCGACGCCGAGGCGGCGTACGGGCGATCCCTGGCCATGGCCCGGGAGCTGTTCGAGGCCGACACTCTCTTCGCGCCCTCGCGGAAGGTGCTGGCCCTGAGCTGGCTCAGCGACGCCCTGCACCACCGGCTCCACGCCCGGGGCGGCGGCGGCGCGGAGGCGTGCGCCGGGGCCGCCGAGGCCGACTCCCGGGCCACCGAGCTCTGGAGCTGGCTGCGGGAGCGGGAGGCCACCGCCCCCATCGAAGAGGTCATCTGGGCCGACTTCGAGTCCATGATGCCCACGGGCGTCTGTTCGGAGAGCTGAGCTCTCCCCCCCACCGTCTTCCCTCGGGAGCATCCCGTCATGCGTCGTTTCCTCGCCGGATCCGTGCTCGCCACGGCCGTCTTCGCCCTCGTGGCGCCGGGTCTCGGGGCCCAGCAGGCCCCGCGTCCCCTGACCCTCGACGACTACGGTCCCTGGGCCCGCATCTCCGGGGCGTCGCTGTCGCCCGACGGCGCGTGGCTGGCGTGGTCCGAGACGCCCAACGACGGCGACGCCCGCCTCTTCGTGCGCTCGCTGGACGACGATCGGGTCCACGAGGCCACCAACGGCTCTTCGGTGGAGTTTTCCGACGACGGCCGCTGGGTGGCCTTCCTCACCACGCCCCCGGAGCCGGCCGAGGGCACGGGCGCCCGGGGCGGAGGCAACGGGCGGGGCAACGGGGGACCCCCGGTCCGCACGCTCCACTGGATCGACCTCGCCGGGGGCGAGGAGCACACGGAAGAAGGGGTCCGGGGTTTCGCCTTCGGCGCCGAGGGACGCTACCTGGCCATCCACCGCGACCGGGCCGATCGGGAGGCCGACCACGACGGATCGGATCTGCTGCTTCGCGACCTCGAGGCGGGCACGGTGCTGAGCTTCGGAAACGTGTCCCAGTTCGCCTTCGACGAGACCGGCGGGCGCCTGGCCTGGCTCGTGGACGCCGCCGACGAGGCGGGCAACGGGCTGTACCTGGTGGAGACCGCCGGCGGGCGCCTCCGGGCCCTGTCCACGGGCGAGGCCCGCTTCGACGACCTGGCCTGGAACGAATCCGGATCGTCCGTCCTGGCGCTCCGGGGCTCGACGCCCGACGGCATGACCCAGCGGGACAACGGGCTGGTGGTGGCCACCGATCTCGACGCTGCGGCGCCGGCCGTCACCGTCTGGTCTCCCGCCGACGATCCGACCTTCCCCGCCGGCTTCGTGCTGTCGGAGCTGGCGCCCACCCGCTGGATCGGCGACGGCCCCCGGGTGGTGGTGGGCATCAAGGAGCAGGAGGCCGAGTTCGACGACGACCGCCCCGACGACGAGAAGGCCGACGTCGACGTCTGGCACTGGGCCGATGAGCGCCTCCAGTCCCAGCAGATGGTCCAGGCCAACGGCGACCGGCGCTACACCTACACCTCGGTGTTGGACGTCGATGCAGGACGGTTCGTTCGCCTGGCCGACGACGGCATGCGGCGGGTGGACCTCACCGACGACGGGCGGTGGGCCCTGGGCCGGGACGACCGGGCGTACCGGGGCGACGTCACCGCCGCGGGTGGGCGCGCCGACCTGGTGCGGATCGACCCCGCCACCGGAGATCGGACCCCCATCGTGGAGGCGCTCCGGCGTCCCATGGGATCGTCGCCCGACGGGCGCTGGACGGTGTACGCCCAGGACGAATCGGTGCTCCTGGTCGATCTGGAGTCCCTCGAAATCACCGATCTCACCGCCGCCACCGGCATCGACTTCATCGACCGGGAGTTCGACGTCATCGCCGAGCGTCCGGCCTACGGACTCGCGGGGTGGACCGAGGATTCGGAGCACGTTCTGCTCTACACCCGCTTCGACCTCGTCGCCGTGCCCACCGATGGACGCCAGGCCGTGAACCTCACCGGGGGCATGGGAGAGCGGGAGCAGATCCGCTTCCGCGTCCAGCGGCTGGATCGCGAGGCCGACTGGATCGACCTCGACGACGTGGTGCTGTCGGCCTACGGCGAGTGGACGAAGCAGTCGGGGTGGTTCGCCCTCGACGCGGGCCGCGACCCCCGACCGCTGCTGTTCGGCGACGAGATGCTGGGCCAGCTCCAGAAGGCCGCCGACGCCGATCGGGTGGTGTTCACGCGCCAGACCTTCGAGCAGTTCCCCGACCTCTGGGTCGACGACCTCGAGTTCGCTTCGCCCCGGCAGGTGAGCGACGCCAATCCCCAGATCGACGAATTCGCCTGGGGTCGCCGGGTGCTCGTCGACTACACCGACGCCCGGGGGCACGACCTCCAGGCCACCCTCGCCCTCCCGGCGGGCTACGTGGAGGGGGAGCGGTACCCCATGGTGGTGTACTTCTACGAGAAGATGTCGCAGCGGCACCACCAGTTCTCCCAGCCCGTCTACGACGACCGGCCCCACATGTCGACGTACGCCAGCAACGGCTACCTGGTGCTCATGCCCGACATCGTCTACGAGCCGGGACGGCCGGGGAGTTCGGCCCTGGACGACGTGACCGCCGCCGTGCAGGAGGTCATCGACCGGGGCTACGCCGACCCCGACCGCATCGGGCTCCAGGGTCACTCCTGGGGCGGCTACGAGTCGTCGTTCATCGTGACCCAGACCGACATGTTCGCCACGGTGGTGACGGGGGCGCCCCTCACCAACCTCATGAGCATGTACAACATCAACTACAAGTCGTCGGGGAGCGGCAACGGCCCCATTCTCGAGTGGAGCCAGGGCCGTCTGGGCACGACTCCGTGGGACGACTTCGAGCTGTTCGTGAGCCAGTCGCCCATCCACCACGCTCCGAACATCTCCACGCCGTTCCTCATTCTCCACGGCACCGCCGACGGGGCCGTGGACTGGAACCAGGGACTGGAGTTCTACAACGCGGCCCGGCGGCTCGAGAAGGAGGTGATCCTCCTCTCGTATCCGGGCGAGCCCCATCACCTGGCTCGGGAAGCCAACCAGAAGGACTTCCAGACGCGCATGATGCAGTACTTCGACCACTACCTGCGGGGGACTCCCGCTCCCGAGTGGATCGAGCAGGGTGTGCCGTTCCTGATGAAGGGTCGCGAGGCGAAGGCGAAGATCATCTCGTAGGTCGGGGGGCGGGGCTGGTCCGGAACTTGCCCGATTGGGGCCCCGGATCCGCCCCACGACCCTTCGTCCACCACCCCCTTCGTCGCCTGATGCCCACGTCCGTCGCCCACATGATCGGGGGGTACGCCGCCCTGGAGAGCGGGGCACGTCGTTCCCCCCGACCGGGAATCTTTTTCCTGTTTCTGGTGGTGATCGTGGCCAACCTCCCGGATCTGGACTTCCTTCCGGGCGTGTTGGTGGGCGACGCCGCCCTCTTCCACCGAGGGGCGTCCCACTCCCTCGTGGCGGCCGTGGTGGTGGCCCTGGCGCTGGGCGCCGCCCTCCGCGGACGGGCGGGGGGCTTCAAGCGGGTGGCCGCCTTCGCGTTTCTCGCGTACGGGTCCCACCTGGTCCTCGACATGATCGTGCCCGACCCTAGCGGCTACACGGCGGGCGTGCCCCTGCTCTGGCCCCTGGTGGAGTCGGAGATCGGGGCGCCGATCCCGGGGCTGGGGGCGCTGGATCCCTTGCGGTGGTTCGAGAGCTACGAGCTCCAGGACGGCTTCTTCCACGCCATGCTCTCCCTGGGCGGCGTCCGGGTCTTCCTCATGGATGCGGCTCTGGTGTCGCCCCTGGTGCCCCTGGCCTGGGGCGTGCGCCGCATGCGGACGCGCCGCAGCCGGCGCCTCGAGGCCCGGGGCAGCGCCCTGCCCCTCCGCGGTCAGGCCGGCTCGGTGCGGATCCATCGGGGCAGCGTCGTGGTGGGGGCCGAGGCCCGGAGCCGGGTGGAGTAGTTCGGAGGAGGACTCGACCTCGCCGATCCGCTACATTCGGCGACCATGTCCGAGCTCGTTCCCCCCGACCCGCCCGACGACGCCGCCCCCAAGCCCTCCTTCCGGGAGCGCTCCGGACGCTTCTGGGCGCGTCACCGCACCCTCTTCTGGATGCTCCACTCCGTGTGGGCTCTGGCCACGGGGGTGGCGGTGGTTCTCCTGGCTCGGGAACGCTACGCCTTCGTGCCGTGGGTCGTGGTGTTCCTGGGAATCACCTGGGCGTCGACCCTGTTCTTCGGCCGGAGCGCCGAGCACGAGATCGAGGAGGAAGCCGAGGAGGAGGCCCGGGAGCGGGTGGCGGCGGGGGAGCCTCCGAGCCCCGGACTGGCACAGGAGGTCACGGGGTACGTCACCCGGAGCCTCTACCAGGAGACGCTCTTCTTCTTGCTGCCGTTCTACGCCTACTCCACGGTGGTCTCGTCCATCAACGTGGCGTTCACGGGACTCCTGGCGGGCCTGGCGCTCCTCAGTTGCCTCGACCTCTGGTTCGATCGCTGGCTGCGCACCAAACCGGTGTTCGCCATGGTGTTCTTCGCCATCGTGGCCTTCAGTGCGGTGAATCTGATCCTGCCCATGCTGTGGTCGTTTCCGCCCCGTCTGGCGACCCCCATCGCGGCGTTGGCGGCCGTGGGGAGCGCCGTGCCCCTGGCCCTCCGAAGCGGCCGGGTGGGGCGAGGGGGTGCGCTCCGCATGGGGCTGGCGGTCACGGTCATCCTGGGCGTGGCCCTGGGCATGCCGGGGGCCGTGCCCCCGGTGCCGCTTCGCATGCAGAATGCCTCGTTCTCCAGCGACATCGACCGGGAGACCCTGGCGCTGGCCGACACCTTGTCGGGCTCCGTCGACGCCGCGGACATCGGCGCCCGCCTGGTGGTGCTGGTGGAGGTCTTCGCCCCCGGATCGGTGCCCACCACGGTGCGCCTGGAGTGGACCCGGGACGGCGAGGAAGTCCATCGCTCCCGGGACGTGGAGATCGTGGCCCACGAATGGCGCTTCCGCGTATGGGACGCCTGGCTGCCCGACGGGGGCCGCGTTCCGCCGGGGCACTACGTCGTGACCCTGCGGACCAGTACCGGGCGGATCTTCGGAATGACGGAGTTGGACGTGGCCTGAAGTCGGCGCCTTGACCCCTCGCCGGCCCATCCTGCGCGTGGTTCGGGACACCCCCCCTGACCCGTGGAGACTTCATGCTTCGTCGTCTTGCCGTCGCCGTTCTTTTCGTCACCCTGGCCTGTAGCGATTCCCCCTCCGACCCCGGGGGCGACCCGGATCCGGTGGACGTCGCCTCGGTGACGGTCTCGGTGGGCGCCCTCGACCTCGTGCCGGGGCAGAGCCAGACGGTCACGGCCACGGCCCGGGACGCCGCGGGGGGATCGATCTCGGGCGTCTCGGCGACCTGGTCGTCGTCGGCGGGGGGTGTGGCCACCGTGACCGCGTCGGGCGCCGTGACGGCCGTTGCGCCCGGCACGGCCACGCTCACGGCTTCGGCCGGGGGGCGCTCGGCCACCGTGGACGTGGTGGTGGGCGAGGGCGGCGTGGTGGGCGCGGCGGGCGGCACGGTGTCGGCGCTGGGCGGCCTGCTCCGCCTGGAGATTCCCCAGGGTGCGCTGTCGTCCACGGCGACGGTTCGGGTCGAGGCCGTGTCGTCTCCCCCCGGAGGCGATCGACTGGTGGCGGGCACGGCGGTGCGCATCACGCCCGAATCGCTGGCCTTCGGCACCGGAACACGGTTGTCTCTCGTCTACCCCGCCGAGCTGGCCGGGGCGGTGGTGGAGCACCGGATCCGTCTCGGGCGGCTCCAGGGGTCGGCGTGGACCGACCTGGACGTGCTCCCCGTCGATGTCCAGGAGCGCCGCGTCGAAGGGGGGATCGACGCCGGCGGCACCTACGCCGTCTTCGTTCCGCCCCTCACCATGCGCGATGCCGCCCGGGCCCGGGGTGTGGATTTCGGCGCGGCCTTGAGTCGCGACGCCCTGTCCAACGACGCGGCGTACCGCGACCTCGTGGCCTCGGAATACACCAGCGTCACGCCCGAAAACGCCATGAAGTTCGGGCCCATCCACCCGGCGCCCAACACGTACGACTTCCAGGGCGCCGACGACGCGGTGGAGTTCGCCGAGACGTGGGGCATGGCCGTCCACGGCCACGTGCTGTTGTGGCACAGTCAGCAGCCGGCCTGGGTCATGTCGGGGTCCCAGACCCGCGCCTCGCTCCTGGAGGATCTGAAGGACCACATCGAGACCGTCGTCGGGCGCTACGCCGGACGCATCGCCAGTTGGGACGTGGCCAACGAGGTCATCGCCGACGACGGCACGGGACTGCGTCCCACCTTCTGGACCGAGACGGTGGGCGCCGACGTCATCGACTCGGCCTTCGTCTGGGCCCATCGGGCCGATCCCGACGCCCGGCTGTACCTCAACGACTACGGCGTGTCGTCCATGGGGGCGAAGTCCGACTCGCTCCTGGCCCTGGCCATCCGACTTCGGGACGCGGGCATCCCGATCCACGGCATCGGGCTCCAGGGGCACGTACTCCACACCTGGCCCAACCCGACGGCGTTCGGCCCCAACCTGGATCGCATGGCCGCCGCCGGGTTCGACGTGCGCTACACCGAGGTCGACGTCCGCATTCCCGACGGACAGGATCTGCTGCAGGAGCAGGCCGACCAGTTCCGCAACGTAGCCGCGGCCTGCATGGCCCAGCCTCGCTGTACGGCCATGACCACCTGGGGCGCCACCGACAAGTATTCGTGGATTCCCGGGTGGTTCAGCGGATTCGGCCGGGCGCTGCCCTTCGACGAATTCTACATGCCCAAGCCGGCGTACCACGCCATCCGGGAGACGTTCGAAGGGGCCTGACGTCGGGCCCGCCACCCTCCGAGACGCCCCAACTCGTCACGCCGACCTCCATCGAAGGGCCGTGTCGGATCGGGGTGCCTATGGCGCCTGGATCCGACACGGGAGGTGGAAATTCGAGGCCCCGTGCCGCATCGAGGCCATATAGGCCCCCCAATCGGACACGCCGGCCCGAAACGGGCCGGCGTGACGGGTTGTGGCTCCGGCGCGGGTCGTCGCATCATGGGCGCATGACTGCCCGCAACCGCCCCGCTCTACTGCTCGTCGCCCTCACGACGGCCTGTGCCACCGGCTCGCCGCCCGACGAGACCGAGTGGACGAACCCGCCGGGCTGTCCCGGGGACGCCGCGCCGGTGGCCGCGGCGGCGACGCCTCCAACGCCCCTGTCCATACGCATGTCGGCATGGCCTGCGGAACTGCGCCTCGACGTCGTCGACCTGGAAGTGATCGTGGATGCCCAGGGCCGGGTCGACCCCGAGTCCGTGCGCACTCCCGGGCACGACGACCGCCGCCTCCTGGCGTGGGCCCGGGAGGCCGTCACCGGCTGGCGCTTCCGCCCGGCCCGTCGGGACGGGTGCTACGTGGCGGCCCCCTTCACCTGGCGGATGCGTCCGGGTCGGTGACGGGCGGGCGGCCTCAGCCCTCCCCGCCCCCCACCCCCCGCCCCGGGGTCCACGGCACGCCGGCGGCGTCCAGGGCCGCCCGCAACCCGGGCAGCGTGCCCTCCACTATGGCATCCACGGCGGCCTCGGCGCCGGGCAGGCGCTCGGCCCCCCGGGCCAGGGCCTCCCGCTCGGCGGCGGTGGGCATCACGGTGCCGCTGTGGATGCCGAAGGCCCCGGACAGGGCGCCCTGGACCGAGTCGCCGCCGCCCCCACCGAACCGGCCGCCCACGCCCAGCATCTGCCGGGCCGCCTGGATCTCCCGCAGGGCCGCCGACACCTGATCCCGCAGCGCCTCCGGCGCGGCGCCGTGGGCGTCCAGGGCGGCCTCCATGCCCTGCACCTCCTCCAGGGCGTCGCCCGCGGCACGCTGGGCGATCTGCAGCCGGGCGTTGAGGCCCAGGTGCTCCATGCGCAGGGCGAACAGCTCGCGCAGTTGGGCCAGGGTCAGGGTGACGGCCGGGTCGGGACGGGCCTCGACCGGCTGCTCCAGCACCGACCCTCCCACGGTGAGGCGGGCCGTGTAGGTGCCCGGCACCACCAGGGGACCCTGGCCGCCGGTCCCCCCTCCGCCGAAGCCTCCGAATCCGCCTCCGCCCCCACCGCCCTGAGGCGCCTCGGGCGGCCCGGACCACGGCGCGTCGGCCCGGAAGTTCCACGCGACGTGGTGCAGACCCGCGCCCCCCGCCGCGTCCAGGGTCCGGACCGTGGCGCCATCGGGACCCACGATCTCCAGGCGCACGTCGGCGGCGCGCTGGGGCAGCAGATACGACACGGTGGTGCCCACCGGCGGGTTGTCGCCGGTGTAGTCCCGGTTGCCCGTGGTGCCCGAACTCACCGACCCGTCGGCGGTGAACACCATCTGGGGCTGGACGGGGAGGAGGAACGGTCCCCCCGCGGCCCGGGCCTCGGCCAGGTGCTCCAGGGGACCCAGGTCGTCCATGAGGTAGATGCCTCGCCCGTGGGTTCCCACGATGAGGGCGTTGTCCCGGGGGTGGATCTTCAGGTCGTCGATGCGCACCGGCGGCATGCCGTTGTCGATGCGGTTCCACGACCCGCCGCCGTCGATGGAGACGAACAGGGCGAACTCGGTGCCCACGAAGAGCAGATTCGGGTTGGCGTGGTGCTCGGCGATGGCCCGCACGTTGCCGAATTCGGGAAGGTTGGAGGCGATGCTGCTCCACGACGCACCGCCGTCGGTGCTCTTCAGCACGTAGGGCCGGAAGTCGTTGCTGCGGTGGCCGTCGAAGGTGGCGTAGACGACGTTCGCGTCGTGTTTCGACGCCCGCACCTTGCTCACGTAGGTCGTGTCGGGCACGCCGGGAAACGACGTGGTGCGGGTCCAGGTGGCCCCGTCGTCCCGGGTCACGGCCACGACGCCGTCGTCGGTGCCGGCCACCACCACCCCCCGTTCCACCCGGGACACGTCCAGGTCGGAGATGTTGCCGAAGGGGGCCACCCCCGAGTGCCGCGAGACGGCGTCGTCGTCGGGAACGGCGCCGAACATGGGCAGGCTGTCCCGATCGAACTGCTGGGTGAGGTCGTCGCTCACCACCTCCCACGAGTCGCCCCGATCGGGGCTCCGGAAGACGTGGTTCGCCGCGAACCAGATCGTGTCGGAGTCCCACGGTGAGATGACGATGGGAGCGCTCCAGTTGTACCGGAACGACGGCAGATCCGGGTCCTGCTCGGGGCGGATGCCCTTCCGGTCTCCCGTGCGCCGGTCGAACCGAAGGATGTTGCCGTTCTGGGACTCCACGTAGGCGATGTTGGGGTCGGTGGGATCGACCACCGCGTAGAAGCCGTCGCCTCCCGCCATGACGAACCAGTCGGCGTTGCGGATCCCCACCGCGGCCCGGGTCCGACTCGGCCCGCCCCAGGTGTTGTTGTCCTGGAGTCCCCCGTACACCCCGAAGAAGGGCTCGGCGAAGTCGTAGCCCACGGCGTAGAACTGGGACACCGGCAGGTCGTTGGAAAAGTCCCACGACAGGCCCCCGCTCCGGCTCACGTACAGTCCGCCGTCGTTGCCCAGGATCAGGTGGTCGGGGTCGGAGGGCGAGATCCACATGGCGTGGTTGTCCACGTGGACCGTACCGTCGGCGGCCCGCTCCCAGGTCACGCCTCCGTCCCGGCTCCGCTGCAGCGGCACGCCCAGGTGGTAGACGGTCTCGGGGTCGGTGGGGTCGACCCGGATCTCGCCGAAGTACCAAGGGATCGACTGGATATCGCTGGTGCGGCGCCAGCTCAGGCCCCCGTTGTCGGACCGGTAGACGCCGGCGGCGTCGCCCTCGGTGACGGCGTACACCGTGCCCGGGTGCGACCGGGAGATGTCGAGCCCGATGCGGCCCATGTCGCCTTCCGGGAGTCCCTCGGTGAGCTGCGTCCAGTGGTCGCCGCCATCCGTCGACTTCCAGATGCCCGTGCCCGGGCCCCCGGAGATGTAGCTGTAGGCCCGGCGCTCCCGCTGCTGCATGGCCACGTAGATCACGGCCGGGTTCGAGGGATCCAGGACGATGTCGGCGGCGCCGGTGTGCTCGTCCACCGACAGCACGTTCTCCCAGCTCTCCCCGCCGTCGGTGGTGCGGTAGACGCCCCGTTCGCCGCCCGGGCCCCAGAGGGGTCCCACCGACGCCACGTAGACGGTGAGGGGATCGGTGGGGTGGATCCGGATCTTGCCGATGTGCTGCGACTCCCGGAGTCCCATGGGACGCCAGGTCGCCCCGCCGTCGGTGGAGCGATAGACCCCGTCGCCGTACGACGAACTCCGCTGGTTGTTGTCCTCGCCCGTGCCCGCCCAGACCACGTCCCGGGCCGAGGGGGCCACGGCCACGGCGCCCATGGAGGCCACGGGAGCGTCGTCGAAGACCGGATCGAAGGTCACGCCCCCGTCCTGGGTCTTCCACACGCCGCCGCCGGCCGAGGCGATGTAGAACTCGTTCCCGTATCCCGGCTCCCCGGGCGTGCCCGCCACGGCGATGTCCACCACGCGCCCGCTCATGACGGCGGGGCCGATGGACCGCACCGACAAGGTGCTCACCAGGGACTGGAGATCGGGGGACTCCTGGGCCGACCCGGAAACGGGAGCACCGCACAGCGCGGCGAGGGCCAGGACGGCGGAGGCGCGACGCACGAACGAAGAGCGCATCGGAAAGCGGGGCTGGAGGAGCGCGGGGAACTCGGCGGCTATCGTCGGATCGA
This sequence comes from Gemmatimonadota bacterium, assembly GCA_030428885.1. Taxonomy (GTDB): domain Bacteria; phylum Gemmatimonadota; class Gemmatimonadetes; order Longimicrobiales; family Gaopeijiaceae; genus Gaopeijia. The sequence continues at coordinate 179,408 of JAUIEJ010000007.1, read as the reverse complement.
CCCCCGAGGCGCGCAAGACGTTGAGCCTCTCAGTCCTCCAGGAGGGCCTGGATCCTAGGATCGTCCCGGAGGTCGTCCCAGAGCTGCGCCCACCGCATGAAGAAGAGGGCGCCTCGATGCCGGGTGGAGGCGGCCTCCAGCCGTTCGAACATGCGGTCGTGTTCGCCGAGTCCCAGGTAGACCATGGCCATGTCGATGTCCAGCTCCACGTCGGGCTCCCGGATCTTCCGGGCCTCCAGGAGGGCGAGCATCTCCCGGGCCCGGGGCGCGTCGCCCGCCAGGCCGTAGAGGTAGCCCCGGGACCCGGCGGCGGCTTCGGGAAAGCCCGCCTTCGCCGGGAGCGAGTCCATGAGCTCCGTGGCCCGGTCCAGGTCGCCGCCGGCCAGGTGGGTCCAGGCCAGGACCTGGGTCGCCGACCGGAAGCTCGGATCGATGGCCAGCGCCCGATCGAGCACCCGGCGGGCGTCGTCGATCCGGTCGGCCGCCAGGTAGGCCGAGCCCAACGTCTCCAGGTAGACGGGCGAGAGGGGATCGAGTTCCACGGCGGCCTGCCCCGCCTCCACCGCATCGGCGAACCGCCGCCCGTAGAGCAGGGCGTAGGTGCGGGCCTGATAGGCGAAGGCCAGCCCCGGAGCCACCGTGAGGGCGTGGTCGAGGGTGGCCAGGGCCGCGTCCGATCCGCCTCCTGTGAAGAGGAGGCGCAGCGCCCGGTTCGTCAGGGCCACGGCGTCGTCGGGGTCGAGCTCCAGGGCCCGGGCGACGGCGGTTTCGGTCTCCCGGTAGGCCTCGGCGGGAGGCACCTGGCCCGTGCCGCCCAGGAAGATCCACGCCGTACCCATGGTGGCCCACGGTTCGGGGCGCCCGGGGTCGATCTCCACCGACCGGCGGCACAGCTCCAGTGCCTTCCGCATGGCGGGGGGCGTCCAGCGGGCCACCTCGGCCCGGGCCCGGAGAAAGAGGTCGTAGGCCTGCCCGTCCCAGCGCCCCGCATCGTGTGGGCGTTGCCGGCTCGAGGCCGTGGGCGTGTCCAGAAGGCGGGGCGAGAGCTGGCCCACGATGGTGCGGGCCAGTTCGTCCTGGACCGCGAAGACGTCGTCCAGGGTCCGGTCGTAGACCTCGCTGAAGAGGTGGAAGCCGTCGGAGGCGTCGATGAGCTGGGCCGTGAGCCGGACCCGGGTGCCCGCCCGCCGCACGCTGCCCTCCAGGATCGCCCCCACGCCGAGGGCCCGGCCGATCTCCCGCACGTCCTGCTCCCGGCCCCGGAACGCGAACGACGACGTCCGGGCCGTGACCTTGAGTCCGGGCACGCGGGTCAGGGCGTTGATGACCTCCTCGGCCAGCCCGTCGGCGAACCAGGCGTTCTCCGGGTCGGGGGTGAGGTTGGCGAAGGGCAGGACGGCCACACCCGCCGGGGCCGGGGCTCCCGCCGCCCCGACGTCGTGGGCCCGGGGCACCACGAGGTGGGGCAGCGCCAGGGCGTGGACCGGGGTGGGGCGGGCCACGTTGCGAAGGTGCACCGGGCCCAGGAGCACCGTCTCGAGATCGCCCTGGTTCTTGATCTCGTCGTAGACCTTGTCGCTCACCAGCACGCCTCCGGCCACGCAGAGGGCCTCGAGGCGGGCCGCCACGTTCACGGCGTCGCCGAAGACGCCGCTGTCGTCCCGGACCACGTCGCCGCTGTGGATCCCGATGCGCAGGGGGACTCCGGGCGGACGCTGCACGTCGGCCTGGATCTCCCCGGCGCACCGCACCGCATCCACCGCGCTCTCGAAGACCGAGAGCGAGCCGTCGCCGTAGAACTGCACCACCTCGCCTCGCCACCGGTCCACCGACGACTCCACGGCGGACCGGTGCCGGTCCCGGCGGCGACGGGCCTCGTCTTCATCGGCCTGCATCGTGGAGGTCGACCCCACGATGTCGGTGAAGACCACGGCCCGAAGGCCTCGGTTCACTGCATGCGCGGGCTGTTGCGGCTGTCCCGGACCGCGGCGCCGCATGCCGGCCAGTTGGCCGGCTCACCCGTCTGGGTGTTCAGGGGCATGTCCCGGCGCTCCCGGCTCACCCGCTCCGGATCCTCCGACGCCAGGTAGGCGAGGGAGGCGGTGAGGACCGCGTTGTTGCGCAGGTCGTCGAAGACCAGCTTGTCGAACGTGTCCCGCTGGGTGTGCCAGGTGAGGGAGCCGTAATCCCAGCTCAACGCCCCCAGGTTGAAGCCCGGGGCGCCGGCGCACACGAACGAGGCGCTGTCGGTGCCTCCCCCCGAGGGCATGCCCGGGAAGCTCACGTCGATGAACCGCGACACCTGGGCGGGCACCCGGGCGAGCCAGCGGGCCAGATGGCCCCCGGCGTCCACGAAGCCCGAGCCGCTCATGCTCACCACCCGACCCGTGCCGTTGTCCTGGTTGTAGAGGGCCTGGAGGCCGTCGACGATGTCGGGGTGGTCTTCGACGAAGGCGTGGGACCCGTTGAGTCCCTGCTCCTCGCCGCTCCAGAGTCCCACGAGAATCGTCCGCTTCGGATTCGGATAGACCTCGGCCAGGATGCGGGCCGCCTCCATCATGAGCACCGAGCCCGTGCCGTTGTCGGTGGCGCCGGAGCCCGCTTCCCACGAGTCGTAGTGGGCCGACAGGATCACGTACTCGTCCGGCAGTTCCGTGCCCCGCATTTCGGCGATGACGTTGTAGACGGGCACGTGGCCCCGATTCTCGGCCTCGGCCGTGAGGCGCAGCACCGGACCCTGGTTCCGGGCCGCCAGGCGATGCACCAGCCCGTAGTCCTCGCAGCTCAACTCGAAGGTGGGGATCTCCCGCGTGTAGCTGTTGAAGACCCGGTTGGTGCCCACTTCTCCGGTCCAGTTCGACGTCACGATGCCCAGGGCGCCGGCCTCTTCGAGTTGCCGTTGGAGGTCGCGGTTGCGGGGGTCGTCGCTGCCGGCGGCGCGGATCTGGGCGTTCCACGCGCGCTGGGCCTCGTCCCGGGCCTCGTCCATGGCCTCGTACGACCCCGGCTGGGCGTATTCCCGCCACATGTCGTCGGGACGACAGGTGGGCTGGGGGAACGACCACATGACCCAGCGGTCCCGGACCGTGCCCAGGAACGCCTGCCAGTCCGCCGGAGAAGCGATGCCGTCGGGGGCCACGACGCCCCCTTCCACCGGCTCCCCGCCGGTGCCCGGGCTCCAGGCCAGGATGCGGCCCTCGAGGGACCGCACCCGGGGCTCCACCAGGTCGATGGCGCTGGTGCCCCGGTTCCAGCCTTCCCACGTGCCGTACTGCTCGGTGCGGGCGTCGTACCCCCAGCTCGCCAGCCTCTCCACGGCCCACGCCTGAGCCCGCTCCATGCCCTCCGAAGCGGTGAGGCGGGGCCCGATGGAGTCCAGGAGGGCCTGGGCCAGGGGTTCGAACCGGGAGCCCTCGGTGGCCTCGGTGTAGATGGCCCGGAGGACCGGATCGTCGTCGGCCAGAGTCTGGGCCCGCAGCCCGGGCACGAGGGCCAGGAACGGCAGGGTCACGGTGAAGGTCCAGCGGGCACGTCGCATCGTCGTCGACTCCATCCGGGTACTCGGCACGAGGGGGAACCGGCCGAAACTCGCGCCGTGGCGGCGACCGGGGCAAGCGTGTCGAACGAGAAACGCCGCATTCCCCCCCGCCGTCGGCCATGGGGGGAATGCGGCGCTTCACCGCGGATGGAGACCGTCGTCAGGCGTGGTCGTCGATCTCCCACTCCAGGGCGTACCACTCGCTCCGGATCTCCCGGGTCAGCTCGGCGATGGTCTCGCTCAGGTCCTCCCGGGCTTCCTCGAGTTCGTCGCCCGAGGCCGAGGCCAGGGCGGCGGCCTCGTTCCGGACCTCGGCGAGGCGCTCCCGCAGGCCGCGTACGGGCTCGGATTCCGCCATGTCATCCATGGCTTCGTCGGTCTCGTCGGCCATCTCGTCCATGGCCTCCTGGGAGTCGGACTCCAGACGGTCCAGGTCGGACTCGAGCTCGGTCAGGCTCCGGTCCACGGCGCCCGACAGTTCGTCGGCGGTCTGAGCGGCGTCGATCCGGCTCTCGGCGACCTCGGCTTCGAGCTCGGCCAGGCGCTGCGTGGCGGCCCGGCGAATCTCACGGGCCTCTTCGGCCGACGCGGTGGAGAGGGCGTCGAGTTGGGCCATCACCTCGGACTCGGTCTCCCGAGCGCTGGCCTCGAGTTCGCTCCACTCCTCGCTGGTCTCGGCGGCCATCTCGGCGCGCATGGACTGGAGCTCCATCTGGATGTCGCCCAGGGCGGTGCCCACGTTGGACCGGAACTCGGTGAGTTCGGCCATGGTGGCATCGGCGGCGGCCGACATCTCGGACTGCATCTCTTCGAGCTCGTCCATGCGGTTCCGGTCGTCGCCGCAGGCGGCGGCGCCCACGGCGGCGCAGAGAGCGAGCATCAGGGTCGATCGGGTCTTCATAGGGGTCCTCCGGTGTTGGTTGGCGGTGTGTGCCTCACCGGCCCCTCTTCAACGCAGGCCCCGTGCCAGAGGGGTGTTCGTGGCCGCCCGACGCGACGAAACGTGGATTTCGGGGGACTCCGGGCCGGTCCGGGCCGTGGTGTTTCGCTCAAATCGATCGGGTCGATTCGATCCGAATGAACGACGGCGGGCCTCTTCGGGCCGTAGCGCCGGGCCCGGTGGCGCCGCATCATGGGGCAGTCCGCCGTCTTCCCCGCTCGAGGAACCCCCCGTGCCCCCTCGCCACCGCTCCACGGTCCATCTGGACGTCGATCCGTCGACCCACGCCGCACCACCGCCGGAGCGGCGGGAACGGAGGGCGTCGGTACTGCTCCTGGGCGACTTCTCGGGCCGGGGCGCCGCCGGATCGGCCGGCCCGCCCACCCCCATGCCGGTGGACCGGGACACGGTGGACGCGGTCCTGGCCGCCGTGGCTCCCCACGTATCCCTGGGCGACGGCGCGGCGGTGGCCTTCCGGGAGCTCGACGACTTCCACCCCGACGTCCTCCTGCGCCGGGTGCCGGCCCTGGGCGCGGCCATGGAGGGCCGGAGCGGCGGCGCGGGGTCCACACCGAGCGGCGAAACGGCGGGGGGCGCGCCCACGCCGCCGGCTCCCGCCCCGCCCGCCGGGGGCGTTCTGGACGCCATCCTGGATCAGGCCGGGCCCGGGCCGGCCGGGCCTCCTCCCGCCCCGGCCTCCGACGCCCCCCTCGACTCCATCCGGGCCTTCGCCGCCGAGGTGGCGCGCTTCGACGCGGTGGCGGCCGACGACGGGACGGACCGGGAGGCCCACGCCTCCCGGGCGGCCCACGCCCTCCGCGCGTTCCTCCGGGTGCCGGTCTTCCGGAATCTGGAGCGGCGGTGGCGGGCCGTGGACTTCATCGTCCGCCGCCTCGACACCGGACCCCGCCTCCACCTGTATCTGGCCGACCTGTCCCGGGCGGCCCTGGCCGCCGAGGCCGAGGCGGCGGGAGGCCTGGAGGCCTCGGCGCTCGCCCGCATGCTGAAGGCCGGCGCCGGCCCCGACGGCGACCCGTGGACGTACGTGGCCCTCCTTGACGGGGCCGTGGGGCCCGGGGCCCCCGACCAGGTGCTCCTGGCCTGGACCACGGCCCTCTGCGCCGCGTTCGGGGCCACGCTCCTGGTGGACGGCGATCCCGCCCTGGCCGGCATCGCCGACCTGGGCGACTTCGACGAGCCGTCGGCGTGGGGCGGGGTGGACCCGGGGTGGTCGGCCTTCCGCACCGCGCCCGAGGCCCGCTCGGTGGGCGTGGCCGCGCCGGGGTTCCTGCTCCGGGTGCCCTACGGGCCCGACACGGCCGACGTGGAGGAACTGCCTTCGTTCCGGGAAGTGGAGGGCGCCCCCCGGCGGGACGACTACCTCATGGGCCCGGCGGCGGCGGCGGCGGTGGTGGCCCTGACCCGGGCCTACCTGAGCCCAGACGACGGACGTCCTCCCGATCTCTCCGTGACCGGCGTGCCTCTCCACGCCTGGAGCGCCGGGGTGGACCGGGGCGTGACGGCGGGGGCGGCGGCCATGACCGACGGCGCGGCTCGACGCCTTCTGGAGGCGGGGCTGATTCCAGTGGCGTGGTCCAGGGGCGAGGATCGGGTGCGCCTCCTGGTGCCCCGTACCGCCGGGGGCGCCTCCTTGCCCTGACGGATCCGGAGGCCTACGGGCTCGGCTTCCGGAGCCAGAACTGGATCATGCCCCGGAACGTGTCCGGATAATCGGCCTCGAAGGAGTCCCAGAGGCGGGGATCGCGCAGGGCCTCGGGGGCGGGCCAGCGATCCCGGAATCGGCGCACGGCGGCCTCGGAGACGGGGCCGAATCCCAGGAACTCCAGCCCCAGTTCCTCCACGATCTGGCCGATGCGGGCCGGGCCGAATCGGTGTTCCACGGGGTGGAGCACCAGGTCCCGGAACTCGTGGAGGGAGTGGAAGTCCCGCCAGCGCACCACCGAGGGGCCGTCGGGGTGGGTGCGAAGGAAGGCCAGGGCCCGGCGCCGGGCGTCGCGCAGGGACTCGGGGTCGGTCCCCACGGAGGCCGGGTCCAGGTGGGCCCGCAGGGCTTCGATCCCCCGGCGCGCCCGGGCCGAGTAGAGCCCCACGCGCAGAATGCCGCCGGGGTCCAGCAGACCCGCCAGGATCCGCCAGCCCCGCACCGGGTCCTCCAGGTGGTGCAGCACCCCCATGGCCTCCACCAGATCGAAGCGGGCGTCCCACCCCTCCAGGGCCAGGAGATCGCCGTGGACGTATCCCACGCCGTCGATGCCCAGCTCCAGCGTCTTCCGCATGGCGAAGGCCAGGCTGGCCCGACTCAGATCCAGCCCCACCACCTGGCTGTCCCGGAGCATGAGGCGCGTGGCCACCGGATGACTCCCCGTGCCGCACCCCGCCACGAGCACCCGCAGGGGGGTGGACCGGGGCAGGGGCCCCGGTGGCGGGGGGCCCGGGAGAACCTCGTGCAGAAGGGCCTCGAGGGTGGTGGGGTCGCGGCGTACGGGGCGGTGCCACCGGGGGTAGGGGTGATCCTCGTAGAGGGCCCGGACCGTGCGCGACGTGGCATCGTCCACGGGGGATACCGAGGGGAGGGCCTCGGCCAGGTCGGCCTCCTCCACGGCGTCGAACACCTGCTCCCGAAGGACCGCGTCCAGTCCGGGGTCCCCCTGCTCGGCGGCCCAGTGGGCCACCTCCTCCACCCGCTCCCATTCCACCAGGGGGAGATAGGCGGCCAGGAGCAGCACGCGAGCGGCGTCGTCGGGGCTCGACCCCACGGCGCGGCCGGACATGCCGGCGACCATCTCCTCCACCGCCGCCACCTCGTCGTCGGCCACCTCCTGGACGTATCCGGTGAAGAAGCACTGGCGGGCCAGGGCGGCGAGAAACGCCGTGTCGTCCAGCCCGCCGGGGGTGCGGTCCCGCCCCGCCAGGGTCAGGAGCAGCCGCCGCCGTACCGCCGCAACCAGGCGGTCCCACCCGGCGTCGGCCACCACGCACACCTCCAGGATCGCCCGGGTGGTGGGGGCCGAGAGGGCGGCCCAGGTGGCCGGGTCGTCCAGACCCGCCGTCAGCGTCCGGGGCGACGGCGCGGCCAGCAGCGGGGCCAGGAGCGGATGCCGCCGCAGGTGGCGACCCGGGGCGTCGCCCAGGAGCCGGGGGCTCACGGCGGCGTGGACCAGGCAGAGGCCCAGGAGGGCGTCCAGGTCGTGGAACGTCATCTCGGCCAGGTTGTCCGCCCCGGCCACGATCCGGGCGAAGCGCGTCCAGACCCGAGGGTCGTCCGACCCCCCGCGCACGGCGGCGAGAAGCCCGTCGAGGGCGGCGCCGGGATCGCCGGCGCCCAGGGCCCGGTCGGCCTGCTGGATGGCCAGATCGACGTCGATCATGGGGCCACGGTAATGGTGCGGGGGGATGGAGGCCACGACGACCCCGTGGAAACCTCTCGCGGTGGGGCGGCGTAGGACGGGTATGAGCCTCTTGCGCTGGAGCCGTTCCCGGTGGGCCCTCGTGGCCGCCCTCCTCGCCGACGTGGCCCTGGGCAACCCGGTGATTCCGGGGCTTCCCGGCGGCCCGTCCCTCGATGCGGCCATGGCGGCCCAGGCCTCGGTCACCGGCGTGTGGATGGGCCGGGACGGGGTCGTGGGCACGGCCGTGGGCCTGGACGCCGGCGGCGATTACGTCGTGAAGGTCTACCTGACGGCCCTGGGCGTGGCCCAGCTCCCGGCCACCGTCGACGGGGTGCCGGTGCAGCTCGAGCTCACCCAGGCGTTTCAGGCGTTGAACGAACTCCCGGCGCCCGCCGCCGCCGACGACGTGGACCGGCGCGGGAACTTCCCCCGCCCCGTCCCCATCGGCGTGAGCACCGGCCACACCGGGGTGACCGCCGGCACCATCGGCGCCCGGGTCACCGACGGAGATCAGGTCTTCGCCCTGAGCAACAATCACGTCTACGCCAACAACAACGAGGCGCGGCCCGGCGATCCCCTGCTCCAGCCCGGCGTGGCCGACGGCGGACGGAATCCCGACGACGTGGTGGCGACGCTCCACGACTTCCAGGAGATCGATTTCTGCCGCACGCGGTTCTCGTGCCCGCTCAACCGGATGGATGCGGCCATCGCTGCCACCACGCCCGACGACGTGGGATTCGCCACGCCCGATGACGGCTACGGCAATCCCCGCTCCACGCCCGCCGAAGCCACGCTGGGCATGAAGGTCCAGAAGTACGGGCGCACCACGGGGCACACCCACGGCACGGTCACGGGCATCAACGCGGTCATCGACGTGAGTTATCGGGGGGGCACGGCCCGGTTCGAAGACCAGATCCTCATCACCGGCGGCGGCTTCAGCGCCGGCGGTGATTCGGGGTCGCTCATCGTGAGCGAGGGACTCCTGGCCGCCGATCGGCGGCCCGTGGGACTGCTGTTCGCCGGCAGTGCCACCAGCACCATCGCCAACCCCATCGACATCGTGCTCCAGCGCTTCGACGTCCAGATCGACGAGGGCTCTCGATGATGGATCCCGCCCTCAAGGCGGCGCAGCGCAAACTCACCGGACGGGTCATGGGCCGCCCGGGCGTGGTGGGAACGGCCGTGGGCATGTCGAAGGGCGAGCACTGCCTCAAGGTCCTCATCGCCGATGACCGGGGCCGCCACGGCGTGCCCAAGGAAGTCGACGGGTATCGAGTCGTGGTGGAGCACACCGGCCGGATCCGGCGGCGGTAGGGTCCCGTGATCGGACACCGGGCGGCGGTGCGGGTCTCTCTCGCCCTCGCGGCCTCGTGCGTGCTCGGCGCCTGCGGAAGCGACGCCCCGTCCGGTCCCGATGGTGAGGGCGACGACGATCCCCCGCCCCAGGGCATACTTCGCGGGGTCGGGCTCTCCCCCCAGGGCTTCCCCGACGACTTCACCCAGGTGGCCGCGTTCTTCGACGAGGTCACGTCCATGAATCGGGGCGCCGTGATGTGGAACGGTGCCTGGCGAGACGATCTCGTGCTGGGACGCGACGCGGGATCCGTACCCGCGGCCGCCCAACTCGTGGCCGACTTCTCGGGTGACGGCGCCAACTACGCTCCGGTGGCCGTGTTCGGATGGCGTGGGGAGGGGCAGCGCTACATCGCGGTTCCCGGCGACCCCACCAACGCCTGGTCCAACGAGACCGCTCGGGCCGCGTACGTCCAGGTGGTGCGCGCGTACGCCGACGCCCGGAAGCCGCCGCTTCTCTTCCTGGGCAACGAATCGGATTTCGCGTGGGAGGAGGACCCCGACGACTATCTCGACTGGCTCGCGGTCTACGACGACGCCGTGGACGCGATCCGGGCCGTCTCGCCCGGGACGCTCGTAGGGCCGGTCTTCAACGTCGAGCACCTCATGGGATGGGGCGAGTTCAGCGGCTGGACGACCCCCACGACACCGGCCTTCACGCTCCACGATCGGACGCGGATCGACGTGGTGGGACTCACGGTCTACCCCTATCTGGGCATCGCCCAGGCCGGCGACGTGCCGGCCGACTACCTCGACCCGGTCTTCGCCCTCCTGGGCGACCTCCCGGTGGCCGTCACCGAGACCGGGTGGCCCGCTGCCACCCCCGCCGGCACGGCCACGCCCTGGACCGCGAGCCCGACCGCCCAGACGGTCTGGCTGGAGCGTCTATCCGACGGTCTGGACGGACGGGACGTGCGGCTGGTGAACTGGCTGTTCCTCCACCCTCCCCAATCGGGAGCGACGAGCGTGTTGACCACGTTCGGTTCCGTGAGCCTTCGCGACGCCACGGGGGGGAAACGCCCGGTCTACGACGCCTTCGTCGCCTTCGGAGCGCCGTCGAACTGACCCGGGGCTCGCCCCGTCCTCAGCGCGTGAACCAGTAGTTCACCTTGAGCAGGAAGATGTTGTCGGGGGCCGCGTCGAAGAGGGCCGCCCGATCCCGGCCGAAGTCGAAGTCCCCGTACGGCGCCGACGAGCTGCGGTTCTGCTGCCAGGCCAGATACAGGGTCGATCCCGGGCGCCACTCCCAGCGCAACACCGCCGTGCCCCGCAGCGACCGCACGTTGAAGTCCCGATCCGGGGCGTCCACCGGCGTCTCCTGGAAACGGTAGCTCCCCGGTGCGGCGAGTTCCGCCACCGTGCCGTAGTCCCCCGATGACAGGAAGGGCTGGGCGAACAGCTCGAAGGAGAGGCGCGGCGTGAAGGTGACGTTGAGCCGCGTCTCCATGGCCAGGGTGTTCTGCTTCAGGGGCGCGAAGAGATAGCGGGCGCCGTAGGTATGGTCGGCCGCGGGGTCGGTCACGGTCCCCACGTACTGGGCATCGGTGCGTCGCACCGACCACTCGGGGGAGAGGGTCAGGTTCCACCGGTCGGAGGTGCGAATGTTGAGGCCGAAGTTCACTCCGCCGCTCCACCCGTCGTAGTCGTCGCGGGACCCCCGGAGGGTGGTACTCACGGTCACGGGTTTGCGCTGGTCCGAGTAGAGGGCCACGAAGCCGTCCCAGTTGGCGGGCCGCTCCATGAGGGGGCCCCCCCGGGTGGACCGGTCGTCGTTGGCCTTCAGGGAGCGGGTGAGGCCCAGGTGCCCCCCCCAGAACGAAAGGCCGCGCACGTTGAGGCCGAGGCCGGCGAAGCCCAGGATCCGCTGCCAGTCGTAGTTGTGCTCGAATCGCACGTTGGACGTCACCGACCAGTTCCGGAGCAGGGAGCCGGGCTGGTCTTCCTGGTAGCTCAGGGCCACGGCGGCGTCCCGGCGGTCGGTGCGGGTCTGGAAGCCCACGTCGTTGACCTCGAACGTGGGACTGGTGGCCGCCACGGCCACCGATCCTCGCCAGTGAACGCCGCCCCGGCGCTCCAGCGACGCCCCCACCGAGTAGCCCGAGATCGACGCCGCCGTGGAATCCACCGAGAGGTGGTCGGCGTCGGGACGCTGGAAGAAGTGGTTGCCGGCCCGCTGGGTGCGGATCAGGGCCTCGGGGCTGCCGCCCACCCGGGAGAAGGCCGCCGAGCCCAGGAGCGCCCAGTTGCGGTCGTCGGTCTCGAAGCGCGCGTCCACACCGCCCGAATAGCCGCTGGAATGGAGCGTGGCTTCCAGGGCGTCGGTGGACAGGTCGCGGCTCACGGCGCTGACCATGCCGCCGATGCTGGAGCGGCCCTGGTTGCCGTCCTTCCGCAGCCGGGCCACCAGGTAGTTGGTGAGGGGCTCCACGGCGAACTCGGTTTCGCCCCCGTCGTCCAGGCGGATGCGGGCGTTCTCCTGACCGGTGAGGGCCTCGATGACCCCGACCGACCACCCCGAGTCGGTTTTTCCGGTGAACTTGGCTGCGCCCCAGATGCGGCTCACGTCCGGGGCGTCGGAGAGGGGAGAGGGGGTGCGCAGTTGGGGCGCCCGACCGATCCGCCGGGAATAGAAGAGGCGGCCGCCCGACGTGTTGCGGCCGAAGTCGAAGATCTCGCTGCCTTCCACGAAGAAGGGGCGGCGCTCCTGGAAGAACACCTCGTAGACGCCCAGGTTGACGACGGCGGGATCGGCTTCGACCTGACCGAAGTCGGGGTTGATGGAGGCGTTCAGGGTGAGGTTCGAGTTGACCCGGTAGCGCATGTCGGCGCCCACTTCCGCCGCCCCTTCGGCGTCGGTGCGGAACGGATTCGCGCCGGGGTCCACGAACTCTCCCCGGGACAGCACGTAGGGCAGCAACTCCAGCCGGTTGCCCGCGTGGATGTTCCGGAGTCCCTCGAGATGTCCGTAGGTGGGAATGCCCCCGGGCTCGCTCTTGGGCGTGAACGACGAGACGGCGTACTCCCGCCGGCGCCCGATGACCCGCTCGAGCTGGATGCCCCAGACCGGGGACTCCGCGTCGTTGAACCGGAGCTGGCTGAACGGAATCCGATACTCCACCGTCCATCCGCCTTCATCGACGGAGGTGGCCACGTCCCAGACGGCGTCCCAACTGTTGTCGTCGCTCTCCCCGCCCGATCCCGACACCGATTTCACGGCGTCGCGTTGGACCCCGGCGGGATTCACGTCGAACACGAAGCCGGTGCGGTGGTCGTGGTAGCTGTCGATGACGACGCCGAACCAGTCGGAGTCGCCCAGCGCCATGTCGCGCCGGCCCAGGCGTCCCGTGACGGGTCCGTCGTCGGACAGGCGCACGCCGATGTAGAGGGCCGCGTCGTCGTAGAGGATCCGCGCCTCGGTGGGCTGGCTCACGGGCCGGCCCTCTTCGGGATCGACCTGGGTGAAGTCGGTCACCACCGTCGCCGCCTGCCACGCCGCCTCGTCGAGCCGGCCGTCGAGGCGAACGTCGCCGGAGCGCTCCACGGCCCGGGCGACGGGGCGCTGGGGTTCGGTGGAGGACTGGGCCGCCCCGGCCCGAGGCGAGAGCCCGGAGAGGGCGACGAAGAGGAGTGCGACGGCGGGGAGCCCGACGAAGGGGCGGGAGCGACCGGACATGGCTTCAGGGACGAGCGAAGCTCGATGGCGCCCATTCCGGATCCCACCGCCGCCCCGCGATCACAGGTGATGCTGACCGTCGAAGATGGTCGAACCGGGCCCGTGACGCGACCCGCAGGAGACTGGGGCGACCGGCGCGGGACCGCCGCCGGTCGCCCTCCCGGGCTCGTCAGCGCACGACGCGCAGGGTCCAGGGGCCGGTCTGCCCCGCCGAGAACGACGTCACCCAGATGGTCCACGTGCCGGTGCGACCTTCCACCTCTTCGGCGGTGAAGCTCACGGCCGAGGCCCCGATGCCGCCGCCCTCGGCGTCGTCGTTCCGCTTCACGATGGGGGCGCTGCCCGCCGTCTCCACCACGAGGTAGGTGTCGAAGGCCTCGCTGGAGAGGTCGATGAACACGTCTCCCGGGGCGTCGACCTCGATCTCGATGCGGTCGGCGTACTCCCCCAGGGGAAGCTGCATGTCGCCGTCCCGGAGGTCGCCCTCCACCACCTCGGCGGCGCCCCCCTCGGCGACGATGGCCGTGAGCGTGTAGGAGAGATTCTCCACCCCCATCCCTTCGTCGCCGGCCATCCACACGGTCCAGTTCCCCGCCGGGGCCCCGGGCACGGTGAGGGTGGTGGACCCGGCCTCGGGCGACCCTTCCCACCGCCGTCCGTCGGGAGCCACCGCCGACAACACCAGGTAGCCCTCCGAGGGGTGGGAGAGCTGGAGGATCACGGTGCCGCCGTCCAACTCCATGGAGGTGGAGTCGTAGGGTTGGCCCTTGGGCGACATGGACGACAACCGGCCGGTGAAGGTCTCGGTTTCGCCCACGGCGGTGACGCTCCAGGTCACGACGTACGCCCCGAGGTCGGCCGCCCCGAACCCGGAGGCGTAGATGGTCCAGGTGCCGCTCTCCTCGGCGACGAACGACACCTCGGAGTCGGTGGCCATGCCGCTGTCGTCGTTCTCCCGCTCCACGCCCGACGGCGAGGTCACGCGCAGGAACGTGTCGAACTCTCCGGAGCGGAGCGACACGGTGACGAACTGCCCGGCTTCGGCCTCCACGGTGAAGCGGTCGGCCAGGCGTTCCTCGTGGCCCGGGAGCGCCGGGTCGGTTTCGGCGAGGGTTCCCTCGAACACCTGCTGGGCCGAGGCGGGGGCGGCCAGGACCGCCAGAGCGAAGGCGAACGAGCCAAGACGGATGCGGGGGCGCATGATGGGTCGGGGCAGGGGGAGCGATGCGGTCTTCAGGGGGCCGCGTTCACTGGACCACGCGCGGAATCCGGCAGTCCGGGATCGTGCGGGGGGGTGCGCTGGACGATGCCCGACCGGGTCGGGGCCGGTCAAGGACGGCCGTTTCGTGGGACGCCGGGCGTGGGGCGGATGCCCCGGTTCTTGAGTAAGGGACTGCGCCTTACTATTGTAAGGACATGAGCAAGGTCACCAGTAAGCGACAGGTCACCATTCCCAAGGCCGTGGCGGCCCGATACGGGATCGAACCGGGGGACGAGATCCGCTGGGTTCCCGCCGGGGACGAGATCCGGGTGCTGACCGGCCGGGCGTCGCGCCGCACGCGCCTCACCAGCGAGGATCGCCTGGCGCTGTTCGATCGGGCCACACGGAGACGGGACGCCCGAGCGACTCCATCGCCGGGCGCACCTGCAGAGCGCCCCTGGACCCGGGACGAGCTGTACGATCGTGGCCGCACTGATTGACACGAACATCCTGGTGTACCGGTTCGACGATCGGTTTCCGGCAAAACAGTCCGTCGCGGACGCCCTGCTCCGGGCCGGAATCGCGGCCGACGGGGCTCGCATCGCCCACCAGGCCGTGGTGGAGTTCGCCGCGGCCACCAGCCGGCCACAGCGAGACGGCAGCACGATCCTCCCGCCCGAGGTCGCTCGCCTCGAGGCGGAGGATCTGCTTCGACAGTTCGACGTCATCTACCCGGACGACAGGGTTCTTCGCGTGGCGTTCCAGGGCATGGCGGCCTACGGGTTGTCCCTCTGGGATGCCCACATGTGGGCGTACGCGGAGGTGCACGAACTGGGGGTCCTCTTCTCCGAGGACTTCGAGCACGAGCGATGGTACGGGGGCGTGTTGGTGTTGAACCCCTTCCTTCTGGAAGATCCCGAGCGTTTCTGAGCCGGGTCGAAACCTCGAGCCCCCCGATCCTCGTCGGGTCCCCCGGAACCCGGAGAACCGGGTCCGGACCCGTACCGAGAGGACGATCATGGGGTGGACGAAGCAGGTACTGACGGGGATCACGGTGCTGGCGGCCACGGCGTCGGTGGGAGGGGCCCAGGAGCGGCCCTTCGAGTGGCAGGAGACCATGCGGGCCGGTGAACGGTTGCGGGTTCAGGGCATCGTGGGCGAGATCCGGGCCGAGTACACCTCGGGAGACCGGGCCGAAGTGGTGGCTCGGAAGGAGGGGCGGTCCCGGGACTTCGACGACGTGGAGATTCGCACGGAGCGCCGGGGCGACGAGATCATCGTCTGCGCCGTCTACCACCCCCAGGACACGCGGGGCGATGGGTGTTCCGGCAACCACGACGGCGACGACGACCGGCGTCACCGAGGCGATCGGCGATCCATCGACGTCGAGGTCGACTTCACGGTGCGGGTGCCGGCCGGTGTCGACTTCGCCGCCCTCGTGGTCTCGGGCGACATCGTGGCCGAGAATCTCCGCTCCGACGTGGACGTGAGCACTGTGAACGGCGACATCGAGGTGTCCACCTCGGGGAAGGCCCAGGGCCGGACCGTGAGCGGGTCCATCGACATCGCCATGGCGTCCGGAGATTGGGAGGACCTCGACTTCGGGACGGTGAGCGGAGACATCACGCTGTGGCTCCCCGAGGGCATCGACACCGACGTCGACTTCCAGTCCCTCTCCGGCGACATCCGCTCCGACTTCGATCTCACCACCACGCGCAACCGCTCCCGCTGGATCGGCGCCAACGTGGAGGGCTACATCGGGAGCCGGGGCCGGAGAAGCCTCTCGTTCAACACCGTGAGCGGCGATGTGCGGCTCCGGAGGTCGGCTTCCTGACGGTCGGGCCTACAATTCCACGGTCTCGCCCCGTTCCGGGCGATGCACGTGCCGGTATCCGGCCTGCTCGAGGGCATCGGTGAGCGCAATCTGCCGATCGGGGTCGCCGTGCACGAGGAAGATCTTGCGGAGTCGCCCCGAATCGAGGTGCCCGACGAATCGCAGGAGCTCGGGTTCGTCGGCGTGGGCCGAGTAGGAGTTCATGACCTCGACTTCGGCCCGCAGCGCGTGGGGCTGCCCGAAGATCTTGACCTCGGGACGACGCTCGATGATCCGCCGGCCCAGCGTGTGGGGTGCGCAGTAGCCCACCATCATCACCGTGTTTCTCGGGTCTTCGATGGTGTTGCGCAGGTGATGGAGGATCCTCCCGGCTTCGGCCATGCCTGACGCCGAGATGATCACCATGGGCAGCCGGGACCCGTTGAGCCGTTTCGAGTCCTCCACGTCACGAATGTAGGTCAGCCGGGCGAAGCCGAAGGGGTCGTCGTCGGACTCCATGTAGCGCTTCAGATCGGTGTCGTAGCACTCCGGGTGGCGACGGAAGACGTCGGTGACGTTGACCGCCAGGGGTGAGTCGACGAAGACCGGGATCGGCGGGAGACGT
Organism: Gemmatimonadota bacterium; assembly: GCA_030428885.1. Classification (GTDB taxonomy): domain Bacteria; phylum Gemmatimonadota; class Gemmatimonadetes; order Longimicrobiales; family Gaopeijiaceae; genus Gaopeijia. The sequence continues at coordinate 162,855 of JAUIEJ010000007.1, read as the reverse complement.
CCGTCGTGGGTGAGCTGATCGAGGCGGTAGACGATCTCCTGTGTGCGTCCCACGGCGAATGCGGGAATCACGACCTTCCCCCCGCGCCTCGCCGTATCGCCCACGACCTGGGCCAGCCGCTCCTTCGCCCGCTGGGGTGGATCGTGCACCTCGCCCCCGTAGGTCGACTCGCAGATCAGGTAGTCGCAGTCGTCCATGGGCTGGGGATCGCGCAGGATGGGGCGCTCGTCGCGTCCCACGTCGCCGGTGAAGCCGAGTTTCACGGTCCGACCGCCTTCCTCCACGGTGAGCACCATGGTGGCCGAGCCCAGGATGTGGCCCGCGTCGCGGTAGATCACCTCGAGGCCGGGCAGGGGTCGGAACGGGCGGTCGTAGTCCACGGGCTCGAACCGCTCCAGGACCGCCTCCGCATCGGCTCCCGTGTAGAGCGGGACGATGGCCCGGTCACCTCGACGCCTCTCCCTCCGGTTCACCCACTCGGCGTCCTTCTCCTGGATGTGTGCGCTGTCGGGCAACATCGCGGCGCACAGATCGGCGGTGGCGGCGGTGGCGTACACAGGCCCCCGGAATCCCTCGGCGTGGAGTCGGGGGAGGAGTCCCGAATGGTCGATGTGCGCGTGCGACAGGAGGACGGCGTCGATCGTGGCCGGTTCGGCGGGAAACTCGCGGTTGAACCGGCGTGCTTCGGCTCTCCGGCCCTGGAAGAGACCACAGTCCAGCAACACCCGGCGCCCCGAATACTCGAGCATGTGCAGGGAGCCGGTGACGGTCTGGGCGGCTCCCCAGAAGGTCAGCTTCACGAGGTGCGTCCTGAAGTGAGGTGGGTCGTTCGCGGTGGGAACGGGCATCGTAGGCGGCCGCTGAGGAGCGCGGCAAGCGAGAATCGCTTGCCGAGGGCGGGGTGGCCGCGTAGGGATAGGGGGCCCGTTCCCCCAACCGGACCCACCATGCTCGGATCTCGGATCCTCCGCGTCGCTGTCGCGAGCGTGTTCGGACTCGTTCTCGCCTCGACCACCGGCCTCCAGGCCCAGGTGCCCCTCGACACCCCCTACGGCCGTGCCCTCGATCACGAGGCCTACGACATCTGGAATCGGATCGCCAACGCCACGATCTCACCCGACGGCAACTGGATCGCGTACCGAGTCGTGCCGGGGGCCGAAGACGGGTGGGCCACGCTGCAGTTGAAGAGCGTCGAGAGCGGGCAGAGCTGGAGCGTATCGGGCGGCGCCCAGCCGACCTTCACCGACGACTCCCGCTTTCTGGTGACCCTCGTCGAACCCGATCCGGCCCTGGTCGATTCCCTCGAAGCCCTCGCCGAAGACGACGACGACGTGATGGTGCCCGAGGCTGAATTGCAGGTCGTGGAGCTGGCGACGCTCTCGGTCGTCGTCACCATGGCCGACATCGACGACTTCGAGGTTCCGGAGGACGGCGCGTCGGTGGTGGCCATGCGCATGACGGAGCGGGACGACGACGGAGACGAGGACTCGGGCGGCGAAGAGGACGAAGAGGACGAAGAGGACGAAGAGGACGAAGAGGACGAGGCCGAGGGTCGGCCCCTCCTGGTCGTCCGTCTCGACGGCGACCGGGAGCCGGTGAGGGTCGACCACGTCACCGAGTACGCCTTCACGCACACGGGCGACGCCCTGTACTACGCGACCAACAACCGGAGTTCGACGGACGGCGTCTACCGGATGGACCCGCAGGACGGCGCCTCATGGGCTCTGCTGTCGGGCTCCGGCCGCTACCTGGGGTTGGAGGTCTCGGGCGGCGACGAGGGCACGGGTGCCGTGGCCTTCCTGAGCGACGCCGCCGAGGTGGCTGCGGGTACGGACGTGCCGGGCATGGCTCTGTACGTGGCGGACGCCGGCGCCGAGGAGGCGCGTCTGCTCGTCCCCACGGTGGCCGACGCCTTCCCGGCGGGGTGGGGCGTGAGTGAGCACGGTTCCCTCCGCTTCTCCGAGGCGGGCACGAGGGTGTCGTTCGGCACCCGCCCGCTTCCCGAGCCCGAGCCGGAGGAGGGGGACGACGACCGCGAATCGGACGTCGAGGTCGACATCTGGAACTGGAAGGACGGGTACCTCCAGCCCATGCAGTTGCTCCAGGCCCAGGGGTACGACGAACGCACGTGGGAGGCCGCGGTTCGGGTCGACGGCAGCGGCCTCATCCAGCTTGAAGACGAGGACTTCGAAGACGCCCAGGTGGCGGAGGACGGTGACGGCTCCCAGGCTCTCGTCCGCGTCAGCGGGCCGTATCAGCAGGAGCTGTCGTGGGACGCCCGGTACTACGACTGGTACCTCGTGGATCTCGCCACCGGAGAGCGCACCCGGATCGCAGAACACAAGGGTGGGTTCATATCGTTTTCGCCCGACGGCTCCCGGCTCGTGACGTTCGACGGTGGGGCCCGTCACTGGTTCGCCTTCGACCCGGAGGCCGGCACCTGGACCAACCTCACCGAAGACCTGCCCCACCCCGTGTACCGGGAACTCGACGACCGACCCGAGGACCCCGGCTCCCACGGCTCGGCGGGCTGGACCGAAGACGGCCGATTCGTCGTGTACGACGCCTACGACATCTGGGCCGTGGACCCCACGGGAGCCCGTGCGCCGCAGAACCTGACCGAAGGCATGGGCCGGGCGGAGCGCATCCGGCTGCGATACACGGCCCTCGAGCCGGGGCTCGACCACGTGCCCACCGACGAGGTCCACCTGACGGCCTTCGACGAACTCGAGAAGACCAACGGGGTCTTCGCCGACGACTTCGGCGGCACCCGGCGCCCCGAGGCGCTGGTGTTCACCGACCACCGGTACGGGGGCTTCCAGAAGGCGGAATACGCCGATCGGATCCTGCTCACGCGCCAGACCTTCCGGGAGTTCCCCGACCTCTATACGACGGACTCCGACATGGCGCAGTTCACGCGCCAGAGCGAGGCCAATCCCCAACAGTCCGACTACCGCTGGGGCACGGCCGAGATCTACGAGTGGACCTCGGCGGACGGAATTCCGCTCCAGGGGATCCTGTACAAGCCCGACGGCTTCGACCCGGACGAGCAGTACCCCATGATGGTGTACTTCTACGAGCGCAGCTCCGACGGCCTCCACGGCTACACGGTGCCCGATGCGGGAGGGAGTTCCATCAATCGTGCGTTCTACGTTTCCCGCGGGTACCTGCTCTTCGTGCCCGACATTCCCTACGAGATCGGCTTCCCCGGCGAAAGCGCGGAAGACGCGGTGATCCCCGGGGTGCTGGCGCTCATGGACGAGGGCTTCGTCGACGCCGAGCGCATCGGGGTCCAGGGCCATTCGTGGGGCGGATACCAGATCGCCCACATGATCACGCGCTCGGACCTCTTCGCCGCGGCCGAGGCCGGGGCGCCGGTGGTCAACATGACGAGCGCCTATGGGGGCATTCGTTGGGCGTCGGGCATGAGTCGGGCGTTCCAGTACGAGAAGACCCAGAGCCGCATCGGCGGCACCCTGTGGGACTCGCACCAGAAGTTCATCGAGAACTCGCCGCTCTTCTTCGTCGACAAGATCAACACCCCTCTCCTCATGATGCACAACGACGAGGACGGGGCCGTGCCGTGGTACCAGGGCATCGAGATGTTCAGTGCCATGCGGCGTCTGCAGAAGCCGGTCTGGATGCTGAACTACAACGGAGAGGCCCACGGCCTGCGGCGGGAGGCCAACCAACGGGACTGGGCGATTCGCATGCAGCAGTTCTTCGACCACTACCTCATGGGCGCGCCCATGCCCGTGTGGATGGACGAAGGGGTCCCCGCTCACATGAAGGGGAAGACGCTGGGGCTCGGCACGCGGCTGATCGGGTAGCGTGTTCGTCGAGCGGCCCGGCGACCCCCTCAGCCGAACTCGATTCCCTGGGCCAGGGGCAGGTCGGTGCTCCAGTTGACCGTATTGGTCTGACGGCGCATGTAGGCCTTCCAGGCGTCCGATCCCGATTCCCGTCCCCCGCCCGTGTCCTTCTCGCCGCCGAAGGCACCGCCGATTTCGGCTCCCGACGTGCCCAGGTTGACGTTGGCGATGCCGCAGTCCGAGCCCCGGTGCGACAGGAAGTACTCGGCCTCCCGGACGTGGTCGGTGAAGATGGCCGACGAGAGGCCCTGGGGGACGCCGTTGTGGATCTCCATGGCCTCCTCCATTTCGGCTACGGCCTCGGTCGGCGAGGCGTCCTTCGATCCGTACTCCAGGATGTACAGGATGGGTGCGAAGGTCTCGTGCTGGACGATGTCCCAGTGGTTTTCGGCCAGGGCGATGCAGGGTGTGACGTAGCAGCCCCCGGGGTGGTCGTCGCCCTCGAGTCGATCCCCGCCGCAGAGAATCGTGCCGCCGGCGGCCACGACGCGGTCCTTCGCGTCCATGAGCGCCTCGACGGCGTCGGCGTTCAGCACCGGCCCCATGAGAGTCGTGTCGGCGAGGGGGTTGCCGATGGGTACGTCCTGGTAGGCCCGCACCAGCCGCTCCACGAGCTCGTCCTTCATGGAGGCGTGCACGATGATGCGCCGGGTGCTGGTACAGCGCTGTCCCGCGGTGCCCACGGCCCCGAAGAGAATGGCGGGGAGGGTGAGGTCGAGGTTCGCGTGGGGCGTGACGATGATGGCGTTGTTGCCCCCGAGTTCCAGGATCGTGCGGCCCAGGCGGCCGTTCACCACCTCGCCCACGCGCCGACCCATGCGCGTCGATCCGGTGGCCGACACCAGCGGGATCCGGCGGTCGTGGATCATGCGCTCGCCGATTCCGGGGCCGTCGCCCACGGCGAGGGCGAAGAGGGCCGGGTCGACGCCGTGTTCGCGACACACCTGGGCGGCGATCCGGGTCACCGCCACGGCGGTGAGGGGCGTCCGCTCCGACGGCTTCCAGACGCAGCTGTCTCCGCACACCGCCGCCAGCGCCGCATTCCAGCTCCACACCGCCACCGGGAAGTTGAAGGCGCTGATGATGCCCACCACGCCCAGGGGGTGCCACTGTTCCCGCATGTGGTGGTCGGGCCGCTCCGAAGCCATGGTGAGACCGTAGAGCTGGCGGGAGAGGCCGACGGCGAAGTCGCAGATGTCGATCATCTCCTGCACCTCGCCCTTCCCCTCGGCGAGGATCTTCCCCATCTCGAGCGTCACCAGGGCGCCCAGGGCGTCCTTCTTCTCCCGCAATCGGTTGCCGAGCTGACGGACCACCTCGCCTCGTTTGGGGGCCGGAACGGTGCGCCACTGGAGAAAGGCCGCGTGGGCCCGCTCCACGATCGTGTCGAACTCCCCTTCGGTCACCTGACGCACGGACCCGATGAGGCTTCCGTCGACGGGCGACCGGATGTCGAGCACGTCGCCCGACCCCATCCACTCGCCGGCGAAGCCGCCGGCATTGAGGTCGTCGAGGTCGAGGGCGGCGAGGATCTGATCCTTGGTCATGGCGAAGCGACGGGGTCGGTGGGAACGGGTCGGCGGAGCCCCTGAAGGTCTCACGGGCCGACGGGGATTTGAAGGGTTTCCGCCGCCCTCGCTCAGTGCACCAGCTTCTTGTACTTGATGCGGTGGGGCTGATCGGCGTCGTCGCCCAGACGGCGCTTCTTGTCGTCCTCGTACTCCTGGAAGTTGCCGGGGAACCACACCACGCGGCTGTCGCCCTCGAAGGCGAGGATGTGCGTGGCGATGCGGTCCAGGAACCACCGGTCGTGGGAGATCACCAGCACGCAGCCGGCGAAGTCGAGGATCGCGTCTTCCAGCGCCCGCAGGGTGTCGACGTCCAGGTCGTTGGTGGGCTCGTCCAGGAGCATGACGTTGCCCCCCTCCTTGAGCAGCTTGGCCAGGTGCAGGCGGTTGCGCTCCCCCCCCGACAGCACGCCGACCTTCTTCTGCTGGTCGGGACCCCGGAAGTTGAACCACGACAGGTAGGCCCGGCCGTTCACCTCGGCCCGGCCGAACTGGAGCACGTCGGCCCCGCCGGTCACCTCTTCGTAGACGCTCTTGTTCGGGTCGAGGGCTTCGCGGCTCTGGTCCACGTAGGCCAGCTTCACGGTGTCGCCCACCTCGAGCCGCCCGTCGTCGGGCTGCTCCTGGCCGGTGATCATGCGGAAGAGGGTCGTCTTGCCGGCGCCGTTCGCCCCGATGATCCCCACGATGGCGGCGGGGGGCACGTCGAAGGTGAGATCTTCCACCAGGAGCTGGTCGCCGTAGCCCTTCTTCACGTGCTCGGCCTGGATCACGACCTTGCCGAGACGGGGTCCCTTGGGAATCAGGATTTCGGCCGTGCGCACCTGCTCCCGCTCGTCGGCGGCCAGGAGTTCCTCGTAGGCGTTGAGGCGCGCCTTGCCCTTGGACTGCCGCGCCCGGGGCGCCATGCGCACCCATTCGAGCTCCCGCTGGAGGGTCTTGGCCCGGGCGCTGTTCTGCTTCTCCTCCACGGCCATGCGCGATTCCTTCTGCTCGAGCCAGGAGGTGTAGTTGCCCTTCCACGGAATCCCCTTCCCGCGATCGAGCTCCAGGATCCACTCGGCCACGTTGTCGAGGAAGTAGCGGTCGTGGGTGATGGCCACGATGGTGCCGGGGAAGGCGGCGAGGTGATGCTCGAGCCACGCCACCGACTCGGCATCGAGGTGGTTCGTGGGCTCGTCCAGGAGCAGCATGTCGGGCTCCTCGAGGAGCACCCGGCAGAGGGCCACCCGGCGCCGCTCGCCGCCCGACAGCGTCGTGACGTCGGCGTCGCCCGGGGGCAGCCGCAGCGCGTCCATGGCGATCTCGAGCTTGCGATCGAGATTCCAGGCGTCGGCGGCGTCGATCCGGTCCTGCAACTTGGCCTGCTCCTCGATGAGGGCGTTCATCTCGTCGTCGTCGGTGACCGACCCGAACGCCATGTTGACCTCTTCGAAGCGCTTCAGCAGGTCGCGGGTCTCCTTCACCGCGAGCTCCACGTTGCCCTTCACGTCGAGGGACGGATCGAGTTCGGGCTCCTGCGCCAGGTAACCGATGCGGGTGCCCTTCATGGCCCAGGCCTCGCCCAGGAAGTCGGTGTCGATGCCGGCCATGATCTTGAGGAGCGAGCTCTTGCCCGATCCATTGGGCCCCACGACACCGATCTTGGCGCCGGGAAAGAACGACAGGCTGATGTCTTCGAGGATCTTCCGCTTGGGCGGAACGATCTTGCTCAGCCGGTGCATGTGGTAGATGAACTTCTGCTCGGCCATGGCGCGGGCGGGGTGTGCGGGGGGTGAGGACGGAACCGACCAATCTATCGATTTGCGGGGCGGAGCGGGGGTGTGTGTCGAAATCTCCACCCTCCGCTCGTAGGTGGGGTGGAGGAGAGGCGCTCGGCCTCTCCCACGACCACCGGGAGGGACCATGCAGTACATGCTTCTGATCTACGACAACGAGGCCGCGGCGGGTGAGACGAGCGACGCCGAGATGGCGAAGTGGTTCGAGGTCACCCAGGCCATGCAGGAGGCGGGAGTGCTCCGGGGTGGCGAGGCGCTGCATCCGACGACGACGGCCACCACGGTCCGGGTGCAGAACGGTGAGACCCTAACCACCGACGGGCCCTTCGCCGAGACCCGGGAGCAGCTGGGCGGCTACTACATCGTCGACGTGCCCGACCTCGACCAGGCCATCGACTGGGCGGCCCGTCTGCCCAGCGCCGGCCGGGGCCCGGTGGAGGTGCGGCCCGTCATGGTCTTCGACCAGGGCTGAGCCGGTGCGGGAGGAAGCGTCGCAGAGCCGGCCCGACGCCGTGGGACCGACGTCGGTGCCCGCCCGGGTGGTGGAGCGTGTGTATCGGGAGGAGCGGGCGACCATCGTCGCCGGCCTCATCCGGCTCTGCGGCGACTTCTCCCTCGCCGAAGACGTGGTGCAGGACGCCTTCTCGAAGGCGCTGGAGCGGTGGCCGGAAGACGGCGTGCCGCCCAACCCGGCGGGGTGGGTGGCCACGTCGGCGCGGCGCCGGGCCATCGACCTGGTGCGCCGCGCCGAGCGCTTCCGGGAGAAGGCGGCGGTGCTCCGGCGGCTGGAAGAGGCCGAGATCGAGGCAAACCCCGTCGTCCTGCCGGGGGAGGACGGGCCCCACGACGACCGGTTGCGCCTGCTGTTCACCTGCTGCCACCCGGCGCTCTCCCTGGAGGCGCAGGTCGCCCTCACGCTTCGGGTCGTGGGGGGGCTCTCGACGCGTGAGATCGCCCGGGCCTTCCTCATCGCCGACACCACCATGGGTCAGCGACTGGTGCGGGCGAAGGCCAAGATCCGCGACGCCGGGATCCCTTTCCGCGTGCCCGTGGGACCGGCCCTCGAGCCGCGGCTGAGTGCGGTCCTCTCGGTGCTCTACCTCGTCTTCAACGAAGGGTACGCCGCCACGGAGTCCGAGGAACTGGTGCGCCGGGAGCTCTGCGACGAAGCCGTCCGCCTGGCCCGCCTCGTGGTGGAGCTGATGCCCCGGGAGCCCGAGGCCCGCGGGCTCCTGGCCCTCATGCTGCTGCACCACGCGCGGCGCGACACGAGGGTGGCCGACGGCGAGGTGGTGCTCCTGGAGGACCAGGACCGGGCCCGGTGGGATCGGGTGGCCGTCGACGAGGGCGCGGCATTGGTGGAGGACGCGCTCCGCGAGGGTCGAGTCGGTCCCTATCAGATTCAGGCGGCCATCGCCGCCCTCCACGCGCAGGCCCCCACCCCCCAGGCCACCGACTGGCCCCAGATCGTCGCGCTCTACACGGTGCTGGAGCGCATCCACCCGACGCCCGTGGTGCGGCTCAACCTGGCGGTGGCCATTGCCATGGCCGGCAACGTCGCCGGGGGATTGGCGATGATGGATGCCCTGGGGGAAGACGGCGCCCTGGACCGCTACCACCTCTTCCACTCGGCCCGGGCCGATCTGCTTCGGCGACTGGGTCGGGCCGAGGCCTCGCGTACCGCGTACGAACGGGCGCTTGCCGTCTGCTCGCATCCCCTCGAACGGCGCTTCCTGGAGCGGCGGTTGGGCCCGAACGACACTACGGGTCCAGGCTCGTCGGAACCCGAGGGATCAGCAGGCTCGGCAGCGGAATCCTGAGCCTCGGCAACGGGCGGTAGGCCGCCTCGAGGCGCTCGGCCTCCAGGCGAGCCCGCCGAGCGCGCCCCCGGAGCCGCAGAGCGGCCCCGTGCTCGGAGTGGGCTCGCTGCTCGAGGCGTCGAGCCCGGGTGCCATCGGTCCAATGGGCGTTCGTGCGACGGGCGCGTGAGCGTGCGAGGCGAGCGGCTCGGGACGCCCTGCCGGCATCGCGACGGGCCCGTGCGGCCTCACGGTCCAGATGGTCGGCCAACGCGTCCGCCGCTCGGAGTTCGGCCAGCGTCACCGGCGGTTGAGCGACACCCGATTGGGCCCGGACGGGGGTGCTCGACACGAACGCCATCCCCAGCGCGATTCCAACCGCGAACGTCCTCACAGCGACCTCCTCTCGATCTCGGCGTGGCCTTCTTCTCGCACCCTCGATCACAAGAACCGTGCCGAGCGAAGCGCCTCGCGACATGTGGATTCACGAGGCCGTGGGCTGTCTCGCCGTCCCCCTCGAAGGACGCCGACGACCCCCGAAGAGGGACACACGCGCTCGGCCGAGAATCACGCCCGCTCGATGGCCTCCGTGGGGTAGGCCGTCTCCACGACCTGGCCGTCCACCCGGTCGACCTAGTAGACGCCGGCTCCGTCCCGGGTCGACACGAAGCGCGCCGGCTCGGTGCCCTCGAAGTAGATGCCCGCGTCGTTGTCGCAGGCCCACCCGGGCTTCAGCTCGCCGGACCCGATGAGGCGGTGATACGTGGGCCGACGTTCTTCTTCCGCGTCGTAGTGGGGGGAGTGACTCCCGGGCAGGAAGCCCAGGCATTCCACCTTGCTGAGCCGTTGGGGCCGGGAGTCCGTCGTTCCCTCTTCGAACCAGCACAGGGAGCCGGCACTCGCGCCTCCGAGGATGATCCCCCGGTTCCACGCCTCGCGGAGCACTTCGTCGATGCCCTGCGCCCGCCAGATGGCCTGCTGGTTCAGGGTGTTGCCCCCAGAGACCACGATCCCGTCCATGGAGAGGAAGACGTCTTCCCAGCTCTGCTCCATGCGGTAGCTGCTGATGAAGACCTCCTGATGGAACGCCTCGACGTCGAGCACCGAGCAGTAGGTGTACCAGTTCTCGATGGAGCTCGGCCGATCGGCCGCGGCGGTGGGCAGGTAGCAGAGCCGCGGGCGTTCCTTACCGGTGAGGGCGGCCATGTATCCGACGAATGCGGTCCGGAAGCCGCCCCCCCGCGATGAGAATGCGGGGCGTGCCGTCGGGGGCCGGGTCGGCGGCGAATCGCACCGAGGTCTCCTCGTCGGATCCGCGGCCGCAGCCGGCGAGGCCAAGCGCGGCGATGGCCCCCGTCGTCGCGGTCAGGAAGTCTCTACGGTCCATGGTGCCTCCTCGTCGAGGAACGGAGTCACGGCGACCGGGCAATCTACGACCTCCCGGGGCGAAGCGGGTGCGAGGGCATTAGGTTGGCCCCATGATCACCTACTACGAACTCGGCGGGAACAAGCGCCTCAACCAGATCACCATCGCCGGCAGCCACGACGCCGGGGTGCGTGAAGGGGCGTCGAACGTTCAGACCCAGAAGCTCGACATCATCGGGCAGGCGTTGGCGGGGGTGCGGATCTTCGACATCCGCATCGCGGCCCAGAGCCACGCCGGGCCCCCGGGCCAGGGGAAGCAGGCCACGCTGCGGGCCTTCCACTCCAGCATCACCCGCAACGAGACGAAGAGCCGATTCGCCACGGACGTGGGCCGGCAGGAGCAAATGACCCGGTCGAAGGTGGTGGGCGGGGCCTTCGGCGAGTCGCTGGCCCAGATGCTCGACGATGCTCGGGACTTCGTCACCATGTTCGGGAAGAACGAGTTCCTGATTCTCAAGTTCGACAAGTGCAAGAACTGGGGACTCATCGCCGAGGCCTGCCTCCAGCGCCTGGGCAACACCCTCTACGACCAACCCGCCAACATCAACACCCGCACCCTGGACCAGTTGAAGGGCAGGGTGATCGTGGTGTTCTCCGCCGGGGGACTCCGGGAACTGGCCATGCAGCCGCGGCCCGGTGGGCAGCCTTGGAGCAGTGCCGGGATCCTGGGCTTCAAGAATCTCTACTCCGGGGGCGCGTACGACGCGACGTTCCATGGACTCCAGTATTACGGGAAGGGCGGCACGTCGGTGAAGAAGCCCTTCGGCAAGATCCAGCAGAACATCAGGAAGCAGACGAGGATCCTGGAGGGGTCCAAAGGCACCCACGCCGACACCATCTCCATGATGTACTGGACCACGACGGGCATCTTCGAGAGCATCCAGGCTCGCAACGGGCGCATGTGGGACGCCCCCAACGTGCACCGCCTGAAGAAGCTGTGGGCCAACGGACTGCGGGAGCACGTGGAGCAGCGCTTCGTGGGCTACGACACCGACGGCGTCGCCCTCATGGGCATGCGGCGGCGCACTCACATGCCCAACATCATCATGATCGACTTCGCCGATCAGGAGAAGGTGCGCGTGATCCGCGAACTCAACGACATGACGGATCAGCAGATCGCGGCGCTGCAGGGGTAGGGGGGGGCCGCGACCCAGAGGCCTCGTGTCACCTCCGGAGCAGGCGCGGGTCGAACTCGAAGGGTTCGGGGTTCCCGACGTTGAGCTTGCCTGCGTCCGGGTGCCTCGGATTCACCAGGTAGAGGTGAGCGCGAGGGATGGCGACGCTGGGGACTCGGAGTACCGCGGACGCTTTCCCCTCCAGCCACCTCGTGCCCGCCTCGCGAGCCTCCCCCCGATCCATCCCATCGATCCCCGCGTCCGCGTCGGAGACGAGCGCCTCCGGGATCTCGACCTCGATGGAGACGAAGCGAGGCATGAACTCGGCGTGCTCGACGCGGACCAGGATCTCGAGCGCGGCGAGGGCGAGGCTGTCGGCCAGGTACACCATCGGCACCCCCTCGGCGTTCCATCGCCCCGGGAACCGCCGCGCGCCCTCCCCATCCATCGCCGACCTGGCGTACTTCGACTTCACGACCCGCCAGGCCGAGATCACATGAAGACCCCATGCTCGAGACGGCCGATGAACCGCTCCACCTCGCGGGCCCCCGCGTCGGTGCGCGCGAGGGAGAGTGGCGATTCTCCGCCGAGGTCCTCGAACTCGGTACGGAACCACCGGCGCGCTTTCAACTCGTCCCGGTCGAAGAGTTCGCTTGCCTGCTCCAGGAGGCGACGGACCCGGAGAACACGATCGGACTCGTCCGGCTCGAGGCGGCCTTCCTTTCGGCGACGGCTCAGTGTGCGCTGCGAAATCAGCACGAGATCGGCCATATCGGACGTCGACAGGTCGAGGCGCCTGCGAAGTGTCTCGATCTCGTCGAACCGGGCTCCCTTCAGGATCGCCCGGTGCTGACGGATCAGATCGGCACTCCCCTTGGGCTTCGCGGAGCTACGCTCGCTGGATCTCTGCTTTGCCGCCTTGGATTTCGCTGCTGTCGCCATGGCTCCCCCGGGGTTGTGGCCATCTGCCACCAAGATAAAGCCAATTGGCGAGGCCGCGAAACCGACGTGGAGAGGGAGCGAGACTTCGGGGTCGGTCAGGGTCCGCCTCCGGCGGCCCTCCACTCGTCGTCCAGCCCGAGGCGTTCGACCCAGGTCTCGACGTAGTCCCGGTCGATATCATCGCCCCTATTCTCGAGAAGCTGTCGGACGTCGGACCGCTGCAGGGCCGAATCTCCGAGCTTCGCCCATTCGAGTTTCGCGATCAGGAGGTCTTCGAGGGTCGTCAGCGAAACCTCGATCCCGAACACCGAAGCCCGCTCTCGCCGATCGAACTCGGTCTCGCTGAACGGGCGGTCCTTTCGGATGATGAGGTCGACCTTCCATCCGGTTTCGGGGTCGATGGCGTTGAACTGACCCCGCGTCTTCAGCGCTTCGAGGGCGGCCGCCCGATCCACGTAGTATCCGGCTTGCGAGAGGGCCCTCACGACCCGGAGGATCCCGTCCTCCGTGGGAGCGACCACGACGTCCACATCCTGGGTGGCGCGAGGAACCGAATAGTAGGCGGCGGCCAGCGACCCCGTGAGCATGTGCGGGACGCCGGCGTCGGCGAGAACGTCGACGACGCGCTGAAGCAGCGCCGCGAGGCTCACCGCGCCTCGGGAAGCACCACCCCGTAGTCCTCTTCGATCACGCGCAGGATCGCCTGTCGGCGGGTGAATCCGGGATTCCGGGCGAGAATCCCGTCGAGGCGGATCTCCCGGACGGACTCGCTCATTTCAAGGGCGCGTTCGAGCCGCGCCGGCCCCCCCATGCTGTCGAGGATGGCGCGGTAGGTCGACCAAACGGCGACGTCGGTATCGAGGGGGCGCGAACGCATGGCGGGAATCTACACACACTCCTCCGGCACCGCTCGAAATGCGGCGGTGTCTCCGGGCGTCGGAAGCGTGCGCCACATGCGGCCCACCATCACCTCTTCGGCCGGATCGACGTCGAGGCGCCAGAGCTCGCCCCGGTCACCGATCATGACCGCCGCGAGGCGGTCTCCGTTGCGCCACCAGAGGGCGGCCCGGTCTCCTCGTATGGGACCCCGGAGTTCCCACGTCTGCAGGTCCTCGCGCCCTCCGGCGGCCGGCGACAGGATGAACTCCACCAGCTGCCCCCGGCCGGCGACCTCGGAGCTGGCCTCGATGCGGAAGCAGCGGGAGCCGGGGTTGGGGACCTCGTCGGTGGAGGGCGGCTGAGCCTGCAGCCCGGCCGCCGGCCACAGGGCCGCGACGAACGAAATCAGCAGTGGATGGCGTCGGCGCACGGGAGTCCTCCGGGACGAGGTCAGGAACCCGACGCCATGATCGCTCCGTCCCCGCCGAAATCGACTCGATACCGGCTCACGTACTCTTCCCGGTAGTCCCCCAGGGAGACCACGAAGAGGTCGTTGGCCATGGCGTCCCAGAGCCCCGACTTCGGTGGGAGTACGACCCGCCCGATCAACCGATCGTCGGTGTCGAACAGCTCCCAAAGCAGTTCGTCGCGCCAGTTGTGGGGTGCCCATCCGTTGGCCTCGCGCTCGGCGGCCTCCTCCTCGGAGTAGGGCATGTAGATGGGCTCGGTGTAGCGCAGCACCCAGAGCCGTCCGTCGGAGTCGGCGAACATGTTCCGCACGTAGGGCTTCACGGCTGGAATGCCCAGGTAGTCGGACCGATCGGGGGCCGGGAAGCCCGCCGGACGAGGCTGGTCGGCGACCTGCCGATACATGTTCTCGCCCCGGTTCTGCCACTGCTCGAGTTCCTCGGGGGTGAGTTCGACACGTTCTCCCTCGAGGTGAATCCAGGACTCCGTGCCGTCGGGGTGGACGTGGAGAATCGAGTCGGCGTCGTTGCGCATCTCCCAGTAGTCGCCACCGGCGCCCATGACCGAGTGGGTCATGGTGAAGAAGGGGTACGACGTCTCGGCGCCGGAGAGCACGTAGCGCGGACCGACGCGGTCCTGAGGCGGGACCGGCCGGAGTCGCTCCACGGTGCCGTCGAGACCGATGCGAGCCCAATCCCCTACCGAGACGCTGGAGCCCTCCACGAACCCCTCCTGTGGCGAGAGCATGCCGTAGATCTCGCCGGTGTCGAGGTCGACCCGGTTCTGGTAGCCGTACCCCCGGGGCTGGAGGGGGAAGGTGTGGGACAGTTCCCCCGCACCATCGTAGACCGTGACGCGCATGTTCGAGCCGTCCATGACCACGGTGCGGTCGTCGTTCAGGGTGGCGAGCCCCACGATGTACTGGTACTCCCCCGGTCCCTCGCCGCCTCGGCCCAGATCGCCCAGGTAGGCGCCGTCGGCCGAGTAGCGGCGGATGACGGGCACCTGACCGTCGACGATGTGGAAGCCGCCGCCGGGGATGGGACGGACCGCCTGCACGTTGCCGAAGGTCGTCTCCACCGGTCCGTCGAGTCCGCCCAGGCGGACGGCTTCCTGGAGGCGGCCGTTGTCCAGTGTGGCCGCGGCGGATCCCGGCCCTGGGGCGGGCCCGGGTTCGGCACAGGCCGCGAGGGAGAGGCAGACGAGCAGCAGGGCCGGCCGTGGCATGACGTCGCTCCATGAAGGGGGAACCGGTGCGACCATACTGCGACTACGGGTGTCGAAACGCGAGAAGAGCCTCGTTGAGCGGTTGTGATGGGCCCGGTGGCACAGTTTAGCGGCGACAGGGCTTGCGGAACGGGTGCGGCGGAGTGTGGCTCCCCGCACGAGACCCTTGCGTTCCTGAAAGGGGGGGGGGGCATGTTAAGAGCAGGACGTGCCCGGAGGCAGCGTGGACCCCATCCCTGTGATCGTGACCGGCCAAGAGCCCGAGTGGCTTCGCGAGCAGTTTCAGCGCCTACTGCATGAGGCGCGGGAAGCGGAGTTCGTGTTCGCGACGCGGTGTCCCTCGGGGGTCGGATCGTGCGTGGTGGTCACCGACGATCTTCGGGCCGCTGGCTTGCGCCCACTTCTGTTCGACTGTGTGGACCGTATTCGGGGTGATCGAGTGGTGGTCATCTCTTGGGATAACCCGTTGCGTGCCGTTGAGCTCCTTCGGATACCGTTGGTGAGGCTGTACTCTCCTCGAGAGGACCTGAGTGGGGCAATCAGGGCTTTGGGCGCGCTCGGCGTCGCGGGGCGCCCTCCCAGGCTCGCAATTGCCCTTCATCCGGCTCTTCCAGGGAGTCTGGCCGTTTGCCTTCGCATGGCGCTCCATCGATGCGCTGACCCCTTTGGACCACCTCCGCCGAGGAGGATCATTGATGCAGCCAGTCTGGTGCCCTGCGAGCCCGAGACACTTTATCGCTCGGCTGGAGCCTGGGGGATAGACCTCAAGAGGGTACTACGTCTGAGTTGCATCCGGTGGATTCGTGCCAACGTGACCACGGCTGAGCGCAGCAGGTTAGACCTTGCATCTGCCGTGGGATACGGGGCGATTCGCAGCCTGCACCGTTTTGTTCTCAGCGAGACGAAGAGACCGTTCTCGGAGTTGAGACTGATTCCGCTGTCCAGAATCGACTCTGAGCTTCGTTCTGCACTTGAACGAGTCGCGGTCAGCAGTTCGCGGTAGCGGATCCGGCGTCACCCGGCGGTGCGAATGTCATCTATCTGTCCGTGAAAAGCGTACTCCCCCCACCTAGTGTTCCTTCGAGAGGTTTCAGTTCCCTTCCGAAGGAGGTCATATGTTCAGGGTAATCAGGCTGTCACTACTCGCCGTGATCGTCGGGGCCGTCGTCGCTCAGCCCGCGATGGCCCAAGGTGGGTGCGGAACGTGTTGGGAGGCCGTAGATGGGGGCGCCCGGAAGCATGCGTACGGGGTCAGCGCGCCCACCCCTCCGTCGGGCTACACGCTGGATGTGTCGGACGAGTACTTCTACGAGATCACCGGTGGTGGTGAGCACATCATCGCCGATCAGGGGCATACGTACTGGCTCTCCGGAGCCTGCTCGAACGCCCACAGTATCTGCGAGCCCGTGGAGTTCGCTGCAGCCATCAGCGACCTGGCGCCCGAAGCCCTCGCCCATTGGATGGTCGATACGCCGGGTGTAGAAGTGGGTGACGTCCCGGGTACGGTTGAGGCGGAGTGTCATGGGACTCCGGTCACGCGTGAGGTGCCCTATGCGTCCTGGATCATGGCGAGGGCGACGCAATCTCTGGCGGAACTGGGCTTCCCCATCGCCGACTGATCCCCTCCTCCGCGCGGTAGGCTGCCCCGCGATGCGCTGGATGGCGTCGCGGGGCTCCTGTTGCGGTTTGGTCGCGAAGGCACGCATGTTCTCGCCCATGACCCGACGTCGGCTCAACCCTCCCTTCGTCTTCGCCCTCGCCGCGCTCCTGCTCCCCGCGTCCCTGGCGGCCCAATCGCGCACGAGCTCGGCGATCCGGGGCACGGTGGTTCAGGAGAGCGGAGCGCCGGTGATCGGGGCCGAGGTCGTGGTGCGGAGCGTGGGCACGGGGGCTGAGCGCGCGGCGGTGACCAACGAGAACGGTGCGTTCCTCGTGCTGCTGCTCCAGCCCGGGGGTCCGTACACGGTCACGATCCGCAGTCTGGGCTTCGCGGAGTACCGGCTCGAAGACATGATGCTGCCCGTGGGCGAGACGACGGTGGTGGAGGTGGTGTTGCGGACGGAGGCGGTGGAGCTCGAGGGGCTCGACGTCGAGGTCGACCGGGCGGCGGTCTTCGACCGGGATCTCGTGGGCCCCACCACCCGTCTCGACGAAGAGCGGTTGGAGTCGACGCCGTTGATCTCGCGCGACGTGATGGAGCTCGCCCTGCTCTCGCCGCTGGTGAAGCCGACGGAGAGCGGGGGCTTTTCCATCGCGGGGCAGAACGACCGGTACAACGCGATCCTTATCGACGGGGTGCTCAACAAGGACCTCTTCGGGCTGACGTCGGGGGGTGTGCCCGGAGGCCAGGCGGGGGCGAAGCTGATCCCCCTCGATGCGGTGAGCCAGTACGAGGTGCTGGTGGCGCCGTTCGACGTTCGGCTCTCGGGCTTCACCGGGGGCGTGATGAACGCGGTGACCCGCACGGGCACGAACGATTGGCGAGTGCGGGCGTCGGCGGTGCACCGGGCCGAGGCGCTCATGGGCGACCTGCAGCTGATCACGGGTCCGGTGGAGGCGTCGGGAGTGGACCGCTCGCTGTTGGCGTTGTCGGTCGGGGGTCCCCTCGTGCGGGACCGGGCCCATTTCTTCGTGGCCGGCGAGTTCGAGGAGCGCAACCAGCTTCCCGTGGGCTACAACCTGTTTCGCGACGACCCGAGCCTGATCCGAATCTCGACGGATCGGATCACCGAACTGCAGGAGTCCTTCGAGGGGTTCACGGGCTTCGACACGGGCGCGGCCGAGGCGTATCCGCTGGGTCGGGAACTGTCGAACGTGTTCGCCCGCGTGGACTGGAACCTGGCTCGGGGCCACCGGCTGACGGCCCGCAACGTGTTCGCCCGGGCGGCCAACGACGAGTCGCCGAACCGCACCGGGTTCGACCCGTACGGATTGTCGTCCAACGCGGTGTTTCGCACCTCAACCTCCAACACGACCTCGCTCCAGTTGTTCAGCGACGTGTCGGGGTGGGGCTCCAACGAACTCGAGCTGTCGGTGGCTCGGAGCACGGACGACACGCGGGCGGCGGCGGATTGGCCGCAGGTGGAGGTGGAGCTGATCAGCAGCGTCGACGGGGCGTCGTACCAGCGCTCGGTCCGACTCGGGGGCAACTTCTTCGGCCAGGAGAACCATCTGTCGCAGACGGCGTTTCGGGTCACGAACACGCTGGACATTCCCCGGGGCGACGACGGGGTGCTGACGCTGGGGGTGACGGGCTCGTATCTCGACATGGCCCACGCCTACCTGCCGGGCGCCCGAGGCGAGTACGTCTATTCGAACCTCGCCGCTTTGCAGAACGACACACCGGCGCGATATCAGCAGGCCCGACTCGTGGAGGGGGGCAGCCCGGAGGTGGCGTTCCAGGCGGCGGAGTGGGGGGCCTTCATCCAGAACCAGATGCGCCCCGGGAAGGGGCTGAGCCTGCGGGTCGGCCTGCGCGTCGACGCGCCCTACGTGCTCTCCACCCCCCCGGAGAACAACGACGCCCTGGACTACTTCGGGTATTCTACGGCGAATCTTCCCAGCGGCAACCTCATGTTCTCACCGCGGTGGGGTGTGAACTGGCAGAGCGGGGGTGACAATCGCACGCAGGTGCGGGCGGGCGGCGGCATGTTCACCGGTCAGATCCCGTACGTGTGGTTGGCCGACGCCTTCCACAACGACGGGCTCCGCTCGCTCACTCAGGTCTGCACCGGCGACGACGCGCCCGGCTTCGGAACAGGCGCCCCGGCCCAGGGCTGCACGCTCCAGCGAAATGTCGTGGCCTTCGAAGACGGTTTCCGCTTTCCGCAGGACCTGAAGTTCTCCCTCGCCATCGACCACGAGTTCTCGGAGGGCCTGAACGCCTCGCTCGGCGCGCTGTTCAGCAAGGCGCTGAATCAGGTGGCCGTCCAGGAACTCGATGTCGACCAGGGCGGCAATCCGCCGCCGGGGTATTCATCGCTCGGTTCGCGGAGGTTCTACAGCGATCGAGGGTCCCCCTTTCAACACATGCTCCTCGTGACCAACGAAGGGGAGGACTGGGGCGCGTCCATCACCGCGGAACTGCGGGGAGCGCTCGGTTCCCGGCTCCGGTTCCAGCTCGCGTACGCGCTGGCCCGCTCGTGGGACCGCATGAGCCTGGTGTTCGCCGACATGACGTCGAATCTGGGGCTGAATCCGAACACCGAAAACCTGAACAAGCCGCCCCTCACGACGTCGAATTTCGATCGGCCCCACAAGTTCGTTCTCAGCCTCTTCGGTGCACCGATCCCCGGGCTCGACGAGACCGAGATCTCGCTCCTGTACACCGGCCAATCGGGGTTGCCGTTCACGTACGTCTACGACTTTGACGTCAACGGCGACGGCTTCCCGGGAGACGGTGCCTCGACCGACCGGTACAACGACCCGGTCTGGGTACCGGAAGAGGCCGGCAACCTGCCGGGCACGATCGCGACGCAGGTGCTCACGGCGGGGGCGCTCCGGAACGATGCCTGTCTCACGGACCACCGCGGAGAGGTCATCAAACGCAACGACTGCCGGGCTCCGTTCCAGCACCGCCTCGACCTCCGGCTGGCTCAGACGCTACGGTTCGGGCCCACCGAAATCCGACTCGAAGGCGACCTCATCAACGTGCTCAACCTCGTGAACGGCGACTGGGGGACCATTCAACAGGTTCGGCCTCAGATTCCCCTGTACGAGCTGTGCGACTGCGGGGATCCCCCCATTGCCCCCCTCTTGAGTTGGGGCGGGGGTGTGCTGCCGCGGCGAAACGACAGCGGGTCGCTCCTCCCTTCGGCGGCCTGGTCTCCGTCGGCCCCCGACTCCCAGTGGCAGATCCAGCTGGGCGCCCGGGTGACCTTCGGCCGATGAGACTCGGAGCCGTGTACCGGCGGGTGGCCATCCTGGTCGGTTCCCTCGTACTGGTCGCGTGCCGGGACGGCGTGAGTCCGCGGTTCGTCGACTCCGTCCGACTCTTTCCCGATTCGGCCCACATGGCGCTGGGAGAGGTTTTCGAATTCCGGGTTCTCGTTCTGGACCAACGAGGAGACTCGTTGCCGGAACGAACCGAGCGTGTCCGGATCTCCAATCGGAATCCGGACGTGGTCAACGCCGAAGTCCGTGCCTCGACCCTGCGGATCACTTCGGTTGCGCCCGGCACGGCCACGCTCGAGGCGCAACTCGGTTTCGGGACGGGCAGCGCGGTCGTCTTCGTCGCGCCGGAGTCGGTCGCGCGCATCGCAATCGATCCCTCGCCGGTCACTGTGCCGAACGACGGCCAGGCGGCGGTCCAGGCCCGTCTGTTCGATGCCGCCGATCAGGAACTGGACCCGGCTGGGCATCGGATCTCGTGGAGGGTGCTGAATTCAACCGTCACCGTGGGTTCGCCGGCCGCCACCGCGACCCTTCGCGCCGGGAACTTCCTCACGCTGCCGCGAACGGACACCTTGGTTCTTGTCGTCGACGACCTCTCGGTCCGAACCCTGATCACGGTCCGGTGAGGGGATGGCCTCCGCCCCGCCTCGACAGATGCCGAGACGGGGCGGAGTTCAGGTCGCTGGGTACCACAGGGACGCTACCGCGCCGCCAACCCGTTCACACCCGCCGGCAGCGAGACCCGCTCACCCACGGGCTCGAGGCTGCCGTCGTGACCCACCCGGTAGCCCTGCATGCTCGGGGTGGCCGATTCCAGGACGTACAGGAAGCGGCCGCCGTCGGAGAGGGCCATGTCGATGGGTGCCGTGCCGTCGGTCTGGGCCGCGGTGGCGTCGGCCAGCTCGATCACGCCGGTGTGGGCGACGTGGAAGAGCGACACCGATCCGCTGCCGGTATTCGTCGAATAGGCGTAGCGCCCGTTGGGCGTCACGGCGACCCAGCAGGCGGCCGTCTGGGTCGTGGCCACCAGGGCCGAGATGTCGTCGACGCCGCCGGCGCGCTCGAATCCGTACGACGACAGCACCGACGCGCCCGGCGCTCCGCCGAAGGCCTCCGAGACGATGAGGTCACCCCGGTTGCTGAAGGCGAACCCGAAGGGCGTCTGGCCCGCCGACGAGCTCACGGTCGAAGCGCCCAGACGTCCGTTCCACTGCACGGGGAACGTCACGATGCGGTTGGTGGCCTTTTCGGTGACCACGAGGTGACGCCCGTTGGGTGAGAAGCCCACCTGGGCCGAGCCCACCTGGGCTTCGGAGAGGTCGTACGTGGCGCCGGGAATCGGGACGAGGCGGCCCCGGGGGTGGAGCCAGAAGCCGGTGACGTTTTCCATGCCGCCCCCGTTGAGGACGTAGACCAGGGGGCCCCGGATGGCCACGCTGATGGGCCGCGTACCGCCCGACGCCGCGCGATCGGCCAGACGCACCCGTCCCCGGGTACGGAAGAGGGAGACGTCGTCGCTCCCGGCGTTCACCGCCACGAGCCACTGGCCCGACAGGGCGATCCCCCCCTGATTGCCCAGCCCTCCGCCGGTCCCCAGTCCCTCGGTGGGAATGGACTCGGAGTAGGTCAGCCGGCCCCGACGATCCCGGTCGAAGACGAGGAGTTCGTTTCCGCCGGGATCGTTGCTGGCGGTGAACACGGTGCCGCCCGAGGCGCCGAAGCGATTCCCGAACCCGAAGAACGACTCGGCCGTCGTGGTGGCCACCGTTTCGTCGTCGGCGGTGGGGGCGGTGAGGGAGTCCCCGTCACAGGCCCCGAGGGCCAGGACGGAGAGCAGGGCGAGTGTGGACCAGCGTGCACGCATGGGGTCGACTCCTGTCGAGGGGAACTCAGGAGCCGCCGACGGTCGCAACGGTGGTGCCGGATCCGGCTGCAGTCTTCCGGAGGGGTGCGATCCGGCGGAGTACCGGGCCGAGGCGCCGGGCGCGGAAGCTGCGCGGCTCCGCCCCGTGCTGTTTCACGAAACGGGGACTGCGTTTCCGGTCGGGTTCCGCGAAACGCCATACGGGGCCCTATACTGAAGGCGTTGGCCGTCGAGCGCTGCCTATCCGTTGTCTCATCGAACCGGAGAGCGAATTCCGTGCACCGGTGTCTTCCCGCCTACCGCTCCATCGCCCTCGTTGCGGTGACGTGCCTCTGGCCGGCCCGCCTCCCGGCCCAATCGAACGCGGTCGAGATCTGGGCGTCGAGCGCGCATGGCGCGGAGGCCGTGCCCTGGGAATCGATCGCCGACGCGTGGATCGAGGGGGACCGCATCTTCGTTCTGGATCGGGCGTCCCGGACCGTGGTCGCGCTCTCCCTCGACGGATACGTCGTAGGTAGCGGCGGGCGGGCTGGACAGGGCCCCGGGGAGTTCTCGGACCCGACCGATCTGACGGTGTTCGCTGGCGTGGTGCGCGTGGAGGACGGCCGAAACCTCCGTGTCTCGGCGTTCGACGCGTCCGACCTGCGCCACCTCGATACCCGTCGACATGAAGATCCGCCGGTGGCGGGCGTGGCGTGGTCCCGCCCCCTTCGCGACGGCCGGACCGTGTTCATGTCGTCGACCTTCGTCGAGCTCCAGGGAGCCGGTCGATCGCGAGTCTTTCTTGTCGGGCCGACCGGGGCGGAAGAGGTGGCGGCGTTCGAGCGGATCGGAGCCACGATTCTCTACGAAGGGGAATCCCGGCTCTCCCTGGGGCCGGCTCAAGCGGGGCCCACCGGGGCCGCTGTCGTCCTGGGAGACTCGGTCGTGGTTCTTCTCGATGGGCTGGAGGGGAGACTCGACGTCCGGCCCTTCGGATCCAAGGCGGAGGGATCGCCCCTCGGGAGGCTCGTTCTCCCGCACCGCGCTGAGCGAGCGTCGCCCGAGGACCGGCAACTGCGGATCGAGTTCGGTCTAGGAGACATCCTGAGCGACTCGAGGACGTCCGACCCGCGGGCTCCCGAGGTCCTGTCGGGGTGGACCGCCCTGGAGGCGGGCTCCCAGGGCACCGTCTGGGCGCGTCGGGGTGGATCGGAGGCGCTTCGACGAACCGCCGAGGAATGGTGGCGGTTCGGCCTCGGTGGCGTCCGAGACCCGGTCGTCCTCCGACTGCCGGACGGGGTCCGGGCGCTCCACTTCGGCGATGGACTCGTGGTCGGTGTGAGCACGACGGCGCTCGGCGAGGAGCGACTGGTGCTGTTGGAATGCTCGTGAGGGACTCCTCGTATGGCTTGACGTCGTACCTTGTTGACGTACGGGATGTTGAGACCAGATTCTTAGCGGGTTCGTGCCCTGAAGTTCCCACGGTCAGGCACTCTCTCGCGATAGTGGTTGACCGACGCGGGGAAAAGCCACTCCTGCAGCTGAGGCGGATATGGACCGACGTGGCCTCGATGCTCCCAGGCTGATTGAGGGAAGCCGACCCTTCGCGCGTCTAGCTCTCTTGCTCGCTCTCTTTGCAGTCAGTCCGCTGAGCATGAAAGCCCAGGCAATCGTCGTTCGAGCGGTCGATGACGTCTCAGGGCTCCCGATCCCGCAGGCCTTAGTCATTCTACTGGACGCGACCGGCGCCGAACTGGGGAGGCGCACCTCCGACATCGACGGAGTCGTGCGGTGGAGCGGAGTTCGCGCCGCTGTGGTTCGGGTCGTTGCAGTCGGATATGCTCCGTTGGAGATGCCGCCAACGGAAACGGAGGTAATTGCCAGGCTGGAAGTACGACCCATCGAGTTAGAGGGGCTAGTAGGTCGTGTCGACGGGACCAGTGGTGCGAGCCAGTTCTCACGGCGTCGATCGTTGGGCAGGGGGATCTTCTTGGACCCTGTTGATGTAGCCTTGAAGTCGCGGTACGGAGTCCGCGAGGTGTTTCGGGACGTGGAGGGGGTGCGAAGAACCGAATGGTCGGGAGGGGGTCCGAAGATCGTCTCGTCTCTGGGAGGGGGGTGTTTCGGATACCGCCTCAACGACTTGCCCGTGCGGGTTGACTCCGGCCGCAATGCCTGGGAAACATATCCTCTCGACGGCATCCTACCAAATGACCTCGTCGCGGTTGAGGTGTACCGGTATTTTGGGGAGGTGCCTGAGGATCTTCGCCACAATGCCGCGATCGGGGGCGGACTGTGTGGATTGATCGTCTTGTGGACACGGGAAGGCTGGGGCTCGCGAGGTGGGGGTCGCTGACGTGAGGCAGGCCCGCAGTCCGCGGCGCTGGGCGTGGACGATGAGGTCCTTCGTCGAAGGTCTAGCAATTCCCATTGCTCTTGTCGCGCTCGGGGCGTGCGAGAGCCGAAGAGCACCGGCGGGCTTCTCGCTTTCTGACAGCGCTGGCGTGCAACTCGCGGTCTCGACTGAGCCAGCCTGGGACAGCGTTTCGAGGTGGCGCATCAGCTCGGAACCGGAGGTGAGGATCGGGTCCGTCGATGGTCCCGAAGAATATGTGCTTGGAGACATCTTCGGCGTTCGTCGCTTCTCAAATGGACGAATAGGCGCACTCGACGCCGGGGCGGGGAAGGTGCGAGTGTATGATGAACTTGGGATCCACCTGTTCGATGTCGGGCGGCGAGGGGACGGTCCAGCCGAGTTCAGGTATCCGCAGTATCTCCAACTGTGGCATGACTCGATCGTCGTGTACGACGGCAGCGCTCAGAAGCGCGTTTGGTTTACGCCAGAGGGACAGTTCTTGAGAAGTGTGCCGATGCCGGGTGATGGGGCTGGGCGAGACCTGGGAGGGGTTGCGATGGGCTCGCTCCGAGAGGGTGGACTCCTACTTCTGGTGCCTCTTCCGTCGGCGTCTCCTCCATCGGGAGCGACATGGCGCCCGAAAATGGCGCTTTGGGCAGCTCCACTTTATGGGAGTTCTGGCGACTCCCTTCTTAGCCTCTTCGGAAGGCAGCAGGAGACGCTGCCCTCCGCCGGACGTTCGGCCCGCCGAGACCTTCTCTTTGGGAGTGCCACATATGTGAGTGGGGTGGGTGACCGGATCGCGATCGGAGCAACCGACGACTACGCCATCGAAATCCGCGACGAGAGCGGTGCTCTTCATCAGCTTCTTCGCGGTGCTTGGTCGAGGGAACCGACATCGCGGGAGATCGTGGACAGGTACTTGCGGAGCGTATTGGACGGCGTTCCGCCAACCGCGCCGGAGGCGAGGGCTCTTCGACAGGAAACGGAGTCTCGTGCGAAAGCGGATCTCTTGCCCGCCTTTCGTTGGATTCTGATGGATACGGAAGGAAATCTTTGGGTCGAGGACTGGAGAGGTGCCGGACTTGAGACGGGAGCGTTCAGTGTTTTCGATCGAAGCGGTCGATGGCTGGGCGAGGTCGAGCTCCCCGATGGCTTACCTGCGCTTCGAGGCGTGCGATCGACTCCGTTGGAGGTGGGCGGGGACTATGTCCTCGGCGTCTGGGAGACCGCCCTCGGCGATCAGGAAATCCGGCAATATCGACTTCAGAAGAACTGATTCTGAGCCTGCGGACGCCCACAGCAGGACTCTGCCCATGAGGTCGGCCTTCGACTGCCGGACGGGGTCCGGGCGCTAAACTCGGCGATGTACTCGTGGTCGGTGTGAGCACGACCGCACTCGGCGAGGAGCGACTGGTGCTGTTGGAGTGGTCGTGAGGGCCTGAGCCCCCTCATCCTCCCGGCCGCGGCACCTCCGCCGTTTCCCAGGCGTAGGCCTGGGCGCCGTAGAGCACCATGCGCTGGTCGCCCACCCGGACGAGCTGGAGGGGGGGACCCCCGCCCTCGCCCCGATAGGCGAAGGTGGCCGGGCCGATGCCCTGGAGGGGCAGGTCGCGTACGCCGTCGTAGTACCAGAGCTGGTCGTCGGCGAAGCGCAGACCGAGTTGGGCGGCGCCGTTGCGGTACAGGCCCTGCCACTCGCCCAGGTCGTCCAGGCCGTCGGGGCGGAGCTCCGGGTCGGTGGAGCGGGTGACCCGCACGCCCTGGCTCGCCATGCTCGTTTCCACGTCGCCCACGGCTTCGGCCAGGAGGCGCCGGATCCAGAAGAGCGTGTTGCGGGGCGTTTCGCCGTTGCTCCAGATGAAGAGGGCCGCCTCGGCTTCGGGGTACATGTGGATCGCCGTGCCGAAGCCCGCGCCCTGGCTGTTCACCCACGCCTGGGACACCAGGGCCGCCACGTCCTGCACCACCCCGTCGCCGAAGTGGCGGGAGGGATCGAGGCGGGGCACGGCGGGGGGTGCGGTGCCGATGGGCGACGAGCCCCGGATCCCGCCGGCCATCCAGGCCGACAGGAGCTGCAGCACGTCGGGGGCCGCCGTGTACAGCACCGGCAACCCTTCCCACGTCGCCACGGGCTCCACGGCTTCGGGCCCGGTCTGGGTGGTGACGTAGCCCGTCACCAGTCCCCGAGCCCGCGCCGTGTCGGGATCGAAGGTGGAGCGTCCCATGCCCAGAGGGGTGAGGACCGCCTGGGTGGCGATGTCGGCGAACGGCATGCCCAGCATGCGCTCCAGGATCTGGGCGGCCAGGGGGTAGGAGTAGCGCGACGCCGAGTAGACCGTGCCCGGCTCGGCTACGAAGGCCCGGTCGTCCAGCTCCGCCAGGGCCGCGGCCCAATCGGCGCCGGGCTGGAGGGGGGCGTTGTCGAGCCCGGACGTGTGGGCCAGGAGCTGATCGAGGGTGACCCGCCCCAGTCGATCGGTGGCGTCGGCCAGGTACGACGCCAGGGGCGCCGTGGGATCGATCAGGTCTCCGGCGGCGAGGGCCCGGACCGTGACCGCCACCAGCACCTCGGTGAGGCCCGGAAAGGCCAGCATGGCCGTGGCTTCGAGGGAGTCCGTCGACTCGCTGGAGGGGGTGCCCCAGGCGTCCAGGAAGTCGAGTTCGCCGTTCACCACGACGCCCGCCACGACCCCGGTGGCGGCGGCCCGGAGGTCGGTCTCCACCATGACGTCGAGGCTCATGGTGGGCACCTCGTCCTGGGCGGCCACCGGAGTGGCCATGGGCAGGACGCAGGCGAGGAGGGCGGCGGCGAGTCCCACGGGGGACCCCCGTCCGGTGGACCGGAACGTAGCGATGTCGATGTGCATGGCAGGGATGATGGCGGAAGCGGGGCGGCCCCCTCAAGACGTGGGCACGAGAAACTTGCCCTCGCAGGGGACCGTACCTAGATAGCATCTACGGCTCGACCGCGTTCCCGATTGCGCGGCGAGAACCGGACTCGACTCAGGACGTGCCATGAACACCTGCTTCACCCGACAGCCGATTTCGACGGCCCGACTCCGCAAGGAGAGGGGTGCGTCCATCGGTCATGTCCGGTGGATCGGGCGCTTCGTGGGCGACTCCGCGTTCGTCGGCTTCGGCCGCTACGACGCGGTCCCCATGGGCATCCGCCTCAAGGAGGGAGAGACCTGAGTCCGGTGTAGGTTCAGCACCACTCGATCGGCCGAACCGGCCTCTCGGTCCCCTCCAGGAAGGGGACCCGGGAGGTCGGTTTTTTGTGTTCCAGGCGGTCGAGGGGCCGCTCCACGAGGGAGAGGAGGAGGAGTCATGTCGAACGAAGGCTTGAGGCGGGACCAGGCCATCATCGAACGGTATCTGCGGCAGGCGCCGCGGCTGCCGGCGGCGGTGGAGGCCGAGGCCCGAGGGGCGTTGGGAGGCGCGGTGCGGCTCTACGCCCTCGTCGATCTCGACCCCGATCTGCGGTTGGCCGAGCGGTGGCTGCTGCTGGGCGACGAGCGGGTGGCCCTGGTGGAGCGGGGCGCGGCGCCGGTCGTGTTCGAGCGGTCGGCCGTGCGGGCCGTCCGAGAGGAGCCGGGGCTGTCGTCCACGCACCTGCACGTGCTCGGCGAGGCGGGCGCGCCGCCCCTGGCGGAACTGCGCTACACGCACCGCCAGCGCCGGGCCGTGGAGAACGTGCGCTACGTGCTGGAACAGCAGGTCGAAGGCGCGTCGGTGGACACCGGCGACGCCCACGCCGAGTACGCCCACGCCGTGGCGGGTCCGGTGCGGGAGGCCCAGGCCCTGGTGGCGGGCAACCGCCGGGCCGTGTTGTGGCGGCTGCTCGAATACCTGCGCCCCTATCGCACGCGCATGATCCAGGGGTTCGCCGCCGCGGCGGTGATCACCCTGGTGAGCCTGGTGCCGCCGTGGCTCGCGGGATTCCTCATCGACGAGGTGGTGCGCCCGGTGCAGGACGGCGTGCTGCCCCTCGCCGAGGGGTCCACGGTGGCGTGGCTGGCCGTGGCGGCCATGGCGGGCGTGTACCTGATCCGCCAGGCTGCGGCGCTGGTGCGGCTGCGCCTCATGAGCGTGGTGGGCGAGTGGGTGGCCCGGGACCTCCGGAAGGCGGTCTACGACCACCTGCAGCGCCTCGGGCTGGGCTACTTCAGCCGGAAGAAGACGGGGGGCCTGATCACGCGGGTCACCTCGGATACCGACCGGCTGTGGGAGTTCCTGGCCTTCGGCGTGGTCGACGTGTCGCTGTCGGCCGTGATGCTCGTGGGACTGTCGGTGGTCCTCCTGAGCCTGGACTGGCGGCTGGGGCTCGTGATGGTGGTGCCGGTGCCCGTGTTCTGCTGGCTGATCTTCAAGCACGGCGAGCGCATGGAGCGGCTCTTCCTGCGCACGTGGCGCAAGTGGAGCGGCATGACCGACGTGCTGGGCGACACGCTGCCGGGCATCAAGGTGGTGAAGGCGTTCAGCCAGGAGTCCCATGAAATGGCGCGGTTCGGAGAGCGGAACGCCGACGTGACGGAGGAGGCGAACCGACTGCATCGCTCGTGGACCACGTTCTGGCCCACGCTGATGCTGGCCATCCACGGCACCACGGTGCTGGTGTGGGCCTTCGCCGTGCCGCGGCTGCTGGGCACGGGCGCCGAAGGTGCGACGCTCACGGCGGGGACGTTCGTCTCGTTCCTGCTCTACACGACCATGTTCATCCATCCCGTGGAGGTGATCGGACAGATGACCCGCACGATGAACCGGGCCACGAGCTCGGCCCATCGCGTGTTCGAGGTGTTGGACACCGAGCCGGAAGTGGTCGACCGCACCGAGCCGACGCGCCTCGAGCCGGTGGAGGGTCGGGTGACCTTCGACCAGGTGACCTTCGCCTACGACGGCGTGAGGCAGGTGCTGAAGGGCGTGAGCTTCGAGGTGGCGCCCGGCGAGATGATCGGTCTCGTCGGGCCCTCCGGTGGCGGGAAGACCACGGTGGTCAACCTCGTCGCCCGGTTCTACGACGTGACCGGAGGCCGGGTGCTGGTGGACGGCGTCGACGTGCGCGACCTGGACTCGGCCCACTACCGGCGGCAGGTGGGGATGGTGCTGCAGGATCCCTACCTGTTCCACGGGACGGTGGCCGAGAACATCCGCTACGGGCATCCGGAAGCGAGCCCGGAGCGGGTGGTGGAGGCGGCTCGGGCCGCGAACGCCCACGACTTCATCGTGAAGCTGCCCCAGGGCTACGACACGGTGGTGGGCGAGCGGGGCCAATCGCTCTCGGGAGGGGAGCGTCAGCGGGTGTCCATCGCCCGGGCGATCCTCCACGACCCGAGGATCCTGATCCTCGACGAGGCCACGAGCGCCGTGGACACGGAGACGGAACGGGAGATCCAGGAAGCCATGGATCGCCTGGTGGCGGGGCGGACGGTGTTCGCCATCGCCCACCGGCTCTCGACGCTGGTGAACGCGTCGCGGTTGCTGGTCATGAAGGACGGGCGCTTGGCGGAGGAGGGCACCCACGCCGAGCTGCTGGACCGAGAAGGCGGAATCTACCGCACCCTGTACACGCTGCAGCGGGAGATGGCGAAGGCCGTCTGATCCGTGTGCGGCAGCAACGAAGAGGAGGGGTCGTGAATCTGCGTCTGGAACGCCGGATCGACGGCCAGTTGTGGGCGATCCGGAACGGCGAGGAGCGGGCGGTGCGGGTGCGCCGCCTGTTCCCCTGGTCGGAAGACCACCACCACGTGTCGCTGCGGGACGCCTCCAACGAGGAGTTCGCCCTGGTGGGGCCCGAAGACGGGCTCGACGACGGCTCGCGCCGGGCCCTGGACGACGCCGTGGCGTCGGCCGGCTTCGTGCTCGAGGTGACCCGGGTCGTGGACCTGGACGAGGAGATCGAGATCCGGGTCTGGCACGTGGAGACGCGCCAGGGCCCCCGGGTGTTCCAGACGCCGCTGGACGACTGGCCCCGGGAGATGCCCGACGGCGGGCTCCTGATCCGCGACGTGGCCGGTGACCTCTACCGGATCCCCGATCCCGAGGCGGTGGACGCCCGGAGCCGGAAGCTGCTCTGGGCCTTCGTGGGGTGAGGGGGGGGGTCGTAGCCGCATTCTTGACGTAAAGAGTAAAGGGGCGCACTCTTTACTTTGGAGGTGAGTGATGACGACCTATACGAGCAAGTTGTCGAGCAAGGGGCAGGTCACCATTCCCAGCCAGGTGCGGGAGCGGTTGAACCTGGAGCCCGGCGACACGGTGATCTACGAGATCGAAGACGGCCGGGCCGTGCTGCGCCGGGCCGAGCCGTTCGATGTGGCCTACCACGCCGCGGTCTCGGACACCCTGGACGAGTGGACCACACCGGAGGACGACGAGGCCTTCGATGACCTGTGAGGCCGGCGACGTCGCGGTCGTGCCGTTTCCGTTCGCCGAGCGGCCCGGTGTGAAGCGGCGGCCGGCACTGGCGTTGAGCAAACGTAGCTTCAACGAAGCCGGGCACACGATCTTCGCCATGATCACCACCCGGACGCATGCTCCCTGGCCCGGAGACGTGGTCATCGAGGATCTGGACGCGGCTGGTCTGCCTCGACCCTGCATCGTCCGCCTCAAGCTCTTCACCCTCGACAACCGGCTGATCCTACGGCGAGCCGGTTCCCTGGCCGAGAGCGACCGGCAGGCGGTGTGGCGGAGTCTGTCAGCGCTGGTCGACCTCGCCCCCGCCTAGATCCGCTCCGGCAGGAACTCCGTTGTCCAGCGGGCCAGGATGCTCGGGAGCACCGCGAAGCTTTGTGGACGATCCGGAACGGCGAGGAGCGGGCGGCGCCGGTGCGCCGCCTGTTCCCCTGGTCGGAAGACGATCACCACGTGTCGCTGCGGCACGCCTCCAACGAGGAGTTCGCCCTGGTGGGGCCCGAAGACGGGCTCGACGAGGGCTCGCGTCGGGCCCTGGACGACGCCGTGGCGTCGGCCGGCTTCGTGCTCGAGGTGACCCGGGTCGTGGACCTCGACGAGGAGATCGAGATCCGGGTCTGGCACGTGGAGACGCGCCAGGGCCCCCGGGTGTTCCAGACGCCGCTGGACGACTGGCCCCGGGAGATGCCCGACGGCGGGCTCCTGATCCGGGACGTGGCCGGTGACCTCTACCGGATCCCCGATCCGGAGGCGGTGGACGCCCGGAGCCGGAAGCTGCTCTGGGCCTTCGTGGGGTGAGGGGGGGGGCGGGCCGGGCGCTCGGCGACGCCGTAGGGAGCCACCGTCGGTTCCAACCGGGTCCGTCCAGCGGTTTCCTCAAGGTAGGCGACCCTGACGCAGGTCACCGAGTCGGTGCAATTGTGAGCGGCCACGAAGTGGACGCAACCTGCTCCCCAGACGACACGTCGAGGGTCAGAGAGTATGCTCCTGGCGACAGAATTCCGAGATCGATCTCCACGCCGACGGGGTGGGTTCCGTCTCCAGTCGACACATCGCGCCACGACAAGGTGGAACCGGCCGTCTCCCCGCCGAAACCCAGGAGGCGAAGGGCCGCCTGAAGAGGACGACTTCCTTGGTTGGCGTCCTCGATGGACAGAGAGTATCCCAGCGGGCCAGCAGCCGCCTCATACACCTCCCAGTAGAGTCCGAGACTCACGCCCGCGGGCACGGACCGGGCCGCGAGCATGCGCGCTGTCGCCGATTCGCGATCGCTGGGGCCGCCTTCGGGGCCAGGTTGAACGAAGATGACATCCGACAGGCCGAAACCGGACCCGTCGAGCGGCGCGAGACCCCCACGGGCCCGCCGGGCCGAGCGCCCCGTGCGAGACTCGAGACTCATCAACACTGTGTCGGTAGGTAGGTCGATACGGAAGACAGCCCGGTCCTCCATGCCCTGCCAAACGAGTGAGAGATCGGCGGCACCGGGCTTGGACGACACGACTAGATGTACGACCCCAGCGGCCTCCGAACCATCGGTGGCGACGGCGATCTGTTGACCGGCCGAGTCGCGAAAGCGCCCAACTTGATGGGCGAGATCCTCGATCGGCGAATAGGGCGGGGAGAACGCCTCATCGTTCGAACTAGCCAAGAGGGAGTATCGAACTGCGGTCAACGGAGCATTGACCCGGCTTTCCGGGATCGCATGAACTGGCGCGCCCCGGGAAGAGACCCACATCCGGAATGGGGCTCCCTCGGGGAGTTCCCACGAATCTTCGAACCCTCGACGAATCACGGACAACTCATGGCCCGCGGGATGCGTGGAACCCACTGCTTGAATAATCTGCGCGTGCAGTCCGAGCTCGAGACGGCGGGCCACATGAGCTACCCACCGGTCATTTCCGGGCAGCGAATGTAGAGGGTCGGCCAACCACCAGAATCGATCCTGGAAGGCCAAGCGCTTACCACCGCTTAGACTGGAGTACTCGGCGATGTCCGAGTCGCCCAGTAGGGCCCCGATGTCCTCAAGTCTCGCCCTCACCGAATCGGGACTCGCAGCTAGTCCGTCCAGGAACGCTTCTTCTGCTTGGTCGGAGGCCCCCGCTCGCGCGAGTACGAGCCCTCTCAGTAGGCTGCAAGGGAACCGATCAGAGCAACCGCTAAGCAACTCCAGCGCCCGGGTGGGCTGCCCGAACTTCGAGAGAGCGTACACCGCATGGCTCAGGGCGGCGCCAGGTGCCTCAGACGCGGTAGCCAACTCGGTTAGTCTCTCGACGAATCGACTGGATTCTCGTTCGGTTGGACAGGAACCTGCGTCCCGACACCGTTGTCGATCGTGGTCCCCCCCGAAGCACAAATCTCCGGCGTCCGCATCGCAGCGCCGCAAGGACGAGGGACTCGATGAACGCGACTGATAGTACGCTGCCAACGTCGTGGAGACATCCCTTGAGGGCACCCCGGATAACGTTTGGAGCGTGACAGCCGTGACGAGCGCGAGCATATCTTGTCCGAGAGTTGAGGCCGGCGGGGAGAGGGGTCCCCACTGACCCCATGGTCACTCGCTTAGGGCGACGACGTCAACATCCGACAACGGGAGATTCGCCACCAGTTCGCCAGAACAGCCAAGCACCTGGAGAGAGTGCCGTTCCTCGTTGAAGATCAGGGCATCTCGGTACATGCGAAGAACGTCGGGCAGTTCCTCGCTCGTCGCAGCCTCAACGGCATCCGTGATCTCTGAGACCGCAACGCGGTCCAGACCGGTCCAGCCGAGTCTGACCATCGCACCCATCTGGCAGCCCGTTTGATGGTAGTCGCTGCACGAACCGGGGTCGCACCCGTGACTGCCCGATCCGTGGGAGGCCACGCTGGTCGACCAGTCGCCTTGGAGGTCCGCGTCGGCTTCGTGCTCACCAAAGCCACAGTCATCGTCGCATGTCTGACAGCCGAACACCCTGAAGCTCAAGCTCGCGTCGGGCATCGTGGTTGCACCGACGGCCGCGAGTGAAAGGATTCCCGCCAATACCGCTGAAACGTGGAGTTTCATGGGTCTTCTCCGATTGGGTAGACGTCAATTGCCCAGAACTCGATGGAAGGTCGACCCACTGCGTCGAGGCGGAGCCCCGCCAGCGTGCCGTCCTCAAGCGCTGCATCTATCTCAAGCGGCACACGCCCCTCCGCGCGCACGCACTGCCGTTCAAGGTCGACAAGATGAATGATCCCCTCATATGTCTTTGACCCATCGACGATCCGCTTGGAGCCATCCTCAGAGTATTCAACTCCATCACGCCAGCTCTCTCTCGGTCGATTGGTCACGACGATCACCGCCTCATCGCTAAGTCGATGCACGTCTGCGACATACGGTGGCGGGACCCAGTCCGGGTCCGGGAGCCCGTATCGCGTCCAAGGTTCAAACCAGGAGAGGTCCATTCGAAGACTCTGGGTTGGCACGTCGCTCCCTGTGAAGCGGTCAATCCGGAACTCCCGCAGAT
The DNA here is from genome assembly GCA_030428885.1 of Gemmatimonadota bacterium. GTDB lineage: Bacteria > Gemmatimonadota > Gemmatimonadetes > Longimicrobiales > Gaopeijiaceae > Gaopeijia. Next base: position 128,791 of record JAUIEJ010000007.1, on the reverse strand, counting down.
GCGCGGAGACGAAGTCGACCACTCCATCTTGCGCCTTCAGTACGGCGATCCGTCGTTGGCCTGCATGGGCCCAATCGCGCCGGAAGGGGCCGTGGGACGTGTCGTAGGTCGCTTCGACCTCTGCCTGGCGCATCAAGAAGAGATTACGGCCGACCCAATCGGCTGACCCGGCGCCGGCATTCAGGAGGTACTGATCGGCCCCAACCCTCCAGAGTCCCCGGACAAACGGTTGAACCGGTAGGAGCACCTGCCCTTTGAACGACCCATCAAGCCCGAACGTGATCAGACGGCCCTGCCTCGAGTCAGAGACGAGGACCTCCCCTCTCGGTGCATCGACAACGATCGCAGCTGGCCGCATGTACTCACCCGGGCCCTCACCCTCTGCCCCTATGTCCCCCAAATAGTTTCCGCTCGGGCCGAAGCGGCGAACGAGCGGCGGCCCGTCGAAGAACCGCACCAGGAGGCCCCCGTCCGGTGTTCTGGCTATCGGACCAATGCCGCCTCCGATTAGGCCCTGAGGCCCATCCTCGAGAACCGACGCTAGACGGACAACGATTGAGTCCGAGATACAGGCCGTGAGCAGCGTTTCGTCTACCTGACCCTGCGCTGGCCGAGCGAGAAGCGCGGCGAGGATACACAGAACGTAGCTGAGGAGGCGCTCCCGCCAGATCCTCGAAGCGAGCGCGCAACCCTGGCACTCGGGGTCGAACGGAAGACACCTTGATGGCGCAACGATGAAACGCACAAACCCCCCCTTGCATGGGATCATGCCGGGGGGGCTGATAAGGCAGTCTAGAATCAATGCGACTAGTTCGTCAAGCAGCGGTCTCGCATTCCGCGAGCACGATGATCCCCCTCATCCGGGTCGGCGCGTGTGCAGGTAAGTTCTTGCACACACGGAGTTGCCGAACCATGTCCCAGACCGGTCCCACCACCCCTTCGCCTGCGCCGCGCCGCCGTCTCTCGCCGAAGGGTCTCCGCCCCGCGCGATGGCGCTCGACACTCGTGGCCCCGGGCAACGCTCGTCGTCGCGGTCACCCTGAGCGCGGCGGGCTGCGGATCGGAGTCGGGGACCGGCACTGCGGACAATCCCGCGCCGGTGCTCGGGTCGATCTCGCCCACCGCCGCGGAGGCCGAGAGCGCGGCGACCACCCTCACGGTCACCGGGTCGGGGTTCGTGGAGCAGTCATCCGTGTCGTGGAACGGCGGTTCGCGCCCCACCAGCTTCGTCGCCCCCTCGCGGCTGACCGCGACGATCCCCGCGAGCGATTTGGTCTCGGTGGTCAGCCACCGTGAGCGTGTCGAGCCCGGCGGATACCTGCTGTCGATGCGCGACCGCCTGATCACCTCGTGGGGTTCCGACCGCTGGACGCTGGATCTGCCCGCCTCGCCGAACTGATCCCCTCCTTCGTGGGGTGAGGGGGGCGGACGCTCCCCTTGCCGCACGGGGTCTCGCGGGCGAATCGTGACGCTGCACGACCACCGACCACCCGGGGAGGGCGCGTGGCCCAGGACCGCTGGCAGACCATCGAAGAGATCTTCCTGCGGGCGCTCGACGCGCCGTTGGAGGAACGGCCGGCCGTGCTGGACGACGCCTGCGGGGGCGACGAGCGGCTCCGGGCCGAGGTGGAGGCCATGCTCGAGGCGGAGGACTCGGGGGGGAAGTGGCTCATGCTGCGGCGCCACGAGGAGGACCAGGCCTCGGGGAGCGGCACCTTCGGAAACCCGGATCGGCCGCTGGGCACCCTCGACGAGGGGACCCGGATCGGGGCGTACGCCGTCGACGAACTCATCGGCCGCGGGGGCATGGGCGACGTGTACCGGGCCCACCGCGCCGACGATCAGTACGAGCAGCGGGTGGCCATCAAGCTCATTCGACCGGGACGGAGCCCGGGCGAGCTCATTCGGCGCCTCCGTACGGAGCGCCAGATCCTGGCCCGTCTCCAGCACCCCAACGTGGCCACGCTTTTGGACGGAGGGCTCACGGAGGGGGGGCAGCCCTACCTCGTCATGCAGTTCGTGGACGGCGCGACCATCACCGACTACGTCGACGAACATGCCCTGGGACTCCGGGAGCGTCTGACCCTCTTCCTGGACGTCTGCGAGGCCGTGCGCTACGCCCACGCCAACCTGGTCGTCCATCGGGACCTCAAGCCGACGAACGTCCTGGTGACGGGCGAGGGCGAGGTGCGGCTCCTGGACTTCGGGATCGCCAAGATCCTCGATCCCGAGGCCGTGGGCGACGCCACACAGGACCTCCTGGTCCTCACGCCGGACTACGCCGCCCCGGAGCAGTTCAAGCGGGAGACCATCACCACGGCCACCGATGTCTACGGACTCGGCGTGCTGCTCTACGGACTCCTGACCGGCCGGCGACCCTTCGGGCCCGGGCTGCCTCACGAGGTGACCCGGGCGGTCCTGGAGGACTCGCCGGCGGCGCCCAGCGAGGTCGCATCGGACACCGCTCCCGTGCCCGCCCGGCTCCTGCGGGGCGACCTCGATGCCATCGTGATGAAGGCGCTCCGGAAGGAACCGGAGCGCCGGTATGCCTCCGCCGCGGAGCTGGCCGACGATCTCCGGCGCTACCTCGACGATCGCCCCGTGGCGGCCCGCCCCGACACGATGTCGTACGTCGTCGGGCGCTACGTGCGTCGACACCGGAGCGGGGTCGTGGCCGCCGGGCTGGTGGCGGCCTCGCTCGTGGCCCTCACGGTGGTGGCCTTGAACTCGGCGGCCACGAGCCGGGAGCAGGCACGGGCCATCGCCCTCGAGCGAGATGTCGCCACCGAGGTCTCGGGGTTCGTGGAGGAGCTCTTCGCCTCGCCCGATCCCATGGCCGTAGGGCCGGAGCGCCGCGATACCCTCCGGATTCGGGACTTCCTGGACGAGGGTGCCTCCAAGGTGCGCACGGAACTGGCCGACCGCCCCGCCATGCGGGCGCGCCTGCTCGGTGTCCTGGGGAGGGCCCAGAATTCCCTGGGGCGGCTCGACGAGGCCCGCGATCTGCTTGACGAGGCGCTGGAGGTGGCCGAGGCTGCCCCCGACGTGCCCGCGCCCGATCGGGCCGAGATCGAGGCTTCCCTCGCCGACGTCCTCGTGGCCGTGGGCGAGCCCGCCGAGGCGGAGGAGTTGTACGAGACCGCCCTCGCGCGCCTCGCGCCCGATTCCCTGCGACTGCCCCGAGCCTGGGTGGGCACGGTGGCGGGCCTCGGGACCGCCCTCCAGGAGCAGGGGCGCTACGACGACGCGGAACGGCGGTATCGGCACGCCCTCACCGCCGCCGAGCGGTGGTGGCCCGACGACTTCGACGACCTGGCCGGTCGCCTGTCCAACCTCGGAAACGCCCTGCTGCGGCAGGGGCGGGGCGACGAGGCGGAGGCCGCGATGCGCCGCGCCGTCGAGCTGCAACGGCAGGGGACCGGGCCCGATCACCCCCGGGTGGCGACCCGCCTGCGGAGTCTGGGCTTCGTGTTGTCCCAGACCGGGAACCTGGAAGAGGGGGCGGCGGCCGAGCGGGAGGCCCTGGACATCTACCGCGCCCGTCTACCCAGCCCGCACCCCCGGATCGCCACCTCCCTGAACAACCTCGGCCTGACCCTGATCCGCAGCGGAAACCTGGAGGCCGGCGAGGAGTTGCTCCGGGAGGGCCTGACCATGAGTCGCGAACTCCACGGCGACGGGAGCCGGCAGGTCGCCATGAGCCTCATCAATCTGGCGGCGGTCGTGGACAACCAGGGCCGGGGTGAAGAGGCCCTCCCCCTCAAACGCGAGGCCCGGGATCGCCTGGTGGAAGCCGTGGGCGCCGCCCACCCCTTCGTGGCCGTGGCGGAGAACAACCTGGGCACCGGGCTGCACCGGCTCGGCCGGCACGAAGAGGCCACCGCCCACTTCGATGCGGCGCACCGCATCCGGGCCGCGGCGCTGGGCCCCTCCAACGAGCTGACCATCGACGCCCTCGTCAAGGCGGCCCAGTGCTTCATCGATCACGGCGACGGCGGCGAAGGCGAGGCCCGCCTCGCGGCGGCCCGGGAGGCGCTGGACCCCGTGGCGGCCGACCTCCCCGAGCTGGTCGAGGCGGTGGAGGAGCAGGCCGCCCGCCTGGCGGGCGGAGGGTAGACGGCCCCCTGTCTGAGAGATCGCGAGGTTGTGTTCCCTACGATCCACCGTATCGTGGGTGAACGGCGAACCTCGAACTCATGGGCCAGGTGTCCGAGAGTCTGGCCGGCCGGGCCGTCTACCTGACGCTGTATCCCATGACGGTGGCCGAGACCCTCGGTCGCGGCCGCGCGGGGGCCTGGGACGTGCTGGTCGACGCTGATCCGGTCCACTGGCCCGAACACCTCGCGGGGTCCTTTCTGGAGTCCGGTTGGTGCTGGGAGGACCACGCCCGGGTCGGTGGGTATCCCGAGCCCGCCACGGGGCTACGGACCGCCGGTGATCGGGCGGCATGGTTCGACGGCCATCGACGACCTCGTGGCGTTCCAGCGCCTCGTCCGGGCCTCGGCGCTGCGGATCGGCCAGGTCGTCAACCAGGCCGAGATCGCCCGCGACGTGGGGCTCCCTCCCACGACGGCCCAGCGGTATCTGGGACTCCTGGACGGTGCCGATCCGCCACGTACTCGGGCCCGAGTAGCGACCCCTCAGTAGTGCCAGGGGAAGCGCGAGAAGTCCTTGTCGCGCTTTTCCACGAAGGCGTCGCGGCCTTCCCGGGCCTCGTCGGTGCCGTAGGCGAGGCGGGTCGCCTCGCCGGCGAAGAGCTGCTGCCCAACCAGACCGTCGTCGATGAGGTTGAAGCCGTACTTCAGCATGCGCATGGCCGTGGGGCTCTTCTCGTTGATGGTCCGGGCCCAGCGCAACGCCGTCTCCTCGAGTTCCCCATGGGGGATCGAGGCGTTCACCATGCCCATGGCCAACGCCTCGTCGGCGGTGTAGTCGAAGCCGAGGAAGAAGATCTCCCGGGCGCGCTTCTGTCCCACCATGCGGGCCAGGTAGGCCGATCCGAACCCGCTGTCGAAGCTGGCCACGTCGGGGTCGGTCTGCTTGAAGCGGGCGTGCTCCCTGCTGGCCAGCGTGAGATCGCAGACCACGTGGAGGCTGTGGCCGCCCCCCGCCGCCCACCCGGGCACCACCGCGATGACGACCTTGGGCATGAAGCGGATCAGGCGCTGCACCTCCAGAATGTGGAGCCGCCCCAGACGGGCGGCGTCGATCTCGCCTTCGCCGCCCTCGTACTTGTAGCCGTCGGCGCCCCGGATCCGCTGATCGCCCCCCGACGAGAACGCCCAGCCGCCGTCCTTCGGGGAGGGCCCGTTTCCGGTGAGCAGCACGCACCCGACCTTCGACGAGGTGCGGGCGTGCTCCAGGGTGCGGTACAACTCGTCCACCGTGCGGGGCCGGAACGCGTTGCGGCACTCGGGCCGATCGAAGGCGATGCGGACCGTCCGCTCGTCCACCGAGCGGTGATAGGTGACGTCGGTCAGCTCCTCGAAGCCGGGGACGTCGCGCCAGGCGGACGCGTCGAAGATTTCGGAGATCATGGGGGAGGATCGCCCGGCCCCTCCGCAGGCGTCAAGGACGCCCGGGCCCCCATCGCCTCAGCACCCGAACCCCGGGGGCATGCGCACGTCGCCGCAGCCGTCCGGAAACGCCACCACGCCTTCGGCCTCGGCCTCTTCGCGCGCCTTCTCGGCCTCCTCGATCATGTCGTGGGCGATGGCCTTGGCTTCGTCCTCGGTCGCGGCGATGGCGAGGCCGATCACCCGGCCGTTGGACTTGTCCCGTGCGACGACCAGGAACTCGCCCTTGTGCGTGCCCTGGGTGATGGGGTGGGCCGAGGCACAGTAGTTCTCGCTTTCGGTGCTGTACGTGGTGGTTTCGAAGTCCACGATCTCGTTGAGGGCACCCATTCCCCGTTCGGCGACCATGTCCTGCCAGGACCGGAATCCGTTGCCTTCCGCCAGGAACTGGAGCTCAGCCGCGAAGAGCTGGCCCATTACGTAGCGCAGCGCCTCGGAATAGAGGCCCGAATGGGGGTAGGCGCCCGACTCGTCGGGAAAGCCCATACCGACGCGGAGGAGATAGTCGGCGTTCATCGCCGTATGCTCCCGCGTGTGGAAGAACGGATTCGCCGGGTCGCGAATCTGCGGGACGGTGCTGCTCACCCAGTTGCCGAACTGGTTCCACTGGGCGCAGGGAGCCGCGAGGCGGGGCACCGCCTGGGCACCGGAGTCGAGGGCGAGGGGAGCCGCGAGGGTCAGGGTCAGGAGAACGGCGGGAGGCAGGACGGCTTTCGCAAGGGTGGGCATGTGGGCTGCTCCGGTGGCGGAAGCGGGGTGGTTTCGGCCAGATCGCGCCGTTTCGCCCTCCGATGCGCCAACGACCCTACAGCCACCGCTCCGGCATACCCTGGCCGATGAGTCCACCCAGGTGGAATGGATGGGCCCCGGCTTCCTCCACGATCTCGGCCGAAAAGGGCGACGAGCGGAAGCTCCGGGCGATGACGTAGGCGTCGGGGTGGTGCTTCCGGACCCGGAGCGCCACCTGCACGTTGGTGCCGTCGACGCCGGTGCCCAGGACGACGACCGGGGCGTGCCCCTCGGCCTCCACGACGGACTGCACGTGGTCCCACACGTCGGGGTCGAGCACGTCGCCGTCGATCACGGTGCGGCCGTACCCGTCGCGGAACCCGGGCTGCTCCGCGAAGTCCCGCGCGTGGGCCGAGGCCCGCTCGTCGACCACCACCACGTGCCCGAACCGTCCCGAGGCCTGGTCCTGGAGCAGCCGCAGGACCGTCTGGCCGAAGCGGCCGAAACCGGCCAACACGACGAGGTCGAGGTCGGGCGTGTCGTGGAAGCGGGCCACGAGGTGGTCTTCCACCAGCTTCGTGGCGGCGAATTCGTGACCGTTGAACACCTCGCAGTCCCGGGCCACCCGGGATCCCGCGGTCTCCCGCATGAAGCCGAGGTTGGAGACGTGCACGACGATGCGCCCGGCGAGACGCGGCGCGAGGGCCAGCACCTTGGCCGCCGCGTCGAGATTGGCGAAGTCGTCGCCCGTCAGGAGCAACACGCGGTGCGCCCGTTCCATGCGGAGACGCTGCAGGACCGCGTCGTCGGTGATGTCGCCCACGACCACCACCGCGCGGTAGCCGTCCCGGAACTCGGTCAGGGCCGGGTGGTTGGCGTTCTGTTCGACGACCACCAGCGTGCGCCGCGGATGCCGCTCCCGGAGCTTGCGGGCGTACACGCTGCTCAGCTGGCCCGCGCCCCCCACGACGATGTGGCCGTCGAGGGTGCGGAGTCGGCGGGCGAGGGGCCGCACGAGGCGAAGCAGGGCGTCGATCACCGCCGACGCCGTGATGACCGGTGCGGCGAAGTAGGCCCCCCAGAGCAGGGCCCGACCCAGGGGCGGTCCCCCCGTCGGGGTGCCGATGTCGAGGCCGCCGAGCACGAACAGCCCCAGCACGTAGTAGGCCTTCGCCGCCGGCCCCGTCCCCGCGAGGTCGCGCTCGGTGACCTCCACACCCATGAGGAGTCCCGCGAGACCCGCGCCGAACACCAGGGCGAAGGCGAGCCCCCGCCACAGGAACGGGCGCCAGCGCGAACCGGCGCCGGAATCCATGCTCAGCGCCGCCCCGGCCGCCGGCCGCTGGAACGCTGCCGGGCGCCTTCGTAGAGCTCGATGAAGGCGTCGGGGGAGAGGGCGGCGACGACCTCGCCCAGCACGTCGGTATGCAGCTGGTCGAAGCGCTGGAACCGCACACACGACTTGCCCATGTCCAGCTTCATCCCCGCCTCGGTGTACGCGTCCCGGATCTTCGCGTCCAGGGCGGGATCGGCATAGGGCGCACTCAGGTAGAGGGCGTTGTGGCGCTTCTGGGCGGCCAGGGAGACGATGCCCAGGGGCTGGCCGTTGTACGTATCCGGATACCGCTCCAGAGGCACGACCCAGCCGATCATGCCGAAGGCGATCCCTTCTTCGAATCCGTCGGGAATGTGCTCACGGACGAAGGCGAGGGTGCGCTCGATCACGGGGCGCCGATCGGGGGGAAGGGCTTCGAGGTAGCCCTCGACGGTGGAGACGTCGCGCTGGACCACGGGGGACTCCGGAGAGGGAGGATCAGGTGCCGGGCGCACCGTCGAGGAAGCCCGGCGGAGAGGCGGCGGCGAGCCAGTCGAGCCGGCGGCGGATCGTCTCGTGGTGGGGACCCCAGGCCCGCCATACGTCCTCCGCCCACTCCCGCACCCGCCGCCGATGGTCGCCGGCCTCGGCGGCTTCGGACACGTGATCGATGGTGAGAACATCCACCGCGGCGGGAGGCTGGAGCCACGTCAGGCCTTCGCCCAGTCGGTCCAGCACCGTGGTGCGGATCCGGGCGCCTCGCTCGGGCGCGAGCCCCCGCTCCAGCACGAGGCCGAGACGGATCAGGTGTGCGCCCACCGTGCGGGCCGCCTTCAACGACGGGGCCCCAGGGTGCTGGGCGCCGTACGCGTCCACCGTGAGGGCGTGGATGGACCATCGCTCCGCATCGGAGTACTCCCGGGCCATGACTTCGGTGAAGAGCGCCCAGCACCCCGGCGACGACGCCATGGTGGCGTGGGTGGGCCCGTCGCCCGGGCCCCGGACGAGACCGCAGCCGGGGCAGGGTGCGGCGTCGGTCACCGGCGACCGCCCCGACCGCCGACACCCGAGGTGTCGGGCGGGGTGACGGCGCCCGTGTCGGGGGGGGTGGCCACCGTTCCCGTATCGGGAGGCGTGACGGCGGCCGAGTCGGCGGCGACGGTGGGCACGGCCGCGGCGGACTCGCCGGCCGCCGCCCCGGCCGAATCCGCCGCGGCGCCGTTCAGGAGCAGGCGCAGCCGGGAGCGGATCACCGCCCGGTCGCTCCGGTTCATGACGTTGGGGGCCAGCTCGGCCGGGCGTTCCCACGGGTTGGACGGAACGAGCGTCCACGGTCGTTGGTGGTGCTGCAGGATCTCCAGGTCGAGGGTGTTCATGCCCGGATCCTGGGCCACGGTCACCACGTAGATCGAATCGTTGTAGGGTCGGCCCTCGTTCCAGACGGCAGCCAGGCCGCCTGCGTCGGCTCCGAGTTCGGCGTCGCCCAGGGTCAGAAGCCGGGCCGGAGGTTCGACCCGGAAGCCCACGCCCTCGGCGTCGGTGCCGGGCGCCACGGCCAGGGTGAGGTGCCGGCGCCCGTTCACGACGGTGTCGGCGGTGATCCGGGCCCGGGGCGGCGACAGGGTCACCGCCGGGGCGTCGCCCACCAACCAGGGCCCCGTGCCGAGACGGAGTCCCTCGAACGACTCCTCCCGATCCAGGGGCGAACCCGTCGCCTCTCGGGCCCACTCGATCCCGGCATCGGCCCGGCTCACCCACAGCCCCCGCACCGGAGCGCCGGGACCGCCCTGATCCTGCACGTAGATCAGGGTCGAGGGCGCGGGCCGCTCGGCCGACGGCGTCGCCGTGCGGGCGCCCAGGAAGGTGAAGAGGGCGAAGGCCGCCAGGGCGGTGGCCGGGGCCCACCAGCGATTGGGCCGCACCAGGCCGTCCAGGGCCGGGGCCGCCAGGAGGAGCGTGGCCACCATGGCGCCACCGATCACCGCGGCCAGGGTGAAGCTCATGGCCACCCACACCAGTTCCAGCAGGGTCACCAGGAAGCCGAACACCGGGAGCGCCAACAGGAGGACCACCGCCCACGTCGCCCACCCCGTGTCCCGCTTCGGGCCCGCCAGCGACACGGCGCAGACGGCCAGGAGTCCCATGAACGCCGGTCCCTGGAGGTTGGGGGCCGCGGCCGGCGCCACGAAGCCCGCTACCACGGCCAGGATCACCACGGGTACCATGGCGCCGAAGAAGAGGGCGCCCCGATGAACCCGCCGCCGCACGAGGGAGAGGGCGAGGGAGGTGGTGAAGAGGGCCACGGCGGCCAGGGCCAGCACGTACCACCCCTCCACGTGGAAGGCCGACCCCATGAGGGAGCCGAATTCCGGATGACGGCCCCGGGCCCAGACCAGGAGGCCCTGGCCGGCGCCGGCGGTGAGGGCCAGGGCGAGGAGGCCGAGACCCGCACCCCCGAGCATGCCGCGCCACCCGCCGCCCCGGAGCACCGTGAGGCCGCCCGTGACCACGAGGAGCAGGGCCAGCACCCCCGTGATGGGGAGCGCCCACGCCACGGGGTAGGTCACGAGGCCGAGGAAGGGGAGGGTGACGAACGCCCGGGAGGGGGCGTCGACGGTGGTGAGGTCCTGGTTGCCCAGATCCCGGGTCATGGCCAGCACCCGGGCGCCGTGGTGCTGGAGGGTGCCTTCGTCGAGGTTTTCGGGCGTGTCGTAGGCCTGGTGGTAGACGTGGGCCCGGCCGATGGCGGCGAAGTTCAGCCCCTGCACGCCCCGGAGGCGGAAGGGGGTGAAGTCGGTGTCCCGGGGCATGCGCCGGTAGATGTCGACGCTCACCGAGTTGGCCAGGGGATGGGGGTCGGCGGCGTCGAGCCGATCCATGATCCAGCCGTTGTTTTCGTTGGTCTCGAACATGATGGACGGCCCGCCGCCGCCCCGCATCTCCACCGAGATGACCATGCGCACGTCGTCCATCCAGGGGTGGCGGTCGACCCACGCCCGGGCGCCCAGGAGTCCCAGCTCCTCGGCATCGGTGATGAGGACGATGAGGTCGTTCCGGAGCGGTTCCCCGGTCTGGAGCGCGCGGAGCGTCTCGAGGATCGTCACGACGCCGGTGCCGTCGTCGCCCGCGCCCGGGGCGAAGGTGCGGCTGTCGTAGTGGGCCGTGAGGACCAGGGCGCCGGTGGAGGCCGAGCCCGGAATCCGCGCCATCAGGTTGCGCACGGTGGCCCCCGAAGCCTCGCCGTCGCCTTCCCGCAGGTAGGTGGTGGTCTGGACCTCGGGCTCCAGGCCCAGGCTCCGGAGGCGCTCGAGCAGCAGGCCCCGCACCCGGGCGTGCTCGGGCGAGCCCGGGGGATGGGGCTGTCGGGCGATGTCCACGAGTTCGGTGAGGGCCCGGGCCGAACTGAACACCTCGTCGGAGGCGTTGGCCGCCTCGGTGGGCGGCATGGTGTGGGTCGGACGGGAGATCCACACCGCCAGAATCAGGACCAGGAGCGTGAGGGGACCCCGCCACGCCGGCGCCGGGCGGTCGGGAGGCGGCGGGGCCGCCTTCTTCTTCGCGGTGTCGGAGGGGGGCGGCGGGTCCTTCGGCGGATCCCGGGGGGGCGGCGGCGGCGTGGCCCCGACGTCGTCGGCGTCGTCGGCGAAGTCTTCTTCGGAGAGCCCGGCGATGCCGAGCTCCTCGTCGGACGGGAGCTCCGGAAGTTCGTAGTCGCTCATGGCGGGCCTCGGCGGCGATGCGCCGGTACGGGCGGACAGTGCCTGAAGATAGGCAACCGAGCGCGAAGAGGGCACGCCGCCGTGGGTCGAGGGTAGCCGAGCGAACCATGACCGATCTCTTCGCCGCACGGTCCCAGATGGCCGTGTCGCTGGCGTTTCACATCGTCTTCGCGGCCATCGGCATCGGCCTCCCCGCCCTCATGCTCGTGGCCGAGTGGCTCTGGCTCCGCACGGGCCACGACGTCTACCTGCGCCTCACCCGGGCGTGGGCCAAGGGCCTCGCCGTCTTCTTCGCCGTGGGCGCCGTGTCGGGCACGGTGCTCTCGTTCGAGCTGGGGCTGCTCTGGCCCCGCTTCATGGAGGTCGCCGGGCCCCTGGTGGGCATGCCGTTTTCCCTGGAGGGGCTGGCCTTCTTCACCGAAGCCATCTTCCTGGGCATCTACCTGTACGGGTGGAAGCGGGTCTCCAGGGGCGCCCACCTCGCCGCGGGCGTCGTGGTGGCGGTGAGCGGGGCCGCGTCGGCCCTCTTCGTGCTCAGCGTGAACGGGTGGATGAACGCGCCCACGGGCTTCATTCCGGGCGAGGCGGGGTCGGCGCCGGTCATCGATCCGGTGGCGGCCATGACCAATCCGTTCTGGATCGCCAACACGGTCCACATGTTGTTGGCCGCCTACATGGCCACGGCGTTCGGAGCCGCGGCCATCCACGCGTGGAAACTGCTCCAGGGGCGGGACACGGAGTTTCATCGCAGGGGACTCCGCATCGCCGTGGTCTTCGGCGCGGTTACGGCGCTCCTCCAACCCCTGAGCGGCGACGTCACGGCCAAGCTGGTGGCCCGGGAACAGCCGGCCAAACTGGCGGCCATGGAGGCCCATTTCGAGACGGGGCCCTGTGCGCCCCTGCGGCTGGGCGGGTGGCCCGACCAGGCCACGGGCACGGTGCGCTTCGATCTGGAGATTCCCTGCGGGCTCTCCCTCCTGGTGCATCACGACCCCGATGCCGTCATCACGGGGCTCAACGACATTCCCGCCGATGAGCGCCCGCCGGTGGCCCCGGTCCACGTGGCGTTTCAGATCATGGTGGGCATCGGCACCTTCCTGGCCGCCCTGGGGCTGTGGGCCCTGGTGCGCCTGACGCGGCGGCGGCCGATCCACCAGCCGCGCTGGTTCCTGGCCGCCCTGGTGGCCGCCGGGCCCCTGGCGTTCGTGGCCATCCAGGCCGGGTGGGTCGTGACGGAGGTGGGCCGGCAGCCCTGGGTGATCTACGGGGTCATGCGCACCGCCGACGCCGTGACTCCCATGCCCGGCCTGGTGGTGCCCTTCACGGTCTTCACCCTGCTCTACCTCTTCCTCTCCGGCGTGGTGGTGGTGCTCATGCGGCGCATCGCCGACACCGAGGGCTTCGACGAGGAGGCGGCGTGAGTCTGCCCGATGGGGTGGCGGTGGTCATCGGGGTGGTACTCACCGTCTACGTGCTCCTGGGCGGTGCCGACTTCGGGGGCGGCGTCTGGGACCTGGGGGCCCGGGGGCCCCGGGCCGACCGGCAACGCGAGGTGGTGGCCCACGCCATCGGGCCCATCTGGGAGGCCAACCACGTCTGGATGATCGTGGCCGTGGTCCTGCTGTTCACCGGTTTTCCCACGGGCTTTTCGGTGATCATGACGGCCCTCCACATTCCCCTCTCCCTCATGCTCGTGGGCATCGTGCTCCGGGGCACGTCGTTCGTGTTCCGGAAGGCCGACCCCGCCGGAGACGAGGGGGCCTCGGGGTGGCAGACCGTGTTCGCCGTGAGCAGTCTCCTCACGCCCGTCATGATCGGGGTGGTGCTGGGGGCCGTGACCGTGCCGGGCATCGGCTACGACGACGGGGTGGTGACGGGCGGCTTCTTTGCGCCGTGGCTCCGTCCGTTCCCCTGGGCCGTGGGCGCCTTCACCCTGGCCCTCTTCGCCTGGCTGGCGGCGTGTTACCTGGTGCTGGAGACCGACGACCCGGCGCTGCAGGACGACTTCCGGATCCGGGCCCTGGGCGCGGGGTGGGCCGTGGCCGTCGCCGGGGCGGCGGTCATCGCGGCGGGGTGGCGGGCGGCGCCGGCGGTGGTGGCCCACTTCGTCGAGACCCGGGCCGGGGCCCTCCTCCTGGCCGGGGGTGTGGTGGGGCTCGCGGCCACCCAGGCGTCGCTGGTGCGGCGGCGGTGGTTCCAGGCCCGGGCCGCGGCGGTGGCCACGGTGGTGGCGATCCTGGCCGGGTGGGGGGTGGGGCAGTACCCCTGGATCGTCCGCGACGCCGTGGCGATCCACGATGCGGCGGCGCCCGACGTCACGCTCCGGATCGTGCTGTGGATCCTGGGACTCGGCTCCCTGCTCCTGGTCCCGGCCTTCGCCTATCTGTACGGCACCTTCAAGGGCCGGATCCTCTTCCCCCGGGGAGGGGGCTGAGGGACCCCGGTTCGCCTCAGTGGGCCGCGGGTCGGGGACCTCGGGCCGCTTCGAGGATCCGCCGCATGCGGTCCCGGAAGGCGTCGGGGGTCTCGGCGTAGAGCTGCATGCCCAGGGGACGGAGCCCGGTCCATAGATGCCGCCGGCGTTCCTGGGCGAGTCCCCGGAGGGCCAGCAGGGGCCACGGGGTTTCGGCCAGATCGTCGTGGGCCCGCACGAGCTTCATGAGGTCGCCCAGGTCCTTGCCCACGCCCAGGGCGGTGGACAGACGCAGTTGCTCGTCGGCCATGGCCTCGAAGATGGGGGGCCACATGGGGGTCAGGACCCGGTACTGGAACCAGAGGTAGCGGGCTTCCTTCCGCCAGTGACGGAAGGCCCGTCCCGACATACCGCCTTCGGGCTCGTACGCCCGGGCCATGGCGGCGTACCCGCGCTCGTACGCACGACGGAGTCCCCGTTCGAGGACGCGGTCGTCGGCGAGATCCAGGGGCCAGGTGTCGATGCGCTGACGGGCCGCTTCCACCCGTTCGATGACCTGGGGCACCACGCCCTCGCGGAGGGTGTGGTGGAGAATCCGGTGGTGTCGTTCCTCCAGGCGGGCCTGGAGGTCGACGAAGGCGCTGGGCCGAAGCACTTCGGTGAAGTCTTCCCGGAGCCCGGCCACGGTGCGCACCGCGACGTAGCTCTCCCGGGCGTCGTCCAGGAGCGCCCCGGCTTCCTTGTAGGCGGCGTCCTCGGCCTCGAACAACTCGATCCCCACCGCGTCCTGGACGAGGCGGAGCAGAGCCCGGATCTTGCGAAGGCGCGTGCGGGCGTCGTGGAGCGCTTCGTTGGCGTCGTAGCGGGGCTCACGGAGGCGGGCCAGGGCCCCGTCGACCTCTTCGTGGGCCATGCGCCGCACGCCGTCGGCTACCGACTCGGAAAGCTCCAGTCGGTACCCCCCCGACGAACGTCCGTCGGAGTTCGGAGTGTCGACATCCGTGCCTGACTGCATGATCCGCTCCGTCGTGTCCCGGGTCGACCGGGACGACCAGTCTCACGAATCGGTGGGGGCGCCGCCGGTCGTCGGCGGGCCGGCACCCGAGCGTCAGGCGCCGCCGTCGTGCCGGGCCGCAGGAAGGTGGGCCATGGTCCCGTCGACGATCAGGGTGGTCCCCTCGGGGTACCGGATCGTCTCGGGCTCGCCACCCTCCGGGGTCACGCGCACGGTTCCCCATGCGCTCCCGTTCACCGTGTAGACCACCCCGGCCAGGGCATGGCCCCGGGCCGCGGCGACGCGGGACCACGCCTGGTCGAACTCGATGCTGCGGATTCGAACTACGCGGTGTCCCGTCACGGTGAATCGGCCTCGGCTGAAACGGATGTTCCGCTCCGATTCAATATATCACGGAGTGTCGGAGCCGTCGCCGGGGGGCTTGAGGGTTTCTTCAGTCCGGTGTGCCCAGGGTGGCCAAGGTGGCGTCCAGGGTGCGACCGAGCCCCGACGAGAACCGGAGGGCGATCTCGGTGCGGTCCAGCCGCATGACCAGGAGGGTACGGAAGGTCGGGTCCACCGCCGCGGCGGCCAGGGCGGAGGCATCGGCCTCGGGACCCCAGAGCGCCGGGTCGTCGGGGTCGGAGGGCGGCTCCAGAGCCAGGTGCTCCACCACCCACGGCTCCATGCGTTCGGCCACGAAGCGGCGCTCCCGCTCCTCCACCACCGCGAGCCGGTCGCGCTCCTGGAGGTACAGCATGAGGCGGTATCGCAGGGTGTCGGACCGCAGCAGTCGGAGGCGGCCTCCGGCGATGAGATCGTCCAGCACGGGGTGGCTCGGGGTGTAGAACCGGAAGTCCAGAAGGGCCGCGGTGAACGCGGTCACCGAGTCGGGAGGGAGGGTGGCTCGGCCCCGACCGACTTCGAGAAGCCTCCGAATGCGGCGCAACGCCGCTATCCGGGCCTGACGGTCGAAGTCGAGTTCCTCGCGCCCCGCCTCGAACTCGTCCCGGAGTCCGGCCACCACCTCGCGTTCCTCCAGGCGATCGGCCGCCACGCCCCACGCTTCGCCCAGGACCAGCGCCAGGACGATGCCCACCACGATGGTGAGGCCCTCCAGGGCGTACGACCGGGCGGTGCGGGGGGCGTCGCTCACTCGGGCGCGTCGACCATCAGGCCGTGGCGGCGGAGGATCTCCTCGACCCGGGGGTCGTTCATCACCTGCTCGTAGATCCAGGTGTAGTGGGTCGTGGACGCCAGGGTCTCCCGGGCCCGTTCGGACCCCACCAGGGCGGTCATGGCCTGGACCTCGAGATGGCACACCACCAGATGCAGGTAGGTGCTGGAGGTGCTCCCGGCGCCCTCACTCCCTCCCACGGGAACGTCGGGGAAGGCCGCCCGCAGATCCCGACGAGCCGCGTCCAGCGCATCACCTCGCTCGATCACCCACCAGTGGAACTGCTCGTGGAGGAACGTGGCGAGCAGGTGCATGGAATCGCCGTTGTGCCGGGAGTGGAGCGTGAGCACCGGGTGGCTGTGGGGGATCTGGGTTTCGTCGATGCGCACCACGGGGGTGACGATCCAGCGCTGCACGTCGTGCTCGTCGAGGAGCGCCCGGAGTTCGGTGAGGGTGGTGCGCTCCCGGTCGCTGTCGTGGACCGTGTAGATCTCCATGGTGTCGGGCCGGGACTCCTGGGCGCCGGAGGGGAGGGCGGTGGCCGCCACGAGGGCGGCGAGGGCGAAGGCGCGGCGCATGGGGACTCCGAATCAGAGGCGAACGGTTCGGGAAGGATCGCCCGGGGCCGGGGGCCGCGGCTTGAACGTTCCGGCACCGCCCGGACACCGGGCCCGGTAGGCCGTGGGGGACTCGCCCATGAGGCGCCCGAACTCCCGGGTGAGGTGGGCGTGGTCGGCAAACCCCGTGGCGTGGGCGATCCGGGAGAGGGTGAGGGGGGAGCCGTCGGTCATGAGGGTCGCGGCCCGGTGCACCCGGGAGATGCGGAGAACGCCCCGGGGGCTCAGCCCGAGTTCCCGCCGCAGCACCGAACGCAGGGTCCGGGGGGCCATGCCCAGGGCCCCGGCGAGGGTCGTGGGCGTCGCCGAGATCGGCGCCGCGGCAGCGGCCCGGAGAAACGCGTCGACCCGCCAGTCGGGGCCGCACCCCGACAGGGCCAGGGCCAGGAGGGTGGCCAGCTCCCGGGCCACGGCCCGGGGATCGTCGAACCGGGCCAGTTCGTCCAGACGGGACCGGAGAGAGGCGGGGAGGGCGGCCGCCAGTCCCACGCCCCCGTCCACTCGACCCTCGGCGGGCTCCCGGAGGAAGGCCGCCAGGGTGCCGGGCCGGAGGCGGAGTCCCGCGGTCCAGAGGCGGGGCCCGATGGGCAGGGCCACGCCTCGGGAGCGGGGTCCCACGACGTGGGCGTGGGTGAGCCCCCGGGGGTAGCGGTGCACGAGGACGTGGGGTGCGGCGTCGGGCACGATGCGCCAATCGCCACGATGGGCGGACGGAGGCCCGGGGTGGTGTTGAACCCAGGCGTACTCGAGCCACCCTGCCGCCGAGGGGTCGGGAGGCAGGATCACCTGGCTTCGCCGGCCTCGCCCCGCCTGGTCCAGTTGGATCAACACGACCTCCGTGCGCGATGTCTGTTCGGCGGGTACCTTCGGCCCGCTTCCCGCACCTCTCCGCGATCCCCTACGCCTCCGTCGCCATGCGCGTTTCCGCCATCGTCGTCCTCCTCGTCGCCGCGCTCGGGGGTTCGGCCTCCTCCCTTTCGGCACAGGATTCGGGTCCCGACCTCCAGGCGCTGCGCATGGGGGCCGAGGAGCAGGTGGACATGGACGGGCTCCTCGCGGAGGCGGCGTGGGACCGGGCCGTCGCCATCGACGACTTCCGGCAGGAGGAGCCCGTGGAGGGGGGCGAGCCCACCGAGCGCACCGAGATCCGGGTACTCTACGACGACGACGCCCTCTACATCGGCGCCATGGTGTTCGACCATCCCGACTCGATCCTGGCGTATCAGAAACGCCGGGACGCGGGCCTGGGCACCGATGACCGCTTCATGTGGATCCTGGACACCTTCCGGGACGGGCGCACCGGGTACTTCTTCGAGATCAACGCCGCGGGGCTCATGGGCGACGGGCTCCTGGGATCGGGCGGGTTCTTCGGCGTCAACAAGAGCTGGGACGGCATCTGGGAGGCCCGCACCGCCATCGTGGACGACGGCTGGTCGGCCGAGATCCGCATTCCGTTCGCCACCCTCAACTTCAACCCCGACTCCGACAGCTGGGGCATCAACTTCCAGCGCACCATCCGGCGGCGGAACGAGGAGATGCGGTGGCGGGGGTGGCGCCGGGACCAGAGCCTCACGAGCCCCGTGTACGCCGGGCGTCTGGTGGGACTCGAGGGGCTCTCCCAGGGGGTGGGACTGGAGGTGACCCCCTACGCGGTGCAGAACTGGCGCACGATCCTGGCCGACGAAGACCCCACCACCTTTCCCGGCGACGTGGGTGTGGACGTGGGCTACAGCGTGACCCCGAGCCTGAGGGCCGCCGTGTCCATCAACACCGACTTCGCCGAGGTGGAGGTGGACCAGCGCCGGGTCAACCTCACCCGCTTCCCCCAGCGCTTTCCCGAGCAGCGGGACTTCTTCCTGGAAGGTTCGGGGGTCTACTCGTTCGCGTCCCGCAGCGGCCCCTCGCCCTACTTCTCCCGGCGCATCGGCCTGGAGGGTGGCCAGCCCGTGCCCATCACGTACGCGGCGCGGCTCGGGGGTCAGGCGGGGCGCTACGAGCTGGGGTTCCTCCAGGTGGCCACGGGCGAGGATCACGGCGTGCCGTCGGAAAACTTCTCGGTGGCCCGGGTGAAGCGGGGCATCTTCGAGCAGTCGAGCCTCGGCGCCATCTACACGCGTCGCGCCACCTCGCCGGACTCGTCGGGATTCGTGCCCGACGACCGCCACACCGCGGGTCTCGACCTGGACTTCTCCACCCGGAATTTCGCCGGCGGGAAAAACTTCGAGACCGAGGCCTTCGTGGCCTGGAATTCGAACCCCGACCCCGCGGTGGACCGGTCGGCGCGGGATCTGGCGGCGTGGGGGTTCCGCTTCAACTACCCCAACGACGTGTGGCAGGCCCACCTGTCGTACCGGGAATTCGGCGCTGCCTACGATCCGGCCGTGGGGTTCGTGACCCGCAACGATCTGCGGAGAGTGGAGCCCCGAGTGGCGTGGGCGCCCCGGCCGTCCATCGAGTGGATCCGCCAGCTCCAGTTCTCGGCCCAGTTCCGGTACATGGAGGGGCTCACCCTGGGCGATGTCCAGGAGAGGGAGTGGGACTTCGGGCTGCTCCAGGTCAGCTTCGAGAGCGGAGACTTCCTCCAGCTGTCGACGCGACGCACCTACGAGTCGCTGGACCGGGAGTTCGACGTGGCCGAGGACGTCCCGATCCTTCCCGGCGAATACACGACGTGGGACACCTCGCTGAACTTCCGCAGTTCGGGCGCCCGTCAGGTGTCGGTGAACGGACGGCTGAGCCGCGGAGGGTTCTGGGACGGAGATCGCCAGAGCTACCAGGCCGAGGTGACGTTTCGGCCGGTGCCGGGGATCTCGGTGTCGGGGGACTACGAATTGAACCGGGTGCAGCTGCCCCGGGGCGACTTCGACACCAACCTGGCCCGTCTGAACGGCGGGTGGGACATCTCGCCCTGGGCCAGCGTCACGTCGTCTCTCCAGTACGATGACCAGTCCGACATCGTGGGGCTCTTCGCCCTCGGTCGGTGGATCGTGAAGCCGGGCAACGAACTCTACCTCGTGTACACCCACAACTGGCGGCGCACCCTGGACGACCCTCTGGACCGGGAGTTCGTGACCCTGACCCGGGGAGGCAGCATCAAGGTGACCTACACCTGGCGGTGGTAGCGACGTGGACCCCGACGACCGGCGGTACGACGACGAGCAGCTGGCCCTGGTGTTGCGCCGGGCCGTGGAGCTGGAGCGCAACGCCCATGGCACGCCTCCGGCCCTGAGGCCGTCGCCCGCCGGAGGGTTCACCGCCACCGAGATCCGGGCCATCGCCGCCGAGGCGGGCATCGACGCGGGTGCCGTGGAAAGGGCGCTCCAGACCTTCGACGCGGCCCCGCCCTCGGCGGTGGCGCGGCTCGCCGGCGGGCCCGTGCACCTGCGGAGGGACGCCACCCTGCCCGGACGTCTCACCGACGACGTCCAGGCCCGTCTGGTGGGACGGATCCGGCGGGAAGCCGCCCATCACGGCGTGGTGGTGCCCGAGGGCCACAGCCTGGTGTGGCGGACCGTGGGGCAGCCCACCCAGCTCGACGTGGTGGTGGAGCCCGAAGAGGCGTCGGCCCGGGTGTCGGTGACCGCCGACCGCACCGCCAGCGCGGGGCTCACGGTCTTCGGGAGTTTCGCGGCGTGGCTGGTGGCGGCGGGCATCACCGGCGGAGTGCTGGATCCCACGGGCGGCCCCGCGGCCGCGGTCATCCTGGGAACGGCGGTGGCGGGAGGGGCGGCCACAGCCCGTACGCTGTGGTCGTGGAGCACCCGCCGCCTCCGGGACCGCATGGATCGGCTGCTGGCTGCCGTGGCGGGGGGGCTGGACGACCCCGCGGGGTAACGGTGGTGTCACGGGTCGGGAGAGGTCCGGCGAATCGGGACGGATCGGGGGAAACATCTGAAACCGGGGGGGATCGTCTCCCGTCTGATGGAGCGTGGTGGCCGAGGTGCCGCCCGCTCCTTCTTCCATTTCCGGACTTCCGGTTCGAGGACATAGATCATGATCAAGACCGTCACCCTGGGGGCCTTGGCCCTCGTGAGCCTGGGGCCCGTGGCCGCCCAGGCCCAGACCGGCGTTCGCGCCGACGTCGCCGTGGAGGCCGCCCGGGCCGAACTGCTCACGGAGCAGGCCTACCTCGTGGCCGAGCAGGCCTCGGACTTCTCCCGAGCCGCCAGTTGGCTCCGGGACGCTGCGGTGCTGCGGGGTGAAAACGCCGAGGCGGTCCGCGCCCTCATGGACGCGGGTCACTTCCACTACTACGCCCAGCGGTCGGGAGACGCGGTGAGCGCGTTCCACGAGGCCGGGCGGGTCGCTCTGAATCTGGGCGACGCCGAGACCGCCGCCCGGGCCTTCCGGAACGCGGCCTTCGCCGCCGACCGCATCGGCGACGTGGACACCGCCCGGCGCTTCATGGCCCGGAGCGAGACGCTGGAGACCGAGCGGATCGTGGCCCAGGCCGCGGTGGTGGCCCAGGACCGCTGACAGCGGCCGTCGGCGGTACCCGCGCCCCGGCGCCCTCCACGGGTGCCGGGGCGCGCGTCGTCGGGGGGGCGGACTGGAGGGGCCGACGGGGGTGTGCGAGGTTGAGGGTCCTCCCCCCCTTTTCATACGAGGTGCTCCATGGCCGATCTCCAGTCCCTTCTCGACGAACTCGGCGGCAACCGCCTGTCGGACCTCACGGCCGCCCTGGGCGGCGCCGACGAGGGGCGGGCCCGGTCCGCTCTGGCCATGGGCCTGCCGGCCATCCTGGCTGCGCTCCAGCGCAACGCCTCCCGTCCCGACGGGGCCGAGGCCCTGAACCGGGCCCTGGAGCGGGACCACGACGGCTCCATCTTCGACGACCTGGGGGCGGTCTTCGGAGGCGCCCGCAGCGCCGACGGCGACGGGATCCTCCGTCACGCTCTGGGCGATCGTCGCAGCGCGGTGGAATCGGCGGTGAGCCGGGAGAGCGGCCTCGACCCGAGTCAGGTGTCGAAGCTGCTGGCCATGGTGGCGCCGCTGGTCATGGGGCACCTGGGCCGGGCCCGGAAGCAGGGCGGCCTGGATGCCGGGGGACTGGGCGACCTGCTCCAGCGCGAGGAACGCACCGTGGCCGGCGGCCAGAGCCTGTCGGGCCTGGCGGGACTGCTGGACCGGGACGGCGACGGCAGCATCGCCGACGACGTGGGCGGAATCGCCCGGGGCATTCTCGGCGGGATGCTCAAGCGCAACCGCTGACGGCGTTCAGGGCGGCGGGAACGACAGGGCGCGCCACACCGGAGCGAACGTCGGCCGGCCGCCGCCGTCCAGGGGGGTGATCCCGTCCACCACGGTCACGCTGTGGTGGGGCGTGGCCACCGCCCCCGGGTTCCGGGGCTCGGCCCGGGTGGTGAGCATCCGGGAGCCTCCCCACGGCGCGTCGGCGCCGTCCACCGCCGTGGGGGGGCCGAGGGCCCCCAGGCCGCTCCGGGTCCACGCCTCGATGGTCCCGGCGTACGGAACGATCTCGTCGCGCTCCGAAGTGAAGCCGCCGCGCCGGTCGCCGGGGGTCGCCCACGGTGCGTCGATCCACGCCACCGGCGTCCCCGTCAGGGGGACCAGGTCTCCTGCCGACGAGTAGGCCGTGGCCCGGAAGACGCCGGTGCTCTGGGCGATGAAGAGACTGTGGCCTCCTCCCTGGGAGTGCCCCGCCACCGAAATGCGGTCCCAGCGAGGTGCAGTCCCCGTATGGAATGCGGACCATGTTCCTCCGGGATCCAGGCTCTCCAGGGCCTGGAGAAGACGGACGAGGCGGCCCTCGATGCCGTCGTCCCACGCCACGGTGAGGCGCGACGACGCGTCGGTCCCCGAGATCACCTCCCGGCGCACCTCGGCGTAGCAGTCGGCGGTGGCCAGGGCGCAGCGCACGCCCACGGGCACGTCGTTGACGTAGGTGAGGGCGATGGCGGCGTAGCCCGACCGGGCGGCTTCGAAGACGATCCTGCGGTAGTTCCGGGCCGACGCCCCGCTTCCCGGGAGGAATACGAAGAGGCGTCCGGTGGCGGCGACGCCGGGGGCCACGGCCACGAAGTGACTGTCGGCGTTGGACACGATGCAGCGATTGGTGCTCGTGGGGAGCACGGCCCGCACGACCAGGTCGTCCATACCGTATTCGGCCACCCCCGTGGAGAGGTCGGCCGCGCAGTCGTCGGCCGGCGGGGTGGGGGCGGACCCGTCGGAACAGGAAGCGGCGGCGACCACGAGGGCCGCCGCCGCCGGAAGGAAGCGTCGCCGGGACCCCGTCAACGGCCGCCGCCGCCTCCGCCCCCGGAGCGGGCCAGGTTGCGGTAGTACTCCTCCACCAGGTCCTCGAAGCCCGGGGGCACGTCGTCGCTGCCCCGGATCGCGGCCCGGCCCGCGGCGTCGCCTTCCACCATGCGCCGCAGGCTGAACTCCACTCGGGAGAGGTTCTCCCGAACGATCTGACGGAGGGCCTCGACCTGGGGGAGGTCGGTGTAGCTCTGCACGTTGCGGAGTTCGTTCATGGCTTCCAGGGCCCGGTTCAGGTCGCCCACGTCCTGGCCGGCTTCCCGCAGCGCGTCGCGGAGCTCGGTGCCCTGACGGAGCCGCTCCTCGAATTCCCGGGCGAACTGGCGGATCTCGTCTTCCGTGTAGCTCCGGATCGGGTTGCCCTGGGTGGCGCCACCCCGCAGGGAGCCGTCGGTGGCCGGGGAGCCGTCGGGGTTGCTCTGGCCCGAGTTCTGGCCTCCCCGTCCGGCCTGACCCTCGCCCTGCTGCTGGCCACCCTGCTGGCCACCCTGTTGACCGCCCTGCTGGCCCTGTTGGCCCTGTTGGCCGCCTTGCTGACCGCCTTGCTGGCCCTGTTGGCCACCCTGTTGCCCCTGCTGGCCACCCTGCTGTCCCTGCTGGCCACCCTGCTCGCCCTGCTGGCCACCCTGCTGTCCCTGCTGGCCGCCCTGCTCGCCCTGTTCGCCGCCCTCCTCGGCGGGCCGGTCGCCGAGGCGCCGGGCCTCGCCTCCCTCCCCTTCGGCCAGGGAGTCGGGGCGGGCGGGAGGCGCGTCCAGGCGCCGCTCCAGCGATTCCATGCCCCGGACCAGGTCGCGGGCCTGATCCAGCGCCTCGCTCATGCCCTCCCGTTCGGCCAGCCCCTCGGCGGCGTCCCGGGCCTCGGCCACCTGCTGGCGAATGGCGTCGAGGTCGGCCTCGATGCCTTCTTCGAACACCCGGGCGAAGTCCCGCTCCTGGCGATCGATGACGCCCCGGGACCAGAGGATCTCCTGGTTGATGCGGGTGTCGCGGATCGTCTGGGCGGCTTCGCTCAGTTCACGGGCCGCCGCAGGGTCTTCCTGGCGGGCGTCGGCGGCGAGTCGGTCGAGATCGCGCTCCAGCGCCGCGATCTCCTCGGCCATGTCCGTCTTCCGTTCCTGGAGCCGCTCCACCATGTCGCCCCGTTCGGCGGGGTTTTCGGGCATGGAGCGGACCTGTTCGGTGATCTGCTCCTGCTGCTGGCGCAGCCGGTCCATGCGGTCTACGGCGTCCTGGGCGTCTTCGCCCACCCGACTCTCCCGGGACCGTTCCAGACGACGCTGGGCCTCGGCGAGGCGCTCCTGGGCCCGGGCCGATTCGGCGGCTCCGGCGTTGCCGCCCTGGGCCGCGGAGCGACGCATGGCGTCGGCGGCTTCCTGGAGTTGACGGGCCGTCTCCTGGAGCTGGCGGTCGTTGGTCTCCCGGGCCAGGCGCTCCAGCTGCCGAGCCGTTTCCTCGGTCTCGTCGGCCAGCTCCCGCTGGCTCTGAGCGCCGGCGCCGCCGCCCTGCTGCCCCTGGGCCGCCCGGGCGCGTTGACGTTCGGCTTCCTGCTGCTGGCGACGGGCCAGTTCCTCGAGGCGCTGCTGCACTTCGTCGACCTCGTCGGCCTGCTCCTGCCGCTCCCCGCGCTGGACCGTCTCGTACTGGTTGCGCAGCTTGTCCAACTCGAGTTCGAAGAGGTCGGCCAGGTCTTCGGCGTTGGCCTGGGCGCCTCCGCCCCCGCCGCCGCCGCCCTGCTGCTGCTCGCCCACGTAGACCTCGTAGCTCTCCTCGGCCTTCTGGAGGACGCGGAGGGCCCGCTGCTCGGGGGGCAGGGCTTCCTGGACCTCCTGAGCCCGGAGTCGAGCCTCGGCCGAGTCCATGGCGGCCAGGGCCTCGGGGAGCATCTCGGCGATGGCCCGGAACTCGTCCTCGGCCTGGGTCAGCCCCCGATTGGTCATCCGTTCCACCAGGGTCGCCACCTGCTCCCGCACCCGGCCCTGGGCCAGGGCCACGGCGGTGGTGCTCTCCTCGTATTCGGCGTCGTCGTAGCGCTCCCGATCCCGGTCCAGGTTGAAGGTGGCGGCCACCACCTGGCGCTGGAGTTCGGAGAGCCGCTGCTCACCCGTTCCACCGCCCCCGCCGCCGCCCTGGGGCGCGCCGCCCCCCTGCTCCTCGGCCTCGCGGAATTCCCGGCGGAAGGGCTGGATCGTGAGGAAGTAGATGTCGCTCTTCACCTCGGCGGCCTCGCCCTGCTGGTCCCGGGCCACGGCGTAGTAGCTCACGACGTCGCCGGGCTCCACCTCGTAGTCCTCGAGATAGAGGGTGTGGCCCGCCGTGACCTCGGTGAGGGGGGGACCCCCGTCGCGGTACACGGCCACGGTGTCTTCGGGGCGTCCGTTCACCGAGTAGGCCAGGAGGACCTCCCGCACGCCGTAGTCGTCGTCGGCCTGGATCTCGAGGTAGACCTCCTCGATGGGGCTCGCGGGGCTGTCCCGACCCGGCGTCTCGAAGCGCACCATGGGGCGCGCGTCGGTGAGGAGGTCGATGGTGTACCGGGGCGACGCCTCCACGAAGGTGCCGTCGCCCATGGCGAGTTCCACGCCGTAGAATCCCTCTTCGGTGATGTCCAGGGTGGCCGTGAGGGTGCCGTCGGCCCCGGGCACCAGCTCGATGCTGTCGCCGTCCAGGAGGATGCGTCCGGCGGGCGTGGGGATCGTGGGCTGGATGGTGAGCACCACGTCGGTGCCCCGGAGCACGGCGATGTCGCCCGCGTCTTCCACGACCCGGGGAGCGAGGCCCGTGTAGGTCGGATAACGATACTCGTGGGTCATGCGGTCCACGTACGGCAGGTCGGCCACCGTGATGGTGTGGGTGGGCGAGCGGATACCGTCGGACTCCACGAAGTAGTCGGTGTCGGACTGGAGATTCAGGAGCATGACCTCGAAGGGGACCGCTCCTTCGTCACCACTCACCCCGGGGATCATGGAGAGCCGCTGGAAGGGCTCCCCCTCACCCGATCGGGTGAAGACGCTCACTTCGTCGCTGCTGAAGCCGTGGAGGAGCGCCGTGACGAACTGGTCCGAGCCCCGGGCCACCGTGAGGTCCCCGGGTTCGACCGCGATGGAGTAGGGGTTCACCTCGGCCGCCGCCCGGGTCGGGAGGAGGGCCGACACCCCGGTGCGCAGCGTCGTGGGTCCGAAGAGGAGAATGGCCACCGCCACGGCCGTCAGGGCGGCGAAGACGCCGCCGTTGCGAAGCAGGGCCTGCTTCTCGATCCCGCGGCCGTCGTCGACGGTGCGGGCCCGGACGATGGCCCGCTCCACCAGACGGTCGAGCATGCGGGGGGTAGCGCCCACGGCCGGATCGACGGCCGAGGCGTCCCGCGCCGCCACGGCGCCCAGGATCGCCGCTTCCAGCGTGGGTTCGTGTTCCTCCAGGTAGAGGGCCACCTGTTCGTCGCTCACACGGCGAAGGAGGGGGCGGACGACGAACCACGCGGTGAGCCCCAGGACCGTGCCCCAGGCGATCCACCGGAAGGTGGTCACGGCCGCGGGGGAGAAGCGGAACCACTCCACGCCGTAGGCCGAGCCCAGGAACGCCACCAGGCCGGCGGCCACCACGAGGCTGGCGCCCCGCAGCAGCACCCGTGCCCGCCAACGGCGCCGCACCGCGCCCAGGATGCGTCGGAGCTCCGAGCCCCGGGGGTCGTGGCCGTGCCCTCTCGAATCGCCTGTCATGTGGTCTCCCTGGTCATCCCTGTGCGCCCTGGGGGGCGCTCGTCCGCGTCCGTCCGGCTCCCCTCGACACCCGGTTCGACAACACCGTCTCCGCCGCCAGCAGCAGGAAGGCCCCGGCCAGGAGCCAACGCCACAACGACTGGCGTCGTTCCCGGTCTTCGAGGCGCAACTCCTGCGCCCGCTCCGTGTCGGCCCCCGCCGCCGGGACGTTTCCGCCGCCCGATCGGATCGAGGCCTCCACCTCCTGGGGATCCAGCGGGGCGAGGTCGCCCTCGGCCGGATCCACGTTCACCGCCACGGCCACCGGCCGCACGTCGTTCCGTCCCGGAGGACGGATCTCGTAGAACCCCTGTTCCCCGAGTTCGAGGAAGTGGGGCCCCGCCCCGGCCGGCAGTTCGATTCCCGCGCCCGAGGGCGCCAGCGCCACCCGATCCTCGGAGGCGGCCAGAGCCTCGGCCACCTCACCCAGTCCCGCGGTCTCCATGGCCCGGGCGTCGCTCACGTCGAGGATCTGCCCCGCCGTGAAGGCGTCCAGGACGTCGGTCCGTCCCGAAGCATGACGCACGAGCTGATGCACGAAGGGCACGAACACCGGCTGCAGGGCCAGGTCCGTCCAGAATGCATCCAGGGTGGACGCCCACACCAGGGTTCGTCCCGCGCCGACCCGGCGCTCGGCCAGCGCCGGAGAGCCGTCGTCGAACCGGGCCAGCACGCTCACCGAGTCGTGGGGCGGCACCTGCCAGCTCCGGGCCCGGAAGAAGCGGGCCACCGAAAAATCGCCGCGGCGGGGGCCCCGGAAGAGCTCGAAGACCGGGTGGTCGTAGTTCAGATACCCGAGGCGGCCGCCCTGCCCCTCCTCCCGGTCTTCCACCGCTCCCAGGGTGCCCGGGAGGGAGGCTCCGGTTTCGGCCGACCACCCTCCCCGGCTTCCCGCCACCAGCACCACGCCGCCGCCTGCCGCGGCGAAGTCCCGGAGCCGTTCTCCTTCCGACCCCGCCGGGAACGGCCGGTCGTTGAGGATCACCACCTGGACCTCGGCGAGCTGATCGGCGCCCGGCACCGCACCGGTGCTGCGATCCACCCGGTACCCGTCTCCCCGGGCCACCTCCAGCGCGCGGCGGAGATGGAGAGACGCGTCGGCACCGGCTCCCGGGGGATCCAGGAGGAGCACCCCGGTGGCCCGGCCGGGACTGAGCACGAAGTGCCGGGCGTTGTCCTGGAGGAGCTCGGCGGCGGGGAGGCCGTCGGGGACCACCCGGACCACCCCCTGGGTGTGGCGGTCGGAAAGGGTGAAGGGCTGGAAGTCCACGGGAACCGCCCCGGCGGGGGGGAGGGTCACGCTCCGGCGCTGGAGTTCCCGGCCGTCGAGTTCGAGGACGACCTGCACGTCCAGCTCGGCGTCGCCGCCGACCCGGGTGATCCGGGCTCGGGGCGTGACGCGTTCGGCGCCCTGGAAGCGGTCCCTGCCCAGGGTGATGTCGCCCAGGGACACGTTGGCGGGCGGCGTGTCTCCCACCACCACCATGGACACGGTGGTGCCTTCGGGAAGCTGGATGCCCTCCTCTCCGGTCCAGCCGCCCCGCTGGAGATCGCTCACCACCGTGAGGGACTTCCCCGGGAGTTCCGACTCCTCCAGGATCGTCTGGGCGAGCTTGAACGCGGGTCCGTACCGGGTGGCTCGGTCGGTGATGGAGACGGTGTCCAGGGCGCTCCGGATCCGTTCCGGCCCCGAGGCCGAGCGCACGGCCGCCGCAGCGCTCTGATCGAAGAGCACCAGCGACACCCGGTCCAGCGGACCCAGGCCCCCCACGGCGTCGCGGGCGGCGTCCAGGGCGGTGGCCCAGCGGTCTTCGATGGCCATGGAGTAGGAGCGGTCCAGGAGCACCACGTGTTCCGTGGGCCCCGACCCGGCGAGGGCGCCCGCCGCTTCGTCCTGGAGGAACGGCCGGGCGAAGGCCAGGGCGAGGAGCGCCAGGGCGAGGGCGCGGAGGGCCAGGAGGAACCAGTGGTGGATCCGGCGCCGGCTCTCGGCCGTGTAGGGCACCTTCTCCAGGAACATCAGCGACGGAAACCGGATCACCTTGGCCCGCTGCTTCCGGGTCAGGTGCACCACGATGGGCACGACGATGCCCGCCAGGCCCACCAGGAAGAGAGGAACGAGGAATCCGAGGGGCATGGCGCGTTACCTCACCCGGGCCTTCTTCTCCCGGATCGTCAGATACCGGAAGAGGGCCATGTCCAGAGGCTGGGAACTGTCCAGGAGCACGTGGTCCATGCGCTCGGCGGTGCAGCGCTCCTCGAGCTCCCGAATGTGCCCCTCCACGAGGGCGTCGTAGCCCTCCTTGAGTTTCTTCGGAATCACGGGCATCTGCTCGCCCGTCTCCAGATCCTCGAAGTTGGTGGGGTCGTCGAACGGGAGGGCGAGCTCGGCGGGGTCCATGATCCGGAAGACCGCCAGATCGTGCCCTCGTCCCCGGAGGAGGCGCAGGGCCTCCATGGCCCGGTCCACCGGCTCGTAGAAGTCCGACACCACGATGACGATGCCCCGGCGCCCCACCCGCTCGGCCGCCTTCAGGAGCGCCGGGTAGAGGTCGCCCGATCGGCCGGCTTCGGCCCGGGCCAGAACGTGGAGCGCCCGATCCAGGTTCCGGGCCGAGCAGGGCACGTACTCCCGGATGTCGTCGTCGAAGGTGGCGATCCCCACCCGGTCGCGCTGGCCGCGGCTGAAGTGGAGCAGGCAGGCCGTGAGGTAGCGGGCGTAGTCCAGCTTGGTGACGCCCTCGGGGTCGCTGCCGTACGACATCGAGGCCGAGACGTCGATCAACGCCATGACGTTGGCGTTGGTCTCGGCCTCGTACTGCTTCACGTAATGCCGGTCGGTGCGGGCGAAGAGGCGCCAGTCCAGGTGGCGGGTGTCGTCGCCCGGCACGTAGGCCCGGTGCTCGGCGAAGTCCATGCTGAGGCCCAGGTACGGGGCCCGGTGCAGCCCGTTCAGGAACCCGTCCACCACGGTCCGGGCCAGCAGCTCGAGGTTGTCGATGCGGGCCAGGACCTTGGGGTCCAGGAACTGGGCGCCGGGGGCTCCGGCGCGGGCGCGGGCGTGGGTCACGACGGAGTCCTCACATGCCCGAGGCCGGGGCCTTCACGTGGTTCAGCAGCTCGTCCACCATCTCGCCGCTGGTGCGGCCTTCGCTCTCGGCGTGGAAGTTGGTGAGGATCCGGTGACGCAGCACCGGATGAGCCAGGGCCCGGACATCGTCGAAGGAGGGCGTGTAGCGGCCGAGGGTCAGGGCCCGGGCCTTGGCGCCCAGCACCAGGTACTGGGCGGCCCGGACGCTGGCTCCGTAGGCGATCCACTTCTTCACGAACTCGGGGGCCGATCCGTCCTTGGTCGGCCGGCTGGCCCGCACAAGCCCCACGGCGTAGCGCAGCACGGCGTCGGGCACGGGGATCTTCCGGACGAGGCGCTGGAACGCCAGGAGGTCGGCGCCGGTGACCGCGTGGCGGAAGTCGGCCGTCTGGATGCCCGTCGTGGCCCGCACCACCTCCAGTTCCTCGTCTTCGGAGAGGTGGTGGATCTCGATCTCGAACATGAACCGGTCGAGCTGGGCCTCGGGGAGGGGATAGGTACCCTCGAGCTCGATGGGGTTCTGGGTGGCGAAGACGTAGAACGGCTCGTCGAGGGTGTAGGTGGTGCCCTGGACGGTCACCCGGTGCTCCTGCATGGCCTCCAGCAGCGCCGCCTGGGTCTTGGGCGGCGTGCGGTTGATCTCGTCGGCCAGGACGATGTTGGCGAAGATCGGCCCCTTCTCGAACACCATGCGGCGCCGACCCGTGGAGGGGTCCTCCTGGATCAGGTCGGTTCCGGTGATGTCGGAGGGCATGAGGTCGGGGGTGAACTGGATCCGGGAGAAGCCCAGATCGAGAACGTCGGCCACGGTCCGGATCAGCAGGGTCTTGGCCAGGCCCGGGACGCCCACCAGGAGGGAGTTGCCCCCCACGAAGAGGGAGAGCAGCACCTGCTCCACCACCTCCTGCTGCCCGATGATGCGCTTGCGGATCTCACCCAGGATCGCCTCGCGGCCCTCCTTCATGCGGTCGGCGAGGGCCACCTCGTCTTCGGTCTCCAGCCGGGCCGGCTCCGCCGGCTGCAACACGTCTTCGGTCAAGATCGGGTTCCTCGGGGGTGGGGTCGGGTCGAGTCAGTGGGTGAGGGCGTACATCACGTAGTTCACACCGAACTGGTACGCCTCGTTGGCCAGATCGATGGGGTAGAACCCCTGGTCGGAGAACTCCCAGTACTCTGCGATGTCGTTGTTGTAGTTCAGAATCGCCATGAGGCGCTTCGAGATGTCGTTGTCCTCGAACACGCCGAAATAGATGGGGCGATTGCCGCCGTAGGGCGGGATCAGCGAGTGGGGGTCCTCGATGAAGTAGAACGAGTCGAAGATCTCGTGATCGTCGGGCACCTCGAGGATCTCCATGCCCGGCAGGGCCTCGGCCAGGATGCCCTGGAGCTGGTAGATCTGACGATCCCGGAAGTCGTCGACGATCATGAAGCCGCCCTTGCCCAGGAATTCGCCCAGGGCGTCGATCTCCTCCTGGCTCGCATTCCACGAGCCCACCTCCACCACGTAGATCACCGGGTACTTGAACACCTCGGGGTCGTCCATGCGGAGCGTCCGGATGTTGTCGGCGTCGGTGTCGACGAAGGTCAACTCGCCCAGGATGCTCGAGAAGTTGCGGTCGGCCCGGGGGTGGTCGTGGGCCCACGGCGGCTCCCGCCGGCCGAACCGCCCAAAGCCGCCGCCCCCGCCCCCGAACTGGATCCGGGCGAAGGTGTAGCGGCCGTCGTAGGGGTTGTCGCTCTGGGGCGCCGAAGCCGGCGCCGAAGCGGGCGCCTCCACGGTACGTCGGGCGTCGAGGGTCACCGTGGCGGCCGTGGCCACGAGGGCGAGTCCCAGGATCCCCAGGGGCTTCACGACGTGCCTCCCCGGAGATCCAGCAGGAGATCCAGGGCCGCCTCGTAGCCCGGGGCGATCTCCAGGGCCCGGAGCACCTGCGTGCGGGCGTCTTCGGGGCGGCCGTCGTTCCGCAGCGCCACGGCCAGGAGGTAGCGGGCCTCGGCCATGTCGGCCGGCTCCAGGGCCACCACGACCTGGCGCTCCCGCACGGCGCCCCCGGTGTCGCCGGCGGCGCCGTGGAGATCGGCGAGGCGTTCGTGGGCTTCCACGTCGAAGGGCCAGGCCTCCACGGCCCGGGCCAGGGCGGCACGCTCGCCGTCGGCGTCGCCCAGCTCCCGCCGGATGTGCGCCTCTCGCAGCACGGTGGTCACCGCACTTTCGTCGAGGGCGGCGGCGGACCGGAGGGCGTCGGCGGCTTCCCCGGATTCGCCCCGGGCCTCGTGGACGGCGGCCAGCACGTGCCAGGGCCCCCGGGGGCCGCCGTAGGTGGGGAAGAGGCGGAGCGCCTCCCGGGCCTCCACCTCGGCCTCGTCGTAGCGGTCGGCCCCGACCAGGGCCTGGGCCAGCCGCAGCCTCGCCTGGAAGTCGCCGGGGCGCTGGCGCACCTGGGTGCGGAGGGACTCCACGTCGGTGGCTACGGGCCCGGTGCGTCCCGCGGCCCGCCCCAGGGGCGTGGGGTCGAGCCCCGAGGTGGTGGACGCGAACTCGGCTGCGAAGCGCTCCCGGACGTAGTCGTCGAACCCGTCGTCCAGGGCGGAGGTGGACAGACCCAGGAGGTCGCGGGCCAGGTCGTTGGTGGAGCGGCCGTCCCGGTATCCCGACAGGAACGAGCGGATCACCTCGAAGCCCCACTCGCTCTCGATCCAATCGAAGACCAGGGAGCCCTGGAAGTAGGCCAGGATCACCTGTTCCGGGAAGGCGGGGCGCACGAAGGCGTCGTTGAGTTGCGACAGGGGGGGCATCTGCCCCGCATCGTAGGCCTGGAGCCACGCCGGCGACACCCGATGGCCCCAGTAGGGCCGGGCCACCCGCTGCTCCCGCACCGCGAGCCCCTCGCTGAACCAGCGGGGCACGTTGTGGTCGCTCATGGCCAGGTGGTAGGCGTGGGCCATCTCGTGCCAGAGGGTGCTCTGCCAGTTGAAGGCGCCTTCGTCGCGGGCCGCGGGGGAATCCATGACCAGGGTGCTGCCGAAGCTCACCCCCAGGGCCCCGAGTCCCCGCTCGCCCAGGGTGCGTACGCTGAAGTCCGAACTCGTGCGCAGGATCTCGAGGCGAATGGGGGTGGGCGGCTCGGTGCCGTACCGCCGCCGGAGCGCCTCGTAGGCCTCTTCGGCCACGGCGGTGACGTAGGGCTCCAGGATGTCGGCCTCGCTCCCGTGGAGCATGATCCGGAAGTGGGGGGTCTCGACGATGCGGTACTGGTCGAAGGAGTCCAGGAGGTCGAGGCTGTTCCGGAACCACACGTTGTACGGGTCGCCGGCGAAGGCCCGCTCCAGGTTCGCCTTCCCCGTTTCGATCCGGCCCGTGCGGAGCTGGTTCATGCCCATGATGCCCCACCCCCACCAGGAGAGGGAGTCCCGCTCCACCGCCTGCCGGGCCAGCTCCACGGCGTCGGCGTACTTGCGGGTGTCCACCGCGAGTTCCGCCACGGTGTTGAAGAGGTCGGGCCAGGCGGGGTTGAGGGCCAGGGCCCGATCCCGGGTCGCGGCGTAGGCGGTCCGGTCGCCCTCCAGGTAGTGGACCGCGGCGAGGACGGCCAGGGCGTCCAGGCTCCGGGGGTTCACCTCCAGGGCCCGCTCCACCTGCTCCCGAGCCTGGTCGTAGTCCTCGGTGCGGAGCTGTTGCCGCGCCAGGAAGACCCGGGCACCCACGTGGTTCGGATTGGTCTCCAGGGCGTCGTTGGCCAGGGTCAGGGTGCCGGGGGCGCCGTCGAACTCCAGGGCCCGGGCCTCGCCCAGGAGGGCGTCGGGGTGGGAGCCGTTGGCATCGAGCACCCGGCGGTACGAGGCATGGGACTCCGGGGCGTCGTACTTGGCCAGGAAGAGGTCGCCCACCGCCACGAGGGGGCGGGGATCACCGGGGGCGGCCGCGGCCGCCTCGTCGTAGGCCTTCAGGGCGTCCTGGAAGAGCACGGGAGTGCGTCGTCCCAGATACGACACGGCGGTGGCCACGGCCATGAGGTCGTCGGCCGAGAGGCGGGGGGCCCCGTTGTAGACGTCGATGAAGGTGTCGAAGAGGGCGAACGCCTCGTCACGGCGGCCTCTGAGGTAGAACAACTCTCCTCGGCGCACCCGGGCCGAGAGGGCGTCGGGGGCGCCGGCGGCTTCGGCGCGGGAGAAGGCGGCTTCGGCCTCGTCCCAGCGCCCCCGGGCCATGAGGGCCTCGCCGAGCCACCGCTCCACCGCCGGCGACGGGGCGGGTCCGTCGGCTCCGCCCAGGAGGCGGATGGCGGCGTCGTATTCCCCCGTGTCCAGGAGCGCCCGGGCCCGGAGCTCCAGAGCCGCCGGGGCGTCGCCCCGGGCCAGGCGGGCCACGTCGTCGTACCGGCCTGCGAACAGCGCGGCCCGGGCCTCGGCCAGGTCCTGGGTCGCCGCGGGAGCGGGGGCGGCCACGGCGACGACGGCCACCGCCCAGGCGGCGACGGCGCGCCTCATTCGCCGCCCTCCCGGTCCCGGATCTCCCGGCTCTTCAGCGCCAGATCCACCAGCAGCGCCTCCAGCTCCCGATCGTAGTCGTCGGGGTCCATGGAGCTCCGGCTGCGCCGGAGCGCCGCCACCCGGCCCTCCAGGTCGGCCCGTTCGGCGTACAGGCGGGCCAGCACCGAGTCGGTGGTGGCGGGAATGGGCGAGACGGCGCCGTCGGCGGTCACTGCGCCCCGGGCACCGGGGGCGCCCAGGGTGAAGCCGGCGGCCAGGGCGCCGTCGGTGGCGTCCATGCCCGGTTCCCGCGAGCCCTCGCCGTCTCCGTCGTCTTCAAGGAGGGCGTGTTCGGTGAGGAGCAGGTTGGCGTCGTCGTAGAAGCGTTGGGTCTCGCTCCGGGCGTACTGGAACGCTTCCAGGAGCGACACGGCGCCGTTCTTGTCGAGGTCGGCTTCGCCGTCCTCCCACGCCGCGGCGAAGTACTGCCCGAACTGGGTCTCGTTGCGTTCGCCGCCGCTGGCCGTGGCCGTGATGATGGTCCGACCCGGGGCTGCCAGGAGCTGGGTGAAGGGCCCGCTGGCGCTGGCCGTGTTCACCACCGCCACCTTCGACGTGGCCAGGGCGTCCAGGAGCGCGCCGTACTCCGCCGCCGAGAGGTCCCGACCCGGGATGTTGAAGTTGGCCTCCGACCCCCGGAACGACCCGTGGCCGATGAGCACCAGCATCACCCGATCGTCGGGGGCGGCCCGGCTCGCCAGGGCGCGAAGTTCCTCTTCGACCCGCTCCCGCCGGGACTCGCCGGCGATGGCGTCGCTCATGGAGGGATCTTCGGCCAGGAGCACCGCCCGTTCGGGGGGCAGCCCGTACCGCTCCATGGCGGCGGTGCGGAGGGTCGTGCCCCACTCCAGGAACCGCTCCGTATAGGCCGGGTCTCCGCCGATTCCCACCACCACCAGGAGGTGGGCGTCCTGCCCCCGGGCGTCGTGGGGTGCTGCGGCGAGTCCCACGGCGACGGCCACGACGGCGGTCGGGAGTCCCATGATCCGCCGGCGGCGACTCATACCAGCCCCCGCATGCGGCGATAGCCCCATTCGGCGCCCACCAGCCCCAGGAGGAGGAGGAACAGGATGGGCATGTCCCAGAGGTCGCGCTCCTCGGTGAGGGTCACGCCCCCCCCGGTGAACTGGAGGTCCTCGGGAAGGCTGGAGACGGTCTCGGGCGTGTAGAATCGGCCCCCGGTGTCTTCGGCGAGGCGCTCCAGGACCGCCGTGCGCCGCCCGGCGTCGAAGTACTCGGCGTCGCTGGGACCCGCGTCGACGTGGAGCACCCCCGAGCCCACGATGGCGCCTTCGGAGGCCGCCGAGACGTCGACCGTCCAGGACCCGGCGAAGGTGGGCTGGACCTCGGCGGCGTACAGGCCGTCTTCGTCCACCGTCCACTCCATGACGAGCTGCTCCACCGACCCGTCGGGGGCCGTCACCGAGGCCACCACCGAGGCGTCGTTGATGGCCAGGTAGGTGGAGTCCAGGACCTC
This sequence comes from Gemmatimonadota bacterium, assembly GCA_030428885.1. Classification (GTDB taxonomy): domain Bacteria; phylum Gemmatimonadota; class Gemmatimonadetes; order Longimicrobiales; family Gaopeijiaceae; genus Gaopeijia. The sequence continues at coordinate 93,116 of JAUIEJ010000007.1, read as the reverse complement.
GGCGGTGATGCGGACCCGCTCTCCGGGCTCCACGGCGTCGCGCTCGGCCCGGAGTTCGACCTGGTCCGGCACCCCTTCCACCAGCCACCGGAGAATCTGCTGCCACAGGATCTCGTGGCTCGGATCGTCCAGGGGTACGTCGGCATGCATCTGCCACATCCACGAGTCCTGGACCGCGAACGCCAGGGCCTTGCCCCGTCCGTAGCGCTGATGGGCCAGGACCACCCGCTGTTCGTCTCCGGCGTCGCCCGCGAGGAGCGAGGTTGCGCCGGGCTTCACCCGCACGATGCGGTTCAGGGTGGAGAGAGGTGGAAGGGCCGCCCAGAGGGAGTCGGGGGTGGCGTCTTCGGTACGGAGCTGGGCCGCGGGATGGGAGGCGCCGGCGGGCGTCGGCCCGACCTTCATTTCGGTGTAGGCCCGCCGGGGATCGGGGGCCGGCTCCTCCAGCACCACGGGGAGCACTTCGTCCACGGCGGTGCCGCCGTAGCCGCCCTCGGCCAGGGCGTTGCGCCCGCCCAGGGCCAGGAGGCCTCCGCCCCGCACCGACACGAAGTCGGCGATCATGCGGAGCTGATCGCTGGTGAAGAAGCTGGCCTCGACGCTGCCCAGGATGAGCCCCTGGTAGGCGAACAGCTCCTCCCGGGTGTCGGGGAACCCGTCGACCAGTTCATCGGGGCCGTCGACGTCGAGACGCAGGTACTTGTTGTCGGCGGTGCGCTGAAGCACCACCACCTGGACGTTGGGGTCGTCGGCGATGGCCCGGCGCAGGAACTTCAGTTCGTAGCGGGGCTCGCCCTCGAAGTAGAGGATCTTCTGTCGGCGCGCCTTCACCTCGACCGACACCTCCCGGACGTTGTTCTGCACCACGGCCTCGCCGTCCTGGGCCGGGACCCGGACCCGGATCCGGCGGGGACCGGCCTCGTCGAGGGAAAACCGCACCCGGGCCACGGCGGGCTCTCCGTCGGACTCCAGCGTAACCGAGTCCTCCACGAGGATCCGGCCGCCGTCTTCCACCACCACCGGCACCCGGCGTCCCCGGTAGCCCCGGTGGCTCACCAGGATGTCCACCACCAGGGCCGATCCCTGGAGGGCCGTGCGGGGCAGCTCCACCTCGCCCACCTGGATGTCGGGGTCGAGGGTCTCCTCGCCCAGCCCCACGGTGAACACAGGCACGGAGGCGGCCTGGAGGGGCACCATGGCCTCGGCCAGGGCCCGACCGCCGTTGTCGGCGCCGTCGGAGAGGACCACGAGCCCCGACAGGGGCACCGACGACAGCTCCTCCCGGGCGCGATCCAGGGCCGACACCAGATCGGTGCGGGTGCCGTCGAAGCCCATGGCCTCGGGGCCCGGCACCCGGCCCGCGTCGCCCGAGAACCGGAAGTAGCGCAGGGCGAACCGCTCGGAGAGGGCCTCCACCAGCTCGGAGTCGGCGCCGAAGGTCTCGGTGGCGGTGACGCTCCGGGGGCGGCCGTCCTCGCCCGGGAGGGTCATGGAGCGGGAGTCGTCGACCAGGATTCCCACGAAGTTCCGCTGCGCCACCGTGGACGAGAGGATCAGGGTGGGCTGCATGAGGCAGAACGTCAGGATGCCCAGGGCCGCCAGCCGCAGGGTGGCCAGCACCGTGCGGTCGCCCGGCGACGATCGTCCCCGGGCCGTGCCGTAGGTGGCCACGGCCAGGACCGCGATGACCGCGGCGCCCAGCACCAGGAGGGCCATGGGCCACGGGGTGGCGAAGGTGAGGTCGCCTTCCCGGAAGAGGAGGGGGCGGAACTTGAAGAGGGCCTCGAAGATCCGCTCCATCAGTGGCTCATCCCGTAGACCACCATGTTCACCCCCACCTGGTACGCGTAGGTGGAGTATTCCAGCGGGTAGAACGGGTTTTCGGCGTGCTCCCAGGCGTCGCCGAGATCGGTGTTCCAGTTGATGACCACCATGAGGCGGCCCTCGTCGTCGAAGATTCCCCGGACCATGGGCACCCGGGTGTCTTCGCCTCCCTCCCAGGTGGGCCGGCCCCCGACACCCCGTCCGATGGCCGGCGTCTGGCGCACCTCCTCGATGTCGTAGAAGGCGCTGAAGAGGGGGTGGTCCATGGGCAGGTCCACGATCTCACGCCCTGGGAGCACCCGGGCCATGTTGTACTGGAAGTTCCGCCATTGCTGGAGTCCCCAGAAGTCGTCGATGACCAGGAACCCGCCGGCCTCGAGGTAGCTGCGCAGACCTTCGATCTCGGGTTCGGTCAGAGCCATGTAGCCCACTTCCAGGGCGTAGAGAAAGGGGAATCGGCGCAGGTTCGGATCGTCCAGGAGGATCGCGTTCTCGTAGTCGTAGCCGTCGAGGTTCGTGAGGCGCTTGAGCACCACCATGAACTGGCGGTCGGCCTTGGGATAGTCGGTCCGCCAGGATTGCCCCCGTCGCCCGAATCCGCCCCAGCCGCCCCGGCCCCCGGACGTGTACGCCGCCCGGGTGAAGAAGAACTCCCGTACCTCGGGGAGCGGATCCTGGGGCGAGTCGGGGAGGCGGAGGTCGGACGGGGGCGCGAAGAAACCCCGGGGCACCTCGCCGAGGGCCGGAGTCGTGGGGGCCCGCGCGACATCGGTCCCCGTCGAAGGACGGGGAGCGGTGCGGGCCACGATCACCCCCGAGGCGGCGACGGCGGCCACGGCGAGCAGCGTCGGAAACGGCCGCACGAAGAGGCTCCGGTAAGGGTCCAGCGGACCCCCCGGACGACGCGGCCCCACGCTCCGAGATCCCAGGGGATCCGGGGCCGGGGCCGCGCACACCGGGGTATCGTCTCGATACGTACGCCCGGGGGAAAGGTTCCTGGGCGCCCGTGTCCGGAGGGTGGCTCAACGACATGGACACTCCAGCCCGGCGGTTCGTTAGAAAGGGGACGCCCGGTCGCCGGAGTGCCGCGTTCGTGCAACGAACGGAGCCGCGGGACGTGGCACGGGCGCGGCGGAGACGGCCCTCGGAGGGAAGGGGGACGGGCCGTTCGTGGCCGCGGACGGCGGTGTGCGGGTCGGGCCCCGACGTGGTCCCGGACTTGCAAAGAGGATTTGTACATGCAAAGGTCCACTATATGCTGACCACGACCTCGAAATACGCCCTGCGAGCCCTGGTGGCCCTGGCCGACACCCGCGCGCCCGAGTACCTGCCGGGGCGCACGCTGTCGGAAGCCATCGACGTGCCCGCGAACTACCTCTCGAAGGTGCTCGGGGCGTTGGCGGCAGCGGGCCTGGTCCAGGCGGTGCGAGGACGAGGCGGTGGATACCGTCTCGCGCGTCCGGCGGCGGAGATCGCCCTCGTGGAGGCCGTGGAGGTCTTCGAGGGATTCCGGAGCCGCCCCTCGTGCATCCTGGGCATCCACGACGTCTGCTCCGACGACGTTCCCTGCTCGGCCCACGCCTCGTTCCGCGATGTCCGGGCCCGGTGGATCGCCTTCCTGGAGGAGACCTCCGTCGAAGACGCGGCCCGCATGGAGCGGGTCCCCGCACCCGGATAGGCCCATGCCCCACGCCGAACTGTCCCGCATCGAAGCGACCCTGCAGCCCTTCGCGTTTCCGAAGAAGTTCGCCGTGGAGACGTGCGCCGAGTGCAACCTGGCCTGCAGCATGTGCTACCACCCCACCATGAAGCGGCTCAAGGGGGTGATGCCCCTGGCCCTCTGGAAGCGGATGGCCGACGAGATCGCCGCCACGGCTCCCCGCACGGAGTGCTGGTTCTCGTTCTGCGGCGAGCCGCTGTTGGAGCCCGACCGGCTCTTCGAGATCCTGGCCTACGGTCGGGAGGTGGGGCTGGAGTCCCTCAACGTGAACACCAACGGCATGCTCCTGACCGGGGACGTGGCCGACCGGCTCCTGGACTCGGGGGCGCACCTCGTGGTCATCGGCATCGACGGGTTCACCGCGGCGTCGTACGAGCGGGCTCGCACCGGCGGGGACCGGGACGTGGTCTACGCCAACGTCCAGGGACTCCTGGAGCGGCGACGGGCCCTGGGCCGGGGTCCGGAGATCCAGGTGCAGTTCATCGAGATGGACTACAACGCCCACGAGCTCGACGACTACACCCGCTTCTGGCACGACCGGGGGGCGGTGGTGAAGGTGCGGCGGCAGCTCTCCTGGGGCGGCAAGTTCCAGACGTCGCTGTGCGTGCCCGACGACGAGCGGATCCCGTGTCCGTGGGCCATCACCATGATGCACGTCTTCTGGGACGGGCGGGTGCCCCGCTGCCCCGGCGACATGGAGTACGAAGAGGGCGTGGGCAACGCGTGGGAGCATTCCATCGCCCATCTGTGGGGCGAGCTCGGGCGCTATCGCGATCTGCACCTGGCCCACCGATACGACGAGTTGCCCGAGCGGTGCCACACCTGTCAGGACTGGATGACCGGGGCCGCCGAACGGCTCCGCCCCGAAACCTCCGGAACGGCGTGAGGAGGGGGCCATGGCCACCCTGTATCTCTGCGGGGCCGGGAACTCCGAGGGGGTGCGTCTCGCCCTGCGGGTGAACGAGGCGCGACCCGCGTGGGATCGCATCGTGTTGCTGGACGACGACCCGGCGAAGCGGGGCCTTCGGCTCCTGGGTGTGGAGGTGGTGGGGCCCTTCTCGGCCCTGGCCGACGCCGACCCCGCCGTGGACGGGGTGGTGAATCTCGTGGCCCGGACCACGGCGGGGCGCCGCCGGGCCGGGGAGGTCATCGGGGCGTACGGGGTGCCGTGGGTGGGGCTGGTGGCTCCCGGCGTCGATACGCTGGGGGCGACGCTGGCCTCCGACGTCCTGGTGTATCCCGGGGCGGTGTTGGGACCCGAGATCGACGTGGGGGCCGGATCGGTGGTGTTCATGGGGGCGGTGGTGGGGCACGAGTCCCGGGTGGGTGCGGGCTGCGTCGTGGCCGCCAACGCCGTGCTCAACGCCCGGGTGGAGCTGGGCGAGGGGGTGTACGTGGGGGCCAACGCCACCGTGCTGCCCGAGATCGTGGTGGGGGCGGGGGCCACCGTGGGCGCCGGCTCGTCGGTGGTGGACCGGGTGGCGCCCGGAGTGACGGTGGTGGGCGTGCCCGCCCGGGAGCTGGGCGTGGCCGCCGGGGGCCGAACGGCCTCGGACGGGCCCCCCCGCGGCCCGGCCATGACGCCCCGGGAAGTCGAGGCCGTGCTGGCGACGGCGTGGGCCGAGGTGCTGGAGGCGCCGGCGCCCGCCCCAGACACCCCCGTCTTCGAGGCGGGGGCCGATTCCCTGGCGGCCCTGCGGGTGGCCGAGCGGGCGACCCGGGAGACGGGACTCGCCGTGTCGGTGGTGGACCTCTTCCGCTACGCCACCATCCGGGAGCTGGCACGGCATCTCGCCGGGGCACCGGCGGCGGTCGCGGCGCCGGCCGCTGCCCCGGCCGCGGAGACGTCGCCGGGGGCGTCCGGCGGAGGCGACGCGGCCCTCGTGGACGCCGTCACCCACGCCTTCCGGGACGCCCTGGGCCAGCCGGGCCTGGGGCCCGACAGCCACTTCTTCGACCGGGGGGGAGATCCCGAGGCGGCTCGGGAGGTGTGCCGAACGCTGCAGCGCGCCACGGGCGAGCCCCTCTGCTTCATGCAGGTGGCCCGGTATCCCACGGCCCGGGAACTGGCCCGCCACCTGGAGGCGGCGGCGGGGCAGCCGCCGACCTGCCCGGCCCAGGGCGTCATGAACCGGCTCATCCATCGCCACGAGTGGCATCGGGGGTGAGGGCGGCCTCAGCCGTTGCCGTTGTCCATGTCGGAGGCGATGAGCCACCGTCCCCCGTCGCCGAGACGCAGGGTGAGGGTGTACTTGCCGAACTCCGGGCTGTCTTCCGTGGCTCCGTATCCCCCCAGGATCCACCCCACGTCGCCGGAGGTGGCGTAGTCCCAGGCCCGGAGCACCAGGGGGCCCCCGACGCCGCCGTAGGCCTCCTCGATGTTGGCCCGTCCCCGCACGGCCGGTCGGTTGGGCCGCAGGATGAAGCCGTCGTCGGTGAAGAGGGCGGCCAGCCCGGCGGCGTCCCGGGCCCGCCATGCCGTCTCGTAGTCCCGGAGCACCCGGTCCAACTCCGGGGGCAGGGTCACGGCTTCCATGGAACTCGCACCGGGGGACTGCTGGCCGGCGCCGGGAGCGGGGATGCCGGCGAGGACGACGAAGGCGAGAGCCACGAGGGAAGAGGGCAGGCGCATGGTGAACACAGGTCGGAGGAGGGGAAGGCGGGCGGTCCGGCTACGCCGGCTTCTACGACGGGAGGGGCCGGCTCGTTTCGGGTGGCCGGATTCGCGTCCGGGTTTCTACGGGTGTAGTAATTTCGAGCGCCCCCGGGTCGTATCCGCCGATGTACCCCTCTCCCCCATCGGAGGACGACCATGGCCCGCTCCCGCCCCGCCCCCTCGCCGCCCCGAACCGAGTCCGCCAACGAGCAGTTGAAGCGGAGGTGGGACGACCGTCTCTGGGGGTCCCTCATGGCCGCAGTCCTGATCCACGGTCTCGTCTTTCTCGCCTGGCCCGACATGTCGGTGGCCGACTGGACCAGCCCGCCCGTGGAGGCCCTCACCACCCTCGACGTGCCCGAGGTGGAGATTCCCCCGGAGCCCGAGGCGATTCGGCGGCCCGCCACACCGGTGGTGTCGGACACCCCCATCGCCGACGACGTGACCCTGTCCACCATCGACTTCGACGAGGTACCCAACCTTCCGCCCCCTCCGCCCGCGGCCGACGAGGGTGAGGCGGCCGACGGGCAGCCCGGGTTCACTCCCTACACGGTGGCGCCCGCCATCACGAACCGCGCGGAGGTGGCGCGCACCCTGGAGCGGGAGTACCCGTCGGTGCTGCGGGACGCCGGCATCGGCGGCACGGTCATGGTGCTGTTCCACATCGACGAGACGGGCCGGGTGGTGGAGACCCGCCTCGCCGAGAGCTCGGGCCACGCGGGTCTCGACGAGGCGGCGGAGAAGGTGGCCGACGTGATGCGGTTCACCCCCGCCGTCAACCGCGACCGCGAGGTGGCGGTCTGGGTCTCGTTCCCCATCGTCTTCCAGGTGCGGTAGGCGGACCCGCTACCGCAGTCGGGCCAGCAACTCCAGGAGTTCGGCCTCGGTGCGGGGGCCGGCGGCGGCGATCCACCGCCCCTCGCGCCGAGCCGTGGCCACGGCCCACCCCTCGGGGAGGTCGACCAGTTCCACGGGGCCCGATGCCTGGACCAGGGTGAGGCGGCCCCCGTCGCCCAGGGCGTGGACCACGCGAACCAACGGCTGCCCCTCGACATCGCCCGTGTCCATGGCCACCACCTCCAGGCCGTCGATGCGGGCCGGCGGCGCCCCCAGGGCCTCCGTGGCCTCGGCTTCGGTGGCGGCGTTCCAGACCGCGTCGGCGAGAGACACGGGAAGCCCCCGGGCGTCGCCGGCCACCCCGGTCACCACCAGCTCCTGCAGTCGCAGGGCCGTGGACTCCAGGCGGAAGTCGGGCACCACGGTGTCGCCCGCCGGGATCGACAGGGGGCGGCTCTGGGGGCCGTACCCGATGAGCTCCACCGCCAGGGTGAGACTGTCGGTGGCCACGGCGCCCAGAGCCGGGTCCAGGGTCAGGACGAAGCGCCCGTCGGTGCCGGTGAGGGCCCCGGCGTCCAGCTCGGGTACGTAGACCTGGGCCGATTCCAGGGGCCGGCCCGAAGCGGCGTCCACCACCTGCCCCACGATGGTGCCGGGACCCGGCTGGCGGGCCTCCCGGGCGAGGTCGCGCCGGGCCTCCTCGGCGGCTCGAGGCCGACGCGCCTCCGCGGTGGCGATATCCCGGTCGGGCGGCGCTGTCGCCGGGGCCGGGGCGGGGGGCGGGGGCGCGGCTCCGGCCGCGTCGGCCTCGACCGGCGCGTCGTCCCGGAGCGCCGCGGACTCCAGGGCCGGGGCCGGGTCCTCGTCGGTGCGCACGGCGGTGGGGGGCGGCACCGCCATGGGGTCGCGCCGGACGAGGTCGTTGGCCATCCAGCCGGCCCCGGCGGCGATGAGAATCGAGGCGGCCCACCCCGTGGCGCGCCACCGGCGCACGGGCCGCACCGGCGCCGGGGGCGTCCGGGCCGCGTCGGCCCGGGCCACGATATCGTGAAACGCCGGGGCGCCACCGGGGACCGGGGTGCCCAGCAGCGCCGCCGCCCGCTCCGATTCGCCCTCCAGCGCCTCGAGACGGCGCGCGCATTCGGCGCAGTCGTCGAGGTGGCGGGCCATGGCCTCGCGCTCTTCGTCGCTCAGGCCGGCTCGAGGGCCGTCGAGCCAGGCCTGGAGTTGGCCCTCATCCAAGTGCCGCATCGGTGTCCTCCAGGCCGTCGTACGCAGTGATGAGCTTCTTCTTCGCCCGGGCGATGGTGGTGCCCAGGGCCCCCTTCGACAGACCGGTCCGTTCGGCGATCTCGTCGTAGTCGAACCCGGCGTTCCACAACACCAGCACCTGGCGGTCGGTCTCGGAGAGCCGCTCCAGGGCCCGGCGCACCTGATCGGCCCGCTCCCGGGCCTCCAGCTCCGCCGCCGGCGTCGCGGCCGCTTCGGTCTTCACGTCGTCCTCCACCTTGAGGAGGGCCAGGTGCCGCTTGCGCCGCACCACCATGCGCGCCTCGTCTCGAGCCAGATTGGCCGCGGTGCGGAACACGAGTCCCCGGGGATTGGTCGCGGTTCGCCCCAGCACGCGGGCGAACGCCTCCTGGGCGAGGTCTCTCGCCCGATCGTCGTCGAGCAGCATCCACGACAGGAACTGGACCACGTCGTTCCAGCTGTCTCGGTACACCGCTTCCCAGTCGGTCTTCACACCTGGACCCCGGGGGTCGAGAAACGCGTCGGCCGGCCGTCGCCGGGCCGTTCGTGGACATCGACGAATCCGTCGCGGGAATTTGCACACGAGGGGGGACGGCGGGCCGCCGTGTGCAACTTCACGGTCCTGGTTCGTCGGGGGTGTCGCAAGCCGACACCATCCCCTCACCCGGAGGTCCGATCATGCGTGCGCCCACCGCCGCTCCCCTTCGCGGACTGCTCGTGCTCCTCTTCCTCGCCGCCTTCGGCGCCACCGCCCGGGCCGTGGTGCCCTCCCCCGATCGGGCGCCTCTGGACATCACGGGGCGCGTCACCGACGCAAGCTCGGGCCGGCCTCTGGAGTCCGCCCGGGTCTTCATTCCCGGGTTCGCCGTGGGCACCCTCACCGACGCCCAGGGGCGCTACGCCTTCGCGGTGCCCGAATACCACCTCCAACGGGAGGAGCTGACCGTTTCGGTGGAGCTCATCGGGTACGGTGGCGCCACGACGATCGTCCGCCCGGCCGATGCCGTGGACGACCGGCTGGTGGTGGACTTCACCCTCGCGTCCCATGCCCTCCGTCTCGAGGAACTCGTGGTCACCGGGGTCGTGGGCGACGCGGCCCGGGTCGACGCCGGAGCGCCGCCCCCGGCGCTGCCCGCGTCGGCCGCCCAGGCGGCCATGCGGGTCCGGCAGCAGCCCCTGGCCAACGCCGTGGCCCACCCCACGGAGTGGGACCGGGAGCAGTACGGCCACATCGAGGAGAACGGCTTCCACGCGGTGGCCGACGCGCCCCTCTCCACGTTCTCGGTGGACGTGGACCGGGCGTCGTACGGTAACCTGCGGCGCTTCCTGTTGCGGGAGCATCGCTTGCCCCCGGTGGACGCGGTGCAGATCGAGGAGATGGTGAACTACTTCGCCTACGACTACACCCTGCCCCGGGGTGACGCCCCCGTGGCCGTGACCACCGAACTGGGAGCGGCGCCCTGGCGTCCCGAGCATCGCCTGCTCCGGGTGGGCCTGGCCGCGCGGCCCATCGAAGTCGAGGCGCTGCCCCCGAGCAATCTGGTGTTCCTCCTCGACGTGTCCGGATCCATGTCGGCGCCGGACAAGCTGCCTCTGGTGAAGTCGTCGCTGCGGCTCCTCGTCGACCAGATGCGTCCTCAGGACCACGTGTCGATCGTCGTCTACGCCGGCGCCGCGGGCCTGGTCCTGGAGCCCACGTCCGGCGCCCACAAGGATCGGATCATCGCCGCCATCGAGGGGCTGGAATCCGGGGGCTCCACGGCGGGAGGGGCCGGTCTCCGCCTCGCCTACGACGTGGCCCGGCGCAATTTCCGCCCCGAGGGCAACAACCGGGTGATCCTGGCCACCGACGGCGACTTCAACGTGGGGGAGAGCAGCGACGGCGCCATGGTCCGCCTCATCGAGGATCGGCGCGCGGAGGGCACGTTCCTCACGGTCCTGGGCTTCGGCACCGGCAACCTGCAGAACGAGAAGATGCAGTCCATCGCCCAGAACGGGAACGGCAACTACGCCTACATCGACGGTCTCGACGAGGCCCGGAAGGTGCTCGTGGGCGAGATGGGGGGCACCCTGGTGGCGGTGGCCCAGGACGTGAAGATCCAGGTCGAGTTCAACCCGGCCGCCGTGCAGGCCTATCGCCTGCTGGGCTACGAAAACCGGCTCCTGGCCGACGAGGACTTCAACGACGACCGCAAGGACGCCGGCGAGATGGGCGCGGGTCACACGGTGACGGCCCTCTACGAGATCGTGCCCGCGGGCCTGGACTCGTCTCTGGGGACCCCGGGCGTGGATCCCCTGCGCTACCAGACGCCGGCGCCGCCGGCGGTGGCCGAGTCCCATGAGCTCGCCTTCGTCCGGGTGCGGTACAAGGAGCCCCGGGGGACCGAGTCCCGGCTCCTGGAGCGCCCCGTGGCCGACGCCCTCTCGGCGCCGTCCCACGACTTCACCTTCGCCGCCGCGGTGGCGGGCTTCGGCATGCTGCTCCGGGACTCGGAGCACCGGGGCCTCATCTCCACGGCCCAGGTGCTGGAGATGGCGAAGTCCAGCCTCGGCGAGGACGTGGGCGGGTACCGGGCCGGCTTCCTCGAGCTGGTGCGGGCGTACGACCGCATGAGCGTGGGGACCGATCGCGACGGCGAAGGCTGACTCCGGGCCCCCGACCGGCCACGGGTCGGTCGGGGGTCGCCCGCGCCGGGCGTCGTGGGTGCCGCGAACCCTCCCCAACTTCTCGATAGCCCGGGGAATGGTCGGTTTGGGGGCGCCGGAGCGCCCCCAATCATCCACGAGTGCCGATGGTCATGAACGGCGGGTCAGTTTGAGGCGGCCAGGGCGCACGAACTCCCCCCGGACGACTGGATCCGCCGAGTTGTGGAAGGTTCGGGGGGTTCGGCAAGCAACGCCCGGGACCGGGTGGGCTCGGCGGGGGGTTCGGCAAGGCATGTCGGGGCCGGGGAGCGCTCGGGGGCGTTCGGCAAGGCGCGGCGGGGCGACGAGGGCGCTGGAACTCCACGGGCGATCCTGGGTGATGCACAGGTGCCCGACTCCTCCCGCATCGCCGAGGCCGCCATGAACCCGTCCCGTCGCCGTTTTCTCGCCACCACCGCGGCGGCCGCCGCCGGCGCCCTCCTCCGGCCCGGCGGGGCGTTCGCTCTCCCCGCCTGGGCCCTGCCCCGGGAGTTCACGGCCATCCGACGCAACGTGGGCTTCTTCACCATGCGGGGCGGCACCATCGGCTATCTCGTGAACGACGGCGGCGTCGCGGTGGTGGACAGCCAGTTCCCCGAGCAGGCCCAGGCGTGCATCGAGGGGCTGAACGAGCAGTCCGGCGGGCGCGGGGTGGACGTGCTGCTCAACACCCACCACCACGGCGACCACACGGGGGGCAACGTGGCGTTCCGGGGCGTGGCCCGGCAGGTGGTGGCCCACCGGCAGGCCGCCGAACACATGCGGAATCCTCCCGGCGGCTCGCCTCCCGAGGATCAGCTCTACCCGACCATGACCTTCGGCGACGAGTGGAGCGCCGACGTGGGCGACGAGCGGGTCCACGCCCGGTTCCGGGGCCGGGCCCACACCAGCGGCGACGCGGTGATCACCTTCGAGCGCGCCAACGTGGCCCACATGGGCGACCTCATGTTCCACATGCGGCACCCGGTGGTGGACCGGGCGGCGGGCGCCACACTCCGGGGGTGGATGGACGTGCTCCAGGCCACGGTGGACGCCCACGACGCCGACACGATCTACATCTTCGGCCACGCCGGAGCGGAGCTGCCGGTCACCGGGGGCGCCGACGCCCTTCTGGGCTTCCGGAACTACCTCGGTGCCGTGCTGGCCTTCGTGGAGGAGCAGGTCAACGCCGGCCTCGGGCCCGAAGAGATCACCGAGATGCGGGGCCCCCTGGCCGGTTTCGAGGCCTACGGGCCCTTCGGCAATCCCAGCGCCCGCAACGCCCTGGACGTGGCGGTGCTGGAGGTGACGTCGGGGGAGTAACGCCTCAGCCCCCGCCGCGCATGGCGTCGCGCAGCGCCCTGAACTCGTTTCCGTCGTACCAGTTCGGCCAGCGGTCGGAGTCGGCGAGGCGTTCGCCCACGGTGTGGAGGATGTCGACGATCTCCACCATGCCGTCGAGGTTCCAGGACGCGTCGTACTCGTCGCCCACCGCGTGGTAGCGCGTCTCCCGGTAGTCCTCCTCGAACGCTTCGCCGGCGGCCACCCCACCGTCGATGAGGTCGGGGCCCACGTCGGTGTAGAGCATGGGCACACCCCGCTTGGCCAGGGAGATGTGGTCGGAGCGGTAGAAGTAGCCGGCCTGGGGGGTGGGATCGGGCGTGAGGACCTTGTCCCGGGGCCTGGCCACGGCCTGGAGTTCGTCTTCCAGTTCCGAGGCGCCGAATCCCACCACCACCAGGTTGCGGGTGGGGCCCGTGGGCAGGATGGCGTCGATGTTCAGGCCGCCCACGATGGACGCCAGGGGCACCGTGGGGTTCACGGCGAAGTACTCCGAGCCCAGCAGGCCCGATTCCTCGGCGGTGACCGCCAGGAAGAGCACCGAACGGGCCGGGGCTTCCCGGGCCTGGTAGGCCTCGGCGATCTCCAGGATGGCCGCCACGCCCGTGGCGTTGTCCACGGCGCCGTTGAACACGCGGTCCGGGGCGCTCTCGTCGGGATCGAGTCCCAGGTGATCCCAGTGGGCGGTGTAGAGCACGTACTCGTCGGGCCGTTCGGCCCCCCGCACCACGCCCCCCACGTTGCGGCTCTCCCGCCGGGCGATGGAGGTGGAGAGGGTGCCCGCCGCCGTGAAGCCGTCCAGGGCCACGGGGGTGAACCCCGGGCGGGCGGCGGCGGCCTTCATCTCGTCGAGGTCCAGGCCCGCGGCGGCGAAGAGCGCCTCGGCGGCCTCCCGGGTGATCCACCCCTCGAGCATGGCCCGGGGGTCGCCCCCTTCGCCCCGGTCCAGATCGTACTGGGCGCCGGACCAGCTGCTCTCCACGGTGCCCCATCCGTACGACGCGGGCTCGGTCTCGTGGATCACCAGCGCCGCGGCCGCGCCCTGGCGCCCCGCCTCCTCGTACTTGTAGGTCCAGCGGCCGTAGTACGTCATGGATCGGCCGTTGAAGAGGTCGGGGTCCTGGGTGGCGTAGCCGGGATCGTTCACCAGCATGACCACGGTCTTGCCCTCCACGTCGAGGCCCGCGTAGTCGTTCCACCCGTATTCGGGGGCCACGGCGCCGTAGCCCACGAACACCACCTCGGAGGCATCGAACGAGAGGTCGGATTCCAGGCGTTTGGTCCAGTAGACCGCGTCTTCGGGATAGGAGAGGTGCATCGCCCCCGACGGACCGGTGAGGGTCAGGTCCGACGCCGCCGGGTCGAGGGTGGCCTCCACCAGCGGCACGGTCTGGAACCACCCTTCGGCGGTCATGGGTTCGAGGCCCACCCGGGCCATCTCGTCGGCGATCCATTGGCTGGCCCGTTGGCCGCCGGGGGTGGAGGGCGCCCGGCCCTCCATGTCGTCGTGGGCCAGCACCTCGATGCGGGTGCCCAGGTCGGCGGCGCGGATCTCCGGGGCGGTGGCCGCCGGGGTCGGGGCGCCGGAATCGTCACCGGACGAGACGTCGGAGGTCTCGTCGGTTCCGCCGCAGGCGCCGGCGACGAAAGCGAGGGTGAGGAAGGCGGAACGACGAAGGGACACGGGCACGGGGCTAACCTCGGGGTCGGATGATTCCAGGCCCCAAGGGTACAGCGGGAAACGGGCCCCGAGCCAGGGGGGACGTCAGGTCGACGGGATGGCCGGGTGGGGCGCGTGGAGCGATACGGCGACGTCGGGGGGACGTGCCCGGAGGTCGTCGACGGTGACGCGCACCGCGTCGACGGTGCGGGGGCCCACAGGGTCGAGCTTCCGGTAGCCGATGGTCTCGCCCTCCGAGAGCGCACTCCACGTGCCCGCCGTCCGGCCCTCGACCCGGTACGCCCGCACGCTCTGTCCGACCTCGATGGGTTCCCGGAGGTCGACGACCCCCACCTCCACGGCCCGCCCCAGGTCGATCTCGAAGGCGGCACTCCGGGGACCGACGTCCCGACGGGTGGTGGGGTGGCCTGCCGCGAGGTCTTCGGCGAAGACCGCGTCGAGGGCGCGGCGGAGTCCGTGCAGTCGCTCGGCGTCGACGTCGTGGATCCGACCGGCCCGGGTGGGCGGCACGTTCAGCAGGAGTTTGGAATTGCGCCCCACGGACGTGAAGTACAGCCCCACGAGGTTGTCGACGGAGCGCACGCGATCATCTTCGGCGGGGTGGTAGAACCAGCCGGGACGGATGGAGACATCGGTCTCGCCGGGCCGCCACACGGTCCCCTGGGGGTCGCCGTGCTGGAGCTGGCGCATGACGTCGTCGCCCGAAAGGCCCGGCACGGGCACCACCGACGGATCCACCGTCGACCAGTTCGGGTCGCCCGCCGAGCCGATCTCGTTGCCGATCCAGCGCACGTCGGGGCCGGCGTCGGAAAACATCACGGCCTGGGGCTGCAGGTCCCGCACGAGGCGCCAGGTGGCGGGCCAGTCGTATTCCTGGCGGCGGCCGTTGGGCCCCTCGCCGTTGGCGCCGTCGAACCACACCTCGTGGATGTCGCCGTAGCGGGTCAGGAGTTCGGTGAGCTGGGCCCGGAACATGGCGTTGTACCGCGGCGAATCGCCGTACGCCGGCGCGTTGCGGTCCCAGGGGGAGCAGTAGAGGCCCGGGCGGAGTCCCTCGGCGCGACAGGCGTCCACGAACTCTCGCACCAGGTCGCCTTCGCCCCCGCGCCACGGGCTCGCCGCCACCGAATGGGTGGTGGTGTCGGTGGGCCAGAGACAGAAGCCGTCGTGGTGCTTCGCCGTCAGGACCATGGCCCGGAATCCCGCCTCCCGGGCCACCCGGGCCCACTGGCGGGCGTCGAGGTCGCCAGGGTCGAAGATGGCCGGATCTTCCGTGCCGTCGCCCCACTCCCGATCGGTGAAGGTGTTCACGCCGAAGTGGAGGAAGAGGGCCAGCTCGTCGCGCTGCCAGACGAGCTGGGACGGGCTGGGGCGGGGACCCTGCGTTCCGTAGGGGACTCCCCGCGGGCCCGAACCCGGGGTGAGGGCGCCCAGGGGGCGGGCGCCTGCGGCGATGAGCGACCCGGCGGCGGTGAGGAACGAGCGGCGGTTCATGGCGGCGGTGGGGTGACGGTGAGTTCGCCCCGGAGGCGGAGATCCCGGGAGGAGGCGCCCACGTAGAGGTGGAACGTACCGGGCTCCACCACGGGACGCAGGTCGGCGTCGAGGATGGCCAGGTCGTGGGGCTCGAGGCGGAAGGTCACGCGCCGAGCCTCGCCGGGGCGCAGGTGGATGCGTTGGAATCCCCGGAGGCGTCGTGCGGGTTGGGACACGCTGGCCCGCTCGTCGGACAGGTAGAGCTGGACCACCTCGTCGCCGGCCCGGGGTCCCACGTTGCGGAGGGTGACGTGAACCGTCACGCCGTCGTCGGGCCCCACGCGCTCCTCATCCAGCTCGAGTCCTTCGTACGCGAAGCGGGTGTACGACAGGCCGTGACCGAAGGGAAAGAGGGGCAGACCCGTGAGATCGACGTAGTAGTCGGCGCGCCCCGTGGGACGGGGGTCGTACCGCAGCGGGAGCTGACCCTCCGAGCGGGGAAAGGTGATGGGGAGGCGGCCCCCGGGCCCGGCGATCCCGGCGAGGACGTCGGCCACGGCGTCGCCCCCGGCCTCGCCCGGGTATCCGGCCCAGATCACGGCGTCGACCTCGTCGAGCCAGGGCATGGTGACGGCGCTCCCCGCCACCAGGACCACGACCACGGGGGTGCCCGTGGCGGCCACGGCCCGGATCAGCTCCTCCTGACGGCCCGGGAGGGCCAGCGACGACCGGTCGCGGAACTCGCCCTCCTCGACTCCGGCCACCACCACGGCGACCTCCGCGTCGGCGGCCGCGTCGACCGCCCGGGCCAGTCGGGCGTCGGCCGAGTCTCGTGCCGCCGCCAGGCCGGCGTCCCACACCAGGCGCACCCGGGGCCCGGGGGCCGGAGTGGTGAATTCGAGGCGCACGTCGTGGACGGATCCCGGTTCCCACGCCACCGGGGCCAGGCGCGTGCCGTACGAGGGAATGCCCGTGCCGTCGGCGGCCAAGGCGCCGTCCAGGAAGAGGCGCCAGCCGCCGTCGCCTTCCACCCCCAGGCCGGTGACGCCCTCGGGGGGAACCGTGACCCGCCCGGTCCACCGCACCGAGAACCAGTCCCGGGGCACGCCGGGGGCCGGGCGGTTGAAGGTCCAGCGGGCATCCACCACCGGGTCGACCCGGGTCACGACCGGGGGGCCGTCGAGATCCAGTCCCGGAACGAATTCGGCCACGAGGCCCTCGCCCACGGCCCCGGTCCCGTCGAGGTGGGAGAGGGCGCCGGGGGGGACCACGGAGGGGGCGGGAGACGAGCGACCCGGGCCCGGGGCGGCGACGACGGCGGTGGCAGGGAAGACCGCCCGCAACCCGTCCAGGATGGAGGTGGGGGCGATGCCCGGCCCGCTGTATCCCCCGAGCCGCACCTCCCGGGCGTCGACGCCGATGACGGCCGCGGTGGCGGGGGCGGGGTCCAGGGGGAGGAGGCCGTCGGGGTCGTGGAGCAGCACCAGCGACGCCCGGGCCGCGTCCCGGGCCAGGGTACGATGGGCCGGCGACGCCGCCAGGCGCCCGGCCTCGTCGGGGTCGGACCGGGCGTCTTCGAAGAGTCCGAGCTGGACCTTCGCCCGGAGCACCCGGGCCACGGCGTCGTCGAGCACACGGTCGCTCACCAGCCCCTCGTCCACCGCCTGGAGGTAGGGGCGGTGCTGGGCCCACGTCGACTGGAAGACCACGTCCAACCCCGCCTGCCACGCGTGGGCGGCGGCCACCGGAGTACTGGGTTCGGTCATGTGGAGCACCGTGGCGCCGCCGGTGGCGGCCGCGTCGGAGATGACGAATCCCTGGAATCCCCACTCCCCCTTGAGCACGTCGTCCAGGAGCCAGGGGTTCTGGGTCGCCGGGCGCCCGTCCACCGAGTTGTAGGCCGTCATGAGGGAGCGGGCGCCGCCGTCGTGGATGGCGGCCTGGAAGGGTGGGAACGCCCACTCCCGGAGCCACCGCTCGCTCCAGTGCACGGGGCCGCTGTCCCGGCCTCCTTCGCCCACGTTGGCCACGAAGTGCTTCGGCGTGGCCACGATCCCGGCCTGCTCGAAGGCCCGGACGAAGGCCGTGCCCATGGCGGCCGACAGCACCACGTCTTCGCCGTAGGTCTCCTCGACCCGGCCCCAGCGCACGTCGTCGGCCAGGTTCACCACCGGCGACAACACCTGCCGGATCCCTCGGGCGCGGGTTTCGGCGGCCACGGCCCGGGCCACCCGCCCCACCAGGGCGGTGTCGAAGGTGGCGGCGAGGCCGATGGCCTGGGGGTAGGCCGTGGCCCCGGCGCGCATGAGGCCGTGGAGAGCCTCGTCGAAGGGGATGATGGGAATGCCCAGTCGGGTCTCCTCGACGAAGAACCGCTGGATCGAGTCGATGCGGGCGGCGTGGGCCCGGGCCACCGCGGCCGCATCGTCGGCCATGCCCGGGATCCGGGCGGTGTCGATCTGGAGTCCGAACGCGCCGCCCGACCAGTCGTCGTCGGGGTCGTCCAGCGACCCGGGGCTCATGTAGAGCTGCCAGAACTTCTCCTCCCGGGTCATGACGGCCAGGAGGTCGGCCACGCGCTGCTCCACGGACGCGGCGGGGTCGAGCCAGGGGCGGGGGGAGGGCAGGGGGTCCTGGCCCGCGCCCGGGGCCGCGGTGGCGGCGACCAGCAGCAGCGCCCACGCCCTCATTCGGGCAACTCCGCGTTGCGGTACACGGCCCAGCTCCACCCCGAGAGGCCCGCGTGAGGGTAGGTGCCGTCCAGGAGGTACCGGTGGCCCTGAGGGTCGGTCACCTCGGGCGCCGGCGGGGCCTCGCCTGCGAGGCGGTGCACCAGGTACCACTGGGCGCCCCGCTCCGGGAGGGCGCTCGCCGGCAGGTAGACCACCGTGCGGTCGCTCCCGGCGGCGTCGGCGTGCCACGCCACCACCGTACCGTTCCGGAAGTCGAAGTCGCTGGTGAGGGTGATCTCGGGAAAGGGGCTCGAGGCGGCGATGTGGGCGAGGGCGGCCCGGTACTTCCCGCGCCCGTGAAGCGACAGCGCCACCGCGTGGAAGACGCTGCCCACGGTCACCGCCAGAGTGCCCACGGTGACCGCCGCCCGAGCCCGGGGCCCCGAGCTCCACGCCCGCACCGCCCCGTACGAGATCACCACCACGGCGAAGGCAGCCGGAACGAGGAAGTAGCGGGGGTAGGGCCCGGCCGAGGGACCGGTGGCGAGCCCCACCGCCGGCGCGACCAGGATCATGCCCAGGTACGCCGCCGCCAGACCCCGCGACCGTCGGGCCAGCACCAGTACACTCCCCCCGAAGAGGGCCAGGAGGAGGGGCAGGGCCAGGGGGAGTCCCACGGAAGGATCGGTGCCCAGAGTGTAGGCGGCGAGCTCGCCGAGGACGTCCGACACGGCGTTGATGGGGCCTCCCCCCACCACCATGGTCCGCACGAACCCCCAGACGAAGGCCGCCAGAGCCAGGGCCGGTACGCCGTGGGCCAGCGCCACGGGCCCCAGGGGCGCCTCGCCGAACCGACGCACCGCATCGATCTGGACGATCATGCCGCCCACCAGCACCACCGCCGCCGTGGGGTGAGCCAGGAACGCCGCCACGGCCGCCCCGGCGTAGAGGGCCGCCCACCGCCACGCCGCGCCCCGGGCCGCCGTCTCCCGGTCGGTGAGGCGGAGCACCGCCAGAAAGGCCAGCAGCGCGAAGAACACCGCGGCCGAATAGCCCCGGGCCTCGGAGGCGTAGTGGACGAAGGGGTAGGGGATGGCCAGAGCGAGGGCCGCGCCCAGGGCCGCGCGCCCTGCGCCGGGCTCGTCGTGAGGATGGAGCCGTCGGAACTGGGCCCTCCCCACGGCCGCCGCCACCGCTACGGCGGCGGTGCCGGCCAGCCACGCCGGGGCCCGCATCCACCAGGCCGGAGCCCCGCTTCCCACCGCCTGGAGCCAGAGGGAGTTGAGGGGATGGTTGTTGTCGTGGCGCATGACGGTGAAGACGTCCAGGGGGCCGCCCAGCGTCTCCACCATGCGGATCGACCAGATCTCGTCGAGCCAGAGGTCGCCGAAGAGCCCCGCCAGGCGCAGGAGGCCGGCGGCCGCCACCACCGCCCACACGGCGAGGCCCGGACCCCGGGCGGCGGCGGCGTGGGGATGGGTGTCCGGCAAAGCTCCTTCCTCCTGCGACGTTGGGGGGACTCCGGGAGGGCCCCGGCGTTCGTCAACCTGCGCCCCCGGGGCACGCCTCGCGAGGGGCGCGTCTTGCCTGAACCTCCCCGGTGGGGCGATCCGTAGGGGTCGTCGGCGACGATGCCCGTCCCTTCAATCCCGAGATCATGCTCCAAGCGAAGCGGTCCGTGATGCTCCGCGACCTGGTCATCTTCCTCGTGAAGCTGGCCATCGACGGACTCAAGGACCTGGCCCTCATGAACCTCGCCCTGGGTGCGGCGCTCCTGGACCTCATTTCCGGGGGCGGCACCCGGCCGCGCCTCTTCTACTCGGTGCTGCGCCTGAGCGAGCGGTTCGATCTGTGGCTGAACCTCAACGGCGCCGTGGAGAAGATGGAGTCGGGCGAGGCGGGGGAGGACGGCCTGTTCGGGGCGAGCACCGCGGGAAGCGACTCCCTCCTGGGACAGATCGAGGAACTGGTGCGAGGGGGCGACGTGCCCCGCAACCGCCGCGGCGAGGCCGAGACGGCCGACCCTTCCGAACCGGGCGTTTAACGTCCCGACCCGTGGCGGCGTCCCAGGGGACGTCCCCCCGATGGCGACCGGGGGGTTCCCCTCGTTCGGAGAGATCCATGACGTTCCTGCGCTTCGTGCGTCCGGCGGTGACGGCGGTGGCGGTCCTGGTGGCCGCGCCTCTGACCGGACTCGCCCAGACCCCGTCCATGTCGGGCCTCTGGGAGCTCACCTGGGAGACCCCCCGGGGCGAGCAGACCCTCACCCTCACCCTGGAACAGACCGACGCGGCCTTCACGGGCACCGCCGAGACGCCCATGGGGGAGGCGCCGGTGAAGGACGGCGTGGTGGAGGGCGAGAAGGTCACCTTCGTCATCGAGATGACCCTGGGGCGTCCCGGCGGCAATCCGTCCCGCACCGTCGAGCAGACCTTCGCCGGCACGCTGAAGGACGGCATGGTCACCGGCGAACTCTCCATGCCCGCCATGGGCCCTCCCGGGGGCGGCGGGGGCGGTCGGGGTGGGCCCGCGGGTCCGCGCCCCTTCACCATGAAGCGGGTGGAGGGCTGACGGCGGCGGGTCGAGGCGCCCGTGCGCGAACCGATGGTGAACGAAGGGCGGGACTCCGGGTCGGGGTCCCGCCCTTTCGTCGTCGTGGGCCCCGATTGATTCAAGCTGTGGGGATTCTCCCGACGGAGGATCACCCCGGTTTCCCGACGGCGCTTCCGGGGGCGCCGGGCGTATCGTCGTTTGGGTCCGTTGCGGGCCCGATTCGCTCACTCGCGCTGGAGAGGGCGGCCCATGGCCATGAAGCTCCAGACGGTGGGCCCGGGGAAGTCGCCCGGGGCCGCCGCCGGTTCTGCCCGTGTCCACCGGACCCGGGATCACTCGGTGGAGATCGTTTCGGACTCGGGCGAAGGCGCCCAGAAGTGCGGACAGATCTTCGGTGCCGTATCCGCCAAGATGGGGAACGGCGTGTGGACGGTGGAGATCATTCCCGCCGAGGTCGAGCCTCCCCCCCGCTCCATCGCCGGCGCCTCGGGCATCCGGATCCGCCTGGGCGACGGCCCCGTCACCAACTGGGGCGACGAGACCGACCTCGTGATGGCCTTCAACGAGCAGGTGCTCCTGGGGCGTCACCGCCTCAACGCCCTGGCCCCCGGCGCCACCATCCTCCTGGAGGACCAGTGGGCGACCCATCCCGACGACGCGGTGCGGGCCCAGTGGGACGCCGCCATGGAGGAGTTGGGTGAAGCGGGCTACCGCATCATCGGCGTGCCCATGGAGGAGATCTGCCTCACCCAGGTGGAAAACGCCCGCAAGGGCAAGAACATGTTCGCCCTGGGACTCCTGACCTGGATCTTCGAGCGGGACGTGGACCGGGTGAAGGAGCAGATCGCCCACACCTTCCGCACCAAGCCCCAGAAGGTGGTGGACAAGAACTTCGCCCTGCTGGAGCTGGGGGTGCAGTGGGCCGGCGAGAATCTGGACTTCCGGGTCGAGGTGCCCACGGCGACCGAGGTGGGCGATCTGGTGGTGATGAACGGCAACGAGGCCATCGCCCTGGGGGCCGTGGCGTCGGGCATGGAGCTGGCGGCCATGTACCCCATCACCCCGGCCACGTCGGTCTCCCACCACCTGGGTGAGGTGTTCGAGCGCTTCGGCGGGATCGTCCACCAGGCCGAAGACGAGATCGCCGCCGCCGGTGTGGCCATCGGCGCGTCGTACGCCGGGAAGTGCGCCTTCACCATCACGTCGGGACCGGGCCTGGCCCTGAAGACCGAATTCCTGGGACTGGCCGTCATGACCGAGACGCCCCTGGTGCTGGTGGACGTGCAGCGGGGCGGCCCCAGCACCGGGCTGCCCACCAAGGTCGAACAGTCCGACCTCCTGGCCGCCCTGTTCGGGCAACCGGGCGACGCGCCCAAGATCGTCCTGGCGCCGGCCACCATCGAGGAATGTTTCCACGCCATGATCACGGCGCGGCGCCTCGCCGAGATCTTCCGCACCGTGGTCATCGTCCTCTCCGACGCCAACCTGGCTACGGGGGTGGCGCCGTTCCCCCGCCCCGAGGCCCGGGAGGCCTGGCAGGCGGGCCCGCCGGATCAGTCGGCGGTGCCCGAGCAGGGGCGCCCCTACGACTGGGATCCCCGCACCGGCCTCTCCGACCGCTTCATTCCCGGCCGGCCGGGGGGCATGCACACCGTCACGGGTCTGGCCCACGACGAGCGCTCCAAGGTGGCCTACGATTCGGCCAGCAACCAGCGGGCGTCGGAGATGCGGAGCCGCAAACTGGCCGCGTTCCAGAGCACGCTCCTGCCGCCGGAGATCAACGGGGCCGACAGCGGCGACCTCCTCATCGTGGGGTGGGGCAGCACCCGGGGCGCCATCGAGGAAGCGGTGGAGCGATGCCGCGGTGAGGGGCTGGCCGTGTCGTCCCTCCACCTCACCTTCCTGTCGCCCCTGGAGCCCGGTCTCACCGAGATCTTCAAGCGGTTCCGCAAGGTCATGACCGTGGAGATCAACTACTCCGACCGGGCCGACGCACCGTTCGTGACGTCGGAAAACCGCCGTCGGGGCCAGCTCTCCTGGCTCCTGCGGGCCACCACCCTGGTGGACGTCGACTGCTGGACCCGGGTGCTGGGCGAACCCCTGCGCCCCAGCGCCATCGCCCGGGCCATTCGAGAGAACCTTCCCGGAGGTGCCCCATGAGCGGCTCGTGCTCGGTCTTCCATCTCGCCCAGGAGGAAGACGACCGCCACTTCGAGATGGGCGACTACGAGGGGCCCGTGGCCCGGTGGTGTTCGGGGTGCGGCGACCACTCGGTCCTCACCGCGGTGCGGCGACTCCTGGCCGACGAACAGCTTCAGCCTGAAAACACGGTGTTCGTGTCGGGCATCGGCTGCTCGAGCCGGTTTCCCCACTATCTCTCCACCTACGGCTTCCACGGGATCCACGGTCGGGCGCTGCCGTTGTCCACGGGGGTGAAGCTGTCCCGGCCCGAGCTCCGGGTGTTCGTGGTCATGGGAGACGGGGACTGCGTATCCATCGGGGCGGCCCACTGGATCCACGCGATCCGGTACAACGTCGACATGGTGGCCCTGCTGCTGGACAACAACATCTACGGGCTCACCAAGAAGCAGACCTCGCCCACCACGCCCCAGGGCTACTCCACCAACACCCAGCCCCGGGGCAGCTACCTCCCGGCCATGAACCCCCTGGAGGCCACCCTCGGGGTGACCAACGCCTCGTTCGTGGCCCAGACCGCCGAGTGGGTGCCCGCCCACCTCTTCGCCACCCTGAAGGCGGCGTACCGGCACCGGGGCTTCTCGTTCGTGCGGATCCTCCAGCGCTGCCCCCATTTCACCGCCGACATGTACGGCGAGGCGGTGAAGAACCCGGGCATGGTGGAGCTGTTGGTCCACGATCAGGGCATCGTGGCTCCGGAGATCGACGCCATGTTCGAGCACAAGCGGCCCCACGATCCGTCCGACCTGGACGAAGCCCGGGCCCTGGCCGAGGACATGAACCAGATCCGGCTGGGCCTCTTCTTCCGGGACGAAAGCCACCCCCGCTACGAGGAGACCCGGAGCCTCCCGCATCACACGGCTGCCGACAAGATCCGCATCCTCGAAGAGGAGTTCGACCGCTATGCCGTCTGATCGACGCCTCGGCACCGCCGCCGACGCCCTGTCGGCGCCTCGGGAAGCCTTCCGGTCGGCGGTGGCCACCGCCGACGAAGAGATCCGCTCGGCCCGACTCCACCTCGACGAGGCCCGGGACCCGGCCGACGCCCTGGCCCGGGAGCTGGGGACCTTCGCCCGCGGACGCATCGACGCCGCGCGCATGGCCGGACTCCTGAAGGTGGAGGAGGCCCCGGATCCCCTGACCCACCATCTCATGGACACGGCCCACGACCTGTTCACCGAACTGGCGTCCAGCGGGGGCGGCCGCTTCCGGGTGGACGTGCCTCCCGGGGGCGACCTGAGAGATACGGTCCGGGATGCCCTGGCCCATCTGGGCCGGGCGTTCGGCGTGGCCCATGCCGTGGAGAAGGCCCGGGCCCACCGGTACGACCCCGACAAGGATCACGTGCTCCTCCACCCCTACCCGTTCCATCGGTGGACGGCGGGGGAGCGCCGCATGGCGCCACCCCTGGTGGTGCACGTCGGGGGCGCCGACCTCCGGGCCGGCGGGCTCTCGGAGTATCTCGACGGGACCGTCCGGATCGCTCTGGTGGTGGACGGCCCCACCACACCGGCCCCCCTGGCCCGCCTGGTGGGACACGGGGTGTTCGTGGCCCAGAGCGCCGACGCCGCCATGCTGAACCGCCTGGCCGCCCACGACGGGCCCGGCGTGGTGGCCTGGGTGCAGGACGGCTCGGGCGCCGTCTCGTTCGTCCACGACCCCGCGGCTGGGGCCCGCCCGTGGGAGCGCATGACGGTGGACGGCGGCCTCGAGGCCCTCCAGACCCGTCTGGCCGAACTGGAGGGGCCGGGCCGCAGCCGGGTCCACGCCGCCGACCTGCGGCATCTCGTGGAGCTGGCCACGCCGCCGGTGGGGGGCGGGGCGCCGGGCGACCCGGCGGCCACGCCCGACGCGACCCCCGGGGGGGACGACGCCGCCGATCGTCTGGCGGCGTGGCTCCTGGCTCGAACCGACCTGGCCGGCCTCTAGAGTCCCATGCTCGCGCCCTCCGCCGTCCTCGCCTCCGTCGCCATCCTGGGCGGCGTGGGGGTCACCTTCGGGGCCCTCATCGCCCTGGCCAACGCCCGTTTCCGGGTGGATGAGGACCCGCGCCTCGACGAGCTCGCCGACCTCCTTCCCGGGGCCAACTGCGGGGCCTGCGGGTTCGCGGGCTGCCGGGCCTTCGCCGAGGCCGCCCTGGGTGGGGCCGTGGCCCCGGCGGGGTGCACGGTCATGGGCGAGGTGGAGCTGGACGACGTGGCGGCCTTCCTGGGCGTGGACGCCGGCGAGGCGGACAAGCGCGTGGCCCGGCTCCTGTGCGCGGGGGGCTCGGACGTGGCCCGCCGCAAGGCGGACTACGTGGGCATCGAGAGCTGTGCGGCGGCGGCGGCGGTGGGGGGCGGTGGAAAGGCCTGCTCCTGGGGCTGCCTCGGGCTGGCCGACTGCGCCGTGGCGTGCGACTTCGACGCCATCCGGATGAGCGCCACCGACCTTCCGGTGGTGGATCCGGCCCGGTGCACCGCCTGCAACGACTGCGTCGTGGCGTGCCCCCTCGACCTCTTCGTTCTCCTTCCCCTCGACGCGCCCCTCCTGGTCCAGTGCCGCAACCTCCTGGACGGAGACGCCGCCGAGGCCGTCTGCAGTGTGGCGTGCACCGCGTGCAAACGGTGCGTGCAGGACGCCGCCCCCGGTCTGATCCACATGGACCGGGGTGTGGCGGTGGTGGACTACCAACAGATCGAACTCGCGAATCCGAAGGCCGTGGAGCGATGCCCGACCGGGGCCATCGTCTGGATCGAGGGACGCCAGTTTCCCGTCCTCGATCTCCCGGCCGGCAACGAGGTGACGGTATGAGCACGGTCCAGTATCCCGGAATCCCCTTCGCATGCGACGGCAGCGAGGCGGTCGTCCACGCCGAGACCCACGCCAGCGAGGCGGCGGGGGCCTACCCCATCACGCCCTCCACCCAGATGGGCGAGGGATGGGCCGTGGCCGTGGCGGCCGGGAAGCAGAACGTCTTCGGGCGTCGGCTCATCTTCTTCGAGCCCGAGGGGGAGCACGCGGCGGCGGGCGTCACCGCCGGCATGAGCATGACCGGACTGCGCTCCACCAACTTCTCCAGCGGGCAGGGCATCGCCTACATGCACGAGTCGCTGTACGCGGCCTCGGGCAAGCGCCTGCCGTACGTGCTCAACGTGGCGGCCCGGGCCATGACCAAGCACGCCCTGAACGTGCACGCGGGCCACGACGACTACCACGCCGTGGACGACACCGGCTTCTTCCAGTTGTTCTCGAAGAACGTGCAGGAAGTGGCCGACATGACCCTCATCGCCCACCGCATCGCCGAGCTGTCGCTCACCCCGGGAATCAGTGCCCAGGACGGATTCCTGACGAGCCACGTCATCGAGGACCTGCTCCTTCCCGAGCCCGATCTGATCCGGGACTACCTGGGCGACCCCTCCGACCGCATCGAGGCGCCTACGCCGGCCCAGCGCCTGGTCTTCGGCGACACCCGTCGCCGGGTGCCCGAGCTGTTCGACCTGGACTATCCCGCCATGCTGGGGGTGGTCCAGAACCAGGACGCCTACGCACAGGGCGTGGCGGCCCAGCGGCCGTTCTACTTCGACCACGTCCGGGAACTCGCCGACCGGGCGTTCGAGGAGTACGCCGCCCTCACCGGCCGCCGGTACGCGCGGGTGCAGGGGTACCGTCTCGACGACGCCGAGTGGGTTCTGGCGGGAATGGGGACGGTGGTGCCCAACGCCGAAGCGGTGGTGGACCACCTGCGGTCGAAGGGCGTGAAGGCCGGCGTGCTCAACGTCACCATGTTCCGGCCGTTCCCCGCGGGGCTCATCGCCCGCATGCTGGCCGGCAAGAAGGGCGTCACGGTGCTGGAGCGGCTCGACCAGCCTCTGGCCGTGGACCCGCCGCTGCTCCGGGAGATCCGGGCCGCCATGGGGCAGGCGCTGGAGAACGGGCGCGTGGACCGGGGGCCGGCCATTCGCCGGTTCCCCTTCGGCAAGGACGCCGAGGGACCCCGTCCGTTCCCCGAGCTTCCCGCTCTCATGCCCGACGAGGTCCCCGACTTCTGGGCCGCGGGCTTCGGGTTCGGGTCCCGGGACCTCCAGGGAGGCGACCTCGTCGCCGCCGTGGAGCACATGCAGAACGGCTCCCGCCACCGTCGCCACTACTACATCGGCGTGGACTTCATCCGGAAGAACACCCGACTGCCCAAGCTCCAGGTGTGGCAGGACCAGCTCGAGGAAGCCTATCCGGACATCGGGGAGCGAGCGCTGCCGCCGTCGCCCCAGATCAACCTGCTCCCGAAGGATGCCATCTCGCTCCGCATCCACTCGGTGGGGGGGTGGGGCGCCATCACCATGGGCAAGAACGTGGCGCTCACGGCCTTCGAGCTCTTCGGCATGCACGTGAAGGCCAATCCCAAGTACGGGTCGGAGAAGAAGGGACAGCCCACGACCTTCTACGCCGTGTTGAGCCACGAGGAAGTGCGGCCCAACGCCGAGCTGAAGTACGTCAACGTGGTACTCTCTCCCGACGGCAACGTCTTCAAGCACTCCAACCCCCTGGCCGGGTTGGCCCCGGGGGGCGTCTTCGTCATCCAGAGCGACCGCCCCGCCGACGAGGTGTGGCGAAGCTTCCCCGAGTACATCCGCCGCGACATCCGGGACCGGAACATCTCGGTGTACGCCCTCGACGGCTTCGGCATCGCCAACGACGAGGCCAGCGACGCGGAACTGCGCTATCGCATGCAGGGCGCGGCCTTCATGGGGGCCTTCTTCAAGGCCAGCCCGGTCCTGGAGAAGGAGGGCATGAGCGAGGCCCGCCTCTTCGAGGGCATCGAAGACCAGATGCGGAAGAAGTTCGGCAAGAAGGGCGACCAGGTCGTCCAGGACAACGTGCGGGTGATCCGCCGGGGCTTCGACGAACTGGTCGACGTGGTGCCGGTGGACGACGCCGGCGCCGACGAGGCGACCCACGCTCCAGCGGCCCACATGCCGTCGCAGATGGACGTGCCCGCCGAGCAGGGCATCGCCGACCCGGGTCGGTTCTTCGAACAGGTGTGCGCCGTGTGCGCCGTGGGTCAGGACGGCATCGCCGACCCCTTCGCGGCCATCAGCGCCATTCCCGCGGCCACCAGCGCCGTCCGGGACATGACCAACATCCGCTTCGAGGTGCCCGACTTCATCGCCGAGAAGTGCACGGGATGCAGCCAGTGCTGGATGCAGTGTCCCGACGCCGCCATTCCGGGGCTGGTCACCCCGGTGGAGGACCTCATCGACCGGGCCGTGGCCTACGCCGCCAACGGCACGCCGAAGGACCGGGTGAAGCAGGTGTCGAAACACATCGCCCGGGAGTCCCGCAAGATCCTCCAGGGGGCGCCGTTCCACACCTTCGCCGATGTCGCCGCCACGGCCTACGCCGCCGTGGCCGACAAGCTCGGCTGGGACCCCGACCGACGGGCCCAGCTCGACGAGGAATGGGCCTCGGTCTACGGCGTGCTGGCCGAATTCCCGGCGGCGAAGACGGTGCCCTTCTTCGACGTGCCCGAGCGGAAGGAGAAGGGGGCCGGCGGCCTGCTGTCCATCACCATCAACCCCGAAGCCTGCAAGGGCTGCAACATCTGCGTCGAGGTGTGCCCCGAGCAGGCCCTGGTGACGGTACGGCAGGAAGAGGAAATCGTCGATCGCCTCCGGCGCAACTGGTCCTTCTGGGAGACCCTCCCGGACACGCCCGACCGGTACGTGAACGTGGCCGACCTCGACGAGGGCATCGGCGTGCTGTCGTCGCTGCTCCTCAAGAAGGAAAACTACCGGTCCATGGCCGGGGGCGACGGCGCCTGCATGGGCTGCGGTGAAAAGACGGCCGTGCACCTCGTGGTGAGCACCATCGAGGCCGTCATGCAGCCGCGGGTGAAGGCTTTCGCCCAGAAGCTGGATCGCCTGATCCAGGAACTCGACGGCAAGGTCCGGGGGCTGGTGGCCGAGCACGCGAGCCCCGACGAGGCCGCCGAGGGCGCCACGACGGTGGAACTCCCCGCCGACGTCCGGGCCCTGGCCGATCGCATGAACCGCACGCGCAGCGGTCTGCAGGACCTGCGCTGGCGTTACGAGAAGGGGCCCAGCGGTCGGGGACGGGCGCCGGTGGGCATCACCAACTCCACCGGGTGTTCGTCGGTGTGGGGCAGCACCTACCCGTACAACCCCTATCCCTTCCCCTGGGTGAACCACCTCTTCCAGGATGCGCCCAGCATCGCCGTGGGTGTGTTCGAGGGCCACATGCGGAAGATGGTGGACGGCTTCGTGCAGGTTCGGCGGGCGGAAGCGCTGCTGGACGGCAGCTACGACTCCGAGCGCGACGAACTGGCCTGGGCCGCCCTCGACTGGAAGGGCCTGGACGACGAGGAGTTCAAGATGTGCCCGCCGATCCTCACCATCGGCGGCGACGGGGCCATGCTCGACATCGGGTTCCAGAACCTCTCGCGCCTCATGGCCAGCGGGAAGCCGATCCGGGTCCTGGTCCTGGACACCCAGGTGTATTCCAACACCGGCGGCCAGGCCTGCACCTCGGGGTTCACGGGCCAGGTGGCCGACATGAGCGCCTGGGGCAAAGCCCAGCACGGCAAGGAGGAGGTGCGGAAGGAACTGTCGTACATCGCCCTGGCCCACCGCGGGGTGTTCATCCACCAGTCGTCCCAGGCCCTGGCTTCGCACCTCATGCAGGGAGTGGTGAAGGGGCTCAATTCCCGGCGGCCGGCGCTGTTCAACATCTACACGCCCTGCCCCGTGGAGCACGGATTGCCCGACGAGTGGGCGCCGGAGGCGGCCAAGCTTGCCCTGGAGAGCCGGGCCTTCCCGTTCCTCACCTACGATCCCGACGGGGGCCGGGACATCGCCGACTGCCTGACCCTGGACGGCAACCCGGCGTTGGACGAGACCTGGCCCACCTACACCCTGACCTACGTGGACGACGCGGGTGCGGAGCAGTCCCACGACTTCCCCCTCACCATCGCCGACTGGGCCTTCACCGAGACCCGCTTCCGGAAACACTTCAAGGTGCTGAAGCGGGACGAGTGGGACGACGACGCCCACGTGCTCTTCCACGAGTTCATCGCCCTCCCCGCCGACGAGCGCCACGGCAAGCGGCCCTACATCTGGACCCTGGACAAGGCGCGGAGGCGGTCGCGGGTGGCGGTGTCGAAGGAGATCGTCTTCCTCGCCGAAGAGCGCCTCAACTTCTGGCACCAGATCCGGGAACTCGCGGGTCTCGACGTGCCCGACGACGTGCGGGAGCGCATGAACGACGAGGCCCAGGCGCGCTTCGAGACCCGGGTCCTGGAACTCCAGGCCGAGTACGAGGCGAAGATGGCCCGACTCCGGGCCGATCTGCCGGCGGCGGTGGCCCGGCGCATGGCTCAGGGACTCCTGGCCCACGGCGGGGGAGAGCGGACGGTGCAGGACCTGCTGTCCCAGGCCTTCGCCTCGCCCCTGGCCCCCGTGACCGCCGACGACGTGGCGGGACTGGAGCTGGGTGGCGGCACGGGCGGCAACGGCTCGGGCAACGGGGCGGGGGCACCCGCGGCCACGGCGGCGCCCGCTGCGGTGGAGGCCCCGGTCGCGCCCGAGTCCGTCCCGGCGGTGGAGGTCGAGGCCGACGACGAGGACGACGGCCTGGCCCTGGAGCCGTGGATCGACACGCCCATGTGCACCTCGTGCAACGAGTGCATCAACATCAACGGCCAGATGTTCGCCTACAACGGATCCAAACAGGCCTACATCCAGGACCCGAAGGCGGGCACGTTCGCCCAACTGGTGCAGGCCGCCGAGAAGTGCCCCGCAGCCATCATCCACCCCGGCACCCCGCTCAACCCGAAGGAGAAGGACCTGGAGAAGTGGACCAAGCGGGCCGAGCCGTTCAACTGACCCGGCCCGGAACCGAGGAGACGACCCGGTGATCACGCTGCTCGACGGCTGGCTGAAGGGGGGCTTCCGGCACGGAGTCCACCCGCCGGATCACAAGGAGGCCACGGCTTCCCACCCGATCCGCCGCATGCCGTTTCCCGACGAGATCGTGCTGCCCCTGCGGCAACACGCCGGGGCGCCGGCCCGGCTGCTGGTGCAGCCCGGGCAGCGGGTGGAGCGGGGCGACAAGGTGGGCGAGGCCCAGGGGTACGTGTCGGTGCCCATCCACGCCTCGGCCTCGGGCACGGTGACGGGCGTCGACTGGTGGCCCCACCCCGACGGCTCCCAGGCCGAGGCGGTGCGGATCGCCGTGGATCCCCACTCGGCCCAGATCCCCCGGCCCCGGCTGGTGCCGCGCTGGGACGACCTGAACCCCGATCAGGTGCGGGATGCCGTGAAGGACGCGGGGGTCGTGGGCCTGGGCGGCGCCGCGTTCCCCACCCACGTGAAGCTGAAGCCCCCCGAGGGCATGGCGGTGGAAACGCTCCTGGTGAACGGCGCCGAGTGTGAGCCGTACCTCACTTCCGACCACCGGGTCATGCTGGAGCACCCCGAACGGGTGCACTTCGGGATCCGCATCATGATGCAGTGCCTGGGCACGTCCCGGGCGGTGATCGGGGTGGAGCGCAACAAGCCCGACGCCGTGGCCCGCCTCCGGGCCACGATCCCCGACGACCTGGACATCGAGGTCATCGCCCTGCGGGTGAAGTATCCCCAGGGGGCGGAGAAGATGCTCATCAAGGCCGTCACCGGGCGCGAGGTGCCGTCGGGAAAGCTGCCCATCCACGTGGGCACGGTGGTGCAGAACGTGGGCTCCATCGCCGCCATCGCCGAGATCTTCGAGACGGGCTACCCCCTCATCGAACGCATCGTCACCGTGTCGGGACCGGGGGTGGTGCGCCCGTCCAACCTGCTGGTGCCCGTGGGCACCAAACTCCGGGACGTCCTGGCCTTCTGCGGGGGGCTCACCCCCGACGCCCGTGAGGTGCTCATGGGCGGTCCCATGATGGGTGCGCCCCAGGGGGATCTGGATGCGCCGGTGCTGAAGGGCACCAGCGGTATCGTGGTTCTCACCGCCGCCGAGGCGAAGCCCACCCGGGTCCACCCCTGCATCTCGTGCGGTCACTGCCTCGACGCCTGCCCGGTGTTCCTGAACCCGTCGCTCCTGGGCAAGGAGGCCCAGGCCGGTCGGTACGGCGACATGGTGGAGCACCATCTCATGGACTGCATGCTCTGCGGCTCGTGTTCGTACGTGTGCCCGTCCAACATCCCCCTGTCGCAGATGTTCGCCCTGGCCAAGGGCGCCGTGCGTCGGGAGCAGCAGCGCGCGAAGGAAGCGGCGGCGGCCGACGGACCCGGGGGAGGGAAGGCCGCATGAGCGCCCGCCTCGAAGCCGCCCTCCACGCCGGCCGCCTCGAACTGGTGGCTTCGCCCCACCTCAAGGGCCCCCAGTCCACCGTTCGGATCATGTGGACCGTGGTGGCGACCCTGGTGCCGGTGGTGGCCATGGCGGCCTGGTCGTTCGGCCTCAGCGCCCTGCTCGTGATCGCCGCCGCCACCCTGGGCGCCGTAGGCACTGAGCGCCTCTTCGGCCAGGGCGGGTCGCTGGCCGACGGCTCCGCCGCACTCACGGGCCTCCTCCTGGGGCTGACGCTGCCGGCGGGAGTGCCCCTCTGGATGGCTCTCCTGGGCGGCGCTTTCGGCATCGGGTTCGGCAAGCTCCTCTTCGGGGGGTTGGGTCAGAACGTCTTCAATCCCGCCCTGGTGGGTCGGGCCTTCCTCCAGGCCGCCTTCCCCATCGCCCTCACCACCTGGCCCATCCCCGGGCAGGGGTGGAGCCGGTGGGCCGGCGATACCTTCGCCCTTCCGTTGTTGTCCGGGGGCGCCGACGCCGTGACCGGCGCCACACCCCTGGGCCTCATGAAATTCGAAGAGGTCTCCACGCCCTTCCGGGAGCTCTTCCTGGGCACCACGGGAGGTTCCCTCGGGGAGACCTCGGCGCTGCTGATTCTCCTGGGCGGCGCCTATCTCGCCTATCGCAACTATCTGAACTGGCGTATCCCGGTAAGCATCCTGGCCGTCGTCGCAGGTCTCTCCAGCGCGATTCACGCGGTCGATCCGGCCGGCTTTCCGGGTGCGCCTTTCATGTTGTTCTCCGGCGGTCTCATGCTGGGGGCCGTGTATATGGCCACCGACATGGTGACGTCGCCGGTGACCAACGCCGGTGCCTGGCTCTACGGCGCCGGCATCGGCGCCCTCGTGGTGCTCATCCGCCTGTGGGGCGGGCTGCCCGAGGGCGTCATGTACGCGATCCTCCTCATGAACGCCCTGGTGCCCTTCATCGACCGGGCCACTCAGCCGCGGGTGTTCGGTACGGGGCGGAGGGCGGCGACATGAGTGCGTCCCTTCCGACGGTGTCCGGGACC
This sequence comes from Gemmatimonadota bacterium, assembly GCA_030428885.1. Taxonomy (GTDB): domain Bacteria; phylum Gemmatimonadota; class Gemmatimonadetes; order Longimicrobiales; family Gaopeijiaceae; genus Gaopeijia. The sequence goes on along the minus strand of JAUIEJ010000007.1, from coordinate 59,900 downwards.
CCGGAAGCCCCCCGCGCGGCGGAGGAAGGCCGCGTTCCGGTGGTCCCGCACACCTCTTCGCCGCGGCTGGTGGCCACCCTTGCGGTGGCCGGCGCCATCGCCGGACTGGTCCTCGTTCTCGTGCACCAGTGGACCGAACCCCGGATCCTGGAGCACCAGGCCCGGGTGCTGGACGAGGCCGTGGTGGAGGTGCTGAGCGGGCCGTCCTCGACCCGGACGTTTTTCCTCGTGGACGGCGCCTTCACCGCCGAACCCCCCGCCGCCGCCGACACGGCCTCGGCCGACCGGGTCTACGTGGGGTTCGACGCCGGGGGGGCGCCCGTGGGCGTGGCCCTGGCGGCCGCCGAGCCGGGCTTCCAGGATGTGATCCGACTGATCTTCGGCTACGATCCCGCCGGAGGGGCGGTGCTGGGCATGAAGGTGCTGGAGTCGAAGGAAACGCCGGGACTGGGCGACAAGATCGAGAAGGACTCGAGCTTCGTGGCGGAGTTCCGAGGGGTCGTCGCCCCGCTCCTGGGCGTGAAGCAGGGCGCCGGGTCGGGGGGCGACGACGAGATCGACATGATCACCGGGGCCACCATCAGTTCCCGGGCCATCATCGACATCATCAACCATCGCCTCGAGGCCGTGGAGGCCGATGTGCAGGCGCTGTGGCGCAGTGCGCCGGCGGCCCCGTCCATGGCGGGAGGTCTACCGTGAGTCCCCGCGTGACGACCCCCTCGGAGGATTTCCTCCGGGGCGTGTGGCGGGAGAATCCCGTCCTGGTTCAACTCCTGGGGCTGTGCCCGGCCCTGGCCGTCACCAACACGGTGGCCAACAGCCTGGCCATGGGCATCGCCACCTTCTTCGTCCTCACCGGTTCGAGCCTGCTGGTCTCGCTCCTGAAGTCGTGGATTCCGAAGGAGGTACGGATCAGCGCCTACATCCTGATCATCGCCACCTTCGTCACCATGGCCGACATGCTCCTGGCGGCCCTCGTTCCCGACATCCACAAGGCGCTGGGGGCGTTCATCGCCCTCATCGTGGTGAACTGCATGATCCTGGGGCGTCAGGAGGCCTTCGCGTCGAAGCGGCCCGTGGGCCGAGCGCTTCTGGACGCCTTCGGCACGGGCCTCGGCTTCATCGTGGCCCTCTTCATGATGGGCACGGTGCGGGAAGTGCTGGGCAACGGCTCGTTCCTGGGCGTCCCCCTCTTCGGCGACGCCTTCGAGCCGTGGATCATCATGATCCTGCCCCCCGGGGGATTCTTCACCCTGGGACTCCTGCTCCTGGTCTTCGCCTGGTGGGAGGAGCGGAAGGACGTGCCGGTCCACCCCCGCCACTGGCCCCACGGCGTCACGGTGACGGTGGACGCCGGCGGACCGGGAGGCTCCCCCGCCGGCGCCGGCGTGAACGCGCCGAGGAGCGACTGACATGGGCGAACTGCTGTGGATCTTCGTGTCGGCCATGTTGGTCAACAACTTCACCCTGGTGCTCTTCCTGGGACTGTGTCCGTTCCTGGGGGTGTCGGCCAAGGTGGGGACCGCCGTGCGCATGGGCGCGGCCAACGTCTTCGTGCTGGTCATCACCTCCCTCACGGCCTCGTTCCTCAACGCCTTCGTCCTGGTCCACGCGCCCTACCTGCGGCTGATCTCGTTCATCGTGGTCATCGCTTCGCTGGTGCAGATCGTGGAGATGGCCATCAAGAAGCTGAGCCCCACGCTCTTCCGGGAACTCGGCATCTTCCTGCCCCTCATCACCACCAACTGTGCGATCCTGGGGCTGGCCATCTTCCAGACGAACCGGGGCTACGGGGCTCTCGAGGGGCTCTTCTTCGCCCTGGGCGCCGGTGCCGGCCTCACCCTGGCGTTGAGTCTCATGGCCTCGATCCGGGAACGCGTCGAGTTGTCCGACGTCCCGGCGGTGGCCCGGAACATGGGGCTGGTCCTGGTGCTGGCCGGAACCCTGTCGCTGGCGTTCATGGGGTTCGCCGGCCTGTTCACGTCGTAGGGGGACCCGATGGATCTTCACATGGGACTGGTGGTGGGCATCGTGGGCATGGCCCTGCTGTTCTCCCTGGTGGGAGTCCTGCCCCTGGCCCATCGCTCGTGCGGCGACTGCTCCGGCGACTGCACCTCGTGCGAATTCGAGGCCGCCCACCCCTCGGGCGAGCCATGACGCGCTATCTTTCCCTCTGCAGGGCGGCGGCGCCACGAACTCCGTTCCGGCGGTTCTGCGTCCGGATCCCGCACCACGGTTGAGAATTCAGGAGGCTCCATGGTCATCGATGCACATCTGGCGTACTGCTCCGGCTGTGACCGCAAGGTCCGGGTGATCGTGGATCCCCGGGTTGCAGCCGCCGGCCGGGAGCCCACCGCCGAAGACCTCGTCTGCCTGGAGCATGGCGACACCTGCACCGGGGAGTTGTGTCCGCTGTTCGACGTCCCTTCCGAGGAGATGAAGAACCGCTACTCCGACCTCATCGAACGCGCGCGGGAGCGCATGGGAGGGGTGTGAAATGGACGTGTCGACCGTCTATTGCCCGGGCTGCAATCACAAGGTGCGGCTCACCATGACCACCGAACACCGAGCGGGTCACGCCAATCTCCCCGAAGGCGGCGAAGTGGTCTGTCTCGACTTCGGCGAGGGTTGCAGCGAGGGGGCCTGCCCCCTGACCGGCCGCCCCGGGCTGGTCATGGGCGTGCGGCTGGCCAAGAGCCACCTTCCCCACGCGGCCCGGACCCTCACCGCCCACTGCGAGGCGTGTGGACAGGTGGCCGAGATGGAGGTGCTGGACGGCACCCACGCCATCTGCTCGCTGTGCGAGAGCACGAACACCTACGTCATCGTTCCCGTGGACGCCGAGCACTCCATCGCCGTCACCCGAAGCTGACGGGGGCCGGGCGCCCGTCCGGGTGCTCGCGGCCTTCGATGGGTTCAAGGGGTCCCTGGGGGCCCGGGAGGCCGGGGAGGCCGCCGCGGCGGGCATCCGTCGCGTGGTGCCCGACGCCCATGTACGGGTGCTGCCCCTGGCCGACGGCGGCGAGGGAACGGCGGAGATCCTGGCCGACGCCTTCGGGGGGGAGTGGCGCCCGGCCGAGGTGACCCACCCCCGGGGCCGGGGCCGGATTCGCGCCTCGTGGCTGAAGGTCACCGCTCCCCCGGCCCACGGCCCGGACGCCGTGGTGGAGACGGCCCGAAGCAGCGGCCTCGTCCTGGTGCCCCCGGCGGAGCGCGACCCCCTGGTCACCACCACCCGGGGCACCGGCGAACTCCTCGCCCGGGCCGTCGCCGAGGGGGCGCGCCGCATCTGGCTGACCCTGGGGGGCAGCGCCACCGTGGACGGCGGCACGGGGGCCGCTCGGGCCCTGGGGTGGCGGTTCCTCGACGGATCGGGGCGGGACGTGCCCGAGGGCGGGGGCGCGCTGCACCGCATCGCTCGCCTGGTTCCGCCCCCCAACCCCCCGGACGTGGAGATCACGGCCCTCTGCGACGTGGACAACCCGTTGCTCGGGCCCCGGGGCGCCGCGGCGGTGTTCGGACCCCAGAAGGGGGCGTCTCCCGACGCGGTGGAGCGCCTCGAGGAGGGGCTGGCGCATCTGGCCCACCTCGTCACCGAGGCCCTCGGCGTCGACGTGGCCGAGGGCCCCGGGGCAGGCGCCGCCGGAGGGTTGGGGGCCGGGGTGGTGGCCTTCCTGGGCGGCACCCTTGTGCGGGGCGTCGACCGGATCCTGGACGCCGTGGAGTTCTCCTCCGCCCTGGCGGGGGCCGACTGGGTGCTCACGGGGGAGGGGCGTCTGGACGACCAATCCCTGGACGGAAAGGTGGTGAGCGGGGTCCTGGACCGAGCGGGGAGCGCCGGCGTGCCCGTGGCCGTCCTGGCGGGACGGGTCGACCTCACGGACGCCGGGATCCAGGCGGCCGGGATCGACTGGGCCGGGGCCGCCGCCCCGGCTCACGCGTCCGACGACGAGGCCTTCCGGCGCGCCCGGGAATGGGTGGAGGCGGGCGCGGCCCGCTTCGCTCGGGAGCGCCTTCAGCCCCCCGCGTCCAGGGCGAAGGCCACCACGTAGTCTCCCGGCGACCCGATGCCGCCCCGGCCGCCCGCGGCGATGACCACGTACTGGCGTCCCTCGAAGCGGTAGGTCATGGGGGCCGCGTTGCCTCCCGCCGGGAGGTCGGCCTCCCACAACGGTGCGCCGGTGGCGGTGGCGAAGGCCCGCAACCGGTCGTCCTGACCGGCGGCGATGAAGGTGACGCCCCCGGCGGTGGCCAGGGGCCCGCCGAAGGTGAGGGACCCCCACGCGTCCGGGCCCGGTTCGTCCATCCCCGGCGTGAGACCGGCCGGAACCCGGCCCAGGGGGCGTTCCCACGCCAGGGTGCCCGACCGGAGGTCCACGCCCACCAGCTTCGACCACGGCGGGGGCGAACAGGGGATCCCCTTGGGCGACACGAGGGGCATCCGGCTCATGCCGTACGGTGTGCCTTCCTGCCGGGCGTACTCGAAGCCCTCCTCCGGTTCCGCGATCGCCCGCTCGAAGTCGGTGCGCTCGTGGAGCTGCACGAACATGGCGAGGCGCTTCACCGGCACCACCAGCATCTGCCGGGCCGGGTCCCACGCCATGCCGTCCCAGTTCATGCCGCCGGCGAAGCCCGGCCACTGGATCGTGCCCTGGAGGGACGGCGGGGTGAAGATCCCGTTGCCCCGGGACGAGGCGATCCAGTCGCGGCAGAAGGCCCGGTCGGCGTCGTCGACGCCGAAGGCCGAGTCGGGGGTGAGCACGGTCTCGTGGAGCGTCGGCGGCGCCACCGGGAAGGGCTGGGTGGGCCAGGCCTGCTCGCCGGGCACGTCGCTGCCGGGCACGGGCCGTTCCTCCACGTCGAAGAGGGGCTCGCCCGTCTCCCGATGGAGCACGAAGAGGTGTCCCATCTTCGTCCCCACCACCACGGCCGGGACCACACCCCCGTCCCGCTCCAGATCGATCAACACCGGTTGGGACGCCACGTCGTAGTCCCATAGATCGTGGTGCACCACCTGGAACGACCAGACGAACTCGCCCGACGAGGCCCGGAGCGCCACCACCGAATTGGCCAAGTCGTTGCGCCCGGGGCGGGCACCGCCGTAGAAGTCCGGCGCCGCGCTTCCCGTGGGGAGGAAGACCAGATCCCGCTCCGGGTCGGCCGAGATGATGGACCAGACGTTGGCGGCGCCCGTGACAGCCACGCTCTCCGGACTCCACCCCTCCCGCGCCGGGTGATCGTCGGTGCGGGGAATGGGGTCGAAGCTCCACCGGAGCGCGCCGCTCCGGGCGTCGTAGGCGCGCACCACTCCCGACTCGATGTCCGACCGCCGGTTGTCGCCGATGGCCGAGCCCACCACCACCACGCCGTTCACCACCGCCGGGGGCGACGTCACCAGGTAGTCGCCGAGGTCCGCCTCCCGACCGTTCAGTCCCACGCCCCGGTCCAGGTGCACCGTCCCCTCGTCCCCGAAGTCCCCGCAGAGCCGCCCGGTGGCGCCGTCCAGGGCCATGAGGCGGGCGTCGATGGTGGCCAGGTAGAGGCGGCGGCGGCAGGGAGCGTCGGGGCCGGCGTCATGGTCGAGCCAGGTGGAGACCCCCCGGCTGATGAGGTCCTCCGAGTAGCTGCGCTCCAGGTCGACACCGGGGTCGAAGGCCCAGCGTTCCTCTCCCGTCGCCGGGTCCAGGGCCAGGACCCGGTTGGCCGGCGTGGAGACGTAGAGCTGTCCGTCCACCATGAGGGGCGTGGTTTCGAAGCGGATCGACGCTCCGTGGCACGACGCGCAGGCGCCCTGGGCCCGGGCGTCTTCGGGGATCTCCACGCCGTCGTGCTCCACCCCTTCGAACATGGCCGGGGTGAAGTCGCCGGTGCGGATGGTCCAGGCCAGGGCGAGACGGGCCACCGACGCGGTGTCGATCTCGGTGAGAGGCGAGTACTTGGTGCCGCCGGCGTCCCGGGCGTAGTGACGCCACTCGTCGGCGTCGCGACCCGGCGACAGGGCCACCCCTCCGTCACCAGGCCCCCGATCCGACGGCGCCGAGGGGCCGCAGGCGAAGAGGGTCACGGAGAGGGCGGCCAGGGTCGGAGCGGCGAAGCGAAGCGCAGGGAGCATCGTGGGGACTCGGGTTCGACGAGTGAGGTGCGTGCCGAAGAATGCCGGGGCTCGGGCCGCGGACCCAGCCTTTCGGGACGAGCGGGATACGCCGGGGACGAACGGGACCGCGTCCGTCTTTCGTCGGGCCCCGGCCGAAGCCATCGTCCCTCCATGGCCCCGTCCCCCCCTCCCGACCTCCCCTCCGACCGGTCCGCGGACGACGCCCGTCTCGAGCGCCGGGGCGCCCTCCTGGTGGCGGCGTTCTTCCTCGTGGACGGGCTCATGCGGTCCGGATACTTCCACTTCGGCGCGCTGGCCCAGGGCCGAGGCGATCCCTACGTCGACGCCTTCGTGGCCGAGATGACGGCATCGGCGGCCCTCGTGCTGTTGTTCTTCGTGCTGGTCGTGCCCATGTGCCGGCGCTTTCCCCTCCGAGGCGCAGGGTGGCCGAGCCGGGTTCCGCCCCACGTCGTGGCCTTGGGGGCGTTCTCCGTGGCGAAGACGCTCCTCATGTGGGGATCCCGGTCCGTGCTCTGGCCCCTGGTGGGTCGGGGAGCCTACGACTTCGGCACCATGACCTGGCGGTTCCCCATGGAGGCGGCCAACGACGTCATGGGGTACGTGCTTCTCGCCACGGGCGTGCACGTGTGGGACGCGTGGCGGGAGGAACGGGAGCGCCAGCTTCGGCGGGCGCGTCTGGAGGCTCGCCTCAGCGAGGCCCGCCTGGCGGCCCTCCAGGGCCAGCTCCAGCCCCATTTCCTCTTCAACACGCTGAACACCATCTCGTCGGTGCTCTACGACGATCCGCGACGGGCCGACGATCTCATCGCCCGTCTGTCCGACCTGCTGCGGGCGAGTCTCGACGCGCCCCATCGCCCCGAGGTGTCGCTGGAAGAGGAGCTGGCGATCCTCCGGGGCTACGTGGAGCTGGTGACGACCCGGTTCGAGGATCGCCTCTCGGTCACGGTGGACGTCGACCCGGCGGCCCGGGGGGCGTCGGTACCCGTGTTCCTGATCCAGCCCCTGGTGGAGAACGCCGTGCTCCACGGTGTGGGACCCCGGGCGGGACCCGGGTCCGTGGCGGTGACGGTGGCCCGGGAGGGCGACGACCTGCGGATCGACGTGGCGGACGACGGTCCGGGCATCACCGGCGACCCGGAGGCGGCCGTGGGGAGGGGGATCGGCTTGGCGAACACCCGGGAGCGCCTGGCCCACCTCCACGGGGACCGGGCGGCGCTCACCTTGGCGAACGAGGCCGGCGGAGGGCTTCGGGTCACCGTGCGCCTGCCATGTCGGCGGGCGTCGGAGGAGGCGGGCGGTGGCTGAGCAGCGCGGCCGGACCGCACCGCCGGCCCGGGTGGTGGTGGTGGACGACGAACCTCATGCCCGGGAGAAGCTGCGGCGATACCTGGCCGACGATCCCCGGGTGGAGTGGGTGGGGGAGGCGGGAGACGGGATGGCCGCCGTGGCCCTCGTCGAGGAGGTGGAGCCCGATCTGTTGCTCCTGGACGTCCAGATGCCCGAGATGGATGGCTTCGACGTACTGGCGGCCCTGGAGGGCGACCGACTCCCCGCGGTGGTCTTCGTCACGGCCCACGACGAACACGCCGTGCGGGCCTTCGAGGTGCAGGCCGTGGACTACCTGCTGAAGCCCGTGGATCGGACGCGCTTCGCCGAGGCGGTGGGACGGGCCCTGGCCGTGGGGGCGTCGCGGAGACGAAAGGTGCGCCGCGTCCTGGAGGCTCTGCCGGCCCCCCGACCCCTGGAGCGGTTCCTGGTGCGCAGCCGGGGCCGGATGCACCTGGTGCCCGTGGGCGACGTGGACTGGATCGGGGCCGCCGGCAACTACGTGGAACTCCACGTGAGCGGGGCGGTCCACCTGGTGCGAGGCACCCTCCAGACCCTGGAAGAGCGGCTGCCGCCGGTCCACTTCGCCCGGATCCACCGGTCGACCATCGTGAACCTCGACCGTATCGCGGCACTGCACCCGTGGTCCCACGGCGATCTGCAGGTGGAACTCCACGACGGCACCGAACTGCGCCTCAGTCGCCGCTACCGGGATCGGCTCGAGGAGACGTTCGGGCCGTAGGCAGGCCGTTCAGTGCACCAGGGCGTGGCGACGGACCGTCTCCACCCCCAGGGCGTCGGTGTGTACACCCCAGACGGCGTCGGTGGTGACCACCTCCACCCGGAGTCCGGGCGGGGTCGTCACCAGGCCCAGCCACTCGCCGTCGGGGGCGAACACCCACCAGTCGGAGGGGCGTTCGGCGAGGGGTGCGTCGGGGCCGACGGTCTTGCCCTGCCAGGAGGTGGGTGTGTCGCTGGAGAGACCCGTTCGGTAGCGGCGCACCCAGAGGTGGCCGCCCTCGTCCACGACCAGGTCCCGGTGTACCGGCAGATGTTCGGGAAAGGGCACGCGCTCCTGGAACTGGCGCTGCTTGGCGACCGCCTCTTCGGGCATTCCCTGCTCCCGCATGGACGCCGACTGTGCTTCCGTCCATTCGGCCCGCATGGCCTCGCTCACCGGGCGCGGGACGGCCGCCCAGCGCACCAGGCGGGTGAGTCGTCCGTCGGGGGCGTAGGCCCGGACCTCGGCCCGCTCGCCGTCGCCCACGTGGAACCCGTCGGCGTCGCCGGCCAGGAACAGGTCCGGTCCCAGGGGGAGGGTCCCCATGCCGTCGGTGAGGACGAAGATCGCCCCGCCCGGGAACGATCCGGGAAAGTCGACGGCGCGGGTGCCGCCCCAGTCCAGGCGGAAGGCGGAGCCGGGCAGCCGCACGACGCCGGGAGCGAGCTTCTCGGCGAACCCCACTTCCCGGAACACGCCCACGCCGGCCTCTCCCATGGCGACGGCCCGGATCCCCGTGGGATGCCCGGGTTCCGGTTCCACGGAGAACTCCCGGGCCAGGTCGCCGTCGGGCCCGAAGACGGAGAAGCGCAGGGTCGCCCCATCCACGGCGACCACCGAGTCGCCCCGGGCCAGGACGCCGTTCAGCCACTGGAACTCCCCGGGCCCCTCTCCCCTCCCCCCGAGGCGGGCCCGCAGGGCCCCGTCGGCCTCCAGCACCGCCACTTCGGCGGTCCCCGAGTTCGCCACGGCCACTGCCCCGTGGGGAAGCAGCGCCAGGTCCACGGCCCGGAAGAGGGCGAAGTCGGCGTCGCCGTGGCCCGCCAGGATCGCGTCGGCCTCCGGCGCCACCGTCCACCCGCCCCCGTCGGCCCACCGCGGCGCATCGCTGGAGACGATCTCCACGCCGGCACTGTCGCGCACGGCCCGACCGGTCGCGGGGGGATCGCCCGCGTCGGATGCCCCGCAGCCGGCGAGGAGGGCCGGGAGGGACGCCAGGAGGAGAGGGGCGGGGGCCCCGGGTCGAATCGACATGGCCCGAAGGTAGGCCGGCACCGAGGCGGGAGCGAGGCGGGCTGACCTCCGCAGCGGACGGCGTGTCCTCTCCCACGGGCGGCGAGAGCACCCCCGGCGGTGCCGTGCGGCCCGTGGGAATGCGGGTTTCCGGCCCAGGGTCGGGACGGGGAGGACCGGCACCGGACTTGCACTCCCGACGGGTGTCCTCCCCGATCCCACGGGGAGGCGAGGAGGAGCCATGAGGACGCTGCGACGCTGGACCCTCCCTCTGCTCTCCGCCCTGGTCGTGGGAGGGGTGACCATCCCCTCCACCGGCTGCGTGGGCCCCGCCTTCGTGTCCCTGGGCACCGCCATCGACATCCTCCCGGGCGGGTTCGTGTCGGTGACGGTGGGTACGGGGCGCTACTTCTATCACGACGGCATCTTCTACCGCCGATACCGGCGGGGGTACCTGGTGGTGCCGGCCCCCATGGGGGCCGTGGTGCCCAGCCCTCCACCGGGGTACGTCACCGTGATGGTGGAACGCGACCCCTACGCCTACTCCCGGGGCGTGTTCTACACGCCGTGGGAGTCCCGCTGGAGGGTCGTGGCCGCACCGCCCGGGGCGTTCGTCCGCGTGCTCCCCGCCGACGCCCACGGAGTGCGGGTCTCGGGCGTGGAGTACAAGGAGTACGCCGGGGTGTGGTACCGGCCCGCGATCCGGGAAGGGCACCGGGGGTGGGAGGTGACCGAACCTCCCCCCGCTCCGTGAGGGGGCGCCTATTCCGCCCGTAGGGAGTCCACCGGGTCGACCCGGGCGGCCCTGCGCGCCGGGAGCCACGTGGCCACCAGCACCACCGAGAGGAGCAGGACGGCCACGGCGCCCAGCGCCAGGGGATCGTAGGGCGTGAGGTCCAGGAGAAGGGCCCGGAGGGCCCGGCCCACCAGCAGCGCCGCCGCCCCGCCCACCACGACCCCCGGGAGGGCGAGCCGGAGTCCCCCCGCCAGGACCCGGCGCACCACCGAGCCGCGGTCGGCGCCCAGGGCCATGCGGATGCCGATCTCCCTCCGTTCCCGGGCCACGGCGAAGGAGACCACGCCGTACAGACCCAGGCCCGAGAGGAGGAGGGCCAGGGCCGCCAGGGCGGTGGTGAGGCCGGCGGCGATGCGCTGGGGCAGGATGCCGACTCCCGTGTAGCGGTCCAGCGAGGTCACCGGGCCCAGGGACAGGGCCGGGTCCAGGGACAGGATCGCGGCCCGGAGACGGCGGGACGCCTCGCCGCCGTCGAGTTCGGTGCGCACCACGACCTGGGTGAGGGAGGTGTAGCGCTGGGCCAGCGGGAAGTACACGAACGGCTCCGGGACCTCGGTCACCACCTGGTTCTTCACGTCGGGCACCACCCCCACCACCTCCCACAGCTCCTCTTCCCGCCCGTCGTCGGAGCGCACCCCCAGGGAGAAGGTGCGGCCCAGGGCCGGCGCGTCGGGCCAGGCGGCCCGGGCGAAGCCCTCGCTCACCACCACCACCCGGGGCGCGTCGACGCCGTCGCTCTCGTCCAGGGCCCGGCCCCGGAGGATGGGGATGCCCAGGGCTTCGAAGTACCCCGTGGACACCCGATTGAATTCGATGCCCAGCCCCCGGGCGGGCTCGTCGCCCTCCCACCCCTCGGGAACCACCACGGTGCCCGAGGACGACAGGTCCAGGGGAAGGTCGCTGGACAGGCTCGCCGCCTGGACCCACGAGGCCTGGTCGAGGGCGTCCAGCAACCGCTCCTGGAAGAGGGGACCCGTGTCGCCGTCGTACCCCTCGATCTCCAGGTCCATCATGGTCACCCAGGCGTTCCCGGCGTCGAAGCCGGTGTCCACGGCGGCCGCCCGTTGCAGCGATCGCACGAACAGTCCCGCCGTCACCAGGAGAATCACCGACAGGGCCACCTGGGCTCCGGCGAATCCCCGGCGCAGTCGGGCCGAGCGTCGGCCTCCGCCGCGCCCTTCGTCCCGAAGCGTCCGGGCCAGATCCACCCGTGTGGCCCGGGCCGCCGGAAGGAGCCCGAAGAGGAGTCCCGTGATCAGGGTCACCCCCACGGCGAAGACCAACACCCGCAGATCGGGGGCCAGGGAGAAGTGCACGGGCACCGGCACGGGCAGGGACTCGGGGCGGATCAGGGCCACGGCCCGGAGTCCCAGGAACACACCGGCCCCGCCCCCCAGCACGAACACCGCCAGGGTCTCGAGGGTGAGCATGCGCACCAGGGCTCCCCGACCGGCCCCCAGGGAGAGGCGCACCGCCACCTCCCGCTCCCGGGACACGGCCCGGGCGAGGAACATGCCGGCCACGTTGGTGCAGGTGACCAGGAGGATGAGGGCCACCATGCCCAGGAGGGCCGTCATGAAGAGGCGCACGCCCTCCCGCCCCGCGCCGGGGACGGGACCCAGGGCCACGGCTCGCCACGATCGGTGCTCGTTGGTGCCCGGGTACGCTTCGGCGAGGCGAGCCGCCAGCCCGGCGAGCTGGGCGTCGAGTTCGTCGATGTCGGCTCCCTCCGACAGACGGCCCACGGCCATGTGCCACGAAGAGCCTCGATGGTCGAAGTCCTCCCGCCGCCCCCCGAGGGACGGCACCTGGGTCATGGGCACGTAGACGTCGGGGGCGATGCCGATGACGTGGCCCCGGAATTCTGGGCGGGTGACCCCCACGATGGTGTAGGGCGTGCGGTTGAGGCGGAGGGTGGCCCCTACGGCGTCGGGGTCCGATCCCAGGTGGTCGCGCCAATAGGCGTGGGACACCACTACCACAGGATGGGCGTCGAATCCCTCCTCTTCGTCGGGACCCAGCAGCCGGCCCTGGGCCGGAACCGCTCCCAGGACGTCGAAATACGACGGCGTCACGTGGAAGCCCACGGCCCGCAGTCCTTCGCCGTCTTCCGACAGACTGAAGAGCTCGAACGTGTAGGCCGCCGCGTCGTCCAGCGCCGGGATCTCGGTGCGGATGTCCTGGAAGTCGGGCCACGAGAAGGTGTCGAAGCCCGATCCCCGATTGGTGCGACCCAACTCCACCACCCCATGGGGCTCGGCGATGCCCGGGAGAGGCCGGAGCAGCACGGCGTTGGCCACGCTGAACACGGCGGTGTTGGCCCCGATGCCGATGGCCAGCGATCCGGCGGCCACCCCCACGAACAGCGGCCGCTTGGCGAGCTGCCGCACGGCCTGGCGTGCGTCCGACATCCATCGTCCCGTCATCGTCGTTCCTCCTCGTCGTCGTCCGTTGGGGCGACCCGGGGCCGGTGTGGGCCCGAGTCGTGGGGTCCGTCGAGCCCGCCGCCGTTCCCGGGCCGCTCCCCGGAGGGCGTCCAGGAGGCCCCGGGTCACCGCCCAGACCCGCTCTCCGGGCCCTCGGGTGTGGGCCAGCATCCGGAGCCAACTCCGCTCCATCTCCGGGCCCCAGCGCGCGCGGAAGGCCGGGGGGTAGAGGGCGAGCACCCGCCGATAGAGGCGCAGACTCGGTGGCGTCACCGACCGGGCTCCGGGTCGGGGAGCAGGCGTCGGGTCCGGGCGAGTTCCAGGATCTCCCGCATGCGTTCCAGCTCGTCGCGCAACACGTCGCGGCCCCCCTCCGTCAGGGTGTGGACGCGGCGGCGCCCCGGCTCGGGGGGAGCGTCGGGATCGGGGTCCACCTCCCGGATCCATCCCGCCTCCTCCAGATCCCGGAGGGAGCCGTAGAGGGTGGCGGGCCAGAGCTTCATCCCGCCGTCGGTGCGGGCCAGCACCTCCTCCATGATGGCCGAGCCGTGCTTCTCCCCTTCGGAGAGGGCCAGTAGGATGTGGAACCACCGGGGCTTGAGGGGTTCGGTCATGGGGGGCGTGCCACGGCGAAATGGGGCAGAACGATGCGAAACTATAGAACGATAGATTCAGACGAGTCCGAATCGGGAGAAGTTTCGGGAGGCCGTCCCTCCCACCATCGTCCCGACGGTGGATTCCGCGCGCCGTGGTTCGAAACCGATCCCCACCCCGGGCTTCTGGACCTGCTCCGCTGGCGGTGGCAGCGGCTGCGGTCGCCCCTTCCCGCGCCGGACCCGGCGGCCATTCCGCGCGGCGTGCCCGACCCTGCGCCCCGGCGGGCCGCGCCCGGAGAGATCCGGGCGACCTGGTTGGGCCATGCGTCGTTCCTGCTGCAGATCGGGCCCGCCACGGTCCTCACCGATCCGGTGTTCAGCCACCGGGCGTCGCCCGTCTCCTTCGCGGGCCCGGCCCGGTTCGTCCCGGCGCCTCTGGGCGTGGACGCCCTGCCCCCCGTGGATGCCGTGGTGGTGTCCCACGACCACTACGACCACCTGGACGAGGCGAGCGTGCGGGGGCTCCGGGCCCGCTTCGGCGACGCCCTGACGTGGATCACGCCCCTGGGCTACCGGGACTGGTTCGCCGCCCGGGACATCCACCGGGTCGTGGAGCTGGACTGGTGGGAGGCCACGGGTGTGGAGGTGGCGCCCCAGGTGGAACTGGAGGTGACGGCGGCCCCGGCCCAGCACTGGACCCGGCGGGGGTGGGCCATGAACCGTCGGCTGTGGGCGTCGTTCGCCCTGCGGACGGCCGGGGCCTCGGTGTATTTCGGGGGCGACTCGGGGTGGTTCGACGGCTACGGGGAGATCGGCCGCCGGACCGGGCCCTTCGACCTGACCCTCATGCCGGTGGGGGCGTACGAACCCCGCTGGTTCATGCGCTTCGCCCACATGAATCCGGAAGAGGCCGTGCGGGCCTACGAGGCGCTGGGGCGGCGGGGCGGCTTCGTGGGCATGCACTGGGGCACGTTCCGCCTCACCGACGAAGACGTGCTCGAGCCTCCGGAGCGGACCCGGGCGGCGTGGGCGGAGGCCGGACTGCCCGACGCCGACCTCCACGAACCGGGCATCGGGGGAACGGTGCGGATCACCGCCGCCGGCGGCCCGGGGAGCAACGGCGCGGGCCCCCGGGGGTAGCACCGGCATGGTCCGATTCCCCGACGCTCCAGACCCCCTCGACGAGGCGTTCCCCCTGGGCGACGGCACCGCCGACGACACGGCGGAAGCCGCCTGCCCCTACTGTGGCGAGCCCTGCGAACTGACCCTCGACCCCGGGGGCGGCGCCCACCAGGAGTACGTCGAGGACTGTCCGGTGTGCTGCCGCCCCTGGAGGGTCACGGCCCGGTGGACCGACGGGGTGGCGGCGGTGACCCTGGAGACCGAGGACGAGTGACCCTTCCAGGGGTCGTCAGGCGATGGTCACCTTCTCCATGACCACGTCGGCCTTGGGGCGATCGCCCATGCCGGTCTCGACCTTGCCGATGGCCCGGACCACGTCCATGCCCTCCACCACCTTGCCGAAGATGGCGTGCTTGCCGTCGAGCCAGGGGGTGGCCGCCAGGGTGATGAAGAACTGGGATCCGCCGGTGTCGGGGCCGGCGTTGGCCATGGAGAGCATGCCCTCCACGTCGTGCTTCAGCCCGGGGCCGAACTCGTCGTCGATGGTGTGACCCGGCCCGCCGCGGCCGGTGCCGGTGGGATCGCCGCCCTGGATCATGAAGCCGTCGATGACCCGGTGGAAGATCACGCCGTCGTAGAAGCCCTTCTCGGCCAGCGTGATGAAGTTGCCGGCGGTCTTGGGGGCCGAATCCTCGAAGAGCTCGATCTTCACGGTGCCGTGGTTCGTTTCGATGGTGGCGTGGCGGTTGGCCATGGGGTGCGCTCGACTGGGGTGGATGTGTCTGCTGGGCAGAAGCTACCGGGATCCCGTGCGCGGGTCGAGACGAGCGGAGCGCCGTTGCCGCCGACGGGCCCCCACCCCGATGCGGAGCCGACGGAACACCGACAGCCGGTCGATGAACAGGCGGCCCTCGAGGTGGTCGAGTTCGTGTTGAAAGGCGACGGCTTCCATGCCCGACAGGTGGGTTTCCACGGCCCGTCCCGCCCCGTCCCGGGCCCGCACGTCGAGCTCGGTGGAGCGGATCACGTTGCCCACCACGCCGGGGATCGAGAGGCAGCTCTCCTCCACCAGGGCCGGGACCCGTGCGTCCACGATCGCCGGGTTCACCCAGGCCCGCACGCCGGACCCGTCGTCGGAGAGATCGGTGATGAAGACGGCCCGATGGTCGTCGATCTGGGGGGCGCTGAGGCCGAGTCCCCCGGTGGCCCGGAGGGTCTCGGTCAGATCGTCCACGAGGTGGGCGAGTGCGCCGTCGAACGCGGCCACGGGCCGGGCACGACGCCGGAGGGCGGCGTCGGGATACTCCAGGATCGGCCGGCGGGCCATGGCTCCTACCGTCCCGCGGCCGGCACCGGCACCGGAGTCGCCTCCGCCGACCGACGCCCGATGAGGGGCCAGATCGCCGCGATGGTGACGAGGAGGAGGGCCACCTCCACACCGTAGACCGAGAGGTAGCCCGCGGCGACGTCGTCTCCGCCCCAGAGCCGGGTGACCACGTCCCGGAGACCGCTGCTCACCGCGATGGCGACCCCGGCCGCCGTCGCCTGTACGGCCCCCCAGGCGCCCAGCGCCAGCCCCGCCTGATCCGGCGGGGCCTTGTTCATGGCGGCCGTGAGGGTGCCGTGACTGAAGAGGGCGCCGCCGAACCCGATGAGGGCATTGCCCGCCAGGAAGAGGCCCATGATCCCCAGGGGCTCGGCCAGGATCACGAACGCGAAGGCGGGAAGTCCCACGGCAGCGCCCACCCGGGCGATCCCGTGGGGATCGGCCCCTCGCTCGGCCCACGTCGACGCCGCTCCGAACCCCAGCAGCCCGCCCAGGGCGAAAAGGGCGGTCAACCGGGTCGTGGCCGACACGGTGAGGTCGAGCACCTGCCCGCCGAAGGGCTCCAGGAGGATGTCGGCCATCCCGAAGGCCAGCGTGCCGAGCCCCACCACCACCAGGCGGCGCGCCACGTTCCCGCCCTCCCGCAAGGCGGCCCACGATTCCCCGAACGTGGGGTCCGGCGGGGGCTCGGGTTCCCACGAGAATCGTCGGCGCCGGCCCTCCTGCTTCCACATGGCCACCACGTTGAGGACCAGGGTCATCACCGCCGCCCCCTGGACGACCTGCACCAGACGGCCCGGGGTGAACGAGGTGAGTGCGGCGCCGAAGAGCAGGGCGCTCACGGCCATGCCCAACAGGAACACCACGTACATCAGCCCCACCACCCGGGGGTGGGAGCGGGCGGGGGTGAGGTCGGTGGCCAGCGCCAGGCCGGCGGTCTGGACGGTGTGGACGCCGGCCCCGACGAGCAGGAACGAGAGGGCGGCGCTGGAGTGCCCGATCCACACCGGGGCGTTGCCCGACTCGCCCTTTCCCGCCAGGACCAGCAGGGCGAAGGGCATGATGGCGAAGCCCCCGAACTGGAGCAGGCTGCCCCGCCAGAGGAAGGGCACCCGGCGCCACCCCAGGGCCGACCGGTGGATGTCCGACTTGAAGCCGATGAACGCACGAAACGGCGCCGCCACCACCGGGAGGGCGATCATGACCCCCACCAGGGAGGCCGGCACGCCGAGTTCCACGATCATGACCCGGTTCAGAGTGCCCACGAGGAGCACCAGCGCCATGGCCGTGGAGACCTGGAACAGGGAGAGGCGGAGGAGCCGCCGGAGCGGCAGATCCTCGGTGGCGACGTCGGCGAAGGGGAGGTAGCGGGCCCCCCGGGTGGCCAGCCACCGCACCGTCCGATCTCGCAGCGTCGTCACCCTGGCACCCGGGGCCCGGAGGCCGCCGCTACTTCCCGAGAAGGGTGGGGAACCCGAAGCTCCGGTCCGGCCCCTTCTGGTTCTTCGACAGCGTCGGGAATCCCAGACTGCGGTCGGGGGCGCTCTGACTGCCCGTCAGGTTCCCGCCGAAGGTGGGTCCCTGGGACCGGGTCAGGAGCGCCCCGAATCCGAGCATGAACTGGTGGCTCGGAGCGAGCTGCGTCGTGCTCCTGGACGAGGTCAGCACCGGAAGCCCCAACGCGTCGGAGAGGGGGCTCGGGTCCCGGGGGGGCACCTGGGGAAGGGACGCCGTGTCCACGGCCCCGTGGGCCTCCATGATGTCCAGGGCGACCTGGCTCTCGTAGGGAAGGTCCACGGACAGGACGGCCTGTCCTCGCCCGAGGGCCGCGGTGGCCGCCTTGCGGTGACTCTCCGGGAGGCGCCGGGCCTCGATGGCCGTCTGGACCGTCGCCGCCTCCGAGCTCGCGCCGGGAATCAGGACGGTGATCATCCCCGGGTCCAGGCCCGCGGCGACGAGAGCTTCGGACGCGCGCCGCGCGCCGGATTCATCGGGGTAGATGCGCACACCCATGAGCATGGTGGTCTCTCCAGTCGTGTGATCGTGGAAGACCGGACCCGGGGCCCGGCAGAGCGCCGAACCCCGGAGTCCGTTCCGGATACTGCGGCTTTGGATGGCTCAGCCGTTCCAGTAGGCCGGGAACCAATCCGTGTTGTTGATGAGGGCCAGGTGCACCAGGATGGCGATCACGAGGACCGTCCCCAGGAACAGCGGCAAGCCCACCGTCGGCTTCACGACGGTCCAGATTCTGCCTTGGTTCATCTTTCCTCCTTACCCGAGCCAGGGCGTGTAGAGGGCGGCCAGCACGTGGGCGACGATGGCGATCAGGAAAAAGACCCGAGTGCCATCGATCACGTGCTTATGAAGCTCCTCCGATTCCCGGATCGTGAGTCCTGTCGGCCACACGCGGTCCGGATCGTCCAGATCTGGCATTGTACATGCCTCCCCGGATGAGGTGATGCCACAGCACGATCCTACTGCAGCTTGCCCAGAAGGGCCCTGCAGACGACTGCATGCGTAAGGTTCACGTGACGCAGGCGAATGTCAAGCAATATGGACAACCCGTTCCTTCCCTCCACCTCCTTTCCGTCCCCGGGAAGGCCCGCGTATCATCCGAACCGATCCGCTCCTTCCTTCGAACCGGGCTCCATGCGTCGCTTCCACCTTCCGCGTTCCCTCGCGCTGCTCGCCGTCGTGGCCACCGTCGCCCCGGCGTGCCGGGGATCCCTCCAACTCACCCCCTCCGACGCCGGGACCGTCCTGGCCCAGCGCACCCTGGAGGCGCCCGATCCCGGAGTCGCCGGGCCGTACGCCGTCCGGACCCTCTACTACGGGAGCGGCACCGACGCCAACCGCCCCGAGTACCGGGACTCGGTGACCATCACCACCGGGTCGGTGGACGCATCGAAGCTGGTGGACCTGGGATCGTCGGCCGAGAGCCGCAACGAGTACTGGGGCTTCACCCCCGAGGAGTTCCCCCTCAACGCGCGGGTGTGGTATCCCGACGGCGACGGGCCCTTCCCCCTGGCGCTGGTCGTCCACGGCAACCACGACATGCGGGACTTCAGCGACCCGGGCTACGACTACCTGGGCGAGCTCCTGGCCAGCCGGGGCATCATCCTGGCCTCGGTGGACATGAACTTCATCAACGGGGGCATCCGGGGGGAGAACGACGGCCGGGGGTGGCTGCTGCTGAAACACCTGGAGGCGTGGCAGGGCTTCGACGCCGACCCGGACAATCCCTTTGCCGGCAAGGTCGACATGACCCGCCTCGCGGTCATGGGCCACTCCCGGGGCGGGGAGGCGGCGCCCCTGGCCGCCGCCTTCAATCGACTGCCCCGGTATCCCGACGACGCCACCCTGGAGTTCGACTTCGGCTTCGACATCCGGGCCGCCGTGTCCATCGCTCCCGTGGACGGCCAGTACCTGCCCACCGGGCGTCCCATGCCCCTGGAGAACGTGGACTATCTGGTCTTCCACGGATCCCACGACGGCGACGTCACGAGCTTCCACGGCCTGCGCATCTGGGATCGTCTGAAGTACACCGACGGCCGGGATCACTTCAAATCGGCCATCTACATGTACCGGGCCAACCACGGGCAGTGGAACACGGTCTGGAATTCGTACGACAACGGGCCCCGCTCCCCCCGGATCCTGGACCTCCGCTACCTCGTGCCCCCGGCGGATCAGCGCCGGTTCGCCGAGCTCTACGTCACGGCGTTCCTCGAGGCCAGCCTCAAGGACGATCCCCGGTGGCTATCCATGTTCCGGGACCACCGGGTCATCGGGGAATGGCTCCCCGAGTCCATGTACGTGACCCGGCTCCAGCACAGCTCCTTCCGGCCCCTGGCCGATTTCGAGGGCGACGTGGACGTGACCACGGGATCGGCCGACGGGGTGACGCTCCGGGGCGACAGCCTGGACACCTGGCGGGAGGAGCGGCTCCTGCTGCGCTCGTCGAATCGGGCCAACACCTCGGCATCTCAGGAGAATCAGGCGCTGCGGCTGGCGTGGAACAACCGGTTGGCGGGGCCCGACACCACGCGCATGGGACCCCCGGCCCGCTACGAGATCGGGCTGCCCGCGGGCCTGGCCGCGGAGTGGGGGCTCGGCGGCGAGCACTCCCTCGACCTCTCCCTGGTGGCCACCGAGCGGCTGCCGGGACCGCGACGTCCTCCCGAGACCGACGACGACGACGACGCAGCGGGCGGCGAGGGCCGGCGAGGCCGTCGGGGGCGTCCCGACCCCGACGCCCCCAAGCCGCCCGTGGACCTGTCCATCGAAGTGGAAGACGCCGGGGGCCGGACCGCGTCGGTGCCCCTCTCGGACTACGGCCCCATCCGGCGTCCCCTGGAGATCCACATCCTGCGCCGCACGGACCAGGAGACCCGGGATCCCACGGAGATGGTGCTCCAGTCGTACCACATCCCCCTGAGCGACTTCGCCGAATCCACGCCGGGACTCGACCCGGCTCGCCTCGTGGCCGTGCGCCTCGTCTTCGACCGGGCCACGGCGGGCGAGGTGGTGGTGGACGAGATCGGCTTCTCGGCCATGGGCCCCGATTTCTGGCGGGCCCGGGTGCGGTAGCCCGCCGTCGACATGGGGGTGGGCCGTGGCCCACGGGGGCTGGCGAAGCCTCTCCGGAGTCCCCTATGGTGCGGGTGTCCATCGACGTCCATCGAGCGGTTCCCGCCAGGCAGCGAACCATGGTCTATCGCGTCGTCACCCGCTGGAAGCCCCTGAACGTGCGCGTGCGCCCCAGCCTGGGCTATCGGGTCGTGCATCAGCTCCCCCGGGGCGCCGTGGTGACGGTCTACGAGACCGAGCGCAACGACGAGGGCACCTGGCACCGGGTGGAGCAGGGATGGTGCTGGGCCCGGTATCTTCAGCGGGTGGCCGTGGACGAGACGCCGCCCCCCACCGACACGCCTCGATTGCCCGACTTCCTGCGTTTCGACCCGGTGCGGGAGGGGCGGCGACGTCAGCGGTTGCGCCGCCTCCAGCAGCAGCGGGAGTACGCCGAGGAGCGGTTCGTCACCTACAGCCAGTCGGCGGCCCAGCACGGGTCGCGGATGTACGAAATGGACGAGGCCAGTCGCACCGCGGCCGAGGTGCAGCGGGTGGCTCGTCTGGCCGACGGCGCCTCCGCACCGGGCGTCACGGCGCTGGAGACCGGCCACGAGGCCCGACTGCGCCGCGAGTTCGAGGAAGATGCCGCCCACTGGCGCGACGAGATGCGGCGCCTGGATCGGGAGATCGAAGCGGCCCGGCGACCGGACGGCGAAGACGACTGAGCCCCTTGCCCGGCGGAGGTCGGGGCGGCAAGCTCCCGGTCCATGACCGAATCCGCCGAGTCCGCCGACGCCGCAGGCGCCCTCGCTCGGGACCTGGGGGGCGAGTTCCAGATCCTCCGGCTCCTGGGCACCGGGGCCACGTCCGAGGTGCACCTGGCCCGGGAGCGCGCCCTGGGCCGGCTGGTGGCCATCAAGGTCCTCAGCGGTGAGGTGGGCGGCGACGACGTGGTGCGCCGGCGCTTCCAGCGGGAGGCCCGCGCCGTGGCGTCGCTCTCGGAGCACCCCGACATCGTGGGGATCCACCGCTTCGGGCAGCTCTCCGACGGCACACCGTATCTGGTCATGCGCTACGTCCAGGGGCGCACCCTGGAGCAGCGCCTCCGGGCCGAGGGGCGGCTTCCCCTGGAGCACGCCCTGAACGTGCTCCGGAGTGTGGCCTCGGCCCTGGCCGCCGCCCACGCCAAGGGGATCGTCCATCGGGACGTGCGGCCCGGGAACGTCCTGTGGGACGACGAAGAGGGCAAAGCCTACCTCACCGACTTCGGCATCGCCGCCATTCTCGAAACCAGCGCCATGGAGTCGGCGCGCCTCACCGCCGTGGGCGTGACCGTGGGCGATCCCCGGTACATGAGCCCGGAGCAGCTCGACGATCGGGACGTGACGGGGCAGGCCGACATCTACGGGCTCGGGCTCCTGGGCTACGAGTTGCTCACCGGGGAGGGGCCCTTCGACGCCCGGAGCAAGGCCGACTGGATCCGGGCCCACCTGACCCAGGACCCCAAGGACCTGAAGGCCCTGAGGCCCGACGTGCCGGCCGAGGTGGCCGACCTTCTGCGCCGCTGTCTGGCCAAACAGGCCGAGCACCGCCCCCGGGCCTCCGACGTGGTCCGCCTCCTGTCCCGTCCCCTGGCTCCCGCGGCTCCGCCCCGCGGGCCGGTGGCTGTCGACGACGGCGAGATGGACCTGGCCGAGCTCATCAAGCGGCGGGTACCCCAGCTCGTGGCGTTGGCCATCACGGCGGGGGTCACCCTCATCGGACTGGCGGGGGCGGGCGTGGAGTTCTACGGACTGCCGCGCCTGGGGCTCGACCTCACCATCGTCTTCGCCGTGGCCCTGGTGCTCGTCGCCCTGGTGGGCTCCTGGTACCACGGCGCCGCGGGCCGCCAGAAGGCGACCCCCGTGGAGTGGCTCATGTACGCCGCCATCGCCACGGTCTGGCTCGGTGTGAGCGCCGTGCTGGTGTTGCGGTAGTCCCCGTTCCCCGATCCGGATCGCCGGCCATGCTTCGAGCACGCCTCACGGGCTCCCTCCTCCTGGGTCTCGCCGTCCTCCCCCGGGCCGGGGAGGCCCAGGCCGTGGACCGATTGGGCCCGGCCGTCACCGAGTTCGTGTCGGTGCCCGAGACCCACGTGGCCCTGGTGGGGGTGCGGCTCCTGGACGGCACGGGGGCGCCGGCCCGGGAGGGCGTGACCGTGGTGATGCGCGACGGCCGGATCACCGCCGTTGGGCCCGAGGGGTCGGTGGCGGTGCCCGACGACGCCCGGGTCATGGAAGGCGCGGGGCGCACCGTGATCCCGGGTCTCGTCATGCTCCACGAGCATCTCTTCTACCCCTCGGGCCAGGGGCGCTACAACACGAACCAGCGCTCCTTTCCGCCCCTGTATCTGGCCGGGGGCGTCACCACCATGCGCACCGGCGGCAGCATGGAGACCTACACCGATCTGCGGGTGGCCCGGGAGATCGAAGCCGGTCGCGCCGTGGGACCCCACATGGACGTCACCGGCCCGTACCTGGAGGGCGAAGGCGGCTTCGCCTGGGGGCTTCCCGCCCTCACCACGCCCCAGGAGGCCCGGGACCACGTGAACTTCTGGGCCGACCGGGGCGTGACGTCCTTCAAGGCCTACAACCTCATCGACCGGGCCACCCTCGGGGCCGGGATCGAGGCGGCCCACGCCCGGGGTTTGAAGGTGACGGGACACCTCTGCTCCATCACCTACCGGGAGGCGGCGGAGCTGGGCATCGACAACCTGGAGCACGGCTTCTACGCGGCGACCGACTTCGTGGACGGGAAGGAGGCCGACCGCTGCCCCGGGGGCGCCGGTGCGTCCCTGCGGAGCCTGGATCCCGCCGATCCCGCGTTCCTCGATCTGGTGGACGTCATGGTGGAGCGGGGTGTGGCCCTGACCTCCACCCTCACCGTCTTCGAGCGGGGGGCGGCCCGGCGCCCGCCACCGCCGGCCGGGGCCCAGGCCGCCATGCTTCCCGAACTCCGGGAGCAGGTCATGAGGAGCTACGAGGCCCGTCAGGCCCGGGCCACGCCCGAGTCGCTGGAGTACTTCCGGAAGATGATGGCCCTTGAAAAGGCCTTCCACGATGCCGGGGGACTCCTGGTGGCCGGAACCGACCCCACGGGGGCGGGGGACGTGGTTCCCGGCTACGCCAACCAGCGCATGCTGCAGTTGCTGGTGGAGATGGGACTCCCGGTGGAGGAGGCGGTGGCGGTGGCCACCCGAAACGGGGCCGTCTATCTGGAGCGGGACGACGAGATCGGCACCGTGGAAGTGGGGAAGCGGGCCGATCTGGTGGTGCTGGACGGCGATCCCACCACCGACCTGGACGCTTTCCGGCGCATGACCCTGGTGTTCAAGGACGGGGTCGGCTACGACTCGGCCCGCCTCTTCGACTCGGTGCGGGGGTGGGTGGGGGTCCGCTGAACCGTCGGTCTCCGGGCCTCAGCGCCAGGCCAGGGTGATGCGGTGGATCCCGTCGGTGCCGTCCACCGATTGGAAGGCGTAGTCCAGCACCAGGTCGTCGCCCCAATACGATCCACCCACCGTCAAGGGCGAGGCGTCGCCCTCGGGCACGGTGCGGGCACCGACGCGGGCCACGAAGGTGCGGCCCCGCACGGGCCAGTAGCCGAACTCCAGGCCGCCGCCCACCAGCCACTCGCCGTCGGCGCGTCGGGCCACGTCCACGGCCCCTCCCAGGTCCAGGGGGCCCAGGGGGCGGCCGTACGCCCCCCAACCCGCGGCCACGGCGGTGGGAAGCTCCACCTCGCGGCTGCCCCAGGTGGTGGCCGCCCCCAGGTTGCGGGCGGCCAGGTGGAGCGTCCCGGGGCCGAGATCGGTGGCCAGCCCCAGGTCCACGGCCATGGTGGCCGCGTTGGTGGATCCGGATCGCTGAAGCAGGTACGAGCCGGCGATGCCCGCCTCCAGGCCGAAGATCTCCCGGCCGTACCCCACGGTGAGGGCCGTCTCCGACGTGCCCGGGCCGCCGTCGGCCAGGAGGGGATCCACGCCGCCGGTGTGCCCCCCGGGGCCCCCCAGCCCCGCATGGTCCAGCATCCGGATCCCGCCGAAGACCCCGCCATCGAACCAGGGCCTGGCCGCCGACAGGCTGAGGGCCGTGCCTTCGGTGTCGAACCGCTGCCAGCCCAGGGCGAAGCCTCCCGCCTGGGCGGCCAGGGCCGGGTTCACGAACACCGCGTCGGAATCGCCGGCGTCGGGTTGAAACGCTCCGCCCATGCCCTGAGCCCGGGCGCCGAAGCCCAGGTCGGCCACCACCGGACCCCGGTCCGGAGCCTGGGCGTGGAGGGCCGGGGCGCTCACCATGGCGGCGGCCAGGAGAACGAGGGAGACGACGCGGGCGGGAGTCGTGGGGGGCACGGAAGGCTCCGGGTAGGGACACGGCGAACGCGGCAAGCTCGGGGGACGGTGGGCGAGAGGCAACCGGGGGACGGACGTTGCGTGTGGCGCGGGGTGCGCGTAACCATCGATCCATGACGATCCCACCGAGTCGACGACGGCCCCGGGGTGGGGGCCTGGGGGCGGCCGCCGTCCTGGCCGCGGCCCTGTCCACTGCATCGGCCCGCCCCATCCCCGCCCAGGTGGTGGGGGTGGTGGTGGATGGGGCCGACGGTCGAGGGCTCGACGGCGCCCGGGTCGTGGTGCTCACGGGACGGATGCGGGCCGTGGCCGCCGGGGCCACGGAGGCCGACGGCTCGTTCCGCATCGAGGTGGACGGCGAGGAGCCCGAGGGACTCCAGGTGGTGGCGACCCGGGCCGGATACCGGGCCAACGAACCGGTGGCGGTGCCCCCGGCCGGCGCCGGGCCCCTGCGGGTCGCCCTGATGCGCATGGACCCCTCGGAGTCGGTCATCGACCTGCCCGAGGCGCCCCGCCGGGGCCGGGTGCTGGGTCGGGTGGCCGATCCCGGCGGCGCCCCCCTCGCCGCCGTCCTCGTCACCGTGGCCGGCGACTCGGTGCTCAGCGACGACCGGGGCTACTTCGAGGTGCCCGTGGACGACCAGGGGCCCATCCCCGTGCGCTTCGAGGCGCTGGGCCGGGCCATGGTGGTGGATACGGTGACGCCCCAGGCCGAGGAGGGGGTGTTCCTGACGGTGGTTCTCCCCGTGCAGGCGGTGGAGCTCGAGCCCATCACCGTCACCGCCGTGAGCCGCCGCACCATGCTGCATCTGGAGGACCTGCGACGTCGGGTGGCCATGGGGTTCGGCGACTTCGTGACCCGCCAGGAGTTCGAGATCCGGGGGTACCCCACGTGGCGACAGTTCCTGCAGGGGGTCCCGGGGATGCGCATCGCGGGGGGAGTCCCGGTCTTTCGCAGCGCCGCCTCCCTCTCGGGGGGCCCCTGCGCGCCCACCTTCTACATGGACGGCGTGAAGCTCCGGAACTGGACGGCCACCACCGACCTCAGCACCATGGACCTGGAGCTCGTGGAACTCTACAAGAGCACGGCCAGCGTCCCGCCCGAGTACGTCGACTCCGACTCCCGCTGCGGGGTGGTGCTGCTCTGGACCCGCCGCGGCGTCGACCTCCCCTACGCCGACCTGGTGGACTGGCGCACCGGGGGCTGACCCGGCCTCACGTCCCGGCGCCGGCCCGCCACGCGTCGATGAGACTCCGGGCGATGGACACCCGCCCGGGGATCCGGGGAAGGGCGTCCTTCCGGAACCACTCCACCGCTTCCAGTTCGCCGTCGGCGGGGTGGGGGGCGCCCCCGGCCCAGCGCGCCAGGAAGCCCACCATGAGGGAGTGGGGGAACGGCCAGGGCTGACTGCCGAAGTAGCGCAGGTCGGTGAGGGTGACGTCGGCCTCCTCACGGATCTCCCGGTGCACCGCCTCTTCCAGCGATTCCCCGGGCTCCACGAATCCGGCCAGGGTGGAGTACATGCCCTCGGGAAGGTGCCGACCCCGCCCCAGGAGCACCCGGTCGCCGTCGTGGACCAGGACGATCACGGCAGGGGAGAGGCGGGGAAAATGGAGGTGGTCGCACACCGTGCAGGTCAGGGCGTCGTAGGGCCCCGGGGCGGTGGGGTTGCCGCACACGCCACAGAAGCGGTGGGAGCGATGCCACTCCAGGAGCTGCCACGCCCGCCCGGCCCGCCGGAAGAGGTCGTCGCCCAGCCACGCGGCGGCCACCCGCAGGTCGACCCACCCGTAGCCCTCGGGAGCCGGGGGCTCTTCGCCCGTGACGAGCTGGGCCGGGTCGTGGGGGCCTTCGCCGGGCGGGTCGGGGGAGGCGAGCCCCGAGTCCACCGGGACGGCGATGCGCAGGCGAATCCCCCCGGGGGGATCGGGGAGGGGCCCGGAGGGTCGGGGGTCGTCGGGGTCGGCGTGGGGGTCGGCCGTCCATCGTTCCCGCAGCAGGACGTGACGCCCCCGGAAGACCCACCACCGCGGGGCGCCCCGCGCCGCCGCCGTCACGCCCCCTCCTCCCGGGGAGCGTCCACCACCAGGGAACGACGGCACCGGGAGCACCGGAGCCAGCGGCGTCGGCGCACGTACGACACGTCCCGCCGGGGCGCCACCGTCTCCACTTCGAGGCGCACGTCGCAGACGGGGCAGACGAGGGGCATACCCTCGGCCACGGCCCTGCGCAGAGAGCGCTCCTCCTCCCGGGTCCAGGTGTCGGCCATGGGGGAACATCGACCCCGCGGGCTCGCGGGACCAGTCGGGGTCGGTGGGGTCCCGGATCGGGGTACCGGGCGGCCCCGGGCACCCCCCACCGGAAATGGTTGATTTCGTCGGACGCGCGGTCCTAGAGTAGCCTCGAGCCACCCCTCTACCCTGGAGACCCCGTGGGAAAGGACGCCATCGAGATCGAGGGGACGGTGACCGAGGTGCTTCCCAACGCCACCTTCCGGGTCGAACTGGAGAACGGCCACGAGGTGCTGGCCTACCTCTCGGGCAAGATGCGGCAGAACTACATCCGGGTTCTGGAGGGCGACCGGGTGAAGGTGGAGATGTCGCCGTACGATCTCAGCAAGGGTCGGGTGACCTACCGGTACAAGTAGGGCGCCTCGGGACCGGATGGACCATGGGGCCGCCCCACCGGTGGGGCCACACTCCGTCGTGCCCACCTTTCCCAGTCTCCCACCCCTCTTCGGCCGGAGTCCGGCCGTGACCCGGGTCCGGCGGTTCCTCGAACTGGCGGCCCCGGTGGACGCCTCGGTCCTGATCCAGGGCGAGACCGGAACCGGCAAGACGCTCCTGGCTCGCCACCTCCACGCCGCCAGCCGGCGCGCCGAAGGCCCCTTCGTCGCCGTCAATTGTGCCGCGGTCCCGGAGACGCTGTTCGAGAGCGAGTTGTTCGGCCACACCCGGGGCGCCTTCACCGGTGCCCACGCCGATCGCACGGGACTGGTGGCCGCCGCCACGGGGGGGACCCTCTTCCTGGACGAAATCGGTGACCTGCCCCCGGCCCAGCAGGCGAAGCTGTTGTCGGCGGTGGAGGATCGCCACGTCCGCCCCGTGGGGGGCTCGGCGGGGTTCGACGTGGACTTCCGGCTCCTCTCGGCCACCTGCCGAGCCCTCGCCGGGGAGGGGGCCGGGGGCCGGTTCCGCCGCGATCTCTACCATCGGGTCGCGGTCCTGCGAGTGACCCTGCCCCCCCTTCGGGACCGGCCCGACGACATCGCCCCCCTGGCCCGCCGGTTCCTGGACGCCGCCGTCCGGCGCCACGGGCTGGGGGAGCGCGTGCTGAAGCCCGTCGCCCGCCAGCGCCTGGAGGCTCATCCCTGGCCCGGAAACGTGCGCCAGCTCGCCCACGTGATGGAGGCTGCGGCGATCCTCTCGCCGGGAACCCGGGTGGCTCCGGACCTCCTCGACGGACTCCTTCAGGACGATCCGCCCGCCCCGTCCCCGGCCTGAGGCAGGGTCCACACCCGGAGTCCGGCGCCGTCGTCCCGGAGGAAGAGCCACCCGTCGTGGCCGGGCTCCACCCGGGCGTCGGCCCCGGGCTCCAGGATCCAGAGCGTGTCCCGGGCCTCCTCGGCCCAGGCGGCGGACCCGTCGGGGAGAATGGCCCGGATCACCGGGCCGCCGGGCCGGCTCCGGGCCTCGATGAGGGCCGGGTAGTGGGTGGGGATCTCCAGATCCAGCCCCACGGCGGCGGCCCGCCGCCCCAGGTCGCCGAAGAGACGAGCCGACGTGGTGTCGGGGATGGGGGCCCGGGCTGGTTGGGGCAGGCAGAGGCGAGCACCCTCGCCGCCCACCGGGTCGAGGCAGGGGGCGAGGTTGCTGCCGGCGAAGAGACCGCCGCCGTCGGCCACCAGCAGCGGCACCCGATGGGGGTCGGTGTTCATACGGGTCAGGGCCCGGCGCTCGGCCCGGACCGGAGGACCGGCCAGGGGCACCCGTACCACCTCGAGATCGGCGTTGGGACCGTCGAAGCATCGTCGGATCACCCACCAACTGTCGTCGTGATGGACGACGTCGTCGCCGAAGGTGCCGGCGCATCCGTCGGCGGCCAGGGCCACCCGCCGGGGGATCCCGACCGTGGGGAAGAGGTCGAGGCGGAGCCCGGACGCGTCCAGGACAGCGACGGTGCCGTCGTCGGCCAGGGCCACGTCCAGAGGGCGTTCCAGCTCTCCTGGACCCTGTCCCCGGCGCCCAAACCGTCGGGTGGGGTGTCCGGTGGGGTCCAGCACCAGGACCTCGCCCTCGCTTCGGTCCAGCAACACCCAGCCGGCCCGGGAGTGCTCCACGTCATCGGCTTCGAAGGGAGGCAGGAGCGCGCCCGCCCCGGGGGGATCCAGGGTCCGGGGCGCGGTGGGGAGGACCCGGGCCGTGCCCTCGCCTTCGCCGGGTGTCGGGACGTCCGAACGTCCGGTGGACGACCGGGGGGTGAACTGGACCAGGACCAGGGCGGCGACGGCGGCGAACAGGAGGCGGCGCAGGAGCGCCCCTACCCAGGGATCGGGGGGCATGGGGGTGGGCACGGCTCGGTCTCCTCGACAGGGTGATCCTCCACCCTGGTGGGCGGGTGGAGGCACGGGAATGGCGGGATGGGACGACGGCCCGACCGCGCCTCGAGGGCGCGGCCGGGCGTCTCGCCTCAGTCGTCGTCGAAGGGGTTCAGGACCTTTCCGATGAAGTCGAGGGGCATGCCCAGGTTGCAGACCAGGAGGTCGACCTGGGTCCCGGTGTGGCAGCGCACGGCGTCCAGGAGCGACTCCTTGCGTTCCATGCACTGCTCGTGGGCGTCGAGGGCCGACACGAGGCACTCGCCGTACTCCTCGAGGAAGGTGCACGGGCGAGGATTGTCGTAGACGTCGTACGCCTCGCAGGCCCACGCGGCCCGGGCCGTGAGGAGGGTGGCGCCCAGGGCCAGGAAGGCCAGCAGGGCGATGCGAAGCGACGGGCGGGAGAGAACGGACATGAAACCTCCGGAACGGGAGGACGATGCTCCGGTCGGGGAATCCGACCGGTCCTCGTGCGTCGCCGAAACGGGCGGTGGGGTCGAAGTCGAGCGGGGTGGGGCGGAGAGGCACGGGTCGCCCCCCAAGTCTTCACGGACGGGGCCGGACCGAAGCGGTGGGGCGATGCCATGGTGGGACCCGTCGAAACCTCCGGGGCCCGGCCCGCGTAGGACCCTGCACACGACGACAACTTCCGGAGGTCGATATGATGCGGTTCGGTGCGATGGCGGTGAGTGGAGTCCTTGGTGTGGTGCTCCTCAAGGTGCTGGCGGCGCTGTTGATGCCCCTGCTCGGCGCCGTGGCGGGGATGATGATGGTGGGGATGAAGGTGCTGTTCTGGGGGGCCATCGCCTACGTGGTGTACCGGCTCTTCTTCCGTCGACGGGAGAAGACGGCCGAGGTCTGACCGACCCGGCCGTACCGGAAGTACGTCGAACGACGCCCCGCCGGGACCCGGTCCCGGCGGGGCGTTGCGTCGTTGAACGCGGGGTCGGACGGAGCTACGGCTCCACGTGTTCCCGCAGCAGCCGGATCTGATCGACGGTGCCCAGGACGATGAGTTCGTCGCCGGGCTCCATGCGGGTGTCGGCCACGGGATTGAACACGAAGCGCCCCTCGGCGCCGGCGCCGCCCTTCCGCATGGCGATGACGATGAGCCCCGTTTCCTGGGGAATGCGGGCCTCGGCCAGGGTGCGGCCCGCCAGGGGACTCTTCTCGGGGATCTCCGCCTGCTCCATGCGCAGCGCCAGTTCCGACGACCTCGTGGCGATGTCGAGGAACGAAACCACCGACGGACGCAGGAGCACCGAGGCCATGCGGATCGCTCCGCTCACGTTGGGGCTCACCACGTGGGTGGCGCCGGCCCGGTAGAGCTTGTCCATGGTCTCCTCCTCGTAGGCCCGGGCCACGATGGTGAGATCGGGCTTCAGATCCCGGGCCGAGAGGCAGACGAAGAGGTTGTCGGTGTCGGCGCTCAGGCAGGAGACGAGGCCCCGCGCCCGTTCCAGTCCGGCTTCCAGGAGGGCGTCGTCGTGGGTGGCGTCCCCCTCCACCACGAGACCGTCGGGATGGGCGTGGCGCAGGGATTCCACCCGGGCGGGGTCCCGTTCCACCGTGATCCACCGCGCCTTCATGGCGTCCAGTTCCTGGATGACCTGACGCCCGGTGCGGCCGGCGCCACAGACGATGACGTGGTCCTCCAGTTCGGCGATCTCCTTCATGAGCCGGCGTCTCCGGAAGCCGTGGGTCAGGTCGAGCTCCACCAGGAGCGAGGTGATGAGGGCGAACCAGATCCCCATCCAGGTGATGCCGCCCCCCAGGAGCACCATGGTGAAGATGCGGCCCGTGGGCGAGAGGGGCTGGACCTCCGAATAACCCACGGCGGTGAGAGTGATCACCGTCATGTAGAGGGCGTCGCGGAACGCCCACCCTTCGAGCACCACGTACCCGGCCGTCCCGAACGCCGTCAGCACACCGAAGGCGGCGAAGGCGAAGAGGAAGCGGCGGGTGAAGACGCTCATGGGCCGGTGGGGTTCGGGTCAGGCGCCGGGGCGTCGTCCTCCCCCGCCCGTCCGGCCGCGGGGGGGGCCACCGCGAGGGCGGGCACCGCCGCCCCGTTCGCTCCGATCCAGGTCGACCCGCACCGAACGGCCCCGGACCGTGGTGCCGTTCAGCGACGAGATGACCCGCTCCGCCACCGGGCGGGCCACCTCCACCCGGGAGAAGGTCTCCCGGATCTCGATGCGCCCGATCTCGTCGCCCTGGATGCCCGCTTCGCCGGTGATGGCGCCCACCAGGTCGCCGGGCTTGACTCCGTCCTTGGCGCCGAGGCTCACGAAGAGCTTGGCGAAGGGCGCCGGACCCGGCGGCACGGCGGCACTGGCCCGCTCCGCCGGCGGGGCGGCGGGGGTCGAGGGGGCTCGGGCCCGGAGCAGGGCCAGGGTGGCCGCCGCCACCGCCGCGGGGCCGTGTGCCCGGAAGAGAGGCTCCAGCACCACCTCGTACGCCTCCACGTCCCGGGCCTCCACGGCCTCGGCCACGGCCTCGAGGAGCGCGCTCAGCGAACCGGACGGTCCCCGGGGCCCGGTGCGGGTGGGCTCGAAGTCCAGTTGGTACCCGGTCCGGGCGGCCACATCCCGGAGGTGCGCTGCCTCCCGGGCCTCGGCCAGGATCGTTCCGCCATGGCCGCCGCCGTGGCGTCGATCCAGGGCGTTGGGGTCGGCGGGGGCGTCGAAGCTCACGGCGTGTCCCCGGCCCTCGTCCAGGGCGTCCAGGGCCTTGCGACCCTCCATGTCGTCCACCACCAGCCAGATGGGCGCGTCCCCGTCGCCGGGGGCGCCCACTCCGAAGCCCCGGAGGGCGAGGCGGTCGCCCAGGTCGGCGGCCACGTCCTCGTTGCGCACGAAGACCACCAGGTGGTGCACGTCGTCGGTGAGGAGGTCGTGGGCCAGGGCCGCGGCCTCGTCGTCCTTCTCGCCCGCCACCACCCGGACCGCCACCGCGCCGCGACGGGGCGGCGTGGCGCCGGCCCCTTCGGCGTCCTGGGGGGGGACGGTGACGGCACGGCGGGCGTGGCGATCCACGAAGTCCCGGACGCCCGGGGTCACGGGGAGGGACACCACGATCCGCTGGGCCTCGGCGGGCAGGGCCTCGGCCACGGTCTCGATGTCTCCCAGGACCCCCAGACGCTCCAGCACCGCGGCGCCGTCCACCACCAGGGCGTCCACGCCCTCCAGGGTCACCCGGGCGTCGGCCAGGCCCTCCAGGAGATCGCCCGGCGTGGCCACCAGAACGGAGGCCCGCTCGGGGAGCGCCCACGGGGCGCCCAGGGCCGCGATGCGGTGGCCGGTGGCCATGGCCAGGCGGCCCAGGGCCTCGGCCAGCGCCCGAGCCCGGTCCCGGGTGGGGGTGAGGATCAGGCCCACGGGGCGCCCCTCCGCCGGCTCGAGGCGGGAGAGGAGGGGGGCGCCCACCGCCACCAGCACCCCGGCCCCCGGGCCGGCTGCGGCGACCAGGTTGTGCCCGCGCTGGACCACGGGTACGGCGGCGGCCTGGAGCGCCGTGGGGCGCTCGATCCCCTCGGCGGCCAGGGCCTCGACGACCTCGGGGGTCAGATGCAGTTCTTCGAACGAATCCATGGTCAGCTCGGCTCGCCGGTTCCGGGGCCACCCCGGTCGCCGGGTTCGTAGGGTAGCCGGTTGAGGAATTTCTGGACCTCGTAGTCCATCCGGGAGGTGCGGAGGCGGTCGGTCTGGGCCACCACGTCGGTGTAGGGCCCGTGGCGGTGGGCAGTGACCGTCACCACGCCCTCCTCCCCCGTCCAGGTGGACGAGTGTCCCGAGCTCTTCGTGCGCGAGACCCCCAACATGTCCGGGAGCAGGGCCTCGGCCCGCGCCATGACCTCCGTCGGCCCCAAGGCCGTCTTCCTCTGATAACCAGCCATCGTCGTGTTCGTCGTGGGTCCGGCGTCCCGGGGATCAATCGTCTCCCAGGAACGCTCGGAGCGTATCCAGGTCGTGCAGTCCTTCCAGGCGTCGGCGCCCGTGGAGGAGCGTGGGGATCCCCCGTACGCCCTCCTCCTCCGCCCGACGCCGCTCCTCCTCCACCGCGCTCCGCCAGCGGTCCACGTCCAGGACGGCCCGCGTCTCGGTGCGGTCGAACCCCTCCGCTTCGGCCAGGGGCACCAGAACGTCGATGCGTCCGATGTCGTCGCCGCTTTCGAGCCAGGCTCGGAAGATGCGGGTGCGGAGGCCCTCCACCCGTTCGGCGTCGCCGCCCAGGTTCGCGGCGTGATGCACCAGTTCGTGGGCCTTGCGGGACCACGGCACCAGAACCGGGCGGGCGGGCTTCAGCCCCGCCTCCCGCAGCCCGTCCTCCGCGGCGTTCCACCACGACACCCAGGCGGGGTCCGTCGGGTCCACCAGGGGTTCGGGGGGAGGGCGCAGCTCGAATCCCGCCAGGACGCAGTCGGGTCGAAGGGCCCGAATCCGTCGCTGCATCAGGAACGATCCCGGATCCACGAAGTCGTAATGGAGGCGGAGGATCGGTCCAGGCATGGGGCGGAATGTGTCCGGATCTCGGACCCGGGGCAACGGCTCCCCGGGTCGTCGCCTTGATCCGACTCCGGCGCCCATTGATATTGCCGACCCTCGCGCCCCGCCCCACGGGCCTCGCCGGCTTCCCCCAGGAAGGGTCCACCCATGGATCTCAGTCCCAACGTCGCCTCGATCCAGCCCTCCGCCACCATCGCCGTCAGTTCGCTGGCCAAGCGGCTCATGGCCGAGGGGCGCGACATCCTCAACCTCTCCACCGGCGAACCGGACTTCGACACCCCGGGGTGGATCTCCGATGCGGCGATGCAGGGGATCCGGGAGGGCCGCACCCGCTACACGCCGAGCCCGGGCCTCCCCGAGCTCCGCGCCGCCATCGCCCGGTTCCTCTCCACCGGGGATCGGGTCGTGGACCCCGCGGGGGTGGTGGTGTCGTCGGGGGCGAAGCAGTCGCTCTTCAACGCCTGTTTCAGCCTCTTCGGGCCCGGAGACGACGTGCTCATCGCCACGCCGTACTGGACCAGCTACCCGGAGATCGTGGGTCTGGCCCGGGCGAACCCGGTGTTCGCTCGCGGCGCCGAGGAGAGGGACTTCCGGCTCACCCCCGACGAGCTGGAGGCCGTGGCCACCCCGGCCACCCGGGGGCTCATCTTCAGTTCGCCGTGCAATCCCACCGGCGTGGTCTATTCCCTGGACGAACTCCGGGCCGTGGCCGAGTGGGCCCGGGACCGGGGAGTGTGGCTGATCTCCGACGAGATCTACCGGCACATCTACTTCGGCGAGGGGGGCGAGGCGCCGGGTATCCGGGATCTGTCGCCCACCTCCCTCGGGCCCCAGGTGCTCATCGACGGCGCGTCGAAGTCGTTCGCCATGACCGGCTGGCGGGTGGGCTTCTCGGTGACCACACCCGAGCTGGCCTCGACCTTCTCGGCGGTGCAGAGCCACATGACCTCCAACGCCGCCACCCCCTCCCAGATGGCGGCGCTGGCGGCCTACACCGACGTGGGGCGGACCCGGGAAGACGTGGCGCGCATGCGGGACGCGTTCCACCGGCGGCGCGACCTGGTGGTGCGGCTCTTCGACGAGAAGCTCCCGGGCCTGTCGTACCTGCGGCCGGAGGGGGCCTTCTACCTGTTCTTCCGCGTGGACTCCCTCTTCGCCGAGGGGCGGGAGTCGGCGGGGGCCGTGTGTTCGTGGATCCTGAACGAGGCCGGGGTGGCCGTGGTGCCCGGCGAGGCCTTCGGAGCGCCCGAATTCGCCCGCATGAGCTTCGCCGCGTCGGACGCCCAGATCGAGGAAGCCGTACGGCGCATCGCCGCCCTCGTGGGGTAGGTCCGGACCGTCAGGACCGGGACGCCACGATCCGTCGCGCCGCGTCGACGGTGGAGGCCAGGTAGCCGGCCCCGAACAGGTTGACGTGGACCAGCAGGTAGTAGAGCTGGTACAGGGGGCGGCGCCCGGCGTATCCCGGCACCAGGGGGCGCACCTCCTCGTAGGCCGCCCGGGCCCCGGCGGGAAGGCCGCCGAACAGGTCGGCCATGGCCAGATCGACTTCCCGGTGCCCCCGGTAGGCCGCCGGGTCCACCAGCACCGGTCCACCGTGGGGACCGGCGTGGACGTTGCCCGCCCACAGGTCGCCGTGGAGCTGGGACGGTCCGTCGTGCTCCACCGGGGCCAGGAGTTCCGCGGCGGTGTCCAGGGCCCCGTCCAGGAGTCGTCGGGCCCGGGGGTCGAGACGGCCCGCCTCCTCGGCGAGGCGGAGCTGGGGCTCCAGGCGCGCTTCGCGCCAGAAGACGGCCCACGACTCCCGGGAGGGGTTCACCTGGAGGAGGGAGCCGATCCGGTTCGGCTCCGAGCCGCCCCACCCCGCCACGGGAGCGGAGTGGAGGGCGGCGAGCCCTCGTCCCAGGCGCCGTTCGTAGTCCGGCGCCGGCGGGGACGGGGGCAGGTACTCCAGGGCAAGCCATCCCGGGGTTCCCTCCGTGGCGTCTCGCCAGCCCCGGACGTCGGGGATGCGGAGGCCGCCGTCCCCGGCGGCCCGCCGTAGGTCGTCCAGGCCCCGGGCCTCGGCGCCGAAGGCGGCCCCGGCGTCGCCGTGGTTCCACTTGCAGAAGAGGGGTCCCCCATCGGTGTCGACCCGGGCCGCGGCGTGAATGCACCCTCCCCCCAGGGCGCGGGCACCCTCGATCCTCCCCACCCCGTCGACGTCCCGGACCAGGGCCCGGGCCACGGCCTCGGGAAGGGTCACGCGCCCTCGGCGATCCGCTCCAGGAGGGCGGCGCAGGAGCGGTCCACCATCTCGAAGACCCGGTCGAATCCCCCCGGGCCTCCGTAGTAGGGGTCGGGGACTTCCCCGTCGCCCGGATCCGGGTCGAAGTCCCGCAACAGGACGAGGGTGGCGTCGCCGCCGTGGCGCTCCTGAAGCCGGGTGAGATCCTCCAGGTTGGATCGGTCCATGGCCACGATCCAGTCCCACGTGCGGAAGTCGTCCGGCGCGACCCTGCGGGCGCTCTGACCGTCCAGGGACACCCCGTGGGCCGCCGCCACGTCCCGGGATCGGGGGTCGGGCGGATCGCCCACGTGCCACCCTCCCGTGCCGGCCGAATCGATGCGGATCCGGTCCCCGAGACCCGCGGATTCGACCCGGTGGCGAAACACGCCCTCGGCCAGGGGAGAGCGGCAGATATTGCCCAGGCAGACGAACAACACCGAGACGGTGTCCGGAGGGAGCGGGGAGGAGTCCATGGACCCGAAGCTATGTTTCCGTCGCCCGCGTTCCTACCTTTCGGCTCTACGAACCGACCGAATCCCGGAGTATCCCCGACGTGTCCGCACCTGAAACCACCGAGAAGTCCTTCGCAGAACTCGGCCTGTCCGAGCCCTCCCTCGCGGCCGTGGAGGCCCTGGGTTGGAGTCGGCCCACGCCCATCCAGGTCAAGGCGATTCCGCCTGCGCTGGCGGGGCAGGACGTGGTGGGCATCGCCCAGACGGGGACGGGCAAGACCGGCGCCTTCATGATCCCGGCGCTGGAGCAGGTGTCTGCCGGCGGGGGACTCCAGGTTCTGGTCCTGGCCCCCACCCGGGAGCTGGCCCAGCAGGTGTGCGACGACGCCGCGGCCCTGTCGCGGGGGACGTCGATCCGCACGGCGTCGATCTACGGCGGGGTGAGCTACGGTCCCCAGCTCGAGGCCCTGTCCCAGGGGTTCGAGGTCATCGCCGCGACGCCCGGGCGATTCATCGACCACATGCGCTCGGGCAAGGTCGATCTGTCCAACATCCGCTTCTTCATCCTGGATGAAGCGGATCGCATGCTCGACATGGGCTTCCGGCCCCAGATCGAAGACGTCATGCGGGGACTGAAGAAGGGCGGGCACCGCACCATGCTGTTCAGCGCCACCATGCCCCACGGCGTGCACGACCTGGCGCTTCGGCTCACCAACGACCCCGCCTGGGTGGAGGCGGCGCCGTCGGGGACCACCGCCAGCGGGATCGTGGAAATCGCCTACTCGGTCAAGCCCGAGAAGAAGCCCGACCTCCTGCTCCACCTGCTCCAGGGCGAGGGATGGGACCAGGTGCTGGTCTTCACCCGGACCAAAGCCGGCGCCAACGTGCTGGAGGCCCGTCTGGAGCGGGAGGGAATCCGGACCGACGCCATGCACTCGGACCGGGGCATGAAGGAGCGCACCCGGGCCCTGGATCGGTTCGCCGAGGGGAAGGTGCGGGTGCTGGTGGCCACGGACATCGCCCAGCGGGGCCTGGACGTGGAGGGCATCACCCACGTGGTGAACTACGACGTGCCCCTGGATCCGGAAGACTACGTGCACCGCATCGGCCGCACGGGACGGGCGGGAGCCGACGGCACCGCGGTGACCTTCGTCGCCGCGGGCGACCTGGGGCACGTGAAGAGCCTGGAGCACCATCTGGGCCGGCCTCTGGAGCGGGAGCACCTTCCGGAGTTCGACTATGCCGGGACGCCGAAGGCCGAGCGGACATCGGGCGGCGGCGCCCGGGGACGGCACTCCCGGGCCCCCCGGGGTATGGGCTCCAGATTGGGCGCCGAGTTGAGCCCCGAAGAGCTCGCCGAGCTCCTGAAGCACTCCTGACCCTCCTCTCCCCACCGTCACGATGCTCATGCGCCGTTACGGCTCCCGCCTCCAGAGCGTGGAGCTGAACTTCGACAGCAAGGCCCTCAACGAGATCGCCTTCCGCCGGGACCACGAAGCGTCGCTGGATTGGGACGAGTTCGAGTCGTCCCACACCAAGGTCCAGGATCACACCCTGGCGGCCGAGGCCGAGGGGGACGTTCACGACGAGGTGGAGCAGGCGGTGCTGGCCGACCTGGAGGCCCGGATCGACGAGATCATGGCCGGGATCCAGGAGGGCGACCTGGTGGTGGTGGAGAATCAGCAGGGCTCCAACTACCCCAAGACCCGGCAGGCCACCCGGACGGTGGTGCAGGAGGGCGAGAACCGCCTGCACTTCAAGGTCCACGTCGACCCGCCCCTCCACCTCGGCATCTACCGTCCCACGGAATGACCGCGCCGTCGGTGGTGCCGCCGGGCCTCCCGGTGGCTCCGGGTGAGATCGACGACGCACGGAGGCGCATCGAGCCCCACGTGGTGCTCACGCCGTGCCCCCGGGCCCCGGCCTTCCACGACGTGGCCCCCGGGCCCCTGCACCTGAAGCTCGAGAATCTTCAGCGCACCGGTTCGTTCAAGGACCGGGGTTCGCTGAATCGCATGCTCCATCTCACCGACGAGGAGCGGGCCCGGGGCGTGGTCACGGCGAGCGCCGGCAACCACGCCCAGGCCGTGGCGTTCCACGCGTCCCGCCTCGGCATCCCGTGCACCGTGGTGATGCCCGAGACGGCGCCCCTGATCAAGGTGTCCAACACCGAGGGATACGGGGCCCGGGTGGTCCAACTCGGCGAGGTCCTGGACGACTCGGCGGTGGAAGCGCGCCGATTGGTGGCGGACGAGGGGTTGGTCATGATCCACCCCTTCGACGATCCCCAGGTCATCGCCGGGCAGGGTTCCATCGGTCTCGAGATTCTGGAGCAGGTGCCCGAGGTCGACGTCATCGTGGTGCCCGTGGGTGGGGGCGGCATGATCTCGGGCATCGCCCTGGCCGTGAAGAGCCGGGCTCCCCACGTGCGCATCGTGGGGGTGGAGGCCGATGCCGCCCCCTCGGCCCGGGCGTCCCGGGATGCGGGGGAGATCGTGAAGATCACCAGTTCCCGCACCCTGGCCGACGGCATCGCCACCAAGCGGGTGGGAGACTGCACGTTTCCCATGGTGGAGGCGTTGGTCGACGATCTGGTGACCGTGTCGGAAGAGGAGATCGCCAGCGCGGTGCTCCAGCTCCTGGAGCGGCAGAAGAGCGTGGTGGAGGGGGCGGGGGCCGTGGGACTCGCCGCCCTCACCCGGGGCGCCGTGGGCGCCCGACCGGGCCAGCGGATCGTCCTGGTGATCTCCGGCGGCAACATCGACGTCAACATGGTGTCGCGCATCATCGATCGGGGCCTGGTGGCCGACGGTCGCCTCGTCCGGCTCCTGGTGAAGGTGCCGGACCTTCCCGGGTCGCTGGCTCGACTCACCCGCATGGTGGCGGAGCGGGGTGCCAACGTCCTGGAGACCTCCCATCGCCGGGGCTTCGCCGACATCTCGGTGGGCGACGTGGAGATCGTCTTCACGCTGGAGACACGGGGCCAGGCCCACGTCCACGCCCTGGTGGCGGGGCTGGAGGGCGAAGGGCTGGTGGTGGAGGAATACACCTGATATCCGGATATATGCGTAGGTAGATATCCCCACAGGAGCTGCGGGCGATCACCCCCCTACCCGGGGGAGGGTGTCCCGACACCCGCGGCACGCCTCCCCTGCTATCCTTGTTCAGCCGCCGGGAGGACGGAGTCCCCTCTCCGGTCGGCCGGGCCCGGGCAGCAGGAACGCCTCCGGTCCGAAGCGCAGGAAGGACTCCGGAGCCGGCCCGGTGACGAAAGCCTGGTGAAGGGAGGGTCCCAGGTAGCCTGATCCGGGCCGCTCCTTTTTTTGTATCCAGGTCCCGGCGGGTGGGGGTGAATCCTTTCGGCGAGCTTGGGACTCTCTTCCAGTGGAGCCCAGTCTCGCCCCTCACCTCACGGAGTTCCTCATGGCCCGTCTCTTCCCCCGCAACGAGCACAAGGTGGAGCGCGCGCTCCGCGTCGTCCTCGGCCTGGCGATTCTTTCCCTCTTCTTCGTGGGACCCCGGTCGCCCTGGGCCCTCCTGGGGATCGTGCCGCTGGCCACGGGACTCCTGGGAAGCTGCCCGCTCTACACGGTCCTGGGTCTGAGCACCTGCCCCGTGAATGAGCGAAGCTGACGACGCACGACTTCTCGCCGCCGCGGCGGACGGGGATCGACGCGCCTTCGCCCGGTTCGTGGATCGGCACGAGGCGTCGGTGCTTCGGTACCTCCGGGCCGCGGCGGCGCAGGACGCCGACGCCGACGACGCCTTCCAGGAGGCCTTCCTGGCGGCGTGGCGCGGCGCCGGCGGGTTTCGCGGCGAGGGCTCGGCCCGGGCGTGGATGCTGACCGTGGCCCGCAACGCCCTGCGTCGGCATCACCGACGGCGGGCCGGCGAACCCACCGGCTACGAGCCCCTGGAGGACCTGGACCACCTCGGTCGGGCCGCGGGGTGGGGACGGCCCGAGCCCGCCGAGGAGGCCCTGGAACGGGAGGATCTCCTGCGCTGGGCCCTGGACGGCCTGGCGCCCGGGGATCGGGAGATCCTGGTCCTGCGGGAGTTGGAGGGACTCGGGGGCGAAGAGGTGGCCGAACTTCTGGGCCTGAGCCTGGCGGCCCAGAAGAGCCGGCTGCACCGGGCGCGACTCCGGTTCGTGGCCCGCGTGCGGAGCCAGGCCCTCACCGACGACGAGGAGGACCGAGCATGAGTGTCCTGGATCGGGTGGTCGGCGGCGTGTCCTGCCGAGAGGTCCTGGTCGATCTCTCCGAATACGTGGACGGAGAGCTTCCGCCCACCCGGGTCGCGGCCGTGGAGGCCCATCTGGCCGGGTGCGACCGCTGTGAACGTTTCGGCGGCCGGTTCGCGTCGACGGTGGCGGCCCTCCGGCGATCGCTGGCCCGCCCCACCGGCGGAGTACCCCCGGAGATGGCCGCCGGACTCCGCCGGCGCCTCGCCGAAGACGGGGCCGCGTGACGTAACGCTTGGCCGACAAACATCCGTTTCGTATCGTGGGGGGAGGGGAGGATCCGCCTTCCCGGTGATGGGAGGGGAGTCGTGCCCAGCTTCCGGTCGTACCGCGGGTTCGCCGCGATCCTGCTCCTGGGGGGAGCCGCCGGCTGTACCGTGGTGGGGTATCCGTCGGGAACCGGGGCGCGGCCCGCGTCCTCGCCGGTCCCGGCGTCGACCCCGGCATCGAACCCGGCGCCCGATCCGGCACCCGACGCCTCCCCCCGTTCCGCTCCCCGCTCCACCCCCGCACCGCCCGGTGCCCGGAGCGACGCCGGCCGCAGCTACGAGGTGTTCGGGCGCCGCTATCGGGTGCTGGACGCCGCCGACGGGTATCGGGAGACGGGTCTGGCGTCGTGGTACGGGGAGGCGTTCCACGGGCGCCCCACGGCCAGCGGCGAGACCTACGACATGCACGGCATCAGCGCGGCCCATCGAACCCTGCCCCTCCACACCTGGGTCGAGGTGCGCAACCTCGACAACGGCCGGAGCCTCACCCTGCGGGTGAACGACCGGGGGCCCTTCGCCGACACCGGCCGACGCATCCTGGACCTGTCCTACGGTGCGGCCCGGGAACTGGGGGTGGTATCGGCGGGGTTGGCCCGGGTCGAAGTGCGGGCCCTGGACGCCGACGAGGTGCCGTCGCGGAAGTAGGGCCCGGCGACCGCCGGACTACCGCCAGAACGGAATGGCGTGGCGGCGCGGGGGCGGGGGATCGTCCTCGCCGGTGACGTCGGCGGCGTAGGCGGTGGCGCTCCGGTTCACCGTGAGGAGGTGGCGCCCCGGCGCGACCCCCCGCACGTCCAGATACCAGGCGAGGCCCGGGAGCCGGGTCACGGGGTGGGTGGCGAACACCGGGTCGGTCGACACGCCGCGACCGTCCAGGGCCACGTCCCACAATCCGGCGGCGCAGACCAGCGACGCGGCGATGGAAGCGTCGAGGGTGTCGGTGGGGATTCCGCGTTCGGGGCGCACGAAGCGAAAGCCGGCCCGGGCCACCGGGGCGAGGTCGGGGCAGAGGGCCGCGACGGCGTCGGGATCGGCGGTGGGGCGGAACGGCACGAACAGGCGCACCCACGCCGTTTCGTCGTCCAGAGCGTCGGCTTCGATGGACGGGACGGGGAGGGGCGGCGGTCCGTCGACCCACTGGGACTCGTAGTAGCGGGGGTCGACGCCCGCGGCCCCGGGGATCTCCGGCACGAAGGGCAGCACCCCGAACTGGAGCCGTTCCCGCTCCACGATCACGTCCCGCACGATGAAGGTCCCGGTGATGGCCACCATCACCAGCATCAGGAGCCCGACCGAACGGCCGCCCCCGATGCGGCTCGCGAACGTGTACTGGGCCGGTCCGTAGGCCGCGAGGCCGAACCACCGCAGCGTGAATCGGTGGGTTGCCCGGATCCACCGGGCGAGGCCGCCGTCGGGGTCGATCCGCGAACCCCGGAGCCGGTCCAGGACCGTCGGGATCGACAGCGCCAGGCTGAGCCCGACCGCCGCCACGAGGGGGACGATGGGCGCCGGGAGTGACCACGGCAGGACGCTGCTGACCAGCAGAAGTGGGATCGCCACCGCGCTGGCGGCGAGTACGGACACCAGGAAGATCGCCGACACGTAGAAGGCCCCGGCGAAGAGCACGCTGGCGATTCCGTCGGTGCGAACGATGAGTTCCCGGACCGACGGCATGTGCCGGCGCAGGTACGCCCGCCCGATGGGACCGATCCGCACGCGGTCCCATCGCACGCCCCGGGGAAACACCGAATCCAGGCCGATGAGCGACACCCAGAACGCCCTCAGGGCGATGTGCAGGACGAAGGTGAAGATCAGGGTGTAGAGGATCAGCTTGACGTACTGGTAGCCGACGGTGAGGGCGAGGCCGCCCCCCTCGCCGGCGAGGGGGTACCAGCGGGCGAAGGCCCCGTCGACCCGCGCCGGCAGCTGCCCCAGCGCCACGGCGAGGGCCCCGGACATGAGGAACTCG
The DNA here is from genome assembly GCA_030428885.1 of Gemmatimonadota bacterium. Classification (GTDB taxonomy): domain Bacteria; phylum Gemmatimonadota; class Gemmatimonadetes; order Longimicrobiales; family Gaopeijiaceae; genus Gaopeijia. Next base: position 16,911 of record JAUIEJ010000007.1, on the reverse strand, counting down.
AGTTCCCACGTACGATGGTGGAGGTCCCGGAGCACCCGTCGGGCCCGTCGGGAGAGGCGACGGTGGGGCTCGGCACCAGGCGTCGACTCGGACGTCGAAGGGGGTGGGTCGGCCATGGGGCGCTCGATGGGGGGGACGGGACGGCGGAACGATAGGTCGTCCCGGACGACGGCGCACCGTGACGCTGCGGGGAACGGACCCCTATATTGCCGGTCCGCCGTCCGGCTCCCGGCTCGGCGGCCGCGACATCCATCGTTCAGGGAGGGAGTCCCAGGTGACACGGGTTCTGGTCACGGGAGCGGCGGGCCAGATCGGCTCGGCGCTCGTCCCCGCGCTGCGGGAAGCCTACGGAGGCGACCGCGTGCTGGCCACCGACATCCACCCTCCTACGGAACCCGGCGCCGGCCCCTTCGCCCTCCTGGACTGCACCGATCCGGGAGCGGTGGCCGAACGACTCGCCGAGCATCGTCCCACGGTGGTCTACCATCTGGCGGCCCTCCTCTCCGCCGTGGGGGAGCGGAAGCCCCAGACGGCCTACGAGGTGAACCTGGGCGGGCTCTTCAACGTCCTGGAAGCGGCCCGGGAGCAGGGCTTCGCGGTGTTCACCCCCTCGTCCATCGCCGCCTTCGGCCCCTCCACGCCCCGGGACGGTACGCCCCAGGACACCCTTCAGCGCCCGTCCACCATGTACGGGGTCACCAAGGTTGCCGGCGAGTTGCTCTGCGACTACTACCACACCCGGTTCGGCGTCGACACCCGGGGGGTGCGGTACCCGGGGATCATCAGCGCCTCGCCTCCGGGCGGGGGCACCACCGACTACGCGGTGGAGATCTTCTTCGCCGCCGTGGAGCGGGGCAGCTACACGTCGTTCCTGTCGGCCGACACCCAACTCGACATGATGTACATGCCCGACGCCCTGCGGGCCGCCATGGAACTCATGGAGGCCGACGGCACGGGGCTGGCGCATCGCAACGCCTTCAACGTCACGGCGATGCAGCTCACGCCGGCGACGCTCGGCGACGCGATCCGACGCCACCTGCCCGACTTCCGCCTCGGCTTCGATCCCGACCCGGTGCGTCAGGCCATCGCCGACTCGTGGCCCCGGAGCCTGGACGATTCCGCGGCCCGCGAGGAGTGGGGATGGCGCCCCGAGTACGACCTCGAAGGCATGACGGCCGACATGCTCCGCCGGGTGCGGGCACGGGCCCAGGTCCGAACCTCCTGACCTCCGCTCGACGATTCCCTTCTCACGTTTCTTTTCTGCGCAGGAGTTCGCCCATGCCCATGGATCGCCTCACCGCCGTGCTGGACGCCCACGTGGCCGACCTCGAATCCGCCGGGACGGCCAAGGGTGACGAGGCGGTGGTCACCCGGGTGATCCGCCCCCGCGACGGGCGGGGCCCTCGTTTCCACCTCGAGGGGCACGGCGAGAAGGAGTTCCTGCGCATGAATTCCAACTCGTATCTGGGACTGGGACTCCATCCCGCCGTCATCGAGGCGGAAGAGGAAGGGTCGCGCGCCTACGGAGCCGGACCGGGTGCGGTGCGCTTCATCTCCGGCACCTACGACGCCCACACCGAGTTGGAATCGGCCCTGGCCGCCTTCCACGGCCGAGGGGCGGCCATGGCGTTTTCGTCGGCGTATGCCACGGTGGTGTCCACCATCGTGCCCCTGGTCACCGACGAGACGGTGCTCATCAGCGACGAACTGAACCACAACTGCATCATCAACGCCATGCGCCTGGCGCGGCCCAAGGCCAAGGCCATCTACCACCACAACGACGTCGACGGACTCGCGGCGGCGCTGGAGAAGCACGCCGGCTCGGCCCGCCGCGCCCTGGTGGTGACCGACGGGATCTTCTCCATGCGGGGAGATCACGCGCCCCTGGCCGAGATCGTGGAGGTGTGCCGCGCCCACGACGCCCGCTATCCCGAGAACGTCGTGCTGGTGGTGGACGACTCCCACGGCGTGGGGGCCTTCGGCGACACGGGGCGGGGCACGGAGGAGCACACGGGCTCCGGGCCCGCCGACGTCCTGGTGGGCACCCTGGGGAAGGCCTTCGGGGTGAACGGCGGGTACGTGGTGGGATCCGAGTCCCTCGTGCGATTCCTCCGGGAGTCGTCGCCCATGTACATCTACTCCAACCCCATCACGCCGGGTGAAGCCCGGGCCGCCCGGGCGGCGGTGTCCATCGTCGACTCCCCCGAAGGTCGCGGCATGCTGGAGCGCCTCCGGGGACTCACGCGGCGCTTCGAAGACGGCCTCGGTCGGATCGGCATCGAGACGATCCCCGGCCCCCACCCCGTGGTCCCCCTCATGATCCGGGACACCGCCCGGACCCGGGACCTGGTGCGCCACCTCTTCGACCACGGCGTGCTCGTCACCGGCCTCGCCTACCCTGTGGTGCCTCGGGGCGACGAGGAGATCCGGACCCAGATCAACGCCGATCACACCGAGGCCGACATCGATCACGTCCTCGAACTGCTGGCCGCCTATCCGGGCTGACGCCTCCGTCGCCCCACATCATTTCAACCCCACCCCGGGAGCCATCCGCAATGCCCACCGACATCGAGATCGCCCAGTCCGCGACCCTGCGCCCGATCCAGGACATCGCGGCCAGGATCGGCCTCGAGCCCGCCGACATCGTGCCCTTCGGCCACCACAAGGCCAAGGTGCCCCTGGACGTGGCCCGGAGTCGCGGAGGGGATCCGGCGCCCCTGGTGCTGGTGACGGGGGTGAATCCCACGGCCGCAGGGGAGGGCAAGTCCACCGTGTCGGTGGGGCTGGCCGACGCCTTCACGCTCCGGAACCGCAATCCGGTGCTCTGCCTCCGGGAGCCGTCCCTCGGGCCGGTCTTCGGCATCAAGGGGGGAGCGGCCGGCGGGGGGTATTCCCAGGTGGTGCCCATGGAGGAGATCAACCTCCACTTCACCGGGGATTTCCACGCCATCTCCTCGGCCCATGCGCTGTTGTCGGCCCTCCTCGACAACCACATGTACCGACCCGACACCCTGGACGTGGACCGCACGGCCATCACCTGGCCCCGGGCCGTGGACATGAACGACCGGGCTCTCCGGTCCGTGGTGGTGGGGCTGGGAGGACGCACCGGGGGGATTCCCCGACAGGAGTCGTTCGTCATCACGGCGGCCTCGGAGATCATGGCCATCTTCTGCCTCGCCGACGGCCTGGACGACCTCAAGGAGCGGCTGGGGCGGATCATCGTGGGCTACAGCCGCAGCGGGGATCCGGTGCGGGCCGCCGATCTCGACGCGGTGGGGGCCATGGCCGTGCTCCTGAAGGACGCCATCAATCCCAACCTGGTTCAGACCCTGGGCGGCACGCCGGCCTTCGTCCACGGCGGCCCCTTCGCCAACATCGCCCACGGGTGCAACTCCCTGGCCGCCACCCGGGCCGGCATGGCTCTGGGCGACGTGGTGGTGACCGAGGCGGGCTTCGGGGCGGACCTGGGCGCCGAGAAGTTCTTCGACATCAAGTGCCGGTTCGGCAACCTGCGCCCCGCCGCCGCCGTGGTGGTGGCCACCGTGCGGGCCCTCAAGATGAACGGCGGCGTGGCGAAGGACGCCCTGGGCTCCGAAGACGTGGCCGCGGTGACCCGGGGGGTGGTCAACCTCCAGGCCCACATCGAGAACGTGCGGAAGTTCGGTGTGCCGCCGGTGGTGGCCCTCAATCGGTTCGTCTCCGACACCGACGCCGAGATCGAGGCGGTCCTGGAGGCGTGCCGCGCCGTGGGCGCCACGGCGGTGGTGGCCGACCCGTGGGGCGGGGGAGGCGAGGGGTGCCTGGACCTGGCCGACGCGGTGCAGGACGTCCTGGACGGGGGTGAGGCGGACTACCGTCCCCTCTATCCGGTGGAGGGGGGGCTCGTCTCGAAGATCGAGACCGTCGCTCGGGAGATCTACGGGGCCGACGGCGTGGACGTGGCGCCGGCGGCGGCGAAGCAGATCGATCGCCTCGAGGCCATCGGGCTTCGGGACGTGCCGGTGTGCATCGCCAAGACCCAGTACTCCTTCTCCGACAATCCCACCCTTCTCGGGCGGCCCACGGGCTTCCGCATCACCGTGCGGGAAGTCACGCCGTCGGCCGGGGCCGGCTTCGTGGTGGCCAAGACCGGCGACGTCATGACCATGCCGGGACTGGCGGCTCGGCCCGCCGCGGTGGGCATGGATGTGGTGGACGGGCACGTGACGGGGCTGTTCTGATGCGGCGCCTCGCCGGCGCCGTGCCGTTGGCCGTCCTTCTGGCGGCGGCGTGGTCGCCTCCGGCCGCGGCCCAGTCCCCCGAACCCTCGGTGGGCCCGGCCCGAGGGAGTCTGGTGGTGGTGGGAGGGGCGCTGCGGGACCCGGAGATCGTGCGGGCGTTCATCGCCCGCGCCGGGGGGCCCGATGCACCCATCGTCGTGATTCCCACGGCGGGCGGAGGGGACGATGCCGACTACGGCCCCTGGTGCGCCTGCCTGGCCCAGCTCCGTGCCAACGGCGCCCGCAACCTCACCGTGCTCCACACCTACGACCCCGCCGAGGCCGACCGGGAGTCGTTCGTGGCGCCTCTGCGGGAGGCCCGGGGGGTGTGGTTCCCCGGGGGACGGCAGTGGCGGTTGGCCGACGCGTATCTCGGCACCGCCACCGAAGCGGCGCTCCAGGGGGTGCTGGATCGGGGAGGGGTGATCGGGGGCACGTCGGCGGGGGCCTCGATCCAGGGATCGTATCTGGCCCGGGGCGATACCCGCTCCAACACCGTCATGATGGGAGATCACGAGGTGGGGTTCGGCTACCTCCGGGACACCGCCATCGATCAGCACCTTCTCGCCCGGAACCGGCAGTTCGACCTCCTGGAGGTCATCGAAGCCCGCCCCGAACTCCTGGGGATCGGCCTGGATGAGGACACGGCGATCCTGGTGGACGGCGACCGGTTCGAGGTGCTGGGCAGGGGATACGTGGCCATCTACGACGCCGGAGCCGTCCTCGAGGGCGGCGGACCCTTCTACTTCCTCCGGGACGGAGATCGCTTCGATCTCGCCACCCGGACTCCCTCCCGCCCCGGAGCCACCTTCCGCCCCCTCGACCGGGTGGAGCGGAGGGGGGGCGGATCGCCATGAATCGCGAACACGCCGGAGGAACCATGCGCCGAGCCCTGATCCTGACCTTCGTCCTCGCGGCGTGCGGCGGCGACGGGTCGCCCGATGCCGGGGCCCCCGGTCCCGACGCCCCCGAAGCCGAAGCGCCGGCGGCCGTGGAGACCCGGAGTGCGGTGCGGATCGCCGGCATTCTCATGGTGGGGGAGAACACCGCCGAGTTCCGCCCCTGCGAGGGGGGGGAGCCCCTCTGGCTCGACGGCCCCCTCACCGCCGACCTGGTGTCGCTCCACGGCGAGTTGACCCCCGGTGTGGAGCCGTTCGAGGGCATCTTCCTGGACGTGGTGGCGGACATCGACCCCCCGCCGGCGTCGGGTCCCGGGACGGCCTATGCGGGCGCCCTCATCGTCGAACTCCTGCGCCGGGCCGCCTTCGAAGGCTGGAACTGCGGAGACGTGGATCCCGCCGTCGTGGCGGCGGCCGCGGGCACCGAGCCCTTCTGGCGCCTCCAGGTCACCGAGGACGGGGCCGAGTTCGCCACGCCCGAGGGCACCCGGACGTTGGAGATGCAGCCCCTGGAGATGGACGCCGAGGGATGGGTCCTCCAGGGGACCGATCCCCAGTCCGGCAACGTCTTCGTGTCCCTCACCGAACTCCCCTGCCGCAACGCCATGTCCGGGGCCTATTCGCACCTCACGGTGGAGGTCCAGTTGGGGGGGCAGGTGCTGCGGGGATGCGGGTGGCTGGGCGCCGTGGCCGACCCCGACGCCGCGTGACCGCCTCCCCACCCGTTCACGCCCTGCTTGACGCGGGGGGAACCCGTCGGGAGCTTTCGTGTCCTGACCGTACGGAGCGCGGCCGGCCACCCCCCGGGAGGCCGGCCGGTTCGTCCTGATGAGACGCGACATGTACCCATCCGCCCCCCCACTCCACCGGCGCCGGCTCCTCGCCTGGCCGCTGGTCGTTCTGGCCGTCGCCGCCGCGACGGTCCCGGGGAGGGGTGCGGCGCAGACGCCCGCCATCAAGGTCGCCGTGTCGGGGCTCGACGCGTTCCGGTGTCCCGCTCCCGGCGAGCTGGTCGTGCCCTCGGAGGAGGAGGCGCGGCAGGCGGCTCAGCTCGGGGCCACGGCGCGCCAGGCCGTGATCCTGGGCGACGTGGAGCGGGCCCGGGGACTCCTGGCTCGAGCCGTGTCGCTGGACTCCCGCTCCTCGTCCCTGGCGTACCAGTACGGTCGGGTCCTGGAGGATCTGGGACAGCCCCGGGAGGCGGTGCTCCAGTACTGCCGCGTCCTGGACGGGGGCGGCGGCGGCGACGACGCCGTGGACGCCCAGGCGCGGGTCGACGCCTACGCCGACGAGAACCGGCGGCGGATCCCCGCTTCGGCGCTGGAGGCGTTCGGGAGCGGGGTGGCGGCGGCCGGAGAAGGCCGATGGGCCGCGGCGGAAGAGGGCTTCGTGGCCGCGTCCGCGGCCCACGCCGACTTCCCCGAAGCCGAGTTCAACCGGGCCGTGGCGCTGGAATCCCTGGGCCGGGCCGTGGACGCCGCGGAGGCGTATCGGGCGTATCTCGATCTGCGGCCCGACGCCCCGGACGCCATTCGGGTCTCGGAGCGGATCGGCCAGTTGCAGGTGGTGCCGGGCGGCCTTCCCAGCCCCGGGTCGGCCCTGGCCCTGGGCATGCTCCTGCCCGGAGGCGGCCAGTTCTACACGGGCCGACCCCTGGGAGGCGTCCTCCTCCTGGCGGTGGCCGGCGGTGCGGCGGCGGCCGGTTTCCTTATCGAGGAGACCGACGTGCGGTGCCTTCGGGCCGTGGAACCCGGTCAGTCGTGCCCTCCCGATCAGATCGTCGGTCGGACCACGTCCCAGCCCTACCTCACCTGGGGTCTGGTGGGCGCCGGGGCCGTGATCCTCGGGGGTGCGGTGGAGGCCTTCCTCCACGCCCGGGGAGTGGACGAGGTGGAGGTGGCGGCGCTGGGAGGTGGCGCGCGGCTTCTGGGACCGTCCGTACAGGCCCGTGGGCTCGGCGCGGACGTGCGGTTCTTCCGGGTGACTTTCTGATCCCGACGCGTCTCTCCCGACCTCTTCTCCTGCAGGCCCTTCTGGCCGGGTCTCTCCTGGCGGGTTGCGAGAAGGTCAACGTCGTGGTGGTGGAGTTGGACCGGGTGGAGGTGGCCCCGGCGACCCACACCCTGGTGGAGGGAGACGCCGTGGCGTTCACCGCGTCGGCCCGGGGCCCCGACGGCGAGGCCCTCACCGGTCGGACCATCGTGTGGTCCACCTCCGATTCCGACGTGGCGTCCCTCTCGTCGGGCACGGGCAGCCAGGTGACGGTGACGGGCCTCTCGGCCGGCCGGGCCACGATCCGGGCGTCGGCGGAGGGCCGAAGCGCGTCGGCCACCCTGGACGTTCTCCTGGGGCCGTCCATCACCCTGTCCAGCGACGAGCTCACCATCGACGGGCGCCAGGGCGAGGTGGGGGCGGGGGTCGACGTCTCCATCACCAACGGGGGCAACGGCGCCATCTCCGGGCTGTCGACCCTCACCACGTACGCGTCGGGGGGACCCGCCGGATGGCTCTCCGTGGGGCTGAACGGCACCACGGCGCCCACGTCCATGACCCTGGTGGCGTCGGGAGCCGGGCTCACGCCGGGGACCTACTCGGCCACGGTCCGGGTCTCGTCGCCCTCGGCGGGGGGAATCACCGCCGATCTCGCCGTCACCTTCCAGGTCTCCCCGCCTCCGCCGGCCATCGCCCTGGAGTCGGGGACGGTGGGCCTGTCCAGCATCGTGGCCGATCCCATCCCCGCCACCGCCGATGTGGGGGTCACCAATTCCGGCGCCGGTGATCTCACCGGCCTGGCCGCCGCGGTGATCTATACCGCGGGACAGCCCCAGGGATGGTTGACCGCGACCCTGTCGGCGACCGAGGCGCCCACCACCCTGCGGGTGTCGGCGCGGGCGCTGGGACTCCAGGCGGGCAACTACTCGGCCCGGGTGGCCGTCACCTCGCCGGTGGCGAGGGTCAGCCCGGTCTTCCTGGACGTGACGTTCCGGGTCGCCCAACCGGGGCGGGCGTCGGGCGCGGGCGGCCAACGGTGAACATCCGGGCCTGGCGCGTCGCGACGGTCCTGGCGGCAGCCGTGGTGGCGGGGGTGGCGTGCTCCTCCGACAAGGTCAGCACGGTCGAGGTCACCTCGGTCACGGTTCGCCCTGCCACGGCGACCCTCATCGTAGGGGAGACCCAGCGCTTCACCGTGGACGTGCGGGACCAGGACGGCAACGCCGTGCCCTCCAGCATCGGCGTGGACTGGAGCGCCTCTCCCTCCTCGGTGATCACCGTCGATCCCTCGGGGCTGGTGACGGCCGTGGGAGCCGGCAGCGGCACCGTGCGGGCCACGGCCGAGGGGGTCTCGGGATCGGCGAGGCTCACGGTGGAGCCGCCGCCCACCATCGGTGTGTCCCAGACCGCGGCGACCCTGGCGGGCCTTCTGGGGGGGACTCCGCCCCCCGAGCCCGTGGACGTCGCCATCGAGAACACCGGTTCGGGCACCCTGAGCGGGCTGGTGGCGTCGGTGTCCTACGCCCCCGGCGGACCCACGGGTTGGCTCACCCCGTCCCTTGCGTCCACCACGGCACCCACCACCCTGGAACTGTCGGCTGTCTCCACCGGGCTCGAGGTGGGAGAGTACGACGCCACGGTGACCCTGACCTCGTCCACCGCCTCCAACAGCCCCTTCCAGATTCCGGTGCGGCTTCGGATCGTGGCCGACGAGCCCGTGATCGCGGTGACCCCGGCGCTGGTGGGATTCTCCGGCGTGAGCGGAGGGGCGCGCCCTCCCGAGCAGGTGGTGGAGGTGGAGAACATCGGGGGAGGGGAGCTCGACGACCTCTCGGCCACCATCGTCTACGAGGACGGATCCAACTGGCTCACCATCGGGCTTTCGGGGGCGGCGTCGCCGGCCCAACTGAGCCTCCGGGCCGATCCCGGACCCCTCCAGCCGGGCGTGTATCGGGCCCGTGCGCGCCTCCTCTCCGCCGCGGCCCTGAACAGTCCCAAGGACGTGGTGGTCACCTTGAACGTCGAGGCCCGGGCCGATCTCCGCGTCACCAAGATCGGTCCCGATTCGGCGGCGGCGGGAACCCGGGTCACCTACGCCCTCCAGGTGGTCAACGAAGGCCCGAGCCTGGCCGAGACCGTGGTGTTCACCGACACCCTTCCCACCAACGCCGACCTGGTGGCGGTGCCCGACGGCTCGGTCCTCGACGACGGAGTCCTGCGGTGGGATCTGGGCGATCTCCCGCCGGGAAGCCAGCGGTCGTTCGCCGTGGAAGTGGACATTCCGTCGGGCAACATCGGCGTCCTGAGGAACGCCGCCGGGGCGGCGAGTCCGTCTCCCGACCCGAGTCCGTCGTCCCGTACCGCCTCGGTGAGCACCAACGTGGTGCGGGCCGCCGATCTCGTGGTGCGGAAGACGGGCCCCGACAGCGTCTTCGCCGGAACCGACGCCACCTGGACCGTGGTGGTCCGGAACGCGGGTCCCAGCGATGCCGTGAGCGTGGTCGCCCGGGACGTGATTCCCGACTCCACCACCTTCGTGGCGGCCAGCGACGCCGGGGTCGTCTCGGGGCGGGAGGTGAGTTGGCCCGTGGTCCAGCGGCTGGTGGCGGGCGACAGCCTCGTCCGCACCGTGACCGTGTCGGTGCCCTCGAGCCGAACCGGCGTCCTGGTGGACACGGCCTCGGCCGCGTCGGCCATCCGGGATCCCGATCCCGCCAGCGACACCAGCGTCGTCCAGACGCCGGTGGTGGTCTACGCCGACCTCGAAGCCGTGGCGGCGGCGCCCGCGACGATGACGGCGGGTACCCGGGACACCCTGGTGGCCGGGGTGCGCAATCACGGGCCCAGCGACGCCGCCGCGGTGGTGGTGGTCGACACCCTTCCCGCCGGGGTCACCTTCGTCTCGGCGAGCGGCGGAGGGACGGCCGCAGGCAGCGTGGTGACCTGGCCCGCGATCCCCGTACTCATGCCCGGCGACAGCGCGATCCAGCGGATCGTGGTGGACGTGGCCACGGCGACGTCGGGCGTGCTCCGACACGGGGTGGGGGTCACCAGCCCCACGGCCGACCCCGGGCCGGCCCCGGACACGGCGTCGGCCCTCAGCGCGGTGGTGACCCTGGCGGACCTCGCCGTGGCCAAATCGGGCCCGGCTTCGGACACGGCGGGGACCGCGGCGGCCTACAGCATCGTCGTGCGCAACGACGGGCCCAGCGACGCCCTGAACGTCGTGGTGGAGGACTCCCTGCCGCCGGGCGCCTCCGTGACGGCCGTGAGCAACGGCGGCACGGTGGCCGGAGGGGTGGTGACCTGGCCCACCCTGCCGACCCTGGTGGCCGGCGACAGCGTGGTGCGCACGGTGCAGACCGTATTGAACCCGGCCTCCACGGGGAGCGCCACCAACGTGGCCCGGGCCCGGTCCGGCACCACCGATCCCGACAGCACCGACGATCGGTCGGCGGTGGTCACCTCGTTGCTGACCCGAGCCGACCTCGGTCTCACCAAGACGGGACCGACCACCGCCGTGGCGGGGCAGACGGCGACCTATACCCTGACGGCGCGGAACGCGGGTCCCAGCACCGCCACCGGAGTGGTCCTCACCGACACGTTGTCGGGAGGCACCAGCTTCGTCTCCGCCACCGGCGGCGGCACGGCGTCGGCGGGGGTGGTGACCTGGCCGTCGTCCATCATCGCGCCCGGTGACTCGGTGACGGTGCAGGTGACCGTCGCCATCGCCGCGGGCCGCACCACCCCCGTGACCAGCACCGCCGCCGTGGTCTCGGCGGTGACGGATCCGGTGGGTGCGGACAACCGGGCCACGGCGTCCACTTCGGTCCAGGTGGTGGCCGACCTGGGGCTGACCAAGACCGGCCCCGCCACGGTCACGGCCGGCACCAATGCCACGTGGACCGTCCAGGTGACCAACGCGGGTCCCAGCACGGCGACGGGGGTGGTGGTGCGGGACACCCTGCCGTCGGGCGTGACCTTCGTGGCCGCCAGCGGCGGCGGTTCCCACGCCGGGGGCGTGGTGACGTGGCCCACCGTGGCGTCGCTGACTCCCGGGGCGTCCCGGTCGTTCACCGTCACGGTGGTGGTGGGGCCGGGGACCACGGGCACGCTCCAGAACGTGGCTCGGGTGAGCGCGACGTCGCCGGATCCGGTGACCACCGACGATCGGGCGGTGGCCTCCACGGCGGTCCAGGCCTCCAGCGACGTGTCGGTGGCCAAGACGGGGGCGGCGGTGGACACGGCGGGAACGGCCACGTCGTGGACGGTCCAGGTGTCCAATGCCGGCCCCAGTACCGCCACGGGGGTGGTGGTGACCGACACGCTCCCGGCGGGGGTGGCGTTCGTGTCGGCCTCGGGCGGAGGAACCGTCTCGGGCAACGTGGTGACCTGGCCCTCGCTGGCCACGCTGGCGGCGGGAGGGAGTCAGGGATACACGGTGAACGCCACCATCGCGGCCACCACGGTGGGCACGATCCAGAACGTGGCGGCGGCCACCTCCACCACGCCCGACCCCGCCACGGCCAACGGTCGAGCCACGGCCTCGCTGACGGTGGCGGGTGTGGCCGACCTCTCGGTGACCAAGACGGGCCAGGCCGTGGATACGGCGGGCACCTCCACCACCTGGACCATCCGGGCCACGAATGCGGGTCCCAGCGCCGCGGTGTCGGTGGTGGTCAGCGACACGCTTCCCCCGGGCGTCACCGGGGTGACCGCCTCCAACGGAGGGGTGGTGGTGGGCAACGTCGTCACCTGGGCGGCGGGGACGCTGGCGTCGGGGGCGTCCACCCCCGTGTACACGGTGAGCGCCACCCTCCCGGCCACCACGGTGGGGACGATCCAGAACCGGGCCCGGGTGTCCAGCGGGACCTCCGACCCCACGTCGGCCAACGACCGGGACGTGGTGTCCACCACGGTGGCGTCGGTGGCCGATCTGTCGGTGACCAAGACCGGGGCGGCGGTGGACACGGCGGGGACCTCGGCGAGTTGGACGGTCCAGGCCTCCAACGCCGGCCCCAGCGCGGCGGCGGCGGTGGTGGTGACCGATACCCTGCCCGCGGGGGTGACGGGCATCACGGCCTCGGGGGGCGGTGTGGTGGTGGGCAACGTGGTGACCTGGACGGTGGGGACGCTGGCGGCGGGAGCGTCGACGCCCGTCTATACCGTGAGCGCCCTGATTCCGCCCACGGTGGGCGGAACGATCCGGAATGCGGCGGCCGTGGCCACCACGAGCTCCGATCCCACCGCCGCCAACGACCGGGACGCGGTGACCACCAGCGTGGTGGCGGTCTCGGACCTGTCGGTGACGAAGACCGGGGCCGCGGCAGACACGGCCGGGACCCCCACGAGTTGGACGGTGCGGGCCTCCAACGCCGGCCCGAGTCAGGCCACGGGCGTGGTGGTGAGCGACACGCTGCCGCCGGGGGTCACCGGGGTGACCGCCTCCAACGGTGGGGTCGTGGTGGGCAACGTGGTGACGTGGAGCGTGGGAACGCTGGCGTCGGGATCGTCGACGCCGCTCTACACGGTGAGCGCCACGATCCCGCCCACCGCGTCGGGAACGATCCAGAACCGGGCCCGGGTGGCGGCCACCACCTCCGATCCCACGGCGGCCAACGACCGGAGTGCGGTGAGCACGAGTGTGGTGTCCGTCGCCGACGTGTCGGTGACCAAGACCGGCGCGGCGGTGGACACGGCGGGGACGTCCACGAGCTGGACGGTTCAGGCCTCCAACGCCGGACCCAGTGCGGCGGCGGGGGTGGTGGTGCGGGACACCCTGCCGGCGGGCGTCACGGGGGTGACGGCCTCGGGCGGCGGTGTGGTGGTGGGCAACGTGGTGACGTGGACGGTGGGGACGCTGGCGTCGGGGGCGTCGACGCCGGTCTACACGGTGAGCGCCACGATCCCGGCCACGGCCACGGGGACGATCCGCAACGCGGCGGTGGCCACGGCCACCAGCGCCGACCCGACGCCGGGCAACGACGTCGACGCGGTGACCACCACGGTGGTGGCGTCGGCCGACCTGTCGGTGACCAAGACCGGCGCGGCGGTGGACACGGCGGGAACGGCCACGAGCTGGACCGTCCAGGCGAGCAACGGGGGCCCCAGTGCCGCCACGGGGGTGGTGGTGAGCGACACGCTACCGCCAGGGGTCACCGGGGTGTCCGCCTCCAACGGCGGAGTCGTGGTGGGCAACGTGGTGACCTGGTCCGCGGGAACGCTGGGGGTGGGGGCTTCGACGCCGGTCTACACGGTGAGCGCCTCGATTCCCGCCACGGCCACCGGCTCCATCCAGAACCGGGCCCGGGTGGCGTCCAGCGCCAGTGATCCGAGCCCGGCCAACGATCGGGACGCGGTGACGACCTCCGTGGTCTCGGTGGCCGACCTGGCCGTCACCAAGGCCGGGGCGGCGGTGGACACGGCGGGGACCTCCACGAGCTGGACGGTCCAGGCCTCCAACGCCGGCCCCAGTGCGGCGGCCGGCGTGGTGGTGAGCGACACGCTGCCGCCGGGCGTGACGGGGGTGACGGCGTCGGGCGGTGGGGTGGTGGTGGGCAATGTCGTGACCTGGTCCGTGGGCACGCTGGGGGTGGGGTCGTCCACGCCGGTCTACACGGTGAGCGCCACGATCCCGACCACCGCGTCGGGCACGATCCAGAACCGGGCCCGAGTGGCGGCCACGACCCCGGATCCCACCGCAGCCGACGACCGGAGCGCCGTGAGCACCAGTGTGGTGTCGGTGGCCGACGTGTCGGTGACCAAGACCGGCGCGGCGGTGGACACGGCGGGGACGTCCACGAGCTGGACGGTGCAGGCGAGCAACGCCGGCCCGAGCCAGGCCACGGGGGTGGTGGTGCGGGACACCCTGCCGGCAGGCGTCACCGGTGTGACGGCGTCGGGGGGCGGTGTGGTGGTGGGCAACGTGGTGACGTGGACCGTGGGGACCCTTGCGTCGGGAGGCTCGACGCCGGTCTACACGGTGAGCGCCACGATCCCCGCCACGGCCACGGGGACGATCCGGAACGCGGCGGTGGCCACGGCCACCAGTGCCGACCCGACGCCGGGCAACGACGTCGACGCGGTGACCACCACCGTGGTGGCGTCGGCCGACCTGTCGGTGACCAAGGCCGGCGCGGCGGTGGACACGGCGGGGACGGCCACGAGCTGGACGGTCCAGGCGAGCAACGCCGGGCCCAGTGCCGCCACGGGGGTGGTGGTGAGCGACACGCTGCCGCCGGGGGTCACGGGCGTCAGCGCGTCCGGGGGCGGCGTGGTGGTGGGCAACGTGGTGACCTGGACCGTGGGCACGCTGGCGCCGGGGGCCTCGACGCCGGTCTTCACGGTGAGCGCCTCGATCCCCACGACGGCCACCGGGTCCATCACCAATCGGGCCCGGGTGGCGGCGGCCACCGGGGATCCGGCGGCGGCCAACGACCGGAGCGCCGCGACCACCACCGTGGTGGCGGTGGCCGACCTGTCGGTGACGAAGACGGGGGCGGCGGTGGACACGGCCGGGACGGCCACGAGTTGGACGGTCCAGGCGAGCAATGCCGGCCCCAGTGCCGCCGCGGGGGTGGTGGTGAGCGACACGTTGCCGCCGGGCGTCACGGGGGTGACGGCATCGGGGGGCGGTGTGGTGGTGGGCAACGTGGTGACGTGGACCGTGGGCACGCTGGCCTCGGGGGCCTCGACGCCGGTGTACACGGTGAGCGCCACGATTCCGGCCACGGCCACCGGCTCCATCACCAACCGGGCCCGGGTCGCCGGCACCAGCGCCGACCCGGCGTCGGCCAACGACCGCAGCGCCGTGACCACCAGCGTGGTGGCCGTAGCCGACCTGTCGGTGACCAAGACGGGGGCCGCGGCCGACACGGCGGGCACGGGGATCTCGTGGACGGTCCAGGCGAGCAACGCCGGTCCGAGCCAGGCCACGGGGGTTGTGGTGAGCGACACGCTGCCCGCCGGCGTCACGGGCGTGACGGTGTCGGGCGGGGGCGTGGTGGTGGGCAACGTGGTGACATGGACCGTGGGGACGCTGGCGTCGGGGGCCTCGACGCCGGTGTACACGGTGAGCGCCACGATTCCGGCCACGGCCACCGGCTCCATCACCAACCGGGCCCGCGTTGCCGCCGCCACCGCCGACCCGGCGGCGGCCAACGATCGCAGCGCCGTGACCACCGCCATCACGGCGGTGGCGGATCTGTCGGTGGCCAAGACGGGGGCCGCGGCCGACACGGCGGGCACGGGGATCTCGTGGACGGTCCAGGCGAGCAACGCCGGGCCGAGCCAGGCCACGGGGGTGGTGGTGAGCGATACGCTGCCCCCGGGCGTCACGGGAGTGACGGCGTCGGGGGGCGGTGTGGTGGTGGGCAACGTGGTGACGTGGACCGTGGGAACGCTGACGTCGGGAGGCTCGACGCCGGTCTACACGGTGAGCGCCACGATCCCGGCCACGGCCACGGGCACCCTGGACAACCGGGCTCGCGTCGCCGCCACCACCACGGACCCGTCGGCGGCCAACGACCGCAGCGCCGTGACCACCAGCGTGGTGGCCGTGGCCGACCTCTCGGTGACCAAGACCGGAGCGGCCGCCGACACGGCCGGGACCGGCATCTCGTGGACGGTCCAGGCCGGCAACGCCGGTCCGAGTCAGGCCACGGGGGTGGTGGTGAGCGATACGCTGCCCGCAGGTCTGACGGGGGTGACCGCCTCCAACGGCGGTGTCGTGGTGGGCAACGTGGTGACGTGGACGGTGGGGACGCTGGCGTCGGGAGCTTCGACGCCGGTCTACACCGTGAGCGCCACCATTCCGGCCACGGCCACGGGCTCCATCACCAACCGGGCTCGCGTGGCGGCCACCACCGGCGACCCGTCGGCGGCCAACGACCGCAGCGCCGTGACCACCGCCATCACGGCGGTGGCGGACCTGTCGGTGACCAAGACGGGGGCGGCGGCCGACACGGCGGGAACGAGCACGAGTTGGACCGTTCAGGCGAGCAATACCGGCCCCAGCGCCGCCGCCGGGGTTGTGGTGAGCGACACCCTGCCCCCGGGCGTCACGGGCATCAGCGCATCGGGCGGCGGCGTCGTGGTGGGCAATGTCGTGACGTGGACCGTGGGGACGCTGGCCTCGGGAGCTTCCACGCCGGTCTACACCGTGAGTGCCACGATTCCGGCCACGGCCACGGGCTCCATCACCAACCGGGCCCGGGTCGCCGCCACCAGCGCCGACCCGGCGTCGGCGAACGATCGCAGCGCCGTCACCACCGCCATCACGGCGGTGGCCGACTTGTCGGTGACCAAGACCGGGGCGGCGACGGACACGGCGGGCACGGGGATCTCGTGGACGGTCCAGGCGGCCAACGCCGGCCCGAGCCAGGCCACCGGGGTGGTGGTGAGCGACACCCTGCCCCCGGGTCTGACCGGGGTGACCGCCTCCAACGGCGGCGTCGTGGCGGGCAACGTGGTGACGTGGACCGTGGGGACGCTGGCGTCGGGAGCTTCCACGCCGGTCTACACGGTGAGCGCCACGATCCCGGCCACGGCCACGGGCTCCCTGGACAACCGGGCCCGGGTGGCCGCCACCACCGCCGATCCGGCGTCCGCCAACGATCGCAGTGCCGTGACCACCGCCCTCGCGGCCGTGGCCGACCTCTCGGTGACCAAGACGGGGGCGGCGGCGGACACGGCGGGCACGGGGATCTCGTGGACGGTCCAGGCGGCCAACGCCGGCCCGAGCCAGGCCACCGGGGTGGTGG
>JAUIEJ010000015.1 GCA_030428885.1 Gemmatimonadota bacterium | reverse complement strand
GAGGCGACTTTGACAACGACATCTTCGGCTAGTCGTCCCGTCCCGACGCTGCGCGACTCCGCGGCACGATTCGTTCGGGCGGCCCTGCTGCTGCGCCCCTATTGGGGCAGTTACACCAAGATCGTGATCCTCGGCCTGTTGGTGGCGGGGCTCAGCCTGATCGGGCCTTACTTCATGCTGGTACTGGTCGATCACGTCTACCCATCGGGATCCGTGTCCTTTCTCGGGCTCGTGGTGTTTGCGATGCTCGTGCACTCCTTGTTCGCGCAGCTCATCGGCAGGACCCAGGGGTATTATAGCCAAATCGTATCCGCTCACCTGTCGGCGGACACCACCGTCTTCGTACTCAATCAGGTCCAGCACCTTCCACTTCGATTCTTCGAGCGCATGCCCGTCGGCGATTTGATGTCCCGCTTTGGTGACCTCGGAGCGGCGCTTGCGTCCGTGCGGAGTGTTTTCGACGCGATCCTCATTCGAGGGATTTTCGTGCTGGCGGTCCCTCCGATTCTGCTCGCGCTCAATTGGCGCCTAGCACTCGTGGCGTTCGCAACCCTGCCCGTGACGTGGCTGGTCAACCTCGCATCAGCGCGCGCGTTGCGCGGGCAATGGAAGCGTGTGGCCGAGACGAGAGCGGAAGTTCGTTCGGTCAACGTCGAGACGCTCAGCCACGTACGCCTTCTCAAGAGCATGGGCCTCGAAAGGGAGACGTTCCGCAGAGCGGTCGAGTCCACCGGCGCAGCGAGAGTCGAAGCCGTTTCGGCCGCTCGCCTGAACGCCGGACTGGGTGCGATCAACGGTGTCACACAGGCTCTGGGCACCCTCCTGTTTACCTACGTGGGCTGGCGAATGGTGATCACGGGCTCTCTGACGCTGGGCGGCTTCCTCGCTTTCACTGCCTACTTGGGCAGACTCGCTGGCCCGATAGCCCGAATGACCTCTCTCTTCAGCGAATTCCAACGCACGGCGATCACGCTCGACCGAGTCTTCGAGTTACTCGACCAGCAGACCGAGTCCGATCCACGACTCCTCTATCAGTCGAACGACGACCCGCCGGCACTCCGGCTAGCCGGTGACGTGAGGCTCGACGGCATCGTGATGCGCTATGAGACGGGACCGTTCGAGCTGAGGGTTCCGGACTTGCGCTTCCCCGAGGGCTCGGTAACGGCCCTCGTCGGGGAGAGTGGGGCGGGCAAGTCCACGCTGCTTCGCCTTCTTGCGGGGATCGAACAGCCTGACGAGGGATCCGTACTCTACGGTGGATTGGCCCACCACCAGTTGCCGCTTGCGAGGATCCGGCAATCGGTCGCGGTGGCTTGGCAGCAACCCGAGCTCTTTCGCGGCACACTCCGCAGCAACATCGCCTTCGGCGTCGCTGATATTGGTGCAGAGGAGTTGGATGAGCTGGTCGATGTTTGCCAACTTCGCGACCTGGTGGATGGGTTGCCCAAGGGTCTGGAATCACCTGTTGCCGAATGGGGTCAGACCCTTTCCGGCGGGCAACAGCAGAGACTTTCCCTCGCCAGGGCCTTGGCGAGGGACGCGCCGCTCCTACTGTTGGATGAGATCACCGCCAACCTGGACAAGGAGACGGAAGAAGCCCTACTCCCCCGGCTCTTCTCGCGGGTAGCGGGCCGGACCGTCGTCATCGCAAGCCACCGCGCCTCGGTGCTCCCGTACGCTGACCGCGTCGTGCGGTTGAGGCGTGGTCGAATCGAAGAAGAGTGGGAGACGCTTCGTCCGGATTTCACCCCAATTCTTGGCGACCGATCGGTCGCCAGCTCTAGGCAATGAGTCGTTCAGACAACGTCCACGCCGCTACCGTGCCGCGGCGGCTCTCGCTTCCCGAGTTGGGGAGAGCACCGGGGGCCGGCCTGCCAATTCCGAGGGTGCTCATCGTGATCGCTCTGGGATTGACCACCGTCACCCTCGGGCTTGGCGCGCTCATCCTGCCGCGGCTTTCCGTTCCGATGGTTGTTCGGGTAGAGGGAAGCTTCGAGGAAGCGGGTGTGGACCAGGGCCAGGACGGTGCACCGGCGGACAGGACCGCAGGGTCGTGGGCGGTACGTTTCTCTGGACCGTCTCATGTCCTGGGGCTGGTTCGCGTCGGGGACACCGTTGCGGTACGCAGCCTTTCCAGTCCGCCAACCGACTCGGCCACACTGAAGGCGATGATCGTCTCCCTTGCGCCGCGCGAATCGGCAACGAAGGTCGATGCGCCCGACGTCGTTGGGCTGGTCCAGTTGGTCGACCCGGTGGGCAGCGCGGGGCGGTTTGACAGCGACATGCCCGCGATGGTCGAGTTTGGTACACACGAGATGTCGGCGATCGAAGCGTTTCGCTGGATACTCCGCTGATGGTCTCGGGCGCGGCAGGATCGCTCCGCCAGAGGTTGTACGAGGCGACAGGCCAGCGGGTGCGGGTCGCGTTGATCGACTCGATGGGCGAAGTGCTGGCGTCTGGCTCTCAGGTCCCCGGTGGCCTCCCCCCCCGGACGCCGATTGAATCTGAGCACGGTCTGCTGTGCTCTCGCCGTGTGCGTGCGTTGGCACCTGGCGTAGAGATCGTTCCCGTTGAGATCTTCCGCGGTCGCTCTGAGGCCTCCGTGTCCGACGTGTGCCGAGGGATCGTGGGAGCGATCGAGGCCAACGCCCAGGTGCTGAACATAAGCTTGGCGACCCGTAGCGCAGGCGCACTTGAACAACTGTATGCTGCTTGCGAATGGGCACGTCGCCAGGGTGCGATCGTCGTTGCATCAGCGCCCAACGGAGGCGGAGAGGGGTATCCCGCATCGTTCGAACCCGCTCTTTCAGCGTGCGCAGCGGCCCATCGGCAACAACTAGACTTTACGTACACGCCGGGAGCCCAGGTCGAATGTGTGGTGGGTACAGCACCGACGCCGAGGGAACTAGAACTGCCGAGCCTCCCGCTCGCCAGCTCGAGTCTCGCCGCAGCGACGATGTCTGCCATCGTCGCGCGCATCGTGGAACTCGGCGTCTCAGGCCTCGACCCCGTGCGCGAAACGCTCGCACTCCTATCGACTCCCGCGACGTGAACGCGTTGCGTGGTTCAGGTCGGACCCCGGCCCTCTCTCGGCGTGCGTGGTTGCGAGATTCGACTGCCCGCGGTGTCGCGTGGTCCCTACTTGCTTCGGTTGCTGCGGCCTGCGGAGACAGCCCACGGCGAGCGGAGCTCGAACCCATTCGATGGCGACCGGTGGACGAACTCAACATCGGCAGCGCTTTCGATTCCGCGATGGCCTTCGGCGTAGTCGGGAGCATCACCGTAGCCGACGATGGCACCATCTACTCGGCCCACCCCGATGAGGGCGAGGTGCGTGTTTGGTCGCGAGACGGCCAGCCGGTCCGGACGTTGGGAAGGCCCGGCGCCGGCCCCGGCGAGTTCCTTGGACTGGGGGCCATCGGGCTCCATGGAGACACGCTTTGGGCGATCGACGGCCGCGCCTGGAGAGTCACCCACTTCGACCCCGGAGGTGAGGTCCTCCGTACCGTCCAACTCCCCGGTGACAGCCGGGCTCCTGTCTCAGATCCGACCTCGGGCCCAGCCCGACCGAGACACATATTGTCGGACGGCGGCTTCTACGCGGTGCAGTCCGCAGTGCTACCCCAGGTGGCTGGCCTCGATTCGACCGTCGTCCGACACCTCAATCTCGCCCCGGATCTGCGGCTCCGTAACACCGTCCATACGGTCGCCCAACTGCCCAGAAATACCCTGGCAATTCAAGCCCCAGGCGGAGGCTGGACGACCTACCCACAGCCGTTCTCGGACGCGGACCTCGTACACTTCTCCCCAGATCGGGGCGAGCTCCTGGTAGTGGACCGGACCCTTCCTCGGCGGGGCGCGGGCGACCTGGTCGGTATCCGAGTCCTATCCATCGCGGGAGACGTCGTCCTGGACCGACGGGTTCCATTCGAGCCCGTTGCGTTGGAGCCCGAGACGGGAGCCCGTATTCGACGCAACGTGGTCTTGGCACTGCGACGAGAACTGCCTGGGATAGACCCGACTGAGCTCGAAGCACGAGTGCGAGAGGAGCTATTCGTGCCGCAGACCTACCCGCCTGTGACAGCCGCTGTCCTGGGTAGCGACGGGAGCATCTGGTTGAGGGCGGGAGCAGGAGAAGGCGGGAAGGTCGATTGGACGATCCTCAGTCCTGCCGGCGACCCGCTCGGCGTCGTGAATCTGCCGGGTGCGCTGGCGATCCTCGCAGCGCGTTCGGACCGTGTCTGGGGGGTACAACATAGTGCCTTGGGAGTGCCGTATCTGCGACGAATCCGGCTGGAGGAGCAGTGAGCTGCCCTGGTCGCGACTTTCGCCGGTCGGCCCAGCGTCCGTGTCAGCAGTGACGAATTCGAAGGCACGTTGCCCCACTCGCCCCACCCGATGACGAAGCCCCCGTCGGAAAAGGAGCCCTCGTAGAGATCCGGCGTCCCCTCCCCGGGCACGATGCGCCGGGTGTCGACCACCTCGCCCTCGAGCGTGAACCGGGTGAGCCGGGAGACGCCGAGATCCAGCGCCACCACGGTGTCGGGGGACGAGACCCACGCTCCCCAGATGGAGCGGAACTCGCCGGGGCCCTGACCCTCGCGGCCGAACGCCCGGAGGAGCGCTCCCGACGGCCCATGGATGCGAATCGACGGCCCTCCGCCATCGGCGATCATCACCCCGCCATCCGGCAGGCGGTGGACCGCGGTGACGCGAGTCAGAAGCGCCTCGTCCGGGCCCTCCACCTGCCCCACCGTGAACACCGGCTCGGCGTCGACCAGCCACGTGGCCCCGTTCTCGGAGTCGGCGGGGGCTTCATCTCCACCTGAGCAGGCTGCGAGCAGGACGACCGAAGCGGCGCTGGCCCACCTCACCACGACATCACTCGCACCTCGTACCCCTGAATCGCCGAGTCCCGCGTCACGATGGTCAGCCCCTCCTCCAGCGCCTGGGCTACGAGCAAGCGATCGAAG
The DNA here is from genome assembly GCA_030428885.1 of Gemmatimonadota bacterium. Lineage (GTDB taxonomy): Bacteria > Gemmatimonadota > Gemmatimonadetes > Longimicrobiales > Gaopeijiaceae > Gaopeijia. Next base: position 71,720 of record JAUIEJ010000015.1, on the reverse strand, counting down.
GGGTCGCGGTGGTGCAGGGGCAGATCGATCAGTCGGCGGGTGTGTCGAAGGCGCACGGGGAGCTCCTCGAAGCCGGAGTCCGCCGCGGCGTCCTCCGCCCGGCGGGTCGTCCGGAGGCGTCCCAGGGAGAGCTTGATGGCGATCTCCCAGCCCGTTACGGCACTGACGTACACCTGATCCGCGGTCCGGATGGCGTCTTCGATCTCCCGGCTCAGTCCCTCTCCCGCGTCCCACCAGATCAGGGCGTGGGTGTCCAGGAGGAGTCTCTCTCTCCGGGCTTCCCGAACGCATCGAGCACGTCGGTCGGCAGGGGGGCGTCGAAGTCGTCTTCCAGGACCCAACGGCCGCGACCCTTTCCGGGCTCCCGCCGGGGATGCACGTCGGCCTGGGGCACCTGGGGCGCCTTTGATTTTCCTGACTCGAAAGTCACGATCAGACTCCTTTGGAGGTCCGGTTGAACCGCTTCCCGGGGTACACCTGCACCCCGCTCCCCACGGCCACGAATGCCGACTGTGGCGCCACGGACAGCACCTCGGCGAAGGCCGCCCCGTAGAGGCTCGCCCCCGGCGGCGCGAGATACTCTGCGTCGGCGGCTTCCCAGATGCGCCACGGCGGATGTTCGACCTGATATTCGAGGGTGCCGCCGTCCCGCTGGGCCGTGTATCCCCAGTAGTGTTCGGTGATGAACTCGCCTTCGGACCCGGGCACCAAATCGGCAGCGGGTCCCGAGACCCGGGCCTGGAGGGTGTGGGTCTCGCCGTCGGCGGCCCACGAATACCGCACCGAGCCGCCCGACTCGGGATCGAGGTCGACCTCGTGCGACATGGAGGCGGTGTGATACGGCTCGTTGTAGACCACCCGGGCCACCGTGGCGATGGCCCACCGGGGCACGAATTCCCGCACGAACACCACCCCTCGTCGCAGCTCCCCGTCCGTCCCGGGCGCCCGCACGTAGAACCGCAGATTCACTTCGTCGAAGTGGCGATGTCCGGGAATCGGCAGTCCCCGAAGACGGGTGTCGAGGAACCGGAACGCCACGAGACTGACCAGGGGCGTACCGTTCCACGGATCGAGCTCCGTGCCCCGGGGAACCAGGGGATCCAGGAGGGCACGGGGGCACGCGAAGTTCAGGAGGAGCAGGCTCTCCCAGCGCGCCGTCAGGAAGGGTCGGGCCACGCGTACCGCACCTCGTACCGCAGTTCCGCGAACCCCTCGCCGCACATCTGCACCGATCGCAGCCGGAGCGACGGGTCGTCGATGCGCCGGGGCAGGAGGGGGGCGCCGGCGCCCAGGGTCACCGACGCGATCTGGATGATGAGCTCGTCCAGGAGTCCCGCGTCGTAGAACTGGCCCGCGAGTTCGCCGCCTCCGGCGATCCACACGTTCTTCTCGCCGGCGGCCGCCACCATCTCCGCATGCACCGGAGCCACGTCGCCCGAGACGAAACGGATGTCGGCACCGGGGACTCCGGGCAGGGTCCGGGACGTGAAGACCCACGAGGGCTGCTCGTAGGGCCACCGCGCCTGCGCGGGATCCTCCACCGAAGCCAGATGCCGCAGAATGAACTCGTAGGTCGACGACCCCATGGCGATGGCCCCGACGTCGCGAATGAACTCGCCGTAGCTCGTCATGTCCGACGCGTCGAGACGATCGAGCCAGTCCAGGGAGTGGCGTTCGTCGGCGATGAAGCCGTCGAGGCTCGAGGCGCCGTAGTACTGGGTCTTCACGGGGTCTCCGGTGACTTCTCGACGATGAGGCGGACGACGAACTCCACGTCGAGTTCGTCGCGCACGACTCCGAAGATATGGGACTCCGTGATCCTCTGTACCCGGAGCGTGGCGTATTCGTCGGGCAGGGGGATGGTGCCCAGGAATGCGCCGTCGCGGTCGAAGACGTCGAAGGCGAGAGCGCCCTCCGCGACCTGGCGCTGGGCCCATACCGAGCCGTCGTCGGCCTCCCGCAACCACTGGAAGGGTGGGAAGTCCGTCGGCACCCGATCGGGGTCGTAGTCGTCCGGGAGTCCCAGATCCTCGCGATTCAGGTCGGCGAGGGCGGCGTCCCTCGTCTCGGGGGGAATCGGCGTCGGTATGTGGGGCTTTTCGACGATGAGGAGCGTGTCGCCCCAGGGGGTCGTCTTCCGGAACCGATAGGCGGGTCCGCCGTCCCAGACCAGGAAGTCGCCGCTGGGCTGGAGCGAATACCGCCCGTTGTGCACGAAGGGCACGAGGCTCTGGATCCGGGGTCGACCGTCGACGAGCCACTGGAACGCCTCGAACTCGGGAACATCCGGCATGGGAACGGTATCCCTCGGTGTCACGCTTCCGTCCTCGGCCCGATCGTGGACGATCAGGAAGCCTGTGGACGTGCGCTTCGTCAGGTCGAATGTTGAGAAGGCGGCCAGGAACTTATCGCCGCGCCACCCCGCGATCCCGCACCCCAGCGAACGCGTGACGGTTTGGCCGCCCCGCAGTTCGCCGTCGGGTCCGAAGCGCTGCCAGCGACCGCCGCTTTCCACCCAGATCTCGTCGTCCGGCGCCTCGTGGGCGCAGGGATTGAAACCGAACTCGCCGGGCCCGTCGCCGGATCCACCGATGGTCCGCAGGTGACGGCCCTGGCCATCGAAGCCGTGGAACTCGAACGCCTGACTGTCCAGGACCCAGATCAGGCCATCCCCGCGGGGTATCACGCTGCGCACCGACCCGAACACGTCGGGGCCGTCGCCCTGCATGCGCCCGATGCGCAGGTCCTCGACCAGGGTCCAGGGTCGGGCGCCCGTCCTCTCCCACGCACCGCGATCGGGGTTCGTCACCACGACCGTCCCGCTGGGGAGTGTGTCCCGCTGAACCGCCGAGTCGCCCTCCCCCGGGCCCCGGGCGCATCCCCCCAGGACGCCGAGGACGACGAGGGTGGCGATGCGCTTCAACGGGACACCTTCAGGGTGTATCCGAAGTGCTCGTGCCAGACGCCGCAGGCTTGCAGGGCTGGCGGGCCCGTCGGGCTCACGCCGAAGCGGCAGTCGAGCACGTTCTCGCCGGTGGTCCCGGCGTGGCCCTGAGCGGTCAGGGTCGTCCGATCGAGGTCGAGTCGCAGGTGCTCCACCACGGCCACGATGGCCCGTCGGAGGTCCCGTCGGTTGCCCTCGAAGGAGTGGTCCGTGCAGGCCGAGAACGGCAGTAGCTTGCCGTCGAACCGAAACTCCGCCTGCTGCTCGGCCGTGGCCTCCGCCACCCGGCGCACGACCTCGGGCGAGGGGTCTTCCACGGGGGTGGTGGTTCCGCCCAGACCGAGACAGACGTCGCTCCGGGGCGCCAGCATGATCCGCTCCGACACGAGGCGGACGAACATCTCGGTCCGCACGTCTTCGAAGAGGGACTCCGTCTCGAGTTGGGCCGCCGAGGCCGACGGGGCCAGGACCAGCGCGAGGATCAGCGTCGTTCGAAGCCCCATGACGACCTCCAGCAGTGTGAGCGGAATGGCGGTACCCCATGCTACGGCCATGCTGCGACAGAATGACAGGGGGTCGTGGGCGGCGCCACGATCTTCGACTCAGGCCGCCGTCGCCCGGACCCACCGCCGCTGGAGCACCACGATGGAGACCAGGTACACGGCCACGATGACGGCCGGGATTGCCACGAATCGGGCCTCGGGGAGGAGCAGCCAGGCCGCCAGCACGCCGATGGTGCGGGCCACGCCGTGGAAGAGCCCGATCCAGTGGTCCATGAGCCCCGACAGGGGAATCCACATGAGGCCCGTGAGGATTCCCACCGACAGGGGGAGCGAGGTGGGGTCGGCCCGGAAGAACGGGATCGCCACGGCGAAGACGCACAGGGCCGCCACCACCGACAGCATGAAGACCCGGTCGAAGAAGGGCGCGGATCGGTCCCGTCCCAGGAGGTCTTCGCCCAGAATCCTGGCCACGCCGATGCCCAGGTAGAAGATGACCCCGGTCCCGATGAACACGGCCCAGACCTTCCAGACCAGGGGCGCCAGGGCCCCCGCGATCCCGATGCCGGTCCAGGCGATGGCTCCCGCCACGGGCATGGCCATGAAGCGGCGACGCACGAAGGCGTCGCGCTGAGCGTCGAGCGAGGGAGGGGCGTCGGTCATGGAGCGGGGACTCCGGGCTCGGGGGTGTGAAGGTGTCTGCGTGGGGCGAGCCCGGGGAGTGACACTCGTCAGCTCTCCAGTCCGTCGAGCCAGACCAGGACCTCGGTGAGGTCGTGACGCCAGATCTGGGGGCGATCCAGTGCGTCGAAGGAGAGGCCCACCAGCCAGCGGTCCTTCACGACGATGCGCTCGTAGGGCCGGCCGGGCGCCCGCAGCGTGGCGAGGCGGTGGCCGGCGGCGTCGAAGACGTCGATGGTGGTCCGCTGGTCGAACGGGACGTGCATCATGACCCAGACGCGCGACGCCCGGTCCAGGCCCACCGCGCCTTCGTAGGGAATCAGGCGCTTCAGACTTTCCGGAGGATCCCGCGGCGGGCGCGACAACAATCCGGCGAACATCTCCCGCATGGGCTGCGAGGTGGCGCTATACAGGCCTTCACTCACGCCCTCCCGGAGGTAGCGATTCCACTCCTCCTTCGTCCAGGGCGCCCGGTCCCGGGGGACCGAGGGCCAGCGGGTGACGTGTCGTGTGACCGGGTCGATCCGGACCAGGGCACTGGTGTCGGCGCGGGGGCCCGCGAAGAAGCCGACACCGGCCCGTCCGTGCATGGCCCCGCCGGAGCCGATGGAGTCCGGTGCGATGCCGACCAATTCGTGGGTGCGGAAGAGGGTGTCGGGCGCATGGGAGAGTCTGGGGTCCCAAAGAAGCACCCGCCATCCGAGGCCGCCCGCTGCGAAGTCGCGGCCCACCGACGCCACGGTCGCGGAGTCCCATTCGAACGCCGCCCGGGTACTTGGGCTGGGCGCGGTTCCCACGAGTGATCCCCGGGGGTCGAACACCGTGGTCCGACCGCCGGCGAATACGGCGATGCCGTCGTCGCGGAACACGAGCGGCCCCTCTCCGGTCAGTTCCCCGGGCCCCTCCCCTCGGCGGCCGAACCGAAGTCGTTCCCCCTCGGCGTCCAGCACCACCACCGATGCCGCGAAGCGATCGAAGACGGCGACGGCCCCGTCCGACGCCCGCACGTCGAACGCTCCCACATCGCCCCACTCCACTTCGGCTCCCATGGGCGCGGCGGCGGAGAGTTCGCGCACCGATGGATGATCGCCGCGGACGGGTCGTAAATCGGGACCGGTGCAGGTTGCGATCACCAGGAGCCCCAGGCCGGGCAGCGCAGCCGCCGCGTTCACTTCTTGAGCAGCGTCAGGAGCATCTTGAAGCCGCCCTGGGTCTGTAGCGCGTGGGGAATCGTGGCCGGGAGGTGCAGAATCTCTCCCTCGGCCACCTCGTGCACGTCGTCCGCGATGGTGATGCGCGCCTCCCCCTCCAGCATCAACACCACCGCTTCGTGGGGACTCGAGTGCTCGGTGAGACCCTGGCCCTGGGCGAACGCGAAGACCGTCATGACGCCGCCGTTGTTGCGGAGCAGCACACGGCTGACCACCGAGCCGGGTTGATAGGCGACGAGATCGGCGAGTCGGGCGGGGCGGGCGATGGCGTCTTCCACGGAGCCTCGGGCGATGGGGGGGCGGGTGTCCCGGTATGATGCGACTCCGGAGCCTCCAGCCACAAGCACCGCCCGCTCCGCCTTGCGCCCGTCCGCATTCGGACCCCAAGCTCCGGCTTCCCCATCCCGCACCCCGACCGCCGAATCCCATGATCCGTACCCCACGCCGTCCCTGGCTCCTGGCGTTGTCCGTGTCCACCGCCTTCGCTCTCGCCGCCTGTGGCGGTGGTGAGGGGGCGGACGACGGCATGGCCGATACCTCGGCCATGTCGGAAGCCGAACTCGTGGCCATGGCCCAGGGCATCCACGACCGGGTCATCACCCTCGACACCCACGACGACATCAACGCCGGCAACTTCACCGCCGAACAGAACTACACCATGGACCTGAACACCCAGGTCACCCTGCCCAAGATGGAGGCGGGGGGGCTCGACGTGGCGTGGTTCGTGGTCTACACGGGGCAGGGTGAGCTCACCGAAGCCGGATACGCCGCGGCCTACGACAATGCCGTGGAGAAGTTCGAGGCGATCCATCGGCTCACCGAGGAGATCGCTCCCGACCGGATCGGTCTGGCCCTCACCTCCGACGACGTGCGCCGCATCGTGGGCGAGGGGCGGAAGGTCGCCATGATCGGCGTGGAGAACGGCTATCCCATCGGCACCGACATCTCCCGCGTGCAGGAGTTCGCCGAGCGGGGCGCCCGGTACATGTCCCTCGCCCACAACGGGCACAGCCAGCTAGCCGACTCCAACACGGGTGAGGCCCTGGACGAGTGGCTCCACGGGGGCCTCAGCGATCTGGGTCGCCAGGTGGTCACCGAGATGAACCGCTGGGGCATCATGATCGACGTGTCCCACCCGTCGAAGGAGGCCAACCTCCAGGCCATCGCGTTGTCCGAGGCGCCGGTCATCGCCTCCCACTCCTCGGCCCGGGCGGTCAACGACCATTCCCGGAACCTGGACGACGAACAGCTCATGGCCATCCGGGACAACGGGGGCGTGGTCCAGACGGTGGCGTTCCAGAGCTACGTGAACGGCCCCAAGAATACGGCACACAACGAGGCGTCCCAGGCGATCCTCGCCGAGGTGGCGGCCGAGATGGACTTCGACTTCGCCGGTGCCGATGGACCGGGACGGGCGTTCTTCCGCGCCCTGCAGGAGTTGCCCGAGGCCGAGCGGGACGCGGCCATGGCGCGCTACCAGGAGGTCCAGGCGGCCGCCGACGCCCGCATCGCCGCCGAGGTGAACGCCACCGCCCCGCCCGTGGACGTGGCCGACTTCGTGGACCACATCGACTACATGGTCGACCTCATCGGCCTCGACCATGTGGGCATCAGCTCCGACTTCGACGGTGGCGGCGGTGTGGAGGGCTGGGGCGACGCCTCCGAGACCTTCAACGTCACCCTGGAACTCGTGCGCCGCGGGTACACCGAAGAGCAGATCGGCCAGCTGTGGAGCGGCAATTTGCTCCGGGTCCTGGACGAGGTCCAGGCCAAGGCCGCCGAGATCCAGGCCCGCGAGGGGTAGGCCTCCCCGGGTTCAGCCCCCGAAGGCGATCCGGACCACGTCGCTCCACGGCACGTAGCGGGGTTCGGCGGCGCCTTGGGTGAAGACGAGCACGCCGGCGTTGCCCGGGCCCAGATCGCCGGAGCGCTCCAGTTCCACGGCCTCCCCGCCCCGCAGCGTGATGCGGGCGGGGGGGCCGCCGTCGCCGCCGTCGGGAAGATCGATGGCGGCGACGTTGGCGAAGGTGATGAGGTAGTCCACCCCCCGCCACGGTGCGTCCAGGGTCTCGGTGGTCTGGCTCTCGTCCAGGTCGTAGACGATCCGGCCCTCGAGTTGCTCGCCGGTCCGGGTCGTGACGATGCCTTCCAGGGGTCCCCCGGGAGTGAAGTCGTCGTACCCCGGACCCGTCCCGCCGTCGTCGAGGGCCACGCCTTCCAGGGTGTCCCACGACACCAGCACCCGCCCGAAGCGGGGGTCGTCCACGTAGACCCCTCGGGGGGCCAGGGGCTCTCGGCCGTCGACCGACACGACCCGCTCGCTCCCGTCCACGAGGGTCACCCGAGCGCTTTCGGCCGATCTCCGTTCGATGGCGGCGATGTCGCCGAAGGGGATCACGCCCATGAACGTGTCGGTGACCAGGCCCGCCTTGCGATTCCACTGCAGGAATCCGGTGAAGGCGCCCTGGGCCGTGCGCACGGTGCCGTGGAGGGGCCGGGGCCCGTCTCCGCTCCCGCCTGCCACGAACTCCACCGATCGAATGCGCCATTCCCCCAGATCCACGAGCCCCTGGGCGTCGTCCCAGATCCGGAGCCCGTCGGCCAGATCGTCGGCTTCGAACCGATCGAGGACGAACGACTCCCCGCTCTTCAGGGTGACCCGGATCTCCCGCAGCGTGGTCTCGATCCGGGCGAGGTCGCCGAAGCGGGCGAGGAAGGGACGCCCCGAGGCGTCGGGCGCGTCGCCGCGAGGCAGGAGGTCGCCCCAGGGATCGCCCCGCTTGCGCCCGTTGAAGTGGTGGGTCCACAGGGCCTCTTCGTCGCCGCCCCACCGCAGACGGCCCTCGTAGACCGTGCCGTCTTCCATGGTGACCCGGCCGTGGACCAGTCCCTCGTGGCTGCCTTCGTCCGCAACCAGTTCCGGGGACTCCATGGCGCCTGCTTCGGCCTCGCGGTCCGGGGTGGAGCAGGCGGTCGCGGCCACCAGGAGGGGCAGAAGGAGGCCGACGCGGCGAAGGGCGATCGAAGGCATGGAAGGGCTCGAGAAGGCGGCGGGGCGTTCGTTGACGATACTGCACCATAATGTACTTTATAAAATGAAGCAAGTGGGCGGGAATGCTTGTGGTGCGGTGGCTTCGCCCGGGCTACCCGATGGCTCTGTCGTCGTGGATGTGGCCGGGTCCTTCGTCAGGAGCGGTGCCTTCCGCAGCCCAGCCTGGGCCACGATGATCCGGGCGGGCCACGACGTAGGTGTCCGGATCGATCCCACCCCCTCGGATCGGCAGCGATCAAGACGTGACCACTCGAGGTCGATCGCCAATCGAGGTGCGCGTCGTCCCTCAAATTCGAGAAAGATGGCACACTCGATTTTTCCCCGCGCGACGAAGTGCGCATCCCTATCGTATGCGAGCAAGCCGGGCCACCCCGATCTCGGAGGTGCGTCGACGGGTCGCGATTTGATCGCGCGGGGCTGTGGAGCCGGCGCATATCACGGGCAGGCGTCCCGCCGCATCGGCGCTCACCGGCACGAGGCGGATTCCCGGTAGGCTCGGGGCGCGGCAAAGGACGGATCAGCCGCCGCCCCCGTCGATCTGCCCCAGGAGCGTGCGCACCGCGGCGTCGAGCTGGCTGTCGACGCCCAGGTAGCTCTCGCCGGCGGGGCGCTCCGCCTCCACGTCCACCGGGCGGGGGTTCAGCTCCATGTTCTGGCCCCGGTTGTCGCGGATGAACGTGCCCGGCATGCGCACACTCGTGCCGTCCACGAGCCCCCGGGACCCCGTGAAGATGATCCAGCCCGCCGTGGGCTCGCCCACGACGCTCCCCAGCCCCAGCTCCCGGTAGCCTTCGGTGAAGTCCTCGCCGTCGGAGAGGGTGTTCTGATTGGTGACCAGCACCGTCGGGGCGAGGAGGGCCCGCTGCCCGAGGCGCACCCGGGCCGGTGCCAGGATGTCGCTTCCCCGGGACTCCATGGTGAGGTAGTTCCGCCGAGCCAGGATGTCGATGGCGTAGACATTGACGAAGCCACCGTTGTTGTCCCGGACGTCGATCACGACCCCGTCCTTCGCGTGGTTCAGCTGGTCGAGGTCGCGGATGAACTGGGTGAGCGATCCCTCCGACATGGAGGGGATGTGCACGTATCCGAGGCGACCGTCGCTCACCCGGTCGACGTAGGCCCGGCGGCTCTCCACCCAGTTGCGATAGGTGAGCTGGGCCTCGGCTCCGGCCGAGGTGGCCAGGACCTCGACGTCGCGGGTCTGGCCGTCGGCGGACACGCCCAGCACGACCTGGCGCCCCGGGGCGTCCCTCAGCAAGCGGTTCAGGTCGGAGTCGGCGCCCAGGGCCGTGCCGTCGACGGACACGATCTCGGCGCCCACCGCGATGCCGCCGGCCACGTCGGCGGGGCCGAGCTCGAGGACCTCGGTGACCACGAAGCGGCCGTCGTTCTCGTAGGCGAGGCGGTCGAAGCGCAGGCCGATGCGGCCGGTGTCGTGGCCGTCGCCCTCCTGGGGCGGGCCGGTACGACCCGAGTGGCCCAGATGGGACGCGTTGAGTTCGCCCAGCATCATGTCCATGAGGCGGCCGAATTCGGCTCGGGTGCGGGCCCCCTCGATGCGGGGCCGGAAGAGGTCGCGCACACCGGTCCAGTCGGCCCCGTGGTAGTCGGGGTCGTAGAACCCGTCGCGCATCTCACCCCACCCCTGCTCGAAGGCCGCCACCTTGGTACGGTCGAAATCGTCCACCACTTCGGCCGAGGTGGAAATGGTGCGCTCGTTGCCCCCGGGCCACGACACCACCCTCAACTGGCCGCCCCGGCTCGTGTAGAGCGACCGGCCGTCTCGGGAAAAGGCCAGGGGATTGCCGGAGAAGTCGAGCTCATCGAACTCCACGTCGCCGTTGGGGCCGAAGGTCACCTTCCGCACCTCGCCGCCGCCGGTGACGACTCCCGATTCTCCGTCGGGGTGGAGGAGGATCGCGCCCACCGAGAACGACGTGGGCACCACGCCGCCCCGGCGCCGAATGCCGTCGAAGTCGATGGCCACCGAGTCGGGGGTCTCCACGGGGGCGCCCGAGGGAGCCGCCGCCGGCCGTCGGCCCTCACCTTCGTCCTCGTCGTCGTCCTCCTCGGGCTCGTTGAAGAGCTCCCGAAAGACGTCCTCGTCGAAGGTCGGGGGGGCGGGCACGAGGTCGACCTTGATCATCTCGCCGGGCTCGGTGCGCTGCGCAGTCCGATATACGAGGTAGGCGCCGTCGGCACTCCAGCGGAGCGACCCGAACGAGGTGCTGGCCATGAAGCTCACCTGGCGCGCATCCCCGCCCTCCACCGGGACCACTTTCACATTGGTGAATTCGTCGGTTTCGGCGCCGAAGGCGATCCAGCGGGAGTCGGGTGACCAGGTGGCGCCTCCTCCGATGTCCCGGGCCACGAGGCGATCCTCACCGTCGGGCCACGCCATCACCCGCAGCTCCCGCTCGTCGTGGAGCAGGCGGATGTAGAGCAGCCACTCGCCGTCGGGAGAGAATTCCCCCCCGGTGTCCCGGTCGGTCCCCGTGGTGATCTGGCGCTCCTCGCCGGTGGCGAAGTCGTAGTGGTAGAGCTTCTCCGTGCCGCTGCGCCACGAGGTGTAGACGATACCCTCGGAGTCGGGCGTCCAGGCGATGGAGCCCTCCTCGGCCGGGGTGTCGGTGACCCGGGTCGCGGGGACATCGTCGGACATGGACGCCGCGAAGACGTCGCCCCCGGCGGTGAAGGCCCACTTCTCTCCGTCGGGCGACACCGCCATGTCGCCCCATCCGGAGTCCTCCTCCTCCTTCTCCGGCGTGGGGCCCTCCACCGCGCCCATGAGGGTGATGTCGAGGCGCCGCGCCGCATCACCGGAGACGTCGTACGTCCAGATCCCGAAGTCCCGCTCGAAGGCGATGGTGCGCCCGTCCCGGGTGATGGACGGCCACAGCAGCCGACCGTCGGTGAACTCGGTGAGCTGGGTGGCGGACCCGCCTCGGGCGCTCACGGCCCAGAGGTTCTCCGCTCCCGAACGGTCGGACATGAAGTACACACCTGCCGCTCCGGCGTCCCATAGAGGCCAGAGATTCTTGCCCCCGGTGGCCAGCGAGCGGTAGGTGGGCACGCCCCCCTCCGTGGTGGCTTCCTCCACGATCCAGATCTCCGACTCGTCCATGTGGGAGTGGCCGTTGCGCCACCACTGGCTACGGGCCTGATCGCCTCGGGTGGAGATGGCCAGCATGCCGTTGCGTCCCGGAGCCGCGAAGTACTCGCCCTCGTAGGCGTCGGCGGCCACGGCCATGGGCGTTCCACCGGAGGCTCGCACCCGGAACACGTCGTGGGTGCCCGCCACGTCTTCGGCGCTGGAGCTGAAGTAGATCCAGGTGCCGTCGGGCGACCAGCCGTTCAGTTCCTCCGACCCCGAGTCGTGGGTCACGCGGCGCACGTCACCGGTGGACAGATCCATGACGAAGATGTCCAGCCCGCCGTTGCGGTTGGAGTTGAAGGCCAGGCGCCGCCCGTCGGGGGAGTAGAGAGGGCGGGACTCGTGGGCCGAGTGGGCCACCAGGAGCCGGGCCGCGCCGCCGGCCGCGGGCACCGTCCAGATGTCGCCTCCCGACACGAAGGCGATCTCGGAGCCGTCGGGGGCGATGCCGGGCTCGTAGAACGAGGGGAGGCCCTGGGCGGACGCGGGCCGCACACCGGCCAGGGACAGGCAGAGGGCGACGGCGGCGAGGGTGCGAGGAGCGGCGCGGACGTGCATGGGGCGAGCTCGGGACGGGGCGACGAACGGGACGGAGCCAAGCTACGCCGTGGCGGCAGGCTCCGCACGATACGACGGCTCGCCTCCCCTCACCCCACCGGATTTCGTCGATACGTGCGGGCCGCGCTCGTGAAGTCCGTGACGTCGGCCGGGTCGATCCCCGAAGGGTCGATGGCGTCGAAGCGCTCGATTCGCACCGTCTCGGCGTCGAGCATTTCCACCAGCAGGACGCTCAGGGTGGTCGACTCCTGATCCCGCGTGCTGATGTCTTCCAGCCAGATGTCGTCGGGCCAGTCGCCGGCGATCCCGAAGCGGGAGGGGTACATCTCGAACTTCAGGCGCCCCGATGCCGGCGTGATGCTCTCCATGCGGGGGCTGCCCTTGATCCAGAAGTCCCAGAGGGAGATGCCGTCGGCGGTGGCGGTTCGGTCGACCCACGCCCGGCCGTCGAAGAACTCCGAGCGGTGGGCCTGGAGGTGGTGGTATCCGAAGTGGACGGCGACCTCGGGGCGGAATTCCGGTCCCCGGGGGTCGGATCCCTCGAGGTACCACAATCCGGACAGGGTTCCCGCCACATCGAATCCCATGCGTCCGGTGCGGGGCGGGGCCTCCCGCAGCGTGAGGGCGAGGATCTGCGACCTCAGCGGCTCCTCGTAGTAGTCCTCCAGGGGGACCGCGTACGGGTTCGGTCCGTAGAACTCGGGGTGGAGAACGGGAGCGGGACGGGACCGGTCGTTGACGGCGAGATCCAGAGCCGTCCGGGCCACGTACCCGATCACCTCGCCGGCCTCCACCGGGATCCGGACGTCGCGGGTGGTCCCCAGGGGGCCGGCCTGGGCGGCGAGCTTCGGGGAAAGCCGACCGACGTGGCCCCACAGGAGGTCGATGGTGGTGCTCACCTTCAGGCCGATGGCGTACTCCTGCGGGCTGTTGTGGCTCTCGTGGGTGCGGATCTGCAGCACCTGACCGGCGGCGGGGGCAATGACGGGCGTGGTGGGCTGGGCGGACCCGGTCTCGAAATGGTGGAAGCCGCCGTGATCTTCCTGGAACGGCGTGTAGAGGGCCCCCATGCTCTCGTAGAAGAAGACCTGGTCCAGGCCCACCGGGGGGTGGGTGAAGACGACCTTGCCCACCGGATACGGATAGTCGTCGACCGGCTCCGGATCGGGATCCGGGCCCGCGGAGTCTCCTCCGCACCCGACCAGGATCAGGAGCAGCCCTGCGACGGCGATTCGGCCCCATGCGGTGACTGTGCTCATGCTCCCATGGTTGCGCCGGAGAAGCGAAACAGCCAGCACTTCGCGTCGCATGGCCGACTCGACGGCCGCACGACGCCACGAAGCACGAGACCGTCGTCCGCTTCCGGAGGGTTCCCATGCTTCATCGCCCCATCATCGTCCTCGCTCTGCTGGCCCTGGTCGCGCCTCCGGCGCTCGACGCGCAGGTCCGCGCCGATCGAACCCGGCAACTTCGCATCGAATCGCCGTGCGGGGCGCCCGAATGCCACTACGGCACCCGCCTTCTCGACGAGCCCGCTCAGACCACCGCCATCGCCGGTGTGAGCGGGGAGGTGAGCGAGACCCTCGAGGTGCCCAGCGCGGCGCCCAGCGGGTACTTCGCGTCCAATGCGATTCGACGCCTGGAGCTCGGTGAGCGGGGCGATGAGCCCTGTTTCCTCCAGATCACCATCCGCGACGACACCGCGTCGTGGTCGCGATGTGGGAACGACGCCACCACGGTGAAGCTGGCGTACAACGACAGTCCGGACGTGATCATCGGCCTCCAGGTCTGCACCAACGGGCGCAACGGTCCACGAGGGCGCCTGGTGAAGGGCATTCGCGTGCGGTGGGCCCGGAAGCCCCACGAGACGAGTGCATCGGACCAGGACCGCCTCGAGAGGCAGATCCGGCAGCCCAACTGCTCCGACTGGGGCCCCTGGGTGCAGTGTCCCGCAGGGACCGCGACCCGCGGCCTGGTGCTCCACCACGACGCCGTCGGCGGCCGTCGGGCCCTGGTGGGCCTCCAACTCCGGTGTCTCCCCGTCGACCCGTGGTGCTTCGACGCGGACGACGACATCTGGGACACCTACTCGCCCCCGATGCGGTCCTGCCGGGCGAACGACTAGAACCGGTCCTGCGACCCCAGGCCGCCGAGGCGCGGGTTGACGACGTTGTTGTAGATCGAGCCGAACCGGTAGCGGAAGCCGAAGCTGACGCCGGCTTCGTAGTCGGTTTCCAGGAGCCGTCGTCGCAGGAGCACCTCCTCCAGATCCGCGTCGCCCTTGGGCAGGTTCAGCTGATCGTAGATGAAGGCCACGTTGCCCCCGATTTCGATGGACAGTCCCTGGGTGACCCGCAGTTCCACCCCTCCCTGGAACTCCACGCTGTAGCGCTCCAGATCCTGGAGATACTGGGACGCGTTGGCGCCGATGTCGATCTGCCCCCACGGCTGCCGAACCTCGTATCCGGCGTTGAGGGTGTGCTGGGGCAGGAACTCCTCGATCTGGTTGTAGATGGTGGTGTCCCGATAGGTGATGTGGGATCCGCCGATGCGATAGGCTACGGTGAGCTGACGCCGCGTGGCCTCCCGATACGGATACAGGCTCCATTCGACGGCGGGCATGAACCGGTACCGCATGTCCACGTTGTCGAAGGTCGAGGTGAAGACATCGGCGAACCCTCCTACCGACCAGTGGGGCGATATGCTGCGCACCACGTAGCTCGTGAACCCGTTACGGCGCGACGTGCTCTCGATGACGTCGTCGCCCCGCTCGAACCGGTCGTAGTTGTAGTTGAAGAAGGGCCGGAGCTGGATCTTCCAGTTCTCCGTGACCCGGTTCACGTAGAGGCCGTAGCGCGTATCGAGGGACCGCTGTCTGGACTCGAAGTCCGCGCTGCCGTCGGCGTAGAGCTCGAAGGTCCAGTGATCCCAGGGATCGTCCTGGGGCTGGGCCTGGGCTCCGGCCTCGCCGACCGGCGGCGCCACCTCCACCCGCACCCGGTCGCCCATGGTGGTCTGGAGCAGGTAGGGCACCAGAAGCGCCTGCAGCGTGCGGAGGAACCCGTCGCGGGACTCGGCCTCGGTCGCCCCGGCGAGGGTGGTGTAGACCGTGGTGTGGTCGGTGCCTTCGAACGAGCCCAGGCCGATGAGGTCGAAGGTCTGGGCGCGCCCGCCGGCGCCGGTGCTCTGCTGCGTCACGAGCACGTGGACGTCGGCCACCTCCCGGTCCCGCACCCAGTCGACGTACTCCATCTCCTGGCGAAGGAACGTCTCGTCGCAGAAGTCGCAGTCCAGGAAGACGGCGAGGCGCTCGGGTGGCGCGGGGGCGGCCTGGGCGTGGATCGGGTCGGGGGGCACGGCCAGGGCGAGGACGAGCGCGAGCGTCGGCCCTGCGACGAGGGTCGGCTTCATGAAGGAGGCGTCCGGGGAGGGGGAGTCGGAGTCTCGGTCGTTCGTGGGACACCCGAACCGCCGGGGACGCTGACGGCTGGCGGCGTCGCGCCGTTGCGCGTACGATGCCATCATGGATCGCCCACTGCAGACCCGCTTCGGCGGGCTCCGGCTCGCGGGAACGCTGTTCCTGGCTGTTCTACAGCTGTCGTGTGGCGACGCGTCCGCCCCGCCGGTGCCTACGGACATCGTGGTGGAGGGGGGCGACGGCCAGGAGGCCGTGGTGGCCACGGCGCTTCCGGCACCCCTCGTCGTCCGCGTCACCGACGGCGAAGGGCGGCCGATCTCCGGGGTCGTGGTCGCGTGGTCGACGTCGGCGGCGGGGGGAAGCTTCGCTCCCGCTTCCAGCGAGACCGACGCCCAGGGCAGGGCCTCCACCGTCTGGACCCTGGGCACGGAGGCGGGGGCGGTGACGGCCCGGGCCTCGGTGGCCCGCCTGAGCCCCGCCTCGGTGCGGGCCACAGCCCGGGCCGGTGCCGTGGGTGAGGTGGTGGCGGCATCGGGTGACGGGCAGCACGCCGAGGTGGGCGAGCCGCTCCCCGAGCTGCTTCGGATCCGCGCCGACGATGCGTGGGGCAACCCGGTGGCCGGGGCCGCGGTGACCTGGTTCGCGGAGGCCGGCACCCTCGACGACATCCAGTCCGTCACGGGCTCCGACGGTTCGGCCTCCGCGAGGTGGACGCTGGGGCGCGAGCCGGGCCCGGCCGAGGTGACGGCGCAGGTGGCGGTCGGGTCGGGAGGGACGACGAGTGATGTCCGGTTTTCGTCGGTGGCCGATCCCACCACCCTCAACCTGACGGTGGCCAACGCCTATCTCGTGCAGAGCGTCCAGCGCTGGGACGGTGATGTTCCCCTGGTCGCCGGGAAGGCCGGCCTCCTCCGCGTGTTCGTCGAGGCGAGCCGGATGACCGCCCAGCGACCCGACGTGCGCGTCGAGGTACGGGACGCCGGTGGAGCCCTCCTCGCCGACGAGATCATCGTTCCGCCGGCAGGCTTCGCGCTGGGCCCGGGGGTGAGCGAGACGCCGGCGAATGCGTCGTACAACCTGACGTTTCAGCGCACCTGGATGAGTCCCGGCGTGCGGATCTCGGCGAGCGTGGATTCCGGGGATCGCGTCGCCGAGACCGACGAGAGCGACAACGGAGGAGCGGGGGGGGATCTGACGCCCGTCGTCATGGCGGTTCCGCCGCTCGAGGTGACGATCGTTCCGGTTCGCGTCAACGGCGACGTGGGTTCCACGGCGAGCCCGGAACTCCTGCTCTGGGACGTGGGACGCCTGTTCCCCCTCGACGAGATCGACATCGAGGTGAGGGCGGACACCCTGGACGTGGGCGGGCTCGACCTCCGCAGCGCGGAGGACTTTCCGAAGGTCCTCGCCCACGTCGATGCCGCCCGTGCCGCCGACGGGTCGGCGCGCTCGTACTACGGGATCCTTCCGTACGTGGAAGGAGCGGCGTGGGGAGGCATGGGCCTGATCGGTCGCGGGGTGGCGGTGGGCCTCCAGGGGGAGTCCATGCTCGCCGCCCACGAACTGGGTCACACCTTCGGACGGCAGCACCCCCCCTGTGGATCCGCCGCCGGGCCCGACCCGGACTTCCCGTACCCCGAAGCGGCCACCGGCGTCTTCGGCTTCGATCTGTTGAACAGTCTGGTTCAGCCCGCCGACCGCACCGACATCATGTCGTACTCCTACTGCGGGGATCGCCACTGGATCAGCGACTACACGTACGAGGGTGTGATGGACTTCCGGGCGACGGACGCTGCCGCCGCGCCCGTGGCGGCTCCTCCGCAGCCATCCCTGGTCGTGTGGGGGCGAGTGGAGGGCGACTCCCTGGTGCTGGAGCCCGCGTTCCGCACCGTGGCGCCTCCCTCGCTTCCGGCGGGCCCGGGCCCCTACCGGCTCCAGGGCGTCGCCGAGTCCGGGGCTCGGGTCTTCGACTTGAGCTTTCGGCCCACCCCGGTGGCCGACGCTCCCGGGGGAACGGCGGTCTTCGCCTTCGTCGTGCCCCTCGATGCGTCTGAGGCCATGGCCTCGATCCGGTTCAGCGACGGGCTCCGGGCCACCGAGCGGCGCCCCGCGGCCGAGGCCGGCTCGCCGGTGCGCGTCGAGCAGGTGGACGACGACCGGGTCCGTCTTCGCTGGGACGCCGCCCGCCTCCCCCTGGTGGTCGTGCGAGACGGGGAGACCGGGCGGGTGCTGGCCTTCGCTCGGGGGGGCGACGCGGAGGTGACGGCCCGGAGCGGGCGGGCTCTCGAACTGGTGGCGTCCACCGGAGTCGACGGCCGAGTGGTGGCGTCGATTCGTCGCTGAGGGCGCGCATCATTCGTCGCCTTTCACTGCCTCCACCGGGTCGACGGCCAGGACGCGGCGAGCCGGGAGCCAGCTTGCGGCGGTGGCGATGAGGGCCAGGGTGCAGCCGGCTCCGAGGAGGGTGCCGGGATCGGTGGGCTCGATGCCGTACAGCAGTCCCCGGAGAGCGCCCGACAGGAGCAGCGAACCGACGAGCCCGACCCCCAGCCCCAGAACGGTCAGGACGAAGCCGTCGCGCACGAGGCGCCCCACCACCTGATCGTGGGTGGCGCCCAGGGCGACCCGGATCCCGATCTCCCGTCGGCGCCGCGCCACCGAGTACGACACCACGGCGTAGACGCCCAGGGCGGCCAGGACCAGGGCGAAGACGGCGAACCCGGCCAGGAGGGTCGCCAGGAAGCGCCGCGGGGCCAGGGAGCCGTCGACCACCGCGTCCAGCGAGAGGACCTGATCCAGGGGCACGCCGGGGGCCGCCACGCCGACGGCGGACCGAGCGGCCGCGGTGAGTTCCGGGGCGGGCCGATCGCCCTGCACCACGAGGTAGGCGGCCCGGTGGTCGCTCACCTGGCGCAGCGGGAGGAAGAGCTCGAAGCCGCCTTCCTGATCCACCGATTGCTGCCGGGTCGAGCGCACCACGCCGACGATCTCGACGTCGTACCCGCTCGTGTGCACCCGAGCCCCCACGGCGCCGCCGTCGGGCCAGATCCGCTGGGCGAGGGTTTCGTTGATGAGGGCGGCCCCCGGCGCGTTCGGGCCGTCGGCGGCGGTGAAATCGCGGCCCTCCACTACCTCGACGCCCATGGCCGGGACGTATCCGTCGCTCACGATCCGCACGAACGGATAGATCCCGTCGAGCTCCGGGCGGCCCTCCACATCGAAGCCCCATCGGCGGTTGAAGGCCATGGGCACCAGGTCGGTGAGACCGGCGGCGGCGATGGCCGGCTCGGCTCGGACCCGGTCGAGGAGGCCCCCGTAGTAGGCGAGCCGCTCGTCGGGGGTGGGGAAGCGGGCCACGGGATCGACCCGGATCGCCACCCGCCCCGACGGGTCGTAGCCCAGGTCGGTGTCGGCCAACCGCAGGAGCGAGCGGGCCGTGAGGGTGGAGAGGGCCAGCAGCAGGCAGGCGATGGCGAGCTGCGACACCACCAGCATGCGCTGGAGCCCCGAGCTCCGGCGGTCCTGCGAAGCGCCCCGGGTGGCTCCCCGTAGGGATCCACCGGAGTCGTCGGCGGTGCTGCGGAGGGCGGGTGCGACGCCGAAGAGCAGGGCGACTCCCACACTGCCCGCCAGGGCGAGGGCCAGCGCCCAGCCGTCGACCCGGGTGTGGCCCAGGAGGGGGATGCCCAGTTCCTGAACCGCCAGAACCCGGGTGCCGACCACGGCGAGCGCCACGCCCAGGAGGGCGCCGACTCCGGCCAGGATCAGGCTTTCGGTGAGGAGCTGGCTCACCAGCCGGCGCCGACCCGCGCCCAGCGCCGCCCGGATCGAGAGCTCCCGGCGGCGGTTCGCGCCCCGGGCCAGGAGCAGGTTGGAGAGGTTGGCGCACACCAGCAGGAGCACCAGTCCCACGGAGGCCGCCAGGAGCGCCACCGTGGGCCGGAAGCCGCCGGCCAGGTGGTCCCGGAGGGGGCGCACCACCGGGTCGAAGGTGTTGCCGACATCGGTACGGACCAGGGCCTCGGCCTCGGCCTGCGCCGAGGCCACGGTGGCGCCGGGCGAAAGCCGGCCGATGAGGCCCAGGGTGTTGCCCGTGCGGTTGCTACGCTCCGTGAGGGGGAACGGGGCCACGTAGTCGATGCGGCTTCCCGGGGCGAAGATCTGGGTGAAGTCGAACGAAGCCGGCAGGACGCCCACCACGGTGGCCGGCGCGTCGTCCAGGGTCACCGAGCCGCCCACCACGTCGCCCCGACCGTCGAACAGCCGCATCCAGGCGCCGTGGGTCAGGAGCACGGCGGACGGGGCATCGTCCACCACCTCGTCGGGGGCGAAGAGGCGTCCCAACGCAGGCGCCACGCCCAGAACGTCGAAGAAGTTGGGGGTGACCCGGAGCCGGGTCGCCCGGATCGACGACGTCCCGACCCGGAGGGTGTGGTCGCCGGCGCGATCGAAGAGGTGGTACCCGCCCACGTCGTCGAACTGCGACGAGGCGTGGCGCAGGGGTTCGAGCTGGCCCGACTGGACGCTGATGCTGGAGAGGGCCTGTCCCCGTCCGAAGTCGCCGTTGGAGATCCAGACGAGGCGCTCGGGCTCGGCGAAGGGAAGGGGGCGCAGCAGCAGCGCCCGGGCCACGCTGTAGACCGTGACGCTCGATCCCACCCCCAACCCGATCATGGCCACGGCGAAGAGGGCGAAGGCCGGGTCGCGGCGGAGCGAGCGCAGCCCCGTGTGGACATCGCGGCGGAACGCATCCGACACCCGGGCCCGGCTCCTCAGGCCCACCGCCACGAGGTCGGCGGCGGCGCGGAGCCAGACCGCCGTGCTCCCCACCCACGAGCGACCCTCGGCGTAGCGGGCGGCGAGGTCGACGATCTCCTCGCCGTGCTTCTCCCGGAAGTCCCGGGGCAGGAGGGCCAGCACGCCGCGAAACCAGACGGGAGGCCGCTTCATCCCGCGTCTCCCAGCCGGGCGCGGGCCTGTCGGGCCAACCCCTCCAGGCGCTCGGCCTCCCGTGCGATGGCCTCCCGCCCGGCCGGCGTCACCTGATAGTACCGCTTCCGCCGGCTCTCCCCCTCGGGTCGATCGTCGCCCTCGAGCTCCTGCACCAGTCCCTCCTCCACCAGTTCGTCCAGAGCCCGGTAGAGGGTGGCGGGCCAGAGACGCAGCTCGCCGTCCGTACGCTCCAGCACCTCGTCGGCGATGGCCGAGCCGTGGAGGGGGCGCGCGGCGAGGGCCAGGAGGACGTGAAACCAGTTTCTTCGAAGCATGGGGGACTCCCGGGCGGCAGTATGATCACAAATGATAGTATCACATGTGATCATGCCGGACAAGATCCGCGGATGCCGGGTTTTCGCGCTAACGCGCCCGCACGGCGGAGATCGTTGTCCCGGTCTGGTCGTTCGTGCCGCTGAGCCGGTTTCCGTCGTCGGACAGCTGTAGCCGGTCGGAGAATCCGGTGTTCCACGCCATGGTGATGTCGCCGGAACCCGACTCGCACTGCCAGGCCCCCGTGAAGGTGGGGAGGTTGGTGAGATCGTTCGGATGGAAGGTGAGCCGGCCGCCCTCCGCCACGGTGACGATGCCGCCGGTCGTCAGCCAATCCCACCGGCCCACCACCGCCGTACAGGGATCGCCCACCGCCGGCCCGCCATCACGGAGGGCCAGGGCGGCGAGAACGAGTCCCGTGACCGTCGCGGCGGCGGTGAAGAGGACCACGACCGGGTGGTCGCCCCAATTGCGCCACCCGACGATGGACACCCGTTGGCTCGAATCGTCGGATCCCGCCATGTCTCGCGCTCCTCCGCCCATGGTGTGACGGCGGACCGGATGGGCCGCTTCGCGCGACCATTGCGCCGGGATCCTCGCTGCGTCAACCCTGCGGCGCGTGGGGAGGCGATCCGGTCGATCGCGGCAGGGTCCCGCCGGGGTCGTCCTGGTCCGATGCCTCCGCCGGCCGGGGGAGCGTGTCGAGGGCCTCGGGAGCCGCCGCCACGGGTCGGGGCAGGCTCGCCCGGGCCTCGATGGCCTGCACCGCCTCTCGGGCCGCCTCGCTGAGTTTCGTCCTCAGGCCCATGGCACGGCTCTTCTCCCGAAGCAGGGGGAGCGCCTCCCGCGCGCCCAGGACCCCCAGGGCCCGGGCGGCCTCGACCCGGGCCTCGAGATCGAACGACGCCAGCACCCGCATGAGGGCCGCCACCACCTCGTCGCGCCACGGGCCCACGGCGGTCTGGAGCGGGGAAGCCTCGCCCTGGAGGGCCGCGGCGAAGGCCTCAGCCAGGGCGTCGTGGTCCAGGGTCGCCAGGGCGTCGGCGGCGTGGTCGGCGGGGGTTCGGCCGTCCACCGTCTCTTCCCGGCGGCCCAGAAGGCACACGAGCCTCGGCACCGCCTCCCGGGCGCCGAGTCGCTCCAGCGCCCGGACCGCGGCGATGACGAGGCCGGCGTCGGCGTCATCGAGCACGTCCATCAACGGTTCCACCGCCGCCGGGTCTCCCGATTCGCCCAGGAGTCGGGCCGCCTCCCGTCGGGGAGGATCGCCGTCCCACACCATGACCCGCGCCCAGTGGTCGTGGACCGTGCCCCCCACGCCGGACAGCCGCTCCACGAGGTTGGCGTCGCCGGCCTGCACGGGCCCCGAGAGGGGGTCCAGGCGGGGAAGGAGGGCTTCGGCGATCCGGACCATGCCCACGAGCTGCAGGGTGTCCCGGACCACGAAGCCGCGGCGGACCTCCAGTTCCTTGAGCCCCGCCGGGTAGAGGGGGGGGCCACGAGGCGTCAGACGAAGCTCCAGGAACGGTTGAGCCACCATGAGGTCCACCACCGGAGGGGCCAGCAGCTCCTTCACCCGGGCCACCGGAAAGCCCCGGGTCAGGAAGCGGTCGTCGAAGTCCGGACGGCCCAACTCGATGTCCTGGACGAACCCCAGGGACTTGCCCAGCGAGGCCAGGAATCCCTCGCCGGTCACCGAGAGGTGGATCCGTTCGCGGGTCTGGAACGCCACCCGGGCCCGGGTGAGGTACCCCGTGTCTCCACCCAGCACCTCGAGGATCACGATGCCGTGGTCGCCGTCGACCTGGATGACCGGCTTGTTCCAGTTGGGGTTCACGCCGTAGCGCCCCCCCAACTCCGCCGCCGCCTCGCGCCACGCCCGTTCCACGGCCTCGGCGTCGGGAACCAGAAGCGACCCGCTCACAGCAGCCTCACCACCGGCGTCCGCACCTGGAGGTCGGCCTTGCGGTGGAGGTCGTGGACCGTGGCGCAGAGCCAGCGGTCGGCGTCCACCATGAACGACACCCGGAGGCGGGGGGCCGTGCCCCGCCCCGGTGGGTCGAGGCGCAGCGCGGGATCGGCCTCGTTCAGGCACGGGCAGAACGCCCGTTCCCCTTCGGTGGCCGGCAGGAAGTAGCGGTTGCCGTTGGCCCGGGTCTCCCACGCCACCGAGCGGCCCGCGATCCGGCCCACTTCGCACACGAAGAGGTTGAGGGACCGCTGGCCGTCGTGGCCCGGCGCGTAGTAGCGCACGACGTGGTCGTCGGGTGTGGGGAAGGGGGTGCCGCTTTCGACGAGGAGCTCGAATTCCTCCCGGCCGTCGTCCCGGCGCACCCGGATTCCGTAGTCGTGGTAGATGAAGTCGTCCACGGTCCCGCCGCCGGCGAAGAGGCAGGCGCCCCGGGCCACGCTCTCGAAGGGCAGCCACTCCCGAACCCGGTCCCGGCCGAAGACCTCGCCCACGGCTTCCCGCACGCCGGGCAGGAGGGTCGACCCGCCCTCCAGGAGCACGTCGTCCACGTCGCCGACCTCCACGCCGTGACGCTCCCGGGCCTCGTCCACGAGGCGCCCCAGCAGCTCCCGGACCGCCGTGAGGAGCCCCCGTCCCGCCAGCAGTCCCTCGAGACCCGCCCGATCCAGGGTGCCCCACGTCTCGTTGCGGAAGGTGAAGGCCGCCTCCTGCCCGGCACTGGCCAGGAGCTTGGCCCGTTCGGCCTCCCAGCGCAGCGCCACCTCCCACTCGGGCCAGTCGTGGAGCGCCGTGGGCACCAGGGCGTCGAGGACCCAGCCGTCCACGTCGTCGCCCCCCAGGCGGAGTCCCTGCTTGGCCAGGACCCGGGCGCGGCCGGTCCGGGCGGTCTCGCCGCCCTCCGTGCGTACCACGGCGGCTTCCATAGTGCCGGCGCCGAAGTCGAAGGCCACCAGGGTGGCGTCGCGCCCCACGTCGACCCCGTAGCCCAGGGCCGCCGCCACGGGTTCGTCGACGAAGCGGAGGGTGAACGCGCTCTCGCCCCCGAACAGCCGGTCCCGGAGGCGTCGCCACCAGGCGCGGCGATCCAGGGCCTCGAAGGCTCCGCGCAGCTCTGCGCGGTACGTCTCGAAGGCGTCGGAGGGCACGGCCACGGTGAGATCGGCGACGGGCTCACCCGCGGCGGCCTCCAGGGCGGCAGCCAACTCCCGGACGAAGAGGCGCGCCACGTCGCGGGCCGTGAAGTCGCGCGGGCCCACGCGGGCCAGGGTGCGCTGATGCTCCCGGCCCAGGTGTCGCTTGAACCCGTCGGCCCAGCCGTCGGCCGTGCCGTCCCAGTTGTAGCTTCGGGCCTCCTGGCCGATGAGCACCCGTTTCCCGCGTTCGTCCAGGATGCAGATGCACGACGGTACCACGGGGGTCTGGGTGAGGGGCTCGAGCTTCGCCAGATCGGGGAGGTTCACGATGCGGGGACTGCCCGACCGATCCTCGCACAGGGTCGTGTTGGAGGTGCCCAGATCGATGCCCCAGCGGATCGGCATGGGGCGCTCAGAGCCCCGCCCGGGCGCGCTCGAGCATGGCGGCGCCCTCGGCCTCGAGGCGTTCGGCCACGATGGGGAGCATGGTGTCCTGATCCTGGGCCCGCATGTAGGCGCGACGCAGGCTGGCCTGGGCTCGGGGGTTGGCCTGGATCCGACGGATCACCTCGTCGTCGGGGATCCAGTCCCGGGCCGCCACCCCCGCCGCCTCGAGAGCGTCTTCCAGCGCCCGCCCCTGATCCCGGATGAACTGGTTCGACTCGGCGAAGTCGAGCATGCGGCCGTAGAACCCGGCGATGTCGGCCCGGGCCTCGGAAGGGAGCGACGCCAGGGCCCCGGTGGCCCGGAACTCGTCGTAGGCCACGGTGCGGGCGTCGAACACCTGGGCGTAGATGATGAGCGTCAGGAGGTCGCGGGTGTCGTAGGGCGGTGCGACCTCGAAGCCCCCCACCCCGATGCCCGTGATGCCGTCCAACGGGGCGTCGCCCAGGGGCATCCACTCGTCGGTCGGAGGGAGGGGGGCGCCGACTCGCCGCAGGATCTCCACGAGGGCGCTCTTCCGCACCGCAGCCGAGGCTCGGGCTTCCCGCAGGTCGGCCACGGACTCGGCGATGTCGACCTCCATGGCCGACAGCAGGCGCAACGCCTCGGCATGCTGCTCCCGGCCGGCCTGCCAGTCCTCCACGGCGAAGGCCACCAGGACGCCCACCACGATGATGACGAACTCGGCCGCGAGGCGGCGCAGCGTCGCGGCATCGAAGACCGGCGGAAGCCGCGGCACCACCGGTCCGTCGGTGCTCATCCCCCCTTCTCCGCTCGCATCGCCCGCCCACCCTGGTGCAGGACGAGTCCGTCCACCTCACCCGAGGCGTTCACCGTGAAGGTGATCTGGGCGTTCACGGCCCGGAGAAAAAACTCGGTTTCGCTCTCGGCGAAGAGGGGGAGGGTCGGCTGGTTGGTGGGGGTCACCAGCAGTCCGGCGTCGCCCAGCGTCACCACCACGTCCAGCTCTTCGTTCAGCCGGTAGGTGCCCACGTATCGGGCCAGGACCGCCCGGTCCACGGCGACCTCCTGGCGCTCCACGGGAGGCGCGTAGCCGCGGGGCACGGGGGCGGCCCGGGAGTCCCAGGCGTAGGCGTCCTGGATGCGTCGGCTCACCTCGCCCGCCAGCGGTCCCCCCTGATCGGCGTTGGTGAGGATCGCCAGCCCGTACCCCTTCACGGTGTGGGCCGTCATGGTGCCCCGGAACCCCCAGTTGGAGCCGCCGTGCTGGAAGTACCACCCCTCGCTCATCTTCGAGAGGCCGAAGCCCACGGCGAAGTCGCCCACGCCCACGGGCGTGATCATCTCCCGGGCCATGGCCCGGTTCAGGACCCGATTCGATTCCCCCCGTACCGAGCGCTGCACCTCGATGAGGAAGCGGGCCAGGTCGGAGGCCGTGGTCCACAAGCCTGCCGCGGCCATCTCGGGGTACACGTGCCACTTGGGGCCGCGGGAGCGGCCTTCGCCGTCGTGGGCCCGGGCGGCGTTGCGGTCGTGCTCGGGCGAGATCGGCTGCCGGTACGAGCTCCGGGTCATGCCCAGGGGCGCGAGCACGTCGGCCCGCATGACCTCGGCGAAGGGAACGCCCCGCGCGTCCTCCAGAGCCTGCTGCTGGAGGGTGACGCCGCCCCCCGAGTACTCGTAGGCCTCCCACGGACGCCGCTCCATGAAGAGGGGTCCCACGTTGGAACGTTCGTGGCCCTCGAAGATCTGGACCACCGAGGGAAGGGGGGTGTCGGGGTCGTAGCCCGGAAATCCGAAGGCGTCGCCCAATCCCGAGACGTGGCTCATCAGCGTGCGGGGCGTCACCGGGTGGTCGGCCGTGAATTCTCCCCCTTCGAGCCGCCACGAAGTGAGGATGTCGTTGATGTCGTCGTCCAGACCGAAGAGCCCGTCCTGAACGGCCCGGAGGGAGCCCATGGCCGCCACCGGTTTGCTCATGGACGCGGCCTGGAACATGGTCTCGGTGTCCACGGCGGCCCCCGTCTCCACGTCGGCGACGCCGTACCCCTTCGCCCAGTGGATCGAGAAGTCGTGGATCACCGCCACGCTCATCCCGGGCACGTGGAAGTGCTCCATGAGCTGGGGAAGCGTCATGGCCGCCAGTTCGTCGCCGGGGCGGTCGGGCTGGGGCGCCTCGACCCGGGCCATCATGGCCTGGGCGTCGGGGGACTGGGCCGTGGCGGGGAGCGCGGCGGCCAACATGATTCCCGCGACGAGCCAGGGGGCGGCATACCGCAGCGGGGGGCTCATGCCTCACCTCCCGTGTGGACGACTCGCCAGATCCGGCCTTCCTTGCCGTCGACGATGATGAGGGAACCGTCGGGAGCGACCGTGAGTCCCGTGGGGCGGTATCGGGCGCCTTGGGGGCTCACGGTGCCCATGGGAAACCCGTCGGCGAAGGTGCTCCACTCCCCCGTGGGCGTGCCGCCGGAGAAGGGCACGAAGGCCACCCGGTACCCCGCCTGGGGAAGAGGTGCCCGGTTCCACGACCCGTGGAACGCCACGAAGGCCCCCCCGGCGTACTCCGCTGGAAAGGCGTCGCCGTCGTAGAACGCCAAGTCGTTGGGGGCCCAGTGAGCTGGGAAGTCCACCAGGGGATCCACGGCGTCGGCGCATCGGCCCACGGCCGCCCCGTCGCCGCCGTACTCGGGGGCCAGCACCTTGGTGTCGGTGTCGGGGTCGAAATAGCAGTACGGCCAGCCGAAATCGTCGCCCTCGGCGAGGCGGACGAATTCCTCGGCGGGCTTCTCGGCCGACTGCTGATCGTCGAAGAGGTCGGGCCAGAGGCCGCTCAGCTGATCCCGGCCGTGGACCGTGGCGTAGACGTCGCCGGTGGCGGGGTGGGTGGCCAGGGCGTAGGCGTTGCGGAGGCCCGTGGCGAAGCGCCGGCCGTCGGCCTGGGTCTGGCCCGAGGCCGACCCGTCGAAGGCCCA
This sequence comes from Gemmatimonadota bacterium, assembly GCA_030428885.1. Lineage (GTDB taxonomy): Bacteria > Gemmatimonadota > Gemmatimonadetes > Longimicrobiales > Gaopeijiaceae > Gaopeijia. The sequence goes on along the minus strand of JAUIEJ010000015.1, from coordinate 44,452 downwards.
TACCCCCGCCCGCACCTCGAGCTCGGGGCAGGGGTCCATGCCCGGTGACCCTTCGGTGCGGGACTGCTGCTGGCAGGCGTTGGAGGCCGATCCGATGGTGACCAGGAGCGTGCCGTCGGCGAGGAAGGCCAGGCTCTTGGCGCCGTGGCCCCCCGTGGGCAGACCCGTGACGAGGGTCTCGGGTTCGCCCGTGGGCTCCAGCGCACCGTCGGCCAACGCATACCGAATCACCCGGTCGTCGGGGGCCGAGTAGAGCCACCCGTCGCGCCACAGGAGCCCGCTCCCTGCGGCGGTGCCGAAGCGGCGTTCCACGTCGGGGCGGCCGTCGCCGGTGGTGTCCCGGAGGGCGACGATGGTCCCGCCTCCCGACGCCGAGCGCAGCGCCACGAAGAGGTCGCCCGACGGGGTGGCGGTGACGTGGCGGGCTCCGCCCACACCCTCGTGGACGATCACCGCGCAGAAGCCGTCGGGAAGGGTGAGGCCGTCGTCGTTCGGAGCGCAGGCGATCTCGCCGGCCGACGGGTCGGAGGGGTCGGGGTCGGCCGTGCCCGATCCGTCGTCGGCCGTGCAGCCTACCGAGAGGAGGACGAAGGCCGGGAGCAGGACGGCGAGACGGGGGCGCATGATCAGGGTCTCCTGTGGCCGAAGAGGGCGTTGCCGATCTGGGGATGGTCGAACATCTCGGGAGGCGGATGGCCGGCTCCGTGGTGGATCACCAGGCGCCAGCCGAAGGCCCATCCCCGGGTGTGGGCCAGGTCCATGGCGGTGACGAACCACCGTAGATTCCGGGAGTAGCGGTGCACTCCCTGGTCGAAGGCGTCTCCCGTGGGCAGTTGTCCTTCCTCCACGTCGGCCGAGCCCACCGCGATGGTGAGGGGCAAGGCCAGATACCGCCGGATACGCTCGTCGGACGACCATTCTTCCGGGAGTCCCCCGAACCCCAGGCCGTAGTCCATCTCCCGGGTGGGGAACAGGGACGACCCCGGGCTCATGGCGATGAGCCGTTCGGCGTCGAGGTCCATGAACGCCGACAGACGCTCCAGGAACTGGGCGCCCGCCGAGTACCCCAGCAGCAGATAGGGCAGGTCGGGGCGGGCCTCCCGAGCCCGGATGTGGGCCACGATCTCGGGCACGAACCGGAAGGTGCGCTCGTGGGCGTCGGCGAAGCTGCCGTCCTCCCGAAACACGCCGCCGAACTGGTAGAGGCGGCTGGGAAACCGCTGGGCGTCGAACTCGGGAACCACCACGAGGCGACCGTAGGTCTCGGCGAAGCCCGCGGCATTGTCGCGGTAGGCCTCGGCGGCTCGGCTCGCGCCGTGGAAGAGCACGATGAACCCGTCGCCCACGTAGTTGTCGGGCTTGTAGGCCCAGAGGTTCAGGGGCAGGCCGTCGAACTCGACTTCCAGGGTGCTGCGCCCTGCAGGGAAGGGATCGAGGGACTCCTCCTGGGCCGCCCCACCCGAGGGCAGGGCCAGGGCCAGACACGCCATGACCGTCCGTCGCCGGAGGCGGCCCGGGAAACGTGTCGGGGGCGAGGGTGCGGAGAGGGCCACGAGAACTCCCGGATCGGAGAGGCGGAGCGGGCCACGGTAGGGACTCCCCACGGCCTCGGGCAAGGCGGAGTAAAGAAGACTGCACAAAATGTGAAAGCTGCTTTACATTCGATGCATGGGTGCACAGCCGGAAGTCCTGAACCATCTGCGGCGCATTCGCCGACGGGCCGACCTCACGCAGGAAGAGGTGGCCGAGCGGGTCGGCGTGTCGCGCCAGACCATCATTTCCATCGAGCGCGGTCGGTACAATCCGTCCATCGGCCTGGCCCTGAGCCTGGCCCGGGCGTTCGACGTGCCGGTGGAGGAGCTGTTCGAACTCCACGGAGGGGGAGGCCGATGAGCGACACGAACCGAGGGCGAGTCCGACTGTCGGCGTCGGCTCTGGTGCCGGCGATCCTGGTGGCGGTGGGGATCGGCCTGTGGATGGCGGCGGGCAAGGTGTGGATTCTCCTGGCGGGGGCGGGGGCGTTCGGACCCGGACTCCTCCGCCAGATGGGCCTTCTTCCCGATCTGGACGAGTTCCAGCGCCAGGCCGTGGCCACCGCCGGATACCGGGCCTACCTCATCGGCGGATCCATCGCCTGCGCCACCATCGCGGGGTTGCACGCCACGGGGGCCGGCGTGCGGTATCCCGCCGAGCTGCTGACGTTTCTGCTCGTGGTGCTGTGGCTGACCTGGCTCTTCGCCTACGTCATGCAGGTGTGGGGGCCGAAACGAACGGCGGCCACGGTGCTGGCCACCTTCGGAAGCTTCTGGCTGCTCTTCGCCCTCCTCACGGCGGTGAGCGAATCGAACACCGTGGCCGAGGGATTGGTGGGACTCCTCATGGGAGCCGCGGTGGTGGCGCCCTTCTTCGGGTGCGCCTGGGCCGCCTACCGGGCGCCTCGGGCCACGGGGTGGGCGCTGCTCGCCTTCTCGGCGGTGGCCCTGGGCCTCTTCGTCCGGCCGTGGCTCGGAGGGACCTCCGGGCAGGATTGGACCACCGTGCTCATGACCACCACGACCCTGGTGGTGCCGCTGGTGGCCGTGGGCATGGGACTGGTGCGATGGCGGCCCGACGACGACCTGACGCCCGACGAGTAGCCCTCTACCGGTTCGCGTACCGGGCCGCGTCGTCGGGGCGATTCAGGGCGGTGTAGAGGTCCACGGCGGCGGCCCTCATCTCCCGGGTCTGTATGTGTTCCTCGCCCAGGCTGGCGCGGTAGATCTCCAGCGCCTCCAGGAGGGGCGCTTCGGCGTCGCTGTAGCGCTCGAGGTGCATGTAGAGGTCGGAGAGGTTCTCCAGCCCCTGGGCCAGGAGGGGATGGCCGGGACGCATGGTCTTGCGCTGGATCGTCACCGCTTCTTCGGCGTAGGGGACGGCCTCCGCGAAACGGTCCTGGCGGCTGAGGTACTGGGCCAGGTTGTTCAGGGCGGCGGCCACGGCGGGATGCTCGGGCCCGAAGATCTCCCTGCGGCGGTCCAGCACGTCCCGGGAAAGCTCGGTGGCCTCTTCGATTCGCCCCTGCCCCAGCAGTGCCTCGGCCAGGATGTTGAGGTTGGTGGCCACCGACGGGTGGCCGTCGCCCCGCACCTCCCGGTTGAGGGCGAGAGACCGTCGCAGCGCCTGTTCGGCTTCTGCGGGCTCGCCGGCCCGCACCAGGGAGATGCCCAGGTTGTTCAGCAGGTTCGCTTCGAGTTCCCGACCGGCATCGTCGGTGGCCTGGAAGATGTCCAGCGCTTCACGGAAGCGGCTCACGGCCCCCGGGTAGTCCTGGCGTCCGAACTGGATCGCCCCGAACCCCATGATGGCCTGGGCCACGTCGGAGCGATCGGTGTCCTCGCCGTTCCGGGCCAGGGCGAGGGCTTCGTCGAAGAGGGGCTCGAGGCCGGCGAAGTCGCCGCCGTAGTCGAACCGCACCGACGCCAGGGCCATGAGGCTCCGGGCCAGGTCGCCCTCGGCCCCCTCCTCGCCCAGTTCGCGCTGGAGATCGACGGCCCGTTCCAGGAGAGGTTCGGCGCGGTCGTAGCGGCCCAACCCCTGGTAGGCCCTCCCCACGGCGTGCAGCATCTGGGCCTGGATGTCGGGCTGCTCGGAGAGTTCGTCGGCCCGGGCCACGCCCCGATCCAGGAGTTCCACGGCGGTGAGGCGGTCCGGTTCCTGGTTGGGGTCGGCCGCCTGGAAGAGCCCCACCATGAACGAGCCGATCTCCCGGGCCTTCGCCAGGGCCACCACGGTGCGGTCCCGCTCCGCCGCCAGACGCGACGACTGAACCGCCATGGACACGGCGAAGGCCACCAGGAGCGCGGCGATGATGCCGGTGGCTCCCACCCCCACCCGGTGGCGGGCCACGAACTTCCGCAACCGATACCCGGCGCTCGGAGGGCGGGCCTGCACCGGCTCATCGCCCAGGTAGCGCTCCAGGTCCTGGGCCAGTCCCGACACCGTGTCGTAGCGCCGGTCCCGCTCCTTTTCGATGGCCTTGAGCACCACCCAATCCAGGTCGCCCGACAACACCCGGGTCAGGGAGTCCCGGGTGGTGCGGCGGTTCTCGACGATGGTGTCGACGGTGTCGACCAGGGCAGGCAGTCGCACGCTGGGCCGCGGGAACGGCAGTTGATGGATCGCCCGGCGAATGACGAAGTCGGCCAGGCGATCGAGGTCGGCGGGGAGCGCCCCCACCAGGAGCTCGTACAGCAGGATGCCCAGGGAGTAGACGTCGCTCCGGGTGTCGATGTCCAGGTCGTCGCCGTCGGCCTGTTCGGGGCTCATGTAGGCCGGTGTGCCCATGAGATGTCCGACCTGGGTGACCAGTGTGCGGTCGGTGAGGCGCTCCCCCAGCGCCTTGGCGATGCCGAAGTCGATGATCTTCGGCGTCGGTCGGCCGTCGATTTCGGTGATGAGGATGTTGCTGGGCTTCAGATCCCGGTGGATGATGGCCTTCTGGTGGGCGTGCTGGACGGCCCGGCACACCGCCACGAAGAGGGAGATCCGCTGGTCGACGTCCAGGCGGTGGCGGTCGCAGTACTCGGTGATGGGCACGCCGTCGACCCACTCCATGGCGAACCACGGCTGCCCCTCGGGCGTCTGCCCCGCGTCGTGGACCCGGGCGATGCCCGGGTGGTCCAGAGCGGCCAGGGCCTGACGCTCCTGGTCGAATCGGGCCAGGATGCGGTCCGACCACAGGCCCGTGCGGAGCACCTTGAGGGCCACCTTGCGCCGCACCGGCTCGGCCTGCTCGGCGAGCCAGACGATGCCCATCCCCCCCTCGCCGAGAATCCGCTCCAGCCGGTAGTGGCCGATGTGGCGATCGTCGCCCGTTCCCTGGGCGTCCCGGAGTCGCTCCTCGATGCGGAGGGGTTCGTCGGCGGTCTCGGCGGCGAGCATGGCCTGGACTTCGGCCCGGAGTCCCGGGTCTTCGCCGCAGGCGTTCCGGACGAAGTCCGATCGGGCGTCGGGGGTGAGTTCGAGGGCGTCGGAGAAGATCTCCACGACCCGGGCCCAGCGTTCGGCATCCATCATGGCGGTCCACGATCCGGAACGGGGGAGGATCCCCCATCCTCCGACGCGAAGCCCCTCCGTGCAATGGGCCGGACCCGGGGGCGATCGCGCCCGAGCACGGGCGGCTTCCCTCAGGTGGCGTCGGGAGGCCGCGGTTTCCGCCACGGCCCCCGGGCCCCGGGGTGGCTACCGACGGGTCGGAGGGCCCTCGTCCCGGGTCCACCCGGCGAATCGGATGCGTCGGGGGCCGGTCTCGGATCGTGCCAGTACCTGCTGCACGGCGTCGACGAAGCCCGCCGGCGTATCGGGGTCGACCCGGACCTGGGCGACGGCGATGCGGTAGTGGTCCACCACCAACTGAAGGTCGTCGAGCCCCATGGCCTGACCCTGGACGCGCACGATGCCCGGTTCGACGTCGATGCGGGCCAGGGCGATACGGGGCGCGTACGGGCGCTCGTTCAGCCACAGGGCCCCGAGTCCCAGCCCCAGCGCCAGCGCCAGGGCGGTGGCGCGCGCCGGGGAGCGACCGATCAGGATCCGAGGGCTCCGGAGCGTCCACCATCCGGCCAGGAGCGCCGCGTCGCCCAGGACGAGGACGGCGAACCGGAGCCGCAGGCGCCACACCGACGACGAGCTGCGCTCCAGGGCGCGCCACATCCAGCGCCAGCCGGCCACGGCCCCGTCGGGATCGCGGCGCTCCAGGTCGTCGAGCCGCCGGGCGAGACGGCGGCTCAGGCCCCGGGCGTTCACGCGCCCTCCGGCGCCGGACCCCCGAGGCCCCGACGGGCCGCGGCGGCGACGTGCTCGAGTTCCCGGAGGGCTCGGGTCAGTTGATCCCGCCCCCCTCCGGTCAGCTCGTAGTACTTTCGGTGGGGGTGATCTTCGTCGGGGGAGTCCACCCGGCGAATGTGCCCGTCTTCGGCCAGGTCCCTGAGCACGCGGTAGAGGGTGCCCGGGCCCAGGATCACCGACCCGTCGGTGAAGGCCGAGACGTCGTCGGCGATCCCGAGGCCGTGGCGCGGGCCGTGGGAGAGGGAAACGAGCACATATAGCGACGCGGGTCCCGACCACATAATATCTCTCCTGGATATCGAAGACGGATAACCGTACCGGATAGGAGCGGAGCGTGTCAAGAAGAGGGTGGAGTGCGGTGATGCTCGTCCTGTGCGCCGGAGGGGGGGCGTGCGGCGACGGAGCCGAGGCCGGTGCAGCCGGGGGAGGCGAGGCCGTGGACAGCGCCGGCGTGCGCGTGGTGGTGAGCGCCCGACCGGCCTGGCAGCCCGGCGATTCCTGGACCGTGGAGCCCGAACCCGAGCTCTCGGTGGGGGAGGGCGAGGCCTCGTTTCAGCGGATCGTGGGCCTGGTCCCGCTGGACGACGGGCGGCTGGTCGTGCTGGATGCCGGGTCGGGGCAGGTGCGGTGGCTCGGCGTCGACGGATCGGTGGAGGGTGTGGCCGCCGGCCTCGGCGAAGGCCCCGACGAAGTCCGGCGCCCGGTCGGCCTCGTCCGTCTCCCGGCCGACACGGTGGCGGTGTGGGATGCCGGATCCCAGGCGCTGGTGGCCTTCGTGGACGGTCTTCCGGGCCCGCGCATTCCCCTCCCCACCTACGCCGGCGGGAGCCTGCGGATGCCCCTGCCCCTGGGCGACGGCGCTCTGGCGGTGCCGGCCCGGGAAGCGGTGGGGGATCGGCCCCTGGAGGCAAACGGACGGGCCCGGTTCGACGCGCCGGTTCTGCGGTGGGATCGCACGTCCGACACGTACGAGCCCCTGGCCGTGGCGCCCACCGACGAAATCATGACCATGCGCATCGGCGGCCGGCCCGCCATGGGTGTTCCGCCCTTCGCCAAGCTCACCACCTTCGCGGCCCGGGGGGGTCGCCTCTACGTGGGCGACGGTGAGGCCCGGGTGGACGAGGGGGGGCGGAGTTGGATGCAGGTCGACGAGTACGACGCGTCGGGCGCACTCCGCGCCCGCTTTCGAGCTCCGGCTCCCCGAGGAGTCGTGGAGACGGCCGACCGGGAGTCCTACATCGGGATTCTCGAGGGCATGGCCCGGACGCCTCAGGAGGTCGCCATGCTCCCTGCCCTGCGCACCTCGCTCGTGTTTCCCGAGCGACATCCGGCCTACGGGGGACTGCTGGTCGACGACCGCGGCCACCTCTGGCTGCGGACGGGCCCCGTGACTCCCCCGGCGCCTCCCGAGGGGCCGTGGACCGTCCTGTCGCCCGAGGGGCGGTGGCTCGGGACCGTGGACACCCCGCCCCGCTTCGACCTCCGAGCCGTCCAGGGCGATCGCCTGGTGGGGGTGTGGCGCGACGCCGCCGACGTGGAGCACGTGCGGGTGTATCGACTGTCGGGGCGAGGGGACGGATGACCGTCGCCCGGGCCCTCGGACTCGCCGTGGCGGTCGTGGCGGTCGCGGCCTCGCTGGCCCAGGCCGGGATGGCTCAAACACGGGCCGGAGGGGTGTCGGTCCAGGGCGCCCTCACCGTGGGCGCTTCGGACTTCGCCGCGGCGGGAGTGGCCGTGACGGGGCACGGGAGCGTGGCGGGGCGATGGGGCGTGTACGCCCGCTACACCGATCTGTCGGGCTTGGCCCGGTGTCATGTGGAAGACGCCCCTTCGGAGTGCAACGTCGATCCCTCCCTCGTGGAGGGGGGACTCCACGTGGCCCTGGGGCGGTCCGAGAAGCTGGCGCCGTGGGTCACGGCGGGCGTGGGTCGATACGGCCGCTCCGGGCCTCAGGGCGATCCCTCGGGCGCGACGGCCGCCGCGGTCACGTTCGGCCTCGACGTGGGGGTCGGCGACCTCCTGGCGGTACGGCTCTCGGCCGTGTACACCGAGGTACTCAGCGGCGCCCTGCGGGACCGCTACGACGGCGGAGTGCGCTATATGTCGACCCAGGTGGGGCTGGCCCTGGTGACCTGGTGAGGCGGCTCAGATCCCCATGAGCCGGTAGCGGGCCTTCACCCCCTGGTAGACGGCGTACCCCATGAGCCCGAGGCCCACCGAACCGAGGAGCCAGGGGCTCGTGACGAGGAACTCCAGGGAGCGCTCGAGGCCCCGGGCACGGTCGGCGTCCCGGGTGAGGGCCGCGTGGATGAACGAGCCGCCGATGATGCCGAAGATCACGCCCCGGGCCGTGAGCCCCAGGCGACTGGCCCCGATGGTCCATCGCTCCCGCACGGGGCCGAGGTCGAACGAGGCGATCTTCTCCCGGAAGCGTTCCGTGTAGGCCTTCCAGAGTTGGAGCGCGCCCCGCCCCACCATGCCGGCCCCGAACACCGCGACGAGGCCGACCCCCCAGGGCACGTCCAGGACGTGAACCACCCAGCTCCTGGACCCGCCGCCGCCTCCCGACCCGCTCCCGGCTCCCGTTGCGAGGGCGACCGCCGACCACGCCAGGGCCCCGTAGGTCACGGCGCTTCCGAGGTAGAAGAGCCGCGTGGCCCACCGATGGTCGTCGTCCGACGGGCCGGCCTCCGGATCCAGGAGCGCCTGCACGAGCCGCCACGCCACGTATCCCACCAACCCCGCCACCGTGGCCCAGAGCAGCGCCTGGCCGAACGGGGCCGAGCCCAGGTGCTCCAGGGCGCCCCGGGTGCCGGAGAGGTCGCCGCCGCGCCCCACGGCCTGCTGCAGCGCGAGAAGGCCCACCATTCCGTAGACCACGCCCTTGGCCAGGTACCCGATCCGGGCGGCCCACTCCACCCCCGTGCGAAGGGTTCGAGCCGACGGGCCGGAGGGAGAGGACGAATCGAAGGTGGGTAGGGTCGAGGCCACGGCGATCGCTCCGCGAGGTCGGGGGGGACGAGGACATCCCCCCCGACACGCAACGGGCGTACCAGCCGGCTCAGTCCCCCGCGATGGGCTGGGGATTCGGCGGAGGCGCTTCGGGGCTCGAAACGTCCTTGCGCAGGACCGCCCCCTTCAAGCCATCGACGATCCCGTGGAGGATCAGGTAGGCACTGGGCACGACGAAGAGGGTGAGGAGGGTCGAGACCCCCAGCCCCCCCACCACGGCGATGGCCAGGGGCTGCATCAACGACGAGCCTTCCCCGATTCCCAGGGCCAGGGGCAGCATGCCCACGCCCGTGGTGAGGGACGTCATGAGAATCGGGCGCAACCGCACGGCTCCCGCCTCGATCACGGCCTCGTGGCGCGTGTGCCCCTCATCCTGGAACTGCTCGATGTACTCCACCAGGAGAATGGCGTTGTTCACCACGATGCCGGCCAGCAGGATCACGCCCAGGAGCACGGGGGCGCTCAGGGAGGCCCCGGTCACGTAGAGGGCCAGGCCCACACCCACCAGGGACAGGGGGATCGACAGCAGGATGGCGAACGGGTTCACCAGGCTCTCGTACTGCACGGCCATCACCACGAAGACCAGGAAGATCGCCACGAGGATCACGACGGCGAGCTGGCGACCCTGCTCCGCGATGGCGTCCGCCTCGCCTCCCAGCACCACCGCGTAGCCGTCGGGGAAGTCGAGCTGGGAGAGGCGGGTCGCCACCGCGTCGGCCACTTCACCCACGCTGGCCTCCGACGCCAGGACGTCGCCGGTGAGGCGCAGGATCCGGTTCTGGTTCTCCCGGAGGATCGAGGCGGGGCCGATGCGGGTGTAGACGTCGGCCACGTCCCGGAGGTAGATGGGTGCGCCTCCGGCCCGGGACGGGAACAGGGCGATCGATCCCACGGCCGACGGGTCGCGGAAGGTCTCCCGAGGGAACGTCACCCGGACATCGAACTGCTCGTTGCCCTCCGTATACTGGGTGGCCACGGTTCCATCCACGGCCGTCCTCAGGGTCGATCCGACGCTCTGGACGTCGAGGCCGAGCTGCACGGCCCGCTCCCGATCCAGCTCGATGGTGAGTTCCCGGCTGCCCTCCTCGGTCGACGGCTCCAGGTTCTCCAGCCCCGGGACATCGGCCAGGGCCGCCACCAACTGCCGGGCGATCTCCTGCTGCACGTCCAGATCCTCGCCGACGATGGTCAGGGCGATGGGCGAACCGGCCCGGTTGGTGCGCAGCCCGCTGATCCGGGGGGGGCGGAAGAACGCCCGGGTCCCGGGGAAACCCCGCGCGAACACCTTGCCCTGCATCTGCTGGACCCAGGCGTCGGCCTCCATGGTGCGCTCCGCCAGCGGCACGAGGCGCACTTCGATCGACCCCCGTCCGGCCCGCTCGATGGTCGAGGATCCGAAGATGAACCCACCGGCCGTGGCGAACACGGTCTCGACGTCGGGCATGTCGGCGATCATGGCCTCGAGTTCCCGGATGACGTCGTTGGTCTCCTCGGGAGACGAGCCGGGGGGCAGGGAGATGAACGAGCCGATGTTGCCGTTGTCGACCTGGGGAAGGAACTCGGTGCCCAGGTCCTTCACCAGCCACCAGGCGCCTCCAAGCGATGCGAAGCCCAGGATCACGATGGGTACGCGAAGCGCCACCATGGTGGGGCCGATGCGCCGGTACAATCCCCGGCCCCGGAGCACGAGGCGGTCCAGGAGGTCCACACCCGGGACGTTCTTGATGCCGCTTCGGAACTTCACCTTGGAGAGCTGCGCCGCCACCGAGGGCACCACCGTGAGGGCCACCAGGAGCGACGCCACGATGGCGAACGAGATGGTGAGAATCAGCTCCCGGAAGATCAGCGCGGTGAGTCCCGTGATGAGCAGGAACGGCACCACGGCGGCGAGGTTGGTCGCCGTGGAGGCCACCACGGCGCTCGTGACCTCCGACGACCCGACGTGGGCCGCTTCCAGCGGGTCGTCGTGCATTTCCTCGGTATGCCGGAAGATGTTTTCCAGCATCACGATGGAGTTGTCGATCAGGAGTCCGATACCCAGGGCCAGTCCCCCGAGGGAGATGATGTTCAGGGTGAGGCCGCCGGCGCCCATCATCATGAACGTGGCCAGGATCGCGAAGGGAATGGCCAACCCGATCACGAAGGTCTTCCGGAGGGACCCCAGGAAGAGGAAGACCACGAACATGGCCAGGAGGCCGCCGCCCACGGCGGCGTTGCGCACCGAGTTCACCGAGGCCCGCACGAAGTCGGCCTGGTTCGTGAGGAGACGCATCTCCACGTCGGTCGGGATGAAGTTGGTCTGGCGCAGCGAAGCCAGGCGCGCCTCCACCTCGTCGGCGACCCGCACCGTGTTGGCCTCGGGTTGCTTGCGGATCGACAACTTGATGGCGGGCTCGCCATTGAGACGCGCCCACAGACGCTGTTCGGCGTTGCCGTCCCGCACCGTGGCGACTTCGGAGAGGGGCACCCGCTCCCCGCCCGCGGTGATGAGGAGGAGCGAGCGGAGGTCGTCCACCGACCGAAACTTGCCCGTGGTGCGCCCCACGAGTTCCTGGTTGGAGCCCTGGAAGCGTCCGGCGGCCACATCCTGGTTCTCAGCCCGGAGCGCCGCGGTGACCTGCGATACGGAGAGGCCGAACGCCTGGAGCCGGGTGGGGTTGAGTTCCACCTCGATCTCCCGGAGCAGGCCCCCGGCAACGTCGACCGACGCCACGCCTTCGATGGTCAGGAGCTGGGGGCGCAGGCGGTTTTCCACGAAGTCCCGCAGCGCGATGAGGTCGCGGGTCTGGGACGAGAATCCGGCTTCGTAGATGGCCTGCTGGGACGGGTCGAACTTGAAGATGGTGGGGGGACTCGCCTCTTCCGGGAGGCGGGAGCGGGCCGTCTCGAGGTTCTTGGCGGCGTCCTGCAGCGCGAAGTCGATGTCGGTGTCGTACGAGAACTCCAGGGTGAGGGAGACCCGCCCCTCGCTGACGTCCGTCTCCATCCGCACCAGGTCCTCGGTGGTGGACAGGGCCGCCTCCAGGGGCTTGGCGATGGTCTCTTCCAGCACCTCCGGGTCCACCCCGGAGTTTCCCACGCTGACCCGGACCTGGGGGTACACGATGGGGGGGAGGAGATCGAGGGGCAGTCGATCGGCGAAGAAGAGCCCCAGCACCACCACGACCGACGAGAGCGTCAGGGTGCCCACGGGGCGCCGGATCGACCACGACGAGACGCCCCGGCGGGCGTGGTGGTCTTTCCGCAGGCGGCTCATTGTCCCGCCTCCCGGTTCGGCACGGCGCCCGAGTCGGGAGCCGAACCGCCGCCGGAGGCCGTCTGGCCGGTGACGTCGCGGATCTTCGCCCCATCCCGGAGCAGGTTGGCGCCCAGCGTCACCACCCGGTCCCCGACCTCGAGGCCGTCCACGATCTCGATGCGCCCCGCCGCCGCCAGCCCCGGGGTGACGGACCGGAGCACCACGGTGGAATCGGCCACCACGTACACGCCCTCACCGCCGCCCCGGCTCACGATGGCGCTGGCGGGAATCAGGCGGGCGTTGGGCTTGGGATCCAGTTCGAACGAGACCCGGGCGAGGAACCCGGGTCGGGCCCGTCGACCGTCTCTCGACGAGAGCGCCACCTCGACGGGAACGAGACGGGTGGTGGGGTCGGCCGCGGGAAATACGCGGCGCACGGTGGCCTGGAGGGTCTCGCCGGGAAGGGCGTCGAGAGCCACATCGACAGCGTCGCCCTCCCGGACCTGCACCACGTCGAGCTCCGACACGGACACCCGGACGACCATGGTGTCGACCTCGGCCACCTCCATGAGGCGCCCCTGGGTGCCCACCACATCGCCGGCCTGGACGGCCTTGGTGGTGATCACCCCCCCGATGGGGGCCTTCACCTCGGCGAACCCCGCCCGGGTGGTGAGCTGGTCGAGCTGGGCGCGGGCGGCCTCGAAGGCCGTGCGCTCCGCCTCGTATTCGGGCTGGGTGATGACCTGGCGCTCGAGAAGCTGGCGAGCCCTGTCGAACGCGGCCTCGGCCACCTCGAAGGAGGCCTCGGCGCTCCGGAGCTGGGCCCGGATCTCCCGGTCGTCCAGGCGGGCCACCACCTGGCCCTCCTCGACCCGGTCGCCTTCCTCCACCGGCACCTCCAGGAGGGCGCCGGAGACCTGGGCATTCACGCCGATGGTACGGATCGCCTCCACCGTCCCTGGGAGCACGATGACCCGGGCGATCTCGCCCTCCACCACCGTCGCCGTCTCCACGGCGGTGGCGGGGGCGCCGAACCCACCACCCGGTCCGCCACCCGGGCGACCGCCCGATGCCGGTGCGGCGTCTCCCCCGCAGGCCCCGACCAGGGCCAGAGCGAGGAGCGTGGCGGTACGCGGCCCGGGGGCCGGGACGATGCGTGACGTCATGAGTCGAGCTCCTCGATGGAGCGGCCCAGCACGGCTTCGAGCTGGGCCAGGGCGAGTCCGAGTGTCTGTCGTTCCAGGACCCACGCGTTTTCCGCGTCGGCCAGGGCCACCTGCGAGGTCTGGAGGTCGACGATGGTCGCCACCCCCAGTTGGTACCGCTCTTCCTGGACCCGGAGATCTTCCTGGGCCAGGGCGAGACCCCGCTCCGCGATCACCACGCGACGATCGGCTGCGTCGATGCGGCGAAACGCATCCTCCACCTCCACCCGAGCGCCGATGACCGCGTCGCGGTAGCGCGCCTGGGCGAGACGCTCCTGCCCCTGGTTTCGCCAGAGGTTCGCCTCGCGGGTGAAGCCGTCGAAGAGCGGGAGGGACAGAGACAGGCGCAGGTTCCAGCTCTGCTCCCGGGGCGGGAAGTCGAACGAGAACCAGTCGTATCCGCCGGTGAGTCGCAGCGACGGGGCGTACTGCGTGTACGAGGCGAGCTTCTGGGACGCCCGATCCCGAACCGAGGCGCGGGCCGACAACACCGGGGGCGCCGACGTTTCCGCCAGGCTCGTGAGGGACTCCAGGGCCGGGAGGGCGGGGGCCGTGGACGGCAGCGCCGACGCCTCGGCCACGACCTCGCCCGAGACCCCGATCTGGCGCCCCAACCGCAGGGCCCCGGTCCGCAGGGCCACCTCGGCGTCCAGGACCGCGAGCTCGGCGTTGGAGACCTCCAGTTCGGCCCGGAGTACGTCGGAGCGGGTGACGGTTCCCAGGTCGAGCCGCACCTGGGCGAATTCGAGCTGGGCCCGGGCCCGCTGCAGGCGCTGGTTGGCGACTCGGACCAGTTCCGACGCCGCGGCCACGTCGTAGAAGAGCTGGGTCGTTGTGAGGGCCACGACGAAGCTCTGGTCGGTCTCGTTGGCCACCGCCGCGTCGAGGCGGGCACCGGCGGCCCGCCGGTTGGCGAACCGGCGTCCGAACGAAAAGACCTCGTAGTTCAGGCTGGCCTGCGCGGAGTAGTTCTGCGAGACCAGACGTCCCGTGGTCTGGTCGAACCGCTCGTTGCTGGAGTTGGAGAAGGTCGACCCCAGATTCAGGTTGGGGAGGAAGTCGCCCAGGCTCTCCCGCACCGCGGCCGAGGCGCTCTCCGTGTTGACCTCGGCTGCCACGGCGGCCGGGGAGTGGACCAGGGCGAGGTCGATGGCTTCTCGCAGAGTCACCACCCGGGGGCCTTCGACGGGCGCCTGTGCGGCCCCCGCTCCAGGAGCGGCCAGGGCCAGGATCCCGAGGGCCAGGGTATTCGGGACGGCGCGAAGGGCAAACGGCGGAAGAGTAGGCATCGTCCGGTGCGGCGAGCCGCGGTCGTGGAAACGGTCGGCGAGCAGAAACGTGCTCCGAGGACGTCCAGCGGGACCGAAGTGTTGAGCCCCGAGGATGCCCCTCGAATCGGCTGGAGAACGATCGTATTCGCCCGAACGATCGTTTTGTTCCCAAGCTGGGTCCTGCAAATGGCCCGAAAAACGATCGCAGGCGGCTCAGGGTTATGCCCCGGCCACGCCTCGGGAGTCCGCCGAGTCTTGCCCCGAAGCTTCGGAAGCGCCTACCTGCGACATGCTCCGCACCCGTCGCATCCTCGTCGTCGGCGCCACCGGTACCATCGGGCGCGCCACGGTCCGGACCCTGGTGGACCGGGGTCACGAGGTCGTGTGCTTCGTGCGTCCGCCCCGGGGGTCGCGGGCGCCCCTCGCGCCGGGCGCCGTCGTCCGGGAGGGCGACGTCCTGGACCCCGCGTCGGTCGCCCGGGATGCGATCCGGGGCGAGGGGTTCGACGCCGTCGTCTCCTGCCTGGCGTCCCGGACCGGGGCTCCCCGCGACGCCTGGGCCGTGGAGCACCGGGCCCACCTCCACGTCCTGGGCGCGGCTCGGGACGCCGGCATCGACCACTTCGTCCTGCTCTCGGCCATCTGCGTGCAGAAACCGAAGCTGGAGTTCCAGCGCGCCAAGCTCGCGTTCGAGGAGGCGCTCCGGGCCTCGGGCGTGGATTGGTCCATCGTGCGGGCCACCGCCTTCTTCAAGTCCCTCTCGGGGCAGTTGTCCCGGGTGCGGGCCGGCAAGCCGTTCCTGATGTTCGGCGACGGCACCCTCACGGCGTGCAAGCCCATCGGCGACGACGATCTGGCGGCCTATCTGGCCGACTGCCTCGACAGGCCCGAGCGCCGCAACCGGATTCTACCCATCGGAGGCCCCGGCCCCGCCCTCACGGCCCGGCGCCACGGCGAATTGTTGTTCGAGGCCACGGGCATCGCGCCGCGCTTCCGCTCCGTTCCCGTGGCGGTCCTCGACCTGGCCGTGGGCGGCCTGGGCATGCTGGGGCGGGTGCTGCCGTCGTTCCGGGACAGGGCCGAATTGGCGCGGATCGGCCGCTACTACGCCACCGAGTCCATGCTTCTATGGGACCCCGTGGCCGGCCGATACGACGCCGACGCCACCCCCGAGTTCGGCACCGAGACCCTGGGGGACTACTACGGCAAGCTGGCCCGGGGGGAGGTGGGCGACGAGCGGGGCGATCACGCCCTGTTCTGACCCGCTACCCCTCCCCCCGCAGCGCCGTGGCCGGATCCACGCGGCTGGCTCTCAGCGCTGGAATCCAGCAGGCCAGGGCCGCCGTGGCCACCAGGGTGAGGGCCGCCCCGGCCAGCGCCTGGGGATCTCCCGGTTCGACGCCGAAGAGGAGCGAGGAGAGCACCCGGGTGGCCAGGACCGACGCGGCGAGCCCCAGGACCGTGCCCAGCGCCACCAGGCGCATGGAGCGCCCCAGGACCATGCGCCGAACCTGGACGCCCCGAGCCCCCATGGCCATGCGCAGGCCGATCTCGGCGCGCCGCGTTCCGACCCGGTACGCCACGACGCCGTACAGGCCCACGAGGCCCAGGATCAGGGTCGTCCCCGCGGCCGTTCCCAGGAGGAAGAGGGTGAACGTACTGCGGCGCATGGTGCGGGCCTGGAGGCTCTCCAGGGACCCCTGGACCGTTAGGGGAACGGCGGGATCCAACTCGGTGAGGAGCGTCCGGAGCGGCGCCGCGAGGTCGACCTCGCGGCCGGGATCGGTCTTCACGAGGAGGGTCGAGGTGCGTTGGAGCCAGCCCAGTTCCTCCATGGCGGAGAAGGGCAGGTAGAGGGCCTCGCCGGCCGGTTGGTCGGGACCCCGGTCCCGCACCGGTTCCACGATGCCCTCGATGCGGTACCAGGGCGGGCCCTGCCGGGGCGAGGGGTGGACGCCGGCGCCCAGGGCGCCTCCGGCGGGCCACACCCGGGACGCCACGTTGGCGCTCACCACCCCCACCGGGACCGCGCCGGTCCGGTCGTCGCTCTCTCCCAGGGCCCGGCCCTCGGCCACGTCCATCCCCAGGAGCTCGAAGTAGCCGGGCCCCACGAAGACCACCGGAACGCAGGGCGGCATCTCGCCCTCGGCCACCAGGCGCCCTTCCACGTAGAGCCCGTTGCAGCCCCGCTGGCCCACCGGCGAGGGACCCAGGGCGGCCTGTCGCACACCGGGGAGGGCGGCCACGGCCTCCAGGAGTCGGGCCTGGAAGTCCTGGACTTCGGCGGTGGAGGGATACGACGGGGCCGGGAGGGCGAACTCGCCCACCAGCACTCCGGCGGCCTCGAAGCCCGGGTCCACCGACCGCAGCGACTGGAGGGTGCGCAGGAGCAGCGCCGAGCCCGAGAGCAACACGAGCGCCAGGGCGACCTGGGCCACCACGAGTCCCCCGCCCACGGCCGCCTGGGTCCGGCTCTGGCCCGTGATCCGGCTGCCCAGTCCACCGGCGTCGCCCCGTCCGAAGCGGAGGGCCGGGTAGAGGCCCAGGACCAGGGCCAGGAGGGCCGACAGGGCGGCGGCCACGCCCACCGTCGCCCACCCCACCGACAGGTCGTCGAGGCGGGGAAGGTCCGGGGGCGCCAGGGCCGCGAAGAGGCGCACGGCTCCGGCGGCGAGGAGGAGTCCCAGACCCCCTGCCGCGGCGGCCACCACCGTGCTCTCCGACAGGAAGTGCCCGAGGATTCCCCCGCGGTCCGCCCCCAACGCCCTGCGCACCGCCACCTCCTGTCGCCGCTCCTCGGTGCGGACCAGGAAGAGGGTGGCCACATTGCCCGCGGCCACGGCCAGGACGATGGCCACGGCGCCCAGGAGGATCCACAGCGGTCCCTCCACGTCGCCCACCACCTCGGCCCGAAGCGGCCGGATCTCCGTGGCCAGGCCGTACTCGTCCAGGAGCATCTGGTAGAAGCCCGCCTGCTCGGGGAAGCGGGCGGTCATGCGGGTCAGGTCGTCCTCGACTGCGGCGAAGTCCACGCCCTCCCGTACCCGGGCCAGGGGGTAGAGGCGGAACGAGTCGTCGGCCCGCACCGCGGCAGGGACGGCGTAGGGGAGCCACAGATCGATGCGCTGGGTCGGAAGATCCACGTCGGGGTGCATCACCCCCAGCACCTCCCGGCGCCGGCCGTCGATCTCGATGGTGCGGCCCACGAGGTCGGGATCGCCTCCGTACCGCCCCTCCCAGAGGCGGTGGCTCACCACGACGCCCGAGGACTCCTCGGCGACGGCGTCGGCGGCGTCGAAGAGGCGTCCCCGGACCGCCGTGGCCCCCAACACGTCCAGGAGTTCGGCCGTGGCCCGCACGCCTCGCACCCGCTCGGCCGCCCCGTCGCCCACCAGGGTGTGGTCCCCCGGATCCCAGTGGGCCCCGATGACGTCGAAGGTGCGTTGGTGTTCCTGGAAGAAGGGCAGGGCGAAGCGGGCCAGGGGATTGGTGCCGCCCCCGCCCTCGAAGGTGTGGTAGATGCGCACGACCCGGTCCGGCGCCGGCAGATCCAGCGGCCGGATCAGGATGGCGTCCACCAGCGTGAAGATGGCCGCCATGGCCCCGAGGCCCACGGCCAGGGTCCCCACGGCCGCCGAGCTGAATCCCGGCGCCCGGGCCAGGCTCCGCACCGCCCTGCGCACCTCCACCCATCCCCCCGTCCACACGCCGCCCATGGTCGTCCCTCCGTCGTAGGTCGTTCGCATCGTCCAGGCATCGGGGAGGGCCCCCAGGGCCAACCCCACCGTCGAGCGCCCCTGCGTCCGGGCCGCGTCGAGTTCTCCTCTCCATTCCCGCCGCCACGCCGCCCGCCGGGCCCGGGGCACCAGCAGGGCGGCCAGCGCCACCAGCACCCGGGCCGTCACACCACTCACTCGGCCCAGCCCAGCGCCGCCTGCTGGGCCCGGATGCGCTCCCGGGCGGCCGCCAGAGCCGCGTCTCCCTCGGCCGTGACCCGGTAGTAGCGCCGGGCCGGGCGCCCGTCGTGGTGGGCCTGGGTCTCGTCTTCCCATTCCGCCGCCAGGAGGCCCGCCGCCTCGAGGCGGCGCAGGGCGGGATAGACGGTGCCGCTGGAGAGTCCGGTCCGCTCCATGGCCTCCAGGCCGTAGCGCGCGCCGGCCTGGAAGGCCGACAGGATCAGGGTCGGGGCGTAGCCCAACTCGTCGCGAGGGGTCACGGAAGGCTCCGGGGGATGGCGGCGGGCTGATTAGCGGTTCCGACATAGGGTATAACGGGACCGACATAGGGACAAGTCTGCGGCGCCCGCCACCGCAACTCGTCACCATCGTCGGTCTGCGCGCGCCGCGTATCCGCCCCGCGAGGTCGTCGGGGCCTCGCACGACGGCTTGTGGCGGGGCCTCACCCCGCCGAGGCGCGCTGGACCGGTCGGCAAGCTCGGCATAGCCTTTCCGTACGTTGAACCGAAGCCGGATCGCCGACACACACCGGAGGAACCGTGGGCAGAAGGGTTGGACTGGTGGCGTTGGCCGCCCTCGCTCTCACAGCCCCCCTGGCCGCCCAGACCGTCCACGTGGAAGCGACGGAAGCGGGCGTCGCCCGCCCTCTTCAGGGCGTTCTCGTCACCGTGAGCGACGCCGCCGGCGACCCGGCCGCCCGCGACCTCACCGATCCCCGAGGCCGCGCCACCCTGGCGGGCCTCGCTCCCGGCGACTACACCCTCCGGGCCGAACTCATCGGGTACGAGTCCTTGACCCGGACCGTCACGGTGCGGGCTGACGCCCCGACCTTCGTGGCCCTCGCCATGGAAACCGGGGCCATCGAGATCGAGGGCATCAGCGTGGAGGCCGAGGGTCGGTGTGAGGTGCGCCCCGAGGGCGACCTCACCGTGGGCCAGGTGTGGAGCGAGGTCCGCAAGGCCCTGGAGGCCGCCGGCCTCACCCAGGAGCGCAACACCTACCAGTACCGTACCCGTTCCTACACCCGCACGGTGGAGGAGGAGACCGGACGGGTCGCCGATCAGAGTTCCCGGTTCGGCAACGCCTACCAGACCACGCCGTTCGTGAGCCGGCCCGTGGAGGAGCTCCTGGAGCGGGGGTTCGTCCAGGACGACGACGACCGCCCCGGCGGAGCCATGTACTACGCGCCCGACGCCCCGGTCCTGGTGTCGGATCCGTTCCTCGACACCCACTGCATGCGTCTCGTCCGGGGCGACGACGACAACGCCGGCCTCGTGGGCGTGGAGTTCGAGCCGGTGGAAAACCGGCGCATCGCCGACATCTCCGGCACGTTGTGGGTGGACCCCACGACCTGGCTTCTCACCCACCTCGAATACACCTACGTCCACACGCGCCCCGACGTGGAGACCCACGGCATCGGGGGGGAGGTCGTCTTCCAGCGGCTGCCCGACGGCACCTGGATCGTGCCCGAGTGGCGCATCCGCACGCCCTGGCTCGCCCAGGGGCGCGATACCCGGGGTCGGGAATCCATCTACCAGTTCGGATACCACGACATCGGGGCGACGGTGGTGTCGGTGCGGGAGCCCGGTGGCGACGTGCTCTTCACCCCCGAGACCGCGGCGCTGGACGGGGTGGTGGTGGCGGAGGAGAGCGGGGACCCGCTGGCGGGCGTAGTGGTCACACTGGCCGGCTTCGACACGCCGGCCCTCACCGACGAGGCCGGGCGGTTCCGCATCACCGAGGTGCCGCAGGGGGACTACGTGGTGAACGCCTCCGCAGCGGGGGCCCCGGCGGGGGCCCCTCCTCTGGCCTCGGCCCCGGTGGAGCTCCGGGGTGGGGGGGCGGCGTCGGTGCGGCTCGTGGCGGCGGACCCCACCGCCGAGGCCCTGTTGGCGTGCCGGGAGCAGTTCGGCTCGCCGGTGTTGGGCACGGCGGTGGTGACCGGTCGGGTGAGCGCCGCCTCCGACGGACGGGCCCTGGACGGGGCCCGGGTCGTCATGGAGTGGGACGATCTGAGCCGCCTCCGGGAGCGGGGGATCCCCGATCGGGCGACCCTGGTGGCCATCACGGGCATCGACGGGGGGTACCGCGCCTGCGGAGTCCCCACCGAACAACCCGTGGAGATCCAGGTGGAGTGGGGCGACGTCCGCACCGACCCCGAGACGGTCCGCCTCAACCTGGTGCGGAGCGCCACCCACGATCTGGTGGTGGACGTCGGCGGCGGCGAGGGCGGCGTGATCCTGGTGTGGACCCGCTGAGACGGGCCGCGTCACAACCCCATTCGAGGGTCCCGGAGGGTCACCCGCAGGCCGCGGGTGGGATGGGGGCCGATGTGAAGCGTTTCGCTCCGGCCCTGCCACCTCCGCCACTGGTCCTGGGCCATGTCCCAGGGACCGAAGTCGGCCGCGATGGCCCGCGCCACGGATTCGCTGTCGCGCCCGGCGATGTCCAGGCGGATCGACGAAACGAGCCCGCCGCCGTCGCGAGCCACCTGGATGGATGTCGCGCCTGCGAAAAGGCCGGCGGTTTCACCGACGATTCGGGTGCCCAGGCGGCCCTCCCGAAGGTCCAGCCCTTCAGGGAGCGGATCCCCCAGTGTGATGCGCTCACCCGTCGCCAGCGTGATTCCCCGAGGAAGGGGGCGCAGGGCGGACGCGGGATGTTGGAACGGTGCGTCGCACGGTCGGGGCGTGGCGCGAACGGGAGCGGTGGGGTGCGGTTCTCCGATGACGTCGGTGAAGGTCTGCATGGTCCCCGTCAGAACGGAGTCATCGGGGGTCATGCGGACTCTCACCCCGACGAACCCGGTGCTCCACCAGGCGTGGAGCGTGTCGCCGCTGAGGGACCAGGAGGTCCGGCGGTGCGGACTCGGAACGGAGCCCTCGGGTACCTCCACCCGGAGGGCGGGCCCCGTCGCGAACCGGACGAAGGGAGGCGGGCGGTAGTAGACGGAATCAGCCCCCTCCCACGCGGCGAGGCGTCCCCACGCCAGCGTCCAACACCCTTCGACGTCGGAGAGATCGAGGGACTGCGCCCCGGCGCCCGGGGCCATCAGGAGTCCCCCGAACACCAGGGCGGCGACCCCCGCACGAACCGTCATGGCGCTACAGCGACACGCCCGGCAGCGAGGAGAGGTCGACGCCCACGCCGAAGTAGTCCACCAGCACCACGTAGAGGACCCCCGCGATGGCCAGGACGGCAGCGACCTTCAGCAGGCGCTTGAGGATCGCGAAGATCATCGTCGCCGCCAGAAGCAGGATCGGGACGAGGAAGATGGGGTTGGCGAGGAGGTACTCGATCACGCCGGTCACGGCGGTGCTCCAGGCAGGGGGAAACGGTCCGGTCGTCGGTCCCTACGGGATGGCGGCGCCTCAGGTGACGAATCCTCGCCACCGAGCGGGTCGGACGCCAGCGGTCCGCCACCCGGGCTCCACCGCGGTTGCGATCACGCGGCGGTCCAGGAGTGGTGTAATCCGATGCCTCGGCCGACGGTACCATCACGGGTTTCCAGGAGATCAGCGGAGGAGGGCGCATGGGGAGGATCGGACTCGCCGTGTTGACGGCATCGACGTTGCTCGTCGCTTCGGTCGCCGCGGTGCAGGCCCAGGACGAGCCGGACTACGCCCGTGCCAGTGTGGGCACACGAGTCCTGGACTTCGGAAACGGCACCGTCGTCACGCTGCTGCTGGAGGCGGCCAACCTCGGAAGCTCGGAACTCGAGATCGCCGAGATCACCTTCCCGGTCGGGGCGAATCCGCCCCGGGGCCACGCCCATGGCGCCATGGAGATTTTCTACGTTCTGGAGGGCGTGCTCGGCCACGTCGTGAACGGAGAGGAGCATCGGATCGAGCCGGGCATGGTCGGCGTCGTGAAGGGGGGCGACGACGTGCGGCACCGGGTCCTGTCGGACGTACCGGTCCGGGCGTTGGTCATCTGGGTGCCCGGGGGTGAGGCCGACCGGATCGCCCCTCCGGACCGCTGGACGGTCATCGGGGGCGGCTGACCGCCATCGACCTGTCGGAAACCCGGGAGGGGGTAAGTGCGTATATCATCGATATACTGATATATTCCGACCGGAGAAGACCCGTGCATCGACCCCTCCTTCCCCCCCTCGTGTCGGTGGCCATGCTCTGGTCGCCCGGTCCGCTTACCGCACAGCGGCCTCCGACGTTCGACGTAGCGCCGGTCGCCGGGATCGTGTCGACCGTCGTCCTGGGCACGCCTGACGGAAACGCCTACGGTGCCAACATGGTCCTGGCCGAGGGGCCGGCCGGTGCCATCCTGGTCGATACGAATCTGCCGGCGCCGCCCCTGACCGCCTTCGTCGTGGACCAGGTGAACGCGAGAACGGGCGTCGAGGGTCTTCGCCTGGTGGTCGTGACCCACTGGCATCCCGACCACAGCGGCGGGGTCAGCGGGTTCTCCGGCCTCGCGCCGGTGGTCGCTCACGCCCGCACGGTCGCCCGGCTCTCGGAGGAGACCCAAGGGGTCGGTCTCGTGACCCCCGAGTCCCGATTCGTCGCACCGCCGCGGGCGTGGAATGCCCGCCCTTCGCTCACCGTGGGCGACTCGTCGGTCTTCGAGCTGGGCGACGAACGGGTCCACCTCATGCACGTGCCCGGGGCCCACACGGACGGGGATCTGGTGGTGTGGTTCGAGTCCTCGGGCGTGGCGGCGGTGGGCGATCTCGTGTGGCCCGGCCTCTTCCCGTCGATCGATGCGGTGAACGGAGGAGACGCTCGGGGACTCCTGGCCGCCGTGGGCGAACTCGTCGATCGGCTTCCCCCGGAGACCGTGTACGTGCCCGGCCACGGTCGGCCCCTCACGGGCTCCGAGGTGCGGACGTGGCTCGACGCGCTGGACGCGGGAGTGGGCGACCTCACACGTCGCCATGCCGCAGGCGAGTCCCTCGATCAGGTGATCGCCGGCGGCCTGGGCCCGGTCGACGGGCTCGACTGGTCGATGTGGGGCCACGCAGTCGTGCCCGAATCCCGGTGGATCGAGTTGGTGTGGGAGAGTCTGGAGCGGGAGCGGAGGTAGCGCGCTCGGGCCGACACGCTCACGGCACCGCGCCGCCCCCACCCCCGATCCGCCGCCCCGGGGTCCAGGGGGCCCCGGCCGCGGCCAGCGCCTGCTCCACGGCGGCCAGGTCGTCGGCGAGGAAGGCGGCCAGTTCGGCTTCCAGCGCCGCGAAGTCCCGGTCGGCGATCTCGAGGTTCTCCCGCTGGGTCGCCGTGGGGGTCTGACGGGTGCCCCATCCCGAGGCGGCGCGGCCGGCACGATTCGAAATCGACGGGGCGCTGGGCTGGTTCAACGACCCTCGCACCGGGTCGCCCTGAAGGCGTAGCCGGAAGTCGGCGATGGCCCGGTCCAGGTCGTCCAGGGTGCCGTACAACGCCGGATCGGCCCCGGGGGTCCGCTCCAGCGCCGCTCGCATGTAGCGGATCCGCTCCGAGGCCTGGCCCATCTCCGAACTCGCTACGGAGATCTCGCGCTGAAGTTCGGCGGTGCGCGCATGGAATGCGGCCACGGCCTGGAGGTCGGTGCCGCCGGGCACCGTGGGCACGGGCCGGACCTCGAACGACTGGGCCGGGCCCACCTCCCGCACGTCGCGTCCGTCGGCCACGACGAGCTGGGCCGCGTACGTTCCCGGTGCGGCCAGGGGCCCGGTGGGCTCGGTAACCCACGGCGGACGGAACGAGGGACTCGAGAAGCTCACCGGGTTGGGGGCCGGGTGGCGGAGGTCCCACGTCACCCGGTGCACGCCCTCCCGGGCCGGCACGCTCACGGTGCGTACCGGAGTCCCCGAGGCATCGCTCACCCGCACCATGACCCGGGGGCCGGTCTCGGCCCGCTCCTGTCGCAGCGCGTCGTAGCCCGGGAACGGGACGTCGGCGCCGGCGTCCCTCAGCTCGTCTTCGGTGGCCCTCCGCTGGGCCGACGTCGCCTCGGGCAGGGCCGGCACCTGGACGGTGAAGGTGGCGCCGAAGGCCGGGTTGGGTGCGGCCCAGGCGTCGGACCCCAGGGTGGGGCGCCCGGTGGCCTGGTTCGTGAGCCACGGCACGTACCACCAGGCGTCGCGCAGGGGCAGGACGCCGCCTCCGTCGGCCATGGCGCCGGCTGCCAGCGCCCGCAGCGGGGCGTAGTCGTCCAGGATCCAGATGCCCCGGCCGAAGGTGGCCCCCACGATGTCGTCGTCCCGGCGGTGCAGTTGCACGTCGCGGAAGGCGATGGTGGGTGCGCCGGCGTTCAGGCGGTGCCAGTCGGCGCCGCCGTTGACCGTGAACCACAGCGACGTCTCCCCCGCCAGCACCAGCAGGTCGGGCTCCACGTGGTCCTGCTGGAGCGCCCACACGATCTCGCCGTCGGGCAGGTCGCCCCGGATCGAGGTCCACGTGGCCCCGCCGTCGTCGCTGCGGAAGAGGTAGGGTGTGTAGTCGCCGATCTTGTGGGCGTCGGCCAGAGCGAAGACGGTGGCGGCGTCGTGTTCGCTCGCCACCACCTTGTTGATGAACGAGCGCTCCGGGACGCCGGGGAGGTCGGTGGCCCTCGTCCACGACGCCCCCGCGTCGGTGGTCGCGTGGATCAGCCCGTCGTCGGAGCCGGTGTAGATCGTGCCCGCCGCCACCGGCGATTCGGAAATCGTCGTCAGGGTGGCGTATTGCGACATGGCGCCGTTGTCGTGGAGGGCGTCGATGGACCACACCCGACCCATGTAGGGCAGGGTGTAACGGTCGGTGTCGGTGGTGAGGTCACCCGACAACGCCGTCCAGGAGTCGCCCCGATCGTCCGAGGCCCACAGCCGCTGCGACCCGAAGTAGATGCGGTCGGAGTCGTGGGGCGACACCACGATGGGCGAGTCCCAGTTCCATCGCTCCGCCGGTTCGCCGGGCGCCGGCTGGGGCTGGATGGGCATGGCCTCGCCGCTGGCCAGGTCGGAGCGGTACAGGTTGCCCTGCTGGGTCATGAGGTAGAGGGTGTTGGCGTCGGAGGGGTCGAAGGCCACGCCATACCCGTCGGCGCCCATGGGGAAGAGCCAGTCCTCGTTGCGCACGCCCTCGGTGGTCTGGGTCCGCGCCGGCCCCCAGAGGGTGCCCAGATCCTGGGCGCCGGCCAGGAGCTCGTAGAAGGGCTCGGAGTTGGACAACGCCACCTTGTAGAACTGGGAGATGGGCAGGTTGGGGAAGTGCCGCCACGTGGTTCCCCGATCGAACGTCTCGTACAGCCCGGCGTCGGTGCCCCCCAGCATGTGCAGGGGATTCGCCGGATCGATCCACAGGGCGTGGTTGTCGGAGTGTTTGTCCCGGCCCGTCTCCAGATTGTCGAAGGTGGCCCCCCCGTCGTAGGTGACCTGGAAGAACACGTCGGCCTGGATCACCACGTCGGGTTCGGTGGGCGACGCCTCGATCTCCTGGTAGTAGTGGGGCCCCGTGCCTCCCGAGATGTACGTGTTGCGCTGCTCCCAGCGCTCGCCGCGATCGGTGGACCGGTAGAAGCCCTGGCGGCCCCCGTCGGCCTCGATGGTGGCGTAGACGAGGTCGGGATCCGCCGGGGTCACCGCCAGGCCGATCTTGCCCAGGTCGCCGCCCGGGAGTCCCGTAGTGAGTTCGCGCCAGGTGACGCCGCCGTCGGTGGACTTCCACACGCCCGATCCTTCGCCCCCGGCCATGAAGCCCCAGATGTGGCGCCGGCGCTGGTAGGTGGCGGCGTAGACGATGTCGGGGTCGTCGGGGGCGAACTCCAGGTCCGTGGCGCCGGTGTGTTCATCGACGGTGAGTACGGGGGACCACGTCTCGCCCCCGTCGTCCGAGCGGAACACGCCCCGATCGCCGCCGGCGGACCACAGCGGACCCTCGGCCGCCACCAGGATCACGTCGGAGTCGTGGGGGTGCACCAGGATCTTGCCCACGTGTTCGGAGCGTTCGAGCCCCACGTTCTGCCAGGTGGCTCCCCCGTCGCGGCTCCGGTACACGCCGCTGCCCCAGGCCACGTGGCGACCGCTCACGTTCTCGCCCGTACCCACCCAGACCACCTCGGGGTTCTGGGGATCCAGGGCGATCTCGCCGATGGAGTAGCTTGGCTGGTCGTCGAAGATGGGCGTGAAGGTGAGCCCGGCGTTGGTGGTCTTCCAAACGCCGCCCGAGCCCACCCCGACGTACCAGGTCGACGGGTCGTGGGGATGGACCTCCACGTCGGCGATGCGACCGCCGGCCACCGCGGGACCCACCTCCCGGAGGGGGAGGGCCCGGGCCACGGCCTCGGGCGTGAGCTGGGCCGCGGCGGGGCCGGGGATCAGGGCCAGGACGAGGAGGGCGGGCGCGGTGAGGGAACGGCGCATGATCACATCCGGAAACAGGGTCGGGGTCGACTCGATCGTGCACCGAGGCGGTCCGGGGGGCAAGCGGCCCAGGGCACCGGCTGGCGCCGGTCCCGGGCCCGCCCCAGAATCGGGCTCCAGGCCGCCCCCCCCATCGTTCCCCGGGAGATCGAGGCTGTGAACCAGGTGCTCCTCGCCGCGCTCGGCACGTTCGTCGTCAACTTGCCGTTCGGCTGGATGCGGGAATCGACCCGCAAGTTCTCCGTCGGGTGGTTCCTGGCCGTCCACGCCCCGGTGCCCATGGTGATGCTGATCCGTCGGGCCGCGGGGGTCTCCCTCGGTTGGCGCACGCTCCCGGCGCTGCTCCTGTCCTACTTCCTGGGGCAGGCGGTGGGCGCTCGCGTGAGACGGCGCCGCGACGCCGCCGGGTCATGAGTCACTCCGTACGCCGTCACCTCCGGCTGGCCATCGCCGAGTACGACTCCACCATTCGCCGCTGGATCCCGGGGTACGAGACCATGCTCGCCGTGGCCGCCGAAGCGGTGGCGGCGGTGCAGCCGGCGAAGGTCCTGGATCTGGGGTCGGGAACCGGCGCCCTGGCGGAGGCCCTCCTCGGCCGCCCCGGAGTGGGCTCGGTGGACTTGATCGACGTCGATCCGGAGATGCTCGCCCAGGCACGGATTCGCCTCGCGGGCGCGGGGCCGCGGGCCACGTTCACCGAGGCGTCCTTCCACCATCGCCTGGCCCCCTGTGACGCGGTGGCCGCCTCCCTCTCCCTCCACCACATCCCCACCCTGGAGGCGAAGGCCGTGGTCTTCGGACACGTGTACGACGCCCTGGCGCCCGGCGGCGTGTTCGTGAACGCCGATGCCACCATGCCCGCCGACGAGGACGGCCGGCGGGAGGCGTTCCGGTTCTGGGCCGCCCACATGGCGGGGCACGGCATCCGCGAGGAGCAGGCGTACGCCCATTTCGACGAGTGGGCCGACGAAGACACCTACCTGCCTCTCGAGGCGGAGCTGGGCGCGCTGCGGCGGCTGGGATTCCAGGCGGAGCAGGTGTGGTCGGCCGGTCCCATGGGCGTGGTGGTGGCCCGGAAGCCGGAGGGCTGACCGCCCAGGTCCGGCGGGTGCATGGCGGGTTCGGACCGGGGGTGACGCGAACTGTGCGAGCCCGGGCAGCCGCGGTGCGGCCCGCCCGTTTCTCACGCCCACCGTGGAGTCCCCCATGCACGATTCGCCCCTCGACCGCCGTTCGTTCCTTCGCACCGCCGGAGCCCTCGGCGCCGCTCTCGGCGGCCTGGCCGTGGCCGACGTCCGCAGCCTCGTGGCCGAGGCGCGGCGCACCGGCCAGCCGCCCCTCACCCCCCGCACCCTGAAGGAGCACGTCGACGGGCTCCGCCGCGACACCGGCCGTTTTCAGAGCGCCCTCCGGGATGCGCGGCGCGACCCCGCGACCTACGTCCAGCGCAACTTCAGCGTGACCGAACGGCAGGGCGAGGCCCTGAAGGACTGGCCCCGGGCCGAGATGCAGGAGTTCCAGGGGGCCCTCGACGGCGTCCTGGCCGAGATCCAGCGGCTCCAGGACGAGGGACTGGGCGACCAGATTCCCCAGTTCGACCTGCTGCTCATCGATATGTCGCCCTCCCCCACGGTGGGCCCGGCGACCCAGGGCATCGGGATCGAGACCACCACCACCACCACCCGGGAAACCAGCACCGACGGCAACGGAAACCGGAGGACGACCGACACCCGGACCAGCACCATCGAGATCAAGGGGCCTTGCTCGGACTGAGGGGGCGGTCGCGGTACTTCTACGCCCGTCGTTGACGCAGGCGGAGGCCGGGAGCATGATGGTGGCGCTTTCCCTCGTGCCCCGGTCTCGCCATGCCCCGTTCCCGCGCCCTCCCCGCGTTCGTCGTCCTCCCGTCCGTCGCCCTCGCTCTCGCCGCGTGCGGCGCGGGCGGGGAGAGCTCCGGTCCGGCCGCCAGCGTGCGGGACACCACCGAGGCGGGGGTGCCCCGCATCACCCATCTCACGTTGGCCGACCGCGCCCCCGACACCCTGCGGGCCGAGCTCCGCATCGGCACCCTCGAGGGGGACGCGGCCACGGTGTTCGGCGACATCCGGGGCATCGAGGTGGGGGTCGACGGGACGATCTACGTGATCGACGCCCAGGCGGTGGAGCTGAGGGCCTTCGAGTCCGACGGCCGCTTCCGGGCCGTCCTCGCCGGGCCCGGCGAGGGCCCGGGTGAGATCGGCGCCACCAACGGCCTCGTCCGGGGCGCCGACGGCACGCTCTGGGTGCACGATCACGGCAAGATGCTCATGCAGGGCTACTCGCCCGAGGGGGAATTCGCCGGCTCCAGTGGGGTGCCGGTGCGCTCGTGGAGCTACGTCTACAGCGGGTCGGTGGACCGCCAGGGGCGGTTCTGGAAGTTCGACTCCAACTCCGACGGGAGTCCCCGGGACCGCCGGGACGGCCTCAACGAGACCGTTTCCCGAGGCTTCATGACCTCGTTCGACCCCGCCTCGGAGACCCGGGACTCGGTGTTCATCGGCGAATCGTCGAATCGGTTCTGGGTCATGTCGTTCGAGAACGGGCAGAGCATGATGGGGATCCCACACAGCGCCGGCGCCCGACCCGTCTTCGATCCCCGGGGTGGCTTCTGGGCCGTGGACGCTCCGGCGTACCGGGTCGTTCGGGTGGACGCCCGGGGCGACACGGCCCGGGTGATCCGGGGCGATGTGCCGGCGATTCCCGTCACCGACGGGGACCGGGACACCTACCTGGCCTTCTGGGAGGAGCGGGGGCCCGAATTCGTCCGATCCGCAGCGGAACTGTGGGAGCACGTCCCCGCCGAGAAGCCCCGGGCGGCCGCGGTGTTCCTCGATGATGCGGGTCGCGTGTGGGTGCGTCGGGGCACGGCGGGCGACGCCGAGGCCGAGCGTCCGATCTACGACGTGTTCCGCGACGAGGGGGAATGGCTGGCCACGCTCACGGCCGATTTCGTGCCGTGGACGCCGTTGAATCCCGTGGTTCGGAACGGGTACTTCTACGCCGTGGAGAAGGACGACCTCGAAGTGGCCCGTGTGGTGCGGGCGGCGCTTCCCGAGTCGCTGCGGTAGTTCGCCCAGGCGGATCGGCTCTTGCGACGACGGACCCTCCGTTGTACTGTTGCACATAACTGCAACAGTGAGTGCACGAACCCATGCGCATCCGCCTTCAACCGTCCGACTCGCGCCCGCTCTACGTCCAGATCATGGACGAGGTGCGAAGCGCGCTCGTTCGAGGCACGGTCGGACCCGACGATCCCCTGCCCTCGGTGCGGGAGCTGGCGTCGGGACTGCGGGTGAATCCCCGCACCGTGTCGCAGGCCTACGCGGAGCTCGAGCGCGACGGCGTGGTCCGCGTGCAGCCTGGACGCGGCACATTCGTGGCGCCCGGCCTCCGCCCCGACCACGAAGCACGTCCCCATCTGGCGCGCGAGGTCGCCCGCAGGGCGCTCGCCGACGCCTCCCGCAACGGACTCGTCCTGGACGAGCTGATGGCGGCCCTCCAGGAACTCGCCGACGACCCCGAGGTGACCTCATGACCGCGCCTGCGACCACGCTCCGCCTCCCCACCGACCTGGGAACCGGCCCCCACGCCGTCGCGGCCCGGGGAGTCGTGAAGCACTTCGGCCCCATCGCCGCCCTCGACGGACCGGACCTCCAGGTGCCGGAGGGCTCCGTGTACGTACTGGTCGGCCCGAACGGGGCCGGGAAGAGCACGCTCCTGCGCCTCCTGATGGGCCTCCTCTCCCGCGACGAGGGCACCCTCGACGTGCTCGGAGCCGATCCCCACGAAGAAGGTTCCGCGATCCGGGCCGCTGTCGGTTACGTACCCGAGGGGCAGGATCTCGGGTACCCCTGGATGACCGTCGGTCGACTGCTCGAGCACCACCGAGCCTACTTCGGCACCTGGGACGCCGCCTACGCGCGCCGTTTGGTCCACGAGTTCGACGTCGATCTCGCGCGGTCCTGTCGGGCCCTGTCGAAAGGCGAACGGCGCCGGGTTCAGTTGATTCTCGCCCTGGCGCACCGACCCCCGCTCCTGCTGCTCGATGAACCGACTGACGGCCTGGATCACGTCGTTCGCGACACCGCGCTGGCCCTTCTCTCCGAGCACTTGTCCGACCGCCCGACCACCGTGCTGATGTCCACGCACCGGGTGTATGAGGTCGAGCGTCTGGTCGACACGGTGGGGGTTCTCTCGGAGGGTCGGCTCCTCGGCCAGTTCACCCGCGCCGCGATGAACGAGCGGTTGCTCCGCTACTGGACCGACGTCCCGACGGAGTGGGACGAGTCGCAGCCCGTGGACGCCGAGGTGATCCGGCGCACCCGCGGCCGTCGGGAGGTCGAGTGGGTCGCGTGGGGACCGCGCGAAGAGGTGTCTGCCGCGCTGGAACGCACGGGTGCCGAAGTCCGCGACGTCACACCGGTGTCGATCGACGATGCCGCTACCGCACTTCTCTCCCGTCGGGAGGTCTCGTGAATCCGCCTGCTGCCGCACCGGCGAAGGCGTCGGCCTTCGCACAACCGCCGACGAGGCTCCCGGCTCTCGGGGTCGTCTTCACCGAGCAGATCCGGACGGTTGGACTGGCTGTTCGGCGCGAGGGCCTGCTGTTCCTGGCCGCCATGGTCGCGTTCGTGATCGCCGTGGCCGCGGCCGCCATGGTCCCCTCGATCGGGTCCGAGCTCATCGGGGAGCTTCCGCCGAATCTCAACCCCGAGGAGCTCGGCATGCTGGCGGCCCTCGTCGGGTTGGCGTTCCCCCTCGCGGTGTGGAAGGGCGAAAGACCCTGGGGAGACACCACCCTCTGGACCCTGCCCGTGCCCCACGCCCGCCACGCGCTGGCGAAGATCGCCGCAGGGTG
This sequence comes from Gemmatimonadota bacterium, assembly GCA_030428885.1. Lineage (GTDB taxonomy): Bacteria > Gemmatimonadota > Gemmatimonadetes > Longimicrobiales > Gaopeijiaceae > Gaopeijia. Next base: position 12,709 of record JAUIEJ010000015.1, on the reverse strand, counting down.
GCTGTGGTTGATCGGCGTGCTTGCGGTCGGCATGCTCGCGTTCTGCGGCGCGGCCCTGCTCGCGGGTGGGGAGCTCGGCATCGAGGTGACGCGTCCCGTGCTCGCGAACCCGGAAGTGTTCCCGTCGACCGGGCCCGAAGTCGTTTCCGTCCCGTGGAGCACCCCCGGCTACCAGTGGCTGATGCCGTTCACCGGGGGCTCGGTCATGTACCTCTTCGGTTCGGCCCTCTGGGTGGGTACGCGGCACCCGCTCCGGTGGGCCCTCGTCGTCTGGCTGACGGGTCTGTTTCTGGCCGGGTTCTTCGACCTCACCCAGGTCGAGCCGATCGAGCGATTCGCCGAGGACGGAATCCAGGGTTTCGACACCATGCTGACCAGCGGCTACGAAACACTGCGCACGGGCATCCGGAGACCCGAGGGGGGTTGGATCATCGCCTGGACGGCCCTCCCCACCCTCGGGAGCTGGGCCACGGCGACGGTCTTCTGGATTCTGGCGGGGTTGGTGGCCGTGCTGGCGGCGGTGCGCCGACATCGGCGGCGATAGGGTGGTGCCTCGCCGGAGGGCTACCCCCCGCCCCCCAGCTCCGTCACGCGAGCGACGTTCGCCTCCACCTCGGCCCGGGTCCGCCACGCCGGACGCATCTCCTGGCGGGCGAAGAGCTCGAGCTGATCCCCGAAGTGGGGGGACGCGGGCTGGCTGGCGTTGCCGTACGACAGCAGCGTCCGAGCCCGCACCCCCTCCGGCGTGAATTCCACCACGGCGTAATAAGAATCGCCCGCGACGGCCCGCCGGATTCCGGGGCCGGCCTGGGCGAAATCGGTGACGCGGAAGACGCCCATGGGGGCCCCGGACGCCCCGGAAACCGGGACGTCCCGACCGTTCACCTGCGCTCGGTGGACGTCGCCCCAGGCCACGTCCACCGACCCGAATCCACTGGCCACGTTGGCCGCGGCGCGACTCAGCGCGGCGAGAGCCTCCGTGGGGTCGGCGATCCCGGACGGTGTGGTGGTCGGGGCGTCGAACGACCATGGCTCGACCCACCGCTCAGGGTTCCGGGACCAATCCTGGAGCCACGCCTCGAAGAGCACGGCCCCGCGGCTCTCGGCGCCCACCGTGCGATCCCACGCCGCGAGCACCCGGGCCGCCTCGACGGTCCCGGTGTCGTCGCTCCCCTCCGCCAGCGCCAGCAACTCGTCCAGCACCCGGTCCGCCATCTCCGAGCGCGTGTCGTGTTTGTAGGCCAGCAGCTCCTCGAAGGTGACCGATTCGTCGCCCCGGAGGATCCTGGCGCTTCGCTGGGGCCGGGGACCCATGCGCACCGGGGCCAGGTTGGGAGCGTAGGCGGCCGGATCGAGAACCGTGGGCAGGGTCGACGTCCACGGGGGATCGTTGGCGTTCTGGATCCACCCCGAGGGCGGGTCCAGCACCCGAGGCAAGCCGTCGTAGGGCAGGTACCCGGTCCACAGCGCGTCGGGATCGGTCCCGTCCGCGGGGGTGGTGAGGGAGGCCGGCAGCCCCCCCGCCGGATCGGGGACCAGGGCGTTGTGCAGGAAGAAGATGTGCCCGTCGGCGTCGGCGTAGACGACGTTGAACATGGGAATCTGGAGCCGACCCAGGGCGGCCTCGAACTCCTCCAGGTTCCGGGCGCGGGCCATGGACCACCACTGGCCCACGGCGCCCCCGCGCTCGACGCCGGCCACCCGGAGGGCCACGGCCCGTCCGGCGTTCCCGGCGACCACGGGTCCGTGCACCGACGACCGCACTGTGAAGACCTCTTCGAGCAGCGACCCGTCGTCCTGGAGAATCCGGACGGTGTCGGGTCGGCTCTCGAACGGCCGCACCTCCCCGTCGAACCGGTAGCCGTCGCCCTCCAGTTCCAGGGCGAAGAGGTCCCACCCGTCGTAGGTGTTCACTGTGTGGCTCCAGCCCAGGCGGTCGTTGAAGCCGATGGCGATCCCCGGAAGCCCCACCAACGTCGCGCCGGTCACGTCGAAGCCCGGCCCCACCACGTGCTGCTCGAACCAGGTGAATTCTCCGCTCCAGGGGAGGTGGGGATTCGCCACCAGCATGGCGTTCCCCGACGCCGACCGGTCGGGTCCGATGGCCCACGCGTTGGAGCCGAGCCCCACCCCCTCCGGAAGGCCCGGCGTCTCTTCGTCCACGAGCGCCGCCCGATCGTCCAGGAGTCGCTCCGCCGGCCCCACCACGCCGGGGGTCACCACGAAGCGGAAGTGAAGAAGGCGGTGGGCGTGGGCCATGACGTCCCGGGGCTCCACGGGAAGCACGACTTCGACGTCGTCGGACAGGGCCTCGGGGTGGGCTTCGGCGTAGGCGTTCATTCCCTCCACGAAGGCCCGGATGTTCTCCTGCATTTCGGGGGACTCGGCGGCGAACCACTCGGCCGCCCGGGCCGGGACCCCCATGGTCTTGAGGAAACGGTCGGAGAACGACGCCCAGGCGCCGAACAGGGGATCCCGGCTCTCGCCCCAATACTCGGCCGACCGCCCCCGGGCCTCGCCGAACAGCCGGAGCACCAAGTCGCCGTGACTCTCCATCTGGGCCCACCCCATGCCCCGGAACACCGCGGCTTCGCTGGTGCCGTAGATGTGGGGCACGCCCCAGGTGTCCCAGAGGATTTCGTCGCTCCCGGGACCGGGGTCGCCGGGTGCACAGGCCGTGATGGAGGTGACGGCGGCGGCGGCGAAGAGGATGCGGCGCATGGCGGTTGCCGGGCGTGAGGGCCGAAAGGCACAGCGCGGGACGATAGGCGCCGGGAGTCGCCCGACGCAACGGGACGGGGCGCCTTCTCCCGACGCTCGAGCCCCCATGGCCGTGGTGCGTCTGGAGGCTGGGGCCCGCGGCGCGTAGCTTGACGACCACGCACTGGAGAACGCTGACGAGGTCTTCGTGGCCCGACCCATCCGAGCCCACTACCGACTGGGGCCCATTCCCGGCGAACCCCACGCCTCCCGGGCCGACGCCATCGCCCGGGAGCAGACGCTGGAGGTTCCCCCCGGCGCCGCCACGCCGGACATCGAGGCCGCGCTGCTGGGAAAGGTCGTGTCCGCGACGGCGGATCTACGGGACGGGGCCCCGGCCCACATCGTGATCGAGTACGCCCGGGAGCTCTTCGACGGGACGCTGACCCAGCTCCTCAACGTGCTCTGGGGGAACGTCTCCCTCATGGACGAGGTCCTCCTGGAGGACGCCGAGTTGCCGGCGTGGCTGCTGGGGGATTTCGTGGGACCCCGGCTCGGGATTCCCGGCGTTCGAGCCCTGGTGGGCGCGGAGGAGGGCCGCCCCCTGGTGAGCAGCGCCCTCAAGCCCGTGGGACTCACCGTGCCCGAACTCGCGACCCTGGCCCGCACCCTGGCCCGGGCCGGCGTGGATGTCATCAAGGACGACCACGGCCTGGCGAACCAGGCCATCGCGCCGTTCGAGGACCGGGTGGCCGCGGTGAGCGCCGCCGTGGCGGACGAGAACGCACGCTCCGGTGGGCGCACCGCCTACTTCCCCAACGTCACCGCCCCCGGGCACGAGATCCCGGGCCGGGTGGAGGCCGCGCGAGCCGCGGGCTGCGGCGGGGTCGTGCTCTGTCCGGGGCTCACCGGGCTGGACGCTATGCACGCCGTGGCCTGGGCCGGCACCGGGCTGGCCATCATGGCCCACCCCTCCCATTCCAACACCTCCCCGAATGCCCGGAGGGGCATCGCCCCGGACCTCCTCATGGGCACCCTGTGGCGGCTGGCCGGAGCCGACTGCGTGGTCTACGTGAACGCCCGGGGGCGCTTCGCCTGGCCCGTGGAGGCGTGCCAGGCCGTGAACCGGCGGGCCCGGGCGCCCCTTGGCGTGCACCCGCCGGCGTTCCCCGTTCCGGCGGGCGGCATTCAGGCCCGGGAGGTGGAGCACTGGTTCCGACTCTACGGCCCCGACACCCTCCTGCTCATCGGCGGGAGTGTGCTGGAAGCCGACGACGTGGAGGCCGCGGCCCGGGGCGTGGTGGAGGCGGCCCACGCGGTGTCCGGGGCCGGGACGGACCGCCCGTGAAGGTGGACGGCGTTCACCACCGGACCATCTGGGACGAGGATGGTGCGGTGCGGATCATCGATCAGACGGTCCTCCCCCACGAGTTCCGGGTGCTCCCGGTGGACTCCCTGGAGGCCATGGCCACGGCCATCCGCACGATGCAGCTCCGGGGGGCGCCCCTCATCGGCGCCGCCGCGGCCTACGGGATGATGCTGGGCATGGGCGAAGACCCCTCCGACCCGGGGCTGGCCCGGTCTCTGGCAATCCTCGAGGCAACGCGGCCTACCGCCGTGAATCTGCGGTGGGCGTTGGATCGGGCCCGGGAGCGCCTCGCCCTCCTGGCTCCCGTCGAACGGGAGGCTGCCGCGCTGGAGCTGGCCCGGGAGATCTGCCAGGAGGACGTGGCCACCAACCGGGCCCTCGGTCGACACGTCCTGGACCTCATCCGTACCCTGGGGGTGGCCCATCGCCCCGTCCGGATCCTCACCCACTGCAACGCCGGCTGGTTGGCGACGGTGGATTGGGGCACGGCCACGGCGGGCATCTACATGGCCCACGAAGAGGGGCTTCCCGTGCACGTATGGGTCGACGAGACCCGGCCCCGCCGGCAGGGAGGCCGGCTCACGGCGTGGGAACTGGGTAAGCACGGAGTCCCCCACACCGTCGTCCCGGACACCGCCGCCGCCCATCTCATGGCCCGAGGCGAAGTGGACATGGTGGTGGTGGGGACCGACCGCACCACCGCCCGCGGGGACGTGGCCAACAAGATCGGCACGTACGCCGTGGCGCTGGCCGCAGCGGACAATCGGGTGCCCTTCTTCGTGGCGGCGCCGTCGTCGAGCATCGACTGGGGCCTCCGGGAGGGCGCGGACATTCCCATCGAGGAACGCTCCCCCGACGAAGTCGCATGGATCCGCGGCCGCACCGCCGACGGGGAGTCGGCCATCGTCCGGGTCATCCCCGAGGGATCCCCGGCGGTGAACTACGCCTTCGACGTCACTCCGGCCCGGCTGGTCACCGGGATCGTCACCGAGCGGGGGGTGGCTCACGCCACCGAGGGCATCGCCCAGGGGCTTCGACGGCTCTTCCCCGAGCGGAGCGGGTCGTAGTCGGGGTCTACGAGCCGTCCGGGAGACGGTCCCGCCGCCGGCCGAGCTCCGCGGCCACGTCGGCGGGGTCGGCCCCGAGCTCGAAGGGCGACCATCGCAGGGTGCGGTCCCCGATCTCCACCTCCAGCAGTTCGGGCTTCTCCCGGACCCGCACCTCTCCCACCGACGGCCAGGGCGTGGGCCCTTCGCCCCGGATGGTGAGCCCGGCGTCGCGGATCTCCAGGGCCGCCTCGGTGCGGAACGTGACCGAGACGATGCGAGCCCCCAGAAGACCGAACGCCACGGCCCCGATCCAGGAGAACCAGCGAATCGAGACCACGGTGAAGAGCAGCCGCTGGACGCCGTCCATGGCCGAGACGTCGTCGGGGCCCAGAATCCACCCCAGGAACACCAGGATCGCCGCGGCGACCAGGAGGACACCGCCCAGGAAGGCGGCGACCCCGGGGCGGGGGCGGTAGATCAGGGGAGGAGATGGCTCGGTCATGGTGGGTGCGGATTCAGAACAGGCTCAACTGGCCTTCGGGCGGCGGCGGGCGAAAGGCCAAGGCGTTCAGCGAGGGCGGCGCCTCGTAGCCCAGCTTCGCCGCGGCCCTCCGAAAGAGGCCCTTCAACTGGTCCGCGTACACCCCCGTGCCCTTCCCGCGCACGCCGAACGCGCCGTCGTAGAGGGCGCCGCCGTGCATCTCCCGGAGCTTGTTGAGGACGCGCTCGCGACGGTCGGGAAACCACTGGGCGAGCCAATCGTCGAAGAGGTCCTTCACCCCGTGGGGCAGGCGCAGGAGAATGTAGCCGGCCCATCGGGCTCCCGCCTCCCGGGCCGCCTCCAGAATGGCGGGCATCTCTTCGTCGGTGAGGCCCGGGACCACCGGCGCCAGGTTCACGCCCACCGGGATCCCGGCGCCGGCGAGGGCGCGGATCGCGTCCAGGCGTCGAGCGGGCGTGGAGGTGCGGGGCTCCATGATGCGCTGGAGATCGCGGCGCAGGGTGGTGATGGAGAGGGTCACGGCCACGGCGTCGTGGTCGGCCAGTCGCCGGAGCAGATCGAGGTCCCGGGTCACCCCGTGGTTCTTGGTGATGAGGCCCACGGGTTGGCGGGCCTCGGCCATGATCTCCAGGCACCGACGCGTCAGGCCCAACCGCTGCTCGGCGGGTTGGTAGGGGTCGGTGTTGCCCGACATCATGATGGGACGGGGCCGCCACGACCGGGAGCGGAGTCGAGCCCGGAGCAGCGCCGGCGCGTCGTCCTTCACCATGATCTTCGTCTCGAAGTCCAGCCCCGCCGAGAATCCCAGGAACTCGTGGTTCGGGCGCGCGAAGCAGTACACGCACCCGTGCTCGCAGCCCCGGTAGACGTTGATCCCCACGTCGAGTCCCACGTCGGGGGAATCGTTGGTCGCCAGGATGCTCCGGGAGGCATCCTTGAAGAAGCGGGTCCGGGGGGACGGCTGGTCGGCGTCGTGGCCCGGATCGGGCGCCACGTCCAGGGGCTCGAACCGGGAGGTGGGGTTGAGGGTCGTGCCTCGACCGGTGGAGCGTCGGCCGTCGGCCCGACCCGCGACGGGGAGAGGGCGGGAGGGCATGATTCGGGAAATATTCGGGTGCCGCCCCGACCTGTCCACCCCCCGGTTTCCCCTATCCCGACGTCCCCGCGCCTTTCTCCCATCGCGCACGCACCACGTACTCGACCCCGAACTCGTCGGTGGTGACGTAGTAGAGGTGGGACTCGGTGGCGTGGGGCGGGGGATACGGGAAGTGCACGGGCGCAGGGAGCTCGATCCGCCCCAGATACCGCCCGGTGTCCCGGAACACGTCGACGAACGTGCCCAGGGGCATTCCCTCCTGCTCCGAGAGCACGAACACGTGGCCCGCGTCGTCGCCGAAGATGCGTCGGATCATGGGCTTCGTCGCAGGGAAGTCGTCGGGGGCGGGGGCGAACTCGGGGTTGCCGCCGGCGATGTAGGACTCCCGCACCGAGTCGATGGCCGTGGACGTCACCGGCACCGGCCGTGCGTCGATGGACGACTCGAGAATGGTGTCCCCCTCGAGGGTGCGTCGGTACAGCGTGAACGCCCTGGTGCGGGCGAACCACACCGTGCCGTCCTGGTCCTGATACAACGAGAGCCCTTCGCCGAACGGAGCCCGATTGCCGTCGTCCGTGAGTTCGAACTCGAACTCGAGGGGGGGCAGGGTGTCTCCTCGTTCGAAGTCTCCGGTGAAGCGCACGGGATGGTAGATCGCCCGGGTGGGCACGGCATACTCGACCCTGGAGTTCAGCGTCCTCACGACGGTGTCCGGATAGTCGAGCCCCCAGTCGATCAGGGTGCCGTCAGGGGCGAAGCCACCCCGCCAGGGAAAGACGACCCCCTGCACGCGCCGGGGGCGGGTGCCCACGAGGGTGCCGTCGGGATCGAGGGCGGTGAAGCGGCCGGTGGGGTCCCACACCCAGAGTGAGCCGTCCGGACTCCAGTTGAGGCCCGCCGCGCCGTCGAATTCGCCCGGCCCCTCCCCGCGGCGACCGATCGTATGGGACCACGTGCCGTCAGACAGGAACACGCGGACGTCCTGGGACATGAAGTCCAGGACGTAGATGCGGCCCTCGGAATCGGTCTCGATGGCCGCGATCTGTCCGAACTGTTCCGGGCCATCGCCGTCGACGACCCCGAGTCGGAGATCCTCCACGGCCCGCCAGGCTTCGCCGGACGCCCACGCCGGTGCCGCATTGACCACCCGGACCCTGCCTCCGTCGACGGTGTCGACCCGAGCGCCCACGTCGGCGGGTGTGGTCCCTCCGTCCCTGCCGCAGGCCGCCGCGAAGAGGACGAGCGAGATCGTCAGGCGTCGGATCGGGAGACGGGTCACGGGACGCTCACGAGTGGCGGAAAAGGCGCGGGAATCCGCCTCACAGTGGGATGTGGGTGGGGAGGGCGCAACGCTTCGGAATGCGGTAGCTTCTCCCCCATGCCTCCCGATCAGCCCCTCGACCTCTGGCTCCGCACCGCCCTGGACGCCGCCGACGCGGCGGCCCGCATCCACGGCGAACACCTGCGACGGGTGGGGGCCGGCGACGCTCGGCTCAAGGGCCGGGCCGACTTCGTCTCGGAGACCGACGACGCGGCCCAGGCAGCCGCCCTGGAGATCATACGGCGTCGGCATCCGGATCATCTGATCCTGGCCGAGGAAGACGACGCACCGCCGGAGCTGCCCGACGACGACACGCCCATCTGGGTGGTGGACCCCCTGGACGGCACCACCAACTTCCTCCACGGCCATCCGGCCCACGCCGCCTCGGTGGCGGTGGCGGTGGAGGGGCGGCCGGTGGCCGGGGCGGTGGTGAGCGCCCCCAGCGGCGAGCGGTGGTGGGCGCGGCGGGGCGGGGGGGCGTGGCGCAACGACCGGCCCATCCGGGTTGCCGCGCCCGGACCCATGGAGCGGGCCCTGGTGGGGACCGGATTCCCCTTCAAGGACATGGGCAACCTCGATCGCTTCCAGGACGCCGTGCGCCGGGTGCTGGCGGGTACGTCGGGCATTCGCCGGGGCGGTTCGGCCGCCATGGACCTGGCCTACGTGGCCGACGGCCGGTTCGACGGGTTCTGGGAATACCGCCTGAGTCCCTGGGACTTCGCCGCCGGGGTGATCCTCATCCAGGAGGCCGGCGGCGTGGTGGAACGGGTCGAGGGAGGCCCCCCCGACCTGCTTCCGGGCTCGCTCCTGGCGGGGTCGTCCCGGGCCCTGGTGGACACGCTCCGGGAATGGGTGGCCTGACGGCCCTCCTCAGGCCAGGTGGTCGGTCAGGATGTCGGCGTTGAATCCCACGATGAGCGTGCGACCGGTCTTCAGCGCCGGGGCCCGGAGCTTGCCCGATCGGCCCAGGAGGAGGCCCAGGAGCTCGTCGTCCGGGGGGCGGGCGTTCTTCAGGTCCACGTGTAGGGTCTTTCGGCCCTTGGCCACGTAGAGGTCGTCGATCCCCTGGAGAACCTTCAGGGCGTCGTCTCCCACCACGGGGTCTTTCGAGGCGCTGCGGACCTCGCCGTCGTCGATGTGGTTCTGCTCGAGAAACTCCCGAGTGCGGGCGCAGCTCGTTCAGCCAGGGCGGTGGTACCGCCACTCCAGGGTCGCCATGCCGGATCTCCGGGTTCGGTGGGGAACGGGTCCCGAGCCTACGGTGGGCCCGGCGCTCGGGGCAAGCTACTCCCGGTTCCGGGCCTCGAAGAGCTGGCGCAGGGTGAGGGCGATCTCGAAGGTGGCGATGGCCACGGCCCAGTCCAGGAGCTGCCGGGGGTAGACCGCCACCAGGGGCATGCTCATTCCGAAGAGGTTGAGGCCCTTCTCGAACATGGCGGCCGCCAGCAGCAGGAAGGCGATGGCCAGGAGCCACGGGACGGTGAGGACTTCGTTGTTCTTGCTCATGGAGATCTTCTCTCGAGAGTGACCGGTTCGACGCCTCCGTAGTGTGGCGGATCGCACCGGATCGGCAAGGCGGGGCCCACGGCCTCCGGACTTGACCGGGCCCGGGCGGTGGCGCGATGGGTAGGAGCCATCGCCCATCCACGTCTCCAGGGGTTCCTCGAATGCACTCCATCGATTTCGGACTCCGGAGCCGCGACTACGCCCTCCACCGCCACGGTCCCCCGGCGGCCTTCTATGACCGATTGACCCGGTTCGTGGATCTGGACGGCGCCCGGGTCCTGGATCTGGCCACCGGCCCCGGCACCGTGGCATTCGACCTCGTGCGCCGGGGCGCCACTGTGACCGGGGTGGACGTGGCCGAAGCGCAGATCGAGGCGGCCCGCGTGCGGGCGGAGGAGCTGGGATTGGGCGAACGCACCGCCTTCCGCGTGGCGTCGGCGGAGCGCACCGGCGCCCCCGACGGGGCCTTCGATCTGGTGACGTCGGGACAGTCCTGGCACTGGTTCGACGCCCCGGCAGCGGTGGCCGAGGCCTGTCGTGTGCTTCGACCCGGGGGCACGCTGGCCATGGTGGCCTACTCGTACCTCTCCCGACACTCCGACGTGGCGGGAGACACGGAGGCCCTGATCCTCCGCTTCAACCCGACGTGGCCCATGGCGGGATGGACCGGCCTGTTTCCCCGTTGGGTGGAGGACGTGGTGGGGGGCGGCATGACCCTCGTGGAGCAGTTCTCCTGGGACTACGACGAGCTCTATTCCCACGAGGATTGGCGCGGGCGGATCCGCACCTGCAACGGGGTGGGGTCCGGGGGACTCCCGGCCGACGGCGTCGCGCGCTTCGACGAGGCCCACGCGTCCATGCTCCGGGAGCGGTATCCCGACCCCATGCCCGTGCGCCATCGCTTGTGGGCGGTGGTGGCTCGGGCGCCGGGAGGTGGAGACGCGTGATCGGCCGCTTCACCCACGAGACCCGGGGCAAGGGACTCCACGAGGTCACCCGTCTCGTGCAGCAGGTCGTGGACCGGAGCGGCATCGACGAGGGACTCTGCACCGTCATGATCCAACACACCTCGGCGAGCCTGACCATCCAGGAGAACGCCGACCCGTCGGCCCGCCGGGACCTCCAGGACTGGTTGGAGCGCCACGTACCCGAGGGCGATCCCGCCTTCACCCACACCGCCGAGGGGCCCGACGACATGCCGTCCCACATTCGCGCCGCATTGACGTCCACGACCCTGTCGATCCCTGTCGTCCACGGGCGTCTGGCCCTGGGCACCTGGCAGGGCGTCTACCTCTGGGAACATCGCCGCCGGGGCTCCGGCCGCCGGTGTGTGGTGCACGTGGGACCATGACTCGCCTCTACGACGAACTGGCCGAGTGGTGGCCGCTGCTGTCGGCGCCGGCGGACTACGCCGAAGAGGCCGCCGCCTTCGTGGCCATGATCCGGCGCCACGCGCCGCGTCGGCCCGCCTCGCTCCTGGAGCTGGGAAGCGGCGGGGGGAACAATGCGTCGCACATGAAGGCGGCGTTCGACGAGGTGACCCTCGTGGACGTGGCGCCGGGCATGCTGGAGGTGAGCCGGGCCCTCAACCCCGACTGCGAGCACCGGCAGGGCGACATGCGAACGGTTCGACTGGGGCGGACGTTCGACGCGGTGTTCGTCCACGACGCCGTATCGTACATGACCTCCCTGGACGACCTCGCCCGGGCCGCCGAGACGGCCCGCATCCACTGCGCGCCGGGGGGCGTGGCCCTCTTCGTGCCCGACGATACGCGGGAGTCGTTCGCGCCGTCCACCTCCCACGGAGGCCACGATGGGGAGGGCCGGAGCCTGCGCTATCTGTCGTGGAGCTGGGATCCGGATCCCGAGGATCGGACCATCGTGGTGGACTACACGGTCGTGCTCCGAGAGGGCGACGACCTGCCCCGGGTGGTCCAGGATCGCCACGTGGAGGGCGTGTTCTCCCGGCGCGAGTGGGTCGACGCCCTGGCGGCTGCGGGCTTCCAGGTCCGCACGGAGTCCCTGGTGCATTCGGAGGTGCCCGACCCCATCACCGTCTTCGTAGGAGTGACCTGAATGGAGCGCCGCCGCCTGTACTCCCACGCCGCCACCGTGCTGCCGGTGACGGACATGCCCCGGAGTCGCCGATTCTACCACGAACTTCTGGGGTTCTCGGTGGACTTCGAGTGGCAGGATCCCCCGACCTACGCCGTGCTCACCGCCGGCGAAAGCGTGTCGCTCCACCTGGCCCTGGCCGACGATCCCCGGGAGGTCGACGGGCGACGCGCCATCGTGTACGTCTTCGTCCACGACGTGGAGGCTCTCCACCGGGAGCTCGTGGATGCGGGGGTCGAGATCCCCTCGCCCCTGGAGACCATGGAGTACGGCATGCGGGAGTTCGAGGTGGTGGACCCCGACGGGCACCGCCTGGTGCTCGCCCAGGGGCGATCGGATTCGCCATGAAGGCCGTGCGGGGCCTCACGACCCGGGCTTCTTGAACTCGGCATCGTCGTCGGTGGCGGAGTTGAACGTGAGTTGCGTCACTCCGCTGCCGTCGGCGTTCATGATGTAGAGTTCGTATTCGTCGTCGGTCTCCCGGTCGCTGGTGAAGATGATCCGGGTGCCGTCGGTGGAATACACCGGGTGCCAGTCCCATACCGAGTTGAAGAGGATCCGGGTCTGGAATCCGCCGTCCCGGTTCATGATCCAGAGGTCTTCGCGGGTGGGGAACGCCCGTTGTGAACTGAACACGATGGTGCTCCCGTCGGGCGACCAGGAGGCGTCGAAGTCGTCCCACGGGGTGAAGGTGAGCTGCCGCACGTTGGATCCGTTGACATCCATGAGATAGATGTCGAAGACCCCCTGGCGATCGCTCTTGAAGAGGATCTCCGTGCCGTCGGGATGGAAGTGGGGCGCCTCGCTGATACCGAAGGCATCGGTCAACTGCACCGGGTTCGACCCATCGGCGTCGGCCATGAAGATCTCCAGGGTGCCGTCGTCCGGATCCTCCCGCTCGAAGACGATCTTCGAGCCGTCGGGGGAGAACTCCGGGTCTTCGTTGACGGCCGCGTCGTCGGTGATCTGGATCGGGTTCGAGCCGTCGGCGTTCATGACCCACACGTCGCTCTGTCCGCCCCGGTCGCTCACGAAGACGATGCGCTGGTTG
>JAUIEJ010000014.1 GCA_030428885.1 Gemmatimonadota bacterium | reverse complement strand
CTGTCGAAGGTGTTCTACACCGAAGAGGTGGAGACCCACGCGTTGTCGGGGATCAACCTGGACATCCAGAGCGGGGAGTTCGTGTCCATCGCGGGCCCGTCGGGGTGCGGGAAGACGACGCTGCTGTCGATTCTTGGGCTTTTGGATTCGCCGACGGGGGGGAAGTACCTCCTGGACGGGGAGCCGGTGGAGAACCTGAGCGCGGGTCAGCGGGCGAAGATCCGGAATCAGGCCATCGGGTTCATCTTCCAGGCGTTCAACCTGATCGGTGACCTGACGGTGTACGAGAACGTGGAGCTTCCTCTGACGTACCGGGGCATGCCGGGATCGGAGCGGAAGGAGCGAGTTCAGGCGGCGCTGGAGCGGGTGGGGATGGCGCACCGGATGGGGCACTATCCGAGCCAGTTGTCGGGTGGTCAGCAGCAGCGGGTGGCGGTGGCCCGGGCCATCGTGGGCAAGCCGCTGATCCTCCTGGCCGACGAGCCCACGGGTAACCTGGACTCGAAGAACGGCAACGCGGTGATGGACCTGCTGCGGGAGCTTCACGCGGAGGGGGCGACGATCTGCATGGTGACGCACGATCCTCGCTACGCCCACGTGGCCGACCGGGCGGTGCATCTCTTCGACGGTCAGGTGGTGAGCGAAGACGACGCCCGCCGGGCCCACGAGCTCGAGGAAGCCGGCTTCGACATGGCGTCGGGCGACTGACGCCGGGCGGACCCGGCGGTCCGGCGGCAGGAGCCCGATTCGTCGGGGCCTCCGCCGGACCATGGGTGGTGGGCCATCCGGTTCGTCCGGGTGGTGGGGTGGGGCAGGGCGGTTCGCCGCCCTGCCCCTTTGTGCATCCGGGGCTTGCGGCCGGGCGACCGCGAGAGCAGTATGTCACATGGCGATATATCATCATGTGAAAGAGTTGTCCGGATCGTGACGGACGTCGATGACGCCCGCCCCCTGAGCGAGCCCGTGTATCGGATCCTCCTGGCCCTTCGCGCGGACCCGCTCCACGGCTACGCGATTCTTCAAGCCGTGGAGGACGACGGATTCACGCTGGGGACGGCCACCCTCTACACGGCCCTGGCCCGCCTGCGGGACGACGGCATCGTGGCCGAGGTCGATCCCCCCGAGGCCGACGCCGACGCCCGCCGTCGGTACTACCGACTTACGGCCGCCGGCCGCCTGCGGATCGACGCCGAGGCTCGCCGACTCGAGGCGCTCCTCGACCTGGCCCGTCGGGTCCCGGGGGAGGCGTGAGGAGACTCGCCCTCGCGCTCTACCGCCGGCTGCTCGGGGCCCTGCGCCCCGACCTCGCGCCGGTGGCCGACGAGTTGGTGGAGACGGTGGGCGACCGGCTGGACGGCCGGGGGCGAGTCGGGGCGGCCCGGATCTGGGGGGTCGAGGTCGCCGATCTGCTGCGGGGCGGCATCGAGCGGCGATGGATCGCGTGGGTCTACGACGTGGCCGCTGCGCGGCGCGGGATCCGGCGGGCGCCGTTCACGGCCGCGCTCGTGGTGGCTTCGGTGGCCGGAGGCGTCGCCGCCCTGACGGCTGCCGCGGCGCTCCTGGCGCATGTCGTCGTCGACGGACTGCCCTACCCGGAGGCCCACCGCCTGGTCTCCGTGGCCGCTCAGCGGGACGAGGCCGGGGCCGGTCCCCGGGCCCTGCGGGTGGTGGAGTGGGAGGCCTACCGGGACGCGGCGGCATCGGGCACCGGTGGTGTGGAGTCGGTCGGGGCGTCGTGGCGGTGGACCACGACCCTGACGGGCGCGGGCGGCCCCCGGAGGATCCCGGCCCTCCGGGTCACGCCGGGGTGGTTCGAGACTCTCGGGGCCGAACCGCGCCTGGGCCGGTTTCCCGGAGGGGCGCCCGACGACGAGACGGAGCCCCGGGTGGTCGTCTCCTGGGGCCTCTGGAGCCGCGAGTTCGGCGGCGACGACCGGGCCCTGGGCCGGACCCTGGTCCTCGACGGCACCCCCCACACGGTGGTGGGCGTGGCGCCGCGGGGCTTTCGCCCCCCCGACGGCGAGGCGGAGGTGTTCGTGCACCACGGGCCGGGCACGGAGGGGTGGATCGGGCGCTGGCTCGACGGGGTGGCCCGGGTCGCCCCCGGCACCGATCTCGAGGCCCTGGCTCGGAGGCTCACCGCCCTCAACGACGGCGCGGCACGGGCGGTCGGCGTCTCGACCGGGTGGTCGGCCCATGTGCGTCCGCTGCACGGGGCGGTGTTCGGCGACATCGAGCCGGCTCTGCGCCTCGCCGCGGCGGTGGCGGGGCTGGTGTTCCTGGCCATGGCGGCGAGCACGCTCGGACTTCTCCTGGCGCGCACGATGCGGCGCCGGGGCGAACTCGCCGTGCGTCGAGCGCTCGGGGCCGGGGCGCGCCACATCGGACGCATCGTGGCCCTCGAGGGCGCAGGCCTCGCGCTGTGCGGGGGAGCGGCGGGCATCGCCCTGGGACTCCTGGTCGGCGATCGGGTCCTGGTCGCCTCGAGTGGGCTGGTCCCCCTGGCGGACCGGGGCGGTGTGGCCCGGTGGGGGGTCGTGGTCGGTGCCCTCGCCACCGTGGGGGTGGGCCTCCTGGCCGCCGGGCTGCCGGCCGTCGTGGGCCGAACGCTCGCACACACCACGAACCCCGGCCGCGGTGCACGATCGGGGGGCCCGGGGCCCGGGGGCAGGAGAGGGCGCGTGCTCGTGGCGGCGCAACTGGCGCTGGCGTTCGTGCTCGTGGCCACGGCCGCCTCCCTCGTGGCTTCGCTTCGGGCTCTCGGCCGGGAGCCTCTCGGGTTCCGGAGCGCTTCGGCCGCCGCGGTCCGCATCGCACTCCCCTCGGACCGGTACGCCGACCCGGCGGCGGTCGTCGGCTTCTACACGGCGGTCGGCACGGCGCTGAGCTCCCGGCTCGACGTCGATGCCGTGGGTGTGGGGTCGGATCTGCCCCTGGGAGGCGCCGGCTCGTGGGGAACGGCGTGGACGCCGGGGGCGTCGGACGACGACGGCGTGCCGGTGCTGCAGCGGACGGCCGCGCCGGGGTGGTTCGACGCCGTGGGCATCGAGGTGCTGGAGGGGCGGGACTTCACGGCCGACGACGGCGCGGAGGCGCGGACCGTGATGGTGAGTCGCACCCTGGCCGACGCCCTCTGGCCCGACGGGGCTGCCATCGGTCGCCGGATGGCGCCCCGTCGCGATCCCGACGGGGCGTGGGCCACCGTGGTCGGTGTGGTGGAAGAGGGGCGCTACGAGGGCGTGGAGGCGCCGGGACGTCCGCAATACTACGAGCCCCATCGGGCCGCACCCTGGACCGAGATGTACCTCGTGGTGCGGGGACCGGCGGCGGTCCGGGACCCCGCGGCCCGAGTGCGGAGCGTGGTCGCCGAACTCGACCCGCAGGTGCCTGTCGAAGACCACGGCCCCCTCGAGCGGGTCGTGGAGCGGGCCACCGCGCCACGCCGTCTCACCGGATCGGCCACGGTACTGTTCGCCCTGGGCGCCGTCGGAGTCGTGGGGGTGGGGGTCGTGGGGACCTCGGGGCTGGCCATGGACCGTCGGCGGCGGGAGTTCGCGGTGCGGAGAGCGGTGGGCGCCGACGCGGGCGGGGTGCTGCTCGCCCTCCTGAGGGGCACCGGGTGGACCGCGGCCGTGGGCGTCTCGGTCGGTCTGGTGGGGTTGTGGCTTCTCGCTCCCGTGACGGAGGGACTCCTGTTCGGGGTGCGCCCGATCTCGCCCGGAGCGGTGACGCTGGCGGCGGGTGCCCTGGCCGTGACGGCGTCGCTCGCGGGACTGCCGGCCCTGTTCCGGGCCCTGGCGGCCGACCCGGCGGAGGCGCTCCGGGGCGACTGAGTCGACGAGGTCGCCTCGACGCCCGGTGTGCAAGGATCCGGGCCTCGGACGTCGTACGGATCGGAAGCCTGGTCCCCGGTCCGGAGAACCCCATGGTCGCCTCGCCCGTCTGCCCGTCCGCCCCACGGCGCACCGCCGTCGTTCGCCTCGCGGCGCTCCTCGCCCTCGTTCTCGCCACGGCCCTCACGACCGCTCCGGCCCGAGCCCAGGGCTGGATCGACCCCGTCCTCCCGGGCATGGGCTCGGTGGAGCGGGTGGAGAGCCGGGTCACGGTCACCGTCGAAGGCACGGTGGCCACGGTGGAGGTGGACGAGTGGTTCCTGAATTCCGGCGACCGGGTGGCCGAGGGGCACTACCTGTACCCCCTCCCCTCGGGCGTGGCCTTGTCGGGGGCGTCGCTCTACCAGGGGGAGACCGAACTCCGCGGCGAGGTCATGGATGCGGATCGCGCCCGGGACATCTACGAGGAGATCGTCCGTCGACGGGCCGATCCGGCCCTCATCGAGTACCTGGGCGACGGCCTCTTCCGGGCCCGGGTGTTTCCCATCGCGGCGGGGGAACGACGTCGCGTCACCCTCCGCTACTCCCAGGTGCTGGATCCGGCGGGGGAGAGCCTGCTGTTCCGGACGCCGGGGGCGCTCCGTCCCACCGAGCCCACCCGTGACGACCGGCCCAACGGCCGCATCCGGGCCGAGGCCCCGGTGGACCTGCACATGGTGGTGACGCCGGGATCGGCGTTCCTGGACCCCTTCTCCCCGAGCCATGCCCTGGACATCGAGCGGGGGGGCGACACCCTCCGGGTCGACGTGCCCGACGCGGCGGGCCGCCTCTCGGTGTTCCTCCCCCGGAGCGGCGACGTGGTGGGCCTCTCGGTCCTGCCCCACCGACCCGCCGGAGAAGACGGCTACGTGCTCCTGAGCCTCACTCCCCCGGCCCCCACCACCCGGGCCGAGCCCCGTGACCTGGTGGTGGTGGTGGACGTGTCGGGCTCCATGGCCGGCACCAAGATGGACCAGGCCCGGGCCGCCGTACGGGGGCTCCTGGACGGCCTGAATCCCGACGACCGCTTCCGGTTGGTGTCGTTCAGCAACGGCGTCCACCGCCTGGACACCGAGTGGCGCTTCGCCGACCGGCGGGCCCTGGATGATGCCCGGAACTGGGTCGACGAGCTCCGGGCCGACGGAGGCACCAACATCGACGGGGCGCTGGAAGCGGCCTTCGAGGTGACCCCCGACCCGGACCGCCTCCCGGTGGTGGTGTTCCTCACCGACGGGCTGCCCACCGTGGGCGAGCAGGAACCCGATCGCATCACCGCCGCCGCCGAAGGCCGACGGGGCCGGTATCGGGTGTTCGCCTTCGGCGTGGGCCACGATGTGAACACCCGCCTCCTGGATCGCCTCTCCGACGCCACCCGGGGCACCACCCAGTACGTGGAGCCCGGCGAAGACGTGGAGCGGGCCGTCTCGCTCCTGGCCACCCGCATCTCCCATCCCGTTCTCACCGACCTCCGCATCGTGGAGTCCCCGGTGGCCATTTCCGACTGGTATCCGGTCCACATTCCCGATGTGTTCGCCGGAGAGACGCTGGTGCTCCTCGCCCGGTACCGGGGCGAGGGCCAGGGACGCGTGGTGGTGGAGGGGCGGAGCGGAGGCGTGGTGCGGCGGGTGAGCACCCGGGCGACCTTCCCCCGCCTCGACCGGGCCAACGGCGGGCTGCCTCGTCTGTGGGCCGCCCGCAAGCTGGGTCACCTGACCCGCCAGCTCTGGACCGAGGGTGAGACCGCCGACCTGGTGGCCGAGATCCGGGAGACGGCGCTGCGCTACGGGCTGCCGAGCCCGTACACGAGCATCCTGGTCCAGGAGCCCGAGGTGCGGGTGGCCCAGGACGCGGCCCTGAACCTCGGACCCCGTCCGGCCGAGGAGGCCGCTCGCCTCAGTGCCACGGTGCGGGCGGGCACGGGGGCCCAGGCGGTCCGGTTGGCGGAGCGGTCGCGACGGTTCCGGGACGCCGACCGCGCCGACGAGTTGGTGGCCCTGGCCCGGTCGGCCGTGTCCGATGCCGGCGGGGAACGGCAGGTGGTGGCCGGACGGATCGTCCGGCTCCGGGGCGGCGTGTGGACCGAGGCCGGCCTCGACCCCGATTCTCCCGGCGTGCGCATCCGGCGGTTCGGTGCGGCGTGGTTCACCCTGGTGGGACGGCTCCCCGAACTCGACGAGGCGTTCCGACTGGGTCCGGTGGCCCTCCAGGGCGACGGCCTCCGCCTGCTGGTGGACGACGACGGTGCGGAGTCCCTCGACGAACGGACTCTGGAACAGGTGGTCCGGGCGTTTCGTACCGAGAGGTGACCCTTCGCGCCGCCCCCGGAGACCCCGTTGAGCATCGACTGGACGGCCGTGTACCGCGCCACCTTCCCGGGCCTGGTCCGGTTTCTCCACCGCAAGGTGTGGGATCCGGAGCGGGCCCGGGACCTGGCCCAGGAGGCCTTCGTCCGGGCCCTGCGGGAGCAACCCGAGCGGCCCCGTGCCTGGTTGTTCCAGGTGGCGGCCAACCTGGCCCGGGATGAAGCCCGCACGGCGCTCCGGCGCCGGGAGCACCTCTCGGTGATCCAGGGGGGACTGGAGGAAGCCGATCCCGACCCCGACCCCCTGGAGGCGGCGGCCCTGGCCGAGCGGCGCAGCCGTGTGCGGCAGGCGCTGGACCGTCTCGGGGAGCGGGACCGGGAGGTGCTGCTCCTGTGGGACGCGGGACTGGACTACGGGGAAATCGCCCAGCGCACCGGCCTGGCGCCGGGTGCGGTGGGAACGACCCTCGCCCGGGCCCGGAAGCGGCTCGTGGCGGCCTACGACATCGAGGAGCGAGACCATGCCGCCGACGCGTGACGGCCACACGACGCCCACCGGGCGCCACGTCGACGAGGGGGAATTGCACACCTTCCTCGACCAGGCCATGGAGGTTCTGGAGGTGCGCCGGGCCCGGGAGGTCCGGGCCCATCTCGACGCCTGCCCCGTCTGCCGGGACCGTCTGGCGGTGGAGGCCGCCGTCCGGGATCGGAGCGTGGATCTCCTGGCGTGGGACGATCCCCTGACCACGGTGAGCCTCCCGACCTTCGACGAACTCCGCCGGGAGGCCGGGGCGACGGAGGGGGAGCCCGGCGCCGGGCGACGGGGAATTCCGCGAGGTGCGCTGGCCTGGGCCGCCACCGTGGTTCTCTCTCTCGGCGTGGGGTGGGGTGTGGGGGTCTTCGGTCCCGAGGGACTCCGCCCCGGCGCGGTGCCCATGCCCCCGACCCTCGCCGCCGAGGCCGACGCCGTGCCCGACCCCGTGCCCGAGGCCGGGACCCTGGAGCCGGTGGACGTCGTGGCGGCCCCGCCCGACGCGACGGAACGCGCACCGGCGGCGGGGGAGGCAGAACCGCTACCGGCGCCGGCTCCCTCGGCGGCGCCCACGGCAGCACCCGCTCCCGAGGCCGAGGCCGAGGCCGACGAGGTCGGTCCCGTCGCTCCGTCCCCCACCGTGTCGGCGCGTCCCGACCCGGCCCCTCCGGCGGCGTCGCCGAGTCCCGAGCCATCCTCCACCGTGTCGCCCGCCGTGTCGACGCCGGCCATGAACGCCCTGGCCCGGCGCCTGGAGTCCCGGTTCTTCGATACTGCGGCCGTTCCCTCGGTGGCCCGGGTCGACTCCGTGCCTCCATCGATCCAGTTCCGCGCCCGGTCCCTGGATCCCACCGACGCCATGCCGGTGCTCCGGGCCACGCCCGACGTCCGGCGGATCCCCACGGCGCCCCGGGCCTCGGCCGACGAACTCCGGGCCGTGCTCCTGGGCGACGCCGCCGCCGCGCCGGACCCGCCCGCCGACCCTTCGTCGGTCATGGGCCTGGTCCTTCCCGGCCTGACCCTGGAAGAGGTGCGCTGGACCGAGGTGTGGCCCGGGCAGGAGGGGGTCGTGGCGCCCCAGCTCCTTCCCGACGGGCGCCGGGTGGAGCTGCGGGTGGCCGGGACGCCGGTGGGGGGCGAGGTCGAGGTGGAGCCGCCGGCCCGGCGCGCCGATGCGCCGTCAGGGTGGAGTCGCGCCGTGCGGGCCGTGGACGGGGGATGGATGGTCCTGGACGGTCCCCTGGCCGTGGAGGCGCTGGAGGTCCTCCTTGCGACGGCGCGGTGAGGCACGGCGCCGAGCCGACAGCAGGGCGATGGCGCCGGCTCCCACCGCCGCCGTGAGCAGGTGGGTGTAGACCCGCCACCAGAGGAGCAGCACGGGCAGGCGTTCGGGCGCCAGGGCGTCGCCCAGGAGGGCCGCGAATCCCACTTCGATCCCGCCGCCGCCTCCGGGTGGGGGCAGCAGCGCCCCCAGGTACACCAGGCCGAAGGGCCGCAGCGTCAGAGCGACCCAATCCAGGCCCGGATCCCCCGTGGCGGCCCAGGCCAGGGCGGGGAAGGTGGCGGCTCGGGCCGCCTGGTGCAGAAGAGTCGCCGCGCCGGCCGCCGCCCCGGCCCGGAGGGGCAGGGACCGCAGGGCGGCGGCCCGCTTCCGGAAGTCCCGGGACGTGCGCTCCAGAAGTCGCCAGCGGCCCGGGCGCAGCCCCCAGCGCGCCCACCACCCCGGCACCGGCCGCCGACGGGCCCGCCGCCCCGCGAAGACCACGAGCCCCGTGAGGACGCAACCCACCACCCCGGCGTAGGTGAAGACGGCGGCGGCCGCGGCCCGACCCTCGTCCAGCGCCAGGAGAAGCACCGCGCCCACGACCAGGAGTCCCCCCACTTCGAAGGCGGTCTCCCCCACGGCGATGGCGGCCAATCCCCCCACCCGTCCCCCGTCCCGGCGCATGGAGAGGAGCTTGGCCGGCTCGGTGCCGCTTCGAGACGGGGTCACGGCGCCGGCGGCGTCGCCGGCCAGTTGGGCCAACCAGGCCGTGCGCCACCGCAGGGGCACGCCCAGGGCCCGGGCCAGGGCCACGATCCGGGCCGCCCGTCCCCCGACCTCGGCCAGGAGCGCCGCACCCGCCATCACGTGGGCCAGGAGGGGAAGGGTGAGGAGCGCCGCCAGGGGGAGGCCGGCCCGATGGGCCAGCACCACGGGCACGGCCAGGGCGATGCCCAGGGAGACCGCCACGCCCCCGACCCGCAGGACCGTGCGGGTCACGGGCTCAGCGCCGCGTCGGAGTGCGGGCGAGCTCCCGATACAGCTTCACCAGGGCCGTCACCGTCTGCTTCCAGTCCAGGGTCGCCTCGGCCCAGGCCCGGGCCCGGTGCCGGAGGGCGGGTCCCTGGGCGCGCACCCGATCCGAGAGGGCGAGGAGGGCCCGGGCGCAGTCCTCCGGATTGCCGTGTTCGTACAGCTCCGACACCCCCGATCCCTCCACCCGATCGGGGCCGGCGCCTCGGGCCACCGAGACCACGGGCAGGCCGCAGGCCAGGGCCTCGCCGATGGCCAGGCCGAAGGTCTCGCCGGGGCCCGGCGCCACGTAGAAGTCGGCGCCGGCGTAGAGGCGGGCCAGTTCGGTGCGGTCGGAGACGTAGTCCAGCACGGTGAGGTCCGGCGCCCCGCGGGCTCGCGCCCGCACGTCGTCCACCAGGGGGCCGCCTCCCACCAGGACCAGGCGGGGACGCCGCCCCGGCTCCAGGCGCTCGTACCCGTCCAGGAGCACGTCCAGTCGCTTCTCGGCGCAGAACCGGCCCACGTAGAGCCCCACGGGAGGGGTGTGGGGTCCGGCGCCCGGATCCGGCGACCGCGGTCCCCCGGGGGGGTGGGGGCGGAAGGTGTCGAGGTCGACGCCCAGGGACACGTGCCGGACCCGCCGCACCCCGAGGCTCCGCAGCTCCGCGGCCACCGACGGCGACGCCGCCACCGTGACGTCCAGGGGGTCGTAGACCGAGCGGATCAGGCGCCGCGCCGCCATCCGGGCCGCCACCCGCAACGGCGCCGCCGCCCGGTGGGTGACGTACGGCTCGGCGAAGGTCCGCACGAGGTCGGCGTGGTAGAACCCCACCAGGGGAATCCGCCGGCTGCGCAGCGCCCGCCGCACCAGGTGGGGCACCACGAAGGGGCTGCCCAGCTCCACCACGTCGGGGCGCTCCTCCTCCAGGATCTCCTCGACCCGACGGGCCGAGAGGAGCAGGCGGTAGGCCCGGGAGAACGGCAGCACCGGGCCCTTCACCCGGTGCAGTCGACTGGCGCCCATGGCGTCCACCCCGTGGTCCTCGCCGGGGACCACGACGGCGTGGTCCACCCCCAGCGTCGCCAGATGCTCGGCCTTGGCGTGGAGGTAGGTCTTCACGCCTCCACTGACCGTATCGGAATAGAAGTCCGTGACGTCGACGACCCGGAGGCGGTCCGTGGCGGGCGCCGGTGGGCCGGCGACCTTCGGCGAGGCGAGCGGCATGCCCGAAGGTCGCCGGGGCCCACCACGAAGAAGTGACGGGCCGGCAACGGACCGATACCGGCGTGACGGGTCCGTCGCACCCCGCTACCTTCGCTCGTCGCGATCCGTCCCCGCTCGTCCCCGTTTCGGAGTCCCCATGCGGTCCTCGATCCTCCTCCTCGCCGGCCTCGGAATCGCCGCCCCGGTCCAGGCCCAGCGGACCCTCGACGCCACCACCCTTCCCACCCGAGCCGAAGCGTCGGGGTGGATCGAGACGAGCCGGTACGACGACGTGGTGGCGTTTCTCGAGACCGTGGCGGAACGCCGTCCCGACATGCACCTGACCTCCATGGGCTACACCTCGGAGGGCCGCTCCATTCCCCTCCTGGTGATCGGCTCCCGGGATCCGTCGCCCGAGGGCGTGCGGGCCACGGGCAAGCTGCGGGTCTACCTCCAGGGCAACATCCACGCCGGTGAGGTGCCCGGGAAGGAGGCCCTCCAGATGCTGGTGCGGGACATGGCGGCGGGCTCCACCCCGGCGTCGTGGACCGACGATCTCGTGCTGCTGGTGGCGCCCCTCTACAATGCCGACGGCAACGAGAGGGTGCGCCTCACCAACCGGCCCCGGCAGCACGGCCCCCTGGCGGGCATGGGGCAACGGCCCAACGCCATGGGCCTGGATCTGAACCGGGACCACATGAAGCTCGACGCGCCCGAGGCCCGGTCGGTGGTGTCCATGATGAACCGCTACGACCCGGAGCTGTCGGTGGATCTCCACACCACCAACGGCACGCGCCACGGCTACTACCTGACCTACTCGCCCCCCCTCCACCCCGGGGCTCCGGCGGCCGTGGTGGACCTGCTCCGGGATCGGGGGCTGCCCCGCATCACCGAGGCCGTGCGGGAGAAACACGGCTGGGACTTCTACTACTACGGCAACGCCCGGAACATGCCCGACGGCGAGACCGGGTGGTACACCTTCGACCACCGCCCCCGCTTCAACAACAACTACATCGGCCTGCGCAATCGGTTGGCGATCCTGGGTGAGGCCTACGCCTACGCCACCTTCGAGGATCGGGTGAAGGCCACCCGGTGGCTGGCGGACGAGATCCTGGAGTGGGCCGTGGCCGACGCCGACCGGATCCGCTCCGCCGTGGCCGCCGCCGACGCCTCGGTGGTGGGGGCGACCCTCCCCACCCGGGCCACCTTCGCGGCGGCCGACACCCTCTCCACCATCCTCATGGGAGAGGTGGACGAGGAGCGCAATCCGTGGTCGGGCGAGGTGATCCTCCGGCGTCGCGACGTGACCATTCCCACCGAGATGCGGGAATACGGCACCTTCGAGGCCACCGACCGCGAGACGGCGCCCATGCGCTACTACGTGCCCGCCGAGGTGGCGCCCGCCGTGGACCGGCTGGCGGCGCACGGGGTGGTGACCCACGTCGTGGGCGACGCCTTCACCCAGGTCGTGGAGGTCTTCCGGGTCGACTCCACCGCCGTGTCGCCCCGGGAGTTCCAGGGGCACAACGAGGTCGAGCTGTTCGGCGCGTGGGTGAGCGAGGAACGCACCCTCCCCGCGGGCACCATCCAGGTCGACGTGGATCAGCCCCTGGGGCGGCTCGCCTTCTATCTCCTGGAACCCCGCTCCGACGACGGGCTGGCCAACTGGGGACTGCTGGAGCGCTGGATCACCGACGACACGTATCCCATCGTGCGGGTGCCGGCGCGGTGAGGGCCCGAGTGGTTCGGGGACTCCTCCTCGGCGGCGCGGCGGGGCTGGCCGCAGCCGGGGGTGCAGCGAGCCAGGAGCCCGGCGAGACCCGGGTGGTGGCCATTCCCGGCACCGACGAGGCCGTGACCCTGGCGTGGGTGCCGGCCGGGACCTTCGACTGGGGGAGCCCCCCCGACGAGGCCGGGCGCGACGCCGACGAGGGTCCGGTGCGGGCGGTGGCCCTGGACGGCTTCTGGATGACCGTCCACGAGATCACCTCCGACCAGTACGCGCCGTTCCGGTTCACCTCGTTCGACAGTCCCGTGGCCGCCGTTCCCGAGGCCTTCGACGTCGACGCCGTGACCCGGCCCTCGCCGCCCTACGAGGATCCGGGACACGGCCTTCCCGGGGAAGACCATCCGGCCACGGGTATGACCCGGGCCAACGCCCTCCACTACGCCCGCTGGCTCTCCCTCAAGACGGGCCGACTCTTCCGACTCCCCACCGAGGCGGAGTGGGAATACGCCTGCCGGGCCGGCGGGGAGGGGGCGTTCGGTGGCGCCGACGATCCGGGCGAGGGGGCCTGGTACGCCGCCAACGCCGGCGGTGCCCACCACCCCGTGGGCTCCCGGGCGCCCAACGCCTGGGGACTTCACGACCTCCAGGGCAACGTGGCTGAATGGGTGTTGGACGGCTACGAGCCCGAGGCCCGGGCCGGCCTGCCCGAGGATCCGCCGGGCCGGAACCCCCGCTTCGGCGACCCGGTGCGGGGCCGGGGGCTGGTGCGGGGCGGCGGATTCGGCGATCCCGTCGAGGCGTTGCGGTGTGCCGCCCGCACCCCCGAGGCCACCCGGTGGAAGGAGCGGGATCCCCAGATCCCCAAGAGCCGCTGGTGGAACACCGACTCGCCCCACGTGGGCTTCCGTCTGGTGAGCCCCGCCGGCGCCGCCACCGTCGACGAGATCCTGGCGTGGTTCGACGGAGTGCTCGGCGCCTCGTAGATTGCCCCGTCTCGTACCCCAGCGCCGGAGTTCCCATGGATCGCCGTGACTTCGTGAAGGCGGGGGCCGCCGCCGCCCTCGGCGGAAGCATCCCCCTGGTCGACGCCCGTCCCCTCCACGCCGCTTCCCGGCGCGTTCCGGCGCCCTCGGCCGACCCCATCCGCATCGGCCTGGTGGGCTGCGGCGGGCGCGGGACGGGGGCCGCGGTCCAGGCGTTGTCCACCACCCAGGATGTGCAGCTCGTGGCCATGGCCGACGCCTTCGCCGACCAGGTGGAGAGCAGCTACGCCAACCTGATCAACACCGCCGAGGACAGTTGGTCCGGTGGGGTCGACCTCGGCCCGCGCATCGACGTGCCCCCGGACCGGCGCTTCGCCGGGTTCGACGCCTACGAGAAGGTGCTCCCCCTGGTGGACGTGGTGATCCTGGCCACGCCCCCGGGCTTCCGGCCGATCCACTTCGCCGCCGCGGTGGACGCCGGGAAGCACGTCTTCATGGAGAAGCCCGTGGCCACCGACGCGCCGGGCGTTCGGGCCGTGCTGGCGGCGGCGGAGCGTGCGAAGGCCGCCGATCTCAACGTGGTGGTGGGCCTCCAGCGCCACTACCAGACCGTGTACCGGGAGTGGGTGGAGCGCCTCCACGCCGGCATGATCGGCGACATCGTCCTGGGCCGGGTCTACTGGAACGACGGCGGAGTCTGGGTGCGGGAGCGCCAGGCGGGCCAGACCGAGATGGAGTACCAGATGCGCAACTGGTACTACTTCACCTGGCTGTGCGGCGACCACATCGTGGAGCAGCACATCCACAACCTCGACGTGGCCAACTGGGTGCTGGGCGACCACCCGGTCCGGGCCCAGGGGCAGGGCGGGCGACTGATCCGTACCGGCCCCGACCACGGCCAGATCTTCGACCACCACTTCGTGGAGCTCGAATACCCGAGCGGCGCCCGGGTGCTCAGCCAGTGCCGCCACATGCCCAACACCGCCCGTCGGGTGACGGAGGCCTTCCACGGCACCAACGGCACGGCGCCCGGACCGGGGCGGATCGTCTCGGCCTCGGGCCACACCCTCTTCGAGCACGACGCCGAGGGCGATCCCAATCCCTATCAGGTGGAGCACGACGAGCTCTTCGCCGCCGTGGCGTCGGGTGAGCACGTCTTCGCCGAGGCCGAGCGGGGCGCCGTGGCCACCATGACCTCGATCCTGGGGCGCATGGCCACCTATTCGGGGCAGGTGGTGGAGTGGGACGAGGCCCTGGCCTCGGACCTGAGCCTCATGCCCGGTGCCTACGCCTTCGACGCGCCGGCTCCGGTGAGCCCCGATGCCCAGGGCCGCTACCCGGTACCGGTACCCGGTGTGACCCGCGTGTATTGATCCTCGTCGGCGACCCCCGGGGCGTCGGGGTCGATCCGCTTGATGGCCACACCGGTGAAGCCGTAGACGGCGGCCACCAGGGGGCTGAACAGGTTGAAGAACGCGAAGGGGGCGTAGGCCACGGTGGCCACGCCCAGGGTCGCCGCCATGAAGGCGCCGCAGGTGTTCCAGGGCACCAGGGCCGACGTGAGCGTGCCCGAGTCCTCGAGCGTGCGGGACAGGTTCTCCGGCGCCAGGCCCCGGCGGGCGAATTCGGCCCGGAACATGCGCCCCGGAAGCACGATGGCCATGTACTGGTCCGACGCGATCACGTTCATCCCGATGGACGTGCCCAGGGTCGCCGCCACCAGCGATCCCGTACCGCGCACCGCCGAAAGAATCCAGTTCGCGATGGTCTGGAGCATTCCCGTGGTCTCCATGACCGCCCCGAAGGTCATGGCCGTGAGGATCAGCCAGATGGTGTTCAGCATGCTGGCCATGCCCCCCCGGGTCAGGAGGTCGTCCAGGGCCTCGTTTCCGGAGGCCAGGGAGAAGCCGCCGTGGAGCGCGGTCCACGCCCCCTTGAGGAGGGCCAGGCCCGGCGCGAGGTCGGGCTCGGCGACGAACGTCAGCACCGCCGTGCGCTGGAAGACGACGGCGAAGAGGGCGCCGACCAGGGTTCCGATGAAGAGGGCCGGAAAGGCCGGCACCTTCCGCAGGACCAGTCCCAGGACGAGGGCCACGGGGACCAGCATGAGGGGGTTCACCACGAACTGCTCGCGGAGCTGGTCCTGCATGGCGGTGATCTGACCGGCGTCCGAGGCGCCCCCCAGATACAGGCCGATGCCCGCGAAGAGGATCAACGCCAGGGTCACGCTGGGCACCGTCGTCCACACCATGTGCCGGATGTGGGTGAACAGATCGGTGCCGGCCATGGCCGGCGCGAGGTTCGTCGTGTCGGACAGAGGCGACATCTTGTCGCCGAAATACGAGCCCGAGACGATGGCTCCCGCCGCGATGCCCGGGTGGAGCCCCTGGACGGTGGCGATGCCCACCAGCGCCACGCCCACCGTACCGGCCGTGGTCCACGAACTCCCGGTGGCGAGGGCGACGATGGCGCAGATGATCACCGCGGCGGCGTAGAACCATCGGGGACTGAGGATCCCCAGGCCGTAGTAGATCATGGTGGGGACCGTGCCGGACAGGATCCACGCACCGATCAGGGCACCCACCATGAGGAGGATCAGGATCGCGCCGGTGGACAAGGAGATGCCGTGCACGATGCCCCGTTCCAGCTCGGCCCAGGTGAAGCCGTTCCGGGCGCCCAGGACGGCCGCCACCATGGCGGCGAGGATGAGGGCGATCTGGTTCGGTCCGTACGACGAATCGGCGCCGAACAGCAGCACCGACGTCGACAGGAGCGCGACCAGCACGACGATGGGAACGAGCGCCTGCAGGCGAGACGGCGCTCTGGGTTCGGGGGAGGGCATGGCGGGGAAGCTTGACGGTCGCCCCGGGCCGGGGCAAGTCTCCGCGCCACCCCGCACCTCCACGAGTCCCGATCCCGGCATCCACCGGGTCCCCCGAACGGAGTCCCCCATGGAACGACGCACCTTCGTGAAGACGTCCGCCGCCGCCGCGGCCCTGGGGGTGGTGGGCGGTGCCCGGGAACTACGAGCGGAGACGGTCGCCCCCTTCACCCTCGACTACGCCCCCCACTTCGGCATGTTCAGGCACACGGCCGGCGACGACCTGGTGAGCCAGCTCGAATTCATGGCCGACGTGGGTTTCCGATCGCTGGAAGACAACGGCATGGCCGGGCGTCCGGTGGAGGAGCAGGAGCGGATCGGCGCGGCCATGGGTCGTCTGGGACTCCGCATGGGCGTGTTCGTGGCCCACACGATCCACTGGACCGAGCCCAACCTGGCCAGTGGCGACGAGGCGAAGCGGGACGAATTCCTGGCCGAGATCCGGGCGTCGGTGGACGTGGCCCGGCGGGTGAACGCCACCTGGATGACCGTGGTGCCGGGACACGTGCACCCGCGCCAGCACCCCGACTTCCAGACGGCCCACGTGGTGGAATCGCTGAGGCGCGCCGCCGACATCCTGGAGCCCCACGGCCTGGTGATGGTGTTGGAGCCCCTGAACCGCCGCGACCACCCGGGCCTTTTTCTGACCGGGGTGCCCCAGGCCTTCCAGATCTGCCGGGCCGTGGACAGCCCGTCGTGCAAGATCCTGGACGACCTCTACCACCAGCAGATCACCGAGGGCAACCTGATCCCCAACCTGGATGCGGCGTGGAGCGAGATCGCCTACATCCAGGTCGGGGACAACCCCGGTCGCCGGGAGCCCACCACCGGGGAGATCCACTACGGCAACGTCTTCGCCCATCTCCGGGAGAAGGGGTGGGACGGCATCATCGGCATGGAGCACGGCAACAGCCGTCCCGGCGCCGAGGGCGAACAGGCCGTCATCGACGCCTACCGGGCGGTGGATCCGGGCTGACGCCGTCCCCCCTCACTCCGCCCGGAGCACCTCCACCGGGTCGACCTTCGTGGCCCGCACCGCCGGCCACCAGCAGGCCAGGAGGGCCGCCGTCATCATGGTGACGGCCACGGCGAGGTTGGTCACGAGGTCGCCCGGGGCCACGCCGAAGAGCAGCGACTCGGCGAGGTCGTCGACGAACGCGGCTGCGGCGAGCCCGAAGACCACGCCCAGGGTGGCCACCACCAGGCCCCATCGGAGCACGCCGGCCCGCACGCGACCGCCGGAGGCCCCGAGGGCCATCCGAATCCCCATCTCCCGGCGGCCCCGGGCCACGGTGTACGACACCACGCCGAAGAGTCCCACCGTCGCGAGCAGGAGGGAAATCCCGGCCAGCACGGAGATGAGCAGGGTCAGGAAGCGCGGACGCACGAGGGCCTCGGAGAGCGCCTCCTCGCCGGTCTGGAGTGCCTGAAGTGGTAGCCGGGCATCGACCTCGAGGACCGCCGCTCGCATGGTGGGAAGCAATCGCCCCGGATCGCCGGCGGTCCGGACCGCGAAGGTCAGGAAGGCCGGTGGTGCGGCGGCATCCATGGGGTAGAGGATCGCGGCTGCTCCGTACTGGTCGTCCGGACCGCTGAGCTTGATGTCCTGGATGACCCCCATGACGGTCATCCAGTCGTCGTCGGGGTCGAAGCGGAAACGCCGCCCGGCCACCGCCTCGGATCCGAAGACCATCCGGGCGAGGTCGCGGTCGATCAGGACTCCGTTCAAGTCGCGATCCCCCTCCCGGAGGCCCCGCCCGTCGACGAGCTCGGTGCCGAGCACGTCCAGGTAGCCGGGGCGGACCACGTTGAACATCACGAGCTCATCGGTCGGTCGGGGGTCCTCGCCTTCCGCCTGGAGTTCGAGGTTGAAGGACAGTCCTCCTCCCTGCGGCGGGAGTCCCTGAGCCAGCGCCACGGACTGCGCACCCGCCAGTCCTTCCAAGCGCAGCAGCACCTGGCGGGCGAACTCGGCGCGGTCCGCCCCAGTGCCGTACCGGGAGCTGGGCAGCGAAACGGTCACGGCCGCGATCCGCTCCACGTCGACCCCCAGGTCCACCTGGTTGACGGCGGCGAACGACCGCAGGAAGAGGCCGGCGCCAACGAGGAGCACGACGGAGAGGGCGATCTCTCCCGCCACGAGAAGGTCCCGGAGTCGGCGCGTGCGCCGGTCCGTGAGGCGACGCCCCACCGCGTCACCTCCGAACCGACTCCGGGCGGACTGGAGAGCCGGGAACAGGGCCACGAGGAGCCCGGCCCCCAGGGCGGCGAGGAACACGGTCGTGAGGGCGCGACCTTCCAGTCCAAAGTCGTGGACCATGCCGAAGGTCAGCTCCTCGGGAGCGATGGCGCGCAGGCCTTCCACGGCCGCCCACGCGAGGCCGGTAGCGCAGACGCCCGCCAGAAGGGCGAGGACCACGGACTCCACGACGACGGAGCGGACCACGCGGCTCCGGGACGCTCCCAGAGCCTTTCGCACGCCCACCTCGGCCTGCCGTTCCTCGGCCCGTACGAGTTGGAGGTTCGTGGCGTTGAGGATGGCGATCAGCAGCATCCCCACGACGGCGCCGAAGGCGGTCCAGAGCCCTCGGGCCGTAACGGGGTTCGCCCGCCAGTCCCCCAGGGGATCGAGTCGGGTCGACCATCCGATCTCGTGGGGCTGGCTGTCGTCGAGGGCGAGACCGAGGGCGTCGGCCCGTTCCTGGGCGGACGCCAGCGTGATGTCGTCGACGAGCCGGCCGACGACGGAAATCTGGGAGAGCGTGCGCCCGGCTGCGGTGCCGTCGGTTGCGAGGGGGATCCAGAGGTCGGCCCGTCCGGCGATGGGGAACTTGAACCCTCGGGGCAAGATGCCCACCACCGTCCACGTCTCGTCGTCGATTCGGAGCGTCGATCCCACGGCGTCGGGGTCGCTTCCGGTCCGGCGCCAGTACGGGTAGGACATGAGCGCCACCCTGCCGCCGGGCCGAGCGTCGTCGGAGCCGAAAGACCTACCGGCCCCGACGGTCATGCCCAGGACCTCGTCGAGCTCGGGGGACGCCACGAGAATGGCGAGTTGCTCCGGTTCCGGACCGTCGGTGCGCACCAGCGAAAGGGTCTCGTGGAGGCCGATTTCCGAGAAGAAGTCGGCCTCGGCCGTCCACGACTCGATCTGGTCGGCTTGCAGGGAAGGAATGGTGAAGTTCCGCTCCTCCAGATGGAGCCCCACTTTCACCAGTCGGCCCGGATCGGCGTACGGCAGCGGCCGCAGGAGCACAGCGTCGACCATGGAGAAGATGGCTCCGGCCGCTCCGATGCCGACGGCCAGGGTGAGAACCAGGGTCCACGCGAACATCGGGCGTTTCCGGAGTCCCCGGAACGCGAGCCGAACGTCCTGTGCCAGTGAGGCCATCGTCTCCATCATCCACCTCCCCTCGTCGTCGGTCTCGGAGAGCATCTCCGCCCGGTAGCGGGCCGTATCGCCGAAGCGTCGCCGGGCCTCGATCCGGGCCTCGTCGGGGTCCCACCCCTCGGCCACGAGGCGGTCGGCGACCTCCTCCATGTGGTGCCGGATCTCCTGATCCACCGCTTCCCGGGGACCGGGCCTCAGGTGGGGAAGAAGGCGTCGCGGGCTCACGTCAGGCCGCTGGCGCGGCCGAGCCGGGCCACGGCCTCGACGTAGCTCGACCAGGCGGCCCGTTCTTCGGTGAGGGCCCGGCGTCCGTCGGCGGTGAGGCGGTAGTACTTCGCCCGCCGGCCCTTTTCCGAAACGCCCCACGTGGCGGCGAGCCATCCCCGCTTCTGCATGCGGTGCAGGGCGGGGTAGAGGGCCCCTTCCTCGACGATGAGAGCGTCGCCGGTTCCGGCCCGGATGCGGTCGAGGACCTCGAAGCCGTGAAGCTCCTCCTCGCCCGCCAGCGCCGTGAGCACCAGGAGGTCGAGGGTCCCCTTGAGGAGGTCGAGATCGCCGCGCGACACGGGGGACTCCCGGTTGGAGAATGCTTGACCTAAGAGTTTTAGGTCATGGGGGGAGTCTATTGGCCTAAGAGTTTTAGGTCAAGCCCTTCCCGTCTTCCAGGCGCTGGAGAATCATGCGGCCGATCCCTTCGGTGACCGAAAAGGCCACCGAGGCTCGCACGGCGTTGCCCGCCACGGGAACCCATCGCAGCAGCAGCCCGGCTCCGGCCTTGCCCACGATGGATCCCAGGCTGGCGTAGATGGTGGACTTCACCAACGACGCCGAGGGCTCGATGCCGTACTCCCGGGCCACCCCGGCCACCATGGCGACCTGGATGGGCATGATGGCGACCGAGTCGGAGCCCGGCACCACCGACACCGCGGCTGCGGCACCGGCCGCCACGGCCGCGCCGTGGATGATGATCTCGCTGCGCTCCCTGGGGGTCGCGTCTTCCCACATGGCGTTCGCCTCCGGCGTTCGAAACGGGTGAGCCCCTGCACGGTGTCGTCGCGAGCTCTGCGTGTCGTCGTGAGCCCTACGAGAAGAGACGCCGTGGGGGTGTCAGCGGTTGCACGTTACCGCGGAAACGTCGGATCGGTTCATGCCGGCGCCCGCGTTCCCGCGGTAACGCCGCATCGGCGCATCCCGGCGCCCACGTTCCCGCGGAAACGCGTCGGCTCTTCCCTCGGTCCGGCGTCCCATATATACTCCAGAGTATTTATACGACGCGATACACATACGAGGTCCCATGTCCGCCGACGCGCCCCTCAAGCCCCAGTGGTTCCAGATCCTCCTCGCCCTGGCGGGAGGACCGCTCCACGGCACGGCCATCATGGAAGAGGTCCTCGAGCGCACCGACGGCGAGATGAAGCTGTGGCCGGCCACCCTCTACGGCTCCCTCCGGGACCTGGAGAGCGAGGGGTGGATCCTCGAGGCGCCCGCGCCCGCCGACGCACCCACGGAGGGCGGTCGCCGGAAGTTCTACGCCCTCGCGCCCGAGGGTCGAGCGGCGCTGGCGGCCGAGACCCGCCGCCTCGCCGGGTGGGTGCAGGTGGCCCGGGAGCGAGCGGTCCTGGACGAGGCGGGTCCGGCATGAGGCGAGCGCCGGCCCTCTACCGCTGGATGCTGCGGCTCCAGCCCCTGGCCTTCCGCCGGGAGTTCGGGGCCGAGATGGAGGACACCTTCGTGGCCCATCTCGCCGCCGCGCGCCGCCGGGGCGGAGGGGCGGTGGCTGTGGTGTGGTTCCGGGGACTCCGGGACCTGGCGGTGGGAGCGTTCCGGGAGCGACGATCCGGCGGGGGAGGCCCGTCGGCAACCAGACGACGACGGGGAGGGGACATGTGGGACTGGATCATGGACCTGCGGTACGGGGCACGGGCTCTGCGGCGGCGCCCGGCGCTGACCGTGGCGGCGGTGGTGACCCTGACGCTGGGGATCGGGGCCACCACGGCCATCTTCACGCTGGTGAACGGCCTGCTGTTCCGCCCCTTCGGCTACGACGACGAGTCGAGGCTGGTCCAGATCTGGGCCCAGAACCCGGAGCGGGGGTGGACCGACGTCGACGTGACCCTTCCCGACGCCTGGGCGTGGCGACAGCGCTCCGACGCCTTCGCCGACGTGGCGGCGTACACCTATGTCGGCATCACGGACCAGTCGGGCGACGTGCCGGTGCGCCTCGACGGCGTGTGGCACACCCCCAACCTCCTGCCCCTCCTGGGCGTCGAGCCCATGCTCGGCCGGGGGCTGGGCGATGCCGACGCCGCCGACGGCGCGCCGGCCGTGGTGGTGGTGTCCCACGGGTACTGGGAGCGGGTCCTGGGCGCCGATCGAACCGCCCTGGGCACCGACGTGGTCCTCAACGGGCAGCCCCGGACGGTGGTGGGGGTGCTGCCCCCCGACTTCCGCTTCCTGGCCATGGACGCCGACATCTTCGTGCCGTGGCCGGGCGATCCCCACACGGCGTCTCTCGTCGAGCACAGTTGGAACGCGGTGGGACGGCTGGCCTCCGGGGCCACGGTGGCTTCGGCCGACGGCGCGGCCCGGGCCGTGAGTGCCGCCATGGCCAGCGAGCATCCCGATTCCCACGAGGGCTTCACCGCGTCGGTGATTCCCCTGCGCCAGGAGATGCTGGGCGACGTCGCCGGCCGGGCCGCGGGCGTGCTCCTGGCCGCCGTGGGGTTCGTGCTCCTCATGGCCTGCGCCAACGTGGCCAACCTGCTCCTGTCCCGGGCGTCGGAGCGTTCGGGCGAAATGGCCGTGCGCGCGGCACTGGGGGCGGGGCGGGGGCGTCTGGTGCGACAGCTCATGGCCGAGGCCCTCCTGCTGTCGACGGTGGGGGGCGCCGCCGGGGCCGTCGTGGCCGTCTTCGGAAGCCGCGCCATGGTGGCGGGTCTGCCGTCCACCCTTCCCGCTGTCTTCTCCTTCGATCTCGACCTCCGGGTGCTGGCCTTTTCGGTGGGCGTGGTCCTGGCCGCGGCCCTGGTGTTCGGACTGGTGCCGGCCCTGCGCATCGCCCGGCCCGCCGCCGACCTCCGGCGTTCCGGGCGCGGAGGGCTGCCCCGGGGCCGGGCCGCCGGCGGTCTCGTGGTGCTCCAGACGGCCCTGGCCGTAGTGCTCCTGGTGGGGGGCGTGGTCATGGCCCGTGGCGTGGTCTCCCTCCGGACCCAGGAGATGGGGTGGGACGCCCAGGGGGTGCTCTCGGCCCGGCTGTCGCCCCGGTCCGCCGACTACCCCACCGGGGAGGAGGTGGAGGACTTCCACACCCGCGTCCTCGACGCCGTGGCCGCCGTGCCTGGCGTCACCGCCGTGGGCGCGACCCAGTCCATGCCCCTCCAGGGGTCCAACAGCGTCGGTTCGATCCGCCTGGCGGAGCGGGATGCGGGCACCGAGGAGGTGCCGGTGCGCATCACCCGCCTGACCCCCGGATACCTGGACGCTCTGGACCTCCAGGTGCTCCAGGGCCGGGACGTGACCCGGGCCGACCGGGCCGAGGCCGAGCGGGTGGTGCTGGTGAACGAGACCTTCGTGGCCCGCTACCTGGGGGGCGCGTCCCCCCTGGACCGCAGTTTCGTGTGGGACGATGAAGACGACCCATTGCGCATCGTCGGCGTGGTGGAGGACCACATCGAACGGGCGGTGGACCGGCCCGTGGAGCCCTCCATCTACGTGCCCATGGCCCAGATGCCGGCCTGGACCCGCACCCTGGTCGTCCGGACCGCCGGAGACCCCGGCGCCCTGGCGGCTCCGTTGCGGGCTGCCGTGGCCGGCGTGGATCCGTCGGTGGCGGTCTTCGATGTCCTCACCATGCGGGAGCGCATCTCCGATCGCCTCGGGGGCTTCGATCTGCTGGCGGGCCTCATGGGCGCCTTCGCCCTCCTCTCCCTGGTGCTGGGATCGGTGGGCATCTACGGCGTCACGGCCCGGGCCGTGGCGCGACGGACCCGGGAGATCGGACTCCGGCTGGCCCTGGGGGCCGAACCGTCGGCGGTGCAGCGAGCCATCGCCGGCGACGCCGTGCGGGCCGTGGCCCTGGGCCTGGTGGTGGGACTGGTCCTGGCGGTGCCCCTGGCGGGGGCCCTCCGGGCCATGGCGGCGGGAATCGACACCCGTTCCCCCGTGAGCTTCCTCCCCGCCGTGGCGGTCCTCCTGGTCGTGGGGGGAGTGGGGGCCTGGCTGCCGGCGCGACGGGCCAGCCGGATCGACCCGGTGCGCACCCTCTCGTCGGAGTAGGTTCGGGGGACGCATCCGGGCGCCCGGGGGTGTATGTTCAGGGGTTCGATCCGGCTCCTTCACCCGAGTGTGTGTCCCATGTCGCTCCGCACCGCTGCCCTGCGCCGCTCCCCGATCCTCTGCACCACCGTCGCCACGCTGGCCCTGGGGGCCTGCGGCGGCGACGAAGCGCCGGCGGGAGAGCCGGCCTCGCCCGTGACGCCCGAAGCTGCGGCCGAGGCGGCGGCCACCATCACCGCCGAGGATCTGTACGAGAAGATCTCGGTGCTGGCGGCCGACAGCATGCGGGGCCGGGACACCCCGAGCCCCGAACTGGACGAGGTGGCCGAGTGGATCGCCGCCGACTTCGCCGCTCTGGGACTCCGTCCCGGCGCCGGAGACGGCTACATCCAGCGCTATTCCCTGCGCCGGTTCGCCGTGGACGAGGCGGCCACCTCCCTGACCCTCTCCTCGGGCGCCGCCCTGGCCTGGGGCACCGACGTCACGGCTCTGGGCGTGCCCCGGGAGGGCGCGGCCACCGGGCCGGTGGTGACGGTCTCGGGCACCGGCGAGGCCGAGGCGGCCTTCGCCGAACTGCCCACCGACGCCCAGGTCTTCGTCTTCACCGGGCCCGAGATGGAGGCCACCCGGACCACGAGCTGGGCCGGACGGACCGAAGCCCTCTATGCCGCCGGCGCCGCCCAGGTGTTCCTGGTGTCGACCCAGGACGACGCCCAGTGGAGCCGCACCGCGGCCCGCGCCGCCGGCGGGTCCCGGGTCGTGGGCGATCTGGATCCGGCGCGCACCGTGGCCCTGAACGTCCGGGCCGCGGCGGTCCGCGACGCCCTGGGGGGCGCCGGGGTCGACGTCGACGCCCTCCAGTCCCGCCACGGGGACGCCCTGGAGATGGCGGTGGTGGAGGGTCTGACCCTCGACAGTGAGGTCGCCCTCTCCACCCTCCAGGACGACACGGCCCCCAACGTCGTGGGCATTCTGGAAGGGAGCGATCCCACGCTCCGGGACGAGTACGTCATCTACTCGGCCCACATGGACCACGTGGGGGTGCGGCCCAACGCCGAGGGCGGCGACTCCATCTTCAACGGCGCCGACGACGACGCCTCGGGCACCGCCACCATCATGGAGGTGGCCGAGGCCATGGCGTCGCTGGATCCGGCGCCGCGGCGCTCCATGGTCTTCCTTCTGGTGAGCGGCGAAGAGAAGGGACTCCTGGGCAGCGCCTACTACGCCGATCACCCCACGGTGCCCGTGGACGCCATGGTGGCCAACCTCAATGCCGACATGGTGGGGCGGAACTGGCCCGACACCATCGTGGCCATCGGCAAGGAGCACTCGGACCTGGGCGAGACCCTCAACCGGGTGAACGTGGCCCACCCCGAGATCGGCATGACGGCCATCGACGACATCTGGCCCGACGAGCGGTTCTACTTCCGCTCCGACCACTTCAACTTCGCCCGGAAGGGGGTGCCGATCCTCTTCTTCTTCAACGGCACCCACGAGGACTACCACCGGGCGTCGGACGAAGTGGACAAGATCGATACGGAAAAGACGGCCCGCATCGGCCAGCTTCTCTTCTACCTCGGGCTCGAGGTCTCGGACACCGACGCCCGGCCCCAGTGGAATCCCGACTCGTACGCCGAGATCGTGGAGGGTCCGGGGCGGTAGTCCGCCCCGGGGGTCAGTTGCCGGAGGGCGGCGGCGGGGGGTGGGAGGCCACGACCTCCACCACCACCTGCCACGCCCCCTCCGGCCCGCGGCGCCAGAAGCGGGCGTAGCTCATGGGGGCCCCGCCGAGGGTGCCCGACCCCCACGTGTAGCCCAGGTCTTCCGAGTCGGCGACACCGGCGCCGTCGGGGGTCCAGGTGAGTTGCTCGTCCGAGTCCGCCCACGCCGCCAGAGCGTCGCTCCGGGAGGGCCAGGGCGGCGTACCGGTGCGGGAGACCCGTGCGCGGGGCGCGATAAAGGTCTCCGCGGCGGCGTCCCGGCCGTCGGAAGCGTAGGCGGCGCCGTAGGCCCGATCCCGCTCCAGGAGGTCGGCCCGTCCGTCGCCCGGGCGCACCGCCTCCGGAGCCGGGGTCGCCGTGGGAGCCGGCGTGGCGACGGATTCGGGCGGCCACGGTACGGGCCCGTGGGGCGTTCCGATATCCAGGGCGACTCGCCATGCCCCCTCGTCGTCCCGTCGCCACATGGAGTGGTAGTGCCCCCAGGCCGTGGCCCCGCCCGGCAGCGCCTGGCGGTACGGTCCGAAGGTGTAGCCCATGCGGCCGTCGGCCGACACCTCGGCCAGTTCCGGGGCCCACTCCAGCGTCGGGCCCCCGGGGGGCCAGGCGGCGATGTGCTCCGTGCCCCGGATCGGCCCCGGCCCGAAGCTCACGGCGTCGGGGGCGAACCACTCGAGAAAGGCGGCCCGCGTCCCCTCGGCCACCGAGGTGGCGGAGAAGGCCCGTTCGGCCGCGATGACCGGTTCGGGATCGGGGGGCGGGGGGGCCGCGGCCTCGCCGGTCTCGTCGGCGGGGCCGCAGGCGGCGGTGAGCAGGGCCGCCATGGCGAGGAGGTATACCGCCGGGCGGCGCCAGCGAGGCATGGAGGGGGCCTTCATCGGGAGTCGGGAGTGAAGGGACCCGCCCGGTACCGGTGCTCCTCGCGAAGTCCGCACGTGTGGCTCTCCGTGTTCCGGAAGGTCAGGGGCACCGTCCTCCCGCAGGGCAGCGTGTTGTACCCGGGGGGGAGATTGGGCCCGCAGGTCTGTACGTCGAAGTGGAGGTGGGGGCGCGACGAGGCGCCGGAGTTGCCGGACAGGCCGATCCGCTGGCCCTGCCGCACGGTATCGCCGACCTCGACGAGCGCGCCATCGGTGGTGAGGTGGATGTAGCGTCCGACGGTCGCGTCGGCGTGTTCGACCATGACCCAGTTCTCGTGGTAGTCGGCGTGATCGTCGTCGGAGAAGGACTCCTCTATTGCCACGACAACCCCGGCTCTCGCTGCGTGAACGCCCGTTCCGAGGGGCATCCGGAAGTCCACCGCGTACAACCCGACGCCGTCGTTGAGAGGGGTGTAGTGCCCGAAGGTGTTGCCGACCTCGAAGCGCGCGCCGACGGCGTAGGGGAGGATGTATGGCGACGAGGCCGGGTCGGCGAAGACCGAGCAGTCCACGAAGTCGGGGATGGCCGGTCCCCCACAGGCCGAGAGAATCCACCCCAGGAAGGGAATCGAACGACGGAGACTTGGGCAAACGGAAGGCATGGTATCGAAGGTTCGGGTTGCCGAGCAGTCGCATTTGATTCATCGTATTGTACGATCTGATCTTTGAATGCGTTTCACAATGGCCGAAATACCTGATAATCGACAGCCGTGTCTGGCTCAAGCGAACGTCGCCTCGATGCGATGGCCCCTCGACGATCCCCGGATGGCCGACTTCGTGCGGGCGCTGGATCGAGTGAACGCCGAGGCCGATGCCGCCCAGGGGTTCGTCTGGCGCCTGCAGACGGCCGCAGGGGACTCCACGGGGATCCGGATCGATGACAACCCGATGATCCTGTTCAACCTGTCGGTCTGGGAGTCCCTGGAGGCGCTCTTCGCCTACACGTACCGAAGCGACCACGGGACCGTGTTCCGGCGCCGCCGCCAGTGGTTCCGGGAACCGGAGCGGGAAACGGTCGTGATGTGGTGGGTGGCCCCGGACCATCGACCGACCGTGGCGGAAGGCGTGGAGCGTCTCGAACGGCTGTGGGCGCGGGGCCCCACCTCCGACGCGTTCTCTTTTCGCGAGGCGTTCTCCCCCGACGGCGTTCGCCTACCTCCCGGGTGGCGACGAACGTCCGCTACACGTCGCGAGGAACAGGAAGGGCCGCCGTCTCCTTGACGGACTGGAGAACCACGATGGTGTTCGTCCGACCCACGCCCGGCAGATTGCGGACCCGGTGCCGGAGCAGTTCGGCGAGGGCCTCGGGGCTGGCGCAGCGGACCTTGAGGAGGACGTCGTAGTCACCGGCCACGACGTGGCACTCCTGGATTTCGGCAATGCCGGCCGCGTGTTCGAGGAGCGCCTCATGCTCGCCGGGGTCCCGGAGCGACACGGCGACGAAGCCCAGGGTGGGAAATCCGAGGGCCTCCGGGGAGAGGTCGGCCCGATAGCCTGTGATCAACCCCCGGTCCTCCAGTTTCCGCACCCGGTCGGTGACGGCCGGGGCCGAGAGGCCCACGTCGTCCGCGAGCCGGGCCCAGGTGGACCGCCCCTGCGACTGGAGGAGGTCGAGGATCCGACGGTCGATGTCGTCGAGGTTCGGGGGAGCGACGTCGGCCATGGTGCGGGGGTGGCGGAGTTGGGTACGAGGGGGCGCGGAAATCGCCTCCACAGTAGTATGGGGGACTCCGCGTCGCCGCGCTCCGGGCGGCGGTCAGGGGGATCACTGTGACGCCGACGACGAAGAGGAGGGGACGATGGTGACGATGATCGCGGTGCTGGCCGTCTTCGTGGCGGGCCTCGGGGAGCGTGATGCCCCGCCGAACCTCGCCGGTCGCGTCGAGACGGACGAGGGTGCCCCGGCCTCGGGGGCCCTGGTGACGGCCGAACTCCCCGACGGCCGGCGCATGACCGTCTACGCCGGTGACGACGGCCGCTTCAGGCTCCCCGCCGGCGCGGAGACGGCTGCGACGCTCCGAGCACGGCTGCCTGGCGTGGGTGCCACCGCCGCCGCTCCCCGGGAAGGCGCCGTCCTCCGGCTCGCCGCCGACTCGGTGGCTCCCCCGGGTTCGGCCTGGTTGGCGGAGCTGCCCCGGGGCGAGGAGCGTCGTCGCTTCATCCTGGACTGCACCGGATGCCACGTGACCGACGGCCAACGGGTCGACGTGGGCGACCGTCGGCGGTCGGCGGCGGAGTGGAGGTCGGCCATCGCCCTCATGACGTCCCAGTACGGCCCGGGCACCGGGTTCCCCATCATCTCGTCGTGGGTCGATCCCGGGTCCCTCTCCTCGTGGCTCGCCGACGGGTTCGCCGACGCCCGACCCCAGACCCCGCCGCTCCGGGGTCCCACGGGGACCGCCGGGAGGGCGATCCTCACCGAGTACCCGATTCCCGAGCCCGCCGATCTTCCCCACGACCTCATGGTGGCTGCCGGCGGCGAGGTGTGGATCACGGGCATGTTCACCCACCGGATGTACCGCCTGGACCCCGCGTCCGGAGCGTTCGAGACCACGCCCATCCCCGTGCCCTTCGCCAATCCCCGAGCCCTCGATCTCGACGAAGCGGGGCGGGTGTGGGTGGTTCTGGGAGGGCCCGGGCAGGTGGCGGTCCACGATGGGAACGCCGGCCCTTCGGGCGAGTGGTCCAACCACGACGTGGGCATGTACGCCCACAGCATCGCCGTGGGACCCGACGGGCGCGGGTGGGTGAACGGACATTTCACCCACGCCCCGGAGCGGATCGCCGCCGTGGACGCCGTCTCGGGCGACGTGGAATCGTTCGAGATTCCGCCCGATCCCCGGGGCGCCGACGGGGAGAGTACGATCCCGTACGGCCTGCGGGTCGGCCCCGACGGGACCGTCTGGGGCACCCAGCTTCGGGGCAATCGCCTGGTTCGCCTCGACCCCGCTACCGGCGACGTCGACCAGTGGACCCTGCCGGTGTCCCACGCCGGCCCCCGGCGCCCCGACATCGGCCCCGACGGCGCGGTGTGGATCCCCCTCTACTCGGCCAACGCCCTGGCCCGTTTCGATCCCGTCACCCGGGAGTTCCGCACGTGGGAGTTCCCTGTCGACGGGGCGCTGCCGTACGTCGCCCGGGTCGACCAGCGGCGCGGTACCGTGTGGTTGGGCACGGGGCACGGCGACGTGGTGGCGTCGTTCGACCCCGACGCCGAGGCGTTCACCCTCTACCCCCTTCCGACCCGAGGCGCCCTCATCCGGCACCTGGACGTGGACGAAGAGCGGGGCGAGGTGTGGTTCGCCTACGGAGCGTCCCCGGGAATCCCGGGAGCCGTGTTGAGACTGGCGCCGGGCGAGGGCTGAAGATCGCGGCGAACCGCCCCGCTCCCGGGTCCACTCTGGCGCCGGCCGGGACCCGGTGGCAGCGTTGGTGTATGACCTTCACGCCCGGCTCCTTCGATCCTCCTCCCTCCGGAGGCTGACCATGCTTCCTCGCGCCGCGCGCTCCCGAATCGTCTCGTCGGCCCTGGCCCTGGCCGCCGCCCTGGCCTGCACGGGCTCCCCGGCCGTGGCCCAGGACCCCGATGCGGCTTTCCTCCAGGCCGTGTCGGAGTACTATCGGGTGCCGGTGGACGAGGTGCGGGTCCTGGCCAGTTGGGGCCGCCCCGCCGCCGACATCCCCGTGGTCCTCTTCGTGGCCGGCCGGGGGGGCGTGTCCCCCGACGCCGTCATGGCCCTCCGCAACGCGGGCCGGGGCTGGACCGAGATCGCCGGGCGGTGGCAGCTCCACGCCGGCGACTTCCACGTCGCCCTGGACCCCTCGGTGGACGCGGGTCCCCTGGGGCGGGTCTACGAGGAATTCCGGGCGCGCCCGGGAACGGGTTGGCCCTCGATCCAGCTCCGGGACGAGGAGGTGGTGAGTCTGGTGCATCTCCGGTTCCTCACCGAATACCTGGGCGTGGCGCCGGGCCGGGTGCTGGCCGCCATGGCCCGGGCCGGGGCGGGACCCGCTGCCCTCCAGGCCCTGCGACGGGGGGGCTGACCCGGGCGCGTCGCTTGACGCGACGGGACGGGGGGTGGATTCTCCCAGACCGTTCAATCCAGGAGCCCCATGCCCCATCCACTCCCCACCGTGCCGGTGCCCCACCGGCCCGACCGGTCGCCCGCCGAGCTGCGGGCCCGGGCGAGGGAGTTCTACGACGAGGTGAAGCTCCGGCGCACCGTCCGGGATTTCTCGTCCCGCCCCGTGCCCCGCGAGGTCCTGGAGGACTGCATCCGGGCCGCCGGAACGGCGCCCAACGGCGCGAACTGCCAGCCGTGGCATTTCGCGGTGGTGGGGGATCCCGAGGTGAAGCGCCGCATTCGCGAGGCCGCCGAGGCCGAGGAGCGGGAGTTCTACGGCGGGCGGGCCCCGGAGGAATGGCTCGACGCTCTGGCTCCCCTGGGAACCGACGCCCACAAGCCGTTCCTCGAGACGGCCCCCTGGCTGGTGGCCATCTTCGCCGAGAGCTGGCGGCCCGACGGTGAGGGAGGCCGGGCGAAGAACTACTACGTGACGGAGTCGGTGGGCATCGCCACGGGCATCCTGGTCACGGCCCTCCACCACGCGGGGCTGGCGACCCTCACCCACACGCCGTCCCCCATGAAGTTCCTGAACGCCATTCTCCGGCGCCCGGACAACGAGCGCCCGTTCCTGCTTCTGGTCGTCGGGTTCCCCGCCGACGATGCGGAGGTTCCCGACATCGGCAAGAAGCCCCTGTCGGAGATCGCCACCTTCTTCTGAGGGCGCCATGGGCCAGGATCTCGTTCCGGAGCAGAACCCCGAAGCTTTTCGTTCCTTCACCCGGGCGTTGCTTCGTGATCTCCAGGCCCTGGAGAGAATGCTGGAATCGGGGATGATCGAGTCGGGCATCCGGCGGATCGGGGCCGAGCAGGAGTTCTTCCTCGTGGGACGCGGGTGGCGGCCGTCGTCCAAGGGGGTCGAGGTGCTGGAGCGCCTCGGGGATCCGTTCACCCCCGAGTTGGCCCGGTTCAACCTCGAGGTGAATCTCGAGCCCGCCGTCCTGGAGGGCGACGCCTTCCACCGCATCGAGGCCCGCTTGCTGGACCTCATGGCCCAGGCCCGGCAGGCGGCCCGGGCCGAGGGCGCCGACGTCTGCCTCACCGGGATCCTCCCGACCCTGGCCAAGTCCGACCTCACCCTGGACAACATCACGCCCCGGGCCCGGTACTACGCCCTCAACGACGCCCTGAACCGGATGCGGGGCGGAGAGGTCTACCGCCTGCGCATCGAGGGCACGGACGAGCTCCTGGTGGAGCACGATTCCGTGATGCTGGAGTCCTGCAACACGTCGGCCCAGGTGCACCTCCAGGTGTCGGCCGACGAGTTCGTGCCGTTCTACAACATGGCCCAGGCCGTCACGGGGCCGGTTCTGGCCGGCGCGGTCAACTCCCCGCTCCTCTTCGGCAAACGCCTGTGGGCCGAGACCCGCATCGCCCTCTTCCAGCAATCCCTGGACACCCGGTCGGGCACCCTCCACCTCCGGGAGATGTCGCCCCGGGTGCGGTTCGGGGATCGATGGATCGAGGACTCCGTGGTGGACCTCTTCCAGGAGGACATCGCCCGATTCCGGGTCCTCCTGGCGACCCAGGTCGACGAGGATCCCCTGGCCGTGCTCGACGCCGGCGGCATTCCCCGCCTGAAGGCGCTCCAGCTCCACAACAGCACGGTGTACCGCTGGAACCGCCCGTGTTACGGCAT
This sequence comes from Gemmatimonadota bacterium, assembly GCA_030428885.1. Lineage (GTDB taxonomy): Bacteria > Gemmatimonadota > Gemmatimonadetes > Longimicrobiales > Gaopeijiaceae > Gaopeijia. The sequence continues at coordinate 46,098 of JAUIEJ010000014.1, read as the reverse complement.
CAGCGAAGGCAAGCCCCACCTGCGCATCGAGAATCGGGTGCTGCCGTCGGGGCCCACGGTCCTGGATGAGGTGGCCAATGCCGCGTTCTGGATCGGGGCGGTCATCGGCGGCGTGGAGGAATACGGCGACATCACCGAGGTCCTGGATTTCGACGACGCCAAGAGCAACTGCGCCGCAGCGGCGAAGCTCGGTCTCAAGGCCGCCATGAACTGGGTGGGCGGCCGCACCGTGTCGGCGCCGGACCTGATCCTGGGCACGCTTCTGCCGGTGGCCCGGCGCGGGCTCGACAAGTACGGGGTGCGCCCCTCCGACATCAACCGGTACCTGGGGGTCATCCAGGACCGGGTGGAGTCGGGCCAGACCGGGGCGACCTGGACCCTTCGCTCCCTCGCCCACATGCGGGGGCAGGGCACCCGGGGCGAGCGGCTGGCCGCGGTCACCGCCGCCTCGGTCCGACTTCAGCACTCCGACGCCGGGCCCATCCACCAATGGCCCCTGGCCGAACTCGACGAGGCCGGCGGCTGGAAGATGAACTACCTGCGGGTCGAGCAGTACATGACCACGCACCTCTTCACGGTCCACGAGGACGAGCTCGTCCAGATGGTGGCCTTCCTCATGGACCGGAAGCAGATCCGCCACGTGCTCGTGGAAGACGACGACCACCGACTGGTGGGTCTCGTGTCGTACCGCTCCGTGCTGCGGCTCATCTCCCAGTCCGGCGGGGTAATCGACGACGACGACGCTCGTCCCGTGAAGTTGATCATGGACCGGGACCCGGTGACGGTGGCGCCCGAAACCCCCACCTTGAAAGCCATCGAGCTCATGCGAGACCGGCGCGTGTCGTGCCTGCCCGTGGTGGACCAGGGCAAGCTCGTGGGAATCGTGAGTGAGCGGGACTTCATGCCCATCGCGTATCAACTCCTGGAGGAGCGCCTCCAGGACGAAGAAGGGGAATGACGCCGTAGTGGAAGCGACGATGGAACGGGTACTCGGGCGCCTCGGCACCGTGGGACCCGGGCTGCCGACCCTGGTGGTCGTGAGCGGTGTGCATGGCAACGAACCCGCGGGCGTGGAGGCTTCCCGGGAGGTGACCCGGGCACTGGCCGGCCGGAGCGACCGGCTCCGGGGGTCGGTGGTCTTCCTCGTGGGCAACGTGCAGGCCCTGGCCCTCAAGCGCCGATACGTGGACCGGGACCTCAACCGGGCGTGGACTCCCGCCGGTGTGGCCGCCGTCCAGAACGGCCCCCCGGATGGAGGAGCCGCCGGGGCGTCCCCCGCCGAAGACGCCGAGCAGCGCGAGCTCCTCGAGGTCTTCGACACCGTGCTGGCCGAGGCGGGAGGGCCCGTGTACGTCCTGGACCTCCACACCACGTCGGGTGGCGGGGGCGCCTTCAGCACGGTGGCCGACACTCTGCGAAATCGCGCCGTGGCCCTGGCTCTCCCGGTCCCCCTCGTGCTGGGGTTGGAGGAGCTGGTGGTGGGCACGCTCCACGAGTATCTGGCCACCCGGGGGTGCATCACCGTGGCCTTCGAGAGCGGCCAACACGACGAAGCGGCGGCGGTGGACCGGGCCGAAGCGGGCATCTGGATCCTCCTGGCCGCCACCGGCGTGGCCGCCGAGTCCGACCTCCCCGAACTCGCCCCGGCGCGCAAGCGACTCGCCCGGGACGCGGAAGGCCTGCCCCGGGTGCTGGAGATGCGGCACCGCCACGCCGTGGTGCCCGAAGACGCGTTCCGCATGTATCGGGGTTACGGCAACTTCCAGCGGGTTCGCCGCGGCGAGGTGGTGGCGGAAGACCGGGACGGCGCCGTGGAGGTGCCCGAGACCGGCCGCATCCTCATGCCCCTCTACCAGGCCCAGGGGCAGGACGGGTTCTTCGTCGTCCGTTCGTTCAGCGAATTCTGGCTCACCCTCTCCCGGGTCCTCCGGAAGATCGGGTTGGGCCGTTGGGTCCACTGGTTCCCGGGCATTCGCCTCCACCCCCATCGCCCCGACGCTCTCATCGTGAACCGTCGCGTCGCCCGCTTCTACGCCCTCCAGGTGCTGCACCTCCTGGGGTATCGCCGCCACGAAGAAGACGGAGACCTGTTGGTGGTCCTCCGTCAGAACCACGAGTAGCGAGGGCCCGGGGCGACGTGTGCGGTCGATACACGGTGGCGGCGCCCCTGGACGATCTCGTGGAGGTGTTCGAGGTCGACTACACCGTGTTCGAGAACTGGGGACCCCGGTTCAACGCGGCTCCCACCCAGGATCTTCCCGTCCTCCTCCGATCGCCGGAGGGTGAGCGCCGATTGGGCCCCATGCGGTGGGGACTGGTGCCGTTCTGGGCCGACGACCCGTCGGTGGGCTCCCGCATGATCAACGCCCGGAGCGAGACGGCGCCGTCGAAGCCGGCGTTCCGGGAGGCGTTTCGACGGCGGCGATGCGTCGCGGTCATGGACGGCTTCTACGAGTGGCGCCCCCGGGACGTGGACGGCTCGTCCCGGCCGCTGAAGATCCCCTTCTGGATCCATCGGCCGGACCGGCGCCCCTTCGGCGTGGCGGCACTCTGGGAGCGGTGGCGACCCCCGGGAGGCGGCGACCCCCTGGTGACCTTCACGATCCTCACCGTGGCCGCCAGCCCCTGGATGCGGGCGCTCCACGATCGCATGCCCGCCCTTCTCGGGGCCGACGGCGTGGCGGCGTGGCTCGACGGCGACGCCGATCCCGACGCCCTCCGCGCGCTGCTGCGCCCCGCCCCCGACGACCAGCTCGAGGCGTGGGAGGTGTCCCGGGACGTCAACCGCCCGGGGAACGACGATCCGGGACTCATCGAGCCGCTGGCCGACGGCCAGCGACTGCCGCCCGGAACCCAATGACCCCGCCTCCGACTCCACCCGGCCGACCCCGGGGCCCGTCCGCGACCGCCTCCGACGCCCCCGTGGGAGACCAGGACCGGGCGGTGATCCTCACGGGGATCCTCCTGGCCCTGTTCCTCGCCGCCCTCGACCAGACCATCGTGTCGACGGCGTTGCCCCGGATCGTCGAAGACCTCGAGGGCGTCAGCCGCTACGCCTGGGTGGCCACGGCGTATTTCCTCGCCTCCACGGCGCTGGTGCCGGTCTACGGCAAGCTCGCCGACACCTACCCTCGCAAGTACGCCCAGCTCGGCGCCGTGGGGCTGTTTCTCGCAGGCTCCATGCTCTGCGGCCTCGCGGGGGAGTTCGGTGACCTTCCCCTGGTGGGCGACGGCATGAACCAGCTCATCGTCTTCCGGGCCCTCCAGGGCGCGGGCGGCGGTGGGCTGATCGCCATGACCTTCATCATCATCGCCGACCTGTTCCCCCCGGCCGAGCGGGGCCGCTATCAAGGCTTCGTGGGGGCGACCTGGGGCATCGCGTCGGTGGTGGGACCCCTGGTCGGGGGACTCCTCACGGATCACGCCGGCGGCTGGATCCCGGGGGTCGCGGGGTGGCGCTGGGTGTTCTACGTCAACGTGCCCGTCGGGGCGGTGGCGGTCTGGTTCCTGATCCGTCGCATGCCCCGCCTCGAGCCGTTGGGCCGCGCCGGCCGCCCGGACCTCGGCGGAGCCGTGCTCCTCCTGGGGGGACTGACGCCGCTGATCCTCTCGCTCCAGATCGACAAGCGGAGCTACCCGTGGCTGCCGGGGCTGTCGCCCGACCTCCCGGTGGGCGACCCCCGTTCGTGGGTCACCGTCGGGTTGTTCGCGCTGGCGGTAGCGCTTCTCACCGCCTTCGCTCGCCGGTCCCTTCGGGTGGCGAGTCCGATCCTCGACATGTCGCTGTTCTCCAACCGGGTCTTCCGGACGGCCAACGCCGCGGCGTTCTTCTTCGGCGCGGCCTTCATGGCCATGGTCATCTTCCTGCCGCTGTTCATGGTCAACGTGGTGGGGGTCTCGGCTACGCGGGCCGGGTTGGCTCTGGTCCCGTTCTCCATGGGCATCGTCTTCGGTTCGACCTTCGCCGGGCAGCTCGCGTCCCGGATCGGTCAGCTTCGCAACCAGATCCTGGCCGGCGGCGCACTGCTCCTGGTGGCCGTTGTGCTCCTGGCCCGCATGGACGCCGACGTGGGGTACGGCCGGGTGCTGGTCTACATGGTGTTGTGCGGGCTCGGATTCGGACCCACGCTCCCCTTGTTCACCCTGGCGATCCAGAACGCCGTCGACGTGCGGCGTCTGGGCCAGGCCACCAGCGCCGCCCAGTTCTTTCGCCAGATCGGGGGTACGGCGGGCACGGCCGTCATGGGCACCGTGCTCGCCGTGACCCTGGCCGTGGGCTTCCAGTCGCTGGAGTTGCCCGACGAGGTGGCCGCCACGGCCGATGCGGCGCCGGAGCGTCTGGCCTCGACGGGGGGCGGGGCGCTGGCGGGCCGCATCGAGGCGGTCTACGAGGCGCGGGCGGCGGAGACGCCGGACGCCGCGGAGGCCGAGGAGCTCCGGGCCCGGGGGCGGAGCGAGGCGGAACGGGTCGGGACCGCCGTCCGGGCCACTTTCGCCTCGGCCACGACCCGCATCTTCGAACTGTCGGGTTGGCTCGTGGTCGTGGCGTGGCTCCTCACGCTGCGCATGCCCGAGCTGCCCCTCCGCACGACCCACGACCGGGGGCCCCCCGGCCCCTGAGGTGGATCAGCGCGGGGAGGCGTCGTCGCGTTCTTCGAGCCAGGCCTCGACGAGGGAGGCGGGATCCCCGTCCGCCCCGAGGGAGACCACGCGAGGCGAACGTCGGAACGAAGCCACGAAGGTGAGGCGCTCGTCGGGACCGGAGGCCGCCGCCCCTCGATCCGAGAGGAACAGGCGGGCGGCGACGTCCACCAGGGGGGGACCGCCGCCGCCGGGGTCGGCCGGGTCCAGCGTGGGATCCATCAGCGCCACGGAGCGGGCCGGCGTCTCGGTGCCGCCGAGGCGCGCCGCGATCTCGAGGGTCACGGACGCGGCCGCTCCCATGCCCAACACGTGCAGGGCCACGCCCCTCAGCTCCGGGGGCAGACCCTCGAGCACGCCGGCGGCCCCGCCCGTGCCGGAGGCCTGCACCCACGCCAGGTGGACCCCCCGACGGACGGCGAGGCGAGCCGTCCACGGCGGCGAGGGGGTCTCGGGGTCTCCCGGGACCACGGCCAGGAGAGGCGCCACGGCCACGATCTATCCGCCCGGCGCGCCCAGCCGTCCCTCCACGGAGCGGAGGAGTTCGGCGGGGTCGTAGAGGTGCCCCGATTTGACCACGTGTCGGACGTCGCGCGTGGCCCGGATGTCGACCAGGGGATCACCCCCGATCACGAAGAAGTCGGCGAGCTTGCCCGCTTCGAGCGAGCCCAGGAGGTCACCCACTCCCAGGGCCTCGGCCCCGTTGGCCGTGGCGATGCGGATCACGTCGGCTTCGGAAATCCCGCAGAGGGTGAGGGCGTGGACCTCCCGGTGGGCCACGAATCCCGGCAGCCACACGCCCCAGCTCGGGTGGTCCGTGGCCAGGCCCAGACGTCCGCCCGCTTCGTGGAACGCCCGCACCAGGGGGCACTTCGCGTTCAGGATGTCGTCGAAGGAAGCGACCTCGAAGTCGGGGCCTCCGCCCTCGACCCAGGCTCGTACCTCGGGCGTGAGGAACCGGCTCTCGTCGGTCCAGAAGTCCAGGGCCGGGTGCTGCTTGCCCTCCACGCCGTAGTAGGCGTAGGCGGTCACCGTGGGGTCGTACGTCACGTCCAGGGCGCGGTACAGCCCGACGATCTCGTCGAACTCGGGTGTGTCGGGACGGAACGAGGGAAAGCTGGCGTAGGCCGAGCGGTCGTCGGGAAACGCGGCCCCCCCCAGGAAGTGCTCGATGCGGTCGATCCCCATGAGGATCGCGTCCCGGGGGTTCACCGAGTCGCGGAAGCCCGAATCCAGGTGCCCCGTGACGGTCAGCCCGTGGTGGTGGGCCCGCTCGATCAGCCAGCGCAACGTCTCGGGGTCGGCGTTCTTGGCCTTGAAGCCCCTCACGCCTCGGGAGGCCCACAGGTCGACCTCGGCGTGGAGGGAGTCCCGGGTCAGGCGCGTCCACCCCGGTCGGGTGCGACCGAAGTACGGACCGGAATTGAAGAGCCGCGGCCCGACCTGCTCGCCCGACTGGATGCGGAGTCGCAGGCGCCACATGCCCTCGGGGTCGTACTCCCCGGCGGGAAACGTGGTGGTGACGCCGTTGGCCAGCCACAGCACGGGGGTGGCGACCAGCTCTTCTCGCCGGGGCCGCCCCAGGACCTGGACGTTGTAGTGGGCGTGGAGGTCGATGAATCCCGGCAGAACCACCTCGTCGTCGGCCAACTCGAGGTGCCGGGCCCCCGTGAGATCGAGGGGAACGTCGAGGGTGCCCACGGCGAGAAGCCGGCCGCCCACGGCCACCATGCCCTCGTTGGGGCGGAGGGTGCCCGATGCGGTGTGGAACCAGCGACCGCCGGTCACGACGAGGGGGGTTTCCTGTGCCGGAGCCTCGGCGGCCATCGCCGTGGCCGCCAGGAGGGCCAGGGCCAGGGGTCCGCGGCGGCCGGCGGGCGTCACGTCCCGCCGGACCGCTTCGTCCCGAAGATCAGAGCGTCGCCCATGGCGCCGGTGATGCCTCCGCTGAAGCCCTCACCTTCGAACACGATGCGGGCCTGCACGCCGGCCTCCGGGACCGAGAAGGTCATTTCCTGGCCCGCGATCTCCACGTTGCTGATGGCCGCCCCACCCATCTCGGTGTCCACCGAGCCCGTGTACCCGTCCTCGGCCGAGCCTTCGATGGACATGACACCGGAGATGGACTGTCCCTGGGCCTCCACCATGATGTCGTAGACGCCCGTGGGGTCGAGGGGCGGCGGAGCCGGGGGCTCGGGGGGCGGACCGCCGGAACAGGCGGCGAACACCACGGCGAGGGCGGGAAGGATCGCGGTGCGAAGCGACATGGAAGCCTCCGTTGGGGTGGGGATCCGCCCAAGGTAGGCCGCAAGCGGCCGGGCGTCACCCCCGCCGCGACGGTCAGCGCAGGGTTCTGCGCCGGCCCCGCACGTCTTCCAGGAGGTCGTGGATCCGGTTCTCCAGCGCCTCCTGGAACTCCTCGACCGACAGGGTCTCGTCGTCCAGGGGCAACTCGAAGGGAGGCGCCTCCTCATCCCGGGTGTCGGCGAGCTTCTCCCGGGCCGTTTCGGCTTTCTGGAGCGCGAAGAGCGCCTTCTGGAGCCAGGCGGATTCGCTGGAGAGGAGTTGGATCTCACGCCGACGCTTCCTGCGCCGGGCCTTCTCGCGCTGCGACTTCAAGTGTACTGCCTCCGGTTCGACCTGCGTTTCGAACCCGTAACGTACCGGCCCCCCCCGGGGGGGCGACAAGGGGTCAGTCGGAGGTCAGAGTGCGGGCGACGTCCACGTGGGCCGCTCGACGCGCCGGAATCCACGAGGCCACCGCCGCCACGCCCAGGAGGAGTCCCACGCCGGCGATCCAGGCCACGGGATCGAGGGTTCGCACCTGGAAGAGCCGGGCCTCCAGGAGTCGGGCGAAGAGCAGGGCCCCGGCGATGCCGGGAACGAGTCCCACGGCGGCCAACCGCAGGCCCTGGCCCACGAAGTGCCGCACCAGCGACCCGGCGGGGGCGCCCAGGGCGGCCCGCACGCCGATCTCCCGGGTCCGGGAAGCCACGGCCCAGGCCAGGAGGCCGTAGAGCCCGAGGGCCGAGAGGGTCAGACCGAGGATGGACGTCACCGCCGCCAGACCCGCCACCACGCGGGTGTCGGCCACGAGACGATCGACCTGCGCCTCCACGCTGCGGAAGTCGAAGAGGGGGAGGTCCGGCCGGACGTCGCCGGCCACGCGACGCACCGTTCCCGCCAGGTCGTTCCACGCGCCGGGACGGGCCCGGACCCAGGCGCTGGCCACCCCGTTGAACCGACTCTGGCCCCAGGGGCGGATGATGGAGGGAGGCGGCTCGATGCGGGGCCCGCGGCGCCGGATGGCCGGCACGATGCCCACGATCTCCAGCGGATCCTCGGTCCCCGACGCCGCCACGCTCCGACCCACCACCGAGGCGGGGGGGAGGTGGGGGAAGAGCGCCTCCGCGGCGTCCACCGACAGGATGACCACGCCGGGCAGCTCCGGGTCCCCTCCCCGTTCGGCGGCGGTGAAGTCCCGACCGGCCACGACCCCCACGCCCATGGCGCTCAGAAGATCGCCGGCGACCTGGAGATGGGCCCCCACCAGCCCTTCGGCGTCGGGCTCGTCCGCAGGCCGGACGTGGGCCGTGAGGAAGGCGCCCCACACGGGCGACGGAAAGGCGATCCCGGCGGCCTCTACCGACGGCGCCCGGGAGAGGGCGGTGGCCAGTTCCTCCACGAGAACGGACGCCTCGGTGTCGTCCAGGCCCAGCCGCGACGGGTCGAAGTCGAAGGCCAGGAGGTCCCGGGTCTCGAACCCCGGGTCGACCTGAGCGATCTGCCCCACGGTCCGGGTGAGGAGGCCGGCGCCCACCAGCAGCACCACCGAGGCCGCCAACTGGGCGAGGGCGAACCCCCGGCGGAGCCGCTGGGCCGAGGGGCTCTCGCCCCGGAGGGGGCGGGTCGCCGACGTTCGGGCCGCCAGGCCTGCCGGAGCCACCGCCGCCGCCAGGGCCATGCCCACCGCGGCGCACACCGCCACCGCCGCCGCCCGGGGGCCCACGCCCAGCCCGGCCAGGGCGGCGCCGGACTGGTCCAGACGCACCCCCTCCAGGAGGCGGGCCGCTCCCACGGCCACGCCCACGGCCGCCGCGGCCCCGCACGCGCCCAGAACCACGTGCTCGGTGACCACCTCGGCGGTCAGGTGCCCGGGCCCTGCGCCCAGGGCGCGCTGCACCCGCATGCGCGAACCCCGGGACACGGCCCGGGTGAGGCTCAGCCCCGCGACGTTGGCCGTGGCCAGGATCAGGAGGAGCAGGGAGGCCCCCGCCAAGAGCCCCAGGGTCCGGGTGACCTCACGCCGAATACCGGGCTCGGCGCCCAACCCCGGGAGCACCTCCATCTGGAAGTTCAGGCTGACGAACGCCCAGGATGCCTGGGTGTCCCGCCGCTCCACGACGCTGCGGTTCAGGGCCGCCTCCGCGGCGTCGAGGGTGGCGCCGGGAGCCAGGCGCCCCACCATGCGAGGCCACACGCCAAACGGGCCCTCGAAGACGGCGGGGTCGGTGGAGGGCTCCACAACCGGAAGGGCGCCGGCCGGGAGCCACACGTCGGTGTCGGCGGGCAGCTCCACTCCCTGGAAGCCCGCCGGCGTCACCCCGGCCACCGAGGCGTCTCGGCCGTTGATGCGAAGGCGACGCCCCACGGCGCCGGTGGGGTGATCGGCCAGACGTCGGGCCAGGCTCCACGACACCACCACCTCCAGGTGCGCCGCGGCGTCGTCCACCGACAGGCCGGCCGTGGGAAGGCGTCCCGCCGCCGCCGTCACGCCCAGGGCGTCGAACCACCCGGGGGTGACCACGTCGGCCCGGGCCCGGACCGGGGGGCCTTCGCCCGGGGCGAGGTTCACCTCCAGTGGGATCCGGGCCTCCAGGCGCGCCCACTCGGGCAGCGCCCGAAATGCCTCCAGATCCCCGTGGGAGACGGGAAACGACGGCCGTTCCGACTCCCGGTCCCGGAGCCGGACCTCCACGAGAGACGCGGCGTCGGCCACCCCGGGAACGGGGCGCAGGAGCACTTCGTGGGCCACCGCGTACACGGTCACCACTCCCCCGGCCCCCAGTCCCAGGGTCGCCACCATGGCCAGGGCCCACCCCGGACGACGCGCCACGCCCCGCAGTGCGCGCCGGACCTCCACGGCTCGCCGGCTCAGCCCCCCTGCGACGCGATCCCGGCCGACCCTGGACAGGAATCCAGCCACCGTGCGGACCGCCCAGAGGTTGGCCCGGATCCGGCCGTGGCGCCGGCGCCGGCTCTCGTAGAGGGCCTCCACCTCGGGCACCAGAGCGTCCCGGTCCTCCGGCGGCAGGACCCCCTGGAGGATGGCCCGGAGCAGGCGGTTCACGCGTCGTCTCCGGTGAGCACGTCGAGCCCGTCCCACAGGCTCCGGAGATCGGAGCGGGCGTCGCGAAGCTGGGCCACCCCGGCCTCGGTGACGGCCACGAAGCGGCGCTCCCGGGTCGCTCCCGCCGAGTCGTCGGTCCGGAGCGCCGAGTGGACCAGCTCCCGCTTCTCCAGGCGGCGCAGGGCGATGTACACGGCCGCCGGAGCCACCGAGCGTCCGGTGCGTCGCTCCAGTTCCTCCACGATGGGCGCCGTGAACGCGTCGTTGCCCAGCCGTAGAACGGCCAGGAGCACGTGGTGTTCGAACTCGCCGAGGGCGGGGCGATCGGGCATCGGACTAACGCTGTTAGAGGAATGGTCGTCTAACGGTGCTAGATGGGTGGTTCGGCGTCAACCCGATGGTCGAGATCCTTGATCGGCGGCGTCCCGCGGCCGTACTCGTCCTGGGTCCCTCCACGTCCACCCGACCCGGATTCCACCCATGCCCGGTATGCCTGCCGACACCGTCGCCACCATCATCCCCACGCTGCGCTACGACGACGCACCGGCCGCCGTGGAATGGCTGTGCCGGGCCTTCGGGTTCGAGGCGCGACTCGTCGTGGCCGACGACGACGGCGGGATCGCCCACGCCCAGCTCGTGTTCGGCGCGGGAATGATCATGCTGGGTTCGGCCCGGGACGACGCCTTCGGGCAGCTCCAGGGTCCCGGAGGTCGGGTGACTCAGAGCCCGTACGTGGTCGTGGAGGACTGTGACGCACACCACGCCGGGGCCGTGGCGGCGGGGGCCGACATCGTGATGGACCCGGAGGACCAGGACTACGGCGGGCGGCTGTACGTCTGTCGGGACCCGGAGGGAAACCTCTGGAACTTCGGGAGCTACGACCCGTGGGCGGAGGATTGACCCGGATCCCTCGGTGCTTCCCCCGGCGGAGTGCCGGCGATAGGCTCTCCAGGGGACGCCGCGTCGCCCCCGCGCCCATGGGGATTCCATCCACCGACTTCATCATGCTTTCGCACACCATTCCCTCGTTCCGAAGCCGCCGGCCTTTCGCTCGGCCGATCCTGCCGGTCCTGGCCTTCTCGTTGACGATGGCCGGGCTGCCCGCCGGGGCCAAGGCCCAGGTGTCGGCGCCCGCAGCGCCGACGGCGGCCTCGGCCACCGCCACGAAGCGCCCCCTGGAAATCTCCGACTACGCCCGGTGGCGCAGCATCGGGGGGGCCACGCTTTCTCCGGACGGGGCGTTCGCGGCGTGGAGCTACGGTCGGGTCCGGGGCGACGACACGCTTCACGTGAAGCGGGTGGACGGGGGTGGGGATTACTCAGTGCCCTTCGCCACCGGGCCCCTCTTCTCCGACGATGGACGGTGGGTCGCCTACGAAGTGGGGCACGCCTTCGCCGACCAGCTCCGAAGCGATGATCCCCTTCCGGCCTCGGCCGGGCTCATGGACCTCGCCACGGGGGCGACCTGGTCGTGGGAGAACGCCGACGACTTCGGGTTCGCTCCGGGCTCCTCGGTGTTCTGGGTCAAGAAGGAGTCCCCCGACGACGACGCGGAGCACGACGGCACCGACGTGATCCTCCGCGACCTCGGCGATGGAAGTGTGCGCCTCCTGGGGAGTGTGCGGGAACTGGACTTCGACGCCGACGGGCGCTGGCTCGCGTACACCGTGGACGCCGCCGACGGGGCGGGGAACGGGCTCTATCTCCTGGAGGTGGCCACCGGCGTGACCCGTCCCCTGGACCAGAGCGAGGACCGCTACGAGCGGCTCACCTGGGCCGATCACGCCCCGGCCGTGGCCGTGCTTCGGGGCGCCTCCGCCGACGACGACCAGGAACGGGACAACACCCTTGTGGCCGTGTCCGATCTGGCCGCAGCCGGCCCCTCGGTGACGACCTTCTCGCCCTCCGACGGCCTGGCCGCGGGGTGGGTGCTGAGCGAGAAGGGAGGCCTGGACTGGAACGATCCGGGCACCATGGTCTTCGCCGGCACCCGGCCCCAGGCCGTGACCCTGGAAGAGTGGCCCGACACGGCTCTCCCCCTGGCCGACGTCAACATCTTCCACTGGGCCGACGATCGCATCCAGACGGAGCAGCAGCGGGCCGCCAACCGGGACCGCAACCGCACCTGGCAGGTGGCCGCCCATCTCTCCAGCGGTCGCCTCACCCGCCTGGACGACGATCGGCGCACCACGACCGGCGTGACCCCCGACGGAGCCTGGGCCATCGGTCGCGACGACACCGACTACATCTCCGACTGGAAGCCGTCGTACGCCGACTGGACCCGCATCGACACCCGCACCGGCGAGGCCACGCCCATCGTGGACGGAGTGGAGCGCGCGCTGGGCCTTTCGCCCCTGGGCACCCACTGGCTCTACTGGCAGGAGGGGCACGTGCACGCCTACGACGTGTCCGCCGACGCCCACGTGAACCTCACCGCAGACGCCCCCGTCTCGTTCGTCGACACGGAGTGGGACTACTTCGGGGAGCGGCCCCCCTGGGGCCTCGGAGGCTACACCTCCGACGGCCAGGGCGTGCTGCTCTACGACCAGTACGACGTCTGGCTCCAGCCCCTGGACGGATCGGCGCCCACCAACCTCACCGACGGATGGGGCGCGGCCAACGGCGTTCGCCTGCGCCTGCAGCAAATGGACCCCGACGCCGAGACCATCGACCTCGACGAGCCGGTGATCCTCCGGGGCTTCGGCACCCGGACCAAGCAGGACGGGTTTTTCCGCCTGGACGGCGGCCGTCTCCAGACCCTGGCCCTGGACGACGTCCGCTTCGGTCGCCCCGACAAGGCCGCCGACGCCGACCGGATCCTCCTCACTCGCCAGGACTGGAGCACCTTCCCCGACCTGTGGGTCACCGACGGTGAATTCCAGGACTGGACCCGCGTCACCGAGGCCAACCCCCAGCAGGGCGAGTACCTCTGGGGCCGCCGGATCCTCTTCGACTACGAACTCGCCGACGGCACGCCCCTCCAGGGCACGCTGGCCATCCCCGAGACGTGGCAGGAGGGGCAGCGCCTGCCCATGATCGTGCGGTTCTACGAGCAGTACTCGCAGGACCTCCACGCCTACCCGACGCCCATCTACCGGCATCAGCCGAACTTCGCGGGCTACGTGAGCCGCGGGTATCTGCTCATGCAGCCCGACGTCCACTTCCGGACGCGGACGACCCACTCGGACATGCTGGAGGCCATCGAGGCGGCGACCCAGGCGGTCATCGATCTGGGCTACGCCGATCCCGACGCCATCGGCCTCAGCGGACATTCGTTCAGCGGGGGAGGCGGCGCCTACATCGCGACCCGATCGAAGATGTTCGCGGCGGTGGCCCACGGCGCGGCGCCCATCAACCTGGTGAGCGAGTTCAATCAGCTCTTCGTGGGCAGCGGCCAGAACAACCACAGCTACGACATCTACGGGCAGGGTCGGTACGGCACGAATCCCTACGACGACTTCGATCTCTACTGGGAGCAGTCCCCCATCAGCGGCGTCGAAGACATGGACACGCCCGTGCTGTATCTCCACGGCGAGTCGGACCCCACGGTGAACTGGGAGCAGGGCCTCGAGTGGTACAACGCCCTGCGGTTCCTCGGGAAGCCCATCATCTGGCTGTCGTATCCCGACGAGGGGCACGGCCTGTCGAAGCTCGAAAACCGCATCGACTTCCAGATGCGCCTGAAGCAGTTCTTCGACCACCACCTCCTCGGCGCCCCGGCGCCGGCCTGGATGACCGAGGGCGTGGACTTCCTCGACAAGCCCATCCACATGCGGGAGTTCGCCCCCGATCCGTTCCCGTGGGGCGGCATGATTCCGGGCCGAGGAGCCCCCCCGACCGACGGCGCGACTTCGGGCGGCGGAGGGCGCTGACCGCGGTGTTCGCCATCGATTTCGACGGCACCGTCGCCGACATGGGGTCGGCGAAGGCCGCCTGGATCGAGGGCGAAATGGGCCTGCGCCTGAATCCGTGGGAGTGCGACCGCACGTCGTGCATCGCCCGGATCGGAGAGGACGCCTACTTCCGGATGATCGCCGAGGTGAATACGGTCGAGACGAGCCGGCGGCTCCGGCCCATCGAGGGGGCGCTGGCCGCCCTGCCGAAGCTCGCCGCCCGAGGTCGCGTCGAAATCGTCACCGCCCGGAAGGGCGACGAGGTGGGGTGGGCCGAGGACTGGCTCCGTCACCACGGCGTAGGGGACTCCATCTCGGCCCTCCACTCCGCTCACGGCACGTCGAAGATCGAGCTGGCCCTGCGCCGGGGCCTCACGTGGCTCGTGGACGACGACGCCCGGCATCTGGACGACGTGGAGCGCAACGAACTCCGTCAGATCCACCTGCGGGTGGGCAGGCCCGACGCTCAGGCCCGAGGGGGAGGGGCGGCGCGGCCGTTCCCCGCCACGTCCTGGTCCGACGTACTCCGGCGGATGGGCCTCTAGCGATCCGGGGTGTCGCGCCCCGTGTCGCGCACGCTGACCCAGGCCGCCGCCAGCAGCACGATGGCGCCGCCGATCAGCGTGCGGGGCGCGGGGCGCTCGGCGAGGAACACCACCGCCAACGCCACGCCGTAGACCGGTTCCAGGGAGGCGATGACGGCGGCCCGCCCCGCCGTGACCCCCTTGAGCCCGTGGATGAACACCCCGTGGGCCCCGGCGGTGAACACGACGCCGAGCACCAGCAGCAGCCCCCACTCTTCCGCCGTGGGCCATCGACCCGCCGCCCCTGCGAAGGGCAGCAGGAAGACCATGGCCCACAGGTCCTGGTGGAACGCCAGGCGGAGCGCCGATTCCCGCCGCACCCACCCCCGGTTGGCCAGGGCCAGCACGGCGAAGGTGAGCCCCGAGACCACACCCCAGAACGCGCCCCGGGTGACGGGATTCGACGGGTCGGGAGCCGGCACCACCAGCGACACCCCCACGACGGTGACCACCGCCGCAACGAGGGCCCCGCCGTCGAAGCGCTCCCCGGGGAGGAGGGGCTCCAGAAGCGCCGTGAACACCGGAAACGTGGCGAAGGTCAGCAATCCCACGGCTACGCTGCTGACCTGGATGGCGTGGAAGAACGTGACCCAGTGAACGGCCAGGAGGAGTCCCAGCGCCGCGAGCCCCCACGGTGCGCCCCCGCCCGCCACGGGCCGAGCCTCTCCCCCTCGGCTTCGCACCGCCAGCACCGCGCCCAGCGCCACGGACGCGAACACCACCCGCCCGAGCACGATGAGGGTCGGGGGCAGGTCCAGGAGCTTGCCGAAGAGGCCGGCCGCTCCGAAGAGCAGCACGGCGAGATGGATCGCGAGAAGCGGCGAGAGGGCGGCGCGGGGCATCCCGATCGCTACGGGCCCTCGAGGTTCACGGCAAGGTGTCCCGTCCGCGCGACCCGGTCGCGGTAGAACGGTCTCCCCACCCCGATTAGCTTTCGATGGTGCCTCGATCCCACCCCAACCTCGACGGGAGTCCCCCCATGTCCGACGGTGACGACAAGCTCAAGAGCCTTCTCGAGCGGCTGGAGCAGGAGCGCGACGAGCTGAAGATGAAGCTCGGGCTCGCCAAGCTCGAGGCGAGGGAGGAATGGCAGGAGCTGGAAGACAAGATCCAGGGACTCCGGGGCCGCATGAAGGTCCTGAAGGACGAAGCCGGAGAGGCGGGCGGCGACGTGGGCGCCGCGTTCGACATGGTGGCCGAAGAGGTGAAGGAAGGCTTCGCCCGTCTCAAGAAGCTGCTGTAACTCCGAGGGTGACCCCCCAGGTGCGACGGTCGGGACGTTGACGTCCTGTAGGTAGAAGTGCATATTATCTTTCACTTCTACTCACAAGGGCGACCTCCCATGCCACGTTCCCTCGGGGCCACCACTCTTCAGATCCTCGCCGCCGTGCGCGATGGCCGGAGCTACGGCCTCGACATCGTGGCCCACACGGGACTGCCGTCGGGCACGGTCTACCCGGCCCTGAGCCGTTGTTCGAAGCGGGGCCTGGTGCGCTCCCGATGGGAAGACGCCGACGTGGCCGAAGCCGAGGCGCGCCCTCGCCGCCGGTACTACGAGCTGACGTCGGACGGGGCGGGGCGACTCGCCGAGGGTACGGCTCGAATGGCCCACCTCGCCTCCGAGTTGGGCCGGGGCCTGGAGCGGTCCTCGTGAGTGCAGCCCGCTGGGCCCGGCGCCTCGTGGCCTGGTCGGCCCGGTTGGTCCCGCACGACGAACGCCCACGCTTCCGGGAGGAATGGCTCGCCGAACTCCGGTCCCTGGAGGGCGTGGAGGCGGCGGGCCCCACCCGGCTTCCTTCGCCCCTCGCCTTCGCCCGGGGTGCGGTGGTCCACGCCCTCTGGCTCCGGCTGGAGGGCTGGCGGTCGGGAGGGCTGGGCGACGACCTGCGGCTCGCGGTGCGATCGCTGCGTCGGGCCCCGGCCTTCGCGGTCGTGGCCGTGACCACTCTGGCCCTGGGGATCGGGGCGGCGGGAACGTTGGCCACCCTCGTCTACACCCTGACCGCCCGCCCGCTGCCCGGGGTGGAGGCCGACGGTCTGGTCCAGATCGGCCGCCTCACCGACGACGGGCTTCCCTGGGGGAGCTTCTCCTGGCGGAGCGCGCAGCTCGTCATGGAGGATCCGGGCCCGGCGTTCGAGCAGGTGGCCGGGTTCTCACTCCATCAGTTCCGGGTGGGCGACGGGCCCGGGAGCGAGGCGGCGTTCGGCCACTTCGTCACCGGGAACTGGTTCCAGGTCCTGGGCACCCGCCCCGCGCTGGGCCGGCTCCTCGGTCCGTCCGATGACGTGGTGATCGGGGGTCATCCGGTGGTGGTGCTCGCCCACGGGTTCTGGGAGCGCCGGTGGGGGGGGACCCCCGACGTGGTGGGCCGCACCGTGCCCATCGACGGCGTGCCCTACGAGGTGGTGGGCGTGGCGCCGGCGGGGTACGTCGGCGTGCACCACACTGGGTTCGCCCCGGACCTCTTCGTTCCGGCGGTCATGAACCCCGGCTACGGGGGCGATCTGCCGTTCGACAGTTGGCGATGGAGCTGGTTGAGCCTGGTGGGCCGAACCCGCGGCGGCGGCGACTCCGGGTCCCTGGCATCGGCGGAGGCGGCGCTCACCGAACGGCATCGACGGGCGGCCGAGGTGAACGAGGGAGCGAGGATCGTGCTGGAGCCCGGGGTCGGCGTCGACCCCTGGTCGCGAGCGTCCATCGACCGGCTCAGCCGCATGCTGTCGGTGTTCGTTGGGCTCGTCCTCCTCCTCACCGCCGCCAGCGTGGCGAACCTGGCCCTGGCCCGGGCCACCGGACGGGATGGGGAGTTTTCGGTCCGGAGCGCCCTCGGGGCGGGACGCGGTCGCCTCGGGCGTGAACTTCTCCTGGAGAGCGGCATGCTGTCCGTGGTGGCGGCGGTGTTGGCCGTGCCCCTGGTCTTCCTGCTGATCGGCGGTGTCCCGGCCGTGGTGCCCGTGGACCTCCTCACGTCGCTTCGGCCCGATGCGCGGGTGTGGGCCATGGTGGGGGGCATGGCCCTGGTCGCCGCGGTCATCAACGGGGCCGGTCCGGCGTGGTTCGCCATGCGGGCGACCCGGGGAGCTGCGCGGCGGGGGCGAGACGAACGGCGGGGTCCCGGGCGGATCCGCTCGCTTCTCGTGGTGGTGCAGCTCGGGGTATCCCTCGGGCTCGTGGCCGGCGTCGGACTCCTGGTGCGGAGCGTGTCTGAGGGGGCCGCCGCCGATCCGGGCTTCGAATCCCGGGATCTCCGGGCCGTCTTCCTCCGGCTGTCGTTCGACGACTGGGACGCCGAACCCTCGGTCCCCCTGGTCCAGGATGCGGTCCGGCGGCTCGAGGAACTTCCCGGCGTGCGCTCGGCGGCAGTGGGGACGCAGGTGCCCGTAGCCGGGGGCCAGAGCATGGGGTCGGTGGCCCCGGCGGGCCGCCCCGACGACGAGCTCCAGGTGGAGTTCACGGCGGTGGGGCCCGGGTACTTCGAAACCCTCGGGATCGGGGTGAGGGAGGGGCGGGTTCCCGGGGACTTCGGGACGGAGAGTGAGCCCGTGATGGTCGTCAGTCGGGAACTGGCGGACCGCTTCTGGCCCGGGGAGTCCCCGGTGGGTCGGCGCATGGAGGGAACCCCCGGGTGGCGGGTCATCGGCGTGGCCGACGACGTTCAACTCCGCACGTTGCGGGCTCGCCCGAACCCGGGCGTCTACGTGCCGTTCGAGCAGGCGTGGCAGCCCGGGCTGGCCTTCGCCGTCTCCACCACCGGAGACGGTGGCCCCGGGCCGGCCGCGCTGGAAGAGGCCGTGGAAGCGGCGGCTCCGGGGCTGGAGGCCCGGGCGGTGGACGTGCGGTCGGCGTTACTGGGCACCTTGGACGACACCCGACGCATCGGGGGCGTGGTGGCCGGGTTTGCGGCCCTGGCGTTGTTGCTGGCGTCGGTGGGGCTCTTCGGCGTCGTCTCCATGGTGGCCCAGCGGCGCACCCGGGAGTTCGGCATCCGGATCGCCCTCGGGGCCCGACCCGACGCGGTGGTGGCCCTGACGTTGCGCCGGGCGTGGGGCCTGGCTCTCGCCGGGATCTCCCTGGGACTTCTCGTGGCCTGGGGGGTGGGGCGTTCCCTGGACTCGGTGCTCTACCGGGTGTCGCCCCTCGACCCCCTGGCGTTGGCCGTGGCGGGCGTGGTCCTGGCCGCCACCGCCACGGCGGCGTCGTGGTGGCCGGCGCGGCGGGCGGGGCGGGTGGACCCCGTGTCGTGCCTCAGGGAGTGACGTCGGCGCCGATCTCCCAGTCCGCCACATCGGTCACGGGTTCGTAGCCGATGCGTGCGTAGATGGCGTTGGACGTGGGGTTGGCCAGGTCGGTGTAGAGGAACGCCGAGCGCCGTCCTTCGGCGAGAACCTCGGCGCTGAGGTCGGCCACCAGGGCCGTGGCGTAGCCGCGGCCCCGCAGCTCCGGCGGCGTGAAGACGTAGCCCACCCGGATGGCGGTGGCCGTGGCGCCGGCTCGGGCCGCCATGGAAACCGCCGTGCCGTCGACGTCCCAGAGCCTCGCGGCCCCCGTGTCCACGAGGCGCCGGGCCGCCGCCTCCGGCTCGGTGCCGGGAATGCCCGTCTCGGTGGAGAAGGCGGCGAGCCACCGGGCCACCAGGTCCACGTCGCCGGACGTTCCGCCCCGCATGACGCCCGGGGGTCGGGGCAGATCGGGGCGCACGGCGGTGAGGGCGTGGATCCGCAGCCGCATTCCCGGACGGACCTCGAGTCCACGAGGTGCGGCCCAGGCCCGGGCCACCCCTTCGGCCACGGGCTCGGGCCCCATGACCGCCGGGATCTCGTCGTAGGTCCGCCCCAGATCGGCCACCAGCTCCGGGACGATCTCGAGGGGCAGGTGCCCCACCGACAGCTTGTAGGGCGGGGTGCGGAACGCGACGCCCCGGACCGAATCCCCGGCCTCGGCCCAGGCCAGGTAGATGGGCTCGTCGTAGTCGTGGTCCCCGGAGAGCAGCCCGGGGGCGAGCCCCAGGATCAGGTTGTACTCGGCCTCGTTCGCAGCCAGGAACTCCCGGCACCGGTCGAAGAAGACCCGGGGCGAGGCCGCGCGGACGAGCCGAGCCTCACCCATCGTCTCCGGCCCCGGAATCGAAGCCGATCCGGTTCCGGGCCACGTCGATCCCGGGCTCGACCCAGGTGACGTCGTCGGCCAGGAGTTCCATGAGCTCCTCCACCTCCACGACCCCGTCTTCGGCCGCCCGAAGGGCCATGCGGGCGTAGGCCTGTTCGAAGAGGGTGCGGGCGAAGCGGGCGTTGCCGAAATCCTCCCGGTCCACCGCCCGGGAGAAGAGGGATTCGGCCCGTTCCGCCGCGCCCTCGCCCAGGGACAGGCCGGCCTCCTCCACGAACTTGGCGAAGATGAGCCCCAGCTCCCCGGGGGCGTAGTCGGGAAAGTCGATGAAGGTCTTGAGGCGGCTGCGGAGTCCCGGATTCGACTCCACGAACTCGCTCATCTCCTGACCGTAGCCCGCGGCGATGACCGCCAGATCGTCGCGGTGATCCTCCATGGCCTTCACCAGGGTGGCGATGGCCTCCGCGCCGAAGTCCGAAGGGTGGGACGGCGTGAGGGCATAGGCTTCGTCCACGAAGAGCACGCCGGGCCGGGTCTTCCGGATCACGTCGGCCGTCTTGAGGGCCGTCTGGCCCACGTACCCTGCCACCAGGTCGGCTCGATCGACCTCGGTGAAGGTCGAACTCGGCAGGGCCCCCGAGGCCCGGTAGAGACGGGCCACCAGGCGGGCCACCGTGGTCTTGCCCGTTCCCGGGGGACCGGTGAAGACCAGGTGGAGGCCCGGATTGACGGCCGGCAGGCCGGCCCGCTCCCGCTCCCGGTTGGCCTGGACCACGGCCACGACGCTGCGCACCTGCTGCTTCACGCTGCCCAGTCCCACCAGGGCGTCGAGCTCGGCCAGGACGTCGGCCACCGTCTCGTCGGGTTCGTCGGGCTCCGTCTCGTCGTCGGTGGCGGTGGCCGCGTCGACCTCTTCGGACTGGGCCTGCATTCCGGACGGTGCGCCCGACGGTGGAGCGGCCGGGGTCACCTCGTCGTCCAACACGGACCGCAGCGCCTCCACCGCATCGTCCCGCGACGCGATGCCCGCGAGGATGCCCGTGGTGGCGTCGGTGGGGCGGGGCACCGACACGGCGTTGCCCCGGGGCTCCAGGGCCGCCCGGGCGCGCTGGAGGAGGGGCGCCACCTCGGGGTCGTCCTCGAAGTGGCGGGCGATGGCGTAGGCCACGTGGCGAGGCTCCACGGCGTCGTGGGCCCAGGCCTTCGCCGCCGCCGTGGCGGCGTCGCCGAGATGAAGTCGAAGCACGAGGTCAGGCGTCGGTGAAGCGCTTGCCGCCGAACCGCTGCTGCAACTCGTCGTCCCAGTGGTCGGCCACCTGGAGAATGCCCCACATGGCCGTCTCGAGCTCGGGCTGGTCCAGGTAGTCTCCCAGGAGCGTGTGGGAGAACACCAGGTGCACCGTGCCTTCCTCGAAGTCGTGCACCTCCACGTGGCCGAACCACCGGGAGCCGCCCTCCCGGGCCACCCACTCGAACAGCTCGGGCGTGGGGACGACCTCCCGGAGGATCGGGGCACTCACCACCACGACCGTGCGGGGTTCTCCCTGGTCGTCGGTCCCCCACTCGGCGATCCGGACCTGGAGCTGGGTGCTGGCGTCGTTGAACGAGATCCGGATCCGGTTTCCATCCAGCAAGACGTTCAGGCCCATGGGCCCGGTCAGGATGCGCTGGACCTTCAACATCGTCTGGTCGAGGGTGGCCATCTGCGGTGCGGGGTAGGAGGTCGAAGGGGGCTCTCCGGCCAAGGTCGGCCCCCGGCCCGCCCCGGGCAACCGCCGCGCGGCCGGGCCCCGCTACTCCTCCCGGAGGATCCGCATGGGGTCGACCCGGGCGGCCCGCCGAGCCGGTCGGGCCGCCGCCGCCAGGGCGCCCCCGCCGGCCAGGGCCAGCACCGCCGCCAGGGTCCACGGGTCCCGCGCCGGAACGTCGTAGAGCATGGACTCGAGGACGGGGGCGAGGACGACGGAGGCCGCGGCCCCCGATGCGGCGCCGGCCCCGGCGATGGCGGCAGCCCGGAGAAGCACCCGGCGGCCCACCTCGGCCGCCGGCGCCCCCAGGGCCTTCTGGATGCCGATGCGGCGGAGCCCGGTGGCCACCGAGTAGGCCATGACGCCGTAGACCCCCAGAAGCGCCACCGCCACGGCCAGGGCCGCGAAGAGCCCCAGGCTCAGGGTCCGGAAGCGGGCGGGTACGGTGGTCCGGCGCACCAGGGACTCCAGGGTGGCCAGGGAGCGGACGGGCGTTCCGGGATCGAGTTCCCGGGCGATGTCCCGGATCGCCGGCGCCAGCCCGGAGCCGTCGCCCCGGGTGCGGATCACGGCGTAGAAATACCGTCCCGATACGAACCCGTAGGTGCGCCGGAACTCCTGGATGTCGTAGTACGCCCGGGGGGTGGCGGCCTGCTCCAGCGAGCCCGACAGCACGTCGGGCACGACCCCCACCACCTCGTAGAAGCTCTCGGGGGACGACGGTTCGCCCGGTTCCACGTCGAAGGAGAGCCGGAGGCCCAGGACGTCGCCCCCGGGGGCGAGACGTTCCGCGGCCGACTCGTTGAGCACCACCTCCCGTACGGCCTCCTGGCCCGACGGGTCCCGCCGCGGATCACGCCCCCGGAGCAGGGGGAGCCCCAGGGTCTCCCGGTATCGGCCGTTCCAGACCTCCATGCCGATGATGGGCGTGGCGCCCCGCTCGAAGACCTGACCCTCCCGGACCATGGCCGCCTCCAGGCGGGACCCGCTGAAGGGCAGATGGCTCGACAGCCCCGCCGACTCCACCCCGGGGAGGTCGACGACGCGTTGGAGGAATCGCTCGTGGTAGTCCAGGATCGCCGCGAGATCGGGGTAGCGGTCGTCGGTGAGGCCGATCTCGGCCACCAGCAGGCCCCCGGGATCCCGGAATCCCGTATCCACCGCGTTGAGGCGGGCGAACGACCGAAGCAGGGTGCCCGCCCCCATGAGGAGCACCACCGACAGGGCGATCTGGGCCGCGGCCAGGGCGGCGTGGGTGCGGTGGGAACGAGCCCCCCGACCCCGGCTGCGTCGCACCCCGGGTGCCGCCGCGCGCGCTGCGCGCAGCCCGGGCAGGAGACCGGCCAGGAGTCCCACGAGAAGCGACACGGCGAAGGCGAAGACCACCACGGCCGGATCCATGGCCACCGCCTCTCGGCGGGGGAGATCGGCCGGAGCCAGGGCCACCAGCCCGCGTACGCCGGCCAGGGCCCCCACCAACCCCACCAGTCCGCCGGCCAGGGCCAGGAGGGCGCTTTCGGCCACCAGCCCCGCCACCAGATGCCGGCGATGGGCGCCCAGGGACACCCGGATCGACCACTCCTCCTTGCGGGTCTCGGTGCGGGCCAGGGAAAGTCCCGAGACGTTGGCGCAGGCCACGAGGAGCACCAGCCCCACGGCCCCCAGCAGGGTCCAGAGGGCCCGGGCCACCGGGGCCCGCTCCACCTCGGCCACGCTCCGGAGCGCCACGGTGCGAACGTCTTCGCCCACCTCGGCTCGGAGCTGTTCGGTGAAACGGGCGAGCTCGGCCCGGGCCGCTTCCAGCGACGTGCCCGGGGTGAGGCGCGCCGCCACGTGGAGGAACCCGCTGCCCCGGCTGGAGAGGAACCGGGAGTCGCGCAGCGGAATCCAGTACTGGGTTTCGGCGTCGGGCCAGACGAAGCCCCGGGGCATGACGCCCTGGACCACCCACGACGCGTCGGACAGGCGGATCGTCTTCCCCACGATGTCGGGATCGGCCCCGAACCGCCGCTCCCAGAGGTCGTGGGAGAGGTGGAGGGTCATGGCGTTGAGCCCGCCCTCGCCGGGCCCGTACCACGAGCCCAACGCCGGCCGGATCCCCACGGTCTCCAGAAGTTCGGGCGACATGGACGTGCCGGTCCACACCTCGCTCACGCCGTCGGCGGCGTAGATGCCCTCGGCGCCGGACCAGACGGCGATGCCCTGGAGGCCGTCCAACCCCTCCCGCCAGTCCAGGACGGCCGGGTAGTCGATGCCCCCCTCTCCCGGCACGCCGTCGTACAGCCCGTCGATTCGGACGAGGGTCGTGGGCTCGGGGTAGGGCAGGGGGCGCAGGAGGACGCCACGCACGACGGTGAACACCGAGACCGTGGCGGCCATGGCGGCCCCGAGGGTGAGGATCACCGCCAGGGAGTATCCCGGCGCTCTCCGCAGACTCCGGAGGGCGTCCCGGGTCGCCCGCACCGGGCCCAGGGGCGCGCCCGGGGCTCCCCAGGGGCGACCCGCCAGGCGATCCCGGAGCGACCACGACGCCACGCTCACGGCCTGGCGCAGGAGCCAGCCGTCGGCGGCGCCGGCGCCGTCGCGTTCGGTGCGCTCGGCGTGTTCCCGCTCCAACTCGCTGCGGATTGCCCGACCCCGGGCGTCGTCGGCCAGGGTCCGGCGCAGAATGCCACGGGCCCAACCCCGGCGGCTCATCTCGCCTCTCCGTCGATCACGTCCTCGATGCCGTCCCAGAGGGTCAGGAGGGTGGAGCGGCGGTCCCGAAGGGCCGCCAATCCCTCGGCGGTCACGGCAAATCGACGCCGCGCGTGTCCCCCCCGCTCCGGGTCCGGGCGCTCGGGATCCCACGCCAGGAGTCCCTTGGATTCCAGTCGGTTCAGGGTCGAGTAGAGGGCGCCTCGGGTCACGCCCCGATCGACCTCACGCTCCAGGGCGTCGGCGATCTCGGGGGCGAACGCCTCGTCATCGAGGCGGATCACCACCAACAGCACCAACTGCTCGAATTCGCCGAGTCCGCTTCGTCCCCCCATGTTCCCCCGTCTCCGACTCAAGAGTATGCGTTGCCTGCAAAGTCTATCTTGCAGACAATGTGGAAGGCAAGGGGGCGCCCATGGATCCACTACGGACGCATGGGGGCGTTCCCCACAGACCCGGCGGCCGGCCCCCGCCAGATTGGAGGGGATGCACCCGAACCAGGAGGCCGTACATGATCCCCTCCGACGCAACGCACTGGGATGCCATCGTCATCGGCTCGGGCATGGGAGGGATGGCTGCAGCTGCGGCCCTCTCCAAGGTGGGACGGAAGGTGCTCCTCCTCGAACAGTACCCGACGTTGGGGGGGCTCACCCACAGCTTCTCCCGAGACGGGTTCACCTGGGACGTGGGGATCCACTACCTGAGCGGACTCGCCCCCGAGGACCCCCTGCGCGAGGTCCTGGACTGGCTCACCGAGACCCCCATGGAATTCGCCTCCGTGGGAGCCGTCTACGACAACGTCCACCTGGGTGCCGCCGAGCCCCTGACCCTGTCCCGGCCGTACGAGGCCCAGGAGCGGGACCTCAAGGACCGATTCCCGGACGAAAGCGACGCCATCGAGGCGTGGACGACGGCGCTTCAGGCCGGTCGGGACGCCTTTCACAGGGTCACGCCGGCCCGGGCCATGCCCGAGCTCGCGGGAGACGCCCTCCTGTGGTGGCACCGCCGGGAGATTCGCCGCTGGTGCACCAGGACCACCGCCGAGGTGATCGCCGAGATCACCGACGACCCCCACCTCGCGTCGGTGTTGGCGGCCCAATGGGGTGTCCACGGAGGGCGGCCCAGCACGGCGAGTTTCGCCATGCACGCCCTCATCGCCGGGTCCTACCTGGAGAGCGGAGCGTGGTACCCCGTGGGCGGTGGCACCGCCTTCGCCGAACACCTCCTTCCCACCATCACCCGAAACGGGGGTGAAGCCCGGGCCGGGGTGCGGGTGGCGGGACTCCTCCTCGATGGAGACACGGTGGTGGGCGTCCGCACGGACGACGGAACCGAGATCGGTGCCGACGTCGTCGTCTCCGACATCGGCGCCCGGGAAACGGTCGACACGCTCCTTCCTCCGGCGTGCGGTCACGACGACTGGGTCGGCGAGATCCGCGCCCTGGAATCGAGCATCGCCCACTTCTGCCTGTTCCTGGGGTTCGAGGGTGACATCGAGGCGGCCGGGGCCACACGTTCGAACCACTGGATCTACCCGTCGGGGGAGGTCGACGCGGTCTGGACGAACGCTCCCCACGGCCCGCCTCCGTGCATCTTCGTGTCGTTCGGGTCCCTCAAGGATCCCGCGTACGATACGGGTCCCCGGCGGAGGCACACCGCCCAGGTGGTGGCCTGGGCCGATTGGTCCACGGTGGCGCGCTGGGCCGAGTCCGATTCGGGGGCTCGGGGAGCCGACTACCGGGAATTCAAGCGGCGGACCCGGGACACCCTCTTCGCGCAGTTCGAGTCCCACTTCCCGGAGGTGGCGAAGCTCGTGGCCTTCCAGGAGCTATCCACTCCCCTTGCCACTGCGGGAATCACGGGTCATCGCCACGGGGCGTTCTACGGGCTGTCGGTCACGCCGGAGCGGGTCATGAGCGATGCCCTTCGCGCTCGGACGCCCATCGAGGGCCTCTTCCTGAGCGGACAGGACGTGGTGACGCCGGGGATCCCGGGGGCGCTGTGGGGGGGCGTGCTCTCGGCGGCCACCATCGACCCGAAGGTGTTCCGCCGCTTGCGGGCGTGACGCGGATCGCACCGTGCGCATCGCCGTCGTGGGGGCGACGGGCAACGCGGGACGGCGAGTGACCCGGCTCCTGCTCGAGGACCCTCGGGCGGAGGTGACGGCGTGCGCTCGATCCCGGGCCCGGCTCGACGAACTCGTCACCTCGTTGGGCCCCGTGGCGGGTCGCCTCACCACCCGGGTGGCGGACGTGGACGACGAGGCTCGGCTCCGGGGCATCGCCGCCGGCGCCGACATCGTGATCGGCGCCACGAGCCACGCGCATCACGGGCCGGTCCTCGCGGCCTGCGCCCTGGACGCCGGCGCGTCGTACCTCGGGATCTACCTCTCCGACCGCCGAAAGTGGGATCGTTTGCGGACGCTCCACCAGCGCTGCGTGGAGGGCGGGGCCATGGTGGTGGACGATGCCGGGTGCCACCCCGGCCTGCCGGCGGCCATGATCCGGTTCGCATCGGCTGCGGGGGCGTTGAGGACTGCCTGGGTCGGGGCGAAGTTCGGCCTCGATTGGGGCGCGAGCGGCGTGGTGGGGGACACCGTGGCCGACTTCCTCACCGAGGTCGAGGCCACCGACCCCTCGGTGTTCGTCGACGGGGGGTGGGTCCGGGGCTACCGCCACTCGCGCCGATTCGACTTCCGACGCGGAGGAGGCCCCGAGTCGTGCGTCCCCATGTGCCTGGAGGAGATCCGTGAGCTCGCCGACTCCGGGGCGGTCCCCTCCACGGGCTTCTACATGGCGGGCTTCGGGCCGCTCATGGACTGGGGGGTCCTGCCGACCTCCATGATCCTCGCCAGGGTGTATCGCCCCGCCGCGATCACCCTCTTCTGGTGGGGGCTCCGCACCCTCGCGTCGCACGCTCAGCAGGCCGACCTGATCCTGGAGGGGACCCGAGCCGCCGACGGTTCACCCGTGGCCATGGTCGTGTCCCACCCCGACCCGTACGTCCTCACGGCGGTCCCGGTGGTGGCGACGATTCGCCAGATGCTGGCCACGCCCAAGCCCGGGGTGTGGACCCAGTCCGGGTTCGTCGAGCCCGGGCCGTTCTTCGACACCCTGGCCCAGATGGGCGTGTCGGTGCGCTAACCGGGCTCCGGGCCCCGGCCCGGTCCGGCGAGACGGGCGGCCAGCTCCGGGTGTCCGCCGTGGGCGGCCCACCCCGCCGCCGTTCCGCCGTGGACCCGGTCTCGCAGATCCGGGTCGGCGCCGGCGGTCAGGAGGCGCTCCACCACCGCTTCGTGCCCGGCCAGTGCGGCCTGGTGGAGGGGAGTGGAGTGGGGGTGTGCCCCAGGTGGATTGAAGCGGTTCGGGTCCTCGCCGGCATCGAGCAGGTCGCTCACCACGTCGGTGTGGCCATGGGCGGCGGCCAGGGCAAGGGCCCGATGGCGTTCGTCGGCGCTCGCACCGTCGAGGGCGGTTCGAACCTCGTCGCGGAGGCCCAGGCCCGCGGCGGTGGACAGCCGCTCCACCTCGGCTCCCTCGTCCACGAGCCGCCGGGCCGTGGCGCCGTATCCGAAGGCCAGGGCCACGTCCACGGCCGCGGGGCTCGAGGCGTCGGGTGCCCGGAGGGCGGCGCCCCGGCGCACCAGGAGCACGGCGAGATCGGCCTGGACCCCGGCTTCGGCGGGGTGGGCGCTGGAGACCAGGAGCGTGAGGGTGGTGCAGGGGCCGCCGTAGGCCTCGGCCGTGGCGTCCACCTCCGCACCGGCGTCCAGGAGCAGGGCGGCGATCTCCACGGCGTTGGCCGGCGAGCGCTGGCGCTCGTCTTCCACACCGTTGGCCGCGACGTAGTGGAGCAGGGTCGCCCCGTGGCTCCGGGACGAGCGGGCCCGGGCCAGGGCCGGGTCCTCCTCCAGAAGCATCCGAAGCGATCCGGAGTCCCCCGAAATCACAGCTTCCACGGCGCGTTCGAATCGCCGGACCCGGTCGTCGGCCATGGCCCTACTCGTACCGCAGCGCCACCATGGGATCCACGCGCGACGCCCGGCGCGCCGGGAGGTAGCCGGCCACGAACGCCACCGCGGCGATCATGAGGGGAGTCGCGGCGAAGACCAACGGATCGGTGCCCTCCATGCCGAAGAGCAGGGACTCGGCCAGACCCGCCAGGAACCAGGCCGCCACGAGGCCGGCCACGGCGCCCACCACGGTCATGACCAGCACCTGCCGCAGCACCAGGCTCCGCACCGAACCGCCGCCGGCGCCGAGGGCCATGCGGATTCCGATCTCCCGAGTGCGCTGCGCCACGGCGAAGCTCAGCACGCCGTAGAGGCCCACGGCGGCCAGGAGGGTGGCCAGGAGGGCGAAGCTCGTGGAGAGGGATCCGATGAGACGGTCCACCACCACCGTCTCCCGGATCTGATCATCGAGCATGCGGAGGTCTTCCAGGGGGAGGTTCCGGTCGAGGTTCGCCATGCGGTTGCGGATCTCGGGAATCACCTGCTCGGCGTCGATCCCCACCCGCACGTAGTAGCTGAGGGCCACGACCCCCTCGTTCTGGGCCCGGGGAAGGATGAAGAGCGGGGGCACGTCGTCCTTCACCTCCGAGTACTTGTGGTCCTGCACGACGCCCACGATCTCGATGTCCAACTCGTCGCTGCCCGACCCCCGGGCCATGCGACGGCCCACGGCATCCCGGGGTTCGAGGCCGAACTTCCGGGCGAAGGTTTCGTTGATCACCGCCACCGGCGACGCGTCGAGCCCGTCGGCGGTGGTGAACTCCCGTCCCGCCACCAGGGGCACACCCATCATGGAAAAGAACCCGGGCCCCACCTCGTTGTAGCGCGAGTTGGCGTCGACGCCGGGCTCCCACTCGAAGCCCTCCACCGAGACGTCGTTCCCCCAGCTGTTGCCCGAAAGCAACGGCACCATGGACGTGGCCACCCCGGTGACGCCGGGAATGGCGGCGATCTGGGCCTCGGCTTCGTCGAAGAGGATCTGGGATTCGGCACCGCCGTACCCGTTGAGGGACGGGGCGATGGCGAACTGGATCACCTGATCGGTGTCCTGCCCCAGTTCCTCCGACCAGACGTTGGCCAGGCTCCGGGCGAAGAGGCCCGCGCCGGCCAGGAGCGCCACGGAGAGGGCGATCTGGGCCGTCACCAGCGCCGCCCGGAACCGGGAGGCCGAGCGGGCCCCCGAGTCCTTGCCCGAGCCGGCGCGAATCAGGGTGGCCAGATCGGTGCGGGTGGCGTGGAGGGCCGGGTACAGCCCGAACAGCAGTCCCGTACCCAGGGCCACCACGGCGGTGAAGCCCAGGACCGACGGGTTGAGGCCCACGTCGAGGCCCTGGCGGATCTCCGGTGGCACGAAGCCCTGGAGCATCTGGATCGTGGCCCAGCCCACCGCCAGTCCCGCGGTCCCCGCGGCGGCGGCGAGAATGAGGGACTCCAGCATGAGCTGGCTCAGCAGGTCGCCCCGGGTGGCCCCGAGGGAGCCCCGCACGGCGATCTCGGTGCTGCGACCCGCGCCCCGAGCCAGGAGGAGGTTGGCGATGTTGGCGCAGGCGATGAGGAGCACGAGGCCCGTGATGCCCAGGAGCAGCCGGAGCGGCGTCTCCACGTCTTCGTGGACGTTGCTCTGGCCCCGGAAGCCCTCGGCCAGGATGATCTCCTTGTTGCGGAACTGCTCCATCCGCTCTTCGGTCATGTTGGTCTGGAGCGGGACCTCGACCTCGCGGATGATGCCGTTGTAGTACGCCGACAGCTCCTGCTGGGCCTGCTCGAGGGTGGCGTCGGGCGCCAGGCGCGCGAAGGCGTAGGCCCAGTACCACCGACGGCTGTCGAACCCGTCGAACCACGTGTTCATGACGCCGCGCATGGTCATGGGCACGAAGAGGTCGGGCGAGGCGCCCAGCACCGTGCCCCGGAAGCCCTCGGCGGCCACTCCCACCACCGTCAGGGACTCGCCATTGACGATGATGCTGGAGTTCAGCACGTCGGGATCGGCTCCGAGGGTGTTCTGCCAGTAGTCGTGGCTGAGCACCGCGACGTAGTGGCCCCCGATCTCCTGGTCGTCGGCCTCGTCGAAGAGGCGTCCCAGCGCCGGTCGCACACCCAGGAGCGGGAAGTAGCTGCCCGTGACCTGGGCGGCCTGTCCGTTGGTGGTGCGCCCGTCGTAGGCGAGGTTGGCGCCGAAGGGCACGTGGCCGGCCACGCCCGCCACCGAAGGCGATTCGAACGCCTCGAGGTCGCGGAGCATGGGGTACGACAGCACCTCGTCGCAGCCCCCGGCCTGTCCACACGACTGGGACCCCGGATTCGGCCCGGGCACCTCGATGTTCACCAGGCGGTCGGGCTGATTCACCGGCAGCGACCGCAGCAGCATCGCGTCCATCAGCGAGTAGATCGCCGCGTTGGCGCCGATACCGAGGGCCAACGAAAGCACGGCGATGCCGGTGACGAAGGGCGTGCGGAGGAGACTGCGAACGGCCAGCTTGAGGGCGTGCATGCGGGGGCCGGCTCCGGAACCGGGATCGTGGAGGGTGGGTCGGCGAAGCCCCCCACCCGGCGGCCCCGCCCCATGCTCTAGACGGAACGAGAGGGCGGGAGGTTGCAGAGGGGGCTGTCGACACCCGGAGCCGGAGGGCCCGAGGTCGAGCCACGACCCGCCACGCTACGACGCGATTCGCCGCCGTGGCGCGAACACGAGCGTATGGCACCGCGAAACGACACGCGACCGTGAATTTGGAGCCGTCGTGGCGTAGAGAAGAGCCATAGGGTATTCGATGCGCCACGCGGTCCGCTCAGCGGGCCCCGTGCCGGGTTGCGGCTACGGGGCCGCCGTCGGCGACACGATGGATGGCGGTGGGACTCGTTTCGGGCTCGACGCAGCCCGCGTCAGGAGTCGAGGTCGCTCACCACCGTCACGGCGTCGTCTGCGCTGAGGCGGCCCACCTTGCCCGTGGAATACACCGCGTGCACCACGGTCCCGTCGCGGTCCAGTACGAAGCTCGCCGGCTGGATGTGGGCTTCGCCGTCGTGTTCACCCGTGTAGCAACCGATGGCCTCCGACGTGGCCTCGGCGTCGAGGCCGTACAGCACCGTGTAGCTCAGGCCCCACTCCTCGGCGGCCTTCTCCGCCAGGTCGGCGGGATCCGACGACGCGGCGATCACCTGGGCGTCCATCTGCTCGAGTTCGGCGAGGTGCTCCTGCAGGTCGACCAACTGTCGACGGCAGTGGCTTCACCAGTGGCCGCGGTAGAAGACGACCACGGCGCGGATGCCTTCCACGTCGTCGGGCAGGTCGAAATGGCTGCCGTCGACGGCGGGAGCCGACATCGAGGGGAATCGGTCACCGGGTTCGAGCGTCTTCACGGGGGATCTCCTACGCGCTGAGCGGAATGAACGAAGGCGCCCCGACTACGATGCAAGAGCGCTGCCACTCCCTCACCCCTTCATGGACAACCCGATCCGCCCGCGCTCCAGATCGACGCTCAGCACCCGCACCTTCACCGGCTGGCCCACCCGTACCACCTCCGAGGCGTCCTTCACGAACCGGTCGGCGAGCTGGGAGATGTGCACGAGGCCGTCCTGGTGCACCCCCACGTCGACGAACGCGCCGAAGGCCACGACGTTGGTGACCACGCCCTGGAGTACCATGCCCTCCTCCAGGTCTTCGGGCTTCTGCACGTCGTCGCGAAACGACGGGGGCTCGAAGGTGTCGCGCGGATCGCGACCCGGGCGGCGGAGCTCGGCCACGATGTCGTCGAGAGTGGGGCGCCCCACGTCGTCGGCCACGTAGCGGTCGAGGCGGGCCTCGAGGCGGTTCACCAGCGCTTCGTCGCGAACCAACTCGCCCGTGGACACCCCGAGATCGCGGGCCATGCGGGCCACCAGGTCGTATCGCTCGGGGTGCACGGCGGTGGCGTCGAGGGGGTGATCGCCGTCGCGGATGCGCAGGAATCCGGCGGCCTGCTCGAAGGTGCCGGGGCCGAGACGGTGCACGTCGAGCAGTTCCCGACGACTCGACAGACGCCCCCGCTCGTCGCGCAGCGCCACGATGTTGTGGGCGAGGGCCGGGCCCACGCCCGCCACGTACGACAGCAGGGGCGCCGAGGCCGTGTTGACCTCCACCCCCACCCGGTTCACGCAGGTCTCCACCACCTGGTCGAGCCGCTCGCCCAGGCGGGTCTGGTTCACGTCGTGCTGGTACTGGCCCACCCCGATGGCCCGGGCCTCGATCTTCACGAGTTCGGCCAGGGGGTCCTGGAGACGCCGGGCGATGGACACCGCACCCCGCAGCGAGACGTCGAGGTCCGGGAACTCCGCCACCGCCAGCTCCGACGCCGAGTAGACCGAGGCTCCGGCCTCGTTGACGAGAACGACCGGCGGTCCCCCGGAATCCAGCGCGGCTCGCACCGCCGCCTCCGTCTCACGCGAGGCCGTGCCGTTGCCCACCGCCACGAGCTCCACGTCGTGGGCCTTCACGAGGGCGCGCACCTGATCCCTCAAGCGGTGGTCCTGGTGAAGGTAGAGCACCTCGGTGGCCAGGAGCGCGCCGGTCCGCGACACGACCGCCGCCTTCACCCCGGTGCGGAAGCCGGGATCGAGTCCCAGCACCACCTTTTCGCCCGCCGGGGGCTGGAGCAGCAGCGCCTCGAGGTTGGTGCCGAAGATGCGGATCGCCTCGTCGTCGGCCTGCTCCGTCAGCTCCGACTTGAGGTCGGACTCGATGCCGGGGTGGAGCAGGCGACTCCACCCGTCCGTGGCGGCGGCCTCGAGCTGGGATCGGGCCCGTCGCCCGTCGACGGCGAACCGCACGACCCGGTCCCGCGCTTCCTCGGGCGCCTCGATGCCCCACGAGATCACCCCTTCGGCTTCGCCTCTGCGCAGGGCCAGGACCCGGTGGGGCGCGATGCGCCGCACGGGCTCGGAGTGCTCGAAGTAGTCCCGAAACGACTGGGCGGCGGGCAGGTCCTTCTTGCGCCGGCGCACTCGCGACGTCACCCGGCCCCGCCGGCGCGTCTCGTCGCGCACCCACCGGCGCAGCGCCGGATCTTCGGCGATGCGCTCCGCCACGATGTCGCGGGCGCCCGCCAGAGCCGTGTCGATGTCGGGCACCTCGGCCTCGGCGTCGACGAATCGAGCGGCGGCCTTCCGGGCGCCGGCGTCATCGACTTCGCCGGCCCAGAGCAGGTCGGCCAGGGGCTCCAGGCCCCGCTCCCGCGCCGCGGTGGCCCGGGTGCGGCGTCGGGGGCGATGGGGTAGGTAGAGGTCTTCCAGTTCCTGGCGCGTGTCGGCCGCCCGGATGCGCTGCTCGAGCGCCGGGTCGAGCGCCCCCTGGTCCCGGATCGAGCCCAGCACGAACGCCCGCCGGTCTTCCAGTTCGGCCCGGGCCTTCGCCCGCTCCTGCACCTGCCGGAGCTGGGTCTCGTCGAGGCCCCCGGTGCGCTCCTTCCGGTAGCGGGCGATGAAGGGCAGGGTGTTGCCCTCGTCGAAGAGGGCGAGGGCCGCCGCGACGTCGCTCCTGGAGAGGGACAGCTCGCGGGCGACGGAAGAAGCCTGAGGGGCGAGGGGCATGGGGGACTGCGGGTCGAGGTGCGGGGCGGGGACGGGTGGGGCCCTGAGCCTATCTCGGGATCAGGGGCGGGGGGAAGGGGAGGGTGGGACCGGGTCACGCGAGAGTCCTGTGCTTGCACTATACATGTGCGAGCATCATCATGCATGCATGCCCAAGTCCATCACCATCCGAGATGTCCCGGACGAAGCCGGGCGGGAGCTGGCGGCCCGCGCCGCAGCCACGGGACGATCCCTGCAGGAGTACCTGAGGGCCCACCTGATCGAGCTGGCCTCTCGACCGGAGCCCGAGGTGGTCGTCGCCCGGCTCCGCGCCCGAAAGGAGACCCTGGGCACCCGGCTACCGGCCGAGACGATCCTCTCGCACAAGGACGCCGACCGCCGATGAGCCGGGTCCTGGATGCCAGCGTCGTGGTCGCCGCGCTGGTGGACGGGGGCGAGGACGGTCGCTGGGCCGAGGGCATGCTCCTGGGGGATCATCTGACCGCCCCGCACCATCTGCCCAGCGAGGTGGCGATCATTCTCCGGAGGGCCGCACACAGCGGTCAGATCTCGAGCGACGCGTCGACCCTCGCCCACATCGAACTCCAGACGCTGCCCATCGACTACTTCCCGTACGCGCCCTTCGCCTCCCGGATCTGGGAACTGCGGGAGACCGTCACGCCGTACGACGCCTGGTACGTCGCGCTGGCCGAGACCCTGGACGCGGAGTTGGCGACCCTCGACCATCGGTTGGTCCGGGCGCCCGGGCCCCGGTGCAGGTTTCTGACCCGGTAGCGGACCCCTTCGCCGCCTTCCGCTGTAGTCCAACCATGACTCGCCGCCTCCTCGCGCTCCTCGGCCTCGCGGTCCTGCCGCTCACGGTTTCCCCTTCCGGGGCGTCCGTACCCGTGGGCTCGAGCGGCGAGTCCCTGCGCACCGCACCGACGACGGAGTCCCCCTCCCGGGGCAGTCTGACTCCCTCCGACGCGAAGGTCGACCAGTTCCGTTCGGCCGATGTGTCCGGTGCCGCCGCGGCGCCTCTCATCGGGCTCGGTCCCGATCCCGCCGACCACCCGGTCGAACACCGGGACGCCACGCGCCTCCCGCGCCGTGCGACCCTCGCGCTCCTGCCGCTCTCCCGGGCCCCACCCGCGTAGTCCCGAACACCCCAGACGACTTCTTCGAGCAGCGCCCCGGGCCGTCCGAACGCGGCCGGGCGTGTGCTCGTCATCGTTCTATTCGGGACTCACGAGGCACGGCCCATGAAGACGCTCCAGTCACGTCTGTTGCCCATCGCGCTGCTCATCGTCGGTGGCGTTCTTTCCCTCGTTCCCCGCCCGGTCGTCGAGCGCTCCATCGACCCCGACAGCGGCCGGGTGGTCGTCGATACGGTCCGGCGGGTGCCCATCGAACTCGGGTTGGACCTTCGAGGGGGGAGTCACCTCGCCCTGGAGATCGACGAATCGTTGATCGAGATCGGGGACTGCGCCGAGGCCATGGCCCGGGCCGAGCGCGTGATCCGCGGACGCATGAGTGAGATGGGGACCACGGAGCCGGTGGTCCAGCGAGCCGGGGAGTGCCGGCTCATCGTGGAGCTTCCCGGCGAGCAGGACCTCGACCGGGCCCGCTCCATCGTGCAGCGCACGGCGTACCTGGAACTACGGCTCGTGGACTCCGACGACCGCACCGCGGCTCTGGCCGAGGTGCTGCAGCGGGCGATCGGCGAGACGGGCGTGCCCGTGCGCGGTCAGACGCCCGGCGAGTACTGGGTGCCCGAGGCCCTGGAGGAGGTCGTCGCGGAGGCCCTGGACGGCTCCGTCGCCCGACGGGCCATCCCCCGCGCCCACGAGGTGCGCTGGGGCACCGAGTCCATGGCGGTGGGAGGGCGTGCGTACCGGCCGTTCTACCTCGTGGCGGAGGAGGCGCTGGTCACGGGAGAGCAGTTGGTCGGCGCCACGTCCACGCGCGATCCCATGGACTCCCAGCCCCAGGTGCAGTTCGAGTTGACCCGCTCCGCGGGACGGGTGTTCGGCGAGGCCACGGGCCGGAACGTCGGGGCCTACCTGGCCATTCTCCTCGACGGACGGGTGCAGGGAAGGCCGGCGGTGATCCAGGAGCGGATTGGATCCACCGGGAGCATCGAGCTTCCGGGGCGCACCATGCGCGAGGCCGGCGACCTCGCCCTGGTGCTCCGGGCGGGGGCGCTGCCCGTGCCCCTGGAGGTCGTGGCCGACGGCACGGTGGGGCCCTCGCTGGGCGAAGATTCCATTGCGGCGGGGGTGCGCACGTCGCTGCTGGCCGTGGCCCTCGTGATGGTCATGATGGTGGGCTGGTACCGGTTCTCGGGGGTGCTCGCGGTGGGGGCCCTGGCCACCTACCTGCTCGGCTCCATCAGCGGCCTGGCCCTCTTCGGCTTCACGCTGACCCTGCCGGGCATCGCCGGGTTCGCCCTGGCCATCGGCATGGCCGTCGACGCCAACGTGCTCATCTTCGAGCGCATCCGGGAGGAGCTCCGTGACGGGCGGGGCACACGGGCCGCCGTCAACGCGGGGTTCCGTCACGCCATGAGCGCCATCGTCGACTCCAACGTCACGACGGCCCTCACGGCGGGGATCCTCCACCTGGTGGGGACCGAGGCCGTGAAGGGGTTCGCCGTCATGCTCCTGATCGGCCTCTGCGCGTCCATGTTCGCGGCGATCTTCGTGACCCGGACCCTGTTCATGGTCTGGCTGCGCAAGCGGGGGAAGGCGACCGCGCCGAACTACCGCACGCTGCGTTCGCTGACCGACGCCTCGTACGACGTGCTCCGCTGGCGGAAGTGGGCGTTGGGCGTCAGCGGCCTGTTCGTCGCCGCGGGGCTGCTGTTGCTCGGGTTCCGCGGGCCCAACTACGGCATCGACTTCACGGGGGGAACGCTTCTCCAGGTGCGGACCGAGGCGCCGGTGACCACGACGGTGATCCGGTCGGCGCTGGCCGACACTCCACTGAGGGACGCCGAGATCCAGAGCTTCGGGTCCGACCGCGACTTCCTCGTGCGCACACGCATCGCCGACGCCGACGCGGAGTCGGGCGACGAGACCGATACCGAGGCGGTGCGGCGGCACGCGCGAGAGGCCCTCGATGCCGAGTTGGGCGGCGACGCCTACGAGCTGGTGCGTGGTGAGGGCATCGGCCCCAAGGTGGGCGCCGAACTCCAGACCAAGGCCGCCCTGGCCATCGCCGGCAGCTTCGCCACCACCCTCGCCTACCTTGCGGTTCAGTTCGAGGGCCGCTTCGGACTCGCCGCCGTGGCGGCCACCGCCCACGACATCCTGGCGACGCTGGCCTTCATCTCGTTCCTGGACCTGGAGGTGAGCCTGGTCACCGTGGCGGGGGTGCTGACCGTGCTCGGCTATTCCCTCAACGACACCATCGTGATCTTCGACCGGGTGCGGGAGAACCTGCGCGGGTCGTCGGGTCGAAGTCTCCGCCAGGTGTTGAACGACTCCATCAATCAGACCCTTCCCCGCACCGTGCTGACCACCGCCACGACGCTGGGGGCCGCCCTTCTCCTGGCCACCCTCGCCGGCCCGGTCGTGCGGCCTCTGGGGCTGGTCATGAGCTTCGGAATCGTGGTCGGGACGCTGTCGTCGATCTTCGTGGCGTCGCCGGTGCTGCTGTGGCTGGACGGGAGGCGGCCGTGAGGATGCCGGCTGTCCTCTTCGCACCAATCGGCACAAGCGGTTAGGTTGCGATACCGGATCGGGCCAGCTAAATAGCAACTACGAAGGGAATCGAGCGTCGTCGGAGGCGGAGGTACCCCGTGGTCGCGCAACGGACCCCCCAGGTCGGAGGCCGGGAGAGCTTTTCGGCCGTCTATCGCCGTTGGCGTGACCTTGTCCGGCTCGAGGCGCTGTCGGTCACGGGAAGCGAGGCTGACGCCGACGACGTGACTCAGCTCGTCTTCCTGCGGCTCTGGGACTCGGGACGGTGGCACCAGATTCGCGACCCGGCATCGTACTTCCGCGGGGCGGCTCGGCGCGAGGCGCTGCGGATTCGGGCGCAGGGCGACCGCTTCGCGGACCTGCCGGAACTCGTGGACCCGTCGATGGGGCCGCTAGATCGGGCCATCCGAGGCGAGGCGGACCGGGCGGTCCGGATGGCCATCGCCGCCCTCCCAACCCGGTGCCGTCGAGTGATGACCCTGACTGTGCTCCACGGCCTCACGGCATCCGAGGTGGCCGAGGAATGCGGCTCGAGCATCGGTGGTGTGGAGAAGCAGCGCACCCGAGGTTGGCGTCTTATCCGGTCGTGGTTCGAGGCCCGTGGAGGTGCCGAGGTCTGGGTGTCCACTCTTGGGGACGGGGGGGGGTGAGGGCGGTCAGTGCTCTACCAGAGTGAAGGGCCATGAGGTCTCCGCCGCGTTCGTCACCAGTCTCGGAAGTCGTGCGTCGCGCGTGATCGCAGCCTCCTTCAGACTCGGTAGGTCACGCCCAAACGCCCTACGTCGATTGTCGAGGAAGAAGCATGGGCAGCCAAGGAAGTTGGTTCCAACACTGCGTCGTCCGCACCGCAGGGCTTCCGTGGTCGTGTTTGGACCTTGGCTCGCGAAACGCAGCCAAGGACGCGGACTCCGTTGAGAAGCGTCGGATCGAGTCCCAACGGCTCTCGAGTCTCGCCGGGGATGCTCTCTACGACGCGATCCCCGGGCTCACATCGCGAGCGCGCCGGAAAGCGCTCCGCTTACGACGAGACCTGTTCAACGGCCGTACGCCTCGTGAAGGTGATCTGAGTTGCCTGAAGGGGGCTGTTCTCGAGGCTGTTGAAGATGCGGTATCCGCCCTCAGCGACCTAGAGTCCCGTGAGCGAAGCTCGGATAGGGCCTACGCGAACGAAGCTGCAGCAGAGGGCGCTGCGGTTCTCGGCCTCCTCGAAAACCAGGACTTCGCCTCGGCGATTCGACTGTCCAGCCCGAGTCTGGCGAATCGCTTGTCGCCTGCGGGCGGCGGATGTCGGCTCGCCTCGAAGGTCGAGAGATCCGTACTGAGGTACCTTACGCGGGCCGCCGCAAAGGCTACTCCGTTTGCGAGGTTCTGCGCGATCATACCCGGGCGATTCGGCGATCTCGATCTTCCCCTCCTGATGGCCGGCTCTCCGTCCCGGAAGTGGAGCAAGTTCCGGCTCAACAAGCGCATTCTTCAATACGTGCTGGGTCACCTCTCCTCCTGTGAGGAGGCTCGTCGGCAACTACCCGTGCGGCTCAACCCCACGCTCGTGTCGCACGAGACCTCTCACCGTTGCCTTTCCGCCCAGAGTGGCCGAGAGGGATTCCAAACGATCACGCGAAACGCCGCGATCGATCTTGTGATCGATTCTCTGCGCACGAAGGGGACGAGCACGATCGAGTCGTTGGCGCGCGCGCTGGTCACCAACGTCAGTGTCGAGGCCTCCGGCGACGAGGCCATCGCCTACCTCGACCACCTCATGTCGTTGGGACTGCTGCAGCCCGACTTGCCCGGCCTGGCCAACCGGCCCGATTGGACCGCACCCCTGACGGCGGTGATCGCGACCGTGGAGAAGAGCCCGATTGCGGATAATCTACAGGAGTTCCTTCGCGCTCTGGACGGAGCCCTGGCGGAGATCGAGTCCGCGCCAGTCGGCGCTCGCAACAAGCCCATCTCGAATCTGGAGCGCCTCATCCAGGACTCGTTCGACCAATGGTATCCGGTCGAGACTCCAGCCCCTCGACCGCCCCTCTTCGAGGACGCCTCCGCCAACTGCACTCTAGCCATCGACAGAGATCATTTCGGGGTGGCCCTCCGGGAGCTTGAGGAATTGTTGACCGTCTTGACACCTGTCGCCTGGATGCGCCGTGAGCCTCTGCAGCTTCGCCGCTTCTTCAAGGATCGCTTTTCTGCACCCTCGGTGCCGTTGCTTACGTTCTACGAAGTCTACTACCGAGAAGTAGTCAAGCCGTCGCACGACCCACGTACGGATCCGGCGTTGGCGCCGGATCAGGCGGCAGCGGACGATCCGTCGCCCGACCAGACGGAGACTGCCCTACTCCCACCGACGGCAAAGAGGAGCGCTCCGCCGTATCCACCGGAGGTCCAGGCGATACGCAACGCGCACCGACGCATCACCGAGCTGATCGGGAAGCGATGGAAGGCGGCGGGGCGTGCGTCTGAAATCTTCATCACTCGAGAGGATATCGAGGCCGTCTCGCAAGGAGTGGCGCCGAGACCCGCGGACCCCATGTCGTTCTCGGTCTTCGCTTGTTTGGTGCCCCGCCCAGGTGAACTCGAGGGCGGGATGATCGTCGCTCCCGGCGCGAGAGGCTACTCCGGGTTCGGCAAATACTTCTCGCGCTTCCTGTACCTCTTGCCCCAAGGGGTCCTCGACGATCTCCGTCAGCAGCATGATTGCGGCACCGGTTTGGTACTTGCCGAGATCGCCGGGGACCAGGCCTTCAACGCCAACCTACGACCGCCAATTCGATCCACCGAAATCTCCTACCCCTCCGGCGACCGCGTTGGGTGTGATGAGGCCATCAGCGTCGCCGACCTGGATGTGGTGCCCGATCAAGCAGGCGTTCGTCTCGACCTGGTCCATCGACCTTCTGGCCGACGCGTGCTTCCCGTCGATCTCTGCTTCATGAACCCTGCTGCTCGGCCACCCCTTTACCGACTGCTGAGGGCGTTCTCCCCGGTATCAGAGGCGCACCTCGACATCCCCTGGCGCTCCGTCGAGGACGCCGAGCCGGAGGACGGCGTACTCCAACGACCCCGGATCATCTTCGGTAAGACGGTCGTGATCGCCCGGCACGCGTGGGTGGTGAAACTGTCCGCTCTTCCCCGCCGGGAAGAGGTCGGCGCCTCGGGATACTTCCGTAGATTACGGCGTTTCAGGACCCACCACGATTTGCCGGAACAAGCCTACGCCCGAGCAATCGAGTGGCCATGGCGCGAGGCCAAGGGCGACCGATTCGGGCTCGGCGACCTCAGGAGACCGCAATACATCGACTTCCGCTCGCCACTTCTCGTGGACCTGCTCGAGCACTACCAGTCATTGGGCCCTGACCGCGCGTTGGTATTCGAGGAATGTCTCCCCGACTCCGACCAGCTACCACGGGACGCTTCGGGCCTCAGTTGGGTGACTGAAGCCATCCTACAGGTCGACGTTCCCTACAACTCGCCGGCTCCTCGACACGCGCATAGCGAGATGGCCCATGCCTGATTCAGCGGTGGGTTGGTTGAGCCTCCACCTCGATCTTGCACA
Organism: Gemmatimonadota bacterium; assembly: GCA_030428885.1. Taxonomy (GTDB): domain Bacteria; phylum Gemmatimonadota; class Gemmatimonadetes; order Longimicrobiales; family Gaopeijiaceae; genus Gaopeijia. The sequence continues at coordinate 5,268 of JAUIEJ010000014.1, read as the reverse complement.
CCAAGGGTCCGGCTGGGCCGAGGTCTACGGTTCAGAAGCGGATCAGGTCCTCCTCGAAGTCGTGGCGCCGGCGGTGGGCGATCTAGCCGACGAGCTCAGTGGCTTCTTCTTCATCCGATACCGCGACCCGCAGGGGCACGTTCGCCTTCGCCTTCGCCTGCACCCTGATCGACATGAGAACGCTCGAGAAGTCGTCAGCGGAGCGGTAGCCGCATACAACCGGACGACGAGATTGACCCGAGTTGCTCGCGTCCGGAAGGAAGTCTACCAACCCGAGGTCGCCCGCTACGGGGGCACCATTGGTGTCGGCATCTCCGAGGGTGTCTTCGAAGCCTCGTCCGTGCTGGTCCTGGACACCCTTCGGCTAATGGCGGCCTCTCATGACCGGATGGCGCTCCGAATCGGACATGCTGCGGCGGGCCTCTTGATTCATGCCGCCTGCTTGACCACCGAAGCTGGTGCGACGCCCCTTCTTCGCACCCTCGAGCGGTATGAGCATACCCACCTCAGAAGCCGGATGGACTCAACTGACGCCGCTGAGGTCGGCGAACGATACGGTCGATTGGCCCAGGGAGAATCCGGGCTGCTCGACCAGTTGCGGCTCATCGGCTCGGTGGCCAGCCAGCCGGACGCGTTGCCCGAGCCGCTCTCGCCCGCAGCCGCTCGCCTGGTCCGCGCCCGAGACGAACTCCAGTGCGCCTCGGCCCACGGGCGCATTTCGTTCGGTGATGGCACCGCATCACCTCCCTCCTTCGCGCTACCCCGGCTGGCGTCCAGCTACATCCACATGCACCTGAATAGGTTAGGCGTACCCCCGGTTGTTGAAGTCCTCGCGTGCCGACTCGTTGCCACGGCGCTCGTTAGAGAGACCCCATCTGGGGCAATAGCGTGAGCTGGGCCACTGAGGTCGCCGAGAGACTCGGGGAGGGGATTCTCGCTTCGGTGGTCCGTGGACCAGACGGTGTATCGTGGTACGGGTATGAACTCGTGCGCGGTAGCCGCCCTCGCCGCACCGAGCGGCGGTTGCAGGATGGGTCCTTGTACCGGGGGTCGGCCGGGGTCGCGCTCTTCCTCTCCGAACTTGCCTGGGTCACGGGACGCTCGGACTTTCGCGACGTCGCCCGCGAGGCCCTCCTTTTCGCGCTCCACTCGGAAAGCGACGACGGCCTTCCGTTCTCCCTGTACTCCGGTGACGTAGGGACGATCTTTGCGGCTGGCGCGTTCCTGAGAAGGTCAGACGACCCGGTCCTCCGGTCACTAGCCCTGGAACTACTGTCGGATCTCTCCGAGAACCCCGCCGACCCAGGATGTGACTACATCGGGGGTGCCAGTGGCGCAATCATCGGTCTCCTCGGGGTAGCGGATGTCTTTGGCGGGGACCTCGTTGAGTCCATGTGCGATCGTCTCGGCACCCACCTTCTGCAATCGGCCTTCGTCGAGCCACAGGGTCTCTCGTGGCATTCTGGCGTAGCGCGCGGCGGAAATCTGTGCGGACTGGGCCACGGCGCAGCGGGCATCGGATGGCCTCTGCTCGAGCTCTCGCTTCGCACCGGGCGGGAGTCGTTTCGGCTGGCCGCCGAGGAGGCATTCCACTATGAGGAGAGTCAATATGACGCCGGTGAGCGGAACTGGCCCGACCTCCGCAACAACGAACTCACGGAGATCATCACAGACGGTCGAATTCGCGAAGTCGACACCCTGCTCGCCAAGGGGGAGCCGGCGCCGCTCTACGACAAGGGGTTCATGACCGCGTGGTGCCACGGTGCACCCGGCATCGGCTTGACTCGCGCGCGAGCGTTTCAAGTCCTCGGGACGGACCGCTATCGGGTTGAGGCCGAAGATGCTCGGGAGACAACCGCTAGATGGCTCAACCTCGGGTGGAAGAGCGACAGCATCTGCCATGGATCCGTGGGCAATGCCGTTGCCGCCCTTCTCATCGGCCGGATGGTTGGCGCGCCAGCGCGGGTGGAGCCGGCGCTTAGGGAGCTTCTGCGGACCAGGGCGCGCGAATTGGAGGCACGAGATGCTCGGTGGGTGCCCGGAGGACCGGAGCGGGTGCAGCCCGACTATTCACTGATGCTCGGCGATGCGGGAGTGGGCCTGGGGCTCCTCGAACTGGATCATTGCGTCGTTTCCGCCGTGTTTCCCATACCGAGGCGTTCCGCCGGAGCGCCAAAGGCGGTAGACGATGCATCACCAGTGAGGGCGAAGATCCTCAGCGAGTTGTTTCCGTGGTCCGCCTCGACCATGCACGAGGAAGAAGTTGCGGCCCTCACCTCCAAGGGCATCTCCGCCGATAGGTCGACGTCGTCGACGCTCGTCGACGCGATCAAGGCCCGAGCGAAGGCGGTGGCGGACCCCAATGTTGCCGTTCAGTTCATGAAAGATGAAGCCGCGATCCGCCGAGCGGAAGAAGGACTAGACCGAACCGTCCTGTTGCTCCTTCGCCGTGGCCGGCTGCGCCAAGTGGGCTCGGAGCGCCTGGTCTTCGCGCCGTGGGCCTCGGTGGTCGAGACCGATGCAGGCGCCTTGCTGCTCTATCCTGAACCTTCGGGCCGGTGGGCGGCTCGTAGTGTTTCAAGCGCGCTCGGAGCGCTCCTCGAATGCCTACGGTCCCCGGGCACCGAGGAAGAGATCGCCGACCGATTTCGCGGCTTCGCGGACGCACAGCCCGACGCATTCGCGTCGTGGGTCCATCGACAGCTTCTCGAGTTGGTTCAGGCGTGCGTCGTTGTGCGCGCTGCGCTCGCTCGTAGTCTGGCACCCCGCGTGGCGGCGGACGCCGTGGCGCGGAAAGCGGAGGCGTCCTCCGCTCGGGAGGACGCGACACGGCAAACCGGCGTTGCCCAGAGAGGAGGATGAAGATGAAGAAGAAGATCCGGCTCGACCTCCATGCCCTGAAGGTCGAGTCCTTCATGACCAGCGGGGGAGCCGAGGGCGAGGAGGGCACCGTGTTCGCGATGGCGAATACGGTCTGCGAGTGGACCTGCAACGGCGTCTCGCCCTCTTGTCGGGGAGGCCAAGGAGGATGCGACGAAAGCGACGACTGCACCAACTACACGAACGGCGGAACCTGCGGGCCGCAGAACCCGACGTTCGGTTGCCTCAGCCAGATCGGCTGCTACACCTGGGAGGAAACCTGCGTGGGCGAGAATACCTGCAACCCCTGCGCCGCCTCCTGCGATAGCGAAGACTGTATGACCCATTGATGCGATCGGGGTCGCTCTCGCACGGGTCCCCGGCGAGCGCTGCATGACGCTCGTCGGGGATCGCGCCGAATCGCCACAATGCCAGGATTACGGACAGGAGGGGCAGTGACACGGACGACCGGACTTAGCGTTGGACTGCTCCTGGCCGGCTTGCTCGTGGCGCACGTAGGCGCAGCGCAGCAGGCCGACACGGTAGTCCAGCGCGGTGAGGTGGTAGAGGCGATTATCGAACATTATTACAATCTGGAGCGAATCGGACTATACTTCTCGCCCCCTTCGGCAGATAGAGACGTTCGGAGAGAGCTCGCGAACTACCTCCGGACCACGTGCAGTCCGGACGACGGATACCAGTGCTTCGGCGGGGATTGGGCGGCCGCAGAGTGTCCACCCGACTTCCCCTGTCACGTCTCTCGCGAACCGTTGCTTCGAGTACTGACGGATGCAGCGATCGCCGCGCCAGGTTCGGGATTTGTTCTCGGACAGGCTGTGGGCGCGCTCGAGCGTCAGGACCGGCTCGACGAAGCAATGGCACTGGTGGATCGGTGCCAAGCGACTGAGTGGTGGTGCGACGCCCTCCGAGGCCTCATCCTGCGCTCGATGGGGCGAATGGATGCCGCCGAGGCGGCTCTCAGGTCGAGTGTGGCCGCAGCGCCCGATTCGGTCGCATGTGAGCTGACGGATGCCAACTGGCTCCGGACCTGGTGGTCGCCTCGGGAGAGTCCCGCGCCTGCTCCGCCGATCTGGCGATCTCTGATTCGCCGCACCGATTGCTCCGAGAGGGTCGCCGCCTCGGACTCGATCTGGTGGTATGCAGACCCTCTCTACGTCGTACAAGGGCACGACCGGTGGGCTGAATACGTGGCACGAGTCGTCGAGCAACGAATCTACTTCGAGCTCTTGGACGCCCACCCGACTGCACCGGGCCGCGGGGAGTACGCCGCCGTACGGAAGGCCTTCATCGTCAGACGCGGTCCCTGGGATTCGCACGACAGACAGCGAATGTCGCGAACGCCATTGAACTTCGCTCGGCGCTGGACCAGCCAAAGAGCCGCCCGCTATCACTTCGTACCCGACTTCGAGGACGGCGACCTGTCGAGGCCGACGTGGAAGCTGATCGGCGACATCGGGGACGAGGGATACACGCCGCCCTACGCGCCCTTCTATCCCGTACCCTTCCAGATCGCGCGCTTCCGGGCGATTGAGGAGTCGGGATCCGGCGCAACAACGCCTCGATCGGGTGATGCTACGGACATGCGGCTGGCCGTCGCCGGTTCGGTAACCGGTACGGAAATCGAGGAAGCCGCCGACACAGCTTACCTCGTCCTCAGCGACGCGCCGGAGAGCTTCCCGTTGACCTTGCCCGCCGCCTTCCACGAAGGACGCGCCGTCTACCTCGCGGATGCAACGCCCCGTCCCTATGTGACCAGCTTCGAGATCCTGAGCCCTGCAGGCATCGGTTGGCACCGGGAGATGCTCCAGCCCTTGAACGTAGACGGGAGTGGCCTCTCCGATGTGCTTCTCTACCAGCCGACGGGTCTCACGGAACCCGGAGCCCTCATCGAGGCTGCCGCCCTCATGCTGGGCACCACTACACTCGACGGTCCAGGGGAGGTCGGCCTGTACTGGGAGCTTTACGGGGCATCGGCCGATGAGCCCATCGAGTACGAGATCCAGATCGAAGACGAGGAGGATGGCGGCTTCATCGACAGGCTCCGACGGATATTCGTCGGCGGCTCCGAGGAGGGTGGCGTCACGTTGGGTTGGAGGGAACCCGCCGGCGGCCCAGTCTCGCCGCGCGCGATCATCCTCGACCTGGAGAATGTACCGGAGGGCGAGTACTCCGTGATCCTCCGAGCCGCGTGGGGTACCGGGCAGCAGTTCGAGACCCGACGGCGAATCACGGTTCTCCGCTAGGCGTGGCGCGGACGGACGGAGGCGACTTTGACAACGACATCTTCGGCTAGTCGTCCCGTCCCGACGCTGCGCGACTCCGCGGCACGATTCGTTCGGGCGGCCCTGCTGCTGCGCCCCTATTGGGGCAGTTACACCAAGATCGTGA
>JAUIEJ010000006.1 GCA_030428885.1 Gemmatimonadota bacterium | reverse complement strand
CGCGTATCCACGTCGAACCCAGGAAGGGAGTCGAGTTGCAACCGGAGGTCGAGAAGGAGTTGATCCGGAAATGTCGCGCCGGAGATCCCCGTTTCTACGAACCCCTCGTGCGAGCCTACGAAGGCCCGGCGATGCGGGTGGCGGTGGGAATGATGGGACACCCGGACGACGCCCACGACGCCGTCCAGGAAGCGTTCGTGAAGGTCTACAACAGTCTGGCCCGTTTCGACCTGAAGCGACCGTTCGGTCCGTGGTTCTTCCAGATCCTCCGCAACCAGTGCCGGGACATGCTCCGGAGCCGCCAGGCCCGCGGACGCATGGAGACCGTGGACGAGCGATTGGAGCTCCGTCCGGCGGCCGAGGATACCGGCCCCGAGCGGCTTCGCCAGCGATCGGCCGCGCGGGAGGCGTTGTGGCGGGGCCTGGAACGCATCGGGGACGAACACCGGGAGATTCTCGTGCTCAAGGAACTCGAGGGATTCCGGTACAACGAGATCGCCGAGATCCTGGAGATCCCCGAGGGAACCGTAGCGAGCCGGCTCTTTCACGCACGTCGCGCGCTGAAGGAAGCCCTCGAAGCCATGGGGATCTCGTACCCCTGAGGAGGAGTGGTGCGTCAGACCGTCAGTAACGAAGACCTCATGCGCTTTCTCGACGGGGAACTGCCCCCCGACGAGGTGGCGCGGGTCGAAGATGCCCTGGGGCGATCCACCGAGCTCCAGCGGGAGCTGCGCATCTTCGAGGCCCTGCGGCGGGACGTGGGCGGACTCACCTACGATCCGCCCCCCCACCGCTCCGTCTGGGACGGCGTCCAGCGCCGGCTCACGCGCCCGGTGGGGTGGATTCTCTTCGTGTCCGGGGCGATTCTCTGGACGTTGTACGGCGGGTGGGTCTTCGCCACCTCCGCCGTGAACCCCGTGGAGAAGCTGGCCGTCGGCGCCCTCGCCATCGGGTTCCTCATCCTCCTGGGCAGCACCGTGTCCGAGCGGGTCCGGGAGTTCCGCACCGACCCCTACCGGGACATCCAGCGATGATCGTCGTCACCACCCCCGACGTCCACGGCCGCCGCATCGACACGGTCCTCGGCCTCGTCCGGGGCAACACGATCCGCGGGCGCCACGTGGGGCACGACTTCCAGGCGGTTCTCCGGAACATGGCCGGCGGGGAGATCAAGGAGTACACCAAGATGATGGCCGAGGCCCGGGAACAGGCCATCGATCGGATGGTCGACGAGGCCCGGGCCCTGGGCGCCGACGCGGTCCTGTCCATGCGGTTCCAGACCTGCGAGGTCATGAAGGGCGCCGCCGAGATGCTCTGCTACGGCACGGCGGTGACCCTCCTTCCGGAGGATTGACCGGAACCGAGGGGTGGCCACGGTCGTCCTCCTGACCCGGGACCCCCTCCTCCGGGCCCGGGTCCACGGCGCCCTGGTGCGCCATCACCGCGTGCTGGACCTGTCGCGGTGGGCGGCCCTCCCCGGCACCATTCTCCTGCGGTCTCCCCACCTCCTGGCCTTCGCCGCGGGAGAGGATGGCGGGACCGTGGACGGACACATCGGATGGCTGCGCCGGCGACACCCGTCTCTGGCGCTCCTGGCCTACGTCCACCTCCTCTCCCGCCCCCGGGACGCCTGGGCCCTGGGATACGCCGGGGCCGACGGGCTGGTGGTGGCGGGAGTGAACGACGACCGCCCGGCCCTTCGCGGGGCGGTGGACCGAGCCCTGGCCCGGGCCGTGGCTCGCCGGGTCACCCGGGGACTGACGGGGCGGGTCGACCCCCTCCTGATCCGGTGCGCGGCCCGGGCCACCGACGGGGCCACCGACGGGCTTTCCCCCGAGCATCTGGCGGAAGCCGAGGGGGTGGGCGTACGGTCTCTCGGGCGCACCCTCCGCCGACGAAACCTCCCTCCCCCGGGTCGGATCCTCCGGTGGGGGGGGCACTTCCACGCGGCCGCGGCCCTGGACCGCAACGACATCACCGTGGAGCGCCTCGCCCATGCGCTGGGGTACTCCTCCGGTCCCGCCCTGGGCCGCGCCCTTCGCAGAGACGTGGGTCTGGCCCCGTCATCCCTGAAAGAACGAGGAGCGCTGGCATGCGCCGTGGACGCATTCGTGGCCCGGGAGGGCGGCACCCGGAGTTCAGGCCCCGGGGTCCGTTGAGGGGCGTGCTGGTCGCGGCCGCGCTCCTGGCCGGGGCCGCGGGCCCCATCCGGGCGCAGGTGGCCGCCGACCTGGACGCCCTCTTCGACGCGCCCCCCTTCGACGGCATGCACGTGGGCGCCCTGGTGGTGGACGTGGAATCGGGAGCCACCCTCTACGCCCGCAACGAGGGCCGTCGCTTCGTGCCGGCCTCCAACCAGAAGGTCCTCACCACCATCGCCGCCATGGAGCGACTGGGCCCCGAGTACCGCTTCCGCACCACGGTGGAAGCCCGGGGCGAGATGGGGTCGTCGGGAATCCTGGTGGGTCATCTGGTGGTGCGGGGCTCGGGCGATCCCACCCTCTCCCGGCGCTTCTACGACGACGACGAGGCGGCCCTGGGACTCCTGGCCGACCAGATCCGGGACGCGGGGCTGCGACGGGTGCGGGGCGACCTGATCATCGATGCCGAGGCGTGGGACTCCACGCGGATCGAGGAGACCTGGATGTGGGGCGACCTCCCCTTCGGCTACGCCGCGGTGGGGGGGCCCTTCGCCGTGGCCGAGGGGCGGGCCGAGGTCGAGGCCCGAGCCGGGGCTCCCGGTGACCCGGTCTCCCTGCGGTGGTGGCCCCTGGGCGACCCCCACCGGTTCACCTCGGCGGCCCGCTCCGTGACTCCGTCGGACTCGGCCGACCTCTCGGCCCGGCTCCTCCGCTCCGGGTTGGGGGTGGAGGTCACGGGCGAGCTGTCGGCCTTCACCGTCGACACCCTGGACCTGAGCGCCCAGGACCCCGTCCGGGAGGCGGGGCTGGCCCTGGTGAGACTCCTGGGTGATCGGGGGGTGGACGTGGACGGCGCCGTGCGGGTGACCTGGGGCGAATCGCCCTGCGCCGTGGTGGCCGACGCCTGTGGCGACGGGGTGACGGTGGCCACCCTGGAGTCCCCTCCCCTCACCGAGGTGGTCCAGGGCATTCTCGAGCCCAGTCAGAACTGGATGGCGGAACAGCTCCTGGCCCATCTGGGCGCCGTGGGCGAGGGACGGACCGGGTGGAACGACGGCGCCCGGGCGCTCCGGGAGATCCTCCAGACCGACTTCGCCGTGGACTCCCTCGACGTGACACTCCGGGACGGCTCGGGACTCTCGGCGTACAACCTGGTGACGCCCCGGGCCCTGGTCTCCATGCTGGTCCAGGTCCATCGCCGTCCCTGGGCCGCCGCCTACGCCCGGGCCCTGGCCGAACCTGGCGAAGACGACAGCACGCTGGAGCGCCGCCTCGACGGACTCCAGGGCCGGGTCTACGCCAAGACCGGCACCATCACCCACGTGAATTCCCTCAGCGGCTACCTGGACACCGCCGACGGTCGCCGGCTCGCCTTCGCGTTCCTCACCAACGGGTCGGGGCTCCGCTCCTCCCAGGTCCGGGGCGTGGTGGACCGGGCCGTGCGTCGGCTGGCCGACGGGAACTGAGGCCTAGGGAGCCCCTCAGGTCCGGGAACGAAGACCCTCCATGAGGGCCGCCCGGGTCGCCCGGTACCCTTCCTCCAGGAAGTACCGGGTGCGATCGAAATCGAAGGTCCCGATCCCGTCGAGGCGCGGGCGCACGTAGAGCAGGGGCGGCTCGGTCCAGTGCTCCACCAGATCGGCTCGTTTCCTCCAGCTCATGATGGAGAACACGCGCTGATGCAGGGCGATGAGGCCCTGTTCCCGCACGCGCTGGGGGTGGCTGCGCTTGCCCGAGCCCACGTCCACGGCCACCAGACCCGTGGCGCCGAGCTCCGCGGCTCGACCCAGTCCCAGGGTGAACTCCACGCCTCCGTCCACCAGGATCCGTCCTCCGACCTCCACGGGCGGGTAGAACACCGGCAAGGCCGCGGACGCGTAGAGGGCGTCCTCCAGCGACACCGACGTGTCGGCCCCGGTGCCGAACCAGACCGTGTCGCCGGTCTCCAGGTCCACCGCGTTCACCTGGAAGGGGATCCGGAGGTCGTCCCAGTCCCGCACCGGAAGAACCGCCCGGATGTAGGCCCGGAGGGGCTCGGCCAGGAGGAGGGACTCCTGCCGGATTCCGTTGATGAGGAGCACCCGTCGATTGATGCGGGCGATGTCGCCGCGGCGGAGGGCGAACGCCAGGGGCGCCAGCTCCTTCCACCCCATCCCCGCGGCGAAGCAGGCCCCCACCAGGGCCCCGATGGAGGTGCCCACCACGCCGGCGGGTGCCACCCCCGCCTCCGCCAGCGCCTGATGGGCGCCCACGTGGGCCAGCCCCTTGAGTCCGCCGCCGCCGAGGACGAGCCAGGGGCGCTCGCCCAGGCCCTCCAGAGGCCCGGTTTCCCACGCTCCCGAGTTCACGACCCGACCCCTCCGGCGCCATGGACCCTGGCTTCGGGGGGCGGGTAGCAGGCGGTCCCTTTCACGGCGGGCCCCCGGGCACCGCGCCCGTTGACCCACCGTGGGGGCATTTCTAGCTTGCTGAAATCTGGAATCATTCTCGTTAAAGCGTCCAACACCGTTCCCGGAGCACCGGATGAGCACCTCTCCCATTCTGAAGATCGAGAACCTCCACGCCAAGGTGGCCGACGAGGACCTCGAGATCCTCAAGGGGGTGGACCTCTCCCTCCACGAGGGCGAAATCCACGCCATCATGGGACCCAACGGCTCGGGAAAAAGCACGTTGGCCAAGGTGCTCGCCGGCCATCCCGGCTACGAGGTGACGGGCGGGACGGCCACCTTCAAGGGTGAGGAGATCCTGGAACTGGAGCCCGACGAGCGGTCCCAGGCCGGCATCTTCCTGGCGTTCCAGTACCCGGTGGAGATTCCCGGCGTCTCCATCGCCAACTTCCTCCGCACGGCCCTCCAGGCGCACCTGGAGGAGGGCGAGGAACTCGACCTCTTCGACTTCCAGGACCTGCTCCTGGATCGGATGAAGCTCCTGGACATGGATCCGGTCTTCGCCGAGCGACCGGTGAACGACGGGTTCAGCGGGGGCGAGAAGAAGCGCAACGAGATTCTCCAGATGGCCTGCCTGAAGCCCGCCCTCGCCCTCATGGACGAGACCGATTCGGGCCTGGACATCGACGCGCTCAAGATCGTGGCCAACGGGGTGAACAAGCTCCGGGAGGAGAACCCGGAGATGACGGTGCTCCTCATCACCCACTACCAGCGCCTGCTCAACTACATCAAGCCCGACCACGTGCACGTCATGGTGGACGGTCGGATCGTCCGCTCCGGCGGCCCCGAAGTGGCGCTGCAGCTCGAGGAAGAGGGCTACAAGGACTGGACCGAGACGGAGCCTGCCGGCGCCTGACGCCCGGACCCTCCCTTCCCACGCCCGCGCCTCCAGACTCCACGGAACCCATGCCCCAGAACGAAGTCATCCAGGGACTCGAACTCGACGAGTACAAGTACGGATTCGTCGACGAGGAGAAGCACGTCTTCCGGACCCAGCCGGGTCTGAGCGAGGAGGTGGTTCGTCAGATCTCCGCCCAGAAGGAGGAGCCCGAGTGGATGCTCGAGTTCCGCCTCAAGGCCCTGCAGATCTACGAGTCGAAGCCCATGCCCACCTGGGGCGGCGACCTGTCGAAACTGGAAGAGACCCTCGACGAGATCTACTTCTACGTGCGCCCCCAGGACCGCATGGAGCGGTCGTGGGACGACGTGCCCGAGAACATCAAGAACACCTTCGAGCGTCTCGGCATTCCCGAGGCCGAGCAGAAGGTGCTGGCGGGTGTCGGGGCCCAGTACGAGTCGGAGATGGTGTACCACTCCCTCAAGGAGGAGTGGGAGTCGAAGGGGGTGATCTTCGACTCCATCGAGGATGGCCTGAAGAACCATCCCGAGCTGTTCCGGAAGTACTTCGGCACGGTGATCCCGTCGGCCGACAACAAGTTCTCGGCCATGAACTCGGCGGTGTGGTCGGGGGGATCGTTCGTCTACATCCCCAAGGGTGTGGAGCTCGAGACGCCCCTCCAGGCCTACTTCCGGGTCAACCAGGAGCGCATGGGGCAGTTCGAGCGGACCCTCATCATCGCCGACGAGGGGTCGCGCGCGCACTACATCGAGGGCTGTACCGCCCCGACGTACAGCACCGAGTCGTTCCACTCCGGCGTCATCGAGATCGTGGTGAACCGCGGCGCCCACTTCCGCTACACCACCATCCAGAACTGGTCCAACAACATGTACAACCTCGTGACCCAGCGGGCGCTGGTGCACGAGCACGCCACCATGGAGTGGCTCGACGGGAACCTGGGCTCGAAGCTCACCATGAAGTACCCGTCGTGTTACCTCGTGGGCGAGGGCGCACACGGCAACATCCTCTCCATCGCCTACGCCGGCGACGGCCAGCATCAGGACACGGGGGGCAAGGTGATCCACGCCGCGCCGCGCACCACCTCGTCCATCGTATCCAAGTCCATCTCCAAGGGCACGGGACGCAGCAGCTACCGGGGCCTGTGCAAGGTCTACGACGGGGCCGTCGGGGCGAAGTCCAACGTCGAATGCGACGCCCTCCTCATCAACGAGACGTCGCGCACCGACACGTACCCCTACATCGAGATCGAAGAGAAGCGTTCGAACATCGGCCACGAGGCCACCGTCTCGAAGGTGGGTGACGAGCAGCTCTTCTACCTCATGAGCCGGGGCATGTCGGAAGAGGAAGCCATGGCCCTCATCGTCCGCGGCTTCATCGAACCCATCGCCAAGCAGCTTCCCCTGGAGTACGCGGTGGAACTCAACCGGCTCATCGAGCTGGAGATGGAAGGATCGGTGGGCTGACGCCCCCGCCTCCACCCAACACGACCCCCCGCCGACCCACCGACCGAACCCCATAGCTGACATGGCCGAAACCACCACCATCGAGGGCGTCACCGAGGCGATCAACCGGGCCGCCGTGGAGGCGCGCTCCCACGGCGAGCCGGCCTGGCTCGCCCAGCGCCGCGCCCACGCCTGGTCCGTGTACGAGTCCCTCCCCCTGCCCACCACCCGGCGGGAGGAATGGCGGTACACCGACCTGCGCCGGGTCCTGGATCTGGACGCCCTGCACCTCGGCTCCACCGAAGCCGGCCCCGACGACCCGTCGTCGTACCCGGAGCGCCTCCGGGCCACCATGAACGAAGACCACGAGGCCGCGGGCCACCTGGTGTTCATCGACGGCGCGGTGGTCCACACCGACATCCGCGACGATCTGGCGTCTCTCGGCGTGATCCTCATGCCGCTGCGCCAGGCCGTGCGCGAGCATCCCGAGCTCGTGGAGTCCCACCTGGCCACCGAGGCCGTGCCGCCCGAGGAGGGGAAGTTCGCCGCCCTCAACGCCGCCCTCTGGAGCGACGGGGTGTTTCTGTACGTGCCCCGGGGCGTGCGGCTGGACAATCCGGTGCGGGTGACCCGGTGGATCAGCGAGGCCGGCGCCGCCTTCTTCAGCCGGACCCTCATCGTGGCCGAGTCCACGAGCCAGGTCTCGTACGTCGACGAGATCCTCTCCGACGACTTCGACACCCAGACGCTGGCGTCGGCGGCGGTGGAGGTCATCACCCGCGACGGCGCCCAGGTCCAGTACGTCTCGCTGCAGCGCATGGGCCGGGGCGCGTTCTATCAGTCGAAGCAGCGCACGCTGGCCGGTCGGGACTCCACCCTGGACACCCTCAACGTCACCCTGGGGGCCAGCGTGAGCCGGGTCGATCTCAACGCCCGCCTCATGGGGCCCGGCGCCAACAGCGACATGCTGGGCCTGTACTTCGGCGACGACGACCAGCACTTCGACCACAACACGAGCCAGGACCACGAGGCCCCCTCGGCCCGGAGCGACCTGCTCTACAAGGGCGCCCTGGACGGTCACGCCCGGGCGGCCTTCCGGGGCATCATCCGGGTCCACGAGGGCGCGCAGCAGACCGACGCCTACCAGACCAACCGCAACCTGCTCCTCTCGGAGCATGCCCGGGCCGACTCCCTCCCCAACCTCGAGATCGAGGCGGACGACGTGAAGTGCTCCCACGGCTCCACCGTGGGGCAGTTGGACGACGACCATCTCTTCTATCTCATGAGCCGGGGCCTGTCCCGGGAGAAGGCCGAGCGCCTGGTGGTGGTGGGATTCCTGGGTGAAGTGATGTCGCGCCTGCCCCTGGGAGGCGTGGTGGAGAAGGTCACCCGGGCCATCGCCGAGAAGCTCCGGGCCTGAGGAGGACCGCATGGCCGAATGGGTGCGGGTCGCCGCGGTGGAGGACTGCCCTCCCGGTGAGTTCCGGGCACTGGCGGCGGGACGACAGCGCATCGTGCTCTGCAACGTGGAGGGAGACTTCCACGTTCTCGAAGACCGCTGCTCCCACGAAGATCTCCCCCTCTCCAACGGCGATCTGGAGGGGAGCGAGTTCCTGTGCATCCATCACGGGGCGCGCTTCGACGTCTGTTCCGGGCGGGCCCTCTGCCTCCCGGCGATCCGGCCCGTGAAGACGTTCCCGGTTGAGGTTCGGGACGGCGACGTCTTCGTCCTGGCCGGATGAGCCCCCGGGCGCTGGACGCCGCGGCCGTCCGGGCCGAGTTCCCGGCCCTGCACCAGGAGGTCCACGGGGTTCCCCTGGTGTATCTGGACAACGCCGCCACCACCCAGAAGCCGGTGGCGGTCCTGGACGCCCTGGACGCCTACTACCGCCGGGACAACGCCAACGTCCACCGGGGCATCCACGAGCTGAGCCGTCGGGCCACCGACGCCTACGAGGGCGCGCGGGCGAAGGTGGCGGCGTGGATCGGGGCCCCCGACGCCGCCGAGGTGGTCTTCACCCGGGGCACCACCGAGGGCCTCAATCTCCTGGCCTGGGCCTGGGGCACGGCCCGGGTGTCGGAGGGCGACGAGATCCTGCTGTCGGTCCAGGACCATCACTCCAATCTCGTGCCGTGGCAGTTGCTCGCCCGGCGCACGGGGGCGGCCCTGCGCTACGTCGAGATCGACGACGAGGGACGGTGGATCCTCGACGACCTCCACGAGCTCGTCACCGAGCGGACGCGCCTCGTGGCGGTGTCCCACGTGTCCAACGCCCTGGGGACGGTGAACCCCGTATCGGCGCTCATCGACGCGGTCCGGGCTCGGAGTGACGCCCTGGTGGTTGTGGACGGCGCCCAGGCCGTGCCCCATCTCCCCGTGGACGTGGCGGCCCTGGACTGCGACGCCTACGCCTTCAGCGGCCACAAGATGTGCGGCCCCACGGGCATCGGCGCCCTGTGGGCCCGGCGGTCGCTGCTGGAGGACATGGAGCCGTTCCAGGGCGGCGGCGAGATGATCTCGGTGGTGGAGCGGGAGGGAAGCACCTGGGCGTCCGTGCCCCACAAGTTCGAGGCCGGCACCCCCAACATCGCCGGGGCCGTGGGCCTGGGGGCGGCCGTGTCGTGGCTCGCCGGCTTCGATCGCAACGAGATCCTCGCCCACGAACAGGCCCTCTCCGCCTACGCCATGGAGCGGCTGGACGAGCTGGGGGGAATCCGGGTGTTCGGGCCCACCCGGCTGGAGGAACGCTCGGGCGTGGTGTCGTTCACCATGGAGGGCACCCACCCCCACGACATCGCCACCATCCTGGACAGCCGGGGCGTGGCGATCCGAGCCGGCCACCACTGCGCCCAACTGGTCATGCAGCGGTACGGCACCCCGGCCACCGCTCGGGCTTCGTTCTATCTGTACAACACCCGCGACGACGTCGACCGCCTCGTGGAGGCCCTGGGCACCGTGCGGGAGATCTTCGGCTGACCGGCGTTCCTTTCGCGTCGACGGGACCCGGCCCCTACATTCGGTTCCATGGAAACTCCGCAGCTCAGCTCGCTCTACCAGCAGCTCATCCTCGAGCACTACAAGCATCCCCGGAACAAGGGGGCGCTGGACGAGCCCACGGTGGAAATCCACATGCGGAATCCCACCTGCGGCGACGAGGTGAAGCTGCAGCTCCGGGTGGACGACGGGGTGGTGACCGAGGTGGGCTTCACGGGCCAGGGATGCTCCATCTCCCAGGCCTCCATCTCCATGATGACCCAGCAACTCGCGGGGATGTCGGTGGACGACGCCCTGGAGTTGGCCCGGCGGTTCACGCGCCTCATGCACGGCGACGACGAGGTGGCCCGGGACCGATCCCTCGGCGACCTGAGGGCGCTCCAGGGTGTGGCCCGCTTCCCGGTGCGGGTGAAGTGTGCGCTCCTGGGGTTCGACGCCCTGCAGGAGGCCCTGAATGCGACGGAAGCCTCCACGGAGGGGGCGACCCCCTGACCGGGACGCCGGTGTTCTCGGCCCATCTCCGCGGCACGCCCGTGGGAACGGTCAAGCTCTGGGCGACGACCGAGGGCCTTCGCCGTCTGGACTTCCGCTCCGGTCCCGATCTCGCCCTCCCCGGCGAACGCCTCTCCGGCGACCCGCCTCCCCTCTTCCTGGCCCGGGCCCTGGACGCCCTCCGGGCGTATTTCGATCGGCGCATCCGGGTGTTCGACCTGCCCCTGGACCTGGGCGCCCTCACCGAATTCCAGCTCCGGGTCCTGGACCGCCTCCGGGACATTCCCTACGGCCACGTCACCACCTACGGCGACGTGGCCCGGGACCTGGATCTGGGCGACGCCGGAGCCCGTGCGGTGGGTCAGGCCGTGGGATCCAACCCCGTGGCCATCGTGATTCCCTGCCACCGGGTCGTGGCGGCCAACGGCACGCTTCACGGCTTCAGCGGCGGGTTGAAGCGGAAGGCCGCGTTGCTGCGCCTCGAGGGCGTGGACGTGGAAGGCGAGGAGGCCTCCAGCAAGGTCCACCCCGAGGTCCTGCGGCTGCCGTTGTAGGCGTCAGGCCGGCCGACGCCCCACCGCGACGTACTGCCGAAACGGGATCCGCAGTTCCCCGCCCTCGCGGTAGTCCCGCAACCGCCTGTCGACGGCCTCCACCACGGCGGCTCGATCCCCGTCGGTGGCATCGCTCCACCCTCGTCCCATGGGCGTGGCCTGGACGTGGATCGGGACGAAGGTGGCGGGAAGGGGAAGCGTGAGATCCACCGAGTCCTCCACGATCTCCACGGAATCCAGCCCCGCCTCGGCGAGGAGGGCCGCGAGAGCGTCCCGATCCGACAGCCCGAACGCGGCCCCGAGGCCCGCCGCGGTATCGGGGCCGATGTGCGTGGCCATGGTCTCGACGAGGGCATGGAAGTAGGGACTGCGCGGCAGGGGGCACCAGACGCTCACGGCGACCCGGCCGCCGGGCCGGGCGATCCGCACCATCTCCCGCATCGCCCCGGACCGGTCGGGGAAGAACTGGATCGACTGGGCCGACAGCACGAGGTCGGAGAACCCGTCCCCCACCGGCAGGGCCACCGCGTCGCCTTCGAGCCACTCCGCCGAGCCCCCCTCCAGGGTCCGCCGGGCCACCTCGAGCATGGCCGGATTCCGATCCACCCCCACCACCCGGCCCGAGGCCGCCAGGTGCGCCTCCACCCTCCGTACGGCGGCGCCCGTCCCGCACCCGACGTCGACCACCGTGTCGGCCGCAGCCGGCCCGACGCGGTCCACGAACGAGGCGGCCGCAGGCCCCAGAATGGCCGGGACGAGGACGGCTTCGTAGCGCTCGGCGGCGTCGCCCCCGAGATGCCAGCTTCGGGAGGTGGTCGGGGGAGGGGGGTCGTGTGGCATGAGCGAATATCGGGGGCCGTGTCCGGTGGCGCGAGCGGTTCGCACGTCACGCGCCCCGGGCACCTTGATTCGCCTCCCGACGGCACGTACCCTCGTCGAGAACCGGCGCCCCTCCCGCTCCGCCCTCGAGATCGTCTCGAGGCGCAGCCGCGTCCTCCCCCATCGCACCGGTCCCGCGGGAGACCCCATGCAGCTCACCGGCATGCGACATGGAGCTCGGCTCCTGTCGCACGTGGACTTTCCGGCCTCCGAGATCCTCGGCCCCGGAGCCACCGACGGAGAGATCGACGCCCTCATCGAGAAGCACGGCGAGATCTTCATCAAGCCCGTGTTCCGGGGCGGAATCGGCAAGAAGGGCAAGGCCGGCCTCGTGGGCCGGGCCACGGACCTGGCCACGGCGCTCCGGGAGAAGGAACGGCTCTACTTCGTGGAGCATCGCGCCGGGCCCTTCCACGCGAAGGCCAACGGGGTCACCTACGAAGCTGCGGTGCCGGCAGCCCACGAGGTCTACTTCTCCCTGGGGGACTCCACCCGGTTCCGCGCCCCCACCGTACCTCCCCAAGCTCTGGGACCTGTTCCACGGCTACGGCATGAAGCTCCTGGAGCTGAATCCGATCCGGATGCGCCCCGAGGGCAACGGGCGCCTGACGCCGGTGGCCTGCGACTTCAAGGGAGAGTTCGACCAGGACGATCCCCGGGTCGCCCGGCTCGACCTTCCCCACGGCCTCTTCGACTCGGGCTACTCCCCGTTCGAGCAGGAGGTGAATCGCCTCCGCACCTACCAGGGCCAGAGCGACGTCTACGTGATCAATACCGATGGCGATCTGCTGCCCCTCACCTTCGGAGGGGGCGCCAACTCCCTGGTCACGGAGTTGCTCGGCGACGACGCCAGCATCTCCAGCGATTTCGGCGGGAATCCGCCCTACGAGAAGATGCGGGAGGTGGCGGCCATCTGCCTGCGGCACTTCCTGCGCCAGACCAACGTGCTGTTCGTGATCGGAGGGAAGGCCAACAACACCGACATCTTCGAGACCTTCCGCGCCATCGCCGACGCGCTCCGCGACGAGTTCGCCCGCCGGGGACCCACCCCCCTGTACGTGGTGGCCGGTCGAGGAGGGCCCAACGTGATCCGGGGCATGGGCGTGCTGCGGGACACCTGCGAAGCGCTGGGACTCCCCTACCGGTTCTTCGGCTTCGACAGCGACATGAGCCGGGTGGTGGAGCACGCTCGCCTCGTGGGCGATTGGATGCGCTCCGGCGGGCGCGCCCAGGTGGCCCGATCCCTGGGCCTCTCGCTCCAACCCGTGCCGGCCCCCGGGGCCTGAGGAGCGACCATGGTGCGCCAGGGGCAGCCGGGCTTCAAGTACTACGTGGGAATCGGATCCCTCGACGAGATCGCCACCCGTGGCGACCGGGTCTGCGTGCTGAACATCCTCGGGAACGAGAGCCGGTCGGTGACTCCGGTGAGCCACGCGTTCTCCGGAGGCAACGTCGTGTTCGGCACCAGCCCGGGACGGGGCGGCGAGGTGCTGGAGACGGAGGTCGGTCCGATCCCGGTCTTCGACAACGTGCGCGACGGACTCGACGCCGGGCACCGGTTCGACACGGGCGTGGTGTACCTTCCTCCCGCCGCCGTCCGCCACGGGGTGTACGAGCTGATCCGGGTCGACCCGGACCTCCGCAAGGTGGTCATCATCACCGAGAAGGTGCCGGTCCACGACGCCCGGGCGATCCGGGCGGTGGCCCAGCAGGCCGGCGTCGACGTATTCGGCGCCAACTGTCTCGGCGTGGCCGACTCGTGGAACCGGGTGAGGATCGGTGGGGCCCTGGGAGGCGACCGTCCCGACGAGGCCCTGCGGAAAGGCTCCGTGGCCGTCTACTCCAACTCGGGCAACTTCACCACCACCATCGCCAGCTACCTCGCCATGGCCGGGTGGGGAACCACCACGCTGATCTCGTCGGGAAAGGACCACTACATCCACTACGCGTCGCCCGAGTGGGCCTACGCCTTCGAACGGGACCCCCGGAGCCGGGCGGCGGTCATGTACGTCGAGCCCGGAGGGGACTACGAGGAGGAGTTGGCGTTCACCAAGCCGGTCGTGGCCTGCGTGGTGGGGCGCTGGAAGGAGAAGCTCACGCGGTCGGTGGGCCACGCCGGCGCCATCGCGGGATCGGGCAACTCGGCGCGGGACAAGGAACGGTGGATGATGGAGGCCCTGGGGGTGGACGGCGTGTTCACTCCGGAGCGCCCGGTGTTCGGCGCCGGGGGCGCGGTGGTCACCAACATCGCCCACATCCCGGCGGCCCTCGACGCCGTCATGGCCCTGCGGGGCGAGGATCGGGATTTCGAGCCCCAGGGCTCCCTCGAGCTGAAACCGTGGTTCGGCAATGCCCAGGGCCTCGATCTGCCCGATTCCCTCGCGATTCCGGTGGTGGAGGCCATGGAGCCGTACCGGGATCAGATCGAGCGATTGAACCGCCAGGTGGGCGCGATCTTCGCCCGGCAGAACCTGAAGGACGCGTCGGGCGCGACCCGGATGGATCCCGGGACGGGCGTCTCGAGCCTCCACGGCGTCCCCGTGCTGGACGCGGGCCTGGCCAGCTTCGAGTCGAATCTGTGCCTGGCCCTGCTCCGCGAACCCACGGGCGCCGAGGGCGACCACCTGACCCACGTGGGCGTGGCCGCCTGGGCCGGACTCCACGGCGACCCGGCCCTGGCCGCCGCAGCGGCGGCGCGGGAGGCCGGTTCGTCGCCGTCGCTGGTCCTGGCCGCGGCGGCGGCTCTGGTGGGCCCGGCGCGGACGGAGCGGGCCCGGGCCGCCGTCGACGCCTTCATCGACGTCTTCGCCTTCGCGGGCCTGAAGGACCCCCTGGACGGAAGCGCGATGGACCTGGACGCCGTCGATTCCGATGCGGCGCCCTGGTCGACCCTCGGCCCCGTGCGCGCCACCGACCGGGGACGGGCCATGGCGGAGGCCCTCGAGGCGAGAGCTGTCCGCTCCGTGTTCGTCGACGCCCTGGGGCGCCTGGGCGCCGGCCACGACGAGGACCTCCTTCTGGGCGCCATCGCCGCGACCCTGGCGTGGCGGCCGCTCCTGCGCAGGCGCATCAGCCGGACCACGGCCCGGAACCTCCCCTGGTTCCTTCGCCTGTACGGCACGCTGCTGGGCGCCTCCATCCGACCCGAGGATCACGGCCCCGGCCGTCTGCTCGGATGGGACACCGACGAGCTCCTGGGCTCCGGCTCCCTCATCGACCTCGCCTTCCGGGCCCTCACCGGCGCCGACCCCACCGACGAGCACCGGGTGGCGCTGCGCATGCTCCTCGGCCTGCTGGTCACCAACGGCCCGGGCACGATCTCGGCCCAGGGCGCCAAGGGCGCCGTCTCGGCCGACGGACCCGAGTCCCCGGACCGGGTGCAGATCAACAAGGCCATGGTGGGCTTCCTCAGCCACAGCGGGTACAGCCACGGCGGCAACGGATACGAGGGCATCCGCTTCCTCATCGACGTGCTCGAGCCCACTGGGCTGGTCGACCCCGGCGCCGCCGAGACCGATGTCGACCTGCGGGAGGTAGCCCGGGAGTATGCCCTTCGGTTCGCCGCCGAGAAGGCCCGGGCGAAGGCCGTGGGCGACCCGGTCCAGGCGATCCCGGGCATCAACCACCCGGTCTATCGGGGAGAGCCGGTGAACCTGGAGCCCCGGGAGGTCTTCATCGCCGACTTTTTCGCGAAACGGGGCGAACACAACGCGTTCCACCGCTTCTACAAGCACCTCGTCGAGGTGCTCTACGAGGAAGGCGTCACCCGCAACGTGTTCGCGGTGAACATCGACGCGGTGATCTCGTCCCTGCTGCTCAAGATGATGTGGCCGCGGCACCGGGCCGGGGACCTGGACGAAGGACGGCTGGAAGAGGCCGCCTTCGTGGTGTTCCTGTACGGGCGCATGATCGGGTGCGCAGCGGAGATCGACGACCACATCAACCGGGGTCGGAACATGGACACCCGGACACCCGCGTCCCGCTGCCGGGCCGTGACCTGAGGTCGGCCCGGAACACCCCTCCTAAGGCTCCAGCAGCACCTTCACCGAGTTCCACTTCCGGCGGTTGCCCGCGACGGCGAGGGCCTGGCGAATCTCGGCCAGGGGAAACACGTGGGTGACCATGCGGTCCACGGGCGCCTGGGACTCGAGCAGCAGGTCGTGGGTGATGTCGAAGGTGTGTCGGGTCTCGCCCCGGAACCGCTCCGTGCCGTACCCGGTGAAACCCTTCACCTGGAGTTCCCGGGCCCACAGAAAGGTGAGGTCGAGCTTGGGAATCTCGGCCGCACACCCCAACATGACGATGCGCCCCCGGGGCGACGCGAACCGGAGGGCCTGGCTCAGGGTGGCCTTGCTTCCGACGCAGTCGAAGATCAGGGGAAATCCTCCACCGGCCCAGACCTCGTCACCCACCAGAGGCATGTAGGCCGAGGCGCCGGTGTCCACCATGGCTTCCCGGGCCTGGTCCCCGGGACGCACGATGGAACTCGCCCCCAGCGAACGAGCCATCTCGGCCTCGTGATCCCGTTTGATCTGCCCGATGATCTCGCCCTGAAAGCCCGTGGCCCGAAGCGCCCAGATCGTCCCCAGGGCGATGGGGCCGCTCCCCAGGACCAGCACCGGTGCCCCGGGATCGGGCTCCGGGGTGTTCAGCACGGCGTGCATTCCGATGGCCAACGGCTCCATGAGGGCCGCGGCCCGATCGTCCAACCCCGACGAGACGGGGAAGAGCTGGGAGCGGTGCGCCACGACCTGGGTGCTCCACCCTCCCGGAAGGGAGCGATGGTAGCCCTGGATGGTGCCGGCCGCGAACGGGTGTCCACCCACGGTCAGGGGCCCCTCTTCACCGGCCTTCTCGCAGGTGGCGTGGAGGCCGCTCCGGCACGACCCGCACCACGCCGATTCCGCCCATCCACGCACCCGACAGTGAATGAACGGATCAACCGTGACTCGTTGTCCGACTTCGACTTCCGACACATCGGCCCCGACCTCGGCCACCCGCCCGAGGATCTCGTGCCCCAGCACCGCCGGGAACGATCCGAACGGTTCCATGGCCGGACTGGCCGAGTAGGTGAGATTGCCGATGTCCGTCCCGCAGATCCCCCCGTAAACCACGTCCAGGCGCACCCAATCGGGCCCGGGGAGGGCGGGGGGCTCCTGGTCCACCAGCGACACCCCGCTGAGGCCGCCGTAGAGGACCGCGTCGCTGACCCGCCCCACCGACTTCGCCAGGAGGAACCGGGGCACCGACACGTCGAAGGTGACCGCCCGGCCGGGACGGGAACCGGGCATCAGAACTCGTCCAGGAGTCGAAGATCCCGGAGCCCGAGGTTCGGCTTCCAGCCGTCGGGCGGGGTGATCTGCCCGGGAAGACGCCCCTCCAGCAGGAGTGACGTGACCTCGCCGATGGACCGGACGCCGTTGGTGGCGGGAGAGAGGGCCGGGTCGGTGCGTCGTCCCCCCTCCCAGCGCCCCTGGTTGCCCGGAAGCTGGGGGTCCCGGACCTGCATGGGGTCCCCCCACCCGTCGGCGGCGCCGCAGGGCGGATCCCCTCCGTCGCCGTCGCCCAGCACCGCTTCCAGATCGATGATGCGGAACATGGGTCCCCGGAGAATGGCGGCGGAGTGGAACCAGAGGCCCCGGGTCATGGACGACGATTCGGTGCGGGGATGGGCGAGCCGCCGATGGAAGTTCTCGCCGGGAAGGGCGTCGTAGGTGATCCGCCCCCACTGATCGCGCTGCACCGAAAGCCAGCCCAGGAGTCCCAGATACGCCTCCCGGTCCTCGGCCACGAGTTCGAGCACGCGCAGGCGCGACCGCTCCGGGGTTCCCCCCCGCCCCCGCACCACGATGTAACCCGAGGCCCGACCCCGGGTGTCGCGGTGCAGGTAGAGGTGGGTGTCCTGGCGACCGCAGAAGCCCCACATGCGCTCGGTGCGGCGGATCAGGCCGTTGGCCCGGGCCGCCACGCGGGCATAGATCTCCGTCGCCTCGGCGACCCCCGTGTCGGGGGCCCGCACCACCCGGTCCCACCCGGGATACATGGCCAGCTCCACGGGACGGAAGCGATAGCGGTGGAGCTCCCCGGCCAGCACGTACCCCAGCTCCCGATAGAACGAGGTCCGAAACGGGTAGAGCGCCGAGAGCACGTCGCCCCGGTACTGGGCGATGCGCAGCGCCTCCACACACATGCGGCGTCCGATGCCCCGACGCCGGAAGTCGGGCGCCACGGCGACCCCCGCCAGCCCCATGGTGGGGAGCTCCCGCCCCCAGAGATGGGTGGTGAGGCGGTAGGTGCGGAGGGCTCCGGCGAGGCGACCGTCCACCTCCACGACCCAGCAGTCGCTGAGGTCGCCGAAGGTCAGGCCTTCCCGGAGCTCCCGGTCACGCCGCTCGGCGGGCTTCTCGGGAAACGCCTCGGCCCAGAGCGAGGCCATGGCCGGAATATCGTCTTCACCCGCCGGCTGGAGGGTGATGTCTACGCGATCGGTGGGCATATTCGGAACGTTAGAGACTCGAAGGTCGGCGGTCTACGGTGGAGACCGTTTCCAGACGCCGGGGCGGGGGCCGGACCGACCACCGCTCCCGGGGGTAGGCTCGACACATTCCAGTGCATCGTTCAGGAGTCGCCATGCGTGCCGTGATCGTGGCCGGGGTCCGGACCCCGTTCGCCCGGGCCGGAACCGTCTTCAAGGATCTGTCCGCCATCGATCTGGGCGAGATGGCCGTACGGGAGCTCATGGACCGGTCGGGGGTGCCGGGCGAGGCCGTGGACCAGCTCGTGTTCGGCACCGTGGTCCACGACCCTCATGCCCCCAACATCGCCCGGGAGGTGGGGCTGGCCACCCTGCCGAAGTCCGTGCCCGCCACCACCGTGTCCCGGGCCTGCGCCACGGCCAACCAGGCCATCGCCGACGCCGCCAACCTCATCGAGGTGGGCCACGCCGAGGTGGTGGTGGCCGGCGGGGCGGAGTCGCTGTCCCACATTCCGATTCTGGTGTCCGACCGCCTGTCGGAGACGCTGGTCCAGGCGGCGAAGGCGAAGTCGGTGGGCGACCGGGTGAAGACCATCGCCCGGGTGCGACCGAAGGACCTGCTTCCCAAGCAGCCCCAGATCGCCGAACCCACCACGGGCGAGACCATGGGCGAATCGGCCGAGCGCATGGCCAAGGAGAACGGCATCGGGCGGGCCGAGCAGGACGCCTGGGCGCTCCGATCCCATCGGAAGGCCGCCGAGGGCACCGAAGACGGCCGCCTCACCGCCGAGATCGCCCGGGTCTACGTACCGCCCCGCTTCGAGCAGGTCGTGGAGCGGGACAACGGGATCCGGACGGACACGTCGGCCGAAAAACTCGCCGGCCTCAAGCCGGTCTTCGATCGCCGCTACGGCACGGTCACGGCGGGGAACGCCTCCCCCCTCACCGACGGCGCGTCGGCCGTTCTGCTCATGAGCGAGGACCGGGCACGAAGCGACGGCCTGCCGATCCTGGGACGGATCCGGAGCTACGCCGTGGCGGCCCTCGACCCCGGGGATCAATTGCTACAGGGACCCGTGCTGGCGGCGCCGGTGGCCCTGGATCGCGCCGGGGTGACCATGGCCGACATCGGCCTCATGGAGATGCACGAGGCGTTCGCCGCCCAGGTCCTCTCGAATCTCCAGTGGCTCGACAGCGACCGGATCGCCCGGGAGCGTCTCGGGAGGTCGGCGAAGGTGGGGCACCCCGACGTGGAGCGGATCAACGTCATGGGCGGCTCCATCGCCCTGGGGCACCCCTTCGGCGCCACGGGCGGCCGGATCACCATGACGCTCCTCAACGAAATGGCCCGTCGCGACGTGGAGCTGGGACTCCTCACCGTCTGCGCCGCCGGTGGCCTGGGCTTCGCCATGGTGCTGGAGCGGATCTGACCCGCGGACGGGTCAGCCCCGGAGTCCCGCCACCACCTCCCGGATCTCGTCGAAGGGAGGCATCACCGAATCGTCGGGGGTGTGCCACCGCCAGGCCACCGTGCCGTCGCCGGCCACCACGAACGCCGCTCGATCGGCGACCCCGCGCATGCCGAAGTAGTCGTCGTTGCACACCCCGTACGCCCGGGCGACGTCGGTGTTGAAGTCCGACAGCAGGGGGAACGCCACCCCCGTTTCGGCGGCGAATCGCACGTTGACCCACGGGGAATCGACGCTCACCCCCAGAACCCGGGCATCGAGGGAATCCCACGCCCCGCCGTCCGGCGCCAGGGCGCACATCTCGTCGGTGCAGACCGGCGAGAACGCCAGCGGAAAGAAGAAGAGGACCAGGGGCTCGCCGCCCTGATAGTCGGACCGGCGGATGGGCGGCTCCCCCACGCGCCAGGTGAGTTCGAAGTCGGGCGCTTCGTCGCCCACCCCCGGCATCACGAGGCCCCCACCGGGTCCCACCGCCGCTTCGACGATGCCCGGATGCGCTCGGCCAGACGCTCGGGCTCGTCGGCACCCACGTAGATCTGGGATCCGTCGGACCGATGGAGCACCAGGGCCCGGTTGCCCTGGGCGGTCCAGGCCTGCTTCTCGCCGAACCCTCGCACACCCCACCCCCCGAATTCCCGGAGCGGCCGATAGGTCACGGGCTCGAGGCCCTCGATGGAGTCATAGGCGATGCTCTTCCGGATCCACCCGACCCGTCCCAGGGAGACCCGGAGATGGTCGGCGAAGACCTCGACCTTGAGACCTCCGAAGACCGCTTCCACCAGGACGCCCATGGCCAGGATCGCCGCCGCCACCACACTGGCCACCGGCCCGGCGTCGGGAGGACGGGTCAGGACGGCGTACAACCCCGCCGCCACGGCCCCCCAGGTGAGGATCCGGGCCCACGGCGCCAGGGGCGTGAACTCCGCGTATCGCGGTGTCTGTGTCTGCATGGTGGTCTCCTGTCCCTGAAGATGCCCGATGCTCACCCTGCGGCGACAGGGGGCCGCTCCCGCTCCGGCGCGGGCGCCGGCGGGGCGTCGCGGGCTCCGGCCTCGCCGGCGGCGGTGAGACCCCGTTGGAGCAGGACCGGTCCGCCCAGTTCGTGGATCGCCACCATGGCCACGAAGAGAGTCTTCATCTCGGCGCCCCACTGGGGGAACGCTTCGGCGGCGATGGTCACCATGCCCAACGTCACCCCGGCCTGGGACACGAATCCCGTCCAGGCGTGGCGTCGAACGGCCTCCGAGGCGCCGCCCAGGCGCGCTCCCGCCCGGGTGCCCCCCCAGATCGCCACACCCCGCACCGCCACCAGGAGCAGGACCAGCGGCCAGACGGCCGCCAGTTCGGCCAGGTGGATGCTGGCGCCGGCCAGGCAGAAGAAGAGCGCGTAGAAGGGCAGCGCGTTCGCCTCCACGGCCCGGACGAAGGGTTCGGCTTCGGTCTCGGCGATGTTCTCCACGAAGAAGCCCGTGGTGAGGGCCGTCAGGAGGATCTCGAGGTGGAGCCGGTCGGCCACCACGGTGATGAGGACGGCGATGCCCAGGACGAACAGAATCGGCTCGGACTTCCACCGACCGAGGTACAGGGACACCAGCCACCCCAGGAGGGCCCCCACGGCGACGGACCCCCCGATCTCCCACCACATGCGTTCGGCCAGCTCGACCCCGAGTCCCCCGTCGGCTCCCTGCAGGAAGGTCCGGGCCAGGGAGAGCATGACGGCGAAGAGGACGATGACGGCCACGTCCTTGAGCACCGTGACGCCGAGGATCGTGGAACTCACGGGTCCCCGGGACCGGGTGTCGTTGATCACCGCCACCGCCACCGAGGGAGAGTTGGCGATGGCGATGGACCCGAAGACCGACGCGATGATCACTGCCTCGCCCCATCCTCGACCTGCGGTGAGGGGGAAGACGGGTTTCAGGAGAAGCACCACGCCCGCCACCAGGACGAACACCGCCACCATCTCGGAGGTGAGGATGGCGGCGATGACCCGGCCGGCGGCCTTGACCTCCCGGAGCTTCAGTTCGGCCCCCGCCGAAAAGGCGATGAGAGCGATGGCGATCTGATCGATGAGCACCAGCGACGCCACGTCGGTGTCGGTGATGAGGGCGATGCCGCTGGGCCCCATGATGAGCCCGGCCAGCAGGTACCCGGTGATCCGGGGCAGCCCCAGGTCGGCCAGGAGCCCGCCGGTCACGTGGGACACCAGGAGGAGCAGTCCCAGGAGGAACGTCAGATGTACGGGCCAGGGCGCGGTTTCGGGCAGAATGCCCGCTACGCTGTCCACACCCAGTCCCAGGAGCAGCAGAGCTCCGAGAACGAAGAGTCTTCGCACGGCCATGGGGCCTCCTCTTGGAGATGGAAGGAGGTGTCCCGGTGGTGACCGTTCTCCCATGACGAAGGCCCGGGGTGGTCATCGTCATGGTCCCGTCCCCCACAGCGGCAGTCCGCCGCGGGGGTTCGTGTCGTGGAGAACGGCCCGATCAGGCCGCTGGAGGTCGGGTGTCGGAGTTGCCGGCGCGAGAGGGAGTCCGGGCCATGCGACTGCTCCGGGCCACTCGGCGTCCCACGGCGGTGGCCCGTTGAATCCGGAGAGCCGCGTCCCGAGCCGCGTGGCGACGTTCGTCGGCTTCGTCGGTGCGAACGGTGCGCGGGCCGAACCGCCGAACCTTGGTGCGCAACTGGCGGTGGGCCCGGCGGCGACGGACCCCGGAATTCGCCCAACGGTCGGGCGTGAGCCGGCGTGTGCCGTCGTCCACGGCCCGGCGCGTGCGATCGGCCCGGGGAGGCGCCACCAGGGGCGCCGCGACGGAGATTCCCCGAGCCACCACGTCGTGCTGCACGCCCACGGCGGTGCCGGACCCCGGGAGGGGGCCGGACGGAGCGAGCAGAAGGAGAAGGAGCGGCAGCATCCGGAGCGCCCGGCTGAACGAAGGGGGACTCTCGTACCGCACCATGGCGACGGAGATCCCTCCCGCGCCAGCACCTCGACGGGTCGGCCTCCTCCCGTCCCCTCGCCCGCCGGTTGCCTCCACGACGCCCGGAGTGGCACAATCTCCGCCCGCCGGCGCCCCCGCCGAGCCGCCGTCCACCCCGAACGCGACCGCCGTGGCCGAGTCCTCCGCCCCCACCGAATCCAGCACGCTCCGACGGGTCGGCCTGTGGGCGGCCCCGCTGGCGGCCGCCGTTTTGCTCCTGGTGCCCCCGCCGCCCGGCCTTCCGGTAGAGGGATGGCGCACGGCCGCCATCGCCCTCTGGATGGCGGTTTGGTGGATGACCGAGGCGGTGGCGATCCCCGTGACCGCCCTGCTTCCCCTGGTGGCGTTTCCGGTGGCCGGCGTCCTCAGCATGACCGACGCCGCCGCTCCGTACGCCAGCGATCTGATCTTCCTCTTCATGGGCGGGTTCTTCCTGGCCGCGGCCATGGAGCATCACGGTCTCCACCGACGCGTGGCCCTGGCCATCGTGGCGGCGGTGGGCACGGGCCCTCGACGCCTGGTGCTGGGATTCATGCTGGCCACGGCATTTCTGTCCATGTGGATCAGCAACACGGCCACCACGGCCATGATGCTGCCCATCGGCATCGCCGTCGCAGGGCTCTTCGGAGCCCGGCCGGCCGACGACGACGACGAGGCCGGCGGCGACGCCCTGGGGGTGTCCATCATGCTGGGCATCGCCTACGCGGCCTCCATCGGCGGTGTGGCCACCCTCATCGGCACGCCGCCGAACGCCGTCATGGCCGGGGCGGCCACGGAATTGCTCGGGATGGAAGTGGGGTTCGGACGCTGGATGCTGGTGGGGGTGCCCGTAGCCCTGGTCATGCTTCCCCTCACCTGGCTGCTCCTGGTGGGAGTCCTCCATCCCCCGGGGGCCCTCCGGGGTGATGCGGCCGATCTCCTTCGACGGGAACGGGCGGGACTGGGCCCCCGCTCCCGGGGGGAGTCCCTGGTCGCCGCGGTGTTCGTGATCACGGCCGTGGCGTGGGTGCTTCGGGAGCCCAAGGTCCTGGGCAGCGTCACGATCCCCGGGCTCGCCACCTGGATTCCCGAGATCCGGGACTCCACCATCGCCATGGCCGCCGCCCTGGCCCTCTTCCTCCTGCCCCTGGATCCCCGCCGGGGGCGCTTCGTCCTGGAGTGGCCCGTGGCGCGGCGGATCCCCTGGGGGGTCCTGGTGCTCTTCGGGGGAGGCTTGTCCCTGGCCCGGGCCATGGACCGCAGCGGGTTGGCCGCATGGATCGGCAGCGGCGTGGAGGGCCTGTCCGGAGTCCCCCCCTTCGTTCTCTTCTTCGTCATCGCCGCGCTCTTCGTGTTCCTCACCGAAATCACGTCCAACACCGCCACCGCGACCATGGCCATGCCCATCATGGCCGGCGCCGCCATGGGCCTCGGGGAGCCGGCGCTTCCCTTCATGGCCACCGCGGCGCTGGCGGCCTCCATGGCCTTCATGCTGCCCGTGGCCACGCCGCCCAACGCCATCGTCTTCGGGTCGGGTCTGTTCTCCATGTCCCAGATGGTCCGGGCGGGCTTCTGGCTGAACCTCCTCTCCATCGCCGTGGTCACCGTGGCGTCGACCTTTCTGGTTCCCCTGCTTCTGGGCGCACTGCCGTGACGGCCGACATCACCTGGGAGCGCTACCGGCGGTATCTGGCCACCCCGCCCGAGATCGTCATCGAATGGCACGATCGGGAGAGCCCGGCCCGGGGATGGCTGGTGATCAACTCCCTCCGGGGCGGGGCGGCGGGCGGGGGGACCCGGATGAGGTCCGGCGTCACCCGGGAGGAGGTGGTCTACCTGGCCAAGGCCATGGAGCTGAAGTTCGCCTTCTCGGGCCCCCCCATCGGCGGCGGTAAGTCGGGAATCGACTTCGACCCGGCCGATCCCCGCCGGCGCGACGTCCTGGCCCGGTGGTTCACCGCCATGCGCCCCTGGCTCCAGGCCTGCTACGGCACCGGGGGCGACGTCCACGTGGACGAACAACGGGATGTGGAGCCCCTCTGCCGGGCGTTGGGACTGGCCCACCCCCAGATCGGAATCCTGAACGGCCATTTCCATACCGGCGCCGGCGCCGCCGAACGGGCGCTGGAGAGCCTGCGCGTGGGGCTCGCCCTCCCCCTGGCCGGGACCGAGTACGGCGTGGGTGCCCACCCCCTGACGGTGGCCGACATGGTGACGGGTTGGGCCGTGGCTCGGGCCGCGAGACGCCTCCTGGCCGACGGGGGTTCGGTGGACGGCCTGCGGGTCGTGGTGGAGGGCTTCGGCAACGTCGGCGGGGCGGCGGCTCTCTACCTGGCCCGGGCCGGGGCCCGCATCGTGGCCATCACCGACGCCCAGGCCGTGCTGGTGCAGAACGGGGGACTCCGGGATCGGGACATCGAGGCGCTCCTGGTGCGGCGCCGCCACGGCTGCCTCCCCGAGCACCCGGCCCGGCTGCCCGGATCCCGGCGGGAGCAGGCCTACGCCACGTCCTGCGACCTGGTGGTGCCCGCCGCCATCTCCGGCTCCCTGGACGGAACCCGACTGGGGCTCCTGGCCAAGGCCGGGGCCCGGACCATCGTCTGTGGCGCCAACCAGCCGTTCCGGGAGTCGTCGCTGGGCGACACCTCCACCCAGGAAGCGGCCGACGCCCGCTTCACGGTGCTCCCGGACGTGGTGGGCAGCATGGGTATGGCCCGGGCGTTCGAGCACCTCATGGAAGGGGGCGCCCACCGTCGCCCCGCCGACGTCTTCGAGGCCGTGGGAGAGGCGGTGGACGAAGCGGTGGATACGGTCCGGGCCCACGCCGGGTCGACGGGCCCCGGACTCATGGCCGCGGCCCTGGACGTGGCCCTCGACCGAACCCATCCGGTCTGATGCCCCGCGTCGCCCGGATGGCCCTGGCGGTCCTCCTGGTCTCGGCGGTGAGCGTGGCCGCCACCGACCGTCGGGGGCTGGAGGTGGTGGACGGCGCCGCGCCATACGGGGTGCGGGGTGCGACCCGGACGGTGGCGGTGCGCATCACCGACGCCGGAGACCGGCCCCGGGTGGGCGCGACGGTGTCGTTCATCACCGATCCCGGGAGCGGCGCCGTGACCCCCACCAGCGTCGCCACGGACGACGCCGGGCTGGCCGTCGCCACCTGGGTTCTGGGCGACCGGACCGGCCCCCAGCGGCTCACCGTGGAGGCCGGAGCCGACCGGGCGGCCATCGAGGTGACGGCCACGGCCCCACCCGCCGCCCTGGTCATCGCGGCCGGCGACGGAGGGGAGGCTCCGGCGGGCTCCCCCGTGGCGAGGGTGCCCGCCGTCCGGGTGGACGACGCCCAGGGCGCGCCCGTTCCCGGCGTTCCGGTGACCTTCACCGTGGCCGCCGGCGGGGGACGGCTCGGCGCGAACCCGGGACAGAGCTCGGTGGTGGTGCCCACCGATGGCCAGGGCCGAGCGGCCCCGTCGGCCTGGACGCTGGGGACCCGCGCCGGGCCCGCCAACCAGACGGTCCGGGCCGAGGTGGACGGGCTCCCGCCGCGGGTGTTCACCGCCACCGCCACGGCGGGCCCTCCCGCCGCGGTGGTGGTGGTGAGCGGAGGGGATCAGACCGGCGAAGTGGCCGCTCCCCTCCCGGTGGCCCCCACCGTTCGGGTCGAGGATGCCTGGGGCAATCCGGTGGGCGGCGTGTCGGTGCTCTTCGACCCCACCGGGGGCTTCGCCCGGCCCTCCCGAGCCACCACCGACGCGGCCGGGCGGGCGTCCACCTCGTGGACCCTGGGCCCGGACGCCGGAGCCTGGGCCCTGGACGCCGCGGTACCGGGGGGGCCGGCGGGGCGGGTGGCGGCCACAGCTACCGGTACGGTGGCCACGTGCGCGCTGACGCCCCCCACCGACGGCTTCGACATCCACGTGTGCGGGGTGGGGGCCCTCGACGGCCCGGCCGCCACGGCCCTGGCCGACGCCGTGGCCCGATGGGAATCCCTGGTGGTGGGCGACCTCCCCGACGAAGCGCCTCCGGCCGACCATCCCACCTGTGCTCCCGGCGCCCCCTGGGTGCGGGGTCCCGCGGTGGACGACCTGGTGGTCTACGTCACCCTGGAGTCGGTGGACGGGCCGGGCGGGGCCCTGGCGGGGGCGGCGCCCTGCATGGTGCGGGAGGACGGGGGCCTGCCCCTCTTCGCCCGCCTCCGGATCGACGCCGACGACGTGGACGACCTCGCCGCCCGAGATCGGCTTCGCGAGGTCCTGATCCACGAATTGGCCCACGCGCTGGGCTTCGGCACTCTCTGGCCGGCGTCGGGATACCTCCGTGAACCGGCCGCGGCGGCGGCGGGCGCGGTGGACACCCACTTCGCCGGACCCCGGGCCGTGGCGGCGTTCGACGCCGCCGGTGGCCGGACCCGCAGCGTCGGCGCCAAGGTTCCGGTCCAGCACACCGGCGGGAGCGGCGTGGTGGATCTCCACTGGCGGGAATCGGTCATGGGCAACGAGCTTCTCACCGCCTTTCCCGACGCCGGCGGCCCCAATCCCCTCAGCGCCGTGACGCTGGCGTCCCTCGCCGACCTGGGCTACACCGTGGATCTGAACCTCGCCGACCCCTACGTGGTACCGTTTCCGAACCTGAGCCGCCCAGATCGCCGGAGTCCTTGAGCCATGCCCCCATCGTCCCGCCCCACGTCCCGCCTCCCCCGCGCCGCGTTCCGGGTCCTCCTGGCCGGGATGGTCGCGGCCGCCGGATGCGGCGACAGCGGGCCTCCGCCGCCCCAGCCCACCTCCATCAACCTGTTCCCGGCCCAGACGACCTTCGACGCCCTGGGGGATTCCCGGAGCTTCGCGGCCAACGTGCGGGATCAGAACGGCATCGCCATGGACGACCAGCCCGTGACGTGGAGTTCCAGCGACCCCTCGGTGGTGTCGGTGGACGGCAACGGGCGGGCGTCGTCGGTGGGGAACGGGTCGGCGGTGATCCGGGCGGTGGCGGGCGACGCCGTGGGCGAGGCTCCGGTGACGGTGTCCCAGGTCGCCACCGAGTTGCTGAAGGAAGGGGGAGACGATCAGGAGGGGCCCGCCGGGACCGCCCTGTCCTCGCTCCTGGCCGTTCAGGTGCGCGACCGCCTCGGCGGCCCCGTGGAAGGGCAGACCATCGCCTTCTCCATCGTGGGCGGCGGCGGGTTCCTCTCCCCCGAGACGGCCGTCACCGACGGTCAGGGCCGGGCGTCCAGCGCCTGGACGCTGGGCGGTCAGGCCGGCGAGCCCCAGGCGGCCCGGGCGGCCATCCAGGGATCGGGTGTGCCGGGCGTGGCGTTTTCCGCCCTCGGATTCCCGGGACCCGCCGACGAACTTCGGGACCTGGGGGGTGGGGGTCAGGCCGGTCTCGTGGGGACGGCGCTGCCGGCGCCGTTGCGGGTCGGAGTGTTCGACGCGTTCGAGAATCCCCTCGCCGCCGAGGTGACCTTCGAAGTCGTCTCGGGAGGCGGCGCGGTGTCACCGGCGGTGGTCACGGCGGGCCTCCTGGGTCAGGCGTCCACGGTGTGGACCCTGGGTCCGGCGGTGGGCGAACAACGGGTCCGGGCCACCTCGGGGGGCCTGGTGACCGAGTTCGCCGCCACCGCAGCGGCCGCCGCCGGTCCGCCGGTGGCGGTGACGGTGGGTGCCGGCAATGCTCAGGAGGGCCCCGCCGGCTCCCCTCTGGCCGAGGCCCTCACGGTGGTGGTCCGGGACGCCCAGGGCATCGGCGTGGCCGGGGCCCTCGTGACCTTCACGCCGTCCGAGGGATCGGTGGAGCCCGGGGTGGCCACCACCAACGCCTCGGGCGTGGCCGCCACGACCTGGACCCTGGGGCCCACCGTGGGATCCCAGACTCTGGAAGCCACCGTGACCGGGCTGACGTCGGTGATGTTCGGGGCCGATGCCCGGGACCCGGGCCCCACCTGCGTTCTGGGCACCCCGGACAACGACGGGTTCGACATCACACTCTGCTTCGTCACCGAGGTGAGCGAAACCATCGAGGCGGCCTTCGTCGGGGCCCGGGAGCGATGGGAGAGCCTCATCACCGGCGATCTCTCCGACCTTCCGCCCAACGCCGACGCGCCGTCGACCTGCGTCACCAGTCAGACGGCGCCCGAGATGCAGGGGGCCCTCATCGACGACGTGGTCATCTACGCCGTGGTGGAGGAGATCGACGGGGAGTTCAACGTCCTGGGGTCGGCCGGTCCCTGCTTCATCCGGAACTCCAACGCCCTCACCTCGGTGGGAACCATGCGCTTCGACGTGGCCGACCTGGACCGCCTGGCCGGGAACGGTCAGCTCGAAGACGTGATCCTCCACGAGATGGGACACGTCCTCGGCCTCGGCACGCTGTGGGGCACCAAGGGATTCCTCCAGAACGCCGCCAGCGCGGGCCAGCAGGCGCCGGGTCCCGACACCCACTTCAACGGCCCCCTGGCCATCGCGGCCTTCGATGATGCCGGCGGGAGCAGCCGCACGGCGGGGCAGAAGGTGCCGGTCCAGAACGTGGGCAACGCCGGCTCCATCAACGGCCATTGGCGGGAAACCACCATGGACCGGGAGCTCATGACGCCCTTCCTGGACGGCGGCGTGGCCAACCCCCTGAGCATCATCACGGTCCAGTCCATGGCCGACCTGGGGTACGACGTTTCCAACACCGACGCCGACGGCTACACCGTGGCCAGCATCAACGGGGTGGCCGCAGCGGAGGAGGACGACGACGAGTCCAAGATCCCCCTCCTGGACGACATCCTGAGGATGCCCCTCCGGGTCGTGGACGCCGAGGGCCGGATCATTCGGGTGCTGCCCCCGGGGCGCTGACGGCGTCGCAGTTCGCGGAGCACCCACCGGGTCCGGGGGCGGACCTCGTCAGGCCTCGAGGGACGCCCCCGCCGGGCCCGCGCTCCGGAGCGTCCGCAGCGCGCGGCCCACCTCCACCGGCACCATGGCGCGGCGCCACTCCGGGTCCACGATCATGTTCTCCAGGGGGCGGCACTGGGCGCCGGCTCGCTGGGCCAGGGCGTCCACCACATCGTCGTCCAGCGACCCGTCCACCAGGTCGTCCCACCCCGTGAGCCACCGGGGTCGCGAGCCCAGACCGGTGACCACGCCCCGGATCTCCGACACCCGGCCGTCGGACGCGAAATCCGCCCCCACCGCCACGGTGAGCAGCGGGAAGTCCACCGCCTGTCGCTGACGCAACTTCCTGTAGGAACAACGGGTTGCGGGGTGAATCGGTATTCTGATTCGCGTCAAGATCTCCCCCGCTTCCAGACGGGTGTTGTGGATCCCGTCCGCCACGAACCATTCCCGGACGGGAACGGCGCGCGACCCCTTCGAGCTTCGCAGCTCCACCTCGGCGTCCAGGACCATGAGCACGGGCGGGGTGTCGGCCGAATGGGCCGCCACACACTTCCGCCCGACCCGGGTCACGTGGCAGGTGTCCCCGTCCTTCTTCAGGCAGAAGCCCAGGGCGGTGCGCCAGAACTCGGTCTGGTTGTAGTAGGTGCACCGGGTGTCGAGGCAGACGTTGCCCCCCAGGGTGGCGCGGTTCCGAATCTGGGGCCCGGCCACGTGTCGTGCCGCATCGGCCAGCGCCGACGCGTGGCGCCGCACCTCCGGGTTCCGGGAGAGGGCGTCGAGAGTCACGGCCGCCCCCACGTCCAA
The DNA here is from genome assembly GCA_030428885.1 of Gemmatimonadota bacterium. Classification (GTDB taxonomy): domain Bacteria; phylum Gemmatimonadota; class Gemmatimonadetes; order Longimicrobiales; family Gaopeijiaceae; genus Gaopeijia. The sequence goes on along the minus strand of JAUIEJ010000006.1, from coordinate 377,228 downwards.
CACGCCGTCGTCCCACCGAATCCCCTGGAGCTCCTCCACCGCCGAGAGGGCCACGAGATGACCCGGCTCGAAGAGGCGGTGTTTCATGTTGGGGATCAGGTCGGTGCCCCCCGCCACCACCCGGGCCTCGTCGCCGTGGCGGTCCAGGAGCTGAAGGGCGTCGTCCAGGCGTCGGGGGCGGTGGTATTCGTAGCGGGGCAGGCGGAGCACGTCAGCCTCCGTCGGTCAGGCGGGCGACGAGGATCCCGTCCTGGCCGCCGATGTCCTGGATGCGATCGGCCAGGGGCAGCTCGCTGATCTCCACCGACCGCCCCACCAGGGGGGCGTGGAGCAGGTGCAGGCGACCGTCCTGCCAGAGGGCGATTCCCGTGTGGGCCACGTCCAGCCCGGCGACGGTGGAGGTGGCGGCGATGACGTCCCCGTCCCGGATTCCCTGTTCCACGGCCCCGATCCCGTCCTGGGGGATGGTCCAGCGGGGTCCCCGGGCCGTGAGCTCGGCCTCGCGGCGGCGAATCGCCTCCAGGACGCCGGGGTCGGCGAGCTGCCGGTAGGCGTCGGGATGGGTCGACATGAAGTCCACCGGCTCCGGGTCGGCCTCGGCGCCCAGATCCCGGGTCACGAGGCGCAGGTCACCCCGGTCCTCGTGATTCCAGAGCCAGTCGCTGAAGTAGTGGAGCCGGCTCGGGTACCCATCCAACACGCCGTCCCGGTACCGAATCGCCCTCAGGTGCCCTTCGTAGGCCGCGCGGGCAGCGGCGGGATCGGCCAGCGCCTCCGTTCCCTCGGCCCGGAGGAACCGGTTCAGGGCCCAGACGTTTTCGATGAAGGTCACGCAGTCCAGCTCCCGGAGGTTCACCACCAGGTGTTCCTCACCCGGGGCCTCCAGGGTGCCCGGCGTGTACGTGGTCCCGACGAAGGTCCGCCCCAGGGCCGCCATGGCGTCGCCCATGGGCACCCGGTCCAGACCCTGGTCAGCGGCCCACCGCACCTTCTGCACCAGAATCGCCCAGTCCCGCTCGGTCCAGGGGGTGCCCGGGATCGTGTCCAGAGACGCCTCCTCCGGTGAAGGAACGGCAGCGGGGGGATCGGCGGGGTCGACCTGACCCCCTCCTGCGTCGGGAGCTCCGCACGCCGTCGCGACCCCCAGGAATACCACGCCCCCGACTCGTCGGAGCGCGCCCCACCAGGGCGCCCTCACGAGGCCCCCTCCGCCACCCGCTCCGCGGGGTGCGCGGGTTTGGCCAGACGCCCCGCCCGACGCGCCTCTTCGAGGGCGCGCCACACCCGGGGCGGCGAGAAGGGGAGCCGGTCGACCCGGACGCCCACGGCATCGTGGATGGCGTTGGCGATGGCGGGAATCGACGGGTGGAGGGGGCCTTCGCCGGCCTCCTTCGCCCCGTACGGCCCCTCCGGATCCACCGACTCCACGATGTGGGCCTCCAGATCCGGCGTATCGAGGCTCGTGGGCATGCGGTAGTCCAGCAGCGACGGCGCGTCGTGAAGACCCGCCCGACCGTGATCGGCGTCCTTGAACACCTGTTCCTCCATGAGAGCCTCTCCGAATCCCATGTACGCCGAGCCTTCCATCTGGCCCTCCACCAGCACCGGGTTCAGGGCCCGGCCGCAGTCGTGGGCGATCCAGATCTTCTCCACCCGCACCACGCCCGTCTCGGGATCCACCTCCACCTCGGCCACGTGGGCGGTGAAGGAGTAGGCGGGACTCGCGCCGATGGTGCCGCCTCGGTACGACCCGTGCACGTCCTTCGGCGTGTTGTACGACCCCGTGGCCCCCAGGGTGCCCCAGCGGGCCTCGGCGAGCTGGAACGCCTGGCGAATGGGCATGGACCGATCCGCCTCCGCGGGATCGAAGGCGCGCCCCCCCCGGAGGATCACCGCATCGGGGTCCCCCTCCCAGTACTCCGCCACCGCGGAGCAGACCTGGGCCTTGAGACGCCGGCAGGCGTCCACGCAGGCGTTGCCCAGCATGAAGGTGACCCGCGACGAATAGGCCCCCAGGTCCACCGGCGTGAAGTCCGTGTCGCCCCGGTAGACCCGCACGTGTTCCAGGGGCACGCCGAACTCCTCGGCGGCGATGTAGGCCATGGCCGAGTCGGTGCCCTGTCCGATCTCGCTCCCCCCGCTGAAGACCGCCACCCGGCCCGACCGGTCGATCTGCACCTGAATGCCCGACTGGGGCATGTCGTTGGGATAGATGGGGTAGTTGGTGCCCGAGATGTAGGTCGAACCGGCGACGCCCAGGCCGCGCCCGAAGGGCAGGCGGCGCCACCGTTCCTTCCACCCCGACGCCCGCTCCACGGCCTCGAGGCACTCGAGGAAGCCGTTGGAGGTGACCCGAAGCTCGTTGATGGTTCGGGTATGGGACCCCAGAACGTTCTTTCGCCGCAGCTCCATGGGATCGAAGCCGCCGAGTTGGGCCAGCTTGTCGAGCTGGACCTCGAAGGCGAAGCGGGGCTGCACCGATCCGTGGCCCCGCTTGGGACCGCACGCGGGCTTGTTCGTGTACGCCCGGGTCGAATCGAATCGATAGGCCGGGAGGTCGTAGGGCGCCGTGAGGAGCTGCCCCGAATAGTAGGTGGTGACCAGCCCGAAGGAGGCGTAGGCGCCCCCGTCCAGGACGATGCGGGCGTCGACGCCCGTGAGGCGGCCGTCCCGGGTCATGCCCGTGCGGTACCACATGTCGAAGGGGTGCCGCCCTCGATGGGCGTAGAACACCTCCTCGCGGGTGTAGAGGATCTTCACCGGGCGCCCGGTCTTCCGCGCCAGGGCGGCAACGCAGAACTCCAGGTCGAAGGGCTCGCTCTTGCCCCCGAAGGCGCCCCCCACGGGAGGCTGGATCACCCGCACCTCGGCCGGGTCCAGCCGGAGCACCCGGGCGAGCTCCCGGTGGAGGTAGTGGGGCACCTGGGTGGACGACCACACGGTGAGTCGCCCCGTACCCTCGAACAGCCCGATGGCGCAGTGGGGCTCGATCGCCGCGTGGGTCGTGCCCTCGAACCAGTATTCTCCTTCTACTTCCAGATCGGCGGCGGCCAGACCCCCATCCACGTCGCCGAACTCCAGCTTGACCATCTTGGTGACGTTGCCGTTCCACCCCTCCTTCCGCGGGGGGTGGATGTAGTCCCCGGCCTCGTAGGTGCCCTTCGCCTCCAGGGCCTGCCGGGGGTCCAATACCACGGGAAGCAGCTCGTATTCCACCTCGATGAGATCCAGGGCCTGGAGCGCCGTGTCCTCGTCCACCGCCGCCACCGCCGCCACACCGTCGCCCACGTACCGCACCCGGTCCACCGCCAACGCGTTCTCGTCGGGCGTCCAGGGGATGATGCCGTAGGGGGTGGGAAGCTCCCCGCCGGTGAGCACCCCGTGGACGCCCTCCAGCGCCTCGGCCCGGGAGGTGTCGATGGAGACGATCCGCGCGTGGGGATGGGGACTCCGGAGGATCTTGCCGTGGAGCATGCCCGGGAGAACGAGATCGTCGGTGTAGGCCGCCCGCCCGGTGGACTTGGCCAGCCCGTCGATCTTCCGGAGGCGCTGGCCGATGACGGCGAAATCGCCGCGCTCCCCCCGGCTCACGGGGCGCTCCGCAGGCGGGCCGCGGCCGCCTCCACCGCCACGAAGATCTTCGTGTAGCCCGTGCACCGGCAGAGGTTGCCCGACAGGGCTTCCCGGATCTCCTCCCGGGTGGGCGCCGGCGACTCGTCGAGCAGGGCCGCCGCCGAACAGAGAATGCCCGGCGTGCAGAATCCGCACTGGGCGGCGCCGTGGCGGTCGAACTCGTCCTGCAGCGGGTGGGGCTCGACGCCTCGGGCCAGGCCCTCCACCGTGATCACGTCCCGGTCCTCGGCCTCGTGCACCGGGAGGATGCACGAGAGGGTCGGCCGCCCGTCCACGAGCACGGTGCAGGCACCGCAGTCCCCCTTGTCGCAGCCCTGCTTGGTGCCCGTGAGACCCAGGGCGTAGCGCAGCGCTTCCACCAGGGTGTGGTGCTCGGGCACCCCCACCTCCACGGGGTCGCCGTTGACCCGGAAGCGAACGATCCGGCTGCCTGGACTCACGAGGGACCTCGGGGTGGGGAGGAGTTCACCGGGTCGAAAACTCAGGGCGTCAGCCGCTGGCGGCAAGGCGGATCCTGGGCGTTGCGGGGGTGTACCGCGCCACCGATCCTCCGGGACCGTCGGCGCGCCCTGCGCCGACGCCCTCGCCGTATCCCACCAAGCCAGGACACCCATTCATGCCGTATCCCGAGATGATGGTCGCCCCCATGCGCGAGGACCTCGTGCGCATCGGGTTCGACGAGCTTCGCACGCCCGACGCCGTGGATCAGGCCCTGGGGGACAACGCCCCCGACGGCACCACGCTCCTGGTGGTCAACTCGGTGTGCGGATGCGCCGCCGGCGCCGCCCGGCCCGGGGTCTTCCTGTCGCTCCAGGGCGACATGAAGCCCGACCGGCTCACCACGGTCTTCGCGGGTCAGGACCTGGACGCCACGGAGCGGGCCCGGGAGTACATCACCGGCTACCCGCCGTCGTCTCCGTCGGTGGCCCTCTTCAAGGACGGACACCTGGTCTGGTTCATGGAGCGGCACCGGATCGAGGGCAGCTCGCCGCACCAGATCGCCGAGATGCTCCAGGGCGCGTACGCGGACCACTGCGGCTGATCCAGGCCGCCGGTCGTCCCGCTACTTCGCCGCCCGGCGCCGGAGGCGTGCCGCCCTCAGCCCGTCGAGGCTGAACGCGCCTCCGCCCCGGGCGGCGATGTAGAGGAAGATGAGGCCGAAGAGGGCGGCCTGCTCTCCCCCGTTGGTCAGGGGGAAGGTGCCCCGGGGGGCGTGGCGAAGCACGTACGCCACCACCATCTGACCGGCAAACAGAAACGCCAGGGGTCGGGTGAACAGCCCCACCACCATCAGGATCCCTCCCCAGAACTCGAGTACGCCGGCGTACCACAGGAGCGAGAAGGCCTCCACGGGGGTCTCCCGTCCGAGGACGGCGAACAGCTTCTGGGCCCCGTGCTGCATGAAGAGCAGTCCCGAGGCGATGCGGAGCAGGTTCAGGGCGGCATGAGCCACGGCGTCAGTCTCCTTTCCGGCCGGCCTTGAGCGCCTTGCGCCGGGACCGTTTCTCGATCTTCCGGCGGCGCTTGGCGTCGCCGGGGCTTTCTCCCGGGTAGCGAACGGAGATCTCCGCGCCGCCCATGAAGCAGAGGCCGGTGACGTGGACCACCGGGGCGTCGGGGTCCAGGGGGCCGGGAAGGCTATGGTCGTAGTCGAAGCCTCCCAGGATCCCCATGGCCGATACCTCCACGCGCACGTCCGGGGGGACGATGATCTCGCCGCCCCCCCACATGCAGAAGATCTTGATTTCGGTGACGCCGGGAGGAAGAGGAGCCTCCCGGAGGTCGAGGGTGAAGCCGCCCATGAACCCCATGGCGTAGTTCACCCGGGCCGGGTACCAGGCGCCGCGGCGAGCGCCCCCGCCCATGATCCCCCCGATGAAGCTGGTGGGCCGCACGGCTTCGGCCGGCTGGAGAGCATGGTGCGTGAGAGGGTGAGCCGGAAGGAGATCGGCCCCACCCGACTCGGCGGCGGCGACCGACGCTCCCGCTCCTTCCACACGGGCCGGGGGCCCGGCCCCGGGAATCCCCGACAGGAGGTCCCGGAGTTCTTCCAGCGTCTCGGCTCGATGGGCGAGCTCCACCCGCCGCTCGAACTCGTCCACGGCGATGCGATCCTCGGCGAACGCCTCGCAGAGGGCGTCCACCGCCTTCTGGCGCGTGGCGTCGCCGGCCGGCACTCCCGCCCTCTTCGCTCCCTCGCTCACGATCCCTCCCTTCGATACACGATGCGCCCGTCCACGAGCGTGAGGTCCACCACCGGCGCGTCAGCGCGTCCGGCACTCCAGGCGAACGGATCCGTCGACAACACGACGATGTCGGCGGCGAACCCGGGCTCCAGCACCCCGGTCCGCTCGTCGGCGAACCCGGCCCGAGCCGACTCCCGGGTCCAGGCCGTGAGGGCCTCCTCCATGGAGATCCGCTGCTCCGGCACCCACCCTCCGGGATGGGCCCCGTCCAGGGTTCGCCGCGTCACCGCCGCGTCGAGCCCCGGCACCGGGTCCAGCGGGGCCACCGTCCAGTCGCTCCCGAACGCCGGCCAGGCGCCGGCATCGATGAGCGACCGGAACGCATACGTCCCTCGCGCCCGTTCGGCCCCGATACGGCGCTCGGCCCAGCGACCATCATCGGCCGCGTGGTACGGTTGCATGGAGGGGATCACCCCCAGAGACCCGAACTGGACCACGGCCTCGGGCGTGAGATGCTGGGCGTGCTCCACCCGGAACCGCCGGTCCCGCGGGCCCTGGGCCTCCGCGGTCGACGCGAAGACGTCCAGGAGCCAGTCGTTGGCCCGGTCGCCGATGGCGTGGACCATCACCTGGAGTCCGGCCCGATCGGCGGCCCCGATCCAATCCCGGAGCCGGGCCGTATCGGCGGTGAGGATGCCCCGAGACGACGGGTCGTCGTCGTAGGGATCGTGGAACCAGGCGGTGGTGGAGCCCAGGGATCCATCCACGAATCCCTTGAGGCCGCCCCACCACAACCGCTCGTCTCCCCGTCCCTCGGCCTCCACGAACGAGGCCAACCGGTCCACGTCGGAGAGGGGCACGACGCTGTAGACCCGGAGGGGCAGACGATTCCCCGCCCGGGCACGCCGGTAGGTCGCCAGGTGAGCCCACTGGCCCATGTCGTGGATCTGGGTCACACCCCGGGACAGGGCGTGAGCCGCCGCCGCCTGCAACGCGGCGTCGTAGGCCGCCTCGTCGGGGTCGGGAATCGCCGCGTAGATCGGGTTCATGGCCGCGTCCTTCAACGCCCCCGTGGGCGTGCCGTCGGCCTCCCTCACGATGACGCCGCCGGCGGGGTCGGGCGTCCGGGCCGTGATCCCCGCCGCCTCCAGCGCCCGTGTGTTGGCCACCCCCATGTGGAGGTCGGTCCGGGTCACGAAGACCGGGTGGTCGGGGGCCACGGCGTCGATCCACTCCCGACGGGGCAGTTCCCCACCCCAGCGCTGCTCGTCCCAGTTGCCCCCCTGGATCCAACTGCCTGCGGGGGCCCGCGCCACGGCGTCGGCGATGCGCTCGGCGAACTCCTCCGGCGTGTCCACGTCCCGAAGCTCCACCGCCCCGAGCTGGAAGCCCCCGTCCACGAAATGGGTGTGGGCGTCCACGAACCCCGGGCCCGCCCACCGCCCCGCCAGCTCGATCACCTCGGTGTCCGGCCCGATCCACGATTCGGCGGCCGCCGAGTCCCCCCGCGCCACGATGCGACCCTCGCGAACCGCCAGGGCGGTGGCCGCTCCCGGCGCACCCGGGCTCCACACCGACCCACCCCGGAGTACCAGGTCCGCGGCCTCCGTCGCCCCACCCCCGCCGTCCACCTCCCCGCACCCTGCGAGGCAGACCATGAGGAGAACGGAGGACACCCGGTTGCCGGGGCGCATACGCGATGGAATTGGAGTCGAGATGGGGGCGAAACCGGCGCGGGGCCGCAGGGCCGGGAGCGGGACGATAGTGGCGCGCGGGCGGGAGGATCAAGCATAGTGCTCCGTCGATCCGCGCGTCCGCACTTGTCAGGAGGAGTTCGCCATGCGCCGTCTCATGCTCCCGTTCGCCGTCCTCTTCCTTCTCGTAGCCGGGGCCTGTGCCTCCGCCGGAGGGGGGAGCGGGACCAGCCGGAACTCGAATCGGATCACCGCCGAGGAACTCGGGACGGTGGCGACCTTCTCGGCATACGAAGCGGTCCGTCGGCTGCGCCCCGCCTGGCTTCGGGTCCGGACGCAGGCCGCTCCGCCGGTGGTCTTCCTCGACGGCGTGCAGATGGGCGGGCCCGAGACGCTGGAAAACTTCCGGGCCAGTCAGTTCCGGGAGATCCTCCACCGGAGTGGCCCCGACGCCACGACCCTCTACGGCACCGGCGTGGCGGGCGGCACCATCGAGTTGGTCAGCCGCTGACCCCGGCGAGGTAGCTCCGGCCGAAGCGGGCCAGGATCTCCGCACAGGCCCGAACCTCCCGCGTGTCGATCCACTCGTCGGCGGCGTGGGCCTGCTCGATGGACCCGGGGCCGAAGCAGACCGCGGGAATCCCGGCCTCGTTGAGGAACGCCGCGTCCACCCAGGCGGTCATGGGACCCACCCGGGGGGCGCGTGAGGTGGACTCCACGGCATCGAGGAGCCCCGTGACCAGAGGGTGGTCCGGGGCCACCTCGGTCCCGGGCCGGTTCAACGTGGGGGCCAGGGTCCACTCCAGGTCGGGGTGATGGAGCCGGGTGCGATGGGCCACGGCCTCGAGCTCGGCCATCACCCCCTCGACCGTTTCACCGGGCAGCGTCCGACGCTCGAGGCTCACCACACACTCGGCCGGATAGACGGAAGGCGCGCTGCCCCCCCGGATGGTCCCGGCGTGGATCGAGCCGTGCCCCAGGAGCGGGTGGGGGTCCCGGTCGGTCAATTCGGCGTCCAGGGCGTCGATCTCCACCAGGAACCGCGCGGCCCGGCGGATGGCGTCGATCCCCACCTCGGGCCGGGACCCGTGGGCCGCCCGGCCCCTCACCTGCATATCGGCCCATACGAAGCCCTTGTGGGCGGGCATCACCGTGAGGCTCGTGGGCTCACACACCACCGCCACGTCGGCATCCACTCCCCGGCCCACCAGGTCGGCCATGCCGAGAGATGCGTGCTCCTCGTCGGCGGTGAGGGCGACCACCAGGGTGCCCCCATGGTCTTCTGCGGCCAGGGTACGGGCGGCCGCCAGGAGTGACGCCACCCCGCCTTTCATGTCGCAGGCGCCGCGCCCCCGCAGAATGTCGCCGTCCAGGGCGGCGCCGAAGGGGGGCACGGTCATGCCCTCCACGCCCACCGTGTCGAGATGCCCGTTGAAGAGCAGACGGGGCGTGCCGGCACCGTGCCGGGCCACGACGCTGGGGCGACCCGGTTCGGGCTCGAAGATCTCCACGGCGAAGCCCCACGCCCGGAGCCAGCCCGCGCAGAGCGTCGCCACGGCCCCTTCCCCCGCGCCCCCCTCTTCCAGGCTCGGGTTCACCGACGGCGTCGACACCAGGGCCTGAAGCAGACCCACCGGATCGGCATCGGCCGACCCTCGGTTTTCCGGCATCTCTCGTCCCCCCCTCGGAAATCTCCGCCGGGTTTTCCCGGGTAACCTCTTCGACGCGACCCCGTAAATCCCATGAAAACCGGGCCCTGAACCCCTTGAGCGGATCGCCCTGGATCGGGCACGGTTCATGCACGCTGCCGAGAGCAGCGCTTGTGCCCCCACGGACCCGGAGACGTCGTTGCGAACCTTGACCGTCAGCCTGTTGGGAGCCGCCGCCGTGGCCGCGAGTCTGGTCCTCCTGCGTCAGCAGAAGGAGCAGGAGACGCGGCCGCAGACCCGGATCGTGCCGCCGGGCGAAACCCTGCCCGCCTCGATCTCCCTGGATCGGCTCCGCGCCCGGGGGTTCTGACCCCGGCCTACGACCCCGTCGTGACGGGCCCGAAAGGGTCCGTCACGACGAGTGGTCGTGGATGATCCGCCAGTTCTCGCCCTCTTTGCGCAGCACGAGGGAGAAGCGTCCCTGTCCGCTCACCGTCTGGTTCTCGAACCCGGGCTCGAAGAGCGTCCACCGTCCGTGGGCCAGGGCGAAGCCCGGTCCCAGGGGCCGGATCTCCAGTTGATCGAAGGCCAGATCGTCGGCCTCCCCCTCGACCTCGAAGTAGGACTCCCGGTAGCTCTCCCGCACTTCGTCCTTCCCCCGCCGGACTCCAGACGCGCCCACGAACGCCAGGCCGGGCTCGTCCGTGTAGTCGTCGAGGAAAGCCTCCAGGTCACCCCGGTTCCAGGCCTCCGTCGACGCCTGGAGCATGGCCGAGATCTCGGCTGCCACCGCGGCCGAATCCACGCCCGGACCCATGGCCTGGGGAGACGACGCCGTTCCTTCGGGCCCCGGCGCACAGGCCGCGGTGACCGCGGCGACGGACAGCGCGGATAGCACGAAGCGGCGGGCGGACACCGCCAGGGTTCCGTCCCGCCGCCTCGAAGACCCCCTTTCGGGTGTCGCCATCAGAAGTGCGCTCGATTCTTCTCGATGTAGCTGGTCCATTCCGGGGGCACGTCCGTGTCGGGGAAGATCGCCTGAACCGGACACTCCGGCTCGCAAGCCCCGCAGTCGATGCACTCGTCGGGGTGGATGTAGAACTGGTCGTCGCCCTCGTAGATGCAGTCCACGGGGCACACCTCGACACAGCTTCCGTCCTTGGTGCCGAGGCAGGGCTCGGTGATGATGTACGTCACGAGAACTCCAGTTCTTCGACGGTTCGATCAGGTCTGGATGAACCCCGGCGGAACACATCGGCCGGGGTGATGCACAAGGTGCCCGAACCCCCCGGCCGCCGCAAGAGATCGGAGAGGGTCTCGGCGCCGCGAATCATCGCAGGTGACGCGCGCCGAACATCCGGCACCACCACCAGTATCGGCGGGCCAGCACCGGGTGTGTACGGTCGGCCACCGGCGCGTAGACCGACGCGGCCTCCGCATGGGCCGCGCGACGCGCCTCCAGATCGCTCCAGAGGTGGGCGTGGCGCAGATGGTCGAGGCGTTCGGCCAGGGCGACCCGTCGCAGGCGCTCGTCTCCCACCACCAACCGCTCGGCCAGATCCTCCGCGCCCGACGCCGGCACGGCCCCGGCGAGAGCCCGCACCGTGGGATCGTCCACATCCCGAAGGTCGGGGGCCAGCTCCGGAGTCCCCGAATCCACCACCAGGGCGGCCCCCAACACGTCGGGGTCCGATTCGCCCACGTCCTGGAGCAGGATGAGGGCCGACCGCCCCGGGTGGAGATACGCCGGATCGTGGTCGTCGTCGAGACGGGCGTCCCGCACGGCCATGGCGAGGGCGTGCAGGCGCTCCAACCCCCGGCCGCCGGCCTCCGACACCCCGGCCTCGAGAGCGGTGCGCACCACCCGCACCGCCATCTGTGCGCCCCGCTCCGGGTTCACTTCTCCCAGGTGACGTCGGCGACGCCGGCCCGATGGTTTTCCAGGCGGGCCAGGGTGAACAGGAGGTCGGACAACCGATTCAGGAACGGCACGATGTCGTCGTCCACCGGCTCCAGGGTGGCCAGGTGCACCACGGCCCGCTCGGCCCGACGGCAGACCGTCCGGGCCAGGTGGAGCGCCGCGGCGCCCGGGGTGCCGCCCGGAAGGACGAACTGGGTCAGGGGCGGAAGCTCGGCCTCCGCCTCGTCCATCCACCCCTCCATGTCGCCGATGCGCGCCCGGGGCATGGCGGGAAGGTGGGGATGGGGCGTGTCGTCGTTCCGAGGAAGGGTGGACAGAATGGCGCCCACGGCGAAGAGGTCGTGCTGGATGCGTTCCAGCCGCCCCCGCACCTCGCCGTCGGCGACGTGCACCACCGCCGCGCCCACCGTCGCGTTGAGCTCGTCCACGGTGCCGTAGGCCCCCACGCGATGGTGGTCCTTCGAGACACGGCCGCCCCCGAAGAGTGCGGTCTCACCGGCGTCGCCGGTCCGGGTGTAGATCTTCATCGGGGTCGGGTGAATCTCCGAATGGCCTGGGCTTTGTCGAGGAGGTCGGACACACCGCCCCCGGAGGCCGTTTCTTCGGGCTCGGGCGTGGCGTCGAAGAGCAGATCCCGGAGGTCGAGAAGCACCTCCAGGTGCAATTGGTCCCGCTGGTATTCGAAATCGAGTCGCCGGGCGCCCTCGGAGTCGGACCGCTCCCGCGCGGCCTCGAAGGCCTCCCGGTACACGGTGTCCAGACTGGCCAGAATTCGTTCCCTGTGCCGCATGGCCCCCTCCGTGGAGCGTGGCGAACCCCGGCGGACCCGGAGTCTCCGGGCCTACCCCGCGCCGGCGGCGGCGATCCGGAGCCGCGCGCCGACGCCGCCCCATGCGGGCGAGGGAGGTGTTGGGTACCTTCCGCTGCCGACCATCGACGGACCCCGACCCGATCCTGGAGGGCGACCCGTGGAGCCCCTCGCCGAACGCGCCAACACACTGTACTGGGATTCCGACGCGAGCGTGAACGACATCGCCGAGGATCTCGATCTGTCCAAGGGCAGTCTCTACGGAATGATCGAGCCTCGGGGCGCCGCGCTGGCCTGTCCCGAGTGCGGCACCGAGCTCGAATACCCGAACCGGACGGCCCGGGACAAGGGCTACGTCACCTGCCCCGCCTGCGGCCTGGAAGAAGAAGAAGAGGTGGTGCGGGGGTTGGCGGGCGAAGAAATCGTCCTGGCCTCCACCGGCGACGACGAGGTCGCGGTCCGCCGTACCCTGTGGGCCACGGCCCTCCTGGGGGCCGCCGCGGGAATCCTCCTGGCCCGCTGGCTGCGGCGGTAGCTCACCGGAGCGGGGATGGCCACCAACGTCCGGGACCCCCGGAGCATCATCACCCCCGACGCCTTCGAGATCTCGAAGGCGCTTCTGGGCACGCCCCTGGGTCGCCCCTCGCGGCGGCTGTGGGCCCTGCTCATCGACCTGGTGGTCATCGGAATCCTCACCGCCGTGACGGCGTCGATCTCCCTGATCCTCTGGGGAGCCGTGGCGATCTTCTTCATCACCATGGCGTTTCGGAAGCCGGGCAAGTCGTTCGGGCAGGTCACCTCGATCCTGTTTCGGGGAGCCACCGGCTGCCTTGGCGTAGTGATCCTCTTCGGCGTTCTCATCGGCTACCTGGCCGTGGCCACGGGCGATGGCCTGGTCGAGGATTTCGCCGCCGGCGTGGTCGACTCGGCCCTGGACGACGTGGACGACGTGGACGACGTGGCGGCGCCGGGCGGGGGCCCGCCCGGCGTGGCCGGCGCCAACAACCTCCGCTCCATCTTCCGCGGCATCTCGGCCTTCGCCTCCCTCTCGACCACCCAGGATCCGGACGAGGCCCGGGAGATCCTGGCCGAGTCCCTGCGGCAGCTCGGAGCCGACGACCTCACCGAAGACGAAGCGCGGCAGCTCCTGGACGAGGTGCTTCCCGACGACGTTCCCTGGGCCGAGGACCGGGATTCGGTCTACGCCGGGGCCTTCCGGGATGCGGGAATCGACACCGCAGAAGCCGCCGACGAGGCCCTCGCCGAGGTGGCCGAAGCTCCCGAGCCCACCGACGCCGACGTGGGCCCGACCCCGGCCGAGCGGGTGGCCGACCTCTCCGACGACGAGGCGGTGGAGCGCTGGGCGAGCCTACGGGCCACGCTCCAGGCCGCCGAAGACCCCGACCCCGCCGACGAAGAGACGTTCGACCTTCTGTCGCGACGCCTGGTTCCCCTGGTGGCCGACGACACCCTCGACGCGCTGGAAGAACGCCTCGACGACGTGAGCGACGACCTGGAGACCTCCGAGACCCGACTCGCCGAAGCCCGGGCCGAGATCGAGTCCGGTGAAGCGGGGTTCCTGGGACTCTTCCGCGACATCTGGGACCAGGCGGGTTCGGCCATCGGCCTCTGGAGCATCTACTTCACCGTGGCCCTGACCCTCACCAACGGACGGACCATCGGAAAGAAGGCCATGGGACTCCGGGTCCTGCGCCTGGACGGCGAACGCCTCAACTGGTGGGCCTCGTTCGAACGCGCGGGAGGCTACGTGGCCGGCATCGCCACGGGAACCCTGGGCTTTCTCCAGGTTTTCTGGGATGCGAACCGGCAGTGCGTCCACGACAAGATCGTGGGCACCGTGGTGGTGATGGACGGCGCCGAGATCGAACCCGGCGCCTGGCAGGAGGCCTGGGCCGCCCAACAAAACGACGCCGGTCCCCGATCCCCGACCCGCCCATGACCCTGGACACCGAACGCACCCCCGACACCGGCCCCCGCTCCCCGGCGGAGCGTTTCGCCGAGCGCATCGAGATGTCGGTGCCGGACCGTCACAATCCCCGGCTCCACTCCCTCATGGAGCAGGTCAACGCCGACACCGAGCTCTACGCCCTCTGGATCGGCTCCAACGTGACGGCCATCGAGCGGCTGGGCATGACCGACCACGGGCCGGTGCACGTGAAGATCGTGTTGAACATCGCCGTGAGGCTGCTGCGACTGCTCATGGACGCCGACATTCCCACGGGGGTGGAGACCACCTACGGGTTGGAGCGACAGGACGCCGAGGTGGTGGTGGCCATGGCGGCGCTCCTCCACGACGTGGGCATGGCCATTCACCGGGACGATCACGAGGCCTTCTCCCTCTTCCTCGCCCGGGAGAAGCTGAAGGAGCTTCTGCCCTCGGTCTACGACGGGCCCACGGCCGCCCTCCTGACCTCCGAGATCCTCCACGCCATCATCTCGCACCGGAGCGGGGGTCGCCCCCTCACCCTGGAGGCCGGGGTCGTCCGCATCGCCGACGCCCTGGACATGGCCAAGGGACGATCCCGGATTCCCTTCGAATCCGGGTCCCTCTCCATCCACTCCGTCTCGGCGGCGGCCATCGAGGCCGTCCACATCGAGCGGGGCGAGGAGCGGCCGATCCGCATCACCATCGAGATGAGCAACTCCGCCGGCGTCTTCCAGCTCGACCAGCTTCTGCGCCAGAAGCTCAAGGGCAGCGGCCTGGAGTCCCATATCGAGATCCGGGTGTCGCTGGAGGGCGAAACCGAAAAGCGCCTCGTGCGCGAGTTCAGCTTCTAGGCCCCGCCGGACCGCGTCCGTGTTCGAGGTCGGTGTCTCCTACCCCCTGGCGTTCCTGGCCGGGCTGCTGTCGTTCCTCTCGCCGTGCGTCCTGCCGGTGGTGCCCGGGTATCTGACCTTCGTCTCGGGCATGACCCTGGAGGAGTTGCGAGACGGCGACGTGGCCCGGGCCCGGAGCCGAGCCGTGCTCCACGCCGTGCTCTTCGGCGTGGGCTTCGGTCTCGTGTTCATGAGCCTGGGAGCCGCGGCCACGGCCCTGGGCCAGGCCCTGACCCCATGGCTGCCCACCATCACTCGTCTCGGGGGACTCCTGGTGGTGGTGTTCGGTCTCCACATGACGGGCCTGATCCGGATTCCCGGGCTGTACCGGGAGCGGCGCGCCCAGTTGTCGTCCCGACCCACCGGCTGGATCGGGTCGGTGCTGGTGGGCATCGCCTTCGGTGCGGGATGGACGCCCTGCATCGGCCCGGTCCTGGCCTCGATCCTGTTGTATGCCGGCCTGGAAACCACCATGGTGGAGGGGGTCGCCCTCCTGGGTGTGTACGGCCTGGGGCTGGCCGTGCCCTTCGTCGGGTCGGCGGTGGCCCTGAACTGGGTGCTGGCGGGAACCCGCCGCGTGGGCCCCTGGCTCCCCTGGATCGAACGGGGCGCCGGGGCGATTCTGGTGGTACTGGGCGTACTCATGGTGGGGGGATGGTTCGCCGACCTCACCGCCTTCCTGGCCGACCTCGGTCAGGCCTTCACGTTGGAGCTCGAATGATGCGTCGATCCTCATCTCCCGTCGCGGCCGTGGCGACGGCCCTGGCTCTGGGCCTCACCGCCGCCTGCGGCGCCGAGGAGGCCTCGACCCCCGACCCCACCACCGCCAACCTGCTGAACTCCGACATCGCCCAGCAGGCCCAGGCCCAACGCCGCATGGCCGCGCCCCAGGAGCCCGTGAGCCTGGAGGACCTCGGGTACGACGTGGGCAACCCCGACGCCCCGGTGCGGCTGGTGGAATTCAGCGACTTCGGGTGCGGGTACTGCCGTCGCTTCCACGAAGAGGTGTGGCCGATCCTGGAAGAGGAATACGTGGCCACGGGCAAGGTGTACTGGAAGTACGTGCCCATGATCCTGGGCATGTTCCCCAACGCCGTGGAGGCGGCCCAGGCCGGGGAGTGCGCCGGAGAGCAGGGCAACTTCCGGGTCATGCAGGACCGGCTCTTCGCCGACCAGAGCGCCTGGAAGAACTCCAGCGAGCCCATGACCGAGCTGGCCGCCATGGCCGCCGACGTGGGGCTCGACGTCGACCGCTGGCAGTCGTGCATCGACAACGACGTCCAGACCGACCGGATCGCCACGGGCACCCAGTTGTCCCGGGAGGCGGGCGTGCGGGGCACCCCGACCTTCTTCGTGGTGGGCTACGCCCCCATTCCCGGGGCGCTCCCCCTGGAGCTGTTCCGCGAGGTGCTGGACACCGCCTACGCCCAGGCCGTGCGAGGCGACGGCCCCGGAGCGCGCTGACGCGGGAGGCGTGGGCGGGCGGGTTCCGGCTGCCCGGAGGCGGCGGGATCGGCGGCAGCCCCAGGGCGACCACCAGGGTTCGGCGGGCGACGTGAAATCCCCATCCGTGCGGTCGGCGGCCTCGGTTGCGAACCCGGAATCCTGCGCCGTCGTCGTCTCTCCTGGGGAATTCGCGGCGCCCGAGCCTGGTGCCGCCGCCGCACCCTGCGGCTCTCCCGGTGGCGCAGCCCCCCTCCGCCCCGCATCTTGCCGCGTTCCGGGACCCCGTCCCGGTCCGACGACCCGCCCCGCCCTGACGCGCACGACCCCGGAGGATCCCCCATGCGCCGACGTTTTGCTCCCGGCCTGATTTCGGCCGCCTTCCTCCTGGTCGCCCCACCGGCGGCCGCCGCGGCCCAGCAACGCGACACCGCCTCGGCGCCCCCCACCATCGAGTCGAAGACCGAGGGCATGGAGAAGCTCGACGGCTTCATGCCCGTCTACTGGGACGATGCCGGCGGCAAGTTGTGGCTCGAGATCGGCCGCTGGGACGAGCAGATCCTCCACTACACCTCGCTTCCCGCGGGCTTCGGGCAGAACGACCTGGGCCTCAACCGAGGCGACCTGGGCGGCTCCCGGGTGGTGGTCTTCCGACAGGTGGGCCCCAAGATCTTCATGGAGGAGCCCAACCTGACGTACCGGGCCGAAACCGACGATCCCCTGGAGGAGAAGTCGGTGCGGGACGGGTTCCCGTCGTCCATCCACCAGGGATGGACCGTGGCGGCCCGCACGGGTGACCGCGTGCTCGTCGACGCCACCGACTTCTTCATGCGCGACTGGCACGACGTCGCCGGGAGTCTGCGCCGGTCGAACCAGGGCACCTTCCGGGTCGACGCGTCCCGGAGCGCGCCGTTCCGGGAGCGCACCCGGGTCTTCCCGCAGAACACCGAGGTGGAGGTGACCCTCACCTTCACCAGCGATCAGCCCGGGGGGCTCGTGCGGAGCGTGGCGGCCGACGGCGGCGCCGTGACGGTGCGCCAGCACCACTCGTTCGTGCAGTTGCCCGAGTTGGGGTCCTATACCCCTCGGGCGTTCGACCCCCGGGGCGGCTACGGCGGCGTGAGCTGGTACGACTTCGCCACGCCCATCGAAGAACCGCTGGTGAAGCGCTACATCCGGCGCCATCGCCTGGAGAAGGCCGACCCGTCGGCGGCCATGAGCGCGCCGGTGGAGCCCATCGTGTACTACCTGGATCCGGGGACTCCGGAGCCGGTCCGGACCGCCCTGCTGACCGGGGGCGCCTGGTGGAACGAGGCCTTCGAGGCGGCGGGCTTCATCGACGCGTTCCGCATGGAGATGCTCCCCGACACGGCCGACCCCATGGACGCCCGCTACAACGTGGTCCAGTGGGTGCACCGCTCCACCCGGGGATGGAGCTACGGCAACTCCATCGCCGATCCCCGCACCGGTGAGATCCTCAAGGGCCACGTCACCCTGGGGTCGCTGAGGGTGCGGCAGGACTATCTGATCGGCGAAGGCCTCACCTCGCCCTACGCCACGGGCACGGAAGACGCCGACGACGTCATGGCCATGTCGCTCCACCGCATTCGTCAGCTCTCGGCCCACGAGATCGGCCACACCATCGGCCTCAGCCACAATTACATCGCCAGCGCCGAGCGCGACGCCGGCAACCAGTCGGTGATGGATTATCCCCACCCCCGGGCCACCCTGAATCCCGACGGCACCATCAGCCTGGAGTCCCCCTACGACGAGGGCATCGGAGAGTGGGACAAGGTCGCCATCGAGTGGGGCTACCGGGAGTTTCCCGGGGGCGGCGACGACCCCGAGGCGCTGGACGCGATCCTGGAAGACGCCCTGGACCGGGGCGTGAGCTTCCTCACCGATCAGGACGCGCGGCCGGCCAGCAGCGCCCATCCCCAGAACCACCTCTGGGACAACGGCGGCGACGTGGCCGCCGAGCTGGAGCGCATGATGGACGTGCGGCGGGTGGCCCTGGACCGGTTCGGCGAGGCCGCCATCGAGGCCGGCGAACCCATGGCCCTCATGGAAGACGTCCTGGTGCCCCTCTACCTGCACCACCGCTACCAGGCCGAGGCCACCACCAAGATCGTGGGCGGGCTCTACTACACCTACGCCCTCCGGGGCGACGGGCAGGAGCCGCTGCGGCGGGTGCCCGCCGCCGAGCAGAACCGGGCCCTGGACGCCCTCATGCGCACCCTGGATCCGGTGGAGCTCAAGATGCCCGAGGCGGTGCTCCAGAGCCTCCCGCCCCGTCCGCCGGGACTCGGGGGCGGGCAGGAGCTCTTCCGGAAGTGGACGGGCCCGGTGTTCGACGCCGTGTCGCCGGCGGCGGCGGCGGCCGACGCCACCCTGTCGTTCCTCCTCAACGCGGAGCGTGCGGCGCGCCTGGTGGAGCAGCCCGTCATCGACGACGACCTGCCCGGATTGGGCGACGTGCTGGGCCGCCTCTGGAGCGAGGTGTTCGAGTACGACTCGTCCGATCCCTACGCCATGGAGATCAACCGGACGATCCGCTCCCTCTACGTGGGACACCTCATGCGGCTCTCCGACGACGCCGACATGCCCCAGGTGCGGGCCCACGCCACGCTGGAGCTGGACCGGATCCGGAATCTCCTGGGTCGACCGGGGACGGCCAACGACGCCGCCGGGGCCATGAACTTCTACCTGGCCGCCGAGATCGGCCGCTTCCTGGAACGGCCCATGGAGGCGGGCGGCGTGGCCGGTGCGCCTTCCATGCCGGCAGGCAGCCCCATCGGCATGTCGGCGGCCCGGTGGCTCGAGCCCTTCGAGGGCGGGGTGTGGGAGACGCCAACCTGGTCGCTGGGCGGAGGGCACTGACGGTCGAAGGCCCCCGACGACGAGGGTGTTCGCCGCCCCGGGTCTCCTGCGACGGAGGCCCGGGGCGTCGTCGGTTCGGGCAACCGGAACGGCGGCCCGGGAATTGCAGTTTGCGACGGCGACTTCCCCAGTTTCGGCCGTCTGAACCCCGGATACCCGCATCATGCCGTCGGACCCCTCCCCATCGGCTCGGTGGGCTGCTGCATTTCGTGCCGGCGAAGCGGCACGGATGTTCGCCTTTGCGCTGGCTCTGGGCCTCGCAGCGGCCGCGCCCACGTCGGCCCAGACCGGAAGCGACGCCTCCGGCGACTCGGGTCGGTGGTGGGCCCTCACCGTGGGCGCCGGCTCCACCCGCTTCACCTGCGACCTCTGCACCCCTGAGCGCGACTCGGGCCCCTGGGCCGGTCTCGCCGTGGGAGCCTCGGCATCGGAGGCGGTGAAGGTCGGGGTCGAAGGAGGCTTCTGGACCCACCTGGACGACGACATCCGGGAGTGGGTGTGGCGGGCCGGCGTGGTGGCCCACGTCTACCCTCGCCCCGGCAGCGGGCTGCATCTCATCGGCGGCGGCGGCTGGTCGGCCTACCGCGCCGAGGATGTGCGCTACGACGCCGGCCGCCTGACCGTGGGTCTCGGGTGGGACCTCCCCCTGACCCCCGGTTGGCTGGTGGGCAACAGCATCACCCTGGACGCGGCGTCGTTCGGATCGCTGAAGAACGAGCGCGTCACCATCGACCGCGACGTGGGAGTCTCGGTCCTCCGCCTCGGCGTCTTCCTGAAGCGGCGATGAGGTCCCCAACCCCCGGTCTCCATGGAGGCAGTCCCATGTCCGGCATGAAGCAGTGGTTCCGACGTCCCCTGGCCCTGGCTCTGCTGGCCGTGGTGGCCTCGTGTTCCGACGACTCGTCCACGGGGCTGGACCCGAGGCCCGACCTCGACCCCATCGGGCAGTCCACCGCCTACGGCCTGTGGTCCCCCTCGGGAACCGACACCTGCTCGAAGGCCGTCCACGACAGCTACTCCACCGTGGGCCCCGACGGCCTGCTCTATCCGACCTGGCATCCGCCGGTGGATCCGGGCTCGGGGTGCACCTTCGGCCACGAGCACGGCCGCGACCCCCGGGGTTCGGATCTCTACGGCGTGGTGGGAGACATTCCCTTCGGACTGGCCAACCAGCATCTGGTGGAGAGCGGCTTCGGAGCCGATCGCCACGAGGATCACGTCGGGCACAAGATCGAGTGGGAAAACAACATGGAGATGCGGGTGGGGGACGGCGCTTCGGCGGTGCTCACCGTGACCTGCGACGCCCTGGTGAAGCTGCATCAGGGCACCCACTCCCCCGATGCCTTCACCAACAACATGCACGAGGTGGCGTACCACATTCGCTGCAGCGACGGCACGGGCTTCAGCGCCACTCTATTGGTGCCCATCGGGACCCCCGGTGAGCTCGTTGTTTCGTGCGCTCGGGAGAACCACGTCCACGTCGGCGTGGCCACCCCGGCCATCTCGCCCAACGGCGGCGGGAAGCGGGCCGTACCGACCCAGTCGTGCGTTCAGGACCGGGTGTTCGGCACCGACCGTCCCCGCTTCGATTCGGCGCTGCGGGAGAGCTGGGAGATCAGCGCCCGCTTGAAGACGGTGAGCAATCGCACCCTCGTGTCGTTCAACCCGTACTTCCAGGTGAAGGACCCCAGCCGCTTCTTCGACCCGGCTCTGGAGCGTTCCCTGGGACGCCCGGTAGACCTATGCGACCAGATCGTCACGAGCAATCGGGACCGGTGCGAGGGTGTGGCCCCGGGCACGGCGTGGGACTCGCCCAACTCGCCCTTCAAGGGTGTGCGGCGGTTCGTGGACATCAACTCCAACAACATCCGCAACGCCGACGGGCCCACGGTGTGGTACACCGATCCGCTGGGCCTCAACGGACAGACGGAGCCGTTCCCGGGCTCGATTCCCCAGTGGGTCGCCATCCGCGACAACGCGGGCCTCGACCTCCACGGCCCCGTCATCGGCAACCGGAGCTACGACGCCCCGGGCGTCCGGGCCCCGAACTGACGGCCCCTCGCCGCCGCTCTCTCGACATCGACCGACCGGAGTCCCCCCCGATGCGCCGTTCCGTTCTCGCCCTCGTCGGCCTGCTCGCGGGTCTACCCTCGGCCGCCAGCGCCCAGTTCGCCTGGGAGACCCCTCGCATGCTGGGCCCCGACACCCAGGGAGGCCTGGCCGTGCACTGGCTCCAGGCCGAAACCCTTCCGGGTGACGACCAGGGGGTCATGGTGGTGTGGCAGCCCCCGGGCCTGCCCGACAACGTCTTCCTCCGGGGCGGCGCCGGCACGGGGGCCGGTGACCAGTCGGCGGGGTTCGGCGGGATCGACGTGCGCACCCGCATCGCCGACGCTCGACCGGGCCAGCCCCTGGACATCGCCTGGATCGCCGGCGCGGGCGTGGGCGTGGGAGACTACCTGCTCTTCACCGTTCCCGTGGGGCTCACGGCCGGCCGTTCCTGGGCCTCGGGTTCGGTGTGGTTCTCACCGTACCTGGGGATCGGCGTCGCCATGGACTACCGGCGGTCCCTGGACGACGAAGACGACATCGACGACGAGTTCGACGTGTACCCCACGGCCGATCTGGGGGTGGACCTGGCCCTGGACCCGGGCCGCCGCTTCATCCTGAGGGCCGGCGCGGCGCTGGGCGATCGACAGGCCATCGCCCTGGGCGTGCAGATCCGCACCGGCGGCTGACGGCGCGTCAGGCCCAGACGTCGAAGAAGTCCATCTGGCCCCGGCCCGGCTCCGTTTCGCCGGAGCCGGTGAGGTAGGCGAGGACGAGACGCACCAGCGCCTCCGACCATTCCTCTTCGCCCAATCCCTCGAGGCGGGTGTCGGCCAGGGATCCCGTGTCCCGGAGTCGCAGGACGCCCCGGACCGCCGCCACCGACAGATCGATGGCCCGCTCCGGATCGTCGTGGGCGATGCGGTCGCGATGGCGCAACAGGAGCGAACGGATGTCTCCCCCCAGGCGGGCCTCGAAGGCCCGGGCCGCCGCCGAGCTCTCTTCCGGACCGCGCCGTGCCTCCAGCACCCGACGCTGACGGGCCCCGGCACGGTTCACCTCCACGAGCACCCCGATGAGGGTGGCCACCAGGTCCTCGAAGCTGCCGTCCGACCAATCCTGGTCGGCCAGCGCCCGGGTCCAGGCGTCGTCCACGTCGGACCACAGGCGCAACTCGAGGTACCGGAGCAGGTCCTCCTTGCCCTTGAAGCGTGCGTAGAACGAGCCCACCGACGCCCGGGCCCGTCGGGCGATGTCCTGGACCGACGCTCCATCGACGCCCTTCTCGGCAATGAGGGCCAGGGCGGCCTTCACGATCCGATCGAGGGTCCGTCGGGATCGGTCCTGCTGGGGTAGGCGGACCAGCTCTTCGGGAGTGGGGGTGCCTGAATCGCGCGACATCACGGGCCTCTTCGTCCGAAGTGCGAATCAGAATTCTATATATGAATCCAGGCGCGGGGCCACAAGGTGCCGCTCGGTGATGACGTTTTGATGATACCTCGGCCCGAGGGTCACCGTCCCCACACGACCCGCCCCCCCACGCCCCGGAGGCCCCATGCCGTCCCGTCCTCACCGCGGAACCTTCCAACTGTTCCGCCCCCCCTACCGCCGACTCGCCCCGATCCTGGAGCCCGACCGTCTTCCGCGGGACATCGGTGTGACCGGAGCGGCACTGATCTGGTGCATGTCTCCGGATCGCGATGATCGGCAACTCCAGTCCGTGCGCCGCAGACCCGGTGGACTCAGCCTGGTGGTGGTGCTGCCTCCCGCGGACGCCGTCCGGCGAAAGGACGAGATCTTCCGGATGATCGAGTTCTGCCGCCCGGTCTCGGTCCTGCCCTTCCACGAGGAGCCGCATCCCGACGACCTCCGCACCCTTCTCACTTCGCCCCCCGACGACCTTCCGGCCGCCGCGGTGGACTATCTCCGGTGGCGAGGCATCCATCTCGACATGGACGTGCGCCGCCTCATCCGACGCACCATCGAGTTGTCCCGGGAGATCCGTTCGGTGAACGCCCTCGCCCGTGGTGTCTACCTGTCGCGAAGGGCTCTCGGCCGTCGCTTCACCACCCACGGGCTTCCGGTCCCGTCCCATTGGCTTCACGCCGCTCGGGTCCTCCGCGCCGTCATCCGCATTCAAGAGCGTGGTCTGCCGCTCTCCCGCGTTGCGACCGAGCTCGGCTACCCGGACGGGTTCGCGCTGAGCAACCAGATGAAGCGACTCACGGGAGTCCGTCCCAGCGAAGCCCGCTCCCGCCTCGGCTGGGAGTGGTTCCTGGAAGCGTGGCTGCGCAAGGAAGCTCTAGAGGGAGGCTTCTCCGACGACCTGGCGGACGACCTCCTGGATCGTCGCTCTGCACCCGCGTCGCCGACGGCCCCCGCCGGGACCCCGATCCCGGCCCCCGAGTCGACCGCCCGTGTGGCGCCATCCCGCCAGGAGGAGGCCGCCTCCCGGTTCTGACGTTGCCGACCACCGGCGTCGGGAGAATGTTGCCCCACCAGCACTCGAGACGGACGGACCTCCGTGGAGCGTTCCCCACATATCCGCCTCTTCGGCGGGCCCGCCTTGATGGACGGCGATCGGGAGTGCCCACTCACGCCCACCCAGCGCCAGTTTCTGGCTCTCGTCTACGCCGACCCACAGGGGACGCTGACTCGAGAACAGGCCACGTGGTTGCTGTGGGAGCGTGGTGAGAGCCGCCCGACGCGGCACCGCATTCGCCAGCTCATCTACGCGATCAACAACCGGTCCCCCGCCCCCGTGTTGGAGCGGAGCGGGGAGGCCCTCGTTGCCTGCCTCCCCTCCGACGCAACGGAGGTGGACCCCAGCAACGAGCCTCCCCTCTCCCTCCTCACGACCGCCCCCACCGCCCCCTTCGACCACTGGCTCGACACCGCCCGCGCCCGTCTGCAGCGGTTGAGACAAGTGTCGCTCACGAGGCGCCTGGACGAGGCCGCACTTGCTAGAGACTTCGATGTCGTGGATTCCGTATCGAGCCGGATGTTGTCTCTGGGACTGGGAGGGTTAGGACCCCTGCTCGACCTGGCGTGGGCCATGCAGGGGCGAGGTCGATACAGGGAAGCGGAATTGGTCCTTCGAAATGTGGCGGGAGAGGCGAGCGATAGGGACTCAATAGACCTGCGGCTGGCTCTTGATGCGCTTCAAGCGGGCCGGTCGCTTGGTCCCAAGAGGACTCGCCCTTCGCCACGGCTGGCGATTCGCGGTCGAGACGCGCTGGTCGGGACAGTCCAGAGGCAACTAAGGGAGACGTCGGTACTCGGAGCGATCCTCTTCGGGCCAGCTGCGATCGGGAAGTCAACCGTTCTCGACCTGGTCATCGGAGATGTCGGAGTTCGCTTCCCCCGTCAGCCAGTGCTTCGTGGGTTTGGTGAGCGGGCCTCTGGCACTGCCCCGTTCCGGTTGTGCCAGGAAATGTTGATGCAACCTTGGGCACTTTCGCAGCTGGAATCTCAGCCAAATCTATTGATTCCGCTTCTTCGACAGGCCTTCCCGTCTCTCTCAGAGAAGCTTGGGCTCAGGCCCTCAACAGACGTAGTCCTCCTCCCCGAGCCAGAATCGGTGTCTAGAGAGTTCCAGCGACTCCTCACCACGATGCTCGAAGGCAGAACGGCTTTGCTGCCGGTCGATGACCTCGAAGACGCTGACGCAGGGTCCCTCCGCCTGTTGGCAGATCTCTTCCGAGCCAGAACGGTCGACGCGCGACTCCTTGGAACCGTGTCCGCCACAGACGTGAGCGAGGCCCGAGCGATCCTTGAGGCGATTCTTCCAGGAATACGGGGAATCGAATTCCATGAGATTGGAGAACTCTCGAAGAGGGAGTCAATCTCGGTCCTTGAGGCATGTTCTCCGGACCTGACCCATCAAGCGGCGGAGAGGATCTATTCTGCCCTCGGCGGCATTCCGGGGTACCTCATTGAGGCGGCGGAGACTGCTGGTCCACAATCGACGACACTTCCCCAGAACGCACAGGATCTGGTCGAGCGCCGCATGGTTCGCCTCTCTGGGGAGGAGAGGCTTCTCTGCGCAGTGCTAGCCGTGTCGGGGTCGGAGACCGGAATCGGGCTCCTAGCTGAGGTCTTGGAGCGGCCGGTTCACAAGCTCAGCGCTCTGATCGAGAGCCTCCAAGAGAAGGCCTTGGTGGTTCGTCGAGGAGATCGGATTTCTTTTCGGCAGAGGTTCCTGGCCACCGGAGCCTACGCCCGATTGTCCAAAGACGAGCGCAGGGCCTTCCATCTCCGATTCCTATTCGCAGCGCGACGCCGAGAAGTGCCTTCGGTATCTCTCCAACGGCATTCTCAGGCGACCGGTGAGTCGTCGGACCTGCTCTTTCCTGCGTTCGCGAGCGAGGCGACGGAAGCAGAGCGTCGGGGAGCCCTCCAAGAGGCCGCAGACTTGTGGAGGGCCGCCCGCGCATCGGCTCAGTCGCACGGAAGGGTGCATGAGTCGAGTGTCAAGGAAGCGGACGCCAGGATTCGGCTGCGCCAGTTGGATTGGGCCGTCAAGGCAGTAGAGGATGGACTACAGGAGAAGCAACTATCCGCCGGGCACCGAGGAACGTTGCAGCTGCGGCACTTCGTCGCCCAAAGCCTCAGTGATCCGGCCTCCGTCGATCGGGATCGTGTCCGATCTCTTATCGCGCTTCTCGCGGCGTCCGAATGGCCCGTAGAGCACGCGAAGGCCATCGAAACAGCGCTAGCCGTGGCGGACTTCCAGGAGGACCTCACCTGGGCGGCAGAGCTTCTCAGTGCTGCGGACGAGCTCGAACCCAAAACGCCTGATGAAGCGGTCTGGGTTCACTTGGCTCGGACTCGGCATCTATACCTGGGGGACCCCCACAAGGGGCTCTCGTCGGCGCAACGCGCTGTCGACGAAGCGCAGCGGGCCAGCGTCCCCGGGGCGCTTTCCCGAGCTTTGAATAGACGGATCGTCGCCTTCGTCTTCCGTGGCCGCTTGTCGACGCCGGACGGTGTCCGTGCTGTATTGATGGCGAGGGAAACAGCGGAGAAGACTGGAGACTCAAGGCTTCTGTACGACACCTTCGTCAACGAAGGGACCTGGTTCATGGACATCGGTGACCTAGATGCTGCCGCCGGGGCGTTCGACAAGGCGAGGGAACTGCTTGGCCCCGACGCCTCGCCCTTGGAGCTTCTCACGACCAAGGTGAACAAAGGTGAGCTTCTCCTCCACCTAGGGCGGGGGAGTGAGGCAGCGACCGAGTTCTCGGCGGCGATCCGCCATGCAGGCGACAAAGGAGCCGGCCGTCACCTCTGCGTCGCGGGCCTAGCGCTATCGGCGCTTGAGGAGGGCCGGCTCAGGGAGGCACGCAACTGGGTCAAGGAGATCGAGAGTATAGAGCCGAGCCAACGTTTCCGCGGGAATCTCTCGCTCGTTGCGATCGCGAGAGCGAGAGTGGCTCAGGTCGAAGGCCGAACGACTGATGCCATCTCGATTCTGCTTTCATTTGGCGGGGAGATGCTGCCCTGGATGATCCCAGCCGCCCTGAAGCTATACCTCGAAGCCTTCAGGCTCGCCCTTCGGTCGAAGGTACGGCTGAACCGTGACCAGATCGCGCCGCCTTTGGACGTCGCGCAGGAGCTCTCGCTTCCGGGGACGGGAGATCGGCTCCTTCAGTTGCGGGATCGACTTCTGAACTGACGCTCGGAGCGCGAACGTTCGCAACGTGTTCTTCCAACACGTTCGAGTTGACGATCATCTCGACCACGGTCTCATCGAACTGGATCCCGGCAAACTTCTTCAGTTCTTCTCTGGTGGCTTCAATGCTCAGTGCTTTCCGGTAGGGCCTGTCGGAGAGCATTGCATCAATCGCATCACACACGTTGATGATCCGGGCTCCGAGTGGGATTTCTTCACCACGGAGCTTGTCCGGGTAGCCCCGCCCATCGATTCGCTCGTGATGGTGCCTCACATCGGCGATGACGGCTGCAGGAACGGAGGACAGACTTTGAAGCAGATCGACGCCCTTCGTTACGTGCGACTCAATGACCTGACGTTCCTCAAAGGAGAGCGAGGACGGCTTCCTCAGGATCTCCGTATAGATCGCGTCGATCTTTCCGATGTCGTGGAGCAGAGCGGACTGCTCGATTCGGTCCACGATTCGGACACCAAGGTTCATCTCGCGCGCGATGGCACCCGCGAGGTTTGAGACGCGCACCGAGTGACCAGAAGTGTAGGGGTCCCGGGTCTCGATAGCCTTCACAAGGGCACTGAGCAGGTCTTGGTTGGCGCGAATCAGTTTGTAGTTCAGGAAGTATGAATGCCTGATGAAGAACAGGGGCATTAGGGCTGTGATCAGTCCGAACAACCACAGTTCGTGGTAGAGGATCGCCACGGCGATCGCGATCGGGCTCACCATCAGATCGTAGACGATGTTGCTGCCCCACTTCCCAAACACCTCCCCCCAAACCGCCTGGAAGGTCAGCCCGCGAGAGATCGCAATCGCGCCGGACACCGCGGCGTGATTCACCAGGAGGAAGACGACACCGTAGCCCACGAAAGGAATCAGGGAGGCGAGCAGAGCCGCGGACCCCCCGTCGGGCATCATCGCGCGACCACCCATCCACGAGTACGCGATTCCCGCTAGAACGGTGGCAACTAGATACTGGCTGACATTGAAGGCGCCCTTGAGGAAGGGCTTCCGGTGCACAACGAACTGGCCCAGCGAGCCAGCGACCACCATGAACGCGGCCGCCGTAGAAGGCCCGAACACGAGCACGCTCGTCAGGAGGGGGATGAACGTGATCGTGAACGTGCCTGATCCGGACTTCGACGCAGTCCGGAGGCTCATGCTCTCAGACACGAGCCCAAGGAGAATGAGCAGGATCAGGCCAGCCTGATCTCTGCCGGACAAGGCTAGGAGGGGCGCCCAGTCTACCAACGCAAGGGCGCCAAGGGCCACGACGCTGATCGCCGCGACGTAGGTCTGAATCGCCCTCTGATTCATGAAGGTGAAGGTCCCCTCGGCCTGTCTAGTCAGGTTACCACTGCATTACACCGCGGGCGAGTACCGCGAGCGTCTCTCCGAAAAAGTCGAAGATCGAGTCGAGCACATTCCTCACCTCCTTTTTGGATGGAGTCGACCTCGCCGCTACCGAGGTCGCTGCGCTCCGCTCTATCGCTCGTCTTCGCTCCTGGACAGACCGAGGGGGGTTCTCCGGTTCGAGTCTCTACATCCGGCCACGGGCCCAACGGTCCGTTGCCTGCAGGGTCGCCAGGATGACTGCGCGATCGGGTGACTCGTCGATCGCTGCAGCTCCTGCCAGCGCGTGCACCTCACGTCCCGTGAGAGCATGCACCGAAACCAACACGAACCTGCGGTCGAACGCTTCGACGGTTTTCACGCCATCCAACTGCAGCGTGAGCCGCCTTCCTTCCGGATTCCCCACCCCCAATGCCTGTTCGACGCATCGTATGGTGGCATTCGCTACGGTTTCCAGGCGGGTTCGGGGAAGGTCCGTTCCGGATGCTTCACCCTCGAAGCGGTCCTCGCCCAGCATGAGGATGACCCGCATGCGGACGATGTGGGACCGCTCCGTTTCCACCTGGTGTCCCACGAACAAGAATCGGTCGCCCGGCGCTGAAGCTTGAATCGCGCGCAGGGGAAGGGCTTCCGGCTCTGGGGGAGATGGGGCTTTCTGGGGGGCCGGCTCGGCCTCCGGTTTCTTGTGCGCGCTCGTGCGCGCGACGGAGATCTTCCGGTGATCCACCTCGAGATCGAAGTGGGCCAGAAGGGCCGATTCGACGTTCCGAACGGTTTGCTTCGGGGAGACCTCCTCCGTGGTCAGGAGGTGGATCTCCTCGATCTCGCCGCCGGGCTTCGCCACGATACGTGCCGAAACGACGCCCGTGAGGGACTCGAGGAGAGCTTCAGCGCTGGCGATCGTCCAGCCCTCCGCGCGGGGGGTGGGGGTCGCACCCATCGAGGAATCCGTCTCCGGGGGGGCAGAGGAGTAAGTGGGTCGGCGTACCGCGCAGGGGATCGTTCAGAACGAGGGGCCGAACCGACGCGCCCGAACTCGTTCGAGGCACCATTTGTTTATCTCGCTCGTCCACATTTGCCCCCGCGAACCCCCGCTGTCAAGCGAGGTCAAGATAACCTTAATCCGCGGTTTGACCTGCGAAGCCGCGCATCTTCGCGGACCGCACCGTACCCGCTCGGACGCTTCGAAAGGGTGGGTCCCTTGCAGGATCCGGGCCGATCCCGGGGACTCCGGGTGGACACTCCCCTCGGGGGGGTCTAGACTGCGGCACTCACGGCCACCCCTGCGGCGGGCCCGCCCCAGCCCTCACCGAACCACCGCGAGGGGAGCGGGGGCAATTCGTCGCGAGACGCGATTCGTCGCGGTCCAACGCCACGGAAGTGGGTGCCCGATTCCTGTTCGAACGCCGGAGCGAGGGTGTATACGAGTCGGCAACGCGGGTGGATCGAGGTGGTCTCCGGCGTCATGTTCAGCGGCAAGTCCGAGGAACTGATTCGCCGGGTCCGCCGGGCGGTCATCGCCCGGAAACACGTCCAGGTGTTCAAGTCCCATCTCGATGATCGATACGGTGGGGTGTATCGAATCGGCACACACGACGGTCGTGAGATCGAGGCCGTTCCGATCCACCGCTCCCTTCAGGTCGCCGAGATGGTCCACCGGGAGACCCAGGTCGTGGCGGTGGACGAGGCGCAGTTCCTGGACGGCGGCATCGTGCCCGTGGCAAATCACCTCGCCGACGCGGGCGTGCGGGTGATCATCGCCGGGACCGACATGGATTTCCGCGGGGAGCCCTTCGGCCCGATTCCCGAGCTCCTGGCCGTGGCGGAGCGCATCGACAAGCTCCAGGCCATCTGCGTGAAGTGCGGCGAGCTGGCCACCCGGAACCAGCGGCTCATCGACGGCCGGCCCGCACCGGCGGAGGGGCCCACGATCCAGGTGGGAGGGTCGGAGAGCTACGAGGCCCGGTGCCGATCCTGCCACCAGGTGCCGTCGGTGGACCGGGACCAGACGGAGATGCTTCCGGTGCGGCGGGACTCGGCCTGAGGCCCATGGGGCCATCCCCTCGCCCCAGGGCCGGGGGCATCGTGGGGCATGACCCCATCCCCATCGTCCGTCGTGCCCGCCTCCCAGATCGAGGCCTCCGCCTCCGCTCCGCCCAGGCTTCTCGTGGAAGGCGTGCCCCCTCGTTTCCCCACGGTCTACCGCCGGTGGCTCCGGGGCTGCTCCAGGGCCGACATCGCCCTCACGCGGCTCCGTATCGCGACGCTTCGCCTCGCCCCCCACGACCTGGGGCGGGTCGCTCGCATCCGGCTCGTGCTGTCGGAATTGTCCACGTCCGCCTGGGAGGTGGAGACCCACCGCACCCTCCTGGACCCGGGCCGCGGACCGGTGCTCCGAATGCTCGTGTCGCGACTGCGGGCCGGCACCCTGGAGGTGCGATCGGCGCCCCTGGCCGGATGGTCGCCGGACTTCACCGTGTTTCACGGCGACCCCGTAGAACGGGCGCTCCTCGGGCCCCACTGGCTGGAGCGGACGCCGGGAGTCGGGGGCCCCCGGTTCGCGTTCGCCGTGAGCGGAGAGGACGCGCGGCGGGTAGCGGACCGGTTCGCCCGGATCTGGGACGGGGCCTACGACGTGGGCTCCGCCGTGGCGCGGCTTCTGGGGGGGACAGTGGAGGCTCTGGACCGATTGACACCCCCTTCCGGCGAGGGTATCGTATCGGCTCCCCAATTTCGGGGAGTTCTGCCTCCTTAGCTCAGTCGGTTAGAGCACCTGACTGTTAATCAGGGTGTCCCAGGTTCGAGTCCTGGAGGAGGCGCTCGACGGAACACCACGCCCTCCGACCCGCCACGGGTCGGAGGGCGTCGTCGTTCAACCCAGGGCTTCGCGGAGCGCCAGGTACTCGTCGTTCTGGAAGCGGTCTTCCGGGTCGAGGGAGGCCTTGGCGGCCATGCGTGACTCGAGATCGGGCATGGCCAGGCGACGCTCGGCGGGAGCCAGCCGGGAGAGGCACCCGATCTCGGGCTCGCCGCCCAGAGCCATGGCGGAGCGCACCAGCGCCGTGCCCAGGGCCCACCCCCCGGAGGCGCCCGTCGTGGACACGGGCTCCACTTCCACCACGGCGTCGCCCTCGTCGGCCCGGCACCAGGGTGCCCGACCCGATCCGTCGCCGGCCCGGATGCGGATCACCGGGGCCCCGTCGCCGTGATCCTCCGAACGCCGCACGACGTCGCGGAGGTAGATCCGCACCTCGGAGCGAGGCACCCGCACCCGCACCAGGCGTCGGGACACCCAGATCACCGGCGACTCTCCCTCGGGGCTCGTCCCGAAGGAACGGGCATCGAGGAGGGCCCGCCACGGCCGACCGGCGGGCTCGGGCGTGGCGTTGCCCCAGGTCACGTCCCAGGGGAGCTCGGCCGCGGCCTCGGCGGGGCCGAAGAAGTGCAGCGCAGGGCGCCACGCCACCCGGGTGGCGCCGGCCTCCAGGGCGTCGTGAAGCACCCGGGGGGCATCGTCGGCCTCCACCGATCGGCCCTGCACGGGGTCGGGCCACGGGGCGTGGTCCAGGTCGACCCGGGCGGACAGGACGATGCCGAACAGGCCGTGCCCGCCCACCAGGAGTCGGAACCAGTCGGGGTTGGACTCGGGGGTGACGTCGCAGATGCGGCCCCGGGCATCGACCACTCGGAGTGACCGGATCCGCCGGGCGAGGGTGTCGTCGACGGTCACGTCGCAGCCGGCGGCGCCCACCGCCGCCGCCACCGAGAGGCGGTTCGCCGGGAGGGGGCTGCGCCGGCCCGTGCCCAGGGCGTCCAGAACCGCCTGGATGGCGTGGCACTCCAGGCCGCCGGTGACGTCGACCCAGTGGCCGAAGCGGTCGGCGTCGCGAATCGTGGAGAGCCCACGGAGGTCGACGAGGATCGCCCCGCGCCGGGCGAGGACACCGACGGAGGGATGGCCCCGACCCACCACGGCCAGGGGGCGCCCCATGCGGCGGGCGGCGAGAACGAGGTCGGCGACCTCCTGATCGGACCGGGGCGTGGCCACGGCCGAGGCATCGGGGACGTCGGGCGCCGGATGGCCGGCGGGGGGGAAGGGCAGGACGGAAGGCGTATCGGGCGTGAACACGGTAGGCGGCGCGGCGGGGAGGGTCGGCATGTCCCTGGCTCCGGCGAGTGGGATCGGGTGGACGCATGAATGATCCCGGATCCGGGGGTCGCCCGAACATCCGACGCCTGACGTAGCGCGCCCACCAGATGACGTATCGGCCCGGGGTCCCCTACGTATCGCGCCGAAACGCCGCGGAAACTGCCATCATTCGTCGGGATCCACCGCCGGAAGCCGCCGGGCGATCCACACGATGCGGTAGATGGCCGTGAAGACCGTGCCCACGGCCACGATGGCCACCACGAACCGCATGAGCCGACCCGGACCCGGGCCGGCGAGGAGCTCGGAGACGGCCGGGTCGAACAGGCCGCCGAAGCCCAGGAGGAGCAGGCGTTCGGCCCGCTGCAGCACCCCCACCTTGCAGACGATGCCCACGCTCTCGCCCCGGGCACGGGCGTAGCTCACCAGGAGAGACCCGCCCAGGGCCACCACGGTGAGGGTGAGGGCGGTGGGGTCGGTGCGAAACCAGAGGGCCAGTCCCACGAAGGCCCCGAACTCGGCGAAACGATCGAGGGTGGAGTCGAGGAACGCCCCTCGGCGCGAGGCGATGCCCCGAGCGCGGGCGATGCGCCCGTCCAGGACGTCGGCGGCGCCGCCTCCCAGGATCAGCCATCCCCCCGCCACCATGTTGCCCCGGGCGAAGGCCACCCCCGCCAGGATGCCCAGGACCGCCCCGGCCACGTTGTAGAAGAGGGGCGACAGGCCCAGGGTGAGGGAGGCTCGCTCCACGGGCCGGATGAACCAGTAGAACCACTCCCGCACGAACGACCCCAGGACGAAGTCGCCCCGGGCCGACGACTCCAGGGGATCGGGACGGCGCCGGGCGGCGGACCCGGCGTAGACCGGCATGGTGAGGACGGCGAAGCCCAGGATGCCCAGCAGGACCATCAGGTCGGTTCTCACGGGTCGGAAGCCTCGGTGGAGGAGCGGGCCGCCAGGACCCGAAACACCTTGGGCCAGAGCAGGAGGAGGGGCAGCCGCCGTTCCCACGGCGTGATCTCTACCGTGAGACCGGTGCGGCGCTCGACCTTTCGCTGGATGTAGGTGAGCCAGTCGTTGAAGGTGAGGATGTGCTTCGGCCACCGCGCCGTGGCCCGCACCTTCGACCAGGCGAAGTACAAGCCGGCCCGGAGGCGGGCTCCCCACCCGGGTGCGGGATCCAGCGCCCAGCGCCCGTCGCCGAGACTCCGCACCCTTCCGCCCTCGGCCGCCTCGGCCAGGACGCGGGCGTACGCGTCGGCGAGAAAGGGCCGTTGGGACTCGAAGACGTCGTCGACCCGACCGGCGTTTTCGGGCCTCACCTCCCCCCCGTACGAGACCCGGAGCATGTGGTGGGCGAAGCCTTCGGCGGTGAACGACCCGTCGATGTAGGGGCCGGCCCAGTTCAGCACGTCGGCCCGGGCTTCGGCCAGGCGCTCCTCGATCCACGCCGCGTCGTCGTCGGAGCGAGACCAGAGCAGGGCCACCTTCTGCACCATGCGGCCCTTGAGGAAGTGGTCGGGAGATCCCGGGGCCAACGCCCTGCGGAAGGCCCGGGCCGACACGATGGCGCACTTGGCCAGGGGCGCCCCGCCCCCGGGATCGAAGGCGGTGATGTTGGGGGGGAGGACGTGCCCCATGGCCGAGAGCAGCCACGCCGGCCGCCGATGGTGCCCCGCCGCCACCAGCGCCTGGTGGAACGGGCCGTAGCGATCCACGATCACCACCAGATCCCAGGCACTGTGGGGGGACGGGGACGCCCGGTTCAACTGCGATCCGAACAGGAGAATGCCCCGGATCGCGCCCCCGCCCGACGCCACCAACGCGTCGACGATGGGCCGCGCCTCCACGGGGCCCCCGCGACGCTCCTCCGGGATGAGGGCGCCGGCGGATCCCGACGTCATTCGGGCTCGCCCACCGGCAGGGTCGGCGGACGACCTCCGGACAGCTCGCCGAAGAGCCGGCCCATGCGCTGCTCCATCTCGGCGATGAACGCCCCCACCGACTCCCCAGGCTCGGGCGACGTGAAGGGCCCGTCCACCTGCATGCGCCCCTCCACCTCGGAGACGTTGTCGATGAAGTCGGTGAGACGGGCGGCCTGCCACCAGCCGTCCACCGTCACGAGCCACACCTGCCAGGAGCGGCCGCCCAGGATGGCCCGGAGTCCCATACGACGGAACTTGGAGAGGCTCCCATCCCGCGTGCGCGTGCCCTCGGGAAAGATCACCACCGGGACGGGGCTCGACGCCGTTTGTTCCCGAAGCTCGTCGAGGCTGGTCCGGACGGTTGCCCCGGGATCTACCGTGGGGTATTGATACAGCCGGACCATATGCGAGATTAGTGGCTTGCCACGGGCATATCGCGCCCTCGTCACGATTCTGGGGTATGTATCGTGCAGGGTACGGACGACCAGCGGGATGTCCATGACGGACTGGTGGTTCATGAGAACCAGCGTCCCGGGTCCTCCGGGAATTCGGGGAATCTCGCCGTGGCGGGCCCCCCCGATGACCCGGGCGGCCCAGAGCATGAGGCGGGCGAGAGCCTGCTGCCAGGAAGCCAGGATCCGGTGGCGGCGCGACGGAAAGAGGCGCACCGCGGCCACGAGGAGCGTCCGCTGGACGACGTCTCCCAGGACCAGTGCGGTCCCCGCGACGGCTATGGTCAGGATCCCGCGGATTTTCAAACCGGATCTCCAGGATTCGGTCACGCCCCTGCTGCGAGCGAAGCCTAATGGCTGATCACGACGAACTTCAAGCGACGGCCGGAACCTCTACGGAGGAGAAGCGCGTGTCCACCGGGTCCAATCGAATCCAGGGGTCGGGCCAGGACGCGGTCTCGGCCGACGTCGATGCCCTCGACTACGACTACACGAACTTCTACTTCGGGTCGGGCGACGACGCCTTCGCTCTTCTGGAGCCCTTCGCCGAGTGGTGGGGACAGGTTCAGCCCCAGGGCTACTACCAGTACGAGCTGCCGCTGCATTCGGCGCCGTCCACCCGGGTCGACGTGGAAGACACCAAGACCCACGAGGTGCGGAAGGGGCTCATCAACTTCGCCTCGTACAACTACCTCGGGCTGTCGTACCGCCCCGAGGTGAAGCAGGCGATCAAGGAGGCCGTCGATCGATTCGGCGGCGGATCGTCCGGCTCTCCGATCCTCTCGGGCACCACCCAGCTCCACAAGCAGCTCGCCGACGAGCTCGCCGCCTTCAAGGCGAAGGAAGCGGCCATGATCTTCCCCACGGGCTACAGCGCCAACGTGGGGGTCATCGCCGGCCTCATGCGCTCGGGCGACCTCATCGTGGCCGACCAGTACGCCCACGCCTCCATCGTCGACGGCATGATCCTGTCGAAGGCGAAGAGCCGGTTCTTCCGGCACAACAAGCCCGAGGATCTGGACCGCAAGCTCCGGGGCTTCGAGGGCAAGAAGCTGGTGATCGTCGAGGGTGTCTACTCCATGGACGGCGACATCGCTCCGCTGCCCGAGATCATGGAGGTGGCCCGGTCCCACAACGCCCGGGTGCTCATCGACGAGGCCCACTCCACCTTCGTCTTCGGCGCCAACGGTCGGGGCGTGGCCGAACACTTCGGGCTGGATGCCGAGGTGGACATCCACATCGGGACGTTCTCCAAGAGCCTGGGCGGGCAGGGCGGATTCGTGGCCGGCAGCCGGGCCCTCATCGACTACCTCCGGGGCTTCTCCCGTTCGCGCTTCTTCTCGTGCGCCCTGGCGCCGACGGTGGTGGCCGGGATCACCCGGGCCCTCCAGCTCGCCTCAGCCGAGCCCGAACTGCGCACCCGGCTGTGGGAGAACGTGGAGATCATGCAGGGACTCCTGAGAGACGGAGGCGTCGACATCGGCGACTCCGAGTCCCAGGTGATTCCCATCATGGTCCGCAACGACGCCAAGGTGTTCGAGATCGGCGAGGAGCTGCTCCGGGAAGGCGTGTTCATCAACCCGGTGAAGTACCCGGCGGTGGGCAAGCACAAGTCCCGGTTCCGCATGTCCATCTCGGCGGCCCACTCCCGCGACGAGCTCGAAGAAGGCGCCCGCATCATCGTGGACGTCCTGAAGCGCCACCACATCATCTGATCGGGGACTCCGTGGCGGGCCCACCCCTCGGGCTCGGCCTCGTCACGCCCGTCCGCACGACCCCAGACCAGGGAACTCTTCGATGGTCCTGACCCGGTACGGCTTCGAGAACTGCGTCGGCGCGTTCTTCGAGATGGCCACCTCCGATGCCCGCGGCCTTCTCCCGTCGCACCTCGAACCCCTCGAGGCCATGCACACCCGGAGCGTGCTCGCCGTTCTGGCGTTCCAGTTCACCGAGAGTGAGGTGGGCGCCTACGACGAGCTGGTGATGGCCATCATCACCCCGCCTCGGGTCGAGCCGGGCAAGCCCCTCCCCAAGGCGGCGTTCTACCCCTTCATGGTGGCCACCAGCACGGCGGCCTCCCGGGCCCACGCCATCGAGCGCTGGCACCTGCCCCACTACATGAAGGACGTGGAATTCGACTTCCAGGAGTCGGACGACGCCATGAAGGTCACGGTGAGCGACGCGGGACAGCCCGTGGTCGAACTCACCGTCACCCAGCACGACTTCAATGCCACGGTGAACCCCTACCACTGCTTCACGGTGGAGGGCGACGAGCGCTTCAAGGTCAACATCTTCATGGATGCGCCCCACTCCGAGCACGACGAGGAGAACGGCGAGCTGGTGCTTCACCCCCACCCCATGACCGAAGGGCTCACCCTCGAAGAGGTCTCGTCGTACCCGATCCGGGAGGAGTGGTATCGGGCCGGCGTCCAGACCTTCGAGGAGATGGAGTCGATCTGAGCGGCGACGGTCGCTCGGTCTTCGTCATCTTCAACCCCGCCTCGGGGCGGGGGCGGGGACGGCGGCGGCAGACCGAGTACCTCGACCTCCTGGGGCGGCATCTCCCGGGGTTCCAGCACGGCGTGACGGCGGCGCCCGGCGACGAGAACCGCCTGGCCGACGAGGCCCTGTCGGCCGGCTTCCAGACCCTGGTGGCCGTGGGCGGCGACGGCACCTGGAGCCACGTGGCCGACCGGCTCCTGACCTCGGGTCGGACCGATGTCCGGCTCGGGCTTCTTCCCGCCGGTACCGGCAACGACTTCGGCCGCAGCCTGGGGCTTCGCTTCTCCGACCCCGAGGCCGCCGTGAAGGCCCTGGCCGCGGGGCGCACCCGGCGCCTCGACGCGGGGCGGATCCTCACCCCCAGCGCGCCGGGCGAACCCGGGAGCCTGGCGCCGCCCACGGCCCCGGCCCGGGTGCGCCACTTCCTGAATCTGGTGGGATTCGGATTCGACATCGCCGTGCTGGACGCCGCCGCCGGAGCCCGCTTTCTGAAGGGCGAGGCCCTCTACAAGCTCACGGCGCTGCAGCAGCTCTTCCGGTTTCCCGGAATCGAGGCCGAGATCCACTCCCCCACGGGACGGGTCGGAGGGGGACGCCACCTCATGGTGACCATCAGCAACTCCCCCTACTTCGGCGGTGGGTTTCCCATCGCCCCCCGGGCCACGGTGGAAGACGGGCGGCTCCACGCCTGCATGATCGGCGACGCCTCGCCCCTCCGCCGCATGAAGCTGTTCGGGGATGCGGGGAAAGGCCGCCACGTGGACGCTCCCGAGGTCTCCATCGTCGACGGCGCCCACTTCCGGGTGGAGTTCGGCGGGCCCGTGCGCTTCGAGGCCGACGGCGACGTGTTCACGGTGGACGGCGGCGTACTGGAGGTGGAGGTCCTCCCGGGGGCGCTGGAGGTCCTGGGAGACTGAAGTGGGCCGCCTCGGACCGGTGGGCACCGGTCCCGGGGCGAGCCTATGTTGAGGGCATGCCTCCCTCCTCTCTCCCCACGCCCCTCCCCCTGGTGGGGCGCGCACCCCAGCTCCGCGACGTCGAGGCGTTTCTCCAGGCCTCCGCCGCCCCCACGGTCCTGGTTCTCGAGGGACCCCGGGGCGCGGGCAAGTCCCGGTTGGCCGAGGCCGCGGCCCGGCGGGCCGGGGACGACGAGTGGACCGTGCTCCGGGGCCACGCCTACGCGGTGGAGTCGGGCATCCCGTACGCCC
Source organism: Gemmatimonadota bacterium (assembly GCA_030428885.1). Lineage (GTDB taxonomy): Bacteria > Gemmatimonadota > Gemmatimonadetes > Longimicrobiales > Gaopeijiaceae > Gaopeijia. The sequence goes on along the minus strand of JAUIEJ010000006.1, from coordinate 338,874 downwards.
TCCTCACCGACGCCCTGTCGCCCCTCATGGGCGAACTGGGTGCCCAGCGGGTGGACGCGTTGTCCCGGGGCGGGGCGGGCGAACTCGCCCGGGTCTTTCCCACCCTGGGGGCTCCCCCCCGGGGAGCGAGTTCGGCGGCGGCGGGGGGTGCGCCCGACGAGCTCCGGACGCGGCTCCTCTGGACGTTCGTGCAGTTTCTCCAGGGACTGGGGGAGCGGCGTCCGGTGCTCGTGGTCCTCGAGGACCTCCAGTGGGCCGACGACGCCTCGCTCCAGGTGCTGCACTTCGCGGCCCGCCAGGTGGGCGGACATCGGGTTCGGTTTCTGGCGACCCATGCGGACGACGGGGCGACGGAGAGCGACCGCTGGCGGGACGTCTCCCGGTCACTGAAGCGTCAGGGACTGGTTCGAGGCCTCCCCCTTCCGCCCCTCACCGGCGACGACCTGCGCTCCCTCCTGGCCCGGGGCTTCGATACGGAGGAACGGGTGGTGCGGGACTTCGCGGCCCGGCTGCACGCCTGGACGCTGGGCAATCCCTACTACGTCGCCGAGACCCTCCGGGCGCTGGTGGAATCGGGGCAGCTCCACCAACGGGACGGCTCGTGGTACGGCTGGGAGGCGCGGCGGTTCGAGTTGCCTCCGTCGGTGCGGGAGCTGGCCCGGAGTCGGGTGGAAGGGCTGAGCCCGGCAGCTCGACGCCTCGCCGATCGGGCGGCGGTCCTGGGCACCCGGGTGGGCCTGGCCCAGCTCCGGGCCGTGGCGGGCCTGGACGACGAATCCCTCCTGGAGTCCCTCGACGAACTCTCGGATCGGGGGGTCATGGCGGAGCGGGTGGAGGGCGTGTCGGTGGAGTACGACTTCCGGCATCCCATGCTGCGGGAGGCGCTCTACGACGACCTGGGCGGCGCTCGCCGGCGGACCCTCCACGGCGAGGTGGCCCGGGAGCTGGAGGCGTGGTACGGGGCCCGGGCAGGCCGCCACGCCGACGAGTTGGCCCTCCACTTCTCCCGTGCGCCCGACGGGGCTCGCTCGGCCAAGGCGGCCCGGTATCTCCTGGCCGCCGGAGAGGCGGCTCTGGCGCGCCACGCCAACCGGGAGGCGGCGCGATACCTGGAGGGCGCCCTGGAGCGTCTCGATGCCGACGACCCGCCGGCGCGCCACACGGCCGTCGTCGGCCTCGCTCGGGCCCACAGCCGTCTCGGGGCGTACGACGAGGCCATCCGCCTCTGGAGCGAGGTGGTGGAGCGGCTGGAGCAGGGGCCGGACGCCGACGAGGCCCGGCGACGCATCGCCACGGCCCACCTGGGGGCGGGGCGGCCGGCCGAGGCACGAACCGCCCTGGACCCGGTGGATCCTCCCGGCGATCGGCATCCCGATCTTCTGAGCCGGGTCCACCTGACCCGGGCCGCCGTACTCCAGGAACTGGGCGCCGGCCCCGACGCCCTGGAGGAGATGCAGCGGGCGCTCCAGTGGGCCGAGACCGCGGGCCGCCTGGATCTCCAGGCTCGAGCCCACCGGGCGCTGGGGCTCCTTCACCTCTGGACCGGGCCGCCGGAGCGGAGCGCCGCGTGCCTGGAGCGGGGCCTGGATCTGGCCACCCGGGCCCAGGCGCCTCGGACGACGTTCTGGTGCCACTGGGGGCTGGCGGTCCTGGCCGGCGTCCGGGGTCGGTCGGAGGAGTTGGACCGGCACCTGGAGCAGGCCCGCCGGGCGGCGGAGGAACTCCAGTCGCCCGTGCTGCGGCTCTGGGTCGACGAGGTCGCCATGCAGCGGGCCTTCGGTCGAGGGGATTGGGAAACCGCCGCGGGACTCGGGGAGGGCGCCATCGAACTGGCCCGGGCGCTGAACCAGCGGACCCTGCTCTCCCGCCTCCTGGTGGTCACCGCCGGGGTGCACCTGGGCCGGGACGAGCACGGCCGAGCCCACGAGCTGGTGGCGGAGGCCGGCGCTCTGGCCCGGGTGGACGACGACGGAGGCAATCGGAGCGTCCACCTGGTCCTTCCCGCCCTGGTGGGCCGGACCCATCTGCACCTCGCCCGCCGGGAATACGACCAGGCGATCCGGGTGGGCGCCCGGGGGCTGGAGCTCGCCCGGGCCTCGGGGTTCGTCTACTGGGCCCTCCAGTGGTTGAGTCCCCTGGTGGTGGAGGCCCACCTCTGGCTCGAGGACGCCGACGGCGCCGAGGCCGAGGGGGCCCGCGTGGGGCGGGAGGCGGAGGCCCTGGATCACGCCCTGGGTCGCGCCTGGGCCCGGGCCTGTGACGCCATGGTGGTGTGGAAGCGGGGCGATCCGGCCCGGGGCGCGGCCCTCATGACCGAGGCGGCCGAGGCGTTGGAGGCCGTGCCCATGATGCCCCACGCGGCCCGGGTCCGGCGTCAGTTGGCGGGTCGGTACGACGAGCTCGGTCAGCGGAGGGAGGCCCTGCGGGAGCTCCGGCGGGTCCACGAGCTCTTCCGCCACATGGGGTGGGAGTTCGAACTCGAGAAGACCCGGGCGCAGTTCCGTCAGGTCGGCTCCCGGCCCCCGCCCCGGGACGACCACGGACCCGGGGGCCTGTCGGATCGGGAACTGGAAGTGGCCCGGGCCGTGGCCGCCGGGGCCTCCAACAAGGCCGCCGCGCGGGCCCTGGGAATCTCCCCCCGCACCGTGTCGACCCATCTGAGCCACATCTATCGCAAGCTGAACGTCTCTTCGCGAACCGAGCTGTCCACCATGCTCGCCGATCTGGGAACCGCGTGATCCACCATACCGATGTCGAAGTGCGCAGCTACGAACTCGACGGGTTCGGGCACCTCAACCACGCCGTCTTCCTGAACCACTTCGAGTACGCGCGCTTCCAGGCGCTGGAGGCCGCGGGCTTTCCCCCGGCCGTCCTCCTGGCCGACGGCGTGGGGATCCACGTGGCCCGAGTCGAGGTGGACTACGTCCGGGAGGCGCGCCTGGGGCAGGCCGTGCGCATCCGCACCGCACCGGCCGAGATCCGGAACTCGTCCATGACCCTGGAGCAGGTGGCCCACGCGCCCGGCGGGCCCGAGACCGTCTTCGCCCGGGCTCGAGTGGTGGTGGTGTGGGTGGGCGCCCACGGGAAGCCGACCCGCATTCCCGACGACGTCCGCGCCGCCCTGGGGGCGCCCTGATGACCCACCCGGGGCCGCTGCGCCCGGCGGCGGTGGTGGGGATCGACGTGGTGGACCTGCGGACGCCCCGGGTGCTCCGGGGGCTTCCCCGCTCCCGCACCGTGGAGCGGGTGCTGGCCGAGGAGGAACGTCGGCGCGTCGTGGAGGCCCCGGACCCCGGAAGCGCCTTCTGGGCCCATTGGGCGGCGAAGGAGGCCGCCTTCAAGGCCGCCACCCTGCTGCGGGGAGCCCCCCCGGTCTTCGCCCATGCGGCGTTCCGGGTGGATCTCGATGCCGGGCGCGTCCAGTACGGGGACATCGCCCTGGACCTCACGACCCACGGCACCCGGGACCGCCTGGTGGCGGTGGCCCGTCCCTCCCGCCCCGGGGCCCTGCCGGTGTGGGGGGCCGGCGCCCAGGCGGCCCTGCATCGGGGATTCGGCGGCGCCGACCTGGAGAGCCTACGCCACGGACACTTCTCCGAGGCGGAGCGTCCGGTGATCCGGGGGCTCCCTTCGGCCCTGGTGCGCCTGGCCGTGCGCCGGGAGGCGGCGGCGTTCCTGGGCGTCGAGGAGGCCCGGCTGGAGGTGATCTGCCCCGACGGCCCCGCGGGACGGAGTCCCCCCTACCTCCACCTGGACACCCGGGTCCTGGAGGACTGCGGTGTGTCCATCTCCCACGACGGCGATTGGATGGCCTGGGCGGTGGCCGGGGTCAGCGGAGGCGGGGACGGTAGTTGAGGAAGAAGCTGGTGCCGTACCGCTGGTAGTACGCGTCGCCGATATCGGTCTCGGCCCGGGTATAACCGAATCGCAGGGAGGCGTCGAGGTTCGGGGCCAGGGCGCGGTTCAGGTCCAGATAGACCACCGAGGCGTTGTCGGCTTCCTCTCCGGGCACCAGACGGGCGAACTGGATTTCCGAGACGTAGCTCTTTCCCGCCACCACGGCGTAGAGGTTCACACCCAGCCCCCACCACGGCAGGGGCACCCCCACCAGGGCCCGAGCCCGGAAGGCGTCGTACTCCACGCGGCGGGAGTTGGATCGATTGACGATGCCCTCCAGGCCCACGTCGGCCCGGAAGGCGGCCGATTGGGAGAAGCGCCACTCGCCGCCCACCGTCAGGGTCTCGTCGTGGCGGATGGGATCGGCGGGGTCGAAGCTCGACGAGTTCGGGTAGTCCACCGTGCGGAAGGACCCGAAGAACCGCACGTGCCACTCGTTCCCCCAGGAAGCCCCCACCTCCAGCCCCCGGGAGTCCCGGTCCAACAACCGGATCTGGGTGTAGTTCTCGGGGGTCTGGTAGTCGGCCCGCTCCACGTCGCCGGCGAGGTCGAAGGTCACGCCGTCCACCGCCCGGAAGGTGAACTGCCCCGTGCCCCGGTACCGGGTGTATCCCGGCTGGAGGAAGAGGGGCATGGGGGGTCGGTCGTCGATGGCCCGCCGCCAGGAGTCTCCGGTGAGGCGGAGGACGCCCAGACTCCCCACCCGGTGGAGCAGTTGCAGGGTGCCCCGGCCCGAACGCTCCCGGGGCGAATAGTCCCGGAGCTCGAAGCCCGACGCCAGGAACTGGCGCATGCCCAGGTCGAAGGAGCCCTGCACGCTGGTGTTCGTGCGGTTGAGCAGCCAGAACGAGCCCCGAACGCCCACCTCGCCCACGGCGGCACCCACGTCGTTGGCCGAATCCACCACGGGAACGGTGACGCTGGCCAGGTTGCCGTCGTAGTTCTCGCCGGACACGCCGAAGGTCACCACCAGATCGCCCCACTGCTGGGCCTCGGCGGGAGTGCTCCATGCCAGGGCACCCACGAGGGCGAGGACTCCGAGCCGCCGCTTCACCGGCGCCTCGGACGATCGGCGCCGATGTGGGCCTCGAGCTCCTCCCGGAGCCGCAGGAAGCTTCCGAGCATCTCCTCGAGCTGACCCCGCAGTTCCCGCCAGCCCCGGAGCTGTTCCTCCAGGCTCTGGGGTTCGGTGAGGACGCCGGTGGAGTCGCTCACCGCCTGATCTCCCTGGGAACGGCTCTGCCCCGGTGCACCCACGGGCACGGCGATGTCGTCGAACCGCCCGAGGGACGACTGGAAGTTGTCCGACTGACGGGCGAGCTGGATGCGCTGCTCGATGCCCTCGATGCGGTCATCGGCCTCGGCGATGCGGGCCTGCATCTCTTCGATCCGCCGGGTGGCGAGCTCGACCTTCTGACGCAGACGGGACGGGGTATCCGTAGGATTGTACGCCAAAACCCCGGTGAGGACGAGTGCCTGGGGCGTGAAGATGTCTGAAGACGACTCGAGTTCCCGGTACTGATTGCGGAGATCGGCGAGGAGGGCGCTGATCCGCTGCGCTTCGTCCCGGGTCGTGGCCGAGTCCTGCCGTTCCAGCAGTGCCGTCACCCGGGCGTCCATGGCGTCGAGGTATTCCCGTCGAGCCACCTGGAGGGAATCGGAGGTGGCTTCCACGCGCCGGTCGGCCCGGGAGAGCTCCCGGGCCAGGAGCATGTTGCGCTCCGAGGCCCGATCGAAGGCCGCCTGGTCGCCCGAGGCCCGGGCGATGCGCACCGAGTCGAGCTGGGCGTCGAAGTCGGACTGGATCACCCGCCGGGCGGTGAGGGCGGCCTGATAGGCATCTTCTGCCGCCTCGTATCGCAGGCCCTGCCGCTGATAGGTGGCCAGGACCGGATCGTCCTGGGCGGCGGCGGGATTCGGGACTCCGAACGCGCCCATCCACAGGACGACGAGGGCCGGGTGCAGCACCCGGCCCCATCGTCGAATTCCTGTCGATGTCCTTCGGATTCTCACGCCTCGATCCCGTACTTCTCCAGTTTGTAGTAGAGGGCGCTCGGCTTGAGTCCTAGCAATCGGGCAGCTTCGGCCTTGACGCCCTCGGCCTGCTCGAGTGCTTGCCGCAAGAGTCGTTCCTCAAGGCCTTCCATGGCCCGATTCAGGTCCATGCCGCCGTCGGGAAACGACGTGCCGGCGGTAGTGGGACCGATGTCGGGCAGGGGGGCGGACCGGCCGTTTTCTCCCAGGGGCGGGAGGTCGTCGGCCGCCAGAACCTCACAATCGGCCAGCACCAGGGCCCGCTCCACCACGTTCTCCAGCTCCCGGACGTTTCCGGGCCAATCGTGGGCCATGAGGGCGTCCAGGGCCGAATCGCCCACGCCGCGCACGGGTGAACCGGTGCGATCCCGGAGCTTGTCCAGGAAATGGGACACCAGGAGGGGAATGTCTTCCTTCCGGGCCCGAAGCGGGGGGAGCTGGATGGGCACCACGTGGAGGCGGTAGAAGAGGTCCTCCCGGAACTCGCCGGCCAGGAGCTCGTCGGGCGGGGTGTTGGTGGCCGCCACGATCCGCACGTCCACCGGGATCGTCTCCTCGCCCCCCACCCGCTCCAGCTCCCGTTCCTGGAGCACCCGCAGAAGCCGCACCTGGGTGGCGTGGCTGATGGTGGCGATCTCGTCGAGGAAGAGGGTGCCCGAGTCGGCGAGTTCGAACCGGCCCCGGCGGCGGCGCTCGGCCCCGGTGAAGGCGCCCTTTTCGTGGCCGAAGAGCTCCGAATCCAGCAGGCCCTCGGCCAGGGCGCCGCAATTCACCCGGACGAAGGGGCGGTCGCGCCGGCGGCTCCCGGCGTGGACGGCCCGGGCGACCAGTTCCTTTCCGGTGCCCGACTCGCCGTACACCATGACCGTGGAGTCGCTGCGGGCCACCCGCTCGATCCAACGGAAGACCTCCTGCATGGGGGCCGAGTCTCCCACGATCTCGCCGTAGCGGACGTCTCCCCCCTCCTCCTTGAGGGCGGCGTTTTCGACCCGGAGGGCCAGATTCTCCTTGCGGAGCCGGGCCTTCTCGGCGCTGTCGGCCACCAGGCGGTCGACCTTGACCCCGAATTCCTCCGACGAAAACGGCTTGGTGATGAAGTCGGCGGCTCCGAGCTTCATGGCCTCCACGGCGGTCTCGATGGTGCCGTAGCCGGTGATGACGAGCACTTCGGTCTCGGGGGCGGTCTGCTTCACCTCCCGGAGCACCTGCATGCCGTCGACCTTGGCCATCTTCAGGTCGGTGATGACCAGGTCCACGGGGGACTCCTGGAGGAGATCGAGGCCCGCCCGCCCGCCGGTGGCGGCCAGCGTGCGATGGCCCCGGCGGCGGAGGTGGATCTCCAACCCTTCCCGCATGGAGTCGTGGTCGTCGATGATCAGGATGTCGGCCATGCGGGCCTATTCCTCCCTGGGGGGGTCTTCCAAACCGGGAAAATATACCCGGAACTCGGCACCGGTCCCAACGCCCGACTCCTGGGCGTCACCCACCTCCACCCGCCCGTCCATGGCCTCCATGTCGCGCTTCACGATGGCGAGTCCCAGTCCGGCGCCCTTCTCCTTGTCGGTGACGAAGGGTTCGAAGATCCGCTCCCGCTGATCGGCGGGCACGCCGGGGCCGTCGTCGGCCACGGCGATGAGGGTCTCGCCCCCCACCGGGAGTCCCCGGACCACCACCCGGTCGGATACCGAGAAGGCGTTCTGCACCAGGTTGAGCACCACCCGCTTCACCTGTTCGGGATTGGCCCGAGCCACCAGGGGCTCCCGGGGCAGGAGCAGTTCCACCCGGGCGTCGTGCCCCCGCCCCTGGGCCGTGGCGAGCTCCACCGCCTCCCGGGTGGGCATGCGGACGTCCACGGCCGCCATCTCCACAGCGGTGGGACGGGCGAAGGCCAGGAAGTCGTTGATGATGCGGTTCAGGGCCCCCACTTCCCCCCGGACCCGGTCGATGAGGCGCTTCCGTTCGGTTCGGTCCTCGGCGTCGATGGCCGCGGTGGCGAAGAGTTCGAGGCCCCCCAGGGGGTTGCGGATCTCGTGAGCCACCTGGGCCAGCATGAGGCGCAACTGTTCGTCGCGCTCGAGCACGCCCTTCCGCATGCGCTCCATGGCCTCGGCGAGGCGTCCCAGTTCGTCGTCCCGGTCCAGGCGGACGGGGCGGTCGAGGTAACCCCGCTGGATGCGTCCCGCAGCCCGCACCAGGCGCTCCAGGGGGTAGGCGATGTTGGCGGCCAGGAACGTGCCCAGGAGGAACGACAGGCCCAGGGCGAAGAGGCTGCCGAAGATCAGGGCCCGCTGGAGGCGGCCCAGGGGTTCGTACAGGTCGGCGGGCATCTGCACCGCCAGGATCAACCCGCCGAACGAGGCGAAGCCGTACTTGTAGGGGGCGCCGGCGTTGTCGTACCAGATGGGCGAGGTCGAGCTCCCGTCCCGTTGGGCCAGGCGGATCTCCGACGTGTAGGGGGCCAGGAACCGGAGGGGGCCGCCGATGGGCAGTTCGTCCGGGCTCTCTCGGGCCACCACCGACCGTCCGTCCGGACGGAGAATCCAGGCGTCGGCCACGTAGTGCGTGGCCAGACTGTCGAGTTTGGCCTGAGCCGCACCGTAGCTGTCGGTGTCTTCGTCACCGGGTTGGAAGCTGGCGTAGAAGTCCGGCTCCATGTTGGTCTTCGCGACGGCTCCCACGACCTGCACGAGTCGTTGCTCCAGCTCCGACTCCAGGGCCGTGCCCGCGACCCGCCAGGCCATGTAGCCGAAGAGCACCGCCAGGAGAAAGGAGAACGCCGCCAGGAGGACGACGAACCGGCCACGAATGGAGACCCGGGTCAGCACCGCGTGACCTCGGCGACGGGCCCGAACCTCATCCGCAGTCCACCAGCTCCACGAGGATGGGAGACTGGAAGCTCACGGGATCGGGCAGGCGTGGCGTCACCACTACGTGATAGGGCACGTGGGTCAACTCGGCGGGGGAGCAGAAGTCCCCGGGCACCCGTTCCACCAGGGTGATGACCGCACCCTGGATGCCCGTGGGTCGCACCGCCCGGACCGACAGGCTGTCGCCCGCCTCCCTCCGCTCGCCCTGGGCCGCCACGATGACCGTCTCGGCCTCGAAGTCCACGGGGGGCGGCTCGGTCCCGGGGGCGTGGAGGGCCCAGAACCCCTCGAAATGGGACGCCGTCTGGATGATGGTGGGGGAGGTGAGCCCCGACGGGGTGTCGTCGCCCTTGTCCAGGGTGCCGAACGGCTGGGTGGCTTCGTGGGACGACCGGAAGTCCTGTCCCACGGTGTAGTCCCGCGCCAGGCGGGCCAGATTCGCCACCCGGGGCGCCGAGGGATCGGGACCGGCGTTGAAGCCCAGGTCCTGGAGGAAGCCCGGCACGCAGCGGGTCCAACTCCGGGTCTCGTTCTTCGTGTCGTCGTGGATGGCCAGGGTGATCCGGGACTGGGTGACCAGGCAGTCGGGGTCCAGCTCCGGGTCCAGATCGTCCACGAACAACGTCAGCCCGGGGTTGTCGTTGACGTCGGTGATCCACTGGGCGTACGCGTTGGCCAGGGGATCGGGCGATCCCTCGATGCTGCGACCCGTGGCGTCGCCTACGAGCCCCCGATAGCGCACTTCCTCCTCCACGCTCCAGAACCCGTCCGAGTCCCAGGAGAGGATCTGCTGCGTTTCTCCCAGCCCCAGAGCCAGCGGCGTGACCACCGTGAGCTGCATGGATCCGATCTGCCCGAAGCGGAGGGTGCCGGGATCCACGGGGCCGCTGCTCTCGCACGCGGTGACCGCCAGGGCGGCTCCGAGGGCGAGGGTCCGGGGAAGATGGCGGGGGAGACGCATCATGAAGGGTTGACGATGGGGGACTGGGAGCGAGAGGATGGCGGCATGGAATCTCGCACCCGACTCAAGGCGCTCCTGGTGGAGCGATCCGTCCGCCTGGGAGAGTTTACCCTCGCAAGCGGCGCACGTTCGTCGTACTACGTGGATGCCCGCCGCACGACCATGTCGGCCGAGGGGCAGGCCCTCACGGGGAAGGTATGCTGGGACGCCCTCCGCGCCAGCGGGCTGGACTTCACCCACGTGGGGGGACTCACCATGGGAGCCGACCCCGTGGCCTACGCCATCGCCCGGGAGAGTTTCGATCGGGGCGACCCCCGGGACGCGTTCTCGGTGCGCAAACAGCCCAAGGGCCATGGGACGGGCCAGCAGGTCGAAGGGGGCCTCCCCACCGATGCCCGCTGCCTGGTGGTGGAGGACTCCATGACCAGTGGCGGCAGCGCCCTGAAAGCGGTGGAGGTGCTCCGGGACTACGGCTGCACCATCGCCGGCGTGCTGACGCTGGTCGATCGGGAAGAGGGAGGCCGGGAGCGCCTGGACGCCGCCGACCTCCCTCTCGTGGCCGTGTTCACCGGAGCCGAGCTCCTGGAGGCCGCCCGGGCCGGGTGACCTCACCCGGGGTCAGTCCAGCAGGCGCAGGGGCATGACCAGGCAGAGGTAGTCCATGGCGTCGTCGCCCACGGGCTCGATGGTGGCGGCCCGCTCCGGTGCCTTGAAGCTCAGCTTCACGTCCGACGACGGCATGTAGCGCAGCACCTCGAGGAGGTAGTTGGCGTTGAAGCCGATCTCCATCTCCTCGCCGCCGTAGGAGAGCTCGAGTTCGTCGTGGCCCTCTCCCAGGTCGGGCGTGAGGACGTTCAGGTGCACCCGATCCTGCTCGAACCGCAGGCGGATGCGATGGGTCTGGTCCGAGGCCACGACCGCCATCCGGCGTACCGCCGACTCCAGGGTCTTCTTGTCGACGGTGGCTTCCTTGTCGTTGTCCTTGGGAATCACCTGCTCGTAGTTCGGATACGTGCCCTCGATGAGGCGTGTGTAGACCTCGGTGGGCCCGGCCCGGAAGCCGAGGTGATTCTTGCGCGCTCCACCGTCGGCGCCGTGGTCCCAGGCGACCTGGATCTCGTCGGCGTCCTTCAGCAGACGCTGCACCTGGGACAGGGCCGCCGGCGGCACGATGAAGTCGGTGCTCGTGATGGAACCGGGCCCGGTGGGAACCCCCATGCGGGCCAGGCGATGACCGTTGGTGGCCACCATGCGCATGGATCCCTCCCGGAGTTCCCAGAGGACTCCGTTCAGGATCGGGCGACTCTCCTCGGTGGAGACGGCGAAGGAGGTGTGCTGGATGAGGCTCTGGAGGTCGTCTCCCCCCACCGACACCGCCGAGTCGAAGTCCACGGCCGGGAGCGAGGGGAATTCGTCGGCAGGGAGGCCGTTGAGCTTGAAGTGGCTCGCGCCGCAGCGGAGGGCGATCTGATCCGATCGGGTGGAGATCTCCACCGGTTGGGAGGGCAGTTCGCGGGTGATCTCCTGGAGCTTCTTGCCCGGAGCGGTCAGGCTTCCGGCCTCGTGGATCTCGGCCGGCACCTTCACGCGCACCGACACGTCGAGGTCGGTGCCACTCATCCAGACCCCGTCCTCCTCGGTTTCGAAGAGAATGTTCGACAGCACCGGCAAGGTGGTCTTGCTGGGGATGCTGGCCGAAACGGCGGCGAGGCCGTTGTGGAGGTTCTGACGCGTGATGGTGAACTTCATGGAGACTCCACTGGGAGATGAACGATGAACGTTCCCACAGGCCCTATACTGCTGTTCTGATTATAGAAAAGAAAAGCAGTCGTAGTAGGGCGTGTGGAGTTGTGGACGAAAGGGGCGGCCGACGCCGATCCGGGGCGGCGGTCCGCGGCGAGAGCTGGGCTCGACCGGGTGTGGACGCCGCGTGGAGAACGGGCGCCGACCGGGAAAACCCCGAACCGGGTGCCCGAGGTCCGTGGAGAACCCCGGGGTTTTCCCCAGCGTCGTGGACAACGGGGCCGGGTCACGGACGGGCTCCATCGGTGCCCAGGAGCAGGTCCCGGGTGCCCGCCACCCGGGCGGCGAAGTCGGGGTCGTCGGCCATGGAGTCCTCGACCTTTCGAATGGAGTGGATCACCGTGGAGTGATCCCGCCCTCCGAACACCTCGCCGATGGCCACCAGGGGGGTGTCCAGGATCTCCTTGATGAGGAACATGGCCACCTGGCGGGGGACCGTGAGGTCTTTCGTGCGCCGTTTCGACGCCAGACCCTCGGGTTTGACGCCCCACTCCTTCGCCACCACGTCCCGTACCCGCTCGGGCGTCAGGGCCGCCTCGGGGGGCATGCTCTCCCGGTCGTCGGTGCGGATCATGCCCGAGAGGGCCGTCCGGGCCAGGGCTTCGGTGATCTCCTGGTTCGTCAGCGACGAATAGGCCAGGAGCTTGATCACCGCGCCTTCGAGTTCCCGAACCGAGGCCGTGCAGGATCGGGCGATGAAGTCGATGACTTCCGGGTCCAACGTCAGGCCGTCGTCTTCGGCCTTCTTGCGGAGGATCGCGACGCGGGTTTCCCAGTCGGGAGGCTTGATGTCCACCACCAGACCCCACTCGAACCGGCTCACGAGGCGATCTTCGAGCCCCTTGATCTCCTTCGGCGGGCGGTCGCTGGTGAGGATGATCTGCTTCCGAGCGTCGTAGAGGGCGTTGAAGGTGTGGAAGAACTCCTCCTGGGTGCCTTCCTTCTCCTTCATGAAGTGGACGTCGTCCACCAGGAGGAGATCGACTTCCCGGTACCGCTGCCTGAATTCGGGCGTCTTTCCCTGGCGGATCGAGGTCACCAGGTCGTTGACGAACTGCTCGGTGGTGATGTACAGGACGCTCGAATCGGGGGCGCCGCCGAGGATGTGATTGCCGATGGCGTGCATGAGATGGGTCTTGCCGAGACCCACACCCCCGTACAGGAAGAGGGGGTTGTACATGCGGGCCGGTTGTTCGGCCACGGCGTGGCAGGCCGCCGACGCCAACTGGTTGTTCGACCCCACCACGAACCGCTCGAAGGTGTAACGGTCGTTGAGAAGGGGCCGGGGCCCGTCCCGGTCCCGCACCGGAGGCTCCCGCCGGGTCTCGGGGCGGGGCGGGGGCGGCGCCACGGGGGGAGGTGACGGACGGGGACGGGTCACCTCCACCGCGGGGAAGACCGGAGCGGCTCCCGAGCCGGCCAGGATCTGGAGGCGGACGGGGCGGCCCAGGAGGGAGTGGGCCAGGGACTGGAGCGTGGGGAGGTACTTGTCTTCGATCCACTCGGCGTGGAACTGACTCGGCGCCTCCACTTGGAGCTCCCCCTCCGCCAGCGCCACCCCTCGGGTTGCCGAGAGCCACGTCTTGAAGCTCTGCTCCGGCATGCCGGGTCGGACCGCGTCGAGCACGCGGGTCCAGAGATCGGTGGCGGTGAACTCCATGGGCGGTGGAGACGTCGCGGAGCCGGGAGCCGGGAGCTCGCGACGGCGCAGGGGAAACCGGGTCCGTGGCTCCGAATCGGCCACGGAAAATGAGGGCCGGCGAACCTAGAGTTGGGGTGTGGAAAAGTCAACTCGTGGGGCCCCGTATGGCCCGGCGTGCCTGGCGTTCGTGGGCCGAGGCCGGATGCCGCACTTACGGGTTGACGCACCGCCGCGGGTGCGGCTAGCTTTCCAAGCTCGATTCTCGACGAATAGCGACTCTGAGCTGGACAGAAACCCATGAAGCCGACGTATCGGCCCCGGAATCGCAAGCGGGTCAACAAGCACGGGTTCCGTGCACGCATGAAGACGAAGGGGGGCCGGAAGGTCCTGGCTTCTCGGCGGCGGAAGGGCCGGGCCCGCCTGACGGTGAGGATCGGCTCCAAGTAGCGATCATGGACGGAGAGCGCGCTGCGGCCTCGGAGCCGCGGGCGGGCCGTCCCGACACGAGATTCCCTCCGGCGTACCGGATCCGCTCAGGATCCGAGATCCGGGGGCTCTTCTCGAGGGGGAAGCGGACGAGGACGCGCCATCTGGACGTCGTCTTCGCCGCTTCCCCCGTTTCGCATTCCCGGTTCGGCGTGGTGGTGCCGAAACACCGGCATCGGATCGTCGATCGGAATCGGCTGAAGCGGAGGCTGCGGGAGATCGGAAGGCGGGAGTTGCTTCCGAGGTTGAGGGAACGGGGGGTTTCGGTGGATCTTCTCGTGCGGGCTCGTCGAGAGGCGTACGATGCCGGATTCGAAGAACTCCGCGCTGAACTCGTAGGGTGGGTCGAGGACACGTGGTCCGCCGCGTCCTGATGGGCCTGGTGCGGTTCTACCAGGTGGGGATCTCGCCGTGGACCCCACCGTCGTGCAGGTACACGCCGACCTGCTCGTCGTACGCGCTGGAGGCGCTGGAGCGACACGGGGCGCTCCGGGGCGGTTGGATGGCGATGCGCCGGATACTCCGGTGTCACCCGTGGGGAGGTTCGGGTTACGATCCGGTGCCTCCGCTTCCCGGCCCGTCCGGGGACACGGACAGCACCTCGAGGGAATAGATGCCATGAGCACCGAAGGACGTTTCGTACTGGCGCTGGGGATGATGTTCCTCGTGATCTGGGGAACCAACAAGCTCTTTCCGCCGATCCTGGACGAGATGCCCGCCATGGCGGGCGATTCCACCGGCATGGTGATGGATTCGCCGGGGGCGGTGGCGACTCCCGATGCGCCGGCATCGGGGGCGCCGGCGACCGAGGGCTCGGTGACCGGGAGTCCGGTGACGGACGCGCCGGCCCCTGCGGCCCCCGGGATTCAGGAGACCAGCGGCCTTCCCCGCCCTCCGGCCCAGGCCGTCGTCGTGGAGTCCCCTCAATACCGGTTCGAGTTCAGCAGCCGCGGGGCGACGCTGGAATCGGCGGAGCTGCTGGAGTACGCGGCGCTCAACGGTCGGGACGGCCCCGTGGGACTGCTGCCCGACGGTGTCGACGCCCTGGGCAAGCGCCTCGTGGTGGGGGGCGACACCGTGTCGCTGGCCGACCTCGACTTCACCGCCGATCCGGCCGACGGCCTCCGCCTGGCGGAGGGGGATGGCGCCCGGACCCTGACCTTCACGGCGGCTCCGGCGAACTCCGCCCTCCGCGTGCGCATCGCCTACACCTTTCGCCCCGACGACTACCTCGTGGACGTGGAGGCCGAGGTCGCCGGCGTCGACCGGCCGCTCTGGCTCACCGGTCTGGGGCGGGGATTGGCGTACAACGAAGCCGACTCGGCCCAGGAAGCCCGGGTCATGGCGTGGGTCGGGAATCACCTGAACCGGGGTGTCCGATCGACCGAACTCCGGAAGGTGGAGCGGCCCGAAGTGGTGGATGGGCCGTGGCGGTGGGCCGGCGTGAAGAGCAAGTACTTCGTCATGGCCGTGCTCCCCGGGCGGGAGACCTCGGAAGACGGGCCGTATCTGGGCGGCGTGGTGACGGTCCCGGGGGTCGACGCCATGCGTCCGTCGGTGTCGGTGTCCCAGGCGGTGGGTCCGGACGGACGGCTCGCCTACCGCCTCTACATGGGGCCCCAGGTGTACTCCCGGCTCCAGGCGCTGGGCGCCGACATGGAGGAGGTGAACCCGTACGGATGGAAGTGGCTGCGGCCCCTGATCCGCCCCTTCGTGTCCATCACCCTGTGGATCCTGAATTTCCTCCACGACCAGCTCAACGTGGGGTACGGCTGGGTGCTGGTGATCTTCGGCGTGTTGATGCGGGTGCTGCTCTGGCCCCTCAATCAGAAGGCCATGCGCGCCCAGATGCGCAACATGGCCGTCCAGCCCATGGTCAAGGAGATCCAGACCAAGTACAAGGACAACCCGGAGAAGCTCCAGAAGGAGATGATGCGGCTGTACAAGGAGTACGGCTTCAATCCGCTGGCCGGTTGTCTGCCCATGCTCCTGCCGTGGCCCGTGCTCATCGCCCTCTTCTTCGTCTTCCAGAACACCATCGAGCTGCGGGGAGTCCCCTTCCTCTGGCTCCCGGACCTCTCGGCCAAGGACCCGATCTACCTCCTGCCGATCCTGCTGGCGGTCTCCATGTTCGCCCTGCAGTTCATCTCCTTCCGGTCCATGCCGGAGGCGGGGAAGAACCCGCAGATGAAGATGATGATGTACTTCATGCCGCCCTTCTTCGGCTTCATCTTCATGCAGTTCCCGTCGGGTCTGAACCTGTACTACGCCACGGCTCAGCTCGCCACGATTCCGCAGCAGATGCTCATCGCCCGGGAACGGAAGGCGGCTGCGAAGGCCGGTCCCGTGAAGCTGGATCGCGGCGGCGGCTGACGGGGGGGCGTCCTGGCCGACCTCGTCGATACCATCGCCGCGCTGGCGACGCCTCCGGGACGGGGTGCCCTGGCGGTGGTTCGCATCTCGGGACCCCGCGCCGACGACGTGATCCGGGCGGCGGTTCCCGAGCTGGATGGGTGCCTGCCCGAGCCCCGTCGAGCGACCCTGGTCCGGCTCGTGGACCCGGTCTCGGGGGAGGTGGTGGATCGGGGACTCCTGACCTGGTTTCCCGGTCCCGGGTCGTACACGGGGGAAGATGTGGCCGAGTTCTCGGGCCATGGCGGCGGTCTCACGCCCCGCCGGGTCCTGGAGGCCCTCCGGGCGGCGGGTGTTCGCATGGCCGAGCCCGGCGAGTTCACCCGTCGGGCCCATCTCCACGGCAAACTCGACCTCATCCAGGCCGAGGCGGTGGACGACCTCGTTCGGGGAACGAGCCCGCGGCTGCATCGTGAGGCCCTGCGCCAACTGGATCGGCATCTTTCGCGGCGTCTCGCGGGACTCCGGGAGGGCGTGCTCCAGCTCGAAGCGGTCCTGGCCCATCACATCGATTTTCCCGACGAGGACGATCCGCCCGTGGGTGCGGAGGTCATCGCCGGGAAGGCCCGGGACCTGGCCCGTGAACTCCGAAGCCTGGCCGCCACGGGGCCCGAGGGGGAGCGGCTGCGGGAAGGGGCGCTGGTGGTGTTGGCGGGGCGGCCCAATGCGGGGAAATCGTCGCTCTACAACGCGTTTCTGGGCGAGGAGCGGGCGTTGGTGACCGACGTCCCCGGGACGACCCGGGACGCCCTGGAGGCCGACATCGTCATGGACGGATTTCCCGTCCGCCTGGTGGATACCGCAGGGCTGCGGGAGGAGGGCGACCGGGTGGAGCAGATGGGGATGGAGGTGGCGCGGCGGTTCCTGGACCACGCCGATCTCGTGCTCCACTGCGTGCCCCAGGGAGAAGAGATGCCGGACGCCGATCGGGCGTGGTTGGCGGCGCGGGACGTCCCGGTCCTTCCGGTCCTCACCATGGCCGATCGGGAGGACGGCGTCCAACCGCGTCGTCCCGAGGAGTGGGCCGGCGCGGTGCGGGTATCGGTGGTGAGCGGGCAGGGATTGGATGAACTGCGCTCGGCCGTGGCGTCCCGGTGCTTCGCCCACCTCCGGGCCCGCCCCGACGACGCCCCGGTGCTGACCCGCCGGCGCCAGACCGAGGCGGTGGTGCGGGGTGCCGACGAGGTCGATGCCTTCGCCCGGGCTCTGGACGAGGGAGTGCCGGCCGAGTACGCCTCCACCCATCTGAAGGCCGCCGAATCGGCGCTGGAGGAGGTGGTGGGGCTGGTGGATACCGACGACGTGCTGGATCGGGTGTTCCGGAGCTTCTGCGTGGGCAAGTGATGGAGGGCGCGGTGGAGGCCCGGGGGTGGAGGGTTCGGGGCCGGGTCCAGGGCGTGGGATTCCGTTGGCACACGGTCCAGAGGGCGCGGGATCTGGGACTCCGGGGCCGGGTGTGGAACAATGCCGATGGATCGGTGGAGGTCCATGCCGGCGGTGCCCGGGACGACCTGGTGGCCCTGGCCCGCTGGTTGGCCGAGGGTCCCCCGGCGGCCCGGGTGGTGGGGGTGGACGAGATCGCAGCGGGACCCTCAGCACAGGCCGACGGGTTTCACGCCGTCGTCTGAGGCGCCTTGTGAGGAACGGGGATTCCATGGAGTGGACCTGCGATGTCGTGGTCGTCGGCGGGGGGCATGCCGGGACCGAGGCCGCCGCCGCCGCGGCCAGGCTCGGTGCGCGCACGCTCCTGGTGACCCCCGACCTCGAGCGGGTCGGCCAGATGAGCTGCAATCCGGCCATCGGGGGCATCGCCAAGGGGGTGGTGGCCCGGGAGGTGGATGCCCTGGGTGGGATCATGGGTCGGGCGACGGACGCGTCCCGGATCCACTTCCGCATGCTCAACCGTCGGCGGGGGCCGGCGGTGTGGGGTCCTCGGGCCCAATGCGACCGGGCCCTGTACCCCCGGGCGGTCCGGCGCTGTCTGGAGGAGTTGCCCGGGCTGGACCTCTTTCAGGACCGGGTCGACGGGGTGGTGCTGGGGGAGGAGGACGGAGCGGGTGTGGTGGGCATCGTCACCCAGGGCGGCCACAGGGTTCGCGCCGGGGCCGTCGTGGTGACGGCGGGCACGTTTCTCCGAGGGCGGATCCACCGGGGCACGGGGCCGGGGACTGCGGGTGGGCGCGCCGGAGAAGCGCCTTCCGTGGCGCTGGCGGAGGCTCTCGAGGGCATGGGATTCGAGGTGGCGCGCTTCAAGACCGGAACGCCGCCCCGGATCGACGGCCGCACGGTGGATTACGGGAAGGTGGAGCTCCAGGAAGGCGATCCCGAGGATTTCCGGTTCTCGTCGTATACGCGGGAGAAGGTGCCGTCGCAGCGCCCCTGTTGGATCACCTGGACGGGACCGGCCCTTCGCCGGGTGGTTGAGGAGAACCTGCAGAGGAGCGCACTGTACGGTGGCGAGATCTCGGGGCGGGGACCCCGGTACTGCCCGTCCATCGAAGACAAGATCGTGCGGTTTCCCGACTCCCCCCGGCACCAGGTCTTCCTGGAGCCCGAGGGACTGGACACCACCGAGCTGTACGTGAACGGACTGTCGACGTCCCTTCCGGGCGACGTACAGGAGGCCTTCGTCCGGTCCGTCCCGGGGTTGGAGCGGGCACGGATCACGCGCCTAGGGTACGCCATCGAGTACGACTACTTTCCGCCCCACCAGCTTCGGCACACGCTGGAGGTGCGGGCCGTACCGGGGCTGTTCTTCGCGGGACAGATCAACGGGACCACCGGGTACGAGGAAGCTGCGGGCCAGGGCGTCATGGCGGGGATCAACGCCGGACTCCGTGCCCTGGGACGGCCATCGTTCACCCTCGAGCGGGACGAGGCCTACATCGGCGTCCTCATCGATGATCTGGTGACGCGGGGGGTGGACGAACCCTACCGGCTCTTCACCTCCCGATCCGAGTTCCGGCTCCTGCTGCGGCAGGACAACGCGGTGGCGCGGCTCGGTCCGCGGGCCGCGGAGCTCGGGTTGCTCACCGACGCCCAGGAAACGGCGCTCGAAGACCGTCAGGCCGCCGAATCCCGAATTCACCGCTGGTTCGTGGACACGCGCCTGGGCCCGGAGGAGGCCGCGGGGCTCCTGGAGGAGGCGGGGGCCGGGGGCATCACGGGACCGACGCCCGCGGCGGAGCTCCTGCGGCGTCCCGGTGTGGAGGCCGAGGCGCTTTTCGCTGCGGCCACGGTGCCGGCCCCCCCGCCGGGGGATTCGGCCGCCCTCCGTGCCGTGGAGATCGAGTTGAAATACTCGGGTTATGTGGAGCGCGAACGTCAACGGGCGCAGGTGCTTAGGGCGCGGGCGCAATTCGAGCTTCCCGAATCCGTACCCTACGATGCCTTCATCACCCTCTCGGCCGAGGCTCGGGAGAAGCTGACCCGGATTCGCCCCGGTACGTTGGCCCAGGCCGGACGGATCCCGGGGGTATCCCAGGCGGACCTCCAGAACCTGGTCATGGAGGTCCGGAAGTGGCGGGGCGGGGGGACGGTGGGTCCGAGGGTACGCCGGGGCGCGTCACGAGGCTGAAGGGCTCTGGGGCCGAACAAACACCGAATACATTCCTTCGGCGCCCATCCAGGTCCTTCGCGACCATGACCTCTCGTTCCCGGGCCCCTCTACGCCAGACCCGCGGTGCCCTCGGGCTCCCGCGACGGCGTATCAGACCACCCGTTCCCGGGTTCGGTGGGATCTGTCGGAGGATCGCGGTCGGGGCGTCGGCTCTTCGGGATCCGCATCACGCCGTCCGGAGTCGCCTGGGGCGACCGGATCGGGCCCTTCGCCCGGGGACACGGATCCGCATCCTGCCCGATCCGGCTCGGCCAGGGGGGATCCTGGATGTTCTTCGTCTCTTGTGGGACCGAGAGCTCAAGGGTGTTCGACAAGGGGGGTGCCGTTCGCTCCACGGAGATGTTCCACGTGAAACACCTGGGGGTGGATGAGACCGTTCCCGCCCCGGGAGCGCGGGGGTGCTTGGCCGGGACTCCGCATCGATCCGGGAACGTCCGGACGGTGCGGTGTTGGATCCGGCCCAGGGGCCGTTGGGTCGGAGCGTCGAGCGGATCGGGCGCCGAGGCGGCTCCGTTCATCCCAGGGTTCGCGGGCGGTACGGTGCACGTCGCGGCGTTGGTCTCGGGGCCATGTTCGGCGCCCGACGCGCTGCGTTCAGGGCACTTCATTGCACCCGCGCCCGCCAGCCCGCGCTTCGAACGTGTACTCGCCCACCGCGCGCACGCGCGTGGCCCGCGGGTTGGTTCGACGGCGTCGACGCCTCCGCCGGCCGCACGGCGTAACGGTGTGCGCGGTGCGTGCACGCGTGACTATTGCTTCGCGCGAACCCCTTCCGTCGGACCGGCCCTGTTCCGCCCGGGCTGTGGGTTGGAACGGGCCGCGGCGCACGCCTGGCGGCCACACCAGCTGCGGGACCCCCCGTTGGGTGGTCATCCGAGCTCGGGAGAGGGGGAAGGGGCGTTGTTGCACTAGCGAGCCGTGGGAAGCGGACTGGTCGTGGTCCTGTTTCACGTGAAACACGATCCCGGACCGATATCGAGCGCCCCTCTTTATCCACACCCGGCTCGTTACACGCCGGCCGGCAGCGAGTCGGGATCGTAGGCACGTTTGTGGCTTCGCGCCGCCGCATTCCCCTGGAATACCGCGTCCCCGGGGACCGTTCCACGTGAAACAATCCACACGCGTTCCCGTGACTGTGGGAATTGTGGCGAGCGGCAGCTTCCATCCGCATCCCCCGTAATGACGGTCCTCCGTGGGGCGACGTGGGGTCGGGCGATTTCCTGCACCCCCGGACGCCGAACCGGGCCACAACTGCCCTTCGAACGCCCAGGGGGGGACCACAAGTTGCTTTACGTCGCCGGTTCGGGGGGCCATATTCCGACCCCTCCGTGTTCCCGGCGCCCGTTTCTCGAGCCCCAGTCGGCCATGTCCCGCGTTATCGCCATCGCGAATCAGAAGGGTGGAGTCGGAAAGACGACCACGGCCATCAACCTGGGCGCGGCTCTCGCGGTGGCGGAGCAACGCACGTTGATCATCGACATCGACCCCCAGGGCAACGCCACCTCGGGTCTGGGGCTGGAAGGCCGGCAATCCCGGCCTACGGTCTACGATGTCCTGGTAGAACGCCGTTCCGTGGCGTCGTGCGTGGCCAAGGGCGTGCACTTCGACCACCTCGATCTCCTTCCCTCGACCAAACACCTGGTGGGTGCCGAGATCGAGCTGGTGGGCGAGGGCGAGCGGGAGTCGATTCTCCGGGCTGCGTTGGCGCCCATCCGGGACGAATACGACTTCATCCTCGTGGATTGTCCTCCGTCTCTGGGGCTCCTGACCCTCAACACACTCACGGCCGCCGATTCGGTGCTGATCCCGATCCAGTGCGAGTTCTACGCACTGGAGGGCCTGAGCCAACTCTTGAACACGGTGCGCGTCGTGCAGAAGGGGCTCAATCCCTCGCTGGAGATCGAGGGTGTGCTTCTCACCATGTACGACAAACGGCTGAATCTGTCCCGTCAGGTCGCCGAAGAGGCCGTGCAGTACTTCGGGCGGAAGGTCTATCGCACCCAGATCCCCCGGAACGTACGCCTCGCCGAAGCGCCGAGCTTCGGAAGCCCCATCGTCGAGTACGACGCCCTCTCCGCCGGCGCCCAGAGTTATCTGGCCCTCGCGCGCGAAGTGATTCAGGCTCGGGATGAGCGGCGCCCGACGCGGGAGACGGCATGAAGAAGGATCGCCTCGGTCGCGGTCTCGGCGCCCTCCTCGGCGAACACCTGGTGTCGGAGCCGTCGGAAACCGAAGTCCGGCGGGTCCCCGTGGGGTCCATCGTTCCCAATCCCCTCCAGCCTCGGAAGGAGTTCTCCGAAGACGAGCTGGGCGAACTGGTCTCGTCCATTCGCGAGAACGGCCTGCTCCAGCCGCTTCTCGTGCGACCCGACGGGGGATCGGGGGATCGCTACCAACTCGTGGCCGGGGAACGCCGATTCCGCTCGATCCAGCGGCTCGATTGGACCGACGTGCCGGTGGTGGTCCGGGAGGTCAGCGACGAAGCCTTGCTGGTCCTGGCCCTGGTGGAGAATCTCCAACGGGAACAGCTCAACCCCCTGGAAGAGGCCGAGGGATACGAGTCTCTCATGGATCGGTTCGGCCTGACCCAGGAGGACGTGGCCCAGGCCGTGGGCAAAGATCGGAGCACCGTCGCCAACATGCTGCGGCTCCTCAAGTTGCCGCCCTCCATTCGTAAGTTGTTGCAGCACGGTGACTTGAGCACTGGACATGCCCGGGCGCTCCTGTCGTTGGACGACGGAGTCCGGGCGGCGGATCTGGCCCGGGCCACCGTGAAGGAAGGGTGGTCGGTGCGGGAGGTGGAGCGCCGCGTGCGGGCCGCGAAAGGGGAAGGGCGGGGAGGCCGGAAGGGTGCGGGATCGCGGCGTTCCCGGGACCCGGTGATCCTGGCCCTCGAGGAAGCCCTCCGGGAGCGCCTCTCCACCCGGGTCCAGATCCGGGGTGGGGCGCGCTCGGGAAAGGGGGTCATCGAGGTGCCGTTTCACGACGCCGAGGACTTCGAGCGGCTGTTCGCCCTGATCGCGGGCGAGGAAGCGGCCGACGTGCTGGGCTGATCTCGTGGCCGACGACGATTCGTCCCTGATCTGGGTGCCGGGTGACGGAACCGAGAGCCGCACCTTCACCATCTCTGCGCGCTCCATGCTCTGGCTTCGTCGGGGCGCCTGGACGCTGGGCGTCGCTTCCGTGCTGTTCCTCACCTCGTGGGTGTGGTTCGGCGTCCGCGCTCTCCGGGTATCGACCCTGGAGGCCCGGGTGACCGAGCTCGAGGCCGAGCGGGAGCAGTTCGAGGCCCTGGCCCGAACGCTGGAAGCCATGGAGACCCGGTACGACCAGATTCGGTCTTTGTTCGGTCCCGGCGGAGACGGTGTGGAGTCCGAAGTCTGGCTGCCCCCTCCGGCGGGAGTGCGCAACCGCGACTCCGCCGACGATGACGATCCGACCCCTTCGGCCTGGCCGCTCACCGAACGGGGTTTCGTCACCCAGCCTCTCCTCGAGGGGGTGGACGCCGGCGGCCATCCAGGCCTGGACATCGCGGTCCCCACCGACTCGTACATCCGGGCGGCCGGGGCCGGGACCGTGGCCGAGGCGGGCGAGGATCCCGTGTACGGGCGATACATCGTGCTGGATCACGGAAACGGGTATCGAACCCGATACGCCCACGCCAACCTCCTCCTGGTGGCGGAAGGCGCGTCCGTCCGCCGTCGGGAGATCATCGCCCTCTCGGGAAGCACCGGCCGATCCACGGCACCACATTTGCACTTCGAGGTCCTTCTCGACGGCGAGGCCGTCGATCCCCTCACCCTGGTCCGACCCCCCGCATGAAGTTTCGGAGCTCTTCCATGGCACGTGACCGATCGACCCCCGTCCCCCAGGATACCGTCATCTCCATCATCGGCCCGGGCATGACCGTGGTGGGCGACTGCGAAACCGACGGCACCCTCCGCATCGAGGGACGCGTCGAAGGGACCATTCGGGCCGGCAAGGCCGTGGTCGTGGGGAAGGACGGCGAGGTGGAGGGGAAGATCTTCACCCAGGACGCGGTCCTGGGAGGCCGGGTCAGCGGGTCGGTCAACGCCGCGTCCCGCCTCGAGGTGCAGGCCACGGCCCGGATCAACGCCGAGGTGCGGGCGCGTCGCATGCAGCTCGAAGAGGGCGCCGAGATGAACGGCTCCCTCACCATGGGCGAGAAGGCCGTGTCGGACGTGGTGTCGTCGAAGTCGACCGTGCCGTCGGGTCCCCGGAAGATGGACGACGACGCGGCGCAGAAGGCCGGCTGAGGCCTCCAGGCTCTCCGTCTGTGGAAACGGGCCTCCGGTCGGTTTTCCACATTCGGCCCCGTTCACGTTTCATGGCGGAGAGACGCCACGAACGCGGGGTTTTCCACGGGGCGGCGCGGTGTTCCACACGGGGGTTGTCCCCCGGGATTCCACGCCCGATGTTGAAAACCCTTCCGTCCCTCGGACCGCGCTCGGGCCCGCCATGAAATTGGAATCGGTGATCCAGTATGCCGATGAGCTCCTCGGGGTGCAGGACCATCCCGACTATCCCACGGCCCTCAACGGTCTCCAGGTCCAGGGAGCCCCAGGCCGACCGGTGCACCGGATCGCCTCGGCCGTCGATGCCAGCGAGGCGGTGATCACCGCCGCGGTGGCCGCCGACGCCGACCTGCTCATCGTCCACCACGGGCTGTTCTGGAGCGGTCTGCGCCCCATAACGGGACGTCGGTACCGCAAACTGGCGCAGTTGCTGAACAGCGGGATGGCGGTCTACTCGGTGCACCTTCCCCTGGACGGACACCCGGAACTGGGCAACTGTGCTCTTCTCGCTCGGGCCATGGGACTCCGGATCGAGGGGAGGTTCGGCGAATACAAGGGCGCGCCCCTGGGCTGGTGGGGCCTGGCCCCCGGTGGATGGTCGCCCGGTGAACTGGAAGACCGTGCGTCCCAGGCCGTGGATGGCCCCGCCCGACGGCTCGGCGCCGGTCCCGACGCCGTACATCGGGTGGGGGTGGTGACCGGAGGGGGCGCCTCGTTCCTGGAGGACGCCGCCACGGCGGGGCTCGACGCCCTGGTCACGGGCGAGGGCGCCCACCACACCTTCACCGACGCCCACGAGCTGGGCATGCACCTCGTGCTGGCCGGCCACTACGCCACCGAGACCTTCGGTGTGAAGGCGTTGGCCACCCACCTGGCCGACCGGTTCGACCTGACCTGGACCTTCCTGGACCATCCGTCGGGACTCTGACCCGTCGGGAGTCCCATGGAGCGTTGCTGGAGGGAGGCGGGATGGGTACGATGCCCTCGCCCCCGCTCCCACCTTCCGCGACCCCGCCCATGCGCCATCCTCGTCCCGCCCCGAACCGGACGCCCCTCCCCCCGCGAACCCTCGTGTCCCGGTTGGCCGCCGGTCTTGTCTTCTCGGCCGTCGCCGTGGTTGGGGCCGCCGCCCAGGTGCCCACGCCCGCCTCGGTCCTGGGCTTCCGCCCGGGCACGGAGCAACGCCTGGCCGACTGGACCGAGTTGACCGGGTACTACGAGGCCCTGGCCAGGGCCTCGGACCGGGTCGCGGTGGATACCCTCGGGCAGACCACCGACGGGCGCCCCTTCGTGATGCTCACCGTGACCAGCCCGGCCAATCACGCCCGCCTCGACCAGCTCCGGGAGATCCAGATGCGGCTGGCCGATCCTCGGCGCATCGGGGGTGAGGCGGAGCTGGCCCGGCTTCTGGACGAGGGGCGCACGGTGGTGCTCATCACCCACGGCATCCACGCCACCGAAGTGGGGTCTTCCCAGTCCGCGGCGAACCTTCTCTACCGGCTGGCCTCGTCCGACGACGAGAAGGTGCGGGAGATCCTGGACAACGTGGTGCTCCTGGACATTCCGTCGCTGAACCCCGACGGGCTCCAGTGGGTCGTGGACTGGTACGAGGAGTGGGTCGGAACCGAGTACGAAGCCGCCCCCCTGCCCTGGCTGTACCATCGCTACGTCGGCCACGACAACAACCGGGACTGGTACGCCTTCACCCAGGCCGAGACCCGCCTCACCATCGAGAAGGCCCACAACGCCTGGCACCCCCAGATCGTCCACGACATCCACCAGATGGGGGGCGGGGGCGCCCGGATCTTCTTCCCCCCCTACACCGAGCCGTGGGACCCCAACATCGACCCGGGACTCACCAGTGCCGTGAGTCAGTTGGGCAGCTACATGGCCGCGGAACTCACGGCCCAGGGCAAGCCGGGCGTGGTGGTCCAGGCCATCTACGACGCCTACACCCCGGCCCGCGCCTATCAGCACTACCACGCGGGAGCCCGGATCCTGAGTGAAACCGCGTCGGCCGATCTGGCGACCTCGGTGGAGGTCGATCCCGCCGACATCGGAGGGGGACGGGAGTACGACGCCGGGGCCCGGAGCTGGAACTACCCCTGGCCGTGGGAAGGAGGGCGCTGGGGTCTGCCCGACATCGTGGAGTATCAGGAGGCGGGCGCAATGGCGCTCCTCACCAACGCCGCTCGCAACCGGCGCTACTGGCTGGAGAACTTCCACGCCATCGGGACCCGGGCGGTGGAGGTGGCCGAAGGTACCCCCGAGGCGTGGCTGATCCCGCCGGACGAGGACAATCCGGGAGGCGTGGCCTACGCCCTGCGGATCCTGGCCATGGGCGACGTGGAGGTCCACCGGGCCGAAGCCCCCTTCACCGCCGACGGCGAACGGTTCGAGGCCGGCACCTGGGTGGTGCCCATGCGGCAGCCCTACGCCTCGTTCGCCCAGACGCTCCTGGAGCGCCAGGTCTATCCCGACCTCCGGGAGTATCCCGGGGGCCCGCCCAAGCGCCCGTACGACGTCACCGCCCACACCCTGCCCCTCCTTCTCGACATCGATGCGGTGCCCGTCTTCGAGCCTCTGGGCGTCGCCCTCTCCGAGCGCATCGATGCGCCGGACTTCGACTTCCGGCTCCCGCCGGGACTCCGGGGCGACGGTGCGCCCCGGGTGGGGATCTACAAGGGATGGCGGGAACCCATGGAAGCGGGATGGACGCGGTGGGTGTTCGACGAGCACGGCCTCGCCTACGACACGATCCACGATGCCACGATCCGGGCCGGGAATCTCAACGAGCGCTTCGACGTGATCCTTCTCCAGGACCAGAGCCCGGCGGCCATCGTCGAGGGTTTCTCGGAGGGCGTCCTTCCCGACGAGTACACCGGGGGGATCGGCGAGGACGGCCAGCGTGCGCTCCGGGACTTCGTGCGGAACGGGGGACGCCTCGTGGCCATCGAGGAGGCCACCGAGCTGGCCGTCGATCTCTTCGACCTGGGCGTGGACAACGCCGTGGATCGACTCCCGCCGCAGGACTTCTACATTCCGGGGTCGCTCCTGTCGCTGGAGCTCGAAGACGATCCCTTCGCCCAGGGCCTGGAGCCCGAGGTGGCCTCGTGGTTCTGGCGCAGCAGTCGGGCCTTCGACGTCACCGATCCCACGGTCCGCGTTCTGGCCCGGTTCGCCGATCAGCCCCTGATGTCGGGATGGGTGCTGGGGCCCGAACACGTGGCCGGAAAGCCGGCCATCGTGGAGGCCCGGGTGGGCCAGGGCTCGGTGACCCTCTTCGGATTCCAGCCCAACTATCGGGGGCAGTCCATGGCCACGTGGCCCATCCTGTTCCGGGCCCTGGTGGGATCTCCCGAGCGCGTGTTCCAGTGACCTCCTCATCTTTGTCCGGAAGAACCCTGATTCCATGACACCGTCCAAGACCTGTCCCAAGTGCGGCAGCGCTGCCAGCGGCAACTTCTGCGGCAACTGTGGGACTCCTCTGAAGGCCCGTCACTGCACCCAGTGTGGTGCATCCCTCCAGGCCGGTGCGCGATTCTGCACCCAGTGCGGTGCGGGGTCCGGGGGAGGCGGTGGCGCTTCCCGGAAATCGGCGGGAGCCGGCGCGGCCGCCGGGGCCGAGGTGGGGGGCGGCTCCGGCGATCCCAACGTGGCGTGGTGGTTCGCCGGGGGCCTGCTGATCCTCCTGATCCTGGTGGTGGCCTGGCCGATCCTGCGCCCCGACCAGGTGGCTCCCGTGCCCACCCAGGCACCGGCCACGGGAGCGGCGGCCGTCGACCTCAACTCCATGACGCCGCGGCAAGCAGCGGATGCCCTCTTCGACCGCGTGATGCGTGCATCGGCCGCCGGAGATTCGGTCCAGGCGGCCCAGTTCGTCCCCATGGCGATCCAGGCGTACGACCGGGCCGCCCCCCTCGATCTGGACGGCCTCTTCCACAAGTCGACGCTGCAACGGACCGCGGGGGATCTGACGGGGGCGATCGCCACGGCGGAGGAAGGTCTCGCGACGGGGCCGGACCACCTGCTGCTCCTCTACGCTGCGGGCCAGGCGGTTGCGGAAGCCGGAGATGCGGAGGCCGCGCGAGGGTACTACGAGCACCTGCTGGATGTCTTCGATGCCGAGATGGCGTCGGGGAACCTCGACTACGAGGCCCACACCGAAATGATGGGCACAGTGCGCGCCGACGCCACCGCATTCACCGGGGGCGACGCGTGAGCGACCTGCCCTTCGACGAAGGCGCGGCCATTCCCGGTGAGCAGGAGGTGGTGCCGCCGCCGCCGCCCTCCCGGGAGACGGAAGACGAGCGGTTTCTCCAGACCACCGTCGAAGAGCTCTCCCGGTCGCCGAAGTTCGCCCTGGCGCTGGATTCGTGGCGGATCTTCCGGATCATGGGCGAGTTCGTGGAAGGCTTCGAAGCCATGACGGGCCAGGGACCCTGCGTGTCGGTGTTCGGCTCGGCCCGGGTGCGACCCCGGGACGTCATGTACCAGAAGTGCGTCGACACCGCCCGACTCCTGGGGGAGGCGGGCTTCGGCATCATCACGGGCGGCGGCCCCGGCATGATGGAGGCCGCCAATCGGGGCGCCCGGGAGGCCGGGGTGGCCTCCATCGGCTGCAACATCGAACTGCCCTTCGAGCAGGGTACCAACCCCTTCGTGGACCACTCCGTGGACTTCCGGTACTTCTTCGTCCGGAAGACCATGTTCGTGAAGTACGCCGATGCCTTCGTCATCTTCCCCGGCGGGTTCGGCACCATGGACGAGCTCTTCGAGGCCCTGACCCTCATCCAGACGGGAAAGGTGCGGAACTTCCCCGTGGTCCTGGTGGGGCGGGACTACTGGGGCGGCATGGTGGAGTGGATCAAGACCCGCATGATGGCCGAGGGCAAGGTCTCCACCGGCGATCTGGAGCTCCTGTACCTCACCGACGACCCCCAGGAGGTCGTGGAGCACGTCCTCCACCGATACGAGGCGCAGAACGGGCACCGCCCGTCGGTGGCGCGGGCGTCGCTGGACCGGGACGACGACCGGGCTTCGGTGTGATCGAAACGCCGCTGGCCGTGGCGGCCGTCGTGGCCGCCGTCGCCGCCCTTGCGTTCATCCTGGACCACCGGGTCCCTGCCCTGTCGAAGGTGGGGGCCTCCCTGCTGTGCATCGTCTTCGGGGCCGTCCTCTCCAACGCGGGCCTGGTCCCGGAGTCGTCGCCCGTCTACGACGGCATCGGCGGCCCCGTGACGTCGCTGGCCATCGCCTGGCTGCTCCTGGCCGTGAATCTGGCCGACGTCCGTCGCGCCGGACCCCGGGTACTGGCCGCTTTCGCCCTCGCGTGCGCCGGCACGGCCCTGGGCGCCTTCGCCGGCGCCTTCCTCTTCTCCGGGGCCTTCGGCGGGGAGACCTGGAAGCTCGCCGGAACCCTCACCGGCACCTACTCGGGGGGATCGGTCAACTTCGTGGCCGTGGGCCGGGGCCTCGAGCTTCCCGACACCCTCTTCGCCGGGGCCACGGCCGCCGACAACCTCACCACCGGGTTGTGGCTCGGCGCCACCCTCATGCTCCCCGTGTGGCTGAAGCGATACTACCCGGAGGTGCCCGAGTCCTTCGTGGCCGGCGCCGACGACGAAGACGACGCCGGTCAGGACCACCCCTTCTTCGCCCGCCTCCCCGTGTCCACCCTGGACCTGGCCCTCCTGGCGGCCACCGGTCTCGTCCTGCTCCTGGCGGCCGACGCCCTGGGGCGGGCCGTCCCGGCGATCCCCGCGGTGCTCTGGCTCACCACCCTCGCCCTCGCCGTGGGGCAGACCGCGCCCTTCCGCACTCCCCGGGGTGCGCTCCAGCTCGGCAACGTGGCCCTCCACCTCTTCTTCGTGGTCATCGGCATCCACTCCCGGGTGGCCGAAATCGTGGCCGTGGGCGTGGAGGTCTTCTTCTACACCCTGGTGGTGGTGGCCGTCCACGGCGCCGTCGTCTACGGGGTGGGTCGGTGGGCGCGCCTGGATCTCGGCACGCTGAGCGTGGCCTCCCAGGCGGCGGTGGGGGGTCCCAGCAGCGCGCTGGCCGTGGCCGTTTCGCGGCAGTGGCGAGGGCTGATCCTCCCCGGAATCCTCGTGGGGCTCATGGGGTACGCCGTGGGCAACTACCTGGGGTTCGCCCTGGGATGGGCCGTGCGGGGCCTGGGGGTCGGTCTCTGACGAACCGGGGCCGTCTTGTACCGCCCCTCCGCCTCCGGCTATGATTTCAGGCTCCGGCAGGATGGAGTCCCACCCATCTCGACCGGATCCCGAAACGACTGCACGACGGTCGTTTCTCCGACTCCACGACGACAACGGGTCGCCGACCGCCCTTGGCTGCCGGCGCCTCCACACCGGCCGGGCCCTCTCCGGGCCGGAGGAGGATCACCGTGAGTGACGCAGCGACCGGGACCGTGTCCCCCCGCGGATACGCACCCGAAGGAAAGGACACCGGGCTGGTGAAGCCCAAGGGCACCTCGCGCATTCGTGCGCACGAGGGTCTGGACACCATTCCCCTCCGGGCCCGGAAGCCCGAGTGGTTGAAGGTGCGCTCGCCCGGCGGTGCCAACTACATGCGCCTTCAGAAGATGATGCGGAGCGAGTCGCTCCACACCGTCTGCGAAGAGGCCGGGTGCCCCAACATCGGCGAGTGCTGGGAGGCGGGCACCGCCACCTTCATGATCCTGGGCGACGTCTGCACCCGGGCGTGCAAGTACTGCGGTGTGGCTCACGGCATGCCCACCGAACTCGACCTGGACGAGCCGCGCCGGGTGGCCGACACCTGCGCAGCCATGGAGCTCGAGCACGTCGTCATCACCAGCGTGAATCGCGACGAACTCGATGACGGCGGCGCGTCGATCTACGCCGACACGATCCGGCAGATCATGGACCGGCTCCCGGCATGCTCCGTGGAGGTCCTGATCCCCGACTTCAAGGGCGACGAGGCGGCTCTGGCCACCGTTCTCGAGGCCCGCCCGGCGATCCTGGGCCACAACCTCGAGACGGTGGAGCGGCTGCATCCCGACGTGCGGCCCGGCGGCCGGTACTGGCGCTCCATCTCGTTCCTGGGCGCCTCGAAGAAGATCGCGCCCGAGATCCTCACCAAGACGGGCCTGATCCTGGGCATGGGTGAGGAGCCCCACGAGATTCGCCAGGCCATGATCGACCTGCGGGAGGCCGCGGTGGACATCCTCACCCTGGGCCAGTACCTGCGCCCGTCTCCCCAGCACATTCCCGTGGCCCGATGGGTCACGCCCGACGAATTCGCCGAGTGGAAGCGCATCGGTGAAGAGGAATACGGCTTCCGCCACGTCGAGTCCGGTCCCCTGGTCCGCTCCAGCTACCACGCCAAGGAGCAGGCCCGGGAGGTCGAGGCGGGTGGACCCGGCCGCATCACCGACGTGTTGGAGGCCGACATTCCGGCCCCCGCGGAGCTTCGCCCCGAACTGAACCAGCGTCGTCCCGATCTCGTCCAGATCGAGGTGGGTCGGCACGGCACGGCCCCCTCCTGAGATCCTCCATGGCCGAGACCAAGACAGTCGACGACGAGACCCGGACCGACGGCGCGGGAGGACTCCGCGGCGTCGATCCCGATACCGCGCTGCGCCTCATGCGGGAGATGCTCCTGTACCGGCGCTTCGAGGAGAAGGCCGAAGAGGCGTACGCCATCGGCAAGATCGGCGGGTTCTGCCACCTCCACATCGGTCAGGAGGCGGCGGCCGCCGGGTCGATTCTGGCCCTGGACGAAGGCGACTACGTCATCAGCGCCTATCGGGAGCACACCCAGGCGCTGGCCAAGGGCATCGACGCCGGGGCGGTCATGGCCGAGTTGTTCGGCCGGGCCACCGGGTGCTCCAAGGGGAAGGGGGGCTCCATGCACCTCTTCGACTACGAGCGTCGCTTCATGGGAGGGCACGGCATCGTCGGCGCCCAGGTGCCCCTGGCGTCGGGCATGGGATGGAAGATCCGGTACCGCGACGAAGACCACGTGGTGGTCTGCTTCATGGGAGACGCCGCCGTGAACCAGGGCGCGTTTCACGAGGCCCTCAACATGAGCGCCGTCTGGAATCTCCCGGTGATCTACGTGGTGGAGAACAACGAGTACGGCATGGGTACCGCCTTCTCCCGGGTGTCCCGGACCGAGATCCACGAGAAGGCCTGCTCGTACGGAATCCCCACCTCCATCGTCGACGGCCAGGACGTGCTGGAGACCTTCGTCGCCTTCCGCGACCTCGCCGCCGGCGTGCGGGGCGGGGGCGGGCCCCGGTTCGTGGATCTCCGCACCTACCGCTTCAAGGGGCACTCCATGTCGGACCCCGTCTCGGGGACCTACCGCAGCAAGGAGGAGGTCGAGGGCAAGGTGAAGAACGCCGATCCCATCGCCACGCTCCGGGACGTGCTGCTGGAGGGGGGGCATCTCGACCAGGAGTCGCTGGAAGCCATGGATTCGGAGGCGCGCACCACGGCCCAGGAGGCCTTCGACTTCGCCGACGAGTCGCCATTCCCCGACCCCTCCGAGCTCTACGCCGACGTCTACGCCGAACTGGGCGACGGCCGGATGTTCTTCGACGGGCGCGAGCGCCCGGAGGGATCCGTCTGATGGCCGAGATGACCTATCGGGAGGCCCTGAACCAGGCCCTCCGCGAAGAGATGGAGCGGGACCCCGACGTCTTCCTCATGGGCGAGGAGGTGGCGGAGTACGACGGGGCCTACAAGGTCTCCAAGGGACTGCTGGACGCCTTCGGAGATCGGCGGGTGGTGGACTCGCCCATCGCCGAATTGGGGTTCGCCGGGCTGGGCGTGGGCGCCGCCATGGCCGGGCTCAAGCCGGTGATCGAGTTCATGACCTTCAACTTCTCGATCCTGGCCCTGGACCAGGTCATCAACCACGCCGCCAAGATCCGGTACATGTCGGGGGGCCAGATTCCCTGTCCCATCGTGTTCCGGGGCCCCAACGGCGCCGCGCTCCAGCTCTCGGCCCAGCATTCCCAGGCGTGCGAGACGTACTACGTGCACGCGCCCGGAGTGAAGGTGGTGACGCCGGCGACTCCGGCCGACGCCAAGGGGCTCCTCAAGGCGGCCATCCGGGATCCCGATCCCGTGGCGTTCATGGAGGGCGAGCTCCTCTACAACATGAAGGGCGACGTGCCCGACGACGACGACTTCGTGATTCCCCTGGGCGTGGCCGACGTGAAGCAGGAGGGGGACGACGTCACGATCCTCACCCACGGAAAGACGGTGCACGTGGCGCTCCAGGCCGCGCGCAAGCTCGAGAAGGACGGCGTGAGCGCCGAGGTGGTGGACCTGCGCACCATCCGTCCCCTGGACGTGGAGACGATCCTGGCCTCGGTGCGGAAGACCAACCGGGCCGTCTACCTCGAGGAGGGATGGTCGTTCGCCGGCGTGGGAGCCCAGATCGTGTCGCTGGTCCAGGAAGAGGCCTTCGACTGGCTCGACGCCCCGGTGGTGCGGGTGACCCAGGCCGACGTGCCCATGCCCTACGCCAAGAACCTGGAGCAGTTGGCCAAGCCCTCCGCCGAGCGGGTGGTGGCCGCGTGCAACCGGGTGCTGTACCGCTGAATCTCCCGTAACCCTCAAGACCCGAGAGTCCCGAGCCTATGGCGACGAAGGTCCACATGGAAGCCCTCTCTCCCACCATGGAGGAGGGGCAGGTCGTGAAGTGGTTGAAGGCCGAGGGCGACGCCGTGAAGAACGGCGACATCCTGGCCGAGATCGAGACCGACAAGGCGACCATGGAACTCGTGGCCCGGGGAGACGGAACCCTCCGGACGATCCTCCTGACCGAGGGTGGAACGGCTCCGGTGGGTGAGGTCATCGCCGTCATCGCCGGGGCCGACGAGGACATCTCCGACCTTGTGGGAGCGGGAGCCAAATCCAAGTCCGACAAGGAGTCGGGCGATTCGGGCGAGGCGCCGTCCGCGCCGTCGAACGAGAGCGATCCCGGGTCGGCGGAGACCGTCGAGGCGCCGGCTGCGGCCCCCGCCGCCGACGGGAGCCGGGTGAAGGCCTCGCCCCTGGCCCGGCGCCTCGCCGAGGACGCGGGCGTGGATCTGGGCTCCCTGGAGGGGTCGGGACCCGGCGGGCGGATCGTGAAGCGCGACGTGGAAGCGGCCCGGGACGCCGCCCCGTCCACGGCGGCGCCGGCCGCGTCCGGCGCTCCGGCACCCCGGCCCTGGTCCGATGCCGGGGCCGCCGAGGGCCACGACGAGGTGAAGGTCTCGCAGATGCGGAAGACCATCGCCCGACGCCTCACCGAGTCCCTGGCGCCCGTGCCCCACTTCTTCCTCACCATGGATGTGGACATGGGGCGGGTTGTGGACGCCCGGAAGCGGGTCAACGCCCTGGTGGAGGGGTCGGGCGACAAGGTGTCCTTCAACGATTTCGTCCTGAAGGCCACCGCCGCCGCTCTGGCGCGGCACCCCGAGTGCAACGCGGCATGGCACGGCGACCACATCAAACGGTTCCACCACGTCCACATGGGCGTGGCCGTGGCGGTGGACGACGGCCTCATCACCCCGGTGGTGAAGCACGCGGACCGGAAGGGCCTGGTCCAGATCAGCCGCGAGGTGAAGGAGATGGCGGGCCGGGCCCGGGAGAAGAAGCTCAAGCCCGACGAGTACACCGGCGCCACCTTCTCCGTCTCCAACCTGGGCATGTTCGGCATCCACGAGTTCACGGCCATCATCAATCCGCCGGAGGCGGGGATCCTCGCCGTCGGGGGCGTGGAAGACACGCCGGTGGCGGTGGACGGTCAGGTGGTGATCCGCCCCCGCATGCGGGTGACCATGAGCTGCGACCACCGGGTCATCGACGGTGCCCAGGGTTCGCGGTTCCTCCGGACCCTGAAGGCCATGCTCGAAGAGCCGGCGGCCATTCTGGTGTAACGGAGCCGGAACGCAGGCCGGGAACCGGGGTGGGGGCCGTCGCGCCTCCGCCCCGGTGCCGTATCTTGGGGGTGCCCGTCCCGTCCCCCCGCGTCCGACTCATCATGTTCCGACGATCTCGTTTCCGGATCTCCTCGCCCCGGGCTCTCCGCGCCGCGGCGCTGCTCTTCTTCGGCGTGGGGGGGTGTGGGGCGCCCGAGCCCTCGGCGCCTCCGGCCGAGGCCCCCGTGGCCGCCGACCCCCAGGCGCCCACGGGTGGCCGCAACGCCGAACGGTGGATGGATGCGCCCTACGTGGTGCTGGTGTCGCTGGACGGATTCGCCTCCCGCTACGTCCAGCAGCACGCGCCGCCGACCCTCACGACCCTGGCGCAGCAGGGTGTGTGGGCCCGTGAGGGGATGATCCCGGTGTATCCCCCCAAGACCTATCCCAACCACTACTCCATCGCCACCGGTCTCTACCCGGCGCGCCACGGGCTGGTGGCCAACACGTTCTACGACGAGGAGCGGGACGCCATCTACCGGCTCTCGGATCGGGAGAAGGTGGAAGACGGCACCTGGTACGACGGGGAGCCCCTCTGGGTCACGGCCGAGACCCAGGGCATGGTGGCGGCCTGCTACTACTGGGTCGGCTCCGAGGCCGACGTGGCCGGGGTGCGTCCGAGTCACTGGAAGGTGTACGAACACGAGCGGCCCCACGAAGATCGGGTGCAGCAGGTGCTGGAGTGGCTCCAGTGGCCGCCCGAGTTCCGCCCTCACCTCGTGACCCTCTATCTCAGCGACACCGACGACGCGGGCCACGGCTTCGGACCCGACAGCCCGGAACTGGCCGAGGCCGTGGCCCGCATCGACGCCACCCTGGGCCGACTGATCGAGGGGCTGGCCGCCCTTCCCCACGGCGACCGCATCACGGTCATCGTGGTGAGCGACCACGGCATGGACGGCTACACTCCCGAGACCACCCTCTACGTGGCCGACGCCCTGGGCTCCATGGAGGGCATCCGCATGCCCGAATCGGGTCCCACGGGCAATCTCTGGGTGGAGGGGAGCCCGGAACGGATCCGGGCGGTGCGGGACAGCATCGACCAGGCGCTGGAGCACGTGTCCGTGTGGCTCGCCGACGAGACGCCGGAGCGACTGCACTACCGGGGCAACCCCCGCATGGGCGACCTCGTCGTCATGCCCGACTCGGGGTGGGTGGTCTACCCGGAAAACGACCGACCGGCCCAGGGCGGATTCACCCACGGGTGGAACAACAGGCTGCTCTCCATGCGGTCGCTCTTCGTGGCCGCGGGCCCCCGGCTCCGGGGCGGACAGACCCTTCCGCCCTTCGCCAACGTCGACGTGTATCCGCTGGTAACCGAGCTTCTGGGACTGACTCCCGCGGCCGACATCGACGGCGACGCCGCGACCTGGGACGGCGTGCTGGGAGCCGGGGACGCTAGGTAAGCTCCCCGCCTTCCAGCCAGCGTTCCAGATCGGCCTCGGCCCGGGCCCGTTCCAGCAGGGAGGCCGCCAGAGTGCGGATCTCCGCCGCCAGATCGGCGTCCCGGGAGATGACCGCCCGGTGGAGCTGCTCCAGCGACGAGAGTAGTTCGCCCTCCCGGGAGGCCACGAAGTCCCGGGCGTCGCTCAGGGACCGTTCGGTGGCCTCGTCCCGCCGGCGCCAGCGGGCCGCTTCGTCCACCACTTCCAGGGTACGGCGGTCCTGGGCGGTGCGCCGGATGGCCCGGTAGAGTTCGGCCGCCGACTCCTTCACGGCGGCGTCGGCCGTGGGGTGCCGCACCACCCGCCGGGCCATCTGCTCGGCGATCCGGACGCGGGGATCGGAGGCCGCGCCTCCGGCTTCCAGGGCTCCCTGGACCTCCACCTCGTCCCATTTGCGCACGATGGCCCGGGCCTTCCGCAGTCCCCGGGCCGGCGGGTGATGGAAGAGCACCAGGAGCACGGCGGCGTACACCGCCAGCCACCAGGGAGAGATGCCCAGGGCCATCTGCTTCAGGAGCACAGCCCAAATGGGCCCGAAGGCACCGGCGATGGCCAGGGTCAGCCCCCAGGCCCGGATGTCGGCCTCGGCCTCCCGCACTGCCGGCGGGGGGGTGTCGTCGGGCTCCAGGAGCCGGTTCAACAGCGTCGTTGTGTCACTCACCTACCCCTCCTCGTCGTCGTCCGCCCCTCCGGCATACACCCGAATCACGTCGAAGCGCCCCAGACGCACCTGACCCGGGGGGGCGCCCCGAACCTTGCTCACCTCCCCGGCGAAACACCAGTGCACAGGCACTTTGCCCCGTGCGTTCCGGGCTTTCGAGTGGCGCACCGCCAATCGTGCGGCCCGTTCCAGGACGCTCCGGGGCACCTCGCCGTCGTCGCCACGCCGGACCACCACATGGCTTCCCGGCACGCCGGCCGCGTGGAGCCAGACGTCCCGGGGGCGCGCCACCTTCAGGGAGAGGGTGTCGTTGTCCCGGGCCGAGCGCCCCACGAGCACCGTGTGCCCGTCGATGAGATGCACCTGGGCCACGTCCCGTTCGTCGGGGGGCCCCCGGCGCGGCCTTCCGCTAGAACCCGCCACCCCCGCCGCCTCCCCCTCCGCCCCCGCTGAATCCGCCCCCGCCGCTGAAGCCCGAACTCGACGAGGAACTGCGGGGCGACGAGGTCATGGCCGAGCCCGTTCGGCTCGACACCGACGAGAGATTGGACACCAGATCCGACGGCGAGAACGACGTGGGACCCCCTCTCCCCACGTACCACCCGCTGGATCGCGTCGCGGCCTCGGCGTACATCTTCTCGAAGGCCCGGGCCCACTGCTTGTCGACCTGGAGGGCCATGGCGAAGGGCAGATACGCCTCGAACTGTTCCGGGCCCTTCACCATGCGCCGGAACCGATCCGACTCCACCCGCTCGAGGAACTCCTCGAAGCCCAGCACCTCTTCCATCTTCCGGGCCCCCTTCACCGTCCGGGCCGGCATCACGACGCCGAAGCCGAGGACGGGCAACCCCGCGCCGATCCCTCCGATGATGGCGGCCAGCGGGGCCGCCCCGGCGGCCGCGGCCAGGAAGAGGAACAGCATGGTGCAGGCCACGCTCACCAGGATGCCGATTCCGATGTAGGCGCCCAGCACCTTGTCGGGTCGCCGGGCGTAGTAGCCCTCCTCGATGAGTTCGTCGTAGATGGCGTCCTTGATCTTGGGAATCTCCCGGTAGAAGGTGTTCTCGAGATCGTCGGTGGTGACGTCCCGGCGTCCCCCGAACACCCCGTGGAGCAGCCGTCGCTCGTGGGTCTTGAGCGCGCCCTTGTCGCCGCCCAGACGCACGAACCGGTAGTCGGGTTTGGTGAACACCCGGGCGATGGCGCCCTGCTCGATCTCCTCGATGCGCAGGTACCCCCGCACGGCCAGGTCCACGAGGGTCGCCGTCACATCCCGCATGTCCACCGTGTTGTCCACCAGGGTCCCGGCGGTCCCGGGAGTGAAGCCCTCGGGAGGTTCGTAGCGGGGTGCGACGGGGAGGGCGACCGGGTCCTTGCCTCGGGCCAGCCAGAGGCGCCACATGCCTGCGAGGCTCAGGAACGGGACGAGGAGAGGCCAGTTCAGCGTGAGGAACCACAGCCCCCGATCCACCGGAGTGGGGCGGTCCACCAGGCCCGGGTCCCACCCCACGACGGCAGTCATACCCTCACGAAACGCCAGATCGTCGGCTTCGAACAAAAATCCTTCTTCTAATTCCGTGATGGCGGCGTCGTTGGTGCGGGAGCCCCAGGGACCGGTGTAGGCCGTGACGCGTCGGCCGGTGGCACCCTCCGGAAGGACGATCCGGGCCACGGCGCGCTGGATGGGCACGTCCCAATCGTTGCCCGTGACGTTCCAGTAGAGCTCGTCGTGGTTCTCGAAGAACCGCAGCCCGTTCCGGACCCCGTATCGGATGGAGATGGTCTCGGTGCGGTTCGTGGCGTCGGGCACCCAGATCTTGATCTTCCGGTTCCGGCCCTCCCGGGAGAGCTCGTAGCGCAGCCCGGTTCCGCTGCCGTCCACCACCGAGCGCACGTCGAGGCGGATCTGGTCCCGGAGCCCCCGGGAGTCCTCCATCTCCACGGGAATGGAGCGAAACACCCCGTTCCACGACCCGTCGAACCGGAACCGCATGCTCTCCACCACGTCGAGGGTGGCGTCGGAGTTGACGGTGATGGAGGCGTTGAATTCCTCCAGGGTCAGGGTCCGGCCCTGGGCCGCCACCCCGGCCACAGCGGCGAGGAGGCCCAGGACGGCCCCGCCGAGGGCCCGGCGGAGGGCGCCGAAGGGCCCCCGCCGACGCGCCCCCGGGGTCACTCCGAGTCCCCGAACTCGACCTTCGGTACCTGGCGCTCGCCGATCTCGGCCTCGAAGAACTCCCGCTCGCGGAAGCCGAAGGTCCGGGCCACGAGGTTGGTGGGGACGACCCCGATCTTCGTGTTGTAGTCCCGCACCACCGCGTTGTAGTACCGGCGGGACTTCTGGATGTCGTCTTCCAGGTCGGCCAGGGTGGCCTGGAGCCGCCCGAAGTTCTCCGACGCCCGGAGCTGGGGGTAGTTCTCGGCCAGAGCGAAGAGGGACTTCAACGCGCCGGTGAGCATGTTTTCGGCCGCGGCCGCCTCGGCCGGCGTGGACGCGCCCATGGCCCGGGACCGGGCCTCGACCACGGCCTCGAAGGTGCCCTTCTCGTGGGTCGCGTACCCCTTCACCGTCTCCACCAGGTTGGGGATCAGGTCGTGACGGCGCTTCAACTGGACGTCGACGTCGGCCCAGGCGCCGTCGGCGGTTTCCCGCAGCCGGACCAGGGAGTTGTACATCATGGCGACGACCACGACGATCACCGCGACGATGGCGAGCTGCAGCATGACGGACCTCGATGCAATGGGGGGCGCCAGGACGGGCAGACCCAACGTAGGACCCCACGGCCCCTCGCGGAATGGTCGCGTCGGCCGCCCGTGGGCGGGCGCGGGCGGGGCCTTCGCGGGGTTTACTTCGCCCGCTCGCGACGCCTACCTTCGGAGGCTCCAGCGGCCCCATCGCCGGCGGGACCCTCCCGGCCGGCGTTTCCATCAAGCGAGGTGACTGTGGCGGCGAACGGCAGCGGCGACAACCGGTTCGATCTCATCGTCGTGGGGAGCGGCCCCGGCGGCTACATCGCCGCCATCCGGGCCACCCAGCTCGGCATGAACGTGGCCTGCATCGAAGCCGAGAAGCTCGGCGGCGTGTGCCTGAACATCGGGTGCATTCCCACCAAGGCCATGCTCACCAGCGCGTTTCTGGTGAACGAGATGAAGTCGGCCGAGAAGCACGGCATCCACGCGTCCGACATGACGTTCGATCTGGGTCCGGCCCAGGAGCGGAGCCGGAAGGTCGCCGATCAACTGAGCCGGGGCATCGCCGGCCTGTTCAAGAAGAACAAGATCACCCACGTCCAGGGCTACGGCCGCCTCCTCGGCGGCGGCCGGGTGGAAGTGGACGCCGACGGCGAGAAGACGACGCTGGAAGGCGATCACATCATCGTGGCCACCGGCTCCCGTCCCCGGGACCTGCCGTCGCTCAAGATCGACGAAGATCGCATCTGGTCGTCCACGGGCGCCCTCATGCAGACCCGGGCCCCGGAGTCGCTCCTCATCGTGGGCGCCGGCGCCATCGGCATGGAGTTCGCCGACGTCTACGACGCCTACGGCACGAAGATCACCATCGTGGAGGCCCTGGACCGGGTCCTGCCCCTGGAAGACGAAGAGGTCTCGGCCTTCATGGCCCGCACCTACAAGAAGCGGGGCATGGACATCCACACGGGCGCCCGCTTCGAGACGGCGGACATCCAGGACGACGGAGTCCAGGTCACCTTCAAGGACGCCAAGGGCGAGGTCCACGAGATGAAGGTGGACTACGTGCTGTCGGCCGTGGGCCGGGTGCCCAACTCCGAAGATGTGGGACTCGAGGCCGCCGGCGTCGCGAAGGACGAGCGCGGCTTCATCGAGGTCGACGCCCGGATGCGCACCAACGTCGACGGCGTGTACGCCATCGGCGACGTGGCGGGCCGTCAGTTGCTGGCCCACAAGGGCATGCACGAGGGCGTGGTGTGCGTCGAGCACATCGCGGGCCAGGGGCACCACACGGTGGACTACGACAACGTGCCCAACTGCACCTACTGCCATCCCGAGGTGGCGTCGGTGGGGCTCACCGAGGCGCAGGCCAAGGAGGCCGGCCACGACATCGAGGTGGGCAAGTTCCCGTGGGTCGGCATCGGCCGCGCCGTGGCCTCGGGCCACGCCGAGGGCTTCATCAAGGTGATCCGCGATACGAAGTACTCGGAGATCCTGGGCGCCCACATCGTGGGTCCCCACGCCACTGAACTCATCGCCGAGTTCGTGGTGGGACGCCATCTCGAATCCACCGTCGAGGAGATGGAGCGGGCCATCCACCCCCATCCCACCCTGTCGGAGGGTGTGGGTGAGGGCGCGCTGTCGGCCCTGGGCCGGGCCCTCCACATCTGATCCGTTGACCGACACCCGCACCGAGCCGGCCGAACGCACCTGGTCGGCCGACGAGGAACGGGCACTGCGCCTCTGGATCGCCCTGGCACGGGCCTACTCCACCGTGGCCCGGGCGGTCTCGACCAAGGTGGCGGAGTACGGCCTCACCACGCCCCAGTTCGGGATCCTGGAGGCCCTCCATCACCTGGGCCCTCTCCCCCTGGGCGAGCTCGCCGACAAGCTCCTGGTCACGGGCGGCAACGTGACCTACGTCATGGACCGCCTCGAGGCCCAGGGCCTGGTGGAGCGGTGCCGGAGCGAGACCGACCGCCGGGTGGTCACCGCCCACCTCACCGAGGCCGGTCGGGCGCTGGTGGCCGAGGTCTTCCCGGGGCACGCGGCCTACATCGCCGAGCTCATGGGGACGCTGGATGCCGGCGATCAAGATGAGGCGCGGGATCTCCTGAAGCGCCTGGGGAAGGGCATCGGGGGGTAGGTGGGAGGCGGCGCCGGGCCCCGCGCGGCATTGCCCGGAGCCGACGCTACGCTCACGGCTGCGCCGTGGCCGTCTTCGGGCAATGCCGCGCGGGGCCCGGCGCCTTCCGGGCGGGCGGCCTTCCCCGGGCGCTCACGGAGCACCGCTGGGGGACCGGAGGGGAGGGAGGGAGGGGCGGTTG
The DNA here is from genome assembly GCA_030428885.1 of Gemmatimonadota bacterium. Lineage (GTDB taxonomy): Bacteria > Gemmatimonadota > Gemmatimonadetes > Longimicrobiales > Gaopeijiaceae > Gaopeijia. Next base: position 296,756 of record JAUIEJ010000006.1, on the reverse strand, counting down.
GGCCCCCAGAGGACACGTAAGGAAACGAGGGCCGGGGCAGCGCGCCGGTCCGACGCGCCCTGATGGGCGCCGGCGTGATCGCATCCAGCCCGGAAGGCGGGGGTCCGCCGTGGGACCCTCGAGAAGACGGCCACGGCGCAGCCGTGAGCGAAGCGTCGGCTTCGCGAGGGTCCCACGGTGGACCCCCGCCGCCTCCCACCTACCCGCCCATCACGCCGGCGCGCCCTCCGGCTGCCCGGTGAGGACCGGCTCGATGCCCCGGATCTTCAGGATCCGCACGATGGCCTCGCCGATCTTGTTGTTGGGCGTCGACGCCCCCGCCGTGATCCCCAGGCTGAAGGGGCCCTCCGGCAGCCAGTCGGTCTCGGTGGACTCGGGGTGTTCGGCGGCGAGTTCGGGCTTGTGGCGGATCGTCCCGGTCTCCACGTCGATGCACGCCGCGTCCTCGACGTGGTACGTGGTGGTGTACTCCCGGCACATGTGGGCCAGGTGGTTCGTGTTGGAGGAATTGTATCCTCCGATCACCACCATGAGATCGGGCGGCTCGGACATCATCTCCTTCACCGCGTCCTGCCGCTCCTGGGTGGCCGAGCAGATGGTGCCGAAGGAGCGGTAGTGGGCGTCCACGGCTTCCTCGCCGTACCGCTCCACCATGGCCTGACGCACTCTCCCCCCGATGGCCAGGGACTCGTTGGCCAGCATGGTGGTCTGGTTGGCCACCCCGATGCGATCCAGGTCCCGATCCGGGTCGAAGCCCTCGCTGTAGCGGTCCATGAAGCGCTCCAGGAACGCCTCCCGGGAGAGGTGCCCCTCCCGCCGGGCGATGAAGTCGCAGACCAGCATGGCCTCGCCCATGTCCCGCACGATGAGGTACTTCCCTCCCGGGTACTTCAGCGCCTGGGAGGCGGTGGCCCGGGATTCCTCGTGCTTGTACTTGCCGTGGATGAGGGCCGTGAAGCCGTCGCGGGCGTAGCTCTCCACCCGCTTCCAGACGTGGAGCACCGAGCCGCAGGTGGTGTCCACCAGGATGCAGCCGATGCCCTTGAGGCGTTCGAAGTCGTCGATGGTGACCCCGAACGCCGGGAGCAGCACCACGTCGTCGGCGGTGACGTGGCCGAAGTCGAAAGCGCCCTCGTCGTCGGGGTAGATGAACTCGATCCCCATCTCCGTCATGCGACGGTTCACGTGGGGATTGTGGATGATCTCACCCACCAGGTAGATGGTGCGGTCGGGAAACTTGTGGACCGTCTCGTAGGCGTAGTCCACGGCCCGATCCACGCCGTAGCAGAAGCCGAATTCCTGGGCGAGACGCACCGTGACGTCGCCGAAGCGGTCCTCGTAGCCCCGGGCCCGGATCCTGTGGACGATCTCGGAGTGGTACTCGGCATCGATGAGGGGCTTCACCTCGGCCTTGAGTCCGAAGCCCTTCCGAAAATAGGTCTGTTCCATGGCACCAAGGTGTCGTGGGAGGGGCGCCTCGGGAACCCTCCGAGACACCGGGGCGGACCCGGAGTTCCGGGTTTCGGGTACCTGTCTCCATGTTCGCACGTCTCGCTCTTCTGTTCGTCGTCGTCCCCCTGCTGGAACTGATGCTCCTCATCCAGCTCGGGCAGTGGGTCGGTCTGTGGCCCACCCTTCTCCTGGTCTTCGGGACCGGCGTGGTGGGCGCGGCCCTGGCCCGTTCCCAGGGAGTGCGGACCCTGGCGGCCTTCCAGCGGGAGCTCGCCCAGGGGCAGATGCCCGGGGGACCCCTCATGGACGGTCTGGCCGTGCTCGTGGGAGGCGCCTTCCTCCTCACGCCGGGACTCCTCACCGACGTTGCGGGGTTCTCGCTCCTGATTCCCACCACGCGTCGCTGGATCCGCAACGCGGCTACCGCTCGCATCCGGCGCATGCAGGAAGACGGCACGCTCCGCGTGGGCATCGTGACGCCGGGCATGCCCTTCGGAGGGGGGGGCCCCCCGGGATTCGGTTCGGCGCCCCCCGAGTCCGACCGCTCCGCCGCCTCCGCGGCGGGGCTGGACCCGCGCAACGAAGTCGATCCGTCCCGGACCCGGGACGACGGTTAGCCGCCATCGCGTCACGAAGGCGTCGCGTTCCGCCATCGACCGAGGGCCCCTGGGCCCGTACAATACGGGCTGCCCGCGAATCCGCCTCCGTCGAATCGAGCCCGGGGTCCCATGAACCGCTCCTTCCTGCAGCAGCTCCTCGATGCACCCGGCCCCTCGGGCTTCGAGGTTCGTCCGGCCCGTGTGTGGCGGGCCGAAGCCGAGACCTTCGCCCGGGACGTCTCCGTGGACGTGAGCGGCAATTCCGTGGCCTCGGTTCGCCCCGACGGCGCCCCCCGGGTCATGATGGCGGGCCACATCGACGAAATCGGCCTGCAGGTGACCCACATCGACGACGAGGGCTTCCTCTACGTCGATGAGATCGGCGGCTGGGACCCCCAGGTCCTCGTGGGACAGCGGGTCCGGATCCTCACCCGGGACGGCGATCTGCCCGGGGTCATCGGCAAGAAGGCCATCCACCTCATCAAGCCCGACGAGCGGTCCAAGGCGTCGAAGACCACCGACCTGTGGGTGGACGTGGGTGCGGCGGACAAGGATGCCGCGGTAACGATGGGACTCCGCGTGGGCGACCCCATGGTGCTGGATCAGGGCATGATCGAGTTGGCCGGCGACCGGATCGCGAGTCGGGCCATCGACAACCGGATCGGGGCCTTCGTCGTGCTGGAGGCGCTGCGCATGTTGGCCGACGATCCGCCTGCCGCGGCGGGGGCCTGGGCCGTGGCCACGGCCCAGGAGGAGATCGGATACCAGGGGGGTGGGGCCCGCTCCAGCGCCTTCGCCCTGGAGCCCCACGTGGCGCTGGTGGTCGACGTGACCTTCAGCACCGACGTCCCCGACGTGCCCAAGAAGGAACTCGGTGACCACAAGGTGGGCGGGGGGCCGGTGCTGAGCCGGGGATCGGCGGCCCATCCGGTCGTGTTCGAGCGGCTGGCGGAGGTGGCCGAAGCCGAAGGCATTCCCTACTCGATCCAGGCGTCGCCCCGGGCCACCCGCACCGACGCCGACGGGATCCATCTCACCCGCACGGGCGTGCCCACGGGCCTGGTCTCGGTGCCGAATCGCTACATGCATTCGCCCAACGAGGTGGTCTCCATGGCCGATCTGGAACACACGGCCCGGCTCCTGGCCGCATTCGTCCGGAGCCTGGAGACCGGGACCGACTTCACGCCGCGTTGACGAGCGAAGGCATCGGCTCTACGCTTACAGGCTACGAAGCCTGCATCGATTTCATCACCGGCCCTCGGGGGCCGTACACGAACCACCAGGGGACACGACCTCATGCTGGACGCCACCGAGCTCATCAAGGACCTGCAGCAGATGCGGGACGAAGGGCACCTTTCCGACGCCCTCCTCCGGCAAGCCGTGAAGCGCATCGCGAAGTCCGATCCCCGCTTCGACTGGGTCGGTGTCTACCTCCTGGGTGAGGGCGGCGAGGAGCTCTGGCTCCACAACTACGTGGGGTCGCCCACCGAACACGCCAAGATCCCCGTAGGCACGGGCGTGTGCGGGACCGCGGTGGTGGAGAAGGCCAACCTCATCGTCGACGACGTGTCGAAGGTGGAGAACTACCTGGCCTGCGATCCCGACGTCCGGTCGGAGATGGTGGTTCTGATCCGGGCCGGCGACGACATCTTCGGGCAGATCGATCTGGATTCGTCCGACGAGGCCGCCTTCACCGAGGACGACGAGGCCGCCATCTCCGGTGTGGCCGACAAGCTGGCCGAGCAGATCGCGGCGGAGCGCCGCTGACGGCGCACCACAGGCGGTGACTTCTCCCCTGAGGCGGATCCGGGCGGACAACCCCGGGCCCTTCACCTTCGACGGGACCGTCACCTATCTCCTGGGGCACGACGACCTCGTGATCCTGGACCCGGGCCCGGACGTGGACGACCACGTCCGGGCCCTCGTTCGTTCCACCGAGGGCGCCCGCCGCGTCCGTCTGGTGCTGACCCACGGCCACGGTGATCACGCAGGTGGCGTGGACCGCCTCCTCGCCGAGTTCGCAGCGGCGGGGCACCCGGAGGTGGACGTGGTGGGGGCCGGGCATGAACGGGCCCGGGCGCCGGCCGTGGACGAAGAGGTTCCGTTCGACGGGGGGCGTCTGGTGGCGGTCCCGACGCCCGGGCACACCCGGGATCACCTCGCCTGGTACTGGCCCGGGGCCCGGGCCCTCTTCGCCGGCGATCACGTCCTGGGCCACGGCCATACCACCTGGGTGGCCGAATACGCCGGGTGCGTGGCCGACTATCTCGCGTCCCTGGAGCGGGTGCGGGGGCTGGACCTGGCGGTGATCCACCCGGGCCACGGCCCGGATCTGCACGAACCGTACGCGGCGTTGGACCGGTTCGAGGCCCATCGCCGCACTCGCATCGCCCAGGTGCGGGAGCTCCGACGGGAACATCCGGGGCTCGCCGGCGACGCCCTCTTCCGGGCGATCTACGGAGACACGGTGCCTCCGGGACTCGACGGGGCGGCCCGTCGCTCCCTGGCGGCGGTGGAGGAGTACGTGGACACGGTCGTCGAGGGGAACGTATCGTCGGGGTCGTGACCCCCGACCCCCACCCCCCCGCTCCGTCCCCGGCCCTGGTCCGGGACCTTCGTCGCCGCCTGGGCGATGCCGCGGTCATCACCGACCCGGACCGGCTCCTGGTCTACGAGGCCGACGGCCTGCCCCACTACCGGCGCCGCCCCTCGGCGGTGGTGCTCCCCCTGGACACCGACGAAACGGCGTGGGCCGTGGAGCGCCTCCACGGGGCCGGCGTGCCCGTGGTGCCCCGGGGCGCCGGGACCGGACTGTCGGGAGGAGCGCTGGCCGGGCCCGGGGCCGTGATGGTGGGCACGGCGCGCATGCGGCGGATCCTTGCCCTGGAGCCCGCCAACCGCCGGGCCCGTGTCCAGGCCGGCGTGCTCAATGCCGACCTCTCCCGAGCCGCGGCGCCCCACGGCCTCCACTACGCCCCCGACCCGTCGTCCCAGACGGCGTGCACGCTGGGAGGCAACGTGGCGGAGAACTCCGGTGGGCCCCACTGCCTCAAGTACGGGGTGACCCGCCGGTACGTGCGGGGCCTGACGGTCGTGGGAGCGGGCGGGCGGGTGGCCGAGCTGGGAGGGGACGCCGGGCCCGGCGCGCCCGACCTCGTGGGGCTGTTCGTGGGCTCGGAAGGGTGTTTCGGGCTGGCCACGGAGATCGAGGTGGGACTGGTCCCCGTGAGCGAGGGCGTGCGGACCCTGCTGGCGGCGTTCGCCCGGCTCGAGGAGGCCGGCGCCGCCGTGACGGCCATCATCGCCTCGGGACTGCTTCCTGCCGCGCTGGAGATCCTGGACCGGGCCACCATCACCGCGGTGGAGGAGAGCGTCTTCGCCGCCGGGTACCCCCGCGCGGCGGCGGCGGTGCTGGTTGTGGAGTTCGACGGGCCCGACTCGGCCCTGGACGACGAGGCCGATCGGGCCGAGGGCCTGTGCCGGGAGCACGGGGCCACCGAGGTGCGGCGAGCCCGGGATCCCGACGCCCGGGCCCAGCTCTGGAAGGGCCGGAAGAAGGCCTTCGGGGCCATGGGCCGCCTGGCGCCCGACATGGTGGTGCAGGACGCCACCGTCCCCCGCTCCCGTCTTCCCGAGGTGCTGGGGCGCATCGAAGCCATCGCCCGGGCCCACGACCTGCACGTGGCCAACGTCTTCCACGCCGGCGACGGGAACCTGCACCCCAACATCCTCTTCGACCGACGGGATCCGGCGTGGGTGGCCCGGGTGGAGGTGGCGAGCAGGGAGATCATGGAGGTGTGCGTGGAGGCGGGCGGCACCATCACCGGCGAGCACGGGGTCGGCCTGGACAAACGTCCCTACATGGCCCTGGTCCACGGACCGGCCGAACTCGACGCCATGGCCCGGGTGCGCCGGGTGTTCGACCCCCAGGGGCTCTGGAACCCGGGCAAGGTCCTGCCCGACGGGGCCGAGGGCCCCCCCTGGCGTCGGGACGCTCCGCCCCGTCGGGCCGGAGTCCGCCCCGAGGCGGCGCCGCGCACCCTGGAGGAGCTGGCCGCGACCCTGGCCGAGGCGTCGGAGCGGGGGTGGCGGGTGGACCCCCTGGGAGACACGCCGGGCTGGGCGGACCTGGAGCTGGACTGCCGCCGATGGGGCGACGTGGAGCGATACGAGCCCGCCGATCTCACCGTCACGGCCGGGGCGGCCATGCCCCTGTCGACGCTGGCGACGCAGACGGCCCGGAGCGGTCAGTGGTGGCCCGTGGACGGACCTGGACTCGAGGGGGCGACCGTGGGTCAAGTGGTCCTGGGTGCCCCCGAGAGCGCCGTGGCTGCTCGCCTCGGCGGCGTCCGGGACCTGGTCCTGGGGCTCGCCCTCGTCACGGGCGACGGACGGGTGCTCCGGCTGGGAGGGGGCGTGGTGAAGAACGTGGCGGGGTTCGACCTGGTGCGCCTGGTGGTGGGAAGCCGGGGAGCCCTGGGCGTCCTGGCCACGGTCACCCTCCGCCTCCACCCCCGGGCCGCCGTGGACCGGAGCTGGGTGCTTCAGGCGCCCCGGCCCGAAGCCCTCATGGGTCCCGCTCTGGAGGCCGCCGCCCTGGATTGGCCCCCGGTGGCGGTGGAGCTGGGGTGGGACGACCTCGGGGCCACGCTGGCGGTTCGGGGGATGGGATCCGCGGCGGAGGTGGCCGAACTACGCCATCGCCTGGGCCGGGTCCTGCCCGCGGCGCGGGAAGCGGACGCGGCGGACGGGGCTCTGGTCCGGGCGGGGCTCCGGGCCCCGGCCGTCGGCGCCCCGGGACGGGCGCCCCTGGCCGGACCCGCCGGGGCCGGCGACGAGCTGCTGGCCCGAGGGCGCACCCAGGCCGACGAGGCCGGGGCGCCCTTTGCCGGATGGCTCGCCGTGGACCGGGGGCGGGGGTGGGTGGCCCTCCCCGGGGGAGCGGGACCCGACCCGGGAGCGGGGCTCGACGACGCGGTGGCCCGGGAGTGGGCCGCGGGCCTCAAGGAGTCCTTCGACCCGGCGGGCATTCTTCCTCCGGGCCCCTTTCCCGCTGGGGAGCCCACACCGTGAAGGGAGGCGAAGCCCACGGCCCCCTGGCCCGGGCCCTGGCCGGCGAGGCCGAGGCGCTGGACACCTGCGTGCACTGCGGCTTCTGCCTGCCGGCCTGCCCCACCTACGTGCGCCTCGGCGACGAAGCCGACTCGCCCCGGGGGCGGCTGCACCTCATGCGTGCGGTGGCGGAGGGACGACTCGACCCGGTTTCCGACGCCTTCCAGTCGCATCTGGATCGCTGTCTGGGATGCCGGGCGTGCGAGCCCGTGTGCCCCAGCGGCGTGCCCTACGGCCGACTTCTGGAGCACGCCCGAGCCACCGCCCGGGAGGCCCGGACCCCGGCTCCGGCGACCCGCGGGTTCCTCCGGCTCTTCGCCTCGTCCCGGCGGATCCGGTGGGTCTTCGGCCTCGGACGACTCGCGCGGGACACGGGCGGGGCGCGGCTCCTGTCCCGCCTCCTGCCCCGGATGGGACGGCTGGGCGCGCTGCGCCGGGCCCTTCTCATGGTGGCGGGATCGGCGCCCTGGCGTCCCGGCGTCCTGGGCGGGAACGGGACGGACGCGGCGTCGGAGCCGTCCCCGCCCCGACCCCCGCCGCCGGAGGCCACCGGGTTCGCCACCGCCGGCGTCCTCGCGGGGTGTGTCCAGGGCGCCCTCTACGCCCGGGTGGGTCGCGCCACGGCGGCGGTGCTGGAGGTGCACGGGGTGGACGTTCGCCCCGTGCCGGGACAGGGGTGCTGCGGCGCCCTCCACGCCCACGCCGGCGACCTGGAAGGCGCCCGGGTCCGGGCCCGGGCCAACATCGCCGCCTTCGAGCGGGCCGGAGTGGACCGCATGGTGGTGGACGCCGCCGGGTGCGGGGCCGCCATGAAGGAGTACGGCCACTGGTTGGCCCACGACCCGGCATGGGCGGACCGAGCGCTCCGCCTCTCGGAGCGCACCCTGGACGTCCACGAAGCGGTGGCGGTGTGGGGGCCCCGACGAGGCGCGCCCCTGGTGGGGACGGTGGCCTACCATCCCCCCTGCCACCTCCACAACGCCCAGGACGTGGGCGACGCACCGCTGCGGATGCTGGCCGCCATCCCCGGTCTCGAGGTCCGCCGTGCCCAGGGGCCCGAGGAGTGCTGCGGCGGCGCGGGAATCTACGGGGTCACCCACCCCGAGCTGGGGGGCGCCATCGGTGCCGATCGTGCCCGGGCCCTGGCCGACACCGAGGCCCGATGCGTCGCCACGGGGAATCCCGGATGCATGATGCAGATCGCGGCCCACCTCCACGAGGAGGGCGCCGCCATGGACGTGGCCCACCCGGTGGAGCTCCTGGCCGAGAGCTACCGCCGGGCCGGGTGGATCAGAACTCGGCCCGGCGGACCGTGAGGGCCTCGATGCGGTCCACGTCCACCTCCACGCCGATGCCGGGCCCCGTGGGCACGGCCATGTGGCCGTCGTGGACCTCGAATTCGGGCGTCACGATGTCCCGCTCCCAGTAGCGGCGGCTCGCCGAGATGTCGCCCGGGAGGGTGAAGCCGGGGAGCGAGGCCAGCGCCACGTTGTAGGCCCGGCCGATGCCCGACTCCAGCATGCCGCCGCACCACACCGGGAGTCCCGCCGCCACCATCCGGTCGTGGATCGCCCGGCTTTCGGCGAACCCGCCCACCCGGGCGGGCTTGATGTTGATGGTGCGGCAGGCCCCGAGTTCCAGGGCGAGTTCGGCGTCGCCGTCGGATTCGATGGACTCGTCGAGGCACACCGGGGTGGAGAGTCGCGCCTGGAGGCGGGCGTGGTGCAGCACGTCGTCGTGGGCCAGGGGCTGCTCGATCATCATGAGATCGAGTTCGTCGAACGGCTCGAGGCGCGGCAGGTCGTCCAGGGTGTAGGCCGAATTGGCGTCGGCCATGAACGGCACGTCGGGAAAGCGGGTCCGGAGTCCCCGGAGCATCTCCAGGTCCCGTCCCGGCTTGATCTTGATCTTCACCCGGGAGTATCCGGCCTCCACGTACCCGGCCACGGCGTCGTGGAGGGCGTCGTCGCTGGACTGGAGTCCCACGCTGACCCCCACCGGTACGCGATCCCTCACGCCTCCGAGCAGCGCCGAGAGGGAGACGCCCCGCTCCCGGGCCGCGAGGTCCCATCCGGCCATCTCCACGGCCGCCCGCGCCATGGGATGGCCCCGGATCCACGCCACCGGGGCGAGCAGGTCGGTGGAGGGATCGTCCACCGTGCGGCCCACCACGGCGGGAAGGATCACGTCGGTGAGGACGTGCCACGCGGTTTCGGTGGTCTCGGACGAGTACGACGGGGTCTCCATGACCACGCATTCGCTCCAGCTCTCGATCCCCTCGGCGAAGAGCGTGAGGAGCAGCACGCGCCGGTCCTGCTGGCCCCCGCTGGAGATCTCGAAGTACTCCCGGAGGCGCAGGGGGACTTCTCTCAGGACGGCGCGTTCGATCTTCATGGGGCCGAATCTCGCACGAGGATGTAGGCGGGGGCGTGGGGGTCCCGGACGAACTCCCGGGCGGTCCAGCCCCGGGCCAGATAGTGGGACAACGCGGCGCGGGTGGCCTGGCGCCAGCCCAGGGCCAGAACGGGATCGTCGTCCATGAGGGCGCCGATGTCGGGCGGGACCACCACCCGGAGGCGGGGATGATCCAGGCCCAGGCGGGGGTCGGTGGGCCGGGGCCGGTGGGCGCTGCCGGCTTCGGCCCGGTCCACCGCGGCGGGACAATGCGCCAGCGCGTCGCGCGTGGGGCCGGGCCGGGTCCCGTCGAGACGGCCCTCGACCCGGGGCGAGGCCATCTCCCACCGGGCCACGAACCGGTCCGTGCCGATGCCCCGGTGGAGGGGGGAATCGGTCTGGCCGTACATGTCCTCCACGTACTCGGGCGCCGTGATGCCCAGGCGGGAGAAGTTGAGGTGGGCGTTCCGGGTCCGGAGGGGATCGAAGGTCCAGTGCATGACCTCCACGCCCAGGGCCAGGACCCGATCCCGCTGGTGCAGCTTCAGCCGGCGCCCCAATCCGGTGCCCCGGGCCTCGGGGCGCACGGCCAGCATGTCGGACCAGTGCACCGGAGTCCCGTCCCGCGGGCCCGTCATGCCGAACACGAACCCCACGAGCCGCCCGTCGGGATCGAACGCCCCCGAAGCCACGCCTCCGAGAATCTGGGACACCTTGAGGATGGCCGGCGCCACCCGTTCCGAGAATCCCTTTCCCCAGGTGTCTTCCTGGAGGTCCACGCAGGCCCGGTACTCCTCGATGCCCTCCAGGGGGCGGATGGTCCACTCGGCACTCACGGGCCCGCGTCCAGGGGGGTGAGAAGGAGGCGAGCCAGGAGAGCGCACCGCTCCAGCGACGGGTCGACCTCGATGTGTTCGTGGTCGGCGTGGGCACCGTCGCCCACGCACCCCAGGCCGTCGAGGGTGGCGGTGTAGAGGCTGGTGGTGTTGCCGTCGGAGCCCCCCCCGGCCAGGGTCTCGTCCAGGGTCAGGCCCAGCGATACACCCGCCTCCCGGGCCTGGCTCCAGAGCCGTCGATTGCGGGGGGTGCGCTCCAGGGGCGCCGCCCGCATGCCTCCCGTGATCTCGAGGGAGACCCCCGGTGTGCGGGGGCGAAGCGAGCCGATGGACTCTTCGAGGCGGCGGCCCTCCTCGGCGGTGGTCACCCGGAGGTCCACGATGGCGGTGGCGTCGGCCGCCACCACGTTGGCCCGGGTGCCCCCCCGGACCACCCCCACGTTGACGGTGGTGCCCCGCTGGGGATCGGTGAGGCCGTGGAGCGCCTGGATCACGTTGGACAGTTCCTGGATGGCACTGGCCCCGGACTCGGGATCGAGGCCCGCGTGGGAGGCCCGGCCCCGGATCCGCACATGGAACTGCCCCACGCCCTTCCGGGCCGTCTTGATGAGGCCCCGGGGTCCCAGGGCCGGCTCCAGGACCAGGGCCCGATCCACCCGCCGGGCGAGGCGCCGCATGTGCCGCTTCGAGTCGGGGCTGCCCACCTCCTCGTCGGCGTTGATGAAGACCACCGGGGCCAGCGGCGGCTCCAGCTCCAACTGCCTCAACGTCCGGAGCGCGAACACCATGAGCGCGACGCCGCCCTTCATGTCCAGGGTGCCGGGCCCGTGGAGGCGTCCGCCCTCCAGGCGCACGGGCATGTGCTCCAGCGTGTCCACGGGCCAGACCGTGTCGCTGTGTCCCACGAGAAGCTGTCGTCCCTGTCGGGGGCGGCGTCGGGGCACGGCGAGGAAGTGATCGCCGCTGGTCCTTCCCGGCACGATGCGCACGTCGTAGCCCAGGTCCTGGAAGCTGGGACCGAGGACGGCGTGCACCCGGGCCTGGGTCTCGGGGCGGTCGGTAGGCGACTCGATGCGGCAGAGGGCCGACACGTAGTCCACGAACTCGTCCCGGAGCCCTCTCACGTGATGCAGGATTCGGGAATCCCGATCGCGGGTCGCCGTCACTGGGATCCCCCTTCGAAGGTGAACGCCTCGGTCCGGAGTCGCACCCGGCGCGTGGGCAGTCCCAGGGCCCGGACGAAGAGCCGGCGGACCCCCCGGGCCACGGCGCCGTCCACGGGCGCGTCGCCCCCCACGGCCGGGGCCAGATCACCCGACAGCCACCGACGCAGCTCTTCCAGGTCGGAGAGGGAGAGGGTCGCCATCTCCACGGAGGCAAGGTAGTAGTACCGGCCGGGCCTCGCCGGACGCAGTCCCAACTGGAACGACCGCTGGAGGTGGTCCCGGGCCTCGTCCAGCGTGCGGAATTCCACCGCCTCGGCCTGCCCGACCTGGACCTCGTAGCGAAGCGTCACGGGATCGTACAACACGCTGGCCTTCCACGACTCCCGCCCTTCCTCCGAATCGAAGAGGCGATCGGCCCACAACTCGGCGTCGACGCTGATGCGCAGCGGAAGCCCCTCGTGGACGGCGTTGGCCAGGGCCCGGTCCTCCAGGAGCGCGCCGAGCTCCACCACCACGCCGCCGGTGCGGGGTTCCACCGAGATCCACGTCTCCTCGTCCTGCGCGGCAACGGCCCCGGGGCGGGCGCCGAAGGCCGCCAGGGCCGCGCAGAGGACGACGAGAACGGGACGGACGATCACGGCGGACGGCAGCGTCAGAAGCGACGCTGGAGACGCACGAAGAAGTTGATGCGCCGGTCGTCGCCGCTGAGGGGATACGCCCAGTAGGCCCCGAGCCCTCCGATGGTGAGGCCCGCCCCCAGATCGGCCACCGCCGACTCGTCGGGGAAGTCCCCCTCCTGGCTCCATCCCCGCCCGGCGTCGAAGAAGAGCAGCCACGACGGGTTCAGGTCGATGCCGTCGAACCACCCGCCGTCGGGGTCGAAGCCCTGGTTCGTGCCGGCACCGAGAAAGCCGAGTTCCAGGCGTCCACGGTACTGGAGCTGGAAGAGGGCCACGCGACCGCACCCGTATCGACCGTAGACGGGCTCGGGTTCGGCGGTGCCCCGGTGGACGTAGGGCAGCAACGCGCTCCGCGCGCCGCAATCCAGCTCGTGGAGGCGGTAGCCGGGCAGCGAGCCCTCACCCCCCAGGGTGTGCTGGAAGAACGACGGCGGCAGGTCGCCGTCCAGGGATCCGGCGGCGACGAAGCGGAACGCCAGATCCTGGTCGGGCGACAGGCGGGCGTACCGGCGGAACTCGACGAACCCGGTGGTGAAGCCCGGATCCACCACCGTGGCCTCACCCACGGGTTCGAGGAATTCGTCCACCGGCGAAGCCAGGCCCAGCTCCCCTCGGAGTCCCCGGGTGATGCGGCCCGACGCATACCACCCGTCGGTGGGATCGTCCGTCTCGTTGCGCTCGTCCCACACGAGCCGGGCGGTGAGGGTCTCCAGGTCGCCGTCGGGCACGAGGGGCTGGGCCCTCCAGGGTCGGTCGTTGCGCCGAAGGGTCCAGGGACTCCCGGTGGGGAGCGAAGTGACGTCGAGATTGCGGTACTCGAGCTGGAACTCGGCGGCCGTGCCCGGAATCTGGGCCCGAGCCCAGGCGTGCCAGCCCCGCTCCTCGAAGTAGTCCCGATAGTCCACGTGGAAGAGGAAGGACGTCAGGGACGCCTCCACGTCGGTGAGCCCCCACGATTCGATGGGCGTCACCTGGGAGAAGGCGCCGATGCCCAGGCCCAGGCGGGCCGTGGGCGGGCCGAACGTCTGGTCGACGGCGAAGCGGTACCCCAGGTCGTCGCGGGTCTGGTCGTGTTCGGTGCGCCAGATTCCCAGTGCGTCGACCCGGAGGGGGTTGGCCCCGGAGGTACGGAAGACGGGTCCGAAGAGCACCGGCAGCCCCTCGATCCGGTTGTAGTTCGTGCCCGACCGCACCGTGATCCGGGCGCCCCCGATGTAGAGGCCCCGGCGGCTCGCCGATGAACCCGGGGTGAGTTCCACCTCCCCCCGGCGGGCCACGACCCGCAGCCGCTCGGGGTGCACCTCCATCTCGCCCCCCACGGCCCCCTCGGGGGCGTCGATCACCCGCCCGCCCACGATGAGCACGTCGCCCGTGATCCGCCCGCTCTCGGTGATGGTGAGGTCGCCGTTCACCAGGACCAGGTCGCCGGCCAGGGTGCCCGCCACCACGAGGTCGCCGCCGAGCACGCCCACGGCTCCGGCGAGCTCCCGGCCCGGGGCGATGCGGGTGAATCCGTTCAGACGCGTGGTGGTGGGGTCGTTCAGGAAGGCCAGCACCCCCTCCACGAACGCGGGAGGCAGGTCGCCCTCGTCTGCGGTTTGCTGGGCCGCCGACGGTTGGGGGGCCGGAAGGAGGGCCCCGGCGAGGGCCAGCGTGGCGAGGAAGGGTCGGAGCCTCATGGTGTCTCCCTGGGCCCGGCCGCCCCGAGGGGAGCGACCGCGGCCACGGTCAGCGTTCGTCGTCCCGGAGGCCCAGGCGACGCATGCGTCGATAGAGGTTCGCGCGATCGGTGCGGAGCGTGCGGGCGGCTTCGGTGACGTTGCCCCGGGTGTGCTCCAGGGCCTCCTCGATGAGGGTGCGTTCGAAGTCGTCCAGGCGATCCCGGAGATCCCGTTCGTCGTCGGGGTCGAAGGCGGGGCCCCGGGGCGGGGCGCCTCCCGACAACACGGGGCGGACGTCGTCGGCGGTGACGTCCTCTCCGGCGTGGAGAATGGTGAGGCGCTCCACGACGTTCAGGAGCTCCCGCACGTTGCCCGGCCAGCGGTACGATCGGAGCGCCTCGAAGGCGTCGGACCGGAAATGCACGGCGGGCAGCCCGTGCCGGGCCTGGAGCCGGCGAATGGCGTGCTGCACCAGGAGGGGCACGTCGCCGGCCCGCTCCCGGAGGGGGGGCATGCGCAGGGGGACCACGTCCAGGCGGAAGAGGAGGTCCTCCCGGAAGCGTCCCTCGTCCACGGCCACCCGGAGATCCCGATTGGTGGCGGCCACCACCCGGACATCGACGGTGATGCCCCGCTGACCGCCCACCCGCTCCACCACCCCCGACTCCAGCACCCGGAGCAGCTTGGCCTGGGCCTCGGGGCCCAGATCCGCCACCTCGTCCAGGAAGAGGGTGCCGCCGTCGGCCAGCTCGAATCGGCCCCTGCGTCGCTCGGTGGCGCCGGTGAAGGCCCCCTTCTCGTGGCCGAACATCTCGCTCTCCACCAGGTCCCGGGGGATGGCGGCCGAGTTGACGCGAATGAAGGGCCGGCCCCGGCGTTCCGAGAGGCCGTGGATGGCGGCGGCGGCGAGTTCCTTCCCCGTGCCGCTTTCGCCGGTGATGAGCACCCGGGCGTCGGTGGGGGCCACCTTCCGGATCACCTCCCGGACCCGCTCCATGGCGGGCGAACTCCCCACCAGTTCGGCGTCGGGGCCCAGTTCCTCCCGGAGGGCCCGGGTGAGGTCCCGAGCCCGGGCCACCTCGCCGGCCCCTCGCACCGTGAGGAGCACCGCTTCGGGAGAGAGAGGCTTCTCGATGAAGTGGAAGGCGCCCAGGCGCGTGGCCTCCACGGCGTCGGAGAGGGACGCCTGGCCGCTCATCATGACCACGGCGGCCGCCGGCGCCGCCTCCTGGAGCCGGGGCAGGGCCTGGAGTCCCGTGGAGCCCGGGAGGGCAAGATCCAGGAGGATCACGTCGGGGGACCGCATGCTCCCGAGCTGCTCCAGGGCGTCTTCGGCCGAGCCCGCCTCGGTGACGTGGTGACCCTCCACCTCCAGGAGGGCCCGGAGCGAGCGTCGGATGTTGCCTTCGTCGTCGACGATGAGAATGTCCATGGCGTCGCTTCTACGCCCCGTCGCCGGGCGGGGTTCGAGGGAGCCGGAGCTCGAATTCGGCGCCCCCTTCGATGCGATTCCACGCCCGGGCGGTTCCCCCGTGGATCTCGGCGGCCCGGCGGACCATGGCGAGGCCCAATCCCGAACCCCGGTGACGGGTGGTGACGTCGGGTTGCCAGATCTCCTCCAGGAGCTCGGCGCGGATCCCGGGGCCGTCGTCGCGCACGAGCACCCGGGCCCCTCCGTCGGCGGCCTCCACCACCACGTCGATGCGGGAGCCCCCGCCCTCGGTGACCGCCTCCACGGCGTTGACCACCAGATTGCGCAGAGCCTGCCCCAGGACGTCGTAGTGACCGTGGACCAGGGGGACCGGGGCCTGGGTGTGGAATCGCACCGGGGCGTCGCCGTCGTCGAAGCCGGCCACGATCCCCCGGGCGAGCTCCACCAGATCCACCTCGGCGGCGGGGCCCTCGGGGGGCCGTCCGAAGCGGGCGAAGGTCCGGGCCATGTCGTCGAGGCGGGCCACCTCTTCCAGGAGCATCTCGGCGGCCTGCCGCACCTTGGGGTCGTCGTTGCGGGCCAGCGCCGAGGCGCTCATGCGCATGGGCGTCAGGGGGTTCTTGATCTCGTGGGCGACGCGCCGCGCCATCTCGGTCCAGGCCCGGAGGCGGGCGCCTTCCACCTGCTGCTTCCGGGCTTCGTCCAGGCGGCGGGCGCCGGTGCGCAGCGCCCGGCGCAACGCCCGGTATTCGCGCACGCCGGTCTGTTTGCCCTGCTCCGGCGGCAGGGGCTCGCCGGCGGCGATGAGTTCGGTCCACCCCACCAGCTCGGAGATGGGCGACGAGAAGTTCCGGGCCAGGAGGCGCGCGACCCACGCTGACAACCCGGCCAGGAAGAGGATCGTGGCCAGGGCGGCCCAGGGCAGGAGCCGCACGGATCGGTCCGTCACCAGGGCATACAGCCGGGAATGGCGCACACTGGCCGACAGGGCCTCGGTGTGGGCCGCGGCGGCCCGCTCCACCACGGTGTCGCCGGGCGCGGCGGCCCGGGCGGCCTCCACGAGCTCCCGACCCGACTCGGCCACGGCCGACCAGGGGCCCAGGGTTCCGGTGGTGGACCCCACCTGACGGAGGGCCAGAACGCTTCCGGCCAGGGCGAGGGCGGTGGGGACCACGGCCACCGCGAGCAGCGCCGCGAAGACCCGGCTGCGAAAGCTCGTGATGCGAACCACCGACACTCCTGGGTGCGGCGTGGTAGACCGTCGACGACGCTTGCGCCGCGACTCGCCGCCGTGGATTCTGCCCGGAGGGGGGCGGAACCCGGCGAAACACGGTCCGTGTAGGATCCGTGGAGGGCCGGCGCCTCCGGTGAACGAAGGTAGACGCGGGCCCGAATACGCGGCAAGGAAGGAGCCCGGCCATGATCCTCCCCACGATCCGCGCGTCCATGACGCGCACCGACGCCCTGCACCTGGTGGACCTCCTGGGGCGCGACGACGCCGAACTGCGGGCGTCGGCCCGGGAGCGCCTGGAAGCCCACGGGGTGGATGCGTTGCTGGACGACCCCCGGGTCCGCAACGCGATCCTCACCGATCCCGACGTCCGGGTCTCGCCCGGCGTGGTCTTCTTCGTTCTCGTGCGGCAGGCCCTGCTCGAAAGCGGTATCGACGATGCGGCCATCGCCGACTTCGTGGCCTCCCTGGTGGCGGGGTTCGGACGGGCGCGGGCCGCCTATCGGCCCAGCGACGACGACGACCAGGAGTACTTCTATCTCGTGGACCTGTTGGCCCAGCTCCGCACGGCCGACGCCCGGCGGGCGTTCCTGCTCCGCACCCACCTGGGCAACTTCTCCCTCTGGCTGGCCGGACTGTTTCCCGACTACCTGGCCACCCGCCGGCGCACCCGGGGGGGACCGCCCCTGGACTACTTCGACCGCCTGGGAGCCACGGGCTACGCCGAGGCGGCCCGGAGCCAGGAAGCCGAGGCCCTGGGGGTGCAGGCGGTCTTCGACGGCGTCGGTCGGGACTTCGTGAAGGTCCGCCAGGCCCTGAACCGGGTCTCGGAGCGGGTGCTCTGGCCCCGGGCCGGCGACCCGGTGGACCGCCTGATCCGCGACGTGAAACGGCGAGGCTCGTGACCCGGCCCGACGCCGGCCCGCCCCGGGCCCCGTCCATCTGCCCCCATTGCTGGGCGGTGAACCCGGCCATGTTCCGCCTGTGCGGACGTTGCGGGGCCCAGATGGACACCCTCCTGCAGGAGTCCGGGGGGCTCCGGCGGACCTCGCCCATTCAGAGTCCTGTCCCCGTCACGGGCGCCCGTCTGGGCCCGGCGGCCCGGTTCGTTCTCGCGGTCTTCGTGGCCGTCCTGGCCCTGGGATACCTGGTGCACCTCCTCCCCCTCCCCCGGGACGCTCGCTCCCGCCTCGTTCCGCCGTCGGAAGGCAACCGGCAGCCGGCTCCGGCGGCCCTTCAGTAGCCCCCGGTGGTCGCCCCTGGAGTCAGGGGGTCCGGGCACAACTCGGACAGAACCGCCATCCGGGCCGGAGCCGGGTGCCACAACGGCACCACCGCCCCCGGGGTCGGCCGCACCAGGGGCACGCGCGGGCCTCGGCGGGAACCACGCCGCCGCAGCCCTCGCACGGGTTCGAGGCGCCGGGGTCGCCCCGGACCACCCGGGCCGCCTCGTGGGGCACGGTGGTGCCCTCGGCGATGGCTCGACGGGCGTCGTCGGCCAGGGTCCCCATGCCCGCCTCTCGGGCCAGCCGTCGGATGGTCGCCGTGGACGCGCCCGTGGCCACGGCCTCCCGGAGACGTTCGTCCACCACCAGCACCTGGAAGACCCCCGTTCGGCCCGAGAGGCCGTCGCGGCACCCCTCGCAACCCCGTCCCCGGCACCCACGGCAGACCCGGCGCACCAGGCGCTGGGCCACGACCCCCGCCAGCCCCGCGGCCACCAGGTAGGGCGGCACGCCCATGTGGAGCAGCCTCGCCACGGCGCCCGGGGCGTCGGTGGTGTGGAGGCTGGAGAGAACGAGGTGCCCCGTCACGGCCGCGGCCATGGCGATCTCGGCGGTTTCCCGGTCCCGGATCTCGCCCACCATGACCACGTCCGGGTCCTGGCGGAGCACCGCCCGGAGCGCCGAGGCGAAGGTGAGCCCCGCCCGGCTGGCCATCTGTACGTGGACCACCCCGGGCACCCGGTACTCCACCGGGTCCTCCAGGGCCACGACGTTGAGGCGCTCCCGGTCCACCGCCCGGAGGGCCGCCTGCAGGGTGCTGCTCTTCCCGCTTCCCGTGGGCCCGGTGGCCAGGAGCACGCCCTGTCCCGCCTCCAGCACCCGTCGGATCCGGGCTTCGTCGGCGGGGGCGAAGCCCAGGGCGTCCAGGCCGCCGGGAACCCGGCCGGGGTCCAGCAGCCGGATCACCGCCTTCTCGCCCTTTCCCGCCGGCAGGGTCGACACCCGGAGTGAGAGGGAGCGCTCGCCGTGGGTCAGCCCGAATCCCCCGTCCTGGGGCCGCCGGCGCACCGCGATGTCCATTCCCGCCAGGATCTTCAGCCGGGACAGCACGGCGTCGCGCACGCCGCCGGGGAGGGTGTGGCTGGTCCCGAGTACGCCGTCGATCCGGAACCGCACACGCAGGCCTTCATCCACGGGCTCCAGGTGGACATCCGATGCCCCGGCGGCGGCCGCCGCTTCCAGGAGGCCGTCCACCAACCGCACCACCGGCGTGGACGACGCCGCCCGCTCCAGATCGTCGGTGTCGTCGTCGGGAGCGGCGCCCGTGTCCAGGTCCGCCACGATCCGATCCACCGTGCCGCCGTAGGCCGCGTCGAGCCCTCGAGCCAGTGCCCGAGGCGACACCACCACGGCCTCGACGCGGCGGCCCGTGCGGAAGCCCACGTCCCGCACGGTATCCAGGTCCAGGGGGTCGGCCATGGCCAGGCGGAGGCGGCGAGGCCCCGCGTCCAGGGGCAGGACCGCCCCGGCCCGGGCCCGATCGGCGTCCAGGAGGCCCGCCGCGGCCGGGTCGGCTCCGAGGGGGTGGGCCCGGTACGTGAGGCCGAGCTGCCGCGCCAGCATCCGGGCCACCACTTCGGCATCCACCCATCCCTTCTGCACCAGCAGTTCGCCGAGGCGCAGTCCCGTTCCCGCCTGTTCCCGGAGGGCCGTCTCCACCCGGTCGGGGCTGACGTGTCCCTCTTCCACGAGCAGGCGCCCGAGGATCCGGGGTGGGGCGGAGGGCGGAGCGGGGGGGCTGGCGGTGGTCACGCCCCCACGATCGGTCCGAGCCCGGGGCGATGACATGCCCCGTCGGGACTACCGGATCCCCAGAGCCCCCAGCACCGCCGCCGTCACGTCCGTCAGGCTCTCCATGGCGCCGAGGGTCGGCCCCATCTCGAGCCCCAGGGCCGGGTTCCGGGTGTGGCCGCCCCGGACGTCTTCGATGTTGCCGTGATCGCTCAACAGGAGAAGGGTCGTGTCGGGCGGCAGATCGGCCCGGAGTCCCCCGAGGAACGCATCGACCCGCTCCAGCGCCGCCACACCCCCCTCCATCCCGCCCCGATGTCCCGCCGTGTCGGTGGAG
This sequence comes from Gemmatimonadota bacterium, assembly GCA_030428885.1. Classification (GTDB taxonomy): domain Bacteria; phylum Gemmatimonadota; class Gemmatimonadetes; order Longimicrobiales; family Gaopeijiaceae; genus Gaopeijia. The sequence continues at coordinate 276,839 of JAUIEJ010000006.1, read as the reverse complement.
TAGTGGGCGAAGAGGGTGAGGTCGTGCTCCGCGGCGATCTCGGCCAGGACGCCTCCCGCCGCCTCCGCCGTCACCACGGGCGCCGCATCGTCGCCGAGCCATCGCCGCCACCCGTCGTTGACGATCTCGCTGGACACCGCCCCCCGGCGCCCCAGCGCCGTGTGATCCCGGGTGAGGAGCCCCGCCCCCCGGGCGGCCAGGGGCGGTCCCGCCACCCGGCGGCCCCGCCCTTCGCCCGGCCATCCCCGGGGGTAGGCGTTGGCGAAGGCCACGCGGCGGCCCGCGTCCACGGCCCGGCGCAGCCAGCTCTCCTCCTCCACCAGGGGCCGGAGCTTCACGGGAACCCAGGGCCCGAAGTGGCCGCCGTGGAGTTCGGCGCCGTTGTGGCCCGTGAGGAGGGTGGCCTGACCCGTGCCGCTCTGGGGCAGGCCCTCCACACCCAGGGCCGCATCCAGGGGGATCACCCGGGCGACGGCGCCCTCGGGCGGACCCGAGGCGAGACCCTCCAGGGTGGGGAGGCGTCCTCCCAGCCACTCCCCCAGATGGGGAAGCCGGGCCTGGAGGAACGGATTGACGTCGGGGTCGTCGGGACCGATGCCGACCCCGTCCAGGAAGACGACGAGAACGCCGCTCAGAACTCGACGGGCCGGAGGTCCATGGTGACCTGGACCTCGACGTGGCCCATGTCGGCCCGATCCCGCAGGGCGTCGCGCACCCGGGGCTCGACCTTCTGCCACGCCTCCTGGACGCCGGTGCGGAGTCGGTGCCGGAGCACCCGCAGCGCGTTGACGTCGGGGCGGGTGGTCTTGGTGGCCTTCCGGGCCTCCACCAGGTCGTTGGGCACGATCTCGAAGGGCGACATGCCGAAATCGTCGTTGCGGTCGTGATCGAGCCAGCGGATCGAGACGCTCACGTCGCCCACGGCCCGGTGCTCGTTCACGTCGCCCACGGCCTGGAAGCGATGGGCCAGGGGTCCCAGGGCCGCGGACTGGGCGCAGGAAGTGTAGGAGCGCTCCAGTGCGGCGAAGATCCGCTTCATGCGCTCGGGGGTGGTGGCGTCCACCTCGGGGACCGCCGTGTCGAGCTCCCGTCCCGACGCCTGCCGGTCGGAACCGGCCCGCAGGCCGCCGTCGTCGCGGCTCCGGGCCCGATCGATGTTCTCCAGAATACGGTCGGGATTGGTTCGGAACGACATGACGACGACCTCTGCAGCGTGCGGTGTGCGGGGATAGCCTCGGACGATAACGCCGGGCGCGACGCCGGGCCAAGGCCGCCCCCGCCGTGAAGATTCCCCTCCATGGAGTCGTACGCGATACTGCGTGAACCGGCCGTGCGTTCCCCCGGCCACGCCTTCGCCGAACCCCGAACCCGATCCTTCCGGAGTCCTCTTCCATGCGTTTCCGACCCCTCGTTCCGACCCTCGCCCTGGCTCTGCCCCTGGCCGCCTGCGCCGGCGGAGGCTCGTCGGCCGCCGACATGGCCGGCCCCCCGGCGCTGGCCTACGCCGTGCCTCCGGGCGGCGCCGTGACCTACCTCCAGGGCGACACCGTGGACATGGAGATCGATGCCGGCGGCCAGACCATGGAGGTCTCCGTCGCCATGAGCGCCGTCCTCGACCTCGCCTACGCCGGCGGCGGCGACGCGGTGGAAGTCACCGCCTCCTACCGGGAGTTCGACATCGCCGCCTCCAACCCCCTCGCCGGCTCCCAGCGCGGCGACGAGTCGGAGATCGGCGGGCCCATCGTCTTCTCCATCGACCGGCGCGGTGTGGGCACCCTGGTCTCGGCTCCCGAGATCCAGGGCGTATCGGCCCAGGCCGTGAGCCCCGCCACCATGGCGGCGAGCTTCTTCCCGCGCCTGCCGGGGCGAGCGGTGACCGTCGGGGAGATGTGGACCGACACCGTGACCATCGCCACCGACGAGGACGCGGGCACCAGCGAGGGCACCACCATCTACGACTTCACCGTGGTGGGCGACACGACGGTGGCCGGCGGGACCTACCTGAAGGTGGCCTTCACCTCGTACGACGAGCGGGTCACCGAGACCATGCAGGACGGTGCCGAGATCCGTCAGGACGTGGCCGGCGAGGGCTCGGGCTGGTACCTGTGGGACTCGTCCCGGAATCTGGTCGTCCAGCAGTACGTGGAGGCCCGCCTCCGGGGCTCCATGGACGTGAGCATGGCGCCCGTGCCCCTGGGCCTCGACATGGTCGTGGTCCAGCACATCGTCCTGGACGACGGCGGCATGGAGGACTGACGCGGAACCAACGCGTCAGCGCCCCACGCCGGGAAGCTGGCCGGGCTCGTCGTCCATCCACCACGGTCGGGGGAGCGCCCGCCCACGGGGGAAGATCTCCGTGAGCGACGCTCCGTCGTACAGCCGTCCGTTCATCATCACCTGACGGATGCGCTCCGTGGCCCGGAGGTTCTGGAGCGGGTTGTCGTCCAGAACGACGAGGTCGGCCAGCTTTCCCGGTTCCAGGGACCCCAGGTCCCCATCGAGGCCGATGGCCTGGGCGCCGTAGAGGGTGGCCACCCGGAGGGCGTCGTGGTTGTCCATGCCGGCGCTGGCCACCGACCACAGTTCCCAGTGGTAGCCCAGCCCCTGGAACTGGCCGTGGCTGCCCACGCCCACCTTCCCGCCCGCCTCCACCAGGTCCCGTGCGAAGACGGCGTGGTCTTCGAAGACGTGCTCCTCGGGCAGGAACCACCCGGCGTTTCGGCGACGGGCCGCCGCGTCCACCTCGCCGTGGGGCATGAAGGTGCGGACCTTGGCGTCGTCGTGGGGCGGGTCCGTCACGTACCAGTAGTTCTCGGCCCAGGGCCCTCCGTAGGACACCAGGAGGGTGGGGGTGTAGGTGCGGCCGGTGGCCACGAAGAGCTGGAGCAGGTCGTCGTAGAGGGGATACACGGGAATGGAGTGTTCCAGCCCCGGGTATCCGTCCATGGTCTCCGTGAGGTTCTGCTTGAGGTTCAGTGAGCCCTCGGTGGTGGGCATGATTCCCTCCTCCCGGGCGGCCTGGATGATCCACTGGCGCTGCTTCCGGGTGCCCGCCACGTACATCTTGAGGGTCTTGGTGTCGTAGTAGTCGGCGTAGCGCCGCATGAGGTCCCGGGCCTCGTCCAGCGATCCCAGGTTCTCCTGGAAGAAGACCCCGGGGCCCGTGGAGTAGATGCGGGGACCCACCACCTCCCCGGTGCGGACCAGATCGGCGTAGGTGAGGACGTCGGTGCTGGACGTCTGGGGGTCGCGGGTGGTGGTCACGCCCCAGGCCAGGTTGGCATGGTAGATCCACTGGTCCTTCCGATGGATGCCCCAGGACGGCCACATGTGGGAATGGGTGTCCACGAACCCGGGCACGATGGTGGCACCGTCCACCTCCATCACCTCGGCCTCGGCGGGGATGTCCACCTCGCCCCGGGGTCCCACGGCCTCGATGCGGTTGCCCCGGATCACCAGGTCGCCGTTTTCGATCACCTCGTCGCCCCGCATGGTCACGATCCGGGCGCCCCGCAGGGCCAGCACTCCATCGGGGAGGTCCCGCTGGGCCTCCACCACGACCCGGAATTCCCGGGGCTCGTACTCGGGGTCGTCGTCATCGTCGTCCGCGTCGCCGGCGGCCTCCACGCTGTCGGCGAAGGCCCGGGCCGCGTCGAGGTCGTAGACGAAATGGGCGTTGCCCAGCGACCAGTGCACCGAACGGCCGTCGCCGCTCCAGGCGGGGAATTCGGCGCCGAACCGGGTGAGTTTCGCCGCCGGGAAGGCCGCGTTGTCGGGATTGCCCACGCTGATGGTGGGGGCCTCCCCCACCCGGGGCACGGTGACGGTGTAGAGCTGGCCCTGGATGAGGGCCATGGCCTGGTCACCCACCGGGGCCATGCGCACCACACTGGGCGACTGCCCGGTGGTCTGCCCCGGGGCCCGACCGCCCCGCACCTGCACGTGGGTCTTCTCGTCCGTGCCGTCCCAGCGCACCGAGACCAGGGCGTCGGGACTCCGGAAGAGGTGGATGCGCTCGCCGGTGCCGGTGAAGTGGGGGGCACTCCGGTTCCCCGCCGGCATGATGGTGGTGGCGTCGCCGCCCCCGGCGGGAATCCACGCCAGCTCCCGAGCCGCCCCGGCGGCGCCGGGCCCGGCATCGGTGAGGAAGTCCCGGGCGAAGCCTCGCAGGGCCACGATGCGCTCCCCGTCGGGCGACCACGCCGGCGACACCCAGATCCCCGTGTCCGTGGTGAGCCGCCGGGCGTCTCCCCCGTCCACCGATACCCGGTAGATCCCGCCCTCGCCCGTGTCCGACCAGGTGGCGTAGGCGATGGAGCGGCCGTCGGGAGACCAGGTGGGCTGGTGCTCCGATACGCCGTCGGACTCGGTGAGGCGCCGGGGGTCGGACCCGTCGGCGTCGCTCACGTACAGGTGATCCAGGGCCGTGAACGCCAGGCGGCTTCCGTCGGGGGAGGGGACGGCGTCCCGGATCTGGCGCACCGTGAAGGAGGGGGTGTCTTCGATGGGGTAATCGAAGTCCACCTCGGGGCCCAGGGGCACGTCGGCCTGCACCCGGAAGGGCACTTGGATCGCCGGTCCCCCGGCCACCGGGATCCGCCAGATGCGCCCGCCGTACGACGCCACGAGTTCGCTTCCGTCGGGGATGAAGCTCATGCCCGGGAGCACGTCCAGGGTGGCCCGGGATTCCTGGTCGTCGTGTTGGACCGGATGGGCCAACCACCGGTCGTCGCCGGTGTCCAGATTCCGGATCCGGAGTCCCGTGCTGGCGTCGTGGCGCGTGCCGTACACCAGGTGGGTGCCGTCGGGAGAAAGGGTGGGCCGAAAGGCGCCGCCCCATCGACCGATGCGGTCGTAGCTCTCCCCCGTGTCGCGATCGTAGGCCCGGATCTCGTACTGGGGCAGGGGGGCGTTGTAGGTCCAGTCGCCGCCGCTGGTGCGCTGGGCGAACCAGATCCAGCGGCCGTCGGGGCTCACCGTGGCCCCCAGGGTCTTGGGCGGGTTGTCGCCCTCGATGAGGTCTACGCCGCCGCCGCCGTCCACGTGGAAGAGGCGCAGCTTCGGATTGCCGCCGAAGCGGAAGTTGCCCATGCCCATGGTGGCCACGACGTAGTCGCCGTCGGGGGTGAAGTCGGGACTCTCGGCCCGGTTCGCCTCACCCTTCGAGATCTGCACCGTGTCGCTGCCGTCGGCCCGCATCATCCAGATGTTCTGGCCCCCGTCCCGATCCGACGTGAAGACGATCCACTCGCCGTCGGGCGACCACCGGGGCTGGGCGTCGAAAGCCATGCCCGAGGTGAGACGAGCGGCGTCGCCTCCGGCCAGGGGCACGGTGTAGAGGTCGCCCAGGAAGTCGAACACCACCGTGGCGCCGTCGGGGCTCACGTCCACCGAGATCCACGACCCCTCGGTGAAGGCGCCCGACAGCGTCCGCCCCGGCTCCAGGGGCAGGTCGCCGGCGGCCGGGGTGTCGGCGGAGTCGGCGGGCGCGTCCTGGGCCGCGGCGAGTCCGGTGGTGCCCATGAAGCAGGCGAGGACGAAGGCGACGGTGGCGGAGGGAAGGCGCATCGGGGGCTCGCGGCTCGCGGGAGACGTTGGAAGCGCCAATATTCCCGCTGGCGGTGCCTGGCGAAAGCGACGCGCCTCGGCAACGGCGGTGAAGGCGACCCCCCGGGGCGCCGTAGCCCGGTCCCGCGAACCGCACTCGGAGACACCCATGGCCATTCCCGGCGATCCCACACCCCGTGCCGACCTCGACGCCCCCGACGCCGCCTCCCCGGAGCGCCTCCCGGCGTTCCCGCTCCGGGTCGTGCAGGTGTTCGTCTCACCCCTCCAGCTCTTCGACCGCCTCAAGGAGAATCCGGCGTGGTTCTGGGCGCTCCTCCTCGGGGGGGTGCTGACCTCGGTGGCGGTGGCGGCGGTTCCGCCCGAGGTCTGGACGGAGATGGTCCGGGCCCAGCTCCTGGAGGCGGGTCAGGAGGTCCCGCCCGAGATGGCCGGGGCGGGCAACATCTACCGCATCGGTGGAGCGGTGGCCTCGCCCATCTTCTGGTTCGTGGCTGCGGCCATCTTCTGCGGGATCGTCACGGGCGTATTCGCCTTCGTCCTGGGTGACCGGGTCGGATTCCGCCAGGTGCTGTCGGCGTACGGCCACGTCATGCTGATTCCGGCCCTGGGCAGCCTTCTCATCGTCCCCCTGCGCATCGCCCGGCGGGATCCTCAGTTGGTCCTGAGCGTGGGGACGTTCGTGCCGGGCCTGGAGGGCTACCTGGGGGCATTCCTCAACGGCCTCGACCTCTTCTCCCTCTGGGCGTATATGCTCCTGGGTCTCGCCATCTCCCGCTTCGAGCCCCGGCGTTCGGCGGCGGTGGCCTGTACCGTCACCGTGGGGGTGCTGGTGGCCTTCGTGGGCGTGGTGGCGATCTTCCAGGCGTGACGGGGGACTCCTGACCGACGGCGCCGCGGGGACCCGCCGGGCGGTCCTGCTTCTCGCCGGGGCCACGGCGGCGTTCCACCTCTGGTCGGCGGGGGTGGCGCCCTTCACGGCCCTGGTCCAGCGGCCCGTCCACCTCGCGCTTCTGGCGTGCTTGGCGTTCGCCGGGGTAGGGGTGCGCCGAGGGACCGGGGAGCCGTCGGCGCGGGATCGGGTCCTGGCGTGGATCCTGGCCTCGGCCACGGTGGTGGCCTGCCTCTATCTCGTCACCCAGCATACCGAACTCGTCCGTCGCTCCGGAGCGCCCACCGCCGCCGATCTGGTGTTGGGCGGGGTGGCGGTGGTGGCGGTCCTGGAGTTGGCCCGTCGCACCACCGGGTGGGGCCTGGTGACGGTGGCGGTGGCGGCGCTGGTCTACGCGGTGGCGGGACCGCATCTGCCGGGCATCCTGGCCCATCGAGGGTACGGCCCCGGTCGACTCATCGAACATCTCTACCTCTCCACCGAGGGCATCTGGGGCGTGCCCCTGGGGGTCAGCGCCGACTTCGTCTACCTCTTCATTCTCTTCGGCGCGCTCCTGGACGCCGCGGGAGGGGGGGCGCTGCTCATCGCCCTGGCCCGGGGCGTGGCGGGCCGCACCCGAGGCGGCCCCGCCAAGACGGCGGCGGTGGCCAGTGCCTTCATGGGGTCCCTCTCGGGAAGCGCCGTGGCCAACGTGGTGACCACGGGGTCGTTCACCATCCCCCTCATGAAGCGCGCCGGCTTCCGCCCCGCTTTCGCCGGCGCCATCGAGGCGGCGGCCAGCACCGGAGGACAGCTCATGCCCCCGGTCATGGGGGCCGGGGCCTTCATCCTGGCCACCTGGACGAGCATTCCCTACGCCCAGGTGGCGTTGGCCGCGGCGGTACCGGCGGCCCTGTACTACGTGGCCCTCCTCATGGCCATCCACTTCCGGGCCGGGCGCATGGGGATCGAACCCGACCCGGGCACCGACGCCGACGACGGGCCGGTGCTGGTCCGGCTCCCCCTGCTCCTGCCCCTGGCGGTGGTGGTGTTCTTCCTGGCCACGGGCCGGTCGCCCATGCGGGCCGCCTTCTGGGGCGTGACCTCGGCCGTGGGTGTGGGACTCCTCCGTCGCCCTCGACTCGACGGACCGGCGCTGCGCCGGGCCGTGGAAGGTGCGGCAACCGGGGCGGTCCAGGTGGCGGCCGCCTGTGCCGCCGCCGGCATCGTGGTGGGGGTGGCGTCGCTCACGGGAATCGGTCTTCGTCTCTCGGGCCTCATCGTCACCCTCTCGGGAGGGCACCTGCTCCCGGCCCTGGGACTCACGGCGCTGGGCTCCATCGTGCTGGGCATGGGGCTCCCCACCACGGCAGCCTACGTGGTGCTGGCGGCGCTGGGCGCGCCGGCGCTGGTGGAGTTGGGGGTGCCCCTCCTGGCGGCCCACCTCTTCATCTTCTACTTCGGCTGCATCTCCAACGTCACGCCCCCGGTGTCGCTGGCCGCGTACGCCGCCGCGGGCCTCAGCGGAGCCTCGCCGATGACCACGGCCCTCCACGCCATGGTCCTGGCCGGCGCCGGCTTTCTCGTGCCGTTCATGTTCGTGTACGGTCCGCCCCTCCTCCTCCAGGGTGGGGTCGGGGAGATCCTGCTCGCCGTGACCACGGCCACGGCCGGAGTCACGGCGTTGGCGGCGGCGGGGATGGGGTGGCTCAGGGGTCCCCTGTCTCCGGTGTTTCGGGGACTCCTGGCCGCCGCGGCCCTCGCCCTGATCTTCCCAGGCGTGTGGACCGACGGGTTCGGCCTCGCCATCCTGGGACTCGCCCTGTTGGTCCCCCCGGCCCGGTAGCTCCATGCGTCGTCGTCGTTCCGTTGCATCGGCCCTGGCCGCCACTCTCGCCGTCGCGGCGTGCGGGGGCGGGGAGGGCGGCACCACCTTCCTGTCGCTGGGCACCGGGGGAACGGGGGGTGTCTACTATCCCCTGGGCGGAGCGCTGGCGGCCCGTCTCTCCACCCCCGGGAGCGGACGGCAGGTCACCGCCGAGGTGACCGGGGGATCGGTGGAGAACATCAACCGGATTCGGGCGGGGCAGATCGACCTCGGGTTCGCCCTGGGCGGGCCCGTGTACGAAGCCTGGAGCGGAGGCGACGGGTTCGACGCACCCTTCGACGCCCTCCGCATCGTGGGCCCCCTCTACCCGAATCTCACCCACGTCCTGGTTCGATCGGGCCAGGGCGTGGAGACCCTGGCCGACGCCCGGGGGCTGCGGGTCTCGGTGGGCTCGCCGGGGTCGGGAACGGAGCAGGTGGCCCGGCAACTCCTGGAAGCGTACGGCCTGGGCTACGACGACGTGGAGGAACGTTTCCTCTCGTTCTCCGAGTCCGCGGCTGCGCTGCGGGACGGCGCTCTGGACGTGGCCATCCTGTCGGTGGGATACCCGGCGTCGGCCGTTCTGGAGGCCCTCACGGCCGGGGGGGTGGAGCTCCTGGCCCTGGACGACGAGGGCGTGGCGCGGCTCCGGGAGGCCCACCCCTACCACACGGCGGGGCGGATTCCTTCGGGTGTGTACCCCGGCGTCGATACTCCCGTCCCGACGGCGGCCATGATGAACTGGATCGTGGCCCGGGACGACCTCGACCCGGGGCTGGTGGCCGACGTGGTAAACATTTTGGGGGGTACCGGTGTCTCCCTGGAGGCGGCACACGAAATGGCCGCCCAGATCGATCTCTCCGCCCTGTCCGACGCCCCGATCCCCCTCCACCCGGGAACGGAGGCCGCCCTGGGCGCAACCCGATAGAGTCTTCCATGCGTCCCTTCCTCGCCGCCGCCGTTGCGGTGCCCCTTCTCGTCGCCGCTCCCGGCACGCTCCTGGCCCAGGAGGGTGACGGCGGAAGCCGCGGGGGCGGGGTCTCCCGTCCCGAGCGTCCGGTGGTCACGGCCGGTTCCGTGGTCGAGTCCATCTCCATCGACGGACGCATGGACGATGCGGCCTGGGCCGACGTGCCGCCGGTCCGGGGATTCATCCAGGGGGAACCGGTGGAGGGCGGCCCGGCCGAGCACGACACCGAGGTCCGCTTCGCCTTCTCCGACGACGCTCTCTACGTCGTGGCCCGCATGTTCGACGACGATCCCGCCGGCATCGCCGACCAGATCGTTCGCCGCGACCAGCAGGGCCAATTCGACTTCGTCCGCATCCAGCTCGATCCCAATCTCGACCGCCGCACCGGCTACGTATTCCAGGTGAGCGCGGCCAACGTCCAGCGGGACGAGTACCTCTACGACGACGAGCGCCAGGACGACGCGTGGAACGCGGTCTGGGAGTCGGCGGTGACCCGCGACAACCAGGGGTGGGTGGCGGAGCTGCGGATTCCCCTCTCCCAGATCCGGTACGACTCCAACGCCGACGTCCAGACGTGGGGCATCAACGTGTCCCGCCGCCGGCTGGCGTCCAACGAGCTCAGCTACCTCTCCCTGAAGTCCCGGGTGGTGGAGGGTCTGGTGAGCCAGTTCGGCACCCTCGAGGGCGTGCGCATTCCCTCGTCGGTGCGTCGCATCGAAGCTCGGCCCTACGTGTTGAGCTCCCTGCACCGGGGTCCCACGGAAGACGGCAATCCGTTCTTCGACGGTACGGACGCCACCGGCCGCATGGGCATGGACCTGCGGTTCGGCCTCGGGTCTGCGTTCACCCTCGACGCCACCCTGAACCCGGACTTCGGTCAGGTGGAGTCCGATCCCGCGGTCATCAACCTGAGCGCCTTCGAGGTGTTCCAGGAGGAGCGCCGGCCGTTTTTCGTCGAAGACGCCCAGATCCTGAACTTCGGGCTGTCGGGACGGCGGAACAGCCTCTTCTACTCCCGGCGTATCGGGCGCTCACCCCAGGGCGGCAGCCCCTCGGGCGCCGAGTTCGTCAGCCGCCCCGACAACGCCACGATCCTCGGGGCGGCCAAGCTCACGGGGCGTACGGCCGGGGGGCTCTCGGTGGGAGCCCTGGCCGCGGTCACCGACCAGGAGAGCGGCGAGGCCCTCATCTCCGCCGATGGTCAGTCCGCCATCGACGCCTACATCGTGGAACCCCGGACCCAGTACGGCGTGGTGCGGGCCCAGCAGGACCTTCGCGGGGGGCTGACCCAGATCGGGGGAATCGTCACGGCGGCGAATCGGGATCTCCCGTCGGGTGGCGCCTTCGATTTCCTCACGTCGTCGGCGTTCTCCGCCGGGGTGAACTTCGAGCACCAGTGGGCGAATCGGACGTGGAAGATCGGCGGCTTCCTGGCCGGGAGTCACGTCCGGGGTGACTCCACCGCCATGATCCGGATCCAGCGGGCCAGCAACCACCTCTACCAGCGCCCCGACGCGTCGCGCCTGTCGGTGGATTCCACGGCCACGTCCCTGAGCGGCATGACCTGGCGGCTCCAGCTCGACAAGCAGAACGGCCGCCACTGGACCGGCGGCCTCTGGTTTGCTCAGGTGACCTCGGGCTTCGAGGTGAACGACCTGGGCTTCAGCACCGATTCCGAGAAGCTGGACGCGGGCATGCGGGTGAGTTACCGGGAGATCCAGCCCGGGAGCCTGTTCCGCAATTACAACATCAACTTCTTCACCTTCCACAACTGGAGCCACGAAGCGCTGGACGACATCGGTTCGTGGTCGTCGTGGCGCCGGGCCCAGACGTCCGGGAGCTTCAGCCTCAACAGCCGGGGCGAGTTGTTGAACTGGTGGGGTGTGAACGCCGACTTCTCGGTGAACCCCAACAACTACTCCCGCAACACGACCCGGGGCGGCCCAGTGATGCAGGATCCGGGTTCGGCCCGGGCCTCGCTCCGCTTCAATTCCGATCGGCGGAAGTCGTTCAGCTTCGGGTTCGGCGGTGAGGTTCGCACCGGGTTCGAGGACAGCGGCGGAAACTGGAGCGTGGGGGGGGAGATGCAGTTCCGGCCCTCGCCCCGGGTGGAGCTGTCGGTCCAGCCTCGCTTCGAGCGCTCCACCGACGCCTCCCAGTACGTGACGTCCACGGCGACCCTGGACTTCGAGCCCACCTACGGGCGGCGCTACCTCTTCGCGGAGCTCGAGCGCAACACCGTGTCCATGGAGACCCGTCTCGACTTCAGCGTCTCGCCCACCCTGACGTTCCAGCTCTTCGCTCAGCCCCTTCTCTCCAGCGGCGACTACCTGGGATACCGCCAGCTCGCGGCCCCGTACAGCTACGATTTCGTGGACTTCGCCGAGGGCCAGGCCTCTGCAGTGGACGGGGGCATCCGGTGCGCCGGCGGCACCATCTGCGCCACCACCGACGACGACGGCTCCGTCACCCAGAACGTGGACTTCGACGGCGACGGCGTGGCCGACTACTCCTTCGGCGACCGGGACTTCAACCAGCGGTCGCTGGTGGGCAACGCGGTGCTCCGGTGGGAATACCGTCCGGGCTCCACCGTCTTCCTCGTCTGGCAGCGGCAGCAGCGCGGCCGCATCGGCGATGGGTCGTTCGACTTCGGCCGCGACGTGGGCGCCCTCTTCGACGCCCCCGCCGACAACGTGTTCATGATCAAGGTGAACTACTGGCTGGGTCTGTAGCCGAACGCTCGGGCCGCACCACCCGGCCCGGGGCTTCGCCGGTCATGGCGCCGTCGCGAAGCACCGGGACGCCGTTCACCACCACGTGGATCACCCCGTCCGCGAACCGGTTGGGGTGATCCCAGTCGGAGCGGTCGATGATGGTGGCGGCGTCGAAGATCGCGAGGTCGGCGGCGAGCCCCGGGGCGAGGCGACCCCGGCTGCCCAGGCCCAGGAAGTCGGCCGGGAGCGAGGTGATCTTCCGCACGGCCTCCTCCAGGGGCAGCACGCCCTGGTCCCGGACGTAGTGGCCCAGGAAGCGGGGAAACGTCCCGGCGCTGCGGGGATGCCCGTCGGGTGAATCGCTCCCGTCGGCCCAGGCCCCGTCGCTGGCGATCATGTTCCAGGGCTGGATCATGAGTTCCCGGACGTCGGCCTCGTCGATGGCGCCCAGGGTGATGTTCACGGCCTCGCCCGACGCCACCAGGTCGGTGACGACCCGGAAGGGATCGCGCCCCGACTCCTCGGCCAACTCCGACAGGTAGCGGCCCACCAGTTCGGGGCGGGACGGTGCGCTCACCACGCGCATGCTCGTGTAGCCGGTGGCCTTGAGCCACGCGAAGCCACCGTCGACCCCGTTCTCGCTGGACTCCTTCAGCGCGGCCCAGGCTGCCGGGTCGGCGAAGGCGGCCCGGAGTTCCTCCCGGGCGGCGGCGAGATCGGCGGCGGTGGGGGCCCGCTGGGCCGTGAGGAGCCGGGTGAAGGTGTCGAGGCCCGGGGCGTCGGCGGGGGGTACGAGGATGCCCTCGATGGGGGCCGTGGCGGCCCCGTCGTAGGGGTACTGGTCCGAGACGATCTCCAGGCCGCGGCCACGGGACTCCTCGACGAGGGCGACGATCTGTCCGATGACTCCGGCGTTGTGGAGTCCCACGGCCTTCAGATGGCCGATCTTACCGCCGATGCCCGCCTCCTCGGCGATGCGCACCACCTCCCGATCCGAATCCAGGAGGGCGTGGACCGGATTCCGCACGTGGGAGTCGTAGATGCCGCCGTAGGGGGCCACCTCGGCGGCCATGGCCACCACCTCGTCCGTGGCGCCGAACATGCCCGGCTCGTACATGAGCCCCGTGGAGAAGCCCACGGCTCCCAGCTCCATGCCCTCCCGGACCTGGGCCCGCATGGCCTCCAGCTCGTCGTCCGTGGGGGCCCGCTGGGGGTCGTCGCCCATGACGTCGGCCCGGATGCCGTTGTGGCCCACGTAGTAGGCCACGTTGGTGCCGATGCCCAGGGAGTCGTGGGCCGCCACCAGATCCCGGATCATGGCCGGCGAGAAGTACCCGTCGGGCCCCCCGACCACCGTGGTCACGCCCTGGCGGACCACCCCTTCGTTGAGGCGCCCGTCGGGGCTGGCGATCCGGGGCGAGGTATGGCTGTGCACGTCGAGGAACCCCGGCGCCACCACCAACCCGCCGGCGTCCAACGTATCGGGTGCGGTGGCCGTTCCCGGGGCCCCCATCCAGACGACGCGGTCGCCGGCGATGCCCACGTCGGCCGTGACTCCGGCGGCCCCGGTGCCGTCGATCACCGTGCCTCCCGACACCAGGAGGGTGAGGGGCGGGACGGCGTCGGACCCCGAGCCCCCGCAGGCCAGGGTCGCCGCCGACAGGGCGAGGGCGGCCAGGACCGGGGCGGTGAGATGGGGTGGACGGCGGCGGGAGGGGCCCATGGGGCGAAGCTCCTTCACGGGGGGACTCGGTGGCGGGGCAATGTGGGTGGGGGAGCGCGTTCCTGTACAGCGCGCCGGCGCCGGGACATGTTGCGCCCCGTCGCCGACCCCCCCGTTCCCCGCCGCTCCCCTGCCCCGTGAACCCGGTTCGAACCTGCCAGAAGAGCGTCTTCCAGCTTCCCGAAGGCCTCCACTACCTGAACTGCGCGTACATGTCCCCCCTGGCCCGCCCCGTGGAGGACGCCATCGTGGCGGGTCTGCGCCGCAAGCGCGTGCCCACGGAGGTCGGGCCCGCCGACTTCTTCGACACCTCCGACGCGGCCCGGGAGCGCTTCGCGGGTCTGGTGGGATCGGACCGGGCCCAGCGGGTCGCCCTGCTCCCCGCCGTCTCCTACGGCGTGGCCGTGGCGGCCCGGAACCTTCCGGTGGCCCGGGACCAGCGCATCGTGGTGGTGGCCGAGCAGTTTCCGGGCAACGTGTACGCGTGGCGCCGCCGGGCCCAGGAGGTCGGCGCCCGACTGATCACCGTGGAACGACCCGGGGGGGCGACGCCCGGCGAGGCCTGGAACGCCGCGCTCCTGGAGGCGGTGGACGGCGACACGGCGGTGGTGGCGCTGCCCACGGTGCACTGGACCGACGGCACCCGTTTCGATCTGGCCGCCGTGGGGCGTCGGTGTCGCGAGGTGGGGGCCGCCCTGGTGGTCGACGGCACCCAATCGGTGGGCGCCGTGCCATTCGACGTCCGGGAGGTGCGCCCTGATGCGCTTCTGGTGGCGGCCTACAAGTGGATGCTGGGCCCCTACTCGGTGGCGTTCGGCTGGTTCGGTCCCCGCTTCGACGACGGAGTCCCCCTGGAGGAGACGTGGATCGCCCGTGCGGGGAGCGAGGACTTCGGGGGGCTGGTGGACTACCAGGACGCCTACCAGCCCGGGGCCATCCGTTACGACGTGGGGGAGCGGTCGAACTTCGCGCTGCTGCCCGGCGCCGTGGCGGCGTTGGATCTCGTCCTGGGCTGGACCCCCGAGGGCATCTCGGACTACACGGCCCGCCTCTCGGCGCCCCTCCTGGACGCGGCCGTGGCCGCCGGGTTCCGGGTGGCCGATCCGGCGTGGCGAAGCCCCCACCTCTTCGGTCTGCGCATGCCCGCGGGGGTGGACCTCCAGGGGCTACGGGCGCGGTTGGCCGACCGGGGTGTGTCGGTGTCGATCCGGGGCACGTCGCTCAGGGTGAGCCCCCATGTCTACAACGACGAAGGCGACGTGGCCGCCCTGGCCGACGTTCTGACCGCGGTGGGACGAGGCGGCTGACGCCGGTCAGCCGCCGAGGCGTCGCATCTCGATGCGGGCCGTGTCTCCCACCTCGACGCCGTGCGCCTCGAGCCAGCCCCGGGGCACCTCCAACGCGTACATGAACGGCTCGGTGCTGTCCCGGGCCTCGGCGTCCATGGCCTCGCGCTGGTGGATCTCCGTCACCCGATAGGCGGCGTCCATGAAGGCGATGTCGAGGTCGACGTAGGTGTTCCGCATCCAGAAGCCCCGAATCGCCGGCTCGGCGAAAACGAACAGCATGCCGGTGTCGTCGGCCAGGGACTCGCGGAACATCAGGCCCTGCTCCCGGGCCTGGGGAGTGGAGGCCACCTCGGCCACCACCGTGTCGGCGCCGAAGATCACCCAGGCGTGCTCCTGGGGAGGCCCGGGGGCGTCGGCGGCGAGGGTGGCGAACGGGGGAACGGGTACCGCCGGGTCGAAGGTCCCGGGGGCGGCGGCGCAGGCGACCCCCGGTCCCACCACGGCCAGGGCGAGCACCAGGAGGGGCCGCCGACGCAGGCGACCTCGAATCCCGGCGGGACCGGCGGGTGGCGCGGGGGGCATGACGTCTCCGGGAGCGAGTCGTTGGACCCCCGCTTCTACCGGTGCGGGAAACACGCGTTCCAGGCGGCCATTCCGATGGTTCCCGCTCCCTCGCCAAAGTGGCGGAGGTTGAGTAGCTTATTGCGCTCCGGAACCAACGGGACCCCGGCCCGAGACAGGGAGGATCGCCTTGTCCCCGCTCGACCCCGAGTTGCTCGACATCCTGGTCTGCCCCGAGACCCACCGCGCCGTCGCTCTCGCCGACGACGGGTTGGTCGCGCGCGTGAACGCGGCCGCGGGCGCGGGTTCGCTGACCAATCGAGGGGGGGATCCGGTCCAGCCCGGTTTCGAGGCCCTGCTTCTCCGGGACGACGGTCGGGTGGCCTATCCGGTCCGCGACGATATCCCGATCATGCTCATCGACGAGTCGATCGACGTCCACGCCCTGACGGGCGACGCGGCCGTCGATGCCCCGACCCCCTGACCCCATCGACATGAAGTCCCTCCGCACGCTCCTGGGTACCTGGGTGGTGGCCCTGCTCACGGCGAGCTGCACGTTCGACCGCGAGGCCCATCCCCAGTCGAGCATCCATCCCACCTCCGACTTCGCGTCGGTGATCCACGAACTCTACGTCGACATCTTCTGGTGGACGCTGGGGATCCTGGTGGTGGTCTGGGTGGCGCTGGCCTACATCCTCGTCCGCTTCCGTGCGCGGCCCGATCAGCCGGTTCCCAAGCAGGTCCACGGGCACATGGGACTCGAGATCGGCTGGACGGTCGCTCCGGCGCTCATCGTGGTGGCCATCGCCATTCCCACGATCCAGGCCGTGTTCTCGACCCAACAGGGCGATCCGGAAAACGCCCTGGTCGTGGACGTCATCGGGCATCAGTACTGGTGGGAGTTCCGGTACCCGGACTCGGGTCTGGTGACGGCCAACGAGGTGCACATCCCCGTGAACCGGCCCGTCAGCTTCCGCATCTCGTCGGCCGACGTGATCCACTCGTTCTGGGTGCCCATGCTCGGCGGAAAGCGCGACGCCAACCCGGTGCGGCTCCGGCCCGAAGGGGAGGATCCGGAGTACAACTGGATCCACCTCACGGCGTCCGAGGCGGGCACCTTCTGGGGGCAGTGCGCCGAGTTCTGCGGCGCCTCCCACTCCCTCATGGGATTCCGGGTCGTGGTGGAGAGCGATCAGGAATTCGCCGCCTGGCAGGCCGAACTGGCCGAGCCCGTGACGGCGCCCATGACGGCCCCGGTCGACACGACCGAGGCCGGGGAGGCCGCCCAGGCCCCCGTCCAGACGGCTCAGATCGATCCCCTGGTGGAACAGGGGCGGGAGATCTTCCACTCCCAGACCTGCGTGGCGTGTCATGCCATCGCCGGCACCAACGCCCAGGGGGAGATCGCCCCCAACCTGACCCTCCTGGGTCAGCGCTCGAGCATCGCCGCCGGCTGGCTCGAGAACACCCCGGAAAATCTGGTGCAGTGGATCACCGCGCCCCAGGACGTCAAGCCCGGAGCGCTCATGCCCGGCGTGAACGTGCCGGGGGGGAACTGGCCTGCCACGAACCTGAGCGAAGAGCAGGTCCGGGCCGTGGCCGCCTACCTCTTCAGCTTGCGCTGATCCCGAGTTCCTCCCTCGAGCCGCCCTCGAACGAGTTGGAGACATGTCCGTAGCCACCGACACCGCAGCCGCCCCCCACACCGCTCACCACGGTGAGCCCACGGGGCTGTGGAGCTGGATCACCACCGTCGATCACAAGCGGATCGGCGTCATGTACTTCCTCACCTCGGTGTTCTTCCTCCTGGTGGGGGGGCTCGAAGCTCTGCTGATCCGCATCCAGTTGTTCAAGCCCGAGAACGACTTCATCTCGGCGGAGCTGTACAACCAGTTGTTCACCATGCATGGCACCACCATGATCTTCCTGGTGGCCATGCCCATGGCGGTGGCGTTCTTCAACTACGTCGTTCCGCTCCAGATCGGGGCCCGGGACGTGGCCTTTCCGCGCCTCAACGCCCTGTCCTACTGGATCTACCTCTTCGGCGGACTCTACCTGAACGCGTCGTGGTTCGTGGGGGCGGCCCCGAACACGAGCTGGGTGGGATACGCCAACCTCACGTCGACCCAGTTCTCGCCCGGCCTCAACGTCGACTTCTGGGTGCTGGGGCTGTCGATCCTGGGCGTCAGCTCGATCATGGGCGGCGTGAATTTCATCACGACGATCATCAATCTGCGGGCACCGGGCATGAAGCTCATGCGCATGCCCCTGTTCACCTGGATGACCTTCGTGACGAGCTTCCTGCTCATCACGGCCCTCCCGGTGATCGCCGTGGCGCTCATCATGCTGGCCTTCGACCGGTTCTTCTCGGCCAACTTCTTCAACGTGGCCGCCGGGGGTGACCCGGTGCTGTGGCAGCACCTCTTCTGGATTTTCGGTCACCCGGAGGTCTACATCCTGGTGCTGCCTGCGTTCGGGGTGATCAGCGACGTGATCCCGGCCTTCAGCCGGAAGCCCCTCTTCGGCTATCCGGTGGTGGTCTACGCCGGCGTGCTCATCGGCTTCATCGGCTGGGGCGTGTGGAGCCACCACATGTTCACGTCGGGACTCGGCCCCATCGCCGACTCCTTCTTCGTGGCCACCACGATGATCATCGCCATTCCCACCGGGGTGAAGATCTTCAACTGGATGGCCACCATGTGGGGTGGCGCCATTCGCTTCACCACCGCCATGAACTTCGCCATCGGTCTGGTGGCGCTGTTCACCGTGGGTGGCCTTTCCGGCGTCATGCACGCCTCGGCCCCGGTGGACCTCCAGCAGCACGACTCCTACTTCGTGGTGGCCCACTTCCACTACGTCATCGTGGGCGGCATCCTGCTGGGCATGTTCAGCGGCCTCTACTACTGGTTCCCGAAGGTGACGGGCCGGTACATGAGCGAGAAGCTGGGGGCCTGGCACTTCTGGAGCACCCTCATCGGGTTCAACCTCACGTTCTTCCCCATGCACTTCTCGGGGATGTTCGGCATGCCCCGCCGGACCTGGACGTACCAGTCCGAGCTCGGAGTGGAGTTCTACAACCAGCTCTCCACCATCGGCGGGTTCATGCTCGGGGTCAGCACCCTGATCATGCTCTACAACGTGATCAAGAGCGCCCGGAGCGGCGCCCCGGCCGGCTCGAACCCCTGGGGAGCCCCCACGCTGGAGTGGTCGATCCCCTCGCCGCCCCACCACTACAACTTCCCGTCCCTGCCCGAGGTCCGGTCGAGGGAGCCCATGTGGCACGACGCCGAGCGGGAGGCCATCGAAGCCGTCACGCTGGCCGAGCCCGAATCCGAACCCGTCATGCCCGGGCCGTCGTTCTGGCCCATCGTGGTGGCCTCGGGGGTCACGGCGACCTGGGCCCTGGTCATGACCGGCGTCTGGTGGGTGCCCCTCATCGGCCTCGCCTACACCACGTTCGGGGTGTTCATGTGGGCCTTCGAAGACCCGTTCAAGCACCTGAAGTCGAGCCACTGACGGCCCGACCCGCCGACCATCGAGACGACGACGAGACATGGCTGAAGCTGCCGCGGTGGCCCACGACGACCACCACTACACCTCGACCGGGCTCAACTCCTGGAAGCTGGGCTTCTGGACCCTCATCGGGTCGGAGTGCCTCTTCTTCGGGACGCTCATCTCCACGTACATGGTCTACAAGGGCCAGAGCATCGTGGGCCCGTTCAGTGGGGAGATCTTCGACATCCCCCTTACCACCGTCAGCACCTTCGTGCTGCTCATGAGCTCCCTGGCCATGGTGCTCGCCCTCGACGGCGTGCAGCGAGGCAGCCGGAAGCTGTCCATGATCTGGCTGGGCGTGGTGATCCTCCTCGGGGCCACCTTCCTGGGCTTCCAGGTCTACGAGTTCAGCCACTTCTATCACGAGGGACTCGGCCTCGACACGAACCTTCTGGGCTCGTCGTTCTACGTGCTCACCGGGTTCCACGGCACCCACGTGTTCTTCGGCGTCGTGTGGCTGACGACCCTCTGGGTCATGTCGGCCCGGGGCAAACTGCCCCCGTCCAAGGCATTGAACGTGGAGATCGCCGGTCTGTACTGGCACTTCGTCGACATCGTCTGGATCGTGATCTTCGTCCTCGTCTACCTCATCCAGTAACGGAGCCTCCATGTCGAGTCATGCGGACGCACACGGACACGGTGAGGGGGGACACGCCTCGGTGGGCTTCTATTGGGCCATCGGCGGAATTCTCGCCGTCCTCACGGCCCTCGAAGTGGCGGCGTACTACATGGAGCTGGGCGCGGTGGAAGTCCCCCTGCTCCTCGGCCTCTCCCTCGCCAAGTTTGTCATCGTGGTGATGTTCTTCATGCACCTGAAGTTCGACTCCAAACTCTTCACCGGCGTGTTCCTGGCGGGGATGGTGCTGGCGATCTTCATGGTGAGCGCGCTGATGCTGCTCTACCACGTGGTGCCGGGGCTGGGCGTCGGGGCGTAGTCGTCCCCCACCGCGGTTTCCACAGGCTGCATCGAGGGGGGCTCCCGGGTCGGGAGCCCCCCTCGTCGCGTCCTACTCCGCTGCCACCAGCACCTCGTCGGAGGAGAGGGCCCGGGCGATGGACGGGTGTCGGGCCCAGAGAAGGGCGCCCATGGCCACCGCGGCCAGGAGGTTCGCTCCGGCGACGGTCCACCAGGCGTGGGGCAGGAACTGGGAAAGCAGGGCGACCACGCCCATGACCAGGGCCTCGAAGGTGACGAAGGCGAGGAAGGTGCCCAGCACCAGGGGCGGGGTCTCGTCGCCGGTGGCCGCCACCGCCGCGAGGAGGATCCCCAGGCCGATGAAGACCCCGAAGTGGACCAGGGTGTAGCCGACGACCCACGTCATGTTCACGCCCATGGCGGCGGCTCCGGTCTCGCCGGCGAGGAGGAGTCCCCCGAGAGCCGACGGCGTGAGGAGCGCCTGGCCCTGGGCGGCGTCGACGATCAGGAACCAGAGCGCCACGGCCGACGCGCCTACCAGCCCCACGGTGATCCCCTCGCGCACGACCGGGCCCTGGAGGGCCTCCGACAACCACCCGCCGCGGCGTTCGCCCTGCATCCGGTGGATCGTGTGGGTCACGGCCAGGCCGGCCAGGAAGTTGCCGACCAGCACCGGCGGCCACCCGAGTTCGGCCACCACGTCGGCGCCGGTGGAGAGCACGCTTCCGTAGAAGATCAGGTCGAAGAGCAGGAATCCCACCGCGAGCCCCAGGAGCGTCGGCGCCACGACGCCCAGGCGGTCCATGGCCCACGAGGTCGCGGTGCCCACCACCTGAAACGACATGAAGTGCAGAATGGTGTAGGCGGGAACCGCGGCCAGGGCCGATCCCCCCAGAAGGGCCGACGCCACGAAAGCCGGCGTGGCCAGGGGCTCACCCCGCACCAGGTCGACCCCCAGGAACCAGAGCACCACCACCATCGCCCCCACGAAGCCCGCAACTGCGCCTCTCTTGAGAATGTCGATGTCCATGGATGCCTCCTGGTCCGGGGTCGCGTGCCGGGGTCCCGCGTCGGATCCCCGGGTCTGCTGAATAGCGAATCCCCGGCTCGGTGTTCCGGGGCCGCGGGGGCCGGGGGCCCGGCGGGCCTTTCGCCGAGGGGGGCGGAGCCAGAGGTTGGAGACATGACTCCGCGCCGCCTTCGAGACGTCGACGCTGCGACCCGCGGTCGGTGGGTTCGGGCCTTCGGATGGGCCGTGTTTCCGGGCGTCTTCATGGGCTTCGCCCTGGCCGTGCCCCTGTCCGGAACGTGGGGAATCTGGGCGTTCCTGCTCGTCCCCCTGGCCATCACGACCTTCGTCGGCGGCGCCACCCTCCTGCTCAGTGAGGGCGTGGGCGCGGCCTTCGGGTTCGTGGCCCACCCCGACGGAGGTCCGGTGCGGCCCGACTATTCCCGGGTGGAGGCGCTGAAGCTTCGCGGCGACCTCGAGGGCGCGAAGAGGGCCCTGGAAGACGAAGTGGCTCGCCATCCCGACCATCCCGAGCCCTGCCTGCGTCTGGCCCGTCTCCTGCGCGACGACCTGAAGCACCCGGACGACGCGCTGGCGTGGTTCCGCACGGCTCGGGACGCACCGAACACGTCTCCGTCGGCCGCGGCCGCCATCGGCCGGGAGATGGTGGAGCTGCTCTGCAAGACCGACCGCATCCCGGCGGCCCTCACGGAACTGGCGCGCCTCGCCGACGTCCACGCCGGCACGCCCATGGGGACCTGGGCCGACGAAGAACGCGCCCGACTCAAGGTCGCATGGATGGAGAACACCGACCCATGACCGCCACGAACGGTCCCGCCCCCTCGTTCGTGCTCCTCGCCGGGGGCATGGGGACTCGCTTCGGCGGCGACAAACAGACCGAACCGGTGGGTCCCGCCGGAGAGCCCCTGGGCGCCTACACCGCCTTCGACGCCCGGGCCGCGGGATTCGGCGAACTGGTGCTCCTGACCCGGCCCGGCGCCGAAGCGGCCGTGCGGGCGGTCTTCGCCGAGGCCCTGGGCGAGTCGGTTCCCATGCGCGCCGTGGCCCAGGTCCACCCCCTGCCGGACGGCATGACCGCGCCCGAGGGCCGGACCCGCCCGTGGGGCACCGCCCACGCGACCCTGGCCGCCGCCGCCACCATCGACGGCGCGTTCGCCGTGGCCAACGCCGACGACGCCTACGGGCGGGAGGGCCTGGTGGCGCTGAAAGCGGCCCTGGACGAGGCCGACGACGGCGACGTGGTGCTGGTGACCTACCCGGCTGGATCGGTCCTGTCCCGGTACGGCGGGGTGTCCCGGGGGTGGGTGCGCCGCGTGCCCGACGCCGACGGAGACGACCGGGTGGAAGTCGTGGAGGTCCACGAACTCCGCCACCGCACCGGCTGCGCCATGCTGGAGGGCGTCACCGAGAAGGGCGCCCCCGTGGCCTTCGCCCCCGACACACCCGTCTCCATGAACCTGTGGGGCCTGACCTCGGGGGCGGTGGCCGCCCTGCGAGACGGATGGGCGGAATTCGCCCGGAGCCTCGACGACCATCCGTCGGGCCCTCTCCGGGCCGAGTACGCCCTGAGCACGGCTCTCACCGGACTCGCGGCCGCGGGCCGGATCCGCCTCCGCCCCCACCCCGGCGGCGCCCACTGGTTCGGCATGACCTTCGCCGACGACCTGCCCCGGGTTCGGGAGCGCCTCGCCGCCCTTCACTCCGAGGGGGTGTACCCGGCGCGGCTGGCCGACGGGACGTCGTCGATTCCCTGACCCGACCGCGCCGAGTACCGGCCACTGCGGCCTCGCCACGGCTCGCTGCACCTCCGGGTTCACCGGCCGATCCCCCCGTCCCGTCCTGCCGGGATCGCCTCCATGCTCGTCGGCACGGGGTCCCACATCGGGGATCCGGGCGACCGCGATGGCGACGAAAGGGGGGGACGGATGCGAGGCAGGAGAATCATGGTACGAGTGGCGTCGGCCGCGGGGATCGGCGGACTGATCCTCGCCGCGGCGCCCGCGGCGGCCCAGGTCGATCCGGTGATCCGGCTGTCTCCCGAGCACTTCGATGTGCCCGAGTTCTCCGCCTACGAGGTGGAATACGGGAGCGCGTTCGGGCGGTTCTTCAACGAGGTGCGGCCGTTCGAACTCGATGGAACACCGAAGATCAGCGTCCTGAACCTCATCGACATGCCCGGCGCGGTGATCGTCGACTCCAGGGTGCTCGACGGAGCGACGCTGCGCCTGGAGCACATGGCGAGCCCGTTCTTCGCCTGGGGCCAGGAGTACGCGGTGGGGCAATCGGGGCCGGAGGGCTTCGAGTGGGTGCGAATCCCCCTGGGCGGCGGTGAGCCGCTCCGTTCCACCGGCGAGGCCGAGTACGGCGGATTCGTCGACGACCTCGGCTTCTCGCCGACCCTGGCCGCCCTCATGCCCATGGACGTGGGCGCGACGTTCCGACTCCCGGGGCTGCAGGCCCGATCCGACGGAACCATGGGGAGTACGCTGCTGAGTTATGAAGTGGTGGGACGGGAGCCGCTGCGGGCCGTCGACGGGGTGGCGTGCGAGTGTTGGGTCATCGAGCAGGCTGCCCAGGACGGAGTCCACCGGTTCTGGATCAGCCGGGAGGCCCCCTTTCTGATCAAGCGTCATCGGGACATCGGCGGCCCCCGTGACTTCGTGTCGGAGATTCTGAGCTTCCGGCGATTCTGAGGGCTCAGAGTTCGCGGACCGGGAGTCCCAGCCGCCGGAGCACCTCGGCCTTTCGACTGCGACTCACCCGGACGGCGGTTCCATCGGCCAGGACGACCTCGGTGGGGCCTCCGTCCTGGGAGCGGAGGGAGCGGACGCGGTCGACCCGCACCAGGGCCGATCGGTGAACTCGAAGGAAGGCGTCCTGGCCGAGACGCCCCTCGAGGCGGGTGAGGGTGTCGCGGAGCAGATACTCCCGTTCGGCGGTGTGGAGCCGAACGTAGTAGTTCTCGGCCTGGACCCAGTCGATGTCGGCCACCTCCACGAACTCGACCCGTTGGCCGAGCCGGACCGCCAGGCGCCGACCCGACGCCGCGGCGGTTCGGCCCTCCGGTGCGCTCAGGGCTCCCACCGAACCCGCCTCCCCCTCCGGGTCGTCGAGGCTGGCGAGCAACGACTGGAGCTGTCGCCTCAGCACCGCTCGCGGGTTCGTGCGGAGTCGGGCCTGAACCCGATCGAGGGTGGCGGCGAACCGGTCGTCGTCGAAGGGCTTGAGCAGGTAGTCCACGGCTCCCACTTCGAAGGCTCGCACGGCGTGTTCGTCGTGGGCGGTGACGAAGACGATGAGGGGGGGCTCGGATTCGGACCCCAGGGAGTCCAGGACGTCGAACCCGTCCAGGCCGGGCATGCGAATGTCCAGAAAAACGACATCGACGGGCTCCGCCGCGAGTACGGCGACGGCTTCCGTGCCGTTCGCGCAGGTCGCCACCACGCGCACGTCCGGCCGGGACTCCAGGAGCCCCACCAGGACACGGCGGGCCGTGGGCTCGTCGTCCACCACCAGGGCCCGGAGCACATCCGGCGGGCGCGCTGGGGGGTGCTCAGCCATGGATGGAATCCTCCCACGGGATCGAAACGGTGATTCGTGTGCCGTGGGGAGCCCGGTGTTCCGCCCTCAGCGAAGCCCCGCTCCCGTACCATTCGTCGAGCCGTCTACGGGTGCTCCCGAGTCCCACCCCGGCGTCGCGCTCCAGATCGAAGTCCGCCGGTAGTCCCCGTCCGTCGTCCGAGACCTGCAGGACGAGCCCATCGACCTCCCGCCGAGCCTCGATGCGAATCCGGCCCGTGCCGATTCGGTCCTCGATGCCGTGACGCACAGCGTTTTCCACGAGGGGCTGGAGCAGGAGCGCGGGCACGAGGGCGTCGGTCACGGTGGGATCGATGTGGCGTTGGACCTGGAGGCGGTCCTCGAACCGCACCTCTTCGATCTCGAGATACCGCTCCAGTGCCTCCAACTCTTCGTGAAGTGGGATTCGAGGGGACTCCACCCGGTCGAGCGTGTGGCGCAGCAGCCCGGAGAGCCCGGTGAGCATGCGCACGGCTCGATCCGCGTCTCCCTCTCGCACCAGCCCGCCGATGGTGTGGAGGGTGTTGAAGAGGAAGTGGGGTTGGAGCTGAGCCCGAAGCGAACGCAAGCGGGCTTCGGCCAGTTGGGCTTCGAGGCGGGAAGCCTGGACTTCCCGCTCCCGGAGCTCCGCCGCGCCGTTCAGGGCGTGCCCGACCCCCACGAGGGCGAAGTAGATCAGGTAGTTCGTCAGGAACTGAAACGAGACGCTCCCTTCGAAGGCCCGCGCCCAGGTGGCCAGGGTGATGATCCGACCCTCCCGGGCGATGGCGAACGGGGCCTCGAGGGTCAGATAGAGCACCACAACGAGCACGCCCACGAGGCCGTGGACGGCCACGGGCTTCCACCACTGACGGCCCCGGATGGGAAGCCGCCGGGCGAGCCACAGGACGAGGGGCGTGAGAACCGCCCACAGCCACCAACTCGGAAGCTGCCGGAGGAATGTGGCGGGCCACGACGGCACCGCTCCATCGCCAGCGGACCGCACGACGATGAGGCTCGACGACAGAACTGCGGGAACGGTCCACGCCGCGAGGATCAGGAACCAGGTGCGTACTCGGTCCACCACGAGGGGTCTGGTCTCCACACCGAGGGACGGGTCGACGCACGGGCACGATATCACTCCCGGGCATCATGGGGTACGGCGGGGAACGGGCCGCCGTCGATGATCGGGACCGCCCAACGCCTTGGGGGCGGTTCTGCAGTCGAGGGACGAGTCTCTGCAGTGAACGGCCGCGCGGGTGCGGCGGATCACGGGGACGGACGGCGGCGGCCCTTGCCCCCACTGCGGCGATCGCCTCTTGTAGCCGCGCCGGGAGTGGGTTCTCCACCCCGTCCCCCATCGGAGCCCGATTCGTGACCCTCCAGTCCCTCGACTGGGCCGTCATGGCCCTCTACGGCGCGGTCGTGCTGGTGGTCGGCCTCGCCTTCACCCGGCGGGCCGGGCAGGACGCCACCGAGTACTTCCTCGCGGGGCGCAGCCTGCCGTGGTGGGTGCTGGGCACCTCCATGGTGGCCACGACCTTCAGCACCGACACGCCCAACCTGGTCACCGACATCGTTCGCACGAGCGGGGTGAGCGGGAACTGGGTGTGGTGGGCGTTCGTGCTCACGGGCATGCTCACGGTCTTCTTCTACGCGAAGCTCTGGCGGCGGTCCGGGGTCATGACCGACATGGAGTTCTACGAACTGCGCTACGCCGGGGGCCTCGCCGCCTTCCTCCGGGGTTTCCGGGCCATCTACCTGGGTGTGTTCTTCAACGTCATGATCATGGCCACGGTGACGCTGGCGGCCATCAAGATCGGCGGCGTGTTGCTCGGGGTCGATCGCTACACGGTGGTGCTGGTGGCGGGCACCGTGACGCTCCTCTACTCGGCCACGGCGGGACTGTGGGGCGTCGTGGCCACCGATCTCCTGCTCTTCGTCATCGCCATGATCGGGGCGGTGGCGGCGGCGGTGGTGGCGGTGGGGCATCCCGACGTCGGAGGCCTGGGACCCCTCCTCGCCCATCCCAACGTGCAGGGCAGCCTCTCGTTCCTGCCCGATTTCAGCGACTGGAGCACGGCGGCGGCGGTCTTCGTGGTGCCCATCGCCGTCCAGTGGTGGAGCACCTGGTATCCCGGGGCGGAGCCCGGTGGCGGCGGGTACGCGGCCCAGCGCATGCTCGCGGCGAAAGACGAGAGCCACTCCCTCAAGGCCGTGCTCTGGTTCAACGTGGCCCATTACGGTCTGCGCCCCTGGCCGTGGATCCTGGTGGCCCTGGCGTCGCTAGTGGTGTTTCCCGACCTCGATGCGATCCAGGCGGCGTTCCCTGCGGTGGACCCGGCCATTCTCGGCCACGACCTGGCCTATCCGGCCATGCTCTCCTTCCTTCCCACGGGACTCCTGGGACTCGTCGTCGCCTCCCTGGCCGCGGCGTACATGTCCACGATCTCGACCCATCTCAACTGGGGCTCGTCGTACGTGGTGCAGGACGTCTACCGGCGGTTCATGCGCACCGACGCCGACGAAGGTCACTACGTCACGGTGGCCCGGATCACCACCGTAGTCCTCACGGTGTTCATGGGCATCGTGGCCCTCTGGCTGGAGACGGCGCTGCAGGCCTTCCAGATCCTTCTCCAGATCGGCGCCGGCACGGGCCTCGTGTTCCTGCTGCGGTGGTTCTGGTGGCGCATCAACGCCTGGAGCGAGCTGAGCGCCATGGTCATCTCCTTCGCCGTGGCGGTCTGGTTCGAGTTCGGCCACGTGCAGGTGGGCCTGCCCGATTGGTCGGCGTCCATGCGCCTGGTGATGGGGGTCGTCATCACCACCATCGGCTGGGTGATCGTGACCTTCCTCACCCGCCCCACCGACGAGGCCACCCTTCGCGCCTTCTACGAGAAGATGCGGCCGGTGGGCAGCGGGTGGCGGGCGGTGGTGGGCGTGCAGCCGGCCCCGGAGGGAGAAAGCGTGAGCGCGGCCGCCCTGGCCTGGTTCCTCGGGTGCGTGGCGGTCTATGCGGCCCTGTTCGCCACCGGGTACGCCCTGTACGGGCAGGTGGCGGGGGCGGTGGGGCTGGGACTCGTGGCGGCGGTGGGGGCGGTGGGGGTGGTGCGGTTGCTGCCTCGTGTGGGACTGCGGTAGCGGTGCACACCTCCGACCGAGACCGCGGCGGCCTCCACCGTTATCGTGCACCTGCCCGACGCCCCTGAATCCCCCTGCCTACGGAGCCCACCGATGTCCGACGTCGAACTCACGCAGCAGTCCCCGCGGCACTTCGTGGGGATCCGCCGGAAGGTGCACACGTCCGAGCTGCCGGCCTACTTCGCCGAGGTTCTCCCCAAGGTCATGAGTTGGGCACACTCCCGCGGCATCGCCCCCGCCTCGGCGCCCATCGCCGTCTGGTGCGGCATGGACATGGAATCCGGGATTGCCGACGTGCACGCCGGCTGCTTCGTCGAGGGAGAGGTCGAGGGCGAAGGTGAGATCACGGCGGGCGTGACCTCGGGCGGCGACGTGCTTCGGGTCGTGCACCAGGGGGGCTACGATACCATGGGTCAGTCGTGGGGCCGTGTGTTCGGGCGGGCCAGCGAACTCGGCCGCCGCCCGGGCACGGGGTGGGAGATCTACGTCGACGACCCGGGTGCGGTCCCGGCGGAGGAGCTTCACACGGAGATCTATCTGCCGGTGGAGTGAGCGTGATACGCCGCATCGTCGTATCGAATCACGGTGGACCCGAGGTTCTCGTTCCGATCACCGAAGAGCCTCCCGAACCCGGACCGGGTATGGCTCGGGTGGCCGTGGAGGCCGCGGGCGTGTCCGGGTTCGACCTCATGTACCGACGTTGGCGTCGACTACCGGGCTGCCCCCCCGTGCCCTTCACTCTCGGTGAAGACGTGGTGGGCAGAATCGACAAGCTCGGCCCGGGGGTTTCGACGCCCACGGTGGGGCAGAGGGTGGCCGCGACCACCTGGAGCGTGGGGTTCGGCGGGGGCTACACGGAGTCCATCTGCCTACCCGTGACCGACCTCGTTTCCGTCCCCGAGGGTGTGGACGCAGCCGTGGCGACCTGCCTGGTTGCGAACTACCTGACCGCACATCTCCACTTGCATCGGTACGGACGGGCGAAGCCGGGGGAGAGGCTCCTCGTACATGGGGCGGCCGGCGGCGTGGGTTCGGCAGTTCTCGAGCTCGGTCGCGTCGCCGGACTCGAGATGTTCGGGACGGCATCGCGGCGCAACCTGCCCGTCGTGTCCGATCTGGGCGCGGAGCCCATCGACTATCGGTCCGAGGACTTCGTGGCGCGCATCGCCGAGCTCACCGGAGACGGCGTCGATGTCGTGGTCGACCCCGTGGGTGGAGCGCGACAACTTCTGCGGTCGTATCGCGCCCTTCGGCGCGGCGGGAGGCTGGTATGGCTGGGTGTGGCCGCCACGCGCGACGGGGGCCTGGGTGTGGGGTTCACGAGTATCGTCCTGGTGTCCGTGTTGCGCCGTCTACCCGGTTCACGCTCGGTCCCCGACACGCCGGACGTCGGTACCCACGCGTTGGCCCATCCGGATTGGTGCCGCTCGACGCTGTCGGAGCTGATGGATCTGACGGCTTCGGGATCGATCCGACCCCTCGTGGCCGAGCGCTTTCCCCTGGCCGACGCCAGGGCAGCACATGAGCGACTCGAACGCGGGGGGCACGCCGGCAAGGTCGTGCTCGTGACCGACACGTATCGCCGGGTTGCCTGAACGACCCACGCCTCACTCCCACCACCGCTCCTCCCGGCGTAGCGGCGCTCCATTCCGGCGCACGCCCTCGATCCAGGCCGCGACGGCGTCCACGGTCGCCTCCAGCTCCACACCCGTGGAGTCGTGGATGAACACGCTCCACCGTGGATCGTCGGCAGTCCAGCCGGTCCAGCGGGACCACATCGGTCGATCGGGGTCGCGGTCCACCAGCACCCGGGCCTCGAACTGCGGGTCCCGGGCGTGGAGACGATGGAAGGCCGCCCAACAGAAATGGTCCATGATCATGGGCCATTCCTCGTCCATGCCCCGGGCGCGCCACCGGGCCACACGTTCGAAGTCATGCACGTCGAGCAGGCAGGGCGCGATTCCCTCGAGCTCGACGGCGCGGGGCGACGCCAGGAACTCGCCCAGGGGCGACTGGGATCCGAAGACGACGTCGTTGCCTTCGGCCTCGGCCTCCAGGGCGTCGCCGATCCAGAGGTCGAGATTGTCGAAGCGTTCACCGGTCGTCTTGGGGTGACGCCGGTCTTCCTCGAACCAGACCAGGTTCGAGACACGTTCGGAGACGAGCCTGGAGACCGTCGACTTTCCCGCCGCGGTCGCGCCACTGATGAGGTACAGCATGGTCCACCTCCCTTCACATGAGTCTACGAGTACGGACATGTGAGGTGGCCCCGGCACTCGGATCCGAGTGCGGGTCGGCGCCGCCTCGGAGGACGGCGGCAGGGGGCCGGGTGGACTATCGGAGCTTCCGCATGGCCCCAGACTAGGGTGTCGGATCGGGTTCGGAAAGCCCGTTGCGTGGCCGTCCCATCAGTCCGACGAAAGCACGTCGACGGGATCCACCCCTCCGGCCCGGCGGGCCGGTAGCCAGACCGCCGTGGCGACGAGGCCGAGGAGCGACACCACCACCGTGGCGGCGATGCCGAGGTCGATGGGGTCGACCCCGAAGGAC
Source organism: Gemmatimonadota bacterium (assembly GCA_030428885.1). Lineage (GTDB taxonomy): Bacteria > Gemmatimonadota > Gemmatimonadetes > Longimicrobiales > Gaopeijiaceae > Gaopeijia. The sequence goes on along the minus strand of JAUIEJ010000006.1, from coordinate 246,529 downwards.
CGGGCGTCCACCACGGCCTCGAGGAGAAGCGCAACGCCGGCGCCGGCCGCGATGCCCACCGTTCCGAGACGGAGTCCCCCGGCGAGCTGTTCCCTCACGATGCGCCCCGGATCGGCACCGATGGCCAGTCGCACACCGATTTCCCTTCGACGGCACGCCACCTCGAACGAAAACAGGCTGTAGAGACCGAGGGCGGACGCCAGGGTCGCGATCAGGGCGAGAGCGGCCACCGTCAGGGCCGCCACGGTCGTGCCGGAGGTGAGCCCGGAAAGGGTGCGCTCGAACGAGGTCTGGGCGTAGAGGTTCCGGGCCCCCTGCTCGTCGGAGAACCGTCGGACGAGGCTCCACAACTCGTCGGGGGGGAGGGAGGAGCGGACCAGGAGCGTCATGACTCCCCAGGGTGTGTGGCTCACGGGCCGAAACGCCTGCGGCCGGGGTGCCTCCCGCAGTCCAGAGAGCCGGATGCTCGCAACGACCCCCACGACGCGCGCCGCTTCCGGCTCCCCGGCGAAGCGTCGGGGAAGATGGACGTCCCGGCCCACGGCTGCGACTTCGCCGAAGAGGGCGTGGGCCATGGCACTGTCGATGACCACCACGGGGGCGCCGGACCGGAATTCGTCGTCGGTGAAGGTCCTGCCCTCGATGAACCGGCTGCCCATCACGTCCATGGAATTCGGCAGGATCCATCGCAGGTCTGCCCGGTGTGCGCCCGCCTGCGCTTCGTCGAACGTCGAGCCGAACCGGACGATGTCGAGGTCGCTCTGCTCGACGAGCGGGGTCCGACTCACGGCGCTCACGGCATCGATCCCCGGCCGAGCTTCGAGGGCGCCGGCGAACGAGTGGAAGAAGGGCCACCACTCCTCCCCGTCGTCGGGAAAGGGCGCGGCCACCTTCGCGGTGAAGAGGCCCTCCGGCCGGAAGCCGAGGGGAACCTCTTCGAGTGCCCCGACGGAGCGCCCCAGGAGGCCGGTCCCTGCCAGAAGAACGAAGGTCAGCGCCACCTGCAGGAGCACGAGCCCTCGGCGACCTCCCCTGGACGAGGCACTTCGGAGCCCGCCGGCGCCCAGAACCTGCTGTGGGGGTGTCGCGGCCGCCCGGATGGCCGGCACCAGCCCGAAGGCACCGGCGACGATGGCTGCGAACAACGTGGCGAGCACGACGGCCTTGCCGTCGAGGGACGCCTCGGCGAGGCGCGGGACCTCCAGGCTGAACTGCCTGAGAAGCCCGTTGAGCGCCACCCAGCCGAGCCCGAGCCCCAGGCCGGTGGCGGATGCGGCGAGGAAAGCGCTCTCGACGAGCGACAGAGCCAGGAGTCGGGGCCGTCCTGCTCCCAGTGCCGCGCGCATGGCCCACTCGCGGCGCCGTGCTTCGCCCCGGGCCACGAGGAGGCCGGCCGCATTCAGACCGGCGACGGCCACGACCAGTGCAACGGCGGCGAGGAGGGCCAGCAGCGCGGGGCGCACGCCGGCCACCACGTCGTCCTGCAGGGCGAGGAGGTGGTACCGCCGGACCTCATCCCCTTCGGGCGGAATGGCCGAAAGGCGGTCCTCGACGAAGGAGAGGCTGACGCCGTCGTCCAGGCGGACCAGCGTCCGGAAGGCAGCATTGAGTCGGTTCTCCAGATTCACGGGCACCGGCAGGAAGACGTCCGCTTCTTCGCCACCCCGGGCGTCCCGTCCGAGAAAGAGCTCGAAGCCCTGCGGCATCACCCCGACCACGGTGTACGGTCGATCGCCGAGGCGGATCGCACGGCCGATCAGAGCGGGATCGCTCCCCAGCTCCTCCCAGAAGGCATGCTGGAGGATCGCCACGTCGACGGCGTCGACGTCTTCGGGCTGGAACCCCCGTCCCATGGCCGGACTCACCCCGAGAACCCGCAGGAGGTCGGGTCCCACGCCCGTCACCACGACCGAGGACGACCCTTCCGGCGTGCCGAGGGCCAGGTGTTGCGGTGCCACGACGACCGCCGCAGCGGCGATGCCTCTCACTCCGCGGATCGCCGCGTACTCCGCACCGGTCACGAGGGGGTGACCTGCGGCCTCGGGGCGATCGGCCCGTACCAGGGCGATGCGGTCGGGTCGGTCGTAGGGGAGCGGCTCCAGCAGCACCTGCGAGACGATGGCGAGCACCGTCGTCGCCGCGGCGACCCCCAGACCCAGTGTGACCACCACGCCCCCGGTGGTCAGCGCGTCGCGCCGAGCACGGCGGGCCACGCCCCGGAGGTCGATGGCCGGTACGGTCCAGCGACCCGCTGTGCCCGCCAGCCGCCCCATTCGCCATGCCACGGCGGGGGCGATGGATCCCGCCAACTGGCGGGTCGCCCAGACCGTCGTCCTGGCGCGGCCGTCGCGGCGCGTGCGCTCGTCGATCTCGGCATCGACGTCTGTGGCGACTCGATCGCCGAGCCCGGGACCCAGGAGTCGCCGAACGATGCGTGCGGTGCGGCTCCGTAGCTCGACGTCGCTCACGATGAAGTCCCCTGGGACTCCAGGCGCACGCCGTCCCAGAGCTTCAGCCACTGCTGTCGCACCGACCGGAGCTCCTCGAATCCAGCCGGCGTGGGGCTGAAGTGGCGCACGGATCGACCCGATCCCTCGGGGCCCGGGCCCATCCGTTCCCGTACGAAGCCCTTGTCCGCCAGACGGGTCAGTGTGACGTGGACGGAAGCGATGGCGAGGTCTCGACCCGTGACCGAGACCAGTTCGGAGTAGACCCTCCTCGCCGAAGAGGGCTCCTCGAGCCGAGCTAGAGCCACCAGCACGGCCTGTTCGAGTTCTCCCAGATGTCGTCCCCTCCCCATCATCCCCTCCTCGCCGAGTTGCTCCGATGCCGCCGGCTTCGCGCCGACCGGGAAGATGGCAGAGGGCATTAACAAAATCAAATATTCCGGCGACCGGGAGCGCGCCGACGCCCTCGGGTTGACATTCTACCCGAGCGAGCCCATCGTCGGGTAGAATGCCTACCCAAGACGATGAACGCGACCGCGTCGAGCTGCTTCAGGGCACCCTCGACGTTCTGATCCTTCGCACGCTGCTGGCCGGCCGCCGGCACGGGCAGGGCGTGGCCCGGGCCATCGAGGAGGCCTCGGGAGAGGAGTTCCTCATCGACCACGGGTCCCTCTATCCGGCTCTGAAACGGCTGGAGAAGCGGAGGTGGATCAAGGCCGAGTGGGGCACGAGCTCCAACAACCGGCGGGCCCGCTTCTACGAGCTCACCGCCGCCGGACGACGCCAGGTGGAGGTGGAGACCGACCGCTGGGAGCGGCTGGTGGCGGCCATGACCCGGGTCCTCAAACCCGAGACGGGAGCCTGACATGGGGTGGTGGAGGCGGGGACCACGGAGCCGGTTGGACGAGCGCGAGGAGATGCTCGCCCACATCCGCTTCGAGGCCGATAGGTTGGTTCGGGAGGAGGGACTTTCGGAGGTCGAAGCGGGACGGCGAGCACGGAGCCGGTTCGGGTCCGCACCTCCCATCGATCCCAACGACGGGGGCGGTGCCGGTGCCCTGGACCTTCTCCGGGGCGACATGCGGCGAGGCCTTCGGAAGCTGGCGGCGGACCCCGTCACCACCCTGACGATCCTGGCTTCACTCGTGGTGGGAATCGGCGTGAACACGGCCATCTTCAGCATCGCCGACCAGGCGTTGCTGCGGCCCCTCCCCGTGCCTTCGCCGGGCACGTTGGTCCAACTGGAGTGGGACGGGCAGTGGATCGGTGAAGGGCGCGGTTGGGGAAGCCTGCTGCCGCATCCCCTTCTTGAAGCGGTTCGGGACGAGCAGCGGGTCTTCTCGGAGATCGCCGCCCGCAGCCCCGGTGAAGCCACGCTCATCGCCCCCGGTGGCCCGGAGCGCGCTCAGGTTGCCCTCGTCACGGGCGGCTTCTTCGCCACCATGGGCGTGGCGCCCCATCTCGGGCGCCTCATCGGCGAGGACGACGACCGGGTGCTCGATGGACACCCGGTGGCCGTGCTGTCCCATGCCTACTGGACGAGCCGGTTCGGCGCCGATCCGGGGGTCGTGGGCCGAACCCTCACCGTCAACGGCCGCCCCCTCTCCATCATCGGGGTGGCGACCCCGACGTTCCGGGGCACCGACTGGAGTGTGGTGCCGGTGGCCTGGATTCCCATGGCCATGAACGGATTGATCCACGAATGGGGTCGCCTGGACCAACCCCGGGTCCGGTTCCAGCACGTCTACGCCCGCCTGGCCCCGGGCGTGGGGCGTCGTCAGGCCGAGGCCTCCCTGCAGCCCTGGTTCGCCGGGTACCTTCGACGCGACATGGAGCGGGACGATTGGCCCGGCGACCTCGAGCCGGGCGAGACTGCCGACTACCTGGCGTCCCGCCTTGCGGTGATCCCCGGTGGTCGAGGGCAGGCGGCCCGTTCCCGGGAGCTCACCGGTCCGGTGGTGACCCTCAGCGCGGCCACGGCGCTCCTTCTCCTGCTGGCCTGCCTGAATGTGGCCAACCTCTCCCTCGCCCGGGGCATCTCCCGCCATCGGGAGACCGCCGTCCGCGCGGCCCTGGGGGCCTCCCGGGGTCGGCTCCTCACCGAACGGCTGGTGGAGACGGCCATGCTGGCCATTGCCGGGGCAGCCCTCGGTGTACTGGCCGCCCCGGTCATGGGCCGGGGAATCCTGACCTACCTGGCCGAGACCGGCGATGGGGCCATGGCCCTCACGGCGAGCCTCGACGGGCGGACCCTCGTCACCGCCACGGGCATCGCCCTGGCGGCGACTCTTCTATCGGGCCTCGGCCCCGCCTGGTTCGGGTCGGCGATCCGGCCCATGGAGGTGCTCCGCTCCCGCAATCACGGATCGGGAATCGGATTCCGACGCCTCCTCGTCGTGGGGCAGGTGGCCCTGGCCCTCGTCCTTCTCACCGGCGCGGGCCTGTTCGGATCCACCCTCCACACCCTCCGGTCGAGAGGCCCCGGGTTCGCCACCGACCAACTCGTGACGTTCTCCGTGAATCCCGTCAACGACGGGTACGCGGTGGAGGCGGCGAAGCCGACGCTGGAGGCCGTTCAGCGCGGGGTCTCGGGCATGGCCGGCGTCGAGGCCGTCGGCTTCGCCGCCTGGCCGCTCCTCACGGGATCGGGATGGGGGAACTCCATGCTGGTCGACGGGGCGACCCGGTTCGTCACGGACGAGTACCTCCCCATGAACGCCGTGACCCCTGAGTTCTTCGACCTCCTGGGCGTCGACGTGGTCCGGGGACGGGACTTCGACTCCGGCGACCGCACCTCGGGCGGGGACTGGATGTGGGATCGGGTGATCGTCAGCCAGGCGTTCGTGGACCACTACCTGGAGGGAGTCGAACCCCTGGGGCGTCGCATCGACTTCGGCCACGATCCCTCGGCGTCGCCGCGCATGGAGATCGTGGGCGTGGTGGACGACTTCGCCGAACAGCGGCTCCGCGACCCCCTTCCCCAGGTCTATTTCCCCATGCTCGGGCAGGTGCGACGGGGCGGCACGTTCTACCTCCGCACCCGGCTCCCCCTGGCCGAAGTCGCCCCGGAGATCCGGGCCCGGGTGGCCGAGGTGGACCCGGTGCTCACCGTGGCCGAACTCCGCACGGTGGATCGGCAGATCGATCGTCTGCTCGTCTACGAGCGCATGCTCACCTCCCTGGGCGCGGCCTTCGCCTCGTTCGGCACGGCGCTGGCCATGATCGGGATCTACGGCGTCTTGACGGTGCTGGTGCAGTCCCGCAGACGGGAGATGGGAATCCGCATCGCCCTGGGCGCCAGCCGGTCGTCGGCCATGGCCATGGTGGTGGGCGACGCCATGCGCCTCATCGTGTTGGGCGTGGCCGTCTCCCTCCCCGCCCTCTATCTGCTCCGGGGCCTGGTGGAGTCCCAACTCGCCGGCGTGCCGCGGCTGGACCTCTGGTCCCTGGGAGCGTCCGTCGTGGCCGTTTTGGCGCTCTGCCTCGCCGCCTCCGCCTTCCCCGCACGGCGCATGGCCCGCACCGACCCCCGAGAGGCGTTTCGGGTCGAGTAACTCGGGGATTCTACCCCTCGGGCACCTGCACGACGGTGATCCAGTGGACCCGCCCCTCGCCGGCGGCACCCCGCCGCCGCACCAGCTCGTCGAGGCGAGCCAGGAGTCCCATGAACTCCCCGAACCCCTCCTCGTCGAGCTGCACCCGGTACCGGAGCAGCCGGTGCTCGGCGCCCGAGGGATCCCGCTCCAGGGAAGCGTCCAGGTGCTGCGTCAGGGTCCCGAAGTGCAGGTCGTAGAGGCGGAGGACCGCCCGGCGATAGGCCGGATCCCCCTCCGACTCCAGGCGCAGCCGCCCGCCCAGGGCGCCGTAGACACGCTCGGGCCGGGTGCGGGCCGCCCGGGGGCCCCGGTCCACCAGGAGTCCCACGTCGTGCAGGCGCCGCACGTGGTGGTAGAGGGTGGAACGGGGCGTGCCCAGGGCCTCGCACAACTCGCCCACGGACCGGGGTCCCTCCCGGATCAGCTCGTCCAGGATCCGCTGACGCATGGGAGAGGCCAGGGCCTTCACCTGGGCCAGCGTCAACGTGGTGACCGGGAGCTGCGTCACGGCGCCGGGGGGACTCCTCCCGGGCCCGACACCCGGGTCGCTTCGTAGGCCCACGTCTCGGGCAGCACGGCCCCGTCGTCGTAGAGGCGGTCCTTCCGGACCTCGAAGCGGTCGTGGGAGATCTTGCGCTTCACGAGCCGTCCGATGAAGGGGCCTCGGGCATCGGTACCCCAGTTGATCTCCACGAGCCGTCCGTCGATCCAGTGGCCCTCGATGTGGGGCTCGGCTCCCTGGTCGGCCTCCCACGCGATGTTCCAGAGCTTCCGCGCCGGGTCGTACCGACGCACCGTGGTACCCACCACGTCGAAGCCCTCGAACTCGATGTCCATGTCGGCGAGAAACGTCTCACCGTCTTCGGCGAGTCGCACCGACATGGTGCCCGATCCCCGCAGGTATCCGTCGGGGCCGTTGCGAATCCGCGCTTCGACGGCCCACTCCCCCAGGAGGAAGCGCATGCGGTCGAACTCGGCCCGAGCGTCGGCGTCGCCAGGTTGGGCGGAGAGGTGGGCGGGGAGCAGGGCCAGCAGGGCACAGAGGCCCGCGGCGGAGCGTGCGGTCGTCGTCGTCATCGTCATCGTCCTCACCGGGGATTCGGCCTCCAGCGCGAGGCCGGTCACCTTCTAGATATTCGACTTTCGTGTCAAAATGCAAATATCTGGGTCCGGCCCGTGCCCCGCGCCTCCGTCCCGCGAAGGAGTTGCTTGCGGCTCCCCCCTCACCGTCCCGAGTGTGGACTCCCGACTCCGGACTCCCCTCTCCCCCGGACTCCCATGACCGACCCGAACCCCGACGCCGTGGCCGGCGCCAAGGTCTACGACGCCTTCCACGTCCCCGCCCTCTTCGCCGAATGGGCGCCTCGCATGCTCGTGGCCGCCGACGTGCGACCGGGGCATCGGGTGCTCGACGTGGCTTGTGGCACCGGGGTCCTCGCCCAGGCCGCCCGGGACCGGGTCGGGCCCCAGGGTCGGGTGGTGGGGGTCGATCTGGATCCCGCCATGCTCCACGTGGCTCGGGAGGTGGATGACGCCGTGGAGTGGCTGGAGGGCTCCGCCGAGGACCTCCCCGTCGACGATGCCGCGTTCGATCGCGTCCTGAGCCAGTTCGGCATGATGTTCTTTCCCGCGCCCGAGAAGGCCGTGCAGGAGATGGTGCGGGTGCTGAAGCCCGGGGGCCGCTTCGCCATCGCCGTGTGGGACTCCCTCGAGAACTCCCGCCCCTATCACATCGCCGTGGACATTCTGGAACGCCTGGCCGGATCCGATGCTGCCGACGCCCTCCGGGCGCCCTTCGCCCTGGGCGACGCCTCCGCGCTGGCTCGCCGTCTCTCGGATGCGGCCGGTACCCCCATCACCACGTCGACCGTGGTGGGCCGGGGCCGGTTTCCAAGCATCCGATCCATGGTCGAAGCCGACCTACGGGGCTGGCTGCCGGTGATGGGAGTCGAACTGGACGAGGCCCGGATCGAGGAGATTCTGGCCACCGCCGAAGACGACCTGGCGGAATTCCGCACAAGCGACGGACAGATGGAGTTCGACTCGCCGGCCCACATTCTCGTGGGGCGCCGCACGGGGTGACGGGCCGGTTACGGAGGGGGTCGTCCCCCCGTCGAGCCGGCCGTCAGGGTGCGGCTGATCTCCCGCAGACGGGCGAGGGCCTCCGGGTCGTACGCCTGATCCAGCGCCGTGCCCAGCTCGGTCTCGTGGAAGTAGCGACCGTTCCAGTCTTCGTCGGACAGGATCAGGCCGAGTACGGACCGCGCGCCGTCGTCGGGTGTGGACTGGGGCCGGGCCCCCAGCACCTCCATCATGCGGGTGTCCATGACGGGCGCCGGATGGACCGCATTGATGCGAACGCCGCTGCCCTCGAGCTCCGGGGCGAGATCGAAGGCGAACATGATCTGGGCCAGCTTGCTCTGACCGTAGGCGCGTCTCCCGCTGAAGCCCGACTCGATGAGGACGTCGTCGAAGTCGATGGGGGACTGGGTGCGTGACGCCACCATCACCACCTGGGCCGGGGCGCCGGCCCGCAGCAGGGGAAGCAGGAGGTGGGTCAGTTGGTAGCCCGCCAGGTAGTTGACGTGGAAGCGCAGCTCCAGGCCGTCGGTGGAGACCAGGCGCCGGTCGGGGCCGGGACCGACGCCCGCGTTGTTGATCAGCAGATCCAGGCGTGCGTAGGCGCTCTCGATGGCCCGCGCCAGGCCGCGCACTTCGTCCACGGACCCCAGGTCGGCTCGGAGAAATCGCGCCCGCCCGCCGGTGGTGCGGATGGAGTCGACGACGGCGGCGCCGGCTTCCTCGTTGCGCCCGTGTACGATGACCTCGGCTCCCAGCTCGGCGAGGCGAAACGCCAGGACGCGCCCCATGCCGCTGGTCGAACCCGTGATCAAAGCTACCTGACCGTCGAGGAGCGCGGGCGTCTGGCCCGAGGCCGGTCCGGTCATCGGGCACCAGAGGAGGCACCAGGCCAGGAGTAGAGTGGATCGTCGCATGGGTGATGTTCCGAGGGGCCGCTCCCGCCCGCAAGGGATTCCGGAGAGGAGGCGACGGGCGCGGGCGTTGACTCCGGTGCGCAGTCCATGCATGATCGATGCATGGCCACGAAGACGATCTCTCTCCGCCTGGATGCATACGAGCGCCTCTGCAACGCGCGCCTCCGCTCCGGGGAATCGTTCACGGAGGTCGTCCTCCGGGCCCAGTGGCCCGACCGGGGGATGACCGCCGGAGAACTGAGGGCCGTCTATCGGGCCGAGGGCGCCCTCTTCGACGCCCATGCCCTCGATCGAATCGAGGAGGCGGACCGGATGGACGCCGCACCCCGGGACAAGTGGAACGAGGAGTGATTCTCGAGACGACGTTCCTCATCGATCTCGAGCGGGAAGCGCTGAGCGGTGTCGAGGGGCCGGCCTTCCGGTTCCTCGCCGAGGCGGACGCGACGCGCTTGCACATCACGGTCGTCACCGCGGGGGAGATGGCCTGCGGGCCACGGGTGAGCGAGCGACGGACGTGGGACCGCCTGGTGGGCCGCTTCCAGATTCTCGCTCCCGATGCGGCGGTCGCCTGGCGATACGGTCGCCTCTACCGTCATCTCCGTGACGGGGGGCGACTCATCGGCACCAACGATCTCTGGATCGCCGCCACGGCCCTGGTTCACGAGCTTCCCCTCGTCACGAGAAACGCATCGGATTTCCGGCGCGTGCCCGATCTGGACGTGCTCACCTATTGAGGGCTCGAACTCCCACCCCTCCGGAGTCCCATGGGCATCCACAAGCGTCACACCGGCTATCGCTCCTTCTCGTACCTCGACCCCGACGCCGACTACCAGGCGTTCGACCTGGCCCCCGAGCTCGATCGGGCGCCGGCCCACCCGGTTCCGCTGAGCGACGCCGACGAGGCCCGGGTCCGGGGGTTGGCCGAGCGCCTGACCTTCGTGTCGATGCACGAACATCTGGGCGTGTTTCCCGCCGACATTGCGGAGACCCCCGAGTATGCCCGTCATGGCCGCATGGCCACGGCGTTCGAGGGGCTCGCCGCATCGTGGTGGGACTGCGTGTTCGACAACCTCATGGACGGCATCTGCCGCATCCACTCCCACTCGGGCTGGCAGTGGGAGGACGTGCTTCACGACCTGGGCATGCGTCTCTGCGACCTGGCGCACCAGGAGTTCGTGATCCCGTGCCGAGGGCTTTCCGACGTGCACCGGGCCCACGCCGAGGGCAAGGTGGCCTGGGTGGCCACCATGGAAGGGGCCGCCATGATCGAGCACGACCTCGACCGGATCGACATCCTCCACGGCTTCGGCCTGCGGTCCCTGGGCATCACCTACTCCGAGTCCAACGCCCTGGGCAACGGTCTCAAGGAGGACCGGGATGGGGGACTGACGAAGTTCGGGCGAAGAGCGGTGGAGCGGATGAACAAGGTGGGACTCCTCATCGACTGCTCCCACTGCGGCGACCAGACGACCCTCGACACCGTGCAGTGGAGCGAGAAGCCCATCGTGTTGTCCCACATCGGCGCACGGGCCCTGTGGGATTCGAGGCGGCTGGCCCCCGACGAGGTGCTGGAGGCGGTGGCCGCCAAGGGGGGGGTCATCGGCATCGAGGCCGCGCCCCACTCCACCCTCACCGAGCGCCATCCGGTCCACACGCTGGAGAGCTTCATGGAGCACTTCGAGTACGTGAAGGGGCTCGTGGGCATCGACCACGTGGGGTTCGGGCCCGACACCGTCTACGGAGATCACGTGGGACTCCATCGGACGTATGCCGCGGCCCTGTCGCTGAAGGAGTCGAAGGGCACGGGAAAAGCCGGACAGAGCTACGACGAGGTGGAGTACGTGGCGGGGCTCGAGAACCCCACCGAGGGATCCACCAACCTCGTGCGCTGGCTCGTCAAACACGGATACCCGGACGACGACATCGCGAAGGTCATGGGCGGAAACGCGCTGCGCGTGATGGCCGCCGCCTGGGGGTGAGTCACCGGGCTTGAGCCGGGCGCAGTCCTTGCAGGCGTTGGCCGCGACCGTGCCGTCCCGAACCGGACGTCGCGGCGGTGTCCGACCGCCCCGGAGGCCCCATGCTTCGCCATTTCGCCCCGTTCGTCTGCGCTGCCGTCTTCGGCCTGACCCTGGCCGCCTGCGACACACAGGAAGAGCCCCTCACCCCCGACGGCGACCCGGTGCCGGAAGATTCTATCGGGCGTTGGTCCGATCCTTCCGCATGGCCCGGGGGTGCGGTGCCCAAGGCGGGGCAGACGGTGGTGGTCCCGGCGGGCACGACCATGGAGCTCGACGTGTCGCCCCCGCCCCTGGGCGGTCTCCAGGTCGACGGTGAACTGACCTTCGCCCGACGGGACCTGGACGTCACCGCCGACTGGATCGTGGTCGCCGGACTGCTCCGCATCGGCACCCATGAGGAGCCCTTCACCGACCGGGTTCGCATCACCCTCACCGGTCCCCCCGATGTGGAAGCCGTGACGGGCATGGGCAATCGCCTCATCGGGGTGCTCCCGGGGGGTCGGCTGGAGATCCGGGGCGAGTCGCGGACGGCGTGGACCCGACTCGACGCCACGGCGCCGGCGGGCGCCACGGCCCTGACCCTGGTGGGCGACGTGGACTGGGAGGTGGGCGAGCGCATCGTGATCGCTCCCAGCGGGTTCGATCCCCGGGAGGCCGAGGACCGGGCCATCGCCGCCATTTCGGGGCGGACGGTGACCCTCGACCGGCCTCTGGATCACGACCACTTCGGCGAGGTCCAGACCATCGCCGGGCAGGCCGTGGACCAGCGGGCCGAAGTGGGACTTCTGAGCCGCACCGTCACCATTCGGGGTCCGGGAGTCGACGACGACGGTACGGTCGATTCCGGCTCCCAGGGGCAGGGCGGACACATCATGATCCTGGCCGGAGGCGAGGCCCGGATCGAGGGCGTGGAGCTCGTCCACATGGGACAGACCGGGCGCCTGGCCCGGTATCCGGTGCACTGGCACCTGTTGGGAGAGGGATCGGGCCAGTACCTGAGGAACAGCGCCATCTGGCGCACCAACAACCGCTGTGTCACGGTCCACGGCACCGATCACGTGGAGGTGGCCGACAACGTCTGCTACGATCACCTGGGTCACGGCTACTTCCTGGAGGAGGGGGCCGAAACGGGCAATCGCCTGGTGGGCAACCTGGGCGTTCTGGGCCGCCGGCCCGACGGCGCCGCCCGGCTGATTCCCTCCGACGACCGCCCCGCCACCTTCTGGATCACCAACCCCGACAACCACCTCGAGGGCAACGTGGCGGCGGGGTCGCAGGGCATCGGGTTCTGGTACGCTCTCCCGGAACGCCCCCTGGGTCCGTCCTCGGGCGAGCCCGACCTGCCCCGGCGCACGCCTCTGGGCGTGTTCCGCGACAACGTGGCCCACTCCAACCAGCGCAGCGGTCTGTTCGTGGACCACGGCCCCCGCCCCGACGGAGAAATCGAGACCACGAGCTACCGGCCGATCCAGGACCCCACCGATACGGACTCCGACGTGGTGCCGGCGGTTTTCGAGAGCTTCCTGGCCTACAAGAACCGCCCCCGCGGCGTCTGGCTTCGGGGCCATGCCCACCGCCTCACCAACGCGATCCTGGCCGACAACTACATCGGGGCCACCTTCGCCAGCTCCGAGAGCTTCCTCGAAGACGCCCTGGTCATCGGCGAGACCGGCAACGACGTGGGACGCCTCGACGTCTACCGGGGCTTCGAGTTCTACGACGGCCGGGTGGGCGCCCGCCGGGTCACCTTCCAGGGCTTCGCCGGCGTGGGCAGCATTCCCTGGAGCGCTCTGGGCTACAATCGGAAGAACGCCTTCTCCATCGACACCCGGAACGTCGCCGAGGACCTGGAATTCGTCGACGCTCGCATGGTCTACCTCGAGGACCCGGAGACCGACAAGGACGGCGACAAGGGTGCGGTGTTCCTCGATGCCTACGGCACGGTGTCGGGCTCGGCGGGGTCGTGGATCGTCGTGGACACGCCCTTCCTCACCATGGCGGGCTGCACCCCGCGTCCCGAGTGGAACGCCCGCATCTGTCCCGGGCCCTACGTGCGCCTGATCCTGAGCGCGTCCAGCGCCTTCGCGCCCATGGACGTGGTCCGGGACGACGGCGCAGAGGAGCGGTTCGTGGGCATCGGCAACAACCCGAGCCGGACTTCGACGAGCCTGGTGGTGAACCGACGCTACGTGCTCGAAACGTCGGCTCAGGCCGGCGACCTCCAGCTCAACATGCGAGATGGCCGCCCCGGCGACTGGATCGAGGTCGAGGTGCCCCTGTCGGCCCCCCCGTCCCAGATCGTACGGGACTACTGGGCGGGTCACCCCATGGATCCGGCCGCATCGCTGAGCGCGTTCCGGTCGGGCGACGGGTCACTCTACTACTACGACGCCGGCCGGGGGCGCCTCCATCTGAAGCTGGTCGTCCGCGAGGACCGCGACTGGGCCCACTTCCGGCTCGTGCCGTAGGCGAGATCAGTTCGCAGGCGCTCCGGTGGCGATCCAGTTGCGGAGATTCGTGAGGTCGATGGCGTCCAGGGGGGCGCCGCCGAGAGGCATGCGGCTCCCCACGTTCTGACGGCCCTCCACGCGCATCACGAGGTAGCTCCCGTCGGGGTCGCCGGGAATTACCCGCACGATGGATTCGGTCGACGCGGTCACGTCCACCAGGGCCCCGTAGGCGGCACCGGACCGCAAGTCCATCCCCGCCTGCTGGGCCGACCCGTGGCACGCCGACGACGAACACCCGCGCCGGTCGAAGATCTCCTGGATATCGGCCGCGAACGAGGGGTTCGCCTTCACCACCCGGCCGTCGTCGTCGTCGGGTTCGGCCGGGGAATCGCCGGAGCAAGCGGCAAGGAGGGCGGTGGAGAGGGCCAGGAGGAGGCCGAGGGGAGCTCGGGAATGCATGTCGGACACGTTGGCACGGGAGTAGGGGGCTCTCTCAACGATACCACGGTCCCGGGGCGCATCCGAGGAGTTTCCACCTGGCTCCCCAATCCCCCAGCGGGGAGACCCATCCGGATCCCGTGGGGGTTCTCCCGACGGGACTCGGCGACTTAATCCTGACATCGAGGTCAGAATTTACGACGAACATTGGGGCGTTCCCTTTCGATCTCCCCGCGTCCGGAGGCTCTCATGCCCGCACGCACCGGTACCCGTCGGATTCCGCTGCTTCTGCTCGCCCTCCTCTCCCCCGGCTGCGCCGGCGACAGCGAGGCGCCACGTACTGCGGCCGGGGGCGATGAGGAGGCCCCGGCCCGGAACCGGGGCCAGGCCTTCATCCAGGACGCGAGCGCCGACCCCACCATCCTGGGGATCGCCCTGGGCTCGGACGACCACACCACGCTCGTGGCGGCGGTTCAGGCCGCCGCCATGGAGAACGTGCTCGTGAACGCCGGGCCCCTCACGGTCTTCGCGCCGACGAACGCCGCGTTCGATGCGCTACCGGAAGGGGCGCTGGAAGACCTCCTCCAGCCCGAGAACCAGCCGCTCCTCTACAAGGTGATCTCGTCCCACGCCTCCCCCAGCACCTTCACGATGGAGCAGCTCCGGGACGGAATGCAGCTCTACATGGCTTCGGGTCACTACGTGCCTGTCGAGGTACGGGAAGACGGGACCTACGTGAACGGCGCCCGAATCCTGGCCACCGTCAAGGCCACCAACGGCATCGTGCACGTCGTGGACGCCGTCTTCCTGGTGGCGCTGTGATCCCCCGCCCCCCCATCCGGCGCGTATCCGTATACCGCGTCCTCGGGCGCGGAAGGCGTACGGTGCATCGACGAAATCGACCCGGAATGGAGGGACGCCATGAAGCGGAGCAGCGGAGCGGTTGCGGAGGACGTGAGTGACGCACGGACCGACGGCCACCCGACGAACGGGGCGGCGAACGGGACCTCCGCCAGGCTCCTGGACCACCTGCTGGACCGTTTCGGGAGCCAGGCGACGGTGCCGTTCGAGATCGCGTTGTGGAACGGCGTGTCGTATCACCTGGGCGCGGAAGACGAGGAGGCCGCGTTCCGTATCGTCGTCAACAGCGATCGCGGCCTATCGGCATTGAGGTCGCTGAGCGAGGTCCGGGTATGTGAGAGCTACATGGCCGGTGACCTGGACCTCGAAGGCGACATGCTGAGCCTCTGCGATCTGCGTCGTGTGGTCAAGCAGGGGAACCCCGTCCTCGATCTCTGGCGCCGCGTGAAACCCGTGGTCCTGGGCCAGATCAGGGAAGACAGGAAGGCGATCGCCCAGCACTACGAGTACGAAGACGATTTCTACATGACGTTCCTGGACCCGACGCGCACCTACTCACAGGGGGTCTACGAGAGCGACGACGAGAGCCTGGAAACCGCCATGCGGCGCAAGCTCGACTTCGCCGTCGACGCGTGCGGCCTGCAACCGGGCATGCGGGTCCTCGATGTCGGAGGGGGTTGGGGTGCCTTCACCGAACATGCCGGGAAGCGGGGCATCCAGGTCACCTCGTTGACCATCGCCGATCATTCGCTGCGCTACCTCGAGGAACTGATCGAACGACAGAAGCTGCCCTGCCGGGCCGCGATGGCGAATTTCCTCGAGTACCGGTCCGACGAGCCCTACGATGCCATCGTCATCCTGGGGGTGATCGAGCACATGCCCGACTACCGGCGCGTCGTCGAACAACTCCAGCGACTCCTGAAGCCCCACGGTCGGGCCTATCTGGACGGGAGTGCGGATCGTCGGAAGTTCGTCCACAACACCTTCATGAACCGGTACATCTACCCTGGGAACCACTGCAGCCTGAGCATCCACGACTTCCTGTCCGAGGTCCAGCAGAGCGGCATGGAGCTGTTGAGCGCGCACAACGACCGGCACAGCTACTATCTGACGACCCGGGCCTGGGCCGAGAATCTGGAAGCCCGGAAGGAGGAGATCACCCGACGCTGGGGCCGCGAACTCTACGCCAAGTTCCACCTCTATCTGTGGGGCGTGGCGCACAACTTCCTGACCAATCAACATCAGGCGTATCGCCTGGTCCTGGAGAAGAACCCTCCCCGGTAACGGACCCGGGAGAATCACGGGACCCCTCTACGGAACGTCCATCGTCCGCAGGCGGCGCGTCGAAAGCACGAAGAAGACGGTGCAGACGGTGACGGCGACGATCACCGCAGCGGTGAAGTCCACGTGGGCCTCGCTTGCGAATCGACGGGGGTCGAAGCCGTTCATCAGGGCCAGGCTGTACTGGCGAATGCTGAGGAAGCGGATGCCCTCCACGAACCCCGAGAAGAAGCCTTCCCAGAGGACGATGTAGAGGAGACCCACCCCGATGGCCTGCTTGGTCACGAGGCCCAGCCAGACGAAGAAGGAGGTGTACATCAGCAGTCCCACACCGATACCGGCCGTGACCGCGGCGACGGCCGTGGCGTCCCGATTGAAGGCGATGAACCCCGTGGCGAAGGCGCTGCCGAGGATGAACGGGCCCGCCACGGCGAGGGTGCCGAGCACTTTCGGAAGAACGATCTGCCAGCGCGGGAGGGGCGAGAGCGTGAGGTTGGCGAGGGTGCGGTCCTCCACTTCGTTCCCGAACGCCACGCTGCCGATGGCCACGATGATCAGCGGCGCGATGGATCCGGCCAGCATCGTACTGAGGACGATGGCTTCGAACTCGTCGACGAACGGTGCGCGGGTGCCTCGCACGATCAGCCACGCGAACACCACCGGAAGCGAGGCGAGAACCGTCATGATGATCAGCCGCCACTTGCCGGTGAGCTGATGGAGGGTCAGTCGAAAGAGCGAGCCCATGATCAGCGCTCCACCAGGTAGCCGAAGACACTTTCCAGCGAATCATCGAGCGGTTCGACCCGTCGAAGCCCGATGGACGCCTGTTGCGCGAGCCTCGGCAACTCCACCTGAAGGTCCCGTACGTTGTTGCTGAGCACGACGAGGGCGCCGTCCGGATCGACGTTGACCGCGTCGACCGATCCGAGCTGCATGATGTGCCCGGCCAGCCGGCGCGGCTCCGTGGCGATGACCCGGACGTGGTAGGGGCGCTTGTCGAGAGCGGCGCGAATCGCCCGGAAACCCCCGGACGCGGCGAGCTTCCCGTTGATGATCAGGAGTACCGTCTCTGCGAGCTGCTCCACCTCCTCCAGGATGTGGGAGGAGATGATGATCGTCCGGCCGTCGCCGGCGAGGCGTCGGAGAAGGTTCTGGAAGTGCACGCGCTGCCGGGGATCGGCCCCGTTCAGGGGCTCGTCGAGGATCAGGACGTCGGGGTCGTGGACGATGGTGGCCGCGAGGCGCATGCGTTGCCGCATCCCCCGGGAGTACGTCCCCATTCGTTTGTCCGCCGCCTCGGTCAGGTCGACCTGGGCGATCGCCTTCTCCACGGCCCGGTCGAGGTCGGGGACGCCCCGGATCCGGGCCATCATCCGGACGAAATCGCGCCCGCGCATGAACGAGTAGACGGTCTCGTGCTCCGACATGACGCCCAGACGGCCGTAGAGCGCCGGATTGTCTCGCACCGGTTGGCCGAACAAGGTCACGGAACCGTCGGAGACGTCGGCGAGCCCGGTCATCATGCGAAGGAGGGTCGTCTTTCCCGCCCCGTTGGGTCCGAGGAGGCCGGTGATCCCCGGGCCGATCTCGAAGCTCACGTCCGAGACAGCGACGACGCTGCCGAACCAGCGGGACACTCCGTCGACCCGGACCACCGGATTCGTGCCGCTCATGGCGTCAGCCTCCGGTAGCGCTCGACCAGGATCGCGCCCGGGATCAGCACCCACCCGAAGTACCACGCCAGGAGCACCCGACTCCCGAGTTCCCTCGCCGGGGCCCCGCCGGTGACTTCGCTGACTTCGCCGAAGATCATGTCGTTCACGTGGACGGGGATGTTGCTGAGATTGAACATCGAAATCCACTGCCCCACGGCGCCTTCGATCTCCGTGGAGAGACCGGCCGTGAAGGGGGTGGAGATCACGAAGAGCCCCACCAGGAAGACCGACGCGTAGGCCCGTCGCTTCGTGAAGGCCGCCACCAGCATGGCGAGGGTCGTCATGTACGCCGCCATGGCCGCTCCCGACAGGAGGATGTTCGGGATGTCGGTCCAATTCTCCGAAAAGTACCCCCCGGGGTCGGGGTGTCCCATCAAGCGGCCGATCAGCAGCACGAACTGGGGCAGCCAGGCCACGCCCAGGGCCACGACGAGGAAGGCGGACCAGCGGGCGACGATGTAGTCGATCCCCGTGAGGGGACGCACCAGGTAGAGGTTGATCACCCCGTGCCGCCGGTCGGGGCAGATCAGATCCGGCGCGACCACCGCCGCGAAGACGAAGAAGAAGATCGAGGAGATGCCGTAGAAGTCGGAGTGGGTGGGTAGTCCCTCGAGGGCGTCCGGGCCCCCGAGTCGCAGTGCTGCGCCGGCGACCAGAGCGAGAATGAACCCGATGACGACCAGCAGTCCGATGAAGGTCCACGGGAGCAGCTTCGCGCGTCCCCCGCGGCCAATCCCGAGGGCGGTGCGGAGCCCGTCCTTGAAGACGGCGGTCCGGGCCCGATGTCGGCCTTCTCGCGGGCCGGAGTAGCGCTGGTACCCGATGTCGAAGACGGTGCCTTCGGCGGTGCCCGTCGATCGTGCCTCGTTCATTCGTCCCCTCCCACGACCAACTCCTCTCCATCTCGGGCGAAGAGTTCGGTGAGGGCACGTCGACGCGGCGCCATCCGCCGGAGGGGTGCTCCCACGGCGACGAGTGCATCACGAACCTCGTCGTAGATGGAGTCGTCCGTGCCCTCCAGGTTCAGGCCTCCGGCCTCCGCGGTGACGGAGATGCCGCGTGACACCAGTTCCGAGACCAATTCCTCGCTTCGGTCGTCCACCTCGATGAAGACGGTCTCGGTTTCGGTGGTGAAGTCGGTCACCTCGCCCGCCTGCACGAGCTGGCCACCCTGGAGGACGATGATCCGATCGCAGGTTCGTTCGACGTCGGACATCAGGTGCGAGGAGAAGAGGATCGAGATGCCGAAATCCCGATGGGTCTTCCGAACGAGATCGAGCATCTCCTCGCGGCCCGAAGGGTCGAGGCCCGCCGTCGGTTCGTCGAGGAGGACGATCCGCGGATCGTGGACCAGCGCCTGCGCGAGCTTCACCCGCTGCTTCATCCCGGTGGAGTATCCGCCGATGGCGCGGTACCGCTCCTCGAAGAGCCCGACGTGTCGGAGGGTGTCGGCGGCACGGGTCCGGGCCCGCTCGGGGGGGAGCCCACTCACCTCGGCGAGGTGGGTCAGGAATTCGGCCGCACTCACTCGTGTCGGGAGGCAGTCGTGCTCGGGCATGTATCCGAGCTTCGCGCGGACGGTGATGCTCTCGGAGGCGTCCTCACCGAGGACGATGGCGCGTCCAGAAGTCGGCTGCAGCAGCCCGAGGAAGATCTTGATCGCCGTACTCTTCCCGGCGCCGTTCTCGCCCAGGATCCCGGTGATCCCGTCGTGGATCCCGAAGCTGACGCCGTTCAGTGCAATGATGGGGCCGTAGCGCTTCCCGAGTTCGACGGCCTGGATCAAGGCGCCCTGGCTCATCCGTCGGTCCTCCTGCAGGCATCCTGCACTCCGAGATTGCAGGCCCGACGGAAGTAGCGGGCCGCCTGGGTGACGTCCCGGACACCATACTCGCCGCTCGCGTAGAACTCGCCGACCTCGAAGCAGGCGGCGCCGATGGGGGTGTAGCCGACGCTCTCGACCCACTGCGGGTAACACGCGGCGTCGTAGAGCTCGACACCCCGCTCGAAGTCCTGCTCGACCCCCGTTCCGGTCACGTACAGGCGCCCGAGTCGGTAGCAGCCGTTCCACTCCGTCTCGCATGCCGCCTCGAAGAGCTCGGCGGCCCGGCCCGGATCCGGTTCGACTCCGATCCCCTGGACCAGGGCGTCCCCGAGGTGGGTGCA
Organism: Gemmatimonadota bacterium; assembly: GCA_030428885.1. Lineage (GTDB taxonomy): Bacteria > Gemmatimonadota > Gemmatimonadetes > Longimicrobiales > Gaopeijiaceae > Gaopeijia. The sequence goes on along the minus strand of JAUIEJ010000006.1, from coordinate 226,558 downwards.
CCCCATCTGCGATTCAGCGGCACAGGCCCGCTCGAAGAGAGAGAAGGTCATGGCCGAGTCGGCCTGGACGCCCGTCGCGTCCCGGTACTGCACGCCCAGCCCGATGCAGCCGTTCGGATCGCCCCCGTCGCATCCGAGGCGATGCAGGTCGGCGGCGCGGGCGAGGTCCTGGAGGGGACCCGTCGCCGCCTCTTCGGGCCGGACGGAATCCGGGGTGAGGTACATATCGGCGAGAAGGGTACACCCGCGGGCGACGGCGTCGTCGCACCCTCGCTCCAGGAGGGCAGCGGCCGTCGTGGAGTCCCGGTCGACGCCACGCCCGTCGATCGGTCCGTCCGCCCGCATCTCGGCGAGACGGACACAACCGGCGGAGGCCCCCCCCTCGCAGGCCTCCTCGTACAGTTCGGCGGCCCAGGTCCAGTCCCGGAGAACGTGATCCCCCCGGTAGACGCGTTCACCGAGTTCCAGGCAGGAGGCTGCCGTACCGGTGTCGCACTCGGCTCGGAGCGCCCGTGCTTCGGCCGCCTGGGGGGTGCAGCCGCTTCCGGCCAGAGTGAGCGTGATCCCGGCGGTGGCCCCGAACCCCCACAGTCGACGTCTCATCACCATCTCCATCGGCTTCTCCTTCCCACTCGGACCACGGAGACGCAAAGCGTCGACCCGGACGTCCCGACGAAGGTGCCGGGGGCATGGTTTCCACCGGGAGCGCCGTCCGGGGAACGTCCCCCCAACGACGGCACGTTGAGGCTCTCTCCCGGACCCCGCTAGATTTTCGTATGCCAACCACCGTTGCGGAGAGCCCGGCCGGCTCCGATTCCAGCGTGCAGGACGCCCGTGCGTGGATGTTCGTCTTCGCGGCGTGGTCCATCGCCGGCGCTTCGACCCTCGGCGCGCTCTTCTTCGGCGAGGTCATGAAGCTGCCGCCGTGCTCCCTGTGCTGGTACCAGCGGATCTTCATGTTCCCGCTGGCCCTGGTCCTGCCGTTCGCACTCTTCCCGTTCGACCGGAACGTCGTGCGGTCCGTCCTGCCGCTGGCGGGGGTGGGTGGGCTTCTGGCCGCCTTTCACGTCCTTCTCGTCGCGGGCATCATCCCCGAGCGGGTCGCTCCCTGCCGGCAGGGCGTGCCCTGTTCGGAGACCGTGGTCGAGTGGTTCGGCTTCGTGACGATTCCCTTGTTGTCCCTCGTGGCGTTCGCGACGATCGGGATTCTGTTGACCGCCGCTTGGCGAAGGAGTTCGAGATGAACCGGAAGGCGCTCTTCATCGGTGCGGCCGCGGCCCTGGTGGTGATCTTCATCGGAGGTACGGCCGCGTACCGGGCGTCGCAGTCGGGGGCGGGCGGCATGATCTCCGGAGGCACCGCGGCTGCCCTCGATCGTGCCCATGCCCCGTCGCTCGGACCCGCCGATGCGCCCGTCGTCATCGTGGAATTCCTGGATCCCGCCTGCGAGACCTGTGCGGTCTTCTACCCGGCGGTGAAGGACATGATGGCTGCCAACCCGGGCCAGATTCGGCTCGTGCTGCGGTGGGCGCCGTTCCACGAGGGTTCGAGGGACGTCGTGGCGCTTCTCGAGGCCGCCCGCAAGCAGGACAAGTTCTGGCCCGCCCTCGAGACGCTGCTGGCGTCCCAGCCGATCTGGACGGTCAATCACACCGCTCACGTCAGTCCCGCCTGGCGGATGCTCGCCGACCTGGATCTGGACCAGGCTCGCATCGAAGCCGACATGGTGGCGCCCGACGTCACCCGACTCATCGAGCAGGACCTGGCCGACGCCGCGGCCCTGAACGTGACCCAGACCCCCGAATACTTCGTCAACGGCAGGCCCCTGCCGAGCTTCGGGTACGAGCAACTCAAGCGACTCGTCGACGAGGAACTGCTCGCGGCGAGGCGGTGACTCACCGAACCGCGAATCCGACCCCCAGCTTGAGTTCGGACCAGCGACCGGCCTCGCAGAACGGCGAGTAGTCGTAGACCTCGCCGCTGCACACGCCGTATGAGACGAAGCGGGCCTCGTACTCGGTGAACACGAACACGGGGAGCCTTCCGGGAACGCGGAGGTCGGCGGCGGCCACCAGGAGCAATCCCGTGTGGGCGGTGCGCTGCACGAACGTATCGGGGATCCGCCCCGATTCGCTTTCGCTCTCGCTGTTCGTCGTGCCGATGATGATGCCGCCCCCGGCCGCGATCCGAACGGGCTCGACGGGCCGGAACGAAGCGAGAAGCGCCGCCGCGAGAGACCGAAAAGTGTTCCGGGTCGCGATGGGCTCCAGCCCGCACTGATGCCTCAGCGAAGGGTTCACGCACGCCGATCCGACCCGGTCCAGATCCCCGGCTCGTCGATCGAGGTCGGCGCGAACCGCGAGGTGATCGGTCAACGGCATGGCGACGCCGACCCCCGCACCCACGGTCTCGGGAAACGCCGGGTGGTCGGATCCGCCCCGGACGTGGAAGGCCCGAAGCTCCTGCCCGCTCGCCCTCGTGGGCACGAGGAGTGCCGCCATGAGGAGGGCGGAGCGCAGGTTCGCGGACATGGGAGAGTACGGGACGCTACAGGCGGCCGAGGGTCCCCACGGGGGTGAATAACCGCACTCCGAGGTTCAGAATCAGGAAGACGGCGATCACCAACGCGTGGACCAGGGGGGTGCGCCGCTTCACGGCCAGACCGAGCAAGGCGGCCAGCACCACCGGCTGGGCCACGACCGCAGTCCACGGAATCTCTGAATTGGTGCCCAGCTCCCGGAAGTTGGTGACGACCTGCACGCCCCAGTAGCACGCAGCGGCACCGAGAAACGCCCCGCATTGATCCACCCAGAATCGCGACAGATCGATGGGCTCGTGCTCCTCGACATCGCCCGGGGCCGGGGTCACGAGGAAGGCCTGGAAGACGATCAACGTCCCCGCACCCATGAGTAGCAAGAAGTCGAGCCAGGTCCAGACCGGTCGGGATCGGAAAGCGTAGACGTCCCACCAGGCCGAGTTCAGCCACAGAAACGTCACCGCCACCCAACCCGCATGGATGGCCGAAAACCGAACCTGAGCCCGTTCGCGCACCAGCCAGGCCAGGTTGCCGATGAGCGTCGTGAGGCCGAGTCCGAGGACGATGGAATAGGCGACGATGACGAAGTCGTACGGTGACATCGGCGCGTCCTATCGGATTCCCACGATCCCCCACACCGACTCGATCAGGGCCGGGGCGTCCCACCCCACGCCGTGTCGGAACACGATACGGGTGTCGCGAATGTGGCCGGCGGTCTCGATGTCGCCCTCGATGACCACGAGGTCGGCCACCATTCCCGGCGCCACCGTGCCCACCTCGTCGTCGATGCCCAGGATCTTCGCCCCGTTGGCGCTCATGATCTGCACCACCTCGGCGGGGGTGAAGCCCGCTTCCAGCAGCAGCTCGTAGTTCTTCTGGTCGCCGAACCCGGGCGGGGCGGCGCCGTAGCCCGTGGGGTCGACGCCGGCGGCCAGGAGTCCCCCGGCTTCAACGAACGCCTTCTCGTATTCCAGCGCCTTCTGGTAGACCTCCGGCGCGATGGCGCCCCTACCCGCCCGCCGCGCCTCGGCGATGGCCCGTACCTCGTCGGCGATCTCGGGGGCGAGCACGTCGTAGACCCGCTCCTCGATGGGGGCGCGCCCCGCCACGGAGATCTCGTACACCACCAGGGTCGAGGTCATGGCGACCCCGTGGTCGATCATATCCCGGAAGGTGGCCTGCACTTCGGGAGAGTTCACGTCGAGGTCCGGGAAGTGGTTCCGGAAGCCCGAGGGGCACTCGTCGGGCTCCTTGCCCGGCGTGTACTCGCTGTTGGCGAACAGCCCGTGCTCCAGGTTGTCGATCCCCAGCGCCACCGCCTCCCGGTAGCCCACCGAGCAGAGGTGGGCCGTGACCTTCACGCCGTTGGCGTGGGCCTCCTCGATGGCGGCCCCGAGCTCGGCCCGGCTGATCCAGGTGTAGGCTTTGAACCAATCCACGCCCTCCTCGGCCCAGTAGCGCACCACCCGTCGCGCCTGCTCCGGACCCTCGAGGCGGGTCATGGTGGTGGAGCCCTGCTCGCCGGTGAGATACGGGCCCGTGGTGAACATCGTCGGCCCCACCACGCGCCCCGCCTCGATCTCGCGCCGGAGGTTCAACTCCTCGTACGGGTAGCGGGCGCCGGTGGTGCGGATCGTGGTGACGCCCGAGCCCAGATACATGCGGGACCCCGAAAACGACAACTGGGCCGCCCGGCCGTTGCCTCCCGTGTAGTAGCTGTGGTCGTGCATGCCCACGAGGCCCGGAATCACCGTGTGGCCGGCCAGGTCGTGCACCTCGGCGCCGTCGGGAATCGCCACGTCGCCGTCGGCGCCCACGGCGGTGATGCGCTCGCCTTCGATGACCACGGTCTGCCCCATGCGCGGCGCGGCTCCGGTCCCGTCGAAGAGCTTCACCCCCGTTAGGGCCACGACGGGTGCGTCCACCGCCACGAGTTCGGCGAAGCGGTCGGCGGCGCGCTCCTGGGCGGAGCCGGCGGTCGGGAGTCCCACAGCCGCCACGAGCAGGGCGGCGAACAGCGAGCGTCGGGTCGGCGTCATGGGGCTTCCTCCACCTCGAAGACGAACGTCATGCCCGCCTCGAGGTGCTCTGCGATGTGGCAGTGCACCATCCAGCGGCCGGGGTTGGACAGCTCCAGCAGGATGTCGGTGGTGGATCCGGCGGGCAACAAAACCGTGTCCTTCCAGGCGAGGTTTTCGGTGGGGACTCCGTCCTGCGACACCACCAGGAAGCGCTGCCCGTGGATGTGCAGCGGATGCTGCATGACGTGGATCGCGCTGCGGTCGTTGTGCACCCGGATCTTCACCACATCGCCCACCTGAAACCGCCAGTCGATGGCCCGGTTTTCGCGCCCCGTGGAGGGCTCCCGGATCGTCCAGCGGGCGTCGCGGGCGTCGGACGCCCAGTTCATGTGCGACATGGTGCCGGTCCACTCCACCGGGTGGGTGTAGACCCAGTCCCACTGCATGGATTCCCGGATCGGCGCGGGCAGCGTGCCGCCCTCCAGCGTCATGACCAGCTCGTGGTCGACGGGCCCGTCGAAGAGGTGCCGGTAGCGGTCGATGTCGGCCACCACGTCGTCGTGGGTGCGGAGCATCTCGAAGTCCGCGGTGAGATCGGGGACCGCGGGTTCGGCGGAGACGTCCACCGTGCCCATGACGGAGCGCTCCTCGAGAAAGACGCCCATGCGGTGGTTGATGCCGTGGACGTGGTTTACGAGTTCCCAGCGCCCCGCCTGGGGAAAGCGCACGTCGACCACGTAGCGCTGGGCCGGGGCCAGCACCACGCTCTCCACCCGCTCCTCGCGCTCGAAGCGGCCCACGTCGGTGGCCACGACCTTGAGGGGCAGCGGGGGCTCGGCGGCTTCTCCCGCCCGGCGCCACGACAGGTTGTAGGTGCGGGTGTTGCTGGCGTTGGTGAGGTGGAAGCGCACCACCTCGCCCGCCCGGGCCCGGGTGCTCCACTCCGTCTCGCCGTTCACGAGTTGGACCGTGCCGAAGCGGCCCATGAGGGCGTAGTTCGCCGCTTCCTCGCCGAAGGGCACGGGGCCCTGATCGTCGAGCAACAGGTCGTCGAGCATGAGCACCTCGTCGCGATGCACCGGCGACCAGCCGTCGTCGTCCAGGGGGTCCACCAGCATGTTGCCGTAGAGCCCGAGCTCCTGCTGGATGTCTTCCCGGTGGTGGGGGTGGTACCAGTAGATCCCCGCGTCGGGAAACCGGATTGTGTAGCGAAAGCTCTCGCCGGGCCGCACCGGGTCCTGGGTGAGTCCGGGGACTCCGTCGTAGCGATTGTCCAGGCGCAGGCCGTGCCAGTGCACGGCGGTGCTGAAGGGCGTCTCGTTCTTGAAGTTCACGAAGATGGTGGACTCCTGCTCGACCCGGATCAGGGGCCCGGGGTGCTGGCCGTTGAAGGCCAGCATGACCAGGTCGCGTCCCGCCACGCGCTTCCGCACGAGGCCGGCCTCCAGGTCCAGGGTGCCGCCGTCGGGAAGGGTCACCACCGTATGCTCCCTCACCTCGGGCAGCGCCTCGGCATCGGGAACCTCGAGCATGAGCGGCGAGACATCGGGGCGGAGGGCCATGATGCCCGGGAGCATGGGAATGTCGGGATCGGCCGGCGGCATGGGCCAGTCGGCCCCGGCCATGGCGCCGTGATCGTGGCCCGCCATGGCATCGCCCCCGGGGGCTCCCTGGGTGGCCGACGGGGCGGTGGCCAACAGGTCGTGGGCGTCCATGCGGGTCGAGGGTGAACGGCCGCGCAGCACCAGGGGCCCGGTCCGTTCGGTGACGTCGGCCGAGGCCTCGGCGGTGATCCAGATCAGGTACTTGGAGAAGTCGACCCGCCCCAGGGGCACCTGTCCGTTGGTGACGGGGCCGAGGCGCACCACCGGATCGAGAGCGAGGGGCGTGGCCCAGGCCACCCAGGCCGCGTAGTCGCCGAGGTCGGCAGGATCGCCCAGGCCGCGTATCCGGGCCGTGAGGTCGTGCACGTGGCGCCCCTCGGGAGTGACCGTGACGGCGAAGGGCGACGGCGGCCGGCTCAGGGTGATCATGCCCGACGCGTCGCCGCCCCGGGCCGTGGGAAACAGCTCGATGCAGCGCAGGTCCCAGGGGGTGGGGGGCGGGGCGGCGGGGTCCGCGGCGCCCGGGGCGGTGGAGGTCGGCAGAGAGGCGGGGCACGCCGGTGCCTGTGCCACCGCCGGCGTGGCGACCATCGTGAGCGCCAGAGCGAGCCGAACCGCGAGGGTCGAAAGGGTGGGCACGCCGCGCCCCCTACTTCACGAAGTACCCCGACACCCTCCACACCCCGTCGGTGTCGAGTTGAGGGGTCACGGTCTCCATGCCGTGTTCCTTACGGGCGAAGCGGGTGGCGTACGTGAGCACCACGTAGTGTCCGTCGGGGGCTCCGGGGAGCTCGCTGTGGTACTCGGCCGAGCGGAAGGCCCGCTCCAGCGGCCGTCCCAGGGCCTCCTGGACCCGCCCCAGGGATTCGCCCCACTGCTCCGGGGTGACGGCGTTCCGGAAGGTCGAGGAGGCGTCCCGGTGCGACGCGGCGACGTCACCGCCGTCGATGTGGGCCAGCCACGCCTCCGCCGCGTCCCGGGCGTCGTCTTCGGCGTCGACGGGCTTCATTCCTGGGGTCGGAACTCGGGGGTGTTGTCCCCGAATCCCCACATGAACGGCGGTTCTGCACCGCAGGCACGGGCGTAGGCGTAGAGCTGGCCCCGGTGGTGCATGAATTCGTCGTTCAGGATGCTGAAGCCCACGAAGCCCGGAAACGACATGTTCCACGGAGTGGGCACGACGGCCTGAAGTTCGGCGTCCCCGATCGAGGCCACGGCCTCGTCGGCTGCGGTCCAGCAGTCCTTCGCGAAGGCGATCACGGCATCCTTGGTCTCGAGTCCCGACGCCACGGCGTCTTCCGACGCCTCGTTGGCCGTGATGGCGCCTTTGGCCACCCCCTGGGCGATGTCCCGCACGATGGAGCCCGAGGTGTGGGCCACGAGCTGGGCCGGCGTGCGCATGCCGTCGATGGGGTGGGCGTGGAAGCGATCGGCGGGGATCGCGTCCAGAACCCGGAGGTAGATGCCGTACTTCTGGCGCATCTGGTCCCACGTCTGATGGAGGGTGTCCTTGTTCATGCGGGGTCGTGTCCTGGGTCGTGGAGTGTGGGAGGAGAGACCTCAGTATGCCGACGGCGACCGGGGTGCGCCATCAACCGCCCGACAGGCGCTCGTAGGAGAGCGGTTCGCCGGCCAGGACGTCGTCACGGGAGCCGTCCGCTCCGTAGATCGCCCGGTACTCCAGTCGATCTGGCGCCACCACGCGCATCTCGGACGTGTACCGGTCGATGGATCCGCCGAACACGCGTGCGTCGTGCCAGAGGCCGCCGTCCCATTCGGCGCGCCCGACGTGGTGTTCGCCGGTTTCCGCCAGCGTGTCGAAGCGGACTTGCTCGGCCTCGGGGTCCCACCGGTAGACGCCCTCGTACCGTTGGGTGACGACCCCCTCGTCATCTAACAGTTCGTTCTCGGCGTAGACGAGGCCTCCGGTCACGCCCGCACGGTAGTGGAGGCGGGTGGCGAACCCGTCGCCCTGGGCGATCCAGCTTCCCAGGAGGGCCTGGAAACCCGCCAGCTCGGGCGCGAGCTGGACGGTCTCCGGGGGGGCGTCCCCGACCGGCTCGGACGAGGGGGGGCTCTCGCCGGGCTCGGCACTACATCCGGCGGCGAGAGCCATGGACAGTGCGCCGGCCAGAACGGCGCGGACTCGGCGTGTCGGGGTCGAGGTGGGTCTCATCGGTCTTCCTGCGGCGGTGGGAGGTGGGATCCGGGCGGCGCCTCGCCGCCGAGAAGGGCGAAGTACGACCGCAGGTGCTCCACTGCCTCGTCGAAGGGCCGGATGTCCCGGGCGGCGGCCGCCTGCATCACCGCGCCCTCCATCACGGTGAGAACGAACCGGGCCAGGCCCCCGGTGTCGGTCCCCTGGGGCCAGCGGTCTCGGGCCGCCTCGAGGCACCCCTCGATGACCTCGGACCACGCGGTGAAGTTCTCGTCGATCAACGAATCGATCTCTCCGGAGCGCGGAGCGACCTCCAGGGCGATGCGACCGATGGGACAGGAGTACCGGAACGACGTGGCCACGAGGCCCGCCCGGTAGATCCCGAGGATGCCGAAGACCCGCTCCACCGGGTCGGTGGTCCGTGCAAACGCAGGGTCGACGATCATGGGGCCGAGCATGGTGAGGTAGTCCCGGAGAACCTCGGCCAGGACGGCCTCCTTGCTCGGGAAGAAGTGGTAGAGACTCCCGCTTCCCGCGCCCGCGGCCGCGAGAATCTCCTTCATCCCGGTGGCGTGATAGCCCCTCCGCCAGAAGAGACTTCGGGCTTCGTCCAGGATTCTGCGACGGGTCGGATGCATGGCCAGTGCCTGAGTGGATCGATCAATACAGTTGCCGCACCTTTCCAGGTTCGCAAGGTCTCCGGCCGGGAGCGGGCGCGGCACCACGGCGGGTGACCGGGTGCCCTCAGGGCGTGATGATCACGCTTTCGTAGTCGGGCGCGCCGAGGTGGAGCACGTGGATGGCCTCTCCCGGCCGTAGCCGGACCTCCGCGCTCGGCAACATCGTGTCGGCGGCGCGATGAAGCCGGCCGTCGGCCACGAATTCATACGTGACCCGGGCGACTCTCTGTTCGGCCGCGTTCGACGCCATCTGGATGCCGAGGATCGTCGCCTCGGCGGGCGTGCCCTCCCGAAAGAAGCGGCGGAGCTCTCGGCGCCGGTGGGTCGCCTTCTGGAAGGCGATCAGGGGAAGGATGCCGAGCGTCACGGCGCCGATGCCCACGGCCCTGAAGACCCCCAGGGGTGTCGGCCCGTCGTGCGGCGCCTCGGTATCCCAGAAGCGCCAGGCGCTCTGCGCGACCCGGTCGTAGGCCTCCCGCACCCGTCCCTCGATCACGCGCGGCGCCGGGCCGAGGTCGGGGAGCGGCGTCGTCACGTGGGCGAGGGGCACCGCGCGGGAAGTCACGGACACGGACGCGCGTGAACCCCCCTCCCCGTGTCCCAGGATCAACGCATCCCGCGCCTGCCGCGCAGTGGTGAACCGCTCCGCCGGCGAGGGTCGGAGCATGCGTCGCAGGACTCCCCGCAGCCGGGCGTCGGGAAGCTCGTCCGGGACCTCGATGCGTCCGCCGTCCGACATGAACTCGCGAACGGGCCGGCGAGTCATCCAATGGAGAAACGTCGCGGCCAAGGCGTACAGATCGCTGGAGGGACTCGCGTGACCCATGTACTGCTCGTAGGGCATGTATCCGAACGTGCCCACGACCGTCGATCCTTCGTCGTCGGCTGCCGCGAAGGCATTCCGCACGGCGCCGAAGTCCACCAGCGCCGGCACGCCGTTCGGCCGGACGACGATGTTCGCAGGCTTGATGTCACGGTGCAGAACCGGCGGGATGCGCCCGTGGAGGTACTCGAGAATGCCCAGGAGGTCGAGCAGCAGGCGAGTCACGTCGCCGAGTCCGGCGGGCTCGCCGGACTCGATCATCTCTTCGACGGACACGCCTTCGACGTACTCCATCACGAGGAAGGCGGCCTCCCGGTCCTCCCACACCGCGCGGAACGAATCGAACACCTCGGGTACACCCGGATGCCGCAACCCGCTGAGCACCGATACCTCGCGTTCGAAGAGCTCGAACGCCTTCCAATCGGGGGCGTTTCGTGCGTCGAGCATCTTGATCGCGACCTCGCGCTCGGTCTCGCGATCCCGGGCCAGGAACGTGTGCCCGAACGAGCCCCGCCCCAACGTACCGACGACCTCGTAGCGGTCGGCGATGACGGGTCCAGGCGGCGACTCCATCACCGCCCGGGCTCCAGCCGCCGCTTCAGCCAGGCCCGGGCCGTCGTCCAGTCCCGCTTCACGGTGGTGGCCGAAACACCCAGGGCCGTGGCGGTCTCCTGGACGTTGAGGCCGCCGAAATGGCGGCATTCCACGACCCGGCAGAGGCGCTCATCCATCTGCTCCAACTCACCCATGGCCTCGTCCAGAGCCAGGATGTCGTGGTCGGACGTCACCGCCACGTGCCCGGCCGCTTCCAGGGGCAGGGGGGGCGTTCCCCCGCCCCGCTTCGCGGCGTTCCTTCGCCGCGCGTGCCAGACCAGGACCCGACGCATGACCCGGGAAGCGATGGCGTAGAAGTGCACGCGGTCTTCGAGCCGCGGCGCCGGACCCCGGGCCAGGTTCATCCATGCCTCGTGGACCAGGGCGGTGGAGCTCAGGGTGTGCCCTTCCCGCTCTCGTCGAAGATGGCCCCCGGCCAGACGTTTGAGTTCGTCGTAGACGAGAGGGACCAGGGCGTCCAGCGCCCCGTCGTCGCCGTCTTTCCAGGCGTGGAGAAGGGTGGTCACCGGCATGGGCTCGTTCACGCCGTCACCCCTCCAACGCGGCCAGTTCGGCGCGGACGGCGTCGGGGTCGACCTCCCAGTCCGGGTTGTCTCCGAACGAACCGGCACGGTCGTAGGCCGCCAGAGCCCGGATGTAGAACTCCACCGCCCGCTCCCGGTGGGCCTCGGCGTCGGGCCCCGGGCCCGCTGCGGCCAGCGCCCGGTAGACCCGACCCGTGTGCCCCAGGGCGTAAGCCAGGGTGACCTGGGCGATGGCGTCGTCCCGCTGCCGGGTGACGTGCCGGACGTGGGTGTCCACGGCCTCCAGGCACCACGGAAGGGCCGCCTCCAGCCGGTCGTTGTGGAGCTCTCCCCGGCAGTACTCCCGGAGTACGCTGGCCAACCGCGCCGTCCAGAGCGTGTTGGACGGGTTGGCCGCTTCCAGACCCCGCCGGATCTCCACCGCTCGGGCCAGATAGGCCTCGCCCTCGGCGACCCGGCCCTCGGCGAATACGCGGCGCCCCAGGGAGACGAGCACCGTGGTGACGGCCGCGTTGGCCCGTTCGTTGGCGGGGTCCAGCGCCACCAGCTCCTCGGCCCGGCCCAGGGCCCGGAGGAAGGTGGCCTCGGGATCGTCCAGGTAGAGCTTCTCCTGAAGCGTACCCAGGTAGTCCCAGCAGGACTGGAGTCCCCAGAGTACCGACGCCCGGCGGGGATACGCGTCCGCGAGCCGCTCGAGCATGGGGCACGCCCGGTCTTCCAGCACGTCCAGCGCCGGCTGATACCGACTGCTGAAGCGCCATCCGTCGACCTGATGGCCGTACGCCTCCCACAGCGCCAACCCCAGCTCCACGTCGGCCGCTTCCGGGGGAGCCAGGGCCTCGAGCCCGACGACGGCGGCGCCCAGGGCCTCCAGGCCCCGATCGAACTCGCCGCGCCGGATTTCGTTGGCCCCCAGGATGGTTCGGGCCGCCTCCAGGGTGAGGACGAACCGGGCCTCGGCCCCCCGGGTGTCGCGCAACGGCTCCAGGGCCTCCAGGGCCCGTTCCGCCCACGCGGTCGACGCCGCCACGTCGCCCTCGGCTCGATCCAGCACGGCCATGTGAAGGTAGCTGGTGCCCAGGGCTTGTCGGATGGCCGGATGGGACGGATCCCGGGCCTCCAGGCCGTTACGTATCTCCAGGGCCCGCTCGTGGCTGTCTCGCGCTGCCGCCAGATCGCCCAGGTTCGTGTAGAGTGGATTTCCCTGGATGGAGCCGATGCGGTCGTAGGCGTCGGCGGCCAGGAGCAGCAATTCCGAATCGGCGTTCACGTCGTCGGAGAGCTCCTCCAGCGATGTGAGGGCCTGGGTCACCATACGGGCCCGCACCGGGGTCGACTCGGGCAGATCTTCCAGGGCCCGGTCGAGATCGATGAGGAGGGAGCGGGCGAGCCCCCGGGCGCTGGCGAGACCGGCCTCGGCCCGGCGGGCCTGTTGCAGGGTCGTGAGGGTTCCCACCGCGACGGTGGTCACGAGAAGAGCCGCGGCACCGGCCACGACCGGATTCCTGCGAGACCAGGCGCGCAGCCGGTAGAGCACGCCGTCGGGGCGGGCCGACACCGGTCGATGAGCCAGGTGACGACGGAGATCGTCGGCCAGAGCCGCTGCCGACGAATACCGGCGCTCGGGATCGGGGTGCAGGGCCTTTCCCACCACCGCGTCCAGGTCGCCCCGCAACTCCCGGCGTCGGGTCACGTCGCTGGGACGCCGGGGGAGCACGGCCCGTTGCCGTTCACGCTCGGCGGGCGAGGCGGAGCGGCTTTCGTAGGGCCGGCGATCCGTGAGCAGTTCGTACAACAGGGCGCCCAGGGCCCAGACGTCGGAGGCCGTGGTGGCCGTTTCCCCCCGGATCTGTTCGGGGCTGGCGTACTCGGGCGTGTGGGGAAGCACCCCGGTGCGGGTGAGGCCCCGATCGCCGCCCGGTCCCAGGATCGCGGCGATGCCGAAGTCGAGAAGCTTCGGCTGGCCCTCGGGCGTGACCAGAACGTTGGACGGTTTGAGGTCCCGGTGCACGATCCCGCGGCGGTGGGCGTGGTCCACGGCATCGCACACCGCAGCGAAGAGCTCGACCCGTTGGGCCAGGGTGAGCCGCTGCTCCCGGCAGTGGTCGGGGAGCGGGCGGCCGTCCACGAACTCCATGGCGAGCCACGGGCCTACCGCCGACGAGCCTCCGTCGAGGATGTGGGCGATGCCTGGATGATGGAGCGACGCCAGGATCTCCCGCTCCCGGGCGAACCGGCGCAGGAGTTCGTCGGTGGGGAACCGGGTGCGGAGCAGTTTCACCGCCACCTGTTGGTCGTAGGCCCCGTCGTCGCGGTGGGCCGCGTAGACGTGACCCATGCCACCCCGGCCCAGCAGTGATCCGAGGCGGAAGGGGCCCACGCGGGTTCCGGGGGAGGGTCCTTCCGCCTCCTCTCGAAGGGCGTCGAGGCCCTGCTCCCTGAGCGGAGTCCCCAGAAACGTGTCGTCCCCGGCCGCCGCCAGGAGCGCGTCGACCTCAGAGCGGAGGGGTCCGTGGAGGCCGCACGCTTCGTCGAGGAACGCCGACCGCTCCGGTTCCTCGCGTTCGAGGGCCGCTTCGAAGAGGGCCCGAACGTCGGCCCAATCGGGTGGGGGGGTGGGCATGGGACTCCACGATCGGCCGTACGACGGTGCCGGCGCAACCGGTCCGTGGTCCCCTTCGCCCCGGTTCTGCACAAGGAGGAGTGAGGACCCGTCCCGCACCCTTCTTCCGACCGGAGCGTTCACCATGCGCCTCGCCCCTCGATCCACCGCCTTCGCCGTCGCCCTGCTGGCGACCTTCGCCCTGGCTTCGCCCCAGGCCCTCGCGGCCCAGACCGACGACGATGTCTGCGCCGCCCTCATGGACCGGATGAATCGCCAGATCACGGAGAACTGGGACGACCTCCAGGGCCTCACGGTCATCCTCGACGGATGGACCGCCGGGATCCGCTCGGGGTTCGAGTTCTACCAGCCCAGCACCCTCGACGAGATGTCGTCGGCCCAGGTGGCGGAGCTCAAGAGCGCCCTGGTCGACCTTCGCGACTGCCTGCCCCGCATCGCCATGACCTTCGATCGTTTGAAGAAGCGCATCGAGGAGCTTCAGAACGCGCCGTCGGTGGTGGGTCAGGAGGATCGCATGCGGAGGCATCGGATCCAGAAGTTCCGGGAGCTGGAGCAGCTCCACCGCGAGGTTGCGGAAGCCCTGGATAGCATTCTAGGCTGACCCATGAACCGGATCCCCCCCCTCACCGGCCTCCCCGCTCTTCTCCTGGCCTCGGCGCTTCACGCCGCGCCCGCGCCCCAGGAGCCCACGGGCGACGACCTCCTGACCTACGCCCGGGGCGTGTTGTTCGTGTCCCAGACCGGACTGGCATCGGGCAGTGCAGGGACGGCGTTGAACGCCATCGACGGCGAAGCCTATCGCATGGCGCTCATGAACGACGCCCAGGGGCCGGTGGAATTCGTCTACAAGCTGCCGGCCACCACCCGGTTCGAGCGCTTCGCCGTGCCCCGGGTCATGGAGGCGCCGGGCAACACCACCTTCGTTCGGTCGGTCATGGTGTCGGGGTCTCCCGATGGACCCGACGAGGGATTCCGGCCCCTGGCGGCGTTCGAGCTCGAGACCCACGCCACCGAAGACGAGGTGACGGAGGTCGCCGCCGACTCGGTCGTGCCGGTGCGCTGGGTGCGGGTGCGCTTCGAGGGGGGGATCCTCATCGAACCCGGCGACGAGGGACGCACGGTGGTGCGGTTCAGCGAGATCATGGGGTTCGGCGAGCAGGAGGCCCAACCCCTGTCCACCGCCTTCGAGGGCCGGTGGGAACTGCGCCTCACCGAGCGGCAGGATCTCAAGGGCGACCCCTTCGAGATCCACCAGGAGGGCACCACCGTCACCGGGTGCGTGGGCGCCATTCGGTTCCAGGGCACGGTGAACGGACGGGTGGCTCGGGCCTCGGGCGAGGATCCGGCCACCGGACGCACCGGCGCCTTCATCCTCGTGGCCGACGACGACGGTTCCATCAACGCCTCGGTGGCGGCCAACCGCGGGCGCTTCAACGCTCGAACGGCCGTCGACGTGCCCGACCCCGAGGGCTGCGGTGAAGCGCCGCCCCCGCCTCCTGTGGTGTGCGGCACCGATGTGTACGTGAACTTCGAGTTCGACTCGGCGGTGATTCGTCCCGAGAGCGAGCCGGTGGTGGCCGATCTGTACGACCGGCTCCTGGCCGAGGGCGCCGACCGGGTCCAGGTCGTGGGGCACACCTCCACCGAGGGTTCGGAGGACTACAACCTCGACCTCTCGCGCCGGAGGGCGCAGGCGGTGGTGGCTGCCCTGGTGGCTCGGGGCTTCGACGGGGGACGGGTTTCGGCCGACGGCATGGGGGAAACCCAGCCCCTCATCTCACCCGACGACAACGAGTCGGCCCGGGAGCTCAACCGACGGGTGAGGGTGACCTGCGGCGGGTAGGGCGTGGGGAGCCCTACTCTCCGAACGCCGCCGCCAGCCCCCGATCGAAGGTGCGCACCGACGTCACCTCCCGGCGCACGCAGCACGCCCGGTGTACCAGGTCCCGGGCGGACAGGCCGGGGTGCCGGTCGACGAGGGTGCGGGCCAGGCGGACGTCGTCCGGGTCCACCGACCACACGGTGGGGATCGCCCGCTCCACGAGCTCGAGGGCCGCGTCGAGGGTCGCCAGGCGGCCGGCCGCGAGATAGACGTGGAGCAGTTCCTGGAGCGTTTCCGCCGAGGTGCAGAGAGGCGTCCCCTCCCGAAGCGCCGCGCGGAACACCTCCCGGGCCTTCTCCCGGAGGGGGTGCGACCCGCCCACGGCGTACATCACCACGTTGGTGTCGACGAAGGTCACGTGGGGCTCAGGCCGTCCGAGCGTGACGAGGCGAGGACGCGCCGCTGATCGACCCAGTCGGGCTCCGCATCGGTTTCCCGATCGTCGCAGGCGCCGAAGAACACGTCGAGTTGTTCGGGCGTCCGGAACGGTTCCCGGGCCCGGGAGGCTCGGTAGCGTTCCTCGGCCGCCTCCCGTAGCCAGGCCCCGAGGGACAGTCCCTCGTGTGCGGCCTGGGATTCGTAGCGCGCCTTGTCCTCGCCGGCGACGAGAAAGTGGATGCGGTGGTCCATGGATCCTCCAGTGGGCGACACATGCACATGAAACATGCGCAGCCGTGCACCGGTGATCAAGCGGAGCCCGCGCCCAGTTCCCGGTTCAGCCAGGCCCGTGCCCGGGTCCAATCGCGGCGCACGGTGGCGTTGGACACGCCCAGGGCCACCGCCGTGGCCTCGTGGTCCATGCCGGCGAAGAAGCGGCACTCCACCACCCGCACCTGTCGGGGGGCGATCTCTCCGAGACGCTGCAGGGCCTCATCGAGTTCGATGAGCTCTCCCGGCCGTTCGTGGGCGGCCACCACCACCTCGTCCAGGGAAGCCGGCACCTCCCCCGCGCCGCGCTTGGCGGCGTTCCGGGCCCGGGCGTAGCTCACCAGGATGCGGCGCATGGCCGAAGCGGCGGCTCCGAAGAAATGGGCCCGGCCCTGCCACTCCACCTCCTGGAGGCCGGCGAGCTTCATGTACGCTTCGTGGACCACCGCCGTGGGATTCAGCGTGTGCCCGTCCCGCTCGCTGCGCATGAGGCGGCGGGCGATGGTCTTGAGGTCGTCGTAGACCAGGGGGAGGAGGCGATCCAGGGCTTCGGGATCGCCTCTCTCCATCTGCGACAGAATCCGTGTGACGGCGCCGGGATCGGACATGGGGCGATGATACCGACGAACCCGCGCCACACGCGACCCGGTGCGCTACCCCCTGCCGAATCAGGCCCGTTCGGCCGTGATCATCACCGCCTTCACGCCGTACGACTCCGCGGCGTTCTGGGTGCCCTGCTTCCGGAACCGGAATCCCGGAACCACGGCCGTCTTCACCCGGGAGAACCCCGTCTCCTCGAGCAGACGAAACACCTCTCCTTCCAGGAGAGCCCCTCCGATTCAGGAGGCCCAGAGCTTGGGGTCGTTGACGATGGACTGGGACAACTGCTTGGCGCTGACGATGTCGGTGATGGACATGCGGCCCCCGGGGCGGAGCACCCGATGCATCTCCTCCATCACGCGCCGCTTCCGGAAGGAGAGATTGAGGACTCCGTTGGAGATCACCACGTCGACCGAAGCATCGGGCAGCGGCAGTTCCTCCATCCGGGCCTGATGGCACTCCATGACGCCGCCGTCCAGGGCCACGTGGGCTTCGGCGGTGCGGCACATCACCGGGTTCATGTCGACGCCGATGACCCGCCCGGACGGCCCCACGCGACGCGACGCCAGCACGGCGTCGAGGCCCGCGCCGCTGCCCAGGTCCAGCACCGTTTCGCCGGGCTGGAGGTGGGCCCGCTCGTGGGGATTCCCCACCCCGGCGAACGAGGCCAGGGCCCCCGCCGGCACCGTGTCGAGTTCGGCCGGGTCGTACCCGAATCGTTCCGCCGCCTCCCGGCCGTGGAAGAAGTGGAACTCCGCGGCGGGGTCTTCGACGATCTCCTGGTACATGCGCAGGATCTCGCCGCTCAGAACCTCCTCGAGCGCGGCAGAGGGTGTAGGGGACTCCATGTCGCCTCTCCGTCCTCACGGGTGATGAACCCCGCCCTCGCGGCGGGTCTCCATTTCACCGAGGCGCAGAACGAGACGGAATCCGCTCACCCACCGTCGGCGGGTCCCCGGCGCCTGGGATCGGGCCCGCCCGAGCGCGGCGCCGAACGGCGTCGTATCGTGCCCCCCATGCTCGCCCTTCCCGCCCCTTCACCTCTCACCCTCGGGGCCGCCTGCCTCCTCTGGGCGGGCGCCGTGTCGGGCGCCGCCCCGCAGGAGCCCTCTACGCCGACCGTGGCGGCGGCCCGCTTGAGCGCCGCCGTCGACCCTGCCGCCGGACGTGCCGAGGTGAGGATCGCCTATGGGGTGTTCGGCGGCGCGGCGACGTCGGTCCGCATCGAAGCCCTCGACTTCGGGCCCGCCGCGGTGCGGGAGGTGCGCCTCGAGGGGGGCGGGCCGCCCGTCGTTCTCGATGCCGAGTCCGGTCGCCTGCGGGCTGCCCAACTCCCCGTGGCGTCCACCGGCGACTCCATCGTGGTAACGTACCGCGTCGAGGGGGCGGTGGAGGGCGACGGGGCCGACGTCCGCCTCCGCCTCCCCGTGGTCGTGGTCGACCTCCCTCCCCACACCGCCGACGGCCCCGTCTTCCACGCCGTCATGGACGTTCCGGATGGGTGGGCGGTTTCCGGGTCCTTCCCCACCGGCCTCTCCCAGACCGCCGATGGCGCGTGGGAGGTCGATCTCGCCGTGGTGCCGTCGCTGGTGAGCCTGCGGGGTCGCACCGACGGAGCCTGGCGGCCGGGGCTGCCGGTGGTCCTCGATGGACTGGCCCTCGTCGTGTTGATGGCCTTCGGGCTTTTCGGGGCCCGGCATCTCCGGGGCGTGGTGCGGCGTGCGGAGGCGGACGCATGAGCTTCGTCTTCTGGGGCCTCTTCGTCGCCTGCGGGGCCGTCGTGGCGGCCTACGTCGCGTGGATGGTGTGGGAGGAGCGGCGATGACGACCCAGGCCGCCATCTTCGTCGG
Organism: Gemmatimonadota bacterium; assembly: GCA_030428885.1. GTDB lineage: Bacteria > Gemmatimonadota > Gemmatimonadetes > Longimicrobiales > Gaopeijiaceae > Gaopeijia. Next base: position 207,994 of record JAUIEJ010000006.1, on the reverse strand, counting down.
CTACTTCCTCGTGGTCTTCGCCATCGGCTGGGTGGCGCTCCGGGCGACCCGAACCGAGGCCGACTACTGGATCGCCGGGGGTGAGCTGGGATGGTTCACCGGGGGGGCGACCCTGGCCGCCACCCACACGAGCGCCGGCACGTTCGTGGGCACCATCGGGGTCATGTACACGGCGGGGTGGTCGTTCGGGTGGGTGCTGTTGTCCATCCCCCTGGCCTACTGGTTCATGGCGGCCGTCCTCGCGCCCCGCTTCACCCGCCAGAGGGAACTCACCCTCCCGGCCTTCATGGAGACCCGGTACTACGGCAAGGGAATCCGGGGACTCGCGGCAGTCATCGTCCTCGTGGCGACGGTGGTGTACGTGCAGGCCCAGATCGTGGCGGGCGGGCTCATCGCGAACCTCGTGTTCGGAGTACCCCTGCAGACGGGCATGATCGTCTTCACGGCGGTGCTGCTGGTCTACACGGTGGCCGGCGGGATGATGGCGGTGGTCTACACCGACGCCTTCCAGCTCGTGGTCATGGCCCTGGGGGCGATCCTCGCCGTGCCTCTGGCGCTCCGGCAACTGGATGGTGCCGGCGGGTTGCTCTCGCTGGTGGAGTCGGCCCACCCCCTGGTGTTCAGTTGGGAGGCCATGCCCGCCTCACTCCTTCTCACCATGGGGCTGTCGTTCTTTCTCGGGGGCATCGCCACGCCCGAGAAGGTGATCCGGCTCTACGCCATGAAAGACATGGCCACGATCCGGCGGGGCGTGCTCTTCGCCATCGTCATGATCCTGGCCATGAATCTGCTGGTGTTCGTCCTTGCACTGGCGGCCATCGTGTTGTTTCCCCAACTGCCTACGGGCGACCTCGCCATGCCCATGGTGGCCACGGCGGTGCTGCCCGCTACCCTGGGCGCCGTCATGCTCGCGGCCGTGACCGCGGCCATGATGTCCACGGTGGACTCGCTCCTGATCGTGGCGGGCTCGGCCCTCTCGGTGGATCTCTACCAGAACCTCGTGAACCCCGAGGCGTCGCCCGCCACGCGCCGACGGGTGGACCGCATCGGCGTGTTGATCGTGGGCACCGTGCCGGTCCTGCTCCTCCTCAGCGGTGTGGGCGAGGGAGAGCTCGTGCAGTTCATCGTGCTGCTCTTCACGGCGCTCATGGCCGCCGCCTTCGCCCCCACCGTCGTGGGGGGCGTGCTCTGGCGGCGGGCCACGAAGGAGGGTGCAGCCTCGGCCATGATCGGCGGCGTCGCCACGACCTTCGCATGGGAAGCCTGGGGCTCGGCCGCCATCGAACCGGCCCTCCCGGGCGTGGCCGTGTCCCTGCTGCTGTTCATCGGGGTGAGCCTGGTGACGCCGCCCCCACCCCGGGAGGCGCTGGAGCCGTACTTCGGCCCCAGTGCCACCCGCGCCCCTCGACCCTGAACGTCGTGAGGCCCTGTCCGCTCGGCAGGGGCAGGGGATGGGGCCTCAACAGCGCCCTCCGCACCCTCCGGCGACCATGTCGCGGATCACCTGAACGGCCAGCTCGGGATCGTCTCTGTGTATGTAGTGCCCCGCCCCCTCCGCGACGACGTACCGGCCGTTGGCGAGGGACGAGGCGAACGCCTCCTGCACTCGGAGCCAGATCCTCTGGGCTCCAGCCGGGGCACCGGGTGGGGGTTCGGTGGCCGCGACGACAACCATCGGGATCGGGCCGTACTGCTCCGGGTCGGCCATCTGCGCCTCGCTCTCGCCGATGCCGCGGATCTCAGCCGCGATGTGGCTCGGCGAAAGAAGCTGAGCGGCGATGGGAGGGCTGCAGGGACTCAGGCCCGCCTCTTCGCATTCCTCCGTGAATCCTTTGAGGCGCCCGTCGAACAACACCACCCCGGCCACGTCCTCCGGGTACAGCTCCGCGTACCTGAGGACGTACATCCCCCCCATCGAGTGGCCCACGAGGATCATCGGACGCCCCAGGCCGGTCTTTCGGAACAGTTCGTGTGCGTCTCGGGCGATGTCGTCCGCCGTGCGGGATGGATGGCCCAAGGCCCACGGGGCCCCTCCTGCGTACCCGGATCGGCTGTAGGCGAACGCACGCGCAAACGCTGCGACGTCGTCGAAGACGGGCGCCCACGAAGAGAGATTGTCCCCGATCCCCGCCTCGAATACCACGGTGGGTCCGGCGTCCCCCTTCCGCACGTAGGACAGTGTCGACCCTCCGACCACCTCCGCGTGGCGGAGTCCCATCGAGCATGCGGTCATTGCGAGGAGTGGGACGGCGAGCAATGGGGCTCGTGAATACCTCATGAGTCCTCCGTCGTCTGGATCGCTCCCGGGAACGGGCGCAGACGCCCCGCTCCCGGGAGAGGATGGTAGCGGGAAGTTCAAGCGCCGAAGACCAGATCCCGGACGGCCAGGAAGAGATCCTCGGTGATCGGGGTCCGACCCTGTGCGTTGCCGAACAGGACGATGGAGACGCCGTGGTCGACGAAATACCCCGTTGTGGTGGAGTAGCCCATGGACAGACCGCCGTGACCCACCATTGGACCGAACGGCGTCTCAACGACGAACACGCCGAGGCCGTATTGGAAGACCGACGACGTGGAGAGGATCAGATCGCGGAGTCCATCGTCGAACACGGTGTCGGACGTGGCGAGCGCGTGGAGGTATCGAGTCAGGTCATCTACGGTCGTCCACTGACCCCCGGAGCCGACCTCCCACAAGAGGGCGACTTCCGTGGCGTCGATGGGGCCCTCGTCGTCGATCAGGTACCCGTGAACCGGTTCCGCTGCCAACGCACCGTGGTTCGATGTCAGCGTGGACGCCATCCCGAGGGGCTCGAAGATCCGGCCCCGCAAGACCTCGGCGTAGTCCTGGCCGGTCACGCGCTCCAGAATCAAGGACGCGAGGATGTAGTTCGTGTTCGAGTACCGCCAGGCACTCCCAGGCTCGAAATGGAGCGGAAGTCCAGCCGCCAACGAGGCGAGGTCCTCGTTCGTCCAGACCGTGCCAGGGTTCTCGGCGATGAGATCGGCGATGCCCGGAATCTCGTTCAGCACGTCGATGATCCCGCTGGTCTGCTGGAGCAGATGCCGGAGCGTGATCCCGTCAGCGCCCGGAATGAGGCCGACAGACTCGGGAAGTAGATCGGCGAGCGTCCCGTCGAGGCTCAGGACACCGTCCTGCACGAGCATGGCCGCCGCTGCCGCCACGAACATCTTGCCGGTGCTGGCGGCAAAGAACGGCTGGCCCAGGCCCATCGCTTTGGAAGTCGCGAGATTGGCCGTGCCGGCCGAGTACTCCAGGTCCGTCCCGGGTCCGAGCACCTTCAACTGGACCCCGGGAAGATCGGATCCGATCGCTTCGTCGACCGCTCGAGTGATCTGGTCCCGAAGTGTGGGGAGCTGCGGTGCCGCGGGGTCTTCGTCGTGGCACGCCGCCGTACCGAGAGGAAGAAGGATGGCGACGGCCATCAGGTGGGAGATGGCCTGGGTCCGGTTTCTATCGAGCTTCATGGTTGTGCTCCTGGCTGCGCATCGAATCGAGGAGGGACGCCGGGTCGGGTCCCTCACCCCCTCGTGCGTCGGACCGAGCGGGAACCCGCAACCATGGCGTTCACCGGACTGGCTTTCCCCACTCTCCGCCCGTAGCATCCGTCGGTGTTCATGGTCTCCTCACACGGAGCATCACTGTGGCCGAGGCGGCGCAGTCCGAGGTGACGCAGCTTCTTCGCGGGTTGGCTGAAGATCTTTCGCCGGAAGAGGCAGCGGACCGGATTCTTCCACTCGTGTACGAGGAGTTGCGGGTCCTCGCGGGGGCTCATCTGCGGCGGGAGCGAGGGACCCACACGCTCCAGGCCACCGAGATCGTCCACGAGGCCTACCTCAAGCTCGCAGGCCAGCTCGGGGCGAACTGGACGGGTCGCCGCCACTTCTTCGGCGTGGCTGGACGCGCCATGCGCCAGGTACTGGTCGATCACGCCCGGAGACGCCAACGCCGCAAGCGCGGAGGGGGGATCGACCGTGTGACCCTCCACGAGGATGCCTGCCAGCTCGACATCTCGTCGGAGCTGTCCCCGGAGCTTCTTCTCGACCTCGATCAGGCGCTCGATGCGCTGCGCGGTGTCGACCCTCGACAGGCGCAGGTCGTCGAACTCCGGTGCTTCGTCGGCCTGAAGGTGGCGGAGATCGCCGAGACGCTTGGGGTCTCCCGCCGCACGGTGGAGGGAGACTGGACCCATGCCCGGGCCTGGCTGAAGCACCGACTGGCATCGGCGTGGAGGAGCTGAGCGCCCGGCACCGCCGGGCCAAGGCCGTCTTCCTCGCGGCTCTGGAGCGCCCCGCAGAGGAGAGGGACGCGTACGTTGCGGCCGAATGTGGGGGTGACCCGGAGCTCATCGCGGAGGTCCGCGCTGTTCTGGCGTTCCACGCCGACGAACCAACGCCTCGGGTAGTCCTCCCTCCCCTGGAGGTCGGTGAGCGGTTCGCAAACCGGTACACGATTCTGGAACCCATCGGTCGGGGTGGCATGGGGGAGGTGTATCGCGTTCGCGACGAGGTCCTCGGGGAGTCGGTGGCCCTGAAGCGGCTCATCCGATCCCACCGGGCGATGGAAGCGGCGATGGTTCGTGAAGTCCGCCTGGCCCGTCGCATCACACATCCGGCCGTCTGCCGCGTCCATGACGTAGGGGATCACGAAGGCCAACGGTTCCTGACGATGGAATACGTCGACGGTGAAGACCTTGCGACGCTCCTGTCGCGGGTGGGCTCCCTGCCGACCGATCGTGTGGTCCACCTCGCGCGTGAACTGGCCGTGGGGTTGGCCTCCGCACACGCTCAGGGTGTGGTGCACCGGGACCTCAAACCAGGAAACATCCTCATCGACCGGCGAGGCAGGGCCCGAATCACGGACTTCGGGGTCGCCATCCTCAAGGACGAAGGGGGGGGAGGTGTGCAGCACGGGACACCGAGCTACATGGCGCCGGAACAGCTCGTTCCCGACGGAATGAGCGACCCCCGTTCCGATCTGTACGCACTGGGGCTGGTCCTCCATGAGGCGGCCACAGGTGAGCCGGTGTTTTCTCCTTCTGATCGAGTTCGCGCCCTCACGGTTCGTGAGCAGGGGCGAGTTCCGACGTTGTCGAGCATCGTTCCCGGTATCGACCCGTCGCTCGATCGAGCCGTTGCGGCCTGTCTCGCGTTCGATCCCCGTCGGAGACCCGAGTCCGCCCTGCACTTCGTGGAACTCCTGCCGGACGGAGACGCCCTGGGCGCCGCCGTCGAGGCCAGGGCCACGCCTTCTCCCGGCCTGGTGGCCGACGCGGGTGCGGAGGGTTGGGAGTCGTCGGGCACCGCTTCGGGGGGGGTGAAAGCGGTGGGCATGATTCTGGGGCTCGCCGGGGTGTTCGTTGCCTCGGCCACGGCGGGACTCATCCCGCTGGGACCCTCCGCGCGGCATCCCGCGGAGCTCGTCGAGAGCGCCGTCGGGGCGCTCCGGTCGCTCGGGTATGCGGCGGGATCCGGTGTCCCGTCCTACCACGGGTTCCTCGAAGACCTTACCGAGGACGGGGGGATCGGGCCGCTGTTCTGGTATCGGGAGGAGCACGCTCCGTACCGGTCGAGCTACCAGCAATCGGTTCTGGATCCGGCTGCGGATCTCTCGGTCTACCTGCCGGCCACTGCGCCACCTCCGCAGGTTCTGGTCGCGATCTTCAACCAGGCGGGTGAACTCGTCTACCTCCAGGGAGACCACGCGATCGAAACGTCCCGATCGGGTATCCCGCTCGATCCGCTCCAGGAGGTCATGAGGCTCGGGGGCGTCGACGCCCAGGAATTGGCCCCCGCCGAGGCCAGGCCTCCACCGGGCGTGATGGACGATGTCTGGGGTTGGCGGCGAGACCGTGATGGGCTCGTGGAGCGGGTGGAGGCCGCCGTACACGGCAGACGAGTCGTCTACTTTTCGAGAGGGCTGCCACCCGACCTGGCACGGGAAAGGACCGAACGACGCGTCGCAGCCACGTCGGGTCTGGTGGTCAACCTGGTTCTCGTGGCCGCTTTCGCGATTGTGGCCGCCGCCTCCCTGTTCACGACGTTGCGGAGGCAGAGCACCGACTGGACGGGGACGGCCAAGACTGCGGCGATCGCTTCAGGGCTGGCCCTGGGCCAGTGGGCGCTGCTGGTCGGTCAGGTCAGCCATCCGCTCTCCGATGCGCGCGGTACATCGGCGGCGAACCTCGCTCAGGTCCCGTTCATCGGATTCGTGGTGGCTCTCTTCTATGTCGCACTGGAGCCCACCGTTCGCCGGAGATCGCCGAGGACGCTCGTTGCATGGGCGAGAGTCCTGCGGGGCCGGCTGCGAAACGAACCGGTCGCCCGTTCCCTGTCCGTTGGTGTGTTGGCCGGGATCTCGTGTGGACTGTTTTACTACATCGACGTCTGGACCGCGGAGCTGTGGGCAGGCGGAGTCGCGGGTGGGATCGACCAGGGACCACGGTGGCTGGCCATACTCGGGTTCCGACCGACGTTGGCGGTCTTGTTTGGAAACGGGTTCGATGCGATCGCCCGTGCTCTCGTGGTGGTCTTCTCGTATTCGATCCTCACGCGCGCTCTTCCCGTTCGATGGGTGGGCGCCTTCGCCACGGTGGTACTCGTCGCGTTCCTCGAGTCGACGGTGGGGGGACACCAGGCCGTCTCGTTCCTGAGCTTCGGCATACCGGTCGGCGTCGTGTCCGTCTGGGTCATCGCCGAAGTCGGGTTTCTCGCCTACGTCATTGCGGGGTTCGTGTTTTATTCCCTGAAGTTCGCGCCGGTCTCGCTCGAACCGGCCTGGTGGGGGCTGAGTGGATGGATCACCGTGTTCACGGTCCTGAGCATCGGTCTCGCTGGCATCGCGCTCTCCGACCGCGGCGATCAGCGTCCCGCGCGATGACCTGCCCGCTCAGGCCAACGCCACGATCTCCTTCGACCCTGCGCCCCTGAGTTCGACGCGCCCCATGGAGGTCGTGGAGAGATCGTCCGGGAGCGAGAGCTGATCGACGAGTTCCCGCGACGCCAGCAACCTCTGTCCCAGTCGGTTGCATTCGCCCTGGATCCGAGCCGTCACGTTCAGGACCTCGCCGTTGAACGCGATGGTCTTCTTGAGTCCACCCATCTCGGCCACGATCACCTCACCCTCGTGGAGTCCCGCCTTGAAGCGGGGCACACGGCCGTAGCGCGCGCGATAGTCCTGGGCGCGTCGCTGCACCGCCTCCCGGATCGCGAAGAAGGCCCGCACGCAGTTGGCGTTGCGAAGGCCGGATTCGTGGGGCCACGAGATCACGACCTCGTCTCCCACGTACTCGTAGATCTCTCCCTCGGCATCGATGACCGGCCCGCCCACGTCGTGGAAGAAGTCGTTCACCAGCCCGTAGTAGTGCTCCAGCGAGAGTTCCAGAGACAGTTCGGTGGAGCCCTCCAGGTCGACGAACATGAAGATCCTCCGCTCGCGCCGGGGGGCGTGGTAGCGACCCCGGATGAACCGGAGCAGCACGCCCGGCCCGAGAAGGCTGTTCAGTTGACGGACGAAGATGACCACCAGGTATCCGACGAAGGCGGTACCCGTGGCGCCCAGCATCTGGGGGAGACTCTCGCGAAAGTCGGCCATGGTGAGCCCCCGGGACGCGCCGGCGATGAACCCCGTGCCCAGGAAGATGGACGTCAGCGTCACGCCGTAGGTCACCGCCTTGGCGAGGATCCCCACGGCGAACGGCATTCGACGGAACCGATCGGCGAGGATCGCCGACGACTCGAAAAAGATGAGGGGGAAGGAGATGAGGACGCCGACGATGACGGCGAGGAATGGCTGGAGCCCATCGTCGGGATCCGCCATGAACAGATCCCAGACGAGAGCCGTGAGGACGAAGAAGACCACGGTCCCGGCGGCCCCCTTGAGTTTCCGCTTCGTGCGCGGGGTCACGGGACTCCTCCACTCGCCTCGAGGGGTGTCGAACGCCCCCGAACGCCGGATGGTCGGTCGAGGCCGATGGGGCAAACCATACGAACCGGGGAGGGGATTCGACACTGGCCGTCCTCGCCCGGCCGATCACATCTTGTACGCATGCCCTCGCGACTCCGCCTCCCCGCCCTCCTCCTGGCGCTGGTCGCCGGCGTGTCTTCGGCCGGCGTCGCTCAGACCGTCGCGACGAACTCCGATTCCACTCTCGTGCTCGGCGTGCTGGACGGGTGGGGCATCATCCGGCCCTACATCGCCCGTACCGACACGGGGTGGGCCATGCTGCGATCGGAGGAAGACTACAAGGCGCTGATGACGCTGGATGTGCGCCGCCGACAGGAGCCTGCGTCACCGGCATATGGGGCACTACTCTGGCGACTCCTGCCGCGGGACGGTCCGGCTCGTGAGGTGCGTTCGGGCCACATCGTGATGTTCGACGATCCCTACTTCGGGGCTTGGGGACTCCTCACGGACCAGACACCCACGCATGTGCGGACTATCATCGGTGCGCCCATCCTGGGAGCCATCGTGCCCCCGTGGGCCCCGGCGGTCCAAGGGGTGGCGCTGGACCTCGACGCGCCGGAAGTGGATTCCATCAACGCCCACATCGCACCGTCGACGGTGTACTTCGCCCTTGCGTTCGAAGGGCCCGGGCGGAGCCGATGGATCTACTACAGGGGGTCGTGGACTCCACCCGGCCGCCCAACCTGTTCATTGGCCGAGGCGGAGGGTTGGATACGAGACGAAGAGTTCGATTCGCCGCAGCGCGACTGGATTGGCGGGGGGCTGTGTGAAGGGGGGAAGGGCGACACGTGGGCCACCCCCCTCGCGCTCATCGACGAGCCCGGCGACGACCTCGTGATCGTCCTTCTCTCCGGGTGGGAGTACGAGGCCCTGGGCGTCCGCGTCCTGTCGACCGACTCCATCGGGCCGGTTCTGCCCCGGGGTTGGTGAGGGCGTTAGGACCGCGCGAACGCGAGCAGCGGGTGCAGGTCAACACAATCCATGGCTTGTCAGCGGCCGATCCTACCTGCACCCGGGTCTCGACGCCTCCACCCCCGCCGCAATGGCATCCAGCAGGTGGTCGCGGGACTCGCCCGGGGCCAGGGTGTCCCATTGGGCCCAGACGTGGACGCGGTCGGAGGTCCGCACGGCCTGGGTGAACACGATCAGGCCGGTGTCGGCGGCCATGCGCACCGATCCGCTCAGCACGAGGCAGGCGCCCAGGGCGGCTGCGCCGTCGGTGTCCTGGGGCCCGTCGAGGTCGGCTACGCCGTTGGGCCCGATGACGCCGAGGCGGCCGTCGAAGTCCCGGGTGAGGTGGGTCGTGACCAGGGCGGCGAGCTCGGTCCCGCTCATGCCTCCGGCCCCTTCGTCGCCGGTCACCGCGTAGGGGAACACCGTGACGGCGGGGGTGGCGCCGCTCCGGAGTCCCCAGATTCCCAGGGCGGCGACCAGTACGGCGGCGAGCACGGCGATAGCCACGACCCCACGCCTGCCCTGGGGCTCCCGCATCGGTGGAGAGGCCGCATCGGTGGGGGCCATGGACGCTCGCAGCCGGTACCCGCGGCGAGGGATGGTCTCGATCAGATCGGGATCCCCGCCCACGTCCTCGAGTCCCTTCCGCACCTCCCGCATGGCGAATCCGATCCCGGCGTCGACTTCCACGGCGCCGCCCGGCCAGAGCCGTGCCGCGATGGCGTCGCGCGACACCACGGATCCACGCCCCTCCACGAGGAGCTCCAGCAGACGGCCGGGCTGGGGCGCGAGACGGCTGCGGATGCCCGTGGGCCCCTCGAGGTCGCCACTCGCCGGGTCGAAGCGGGTGCCGTTCAGGTCCGCCACGTCGCGGCGTTCGGCGCCCCTCATGGTTTCCTCATCCCTTCCTCGCCGGTTGTCCATGGTCCATGCGGCCGCCCGTCCGTCACGATGGGATCCTCAGCGCGGGAGTCGCCCGACGCATCGAAACACGGGAACGGAGGAAGGGCAATGGCGGATGCAGAACGAAACCTGGATCGAAGGGGATTCCTGGGGCTTTCGGCCATGGCGGGTGCAGCCGTGGGGCTGAGACCGAGTTCGGCAGTCGGTATGGCCACGACCCACCGGGCCGTGGCGCCCGGCTTTCGCAACGACCCGGAGCGGGTCTCGGCCGTCGTCGGAGCGTCCCACTCCAACTTCGAGCGCGTGCGGGAACTCGTGGAGCAACAGCCCGCCCTGGCGAAGGCGAGTTGGGATTGGGGCTTCGGCGACTGGGAGACCGCCCTGGGCGCGGCCTCCCACACCGGGCGGCGCGAGATCGCCGAGTTCCTCATCGACCACGGCGCCCGGCCCACCCTCTTCTCGGCGGCCATGCTCGGTCAGGTGGACGTCGTTCGCGGGGTCCTGGAGGCCGACCCGTCGTTGTTCACCCTCCATGGACCCCACGGCATCTCCCTCCTCCGCCACGCTCGCGCGGGCCGAGAGCCGGCCGAAACCGTGGTGGACTACCTTCTCGGCCGATTCGGGGATGATGAACGCCCGTTCGGCTACCCCGGAGACGAAGCGGTGACCGCCCGGTACGGAGGGGTCTACATAGGGGACGAGCCCGACGTGCGCCTGACCGTGGGCGTGGCCAACGGATGGCTCCTGGTCGGGGGCGGACCGACGCCCCAGTCCCGGGTGCTTCCCGTGGACGACGACACGTTTCATCCAACGGGGGCTCCCGGCGTCATGATTCGTTTCACGGTGGAGGGAGAGCGGGCCACCCGGGTCGTGATCACCGACGGGCCCGACCGCTGGCAGGGCGATCTTCGTTCCCCTTGACCTTCGACATGACGGAAGCCTATTCTGGAGTCCCACAGTCTTGTCGAAGGTAGAGGGGACGACGATGGCGGACGACGATCGGGCGGACATGCTCCAGGGCACGCTGGACCTGTTGATCCTTCACGCGCTGTCGCTGGGGCCCATGCACGGGTGGGGCGTCTCGCAGCGCATCCGAGAGCTCTCCGACGACGTTCTCCAGATCAACCAGGGCTCCCTCTACCCGGCTCTCCATCGCCTCGAATACCGTGGGCTGGTGCAGGCCGAATGGGGTCGCTCCGACAACAACCGCAGGGCCAAGATCTACGCCCTGACGGAGAAGGGGGCCCGGCGACTGGGGGTGGAACACGACGATTGGCGCAGGTTCATGGGGGCCATGGAGCGGGTGCTCGGCGCGGGGACTCCTCCTCGCCCCGTGCCCGAGGGGGGAGGATCGTGAACGGGTGGTGGCTGAGGATCCTGCGCACGCTGCGGTGGCGCCGGGCGGAACGGGAAATCGACGAAGAACTGCGGTTCCACATCGAGATGGAGACCGAGGAACTTCGTCGGCAGGGCCTCGATCCCGTCGAGGCACGCCGGCGCGCTCGGCTCGCCTTCGGCGGCGAGGATCGGTGGCGGGAATCGGTCCGCTCGGCGCGGGGCACGGGGTGGATCGAGGACGGCGCCCGAGACGTCCGCTTCGCGCTCCGGGGGCTCCGCCGCACGCCCGGATTCACAGCCGCCGCCCTGGGCACCCTGGCCCTGGGGATCGGCGCCACGGCGGCGGTCCACTCCGTCGTGGACCAGGTCGTGTTCGCTCCCCTTCCCTATGCCCAACCCCACGAACTGGTGGCGATCTGGCACACCGACGCGGCCCGAGGCATCGAACAGGGCACCACGTCGTGGCCCAACTTCCGCGACTGGCGGGCTGAGTCCACGGCCTTTCAGGGCATGGCCACGGTGGTGCCCGGACGGCGTACCCTCATCGGTGCCGGTGATCCGGTGGAGGTGCAGGTGGTGTCGGTGTCGAGGGGATTCTTCGACGTCATGGGCGTGCCGCCGGCCCTGGGACGGGCGTTTCGATCCGAGGAGGTGGAGGGCGAGGTGGCCCGCGCCGCCGTTCTCTCCCATGGTCTCTTCACCGCCCGCTTCGGGGGCGATCCGGCGGTGGTGGGGCGCTCGGTCGTCCTCGACGGTGAATCCTTCGAGGTGGTGGGTGTGGCCGCACCGGGCGCCGAGTACCCCCGCACCGCGGATCTGTGGATCCCCCAGGCCTTCGGCACGGGGCGGCAATGGCGGGATCCGAGGCATCGACTCTGGCTCGGCGTGGTGGGGCGCCTGACGGGCGGCGCCGATGTGGAGCGGGGCCAGGCCGATCTCGACGGTGTGGCGGCGCGGCTGGAGCGGGCCCATCCGGACACGAATGCCGGCGTCGGCGTGCGGGTCGAACCCCTGAGCGACGCCCTCGTGGGCGATCTCCGGGCCCCGTTCCGAATGCTGTTGGGTGCCGTACTCGTGGTGCTGGCCCTGGCGGTGGTGAACGTGGGCAACCTCCTTCTCGCCCGGGGGGCGGCCCGACGACGGGAATGGGCCGCACGTCTGGCGTTGGGAGCGGGGAGCGGGCGGGTCGTGCGTCAGGCGCTGGTCCAGAGTGCGGTGCTGGGCGTGTTCGGGGGACTCCTCGGCGCCGCCGTCGCCGCCCTGGGGGTCATGGGCCTCGTGGCGGTGGCCCCTGCGGGTCTGCCGCGGATCGACGCGGTACGGGTGGATCCGTGGATCGTGATGTTCGCCGTGTCGGTGGGGATCGGAGCGAGCGCGGCCTTCGGCGTCGCCCCGGCCCTGAGCGCCACTCGTGTCGACCCGGGCTCGAGCCTCCGCTCGGGCACCCGGACCGTTGGCGCGCCTGGCCTCGGACGCCTCCGGGGACTCTTCGTCGGAGGGCAGTTCGCCCTGGCGTTCGTGCTCCTGGTGGGCGCGGGACTCCTGATCCGGAGCTTCGACTACCTGAGGGCGGTGGACCCGGGATTCGATCCCCAGGGCGTCCTCAGCGTCCGTGTCGGGCTTCCCGCCGACCGGTACGCCGCCGAGGGGGCGCGGCTGGCCTTCCACGCGGCCCTCGTCCGCCGGGTTGGGGCCCTGCCGGGGGTGGCCGGGACCGGGACCATCAGTTCCCTGTTCCTCGGTGACGCCGCTCCTGCAGGAGAGATCACGGTGGAGGGCGTCGAGACCTCGGCGGACGGCCCCGAAATCCCCGTCGTCACCGACGTCGTGTCTCCCGACCTCTTCGAGACCCTGGCCATGCCCATCGTCGCCGGGAGGAATCTGGACGGCCGCGACCGCCCCGAAGATCCCCCTGCGGTCGTCGTGAACGAGGCCTTCGCCCGAGCGTACCTGAGGGGCGTGGACCCCGTGGGCCGGAGGTTCACCTGGGGCGAGCCCCACGGCGAGACCACGACCTGGTTCACCATCGTCGGAATGGTCGCCGACGCCCGGCGGTCGGGCCTCGAGGCGCCGACGCGACCGGCCGTGTTCGAGACCACGACCCAGCGCCCACGGCGGGCTCTGGAGTTGATGGTCCGAACCGGCGGCGATCCCCTGGATCTCGTCCCGGCCGTGCGGGCGGTGATCCACGAACTGGATCCCCTGCTCCCCCTCACGGAGGTTCGGTCCCTGGAGTCCGCCCTGGGCGACGCCCTCGCCCAGCGGCGATACGTCGCCTGGTTGCTGGGTGTCTTCGCGGCCACCGCCCTGGGGTTGGCGGCGGTGGGGGTCTTCGGGGTGCTGTCCTGGATCGTGGCTCGACGCACCCGGGAGATCGGCATTCGCGTGGCCCTGGGTGCCGATCGCCGCCGCGTGGTGGCGGGGGTCGTGCGGGACGGGCTGCTCCATGCCGGCGCGGGACTGGGGGTTGGAGTCGTGGTCTCCCTGGCTCTGGCCGGGCTGGTCCGATCCCAACTCGTGGGGGTGGGAAGCACCGATCCCGCGACCTTCGTCGGCGCCGCGGCCGTCCTGTTGTTCGCGGCGGCGACCGCCTGCACCCTCCCGGCCCAGCGGGCGGCCGCGGTGGACGCCATGGTGGCGCTGCGGGAGGAGTAGGCCCCCGCATCGACCATACGGCTGGCAGGCTGCGCATTGCGGTTGCATGTTGGCGCATGAGTTGTCGTGTGCGCGGGTCGGTATGGGTCGCAGGTCTCGCCGTCTGCCTGGCGGGATGCCAGGCCTCGATTCCCCTGGGCGGCATCGCCCCCGGTCGCGGTCACCCCATCGGGCGAGGCGCCGCAGCGCACCTCGGCATCGGGAAGAACGTCGAGCTCGTCGGGACCCTCCCGGAGGTGTACGAGGAGAACGGCACGGAGTTGTTGAACCCGATCCCCAACCCCGACTCCCTCACCACCCCCGCCGGATCCCTGGACGCCGGCCTCACCGTCGCCTTCGTCGATTGGTTCGACGTGGGCATCAGCCGCTCGCGAGGGCTCCATGCCATGGTGAGGCTGCTCGGCGGCGACCATTGGGCGTGGTCGGCCTCTCCCGCCCTCTACTGGTACCGGGCCGACGCCAACGGCGGCCTCTTCGGTTCCCAGTTCACCGCCCGCGCCTCGAACCGAAATATCACGTCCCTGGTGAGCGTATCGACGGCCGTCCAGGAGGAACTGATCGTGGACGCGTGGGCGGGAGGCGGGTACAGCTCCTTCCGTTCCCGGCTCGGCCGCGACGACTGGGCCCGATCCAGCAGTGGGACTGCGCGCTCGGTCATGTTCGGCGTCCGGGCGGCGGGGCGGCGGGAGCGATACGGTCGCCGTGAGCCCACCGTGACGGAACTGGGTCTGACCATGGAGGTGACGGCAACGTGGCTCCGACAGCGGAACGGTCGCTCCGACGTGGTGCCGATCCTGCGGGTGTTCTTCACGCTGGGCTCCCGGTCCGGGCGCGAGGCATCGGACGAGGGTCCGTGATGGGGCGACGGGATCGATGGGCGTGGCTCGTCTGGATCGGAGTGGGGCTGGCCGTCCCGGCCCAGGGGCAGGAGATCATCGACGTGCCCGATGGGCCCGCCTGTGCATGCGAACTTCGCGTCACCCGGGTGGTCACGCTGTCCGACCCGGACGGCCACGCCGGCCTGGCCTGGCCCCTGAAGGTCGAACGTGTGCACGACGGACACGTCCTGGTGGTGCCCCTCGACCGGCAGGGAGAGCTGCTCCAGTTCGGCGCGGACGGCGTGTTCGTGCGACGCATCGGGCGACCCGGGCGGGGGCCCCGGGAGTTCGGAGGTGTCCTGGCCATCGCCTCCGGTCCGGCCGACAGCACCTTCGTCATGGACGCCTCGAATCGCCGACTCGTGGTGCTCGACCCCGACCTCGAGATCGCCCGGTCCGCTCCTCTTCCTGTGATGGGCGGGTGGTTCGGGGTCCTGAACGACGGGTCGGTGGTCGTGCTCACCGGAGTCCCCCGAGGACCCGGCGGTTCAGCCGATCGACTCGCCCTCCTGGACCGGGAACTGGCGGTGGTGCGGACCTTCCTGCCCGGTGCCGTCCCGACGTTCCCCGACGAGATCAGAGCGGCCCGCCGGCGGATCGGAGTCGCCTCCGACGGCACCATCGCCGTGGGGCTCGTGGATCGGTACGAAATCGAAGTGTGGGGCAGCGACGGCACCCACCGGCGAACCCTGCGGCGGAGTCCCCCGTGGTTTCCGTCGTCGCCGGCCCCTGTCGATCCCGACGCCCGCGACGACGCCCCTCCCCGTCCGCTTCTCGACGAGGCGCCGCGCATCGCCCCCGACGGTCGCATCTGGGCGGTGTCGTGGATTGCCGATGACGGGTGGCGGGAGGCCCTGGGACCGGTGCGCTCGATCCGAGGTGAGACGGCCACGGGCCCGGTCCTCGAGCGGCAGAGCGACTACCTCGACGCCGTGGTCGAGAACATCGATCCGGTCACGGGGCGGGTGCAGGCGTCGGTCCGGGTGGATCCGGCGCTGCGTCTCATCTCCGACGACGGTTGGGCCGCGGCGTATCGCGAGGACGAGGTGGGGCGCCCGTTCATCGATGTGTATCGTCTGGAAGTGGTGCCCGCTCCCCAAGGAGTCCCATGACCGACGAACACCGTCGCAACGCGGCCTACCTGCTCCAACTACGGGACGATCTCGACCGCCTCGACGAGACGCGGTGGGAGTGGGTGGCTCCCGGCGCCATGAGCCTCCTCTCGGGGTTGCTGAGCGTCGGGACGCTGCTCGGGGGCATTCTCCCGGCGGGGATCGTGCTGGGGTTGGCCTCGGCCCTCACGGGGACCTACGCCGTGCGTTCGGAGCGGGCCCGGCGGACCGAACAGCGCGCCATCATCGAGCGCATCGAACGCATCGAGCAACGGCGGCTCCCCGGAGACCCCTAGAACCCCCAACTCACCTGGACTCGGAAGGCGCGGGGCTCGGCGGGGTGGAAGTGCAGGTCCTCCACGCCCCCGACGGGCTCCCCCGCCAGCCTGGAGGCGTAGAAGTACTGGATGTCCGAGTGTTTCTCGTCGAACAGGTTGAAGACGGCGAGGGTGACTCGCGCCTCGCCGAAACGGTAGCCCAGCTGGAGGTTCAGGAGTGCGTTGGAGTTGGCGCGCACCGAGTTGTCCTCGATGAGCGGGTAGCTTCCGAACCGGCGGAGGCGCAGGGCGCCGAACACCCCGTCGCCCGGCGACTCGCGGCTGATCCCCGCAGCCAGGACGTTCTCCATCGCACCCGGAATACGGTCCTCACCGGGGGCGACTTCGTCCAGCCGGGCCCGGGTGAAGGAAACGTCCACATCGGCGGACCACGTGTCGGAAAGGCGCCAGAAGTTGGCGAGTGTGACGCCCACCCGCCGGCTGGCGTCGCCGGCTTCCGTCGTACCTGCGTCGCCGACGAAGAGGAGTTCGGAATCGAGCGCGAGCGTCCAGAGGCTGGCCGTCGTGTTGAGCCCGGAAAACGGCGTCGACCGGATTCCGAATTCCGCACCACGCGAGCGCACCAGCGGGTCCACCGGATCGGCGGGGTCTCCGCTGGCGGGGTCGATGACGGTCACCGTCCCCCGGGCGTCGTTGCTGTGGAAGCCGAAGCCGCCGGCCAGGTACAGCTCCGCCGCGTCCGATGCGCGGAAGGCCAGGGCGAGCTTGGGGCTCACGATTCCGTCCCTCGCCCTTCCGGTGTTTGCGGCGAGGTCACTCGTGACGTCGAAGCTGTAGTAGTCGCCCCGGAGCCCCAGGGTCGTGCTGAACCGGTCCGTCCAGGACGACACCAGCTCGGCGTGCGAGCCCACGCTCCACTGGCGCACGTCGTCGCTTCGTACGATGGACGTGGGCTCACGGTCCCGGGTGCGGGACAGGGTGACGTCGGCGTCGTCGCCTCGAAACTCCCCGCCGACGGTCAATCGATGGGTACGGCCGAGCGCGTTGAACTGCTGGCCGTGGCGGAAGTCGACACCGTAGGTCAGCCGTCCGTCGTCCTCCTGACGGAACTGATCGCCGAGGCTCGGATCGTCGAGCAGGTAGGTGAAGTTCGAAAAGAGGTCCAGAGAGTAGCGAATGGCGTACGCCGCGAATCGCTGGCTGGAGCTGCCTCGGGAGCGCGTCCAACTGACCGAGAGGCTGTGTCGCGACGACTCGCCGCCGAGGCTGGGGTCGATTTGGCCGAATCGGGAGATGTCACCCGATTCAACAGCCCGCAGCGGGATCTGGTCCGACGAATCCCATCCGTTGTCGTACGCCAGCGCCAGGACCGACAAGTGCGAGTCCCTCGATTCGCGGGTGTAGCGCGCCATTCCCGACAGCTTCTGCATGTCTTCCGTGATGACCCAGGGTCCGTCGTACCGCCGCAATTCGCCGCCGGCGATGAGGCTGCCTGAGGCGCCGACGTCGATCGAGCCGGCGGCGACCACGCGCCGATGGCCGAATTCCCCTAGGCTTGCGATGAACATCGGCTCGTCCAGCCTCCTGCGAAGCCGGATGTTCGCGCCACCGGCGGACCCGAAGTCGCCGATCCCGGCGTAGTAGGTGCCGAGTGAGTACTCGATATCGTCGATGAGCTCGGGCACCACGAAATTCAGGTCCGTGTACCCTTGCCCGTGGGCATGGGTGACGAGGTTGACCGGCATGCCGTCCACGCGGGTCGCGAAGTCGGTGCCGTGGTCGAGGTTCATGCCGCGGACGAACATCTGGTTCGACTTCCCGGTCCCGCTGTGCTGCGTGAGGATCATGCCCGGAACGGTCTCGAGCAACTCGCCGACCCGCGTGATGGGGCGGCGGCGCAGGTCCGGAGCGCCGACGTAGCCTACGGAAGCGGTTGTGACGGTGCCGATCAGGTTGTCGGCTCGGCTGAGGACCGTCAGCGGCTCGAGTTCGAAGACGGGCAGCGTGTCGACCGGGTCCTGCGGTCGAGCCTGAGCGGACGACGATCGTGGAAGGGCGATCGTGACGATGATGGCGACAACCGTCGCCTGGAACGGACGCAGAAACCCCATGGGACCCACCTCGAGTGTGAACTACGCGACTGGGCGTGGACCGGTCGAGAAGGGGCGAAGCTCGCCCTTCCCGCGGTCCGCGCACGACCGGACGGGACTGCCGTCAGGCTCGAGGCGGCGGTGTGGTGGGGGCGGACGCGGGCGGAAGTTCTGCGTCGCGGGGGGGATCGAGCCGCGGGGCTCGAAGGACGGGCCGATGAGCCAGCGCGGCTCGAACCGCCGGCACGTGAGGTGAGACCGAGGGCGGCGGCGTATGGGTCGGGGCGGGAGACTCCGAGTCGGTCGCCAGCAGCAGGGCCGCGACGCGCTCACCGTGGGCGTGTGTCGTCCCGCCGTGGGTGTGCACGAGCCCGCCCACACCCGACCGGTTCCCGTCGGTCGCTCCGGCCGGCGCGTCGGCGGGGGCGTCAGCGGGGGCGTGGACCAGGCCCAGCGCCACCGCGCGCCGATGGCCGTCCACCGCCGCGGCCCCCACGTGCTGTGCCGCATGAACGGCATCCGCCACGAAGGCGGCCCCAGCCGGCAGCCCGTAGAGGGCCAGCAGGGCAGGCGCGACGATACGGCGCAGTTCGCGGAGGGAGGCGATCACGAGTGCTCGATTGAAGGGATCTTCAACGTTACCCACCGAGGACGGGAAAGGTCAAAGGGAATCGTACTCGCCGCGAGCCCGTTCCGGCGCGTATCGTTGTCCGCCGGATCCGATCGCCCCGATGCGTCCCGCCCCCGCCCCGACGTCCCCATGCAGACTCCTTCGCCGCCCGACCTCGATCTCGCCGCGCTCCTCGATCCCCGTCATCCCATCAAGGCGGACACGGCGGAGTGGGCCCGCGGTCACCTGGACCCGGGGAACATGGTGGAACGGGATCAGGCGATGACGTTCTTCGCGGAAGCCTGGCAGGCATGCGCGGACCGGGGGATCCTGGGCTCGGCCGTGGCAGCGGAGCATGGGGGTTCGGGCGACGGGCTCGTCGAGACCCTGCTCAAGCTCGAGGGGCTCGGGCTCGGATGTCGCGACAATGGACTCGGATTCGCGGTCGCGTCGCAGGTGCTCTCGTTTCAGGGCGTCGTCGCGCGCTCGGGTACGGAGGCCCAGCGTCGGTCCGTCCTTCCCGCCGCGTGCGCCGGCCAACGGATCGGAGCCGTCGCCATGACCGAGGAGGGCTCGGGAAGCGATACCTTCGCCCTGTCCACCCGGGCGACCCGGACCGCCGACGGATGGGTGCTCGACGGTACCAAGCGCTACGTCACCCTGGCTCCCGTAGCCGACGACATCGTGACCTTCGCGGTGACGGACCCGGACGCGGGCCCCTGGGGAATCTCGGCCTTCCTGGTGCCCACGGACCGGCCCGGCATCACGTGCTCACCGAGTCGGGCGATGATGGGACTGCGCACGGCTGCGGTGGGCGACGTCGTGTTGGCCGGGTGCGAGGTGACCGAGGCCGACCTGCTCGGGAGCACAGGCTCGGGCGCGGCGATCTTCAAGGCGGCGGTGGACGGGGAGCGGGCGCTGATCCTGGCGCCGCAACTCGGCGCCGCCGAACGGATGCTGGACGAAGCGGTCGAGCGATCCCGAACACGCGTTCAGTTCGGACGTCCTATCGGCCAGTTTCAGGCCGTCGCCCACCGGCTCGCCGATCTGAAAGTGAGGCTCGATGCGGCGAGGCTCCTCGTGTATCGCGCGGCGGTGCTCCTCGGACGGAAGGGGAGGGCCGGCGTGGAGTCGTCGGTGGCGCATCTCTTCGGGCAGGAGGCGATCGCCGAGATCGCGCTCGGCGCCGCGCGGGTCCATGGGGCGCGCGGGTACATGACGGAGGGGGAGGTCGAGCGCGACGTGCGGGACGCTCTGGGTGCCACCGTGAGTGCGGGCACCGCGGAAATGCAGCGGAACCTGATCGCTGCTTTCATGGCGGTCGGCGGGTCCGGCCGAGGATGAGCCGGGTCCCACGGCGGCGTCAGGGCGCCGGGGGATCGACGGCGTCCAACCAGCGCTCCAACTCGCCGGCGAAGTCCTTCGCGTACGTCTGGATGGCGTCACCGGAGTCGATGCCCGGAGTCGTGACGACCTCGGGAGTCGGCTCGACCAGGTCGACCCACTCGAGCCTCGGGTCGTCGGCCCCCATCCACGTACCTTCGGAGAAGTACACGCGGGCGGGGACCCGAACCCGGGTCGGCCGGTAGCCCTCCACCGCCACGGTGTTGGCCGCCTTGACCCGGATGGCGTTCATCTCCGAAACGGACTCCGCCGTCCGTCCACCCGAGCGGACCAGCCGCATCGCCAGGCTTGCCTTCCCGAGCACGAACCGAACTCGACTCCTCCAGTCTCGGTCTCGGAAATCCGCCCAGTACGAACGCAGTCGTTCCGCGACGAAGGCCCGCGCCACCGGCTCCCCGGCTCCCTCCTCCTGACCCGGCGTGCCGTGACTCCCGGGGTCCTTCCTCAGGAGGGTCGCGGGATCGACCAGCGAGAGCGAGGCCACTGCGACCCCCCGTTCCTCCAGTTGGTGGGCCAGCTCGAACGCCACCGCCGCACCCCAGCAGGCACCCATGAGGTGGATCCCCTCGTCCCCCACCTCGAGGACCGCGTCGGCGAAGTCCGCCGCGATCTCCTCGATCGTGGTCAGGGGTGGGGCGCACCCGTCCAGCCCGCGGGACTGCAGACCGTAGAGAGGCCGCGTGGCCCGCAACGCCTTCGCGAGCGGATAGAGCCCGACCACGTTCCCTCCGATGCCCGGCACCGCGACCATGGGGCGTCCGCTCCCGCCGGGGACGATGGGCACCAGGGGGCCCGCCGGGTCCGAGGGCACCTCGAGCGCCGCGAGAAGCCGCCGCGGCGTGGAGGCCTCGAGCAGGACCGACAGCGAGAGTACACGCCCGGTGATCCCCTCGACCCGCCGGAAGATCCGGGCGGCCTGCAGCGACGTGCCTCCCCTCTCGAAGAAGTCGTCGTCGAGCCCCAGCTCGGGCTGGCCCAGGACCTCCCGCCAGATGGCGAGCACTTCCTGCCCGACGAACGATGAATCCTCGTCCCAGACGCGGGGGGATCCGTCGGCCCGGTCGACGGGCTCGGCGGCCCCGCCTACCCGCTCCGGAAGCCGAAGGACCGCGCCCAGTGTGGCGTCGGCCGGGGCGGCCACGAGTCGGCGAAGTGTCTCCACCAGGGCGTCGAGGAGCGCGGGCGCACCGTCGGAACCGGCGTCGTGGACCACGGTGAGTTCGAGACCGTCGCCCGCCTTCGCAACTTGGAGCACCCACCGGTAGCGGGCATCGAGGGTGGCCGCCACGGGGCGGACCCGGATGTCCGACCAGGCGCGGTATTCCGATGAGAGCAGGTTGAGCACGACCAGGCCATCGGAGAGGGCCTTCCCCGCCGGCAGATCGGACCACTCCTCGATGACGTCCAACGACTCGTGCTCGTGCGGCTGCCGCTGCACCTGTACGGTCTGGATGTCGCGCATCCAATCGCCGAGTGGCCGGTCGTTCCGCAGACTGAATCGAAGGGGCACGTTGTTGATGAACGACCCCACCGCCTCCTCGACGCCGTCCACATCGGCCGGGCGACCGGACACGGTGAGCCCCGTCACGACGTCGGGCGATTCGTTGCGCTCAGCCAGCATCAGGCCGATGGAGGCCAGGACGACGGTGGCCGGCGTGGTGCGCCACTGCGACGCTCGAGCCTCGAGACGTGCGGCGTCGGCCGGGTCGAGAGCCCGCTCGGTGCGGGCCCGGCCTGCCCCTGGATCCGCGCCCGGGCCCGGCTCCCAGAGGGTGGGTGCCCGGACCCCGGACAGGTGGTCGCGCCAGAAGCGCTCCGACGCGCCGGCGGGCCGGCGTCCGAGCCACGCCACGTAGTCGCGGAACCGGCCCGGAGCCGGCAGCTCCGGCTCCACACCGGAATTGCCGGCCTCGTAGAACGCCTCCAGATCGCGGATGAGGATCTCGTAGCTCCAGCGGTCCACGACGATGTGGTGGACGCTCCACACGAAGGCGTGGCGGGTCGGCGCGCGCCGCACGAGAGCGCACCGCATGAGCGGCGCCCGGGGAAGCTCGAAACCCGAGGCATGCCGCTCGGCCATGGCGGCAACTACCCGGTCCTGCTCCTCCGGCGACGCATCCGAAGCGTCGACCTCCTCGAAAGGAAGGACGACCTCGCGGCGGACCACGTTCAACGGTCGGTCCAGTCCCTCCCAGAGCACTGCGGTCCGGAGCGCGGCATGCCGCCGCATCAACGCCTCCCAGGCGGCCCGGAACCGGGGCACGTCGAGTGGACCGTCGATGTCGTAGCGGACCTGGTTGGTCAGGGTGGGCGACTCCGGGTGGGCGACGCTGTGCATGAGCATCAGCCGCTGCATGGGGGTCAGCGGGAAGATGTCGTCGACGTTCTTCGGAGCCATGGCTACTCCCCGTCGATCTCGGAAAGCAGGTCGGACAGGTGTTCGAGTCCGGCGTCGTCGAGCCCCGCCAGGTCGAGGCGGGTCGTCTCGGCAGGGGCCTCCCGAGTGAATTCCTCGAGCGCCTGCTCCATGTGTTCGACGAGATCGGCCACCGCCTCGGGAGCATACCGGGCCGCGTCGACGGTCACCCGCAGGGTCAGACGGCCGCGCTCCACCGAAGTGTTGATCTCGACACCGTAGGCGGGTCGTGTATCGACCGGGCGCGCAGGGCCCGTCGACTCGGCCGCGCTCTCGAAGGGGGAGTCGGGCGCGAGTTCGCCGTCGTAGGCGCCGAGGTAGTTGAAGAGGAGGTCGGAGTGCCGACCGGCCGCGAATTCCTCCCGCACGGCGGGATCGGGATGGAGATAGCGCAGGAGGCCGTGGCTCCCGCCGCGGAGCGGGAGAGAGGCGAAGGCGCCCCTCACCGCCGAGGCGGCCTCGTGCACCGACCCGGTGCGAATCTCGAGCGCCAGTGGAAAGACGGTCGTGAACCAGCCCACCGTGCGCGAGACGTCGAGCGTCCCCGACAGCACGTCCCGTCCATGGCCCTCCACGTCGACCTGCGAAAGAGGCGTCCCCGACCACCGGCGCCACGCCGTGACGACCGCCCCCAGGATCGCCTGCTGCGGGCTCACGTCGTCGCGAGCCGAGACGGCCTGGAGGAAGTCCGACGACGCGCTTTCGGTCAGCTCGACCCGCCGGTTCCGGGTGGCGGGGCCGATATGTGCGGGGTCGGGGTCGTGGGTCGAGGTGCCCCGCTCCGGGAGGGCCCACACCGTCCGGAGGGTGCCCACGTCGAGCTCTTCGGCGGCTGCGGCGAGGCCCTCGGCCCACGCGAGCATCGACGAGGTCTTGCGGGGGAGCGGGTGGGTTTCGTCGCCCGGCCCGCCGGCCACGAGTGCCGACAGGTCGTCGAGCAGGATCGTCCAGGAGTGGGCGTCGACGACGAGGTGGTGCGCCACGAGGAGGACACGCTTGAACGCGTCGCCTCCATGGAAGAGGACCGCCCGGAAGAGGGGTCCGCCGTCCAGGGAGAACGACTCGTGGATGCGCGTCGCCTCCGCGGCCAGGCGATCGAGACGGTCGGTGGGCGCCACGCCCGAGAAATCGATCACCTCGGCGCACCCGACCTCCTCGGGGGGATCGAAGACCTGACGCCGTTGGCCGTCCTGGACCACGAGGCGGGCGCGAAGCGCATCGTGATGCCGCACGAGCGCTTCGACTGCGCGTTCGAACGCCGCCGCGTCCATCGATGGCGGCGGGGTGAGCAACACCGCCTGGTTCCAGTGGTGTCGTGCCTGCGTGACCCTCTCGAAGAACCAGTGCTGGATGGGCGTGAGGGGAGCGGAGCCGGTGACGACGCCCTGTTCGGCCGAGGCGCGCGTCGTTCCGGCCAGGACCGCCAGTTGAGCGATGGTCGGATGGTCGAAGAAGTCTGCCGGAGCGATCTCGAGGCCCTCCCGGCCGGCCCGGGAGATCACCCGGATGCTCAGGAGCGAGTCGCCTCCCAGTTCGAAGAAGTCGTCGTGCACGCCGATCTCGTCCGTTCCGAGCACGTCGCGCCAGATCCGCGCCAGAAGCTCCTCGGTCTCGTCGCGCGGCGGCACGAAGGCCCCGGGGGCAGCCGCCGCGGAGAGTTCGTCGCCCGACATCGCCGCCACGGCCCGCCGATCGAGCTTCCCTGCAGGCGTGCGGGGAAACCGCTCGATCCGGACGTACCGTGCGGGCACCATGTAGTCCGGGAGGCGCTCCTCGAGGTGGGCCCGGAGTTCGGCCCCGTCGACGTCGGGCCCCTCTGCCTCGATGAACGCGGTCAGGCGGGAGCGATCGCCACCGGTTTCGCCGAGCGCCCTCGCCAGCGATGCCAGGGCCAGGGGCGACATCGCCTCCAGGCGCCGAGTGAGACGGGCCCGCTCGTCGGTCCCCGTCACTTGACTACCTCGATGACGGCCATGGAATCGGCCCACCACGCGTCCCGGACGTCGTCGGGGAGCTGGAGGGGGACGATCTGCACACGAAAGGAACGGAACCTCTGGAGGAGCAGCCGTTGGTGCGCACGGCTCAGCGAGTCCACTTCGTTGGTCAGGTAGGTGAAGACGCCGCCCGGTCGCAGGTGGGCACTGGCCGTGGGGAAGAAGTGATCGGCGAAGGTCACGCTGCGGGCGAGGAGATCGATGGCCTCGTCCTCGTCGAGGGCGTAGGTGTGGAAGAAGATGCCGTCGAACTGTCCGAGCGATCCGATGGTGTCCTGCCACAGGCCGTGGACCATGCGGATGTCACGATCGGGATACGCCGTTCGCCATTCGTCGAAGCGATCCACCACGGAGTCGTTGCACTCGATGATGGTATGGGACCGCAGATCGTGTTCCTGGAGGAACGTCGCCGACACCCCGCGGCCGAAGCCGATCTCGAGCACGTCGCCGCCGTGTGCCCCGACGATGTCGGCCATGGCCCGCATCAGCGGCAACTGCCAGTCCTCCATGATCTGGTCGTCCGAAAGCGCCCGGTCTCGCATGTCGACGGGGCGGTGCCGCTCGCCCCCCGCGACGAACCGGTCGGCGAGCGCGTCGAGTGCTTCCAGGTCGAGGGCCGCCTCCTTCATGAACTGATTGAGGAGCGCGTGCCGCTGGGCATCGACGGGAGGACGCACGAACCCCTCGTCCCGAACCTCGAGCCGGAGTTCGAACGCGGACGTTCTCTTGAGCTTCCTCGTCATTCCATCGCCTCCGCCTGCGCAATCAGCTCGAGCCGGTCGTCGGGTTCGAGGTCGAGCAGCAGGGAAATCAGCCGCTGGATGTCGGGGGGCCCCCCGTCGGAGTCGACGAGCGCCACCACCGCCTCCCGTACCGACGGGTGGTCGGACAGGACGGACTCGATCTCGCCCACCTCGACCCGGTGGCCTCGAATCTTCACCTGATCGTCGACACGGCCCAGGAACTGCAGCCGACCGTCGGCGCGCCACCGACCCCGGTCGCCTGTCCGGTAGATCCTCGGTCCGTGCCCCGGACCCCCTTCGACGAATCGTTCCGCGGTGAGTTCGGGTCGGCCGAGGTACCCGCGTGCGACGCCGGGCCCCGAGATGCCGATCTCGCCGGCCCGCCCCTCGTCGACCTCGCGCCCGTCGTCGTCGAGAAGGTGGATCCGCACGCCCGGTACGGGGCGGCCGATGGTCACGGTGCCCGTCGAGCGATCCGACAGATCGTCGGCGGTGGCCCAGACGGTCGCCTCACTGGGCCCGTATTCGTTGAACAGGGCCACGTGCCCGATGGTTCGCCGATGCGCACGAGCCACCTCGTCCCGACACGCCTCGCCCGCGACGACCACCACGCGCAGGGTCGCGAGCCGATCGACGTCGACGTGGTCGAGGAGCGCGTGGTACAGCGAGGGCACGAGGAGCGTATGCGTCACGCCCTCGCGGGCGATCATGCGTCCCAGCTCCTCGACGTCCTGCTCCGCTCTCGGCGGCGGGAGCACGAGGGTCCCCCCGGCGCACAGGGCCCAGTAGATGCCCGCTGTGGCGCTGTCCACCGAGATCGGAGACAACAGCAGGAAGACCCCCGGGTGCTCGGAGAAGTACTGGAGCCGCGCCGCGGTGGACCACGCGAGCTGCCGGCGCTCCACCACCACCGCCTTGGGCGTCCCGGTGGACCCCGACGTGAAGATCGCGTACGCCGCGTCGGCGGACGGCTCGCGCTCCGCGGGGGGCATACGCTCGGCCGCCTGGGCGGACTCGGGATCCCGACCGACCACGACCCGGGGCACCCGGGGAGGGAGCCGCCCCTCGTGTTCGGCGGTCGTGACCGCCAGATCCGCTGCGCTCGCCATCGCCGCGAGGCGCGCCGTCGGCAGGTCGGGATCGAGGGAGATGTACGCACACCGTGCCTTCAGCGCCGCGAGCATCCCCACGATGGCCTCGGGAACGCGACCCGCAAGCACCGCGACGAACCTCTCGGGGCCGCCCCCGACCGCCGTCAGGCGCCGGGAGACCGCGTCCGCCCAGGCGTCGAGTTGCCCGTAGGTGAGGGAACCGTCGGGTCCGACCACGGCGATGGCGTCGGGCCGGTCGCGGGCCTGTGCCTCCACCAGGGCGAGGACGTCGACGGGCGCTTCGTCGAGTTCGGGACCCCGAACCGGGGAGCCGCCCCCGGCGCCGGACGCAGCCGATCCAGACGCCGCGTCCAGGTCCGCCATGGTGCGACCGGGATCGCCCTGCAGGGCCGCGAACTCGGCCGCGACCTGGCGGAGGAGGCCCCCTGCCGTGTCGGCCGACAGGGCGTCGGGGTCCCGGCACAACACCAGCCGCAGACGCTCACCCGGATACGCCAGCAGGGCCAGCGGCAGGTCGGAGGGAACGGCCATGGAGAGGTCGACCACCTCGAGGCTCCCGCCGTCCACCGCGTGCTCCACGGCTCCGGGAAAGCTCTCGAACACCACCAGGCTGTTGATCAGCGGTCCGTCCCGGACGCCGCTCCAGCGCTGGATTTCCGCCAGTCCGGGGGCACCATGCTCCCTGCCCTCGGCGAGATTGGTCTGCATGCGCGCAAGCCATGCGCCGACCCGCTCGTCGGGCCGCGAGCGTACGCGCACGGGCACGGTCGACAGGTACAGTCCCACGGCGGACTCGATGGCGGGAATGACCGTGGGCCGCTCCGAGCTGGTGACACCGAAGACCACGTCGTCGCGCCCCGTCCGGCGTGCGAGAACCCTCGACCAGGCCGCGACGAGCAGCGTGTTGAGCGTGACGCGAAGCCGGGAGGCTGCCGCGACGGCCGCGGCGGTGTCGGCGCCGGTCAGCGTCAGCTCCGTCCTCACCCGCCTGGACCCGCCGGGGCCGGTGGGCGCGTAGGGCAGGGCGATGGTGGTCCCGACGCCCGCGAGCTCGCGCGTCCAGTGTCGCCGCGCGGCCTCCGTGTCCCGTGTCTCGAGCCAGCCGACGAACTGGGCGAAGTTCGGAGCTTCGGGTCGAGCGACGGCAGGAGCCCCGACGGGACGGTCGTGGTCGACGAGGATCTCGCCGAGCACGGACAGGGCCGACCACCCGTCGGCCAGTGCGTGGTGCACGCTCCAGAGGAGTCGGTGTTCGTCGTCCTTCCAACGGACGACGACCCATCGCATCAGGGGCGCCCTCATGAGATCGAAGGGCTCGGCCCGATCCTTCTCGAGGAGCGCATTCCAGCGGGCGGCGCGCGCCGCGTCGTCGAGGCCGCGCCAGTCGAGGAACCGCATGGGCAGCGGCGCGTCGTGGAGCACCACCTGGAGCGGCCGCTCCCGACGCTCCCACGCGAAGACCGTCCGGAAGGCCTCGTGGCGCCCCATGGCGGTGCGCCATGCCGCTCGGAACCGCGTCTCGTCGAGGGCCCCTCGCAGCAGGGCGTCGACCTGACCGTGGTACAGCCCCGACGTGGGCTCCCGCACCGTGTGCCAGAGCATGCCCTCCTGCAGGGGCGTCAACGGGAACGCCCGCTGGACGCGGCTCACGAGCCCAGCTCGAGTTCGAGCTCCGACAGCTCGGAGGCGCTGGCGGTCGCCGCGGCGGGGGCTGCCCGTTCGGCACCCACCTGAACGACCCGGGCGAGTTCCGCGACCGTGGGGTTCGCGAAGAGGTCCCGGGGCGCGAAGAGGAGTCCCCGATCCCCGGCCGCCCCGACGATCTGGATGCACTGCATCGAGTCGCCGCCCAGCTCGAAGAAGTCGTCCCGGGTACCGATGGTCCGCAGCCCCAGCACGTCGCTCCAGACGTCCGCCAGCACTTCCTCGACGGGCGTGGTCGGCGCGACGTAGGCGGTCTCGAGGGGCGGTCGTTCCTCGTCCGGTGGCGCCAGGGCCGATCGATCGATCTTCCCGTGCGGGGTGAGCGGCATGGACTCGATCCGCACGAACCGCGACGGCACCATGTCGGCCGGCAGCCACTCGCCGAGGAACGCGCGCCACTCCGCACTCCGAATGTCGCGGTCCGCCGTGTAGTACGCGACGAGACGGGGGGTGGGGGGGGGCGCCGGCCGCTCACGGTATCCGACCTCGTCCAGCATGCGTCGGACCCGCACCGGGTCGAGATCGTCGTCCAACTCCTCCAGCGCCGCGTCCCGTTGCTTCTGTCCGAGGATCACGTCCCAACTGTAGGGGAGCGTGTAGTTGTGGTATCCACGTTCGATCTGATGGACGAAGATCCCGACCTCGTTGATGAGGCAGTTCGTCGAACGGCCCGTGTCACCGGGCCGGATCCACGGCGTGCGTTCAGCGAGGTAGGCGTACAACTCGTCCAACGGCACGTCCATGTATCGGTAGAAGTCGATGAACGCGACCTCCTCCAGGGCCCGGTCGTCCTCGAAGACCGAGACATCGAGGTTGCGGGACACCGCATCGTCCATCCTGTGGTAGATCTTCCGCGCTTCGAGGATCGTGCGATCCACGACCTCGGGCTCGAAGATGCCGCGGCGATAGAGGTCGGCCAACCGCGTCTGGAAGATCTGCCCTCGCGACAGGCCGGTGACGATCGCCGGAATCCCTCGTTCGACGGCGACATTCATGGCGAGGGTGTAGATCACCTTGAAACACCCGTCGCACACGTCGCTGAATCGAGCCAGGCTCTCGGCGAAGATCTCGCGCATGGCCGGCGTACGGCCCACGATGAGCTCGAGGCCGAGGGTGTCGACCACCTTGCGGATGTTCCGGTGGGCGTCGTCGGAGATGTATCCGTTGTCCATCATGAACACCAGCGGCCGCGCACCCATGTCCATGAGTCGGCACAGGGCGTAGGTACTGTCCTTGCCACCGCTGTAGAGCATGAGGACGTCGTGGGGACCGGTGGCGCGCTCCCGCGCCTCGGCGAGCCGGCCGGCGAGATCGTCCGGCGATCCGAAGTAGGCGGCCACGCGCTCGCGATCCTGCTCGAATCGCCGGCACGGTGCGCATACGCCCTCGACGTCGAGATTGGCCTCCGGATGCGCGCCCTGGAGTCCACAGCGAACGCAGGTGGCTTCGGTCCGATCGCGGGCCTCGACCAGTACGGCGACCTGCTCGCGCACGTCGGGGTGGCGCGAAAGCGCCGCGTCGACCTCGCCCAACTCGATCCGAACGCCGTGGAGCTTCACCTGGTCGTCGGCCCGACCCAGGAACTCCAGCGTCCCCGACGGCATCCAACGGCCCACGTCTCCCGTGCGGTACACCCGAGGTGAATCGACGCCGGGCACGCGCGTGAACGCCCGGTCGGTCTCGTCAGGACGGTTGCGGTAGCCCCGCGCCAGGCGCGCCCCGCTGATGCACATCTCACCGCGCACCCCGCGGGGGACCGGCCGTCCCCCGGGGTCCAGGACGTGGATGCCGACGTTGTCGGTGGGTACCCCGACGGGGACCGATGCCCCGGTGTCGTGGTCCGGATCGTATCGGTGGATCATGCACCCGACGGTGGCCTCGGTGGGGCCGTACTCGTTGTAGATCTCCACGTCGCCGCCGAACGACTCGAGCACCGAACGCACCAGACGGGTCTTCAGGTCCTCCCCTCCCAGGACGAGCCGTCGGATGGGCGACTCCCGCAGGTCGAGGTCCCGCACCAACGCGAGGTGGGAAGGGGAAAGTTTGACCACGTCGACGTCGCCGTCCTCGAAGACGCGTCGAACCTGCAGCCCTTCGAAGCCCGGGTCCTCCCGATACACGACGATGGTCCCCCCGGAGACCAGCGGTACGAAGATCGAGGTGAGGGTCAGGTCGAAGGCCGGCGAGGTGAACAGCGGGAAGCGCAGTCCGGGCTCGGGTGCGTAGACGCGTCGAGCCCAGTGCACGTATTCCGCCAGCGCCTCGTGGGTGACCTCGACGCCTTTCGGACGGCCCGTCGAGCCGGAGGTGTAGAGCACGTAGGCGAGGTCGGCCCGAGCCGTCGCGGTCGACGCTGCCGGCGCCTCGTCGCCGCTTCCGCGGGCCGAGAAGACGACCGGCCGCGCCCCCCACCGTTCCACCCGGTCGCGGTGGGCCTCGTCGCACAGGACCCATGCGGCACCCGCTTCACCGGCCATGAAGTGGAGGCGCTCGTCCGGGTGGGTCGGGTCCAGGGGCAGGAAGGCGCACCCCGCCTCGAGCACCCCGAGCAACGCCACCACGAGGTCGGCGGATCGGGGAACGGCGACGCCCACGACGTCACCCGCGGCGACGCCCTCGGTCCGGAGGTGCGTCGCGAGAACGGAGACCTGTTCCACGAGTTCGCCGTAGGTCAGGCGAGAGGTGCCATCGACCAGGGCGATCCGGTCGGGCGCCGTGTCGGCGCAGGCGCGGATCGAAGCGAGCACGAGCGGGGGGGACGCCACCCTCGATCCCGAGGCCGCGAATTCGGCGGCCTCACCGCCCTCCACCAGCGGGACATCGGCGATGCGCCGGTCCGGGTCCGCCGCGAGAGCGTCGAAGAGACGCAGGAGATCGCGTACAACCCACCGGCGCGCCGGTTCGTCGAAGACGGCTTCGGCGAGATCGAGATCGAGGAGCGGCTCCCCGGCCCCGGCGAAGTCGTGCACGTGCAGTCGCGCCCGGTGGTCCGGATCGATGAAGTCGGGCCGCAGCCAGCGCGTGCTCGCGGGATGCCCGGCGAATTCCGAGATCTGGGCCGTGATGTAGTTCAGCACCACCGGGAATCCGCGGGCACCGGGCGCGAGACTCGCGCCCGGGAACACGTGGCGCATGTTGGTCATCATCGCCCGGGCCACCTTGGCCCCGAGCGAGGCGAACGTTTCGTCGGCGTCGATCCGCGTCCGGAGCGGGAACAACTCCACGAAGAGGCCGAGGGTCTCACGCGCCTCGGCAGACGTGCGATTGTGCCAGGGAGACCCGATGGAGACATCGGCCCGGTCGGACACCCGATGGTGCCATGCCAGAAGGAGCGTGGCGAAGACCTGGTAGCGGGACTGCTCCAGCGTCAGGCTTCGAAACGGCGCCTGTGACGCGATCCGGGCGAGGTGGTCACCCCGCTCCGGACCGAACGGAACCGACACCTTCGCCACCCGACCGTCTCCGACGCCGGCCGCCCCGTAGAAGAGCGGCGGTGCGGCCGAGTCCGACGTTCCGCGACCCCAGTACTCCAGGGCCTTCTGAGACTGCGACGACGACCGGGCCTCGCGTTCCCGCGTGACGTGATCGGCGTAGGAGGGGTGTTTGGACACGACGCCGTCGTAGGCCGCTGCCCACCGCTCGAAGAACACTCCCATCGACCACGCGTCGGTGGCGATGTGATGGTGGTTGACGTAGAGCACGAATCGTTCGGGGGCGCGTCGTACGACGCAGATGTCGAACAGGGGACGGTCGAGGGGAAGCGGGTGTTCCGTCCGATCCGAGAGAATCTGCTCGACGGCCTGGTCCGTGAACTCGTCCTCGGGGGCGTCCAGTACGTCGAGATCGATCGGCACGTGTTCGAGCACTCGGCGCTCCGGCGTGCCGTCGACATCGGGATACACCGTCCGGAGGACCTCGTCGGCCTCGACGACCGCACGAAGCGCGGTCCGGAGCGCCGTGACATCGAGCGCGCCGACCACTTCGACCGCCAGGGCCATGTTGTACAGCGTCGACTCGGGGTCGAGTCGCTGTCCGAGCCAGATGAGCCCCTCGGCGGTGGTGAGCGTACCGGTCTCGGGAAGGGTTCGGACCACGGATCTTTCCGACCGTCATGGGGAACATGTCCTGCGATCGGCGTCCGGGACCCCGACACCGAAGTATCATCGGAGCATCGATACCATCGCTTGACAGGATGGGTCCTCCCGCCGAGCCTCACCTGAAGCGACGGGCCCACTCCGGCGACGTCCCCCTCCCGCTCCCCCGCTTCCATGATTCGTCGGGTTTTCCTCCGCTTCCCGAGCATCCTCCTGGCCCTCGTCCTCTCGGCGGCGACCCTCCCCGGGGCCGCCGCGGCCGAGCCCGGCCTCGTCGGCGCGACCGCCGTCGCGGTGGTTCCCCACGAACTTGGCCAGACCTACATCTATCTGCGGGTCTACGACGATTCGCTGGTCGTCCGGGTGGAGCTGTCGGTCCGGGACGCCGAGCGGGTCCTGGAATTCGGGTGGGACCCCGAGGCGGTCACCACGGCCGACGTGCGGAACGTGGAGGGACGACTTCGCGCATACGTGGAGCCGAAGGTCTCGCTTCGAACCGAGGGAACCGAACTCGTGCTGCGATTCCGGGAGTCCGAGCTGTTGGACCTCGGGGCGAACGACTACATCAACCTGGTATACGAGACGGAGGGTTGGACCGGGCTGCCGGACGAGATCGAGGTCGAGTTCACGCCATTGTTCGAGGTCGATTCCGACCATCGGAACATGCTCATCGTCGAGCACAACTGGAAAACGGCGACCTTCAACAACGAAGGCAACGTCTCGCTCATCTTCAGTCCGCGGGCCAGCACCCAGACGCTCGACCTGACATCGTCGAGTGTGCTTCGGGGGTTCATCGGGTTCATCTGGCTCGGCGTCTGGCACATCCTGATCGGGTTCGATCACATCCTGTTCCTGATGGCCCTGGTGCTCCCGGCCGTGCTGCTCCGCCGGAAGGGCGAATGGGAGCCCGTGCCGGACTTCCGCAGTGCCCTCATGAAGATCGTGACCATCGTCACCTTCTTCACCATCGCGCACAGCGTGACGCTGAGCCTCGCGGCGCTCGACGTGATCCGAATGCCGTCCCGCCTCGTGGAGTCGGTCATCGCCGCCTCGATCGCCGCGGCCGCGCTGGCGAACCTGACGACCCGGCTGAACGTGCGAGAGTGGATGATCGCCTTCGCCTTCGGCCTCTTCCACGGATTCGGGTTCGCCACCGTACTGGGTGACATCGGCATGGGTCGGGAGTACCTCGTGCTGTCGCTGCTGGGCTTCAACATCGGCGTCGAACTCGGCCAGGTCGCCATCATCTGCGTGGCCTTCCCGATTCTGTTCGCCCTTCGCCGCAAGCCGGTGTACCGGTGGATCCGCGTTCTGGGCTCACTGGTGCTGATCACCATCGCCCTCTACTGGTTCACCGAGCGGGCGTTCGACATCGACATCCCCCTCGTACCCGCTCCCCTGCAGCCGCTGCTCAACCGATAGCCGGGCGCTCCGGATTGCGACTGCCATGCTGGACTTCCTGATTCACTCTCCGGTCGAGCATTACGCCCGGCTCTCGCCCGACCGGCCCGCCATGGCCTGCCAGGGAGCGGAAGTCACCTACGGCGCCCTCGACGCCGCGTCGAACCAGCTCGCGAATGCGCTGATCGACCACGGCCTCGCACCCGGTGATCGGGTCGGGATCTGGATGCACAAGAGTCTGGACCTGGGGACGGCGATCTACGGCAGCCTCAAGGCGGGGGGCGTGTTCGTGCCGCTCGATCCGTTCCTGCCCACGGAGCGCCTCGCGTTCATTCTCGAGGACTGCGGGATTCGGCACCTGGTGACGTCGGACCTGCTCGTCGGGCGCCTCGACGCCATCGACTCCGGGCTTCGGCCGGACGTCTTCGGACCGGTCCACGAATCGTCGACGTCGTGGGACCACGTCCGGAGCTATCCCGCCTCGCACCCCGGTGTCCGCCTGATCGATCAGGACCTCGGGTACCTCATGTACACGTCGGGGTCGACGGGTGAGCCGAAAGGGATGATGCACACGCATCACGGCAGCGTGAGTTACGCGCGCTGGGGTGCGTTGCACGTGGGGCTCCAGTCGACCGACCGGGTGGCGAGTCACGCGCCGCTCCACTTCGACCTCAGCATCTTCGACTTCTTCTCCACGGCGCAGGCCGGAGGCACCGTGGTGCTCGTGCCGGAGCCGGTGACGAAGTTCCCGGCCAGTTGGACTCGATACGTTCAGGACGAGCGCATCTCCGTGGTGTTCACGGTGCCCTACACACTCATGGAGATGCTCGAGCGCGGCGCCATGGAGCAGACCGACCTGTCGAGCCTCCGGTGGATCCTCTTCGGCGGAGAGCCGTTCCCCCCAAAACATTTGCGGTCGCTCATGGCCGCGTTGCCCGACGTGCGGTTCACGAACGTCTATGGTCCCGCGGAAGCGCCCTCCTGCACCTGCTATGACGTGCCCCCCGACTTTCCGGAACCGGTCCCCATCGGCACCGTCTCGAAGAATTCCGTCGACCTGATCGTCGACGAAAACGGAGACGAGTGCGGCATCGGTGAAGAGGGGGAACTGTGCATCCGGAGTTCCACCCTCACGCGCGGCTACTGGAATCGTCCCGACCTGAACGCGAGGGCTTTCCTGAGACGCGACAGTGGGGGGCCCTTCCCGCACGTCTACTATCGTACCGGCGATGTCGTGGTCCGTCGGGAGGACGGGCTCCTCGACTTCCTCGGTCGCCGAGACCGCATGATCAAGACCCGGGGCCACCGGGTCGAACTCGACGATGTCGAGCTCGCACTCGGACGTCAGGAAGGGGTGGTGGAGGCCGCGGTCTTCGCGGTGCCCGACGGACGGGGGAGCCGACAGATCCGGGCCGCCGTCACGCTCTCCGGCGATGTCGACCCGACGGAACTGCTCCAGCGGCTCCGCGCCGTGCTTCCCGGCTACGCTCTGCCGGCCGCGATCGTGCCGACGAAGGAACTCCCCCGTACCACCAGCGGGAAGATCGATCACCGGCAACTCGCCGCCGACCACAGCGGAGCGCCGTCTTGAGCGTCGAAACGATCCGGGACTTCATTCGAGCCGAGATCGTGAATGATCGCTCGATGGACCTTGCGCCCGACGACAACCTCCTCCTCAGCGGGATCCTCGACTCGCTGGCCGTATTCAGGCTCGTAGCCTACCTGGAAGAGACGTACGAGATCGAGATCCCACCCCAGGACGTAACGCTCGACCACTTCGCCACCCTGGCCCACATCGACGCGTACGTCCTGTCCCGTCGCGGCTGACGGACCTCCGGTCGCTCCAACGATGCCCCGCGGACTCCTCGTCGTCGGCGCTCGACCGGACTTCGCGAAGGTCGCGCCGCTCCTTCGGGCGCTCGACGAGCGGCCGCAGTGGGAGACGCGTCTCGTACACACGGGACGACGGTCCGACGATGCCATGGACGAGTCGCTCTTCCGTGACCTGGAGATCCGTGCTCCCGACGTGAATCTCGCTGTCGGCGTGGGCTCGCACGCGTCTCAGGTCGCTGGAGTGCTGACCGGGCTGGAGCCCGTGCTCCGCACGACAGCCCCGGATCTGGTCGTCGTCGTGGGCGACCACGACTCGACCCTGGCCGCGGCTCTGGCGGCGGTGAAGCTCCACATCCCCGTCGCGCACCTGGGGGCGGGTCATCGGTCCGGTGATCGCAGAATGCCCGAGGAGATCAATCGAGTCCTGACGGATCGCATCTCGAGCCTCTGCCTGACCACCACTCGCGCTGCCGCCGAGACCCTGGCGCGAGCGGGGATCGACCGGGACCGCATCCACTTCGTCGGCAACATCACCGTCGACGCCCTCCTCTTCGCCAAGGCCCGATGCCATCCCGAGACGGTCCTTCTCCGACACGGCGTGGAGCCGGGCGGCTATGGGCTGGTCTCGCTCCACCGGCCCTCCAACGTCGAGGATGGGGAGACGTTCCGGGGCGTCATGCAGGCCCTCGAGGAGATCGCCCGGGAACGGCCTCTGATCTTCCCGGCCCACCCGCCGCCCTACCTCGAGATGGTCGCGTTGCTCGACAACGCCGCGGTGGTTCTCACCGACTCCGATGGGCTTCAGGAGGCGTCTACGGCGCTGGGCGTTCCCTGCCTCACGCTCCGGTCGACGACGGAGCATCCGATCACGGTCTTCGAGGGGACCAACGTCCTCGTTCCGGATCGCCGTCCTGGTGCGATTCTCGAGGCGTACCACGCGCTTGGGTCCGAGGCGCGGCATCGCCGTGCGCCGGCGCGGTGGGACGGCCGAACGGCCAGCCGGATCGTTCGGGTTCTGGACGAATGGTCGCAGGGCAGCCGCCGACTGTAGGACCCCGCAGGCCTCACTCCGAGGGGTCGCTCTCCGGCAGGTAGTCCCCCACGAAGTTCCACTCCATGCCGTGGCCCCATCCGGCGCCGTGATCGCTGGTGATCCGTCGCCGGGATTTCTCGCCGATGCGGTGCTCCCCGAAGGCCAACTGGGCCAGGATCGCACCGGGACGCAGGTGCTCGCTGGCCCACGTGAGAGGCGAGGCGCCATGGGCGTCCCGAGCGTCCTTCCGGGCCCCCGCGTCGAGAAGCGCCTGGATGATGGCCTCGTCGGCGTAGGCGGCGGCGCGGTGCAGGGGGGTCTCGCCCCTGGTGCGCACATCCCGCATGAACGCGCCCGTCTCCACTCCGGGGACGGTGGCGGCGTTGGGATCGGCGCCCCGTTCCAGCAGCAGCCGCACCACGAACCCGTGGTAGGGGCGCCCCGCCTTGGCCAGCGTATTGTGGAGCGCCGTTTCGCCGGTTTCGGGATCCCGCCAGGACGCATCGGCGCCGTGGAGCAGGAGGAAGTCGGCGGTTCGCCAGTGGCCGAAGAAGGCGGCGTTGCCCAGTTCCCGATGGAGGTCGAGGGACTCCAGGTCGGCGCCGCTCTCCAGCACCGCCTTCAATCCCGTGACGTCGTCGTAGTAGACGAGCCACTGCAGGGGCTTCACCTGGCCGCGGTGGAGGAGGTCGGGCCAGTCG
Source organism: Gemmatimonadota bacterium (assembly GCA_030428885.1). Lineage (GTDB taxonomy): Bacteria > Gemmatimonadota > Gemmatimonadetes > Longimicrobiales > Gaopeijiaceae > Gaopeijia. The sequence continues at coordinate 170,757 of JAUIEJ010000006.1, read as the reverse complement.
GGCAACCGCATGAGCCGGAAGATTTCGTCTGTTCGCCCTCCGGCGATACGGCGGAGGATCTGTTCACGCTGCACGGGGGACTCCGGGGCCGCAGGTGGATCGGGTGCGTCGAGGGTGGGTTCATCGACGGGCGTAGATCAAGCCTGTTGTCGTCCTTGCGCCTCCGATGCGCCATCGCCCACACTCGGATCGAGTCCAGCTCCCCCCGATCCCTCCCCAGCCATGAGAACCCTTCCGAAAAGTGTGGCGGTCGCCGCGGCCCTGTCCACGGCGGCGTGTGGCGCCCTCAACGATCGGGGCCCGTCGGTGGCCCGGTCCGACTCGGCGGGGGTGGAGATCGTCGCCTCCGTGGTGGACGATCGTCCTCTGGCGTGGTCGATGGAGCGGCTCTACGCACGGGGCGGCGCCGAGGAGGGCCCCGAGTCGTTCTACTGGGTCGGCACCGGGACGGTCGACGCCGACGGCGAGGGGCGGGTCTACGTCCTCGACCCGAGTCAGGCCCGGGTGGTGGTGTTCGACTCCGAGGGCGAGTTCATCCGGACTCTGGGTGGCCGGGGCGAGGGACCGGGGGAGCTGACGTCACCCAGTTCGGTGGCCGTGGCTCCAGGTGGTGTGGTGTCGGTCTTCGACTTCGGCAAAGGGGGTCTGGTCCGATTCGATTCCGCGGGACGGGTCCTCGCCGAGATGCCCTTTCCGGCGTACCCGTGGCCCGACGCGGGCCGCCACATGGGCGTGTCGGACCAGGGTGTGGTTGCGGCCTCCATGCTTCGTTCCCCGCCGGAGGGCCATTTCCAGCACGGCCTGCGGTGGTACGTGGGCGCCGACACCGTGCCCCTGGTGGATCACGTCTTTCCCCAGCCCGGCATGGTGCGCTACACCTCCTGCGGCGGCGGCCTGAACCTGCCCCGGGTCTTCGAGGCCCACGTCACGTGGGACAACCACGGCACCACGGTGGCCGCGGCGGCGGGACCGGCCTACGCCTTCACCGTGTTCGAGGCCGGGAGTCCCGTGCGGCGGATCCGGGTAGACCGCGAGCCTCGGGTCGCCACCGAGGCCATGGCCGAAGAACACCTCGGTGAGGGCTTCCGGATCAATTTCGGCTCGGGGCCCTGCACGATCCCGCCCACCGAGATGGTGCCGCTCCGGGGGTTTGCCGAGGTCCTGCCCTGGATCGACGAGGTGGCCGTCTCTCCTACGGGGGAGATCTGGGCGCGCCGATTCGCCGTCGGTCCCGATGCCCAGGGTCCCATCGACGCGTTCGACGCCACGGGCGCCTACGTGGGCACGGCGCCGCCGGACACTCCCTTCCCCCTGGCCTTCCTGGACGCCGACCGGTTCGCGTCGATGGAGATCGACGAGGCCGAAGTGCGCCGGGTGGTCGTGTACCGGATCGTGCGCGGGGTGGGCGGATGAGTAGGGCCCTGATCCCCGTGTACCTCGCGGCCACCGCGCTGTTCGTGTGGGCGGCGGTGCAGTATCCGGACTTCCGGTGGCTGTACATCCTGGTGGCGGTGCTGGCGGTTGGGCGGGCCGCGCGGCTCGTGCGGAGGCACTCCACGGGTGGGTCGGCACCGTCAGGTCCGTCGTGAAAGCTGTCCTCCAAGGACTCGTGGCAACAACGGTGCTGGCGGCTTCCATGGCCTGCGGCCGTGCCGAGGCGCGTTCGGATCGGGAACGGACGACCTGGCTCGACAGTGTGCCCGAGGTTGCGTTTCCAGCTGAATCCGCCGCCACATTGGGTGGGCCGGACGCACCATTTCGGAGGGTCGCTTCGGCCCAGATGGCGGGCGACTCGGTGGTGGTCGTGTTCGACGGAAGCCGCTTCTCCATCACTGCACTTCGCCTCGACGGAGGCCCGCCGGCACATTGGGGCCGGTGGGGTCAGGGCCCCGCCGAGTTCCGGTCACTTGAGGGCGCCGTGGGGGTCGACGGCCAGATCTGGGTGTGGGACGCCGCCCAACTCCGGGTGTCCCGCTTCGACACGCGGGGCCGCCTGCTCGATGACTTCCCCCTGTGGTCGTTTCACCCGGTCGGACGGGTCATACTGGGCGCGTCCGGGGACCACTGTCTGTGGGTCCTGCGGGCCGTGGTCGATACGGCCTCCATCGAACGAGGTGACTACGGTCGCGGATCGACCACCGCCCGGTGCCTGGGTCCCGAGGAGGCGTCGCCGTCCGTCTCGTTTGTCGACACGGAGTACGTGGTTCGCCGAGAGGGGCGAGGTGTGCATGCCGTGCCTTTCGGCCGGCGTACGATGCTCGCGGCCTCCGGAGGGCATCTCTGGGCGACGCCCAACGACTCCCTCGACCTGGAGCGCATCGACCGAGAGGCGAACCGGGCCACGCTCACTGCGCTCCCGGCCCTGCGCCGGGCGCTTCCGACCGACGTGGTGGAGCGGCTGGAGTCGACAGTGCGGGCCCAGGTGCGACGGCACCGTCCGGGGGGGCTTCCCGATGCATACCCGGATATCGAGGCGTGGTGGGGCGACCCCCGCGGTGGAGGGTGGATCCACATTGGAGACACGCTGGTCCGCCTGAACGAGACCGGGGAGGCGGTCGTCCGGATGATTCCGCCCGCCGGAACTCTCCTCCACATCGACGGCCAGCACGCACTGACCCTTCGGTACGACGCCCGATGGGGATCCCCACTGATCGACGTGTGGCGACTCGGCCCACCTGAGTGACCCTGGTGAGGAGTTCCACGGTCGTGGATCGGTGGACCCGGGGGCGGCGGCCATGTCACCTTGGTCGTGTCCCGTTACGCAGTCCCATGGGAACACGCCCCCCAACCTCCACGACCCGGATCCATGCCCGACACCTCGGTGCTCCACCACGCCGCCCAGCGCGCGGCCCGCCACTACGAGGCTCTCGATCACCTTCCCGTGGCCGCTCGGGCCTCGTACGGCGAGCTTCGCGCCCGTTTCGACCGACCGCTCCCGGACCGGGCCGAGGATCCGATCCGGGTCGTGGACGACCTCATGGACGATTCCCTCGACGGTCTGGTCGGGGCCGGCGGGCCCCGCTTCTTCGGGTGGGTGATCGGGGGATCGACGCCCGGGGCCATCGCCGCCGACTGGATCATGTCGTCGTGGGATCAGAACGCCGCCATCTACCAGTGCAGTCCTGCGGCGGCCGTGGCCGAAGAGGTGGCCGGTGCCTGGCTGAAGGACCTGCTGCGTCTGCCGTCCGATGCCTCCTTCGCCATGGTGACGGGCTGTCAGATGGCCCATTTCACGGCCCTGGCGGCGGCCCGGCACCGTCTGTACATCGATCGGGGGATCGACGTGGAGAAGGACGGCCTGTTCGGCGCTCCCCGGGTGCGCGTCATCACGGGTGACCACCGGCACGAGTCCCTCATCCGGGCGATCCGCTACCTGGGACTCGGTGCGGGTTCGGTGGAGCAGGTGGCCCTGGATGCCGACGGCAGGATCGATCTCACGGCTCTCGAGGCCGCCCTGGATGCCGATCCGGCCGCCCCCACCATCGTCTGCCTCATGGCCGGGGACCTCAACACCGGGGCGGCGGACCCCTTTCGCGAAGCCTGCGCGGCGGCCCACGCCCGAGGCGCCTGGGTGCACGTGGATGGCGCCTTCGGACTCTGGATGAACGCCAGCCCGTCGCGGCGCGGCATTCTGGAGGGCGTGGAGCTGGCCGATTCCTGGGCCACCGACGGCCACAAGTGGCTCCAACTGCCCTACGACAACGGGTTCGCTTTCGTGAGGGACGCCCAGGCCCATCACGACTCCATGGCCATGACCGCGGGCTACTTCATCGCCGCCGACGGCAGCGGCCGGGACCAGGTGAACTGGAACCCCGAGTGGTCGCGTCGCCCCCGGGGCATGGTGACCTACGCCGCCCTGCGCTGTCTCGGTCGGGACGGGGTGGCCGAGCTCGTCGACGAAGCCTGTCGACTGGCGGATCGCCTCGTCACGGGCCTCGGGGAGCTGCCGGGCTGCGAGGTCGTGGCCCCGGCCCGCATGAACCAGGGACTGGTGCGCTTCCTGGCGGCCGACGGAGACCACGACGCCTTCACCGACGCCGTGACCGACGCCATCCGGGCCGAGGGCACCGCCTGGTTCGGCGCCTCCACCTGGAAGGGCCGGCGGGTCATGCGCATCTCGGTGTGCAACCACCGCACTACCGACGCCGACATCGATCGCACCCTGGACGCCGTGGGGCGGGTGCTGGCGGGGATGGGGTGACTCGTCGGGCCCTGCCCTGCCGAGCCGGAATGGGAGTGGGACTCGCGATCCTCCTGGCGTCGTGCGGGGTCGAGAGCCCCCAGGATGCAGGCGCCGTCGTGCATCGTGATCTCCCCGCCGCCGGTGGCATGAGGATCGAAGCACGACTGGGTGCCGCGCCGGAGGTGGATGGGGTCGCGTTCGCCGGAGTGCGCGGCCTCGGCATCACGCCCGAGGGCGAGTCGCTGGTGCTGGATGGGCGAGGCGCCGTTCTACACCGGTTCGACTCGCTCGGGCGGCACCGAGGGACCCTGGGGCGCGCGGGGGAAGGCCCGGGGGAGTTGGGAATCCCCATTGGACTGCACGTGGATCTGGACGGGGGCGTTTGGGTGGCGGACCTCGGCTCCGGGAGCCTCTTCCGCCGCGGGGTGGACGGAAACATCGATACGTGGCCGTTTCTCCTCTCTGCGCCGCCGGGGATCTGGGTCGGTGGCGTCGATGCCACGGGGGCCGCCGTCTTCCGGATCACCGTCGGCAATCGGATCCCCCAGGCGCAGGACCGCACCCCGGCCGTCATCGAGAGCGCGTTCCCGGTGGGAGTCGTGAGGTGGCGGCCCGGGAGTCCGGGGCTGGATACCCTCGTCCTCGATGGAGTCCCACGTAGGGGCCTCGACCTGATCCGCGCCGGTGCAGTCTTCCCGTTCCAGGCTCAGCGCCTGACGGCTCCGGCCCCCGACGGCTCCATCTGGACGGCCGTGTCCGATGGCTACCGGATCGTGCGCCTGGATGCCTCGGGCGACACCCTCCTGGACCTGCAGGCGTCGGTCGCGCCGCTGCCGATCACCTCCGCCGGTGGTCCGCGATGGTCGGATGTTGGGGGTGGTGGCCGATGAGTTCGGTGTGGAGACCGTGGTTCGATTGGTGTTCGAATGACCTGGGCCCGAGCTAGGGTCTCTGAACGCGAAAGTTCAACGTCCCCGTAGCTCGATCGAGCGTCACCGTGATGGTCCACGTCCCTCCGGAACCGGCGGCCGTGGAGAAGGTGCCGTTTTCGGCCAGGGACCGGGAATACACCTCATCGCCGGACGAGTCTTCGATGCGAAGGAAAGCGGAGCCCGACGTGAGCGTCACCGACTGATTCACGTCCGCTTGGTTTCCGGTGTTCTGCCAGGCGTAGGTCAGCGTCTGGGAGACGTCATCGAGATCCGAGACCTGCCATTGGAAGCTATCGACGACGTTGGTCACCTCGAGTTGGTTCTCGGGGCCAATGAGGTTTCTCCCGTCGCAGGCCACGAGCCCGGCTACGCAGACAAGTGCGGCGGCGCAGGCACCGCGTCGGGTTCGCTTCTCAGACATAACTCCTCCAGAAGAGAAGGCCGGAGGGTCGTATCGTTTTATACCCCACGTAGGGTGCCACGTGCCCCTCGAATTCGAGGAGGATGCGGGATTGTGGCGCGCTGGTGGGCGGACTGGCCATCTTTGCGGCACGAGCCACCGACGTGGCAGGGACAGGCGAGCCGGGAGGTCGGATGAGACGCGGGAACGGGTGGGTGATGGCCGGGCTGATTCCGTGGGCCGTGATGTCGGGGCCGGTGGCGGCGTCGGCCCAGGAGGCGGGTGGAGCCGCGATGCCGGAGGTCGTGGGCGCCCTGGTGGGGGACTGGACGGGGGAAGGCGAGCTTCTGGGGCGTCCCGGCGCCTTCGAGATGTCGTGGGGCGTGTTGGAGCGGGGCTTTGCCACGCTGCATTTCCGGAACGCCTTCGTCGGCGACGATGGGGAGCGGCAGCCGGTGCTCGAGGCCCGGGCCCACTACCGCTTCGTCGACGGCACCGGGACGGGAGCCTGGATCGATGATCGCCCCCAGCAGATTCTCATCCGGGCCGTGGTCACCGACTCCAGCCTGGTGTCGGAATGGTCGGCGGAGAGCGAACGGGGGCGCACGGAGTACGTGGTGCGATCCCCCGACCAGGTCGTGGTGCGGGACTGGGTGGGCACGCCTGAGGGGGAGCGCCTCTTCGGAGAGGCCACCTACCGGCGGGTTCGGCAGGGTCGCTGATGGGTCCGACGCCGCTTCTGGAGACCGTGGGCGACACGCCTCTCGTGGAACTCCGTCGAATCGTCCCCCCGGGTTCGGCGCGGGTGTTTCTCAAGTTGGAGGGCGCCAATCCCACCGGGAGCATGAAGGACCGCATGGCCCTGGCCGTGGTGGATCGGGCCCTGGCCGACGGCCGTCTCACACCCGAGGGCGGTCTCGTTGAATACACGGGAGGGAGCACGGGGACGTCGCTGGCGTTCGTGTGCGCGGCCCGGGGCGTGCCGGCGACCTTCGTGTCGTCCGACGCGTTCAGTCGGGAGAAGCGTGACCAGATGCGGGCGTTCGGGGCTGCGGTGGAGGAGATTCCGAGCGAGGGTGGGCGCACTACCCCGACCCTCATCCAGGCCATGATCGCCCGGGCCGACGAACTGGCGGCGGCGCCGGGGGCCTTCTACGCCGACCAGTTCAGGAACCCCGACGCGGCGGGCGGCTACGAGGGTCTGGCCCGGGAGGTGTTCGACGGCACGGGCGGGTGGGTCGACGTCTTCGTGCAGTCCGTGGGGACTGCTCAGTGTCTCAAGGGGGTGGGGACGGCGCTGCGGCGATCCCGGCCCGAGATCGGCATCGTCGCCGTGGAACCGGCCGAGTCTCCCGTGCTGTCCGGCGGCGCCGCGGGCCCCCATCACATCGAGGGCGTGGGACCGGGCTTCGTGCCGCCCATGTGGAGTCCCGACCTGGCCGATTCCGTGGAGACCGTGTCCACCGCCGAGGCCTCCGCCATGTGCCGACGGCTCGCGCGGGAGGAGGGACTCTTCGGCGGCACCTCCACCGGTGCAAACGTCGTGGCGGCCCTCCGGGAAGCGGCCCGCCTGGGACCGGACCGCATGGTGGTGACCCTGATGTGCGATTCCGGACTGAAGTACCTCTCCACCAATCTCTACCGAGGGGAGACGCGAAGCGGGGACTGGAGAGGCTGAGACCCCTGCGGTAGTCTTGAGAACCATGACCGAATCCCATTCCGAATCCACCGAGCTCGCCCGCCTCCCGTCCGAGGGCGACCGAGAGGCCGCCGTGAAGCGGCTCACCACCGCCTTCGCCGAAGACGCCATCGCCGTGGACGAGTTCGAGCGGCGCGTGGCCGAGGTCTGGAAGGTCACGAGCACGCGGGCACTGGTGGCGCTGACCCGAGATCTTCCGGCGGAGGGCGCGTCTACCACCGCGCCGTCGGGGTTGCCGGCCCGTCGCACCGAGGCCCGGGCCGTGGACGTGCCCCGGGAGCGGTCCCGGCACATCGCTTCGGTCCTGAGCAGCATCGAGCGGCGGGTCAACGGCACCCTGCCCGAGCGATTGAACGTGCGGGCGGTCATGGCCTCGGTGGAGCTGGACCTCCGGGACGCCGATTTCCCCCCGGGCGTCACCGAGATTCGGGTGCGTGCAGTCATGGGCAGCGTGGAGATCGACCTGCCGCCTCACGTGGAGGTGGAGGACTACGGGCGGTCGTTCATGGGCAGCTTCGCCGTGCGGGGGCCCCGGAAGCGGGCCACCCGGGACGCCAACGCCCCGGTGGTGCGCATCACGGGCCGGTCCATCGTCTCCAGCATCGAAGTGGAGAGCGACGACGACTGACGGCGGCGGGGGCGATCAGCGCGATCGTCCCGCTCCGGCGCCGGGTTCGGCGCGGAAGACCGGGGCCTCGGCGGGCGCGAGGCCCGCGGCGCGGTTCGCAGCCCGGAGGGTTTCGACGATCCGGTCCGCCACACGGTCTTCGGCCAGGGCGACGATGGACCCGCCGAATCCGGCCCCCGTCAGGCGCGCTCCCACGGCTCCGACCCGGCGGGCCTCGACCGCCAGGGCGTCCAGACGGGGATGGCCCACACCGCATCGCTCCGTGAGGGAGGCGTGGGAGGCGTCCATGGCGCGGCCGAACGACGGGAGGTCGGCTCGAGCCAGGGCCTCCCAGGCCGCGTCCACCCGGTCGGCCTCGGTGAGCACGTGGGCGGCCACGGCGGCGGTGGGCGGGTCCAGGAGCCGGGCGGCTGCGGCCAGGAGGGTCTCGGTGGTCGCCGCCGCGCGGAGATCCGCGAAGCGGGGGGCGGTGTCGAATTCCGCGGTCAGCGCGTCCCGGGCCACCTCTCCCCGGCTGCGCAGGTCGTTGTAGGCCCGCTGGGCCGCCCCGCTCTTCTCGGCGTGTACACCGGTGTGGGCCACCACCACCGCCCACCCCTCCGGGACGTCCCGGAAGGTCCAGCCCACCGGGTCGAACGTGACCCGAAGCACCGACCCGGCGCGGCCGCCGAGACTGGCCGATTGGTCCATGCCTCCGCCCGCCGTCCCGACGTACCGTTCTCCACGGGCCAGGAGGGCGGCGAGACGGGGCCGGGTCGGGGGCGTGAAGTCCGGATCGCCGTGGGTGTCCAGAATCGCCAGCGCGGTGGCCACCACCAGGGCCGACGACGAGGACAACCCCGCCGCGGGGGGAAGGTCGGAGTGGACGACCCCCTCCAGTCCCCCCCAGGCCCCGGGAGGGGCGAGCTCGCAGACCGCGGCGGCGGCGGCGCGCACGTAGTTGCCCCAATGGCCCCGGGGGGACCGGGGTGGGTCCTCTTCGATGAGGAAGTCCAGCGGCTCGAAACGGTGGTCTGCGTTTCGCAGGACGACGCGCCCGTCGGCCCGGGGGGCGTACCGGATCTCCACGCCCCGGGTGAGGGCCATGGGCATCACCGGCAGGTCGTGGTAGTCGATGTGCTCGCCGATGAGGTTCACCCGACCGGGGGCCCGGACCACCCGGGTGTCGGATTCGGATGCCACGGTCAGGCCCGGACGATCTCCCACGACGGGTACGACTGCCACCGACCCCGGGTGAAGTCCGGAAAGGCCGCGGGCCGGCTGCCGTTGGCCACCGACCACTCGCTCAGGGGACCCACGGCCGAGAGGGCCGCGGCGTCGTAGACGTTCATGTCCGTGGGCAGCCCTTCCCGGAGGCACTTCACCAGCCGGTAGTCCTCGATGAAGTCCATGCCGCCGTGGCCCGCGCCCTCCGACATGGCTTCCAGGTCCCGCCACAGGGGGTGGTCGAACTCGGCGAGAACGTCGGCGTAGTCCTCCCACCGGTGCGCCGGGGAGCGGCCTTCGATGTGGAGCCGGTTCGGGTAGCCCTGGAAGAGCCCCCGGCTACCCTGGACCATGTGGATCCGGGAGTAGGGACGGGGGAGATTGGTGTCGTGCACCACGTAGATGGTCCGGCCCCGGGCGGTCTTGATCAGGCTCGTATTCACGTCGCCCAGGACGAACTGCTCGTCCCGTTTCGGATCGCCTTCGGGGAAGTTGTCCCGGGCGAAGTCCTGGAGTCCCCGGCTCGGCGAACTCATGGACACCAGGTAGTCGAAGGCGTCGCCCCGGTTGATGTCCATGCAGTTGGCCACGGGCCCGAGACCATGGGTGGGGTAGAGATTGCCGTTCCGATCCCGGGAGTGGGCCCGGCGCCACAGCCCCTCGTTGGCGTCGGAGAACTTGATGGCCCGGAGGTCGTGGTTGTAGCCGCACTCGGCGTGGAGCAACTCACCCAGGAGTCCCTGTTTGACGATGTTGAACACCATCATCTCGGGGCGGTCGTAGTTGCAGTTCTCCATCATGACGCAGTGCTTCTGCTGGGCTTCGGCCACCTCCACCAAGCGCCAGCAGTCGTCCAGGGTGTAGGCCGCCGGGACCTCGGTAGCCGCGTGCTTGCCGTTTTCCATGGCCGCGACGCAGACGGGTACGTGCCAGCGCCACGGCGTGGCGGTGAAGACCAGGTCGAGATCCTCCGTCTCGCACAGCCGCACGAAGTCGGTCTCACCCTCGCCGTACAGGGTGGGGCGGGGGCGACCGTCGGCCTCGACCCACGACGCCACCTCTTCCATGCGGGGCACGTCGATGTCGCAGAGGGCCACGATCTCCACGCCCTCGATTCCCAGGAAGTTGCGAACGTGGCTGCCGCCCTGGAGTCCCACGCCCACGAACCCCACCCGCACGGTCTCCATGGGCGGGGTGCGGAACGGCTCGGCCGGGGCCTGGGCGGCGAGGCCCGGGGGCGGCGAAGACGACGGGGCCTGGGATCCACCGGCGGTGGTGCCCGGGTCCTGGGGCGCACACGCCGACAACCCGCCGAGGGCGGCGCCGCCTACGCCGAGGGCGCCGAGCTTCAGGAGTTCGCGTCGGTCGAGATGCGAGGGGCCGGTGGGGTCGTCGGGGTGACTCACGGGGGACTCCGGGCGGGGGAATGGGATCGGGTCACCTTGGCCCGGTCACGGTCCGGCGTCAACGGCGTCGACCCGGTGGACAGGGCGCCGCCCCGAGAGGCATTGTGCGGGGCTCGCCCCTTCCGACCCCGGCCCGGCTCGTCGCCATGATCCGTTCCCTCGTCGCCGCCGTCGTCTTCGCCGCCCTCCTGCCGGCGGGTGGGGCGGTCGCACAGGAGTCCCCCGAACTCCGGGTGATGACCTTCAACATCCGGTACGGCACGGCCGACGACGGCGATCACGTCTGGCCCAACCGGCGGGACATCGTGGCCGACGTCATCGCCCGGGAGGCCCCCGACGTGCTGGCGATCCAGGAGGCCCTGGCGTTCCAGCTCGACGAGTTGGCGCCGGTGCTGGAGGGGTACCGGAAGCTGGGACAGCACCGGGACGGGGGTACCGGGGGGGAGTTCTCCGGCCTGTACGTCCGGACGGCCGCCGTGGAGGTCGTGGACGACGGAGAATTCTGGCTGTCGCCCACCCCCGACGTGGTGGCCTCCCGGGGGTGGGACGCCGCCCTACACCGAATGGCGGTGTGGGCCGACGTGCAGGTGCCGGGCTTCGAGGGGGCGGTGCGGGTCTACGGCACCCACTTCGACCACCGGGGGGAGGAGGCTCGCATCGAGAGCGCCCGCCTCATCGCGGCGCACGCTCGGGACGGCGGCCACCCCACGGTGGTGATGGGCGACCTCAACGTGCCCGACGGCTCCGAGGCGATCCGGACGTTCGCCGACCTGGGCTACGTGTCGGCGGTGACGGCCCTCCATCCCGGCGAGACGCGGGGCACCTTCAACGGCTTCCGGGATCCCACCGGGGGGAGCGGCCGCATCGACCACGTGCTGGTGGGGCCGGGCCTCGAGGCCGTGTCGGCCCGGATCCTGGACGACCGGATCGACGGCACCTTCCCCTCCGACCACTTCCCGGTGACGGCCCGGGTGAGGGAGGTCGTGCCGGGCGGGTGATCGGGTTCGGGCCGCTTTTCGGCGTCTGGGGGTGAAGGATCGTTCTCCCCTGGTTCCGGAAGGCCCCACATGTCTGGCTCACGCCCCTCTTCCCTTCGTCGCGTCACCCTGGCCCTGATGCTCCTCGTTCCCGGGTGCGGCGGGGAGAAGACGCCCACCGGGGTCGATCCCGATCCCACGCCGACCACCCGGGCGGTGGCGGCCGCGGCGGGAGACGGGCAGTCGGCGGGGGTCGGCCAGGCGGTGGCCGTGCCGCCGGCGGTGCGGGTCACCGACGGCAGCGGCAACCCGGTCTCGGGGGTGAGCGTGACCTTCGCCGTGACGGCCGGTGGCGGGGCGGTCACCGGGGCCGCCGCCTCCACCGGGGCCGACGGGGTGGCCGCCGTGGGGTCGTGGACCCTGGGCGCCGTGGGGACCAACACCCTCACGGCCACGGCCAGCGGCGCCACCAGCGGAAGCCCCACCGTCTTCACGGCCACGGGCCAGGAGATCGTGCTGGCCCCGGCGTCGGACACCACCCTCTCGGGCGTGGTGACGGGGACCCGCATCGAGATTCCCGCCGGCGTCACGGTGACCGTGTTGGACAGCCTGGTGCTCCAGGCCGACTCCACGGTGGAGATCCGGGGTGCCATCCAGGGCGCCTGCACGCCGGTGCGGGTGGAGGCGGGCGCCGAACTGGTGGTGCGGGGCACGGTGGACAACGCCTGCGACGACGGAGATCCCGAGGCCGCCCTGGACCTGGTGGGTCGGGGTGGATTCGACGTGGACTCGGCCACGATCCGCAGCTCGGGGGACGTGCGGATCGCCAACGATCCGACCCTGACCGACGGCGACTTCCCCGGTGCGGTGGGGGCGGCCCCCGTGGGTACGGCGAACCAGGTGGCCACCCGCCGGTGCCGTCTGCGCTCCGTGGTGCTGCGCCCGTACCCCGCCAAGGGACGGAACGGCATCAGCCGGAACGGCACGGCCGGCGCGGGGCGGGACGGTCGAGACTGGCGGGTGGACTGCCGGGGCACGCTTCGGGTGGAGGGCGGTGTGGAATACCACGGGCAGCACGGCGGCGACGGCGGGACGGGTACCCACGCCCCGGCGTCCATCGACGCCTACGCCGAGGGCGGGGCCGGAGGCCGGGGCGGCAAGATGTACGTCCGGGCCACCGAGGCCGTGGTGTTCAGCGGGATCCTCAATGAGATCGTGAGCGGAAACGGGGGGCGCGGCGGCGACGCCTCGGCCACGTCCAGTCCGTCCGGAGGCGGGGTCAGCGGGCCGACGGCCCGGGCCGTGGGGGGCGCGGGCGGTGAGCCGGGTCTCTTCGGGGTCTTCGCGCCGGTCATCGACTTCACCGATCAGGTGGATCTGGTCATCGGTCACGGGGGCGATGGGGGCGACGCCGAGGCGTTTTCGGCCGCGGGCCTGGACGCCCAGGGCAGCAGCGTGGCCCAGGGTGGGGGTCCGGCCTTCGCCACCGGCGGCGCCGGGGGAGGGACGCCCAACGACACCCTGGCCGCCCACGGCGGCGTCCAGATCTCGGGCCTGGAGCACGTGGTGGTTTCGGGCGGCGACGGGGGTCACGGCGGATCGGCCACGGCGGTGGGAGGAACCGGTGGCGCGGGGAGCGGGCTGCGTCCCGACGGAGGCCGGGGCGGAGCCTCCTGGGCCGAGGGGGGCGACGGCGGGACGTCGCGCCTGAAGGACCACACCCTGGCCCTATTCGGTCGGGGCGGTGACGGCGGCGATGCGTTCCTGGCCGGGGCGAAGGGCGGTCCGGGAGCCACCCGGTGCGGGCTTCCGAACGGCCTCCTCCCCGGGGGTGTGGGCGGGGACGGCGGAAGCCTGGACGCCACCCACGGAGTGGCGGGCACCGGGGCCACCGCCGGGGTGGACGGGAGCATCCAGCTCGATCGGGCCGGCAACGCCGGCAACGGCGGCAACGGGGAACCCCGGGGGACGGGCGGCTCCGGCGGAGCCCAGACGCTGTCGAAGAACGCCTCGACCATCGGCGGCAATTCCCTCTCGGGAGGCCAGGGGTTCGAGTGCGTGCGTCCGAACCTGCAGATGATCGAAGGCGTCACCAACGGGCCGGTGGATACGAGCCAGCCCTGCCCCATGCCCTACACCGCCTTCAACCTGGTGAGCTTCTCACCCGACCCGGTGGACTACGTGGTGACGGTGGTGGATGTCCCCGGATTCGCGGTGGCTCCCGCCACCGGACAGACCCCGCCGGCTCCCGGGCCCACCACCGACTGGACGGTGTGGCCGATCCAGACCGTGCGCGACCTCTGCACCATGGCGACGGCGGGGCCTCTGGTGGAGGGCCGCATCGAGATCACCTTCACCCTGGGCTCCACCACCGTGACCAAGTCGATCCCCGTCCGGCACGAGTTTCGGTGAGGGCCGTGCCGTCCCTCCGCAGTCCCTAGTACCGCAGCAGTCGCGTCACTTTGACCGCCAGCGCCCGGGTCCGGAGCCCCGTCCCGCCGGGTCCGTTGTCCCGTTCGTCCGTCCAGACGAGGAAGACCTCGCTGCCCGGCGCGTACTCCCAGCGGAAGCGCACGTTGCTCGACAGGTAGTCCGTGGCGGTGTTGTACTGGACCAGTGCGCTGGCGAACATGCGCGGTGAGAAGGCGTAGTCGGAGCGCAGTCGGAAGACGGTCTGGTCGGATTCGCCCTCGGGCAGGTCGATCAGGTTGAGGCTGATGCCCGGCTCCAGCGAGAACTGGTTCGAGACGACGAGGCGGCCCTGGTTCACGCTGAGTGACTGCAGGTCGCCGTGGTAGTACGCGCCCCACTGGTACGAGATGTTTCCGGACAGGGGGCGCTGCTCACCCGTGCGGAGATTCACCCGGTGGCTGGTGAACGTGTACCGCCCGGTGGGAACGGCGAGGTCGTCGGCGACGTCGAAGGGCTGGTCCAGCCGGTCGAAGTCCCGCGTGGTCGTGAACGACAACCGGTCGGCGGTCTCCATCTCGATCTCGAAGCGGCCGGACTGGCGCCGTGACTCCATGCGGCCGGCTCCGTCCTCGAAGTAGTCGAGATTGGCCTGCCACGTCAGCTTCCGAATCCACGAGATCGAGGCGGGGCGGGGGGAGTACCGCAGCGAGCCCGACGACTTGTCGAAATCGGAGCGCCGCACGAATCCGATCTCGGGGTTGAAGGCATCGCCGATGGAGAGGTGGGACGCCGTGACCCCGTACGCGTCCGCGGAGTAGTTCAACGCGGTCTGCCACGAGGTGTCGTCGCCCGTCTGGGTCGGGGTCTCCGTGCGGGCCCAGTAGCCCCCCAGCTCGAAGTTGTCGCCGAAGCCGAACGCCGCGTCGAGGCCGTACGACTGGCTCGAGCCACCCCCGTCGACGGCCACCGAACGGTTGGTGATCAGGGCGCCGATCGCGGAACGCGTCAGGATGTCCCGCTTGATCCGGAGCACCGAGTAGTTCGTGCTCTGGATATCGGTCGCTTCGACGTCGCCGGTCTGGATGTTCACCGCCCCGACCGTGAACGGCCCCACCTTTCCGGTCAGGCGTCCGCCGGCCTGGATGGGGACTACCTCCCCGCGGTCGAGCCCGATCCGCCGGCTGTAGAAGAGCGTTGGGCGATCGCCGCCCCCGCGGCTGAATCCCCCGCCCCCCCCTCCACCGCCGCCTCCACCGAACCCGCCCGAGCCACCCTGCCCGAAGTCGAAGATGCCCCGCCCCTCGAGGAAGAACTCGCGCTTCTCGGGAAAGAAGAGCGAGAAGCGGGTCAGGTTGACCTGCTGTTCGTCGACCTCGACCTGGGCGAAGTCGGTATTCACCGTCACGTCCGCCGTCAGGTTGGCCGTCACCCCGTACTTGAGGTCGAGGCCGATGTCGCCGGTCACGTCGTTGGAGACCACCGGGTCGACGAGACGGTTCGTGGACAGCCCGCCGATGGCGTAGGGCTTGAGCTCGAGGTTGTTGCCCGCCGACGGCAGGTCGAGTCCGATGAGGGTCCCCGCCACCGAGACCCGGTTGAGCCCCTGCGGTCCGGCGAGGAAGGACGGCACGGGGTTCAGGTACGCCCACTCGTTCTTGTGGCGGATCGAGCGGCGCATCTGGATTCCCCAGAACTGATCGTCTCCGGACACGTACCGGAGCGACTTGAAGGGGATCGCCATCTCCACGACCCACCCGCCGTCGAACTCACCTCCGACCACGTCCCAGACCGGATTCCAGTCGGTGTTGGTACTCCCCTCGTCGACGATGGAGTAGTCGGATCGCGCGCCGAGGGGGTTGGCGTAGAACGCCATGCCGTTCCGGCGGTCGTAGAAGGTGTCGAAGATGACGCCGAAGTGCTCGTTGTTCCGGTTGCCCGGAGTATCCCGGCGCAACTCGTTGATGACCCACTGCTCCGGTGGCGCGGAGTCGAAGCACCGGCAGGTGACGTAGACGTTTTCGTCGTCGAACATCACCCAGACGTCGGTCCGCTCCGACGAGGGCGCTCCCGCGTCGGGAACGACCTGCACGAAGTCGCCGAAGGGGGCGTAGTCCGAGTACACGGCCTCGTCGAGCCGACCGTCGAGCGACAGCGGCTCGTCGAGCCGGATGGCCCGCACGGTGGCGCGGCCCCGGTCGTCCCGGGTGATGGACTGGGGCCACTCGGGCGGTGGCGATCCGTCGAGGGTGGGACCGTTGTCCTGCGCCTGGAGTGCGGGAGTGCCGACGCCGAGGGTCAGCCCCAGGAGGGCGGGGATCGACCAGAGGGAGGGTGGGCGGAGCATGAGATCGAGGCGGGGGGACGGTTCGGGCGCAGCGGCCCAAGATCCCCCGCCTCGGCCTTCGGCGCCAGATCAGCCCACCCGTCGCCGCTTCCGCTTCATGAAGTCCATCATGATGTACTGACCCAGGGTCATGGTGCTGGTGAAGTACGCCTTCCCGCGCGCGATCTCCGACACCTTCTTCACGAACTGCACGAGGTAGGGGTCCCGGGCGAGCATGAAGGTGTTGATGAGGATGCCGCCCTTCCGGCAGGCGGCCACCTCCTGGAACGTGCGCCGCAGGATGTGGGCGTCCATGCCCCCGGAGTTGGTGTAGACCCGACCGTCGGGGAGGGTCACGGCCGACGGCTTTCCGTCGGTGATCATGATGATCTGCCGCATGTCCTGCTTCTGGGCGGAGAGCAGGCGCCGCGCCACCTCGAGTCCCTCGGCCGTGTTGGTGTGGAACGGTCCCACCTGGGCCCGGGCGAGCTGGGAGAGGGGAATCTCCTGGGCCCGGTCCCCGAAGGTCACGACCTTGAGCGTGTCGCCGGGAAACTGGGTCCGGATCAGATGCGACAACGCCAGCGCCACCTTCTTCGCCGGCGAGAAGCGGTCCTCGCCGTAGAGGATCATGGAGTGGCTGATGTCGAGCATGAGCACCGTGGCGCACGACGACCGGTACTCGGACTGGTGCACCATGAGATCGCCGTACTCGAGGTTCAGGGGCAGCGACAGCCCCTCCCGTTCGATGGCGTTCTTCAGCGTCGCCGGAATGTCGAGGTTGAGCGTGTCACCGAACTCGTACGGCTTGCTGGCCGCTTCGGCCTCCACCCCCGTGGCCAGGTGGGGCGTGTCGTGCACGCCGAGGCTGGCCTTGCCCAGCGCCCCCAAGAGGTTGCGCAGCGCCCGGTAGCCCAGGAAGTCCATGCCCTTCTGGCTGAGATTGAACTGCACCGAGCGCGAGGCGTCCTTCGCCTCGTCGATCTGCCCCTGGCCGGTGACGTCCTGCACGGGGCCGGTGAACTGGGGTGAGCCCTGGTCCAGGGAGATGTAGCCCTCTTCCACCATGCGCTGGATCAGGTCGTCCAGCAGCTCGGCGATCTTCTTCTGCACCTCGGCATCGCCGGCGCCCTCCCCCCGCAGTTCCTGGAGCATCTCGGGGGTGAGTTGTCCGCTCTTGATGAGCGCCTCCAGCAACGCCTGCTTCAGCGCCTCCAGCGAACTGGTGTCCTCCGTACCCGACCACCCCCAGTAGGGATGGTAGTTGGGACCCCCGGCGAACCCGCCGTCCATGAGGAAGTCGGAGAGCATCTCCATGAGGCCTTCGAGGTTGAGCGCGTCGAGCCAGGCACCCGTGTACTTCGTGTAGGTGGTGAACCGCATGGGGGACTCCGGAGTGATGGGGGACCATGCTTGAATCCCCTGAAGCCCTCCGGTCGTTCCGTCGGGCGGTGCTCCCGGCAACGGGGAGCAGCGGGGTGGCCGCCCTCTGGCCCGGCGCGTTCCTTGCGCAACCGGGCGCGTTGGTGAAGCTTGGCAGCATGTCGGCGGGCGGTGTATCGGGCGCGGCTTCTCGGGATTCGACGGCAGGGTGTGGGGTCTGCCGGCCCGTCCCGCAGCCGTGAAGCAGCTATTGGAAGTGCGCCAAGCTCAGGGGACCGGGCACACCAACGGCCGGATCCGACCGGGGAGGGATGCATGACAGACATGACCATCGAGACCGACTCCGGACAAGTGACAGTTCCTGGCTCCCACCTGCTTGTCGCCTTGGACGAGACGGGTCACGAACAGCCTGACCCCAGCGATCATCCTGTGTTCGGCATTGGGGGTTGCGCTCTCCCTGTGCGTGACTACGAGGCCTCGGTGCGGAATCCATGGCTCAGGCTGAAGGAGAGATTCCTCGGCGGCGTGGATCTTCCGGCTCACGCCACTGACTTGGAGATCACGCCCCCGAGGGTTGAGGCGATTGCATCGTTCTTCCGAGAGGGTTCCTTCGGTCGGATCGCGATTCTCTCTTCGCATGAAACCGAGAAGCCGGACATCCTTCCTGATTTCAAGGTGGTGGCCCGGTGGGTACTCGAGAAAATCGTGAAGTTCGTTCGTCTGTTCGATTGCGACGGCGTCGTCCTCGTTCACGAAGAGTCCTCGCGAGGCGACGCCCTGTTCTCCAGGTACTTCTCGGGCTACTCCATAGTCACGGAGTCCAAGATGACGACTACTACCCTGCCGTTCCTCAAGTACCGCATGCCCAAGCGCTCCTTGGAGCCCTTCCTAGAAGTAGCAGACCTCATCGTTCACGCGGCTGGTGGTCAGGTTAGGACTTCTCGAGTTGAAGGTGAGTGGGTCGCGCGACGTGATTTCGGCGCCGTCTTCCGTGATGTACCTGATGAACTGAGCGAGTTCCTCGAAATCACGTCTGCCGAGCTGTGAAGGAGACGGAGGAAGGAGCATTGCTGTCCGCCGCAGGAGTGCCCGCGCCGGATGACAGCGCGCAGAGGCTTCCTCCGCAGGGTGCCCGTAACATCCCGTTCTCGCGGGGCCTGATCTGAGCAGCTACGGCAGGTTCCAGGTCGGTGGCTTCCAGCTCTTCTCGAGCCGCAACGCGCCGGCTCCAGACGCACTGGTCGTGTTCCGTGAGACCGATAGGTGCGTCACAAGACTCGCTGCGCCGGCGGGCTCACATCCCGGTGACCACCCGACACACCAGCTTACCTATTCGGCTGAGGCCCGAGCCGTGAGAGAGCGGTTGGAGCTCTTTGATTTCAACCTCGCGCATGCGAAGCGTACCTTCGACCGAGCCCGCGAAGAGGAACTCGAGACGTGGAAGGAGAGGGCGAGCATGCCAGCGTGGAGCATGCCAGGCTCGGAGGTCCTGGTCCGAGAAGAACGCCAAGCCCTGGAGGACCTGACCTTTGAACGCTGGTGCAACAGCTTCGCCGCAGTCCTCCGCTATCGAGAGCCCTCCATTCGCCGGGGTTCAGACGCCTGGGAGGCGGCGACTCCCATTGAGCGGAGGATCAGGGCCGCGTGTCCGGAGTCCTTCTTTGGCTTTCCGGGGTTCGACGCAAGACCGTTTATCCGGGTCGTCGCTGAGTTCGCCGACCCCAACGCAAGGTTCGAGTACGATCTCAGTGACCTCTTGTGGGCCGGATATGTTTCTCTCGAAGAAGATCTCACCACCTGGTCCCTGCGCACGACGTCGGACAACGAGCTTCTTGCCAACGGCATCGTTGTCCTGACGGAAGGGAAGACAGACCAGCGCCTCTTGGAGCGCTCTCTCGCACTCCTCGCGCCTCACCTAGCACCGTACTTCAACTTCGTGGACTTCGACCTACATCGAGTAGAGGGGGGGGCTGGCCGCCTAGTCCACACGCTTAAGGTGCTAAACGGCGCTGGGATCGCCAACCGTATCGTCGCGGTCTTCGACAATGATACTGCGGCTGCCTCGGCTCTTGAGTCCCTCGACCAGACTCGGGTACCAGGGAACGTCCGGGTCATCCAGTATCCAGCCCTCGACATCGCTCGAGATTACCCCACTCTTGGGCCTCATGGCCTTATCTCAGCAGATGTGAACGGCCTCGCTGGGTGCCTCGAGCTGTACTTCGGTCGTGACGTCCTTCTTGGTCCTGACGGGCGGCTCACACCGGTGCAGTGGCGTGGGTTCGATGACCGATTGGGTCGATATCAAGGTGAGGTAATGCGAAAGCGAGAGCTTCAGCAGGCGTTTGAGGTGAAACTATCAGCGTGTGAGGCCGATCCGACACGCCTGAACTCCTATGACTGGTCGGGCATGCGTGAGATCATCAGCGCGCTCATCACCGCCTTCCACGGCGAGCGGGGTTAGGCACACCGAGCTGGATGCAGGTGGGAGCGCACCCGATGGGGACCTGGCGCGCGATGACTCAAGGCTCCCGGCTCCGCGCCGCTGGAGGCGGCGCTCCGCCCCAACTGGCTCCTGGCAAGCACATCGGAAGGGGGTTTCGCATCAGTCTGCGAAGGAGCGTATGCCGGCCATCTGAGACACTACAGAGGGGGGCCAGTTCGAAAGCGCCTACACGCTATCAGAATCAATAGCATACGATCGGTCGCGCCAGGATCTCTATGGTACCCTCGGATGACGGCCGGAACGCCGACGAGCCGAAGGGTGTCGTTGTGTCAGTCAGACCGGCGATGTTTGACTCCATTGGAGTGGGCCTCCCCGTATACGTCGGGCAGTGCGATCAGGCGGCCCGAGTCCTTCGCGATGTAC
Organism: Gemmatimonadota bacterium; assembly: GCA_030428885.1. Taxonomy (GTDB): domain Bacteria; phylum Gemmatimonadota; class Gemmatimonadetes; order Longimicrobiales; family Gaopeijiaceae; genus Gaopeijia. The sequence continues at coordinate 150,342 of JAUIEJ010000006.1, read as the reverse complement.
CCGTTGAGGGATTCGATCCAGTGTCGTTTCATCTGAACTGCCAGGCCGTCGAACTCTATCTGAAGGCGTTGATCTGGCTTCGAGACAGGAAGACTCATACCCAGATACGATCGAACTACGGACATCAGCTCGAGAAGCTGTGGCACCATTCGAAGGTTGGGGAGTATCGCGCAGTTCGCATCCGTCGCGCCGCTTCGAGATGAGATCATCGGACTTGTCGGCCCCTATTGTGCGAAGCGCTGATCGCGCATTTCGACCTCGGAACGGTCGCGGGTGGCTACGCGGACCTCAAGTCGCGGCCCCGGGCTGTCCCGACGTTGCAGCGGCTGGCGACGCAGCCCGGCAGGAGTTTTCGGCACCCCGTTCTCACTTCATCATGGGTCTAAGAATGCTGCCCGGGGCAACTCGCGTGGCGAGGCGACTCCGTTTAGCAACAAGTGTTCGGCTCCGGGCCCCGCGGGCGTACCGTCCCAACCGGCCCTCGGTGAGGGATGCGCCGGTCTAGCGGAAAAGGTCTGACCTCCCGTAGCATCCCCAGTGAGCAGTTCTGATCGGGGCCGGTTCGGAATGCCCTGCACGTTGGGCGCCCTGGCGCGACGAAGGAGTGAAGCTGGTGTCACAAGAGGAATCACCTGCGCTTGAACGCCGGGTCGCGGACTGGCTTCAATCGGCTGGCTACCCTCTAGAGATGACGGTTGCGCGTCGCATGAAGGAGGTGTTTCCCCGCGTGCAGCAGTCGGAGTTCTACCCGCATGCCGAAGGTGGTCTCAGCCGAGAGATCGACGTCGTCGCCACCGCTCAGCGGAACCTAGATGGCCGGATCTTGCGGGTCGCGTTCCCTGTGGAATGCAAGGTGTCGAAGGATAAGCCGTGGCTCGTCTTTACGGACTCCTCTATCTCCCTTGCGGCGTCCGCTAGGATCACTCAACGCGCGGCATCCTGGCTGGGGAAGAAGTTCCTCCGTGCGGTCGCCGAACGAGCCCCTCATGTTGGCGAGGCCGGGCTGTTCCGCGCTCCTCGCCGCCCGGGGTACAGCGTGACGCGGGCATTCGAGTCTTCTAGTGACAAGTCGTATCAGGCCCTAATGGCTGTGACAAACGCCGCGGCGGGTCTGGCCCGTGGACTAGAGGGGAGCGTCGTGACCGCCGTCTACTTCCCTCTCGTGGTCATCGATGGACCATTGTTCGAGGTTCACCTTGGGGAGTCGAATCAGATCATCGTAGAGAGAGTTGAGGGTGCCTCACTCATTTGGCGCAACCCGGGTCTTGGCACTCCGCACACGATAGTGCACATCGCCACCTTGGCGGGCCTCGAAGACCTAGCAGCTTCCGCGCGGGAAACCGCTGACATCCTTTTGAAACAGAGCGCAATTCTCGCCGCCGCTGTTGGTCGCCCCTCTGGGCGTCAGCCACACGATCCCGAGATCGAGTCGTGAACACCCGAGAAGGGTTGATTCGATGACCCGCGGCGAGCGGCACCTACCCGCGACGCATGATATCGGCGGTCCTCCTCGGGCGTTCATCAGCTACACCCATGACTCGGAAGCGCACGCGCAAGACGTGCTTCGCCTCGCGAACCGTCTCCGCGAGGAGGGAGTAGACTGCGATCTAGACCAGTATCATATGGCGCCGAAGGAGGGCTGGACTCGGTGGATGGAGGGATCGATCCGCGCCGCAGACTTTGTGTTGGTAGTTTGCACCGAGACATACAACCTTCGCGTCTCCGGGCAGGAGCAGCATGGGGTCGGGTTGGGGGCGAAGTGGGAGGGGGCAATCATCGGCCAAGCTGTCTACGACGCCGACGGAGACAACGAGAAGTTCTTACCCGTTCTCTTCTCGTCCGCCGACATCGAGCACCGCCCTACCTTCCTCCGGGCCACGACCTACTATGACCTCAGTACGGAAGGCGGATATGAGGCCCTGTACAGGCGCCTTACGAGCCAGCCTTCGATCGTCGCACCCGAGCTTGGAATCGTCCGCGACTTGGGTCGCCCCGACCCGGCGCGGCGAGCGACCGGACCCGACGGAGAGGACGAGCGGGTGGCCGATCTCGTTCTCCTATTCTCCGAACGTTCCGAACTGGTGCTATACCACTGCGTTGACGTGCGGCTGGCCGACAATCTAGAGCTCACCTTGGAACCGATCTCCGCGGCCGACACCTCACTTCTCAATGACCTGAGGTCCCGACGGGCACGGCTCACCGCAGTGGCGTATGGAACCTCGGCGTTCCTCGGCGACGTCACCACAGTCCAGCAGACGGTCCGTCACGGCTTGGAACGCTGGGAGCTGGTGGTCGGCCTTGAAGCGTCTGACTACGGTGCGGGGATGATGGAGATGAGCACTTCGGGCGTCTCGGCAGATCAGTTCGCAGCAATGCGGGCCCGCCGAATCCTCCTCGACGAGCGGATGGATGAGACACCCTTCGCGCGACGGCCTGAGAGGGAGAGGCAGTTCTTAGACCTTCTGATCAGGGGCCAGAGCACTCCACTACAGGTCCCCCATTCGCCATTTCCCGACCTCTTTCGCCAGATCGGAGCCGATCCCGGGTTCTTTGTTGCCGCAGCCAGGCTAGTCGCCGTACTTTGGCTAAGACTGTCTGGCGTGGTGGAGTACGTGGATAAGCTGAACCTCCGCCTCGTCGGCGCAACATTGTCGATCGACTTCGCGGGACGTCGACATCGGAAGTATTCGAACGTTGAGCCCACTACGATCTCAGTAGTCGGCGAATGTGATCTGGGCCGCGCCATCTAGAGGGCTTGTCAAATGGGGCTTGAGCGGTTGGACTTCAGGCTCGCGTATGAATTCTGCGCCGGCGTTCAGGACGCAATATTCACGACCGAGGACGATCCCGATGCCCCCGGTTGGTTCCTTCCCTATGAGGCAGGCTCCTTCCTGGAGAAGGCGTCCAAGCCCCATAGGTGCACACTGCTACATGAGTACATCTACAACTGTGTGACCAATGGGACTGAATATACTCTCGACAAGGGCGCGCCTGACACGTGGACAGCTGATTTTGGCCCTTTGCTCGTTGCGGCTGGGGAACCGGTGCCGCTCTGGTTCCGCGAGGACGAGGTCGGGGATCACAAGGAGGAGCTTGAAGAGCTAGTGAATACGGCGGTCCGCCGGATCGTTCCCGCGGCGTTTCACCTGCTCTTCAGCGACATGAGGTTGCTGCAGGCCTTCCAACGCGCTGTAGCGCTGCGAGTACAGACCTTTGATCCAAGGGACCATCCAGAGTACCTCTCAGCTAGGGGTACCCTCCGACGCCGCGCGGGGTGGCCGACGTGGGTGTCTACGGCCGTGTTCCATCGTGATAAGGGAAGGTGCCAGGCCTGCCAAGCCGATTTGTCAGGGGTCCTCTTGATGGAGGGGCGCGTCCACATCGATCATATCATGCCCCTTGCGAAGGGGGGATCCAACGATCCCACTAATCTTCAGGTCCTTTGTGGAGGGTGTAACCTCGAGAAGGGTCAGAAAGACGAGGACGGAAGCTGGCAGACCCAGACCTATTGGTAGCGCCACCGCCAAGGGACACGTTGTGGGTGGTGAGCGAGGTGGCCGGCGCCGGTTCGGAGGGGCCGGAACGCAGGCCCAGATGCGCATCCAGGAGGCACTTCATGTCGCTTGTTTGGCTACGGCGAGTCCTCGCGACTCCTTTGCAGGTCTCGGTTGAGACCTCAGATGATCTTGCCGCGCAGGTGATGGCAGCGTCCATCGATCGCCCGCCGCGCCTAAACCCAAAACCCGCCCGGGCCTTTCAGAGCTTCCCACCTCAGCAGGACTTCGAAGTACGAGCCATTGACCTTCTCAGGAAGATCGGTGAGCTAACTACTCCGCTCAATGTCAACATGGCGCGACTCAGCGCCAGCTGGGCCACCAGAAGGTACTTCTGGTCGATTCGTGACCCGATTCATCCGGGCCCATCTAGCTTCGCCCTTAGCGAAGATGCTCGAAAGATGGAGCGTCATCAGAAGACCCTGCTTTCTGACGAGTTTGGGGTCGGCTTCGCAGGGTTGGTTGCAGAGCACCTTCTGGGTACCACGCGTTTCATTGATGTGGACTTCGCCCTTGCGAATCCTAGACGATACTTCGGCGTCCACGCCCAGAGCCGAAGACGACCAGACTACCTGTTCTGGGGATCTGACACCCCCGTGTACATCGTCGAGTGCAAGGGAAGCCAGACCACGCGGTCGACGGTGGTGGGCCAGTTGCGGCGCGGAATGGAACAACTGCGATCCATCCGGATCCCAGGGGGGGCGACTGAGGAGCTAGTGATCGCGACGCATCTTCAGGATGATCTAACCCAAGTCTTTGTGCTCGACCCACCCGGCGACAGAGAGCCGGAGACCGAAGGCCGCGGTACACGGCGACCAAGTGAGAGTATCCCTCGAAGGACGGGAGAACGAACGTTCGAAGTGGTCGACCCGGACGCCTTTGCGGAGAAGGTAAGCATCGGGACTGACCTAGCCCTCCTGAGATGGGCCGGGCAGCACCAGACGGCCTCCCTTCTAGAGGACCGCCTCGATCTCCCCGCACGGGACCTCCAACTTCCGGATGCTGAACTTCAAACGCTCGCCACAGAAGAAGGCGAGTTCCTCGGCGTGAAGGTCCCACTGGCCCCTGAACTCGGGCTGCAAGAGCCAGCCGTTTTCAGGGGTCTGAAGACGGAGGTACTGGAGCGGATCAGGGCGGGCGACCTCCGCACGACCGCGCTTGGCGGTAGCATGGAGGCACACAATCGAGTCCCACGGACCCGTCGGCGGTCGGATGACCCCCGGCTGAGCGTCGGTCCCGACGGCACGTGCTTTCACGTTGGTGTGGACATGTAGCTCCTCAGGCCTGAACGTTTCGGCTGAGGGTCGCCAAAGGATTCTCACCTGATCCTCTACAGATCACCGGAGTCTTCCGGGTCCTTGGACGTTCATCGTGCGATAGCCCCTCTCGCAATCCCAGGGGGTGAGGGCCGTAGAAGACGGCCCCGCCGGCCATTGAGGACGCGCGGACCCGGCGGCTGACCGAGTACCCGATGGCGCCATACAACTCCACGGCCGCGAGCAGTGCCGCCAGCACCTGGAAGGTGCCGATCAACCAGCCCTCGCGCGTACAGCGGAGGGGCGTACCTCGGCAGTAGGATGGTCGATATGGCCACTGCGGTGACGCCCCGGCGTCTTACGGATGCCCCAGTGGCCGAAGGGGGCATTCCGGAGATCCGGTCGTGAACCGCAGGGGGGACTCCGGGGTGTTGGGGGTCATGCCTGAATCTCCGGAAGCACTCGGGTCGTTCCGTCGACGACTTCTCGCCTTCTTCGACGAGCGGGCCCGCCCCCTGCCGTGGCGCGACACCCGCGACCCCTACGCGATCTGGGTGTCGGAGATCATGGCGCAGCAGACGCGGGTCGAGACGGTGGTGCCGTACTACCTGCGATGGCTCGAGCGGTATCCCACCGTGGGAGCCCTGGCCGAGGCACCCCTCGATGACGTCTTGAAGTCGTGGGAGGGCCTCGGGTACTACTCCCGCGCCCGCAACCTGCACCGGGCGGCGGGCGTGGTGACCGAGAGTCACGGCGGCGTGGTTCCCGATTCGTTCGAAGGTCTGAGGGCGCTCCCGGGTGTGGGCGACTACACGGCCGGCGCCATCGCCTCCATCGCCTTCGAGCGCCCCGTGCCGGCGGTGGACGGCAACGTCCGGCGCGTGTACGCGCGGCTGGCCGACGTGGCGACGCCGGCGGCGGCCGCGGTGCGGGCGTGGGCGGCCGACGCGGTCGATCCCGATCGGCCCGGCGACTTCAACCAGGCCCTCATGGAACTGGGGGCCACGGTCTGCACGCCCCGGAACCCGGACTGCGATGCGTGTCCGGTATCGTCGCACTGTGCGGCCCTCGACGCCGGCACGGTGGCCGAGCGGCCGGCTCCGAAGAAGCGCACGAAGGTGCGAAGGGAAGTGCGCGCGGTTGGCGTGTTCCTGCGCGACGGCCGGGCGCTCCTGCGGCGGCGGCCTCCCGAAGGCCTCCTGGCCGGCATGTGGGAGTTCCCCTCGGTGATCGTGGGACTCCGGGCCGGCGACCGGGCCGTGGGCGATGCGGTGCGCGCGCTGGCCGGAGAGCTGGGGCTGACCGGGGTGGGCGGCGCCGGGGAAGCCCTCGACCCGGTGCCCCACCAGTTCTCGCACCTGCACGTCACGTACCGGCCGTGGGTGATGACGGTCGAGGGCGAGATTCCCGACGCGCAGATCATGCACTGGACGCCCCTCGACGACCCGGGAGAACTCGCGCTCCCCGTGGCTCAGCAGCGGATCGCGGCCCTCGCCGCGACCCGCTGAACGGATCGGCGGGTCAGTCGACCTTCACGAGCTCGATGTCGAAGGTGAGGTCCTTCCCGGCCAGAGGATGGTTGGCGTCGAGGTCGATGGTGTCGTCGGACGTGCCCGTGACCCGGACCGGAAAGGCCTGCCCCTCGGCGGTCTGCATCTGGAGCTGCTGGCCCACCTGCGGATCGAGCCCGTCAGGCAACTGGCTCCGGGGCACGCTCATCTCCATCTCGGGCCGCCGGGGCCCGTACGCCTCGCCACTTGGGATCTCGGCCACCTTCGACTCCCCGGGCTCCATGCCGGTGACGGCCTGCTCGAAGCCCGGAATCACCCGGCCTTCGCCCAGGGTGAAGGAGAGGGGCTCCCGGTCCTGGGAAGAGTCGAAGACGGTGCCGTCTTCGAGGCGCCCGGTGTAGTGGATGTGGACGGTGTCGCCGGTCTTGGCCTGGGCCATGGTGATCGGGTCCTTGAATCGCGCGGAAGGGGATGGATCGTGGGGCGGTCCAACACCACTCCCCGCCGAGTGTTCGGATCGGCGCGATCCTCAGCCTCTCCGGAATTGGGGCAGCCCCGCGCAATGGGGCTCGATGGCCCGTTGGGTTTCGGCCCACAGCCGCTCGCCGAACTCGTCGTCCATGGCGGCGGGGGAGGGAGCGACGAGTTCGCCGTCTTCTTCGTAGCCCCCGTGGTCCGCCGGCGCCAAGTCGCGGGTGGCGGCGTGGTAGACCCGATCCACGCACTCGGTCAGGCCCCAGGGGGGCTTGGACCGGATCCCCCGGAGGGTGCGGTCGACCAGGCGATCCAGGGTGCCCGTTCCGCCCAGGTCGTGGTACAGGCCCGTGCCCGCCGCGCCGGGGTGCAGGGAGAGGGACACACAGAGCGACGGGTCCGTACGCCGGGCCAGGGCCCGGGCGAAGAGGACGTTGGCCAGCTTGGTGTCCCGATAGCGCTGCCCGCGATCGTACGGCCCCGCCGAGAAGAGCCCGGGGCGGGGGGTGATGCGTCCCTCCCGGTGCAACTTCGAAGACACGGTGACGACCCGTCCCGGCGCGCCGTCGGGTCCCGGGGCCACGGGCACCAGGCGGGTCAGCAGGGCCGGCGCCAGATGGTTCACCGCCCACTGGCGCTCGAACCCGTCGGGCGAGCGCTGGTCGTCGGCGGGCACCACGGCGGCGCAGTGGAGCAGGAGCGACGGAGCTCCCATGGTGGCCAGCACCGTTTCAGCCAGGCGCGTCACGTCGGCCAGGCGCGACAGGTCGGCGGGCACGAAGACCACCGGGGTGTCGGCGGGGGCCTCGGCCCGCATGGCCGCCAGGGCCTGCCGCGCCGCGCCCGACTCCCGGGCCGTGACCAGGAGCCCGTAGCCCGCCGCGGCGAGGCGACGGGCGACGCCGGCGCCGATGCCCCGGGACGCGCCGGTGACGACCGCGGTCTTCACGCGCCGAACGGATCGAACCCCTGCATCCCGCCGCCCAGAGGATCGGAGTCGTCGTGGGGCGGCCGCCGGTAGCTGCCCGACGAGGTGCGGCTCACCCGGCGCTCGGCCACCAGGGCCTCCAGCACGAGCTCACACGCCGCGGCTTTCACCCCCGCCGACGCCGATTCCGGCGCCAGACCCACCTGGTGCACGAGCTCCAACAGACCGGGGACCGTGCCGTAGCCCTTCAGGCACGCCTCGGCCGCCGAGTCCTCGCCCACCTGGAGCGCGGCCCCCTGTTCGAAGTACTCCACGATGTCGTCGACGTCGGCGCCCCCGGCCCGGGCGGCGTACACCCCGTGGGCCGCCGACGAGACGAGCTCCCGGCCGATGCGCTCGTGGCCGTGGAGTTCGCCTTCGTACTCCAGCTCCATCTTCCCCGTGATGGCGGGGAGGGCCGCGTACACGTCGACGATGCGGGGCACCGCCCCGGGCTCGTTCAGCAGGAGGGCCCGACGTTCGGCGTTGGAGACCACCATCTCCAGCGTGGTGATGGGCATGCGCTGACTCACGCCCGAGCGCTGGTCGATGCGCTTGTCCTGGCGGGCCAGGAAGGCGATGCGCTCCACCACCTCGGCCACCAGGTCGGGGATCTCCACCGGGAGTCCCCCGCGCTCGGTCCAGGCCTCCTGCCGCGTCACGTCCACCCCGATCTCCAGCTCCCGGGGGTAGTGGGTGCGGATCTCCGAGCCGATGCGGTCTTTCAGGGGCGTGATGATCTTGCCCCGGGCCGTGTAGTCCTCCGGGTTGGCCGTGAAGACCATGAGCACATCGAGGGGCAGCCGGATCGGATACCCCTTCACCTGCACGTCGCCCTCCTGGAGCACGTTGAAGAGCCCCACCTGGATCTTCCCCGACAGATCGGGAAGCTCGTTGATGGCGAACACGCCCCGGTTCGCCCGGGGCAGGAGCCCGAAGTGGATCGTCAGCTCGTCGGCCAGGATGTGGCCGCCCCGGGCCGCCTTGATGGGGTCCACGTCGCCGATGATGTCGGCGATGGTGACGTCGGGGGTGGCCAGCTTCTCCACGTACCGCTGGCTCCGGGGCACCCACGCCACCGGGGCGTCGTCGCCCTCCTCCCGGAGCAGCTCCTTCGCGTACCGGGAGATGGGGTTCAGGGGATCGTCGTTGACCTCGCTGCCCCGGAGCACCGGGACCTCGTCGTCCAGGAGTCCCGCGAGCTCGCGCAGGATCCGGCTCTTGGCCTGACCCCGGAGTCCCAGGAGAATGAAGTCGTGCTTCGACAGGAGGGCGTTGACGATCTGGGGAACCACCGTGTCTTCGTATCCCAGGACCCCGGGAAAGAGATCGTCTCCCCGACGGAGCTTCTCCAGGAGGTTGGCTCGGATTTCCTCCTTCACCGACCGGGGGCGATACCCCGATTCGCGAAGCTCTCCGACGGTCGCGGGACGCGTGGACGACATGAACCGGGACTCCGATGTGCGGGGCCTGTGTCGGCCCACCACTTGGGGTATCTTGAAGGGCTCCCCCACGTTGGCGGGGAGCGCCCGGTACACCGGCGTTCGGGACAGGGTCCCGCGCCGCACACCGGCCCGGACCCGTGCCCCACACGCCGGAAGGAACGCATGGCCCACGACGCCCTCAAGGGAACCGTCCGCCCCCTCGACCATCAGCCGTCGCTTCCCCTGGATCGGCTCGTCCTGGACGAGCAACCCGACGCCGAGGCGGTGCCCATGGACGTGGTGTTCGTGGGAGGAGGACCCGCGGGGTTGGCCGGGGCCCTGGAACTGGCGCGGTTGGTGCGGGAGGACAACGAGGCGGGGGGCGGGCTGGGCGACGTGGAGATCGGGGTGCTGGAGAAGGCGGCGGCTCTGGGGGAGCACTCCCTCTCCGGCGCAGTGGTGAACCCCCGGGCGTTCCGGGAGCTCTTTCCCGACCTCTCCGACGGCGACTTTCCGTTCCGTCGCCCGGTGACGAACGAGGCCGTGTACATGCTCCGGGAGGGCTCGTCCATCAAGCTGCCCACGCCGCCCACCATGAAAAACCACGGCAACTTCGTGGCGTCGCTCTCCGAGATGGTGCGCTGGATGGGCGAGAAGGCGGAGGAGGCGGGCATCAACGTCTTTCCCGGCTTCCCGGCCGACGCCCTCCTGGTGGACGGGCGCACGGTGCAGGGTGTGCGCACGACGCCTTCGGGCCTCGACCGCAACGGGGAACCCACGGGGCCCGACGCCATGCCCGCCATGGACATCACGGCCCGGGTCACGGTGCTGTCGGAAGGCACCCGGGGCACCCTGGCCCAGGCCTGGTACGCGTGGGAGGGGGTGAAGAGCGACAATCCCCAGATCTACGCCCTGGGGGTCAAGGAGCTGTGGGAGACGAAGAAGCCCCTGGACCGGATCATCCACACCCTGGGCTGGCCCCTGCCCGGCGACGCGTTCGGGGGCTCGTGGATGTATCCCCTGGAAGACAACCTGGTGTCGTTGGGACTCGTCGTGGGGCTCGACTATCACGACGCGCGCCTCGATGTCCACGAGTTGCTCCAGCGCATGAAGCTGCACCCCCTCTTCCGCCCCTACCTCGAGGGCGGGGAGATGGTGGAATGGGGCGCCAAGACCATTCCCGAGGGCGGCTTCCACTCGCTCCCGGAGCGGCGCCACGGCAACGGACTCTGCGTGGTGGGAGACTCGGCCGGGTACGTCGACGTGCCCTCGCTGAAGGGCATCCACTACGCCATGCACTCGGGCATGCTGGCGGCCCGGGCCATCTTCCGCGCCCTGAAGGCCGACGACGTTTCGGCCGACGGCCTGAAGAGCTACACCGAGTCGGTGGACGCCAGTTACATCGCCGCCGACATGAAGAAGACGCGCAACATGCGCCTCGCCTTCAAGAAGGGGTTCGTGGGTGGGGGACTCCGGGCCGGCCTCATGACCCTCACCGGCGGGGCGTTTCCCGGGGGCCGCATCGCCGTGGAGGAAGACGCCGCCGAGCCCAAGGTGCTGGGGTCGGAGACGCCCTTCACCCCCGACGGGACCCTGACCTTCAGCAAGGTCGACGCGGTCTTCAAGTCGGGGAATCAGACCCGGGACGACATCCCGAGCCATCTCATCGTGGGCGAGGACATCTCCGCCGAGGTGGCCGAGATGTACGAGCACGTCTGCCCCGCCGGGGTCTACGAACGGGACGGCGACACGCTGGTGGTGAACGCCCCCAACTGCGTGGACTGCAAGGCCACCGACGTGCTGGGCCCCCGGTGGACGCCCCGGGAGGGCGGCAGCGGGCCGGCGTACCGACGCATGTAGGGCGGCAACCTCGGGCCCGCGGCCGGTATCCAATCTACGGAAGGGGGATTCGGGCCCGAAACGAGGGGGGACGATGATGTCGTGGCTGCGCCGTTCGACGCGTTCGCTGATGGCGAACCCGGGGTTCACCGTGCCGGCGCTGGCCATCCTGGCGCTGGGCATGACGTCGGCCACGGCGATCTTCACCATCGTCGATTCCATCGCCTTCCGGCCCCTGGACCTTCCCGAGTCCCATCGACTGGTCATCGTCTGCGAGGATCATCCCCGCCTCCAGGGGCTGTGCATCGGCTCCCCGGGCAACGTGGACGATCTCCGCACCGGGTCGACGACCCTGTCCGACCTGGGCATCGGCCGCTCGTGGCCCTACGCCCTGGCCGACGAGGCCGGGACCCGAGGAGTGAACGGCGGACTCGCCACGGCCGGATTCCTCCGGGCGCTTGGCGTCGCCCCTGAAATGGGCCGCCTCTTCCGCGACGACGAGGTGGGGCCCGACGGCGACGGTGTGGTGATCCTGTCGCACGCGACCTGGGAGACCCGCTACGGGGCCGACCCCGAAGTACTGGGACGCACCCTTCAACTCGACGGCGAACCGTACGAAGTCGTGGGGGTCATGCCCGCGGGGTTCGACGTGCCCTTCGGACTCGACAACGTCGCCCTCTGGAAACCTCCCCACTTCGATCCCCTGGATCCCGAGGTGCGGAGTTGGCGCGGATTCCGGGCCATCGGTCGGCTGGCCCCCGGCGCGTCCACGGCCGCCGCGTCGGCCGAGTTGGCATCGCTCTACCGGGGCATCGGTGAGGTCCACGACGAGGTGGACGACGAGTGGCGGCTCCGGGTGGAGCCGGTCCTGACCGAAGTGGTGGGCGACGCTCGTCCGGTGCTCCTTGCTTTCCTGGGGGGAGCCGGGCTGCTCCTCCTCGTGGTGTGCGCCAACGTGGCGAACCTGCTCCTGGTCCGGGGCCTGCGCCGCCGCCGGGAACTCGCCCTGCGGGCGGCCCTGGGAGCCTCCCGGGGCACCCTGGTGCGGGACATGGTGGGCGAAAGCCTGGTGCTGGCCGGGGTGGCCACCGTCGTGGCGTGGTTCCTGGCCGCCGGCGCCACCCGGGGGCTGTTGGCCCTGGCCCCCGCGGGCATTCCCCGGGTGGACGAAGTCGCCATGGACGGGCGCGTCCTGGGGTTTGCGGCGGGGATGGCCCTGGCCGCCACCCTGGCCTTCGCCCTGATCCCGGCCCTCCGCGCCACCCGATGGGACCTGAGCGCCGCGTTGCGCACCGGCGGACGGGACGGCTCGTCGGCAACGGCCTCCCGGTTGCGATCGGGACTCCTGGTGGTGGAACTGGCCGTCTCGGTGGTGCTCCTGGCCGGGGCCGGTCTGCTGACCCGGAGCTTCGCGGCGTGGCTCGACTGGGATCCGGGCTTCGAACCGGAGGGTGTGGTGGCGGTGAGTGCGTTCCTGGATACCAGCCGCTACCCCACGGGCGCGGAGTGGACGACGTTCTGGCGCCGGGCCGAAGACGAGGTGGAGGCGCTTCCGGAGGTGGCCGCCGCGGCCACGGCGTCGGCGGGACCGCTCTTCGGGGGCGGTGACGGATCCACGCCCTTCCAGGTGGAGGGTGAGCCGGCCCTGGAGTCGCCTCCGTCGGTGGCGTGGTTCGACGTGGGCCCCGGCTTCTTCGGGACCCTGGGACTCCCCATGGTGGAGGGGCGGGAGCTGGCCGAGACCGACGCCGAGGGGTCGGTGCCGGCGGCGGTGGTGAACCAGGCCTTCGTCCGGGCGGCGGGCCTGTCGGGGCCCGCGACCGGCCGCCGCATCCGCCTACCGGAGCTGGGCCTGAGCGTGGACGTGGTGGGAGTGGTGGCCGACGTCCCCCCCATGACTCCCGGCGAGGCGCCTGCCGCCGAAGTCTACTGGTCCAACCGCCAGGCCGGGCGGCCGGCCACGTTTTTCGTCGTCCGGGGCCGGAACGGGCTCGCCCCGTCGGCTCGGAGGGTCACGGAGGCGCTCCTGGGGTTGGACCCCGATCTCTCCCTGGGGACCCCCTTCACGCTGGAGGCCTCCGCCGCTCGGGCCCGGGTGCGGCCCCGGTTCCAGGCCATGGTGCTCACGGCCCTGGCCCTGGCGGCTCTGGCCCTTTCGGCCGTGGGCGTCTACGCCGTGGTGTCGTACACGGTGGCCCGGCGCGTGCGGGAGATGGGCGTCCGGATGGCCCTGGGCGCCCGGGGCCTGGACGTGGCGGGGCTGGTGTTGCGGTCGTCCCTGGCGGTGGGGGTGACGGGCGTCGCGGTGGGGAGCGGACTTTTCCTCATCGGGGCCCGGTTCCTCGGCGGACTCGTCCACGGCGTCGCCCCCACCGACCCGTGGAGCCTGGGGGGCGCGGGGGCCGTGCTTCTGGTGTTCACGGCGGTGGCGGCGCTGGTGCCCGCCGTCCGGGCGGCCCGATCCGATCCCCTGGCCGTGATGCGCAGCGACGGCTGACCCCCTACTCGATCTCCAGCCCCACGCCCCTCGCCGTCTTCACGAGGCGGGGGAGGATGGGAGGCACGGGGCGAGAGCGGGCGTCGCCCAGGATCGCACGGGTCGACGTGAAGTCGGCCAGCGTCTCCAGGGTGTGGACGGTGGGGAAGACCATGGGGAGCCGCCCCTCGCCGTGTCGGGCCAGGGCCGCCCGGGGGGTCAGCCACACCGCGTCGGACATCTCCGCGGCGTGGACCGCCACCTCCGAGTCGCCCTCCACGGCGGCGGCGAAGAAGCGGGTGTCGTAGCGGCGCGGCTCCACCACCGGGGTGATCCAGTGGGCGATGTACGCCACGGCACTTCCGTCCAGGCGCACATCGAGGTCGTCCAGGATCGAGGCGAACGCCCCCTCGTCGGCCAGGAGCCGGTCCCGGGCCGCCGCCATGCGGGGGTCGCGGGCCGCCGAGGCCACCGGGTCACCGGACCCGCCGCGGGCCAGGAGGAGTCCCGTCTCCTCGAACGCCTCCCGGATCGAGGCCAGGACGTAGGCCAACGCCGGAGGCACGGCGTCGGAGCCCAGTCCCAGGCGGGCCGCCGCCGTGGGCGTGTCCAGGCCGTCGAGGCGCGCCACGAGTGCCGGCGACGCATCGTCGGCGTCGACCCGTCCCCCGGGAAAGACGTAGGCGCCCGGCACGAAGCCCGACGACCGGACGCGCCGCAGGAGCAGCACCTCGGGGCCTTCGGCGGAGTCCCGGAGCAGGACCACCGTGGCCGCGGGCCGGGGCACCGCGGGCTCGGCGGGAGGGTGGTCCAGGGTGTCGGCGAACCCCGGGGGGAGCCGGTCGAAGGGAATCACGGATTCGGGATCGGGCATGGGTCCAAGGTAGCCCCGGCACCCCCGTCCGTGTATGCGACCCGGGCCGTCGGCGTAGAAGGAGGGTGCCGGTTCACGTTTTGCGACGAGGAGTCAGGGATGATGCGACGGTGGTGGGTCGCCACGGTGGTGGCGGTGGGGGTCGGGTGTGGAGCCGTGGGCGTGGAGGCCCAGCGATCCGACCCGGCGGGGGTGGCGGAGCGGTACCTCGAACTCAGCTTCGGGCGGCAGTACGACGCACTCCTGGAGCTCTATGCGCCCGATGCTGTCTTCTCCGACCCCACTGCGGAGGTGTTCGAGGATCCGGAGGTGGCCGGGCCGGTGGTGGGCGCGTCGGCCATCGTGGCGCTCCAGAAGGGATGGGGGCTGGACCGGGTGGACTTCCAGGAGGACGAAGGCTTCACCGTGGGCCAGTACTCGGTGCACCGGGGCACCCTGAACGTGGGGTATGCGGGGTCGGACGTGGACGTGGCCCTTCCCTTCGCCACCGTTCTCCGGGTCGTGGACGGGCGCATCGCCGAGCGCATCGATCACGCCGAGTACGTGGAGTCGTTCGGTCTGGACGGGTTCGGAGACGCCACCGCGGCCACCCGCCGCGTGGCGGAGCGGTACCTCCAGGCCTACCTGGACGCCGATCTGGAGGTGCAGCGGGAGCTCCTGGCCCCCGACGTGGACTTCCAGGACCCCACCGCCCAGGTGTACGGCCCCGGGTCGGGTCAGCCCATCCGGGGCGCCGACGCCCTCCTGGCCCGCCGCGCCCGGACCTTCGCCAACGTGACGGACTTCGGGTTGGATGTGGAGACCAGCTTCGTCAGCGCCCACCACGCCGTCTTCATGGGCACCACCCGATACACCCTGGCCGGTGGTCAGCGCTTCGCCCAGCCCGCGGTGTTCGTGGTGGAGGTGCGAGACGGCAAGGTCACCGCCCACCGCGACTACGTGGACTACTCCCGGGGTCCGGTGGGCTGAGCTTCAGCGAACCAGCTCCACTCGCTCGATGCGGATCCGGGGCACGCCCAGGTCGTCGACCACGGACCAGGCGGCGAGTCCCCCCGGACCGAAGGCGTCGGGGAGGCGGTCCGGAGTGGTGGTGGCCGTGCCCAGGAACCGCCCCCCACCGTCGAAGAGGTCCAGGGCCCGGCCTCGTCCGTCGGCGGTTTCCCGGAGCACCCACAGACGACCGTCGCCATCGGCGGCGAGGGCCTGGATCACCGGAACCTCGGGCCCGAAGCGCATGGCCCGGGCCCGCTGGCGCTGAATCTCCCGGGCGTAGCCCTGGGCGGGCACGGTGCGTCCGTCGTCCAGCCTCATGGAGGCGCCGGCCGTGGCCTCGTCGAGGGCGCCGAGAATCGAGGCGAGAGCCTCTTCGCGGAGGGCGTTGGTGACGCGCCGCGGACGCTGATCCCGAGTGATTCGTCCGGTTTCCACGCCATCGCGATCCAGGAGCACCACCCGGTAGGTCGTGGTGTCGGCCACGGCCAGCCGCCCGTCGGGGAGGGCGGCCACGTGCAGGTCGGGGACGAACTCCACGAGGCCCGGAAGCCCACCGGACCACAGATCGCCGCCCACACGGCCTTCGGGGCCCGCCAGGGCCGGCATGGGCGCCTCGTGCACGACCCGCCACGAGTCGGCGACCTCGGGGCGTCCCCGCACCACCCGCCGAACGTCTCCACCCCCCGCCAGGAGGGCGCCTTCCACGGTGTCCCAGAACACGAACTCTCCGTCGGCGGCCACGAGACGACGCTGATTGTACCCCGCGTCGCTCAGTCGCAGTGCGCCTCGATCGGTGCCGTCGGCCTCCAGCAGCACCAGCCCCCGGCCGAAGTCCACCACCCCCAGCCCCCCGTCGGGGAGCACGAGCATCTCGTGGGGCATGCGGAACTCGCCCGGCCCCTGACCCCGACGGCCCACCACCTCCAGGAGCCGCCCCAGGGTGTCGACCACCACCACGTGGCCCGCCTGCGAATCCAGGACGTGGAGCCGACCCGACGCGTCGAAGCCCATGCTGCCGAGCTCGCCGAAGGTGAGGGCTGAAAACCCGTCCACCGTGCCCACCGTGGCGACGACGGTGCGGTTCAGGGTGACGGGAGACTGACCCCGGGCGGGGACGGAGTCGACGAGGAGGGCGGTGGCGAGGACCACCGCCGAGACCATGGATGGAAGACGCATGAAGAGGATCGGAAGGGGCGGACGAGGACTCGGGGATTGAGGTCCTCCCACCCCCGCCCGGGGTTGCCCGTCAGTATCCGACGGCCATCCCGTCCTTGCGTGCGTCGGAGGCGCCGGCCCATCCCCCTCCGTCGAGACGGATCACCACCTGGGCGCCTCCGAACGCCGTTCGGGTCCAGTCGTCGGTGATCTCGTGGCCCAGGGCCTCCAGCGCCGCACGCAGTTCGGGCGTGACGTTTTCCATGGCGACCCGGAGTCCCCCGAGATGACGGAAGCGGGCGGCATCCACCGCGGCCTGCGGCTCCATGTCGAAGTCCACCATGTTGAGCAGGAGCTGCACATGCCCCTGGGGCTGCATGCTGCCCCCCATGACCCCGAAGGCCATGTAGGGGGCGCCGTCGCGGGTGACGAAGCCCGGGATCAGCGTGTGGAACGGACGCTTGCCCGGCGCCACCTGATTCGGGTGGCCGTCGTCCAGGGTGAATCCGGCGCCCCGGTTCTGCAGCACGAAGCCCGTGCCGGGGACGACCACGCCCGAGCCGAAGTACTCGTAGATGGAGTGGATGAAGGCGATCTGATTGCCCTCGTCGTCGGCCACCACCAGGAAGACCGTCTCGCTCTGCTGCACGGCGTCGCCCGGCTCCACCCGCTCGGCGGCGGTTGCCGGATCGATGAGAGCCCGGCGAGCGGCCACGTAGTCGGGGTCGAGGAGCGCCGCGGGGTCGATCTCCAGGTGGTCGGCGTCGGAGACGTACCGGGACAGATCGGCGAAGGCGAGCTTCTTGGCCTCGATGAGGTGGTGGAGGTACTCGGGGGAATTGTGGCCCATGGCGGCCAGATCCAGGGGCTCGAGCATCTCCAGCATCTGGAGGGCGGCGATGCCCTGCCCCGCCGGGGGCAGCTCGTGGACCGTCCACCCCCGGTAGTCCACGCTCAGGGGCTCGACCCATCGCACCTCCATGGACGCCATGTCGGCGTCGGTGAGGTACCCGCCCACGGTGTCCAGGTGGGCCACGATGCGGCGACCCAGCGCCCCGCCGTAGAGGGCCGCGGGACCCTCCTGGGCGATGGCCCGGAGCGAGGCGGCGAAGTCGGGATTGCGGAACCACTCGCCGGCCCGGGGAGCCCGGGTGCCGCCGTCCACCAGGTAGGTCGCGGTGGCCCCGGCGTCGTCCTGGAGCAGGTCGAGCTGGGCCTGCCACTGGCCGGCGATGATGGGCGACACGGGGAAGCCGTCTTCGGCCAAGCCGAGGGCGGGTTCCAGCACCCGGGCCAGGGGGAGGCTTCCGTACCGGTCCAGGAGAGCAGCCCACCCGGCCACGGCGCCGGGCACGGTGACCGAGCCGGGGCCCTGGTAGGGCACACGGTCGAAGCCGTCGGCCCGGATCTGCTCGGGCGTCATGCGGGCACCGGCCCGTCCCGACGCGTCGAGCCCCACCACACGGCCCTCTTCGGCCGACCAGAAGATGGCGAAGAGGTCGCCCCCCAATCCGGTCATGTGGGGCTCCACCAGCGACAGCACCGCCGAGGCCGCCACGGCGGCGTCGAAGGCGTTGCCACCCGCCTCCAGAATGCGGAGGGCCGCCGCAGAGGCCAGGGGCTGGCTGGTGGCGGCGAGTCCGTGGGGCGCGTAGACGGTGGAGCGTCCGGCCACCGGGGCGGGGGCGGGGTCGTCGGAGTCGTCGCCCTGGACGGCGGCAGCGTCGCCCCCCGGCGCACAGCCGGCGGCGAGAGACACGAGGAGGGCCGCACCGGTGGCCGCGAACGAGGGCAGGCGGGGGGAGGGGGTCATGCCTGTCGCTCCAGGAGTTCGACGTGGAGGTCGTCCATCTCGGCGAGGCGGTGGGCCTCTTCGGCGGTGGGGCCCTCGGACCAGCGAATGGGCACCACCACTGCCGCGCCGCAGAGGTCCGCCGCTCGAGCAGCGCCCTCGGCGCCCATGGTGTAGTGGCCGTCCACGGGGAGGAAGGCCACGTCGCAGCGCACCGACATCATGGCGTCGATGAGGTCGGTGTCGCCGGCGTGGTAGTACGTCACGCCGCCCAGGGTGAAGACGTACCCCAACCACCCCGCCTCGGGGGGGTGATACCGCTTGTCGACGTTGTAGGCCGGCATGGCCAGCAGGTCGAAGTCGTGGAGTTGGAGCACGTCGCCGGGACGGAGAAAGTGGTCGGCCTCGGACAACTGCTTCTTCATGGTGGCCGGGGCGATGACCACCGTCTCGGGAGAGCGAAGGCGGTCGATGTCCTCTTCGGAGAAGTTGTCGTAGTGGGGGTGGGTGAGCAGGATGAAGTCGGCCCGACCATCGTCCGTCTGGTCGTGGCCGTAGGGGTCGACGTGCACCTCGACGCCGGCCCTGCGGATCCGGATCGATGATCCCCGGAACCAGGTCACCCCGTCCAGGAGTTCGTGTGGCATCGGCTCCTCCTCGGTGGACTACTCCGGCTGAAGGTACGCCGGGGGCCAGTCGGGGAAAACGGGGCGGCCCGATCCCGCCCCCGGGGCAGGCCCTTCTCGCGCATCGGGTCGGGCCGCGCCACTTTGACAGGGGCGCCCTGCCATCCCGCCCCGAAAGGGGGGTGTGGAGCGTGGCCCGCATCCTGCACTGGGGTACGATTCACCTTCGGCGCATGCGGGCTCCGAACGAGCGAGAGCCCCAGCGACCCTCCGAATTCAAGCGAACGCGGCGCGGGTGTACCGCCGTCGCCGCGTTCGAAGAGAGACGACATCATGGGCGAGCGATTCACCCTTCCGGTTCTCCCCCTCCGGGACACCGTCGTGTACCCGGGCGTGGCCGTTCCCATCAGTGCGGGACGACCCGGCACCGTCGAGGCCGTACAGGCGGCCCTGGACGGCGACCGGCGGCTCTTCGCCGTGGCCCAGCGCGAAAACGTCGATGATCCCGAACCCGGCGTGTTGTACAACGTCGGCACCGTGGTCCGCATCATCCAGACGCACCGGGTGCGGGGCGGCGTCCAGTTGCTCGTCCAGGGAGAAGGGCGAGCCCAGGCCATCAGCTATCAGGACGACGGCGAGCAGATGCTCCGAGCCGTCCTTCTCTCCATGGACCGCCAGGAGCCCCGCAATACCGAAGACCCGGCCTTCCAGGCCCTGGATCGGGAGCTCCGGGACCGGGCCGCGGAGTTGGGCACCCGCCGGGGAGTTCCCGCCGAGGCGCTGAACCAGTTGATCCAGGGTGTGGACGAACCCGGTCCGTTCGCCGACCTGGTCTCGTTCTATCTCGAGCTGCCCACCCCGGAGAAGCAGAAGCTGCTGGAGATCCTGGACGACGAGGAGCGCATGCGGCAGGCGCTGGTCGCCGTGGAGCGGGAACTGGCGCGCATCGAGGCCCAGGAGGAGATCCAGGCTCGGGTCCAGTCCGAGCTCGGGGAGCGGCAGCGCGAGATGCTCCTCCGGGAGCAGCTCAAGCAGATCCAGAAGGAGCTCGGCGAAGAGGAGGAGCAGGGCGATCTCGATGAACTCAAGGAGCGCATCGAGGCGCTGGAACTCGGTGAGGAAGCCCGGACCGAGGTGGACCGGGAACTCCGCCGCTTGGAGCGCACGTCGCCCCAGTCGGCCGAGTATCAGGTGATCCGCACGTTCCTGGAGTGGATCATCGACCTGCCCTGGAACGAGCGCACCGAAGACAAGATCGACCTGGACCGCTCCGAGGAGATCCTGCACGAGGATCACTACGGACTCGAGGACGTGAAGGACCGGGTTCTGGAGTTCCTCGCCGTGCGGAAGCTCCAGATGGAGCGGGCGCCGGACGAGGACGAGGCCGACGAGGGCGAGGCGCCCGAAGCGGAGGCCGGCGACGCGTCCCCCGGGACGGTGCCGGGCAACGAGGATCCGTCGGGGAAGGGTCCCATCCTGCTCTTCGTCGGCCCTCCGGGCGTGGGAAAGACCTCCATCGCCCAGTCCATCGCCAAGGCCCTGGGTCGGAAGTACGTCCGCATCTCCCTGGGGGGAGCCCGGGACGAGGCCGACATCCGGGGGCACCGGCGCACGTACGTCGGCGCCATGCCGGGCCGCATCGTCCAGGGCATGCGCCAGGCCAAGAGCAAGAATCCGGTGTTCCTTCTGGACGAGGTCGACAAGCTCGGCGTGTCGTTCCAGGGGGACCCCAGTTCGGCGCTCCTGGAGGTGCTGGATCCGGCCCAGAACTCCACCTTCGTCGACCACTATCTGGGCATCCCCTTCGATCTGTCGGAGGTGCTCTTCATCGCCACGGCCAACTACATCGACCGGATTCCCGCGCCGCTCCTGGATCGCATGGAGCGGGTGGAGTTCAGCGGGTACACGGAGGCCGAGAAGCTCGAGATCGCCAAGCGATACCTCCTTCCCCGTCAGGAGAAGGAAAACGGGCTGTACGACGGCGAGCTGGAGGTGAACGACGACGGCCTGACCTCCATCATCCAGGAGTACACCCGGGAAGCGGGGGTCCGGCAGCTCGAGCGGGAACTGGGCAAACTGGCCCGGAAGGTGGCCCGGCGGATCGCCGGGGGCACCGAGGCCGAGACCGTGGGCCGGGACGAGATCCGCGACCTGCTGGGTCGGCCCCGGGTCCATCCCGAGCGCATGGCGTCGGAAGACGCCGTGGGCGTGGCCACGGGCATGTTCTACACGCCCATGGGCGGCGACATCATGTTCGTGGAGGCCAGCGTCATGCCCGGTGAAGGGGGCCTGGTGCTCACCGGTCAGCTCGGCGACGTCATGAAGGAATCGGGTCGAGCGGCCCTGTCGTACGCCAAGGCCCACTGGAAGGATCTGGGCATCGTGGAGGGCGCCCTCAAGGGACAGGAGGTGCACATCCACGTTCCCGCCGGCGCCATTCCCAAGGACGGCCCGTCGGCGGGCATCACCATGGCCACGGCCCTGGTGTCGGCCCTGGGGCACAAGCGGGTGCGGCGGGATCTCGCCATGACCGGCGAGTTGACCCTCACCGGGCGGGTGCTGCCCATCGGCGGAGTGAAGGAGAAGCTCCTGGGGGCCGTGCGCGCCGGGATCACCGAGGTCATCGTGCCCAAGGACAACGAGGCCGACCTGGACGACCTGCCCAAGGACGTGCGGAAGAGCCTGACGGTCCACCTGGTGGAGACCCTGGACGACGTGGTCTCCCTGGCGTTCCGCAAGGAACCGGGCGGCACGTCGTCGGGCGCTTCGGGGAAGGGGTCGTCCAAGAAGGCCCGGACCCGCTCTCGGAAGCCCCCCCAGGACGAGGCTCCGGCCCGGGCCTGATCCCCTTGCGGCCTCCCGGCCTCATGTGATAAGGTCGTCACATGAAGCCGGGAGGCCCGGCGTCGTCCACCCAAGGAGCCACCGAGTATGAGCGACCGCGCCCCCATGCCCGTCGGATGGTACGTCCTGAGCGTGCTGCTCCAGTGCGCTCACGTCCTGGGCGCCACGGTGTCGCAGGACATCGGGGCCATGGCCCTCTACTTCGGCGTGGGCATCCCCCTGGTCATCGCCTTCTTCTGGGGGCGGTCGGGTCCGGGGACCATGAACGCCGTGAAGCAGGGCTTCCTTCTGGGCGTCATTCCCGCTGCGCTGGGTCTGGTTCTGGCGTTCGCCCTGGGTCAGGTGTTCGCCTGGCTGATCCTGGCCGGAAGCCTCTCGTCGGGGGTGTCGGCCATCATGGGCGCCCTGTTGGGGAACGCGCTGGCCGGAAAGGGCTGACCTTCGGGTCGGATCACGACCCCTGGACCACGTCCACCCGCCCCGGCCGGTCGCCCTCCCGAACGGTGCCCACCACGGCGCCGTCCACGTCTCGGTGGGCCAATTCCGCCAGGAGCGGATCCAGCCGCTCCCCGGGCACGGCCATGAGGAGTCCCCCGGACGTCTGGGCGTCGCACAGCAGAACCCGTAGGACCTCGTCCACCCCGTCGCCCCACCGGACGTCGCTCTCCAGGTCGGCCCGGTTGCGGGACGAGCCCCCGGGGATCTCACCGGCCCGGGCCAGCGCCGTCGCCCCCGGCAGGAGGGGCACGGCGTCGGCCCGGACCACGGCCTCCACCCCCGATGCCCGGAGCAGGGTGCGGAGGTGGCCGAGCAACCCGTAGCCCGTGACGTCGGTGGCCGCCGAGACCCCCACGGCCATCATGGCGTCCCGGGCCGCGGCGTTGAGGGTGGTCATGGACGCCACCGCCGAGGCGATGGTCTCCGGGTCGGCGGCGTCGTTCTTCAGCGCCGTGGTGACCACCCCCGTGCCCAGCGGTTTGGTGAGCACGAGGCGGTCGCCGGCCCGGGCCCCGGCGTTGGTCACCAGGGCCGCCGGATCCGCGTCTCCCACGGCCACCATCCCGAACTTGGGCTCGGGATCGTCGATGGAATGTCCGCCGAGGATCGGCACTCCCGCCCGGGCCGCCACCTCGGCGGCGCCGCCGATGATGCCCTCGGCGAGCCCCGAGTCCAG
Organism: Gemmatimonadota bacterium; assembly: GCA_030428885.1. Classification (GTDB taxonomy): domain Bacteria; phylum Gemmatimonadota; class Gemmatimonadetes; order Longimicrobiales; family Gaopeijiaceae; genus Gaopeijia. Next base: position 127,383 of record JAUIEJ010000006.1, on the reverse strand, counting down.
GAGCCGGCGCGGGAACCCCAGCAGGTTCAGGGCGAAGAGGGGCCGGGCCCCCATGGCGTAGATGTCCGACAGGGCATTGGCCGCGGCGATGCGGCCGAAGTCCCGGGCGTCGTCCACCATGGGGGTGAAGAAGTCCACGCTCACCACGATGGCGCGTGCGGTTCCGCCCTCGGTCCCGTCGGGTAGGTACACGGCGGCGTCGTCCCCCGTGGATGCGTCCACGAGGGCGTGGGGATCGCCGCTGGGAAGGAGGGGGCGCAGAACCTGCGCCAGCTCGGCCATGCCGAGTTTACACGCTCAACCGGCGCCGTGGGACAGGTGGCTCAGGCGAATGCGGGGTCGTTGATCCCGCGGCCTGGAGGAGTCGGTCATGCCGACGATGTCCTGGGTGGAGGGTGGGGAAGGGCGGAAACCCGGGGCCGTGGCCGGGTATGCATCACCGGCCCGACCCTGGGACGGGCCAAGCTATCCGACCTGCACCACCGACGCGAGAGACGTGACCGCCCCCGCTTCATCGCCCCGCCGGGACTTCGCCCGGGCCGCCGCCCGGCCCGATGCGGATCTCGATCTCGCCCGGGTCGCGCTCCTCATCGCCCGGGAGGAGTATCCCCAGCTTCCTCCCGAGCCCTACCTGGCCCGGCTGGACCAGATGGCCGAGGAGGTCCGGGACCGACTCGGGCAGGAATCGGCGCCTCCCGTGGTGCTCCAGGAGTTGCTGGACGTGGTCTACCGCCGGCACCGGTTCCAGGGCAATCGGGAGGCCTACTACGACCCCAGGAACTCGTTCCTGAACGACGTCCTGGATCGCCGGAAGGGGATTCCCCTGACCCTGGGCATCGTGGTGCTGGAAGTGGGGTGGCGCCTGGGACTGCCGCTGGAGGGCGTCAACTTTCCGCACCACTTCCTGGTGCGGTATTCGGGTGACGTGCTCCAGCTCCTGGTGGACCCCTTCGACGGCGGCCAGGTGCGATTCCAGGATCAGGCACAGGAGTTCCTGGACCGGGTCTACGGCGGCATGGTCCGGGTTCGGCCGTCGTATCTCGAGGCGGCGTCCCGGCGCGACATGCTGGTGCGCCTCCTGAACAACCTGAAGAGCCTCTATTCCAACGTGAGCGACGACGTTCGGGCCGTGGCCGCCGTGGAGCGGATCCTGCTCCTGCGGCCCGATGCCCACAATGAACATCGGGAGCTGGGACTCCTCCTCGCCCGCCTCGGCCGGGCCGAAGACGCCGCCCGGCACCTCCGCACCTTTCTGGACCGGGCGCCGGGCTCGCCCGAGGCCCCCCGGGTCCGGGCGATCCTGCGCGATCTGGGAGAAGATTCGTGACCGTTCCCATGGACGAGTGGACCGCGGCCACCACCGGCGCGGCGGTTCGGGACCGAGGCCATCGCCGTCGATGGACGGTCACGGGCAAGCAGCCCTCGGCCATGCTCCAGGGCGTGGTCACCGGGCACATGCCCGGCCCCTGGGTGCAGGGGGACGGGGTGGGCGCGGGACGAGCCGAATATTCGGTGGTGCTCACGCCCAGGGGGCGTACTGTCTCCGATCTGCGCCTGTGGCGGGAGGCCGGGGCCCACGGCGACGACGCGTCGCTCCTCCTCGACGTCCCCGCCGCCGGGGCCGAGGCCCTCCAGGCCCACCTGTCCCGCTTTCTGCCTCCCCGCCTGGCCCGGGTCACCGACGTGTCGGCCGAGACGGGCATGCTCACCGTGCTGGGCCCCCTCGGGGCCGGGCTTCTGGCCCGGGAGGCCACCGGGCTCCGTCTGGAGGCGGCGGAGCTGGAGGCCATGGCGGAAGGCGACCTTCGCGCCGTGGAGGTGGGCGGGGCGCGGCCCCTGACCCTCATCCGGTGCGGCGACGTCTCCGAACCGGCGTGGGACGTGGTGGCCGACGCCGCCGACGTGTCGGCCCTTCGGGCTCGGCTGGACGCCGCCGGCGCCGTCTCGGTGGGGCGGGAGGTGTGGGACGCCCTCCGCCACGAAGCCGGTCGCCCGGCCTTCGGTGTGGACTTCACCGAAGAGCACATCCCCGTGGAGGCGGGGGTCCACACCCGGGCCATCGACTACGACAAGGGCTGCTACACCGGGCAGGAAGTCATCGTCCGCATCCGGGACCGGGGCCACGTGAACCGTCACCTGCGGCGCCTCCGTCTGGGAGACCGGCCGGTCCCGGACCCGGGCACCGAGTTGTGGCGGGCCGACGGGGCCAAGGCGGTGGGTGTGGTCACCAGCGGGGCCGTCTCGCCCCGGCGGGGCACCCTGGCCCTGGGGTATGTTCGTCGGGAGGTGCCGCCGCCCGGCCCGGTACGTTTCGGAGGGCCCGACGGCCCCGAGATCGAGTTCGACAACGGAACCGACGAGTGAAGACCATGCGCAGAATCGCCACCGCCCTGTGGATCCCCGCCGTGCTCCTGGCCGGCGCCCCCCGCTCCGCCATGGCCCAGGCGGCCGACGCCCCGGCGGCGTTCCGGGCGGCGGTGGCCGCGGGCACCCGGACCGACACCGGGGTCCCGGGCCCCGGGTACTGGCAGAACGGCGCCGACTACGTCATCGAGGCCACCCTGGATCCCCGGGACGGCCGGGTGACGGGACGGGAGACCATCACGTACCACAACCGTTCTCCCGACGCCCTGGATCGCCTGATCCTCCATCTCGACCAGAACGTCTTCGCCCCGGGCGCCCGGCGGAACCGGCGCGCGCCCATCACCGGCGGCATGTACGTCGAGAGCGTGTCGGTGGATGGGGTCCCGGCCGAGTCCCGCCATCCCGGCGGCGGATATCAGGAGGCCCTGACGCTCCTGGAGGTGCGGCCCGCCTCTCCGGTGGCCCCGGGATCCTCGGTGACCGTCGAGGTGAGCTGGTCGTTCACCGTCCCCCCCGCGCCCACCTTCCGCAACGGCAACCTCGACGGGCGGGTGTTCGCCGTGGCCCAGTGGTACCCCCGCATGGCGGTCTACGACGACGTCTACGGGTGGGACACCACCCCCTACCTGGGGGACGGCGAGTTCTACCTGGAGTACGGCGACTTCGACGTGTCCCTCACGGTGCCGTCGGGGTGGCTCATCGGCGCCACGGGCACGCTGGCCAATGCCGAAGACGTCCTGACCGACGCGGTGGTGGCGCGCCTCGCCGAGGCCCGGAGCCGCCCCGGCGAAACGGTGCGGATCGTGGCCCCCGACGACCGGGGCGCCGGCCGCTCCACCCGGGGCGCCTCGGGATCGTCGGTGACCTGGCGCTTCGAGGCCGACGACGTCCGGGACTTCGCGTTCTCCACGAGCAACGAGTACGTGTGGGACCTGCACCGCACGGCGGGAGGCGTCGACGCCCAGGCATTCTACCGACCCGAACTCGGCGCCTGGGAAGAGGCGGCCCGCTACGCCGCCTTCACCATCGAGACGCTGTCGGACTGGATCCGGCCGTACCCCTGGCCCCAGGTCTCCATCACCGAAGGCCCGGTGGGGGGCATGGAATACCCCATGCTCGTCTTCAATCCCGGCACCGACAATCCCCGGGGACTGGCCGGGGTCACGATCCACGAAACCGCCCACCAGTGGTTTCCCATGACGGTGGGGAGCATGGAGGCGAAGCACGCCTTCATGGACGAGGGGTTCGTGAGCTACTTCGACGAAGAGGCCGCGGCCGTGCTCTGGGGTGAAGAGCCGCCCCGGTGGGGCGAGAACCGGGGGTACCTGCGGGTGGCCGGGACCGAGGAAGAGGTTCCGATCCTGCGCCACACCGATCTCGTGAGCCCGTACGGCGCCCGGGGACTGGCCGCGTACACCAAACCCGCGGTCATGCTGGGGGCGCTCCGGGAGATCGTGGGGGCCGACACCTTCCGTGAGGCCTTCCGGGACTACGCCGAGACCTGGGCGTTCAAACATCCCCAGCCGTGGGACTTCTTCCACCTCGTGGAACGCCACGCCGGTCGGGACCTCGACTGGTTCTGGTCGCCGGCGTTCGCCGCCACCGCCACCCTGGATGCGGGCATCGAATGGGTGGAGGCCGGTGCCGACTCCACGGCGGTGGGCCTGGTGCGGGAAGGCGCCCTGGTGGTGCCCCTCACCGTGCGGTTCACTGACGCCCGGGGCGGAGTCACGGACCGGGTCGTGGAGGTGGAGGCCTGGACCGGAACGAGCCAGGTGCGCCTCACGGTCCCGGGGCGGGCGGTCCGGATCGAGATCGACCCCCAGGGGGCGTTCCCCGACATCGACCGCTCCGACAACGTCTGGTCGGGAGGGTGAGGGGAGGGCTACGAGCCCAGGGACTCCCGAACGATGCGGTCGGCGTTGGCCATGATGGTGAACGCGATGGTTCCCCCGGTGACGTCGGGGAAGGTGGCCGAATCCACCAGGTGGGTGCGGCGGTAGTGGGCCGGACGCCCCAGGCGATCGGACCGGAGCACCGGATCGTCGCCCTCCATGGGGAAGCTGCCCCCGGCGTGGAAGCTTCGTCCCGGGGGCACGAGGGTGAGGCCCACCGGAGGCACCCACCCGAAGTGCCGCAGCTGCGTTCGGAACAGGCGCCGCACGCCCCGGGCGATGCGGAGCGCTCGGGGATTGTGCACCCCCCGGATCTCCACGTGATCGCGATCGTCGCAGATGCGTCGCAGGGTGAGTTCCAGGTGGCCGCTGTCCTGGGAGTGGAGGAATCCCTGGAAGAGGAACGACCGTCGCTCGATCCAGCCCGTGGGCAGGGGGCGGGGCACCATGCCCCGGAGGGTGTCGGCGAAGATCCGGTTCAGTCCGTACACCTGGAGGTGGACGTCCCGTTCGCTCAGATCGGGGTTGGACACCTCGGCGAACATCTCCGCCAGGGTGAACCGTACGTCCCGACTGACTCCGCGCCACGCCAGGAGGGGAAAGAAGAAGTACTGGCTGTCGGCGACCCGCACGGGTTTGTCCCAGTGCTTCAGTGAGCGCAGGACGATGCGGGCCGACGACAGGTGCCCCGCGGCCAGGTAGAGGCGGCGCGCGCGCCAGCGGCGCATGCCCCCGTCGGCCAGGTCGCGGGTCACGAGTTCCACGCCGTCGCCCCATTCCGAGAAGGCGAGGGCGTACTGGCCCCGGTGCACCCGCACCCCCTGGGCTTCGAGGCGTCGCCACGCGTCCCGGGGGTTGAAGATGGCGCCGTAGGGACACCCGTCGAGACAGTGGGAGCAGTAGCGGCAGGCCGAGTCTCCACCCCGGGTTTCCACGGCCAGTCGGGCCCGCCCGGTGCGCACCCCGGCCCGGGCGAGGGCCTCGCGGCGGCCCCTCAGGGCCTCGGCCAGGGCCCGGGTCCAGGGCGAGGGGGCCACCTGGCCCGCGCCTTCCGTGTAGAGGGGGAAGTCGCGGTCCAGATCGTCCTGCTCCCCGCTCAGGGGCACGTACTCCAGGACCCGTCGGTAGGCCTGGGCCATGGCGTCGCGGGACACGGGCCAGGAGCGGAGGGCGCGTTCGCCGTAGGGAAGCATGGCGGCCCCCCAGACGTTGCCGAATCCGCCGAACCCGTGGCTGATCTTCACCTCGCAGTCCCGGGTCCGAAGGTCCAGGACGTCGGGGGTGCGGTACACGAAGTCCGATCCGAACGCGAGGCGGGCCGCCACGCCGGTCCGGGATGCCTCCTGGGGCGGAAAGAGGCGTTCCGTCAGCCCGGGGTCCCATGCCGAAGGCTCCCGTTCCTGCAACCGACCCACGTCGCGGGACACGGCGTCGGGGAGATCGTAGCCCACATCCACGACCTCGAACGACTGCCCCGCGCGTCGGAGGGCCTCGGCCGTGGCGATTCCGGCATGGCCGGTGCCCACCACCAGGTGATCCAGGACAGTCGATTCGGAAGCCATCGCCCCGCCCGGTCTAGACGACGGCGGCGAGGTAGCAGACCCCCGCGGCGAGCACCACCAGGAGGGAGACCCAATCCCTGGCTGCGTAGGTGATGGGATCGTCGTGGACGAAACCGCGCTCGGCGGCGAGCCACATGCGCATCTGCCAGAAGAGGGAGAGGGGGACGAAGCCCCAGACCGCTTCCGGTCGCGGATAGATGGCTTCGGCCACCGAGGTCTCGACGTAGAGGGCGAGAACGATGGAGGCGGCGAAGCTGCTGGCGATGCCCATGACCAGGAGGGGCCGGTCTTCTCCGGTGCCGTACCCCCGGCGGTGGATCTCCTCGTCGGGCGACAGCCGGGAGACTTCCACGTGACGCTTCAGGAACCCGAGGGAGAGGAAGAAGAAGCTGGAGAAGCTCAGGAGCCAGATGGACGCCGCTTCGTCCACCGCCACACCGCCGGCCACGATCCGGAGGGTGTACAGCAGGGCCAGGGTGAAGACGTCGACGAGAGGCTGGGTCTTGAGGAACGCCGAGTAAGCGATGGTGGCCACCGCGTAGGTCACCAGCGATACGCCGACCCAGAATCCAAGGAGGAAGCCTCCCACGACGCCGACCGTCATGAGGAGGGGGCCCAGAACCACGCCCCAGCCCAGGGGCGCCGTGCCGCTGGCGAAGGGCCGGCGCCGCTTCCGGGGATGTCGGCGGTCGGCGTCCAGGTCGAAGAGATCGTTGACGACGTACACGCCCGACGCGAGGCAACTGAAGGCCGCGAAGGTGCCCAGGGCGAGCCACAGACTCGAGATCCGGGTGAGTCCGTTGGCGGTGATGAGCGGGAGGAAGATCAGCAGGTTCTTCACCCACTGGTACGTCCGCATGGCCTTGATCAAGCCCCGGAGCCGACTCCGCTCCCGGGGAAACTCGGCTTCCACGGGGACTCCGACTCGCCGGGCCCACTGGGGAGGCGTGGACACCAGGACGGCGGCGCCTCCGGCGTTCCACAGGGGCAGGTCGCCGCGGCCGGATCCGGCATAGGCGTAGCCGCCCTCACCGAACTCGTCCACCAGGGCCTGGACCCGCGCGCGCACGCCTCCGATGGCGGGGAGGACCCGATCGAAGATGCCCAGGTGGTCGAAGACGCGCCGGGCGGTGTCGGGTGCGCCGTCGTGAGCCAGGATCAGCGGCCGGCGGGCGCCTCGTTGCCGGCGCAGGAAGTCCACGAACTCGTCGTGGTAGGGAAGCGTCTCGGCCGACAGGTCCACTCGGCCCCGCAGGCGCGTCCGCAGATGGGCCCGTCCCCGCAGCATCCAGAACGGCGTCAGGAGGAGGATCCACGGCTGGCGCCGCACGGCCCGCAGCCAGGTTTCCACCAGCGTGTCCGACCGAACCAGCGTGCGGTCCAACTCCACGACCAGAGGGAGCGTGCTCTCCTCCACGACCTACAGCCTCAGGACCCGGCGGGCGTTCGCCGTGATGAACCGGACGGTGGCGTCGGTCATGCCCCGGGTGAGCACGTCGTCGAGGCCGTCCACGACCTGGTCGATCTGGGCTTCCGTCACGATGAGGGGAGGCATGAAGTGCATGACGTCCAGGGCGCCGGGCTGGAAATGGGTCAGGACGTTGTGCCGCTGGTAGAGTTCGCGATTCAGGGCTCCGATCATGACGCTCTGGTACGAACGGAAGATCTCGTTGCCGGTGATGCCGGCCACCTTGGCCGCGAACGTCTCCTTGAAGCGGAACCGCAGGGCCTGGAAGAGCCCCCGGCCCCGCACCTCGGCGACGGTCTTGGGGTGCTTCTCCTGAAGGGCGCGAAGCCGTCCGCCGAAGTACTCGCCCAGTTCGGCGCAGCGGTCGATGAGCCCTTCCTCGTGCATGATGTTGATGGTCTCCAGGGCGATGGCCATGGTGCTGCCCAGGCCCCCGAAGCCCGTGGAGTGGATCGTGCAGTCCCGCACGCTCCCGTAGGCCTTCTCCCAGTTCTCCTGCGAGGTCACCATGGCGCCGATGGCGCGCTTCGCGCCCCCCAGCGACTTGGCCAGGGTGGTGACGTCGGGCACGACGTCTTCGTGCTGGAAGGCCACGAACTTGCCGGTCCGCCCCATGCCGGTCTTCACCTCGTCGAAGATCGACATGACGTCGTTGTCGCGGCAGAGCTGAGCGAGCTCGGTGAGGTAGCCCTCGGGCGGCACCTCGCAGGCTTCGCCCCGGATCGGCTCCACGATGACGGCCACGATGGAGTTCACGCCGTCCCGGGTTTCGGCGGCGATGGCCGCCCGCACGGCTTCCAGGTCGCCGTAGGGCACCGTGATGACGTTCTCCTGCGGGATTCCCATGATGAACCCCGACTGGAACCGCGACGCCGTGGTCACCGAGAGGGACCCGTGGAGCTTCCCGTGGAAGGCCCCCTGCATGGCGATGAACTTGGTCTTCCCCTTGGGCCCCTGGATGCGCTCGCACAGCTTCATGGCCCCTTCCACCGCTTCGGCGCCCGACACCGTGAAGAACGAGACGTCGAGGGGATCGGGAAGGCACTGGGCGATGTTGTGGGCGAGGGCACCCTGAAGACGGTGGGGGGCGACCCGCATCAGGTCGATGACCTTCCGCTCCTGGCACTTCCGTTCGGCGGCCAGGACCCGGGGATGATTGTGGCCCACGCCACAGATCCCGATCCCTCCGGAGAAGTCCAGGATCTCCCGTCCGTCGCGGAGGTGGATCACCACCCCCTCGGCGCCCGCGATATCCATCTCGCTGTAGCCCAGGATCTCGAAGGCCCGGAGCAGATATCGGTTCAGATGAGCGGCGAACAACTCGTTGGCGCGCGCCTGGGGAAGGTCGAGCGCCTCGTCGAGCGTGAGCAGGTCCATGGGAGTCCGGTGTGGGGGGAGCCCGGCGAACGTGCCTCGAACGCCGGGCGTGAGGGTGCGCAGCCCTTCCGGAAGTGTCGTTGCCGCCGGCGTCGAACTTGAGAATAGGCTAGCCGTGCTCTGGAGCCAACGCGGTTCGGGGATCCAGGCGGGCGGCCCGTCGAGCCGGCCACCACGCCGACGCCAGGGTGGCCCCCACCATGACCAGGGCGGCCAGCACCAGGGTGGCCGGGTCGGACGGGGCGACCTCGAACAACATGGAGCGCACCACCGGCCCCAGGGCCCAGGCCCCCACGAGGCCCAGGGCCAGGCCGAGACCGGCGAGCACCAGAATCTGGCGCAGGACCATGCCCACGATGCTCAGGGGCGCCGCGCCCAGGGCCAGCCGGACCCCGATCTCACCGGTGCGCCGGGCCACGGCGAAGGCCGTGACCCCGTGGAGGCCGATGCCGGCCAGGAGCAGGGCGAAGAGACCGAAGGCGCTCAGGAGGCGAGCGAAGAGTCGCTCCCGGGTGGATCCCCGGGCGATGTCGTCCGACGACGTGCGGAGGGCCATGACGGGCATGCCCGGGTCCACGCCGGCCACGACGTCGCGGATCGCGGCTTCGGCCTCGCCGGCGGGGAGGGTGGGGCGCACCACGAAGTGGAGCGTGAAGATCCCGTCGGGCCGCTGATCCCACGGGTCGTGGAAGGTGGGCTCCACCTCGTCGCGCAGGCTCCTGTAGCGGGTGTCGCCCACCACGCCCACGACCTCCACGTCCCGCTCGCCCACCCGGAAGCGGCGGCCCACGGCCGACCCACCGAAGAGTCGACGGTTCGCCGTTTCGTTCACCACCACGACGTCGGGGGCTCCCCCACGGTCGGCGGCACCCAGCTCCCGCCCCGAGCGGAGCGGCACACCCACCAGGTCGAAGAACCCCGGGCCCACGGCATTCATCATCATGTGGTGGGCCACGCCGTCGATCTCCACGTCCGTATCCGACTGCCATCCGCTCAGGAGCGCGTTTTCCACGGCCGACGCCGCCCCCAGGCCGGGAGCGGCCCGGAGGGCGTCCAGAACCCGCCCGTAGAGTTGGGTCTGCTCGTCGGCGTCCCGGGTCACGAACGACGGGTCGACCCGGAAGACGACCAGTCCCTCGCTGTCGAATCCCGGGTCCACCTGAGCGAGGTTGCCCAGGGTGCGGAGAAAGAGGGCGGCCCCCACCACCAGGGGCATGGAGAGGGCGATCTGCAGCACGATGAGCCCCCGCCCGGCGGCGGGAAAGCCGGATCCGCCGCCCCGGGCCCCCACCTCGTTCCCGGGGTCGACCCGCATGGCCCGGACCGCCGGAGGCAAGCTGCTGGCCACGGCGGCGACGAGGGCGGCCAGGGCCGCGGCGCCCAGGAGCCGCCCGTCGACCCGGAAGGCCAGAGACGAGGAGGCGCCCCCGGTGAGGGCGGTGGTCACGGCCGGCCCGACCTGAGTGGCCAGGGCGATCCCCACCAGAGCCCCGGCCCCCGCCAGGATCAGGCTCTCCACCAGGAGGGGGCGGGCCAGGTCCCAACGCCCGGCGCCCACGGCCCTCCGCACCGCCAGTTCACCCCGGCGACTGGCGCCCCGGGCCAGGAGCAGAGTGGCCAGGTTGCCGCAGGCGATGAGGAGGACGAAGACCACCACCACCCCCAGGACCCGCAGGGGCCCCTCGGCGCCCTGGCGGAGGGAATCCAGGCCCCGTCGGCCCTCCAGGAACCGCACGTGGACGTCGGGCGCGGCGGCGGCCGTGACGATTCCGTGGGCCACCAGCGCCGCGCGCAGCTCGCCTCCCAGCGACTCGGCCAGGGGCGCCACCGCCACGTCCGGGGGGACCCGGGCGATCAGCCGCACCCAGTGGAGGTCGCCCGCGCCCTGGAGCCCCGGCCCCGACGGGTCCAGGGTCAGAGGGAGAACCCACTCAGCCGCCGCCAGGGGGAGGATCACGTCGCTGGGGCCGAAGAAGCCCCCGGGCGAGAGGCCCGCGTATCCCGGCTGGGCCACCCCCACGACCTGGAACGGGCGCCCGTTGAGGTCGAGGGTGCGGCCCACCACCGCCGAGTCGCCGGCGAAGGTGCGGCGCCAGAAGTCGTGGGCGAGGACCGCCACCGGAGGTGCCCCGGCACGGTCGTCGTCCGGGGTGAGGGTGCGGCCCAGGGCTGCCCGGACCCGGAGGGCGGCGAAGTAGTCCCCCGACACCACCATGCCTCCGGCGGCGACCGCCGGGCGATCTCCATCCACCACGGCCATGCCCCGGACGAAGGCGTAGGCCGCCAGTTGGATGGCGTCGCTGGCGGCCTCGTCCAGAGCCCGAAACGCCGGGTACGACACGTTGGACGCGAGACGCAATCCGTCGGTGGGGTCCACGGCCTGGCTGGAACCGTACTGGCCCCCCTCCCACCGGTCGGGCCAACTGTGGTAGACCAGGGCGAGTTCGTCGGGGCGCTCCACGGGGAGGGGGCGGGCCAGGATGGTGTCGGCGGCGCCGGCGATGGTGGTGGTGGCGCCGATGCCCAGGGCGAGGGAGGCCACCGCCGCCGCGGTGAACCGGGGCGTTCGCCACAACGTCCTGAGACTCCGGCGTGCGTCGCCGGCGCCCCACGACGTGGACGCCACGGTCTCGGCCGCCAGCCAGACGGGGACCGCCACCGCCTGGGCCGCGTACCACGCCGCCGCCCCGAATCGGGATCGGGCGCGCCGACGCGCCCACGCCTCGGCCAGATCGCCCAGCACCTCGTCCCGGCGCTCCCGGGGAAGGAGGAGTCGCAGGAGCGCTTCGGCGAGCCGGGGCGGCCGGGGGCTCACGCCTCGCCTCCCAGCACCGCGTCCAGTCCGTCGGCCATGGCGTCCCACTCCCGCCGGGCGTCCCGCAACGCTTCGAGCCCGGCGGGGAGGAGCCGGTACCGCTTCTTCGGGCGTCCCCCCCGCTCCGGGCTCGCGTCGCCCTGGTGTCCCCGGACGAGGCCCTTCTTCTCCAGGCGGCGGAGCGCGACGTAGACCGAGCCCGGCGCCACCCCGCGACCGGTGCGGGCCTCGATCTCCTCGAAGAGCGCCGCCCCGTACGCGTCATCCCCCCGCTGCAGCACCGCCAGAAGCAGCAGCTTCTCGAACCCGCCCAACGTCTCGCCCATGGTTCCCTTTCGACTCGTGAGGCATCAACCCGACACTGTCACCTTGGTCGGACGGCCCCACGAGCGAAAGGGTTGCGTCGCCTGCTCAGCTTCCGGGCCCGGGGCTCCACAGCCGGGTGGGCTGCACGCCGTACCGCGCCGCCTCCGGGTTGGTGGGGAAGACCGGGAGTCCCTCGTAGTAGACCATGCGGGGGGCGTAGTTGGCGATGGGCACGGCGCCGCCGCTCTGGTTCATGCCCAGGATCCGGCGCACGTCGTTGATCACCGTGTTCTCGCGCTGGATCTGATCGTTGTCCACGGCCTGCAGGGGCGCCATGGCCAGGGCGATGCCCGGGTCCATGGAGACGTTGCCCGCCACGTCGTAGTCCAGGTCGTCCTCGATGGTGATGAGATCGAGAGACATGTAGGTGGGATTGGTGCCGAACTTCCCGACGATCACGCCCTCTTCCGGGGTGGAGGTGGAGAAGAGCGACCCGTTGGCGTGGAAGAGGTTGTTCCGGATGGCGATCTCGCCCATGCGGTCGGCAGGCCAATCGTGCTGCATGGCCCCGCCGGGATTGAAGGCGAAGAGATTGTCTTCCAGGGTGAGGGTGCGGTAGCCACCCGAGTGGTAGAGCTCGAGGGCGCCGACGTTGCTGGAGGTGGCGTCGGGGTTGAAGGGCCAGTTCAGGATGAACGAGTTGCCCCGGATGTTGATGTCCACGTTCTCTCCCCCGCTCACCGCCGCGACCTTCATGGTCTTGATGGTGTTGAGGAAGAGGTTGTTCTGGATGTCCACCACCGACCCGGGAATCCCCCCGATGCCGGGGTCGAAGGCGCCGTGGGCGCCGTTGATGAAGATGTTGTCGGCCACCACCAGGTGCTGCACCCGGAGCTGGTTGAACGAGATCAACGGGTAGGTGCGGGACGACCCCTTGAGGATGGAGTTGGAGCGGGCGTCGTACTTGTTGGACGGGGCCGCGTCGAACACGAACCCGCTCACCACGAGTTCCCTCAACTGGGACCGGGATCCGATGGTGAGAAACGCCCCGCCCCGGCCCTCCTGGGTGACCAGGGTGCTGAGGAGTCCGAAGGGCTGGCGCCCGCTGAAGTCGTCGTTGAACCCGCCCATGATCCGGAGCGTGCCCTCGGGATTGGCGATGGACGGCAGCTCCCATACGCCGAGTCCGGTCTGCCCGGGATACTCGCCGGCGGCCACCATGATCGTCACGGTGTGGGCACCCCCGGCGCCCAGGAGATCGGCGGCCTGGTTCAGCGCCCGGAAGAGGCGCCGCTCGGCGAACACCCTCTGGTCGTCGGCCTGGGCCGCCGCGTACTCGGCGGCGGGCGTGTCGCGGGGGGCCACGAGAATGACGTAGTCGTCGGCGGCGATGGGGGCGGCCATCGCCAGCGTGGCGGCGAGTGCCGCGGCGGGAATCCAGCGCATGGGTCGGTCCTCGAAAGACGGAGTGGGCGAAGGGATCGTCGCCCATGTCGCGTCGAGGACCGGGAAAACCGGACAGGCGCCCGGCGCCGGAGGTCAGGCCCCGCCGGCGTCGTCCCCCTCGCCGCTTCCCAGCAGACGCTCGGTGAAATCGAGCCGTTCGGCGAGGCGGTCGAGTTCGGCGTTGGCTCCGTCCAGTTCCTCGCCCAGCCGTCGCACCTCGTTCTGGAGCAGGCGAAGGTCGTTGGGGGAGCCTCCCTGGAGGCGCCCATCCCGGGCCCGGAGGATCAGCCAGGTGAGCAGGGCGGTCATTCCCGTGGAGCCCAGTACGGCGACCACCACGAGGAGGAGGACGGCGATGGACACGACGACTCCCGGTGAACGGAACGGTGGAGGGCGGGACGTTGCCGGCACCGCGGCCTCCATGCAAGGACAAAGGCTGACACGTGCAGTGCGCGTGTCTACCTTGCGGTACCCCGAGCCGGCGTCGCCGGCGCACCCTGCAACAGAACCCGAGGACAGGCCAGCCATGGGCATCTTCGATTTCATTCGCAACGCGGGCCGCAAGCCCAAGCCCCCCGAGGACGCTCCCGCCGCTCCCGCCGGGGAGACCGCCGAGGAGAAGCTCGCCGAGATGCGGACCGGCAACGCGATTCTCCGGACCATTCTCTCCATGGACCTGGACGTCACCAACCCCATGGTGGAGTTCGACGACGGTACCGTGACGATCCGGGGCACCGCCGCCGACCAGGCGACCCGGGAGAAGATCGTCCTCATCGCCGGCAACACCCACGGCGTGGCCCGGGTGGACGACCGCATGACCGTCGAAGAGGCGGCCCCGGAAGCCACGTTCTACACCGTGGAGTCGGGGGACACCCTCGGGAAGATCGCGAAGGCCCACTACGGTGATGCCATGAAGTACCCGGTGATCTTCGAGGCCAACCGGCCCATGCTCGAAGATCCCGACAAGATCTATCCCGGTCAGGTGCTCCGGATCCCGGAGCTCTGACCCCGGACGAGCGGCCGTTCCCGGCCGCTTCGGTCCCCTTCCACGGCGGGCGTTGCGCGTACTGCGCGGCGCCCGCCGTGGCGCGTGTGGGGGGGGCTCAAGTCGATACCGCCGAAGTCGATACTCGTGCTGGACGGGGTCCGTTCGAGGACGGGACCTCCTCCCTTCCGTACCCCTTCAGCCCGACTTCCCATGGACAAGGCGTCGATCGGCGGAGTGCTCGCCGGGATCGGCCTCGTGCTGGCCGCGATCCTCCTGGGTTCGCCTCTCAGCACGTTCATCAACGTGCCCGGCATCCTCATCGTCGCCGGTGGGACCTTCGCCGCGACCTCCATCGCGTTTCCCACCAGCGAGCTGAAGATGATCTTCACCGTCTCCCGGCGGGTCTTCAACGACCCCGGCGATGAAATGGTGGCCATCTCCCAGCATCTCATCAGCGCCATGAAGGTGTTGAAGCGAGACGGTCCCGTGGCGCTGGAGGCCGTGGCGGAAGAAGCGCCCACCGAGCCGCTGAAGAAGGGGCTGCTCCTCATCGCCGACGGAACGGATTCCCACACCATCAAGGAGATCCTCAAGACCGAGACCCGGCAGATGGAGGAACACCACCGGGGCGGCCAGAAGATCTTCAACGAGATGGGCAAGTACGCGCCGGCCTTCGGCATGGTGGGAACGCTCATCGGGTTGGTGCAGATGCTGGCCGACATGAGCGACCCCGACGCGCTGGGTCCGTCCATGGCCGTGGCCCTCCTCACCACCTTCTACGGCGCCGTGCTGGCGAACCTCATCTTCATTCCCATGGTCTCGAAGCTCGACCGTCGGATCCAGATCGAGGTCACCCAGATCCAGCTCGCCATGATGGGGCTGGAGAGCATGGTCCGCGGGGAGACCGGGATCATCCTGGAGGAGAAGCTCCGGGCGTTCCTGAACACCCACAAGTCGAAGGCCGACGCGGCCCTCGGGGCCCCTGCGGCCCAGGAAGCGGCGGCATGAGCGACGACGTCGAGCCTCTCCTCCCGCCCGAACCCGAGGACGACGACGACGGCTCGTCCGGGGGCCTGGTCGAAGAGGGCGCGCCGCTGTGGATGACCACGTTCGGCGACCTCATGAGCCTGCTCCTCACCTTCTTCGTGCTGCTCTACTCCATGTCGGAGCTGAAGCAGGAGAAGTTCCTCCAGGCGAGTCAGTCGCTCCGGGAGGCCATCGGCGGAACGTCGGCCGAGATTCCCGACGATCCCATGGCCCTGGTCGACGAAGAACTCGATCCGGAGATGTTCCTGGAGAACGCCGAGGCCAGTCCGGGCGACGTCATGCTGGAGGCCGTGGCCGACGCCTACATGGAGGTCATCGCCCGCCGGTTGGAGAAGTTCATCCAGGAAAACGATCTGAACCACCAGTTCTCGGTTGAGCGGGAGCAGGACGGGGTCTACCTCCGCATGCAGTCCTCGGCCCTCTTCGCTTCGGGTTCGGGCACGCTGGAAGAACGGGCCGTGCCCATGCTCGGCTATCTGGGTGAGATCACCCGATCCATCGACGTGAAGTCGGTGGTCTCCGGGCACGCCGACAACCAGCCCATCGCCACGGCTCAGTTCGCGTCGAACTGGGAGCTGTCGGCGGCTCGCGCCGCGGGTGTGGCCCGGCACCTGGTGGAGTTCGGCCAGGACCCGGAGATGATCCGGGTGGAGTCGTTCGGGGAATTCAAGCCCGTGGAGTCCAACGACACCCCCGAGGGACGGGCGCGAAACCGGCGGGTGGACGTCTTCTTCTCGCGCATCGACATCCTCGATGCGGTGAAGCGATGGGCCGCCGCCGGCGAAGACGTGCCCGACATCTCCGACGCCCAGCAGGACGGCTGAGCCGCTCCGGCGTCAGCCGAAGGGGCGGGAGAGCCGAAGGGTGAACTCCCGGCCCCGGGTCTCGAGTCGCCCGGCGGACCCCTGGAAGGTGGCCCCGAGTCCCCGCACCACCCGGACTTCGGCCCCGACGCGCCAACGCCGCCGCACGACCACGTCGAGCGCGGCGCCCACGAAGCCCGCCGCTTCGGCCCGGGCGCTCTCGCCGAATCCCGCATCGAGGTCGGCGGAGTTTCGCACCGCGAGCGGGTAGGCCACCTCGAGTCCCACGTGGGGGAAGGCGGAAATGGGCCCCAGGGGCAGGCGGGCGCCCAGGGCCAGGGGCACGCTCAGCAGATCCATCTCCCCGCCGCCTCCGCCCACGAGGTCGCCGCCCCGGCGCAGGAGTCGCCCCTCCACCCGGAGGTCCAGAGGTCGCCACGGCGTCGCCACGTCGGCGAACACCCCCACGGCTCCGCCGGTGCGGCGCTCGAACTCGGTGGTGGGAGGCCCGTCGTAGGTGGACGAAACCCCCGACACGGCCAGGCCCACCCACGTGTCCTGGCCGTGGATCCCCCCGGCGAGGGCCAGCGTCGCAAGCAGTCCCGGGACCGCTCCCCACCCCAGGCGGCCGAGGCTCGTCACGGCGCGCCGCTCTGCGTCAACGCCGCCACGATGCGTCCTCCGTGCTCCTTGCCGTTTTCGATGAAGATCTTGTTGGCGTTGTGCCCCGCCGCCAGCACCCCGGCGATGAAGATGCCGGGCACGTCGGTTTCCATGGTGTCGGGATCGTGGGTGGGGATCCCGGTGTCGTCGTCGATGGAGACGCCGAGAGCGCGCAGGAGCCGCGGGTTCGCCCTCCACCCGGTCATGGCCACCACGGCGTCGTTGGGAAGGGTGCGGGGCGCCCCCGTCTCCACGTGCCGCAGCACCACCTCGTTCCACCCGATCTCGGCCACCCGGTGCTGCCAGTGGACGGGGATCTCCCCCTTCTCCAGCCGGTTGGTGATGTCGGGCACGACCCACGGCTTCACCCCCCGGTCGATGCGGTCCAGGAAGTGGACGAGCTGCACCCGCACGTCGTTGCGGTACATCTCCAGGGCCGCTTCCACCGCCGAATTGCCGGCACCCACCACGAGCACGTCCTGATTCGTGAACGGATAGGGTTCGTGGTAGTAGTGATGGACCTTGGGGAGGGTCTCGCCCGGCACGCCCAGGGCGTTGGGTTCGTGGAACCCCCCCGTGGCCACGGCGACGGCCCGGGCCTGCACGGTGAAGGCCTGGCCGTCCCGTCGGGTCACGGACAGGCGAAAGCCCCCCTCGTCCCGGGCCACGTCGGTGATGGTGTGGTGCTGCCGCACCTCGATTCCGTAGTGCTTCACCACCCGCCGGTAGTAGGCCAGGGCGTCGCGGCGGGTGGGCCGGGAATCGGGAATCGTGAACGGCACCCCGCCGATCTCCAGCTTCTGGGCCGTGCTGAAGAACGTCATGTACCAGGGGTAGTTCAGGAGCGACGCGGTGATGGGGCCGCGGTCGAAGAGGACGGTGCGGAGACCGGTGCCGGCGGCCGCCGCACCCACGGCGATGCCGCAGGGGCCGGCACCCACCACCGCCAGGTCCAGGGATTCGTTCATATCCGTGCGGGGTCCGTCGTTGATCGGCCGTTTCGGGGAGGGACGTGTAGACACGTTCCTTCCTTCCGGGTTCCGATGGAAGGGCCGGGGGCGTAGGTTGGCGCCCCATGACCTCCCCTCCCCACGACTCGGCGAACCGCTCCCGCGGCGGTATCGGCCCGGGCTGGATCGTCGCCGCCGCCTTCATCGGACCCGGGACGGTGACCACGGCCACCCTCGCCGGGGCCCGGTACGCCTCGGCTCTCCTCTGGGCGCTGCTCTTCTCCACCCTGGCCACCATGGCCCTGCAGGAGATGGCGGCGCGCCTGGGGCTGGTGACCGGCGCGGGACTCGGGGAGGCGGTGCGGCGGCGCTTCACCGGCACCGGACGGTGGGTGGCGGTGGGACTCGTGGTCGGGGCCATCGGCCTGGGCAACGCGGCCTACCAGACCGGCAACCTCCTGGGGGGCGCCCTGGGCCTCGAGGGGGCGGTGGGCGGGGACCTGCGCCTGTGGGCGGTGCTCGTGGGACTCCTGGCCGGTGCCCTGCTCTGGACCGGAAACTACCGGTGGGTGGAGCGGGCCATGGTGGGGCTCGTGCTTCTCATGTCGGCCACCTTCGTGGCCACCGCGGCCACGGTGCTGCCCACCACGGAGGGTGTCCTGACGGGACTCCTGGTGCCCCGGCTGCCCGATGGGGGAGCCCTGCTGGTGGCCGTGGGACTCGTGGGAACCACCGTGGTGCCCTACAACCTGTTCCTCCACGCGGCCGCCGTGCGGGAACGGTGGAACGGACCGGACGACCTGCCCCGGGCCCGGAAGGACCTCGTGTTGTCCATCGGCCTGGGCGGTCTGGTGAGCATGGCGATCCTGGTCACGGCGGCGGGCACTCTGGCCGGTGGCGACGGTGAGGTGACGGGGGCCGCCGACATGGCCCGGGCGTTGGAACCCCTGCTGGGGGCGTGGGCCGGGGTGGCCTTCGCCACGGGGCTGTTCGCCGCCGGCATGACCTCGGCCATCACGGCCCCCATGGCGGCGGCCTATGCCGTGGCCGGGGCCATGGGCTGGCCCCGAGACCTCCGGGACGGACGACTCCGGGCCGTGTGGGGAGGGATCCTGGTGGTGGGGGTCGCCCTGGCGGTGGCGGGAATCCGCCCCGTGCCCGCCATCGTCTTCGCGCAGGCCGCAAACGGCATTCTTCTGCCCACCATCGCGGTCTTTCTTCTCATGGCGGTGAACGACCGCACCTGGATGGGGGAGCTGCGGAATCGCGCTCCCGCGAACCTGGTGGGGGGGATCGTGGTTCTGGTGGCCACGGTTCTGGGGGGGCGAGCGCTCCTCAGCGTTCTGGGCCTCCTCTGAGGCCGCCCGCAGTCCCGACCTCCGGGGAGTCCCATGACCACCACTGCCGAGTCCGAAGCCCGCAAAGCCCTGCAGCGTCTGCGCAGGGCGGCGGAGAAATCCGTCCGTGAACTCGATGCCCTGGAGGGCGCCCTGAAGCGCGCCGAGGGCGACGACTTCCCGGTGGAGGCCTACGCGGGCCTCCGGGAGGCGTTGGAGGGCGTGGCGGAGTTCGTGGACGAGGAAGCCCGGCGGCTCCAGGAGAAGATCCTCCACGCCGGAGGACTGGAGCCGGGACGGGTGCGCCGGAGCAGCGGATGAGGCGGCGCACCTTCGTTCGCCTCGGAGGGGCCGCGGTGGGAGGGCTGGCGGTGCCGGAGCTGGTCTTCGGAGCCCGGGCGGGCCGGGCCGACCTCGTGCTCCGGGGGGCGGTGGTGTTCGACGGGACCGGGGCCCCGGGGCGGGAAGCCGACGTGGCCATCACGGGCGACCGCATCACGGCCGTGGGCACCGTGGGGGAATCGGGGATCACCGAACTCGACCTCCGGGGCCTGGCCCTGGCCCCGGGGTTCATCGACATCCACTCCCACTCCGACCTCTCCCTCCTGGTGGAACCCCGGGCGGAGAGCCGGATCCGCCAGGGGATCACCCTGGACGTCACCGGGCAGGACGGGTCGTCCATTCTCTGGTCCGAGCAGGAGGCTCTTGATCGGGATGCGGGCTGGCGGGACCGCTACGGCGTGGGGTTGGGCTTCCGGGATCTCGGCGGGTTCTTCGATCGTCTCGAGCGGGATCCCCCCACCATCAACCTGGCGTCCATGGTGGGGCACGGGTCGGTGCGGGGACTGGTGGTGGGGCTCGACGACCGCCCCGCCACGGAGACCGAGATCCGGCGCATGCGGGGCCTGGTGGCCGACGCCCTCACCCAGGGCGCCGTGGGGCTCTCGTCGGGCCTCGAGTACACGCCCGGCGGGTTCGCCGATCGGGCGGAGCTGGTGGCCCTGGCCGAGGTGCTCCGGGGCACGGGGTACGCCTACGCGTCGCACATGCGTAACGAGGACGACGACCTGCTGGCGGCGCTGGAGGAATGCCTCCACGTGGGACGCGTCGCCGGGGTGCCCGTGCAGGTGTCCCACCTCAAGGCCCAGGGTCGCCGCAACTACTGGAAGGCCGAGGCGGCGCTGGCCACCATCGAGGCGGCTCGGGCTGCGGGCGTGGACGTGCACTTCGATCGGTATCCGTACGTGGCCTATGCCACGGGGCTGTCCAACCTCTTTCCGGCGTCGGCCCGGGCCGGAGGGAACACGGCGTTTCTGGGGCGCCTGGCCGATCCCGGGACGGGTCCGGCGCTGGAGTCGGCGGCCCGGGACAAGGTGGCGCTCCTGGGGGACTGGGACGCCGTCCAGATCACCTCGGCGGGAGGCTCCATGGCCTACGCCCGGGGTCGAAAGCTCGGCGAACTGGCGGTGGAACGGGGTGTGGACCCCTACGAGCTGACCCTGGAACTGCTTCGGGCCAACGGCGGCAGCGTCGGGATGATCGGCTACGGCATGAGCGAGGAGAACACCGCCCGCGTGCTGGCCCACCCCCTGGGCATGGTATGCAGCGACGGGGGATCCTACGCTCCGTACGGTCCCCTCTCCGGTGGAAGTCCCCACCCCCGCGCCTACGGGAGTTTCCCCCGGCTGCTGGGGTATTATGTTCGAGAGACCGGGGCCCTCCCCCTGGAGCTGGCCGTTCACAAGATCACGGGGCTGCCCGCGGCGAAGCTCGGACTCGCCGACCGGGGCGCGATCCGGGTCGGCGCGTTCGCCGATCTGGTGGCGTTCGATCCCGACACGGTGCGGGATACCGCCGGGTTCGACGACCCCCACCGGTATCCGGTGGGCATTCCCCACGTGGTGGTGAACGGGCAGATCACGCTCCGGGACGGCGAACAGACCGGGGTCCGGGCCGGACGCCCCATTCGGGGGAGCGGCCCACCCGCTTGAGCCAGCGAGGCCACATGCACACCCCCATCACGCTGGAAGCTCTGCCCGGAAGCGATGGTGGTCTGCCCGACGCGGTGGACGTGGTGGTGGTGGGTGGGGGAATCGCCGGGGCGTCGGCGCTGTGGCATCTGGCGGCGGCCGGCGTGGACGCCCTCCTCCTGGAGCGCGGGCGGGTGGGCGGCGGCGCCACCGCGGCGGCCGTGGGGATCCTCTCCCCTCCGGTGCGTCAGCCCTACCACGAAATGGCCCATCATCGGGGGGCCGAAACCGCGGCCCGCATCTGGCGGTTCGCGCTGGACTCGGTGGCGGCGTTGGGGACGACCCTGGTGGAGGCCGGCGCCGGGGACGCCGCCGAGTTGGATCTCTCCGGTGGGACGGTCCTGGCCGAGTCCCATTCCGAGCACGAGGTGCGCGCCTCGTTCGAGGGCCTGCGGCAAGCGGGGTTCCCCGTGCGGTGGATGGAGGCCTCCGAGGTGCGCGCCGAGCTGCGGGGCCGCGGATTCGTGGGAGGCTTCGTGGTGGAGGGGCTGGGTTCGATCCACCCCGGCGCCACCGCCCGCGCCCTGGTGAAGGACGCGGTGAAGAGGGGGGGCGCCGTGCGGGAGGGGGTGGCGGTGAACGCCGTGGAGGGGTCTGCCGACGGGCACCTCTGCCGCACCGACGGGGGCGACGTGCAGGCCCGCATGGTGGTGTACGCGACCCACACCGATTCCCGGCGGTTTTCGGCGCTCCTGGGAGACGAGATCGTGCCGGTGCGGGGCCAGGCCCTGTCGGCGCGCATCGTGGGTGACCCGCCGTTCCACGGGGCGTACGCCACCCATTGGAAGCTCAACGTCTGGAGGGTGACCCCCGACGGCCGCCTGGCCATGAGCGGCTGGCGACACGACGCCTGGGACCGGGCCTACTGGCGCACTCGGCCCCAGGTCGACCCCCAGCTCCAGGACGATCTCGAGGCGTGGTTCACCGAGGCGTTCCCCGAGCTCCGACTCACCGACGTGTCCCGATGGAGCGGGATCTTCGGGTGGACCGCCGACTTCCTGCCCATGGTGGGACCCCTGCCCGGCTCCACGTCCGAGCTGGTGATTTCGGGCTTCAGCGGGGGTGGACTTCCCTTCGCCTTCGGATGCGGTGAAGTGGTGGCGGCCATCGTCACCGGCGCCGAGCCGTCGCCGGCGGCCGGGCTGTTCAACCCGCGTCGATTCGTGTGACCGAA
The DNA here is from genome assembly GCA_030428885.1 of Gemmatimonadota bacterium. Taxonomy (GTDB): domain Bacteria; phylum Gemmatimonadota; class Gemmatimonadetes; order Longimicrobiales; family Gaopeijiaceae; genus Gaopeijia. Next base: position 105,158 of record JAUIEJ010000006.1, on the reverse strand, counting down.
GCCGGCGCCGACGGGTTCGAGGCCCTGGCGGCCGACCTCGCCCAGGCCTTCGCGGCGGGGGTGGCCACGCCGTGGGACGATGACGCCTTCGACGCCTTCGCTCGACGGGTGTTCGCGTGGCAGTTCGCCCACAATCCCACTTACCGTCGGTTCTGCCGGGACCGAGGCGTCACCCCCGACTCGCTCCAGGCGTGGACCGGGATCCCGCCGGTGCCCACGTCGGCCTTCAAGCACCTCGATCTGGCCCCGGGGCCGCTGGAGGCCACGTTCCGTACCAGCGGAACCACCCGGGGTGCAGAGAGCCGGGGCCGGCACGGTGTTCGCTCCCTGGCCCTGTACCGGGCGGCCTGCCTTCCCAACCTGGCGGCGCATCTGGTGCCGGACGGCGGGCGGCTGCGGTTGCTCTCCCTCGTTCCCCCGGCGGCGGCCGCCCCCGAGTCGTCGCTGGCCCGGATGCTGGAGTTCGCCCGGGAGGCCTTCGACGACGGGCGGGGCGGGAGCTTCGTCGCCCCGTCGGGCGAGCTCGACCTCCCGGGATTCGCCCACGCCCTGGAGCGGGCCGTGGACGAGGGGTATCCCGTATGGGTCGCGGGGACGGCGTTCGCCTTCGTCCACTGGATGGACGGGGTGGCCGAGGGACGGGTGGGGCGAGTGGAGCTGCCCGACGGCTCCCGGGTCATGGAGACCGGCGGGTTCAAGGGGCGTTCCCGGGAGGTTCCGAGAGCCGTGCTGTACCGGGGGATCGAGGCCACGCTGGGCGTGTCGCCCTCCTGGATCGTGAACGAGTACGGCATGACCGAGCTGCTGTCCCAGTTCTACGACGGGGTGGCCGGGGCCGGCCCGCGACCCGAGCCCGGTGAGCGGGCGCACCGCCCTCCTCCGTGGATGCGCACCCGGGTCCTGGATCCCGTGACGCTGGGGCCCGTGGATCCGGGAGAGCCCGGGATCCTCTGTCACGTCGATCTGGCCAATCTCGGTTCGGTGGCGGCGGTGCTCACCGAGGATCGGGGCGTGGCCGTCGAGGACGGCGGCTTCCGCCTCCTGGGCCGCGCCGAGGGAGCCGAACCACGGGGCTGTTCCCTCACCCTGGAAGATCTTCTCTCGGCTCGGTCCGCGGCGGAGCCGGTGTGATGGAGGCGGGCCTGCTGGAGCGCCTCCGGGCCGCCGCCCCGTCGTTGAGAGCCACGCGCTGGCGGGATCGGGTCCGGGTCCTGGGGCGGGTGGGGGCCCGGTTCCTGGACGACGACGACCCCCTTCGGGTTCGGGCCCTGGAACGCCTTCCCCACGACGGGGGCATCTCGACGGCTCAGGCTCGATGGGTCGTGGAGGGCATGGCCCGGGATTGGACCGTGCCCCGACTCGAGGCCCTGGTGGAGACCGAGTTCCACGACCCCGACGTCCTGGATCACTGGGTGGACGACCCCCGGGCGCCGGAGGGACGTCGCATCCGGGCGTTCCCCCTGGCCCCCGGGCCGGCCCTCCACATCTGCGCGGGTTCGGTGCCGGGCGTGTCGGTCACGTCCCTGATCCGGGGACTCCTGGTGGGCGGCCCCGTCCTGCTGAAGCCCGGGGCCGGGGACCGGGCGCTTCCCGAACTTTTCCTGGAGGGTCTGGAGTCGGAAGCCGGGATGGAGACCGTGGCCCGGTCCCTGGCCGACGCGGTGGCATTGGCGGACTGGGCGGGCGGGTCGGGCAGCGCCGACGAGGAGGAGGCCCTGGCCGGGGCCGGGTCGGTGGTGGTGTACGGCGGTTCCGACACCGTGGCCGAACTCCGGCGCCGGCTTCCGCCCTCCACGCCGCTGGTGGAGTACGGGCATCGATTGAGTGTCGCCGTCGTGGGGCCGGGCGCTCGGGAGGACACCGCAGCGGATCTCGCGGGCGCCGTGGCGGCCTTCGATCAGCGGGGGTGTGTCTGCCCCCACCACGTGTTCGTCGTGGGCGACGCCACCGACGCCCGCCTCCTTGCCGAAGGACTGTCGGAGGCGTTGGAGGGGCTGGGGCGCGAGGTGCCGCCCGGCCCCGCCGATCCGTCGCGGGCGTCGGCGATCCAGCAGCTCCGGGGCACGGCCCGCATGCGCCGGGCCGCGGGAGAGGGCGTGCACCTGTGGGAGGGGTCGGAGGTCTCCTGGACCGTGGTCCTGGACCCTTCGGCAGAACTGCGCCCGTCCTGCCTGGGGCGCACCGTCCACGTCACGCCCCTGGAATCCCTGGAGGCGCTGGACGGGCCGCTGGCCTCCGCCGGCCCGTTCCTTCAGACCGTGGGGGTCGCCGGGTTCACCGACGAGGAAGGCGAGGCGCTTGCGGAGCGGGTGTGCCGCCTGGGCGCGACCCGCGTGGTGCCCGTGGGCCGCATGGCGTTCCCGCCGGCGTGGTGGCTCCACGACGGCGGAGGTCCGCTGCGGCGATTGGTGCGCTGGGGGGCCCGGGGTCCCGCGTGACCGGCGCCCGACCCGACCCTACTCGTCGTCGGGCTGCTGTTCCGCCCGCCAGATGACCATCTGCCGGATTCCGTTGGGGTTTTCCTCGACCCGGACCGTGAGGTGGTCGCCCTCCTCGATGCCCATGTCGTCGCGCATGTCCTGGGGGATGGTGATCCGGCCCCCGACACCCACGTTGACGTCCCCGTAGTACAGTGTCCGGTAGATGGCCATTCAATCTCCTGTATTTCGGCAGGCTGGGTAACCCGGAAAAATAGCGTCTCCGCGGCCCGGGGCAATCGTTGGGGAGTCCCCCGGGTTCGGGATGAAGAAGAGCCGGCCCCCGTGCGTAGGCTCTGAAAGCCCGTTCGTTCGCCTTCCAGCGAGGTTCCATGCACGACGCCCGTCCCGCGGTCCGACTCCGGGGAGTCACGAAACGATTCGGCAGCCACACCGCCGTCGACGGTCTGGACCTGGAGATCCCCCGGGGTAGCCTGTACGGCCTCCTGGGGCCCAACGGGTCCGGGAAGACCACCACGATCCGCATGATCATGGGGATCCTCCACCCCGACGAGGGCACGGTCGATCTCCTGGGATCGGACGACCCCGACGACACCCGCCGCCGCCGGGTGGGCTACCTGCCCGAGGAACGGGGCGTGTACCGGAAGATGAAGGTGTTGGATTTCCTGGTCTTCATGGGGGAGATCCGGGGAGTGCCCCGGGGCGAGGGCCGGCGCCGCGCCGGCGACTGGCTGGATCGCCTGGGGCTTCCCGAGTGGGCCGACCGGAAGACCGAAGACCTGTCGAAGGGCATGCAGCAGAAGGTGCAGTTCATCGCCACCGTGCTCCACGAACCCGACTTCCTGATCCTGGACGAGCCGTTTTCCGGGCTGGATCCCATCAACCAGGACGTGCTGGAGGAGATCGTGCGGGACTTTCACGAGCGGGGGACCACGATCCTGTTCAGCACCCACCTCATGGATCAGGCGGAGCGCCTGTGTCAGCGGGTGTGCCTCATTTCCCGAGCCCGGAAGGTGCTGGACGGAGGACTCCGGGGACTCAAGGTGGCGGAGCGGCGGGGGGTGCTGGCCGTGGCGTTCGACGGTCCCGAGGCCTGGCTCGACGGCCCGGGGGTGAACTCCCGGGAAGCCGTGGGCGACGCGATCCACCTTCTCCTGGCCGACGACGCCGATCCCCAGGCGATTCTTCGTCGGGGCATCGACGCCGGCGCGGTCATTCGCCGATTCGAACTGGTGGAGCCCCGCCTCCACGAGATCTTCGTCCGCCACGCCGGGGCCGATGCGGCGGTGGATGCGGGCATTCCCCGTGATCGGGTGCCGGTGGCGGGAGGTGTGTCGTGAGCGGCGTGGTGTGGGCGGTGATCCGCCGGGAGTACCTGCAGCGGGTGAGGAGCCGGTGGTTCGTCATCGCCACGGTGGCGGGTCCGCTCCTCATGCTCGGGCTGATCCTGGTGCCGGCCCTCATCGCGTCCCGGGGCCAGGAAGCGGATCGGCAACTGGCGGTGGTGGACCGGACGGGCGTGCTCTACGAACGGGTCGCCGAGGGACTGGAGCGGGCCGGCTACACCGTGGAGCGGGCCGACGACGGGACCGATGTGGAGGCCACGTTGGCCGCCCGTATCGAGAGCGACGAAATCGGCGGGTTCCTCGTGCTGGACCAGGCCACCATCGATCGGGGCCACGCCCGTCTCACGGCCACGAGCCGCCCGTCCATCGTGCGGCAGGTGGCCTTTCAGCAGATCCTGGTGCAGGCGGCCCTGGAAGCCCGCCTCGGAGGGTCGGACCCGGGCGTCCGGGCGCTTCTCGACGGCGGCGATCTGGAGGTCTCCGTCGTCTCGGATGGGGGCGTGGGATTCGACGATGCGGCCTTCCTCGCGTCGTACATCGGGGCCTTCCTGCTCTACATGACGATCCTCCTGTACGCCGTCTCGGTGATGCGCTCGGTTCTCGAGGAGAAATCCAACCGGGTGGTGGAGGTGGTGATCTCGTCCATGCGCCCCTTCCAGCTCATGCTGGGGAAGATCCTGGGCGTGGGGGCCGTGGGCCTCACCCAGCTCCTCATCTGGGCGCTGTCCGGAGCCCTCATCGTGGGAGCGGGAATCCCGGCGCTCCTGGCGGCCAACCCCCAGTTCGCCGCCCTGAGCGAGTTCCGCCAGTTCCTGCCGGGCATCGGCTACGCCGGCCTCTTCGCCGTGTTCTTCGTGGGGGGCTACTTCATGTACTCGGGGCTCTACGCGGCCGTGGGCGCCATGTGCAACACCGACGAAGAGGCCCAGCAGGCCCAGTTCCCGGTGATCATGCTCCTCATGGTGCCCATCGTCTTCGTGACCCAGGTCATCAACGAGCCCAACGCGGGGCTGTCGGTGGGTCTGAGCCTGGTGCCCTTCTTCAGCCCGATCCTCATGTTCGCCCGGGCCGCCGGTGGCGCCGCGCCCCTCTGGCAGGTGGGGCTGTCGGTGTTGGGCATGGCGGTGACCGTGGTGGTCATCGCCTGGGTGGCGGGGCGGATCTACAAGGTGGGGATCCTCATGGCCGGAAAGCGGCCGACGCTGCCCGAACTGTGGCGGTGGGTCCGGGAGGCGTGAGAGGGCGATCTAGGGACTGCAGCTCCGGAGCAGGGACAGGAGCTGATGCTCCTCGAAGGCCCGGGCTCGGTACAGCACCTCTTCGTACGACGGCTCGATGAGGATGGTCGTCGTGCGGAGGGCGCCCTGTCCGTCCTCGCTGTCGGCGGGAGAGAAGCAGAGGCAGGCGCCGAACGAATCGGTGCGGCGGGGATCGTCGTCGAACTCCACGTAGACGTCCCAGAACCGCCCCTCGTGGCTGAGGGTCGCCAGATGGTGCCCGTCGGACGGAGGGCCCTGGGAGGCGTCGGTCTGCGGTGTCGAGTCGCTCATGGGCTCAGTCTACAACGGGCTCCCCGCCGCTTCCAGTCGGCGGATCGGACGACTCGGCCACGCGGCGGAAGGGGAAGGGGTCGGTGGCGCTCCCCACGTAGAGGGACCGGTGGGGGAAGGGAATCTCGATCCCGGCCTCGTCCAGGGCTCGTTTGATGTCCAGATGGATGGAGTTCTTCACTTCGATGAAGCGCTCCCGAGTGGCCCACACGCCGAAGAGGATGTCCAGCGAGGATTCCCCGTATCCCTGGAAGATGAAGGCCGGTCGAGGCTCCATGAGCACCAGGGGGTTGGCCTCGGCCACTTCGAAGAGGAGATCCCGGACCCTGTCGATGTCTTCCTTGTAGGCCACGCCCAGCCGCACGTCGACCCGGCGCACCGGGAATCGGGTGACGGTGACCACCTCGCTCTTCACCAGGGTCTCGTTGGGGATCCGGATGAACTTGTTGTCGAAGGTCCGGAGCTTCACCGAGAGCATGTCGATGGAGAGGACCATGCCGGTCCGGCCTCCCACTTCGATGATGTCGCCCACCACGAACGACTGCTCTCCCATGATGAAGAAGCCGCTGATGAGGTTGGACACCGACGTCTGGGAGGCGAAGCCCAGGGCGATGCCCAGGATTCCCGCCGCGCCCAGGAGGGGCGTGAGGCGGAACCCCAACTGGGTCAACACCGTGACCGCCAGCCCCAGGAGTCCGGCGTAGGTGATGAGGCGCCCGATCACCAGGCCCCTCTGAGCCGACGAGTTGGCTCCCACCCATCGCTGGACGCCCCGGCTCACCAGGAACACCGCCGGGACCCCCACCAGCACCAGGAGCCCCGACGGAATCAGCGCCGCCGGGTCGTCGACCCAGCGCTGCACCAGGTCCGTGAAGGCGGCGGCGCTGTCCGGGGCCGCGGTCTGGAGAGCGGGGATCACAGCCATCCCCCGATGGACGAGCGGATCCGGGCGAACGTCTTGGCCGTGAGGCCCCGGGGAAGAGGGTCCTGGGGTGGGGAGATCCGCTCCGCTTCCGGGGCGTCGGAGGGCGGGCGACCGGACATGTCGATGCGACTGCCCGCGTCGTCGCCGAGGTACCGCACCCGGGTTTCGTCGGCCCAGAGCCGTTCTCCCTCCCGGAACACCGACAGGTGGGCCACCCGCAGGGCGATCCGGTCCACCAGGAGGTCGTCCCGGGAGTGGTTTTCGAGTTGGAGCGGGCAGATGCAGAGGTGCTCCAGGAACTCGTCGTCCAGCATGCGCCGACGGGCGCGGGTATCGAGCCAGTAGCCCAGCTCGCCCTCCTCGGGCGAGCCCCACCAGGTGTCGGACAACACCTGGGTGGGGACCCGGAGGAGGCTCCGCACCGAGTCGCCCAGGGCCTCCACGTGGACGTGGAGGGGCACCCGCACGTAGATCCGCGCCTGGGCGCCCCGGAGCAGCCAGAACTCGTCCTGGGGCTCCACCACCACCAGTCGGTCCGGGTGGGCCGGCTGCAGCCGGATGCGTCCCGACCACGGCCCGGGAGCCCAGCGGGTCCAGACGGGTTCGTCGTCGTCGTCCCGGTCCCACGCGAGGCGGATTTCACCGGCGACCCGGGTGAAGCGGAGTCGCAGGGGGCCCAGCCGGAGCACGTGGGGTGCGTCTTCGGGGACGGTGTGCTCGCCCCAGTCGAAGGGGGTGTCGACGGTCATGGCCACATCATCCCAGGGCGCGGCGCGCCGTGGCAAGGGCATCACGGAGCTCCCGTGATTCGGAGCGATCCAGGGGGCGTCCCCCGAACCGGGTGCGAACGTACAACTCCACGAGTCGCCCCGCGGCGGGAGCGGCCGGGGGGGCGGCGTCCCGGATCCGGTCCACGAGACGGAGGGGGGTGACGGCGTGGGCGTCCACCACCCCGGCTCGCCGGGCACTTCGGAGGAGCGCCAGGTAGGCGGCGCTCTCGGGGGTGGTGCCCCGCACGCCGCCCGGTCTCAGGGTGAACCATCCGGCACCGCCGACCACCGCCAGGAGGAGGAGCGCCCAACCCCAGTTCGGGAGTCCCCGGGACCCGCCGTCGTCCGGGGCCGCGGACCGCTCGTCCATCCACTGGCCGAACCGGTCCAGGAGGTTCACCTGATCGTCGGCCGAGTAGTCCAGGACCCACTTGCTCCACCGGTGCTGCAGTCCGTCCAGGAACACCCGTCCGGGCCACATCCACTCCCCCGATGCCGACCCCTCGCTGGACCCCCCGGGCGTGGGGTCGAAGGTCACCCACCCGTAGTTCGGGAACCACACCTCGACCCAGGAGTGGGCCTCGTTCTGGGTCACGGCCAGATAGCGGCCGAACTCGTTCCAGCGGCCGCCCAGGAAGCCGTTGACGTTGCGGGCGTGGATGCCCAGCGAGCGCAGCATCACGACCATGGCCGAGGAGAAGTACTCGCAGTGCCCCTGGCGCCGCTCGAAGAGGAAGTGATCCAGCGACGCCTCACCGGCGGTGCGGGGCAGCTCCCGCGTGTAGCCGAACTCGGTGCGGAGCCAGCGCTCCACCGCCACCACCCGGTCGTAGCGGTTGTCCAGGCCCTGGGTGATGGAGTCGGCCAGGGCCCCGATGCGGTCCGGGAGCCGGGGCAGTTGGAGGTACCGGGTCCGGTCGGGCATGAAGCCCGGGCGGGCGGATCGGAGGGAGTCGGCCGGCGGAGGCCCGGAGAGGGAACGGGCGGTGTAGATGGGCGCCGCGCCTCCCCAGTAGAGGAAGTCCCCCACGTTGTCGAACATGGGCTGGATCGGCGATTCGGCCTCGACGCCCACCAGGGGGTGGACCGCGAAGAGGACCCGCACGTCGAGAGGCGCTCCGTAGATGCGCTGGGTCAGGACGTCGGTCCCCCAGCGATCCCGGTACCACTCCACCGGAGCGGTGGACGGACGCACCCCCTGGGAGCGGGTCCAGCGCACCCCGTCGAAGCGATCGTACGAACGGCCCCGCCAGTGGAGGGAGTAGAGGTCGTCGGGGACGCCGTCGGGGAACTCCACCCGGAGCACGATCTCCGGGTTGGAGTGGATCCGGGAGCCGTGCTCGCCCAGGGAGATCTGGTCGGCGAATCCCGCCACCGACGTGGCGAGGGTCTCCCCCCGTCCTGCCCATCCCCGGGAGACCCGGGGGAAGGCCACGAAGACCAGGGCCGCAACGGCCAGGGTGACCCCGGCCAGGCGAGCCGCGGTCCCGAGAAACGGACGGTCCATGCCCGGATCCCTCACGCCGAAGCGGAGGGCCTTGCGACGGAGGAGTCCCAGGGGAAGAGCCAGGGACGCGGCCACCACGAACACCACGAAGGCCACGGCGAAGAGCAGTCCGGGGCGATAGGCGGTGGCGGCCAGGAGGAGGGCGAAGGCCAGGGCGTAGATGCGGACGTCGTTGCCCGCGTCGAGCGACCGCAGGGATTCGGCGGCCAGGAGGAGCAGGAGGAGGTCCACCACCGGCACCACCACGTCGCCTCCCAGAAGGAAGACGTGGGCCAGAGCCCGAAGCACCAGGACGATGGCCAGGGGCCCCCAGAGCTTCTCCATGCGGGCCGAGAGCCGGGGATCGGGGTGCCAGAAGAAGGCGGTGATGAGCGCCACCCCCGCCAGGGTGGCGGAGAGGGGTTCGAATCCCGCGCCTCCGGCGAAGGCCACCAGCCCCGCCAGCCCCATGGCCACGGCGAGGCGGCGGTGGGCTCGAGCCAGGTCGCTCACGACGCGACCGCCGTCGCGAGGCGTACGTCGGCCCAGGATCCGGGCCGGGGACGCGTGCCCACCAGGACGCACGCCGAGGGGTCGACGGGGGGCGCCGGCGGTGGGGCGTCGGGAGCCAGGTCGAGGCGGGCCAGGGTCTCCAGCACCCGTTCCAGGTGCCCCCGCCCCAGTCCGGGCTCCACCACCGTGGACCCCGCCACCAGGCCGTGACGACGCCCGGCGGCGGTGGCCCGGGCCGCCAGGGCCGCCGCGATCTCGATGGCTTCCTCGCCCGCCGGACCGGGCTCGGTGGCGACGTCGAGGCAGATCCAGAGGGTGTCGGAGGCGTCGCGATCGTACTCCCGGATCACCGGGGTGGTGCGCCGGGCGCTGCTCCGCCAGTGGATGTCCCGGGCATCGTCTCCCTGGCGGTACTCCCGGAGGCCCCGGAATTCGCCCCGGGGACCGGCGGTCCGCGATGCCCGGGCGCCGGCGGCGGCCTTGCGACCCACCCCGGCCCGGGGCGGCGCCACGGAGCGATCGGTCCGGGGCCAGATCACCAACTCACCCGGCACCGTGAGGTCGCGCTCCTTTCGGAAGAAGCCGAAGGGGAACGTGGTGGAGAGGGTCAAGGTGTCCAGGGGGTAGACGCCCCGCCGCACGAAGGTGCTCGCCGACCGGGCCTCCACCGTCTCCCCCGGGGCGATGCGGGGGACGAAGGCCGTGCCCGGGAGTCCCTCTTCCCGGAGTTCCAGGGCCAGGCACGGCATGCGCCGTTTCCGGTTCCGCACCGTGTAGCGGAGCGTCACCTCCTGCCCCACGGGCACGCCCCGGGGGATCCGGCGCGCCACTACCACGTCGCGGATGGTCTGCTCCGAGACCCAGCCGCTCACCGCCGTGGCCCCCAGCATGGCCCCGAGAAGGAGGTAGAGGAGGTTGTTGCCGGTGTTGATGGCGGCGAAGCCCACCGCCAGAGCCCCGGCCACGAAGATGCCGCCGGCGGGAGTGAAGGAGATGCGCCGCCACCGCCGCACCGAACGGATCGCCGACCGGACCCGGCCGAAGGGACCGACGGCCCGGTGGGCTCGGCTCACACCGGTACCTCGACCTCGTCGAGAAGCGACTCCAGGAGAGCGGCGGCCTGTTCGTGGGCGTCCAACGTGGCGGCGCCCATGCCCGCGGGGAGGAGCCGGTGGGCCAGGCACGGCACCACCACGTCCCGGACGTCGTCGGGCACGAGGTAATCCCGGCCCCGGGTGAGGGCGTAGGCCCGGGCGGCCCGGAAGAGGGCCACGGAGCCCCGTGGGCTCACGCCGAGGCGGAACGCCGACGACTCCCGGGTGCGCCGGACGATTTCCATGAGGTAGTCCACCAGCGAGGGATCGGCCGCCACCGCCTCGACCTGGCTCTGGAGGTGCAGCACGTCGCCGGGCCCCAGCACGGGTCGGATCCTCTCCAGGGCCGGCTCCACCGAGGCCGAGTCCAGGAGGATCCGCCGCTCCGCGTCGGCGTCGGGGTACCCGATGGTGAGCCGCATGAGGAACCGGTCGAGCTGGCTCTCGGGGAGGGGGTACGTGCCGTAGTGCTCCAGGGGATTCTGGGTCGCCAGCACCAGGAACGGGCGGGGGAGCCGGAAGGTCTCGTCGTCGATGGTGACGGTGCCTTCCTGCATGGCCTGGAGAAGCCCCGACTGGGTGCGGGGGGGCGCCCGGTTGATCTCGTCGGCCAGGAGAACCTGGGTGAAGATCGGACCCTCCCGGACGTCGAACGTCGCCGACGCCGGATTGTACACCGAGACCCCCAGGACGTCGGACGGCAGCAGGTCGGAGGTGAACTGGACCCGGCGGAACGACAGCCCCAGGGCGTGGGCCAGGGCGTGGGCCAGCGTGGTCTTGCCCACGCCGGGCACGTCTTCGAAGAGGATGTGGCCCCGGGCCAGGAGCGCCGCCACCGCCAGTCGCACCACGGAACGTTTGCCGTGGAAGACCTGCTCCACCTCGTCCACGAGACGATCCAGGAGCACCAGGGAGGGGAGAGTGTCCTGCAGGGCTGCGGGCTCGGTCATGAGCTCGATGCGACTCCGTTGGATCACGGTCCGGAACACGGGCCGGAGAACGGGGTGAAGCCCTCGTTCCGGGCGGAGCAGGAGTATAACACCCCTCCTCGTCGGAAGGGTCCCGGATCGTCGTCCCGTTTCGTTGACACCTCAGGTACGTCCGTCTAGAATCACCGGGCTTTTTCCCCCTGCGCAGGGAGAGGGTCCGACGAGGTTCCGGACCGACTCCTCCTTCTACGCCGAACACCGGTTCAGAGCGCCATGCAGAAGCAATGGTACATCGGAGCCGTCGCGCTCCTGGCGACTGCGGGAAGTCTCGCCTTCGTCCGGGCACAGGAGCCCGCCGAAGGGACTGCCGAGGCCCCCGCGGCTTCCACCGCGTCCGCTCCCAATCCCCAGCCCATCCAGTTCCCCCACGACATGCATGCGGGGACCTACCAGATGGACTGCCAGTACTGCCACTTCTCGGCCGAACGGTCGGTGGACGCCGGCCTTCCGCCGGTGAGCACCTGCATGGGCTGCCACACCATGATTCCCGGGGCGCAGCAGCCCGAGGAAGTGGCGAAGATCGCCGAGTACTTCAACAACGGCGAGAGCATTCCGTGGGTGCGGATCCACAAGGTGGCCGACCACGTCCACTTCCCCCACATGCGCCACATCAACGCCGGGTACGAGTGCCAGCAGTGCCACGGTGAGATCCAGACCAAAGGCGTCCTCGTCGAGCCCGATCCCGTCTGGGGTCAGGGAAAGATGGGGTGGTGCGTCTCGTGTCACGTCGAGCAGGACGTGGCCCGGGATTGCACGGTGTGCCACTACTGATCGCCGGGACGCGAGAGACTCATGAGCCAAGGCATCCAGCGTCGTGATTTCCTGAAGGTCCTGGGGGTCGGCGGAGCAACGGCGGGTCTCGCCGGCTGTTCCACCGGATCGGCGGAGAAGCTTCTGCCCTACGTCGTGCCCCCCGAGGACATCACCCCCGGCGTGGCCACGTGGTACACCACCGTCTGCGGCGAATGCTCCAGCGGGTGCGGGATGTGGGTCCGCACCCGGGAGGGCCGGGCGGTGAAGGTCGAGGGCAACCCGAACCACCCCGTCTCCCAGGGCGCGCTCTGCACCCGGGGGCATTCCACGATCCAGGGGCTCTACACCGCCGATCGGTTCGCCTCGCCCATGGTGCGGCGCAACGGCGTGCTGGAGGCCATCTCCTGGGACGAGGCCGAGACGCTCCTCTCCGAGCGGCTCCAGGGGGCCGGAGGAGACGTCCTTCTCATCAACGGTCCCGTGGGGCCCACCCTCTCCGACATCATGGACGGCTTCGTGTCCACGGTGGGCGGGTCCCGGGTGGAGCACGACGGGCTGTCGGAGGCTCCCCTCCGGGAGGCCACCCGCATCGCCTTCGGGCGGGACGTGGTGCCCCACTACGATCTGGAGAACGCCGAATTCCTCGTGTCGTTCGGGGCCGACTTCCTGGAGACCTGGGTGTCGCCGGTGGAGTACACCCGGGGCTTCGCCCGCATGAGCGGTGAGGATCACGGCGAGAAGGGACGGTTCGTGTTCGTGGGACCCCGCCTGAGCCTCACGGGACAGAACGCCGACGAGTGGATGCCCATTCGCCCCGGCGCCGAGGCTGCGGTGGCGCTGGGCATGGCGTCGGTCCTGGTGGCGGGCGGAGCCTCCGCCGGGCCCTACGGATCCATCATCGGGGCCTACGATCCCGCCACGGCCGCCCAGGAATCGGGCCTCGAGGTCGAGACGATCCGGGATCTGGCCGAGCGGTTCGGAGCGTCTCGTTCGGTGGCTCTCGGGCCGGGCGTGTCGGGACAGCACCGCAACGCCACGGCCGCCAACCTCGCGGTCCACATCCTCAACGCCGTGGCCGGCAACGTGGGAACGACGGTGCGCCTCTCCGATCCCGCGGCCGGCGCGGCCTCGCGCCCGTACGGCGAGATGGAGGCGGCCATCGGTGCCATGGCCGGCGGAAACGTGGCGGTGGCCCTGGTCCACGGCGCGAATCCGGCCTACACCCTGCCCCCCGCATCGGGCTTCGTCGAGGCGTTCGGACAGGTCTCGTTCAAGGTGTCGTTCGCGTCGGAGCCCGACGAGACCGCCGCCCTGGCCGACCTGATCCTCCCGGACCGGCACGCCCTGGAGTCGTGGGGCGATTCGAGCCCGCGGTCGGGGGTCTACGCCATTCAGCAGCCCGTCATGCAGGCCGTGCCCCACTTCGAGACCAAGCAGGTGGGCGACGTGCTCCTGGCCATGGGCACCCGTCTCGGGCGCCCCTTCGGACCGGCCACCACCTACGATCACCTCCGGGCGCGCTGGCAGGAGTTGCACGGCCTGTCCGGCGCCGGCGGCGACTTCGAGGCGTGGTGGAAGGCATCGCTGCGGGCCGGCGTGGTCACGGTGGCCTCGGCTCCGGCCGAAGCCGCCTCCGTGCTCCGGGAGCCCGACGCGGCCCTCACCTTCGAGGCGCCGGCCCTGGACGGCGACGGCGAGTTCGCCCTGGTGGTCTACCCGTCGTCCCGGTTCGGCGACGGTCGTCAGGCGAGCCGCCCGTGGATGCTGGAGCTTCCGGACCCGGTCTCCAAGATCACCTGGCACGGCTGGGTGGAGATCCACCCCGCCGCCGCCGAGCGTCTGGGCGTGCGGAACGGCGACGTGGTCCAGGTGACCTCGCCCCACGGTGAGCTGGAGGTGCCCGTGTGGACCTACCCGGGAATCCGGGAGGACACGGTGGCCCTGGCCATGGGCGGGGGCCGCACCACCGCGGGTCGCTACGGGACGGGGAAGGGCGTGAATCCCCTGACCCTACTCCCCGCCGTGGCCGAGCAGCCCTCCGGGGCCCTGGTCCATCTGGCGACGCGGGTGTCGGTGACCCCCACCGGGATGCGCCACCGTCTGGCCACCATCGAAGGGGCCGACACCCAGCACGACCGCAACATCGCCCCCGCGGTGGCCCTGGCCGACCTCGGTCACGAGGCCGAGGGCGAGGAGCACGAGGAGGAGGGCCACGGACTCGCCGAGATGCAGCTCATGGGCGGGTTCGTCCCCACCGAGACCGAGGGCGATCCCACGGCGTATCCTCTCCCGGGCGCCCAGTACGGCGACTACGCCAACCCCGAGGAGACGCCCCGCTGGGGCATGGCCATCGACCTGGACAAGTGCACCGGGTGTTCGGCCTGCGTGGTGGCCTGTCAGTCCGAGAACAACGTGCCCTGGGTCGGTGAGGACCAGGTCACCATGGGTCGCGACCTCGCCTGGATCCGGGTGGAGCGCTACTACGAGAACGTCGACGCCAGCCATGCCGGGGTGGTGGACATTCGACACCTCCCCATGATGTGCCAGCACTGCGGCAACGCGCCCTGCGAGCCGGTCTGCCCGGTGTTCGCGGCGTACCACACGCCCGACGGCATGAACGGTCAGATCTACAACCGCTGCGTGGGCACCCGGTACTGTGCCAACAACTGCCCGTACAAGGTGCGGGTGTTCAACTGGTACACCTACACCGACGTTCCCGAGCCCATGAACTGGGCGTTCAACCCCGACGTGACGGTTCGGGAGAACGGGGTCATGGAGAAGTGCTCCTTCTGCGTCCAGCGGGTCCGGGAGAAGCAGAACGAAGCGGTTCTCGAAGGACGCGCCGTGAGAGACGGCGAGATCGTCACCGCCTGTCAGCAGGGATGCCCCGCCGAAGCCATCGTCTTCGGCGATCTTCGGGATCCCGAGTCGGCGGTGGCGCAGAAGATCGAACACGAGCGGACGTATCGGGTGCTGGACGAACTCATCAACACCCAGCCCGGCGTCTCCTACCTGAAGAAGGTCACCTTCCACGAAGTGGCCTCGGCCGCGCACTGAGTCGACCATGGCGACCATCACGGAATCGCAGCGGCGGGGTGCTCTCACCCACCCGGACATCGAGCAGCATGGGGAGGTCAATCGCGACATCCTCAAGATGCTGTCCCGGCCCGGGAAGGGGTGGTGGGCGCTTCTCGCCTTGTGCATCGTCGGAATCGGGATCTTCTTCGGATCTTGGGGCTGGCAGATCTACCGCGGGATCGGTGTCAGCGGGCTGACCAGTCCGGTGGGCTGGGGCGCGTACATCACGACCTTCGTCTTCTGGGTCGGTATCGCCCACTCCGGCACGCTGATCTCGGCGATTCTGTTCCTCTTCCGGGCGCCGTGGCGGCAGTCGGTCTATCGAGCGGCCGAGGCCATGACGGTCTTCGCCGTGATGACGGCGGGCCTGTTTCCCCTGATCCATGTCGGCCGCGTCTGGCACGCCTACTGGTTGATTCCGTATCCCAACCAGCGGTTCCTCTGGCCCAACTTCCGCTCGCCTCTGGTGTGGGACGTCTTCGCGGTGACGACGTACTTCACGGTGTCGGCGGTCTTCTTCTATCTGGGCACGATCCCCGACGTGGCCGCGGCCCGGGACGCCTCCACGGGACTTCGGAAGAAGCTCTACTCCGTGGTGGCCATGGGATGGCGGGGCACGGACCGGGAATGGCACCACTTCGGCAAGGCCTACATCTTCCTGGCCGCCCTGGCCACGCCCCTGGTGCTCTCGGTGCACTCGGTGGTGTCGTGGGACTTCGCCATGGGCATCGTGCCCGGGTGGCACGCCACGGTCTTCGCTCCGTACTTCGTGGCCGGCGCCATCTTCTCGGGCGTGGCCATGGTGATCACCCTGGCCGTCCCGCTCCGGAAGGTCTTCGGTCTCGAGGCCTACCTCACGACCAAGCACTTCGACGCGCTGGCCAAGCTGATCCTGCTCACGTCGCTCATCGTGCTGTACGCGTACCTGACCGAGTTCTTCATGGCCTGGTACAGCGGTGAGCCCCCCGAGCGGCAGATGTTCTGGAACCGCCTGTTCGGACCCTACTGGTGGGCCACCTGGATCATGCTGATCTGCAACGGCCTGGTGCCCATCATGCTGTGGTTCAAGCGCGTGCGGCACTCGATCCCGGCGCTGTTCGTCATCTCGATCTTCATCAACATCGGGATGTGGTTCGAGCGTTTCGTGATCATCGTGACCTCGCTCTCCCACGAGTACGAGCCCTTCGCGTGGGGTGTCTACCGGCCCTCGGTCATCGAGATGGGGGTGTTGGTGGGCAGCTTCGCCTGGTTCGGCTTCTGGTTCCTCCTGTTCACCCGACTGCTCCCCCCCGTGGCCATCGCCGAGCTGAAAGAAGTCGTGCCGCCACGCATGCGGAAGAAGCAGACCGAATCGGTGGAGGCCTGACATGAGTGATTCCACCAGCCTCCTGGCCTCGTTCGACTTCCTCGACGACGCCGTGGACGCCATCAAGGAGCTCCGCAAGGCGGGGTTCTCCGACGACCTGACGACCTACGCGTCGTATCCGGATCACGATCTGGAACACGCCCTGGGCTACGGTCAGAGCCCGGTCCGGGTGTTCACCCTCGTGGGGGGGCTCACCGGAACCGCCACCGGCTTCGCCTTCCCCTCGTTCGCGTCCATGGACTGGCCGCTCGTCACCGGGGGAAAGCCGATCCTGTCCATCCCCGCCTACGTGATCCCGGCCTTCGAGCTGACGGTGCTCTTCGGGGCCCTCTCCACGGTGATCGGGCTCTTCATCCTGACCCGACTCCCCAACACGGCGCCTTCGGTGATCTACGACCCCGAATTCAGCGCAGGTCGCTACGGCGTGCTGGTGCGCGCCGGCGGGCGGGCCGACGAAGCCCGAACGATCCTGCAGAAGTACCAGCCCGTCGAGCTCCGGGAGGGGTCCGATGCGTAAGGCGCTCCGCCTGGCGGTGATGGCCGCCCTGGTGTCCACCACCGCGGCCTGCAACACCCTCGACGACGCCATGGTGACGGTCTTCGGCCGCTCCATGCGGGATCAACCGTCGTTCGACCCCTACGAGAACACGCGGCTCCCCGCCGAGGGCGCGGTGTCGTTCTCGTCGGGCAACTTCCCGGCCGACCGCAATTCGGTGGTTCTCGGCGCCGCCGAAGCCCGGGACTACGACGTGCCCGACTTCACCCAGGCCCAGACCTCGAACCCGGCCAACGAGCTGCTGGCGAGTCTGGAGAACCCGGTGCCCGCCGACGAGGTGTCGCTGGCCCGGGGCCAGGAGCTCTACATGCGCTACTGCGTGGTGTGCCACGGGCCCGCGGGCATCGGCGCCGAAGCCTACATTCAGGAGAAGTGGCTGGCGCTGGCCGCGTACAACCTGGCTCTGGACCCGGTGGCCGGATATCCCGACGGATACATCTACGGCATGATCCGGGTGGGCCGGGGACTCATGCCCGCCTACGGGCACCAGATCACCCACTTCGACCGCTGGAACATCGTGAACTACGTGCGTCAGCTGCAGGCGGCATCCGGTGCCGGGCAGCCCGCGGGCGGAAACGCCGACGGGGAGGGCTGAGCCATGGCCCACATCCACATTCCCCATCGGATCCCGGCCCGCTTCCTCGACCGCTCGTCGGGGACCACCATGCTCTTCGGGGCCCTGGCTGTGGTGGGCGGGGTGGCGTTCTTCCTCTCGCTGCAGCGGGACGCCACCGCGGCGTGGGCGAGCTACGTCTCCAACTGGATGTTCTTCTCGAGCATCGCCATGGGCGCGGTGATGTTCGCCGCGGCCACCACCATCGTGAAGGCGAAGTGGAACTGGTCGCTGCGGCGCATCAGCGTGGCGTTTGCGGCGTTCCTGCCCGTGGCGTTCGTCCTCATGCTGCCCATGCTCGGCCTCGGGGAGGAGTTCTTCCCCTGGATCGAGAAGATGGCCTACGACCCCATCGTCCAGAAGAAGGCCGCCTACCTCAACCTGCCGTTCCTCATCACCCGCACGCTGGTGGGCGTGGCGGTGCTGTTCGGCATGGCGATCTACTTCGCGTATCTCGCCGTCCGCCCCGACATGGGGCTGGTGGACGAAGGCGATCTGGACGCGGGCCGCGCCTCCTGGCGGGCCCGGCTCATGTCGGGATGGGCCGGGCAGGAGCAGGAGGAGGCCCGGAGCTGGCGCCGGATGTCGAAGCTGGCCCCGGCCATGGCCCTGACCTACGCCGCGGTCATGAGCTTCGTGGTCTACGATTTCGCCATGTCCCTCGACCCCCACTGGTTCAGCACCCTCTTCGGCGGGTGGTACTTCATGGGGGCCTTCTGGGGCGGCATCGCCGTCACCGCCTTCACCGCCATGGTGCTCCGGGGCCGCGACGCCGATGTGAGCCGGGCCGTGGGCATCCAGCAGCGCCACGACATCGGGAAGCTGGCCTTCGCCTTCACCGTGTTCTGGACCTACCTGTTCTTCTCCCAGTACATCGTGATCTGGTACGGCAAGCTGCCCTGGGAGCAGAGCTACATGATCAATCGCTCCGGCGAAGCCTGGGGAAGCTACTCCCTCACGGTGATCATCCTCTGCTTCGTCGTGCCCTTCGCCGGACTCATCGGCCGCAAGGCCAAGATGACGCCGGTGCTGCTCCAGACCCTCACGGGGATCATCCTCTTCGGGCTCTGGAACGAGCGCTACTTCCTGGTCGCTCCGTCGATCCTGCCGGGCTACGACTCGGGCAACATGATGTACCACCTCCTCACGGGACTGGGCTTCCTGGGCCTCTTCGTCCTGGCGGTGCGGTGGTTCCTGGGCACCTTCCCCATGCTCCAGATGTGGCAGCCCGTGCCGGCGACCGAAATGATGGAAGCCGAGATCGTCTCCGCCGAGCGGGCGGGCTGAGACCCATGCGTCCGCGCTCCGTCGCGGCCGTTCTGGCCGCGCTGGTGGTGCTGGCGGGATGCGGCGGCACTCCCCGACCCGGTTCCTCCGGGTCGGGAGACTATCTGGAGCAGGGCGTGTGGCGGCTCCAGGCGGTGGACGAGGTCCGGGTGCCCGATCGGGGCGGCGACACGCCGTGGTTCCGGGTCTCCCCCGTGGACGGGAGCGTGGAAGGCTCCACCGGATGCAACGCCTTCTCCGGCGCCTATCGAGCCGGGGGCACGTCCGTGACCTTCGGTCCCCTGGAGGCTACGGAGCGGGGCTGCGCGGACGCCGGGGCCACCGACGTGGAGCGGCGCATGCTCGAGGTGATGCAGGCGGCCGACGGCTACCGCATCGAGGGCGGACGGCTCCTGCTGCTGGTCCGGGGAAGCATCCGCATGGTGTTCGGCGCCGCAGGCTGATCGGGCTCGGCTCTCAGGCCTCGCCCTTCCGGAGCGCCTCCAGCACCAGGTCGTGGATCCGTCCGTTGGACGAGATTCCCGAGCCTCCGTGGATCGTGCGTCGTCCCCCCAGGTCCGTGAACCGGCCTCCGGCCTCCGTGAGGATGGTCAGCAGCGGCCCGGCGTCCCATGAAGAGAGGACCGGGTCCACCATCACTTCGGCGCGTCCCGTGGCCACGAGGATGTGCCCGTAGCAGTCGCCCCAGGTGCGGGAGAACGACGACCCCCTCATGAGGGATCGGAACCCGGGCCCCTGGGGACGGGAGAGGATCCGTTCCGCGTCGGTGGTGAGGACGAGGCTCCAGTCGAGCTCCTCGATGTCCGACACGGCGCAGGGATTGCCGTTCCACCGGCACCCCAGCCCTTCGCCCGCGGCCACCGTCTCGTTCAGGGCCGGGAAGTGGGCCACCCCCACGAAGGGCCCGTCGGGGCCCTCCACGCCCACGAGCACCCCGTAGAGGGGCACGCCGCGCATGAACGAGCGTGTGCCGTCGATGGGGTCCAGGATCCAGCGGATGGGCGCGTCCTCCCGGGTGGAGCCGAATTCCTCCCCCAGGATACCGTGCTCGGGCCAGCGCTCCTCGATGCGCTTCCGCAGCAGGGACTCGGCCTCCCGATCGGCGAGGGTCACGGGACTTCCGTCGCCCTTGGACTCGGCGTCCACGAGTCCCCCGAAATAGCGCAGGGTCACGTCCCCCGCCTCCCGGGCGAAGGCCGTGGCGGTTTCCAGCACGTCGAGGATCAGGTCCCGATCGATCCCGTCACCGCGCATGGCCGGCACCCCCGTTGCGCTGTTCCTTCCGACGGTAGAAGTCGGCGTCGGCCGCTTCGATCACGTCGTCGGGGCCGGTCATGGTGTCGCCGTCGAAGGCGCTGATGCCCCAGGTCACCCCCACTTCGCCCCCCGAGAGCGTGGGGTCGTTCTTCACCCGCTCCAGCACCCGGTCGACGTACTGGCGGGCCCCGTCTTCGCTGGAATCGGTGAGGATGCTCACGAACTCGTCACCGCCGAAGCGGGCCACCAGGTTCATGGCCCGGTTCTCCGCTCGAAGAACATCGGCGAAGGCCCGGAGCGCCTTGTCGCCGGCGAGATGTCCGTAGGTGTCGTTGAAGCGCTTGAAGTGGTCCAGATCGAAGAGCACCGCGTGGAGGCTTCGCCCCCGGCGCGCCGCCGCCACCTCCCGGTCCAGATGCAGGCGCAGGTGGCGTCGGTTGGCCAGCCCCGTGAGGGGGTCCGTGAGGGAGAGGGACTGCACCGAGGCGTGGAGGCGGGCGTTGCCCAGGGCCACCGAGGCCTGACTGGCCAGGCGCTGGAGGATCCCCACCTCGTCGCCGCCCATGGGGCGATCGTCGGGGCTGTCGCAGAAGAGGATCCCGGCCACCTCGCCGGCCACCGTGAGGGGCACCGCCACCCCCGATCCGCCCGAGACGTGGTCCCGGAATTCGGGGGGGAGGACCGGACCCGACCGCAGGTCGTCGAGAGTGACGGGACGTGCCTCGTCGGCCACGTCGGCGAAGGGCGAGCCCTGGAGGCGGGACTCGAGACCCACCGGGAGCGCCGGAGACCCACCCGAGGCGGCCACCCGCGCCACGAGCCCCGGCTCCACCAGCCAGACCGACGCTCCCTGGGCGTGGTCCACCAGGTCCAGGACGGCGTCGATGATCTTGAGGAGCACTTCCTGGGGGTCCAGCGACGACGCCAGCGCCCGGCCGATCTGCTCGATCTGCTCGGCTTCGCGTCGCTTCCGCTGCAGCTCGGCGACGTGGCGGGCGTTCTCCAGCGCCACGGCGGCCACGTCGGCGATGCCCTGGAGCAGCTCCAGATCGACGTCGTCGAAGGCCTCGGGGCGGTAGCTCTGGACGCTCACGGCCCCCAGCGTGCGTCCCTTCCACCGCAGGGGCGCCGACAGCCCGGACCGGGTGACCTGGGAGTCGTCGTCTCCCAGGATCAGGAGCGATTGGCTCGCCAGTCGGTCGGACACCAGGGAGGGTTCACCCGACCGGAGCACCGGGCTCTCCGAGCCCCGGTAGGTCACGTCGGCCCGCCGCACCTCGGACCGATCGGCGTAGAAGACGATGGTGGCCTCGTCCCGGACGTCGTCGTACAGCGAGATGTAGAACCCGTCGGTCTCCAGGACGCGACGGGTCTCCTCGTAGATGGCCCGATAGAGCTCATCGTGGGTGAGGGTGCCGGTGAGCGTGCGGCCCACGTCCAGGAGGACGCGGTAGCGCTCGGCGACACTGGTCTTGGGAGGCTGGACCGGTTCGGACGACATGCAGCCGGACACTCGGGGGGCGGGCACCTCGCGACGACGCCGCGGGAACCGGTCCAGTATATGGGCCCGGAAAGGGCTCGACAACATGCCGCGACGTGGGGAGGGCCTCCCTCAGTCGGTTTCGGGGGACTCCGGTCCGCCGGGTCCGGGCCCCACGCCGTGGCGGTCCATGTAGTGCCCGATCTCGAAGCCCACGGCCTGGATGAGCTTGCTCTCGCGCCGATCGAGGTCGGCCCGGGACAGGATGGTGCGAAGGGTCCGGATCACCGCGTCGGCCCGCCGCGTGCCCTTGTAGAACTCGATGCGGCCCAGCCCCTGTTGGAGGGCGGCATACATGCTCTCCAACTCGGCCTGGGTGGCCGGACGGTCGGCCCGGCGTCCCTCGGGCAGCGCCTCGCCTCCCTCCACCGCCGCCAGGTGGAGCTCGTAGGCCAACACGAGGAAGGCCTGGGCCAGGTTGAGGGAGGAGTACTCGGCGTCGGTGGGAATGATGGCCACCCGCTGACAGAGGTCCAGCCCCTCGTTGGTGAGGCCCCGATCCTCCCGGCCGAACACCAGCGCCACGGGGCCCTCGGCGGCGCGCTCCAGCATCTCGGCGGCCAGGGGGCGGGGGCGCACGTAGTTCCGGTTGGCCGTCCGGGCCCGGGCCGTGGTGCCCACCACGAAGACGCAGTCCGCCACCGCCTCCTCCAGGGTGTCCACGATCCGGGTGGACTCGATGAGGGGACCGCTCCGGTGGGCGATGCCCTCGATCCGCCAGGGGTCGAACTCGTCGGGCTTCACGAGCCGAAGCGTCGACAGGCCCATGTTGAGCATGGCCCGCATGACGGCGGCGATGTTGACCACGTCTTTCGGGTGGTCCATGACCACCACGATCCGGTCGAGGAGCGAGGCGGTGCTCACGAGGCCGCCACCGGGCCGGCGTCGCGCCGGGGAGCGGAAGGTTGGGTGAGGCCCAGGGCGCCCAGGGTGCCCAGGGCGGCCACGGCGGCGCCCAGGGCGTAGGGCAGGCCGATGGAGACGTCCAGGGCCGCGCCGGCAGCGGCGGGCCCCACGATGCGGGCGAGAGACCCGATGCTCTGGCCCACTCCCAGGACGCTCCCCTGCATGGAGGGCGGCGCCACCCGGCTCACCAATCCCAGGACGCTGGGCAGTGTGCCGCCGTAGCCCACGGCCAGGAGGGAGAGGCCCGCCACGGTCCAGCCAAGGGTGGGAGCCCAGGCCAGGAGGAGGAGCCCGGCCGCGAAGGGGATCCCGCAGATCCGGATCAAGCGGGTTTCGCCGAATCGAGGCGCCAGGCGCCGCACCAGTCCGCCCTGGATCACCGCCGAGACGAGCCCCAGGAAGGCGAAGAGGTAGCCGACCTGTCGGGCGTCGAGACCGAACCGGACCGCGCCGAAGAGCGACAGGGTGGGCTGGATCACGGCGAACGAGACCGTGAAGAGGAAGTAGAGGGCCAGGACGCGGCGCAGGGCGGGCACCCGGAGGGCCGTGCCGAGCCCTTCCGAGGTGAAGGCCCAACCGGGGCGCCGCCGGGGTGACCGAGCTTCGGCCCGAGGACGGGGGCGGGTCTCGGGAAGGAGGGCCGCCGCCAGGATCACGTTGGCCAGGCAGAGGGCCGCCGCCAGGTAACCCGGGGCCGCGGCCGAGATGGACGAGGTGATGCCCCCCAGGGCCGGTCCCACGGTGAAGCCCAGACCGAAGGCCGCCCCGATGAGTCCCATGTTGCCCGCTCGCCGTTCCGGGGGCGTCACGTCGGCGATGTAGGCCTCGGCCACCGGAATGGTGGATCCGCCGATCCCCCCCAGGATCCGGGACGCGAAGAGGGCGGCCACGCTTCCGGCCCACGCGAACACCAGATAGGCCACGGCGGAGCCCAGGAGTCCCAGGAGCAGGATCGGTCGGCGACCGTATCGATCGCTCAGCCGCCCCCAGATGGGGGCCATGAAGAACTGGGCCACCGAATACACGGTGACCAGCAGCCCCACGGTGAGTCCCGACGCTCCGAAGCGATCCGCGTAGAGGGGCAGGAGGGGCAGGACGATCCCGAACCCCACGAGGTCGACGAAAACCGTCAGGAAGAGCAGCGGCAGGGGCCGGGGCCCGGGCCGCCGCCCTCCCTCAATCGGTGCGGCGATCGGCGTCCTCCGAGCCCGAATCGAGAGACCGGTCTTCGGTCCGCATCTCGCCCTTGAAGTTGCGGATGCCCTCGCCGAGGCCCCGGGCGATCAGCGGGATCTTGCGCGCGCCGAACACCAGGATCATGAGTCCGAGGATCAGCAGCAGTTCGGTGATTCCGAGTCCGAACACGGGAAGCCGGGGTGGGAGGAGGGAGTGGGGAGGAGAGCGGGCGTTACTTCAGCAGCATCTTGGCGATGGTCTGCTTCTGCATGTTCGACGTGCCCTCGTAGATCGTACCGATCTTCGCGTCGCGGTAGTACTTCTCCACGGGGTACTCCCGGGTGAAGCCGTAGCCGCCGTACAGGTCGATGCAGGTGGAGGCCACCGACTGGGCCACCTCCGAGGAGTAGAGCTTGGCCTGGGCCGCGGCCATGAGGAAGTCCTGGCCGGCGTCCTTGAGCCGTGCGGCGTTGTACACCATGAGGCGGGCGGCCTCGATGCGCGTGGCCATGTCGGCGAGCTGGAACTGCACGCCCTGGAAGTTGCCGATGGGCCGGCCGAACTGCTCCCGCTCCTTCACGTACCGGATCGTGTGGTCCAGCGCGCCCTGGGCCAGACCCACCATCTGGGCGCCGATGCCGATGCGCCCCTCGTTGAGGGTCTCGATGGCGACCTTGTACCCCACCCCCACCTCGCCGAGGACGGCGTCGGCGCCCACACGAACGCCGTCCAGGACCAGTTCGCAGGTGGACGACGCCCGGATCCCGAGCTTGTCCTCCTTCTTCCCCACCGTGAAGCCCTCGGCGCCCGACTCCACCACGAACGCCGTGATGCCCCGGTAGCCCGCGTCGGGATCGACGGTGGCGAAGATGATGAAGAACTCGGCTTCCCGGGCGTTGGTGATCCAGAGCTTCTGACCCTCCAGGATCCAGTCGTCGCCGTCCTGGGAGGCCCGGCAGGAGAGGGCGAAGGCGTCGGACCCGCTCCCCGCCTCGGAGAGGGCGTAGGCCCCCACCATGCCGCCGGCCAGGCGGGGGAACCAGGCGGCCTTCTGGGCGTCGGTGGCCCACCGCTTCACGGCGTTGATCACCAGAGTGTTCTGGACGTCCACCAGGACGCCCACCGACGGGTCGACCCGGGAGAGTTCCTCCACCACCAGCACCGAGGTGAAGAAGTCCAGCTCGGCCCCTCCGAACTGCTCGGGGATCTCGATCCCCATGAGCCCCATCTCGAAGAGCTTGCCCAGAAGCCCGCGGTCCAACTCCTGGGCGGCGTCCATGGACGAGACCAGGGGGGTCACCTCGGCTTCCGCGAAGTCCCGGACCGCGTCCCGGAACATGGTCTCGTCTTCCGAGAGCATGGTCAGGGCCGGGCGGGCGTCGTTCAGGGCAGTCGACATCGGGGGCTCACCGTCGATTCTTGTGCGTGTCGGAGGAACCGGCCGTCTCGTGTTCGGCGTCGCGGGCCGAGCGTCCGGCCCGGCGCGCCGCCCAGCGGGCGAGTTCGGCCGGAAGGGGCAGGTCGTGTCGCCGTTCGGACAACGTGAGGGGGTCGAGAGGACCGTCGTCGGTCACGACCCTTTCCACAAGGTCGAACGGGAGCATTTCAAAGTAACGATTCCACACCCGGGCATCTCCCGGGGGCCGGGACACCTCTTCGCCGGGACGATCGTCGTCGAGGGGTTGGGGAAACCCCGGTGGGAGGAACTTGGTCCCGTCGGTGACCACCCAGACCGGCACCCCGGCGGCCCGGGCACACCGGGCCAGGGGAACCGACCCCACCTTGTTGACGATTCCCGCGTCCCCCACCGAGTCGGCGCCCAGGACCACCGCCCGGCACCCCGGGAGGTGGAGGGCCATGGAGGCGTCCACCGCCACGGTCACCCCCACGCCGCCCTCGGCCAGGACCCGGGCCAGGCGCAATCCCTCGTCCAGGGGCCGGCTCTCCAGGCAGACCACCGAGAGTCCCCCCTCCTCGGCCGCACGCAGGAGCCCGCTCCGGACCGTGGACGAATCGGAGAGGGTCAGCACCCGGTCGCCTCCGTCCAGGAGATCGCTGAGGTGGCGCCCGGCCCGCTCGCTGCGCCGGGCCAGTTCCTCGCGGAATCCCTCGGCGACCCGGGCCACGCGCCGCCGCGCCTCGTCCAGATCGGGGGCGTCGTCGAGCTCGGCGAACACCCGGGCCAGGAGGGTCACCACCGGAGCCATGGCGGGCTGGGCGTCCAGGATCCGGCAGGCCGCCTCGTCCAGGACCTCCCGGAGTTCGGCGGGGCTGCCGGCGTCGGCGCGTACCGCGACTCGGCGCACCACTTCGGCAGCGGTGCGACTCACCACCGCGGCACCGCTCACCACATCGGCGCGCAGGGGGGAAACGAGGGCGTCGAGGTGCACCATGGCACGTCCGGAATGCGGGGTCGCTTCGGCTCCGGCGACACCCTGGAAAGGTACCGTCCGGCGGGGTCCGGAAAAAGCCGCCGCGACCATTTTCCCCGCGGGGGGGATCGCATATCATACGGAGCCTCCGCCCGGGGGCCCCGCCATCCATCGAACGGAACGCAACCGAGGCGCCCATGTCCGACATCCCGGCAGGACTCCTGTACACCGCCGAGCACGAGTACCTGCGCAAGACCGACGAGGACCAGGTCTACACCGTGGGCATCACCGACTACGCGCAGGGAGAGCTGGGAGACATCGTCTTCATCGAGTTGCCCGCGGCGGGCGACAGCTTCGACAAGATGGACTCGTTCGGGACCATCGAGGCCGTGAAGGCCGTGAGCGATCTCTACTGCCCGGTGAAGGCCGAGATTCTCGAGGTCAACGCCGCCCTGGACGACGATCCCTCGCTGGTGAACAGCGATCCCTACGGCGCGGGGTGGATGGTTCGGATCCGGGTCGCCGACGCCGGCGATCTCGCGGGTCTCATGGACCACGAGACCTACGCGTCCCACGTAGGCGAGTGAGGCCGGACGACCGCATCATGGCGTTGAACATCGATCCCCGCCCCGACTTCGCCGACCGTCACGTCGGGCCGTCCGACATCGAGATCCGGGACATGCTGGCCGCCCTCGGCCTGGATTCCCTGGACGCCCTCACCGACCAGACGGTTCCCGACGCCATCCACC
Source organism: Gemmatimonadota bacterium (assembly GCA_030428885.1). Classification (GTDB taxonomy): domain Bacteria; phylum Gemmatimonadota; class Gemmatimonadetes; order Longimicrobiales; family Gaopeijiaceae; genus Gaopeijia. Next base: position 78,394 of record JAUIEJ010000006.1, on the reverse strand, counting down.
ACCGGGCGCTTCTGGAGTTGCCCGACGCCCTGAGCGAAGCGGCGCTCCTGGAACGGCTGACGACGTTGGCCGCCCGGAACCGGGCCTTCCGGTCGTACATCGGGATGGGATACCACGGCACCATCGTGCCCGGGGTGATCCAGCGGAACATCCTGGAGAACCCGGGCTGGTACACCCAGTACACGCCGTACCAGGCCGAGATCGCCCAGGGACGCCTCGAAGCGCTGCTCAACTTCCAGACCGTTCTCATCGATCTGACGGGACTGGAGATCGCCAACGCCTCCCTGCTGGACGAGGGTACGGCGGCGGCCGAGGCCATGAGCATGTTCGCCGGCGAGACGAAGGAGGACCGGGAGGTGTTCTTCGTCTCCGACGAGTGCCACCCCCAGACCGTGGCCGTGGTGCGCACCCGGGCCGAGCCCCTGGGCATCCGGGTCGAGGTGGGCGATTGGCGCGCCTTCGAGCCCGGCGACGACTGCATCGGGGCCCTGGTGTCGTATCCCGCCTCCGACGGCGGCGTGCACGACTACGGTGCCTTCGTGGAGCGGGTCCACGAGGTGGGCGGGTTCGTGGCGGCCGTGGCCGACCTCCTGGCCCTGACCCTCTTCACGCCGCCCGGGGAATGGGGCGCCGACGTGGTGGTGGGGAACAGTCAGCGCCTGGGGGTGCCCATGGGATACGGGGGACCCCACGCCGGCTTTATGACCGCCCGGGATCGGTTCAAGCGCAAGATGCCGGGGCGCATCATCGGCGTGTCGGTGGACGCCCAGGGGCAGCCGGCGCTCCGCATGGCCCTCCAGACCCGGGAGCAGCACATCCGGCGGGAGAAGGCCACGTCCAACATCTGCACCGCCCAGGTCCTCCTGGCCGTCATGGCCGGGATGTACGCCGTGTACCACGGCCCCGAGGGACTCCGGGCCATCGCCCGCCGCATCCGTGCCCAGACGAGGGTGCTGGCGGCGGGTCTCGAGCGGCTGGGGCACGCCCGGGTCCACTCCCGGGTCTTCGACACGCTGCGGGTGATCCCATCGGGGGTGTCGGCGGCGACGGTGCTGGAGGCGGCCCGGGAGCTGGGCATCAACCTCCGGGACCACGGCGACGGTTCGGTGGGGGTCGCCCTGGACGAGACCGTGACCCCGGCCGATCTCGACGACCTCCTGCGGGCGTTCCACGGCGGGGAGGCGCCCGACTTCGACGCCCAGTCGCTGGCCGCGTCCCTCTCCGACGAAGTGCTGCCCGAGTGGCTCGAGCGGCGCACCCCCTACCTGGAGCACGCCGTCTTCCATCGGTATCGCTCCGAGACGGAGATGCTCCGGTATCTCCACCGTCTGGAGTCCAAGGACCTCTCCCTGAACACAAGCATGATCCCCCTGGGATCGTGCACCATGAAGCTCAACGCCACGACGGAGATGGCGGGGGTCACCTGGCCCGAGTTCGGCGCCCTCCACCCCTTCGCGCCGGTGGAGCAGGCCCAGGGGTACCGGCAGGTCTTCGACGACCTGGAGGCGTGGCTCGCCGAGATCAGCGGCTTCCAGGCCGTATCCCTCCAGCCCAACTCGGGGGCCCAGGGCGAATACACGGGTCTTCTGGTGATCCGGGCCTACCACCTGGACCGGGGTGAGGGCGGCCGGAACGTCTGCCTGATTCCGTCGTCGGCCCACGGTACCAATCCGGCCAGCGCCGTCATGGCGGGGATGAAGGTGGTGGTGGTGAAGGTCGACGACTCGGGCTCCATCGACATGGACGACCTGGTGGCCAAGGCCGACCAGCACGCCGACCGGCTGGCGGCCATCATGGTGACCTATCCGTCCACCCACGGGGTCTTCGAAGAGGAGATCCGTCGGGTGTGCGACGTGGTCCACGAGCGGGGCGGCCTGGTCTACCTCGACGGGGCCAATCTCAACGCCCAGGTGGGGCTGGCGCGGCCCGGCGACTACGGCGCCGACGTCTGCCACATCAACCTGCACAAGACCTTCGCCATTCCCCACGGAGGCGGTGGCCCGGGCATGGGCCCCATCTGTGTCAACGAGAAGCTGGCGCCCTTCCTTCCCGGGCACCCGGTCATCGCCACCGGCGGGGAGAAGGGCATCGGTCCGGTGTCGTCGGCCCCGTGGGGCAGCGCGAGCATTCTCCTGATCTCGTGGGCGTACATCGCCATGCTCGGACCCCGGGGGCTCCGGAAGTCCAGCGAGGTGGCCATCCTCAACGCCAACTACATGGCCCATCGTCTCGAAGAGCACTTCGAGGTGCTGTTCCGGGGGCGTCGGGGGCGGGTGGCCCACGAGTTCATCCTGGATCTCCGGCCGTTCCGCCGCACCGCCCACGTCACCGAAGAAGACGTGGCCAAGCGGCTCCAGGACTACGGATTCCACGGACCCACCATGTCGTGGCCCGTGGTGGGCACCATCATGGTGGAGCCCACCGAATCCGAGTCCAAGGCCGAACTGGATCGGTTCTGCGAGGCCCTCATCGCCATCCGGCGGGAAATCGAGGCCATCGAATCGGGGGCGGCCGACGGCGAGGACAACGCCCTCAAGAACGCCCCTCACACGGCGGCGGTGGTGACCGCCGAGGAGTGGCACCACGCCTATCCCCGGGCTCAGGCGGCCTTCCCGGCGCCCTGGACCCGGCATCACAAGTTCTGGCCTTCGGTGGGTCGGGTCGACAACGCCTACGGGGATCGCAACCTCGTGTGCGCCTGCCCACCCCTGGAAGACTACGCCGAGGCCGCCGACTGAGGAGAGCCCCATGGCCACCCTGACGTGGCACGGTCACGCCACCTGCAGCATCGAAACCGACGACGGCACCCGGCTGGTCATCGACCCGTTCTTCGCCGACAACCCGGCCACCGATCTCACGGTGGACGACGTGGAGGCGGACTACGTCCTGGTGACCCACGGGCACTTCGATCACTTCGCCGACGCCCTTCCCCTGGCCCGGCGCACCGGGGCCACGGTGATCTCCACCTTCGAGATCGTGAGCTTCTGCGCCGAGCAGGGTCACGAGGCGGGCCACGGCATGAACATCGGGGGCGGCTACGACTTCCCCTTCGGCCGTGTGAAGATGACCCCGGCCGTCCACACCGGGTCGGTGGCGGGCGACGAATCGGGCACCCACACCACCGAGTGCGGCGGCTTCCTCCTGACCCTGGGCGAGACCCGGCTGTACCACGCCGGCGACACCGCCTTGATCATGGACATGCAGCTTCTCCGCGGGCAGGTCGACGTGGCGCTGCTCCCCATCGGCGACAATTTCACCATGGGCCCCGACGACGCGGCCCGGGCGGTGGAGTTCATCCAGCCCGACGTGGTGATCCCGATCCACTACGGTACGTGGCCGGTCATCGACCAGGATCCGGAGCGATTCCGGTCCCTGGTGGGTGACGTGGCCCGGGTCGAGATCCTGAGCCCGGGCGGGGTCTACACGTTCTGACGGGCCCCGGGGCCGACCGACGCCACTGGGGACTCGGGATCGACGATCCCGCCCCGGGGGCCCTCAACATGGCCGTGGACCATGCCCTGGCGGCGTCGGTGCCCGACGGTCGGGGATGGGTGCGGTTCTACCGGTGGAGCCGACCCACCGTGTCGCTGGGGCGCCACGAGCCCGGACGTGGGCGGTGGGACCCTCAGCGCCTGGCCGCCGCCGGGATCGACCTGGTGCGGCGGCCCACGGGGGGGCGCGCCGTCCTGCACCATCGGGAGCTCACCTACTCGGTGGTGGTGCGGGGGTGGGGCGCCGGGAGCATGCGCGCCCTCTACGGCGCCGTGAACCGGGCTCTGGTCGAGGGACTCCGGAGCGTGGGGGTGCCGGCCGAACTCGCCCCGAGGACGGGTCGGGCGGACCCTCCCGACGCCGGACCGTGCTTCGAGCGCCCCGCCGAGGGCGAGGTGATGGTGGGGGGGCGGAAGCTGGTGGGGAGCGCCCAGGTGCGCCTCGAAGGTCGGCTGCTCCAGCACGGGTCGGTGCTCCTGGCCGACGACCAGCGTCGGCTCCCGGAGCTGGCGGGGGAGATCGATCCCGGCGAGGCCGCCTCGACGCCCTCCGTGACCTCGCTGGAGGATTGGCTCGACCCCGTGCCCCCGGTGGACGAGCTCGCCCGGGTGTTGGGGAGCGCATTACGCGCCGAACTGGGAGGACACTGGCACGCTGCCGATACTCGACCCACCTTGGACGCGGCCCTCCTGGCCCGTCTCGAGGACCACTACCGATCTCTCGACTGGACCTTCCGCTGCTGAGGTCGTCGGGAGACGCCGGCAGGCTGCGATCCCTCCGCAGGAGATCATCATCATGGCCCACCTCCGCCCGATCCGCGCACTCGGCACCGGAGCCCTGATCGTCGTTGCCGCCTGCGGCGGCGACGCCCCCGATCGCCCCGAGCTCCCCCCTCTGGCGGTCTCCTCCGACGTGCCCTTCTGCCAGTCGGTGGCCCAGGCCGTGAACGCCTACCACGCCGAACAGTCCGCCGCCCACCCCCGCCCCGCCGACCCCCGCTACGGCGGCACGGTGGTGGTGGCGGGGGGCGGGGACTTCCGTGGTGGATTGAACGCCCTCACCACCGGCGATCAGACCGATCAGGAGACGGAACTCCACCTTCTTCACGTCACCCTGACCCGGTTCGCGGCCGACCGTACGCCCGAGCCGTACCTCGCCGAGTCGTGGACCCTGGAGGACGACGGCTCGGGGATCACGTTCCGGCTCCGGGACGACGTCATGTGGCACGACGGGCAGCCCGTCACCGCCGAGGACGTGGTGTTCACCTATCGCCGAGCCATGGATCCCGCGACCGGGTTCCTGAACGTTGGGTGGTTCCAGTTCTACGACGCCGACGCCGTGGAGGCTCTGGACGACCACACGGTCCGGTTCGCCTTCACGCCCCACGCCGAGGTGATGGACCCGTTCTCCAACATGGCCATCATGCCCCAGCACCTCCTGGGGGACGTGCCGCCGGCCGAGATGGGCGGGCATCCCTTCGGAACGGATTGCCCCGTGGGGGCCGGTCCGTACGTGTTCGAGGCCTACCGCCCGGGAGATCAGTGGGTGCTCCGGGCCAATCCGGCGTTCCCCGAGGATCTGGGAGGGCGTCCGTTCCTCGACCGCTACGTGTACCGGGTGATTCCCAGTTCCTCCACCCGGGCCGGTGAACTCGCAGCCGGAGGGGTGGACGTGGCCCTGGGGTTGGAACCGGTGGATGCGGAGGCCGTGGCGGCGCGAGACGGCGTCCGGCTCGCGGCGTTCGACTCCCGGTCGTTCTCCTTCATCGGGTGGAATCCGCGGCTGCCCGGCCTCTCCGACGTCCGCGTGCGCAGGGCCCTCACCATGGCGCTGGATCGGGAAGCTCTCCTCGAGACGCTCCGGGGTGAGTACGGCACCCGGGTGGAGACGGGCGTGCCCGACTTTCATTGGGCGTACGACCCGGATCTCCAGGGCCCCCCTCATGACCCCGAGGGTGCCCGCGCCATGCTGGACGAGGCGGGGTGGACCGACCGGGACGGCGACGGCGTGCGGGAGAACCAGGCCGGGGACGAACTCCGCTTCGATCTGGTGACCAACTCCAACACCGAGCGGGAGACCATCGCCCGGATCATGGCCGATGAACTGGGCGACGTCGGAGTGGCGTTCGACCTCCAGGTGGTGGACAACCAGACCCTCGGTGCGCGCCTGGGCAACCCTACCAACCGTGACTTCGGGTCGTTCATCCTGGGCTTCGCCCCGGACTTCAACATCAACGAGCGGGACTTCTTCCACTCCTCGTCCGACGCCACGGGCTACGGCTGGTCCGCGCTGAACGACCCGGAGCTGGATCGCCTCCTCGACACGCTCCCCCGGATCCGGGACCGTGATCAGGCCCGCCCCCTCTGGGCGGAATACCAGCAGCGCATCGTCGAACTGCAGCCCTACACGTACCTGTTCTTCTCCCAACGGCTCAACGGACTGAACGCCGACCTGGCCGGTGTCGAGATGGACCTTCGGGGCGAACTGATCAACGTGCCCGCCTGGTATTGGAACCCGGAGACCAACTGAGGCCCGCCGTGACGTGCTGAGCTACGCGATCCGGCGACTCGCGGTCGCCGTGGTGCTGGCGTTCGGCGTCGCCACCGTCTGCTTCGCGTTGGTCTGGTTCGCTCCCGGGGACGAACGCAGCGACCTCCTCCTGTCGGGCCGCGGCGCCGTGGTCGACACGGGTCCCGAGCCCGGACTGGTGGAAGCGTACGGCGACTGGGTCGGGTCGCTCCTGCGGGGTGACCTGGGCACCTCGGAGCGTTCGGGCAATGTCGCCCGATGGCTTCTGGCCCGGTTGCCCCACACCCTGGCACTGTCGGTGTCCGGCCTCGTGCTGGCGGTGGTGTTCGGGGTGGGCGTGGGGGTGTTGCAGGCGGCCAGGGCCGGGACGGTGCTGGACCGGCTGTTGACTCTCGGTACGGTCGTCGCCTACTCGGCCCCGGCCTTCTGGGTGGGGATCCTCCTGGGCGGCGCGTTCATCCACAAGCCGATGGAGCTGGGGATGGAGCCGTTGTTCCCCCTCACGGGGGTCGCCCCGCCGGGGGGGGCGACGTCCCTCCTGGACTACATCCCCTATCTCGTGCTCCCCGCGTTGACTCTCGGGATCGTGTTGGGCGCGGGCATCGCCCGCTACACCCGGGCCGCCATGCTGGAGGCCCTCGCCCAGGATTACGTTCGGTCGGCCCGGGCCCGAGGGTTGTCGGAGATGCGGGTCCTGTTTCGTCATGGCCTGCGGACGGCTCTGCTCCCCCTGATCTCTCTGCTGGGCGTCTACCTTCCCGTCCTCCTGACCGGTGCGGTCTTCGTGGAGACGGTCTTCTCCCGAACCGGCATCGGGTTGGCCATGATGGAGGCGATCCTGGGCCAGGACCTGCAGGTGCTCATGGGCGGGGCCCTGATGTTCGGCTTCGCGGCCGTGGTGGGAAACCTCATCGCGGACCTCCTGTACGGGTGGGCCGACCCCCGCATCGGTGATGCAGTCCGTGGCTAGGCATCAGCGGGGCGGCGTCGGCCTCTCGGTGTTTCTTCCCGGTGCGCCCCAGATCCTCGCGGGCCGGGTCGCCGAGGGTCTGCTGGCCCTGATGCCGTGGTTGAGCGCGATCCTCCTGCTGGTCCTGCGGGCCGACCTCGTCTCCAGCCAGCTCGGGGAGGGGTCGACCGTCGGACGAGCCTCCATGGCGCTCCTGGCGGCGGCGGGTCTGGCGTGGGCCTGGTCGCTTCGGGACGTCAGCACGCCTCCAGAGGCCGGGGCGGGCCAGGGCGCATGGGTGCGGATCGTGCGCGACCCGTGGGCCGGTATCGGGCTGGCCATTCTCCTGTTCTTCGCCGGGTTGAGTCTGCTGGGGCCTCCCCTCCTGCTGCCTGAGGATCCGGGTCGGACCCAGACGACGGAAGAGGGATTCCTCCCACCGTCGATGGATCACCCCATGGGGACCGACAACGCCAAGTCCGATGTGTTCGAACGGTTCCTCGACGGCGCACGCGTGACCCTGGGGATCGGCCTGCTCGCCGGTCTGGGTGGCGCCCTGATCGGTGTCACGCTCGGGGCGTGGGCCGGCTTCACCGGCGGGTGGGTCGACCGCGTCGTCATGCGGTGCGTCGACTTCTTCATCGCGCTCCCGAAGCTCGTCCTGCTCATCGCTCTCGCCGCGCTCTACGACCTGGGGCCCGTGACCCTGGCCCTCTTCATCGCCTTCGTGCAGTGGCCCGCCCTCGCCAGGATCGTCCGCGCCGAGGCCGTCGCCCTCGCCCAGCGGGAATTCGTCCACGCCCTCCGGGCGTTCGGCGTGAGCGAGCGGCGCATCCTGTTTCGCCACGTCCTGCCCAACGCCCAGGGGGTGATCCTGGTCGGAACGGCCCTGGCCGTGGCCAACGCCCTTCTCATCGAGGCCGGGCTGTCGTTCCTCGGCCTCGGGCTCGACAGCGCTTCCTGGGGGCGGTTGATCAAGGACGGCGGGGCCCTCTTCCCCCACTGGTGGGTCGGGGGCTTCGCGGGGATGTCTCTGGTGCTGGTGGTGGTGGCGCTGAATCTCGTGGCCGACGCCGTCCGGGACGTTTTCGACCCCCGGGCCGACGTGACCGTATGAGGAGTCCCCTGCTCGAAATCCGGAATCTGGGAGTGGAGGTGCCCGTGCCCGGAGGCGGTGCGGCCGCGGCGGTGGACGGGGTGGACCTGTCGGTCGCTCACGGCGAGCGGGTGGGCCTGGTCGGCGAATCGGGGGCCGGAAAGTCGCTCACCACTCTCGCCCTTCCGAACCTCCTGCCCCCTGGGGTGCGCATCCGGCCGGGAAGCTCGGTGCGCCTCGACGGGCGCGAGCTCGTGGGGGCGCCCACCCGGGACCTCCGGGCCGTGCGCGGTAAGCGGGTGGCCCTGGTGTTCCAGGATCCGACCCACGCCCTCAATCCGGCGCTCACGGTGGGAAGCCAGATCCGGGAGGTGCTCCTCGTGCATCGGGGACTCCGGGGTGGCGAAGCCCGGGCCGAGACGCTGCGTCTGCTGTCGGAGGTGGGGCTTCCGGACCCGGCTCGCACCGCGGCCGATCCACCCCACCGCCTCTCCGGGGGCATGCGTCAGCGGGCCTGCATCGCCCTCGCCCTCGCCGGCGAACCCGACCTGTTGGTGGCCGACGAGCCCACCACCGCCCTGGACGTGACGGTCCAGGCACGGATTCTGGATCTGCTGGTGCACCTCTCCGAAGCCCGAGGCCTCGCCCTGCTCCTGGTGAGCCACGACCTGGCCGTGGTGTCCCGCACCTGTCACCGCGTCGCCGTGATGTACGCCGGCCGGGTGGTGGAGAAGGGCCCCGTGAAGGCCGTCCTGGAGCGGCCCCTCCACCCCTACACCCGGGCGCTCCTGGCCGCCCGGCCCCGGCTCACCGGACCCCGGACCCTCCCGGCTCCCATCGCCGGCTCGATCCCCGCGCCGTCGGCGTGGCCCACCGGGTGCCGGTTCCATCCCCGGTGTCCCGACGCCCTGGACCGCTGCCGCCGGGAGGCGCCCCCCTGGGTGGGGCTGTCGCCCCACCGGGCGACCTGCTGGCTCCACTGGGAGCCGGGCGGAGGTGCGTCGTGACGGCCGCCCCCCCGGTCCTGGAGATCACCGGCCTACGGGTCTCGTACTCCGACCGGCGCCGCGGCGCCCACGGACGATTCACCGCCGTGGACGGCGTGGACCTTACCCTGGCCCGCGGCGAGGCGGTGGGGCTGGTGGGGGAGTCGGGCAGTGGAAAGTCGACCCTGGCCCGGGCGGTGGTGGGGGTGGTGCCCGTGGAGGCCGGCGAGGTCCGAGCCGGCGGCGAGGATCTGGGGCTGCTCCGGGAGCGGGACCCCCGGGCGGCGGCCCGCCGCGTCCAGATGGTGTTTCAGGACGCCCAGGGGGCGTTGGATCCCCGCCAGCGCGTGGGCTCGGCCCTGGGTGAGGTCCTCCGACTGCACGACGGGAGCGTGGGATCGGAGGGCGCCGACGCCGTGGCCGCCCTCCTCGCTCGTGTGGGCCTGGAGGAGTCCCACGCTCGGCGATTCCCCCATCAGCTCAGCGGCGGCCAGCGGCAGCGTGTGGGCATCGCCCGGGCCCTGGCCGTGGAGCCCGACGTCCTGATCCTGGACGAGCCGGTGTCGGCCCTGGACGTCTCGGTTCAGGCCCAGATCCTGACGCTCCTGGACGGCCTCCGTCGGGACCTGGATCTCTCGGTGCTGCTCATCGCCCACGACCTCGCCGTCGTACGAAACGTGTGCCATCGAGTCGCGGTCATGTATCGGGGACGGCTCGTGGAAACGGCGCCCACCGACGCGCTCTTCGCCGCTCCGACGGATCCCTACACCCGGGCGCTCCTGGACGCGGTCCCCCGCCTCTAGAAGGGTGGACGGTGCCTTCGGGGGAAAGGGACGCGAAGACCCGACGTATTCCCCTCCGAGTGCATGGGACTGCGGCTTCGAAAGCCCCCACGGAAACGGAGTGCGGAGGCCCGGGAGCAGGGGTTGACACATGGAGACGACGACGCCCATAATGGCGTCCTGCCGTCAACCTGGCACACGAGGCGGACGACCGCGGCCTGACCCGCCGCTGGCACGGGAACACTCTTCTGGAGGTTCACTTGGTCGGTGTAATGCGAGTTTACGGAGCCCTGCTCCAGATCCCGGGGATGGAAGCCCCCGACGAGACCTTTTCGGAGATGGTGACGAGGCTCTGGGGGGATACGGGATTCATGCGGTGGCCCCTCGCGGTCTGCCTCATCCTGGGGCTGATCGTCATCGCCTGGAAGTTCGTGGACCTCTCCAGCAAGGCGTCCAAGACCCGGAAGATCCTCCGGGATGTCGACGAGGTGCTGAACCAGGGCCGCATTCGCGAAGCCCTCGAGATCACCCGCGACTCCAACGCCCCGGCGGCCAAGATCCTCTACGCCGGCCTCGAGCGACACGATGAGGGCACCGAGCGGGTGATGAAGGCCATCGAGAACCAGGGCCTCATCGAGCTGTCCAAGCTCGAAAAGGGTCTCGTGGTTCTGGCGACCCTCACCAACGTGGCGCCCCTCCTGGGCTTCCTCGGGACGGTGATCGGGATGATCCAGGCCTTCCAGTCCATCGAGCTGGCCGGAGAGGTGGAGGCCACTCTGGTGGCCGGAGGGATCAAGGTGGCCCTGCTCACCACGGCGGCCGGTCTCGTGATCGCCATTCCGGTGAGTGTCGGCCACAACTACTTCGTCGCCCGGATCGACAGTCTGGTCATCGACATGGAAGAGTCGGCGCAGCGCATGATCGACGCCCTCCACGCCATGAAGCACTGACGGGACGTCGCTTCAGCGAGGTTCGAGAGGGGCTCCCCGGCCATCGCCGGGGAGCCCCTCTCGTCGTAGTCCCCCCGAGCCTCGGTAAACAGGTGTTTGCACCGGGTGCCGCCTTCGGGGTATGATTGCGGGCGTTTCCCGACTTCCCCTTTGCGATCCGCCCCCGCCATGCCGGTCCGCGCCCTCGTCCTCGCCGCCGTCGCCCTCCTCCCCCTGGTGGGGCTCCTGGACGCACGGACCCCTCCGGGCCCCGACCTCTCCACGGTGGATTCGGCCCGGGCCGAGTTCGACGCCGGGCGGACCTGGCATGCGGCCCGCCTCCTGGCGCCGCTCCACGCCGCCGGCGATCTCGCCGAAGGCGACGTGCTCCTCCTGGCCCGAGCCCGGGCGGGATACCGGGATTGGCCCGGAGTGGTGGCGGTCCTCCAGGGCGCCGAGTGGCTGGATCGAGTCGAGGGCGGCGCCGGGTGGTTCGTCCTCGGCCGCGCCCTCGAGGCTCAGGGCGCGGCCCGAGGCGCCGCCGCGGCCTACGCCCGGGTGGTGGAGCAGGACCTGGACGGGGGCGTCGATCCGTCGGCGGTCCGGGCGCGCCTCGCCCGGGTCCGGTGGGCCGGGGGCGACACGGCGGGTGCCTTCGCGGCGCTGGACGATGTGGCCGATCCCGCCGTGCGATCGTGGACGGCCTGGGAGCTGGCCCAGGGGGTGGTGGAGGCCGGCCGGACCGAGCGGGTCGTGGAGCTTCTGGAGCGGATCGACGACGAAGCGGTCTCTTCACGGGCGTGGGACGCTCGGGAGCGTTCGTTGCTGGCCGCCGGCGACACGGTGGCGGCGGCGGCCGGATACACTCCCGTGGTCCAGGACGGAGCTGCCGACGCGGCCCCGGACCGTCGGGCCCGGGCGTGGCGGGTCGCCGGCGACCTCGCCTACGGCCGCCAGGACCGCGGGGTGGCCCGGGAGGCCTATGCCGCGGCCCTGGCCGACGCCCGGGTGGGCAGCGACGACGGCGCGCGGGCCGCGGCCCGGCTTCTGGAACTGGATCCCGACCTGGATGCCGCCACCCTCCTGCAGCTCGCTCGGCACCTGGACCGGGGAGGCTCGGGGCGGGACGCCCTGACGGCGTACGATCGGTACGTGGAGGCGGCGCGGGACGAGGGCGTCGAGCCGGAGGCGTGGGCCCGGGTCGAGCGGGCCCGCCTCATGTCGACGGTGTCGTCTCGCCAGGAGGAGGCCATCGACGAATGGCGCGAACTCGACACCCACCCCGATCCCGAGATCGGCGCCCGCACGCTGACCCTGTGGGCCGCCCTCCGTCGCAGCCAGGGCCGAACCGGCGACTACCAGACCCTGCGGCGCTGGCTGGTGGAGCGGTATCCCAACACCTCGGAGGCGGCCTCGGTGGTCTTCTTCCGGGGTGACGCGGCCCACGATCAGCAGCGGTGGGACGCCGCGGTGGCGGCCTACGACGAGGTGGCTCGCATGGCACCGGCGGTGGACTACGCCGGCCTCGCCCGGATGCGGGCGGGGCAGATCCACCTGCACCGGGGCGACCAGGCGGCCGCCCTGGCGGTGTTCGAAGGGTACCTGGAGGACTTTCCCACGGGCCGGCGATGGGAGGAGGCTTCGTATTGGGCCGCCCGAGCCCATCTGGAGGCGGGGGACTCCACCGCGGGCCTCGCTCTTCTCCGGCGGCTCCGGGCCGAGGAGCCCTTCTCGTACTACTCGGTCCTCACGGCCGACCTCATGGGCGAGCCGTATCGGGTGGACCTTCCTCCGGGCCCCGCGCCCGAATCGCCGTCCTGGGTGGAGCCCGCCCTCCGGAACCTGGATCGTCTCACCGAGGCCGGGCTCCCGGTTGCCGCCGATGCCGTGGCCGGGGCTCTGGGTCGTCGCGCCGAATCGGAAGGCGTGGAAGCCCTCCTGGCCCTGGCCGAGGGATTCAACGCCCGGGATCGCACCCTGACGGGGATCAACCTGGGGTGGGCGGCTCGCCGGGAAGGGGTGGAGTGGTCGGATCGACTGGTGCGCATCGTCTACCCCTTTCCCTACCAGGAGCTCGTGCTTCGCGAGGCCCGGGAAGTGGGGGTGGATCCCCTCCTCCTGGCCGCCCTGATCCGACAGGAGTCGGCGTTCGTGCCCGACATCGTCTCGTCGGCGGGAGCCGTGGGCCTCATGCAGGTCATGCCCGCCACGGGGCGCGACCTCGCCCGAAATCAGGGCGTGGACAACTTCACCACCGAGACGCTGGAGAGCCCCGAGATCAACCTCCACCTGGGGGCCCGCTTCCTCATCGACCAGCTCGAGCGGTACGGACCCGACCTGCCCCTGGTCCTGTCGGCCTACAACGCGGGCCCCGCCCGGGCCAACCGGTGGAGGACCTTTCCCGAGGCCACGGACCTCCTCCGTCTGACGGAGCGGATCCCGTTTTCCGAGACCCGGGGGTACGTGAAGAACGTGACCCGGAACCGGAGGCTCTACGAGGCCCTCTACGGCTCCGATCTGGACGCCCGGGGGCGCTGAGGACGCCGACCCTCCGCGGCCCGTCCCCGGGAACGGATGTTTGGATTGCCCGGCCACCGACGGGCTCCGTAGGTTCGATCCACCCCTGCCCGTCGAAGGGGCCGGGGACCGAACCCCAGGACCGGGAGGTCGCCTTGAAGGGAACCGTGAAGTGGTTCAACGACACCAAGGGATACGGGTTCATCGCGCGCCCGGGAGCCGACGATCTGTTCGTGCACCACTCGGCCATCCAGGGTGCGGGATTTCGCACGCTGAGCGAGGGTGAGGAAGTGGAGTTCGAGGTGTCCCAGACGCAGCGCGGACCGGAAGCGGCGAACGTCTTGCGCCACTGACGGACCTCTCCGCCGATCCGACGCCTCGCGGGCCCCCTGTGGCGCCTGCGAGGCGTCGCTACGTTCAGGGTCCGTTCCCGCCCGCAGTCCCCCCTCACCACCGACGGCCTCGTGGAGATCCCTCCCAAGACACGCCCCCGGCTGTTCCTCATCGACGCCTACGCCCTCATCTACCGGTCGTACTTCGCGTTCATCAATCGACCGCTGGTGAATTCCCGGGGGGAGAACACGTCGGCGCCCTTCGGCTTCACCAATTTCCTGGAACAGTTGAAGACGGATTTCGAGCCCGAGTACCTGGCCGTGGTCTTCGACGCGGGCAATTCGTTCCGGGAGGAACTCTACCCCGAATACAAGGCCACCCGGGAGAAGATGCCCGATGACCTGGCGGCGTCGATTCCCCGGGTGCGGGCCATCGTGGAGGGCTTCCGCGACCCGGTCATCGAATTGGACGGGTACGAGGCCGACGACGTCATCGGCACCTTGGCCCGGCAGGCCGACGCGGCGGGGCTCGAGGCGGTGATCGTCTCGGGCGACAAGGATTTCTATCAGTTGGTGGGCGACCACGTCCATCTGCTGAACCCCGGGCGGGGCGGGCCCAACGGCGTGGACGCCGATTGGGTGGATCGGTCCAACGCCTCGGACAAGTTCGGGATTCCCCCTGAGCAGGTCATCGACTACCTGGCGCTCATCGGCGACTCGTCGGACAACGTGCCGGGGGCGCCGGGAATCGGTCCCAAGACCGCCGTGAAGCTCCTGGAAGCCCACGGCGGGCTGGACGCGATCCTCGAGGCAGCCCCGGGATTCAAGGCGAAGCGCGCCCGGGAGTCCCTCACCGAGCACGCCGAAGACGTGCGCATGTCCCGGGAGCTGGTCACCATCAAGTGCGACCTTCCGGTGGAGCTCGATCTGGACACCCTGAAGGTGGGCGAGCCCGACTACGGGGTCCTCCGGGACCTCTTTCTGGATCTGGAATTCCGGCGCCTCGCCGAGGCCTATACGAAGCTGGCGCTGGAGCGGGGCGCCCTGGAGAGCGAGACCGCCGAGGAGGCGGAGTACGACCTCCTGACCACGCCCGCCGAGGTGGCGGCGTGGGTGGCCCGGGCTCGGGCGTCGGGCCGGGTGGCGGTGGACACCGAGACCACCGATCTCGACCCCATGCGGGCGCGGCTCGTGGGGGTGTCCCTCTCCCTCGACGGCGGAGACGCGGCCTATCTCCCCTTCGGCCATCGGCCGTCGTCGACGCCGGAACTGGACTTCGGGGCGCCCGAGGCCGAGATCCCCAACCTCCCGGACCTCACCCACGAGGACATGGCGCCGCTCCGGGGGCTCCTCGCCGACCCGGACGTGGCGAAGATCGGCCATAACCTCAAGTACGACTTGATCGTACTGAAGCGGGCCGGAGCTCCTCTGGGGGGACCCCTCCTGGACTCCATGGTGGCGTCGTACGTCCTGGATCCGGGTCGGAGATCCCATGGGCTCGACGACCTGGCCATGGAGATCCTGGCCCACAAGACCACCTCCTACGCCGACGTCGCCGGACGGGGCCGGAAGGAGATTCCCTTCGCCGAGGTGCCCCTGGCCGAGGCCCGGGACTACGCCTGCGAAGACGCGGACTGCGCGTGGCGTCTGTGGCACCGGTTCGAGCCGGAACTCCATGAGCACGCCCTGCGGGACCTCTTCGAGCGGCTCGAGATGCCCCTGGTGCCCGTGCTCGCCGCCATGGAAGAAGCGGGCATCCGGGTGGACACCGAGGTGCTCTCGGCCATGTCCACGAAGCTGCGCGGCGAACTCGGGCACATCGAGGCCGAGATCTACAAGATCGCCGGCGTGGAATTCAATCTGAACTCGACGCCCCAGCTCCGGGACATCCTCTTCACCCGTCTCGAACTCCCGGTGGTGAAGCGCACCAAGACCGGACCCTCCACCGACGCCTCGGTGCTGGAGGAGCTGGCCGCCGAGGGGCACGACGTGCCCCGGCTGATGCTGGAGTACCGGGAACTGGAGAAGCTGCGGAACACCTACGTCGACGCCCTACCCAAGCTCGTGCATCCCGTCACGGGGCGGATCCACACCAGCTTCAACCAGACCGTGGCGGCCACGGGACGCCTGTCGTCGTCGGACCCGAACCTCCAGAACATCCCCATCCGGACGGCGTTGGGGCGGGAGGTGCGCAAGGCCTTCGTGGCCGACGAGGGCCAGTTGCTCCTGGGGGTGGACTACTCCCAGATCGAACTCCGGGTCATGGCCCACTTCTCCGGCGACGAGCCGCTGGTGGCCGCCTTCCGCCAGGGCATCGACGTCCACCGTCAGACCGCCGCGGTGATCTTCGACGTGGACATCGACGCCGTGGGACCGGCGCAGCGGGCCCAGGCCAAGACCATCAACTTCGCCACCCTCTACGGTCAGGGCGCCTTCTCCCTGGGGCGCCAGTTGGGCATCTCCCGGGAGCAGGCCCAGGCCTTCATCGACCAGTATTTCGAACGGTTCAGCGGCGTGCGGGCGTTTCTCGACGCCCAGGTGGAGCAGGCCCGGGAGAAGGGGTACGTGGAGACGCTCCTGGGCCGCCGCCGGTACGTGCCCGAGCTCAAGTCCCGCAACTGGAACATCCGGCAGTTCGGAGAGCGCATCGCCCAGAACACCCCCATCCAGGGCACGGCGGCCGATCTCATCAAGAAGGCCATGCTGGACGTGACGTCGGCGCTGGACGAAGGCGGATTCGCGGCCCGCATGCTTCTGCAGGTCCACGACGAACTCCTGTTCGAGGTGCCCCGCGACGAGATGGACGCGGTGCGGGACCTGGTGGTGGCGCGCATGGAGGGGGCCATGACCCTGGAAGTGCCGCTGGTGGCGGAATGGGGGGTGGGACCGAGCTGGTACGAGGCGAAAGCCGACTAGAAGGCTCTGTAGGCCCACAGCGCCATCCTGTCGCCCCCGAATCCCGGGCATCGTGGTGCGCGTCGCCGGACATGCGGTTCGGCGCGGCCACAACAGCATGGGAGGCGGGCATGAGCCGGTCGGTGAACAAGATCATCCTGGTGGGGAACGTGGGCCGGGACCCGGACATCCACACGACCCAGTCGGGCACGAAGGTGGCCCACGTGTCCCTGGCCACGAATCGGCGGACCACCCGGGACGGCGAAGACGGGGAGCGCACGGACTGGCACCGCCTCACGTTCTGGAACCGTCTGGCCCAGTTCGCCGAGGAGCACGTGCGCATCGGTGCACGGCTCTACGTGGAGGGCCGCGTGGAGTACGACAGCTACGAGCGGGAGGGCGTCACCATCCCCACGGCCGAGGTCCACGTGCGGGAGGTGGTACTCCTCACGCCCCGGGCTTCGTCGCCCGAGGGGGACGAAGCCGACGACGGAGCCGAGGTGGAGGCGGTGGCGGCCGGAGTGAGCTGAGGGCCGCTCAGAGCCACGGGTGGAAGTCGGGGCTCACGCCCACGATGAGGGCCCATTCCCCACCGGCGCCGAGCCCCCGGGCCACGTCGATGGTGAGGACGTCCCAGAAGAGATCGACGCCGGCGCCCACGCTGGCCCGGACACCGGCGTCGGGATCGCCGGTCCACCCGTCGGGAACCCGATCGACGCCGTCGATCCACGCCTGGCCCACGGCGCCGGTGAGGTGGACCCCGAGCCAGGGAGCCGTGACGGTGCGGCCGATGCGGGCGTCGGCGAGCCAGAAGCGGTCCCCCACCAGGCCCCGGTGATCGTGGCCGGGCAGGGTGCCCCGCCCTCCCAGGAGAAACAGCGCCTGGGGGGGTGGGGCCTCGCCACCGGCGAACCCGGTCCGGGCGCGCAGGTCCAGGCTCAGGGCGCGCCAGGCGGCGGTTCGGGTGTAGGCGGCCTCCAGCGTGCCCGTGACCCAGGTGCGGTCGTGAAGACGGGCCGCCCCGAGCCGCGCATCGACGTCGATGCCCGCCAGGGCGGCGGGCCAGCGAAGCTGGGCCCCGAGCCGTTGCACCCGGCCTTCCTCGATGGGGCGCACCGGGCGGTAGACGCCCGCCAGGTCGTTCACCACCAGGCCGGCGGAGCGGTGGTCCTCCCAGGCGGCCTCCAGCACCGCGTGGGGCCCGTCGAGGCCTCCCAGACGGTGGGTCGCCGCCACGCCCGAGACGAAGTAGAGGTCGGTCCAGTCCTCACCGGCCAGGGAGGCCAGGGAGTTGAAGAGACGGCTCGAGGCGGCCACCGGACCCATGTCCCGGGGTGTGCGCCACGTCGCCGTGAGGCGGGTCGGGGATCGGCGGTCCGAGGCCGTGAGTTCGGCTCGGGCCGAGGCGTCGTCGCGGCCGAAGCTCCAACCGGCGTGAAGACGGAGGGCGAGGTCGAGCGGGAGTCGGGCCGACGTGCCCCCACCGAGATAGAAGCCCTCGGAGCGGTTGAAGCGGGCGGCGTCGGAGACCGAAGCCCAGTAGAAGCGGGCCGGGCGAAGGCCCGACAGGGCCTGATCCCGCACGATCTGGCGGGCCCGGGTCGTGAGTTCCTCCATGGTCGCGGACGGCTCGAGCCCCTCGGCTTCGAGCCCGGCGAAGATGGGTTCCTCGAACGGGAACGCCCGCCGCTGCGCCTCGGGCACCGCCAACACGGTCCGGGCCGCGAAGAGGAGGTCGGGGAGGGTCTCGTTGAAGACGTAGCCCCGGATCTCGAAGCGCCCGCGGATCACGCTGCCGGCCAGGAAGTCGAGCTGGGGCAGCTCCCGGCGCAGCTCGGCCTCCTGACGGTAGGGAAGCCAGAATCGGCCCATCCAGAGGGCGTTGTCCAGGGAGATGCGGATGTAGTCGAGGTAGGGATCCACGTACGAGGCCGGCGTGAACGTGAAGCTCATGCGCACGATGGCCGCCGTGGCCCGGTCCAGGTACACCGACCCCACGAAGCCGGGCCTCTCCGGGTACCGGGGACGGACCTCCACCTCGTAGACCCGCACCGGTTCCCGGGGCCCGCCGAACTCCAGCGTGAGGGAGTCGGCCAGGCGATAGTCGTAGACGCCCTCGGCCCCGGACCCCACGGGATGGGGCACCGACTCCACTTCGTCGCCGTCGCCGAGGCGGATCCGATCCCCGAACTCGTCCTGGACCACAGTGAGGTGGTCGAGATGATACTGGATGTTGGTGGGGAGGGTCTTCTCGTCCCGCAGTCCCACGATGCGCTGCCGGGTGTCGCCCGGCGCCCGCCAGAACACCTCCAGGGCGACCTGATCGGTCTTCACCAGGGTGCGTTCGTCCGAGTCCTTCCGATCGAGGAAGAAGTAGACGTACCCGCGGGCGTCGCTCCGGTAGGTGCGGAGCAGGGAATCCACCACGAGGCTCTGGCGAAGCTCCCGGGCCCGGGCCACGAGCTCCAATGCCCGGGGACCGTTCCAGCCGGGATCGGCCTGGGCCGCCACGGCACCGGGGGTCGTCGGCCACCCACCGCCCAGGAGGGCGAGGGCCAGGAGGAGCGGGGAGGGGGGGCGGAGCGGGATCACGCCTCTGGTACATCGGGGCCCAACCCCGGTTCCGGGGTCCGGGGGCCGCATGGGCCGCGGGCCCGCCCCCGGAGGAGCGGGCCCGCGGCGGGCGGTCAGTTGGCGGTCCAGAACCCGGAGAGGGACTCGCCGTGGGGGCTTTCCCTCAATTTCTCGAAGGCCCGATTGCGGATCTGGCGGATCCGCTCCCGGGTCACCCCCAGAAGGGAGCCGATTTCCTCCAGCGTACGCTCCTCGCCGTCGTCGAGGCCGTAGTAGAGGTAGAGGATCTTCCGTTCCCGTTCGGTGAGATAGGCCTCGAACATGGACTCGAGGAAATCCCGCCGGGCCACCGCCTCGACGTCCTCCTCGATGTCGGAGGCCTCCGCGCCGGCGAACCGCTCGCCGAAGGAGGCGCTGTCCCGGTCTCCGCGATCGATGGGGGCGTCGAGACTCAGCTCGCTGGCCGCCACCCGGCGCAGGGCCCGGATGGTGTCCACCGGCTCCTCCATCTCCTCGGCGATCTCCTGATCGGTGGGAGAACGCCCCAGGGACTGGGTCAGGGCCGTCTCGGTCCGGGCCAGCTTGGCCAGATTCGAGTTCTGGTTCAGGGGAATCCGCACGGAGCGGGTCTGCTCGGCCAGAGCCTGGAGCACGGTCTGGCGGATCCACCACACGGCGTAGGAGATGAACTTCACGCCCTTGTCCGGATCGAACTTCTTCACGGCCTTGAGGAGTCCCTCGTTGCCGATGCAGACCAGCTCGGCCAGGCCGAGTCCCCGGCCCTGGTATTTCTTCACGTACGAGATCACGAACCGAAGATTGGCCGTGACGAGACGTTCCGCAGCTTCCTTGTCTCCCGTACGGGCGCGGCGGGCCAGCGCTCGCTCCTCTTCGGGATTCTGGATCAGCGGATACTTCTCCACATCCTGCAGGTACTGGTCGAACGAATCCAGGCCACGAGAAGGTGAAAACATTCCTGCGCGTTACCTCGGTCTGACGGGGACCAGGACGATGGCGACGATTCCCAGGACACGTGTCCCATCGTCCGCGTTGGACAACCCCGGGAACGGGGCTGCACGACCCGGATACGGGTTCTTAAAGGTAAAAACGCGGATTCAGCGCGTCAAACGTTTCGTCACCCCACTGGATTCCACCGCCCGAAGCGGGGGCGCGACGCGGAATCTCGCGCCGTAAGACATGGTCGGACTTGGGGTTGTGGGAATGTTACTCGAGGCGCCGATAGACGAGGCTGGCGTTGATCCCGCCGAATCCGAAGGAGTTGCTGAGGATGGTGCGGACGTCGGCGGCGCGCCCCGAGCGGGGGAGATGGTCGAGATCGCAGGCCTCGTCGGGCTCGTCCAGATTCAGTGTGGGCGGGATCCAGCCCCGCTCCAGCACCAGCGCCGAGACCACCGCCTCGATGGCGCCCGAGGCTCCCAGCGGATGCCCGTAGTAGGGCTTGGTGCCCGTCACCGGAATGCGGTGGGCGTGGTCGCCCAGGACGGCCTTCACCGCCCCGGTTTCGGTTCCGTCGTTGAGGGGCGTGGAGCTGGCATGGGCGTTCACGTAGTCCACGGCTTCGGCGGCCAGGCCCGCACTGGCCAGGGCGGCGCGCATGGCATCGCCGGCTCGGGCGCCGTCGGGCCGGGGGGCGGCCATGCTGTACGCATCGTTCGTGGTGCCGTAGCCCACGACCTCTCCGTAGATGGTGGCGCCCCGGGCTCGGGCGTGGTCCAGCGACTCCAGGAGCACCACTGCGGCGCCCTCTCCCATGACGAACCCGTCCCGGGTCCGGTCGAAAGGCCGGCATGCGGTGGCCGGCTCGTCGTTGCGCGTGGTCATGGCCCGGATCAGGGCGAAGGCGCCGAAACTGAGGGGTCCGAGGGGGGCTTCCACCCCGCCCGCCAGGGCGACGTCGGCCTCCCCGTGGCGAATGAGGCGCCAGGCGTCGCCGATGGCGATCGCTCCCGAGGCGCAGCTCATGGCGTTGGTGGAGTTGGGCCCGGTGAAGCCGAATTCGATGGCGACCTGACAGCTCGCCGCCCCGCAGAACACCGTGGTGGCGAGGCGCACGTCCACCGCTCGCACGCCGTCGGCGAGGTACCGGGTCATCTGGTCCTGGGCGTGGGCCAGGCCGCCCAGGGCCGAGCCCATCTGCACCGCCGCCCGGGTGCCCTCCACGTCCGCGGGGTCGAGGTTCCCGTCCTCCAGCGCCATGCGTGCCGCCGCTACCGCGAAGGCGGCGAACCGGTCGAGACGGCGGACCCGGGTGGCGTCCATGTAGTCGGCGGCGTCGAAGTCGTGGATCTCGGCGGCGACGGTGGTGCGGAAGGGTGAGGGATCGAAACGGGTGATGGTGGCGACGGGAGAGCGCTCGCTCCGGAGGCCGGCCCAGAACGCCTCCTTGCCGATCCCCGAGGCGGTGATGGGCCCGAGCCCCGTAATGACGACCCGCCGGCCTCCGGCCGGAGCTGCGCCGACGCCCGTCACGACGCGGCCTCCCGTTCAGCGGCGGCGGCCACCCCGGCCAGGGTGCGGCCGGCGATGTGGGACACGAAGTGGGGCCCGATGACGTGGTCGGCGGCGAACCCTCCGATGGCGGGCCACCGGGGGCCGGACCATTCGTGGATGATGCTGAGATGGGAGGTCCCGTCATCGATGGGTTTCACCTGCCACCAGACGTCCATGCCCCGGGTGATCCCCTCCACGTGGTGGTACCGGACCGTGAAGTCCTCGTCCCCCGGCGACATTTCCGACACCCACCAGGTGGGCCAGGGAACGGGCCCGAAGTTCCTCCAGGCGGCCATCTCCACCAGGCCCGTGGCGAACGCGTCCTTTCGCCGGAACGACACCCAACGGTAGTGGGGAAGGATCGAGGGCCACCCCTCGACGTTCGCCGCCATCCGGAAACAGACGTCGGCGGGTGCCCGTGCGGTGCATTCATCGACGGTTCTCATGAGGGCCATCCGGAGGGGAGGGAGCGAAGGCGGAGGTGCCGGAGGGAGAGGAGCGACCGGAGGGGGTGCGCATCGCCGGTGACGGCCACAACATCGGACAGGGTACCGGCTCGGGCCAGCCGTCCGAGGGCGGCTTCCAGAATCCGGGGGTGATCCAGGAGGCTGTCGATCCACCCCTGGAGCCGGCGCCCCGGCCTCTGGCTGCGCTGGAGCCGTCGCTCGTAGGGCGCCAGGTGCCGACGGTGGGGGACCGGGGCCTCCCGGAGGGCCCGATGGACCGTGTCGGCGGCCGCCTGGGCCGACGCCACGGCCCGCTGGATGCCCTGGCCCGTGAGGGGGTCGAAGTAGCCCGCGGCGTCTCCCACCAGCACCACCCCCCGGGCCACGGGGTCCGAGACCCGCCAGTGGAACGGCCCGCTGGCCCGGAGCGGGCCGTCGGCGACGGCCGGCGCGAGTTCGGGAACGGCCTTCGCCGCCGCCGCCACCAGTTGGTCGGGCGTGCGAGCCACCGCCGCATCGGGCCCCGCCGGCACCACCCGGGTGAGATTCCATCGCCCGGCGGCCACCGGGGCGACGCCGACGGTGGCCTCCCGGTCGAGAACGAGGCGCCCCCGGTCGCCGGGCAGGTCCACCCCCCGCACCCGAACCGTCTGGGACACCCGGGGGAGGGCGGAGCCCGGCGCGACCCGGGCCACGACCCGGGCCACCCGGGACCGGAGCCCGTCGGCCCCCACCACGAGGCGGGCCCGCAGGGGGCCGTCGGTGGTGGTGAGCGTCGGGAAGCCCGGTCCGGCCACGTCCACGCCGTGGACCCGCACCCCTTCCCGCACCTCCACGCCGGCGTCCCGGGCCGCCTGGACCAGGGCGTGGTCCAGGACGGCCCGTTCCACACCCCACCCCACTCCGACTCCCCGGGGAAAGGGGGCCGGGTGGGCCGGAGCCCCCGGCGACGCCAGCTCCCACCCCCGGAGTGGGACGGGGTCGATGCCCAGGGCATGGGCGCCCAGCCCCAGGGCTTCGAGGCGGGCCACCGCCCCGGGGTTCACGCACTCTCCGCACGCCTTGGTGCGAGGGAATCGGGCCCGGTCCACGACCACGACGCGCCATCCCCGTCGGGCCAGGTGGAGGGCGGTGACGCTTCCCGCCGGACCCGCGCCCACGACGGCCACGTCGGCCTCGGGCCGCGCGGTCACGGAGTGCCCTCCATCACGAGGCGGAAGAGGGGGACCCGCCGGACCGTCACCGCCGAGAGGCCCGCCGCTCGTCCCAGGGCCTGGAGTTCGTGCACCGTGAAGGCCCGGCGCACCGAGAGGGGCCCATCGTGTCGAGTCACGGGATTGCCCCGCCAGACCGTGGCGGCCAGGGCCCGGGCCCCCCACCACGCCGGAATCGAACGGCGCAGATCACTCACCACCACGGCGCGGCGGGCCACCCGGGCCATCTCGGCGAGGAGGGCCACGGCCGCCTCGTCGTCGAAGTGGTGGAGGGTGAGGACGCAGAGGGCCACGTCCACGCTGGCGTCGGCCAGGGGAATCCGGAGTCCATCGGCGCGGACGAGGGCCGCCCGGGTCTGAGATGTGGCGTGCGAGGTGGCCCCGCCATCGGCGATGGCCACCGATGCGGCATCGATCTCGATCCCCACGCCCATGCAGGACCGGTCCGGGCGCGCCACCTCGGCCACCACCCGGCGGAGGAGGCGGCCGTTGCCGGTGCCCACGTCGAGAAGTCGAACCCTGCCCTCTCCCGGAAGCTGCCGTTCGAGGGCGGCCCGAAGCGCTCGAGCGCCGCCCAGCCAGCGGTCCACCGCCTCGACGTGGGCCAGGGACCGGGCCAGCACGGGCCGGGGCACGGGAGCGCCGTCGATCCTGCCGTGATCCAGGATCTCCAGGTCGTGGCTGCGGGGCAGACGGGTCACGGCGCCGGCTCGACGTGGACGACAACCTCCCGGGCCTTGAGGTCGTGGGCGATGCGGACCTCCACGTCGTCGGCGATGGCGTGACTGCGAGCCACGTCCAGGGCGGCGTCGACGGAGATGGTGAGTTCCGCGAACACCGCGCCCTCCCGCCCTCGGGACCGGATCCCGTAGCACGAGACCACGCCCGGATTCTCTTCGGCCACGTCGCGGATGCGGTCCGGATGGACCGCCCGTTCGTCCACGAGGATGGGGACCGATTCGCGCACGATGCTCCACCCCGTCCAGGCGATGGCGCCGGCCACCACCAGGGTGAGCCAGGGGTCGACCCAGGTCCAGCCCAGGCGCACCAGGACGAGTCCGGCCAGGACGGCCACCGTGGTGAGGACGTCCGACCGGGTGTGGGCCGCGTCGGCCAGGATCAGGTCGGACCCGAGTTCACGGCCCTTGCGGGACTCGTAAGTCGCGATGGCGAGTCCGGCCACCAGCCCGAAGCCCATGAGGCCGAGGGCGAGGGGGCTGGCCTCCACCGGGACCGGCTCGGGGGCGGTCAGTCGCTCCACGGCCCGTTCCACGAGTTCGAACACGGTGATGGACAGCAGTCCCACCAGGACCAGCGCACCCAGCGTCTCGAACTTCTGGTGGCCGTACGGGTGGTCGTCGTCGGGGGCGCGGCCGGCCACCCGGGTGATCCAGAGCGCGAAGACGTTGTTGGCCGCATCCAGGCTCGAATGGACGATCTCGGCCAGGAGGCTGAGGGCGCCGGAGACGGCGAAGGCCGCCGCCTTCACGGCCACCACCCCCACGTTGAGCAGGAGGACCCGGGCCAGGATCGAGCGGCTCCGACGCGCCCGCTCGTCGGCCGTGATCCGATGAGGGCTCACCGCGCCGCCCGCACCGGACTGAACACGTCGGGTCCGATCCGCATGCGGCGACTGCGTTCCATCTGCATGTCGTCGAGCCCGGCGGTGAATCCCAGGAGATCGCGGAAGGAAACCCGGAGCACCGTGTCGCCCAGGTCCGTGCCCCCGCCGAAGGGAACGCCCGCGTCGATGCGCACCACACCGCGGCTCCCCGCGGGGAAGCCGAACCGGAGTCCCAACCCCACGGTACCGCGCCACCCCGAGTCTCGCCCCAGCCCCAGATCGTCGGCCCAGACCCGGCCGGCGTCGGCGAAGAGGGTGCCTCCGAAATCGAAGAGGTCCCGGAAGGGCCAGCCGAAGTAGACCCGGTCCTCCACCGAGATCACGATCCGCCGGGACCCGGGGAAGTCCTCGTCGTGGAAGCCCCGCACCCCGGCCACGCCCCCCAGGGTGAGCTGGAACGGCAGGTCGGTGTTCCACCCTCCGGCGGCGGCGACCCTGGCGAAGAACGTGTGGCGAGGCGCGTCGGGCGGCTGCCAGTACGCCAGGAGGTCCAGCTCGCCCAGGATGTCCCGCCAACCGTCCTGCGCCGCCGACCCGGAGAAGATCTGGCGGGCCTCCATGGAGGCGTTGCCCATGAGGACGAAGGGAGCCGGCGACCCCGCGGCGTACAGGCGCGCGCGCGTGAACAGATCGTCGGGTTCGTTGCGGCTCGCCACCGCTCCCAGGGAGCGACCCACGGTCACCGCGAGCTCGGTGCCCAGCTCCAGGTCCTGCAGGCCCCGGAGGGCATCGAGGCCCCGGCGCTGCTCGAAGCGGATGTTGCGTTGGCCCAGGAGGAGATTGACCCGGGTGCCGGCGCGATACCGGGTCTGGGGCTCCAGGAGGCCGGCCAGCTCCGGGGGCGCGGGTTCGGGCGACCCGAAGGCGTTGTCCCGCACCCGCTCGGTGCGGTCGAGGGCGGCGAACTCCATGCGGTCCCGGGACACACCCAGGCCGAAGACCGTGAGGTTGCCCGGTTCCCCGAACCGGGCCGCCAGGGTGAGTTCCCACACCTCGCGCTCCACGGGGAGGATCAGGTGCTCGGGCGCATCCGGAGTCCCCAGGGACCAGGTGAAGTAGTCCTCCTCCCGGCGGTAGCGTTGGCGTCCGGCGAACCGTCCCACCTCGCCCACGAAGGGGTAGAACACCTCCTGCTCCACGAAGGGCCCCACCCGGGTCTCGCCGGCCCGGATGCTGGCGTCGACCCGGGTGTTGAAGAGGCGGGGCGTGGCGAGTTCACCCCCCAGCCGCCGCTGGGCGTCGTCTTCGCGGTAGAGGAATCCGGCCACGAAGCCCCGGCCCAGGAAGTTCTCCTCCCGGACCCGGACCTTGTCGACCTTCAGTCCCCCGTCGAAGCGGGTTCCCACCTCCACCACGGTCGTCCATTCGTCCTGGGTGTCCACCACCAGGTGCCAGTTGCCGTCGGGTTGGCGCACGCCGTACACGTCGCTCCGGGCGATGAAGCCCAGACGCCGGAGCAGGCGCCCCGAATCGGAGGCCAGGAAGGGGTCCCAGCAATCGCCGGCAGCCAGGAGGATCTCCCGGCGAATGAACGACGGACGGGTGCGGTAGTGGAGGGTGTTGGCGACGCGGTAGGCCCACTGGAACGGCGCCCCATCCAGCTCGTCGAGGTCGAAGATGGACCGATTGTCGACGAACACCCGCGTGACCCGCCCATCGGGGCAGGAGTCCTGCGCCGCCGCGGCCCCGGGAACCAGGGCGAGGGCGAGGAGCACGGCGGGAGCGAGACGCATGACGAGGGGATTTCGGTCGGGTGGGGGGGAGCGGTAATCTACGGGGTTCCCGATTCACCGCGCCCCTCCGCATACATCGCACCCGACTCCTTCGATCCGGAGACTACCCAATGGCGGACCCCCGAACCGACGCCCTGGACTACCACCGCGAGGGCCGCCCGGGGAAGATCGAGGTGGTGCCCACGAAATCGGTGGCCACCCAACGCGACCTCTCCCTGGCCTATTCCCCCGGCGTGGCCGAGCCCTGCCGCGAGATCCACGCCAACCCCCTGGACGTCTTCCAGTACACGGCCCGGGGCAACCTGGTGGCCGTGGTATCCAACGGCACCGCCGTCCTGGGGTTGGGCGACATCGGGCCCCTGGCGGCGAAGCCGGTCATGGAGGGGAAGGGCGTCCTGTTCAAGCGTTTCGCCGGGATCGACGTCTTCGACATCGAGATCGACGCCCCCACCGCCGTCGACGTGATTCGCTTCTGCGAAATGCTCGAACCCACCGTGGGAGGCATCAATCTCGAAGACATCCACGCCCCCGACTGCTTCGTCATCGAACGGGAGTTGAAGGAACGGCTGGACATTCCGGTCTTCCACGACGATCAGCACGGGACCGCCATCATCGGCGGCGCGGCCCTGGTCAACGCCGTCGAACTCATCGGCAAGTCCATGGCCGACGTGAAGATCGTCTTCAGCGGCGCCGGAGCGTCGGCGCTGGCCACGGCCGATCACTTGAAGCGCCTGGGGGCGAGCCCGTCGAACATCGTCATCTGCGACTCCACCGGGCCCATCTACGCCGGGCGTACGGAGCGCATGAACGAGTACAAGGAGCGCTACGCCGTGGAGACCGACGCCCGTAGCCTGGCCGAGGCCATGGTGGGCGCCGACGTCTTCGTGGGACTGTCGGTGGCCGGGGTCGTCTCGAAGGAGATGGTGGCGTCCATGGCCGACAATCCGGTCATCTTCGCCCTGGCCAATCCCGACCCGGAGATCCTGCCGGAGGACGTGGCGGCGGTCCGGAGCGACGCCATCATGGCCACGGGCCGGTCGGACTATCCGAACCAGGTGAACAACGTCCTGGGCTTCCCCTTCATCTTCCGGGGCGCCCTGGACGTGCGGGCCACCACGGTCAACGAAGAGATGATGATGGCGGCCACCCGGGCGCTGGCCGATCTCGCTCGGGCCGATGTGCCCGAGTCGGTGCGCTCGGCCTATGACGACGAGGCCATCGCCTTCGGTCGGGGATACCTCATTCCCAAGCCGGTGGACCACCGGGTGCTCTTCCACGTGGCGCCGGCCGTGGCCGAGGCGGCCATGAAGACCGGGGTGGCCCGGGTCCAGCTCGATCTCGACGAGTACCGCGATCGTCTGCGCGCCTCCCTGGGGCCGGGCCGCGAAGTCATGCGCTGGATGACGATCCGGGCCCGGGAACGGAGCACGCGGGTGGTGCTTCCCGAAGGCCACAACGAGACCATCATCCGGGCGGCGGTCCAGATGGTGGAGGAGGGCGTCTGTCAGCCCGTGCTCCTGGGGCGGCCGCCCCGGGTGGAGGAGAAAGCGCGGGCCATGGGACTCGATCTCGCCGGAGTGGAGATCGTGTATGCGGCCGAGCTCGATGAGGAGAGGCACCGGTATGCCGATGCGCTCTTCGAGCAACGGGGTCGCAAGGGACTCACCCGTGCCGAGGCGCGCTGGAACCTCTACAAACCCATCTACTACGCCGCGTCCATGGTGGCGGCCGGCGACGCCGACGCGGTGGTGGCCGGGGTCGAGGCGAACTACCCGGAGATCCTCCGCCCGAGCCTGGAGATCATCGGGGTGGAGGAAGGGGTGTCCCGGGTTGCCGGGCTCTACATGGTGGCGTTCCCCAACCGGGAGCTCCTCTTCTTCGCCGACACCACGGTGAACATCGACCCCGACGCCGAGGCGCTGGCCGAGATCGCCCTGCTGTCGGCCCGCTTCGTGAAGGAGCTGGGCCTGGTGCCCCGCATCGGCATGATCTCGTTCAGCAACTTCGGCTCGGCCCGCCACCCCGAGTCGGAGAAGGTGGCCCGGGCGGTCCGCATCGTCCACGAGCGGGACCCGGAGCTGGAGGTGGACGGCGAGATGCAGGCCGACACGGCGGTGGATCCCCGCAAGCTGGCCCACATCTACCCCTTCTCCCAGCTCAGCCACTCGGCCAACGTGCTCGTCTTTCCCAACCTCAGCGCCGCCAATTCCTCGTACAAACTCCTGGACCGTCTCGGTCGAGCCGAGGTGATCGGGCCCGTGCTTCTGGGAATGGCCCGTCCGGTCCACATTCTCCAGCGGGGCTCCAGCCAGCAGGAGGTGCTGAATCTGGCCACGGTGGCGGCGGTGGACGCGCAGGCCCGGAGAGACCATTCTTGAAGTCTTTCCCCATGTTTCGCGCACGCTTCGGGGGGCTCGTCGCCCCCCTTCACCTGGAGAGGCAGCGATGAGCACCCAGACCGAGACCCCGGGCCTCGAGCTCCACGGGCTCGAACCGACCGCAGACGTTCACTGGAATCTGTCGCCGGCGGAGCTCTACGAGGCGTCCCTGACCCGGGGCCTGGCGCATCTGGCGCACATGGGCGGCCTTTCCGTGGTGACGGCGCCCCACACCGGGCGCTCGCCCAACGACAAGTACACGGTCAGGGAACCGTCGTCGGAGGGGGACGTGGACTGGGGTCCGGTGAACGTCCCCATGGATCCGGCCCACTACGAGGCCCTGAAGGCCGACATCGTGGCCTACCTGAACGGTCGGGAGCTGTGGGTGCGGGACGCCCGGGCCGGCGCCGACGACACCTACGGGATCAACGTCCGGGTGGTGACGCCGAGTCCGTGGCACAATCTGTTCGCCTACAACATGTTCCTGCGGCCCTCCCCCGAGGAGCTGGCGGCGGGGATGCGTCCCGACTTCACGGTGCTCCACGCCCCCGAGTTCAAGGCCGATCCCGCGCGCCACGGCACCCGCTCCGAGACGGCCATCTCGGTCAACTTCGCCGACCGTACGGTGCTGATCTGCGGCACGCGCTACGCCGGCGAGATCAAGAAGTCCATCTTCTCGGTGCTGAACCATCTGCTGCCCGAGTCCCAGGTGCTTCCCATGCACTGCTCGGCCAACGTGGGGGACGACGGCGACGTGGCCCTCTTCTTCGGCCTGTCGGGCACGGGAAAGACGACGCTGTCGGCCGATCCCGAGCGGGGCCTCATCGGGGACGACGAGCACGGGTGGAGCGACCACGGAGTCTTCAACTTCGAGGGCGGCTGCTACGCAAAGACCATTCGCCTGTCGCCCGAGGGTGAGCCCGAGATCTACGCCGCCACGAAGATGTTCGGGACGATCCTGGAGAACGTGGTCCTGGACGAAACGCTCCGGGAGATCGACTTCGACGACGGATCCATCACCGAGAACACCCGGGCGTCGTACCCCATCCACTACATTCCCAACGCCGTGCTGCCCAGCCGAGCGGGCCACCCGTCGACGGTGATCTTCCTGACCGCCGACGCCTACGGCGTGCTGCCTCCCATCTCCCGGCTCAGCCCCGAGCAGGCCATGTACCAGTTCCTCTCGGGCTACACGGCCAAGGTGGCCGGGACCGAGCGGGGCATCACCGAGCCCAAGGCCACCTTCAGCGCCTGCTTCGGCGCCCCGTTCCTGCCCCGCCACCCCGGGGTGTACGCCACCATGCTGGGCGAGAAGCTCCGGGAGCACGGAGCCCGGGTCTTCCTGGTGAATACGGGCTGGACCGGCGGCGCGTACGGCACGGGCTCGCGCATGAAGCTGGGCTACACCCGGGCCATGGTCCGGGCGGCGCTGGCCGGCGAACTGGACAACGTGGCTTCCACCACCGATCCGGTGTTCGGCTTCCAGGTGCCCGTGTCGGTCCCCGGCGTGCCCGACAACGTGCTCGAGCCCCGGAAGACCTGGGCCGATCCCGAGGCCTACGACACCCAGGCGGCGAAGCTCGCCGGCATGTTCCGGACGAACTTCGAGAAGTACGCCGACGGCGTGAGCCCCGAGGTGCGGGAGGCCGGCCCGAAGGGCTGACCGATCGCGGGTCGAAAGGACCGAAGGGGGCGGGCCGCGCTTGGGCCCGCCCCCTTCGTCGTGTTCAGGCCACGGATCGGCGCCGCACGGCGCCCACGGCGCCGCCGATGCCCACGGCCAGGGCGGCCAGGAGTCCCATCCACCCCCATCCCGCCACCCGGGGACCGGGCTCGGCATAGCCGAACCGTTCCCGGCCCAGCTCCATCATGGCCGTCTCGAGGTCGGTGTCGAACGCCTCTTCGAAGGCCGTGACCACGTCGGCCTCGGAGGTCCAGAACGCCGCCATGCGCTCGGGGCCGTAGGTGGCCTCGAGGGTGTGGAGCCAGTTCTCGGGGAGGTAGTTGCTCGTGAACCCCATCACCGTGGCGGAATTGGGAATCGCCTCGTCGAGTGAGGCTTCCGTGGCGAACTGGGCGCGGCCCGTGGGCAGGGTGAACACCGCGCGGCAGGCGGCCGCGTCCCCCGCGATGCAGTGGTCGGCGAGGCGGGTCTCGGAGCCCAGCCCGCCGTTCAGCATGGCCGTCTTCCGGAGCCCCAGGGCGTTCAGGAGCAGACGGTCGGAATCGTCGGTCTCGGCCCACCAATCATGGGCGTCCCACGAGACGGCGGCGGAGAGGCCGGTGGTGCGCATCCATTCGGCCACGTGGGGCCCCGGCTCGCCGTAGCGGGCGTGCACCCAGCAGGCTCCGTAGGCGCCGGGCCCCGTGTCGGAATCGTCGAGCATCGCCCAGTTCGGCAGGGTGCGCCGTCGGACGTCGGTGCCGAGAGCCCCCACAAGCCGACCCACCTGGATGCAGTACGGGCGGCCGTCGGAGAGGCGGCCGTCGATGATGCGCCCCCACCGACTCGTGGGGGGACGCGCCATGTCGGCGTGCTCGGGCCAGTCCACATCCCGATGGGGCAGGTAGAGGCCCACGGCGACCCGGGGCGCGTCGAGCCCCCACTGGTCGAGCATGGACCGGGCGCGGCGTTCCGCCAGAGGGAACCTCTCGGCGCCGAGGAGGCGTTCGTTGGCCTGATTCAGGGGCCCCAGGTCGAGGGCGTTGCCGGCCTGGTGGGCCTGCACCGCCGCCGTGGAGAAGCGCTCGATCTGTCGGAGCGTCTGGATCTGAAAGCCGACCCGCAACGCCTCTCTGCGTGCTTCGTCCTGGGCCTCCCGCGCGGGGCTGAAGACCTCGACGCGCCGCGCCTGCTCCAACTCGCGGGGGGCGTCCCACCACCGGGCCCACGGCACCACGGCGAGAAGCGCCGCCAGGGTGATCCACATCCATCGCGTATTCATCGTCCCACCCTCCATCGAGTGCTGGTCATGGCGAAGACCGCCAGCAGTCCCACCCAGGCGAGGGTGGAGCGGGCGGGGGTGCGCCGATCGGCGGGGTCGACCTCGGCCAGGAGGCGGTCTCGCCACTCCGACACGAGTTCGTCCACGGGCCGACCGGCCAGGGCCGCCAGGGCCGTTTCCACCGGGGCCCGAGGGTCGAGGGCGGCGAGGCGGTCCATGGCTCCGGCCCCCCCGAGATCCACGGCCAGGAGGAAGAGCGACGCCCGGGTCCCGGCGTCGGCGGGGCCGAGTTCCCAGCGGATCCGGTTGCCGCCCCGACGTACGAGGCGGCCCGGCGAGACGTCGTCTCCCGACGGCATGCGGAACTCGTTCTCGAGGCGGAGGAATGCCACGGCGGCGGTCACGTCCTCGGGGAGTGTGTCGGCGTCGATCCGGCCGGCCCGGGCCAACACGTCGCGTCGCGCTTCGGGCGAGTACCACGCCGCCACCACGTGCGACCGATCCCACCCCTTCGGGCGGAGTCCCAGGGTGGCCGTGCAGGACGGCAGATCGCCGTCGAAGCAGGCCTGGACACTCGTCGACGGCGCCGCCGCGAGCTGTCGCCGGATGGCCAGCCAGGCGCTGCGGGGCGTGTGATTCCAGTCGGCGGTCCACTCCCGGATCGAGACCGGCGCCGAGTGGAGGAGCGCCTGGGTGAGGGACCGCTCGGCCTGGTAGCGGCGGTCGTCCACGGCGGTGCTCACCTGCACGAAGTAGGCGTTGGCCTGCCCCTCGCCCACCCGGGGATTCCACTCCCCACGGTGGTCGTAGTAGCCGAGCCCCGCGTCCAGCATGGCGGCCGGCGGCGTCCCGAACCGGGGTTGGAAGGCCTCCTGCCAGGTCGTGGTGAACAGCTCCACCGCGGCGTCCATGTCCCGGGGCAGGGCGCGGATGCGGAGGCCGTCCACGATCCGTTCGGTGGGCTCCTCGAGGGTCGATCGGGTCGACCGGTCGTAGGCGTCCCGCTCGGCCTCGACCCGGGTGTCGAGAGAGCGCGCTTCGGCGAGAAGGGCGTCGAGGCGGGCCTCCAGACCCGTCAGGTCCGGGGCTTCCTGTGCCGTGAGCGGGGCCCCCATCAGGAGGCCCGCCAGCACCCACGGCCCCACGCCGCGCCTACACATCGAACAGGAACCAGTTGCCGGTGAACACCCGGAAGGGGCTCGCCGGGCGGGTGGCCACGTCGATGAGCACGTCGCTCACCCGCAGTCCTTCCAGGGCGGGGACGACCTGGGCGGCGAACTCCACGATTCCGTCGCCGAGCACCACCGTGCCCACCGTCACCGTCAGGACCACCACCGCGGTCCGCATGGTGCCGGCGGCCAGTGCGAACAACACTCCGTAGGCGGCCAGGGTGGCCAGGTAGAAGCGGAGGGCCAGGGCCATGGGGTACGCCTGCACCAACTCCGGGAGCTGTACCGTGCCCGCGGCCAGGGCGCCGCCCACCCCCAGCGACACCGCCGGAATCGCCGCCAGGGCCAACCCTGCCAGGAACTTCGACGACGCGTACTTCCAGCGCGTCACGGGCAGGGCCAGGGCGTAGACGTGCCCCACCCGGTGGTCCCAGCTCCAGGCGGTGAGGGCCACGGTGGCCCCGGCCGCCACGGCCAGCAGGGGGAAGAGGGGACTCAGGGTAGCCACCGGCTCCCAGAGCGCGTTGTTGGTGCTCGCCGGTCCCACGTCGATGCGACCGGCGATGAGGAACGGCACCCCGAAGGCGGCCACGACCCAGGGCATGAGGCCCCAACGGGCCGACTTCCAGTGCAGGGCGAGAATCTGTCGCATCATGGTTCAGTCCTCCCCGTGGGGATCGAGAGTGGTGGAGGTACGCTGGGAGCGGAGCAGCTCCACGAAGCCTTCCTCCAGGTCGAGATCGACGACGTCGCGCAGGTGGGCGGTGGCGGTGTCGAACCACCGGGCGTGGTCTTCGGCCCAGCCCCGCACCACCCAGGTCTCGTAGGGCGAGACGCCGTTGGGGGGTTTCCGGGCCAGCACCACGAAGGGGGCGTCGGCGGCACCCACCGGGGTGCCGTCCTTCACCGTCTCCACCCGCAGGTGCTTGATGCCGTTCTTGAAGTCGTTCATGGGGAGCTCGGCCACGAGAGCCCCTCGGTCCATCACACCGACCCAGTCGCAGATGCGCTCCAGCTCGTGGACCAGGTGCGACGAGATGAAGACGGTGGCGCCCGACTCCGAGACGTAATCCAGGACCGTGGTCATGACGTCGCGCCGCACCACCGGGTCGAGCCCGTCGGTGGGCTCGTCCAGGACCAGCAGTTCGGGGCGCTGGGCCAGGGCCAGGGAGACCAGGAGCTTTCCGGTTTCACCCTTCGACATCCGGGCGATCTTCCGGTCGGGGTCGAGCCCCAGGCGCTCCACGAGTTCATCGGCCCAGTGGGGGTCCCATAGACGATGGAACGCGGCGTGGAACCGCATGGCCTCGCCCACGGTGAGCTGGGGATACACGTGGGGTCGTTCCGGCACGTATCCCACCCGGGAGAGGATGTGGGCCATGTCCCGGGGCACGCGGCCGTCCAGAACCCGGATCTCACCCCCGTGGGGCTTCACCATGCCCATGAAGAGGCGGATGGTCGTGGTCTTTCCCGAGCCGTTGGGGCCCAGGAAGCCGTAGATCGACCCGCGGGGCACCCGCAGGGAGAGCTCGTCGAGGCGGAACGACTCCCCGGGGCTCCAGACGACCCGGTCGAGTTCGATGGCGTACTTCATCAGGACTCCGAAGCGGTCGAAGTGGTAGCGCCCTCGTCCACCAGGGACCGGAGGGCGGCGATGAGTTCATCGGCGGGCAGGCCGAGACGAGCGGCGTCCACCAGGGCGCGCCGAGCGATCTCGGCGGCGTGCCGGGCCCGCTCTTCGTCCCGGACGGGGCCGGGGACGGCGCGTACGAAGGTGCCGGCGCCGTGGCGCATCTCCACGAATCCCTCGGTCTCGAGGTCGCGGTACGCCTGGACCACGGTGGCGGGGTTCACCCGCAGGGTCCGGGAGAGCTGACGCACGGAGGGCAGCGCGTCGCCCTCGTTCAGGTCGCCCGCCGCCACCGCCACCCGCACCCGGGCGGCGATCTGGGCGTAGAGCGGCGTGGGGCTCCGGGGGTCGAGGTCGTGGAACATCAGCCGCCACACACCAGGAAGCCGCCCATCCAGCCCGGGGGCACGGCGGCGCCGTAGCCCAGCCCGCAGAGGCGGTCCAGGTCCCGGTGGCCCATGACCAGGGTCCAGCCCCGGTCGTGGGCCTCCACGATGTCGAAGGTCACCCCCTCGGGGAGATCGATGTCCAGCGCCGAGGCGTCGGCGGTGTAGCTCCCGTTCCGGGAGTAGTGGATCTCCTGGGCGGAGGCCATGCCCTTCAGGCTTCCCCGGATCTCGGACAACAGGGCGGCCGTGGTCGCGGAATCGGGTGCCATGCCCCCTTCGTCGGCCGCCCCGGACGTCAGCCAGGCCGGGAGGGTGACCCGGGCATCGGCCGAGGTGAGCGTGTAGCGCCGGACGTAGTTGACGTCGGCCGGGCCGAGCCAGCGCCCCCAGACATCGTCGCCCTCGATGTGAAGAGGGGTGAACCGGGGGGGCAGTTCCATGGCGAATCGGGCCTGGGCATCCGGGCCCACCACGGTCCACCGCGACGGCGCGTCGCTTCCGGCGCGGCTCTCCCGAATCCAGAGGTCTTCCGAGGCGGGGGCCCGGACGTAGCGGTATCCGCGCTCGTCCCGGGGGGAGGGGAGCCGGTCCAGGACCCGGCGAATCCGGTCCCGGTCGCCGGGCTCCAGCCCCCCGTCGACCCAGAAGCGCCCGTGGAGCCAGACGTCGGCCCGGAAGGTGGAGTCGCCGCTGAGGGCCATGGCGTCGGTGCCTTCCATCCAGGTCCCGACGCTGTCGAAGACCGAGACCCGCTGGCCCCAGGTGTCCAGCACCACGATGCGGTTCGGCGCCGCGACCCAGGCCCGGTTCAGGCTCCGGAACTCGCCGGGTCCGTCGCCCCGGCGGCCCCAATCCCGCACGAGGTCGCCGTCGGCGTCGAACACCGACAGGCGCTGGGCGCCGCCGTCCACCACCAGAAGGCGTCGTCCGTCCAGGGGCGTCACGTCGGTGACCAGCTCGAACGAGGCGTCGGTGCCGCCCTCGAAGGCGCCGATCTCCTGGGCCGGGGCGGCCGCCACCGTCTTCAGTTCCAACGTGGACGGGGCCGGCCTCGGGGCGTCGTCGGTGCGGCAGCCCGCCAGGAGCATGCCCACGGCCACCCACGTCATGGGTGCCCGCCGGGGCGTCGTTCGGTCCTGCCTGCGTCGCTGTGCCATGCGCTCACTCCCACTCGAACCCTGGGGTCGCCGGACCGCACCGAGGTGTGTCGGTCACCTGATACACTGCTACACAATGTTCGGAACGTTCGCAAGTTTCTTAAAACGATGTGGCCGAAACCGGCGCTGGAATCCCGGGGCGGCGCTTCGCGCCGGGGCCTGGGGGCCGGGGAATGGTGGGATGGGCGGCTTGGAGCGGGCGGTGGCGATGCGGGGTGTGGAGGGGGGCATCGGGGTGCGGGCGAATTCCCCAGTGGAGCCCTCGGACCACCCCGCTTGGGGATTCTCCACCGCCATTCGAGGCCAAGTCCCCGAGCTGCGGCCAACGTGGGACTCCGGGTGGGGATTCGACGTCCAATGGCGGTGGGAATTCCCCTTTCGGGTCGCCGTTTGGATCTGTTGGGGATTTCGCGCCGTGCCGGACCCGGACGGCGACACCCCCGGAATCCGCATCCGCACCCGGCCGGCGGCGATCGCCCAACGCCCCCGCCCTCGACACGCATCCCGTTTTCCGGTACTTTGAGACTCAAAGTTGGCTTTGCGGATCAAAGCCGTCCCCCCGCCCCCGGACCCGCCATGGACCCCGATACCGCCCGACGAGAACTCGCCGACATCCGTTCGTGGATGGAGGAGGGGCGCCGGGTCATGGTGGAGACCTGGCGTCATCAGGTGTGGTGGGGGGTGGTGTCGGCGGTGGCCCTGGTGGCCACCTGGTGGGCCGTGGAGCAGGAGGCGTGGGGGGCGGCGTGGATCCTCTGGCCGGTGGCCCTCACCATCGGATGGTCCGGGTCGGCGCTCCTGGGACGCGCCGGGCCTCCCCGGGCCCGGAACCAGGCCACCCGGGCCTTCGAGTCCCTATGGGTGGGGACGGGCGTGACCCTCACCGTGGTGGGGACCGTGGGCCTGTACGGGGGCGGCCTCGCCCCCACCGCCTTCCCCGGGGTCGTGGCGGCCGTCTTCGGAGCCGCCTACTTCACCGCCGCCCGGATCGCCTCCCTCCCCGCCCTCCGGTGGGTGGCCTTGGCGTGGTGGGTCGGCGCCGCCGGCCTCCTGCTCTGGCCGTCCGACGCGAGCCTTCTGGTACTGGCGGCCCTGGCGCTCCTCCTCGAGGCGGGGCCGGGCCTGGCCCTGTCCCGCCTGCCGGAGGGCCGGCCATGAGCGACTTCGACTACCGGGCCCTCGACCCGGTCATCCACTCCCGCCTCCGCCTGGCGGCGGTCTCGCTCCTGGCGTCGGTGGACGATGCCGAGTTCACCTGGCTGCGGGACGCCGTTGGCACCACCGACGGCAACCTGAGCACCCACCTCACCCGCCTGGTGGATGCGGGCTACGTCGCGGCGAACCGCACCACCGGAGTCACCCGCTACGCCCTCACCGCCGCCGGCCGTGCCGCGTTCCGCACCTACGTCGACCACCTGGAGCATCTGCTCCATCCCGACCCCGTGGAGAAGGAGTCCCCGTGAGTCACGACGCCCTGGGCCACATGCACCTGATCTCGGCCTTCGTGGCCCTGGCGGCCGGGGGGTGGGTGTTCCTCATCGCCAAGGGCACCCGGTGGCATCGCACCCTGGGGCACCTCTACGTGGCGGCCATGATCGTGGTGAACGCCACGGCCCTGGGGATCTACCGTCTCACCGGTGCCTTCGGCCCGTTCCACTTCTTCGCTCTCGTCGCTTTCGCCACCCTCCTGGTGGCCATGGGCACGGTGCTGCTCCGGCGTCCCCGAAAAACCTGGATCGAGGCCCACGCCGGATGGATGGCCGGGTCGTACATGGGACTCGCCGCCGCCTTCGTGGCCGAGACCTCCACCCGGCTCCTCATGCCCTGGGTGGCTACCCAGGCCCAGGGCACCACCCTCTGGGTCGTGTTCTGGAGCGCCGTGGCGGTGGCGAGCACCGCCACCATCGGAACGGGCGTCTGGCTGATCCGCACCCGCATGGAGGCCGCCGTAGCCGCCACCCCCGACGCCATGCGGAGGGAGCGGGCGCAGCTTCAGGCCGCGACGGAGGCCGCCGCGCGCACGGGGTGAGCCGTGGCCCCCGGGCGAGCGGCCCCGTACCTTGGCCCTGCCCTCCGCCCACACTCCACGGTTGGTCGCCATGGTCCGTCGCTTCCTCCTGCTCGCCGGCCTTCTGGCCGTCGCCGTACCCGCCGCCGCCCAGCCCCCGGCTCCGGTCCCGGACGGCGCCCCCGCCCGCTATCACCCCCTGCCCCCGGTTCGGGCCCAGGCGGCCGAGATGCAGGAGTGGGTCGACGCCCGCCTGAATCGCGTGCTCCCGGCCCTCATGGCCGAGTACGACGTGGACATGTGGATCCTCTCCATGCGGGAGTACGGCGAGGACCCGGTGTTCTGGTCCATCATCGCGCCCACGACCTTCGCGGCCCGGCGCCGCTCCATCTACGTCTTCACCCGGCAGGACGACGGTTCGGTGGAGCGGTTGGCCCTGGGCGGCACCAGCCAGGGCGGACTCTTCGAGATCTATCGTTCGCCCCGGCCCGCGCCCACGGGGGAGCAGGCCGAACTGTGGGGCGACGAGCAGTGGCGGCTCCTGAACGAGATCGTCACCGATCGCGACCCGTCCAACATCGTCCTCAACATCGACGAGACGTGGGCCTTCGCCGACGGTCTCGCCAGTGGAGAGCGGGAGGCCCTGGAACGGGCTCTCGGCGACACCTATCGGGCCCGGGTGCGGCGGGAACCGCGCCTCGCCACCGACTACATCGCGGTGCGGGTGCCCGAAATGATGCCCCGCTACCGGGAGGTCATGGAGACGGTCCACGCCATCATCTCCGAGGCGTTCTCCAACAGCGTCATCACGCCGGGGGAGACCACCACCGAAGACGTGGTCTGGTGGCTGCGTCAGCGGGTGAACGACCTGGGCATGGGCACCTGGTTCCAGCCCTCGGTGGACGTCCAGCGTGCCGGGGGCATGTCGGGCGACGGCCCCCCCGTGATCCAGCCGGGCGACCTGCTCTGGACCGATTTCGGCGTCATCGCCCAGCGGCTCAAGACCGACACCCAGCACCTGGGCTACGTGCTGCGGGACGGCGAGACCGAGGTTCCCGCGGGACTCCGGGCGTGCCTCGCCGCGGCCAATCGCATGCAGGACCTCCAACTCGCCGCCATGGAGCCCGGCCGCACCGGCAACGAGGCGTTGGCCGCCGCCCAGGCGGGTATGGCCGCCGAGGGCATCACGGGCACCCTGTACTCCCATCCCATCGGGGACCACGGCCACGGGGCCGGCCCCCTCATCGGCCTGTGGGATCGTCAGGAGGGAGTCCCGGGACGAGGCGATGCCAGGATCCGCCCGTCCACGTGGTTTTCCATCGAACTCCAGGCCCGCATGGCCATTCCCGAGTGGGGCGGCGACGAGGCCTCGTGCCGGCAGGAAGAGGACGCGTATCTGGACGAAAGCGGGGCGCGGCACTGGGTGTTCCGCCGCCAGGAGACGTTCCATCTCGTCTGGTAGCCCGCCGGGGCAGCGGTGGCCCGACTGCGACCCGCGGGTGAAGACGTGGGTCGAGCAGGCGGTGCGTGTGGTGCAGGACTCCCTCACCGACGTGGGGTTCGTGGGCACCTACCTCCACGGGTCCCTGGCGTCGGGGGCCTATCATCCGCCCAAGAGCGACGTCGATCTCCTCTTCGTGGTGGAGCACCCCCTGGACCCGGCTCTCAAGGAGCGGGTGTCGCTGGCGTGCGTCGACGCCGCCGCGGCC
This sequence comes from Gemmatimonadota bacterium, assembly GCA_030428885.1. GTDB lineage: Bacteria > Gemmatimonadota > Gemmatimonadetes > Longimicrobiales > Gaopeijiaceae > Gaopeijia. The sequence continues at coordinate 38,400 of JAUIEJ010000006.1, read as the reverse complement.
CGTCCCACCATCGGCACCCTGGAGCTGTCGGTGCTGCTGCGTCGGATCACAGCCGCGGGGATCTGGCCCATGCCCTACGAGCTCCACTTCGGAGAGAACCTGGTGGAGGGAATCCTGGCGGGGACGGCCGACTACGGCGCGTCGGGGGCCACCGACGACGACCTGGCGGCCCACATCCGCTGTCTCCAGGAGACGGGATTCGTGCTCTCGGGACCCCCGGTGGACCAGGTGTTCGCCCCGGTGCCCGGGCCCGTGTTCCGGGCGTCGGTGGAGGCCGACCAGGAGTGGATCCTGGAGGGGGACCACATTCTCGAGAGCCCCGTCTACGGAGTCCTCAATCTGTGTCGCGGGCTGTGGATCGATCGGCGTCCCGGGCACACCAGCACACCGTCGAAAGTGGAGGCGGGGCGCTGGGCGGTGGGGGAGGTGCCCCGGGAGGTGCGGCGGGTGGTCGTGGACGCCCTGGACGCCCACCGGGACCCGGGGTGGATTCCCCCGGACCATCGACGCACCGCCGGCCGGGTGTGGGACGTGGAGGCCCTCCTGGCGTTCCGCGACGCCATGGCGGTGATCCTGGGTCGTCGGGTCCGGGAGGTCGTGGACATCGCCCCTACCGACCCCCTCCCCGGGCACCCTTCGTCGACCCTGGAGTAGATCCCCGCGACGGCGCCCTGTTCCCCTCCGACCCCCGACGACCCATGGCGAAGTACTGGCTCATGAAGAGCGAAGCCGACGTCTACTCCATCGACGACCTGAAGAAAGACGGGCGCACGATGTGGGACGGCGTTCGGAACTACCAGGCCCGGAACAACATGAAGGCCATGGAGAAGGGCGACTGGGTGCTCTACTACCACTCCCGCCAGACGCCCTCGGCCGTGACGGGGCTGGCCCGGGTGGTGAAGGAAGCGTACCCCGACCCCACTCAGTTCGACCCGAAGCACAAGTACTTCGATGCCAAGTCCGACGAGGACGATCCCCGTTGGTGGCTCGTGGACATCGAGTTCGTTCGGAAGTTCGACGAGCAGGTGGGCCTTCCCGACATCAAGGCTCGGAAAGGCCTGGCCGACATGGTGCTGGTCAACAACTCCCGACTGTCGGTCCAGCCCGTGCGGAAGGCCGAGTTCGAGACGGTGCTGAAGATGGCGGGAGAGGCGATGCCGTAGCCGGTCGGCAGTCCCCCGTGAAACCCTTTCGCCCTTTGCGGCGTCCAATACCCTAGTTCAAGTAGGGTAGCTCACCGAGGGGAGGCGTCGGGCCTCCCGGGGAGACGACGGCGATGGGTGGCAACGATCTGTTCACGGGTACGCTGGAACTGCTGGTGCTCCGGGTCCTCGAGTCCGAGCCCATGCACGGGTTCGGCGTCGGCAGGATCCTTCGCGAAAGCTCCAGCGGCGTACTCGACGTCGCCGAGGGAGTCCTGTATCCGGCGCTCCACCGCATGGAAAATCGGGGACTCCTGAGTTCGGACTGGGGACGCACCGACGCCGGCCGGCGGGCGAAGTTCTACGCCCTCACCGCCGCGGGGGCCCAACGCCTGGACGAGATGGAGGCCGACTGGGCCCGCTTCCGAGGCGCCGTGGCTTCGGTCCGCCGCCCGGCGGAAGGGGGGGCGTCGTGAACGATCCGGTCCGGGACGAGCTCGAATTCCACATCGAGGAGCGTGCCCGGGAACTCATGGCCCAGGGAGTGCCCGCTCGCGAGGCCCGGCGCCGGGCCGAGGCCGCCTTCGGTGACCTGGGCGAGATTCGCCGGGAGGTGGGCCGCCTGCAGCGCACCCGGGAGCGGAGGCGCTCGGCCTCCGGTCTCGGCGAGAGCCTGCGCGGAGGTCTCCGGGCCCTCGTGCGCCGGCCCCGGTACTCGGCCCTGGTGGTGGGCACGCTGGCCCTGGGGATCGGCGCCACCGTGGCCATCTTCTCGGTGGTGGACGCCGTGCTCTTCGATCCTCTGCCCTTCGCCGAGCCGGATCGACTCGTACGGGTGTGGGAGTCGGACGCCGAGCGCCCCAACCGCAACCCGGCCCCCGCCGACTTCCTCGATCTCCGGGAACGGGTCGCCGCCTTCGCAGCCGTCACGGCCTACGTGCCCCGGGGGGCCAGCGTCACGGGCGACGGCGCGCCGGAGCGGATCCGGTTCGCCCACGTCTCGGCCGACTTCTTCCAGACGCTGGGCGTGGCGCCCGCCGTGGGGGGCGGCTTCGGTCCCGCGGCGGTGCCCGAAGGCGAGCGGGTCGCGGTAATCTCCCATGGGCTCTGGACCCGGCGGTACGGCCGGGATCCGGCCGTGGTGGGCCGCACCCTGGAGATGAACGGCGCCTCGTACGAGATCGTGGGGGTGGCCCCCGAACACTTCACCTTCCCCGATCGGGTGTCGGCGTGGGTGGCCGCGCCGTACGACATTCCCGCCGCCGACTTCTTCGGCTCCGACGCACCCACCGTTCGCGACGCCTGGTACCACACGGTGGTGGCGCGACTGGCGCCGGGGGTCTCCATCGACGTGGCCGGCGATCAGGTGGCGGCCCTGGGCGCCGATCTGCGGGAGCGGCACCCCGAGACGTTCGGGACCGACGCCGCCTTCCGCCTCGTGCCCCTGGGCGCCGATCAGGTGGGCGACCTGGGCACACCCCTGCTGCTGCTCCTGGGCGCCACGGGGCTGGTCCTGCTCATCGTGGCGGTGAACGTGGCCAATCTCGCCCTGGTCCAGGCCGCCGACCGGGCGAAGGAGTGGGGCGTGCGCCTCGCCCTGGGGGCGGCCCGGACCCGCATCCTGGCCCTGGTCCTGGCCGAGAGTGCGGCGCTGGCGGTGGCGGGAGGGGCCCTGGGAACGGCCCTCGCCTGGCTCGGCGTGCGGGCGCTCCAGCCCGCCGTGGCGCCCCTCCTTCCCGTCACCACGTCTCTGGGGCTCGACGCCACGGTCCTGGGGTTCGCTCTGATCCTCTCGCTGGGGGTGGCCGTGGCCTTCGGTGTGGTTCCCGCGGTGGTGGCGTCGGGTCGGGACCCGGGGTCGGCCATCGATCGAGGGGCCGGCGCCCGGGCCGGGTCCCGCCTCGAGCGCAGGGTGCGCGACGTCCTGGTGGGGGCCGAGGTGGCCCTGGCCGTGGTCCTGGTCCTCGGTGCGGGGCTGCTGCTCCGGAGTCTGGGCAGCGTGCGGGCCTTGGACCTGGGCTTCGATCTGGAGGGACTCACGGCGTTGTCGGTGGGATTCCCCGATGCGGAGGTCCTGGAGCCCGACGCCCAGAGCGCCCACTGGGGTGAATTGGGACGGCGGATCGAGGCCCTGCCCGGGGTGGAGACCCTGGCGTGGGGGCAGTTCATGCCCACGGAGGTGGGAGCCGGGGCCGGGCTGCGTCTCCGGGACCGTCCCACCGAACCCGACGTGAGCGTGCGCTGGCACTCGGTGTCGGACGCGTACTTCGAGGCGGTGGGCATCGACATGCTCCAGGGGCGGGCCTTCGAACCCACGGACCGAGCGGAGACCGAACGGGTCGCGGTGGTGAACGAGACCCTGGCCCGCCGGTTCTTCCCCGACGGCGATGCAGTGGGGCAGTGGGTCAACACGGGCCTCGACGGCCGCACCGACGACGACTGGAACTGGGTGCGGGTGGTGGGCGTCGCTCGCGACCTCCGGAACCTCGGGCCGGAGCGGCCCGCCGAACCCATGCTCTATCGTCCCATGGCCCAGCAGCCGCCGGGCGTCGTGGGTGGACCGAGGGCCGTGCTCCACCTCCGCTCCGGGTCGGCGGTGGGCCCCCTGGTCGAAGCGGTGCGGGGGGTGGTCCGGGACGTCGATCCCAACGCCCCGGTGGACGAGGTGCGTCACGAGGCCGAGATGGTGGGCGACTACCTGGCCGGCCGCGAGCTGGTCCTCACCCTGGTGTCGGGGTTCGCCGCCCTGGCGCTCCTGCTGGGCGCGCTGGGCATCTACGGGCTGACCCGCCACGCCGTGCAGCGCCGAACCCGGGAGATCGGCGTCCGCATGGCCATCGGGGCGGCCCGGAGCGAGGTGATCGGCTTGATGGTGCGACAGGGCCTGGCGCCGGCGGCGGTGGGTCTCGCCGTGGGTCTGGCGGTGGCCGCCGCGTCCACACGGGTCATCGAGAGCCGCCTTTTCGGCGTCACGGCCCTGGACCCCCTCACCTGGGGCTCGGTGGCCCTGCTCCTCGGGAGCGTGGCCGTGGTGGCGACCTGGATTCCGGCCCGTCAGGCGGCGTCCATCGACCCGGTGGAGGCGATTCGGGGGGAGTGAGGGGCGGTGGCCGTCGGGCCGGTCGGCCCGCGGCCATCGCCGTTGCCCCCCGGGGCTCACCGCCTGCGTCGTCGGGCGTGAGAATCGTTCCCGGCGATGGAATCGTGGTGGGGTCCCCCGCTCTTCCACCCGACGCACTCCCGAACCCCGCCCATGCCCGTCTTCCCGCGATGGACGCTCTTGGTGGTCGCCCTTCTGGTCTCGGTCGCCGGGCCCGGCCCGCTCCGCGGCCAGGACGTCCAGGCGTTCGTCGTCTCGGGGCGTTCCGACCACCGCGCCTTTCCGTCCACCTCGGGGGCCGGAATCGGCACCGCGTTCCAGGTGCATCCCAGGATCCGGGCCGAGGTCCAGCTCGATCGACTGGTCAGCCGCCTGGACCGCGTCGGGCGTGCCTGCGTGCGCCCCACCCTCGGGCACCAGTGCGGCGTGGAGGCCATCCGGACCCGAAACACCTTCGCGTCGTTCAGTGCCGCCGCTCTCGCGACCATGCAACCGCGGGCGTTCGTACGACTGGGCGTGGGATTCGGGGTGGTCATGGGGACCACGGACAGCAGCAACGAAGCCGCGTCCGGACGCCAGGCCGACGTGTTCGTGCAGCGCACCGCCCATGCCGGAGTGTTGGCTCGGCTGAGTGTACGAATCCAACCCGCTCCGGGCGTTCCGCTCCACCTGCTCGGCCAGTGGGAACTCCGGAGGGTGTCCCTCGGCACCTGCAGCGGGGGTCCGGACAGCTATGCTCCCTTCTGCGGCGTCGTGGGCTCGGCGGAGCTTCGGGTAGGTGCGGGCGTGGGGTGGTGACCCCCGTGCCCCCTACGCCGGCCGCTTCGCCGCCAGCCAGTCCTCCGGGGCCCGGGTCCGCTTCAGTTCGTCGGGCTTGAGGCGGAACCAGCGGGCGACCAGGAGGATCTCGGCGGCTTCGTGGGGACTGAGGCCGCCGGGGCCCGGCTCGAAGGCCCCGAACACCGCGTCGATGCGGGCGGCGACCCGGCGGCGGGCGTCCCGGGTCTTGGGGTGGGGGAGGGTGTCCCGCAGGCGGCCGCCCCGGATCAGGTGCACCCGATCGTTGCCGGCGTGGCCCGGCACCCGGTAGACGAACGTCAGGGCGTCGACCCGACCGCGGAACGCCGTGAGCTCCTGCTGGAAGATGCGCAGGCGCTCGAGGCGGTCCCGCACCAGCGCCGCGTACTCGAAGTCGTGGCGGGCGGCGGCCTCTCGCATCTTCTCCTGCAGGATCGTGAGGGGGGCGGCCCCCCGTCCCTCGAGAAACCGGCGGGCGTGGCGCACCCGCTCGTCGTAGGCCCGGGAGGTGGGACGGCCGCAGCAGGGGGCCAGGCAGGTGCCCAGATCGGCCCGGAGGCAGGCGGGCGATCGCTCCAGGGGCGCCCGCCCTGCGAAGATGTCGAGCTGATCGTCGAAGATGACCGGGGTGGATCCGGGGCAGTCCCGGAGTCCCAGGACGTGGGCGATGTCGCGGATCGTGTGGGCCACCCGCCCCACCCGGGGAAACGGGCCGTAGTAGGTGGACCCGTCGTCGGTGACGCGGCCCGCGGGCACGACCCGGGGCGCCGGTTCCCGGGTGATCTTCACGAAGGCGTAGGCCCGCTTCCGCTTGTGCTGGACGTTGTACTTGGGCCGGTGGCGCTGGATCAGGCGCATCTCCCGCACCAGGGCGCCGAACTCGTCGGGCACGTAGTCCCAGTCGATATGCGCCGTCTCCCGGATCAGCTCGCCAGGCTTCTCCCCCTTGGGGGCCCGGAAGTACGAGAGCAGCCGCGAGCGCACCCGGACCGACTTGCCCACGTAGAGCAGTTCATCTCCGGGACCCCACATGCGATACACCCCCGGACGGTTCTCGGCGTCGGCCCGGACGCGGGCCCGCACCTCGGGGTTGGCGGGAGTCGATGACACGGCGATGAGAGGGAGGGGTTTGGATTCCAGGGTCCCGAACATGTCCCGAAGACCCCGAAACGGGCAAGAGATCGTTACGCGTCGAGGCGGGCCGCGGCTCGCCTCGCCATTGAGAACGGCCTGCGGCACCCCTACCCTCCACGCCATGAGCGCCCCTCCCCGCATCGTCCGCGATCCCCTCTGGAACACCATCCGCCTCGACGCCACCGCCATGCGGATCGTCGATACGCCGGCGTTCCAGCGTCTCCGCTACATCCGTCAGCTCGGCTTCGCCCACCTGGTGTATCCCGGCGCCACGCACACGCGCTTCGATCACGCCCTCGGGGTCTACCATCTGGCCACCACCGCCCTCCGCCTCCTTCGGGAGCGGGGCGGTGTGCCTCCCGACGTCTGGGAGGACGCCGAACTGATCCCCTACGCGGCGCTGCTCCACGACATCGGCCACTACGCCTATTCCCACGCCCTGGAGGAGCTCGAGACGGACCGGGTTCCCGCGGATCACGAGGAGATCAGCGGACGGTTCTTCGAGGCGCCCGATCTCAAGGAGGCCCTGGCCCCTCTCGGGCCCGAGGCGCCGGCGCGGATCCATGCCCTCATCCGGGGCGAGAGTCCCGTGGCACTCCGGGGACTGGTGAGTGGGTCCCTCGACCTGGACAAGCAGGAATACCTGCGGCGCGACGCCCGCTTCTGTGGCGTCCCCTACGGCGAAGTCGACGTGGATCGACTGCTCCAGGGCATGGCCCTGCTCCGGGACCCCGAGACCGGGCGGTGGGAGGTGGGGGTGCACGAGAAGGCGGTGGCGGCGCTGGAGTCGCTGCTCTTCGCCAAGTACCAGATGTTCCGGAACGTGTACTGGCACCACGCGGTGCGGGCGGCCACGGCCCTCTACAAGCGCATCGTGGAGGAGGCCGTGGGCCACGGTCTGGTGGATCCCGAGGAGCTGGTGGGGCCCACCGACGAGGAGCTGCTCTACGAGATCACCCGTCGGGCCCAGGAATCGGACGACGAGGTGCCGGAGCGCCTGGCGACCCGGTGGATTCCGGCCCTGCGCCAGCGACGGCTGCCGAAGCGCGCCCTGGAGCTGACGGCCGCCGATCTCCGGGGACGCCGCGTGGAGGACTGGGCCGTGGGCGACTCGCCGTGGAAGCGGGCGGTGGAAGACGAGCTCGCCTCGGAGCTCGGGCTGGAGCCCGGAGAGGTGATGATCGATTTCCCGGCCAAGCGGGCCATGTTCCAGCTCGACCTGCTGGTGGAACGGCGGGACGGTGCGGTGGAGCGCATGGGTCCCGGCGGTGTGCCGGGGCTGCTGGATCTGCCCCGGGTGGCGGGGGAACTCTACCACACGTCCCGGGCCCTGCGGGTCTTCACCTTCGAGCGCCGCCGACTCGAGCCGGATCAGCTCCTGGAGCGGATCACCCGGCCGGCGTGACTAACGAACCACCGCCACCACGGCGGTGACGTTGTCGGGCCCGCCTCCCTCCAGGGCGGCGTCCACCAGGTGCTCCGGGGCGGCGGCGAGGTCGTCCCGGGCCAGGGCCCGGGTGAGAATCGTCCGGATCTGCTCGTCGCTCACCGGTCCGGTGAGTCCGTCGCTGCACAGCAGGAAGACGTCGCCGCGGCGGACGTCCCATCGCTCCACGTCGGGAAGGGGCGGCATGTCGACGCCCACGGCCTGGGTGAGGACGTGGGCCATGGGGTGCTGTGCCGCCGCCGCCGGTGCGATGCGGCCCGTCTCCACCGCCTCCGCCACCCAGGTGTGGTCGCGCGTGAGGGTCTCCAGCCGGCCGTCCCGGAGCCGGTAGGCCCGGGAATCCCCCACGTGGGCCAGGATCAGGTCGCCCTCGCTGCCGAACCAGAGCGCGGTGAGGGTCGTGCCCATCCCCTCCCGATCGGGCTCGGCTTCCACCGCCGCCCGGATGCCGGCGTGGGCCGCCTCGACGCATCGCGCCATGGCCTCGCCCCGAGCTCGGGGTGAATCTACCGACCCGTTGGCGGTGGGCGCTCGACCGAGGGACCGGGCGAACGCTTCAACGGCAAGGGCGCTGGCGTCGGCGCCGGCGGGATGGCCGCCCATGCCGTCGGCCACGACGCAAAAACGACCGTCGGCGTCGAGCCACCAGGCGTCCTCGTTCCGAGGTCGGACCCGGCCCCGGTGGGAGGCGGCATACATCTCGAATGGAAAGGGCATTCATGGAGGATCGAAGCATGGGGTCGCGGCGTCCAGACCAGGCCCGTTCCGGAGGCTCGGGGCCCAATCCCCCCGGGGGGGAACCGCAACCCCTTCCGGGGTTACGAAACCGTGCTGGGAACGTCCCGGGGAACCCCTCGATTGATCGGGGTAGTACGTCGGTACGGTTGACAAAAACGCGCGAGCCACAGAGCTTGAACGGCTCCGCACTTTCGGACGGTAGATATGACCGCGGGCCCAACACCGCGGCATTCAATTGATCGGTCGGGCAACCCCTACCGGTCCAAGGAGATAGATGTATGGCCGCGACTGCGACGAAGGGCCGCAAGAAGAGAAAGGGCCGCAACCCGCTGGCCAGTTTTGACGGAAGCGTCGAGGAGCAGACCGCCCTCGACCAGTACCTGCGCGACGTCAGCCGCCACGAGCTGATCACGCCCGAGAAGGAGAAGGAACTGGGCGCGCGCGCGCAGAACGGCGACGAGGACGCCGTCCAGGAACTGGCCCGGGCCAACCTGCGCTTCGTCATCAGCGTGGCGAAGAAGTACCAGAATCGGGGAGTCTCCCTCACGGACCTGATCCAGGAGGGGAACGTCGGGCTCGTGACGGCCGCCCGGAAGTTCGATCCCGAGCAGGGCGTGAAGTTCATCTCGTACGCCGTGTGGTGGATTCGCCAGGCGATCCTGGCGGCTCTGGCCAACCACGGCCGGTCGGTGCGGGTGCCCCTCAACCGGGCCAGCGACCTCGCCCGGATCTTCCGGGAGAAGGAGCGCCTCAAGCAGGAGCTGGGTCGTGAGCCCACGCCCGAGGAGCTCAGCGCCGCCACGGATCTGACGCCGGAGCTGGTGGAGTCGCTTCAGACCCTGAACGCCGCCGAGATCCGCCTGGACGCCCCCATCGGCGACAGCGAGGACTCGCAGCTCGTGGAGCGCTTCATCACCGAGGAAGCCGCCGAGCCCGAGATCGAGGTGGAGAGCCGTCTGCTCACGGAAGCCGTGACGGAGGCGCTGGCCACCCTCGACGCCCGGGACGCCAAGGTGCTGCGCCTGTACTTCGGCCTCGAGGGCGAGCGGGAGCACACCCTGGAAGAGATCGGCAACATGCTGGGCGTCACCCGGGAGCGGATCCGTCAGCTCCGGGATCGGGCCCTCCGCCGGCTCCGTGAGGGCGGGAAGGGCGCGGCGCTGGAGTCGTTCGCCGCGTGATTCCGCCGGTCGTGCTTCGGCACGACGCCGAGACCGCGCCCCCCGGTCGGCCCCGTGCCGATCGGGGGGCGTCGTCGTGGGGGGAGGCGTGACCGGCCCGGAGACGTGGTGGGGGGTGGTCTGGGAGACCACCGGAGGCGTCTACCGCGTGCGTCGCGACGACGGGCGGGAAGTGGACGCCTTCCTGCGGGGGCGCCTGAAGCGCGAGGCTCGGGCCGGCGACCGGGTGGTGGTGGGCGACCGGGTGCGGGTGAGCCCCGAGTCCGACGCCCCCGATGCGAGTTGGACCATCGAGGAGGTGGGTCCCCGGCGCACCCGCATCGTGCGGCGGTCCGGGCCGGGGCGGAAGCCCAAGGCGGTGGCGGCCAACGTCGACCGGCTGGCGGTGGTGGTCTCGGTGACGGCCCCCGACCCCCGTCTGGAGGTGGTGGACCGCTTCCTGGTCCTGGCCGAGGGCGACGACGTGCCCCCCGTTCTGGTGCTCAACAAGGTGGACCTCCCCGGGGGCGACGCCGTGGCCGGCGAGCTGGGCCGGCTCTACGAGGACGTGGGGTATCCCGTCCTCCGCACCAGCGCCGAAACCGGTGAGGGGATCGAGGCCTTCGGGACGCTCCTCGCGGAGGGGGTGTCGGCGCTGGTGGGGCCGTCGGGGGTGGGCAAGTCGTCGCTGCTCAACGCCGTGCAGCCCGGGCTCTCCCTTCGCACCGCCGCCGTGTCGAAGCGCCTGGAGCGGGGGCGGCACACCACGGTGTCGTCGCGCCTGATTCCCCTCCCGGGAGGCGGCCTGGTGGCCGACACGCCGGGGTTCGCCGACGTGGGGTTGTGGGGGGTGGGCGAAGACGAGGTTCAGCGGTGCTTTCCCGAGATCGCGGCGGCGGCGGAGGCCTGCCGGTTCCGGGGCTGCCGGCACGGCGACGAACCCGGATGTGCCGTGACCGAGGCGGTGGCCGAGGGCCGGATCGCCGCCTCGAGGGTGGCGTCGTTCCGGGTGCTCAGGGACGAGGCTCGGCAGGACGCTCGGCGGGGGCGGCGCTCCGGGGAATGACCCGAGGCGCTCCGGTTGCATCGTCCATCCGGACCTCCACTGGCCAGCGATAGACTTCCTCGAGGATTCCGGCTTCGTAGACCTGGGCGGGAGGTCCTTCGGCCACCGCTCGACCGCAATCCATGAGGAGGATGCGGTCGGCGAAGCGGGCGGCCAGGTCGAGGTGATGGGTGATGAGGAGCACGGTGGTGCCCTCGTCGGCCGCCTCCCGGAGCAGGGAGAGGATGGCCATTTCGTGGCGGATGTCCAGGCTCGCCGTGGGTTCGTCCAGGACCAGGGCCCGGGGCTGCTGGGCCAGGGCCCGGGCGATGCGGACCCGCTGGAGTTCGCCGCCCGAGAGGGTCTGGACGCTCCGGGCCCGGAGGTGGGCGACGTCGCACCGTCGCAGAGCGTCGTCGATGGCGGCCCGGTCGGTCGGACCCTCGGGGCGCACCGGGCCCAGGTGGGGAAACCGGCCCATGGCCACCAGGTCGCGCACGGCCACGGGGAAGGGCATGGCCTCGGCCTGGGGCACGGCGCCCACGTGGCGCGCCAACTCCCGTCGGTCCCAGTCCGCCACGGGGCGACCGTCGACGGCGGCCGACCCCCGCTCCGGGGGGACCACGCCCAGCAGCGCCCGCATCAGCGTGGACTTTCCCGAGCCGTTGGGCCCCAGGACGGCGTACAGGAGTCCGTCGGGAACCGACAGCTCCACGCCGTCCAGGGCCGGGGCCCGGCTCCCGGGGTAGCGTACCACCAGGTCCCGGGCCTCGAACGTCACGCCATGCTCCGCCGCAGGAGCACCAGGAAGACGGGCACGCCCACGAAGGCCGTGACCACGCCGATGGGAATCTCGGTGGCCCCCAGGAGGGTCCGGGCCCCCAGATCGGCCAGCACCAGGAAGGCGGCGCCCACCAGGGCCGAGAGGGGGAGCAGCACCCGGTGGTGGGACCCCACCACCAGGCGAAGGGCGTGGGGAACGATGAGCCCCACGAACCCGATGACCCCCGCCACCGCCACGCCCGCCGCCGTGAGCAGCGACGCCACCACGTAGGCGGTGCGCTTCACGCCCTCCACGTCGGCCCCCAGATACGCGGCGGACTCCTCGCCCACCGAGAGGAGGTCCAGGGAACGGGCCAGGCCCAGGAGCACCGCCACGGCGGGAAGCGTATAGGCCGCCGCCACCCCCACGTCGCCCCACGAGGCCCCGGCCACCGATCCCATCATCCACAGCACCGCGCTGCGCACCGTGGACGCCTGGGACACGGAGAGGATCAGAGCGATGGCGGCGGAGAAGAAGGCGCCCACCACCACGCCCGCCAGGAGAAGCACCCGGACGTCGAGGCGACGATCGGCGGCCCGGGCGACGCCGAAGACCAGGACGATGGCCAGCAGGGCACCCACGAAGGCGGCCAGGGGCAGGGTCCACGAGCCCACCGCCGTGAGGCCCGCCGCCAGCACCAGGACGGCGCCCGTGGCCGCCCCCCCCGAGATGCCCAGGATGTACGGCTCCGCCAGAGGGTTCCGGAGCAGCGCCTGGAAGGTGGCGCCGGCCACGGCCAGTCCACCCCCCACCAGCGACGCCAGGAGCACGCGGGGCACCCGGAGGTCGACGATGCGACGGGCCAGGTCGGTGCCCCCGCCCAGGAGAGCCGCCAGGAGGTCTCCCGCCGGCACCGGCGCCGATCCCACCAGGATCGCCACGCCCGCCGCAGCCACCGGGGTCGCCGCCAGCAGGACCAGACGGAGGGGGCGGGTCACGGGCCCCCGCCCGGTGGGGCCAGCTCGGGCCGGAGCGCCCGGGCCACGGCCCACGCCGAGCGCACGAGATCCGGGCCCGGCAGCTCCAGGGCGGCCGGGAGCCGCCGGACCGTCCGGCCCTCCAGGAGCCGGGGGTCGATCCGGGCGCCGGCGGCCAGGAGGATCACGTCCATCTCCCGGGTGGCGATCTGCTCCGGGCTCACCGCTCCCCACGGTCGGTCCAGGTCGTCGAACACGTTGCGCCCGCCCGCCAGCTCCATGAGCTGCCCCACGTAGGTGTCGGCCCCGGCGGTCCACGGCGGGGATCCACCCATGAGGTACGCGGTGGCCACCGGGGGGCGGCCGGCTACCGCCGCACGGATCGAGTCCAGCCCGGCGCGCATACCCTCGGCCAGGGCCCGGGCACCGGCCTGAAGTCCCAGGAGCGTCCCCACCCGGTCCACCTCCCCGATCACCTCCTCGACCCCCTCGGGCCGCACGGCCACGTGGGCGATGCCCAGGGCGTCGAGACGGTCAGGCGTGGCCCGGTCCGAATCCCCGGCGAATCGGATCACCAGGTCGGGGTCGAGGGTGGCCAGCACCTCCAGGTCCGGGCCCAGACCGCCGCCCACCGTGGGGAGATGGGCCAGGACCGCGGCGGTGTCGAAGTCGGTGCGCCCCACCAGGCGATCGCCGGCGTCGAGGGCGAGGATGGTGGCCGTCACCGACGGCACCAGGGAGACGACGCGCCGGGCGGGACCCTCCAGCGCCACGGAGCGCCCTTCGGCGTCCACCACCTGGACGCCCGCCGGCTCGAGACTCGCCGGGACGTGGTCGGCCCCGGGCGCGTCACCGCAGGCGGACCCGAGGGCCAGAAGGGCGGTCCCCAGAACGGGACCGAGTGCCCGCGGCCTCGCCCGGGCCACCCTATCCTCCGACCGTGGCCGTCTCCGCCGCGCAGCGGTCCTCGTACACCACCGCCCACTCGCCGTCGCTCCCCTCGAGCACGGCGGGCCACCGGGACGCGGTCCCCAGGACTTCCAGGAGGATCTCGGGGTGTCCGTCGGCATCCCAGTCGAACTGCTGGAAGAAGCGGGGGGCCCCCTTGGCGTCGTCGCCGATGCGGCGATACCAGGTGTAGTCCAGGCGGTAGCGGTCGCCCTGGAGGCTGCCCAGCACGAAGAGGCTGTAGGCCACGGGCGTGGCCGGATCCTCCACGGCCAGGCGGTCCCGGAACATGAACGTCGACGTCACCAGGGGGGCGTCGTCGGGGCTCAGTCGGGTGAGGGTGAGGTCGGCCCGGGCCTGGGCCAGATCGTCGGGCCAGAGGGCCTCCTGCCGCATGATGGCGGTCTGCCCCAGGAGGAGACTGGCCTGACGATGTTCCGGGCCCGCCGCGGGAAACGCACCTGCGGCGTGGGGTCCCGACGCCGAAACGTCCCGCGCCAGAGCCAGGAACCGGGTGGCGCCGGCGGCCGCCGGCACGAGCTCGGGCACCCCCGAAGCCACCGGTCGGGGACCGCACCACCCGGCCTCCACCCCCGCGGCCTCCGCCACCAGCGTCCCCACCCGCACGCCGTCGGCGAAGAGGGTGAACTCGGTGCCCGGGGCCAGGAGGGTGGCGGCGAAATGGTCGTTGAACCCCGGGGCGTCGGCCTCGTCGGTGAGAGGCGCGATGGTGTCGCCCCGGAGCTCGAAGAGAGGCTGGAGGGTCACGGTGGAGCCCGAGCGTGTCCCGGCGTAGAGTACCGCGCCCTCGGGGAGGGGAGGCGGAGGCACGGCGGCCGTGTCGGCCACCGTCACGCTGTCGGCCTCGGTGTCGGCACCCACCGTGGCCGGCGGCGGGGGCTGGAGCGCCAGGGAAGCGCCGCCCCATTCCACGTTGTCGCAACCTGCCGCGAGGGCTAGAATCACGAGGGATGCGAATGAGCGATGTGCAAGTCCCGCCACGTGTTCCGCTTCAGTCGGCGGGCGCGGGAGATCCTGTCTCCTGCACCCTGGATGCTCCGGTTTCCGGGAGTCTGGAAGCTAGCCGCGGGGGGGTCCGCAGGCCAGCGCCCGACCCTCGGGATGCGCTACTCCGTCCACTTCGCACCATGGCCTCCTCCCTTCCGGACATCGACGCGTTCCGGCACGTCATGGGCCACTTCGGCTCGGGCGTGACGGTGATCACGAGCCGGGACGAGGCCGGGCCCGTGGGCTTCACGGCCAGTTCGGTGGCCTCCCTCTCCCTCCGCCCGCTCCTGGTCATGGTGGGGGTGTCCGACGGCGGCGAAACCCTGCCCGCCATGCGGGAGTCGGGCGCGTTCGCCGTGAACATCCTGGCCCGGCACCATCAGGACCTCGCCCTCCGGTTTGCCGCGGCGGACCGCGCCGATCGCTTCGCCGACGTCTCGGTCGCCGCGGGCTCTACGGGCTCACCGATCCTCTCCGACGCCCTGGCCTGGCTCGACTGCCGGCTCCACGCCGAGTTCCCCGCCGGTGACCACGTGGTGGTGGTGGGTCGGGTGGAGGCCTGCGAGGCCGTCGCCGGCGAGCCCCTGCTCTACTACCGAGGGCGATTCGGGGGGTGGCTGCCGTGAGGCGGTCCCTCCCTCCGCTCCTGGTGGGGGCGGTGGCGGTGGGAGCCGCCGAGTTGGCGCTGTCGCTCCTGCTCTACGCCCGGGCGGGATTCCTCCGAGCCCTCACGGTGCTTCTGGGGGTCCAACTCGCGTCGCTGGCCGTGGGGCTCGCCACGGGTCCGCGCCGCACGCCCGAAGGTGCGTGGACGCCCGAGGCGGCCCTTTCGCTGCGGTGGCGATGGCTGCTGTCGGTGGCGGCCCTGGGCGTGTCGGCGGTGGCGGCGGGGGGGTGGAGTCTCCTGGGGGGCCTGGGCGGCACCATGGTCCAGCGGGGCGTGGCGGTGGCGGCGCTGGCCTCTCTTCCGCTCCTGACGCTGGGCGGGGTGCTCGGGGGATTGGCCGCCAGGAGCCCCGAGAGCCGGGTGGGGGCGTGGGCCACGGCCGGGGGGGCCCTGGGCGCGGTGGTCCTGGGATCCCTCCTCCTGACCCGGCTCCTTCCCGCGTCGCTCCTCCTGGGCTCCACGGTGGTGGTGTCGGCGGCGGCGCTGGTGGACGGGCGCATCGATCGGGAACGGTTCGCCCTGGCCTTCGCCGAGGACGACGACGAGGGCATCCTCTCCATCGACGCCCTGGCCCCGGACGGCATCGTTCCCGTGGAGTTCCTCGCTCCGGATCCGGATCGGGTGTGATCGTCGCCCACCTCTCGGACCTGCACCTGGGCCACCGGGCGTTCGACCGGTGGGAACAGGGCGTCAACGTCCGGGAACGGGACCTGGCCTCGGCGTTCCAGCGGGCGGTGGAGGAGTTGGTCGACCTCCGTCCCGACCTGGTGGTGGTGACCGGCGACGTCTTCGATCGGCCCGATCCGCCTCCCGGAGCGCTGGTGACCCTGGCCCGGGGCATCGAAGCCCTGAGAGACACGCCGGTGGTCATGGTGGCCGGAGCTCGGGATACCCCGCGCCGCTCGGGCGACGCCGGTGCGCTGGCGGCGCTGGACGCCTTCGCCAACGTGGAGGCCGCCACCACCATTCCCCGGAGCATCGCCTACGCCGATCGGTCGCTCCACGTCCAGGCCATTCCCCACGGTGCCGTACTCCGGGGTCCCCAGCCCCTGGTGGAGCCCGATCCCCGGGCGCGGTTCAACGTCCTGGTGACCACGGGTCGGGTGGCCCGGGGCGACGGTCCGGGCCTCCGGGTGGATCCGGCGGGGTGGGACTACGTGGCCCTGGGCTCCCAGCACACCCATCGGGTGGTGGCCCCGAGGGTGGCGTACGCCGGTTCCCTGGAACGGGTGGGCTCCACGCCGTGGCGGGAGGCCGGTGAAGACAAGGGCTTCGTGGTCGTGGAGCTGGTCTCGGGCACGCTGGACTTCCACCCCGTGGCGGGGCGTCCGGTGGTGGCCCTGGCTCCCACCCGGGCTCCCGCGGGAGATCCCGAGGGACTCCGGGCCCGCTTCGCCGAGGTGGTGCGGGAGGTGCCCGGCGGCATCGATCGCAAGATCGTGCGTCTGCACCTGAGGGGACCGGCGCCGTCGGACCTCGTTGCGCTCCAGGGACTCCTGGCCGACGTGGCCCGCCGTGCGGTCCACCTCTCGGTGGAGGTCGACGACCCGGGGGGTGCGCCCATTCCCGGTCCCGAGTTGATCCAACGGGTGCGAGAGGCCCTGGCCCCCGAGGCCCCGGAGGGGGCCGTCGCCCTCCTGGAACGGATCCTGACGCCCACGCCGCCCGCCGAGGGAAGGGCGACGTGAGGGTCGTGAGTCTCCATGCGCCGGCGGTGCCGGGGCTGGGCAGCGTGGAGGCCGACTACCTCCCCGCCGGCTTCGTGGCGGTCCTGGCTCCCGACGGCCGGGTGCGCCGGGGACTCCACGCCGCCCTCTCGGGAGACGCGGGCCCCGACGCCTCCCTGGTGACCTCGCCCCGGAGTCCCGACCCGGGACTGGCCCGCATTCCCGACGATCTGGCCCACCGGCTCCGCACGGGTCGGGGGCTCACCGATCTGCAGGCGGTGGTGGAGGCGGGCACCCGGGCCCTGGCCTGGGTCGGGGGGCTCGACCGGGTGGAGGCCGCCCGGGAGCGGCTGGACCGGGTCCGGGGTGCGCCGTCGGCCGCCGGGGGCCCGCCCGAAGCCCTCCTGGCCCGGATCCGGGGGCTGGAGGGGGCGCCGGCCGAGGCGGCGGCACTGGAGGAGGAGCTCCGCCGGCGCCGGGGGGACGACGTGGAGGTGGCCGGCGATCTGGAGCAGGCCACCATGGACTGGTTGCGGGAGCGGCAGGACGCCGAGACCCGACTGCAGGCCTACCGCGACCGGGCCCGGGAACTGAAGGCCCGGCTGGCCCAGATGGAGGAGGGCGAGGCCGACACGCCGTGCCCCACGTGCGGTCGCCCGCTGGCCGACCACTTCGAAGCCGTGCGGGAAACGCTTCGAGACGAGTGGGAGAGCGTGGTCCAGGACGGGAGCTGGTGGCGCCGCCGCCGGGAGCAGCTCGAGGGCAAACCCGAATCCCTTCAGGAGCTGGAGAGTCGGGCTCTCCAACTCCACGCGGCGGCGCGGGAGCTCGAAGACCAGGCCCAGGCGGCCCGCGCCCGGAGCGACGAACTCGAGGAACTCCAGGCCCGCCTGGCGGCGCGCCTCGGGGCCGGCGCCGACGACCGCAATCCCACGGTTCCCGACGCCGTGGCCCGAGCCGTGGACGACGCCCTGGCCGAAGCCGGGCGTCAGATCGCCGACCAGGCCCGCCGCCGCCTCCTGGACCGCTCCGCCGCCCACCTGCTCCGCCTCACCGAAGGGCGGCTCCTGGGCATCCGGTGGACCGGGGTGGGTCGGGCCGAGTTGGTGGGTCCCGAAGTCGACCTCCCCATGCCCCCCGACGAAGACGCCGCCGCCGCCCAGCTCGCCACGCGCCTGGCGGCGGTGGAGCTCCTCTGGGAGGACGCCGGACTGAACGACGCCGCCCTGGTGGTGGGCGATCCCTTCGACCGCCTGGAGGAGGCCGCCAAGGTCCGGGCCGCCGAGTTGCTGTCGGAGCGGGCGGGGCACGGCCTCGTCCAGGTGCTCCTGGTTACCCGGGGCGAGGTGGTGGACCGGGTGCCCGAGGCCTTCGACGGCCTCCTGGAACTCCGGGTGGAGAGCGGCGGCGGCGTGCTGCGCCCCGTGGCGGCAGGGACGGGGGTGATTCGCCTTCGAGCCTGACGGGCCGTCGTTATCCGTCGGCGTCGCGTCGCGCCGCCACCGCCGTCACTTCCAGCACCGCGCCCCGCTTCAGAGGGCCGCAGGGAATCACGGCCCGGGCTGGACGGTGCTCTCCCAGGATCGAGGCGTACACCCGGTTCACGTCGGTCCACAGCACCGGATCGGTGACGAAGACCGTGACGTGGAGCAGCCGGTCCAGACCCGAACCCGCCGCGTCCAGGATCGCCGCCACGTTGGCGAAGGTGCGCCGCACCTGGGTCTCCACGTCGCCCAGGGGGGCGCCGGGATCGTCGGGGTCGAAGGGGAGCTGCCCTGCCACGTACACCGTGTCGCCGTGGACCACGGCCTGGCTGTAGTGGCCGGCGGGAGCCGGGGCGTCGGTGGTGTGGACGAGGTCGATGGGCATGGCGCGACGGGGCTGAACGGGATCCATTGGACGAAGATATGCATCTGCCCTATTTCGACGAAGCCGAACTCCGCCGCCGCATCGACATGCCGGCGGCCATCGCCGCCGTGCGCCGGGGTTTCGTGGCCCTCCACCGGGGACGGGCCCGGGTGCCGGTCCGCACGTCCCTGGAGGCGGACCACGGGGTCACTCTCTTCATGCCGGGGGTCGTGGATCCCGGTCCCGACGAGCCCGGGGCCCTGGGCCTCAAGGTGGTCTCGGTGCGCCCGGGCAATCGCGCCCGGGGCCTTCCCGCCATCCACGGCCTCGTCGTCCTGGTCGACCCCGCCACCGGAATCCCCGCGGCGGCCATGGACGCCCGCTGGCTCACGGCCCTCCGGACCGGCGCCGCTACCGGCGTGGCCACCGACCTCCTGGCCCGCCCCGATGCGGAGGTGTTGGGGGTGGTGGGCGCCGGGGCCCAGGCCCGGTGCCAGATCGAGGCGGTGGCCGCGGTCCGGGCCCTCGCCGAGGTCCGGATCGCTTCGAAGGGCGGCGAGAGCGCACGGCGCCTCGCCGCCGAACTCACCGGGGCCGGGGTGGCGGACGTGGTGCGGGCCGTGGCCGACGCCCGCACCGCGGTGGCCGATGCCGACGTGGTGGTGACGGTGACCGACAGCCCGACGCCGGTGCTCCGGAGCGACGACGTGGCCGCCGGGGCCCACGTGAACGCCGTGGGCGGCTACACCACCGCCATGCAGGAGCTGCCCCCGGAGCTCGTGGCCCGGGCCACCCCCATCGTGGTGGACGCCCGGGACGCGGCTCTGGCCGAGGCGGGCGACATCACCGAGCCCCTGGCCCGGGGAATGATCGCCCTCCAGGACCTGGTGGAACTGGGCGCCGTGGCCGCCGGCGACGCCCCGGGGCGCCGGCGGCCCCGGGACCTCACCCTCTTCAAGTCGGTGGGCAACGCCGTGGAGGACCTGATGGTGGCGCGCCTGGCCCTGGACGGGTGAGGGGTCAGGAGCCCAGCGCCGACCAGATCTCGCCGGTGTTCCGCAGCTCTTCCATGCGGATCGTGTCGCCCTGTTCCGTCAGCACCGCCTGGGCCAGGGAGTAGTAGACCCAGGCGTAGTAGTTGGGAATCCCCAGGGTGGCGATGTCGGGCCAGTGGTCCCACTCCGGCAGGTCGCCCCGATGGATGAAGACTTCCTGGGCCAGGAGTTCGGTCCGGGGACGGTCCACGAACTGCCCCGTCACCGGGGTGAGGGGCGAGCTCGGGGGCATGGGAATCACGCCCTCGGGGCGGTCGTCCAGGATCTGGCCCTCGTACAGCTTGAAGGCCAGGCCCTGCCGGACCAGGTACGGCTCGAGTCCGAGGGATTCGGCGGCGTTTCCGCTGCTGGCGAAGTAGACGGGGCGGTCGCCCAGGGCTGTGCTCAGGATGCCCAGGGTGTACTGGTGCCAGGGGTAGAGGATCGTGCCCTCGGGCAGCATGGTGCGGATCTCACCGAAGGCGAACTGCCGGGCCCGGTCGAGCTGGAAGTAGCTGCCCCCGACCTGGTCGATGGTGGCCTCGTCGAACTCCGGCGGGAAGATGCCCCGCTGCGGCGCTCGGAGGGTCTCCAGGGGGATCGGCACCTTGCCCTCGGCCTCGGCGGCCGCCGGATCGTCGGTGTAGACGGCCGGCGTGTTGGGCAGGTACTCGCGCTGGCAGAGGATCCGGGTGGGATCGTCGGTCCAGTCGACGTCACCGCTGCAGGGCGTGGTGAGGTCCTTGAGCTGCTTCGCGTACCACGCCGTGTTGAGATACGAGGTGACGATCACGGTCACGTCGCGGCGAATGCCCTCGACTTCCTGCAGGTACCACAACGGGAAGGTGTCGTTGTCGCCGTTGGTGAAGAGAATGCCGTACGGCTCCACCGACATCAGCAGGTTGTACGCCCAGTCCCGGGCCGCGTAGTCGTAGTTGCGGGTGGCCCAGGGCCAGTTGAGGACCAGGGGAATCAGCGCCAACGCGAGTATGGGACTCCCCTTCGACAGTCCCTTGAACCGCTCGGCCAGGGTCTGCCAGATCGCGGCGATCCCCAGACCCGCCCAGAGTCCCCACACCGAAAACGAGACGATGAAGAAGTAGTCCCGTTCGCGCACCTCGTGGGCCTGGTAGTCGTTCAAGGGGTCGGGGATCGAATACCCGTACTTGAAGTTCAGGTAGTAGACGAGGCCCACCGAGAGGGTGCCGAACAACACCGCCACGTACCAGAAACTCGTCCGGTCCCGCCGGTGATGCTCCATGGCCCCCCACACGCCGAGTCCCGTGAAGAGCATGGTGAAGAGCACACGGAGCGGCGGGAACAGCGACTCGGTGCCGTCCACCGACCGGGCCCACTGCCAGTCGAAGTACTGGAGGTAGTTCAGGAACTGGGAGTGGAGGGGGGCCTGACGCGGGTTGAGGGGAGGCTTGTCGTACTGCTCCCGCTTCAGTGCCGCGTTGAGAGGTTCGCACCCCGCGTTGCCGTAGGTGGCGATGGACGTCAGGGCGCCGGGCAGCGTCTCGCATTCCGGGGCCGCCTCGTTGATGACCGGGTCGAGGTTGGCCCGGAGGGGCAGCATGAGGTGGATGGACAGCCCCAGCAGCACCGCCACCACCACCGGTGGATACAGCTTCCAGTTCAACAGCACCCGGGGGTGCACCCGGAGAATGAAGACCGCCATGGCCGGCGCCGCCAGGAAGGCCATGAGGTGGTTGCCCACGCTCAGGGCCAGGACGAACGCCATGAGGACGAGGAGGTTGTCGTCCTTGCCCTGGCCGAGCTTCTCCTGCCACCGCACCACGAGCCAGCTCAGGATCGCGATGGTGAGGAGGGAGACCGTGTAGACCTTCTCGTTGACGTTGGACTGGTTCCAGACGGTGAAGGCGGTGGCGCTCACCAGCGTGCCGGCGCCGGCGCCCACGAGGCGGAAGACCTTGTCGGTGGAGAAGGTGCGGAGCACGTGATGGAGCACCAGGAACCACAGGGCGTGGGACGCGGCGCTCATGAAGGCGCTGAACAGGTTGATGCGGACCGCCACCTCGAGCCCGGTGGGGGCCAGCAGCACGGACCACGCCCGGGCCAACACCACGAAGAGGGGATTCCCCGGGGGGTGGGGAATGCCCAGGATGTGCCCCGTGGCGATGTATTCGCTGGTGTCCCAGAACGCCGTGGTGGGCGCCAGGGTCACGGCGTAGAGGACGAAGACCCCCAGCCCCACCAGAGCCGCCCACAGGTAGGGCGGGCGGGGCGTGGCCAGGGCTTCGTCGCCGTGGGATCGAGGCGTGGCGTCGCCTCCCACGGTCTCGGCGTAGGTCGCTTCGGTGGGTCGATTCATAGACCGAACAAGATAGTCGAGGCTACCCGTGGGTCCCAGGGTCGCGGCCGCGGGCGCGGAGGTGGAGCACGCCGAGGTCGTCCACCTCGACGCGCCATTCCGGGGGTACCCACGTGGTGGCGGAATAGTCCAGGACCAGGGCCGGGCCGTCGAGGGTCGTGCCGGGGCCGAGGTCCCGGCGCCAGGCCGTCTCGGCGTCGAAGCGGCTTCCCCGGTAGCCCACCGAACGTCGCTCCGTGGGGGGCGGCGCCGGGCCCCGGTCCGGCGTGGGGGTGTTCACGGGCGGCCCCGGGGCGGTGGCGGTGGCCCGGGCCGTGACGGCCTCCACGGCGGCGTCGTCCCGCCGGTATCCGTACCGGGACGCGTGGGCCCGGTGGAAGGCCTCCACCCAGTCCTCGCCCGGGCCCGCGGGCACCCGCAGTTCGAAGCTCTGACCCCGGTAGCGGGCGTCGACCTCCAGGGTCGTGGACACGGCGCCCGGGTCGACGCCTTCGTCGGTGAGCGCCCCCGACGCGCTCCGCTCCAACGCCGCCAGGGCGGTGTCTACCTGCTCCCGGGCGTCGTCGTCGGCCGTGGAGACCAGGAGGGTGCGGGAGGCCTCCCGGCGCACCGGGGCCGTGAGGATGCCCCACGCCGACAGCAGGCCCGGATCGGGGGGCACGAGGGCCCGCTCGCAGCCCAGGCGGCCGGCGAGTTCGGCGGCATGAAGCGCTCCCGCGCCCCCGAAGGCCACCAGAGCGAAGCCGGCGGGGTCGTGGCCCCGCTCCACCGAGATGACCCGGAGGGCCCGTTCCATGGCGGCGTCGGCCACGGCCAGAACCCCTTCGGCGGCGGCGTCGAGACTCGCCCCCAGGGCGTCGGCCAGGGCCTGGAGTGGACCCTCCACGGCGGCCCGGTCCAGGGCCCCGTCGCCTCCGAGGAAGGCGTCCACCGGAATCCGGCCCAGCCAGACGTGGGCGTCGGTGACGGTGACCTCGGTGCCCCCCCGCCCGTAACAGATGGGGCCGGGCACGGCGCCGGCGCTCTCGGGCCCCACCCGGAGGGCGCCCCCGGGGTCGACCCGGGCGATGGAGCCCCCGCCGGCGCCCACGGTGTGGATGTCCAGCACCGGGAGGGCCACGGGGCGACCGTCGATCTCGAACTCCCGGGTGTGGAGGGGACGCCCGGGACAGAGGGAGACGTCGGTGGACGTGCCCCCCATGTCGAAGGTGAGGATCCGGGGGTGGCCGGCCCGGCTGGCCCAGGCCAGCGCCCCCACCACGCCCCCCGCCGGCCCCGACAGCACGGTGTGGGCCGGCTCCCGGACGGCCCGCTCCACGGCCAGGGTGCCTCCGTTGGAGCCCATGACGGCCACCGCCTCGGCTCCCGAGTCCTCCTCGAGGCGGGTGAGGTAGCGGCCCATGATCGGGGCGACGTAGGCGTTGATCACGGTGGTGGAGGTCCGCTCGTACTCCCGGTACTCGGGAAGCAGCTCGGACGAGATGGAGAGGGGGAGTCCCATACCCCGGAGCGAAGTCGCCACCGCCTGCTCGTGGCCCCCGTCGGCGTAGGCGTGAAGGAGGCAGATGGCCACCGACTCGGCGCCCGTCTCCCGCACCGCCTCGGCCAGGGCCTGGAGTTCGTCGGGGTCCACCGGCTCGATCTCGGCCCCGTCGGGCCCGAGCCTCCCCGCCACCCCCAGTCGAGCGTCGGCGGGCACCAGGGGCGGGGCCCGATGCCCCACCAGAGCGTAGAGCTGGGGACGGTCCTGGCGCCCGATCTCCAGCACGTCTTCGAAGCCCCGGTTCGTCACCAGGGCCACCCGTGCCCCCTTCCCCTCGAGAATGGCGTTGGTGGCCACGGTGGAGCCGTGGAGGAGCACGAAGGGCCGACCCTCGTCCACCACCTGGGCCACACCCTGGAGGATGGCCCGGGACGGGTCGTCGGGGGTGGAGGGCACCTTGAGGGTGCGGAGTTCCCCGGGCCGCCACGCCAGGACGTCGGTGAAGGTCCCCCCCGTGTCCACGGCCACGTACACGAAGTCGCCCGTTGACCTGGCTCCGGGGGCTCGGGACATTCCGGACCTCATGCGCTACCGTCCTTCCTTCGACGAGTTTCGGGAGTTGGCGGCGTCGTTCGGCGACGACCCGGGGTTGGTGCCCCTGGCCCGGGAATTCCTCTTCGACGTCGACACCGCCGTCACCGCCTACCACAAACTGGCGCAGGGTCCGTTCGGATTCCTGCTCGAGTCGGTGGTGGGTGGAGAACAATGGGCACGGTATTCGTTCGTGGGTACCCGGCCCGCCGGCGCGTGGCGTCTCCAGGGGGGGACGGTGTCGTGGTGGACCCCCGACGGCGGCTGGACCGACGTCGACTGCGACGATCCCCTGGACGATCTCGACGCCCGCCTTCGGGCCCGCCGCGCCGCCGACGTGCCCGGGCTGCCCCGGTTCCAGGGCGGGGCGGTAGGGTACTTCTCGTACGACGTGGTCCGCCAGATCGAGCATCTGCCCGACGCGCCCGCCGACGACCTGGGGGTGCCCGACGGGCTGTTCGTGTTCACCGACCTCGTGCTGGCCATCGACAACCTCCGGGGCCGGGCCATGGCCATCGCCACGGTGCCGGTGGATCCGGGCGACGACGAGGCGGCGCTGCGTCGGGCGTACGATGACGCCCGGGCCCGCATCGACGACACCGTGGCGACGCTGGCCGAGGCCGAGGGGCCCGCGCCGCTGGACCTGGCCGCCGAACCCGACGGCGACCCTCCGTTCACCAGCGCCACGCCCCGGGCCGACTTCGAAGACGGCGTGGAGCGGATCCGGGAGTACATCCGGGCCGGCGACGCCTTTCAGGTGGTGCTGAGCCAGCGCCTGGGCATGGACCTGGCCGCCTCGGCCTTCGACCTCTACCGGGCCGTACGCACCCTCAACCCCTCGCCCTATCTCTACTTCCTGGAGATGGACGGGGTGACGCTGGTGGGGAGCTCACCCGAGGTGCTGGTGCGCCTGGAAGACGACACGGTGACGGTGCGCCCCATCGCCGGCACGCGGCCCCGGGGCGCCACCCCGGAGGAGGATCGGGCCCTGGCCGCCGACCTCGCCGCCGACGAGAAGGAACTGGCCGAGCATCGCATGCTGGTGGACCTGGGTCGCAACGACGTGGGCCGGGTGGCGGCGTACGGCTCCATCACCGTGCCCGACCTCATGGTGGTGGAGCGCTACTCCCACGTCATGCACCTGGTGAGTCAGGTGGAGGGACGCCTGGCCGATGGCCGCTCGGCGGTGGACGTGTTCCGGGCGTGTTTCCCCGCGGGCACCGTGTCGGGGGCTCCGAAGATCCGGGCCATGGAGATCATCGACGAGCTGGAGCCGGTGCGTCGGGGGCCCTACGCCGGGGCGGTGGGCCACTTCAACTGGGGCGGCACCCGCATGGACACGGCCATCACCATCCGCACGGTGCTGGTGACCGGGGGGCGCGCCTACGTCCAGGCCGGGGCGGGCATCGTGGCGGACTCGGTGCCCGCCGCCGAGTACGAGGAGACCCTCAACAAGGCCCGGGCACTGCTCCGGGCGGGGGCGATGCTGGGGACTTCCTGACTGGACGATCAGGTGCCGTCGGGCGGCTCCGACCACACTCCTGCGACGCGGATCGAGATGTACAGGTCGACGGTCTCCGACCACCCCACCTCGTCGTCCCACCGTGTGAAGATCATCTCCCTCGCCCCACCGGTCGGTGGACACCGGATGGCACCTGTCCCGCTTCGCGTCCCACCCCTTCAGCTCGCCGGCACCGCCTCGACCACGAGCCGCGCCCGGTACTCACTCTCGGGGATCGTGATCGTGGAGCGCGGGGTCGGCTCCACCGACGCCAGTCGCACACGAACGCCGCCGAACTCCACCGCCGTGGGTCCCACGAGGTGGTTCAGGTGCAGGCGGTGCGGCGAGGTCGGTCCGCTGCCCAACGCCAGGTTGATCTCGATCTCCAGATCGCCGGCCCACACGCAGGTGCCGTCGACGGGACACCGCGAGTCGTAGACGATCCGGTTCAGTCCGACCCGCAGCACGCTGCCGTCGACCGCAACCTCGTCGCCCTCCGCGAGGGTGAGGTCGGCCAGGGTCGATCCGCCCGTCAGTGTCCGCCACTCGCCCGTGTGGATTCGGTAGGCGAGCCGTTCGGTGGCCGCGAATCCGGCGACGCGATGCAGTTCCGTGCCCACCTCGAGGAAGTTGGATTCGCCCGGCGCCAGGGGCTCGGACGCCTGGCCCTGGTCCAGGCATCCCGTTCTGCGGCTGATGGTCAGGTAGCGCGTACCCACCGAGTCCGGGGCCAGGACCCCTTCACCCGTGGTCATGAACACGCCGTCGATGTTGGCCACCGCAACGCAGGTGCCTTCGACCCCCACGGGGGACTCGCCGCATCCCGACACGACGGCGGCCAGGAGGAGAAGGGTACCCGCCGTCGTGCGCCCCGCGCCTGAACCACCCATCGTCTTCATCGGTTGCACCTGAGAAGGAAGGTCGTTGGAAACCACCGATGAAAGGAACGATCGAGAGGCAGCGACCGTGACCGGGTCGAGCCGCCGAGAGCGGGGTCGTCTTGCGGGTCCCGCCCTCCCCCGTCTAGACTAGCCCGATTATACAATATTCAACCTCCGGGGAGGCCCTCCCGTGACGACCCTCGGCATGCCCACGTCGATGTTCCTGGTCTTCGTGGCCACGATCCTCGCCGGCAGTGCGGGCGCGATCCACTACGTGATCTGGCACGTGATCCTAGGAAAGCCCTTCGCCGAGGTGCCGCCCCCGGTCCTGGCCGAGAATCCCGACATCGCCGCCCGGCCCGACGCCGGCCGCGGGATCGGCGATGACTGAGGTCAATTCCTTCTACCTCGGGGCCTTCATCACCTACCTGGTGGTGGTGCTGGGCATCGGCGTCTGGGCGTACCGCCGCACGAAGGACGTCATGGACTTCTGGGTCATGGGCCAGAACATGGGCCCGGTTCTGGCCACCTGGTCCCTCATCGCCAATTTCGTGAGCGCGGTGAGCGTCATCGGCTTCGTGGGGGCGGTCTACAACGAAGGGTACGCCATCATCGGCCACACGGTGATGGGGCTGATGCTGGGGCTCACGGCCCTGTACTTCGTGGTGGGGTACGTGCGGCCCCTCAACGTCCTCACCTTTCCCGACCTGGTGGCCCGGGTCACCGGGCGGCAGATCTCCCGCCCACTCGCGGGGTCGATCCTGTTGATCAGCGGTTGGCTCTACCTGGTGATGCAGCTCGTGGGCGCCGGCCTGCTCGTCACGGCCATCACCGGAGTCCCCTACCAGTACATGGTCTGGGTGATCGGGGCCGTGTTCATCATCTACACGGTGATGGGGGGCCTCGTGAGCGTGGCGTGGACCGACCTGCTCCAGGGCATCCTCATGGTGGCGGCGGTCCTCATCGCCCTCGTCTTCATGGTGCAGGACCAGGGCGGTCTCACCGCCATGAACGAAGCCCTGGCGGCCATCAGCCCGTCGCGGGTGAGTCCCACGGCGGGCGGGGCGTACACACTGGTGGGGATCGGGGCGACGTTCCTCGCCTTCTTCGGCACGATCCTCACCGAACAGGACATGCTGATTCGCATCGCGGCCTGCCGCGACGTGCGCACGGCCAAGATCCACGTGGCCGGGGCCGGGCTGGTGCTCTCGCTCCTGTACGTGGGCCTGATCCTGCTGGGCGGTGCCACCACGGTGGCGCTCCTGGGCGCCGGGATCTCCATCGAGAACTCCGACGCCGCCTTCCCCACGCTCCTCACCCAGTACGTGCCCACGGGGGTGGGGGTCGTGATCATCCTGGCCGTCATGAGCGCGATTCTGTCCACCACCGACACGCGCCTCCACGCCACGGGCATGACGGTGGCTCGGGACATCTATAGCTGGGCCCGACCCCACGCCGACGAGCAGCACCTCATGGGGGTGTCCCGCATCGCCACGGTGATCCTGGGCATCACGGCCACGGCCGTGGCGGTGGATCCCCCCGGTACCATCATCACGCTGTACAGCCTGAGAGCCGTCCTCCTCACCACGGCCTTCTTCCTACCGGTCTACGTGGCCCTGTTCTGGACCGACCTCGACGGCCGGGCCGTGCTCACCGCCATCGCCGGCGGAGGGATCGTGGGCCTCGCCACCCAATTGAACGGCGGGGGCATCGGGGCGTTCCCGTCGACGTTCCTGGGCATGGGCACGGCGGCCACGCTGTTGCTGGCCACCCATTTCCTCTTCTTCCGCAACCGGCAGCCCGCATGACGAGCGGCCGTGTCGCTCCGGCGGTGGCCGACCGCATCACGAAGGCCGTGGAGTCCCTCACCGACGAGGTGGTGGACTTCACCCGCGATCTGGTGCGGGTGCCCACGGTGAACCCCCCGGGAGAGGTCTACGAGGACTGCGCCCGGGTCATCGGCGATCGCCTCGCCCGGTTCGGGTTCGAGGTCGACTACGTGGAGGCCGAGGGCCGACCCGAACACACCCCGGAGCACCCCCGGGTCAACGTGATCGGGGCGCTGGCGGGGGAGCGCTCCAACCCCCGGGTGCATCTCAACGGCCATTTCGACGTGGTCCCCGTGGGCGACGGTTGGACGGTGGATCCCTTCGCGGGAGTGGTGAAGGACGGCAGGATCTACGGCCGGGGCGTCTGCGACATGAAGGCCGGCATCGCCGCGGCGGTGTACGCGGTGGAGGCTCTGCGCCGCGCCGGCGTGACGCTGGTGGGAACGGTGGAGGTGTCGGGCACGGTGGACGAGGAAAGCGGCGGCTACGCCGGTATGGGACACCTGGCTCGCATCGGCCGCGTGAAGAAGGGGGTGACCGACGCGGTCATCATTCCCGAGCCCCTCAACGTGGACCGGATCTGCATCGGTCATCGGGGCGTCTACTGGTTCGAGGTCACGACCCACGGCCACATCGCCCACGGCAGCATGCCGTTTCTGGGCACCAGCGCCATCGAACACATGGGCGCGGTCCTGGAGACGATTCGCCGCGACCTCATGCCGGTGCTCCAGACCCGCCACACCGAGGTGCCCGTGGTGCCCGTGGCGGCGCGTCACGGCACCCTGAACGTCAACGGCATCCACGGCGGCCAGCCGTTGGGCGACGTCCAGAGCCCCTGCGTGGCCGACCGCTGCACGGCGGTGTTCGATCGGCGCTTCCTGCTGGAGGAGGGCTTCGAAGCCACCCGCCGGGAAATCGTGGACCTCCTGGACGGAATGAAGGGCGGCCTCCCCGACTTCCGGTACGGGCTGCGGGATCTCATGGTGGTGGAGCCCACCCGTACTCCCGACGGCGCGTCGGTGGTGGGGGCCCTGGGCCACGCCATTCAGGGGGTCCTGGGTCGGGAGGCGACCCTCGTCGCCAGCCCCGGCACCTACGACCACAAACACGTGGCCCGCATCGGCGGCGTGGAGAACTGCGTGGCCTACGGGCCCGGCATTCTCGAACTCGCCCACCAACCCGACGAGTGGTGCGGCATCGACGACCTGGTCAATGCCACCAAGGTGCTGGCCCTGTCGGTGGCGGAGCTGGCGGGAGTGGCGTAACCGCAGGCCCACCGCCGCGGTATGGAGGGCATGACCCACCGATCTGCCGCGCTCCCGGTCCTTCTGCTCGTCGCCATCAGCACGCCCGTCGCCGGCCAGTCCCTGCCCGAGGTCTGCGGTGCTCTCCTGCCCGAGGTCACTACGGGTCCCTTCACGATCTCCGCGCCGCCCGGTTCCGAACTCCCGGCGGTGTCGGTGGAGCGTGAACTCCACGCCGAGTACTTCCGGGTCGTCGATGGTGTCCTGCTCGAGGGTGGTGGGGCTGTGGTCGCCAATGCGGGGGCCTCGGAGTTGCTCTACTTCTCGCCCGATGGAGCACGGGTCGCCCGGGCCGGCGGTCCCGGTGGCGGACCTCGGGAGTTCATGCGACTGACCTCGGCCCGCCAGGGGGCGGGGAGCGGCATCTTGAGCGCCTGGGATGCCAGCTACGGCTTGAAGCGGTTCGGCATCGACGGTGAATTCATCGACGCCACGCCGCTCCGGGGCGGCGTGCCGCGGGTCGACGGCTTCGCGGTCGACGGAGGCGTCGTCGTCGTCGAAGCCCGGGCCGGTGCCAGGAACGGCAGTGTACTCGAGCGATCGTACGCGGTGGTCCTCATCGCTCCCGACGGGCGGTCCCACGACGTTCGGATCGAACGGCGGCCCGATCAGATCCTCCTTCAGTTGGACCACGGGTTCAGTGCGCTCTCCATGCCCTTCGTCGGGCCCTTCTGGGTCGAGCCCGTCGGAGGGGGGTGCGTTCTCCTCGGCGACCCGGAGTCCCCCGATCTGGAGATTGTCGACCTCGGCGGCACGTCGCGGGCTCGCATCGAGCTACCGTGGATCGACACGGCCCTGTCCGAAGAAGTGTGGGACGCGTGGACCGAGGAGAGGGTTCGCACGGGCGGCCACGAAGACGAGTGGGATTTCGACGACGTGCCTCGGCCCCGCGCCCGCGGCGCCTGGCGCAGCGCGTTCATGGACACCCGGGGGTTGATCTGGGCCGAGCCCGATCGGGAGGACGACGAGCCGCGGGACCGGATCCTCCGGGTCGACCTCCGGACGGCCTCGGCGACGTGGGTCGCCCTCCCTCCTCGGACCTCGCGGGTTCTCGATGCCGAAGGGGACCGCGTGCTGCTGGTGATCCTGGACGACCTGGATGTGGAGCACGTGGTGGTGGGCTCCATGGGTGGTCCCTGAGCCCTCCCGCTCCAGCCCCGCAGGTCCCCCGCCGACACTCGTAGGACTGGATCCGACCTCGCGGAGCCACCCTCTCCTCCATCGAGGCTTCATGCGCACGCCAGTTCTCCTGGTCCTGGCTGTCGTGGTGATGCTGCTCCCTGCACCCGGGAGTGTGGCCTACCCACGGGCCTCGGCCGACGCGACGCCGTCGGGGTCCGTGTCGGGCCGCGTCACCGTGGCGGCGCCTCCCGAGGACCCGCCGCCGCCCCTGAGCCCCTATGCCCGACGCCGTGCACGGCCGCCCCAGGAGCCGGGCGTGGCCGGCGGCACCGCCGATGCCTTCGTCTACCTCGAGGCCCTGGACGGCGCAACAGGAACGGCCCCGGACACGGCCGCCCACATCGTACAGCGCGACCGCATGATCCTGCCCCACGCCACCGTCGTCCGGCGGGGACAGACGGTGGAGTTTCCCAACGAAGACGACGTCTTCCACAATCTCTTCTCGCTGTCGCCGGGAAACCGGCTGCAGCTCGGCCGCTACGCTCCCGGCGTGACCCCGACCCACGCCTTCGACGAAACCGGTGTCGTTCGGCTCTTCTGCGACATCCACGCCGAGATGGCCGGGGTGGTGCTGGTGGTGGACACCCCGTGGGTGGTGCGGGTCGGGGACGACGGTTCGTATTCCCTGGGGGGGCTGCCGGCGGGCCGGTACCGCGCCATCGCGTGGCATCCCACCGCGGGGTCCGACACCGTCCGGGTGACCGTCGCCGACGGACGCGACGCCGAGGCGAACTTCGCCCTCGCGTCGGGGAGGTAGGACCTCTGTCTCTCCGCGTCCGACTCCTGCTGTGGTCCAGCGCCGCCGCCGCCCTGACCCTGGTCGTGGTCATGGTACTGGTGGACGGTGCCTTTCGACGACAGATCCAGGCCGACCTGGAGGCCGATCTGACGTTCGCCCGTCGGGTGGCCGTGGGCGCGTGGAACGCCGAGCTCGGCGATCAGGTGGAAACGTCGGCTACCTCGGCCCTCGACCCCCGTCTCCGAGCCGCCGTATCCACCGAGGACCCGGCCACCATCCGGCAGACGCTGGAGGAGGTCTTCCAGGAGACGTCCAGGACGTGGGCGGCCGTGCTCACCCCCGGGGGGCGCCTCCTCGCCTCGACGTCCGACGCCCCGGCGGTGCCCCTGTCCCTCGACGACCCCCTCCTGTCCGAGGCGCGCTACTTCGACACGGGCGATCTTCGGTCCCGGGACGGCTGTCTCGAACTGGTGGCGGTGAGCGCCGTCCTCTTCGGCGCCGAGCCCTCGGCGGTGCTGGTGACCGGTCACCGCATCGACGAGGTCGACGCCGCGTCTCTCGAAGCGGCGGTGGGACGGCCGGTGATGCTCGTGGCGCCGGGGACCGTCGCCGCCGGGACCGAAGCCGCCGCCGCCCTTCCGTCGGGCCTTCCGGACGATGCCTTCGACACCGTCGTGGGAATCGATCCCCCGGTGCGCCCGTTCCGGGCCGGCGGAGAACGCTTCCTGGCCGCTCCGACCATTCTCGAGTCCCCCACGGCGGGGCCGCTGGGCGCCCTGGTGCTCTTCGAGTCCCTCGACGCGGGACTGGCGCCGGTGGACGCCCTGCGGTCGCGCCTGCTGGTCATCCTCGCCCTGGGACTCCTGCTCACCCTCGCCGTGGGGGCCGTCTTCTTCCGGAGCGTCACCGCCCCCGTCGACCGGCTGCTCGCCGACACCGAGCGACTGGGGAGCGGCGACCTGGACGAGCCCATCGTGCCCCTGCGGGACGACGAAATCGGCCGGCTCGCGGCGTCGTTCGAAGACATGCGCACGTCCCTCAAGGGTGCGCGCACCGAACTGCTGCGCGCCGAACGCCTCGGCGCTATCGGCCAGGCCGCCAGCGCCGTGGCCCACGACTTCACCCAGCCCCTCTCCACGATTTCCGGAGCGGTGGGACTCCTGCGCATGGGGGTCGAAGACGACGATGCCCGGGAGCAGTGCTTCGAGGCCATCGAGGGACAGATCGATCGCCTCGGGCGCATGAAAGAGGAGATCGTGGACTTCGCCCGGGGCCGTCGCGACTTCGAAGGGGCCTCGATCCGGTACGACAGCTTTCTGGAGAACACGGTGTCGGGCCTCAAGGCCGACCTGGCGGCTCGAGGGGTCGCCCTGAGTGTCATGCACGGCTTCGACGGCGAATGGCTCATCGACAGCTACCGCCTGGGCCGGGTGGTGGAGAACCTCGTGCGCAATGCCGGTGCGGCCGGCGCCCAACGCATCGAGGTGGTCACGAGACTCGAGGGTGAGGTGCTGGTCATGGAGGTCGCCGACGACGGGTCGGGCATTCCGGACGACCTCATCGACGACATCTTCGAGCCGTTCGTCACCCGGGGGAAGAAGGAAGGCACGGGCCTCGGCCTGGCCATCGCCCACAACGTCGTGGTGGAGCACGGCGGCACCATCGATGTCCAATCCAGTGCCGCGGGCACGCGGTTCACCATCCGGCTTCCCCGGGACGGCGCCCGGATGCATGCCGGAGGTGTGGCATGAACACCCGCCGGTCCGTCCGGGGACTCCTCTTCGCCGCCCTCCTGGTCCTGGCGTGGCCGGTGAGCGCCCGCGGCCAGGTCCCCCTGGAGATCTCGGGCCAGATCGATCTCGTGGCCGGCACGTCCGACGATCGCGGGCTCAATGCCGCGTTTCGGGGTGACAGCCCCTTCAACCCGGCCCGACTGCGCCTCTTCGCCCGCAGTTGGATCAACGACCGCATCGGCGTCTTCTCGGAGCTGCTCTACGACACCGATTCGGGGTTGCGGGTCAATGGCGCCTACATGCTGATCAACGATATCGCGGGCAAGCCGTGGCTGTCGGCGCGCGTCGGGCTCGCCCCCAACATCGTGGGCGCGTTCGGGCTGCGCAGCACCTACTTCAACGCCAATCCCCTCATCGGCGTCCCCCTCACCTGGCACTACTTCACCGACCTGTCCAACGGCGGTGCCCAGACGGCGGCCGATCTCCTGTCTCGGGAGCCCGGGAAGGGCGTGGGCATGCCCCTGCTCTACGACGCCTGCTGGAACATCCAGTGGGAGTTGTTGGGGGAATTCGGGCGGTTCGAGTACTCCCTGGGCGTGACGCCGGGGGCGTTGTCGAACCCGGTGAAGGCGGTGGACGCCGACGGCATGCAGTGGTTGGGCCGCTTCGGCGCCGTGCTGCACCCGGGTGTGCGGTTGGGACTGTCGGGAGGGTACGGTCCCTATCTGGCCCCCCTCCCCGACGACGGACCCGCGCCCTACGACGGGGGTCCCGGAGACTACGACCAGACCCTGGTGGGCCTGGACGTCGAGATCCTGTCGGGCCCCTGGGCCGTGTTTCTCGAAGCCCATCGCTCCGTCTGGGACGCGCCCCTCATCGACGATCCGGTGGTGGCCAGTGGTGGATTCGTGGAGGCTCGCTACGACCTGGCGCCTGGGTGGTACGTGGCCGGACGAGTCGGCGGGCTGTTCTTCGGTGACGTGTCGGACGGGGAGGGAGCCGTCGGACCCTGGGACGACGACGTGATCCGCACCGAGGCCGCGGTGGGGTACCGCCTCACCCGCGAGGTGCTCCTCAAGCTGGACTGGCAGCGGACCGCCACTCGCGACGCCGGCTTCGCCGAACACCTGTTGTCGGCCCAGCTTTCCGCCGTCTTCTGAGGAGTCCCATGCCTCCCGACCCCAATCGCCACCAGGTGCTCGTCGTCGACGACGAGAAGCTCATCGCGGAGTTCGTGGCCGCCGTGGTGCGAGAACTGCCCGGGGTCGACGCCCACGTCTACACCGATGCCCGGGAGGCCGAGCGGGAGTGGGCCGAGCGCTTGCCGGATCTGATCATCACCGACTATCAGATGCCCGAGATGGACGGCATCACGTTCATCCAGGCCTTCCGGAAGCGGCATCCGTCGCCTCCGATCCCCATCATCGTCGTCACGGCCGCGGCCCAGCGCGACACCCGGAAGAAGGCCCTCGACGCCGGCGCCAGCGAGTTCCTGCGAAAGCCCGTGGACCGGGACGAGGTGCGCATCCGGGTGCGCAACATGCTGGCCCTGCGCGAGGGGCAGCGCTCGGCCGAACGCCGGGCCCAGGACCTGGCCGAGGAAGTGGCCGCCGCCACCGCCGCCATCATGGAGCGGGAGGAGGAGACGATCCTGAGCCTCGCCCGGGCCATGGAGTACCGGGACTGGGAGACGGGGGGTCACATCGAGCGCATGGCGACCTACTCCCGACTCATCGCCGAGCGGATCGACCTGGACCAGGGCCTCGACGCCGACCGTATCTTCAAGGCCGCGCCGCTCCACGACGTGGGCAAGATTGGGGTGCCCGACCACATCCTCCTCAAGCCGTCGTCCCTCACCGAGGACGAGTTCCGGACCATGCAGCGCCACTGCGAGATCGGCTACGAGATCCTGCAGGAGTGCAACGGCGACATCCTCCGGCTGGGCAGCGTCATCGCCCTCACTCATCACGAGCGCTTGAACGGCTCCGGGTATCCCCGGGGACTCCGGGGCGACGAGATTCCCCTGGTGGGACGGATCGTGGCCGTGGCCGACGTGTTCGACGCCCTCACCTCGACGCGCCCCTACAAGCGGGCCTGGGCCATGGACGCCGCCTTCGCCAACCTGCGCGAGGGCGCGGGGGAGCTCTACGACGCGCGGTGCGTGGAGGCGTTCCTGGGCATCGAAGCCGAGGTGCGGGAGATCGCGGAGCGCATCAGCCACTGACGCGGGTGGTGCAGGCTCGGGTCGTGGCGGGTATCATGCAGGAGAACCCGTGCATGGGAGTTCCGGTGCGCCTCATGGTTGTCCTCTTTTTCGTCCTGATCGCCTCGGGCGCGAGTGCTCAGACGTTTCGGGTCGAGTTGGGTCGCTCGCGTTCGAGCGTCGCTTGGCTGTGGGACACACCGGAGGACTGCGAGGGCTGCGCGATATCGGCGGCGTCGAACACGGACCGGACGGCCTTCACCGGTGGTCTCCTGGTGCGGTTCGATCGCGGCGCAGCGTGGGGCCTGGAGACCGGGCTCCGGTTCGTGCCGAAGGGCTTCGAGGTCACGGGCCCCACCTTCCACATGCTCTACGCCGAGGTGCCGCTGGTCGGGGTGCTTCAGGCGCTGCCCGATCGCGGACCCTTCGCAGAGGGTGGGGTGGTCGTGGGACTTCTGGCCGCATGCCGTCGCTTCATGGATACCTCGGCAGGTTTCCACGAAGACGGATGCGGTCGTGTGACGACCGCCTACGGGAGGGAGTTGGAGCCGCTGCGGCGCTGGGACGCGAGCTGGGCTGTGGCCCTGGGAATCCGTGTCCCGACGCCGCGTGGCGCGCTCACGGCATCGTTTCGTATGGAGAGAAGCATCTTCGACATTCAGCCCGGCGAGGCGTCGGAGAAGATGGAGAATCGGGTCGCGATGTTCGTCGTGGGCGTGGAGTGGGATCCGTGGCGGCTCGAGCGATGAGCCGGCGTCGCCACGCGATGGTGGGAATCCAGACATTGTTCCACGGCGGGACTCCCGCGACGTGATCTGCTGAGAACTGGTGCCGTCCTTGACCCAGCCCGTCTTCCGCCCCGCCGTACCCTCCGACGCTCCCGCCCTCATGGCGATCCGGCGGGCCGTTCGGGAGAACGCCATCAGCGACGCCCGCCTCGCCGCGCTCGGGATCGACGCCGATGCGGTGGCAGCGAAGATCAGGTCGACCCATGCGGCGTTTTGTGCGGAGATCGACGGGGTCGTGGCGGGGTTCTCCATGGCCGACCGTACCGACGGGTCGATCTGGGCTCTGTTCGTCCACCCCGACTTCGAGGGGCGGGGTCTGGGCCGGGAGCTGATCCGCCTCGCCGTGGATGCGCTGTGGGCTGCCGGCCACGCACGGGCCGTTCTCACCACCGATCCCGACACCCGGGCCGAGGCGTTCTACCGGCGCAGAGGGTGGCGCGCTGTCGGGGCCAACGACCTGGGCGAGGTCCGCTTCGAACTCGAAGCGCCCGGGTGACGCCTACGGTGGGCCGGCCTCGCATCGCACCCGGGTGAAGTCGATGCGGAAGCCCCCCATCGACCCGTCGTCGCCGGGGCCTTCCACCAACGCCGTGTAGGCGTCGTCGCCGGCGCGTCGATAGGTGATGCGGGTGGGGAAGTCGTGCTCCGGATTCTCCACCACGAATCTGTCTTCGCCCACCGAGGTCGACGCGAAGGCCGTCTCGTTCTGCCCCGAGGGGATCGCCGTGTAGACGAGCCCGTCGGGAGTCCCCCGAATGCGCAGGTGCTCGAACGCCCGGGCCCGGCCCCCCGCCACGGTCCGGCTCGCGCCCACCATGAGGTCGCCCTCGGGCGGACTCCACATTTCGAGGGTCACCCGCTCACCCGACCGGCTCTCCCAGCAGCCGGCGAGCCACGCCAGGGTTTCCACGGGGGCGGGCGCGGGGGCCGCGGCGAGTCTCCACAGAACCACCATGAGGATGTTCATGGACGGTAGGATCCCCTGCGGGCGGCTTCGACGCTAGGACGAATCCGACAGGAAGGCGGCAGCCATGGGCGGGCCGTCGCCGAAGTGCTCGCGGGGCGAGGTGCCGGCGAACGCCCGGAAGTCGCGGTTGGCATGGGACTGGTCGTAGTAGCCCGCACCCAGGGCGGCGCCGGATCCCCCGACACCGTCCTGGAGGAGGCCGTAGTACCGACGGAAGCGGATCACCCGCTGGAGGGTCTTGGGACCCAGGCCCACGTCGGCGGTGAGCCGTCGCTCCAGGGTGCGCTCGCTGCAGCCCAGGCGCCGGGCCACCCGGGCCACGGAGTGGCCGGCGGAGAGGAGATCCACGGCGGCATGGGAGAGGGCGTGGCGGGCGGGGCGGGAGCCGGGTCCGGTGAGGCGGTCGAGGAGCGCTGCGGAGAGGGCGTGGACGGGGTCGTCGGCTCGGGCCGCGGCGGCGAGAGCCTCGGCGAGTCGAGGGTCGAGGTCGCCGAGGGGCTCGATGCGATTCGTGAGTTCATCCAGGGGACTCCGGAGCAGGTCCCGGGCCCCGGCGGTGCGGAATCGGATGCCCACCACGTCGGAGGCCTCCAGGGGACCCACGTGGATCGGACCCGTGAGTTGTCCCGACACCAGGACCGCCGCCTGCCGCCGCACCCGTCCGTCGTCATCCCGCTGGGAGAACGGTTGGGCGCGGTGGAGCACGATCTCCATGCGGCCGTCGGGCACGATGGGTTCGACGGCGCCGGGTCCGGTGCGGAGGAACCAGAAGCATCGAACCCAGGGGGCGAGAGCCCGAGGGGGAGGCAGCTCGGCGTAGTGCATGGGCGTAGGATGCCCGGGCCCTCACCCCGTGTCCAGCGCCTCTCGCGCCCGCGCCTCGATGCGCCAGGGCACGTCGCGGTCGCGGGCGTAGCGTGCGGCGCCCGGATAGGGAGTCGGGGACTCCGGGGCCGGCGGCAGGTGAGGCGCCGGTTCACCCTGGGGCGCGGGAGCC
This sequence comes from Gemmatimonadota bacterium, assembly GCA_030428885.1. Classification (GTDB taxonomy): domain Bacteria; phylum Gemmatimonadota; class Gemmatimonadetes; order Longimicrobiales; family Gaopeijiaceae; genus Gaopeijia. The sequence goes on along the minus strand of JAUIEJ010000006.1, from coordinate 391 downwards.
CCGGCCAGGGCGCGCCCGTCGGCGGTGAAGAACACCACGGCCGCGGTGCGGTCGAGACAGACGCGCATGCCCCTCTCGTGGACGTGACGGTGATGATGACCGCACAGCAGCACGAGGTTGGACAGCTCCGTGGGGCCCCCGTCGGCCCAGTGGACGATGTGATGGGCGTCCACGAAGCGACTGCCGCAGCCGGGGAAGCGGCAGCCGCGGTCTCTCGCGAGCAAAGCGCGGCGTAGGGCGGGGGGAATCGTGCGGGTGCGGCGGCCGGCCGACGTTACTGACCTTATAAAGCCAGTTGGCCTCCTCTGGAGGAGGGCGTAGCGTGCTGAGTTCCACCACAGCAGCCGAGCCCAAACCCAAAGGAGGCCAACATGAATGTCGCGGGCGTAGA
>JAUIEJ010000022.1 GCA_030428885.1 Gemmatimonadota bacterium | reverse complement strand
TGGCTCCGGACGGGTTGCCCGTCCGGTACATGGCCTCGGCCATGAGGAAGTCCCGCTCCTTCGGATCCCACTCGGGCAGACGCCCGACGAAGCCCGAGGAGTAGTAGTTCCACCGGACGTCCAGGTAGTTCGAGTAGTGGTAGTACCCACGGTTGGCCGGGAACGGCGACGAGCCGATGTAGGCGATGTAGCTGCCGTCCGCGTCCGGCGCACCGCCGGTCACCCGGCTGTCGTCCGTGTCCACGTCGAAGGGACGCCGGTCGTCGGGCGCCGTGGCCAGCCAGGTCTGATACGCACCCGACTGATCCGACGCGCCGTACGTGCGGATGTCGAGACGCGCCCACCCGGCGATGGCCGCCGTGTGCAGCTTGTCCCGCATCCAGGCCCACTGGGAGCCGTCGTCGTACACCGCGTAGTCCTCATCCGCACCGAGACCCGCCTGCAGGTCGGACATGATGTCCTGCCAGTTCAGGGCGTCCCGATCGGCCGCCGAACGCACCACCTGCGTCTTCAGACGCGCGCGCCACGACGAGATCAGACGAGCGAACTTGTCCGACGACATGGTGCCGTCGAAGCCCACCCACTCGCTGGGCAGCGTGAAGCTGTTGCCCCGGGCCATGGACTCGGCCTCGTCGAGCTTGGCGATGCCCGCCGCGAACAGATCGGTGTAGGGCACGAACTCCAGGTTCTCCAGGTCCGACGTCTCGTCGACGATGAAGCCCTTGTCGAAGAGCGTGCCCAGGTAGGCCAGGCTCAGACCCTGGATGAACTTTCCGAACGCCAGGGCGCGGTTGGTATCGGCGCCGTTGTCACCGATCTGGATCCCGCCTTCCACGGCCAGGATCCCGTCCCGCACCGCGGCCAGCGAGGCGTAGAACGTGCCCCACGGCGTCTCGGCCACGTTGTTGTACGAGTACGACGGATCGTTGTCGTACTCCTTCCGGGGCTCCCAGCCGAAGTCCCGCATGCCCCAGTTCCCCCAGGAGGAGGAGTGGGCGTCGGCCGCCGTCGACAGCGCCGAGCCCGGATACGAGTAGTGAATCACGGCCCACACGTTCGTGTAGGCGCCGGCGATCAGGTTCTCCACGTCACCCGGCGTCGAAATCGCCCGGTCGCGGTCCGGATTGTTGAGGTTCGTCACCTCGAGATCCGCACACGCCGTCCCGGCCATCGCCAACACGCCGGTGAGTGCAAGAGCGCGAAACAGTCTCATCAGTTGAATCTCCCGTACAGGGTAATCTGCAGACGAACCGCTGCCGGCGGCGGGGCGGATGCCCCGCCACCGGCGAGCGAATCGTTCGTCAGAAGATGATTTCCAGGGCGGCCGTGAACGACCGGAAGTTCGGGTAGCCGAAGTTGTCGACCCGGCCGATGGCCTCCGAACCACCCCCGCTCCCGTTGGCACCCGTGCCGACCTCGGGGTCGTAGCCCTGGTAGTCGGTGAAGGTGAGGAGGTTGCGGCCGATGAAGTTCAGGCTCATGCCGTCGATACCGAGGCCTCCGAAGAGGCTCTGCACCGTGTTCTGATCGACCGTGTAGCGGAGCGACGCCTCGCGGACCTTGACGAAGGTACCGTCTTCCACGAAGTGGCTCGAGTTGTCGTTCACGTTGTAGAGCACCTGGTAGTAGTCCAGGTTCTTCTTCAGGCCGTCGGACTTGCCGAACTGGTCCTGGTCCCCGGAACGGTTGTCGCGGTAGGCGTAGGCGCGCGTCTGGTTGTAGACGTCGGCGCCGAACTCACCGTCGAGCAGCGCGTACAGGTTGAAGTTCTTCCAGCGGAAGTTGTTCGACCAGCTCAGGTTGAAGTCGGGAGTGGTGTTCCCCATGTGGAGGAAGTTGCTCCCGTCGGCATCCGACGACTTGATCGGAATGCCCCACCGGTAGGCCCCGGACTCGTCGGTCGTGCCCCACAGGTCCTTGGCGATGCCGTCCTGGTACCCGTTCCCCGCGCCGACGTACACGAAGTACCCGTCGTCGTTGGTGTCGAACTGGGCGCAGTCCGTGCCCTCGGGCAGGTCCGCGCAGCTCGCGGCCCAGCGGGCACCGTAGAACGTGCCCAGCACCTCGCCCTCGCGGACGTAGAAGAAGCCGTCCCGGTACGGCGCGATGTCGAGCCGGGTGATTTCCTGACGCGTGCGGTCGAAGTTCAGACGGCTGGTCCAGCCGAACTCCGGCCCGTCGATGAGGGCCGTCTCGACCCACGCCTCGACGGTGCTGCTCTCGAGGGTCCCGGCGTTCTGCCACTGGCTGTTGAACCCAACGAAGCCGGGCAGCGGCACCTGGAGAAGCTGATCCTCCACGGTGGAGAACGCGTAGGTGACACCGGTGCTGATCTTGTTGAACAGCACGGCCTCGATGCCCATCTCCTGCTCGGTGGACAACTCGGGCTTCAGGAACTTGTTCCCGAGCGACACCGGGGTGATGACACCCTGGGAGACCGAGAAGGTCTCATACTGGTTCGCGAAACGAGGCCGGCCACCGGCGGTCCCGATGGAGTAGCGCAGCTTGAACTCGTTCAGGTTGTCGAAGGGCCACCACGCTTCCTGCGCCATCCGCCAGGCACCGGAGGCCCGGTAGTACGTCTGCCACCGCTCCTCCTCACCGAACAGCGACGAACCGTCGCGGCGCACGAGGAAGTCGGAGATGTACTTGCCCTGGTAGTCGAGGGCCGTGATGAAGAAGAAGCCCTCGGCGATGACGTCGGTGATGGCCGAGTTGGCGGTGATGGTTCCGCCGATGTTGCTGAAGTCCGGCACGTCCTTCGCGGAGAAGTCGTCACCGTTCACGTTGAAGCTCTCGGAGTGCTGGTCCTCGAGGAGGTAGCGGAGCTTCGTCCGGGTGGTGAGATCGCCGAAGGACTTGTTGAACGACGCCGTGAGCGACGCGTTCATGTCGTTGTCGTGGTCCTGGGTCTTCGCCAGTCCGCCCCGGCCCACGCCCGACTGGTCGGACACGATGCCCGCCGGCGTGACGTTGGTCTCGAAGAAGTCGGACTGGTCGAGGGAGAACTGACCCTCGAGCTCGAACCAGGTGGTCGGCGCGAAGTTGACCGTGGCGCTGGCCAGGAACCGCTGACGCGTGTCCTGCAGGTCGATCAGGTCGAGCCGGTAGAGGGGGTTCTCCTCCTGCGAGAGAGGATCGGGCCGCCAGATGTAGCAGCCGGACGCCGGGCAGGGCCCGACGTTGGCGGTGGCGGCCGACCGCTGCTGCAGGTCGGCGAACGGCGCGATGAACGCCAGGTTGTAGAACGGGCTACCGCCCAGGTCGTCCTGACGCGAACGCGAGTAGTACGTGCTCACGGAGACGTTCAGCTCGTCCCGGATCTGGTGATCCAGGTTGAGCCGGAACCCGTTGAGCTTGAAGCCGTCGTTCCCATCCACGACGCCGGTCTCGTTCTGGTGCGTGAACGACGCCCGGTAGTTGGTCGACCCGGTCCGGCCCTCGGCGGCGACGTAGCCGCTGTAGAACGAGCCGGGATCGAAGAACCGCTCGACCTGGTCGTAGAGGGGATACGGATACTGGCGATCCTGGAAGGACGTGGCCGAGTTCCCGCCGTTCAGGGCCGGGTTCGGCGGCGCGCAGTTCACGCCCAGGGGATCGAGAACGGGCTCACAGATCTCCCCGGTGTTCTTGTCCCGGAAGTAGCGGACGTCCACCGCGTTGCCGTCGGCGTCCAGGATGTTGCCCTGGGCGTCGGTGGCGTAGGCGTGGTTCTGGGAGAAGGGCGTGGAGCCCTCGATGCCGGAGCGGCCGTACTCGTTCCGGACCGTGATCCGGGACTGGTCGATGCTCAGGCCGGCACCCCGGCGGGTGCGGATCTGCACCACGCCGTTCTGGGCGCGGGAGCCGTACAGCGACGCTCCGGCGGCGCCCTTCACCACCTCGATCGACTCGACGTCGAGGGAGCTGATGTCGGCGAGGGTGTTATCGGTGATCACGCCGTCGACGATGATCAGGGGGTTCTGCGTTCCCGTGATCGTCGTCGGGCCCCGCAGCATGATGCCACTCTCGGAACCGGGCTGCCCGCTACCGCGGACGACCTTGGCTCCGGGGACCTTACCGGCGATGAGCCCGTCGGCCGAGGGGGCCGGAACGGGCATCTCGGTGAAGTCGACGCTCTCCACGGTGAACGGCAGCTTCACCTTGGGCGTCTCACCGGCCACACCGGTGACCACCAGCTCCTGCAGCCGCAGGGCGGTGGAGTTGAGCCGGAACTCGACGGTCTGCGTCTGACCCGCAGTCACCGTGACTTCCTGCGTGGCCGAGCCGTACCCGATCAGCTCGACGCTGATCTCGTGGGTGCCGGCGGGAATTCCAAGCATGACGAATCGACCCTCGGTGTTCGTCAGGGCGCCCTGGGAAAGGGCGTTGATGAACACCTGGGCGGATTCGAGGGGACGGGAGTTGGTCGCGTCTACGACGGTTCCAGTCACCGTACCCGTCGACTGGGCGGCCGCGGGAGCAGCCGGCGCGACGGCCAGGAAGGCCGCGGCCGCTGCGAGCGGCAATACCTTACCCCAGACTCTCATGGAGCGCCTCCAATACGGGGTGGGACGAGAATGCCCGGGGTGGTCAAGCCCCGAGCAAGCAGAAGCACGCGCGGACGCGGAATCGCATCCCGGCGTGGCGATCGAGCCGGAGACTTCCGGCGAGACGATCGACTTGGCACTGCGTACTGCTTCGGATTCGAACAGAAATCGGTTCAAACGGTACGACTCCGTGAGAAGGTGGATGACGCGGAAGCTCCGCTCGTCGAAGCGTCCCCTACGACAACGATGGACGCACGCCTCCCGTGACGGGGGCGTAACGCCGCGCCTGTTGAATAACGCCACCCTCCCGAGCATGTCAAGCGGATTCTTACGGGGCGGTCACGGTGTCGTCCCGGTCCCGGACACCGGGCTTCCCGGTCCCGGGACAGCCGCGGACGGGCGGGTGGCGCGGATCGTGCAGATGTCTTGAGGGCGCGCGCGCGCCGCCTCTACCTTTCGTTCCAGGGGTCGTTCGCGACCCGACGACCGACCGATCCCGAGTCATCATGGCTTCACGACCTTCCCAACTCCGCCGGCGATTGGGGCGCCTCGCCGCCCCGCTCCTCACCGCCCGGGTTCTCGTGCCCGGCGTGCTGGCCCTCCTCTTCGTGGCCTTCGCGGGACTGGGACTCGCCCTGGGTTCGTGGCAGAACGTCTGCGTGTCCTGCCCGTCCGTGGCCCAGATCCGGACGTGGGAGCCCGAGCAGACGAGCAAGCTCCTGGCGGCCGACGGCCGGCTCATCACCGAACTGGGGATCCAGCGGCGGACGCCGGTGTCCATCGACGCCCTGCCCGAGTACCTGCCCCAGGCGGTGGTGGCCATGGAAGACCACCGCTTCTACGACCACAACGGCTTCGACGTCTGGGGGTTCACCCGGGCCGCCCTGGGGCAGCTCATGGGTCAATATCGAGGCGGGGGAAGTACCATTACGCAGCAGTTGGCCCGGAACATGTTCGAGGACCGGGTCGGAACGGAGCGACGCTACACCCGCAAACTCCGGGAACTGCAGGTGGCCTTCGAATTGGAGCGGTCCTACGACAAGGACCGGATCCTGGAGGCCTACATGAACGAGATCTACATGGGAGGGGTCTACGGCTTCCAGGCGGCGTCGCGTCGGTACTTCGGCAAGAACGCCGCCGAGGTGGACGTGGCCGAGGCGGCCCTCCTGGCCGCCATCCTGAACCGCCCCACGTACTACGACCCCTTCAAGAACCCCGAGCCGGTCCTGCGGCGCCGGAACCTGGTCCTCACCCGCATGGCGGATGTGGGCTACCTCGACCCGGCGGAGGCGGAGCAGTGGAAGCAGGCCCCCCTCCCCACCGAGGACTTCTCGTCGGCCAGCATCCACGGCATCGCCCCCTACTTCGAAGAGTGGGTGCGCCAGATCCTGGACTCCCGCTTCGGCGACGAGGTGTACCGGGGGGGACTCCGGGTCACCACCACCCTCGACCTGGACATGCAGCGCGCCGCGGTGGAGTCCATGAACTGGGGCTGGGACCGGGTCGAGAAGTGGCCTGGATTCAACCACCCCCGCTACGCCGAATTCGACACGGTCCGGGCGTTCCCGGGGGGCGAGACGCCCTATCTGCAGGGCATGATGGTGGTGGTGGAGCCGGGCACGGGGCACGTGAAGGCCCTCATCGGCGGCCGGGACTTCGAGCACAGCAAGTTCGACCGCGCCCGCCTCGCCCAACGCCAGGCCGGCTCGTCGTTCAAGCCGTTCGTCTACGCCTCGGCCATCGCCTCGGGCATCCCGGCGTCCCACATCGTGGAAGACCTTCCGGTGGTCTATCCCCAGGTGAGCGGCGAGGACTGGCGCCCGTCCAACTTCGACGAACATTTCCGGGGTCCCATGACGATTCGTGAGGGCCTCCGGCGCTCCATCAACATGGTGGCCATCAAGCTGGGGTGGGAGGAAGTGGGCATCGAGACCGTCGCCCAGACCGCCCGCCGCATGGGGATCGCCACCGAAATCGAGCGCTTTCCCTCCACCACCATCGGCGCGGTGGAGGTGATCCCTCTGGAGCTCGCCGAGGCCTATTCGGCCTTCGCCACCCTGGGCACCCGGGTGCGCCCCTTCCCGATCCTCCGGGTGGAGGACGCCGAGGGGCAATTGCTGTGGGAGCCCCAGCCCGACCGCACGCAGGTCCTGGACTCCCTTCCGGCCCGGATCATGGTCGACCTCCTCCAGGATGCGGCGAACCGGGGCACCGGCGGCAACATCCGGAGTGTCGGGGGACTCCCCTACGCCGTGCCCGCCGCGGGGAAGACGGGGACGACCAACGACGGGACCAACACCTGGTTCATGGGCTTCACGCCCAACCTCATGGCCGGCGTGTGGTTCGGCATGGACCGGCCCGTCCCCATCACCCGCACGGCCACGGGAGGGGGCTTCGCCGCCCCGGTGTGGGGTCGATTCATGAACCACGTCTACTACGGCATGCCGGACGTGAGCGACACCACGGCCACGGCCGGCACCTTCGACGAGGGGGTGATGCCCATCCCCGAGGCGTGGCCCATGCCCCCGGAGATCACCACCCGGGAGGTGGATGGCCGCAGCGGTCGTCTATGGTCGCCGTGGTGCTCCGACGACGTCCCCGAGCCCGTGGACGAGGACGCCCCGGATCCGGTGATGCGGAAGTACACCGAGATCTACATCCCCGGCACCGAGCCCACCGAGATGTGCGACGACTCCCGGCGGCGCATGTTCCGGATCCCCGGAGGAATCGGCCCCCTGGGTCGACGGGATCGGGGGGGCGGCGGCGGTTGAGCCGGGCCGTCTTCCTCTTTCCCACCACCCATCAGGCCCTCTGGGCCGAAGAGGTGGCCGGCGAGGCGGGTCTGCCGGTGGAGTTGGTCCCGGCGCCTCCCGGGAGCCCGGCGTTGTGCGACCTGGCCCTGGAGACGTTTCCCCGACTGGACGGCAACGTGAGGGCTGCGCTCGCCGCCGCGGGTGTGGAGTTCACCCCGTACGAAAGGCCTCCACCCCCGACGCGGTGACCCGGTGGGACACCAGGGGGCGGTGGGGCGCGCCCCCCTCCCCCACCACCAGCGCCGCCCGGAGCGCCGCTTCACCCACGGCCGCCCCGGCCTCGTCGGCGGCGTGGACTTCACCCACCGAGTCCCCCGGTTCCACCACGTCGCCCGGCGCCGCCAGCGACCGGTAGCCCACGCGCAGGTCGACGACGTCGTCCAGCCGGCGCCGCCCTCCCCCCATGGCCACCACCGCCTCGCCCAGGGGTCGAGGGGCCACGGCGTCCACCACCCCTCCCCGCTGGGCTCGCACATGCCGAACCACCGGCGCCCGGGGGAGCCGGTCGGGGCTCGCCACCACCCGGGGATCCCCGCCCTGGGCTTCCACCAGGCGCTCCATCCGGGCCAGCGCCGAGCCGTCGTCCAGCGCCGCCCGGGCTCGTCGGCGACGGGCGTCGTCGGAGGCGCCCTGGCCCGCCACCCGGAGCATGGCCACGGCCTCTTCCACCACCAGCGCCCTGAGCTCCGGCGGGCCACCGCCGGCCAGACACGCCAACGCTTCCACCGTCTCCAGAGCGTTGCCCACCGTGCGGCCCAGGGGCCGATCCATGGCGGTGACCAGGGCCTCGGTGGGCACGCCCCGGGCCTCCCCGATCCCCACCATGGTGCGGGCCAGGTCCAGCGCCCGCGCCTCGTCGGGAAGGAACGCTCCCGATCCGGCCTTGACGTCCAGCACCAGCCCCGAGAGACCCTCGGCGAGCTTCTTGCTCATGATGCTCGCCGAAATGAGGGGAATGCTCGGCACGGTGCCGGTGACGCTCCGCAACGCGTAGAGCCGGCGGTCCAGGGGCGCGATCTCGGCAGTCTGTCCGATCATGGCGCACCCCACCGACTCCAGCACCCGGCGAAAGGCCGCCAAATCCAGATCCGTACGGAACCCGGGGATCGCCTCGAGCTTGTCGAGTGTACCGCCCGTGTGACCGAGGCCCCGACCCGACATCATGGGCACGTACAGGCCCAGTTCGGCGGCGAGGGGGGCCAGGGCGAGGGACACCTTGTCGCCCACGCCTCCGGTGGAGTGTTTGTCCACCCGGGGTCGGTCCAGGTCGGAGAGGTCCAGGCTCGCCCCGGACCCGATCATGATGTCGACCAGGTCGTCGAGTTCCCGGGGGTCGAGCCCCTGGAAGACCACGGCCATGAGGAAGGCCGACATCTGGTGCTCTTCGACCCGCCCGTCCAGGTATCCGTCCAGAAAGGCGCGGAGGGTGCCCGGATCGATGGCGTGGCCGTCCCGTTTCGCTTCGATCACCTGCGCTGGAATCATCGTCCCCCCGACGGGTCCTCGAACGTTGACGAGTTCATGCCTCTCCTTCCTTCGCCTCTCCCGGCTCGCGGCCCTGGCCGCCCTGGCACTCCTCACGGCCCCCCTCGCCGGTGCGGCCCAGGTGGTGTCGGTGACCGTGCGTGACGGTGTGACCCGGGGCGACGAACATCACGCGGCCCTCCGGCCCGCCGAGGCCCTGGAGGCCTACCGCGGCGTCCTGGCCACCGACTCCACCCGATTCGACGCGCTCTGGCGCGCAGCCCGGGCGTGTGTCCATCTGGGGATGCTCGACGACGGGGGGGAGGCCGGGGCCTGGTACGAGGCGGCCGTGGAGTTCGCCCACCGGGCGGTGGACGCCGCGCCCGATTCGGCCCGGGGCCACGAGTGGCTGGCCATCGCCCTGGGACGCAAGGCCCTGAACGTGGGCCCTCTCGACCGGGTCGACCTCTCGGGCCGGATCCGGGAGAGCGCCCTCGTGGCCCTGGAACTCGACCCCACGGCCGCCGGGGCCCACAACGTCCTGGGTCAGTGGCACGCCGAGATCCGGCGCCTGAGCGGCCTCACGCGTTTCACCGCCCAGCGTCTCCTGGGCGCTGAGACCTTCCGGGAAGCCACCTGGGACGACGCCGAGCGCCACCTTCGCCAGGCCGTGGAACTCCAGCCCCGGGCCCCCATCCACCGCCTGGCCCTGGCCCAGGTGCTCCTGGATCTGGACCGACCGGCCGAAGCCCGGGCCGAGCTTCGGCGGGCGGTCGAACTCCCGGTGGAAGAACCCACCGATCCCGTGACCCTGGCCGAGGCCCGGGCCCTGCTTCGGGAGCTGGAGGGCTGACGCGGGGCCGGATCAGCGCTTGAAGCGCGTCCGGGCGCCTTCCAGCGCCTCGTCCACCCGATGCTTCACGTCGTCGGCCAGGTCCTCGAAGCGATCGCCGGCGTTGCTCCGGACGTCGGTGGCCGCTCGGCGAATCCGCCGCCGGGTGCGCCGCCCGCTCTGGGGAGCCGTGAGGAGGGCCACGCCGGCGCCCAGGACGGCGCCCAGGACGAGACCCGAGACGAAGTTCATGACCTGTGTGGAATGCTCGTCGTATTCCATGATGCGCGCTCCAGCGCGAAGTGGGTGTTCGGAGGGGACCCGTGTCGGCCACGGGACCCATGTCTATATTACAGCGAAGCGGGTCATCCGTCCCCCCGCCCCCATCGTAGCCGAGTGTTCGGAGGAGACATGGAGCCAGACCCTCGCGAGGTGTCCGTACCCGCCGAGGCGTTCGATCACCTGCGCGCGGCCCTCGTGCAGGAAGCCGGCGAGACCGCCGGCGTCCACGCCCTCCACGCCGCCGGATTCTCCACCGGGGAGAGCGTCTACGACCTCTTCACCGGCGGCGCCGGCCCCGCCGCCGACCTGGGCACCGGAGCGTTCTGGGCTCGGGTCACGGCGTTCTTCCGCGAACGGGGCTGGGGACATCTCGTGCACGAATCACGCCATCCCGGCGTGTCGGTGCTCTCCAGTCCGGACTGGGCCGAGGCGGGCCGTCCCGGGGGATCCACCTCCACCTGCGCCTTCACGTCGGGAGTTCTGTCGTACCTCCTGACCCGGGCCGCCGGAGGGCCGGTGGCCGTCCTGGAGACGTCGTGCCGGGCCCGGGGCGACGACCGGTGCGACTTCGCCTTCGGGTCGGAGCGGACCATCAACGACCTGTATGCGGTCCTTCTCGAGGGGGGCACCCTCGAGGACGCCCTGGACCGGCTCTGATCGCCGGCTCCCGGCCCGTGCGCTGGATGGGACTCGACTACGGAGAGCGACGCATCGGCGTGGCCCTGAGTGACCCCACCGCCACCCTCGCCTCGCCCCTGGACACGGTCCACCGCCGGCGGGGCAAGCGCCCTCCGCTCCACGCCCTGGAGACCCTGGCCCGGGAGCACGACGTCGTGGGGCTCGCCGTGGGGCTGCCCCTCACCCTGGCCGGCGACGAGGACGCCTGGTGTGCCGAGGTCCGGACCGTGGGCGACGAACTCGGTCGCCGTCTCGACGTTCCCGTGGTCTACGTCGACGAGCGCATGACGTCGGTCCAGGCCGAGCAGGCCATCCGGTCGTCGGGACGTCGGAAGTCCCAGCGGGAGGAGAAGGACCGGGTCGACGCCGCCGCGGCCGCCGTGATTCTCCAGCGCCACCTCGACGCCCGGGAGGTCCCGTGATCCACGCCACCCTCCGCCTCCGGGGGCTCTGGGCCCTGGGACTCCTCCTCGCCGCGGCCTGCGGACCTGCCGCCACGCCGGGCGGTGAACCGGTGGACCTCACCGTACCCGACGGAGCGGGGTTCTCCCAGGTGGTGGACACCCTCCACGCCCGGGGACTGGTGAGCCGCCCCACCCTCTTCACCCTCTACGCCCGCTGGAAGAAGCTGGACCGGGAGGTGCGGTCCGGACGGTACGCCCTCACCCCGGGAACCGACTGGGCCGGCCTCCTCACGGCCCTCACCAAAGGCCGGGTGGTGACCCGGGAGGTGACCATCCCCGAGGGGTGGACGTTGCGCCAGATCGGGCCCCGTATCGCCGAGTTCACGGGCCGCCCCGTGGACGAGGTCCGGGCTCTCCTGGAGGACTCCACCGCCCACACCCGCTTCGGCGTGCCGGGTCCCGGCCTGGAGGGCTACCTCCTTCCCGAGACGTACCGCTTCGCCGACGGCACCCCGCCCGAAACCATCGTCGAGACCATGGTGGAGCACTACACCCGGTTCTGGACTCCCGAGCGGGAGGCCCTGCTCCGGGAGCGGGACATGGATCGCCGGGAACTCACCACCCTGGCGTCCATCGTCCAGGCCGAGGCCCGGATCGCCGATGAGATGCCCATGATCGCCGCGGTCTACCACAACCGCCTCCGCATCGGCATGCTCCTCCAGGCCGATCCCACGGTGCTCTACGCTCTGGGGGGCCCGCGGGAACGGCTGCTCTACGCCGCCATGGATTCGGTGGCCGACTCGCCGTACAACACCTACACCCAGGGGGGACTCCCCCCGGGCCCCATCGGCAGCCCCGGTGCTCAGGCCCTGGATGCCACGTTGCGTCCGGCCGACGACCCGGCCCTCTACTTCGTGGTGACCGGGGTCGACGGACGCCACGTCTTCAGCCGCACCCTGGCCGACCACAACCGGGCCGTAGCCGAGTACCGCCGCCGCCGCGACGCGGGGCGGTGACCCCCTCCCTGGCCCGAGCCCTCCGGGTCCTGGTCGTCACCGACGCCGGACTCGCCGGCCATCGGGGCGTGGAAGACGTGGTGGCCCAGGCCCTCTCGGCCGGCGTGCGGGCCATCCAGCTCCGGGACAAAGCCGCCACCGCCCGGGAACTCCACGCGCAGGCCGTCGGGCTGCTCCGACACACCCGGGCGGTGGGCGCCCTCCTCTTCGTCAACGACCGCCTGGACGTGGCCCTGGCCGCCGGGGCCGACGGCGTGCACCTGGGCCCCGACGACCTCTCGGTCACCGCCGCCCGGCGGCTGTCGCCCGCCGGCTTCCTGATCGGCTATTCCACCGATGATCCGGACCGGGCCCGGCGGGCCGAGGCCCAGGGCGCCGACTACCTGGGGTGCGGAGCCGTGTTCGCCACGACCTCGAAGGACGTGGGCGGCGAGGCCATCGGTTCGGAGCGCCTGGACCAGGTCGCCCGGGCCGTGACCATCCCCGTGGTGGGCATCGGAGGCATCGGCCCCCACAACGTGGCGGAGGTGGCCGCCACCGCCGCCGCCGGGGCCGCCGTGCTCTCGTCGGTCATGGCGGCACCCGACCCGGCGGCCGCCTGCCGCAGTCTACTGTCGGCGTACGCGGCCGGGGGCCGGGGGGTGTAGGAACGCAAAACCGCCCGCCGTGGGAATCCACGACGGGCGGTTCGAGAGATAGAGCTGGCGGCCACGTACTCTCCCACAAGGTCTCCCCTGCAGTACCATCCGCGCTGCGAGGCTTAACGGCCGTGTTCGGGATGGGAACGGGTGTGTCCCTCGCGCCAAGGCCACCAGCAGTTTTCGACGGGCGCGTGATCTCGGCGCCGGGGGTCGTTGGCCTCCGGGAGCCTCCCTGCGACGTAGGATCTCCCTACGTCTCAGTCGGCTTCCTCGGCCGTCTACCCCGGCATCCGAGCTGACGCACCCCACACCAGGTCGGTCCGCGACGATGCAGCTCGCGTCGGACCTGATGCGGGTTCAGAGAGCTTCCGGATCGGAATTGTGCGATGCCGCCCGTGGTGTCGGGCGCATGTTTCGTACGAGTTGTTCTTTGTGGTACTGACGGTGCTCGTCCGGCTTCACCCACCTCGAATCCCGAAGGATTCGATGGCGGGGGAGACGGACTGCGGTCAAGCCTCACGGGCCATTAGTACGGCTCGGCTGCACATGTCGCCATGCTTCCACCTGCCGCCTATCAACGTGATCGTCTCTCACGG
>JAUIEJ010000005.1 GCA_030428885.1 Gemmatimonadota bacterium | reverse complement strand
AGTTCCCCGCGTTGGCTCCCTTGCGGGTGACAGGGTACGACCCCTGCCGGGTTTCCCCATTCGGACATCCCCGGATCTCAGCTTGCTTGCAGCTCCCCGAGGCTTTTCGCAGCTTGCCACGTCCTTCATCGCCGGTCCGTGCCTAGGCATCCACCGTGTGCACTTATCCGCTTGACCAGCAGTCCTTCCGAAGCACCCGCATACCTCCACGCCCGAAGACGCTTCCGCATACCGACGCTTCGTCAGTCTCCCGCCAGTCCACCGAACAACTCAGTCCTGATCACCTTCTCATTCCTGACACCACGTTAGGTCTCGATCTGGCCACGATTCAAAAAGACTTGAAAAACATCGCGGCCCGAGCCTAAGGCATCACTTCTATACTTCTCACCTTTACTCTCTGAACCCGGAATACGACGCCCCCGACTCACGAACCCCCACCGGTCACATCCAGCCGGGGCCCCAGGTGCATCGTACGTTTTTCAAACAACGGAACCGTCACACGTCATGTGTGGCGGAGCATTCGAAACTAGCGGCGGCGTGCGGGGTCGTCAACGGCTCGCCCGCCCCGGTGGCCGTCACCCGATCCCCAACAGTTCCGCCAGGGGCTCGATCTTGCTCCGCCCCACCCAGAACACACCGAGCGCGGCGTTCCGCCGGGTGTTGTGCCAGTCCGATCCCCCCGAGGTGACGAGGCCGTGGGCCCGGGCGGCCTTGCGCAGGCGACGCACGTGCCCGGGGCGGGATTCGGGGCGATGGACCTCCAGCCCCTGGAGTCCGGCCTCCACCAGTTCGGGAAGCAGCTCGCCCAATCGGTCCATGGGGGGGTGGGCCCACACCGCCACGGCCCCGGCGGATCGCAGGGTCCGCACGGCGTCCACCGGGTCGCCCAGATTCGTGGGCACGAAGGCCGGGCGGTGGTCGGCGATGTAGCGGTCGAAGGCATCGGGGAGATTCCGGGCGTGGCCCTCCTCCACCAGGACCCGGGCCAGGTGGGGCCGCCCCACCATCTCCCGGTTCGGACCCGCTGCCGTGAGCACCTGGTCCAGCTCCACCCGGATGCCCTCTTCCCTCTCCAGGGCCGACACCAATCGATCCATGCGCTCGAGGCGGACACGGCAGGCGCGCTCCCGGTGAGCCTCCAGTGCGGGCGCCGTGGGGTCCATTCCGTAGCCCAGCACGTGGATCTCCCGCCCGTCGCGGGTGGACGACAGTTCGGTGCCCGACACCACCGTGAGGCCCGTGCCCACGGCGGCCCGACGGGCCGGCTCCACGGCCGCCGCCGTGTCGTGGTCGGTGATGGCGATGACGTCGAGGCCTCCCGCCACCGCCGCGGACACGACGTCGGGAGGGTCCAGGTCGCCGTCGGAGGCGGTGGTGTGGATGTGGAGGTCGAAGCGCATGGGGACCGATCCCGAGACGAACGAAGGCGGGGAAGGATCGCCCTTCCCCGCCTTCGGGTCCAGTGAGCCCCCGGCGTCCGTCAGGCCAGGGGGTTGCCCGCCGTCGTGTCGGCCAGGAGGTCTTCCGGCTCGGGGACCACGCCCCGGGGCAGCTCCGCGAAGGGCTCGTCGGCGGCGAAGTCGGTGAGGACCGTGACCTTGTCGCCTTCCACCTGGAGAACGCCCCCGGCCACGTGGAAGCGGTGACTTCCGCCGCCGGGCAAATCGACGTCCAGCGCCCCCGCCCCCAGAAGGGAGATGAGTGGCGCATGTCCGGGGAGAATGCCCACCTGGCCATCCCACGCCGGGGCCACCACGCCCGCCGACGCACCCTGGAACACCACTTTCTCGGGCGAGACCACCCGAACGTCGAGGGTGGCCACGTCAGCCCGCCTTTTCGAGCTTCTCGGCCTCGGCGATGACTCCGTCGATGCCGCCCTTCATGTAGAAGGCCTGCTCGGGCAGGTGATCGAACTCGCCCTCGGCCACACGCTCGAACGACTCGATGGTGTCGTCGAGCTTCACGTACTTGCCCGGGATGCCGGTGAACACCTCGGCCACGTGGAAGGGCTGGGAGAGGAAACGCTCCAGGCGCCGGGCCCGACCCACGATGACCTTGTCCTCTTCGGTCAGCTCGTCCATGCCCAGGATGGCGATGATGTCCTGGAGGTCCTTGTACCGCTGCAGGATCCCCTGCACCCGCACGGCCACGTTGTAGTGGCGCTCGCCGATGAACTGGGGGTCCAGGATCCGGGACGACGAGTCCAGGGGGTCCACCGCCGGGTAGATGCCCTTCTCCGAGATGGCCCGGGAGAGCACCGTGGTGGCATCCAGGTGGGTGAAGGCCGTGGCCGGGGCCGGGTCGGTGAGGTCGTCGGCCGGCACGTAGATGGCCTGCACCGAGGTGATGGAGCCCTCGCGGGTCGACGTGATGCGCTCCTGGAGCTCACCCATCTCGGTGCCCAGCGTGGGCTGGTACCCCACCGCCGACGGCATGCGGCCCAGGAGGGCCGACACCTCGGAACCCGCCTGGGTGAAGCGGAAGATGTTGTCGATGAAGAGGAGCACGTCCTGCTTCTCGACGTCCCGGAAGTACTCGGCAATGGTGAGGCCCGAGAGACCGACCCGGAGCCGGGCGCCCGGGGGCTCGTTCATCTGGCCGTAGACCAGGGCGGTCGAGCTGAGCACGCCCGCCTCCTTGAACTCCAGCCAGAGGTCGTTGCCTTCCCGGGTGCGCTCGCCCACGCCGCAGAACACGGAGCGACCGCCGTGCTCCATGGCGATATTGTTGATGAGCTCCTGGATGATGACCGTCTTGCCCACCCCGGCGCCCCCGAACAGCCCCGTCTTGCCGCCCTTCACGTAGGGGGCGAGGAGGTCGACGACCTTGATGCCGGTCTCGAAGATCTCGGTCTTCGGCTCGAGCTCGGAGAACCGCGGCGGCTGCCGGTGGATCGGCCAGCGCTCCACCGACGCGTCGATGTCGCCGGCTTCGTCCACGGGATCCCCGAGCACATTGAGGATCCGGCCCAGCGCCGGCTCACCCACGGGAACGGCGATGGCGCGGCCCGTGTCCACGGCGTCCATTCCGCGGCTCACACCGTCGGTGGACGACATGGACACCGCCCGGACCTGGCCCCGACCGATGTGCTGCTGGACCTCGGCGGCGAGATTGATCTCCTCTCCGCCTTCGGACGTGCCCTTCACGACGAGGGCGTTGTAGATCTCGGGCAGGTGCTCGGGGTCGAACTCCACGTCGAGGACGGGCCCGATGACCTGTACGACCTTTCCGATGTTGTCAGCCATATGTGTTGTCTCTTCGAAGCAACCGTGGAGAGGGAGACCTACTCGAGCGCGGCCGCGCCTCCGACGATCTCGGCGATTTCCTGCGTGATCTGGGCCTGGCGGGCCCGGTTGTAGCTGCGCGTGAGGTGTTCGAGCACCTCGCCTGCATTGTCCGTGGCGTTCTTCATGGCCGTCCGCTGCTGTCCCTGGAACGCCGCGGCGTTTTCCACCAGAGCCGTGAAGACCGCATTCCGCACGTAGAGCGGAAGGAGCCGCTCCAGAATCGGACCCGCTCCAGGGGAGAGGATGAAGGCGTCGGCGTCCTGCCCGCCCTCGCCGGGCTCGATGGGGAGCACCTGTCGGGTCGACGGAGGCGTCGACATGGCCGACCGGAACTCGGAGGCCACCAGGTACACAGCGTCGAGCTCACCGTCCTCGAACCGGGCGCGCAAGGGCCCCATGAGCCCCTCGGCATCGTCGACCGAAGGCGCGTCGCCGATGTCGACGGTCTGGGAAGCGATGGGTTCGCCCCGGAACCGGAAGAAGGCGATGCCCTTCTTCCCGGCGATGTGCAGCTCGGTCTTCACCCCCTCACCCCGGAGTCGCTCGAGGAGGCCCCGGGCTTCCTTGATGAGATTGGCGTTGAACCCGCCGGCGAGCCCCCGATTGGCAGTGAGCAGAAGCACGGCGGCTCGACGTACCGTCTCGGGACGCCGCAGCACCGGGTACGCCTCGGCGAAGGCCGGCGCATACAGGGAGCCCACGATCTCCGACAGGGCCTCCGCATACGGCTTGGCGGCGTACACGCGGTCCGTCGCCCGCTTCAGCTTGCTGGTGGCGACCAGTTCCAGCGTGCGGGTGATCTGGCGCGTGTTCTCGACGGACTTGATCCGTCGCTTGACGTCTCGGGCTCCAGCCACGGCTCAGCGCTCCTCGTTCCGGGCTCAGGCCGTCGCGGCGGCGTACTGGGCCTCGAAGGCCTCGTTCCACTCGCGGATCGCAGCCGTGAGGCCGTCCGACACCTCGTCGGTCAGGGCCTTGCCGGTCCGGATCAGCTCGAGCACGGCGCCGTGATGCACCTTCAGGTGCTCGTGGAAGCCCCGCTCCCACGCCCGCACCTTGTCCACGGGCACCTCGTCGATGAGGCCCCGGGTCACCGCAAAGATCACGGCGACCTGGTTTTCCACGGACATGGGCTGATACTGGGCCTGCTTCAGGATCTCCACCGTGCGCTGACCCCGGGCGAGCTGCCGCTGTGTAGCCGCGTCGAGGTCGGAGCCGAACTGGGCGAACGCCTCGAGTTCCCGGTACTGGGCCAGGTCGAGACGCAGATTCCCGGCCACCTTCTTCATGGCCTTGATCTGGGCGGCGCCGCCCACCCGGGACACCGAGATGCCCACGTTCACGGCCGGGCGCACGCCGGAGTAGAACAGGTCCGGCTCGAGGAAGATCTGCCCGTCGGTGATGGAGATGACGTTGGTCGGGATGTACGCCGACACGTCGCCGCCCTGGGTCTCGATGATGGGCAGGGCCGTGAGCGACCCCCCGCCCTGCTCGTCGCTGAGCTTGGCCGCCCGCTCCAGGAGCCGGGAGTGGAGGTAGAACACGTCGCCCGGATACGCCTCCCGTCCCGGAGGCCGGCGCAGCACCAGGGAGAGCTGGCGGTAGGCCTGGGCCTGCTTGGAGAGGTCGTCGTAGACACAGAGGGCGGCCTTGCCCTGCCACATGAAGTGCTCGGCCAGCGCCGTGGCGGCGTAGGGCGCGATGTACTGCATGGGCGCCGGGTCGGAGGCGTTGGCCGTGACCACGATGGTGTAGTCGAGGGCGCCGTGCTCCCGGAGGGTCTCCACGACGTTGGCCACCTTGCCGGCCCGCTGACCCACGGCGCAGTACACGCAGATGACGCCGGTGTCCTTCTGGTTGATGATCGTGTCGATGGCGATGGCCGTCTTCCCCGTGCCCCGATCGCCGATGATCAGCTCCCGCTGACCGCGGCCGATGGGGATCATGGCGTCGATGGCCTTCAACCCGGTCTGGAGCGGCTCGTTCACGGGCTGCCGCTTCACGATGCCCGGGGCCACGATGTCGATCTGGCGCGACCCCTCGACGCCGTCGATGGGACCCTTCCCGTCCACGGGCTCGCCCAGGGAATCCACCACGCGCCCCAGGAAGCCGGCGCCCACCGGAATCTCCAGAACGCGCCCGGTGCGGCGAACCTGGTCGCCCTCGTGGAGGGAGGTCCAGTCGCCCATGATCACGGCGCCGATGTTGTCTTCCTCGAGATTGAGGGCGAGGGCCGTCACGGAGTCCCCCGTCTCCCCCGACGTGATCTCGAGCATCTCGCTGGCCATGGCCTTGGTCAGGCCGTAGACCCGGGCGATCCCGTCCTTCACCTCGAGGACCTCGCCGACTTCCTCGGCGTGGAGTTCTTCCTCGTAGTTCTCGATCTCGTCGAGGAGGACGCCCTTGATCTCACTGGCGCGGAGGTGGGAATCGTTCGCCATGTCCGTCTATCCTTGGGAAGGGAGTTCGCCGCCGGTGGGCAGCGACGCCGTCATGAGCTGCCGCCGCATCCCGGCCAGTCGCCGACGCAGCGAACCGTCGTAGATCGTATCGCCCGCACGGACCACCACGCCTCCGAGAATCGCGGGGTCGACCCGTACGTGGGGCACCGCGGTCTTGCCGATGAGCCGCGAGAGTCGCGACGCCAGGGCGTTGGAGGTGGACTCGTCCAGGGGGCGCGCCACCGTCACGTCGACGTGGGCACGATTCTCGTGCTCGTCGACCAGGGCGGCGTACTCCGTGGCGATCCGGTCGAGAAGCCGCTGTCGCCGCTTGTCGATGGTCACCAGGAGAAAGTTCAGGAACATCGGGGGCACCCGCCCCGCCAACGCCTTTCGAAGCACGGCCTTCTTGGCCTGGGCGTCGATGCGGGGCGTCTCCAGGAACTGCCGGAGCCGGGGCTCGTCGTTGAGAAGACCGGCCACCGTCTCCAGTGCCCCTCCGAAGGCCTCCAGGCCTTCGTGGCGACCGGCGAGGTCGAACAGCGCCTCGGCGTAGTTGCGGGCGACGGTTTCGTCCCTCACGCCTGGGCTCCTCCGGACGTCCCGTCGACCGCATCCATCCGGTCCAGGAATCCGACGACGAGGTCACGGTGGCCCTGATCGTCCAGTCGCTCCTGGAGCAACTTGCCGGCAGCCGCCAGCGCCAGGTCCACCGACTGCTCCCGGAGTTCGGCCAGGGCCCGGTCCTTCTCCCGCCCGATCTCAAGGCGGGCCGACTCCACGATGCCCTGGGCATCGGCTCGGGCCTTCTCCTCGAGCTCCTTACGGAGCCGCTCGCCGGCGGCCCGCCCCTCGGCGAGAATCTCACCGGCCTGACGCCGGGCGTCGGCCAGTTGGGCCTTGTGCTCGGCCAGCAGCTTCGCGGCTTCCTCCCGCTGGGCCGCCGATTCGTCCAGGGCACTCTGGATCCGGTTCTCCCGGGCCTCCACGGCCCCGAGGATCGGCGCCCACGCGAACCGCCAGAGAATCGCCAGCAGGCCCAGGAACACCACACTGGCCCATACCGACAGCCCGGGGTTCACGGAGAAGACACCACCGCCCTCGCTCTCCGCCGCCGCGAGGACGGCGGGGTGGGCAGCGAGCACGGCCAGAGCCGTCGCTACGGTCCGCATGCGTGTCATGGTCGGTTCTCCCGTTCGGTCTCGACCGAGGGTACCCACGGAGCGGAATCGCCGGGACGGGCGACGTTCGCCACCCGCCCCGACCCCAACCGTCCCGCCGGCTCCCTCGATTCCGGAGGTCCTCAGAACTTCAGGAAGGTCAGACCCAGGCCGAAGAGGGCCGCGCCCTCGATGAGGGCCGCCAGGATGATGGCCGCCGTCTGGATGTTGGCGCCGGCCTCGGGCTGACGCGCGATTCCCTGGACGGCGCCCTCCCCGATGCGGCCGATGCCCATGCCGGCCCCGATCACGGTGAGGCCGATGGCGAGACCGGCACCGACGAGGCCCAGACCGGGCGTGCCGGTAGCGGCGGCGTCCTGAAAGACAGCGAGAAAAGCGTGCAGCATCGTTTCGATCCTCTTGATCGCGTTGGAGGTCGTGTCCGGTCATCCGGACGGTTGGGTCCTGCGTCAGCCGCGAGCCCCGATCAATGGGCGTGGCGGATGAGTCCGATGAACACCGAAGTGAGCATGGCGAAGATGTACGCCTGCAGCGTGGCCACGAAGAGTTCCAGGATCATGATCACACTGACGATCAACACCGAGCCCGCAGCGATACCCCAGCCCTGGTAGACGAAGATCAGTCCGAGCACGGCAAGAATCAGCGTATGGCCGGCCATCATGTTGGCGAATAGACGGACGGCCAGAGCGAAGGGCTTGGTGAGTTTCCCGAGGAACTCCACCGGCGTCATGATGAGCAGCATCACCGGCCGGAGCATCACCGGGAGCCCCGCGGGCACGTAGAAGACGGTCCGGGCGTATCCCGCCGGCCCCAGGGCGAGGAACCCCGAGACCTCGGTGACGATGAAGGCGATGATGGCCAGCGCCGCCGTGACCGAGAGGTTGCCCGTGGCCGTGACCCCCAGGGGCGTGAGCCCGAAGAGGTTCATGAACCAGATGAAGAAGAAGACCGTGAGGATGAAGGGCGTGTAGGCGTCGGCCCCGTGGCCGATGTTGGGCCGCACCACCTCGTCCCGGAAGTACAGGATCAGACTCTCCATGGCGTTCATGAAGCCGCGGGGAGCCTTCGCCGGATCCCGCTTCGTCATGGCTCGGGCCATGGGCACGAAGATCAGAATGCAGAGAAGCGCCGCCGCCACCATGAACACCAGATGCCGCGTGGGCGACAGATCCACCGTGAGGGCGCCGATCTGGAACGAGGGAAAGTGGATCGAGCTCAGGTCCAGGTGGAACCCCATGAACTCGATGACCTTCCCGTCGGCGATGTGGTGCTGGATGAACTCGGGAAGCTCGGAAAAGGGCATGGCGCCCGAACTCTCGGCCGCCTCCTGTCCGTGCTCCTGCACGAATCGCATCGGTATCATCCGACCTGACCCTTCGGTTCACCGCCCCGGAGGAACATGGCCTCCAGCAGCGCGAGTGCGAACAGAAATCCAGCGAGCCCGAGAAGGAGCGCCTCGGCGCCCACCCCCGTCTCGACGACGGTCACCATCACTCCTGCGGCGCCCAGAATCCCGAGCCGCGCCGCGGTCCCACCGGCCATGGCCAGCAGAAACCCCTGCCCCCGGCTCCGCAGAGCCAGCATGAGACCGAAGGCGAACCACTGGACACCCAGGGCGAGTCCCGCAGCCCACAGCACCCCGGTCCGACCGGCCTCGTCCAGTCCCTGCCAGAGCAGGCCCACGAGAGCGGCCACGACCAGGGTCGAGGCGGCCACGTACGCCGTCCAGCGCCTCACTCCGCGTCGTCCCGGTCCGCCTGGGACGACTTCTGCACGGCCATGAGGTGCGCGTAGAGACGGTAGAAACCGGCCGCGGCCCCCACCAGCATTCCGGTCAGGGCGAACAGCGGGCTCGTCCCCCATGCGCGGTCGGCGCGATCACCGGCCCAGAGAAACAGGCCGATGGCCGCGGCGATGGTGAATCCGTGACCCAAGGCGTCGCTGGATGCCCGCTGGATGTCCGACCGACTGGACTTCCCATCGGATCGGTGTCCCGATCCCGGATGCGTCATGGACTCTCCACTTTTCCGTCACAGCCCGCAAAGTATAGAGGCTTGTGAAATTTTGCGCAAGCGCCCTCCACACCCCGGTTCGCCGCCCCCGAAGGCGGCATTATTGCACCCCCGAGGGACCCCGGGAGGGCGGGGCTGCGCTTGCCTGGGGGGGGGCGGTTCGGCAGGTTCATTCCTGCTCCGGCACCCCGGGGCGATCCCCGGTGTAGAGCCCGGTTCCCTTTCGACACGGATTCGACGAGTACACGGATGACCGAACAGACCCTGGGAGCGCCGGACCGGGACGTGGTCCTGCTGGAACGCGTCGCGGAAGTGTCGGCGAACCTCCGCAGGGAGGTCGAAAAGAGGATCGTGGGTCAGCACCACGTGGTGGAAGGCCTCCTCACGGCCCTCCTGGCCAACGGCCACGCCCTGCTGGTGGGCGTGCCGGGCCTGGCCAAGACCCTCCTGGTCTCCACCGTGGCCGAGGCCCTGGACCTGGATTTCAGCCGGGTCCAGTTCACCCCCGACCTCATGCCCACCGACATCACGGGCACGGAGGTCATCGAGGAGGACCGCAGTACGGGGCGCCGGGTGTTCCGGTTCGTGAAGGGGCCGATCTTCGCCAACATCGTCCTGGCCGACGAGATCAACCGGACGCCCCCCAAGACCCAGGCGGCCCTCCTCCAGGCCATGCAGGAGCGGGCGGTGACGGCGGCGGGTCAGACCTATTCCCTCGACGCGCCGTTCTTCGTCCTGGCCACCCAGAACCCCATCGAGCAGGAGGGGACCTACCCCCTCCCCGAAGCCCAGCTCGACCGCTTCATGATGGAACTCCAGATCGGGTATCCGTCCCGGAGCGAGGAAGAGGAGATCGCCATGACCACGACGGGCGAGGATCGCCCCGACGTGCATCCGGTGGTCTCGGCGGGAGAACTGGTGGAGCTTCAGCACCTCGTCCGGCGCGTGCCCGTGGCCCCCTCCCTGGTGGCCTACGCGGTCCGCCTGGTCCGGGCCACCCGCCCCGACGACGACGAGGCCCCCGCCCTCACCCGGCGCTACGCGTCGTGGGGCGCGGGCCCCCGGGCCAGCCAGTATCTGGTCCTGGGCGCCAAGGCCCGGGCGGCGGCCCGGGGCGACGCTCTGCCCTCCCTCGACGACGTCCGGGCCGTGGCCCCGGCGGTGTTGGCCCACCGGGTGGTGCTGAACTTCGAGGCCGAGGCCGACGGACGCACGACCCGCGACGTCATCGCCGAGCTCATCGATTCCAGTCGCTCATGGACATAGCCGACATACCTCGAAGTCCGCGGGGGTCGCCGTGACCCCCGTCACCGCCGGCGTCGTCGCGGTTCTCCTCGTGATGGCCTCGGGCCTCCTCTCCGCCGCCGAGACCGCCGTGTTTTCGGTGTCCCGGTCCCGCCTGCGCACCCTCGTGGAAGAGGGGTTCGCGGGCGCCGATCATCTGGCGGCCATCCGGGCCCGCTCGACCTCGATCCAGACCGCGGTCCACCTCCTCATCACCATCCTCAACCTCGTGGCCGTGGGGATGGCCGTCACCATGGGCGCCCTCCTGGGCGGGGCCACGGGGGCGCTGGTGGCCCTGGCCGTGGCGGTGGCGGTCCTCCTGGTCCTGGCCGAGATCGTGCCCCGGGCGGTGGCCTTCCGCCACCCCATCCGCATGGCCCTGGCATCGGCGCCGGGCCTGGCCTCCCTGGAGCGGTGGATGGGCGCGATCCTGTCGCCGTTCATCAAGCTGGAGTCCCTCCTCTCGGGCCTCCACGGCGAGGAGGACGAGCTCGGCGAGCGGGAAGTCCGGGACATGACGGAGTTGGGACGCCGGGAGGGGATCGTCGACAGCGAGGAGCACGCCCTGGTGGAGCGGGCCTTCCGCCTCGACGAACGGACCGCCTGGGACGTCATGACGCCCCGGGTCGACGTCTTCGCGTGGCAGGAGGGTCTCACCCTGGACGCGGTGGTTCCGGAGCTGTCGGGAGTCCCCTATTCGAGGGTTCCGGTGTACGGGGACTCCATCGACGACATCACGGGCGTGCTGTACGTGCGCGAGGCCTACCAGACGTGGGTGTCCGGAGCCACCCAGGTCACCGTGGGCAGCCTGGCTCGGGAGCCGTACTTCGTGCCCGGGTCTCTCTCCCTGGCCCAGCTTCTGAGGAGCTTCCAGGCCCGGCGGCTCCACATGGGAATCGTGGCCGACGAATTCGGAGGCACGGACGGGATCGTCACCCTGGAAGACGTGCTGGAGGAACTCGTGGGCGAGATCGTCGACGAGACCGACCTGGACGACGAGGAACTGCTGCGCATCGGCACCAACGATCTGGTGGCCGACGGGCAGGTCGATCTGCGGGACATCAACGAGGCGTTCGACGTCGAGCTCACCGACGTGGAGAATCGCTCGCTGAACGGGTTCATCCTGGAGGAGTTCGGCTACGTGCCCCTGGTGGGCGAGACGGTGGAGGTGGACGGCGTGCGACTCGAGGTCCTGGAGGCCTCCGAGACCCAGGTGCTCCGGGCCCGCATCACCCGTCTGGCTCTGGACGGCGGCGACCGGGAGGGCTGACCGTGGCCCTGATCCTCCCCTTCGGCGGCCACCACCCCCGCATCGCCTCCGAC
Source organism: Gemmatimonadota bacterium (assembly GCA_030428885.1). Lineage (GTDB taxonomy): Bacteria > Gemmatimonadota > Gemmatimonadetes > Longimicrobiales > Gaopeijiaceae > Gaopeijia. The sequence continues at coordinate 419,170 of JAUIEJ010000005.1, read as the reverse complement.
GTCTTCGTGGCCCCCACGGCCGTGATTCTGGGCAACGTCCGCATCGAAGCCGGAGCCAGTGTCTGGTTCGGGGCGGTGATCCGGGGCGACGACCCCGATCACCCCATCGTCATCGGACCCCGGACCAGCATTCAGGACAACTGCGTGGTGCACGTGGGCAACTGGGGCCCCACGGTGGTGGGGGCCGGAGTCACGGTGGGGCACGGCGCGGCGTTCGAGAGCTGCACCATCGGCGACGGCTGCGTCGTGGGGATGAACGCCGTGATCCTCCAGAACGCCGAGATCGGGGCCGAGTCGGTGGTGGGGGCCGGGGCCGTGGTCACCGAGGGCGCGTCGTTTCCCGAACGGAGCGTGATCGCCGGGGTTCCGGCCCGCCTGCGCAAATCGCTGGATGGGCGAGCCGCCGAGTGGATCGCCCGGGGAGGCCGGCACTACGTGGCGCTGGGCCGGGCATACCGGGACGCGGGGATCCATCGTCGTCCCCTGGCGGGACCCCCGACCGACGGAAGCCCCGACTCGTGACGGACCCCCCGGATCAGACCCGGCGCGGCGGCGCGAAGGCCCGCTCCCCCGCCCCCGAACCCGACGCCCCCCGGATCGTGTGCGAGCGATGCGGCACGGTCATGTTCGACCGGCACTGCAAGGTGGTGTGCCCCAACTGCGGATACCTGCGGGACTGCAGCGACCCCTGACGGCTCAGCCCCCGAGGCCGGCGAAGCCCAGGTACCAGGCCACCAGGTCGGCGCCCCACAGCCAGGACGCGGCGGCGGCGTAGGCCAGGAAGATGCCCAGGGGGATCAACTGGCGGAACACCAGGCTCAGGGGCACGGCGGCCACCAGGGCCAGGAGCGATCCGCCCAGGGTCGTGAGGACGACCCCGGCGGGCCCCAGGAAGGCCCCCACCATGGCCATCATGCGGATGTCTCCGCCCCCCAGCGCCGAAACGGGCGCGTCGGCCGGGGGAGCGTCGGCCGGAGGGTCGTCGCCCCGGGCCGCGGCCCGCTCCGGTTCGAAGGTGGCGTCCTCGAACGACTCGGCCCACGCCAGGAGGATCGCCACCCCCGCAAGGACGGCCGGGAGGGTGACGAAGACCGCGCCCGCACCGCCGACGAATCCGGCGACGGCGGCGGCCGTCGCCGACAGGGCCAGCAGCCCGATGCGCGCGCCCGGTCCGGCGAGGCGGGCCACCCGGGCCTGGACCACGGGGTCGGCTCGTTGCTCGTCGTGGGCGTCGAAGGCCTCCTCCAGACGGGCGGGGTTGCGGAGCCGCACCAGCCAGGTGCCCAGCAGTCCCACGACGTGGAATCCCAGAAACCCCAGGGCGGCCCCCGCCAGCGACGACAGGGGTCCCCGACCCCCGGGGGCGAACGACAGCAGGAATCCCACGGCGGCTCCCCCCAGGGAGAACTCGTCGGGAATGATGTAGAAACGGGCGTCGCTCACGGCGATGCCCAGGAGGATCGTGAGGAAGACGGCGGCCCCGAACGCGTCCCACGACAGTCCCCCGTGCCCGAAGGCCCCGGCCCAGACGAGGGCGGTGGTGGCCTCCACCAGGGGATACTGGATCGAGATGGGGTTGGCGCAGGTCCGGCAACGCCCCCGGAGCAACAGCCACCCCAGCACCGGCACGTTGTCCCGGGGGGCGATGGGCGTGTCGCAGCCCGGGCACCGGGACGGGGGCCGGACCACCGATCCCCCCAGGGGCCAGCGCAGGGTACAGACGTTCAGGAACGACCCCAGGGCCAGGCCGAAGGCACCGGCGACCCAGGGAATCCAATCCTCAGGCACCATGCCCTCCGTCGTGCCGGGTGAGTTCGTAGAGGAGGATCGACCCGGCCACCGCCGCATTGAGGGATTCCACCCCGCCGCGCATGGGCACCCGCACCGTGCCGGCGGCGGCGTCCCGGACGGCCCTCCGGACGCCGTGGCCCTCGCTCCCCACCACCAGGGCCCACCCGCCGTGCCAGGGCGGCGGCTTCGGGTCACCGCCCGCCGCGTCGGAAACCAGGATCGGCAGCCCCGCCGCCGCCAGGCGGTCGAGCGCCGCGTCGTGGCGTCGCCGCGCCACGGGGCAGCGGAAGGCGGCCCCGGCCGAGGCCCGCACCGCCTTGGGATTCCAGGGATCCACCGACCCGTCCAGGAGAACGACCCCGTCGAGTCCGAATGCCGCGGCGGCCCGGATCAGGGTACCCACGTTGCCCGGGTCCTGGAGGGCGTCGAGGATCAGGATCCGGGACGAGGGCCCCAGGGCCTCCACCCAGTCGTCCCCGGGCTGGTCCACCACCGCCAGGACCCCCTGGGGATGGGTGGTGTCGGACAGGGCCGCCAGGGCGGCGTCATCGACTTCGTGCACCTCGGTGCAGGCCGCCAGTTCGTCCACCAGGGCCCCGTCGAGCTCGGCGCACCGAGGCGAGACCACGGCGAACCGGGGCCGGACCCCCGCCCGGAGCGCGTCCCGGACCGCCCGGACCCCCTCCACCAGGACGAGGCCTTCCCGTTCCCGGGTCTTGCGGTGCCGCAGGCGTCCCAGCAGCCGAGTGCGGGCGTCGCTCAGCGCCACGGGGGGAACCTCCCGCGGGTGGGGGCGGTACGGCGCGGCGTTCCCTTCGCCCCGTCCCGATCCAGGGAGTCCCCGTGGTGCCGCCGTCCCCGACCCGTCCCGTGGCCCTCACCGTGGCCGGATCCGATTCCGGGGGCGGCGCGGGGATCCAGGCCGACCTCAAGACCTTCCACGCGTTCGGGGTGTTCGGCACCAGCGCCGTCACCGCCGTCACGGTCCAGGACACCCGGGGCGTGCACGGCGTCCACGCCGTGCCCGTGGACGTGGTGGTGGCCCAGATCGACGTGGTGGTGCGCGACCTGGCCCCGACGGCCGTGAAGAGCGGCATGCTGGCGACGCGCCCCCTGGTGGACGGAGTGGCCCAGGCGCTGGAACGCCACGGCCTGCCCTACGTCCTGGACCCGGTCATGGTGGCCACCTCCGGGGACCCCCTGCTGGACGAGGACGCCGTGGACGCGGTGCGTCGCCGTCTCCTCCCCCTGGCCACCGTGGTCACCCCCAACACCGACGAAGCCCGGATCCTCACCGGCCTGGAACTCCGGAACGAGCACGACCTCCGGGACGCGGCCCGGGCCCTGGTCGACGCCGGGGCCTCGGCGGCCCTGGTGAAGGGCGGGCACCTGGAAGGCGCCGAAACCGTGGACGTGCTGTGGGACGGAACGTCGGAGTGGATCTGGCGCCACCCGCGCCTGGACACGCGCCACACCCACGGCACGGGATGCACCCTCTCGGCGGCCATCTGCGCCGGGCTGGCCCGGGGCCACCATCTGCACCGGGCGGTGGGCGACGGTGTGGAGTTCGTGGCCCGGGCGCTCCGGACCGCACCGGGTCTCGGGGGAGGCCATGGACCGCTGAACCATTTCGCCGACGTTCCCGACGGGTCCGAATCCGACTGAGGAGCGGGCGTTCACGCCGGGGGCAGCGCCCGGAGTACGGCCCGGAGCAGGCGTTCCAGCGTGACCCCGGCGGTGCGACCCACTTCCATGACGTCGGCGTGGTCCAGGGGTTCGGGCACCCGTCCCGCCGCCGGGTTCGTCACCAGGGAGAACCCGAGGCACCGCATTCCCGACGCCCGGGCCGCCAGGACTTCGGGCACGGTGGACATGCCCACCACGTCGGCCCCCATGCCCTCGAGCATCCGGATCTCGGCCGGGGTTTCGTAGGCCGGACCCGGCACGGCGGCGTAGACCCCTCGGCTCAACTCGATGCCCTCGGACGAGGCGGCGGCCTCGGCCACGGCCATCAGGCGGCGATCGTACGCCTCGGTCATGTCGGGAAACCGCACTTCGCCCTCCCGCACGGGGCCCGTCAGGGGACTCCGGAACTGGAGGTTGAGGTGGTCGTCCAGCATCACCAGGGAACCGGGTCCCAGATCCTCCCGGATCCCGCCCGCGGCGTTGGTTACGATGAGGGTGTCGGCCCCCAGCGCGCGGGCGGTGCGCACCGGGAGGGCCACCACGTCGGGGGAATGCCCCTCGTACAGGTGGTAGCGCCCCTGCTGGACCAGCACCGGGCGTCCCTCGAGCCGGCCGTGGACCCAGCGGCCCGCATGCCCCTCCACGCCGGGAGGGGGAAAGCCCGGCAGATCCTGGAAAGGCACCACCGTCGGATCGTCCACGGCGTCGGCCAGGGGTCCCAGTCCCGAGCCCAGCACCAGCATCACGTCGGGGACCCCGTCGAGGCGCGACGCCAGAACCTGGGCCGCGGGGGACGGATCGACGAGCGGGCGCGTCATACGAGCATCCCCGCCACCGCGGCGGTCATGAAGGCCGCGATGGAGCCCCCCACCATGGCCCGGAGACCCAGGCGGGAGAGATCGGAGCGCCGTTCCGGGGCGATGCCTCCGATGCCGCCGATCTGGATGGCGATGGACGAGAAGTTGGCGAAACCCGACAGGGCGTAGGTGGCGATGATGATGGAGCGGGGCTGGAGGGGAGTGTCGCCCCCGAGGATCGAGGACAACTGGAGGTAGGCCACGAACTCGTTGAGCACGGTCTTCAGCCCCATGAGTTCGCCCACCACCGCGGCGTCCTGCCACGGCACCCCCATGAGCCAGGCCACCGGCGCCAGGATCATCCCGAGAATGCCCTCGAGCGTCAGCCCGTCGACCCCCACCAGGCCGCCCCCCCACCCCAGGATCGCATTGAGAAGCTGGATGAGGGCGATGAAGGCCAGGAGCATGGCCCCCACGTTCAGCGCCAGGCCCAGCCCTTCCGAGGCGCCCCGAGCCGCGGCGTCGATGACGTTGGCGTCGGGCCGCTCCACGCTGACCTCGAGGCTGCCGGCCGTCTTGGGGACCTCCTCTTCCGGCACCAGGAGCTTGGCGCAGACCAGGGCCGCAGGCGCCGACATGACGGAGGCGGCCATGAGGTGCCCGGCGATGTCCGGGAAGTAGGCCACCAGCATGCCCACGAAGGCGGCCAACACCCCTCCGGCCACGGTGGCGAACCCTCCGGTCATGACCGCCATGAGCTCGGACCGGGTCATGGTGGCCACGAAGGGCTTGATGAGCAGGGGCGCCTCGGTCTGGCCCACGAAGATGTTGCCGGCCGCCGACAGGGTCTCGGCCCCGGAGGTGTGCATGGTGCGCTGCATGACCCACGCCACCCCGCGCACGATCCGCTGCATGACCCCGAGGTGGTAGAGCACGGTCATGAGGGACGAGAAGAAGATGATGGTGGGGAGCACGTTGAAGGCGAAGAAGGCCCCGGTCTGGGCCACGCGCCCGGGCTCGGCCACGATGGGATTGTTGGTCCCGGCCACGCCCTCCCCCACCGGCACCGTGTTGAACACGAGATCGCCGAAGATGAAGCGGGCCCCGTCGACGGTGAACCCGAGAAGGGCCACCACCACCTGATTCACCGCCGTGAAGATCTGCTCTCCCAGCGGAGTCTTCAGGATGAAGACGGCGAACACGAGCTGAAGCCCGACGCCCCAGGCCACCAGCCTCCAGTCGACCCGCTTCCGATTCGTGGAGAACCCCCACGCCACCCCCACCAGGAGGAGAAGGCCCACCAGGGAGCGGGCCCGATCGGCCAGGGAGGTGTCCAGGGAGCGGCCCATTCCCCCGAGTTGCTCCCCCGCCGCCTGCAGACTCGCGGCCCCCGCGCCCGGCGCGAACACCCCGGCCAGGAGGAGGAGAAGCGCCATGGCCCAGAGGGCGAAGACGGGGCGGGACGGTCGCCTCATGGGCGGGGCTCCGGCGAACGGGGAGGGCGAAGGGACGAAGGGATCAATATGGGGCCCGGGTGGAGATCCGCTCCAGGACGGCCCGGGCGACACACACCCCCTGGGCCTTTCCGTGCTCGATGGCCATGGGGTAGTGGATCCCGCCGTACAGGCGCGAGATGGAGGCCTCGTCGGCCGCGTCCCGGAAGGACGCGTAGGGTCGGGGCGCGATGCCCGAGGCCACGTGGGTGCTGTCCACGAAGGCGCGATCGTCGCCCAGGAGACGGGTCAGGATCTCCCCCGCGGCCCCCGACACCACCGAGTGACCCGAGGTGTACTCGGGAAACGGAGGGGTGACCACCACCGTCTCCCACGACGGGTCGAGATGGGCCCGGATGTACGTCACCGGCCGCACCACGTTGGATCTGTATTTTTCGTCCCACGCCGACACGAAGGCGTCGGCCAGGCCCACCCCGGTGACGGCGAACATCTCGGCGGCTTCCATTGGACCGAGGTCGAACTGCGCCACCACCTGCCGCATGATGCTCACCCAGTGCCCCGGCGGCGTGCCCGTGGCCCCGGGGTTGTCGGCCCAGTGGAGGGCGATGGTGCGCTCCTCGTCGGTGAGGGACACGCTGGCGTCGTACACGGCGTCGACCTCGGCCCGGAAGGCCGACCCGGGCTCGGCCGACCAGGGCACGGGCGGCGGGGGCGCGCAGGCGTCGGACGACGAGAGGGCCCACGGGGTCAGCTCGCCCCAGTAGGGCTCCAGGGCCGCGGTGGGGTCGATGTCCGGCAGGATCTCGTCGGCGCCCGACGGCCGATCCAGCACGAGTTGACGGGCGTTGGCGGCCCCGGGGACCAGGGCCGCCGACGGGTTGGTCAGGCGCACGAGATCGGTGGAGGCCGAGACCGAGATGGGGGCGTACTCCTCGACGGTGGTGGTGTTGACCCACAGACCCCGCCCCTCGGGTGGGGCGTACGCCATGGCCCGGGTCTCGGTGAACCCGTCGGTCCGGGCCCGATCCAGGAGGGCCTCGGCGATGACGGCTCCATAGCTCCGGGACCGCTCCACCACGGCGTCCGACACCCCCAGGGCCCGGCGACGGGCGATCTGGGCCTCGGCCAGGGTGTCCACCATGACCCGGGTCGAGGGCTGGGCGAATCCCTCCACCAGCCCGGCCAGGACCCGTCGTTCGGCCTCCGCCGCCACCACCGGCCAGTCGTGCTCTCCCTGGGGTTCGGGAAAGGCCCCCAGCCCCCGGAGCTGGCCCCCCACGCTCCGGTACCGGGGATCGGCGCGATGCAGTCCCTCGTACAGAGCCAGCCCCGCGTAGCCGTGGATGCGGGACGCCACCGGGGGCGAGAGCCGTTCGGCCTTGGGGAGGGGATAGAGGACGTCGATCCACTCCTCCACCTGTCGGGAGTCCAGGGCGGGGGCCTGGGGACTGCAGGCCGCCGTCGCCAGCAGCATGGCCCACGCACCCAGGCGGGACGCCTGGCTCACGGCGTGCCCTCCCACCGCACCACCACGTCGCCCTCGCCGGGGATCGGAGCCTCGGTCACGGACCCGTCGGGCCAGGTGACCTGAACGGCACGGGGGGACTCGCCTCGCCCCAGCACCTGGACCTCGCCGTCCACCGACCAGTACCCCGACCCCAGGTGGATCTCCCGAGCCGGTCCCAGGGAGCGGTCGCCCCGGACCACCCGGAGGCGCGCGCCCACGGCCCGGGGATTGCCTTCGGGTCCCACGAGGCGAACCCGGATCCCGGGCTCGGCGTTTCGGTTCATGAGCAGGACGGTCTCGGCTCCGTTCTGGGACACGGCGAGATCGACCCGGGCGTCGCCGTCCACGTCGGCGAGCGCGGCCCCCCTCTGGTCGCCGTAGACCCGGATGCCCGAGGCGGCTCCGTCCACCGGCGTCCACCCTCCCGCTCCGTCTCCCCGAAGCAGCAGACCCCGACCGCCGGCGTACCGCTGGAGGTTCACCTCGTTGGGAAAGAAGTTCTGCGCCAGGAAGAGATCTTCGTGGCCGTCGCCGTCCAGGTCGCCCACCGCGGGATGGAAGGCCGGGGCCAACTGGGCCTCCAGCGGGAGGGGGCGAACCTCGAAGGACTCGCCCCGGTTCAGGAGGACCACGTGATCCAACGTGACCGCCTCTTCGACGCGGGCCCCCGCCACGGCCTCGGCGCCCAGGGTCTCTTCCACCGTGGCCCGGGAGAACTCCCGGAAGGTCCGCACGTGCTCCAGCCGGACGTACGGCAGGTGGGTGGAGAGGAGGGAGAACTCGGTCTCGGGGCGATCGACGCCGGTCTCGGGATCGGGCATGGCTTCCAGGAGGTCCAGCACACCGTTTTCGTCGAAGTCGCCCCAGTAGAGGCGGAGGGGACGCTCCGGCGAGGGACGGTAGCGGGTGTTCCGCCCCCACGAGGTCACTACCAGGTCCATGCGACCGTCGTCGTCGAAGTCGCCGGCATTGATGCCGTTCCACCGGCCCCGCAGGGACGCCAGCCCCACCTCGCCCGTGACCTCGGAGAGGCGCCCCAGGTGGTTGCGATAGATCCGGACGGGACCCCAGTCCGTGGCCAGGGCCAGATCCACGTCGCCGTCCGAGTCCAGGTCGCTGAACACCGCACCCGACACCCTCCCGGCGCCGCGAATCGCCCGGGTCGCCGCCTCGTCGACCGCCCACTCCCCGTCGACCTTCCGGAAGATCCGGGACTCGGGGGGGGACGGGTAGGCCACCGGATACGCCCGGGCGGCCGCCAGGACTTCCAGCCCTCCGTCCCCGTCCAGGTCCGCCGCCGCCAGGGCGCCCACCGTCGCCGGGTCGCCGGCCAGGGCGGCCCGGGCCGGGCCGGGTCGACCTCCCGGGGTGGCCACCGTCACCGCGGACGGGGTGGTACGGGCCACCTCGGGGTCGTCGGCCTCGTGGTTGGATCGCCCGATCAGGAGTCCCTCGGGAAGCGGCAGGATCGTGGTCTGATCGAATGTCTCGGCCGCCGGCCCGCCGTCCACGGACCGGAATCGGCCACCGTCGTTGGCCAGGAGGCCCAGGCGCCCTCCCACCCCCGAGGCCACCACCAGGTCCGGGTCTCCGTCGGCGTCGAGGTCGGTCCAGGTCACCCCCGGCCCGAGCTGACTGAGGCGATGGGGCAGGAGGGGCTGACGGGCGAAGTCGTTGAACTCCCGCTCGGCGTGGCCATGCCCCAGAACCGCCGTTTCGTCTTCGAAGAGGGGCGTGCGGGCCGCCGGGAGTCCCCCGAGATTCGCCGCAGCGGGTCGTGCCGCCGTTCCCCGGGCCCCGGCCTCGTCGATCTCGTACAACCGATCGGGCTGGGCGTCCGCCACCTCCGACACCGCCCCCGACGGCCACTCCACCACGATGCGGAACGGCCCGGGCCCCGTGGCGGCGAACGACACCTGGGGTTGAGGGCTGGAGAGGTAGTACCCCCCGGCGGTGACCTGCTTGCTCTGGGGGGGCTCGGCGCCCAACAACCGGACGTTGGCTCCGATTCCGTGGGAATTGCCCGACGCACCCCGGAGTTGGACCGCGATGCGAGGCGCCGTGGCGTCGTTGCGCAGGAGAGCGGCAGGAGCGCCGAGACGGTTGATGATCACGTCCATGTCGCCGTCGACGTCGAGGTCGCCCAGGGTGATGCCGTGGGAGATGTCCGGCCCCAGGTCGAATCCCCACGCCTCCGACACCTCTTCGAACCCCCCGTCGCCCCGGTTGCGGAAGGCCGTATTGGGCAACTCCAGCGGTGGGAAGTTGTTCACCACCTCGAGCCAGTCGTCGGTGACCATGGTGTTCAGGAGACGGCTCTGGGTGTCGGCGTCCAGCACGTCCCAGACGTGACCCGTGGTCACCAGGGCGTCCTCGTAGCCATCCAGGTCCACGTCGGAGAAGATGGTGGACCACGACCACCCCGACGCTTCGATGCCGGCGGCCCGGGCCGCCTCGGTGAAGGTGCCGTCGTCCCGGGCCAGGAAGAGGGTGTTGCGGTTCTCCTGGAGGCGCGGCTCGATCTCCCCGGGCCGCACCACCTCGGGGGCGATGGTGGGAATCTGGGTGCGCCGGCGTGCCGGGTCCTTCGCCAGCATGTCCACCACCAGGAAGTCGGTGTTGCCGTCCCGGTCCACGTCGGAGAAATCCACCGCCATGGACGACGCGCTGGTGCTCCGCACGGCCAGGGGGTCGACCTCCCGGAAGGTCCCGTCGCCCCGGTTGATCCAGAACTGGTCCGGGCTCTCGAAGTCGTTGCTGACGTACAGATCCGGCGCCCCGTCGCCGTTCACGTCGTAGAAGCGGGCGGTGAGGCCCCACTCGTCGGGCACCGAATCCAGCGGTTGACCCTCCGGGGTGGAGAAGCGGCCGTCGGTCCACGACGCCGGCGTGAAGCTCCCGGAGCCGTCGTTCAGGTAGAGGACGTCGGCCTCGCCGAACTCGTAGCGGATGATGCCCTCGGGAACGAAGCGCAGCCGGTAGTAGTCCCGGAATTTCTCGTCGACGACGAACTCGCCGTCCCGGTTCTTCACCACCTGGTCGAAGGTACGCTCCTGGGGGGTGAAGATGGTCCCGGCCTTGTTGACCCGGTAGTTGGCCAGATACACGTCCAGATCACCGTCGCCCTCGATGTCGGCCACAGTGAGCGTGGTGGCCCCGCCGGGGTGGTCGAACCCCGCGGCTTCCGAGGCATCGGTGAAGACCCCCGCACCGTCGTTCAGCAACAGCCGGTTGGCCTGGCCCCTTCCCGCCGCCAGGAGATCGAGGTCGCCGTCGCCGTCCACGTCCGCCAGGGTGACCCCGGTGGCGTCGAGATCCTCCAGAGCGGTGCCCGACGCCTCGGTGACGTCCTCGAACCGCCACCCCCCCAGATTGCGATAGAGGGCGTTGGGGGTGTCGACTCCGGCGAGGTAGAGATCGGGGAGGCCGTCGCCGTCCACGTCCCCCACCGCCACCCCCGAACCGTGGGTCAGAAGCTGGTTCTCGAGGCGTCGCCGCGGCCCGACCTCGTTGCGGTGCTCGACTCCCGACCGTCCCGGGTCCATGGACACGAACCCGGCGCCGGATCCGGCCACGTCCAGCTCGCGCCACCGGTAGCCGTCGGCGTCCTGCCAGGGTCCCGGACCCCCGTCACCACACGCTCCCATGCACAGGGCCGCGCTGAAGAGAAGGCGCCGAAGAGGGGGGGGCGAAACGGAAACCATGGATCCTGGGGTGCGGTCCGGCCCGGAGACCGGACGGTCCGATCGTCCGGAGGTTCGCCGGGGAGTGTAACGGGGGTCGAGCGCGAAAGTCACCCCGGGTGTCTGCGCGTGCGCGCCCGCGAGAACGAGCCGGGGCGTCGTGGCACCGGGGGATCGGGCGCCCGCCGTGGACTGGATCTACACGTCGGCGGCGGGCGGTGCCCAGCCGGGCCCGAGATCCCGTCGGCGGAACAAGGGGATGAGCAACGCCCCGGCGGCGAAGCCCCCGATGTGGGCCCAGAACGCCACCCCCGCCGACGCCCCGGATCCGCTGGAGACCAACTGGAGGAGGAACCAGTACCCCAGGTAGACGAAGGCCGGCAGCTCCACCACGGTGATGAAGATGAGGAGGAAGAGCAGGGTCTTCACCCGGGCCCGGGGAAACAGCACCAGATAGGCCCCCATCACCCCGGAGATGGCTCCGGAGGCCCCCACCATGGGAAGGAGGGAGTCGGGCTGGGACGCCACGTGGGCCAGGGCCGCGGCGATTCCGGTGACGAGGTAGAACACCACGAAGCGGAACCGCCCCATGGCGTCTTCCACGTTGTTCCCGAAGATCCAGAGAAACCACAGGTTGCCCACCAGGTGGAACCACCCGCCGTGGAGAAACATGGAGGTCACCAACGCCTCCACCCCCAGCCCGCCCAGGCGGCACGGCCCCCCGGCCGAGCCCGGCGAACCCACGATCTCCACCGGGATGGCTCCGTAGGCGCAGACCGACGCCTCCAGGCGACCCGGCGACAGGCCGGCTCCCTGGACCAGAACCCATGTCGCAGCCGTGACGATCACCAGGGCCCAGGTCACCACCGGGGCCCTGCGCGTGGGGTTGTCGTCGTGGAGGGGGAACATGGCCCCTCCGACCCCGGGACGTCGGGGGGGTTCCCCCTTCCGGGGCCGGCCTGCCAGGTCGGCGCACCTGCCGTTCCGGCGGAGGGGGGCGCCCGAGGCATGGGATCGCGCCACTTTGGCCGATCTTCGCCCCGAAACGCCCCGGATCCGCCCCGTTTCCCCGGCACGGAGGTTGCACTTCCCTCTCCCGGATCGCCGGGGCTTCAACTCCCGGCCCCGCCGAATCCGGACATGCACTCGACAGGAGACAACATGGGCAAGGTCATCGGGATCGATCTGGGAACCACCAACTCGGTGGTGGCGGTCATGGAGGGCGGTGAGCCCGTCGTGATCCCCAACGCCGAGGGCGGGCGCACGACGCCGTCGGTCGTGGCGTTCACGAAGGACGGTGAACGTCTGGTGGGTCAGGTGGCCCGACGCCAGGCCATCACCAACCCCACCAACACCATCTTCTCCATCAAGCGCTTCATGGGCCGGAAGGCCGTGGAGGTGCAGGAGGAGGAGAAGCTGGTGCCCTACGACGTGCAGCACGACGCTCAGGGGCGGGTGACGGTGAAGGTCCCCAATGCCGACGGGGACACGTTCACTCCGCCGGAGATCTCCGCCATGATCCTGCAGAAGATGAAGCAGACGGCGGAGGACTATCTGGGCACGTCCGTCTCCCAGGCGGTCATCACCGTGCCGGCCTACTTCAACGACTCCCAGCGGCAGGCCACCAAGGACGCGGGCAAGATCGCCGGCCTCGAGGTGCTCCGCATCATCAACGAGCCCACGGCGGCCGCCCTGGCGTACGGGCTCGACAAGAAGGCCGACGAGAAGATCGCGGTCTTCGACCTCGGGGGTGGAACGTACGACATCTCCATTCTGGAGCTCGGGGACGGCGTGTTCGAGGTGAAGGCCACCAACGGCGACACCCACCTGGGCGGGGACGACTTCGACCAGAAGGTGATCAACTGGCTGGTGGAGGAGTTCAAGCGGGACCAGGGCATCGATCTCTCCAAGGACGCCATGGCGCTCCAGCGCCTGAAGGAGGCCGCGGAGAAGGCGAAGATGGAGCTGTCGACCACCATGTCGACCGACATCAACCTGCCCTTCATCACCGCCACGCAGGAAGGCCCGAAGCACCTGAACTACAGCCTCTCCCGGGCCAAGTTCGAGCAGTTGGTGGACGACCTGATCCAGCGCACGATTCCCCCCATGAAGAAGGCCCTGGAGGACGCCGGGCTGACCCAGGCCGACATCGACGAGGTGATCCTGGTCGGGGGATCCACCCGGATCCCCAAGATCCAGGAGGTCGTCAAGGAGTTCTTCGGCAAGGATCCCCACAAGGGCGTGAACCCCGACGAGGTGGTGGGCGTCGGCGCAGCCATCCAGGGCGGCGTCCTGGCCGGCGACGTCACGGACGTCCTGCTTCTGGACGTCACGCCGCTGTCCCTGGGCATCGAGACCCTGGGCGGGGTCATGACCAACCTCATCGACCGCAACACCACGATCCCGACGAAGAAGTCGGAGGTGTTCTCCACCGCCGAGGACAGTCAGACCACGGTGGAGATCCACGTGCTCCAGGGTGAGCGCAAGATGGCCATCGACAACAAGACCATCGGCAAGTTCCAGCTCACCGGAATCCCGCCGGCACCCCGGGGCGTGCCCCAGGTCGAGGTCACCTTCGACATCGACGCCAACGGGATTCTCCACGTGTCGGCGAAGGACAAGACCACCGGCAAGGAGCAGAAGATCCGGATCGAGGCCTCGTCGGGGCTCAGCGACTCCGAGATCGATCAGATGGTGAAGGACGCCGAGGCCCACGCCCGTGAGGACGAGGAGAAGAAGGGCAAGGTCGAAGCCCGCAACCAGCTCGACTCCCTGGTCTACCAGGTCGAGAAGGACTCGGCGGAGTGGGGCGACAAGGTCGCGGGCGACACCAAGGAGCGCCTCGACGCCGCCCTGTCCAAGGCCAAGGACGCGCTGAAGGGAGACGACGCGGCCACCATCAACACGGCCCGCGACGAACTCATGCAGGCCTTCAGCGCGGCCGGGCAGGAGATGTACCAGGCCCAGGCCGCCGAAGCCCAGGCGGCGGAGACGCCCATGGACGAGGCCCCGGTCGACGCCGAGGCCGGCGAGGCCGAGGCCGCCGCCGACGAAGAAGAGGTCGTCGAGGCCGACTACGAGATCGTCGACGACGAAGCGAACAAGTAACCGCTCTCGGATGCGGTCCGGGGGCGGTCCGCGGGCAACCGTGGTCCGCCCCCTTCGCATCCGACCCTCGGGGGCCGGAACGTTCGTCCACCCCGGTGAACTCGCGCCGCCCCCGCAGGGTACGACTTCCATCGCCGGGAGGTCCGGCGACGAACCACGCAGGATCAGAGAGGTTGACGATGCACGACCCCCTCCGCGCCAAGGCCAAGGTCGTTCTGTATTCCGCGGCCACCTTCGTGGGCGCCATCGGCCTGGCTGCCGGTTTCGGCTGGAGCCAGTCCTCCACCGTTCTTCCCACCATCGACGAAGCCCCCCGGGTGTCGGCCGACGCCGTGCGCCCGGCCCTCGATCTGAGCGAGGCCTTCGTCAACGTCGCCGACGTGGTCACCCCCGCCGTGGTGCGGATCGAGGCCACCCGGATCGTCTCGGCCCCCTCGGCCGACGACGTGCCCGAGCCGCTCCAGCGGTTCTTCGGGCCCGGCACTCCCGAGAGCCAGCCGCGCCTCGCCGGGGGCAGCGGCTTCATCGTGTCGTCCGACGGCTACATCCTCACCAACGACCACGTCGTGGCCGAGGCGTCGGAAGTGCGGGTGTATTTCCCCGACCGGCGCTATTTCGACGCCCGGGTCATCGGGACGGACCCGTTCACTGACGTGGCCGTCATCAAGATCGACGCCGCCGAGGCCTTCGAGACCATGAGCTTCGGGGACTCGGAGGGGGTGGAAGTGGGCGAGTGGGTGCTGGCCATCGGCAACCCGGGCTTCGGCGCCGGCAACCAGCTCGACTACACCGTCACGGCGGGAATCGTCAGCGCCCGGGGCCGGGGACTCCAGCTCATCCAGAACGAGCTCCTCAACGACCCGCGCACGGCGGAAAACGCGGGCTACGCCATCGAGGACTTCATCCAGACCGACGCCGTCATCAACCCCGGCAACTCCGGGGGACCCCTGGTGGACATCGAGGGCCGCGTCGTGGGGATCAACTCGGCCATCGCCAGCGCCACCGGCTACTACCAGGGATACGGCTTCGCCATCCCCATCAACCTGGCCCGGCGCATCATGGAGGACCTCATCGAGTTCGGCCACGTGAAGCGGGCCCGCCTGGGCGTGCGGATCGACGACGTGGCGCCCGAAGACGCCGAGGCCTTCGGGCTGCCGGCGGTGTCGGGGGTGTTGATCCAGGGTGTGGACCCGGGCACGCCCGGCGAGGAAGCGGGCCTTCAGCAGGGCGACGTCATCGTGGCCATCGACGATGAGCCCGTGGGGTACGTGGCCCAGCTTCAGGGCCGGGTGGCCATGCGCCGTCCCGGCGACCGGGTGGATCTCACCGTCTACCGCGACGGGGGGCCCGTCGACGTCACGCTGCGCCTCGGCGAGGCACCCATCAACGAGGCCGAGCCCACGGTGGTGGCCACCGAGGCCATGGCCGAGGAGCGTCTGGGAATCATGGTGGAGGCCCTCACCCCCGAGCTGGCCGACCGCTTCGGCTACGCCGACGCCCAGGGCGTGGTGATCTCCGAGGTGCAGCGGGCCAGCGCGGCCGCGCGACGCCAGCTCCTCACGGGCGAGAAGATCGTGGCCATCAACGGCGACGACGTGACCACCACCGACGACGTGCGCCGGATCCTCGGCGCCGTGGAGCCCGGCTCCATCGTCCAGTTCGTGGTCGGTCGCCCCGACGACAGCTCCCGGGTGGTGAACGTTCGGATGCCCGGCGGCTGAGCCTTTGACGCACCCGCGCGACGGACGCCCGTCGCGCGCTCCGGGGCGGGCCCGTACGAACACGGGTCCGCCCCGGTCCGTTGAGGGATCCGCTGCAGGCCGGTTATCTTTGACGATGTCGTCACGAGCGTGTCCGGGATCGTGGGGTGCGGTCGTCGACCGACCCCCGGACGCGAAAGTGGCGGAACTGGTAGACGCGCGAGACTTAGGATCTCGTGGCTTCGTGCCGTGGGGGTTCGAGTCCCCCCTTTCGCATTCCATTCCCGCCCGCACCGACCCGAGAAGGCCCCGCGCATGACGTTGGACGTAGCACGACTCAAGATCGACCTCACCGAAGGCGAGGCCTGGCGGCGCACCCTGGCCGTGACCGTGCCCGCCGATATCGTGAAGACCGAGCGGCAGAAGATCGCCAAGACGCTGGCTTCGCGGGTGCGGCTCCCCGGCTTCCGGGCCGGCCGGATCCCCGCCTCGGTCATGGAGAAGCGGTTCGGCGCCGCCCTCAATCAGGAGATGGTCGACCGCCTCGTGGGCGACGCCTACCGGGAGGTGCTCCGGCTCCGGGAACTGAGCCCCATCTCCGAGGGCGAGGTCGAGGAGCTGGACTACCAGCCCGACCAGGACCTGAGCTTCACCATCTCCTTCGACGTCTCCCCGGAGATCGAGTTCGCCCGTCTGGGCGGCTTCGCCGTCCAGCGGCCCCGGGCCGACGTGAAGGACGCCGACGTGGATCAGGTGCTGCAGCGGCTCCGGGACCAGAACGGCGCCTGGGCGCCCGTGGAGGAGGGGCACCCGGTGGCCGGCGATCTGGTTTCGGTGTCGGTCACCCGCCTGACGGACGAGGGCGACGACGACGAGGAGCCTCGTCCCTATGATCTGGTCCTGGGCGAGGGCGACGCCATTCCCGACGTGGAGAGCGCCATCTACACGCTGCCCGTGGGCGAGGAAGGCGAATTCGACGTCACCTTCCCCGACGACTTCCCCAACGAGGAGCGCCGCGGCCAGAGCGAACGGCTGCGGATCCTCCTGCGGGAACGCAAGGAGCGGCAGCTCCCCGATCTCGACGACGCCTTCGCCCGATCCCTGGGCGACTTCGACGGACTCGACGCCCTGAAGGCCCGGGTGCGGGAAGACCTGGAGAAGGAAGCGGCCGAGCAGGCCGAAGGCACCGTCCGGGGTCAGCTCCTCAACGCCGTGGTGGAGGCCAACCCCTTCGACGTGCCCGCCACCATGGTGGACCGCTACCTGGACTCGGTCCTGGGGAACACCGAGGGCGCCGACCCCCAGCGCCTCGCCGAGGCCCGTGAGCAGCTCGGTCCCGAGGCCCGACGGGCCGTCCAGCGGATCCTCGTGGTGGAGCGGATCGCCGAACAGCAGTCCCTCACCGCCTCGGAAGACGACATCGACGACCGGGTGGAGGAGATCGCCGAGAAGAACGACTCCAACCCGTCGGAGATCTACGCTCGACTCCAGAAGTCGGGCCGCCTCGAGCAGCTCGAGCGCGAGATCACCGAGCGCAAGGTGTTCGAGTTCCTGAAGGAACAGTCCACCATCACCGACGCCGAGAATTGACCGCGGGTCCGTCCCGCTCCACCCCCGAGCCCGAATCCATGGCCGTCTACCCTCCCTACGTCATCGAGCGCACCAGCCGCGGCGAGCGCAGCTACGACATCTTCTCCCGGCTGCTCATGGACCGCATCGTGTTCCTGGGTAGCGCCATCGACGACAACGTCGCCAACATCATGGTGGCCCAGCTCCTCTTCCTGGATGCCGACGATCCGGAGCGGGACATCCACATGTACATCAACTCCCCTGGAGGGAGCGTGTACGCGGGCATGGCGATCTACGATACGATGCAGCACCTGCGGGCCCCCGTCTCCACCTACTGCGTGGGGATGGCCGCCTCCATGGGCGCCGTGCTCCTGGCGGCCGGCCGGGAGGGGAAGCGCAGTGCCCTCCCCAACTCCCGCATCATGATCCACCAGCCCTCGTCGGGTACCCAGGGCACCGCCGCCGACATCGAGATCGCGGCGCGGGAGATCCTGGACATCCGGGAGCGCCTCAACGCCATCCTGGCCCGCCACACGCATCAGACCGTGGAGCAGATCGCGCAGGACGTGGACCGGGACCGGTTCATGAGCCCCCAGGAGGCCGCCGACTACGGCCTCATCGATCGGGTGCTGGAAGGCCCCATGGGGAGCGGAAAGAAGCCCGTCACTTCGGAGAGCCTGGACGAGGACGGCGACGAGGGGTGACCCCCTTCTCGCGCCGGCCCACCCGCCCAAGGAAGACACCATGACGACCGACAAGCACCTTCGCTGCAGCTTCTGCGGGAAGTCCAAGGACAGCGTGAAGAAATTCATCAGCGGTCCTTCGGTCTACATCTGCAACGAGTGCATCTCGCTCTGCAACGAGATCCTGGCCGAGGAAGAGGAACGGGAACACGCTGAACACGCGGTCCCCAGTCCGACGCCCCACGAGATCAAGGCCGTCCTGGATCAGTACGTCATCGGGCAGGAAGACGCCAAGCGGGCCCTGGCCGTCTCGGTGTACAACCACTACAAGCGGGTGAATCACCAGGGCGTCCTGGACGACGTGGAGATCGACAAGGCCAACATCCTCCTCATCGGTCCCACGGGCGTGGGCAAGACGCTGCTGGCCCAGACCCTGGCCCGCATGCTCCACGTGCCCTTCACCATCGCCGACGCCACGACCCTCACCGAGGCGGGGTACGTGGGTGAGGACGTGGAGAACATCCTGGTGCGGCTGCTCCAGGCGGCGGACTACAACATCGCCGAGTGCGAGCGGGGGATCGTCTACATCGACGAGATGGACAAGATCGCCCGGAAGAGCGAAAACCCGTCCATCACCCGGGACGTCTCGGGCGAAGGTGTGCAGCAGGCACTGCTCAAGATCCTGGAGGGCACGGTGGCCTCCGTCCCGCCCCAGGGCGGCCGGAAGCACCCCCAGCAGGAGTACATCCAGATCAACACCCGCAACATCCTCTTCATCTGCGGGGGCGCCTTCGACGGTCTCGAGAAGATCGTGGAGTCCCGCATCGGAAAGCGGGCCATCGGATTCGCCGGCGAGGGGGAGCGGGACGATCGGGAGGAACTCCTGAAGCACGTGGAGCCCGAGGATCTGCAGCGGTTCGGGATCATCCCCGAACTCGTGGGGCGGCTTCCCGTGAGCGTCTCCCTCGACGAGCTCGACGAGGACGCCCTCTGCCGGATCCTGGTGGAGCCCAAGAACGCCCTGGTGAAGCAGTACGAGAAGATGTTCGAGCTCGAGGGAATCGGGCTCACCTTCGACAAGGATGCCATCCGGGCCATCGCCAAGAAGACCTTGGAGCGGGGCACGGGCGCCCGGGGCCTCCGGTCGGTGATCGAAGGCATCATGCGGGAGGTCATGTTCGAGATTCCGGCCCGCTCCGACGTGCGGGAGGTCGTGGTCACGGCCGAAAGCGTCGAGCGATCGGTGCCGCCCCTCCTGGTGCTGCATCCCGAGCCCCGGGAGGACCGGCGCCGGGAAGCGTAGGGTCGGGACCCGGATGGCCCCTCTGATCCGAACCGACGAAGTCCTGGAGTTTCCCGACGAGTTGCCCGTGGTGGCGCTCCGGGATCTGGTCTTCTTTCCCTACATGGTGTTGCCGCTCCTCATCGGGCGGCCCGCCTCCCTGGCGGCGCTGGAGGCCGGCGAGGAGCGCGACGATCAGCTCCTCCTTCTGGTGGCCCAGCGCGATCCCACCTGCGAGTCGCCCGCCGTCGACGACGTCTTTCCCGTCGGCACCGTGGCCCGGGTGGTGCAGGTCACCACCCTCCCCGACGGCACCCGACGCGTGGTCCTGGAGGGCATGGGTCGGGCGCGGATCGGGGAATGGACGGGCACCGATGGGGGACTCCGGGCTCGCCTCGAGCCCTTCGTGGCCGCGGAACGGGAATCGGAGGAAACCCCGCCGGCCCCGGCCCTGGAGGCGCTGGCCCGGTCGGTGCGGCGTCAGTTCCAGGAGTACGCCACCCTCCACGAACGGGTCTCGGAGGAGCTGCCCGCCACCCTCCTGGAGACCCGGGACCGAGTACGACTGGCCCATCTCGTGTCGGGCCATCTCCTCCTGGCGCCCCCGGAGAAACAGGAACTCCTGGAGTGCGCCGGCGCCGAGGCCCACCTGGAGCGACTTCAGGAACTCCTGGGTCGGGAACTCGAGATCCTCCGGATCGAGGAGAAGCTCGACCAGCAGATCCGGTCCCAGATGGACTCGGACCGCCGGCAGTTCTACCTCAACGAGCAGCTCAAGGCGATCCATCGGGAACTGGGGGTGGAAGCGGGCGAGGAGTGGGTCGAGCTGGAGCGGGCCGTCCAGGAGGGTCCCCTTCCCGACCACGCCCGGGAGCGGGCCGAGCGGGAACTGAAGCGGCTGCGGAAGCTCAACCCCGTGGCTCCGGAAGCCGCGGTCATCCGGACGTATCTGGACTGGATCCTGGCCCTTCCGTGGACCGCCCGGAGCGAAGACGCCCTGGACGTGGGGGCCGCGTCGGCGCTGCTGGACGGGGCCCACCACGGCCTCGGCGAGGTGAAGGACCGGATCCTGGACCACATCGCCGTCCTCTCGGTGGTGGGAGAGCTCCAGGGTCCCATCCTCTGCCTGGTGGGCCCCCCCGGCGTGGGAAAGACCTCCCTGGGCCGGAGCATCGCCACGGCCCTGGGGCGTGAGTTCGTACGGGTGAGCCTCGGAGGCGTGCGGGACGAGGCCGAGATCCGGGGTCACCGTCGCACCTACGTCGGGGCCCTGCCGGGGCGAGTGCTCCAGGGCATGCGGCGGTCGGGCACCACCAACCCCGTGTTCCTCCTGGACGAGGTCGACAAGCTGGCCCGGGACTTCCACGGCGATCCCGGCGCCGCCCTCCTGGAGGTGCTGGATCCGGAGCAGAACGCCACCTTCACCGACCACTACCTGGAGATGGAATACGACCTCTCCGGTGTGCTCTTCGTGGCCACCGCCAACACCCTGGCGGGCATTCCCGAACCCCTCCGGGACCGCATGGAGGTGATCCGGCTCCCCGGGTATCTCGACACCGAGAAGCGGGTCATCGTGGATCGGTTCCTGTGGCCCCGGCAGCGGGAGCGTCACGGCCTCGGCGACGTGGCCGTGGACCTCACCGACGACGCCGCCGCCGCGGTCATCGCCCGCTACACCCGGGAGGCCGGCGTGCGGGAACTGGACCGGCGGGTGTCCCGGGTGGCCCGGAAGCTGGCCCGGCGAAGAGCCGAGGGCGACCCTGTCCCCGCCTCCATCGGACCCGACGATCTGACGGCCCTCCTGGGCCCGCCGCCCTACCTCCCGCCCGAGCCCAGCGACGGCCGGGACCGGGTGGGGATGGCCAACGGCCTGGCGTGGACGTCGGCCGGGGGGGAGATCCTGGACGTGGAGGTGGCGGTGGTGCCCGGAAGCGGCGAGGTGCGCCTCACCGGGACCCTGGGCGACGTCATGAAGGAATCGGCCATGGCCGCCCTCACCTACGCCCGGTCCCGGGCCCGGCCCCTGGGGTTGGAGCCCGACTTCCACACCCGGGTGGACGTCCACGTGCACATCCCCGAAGGCGCCACCCCCAAGGACGGCCCCTCGGCCGGCATCACCATGGCGGTGGCGCTGATCTCCGCCCTCACGGGCATTCCCTCCTCTCCCGAGGTGGCCCTCACCGGCGAGATCACCCTCCGGGGGCGGGTCCTCCCCGTGGGCGGGATCAAGGAGAAGGCCGTGGCCGCCCTCCGCCACGGGATCCGCACGGTGGTGCTGCCCCACGCCAACGTCCCCGAGCTGGAGCGGCTCCCCGACGAAGTGCGGGAAGGACTCCGGTTCGCGGCGGTGCGCACCATGGACGAAGTCCTGGACGCGGCCCTCATCGCCCGGCCCCGGGAGCTTCGGGACGGGTCGGCCGACGGAGCCCTGCCCCTCTCGCCCCAGTGAAGATCCGCACGGTGGAGTACGCCGGAACCGTGGTCACCCCGGGCGGGGAGGTGCCGGGGACCCTTCCCCAGGTGGCCTTCTCGGGCCGCTCCAACGTGGGCAAGAGTTCCCTCATCAACACCCTGCTTCGGCGCACCCGCAGCAAGATGGCCCACGTCTCGGCCACGCCCGGGAAGACCCAGGCGCTGAACTTCTACCGTGTAAACGACCAGTTCTTCCTCCTGGACCTGCCGGGCTTCGGCTACGCCAAGGTGCCCAAGGCCCTGCGGAACCAGTGGAAGGGTCTCATCGAGGGGTACCTCTCCCGGGACGTGGACGTGCGGGGGGTGGTCCATCTGGTGGACGCCCGCCGCGACCCCACGCCCCAGGATCTCCAGATGCTGGACTTCCTCGCGGGGCTTCAGCTCCCCACCCTGGTCGTCCTGACCAAGGTCGACAAGCTGAAGCGGAGCGAGCGGAAGCGGGCCTTCGATCGGGCTGCGGCACGCCTCGCCGTGGACCCGGAGCAGCTCCTGCCCTTCTCCAGCAAGACCGGCGAGGGGCGGGACGAACTCCTGGCGGCGCTGGACGACCTCCTGGACGGCCCCGAATGATCCGGGGCACCCTGGTCCTCCTGGCGACGGTCCTCACCGGGGCCTGCATGCCCGCCGCACCGGCACCCGCTCCGGCCCCAGGGGGCGGATCCGCCCCGGCCGACGACCTCATCCCCCCCGGGTTCGGCTCCCTTCGGCAGGACCAGATCTCCATGGGCTTCGGCGTGGGCCCGGTCCGGGTCCAGATCACCCCCCTGGACCCGGGCTTGATCCGCCTCGCGGCGCCCGACACCTGGGAGCGACTGGCCGCCCTCCGGGCCCGGGCCGGCGCCGACGACGGGGCCGCCGGGTGGTTCCTGGTGTCGGTCCAGACGGAAGACCCCGGGGGCGCCGAATTCGACCCCACCGATCTCGAGATCCTGGCCCAGGGCAGCGTCCATCGGGCCCAGGACATCGTGGCCCTCACCACGGGATGGGGATCGGGGCGGCTGCGGCAGCGGACCACCGAACAGGCCCTCTACCGCTTCCCTCCGTCGGTGGATCCCTGGGCGGAATTGGAGGTCCGGGTGGGCGACGTCCGCTACACCGGGTGGTCGGACCGGCTCCCGGCGCTCCACGCCGAGGGGGCCCGGGTCCGGGCTCGGGCCGGCGGACTCAGGCGTCCAGCCCGAACTTCTTGATCTTCCGGTAGAGCGTCCGCTCTCCGATGTCCAGCAGTTCGGCGGCCCGCCGCCGGTTCCCGTCCACCGCGGCCAGTGCGGCCACGATGGCCTCCCGCTCCAGGTCCTCCATGGTCATCCCGGGGCGGTAGACCACCACCCCGTCGTCGGTGTCGGCCGGCTCCACCGCCTCCGCCTCGGAGGGCCAGAGGTCCACCACCTCCACCTGGTCGTCCCGGGACCCGAGGTCGTAGGCCAGCATGCCCACCTCCCTCCCGCCCTCGACCCGAGGCACGTCGTCGCGCCACGCGTCGAAGTCCTTCCGGAGGTCGTCGAGATCGACCCGGAGGTCCACCAGGGTCCGGAAGACGAACTCGAGCTGGGGGCGAAGACCTCCCGGGTCGCCCGATCCGCCGGCCCGGGGGATGGGCGCCGGCAGCAGACGGGGACCCTCCGCGTCGCCCCTCCGGATCTCCGCGGGAATGTCCCGGGGCTGGATCCGCTCCCCCGGCGCCAGGACCACCATGCTCTCCACCAGATTGCGGAGCTCCCGGACGTTCCCCGGCCAGGAATGGTCCACCAGGATCTCCATGGCGTCGTCGGAGATGCCCGAGAAGGGGCGTCCCAGACGGTCGGCCACCTCGGCGCTGAACTGCCGGACCAGACGGGGAATGTCCTCCCGCCGCTCCCGCAGGGGCGGAAGCTCGATGTGGAGCACGTTGAGGCGATAGTAGAGATCCTTCCGGAACTCCCGCAGGGTCACCAGTTGCCGGAGGTCCTGGTTCGTGGCCGCCACGAT
Organism: Gemmatimonadota bacterium; assembly: GCA_030428885.1. GTDB lineage: Bacteria > Gemmatimonadota > Gemmatimonadetes > Longimicrobiales > Gaopeijiaceae > Gaopeijia. Next base: position 395,470 of record JAUIEJ010000005.1, on the reverse strand, counting down.
GCGGACGTCCACCCGGATGGGCTTCTCGCCCCCAACCCGCAGGAACTCCCGCTGCTCCAGGACCCGGAGCAGCTTGGTCTGGGTGGCCAGGGGCATCTCCCCGATCTCGTCCAGGAAGATGGTCCCCCCGTCGGCCAGTTCGAACAGCCCCTTGCGGGCATCGATGGCCCCGGTGAAGGCCCCCTTCTCGTGGCCGAACAGCTCGCTCTCCAGGAGGGTGTCGGTGAGGGCCGCCACGTTTACGGCGATGAACGGCTTGTGCCGCCGCGGGGAGAGGGCGTGGATGCCCCGGGCCACCAGTTCCTTTCCCGTCCCCGATTCGCCCGTGATCAGGACCGTGGACGACACGGGCGCGATCTGGACCACCCGTTCCAGCACCTCCCGCATGGCGTCGGTTTCGCCGATGATGCCCGTCGTGCGCTGGAGGCGGGTCCGCTCGGCGAGCCGCCCCCCCACCAGGGCCACCTCGTCGGCCCGGGTCGTGGGCGGAAACACCTCGCCCACACCGTCCGGATCTCCGTCGGCGGGGGGCGGTGCGTGGGCCAGAACCGGGACCCCCAACCCTTTCCTGGCCTGCTGCACCAGGGGAGGGGTCCCCCCCTCCAACCCGCCCGTGAGCACCAGGAGAAGTACCTCTTCCCGCCCGGCCAGATCCTCGTCCGGGGTGACCAGGTCGACGTCGAATCCGGCCTTCCGGAACGCCTCCCGGAGAGCCCCGGCCCGGGGCAGGTCGTGGGTGGATACGAGGATCACGACGGGGCCTCCCCGGGGGGCGTGTGGTCGGGCCGTTCCCCCTGCAGGAGCTGGACGACGTGGGGCAGCATCGGGCCCAACACCGCCAGTCCATCCTTCACTCCCCCGGGACTCCCGGGGAGGTTGGCCACGAACACCCTCCCCCGGGCACCGGCGAGTCCCCGGGAGAGCACCGCGAAGGGGGTGGACGACTCCCCGTGGCGCCGGATCCGATCCGCCAGCCCGGGGGCGTCCCGATCCAGCACGGGCCGGGTCGCCTCGGGGGTCACGTCCCGGGGGCCGAAGCCCGTGCCCCCGGTGGTGACGATGGCGTCCACGGCGTCTCCGTCGGCCCACTCCAGAAGGGTCCGGGTGATGGTCAGGCGGTCGTCGGGGATCACCCCTCGGCGCTCCACGGCGTAACCCGCGTCCCGGGCCCACCCTTCCAGAAGCGCTCCGCTGGCGTCGGCCCGCTGCCCTGCCGCGCAGGCGTCGCTCACCGTCAGGATCCCGACTCGCACGGCTCGCCTCAGCGCCGAATGGAGCCCTCGGTGTAGAACGGAGGCCGCTGGACCGTTGCGGCCACGGGCTGACCCCGGATCTCCACCGCGAGTTCGGTTCCCGCCTTGGCCCGGTCCACCGGGACGTAGCCCATGGCCACCCCGTGTCCCAGCGACGGGCTCATGGTCCCGCTGGTCACCGTGCCCACCGGCGCACCGGCGTCCAGGATGGGGTATCCCGCCCGGGGGAAGCCACGGGCCGTGAGCCGCAGGCCCACCAGGCGCCGCTCCACTCCCGCCTCCTTCTGGGCCGCCAGGGCGTCGCGCCCCACGAAGGGCCCCTTGTCCAACTTGGTGATCCACCCCAACCCGGCCTCCAGAGGGGTGTGATCCTCGTCCAGGTCGTTGCCGTAGAGCGCGTATCCCATCTCGAGGCGCAGCGAGTCCCGGGCCCCCAGGCCCGCGGGGATCGCCCCCGCCTCCAGCAGAGCCCGCCACACGGGCACGGCACCGTCGGCCGGAAGATACAGTTCGAAGCCGTCCTCACCGGTGTATCCGGTGGCGCTGATCACCCCGTGGACGCCGGCCACGGCGCCTTCGGCGAAGCGGTAGTAGCCGATGGCGTCCAGGTCCGTCTCCGTGAGCCCCTGGAGAAGGGCTCGGGCCTCGGGGCCCTGGAGGGCCAGCAGTGCGGTGTCGTCGGAGCGATCGGCCAGTTCCACGTCGAAGCCCTCGGCGTGGCCCGCGATCCAGTCCCAGTCCTTGTCGCGGTTGGAGGCGTTCACCACGAGCATCCAGCGCTGGGCGAAGCGGTAGACGATGAGGTCGTCGAGAATCGTGCCCCGCTCGTTCACCATGGCCGAGTACTGGGCCTGCCCCACCTCCACCCGCCCGGCGTCGTTGACCGTGACGTGCTGAACCAGGGCCAGGGCGTCGGGCCCCCGGACCTCGAACTCCCCCATGTGGCTCACGTCGAAGAGCCCGGCGTGGCTCCGAACGGCCTGATGCTCCCGGGTGATGCCGCTGGGGTACTGGACGGGCATCTCGAACCCGGCGAAGGGAACCATCTTCCCGTCGAGGGCCCGATGCTCGGCGTGGAGGGGCGTGCGGGCCAGGGCGTCGGACGTCATGAGGGGGACTCGGTCGTGGAGGACGGGGGCGTGGCCGCTCCCATGAGGAGCAGGAGGAGGGCCTTCTGGGCGTGGAGGCGGTTTTCCGCCTCCTGGAAGACCCGGGATCGGTGGCCGTCGATGACCCCCGCCGACACCTCCTCGCCCCGGTGGGCCGGGAGGCAGTGGAGGAAGATGGCGTCGTCGGCGGCCGAAGCCATGAGGGCCTCGTCGACCTGGAATCCGGCGAAGGCCGCCATACGGGCCTGGGCCTCTTCCTCCTGGCCCATGGAGGCCCACACGTCGGTGGTCACGACTCGGGCCCCCCGTGCCGCCTCCCCGGGGTCCCGGGTGAGGACGACCCGGGTGGAGCGCCGGGCCGCCTCCACGATCCCGGGATCGGGATCGTAGCCCTCGGGGCAGGCGATCCGGAGTTCGAAGCCCAGGATGGCGGCGGCGTTGAGCCACGAATGGGCCATGTTGTTGCCGTCGCCGATCCAGGCCACGGGACAGTCGGAGAGATCGTCGCCGAACTCCTCCGTCATGGTCTGGAGATCCGCCAGGAGCTGACACGGATGCACCCGATCGGTGAGTCCGTTGATCACGGGCACCCGGGCGTGGCGCGCCAGCGTTTCCACCTCCTCCTGCTCGAACGTCCGGATCATGATGCCGTCGACGTACCCGCTGAGCACGTGGGCCGTGTCGTGGACGCTCTCCCCCCGCCCCATCTGGCTCGTCGTGTCGGAGAGGAACACCCCGTGACCGCCGAGCTGGGCCATGCCCACCTCGAACGACACCCGGGTCCGGGTGGAGCTCTTGCGGAAGATCATGGCCAGGCTGCGCCCGGCCAGGAGCGGCCCGCCGTCGACCCCGGCCTTCAACCGACGGCCCCGCTCCAGCAGGGCCAGCAGTTCACTCCGACTGAGGTCGTGGAGGGTCAGGAAATCCCGCTTGGTCGATTCGGGCATGGGCGGCTGGGCGGTCCGTGGCGACGGGGTCAGAGGATGTAGCGGCGAAGATCCTCGTCGTCGACGATGGCGTCGAGGTGACGAGTCACGTACTCGGCGTCGACGACGACATGCCGGGTGTCGCCGTCGGGGAGGTCGAAGAGCACCTCCTCCAGGAGCGTCGTCATGACGGTCTGAAGGCGGCGGGCACCGATGTTTTCCATGCGGGTGTTGAGTTCGGTGGCCAGGCGGGCGATTTCGCCCACGCCGTCGTCGGTGAACTCCAGCGTGCCCCCCTCGGTTTCCACCAGGGCCCGGTACTGGTTCAGGAGAGCGTTGCGCGGCTCCTTGAGGATCCGCACGAAGTCCTCCTCTCCCAGGGAATCCAGCTCGACCCGGATGGGAAACCGCCCCTGGAGTTCGGGGATCAGGTCGCTGGGCTTGGCCACGTGGAAGGCGCCGGCGGCGATGAAGAGAATGTGGTCGGTCCGCACGATCCCGTACTTGGTGGTGACGGTGGATCCTTCCACGATGGGCAGCAGATCGCGCTGCACCCCTTCCCGGCTGACGTCGGGCCCCGCCCCACCGCGCTCCCCGGCGATCTTGTCGATCTCGTCGAGAAACACCATGCCCATGTCCTCGGTGCGATTCAGCGCCTCGTTCACCACCTCGTCCATGTCCACGAGCTTGTCCAACTCGTCCTGGAAGAGAATGCGCCGGGCCTCGGCCACGGTCATCTGCCGCCGCTTGGTCTTCTTGGGCAGCATGTCCTGCAGCATCTCGGTGAAGTTGTAGTCCATGCCCTCCCCCCCCATGGGCACCATCATGCCGTCGAGGTTGGGGGACTGGGACACCTCCACCTCCACTTCCCGGTCCTCCAGCTTCCCGTCCCTGAGGAGGGTGCGGAGCTTCTCCCTCGTGCGAGCCCGGCGTCCGTCGATGCCCTCGCCCCCGGCGCCCTCGGCACCGGCCCGGGCCTCGACGCCGCCGGGACCGGCCACGAACACGGGGCGCAGACCCGGAGTCGACTCTCCCCCCTCCTCGGGAGCCCCGCCCTCCTCGGCCCCCGAAGCGGGGAACAGGAGGTCCAGGAGCCGCTCCTCCACCCGAGCGTCGGCGATCTCGGCCACCTCGTCTTCCCGCTCGGCCCGGACCATGTTGATGGCCCCGTCCACCAGGTCGCGGATCATGCTCTCCACGTCCCGGCCCACGTAGCCCACCTCGGTGAACTTGCTGGCCTCCACCTTCACGAAGGGCGCGCCGGCGAGACGGGCCAATCGACGGGAGATCTCGGTCTTCCCCACCCCGGTGGGCCCGATGAGGATCAGGTTGCTGGGCACGATCTCGTCCCGGAGATCCTCGTCGACCCGTTGGCGGCGCCAGCGGTTCCGCAGGGCGATGGCCACGGCCTTCTTCGCGTCGTCCTGCCCCACGATGTAGGAGTCCAGTTCCGCGACGATCTGCCGCGGCGTGAGCCAGTCGTTCCAGTCGTCGGTGGTGTCGCCGCCCGCCCCTGGGGCGGTGGCCGGGGCCTCGGGGGCCCGGGAGTCGGGGTCCGTCATCCGGCGTCGTCCTCGCCCAGTTGCAGGACGGAGATATCGTGATTCGTGTAGATGCAGATGTCGGCGGCGATTTCGAGACTCCGCCGCACGATCTCCGGGGCCGACAGGTCGGAGTGTCCCGAGAGGGCCCGGGCCGCCGCCAGGGCGAAGCTGCCCCCGGAGCCGATGGCCACGATGTCGTCGTCGGGTTCGATGACGTTGCCGTCGCCCGAAATCAGGAAGAGGCGCTCGGTGTCGGCCACCACCAGGAGGGCCTCCAGCCGTCGCAGGAACCGGTCCGTGCGCCAGTCCTTGGCCATCTCCACCACGGCCTTGGTGAGGTTGCCCGGATACCGCTCCAGCTTCTCCTCGAGCTTCTCGAAGAGGGCGAACGCGTCGGCCACGGCCCCGGCGAAGCCCGCCAGGATCGTCCCGTCCTTGAGGGCCCGGACCTTCCGGGCGCGGGACTTCATGACCGTGTCGCCGAGGGTCACCTGACCGTCGCCGCCCATGGCCACCTGACCGTCCCGGCGCACGGCCACGACGGTGGTGGCCCGGATGTCGAGAGATTTCATCGCCCGTCCGGCGTGAAGGGGTCGTCCTTGGGACCCCAACGATAACAGTCTGCCGACATGACAGGGAGGACGACCCCCGGGGTCAATCCGAGCGGGGATGAGCCTGCCTGTGGACTCGCTTCAGGCGTTCCTTCGAGGTGTGGGTGTAGATCTGGGTGGTGGACAACGACACGTGGCCCAGGAGCTCCTTCACCGCCATGAGGTCGGCCCCCCCGTCCAGGAGGTGGGTGGCGAAGGTGTGGCGCAGGGAGTGGACCCCCAGTTCCTCCGATCCGCCGGCGGCCTCGATGAGGCGATGCACCGTGCGCTGGATCCCCCGCCGGGAGAAACGCCGCCCCGACGGATTGACCAGAAGGGCCCGGCGATCCGGGGCCCGCCCCTCCGCCACGGCCTCCATCCGCCGGGGCTCGTAGCGGCGCACCGCCGTGGAGGCCTCGTCGGTGAGGGGCAGGAGCCGCTCCTTCCGCCCCTTTCCCCGGACCTTCATCTGCTGCCCCACGAGGTCGAGGTCGGCGACGTTCAACCCATGGAGCTCCGACAGCCGGATCCCGCTCCCGTAGAGGAGTTCCAGGATCACCAGATCCCGGGTCCCGGCCAGGGTGTTGGCCGCCGCGGCGTCCTCGGCCACCTGGAAGAGGCTCCGGACGTCGCCCCGGGTGAGGTGCCCCGGGAGGGTCCGTTCGAGCCGGGGGGACCGCACGGCCCGGGTGGGGTTGGCCTCCAGGAGTCCCTCGAGATGGAGGAAGCGGAAGAAGGTCCGCACCGCCGAGAGCTTCCGGGCCGCCGTGCGCCGGGCCAGACCCCGGCGCTCCAGGGAGCCCAGGAAGGATCGAAGGGTGAGGCGATCGACGTGTCCCCACTCCCACTCCGGCGTGCCGTAGTACCCGGTGAGGAACTCGGCCAGGTCGGCCAGATCCCTCTCATAGGCCCTCACGGTGTGCTCGCTGAGGTTCCGCTCGTCGGCCAGGTGACGCAGGAAGGCCCGGACGGCGCCCCGGGGCTCGTCGGACGCCGCCCGCACCGGGGTCACGGCGCCCGCACCTCGGCCTCGTGGCTCGGAAGCGAAGCCGGATCCACCGCCGGGTCGACCCCTGCACCGTGGAGCCACGCCAGGAAGTCCTCCAGGGCTCGCGCCGCCAGTTCCCGGCGCTTCTCCCGCTTGTCCCGGACCCGCCGATTCAGCGGATCCACCAGGCCCCAATTGGAGTTCATGGGCTGGAAATGCTTCGGCGTGGAGTCCCTGAGGAACCGGTACAGCCCCCCGAGCATGGTGGTGGCGGGGGGAACCACGGGGTCCAGCCCCCGGACGACCCGGTCGAGGTTGAGGGCCGCCAGGAGTCCACTGGCCGCCGATTCCGTGTACCCCTCGACCCCGGTGAGCTGACCGGCGAACACGAGATCCGGACGCCCCGGAAGCGCTCCGTGGTCCGTGAGGCGCTGAGGGAAGTTCAGATAGCTGTTGCGGTGGATCGAGCCCCACCGGAGGAACTCGGCGTCGGCGAGTCCCGGGATCATTCCGAAGATCCGCCGCTGTTCGCCGATCTTCAGACGCGTCTGGAACCCCACCAGGTTCCACATCTGTCCGGCCTTGTCCTCCCGCCGGAGCTGCACGACGGCCCACGGCCGACGCCCGGTGCGGGGGTCGGTGAGCCCGATGGGCTTCATGGGGCCGAACCGCAGCGTGTCCACGCCCCGGCCCGCCATCACCTCCACGGGCAGACACCCCTCGAAGTAGGGCACCGCATCCCAGTCGTGACCCTCGTGGGACGCGCCGCCCCGGAGGGCCTCGATGAAGGCCTCGTACTCGTCCCGGTCCATGGGGCAGTTCAGGTAGTCGCCGGACTCCTCGAAGCGCCCCGCCTCGAACACGACGGACTCGTCGAGGGACTCCCGGTCGACGATGGGGGCGATGGCGTCGAAGAACGCCAGCCCCTCGTCGCCCAGGGCCCCCCGGATGGCGCCGGACAGGGCATCGGAGGTGAGGGGCCCCGTGGCCACCACGGCGGGTCCCTCGGGCAGTTCGGTGACTTCCTCCCGCACCACCTCGATCCCGGCCTCGGCGGCCACGAACTCGCTCATGGCCCGGGAGAACAGGCGGCGGTCCACGGCCAGGGCCGAGCCGGCGGGCACCTTGGTGGCATCGGCCGCCTGGAGGAGCACCGACCCCAGGAGCCGCATCTCCCGCTTCAACTGCCCGTGGGCGTTGAGGGGATCCTCGCTCTTGAACGAATTGGTGCACACCAGTTCGCCCAGGTCGTCGGTCTGGTGGGCCGGCGTGGCCTTCACGCCCCGCATCTCCACCAGGCGCACCGCGTGCCCCCGGCGAGCCAGGGCCACGGCGGCCTCGCAGCCGGCCAGGCCCCCTCCCACCACGACGATCACGAGCTCCCCTTCTTCCGGCTCCGGGCCGTCTTCTTCGCCCCACCGCCCTTTCGCCCGCGCCCCCGGCCCTTCCCCCGGGCGGCCCGCTTCGCCAGGAGGTCCACCGCGTCGCCGAGGTCGAGCTCCTCCGGATCCACCGTCTTCGGGACGTTGGCGTTGACCGAACCGTCGGTGACGTAGGGGCCGTAGCGCCCGTCCAGCACCTGGACGGCGGCTCCGGACTCGGGGTGGGGGCCGAGGTCCTTGATCACCCGCCGCCCCCCCGACTCCTCCCGGGCCTTCACCAGGGCCAGGGCTTCCTCGAGTTCCACGGCGAAGAGCGCGTCGACCCCGGAGAGGTTGGCATAGGTCTTCCCCCGCTTCACGTACGGTCCGTAGCGACCGAGACCGGCCACCACGTCGTCGCCCGTGGCGGGGTCGGCGCCCAGCGCCCGGGGGAGGGAGAGGTACTTCAGGGCCGTCTCCAGATCCACCGACTCCGGGTCCACGTCCTTCGGCAGGCTCACCCGATGGGGCTTCCCCGCGCCCCGGGCCGCTCGCTCCACGTAGGGGCCGTAGGGGCCCACCTTGACCCGCACGGCGAGGTCGGTCTCCGGGTCCCGTCCCAGGGTCTCCTCCACGGGCTCCTCGATGGAGCGCGTATTGGAGCACTCCGGGTACCCGGAACACCCCAGGAACGACCCGCGCTTGTTGAACTTCACCACCATGGGGCGACCGCACTTCTCGCAGACCTCGCCCTCGGCCTCCAGAATTTCCCGGAGCACGTCCTCCGACACCTCACTGCCCTTCTCCAGGAGCGTCTGGAGGCGCGGGTAGAAGCTGGCGAGGACCTCGCGCCACCCCGTGTCGCCGTCCTCCACCCGGTCGAGCTCGTCTTCCATGCGGGAGGTGAACGCCACGTCGAAGATGTCGGGAAACACCTTCACCAGCAGCTTCGCCACGACCTCGCCCAGGTCGGTGGGTTCGAAACGGCGTTTCTCCAGCACCACGTAGTCCCGATCCACCAGGGTCGAGATGATGGCGGCGTAGGTCGACGGCCGTCCGATGCCCAGGGACTCCAGTTCCTTCACCAGCGACGCCTCGGAGAAACGGGGCGGGGGCTGGGTGAAGTGCTGCTTCGGCTCCATGGACTCCAGGTCGGCACCGTCGCCCTCCTGCAGGTCGGGAAGGGGCTCCAGATCGTCGAGGCGCCGATGGTCGCCCTCCTCGGTGGCCTCGAGATAGAGGCGAGTGAAGCCCTGGAACTTCACCACCGATCCCGTGGCCCGATACAGCCAGTGCCGGCCGCTGCGCCCCGGGAGATCGAAGTCCACCGTGGTGGTGTCGTACACCGCCGGAGCCATCTGGCTCGCCACGAAGCGGAGCCAGATCAACTCGTAGAGGGCCGCCAGATCCCGGTCCAGGAAGGACGCCGCCTCCCGGGGGTGGATGGTGGGGTCGGTGGGACGGATGGCCTCGTGGGCCTCCTGGGCGCCCTTCTGCTGCTTGCCGGCCCAGAAGCGGGGAGCGCCGGGGAGGTAGGCGGCGCCGAACTCTCCCTCGACCCAGGAGCGGGCGGCGTCCACCGCGCCCGCCGAGACCCGGGTGGAGTCGGTTCGCATGTAGGTGATGAGCCCCACAGCACCTCGCCCCCCCACCTCGACGCCCTCGTACAGCTTCTGAGCCGCCGACATGGTGCGACGAGCCGAGAAGCGCAGCCGCTTGGCCGCCTCCTGCTGGAGGGTGGAGGTGGTGAACGGCGCGGCGGGGTTCTTCCGCCGTTCCCGCCGCTTCACGTCGGTGACCTGGAAGGGCACTCCGTCGATGTCGGCCAGGGCCTCGGTGGCGGAGGCCTCGTCGGCGAGGTGGAACGACTTCCCGTCGATCTTGTGGAGCTTGGCGTCGAAGGCCTGATCGTGGGCCCTCAGGTGGGCCGTGATGGACCAGTATTCCTCGGCCTCGAAGGCCCGGATCTCGACCTCCCGCTCGCAGATGAGCCGGAGCGCCACGGTCTGGACCCGGCCCGCCGACAACCCGGGCCGGATCGGCTTCCAGAGGAACGGGCTGACCTGGTAGCCCACCAGACGGTCGAGGATCCGGCGCGCCTGCTGCGCCTCGATCTTCCGGGTATCCAGGCGGCCCGGTTGATCCAGGGCGGCCTTCACCGCCGACTTCGTCACCTCGCGAAACTGGACCCGCTGGAAACGGTCCGGATTCCGGGCGAATCCCAGTTGATCCGCCACGTGCCCGGCAATGGCTTCCCCTTCCCGATCCGGGTCGGTGGCCAGGATGATGCGGTCGGCCCGGCGGGCCCGATCCTTCAGGTCCTTGATGACCTTGCCCTTGCCCCGGATCACCTCGTAGGTGGGCTCGAAGCCGTGCTCCACGTCGACGCCGAGTTCCTTTCGGGGCAGATCCATGACGTGCCCCACCGACGCGGCGACGTCGTACCCGGTCCCCAGGTAGCGCCCGATGGTGCGGGCTTTGGCGGGGGACTCCACGATGACGAGGTGTTTTCCGGCAGCGGGCATGGGAAATCGCAGAGGGGGTGTCAGGTCAGGAACGGTCCGGCGCACCGCCCACGGCGTGGACGACGGCGTCGGTGAGAGCGGTGGGGGCCACGTCGGTGGTGTCGAGGTGGAGCCGTGCTCGAGCATAGAAGCGGGCACGTTCCGCCGACAGGGCGGATGCGGCCTCCAGCGGCTCGGGCCCGGCCAGAAGGGGACGCACCGCCCGGGACGCCCGGGCCCGGCCCACGGCGGTGGCGGGATCGACCCGGAGCCACACGGTGAGGGTCCCCTCGGGCACCTCCTCGAGCCGCTCTTCGTCCTGGACGGCCCACCCTCCGCCCGGCGCCACCACGACGTCTTCCCGGGTCAGGGCTCGGGCCGTTTCCTCGGCCTCGAGCCGCCGGAACCGCTCCTCGCCGTCCAGGTCGAAGATCTGGGCCACCGAACGCCCCTCCCGGGCCTCCACCGCGGCGTCGATGTCGATGAAGTCCCATCCCAGGCGCCGGGCCACGGCTCGGCCCACGGTGGTCTTCCCCGACGCCATGAACCCCACCAGGAGCACTCGCCGCACCGCGCCGTGGGGCCTCAGAGCTCCCTCTCCCCGAACCCACGGGACTGGAGATGATCCATGTAGCCCTCGAAGTTCCGTCGCACCTCCGACAGGGCGTCGCCTCCGAACTTCTCCAGGAAGGCGTCGGCCAGGACGAGGGCCACCATGGCTTCCCCCACCACACCGGCCGCGGGCACCGCGCTCACGTCGCTGCGCTCGGTGGCGGCGTCGGCCACGCTCCCGTCCCGGAGGTCCACCGACGGGAGACGGTTCCGCAGCGTGGAGATGGGCTTCATGTGCCCCCGCACCACCAGCGGCTCCCCGGTGGTCACGCCGCCTTCCAGGCCCCCGGCCCGGTTCGAACTCCGACCGATCCCCCCGGTGCGGGGGCGCTCCGGCGCCGGGACGATGGGGTCGTGGACCCGTGTGCCGGGCCGGCGCGCTCCCCCGAGCCCGTCTCCGATCTCCACCCCCTTGATGGCCTGGATGCTCATGACCGCCTGAGCCAACCGCCCGTCCAGCTTGGCGTCCCAGGCGACGTGGCTCCCCAGCCCCACCGGCACGCCCGTGGCCACCACCTCGAAGGTGCCGCCCAGGGTATCGCCGGCAGCCTTGGCCGCGTCGATGGCCTCCACCATCCGGGCGGTGGCCGCCTCGTCCAGGCAGCGCAGGGGGGTGTCGTCCACAGCGCCGTTGAGATCGTCGGGCAACACGGAGGGAAGCGCGGCGTCGATTCCCCCCACCGACACGACGTGGCTGCCGATGCGGATGCCGAACTCCGCCAGGAAACGACGCGCCACGGCGCCGCAGGCCACCCGCGCCGCCGTCTCCCGCGCACTGGCCCGCTCCAGGATGTCGCGGGTATCGCGGCGGTCGTACTTGAAGACCCCCACCAGATCCGCATGCCCCGGTCGCGGGAGGTACATGGACCGAAGGGCCTTGGGGTTCACGTCCTCCGGAGGAGGCTCGGGGCTCATGGCCGTGGTCCAATTCTCCCAATCCCGGTTCCAGATCACCAGGGCCAGGGGAGACCCGAGGGTCTCGCCGAGGCGCAGTCCAGAGATCACTTCGGCCCGATCCGACTCGATCTGCATCCGGCGGCCCCGACCGTACCCCCCCTGGCGACGGCGCAGGTCCGGGTCCACGTCCCGGGAGATCACGAGGTCGAGACCGGCGGGAATGCCTTCCAGGAGGGCCACCAGCCCACGGCCATGGGACTCGCCGGCGGTGCGGAACGAAATGCGCTTCATCACGGAGGGTCGGAAGAGGAGAGACCGCGAACGACGGTCCGACGGTGGCTACGATACGACGAGCGCGGCGACCCACCAAGGGGCCGCCGCGCCGTACCGTCGTCGAGAGGAAGGTCGCGTCAGCGTTCCGGATGCTCCCGCAGAACGTCGGCCTTCCGCACGTCCACCACCACGACGCCACCCGAAGAGGTGGTGCCGAAGAGCTTCACCACCACACACCGATCCTCGGTGATCCCGTTGGGTCCGATGGGCGTGTTGAAGTCCCCGTTCTCGTAGAGCTGGACCGCGTCTCCGATGTACTCCCCCGCCTGATCCGTCACGGGCGTGGTGGCGCATCGGAAGCCGGCGTTGTCCTCAGGGAACGGCAGGATCGCCTTCAGCGGCCCCGTGATCACGTCCCGAATCGCCAGACGACCGACCCGCAGGAACTTGAAGGTGTCGATGACGTCGATGGTCCGTTCACCGGTGCCCACGAAGGAGAGGTGGGTGTCGGGTCGGTACTCGCCCCCGGGGTTCTCCAGCGTGCGGAAGTTGGCGTGGAGCGGATGGAGCGCCGCCCCCGCGCCGGTGGACGCCAGGGGGATCTCGGTGAGTCCCTGGAGCCGCAGGTCGGGGCTGATGAAGTAGGCCGCCTCGAGCCCGCGCACCACCGTGAGCGTACCGTCGTAGTTCATGCCCAGCCCCTTCACCTGCTCCGAGGGGTTGGTCAGGAGGTCCGCCACCTGGATGTACCCCGACAGGCCCGTCGCGCCGCCGGGGCGAGCGCGATACATGAGGACCCGGGCCACCGGGGCCAGGGCCCCTTCACCGATGGCGACCCAACCACCGTCGCCGGAGCCCGCCACGTAGGTGGTGTCCTGGAAGCCCAGGCTGGGCACGTTCCAGCGAGCGCCCTCCACCATGTAGGCGTCCGATCCCTGCTGGACCAGATCCACCCACGCATCCGTCGGCAACTCACCCCGTCGCGTGTCCGCGTACCCCGTGATCACCTGATCCGGGAAGCCCGGCACGTGGTCGTAGAGGGTGAGGGCCGCCGAGAACACGGGCACGCCCCCGATGGTGGATTCCACCACCGACGCTCCGATGGAGTCGATGTGGGCCACGGCCCAGAAGTTCTCCGACGGGCTGGTGAGGCCGTGCTCCACGAAGAGCTTGACCTCCGACCGCTCCGACCCGTCTTCGAAGAACGCCTTACGGGCCGTTCCCACGTCGCCGACCAGGGTCGTCTTGGTGGAGTAGATCACGTTGCCGAAGGAATCCACCGCGGCGAACTGCGGCCGATCCGAGAACGACGGGTTGGCCCCGGAGGGAAGCGGCCAGATCGTGTAGGTCGTGGCCGTCTCGCCTTCCTTGAGCTCGATGTCGAAGAGCACCACGTCGGGCGTCAGGAAGCGGTTGGATTCCACCTCCCGCTCCCGGTCGAGGTCGATGACCGAGAGGTTCGTACCCCCGGAGTTGGCCACCCAGAGGGAATCGCCGTCCCGGGTGAACGCCAGTCCCCACGGCTCGGAGCCGACGCCGATGGACGGCCCGAACTGCTCCGTGTCCAGGCGGAACAGCTCCACCCGGTTCCGGCTCAGGTTCGAGAGGAACAGGTTCCGGCGGGCCGTGTCCACGGCGGCGTCCATGATGAGGCCGCCGCTGGGCAGAGCGACGGTGCGCCCCGCCACGTGGACCCGGGAGATCCGCTCGCCTCCACGGCCTTCGGCCACGATGGCTCCACCCCGGTTGCCGCACGCCAACTGGCCTTCCTCACCGTCCACCGCGGCGGAACAGTTGCCCGCCTGGTCGATGAGATACCCGGTCACCTCGTAGGTGAGGGTGTCGGGAAGGGCCAGGGAATCGACGTTGAAGACCGGGACCCGGAACTCGGTGGCCACGGTCCCGGTGCGTGCGGGGCTGAAGTCACGGCTGCCCGTGCGGGACAGCGTGTCGCCCCGGCTCTCGGAAATCGCCAGCACCGTGTACCCGGCCCGAACGATCCCGCTGCCCTGAGCGTCGTCGTTGCCCAGGACCTGCACCACGATGGAGTCGCTCAACTCGAGCTTGGGCAGCGCGCTGACCTCCAGCGCCACCGTGGGCGGCACGGCGTCTCCCGCACCCCCGGTCACCACCGAGGCACGGACGGGTCCGTCTCCCCCGACGATGTCCACGGTGTTGCGCGCCCGAACCGACACGTCCAGGGCGCCGCTGAGTCCGGCCGGAATCGCCACGGTCGTGTCGACCCGGATCGAATCCACGGCGGCAGAGAACGTGCGCACCAGGGTCGTGTCCATGGCCCCGGCGAGTTCGAAGACCACCTCCAGGAGTCCCTGGGGATCCTGGGCGATGGCCGACAGATTCAGCCCGAGACCGGACTGGATCGGCTGGCCGTCCTGCAGGTTGAGCAGTTGGACGTCGGGCCCGCCGAGGATCAGGCTCACCGTGTCGGCCTGGACGGCTCCGTCGGAGTCGACCGCCGTCACGGCGATGAGCGCCTCCTCGGGGTCGACGTCGTCGGTGGGCATCAGGTAGCGGGTCAGGACCGTGTCCCGGACGCTGCCCAGGGTCACGTCCTTCGCCTCGAAGCGATCGACCGCCGCCTGCGTCCCCAGATCGGGGTCTCCCCGCAGGGCGAAGCCCTCGAAGCGGACGGCGTCGACGCCCACCGACGAGCGCACACGCACCCGCACGAGGACCGAGTCGCCCACGGGCTTGGCGGAGAGCGAATCGCCCCGGGGAACCTCGATGTCCACGCGGGGACCCGCCGTGGCGCCGCCGGTCGATCCGGTTGCGAACTGATTGGGTCCGTCACACGCCGCCAGTGCGAGGGCCATGACGGCCCCCGCGGCGGGGAGTCGGAATCCGAAGACCTTGGACCTCATGAGTCGTCTCCCGTGCGGCGTCAGTTGTCGCGGACGATCGTGGGCGTGACCAGGATGATCAGGTCGCGCTGGATGGTGGTCTCACGGGTGGTCCGGAAGAGCCCGCCCACCATGGGCAGGTTCATCAGGAACGGAATCCCGGAGCGGACTTCTTCCCGCTCCGTGACCGTGAGGCCGCCGATGACCACCGTCTCGCCGTCGCGCACGAGAACCTCGGACTGGGCGTTCTGCGTGTTGAAGATGTAGCCCACGTCGGAGTTGGCGAGCTGGGGCGCCGATCGCTCGGCGTTCAGCTCCAGGAGGATGTGGTCGTCGTCGGTGACGTGGGGCGTGGCCTCGAGGATGATTCCCGTCTCCTCGATGGTCACCGTGGCCTGGGGGATGGTGGCCCCGCCCTGCTGGGCCCCACCGGCGCCCGCGGCGCCACCCGCACCACCGGCTCCGCTCTGGGAGCTGGCATCCAGCACCCGGAGCGGCGTGCGCTCACCGACCTGGATCCGGGCGGGGCGGTTGTCCCGCACCGTCACGGAAGGCTCGGCCTGTACGTCGGAGAGGTTCACCGACTCCAGGGCCTCGATGAACGAGACCAGGGTGTGTCGGCCGATGAGGAGGGAGCTGAGGAGCGTGAGGGTCGGCGAGGGCACGCGGTTGGTCGCGTTGCCCAGGGCCGCCACCGAGTTGCCGCCCAGGGCCACGGTGTTCTGGCCCTGCTGCACCACCTCGTCGGGAAGCTCGATGGTCCCGTCGCCGTCCAGATCGGCGGCACCAGGCGACACCTGGTTGAGCTGGTTCCCGCCCGAGTCCTTGAGGTCGTAGACGATACCGAGATCGTTGAGCTCCGTGCGGTTCACGAAGACGATCTTGGCCTTGATCTGGACCTGGGGCGTCCGCACGTCGAGGGTCTGGATGAGACGGGCTACTTCCCGATGCACGGCGGCGATGTCGGTCACCACCAGCGAGTTGGTGCTGGTGCTGGCCCGGGCCGCACCGCGCTCCGGCGTGAGAAGGCCTTCCACCGAGGCGACGAGGTCTTCCGCCGTGGCGTAGTTCACCCGGTAGGCCTCGGTGGAGAGGGGCTCCACTTCGACCCGATCGGAGATCTGGGTGACGTCGTCGACCCGGATGATCCCGTTGGGGAGTTCCGTGGCGACGAAGCCGTTGGTGCTCAGGATCACGTCCAGGGCGTCGGGCCAGGGCGCGTCGACCTGGGCGGAGATGTTTCCGGTCACGCTTGAGCCGGCCACGATGGAGCGGCCCGAGAAATCGGAGAAGGTGAAGAGCACCTCGCGAACGGGCGTCTCGTTGAAGGTCACCGAGATGCGCCGGGCCTCCTGCTGGGGAGGCGTTCGCACGGCCATGGTGGTGGCGGGCGGCGGAAGGGGTGCGACGCGCTCGGCGGGAGCGGTCTCCACCACGGGGGCCGACGTCGCGCCGGCGCCGGAGGACCAGGGCTCGAACTCGCCCCTGGGGTTCTCCATGACCACCCGAATGCGTCCGGGCTCGGAGACCACCTCGTAGGCGGACAACGTCTCGAGCTCCAGCACGACCCGGACGATGTCGTCGGAGTACTGGCTCGTGCGCACGCTCGTCACGCCGCCGCGATTCACGTTGGCGAAGTTGTCACCGGGAAGGTTGTGGCGGGCACCGAAGAGGTCCACCACGAGGCGGCTGGGTCCCTCCATGGTGAACTCCCGGAATTCCACCTCACCGTCCACGGCGATGACGATCTCCGTGGTCGCCGACGGAGCCGGACGGATGCTCACTTCCGTAACCGGTCCTCCGAGGGCCAGGGTCAGGCCCGCACTCAACAGGGCCGCGAGGGTCGAAGTCATCGCGGGCCTCCTTCGCCACGCTGCGGTAGACGCATCGTTCTCTGCTCCGTCAGGCCGAACTCCTCGACCTCGATAAGGACGTTGTCGGGGTGGATCGCGAGGATCCGGATGTTGCCCCACCGTTGCCCGACCCGAAGACGGGCCGTTTCACCCACGGCGCTCCCGTCGGAAGCGGGGCCCGCGTCGACACGGGCCCCTGCCCGGCCGGAACTCACGATGGCGATGCTGTACCGGGGATCGGCGTCGTGCAGGATCCCCTCCAGCCGCATGCCCTCCCACCGGGGCCCGCCCTCGGCGCTCGCCAGGAGCGCCTTGAACGGATTGCGGCGGGCGAAGGTCGGATAGCTGAAGACCTCCCGCTCGAAGGCCAGCTCGGCCTGGTCGGGATCCACCGCCGAAGCCGAAGCCACCGCGGACGAGCCGGACTCGCCGGCACCGTTCTGGGCGGCGAGTCCCGCGGGAAGGATCAGCGCGGCGCCCAGCAGGGCGCCCCACACTCGGAAGGACCTCATGACTCGCTCCCGGGAAGGGTGTCGGCGGGCACCGGCCGGCTACCCGGCAGGGGCACCACGTAGGTCTGGATCTGGAAGGAGGCTTGCACCGGCGACTCGTAGTCACCGTTGCCCTGGACCTCCATGCCGCTCTGGAGATCCATGTTCACCGGCGTGATGATGCGCGGCAGAGAAGCCACGGCGGTGACGAACCGGCCGACGTCGTGGTATTCACCCTCGACGCGTACCGAATAGCTCTTCTTGTCGTAGAACGGCCCGAGGATGTCGGCCTCGGGAATCACGTCCGCCCAGTTCACGTCCATGCGTCGCGCCAGCGCCGCGATGTCCGTGAGGAGCTGGGGCACTTCCTCGTTGCCCGGAATCAGTTGCTCGAGTCGGCGCACGTGGCGCTCGTACAGAGCCGTCCGGGCCTCCAGGTCGGCGCCGCCACGGGTGGCGGTGACCTGCGCGGTCCGGTTCTGGGCTTCCAGCGCTTCGAGGCGCGTGGACATGTCGTCGAGTTCCGTCTTCGCCGGAGCGTGCACGTACTCGTGGAAGAGGTAGAATCCCGCCAGCGCCACGACGATGGCCACGAGGGCCCCCTGCTGGCGCGGTTCCTGAGGCAGCAGCGCCATCGGTCAGTTCTCCTCGGGGGCCGCACGGGTCCCCACGTCGTCAGTGGCAGCTTCGTCGACCCCGAAGAGGGGGACGGTTTCGAGTTCTTCCAGGGGGACAGGCTCGTAGTCGAGCTCGAGCTGGAACTCCTGCACGGCCTGACTGGCCACCCCGCTGTTCGCGATGCTCTCCTGCGAGGACAGGAACTTCACGCGGGAGAAGAACGGCGAGGCCTGCAGTTGATTCATGAAGACCGTGATGGCGAAGATGTTGCCCGCCCGGCCCGAGACCTGGACCTTGAGCGGGATCTCCTGCACCTGCACGATCTCGGTGAGCCAGGTGTACTCCGGGAGAGCCCGGGCCACCTCGTCCAGGATGTGGGGCCACGTGTAGCGGTCCCGATCGATCTCCTGGATGATCCCCACCTTCTCGAAGATCGAGTCCCGCCGAGCCGTGAGGCCCGAGGTCCGGGCGATGAGGTCGGCGAACCGGGAGGAGTCCTGGACCGCCTGGTCCAGAGCCACCTCCAGTTCGGCCCGTCGGCCGGAGTCGGCGTAGGAGAGCCACGCGCCGGCGCCGATGGCGGAGACTGCCGCCAGCGCGGCCGCCAGGACCCACTTGTCGGGGAGGCCCGACATGGTGGGGAGGGACAGACTGAGGCCGGCGCCCTTCTTCTTCTTGGCGCGACCACCCGGAATCAGATTGACCTGAAGCACGATCCGCCTCGCTTCACGCGCTCCGCAGGGCCAGGCCCAGCGGAAGCAGGAACATTGGGGCCGCCTCTTCCAGGCGGATGGAACCACCGGCCTGCGGATCCACCGGGACCCGCTCGAACGGATTGACAAGCAGGGTCTCGACGCCCATGCGCTGGCTCAACGCGTCGGTCATGCCCGGGATCCGGGCGCCGCCGCCGCTGAGGTAGATCCGCCCCAGCCCGTCTCCGGACTGGCGCGTCATGAGGAAGGCGGCCGCCCGCTCGATGCCCACCGCCACCTCGTCGGCACTGGCCTGGACGAAGGCCTCGAGCCCGTCGAGGCCCGCGCGCCCCTGCACGACGTCTTCGGCCTCCTCGGCCGTGAGCTGACGCTCGCGCTGGAGGTCCTCACGGATCTTCCGCGACCCGAAGGGGATCTCCCGCGTGAGGATCGGAACGCCCCGCTCCAGGAGGTTCACGTTGGTGACCTCGTGGCCCACGTTCACCAGGGCCACCACACCGTCCATGGCCTCGGGGTAGTTGTGCTCGAAGGCGTTGTGGAGGGCGAAGGCGTCGACGTCGATCACCGTGGGGTTGATCCCCGCTTCCACCAGCAGGCCGACCTTGTGGTCGACCAGCTCCCGCTTCGCCGCCACCAGAAGGACCTCCATGCGGGGGCCCTCTCCCTCGGGATCCAGGACCTGGAAGTCGAGTTCGACGCTCTTGATGTCGAAGGGAACGTGCTGCTCGGCCTCCCAGCGGATGACCTCGCGCGCATCGCTCTGCTTCATGCGATCCATCTCGATCTTCTTGATGATCACATCGTGTCCACCCACCGCCGTGATCACGTCGCGGCCCTTCATGCCCAACTCGTCGAAGAGGCCGCTCACGGTTCCGGCCACCAGGCCGTAGTCCATGATCTCGCCTTCGACGATGGCGTCGGGGAGGAGGGGCCGCATCGCGACCCGCTTGACCTCGGGCTGGCTGCCGGAGTGGTCGACTTCGACGACCTTCACGAAGCCGCTACCGATGTCCAGTCCTACGGTGGATCGGGCCCGTCGGAAGAGTCCCATGCGTCACTCGGTGGGGGAATGTGGAGTCCGGTCGTACGCGGTCGTGGTACGAACTGGAGGCTCCAGGTGGGGGGTTCGATTGTTCCGGTCGTCCGCGCTTGGGCACGGGTGGACCGGGGGGCGCTCCCGCCGGATGAGCGAGATCCGTGCCACGGGAAATGCCGCGCCAGCGCTACAGATTCCCTGGGGTGGGCGGGGCGGGAACGGTCCATCTTTTCCCCTTCCCGGCAACCTTTGCCGGGGCCCTCGGACCTTCGTGCAGGGTCACGGAGGGGGACCCCAGAGCGGCCAGGCCCGCCCCTCCAGCGCGACACCGCCCACCAGGTCTCGCACCCCTCTCCGCCAGACGGAGGCCACGGCACAAGGATCGGCTACCACGGACGCCGATCCCGTAACGAGCACCGGTCCCGTGGCGTCCACGGCCCCCTGAACCCGGGCGCCGTCCTGGAGGGTGAGGCGCCCCTCCACCAGGAGGTGCCCCCGGACCTCCGCCGTGCCGGCGAGGACCAGGTCACCCCGGACGAGGAAGACGCCCGTGTGGACGCCGCCCGAGACGGGGACTCCGCCGGTCAGGACCCCCGCCACCGGATCGCATCCCCCGGGGGGGCAGGTCGCCGGAGCGGCTGCCGGGACCCACGGCGGAACGCGCGCCGCCCAGGCCGCCGGATCCAGCGGGCCCACGGCGAGAGGGGTGGACCGGGGCCGGGTCGCCGGGACGCCGACATCGGACCCGCACGCACGGGCCGAGGGCGACACCGTCGCCGACGCCCCAGCGTGCACCCCTCCTCCCGCCCGCACCCCCGCCTGGACGGCCCGGCCCCGGGCCTCCGCATCGGCGTACCAGACGAGGCGTCCGGCCCACCACCGGGCACGCCCTCCCCGACCGGCGCCCGCCAGGAGTCGGAGCTCAGGGCCCAGGGTCACCACGTCCACCCGGGCGTCGACCCCGGGGCCGCTGGCGGTCCACCCCAGGGGAACCGTGTCGCCTCGCCCGGCGGCCCGGTCCACTCTCGAGACCACGGCGCGGCGGACCCGCGTCGCGTCCCAGGCCTCGTCCCCTCCGCGGCGAAACGACCGGACCAGCAGCATGGAGCCGTGAACCAGCAGCGTAGTGGCCAGCAGGAGGAGCACCACGGTGATGAGGACCACGCCTCGGCGACCCCGGCGAACCGCGCTCACCGCGGCCACCACCGGGAGGGTCGAGGATCCATGCGGAGGCGAATCCCCGTGGCCGTGACGTCCAGGCCCGCCGAGTCCGGATCGAATCGGGAAGCGGTGAGGGGCTGGGCGCCGCCCCGGCCTCGGCGATATCGAACGGCGTCGTCCACCCGGTAGGCACCCCGCTCGAACCCCCGGATCAGCCGGGGGTCTGGATCGTGGGCCGCCGGCGTCCAGTAGAGTCGCAGGGCCGATCCGCCACAGGCCGTCGAGCTCCCCACCCCGTCCAGACCCCGCACCACCTCGACCCCATCGGCGGCGATCACCACGATGGAGTCCTTGGCCGGGTCGGGACGCCGGAGTCCCCGCCAGCGCAGCGTGGCCGTTCCCGGTCCGGGCAGGGAGTCGCAGACGATTCCCCACCACCGGTGGGCCCGCACCGCCACCTCACCGGGGCGTCCGGAGGGTCCCACGAACCCCGACGCCTCCATGTCCAGCACCAGGTTCGCCACCCGCAGCGCATCCCGGTGGGCGGCTCGTCCGTGGAGGGCCGCACCGTCCCGGCGCACCGCCGCCGCCCCGCGCCACACCCCCGTGACGAGCAGGGCGCCCAGGACCAGGACCACCACCACCTCCACGAGCCTCATGGCGCCATCCCCCCGGTCCACAGCGTGGCGATGCGGCCGTCCCGCACCGACCACGCCTCAAGGAGCACTCCGCCCGACTCGCCGTGCCAGGTCACCCACCCCCAGGCCTCGTCCCGGCGTCCGCTCCCGCCCGCTCCCCGGTCCAGGGAATCAGCCACGACCTGGAGCACCCAACGGGCCTCGTCCTCCAGGGCTCCCCGGAGTCCCGATTCGAGGGTGAGACCGTGGAGCCCCACCACGGCGGCCCACCCCACCGACAGCACCAGAAGCGCCACGGCGAGCTCCACCAGACCGGATCCCCGGCGCGACGTCACCGGATCCTCCCGTAGGCGGACACGACGATGCGATCGGTGGCGCTCCTCCGCACGAGGGTCACCGTCCGGGAGGCCATGCGACCCACTCCCGCGGGATCGAAGATCAGCGTGGCGTCGGCGGCCCCTCCCAGGTCCAGCCGGACCCCGAAATCCCCCTGGAGGGCGAGGGTTCGCAGAACGTTCGTGCCCGACTCCAGGACGGCTTCGTGTCGGGTGGCCGAGAGGAGCACCCGGCTTCCGCCCCGGGCGACGGCGCGGCCCCGCGCCTCGCGAACGAGCTGGGCCAGGGCGTTCCGGGCGCCCGTGACGGCCCAGCGGTCCCGAAGCGTCGTCAGGCCCTGGCCGGCCACTCCAGCCACCAGCGCCAGGAGAGCGAGGGCCACCACGAGTTCGAGAAGACCCGCACCGCGAGACGCACCACCGCGGCGGGGAAACGGAAGATGTGTGAGCGTCGGCATGGCCCACGGTCGCCCGGAGAAGGGGGCGATCCCATGGGCTCAGGGGACGAATTCCCCGGTCGAATCAGGCCAGGCCGTAGTCCTGGATCTTGTAGCGGAGGGCCCGGGGGCTCAGTTCGAGGAGCTCGGCCGCCTGGGTCTTGTTGCCCGACGTCCGTTCCAGGGCCCGCTGGATGAGTTGGCGCTCCAGTTCGGCCAACCGCCGCTTCACCGACAGATCGTCGTCGTCGGTGGAGACCATGGCGCCATGGGAGGGGTTTCGAACGTTGTGGGGCAGATCGTCCACCGACAGCTTGGGGCCCTCGGTGAGCACAAGGGCCCGCTCCAGCACGTTCTCCAGTTCCCGGACGTTCCCGGGCCAGGGGTAGGAGAGCAGCACCTCCATGGCGTCGGGGGCGATCCCCTCCACCTCGAGGCCCATGCGCTCCTGGTGACGCTCCAGAAAGTGCCGCGCCAGCTCGGGAATCTCCTCGGCCCGCCGTACGAGAGCGGGGAGGTGGATGGGGACCACCGCCAGGCGGTAGTAGAGGTCCTGCCGAAACCCGCCCTCGGCGACGGCCTCGTCCAGGTCCCGATTGGTGGCGGCGATGATCCGCACGTCCACCGTCTGGGTCTGGTTACCGCCCACGGGTCGGACCTCCCGCTCCTGGAGGGCTCGGAGCAGCTTCACCTGGAGGCTGGCCGGGAGTTCCCCCACCTCGTCCAGGAAGAGCGTTCCGCCCCGGGCGGTCTCGAAGAGCCCCACACGGTCCCGATCGGCTCCGGTGAAGGCCCCTTTGACGTGCCCGAAGAACTCGCTCTCCAGGAGATTCTCCGGAATGGCGCCGCAGTTCACCGGCACGAACGGTCCGTCGGCCCGGGGGCTCTCCCGATGGATCAGGCGGGCCACGAGTTCCTTCCCCGTTCCGCTCTGCCCGGAGAGGAGCACCGGCGACTCGTGGGGGGCGACCTTGGTGGCGACCTCCAGGGCCTCGATCATGGAGGCGGAGCGGGCCACCAGATCGCCGAAGCGACGATCGGCCCGCACCTGGCTCCGGAGACGCCCCACCTCCTTGCGGAGGTTCTCCCGCTCCTCGGCCTTCCGAACGGTGAGGACCACCTCGTCGGCGCCGAACGGCTTGGGGATGTAGTCGTAGGCCCCCTTCTTCATGGCCTCCACCGCCAACTCCGACGACCCGTAGGCCGTCATGACCAGGACGAGGGCTTCGCCACCCTCATCCCGGTACCGGTCGAGGAACTCGAGACCGTCCATCTCGGGCATGCGCACGTCACAGAGGATCATGGCCGGGGACTCGGAGAGGGCCGTCTGCAACCCCTCGGCGCCGTCCGACGCCTGGACCACCGAATACCCGGCGTCGTCCAGGATCATGGACAGGGACCTGCGCAGGCCCCGGTCGTCGTCGATGACGAGGATCTTCACTCCGTGTCGCTCCCGGGCACCCCGGGGAGACGGACCACGAACTCCGCCCCGCCCTCGGGTGCTTCCTCCAGATGGATCTTGCCGCCCATGCCCTCGACGAGCCGAGCGCAGATGGACAATCCCAGACCGGTTCCCCGGCCGGGATCCTTGGTGGTGTAGAAGGGGTCGAAGATGCGATCCCGGAGTTCATCGGCGACCCCGGGCCCCGAATCGGCGACCTTCAGCACCACCACGTGGTCCGCTGTGAACATCGGATCGGCGCCTTCGGGACTGAAGTCTCTCCCCACACGGCGGCGGTGCAT
Source organism: Gemmatimonadota bacterium (assembly GCA_030428885.1). Taxonomy (GTDB): domain Bacteria; phylum Gemmatimonadota; class Gemmatimonadetes; order Longimicrobiales; family Gaopeijiaceae; genus Gaopeijia. The sequence continues at coordinate 371,527 of JAUIEJ010000005.1, read as the reverse complement.
GTAGTTCACGCCGGGGGGGTCGTTCTCCCGTCGAGGCGGGAGGGCCTTCAGCGCCCCGTCCTCCGCCTCCAGAGCCACACGCAGCCGGGGAGCGGAGACGCCATCCATGGCGTCCAGGGCGTTGAGGACGAGGTTCACCAGGATCTGCTCCACCGCGGTGGGGTCCACCATGGCTTCGGTGGATGGGGCGTCCCACCCGAGCCACTCCACCTCGACGCCGTCGAGGCGCCCCTGGCGCTCCAGGAGTTCACGAACCCGCCGCCCCACCTCGGAGAGGGACTGGGGGCCGGGCTCCAGTTCCCGGGGGCGAGCGTAGTCGAGAAGCGTCCGGATGATCCGGTCGATGCGATCGGCCTCCTCGCGAATCGCCTCGAGGAGCTCGGTGTCGGCCCCGGCCTTCCGGGCCCGGGACGCGGCCACGTCGGTGAAGCCGACGATGGCGCCCAGGGGATTGCCCACCTCGTGGGCGATGCCGGCGGCCAGGGTGCCCACGGAGGCGAGGCGGGCCGCCTGGATCACCTGGTCTCGGGCCTCGACGAGTTCGCGGTTGGTCCGGTCCAGGGAGATGATGTTGGCGGCCAGCAGATCCTGATCGTGGACCAGGCGGTCGGCCATCTCGTTCACGCCCACCCGCACGGCATCGAACTCCGTCCACGGCAGGGCCTCCACCCGGTGGACGTAGTCCCCTTCGGCGATGCGCCGCACGTCGCCCACCAGGCGCTCCATGGGCCGCACGAGGCGATCGGTGAGGAGCCAGCCCCCCAGGACGAAGACCACCCCCAGGGCGAGGCTCAAGACCCCCAGGAGGACGCCGAACACCTCCTGCGGGGACTCCAAGGCCGGCAGCGCCAGGGCGAGCACGACGCCCGCCACGAGAACGCCTCCCCCGACCAGAAGGCCGAAGGAGACGATCAGAACACGTCGAAGCGGTACGGGTGGAGCCATGGGGCGTCCGTGAGGCGGTTCGGGCCGGCACGGGACAGTGTGCCGGTCCGACGCGGCCCGGGCAACGTGGGACCCGCTCCCGCCTCCGTCTAGTACGTGCAGGCGATGACGCCTTCCACCGCGCCCGGCGAGCCTCCCGCCGCAGCCGCCGACCCATGGTAGACCCCGCACTGCTCACCCGGGGCTCCGGAGTGGGACGCCGTGGCGGCCCAACCGGTGTTGGTGCCGGCGTTGATGGTCACCGTGACTCCCTCGGACTGGACCGCTCCGAGATTCGTCATGGACGTGGAGTAGGTGAAGTTGGCGTTGTGGTAGATCTCCTGGTTGGCCGCGAGATTCTTCAGGTCGGACATCATGGTGGACCGGAAGGACTTCTGACGGACGGAGGAGAACTTCGGGATGGCGATGGCGGCCAGGATCCCGATGATCACCACGACGATCAACAGTTCGATCAGGGTGAATCCGCGGTTGGTGGAGCGGCGCATGGTCAACCTCGCTGGTTCGGGAGGGCACTCCCCCCGGGAATACGGCGGTGGGTTCGGTGTCTGTGGGGCGGCCGGTCGGCGGGGACGGGGGGGCTCCCGCGACGCGGCCCATGGAACTCGATCCAGCTCGGGCCTCCGGAAACGCGGAGGGGAGCGTGACCCGGGGTTTCCCGCCGGGCCACGCTCCCCGTCCATCCGGTCGAGCCCGGACCTGCGTGCTACCTAGCTTAGTTGCAGGTCACGGCGCCGGCGATCGAGGCCGGAGCAACCGCGGAGGCGGTGCCGTAGAAGACCGCGCAGGTCGACGGCGTGCCGCTGTGGGTCGACGAAGCGCCCCAGCCGGTGCTCGTAGCGGCGCTGATGGCCACGGTCACGCCCTGAGACTGGGCGAAGCCGAGGGCGGTGGCGCTGGTGGTGTACGAGTAGTTGTCCGAGTAGTAGATCTCCTGCTGCGAAGCCAGGTTCTTCAGATCGGACTTCATGGCGGAAACGTACGCCTTCTCCCGGGTGGCCGAGAACTTCGGAATGGCGATGGCGGCGAGAATGCCGATGATCACCACGACGATGAGCAGCTCGATGAGGGTGAAACCCTTGTTGTCCCGCATGGTCGACTCCTTGGTCGGGGGGGTGTGGTACTGAGTGAGGTGGGACTCGATTCGCGCCCCGAAGTAGGGGCAAGGGGAGGGCCACACTGTGCCACAACCACGCAACTCACTCAAAAACAAAGACTTACGGCACACACACCCGGACTCCGACTGCGGTCTCTGGCGTCGATTCCTCTTGGAATTTGCAAGATGCTGGAGTTTTACAACGGTTCGATGGAACCGGTGAGGGCCGTCACCAGACTGTCGATGACCGACCGGGCGGAGGGATCCCGGGCCCGGATCCGGGCGGAATCCGCCGCGGCGCGGGCTCCCAGGGTGTCCCCGGTGCGGGCCCGGAGCTCCACGAGCCAGTACCAGGGCTGCCAGGCGTCGCCCGGGTCCCGGGCCAGGAGTTCTTCGCGGACGGCCCGGGCCTCGGGATAGCGCCCGAGTTCCGTGAGGGCGACGGAGAGGAGGTGCCCGGCCACGGCATCGTGGGGACGCACTTCCAGGGTGGCCCGGGACCACCGCACCGTGGCCTCCCAGTCGGCCTCCCCGGCGGCCAGGACGGCCAGGAGTCGAGGAGCCGATCCCGAGGAATCCACGTCCACCGCGCGGAGGGCCAGGATCCGCGCCACCTCCACCTCACCCGCCTGTTGGAGACGGCCCGCGGATCGGGTCAGGAACGGCGGCTCGTCGCCGAGGCGCCCCAGGGCCCGAGCGTAGGCCGCCACGGCTTCGTCGGACCGGCCCGCCCCCAGCAGGGCGTCACCCAGAACCCACTGGGATCGAGCCGACTGGGGCACGGTAGCCACCATGTGGTCGAACACCGTGTCGGTGCTCTCCCAGACGGGCACGTAGGTGACCGTGCGACCGACCCAGAGTCCTCCGAGCACCAGCACCAGGAGCCCGCCCACCCGGCCTCCCCGCCCCAGCGCCCAGGCCAGACCGGCTCCGAACATCCAGGCGATGCCCACCGACGGGAGGTAGAGGGCCCGCTCGGCGACCAGCACCCCGGTGAGGAAGACGACGTTGGAGATGGGCAGCACGGCGGGAACGAACCACGCCAGCCCCAGGGGAAGGGCGGCACCGGTGCGTCCGCCGCGGCGGCCGGCCACGAGAGCGGCCACCAGGAGTCCCAGGGTCACGACCACGGCCAGGATCCCCGGTCCGGTCCAGACCGTGGTCACCGGAATCACGTCCGGTGCGTAGTCGGGGGAGAGGGTGAGGGGGACGGCGAGAAGGCGGAGGATGTGGAACCCCGCCGCCGCCACGGTCTGCACACGGGGGATCTCGTCCAGAAGGCCCGCGCCCAGCGGCGGGCGAGGCGCCGCCACCTCTCCCAGCACCGCCACCCGGGCGGCCAGGACCGCCGCGGCCACGATCGCCAGGGCGAGGTAGAGCCCCGCCCGTCCCCGAACCACCGCCGGCAGGTCGGCCACGGTCCAGCGGTGGCGCGCCGCCTCCACCACGAAGAGCAGGGCCGGAAGGACGATGGCGTGTTCCTTGGTGAGGCAGGCGGCCAGATAGAGGGCCCCGAGGGCCACGATCCGCCCCGGACCCACGGGCGGGACCCCCTCCGGGCCTTCGGAATCCCGGACCACGATCCCCACCGCCGCCAGGACGAGGACGGCGGCGGCGAGTTCGGCGAAGCCCACCACGTTGGCCACGGCCTCCACGTGGACCGGGTGGACCGCGAAGACGAGGCCCGCCCACACGGCGACCCGGGTGGGGAGGACCCGGGCACCGATCCGGACCACCAGCAGGGCGGCGGTGGCGTGGAGCAGCAGGTTCACCCCATGGAATCCCCACGGCGCCCCGCCGAACACCCACCACTGCACCCCCAGCGCCGCCGACGCCAGAGGCCGCCACAGCCCGAACGACACGCCCTCGGGGCCGGGCCACCAGGGCGACCCGAAGCTCCGCAGGACACCGCCCAGGGAATGGAGCGCGTCGTGTTCGACGATGATGAGGATGTCGTCGTAGGCGAAGCCGTTGCGCAGTGCCGGGAGGAAGACCACCAGGGCGACCAGGGCCGCCACCCAGCCTCCCCGGCGCGCGTCGTTCACCGTTCCCCCGCCGCCGCGGCTCGGCGTCGGGCTTCGGCGACCTCGGTGGGATCCCCCTCCGCGGCCTCCAGAAGTTCGGCCAGGCGATTCCACCACGGCGCCGCGTCGGGTTCGAGCACCAGGGCCGTCCGACGGGCCCGGATGCTGGCATCCAGGAGCCCGCCTCCGGCGTACGCCTCCGAGAGGAGGGCCCAGAGCTCTCCGCTCTCGGTGGCCCGACCGATCCCCCGTGCGGCGGTGGCGTGGGCCTCCCGAAACCGTCCCTCCAGAAGCTCCAGCTCGGTGAGGAGAATCCAGCCGGAGGGTCGCCCGGGGCGAAGCACCACCGCCGACTCCAGGTAGGGGCGCGCCTCGGCGAGGCGGCCCCGCTCCTTGAAGAAGGCGCCGGTCTCGCTCACCAGATCGAAGCGGGTCGGCAGGGCCTCGATGCCGGCGCGGTACGCCTCGGCGGCCTGGGCGTCCTCGCCGGCCCGGGCCAGTCCCTGGGCCCGGGCCATCCGGGCGCGCCACGACTCGGGGTGGTCCCGGGCGAGGGTCTCCATGACGGTGAAGCTGGAGAACCAGGTGGGGTTCCGCACCACGGTCCCGGCGGCCATGAGGGCGACCACGCCGCCCAGGGCCCAGACCGCTCGGCGCGGCAGTCGACCATCCGCCGCCCGGAGCGTGCCCCAGGCCACCAGCGCCGACAGCCCCAGCGCCAGTCCCACGGACGGAAGGTAGAGCGTGCGCTCCGCCATGATCGACCCCGTGGGGAGCAGGAGGTTGGAGACGGGGAGCACGGCGAGGCCGAACCACGCCGCGGCCACGGCTCCTCCCCGGGCCCGTCGCCATCCCCCCACCGCCAGCGCCACCACGGCCAGGAGCACCGCCGCACCGGCCACCACCTGGATCATCCCGGGGCCCGCCGCCGGGTAGATCACCCCGGGGTCGTAGTCGGCCGAGAGCGAGACGGGCCACACCATGAGGCGCAGGTACTCGAGCCAGACCGGCAGCACCCGGAGCACCCGCTCCATGGGTCCCATCCCCCACAACACCGGCGTCACGTCCTCTCCGGCCAGGGTCCCCAGGACGTGGGCCCGGGCCACGAGCAGGCTCGAGCCCACCGCCGCCAGGAGCAGCACCCGGGGGGCCTCCGCCCGAAGGCGGTCCAGGAGACCTCGGACGCTCCCGCTCTCGGCCCCTTCCATCAGGAGAAGGAGGGCCGGCAGCGTCACGGCGATCTCCTTGGCCCCGAAGGCCAGGGCGAAGAGGAGTCCCATGGCGAGGGTTCCGGCGATGCGCGTCGCACCCGAGGCGAAGCGGGTGGTCCGATGCACCTCCACCGCCCCCAGCACCCCCACCGCCGCCCAGAGTTCGGCCTGCCCCACCACGTTGGCCACGGCTTCGACGTGCACGGGATGGACCGCGAACAGAGCCCCTCCCGCGAGAGCGCCCCCGCGGACCACGGCCCGGGTCCGGGAGTCGTCCGGCGATCGTCCGACTCCGGCCAGCCATCCGCACAGGAGCCCCACCAGCACCGACGCCAGGCCGTGGAGGCCGACGTTCACCGCGTGGAAACCCGCCGGGCCCCCGTCGAACAGGCGCCACTGGAGGGCGAACGCCGCCTGGGTCGTGGGTCGGTACAGGCGGCCCACCCCGGCTTCACCGGCCCAGTACGGCGCCGTGAGGGCGGCTCCGGGGTCTCCGGCGGTGACCAGGGGGTTTTCGACGATGATGGCCTGATCGTCGTACGCGAAGCCGTTGCCCAGGCTGTTGGCGTAGACCGTCACGGCCAGGAGGAGGATGCCCCCCAGCACCCCGATTCCCGGCCCCGGCAGGGGGGCCCGGCGGGTCATGACGGAGCGAGAGCGCTGTCCGGGGGTCCCTGATCGGAGGCCCCTTCTCCCTCGGCGGGATCCGAGGCCAGCCCCTCCAGCGCCTTTCGGGCCTCCCACATGGGCACGGCCGGCGGCTGCCAGCGAGAGGCCCGGGGACCGGTGAGGTTGAACTTCAGGATCGACCAGATGGCCGACACGCCGTCGCGCCACCCGATCTTCTTGCCCTCGGCGTACGACCGCCCGTGATAGCTGATGGGCAGTTCGTACAGCCGGGCACCGGACTGGGCCAGCCGCGCGGTCAGTTCGGGCTCGATGCCGAACCGGTCCGCCGAGAGGGGCAACGACTGGAGAAGGTCCCGCCGAACCATCTTGTAGCAGGTCTCCATGTCGGTGAGGTTGAGATCGGTGAACATGTTGCTGAGGAGCGTCAGGAAGCGGTTGCCCACGCTGTGCCAGAAGAACAGCACCCGATGGGCCCCTCCCAGAAAGCGGCTGCCGTACACCGCATCGGCCTTCCCCGCCAGGATCGGCTCCAGCAGGATCGGGAACTCCGTGGGGTCGTATTCCAGATCCGCATCCTGCACCACCACGACGTCGCCGGTGGCGTGCTGGAACCCGGTTCGGAGCGCCGCCCCTTTCCCCTGGTTGCGGGGCTGGAACACCAGGGTGTCGATGAGCCCCTCGGTCTCCAGGTCGGGCAGGATGTCCCGGGTGCCGTCGGTGGATCCGTCGTCCACCACCACCACCTCGGTGTGGAGGCCCACCTCGTCGACCTTGCGCAGCAGCGCTTCCACCGTGTGGCGTTCGTTGTAGACCGGGATCACCACCGAGACGATCACGTCGTCCCAGGGAAGGCGATCCCAGGCACGGCGGGGGCGGGGATCCTCGGGGGGCGTGCGAGTCTGGTCGCTGGACATGCCGCTCATACCTCGATGCCGTATCGGTTCAGCTTGCGGTACAGGGTCGACGGGTCGATGCCCAGGACCTCGGCGGCCCGGGTCTTGTTGCCGCCCTCGGCGTGGAGGACCCAGGCAATGTAGGCCCGTTCGATGACCTCCATGGAGGGGTTGGGCGGCAATCCGTCGGCCACGAGCTGGGCGGGGGGCGCCTCCCGGACCCGCTCGGGGAGATGCGCCGGGCCCACCGAAGCCCCCTTGGCGACGATGAGGGCGTGCTCCAGGGCGTTCTCCAGTTCCCGCACGTTTCCGGGCCAGTCGTACTCGCACAGCAACTGGAGCGCCTCGTCGTCCATGGACCCGGGGCTGTCCTCGCCGCTCATGCGATCCATGAACCACTGGACGAGGAGGGGGACGTCGTCCTTCCGGTCCCTCAGGGGCGGGAGATGGAGCGCGATGACGTTGAGCCGGTAGTAGAGGTCGCTCCGGAACTGGCCGCGCCGGATCTCGTGTTCCAGCTCCCGATTGGTGGCGGCGATGATCCGCACGTCCACGGGCACGGGCTGGGTCGAGCCCACGGGAATCACCTCTCGCTCCTGCAGCGCGCGCAGGAGCTTCACCTGGGTCGCCGGCGTCGTCTCGCCGATCTCGTCCAGGAAGAGCGTTCCGCCGTCGGCGGCCACCAGCAGTCCCGTCTTGTCTTTCACGGCGCCGGTGAACGACCCCTTCACGTGACCGAAGAGCTCGCTTTCCAGGAGGCTCTCGGGCAGCGCCCCGCAGTTGATGGAATAGAAGCGGTGGTCGGCTCGATCGGAGAGGGCGTGGATGTAGCGGGCCACCACCTCCTTTCCCGAACCGCTCTCCCCGGTGATCAGCACCGTGGAGTCGGTGGGGGCCACCGTCTCGGCCAGCTTCAGGACGTCGGTGAAGGGACGCGCCTTTCCCACGGGGCGATCGGCGTGCTGCCGTTCCCGGCGCCGGATCTCCTTCTTGAGGGCCTTGTTCTCCACCTTGAGCTGCCGGGCCTCGGCGGCGCGGCGACAGATGGCCAGGAGTTCGTCGTTGGCGAAGGGCTTCTGGAGGTAGTGGTAGGCGCCCTCGTTCACCGCCCGCACGGCGCTCTGAAGCGACGCCTGGGCCGTCATGAGGATCACGGCCATCTCCTCGTCGACCTCCCGGGCCCGGGCCAGGACCTCGAGCCCCGTGGCCCCGGGCATCCGGATGTCGGTGAGCACGATGTCCGGGCGCTCCTCGGCCAGCCGCTCCAGGGCCTCGGGCCCCGACGAACAGGCGCTCACCTGGAAGCCCTCGTTCCGGAAGAGAATCTGAAGGGTTTCCAGGATCGCCGTCTCGTCGTCCACGAGCATGATGTGGACGTTGTCGCTCATGCGGTGTCCTCTGCAGGCAGGAAGAGCGTGAACTCGGCGCCGCCGGAGGGGGCCTCCCCCACCAGGACCGCACCCTCGTGGGCCTCCACGGCACGGTGCACCACCGCCAGGCCCAGTCCACTCCCCCCGCGTCGGGTGGTGAAGAACGGGTCGAAGATGCGCTGCGCGTCGTCGGGGGAGATCCCGGGACCCGAGTCCCGCACCCGGAGTCGCCACGCCGACTGGGCGTCGGGGGGACCGGGCACGTCCTGCCCCGGGACCCTCCGCAGCTCCACCTCCACCCGTCCAGCATCGCCCGAGAACTGCACGGCATTGAGGACCAGGTTGAACACGGCCCGGTGGAGGAGGTCGGCATCACCCGACAGCGGGGCCTCGCCCGGGGGCCGCCGGCACTCCACCGTCACCGTCCGATCCAGGGCGTCGGGATGCTGGCGCACCACCTCCACCACCCGCTCCACCAGGTCGGCGAAATCCACCGATTCCTGTCGCCCCATGCGCAGTCCCGAGAAATCCAGGAACTCGCTGAGGAGCCGGCTGAGACGATCGGATTCGGCCAGAACCAGGCGCTCCAGCACCTCCCGATCCTGGGACTCCTTCACCCCTCGACCCAACTGCTCCACCGCTGATCGGATGGACGCCAATGGATTCTTGATCTCGTGGGCCAGGGACGCCGACAGCTCCGCCACCGCCCCCAGCCGGTCCGCCCGCCGGGTGAGGAGGGTCAGGGCCTCCTGGTCGGTGATATCCTGGAAGAGGGCCGTGGCCGAGTGGGGTCCCGTCTGCCCCCGATCCATGACGGTCGTGGACACGCCCAGGGTCACCCGACGGCCGTCCCGCTCCACGTGGGTCTTGAACCGACGTTCCGGGACCCCGTCCTCGACCGACCGCCGGAGCACGGCCCCGAAGCCCGGGGCCATGGCCTCGAGGCGGGCCATGACGGCCTGCCCGCTCCAGGTGGAGGCGTCCACCCCCAGGAGCCGGGCACCCGCCGGATTCAGGTAGAGCAGGTGTCCGCGGTCGTCCAGGGTCAGGACGCCGGTGGCCAGGGTGTCCAGAATGACCGAGGTGTCGAGGCGAAGCTGTTCGAGCTCGGACTCCACGGCCCCCAGGCGCATACCGGTTCGCCGGAGTCGGTCGCCGAGGATGCCGATGGCCACGGCCACCAGGGCGAAGAGGCCCACCTGGAGTCCCAGGGCCGCATCGAGGTTGCCCTGCTGAACCCACACCGCGTCGATGCCGAACAGCACGCTGGCCAGGACCCCCGCCAGCACACCCCCGGGCAGGGGAAGGAGAAGGGCGGCCTCGGCGATGACCAGGATGTAGACCGGGGCGAAGTCACTGGCGGGCCCGCCCGTGAGATGCACCACCACGGTCACCGCCAGAATGTCCACCGCCACCTGGACGCCCAGGAACCACCGACTGGGGTCCGCCGGCTCCCTCCGAAGGCGCCAGAACGACCACGCCGTGAACACGGCCGCCACCCCCAGGGCGCCGCCGGCGATCTGGACGGCGTTGCCGCCCGGCGTGCCGGCCGAACCGACGACCGCACCGACGGCGATGGCCGCCAGGAGGGTGAGGCGGCCGAAGAACACCCAGCGCAGGATCTCGTGGGGATCCAGGAGGGGGGACCGGGCAGGGGAATCCATGGACCGGAGGGTACCCAGGGGACCGGCCCCGGGCAATCGGGCGGACTGGCCGGACCCCGGAACGACCCGCACATTCGGAGCAGACCTCTCCCCCGTCGGCCGCCTCCGCCCCCGTCGCCATGGATTCCCACCCCCTCGTCCATCCCCGGGGCGACCTCCCGGGCACCCCGGCGCCCGCCGCGGACGCGACGTCATGATCGGTCGTGACCACGGGCGGTGGAGGGTGGTGGGTGCGGTGCTGGTGGCGGCGGCGTTCCTGCCCCTCCACCGGCTGCTGGATCCGGCCCGCGCCGGCCCGGCAGCGGCGTCCACCCGGGCCCAGGTCGACGCCGTAATGGCCCACGCGTGGAGCGGTACCGCGGCGGTCCTGGCCATGGCGGCCCTCGTGGTGGTGCTGGTGGGACTCCGCATGCGCAGCCTGCGCTCCGACGGATCGGGCGACGGCTCGGAAGCGTCTCCCCCCTTCCACCCCCACCCCTGGGAGACCGCCACCGCCCGGGGGCTCACCGGGATTTCGGAGCGGGCGTGGGTGGCGGGCTGCGCGGTGGTGGCCGGGGCCATCACCGGCGCCGTGTCCCGATGGCTGCTCGGGGGCCGACCCACGCTGGCCGACGAGGTGATCCAGTTGCGCCACGCCCGCCTCCTGGCCGCCGGGCAATGGGCCGACGCGTGGCCTCTCGACGCGGCCTTCCGGAACTCGGTGAACGGGGTGTGGACGCCCGAGGGGTGGGCGTCGATCTACCCGCCGGGGCACACCGCTCTTCTGGCCGTGGCGGCCCGCCTCGGGGCGGTGGAGTGGCTGGGCCCGCTGCTCACCGCAGGGACGGTGGGATTCACGGCGGCGCTGGTCCTCCGCCTGTTCCCGGAGCGGCCCACCACGGCCCGGGTGGCCGCCGCGGCCGTGGCCCTCTCGCCCTTCGTGTGGGGCATCGGCGCCGGCTATCTGTCCCACGCCGGCGCCGCGTGCGCCGTGTCGCTGGCTCTCTGGGCGGCGGTCCGGGCCCGGGACGGGGGGGCGGGATGGGCCGTGGTCACCGGGGCGGCGGCGGGGTGGGCCGTGGCGTCCCGGCCCTGGACCGGCCTGGCTCTCGCGGTGGTCCTCCCGGTGGGCGTGTGGGTGGCCCGGCTCGTCCGGGAACGTCGCTCCCCCCCGCCGCTCCGCCTGCATCGCCCCGACGATCCCCCGCCCCCGTCACCCTTCGGCCCCCGGGACGTGATCGTGCGGGCCGGTGCCGCCGTGGCGGGGGGGGCTCCCTTCGCCGTCCTGCTGGCGTGGTGGAACACCCGCCTCTTCGGCAGCCCCCTCCGGTTCGGATACACGGCGGCCTTCGGCTCGGCCCACGGCCTGGGTTTCCACCGCGACCCCTGGGGCAACGCCTACGGCTTCACCGAGGCGCTGGCCTACACCGGGTCGGACCTGGCCCTGCTGGGACTCCACCTCTTCGAGACCCCGGTCCCCGCCGTGGCGGCCGTGGGGGCGTGGCTCCTGCTCCGGGGTCGGCCCTTCCGGGGCAGCGGCCTCTTCCTGGCGTGGGCCCTGGCGGCGGTGGTGGCCAACGCGGCGTACTGGCATCACGGCATCCACTTCGGCCCGCGCATGCTGTACGAGGCGGGGCCGGCCTGGATCGTTCTCACGGTGCTGGCCGCCGTGGGGTTGGGCCTCCCCCGGGGCACCCTCGCCGCGCCGACCCCCGAAGAACGAGCCGCCTCCCCGCCCCCGGCGCCGTGGGCGGTGGTTGCGGTGGCCCGGGTCGCCACGGTGGTGGCCCTGGGGTGGGGACTGGCCCTCGGGCTCCCTCCTCGCCTGGGATCGTGGGCCCTTCCGCCCCTCGCCCCCCTCCCCGATCCGGGCCCGGCGCCGAGCCTCGTGTTCGTCCACGGGAGTTGGGCCGGCCGGGAGGCGGCCCGCCTGGAGGCCTCGGGCATGCGTCGCGACTCGGTGGAGACGGCTCTCCGACGCAACGACCTCTGTCGGGTCCACACCTACGCCGCGGCGCGGCGGGCGGGAACTCCCCTTCCGCCTCTCGACCTGGACCCGGCTCCGGGCAGTCCGGCCACCCTGGCCACGGTGGAACTGTCGGAGGGCAACCGCGCCCGGGTGGACCCGGCGACGCCGTGGACATCCGACTGCGTTCGGGAGGCCGGGTCGGATCGGGAGGGAACGGTGGAACTCGCCCCGGTGCTGGCCCGGGTGCCCTGGACCGGCGAGGTCGGGCCCGTCGTGTGGGTGCGGGACCTGGGGCCCGGGGAGAATCGCGCCGTGCTGGATGCGTTCCCGGGGCGAGCGCCGCGGGTGTGGGTCGCCGGAGGGCTGGAGGACTACGACGAGGCCATGGACCGCCTGTGGGGTCCCGGGCCCTGATTCAGCGCTGGGACCGCACCGGCACCCGGAGAACCTGCCCGGCGTAGATCCGGCTCGAGCGCAGATCGTTGGACGACCGCAACTCGGTGATGGAGATCCCGTGGTCCCGGGCGATGGTCCAGAGGGAGTCCCCTCTCCGCACCTCGTACCGCTGGATCGTCTCGGCCGCACTGGCCTGCCGCTCCTGGGGCGCGGGCTCGGGCTCCGCCCGACGGTCGCTCCGGCTCATGCCGTCCACGTAGGAGGCGTAGGGGCGGGGGAACAGCGCGATGTGGTAGTGGGCCGGATACCGCTCCCGGGTGGCCTCCAGGACCCCTCGGCTCTCCAGACTGAGGAGCACCTCCTCGAGCCAGGCCCGGCAGCGTCGATCCCCGCTGTACCGCAGATCGATGGCCATCCCGGTGGGATGCACGGACCGATCCGACGCATTGCGAGGCTGCCGGCTCTGGGGCCGGGTCAGGGACGTGACCACGAGCTTCTCTCCGCAGGCGGCCCGGTACTGACCGGCGAGCCTTCGGATGAAGAGCTCGGCTTCCGGCCGGGCGTAGGGGAACGACACCGCGTGGAGTTCGAAGTCCCGGTTGCCCCGCACCGGCACGAGGTACCCCGCGTCGACGAAGCGACGCACCTGGCTGCTCGTGCTCAGGTAGGTGAAATCGTGGACCCGGGCCTGATCATTCTGGACGTCGAGGGACGCCGACGACCCCCGCAAGCTCTGCCCCTGTGCGGGGAGGCACGCGAGGGCCAGGGCGGCCACCGCGAGAACCCCCGTGGAGGGGAGGCGGCGAAGTCGGCTCGGCACACTCATGTCGGTCGATTCGCAGGGCGGAACAGACGGGCCCGACGCAGGCCCCCGGATTTCCTACAGGTAAACATCTGATCCCGATTGCACAAGCATCGGGTGGCCGACCCGGGCCCCGGGACGCCGAAACGCACTCCGCCCCCGATCGGGTCCAACACTCGATCGGGGGCGGAGGTGGTCACGGGTCGACGCGTGGGGTCAGCCGCGGGCCGCGGCGAAGCGCTCGGCGACCTTGTCCCAGTTCACCACGTTCCAGAACGCCGACAGGTAATCGGGCCGACGGTTCTGGTAGTGGAGGTAGTAGGCGTGCTCCCAGACGTCGACGCCGAGGATCGGCGTCTTGCCGTCGCTCAGCGGCGAATCCTGGTTCGGCGTGGACACGATCTCGAGTCCCCCGCCGTCGGTCACCACGAGCCAACCCCAGCCGGAACCGAACTGCCCGCCGGCGGCCCCCGCGAAGGACTCCTTGAACTTCTCCAGGGATCCGAATGCCTCGTCGATGGCCGACGCCAGATCGCCCGACGGAGCTCCGGCGCCCCCGGGGGTCATGACGTCCCAGAAGAGCGCGTGGTTGACGTAGCCGCCCCCGTTGTTGCGCACCGCGCCCCGGATGGACTCGGGCAACGATCTCCAGCCGGCGACCAGGCTCTCCGCCGATCGACCGTGGAGGTCGGTGTGGTCGGCCAGAGCGGCGTTGAACTTCTTGGTGTACCCGGCGTGGTGCTTGGAGTGGTGGATCTCCATCGTGCGAGCGTCGATGTGGGGCTCGAGCGCGTCGTACGAATACCCGAGTTCGGGGAGATCGAAGGGGTAGCCCATTGCGGATGGCCTCCGTGGGAGGGGGTTCGGCAGGTGCGGAATCGGAGTCTGGATCAACCCCGCGGGCGCCCGGCGGTTCCGCCGGGGGCGTCCGGACTCTACTCTCCGAAGGGTCTGCCGGCACCCCCGAGGCGGACCGTCGCCCCACCCCGTTCCCCGACTCCGGCCCATGGCTGATTCCCCCGCGCCGCGACGGATCCTCCTCGTGGACTGCGACGCCTTCTACGTCCAGGTGGCGCGACTGGAGGACCCGGAGGGCGCGGGCCGGGCCGAGTTCCTCATCGTGGGCGGCTCTCCCGACGGTCGAGGCGTGGTGACGTCGGCGTCGTACAGTTGCCGGGCGTTCGGCGTGAGATCGGCCATGCCCACGGGGCGCGCCCTCCAACTGTGCCCCCAGGCCATGGTGGCGCCCGTGTCCCGGTCGGCGTGCACCGAGCGGAGCCGTCGGGTGCGAGCGGCACTGGACGATCTGGCGCCCGTGGTCCAGCCCGCCTCCATCGACGAGTTCTATCTCGACTTCACCGGCACGGAACGGCTGCTGAAGGGCGAGTCCCTGGCCGACACGGGGCACCGGATCCGGGACGCGGTACTCCGCGCCTCGGAGATCCGGGTCTCGGTGGGGGGCGGCACGAACCGGTTGGTGGCGAAGCTGGCCGTGAGTCGCGCCAAACCCAACGGCGTCTTCGTCGTGCCGCCGGGAGGCGAGGAGGCGTTCGTGGAGCAACTCGAACTGCGGGATCTTCCGGGCGTGGGTCCGAGCCTTCTGGACGCCCTCCGGGACCGGGGACTCCGGTCGGTGGCCGACGTCCGCCGGGTGGAGCCCGAGTGGTTGACGCGCTGGTTCGGCGACTCCCGGGCCCGGTGGCTGCAGCGCAGGGTGAGGGGGCAGGACGAATCCCCGGTTTCGCGCCACGATCCCCGGAAATCGGTGAGTTCGGAGCGGACCTTCTTCCGGGACCTCGTCCGGGACGACAGCCTGGAGCGGGAGCTTCTCCGCCTCACGGTCTCGGTGGCCGGCTCCCTGCGAAAGGAGGGACTCCGTGCCCGCACCCTCACGGTGAAGGTCCGGGACTCGGATTTCACCACTCGGCAGCGCGCCCACACCTTTCCGGAGGCGGTGGAGTCGGAGTCGGTGATCTTTCCCGCCGCTCGGACTCTTCTCGCCGACCTGCGCAAACGACGCCGCACCGGCGTCCGCCTTCTGGGCGTGGGGTTGTCGAATCTCTCCGACCGGGACGCCCCCCGGCAGCTCGCCCTCTTCGACGACGCGGTGGATTCCCCCGACGACCTGGAAACCGATCGGGACCGGCGGATCGCCCGGACCGTGGACGCCCTTCGCACCCGCTTCGGCCGCGACGCCGTGCTGCCGGGGCGCATCGTGGACGGGGGGATGCGGCCCCGCCACTCCACCGACGGTCGCGACGGCGCCGACGACGACCCCCCGCCCCCTTCCCCAGGGACCCCCTGATGGCTCCTCCCCTTCCCTTCTCCGCGCCCGGGCCCGTGCTCGTGGGCATGGTCCACCTGCCGGCCCTGCCCGGGGCGCCGGCCCACACCCTCCCCATGGACCGGATCGTGCGGCGCGCCCGGGACGAAGCGCGGGCGCTGCTGGACGGCGGCTTCGACGCCGTCCTGGTGGAGAACTACGGCGACACGCCCTTCCACCCCGGGCCCGTTCCCCCCGAAACCGTCGCCGCCATGAGCCGCGCCGTGGCCTCGGTGGTGGACGTCGCCGGCGACCACCCGGTGGGCGTCAACGTGCTGCGCAACGATGCTCGGGCGGCGTTGGGCATCGCCGCCGCCACCGGGGCCCGGTTCATCCGGGTGAACGTCCACGCCGGGACCATGTGGACCGACCAGGGGGCGCTGACGGGCCGGGCGTGGGACACCCTCCGGGTACGGACGACCCTGGCCCCGAACTGCGCGATCCTGGCCGACGTCCACGTGAAGCACGCCACGCCCCCGCCCGGATCCACCCCGGAAGACGCGGCCCGCAACCTGGTCTCCCGAGCCGGTGCCGACGCCGTGATCGTCTCGGGTACGGGAACGGGAGAGCCTACCGACCCCGACCGGGTGAGGCGGGTGGCCGGCGCTGTTCCGGAGGCGCCCGTCTTCGTGGGGAGCGGCGCCACTCCCGACTCGGTGGCCGGGCTCCTCACCGCAGGGGCGTCGGGACTCATCGTGGGTTCGTGGATCCAGACGGGAGGGCGCGCCGGGGCCGGTGTGGACCCGGACCGGGTTCGGACGTTCGTGGAGGCGAGCCGGTCCGTTCAATTCGCTCCGCGGGACCCGTAGATTCCCACCCATGCCCACGACGAGCGATCCCGTTCAGTTCTCCCTCCGGCGGTGGCGCACCCATCTCTTCCGGGGTATCCGGCGGCGGTGCCCCCACTGCGGGTCCGGGGGACTCTTCTCCCGGTGGGTCGTCATGCGCTCGGCCTGCCCGGGGTGCCACCTGATCCTGGACCGAAACGAGCCCGACTACTTCCTGGGCAGCTACGTGATCAACTTCGTGACGGCGGAGTTCATCATCGCCCTGGGCACGCTCGGAGCGGTGCTCTACACGTGGCCCGACGTGCCCTGGAACGGCATCAAGTGGACGCTCATCGCCGTCATGGTGCCCGTGCCCGTGGTGTTCTACCCCTTCGCCAAGACCCTCTGGCTCGCCATCGACCTGACCCTGCGCCCGCCCACGTGGGCCGATTTCGAGGGGCACGGGGAGAACGAGGGGACCCCCGATCGACCGGGAGTCCCCTGACGATGCGAAGGGAGGCCGCCGGCGACGTGCCGACGGCCTCCGATCCTCCCGGCGTCCAGGCCGGCCGACCTATCCCTTCCCGCGCGCTTTCGCCCGCTGATGGGCCGCCGCGTTCTCGATCCACGGCTTCCGGTCGAAGTACGACTTCGTCATCTCCCGGACCTGGCCCGACAGGAGCACGAGGGCGATGAGGTTCGGCACGATGACGATGGCCAGAGCCACGTCGCCCAGGGACCACACCACCGCCAAGGGGGCTACGGCCCCCACGAAGTGCATGGCCACGAAGACGGCCTTGTACGGCAGGATCGACTTGGGACCGAAGAGGTAGTTGGCGCAGCGGTCGCCGTAGTAGCTCCACGAGATGGCGGTGGACACGGCGAAGAGGAGGACCGAGGTCACCACGATGAACTGGCCGAAGGTGCCCGGAAGCCCCACGCCGAACGCCATGGCGGTGAGGGGCGCCCCGCTCTCGGCGGCATCGCCGTAGAGGGACGTGTACACCGTCCCGTCGCCGGCCACGGCCTCCCCACGTTCCGTGTGGATCGTCCCGGTGAAGGGCATGGTCTGGGCCTCGTCGACGTAGAGGACCTCCACCGCCGTCTCGTGCCAGGCCACCAGGGCCGGCCCGCCCTGGAGGTCCTGGGCCCCATTCTGGATGGTGAGTTCGGCCGGGGCGTCGACCCCGTGGAAACGGCCCGCCTCCCCGAGGGTGACGTACGAGAGGTCACCGCCCGTGAGCTGGATCTCCGTGGGGTGCCGGGCGTCCCAGACCCCGGTCATGATGATGACCATCGCCGTCATGGTGCAGATGACGATGGTGTCGATGAACGGCTCCAGCAGCGCCACCACACCCTCCGACACGGGCTCGTCGGTCTTGGCCGCGGCGTGGGCGATGGGCGCCGAGCCCTGCCCGGCCTCGTTGGAAAAGAGCCCTCGCCTGACCCCCCACATCATGGTCACCAGGAAGGCCCCCACGCCCGCTCCGGCGATCCCCGCCGAGGGGTTGAAGGCCTCCGAGAGGATCAGACCGAACGTGGGAATGATCTGCCCGGCGTTCATGAGGATGATGAAGAGGGCCCCGGCCACGTAGATGGCGGCCATGAGCGGCGCCAGGATCGAGGTCACCTTCCCGATGCGGCCGATGCCGCCGATGATCACCAGCGCCACCACGAAGGCCGTGACCAGCCCGGTGACCACGGGGCTGACGCCGAAGGTGGTCTGGAGCTGGTCGGCCACCGTGTTGGCCTGCACCGCGTTGCCCGTGAGGAACGCGGTGAAGCCCAGGAGGACGGCGAAGAACACGGCCATGGGCTTCCAGGCCGGACCGAGTCCCCGCTCGATGTAGTACATGGGCCCGCCCGACACCGACCCCTCCCACTTCTCCGGGTCGTGGTCTTCCGTGACGTCGCGGTACCGCTGGGCCAGGGTCACCTCGGAGTACTTCGTGGCCATTCCCACGGCCGCCGTCACCCACATCCAGAAGAGCGCCCCGGGCCCACCGAAGTGAATGGCGATGGCCACACCGGCGATGTTGCCGATCCCCACGGTGGCCGAGAGGGCCGTGGTGAGCGCCTGGAAGTGGGTGACGTCGCCCGGCTCGTCGGGATCATCGTATCGGCCCGTGGCCACGGCGAATCCGTGCCCCAGGCGGCGGATCTGGACGAACCCCGTCCGGATGGTGAGGAGGATCCCCGTTCCGATGAGGAGGATCACCATGAAGGGGATGTTTTCCTCGCCGGCCGGAATCCCGAATTCCACCACGTAGGTGTTCAGGAAGTCGACGACGTTCTGGATGGCGTCCATTCAGTCGGTGCCTCGGCGTGTGTCGGGAAGGTCACCCGGCGGAAGCGCCGGGTCGAAGCGACCGGAAAGGATGGCCCGCCGCAGGCCCACGGGCAACCCGACGCCTCCCCACCGGGAGGCCGGGACCCCATCCGGCCCGAGCACGTACGACGAGGGCCCCGGTGCCGTTGCAGCACCGGGGCCCGGAGCGTCGCCCCGCGGTGGGGCCGACGTGGTGAACCGGCTCAGGCCGGCTCGGGGGAGGCGTCGAGGAGGTGGGCCCAGAGCGCCTCGAGCACCATCTCCCGGGCTCGCTGGGCCACGTCGGCGAGGGACGGCTGCTCGTCGAACATCTCCCGCGCCCGAGCCTCCAGCTCCTCCAGGGAGGGGAGGTGGGGGAGGGTCAGCGCCTCGAGCCGGGCTTCGGCATCGTCCCGGGCCCGCCGGGCCACCGCCCGGAGATCGTCCAGGACGTGACTCCGCTCCCACCGCTCCCGCAGCTCGGCGGCGAGGCGCTCCACGGGGACGGTGGCGGCGACCTGGGTGGCCACCTTCTCCAGGACCTTCCGACCCACGGGCTGCTCGTTGTTGAGCACCCGCTCCGGCGGGGCCCGGAGATCCCGAACCAGTCCCACCCACGACATCATCTTGAGGACGTAGTAGGAGATGTCGATCTCGTACCAGCGCCATCCCTGCGCCGTGGCGCTCTGGTAGTGGTGGTGATTGTTGTGCCACCCCTCCCCCAGAGTGATGAGGGCCAGCCACCAGTTGTTGCGACTGTCGTCACCGGTGAGATAGCGCTGGGATCCCACCACGTGGGCCAGGGAGTTGATGAAGAACACGCAGTGGTAGAGCACCACGGTGGAGCAGAAGAAGCCCACCACCAGCATCTCCCACCCGCCCAGCAGGAAGCAGCCCACCGCCAGGAGGATCGCCGGGACCAGATGGAAGCGATCGAGCCAGACCAGCTCCGGGAAGCGGGTCAGGTCCGGAACGGTGGAGTAGTCCGCCGTGGCCCGCATGGGGCGGAAGATCCACCCCACGTGGGAGTGGAAGAAGCCCATGTGGCGCGGGGAGTGAATGTCCTCTTCCGTGTCGGAATGAAGGTGGTGATGACGATGGATCGCCGACCACCAGATCACCCCCCGCTGGGCCGAACTCTGACCGATGAAGGCCAGAATGAACTGCATGACCCGACCCGTCTTGTACGACCGGTGCGAGAAATAGCGGTGGAACCCGGCGGTGATTCCCCACATGCGCACGAGATAGAGGGCGACCGCGACGGCGACGGAGGTCGCCGACACGCCGGTCCAGATCACCCCGAGGCACGCCAGGTGCACCAGGACGAAGGGAATCGCCGACGGGTAGATGATGTCGTCGTGGGGCTCGGCGTGGACATGGGCGTGCCGGGCCGCAGGATGTTCTGGATGCACGGTATACCGATGGGAAAGCGGCAGGAGACGGGCTCGGAGGGGCTCGTCCTGAAAGCTTCACCCCCCCCGGGCGATGGTCAAGCCGGAGCGGGCATGGCCTGGATCGCCTCGAGAATCCGCTCTTCCAGGGCGGCCTGCCCTCCCGTGACCTCCACCTTTCCGGTCCAGCCCGTCCGGAAGCTCCGGCGGAACGGAACGTCACGGGTGACGTTTTCCGTGATGACGTAGAGGATCTTGTCGGCGTAGTGCTTCAGGGCCACGGGGCGCCCGTGGTAGAAGAGAATCTCGACGGGGCCGAAGTCGACGGCGTGGACGTCGTTCTCGATGGCGTAGAGGCGCATGGAAGTCCTGCGAAGAAGTCTGCGATTTCATTGGGGACCCCCGAACGACCCGGAGGATCCCTTGACGGGGCGGCCGACGGTCCATTTATTCATGCGAATACATGAATACTGCGACCCTCCCCCCCGTGCTCGGCCACCTCGGCACCCTGGGCGACGTCACCCGATGCCGCCTGCTGGCGGTGCTGGAGCGGCGGGAGTTCAGCGTCTCCGAGCTCTGCCAGGCACTCCAATTGCCCCAGCCCACCGTGAGCCGGCACCTGCGGGTCCTGGCCGACGACGGGTGGGTCGCCTCCCGGGCCGACGGCACGAGACGACCCTACCGGCGGGTCGACGAACTCGCGCCGGATCAGGCGCGGCTCTGGGACGTGGTGCGGGGTCAGCTCACCGAAGACGCCCGGTTGCGGGAGGATCGGGAGCGGGCCGATGCGGTCCTGGCCCTCCGCCGGGATCGCTCCCGGGACTTCTTCTCGGCCTCCGCCGACCGCTGGGACGAGATCCGGGCCGAACTCTACGGGATTCGCGCCGACCTCCTTCCCCTCTTCGGACTGCTCGACCCCACCTGGATCGTGGCGGACCTCGGTGCGGGTACCGGTGTCCTGTCGGCGGCCGTGGCCCCCTTCGTGTCCCGCGTCATCGTGGTGGATCGGTCGCCGGAGATGCTGGCCGCCGCCCGGGAGCGCCTGTCCGGCGCCCTCAACGTGGGGTTTCGCGAGGGTGAAGTGGAGTGCCTCCCCCTGGACGACGCCTCCGTCGACGTCGCGGTCCTCTCGCTGGTTCTGCACCACGTCACCGAGCCGTCCCAGGCCCTGGCCGAGGTGAGGCGCGTGCTTCGGCCCGGCGGCCGGCTGGTGGTGGTGGACATGCGGGAGCACGACCGTGCCGAGATGTCCGAGGAGATGGGCCATCAATGGCCCGGGTTCGGCTCCGAACGCCTCACCCGTTTCCTCGTCGAATCCGGGCTCGAGCCCGGGCCTTTCGTTCCCCTGCCTCCGGATCCCGACGCCCGGGGGCCCCTGCTCTTCCTTCAGGGGGCGCGTCGCCCTCGTTCCTCCGACTGATTCAGGAGTCCCCGTTCATGGAATCCTCCGTTCTCGATTCGACCGCCTCCGCCACCGAGCGCCTGCCGTTCAAGGTGGCCGACCTCTCCCTCGCCGAGTGGGGCCGCAAGGAGATCCGCCTCGCCGAGCAGGAGATGCCGGGCCTCATGGCCGCCCGGAAGGAGTACGGACCCCAGCAGCCCCTGGCGGGCCTGAAGGTCATGGGGTCGCTCCACATGACCGTCCAGACCGCGGTGCTCATCGAAACCCTGGTGGACCTGGGTGCCGACGTGCGCTGGGTGTCGTGCAACATCTTCTCCACCCAGGACCACGCGGCGGCCGCCGTGGTGGTGGGACGGGACGGGACCCCCGACGACCCCCGGGGTTCGGCGGTCTTCGCCTGGAAGGGCGAGACGCTCGAGGAGTACTGGTGGTGCACCGACCAGGCCCTCGTGTGGCCCGATGGATCGGGTCCCGACCTCCTCGTGGACGACGGGGGCGACGCCACTCTCCTGCTCCACCGGGGCGTGGAGTACGAGAACGCCGGATCGGTACCGGCCTTCGATGCGGACAACGAGCCGGAGGAGTGGGGTGTGATCCTGGACCTGCTCCGGCGCAATCTGGCGGCGGACGGCGGCAAATGGCACCGCATCACCGCCGACATCCGGGGCGTCTCGGAAGAGACCACCACCGGCGTCAAGCGGCTGTACGAGATGGAGCGGGACGGTTCGCTCCTCTTCCCCGCCATCAACGTCAACGACTCGGTCACCAAGTCGAAGTTCGACAACCTCTACGGCTGCCGGCACTCGGTGGTGGACGGCCTGAACCGGGCCACCGACGTGATGCTCTCGGGGAAGATGGCCGTGGTGTGCGGATACGGTGACGTGGGCAAGGGGTGCGCCCAGGCGCTGAAGGGTCAGGGCGCCCGGGTCGTGGTCACCGAGATCGACCCCATCTGCGCGCTCCAGGCCGCCATGGAGGGCTTCCAGGTGCTGCGCCTGGACGACGTGCTGGAGCGGGCCGACCTCTTCATCACCGCCACGGGCAATCGGGACATCATCACCGCCGACCACATGGCCCGGATGAAGGACAAGGCCATCGTGGCCAACATCGGCCATTTCGACAACGAGATCGACATGGCGGGGCTGTCCCGCATCGCCGGGATGAAGCGCGTCAACATCAAGCCCCAGTACGACGAGTTCGTGTTTCCCGACGGCCACAGCGTGCTGATCCTCGCCGAGGGTCGCCTCATGAACCTGGGCTGCGCCACCGGGCATCCGAGCTTCGTCATGAGCGCGAGCTTCACCAACCAGGTCATCGCCCAGATCGAACTCGCCGGCAACGCCGGGGAGTACGAGAACCGGGTCTACGTACTGCCCAAGCACCTGGACGAGAAGGTGGCCCGGCTGCACCTCGCCCAGTTGGGTGCCCGGCTCACCGAGCTCTCCGACGGGCAGGCCCGCTACATCGGCGTGGACAAGGACGGGCCGTACAAGCCCGACCACTACCGCTACTGAGGCCGGGACGTGGACGCCGGATCCGGGGTGGCCTCCCCTCCGGATCCGGCGTCGGTCCGCACGATCACCTCGCGGCAGGCCGCCTCGATGCGGTCGATGAGGTACCGGGCCCGCTCCAGCCCCTCGGGCGACGGCGGAGCCTCGGGGGTCCACGACTGAGCGATGGCCGAGAGGGTGCCCGCGTCGGTGCCCAGGTCCAGCGCTCCGAAGCCGGGAGCCGTGCCCTTGAGGGAATGCGACGCCAGGAAGAGCTCTTCCAGGTGGTCGGCCTCGGGTGGAACTCCGGCCGCCACGGCGGCCGCGACGCCGTCCAGCCCCCGCCGCATGCGCGCGACACGTTCGGGAAGTCCGTCGGCGAAGATCCGACGCAGGCGGGGCATGAAATCCGGTTCGGACCGGTGGTTCGGAAGCATCGGGTCGATCATGGAGGTATCTTCGGCCCCGAGTCGTGAAGGGTCGCCCTTCGGACGGGAGCATGCGATGGTGAATCCCCAAGTCTACATTCTCGACGACGACCTGCCGTTCGCTGAGCTTCTTCGCGCGAACCTGGGCCGGGCGGGCGAATTCCGGACCCGGGTGTTCGACGACCCCCGGGAATTCCTGGAGGCCGCCACCGAGACCCGGCCCGACGCCGTGCTCACCGATCTCCACATGCCGGGACTCACGGGCATCGAGGTGACGCACGCCCTCCGGGCCGAATCGCCGGACCTGCCCATCTTCGTCCTCACCTCCGACGGCGAGCTCGAGTCTGCGGTGGAGGCGCTCAAGGCCGGCGCCAACGAATACGTCACCAAGCCCGTGAACGTCGGGGAGCTCACCACGCTCCTCCGGCGCGCCCTGGCTCACCGCCCCCTTCTGGAAGAGGCCCGGTCCGCCCGGGCCCGACAGCGGGAACGCTTCTCGGCCGACGCCCTTCTCGGCGATCATCCGCGCATCGCCGAGGCCCGGTCGTTCGTCCAACGGCTCGCCGGGATGCCCCGCACCACGGTGCTCCTCCTGGGAGAGAGCGGAACGGGCAAGAACCTCGCCGCCCGGGCCATCCACTTCTCGGGCGCCGCACCCCACGGCCGGTTCGTGGAGATCAACTGCGCGGCCCTTCCGCCCCAGCTCCTGGAGGCCGAGCTCTTCGGCTACATGAAGGGCGCCTTCACCGACGCCCGGGAGAACAAGACCGGACTGGCCGAGATCGCCGACGGCGGCACCCTCTTCCTGGACGAGATCGGTGAGCTGCCTCTGGAACTCCAGGTGAAGCTCCTGTCTTTCCTGGAGTCCCGCCGGTTTCGCCGGCTCGGAGGCACCCGGGAGATCGAGGTCGACCTCCGCCTCATCGCCGCCACCAATCGGGATCTCCCCGTGGCGGTGGGAGAGGGGCGTTTCCGGGAAGACCTCTTCTACCGCATCTCCGTGGCCACCCACACCCTTCCGCCGCTGCGGGAGATCGCATCCGACGTCCCCACCCTCGCACGATCCCTGGCCGGGGAACTGGCCCGGGAGGCCGGGCGCCCCTTCGCCGGGTTCACCGACGCGGCGTTGGATCGCCTGCGGGCGTGGCATTGGCCGGGGAACGTCCGGGAGCTGAGGAACGCCGTGGAGCGGGCCCTTCTCTTCTCTCCCCAGGGCCGCATCGATGCCGACGCCCTTCCGGCTCTGGGGCGAGGGTCGCCGGTCCCGGCATCGGGAGCCCCCGCCCCCACCGAGGGCCCCACCCTCGCCGGGGGGGTGGAACGGGGTCTCACGCTTCAAGAGGTGGAACGACGCTACATCGTGGACGCCCTGGAGGCCCACGACGGAAACGTCGGGGCCACGGCCGAGAGCCTGGGGATCTCCCGGAAGAACCTCTGGGAGAAGCGTCGCAAGCACGGACTCCTGGGCTGAACCTCGTTACCATCCGGTAACACACGGGCGTTACCGATTCGGAACATGTGACGGTTCGGGAACCCGCCACGGACCGGGCCACAGGCACCCTAAAGTATTCAACTGCATCCTTTTGGGCCGTTCCGGCACTCCTGGCACGGCGGTTGCTCTCCCGGGAAGGCGTCTGCGGGGCGACCCGCACCGGAACCCTCTTCTCCCGAATCCGCCATGCGCCACGCCATCGTCGTCTGGGGAGACGCCGTCCGCGTCTGACCGGAATCCCCCGTCAGGGGGTCCCGCCTTCCCCCGCCCGCAGTTCGTCCACGGCTCGGGAGAGGGCCTCGGCCCGCCATCGCTCGAACGCCCCCTCGCCGGCGCCGATGCGGGCCAGGAACGCCCGGTGCTCTTCCAGGAGCGCCTCGGAGCGGATCCGCTCCGGCGACCACCCTTCCGCCACCGCCCGGCGGGCTTCGGCCACCAGGTCGTCGAACAGGGCCCGTTCCCCCGCAAGGAGCCAACCCTCCCTCTGAACGTCGCCATGGGCGGGGACCCGCACCGTCTCGGGGGCATCCCCCAACACCCCCAGGGCGTCCCGCCACCCCACCAGGCTCGCGGCCCCGTCGATCCAGGGAGCCGCCGTGGCCTCCAGGAGGTCGCCCACCGCCACCACCCCGGCGTCGGGCACCCGAACCACCAGATCGCCGGCGGTGTGCGCCGGGCCCAGGGGCACCAGTTCCACGGACCGCCCGCCGAGATCCAGCGTGCGCCGCCGGTCCACGAACGGTTCGGGCTCCACCGTCTCCAGGGCCCGGAGCTCGGCGAGGTACGCCGCCCGGAGCCGGGCCGAATAGGCCACCTGATCCCGGAGGTCGGGGTCCAGGACGCGACCGTCGGGAAGGCGCCCCGCGGCGAGCCACGCCTCCCGGTCCCGGATGGAGCCGGGCAGGGTCTCGAGTTCCTCGGCTCGCTGGCGGGCTCCCGGACCTCTCATGCCCTCCACGGTGCCCGGAGCCGCCAGGAATCGGACACCGGGAGAGGCGTCTCGGTAGGCGACGTTACCGTACACGTGGTCGCCGTGCCAATGGGTGTTCACCACCCAGCGCACGGGTCGATCCGTCCACAGGGCGATGCGGTCGATGAGGGCTCGGGCGGCGGTCGGGCTCTGCTGGGTGTCCACCACCAGCACGCCGTCCTCGCCCTCCACCACCAGGGAATTGGCGAAGGCGTACGCCTCGGGCCGGGCGAGGACCCGGGCCACCCACACCCCCTCGGCCAGGGCTTCGAAGGTGAAGATCCCGGCGGGGTCGGGCCCCAGGGGGTCCACCGCGGGTTGAGCCGCCAGAGGAGCGGCACCGAGGCACCCGGCCGCAACGACCGGGAGGAACGAGGCGACGGCCCAACGGCCGGACGACGCACGGAAAGACATGCTCCAACCTACGGTGGGGCTCCGGGCGATCCCGCGGTCTCGCGGCCAGCCGCGGCGAGACCGGACCGGACGCGCCGGGCCGGGGCGGGACGTGGGCGTCAGAAGGTGGTGCGGAGCAGATCGTCCCGGTAATGGCGGCTGACCCGCAGTTCCTCTCCGGCTTTCATGAGGGCCACGTAGTCGCCGGAGAACCAGGGCTGCACTTCCTTCACGTAGTCCAGATTCACGGCGGTGGATCGGTGGATGCGCACGAAGCGCCGGGGGTCCAGCACGGCCATGAGATCCTTCAACGTGTGCCGGATCCGGGCGGAGTCCCCCGACGCGAGATGCAGCACGAGGTGGTTGCCGTCGGTTTCCACGTACCGCACGTCGGCCACGTCCACGAATCGGATGTGGGGCCCGTCCCGGACCTGGATCCGGGTGTGGGGGGCGAGGGGTGCTCCGTCCCGGTCCCGGAGGAGCGCCTCGATCCGCCCCCCAGGCGCCCTCGCCGCCGTTGGGCCACCCGCTGGCGCACCTGGGCCATCATGTCGGCGAACCGGGCATCGTCGAAGGGCTTCACCAGGTAGTCCACCGCGTGCACGTCGAACGCGCGGAGCGCGTGGTCGTCGAAGGCGGTCACGAACACCACGGCCGGTCGCTCGTCGGGTTCCAGGGCGTCCAGCACTTCGAACCCGTCGAGGCCGGGCATGCGGACGTCCAGGAAGACCACGTCGACCTCGGCGTTCCGGAGCTGATCCACGGCGTCGGGGCCATCCTCGGCTTCCACCACCACCACCGCATCGTCGAACCCGGAGAGGGCCGAGCGGAGGGCCGAGCGGGCCAGGGGTTCGTCGTCCACCAGGGCGACACGAAGGGGTTCGGGCGTCACGGGCGACCTCCATCCGGAGAGGGGACGGGCGCCGGCGAAGGGGAGG
This sequence comes from Gemmatimonadota bacterium, assembly GCA_030428885.1. Taxonomy (GTDB): domain Bacteria; phylum Gemmatimonadota; class Gemmatimonadetes; order Longimicrobiales; family Gaopeijiaceae; genus Gaopeijia. The sequence goes on along the minus strand of JAUIEJ010000005.1, from coordinate 344,649 downwards.
CCCCCAGCCGCACCCAGGGGAACGTCAGGGTGGCGCGCCCTCCGCCGCCGGGTTCGGCCGCGACCTCCAGGGCGCCCCTCCCGCCGAATTCCTCCGCCACCCGGTCGGAGACGTTGCGGAGGCCGGTCCCGGTCGGCGCGCCGGGGCGGGGCCCCGGCCCCGAGTCCAGCACGTCCACCCGGACCCGCTCCCCCTCCCGGACGGCCCGCACGGTGAGCCGTGCCGGGCCCGGCACCGGGGCCACACCGTGGCGCACGGCGTTTTCCACCAGCGGTTGGAGGAGGAGGGGTGGGACGGCGGCGTCCAGGACTTCGGGGTCGGCCTCGATCTCCACCGCGAACCGATCGCCGATGCGCACCGACTCGATCTCCAGGTACTCCTTCACCAGTTCCAGTTCCCGGCGGAGGGATACCGAACCCTCTCGACCGTAGCGAAGGGTGATCCGCAGCAGATCGCCGATGCGGGCGAGCATGTCGGTGGCCCCCCGAACGTCGCCGCGACGGACGAGACTCGACACGGCGTTGAGGGCGTTGAAGAGAAAGTGGGGGTCGACCTCCATGCGGAGCGCCTGGAGGCGGGCCTCGGCGGCCCGGGCTTCGGAGCGGGCGGCCCGGGCCTCGGCCCGGGCTTCCCCCACCCGGGCCGCCACGAACCCGCGGTGGAAGACCACGGCCTGGGCCACCCCCAGGATCATCCAGTACACCAGCATCTCGAGCAGGACGTACCCTTCGGCCAGGGGGCGGAACTGGGCCATGAACGAAGGATCCCGCAGTTGGCCCGTCCCCCCGAGCGCCCACACGGCGAACCCCGCCGTCACCGCCGCGTGGCCGAGAGCCGCCACCAACGAACCGGCGAAGTGGAGGGCCACGGCACCCCAGCGGCGAGGTCCCAGCAACGGAAAGCGGCGGCCCAGCGCCACCACCACCGGAGTGAGGGCGGCCCAGTAGAGCCAGAACGGGAGGTTGACCGCCGCCACGAGACCCCAGCTCCGGGGCGCACCCCGCACCCGCCAGCCGACCCACTCCTTGGTGGTCTCCAGGAGGGCCAACAGCAGCCATCCTCCCAGGACCACGGCGTAGGCGGTCCACCGGCTTCGGGCGGAGCCGGCTTCGTCGGCGCCCGGGGGCGGAACGGCGGGCACGGAGGGGTCGGTGGGCATGGAACTCCGGAGGGGCGCGGACGGACGACGGCCGGAAGCACCGGCGCCGAATGGGTACGTCCGACCCCACCTCCGGTCTACACTCGACCGTCAGGGGTCCCCCTCGTCCCGACCTCCCGCGGCTCGTCCCCCCACGTCGCGATTCGTCCCCACGAGGCCCCGGCAGGCTCCGACGGCGGTCGTATGTAGCGGTGTCGTGGCCCTCCCGGCACACGCCGTTCCCCCAGCCGCTCCACTCCCATGCGACGCTCCCTCATCGGTCTCCTCGGTCTGACGCTGCTCCCCGCCCTCCCCTCCGGATGCGGGGGCGACCCCACCGGGCCCGCCCTTCCCGACGCCGACCTCCGGATCCTCTTCGTGGGCAATTCCCTCACGTACGCCAACGACCTTCCGGGCCTCGTGGAGACGGTGGCCGAGATCGCGGGGCACTCGGTGGAAACGGCGTCGGTGGCGTATTCGAACTACGGTCTGGGCGACCACTGGGCGGCCGGCACCCAGTCCACGATCCGGGAACTCCGGCCCGACGTCGTCGTGCTTCAGCAGGGTCCTTCGACCCTTCCGGAGAGCCAGGCCTATCTGCGGGAGTGGACCGACTCCCTGAGCCGGGTGATCCGGGAGGTGGGCGCCGTGCCGGCCCTTCTCATGGTCTGGCCTCCCGAAGACCCCCGGTACACGTTCGCCGCCGTCCACGCGTCGTATCGGGCCGCGGCCCAGGACGTGGGAGGGATCTTCATTCCCGCGGGGATCTCCTGGCTGGAGGCCTGGAAAGCCGACTCCCGGTTCGTGCTCTACGCGGCCGACCGCTTCCACCCTGCGCCTCTGGGCTCGGTGGTGGCGGCCCTCACGGTGGTGCGGACCCTGTTCGACGAAAGTCTCGTGGGACTCCCGGCCCGCATGATCCCCGAGGGGGCCGGACGTCCGGAGATCCTCCTCACCGTGGGCGCCGTGGAGAAGCTCTTCCCCGCGGTGGACCGGGCCGTGGAGGACTACGCGATCCGCTGACTCACTCCAGCCGGAGCACCGTCGCCGGATCGGTGGACGCCGACTTCCGGGCGGGCAGCCAACTGGCGGCCCAAGCGGCGCCCACGAGGCACGCCGCCGCCCCCGCCAGAGCCACGGGGTCGGCGGCGCCCACGCCGAAGAGAAGCGACCCCAGGGCCCGGCCCAGGACAAGCGCCAGGAGAAGCCCCAGCGTCGCCCCAGCCGCCACCGCTCCCAGCACCTCGCCCTGAAGGCCAACCCGAACCGCACGGGGAGACGCGCCCAACGCCACCCGAACCCCCATCTCCCGACGGCGCCGGCCCGCGGTCCACGACACCAGACCGTAGATCCCCACCGAAGCCAGGAGGAGGGCCAGCCCGGCGAAGGCCCCGAACACCGTCGCCGCCAGGCGCCGCTGTCCAACGGAACGTGCCAGGCGCTCGTCCAGGGTTCGAACCGTCACGGGCATGGCCGGATCCAGTCGGCGGATCGTCTCCCGGAGCGCACCGGCCGCAGCGCCCGGGCTCCGCCCCCGGACCACCAACTCCCCCCCGAAGAACGACAGAAATGCGGGCCGCTGCCGGCTGCTCACGTAGTAGGTGGGCCGGCCTCCCCACTCCTCGTCCCAGCTTCTCACGTCACCCACCACCCCCACCACCGTGAGGCTCCGGTCCGGCCAGGGGTCCATCCCTCCGGGCTCGAACCGCCGGCCGACGGGGTCCTGCCCGGGCCAGAGGAGCCGCGCCATGGACTCGTCCACCACCGCCACGTGGTCGCCCTCGGACCCGTCGTCGGGGCCGAAGAGGCGCCCGGCCACCAGGGGAATCTCCAGGGTCTCGAACCACCCCGGATCGGCCACGCGATACGACAGGAGCGCCTCGGTTCGTTCGCCGCCATCGCGGCCCACCGGACCGGCGATGTCACCGCCTCCGGCCACCGGGAGCATGAGCCCCACCCCGGCGTCGTCGATGCGGGGGTCGGCCTCCAGCTCGGCCACGAACCGCTCCAGCCCCGCGGCCACGGCCTCGTAGCCCTCATAGCGGCCCTGGGGGAGGTGGAATCGCGCCGTCACCACACCCTCCGGGCGGTACCCGAGTTCCCGGTCCGCGATGGCCCCCATGCTCCGGGCCAGCAGTCCCGCCCCGGCCAGGAGCACCAGGGAGAGAGCCACTTCGGCCACCAGGAGGCCCCGCCACAGGCGCCGCATGCCCGGGGCGTCCCCGCCCCGAGCGCCGGTCCGTAGCAGGGTCGCCCCCTCCCCGGCAGTGAGGCGCAGGGCCGGTGCCATGCCGAAGACCAGCCCCGTGGCCAGCCCCACGCCGGCGCCCACGAGGGCCACCCGCAGGTCGAGCCCCACCTCGGCCAGTCGGGGCACGCCCGCGCCGACCAGCCCCCGCACCGCCGCCAGGATGCCCCGGGCCACCACGAGCCCGCCCACGGCCGCGGCCCCGCCCAGGAGTGCCGTTTCGGCCGTGAGCTGCCGCAGGAGTCGCCCCCGCCCCGCTCCCAGGGAAGTCCGCACCGCCAACTCGGCCCGCCGCGCCACGCCCCGGGCCAGAAAGGCACCTCCGGCGTTGGCACACGCCACCAGGAGCAGCACGCCCGACGCGGCCAGGAGCAGAGCCAGAGGTCGGGCCGTGGAGGAGACGAGGCGGCTCTTGAGCCCCTCCACCCGGACGGCGACCGTCTCCACGTCCGGATAGGTCGCGCCCAGCCCTTCGTGCACCCGGGTGAGATCGGTGCTCGCCGACGCCGGGTCGGCGCCGGCCACCATCCGTCCCACCACTTCCACCACGTGGTTCCCCCGCACGTTCCAGGGCACCTCCCGATCGAGGCTGATCCAGACCTCGGCCCCCTGGGGAAGGTCGAAGCTGGGGGGCATCACCCCCACCACCGGCACGGGCGTCCGGCCGTCGGAGACCACGACGCCGTCGAGGTCGGTGGGCGCGCCCAGCGGCCCGCTCCAGAAGGCGTGGGACACCACCGCCACCACGGGGGCTCCCGAGGCGTGATCGCCGGCGTCCAGGACCCGCCCGGCCAGGGGACGCACCCCGGCCACGTCGAAGAAGTCGGCCGACACCTGGGTCAACGACGCCCGCACCCCCGTGGCCCCCACCAGGAGCGTGGCCGGCCGGGGCGGCACCACGGCGGCGAGGCCGGAAAACGAGCCGGACCGGGCCCGCCAGTCGGAGAAGTTGGCGTACGAGGCCAGAAGGGCGGAGCCGTCCTCGCCCACCTCCCGCACGTCCACCAGTTGATGGGACTCGGCATACGGGAGCGGCCGGATCAGGACGGTGTCGACCAGGGTGAACATGGCCGTCGTGGCGCCGATGCCCAGGGCGAGCGTCAGGAAGGTCGTGAGGGTGAACGCCGGGGTCCGGCGGAGGAATCGCCCCCCGAGACGGAGGTCCCGCACGAGATCGGGCAGCCACTCCGAGCCCCGGGCCTCCCGGGCGCGTTCCTTCATCCGGTCCTCGCCGCCGAATCGGATCCGAGCCCGACGTCGGGCCTCGGCCGGGTCCATGCCCCTCGCCATGAGCTTCCGGGTCTCCATCTCGAGATGGAACGCCACCTCCTCGTCCAGCGCCTCGTCCTCCCGACGTCGAAAGATCAGGGCCTCCAGCCACGCGCGAACGGCCCACCACGCTCTCATGCCCCCACCTCCCGGGGACCCTCACCCCACCCCAGCACCTGGTCCACGGCCCGGCTCGAGCGTCGCCAAGCCCCCATCTCCGCCTCGAGGCGTCGTTCCCCCGCGGGGGTGAGGCTGTAGTAGCGCGCCCGGCGGTTGTGCTCACTCCGCCGCCACTCCGCCCGGATCCAACCCTGGCGCCGGAGACGCTGGAGGGCGGGATAGAGGGACCCCTGGTTCACCTGGAGCACCTCGTGGGAACGCTGGGCGATGCGCTCGCCGATGCCCCACCCGTGCATGGGCTCGATACTCAGGACCCGAAGAACCAGAAGATCCAGGGTCCCCTGCAACAGCCCTCCCACACCCTCGCCCATTCCGCCCCCTCCCTCCGGAGATGCACCCCTTCCTCTAGATCGTCTAGAGAACGTTCTCTCGACAGTCTAGAGGACTCCGCAGGGGAAGACAACCGCCGGGTCCGGGAGGTTGCGGACCGGGGGCACCGGTCGTCGGGTAGTCGAAGCCATGGACCCGTCCTCCCCTCCGCCCCCCGCCCCTCCCGCGCCCCGAGGCACCGGCGATCTCCGCCGGTCCCGGACCATCGCCCGGGTCCTGGACGATCTGATCCCCATCCCCGGCACCTCCTGGCGGGTAGGCCTGGATCCCCTCCTGGGGCTGGTCCCGGGGGTGGGCGACTGGATCGGCTGGGCGGCCTCCCTGCACCTGCTGGGAAGCGCCGTGCGAGCCGGCGCCGACGGGGCCACGCTGCTGCGCATGGCCGGCAACGTGATGTTGGACGCCGTGGTGGGGGCCGTGCCCGTTCTGGGCGACGCCTTCGACCTGGCCTGGAAGGCCAACGACCGCAACCTGCGCCTCCTGGAGCGGGTGGTGGCCGATCCGAGTCACACCCGGCGCGCCAGCCGTGGGGTGGTGGTGGCGGTGGTGGGTGGCACGGTGGCGCTCCTGGGCGCGGCGTCGGTGGGCTCCTTCCTCCTCCTCCGCTGGGTCGTGGGCGCGGTCGTCGGCTAACCGCCCCAGAGCAGCCGGACGGCGAAGACCACCACGGCCGCCACCACCACCCGGCGCACCCAGGCCTGACCCTTGAGGACCGTGAGGTGGACGCCCATCTGGCCGCCCACCAGGTTGCCTGCCGCCAGGGCGGCGCCCAGGCGCCAGTCCACCAGCCCCTTCAGTGCGAACACGGCCAGGGCGAACGGAGTGTACGACAGCACCACGGCCACCTTGAGGGCGTTGCCCCGCACGAGGTCGAGGCCGGCGGCCGACACCACGGCCAGGATCACGAAGCCGAGCCCGGCCTGGATGAACCCTCCGTAGAACCCCACGCCGAACCACGCCGCCGCCAGGGCCACTCGAGCCCCGGCGCTCCGGGGCGGCCCCGCACCCGAGTCCACGGCGTCCCCCGGCGCCCGGATCACCATCCACAGCGCCGCCCCGATCATGACCCCGGCCAAAATGCGCTGGAACGCCGCATCCGAAATGCGCGTGGCCATCCACGCCCCCAACAGGGCCCCGGCCAACGTCGGGAGGAGGGCCGGGCGCACCCAGCGCCCATCCAGGCGCCCCCGACGGTGGAATCCCCAGGTGGCGCCCACGTTCTGGGCCAGGATCGCCACCCGGTTGGTGCCGTTGGCCACGGTGGGGGGGAGGCCCAGGAAGATCAGGACCGGGACGGTGAGAAGCGAGCCGCCCCCGGCCAGCACGTTGACGGTGCCGGCCACGGCTCCGGCCCCGAAGAGAAGGAGGAGGTCCACCGGGATCAGCCCAGCCAGTCGTCGAAGGCCGCCAGGGCCCGGGGGAACGACGCCCGCCCGAACCCGATCCGCACGCTGGTCGCCGCGGCCCGAGCCCGGCTCGAGAAGAGGTCCTCGGGTGATCCGAACAACGCCCCCGGCGCCAGGAGCACGCCGGCCTCGAATCGGGCCCGATCGCAGAACGTCTCCGCCCCCGCCCACACCTCGGGGCTGCGAAGACGGGGAAAGGTGACGGGGCCCGCGGCGGGCGCCGTCCACGTGAAGTGATCCTGTCGCCGCTCCATGAAGGCCGTCAGGAGTTCCAGATTGCGGTCCAGCAGGCGTCGGGTCTCCCCCAGGATCCGGTCGGCGTGGCGCAGCGCCAGGGCCGCCAGGAACTCCGAGGGCGCCGACCCACAGATGCTGGTGAAATCCTTGTAGCCCGCGACCCGCTTCCTCGCCTCGGCGTCCCGGGTGACGAGCCACCCGGTGCGGAGCCCCGGGAGTCCCAGCCCTTTGGACACCAGGCCCAGGGCCAGGGCCGACTCCGAGAGATCGGCGGCCGAGGGTGTCGGAGTTCCTCCGGGCTCCGTACCGCGATACGCTTCGTCGCAGAACACCCGGACTCCCCGGGCCTCGGCTCGGTCGAGAATCGCCCTCAGGGTCGGTTCGTCGGCATGCCACCCCGTGGGATTGTGGGGCGAATTCATCACCAGCATCCGGGTGGGCGCCGCCGCCAGCAGCCCGTCCAGTTCGTCCAGATCGGGAGCCCACCCCGCCCCGGGCCGCCCCCACCAGGGCACCACCTCGGCCCCGGCCACGTCGGCGGCCGATCGGAGGGCCTGGTACGCGGGCATCTGCACCACCACCCGATCGCCCGGTTCCAGGAGCGCGCGAAAGGTCGTGTGGATCACCTCCACGGCGGTGGCGTGCACCAACACGTCGTCCACCGTAGCCCGCCCGTAGCGGGCGGCCGCGGCGATCCGGAGTTCCTCCGACCCCTCGCTCTCGGTGTATCCGAGTCCCAGGGCCATGAGCCGCTCCCGGGCGTCGGGCTCCAGGGCGAGGAGGTCGCCCACCGAGCGGGTCTCACAATCGGAGACGGCCAGGAGATGGGGCGTGGTGAATTCGGTGGCGGCGAAGTACCGCTCGAGGCGGAAGGGCTCGTAGCGCATGGACGGGAGATCGGAGAGAGGGGACCTGCTACATTACGGCCAGGATCCGATCCGCGCGGCCCCCCGGGCCCCATCCCCTTCCCTTCTCGCCCCTGCCGCCGTGACCGACGCCCCGCCCACCGTCCGCCTCTTCGTCACCGGAGGGACCTTCGACAAGGAGTACGACGAGATCCACGGGTCGTTGTACTTCAAGGACACCCACCTCCACGAGATGCTCCGCATGGGGCGGTGCCGGCTGGACGTGGAGATCCGCACCCTCATGATGATCGACTCCCTGGAGATGACCGCGGCGGATCGGGACCTCATCGCCCGCAACTGCCGGGACGTGCCCGAGGATCGCATCGTCATCACCCACGGCACCGACACCATGGCCGAAACGGCGGTGCTCCTGGCCCGGGAGGTTCCCCACAAGACCATGGTGCTCACGGGGGCCATGATCCCCATCGCCTTCGGAAGCTCCGACGGGTTGTTCAATCTGGGGAGCGCCCTCACGGCGGCGCAGATCCTCCCGCCGGGGGCGTGGGTGGCCATGAACGGCCGGGTATTTCCGGGAACCGCGGTGAGGAAGAATCGGGCCACCGGGGTGTTCGAGGCCCTGGATCAACCGAGCTGATCGGGTCCCACGGCGTCCCGCACCTGCTGGATCAGTTCCGGGAGGGCGAAGGGCTTGGCGACGAAACGCACCCGGGCATCGGCGCTGCCGGGATCCAGGATCCGGTCCATGCCGGGCACGGTGCGGGGAGCGTACCCCGAAACCAGCACCACGGGTACCGACGCCCCCCCATCCCGCAGATGGTGGACCAGCTCCACCCCGTTGCCGTCGGGCATGAGGACGTCGCTCACCACCACGTCGAAGGCCCCGTTCCCCTCGTCCCAGAGGGCCGCCGCGGCTCGCCCACCCGACGCCTCGGCCACCGACCACCCCTGGGCGTGGAAGATCCGCTGGAGGGCGCGGCGCACCGACGGGTCGTCTTCGGCCAGCAGGACGCGCAGCGTCCTGGCCGGCGCAGCCGGGGCCTCTTCGGGTTCGTCTTCTTCGGGGGACTCGATGACGGGCAACGTCACCGTGAAGGTCGTCCCGAGGCCCGGCTCGGAGTCCACGTCGATGCGACCGCCCCACTGCTGGACGATTCCGTAGACCGACGCCAGTCCCAACCCCGTCCCGCCCTCCTCGGCCCGGGTGGTGAAGAACGGCTCGAAGATGCGGTCCCGAGCCGACGCGGGAATCCCACAGCCGGTGTCCCGAATGCGCAGTTCCACCTCACCCCGCTCCGGCTCCACCACCAGAGCCAGGGTGATGGACCCGCCCTGGGGCTGGGCGTCCTGGGCATTGACGCAGAGGTTCACCAGCACCTGGTCCACCTGGCCCGCTCCGGAGAGGATCCACACCGGCTCGGGGGGCAGGCGCACCGCCAGGGAGATGTCGTCGCGGAGGGTCCGGCGTAGAAGCGCCTCGACCCGTCCCACCTCGGCGCGAAGGTCCACCGGTTCGGGAAGGACCATCTCGTTGGAGGCGAACTCCAGGAGCTGGCCCGTCAGACTTCCCCCGCGACGCACCAGTTCGCGGATCTGCACCAGATCGGCCCGGAGGTCGTCCGGGACGTCGGCCTGGTCGACCCACAACTCGGCCAGCATGGAGATTCCGGTAAGGAGGTTGCGGACATCGTGGGCCATCCCTCCCGCCATCCGGCCCAGGGCCGTGAGGCGTCGACTCCGCTCCGACTCCTCCCGGAGGGTGTGCTCGGCGGTGACGTCCCGAAGGACCACCGCCACCTTCCCCCCCTCTCCGTCCATGGGAGCCACCGAGACCTCGGCCCGGAACGCCGAGCCGTCGGCCCGGTGCAGGCGCATCTCGGCCCGGGCACCCTGACCCGCCCGAATCGCAGCCCGGATCCGCCCGGCCACCCGCGTCTCGGTGGCCGGTCCCTCGAGGAATCCCCACGGCTGACCCACGAGCTCCTGGGGCCGGTAGCCCGTGACGGCCTGGAAGGCGGGAGACGCCATGCGCACCCGCCCTCCCGACGTCTCGGCATCCAGGACCAGGACGGCCTGCTCGGCCGCGGCCACGGCCCGGGTCCACATGCGCAACTCGTCTTCGGCTTCGACCCGGGCGGTGACATCGACCCCGAACGCCACGGCCCCCACGGGGGCGGTGTGGCCCGGGTCCACCAGGGGCACGAGGCGGTTGTCCAACCACCGGCCGTCGTTCGTCCGGGCGGTGAGGGAGACGGACTCCCCGGCCAGCGCCCGGGCCACCAATCGGCGGATCCGGGAGGCGGCCGCGGGAGGAAACACCTCCTCGGGCGCCCGGCCCGCCACCGAGGCGACCCCCAGTTCCTCGGCCAGCTCCCCCCCCGACAGCGTCCACCGGCCCCGGCGATCGAAGGCCGCCACCACCGCCCCCGGGAGCGCGTCGAGGATCGTCCGGTACACGGCCTGCCGGCGCCGATCGTCCTCCACGTCCCGGGAGGTGACGGCGATTCCGCCGGGTACCGCCACGACTCGATGGCGCACCCACCGCTCCACGACCCGGCCCCGGAGCAAGAACGTCTCCTCCAGGGGCACGCCGGTCTCGAACACCTTCAGGCACCGCTGAAAGACCCCGCCCTCCTCGTCCCGGGGAAAGACCGCGCTCAGCAGCAGACCCTCGACCCGCGACCGATCCTGCTCCACCAGCCGGAGTCCCTGCTCGTTGACCCAGACGATACGGAAGTCCGCCGTGCCTCCGGCGGCGTCCGACACCGCCTCGTAGACGAACCACGCGTCCTGGGCCCCTTCGAGAATCGTGGCCAGGAGTTCGCCGGGCTCGGCGGAGATTCCGGGAATCACGAGCCCTCCCTCCGCCGGGCCTCCCGGAGGAACCGTCGGGCCAACTGAGCGACCCGCATGCGATCCTCGGCCTCGGCGTCGGCCAGAATGGCCTCGACGTGGGGCACGAGCCGCGGCTCGCCCCACCGGTACCCCGTGGCTCGCTCGGCGCTGGGGGAATCGCCGGCGTCGGCGCCCTGGATCAACGCCCAGGCGGCCGCCTCGTCGTAATACTCGGATTCGGGATCCGGCAGCCGGTAGTCGGGCTCCGGGGACTGCCCCGCATCTTCGTTGACGAATGCTCTCGACATGGGTGGGCCCGAGGTCAGTCGGCCACGGCGTCGAGGGCCCGAAGCAGGCCCTCGGGGGTGAACGGCTTCTGGAGGAACACCACGTCCGCAGGAAGATCCACCCGGCTTCCGGGGGATCCCTCCGCGTAGCCCGACATGGCGATGCACCGCACGTGGGGATACCGTGCCCGGACCTCGTCCAGCAACTCCCGACCGCTGATGCCCGGAAGCACCAGATCGGTGAGGAGGAACGCGACGTCCTCGGGCCCGCTCTGGAGGATCTCGAGACCGTTTTCCGCGTCGGCGGCCACCCTCACCTCCAGCCCCTCCCGAACCAGCGCCCGACGGGCCACCCGCCGGACCGCGGGATCGTCTTCCACGACCAGGATCGTGCCGGCCACCTCCCCGGGGGCCCGCCCGGGGAGCGGGGCGTCGGTCGCCTCGGATTCGGGCTCGGTCTCCACCGGGGGGAAGCGGAGGACGAAGGTCGTCCCCCGTCCCGGAGCCGATTTCACGTGGATCGTCCCGCCGCTCTGCTTCACGATCCCGTAGGCCATGGCGAGGCCGAGCCCCGTTCCGCCCCTGGAGCGCTTGGTGGTGAAGAACGGTTCGAAGATCCGGGCCCGAACCGCCTCGTCCATGCCGTGGCCGGTATCGGCGACGTCGAAGCGCACGTACTCGGCCCCCACCACCAGCTCGGTGCGCCCCGCCGCCACCTCGGCCGTCAGCACCTCCCGGTGGGCCCGCAACGAAAGCACCCCGCCCTCGGGCATGGCGTCCCGGGCGTTGACCGCCAGGTTCATGATGACCTGCTCCAACTGGGTCGGGTCCACACGAACCGAGGCCAGGCCGGGCTCGAAGGCCGTCTCGATCCGCACGTCCTCCCCCAGGACCCGGGCCAGCAACTGCCCCATGTTGCGCACGACCTCGGTGAGATCCACGACCCGGGGCCGAAGCACCTGCTCCCGGCTGAACGCCAGGAGCTGGCGGGTGAGCTCGGCGGCCCGGTCGGCGGCGCTCCGCACCACCTCCACCTCTTCCACCAGGGGGCTCTCCTCCGGCAGATCCATGAGGAGGAAGTCGGACTGGGCCCGGATCACGGTGAGAAGGTTGTTGAAATCGTGGGCGATGCCCCCGGCCAACCGTCCCACCGCTTCCATGCGATGGGCGGCACGGAGCTGGGCCTCCAGCTTCGTGCGCTCCGTCACGTCTTCCGCCACCCCGACGACCCGGGTCACCTCGCCGTCGACGCCGTCCACGGGAAAGGCGCGATCCCAGATCCACCGCAGGCCTCCGTCGGGGCGGACGATCCGGTACTGGATCTCGTACCCCCGGTCCGCCCGCCGACGGACCACGTCCTCCACCCGCTCCCGATCATCGGGATGCACGGCGTCGAGCCAGCTCCGAGGCGCCTCCGGGAGCATCCCGGGATCCCGGCCCCAGACGTGGCGGTACGCGGGGCTCACGTACTCCCGGGCGTGATCGTCCGGGGTCCCGATCCAGAACACGTCGTCGATGTGCTCGGCGAGCTGACGAAACCGCTCCTCGCCCGCCTGGCGGTCCCGAAGGGCCTGCTCCCGCTCCCACGCTCGACCGAGCTGCGTGCCCACCTGGTCCAGGAGGACTTCCAGCTCGCCGTCGGGCTCCATGGGGCGATCGGTGTAGAACTCCAGCACGGCGAGACGGCGCTCCCCGGACCGGATCGGCACGCCCACGCCGGACACGAGGGCGCACTCGTCGCATCCGGCCAGACCCCCGAAGTCCGGATCGGACCGGATGTCCCACACCCACTCGGCCTTCCCGCTCTCCTGGACGCGCCGAGGAAGGCCCCGCGTCGTCGCGTCGAAGCGGGCCCGGGCGAGTTCCAGGGACCGACGCAGGGCCGGGGTGTCGTGACTCAGACACCACAGATCGCTGGGTTCGAGCCCTCCGTCGCCCCCGCTGGGAAGCAGCACGTGGGCGACCACGAACCCGAGGCCGCGGCAGATCGCCGGAAGGGACGCACCCAGGGCGTCCTCCAGGGTGGCCGCCTCGTTCACGATGGACGTCACCTCCTGGAGGAGTTCCAGGTGCCGGGCCTGGCGCCGAGCCCGGTCCAGTTCGTCCTGCTGGCGGAGCAGGCGGTCGCCCAGGGGTCCCGAAAGGTCCTGGATGTACCCGGCCAGTTGTCCGTTCTCCAGGGCCCGTCCCTGTTCCAGGACCCAACGCTCCCGACCCCGCCGGTCCACGATGCGGTACACGACCCGGAAGGCTCGTCCGTCCGCGACCCCGGCCTGCACCGCCGTCCAGACCTTCGTCCGGTCTTCCGCATGGATCAGGTCCCCGTACGAGAACTCGGCGTTGCCGATCAACTCGTCCGGGTCGTATCCGGTGAGGTCGCGGACGTTGTCGGTGATCCCGAGCATGGTCCAGTCGGCGTCGTTCCGGCACCGATAGACGACGCCCGGCAGCACCCCGAGCACCCCGTCGAGGATGCCCTTCGCCGAGGATTCCCTCAGCGAGGAGTCCGTGCCTGTGCGGTCGTCTGCGGCCATGATGCCACCCATCGGGAAGAGCGTCGCGTGAAGGCGCCCGTACGTACCTCCAAGATGAGTCTCGACCGCCCGGCGTTCCACCTTGACGGCGGCTACCCTCCCGCGCCGGCTCGAGGCGGCACGAACCAGTCCAGGGGCCGGCTCCAGACCCGGGCCAGGAGGAGCCGCACCAGCGTCCTCGTTTCGCCGAACGTCACCCGGCGGGACTCCAGCGCCACGGCCAGGCTCAGTCCGAAGCTCACCAGGAAGTTCACGAGCCCGATGAGGGCCACGCCCAGAGCCGTGGTGGCCAGCACGGCCGGGGCCACGGCGAAGTCCAGCGCCTGTACGGCGGCCCCGAAGTGGGCCGACGCGAACGCGATGTGTCGGATGTCCAGGGGCAGACCGAGAATCTCACCCACGGTCCCCGTGGCCCCCAGCCCGAATCCGAGAAAGACGTTCCCCACGATCACCCCCAGGGAGCGGTCCAGCGCGTCCGCGAAGCGACGGGCCCCCCGCGCCCCCAGGGTGCGACCCACCCACGGATGGTGGGCGACCCGGGCTCGGACGTCCCGATGAAGCAGCAGATTGTCGACCCACCCTGACAGGAGTCCCGCCACGAACAGCAGGACTCCCGCCACGCCGGCGAAGAAGACCGTGCCGCTCCGCCACGGGTGGAGGGAGGCGAGGAGCGAACGCGCCTTGTCGGGATCGGCCACCGGGGAATCGAGTCCGGACCCGATTCCCCACGCCAGAACGAGGGCCACCGGAAACGCCACCACCAGGTTGCCGAGGAACGATACGAACTGGCTTCGCCACACCCGGACCACGAGTTCCTCCAGGCCCCTCATCTCGTGCCCGCCCTCTCCCAGGGAGCGAGCCAGGGTGTTGGCCGTCATGGCCGGCTGCTTCGTGGCCAGCGTGGAGCCCGTGAGGTAGATGAGCACGAAGCAGAGGGCGTAGTTCAGCCCGAAGAGGAAGGCCTCCATCCCCAGGGAGAGGGGCCAGCGATCCACCACGAGCTTCACCAGGGCGAAGACGCCCACCAGGAGCCCGCCCCCCATGCTCGACAGGAGAAACCGCCCGTAGTCGGCCCGCCCCGTGGTGATGTACTTGCTCCCCTTGCGGGCCACCTGTTCCACCACCTGATGCGCCAGGAGGTCGGCCGAGGCCTTGAGATGGGGCCGCAGGTGTTCCCGGGTCTGCTCGGCCCGGAGCAGGGACCGGAACAGGCGAACGAGGCTGCCCTGGAAGTCCCGATCCACCGGCTCGGTGAGATGGAGCAGCAGGTCGAGTCGGTCCAGCAGGGCGAGGAGGCGGAAAGTGAAGCTGGTGAGGTGCAGGCTGGTGCCGTGGAGGTGCTTCTCGGCCCGCAGCCGCTCCACCTCCTCCCGACATCGGTCCACCGTGGCCAGGGCCGCGTCGAGGAGGGGCTCCTCGTCGCCCTCGACGTCGTTGTCGAAGCTCTCCAGATACCGCAGCACCTGGCGGCCCAGGGCCAGGAACGGTGAATCGGCCCCGGCGAGGTGGGGCAGCCGGTCGGTCATCTCGGCGCTGACGCCGAGACTCGAGACGTGGTGCGCCACCACCCGGATCGCCAGGGCCAGTTCCTCGCCGACGCCGGGCACGGACTCGGCGGTGAAGCCCAGCACCGAGAAGAGGCGGCGCCACGCGTCTTCCCGGACCTGGGTCACCCAGACGTAGTCCCGGGGGTCGTCGAACACGGCCCGGATCCGATCCCGCAGGTCCCGGGGATCGGGAACGGGGGGAAGGAGCCGCCGTCCGATCCTCGCGGCCAATTCGGCCCCGAAGCTCTCGCCTCCGGGAATCCCCGACCGCACCAGGGCCGGAAAGACCCGGGCCTGGGCCACCTGCACACGCAGCGCACGGGCCAGCTCCTCCCGCGCCTCCGCACCGCCGGGCGATTCCAACGCGTCGCACAGCGCCTCCACCGCCCCCGAAGCGTCGTGGCCCCGAGAAGGGCGCAATCCGGCCACGACGAGTCGGAGCGCCGCCGGATCACCGCTGGTGCGCGCCGTCTCCACCACCCGGATCAGGCGGTGGGTCCACTGCGAGGGTCGATGAAAGCGCATGAATGGGAGCGGTGGGCGGCGACGGCGAGGTGGGATCGTGCGGAAACCGAGTCCCGGTATACCGCTCACCCGTCCGGTCGTGCCCCCGGGACGACACGCCGGGGTTCGCCGTCGGTTTTTCGGTGGACCCCCACCGAACTCCCGTCCACATTCGGAGCATGACCGATTCCGCCGCCTCCACCCGCCCCCCCTCCCTGCCCTCCGACGACGAGATGTGGCAGGCCTTCCTCTCCCGGGACGCCGCCTACGAAGGGGTGTTCGTCACCGGGGTCACCAGCACGGGCATCTTCTGCCGACCCACCTGCAGCGCCCGGAAACCCACCCGCGCCCGGGTCCGGTTCTTCCCGTCCACTCGGGACGCCGTCTTCGCCGGCTTCCGTGCGTGCAAGCGGTGTCGGCCCATGGAGCCCGTCGGGGCCCCGCCTCCGTGGCTCCGCCCCCTCATGGAGCGGGTGGAGGCCGATCCCGACCTCCGGCTCCGGGACGCCGATCTTCGAGACGCGGGCCTGGAGCCGGCCCGGGTCCGCCGGTGGTTCCGGGCGAATCACGGCATGACCTTCCACGCGTGGCAACGGGCGCAGCGCCTGGGGCGCGCCCTGGGTCGGCTCTCCCTGGGAGACGACATCACCCGTACCGCCTACGACGCCGGCTTCGAATCGTTGAGCGGGTTCTCCGAAGCGCTGCGCCGACTCACGGGATCGTCCCCCGGACGGGTGCGGGGCACCACCACCCTCCACCTCACCCGGACCTCGACTCCCCTGGGCCCCATGGTGATCGGCGCCACCGACGATGCGGTCTGCCTTCTGGAGTTCGCCGATCGCCCCATGCTGGAGACCCAGCTCCAGCGGGTCACCCGGCGCCTCGACGCGGTCCCGGTACCGGGCGAAACGCCGGCCACCCGGGCCCTGGCCGAGGAGTTGGACGCCTACTTCCACGGGGGACTCCGGCGATTCGAAGTCCCCCTCCTCACCTGTGGAACCCCGTTTCAGGAAGCCGTCTGGGCCGAGTTGCGCTCGATCCCCTACGGCGTCACCCGAAGCTACGGGGAGCAGGCCCGACGCATGGGACGTCCCACGGCGGTGCGGGCCGTGGCCCGGGCCAACGGCGACAACCGGTTGGCGGTGGTGATCCCCTGCCACCGGGTGGTGGGCGCCGACGGCCGCCTCACGGGGTACGGAGGCGGCCTCTGGCGCAAACGCAGGCTCCTGGAGCTCGAGCGGGGAGCACTCAGTGGTGACTCTTCCCGATCATCCGGAGCATCCGGAGGTTGATGGCCGCGAAGCGCACCAGTTGCCACGGCACGAAGGTGCGCATGAACCGGCGCCACCGGGTGGGAGTGGAGGCGAAGAAGCCCTCTTCGTAGGGCCGACGCAGGTCGGCCTCCTGACGATGATCCGGAAGGTAGTCGGGATGGGCGGACATGATCTCACTCCGGTATGAAGTGCCAGCCCGGGCGGGCCTGGGCCTTCCAGATGAACATGTGGTGCAGGAGCCGTTTGATCCAATGCGCTCCCAGGCCGATCTCTCCCCACGTGTAGCGCAGATCCCGGCCGTAGGTGGGGAATCGCTCGAAGTCCGGGATGATGGGGAAGACCGTGAGGGCGGCGGCCGAGCCTCGCATGAGACTCGCACCGGCCGACGCCACGCAGGCGGCTCCCATCTCGGCCATGGAGGCCTGGTGGGTCGGGCGCTCGGCTCCCTTCATGAGCATGTCTCCCAGACTCTCGGCCACGGTGCGCCCAATGACGGCCGAAGGCATGCCGGTCCGGGGGGGCGCCGGGGTGATGTTCGTCCCGTCGGGACTCTGGAACGGCTTGCTGATGGCGTGGGGCGGAGCGAACGCGATGCCGGTGGCGAAGAGCTGGGGGTACTCGGGACTCTGATACGTGCGAGGCCAATCGGCGGCCCGCCACTCCTCGTACGGCTTCTTCTCGTAGTCGGCGTCGACCTTCATGAAGCCGTTCCCCGCGAAGACCCGATCGGTGATGTCCCCGCCGTCCCGGTCCACGCAGGTGAGCCCGACGCCCCGGAACGGGGGAATCAGCATGGAGAAGTCGAAGGGCTGGGTCCGGTGCTCCCCGGCCAGGGTCTCGAAATGGATCTCCCCATCGTCCACCTGCTCCACGTGGGACCGCACGATCCACCCCACACCCCGCTCGGCGTAGAGGGACTCGGCGAAGGTCCGGGAGTGCACCACGTACCCGCCCTGGCGCAGGTGCATGCCCCCCATTCCGAAGTCCCCGAGTTCGTACTCGTTGGACAGGTAGATGATCTCGGCCTTGTCTCGAAGGCCCCGGGACCGGATCTCGTGCTCCACGTTGAACACGTACTCGAAGGCCGCCCCCTGGCAGGTGCAGCTTCCGTGTCCCGTCCCGATGACGAAGGTCTGGCGTTCCCCCTTTTCCATGCGCTCCAGGGACTCGGCGAATCGACGGGACGCCTGGACGGCGTGATGGGGTGTGCAGACCGAGAGGGTGTGGCCGTGGTCCGGCCCGAGCCCCGGGGTGGCCTCGAAGTTGAGCTTGGGTCCCGTGGCGTTGATGAGGAAGTCGTACTCCAGGCGATCGATGGCCCCCCGGCGCCCATTGGTGTTCTCCATGGTCACGAAGGGGCGGTGGCCGCTCTCCGCGTCCCCCTCGGGATGAATCGAGAGGGCCCGGGCCTGGTGGACGTGGACCCCCAGCTTCTCGTAGACCGGGGCCAGGGGGAAGGTGACGTCGTCGGCGTCCATCCGGCCCACGCCGACCCAGATGTTCGACGGGATCCAGTTCCAGTCGGCGTTGGGAGTCACCACCACCACGTCGTGTTTCCGACCCACCCGTCGCTTGAGCAGCGTCGCAGCGGTGTGGCCGGAGAGACCGCCGCCGAGCACCACGATCCGAGCCATGGATTCACCTCCTGGGCGAGGGGGAGAGCCTGGCGAGCAGCCGGCGGATTGCCGGTACTTGGCAAGTTGGCCCCCCACCGGGAAGTCCGCCGTCGGGAAGCTCCCCCGGGCGGGTGTGCGGAATCCCCCGTCCCACCCCCAGCACCTCCCCGTCAGCCCGACGGAACCAGAACGAGAATCATCAGCGCCACCGCCACCGTGGCCACCAGTGTCCGCGCCACGTTCCATCGGTTCCACCGGGGCTCGAACGCCCTGCGAGCCTCCCGCAGCGCTCCCGGGTCGAGGGCGTCCACCTCCAGCGCCTGGACCCTGCCGTTCAGGGGAACGTTGACCGCCACGGTGGGCAACTGGACGCCCCCCAGCCAGAGCACCCCCGCCCCCACGAGGAGCGCCCGATCCACGCCCGACAGGCTCGCCACACCCACGACCACAGCCGCCAGGGTCGCAACGACGGACCCCACCCACACCAGGAGGAAGGCGGGCTGGTTGTCCTGGATCACCCCGTCCACCCCCTGGAAGGCGCGCAGGTAGGCCGCATCGTCCAGGCCCCGGAGCCCGGGCATCACCACCGCGGCGAAGGCGAAGAGGAAGCCCGCGGTGAGGGAGCAGAAGAGCACGGCCACGGCCACCACCATGGGCGCGCTCAAGGGACGCTCACCGGCACGTCCCACAGCCCCGAGGCGGCCACGGCGCGGGCGTAGGTCGAGAAGTCGGTGGGCTCCCGTCCCAACGCCTGCCGCACCCCGTCGGTGGGATGGGCGTTGCGTCCGTCGAGCACGGTGGCGAAGAGGTAGTCCAGCATCCAGACGACGTCCCGGGGGGCCCCGGAGGCCCTCACCTCGTCCAGAAAGGCGTCGTGGGGCACGGAGGTGAACCCGATCTCCCGGCCCGTGGCCCGGGAGAGCTCCAGGGCCAGGTCCGAGAAGGTCATGGCCCGAGGACCGGTCACCTCGTACACGCGTCCTGCATGACCGGATTCGACGAGGGCCCGGGTGGCCACCTCTGCGATGTCGTCCACGTCCACGAAGGGCTCGGGCACGTCGCCGGCGGGAAGGGTGATCCGTCCGGCCCGCACCATCTCGGTGAACGCCCCTTCCGAGAAGTTCTGGAAGAACCAGCTCGCCCGCACCACGGTCCACTCGAGGCCGCTGCGCTGCACGATGCCCTCGCACGCCTGGGCCTCGGGCTCGCCCCGGCCCGACAGGAGCACCAGGCGCCGCACGCCGCGCGCCTTGGCCCGCTCCACGAACGCCTGGATCGAGTCGGTGGCACCGGGCATGGCCAGATCGGGGGCGTAGCTCACGTACACCGCGTCGACCCCCTCCAGCGCGGCGTCCCAGGTGTCGTCGCCATCCCAGTCGAACGGCGGCGTGGCCCCTCGCGACCCGACCCGCACGGATCGCCCCCGCTCGCCCAGCTTCGCCGCAATCCTGCGGCCCGTCTTTCCCGTGCCCCCGAGAACGAGGATGCTCTTCGTCGATTCCATCGGCCTGCTCCCTTGAATGGTGAAGGTGCAGGTCCAAGGTGGCACGTCCCGCCGAGGGCCTCTCGACTCCGGACGACAGATCCGTTGATCGGCGGCGACGGCCTCAGCTCTGGCGGAACGCGCCGGGGGTTTCCCCCGTCCAGCGTTTGAACGCCCGGGTAAACGCGCTCTGATCCGAGAAGCCCGTCATGAAGGTCACCTCGGTGAGAGCGATCCCCGGATCGTCTCGAAGCAGGCGCAGGGCGAGACGCCGCCGGGCCCGGTCCACCAGGGTCTGAAACGACTCCCCTTCGGCGGCCAGGCGCCGCTGCAGGGTGCGACCGCTCATGCCGAGTTCCCGCGCCACGTCGGAGAGGGCGGGCACCCCGCCGCTGAGGGCGGTGGCCACCCGATCCAGCACCCGGCGGTCCAGGGGCACCGAGTCGTCCAGGGTGCCCACCTCGGTGGCCAGCAGCGTATCGAAGTAGCGGGCGATGCCGGGGTCGCCCACCCGATTCGCCGCCCGGAGCGTCTCGTGGGAGACCTGGAGGGCGTCCTTGTCGGAACCGAAATGGACCGGACACCCGAAGTGTGCTTCGTGGGCGCCGGTGTCTCCGGGACCCGGATGTTTCAGAAACACAGCCTCCGCACGGAACGGGTGGGACGCCACCTCTCCGCTGATGGCGGCGATACTGGCCAGGGTGGCCTCGTTGGAAAGCCGCATCCCCAGGCTGCGGGGCCCCTCCCGGTGGAGGTGCATGTACGCACCGCCGAAGCACTCCTCCACCTCGTAGACCGCCACGCTGGTGAGAACCAGGGCATACCGCTCAGCCCGCTCGTACGACCCGCGCAGCGTGGCGGCGGACTTCCAGGCGAAGCCGAACGGGCCGTAGTCGTCGGTCCGCATGGAGGCGCCCACCCGGAGCGGAAGCGTTGTCGGGTCGGGGGTCGCGGCGGCGGCGCGCTCGAAGAAGCGGTAGTAGTCGTGGTCCCGGAGCATGAACGACGGGTCCACCTCCCCCGACTCGGCCAATCCCACCGACCGGAGCAGAGCCTCCCGTTGGGCGGGGGCTTCGACCTGGGCGACGACCTTTCGCGCGAAGAGCGAGGTGATTCTTCCCATGGGCCACCATACCCCCCACGACAGAGCGGCGCGACACCTCCAGGGTGCCGCGCCGCTCCACCGGGTTCGTCCCCGGGGTCAGCCCACCGCGTTGATCATGTCGAAGATGGGCAGGTACATGGCGACGATCATGCCACCCACCACCACGCCCAGGACCACGATCATGACGGGCTCCATGGCCGACAGCAGGGCCTCGACCGCCGCGTCGACCTCTTCGTCGTAGAAGTCGGCGATCTTGGTCAGCATCTCGTCGAGACCACCGGTCTGCTCACCCACGTTGATCATCTGGACCACCATGGGGGGGAACACCCCCGACTCCTTCAGAGGACCGGCGATGGTTTCACCCCCGGCGATGCTGGCCCGGGAGTTCATGACCGCATCGTGAATCACCCGATTCCCGGCGGTCTTCGCCGTGATCTCCAGACCCTCGAGGATGCTCACACCCGAGCTGACCAGCGTACCCAGCGTCCGGGTGAAGCGGGCCACCGCGGCCTTCCGCTGAAGATCGCCGAGAATCGGGATGTTCAGGAGTAGTCGGTCGATGGCCAGTCGGCCGCCACTGGTCTGGTAGGTCTGCCGGAGGCCGACCACGGCCCCCACGAGCCCGATGATGATGGCCCACCAGTACCCCTGGAGGATCACCGACATTCCGATGACGATGCGCGTGGGCATGGGCAGCGGTACGCCCGCCGCGTCGAACATCGTCTGGAACGTGGGAATCACGAAGATCAGCAGGATGGCCACGGCCGAGATGGCCACCGTGAAGATCACCGCCGGGTAGATCATGGCGCCTTTGATCTTCCGGGCCAGCGCGTCGTTCTTCTCGAGGAACGTCGCCAGACGCAGGAGGATCGTGTCCAGGATACCGCCGGCTTCACCGGCGGCCACCATGTTCACGAACAGGTCGGTGAAGACCTTGGGGTGCTTGCCCATGGCGTCGGCCAGGGTGTGCCCCGACTCCACGTCGTAGAGCACGTCCTGAATGACCTTCCGCAGCGCGTCGTTCTCCGTCTGCTCGGCCAGGATGTCCAGGGCCTGCACCAGGGGCAGACCCGAGTTGATCATCGTGGCGAACTGCCGCGTGAAGATGACGATGTCGCGGGTCTTGATCCCGGTCCCGATCCGGATCGTGATGTCCTTCGGCTTCTCCCGGACCGAGACGGGAATCAGCTTCTGCTTGTGCAGATAGGCGAGGACCTCGTCCTTGCTCTGGAGGTCCACCTCGCCCTGCTGAATGCCACCGGCGCCGGTGGCGGGGCGGGCACTGTACGAGAAGACGGGCATGGTCGCTTCCTTCTGGCCTAGGCGTCGGGCGCGGGTTCACCCACGGCCCGCAGGAGCTCCTGCGGGTCGGAGGAGCGCTTCAGGGCTTCTTCCAGGGTGACGTCCCCCTTCATGTAGAGCACCTGGAGCGCGTCGTTCATGGTCTGCATGCCGTGCTTCTTCCCGGCCTGCATGAGCGAATAGATCTGGTGGATCTTCTCGTCCCGGATCACGGCCCGGATGGCGGGCGTGCAGATCATGATCTCGGACGCCACCACACGCCCCTTGCCCCGGGCCCGGGGAAGGAGCGTCTGGGTCACCACGCCCTCCAGCACGAAGGCGAGCTGGGCCCGCACCTGGGCCTGCTGGTGCGAGGGGAAGGCATCGATGATCCGGTTGACGGACTCGGCCGCCGAATTGGTGTGGAGCGTGGCCAGGACCAGGTGACCGGTCTCGGCGATGGTCAGGGCCGCCGAGATCGTCTCCAGGTCCCGCATCTCACCGATGAGGATGATGTCCGGGTCCTGGCGCAGCGCGTACTTCAGGGCGGCCGTGAACGACATCGTGTCGGCCCCCACTTCCCGCTGGTTCACCACGCAGTTCTGGTGGCGGTGAATGAACTCGATGGGGTCCTCGATGGTGATGATGTGGCCTTTCCGCTCACGGTTGATCTTGTCGAGCATGGCCGCCAGGGTCGTGGACTTACCCGACCCCGTGGGACCCGTGACCAGGACCAGACCCCGGGGGCGTTCGGCGAGGCGCGACACGATGGGCGGCAGACCCAGCTTCTCCACGGAGTGGATCTCGTAGGGGATCTGCCGGATGGCCATGGCCACGCAGCCCCGCTGCTTGTACACGTTGCCCCGGAATCGGGACAGGTTCTGGACGCCGAAGGAGAAGTCGAGCTCGTCTTCGGTCTCGAACCTTTTCTTCTGGTTCTCCGTGAGGATGGAGTAGGCCAGTGCCAACGTGTCCTTCGGGGCCAGGTTCCGGGGATACTGGCTGTTCACCAGATCGCCGTCGACCCGCACCTTGGGCCGCTCGCCCACGGTGACGTGAAGGTCGGACGCCCCCCGCTGGATCATCTCCTGGAGAAGCAGACGCAGGCTCAACTCGGGCGCCTTGGGCGGCGCCGGCGGCGCTCCGGGAGCCGGTGGTCCAGGCTGGGGCGGCCGGGCCGCGGAGGTGGCGGTGGCGTCGTTCATGTCGATCATCGCTCGGTCGAAAGGGAATCCGTGGACGTGGTGGGTTCGGTCACGACTGGACCGAGGTCTCCTTGATCACCTCTTCGAGCGTGGTGATTCCCCGCTCGACCTTCTTCAGTCCATCCATGCGCAGCGTGAGCATGCCCTCATCGAGGGCGATCTCCCGCAGCTTGTCCGTACTCGCTTCCTCCATGATGGCCTTCCGCAGTTCCGGCGACATGGCCATGACCTCGTAGAGACCCTGGCGGCCCTTGTAGCCGCTGCCTCCACACTCGTCGCACCCTTCGCCCCTGTAGAAGGTCTGCTGGTGGGCCCAGTCCATGGGGACCTTGGCCGCGTGCAGATACTCCTCCTCGTACTTCACCTCGGCCTTGCACTTCGAGCAGATGCGGCGCACGAGGCGCTGGGCCGTGAGAAGGTTGAGTGCCGACGCCACGTTGAAGGGTTCGAGCCCCATGTCCATGAGACGGGTGATGGTGCTCGGGCAGTCGTTGGTGTGGAGGGTGGAGAGCACCAGGTGACCGGTGAGGGCCGCCTTGATGGCGATGCCGCCGGTCTCCATGTCCCGGATCTCACCGACCATGATGATGTTGGGGTCCTGCCGCAGGAACGCCTTCAGGGCCGCGGCGAAGGTCATCCCGATCTCGTTCCGCACCAGGACCTGGTTGATCCCGTGGAGGTTGTACTCCACCGGATCCTCGGCCGTCATGATGTTGACGTCTTCGGTGTTGATCTTCGACAGGGCCGAGTAGAGCGTCGTGGTCTTTCCCGACCCCGTGGGCCCGGTGACCAGCACCATCCCGTAGGGCTGGGCGATGGAGTGGAAGAAGTCCTTCTCGGCCTTGGGTTCGAACCCGAACTTCGCCAGATCGAAGGTCAGGTTGCCCTTGTCCAGGATCCGGAGCACGATCTTCTCGCCGAAGATCACGGGGAGGGTGGAAACACGAAAATCCACCACCTTCCGTCGAATCCGGAGCTTGATGCGCCCATCCTGGGGCACCCGGCGTTCGGCGATGTTGAGGTCGGAGAGGATCTTGATACGGGACGTCAGGGCCGCCTTCATCTTGAACGGCGGCTTCATGACCTCCCGGAGGGCCCCGTCGATGCGGTAGCGGACCCGGATCTCGCGCTCGTACGGCTCGATGTGGATGTCCGAGGCGCCCTTGTACACGGCATCGGTGAGGAGTCCGTTGATGAACTTCACCACCGGCGCGTTGTTGACCTCGGCCTGGAGGGCCGCGACGGAGACGTCTTCCTCCTCCTCCTCGACGAACTCCACGTCCTGCTCGTCGATGAGGTCCTCGAGGATCTCCGTCATCCGCTCTTCGGCGGAGGCGTAGTACTTCTCGAGATGGCGGCGGAGGGTGAACTCTCCGGCGATCACCGGCTCCACGTCGAGCCGGGTGATGAACTTCAGGTCGTCGATGGCCCCCAGGTCGGAGGGGTTGACCATGGCCACCGTCAGCATCCGCCCCACCCGGCGCAGCGGGAGGATCAGATGCTTGATAGCCACCTCGTCGGGAACCAGCCTCAGCACCTTGGGGCTCACCTCCAGGGCGTCCAGATCCACGGCGGGGACCCGGTACTGGCGAGCCAGTAGGGCCGTGAGATCGTGCTCGGACACGAAACCCATCTTCACGAGGGCGTGCCCGAGCTTCGTGCCCTCCTTGCGGGCCTCCCGAAGCGCTTCGTGGAGCTGACCCTCATTGACCAACCCTTCGCGAACGAAGAGGTCGCCGAGGCGATCCTGTACGACGTTGATGGGCATACGGCCGGTGCCGGATCGGAGGTGTCGGACGGCGCCGGGCTTCGGGCCCGGCGTGTCCTCGTGTTCGTGTCGGGTGCGCGCCTGTGCTGTGGCGGAGCGCGCCACGAGCGTCCAGTTTGTTCGCAATACTTCAAACGTAGTGACGGCTTCGCGCCGAGCGCCAGAACGTCGTTCCGGGAGCCGGCGGCCCGTCACCGTCGCCTCACCACCACGTGGGGTCGGAGCCGCTCCAGGGTCGCGGGACCGATGCCCCGGACCTCCAGGAGGTCTTCGACGCCCCCGAAACGCGTCCGGCGTCTCCGGCCCAGAATCCGGCCGGCGAGAGCCGGTCCGATTCCCGGAACGCCCACCAGGGCGACCGAATCGGCGGTGTTGAGGTCGACGGAGGACGATCCGCGGGCCGGGGCGCTCCCCCTGCGCGCCGCTGGATCCTCCCGGCGTACGAGCATCGGCCCCGCTCGGGAGAACTGAAGAAAGGGGGCGAGCCGTTCCACCGTGGCCGGGCCCACCCCCCGGATGGCCGTCAGATCGCCGGGGCCGGCGAAGCCCCCGTGGGCCTCCCGGTGGGCCACCCACGCCGCCGCCACGGCGGGGCCGACCCCGGGCAGCCGGTCGAGATCGGCTTCCGACGCCCGGTTGGCGTCGAGGCGTTCCCCCGGCTCGAGGGGCCGACTCCTCCGAGCCGCGTCGGCCTCCACCTCCCGGGACGCCTCGGCCAGGGCCGCCCCCCGATCGGGGCCCCCGACCAGGGCATCGCCGCGGGGCTCCACCTGGTCGGCGGCCCACCGCCCGACGGACGCCACCAGCACCAGGATCGCCGCGTTCCGGAGAGCGGTTCGTTCACCAGGACTCATGGGCCATCCTCGCCCCACGGACGGGGCGGGAGGATGGCGGATCGGGACCGGCGTCGATCAGCCCCCGGGAAGGCGACCCAGGGCTCCGGCCTCGATGAGGAACTGGCCGTAGACCGAAAGCTGGAACTGGGTCGACCCCCGCCGCTGCCCCACGAACGACTGCCGATCGAAGTAGCTGCCCTGAATGCCCACGTCGAAGTCCGACACCCGGGTGTCGAGGGTGAACGTCAGGGAGCGGTTGAGCTGGTCGACGAAGGGCACGCAGTCCGTCCGGTTCCGGGGCACCCGGCATTCCCGCTCGCCCACGTAGCTCACCAGAACCGCAAGGCGGACGGGCTCGGGCACCCCGGACTGGCGACGGGCCAGACCGAAGGGGGGCAGGAACGACGACGCCAGGGACACGGTGTGCTGGACCCGGTCCCGCTCCGTGTCTCCGGTGGGATCTTCGCCCGTGCCCCACTCCACCGTGCCCCGGTAGCCGGTGGTCAGGCCCCCGACCCACCGCAGGGAGAGGTCCCACGGGAGGGCCCGCTCGTCCAGGAACCGCCGCTGGCCCGCCCCCCCGTAGAGCAACTCCCGCTCCTCCTCCCGGATCCCCGTGGTCACCGTGGCTCCCTGAAGGCGGCGGGTGGACCCGGCGGGAGCCTGGGCCACCAGGATCCGGGCCCGCACGTCGGGCCAGGTGAGGGTCCGAACCGTGCGGTCCGCCCGGGCATCGAGGGTGGCGGCCTCGCTCCGGCCCCAGGTGGCGTCCACGGCCACCGGTCCGGCGGCCAGACCCCAATCGACCTGGCGCACCGCCCGATCCACCAGGGTGGCCGCCGTGTCGCCGTCCAGGACCAGGTAGCCCCCCCGCCCGGTCCAGCCGAACTGGTACCCGTAGCCCGGATCCACCGGGTCCCGATCGAAGCGCGAGAACAACCCGTCCCGCGCCGTGAAGGTCACGGGTTGGATCGCCCCCAGGAGACGGGCCCAGGCCGCCCCGCGGCGGGTGGGGTTCTCGCCGGCGAGACCGCGCCCGAGGGTCCCGGCGTCGAACGACAGCAGGGTCGAGAGGTCCCGCTCTCCAACGGCGTTGCGCTGGAGGAGGACGATGGAGTCCAGGGGCTGGGGCACGATCTCGACGAAGGCGGCGTTCCGCTCTCCCTGGTAGCGGGACGACCAGGTCACCTCGTGGCGCAACCAGGGCACGACCCGGGGTCGGAACGACACCCGGCTGCGCAGGCTTCGGCGGGTCTCCCACCCCAGGTCGATCCCGGCCACGTCGGTGCGGGCATCGGCCAGGAGTCCCCGAACCCGGGGATCGGACACGGCCTCG
Organism: Gemmatimonadota bacterium; assembly: GCA_030428885.1. Taxonomy (GTDB): domain Bacteria; phylum Gemmatimonadota; class Gemmatimonadetes; order Longimicrobiales; family Gaopeijiaceae; genus Gaopeijia. The sequence goes on along the minus strand of JAUIEJ010000005.1, from coordinate 317,367 downwards.
GTGGGATCGAGGAGATCCCGCGTCGACAGGAAGGTGACGTCGGCCGTGAGGGCGTTCAGGGGCCGGAATCCGACCTCCGCCACCGTCTCGAGGAATTCCCGAGGGGCCGACGCCACCACCACCGCCGTGTCGGCGGGCCGCTCCAGGATGCGGTCGAAGCGACGAATGGCGGCGTCCTGCCGGGAGTACGACGTCCCGAGACTGAAGCGCTCCGGGGACCACCGCACCCGTGCCCCCAGCACGGCGTCTTCCAGGGGCCCGGGAAGGAGCCAGCGCACCAGGGACTCCACGGCCTCGGGCACGGGATCGAATTCCCGGGGCTCGAGGCGCCGCTCCACGCCGACCCGGGCGTCGACCCCCTCGGCGTCCACCCGGGAGCTCACCGAGGAGTTCGACGTGCGATACCAGGCCAGGTTGGCCTCGAGCCCGTCGACGAAGAAGCCCAGGAGCGGATCGGCCGAAGGGGTGACCTTGCGCAGCCCCACGCCCACCCGGGTCCGGTCGGCCCCGGTCTCCCGCAGGCCGGGCAGCCGGTCGGCCCGGACGTCGCTGCCCGCCAGGAAGGTGGGGTCGGAGCGGGAGCGGTCGTGGTCGACGCTCACCGGCATCTCGATGCCCCAGGCCGCCGGCATGAAGCGCTCGAGACGGGCGGTGGACGAGATGGAGAGGACGTCGTCGGTCTGGTACGAGGCCTCCTCCTGGAGCTGGCGGAAGAACGCGCCCCGGGAGGCGTACCCCACCCGGGCCTCCACCAGGTCGCCCACGGCCAGGGAGGCGTTGACCACCCCGGCCAGGCCCGCGTCGGTGACCCCACGGGAGAGGCGCAGTTCGTTCACCCAGACCTCGCCGTCGACCATGGCCGGGCCCTGGTTCCAGATCCCCATGGAGAGCTCCCGGACCGCGGCGAGGTTGGGGGCGCGTCCCCGATCCCGGACCACCACGGCGTAGGTGGAGTCCCTCGCCCACAGCGTGAGGGGGGGATCGCCCGGTTCCCTGGGATTGAGCGCCAGGGCTTCTTCGGCCCGGGTCCGGAGTTCCTGGAACACCCCGAAGTCCACCACCACCTCCGGGGTCCAGTCGGCTCGGGTCACGTCGCCCCGGATCGGGGGCCGCAGGGGAGTCCGATACAGGTAGAAGTTCTCCGGATCGGTCCCGATCTTGAAGAAGAAGCTCAGTGGCTGGTCGAGCCCCCAGGGGCCCTCCCGGGGAAGGACCCACAGCCGCGCCTCCCGATAGGCCAGGAAGTTGCGCGGGCGCTGGGGGAAGCGGGAATACACCTCGGCCCGGTCGCCCCCCAGGAGGCCCTCGGACCGGATGCGGAGGGACTTCTCGTTGAACTCCACGCCCTGGCCGCCCAGGGCCGAGGTGGGATCGGAGAGCTGTTCCAGCACCCCCGGCGGCGCCTGATACGCCTCGCCTTCGGTGACCGTCGAGACCGCGCTCACGTCGACCTGACCCGAAAACGCCGCGGTATCGCCCACGATTCCCGTGACCACGCCGTCCACCGCCCGCTTGAGCCACCGGGACCCCACGATGCGCATGCGGGCCAGGGTGAAGCGGTCGTTCCGGGGCCCGGTGACCGTGAAGCGGAGGTGCTTCACCGCCCGGAGGTCGCCGTCGGTGATGGGGCCGTTCACCTCGATGGCGCCGGCGGTGGAGAGGGGCACGCGGTAGAGGCGGAATCGGGTCCCGGTTTCGTTCCGGCTCCGCACCAGGTAGGGCGAGGCCCCGTCGAGACGGACCACCCACCGCAGCGCCCGCTCGGCCTCGTCCAGGTTGCCGTCGCCGTCCAGGTCTTCGGAGTCGTTCCGCCCGTTGCTCCGGGTACATACGGCCCGGGGATCGCCCAGGCGGAAGAGGCGCCCCGGCTCACCCTCGCACGCCTCGCCCCAGACGCCCCGGGCGTCGGCCACGTTCCCCCACACCTCGCCCCGGGCCGGATCGGCCTCCTGATCCAGGATCCCCAGCCCCCACTCGGTGCCGTTGTCCTTGACCCCCCGGGTCCGTCCCTGGCCGTCGACGAACAGGGCGTCTTCGCTCACGAGTCCCAGGTCGATGACCAGGGTCAGAGCCTCGCCGTCACGCACGTAGAACTCCAGGAACTCGCTCTGGGTCAGGTCGCTTCCCGTGGGACTGAGCACCGTGGTGAGGGACGCCCAACTGCGGCCCCCCGGAGCCGGCGCCGCGTCGAACGACAGGGTGAGGCCCGTCTCCCGCACCCGGGTCCCGGCCACACGGATCTGCTGGTCGATCTCCTCCCGGGGCAGGAAACCCTCGAAGACGCCCACGCTGTCTCCCTGCGGCGATTCCACGATCCACTGGTGCTGCCACACCAGGTCGCCCACGGTTTCGGCATCGACGACGCCTGGAAGCACGTCGTCGGCACCGTCCCGGTCCCGGGGAGCGCTCCCCAGTTGCCAGTCGTAGTTGAGCAGGGAGAGGGGGCGGGCGTCGGACGCGTCGAAGTCGTCCAGGAAGACGTCGCCCCGGGTGTTGGGATCGGGCATGGAGAGGGCCAGTTCCCCGTCCATGGAGAAGGAGGAGGCGGCGGCGGTGCGGAGGGAGGGGACCCCCGACAGCCATCCGTCGAGCCAGGGCAGACTCCGCTCCAGCGTGCCGCTCACGCCCCCCAGGAGCGCCGCCCCCGGCTCCAGCCCCAGGGTGGGGCGATTGACCAGCGTCTTCTCGGTGCGGTAGAGGGCCAGGAGGTCGAGGCGGCCCGATCGGGGTGATCCCACCCGCCCGTTGAATCCGAACACCGACGTGGGGGCCGTGCGAAACACCTGCTGCTGTTCCCAGGTCGCCCGCACGGGGGCGTCGGGCGCGGTGGCGAAGAGGGCCTCGGGGTCCAGGAGGGTGACCTGGCCGAGATCGTAGTCCACCTCGTAGTCCACACCTCGCACCAGGGGACGCTCGCCCACCCGGATCCGCTCGCTCCCGGGAAGGACGCCCAGCGCACCCAGGGAAAACGACGAGATCACGCCCTCGCTGCGGATCCGGAAGGGGATCGTGAGGCGGAACAGTCCCCCCGCTTCCCGCTCGTACGGGTCTTCGGAGGTGTAGATGCGCTCGTTGGCGTCTTCTCCCAGGAGTTCCCGGGCCTCTTCGGCGGTGAGGTCCAGGGTCGGGGAGGGCGGCGGTTCCAGGAACGGACGCAGGGTGGGGAACACCACGAAGGTGCCCTGGACCGCGCTGGTCCCGAGCACCAGGTCCGAGGCGGGCGAGTACAGAACGTCGGGATCGACCCGGTCCACGGGGGACTCCAGGTCGAGACCGGTGAGCTGGAGGAAGGTGATGTCGCGACCGTCGGACGCCCGTCGGAAGGTCCGGCCCGCCGAGGGTTCACCGAGAGAGATGGTGACGTCCACGGACGACGGCTCCACGTCCGGATTCGTGGAGACGCGGTAGACCTGGTGCATCTCCAGCTCCCAGGTGGGACGCCCGGGCTGGTGGTTGGCCCCGGAGGCCTTGAGGAGCTCGAGCCGGGGCCGCTGTCCGGCGTTGTAGACCCGCTCGGGATCGTAGGTGCCCACGGTGTCGCCCGCGGCCGTGACATAGGCCGCGGCCAGCATCTCGTCGCGGGAGAGGGGATTCCTCAGGACGACCCACAGCCCCGAGGGGTGCACCACGTAGTCCTGCCCGGCCTGGAGGTAGCGGAACCACCCCGATTCCTCCACCCGTCCGCCCGGGCCCTCGGCCACGGCGTCGGCCTGGATCCACCCCTCCACCTGCTGGCGAGCGGCCGGGTCGTTTTCGAACCGGTACAACTGGATGGGTTCGGGGCCCGGCACCACGGTGGAGGGGGCGGCCCCGGCGTCCAGATCCAGGACGTCGATGTGGGGGTAGCCCGTGATCTCCGTGGGGTCGAAGAGGAAGAAGAACTGCCCCTGGGCATAGTCGGCGTCGTCGAGCACCAGGGTGTCTTCCTGGACGAAGCGGCGCTGGTTGCCCACGCCGGTGAGCCGGAACTCCCGGGACGACAGGTCGCCCCGCTGTTCGGCCCACACCCCGTTGAACTCCAGGGGACCCAACTGGCCTTCGGTCTGGAATCCGAAGTTCCCGGCCGGGATGCCCTGGGTCAGGTAGCGGGACTGGGGCAGCCGGAAGGTGACGTCACCCACCTCGAGGCGGCGGAGGATGTCGTCTTCGGCCCCGTCGTAGACCACCGAGATCGTGTTGGTGGCGCCGAACTCCCGGAGCTGATCGTAGTCCACGTCCACCGAGACGCGATCCAGGACCGAACCCTGGACCTGCACCGCGAGATTCAGGTCGGGGCGAAGCTGGGGAAGGAGCGAGGGTACGCAGCTTTCCTGAAACTGGCTGGTGCACGGCCGAAACCGGGTCCAGTCGCCGCCGAGTTCGGACCGGCCCCGCACCCGCACGCCGAGCTCCGTGTACCGGTTGACCAGACTGGCGCTCCCGGCCCCGGTGGTGTCCCCCGGGGCCGGCTCCACGGGAGGGGGCGCCGCGGCGCGGCGGTCGGGGAGGGCCGGAAGGAACCCCAGGGGGTCGGGGGGCGCGGCGCTTTCGGCCGCCCGACTCCGAAGGAAGTCCCGGGTGGCCTCCAGGGCGAAGGCCCCGGGGGCCCCGGGATCGTCCAGCCCGCCCGTGGGCGCGGGCGGGGCCACCGAACCGGGCAGGATCCACGGCAGACGACGGACCACGGGGTCGTCGCCCAGGACCGCCCCGGGCGGGAGCACCACCGGAATGGGGGCGAGGCCCAGCCGGATGGCCGGGCGGGGCCCGAGCCCCGGGGGCGGCGGGGGCGGGTCCAGGAGGCGGGGTGCCCAGAAGTCCCGCACCAGAATGGTGTCGGCCCGGACCCCCGGCGCCGGGGTGCCCGCCGTTCCGGGCACGGCCCCGGGGAGGAGCACGCCGGGAGCCACCACCGCGGCCAGGAACAGGAGGCGCACGAATCCGCCCCGTCAGCCGCGTGCGAGCAGGGGGGACCGCCTCGGCCCGGAACGTGTAGCACAGAGGTCTGCCGTCACGTGCGTTCCCCCCCGTCCCGTCGCATGCCGATTCTCACGCGCCATCTCGTCAAGGCGATCCTGGGCCCGTTCCTCTTCTCCCTGTCGGCCCTGACGGGACTGCTGTTCCTGAACGCCGTGGCCCAGCGCATGGAGGACCTGGCGGGCAAGGGGCTCACCGCCGACGTCATCGTCGACTTCCTGATCCTCTCGCTGCCCCACACGGTGGCGCTGACCCTCCCCATGGCCGTCCTGGTGGCGGTGCTCCACGCCTTCACGGAGATGACCGCCGCCAACGAGATCACCGCCATGAAGGCCGGCGGCATCCCGCCCCGGCGCATCCTCACGCCGCTCCTCATCGTGGGGACGCTGGCCGGCGCCTTGATGCTGTACTTCAACGATCAGGTGCTCCCGGAGGCCAATCATCGCCTAAAGAACCTCCTGCTCGATATCAACCGCAAGAGTCCGACCTTCACCCTGCGCGAGCAGGTCATGAACCGGATCCAGTCCCAGGAGAGCGGAGAGGTGGTGTACCTGCGGGCCGCCACCATCGACAACGCCACCAGCACCCTGGGCGACGTCTGGATCATTCCGGCGTCGAACATGCTGCGGCGACGGGTGACGTACGCCGACAGTGCCTACATGCAGATGAACGCCGATCGCACCGATCTCTTTCTGACGCTGTACGATGGGGTGGTCTACGAGACGGACTACGATCGACCCGGAGCCTTCCAGGCCGTGGACTTCGCCAAGCAGATCGTGCCGTTCCGCGGCGTGGGCAACGCCATGGAGCGCAACCTCTCGGCGGCCCAGCGGGGCGACCGGGAAATGACCATCGGCATGCTGGGGGCGCAGGTGGACAGCGCCCGGGTCCAGGGCGAGGAACACCGGGCCCGGAGTCTGGAACGCACCCAGGAGACGGTGCGACTGGCCCTGGGACGTCCGGTGGCCGACTCGGCGTCGGCCGAGACCCTGATCTCGGCGGCCCGTCCCCAACCGGGACCGCCCCGGGAAATCATGGTGCGGGACCAGGTCACCTACCGGGCCCTGCAGGCCGCCAACACCCAGGCCCAGCAGGTGGCGTCCACGGTGCAGCGGGTCCACCGCTACGAGGTGGAGATCCACAAGAAGTACACCCTGGCCTTCGCCTGCATCGTGTTCGTGCTCCTGGGCGTGCCCCTGGCCATTCGTTTCCCCCGGGGGGGACTGGGCATGGTCATCGCCGCCTCGTCGGTGATCTTCGCCATCTACTGGGTGGGGCTCATCAGCGGAGAGGATCTGGCGGACCGGGGCGTGGCGCCGCCGGTGGTCACCATGTGGACGCCCAACGTGATCTTCACGATCCTGGGCCTGTGGTTCGCCAAGAACATGGGGAAGGAGACGGCGACCATGCGGGGCGGCGGCTGGGACGATCTGCTCTACTCCCTCCGCTCGGCGGCGGGGCGGCTCTTCGGGCGGCGGCAGGCCCCCAGCGGCGGGGAGGCGTCGGCGTGAAGATTCTCGACCGCCTGGTGGCCTTCACCTTCCTGCGGCTCTTCCTGGTCTCGATCCTGGCCACACCGCCCCTCTTCATCCTGGGCAACCTCACCGAGAAGCTCGACGACTACCTGGACGCCGAACTCTCCCTGGCCGAGATCGCCCGGGGGTACTTCTTCAACCTGCCGGAATACTTCCAGTGGTCGTTTCCCATGGCGGGCCTCATCGCGGCGGTCTTCACCGTCCACGCCATGACGACCCACCGGGAGATCGTGGCGGCGAAGGCCGGCGGCGTGTCGTTCCATCGGCTGGTGCTTCCCATCCTGATCCTGGGCGGGGGGCTCACGGCCGCCGCCCTCGTCACCACCGACCTCGTGCCCCTGAGCAAGCGGAAGGCCACGGCCATCCTGGAGAACCGGGACCTGAGCCGGGAGTGGCGGAGCGATTTCGTGTACCAGACCGAAGACGGGCTCCTTCTGGCCGTCCAGCGCCTCGAGACCCTGCGACCCCGCATGAGCGGCGTGGGAATCCACCACCCGGGCCGGGGGCCCGACTCGGTGGCCATCCACGCCGAGGTGGAGCGGGCGGTCTGGCTGCCGGACGAGGCGCGGTGGGAGTTCGAGAACGGGACCTTCCGCCGGATCTGGCCCGACGGCGTCGAATCGTCCAGCCGATTCCGCAAGCTGCGGATCCCCGGTCTGGTGGAACAGCCCGAGCAGCTCATGGAGGAAGTGCGGGAGCCCGAGGAGCTCACCTACGACGAGTTGGAGCGCCAGGCCCGCATCGTGGAGCGGGGGGGCGGGAAGTCCGGTGACCTCCGCACCAAGAAGGAGCAGAAGCTCGCCATTCCCGTGGCCACCCTGGTCATCATTCTCCTGGGCACGCCCCTGGCGACCAGCGCGAAGCGGGGGGGAGCGGCCTACGGCATCGGCATCTCCCTGGGCACCACCATCGCCTACGTCCTGCTCATGAAGGTCTCCGGCGCCTTCGGGGCGGCGGGCGTCATCCCCCCGGTGTGGGCCGCCTGGATTCCCAACATGCTCTTCGCCGCGGCGGGCGTGGTTCTCCTGACGCGGGTGCGGACCTAGCCGGGCGAGCCACCCTCGGGGTCGGGCAACCGACCCCCGCCCAACACCCGGACGAAGCCGGCGTCGAGTTCGCCGTCGCATACCGCCCGGACCGGCCCTCGCAGCACCACGTCCAGATCCGCTCCGACCCGGACCCGGAGCGTGCCCCCCTCCATGACCAGGGTCTTCTCCCCCGGGGGGAGGCGTCCCGACGCCACTGCGGCCACAGCCACGGCGCAGGCGCTGGTGCCCGACGCGGTGGTGTGCCCCACCCCCCGCTCCCAGACCAGGAACTCGATGCGGTCGGTGGCCAGGATCCGGGCGAGCTGGACGTTGACGCCCCGGGCGAAGGCGGGGTGGGCCGTGAGGGCCGGGCCCAATCGATCCAGGGCCTCCCGCTCCAGGGCGCGCCACGGCTCCCCTTCGCCGAAGACCACACAGTGGGGATTGCCCACCGAGACCAGCGTACCCAGGAGCCCCCCCACGTCGGTGAGGAGCAGGCGTCCATCGCCGACGTCCACCTCGGCGTCGGCCTCCACGGCCTCGGGCCCCAGGCGAGCCCGGCCCATGTCCACCGACACGTCGTACTCTCCCCGGCCGTCGGCGCCGTGGACCTGCATCCGGATCCGATCCCCCCCCACCTCCACCTCGAAGGGTTCCGACCCCACCCGCCCCGTTCGGAAGAGGTAGGAGGCCACGATCCGCAGCCCGTTTCCGCTGCGCTCGAACTCCGAGCCGTCGGGGTTGAACATGCGGAGGCGCACGGGCGTCCCCGAGCCCCTCAAGACCACCACGATTCCGTCGGCGCCCACCCCCTCCCAGCGGTGACACACCTGGGGCACGGCCGCCGAGGTGGCCCGCCACGCGGTCCCCTCGTCCACGACCAGATAGTCGTTGCCCAGGCCGTGGCCCTTGTAGAAGGCCCGGCCCACTCCGGGGCGTTCGTGTTCGGCGTCGCGACGCACGCGTGTCCTCGCTGTGGGATGGGGGGGACGATCGGGCCCAGGGGGGCGGAACCGCGCCCATGATGGGGCGTCGGGCCCCGTACAGAAACCCGTGAAGCGGGAAACCGTACGGTCGAAGCAGATGCAACCTCGCCTGTGCCGGGGGCATCTCACCAAAGGGGATGGGGTCGGGACGAGGGGCGGATCCACGAATGGGAACGCGGATGAGGGGGACGAAGGGCGTGATGGATCGACGGCGACGACACCACGACACGGGTTCGTGGGGCCTCCTGGCCCTCCTGGGTGGGCTCTGGGCCCTTCCCCAGCCGGCTTCGGCCCAGGTTCCGGGCAACGGAGACGCTCCCTACTCCGACCCCCCTCCCCGCAGCGTCGACGGCTCCCTGGCCCGAGGCACGGGTGTGGCTCCGGTTCTCGCCGCCCTGCGCCTGGCCGGCGACGAACCCACCCTCGACGGCCGCCTCGACGACGCGGCGTGGCTCCGAGCCGCCACGGCCACCGGGTTCACCCAGTTCTCGCCCGACCCCGGCGCCCCGGCCACGGAGCGGACCGAAGCGCGGGTGCTCTACGGCGACGACGCGCTCTTCGTGGCCATCCGCGCCTTCGATCGGGCGCCCGACTCCATCGCCGCCCAGCTCACCCGCCGGGATCAGGACTCGTACTCCGACGAAGTAGCGGTGGTCATCGACTCCTACTTCGATCGCCGGACCGCCTTCCACTTCCAGGTGAATCCCCTGGGCGTGAAGACCGACATCTACCGCTTCGACGACACCGCCGAAGACGGGGGGTGGGACGCCGTGTGGGACGTGGCCACGGCTCGGGACGAAGAGGGGTGGTCGGCGGAGTTCCGGATTCCCTACTCCCAGCTCCGGTTCCGGGACGCGCCGGACCAGACCTGGGGCATCAACTTCATGCGGCGCCTGGCCCGCCACGACGAGACCTCGGTGTGGGCCCCGACGTCGCGGAACGACGGGGCCATCGTGTCGCGGTTCGGCGAACTCCGGGGGTTGAGCGAACTCGCTCCCCCGCGCCGACTCGAGGTCACCCCCTACTCGCTGGCGCGGCTGGAGCGGGCCCCGGGGGAGGAGGCGAACCCGTTCTACTCCAGCAACGACCTCTTCGGGACGGTGGGCGCCGATCTCAAGTACGGCATCACCAGCGACCTCACGCTGAACATCACCCTGAATCCCGACTTCGGTCAGGTCGAGGCGGACCCGGCCCAGGTCAATCTCTCGGCCTACGAGACGTTCCTTCCCGAACGCCGGCCGTTTTTCGTGGAAGGGGCCAACCTCTTCTCGTTCGGACTCGGCATCGGCGACGGCGACGGCGCTCAGGAGTCCCTCTTCTATTCCCGTCGCGTGGGGCGCGCCCCCCAGGGATTCGCCGACGCCGCCGGGGGATGGGCCGAGACCGACGAGAGCACGACGATCCTCGGGGCCTGGAAGCTGTCGGGGAAGACCGCCTCGGGGTGGTCCGTGGGACTCCTCAACGCCGTCACCGACGAGGAGCGGGCCCAGGTCGCCCCGGCAGAGGGCGATCGATTCGACGAGGCCGTGGAGCCCTTCACGAACACCACCGTGGCCCGGGTGCAGAAGGACTTCCGGGAGGGGCGCAGCGCGGTGGGGGTCATCGCCACCGCGGTGAACCGCACCGGCGACGTGGCCGAGGACCTCCGGCTCCGCAGTGGAGCCTACACCTTCGGCGTCGACGGCCGGCATCGCTTCGCCGACGAACGCTGGGAGGTCTCGGGGTACGTGCTGGGGTCGCACCTCCGGGGTTCGGAAGACGCCATCGCGGCGCTGCAGCGCGCGCCGGCCCGCCTCTACCATCGACCCGGTGCGGAACTGGAGTACGACCCCACCCGGACTTCTCTCTCGGGGCTCGCCGCCACCGCCACCGTGAACAAGATCGCCGGCGGCCACTGGCGCTTCGGCACCGGCATCCAGGCCCGGAGTCCCGGGTTCGACGCCAACGACGCCGGCTACATGCGCGACGCCGACTATGCGTCGACGTTCGTCTACCTGGGCTACGACGTGTCGGCTCCCCAGGGTGTGTTCCGCCGCTGGCGCCTGAACGCCAACGCCTGGAACGTGGTGTACTGGAGCAGCGGCGAGCGGGGCGCCACCGGCGGCAACATCAACGGCAACGCCCAGTTCACGAACTTCTGGAACGCCTATCTGGGCATCAATCGGGAGGGTTCGGGGCTGTCCAACGGCATGCTCCGGGGCGGGCCCGACTTCGTGCGGGAAGGCCGCTGGAACGGCTGGGGCGGTGTGAACACCGACTCCCGCAAGGCGGTGGGCCTCAACCTCAACACCTTCTGGCACGTCGTTCCCGAAAGCGACGGCTGGGGGTTCGGCATGTCGCCCAGCATCCGGTGGAGGCCCTCGGGCCGAGCCACGGTGAGCCTGGGTACCACCTGGAATCGGTCGGTGGACGATCGTCAGTGGGTGGGCCGGTACGGCGACGCCGACGACCCCACCTACGTCCTCGCCCGTCTGGACCAGACCTCGGTGGGCCTGACGGGCCGCCTCGATCTGGCGGTCTCCCCGACCCTCTCGGTGCAACTCTACGCCCAGCCCTTCGCGGCGGCGGGACGGTACGAGGCGTTCAAGCGCGTCACCGACCCCCGGGGCGAGCACTACGACGACCGGGTCGAGCTGCTGGGACTCACGCGCACGGGCGACGAGTGGGTGGGCGACATCGACGGCGACGGGTCCGACGACACCCTGCGCTCCGGCGATTTCGACGTGCGTCAGTTCCGGTCGAACGCGGTGGTGCGGTGGGAGTACCGGCCCGGCAGCACCCTCTTCGTCGTGTGGGCCCAGGGCCGGGACGCCTACGACACCGGGGGCACGTTCCGCTTCACCGACGACTTCGGCAGCCTCTTCGACCAGCACCCGGCCAACGTGTTCATGGTGAAGCTGAGCTACTGGCTGACGCCGTAGAAGGGGGGGAGAAGGCCGCGGCTCTGTGCCGGCCACGGGAGTTTGGTGAGAATGGGGGACCCCGTCCTCCTGCCCCTCCCCCATGCCGCATCTGAAGCTCGGAATCGTCGATCAGTCTCCGGTGCCCAACGGCAGCGACGCACGAGACGCGGTCGCCGCCACCCTCGAACTGGCTCGACTCGCCGACCGCCTCGGCTTCTCCCGCTACTGGCTGGCCGAACACCACAGCACCAACTCCTTCGCCGGCTCGGCGCCGGAGGTGCTGATTCCGGCCGTGGCCTCGGTCACCGAGCGGATCCGGGTGGGTTCGGGCGGGGTGATGCTGCCCCACTACTCGCCCTACAAGGTGGCCGAGCAGTTCCGGATGCTTCAGACCCTCTTTCCCGGGCGGATCGATCTGGGGCTGGGCCGGGCCCCGGCGGGCACGGGACGGGCGGCCCAGGCGCTGCGCTACGGCCGGGAGGCGATTCCGGTGGAGCACTTCCCGCGACAGCTCGACGATCTGACCCACTGGCTCGGCGAGACGTTCGACCCCGCCCATCCCCTGTCCAGGGTGCGGGCCACACCCCGGGGCACCGACGTGCCCGAACTCTGGATGCTGGCGTCGAGCGGCACCACCGCCGAAGTGGCGGCCCACCGGGGCCTCGGGTACTCCTTCGCCCAGTTCATCAGCGGGATCGACGGAAGCCGGGCCGTAGAGGCCTACCGGGCCCGCTTCCGACCCAGCCGCCACCGCTCCGAGCCCGCCGCCAACGTGGGCATCGGCGTGATCTGCGCCGACACGCGGGAGGAGGCCGAATGGCTCTCCCTGAGCCTCCACCTGTGGCGCATGCGGATCATGGGGGGCCGGGACCGAGGCATCCCCTCGCCCGAGCAGGCGAAGGAGGAGTTCGAGGAGGCCGGCATCGCCATCTCCGAGGTCCTGGCCGAGGAAACGAGGGTGGTGGTGGGGGACCCCGGGCAGGTGCGCGACGCCCTGCTGGCGCTGGCGGAGCGCTACGGCGTGGATGAGCTCATGACCGTGACGGTCACCCACGACCTGGAGGCCCGGCGGCGGTCGTACGAGTTGCTGGCGCAGGAGCTGGGGGTGGGTTCCTAGTCCGGACCCGCCTTGCCCGCCGGGAGGCACCGCTCTACGCTGGCCGCCTCCACGAGCAGTTCCCCCATCGGATCGAGCCCCATGGCCAAATCCAATCTCGACCGCTGGCTCGACGCGTTCGGCCAGCTCGCCGTCCTGATCGGGCTCGTGGTGGTGGCGGTGGAGTTGCGCCAGACCTCGAATATCGCCAACGCCGAGATGTCGGGGCAGTATCTGACCAACTGGCAGGCCATCGAGATGGCGCAGATGGACCCCGGGTTCGCCGCCGTCTACGCCAAGTCGTTGGAGCGGCCGGACGAGCTGACCCTCCCCGAGAAGGTCCAGCTCGACGGCTACTACTGGGCCCTGATGGACCAGTTGGACTTCTCCCAGGAGATGGTGGAGGTCGGGATCTTCAACGACTCCCTCGAGGACCTCTGGGGCTTCAACGCACGAGCCATCATGGTCACCCCCTACGCCCAGGCGTGGTGGCGGGCGTTTCGCGAGGAGTTCGCCGACACGGCCCGGGTCCGCATCATCGACGCCGCCATCGAAGGTCTTTCCGCGGACACCTACCTCCGGCGGATCGAGAGCATCGACGGGCACCTGGACGACATCGTCCGAGGGACTCCCGACAGCCACTGAGCCCGCCGCCATCGACCCCTCCCATGACCGACGAATCGCCCACGTTCTTCCCCACGCCCGCCGACTTCCGCGCGTGGCTCGAACGGCACCACACGTCGGTGGACCACCTCTGGGTGGGGTACTACAAGAAGGCCACGGGCAAACCGTCCGTCACCTGGGAAGACACCGTCGACGAGGCGCTCTGCTTCGGATGGATCGACGGCATCCGGAAGTCGCGGGACGCCGAGAGCTACACGATCCGCTTCACGCCCCGGAAGCGCACCAGCGTGTGGAGTGGGCGGAACATCGAGATCGTGGAGCGGCTGACGGCGGAGGGGCGGATGACGCCGGAGGGGCTGGCCGCCTTCGCCCACAAGGACGTGCACCCCGACAGCGGGTACCGCATCGCCGACCGCACCGACGAACTCCCCGCCGAGATGCGCCGCCGCTTCGAGCAGAGTCCCGACGCCTGGGCGTTCTACCAGGAACAACCCCCGGGGTATCGACGGGCCACCGCGAGATGGGTCATGGCGGCCAAGCGCGAGGAGACGCGGCACCGTCGCCTGGCAACGCTCATGGAGGACTCGGGGAACGGTCTGCGGATCAAGCAGATGCGGCGCGGTTGACGCAGCCCACCGACGTGGACCCCGCCCTCTCCCTTCGCTACCTTGCAGAACATCACTGATCTGGGGCGATTTGCGGCATCTTGCGGCCCGTCTCCCCTCCGGGGCACCGGAGGGAGGCAAACACGCTAAAAAGCCACGCCTCGGCCGTTGCCCCTGCCGAGGCCTTGCCATACCACCTCATGACGCCGACCCCATCCGGCGCGCCCGGCCTGTCGCCGGGCCCTCGAGCCACCGCGCTCCTCCACGCCCTCCGCCGGCGGATCCTGATCCTCGACGGCGCCATGGGCACCATGATCCAGGCCCGGGGCATCGACGAGGACGGGCTGCGGGGAGAGTCGTTCCGCGACCACCCCCACTCCCTCGAGGGCGCCCACGACCTGCTCAGCCTCACGCGTCCCGACGTGATCCGGGAGATCCACGACGCCTACCTCGAGGCGGGCGCGGACCTCATCGAGACCAACACCTTCAACGCCCAACGCATCTCCCTGGCCGACTACGGTCTCGAAGAGCGGGCCTACGAGATCAATCGCGCGGCGGCCCGCATCGCCCGGGCGTCGGTCGAGGCCTTCACGGCCCGGGATCCGGGGCGGCCGCGCTGGGCCGTGGGCATTCTGGGGCCCACCAACCGCACCGCCTCCCTATCGCCCGACGTGAACGATCCGGGGGCCCGCTCCACCACCTTCCTGGAGCTCGCCGAGGCCTACCACGAACAGGTGCGGGGACTCCTGGACGGCGGCGTCGATCTGCTCATGGTGGAGACGGTGTTCGACACCCTCAACGCCAAGGCGGCGCTCTGGGCGATCTCGAAGGTGTTCGAGGAGCGAGGCGAGGCGGTGCCGGTCACGGTATCGGGCACCATCACCGACCGCTCGGGCCGCACCCTCACGGGCCAGACCCCCGAAGCGTTCTGGAATTCGGTGCGCCACGGCGTCGCCGCGGCCTTTTCCACCGGCGTCACCCCCTGGTCGGGCGACGACGGCCCGGTACCGTCGGTGGGACTCCTGGGCGTCGGCCTCAACTGTGCCCTGGGGCCCGACCAGCTCCGCCCCCATCTGGAGGAACTGTCGGGGGTCGCCGAGTGCTTCGTCTCGGTTCACCCCAACGCCGGACTGCCCAACGCATTCGGAGGGTACGATCTCGGCCCCGACGCCATGGCCGAAGCCGCCCGCGACTTCGCCACGGCGGGCTTCGTCAACATCATCGGGGGCTGCTGCGGAACCACCCCGGACCACATCCGCGCCATGGCCCGGGCGGTGGAAGGCGTGGCCCCGCGACGGGTCCCGCGCCTGCCCCGCCGCACCCGGCTCTCGGGGCTGGAGCCGGTCACCATCGGCCCCGAGTCCCTTCTGGTGAACGTGGGGGAGCGCACCAACGTCACCGGCTCCCGCCGCTTCCGGCGCCTCATCTCCGACGACGACTACCCCACCGCCCTGGAGGTGGCCCGGCAGCAGGTGGAGGGCGGTGCGCAGGTCATCGACGTGAACATGGACGAGGGGCTTCTCGACTCCGTGGGCGCCATGCGTCGCTACCTCGATCTGGTGGCCTCGGAGCCCGACATCGCCCGGGTGCCGATCATGATCGACTCCAGCCGCTGGGAGGTGCTGGAGGAGGGTCTCCGGCACCTGCAGGGTCGGGGCATCGTCAACTCCATCTCCCTCAAGGAGGGCGAGGCGGAGTTCCGGGCCCAGGCCCGGGAGGTGAAGCGCTACGGGGCCGCGGTGGTGGTGATGGCCTTCGACGAGCAGGGGCAGGCCGACACCGTGGAGCGCCGGGTGTCGATTCTCGAGCGCGCCTGCGGGATCCTCACCCGGGAGCTCGGCTTCGCCCCGGAGGAGATCATCGTCGACCCCAACGTCTTCGCCGTGGCCACGGGCATCGCCGAGCACGACCGCTACGCCCTCGACTTCATCGAAGCCACACGGCAGATCAAGGAGCGGCTGCCCGGGGTGCTGGTCAGCGGGGGCATCAGCAACCTCAGCTTCTCCTTCCGGGGCAGTCCCGAGGTGCGGGAGGCCATGCATGCCGCCTTCCTGCTCCACGCCGTGCACGCCGGTCTCGACCTGGCCATCGTCAATGCGGGCGCGCTGCCCGTGTACGACGAGATCGAGCCCGAGCTGCTCGACGCCGTGGAAGACGTGCTCTTCGTGCGCCGGCCCGACGCCACCGAACGCCTCACCGCCATCGCCGAGGCCCGGCAGGGCAAGGAGCGCCAGCGCATCGAAGACCTGAGCTGGCGCGAGGCCCCGGTGGAGGAGCGGCTGCGCCACGCCCTGGTTCAGGGCATCGACGACTGGGTCGAGTCCGACGTGGAGGAAGCGCGCCTGGCCGCCCATCGCGCACTGTCGGTGATCGAGGGCCCCCTCATGGCCGGCATGAACCGGGTGGGCGACCTCTTCGGCGACGGGAAGATGTTCCTGCCCCAGGTGGTGAAGAGCGCCCGGGTCATGAAGAAGGCGGTGGCCCAGCTCATTCCCTTCATCGAGGCCGACGAACTCGACGCCCGCAGCTCCGCCGGCCGGATCCTCCTGGCCACGGTGAAGGGCGACGTCCACGACATCGGCAAGAACATCGTGGGCGTGGTCCTCCAGTGTAACGGCTTCGAGGTGATCGACCTGGGGGTCATGGTCCCCGCCGACACGATCCTGGATCGGGCGCGGTCCGAGGGCGTCGACGCCATCGGGCTGTCGGGGCTCATCACCCCGTCTCTCGACCAGATGGTGCACGTGGCCCGGGAAATGGAGCGCACCGGCTTCGAGCTCCCCCTCCTCATCGGGGGCGCCACCACCTCCCGCACCCACACGGCGGTGAAGATCCAACCCGAGTACCGGGGGGCGCCCACGGCTCACGTGAACGACGCGTCCCGGGCGGTGGGGGTGCTCCGGCGCCTGCTGGATCCCGGAGACCGGGAGCGCTACGGCCGGGAACTGGACACGGAGTACGAGGGCCTCCGGGAGCGCCACGGTCGGCGCCGGGAGCGATCCCCTCTGGTGCCCGTGGAGCAGGCCCGGGCTCGGGGACTCCGGATCGACCCCACCCTCGCCCCGGCGGCGCCCCGGCGGCCCGGTCGTCATCTCTTCGAGCGGGTCGCCATCGGCGAGTTGCGCGGCTTCATCGATTGGACGCCGTTCCTGCGTTCCTGGGAGTTGAAGGGCACCTGGCCCGAGGTGCTGGACGACCCCGGGGAAGGTCCTCACGCACGCTCGCTGGTGAACGACGCCGAGGCGCTCCTCGACCGCTTCGAGAGCGACGGCTCCCTCACCCCCCGGGCGGTGGTGCTCCTGGCGCCGGCCGACGCCACGGGGCCCGACGACGTGACGGTGTGGACCGACGAGAGCCGCACCGAGGCGCGGGGGGTGGTGCCGTTCCTGCGCCAGCAGTTCGACCGGCCCGAGGGGCGGCCCCATCGGTCTCTGGCGGACTACGTGCTCCCGGCGGGAGCGAGGGCGGAGGGCGACTGGATGGGCGCATTCGCCGTGAGCGCCGGAGACGGACTGGACCGGGTGGTGGCGGCCTTCGAGGCCGACCACGACGACTACCACGCCATTCTCGCCCGGGCGGTGGCCGATCGCCTCGCCGAGGCGGCGGCCGAGTGGCTGCACCGGCGCGTCCGCACCGATCTGTGGGGCTACGCCTCGGACGAGGTGCTGGACAACCAGGCCCTCATCGCCGAGGCGTACCAGGGCATCCGACCCGCGCCCGGGTATCCGGCCTGTCCCGACCACACGGGCAAACGCATCGTCTTCGATCTGCTCGACGCCGCCGAGATCGGCCTCGCCCTCACCGAGTCGTGTGCCATGACCCCCACCGCCGCCGTGGCCGGGTGGTACTTCGCCCACCCCGAGGCCGCCTACTTCGGTGTGGGCCGGTTGGGTCGGGACCAGGTGGAGGACTACGCCCGACGAGCCGGAATGGAGCGGGCCGAAGCCGAGCGCTGGTTGGGCCCGAACCTGGGCTACGACCCGGAGACGCCGTGAGCGACGCGCTCCCCACCCTGGCCGACTTCCTCGCCGACGACCGCGTGCACGTCTTCGACGGGGCCATGGGCACGGTGCTCTACGGCCGCGGCGTGTTCGTGAACGTCTGCTACGACGCCCTGGCGGTGGAGGAGCCGGAGCGGGTGGCCGCCATCCACCGGGAATACGTGGAGGCCGGGGCCGAGGTGCTGGAGACCAACACCTTCGGCGCCAACCCCGTGAAGCTGTCGGCTTTCGGCCTCGCCGACCGCACCGAGGAACTCAACCGGGCCGCCGCGCGCCTGGCCGTGGAGGCCGCCGGGGGACGTGCCCGGGTGGTGGGGGCGGTGGGGCCTCTGGGCATCCGCATCGAGCCGTGGGGTCCCACCTCGGTGGACGAGGCCCGGGCGCTCTTCCGGCGTCAGATGGACGCCCTCGTCGAGGGGGGCGTGGACGGCCTGCTCCTGGAGACCTTCGCCGACCCCCACGAGGTGGCCGTGGCCCTGGGCGCCGCCCGGGAGGCCGCCGGATCCCGACCGGTGCTCGTCCAGATCACCGTGGGCGAAGACGGGCGCACGGCCTACGGGGCCGACGCCGCCCGGGAGCTCGCCCGCCTCGAGGCCGCCGGGGCCGACGCCGTGGGGTTGAATTGCAGCGTGGGACCCGCCGTGCTCCTGGACGTCCTGGAGGAGGCCGCGGACCGGGTGGGTGTGCCCCTTCTGGCCCAGCCCAACGCCGGCCTTCCCCGCACGGTGCGGGATCGGAAGATGTACATGGCCAGCCCGGACTACATGGCTCGCTACGCCCGTCGGTTCGCCGACGTGGGGGTGCGCTTCGTCGGCGGATGCTGCGGCACCACGCCCGAGCACGTGGCCCGCATCGCCCACACGGTCCGGGGACTCCAGCCTCGCCACGCCTCCGCCACGGTCCAGGTGAAGGCGGAGCTCGCGCCCCACACCCCGGTGCCCCTGGGCGAGCGATCGTCGCTGGGGGCGGCCCTGGCCGGGAGCCAGCCGGTGAAGACCGTGGAACTGCTCCCCCCCCACGGCTGGGATCCGGCCCCCCTGGTGGAGGCCGCCCGGGCCTGCGCCGCCGCCGGCGTCGCCGCCGTGACGCTGGTGGATTCACCCCGGGGTCCCAGTCGCATGGCCACCACGGCCGCCGCCGCCGTGGTGGAACGGGAGGCCGGCGTCGAGGCCATCATGCACTACACCTGCCGTGACCGGAACATGATGGGGATGCTCTCCGACCTCCTGGGCGCGGCGGCCCAGGGCGTGGACAACCTCCTCCTGGTTTCGGGCGATCCACCGGTCCAGGGCCCCTATCCCGACGCCACGGCCGTCTTCGACATCGACGCCATCGGCCTCACCAACGTGGCGGCGGGGCTGAACCGGGGCGTGGACCCCGGCGGGGCGGCGCTCTCTGCCCCCACACGCTTCGTGGTGGCCGTGGCCGCCAACCCCTGTGCCGTGGACCAGGAGCGGGAACGCTCCCGATTCCGATGGAAGGCCGAGGCCGGAGCCGATCTCGCCATCACCCAGCCGGTCTTCGACGTGGAATCGCTCCGACGCTTCCTCGACGCCACCGCCGCCCACCCCCTTCCGGTGCTGGTGGGCTTGTGGCCGTTCCTGTCGCTGCGCAACGCCGAGTTCCTGGCCCACGAGGTGCCCGGCGTGGCCGTGCCCACCCCCACCCTCGACCGCATGCGGCGAGCCCAGGGTGACGGACCCGACGCCGCCCGGGCCGAGGGGATCGCCATCGCCCGGGAAGTGCGCGCGGCGGTGAGTGGGTTGCCCCGGGTAGCCGGCGTGCACGTGGCCGCTCCCCAGGGCGATGTGGCCGCGGCACTGGCGGTGCTGGACGACGGGACGCCGTGACTCGCCACAGAGCCGGGGGGGCCGCGAACGGGCCCGGCGTGGGGCCCGTGGGCCGCGACGCCCTGGTCCACGCCCTCCGTGGCCCGGGCCGGACGGGCCCTTTCGTCTCGGTGGAGTTGCGCCCGCCCCTTGCCGACCTCGACGCCACCGACGGCATCGACGCCTGGATCGACCTCAACCACGCGATCCGCCGCTTCACCGGCGACGGTCGCTTCGTCTTCCTCACCGACGACGCCGTGGGGGTGAGCGAGGAGGAGACCCTGGGCCACCTCGACGCCAATCTCGACCCCGGGATCGACCGCTCGCGGCTCGTGCCCTTTCTCACCTGCAAGCACTCCATCGACTACTGCCGCCTCTACGCCGAGCGTGCCCACACCATGGGCCTGGCCGCCCTCACCGTGGTGGGCGGCGATCCCCGCGGGGGTCCGCCGCGGTGCGTGCCCCATGCCTGGCAACTGCGTAGGCGGCTGCGGGAGCGCGTGCCGAGCCTCGGACTGGGGGGGTGGGCCAACCCCTTTCGCGACGTGGAGGAACAGGCCGGCTTCCTTCTCGACCCGAATCTCGAAGCCGACTACGTCCTCACCCAGGTGGTGTCGCACCACGATGCCGGCCGGCTGGTGGAGTTGGTGAACCGGGTGCGGGACGAGGGCTTCACCGCCCCGATCCTCGCCGGGGTCTTCCACTACCGCAGCGCCAACCCCCGCACCCTCGCTCGCCTGGCCGACTTCCTGCCCGTTCCGGCCGCAGGCCTCACCGCCGAGTTCGGTGGGGGACTCCCGGCCGAGGAGGTCACCGCCCGGAGCGTCCGAGCCGCGCTCGCGTCGGGGGTGGACGGCGTGTACGTCAGCAACCTCCGGCTGAGAGACGCGCCGCGGGTCCTGGGACGGATTCTGGAGCGGGTGGAGGGCTGACGGCCTACGCCCCGGCCACCAGGGCGGCCACCGCGTCCGGGTCCGTCGGCATGGCCCGGGTCAGGACCTCGGGGCCGTCGATGGTGATCACCACATCGTCCTCCAACCGCACCCCGATCCCCCGGAAGCGATCGGCCCGACCCTCGGCCGCCTCCACGCCGGCCTCGCCGAAGTAGAGTCCCGGCTCCACCGTGAGCACCATGCCGGGCTCCAACACGCGACTCCCTCCGTCGCGGGCGTAGTCGCCCACATCGTGCACGTCGAGTCCGAGCCAGTGGGACGTCTGGTGAGGATACCAGCGACGGTAGGCGTCCGGGGCATCCTCCCCGACCTCCTCCCCCTCCCCGGCCCCCGACCCGTCGAGCACCCCGAGCTCCCGGAGACCCTCAACGAGGACGGCCACGGCGGCCTGGTGTACATGGGCGACGGTGGAACCGGGCATCGCCGCCGCCACCGCCGCGGCCCGGGCCCGGTCCACCACCTCGTACACGGCCCGGGCCTCGGGGGTGAACCGCCCGTCCACGGGAAGGGTGCGGGTCAGGTCGGCGGCGTACCCGGCCATCGCGGCGCCGGCGTCGATGAGCACCAGGTCCCCCGGCTCGAAGACCCGATCGTTGCGTACGTAGTGGAGCACGCAGGCGTTGGCGCCGGAGCCCACGATGGACTCGTACGCCGGCCCCTCCCCGCCCCCGGCCCGGAACGCCCCGTCCAGCCGCCCCTGCACCTGCCACTCCCCTGCCCCGCTGCGGATCATGGGCGCGGCTTCGCGGAAGGCTTCCACCGTCAGCGCCACCGCCTCGCGCATGCGGGCCAGTTCCCACGCGTCCTTGATGAGCCGAAGATCGTCCAGGACCACGCCGGGATCGAAGACGGCGCGGGGCCCGGTGCCCCGCCGGGCCCCGCGCTCCCGGGCGTGGTGGAGCGCGGCCAGCACTTCGGACTCGGCGGCCCGGCCCTCGCCCAGGCGGTAGCCCACCGTGGCGCTCCCGTCGAGCAAGGCGGGCAGCCGCTCGTCGAGCTCGTCGATGGGGAAGACGGCGTCGGCGCCGTGGCGTTCCCGAGCACCCTCGACCCCGAGGCGGGGGCCGGCCCAGAGTTCGGCGTCCGGATCCCGCTCGCGGGTGAAGATCACGAACCGCTCCTCGGCGGCGTGCCCCCGGAGAACCACCACCGTGTCGGGCTCGGTGGACCCGCACACCCACCGCAGTTCGCTGTCGGGGCGGTACGGATAGTCGGTGTCGCGGGAGCGGCGGGCCGGGAGGGCGGCCGGCAACACCAGCGCCCGGTCCCCCAGCAGCTCGAACACCCGCTCCTGGCGGGCAGCGTAGACGGCGAGGGGCGCGAGGGGGGAATGAATGGGCGGCATGGGCGCGGATCGTTCGCGGTGGGACGCGGGCGGAGGTCGGGGGTAGACGGTTCCCGCAGCCATGATGCAGCGTCGGACCCCGCGCGTCACCTCCGCCCGCGGTCGACGCCGTCGGACGAGGTGCCCTGGCGCCCCCCCGGCGGAACAGGTGATGTGCGCGCCCTGCCCCCGTACATTGGTCCCGATCCCCCCATTCCCCCGGCCTCGATGATCCGCACCTCAGGTTCGTTCGCATTCGGCAGCCCCTGGATCCCGACCCTCGCCGTGGCGTGGGGGCTGGCCGTTCCGACGATGCTCCCCTCGCCGATCCGAGGGCAGGTTCCCGAAGGCTGGCGGGACGCCGAACTGGTGTTCCACACCTTCTCCATCGTGGCCGTGGACCCCGACACGGGAGAGGCCGGCGTGGCGGTGACCACCCGCAACGCCTGCGTGGGCAACGGCGTGCCCTGGGTGCGGGCCGGCGTGGGGGCGGTGGCCACCCAGGCCTCCACGCGCACCGAGTACGGCGCGGAGATCCTGGATCGGGTCGCGGCGGGAGCCTCGGCGACGGACGCCCTGGAGGCCGCCCTCGCCTCGGATGCCGCCGGCGACCGGCGCCAGATCGGCGTGGCCACGGTGGACGGGGGCGTGGCCCAGCACACCGGTGCCGCCACCAACCCCTGGGCCGGCCAGCGCGCCGGGCCCGACTACGCGGTGCAGGGCAACCTGCTGGAAGGCCCCGGGGTGGTGGACGCCGTGGCGGAGGACTTCGAGGCGACCCGGGGCACGGGTCGTCATCTGGCCGACCGACTGGTGTCGGCGCTGGAAGCCGGGCAGGCGGCCGGAGGCGATGCCCGGAAGGGCCGCATCCAGTCGGCTGCGGTGCGGGTGGCCGATCCCCGGGAGGGCATGGCCCAACGGTCCGACGGCGAGACCGTCTTCATCCACGTGTGCGAGCACCCCACCCCCGTGGCCGAGCTGCGCCGGATCCACGATACGGTGTCGGGCACCCTGGGCCACCGCACCTTGGAGCGGTTCTCCGGCAACGACGTGGCCCAGCTCAAGATCATGCTCCACGCCCTGGGGCTCTACCGCCCCGATCCGGACGAGCTGCCCCGGGACCGGGCCCTCCGGGACTTCGACGACGACGTCGCCGAAGCCGTGGACGCCTTCCGGCGAAGCCGCGGCCTCTCCACCCCGTCGGAGGGCTCACCGTCGGGGCTCGTGGACGCCGAGACCGTGGAGGCGCTCTGGACGGCCCTGGGCGACGCCGGCAAGGCCGTGGAGGTCCGACTGGAGTTGCGATCCCTGACCCGGATCCGCCGATGAACGCCCTTCGACGCCCGGCCCATCGGGGCGCCCTGGCGGCCATGGCGGGGGCCCTGGCCCTGGGTGCGCCCCTCCGGGCCCAGGACCCCGCCGACACCACCGACGTGGTGCAGATTCCACCCCTCACCGTGGAGGTGCTCCGGACGCCCCTGGCGGGTCTCCGCACCCCCTTCGCCGTGGCGGGCCTGGAGGTCGACGCCCTTCCCCTTCCGGCGGGCGGGGCGTTCCTGAGCGACGCTCTCCGGGCCCTCCCCGGGCTGGAGATCCAGAACCGCCACAACTTCGCCGTGGGCGAGCGGCTGTCGGTGCGGGGGTTCGGAGCCCGCGCCCAGTTCGGCGTCCGGGGGCTCCGGGCCGTGCTCGACGGAGTGCCCGCGACGCTGCCCGACGGCCAGACGACCCTGGACCACGTGGACCCGGCGGCCCTGGGCCGCGTGGAACTGCTCCGGGGACCGGGGTCGGCCTGGTGGGGCAACGGCGCCGGTGGGGTCCTCCTCATGGAAACCCGTCGCCCGGCAGCGGGTCGTCGCCTCGACGCCCGGGCCTCGGTGGGCGAGCTGGGCCGACGGGAACTCACCGCCACCGCGTCCGACGGCGGGGGGGGCCCCGGAGATCCGTCCACGAGCCTGGCGGTGACCCACCTGCGCTGGGACGGCTTCCGCACCGACCCCCTGGCCGGGGGCACCTACGGCGCGGCGGAGCGGACGGTCCTCACGGCCCGCTACGGCCGCCTGTTGGGCTCGGGTGACCTGAGGGTGTCGGCCGTGGGACTGGACCTGGACGCGGAGAATCCCGGCTCCCTCCCCGCCGATTCCCTGGGCGACCCCGACCGATCGGCGTGGGGCAACAACGTCCGGCAGCACACGGGCAAGACCGTGCGGCAGGGCCAGGTGGGGGTCTCGTGGCGGGGCCCGGCCCGGGGACTGGACACCGACCTGGCCGTGTGGGGGGTGGCGCGGGAACTCCGCAACCCCATTCCCGGCACCGTTGTGGACGTGGATCGCGCGTCGGGAGGCGCCCGTCTGACCGTGGCCGACGAGACCGCCGGCGGGATTCGCTGGGGCGGCGGCGTGGAGTGGGAGTTCCAATCCGATGATCGCCGCAACTTCGAGAACGACGACGGGCGGGACGGCGCCCTGACCCTGGATCAGACCGAGACGGTGCGCAATCTCGGCCTCTTCGTTCGGGCCGGAATCGCCCTGGGGGGCGTCGACGTCGAGGGCGCCCTGCGGTGGGACGCGGCCCGCTTCGAGGCCGACGACGACTTCGTCGCGGCGGGAGACCCCGACGACTCGGGGAGCCGGACCCTCGACGCCCTCAGTCCGTCCCTCGGCGTGGTGGCGCCGGCGGGCCCGGTGGCGATTTTCGCCTCGGTGGCCTCGTTCCTGGACACGCCCACCACCACCGAGTTGGCCAACCGCCCCGATGGCGCCGGAGGGTTCAACCCCGATCTGGAGCCGACCCGAGGGTGGACCGCCGAGGCCGGGATCCGGGGCTCCGCGGGACCCCGCCTGGGATGGGAGGTGGTGGCCTTCCGGACGGCCCTCACCGATGAACTCGTGCCCTTCGAGGTCCCGTCGGACCCCGGCCGCACCTACTTCCGCAACGCCGGGGAGTCGACCCACCGGGGCGTGGAGGTGGCCGTGCGGGGCGAGGTGGCGTCGGGGGTGGGCTTCCGCTCCGCCCTCACCCGGGTCGACGCCCGGTTCGAATCGGGGCTGGGCGAGGCGGTGGACGGCAACCGGATTCCCGGGCGCGCCCCGGCGCGGTTCGAGACCCGGCTCACCGCCCAACGGCGCGGGGTGGCCACCGTGGTGGACCTGACCTGGACCGACGCCGTGCCCGTGGACGACGCGGGCACCGCCGAGGCGCCCTCGTGGTTCCGGGCCGACCTGCGACTCGGCCTCGACCCGGTGCGCGCCGGGTCGGCCACTCTCCAGCCGTGGGTCGAAGTGGGCAACATCTTCGACGAAGACTACGTGGGATCGGTGACGGTGAACGCCTTCGGCGGTCGGTACTACGAGCCGGCCCCGGGCCGTACCCTGAGCGTGGGACTCCGCATCGGATTCGAGCCGGCCGCCGGACGCTGACGGCGGGTCCGGCGGGTCACCGGCAGAAGGCGTCGTCCCGGACCAGGAGGAGGGCGTTCACCACCGCCCGTTCCCCCGTCTCGTCGCTGGGTCGACTCACGACCCGCCCGTCCACGACCATGACCGACGATCCGCCCCCATCGAGGTTCAGCGCCTCCCGCACCCCGAGGCCCTCGAAGAGTTCGGCCAGCTCGGGAAGGGACATGCCCGTGGAATAGGCCCCCTGACGCCCGTCCACCACCACGATCCAGAGGCGCCGGCCTTCGGGGTCGACGCCCACGGCGGTCCGGGGGTGGCGGGAGGCGGCGAAAGAGGGATTGGACTCCACCCCCAGGTCGCCCACCCGACGTCCCCCATCCAGCAGTTCGGGAAAGCCGCCGATGACGTCCACCTCGGGCCCGGCGGCCGTCGTGGACCACCCGGGCCCGTCCACCGTCCCTCCGTCCACGCCGGAGGTGCCGATCCAGACCTCGCCTCCGGCTCGCCACGCCAGCGCCGGACGGGAGCGGCCCCGCACCGGCTCACCCTCACGGACTTCGGGGCCCAGAGGGAGTCCCTCGGGAGTGAAGAAATCGCCGTTGACCGCCACGAGGGCGGAGCGCCCGTGACGGGCCGCCATGGCCGACACCACCTCGTGACCGCCCGGGGCCCCGGGTTCGACCCGGGCCGCCGCGACGTCGAGGTCCAGGGCGCAGCGAGAGAGATCCACCTCGGCGAGGTGGATGGCGAAGGGCCCCTTGGCGGACCAGAGGTAGTGGTACCAGACCCCGGAGGCCACCTCCGCGGAGCGCAGGGTGTCGGGGGCCAGGATCGCCACGACCGAATCGGGCACGGCCCCGCCGCCGTCGGACCCCGGGCTCCCATCGCCGCACGCCGAGGTCGCCAGCGGCGCACAGGCGAGGAACAGGGGGGCGGCGCGGCGGATCCAGGGAGACATGGCTACAGGGTAGCACGCCGTCGTTCCCACCGGAATGGGCGCGGAAGGCCCGCCCCCGGTGACGGTGGTGCGGCCTCGGGCTATACTCGCCACGTGATCCGCCCTCTGCTTCGGGCCGTTCCGGCCCTCTTCGTGCTTTTCGGTCTCCCTCTGGAGGCCCAGCGCCGCGAGACGGCCCGTGTGGGCATCTCGGTAGGCGGCATCTCCACGGTGGGCGTCGTGGTGGAGTACGTGGACGGTCACGGCAGCACCGAACTCAACGTGGGGACCTGGTCGTTCCGGGATCTGTCGGTGTCTCTGGTGCGCCGTCACTACCTGGGCGTGGCCGACGCCCGACCCACCGTGGGCCTGGGCGTCTGGGGCGTACTGGCGTTTCCCCCCGAGGAGCGGGCCTCCACCGTCCTCGTGCTCCGCGCCCCCATCGGTGTGGACTGGCGATTCGGAGGCGGCGACGGCCACTCCCTGGTCTTCGACATCAACGTCAACCAGGGACTGTGGATCCGCCGGTCCGACCCGGAGGACAACACCCCCATGAACCGCCGGCTGATTCCCCTCCCGGGTCTGTCGTACCGATGGAGGAACCGCTAGCACCGCAGTGGCTCAGTCCACCGGCTCCATGCCCACGTACTTGAGTCCGCTGCCGGTGTTGAACAGCACCACCTCGTCGTCGTCGGCCAGGAACCCCGAGGCCCGGAGCTTGGCCGCTGCGGCGGCCACCGCCCCCCCTTCCGGCGCGGCGAACACCCCGGTGTCGGCGCCCATGCGGTGCACCCACGTGGCCATCTCGTGGTCGGGCACCGCCACGGCCGTTCCCCCGCTCTCCCGGAGGGCCTGGAGGATCAGGAAGTCCCCCACGGCGCCCGGCACCCGGAGGCCCGATGCGTACGTGGCCGCGTTCTGCCACGCCTCGGCCGAGGCGGCGCCTTCCTCGAAGGCCCGGACCATGGGGGCGCAGCCGGCGGCCTGGACGGTCACCATGCGCGGGCGCTCCGATCCGATCCACCCCAGGGCCTCCATCTCGTCGAAAGCCTTCCACATGCCGATGAGACCGGTGCCGCCCCCGGTGGGATAGAGGATCACGTCGGGCAGGCGGCCACCGAGCTGCTCGAACAATTCGTAGCCCATGGTCTTCTTTCCCTCCACCCGATACGGCTCCTTCAAGGTGGAGAGATCGAACCACCCCTTCTCTTCGACGCCCTGTTTCACGACCCGACCGCAGTCGGTGATGAGGCCGTCCAGGAGTTGGAGGTCGGCGCCCAGGGCCCGGATCTCCTCCACGATGGGCCGGGGCGTGTCCTGGGGCACCACCACGTGGACCGGGAGTCCCGCCGCCGCCCCGTAGGCCGCGGCGGCCGATCCGGCGTTGCCCGCCGAGGGGAGGGCCACGGCCTCCGCACCCAGCTCCTTCGCCCGGGACACGGCCAGGCCCAGCCCCCGGGCCTTGAAGCTGCCCGTGGGATTCTGCCCCTCGTCCTTGACCCACACCCGCCCCGTCCCCAGCCGGCGAGCCAGTCGGGGAGCGTCGAGCAACGGCGTGAACCCTTCGCCCAGGCACACGCGCGCCGACGGATCCCGCACCGGGAGCACCTCGGCGTATCGCCAGAGATCGGGTCGCCGTCCCCGGAGGGCAGCGGGGGTGAACGTCTCCCGAATCGCCGCCAGGTCGTACCGGGCGAAGAGGGGCTTGCCGGCGGGAGACAGCCCCTGGAGGCGCTCGCTGTCGAATCGTTCGCCGGTGGCGGTGCACTCGAGATGGGTGGCGCCGGGCATGAATTCGGCCATGGTACAGACCGGGGATGAGGGTTCGAGGGAATCGGCGCGGGAGTGTCGCGGGACGGGGGGCGCCGGGCAAGGTCGCGTCCGGGGCAACCCTCGACGCACCTCGTCGCGTCCCATACCGTGAGAGTTCACGATCGGAACCGATGTCGGGATGAGGCCCTTGAGCGAAGCCCAGTTGATCCGCCGCGCCGGCGACGGAGATGCCCGGGCGGTGCGTGCGCTGTACGAGCGCTACGCACCCCGGGTGTACGCCGTCGTTCGACGCATCGCGGGGGATGACGATCTGGCCCAGGACTACGCCCAGGAGGCGTGGATCCGGGCGATCCGCGCGTTGCCGACGTTTCGCGGCGACGCCCGGTTCTCCACCTGGCTCCACCGCATCGCGGTGAACGCCGCCCTCCAGGCGCTGCGGCGCACCGATACCCGGGCCAAGCGCGAGGCGCCCATGCCCGAGACCGTGCCCGTGGGTCCGACCCGGGGCGACGCCCTGCTTCAGACCCGCCTCGAGGAGGCCCTGGATCGCCTGCCCGACGGCATGCGACAGGTCCTGATCCTCCACGACGTGGAGGGCTACACCCACGAAGAAATCGGAGATGTGCTCGGCGTGGCGTCGGGCACCTCCAAGTCCCAGTTGTTCAAGGCCCGGGCGCGCATGCGGTCGCTCCTCGGGCCCATCGGCCGGCAGGACGCCGAACACGGAGTGGAAGCATGGAGCATCTGAGCCCCGATACGCTGGCCCGTCTGGTGGACGAGGCCCCCGACGAAGCAGAAAGCGCCCATCTGGACGCCTGCCCCGAGTGCGCCGAGGAATGGGCCCTGGTTCAGGCCACCGTCGATGCCCTGGGCCGCCTTCCCGACGTTCGTCCCCCCCGGGGCGATTGGGACGTGCTGGAGGCCCGGCTGGTGAGCGAAGGGCTGGTTCGCCACGAGGGCGGCCTGCGGTCCACCCTGGCCCGGACGCCCGGGTGGATGCGGGGCGCCGCGGCGATCCTGCTCTTCCTCGCCGGAACCGGCGTGGGGGCCGCCTTCGACAGCACCACCGGAACGGCCGTCCCGGGCCGGTCCGGGGCCGGCCCCATGGTCTTCGCGGCCCAGGAGCCCACCTCGGTGGAGGAGGCGGCCGAAGCCATGCGCCAGGCGGAACGAGTCTTCTACGACAGTCTGGTGCGCTATCGCCAGATGGTGGACGCCGAAGAGGGCGACGTGGTGTCGGTGGATCCCCAGCGGCGATACGCGGCCCTGGAGTACTTCCTGGCCGCCGGTGAAGCCGCCGTCCAGGAGGCCCCGGCCGATCCGTTCATGAACGGCCTCCTGGCCAGCGTCCGCGCCGAGCGCCAGGTCGCCCGCGCCGCCGCGCTCCGCCAGGCGAGCCGGACCCAGGACTGGTACTGACGGGTCGACCCATGCGGTACTCCCTCACCCTCGCGGCCCTCACGGGCCTGACCCTCGGCGCCGGACTGGCGGCCCCGTCCGTGGCGGCCCAGACCGTGCGGGCGGGGTCCGTGCGGGTCCAGACCACCGAGGAGCCCGGGGCCGGCTGGATCGGGATTCGGTCCACCGTGACCGTCTCCTTCGACATGGCGGCGGGACAGTCCACCGCCACCCACCTCCGGGTGGACGACGTCTACCAGGGCGGGCCGGCGTGGCGCGCCGGACTCCGGGCCGGCGACATCGTGGTGGGCCTGAACGGGCGCCCGCTTCAGATGGAGCGGTTCCAGAGCCTGGCGGCACGCCTTCTTCCCGGCGACCCGGTCTCCCTCACCGTGCTCCGCTCCGGCCGGGAGCTGGAGTTTTCGGTGGAGGCGTCCCGTCGCCCCGGGGTGGAGGTCCTGGCCCCGCGCCAGATCCAGGAAACGCTGGACGCCACCCGGCAGGTCTTCGTGACCCGCCTGGACTCGGTGCAGATCGCCCTGTCGGCCGAGGTGTCGGCGCCCCGGGTCGAACTGCGTCGCATCGAAGCCGATTCCATCCGCACCGTAGAGGTGACCTCGGAGGAGGGCCGGCGCCACCTGACGATCCAGACGGGAGACGGGGTCTTCGAGTGGATCATCGCGTCGTCCGACGACCAATCCTTGGCGCCCCGCTCCTTCACGGCGTGGACATACCGGCAGGGCGCGGAGGGGGTGGAGATCTGGCCGTCCATCGAGGGCGACTCCCTGCGTGTGGTGGCCCGGGTGGCCCCGCCCCCCGTCCGCGCCCCGGCTTCGGCCACGGCGCCCCGCCCCGAGTCGCCCCCCTTCCCCATCGTGGTGGCGGGGCCGGTGGACGACGGCACCACGACGCCGGTGCGGCCCCTGGCGCCCTACCTGGCGGGGATGAACCGGGTCGCCGGAGCCGAGTTCACGCCCATCGTGGGCGACCTCGCCACGTACTTCCAGGCCACCGACGGCCTCCTGGTCACCGACGTGGCCGACGGGACTCCGGCGTGGGCGGCGGGCCTGGTGCCCGGCGACGTCATCGTCGAGGCCCGGGGGCGGGCCGTGGCCACGATCCACCAGTTGCGGGCGGCCCTCTCCCTGCGGGACGGGACTGCCACGCTGGGCATCGTGCGCCGGGGGCGCCGGGTGGAGTTGCGCCTCCCGGGCTGACCGACCCCGACCCAGGAGGGGCTGCCGCCCCACGAGAAGAGGGGCCGCCGGACGAATCCGGCGGCCCCTCTCTGCACGTCTACCGAGGGTCGGTCTCCCGCCCTCCGCTCACTCGTACCGGAGGGCGTCGATGGGATCGAGCTTGGCGGCCCGCTGGGCCGGCCAGATCCCGAAGAACAGGCCGATCCCCGCCGAGAACACCAGCGCGGTGATCACCGCCTCCGGCGCCACCAGGGTCTCCCATCCCATGACATTGGACATGAGCCTGGAGGCCCCGTAGCCCCCCAACACCCCCAGGAGTCCCCCCAGGAAGCAGAGCACCAGAGCCTCGATGAGGAACTGGAACATGATGGCCTTCCGGGTCGCTCCCAGCGCCTTCCGCACCCCCACCTCCCGGGTACGTTCGGTGACGCTCACCAGCATGATGTTCATGATGCCGATGCCGCCCACCAGAAGACTCACGGCGGCGATGCCCGCCAGGAGGTAGGTGAAGGTCTGGTTGGTCTCGTTGAACGTCGAGAGCAGGTCGGCCGAGTTCCGGATGTTGAAGTCCGCGTCCTCGCCGGGGCGAATGCGGTGCTCCCGCCGCAGCACCCGGTCGATCTCGCCGTAGGCGAAGTCCAGATCGTCGGGACTGCCGGCGGCCACGTAGACCGAACTCAGGCGTTCCCGTCCGCCGAAGAGGCGGTACATGGCGGTGGAGACCGGTACGAACACCTGTTCGTCCGGGCGAATCCACGCCGCCTCACCCTTTTCGGCGAGGATCCCCACCACCTCGAACGGCTGCCCGTTCATCTGGATGGTCTTCCCCACCAGGAGCTCCGGAGGCGTCTGGAGGAGCTCGGGCACCGAGTACCCGAGCACCGCCACACGACGCCGTCCCTGGACCTCTCCCTGGTTGAAGAAGCGGCCGTGGGTCACCTCGTGATCGTAGATCTCGAAGTATTCGGGCCAGGTGCCCACCACCGTGTTGCGGGTGTTCCAGCGCAGGTACGCGATCTGGGACCGGGAGCTGACTTCGGGCGCGATCTTGAGCAGTCCCCCGCTCTCGGCCCGGAGCGCCTCGGCGTCGTCCACCGTGAGGGCCTCCGTGTCGTCCCGGCTCACTCCGCCGAACATGGACTGCCCGGGCCGGATGGTGAGGACGTTGGTGCCCATGCGCTGGATCTGGTCCTCCACGGACTGCTGAGCGCCTTCACCCAGCGCCACCATGGTGATCACGGCGGCGACGCCGATGATGATGCCCAGCGTGGTGAGGAACGACCGCAGGGCGTTGGCCCGGATGGCCGCCAGGGCCACCGCGATGATTTCGAGGGCGAGCTTCATGGTGGTCTCCTACCGGCGTCCGCCGCCGGGGAACGGGCCGCCCCCGCCCATGCGATCCCGCATCTGCTGAAGCTGGGCCGCCTGGGCCGCCTGGAGCTGGGCCGCACCGATGACCGTGATCTCCTCCCCTTCCTCCAGCCCCGACACGACCTGGGTGTTGTCCCAGTCGTTGAGGGCGATCATGACCGCCCGGGGCTGAGGGGCGCCCTGGGCACCCATGACGAAGACCACCGCCGGGCGGGGCTGGGCCGGATCGGCGGGCGCCGCGGAGCGCTGGACGCCACCGGCGGCGCGCATCCCGGCCATGAGGGCCCGGACCGAGTCCTGGGAGATCTCTCCCCGCTCCACGCGGGCCCGGAGGGAATCCAGGCGAGCGGCCCCGCCGCCGGCCTGTCCGCCGGCCTGCCCCGCGGCGCCGTTGGCCGAGGGGAGGGACGCCCGGAGGGCCTGAACGTCGATGATGTCGGCGCCCAACCCCAGGGCCGCCGCCGCCGCCGGCGCGTCCTGCATGGTGACCACGGTGTTGTTGGGAATCAGCAGCGCGTCCGTGGCCTGATCGATGAGGATCTCCACCTCGGCGTTCATGCCCGACTTGAGCAGCCCCGAGGAGTTGTCCAGGGAGATGATCACCGGGAACATGGTCACGTTGGACTGGACCACGGCCTGGGGCTCGATCTTCTCCACGGCGCCCCGGAAGGTACGCTCGGGGAACGCCTCCACCGTGACCGACGCGCTCATCCCGGCCTTCAGGTCACCCAGGTCGGTCTCGTCCACCAGGGTCCGGACTCGCATGGACGACAGTTCGGCCATGGTGAACAGGGCGGTCCCACCCGACACGTTGCCCGACGCCGACTGGATCACCGACCCCTCTTCCACGTTCCGCGTCAGGATCGTCCCCGCCAGCGGCGCCCGGATCGTCACGTCGGCGAGCTGGAGCTCGGCGAGCTCGAAGTTGGTCTGGGCGCGGGTCAGGCTGGCCTGGGCGTTGGCCCACTGGAGGTTCGACGACTCGAACTCCTGCTGGGTGATGACGCCCGCTTCCAGGAGCTGCTGGTTGCGTTCGAACTGGGCCCGGGCGTTCTCGTGACTCGCCCGGGCCACCTCGAGGTCGGCCTCGGCCTGGTCGAAGCGGTTCTGGACGTCTCGGGGATCCACGCGCGCCAGGAGCGTGCCCGGCTGCACCTCGTCGCCCACGTCGACGAGCATCTCCAGGATCTCGCCCCCGGCCTTGGACTTCACCTCCACGGTGCGAATGGGCTCCACCGTACCGGTGGCCTCGGCGGTGATGCGCAGATCACCCCGCTGGGCCGAAGCGGTCTGGAAGGCAGCCACCGGCGCGGACTCGCCGGTGCTGCAAGCGGCGCTGGCCACGGTGAGGGCCAGAACGGAAATGCGCTTGATCATCATGCAACTCCGGACGGTGCGTTGAGGAAGTCCTTTTCGATGACGCCGTCGCGGAGATGGACCTGCCGCTTGGCGTATTCGGCGATATCGTGTTCATGGGTGACCAGAACGATGGTCTGGCCATCCCCATTCAGCGTGGTCAATACGTCCATGATCTCGGTCGACGTGGCCGAGTCCAGATTTCCCGTGGGCTCGTCGGCCAGAAGCAGGGCCGGCTCGTTCACCAGCGCCCGGGCCACGGCCACCCGCTGCCGCTGACCCCCGGAGATCTCCGGCGGCTTGTGATCCATGCGGTCGCCCAGGCCCACCAGTTCGAGCTTGGCCGCCGCCCGCTCGCGGCGCTCCTTGGCGGGGATCCCCGCGTACACGAGGGGAAGCTCGACGTTGTGGAGGCAGGTGGCCCGAGGGAGCAGGTTGAACGTCTGGAAGACGAACCCGATCTCCCGATTCCGCACCCGGGCCAACTCGTCCTCGCTCAGCTCGCTCACCAGTTGACCGTTGAGCCAGTACTTGCCCGCCGTGGGGGTGTCGAGACAGCCCAGGACGTTCATGAACGTGCTCTTGCCCGAACCCGACGGGCCCATGACGGCCACGAACTCCTCACGCTCGATGAGAAGATCGATGCCCCGCACGGCCCGCACGGTCTCCGCGCCCAGGTGGTAGAACTTCTGGATGCCTTCGGTTCGGATGATCTCGGTCATCACGCCCTCCCCTGTCTATGGATGCACGGAGCCGAGCTCCGGATCGCCTCAGTTGCCTCTGCCGTCGTCATCGTCGTCGTCGCGCCGGTTCCGGTTGTCCCGGGCCGTGGCCAGAGAGTCGTACCGAGCGGCCTGATCCCGGTCCAGAACCCCCTTGATGGCCTCTCGTGTCTGGACCACGAGGGCCCGCATGCCTTCGTCGTACACGCGCCGGGACTCCTTGTGGAACTCCCGGGACTGCTGCCAGTGGTCCCGCATGATGGAGTCCAGGAGCACCCGTTGGGCCTCCGTGGGCTCCACCCGCTCCCACATGTATCGCGGGCGGGACTCCGCATCCTCGACCTCGTCCCGACTCGGAGCGTCGGACTCCGCCTCGGCCTCGGACCGTTCGGCCAACCGCTCCGCCGCCTCGGCGGCGTCCAGCCGGCGATCCCAGGCGAACCCCACCACGATCCCCGACCCGAACACCACGGCCAGGACGGCCATGGAGAGAAGGCGAGCTCGGCTGGCGGCATTCATCTCAGAAGATCTCCGCGGAGGCGAGGGTCAGACCCGAACCGCCGTCCTGGTCGAACTCGGCGGGAATCGCCTCGTCTTCCAGGCCCGCCGAGAGGTACTCCTCCACCCCCACGTCCACCACGGGCACGTTGGGGGGAGCGGGGACCGCCAGGAGGATCACGGCGGCGGCGGCCGCGGCCACCATGGCCGACGGCACCACGGTCCGGGCCCAGGACGTCACGGTTCCGGCCACGGTGAGGTCGGCCAGGCGCCGACGGCGAGCCAGCTCGAAGCGGGCCGCCTCCATGACGTTGCGATGGAAGCCCTTCCAATACCGGGGCCGGGACGCCTCCGGGTCGAGTCGGGCCAGGAGGGCCTCCATGGGGAGGTCCCGGTCGCCGGCGTCCCGAGAACGTTCGTCGTGGTTGTGAGGCATCATATTCCACTCGTTTCCAGTGTCGCGCCGAGGACGCTTCTCAGCGCCTTGCGGGCGAAATGCAGGTGCGATCGCACGGTGCCCGACGGGAGATCCAGTCGATCCGCGATCTCACGATGTTTCCACCCCTCCAGGTCGTGCAGCAGCACGATCTCCCGCTGGACCGGAGGGAGGGTCTCCAGGGCTTCCTGAAGCCGCTCCCGGAGCTCCACTCGCTCCGTTTCCCGATCCGGACCGGGCCCTCGGCCCGACGCGCCGGGCGGGAGCGGATCCGAGGACCGGAGCGACTCCCGCCGCACTAGGTTCCTGGACCGGTTCCGCACGATGGTCAGCAGCCATCCGGCGAAACGCTCCGGATTCCGGCATTCGTCGAGGCGTTGGAGCGCCACCAGAAACGACTCCTGGGCCGCATCCTCCGCATCTTCGTGGCGCCCCGTCACCGACAGGGCCACCGCGTAGGCCGACTTCATGTAGCGCTGCACGAGGTCCCCGTACGCGCGTTCGTCGCCGGATCGAGCTCGGCGGACGAGCGTCTCGTCATTGGGTTCGTGTTGCACCGACATCAAGACACGGGACGGGAGTGGTGTGTTGAACCGGGAGGACTCGGCAGGGGCGACCGACCAATCTAGGTCGACCGCCCCCGCCGCGTCATGCGACTCCCGTTGTTCCACACCGGACTCCCGCTACCGGGTCCGCCACCGGACCCGGCTCGATCGCAGCGCACCGCGCTGGGGAGCGGCGCCCCGGACGGCCCACCCGGCGCCGTCGCCGCGCCCGCCCCGGGCCGCGACTCCGCCGCCCCGGGGGCCTACCGCACCTTGCCGCCGACCGTTGACCATGCCGGCCCGCTGGCCGCGCTGGACGCCCCGTTGCCGAAGGCCCTGCCGTTGAAGCGGCGGAAGCACCTGCTCGAACCGGACCTGGAGCGGCTCCCACGCCGCCTCGGCCCGCTGGCGGAGATCGTCCTGACGCTCCCGCAGAGCGGCCATCCGCTCCTGGACCTCCTCCCGCGTCCCGGATCGATCCCGCGCCTCGGACCGCAGCGCCTGGGCCTCTTCACGAAGGGGGCCGAAGGTGCTCTCCACCTCCGAGCGCAGGGCCTCCAGCTCGGTCACCTGGGACTCGGTCAGCCCGAGATCCTCCCGCTGATCGAGGGCGGCGTCCACCTGACCCTCCAGGAACACGCCGGGCACGGGCCGCGCCATGGCGGCGCGATCGTTCTGGGCCGGCCCCCGGGATCCGCGCTGGGCCGCCACGGGGGCGGCGGTGGCCATCATCAGGGCCGCGGCCATGAGCGTGCGAGTACGCATATCGTCACCCTCCTTCGAAGTCGTCGTCATCGGGTCCGCCGGACGATCCCGCCGGACTCCGACCATGAGACGCGCCCGACGCGGATTCGTTAAGACGACGAAACGGCCCGCCGCACCGGGTGCGACGGGCCGTGACCTCCAGGGATGCCGGAGAGCGGGCGTCAGGCCGCGCCCTTCCTCCGGCCGTAGGGCAGCGTGGGAGTGGGGCGCACCTTGCCGCCCCAGATGAAGGCGGAGATCCGGGGATCCCTCGCCTCGGGTCCCCGGCGTCCACCCCGGATCACGATCCCGGGGAGCGGATCCCTGCACGCTCCGTCCTGCACTCTTCCCCGCCCGTTCTTCGTCGTCATGGTATCCCTCTCCTGCAATCCGCAGGTTCGTAACCCACCCGTGTGGTTGTCCCGGAATTCGCCGGTGTCGCATCATCTGAGCACGGGCCGTGCCATGGACGGAACGTCGCAGGATTCCGCGGCGGGTGCGGGGGCGATCCGGGTCGACTGTCATCGAAGTGACACGGGCCTCGTGTCGATATGACACGGACCCGGTCGAGCCGGGGGATCGGGCTCAGCCGCGACGACCGCGACGGGTGCCCTCGAAGAAGCGGGACTCGGGATCGGCCTGGGCATCGAAGGGAACGGACCGCTCCAGGAGTCGTTCAAGATCCAGCTCCCCCAGGTCGTCCAGGGCTGCCGCCGTCGCCAGCACCTCACGGGGACCGGGGGACGGCCGGTCCCCGGACCCGGACGACCGGGGCCGGAAGACCAGCAGAAGCAGGTCTGCCCCCGCCCCGCCCCGCCCACCCGCCCGAGCCCGACCGACCACCTCCACCGTCCAGGCATCGCCCTCCGGCCCGGTCCAGTCCCGGGACGGGTTGGGCACGTCGGCGGGCGGCGCCGTGCGGGGCGCGCCCACACGAACCGGGGTCGGACGCCCCGCCGGGGGAGGCGGCTCGGGGCTCACGGCCGCTCCTCGTCGGCACACTCCGCCCACAGGTCGTCGGACTCGGCCACCCGCACCCGGAGCAACCGAACCGGCGGCGGGAGCCGATCCCGAAGGTGCTCCCAGAACCACCGGGCCAATTCCTCGGTGGACGGCTGGCGGCCCCGGGGGCCGAACTCCGGGAGGGCGTCGCCCAGGTCCCGACCTTCGACCCCTCTGCGGATCTCCTGGAGCAGGGCATCGAGACGCCCCAGGTCCACCGTCCACCCGGTGGCCGGATCCAACGGGCCTCGCACGGTGACGTCCACCGTCCACCGGTGCTCGTGGAGACGCCCCTGATCGCCGAAGACCCGGGCGTTCTCACCGTCGTCCCACTCGGACCGGTGGTACCGGTGGGACGCCCGAAAACTCACCCGCCGGGTGAGGCTCGGCGCCGGGGTGGACCGGGGGTCGGCGGTGGGACTCGTCAGGGGCTCCATGCCTGGTATACTACACAGGTCACCCTCGGCCGCGCATCCGCCGGTCCCCCCCGCACGATCAGCCTCGAGTCCCATGTCCTCGCCCCGGCCCCTGGACCCCCTCTTCCGCCCCTCCTCCATCGCCGTCGTGGGTGCGAGCCGCCGAAGCGGGACCATCGGGTACCAGATCGTCGACAACCTCCTGCGGCACGGATACCAGGGGGTGATCCACCCGGTGAACCCGTCGGCCCGGGCCATCCACGGCGTCCGGGCCTGGCCCGACGTTTCGTCGATCCCCGAGCCCATCGACCTGGCCGTGATCGTGGTGCCCAAGGACCACGTGGGGTCGGTGGTGGACGACTGCGGCCGGGCGGGCGTGAAGGCGCTGGTGGTGATTTCGGCCGGGTTCAAGGAGGTGGGGGGCGCCGGGGTCCAGAGGGAACACGCCCTGGTGGAGCAGGTGCGGAAGTACGGCATGCGTCTGGTGGGCCCCAACTGCATGGGCCTGCTCAATACCGAAGCCGACATCTCCATGAACGCCACCTTCGCCCCGACCATGCCGCCCCCGGGGCACATGAGCTTCCTGAGCCAATCCGGCGCCCTGGGCGTGACGATCCTGGACTACGCCGCCGAGTACGGCATCGGGATCCACCACTTCGTGTCGGTGGGCAACAAGCCCGACGTCAGCGGCAACGACCTGCTGGAGTACTGGGAGGACGATCCCCACACGCGGGTGATCCTCATGTACCTGGAGAACTTCGGGAACCCCCGCCGCTTCACCCGAATCGCTCGCCGCGTCACCCGGAAGAAGCCGGTGGTGGTGGTGAAGTCGGGCCGCACCGGAGCCGGCGCCCGGGCCGCCTCCTCCCACACCGGCGCCCTGGCCGGCACCGATCTGGCCACCGACGCGCTCCTGGCCCAGTGCGGTGTGCTCCGGGCCGACAGCGTGGAAGATCTCTTCGACATGGCCATGGCCTTCGAAGCCCAGCCCGTTCCCCGGGGAGAGCGGGTCGCCATCGTCACCAACGCCGGGGGCCCCGGCATCATCATCGCCGACGCCTGCGAGTCGGCGGGACTCCGGGTCTCGCCCCTCTCCGACGACACCCAGGCGCGTCTCCGGACGCTCCTGCCCGAAGAGGCCTCGGTGCGCAACCCGGTGGACATGATCGCCTCGGCCACGGGGGAGCGGTATCGCGACGTCCTCGATGCCGTCCTGGCCGACCCCTCGGTGGACGCGGCGGTGGCCGCCTTCGTACCGCCGTTGGGCATCCGGCAGATCGACGTGGCCGCCCACATCGTCGATGCCCGGGCGGGCCACCCCGACAAGCCGCTCCTGGCCGTGCTCATGGGCCGGGAGGGACTCCCGGAAGGCAAGGCGCGCCTGCAGGAGGCCGGGATCCCGGCCTACACCTTCCCCGAGTCGGCGGCCCGGGCCCTGGCCGCCATGCACCGCTACCACCGCTGGCTCGAGCGCCCCCTTCCCGAGCCCACCCGGTTCGACGTCGACGCCGACGCCGTATCGACCATCATCCAGGGCGCCCGGGACGAGGGGCGGGCGGGCCTGCTGGAACACGAGGCCCTGGCGGCCCTGGCCGCGTACGGCATCCCGGTGGTGGAGCATCGGGTCGTGGCCGATGTCGACGCCGCCGTGGCCGCCGCTGAGGAGATCGGCTACCCGGTGGTGCTCAAGGCCCTGTCTCCCGAGGTGGTCCACAAGACCGACGTGGGCGCCGTGCGAGTCGACCTCCGGGGCCCCGACGACGTGGCCGCGGCCGGTCGCGCCGTCGTCGAGGCGGTGGGAACCGTGGCCGGGGCCCGCCTCCAGGGGATCCTGGTGGAGCGCTTCGAGCGGGGCGGACGGGAGACCATCGTGGGGGTCCACTCCGATCCGGCCTTCGGTCCGGTGGTCATGTTCGGCCTCGGCGGGATCTACGTGGAGGCCCTCTCCGACGTCACCTTCCGCATCCAGCCCGTATCGGAACAGGACGCGCGGGAGATGGTGGACTCGATCCGGGGCCGGAAGCTCCTGGACGGGGTCCGGGGCGAACCTCCGGTGGACCGGGACGCGCTCGTCTCCGTCATCCAGCGGGTGTCCCAGTTGGTGGGAGATCATCCCCACATCCGGGAGGTGGACATCAACCCCCTCCTGGCCCGCCCCGACGGGGCCCTCTCCCTGGACGCCCGGATCCGGTTCTGAGGCCCGCCCCACCCCCGGCAACCTTTTCCGCGGGGGAGGAACGAACCGGTATTCGACCCCCTCCGGCGGGGTGCCGAACCCTCGACCGGCAACCGCAAAACCCTCACTAGCAACGACTTACACCGCCGGCCCCGAACTTGGCCGGAACGGCATGACAGTTGCCCGACTCCCTGGCGAACGTCCACGCCTCGGAGTCGACCATGTCCCCTCTACATTCGTACTCGACGAACCGCCGAGCCCGCCCCCGCGGGCGTCGCGGCTTCACCCTCGTCGAAATGCTCACCGTGATGGCCCTTCTCGTGGCCATCATGGGCATCGCGCTGCCCAACATCGACGTGGCGCGGTTCCGCCTCGACGGTGAGGTCCAGAGTCTGGCGCTGATGATCAACTCGGCGCAGCGACTCGCCGTCCTGCGGCAGTACGACATCGTCCTCGCCTTCGACGAGACGGAAGACCGGATCCGCCTTCACCACGACACCGACAAGGACGGCGTGGTGGACACGGGCGAAGAAGTCCGGTTCATCCAGCTCGAAGACGAGGTCGTGTTCGGGCGGGGGGGGGCCACCGCGCTCCCCGAGGGCGGGGCCAACGTGACGTTCACGGAGGTCCAGGACGGCCTTCCCTCCATGACGTTCCGGCGCAACGGCAGCGCCAGTGAGAACGGCGTGATCTACCTCACCTCGCTGCTGGCGTCCCGTGTGGGCGGCCACAGCGAGCACACCCGGGCCATCGCCATCGAGCGGGCCACGGGGCAGGTCACCTGCATGTCGTACCGTACCTCGAGCTGGGAGATCGGATGTTGACGCACGATACGGCCCCGGAGTCGCGCCACGCGAAGTCCGGAGGCTTCACCCTGGTGGAGGTCACCATCGCTCTGGTGATCCTCGCGGTCGCCGTCCTGGGCATGGCGGCCTCGGCGGGCGTACTGGGACGGTACTCGGCCGAAGCCGAGG
Source organism: Gemmatimonadota bacterium (assembly GCA_030428885.1). GTDB lineage: Bacteria > Gemmatimonadota > Gemmatimonadetes > Longimicrobiales > Gaopeijiaceae > Gaopeijia. The sequence continues at coordinate 276,585 of JAUIEJ010000005.1, read as the reverse complement.
TCCGGGCCCTGGCCATGCAGGCGGTCCAGGACCGCATCTCGCTGGTGAAGGTGGACCCCCGGTACGCCGAACTCGAAACCCTGTACGCCGGTGAGGAATCCGATCTGCCCGGCCTCGACGGCTTCACCCGGAAGACCACGGTCACCCGGGTGAACCAGACGGTGCCCGGCGGCGGGACGCTGGACTACAAGGTGGTCAGCGTGGTGGTGAGCGGAGACGATCTCTCCGAGCCGCTCTCGCGCCGGTTCACCGTGGGGGCGCCATGACCTCCCGGACCCACCCCGTGGCGCCGGCCCGCCCGGCCCCCCGGGGCATGACCCTGGTCGAGCTGCTCGTGGTGATCATCGTCTTCGGCGTGGTGGTGTCGGCCGCCCTCTCGTTCATGACCCAGCAGAACGCGGCCTTCACCGACGGATCCAATCGTCTGGGGGCTCTGCGCAACCTGCGGTATGCCGTGGGTGCGCTGGAGACGGACCTCACCACCGCCGGCACCAACGTGGCCCGGGGCCAGCCCGCCGTGGTCTACGCCGGCGACGACGTGTTCGCCTTCACCTCGGACTACACCAGCAACACCCCCGGAGACGTCTCGGCGGTCTACGTCGACCCCAGCGCCCCCTCGGGGCTGGTGGCGGCGCCCACCACGTCCATCACGATTCCCAACGCCGGCTGGGCGTGGCCCGACACGACGTACTATCAGTCGGGCATCAACAGCCCCGCCGAGCTGGTCGTCTTCTGGTTCGCACCGGACACGGCCACGGGCCGGAGCGACGACTACCGTCTCTACCGCCAGGTCAACAACGGCTCGCCCGAACTGGTGGCCCGGTCGCTCCTGAAAGACGGTACGAAGCCGTTCTTCCAGTACAACCGGAAGACCTTCGACAACACCGGGGCGAGCTTCCTGACGCCGATCCCCGATTCGCTGATCCCCCTGCGGCACTCGGTGAAGATCCACTCGTCGGCGGCCGACACCGGCCGCTACGCCGTGATCGATTCCATCAAGACCGTCCGGATCAACGTGGCGTCGTACAACCTGCGGGAAGCCGACGTGGGAGGAGCCGCAGAGGCCACGCTGAACCGCCTCGTGGACCTTCCCAACACCGGATTCGGCGTCCTCCTCACCTGCGGTGACGAGCCCATCCTGGGCACCTCCATCACCGCCGTGTTCGAGGCCCAGCCCGACGGCGAGCCGGCCATCCGGCTGAACTGGTCGGCCGCCACCGACGAGGCGTCGGGGGAGGGCGACGTGATCCGCTACGTGTTGTGGCGAAGTGTGAATGGAGCGGCGTGGGGAGACCCCATGCTGAGCATTCCCGCAGGGGAGTCCCTGTACACCTATCTCGATACCGCCGTCCAGGGCGGGACCTCGGTACGGTATGCCCTGGCCGTCCAGGACTGCACGCCGTCCCTGTCGTCTCGTACCCAGAGCGCCACCGTCGTGGTGCCGGTGACGCCCTGAGGAGGCGACCATGAACCCGATCCAACGCAGCAGACCGGAGCCTACCATGAACCGGCCCACCGATTCCCGTGGCTTCGCCCTCATGACGATCATGCTGGTCATGCTCGTCGCCGCCGCCCTGGCCACCAGCGCGGTCATGATGGGGTCGAACCACATCCTGGCCAACCGTTATCTCGAGCGGTCGTCCATGCTCGAAGACCTGGCCGAGGAAGGCCTGGAGATGGGCCGGGCGGCCCTGAACGCCGACAAGACGGTCTACCCCGACACCGGATACACCACCCTGGTGTCCAACGCCTCCGTCCACGACGGAAACGGCGACGTGATCCCGGGCGTGAAGCGCTGGATCTACGCCGGTCCCACCGGCGTCACGTCGGGGCAGTACGGCGTCTTCGGCAGCATCGTCGCCGTGGTGGAGGACCAGACCGGGGCCCTGGCCATCCGGCGCTCCCAGGTCTACCAGGAGTCCTTCGCCCGCTACGCCTACTTCACCGACTTCGAACCGTCGTACATCTCCTTCGGTGGCGGCGACCAGATCTTCGGGCCGGTGCACACCAACGACTACCTGAAGATCTACGCCTCCGGCGCCACCTTCCACGGCGAGACCCGGACGGCGAAGACGGTTCAGGGCGCCGCCTACGGCACGTTCAAGAAGGGGTACGAGGAGTGGGTGTCCCGCATCGACATGCCGGTCACCGCCGAACTCACCAAGCTCCAGGCTCAGGCCAGCGCCGGAAGCATGTCGTTCACCGGCGGCCAGAGCAGCGCGTACGGCGAGAGCACCTTCCGGATCGAGTTCGTGGCGGTGGACGTGAACGGTGACGGCGACACCACCGACGAGAACGAGGGCTTCATCCGGGCCTACTCGGGCTCCGACTACCGCTGGGTCACGGCCGAGATTCCCTCTGCAGGTTTCGACGACTCCCCGAACTGCGGCGACTTCCACAGCGGAACTTTCCAGTCCGCCCTGGACCACCCCAACAGCGGCCACAGTTGGCTCAGCGCCCTGACCTCGTCGAGCCGCCGGTGCTTCCTCGGGGGCGACCCGGCGCTGGACGGGGGCACCTTCACCCCCGTGTCTCCCGGGGGCCGCGGTCAGTGGCTGCCGTGGACCGGGCCGGTGGACGCCGCCCTGGTGGCGGCGGTGGGGGCCACGGAGGCCCAGTACCTCCACCCCATCAACCGTCCCATGAATCCCTCGTTCAAGGGCGTCATCTACGTCGACGGCAAGGTGGCCATCTCGGGCACGCTCCGGGGTCGGGTCACCGTGGCCGCCACCGACCAGATCATCATCGCCGACGACATCGTCTACTCGGTGGACCCGGGCACCGGGACCTGCCAGGACATGATGGGCCTGTTCTCGGGCCAGGACATCATCGTGGCCGACAACACCATCAACGCGCCCCAGCGACCGGCCAGCGGGTACTCGTACCGGACCTACGACGACACCAAGGACGAGTTCGTCCACGGTGTGGTCCTCGCCCTGAACATCTTCACGGTGGAGAACTACAATTCAGGGTCGGGCAGCGCCGAGGACTGCGAGTCCACGAACTGGGGCCGGGGATGCCTGTACCTCACGGGGGGCATCATCCAGCGGACCCGTGGCGCCGTGGGAACGTCGGCAGGCACCGGGTACCTGAAGCGGTACTCGTACGACACCTGCGGGGCCACCGACCCGCCGCCGTACTTCCCCACCACGGGCCACTTCACCAAGGCCCAGATCTACAACGTGGATCCGGTGGGCTTCGACGTCGCCGACTACTATGCTCAGTTGAGCGCCAATTGACCCGGTCCCCGTGGGGAGGCCGGCGGGGCGCTCCGACCCGCACGGAACCACCCATGGGACAGCACGACGACATCACGGGGGATCGGCTGCGCGAGGAACTGGTGTCCTTCGCGCGGCTGATCCTCCTCCTGGAGCGGAAGGGAGCACTGCTGGACCGATCCGCGTCGGTTCTCCGGCTCCTGGGCGACCTGCGCCGGATGGTCTTCGCCTGGGAGGTGCGGGCCACGGATCGCGAGGGCCCGCCTCGGCCCCGGCGCCCCGGCGCCGCGCCGCAAGAGGCCGACGAGGACGCTTCGGCACGCATCGTGCGAGAAGCGCTGGCACGGGAGAAGGAATTGCTGGATGAACTCGAAGGGGGATCCGTGGACGACCACGCCGAAGGCGACGGGAGCTGACATGCTGCCCGATTCCACCTCCTCGTCGGTCGACGCACCGGCCGAGGCGCGGCGGGAGTACGCCCAGCTCCTCCGGCTCCACGAACGCCTGAGCACCCAACTCCGGCGCGTCCGGGACGAACTGGGCACTCCGGAACTCGCGGGGCTGCTGCGGGAGATCCGCTCCCGGACGGGGTCCTCGCCCCGGGACGCCATGGTGGAAGTGAAGTCCGCCGTGGAGGAGGCCCTGCGCACCCTCTCGGTGGCGGCCTCCGAAGCCCACTCCGCCCTCACCTACGAGGGCGACGTGCTCCGGATCGAAGGGGTGGGCGACCTCCCGGCGCCCCTGGCCCGCTTCCTGGCCGAACGCGCCCGTCTGGACGGCTTCGAGTACCACGTCCTCCAGGACGACGTCCGGGGCTGGGTCGTGCAGTGGAAGGAGCACACCGCCGACGGGCACATCCGGGGGTTCGGCCAGTTCTACGAACGCCCCTACGCGTGGTTGGACGACTGAGTCCAGCCCGCCTCATGGCGTGAACCACGGCCCCGGACCCCCTCGGTCCGGGGCCGTGGTCGTTCCAGGCCCCCGGTACGGGCCTTGCTTCTCCTGGGGAATCGCAGGACTCCGAATCCTCCATTCCCGACGATCATGCTCGTGTCCACACCCGCACCCACAACCTCATCGCCAACGTCCGCGGCTCCCGACCCCGCCGGGGAGGTGGCCCGCCTCCGCCGCGTTCTCGAGGGGGCCCTGGCCGTACCCTTCACCGACGGCAACCAGGTCGAGCGGCTGCGAAACGGCGACGAGATCTTCCCGGCCATGCTGGACGCCATCGGGCGGGCCCGACGGTCCGTCGACCTCGAGACCTTCGTCTACTGGAGCGGCGACGTCGCCCGCCGGTTCGCCGAGGCCCTGGTCGCCGCGGCGGACCGGGGCGTGCGGGTCCGGCTCCTCCTCGACGCCGTGGGGGCGTTCCCCATGCCCGCCGAGGTGCGGGCCCTCCTGGACGCGTCCCCGGTGGAGGTGGTGGACTTCCGCCCGCCGGTGCGCTGGAAGTTCTGGGAACTCCACAACCGCACCCACCGCAAGATCCTGGTCTGCGACGACGTGGCCTTCACCGGGGGGGTGGGGATCGCCGAGGAATGGACCGGAGACGCCCGGAGTCCCGACGAGTGGAGGGAGTCCCACTTCCGGATCCGGGGGCCCGCCGTGGAGATGCTCCGGGCGGCCTTCGTGGAGCACTGGCTGGAAGGGGTGAACACGGCCGATTCCCGGCGGGTCGCCGCGACGATCTGCGACGACGCCGAGACCGCCGACCCCCGCCCCGGCGCGTCCACCTCGGGCGGCGCCGCGGTCCAGGTGTTGCGCAGCGGGGCCGGCGCCGGGTGGACCGACGTACAGATCCTGCTCCGGGCCCTCATCGCGGCGGCCCGCCGGCGACTCCGCATCACCACGGCCTACTTCGTACCCGAGCCCGGAATGGTCTCGCTGCTGTGCGACGCGGCCCGGCGGGGGGTGGATGTGGAGCTGCTGAACCCGGGACCCCACACCGACCACCGCATCTGCCAACTCGCCGGAGAAGACGTCTACGCAGCCCTGCTGGAGTGCGGCGTCACCATTCGCCGCTACCTCCCCACCATGCTCCACGCCAAGGTGGTGACGGTGGACGGCGTCCTCAGCACCATCGGGTCGGCCAACTTCAACCATCGCTCCCTGGCCCGGGACGACGAAATCTGCCTCAACGTCCTGGATCCCGGGCTCACCGGAGTCCTCGATCTCGACTTCGATGCCGACGCCGAGCGCGCCGAGATCCTCCAGGATCCCGACGCGTGGGAACGCCGGTCGCTTCTGCAGCGGGCGGGGGAGTGGGTGGCCCGGAGGGTGCGCCATGAGCTCTGAGCGCACGTCGGCCGAAGTCCGCATCGCGGCGGGCCTCGTCCTGGCCGCCCTCCTGGCCGGGGTGATCCACGTGGCCAAACCCCTGCTCCTCCCCATCGCCCTCGCCGGGGTCCTCACCATGCTCCTCCTGCCCCTGGCCCGGCGGCTGGAAGGGATGGGACTCCCTCGCGTCGTGGCGGCCGGAGTGCTGGTGGCGGCCTTCGTCGGGGGCGTGGGGACGGCGACCGTCGCACTCCGGGGCCCCGCCATGGAGTGGATGGAGCGGGCGCCCCGTTCGCTGGCGGGGCTCCAGGAGGAACTGGCCAGCCTCAAGGGACCGGTGGAGCAGGTGGCCCGGGCCGCCGACCAGGTCGAGGAGATGACCGCCACGGGTCAGGGCGAGGGGAGCGACGAGGTGCGGGTGACCGACCGGGCGCCTCTGTCGTCGACGGTGCTCGGGGGCACCTGGCGGATGGTCTCCCTCTCGGGCCTGGTGACGACGCTGGTGCTCTTCTTCCTGATCTACCGGAGCGTGCTGCTGGCGAAGCTCGTGGCCTTCATGCCCGATGGCGACGCCCGGCGTCGAACGCTGAGCGCCGCCCATTCCATTCGGGACCGCCTCGGGCGCTTCCTGGTCTGGAAGGCCGTCATCAACGGGATCCTGGGCGTCGCCGTGTCGTTGGCGCTGTGGGGCCTGGGCTACCCGAATCCCGTGCTCTGGGGCGTCATGGCGGCGATCCTCAACATCGTGCCGTATCTGGGCGCGGTGGTGGGGGTGGCCATCGTCACCGTGGCGGGGCTTCTCACCCTGGAGGGCCTCCAGACCGCCCTCCTGGGCGCCGCCGCCTACGCCCTCCTCACCACCGTGGAAGGGGCCTTTCTCACCCCGGCCATCCTGGGACGCCAGTTGTCCCTCGACCCGGTCTCGATCCTCCTCGGCGTCCTCCTGGCGGGTCTCGTCTGGGGTCCCGCCGGGGTGCTTCTCGCCGTTCCGCTCCTGGTCTGCATCAAGGTGGCGGCCGAATACCACCCCCGGGGGCGGCTCCTCGCCCTGACGTTGGGGCGGGGCGATGCGGCGGTCCGGCTCCTCCGGCGCACCCGGTGCGCCGTGGCCGAATCACGCCTCGTCGGGTAGTTCCCGCCCGAGGCCCTCGGTCCAGAGCCGGCGCGCGCCCCGATGCGCCAGGATCCGGGCCGCCGCCACCGTGGCCGCCGTGGCGGCCGCCCACACCACCACCCGGGCCCCGTCGGCGTCCCGGGTGCCGTCCGGGGGCTCCCGCCCGGTGGAGACTCGCCAGCCCCGGGTCAGCGCCCACCGGGCGAGGGCCCCCGCGGCGATTCCGGCGCCGGCCGTGAGAAGCCCCCAGGCCCGCCTCTCACTCACGGTGGGCATCTTCATTCGACGCCGTAGGCGTGCTGGCGCTGCACCGTGCCGTCCTGGCGATGGATCACCAGCCGGCTCGGTGTGTGGGCCCGGGCGAAGGTCCGCCCTTCGGTCACGGCGGCCTTCTTCGTTTCGAACTGCACGTCGCTGTCGTCCAGGCCTTCGATCTGCACGATCCACGCCTCGGCTCCGGGCGTGACGTGAACGACGGCGGTGCCGGATTCGGTCCGGCTCCGGCGATCCCGCCAGACCTTCACGGCGGCGGCCAGCCCCGCCAGCGCCGCGACTCCGGCTCCGGCGGCGGCGATCCGGGTCTTGTCGACCATGGGTGCTGCTCCTGATGAGGGGAAGACGGATAAACCGTCCCCTCGGCGCAACGGGCGTGCCACGACGAAGAAGGCGAGGCGGGCGGCGCGGCGTCAGCCGGGATGGAGGCCGGTCCGCCCGTGGTCAGCCTACGACCCGAACGTCCTCGCCGGGAGTCGTTTCCTCCCGGAAACGGAGGAGGGCCACCGCGTCGTCGCCGTAGAAGCGCCCGATCCACCGGGCCTGGATGGGGGTGACGCGCCGCACCGCCCACACCAGGTGGACGTAGTCGGGTTCCTCGGGGACGCTCAGGAGGCGTAGCCCCGCCTCTTCCGGCGTGCGGTCGCCCTTGCGGTTGTTGCAGGAGGAACACGCCGTCACGACGTTGTCCCACGAGTTGGCGCCGCCCCGGGAGCGGGGCAGGATGTGGTCCCGGGTGAGGAACTGGCGCCCCCGCAGGCGGGAGCGATGCCGGCCGCAATACTGGCAGGCGTAGTCGTCCCGGGCGAAGAGGAAGGTGTTGGTGACCTGCCGCCGGTACCGCCGGGGCACGTGGACGTACCGCACCAGGCGGATCACCGTGGGGCACGGCACCGAGGCGCGCTCGGAGTGGAACCGTCGGCCCCCGTCCACCTCCAGGATCTCGGCCTTCCGGTCCAGGACGAGCCGAATGGCACGCCGGGTGGGTACCAGCGTCAGCGGCTCGTACGACGCGTTGAGGGCGAGGCAGCCCATGATGCCGTCCTCCACGACACGCCCCCGGCACCTCCCCGGAGGCCGTTCTCGCGAAGCTATCTCGCCGTGCCGGCCCCGGCAACGGTCGTGACGGGGTGGTGACGGACTCCCTCTCCCCCCACCCCCGACATGCGGGGCCGGAGCGCATCCGGCCCTCACAGGAGGGCCACCGGATCCCGGTCCAGAGCCACCCGCACGTCGCCTCCCCGGGGCTGGAATCCCTTCACGAACCCCCGACACACCCGGCCGAGATCGGCCGCCCGGGCGGCCCGGAGCAGGAAGTGCCAGCGCCACCGGCCGTGGAGGCGTTCGATGGGCGCCGGGGCCGGGCCCACCAGCGTCACCGCGGGCCCACGGCGGAGGGCCCGCCTCAGCCACGCCACCGCCGCCTCGGCCTGGTCGGCGGCGGCGTCCCCGTCGGGGCTGCTGATGACCACGTTGGCCAGGCGCACGTGGGGCGGGTAGGGCGGATTGAGACGCTCCTCCAGCTCGCGACGAGCGAAGCCGGTGAAATCGTGGTCCACCGCCGACTGCAGGACGTAGTGCTCGGGAAGGGACGTCTGGATCAGGACCTCACCGCCCAGGGTGCCCCGCCCCGCCCGCCCCGCCACCTGGCTCAGCAACTGGAACGTCCGCTCGCTGGCCCGGAAATCCGGGAGGTGGATGCCCACGTCGGCGTTTACCACCCCCACCAGGGTCACCCGGGGAAAGTCGAGCCCCTTGGCAATCATCTGGGTGCCCAGGAGGATGTCCACCTCGCCCCGCTCCACCCGGCCCAGGATCTCGTGGTGGGACCACTTCCCCGACGTGGTGTCGACGTCCATGCGGGCCACCCGGGCCCCGGGAAAGGTCTCCACCACGACCCTCTCCACCTGCTCGGTGCCGAGCCCCCGAAACGACAGGTCGCCCGAGCCGCACCGTCGGCACCGGGTGGGGGCGGCGTCCTCGAACCGGCAGTGGTGGCAGACCACCCGGCCGGTGCGGCGATGGTAGGTGAGGGAGATGGAGCAGTTGGGGCACTCCCGCACGTCGCCGCACTCCCGGCACTGGACGAACGACGCATACCCCCGGCGGTTCAGGAGCAGGATCGATTGCTCCCTCCGCTGGAGGCGGGTCTCCACGGCCGTCACGAGGCGCGGGGTCAGGACGAGGCCCGCCTCGGAGCTGGACCCGGCGCCCGCCGCCGTCTTCCGCTCCTGCCGAAGATCCACGAGATGCACCGGAGGGAGGGGACGCCCCGCCACCCGCCGGGGCAGCGACACCCGTACGAACTTGCCCTTCTCGGCGTTGGCCCAACTCTCCAGCGACGGCGTGGCGCTGCCCAGGACACAGACGGCTCCCGCCAGCCCCGCCCGCACCACGGCCAGGTCCCGGGCGTGGTAGCGGGGGGCGTCGGACTGCTTGTACGACCCGTCGTGCTCCTCGTCCACCACGATGGCCCCCAGGTCGGCCACGGGGGCGAACAGGGCCGATCGGGCGCCCACGGCCACGGTCTTCTCGCCCCGGCGGAGCTGGCGCCAGGCGTCGTAGCGCTCGCCGTCGGAGAGGGCCGAGTGGAGCACGGCGACCCGGTCGCCGAACCACCCCCGGAACCGGGTCACGGTCTGGGGCGTCAGGGAGATCTCGGGCACCAGGACGATGGCTCCCTTCCCCGCCTCCAGAAGCGTGCGAAGCACCTCGATGTACACCCGGGTCTTTCCCGAGCCGGTGATACCGTGGAGCAGGACCGGGCGGGGGCGCTCCGAGGCCGCCTCCCGGGCCACCACCTCCAGGGCCCGCACCTGGTCGTCGGTGAGGGCGTGGCGAACCGGGGGTACGGGGTCGATGCTGGCGAAGGGATCCCGCACCACCTCCTCGTCCACCACCTCCACCAACCCCTTCTCTTCGAGGCCCGACACCACGGAGCGGGAGAATCCGCCCACGTCGAGCATGTGGGCCAGCTCGAGGCGCCCCCCGCCGTCTTCCAGCGCCGCCCACGCCTCCCGCTGGCGGTGGGCGCGCCCGAAGATCTCGTCCCGCTCCACCAGATCGGGAAGCTCCCGGATCGCCCGCACGACCCGGTGGGTCTTCACCGACGGCTCCCGGGGCGGCACCACCTCGTGCCGGAGCACGCCGGCCTCCTTCAGGGCGCGGATCTCGGGCCAGATGGAGCCCATGTCCAGCCGCTTCCGGAGGGTCGACACCCGGTGCAGGGCGTCGCCGTCACCCTCGGTCAGGGCCGCGGCCAGGCGGCGCAACCGGGGCGAGGCGTCGGAGGGCACGGCGCCGGCGAGTCCCACGTAGTCCCGGGAGACGTCGCTGAGCACGGCGGGCTGGGTCGCCGCGATGGCCAGCCCGGGCGGGGCCGCGTAGTAGCGGGCCATCCAGCGACAGAGCTCCAGGACGTCGGGCGACACCGACGGGGTCTCGTCCAGCACGTCCAGCACCGAGCGGAGGCGCGACACCCCCTCGTCGGATCCGGGCCCCGTCACCCACCCGATGCGCTCGTGGCGACCGAACGGGACCCGCACCCGGGTGCCCGGGGCCGGCCAGGGCGTGCCGGCCGACAGGGCGTAGGTGAAGGTGCCGTGGATCGGGACGGGCAGGGCCACCGCCACCAGGGGCCGGTCGCCCCGGCGGGGTGGCGGGCTCAAACGTCGAGGAGGATCAGGTCGGTCTGGGGCTCGGCGGGGGTCACCTCCGGACCGTCGTCGCCGAAGTGGGCGTTGATCTCGCTCCGGAGTCCCACGTCGCCGGGCAGGTAGATGCCCGGTTCGATGGAGAATCCCACGCCGGGAATGATCCGCCGGATGTCCCGGGTCTCGAGGTTGTCCAGGTTCGGCCCGCTCCCGTGGAGCTTCCGGTCGATGGAGTGGCCCGTACGATGGATGAAGTACTCGCCGTATCCCGCGTCGGCGATGACCGCCCGGCAGGCGTCGTCCACCTCGTAGCCCATGATCTCCCGGTTTTCCGACGCTCTCTCTTCCAGCAGCGCCACTCCCGCGTCCCGGCTGTCCCGGACGAGGGTCCAGAGATCGACGATGCGCTCCGGCGCCGTGGGACCGAGCCACCCCATCCAGGTCTGGTCGGCCGACACGGCGTCGTCGGAGACCCGACCCCAGAGGTCCACGAGCAGCACCTGTCCCGGGGTGATGGCCTCGCCGTCGCCCTCGGGCGCGTAGTGGGGATCGGCGGCCCGAGCCCCCACGGCCACGTGGGTGTCGACGTCCACGGTGACGCCGCCGCGCTCCAACCGCTCCAGGATCCACCGGGTGATGGACCCCTCGGTGGGGGCCTCCCCGGCCCGGAGCGCCCGGGCGGCTTCCTGGAACGCGCCCTTCCCCACCTCGGCCACCACTTCGGCGGCGCGACGGTGGTCCTGGAGCTGGCTCGGGCTCCAGGCCGAGAAGAACCGGCTCACCAGGTCGCCCGAGCTCACGGGCTCCACCCCCGCCCCCCGCAGCAGTTCCACGGTGCCCGAGGGCACCAGGTCCACGGTGGGCACCGCCCCGCCCGGCGAAAACTCCACCGCCAGACGATGCCGCCCGTCCACCAGGGCGGCGAGCTTGGCTTCCATCTCCCGCCACCCGGCGTACCGGTCCGTATCCCAGGGCCAGTGGCGCCAAGACGAGCCCTCGATGGCGTGGATCAGGGCCTTGGGACGCCCCTCCCGGGGAATGAGGGCGAAGGTGCGGCGGGTGGTCCAGCCGGCGCCCAGGAGTTCGGCCGAGATCCAGTTCTGCCCGCGGAACTCGTAGAGGAGCCAGCCGTCCAGGCCCTGGTCCGCCAGGGCCTGCTGGACCCGGGCGACGCCGTCTTCGGTGATGAGGAGCGGTGCGTAGCTCATGGGGACTCGGGGCTGAAGAGGGGAAGACCCCGCGTATCGCGGGGCTCGGGATCGGCTGTGGACGGTTCGGGTGAGGCTTCGAGTTCGGCTTCGGGTTCGGGATCGGGCGCGGACGACGCCACCTCCTCCTTGACGCCCTTGAGGAGGTCGAGGCCCAGGATCCGTTCCTTCGTCAGGAGCCGGTGAACCTCCCGCTCCCGGGCCAGGACCGAGCGGACGCCGGCCCATCCCCACCGGGACCACGCCCGGCGCAGGATCCCGATCTTCTCGCTCAGGGAGAAGAGCTCGGCGAAGTCGGGGAAGGGCTTCACACCCCCGGGGCGGAAGGCGGTCTCGGGGTCGCTCCAGTCTTCGGTGTGGAGGTCGCCCACCCCGGCTTCCCGCAGGAGGCGTTTCCACTCCACCAGGATCCGGGGCTGGACCCCCAGGTGTTCGCCCAGGAGCGCACGCCGCCGGGGATCCACCGGCGCGAGCCACACGAGCTGGACCAGGACGACGGCGCCTCCCGGTCGGGTGACCCGGACCAGTTCCCGCACCGCCTGGGCCGGGTCCACGCCGGTGGTCATGCCCACCTCGCCCACGGTGACGTCGAAGATCTCGTCGCGGTACGGGAGGGCGTCGGCCGGCGCCTGCTGCACCTGCACCCGGCCGCCCAGTTCCCGGTCCCGGAGCCGGTCCACGGCCTCGTCCACCAGACGGGAATCGGCCTCGATGCCCGACCCGTGGACGCCGTACTCCCGGACGAAATACTCCAGGGTCACGGCCTTGCCGCAGCCCACGTCCAGGACCTCGGTGCCCTCGGTCATGCCGGTGAGGACCGCGATCTGGCGGTAGAGAGCTTCGCCTCCCGGCGGGAAGAGGGGGCGCGGACTGAGCCGCACCAGATCCAGCATGGAGGGCACGCCCCGGCCCGGAGGCCGGGGGTCGGTGGACGTCACGCCGGCCTCAGAAGAAGGTGGCCTCTTCCTCGGCGTCCAGCTCCCGCAGCGCCTCCCGGAGACGGGCTTCCTCCTCGTCGGAGAGGGGCCCCTCCGCCATGGCCGGACGCGGCGCGTTGGAGCGCATCTTCCGCAGCGCCACCACCACCAGGCCCAACCCCGCCAGCACGCCCAGGGGGGGCACGAGCCACGCCATGAACAGCGACATCCCGGATCGCTTGGGCAGCGCCCGCCAGTGCTCCCCGTGGTTGGCGATCACCCAATCCACCAGCTCCTCCGACGTCCGGCCCTGAAGGGCGAGCTCCTGGAGGCTGTCCCGGAGAGCGGCGCCCCCCGGCGACGGACACACCTCGAGCATGAGCCCGGGGCAGTAGGGCGACTTGAGCTGATCGATGGCCTCGTCGGCCTCGGGATGCCGGGGCGTGGGTCCCGAACCGTCCGGGGGAAGCTCGTTGGCGGCCTGCGCCGACAGGGCCGCGGGAACCACCGCCAGGGCCAGGCCCAGGACGGCGAAACGGAAGAGGGCCGCCAGGTTCGTCTTCATATCGATCAGCCTCCGGGTGCGATTCCGGTGGGACTCCGGTGCGAGCGGAAGAAGCGTGTTACCCCGCGCCCGCCGGGAGGGTCGGATCGGCCGGCTCCACCCCTGCGAGGGCGCGGAGCACCGCCACCGACGCCAGGCCCGTCCTACGGGGATCGTAGCCCCCTTCGAGCAACGCCACCAGTCGGGAATTCCCCGTACGCTCCGCCCGGGCCATCACCGCCCGGGTCATGGCGTGGAAGTCCTCGGGCTCCAGGAGGAGTCCCCCCAGGGGATCGCCGGCCAGGGCATCGAAGCCCGCCGAGACCAGCACGAAGTCGGGGCGAGCCGCCTCGAACGCCTCGTCCAGAGCCTCTTCGAAGCGCGCCCGATACACCTCCCGGGACGTCCCCGCCGGGAGTTCCACGTTGAAAGTGAAGCCCTCCCCCGCCCCTTCGCCCCGCTCCGATCGGGCGCCGGTGCCCGGGTACCAGGGCGACTGGTGGAGGGAGAGGAACGTCACGGTGGGATCGCGCCAGAACACGTCCTGGGTGCCGTTGCCGTGGTGCACGTCCCAGTCGACGATGAGCACCCGCTCGGCGTGGCCGTGGTGCTGGAGCCACCGGGCCGTGACGGCCACGGTGTTGAAGAGGCAGAAGCCCATGGCCCGGTCGGGGGTGGCGTGGTGGCCCGGGGGCCGGGTCGCCACGAAGGCGTTGGCCCGCTCGCCCCGGGCCACGGCGCCCGCCGCCGCCAGGGCCGAACCGACGCTTCCCACCGCCGCGTCCCACGAGGCCGCGCTCACCACCGTGTCGGCCCCCATGGAAACGGGTTCGCCCCGGCGAGCCGCCTGATCCACGGCGTCCCGGACGGTGTCCACGTGGGGCCGGGTGTGGACCCGGAGCAGGTCGTCCAGCTCGGCCTCCCCCGGCACCATGGGGACCACCCGGTCGTGGAGGGCCAGCATGTCCCGGCCCACGGTGGACGAAAGGGCCCGCAGCCGGCCCTGATGTTCGGGATGGCCCCACCCCGTATCGTGCAGCGCCGAGGCCGGATGAAGAAGGAAGGCCGTTCGGCTCATTCCCTACGCCAGACGATGTCCGACGGATTGCGCAGACGGATCGTTCCGTCCGGATGGAGGTGGACCTCCATGGACTGCACTCCCTGGGTGGAGGCGTAGTGCACCTCGAAGACCCGGGTCACCACGGATTCTCGTTCGATCACGGCACGCAGGGGGTGAGTGGACCGCCGACCTTCGCCCATGCCCAGAATCACGGTCTCAGCGGTGAACTCCAGGCTCCGGTCGTCGTACGTGGTGTCCTGGGGCACCCACATGCCGGCGAGAACCGAGGGGAGTTCGGCCCGCTGCACGGTCCCGGGGAGACTCTGGGCCACCAGAAGCACCACGATGATCCCGGCCAGGGCCATGAGCAACCCCATGCCCTTGCTCCCGGGCGAGGGATCGTCCTGCGGTGGGGGAGCGGACGTCCGCAACGACCGCTCCTCGGCCGCGCTGAAGGCCCACCCGATCTCACCGAATTCGTCATGCGACATGGCTCAGGCTCCCGTAGGTCTTCTCCTGGTGATTCCACCCACGCCCCAGCACCACATCCAATGCCTCCACCACCGCCGGATCGAAGGCGACCCCGGCGTCCTTCCGGATGATGTCGTGGACGAGACTCTCGTCCATGGCCCCGCGATACGGCCGCTCCGACACCATGGCGTCGAAGACGTCGGCCACGGCGAGGATCCGGGCCAACGGATCGATGTCCTCGCCCGCCAGGCCGTCGGGGTAGCCCTTGCCGTCCCAGCGCTCGTGGTGGCTCCGGACGATGGGCAGGGCCGGAGCGAAGGCCACGATGGGCTCGAGGATGGTGGCCCCGATGACGGGATGGGACCGCATGATGGCGAACTGTTCCTCGGACAGGCGCCCGGGATGGTCCAGGACGCTGGCCGGGATGCCGATCTTCCCCACGTCGTGGAGCAGGCCCCCCCGCTCCAGAATCGCCCGGGCCTCGGGATTCAGCCCCATGACGTCGCCCAGGGCGAGCCCCAGCGCCGCCACCCGTTCCGAGTGCCCCGCGGTCCAGGGCGACTTGGCGTCGATGGCCCGGGCCAGGGCCCGAAGCGTGCCCCACGACATCTCCTCGAGCTGACCCACCAATCGGGCGCTTTGCACGCCGAGGGCGGCGCGGCCGATGAGGTCGCGGACATCCGCCACCCCCTTCTCGCTCACGGGCATGCCCCGGAGCCCTCCGATGGCGAGCCCGCCCCGGAGCTCGCCGTGGGCCGTGAGGGGCACCACGGTGAGGGGAAGGTCTCCCGGCTCGTAGCCGGCCGACGCCAGCTCATGGAGCCCACCGTCGAGACCCTCGAGGACGAGCACCCCCTTGGCGCCCCGGGCTGTGAGTCCGGCCTGGACGGTGGGGACGGGAACGGGCTCGGCGAGGGCCGGATCACGGGCGAGATCGCCCCCGGGGTGGACCACCCCCCATACACGCCACTTCTCGTCGCCTCCGCCCCGCAGAACGCCGATGCGGCGCCCGGGGAAGACCTCGGCGCAACTCCGCAGGAGCGTCGCCACGATGCGGTCCCGGTCGAGTTCGGTCAGGGCCACCTCGTCGATGTGCCGGCCGGCTTCGAGGAGCGCGAACTGGCCGTGGAGTTCCGACGCCATCTGGTTGAACGACACGGCCAGGTCGGCGAACTCGTCGTTGGACGTGACCGCCACCCGGCTCACCAGGTCACCCGAGGCCACCCGGCGGGTGGCGTCGGTGAGCTCGTCCAGGGGCTCCATGGTGCGGCGGATCTGGACGTTGGCCAGAAGGCCGATGACGGCCAGGCCCAGGACCAGGGCCAGGGGGAAGGCATACGAGAACGTGCGTACGGGCCCGTAGATGCTGGCCCGGGACTCGCTGACCACCACGGACCAGGGCGGCGCCTCGAACGAGGCCGGAAGGTACACCTCCCACCCCGCCACCAGGTGGGCCTCTCCCGCCACCTCCACCTCCTGCACCCCCCGGATCCCGGGTCGCCCCGCGGTGGCAGCCGCCAGTTCTCCCCCCTGGTCGAGCCCACACGCCAGGGGCGCGGAGGCGTGATCGAGGAAACACACCGCCGAGGTGGTGGGGAGGGCGGCGGCGTCCAGGGCCCGGACCCACACCGAGTCCGCCACGACCCGACCCACCAGGGTTTCGCCGGGGGTGCGACTCGGGATGGCCAGGAAGAGGTCCGGAGGCGAGGCGTCGCGGGTGACCCGCACCACGGGACGCCCCCGCCCCATGGCCTCCACCTCGTCGGCGGAGAAGGGGGGCACATCGCCCAGCCGCCCCCGCACCGTCTGCAGATCTCCCCCCTCCACGACGCCCACGCCCCGGAACCCCGGAGGAAGGGGCACGGGGGCGTGGACCAGGTCCATGGCGGCGATCTGCGACAGGGCCGCGTGGGCGGTCCAGATGCGCTCCACCGCCGCCATGCCCGAGGCCTTGGCCAGGCGTCCCAGGCGCTCCCGGCTCTGATCCCGGAGCTGGTTGGTGACGGCGCCGAAGGAGAGGGCCGCCATGAGGGTGATGGGAACGATGGCCCCCACCAGGAAGGTCAGGAGGATGCGCCGGGCGACCTTGGTGCGGAGGAAGTGCCGGCCCACGTCAGTACTCCGCCGCGATTCCCACGAAGCCGCCGTCGTTGGCCCAGATGATGTCGTCCTGACTGCTGGCGGCGGTCAGAGGCGTGGTGGTACTGCCGTCGGGGCCGGCGCTGTACAGGTCGAAGTCGGAGTTGATGGGCACCAGAAAGCGGTCCTTGCGCAGACTTCCCTTGCCCTTCGTGCCCTCGATCCTGGTGTAGTAGTAGTTGTTGCCCCAGGGGTCGACGAGTTCGCCCATGTTCAGCGTACCCAGCGACGCCGGGAAGCTGTTGTGCTCGATCTCGTATTCCTGGAGGTTGCGCCCGATGGCCTTGATGTCGCCGATGGCGCGGGCGATGCGGGCCTTCTCGATGGCGCCCTGAAGAGAGGGAATCGCCAGAGCGGCCAGGATCCCCATGATGACCATGACGATCAGGACCTCCACGAGCGTGAAGGCCCGTCCACGGTGCGAAACCGTGGCTCGGGGGGGCGATGTGCGGTCCACTGTATCCGGCCTCCGTGCCGTACCGGCCGGCATCCTTGCCGGCCGAGCCATCCCGCCGCCCGACGTGGGCGAACGGGCAGTCTGACACGGAGTATCGGTCCCGCGGCAAACCCGCCTTAACCCTCTCGTGAAGGGGGGGTTCAGCCCCGAGAGGCCGTGGCTTCGAGAGCCGCCGACACCCGCTCCTGGAGGGACCGCACTTCGGGTGTGCGGGTCTCCATGGCGATGAGGGCGTCGCAGGCCGCGCTGGTGGCCGACATGGTGGTGAGGTACGGCACGTCGTACGCGATGGCGGCCCGGCGCATGGCGTAGTCGTCGTACTGGGATCGCTTCCCCAGGGGCGTGTTGATGAGGAGGGCGATGTCGCCGCTCACGATGTGGTCGACGATGTTGGGTCGGCCTTCACCCACCTTGAAGACCCGGCGGGCCGGAAGCCCGAGTCGGGTCAGGTGACGATGGGTCCCCCCGGTGGCCAGGATCTCGAAGCCCAGGTCCACGAACCGGCGCAGGATCGGCGTCACGGTCTTCTTGTCCCGGTCGTTCACCGTGACCACGATCTTGCCCGGCGCCTCGGGCAGCGCGTTGCCCGCCGACACCTGGGCCTTGGCGAACGCCATGCCGTAGGAGTCGTCGAAGCCCATGACCTCGCCGGTGGACCGCATCTCGGGGCCCAGGAGGATGTCCACGTCGAAGCGGTTGAAGGGGAACGCCGCCTCCTTCACCGCCACCCCCCCGGCGGCCGGCTCCTCGGGCACATCCAGCGACGCCAGGGTCTCGCCGGCCATGACCCGAGCGGCCAGCCGCGCCAGGGGCACCCCGGTGGCCTTGCTCACGAAGGGCACGGTGCGCGACGCCCGGGGGTTGACCTCCAGGACGTAGACCACGCCGTCCCGGATGGCGTACTGCACGTTCATGAGCCCCTTCACCCCGAGTTCCAGGGCGAACTTCCGGGTGAGGTCCCGGATCTCCTCCAGCGCGTCGCCGTCCAGCAGATAGGGCGGCAGGACACACGCCGAGTCCCCGGAGTGGACGCCGGCGTCTTCGATGTGCTGGAGGATGCCGCCGATGACCACGTCGGTGCCGTCGGAGAGGGCGTCGACGTCGGCCTCGAAGGCGTCCTCCAGGAAGCGGTCGATGAGCACCGGGTGGTCCGGACTCGCCCGCACCGCCCGGACGAAGTAGTCCCGGAGGGAGTCCTCGTCGTAGACGATCTCCATGGCCCGGCCCCCGAGCACGTACGACGGCCGCACCAGGATCGGATACCCGATCCGCGACGCGATCTCCACGGCCTCGTCGGCGCTGGTGGCGGTGCCGTTGTCGGGCACCCGGGCGCCGATGGCCCGGCACACCTGCTCGAAGCGCTTCCGGTCCTCCGCACGGTCGATGGCGTCGACGCTGGTGCCCAGGATGGGGGCGCCGAGGGCCTCGAGCCGTTCGGCGAGGTTGAGGGGGGTCTGCCCCCCGAGCTGGACGATGACGCCCCGGGGCTTCTCCAGGTGGAGAATCTCCAGGACGTCCTCCAGGGTCAGGGGCTCGAAGTAGAGCTTGTCGCTGACGTCGAAGTCGGTGGACACCGTCTCGGGGTTGGAGTTGACCATGATGGTCTCGTACCCCGCCTCCCGGAGGGCCAGGACGGCCTGCACGCAGCAGTAGTCGAACTCGATGCCCTGGCCGATGCGGTTGGGTCCGCTGCCCAGGATGACCACCTTGTCCCGGTCCGACGGAGTCGACTCGGATTCGTCTTCGTACGACGAGTAGAAATAGGGCGTCTGGGCCGGGAACTCACCGGCACAGGTGTCCACCACGTTGTACGTGGGGTGGATGCCCTCGGCCCAGCGCAGTTCCCGGACGTCTTCTTCGTTGATGCCCCGGAGGTCGGCGAGCTGCCGGTCTCCGAACCCGTCGCGCTTCATGCGCCGGAGCAGCTCCGGCGTGATCTCGTCGGCCGCGGCCCACGCCCGCTCCCGCTCCACGATGTCGGCGAGCTGGTCCAGGAACCACGGGTCGATGCCCGTGGCCTCGTGGATCTCCTCGAGACTGAGCCCGGCCTCCATGGCCCGCTTCAACTGGAACGGCCGTTCGGCCGTGGGCCGGCGCAGGGCCGCCAGGAGGCTCTCGGGATCGTCGGAGGTGAGCCCGTCGTCGTCGAGGCGGTCGCCCACGACCCAGCCGGACCGACCGATCTCCAGGCCCCGGAGCCCCTTCTGCCAGGCCGAGCGGAAGGTGCGGCCGATGGACATGGTCTCGCCCACGGCCTTCATCTGCACCCCCAGCACCGGGTTCACCTCCCGGAACTTCTCGAAGGCGAAGCGGGGGAACTTGCACACCACGTAGTCCAGCACCGGCTCGAACGACGCCGGGGTGTTCTTGGTGATGTCGTTGGGCAATTCGTCGAGACGGTAGCCCACCGCCAGCTTGGCTCCCACCCGGGCGATGGGGAATCCCGTGGCCTTGGACGCCAGGGCCGAGGAGCGCGACACCCGGGGGTTCATCTCCACCACGAGCATTTCGCCCGTCTCGGGGCTGACGGCGAACTGGATGTTGCAGCCCCCGGCCTCCACCCCGATCTCCCGGATGATGGCGATGGAGGCGTCGCGCATCTCCTGGTATTCGACGTCCGACAGGGTCTGGGCGGGGGCCACCGTGATGGAGTCCCCCGTATGGACCCCCATGGGATCGATGTTTTCGATGGAGCAGATGATGATGACGTTGTCGGCCCCGTCCCGGACGACCTCCAACTCGTACTCCTTCCATCCCAACACCGAGCGATCCACGAGCACCTCGCCGATGGGCGAGGCGTCGATGCCCCTCCGGACCTGGGCCTCGAACTCCTCCCGGTTGTAGGCGATGCCGCCGCCGGTGCCCCCCAGGGTGTACGAGGGGCGGATGATGCTCGGGTACCCGGTCTCCTCGACGATCTCCAGGGCCTGGTCGAGGGAACGGGCGAAGCCCCCGGTGGTGACGGCCAGCCCGATGCGCCCCATGGCCGCGGCGAACTTCTCCCGGTCCTCGGCCATCTCGATGGAGCGGGCGTTGGCGCCGATGAGCTCGACGCCGTGCTTCTCGAGCACGCCCGTCTCCTGGAGCTTCATGGCGATGTTCAGCGCCGTCTGCCCGCCCATGGTGGGGAGAATCGCATCGGGCTTCTCCCGCTCGATGACCCGCTCCACCCACTCGGGCGTGAGGGGCTCGATGTACGTCCGATCCGCGATGTCCGGATCGGTCATGATCGTGGCGGGATTGGAATTGACCAGGATGACCCGGTAGCCCTCTTCCTTGAGGGCCCGTACGGCCTGGGTTCCCGAATAGTCGAACTCGCAGGCCTGACCGATGATGATCGGGCCGGAGCCGAGGATGAGAATGCTCTCTAGGTCGTCGCGTCTTGGCACGTCGGCGCGTCGGTCAGTCGGCTTTGCCCGACTCCTTCCGGAATGCCGTGATCACGGCCATGACGAACCCGCCCCAGACGAATCCGACGATCAGAATCATGGTCACCCACGTGGCGGTCGTCACGGGATCCAGGCCGGGAGGGAGGAGGGCGAAGCGTGTACGGAAGGGGCCGCCGAGGCGGCTGCGCCACCCGACGACCTGCGAAGGTCGGAGAATCATGACGGAGCCCGGGGTCCGGGGCAAGACGGCTTCCCCGAGGGACCCCGTTCACCGACGGATGACGACCTCGACCTGGGAGAGGGGCGTCACGGGTTCGTCGGCGGCGTCAGTGGCCTCCACGACGGTGGTCACGGGCCGGACGTCCTGGACGTCGGTGACCCGGAGGCGCACGGTGAGTTCACCGGGCTCCTCCTGGATCACCACGACCCGGTGGACCGGCGTGCTGCCCTGGGGCACCACCGGGACCAGCTCCGACCACCCCACGGCGGGCTGCTCCATGCCCTGGATGCCCTCGCCCACGAGTTCGACGACGGCGGCGCCCAGGGGCACCGGCGCCCGGATCACCAGGTCGACGGTGCCCGGCCCCTCGGGGTCGTCGGAGCAGGCGGCGCCGACCACCAGAAGGGCCAGAGCCAGGGCCCGGAGCGCGAGCGGGCGCTTCACGAGCCGCCTCCCTGGGACTCGGGACCCGGGGGGACGGCCAGGGGGGTGCTGCCGTTCCGGAGGTAGGCCCGCAGGTCGCCCACGTCGTAGCGGCCGTCTCCGTTGCCGAAGCCGTCCAGGGCCGAACGGACCCGGGCGTCCAGCGACTCCCGGTCCGCCGCCAGGGCCGTGGCCAGGGAGGTGAAGGTCAAGCCGAACCGGGCCCCCACCTCCAGGGGCTCCATGGGTGTCGTGGTGAAGGGGTTGGGGCGCCCGGCCCACACGCCGGTCCAGTCCAGGAAGGCGAATCCCGGCGTCGGCGCCGCCCGGATCGACACCTCCTGACCCCGGGGCACCCAGAGATCGGCGGCGAAGGGGGCCGTGACCAGGGTGCCGGGTTCCACGTCGAGAATCCCCCCTTCCAGCGCCGTGGTGAGCCGCACCTCCTGGCCCCCGTACACGGCGTTCAGGGTCGTGACGCCGTCCAGGGGGGTGATGTACACCCGACGGCGCGACGCACCGGGGTCGTCGGACCACTCCACGAAGGGGCGGCGCACGCCTACACCCAGGTCCTCCCCCGCGGCGGCATCGAGGACGAACCCCTCGAAGGGCGCCCGGGTGAACGTCGCGCCGCCGGCGGGAAGGGGCTCGTCGTCCAGGAGAACGAGCCCGGAGCCGTCGGTGCCCTCCACCCCCACGGTGACGGTCCGGAAGCCGGTGGTGGCCCGGAAGCGGACCTCCGTGCCCACCTCTTCGATGCCCGTCAAGGTCACGCCCGCCGCCCGGCCCTCGTGGGTGATGGACTGGGGGGCGGCGCCGGCGTGGAAGCGGTCGGTGGACTGGAGGCCCGGGAAGGGGTCGCCGGCGTCGGCTCGGTTGATCCCGCCCTCCAGGTCGAGGCGTGCGTCGGCCTGGACGACCCGCACGCCCAGGTGGAGGCCGTTGCGGAGCGGCGGATTCACCGAGTTCGTGGGCCAACGCTGGGCCACGTAGTCGGGGTCCACGTGCCAGATCACCAGGCCGGACCCGGGGAGGTCGGCATCGACCCCCAGACGCTGGCGGTTCTCCAGGAGGTAGTACTCGTCCGAGCCGTCGTCGGCATCGATGCGGAGCACCGACCCGGAGGTGGACACCGGGGCCAGGGACACGACGCCGTGGTCGGTGTCGAGGCCCAGGGACGTCACGTCCACCCACCCGAGCATGCTCTTGCTCCACGCACCCATGGCGCAGGGCCGAGACGGGTCGAAGGAGCCGCAGCCCCACGACCCCTGTCCCATGAGGCCCCAGCGGCCGATGCCGTTGGAGTCGCACCCGGAGGTGGTGCAGTAGAGGTCCGGGAGCCCGAATCCGTGGCCCAGTTCGTGGGCGATGACGCCGATCTCGTTGATGGACGTGTCGTCGCACGACAGCACGGGCTGAACCGTGTAGTCGTCCACCCGGATGGGCTGGCCCGACGCCCCCACGGTGGACGTGGCGAAGGTGGGCTCCGGGGGGCGCTCGGGGTTGGGGATCGAGTTGTAGGCCGACGACAGCGTCCACTTGTGGGACCAGATCCGCTCCGGCTGCCCCGTGCCCCCGCACTCCGCGCCGGAGGTGGGGTGGATCACCACCAGGACGTCGACGAAGCCGTCGTCGTCGCCCGAATCGGGCACGCCGTCGGGGCCGTCGTTGTCGAACTGCCCCCAGTCGACCGAGCCGTCGTCGGCGGCGGCCAGGAGTTGCTGGATGAAGAGCCCGATGCGGCCGCCCAGGCCACTGATGCCGCCCGTGGTCAATTCCCTCGACAGTTGGGATTGGACCCACCCGATGGTGCTTCCCTCCAGTTGGACCCGCCCGCCGGAGATGGCGTCGTAGAACTCGGGAATGGTCTGTCCCCGGGAGTTGGGCCCGTCGAAGAACTCGCTCTGGACGGCGAACGGGGTGAAGGCGGGCGGAGCCGGATCGTCGGAGAAGAACCCCAGGACCACGGGAAAGCGGAACGTGCCCTCCACGGCCTCGTCCCGGGGGCCCAGGAAGGCCGCGGTGGCCTCGAAGCGCGGAAAGGCGGGGTCGGCGGCCTCCAGCCCCGGGTTCCGGGCCTTCAGCGCCCGTCCGAACTCGAAGGCGTCGGGGTCCCGGGCCCGCAATTCGTAGTACGCCGCCGGAGGACGGGTGCCGTACATCCGTCCCAACTGCTCCACGTCGTCCTGGGCCGCCAGCCCCGAAGCGCCGACGGCCAGCAGGAGAACCAGTCGGGCACCCGCGGACGCCCTGGAAAGCTCGATGGCCATGACGATGGTATCCCTCGCGGAGGGGTGCGTTCCCGGGTCAGGACCGGGCCACGTCCACCGCCCGGAGTTTCAACTCCTCCGCCACGGCCCGCATGCCGTCGATGACGTTCTGGATGTGCTCGGTCCGGTCGAGGCCGATGAGCTCGATGCCCCGGGCCACGTCGTCCCGGTTCACGCCGGCGGCGAAGGCCTTGTCCTTCAGCTTCTTGGTCACCGACTTGGGCTTGAGATCGTCGATGCCGTTGGGGCGCACGAGACAGCAGGCGTACACGAGCCCCGACAGCTCGTCGCAGGCGTACAGCACCCGGTCGAGCTCGGTCTCGGGCTCCACCCCGGTGTAGTCGGGTCGGTGCGCCAGGATGGCGTGGCAGACCTCCTCGGGACACCCCACCCCCTTCAGGTGCTCCACGGCGGTCACCGGGTGGGTCTCGGGGTGCTTCTCCCAGTCCAGATCGTGGAGGAGCCCCGCCAGCCCCCACAGCTCCGGGTCGGCCCCCCGAAGCGTCGCATAGTGGCGCACGGCGGCCTCCACGGAGCGCATGTGGAGGCGCAGGGCCTCGTTGTCGACCCAGTCGTTCAGGAGGGCGAGAGCGTCGTCGCGTCGGAGCATGGGACTCGGATGTGGGGGAGACGGGGAACGGGGATCAGACTCTGGACGATGGGCAGAGATGGCTCACCACGCACCGTTCGCACGCCGGGGAGCGGGCGTCGCAGACCCGGCGACCGTGCCAGATCAGGAGGTGGGCCAGGAGGGTCCACCGCTCCCGGGGCACGAGGGTCATGAGATCGGCCTCGACCTTCTCGGGGGTGGTCTGGGTGGTGAACCCCAGTCGCCGGGCCAACCGCTTCACGTGGGTGTCCACCACGATGCCTTCGTCGATGCCGAAGGCGTTTCCCAGGATCACGTTGGCGGTCTTGCGCCCCACTCCGGGCAGGGCGTGGAGTTCGTCCATGGACCGGGGTACGGCCCCCTGGTGATCGGCCATCAGGCCCCGGGCGAACCCCTGGATGTTCTTCGCCTTGTTCCGGAAGAAGCCGGTGGACCGGACCAGCTCCTCCACGTCTTCCCGGGGAGCCGACGCCAGGGCCTCGGCGTCGGGAAAGCGGCGGAAGAGTGCGGGGGTGACCCCGTTCACCCGCTCGTCGGTGGTCTGGGCCGACAGAATGGTGGCCACCCCGAGCTGGAAGGCGTTCTCGAAGTCGAGGGCACAATGGGCATCGGGGTAGGCGTCCCGGAGAAGCGCCCACACCTCGTCGGCCCGCTGGACCTTCTTCGCCTTGGATTCCCGGGGCATCAGGGGGACTCGGTGAGGAGGACACGCCGGGACGGCAGCCGCGACGGTCGCGGCCCCTCGGGCGTGGGCGAGGCCGGGGGATCGTCGCCCGACGCCTCGACGCCCCCGGCTCGGATCAGGGCGGCGGCCCGGGCCACCAGCTTCAGGAGCTCCCCTGCCGTCCGCACCTCGTACAGCCCTTCCAGCTCCGCCCCGGGCAGATCCGACTCGAAGTCGGGTCCGTCGGGTCGCATGGCCGCGCCGCACCACCCGGGTTCGTGGGCCGCCGGGGCGCCGGGCACCGGCATGACGGTGAAGCCGGGACGATCCCCCAGGAGTCCTCCCACGGCCATGACGTGGACCCGGCCATCGGCGGTCCCGGTGCGAAAGGCCCCGTCGAGGGACGACGGCGGACCATCGCCCTCGGGCCGGGCCCACACCATGTGCTGGGGGAACTGGAGGTAGGTGGACGGGGGCACCGCGCCGCCGTCGGCCGCGTCCACCCTCCACTCCTCCCGCTCCGCCACGGCCCGCACGACCTCGGTGGTCAACCGGTACACCGGGGTCCCGGCACCGTGGTGGTGGAAGGCGTGGAAGAGCATGAGGGCGTGACGGGACAGCGTGTCGGTGGGCTCGTCGCTCCGCCGGAGTTCACCCAGGGCCTCGGACGCCGTTTCCAGCACGGCGAACGCCCCCGGGTCGTCCAGGGCCACCCCCCGCCGGCCCGCTTCCTCGGCGATGGCCGAAAACCGCCGGGACGGAAAGTCCTCGTCCGGGAGGAACCGTTCGTACGGCGTTCGTCGCAGGTAGGCGTCGTGGAGGGGCATGCACCCACTCTAGAGGGTCTCGCCTCCGGGGTCGACCCGCCGAGCCCGGGCCTCGGACTCCAGGACCCGGGGACGGGTGGCGCCGAAGAGGCGTTTCGCTTCGTCCCACCAGCGCCGCTTCCGCACCAGGACCACCTCCAGACTCGGGGGCGCATCGTCCACCCCCTCGACCCAGATGAAGTGGAGGTCGCCCTGGACCTCGGGCCGGGGCACCGCCCACCGGGTGTCGCGCCAGGCGAACTCCACGGTGTCGGCGGCCTCGAACTGGGCGGGGGTGAGCTCCACCTCCACGAAGGCCTGATCCTCCACGGCGTACACGCCCGGAGCCACGGCGTCGCCCTTCTGGAAGAACCAGGGGTCCCAGGGCAGGCCGTCGGCACGCTTGAAGCTCTCGTCCATGGCGTAGTCCACGTCGCCCAACTCGTCGTGGCCCGCCAACCACTCCAGGTGGTGGCGCACCTCGTGCTCCACCGTCTCGTGGATCTCCGCCTCCCAGTCGAAGTCGGGATCGAGGCGCGCCAGATTGCGGAAGCTCCCCCAGTACAACACCACCACCGATCGGGTGGTCTCGGGCCCCACCCACTCCGACGGGTACGACTCGGTGTCGCACATGCCCAGGGTCCAGATATCGGGCCGCTCGGGATGGGGCAGCGCCTCCCGCGACACCACCAGGCCGTCGATGCCCTCCTTGTACTCGGGAGGGATGGCGTCGTAGGCGGCCTGGGCCGCGGCCTCGAAGCGAGGAAACTTCACGGGTCGGATTGCCTACGGCGCGTGGAAGTCCTCGTCGGGCCCCACGTGGTCCCGGGCCCGGGCGTCGGGGCGGCTCACGTCGTGGGCCTTCATGCGCCGGACCATCCACCCGTTCAGGCCCACGAAGAGCCCCAGGGCCACCGCCCACTGGATGAGCACGGTCCCCACGTTGTACGGCGAGAAGAGGGTCCAGGTCGCCGCGGGATCGTCGCCCCGGGCGTTCCACAGCCACCACACCATGAGCACCACGGCCTGGACCACCACGAAGCGGATCGCCCAGTCCCACCACGCCCCGATGCGGACGTCGGAATGGGCGTGGTTGATGAACGTCTCCCGCCACTCCCTGACCCCGTACTTCAGCACGGCCACGGCGAAGAAGAACCCGCTGAGCATGAGGCCCACGCCCCACACCCAGTCCTGGTTGGCGAAGACGTCCATGTTCAGCGCCGAGGGGGCGCCGAAGAGCAGGCTCGACACGCCCACCAGGGCGATGGCCGTGCCTCGACCCAGTCCCAGGTCGATGAGCACCCGGCTCGCCAGTTCGATCATGGCCACCAGGCTGGTCCACGCCGCGAAGGTCAGGGCCAGGAAGAAGAGTCCCATGAAGAACTGGCCACCGGGCATCTGGGCGAAGAGCTGAGGCACCCAGATGAAGGTGAGTCCCTCGTTGCCCGCACCCACGATCTCGCCCGCCGCTTCGGGCATCACGGAAAACACGGTGCACAGCACCATGATCCCCGCCAGGAGGGACATGGAGTTGTTGCCGAACCCGATGACGAAGGCGTTGAGGGCCGTGTCTTCCCGGGCCCGCATGTAGATGGCGTAGGTCAGCACCAGCCCCCACCCCGCCCCGGTGTCCCATGCATTCTGGGTGAGAGCCTCGAGCCAGATGCGGTAGTCGCCCAGCGCCGACCAGTCGGGGGTGAAGAGGAACGCCAGCCCCTCCGACGCCCCGGGCAGCGTCAGGGCCTTGATGGCCAGGACCACCACCAGCACGATGAGCGACGGAATCAGGATGCGGGCCGCGGTCTCGATGCCCCGCACCCCCCAGGCCACCACGAACACCCCGAGCCCCACCGCCAGGGTGTGGGTGAGGAGGGCGTTGGGGGAGCCGGCGAAGGACTCCCAGAAGGCCCCGGGCACGGCAGTGGGAATCTCCCCCGTCACCGTGGCCCAGAAGAACCGCATCGTCCAGCCCATGACGACGCTGTAGTAGAACATGATGGCCGTGGCCGTGAAGGCCACCCACGCACCCATCCAGGCGAACTTCTCGCCGATGGTGGCCACCATTGCGCCCACGGGCCCCCGCCGGGTGCCCTTCCCCATGCCGAACTCCAGGATCAGCAGGGGAATGGACCAGACGAGGAGGAAGCACACCCAGGCGACCAGGAACGTGCCCCCCCCGTTGGAGGCCGCGATGCGGGGGAACCGCCAGATGTTGCCCGTCCCCACGGCCATGCCCAGCATGGCCAGGAGCATGCCCCACCGGGAACTGAAGACCTGGCTCTTCGACGCTGCGCTCACGGGGGGACTCCGGGGGAGGAAGGGCTCGATCGCGGCCGGGTCACGCTATCCGGCACCGCCCGCCGCGGCAACCGGGACCCTACCGGGTGGCCGCCGACAGGGAGAAGAAGAGGCGCCCGTCGTTGTTGTCCCGGGCGCCCCGGTCCTCGGCCAGGGAATCGTACTTGTCGGCCAGGCTCAGCTTGAGCCCCACCTGCCGCGTGAGGGCGAAGGTCAGGCTCGACGTGACCTCCACGGTGAAGTCTTCCGACGGCTCTTCGAAGGCCGGCTTGTAGAACGACACCAGGTCGAACACGACGCCCCCTTCGCGCATGCTGCGCCGGGCCCGGAAGCGGGCCGACCATCGGCCCAGGGTTTCCACCTCGTCGGCCTCGTCGGGCAGGTCCCGGGGATCGGTGCGCTCCACCAGGGCGGCGAGGCTCAGATCCAGCCGACCCGCGTCGCTCCGGACGAAGCGGTAGCGCGCCCCCATGCCGCCGCTGAGGCGCAGATCGATGCGCCGTTCGTAGCTGCCTTCGGCGGCGACGGACACGAAGGGATTCACCCGGGCGCCAGGGGTGTAGTCCATGCTGAGACTGGACGTCCACGACCGCTTGTTGACGTAGGGCTCTCCCTCGAGCACCCGGGCCTCGCCGTACTCGAAGCCCCCTTCCCCGCCGAACACCAGCCGATCGGAGGTGTGCTCCGATCCCCCCTTGAGGAGGACCGCCGTCTGGTCCGAGGCCCCGAAGTAGAGGCTGGTGCCCACCTCTCCCTCGAACGCCCACGACGACGACTCACCCTCGTCCTGGCCGGTCGCCGCCCCCGGAAGGCCCACGACCGCCAGCGCCCAGATCGCCGCCCGCGCCGCGCCTCGGACCCCGCGCCCCATGCCGCCGCTCCTCAGCCGTCCAGGCGTTCCCGGATCCAGCCCCGCACGCTCCCGAGGGAGACCCGGACCTGTTCCAGGGAGTCCCGATCCCGAATGGTCACGGTCTCGTCTTCCAGGGTCTGGCCGTCCACGGTGACGCACCACGGCGTCCCGGCCTCGTCCTGGCGCCGGTAGCGTCGGCCGATGGATCCCGACTCGTCGTAGAACGACGGGATCGACGCGGCCCGGAGTTCGTCGTGGAGCTTCCGGGCGACCTCGGGCAGACCGTCCTTCTTGACCAGGGGGAAGATGGCCGCCTTGAGGGGCGCCAGCCGGGGATGGAGGGACAGGACCACCCGCTCCTCCCCGTCCACCGACTCTTCCCGATAGGCGTCCACCAGCGCCACCAGCATGGTGCGGTCCACGCCCACCGCCGTCTCGATGACGTAGGGCAGGAAGCGCTGGTTGCTGCCGGGATCGATGTACTCCAGCCGCTTGCCCGAGTACTCCTGGTGGCGCCCCAGGTCGAAATCGGTGCGGTTGTGGATGCCCTCGAACTCCTTCCAGCCGAAGGGATACTCGTACTCGATGTCCACGGCCTTCTTGGCGTAGTGGGCCAATTCATCGGGCCCGTGCTCGTGGAGCCGGAGCTTCTCGGGGCGGATGCCCAGAGAGCGATGCCACGCCATGCGGGCGTCGAGCCAGTTGTCGAACCACGCCTCGTCCGTGCCCGGCTCCACGAAGAACTGGAGCTCCATCTGCTCGAACTCCCGGGTGCGGAAGATGAAGTTGCCCGGGGTGATCTCGTTCCTGAACGCCTTCCCGATCTGGGCGATGCCGAAGGGCACCTTCTGGCGGGCGGCCCCCTGCACGTTGAGGAAGTTCACGTAGGACCCCTGCGCCGTCTCCGGGCGCAGGTAGATGGTGGCGGCGGCCTCCTCCACGGGTCCCATGAACGTCTTGAACATGAGGTTGAAGGACCGGGGTTCGGAGAACGCGTCCTTCGTGCCGCAGACGGGGCACTGGCCGTCGGCCACCTCCGGAAGATCGGCCCGGAACCGACGGTGGCAGTTGGCGCACTCCACCAGGGGGTCGGTGAAGCCCTCCACGTGGCCCGACGCCTCCCACACCCGGGGGTGCATGAGGATCGCGGCATCGAGACCCTCCACGTCGTCGCGCTGGTGGACCATGGCGCTCCACCACAGGTCCTTCACGTTGCGCTTGAGTTCGACTCCCAGGGGACCGTAGTCCCACACGGAGCCTGTTCCCCCGTAGATCTCGGAGGACTGGAAGATGTATCCGCGTCGCTTGCAGAGCGACACGAGCTTGTCCATCACGTCGTGCTCGGCCATGGGGTGGGGGAGGGCACCGGAAAAGGGGGTCGCAAGAGAGCCCGAAAGGTAGGCCCGGAGCCGGGACGCCAGCAACCGGGCGGACTTGCGGGTCCTGATCCCAGTAGGCAGGCTGTTCCGCCGGCCCTCTCCTCTGCCCACCACACGCCCCCGCGATGCCCTCTTCCCGTCCACGACCGAAGCGCCGAGAACCCCTGTCCGACCGCGCGCGGGCGTGGACCAGGGCCTCGTATCACGTCCATCTCTGGGGTGGCGTGATCACGGCTCTGGCGGTGGGCGTGATCGGGGTGACGGGCGTCGCCCTGAACCACAAGCGGGGTCTGGGCCTCATGCCCGACGTGGCGGGCGTGGACGGGGGGCTCGCCGGATCCCTTCCCCTGAGCGCCCTGGCCGACGCCGGGCGGGCCGCCCTGGCCGATCCCGACACGCCGGTCGATCGAATGGACGTGCGCCCCGACGACGGGTACGTGAAGGTGCGGTTCGACGACCCCGAGGTCACCGAGGTGACGGTGGCCCTGGCCGACGGACGGGTGCTCCACGTGGGTCCGCGTCGCGACGTGTTCATGGAGAAACTCCACTCCGGCGAACTCTTCGGCGACGGGTGGATCCTCCTGAGCGACGCCGCGGCCGTGGCCCTCGTGTTGCTGCTGGTCACGGGATTCTGGCTCTGGCTCCTGCCCCGGTTCCGGTCGTGAGCGTCCCCGTGGCGGTGGTGGTCCTCCTGGGGCTCGTGGGGGTCCCGGTAGCGCTCCTCTGGACGGGTCGGCACTTCCGGGGCTTCACCCCCCGGGCCCTGAGCGCGTGGCGCGGCGGGCTCGTGGGCTACCTGGTGTCGTGTACGGGGGTCGCCGGTGTGCTCCTGGCTCCCCCCTTCACCTGGCCTCCCTCGTCCACCCTGGTCCGCCTCCTCCTGGCGGCGGGACTCCTGGTGGGCCCGATTCTCGGGGCCGCGGCGGGGTCCCGCCTCGGGGGCGAGGGGCGATGAACTCCCGAGGTCCCGTCGGGTACGGGGATCGAGTATTCTTCGGTGTGCAGCGCATCGCACCCACCGCGCAGGAGATTCCATGCTGACGTTCACCGACCGCGCCCGCGAAATGCTCGGCTCCTTCCTGGGTCAGGGAGACGGCGAGCTCGAGTTCCTTCGCATCACCATGTCCGGCAGCCCCGTGACGCCCGAGTTCGAGTTGACCCTGGTGGCCCCGGGGGAACGGCGGGACGACGAGCGGCAGGTGGAGGCCGACGGAATCACGGTGCTCGTGGCCGAGAACCAGGCCGACGCCCTGGAGGGCGCCACCGTGGACTTCGTGGAGCGGGTGAACGAGAGCGGCTTCGAGGTGCGCCCGGTGCGGAAGGCGAGCCCGGCCTTCGCCGAACCCTCGGGCCCCGTGGCCGAGCGGGTCCGGGACGTGCTGGACGCCCAGGTCAACCCGGCCATCGCCAGCCACGGCGGGGCCATCAGCCTGGTGGATGTCCAGGGCACGGAGATCTACCTGGAGATGTCCGGCGGATGTCAGGGCTGCGCCATGTCGCGTCTGACCCTGCGGCAGGGGGTGGAGCGCATGCTGCGTCAGGCCATTCCCGAACTCACCGCCGTCCACGACGTGACGGACCACGCCAGCGGGGTGAACCCCTACTTCGAAGCGTAGCCGACGGCGATCCGGCTCAGCGGATCTCCACGGCGGCGAGCTTTCCGAAGAAGACGTCCAGAAGCCGTTCGGTGGTGACCCGGTCCAGGTAGCCCAGCGCGTCCAGGGCCGACGTGATCTCGGCCACCTGGTTCCACATCTCCTCGCCCAGCGCTTCGGTGGCGGGCACCGCTTCCAGGATGGGGTCTCGACTCAGGCCCGCATCGGCGGGTTCGTAATCGATGGCGTCCTGGTTCTGCTCCAGGAAGAGGTGGAGGGACAGGGCCGCGTCCACCACCGCACGCAACTGCCCGTAGACCCCTTCCCGCTCCGGGGCCGCCGCCGCGAAGCCGGCCTCGCTCCGGGCCACCACGGCGGCGCGATCGTCGTCGGCCAGCACCACCGTGTCCAGGGCCATGCCCAGGGCCGCGGCGAAGACCTCCCCTTCCCGGGCCCGGATGATCTGGACGTACCGGCCCAGAGCCTCCCAGTAGAGGCGAACGTCGCCGTAGTCTCCCGCCCGGGCCATGTAGCTCCCGGCCAGCCAGTCGGCGTGGGGCTCCTCGGGCACGGCGGCCCGGGACGGCAGGGTCTGGAGGCTGTCCACCGTGGCCGCCATGGCCAGATTCGCCGCCTCCCGGAAGACCGGCTCCAGGGAGGGCGAGATGGGGGGAAGTTCCACCAGGGGCGCCCCGTCGGGGCCTGCGGCGTCTCCGCCGCCTCGGGTCATGTACCACCCCCCGCCGCCGATCACCACCACGGCGGCCAGCCCGGCCAGGATCCGCCCCCAGGGAGGGCCTCCGGAAGCCCGGGCGCTCGTCCGCCGGGGCGGGCGTGGGCTGGAGGGCGCGGGAGGCGCTCCGCCGTGGTCCTGCTCGTACCGCTCCCGGACCTGCTCCCGGGTGGGGAAGGAGCGACCCGCAGGGGGCTCCGCCCCGAACTCGGGATCGTTCTTGAGCCAGTCGGGCATCTCCTCGTCGGACTCGAAGGGATGCCGGCCCGCCGGAACGTCGGCCGGGGGAGCCGGCTCGTCGCCGAAGCCCACCGACCCCATGTCCGGAGCCGACGCCCCGGGGGCGTCGAGTTCGGGCGCCCACGGGTCCCTCCCGGGCACGGTCCAGGGATCGTCTTCGGGCTCCGCCACCTCGGGCACCTGATCGACCTGGTAGTGGGGCGCGGGGGTGTCGGGCGACGGCGACGACGCCCGGGCGGGCACCGGCCCGGCCTCCTCCAGATCCAGGGCTCCGAAGTCGCCGAAGTCGAACCCCTCGTCATCGTTGAGCCCTGTGTCGGCGGGGGCCTCGGGTTCCATCGTCGGCGCAGGGGCGTCCCCCTGGGGTGGAGCCGGGGGCGCCTCGGCAGCCGGGGGCGGCTCGGAAGGAGCCGCCGTCCGGGGCGGGGCCGGCGAGGGGGGAGGCGTGGGGCGGCTGGGCTGGGTCGGAGGGGGGGAGAGGGGATCGGGGCGGAGCGCCGCCACGGAGAGGGGGCCCGGGTGATCCTTCTCGGCCAGTTCACGCTTCAAGCGCCGGAAGACCTCGTGGTCTCCCGCCGGCGCCCAGCGGCCGCTGCCCTCATCGAAGAACGAGGTGCCTTCGACGATGGCCCCGAGTTCGATGCGCAGGCGAAGCGCGTCTTCGGAGGGGATGGCGACTTCGTTCCCCTGGGAGTCGATGTACGCGAAGCGCATGGGCGACCCATAAACAAATGGATTCGGACTCGCGGCGGCTGGTGACCGGCGATCCTTGAAAGGTAGGTGTCACGCGGCCAACGGGCCACCTCGACGTCATTGCAGGCCGGCGTCGACGACGGCCGGATATTCGGATGGCCGGTCAGCCCCGAACGCGCCGGAGCGCCGCCTGGACCCGGGCCCCGAACCGCACCGCGTCGATGGGCTTGTTCAGGTAGTCGTCGGCCCCGTCGCGAAGCAGTTCGGCCTCGGTATCGGCCCCGGTCCGTCCCGTGAGGACGATGGCGGGCAGGGAGGCCGTGGCGGGCATGGTCCGAATCTCTCGGAGCGCCTCCTGGCCGCCCAGGCGGGGCATGTCCAGATCGAGGACCACGATGGAGAAGTCCGGATCCCGGACGAGGATGTCCAGCGCCTCCTGACCGTCTTCGGCCTCCTCCACGTCGAAGCGGTCCCGCTCCAGGAGCGCTCGGGCGATGGCCCGGGCCACCGGATCATCGTCGACCAAGAGCACCCGGGGCGTGAGCTCCTCGGGGTCGTCGTCGGCTCCGGGAGGGGGGGCCTTGGCAGGACTCCTGGACCTGGGCTTCGACGCCGCGGCCGGCCGACCCCCGGCCGTCTCGCCGCCTCCGGTCGCCGCCTTCGCCTCGGGGCCGGGGGCCTCGGTGTCGTCGCCGTCGGCGCCGTCCTCGTCGCCTCCCATGGTGTCGCCCAGCACCCGCTGGACCTCCTCCAGGGTGGTCTCGCCGGCCTCGACCCGCTCCAGGGCGGCCTCCAGGAGGGACCGCATGCCGTCGCGCCGGGCCCGGGCGTCGATCTTCGACGGAGACGCCCCCCCCAGCACGAGGTTCTCGATGGCCTGGGACATGTGGAGGATCTCGGCCACCGGGAGGCGTCCCCGATATCCCTGGTAGTGACAGGCGTCGCAGCCCACGGCCCGGACCAGGGGCCGCACGCCGAAGCGCTCCACCAGTTCCTCTTCTTCCTCGTTCAGGTCGCCGTCCAACGACTCGTGGCAATCGGGGCAGACGCGCCGAACGAGACGCTGGGCCAGGGCCCCCCGGAGGGTCTGGACCACGGTGGCCGAGTCCAGGCCGATGTCGGTGAGGCGGCGAATGGCGCCTACCGCGTCGTTGGCGTGGACGGTGGCCAGCACGAGGTGGCCGGTGAGGGACGCCTGAGCCGCCATCTCGGCGGTCTCCACGTCCCGGATCTCCCCCACGAAGATGACGTCGGGATCCTGGCGGAGAATGGCCCGAAGGGCCGACGCGAAGGTCACCCCCTTCTTGGGCTCCACCTGGATCTGGGCCAGACCCGGGAGCTCGTATTCCACCGGGTCCTCCACCGTCATGATGTTCACTTCGTCGGTGGCGATCTCGGTGAGGGCGCCGTAGAGGGTCGTGGTTTTTCCCGACCCGGTGGGGCCCGTGACCACCACGATGCCGTCCCGCTGGCGCAGCAGGTGTCGGAGGCTCTCCAGATCCCGCTCGGGCAGCCGGGTTTCCTCGAGGGTCCCCACGGCCGACGGATCCAGGATCCGGATCACCACCTTCTCGGCGCCCCGGACCGGCACCGTGGAGATGCGGAGGTCGAACTTCCGGCCCTGATTCAGGATCTGGGCTCGCCCGTCCTGGGGGCGGAGGCGATCGGCGATGTCCATCTTGCCCACGACCTTGATCCGCGACACCACCCGGTTCATCACCGGGAGGGGGAACTGCACGCTGGTGCGCAGCACCCCGTCCACCCGGAAGCGCACCACGCCCCCGGTCACCGTGGGTTGGATGTGGATGTCGCTGGCGCCCTGGGAAATGGCCTCGTGGAGGATCAGGTTGGCCAGCTTCACCGCCGGCCCGGAATCGAGGTCGAGTTCGTCGGCGTCGATCTCCTCCTCGGCCTCTTCCAGGACCTCCAGCGACACCCGGTCCATGTCACCGAGTTTGCCGAGCACGTCCTCCACCGCCCGGTCCGGTTCGTAGGCGAGGTCGATGGCTTCACGGAGGGAGGCCGGCGATGCCACGACGAATTCGGGGCGCCGGCCCGAGGCGAACCCGATCTCCCGTTCGGCTTCCAGGTCGGACGGGTCGCAGGTGGCCACCAGAAGGCTGCGGTTCTGGTCGGCCAGGGGGAACACCAGGTACTTCCGGGCCACCGACGGCGGAAGGAGCTGCACCGCGGTGGGCTGGGCGTTGGCCAGGTCGGCGGTCCGGGTCCGGAAGAACGTCGACACCGCCGATTCCATGGTGGCGTCGTCGGCGTGGATGGCGTCGCGAATGGACTCCCACGCTTCCACCGACGAGGCGCCGGCGGCCACCGACCCCGGCGGAACCTCCTCCACCAGGCCGGCTCGACGGACCGCCCGGGCGATCCAGTGCTCCGAGTCGAGGGGGGTGTACATGGGGTCCATCGCCGTCACGGATAGAGGAGGAAGGTCGTGCGACGGCGGGTCCAGATCACGTTGTCGTCCCGGAAGGCCTGGAGGGCTTCACCGATGGGGGAGTCCCGCGGGTACCGCACCATGACCCGGAAGGTCTCCCCTCGACGGGGGTTGCCGGTCCGCACCATCCGATACTCCACGTCCTTGTACGTGAAGGGGGTTCCCTCGTTGAGGTACGGATCCAGGCCCGGCACCGAGGCGCCCCACGCCGACCGGGGCGGAAATCGGCCCTGGTCCTCCCGGTACTGGAGAGCCGCAACCTCGATCTGCCGGACGTCGGTCCGGACCCGCGCGGCATCGGCCCGGGCCACCGCCCCCCGAAGCAGCGGAAGGGCGATCCCGGCGAGGATGGCGATGATCACCATGACCAGGAGCGCCTCCACCAGGGTGAAACCCCGGCCAGAGCGGCGCGGCGTCATGCGGCCCCCCCGGGCTCCAACGCCGCCCGGATGGTGGACAGCCAGCGGTCGGGGTTCTCCTCGCTGCGGTAGCGGAGTTCCTCCACCACCGGGGCCGGAAGCACGAGTTCGTACCCGTCCTCCAACCGGACCAGACGGGTTCCCACCGGTAGGAAGTCCTCGGCCTCGTCGACGTCGGGGAGGCGTCCGTTCTCCTCCCGGAAGGTCTCGATCTCGTCCACGGCCACCCGGAGGGTCCGGGCCAGATCCACCGCCTCCACGTCCGGCGGCGGGACGGTCTGAGCCCCCATCACCCGGACGTTCCACAGCACCACCAGGGCCAGGACCGGCAGAGCCAGGGCCAGGGCCCAACGGGTCCACGGGCGCTCGGCCCGATCCGAGGGCTGGGCATAGGCCGAGTCCCGGGCCTGGGCGTGGCGCTGGGCCTCGGACACCAGGTCCTGGATGTCGTCGGGACGTCGGGAGTCGGGGGGGCGGGGGGGCGACGGCACGAAGGTCAGCGACCGAGTTCTCGGATCGGTTGGAAGGGACGGGGTGGGCGGACGTAGGGCGATACGAGGCTCTCGTGACCCCCGGGGCCCACGGCAGACACCCCGAAGATGTAATCGTCGATGGACAGGTCCGGCAGTACCAGCCTGTCCACGGCTCCGACCCGGACCTCGTGGGTCCAGTCGACGCCCCAGGCCTCCCGCCACACCACCCGGTAGCCCACCGCACCGGGCACGGGGTCCCAGGACAGCACCGCGTCGTAGCCCGACTCCCCCCGGTCGAGGCGCGGGCCCCGGGGCGAAGAGATGTCGGGCGCCGACGGCGCCAGGGCCAGGGTCGCCACCGTGGCCGTATTCACGCGGGTGTTGCGGGCGAGGTAGCGGAAGTCCACGCCCGCGAGAGTATCGGCCGGTGTGTGCTGCCGACTGTAGTTCTCCCGGCTCTCGCTGAACCGGACGCCGGCGAAGCCGAGCCGGTTGAACGCCGTGTGATCTCCCCCCCGCCCGAATCGATCCTCCCGGGCGATGAGGCGCACCTCGTGGCCGGGCACGTAGGGGGCCGCCCACCGGCGAATGAACCGGGCCAACTGGCGGGAGGGGGAGTCGGCGGGTCCCTCGGAGAACACCCGGAGGGTGCGGCCGTCCACGAGGCCGTTGCCGCCCTCGACGTTGCCGATGATGTCGTTGTTGAAGACGGCGTCGATGCGGAGGGAGTCCTCCACCGCACGCTGGGCGTGGAGGGTGGCGCCCACGAGCCCCTCCTCCTCGCCCGCGAAGGCCACGAAGACCAGGGTGGCGTCGAACGCCAGGTCGGAGGCGGCCAGGACCCGGGCCACCTCCATGGTCAGCACGGTCCCGCTGCCGTCGTCGTTGGCGCCCGGGGCCGGATTGTCCCACCGGGACCAGTCGAAGCCGCCCCCGTCGTCCCGGCGGGCCACCGTGTCGAAGTGGCCGCTCACGTAGATCCGCCGGTCGGTCCGCCCCGGCAGCACCGCCACCACGTTGCACACCTCGGCCTCCACCGTGATGCGCCCCTGGGCCGGAATCCGGTAGCAATCCAGCTCCGCCTCGAGACCGAAAGCGCGGAAGCGGTCCAGAATGTACTCCCGGGCGGGAACGACGCCCCGCTCGGGGGCCAGATCGGCCGAAAGGGTATGGCGTGTTTCCAGGGCCGTGAGCGCCGCGAGCCAGACCTCCATGGAGTCGGGCGACACCGCATCGACGAGGGCCTTCACCCGGGGATCCACCGAGGGCCCACCCTGGGCCGAGAGGGCCCCGGCCGAGACCAGGGACGACGCGAGGATCGCGAGGAGGACCGTGCCGCTTCGGCGCATGGAGAGTCGGGGTTGGAGGCAGCCCGCAATGTGGCGTCGGAACGCCACGGACGGCAACCCCGAAGCCCCCCTTTCGGCGCCCTGCGATCCCCGCGCCGCGCCACGGGTACCATGCGACCCGGGAGTCCCCGCAGGAGCGAGGGTCCCTGGCCCTCGGGCCGGCGCCGTCACACCCTCCCCGGGTGGATCGTTCTCTTCCGGACGGCGGTTCCCGGGAGGGGAGCCGAACCCCGACCCAGGACGCATGGAGATCAAGGCCCTCTTCGACGACCAGTTCCCCCCGCTCTACCGCTACTGCCTGCGGATGACGGGGGAACCGGACGTGGCCCAGGACGTGGCCCAGGAGGCGTTCGTGCGCCTCGTGCGGGACGACGTGCAGGGTCCGGTGCCGGCGTTGAAGGCGTGGCTCTTCCGGGTGGCCTCGAACCTGGTGCGGGACCGGTACCGGGTGTCGGAGAACCGGCGCCGGCTGCTGGAGGTGCATCCCGTGGCGCCGCAGCCGGCGCCCGATGCCCAGCAGAGCCTGGAGCGGGACGAAACCGTGGCCCGGGTCCGCACGGTCCTGGCCGGCCTGCCGGAACGGGACCGCACCCTGCTCCTCATGCGGGAGGAGGGGTTCAGCTACGGCGAAATCGCCGACGAGATCGGCGTGAAGGCCTCGTCCATCGGAACGCTGCTCGCCCGAGCCCAACGGAGATTCGCCGACGCCTTCCGAGCGGAGGCCGGGGACATCGACCCAGGAGAATTCGACTCATGATCCATCTCGACGACGGTGTGCTGCGGGCCTGGATGGACCGCGAACTCACTCCCGACGACGGTCGAGACGTGAAGGACCACGTGGAGAGCTGCGGCGACTGTCGGGCCCGGGTGCGGGAACTGCGCCGGGCCGAGAGCGTCGTGCAGACCGCGCTGGCCATGCTGGACGCCCCGGTTCCCGGTGCGGCGGCCTGGGCCCGGGTGTCGGCTGGACTGGCGGCACCGGCCGTGGCCCACCCGGCGCGCTCCGCGCCCTTCGGCCGTCCGCTCGCCCGGGCGGCGGGGCTGGTCCTGCTCCTCGGGGGGGGCGCAGCCGCCGCCGTGTTGCCCGGCTCCCCCCTCCGGAGCCTGTGGGACTCCGGCCCGGCTCCCGCGGCTCCCGAGGCGGTTCCGGCCCTGGTCGCGGATCCCCCCTCGGCCCGGGCCGGGGTGCGCGCGGCCGACGACGGAGGCTTCGTGCGGGTCGCCATCGACGCGCCCGTGGGGACGGAGGTGGAGATCGTCCTCACGGGGCGCCGCGCCGGAGTCTTCGGCCCGGCGTCGTCGACCTTCTCCGCCGGCGAGGGGTGGCTCCGGGCCGAGTTGGACGGCGGCCCGGTCCGGGTGGAGCTCCCGGCCTCCGGCGCCTCGGCCCGCATCGAGGTCAACGGCGCCCCGTCGGTCACCTACGACGGTGGTCGGCTCACGTCGGCCCCCGACCACGCCGTGGAGGGCGAGGGCGAGATCCGGCTGCGGTTCGAGGTGCGATGAGACGCCGGGCCGCGGTCCTGGCCCTGGCCGTCCTGGCCCTGGTGTCGGCGCCGGCGGCGGGGCAGACGCCGCCTCCCGAGGCTGAAGGTCGGATCGCCGGGCGGGTCACCCGGAGCGACGGATCGGCCCTGGCCCACGCCTGGATCCGGGTCCGGAGCGGCGCCGACGTGCGCCACGCCCTGGCCGACAGCCTGGGCGTGTACGGGCTGGACGTCCCCGCCGGCTCGGTGGAGCTCCGGGTGGAGTACCTGGGGCATCGACCCGCCGGAGTGGAGGTCTCGGTGCCGGCGGGAGCCCAGGTCCGGGTGGACGTCCGCCTGGAGGAGCAGGCCCTCGCCCTCCCGGGCTTCGTGGTACGGGCCGACCCCTTCACCGTGGCCCCCCCGGCCCCCCGGGAACTCCCTCCGGTGCGTCCCGTGGATCCGGCGTTGGAGATGACCACCCTCACGCTGGATGCCGGCCTCGCCGAGGTGGCCAGCGCCGCCGGGGCCGCCCGGGACGCCGGCGGCGAGCCTCCGTCGGACGGGGCTCAGGTGCTCCTCATGCGGGGGTCCACCGCCGACCTCAAGCTCCTGCTCCTGGACGGCGCTCCCGTCTACACCCCCTTCCACCTGGCGGGCATGCTGGAGAGCTTCGACACCGACGTCCTGGGGCGGGCCGCCCACTACGTCGGAGCGGCGCCGGCACGATACGACGGGGGGATCGACTACATCCTCGACCTCGACACCCGGGATCCCGCGACTCGTGGCCCGGCGCTCCGAGGCGCGGTGGACCTGCTGTCGGCCCGGGCCTCGGGCGAATGGGGCGGGGAGGAAGGGGGAGTCCTGGCCTCGGGCCGGACCCTCCACGGCGTCGGGCCCCGCCTCTTCGACGGCGTGTCGAGCCCCTACGGATACGCCGACGGACTGATCCGGGCGGCCTGGCGCCCGGGCGGCGTGGAGTGGGGCTTCACGGGCTTCGCCAATCGGGAGTCGGTGGCCCTGGGCCTGCCCGACGCCCCCTTCGTGCCGGAGCAGGCGGACTGGAGCAATCGGGCCGTCTCGGTCCGGGCCGCCCACGCCGTGGGCCCGGTGGACGTCGCCTGGACCGCCGCCGCATCCCGCTACGACGCGGCCCTTCCCCTTCACACCGACTCCACCGTCACCGGGATCACCAACCCGGTTCTGGCCCAGGGGCGCACGGGACGGCTGCGGGCCACCGTGGACGGCCGCGTCACGCTGGACGGGGGCGTACTCCGGTTCGGGCTGTCCGCCGACCGAACCCGGGCCACCTACGGGTCGTCGCTCCGGACCGACGCCGGGTACGCGCGCACCGAGGTGCGCTCCCGGGGCCACACCGTGGGAGGCCATGGGGAATGGGCCGGCCCCCTCTCGTCGGCCGTGGGACTCCGGATCGGAGGACGGGTCGACCGCTTCGCCCCCGGCGGCACCCGCACGGCCCTCCGGGGGGCCCTCACCTGGACCGTGTCCCCCACGGCGATCCTCACCCTGGCCGCGGGGCGGTACCACCAGTTCACCCGGGCCTCGGACACCGCGGTGGAGGGGGCGCTGGTCACCGCCCTCGATTCGGTGGGGGCCCTGGATCCGGCCTTCACGGCCCTCGAGGTCGCCACCGGCGACCACGTGCTGGTGGGGCTGGACCAGGACCTGACGCCGGCCGTTCGCCTGGGCCTCCAGGGCTACGTGAAGCGGTTCGCCGACATCCTGGGGGAGGGGGCCGGCCGCACCTCGTCCGGGGTCGACCTCCGTCTACGGGCCGGGGGAGCGGAGCGGGTGGGGTGGGTGGGCTACTCCCTGAACTGGACGTGGGAGGACGGGGCCCGGGGCGGGGACACCGACCGCTTCCTGGGTCGCCACGTCCTGAGCGCCGGATTCCGGGGACCGGTCCGGGGGCCGGTGGGGCTGGAAGCCCGGGTGGCCTTTTCCGACGGACTGCCCCTCACGGAAGTGCCCGTGGCCGTGAGCGACGCCCTCACCGGGGAGGTACCCGACGACCTGGGGGAGTCGGGCGCTCGGGATCTGAGCCTCCCCGCCGACGCCGACGGCTTCCTGCGCGTGGATCTCGAACTCTTCGGGGAGTGGGACTCCCCCGTGGGAACGGGGCGCGTGCGGCCCTACGTGCGGGTGCTGAACGCCCTGGATCGCCGCGACGCCCTCTTCTACTACTTCGAACCCTGGCGGAGCCCGGAGTTGCGCCCCCTGGCCCGCCGGAGCGTGCTTCCCGTCCTCGGCGTGGCGTGGAGCTTCTGAGGCGTCAGGGAACGTGGCGTCCCGCCGTGCTCCGGATGCCCTCCAGCGCCGCGTCGCTGAGCTGATTCCCGGACCCCGGGACCCCCCCCAGCACCACGTCCATGCCGGCGAAGAGACGGTCCAGGGTATCCCAGATCCGGGTGCGCAGCGCGGCGTCGGTAGGCACGGCCTCCAGCACCGGATCCCGGGTCACCACCCCGGGGCGCACGGGCGTGTAGGCGATGTCAGCCTCCCGCTCCACAAGGAGTTCGTGGAGGTCCAGGGCCGCCTGGGCCATCTCGTCCATGGCCGAGTACACCGTGTCCCGGGACGCTCCCGTGGACCGGAACTGCTCGGTGGCCCGGGCCAGGCGCATGGAGAGCACGGCGCCCTCGAGCCCCGACCGCTCCAGCCGGTGGACGAAGCCCCGACGGAACAGCTCCTCGTCCCGCGCCCTGAGCTCGGCCACGTAGGCCCGATACCGGTCCCAGTACGCCCCCACGTCCGGGTATTCCGAGGCGTTGGCCAGGTACCGGCCCGAGAGCCACTCCCGGGGGCCGCCGGTGACGTCGTGGACGCTCCGCAGCGAGTCCATGGCCACGATCATGTCCTGGAACGCCGAGCCCTCGGCGTCCCGGATCTGGGCCTCGAGTTCCGGATTCGCCGCCGGCGGAGGGCCGGTGTCCACCGCGGGGGCGGTGTCGGACTCGGCGGCCTGCCCGTCCAGGAACACGCTCCGGGCCGCCAGGAGTCCCACCGTGGTGACGATGGCCGTGGTGGCCAGGGCCAGGCGCCGCCGGCGGCGAGCCTGCCCTCCCGTGGCGTTGACCCGCACCGTGACCGGCGAGGGTTCGGGTCGGTGCGCATCCGCCGGCCCGGGTTCCGACTCCTGTGGGACCTCGGCCTCGGCCCCGGAGAACGGCGGGGCGGCCGACTCCGAGTCCTCGTCGGCCTCGTCGTGGCGCCAGGCGGCGCCTTCGTCGACCAGGTGGAGCTCGTCCAGGGCGGTGGCGCGGCGCTCGTCCTCCTCGCGCCGCTCCTGGGCCCGTTTCTCGAGAAACCGCCCCACCGTGTCGGGACGTTCGTCGGTGAGGGCGAGCCCTCCCGCCTCCATGGCCTCGTCGGAAGCCTCGGCCTCGTCGTCGCCCACCACCGAACGATAGGCGGTGTGGACCCGAGCCGGACCCCACTCCCGGGAGCGGGCGTCGTAGAGAAGGGTGTCCTCACCGATGCGTCCATCCTCCACGCACCGACGAAGGTCGTCGAGGGTCTCGACCTTGGTCTCTACCCCGTCCTTGTCGAGATACAGGAACTGGAACCGCA
Organism: Gemmatimonadota bacterium; assembly: GCA_030428885.1. Classification (GTDB taxonomy): domain Bacteria; phylum Gemmatimonadota; class Gemmatimonadetes; order Longimicrobiales; family Gaopeijiaceae; genus Gaopeijia. Next base: position 233,331 of record JAUIEJ010000005.1, on the reverse strand, counting down.
TGGGCATACTGCTCCCCATTTCCCGACACCGCCCTGGAGGGGCCGGTGTGGTACCGGTGTGGCGGGAATCTGGCGGGGATACCGACCGGGAAGGGGCTCTTCCCTACGCAGCCACCGGGAGGGCTCCCGGGCGGATCGGCGGACCGTCCCACGAGGACGGGCCTTGTTCAAGGATACACTTGTTTCTCAACCGCGGACAAGAACGGAGATCGCCGGGCGTCTCGGGGCCTCGTCCTTGACCCGCCCCTTCGGGGGGGCGTATTAATCCCGCTCCCGTTTTCGTCACCGATCGACAGGAGTCATACATGGGGGTCAACTCCGGAAAGCGGATCCGCGTCATCCTGCGTTGGATCCAGGTCAAGGACAAACTCGAGCCGTTCTTCAAGGAGTACGGCGAGTTCTTCTTCCGGACCAAGGTGACCTCCGGGGCCGTCACGGTGGAGCATCGTCTCCCCGAGAAGGGCCACTGGGAGATCTCCGATCATCCGCGGTTCAGTCGTGTAGATAAGATCGACCGGATCCTCTTCGAAGGTGAGCCCGGCGATACCATGAGCGTGGAACTCTTCGGTGAGGAGATCGACACGCTGTCGGAAAACGACCATCTGGACGACTACCGTCGGGACTTCAGCGGGGACTGCGCCGGTTGGGTGGGCAACTACGTCCCGTCGGACGAAGGCTCGGAGGATCCCGAGGAAATGAGCAACTGGCGCGTGCGCTACGACATCGAGATGGCCTGACCCGCCCTCGATACCCAGAGCGAACACGAAGCCCCCGCCCGGAACGACCGGGCGGGGGCTTCGTCGTGTCGAACGCCGTCGGCGCCTACAGGCGCGCCTGCATCCGGGGCTGCCGGGCCTGGGGGGAGGCGGCGAAGGTGAAGAGGAAGTTGGTGAACCCCTCGTCGTAGTCCGACAGCCCGTTCTGGCCCGTGAGCTTGAGCCGCATGTCGTAGACCTGCTTCATGCCGTCGCTCACGAACGACTGGATCGCCCCGGGATCGGGGCGCAGGGCATGGAAGGCGTCCCGCAGTTCGTCCCGGAGCCCGGCGTGGTCCACGGCCTCTCCGAAAGCCTCGGGATCCTCGCCCGCCACCACCCGGAGCTGCCGGTGCATGCGCTCGGCCCGGGCCGCCTGGATCAGGAGGGGGTCGTCGGAGTTGCGCAGCGCCAGGTAGGCCAGGGCCTGGGCGTGGAGTTCCTTCCAGTACCCTTTCCGGTGGACGAACTCGTGGGTGATGATGTGGGCCTCGAAAATGCCCGTGTCCCGGAAGATCGCCACGTCGCCGCTGAGCATGTCGCAGGCACCCATGGCGAAGGGAAAGACGAGGGATGCCAGGGTGACGTTGCGGATCTGGCTGCTGGTCTCGACCCGCTGCCCCGTCACCGACGCGATGTAGTCGGTGAGCACCCGATTCACCCGCTCGGCGAGTTCGGGGCGAGGCACCCGTTCGGCCACGTATCCCTCGTTGAGGAGTTGGCCCAGCCGGGCGATCTCGTCCCGGCGGGCGGCCAGGGGCTGGGCGTCCAGCCGCTCCACGTCCGAGCCGTACTCGGCCAGGAAATCGATCCGGCGCATGCCCTGCCGCGCGGTCCAATCCTTGGCCACGCTTCCGGCGTAGAGGCCCAGGGCCGCCACCTGCACCATGCGCCCGGGGAGAGTCGCTCCCAGGAGCACCCGGGCGGCCAGGGGTGCGGCCACCGCCAGGTCGGTGAGGGAGACGGGGCTGTACGTCGCGTCGTTGGGAATTCGTATCTCGTCCATTGCCCGTCCTACGACGGTCCATACCGCGCGGTTCCACTTCGGAGCCCGGAACCGATTCCCCCCGACACGGGTTGGGCTCCCGAACCCGGTCCCCCTTCCCTCCGCCCCGCCTTCGCCATGGCCGACCCCCTTCCCACCGCCCGCTCCTTCGCCCGCCCCACCGTTGTGGCCCGCTGGAGCACCCTCGCCGACCGGGAGCCGGCCCACGCCCTGGTGGCGGGCGTCGATCTCGTGGTGGTGCGGCACGACGAGACCGTGTCGGTGCTGTACGGACGTTGCCTCCACCGAGGGGCGCTCCTCGCCGACGGCCACGTCGACGGTGCGAACCTGATCTGCGGCCTCCACCACTGGGACTACCGCCTGGACACGGGGGTGAGCGAATACGACAACGCCGAGGCGTTGGAACGCTTCGAGGCCGAAATCGACCGGGAGGCCGACGAGGTCCGGGTGGACGCGGCCGCCGTGGCGCGCTGGTCCGAGGACCACCCCCAGCCCTGGCGTCGCCAGGAATATCTCGGCGCATACCAGGACCCCCACGGGACACCGGAAGAGCCCTACAACGCCCACATCCAGCGGTTGGCTCGGGAAGGGTACGAGGGCATCGGACACCACGGCCCGGTGTCGGCCATGGGGGTGCCCCTCACCGAGCTGCCCCGCTGGGACGATCTGCAACTCCTCACGGCCCAGTTGGCCCGACGCCCCCTGGCCGACGACGCCGACGTCGACACCCGCACCGTCCTCGGCCCCCGTGCGGCCCGGCCCCTGGAACTGGCTATTCCGCTCTTCGTGAGCGACATGAGCTTCGGGGCCCTCTCGGAGGAGGCCAAGCTCGCCCTGGCCCGGGGCGCCGAGTCGGCGGGCACGGGCATCTGCAGCGGCGAAGGCGGCATGCTCCCCGACGAGCGGGATGCCAACTCCCGATACCTCTACGAGCTGGCGTCGGGCCGCTTCGGGTGGGAGCTGGACAAAGCCCGGGGCGTCCAGGCCTTCCACTTCAAGGGCGGTCAGGGCGCCAAGACGGGGACCGGCGGACACCTCCCGGGCGCCAAGGTCACGGAGCGCATCGCCCAGGTTCGGGGGCTGGCGCCGGGCCAGGACGCCATCAGCCCGTCCCGATTCCCGGACCTGGTGACCCCCGCCGACTTCGCCGACCTCGCTACCCAGGTCCGGGAGGTGTCGGGAGGGATCCCCGTGGGCTTCAAGCTCTCGGCCCAGCACATCGAAGACGACCTGGACTTCGTGCTGGAGGCCGGCGCCGACTACGTGATCCTCGACGGCCGGGGAGGCGCCACCGGCGCCGCTCCCGACGTCTTTCGCAACCACATCTCCGTGCCCACCCTGGCTGCCCTCGCCCGGGCCCGCCGCCATCTGGATCGCTCGGGAGCGTCCGACGTGACCCTGGTGATCACCGGCGGCCTCCGGACCGAAGCGGACTTCGTGAAGGCGCTGGCCCTGGGCGCCGACGCCGTGGCCGTGGCCAACGCCGCTCTCCAGGCCATCGGGTGCCTGGGCATGCGCGCCTGCCACACCAACAACTGCCCGGTGGGGATCGCCACCCAGAAAGACCACCTCCGGGCCCGGCTCGTGGTGGAGGCGTCGGCCCAACGGCTGGCGAACTGGTTCGAGGCGACCACCGGATTGATGAAGGTCCTGGCCCGTGCCTGCGGCCACCGCCGCCTGTCGGACTTCTCCCCCGTGGATCTCACCACCTGGAAGCGCGACGTGGCCGACCTCACTGGAGTTCGCTACGCCGGCATCGGTTCTGGCGACGGCCGGGCACCGTGACCGCCGGAGCCGAGAGGTCCAGAACGCGCCTCAACCCGGACCCGGCCCTGGCGAACGCCCGCCTGCAGGCCCACCACGCCGCTCAGCTCCTCGCTTCGTTCGCCGGCGCGCTCCTGCCGCCGCGGGACGACGACGGACACCGGAGCCTGTGCTGGGACGACCACCGAGCCCGCCTCTCGACGGGGTCGACCGCCCGCACCGACGCCCCCATGACGCTCCATCTCGACCCCGCGACGCTGCACCTCACCCTGGACGGGGTCGCAGGAGGCTCGCGCCGATGGTCTCTGGACGGCGTCACACTCGAGGCCGCCCGGACCCGCCTCGAAGCCGACGTGGGGTGCGCCCTCCCCCCTCCCGAGTACGCGCTGCCACACCATCCCGTCGCCGAGGGCGCCGCGTTCCGTGCCCATCCCGTCGCGGGACGGGAGCTGGCGGCCTGGTTCGCAGCGGCGTACCGGGTGCTCCGGCCGTGGGCGGATCGGGCCGATGCGGGCCCGCTGCGCTGCTGGCCCCATCACTTCGATCTCGCCACGCTGCTGGCACTCGGTGGCGACGACGACGGGCCCCGGCGCACCATCGGATGCGGGATGACCCCCGGCGACGACGGGCACCCGGCACCCTACGGCTACGTCACGCCCTGGCCGTACCCCTGGACCGCCCACCGGCCACCGCTCCGGCACGGGTACTGGCACACCGAGGAATGGCTCGGAGCGGTTCTGCCCGCCCCGGCGTGGCTGGGTGACGAGGGCACGGAACGGGTCACGGCCTTCTACGCCGACGCGGTGGACGCCTGCCTCCGACTCCACGGCGCGGAGAGCTGAGGCGGTTCCCGGACCTCACCCCTGGCGCCACTCCCCGCCGGCCAGCACGTCGTCGACCACGTCCTCCAGCCAGTCCCAGTAGTGATCGATGTAGGAGCGCTCGTCGGGACCGGCCAGGAGCCACGGGTTCATGAGGGTGTGGCGCAGGATGAAGAGGTGGTCGGCCTCCCGAGCCGGGTCCTGGGGAATCAGCCGGAAGGTGTCGGGGTCGAGACGGAGTCCCCCGAGAATCCGGTGCGCCTGATCTCCCGGGAGCGTGGATTTCAGGAGCGACGTGTACGACCCGATGAAGGTCTTCACCTGGACCGGCCGATGACCTTCGACCTTCATGTGGGCAAACACCGCCCGGGCGAACCGGTTCATGGCCGCCGCCGAGGCGTTGTCCCACGGATTGACGGCGAGGCAGATCAGGTTGGAGTCGGGCTCGAAGGGTACGCAGAGCCGCACCCGGCCCTCGAGGCGAGCCTGGATGTCGGCCACCGAGTCGTAGAAGATCTCGCAGGCCCGGACCGTGAGCTTCAACAGGCGCCCGAGCCCCTGGGAATCCAGGGGGAGCACCCGATGGGTCACGTGGACCGCCGCCGCCGCCGCCCCGGGCTTGGATCCCTCCAGGATGTACTGGCCGAGGTTGTGCAGCGTCTCACGCCGAGGCCGAGGCGTGGTCTCGTCGCCCAGGTCGAAGACGTAGGCCGCCTCCTGGGTGATGAAGTCCACCACCTCCCGGTTCCGGGCCACGAAGGCCCCGGCGGGATACGGGACGTAGCCGAGCTTGTGGGGGTCGATGGTGACGGAGTCCACTCGCGGCAGGGCCTGGAAGGCGCGGTAGACCGTGTCGCTGGGAAAGTGGCGGAAGCCCTCGGCCACCTCGTCCTGCCCGTGGAAGGATCCGTCGGGCCGTCGGAAGACGCTGGTGAGATACCCGCCCCACGCGGCGTCGACGTGGAGGCCCAGTTCCACCCCCCGACCCCGCCGCTCGTCGCGTTCGTCGGCGATGGCGTGGATGGGGTCCACGGTCCCGAACTCGGTGGTGCCCAGCATGCCCACCACCGCCAGGACGGGAATGCGGCCCTCCTCGGCCCGATCCAGCTCGTCCCGGAGGTGGGACACGGCCATACGCATGTGGTCGTCCACCGCCACCCGGACCAGATGGGCCGTCCCCAGACCCAGGACCTTCATGCCCTTGGCCCAGGAGTAGTGGGCCGACGACGACACCAGCACCCGGGGCGGCGCCAGATCGTGCTTCAGGAAGAACCCGGCGGTACCCAGGCTTTCGATGCGCTCGGCCCGCACCGCCGCGGCGAAGGCGTGGAAGAGGGGCGGAGGGTGGTGGGCTCGGAGGTGGCGGGCCACGTCCCGTCGCAGTGCGATGGTGTCGTCGATGGAGAGGTTCAGGAGCTCCCACGCCGTGTAGGCGGAGAGCTCCTTCTGCGCCGGCCCCACCGGCCCGGGATCGAACCCCACCTCCCGGGCCCCGGCCTGGAGGGCCAGTCCGTAGAAGCGCACCGAGCGGAAGTTCCACAGGGCCTCGTAGTTGGCCACCGTGCCCCCGCTGGTGAGGTGCCCCCACGCGCACGGCTCGGCGTCGTCGTCCACGGCGAAGCCGAACATCCGGGCGAGCTGCTCGCCGACCTGGAGTTCCCACTCCAGGGTCACGGGAGCCGCCTCCTCCGAGACGTTGTTGGGGTTGTAGAGGGTGGTGATGAGCTTGGCCACCAGCCCCGGGATCAGGAGATCCCCGGTCATGTGGCCCACGTACCGCGGGTGGAAGAAGGGGACTGCCCGCTTCAGCGACGCCGACAGCCGGTGCAGCTCCGCCCGCATGCGGGCCTGCACGTCGAGAAAGGCCGGGGCGTGGCGGGCGCCCGCCGAAATCCGGAGGCCGTCTTCGGGATGGAAATTGCGCCGCCAGTAGGCGTGATCCCGGAGGAACTCCACCACCAGGTCTTCCAGGAGGCGGTCGTTCTCGGCGGCGGGGCCGAGAAACCACGGCTGGACGAAATCGAGATCGGGACGGGACCCGGAGTCGGAGTCGGAGTCGGAGTCGGACACGGCGGGCCGAGGCCAGGGGAACGAGGACCCCCGAATCTACCGCCTCGTCACTCCTCCCGAAGAGCCCGTCCCGGCAGGATCCGCACGGCCCGGAGCGCGGGAATCACCGACGCCGCCGTCCCCACGACGGCGAAGAGGGCCCCGGCGGCGGCGAAGGCCCAGGGATCGTGGGCCGTGATCCCGAAGAGCAACGCCTCGAACACCCGGGAGCCCAGGGCGGCCCCCCCGAGTCCCAGGACGAGCCCCAGGGCCACCAGGCGCAGGCCCTGGCCGGTGACCAGCGCCACCACGTCGGTGGCCCGGGCCCCCAGAGCCATGCGGACCCCGATCTCCCGGACCCGCCGGGCCACGGCGAACGCGAGCACGCCGTAGAGGCCCACCGCCGCCAGCGCCGCCGCGGCCCCGGCGAAGAGGGTCACCAGGAACGCAGTCATGCGGGGGCGGGCCGTGGCGGTCCGGACGAGATCGTCCATGGCCCGGACCCGGGTCACCGGCACCGCGGGGTCGATGGCGGCCACGGCGCTCCGCAGCCCGGCCACCGCCCCCGCCACGTCGCCGGCCCGGGTGCGGAGGGCCAGCGTCATGAACGAGAAGTAGGGGGCCTGCCGGAGGGTGTGGTAGACCATGGGTCGAGGAGCCTGATCCATCCCGGTGTGGACCACGTCGTCCACCACCCCCACCACGGTCCAGGGCTCGAGGTCGCTCCAGTTGATGGCCAGGGGGCGCCCCAGGGGGTCTTCGCCGGGCCAGGCCTCTTCGGCGAGGGATCGGTTCACGACGATTACCCGGGGCGAGTCGGCGTCGTCGGTGGCCTCGAAGGTGCGCCCCGCCACCCGCTCGATGCCCATGGCGCCGAAGTAGTCGCCCACCACGGGCCGGATGTCGGCCACGGACCACTGGTCCCTCGGCGGCACGGGGCGGTCGGCCGGGTAGTACGATGTGGCCGACCCCAGGCCGTCGAGGGGCAGGAAGGACACGCCTCCGAACGCCTCCACGCCGGGGAGGGCGGCCAGCCGCGTCTCCAGGTCGGCGTAGAACAGCAGATCGGGTTCGGCGCCCCGGTACCGCTCACCCGTGAGGTTGATGCGGCCCGTCACCACACGCTCGGCCTCGAACCCCGTGTCCACCGCCGCCAGCGTCCGGAAGCTCCGGACCAGGAGGCCCGCCGAGGTCAGGAGCATCACCGAGAGCGCCACCTCGGCCACCACCAGGCCCCGCCGCAATCGGCCCGTGCGCCGGCTCGGCCCCCGCCCCTCGGCACCCAGGGTCTCGGCCGGACCCCGGCGCACGGCGCCCCACGCCGGGGCCAGGCCGAAGACGAGCCCCGTGGCCGTGGTGACGGCGGCAGCGAAGGCCAGGACGCTACCGTCCAGCCCCACGTCGCCCAGGCGCGGCAGGGCGAAGGCCTCCAGGAGGCCGGGGGTGAGGACCCGGGTGGCCACCCACGCCAGACCGACGCCCACGACCCCTCCCACCCCGGCCAGGAGGAGGCTCTCCACCACCAACTGACCCGCCAGGCGGCCCCCCGACGCCCCCAACGCCGAACGCACCGCCATCTCCGCCTGTCGCTCGGTGGCCCGGGCCAGGGTGAGGTTGGCCACGTTGACGCAGGCCACCAGCAGCAGGAGGGAGCCCGCGGCGAGAAGGGTCCACAGGGGGGCCTGGAGGTCGCCCAGCACCACGGCGCGCAACGACTCGACCTCCACGTCCCATCCGGCGTTGAAGTCGGGATGGGCCTCCCGAAGTCCGGCCATCACCCCTTCCAGCTCGAGGCGCGCGGCGTCCACGGCGGAGCCGGGGGCCAGACGCGCCACCACGTTGAGGAACCGCCCGGTGTTGGTCTGGTCGCCCATGGCCTCCAACGGCATGCCCATGAGCAGGAGCGCGCCGTCGGCGAAGGGGAGGTGGGTCGGCGGCAGGACCCCCACCACCCGGGCGCTCTGGCCGTTCACCACCACGCTCTGCCCCACGGCTCCGGGGGTGCCCCCGAAAAGTTCGTTCCACCCGTCCCGGGTGAGCACCACCTGGTTGCCGTCTCCGGCCCCGGCGGCGGGGGTGAAGCCCGTGCCTTCGGCCAGGTCCACCCCCAGGAGCTCCAGGTACCCCGGGGTCACGATGCTCGACATGACCTCCCGGGGCTCCCCCGGCTGGGACACGACCCGGGGCTGGGCGAGCACCACCGCCTCGGCACCCTCCAGGGCCCGCACGCCGCGCCAGGCCGCCACATTCCCGGGGTTCGCCACGTTGCGGGAAATCTCCCGTGGGCGGTGGGCCTCGAAGACGGCCACCAGGTCGTCGGGACTTCGATACGGAAGGGGATCCAGGAGGACGGCCTGGACCACCGAGAAGAGGGCCACCGTGGCCCCGATGCCCAGGGCCGTGGTGAGGATCGCCAGGACCGAGAAGCCCGGGTCCTTCGCCATGCGCCGGAGCGCGAACCGCCACACCCCCGTACCTCCGCCCATCCCCCCTCCCCCGCCCGCCACCGGGCGTATGCGATAGTGGAACACCAACCGGATCACCTCCAGGACGAGCCAGGTCGTACGGGTCGGCCCCGGCGGCCGCTCGCCCCACTCCTCTCCCAGGTCGCCCCGGATCGACGCGCCCCGGACACCGCCCGGAAGAGCCCACTCCAGGACGCGTCGCGCCCACGAGGGCAGGCGGTGGGGATCGGGGTTCACGACGTCTCCAGCACGTCGTCCAGCCCCCGCCACAACGTCTCCAACGCCTGCCGCGACGTACGGAGGGCCTCCAAACCCGCGGCGGTGACCTCGAAGCGCCGGAGGGGCGCCGTCCGCCGGGAGTCCCGGGGCATGCGCTCCTCCCAGCGCACGAACCCCTTCCGCTCGAGTCGATCGAGGGTGGTGTAGAACGCCCCCCGGGACACGGACCGGCCGGCGCTCTCCTCGATTTCGCGCCGCACCTCCAGGGCGAACGCCCCGTCGCCCTGCTGCAGGATCGCCAGCAGGACCATCTGCTCGAACTCACCTGGAAACGACGGGCTCATGGGACTCCGTTCAGGATGTAGACACGTTCGACTACAATGTAGACACGATGGCCGAAAAACAACGGCCCGGGGCCGGATTCGCCGATCCGCCCCGGGCCGTGGTCGGTCTCAGTCCTCGGGCAACAGCCCCTGGCGGGCCTGTCGAGCCCCCAGGGCCACGCCCGTGCCCACGGCGGCCCCGAAGGCCACCGCCGTGAGGGGGCCCACCACCGGGAGGATCGCCACCACGGGAGCCGCCGCGATGGTGGCGGCGGCACCGGTGAAGATCCCGATCCCGGGCTTCTCCACCACGCTGGTGAACCGCAGACGGCGGCGCACGAAGTCCTTCGACTTGAAATGGGAGGCCACACCCAGAGCCCCCGCGATCATGGATTCGATGATCATGGTCCTCTCCAACCTGCGTCGGGATCGTCCCTCGGAGTGAGAGGGACATACGCCCCGGATACGCGCACGTTCCCGGAACCCTTCGCCCCGGACTCCGTTCGACCCTACGGTGCCGCCGATCCCGGGTTTCAGTTGCCGGCGTCGCCCGGGCGCCCGATGCGCAGGGTGGCCTCGGCCCGCACGTCGGCCCGCACCCGCAAAGCCTCCCGGGCCGCCAGGACGTCCACCACCTCCACCTCCGACACCCGCCCCTCGAGCTGGACCTCGTCGGAGAGGTCGCGGTTCAGCCCGCGCTCCACCTGGGTCCGGGCCCACTCCACGGCGGGCCCCGCGGGCCACCGGGCCACCTCCCGGACCAGCCCCACCAGCCCCACCCGGGCGAGCCAGGCGGCCCCCTCCACCACGGCCCGCTCCGACGCCACGTCGAAGTCCAGGTCCGGAACCCCGATGCGCCCGTCGATGGGGTCGAACCGGGGCGTGCCCACCAGATAGAGGCGACCCCGGGCGTCGCCGCCCAGGTCCACGGCCAGGGAGAGGCGCCCGTCGCCCACGCCTCCCACCTCGAAGCCCTCCAGGCGCACGGTCCGCCCTCCGGCCTCCAGGGTGCGCCCCCCCAGCTCCCGCTCCAGGAGCTCTCCGGCCTCGGCGTATTCGGCTCTCGCCTCGACCCGTACGGCGAAGCCCGGCGCCACGTAGCCCGTGTCCAGGGGGGGCAGCGGTGGAATGGAGTCGCCGGGGCGCGGCCCCACCACGATCCGGGGGCGGGCCCGGAGACCCAGGATCGTCTCGACGCCGTCGCCCTGCCCCTCGATGGCCCCCCGCACGAGTCCCTCGCCGCCCAGCACCAGCCAGACGTCTTCCGTGAGCCGCACCGGTTCGCCGATGAGGGCCCACCACTCCTCGAACTTCGACCGCAGGTCCACGGCGGCCACCAGGGAATCGATGGTGGCCGACTCGTCGGTGAGGAAGCTGCGGGCGCCCGACACCACCCGATCGGTCATGTCCCAGCGGATGATGGACACCCGGCAGCGGTCCCGGTCCGCCTCGGTGACGGGCACGATGGTGTCGACCCGCACCTGGGACCGCAGCCGCCAGTCCCGGTCCAGCGAGAGGGTGCCCTCCAGGGCCACCTCCAGGCGCGGGGGCGCCTCGTCCTCGCCGGTCCCGCACGAGACGCTCACGGTGGGGAGCACCGGCGGATCGTACCACGCCCGGGCCCGATACGAGATGGTGGTGGCCACCCGGGCCACCGAGTCCCGGAAGGTGGCCCGGAGGGGCGACCGCTCGAGGTCGAAGGCCACGTCGAGGCGATCGTTGTCGGCGACGTCGATGCGATTCTCCAGGTCGCCCCAGGTGGTGGGGACACCGCCTTCCATGGCGTCCACCAGAGGCGCGAGGTCGAGATGCACCGGCACCGAGAGGAGGGACGGCGGAAGGGGAGCCAGAGCCGTGCGATCCGCCGACGGATCGGCCACGGGGGCCCGGACCCGGCCCAGGCCGCCCGTGCCACGCCCCCCCCACCAGACCACGAGGGCCACCAGGGCCACGGCCACGGCGCCCGACACCACCGGACGGCGCCGGACCCGCTGGGCGAGTTCCCGGAGGCGGTCGGAGTGCGGGGCGTTGGCCATGGCCGAACCTCGCGCCGGGTCCCCATCCCCCACAATGGCGGCGTGTCCGTCCTTGTCGACCGCCCCCACCCTTCCGACCTTCCAGGCACCCCCCACCCGTCCGCCCTCGCCCCCGGGTTCAATGGGTGCTTCAGGGACTCCGCACTGGCACGCCCTCACCCCCGACGAGGTCCGGTCCCGCCTCGAGACCGGCCCCGGGGGTCTGTCGTCGTCCGACGCGGCCCGCCGTCTCGCCGTCGAGGGACCCAACCGGCTGGAGATCGCGCGCCCCGTCCCGTGGTGGCGCATTCTCGCCCGTCAATTCGCCGGCGCCGTGGTGCTGCTCCTGGCGGCCGCCGCCGTGGTGGCCGGGGTCGTGGGCGACGTGGCCGAGGCGGTGGCCATCGCCGCCGTCCTGGCGCTCAACGCTTCCCTGGGGTTCGTGGTCGAACTCCGGGCCCGGCGGGCCATGGACGCCCTCCTGCGCTACGACGTGCCCGACGCCCGGGTCGTCCGGGACGGCGAGAAGCAGGGGATCCCGGCCCACGAGTTGGTTCCGGGCGACCTCGTCGAACTCGAAGCGGGCGACGCCGTCCCCGCCGACGCCCGTCTCGTGGAATCCCGGGGACTCCGGGCCGTCGAGGCCGCCCTCACGGGGGAATCGGTCCCGGTGGACAAGTCCTCCACGGCCGTGGAAGCCGCTGCGCCCCTCCCCGATCGCCGCTCCATGCTCTACATGGGCACCACCGCCGCCGCCGGAGCCGGGCAGGCCATCGTGGTGGCCACGGGACCCCGGACCCGCCTGGGCGAGGTGGGGCGTCTGCTGGCCACCGTGGAGCCCGGGCGGAGTCCCCTGGAACGCCGCCTGGACGCCCTGGGCCATCGCCTCATCGGCATGACCCTCCTCATCGCCGCCGTGGTGGTGCTCCTGGGCGTGCTCCGGGGCGCGCCGTGGGCCCGCATGCTCGAGACGGGCCTCGCCCTCGCGGTGGCCGCGGTCCCCGAGGGGCTTCCCGCCGTGGCCACCATCGCCCTGGCCGTGGGCCTGGCGCGCATGGCCCGACGCAACGCCCTGGTCCGGCGCCTGTCGGCCGTGGAGGCCCTGGGGTCCACCACCGTGGTGTGCTCCGACAAGACCGGAACCCTCACCGCCGGCCAGATGAACGTCCGGCGGGTCGTGGGCCTCGACTACGAGGTGGCCGTGGAGGGCCGGGGCTACGAGCCCACCGGATCCCTCCAGGTCGACGGTCGACCCGAACCCGAGCCCCGCCACCCGGGCTTCGCTCGCCTTCTGGAGGCCGCCGCCCTCACCCCCACCGCCGCCTTCGACCCCGAAACCGGTGCCGTGGTGGGCGACCCCACCGACGCCGCGTTGGGGGTCCTGGCCGCCCGGGCCGGGGTCACCCCCGAAACGGCCCGGGGCGACGGCGCCGCCGTGGAGGTCCTCCCCTTCTCCGGCGAACGCCTCATGAGCGCCGCCGCCGGCGAGGGCGCCACCTGGGTGAAGGGGGCGCCCCACGCCGTCCGGGCCGCCTGCACCCGGGTCGCCGGCGCCGACGGCGACATGGAGCTCGCCGACACCCATCGCCGGACCCTGACCGACCAGGAGGACGCCCTGGCCCGGGAGGGGTTCCGGGTCATCGCCCTGGCGTGGGCGCCCCGGCGCTGCGCCGCCCTCGACGACGTGAGCGACCTCGTGTTCCTCGGGCACGCGGCCCTCATGGACCCCCCGGCCGACGAGGTGGCCCCCACCGTGGCCCGCCTGCGGGGGGCCGGGATCCGGACCGTGATGATCACCGGCGACCATCGGGCCACCGCCGAGGCCGTGGCCCGAGAACTGGGCATGGTGGAGGGCGACACGGCGGTAGTGGACGGCGCCGAGTTGGCCCGGACGCCCGACGCCGACCTCCCGGGCCTGGTGGCGAGGGCCGGGGTCTACGCCCGGACGAGCCCCGAAGACAAACTCCGCATCGTGACGGCGCTCCAGGCCCGGGGCGAGGTGGTGGCCATGCTCGGCGACGGCGTGAACGACGCCGCGGCCCTTCGGAAGGCCGACGTGGGCGTGGCCATGGGGCTGCGGGGCACCGACCTGGCCCGGGAGACCGCGGCCATCGTGCTCCAGGACGACCGGTTCGCCACCGTGGCCGCCGCCGTGGAAGAGGGGCGGGCCATCGACGACAACATCCGCAAGTTCGCCTGGTACCTCTTCAGTTGTAACCTCGCCGAGATCCTGGTCCTCCTGGGGGCGGGGGTCGTGGGCCTTCCCCTCCCCCTGCTCCCTCTCCAGATCCTCTGGCTCAACCTCGTCACCGACACCTTTCCCGCCCTGGCCCTGGCGCTGGAACCCGCCGAACCGGGACTCATGGCCCGGCGCCCTCGAGCGCCCGGGGCCCCCCTCCTCTCCCGGGCCTTCGTGGGGTCCCTCTCCTTCTACGCCCTGACCATCACCGCCGTCACCCTGGGGGCCTGGCTGTGGGGGCTGCACGGCGACGACCCGGCGAAGGCCGGAACGCTGGCTTTCACGACCCTGGCCCTGGCCCAGCTCTTCCATCTGGGCAACGCCCGGGGACGGCGCCCCATGGTGGCCCCCCGCGACGCCCTGGCCAATCCCTGGGCCCTGGCCGCCGTGGCCCTGGTCCTGGGACTCCAGTTCGCCGCCGTCACCTGGCCGCCTCTCCAGGCCGTTCTGGACACCCGAACCCCCAGCCCCCGGGAGTGGGGGCTCTGCCTGGGACTGTCGCTCGTTCCGGCCCTCGTGGGACAGGCCCTGGAGTGGACCCAGGCCCGCCGCGCCCCCGGATCGTAGGGGTCAGCCGCCCACCGAGAACTGGACGCCGGTGCCCACCGACCACCCGGTGAGATCGAGGGAGCGGAAGTCGGGAGGAGGGGCCGCGTCCCACTCGACGCTGGGAAAGTCCCGGATCGTCCAGGCCCCTTCGAGGAAGACGTTGAGCCCCAGCACCTCCCACGCCTGACCGATGAGGACCCCGGCCAGGAAGCTGTCGGCCTTCCCCGCCACCACGCCGCCGTCGTCGAGATACAATTGCAGTCCCTCGAGGCGCATGAATCCCGACCGGAGTCCCCCGTAGAACCCCAGGGGCTCGTAGCTCGCGTAGAGGGAGATGGAGGGCAGCTCCCGGACCACGCCCCGGAGATCGACCCCGACCGACGCCGACCGATAGCCGGAGATCTCGCCGTAGCCCAGACCCATTTCGAAGGTCCACACCGGCTCGAGCACCGGTTCGGGTTCGGGGGCGGGCTCCACCTCGTAGGTGTAGGTGGTGTCGGCGCGGCGCCCCCGCTGCTCCACCACCATGCGCGTCCATCGCACCACCACCGAGTCCCCGGGGGGCGGGGCCTCCTCCACCACGCGGTCGATGGTCCCCACCTCGAAGAGCACCTCCATCCCGTAGCTCGAGATCCCCAGGAAGTCGCTCTCCAGGGGGCCCCCGTCGGCCACGTTCCCGAAGGTGGCGTAGAAGCTGAGGTCCGAGACGCGACCGGCCAGGCTCTCGATGGCGCCGAGCTGGCCCGATGCGGGGAGGGCGCAGGCGATGCAGGCGGCCAGGCTCAACAGGGCCGCGCGAGTGGGGTACGGAATCAACCCGACTTCCTCCTCCGGGAGGGGAACACGCATGTGGACTCCACCCACGATACGGGGAGGGGGTACTAGATTTCCATAGGCCCTCCCCGCCCTCTTCCGGGAGGATGTTCGTGTCCAGCGGCCTCCGACGCCCCCGCCGCCCGGTGCGGCGACTCCGGCGCGCCCTCCGCCACGAGCTTCGGCACGCCCGTCGCTCGGCGGCTGCCACGCCACCGGACTGCCACGCCGCCCGCCGGCACCTCAAGCGGGCCCGAGCCCTGGTGCGCCTCGGCCGTGCCGCCTGGCCCGACGGCGGTCGACGCCTCGACCGCCGGCTCCGGGGCGCGGGCCGAGCCCTGGGCGACGTGCGGGACACCGAGGCGCGGGTCGAGACGCTGGAAGCCCTCCGTGCCCGCCCCGAGACCGCCGACCCCGACCTCCTGGACGCGGCACTCCGGCGCCTGAGAGGAGAACGGGACCGGGCCCGGGCCGCCCGGGCCTCGGCACCGGCCGCGGTTCGGCGCATCCGGAAGGCCCAGGCCCACCTCCGGGCCCACCCTCCTCGAGGTCGAGGCCGGGGCGTGGCCGTCTTCGAGCCCGGGTTGTGCCACATGCTCGCCGCGGGCCGGAAGGCCGCGAAGCGGGCCCTGGCCCGGGTGGACGATCCGGCGGCCTGGCACGCCGTGCGCAAACGAGCGAAAGACCTGCGCTACGCCGTGGAGTTCCTGGAACCGGGATGGCCCACCGTCCTGGGGGCACTGGCCGACGAACTCCACACCCTCACCGACCGCCTGGGCGACGCCAACGACCTGACGCTGGTGCTGGAACGCCTGGCCCGGGAGCCCCTCCTGGTGGACCCGAGGGTGGGCCGGCGCGTCGCAGCCGCCTGCACCGACGCGCGGCGGGCCCGGTGGCGGGCCGCAGGGCCCCAACTCCGGCGCGTCTGGGCCTCCGAGCCCGGAGCGACGGCGGCCGTACTCCTCGACTGGGCGGCGGGCGGGCTACGGGTGTCCGGTTCCGCCGCCGACACTCGTTGAAGCTCCACGCCGATTCCCGACCCTCAACGAACGGACCGTCCCATGCGCGTTCTTCGCTCCACCCGCCCCCTGGCCGTCGCCTTCGCCCTCGTGGCCGCCGCCTGTTCCGACGACCCCGCGGCTCCGTCCAACGAGCTGACCGCCGTGGAAGCGGCCGAACTCGCTGCCATCCTGGGCGATCTGGCCATCGAGCAGGGTTTCTCGGCCAGCTCCAGCGGAACCGCTGCGGCGCCGGCGGCGGTGCCCTCCGCCGTGCCCGTCACCTTCTCCACCTCGGTGGCATTCCTCGCCGACTGCCCCCTGGGTGGGGCCGTGGACGTGGACGCCGACCTCTCGGGCACCCTGGACGTGGAGACGGGCGCCGTGTCCACCACCATGACCGTGGTCCAGACCCATGCGGCCTGCGTCGCCGAAGGGGGCGAAACCGGCACGCTCTTCACCCTGGACGGCGCCCCCAGCGTCATCGTGGCCATGGTCCTGGACAGCAACGCCCAGACCGGCGACTTCGCGGTGGGCGCCACCTTCGACGGCGCCGTGGCGTGGGCCGCCGAGGGTCGCAGCGGCACCTGCAGCATGGACCTGGACATCGACACGTCGGGCAACAGCATCTCGGGCACGGGCACCGGCACCGTGACCGGCTCCATCTGCGGCATCGCCGTGAGTCAGAGCGCCGGCTTCTGACGGCGAAGACCCGGGGTCAGGCACCTCCCCGGGGCAGCAGCACCACCGACACGTACTGCTCGTCGTCCAGGTAGCGCCGCGCGGCGTCCTGGACGACGGCGGTGTCGATGCGGTCGTAGCGCCCGGTGTCGGTGAGGAGCAGTGGATCGGTCTGGCCGTCCAGGGCGAAGGTGAGCTGGGAGGCCCACCAGCCGTTGGATTGGAGGTTGGTCTCCAGGCTCCGACGCACGCCCTCCACCGCCGACGCCACGTCCTCCTCGGTGGGGCCCTCGGTCTTGAGGCGCTCGATCTCCTCGAAGACGGCGGCCCGGAGTTCCCCGACCCGCTCCGGGTCCGACCCGAAGGCCACCTGAAGCGTGTAGCGGGCCTCGGGCTCCCGTTCGTAGCCCGCGGCGGCCGACACCGAATAGGTGCCGCCCAGGTCCTCTCGCAGCCGCTCTCGAAGTCGGGTCTCCAGGACCGAGGCCATGACCCGGATGCGGGCCCGATCGTCCGCCGTGTAGTCGAAGGGCCCGTGGAAGACGAGGACGGTCTGGCTCTGGGGCTCGATCCCGGCCCGGACCTCCTTCTCCACCACCCCCGCCGGCGGGTCCATGTCCAGATCCACCCAACCGTCGTCCCGGGGGGCGGCCGGCAGTCCCCCGAGCCACCGCTCCACCAGGGGACGCACTTCGTCCACCTCGAAGGCCCCCACAAGCACGAAGGCGAAGTCGTCGGCGCTGGCGAACCGGTCCCGGTAGAACTCCATGGCGGTGTCGAGATCGAGTTCGTCCACCGACGCCAGGGTCACGGGGGCGGCCCGGGGGTGGTTCTGGGTCAGAGCCGCAGTGAGGGTGTCGGAAAACGCCGCCTGGGGCACCGCGTCCCGGTTGGCCAGGATCGCCCGCATCTGTCCGCGGAAGGCCTCGAAGGCCGTCTCGTCGCGCCGGGGTTCGGTGAAGTAGAGCCACACGAGCTGAAAGAGCGTCTCGAGGTCGGCGGGGGACGCCTGGCCGGCGAAGCCCTCCGTTCGCTCCCCGATGGACGGGCTCACCCCCACGGTCTTTCCCGCCAGGGCCTTCTGGAGGTCGATGAGGGAGAAGGCCCCCACTCCACCCTGGGACACCAGCGTCGACGCCAGCAGCGCCGAGAGATGATCGTCCAGGGAGGCGTTGGACCATCCCCCGGGACTCGTGGCCCTCAGCACCACCTCGTCTTCCTTGAGGTCGGTGGGCTTGAGCCAGACCGTCACCCCGTTGGACAGGGTCCAGGTGGTGACGCCCAATTCGTCCATGGCGCCTTCCTCCACCACCGCCCCGCCCGCGGGAGCCTCGGCCACCAGGGGCTGGTCCAGCGCCGTGTCGACCCACGGCTCGAGCTCGGCGCCCCGCACCCGGTCGAAGACGGCGGCCAGGGTCGACACCGGGGGCACCTCCAGCGACGGCTTCTCCACCGCGTCCACCATGACGACCCGGTTTTCGGCAGCCAGGTTCTCCCGGGCCACCGCGTTCACCTCGTCCAGGCCGATCCCCGGGAGGAGCAGTTGCGCCACCTGGTAGCCGAACTCGATGCCCGGAATGGGGTCGCCCGTGAGGAAGTGATTGACGTACTCCCCGGCGAAGCGGGCCGAAGGTTGGTTCTCCCGATCGTTGAAGACCCGCTCCCGGGCCCGGAGCACGTCGAGCTTGGCCCGCTCCAGTTCCGTCCCGGTGAAGCCGTGGCGGGCCGCCCGTTCGGCCTCGGTGAGCACCGCCTCCATGCCCCGCTCGTGCCCGTCCTCGGGCACCACCGCCACGAGCTGGTAGGCGCTCTTCGGCCGCACGAAGCGACCCCGCCCGGTGCCGGCGAAGGCGAACGGCGGATCGGCCTGCTGGGACAACTCGGCCAGGCGGTCGTTGAGCATGGTGTTCACCAGCCCCTCCACCAGCGTCTGCCGGTAGTCCCCCAGCGACCCCACGGTCCGGGGTTCCTGAAAGGTCAGGACCGCCACCCGGGACGTGGTGGCCTCGGCGTCCGACGCCACGGCGTACCGGGTCGAATCGGCGTCGGGCACGGGAAACGTGCTCCGGGCCGGGGCGTCGGGCCGGGCCTCGATGCCCGAAAACCGCTCCCGGATCAGCGCCTCGATGGCGTCGGCGTCGAAGTCGCCCACCGCCACCACCGCCATGAGCTCGGGCCGGTACCAGTCCCGGTAGAACCGCTCGATGGCGTCCTGGGGAAAGCTCTCCAGCACGTCGGGCTCTCCGATGGGCAGACGATCGGCGTACCGGGAGCCGGCGAACATGATGGGGAGCTGCTGGTCCGAGATCCGGGCCGCGGCGCCCCGTCCCAGGCGCCACTCCTCGATGACGACGCCCCGCTCCTGATCCACCTCGTCGGGATCCAGGGTCAGACCGTGGGCCCAATCCTCCAGGATCTGGAAGGCCGTGGCCACCACCTCGGCGCTGTCGGTGGGCACCTGAAGCATGTAGACGGTTTCGTCGAAGCTCGTGTAGGCGTTCACCGAAGGCCCGAACGCCATGCCGATGGACTCCAGGTAGTCCACCAGTTCCTGCTTGGCGAAATGTTCGGTGCCGTTGAAGGCCATGTGCTCCAGGAGGTGGGCGAGGCCTCGCTGGTCGGCCTCCTCCAGGATCGATCCGGCGTTCACCACGAGCCGCAGCTCGGCGCGGTTCTCGGGACGGGCGTTCTCCCGCACGTAGTACGAGAGGCCGTTGTCGAGTTGCCCCACGCGAACGGCGCCGTCCACGGGGAGGGGCATCTCCAGGGGGATCTCCTGGGCGGCGACTTCGGGTGACCCTCCCGCCCACGCGGCGAGAGCCAGGACGAGGGCGGAGAGGCGGATCGGACGTACCTTCATGATGGACTCGGCTTCCTGGACGAGGGTGGTCAACGCTTGAATCAGCGCTCCCGAGCGCCGACGATTGGACCGAAGGGGACTACACCCCGCCACCCGACCCGATCCACGGGTCCCACCGCCCACGATCCGCGCTGCGCCGCCATGTCCGACTCGCCGTTCCGCTGCTTCGTCATCGGCTCGGATACGCTCCTCATGGAGTGTACCGACCATCTGCTGGAGGCGGGACACGAGGTCCTGGGGGTGGTCACCGACACCCCCCGCGTCGCGACCTGGGCGCAGGAACGGGGGCTCGACGTGGTGGATCCGTCGACGGGGTTGGTGGAGGCCCTGGCCGCCCGGCCCTTCGACCACCTCTTCGCCATCACCTGGCTGAAGATCCTCCCCGACGACGTGCTGGCCCTCCCCCGGGGCCGGGCGGTGAACTTCCACGACGGGCCTCTTCCGGCCTACGCCGGCCTCAACGCCCCGGCCTGGGCCCTCATGGACGGCGCCGACCGCTACGGCATCACCTGGCACGAGATGGTGTCGGGCATCGACCGGGGCGACGTCCTGCTCCGGAGCGCGGTGGAGGTGGCCGACGACGAGACGTCCCTCTCCCTCAACATGAAGTGCTTCGCGGCGGCCCGGGACTCGTTCCCCCGCCTGGTGGAGGGCCTGGCGGCGGGCACCCTGACGCCCGAGCCCCAGGACCCGGACGGTCGGAGCTACTTCGGACGCCACGACCGCCCCGACGGCGCCGGGTTCCTGGACTGGACCCGCTCCGCGGCGGCCCTCCACGCCCGGGTCCGGGCCCTGGACTTCGGCCCCTACCCCAATCCCCTGGGCCGGGCCCGAATCCTGGACGCCCGGGGCACGGCCTGGGTCGTCACGGCCGCTCGGGCCGAGGCTGGGAACGGCGCGGCGCCGGGCACGGTGCTTCGGGCCGACGAAGACGGCGTGGCCGTGGCCACGGCCGACGGCGCCCTCGTCCTCACGGGGCTCGCCGACCTCCTGGGCCGCCCCACCCCCGAGGCCGGCACCCCGGCCCTGGCGGTGGGCAGCCGCCTGTCGGCCCCCACCGGGGCCTCCCACCCCGGCCTGGCCGACGCCGTGGACGCCGCCGCCCGCCACGAGCCCTTCTGGACCCGGCGCCTGGAGAGCCTCACGCCCGCCGTCCTCCCCGACCTCACCGACGATCCCGGGGCCGACGCCGCCTCCCCCTCCGGCACCTCCCAGCCGGTGGTCTTCGACGTGGCGGTGCCCCAGGGCCTGGCCGAGGCCGTGGGGGTCGGCCGAACCGAAGCCGTCCTGGCGGCGTGGGCCGTCCTGGTGGCCCGGACCTCCCGCCGCCCCGCCTTCGACCTGGGCTGGTGGGACCCGGACGCCCCGGAGCTGTTCGCGTCGTGGTGGCCCCTCCGCTTCGATCTGGACCCGTCGGCGCCCTTCGCCGCCGTAGCCACCTCCACGGCCACGACGCTGGACCGGGCCCGGGAGCGAGGCCCCTTCCTCCTGGACCTGATCTCCCGGATCCCCGGCGCCGCCCAGGGCCCCGCCGGGGCCCCGGGGGGCCTGCCCGTGGCCGCCGGCCCCGCCCGGGACGCCGCCGCCGACCCCTCCGACCGGCCCCCGGCGGCCCTCGCCATCCCCGCCGACGGCCCGGCCCGCCTGGTCGTCGACCCGGCGCGGCTCCCCGCCGCCACGGCCGAGATCCTGGCCGGCGCCCTCGCGGCCCTCCTCACCGAGGCCGCGGCCGATCCGCACCGGCCCTGGACCGCCCTCTCCCTCCTGGACACCACCGCCACGAGGCAGGTGGTGGACGACTGGAACGACACCGCCGCCGAAGTGGGGGAGTCGTTCGTCCACGAGCGCTTCGAGGAGCGGGCCGCCCGGGAGCCCCACCGGGTAGCGCTGCGCTGCGACGGCCGCACCCTCACCTACGGGGAGCTCGACCGCCGGGCCAACGCCGTGGCCGCCGCGCTCCGGGCGCGGGGGGTGGGACCCGACGCCGTGGTGGGCGTCCACATCGACCGCTCCGTGGAACTCATGGTGGCCACGCTGGGCGTCCTGAAGGCCGGGGGCGCCTACCTGCCCCTGGACCCGGACTTCCCCGCCGATCGGGTGGCCTTCATGCTGGCCGACGCCCAGGCCCCGGTGGTGCTGGTCCACGGCGCCGTCCCCCCGTCCCTCGACGGCGGCACCGCCGTCGTCCTGGACATGGGCGGCCTGGGCGAAGCCGAGGCGGCCCCGGCGCGCGACGACCTGCGCCCCCACCATCTGGCCTACGTGATCTACACGTCGGGAAGCACCGGGCGCCCCAAGGGCGTCCTGGTGGAGCACCGCAACGTGGCCAACTTCTTCACGGGCATGGACCCGGTGATCGAGCACGACCCGCCCGGAGTGTGGATGGCGGTGACCAGCCTCTCGTTCGACATCTCGGTCCTGGAGCTGTTCTGGACCCTGGCTCGGGGCTTCGAGGTGGTGGTCCACGTGGATCACGAGCGAGGCGCCGCCGCGCCCGACGCCGACGCCCCTTCGTACGACCGCCTCCACCGTCGGGGCATGCAGTTCGGCCTCTTCATGTGGGGCAACGACGACGGGCCCGGACCGGACAAGTACCGCCTCATGCTCGACGCCGGCCGCTACTTCGACGAACACGGCTTCGACTCGGTGTGGACGCCGGAGCGTCACTTCCATGCCTTCGGCGGTCCCTTCCCCAACCCGTCGGTCACCGGCGCCGCCCTGGCCGCCGTGACGAAAAACCTGGCGATCCGCTCGGGCAGTTGCGTCTCCCCCCTGCACCACCCCATCCGCATCGCCGAGGAGTGGGCGGTGGTGGACAACCTCTCCGACGGTCGGGTGGGCCTGGCCTTCGCCGCCGGCTGGCAGCCCAACGACTTCGTGATCCGCCCCGACGCGTATCCGAACCAGAAGGCCGTCATGATCGAGCAGATCGACGTGGTGCGGCGGCTCTGGCGGGGCGAGGCCGTGGAATTCGAAAACCCCCTGGGCGAGTCGGTGGCCCTCACGACCCTCCCCCGCCCCGTGCAGCCCGAGCTGCCCTTCTGGATCACCACGGCGGGCAATCCGGACACGTACCGGCTGGCGGGGCGCATGGGAGCCAACGTCCTGACCCACCTCCTGGGCCAGACCCTGGAGGAGGTGGCGGGCAAGATCGCCGCGTACCGGGAGGCCCGGGCCGACGCCGGGCTCGACCCCGACGGCGGCACCGTCACCCTCATGCTCCACACCTTCGTGGGAGACGACGACGACCGGGTGAGGGAGCTCGTGCGGGAGCCCATGAAGGACTACCTCCGAGCGTCCATGAAGCTGGTGCTGGGCTTCGCCTGGACCTTCCCGGCCTTCAAACGGCCCGGGGGCCCCGACTCCACGCCGGAGGACATCGACCTCGGCAGCCTCTCCGCCGAGGAGACCGAGGCGATCCTGGACTTCGCCTTCGATCGGTACTACGAGACCAGCGGCCTCTTCGGCACGCCGGACACCTGCGTCGACATCACGGCCCGCTGCGCCGCCATCGGCGTCGACGAGATCGCCTGCCTCCTGGACTTCGGCGTCGACACCGACGCCGTTCTGGATGGTCTCCCCCAGCTCGAGGAGGTCCGGGACCGGGCCAACGCGGTCTTCGAGGGCCGGGCCGAGGCTCCCGTCGCCGCCGCGCCCGCCGCCGAAGGGGGCATCGCGGCCCACCTCCGGGAGTACGGGGTCACCCACCTCCAGTGCACGCCCTCCATGGCCCGCATGTTCCTGGATCGGGACGAGGTCCGGGGGGCCCTCGGGGGACTCCGCCACGTCATGATCGGCGGAGAGGCCTTTCCCGAGACCCTGGCCGCGGACCTTCGCCGGGCCGCGGGAGGGCGGGTGACCAACATGTACGGCCCCACCGAGACCACCATCTGGTCCACCACCTGGGACGTGGACGCCGACGGCCCTGTGCCCATCGGCCGCCCCATCGCCAACACCACCATCCGGATCCTGGACCCCTGGGGCGGTGTGGTGCCCTCGGGCCTCCCGGGGGAGTTGTGCATCGGCGGACTCGGCGTGGTCCGGGGCTACCACGCCCGCCCCGAACTCACGGCCGAACGTTTCATCGCCGATCCCGTCTCCGCCGACCCCGACGCCCGCCTCTACCGCACCGGCGATCTGGCCCGGTGGCGGGACGACGGCGTGCTGGAGTTCCTGGGACGCCTGGACCACCAGGTGAAGGTCCGGGGCTACCGCATCGAGCCCGGCGAGATCGAAGCCTGTCTGGAGTCCCGCACCGACGTGTCCCGGGCCACGGTGGTGCTTCGGGAAGACGTGCCTGGCGACCAGCGCCTCGTGGCCTACGTGGTGGCCGCCGGACCGGTGGACGGCGACACCCTGCGCCAGGCCCTGGGCGACGCCCTGCCGGCGTACATGGTGCCGAGCCACGTGGTGCTCCTGGATCGCCTGCCCCTGACGCCCAACGGCAAGATCGACCGCAACGCCCTCCCGGCGCCCCGGGACACCGCCACCCGGTCCGCCCCGGTGGTGGCCCCGGCCAACGCCCTGGAAGCCACCCTGGTCCAGGCCTGGACCGAGGTGCTGGGACTGGCCGAGGTGGGCACCGAAGACAACTTCTTCGACGCCGGAGGGCACTCCCTCCTGGTGGTCCAGTTGCACCGGCTCCTCACCGAGCGCATCGACCGCCCCCTCTCCCTGGTGGACCTCTACCGGTTCCCCACCATCCGCTCCCTGGCCCACCACCTCTCCGACGAGGGCGAGGGGGGCGAAGCGCTGGACGCCGGGGCGGCCCGGGGCGCGCGGCGGCGCGAGATGATGCGGAGGCGGCGGGGCGGCTGACGCCCCGCCGGCGAGTCAGGAGCCGGCCGCCACCCGGGCCGCCCGCGGAGCGACGGCCGTGCGAGACGGAGCCGCGCTCCGCAGGGTGGACCGCACCGCCGAGGCCCGGGCCGGGGCCCGGATCCAGAGGTCGGTGACGTCCTGGTGGTCCATGTGCCAGCGATCCGCCCACGCCGGAGCGGTGACCAGGTGCACCCGGCCGACCGAGGGGTCCGAGGCCATGGCGTCCAGGAACCGCCGCAACAGCAGTCCCCCGGGACCCCAGCGCCGGTACTGCTCGTCGTAGCCGATCTTGAGCAGATACCAGGTGTCGCCGCCCCGAAGTGCCAGGTGGGCCGCCAGCGGCCGACCTCCGGCGAAGAGGGCGTCGACCCGGGCCTCGCCGTGGGCGGCGAGCCCCCGGAGCACCTCGCCGTAGAAGCGCCGCTCCCGGGGGCGGTATCCCAGCGCCGAGAGATGACGCCAGTCGCCTTTCCATCCGGCCCCCTCCACGGTGGTGAAGAGGTCGAAGCCGTCGTCCATGCCCCGGAGGCCCCGCCAGGTCCGGAGGGAGAGGGAGCCCAGCTCCCGCTCCGCCCGCCGCGCCAGCCGGTCCAGATTCCGGAGTTTCCGGGACGACAGGCGCCGGGCCCACGCCGGGTGGGAGACGTCCACCACCCGGGCCGCGCCGGCGGGGCGTCGCACATGACCGGGGCCGCCCTCGCCCACCGCCTGGAGCAGGGCTCCATCGGCGGGCACGGCGGGGAATCGCAGCACGTCGCAGGGGCCCTCCACCCGACGCACGTGGTCCAGGAGGCCGTCCACGAACACCCCCGTGCGCCACTCCGGCACCACCAGGGCATCGGTGAAGTGGCTCGGGTCCTGGGCCGGACCGACCCGGACGCCGTGGGGGGCGTCGGGGCCCGGGACGCCGGGGCGCCCCAGGGGGACCACCGCCACGAGGCGACCTCCCTCGAACGCGGCGTGGACCCGGGTGCGAGCCTCGGGCCGGTATCGATCCACCGCGGCGACCCACGCCGGACGATGGTGGAACCGGGCGTCGGGCACCCGGTCGCAGAGGGCGTTCCACGCCGCCACCAGGTCCTCGCCCACGGCGAAGGCCCGCTCGCTCAGGAAGGTCAACCGGCTCACGGCCCGTCCTCCACCAGGCGCACGGACACGATGTGGTCGAGTTCGGGGAATTCGGCGAAGTACTCCTCGCCCCGGGCGATGGCCATGGCCTGGTAGACCCCGTCGCCTCGCGGGGGACCGTCGCCGTAGCCGGCGTAGAGGGCGTCCACCACCTCCATGCCCTCCACCACCTCGCCGAAGGGGGCGAAGGCGTCGTCGTCGAGTTCGGCGTTGTCCCGGAGATTGACGAAGATCTGCACCGTCCGGGTCCCGGGGCCGCTCTTGGAGAAGCTCACCCGGCCCCGACGGTTCGACTGGAGCACCGGGTCGTCGGGCATGCGGGCCTGTCGCCATGCGGCGTTCACCCAGGGATCGGGATGGATGCCGAAATCCACCACGAAGTCCTCGATGACCCGATGAAAGGGGACTCCGTCGTAGAAGCCCGACCGCACCAGGTTGTAGAAGCGGTCCGCGCCCCGAGGGGCCCATTCCCGCCGGGCCTCCACCACGAACGTCCCTTTCGTGGTCTCGAAGCGCGCCCGAAACGTCTCGGGGGCCGTCTCCTGGAAATCGGCGGGCTGCAGGAGAGGGTTGGTGGGCTCGGCGGCTTCGTCGTCGGCCGCTCCGCCACAGCCGCCCACGGCGGCCACCAGGAGTCCCATACACACCGCTCGGGCAACCGCTGTGGACACCACGGGCGTCATCCGGGCCAGAACAGAAGGAGGCCGACTCCGGCGGCGAACGACACCCCGAAGGCGGCGAGGATCCGGCCGCGGAGCCGACGGTGCCCCAGCACCGTCACCAACCCGGCCTTGAATACGAGGTTCGACAGGCTTCCCACCAGAATCAAGCGCCACCCCTGGGCCGGATCGAGACCGTCCATGGCCACCATCTGGGCCGTGGACAGGGTGATGGCGTCCACGTCGGTGAGGCCCGACACGGCGGCCACGGCGTAGAGGCCGCCTTCACCCAGATGGGTCCGGGCCAGAGCCACGGCCAGGAGCACGGCGGCGTAGAGTGCTCCGAACACCACCGCGGCGGTGAGATCGGAGGGCGGTTGGCGGTCCCGCGCTTCCCGCTCCCGGGTGTTGCCCGACGTGAACACCAGCACCCCGGCCACCGCGGCCATGATGGCCATCATGGCCACCATGGGCGGCGCCAGCGTACCCAGATGGGACGGGGCCACCAGCCCCATCTCCACCAGCACCCGCCCGAACACCACCACCGAGGCCAGCATCACCACCACGGCGGCGGCGGGACTCCGATCGGGTTCGGCCGCCGAGCGACGGCTGTAGCTCACCGTGGTGGCCGTGGACGAGATCATCCCGCCCAGCACCCCCGAGACCACCGCGCCACCCCGGGAGCCGAAGAGGACGAAGGCCACGTATCCGGCCAGGCTGAGGCCCACGATGAGCACGACCATCAGCCAGATCTGGAAGGGGTTCAGCACCCCGTAGGGGCCGAAGGCTCGGTTCGGGAGGATGGGGAGGATGACCAGGGCGATGAGTACCAGGCGGAACACCGCATTGACGTCGTCCTGGCCCATGCGTTTCACCCAGCGGTGGAGCGGCTGCTTCCAGTGCAGCAGCACCGCCACCGCTCCGGCCAGAACCACCGACTCGGTGGTGGCGCCCGACGCCACCAGCACCCCCACGCCGTACATGAGCATCGCCGCGACTTCGGTGGTGATGCCCGTATCGAGGGTGTCGTCCCGACGCAGCCGCACCAGGTTGGCCACGGCGATGAGGGTCACCAGCCCCAGGGCCCCGGCCCCCACCATCCAGCCGCCGTGGAGGGGGGCCAGGATTCCCGAGACGGCGCCCAGGAGCGTGATGAGGGCGAAGGTCCGGATGCCGGCGATCTCGTCGACGGCCCACTCCCGCTGCATCCCCACCAGAAGCCCCAGGGCCAGGGCCACCGCCAGGGGCCCCAGGTGAGGCATGGTGCCTACCTCATATCTCGCAGCTCATGTCCTGGGCACAGCACTGGGGCGACTTGATCATGCCGTGCCCGTCGGGGCACTTCGACACGGCCACCTGGACCCCGGTGTCGGTGGTGATGGAGTCGTGGACGAGCTCCTTGTCGCAGGTCGCGCAGGTCATGTTCACGCTCATGCCGCACTTGGCGCAGGTGTAGGTCGCCATGAAATGGGACTCCAGGTTGGAATCGGGGAGGGTCCGAGGATGCCGAAATCTATCAGGTCCCGGCCTCTTCCGTGATGTCGGCGGTCCAGGCCATGGTCACCGCGCCCTCGAGGCTCCGGGCCGTGGGGCACTTCTCCAGATGGCGCGACAGCGCCCGGTCCACCGTCTCCCGGGAGCCGGCGGGAATCCGGAGGGTGTAGTGGACGTCGATGCGCTCCAGCACCGGAATCCGGTCCCGGAGGGCGTGCACGCCCCGAGCGTCGGCCACGATGTGGGCCGGGTCCAGCGAGATCCCGCGCACCTCCAGTGCGCCGTTGAGGGTTCCCAGTAGTCAGGCGCAGGCCGCCGCCACCAGGAAGTCCACGGGAAGGGGGTGATCGGGTTCGGCGTCGAGGCCGTAGGCCGCCTTGATGGGGCCGTGGACACCGAAAGTCACCTCGGTTCCGTCTTCCAGCACGCCGCGCCGGGTGACGCCGGCCACCTTGTGGACCCGGGACTTCGAAACGTAGGGGCTCTCGCTCATGGGGGACTCCGTGGAAGGATGCGGACGACGGGGGGAGTGTAGTCCCGCCGGGGCCGGCTCCGCCACCGGCGGTTCATGGGTGTTTCATGGAGGCCCGGCCCGTGTTTCGTGAAACGGAGCGACCGACCCCGCTCGAGGCGGATCGACGTCCGGTTCGTGGCTGTGGGACGCCACGAACCGCCGGGGGGCGGCGCTCTGGACCGAAGGGGGCACGGAGGTTGTGACAGGTGGTCCGATGAAACACGCGGGACCGGCCGGGTCGGCCGGCCCGGCATCGGAACCGAACCCAGAGGCCGTCCCATGAACCACGCTTCCACCGCCCTTCGCACCCTGGCCCTGGCGGGTCTGGTGACCCTGGGGGCCTGTGACGACGACGACGTCACGGCCCCCGCCCAGACCGCCATGTTCCAGGTCACCGTCGAAAACGTCTCCGGCGCCTACGCCTATCCGAGCAGCGGCGCCTTCGCCATGCCCGTGGGAGCCGACGCGCCCGGTCCCCTCTTTCCGGGCGATGCGTACGAGTTCGAGTTCTCGGCGCCCCCGGGGGCGCGCCTGTCGCTGGCCACCATGATGGTCCAGTCCAACGACTTCTTCTACGCTCCGGACGGCGACGGCATCGCCCTCTGGACCGCCGGGGGCGACCAGGTGACGGGCGACGTCACCAGCGCGCTCCAGCTCTGGGACGCCGGCACCGAGGCCGACGGCGAACCGGGTCTGGGCCCCGATCAGGCCCCCCGCCAGTCCGGGGCCGACGTGGGAGCTGCCGACCCGGACACCGACGTGCGTCTCGCGGCGGATGCGTTCGGCAACCTCCCGGACGTGGCCGACGTGATCCGGCTCACCCTCGCCAGCACCGGCCCCACCTCGTGGCGGGCCCGCATCGAGAACGTGAGCACCACCACCACCCTCTCCACCTCCGACGGCGGCATGCATCCGGTGCCCCTGGCGCCGGGGGTCTTCGTGGTGCACTCCGAGGCCGATCCCCTCTTCACCGCCGGCATGCCCGATCGGGGCGAAGGGCTGGAGGGCGTCGCCGAGGACGGCACCACCGGGGCCCTGGCCGGGGCCCTGGCCGCCGAGACCGGCGTGACCGGGGTCCTGTCGCCCGGGGCGTGGGCCGTCCACACCGGTGCGTCGGTGCTCTTCTCGGCCGGATCCCCCGATCGGGGCGAGGGGCTGGAAGGCGTGGCCGAAGACGGGACGCCGGGCCCCCTGGTGAGCGCCCTCTCCACCCGGGCGTCGGTGAGCGCCGCCGGGGCCTTCGACACTCCCGACGGCGCCTCCTCCCCCGGCCCCCTCACCCCCGGCGGCAGCTACTCGTTCACCATCACCGCCGAAGAGGGGGACCGCCTCTCCCTGGCGACGATGTACGTGCAGTCCAACGACCTCTTCTTCGCGCCGGCGGAACCGGGCATCGACCTCTTCCCCGGCGGTGCGCCGGTGAACGGGGACGTCACGGGCATGATCCTGCTGTGGGACGCCGGGACCGAGGTCAACGAACGCCCCGGCGTGGGGCTCTTCCAGGCGCCGCGCCAGCCCGGTCCCGACACGGGCGCGGCAGAGAACGGCACCGTGCGCCAGGTCGGCGACGGCTACGAGTACGGAGCCGTGGACCAGCGCATCCGGGTGACCATCACCCCCGTGGGCTGACGCCCGCCGGACACGAATCGGGGAGGGGTCGGGGCGATCAGTCGTCCCGGCCCCACCCGTTCCGACGTACCTTGTGACCCATGCGCCCCACTCGATCCGGTCGTGTTCCCCTCGTCGCCGCCCTCCTCCTGGCCGTGGCCTCCGCCCTGGCGTTGGCCCTGGTCCCGGCCGGACTGGCCCTGGATCGCCGCATCGAGGCGGTGCTCCGGAGCACGGCGGTGGAGGACCTCGGGCGGGCTCCCATGATCCTGGAAGACCGCACCGCGGCTCGGGAGGAGGCCCTGAGCATGCACGCCATGTCGGTGGCATCGGCCGACGGCATGGCCCAGGCCCTGGCCGACGGGCGCACCGGCGACGCCCTGGCCCAGGCCACGGAGACGGCGGCCATGTACGGGGAGGACCCGGTGCTGGTGGGCCCCGACGGAGGGTGGGTGGCGGGCCCGCCGGTCCCCTCCGACGCGCTCCAGGCGGTGCGCCGGGGTGAGACGCCGGTGCTCTACGTCTTCGACGGGGGCATGCCCCGAAGCCTCGCCCTGGCCCCGGTGGGAGGGACCGGCGAGGACTGGATGGGCGCGGCGGGCACCTCGAGCCCCATGGACTCCACCATGGCCACCACCCTGGCGGCCCTGGCCCGGGCCGACGTGACCCTGGTGGGGGCCGACGGCACCCTGGTGGCCTCCACCCTGGCGGCCGACTCCGCCGCCGCCCTGGCCGCGGCGGTCCGGTCGGGAGCCGGGCGGGCGGCGTCGGAGAAGGTCGACGAGATCGCCGTGGGCGAGGGCCTGACCTGGGTGGCGGCGGCGCCGGTGGCCGACGCCGGCCGGGTGCTGTTCTCCCGCTCCGCCGACGAGGAACTGGCGGTGCTTCCCGGCGTGCGGCGCAGCGCCCTCCTGGCCGGGGGCCTGACCCTGATCCTGGCCCTGGGCGTCGGGGCCGTGGTGGCCCTCTCCCTGGCCCGGCCGGTGGGGGGGCTGGCCGCGGCGGCGGGACGGGTGGCGGAGGGCGACTTCGCGGCTCCCGTCCCCTCGTCGCCCATCGAGGAGCTGGATCGCCTGAGCCGGGCGTTCCGGAGCATGCGCACCAGCCTCCAGAGCCGTCTGGCCGAGCTGGCCACCGCCAACGAGGAGCTGGAGGAACGGCAGCACCGGCTCCGGGACCTCCAGGCCGAACTGATCCGCCAGGACCGCCTGGCCTCCAGCGCCCGCATGGCCGCCGAGCTCGCCCACGAAATCCGCAATCCCGTGGCCAACGTCCGCAACTGCCTGGAGGTGGTGCGGCGGAAGTTGCCCGAGGGGAGCGAGAGCGCCGCCTTCGCCGACATGGCCATCGACGAGCTGCTCCGCATGCACGAGCTCGCCGAGCACCTCCTGGACCTGAACCGCCCGGTGGACCCGGGCGCCGGGTCGTGCGACCCCGTGGCGGTGGTGCGCCAGGTGGCGACCCTGGCGAGCATGGGCCACCAACCCGTGCCCGTGGACCTCCGGGCCGACGGCGTCGATGTGCGGGTGCCCATGCCCCCCGACGCCCTCAAGCAGATCCTCTTCAACCTGGTGGACAACGCCCGGGAAGCCGCGGGAGGAGAGCAGCCCGTGGTGGTGGCCGTCACGGCCGGGGCCGACACGGTCACGGTGGACGTGCTTGATCGGGGCCCGGGGATCGCCCAGGAGGTGGCGGCCCGCCTCTTCGACCCCTTCTTCACCACCAAGGACGCCGTCACGGGGGTGGGGCTGGGCCTCTTCGTGGCCGAAGGCCTGGCCCGGCGCTACGGCGGGCGCATGGACGCCGCCAACCGGGACGACGGCCCGGGAGCCCGCTTCCGGGTGGTCCTGCCCCGGGGCCCGGAGCCGGAGGTGGCGGTGTGAGCCCCCGTCGCATCCTCATCGTCGACGACGACCGGACCTTCCGCCTCTCCACCGGCGAGCTGCTGCGCCAGGACGGCCACGCAGTGGAGACGGCCGCCGACGCCGCCGAGGCCGTGGCCCTCCTGGGGGCGGGACGCTTCGACCTGGTCCTCCTGGACATGCGCATGCCGGGCATGGACGGCCTCACCGCCGTGGAGGTGCTGCGCAAACGGGGCCTCACCACGCCCATTCTCATGATCAGCGGCTTCGGCACCATCGACACGGCGGTGGAGTCGCTGCACCGGGGGGCCGACCACTTCCTCTCCAAGCCGGTGGACCCGGACCTCCTCTCGGCCAAGGTCACCGAACTCCTGGAGCGACGACCGGCCGAGGACCGGGTGCGGGAGGGCGCGCTGGGCTCCATGGTGGGCCACGCCCCCGTCATGCGCGAGGTCTTCGAGGCGGTGCGCCAGGTGGCCCCCACGCCCACCACGGTCCTCATCCAGGGGGAGACGGGCACGGGGAAGGAGCTCCTGGCCCGGGCGGTCCACGACCTCTCGGAGCGGGCCACCGGCCCCTTCGTCCCGGTGAACTGCGCCGGACTCGCCGAGGGGGTGCTGGAGAGCGAGCTCTTCGGCCACGTCCGGGGCGCCTTCACCGGCGCCGTGGCCGACCGGGAGGGCCTGTTCGCCGCGGCCCGGGGCGGCACCCTCTTCCTGGACGAGGTGGGCGACGTGAGCCTGGCCCTGCAGCAGCGCCTGCTCCGGGTGCTCCAGGAGCGGGAGGTGACGCCGGTGGGGTCGTCGCGCCCGCGTGCGGTGGACGTGCGGGTGGTGGCGGCGACCCATCGCGACCTCCCCGCCGAGATCCGCCAGGGCCGGTTCCGGGAAGACCTGTACTACCGCCTCAACGTCTTCCGGATCGAGGTGCCCCCTCTCCGGGCGCGGCGCGGGGACGTGCCCCTCCTCGTGGAGGCGGCCCTGGCCCGGCTCCGGCAGCGGAGTCCCCGGCACACCCCCTCGGCGTTTTCGCCCTTGGCCATGCGCCTCCTCCGGGCCCACGACTGGCCCGGCAACGTACGGGAGCTCTTCGCCACGGTGGAGAGCGCGGCCGTGCGTTCCGGGGGACCCCGCATCGAGGCACAGCACCTTCCCGCCGCGATTCGCGATCCCGACGGGGACGGCGGCGTCCCCGGCCGGGAATCCCGCTACCGGGCACCGTCGGAAGACGAGGAGCGTGCCGCCATCGAAGCGGCGCTGGACGAAGCCCACGGATCGCGAACCCGGGCCGCCGAACTCCTGGGCATGAGCCGCACCACGCTCTGGCGGCGCATGCGGGACTTCGGGCTCGGCGAGGAGTAGGGTCGGGCGCGTCGTGCATCCGATTCGCCGAACGGGACGAACCCCCTGTCGAAGCACTCTTCGACTTCAACCGGGAGTTCCCCGATGCATCGTTCCCTGCTCTCCGCCCTGACCGGCCTCGCCCTGGTAGGCGGTTCGCTCCTCGCCCCCGTCGCCGCCTCGGCCCAGCACGACGACATCGTCGAGACCGCCGTGGCCGCCGGAAGTTTCGGGACCCTCGCCGCCGCCCTGGAGGCGGCCGGCCTGGTGGCGACCCTGAAGGGAGAGGGCCCCTTCACGGTCTTCGCTCCCACCGACGAGGCGTTCGCCGCGCTCCCCGAGGGCACGGTGGAATCCCTGCTCCGGCCCGAGAACCGGGAGACCCTCACGGCGATCCTCACCTACCACGTGGTTCCCGGGCGCGTCACCGCCGAACAGGTGGTGGCCCTCGACGCCGCCACCACGGTAAACGGCGCCGACGTGCGGATCACCACCCCCGGGTCCGGGGTGAAGGTGAACGACGCCAACGTGATCACCACCGACGTGATGGCCAGCAACGGGGTCATCCACGTCATCGACGCCGTGCTGCTCCCCCCGGAGGCCATGTCGGATCGGTCGGCCGAACGCCCCATGTCGCGCCGGGACGCTCGGGATGCGCAGCGCGCCAGGGACCTGCTGATGCTGGCCATCGACCGAGGGGTGCCCCTCTTCAACGACGGCTTCGCCGCCGGGACCGCCGGCATCTACGAGGTGGCGGCCCGCTCGGTCCTGGCCGCCGAGTTCTCCCTCCCGTCGCGGGCGGAACGCGCCCTGGAAGCGGGTCTGGAGGACGGGGCGCGGATCCACGACCCGGCGGATCGGGCGTGGGCCTACCGCCGGGCTCTCGATCGGGCGCTGGACGCCCTGGATGCCCGCATGGCGCTCCGGGACCGGCATTGAGGTCCTCCGCCGCCGCCACGCGTGCGCCGGCCACCCGGTTCCTGGGCGGCCGGCGCCACGCATGCCCGACGACCCCGAACAGGACGGCCCGATCATGGGAGGCGTGGTGGACCTGAACCGCTGGCGCGCGAATCGAGGCGATCCGCCGCTGGCGCGGCTCGCCCGGGACGAACCCGGTGCGGCCGAGGCGTGCGTCGACGCCTACGGGCCCCTGGTCCGGGGCCTGGCCAGGCGGCTCCTTCCCGAGGGGGCCGACGTCGACGACCTGCTCCAGGACGTGTTCGTGGAGCTGTGGCGCTCCGCCGGGACGTTCGACCCGGCCCGGGCATCGGACCGCGGGTTCGTCGCCATGATCGCCCGTCGCCGGATCATCGATCGACGCCGGCATGGGGAACGGCGGATCGACACCGTTCCCCTGGCTCCCACCCGGGACCGGGCCACCGACGACCACGAGCGCACCGTGGGGCGGGTCGCTGCCGCCCCGGCCCTCCGGGCCCTGGATCGTCTGCCCGAGGAACGCCGGCGGTGGATCGTGATGGCCGTGGTCGAGGGCTACTCCCATCGCGACATCGCCCGGGCGACCGACACCCCCCTGGGCACGGTGAAATCGGGTATACGCCGCGGCCTGCACGACATGCGGGCCTGGCTCGCGACCCCAGCAGCCTCGGAGGAGGCGACCCCATGAGCCGAGACCGCACCGAAATCGACGACCTGCTCGTCCGACGGGCTACCGAAGGACTCGACGCCGACGACGCGCGTCGACTGGCGCGTCTGTTGGCCGAGGATCCCGACGCCGACGCCGAGTGGGTCGACCGCCTCGTGGGCGAACTCGACGCCGCCACGGTGGCCGACGACGAGGGCGCCCTCCCGGCCGATCTCCGGGCGCGGCTGGTGGCGGCCGTTCCCACGGGCGCCGACCCGGGCCCCGCGCCCACGCGAAAGGGGCGCCGCCGGGCGCCGGCGGAGAGGCCGGAGCGTGGGGGCCGCGCCGCCCCCCGCTGGCTCGCCGCGTCCGGATGGGCCGCCGCCGCCGCGGTGGCCGCGCTCTGGCTGATCCCGGGGGGAGCGCCGGATCCCGGGCCCCTGGACTTCCCCGCCGTGGCGGCCCTCTCCGACGCCGTGGTCGCCCGCTGGGAGCCCGGCGGAGATCCCACGGGCGCCGAGGTGAGCGGCGAGGTGGTGTGGAGCACCGTGCACCAGACGGGCGTGATGCGCCTGCGCGGACTCGCCGTGAATCCCCCCGGGGAGTTCCAGTATCAGCTCTGGATCTTCGATCGGGAGCGGGACGAACGGTATCCCGTGGACGGCGGGGTCTTCGACGTCGCTCCCGGGTCGACCGAGGCGGAAGTGCCCATCACGGCCAAGCTCCACGTCGACGACCCGACCCTCTTCGCCGTGACGGTCGAACCCCCGGGGGGCGTGGTGGTGAGCGACCGGGAGCGCATCGCCACCCTGGCCTCGGTGTCGGACTGATCCCCGGCGGCCCTCCGGCTACCCCTCGATGCGATACGACTCCACCCACGCGCGGTCCCCGTCGTCGCGCACGATCCCCGCGAGGGTCACCCGGTCGGCCGCGCGCCCCACGAAGTTCGCCGGAAGGCGCGTCCGGAGGCGGGGGGCTCCGGAGGGGTCCAGGAGCACCCAGGTCCGCTGGGCGTCATCGGGCACCTCTTCCAGGCCGAGCCACATCCAGCCGTCCGAGCCCACCACGAACCCGGACGCCGGCGCCCGCCAGCTCGGCCGGGGCATGAACCCCTCGATCTCGCCCCAGGACAGGGTGGGCAGAAGCTGGGCACGGCGCTCCGAGAGGCGCGCCGCCGTCTCGGTGTCGGGAATGGGAAGGGCCTCTTTGCGCAGCCACACCGTGGCGAGGGTGTCGCCGTACGAGGAGATGCGGGTCAACCGGGTTCGGGCCTCGCTCCGCCGGGGAAAGGGTCGCTCCACGATCCAGAG
Source organism: Gemmatimonadota bacterium (assembly GCA_030428885.1). Classification (GTDB taxonomy): domain Bacteria; phylum Gemmatimonadota; class Gemmatimonadetes; order Longimicrobiales; family Gaopeijiaceae; genus Gaopeijia. The sequence continues at coordinate 197,456 of JAUIEJ010000005.1, read as the reverse complement.
ATCGCCGGTGCGTTCGTCCACGTCGTAGAGGGGAAAATCGGTGGGTCCCACCGACATGACGGCCCCGCCCCGACCGGGGCGGAACCATCGGATCGTGGTGGTGGACGCGGTGGTGAGCACCGCGAGGGTGTCCACCTCCGATCCGTCGTCCACGCGCACGAGGTGGTCCACCCGGGAGAACGGCCCCGACTCGGGCCGGTCGTGGCCCGTGTCCACCAGGCGTCCCAACATGGCCCCCGGAGACAGGGGGACGGCGTACCGCATCCCTCCTGCCACCATGCGGTCGGTCCGGACGAACGCTCCGTCGTAGTAGACCGTCACGCGCCCCGTGCCCCGATCGGCGACCCAGACGCTGTCGGCCCGGGCCCCGATGGCCACGGGGCTCTGATACTCCCCGGACACCACCCCCCACTCGCCGGCGGCGTCCACGATGGACCCGTCCGGTGCGATACGCGTCACGGCGGGCGCCTCCCCCTGGAGCAGGTGCAGCACGCCGTCGGAGGTGCGGGCGAGACCGATGGCGGTGCCGAACGACCCCGCGCGGACGGTCCGTACCGCGTCCACGGTGGGCACGGCGTCCAGATCGTGGGCCGGCTCAGAGCCACAGGCGGTGGCCCACACCACGGCGATGGAGACCCCCGCGAACCGGACGAGGCCGGGGGGAAAGGACTCATTCGACACGCGTAGAAGTTTCATGCCGCACGATACACGGCGACGCCCCGTCGGGCAATTCCCCGATCTGGTGAACGCGGAGGGTCAGTCGCTGCGAAGGGCCTTCACCGGGTCGATCCCCAACACCAGGCGGGCCGGGACCCAGGCCCCCAGCAGGCCCGCGACCAGGATCACGCCGGCGGCGGCGCCCAGCGTGACGACGTCCCGGGCGTCGACCTCGTAGAGGAGCGACTCCAGGAACGATCCACCGGCCAGAGCCAGGACGAGTCCCCCGGCCAGACCCGCCACCACCAGGGTCGCGCCGGACCGGAACGCGTCGCGAAGGATCCGCTCCCGCTCGGCTCCCAGGGCCATGCGGATGCCCATCTCCCGGGCGCGTCTCCGCACGGTGAAGGCCATGACACCGTGGAGTCCCACGGTGGCCAGGAGCAGCGCGACCCCGCCGAATACCAGCAACAACTGCGACGCGAAGCGCGTGGGGGCCACCGACGCGTCGAAGAGGTCGTCCATGGTCCGCACCCGGGCCACGACCCCCTGGGCGTCCACGGCCTCCACCGCCTCCCGGAGGGGCTCCACCACCGCCAGGGGATCACCCGAGACCCGAGCGGCCACGTAGCGGAAGTTCTGATTCGCTGCCCGGGGCAGCATGGGAAGCAGCACGGTCTCGGCGGCCGGGGCCTCGACCCCGGCGTGTTTCATGGGCGCCACCACCCCCACCACCTCGACCCAGGCGGGGTCTCCGCCCACCGTCTGGACCTGTATGGTCCGCCCCACCGCCTCCCCCCCCGGCCAGAGCCGACGGGCCACGAGTTCGTCGACCAGGCCCACCGTGGCGTCGTCGTCCCGGGTCAGGGTCCGCCCCGTCACTACCCGCACCTCCAGGGCGTCGAGATACCCCGCAGTCACGTAGCGGAACGAGGTCTCCACGGCGTCGTTCTCGGCGGCCACCATGGCCTGGGACGCCACGGTGCCGGTGTACAGTCCCCCGGCCAGGGGCACCCGGTTGGTGAACCCCACCGCCTCCACCCCCGGCACGGCGTCCATGCTCCGGATGAAGTCCCCCATCTTCGCAGCGGCCTCGGCGTCGCCCTCGCCCCACGACGGCGCCTCCAGGGCGAAGGTGAGCACGCCGGCCCGGGCGAACCCCAGGTCCACGTCGTGAAGCCCCGACAGGCTCCGGAGCAGGAGCCCCGTGCCCGACACCAGGGCCAGGGAGAGGGCCACCTGGGCCACCACCAGGGCCCGGCTCCAGCGGCGACTCCCGGCGTCGTCGGTGGCGCGCCGAGCCGCCATGGCCGCCGCCAGGTCCGATCGACTCGCCCGCACCGCCGGGAGCAGGCCGAAGACCAGGGCGGTGGCCGCCGTGGCCAGTACGGCGAAGGTCACCACGCCGGCGTCCAGCGTCACCCCGTCGAGGCGGGGCAACTCGGCGGGAGCCGCCGCGCGGAGGGCCGCCACCCCGGCCCAGGCCACCCCGAGGCCCGCCACGGCCCCCGCGCCGGCAAGGGTCGCACTCTCCACCAGGAACTGGCGCACCAGCCGCCCACGGCCGCCCCCCAGGGCCGCCCGCACCGCCACCTCGGCGGCCCGGCCCTCGCCCCGGGCCAGGAGCAGATTGGCCACGTTGGCCGCGGCCACGAGGAGCACGCCGCATACCGCGGCCATGAGGATCCAGAGCGTGCGGGAGGCGTCGCCCACCAGGTCGGTCCGGGCCGGGATCACGTTCACCCGGAGGTCCGCGCCGCCGTCCCGATCGGTCACCGTGGTGTTGACCCGGGCCATGAGGGCGTCCACCTCGGTCTGGGCCCGGGCCTCGCTCACCCCGGGGGCCAGTCGGGCCGAGCTGCGGAGCCACCCCACCGAACGGTCGTCGCCCTGGACCCACCCCGCGGGCATGAGGCGCCACAGATCGTGGTTCGTGCGGCCGCCGCCGAAGGCCGTGAGATCCGGGTCCCGACCGGCGGGGAGCACCCCCACCACCTCGAAGCGCTCGCCGCCCAGATCCACGGTGCGGCCCAACACGTCCGGATCGCCGCCGTAGCGGCGCTCCCACAGCCCGTGGCCCAGCACCACGTGGGCCTCCTCACCCGCCGCCGGCGTCCGCCCCAGGGCCGGCTGCACCCCCACGGTCTCGAAGTAGCCGGGGGTGACCCATCCCACCCGCACCTGCTCGGCACGGGCTCCGCCCAGCAGCAGCGTCGTGTTCGTCCACGACGCCGCCACGCTCTCGAAGGCCTCCACACCGTCGACCAGTGCGTTGTGATCCCCCACGGTGAGGGGAGCCCGGGGGTACTCGGGGGTCTCGCCCCACAGCACCACCACCCGCTCCGGGTCGTCGAAGGGAAGGGGCTCCAACACCACCCCCCGCAGAACGCTGTAGACGGCGGTGGCGCCCCCGATCCCCAGGGCCAGGGTGGCCACGACCGTGAAGGCGAACCCCGGAGCCCGGCCGAACATCCGCACCGCGCCCGTCCAATCCTGTCCCAGTCCCCGCATCGTTCCTCCCCGCCCGTCCAGGCTCCACGTCGCCAGAGGTCCCGCCGAGCGCGCGACCTCCACCCACACCCCCACCATCGCCCACACCCGCCCCCCGGTGGACACCCGCCGCCGGAAGTCCTCCTCGAGATCGCCCAGCACGAAGTCCCGCCGGGGACCCGTGACCAGCGCGCTCACGACCCAGACCACGAGACGGGGCAGGCGGCTGCCCCTCACGTGCCCTCCCGCTCCAGGCCGAGCCCGTCCATCATGCGCCGGAACGAGGCCACCGAGTCCCGCAGCGCGGCCTGCCCGAGGGCGGTGATGCGGAGCAGTTTCCGGGCCCGGCCGCCCCGCTCCGCCGTGGGCTCGCCGATCTCCGACTCGGCCAGCCCCCGGTCCTCGAGGCGCTGCAGCGCCTTGTAGAGCGACCCGATGGAGACGGAGCGCCCGGTGCGCTCCAGGATGTCGTCCCGGATCGCCACGCCGTACGCGTCGTCACCCAGCCGCAGGAGCGCGGCCAGAGCCAGGACTTCGAGTTCGCTGAGCACATCGGGCACGACGGATCCTCCATTTCTTTTCCGACAGAATACATATCCCGGCGGAGCGGAGCAAGAGGCCCTCATTTCGGGATCGCGGCAGAGGACTCCGCGGGCGACCCGCGGTCCGTGCGATCGTGCGGGCGCTGGACTCAGCCGGCCGTTCCCACCCTGGACCGGACCCCCAGGGAGAACGCGAACGCGGAGATCCGTCGCCGACCGAGGTCGACCTCCGCGCCGGAAGACCCGGTCACGCGCCCCGGGCCGAACCGTGAGACCGACGCATCGAGGCGGCCGAGTACCGTCCACCGACCGGCTCCCACGGCGAGGGTCAACCCTCCTGCGAAGACCGCCTCGTGCGCGGTCTCTGCACCGTCGGGGAGGTGGATCCCTCCCGGCTCGCCCCACTCCCGCCAGGAGACGGTGAACCGCTGAACGCCGGCTGCGACGAACAGCGCCGAGACGACCGGGCCGAGAGCGACGGGCAGGCGCCCCTCGACGCCCCCGACGATGTCGGCTCGGCTCACGCGGGTGTCCGGTTCGGCCAGAATCGACGGGCACGCCGCACCCGGCGCACACGGCGTCCACCATGCCCCGAGGCTCCGGGCCGGCCTCCACGACATGCGGACCGCGGGACGAAGGCCCCGCCAGATCCCGGCCGACGAGAACCCCGCCTGCAGGATCGCGCCCCTGCCGACTTGGCCGAGACCCAGGTAGCCCCCTTCCTCGAGAACCCCGGTGTTCCCCAGCGCATCGGGATCGGTGGCGACCCCGATCGTCAACTCCACGCGCGGGCCGTGGTCCTGGCCCTGGACCTCGGTCGTGGCGGCCATCCCGACGACCACGGCGACCACCACCGCGCCCCGACTCAGTCTCCGAATCATGACTCCTCCCCGCCGGCGAAGACCTCGACCGTTTCATCTGAAAACGACTCCGCGGTTCCCTTCGTGACGCGACTCCGGAAGGCCCACGGGCGATACAACGTTGTTCCCCCGGCTCCGCCGGGGGTCCGGAGCCGGTCGCGGACGAACGCCTTCGGAATCCAACGGGCGCCGAGCCATGGCTACGATCCTGCGTTGTGACGCCTGCGCCCAGGAACGCCTGCTCGGCTGCAGTTCCATGGGACGCGGCGTCCGCCCCGTGGTGCGTCGGCAGACGGCAGACAAGCTCGAACGGGGAAGGCCCCCGCCGGCGACGGCGGGGGCCTCCCTTCCGAACGGGCGACCTGCGTGTCGTCAGTAGTGGAGCCAGCTCAGTCCGACCCGAATGATCCGCTGGCTGGAGCCGTCGAGCCCGCTCTGGTTCAGACTGTTCATGACGAGATCGGCGTCGACGAGCCAGTGCCCCGAGAACTCGTATCCACCCCCGATGGCGAAGCCGGTACCCGAGATCGAGTCCATCCCGCCGTCCGAGCCGAAGGAGGCCGACGACGAGCGCCCGATCGACGCCGTGAGGAAGAACGAGTTCGCGCCCGGGGCGAGGAAGTAGGTCGCGCCGAGGCCTCCGAGCCCGGAATACGAAATCCCGTCCGTCTCCAGGGCCTCCGAAGAGCTCCGGAACGCACCGTCTGCGCTCCAGTACACGAGCAGCTGGTCGGTGGGCGCCCAGCCGATCTTGAAGTCGGTGCTCACGGCCGTCTCGGCGTAGCTCACCGAGAACGGTCCGGCACTCGCGCTCGAGGTCACGCGTGCTGCTCCGAGACCGAAGCCGATCACGAATCCCTTCCGTTCGACGCGACCCTCACGTTCGGGATCGAGTCCGCCGTCCGGGGACTGGGCGGAGACCGGCATCGTGGCCAGGGCGGTGAGAACCGCAAGAGTGAGCGCGGAGGATCGCGCAGCGATCGAGTGCCGGGCCGGCGTCGTGGGGCGGGTCATGGTTCTGCTCCTGATGTGAGGGGGAGTGGGTTCAACCAGGGAGTGCGGCCGAGGGCGAAGTCCTTACATCGGCCACTCGGGGCCTAGGGGAAGAAGGAGGAGTCGACCCGGATGGCGGTCCGTGAGCCGCCGTCCACACGAACCGAGCGGACGACACTCGCTCCGATCGGGGCGGTGCACTCGGAACTGCCGGCCACGTCCTGCCGGCAGCGCTGGAGCGTCACCGAGTAGGTCCCCGCCGGGTAGGCCCAGACCTCGCACGCGCCCGCGGCCATGTCGGCGCCGGCACCCGGACGGGAGTTGGAATCGACCTGGACCGAAAGACCACCACCGGTTCGGTTGTGCACTTCGATCCCGGACGGCCCAGGGGGATTCGTAGTGGCGTAGATGATCTCGCACGCCCCCGAAGGACCCGTGGGATCGCTCTCGCACGCACCCACGACGAGGGCGAAGCTCGCCACCAGGGCCGTGAGGGTCCGGGCTCCGGGCGTGAACACGGTTCGCCGGACCCCGCGGTGCCCGGACGTCTCCACGGGTCGTCGCTCCGGTGTCGGTGCACGGGGGTCGTCTCGATGGATCGTGATGCCGCTCATGGTTCCTCCGGCTCGGCCAGGGTGGGACGGGAAGGGACTCCTTCACCGAGCCAGTGCCGGGAGTCGACGGATCCTTACGCACCGGCTCGACCGCACCGTAGACGACTGGCGCGAATCGGCCGGCACCCGCACCCTTGGCCACAACGCGGAGTCGCCATGAGCATCCAGTCCCGAGAGCCCCCCGTCGATCTGCCGCGCCTGGTCGCCGCCGCGAAGAGGGGCGACGAAGAGGCGGTCAACGAATTGACCCGCAGGTTCTGGAGCGAAATCCAGGGCTACCTGGCCCGGCTCTGGTATCCGCCGCGGTACGACGCCGAGGCCGAGGCGTCGGATCTCGCCCAGCGCACGTTCATCAAGCTCCCGCGCGTGCTCGACGGGTATACCGAGAACGGACGATTTCCGGCCTGGCTCCGGCGCGTCGCGAAGTTCGAGTACAGGACGCGTCTACGCAGCCTGCTCTCGCAACACCTCGACACGATCCATACGATGGCCGGCGGCGACCCCGCCGAGCGGGATGCCACCCTCTTCGCCACCGCCAAGATGGAACTCCGCGGACTGGTCGGTGAGCTTCCGGAGGGAGAGCGGCGGGCGTGGGCGCTCTGGGCCGAGGGGTACTCCCACGACGAGATCGCGGCCGAGCTCGGGATCGCCCACGGTGCCTCGTACACGCGCGTGAGCCGAGCGAAGGACCGACTCGTGCGCCTGCTCATGGCACGACGCGAGACGGAGGACTAGAAGGGTGTTGAAGAAGGTGGGGCGAGTCGCGTTGGGGGCGCCACAGGGCCAGATCCAAGGCGGCTCGTCGAAGGCATAGCCGTAGCTACGGCGAGACGGGCCAACGCAGGAGATGGCCCTGTGCCGCCCCCAACCCTTCGGGCGCCGGGGGGTTACGGGGCCCAGGCGTCGTCTCTCCTCCTCGCCGTGACGGTGCCACGACTCGTCGTCTCTCCTACCCTGGACACCCGGAAGACCCGGGCACCGCTCGCCAACGGCGAGTGGTCGCGCGACCGCACCCCAATTCTTCAACACCCTTCTAGGGCTTGAGGCCCTCCCCCGAGCAGTTCAACGCCAGAAGGGCGGCCACCGCCCGAGCGTACCGGGCCGCGACCCAGGGGCTCGTGTCGCCGGCCTCCCGGATCACCTCCAGGTCGGCGCAGGCGCCGGCGCCCTCCCCGAGCATGAGTCGGGCCTCCGCCCTCAGATAGCGGACCTCGACCACCAGCGTGTCCGGGATCCCCGTCTCGCTGATCAACCGGGTCGCCTGGCGCACCACGACGCCGAGTCCGGTCGTATCCGGATCGGTGGGGTCGACCCTGGACCGCAGATCGGCCACGGCCGCCCCGTGGTCGGCGGAGGGAGGGGCCTCCGGGACAGGGGCCTGCGTGGCCGCCGCCGGAGGGGCGGAGACGGGACGGGCCGCCTCCGGGTCGGGGCCCTCCTCGGCGGGTCTGGAGACCTCCATTCCGGCCACGGTCCCGGGCGGCGCGTCCCCGAGGGTGTCGACCCGCACGGCACTGGCGAGCGTCTCCGCCGGGAGCGAACCCGATCCCCGCTCTGCTCCACCGGCGCGCAGGCCCGGCAGGAACGTGACGGTCGCCCAGGTGGCCACGGCGACGGCGGCCACGACCGATCCCCCGAGCCATCGCCTTCGCGCGACCGGACCACGGTCCCGTTCTCCGCTCGCGGGCGCCACGGGTGCCGGAGCCTCAACCTCGCCGGCCGCACGGATCGTCGCACTCGCCGGAACCATCGGGCGACCGGCCACCGGCGGGGCGACGAGCGGGTCGTCGTCGAGCTCCCAGCCGTCGACCGCGGCCTCGAACGCGTCGGCGAATTCGAGGGCCGAAGAGAACCGGTCGGCCGGATCGGGCTCGAGGCCCCGCTCCAGCACCCGCTTCAGGGCATCCGGCCAGCTCGTCAGGTCCGCAGGCACCTCGGCGAACGGCCCGAGATCGACCTCAATCCGTTCGTCGGAGAGGAGTTCCGCCGCGATGAGCGCCAACGAGTAGATGTCGCTGCGTGCGTCCAGTGAGCGTCCCGCGCGCTGCTCGGGACTCATGTACCGGGGGGTGCCCAGCACGTGTCTCGGCATCGTGAGATCGAGCCCCTCGCCATCGCCGGGCTTCGCGATTCCGAAGTCGACGATCTTCACCCAGCTGTTGCTCGCCGAGGCGGGCGTGAGAATCAGGTTGCCGGGCTTGAGATCGCGATGCACGATCCCCTGGGCGTGGGCATGGGCGAGCCCTCCGGCGATCTGACGCACGATGCGCGCCGCCTGCACCGCGGTGAACGGCGTGCCGAGTTCGAACTTCACCTTCAGGGTCTCGCCCTCGACGAACTCCATCACGATGTACGCCAGGCCATGATCATCCTGGCCCGCCGTATAGACGGTCACTAGGTTCGGGTGCGAACCGAGAGAGCCGAGAGTACTGGCCTCCCGCTTCAGCCGCGCGACCGCCTCGGCCATGGCGACCGGGGGGGTTCCCGGTTGGACGTGCAAGATCTTGATGGCGCACGGCCGGTCGCCCAGGTCGCGCTCCCTCGCGAGATAGACTACACCCATCGAGCCCCGACCCAGTTCGCGAGCGATCTCGTATCGCCCGGCCAGGACCGTGCCGGCGGCGAGTGCGAGGGGAGTGCCGTCGTCCTGACAGAACCGAACGGACGAGTCGAAGCGCCGTCCGCAGAGCGGGCAGCTCTTGTCAGGCACGGGACGGACCCCGTCCCCTCTCGGAGGAGTGTCGGTGCATCATTGTCCAGGTCCGTGACCCCGTGTCGGGCGGCGGGCCGGTAGGGGGAAGGAGAATATGCGGCACCCGGTGATCGCAGCAACGCTTCTGGTCGCGTGCGCTCTGGCCGACGCGCGCATCGTCGGGGCCCAGTCCCCCCCGACGAACCCGGGGCCCGCCGTCGCGGTGCTCGACTTCACGAACGCGTCTCTGGTCGACCACGACGAATACGATCCCTTTCGCGTGGGCCTCGCCGGCATGTTGATCACCGACCTGGCTCGCAATCCGGAGCTGCAGATCGTCGAACGGGAGCGCCTTCGTGCGGTGCTCGACGAGTTGGCCCTCGCGGTTTCCGGAGACGTGAATCCCGCCGCCGCGGCCCGGGCCGGGCGTATCCTGGGGGCGCAGTACGTGATTTCCGGCGTCTTCGTGATCGATCGCCGCGGCACCCTTCGCATCGATGCCCGGGCCGTGAGCGTCGAAACATCGCAGGTGGTCCACGTGGAGTCGGTCACCGACGATGCCGACGATCTGCTCCGTGCCGTGAGCCGCCTCGGCCGCCAGCTCGGCGAAGGGCTGGACCTGCCCGGCGCCGCCCCTCCAGCCGACGGAGGCGAACCCGGAGCCGTCCCGGGTCAGGCGCAGATCAACCTGAAGTACGCCCGAGCGATGCTCGAGGAGGATCGGGGGGACTTCGCCCGGGCGCTGGCCCTCTACGAAGAGTTCCTTTCGGAGTTGCCCGTGGCGTACGCTCCCAACCTCCGCAGGGCCGTCGAGGACCGGGTGCGGGAGTTGAGGAACCCCCCGCGGATGTAAGGACGGCCCCCGGGGCGGCACTCCCTCATCGAAGGGATTGCCCACCCACCGGTCGCGTTTCGCCGTCCCCGCGCCGCGGCCAGGAGTCGTACCATGCCACGCCCCGATTCGTCGTTGATCGCGCTCGTCCTGTCGCTTTGCGTGCCGGCCGCGTCCGCCGCGGCCCAGGTTCCCCCCGATCCGGACAGCCCCCAGCCGATCGTCGTCGCCGTGATCGACTTCACGAACGCGTCGCTCGTGGATCACGCGGCCTTCGGTCCGGCCCAGGCGGGCGTCGCCGCCCTGCTGATCGGTGAACTCCACGGCCAGCCCGGCATCCAGCTGGTCGAGCGCGAACGTCTCGACGAAGTTCTCGATGAACTCGACCTCGCCCGGTCGGGCCGGATCGGCGCCGCCGGTGCGGCCCGCGCGGGCCGGCTCCTCGGCGCCCGCTACGTGATCACCGGCGTGATCCTGATCGATCCGGGCGGGACCCTTCGAATCGATGCCCGGGCGGTCGAGGTCGAGACCGCCGCCGTGGCGCACACCGAAACCGTCGTCGGCGAAGCCGACGACCTGATCGACGCCGTGACACGGCTCGGCGCGAGACTGGACCTCGGCCTGGCGCTTCACGCCGGTACGCCTCGCCCCACGCCGTCCGACACGATGGAGTCGGTCGCCCGCCGCCGAAGGGCGGACCTGAGCTACGCACGCGCGCTTCAACGCGAGGACCGTCGCGATCCGGTGGGTGCGCTGATCATGTACCGGGCCTTCCTGGAGGCGTGTCCCGACGACTACGCTCCCGAGCTCCAGGCCCGGGCGCGGACACGCATCGCGCAATTGTCCGCCCATCCGGACGACTCGGCGGGGTGACCCGACGGGCCGCTCACGTCCGGAACACGGCCTACCAGGAGCTCCGAACGGTCAGGCCGACACCGAGGAGCCGACCCGAGGCCGTCTCCGGCCCGGTGTCGATCGAGGCGGCGCCCGCGCGCACGTGTGGTACCAGCCGAACCCGACCGAACGGGACTTCGACCCCCACGAGCACCGACGCGCCCGTCATTGCCGCCGTCGCCAACGTGTCGTCGACCCCGATCCCCGAGTCCCGACTGAAGACCCCCTCGACGACCACGCTCGTCGACCCGGCGGCGCCGAATGCCGCGGCGACCCCCAGGTCGACATAGCTGCCCCCCGAACCCCGAACGCGGGAGCCGGACCCATCGAAGAACTCCGACCGACGGCGCACCCGCGCGTCGATCCGGAAATCCCGAAGCGCAGGGGTGGTGACCCGATACTGGCCCCGCGCCTCGACGGTCGGGCCCAGCCGATACGCGGCCTCCACGGTCGGGCCGCCCCCCGTGGTGACGGTGATCCGATCCTGCGTGTACCGGTCGGCAGCGAACACGACCGACAGCTTGCCCTGCCCCACGATCCGATCGAGGCCGAGCGAAACGTGGATCGCTTCGCCGGGATCGAGGTCGACCACGGTGTTCTGCGCCGCTCCGAGAGTGGCTTCGACCGGGGTGTACGCACTTCGCAACTCGAACGAAGCGCCGAGCCCCACCGCCCACCCCGCCCAGCGCGCGGTCACGACGGGCCCCACGATGAATCCGGCTCCGCTCCCGAGAGCCGGGGTCGGCATGCGCAGGGCCGGCGCTCCCAGCACCCGGATCGCCGCCGTCTGGTCGCTGTCGAGCCCGGTGCGTCCCGCCGGAACGTTGACGCCGGCGGTGAGCCAGAAGCGATCCCGGATCAGTCGCCCCACGGTACGCAGTCGGGCGTCCGTCAGCCCGTGGAGCACCAATGAATAGTCCTCACCGGTGGCCGGATCCCTCGCGATGACCCTCCCAAGGGTGTAGGCGCCGGTGAACTCCACCCGCCAGTCGCGGAGTGGCGTGAAGCTGACGGCGATCGGTGCCGATAGTTGGCTCGCCTCGGCAACGTGGAGCGTGTCGACGGCGAGCGGTTCGGAGAAGGTCCACTGCAGGGCCGAGGGCGAGAGCGACACCCGCCCCGGGTCGATGAGCGACGACTGGGCGACGAGGCCGCCGGATGCCCCGCCGACCAGCAGCGACAGTACGGCGCAAGCGAGTCCCCGGCCCATCCTCATCGGATCGTGATGGGGATCACGAGAAGGGCCGTCCGACCCGATTGGAACGCAGGGTCGGCGATGTCGCTTCCCTCGGGCCGCCCTGGAGGGTTCAACCCGTCGATCATCAGATAGGCGAGCCCGTCGACGTCCGGAAAGTACGCCTCCAGGGCATTTAGGCGTTCGCGCGGCTCCCGAAAGGAGGGGTCCGCCCGAATCGCGGACCGGTACCCCTGAATCGCCGCGGGAAGACGTCCTTCGGCCTCGGCGTGGGCCGCCTGCCCGAAGGCGAGCAGCGCACCGAGCTCACGGGTGGGGCGCCGAACCACCTCGGCGCGCTCGGCCGGTGTGAGCGTGACCCCGAGGGCCTCGAACACGGCGAGCGCCAGCTCGGTCTCGGCATCGAGAACGTCGTCCAGGGTCGTCGCCCCCGACACGACCGGCTGCACCGTCGCATCGTCGGTACGCACCAGATCGAGATCGACCAGCACCGACCCCGGAGCAGAGGGCGCCACGGAGCCGAGCACCAGGTGCCGGGCGCCCAGCAGGCGTCCCGGTCGCGGACCGGCCCCGACCTCGACGATCCCGTCGTTGACCAGGGCGAGCTCCCTCAAGACCGCATGGATCCGCAGGCGATCCACCACCTGGACCTGCCGACTCCGGGCGAGATCGCTCATCAGGAGTTCGGCGAGCCCGAATCCCAGGGGCGCGAGCGACGGGTCCAGGCCGTCCACTCTCAGGGGAAGGACGGCGACCGACCGTGGGGGAAAGGTCGCGGGGTCGAGCGACGTTTCTACCGCGAGTGCCCTGCGTACCGCGGAGTCCGCGGCCAAGGTCGTCGGCGTCGCCTCGAACCCCCCGGTGGAGCCGCATCCCATGATGAGCAGGATGTGCGACGCGAGCAGGCCCAGCTTGAGGGACGGATGCACGGACACTCCGGGAAGGGCCGACGTCGGACGATGCGGCAACGCTCACCCTTCGTCGGGCCCCGGCTGCCTGTCAAGCAATGCCTCATCGGCTCGACCGGCGGTGGTGGCCGCATGCGGGGCCTACGCTCACGCGCGAAGCTTGCGTCTCCACGATGGGCAGGCCTACCCTCGCGTCGAGGCACCAAGGGACGTCTGGACTCCCCGTCGATGACCCAAGGGGGCATGTGAACAGCTCACTCAGGTCGATCGACCCGGCCCTGCGCCGCTTCCGTGGCGCCTTGGCAGCCCTCCTGGTCGGCGTGTTCGGCTGTGCCGACCTCCCCCCGGCCGCACCCGACCTGCGTGCGGTCGTCCACTTCTCCATGGCGAGTGCCGCCCAGGGCGCTTCGGGCACCGTCATGGTCCGTGTGGCGTACCGACGACTGGTGGGGGGGAGTGTGCCCATGCACGACTCCCGGCACGACGTGCCGACCGGCGACCAGACCGTGGAGATCGAGCTCGATCTCGATCCGTGTCTGGCCGACGCGGGACATGCCGGGGGGCCGCGGGCGTGCACGGTCGACCTGGACGTTCGCTTCCTCGACGAGTCGGGAGTGCTCCTCGACCAGGCGTCGTTGGGCCCTCTCACGCTCGTCGGCGGCACGACGACCACGGCCGAATCGGTGACCCTCGAGAAGATCGACGTGACGGGTGGTACCGTCGCTCGCGGCGGGGCGCACGGCTGTGCCATCCGGAACCGGACGACCTATTGCTGGGGAGCGAACGAACGCGGACAGCTCGGTGACGGTACGGTCCAGGAGCGCACGGTGCCGGTCGCCGTCGGAGGTGACCTCGACCTCGTGACGGTGACTGTGGGCTCGCTCTTTTCGTGCGGCCTCACCCCCGCTGGAGCCGCCCACTGCTGGGGCGATCGCCCCGGGGCCACCGTGTCGCCCCTCCCGGTCGCCGTGCCGGGAGGGTTCCGCTTCGCGAAACTGTCGGCGGGGCGGCGGCACGTGTGCGGACTCACGCCGACAGGAGCCGCCCACTGCTGGGGTGCGAACGAGGCGGGGCAGCTGGGCGACGGCACCACCGAACCATCCGCGGCACCCGTCCCGGTGTCCGGGGGGCACAGCTTCGTCGTCGTCGCCGCGGGTCTGCAGCGCACCTGTGGAGTGACGTCGACCGGAGAGGCCTGGTGCTGGGGTGAGGTCGGGGCGTCGACCGGCCTCCTTGGCGACGGGTCGACGACCGGCGCCACCACTCCCACCCGGGTCGCCGGCGGCATCACCTTCCGCACCGTCACCGCCGGCTCGGGCTTCAGTTGTGGGATCGCCACCGACGACACGGCGTTCTGCTGGGGGTGGGGGCTCTCGGGCGAACTCGGCAACGGCACGACCAATCACAGCCCCGTCCCGTCGCCCGTGGCCGGAGGGAACGCCTTCGCGACGATCAGCGCAGGCAACAACCAGGCGTGCGGCACCACCACGGGGGGCGCGGCGCTCTGCTGGGGCCGGAACCTCGAAGGCCAACTCGGTGACGGCACCCTCGCCAGTCGCTCCGTGCCCGGCGCCGTGGCAGGAGCCACCGCCCTCGACGACATCAGCGTCGGCGAGCGCTCGGCCTGCGGCCGGGGGCAGACCGGCGGGGTGTTCTGCTGGGGACTCGGCCACTTCGGTCGCGACATCCCGACCTCGTCCGACGCGCCGACCGCCGTCCTGGGCGGACGCCAGTTCGTCTCGATTGCCGTGGGAAGCAAACACACGTGCGCCGTCGAGACGGGAGGTGCGATCTGGTGCTGGGGCTGGAACGAGGAGGGTCAGCTCGGCGACGGGAGCCTGTCGCCCCGGGCCGCGCCCACCCGCATCGTGACCGCTTCGTCGTTCAGCCAGGTGGCGGCACACTTCCGTCACACCTGCGGCCTCGACGCCTCCGGAGCCGCACTCTGCTGGGGGGAGGGGCTCGGCGTCGGCGACGGCTCCTTCGCCCGCCGAGTGAGTCCGACCCCCGTCGCGGGCGGCCTGACCTTCACTCACCTCGCCACGGGGTTGTCGTCGACCTGCGGCGTGACACCCTCCGGGAGCGCCTACTGCTGGGGCTGGAACCAGTATGGCCAGCTCGGCGACGGCACGACGTCGGCGCGGGGGACGCCCGTGCCGGTTGCCGGCGGGCTCGGCTACTCGGCCCTGTCTGGAGGGGCCGGCCACTTCTGTGGCGAACTCGTCGCGGGCAGTCCGGTCTGCTGGGGATGGAATCAGGACGGTCAACTCGGCGACGGGACGACGAGCCTTCGCACCGGACCGACGCCGGTGGCGAACGGAGCGTCCCTGATGGGTGTGCAGGCGGGCATGTGGCACACGTGCGCCCTCGACGCCGTAGGAGAGGCGCACTGCTGGGGCTTCAACGTCTGGGGGCAACTCGGCGACGGCACCGTGGCGAGCCGCCTCGTGGCCAGCCCCGTTTCGGGAGGGATCGTCTACGCGCAGATCAGTGCGGGCAGCAGCCACACCTGCGGATCGACCGCCGCCGGTGCGGCGTACTGCTGGGGCGACAACTCCCTGGGACAGCTCGGAATCGGCGGATCCGGCTCGAGCCTCACGCCGGCCCCCGTGGCGGGTGGACTCACCTTCTCGGTCGTCGTCGCACTCGCCAGCCACACATGCGGCCTGACCCCGGCCGGCCTGGCCTATTGCTGGGGCGACAACACCTACGGCCAACTAGGGACCGGGACCGGCGCCTATGCCCTGATCTCGGTCCCCGTACCGCTGCCGTGAGGCCGCATGGATCGGCCCCCGTTCGTCACCCCACTCGGCCGGCGCGGAACGCGGATGTGAGAATCGAACGCCGTCGCGCACTCCTTTCATGAGGACACCTGAGCGGCCCCATCGAGAGGAGACGGTCATGAGGACGAGGATCGCATCGGAGAGCGTAGTATCGGCAGGCTCCCGGGCACGTACCGTACGCCGGCTGGCGTGCGCCCTGGCACTCATTCCCCTCTTCGCGCGCTGTGAGACGACGACCGAACCGGAGCCGGGCACGACCCGGGTGGTCGTCACCCCCGGGTCCGTCTCGCTTTCGTCACGCGGGGCGACGGCCACGCTGGAGGCACGGGCGCTCGACGCCAGCGGCACCCCCACGAACGCCTCCGGCTTCGGGTGGACGTCCTCGAACCACAACGTGGCCACCGTCTCGGGTTCGGGTCGCACGGCCACGGTGACCGCGACCGGCGCGGGAACGGCCACCATCACCGCCTCCCTCGGGTCCACCAGTGGCGACGCGGTCGTCACGGTGTCCTTCTCGATCGAGCAGATCGCCGTCGCGCCGAACCCCCTGGAACTCGTGATCGGTGGCGTCGGCGTTCTCAGCGCCGTGGCGACCGACGCGGGGGGCGCCGTGATCACCGGGCCCGTCTTCGAATGGACCTCGTCCGACGCGTCGGTCGCGACGGTCGACGGCACCGGCCGGGTCACGGCGCTTGGGGCCGGCACCGCCACGGTGTCGGCACGGTCCGGAGGCAGGCAGGGCACGTCCGTGGTGATCGTACGGCCGGTCGAGGTCGACTCGGTCCACGTCCAACCCGACTCGGGCGCCATGACCGTCGGCGCCGCCACCGCCTACACGGTGCGTGCCTTCGACGCGAGCGGCACCGAGCTCTTCGGCCGGGCCACCACCTGGACCACGGCCAACGGCGCCGTCGCCACCGTCGGTCCCACCGGCACCGTCACGGGCGTCGCCCTCGGTGCCACCACCGTCACCGCCACCGTCGAAGGTGTCGCCGACGACGCCATCGTCGCGGTGACCGCCACCCCGCCCGCACCCGTCGACTCGGTCCACGTCCAACCGGATTCGGCCGCCATGACCGTCGGCGCCGCCACCGCATACACGGTCCGAGCCTTCGACGCGAACGGCACCGAACTCTTCGGCCGGGCCACCACGTGGACGACGGCCAACGGCGCCGTCGCCACCGTCGGCCCCACCGGCACCGTCACGGGCGTCGCCGTCGGTGCGACCACCGTCACCGCCACCGTCGAAGGTGTCGCCGACGACGCCATCGTCGTGGTGACCGCCACACCCCCCGCACCCGTCGACTCGGTCCACGTCCAACCGGATTCGGCCGCCATGACCGTCGGCGCCGCCACCGCCTACACAGTGCGTGCTTTCGACGCGAGCGGCACCGAGCTCTTCGGCCGGGCCACCACCTGGACCACGGCCAACGGCGCCGTCGCCACCGTCGGTCCCACCGGCACCGTCACGGGCGTCGCCCTCGGTGCGACCACCGTCACCGCCACCGTCGAAGGTGTCGCCGACGACGCCATCGTCTTGGTCACCGCCGTCCCTCCGCCGTCTGGAGCGATCTACTGCACGGTCGCCACGGGATCCATCTCGGCGGCAGCAGAGATCGACAGCTACACGTTCACCGCCAACGCTGGCGACATCGTCTCCATCGCGCTGGCGCAGACGGCCGGCTTCGACGCCGGCATCCAGGCCCGTGCAACCCTCCTCGCTCCGTCGACCAGCGTCGTCGGCGCCTGGCTGGCGAACAGCCAGCCCGAATTCACCCTGACCGAGACCGGAACGTACACCGTGCAGGTCGACGCCGAAGACGGCCTCCGGATCGGCGACTACAGCATCGGTCTCGAGGGAGTACTTCCGGCGTGTGCCGACGCCACGGCCCTGACCCTCGGCGACCGTGTCACCGACGCCATCGACGCTCCCGCCGACGTCGACGAGTACACCTTCTCCGCCAGCGCCGGTGACATCGTCTCCATCGGCCTCGCCCAGATCACCGGCTTCGACGCCGGCATCCAGGCCCGCGCCGTCCTCTTCGACCCCAACGGCACCGAGATCCAGAACTGGCTCGCCAACGCGCAGCCCGAATACACCCTCCCCTCCACCGGCACCTACCTCATCCAGGTCCAGGCCGAGAACGTCCATCGTGCGGGCACGTACGCCCTCGGTCTCGAAGGGGTCTCGCCCGTCACCCCCGGCGCCACCGCCCTGAGCCTCGGAAGCCTGGTCACAGACGCCATCGACGCTCCCGCCGACGTCGACGAGTACACCTTCTCCGCCAGCGCCGGTGACGTCGTCTCCATCGCTCTCGCCCAGATCACTGGCTTCGACGCCGGCATCCAGGCCCGCGCCGTCCTCTTCGATCCCAACGGCACCGAGATCCAGAACTGGCTCGCCAACGCGCAGCCCGAATACGCCCTCCCCTCCACCGGCACCTACCTCATTCAGGTCCAGGCCGAAGACGTGCACCGGGCCGGCACCTACGCCCTCGGTCTCGAAGGGGTCTCACCCGTCACCCCCGGCGCCACCGCCCTGAGCCTCGGAAGCCTGGTCACAGACGCGATCGACGCTCCCGCCGATGTCGACGAGTACACCTTCACCGCCAGCGCCGGCGACATCGTCTCCATCGCCCTCGCCCAGATCACCGGTTTCGACGCCGGCATCCAGGCCCGTGCCGTCCTCTTCGATCCCAACGGCACCGAGATCCAGAACTGGCTCGCCAACGCGCAGCCCGAATACACCCTCCCCTCCACCGGCACCTATCTCATTCAGATCCAGGCCGAGAACGTCCATCGCACCGGCACCTACGCCCTAGGCCTCGAAGGCGTCTCACCCGTCACTCCCGGCGCCACTGCCCTCACCCTCGGCGCAACCCATTCGGGCACGATCGACGCGCCGGCCGATGTCGACGTCCTGACCTTCGCCGGCACGTCGGGGAGTTCGGTGACCATCACGCTCACCCATACGGGTGGCTTCACGGCCGGCGCTCGCGCCCGCGTCACCCTCTTCAGCCCGGCCGGCGCTCAGGTGCTGGAATTCGACGCCACGGGCTCACAACAGGTGACGCTCGGAGCGACGGGCACGTTCGTCGTGCAGGTCAAGGCCGCCAACGGCGTGACCACGGGATCGTACGACATCCTCGTGAGCAGCCCATGAAGGGGGGTCGAGCCCGAGTCGACGACTGGGGCACGGGTGCTTGTTCATCGCCTTGAACGCGGAGGGCCCTGGGGTCGAGTCCTGGCGGGCGCGTTGCGGCACCGAGCCATCCGGGTCCTCGCCTCCGAACCGGCGCAACCCTGGAAGGACGGCCGCCCGGAGGGCGGTGATTCATCGGCGTCGCGGTCTTCGGATCGCCCTCCACCGCCTGGTGAAGGGCGTGGGCGAGGGGCTGCCACCGGGTGGGCGACCCGGACTCACTCAAGCGCTCCACGCCCAGATCCCCGATTCGTGCAACCTCGGCCCCCGGGCGTCGGATGGACCGGTGACCATGACCCTTCAGCAGGCGATGACGACGAGTTCCAGGGGTGGGCTCGTCCACTCGGCCTGGGCCGATCCCTGCCGCACGAGTCGGAAGGTGATGGTGGTCTCCCCCTCCCCGAACATCTCGAACTCGCCCTGGAAGGCCCCGGGCGAAGTGGGGAGGAAGGTGACGAGCCCGAGATCCCCCACCGTGGCCTCGAGGCGGTGGTCCGCGTCCAGCGCCATGGGCTCGCCTCGTCCGTTGAGGATGTCCACGAGGAACAGCCCGGAGTACTCGCCGAAATGGACGTGAATCGCCCCCTCCACCGCGCCGTCCAACACCCTCGCCACGATGACGTCGTTGAGGGTCACGGCCAGGCCCTCGGGCACGTTCATCGGCGGCTCGGTCCCGGACTCGCAGCCGGCGAGGAGGGTGAGGGCGAAAAGGGTGGGGACGACGCGTGACATCATGGGGGACTCCGTCCGGACGGGGAGGGTCCGTGCTCTACCATGAAGGCCCGGGCGGCCCTCTGTCCAGAAGAGCGAGGAAACGCCCCGCCGTTTTCACGCTCGGGACCCCGGACCGCCTGGGGCACTCCCAACCCCCGGCCCCCCGACCTTCCCACGCACCCCAACGCACAGCCCCCAAACCTTCCATGCCCTCTCCAATCGCACAGCCCCCAGACCTTCCAAGCCCTCTCCAATCGCACACGAAATGTCGGTTTGGGGGCGTGGACACGCCCCCAATCATCCACCCCGTGCGGAGGCCCTGGAGGCCCGGGTGGGTTCATGCGGCATGGCGCCCCCAACCGTCCCAGCCCACCCCCACCGCCAGGGAAGTGTCGGTTTGGGGGCGTGGACACGCCCCCAATCATCCACCCCGTGCGGTGGCCCTGGCGGCCCGGGTGGGTTCATGCGGCATGGCGCCCCCAACCTTCCCAGCCCACCCCCACCGCACAGGAAGTGTCGGTTTGGGGGCGTGGACACGCCCCCAATGATCCACTTGCGGTGGCCCTGGCGGCCTGGGTGGGTTCATGCGGCGTGGCGCCCCCAACCTTCCCAGCCCACCCCCACCGCAAGGGAAGTGTCGGTTTGGGGGCGTGGACACGCCCCCAATCATCCACCCCGTGCGGTGGCCCTGGCGGCCCGGGTGGGTTCATGCGGCATGGCGCCCTCAACCTTCCCAGCCCACCCTCATCGCACGGGAAGTGTCGGTTTGGGGGCGTGGACACGCCCCCAATCATCCACTCCGTGCGGTGGCCCTGGCGGCCTGGGTGGGCTCATGCGGCATGGCGCCCCCAACCTTCCCAACCCGCCCCCACCGCCAGGCAAGTGTCGGTTTGGGGGCGTCCGGCCCGGGTCGCCGCCCGGCGCGGACCGACCCAGTCCTCAGAACGGCAACCGCGTCAGCCGGATCCGGGCCCGGAGCGAGCGCGGGGCCCCCGGCGTCACGTAGCCCGCCGAGCGGAGTTCCACGTACCGCACGTCGAAGAGGTTGCCCACCTCGACGTCCAGCATCTGCCCGTCGCCCACCGCCCACGACACGCCCAGGTCCATCACCGAGTAGCTCTGGGTCTCCACCGTGGGCTCGCCGATGGGAACGTGGGGCCCCGCCAGGTCGTAGTCGAGGCGAGCCTCGAGGCGGTCGGTGACCGGCGCCGTGAAGCGGACTCGGCCGCGCCAGTCCGCCAGCCCCGGCACCCGACGGGCGTCCTCATCGGTGGCGGTGGTCGGGGCGGCTCCGCCTTCGAACACCTCGTGGGGGTGGTCGTCGTGGGCGTCGACGTAGGCGCCGCTCAGGCGGGCGTGGGTCCAGGTGCCGCCCACCTCGGCCCGGATGTCGCCGGGCAGGGTCCACTCCACGTGGGCGTCCACGCCCTGGCGGGTGCTCTCCCCTGCCCCGGTGCTGGTCAGGGTGATGGGATCGAACACCCGCTCGTGGTCCACATCGGCGCGAAAGGCCGTGACCTCCACCTCGCCCGCCGGACCGTCCCAGACCAGGCCCAGCTCGTGGGACCACGCAAGGTACGGCTCCCGGGTCGGATCACCGATGATGCCCACCGGGCTCCGGAAGCCCCGGGCGGTGGTGGCGTTCAGGCTCCACGGCCCCCCGAGCCGATACCGCACGCCGAGCTTGGGGGCGAAGACCGTGTTGGTGGCCGACTCCCAGGTGCCGGTCTCGTCGAAGTCGGAGCGGCTCTCGTGGGTCAGGACGTCGAGGCGGGCCCCCAGGTCGAGGCCCAGGCGGTCGGTGGGAGACCAACGCCACCGGCCGTAGACGGCCCCGGCCCGATGCCGGGCGTCGAGCGACACCTCGGGGTTCACCACCTGCCGGTCCAGGGTGGCGGCGTGGCGGTAGGTCACGTCGTCGCTGCGGCCGCTGGCCCCCACCACCACGTCCCCCGAGCCCGTGGCGAAGCCCGCCTCCACCTGTCCGCCGAACCCGGTCCGGTCGTCCCATTCCCCCGACTGCTGGATGCTGCCCGAGGTCCCGTCGTGGGAGTGGCCGGGCACGTGGAGAAAGAGGGCGTAGTCCGACGCCATGCCCCACGCCGTGGCCTGGAGGTGGGCGCTGGACGACAGGGGCGCGGCGAAGCGGCCGTGCACCACGGCCCGGCGCGAACGACCGCCGTCCGTGCCGTCCACCGGCGTCTGGAAGAGCGACGCATTGAAGTCGGGCACCGACACGAACCCGGGAGAATCCCACTCGGTCTGGTAGAGCCCCACGCCACCCTCGAGCCGCCCGCCGGCCACACGGCGCCAGCCCCGCACCAGTCCGTTGGCCAACCAATAGCCCGCCCCCTCCCGCCACCCCTCGTCGCGTCGACCCTCGGCCGCCACGAAGAAGCCGCCGTCGTCGAAGCGGCGCCCCGTGGAGAGCGCCCCGTTGACGTCGCCGAAGTGGGTGCCCCCGAACGACGCCTCGGCCCCGTCGGCGTCGGCCCGGGTGAACACCTCCACGGCGCCCGCCAGGGCGAAGTCGCCGTACAGGGGGCTCGCGTTGCCGTGCAGCACCCTCAGCGAACTCACCGACGACGCCATGAGGACGTTCCAATCGGCGTAGCCCTCCACGTGGCCATGGGCCGGGAGGTTCACGGGCACGCCGTCCACCACCAGGAGCACGTCGGAGGAGTGGTCGGACGTGAAGCCCCGCATGACCACGTTGGAGGCGTAGCCCGGGCCCTGCCCCTGGTCGTGGACCTCCAGTCCGGCCACCCGCCGGAGCAGGCGATAGGCATCGGGCGCTTGGGTGGCCCGAATGGCCGCCGGATCGATGGTGAGCGCCCCCACCGGGGGCGGCGCCGAGCGCTCCCGCTCCACGGCCACCTCCAGGGGCGGCAGCACGTAGGCCACGGTGTCCCGTGCGGTGCTGTCCGGCGGCTCCTGGGCCCCCGCGGGCGCCGCGAGACCGACGGCGACGAACGGCGCCAGCGCCCACTCCGCCCGGGCCCTCACGATCCACCTCCCCGGGCCACGCTGCCCACGGGCCATGGGTTGGCGAAGCGGGGCTCGGCGATGAACGACGAATCGGTGAGGGCCAGGAGGAAGTCCAGGAGGCCCAGACGCTCGGCGGTCGTGAGCTGGAAGCCCTGCACGAATCCGCTCTTGTGGGGGTTGGCGCTGCCGTCGCCGGCGAACGGTCCGTCGGCGAGGGTCCGGCCCCCGGCGGCGTAGTGGTCGATCACCTCGTCGAGGGAGGCGATGCTGCCGTCGTGCATGTAGGGCGCCGTGAGGGCGATGTTGCGCAGGGTCGGCGCCTTGAAGCGCCCCATGTCCTCGGGGCGTTGGGTGAACTCGTGGAGACCCGTGTTGTGGGGCGGATACGCGCCGTTGCCGTCGATGTTGTACAGGCCGTTGTTGTGGTACTCGATCTCCGGCGCACTCTTGCCCTCGAAGTCGAACGTGCCGGTGAAGCCGAGCCCTCCGTGGCAGTGGAAGCACTCCAACCGTTCGCTGAAGAAGAGCGACTGCCCGAGGCGGGCCGACTCGGTGAGGGCCTCCCGATCTCCGCGGCGGTAGCGATCCACCGGGGAGTCCCCCGAAATCAGGGTCCGCTGGAACGCCGCGATGGAGCGAGTGAGGGTCTCGATGGACACCGGTGCGATGGGGCGATCGGCCCACGCCTCGGCGAAGAGGCGCTGGTAGGTGGTGTCGCCCTCGAGCCGGGCCACGAGGACGTCTTCCATGGAGGCCAGCCCCAATTCCACCGGATCCTCGCCGAAGAGCGGCGTCAGGGCCTGGTGGGCGAGGTTGAGCTCGTTGGGATTGGCCCAGTTCAACGCGGGCTGGAACCCCACGTTGGTCAGGCTCATGCTGTTGCGAGGGTGGTGCTGCCCCGTGGACCCCACGGCGACGTCGAGGCCGTCGGTGAAGGCCCGGTCCTGCTGGTGGCACGACGCACAACTCTGGGACCGGTTTCCGGACAACCGCACGTCGTAGAAGAGATGACGGCCCAGCTCCACCTTGGCCGCCGTCATGCTCTCCCCCTCGGGCACCCGGGGTGCGGGGAAGCCATCGGGCAAGATCCAGTCGAAAGGGCCGTCGGCCCCGCCCGGAATCTGATCGGGTCCCAGCATCTCGTCTCCGCCGCACCCGGATCCGGCCAGGACGAGGCCCGCAGCCACCGCCGCGAGCCCCGCCTGAACCGGACCGGACCGGCGCCGCGCGCCGTCCTTCACGAGACCCCTCCTATCGAACCGAGAAGAAGGTCTGACCGCTGGGCTGACTGCCCTCGTACGCGAGGCCGAAGTTGTTCATCACGTCGTGGCACTCCGGGTCGTTCGGAAACGACTGGCACCCCTTGGCGGCCGAGTTCTGGGTGACGTCGCTGTCGGCCAGGAGGGCTCCGTAGTCGGCCACCACCTCGTCGGTCCGCCAGTCGAAAGACGAGAACTCGAACGTGGGCCGATGGGGATTGGAGCACGACGTGGCCGGCACCGTGGGATCCCCCGAGGGCGTGCACCCGGTGCTGCCCAGATGGACGAACCACCCTTCCGGTTGGGCGTCGGAGGTGTGGTCGATGCGCAGGAACTTGTACCCGCCGTTCCACGACCAGAAGAGCGCCGTGAGATCGAGAGGGGCCGCCGCCGTGGTCTGGTCGGCGTGGTTCATGTCCTCGGGGACTCCGAGGGTGAATCGGAGGCCCGTGTAGGTCCCGGCGGGTACGCTGCCCCGCACCGTGGTGTTCATGGCCGATGTACCGTTCACACAGGGACCCGACCCGTTCTCGAAGTCCAGCAGCGCCAGGTTCTCCCGCTGCCAGGTGCCGTCCTGGTCGAGGTCCATCACCTCTTCCGATCCGTCGGCGGCGATGAGGGTCACGTCGTGGACGTAGAAGCGGTAGTCCACGGGGGTGATGGTCGTACCGGCAGTCCCCACGGACGCATAGGTGTTGCCGCAGGTGAAGGCGGCTCCGTTCACCAGGGCGGCGAAGTCGACGGTCACGGCGATGGGGGCCGGCGGCTCGGTGGTGTCGTCGCCGCAGGCGGCCACGGCGGCGACCGCCACGGCCAGAGCGAGCCCACGGCCCGCATGGTTGAAGGCCAGCATGAAATCCTCGTTGGGTTCGGAGTCGATGCACGCCGTCCGAACCGGCGCACCGAATCACACGTCGCGACGGAGGACGGCCCGACGCCGTCCCCGACCGACCCGGATGGGCCGGAATCGGGGAGACGCCGGAGAATCAGGCGATGACCGAACGAGGAGCGGGCGGAGCGTTGGCCCAGGGAAGCAGATACGCCGTGGCCGACCGGAGCGGATCGGGCCGGGCGATGGCGTGAGCGGCCACGGACGCGAGGCCCGGAGACGCCACCGCGGCAGGGGATGCCGGAAGCCCGAGGACCCCCGCCACCTGACAGCACAGACCACAGGCACCGTCACAGCCGTTGTCGTGGTCCTGCCCGCCGTGGCCCGCGTGGGTGCCGGCGCCGAGATCGGCGTCGGGGTGCCCGCCGCCGTGGGCCGGAGTCTGATGCGCGTCGTGGCCCGACGGGACGGACGCCTCGGCGACCGCGTGGGGCGCACCTCCCTCCTCCATGCCCATGCCCAGGCAGCACGGATGCAGGAGCGACGACGCCACGAACAACTGCAGCAGCAGTCCGAGGCCCAGAGCTCCGAGGCGGGTGGAAGGCCTACGGCGCATAGATTTGAAGGATACGCCGAACGCCGCACCCGGTTCAAGACTGCCGCATGATCCGAACGGCTGGGTCGGCCTCCGGCTCCTGCTCGTCTACCCGCTCCAGGCCGCCCGCACGGCGCGATCCACCTCGTCCCACTCGCCGCGTCCGGCCTCCTCGGCCACCCGGCCCTCGTCGGTGAGGCGGTAGTAGCGGCGGCGGCGGCCGTTTTCGGCCTTCACCCACCTGGAGGCCACCAGGCCCTCCCCCTCGAGTCGCCGCAGCACCGGATAGAGCATGCCGTCGCTCCACTCGAGGGTTCCCCCGGAAAGGGCACGCACCCGCTCGATGAGGGCGTACCCGTAGCTCTCGCCGCTCCGGAGGAGGGCCAGGAGCAACGGCCGGGTCGACGCCGAGACGAGTTCCTTGTTGGGCATGGCGCACCGGGTGGGAGTGACTTGCCGGACCATACATAGCAGTGCAATGTATGGCAAGCTTCCCCCAGACGAGGGCCCGGCGTTGGACGATCAGACGGCACGACGGATTCGCGCATGGCGGGCGGAGTGGCGCCGCCGTACCCGGCTCGGGCCCGACGACCTCGACGAGCTGTCGGAGCACCTCCGGGAGTCCATCGAGGCGTTCGTCGCCGAGGGCCTCGACCCGGCGGAAGCGGCGGAGCGTGCCATCCGGCGCCTCGGCGAACCCGACGATGTGGACCGGGAGTTCGGCAAGGTCGGCCCGATCCGCCCCCGCCACGGCCTGCCCCTCCTCGACGTCCGCTTCGCCCTTCGGCAACTCCGGGCCCACCCCGTGTTCAGCATGGTGGCCGTGGCTTCCATCGCCGTGGCCATCGCGTCCAACACCCTGGTGTTCAGCGTGGTCAACGCGTTCCTCCTTCGGGACCAGGGGTTCGGGGACTCCCATCGATTGGTGGAGGTCTACACCGGCGACATCTCGGACCCATCGACCCAACCCGTGGCATCGTGGCCCATGGTGGACGACCTCCGGGAAGGATTCGCGGACGTCTTCCAGGGCGTCGTGGGGTACGAACCCCTCCTGGGCCGGGCGCGCATCGGCGACACGTTCATTCCGGCCTTCGGCGAGATCGTCGATCGCGACTTCTTCGCGGTCCTGGAGGTCGCGCCCGCCCTGGGGCGGACGTTCGACGACGAAGACGCCCGTGCAGGACGGGGTGTCACGGTCGTCTCGTGGGACACCTGGCAGAGCCGGTTCCAGGGCCGGCCCGACGTCCTGGGTACCGAGATCGAGGTCAACGGGGAGCGCCTCACCATCGTCGGCGTCGCGCCGGAGCGATTCCGCGGCGCCATCGCGGGGATCGCCAAGCACCTCTGGGTGCCCCGATGGGTTCTCCCCCTGGGCCGGGAGGTGTCGGACGAGGCGACCCGGCCCGACGCCGACCGGGATCGCTCGTCGGCCCAGATCAAAGCGCGCCTGCGTCCGGGAATCACCGCCGAGCAGGCCGAGAGGGAGCTGGTCCGGCGGGCGCCCGCCCTCGCCGCGGCCTGGCCCGAGAGCTACGAGAACGTGCAGTTCCGGGTGCTGGCCACCGACGACGTGGCCCTCTCGCCCGCCATGGACCGGATCGCCTATTCCCTGGCCGGCGGGGTGTTGGCGGTGGTGGCTCTGGTCCTCCTGGTGGCCAGCATGAACGTGGCGGGTTTCCTTCTCGCCCGAGGCACCGATCGCCGATCCGAGTTGGACGTCCGGCGGGCCCTGGGCGCCTCCCGAGGTCGGTTGGTGGGCCAGCTCTTCATCGAGTCCCTGGTCCTCGCGCTCCTCGGGGGCGCGGCGGGGCTCGCCCTCTGCTGGCTCGCCCTCCAGGCCTTCACCCGCATGGAACTGCCCATCCCCATCCCCCTGGACTTCGACTTCAGCATCGACGGCCGGGTGCTGGCATTCACCGTGGCCGCCACCCTGGCGGCGGCCGTGCTCTTCGGGCTGTTCCCGGCCCTTCGGTCGACGGACCGGAAGCACGGATTGGGATCGGTGGGCCGGACCGGAGCCCGCTCCACCGGCACGAGCCGGGTCCGGGCCGCCATCCTCGTGGTCCAGGTGGCGGTGTCCCTGGTCTTCATGGTGACCGGGGGTCTCTTCGCCCGGAGCCTCTGGGCCGAGTCCCGAATCGAACCGGGCTTCCGCACCGCCGATGCCGCCATTCTCACGGTGGAGCTCGCCTCGGGGGGATACGCCGGGGAGCGACTCCCCGAGCTCCTCGACGGGCTCCGCGCCGAGGCGGCGGGACACCCGGAGCTCGCCGGGCTCGTCTTCTCGAGCCGGGTGCCTCTCGGGTCGGTGACCTCGTCGGTGGAGGTCCGGTTCTCCGTGAGCGACGACGAGGGGGCCACCGTCCAGGACTTCATCGTCTCTCCCGGTTGGTTCGACGCCATGGAGATCGCGCTACTCGAGGGGCGGGTATTCGGCGCAGCCGACGGTCCCGACGCCGCCGACGTCATCGTGGTCAGCCGCTCCTTCGCCGAACGATTCGCCCTCCAGGGCGCCCGGGTCGGCGGCACCGTGGACATCGACGGGACGCCGGCCCTCATCGTCGGGATCGTGGACGACGTGCGGGTGGACCAGCCGCGGGAAGGCCCCACGCCCCACCTCTACCGCCCCCTGGCCCAGACCGGCGCCTTCCTCCTGTCGGCGGTGGGACTGGGCACGGGGCCCAGCGGCGATGCGCTGCGAGCGCTCCGCGCCTCCCTGGACGTGGTCGACCCCGAGGTCATGGTCTGGAGTGCCGCCACCATGGAAGACCATCTGGCGGTGAAGCTCCTGGGCGCCCGCATCGCCGCGGGGCTCCTGGGCGGCTCGGCCGCGGCCGCGGTGCTCCTCACCCTGGTGGGGGTCTTCGGCTCGGTCCGCTACGCAGCGTCCCGACGGGCCCCCGAGATGGCGATCCGCCTCTCCCTCGGCGCCCCCCCGTCGTCGGTGGTGCGCCTGGTGGTCGACTCCATGGTCCGGATCGTCGCTCTGGGGGCGGGGGCGGGCCTCGCCCTCTCCCTGCTCCTCGCTCCCGTGCTCCAGGGCATGCTCTACGACGTTCCGCCCTTCGACCCGTGGTCCTTCGGCGTGGCCGTGGTGGTCCTCACGGCCCTGGCGGCCGTGTCGGCCTGGTTGCCCGCCCGCCGCGCCCGGCGAACGGACCTGACCTCGGTG
The DNA here is from genome assembly GCA_030428885.1 of Gemmatimonadota bacterium. Lineage (GTDB taxonomy): Bacteria > Gemmatimonadota > Gemmatimonadetes > Longimicrobiales > Gaopeijiaceae > Gaopeijia. The sequence continues at coordinate 169,237 of JAUIEJ010000005.1, read as the reverse complement.
TTGAAGGAGGCGTAGGCCCGACCCCCGTTACTCCGCCGTCAACGCGTCGCGGGGGGAGACGCGGAGCACCCGGCGAGCAGGGATCCACGCCGCCACCACCGTGACCACCACCACCAGCACCGCCGCCACGCCCACCGTCCAGGGATCGTATGCCGGCACCTGGAAGAGGCGACTCTCCAGGGCGGGAGCCGCCAGCAGCGACACGGGAATCCCCACGGCCACGGCCAGGGCTCCCAACGCGGCCCCGCTCCGCACGAGCCCCGCCACCAGGGTCCCGGGCCGAGCCCCCACGGCTAGGCGAATGCCCAGTTCCCGGCGACGACTGGCCACGTAGCGGCCGATGACGCCGTAGAGGCCCAGGGCCGCCAGGAGAAGTCCCGCCGCCGAGAATCCCGAGATCACCTGGGCCAGGGTGCGGTCGGTCTCCACCAGGCGATCGGTGGCCTCCCGGAGGGTGCGCACGTCGTAGGGTACGATCCGGGGGTTCACGTCGAGCACCGCCGCCTCCGCCGCCCCGCGCCACTCCGACGGGTTGCCCGGAACGCGCAGAGCGAAGCCCAACTCCCGGGTCGGCCACCGCTCCGGCGGCAGGTAGTGGGCGGGCCCCGCTTCGTTGCGCGGGCCCGCGGGCCGCACCGACCCCACCACCCCCCGGACCCGCCGGGGCGTCCACACGAAGTTCTCGCCCTCCCGGACGTACTCTTCCAGGGTGGCCCCCACGGCCTGGGCCGCGCCGCCGAACACCGAATCGGCCAGGGCCCGGTTCACCACGATCTCGTCGGCGCCCATGTCCGGGTCGACCCCCCGCCCGGCCACCAGGGCGATGCCGGCGGCCTCGAAGAACGCCGGGCTGGCCGCCGACAGCGACGACGACGTCACGTCTCCCTCGGCGGCCCCGACGGCCCGGAAGCGCGCTCCGGTGCCGATCCCCGTGGAGAGGGGCAGTCGGCTGGTCCATCCCACCGCCTCCACCCCGCCCACCGACGACAGACGGGCCTGCACGGCGTGGGCATACGCGAGAATCGCGTCGCTCCCATCGGCTTCCGCCTCGGGCACCCGCACGGTCAACGTGAGGGTCCCGTCGGGGTCGAACCCCAGGGGCACCGCCGCCAGCCGCTGCAGCGACCGCGCGGTCAGGAGCGCCCCCACCACCAGCACCAGGGCCAAGGCCCCCTGCCCCACCACGAGTCCCCGTTCCACGAACGCCCGGCCCCGGGTGCGCCCGGTCCGCGACCCCGCCAGCCCCGCCGTGCCCCCCCGCAGGCCCGCCAGGAGTCCCACGACGATCCCCAGCGTGAGCGAGATCAGGCCGGCGAACGCCACCGTGGACGGCGAGATGCCCAGAGCCCCGACCCCCGGAATCCCCGCGGGAAGCCGGGTCGCCAGGAGCCGCGTGCCGCCGGCGGCCACCGCCAGCGCCGCCCCGCCCCCCAGCGCCGACAGTACCGTGACCTCGGCCACGAGCTGACCCACGAGGCGGCCCCGGGACGCGCCCAGGGCCCGGCGGGTGCGAAACTCGTCGCCCCGCTCCAGCACCCGGTTGATCCAGACCGACGTGAGGTTCAACACCCCCAGGAGCAGCACCAGGCCCGCGGCTCCGAAGAGCACCAGGATCGGCCCCCGCACCGACCCCACCAGTTCATCGCGGAGGGGCACGAGGCGGGTGCCCGGCGGCACGGGGTAGCCCATCTCCACGAATTCGCCCCGCTCCTCGGCCGTGACTTCGGCCATCTCGGCAGCCACGTGGAGTGGATCCACTCCGGGCTCCAATCGCCCCACGGCCTCGGCTCCGTACGAGCCTCCCAGGAACTCGAACTCCGCCGGGTAGCTGATCCACAGGTCGGCGTCGGCGGGAAAGCGGACCTCGGGCGGGGCCACCCCAACCACCCGGTACGCCTTGCCGTTGAGCATCACGTCGCCCCCGACGACGCCGGGGTCACCCCCGAAGTCGGACCGCCACAGCCCGTGTCCGATCACCGCCGCGCGCACCCCGTCGTCCAGCCCTTCCAGACCGCCGCCCAGGGCCAGGTCCACGCCCATGACGTCGAAGAAGTTCGACGCCACGTGGGCGAGGCGGACCCGGCGGTTCCGACTGCCCGTGAGGGTGGCCGAGCCGTCGGGGGTGTAGAAGGCCGTGGCCGCCACCCCCGGAGCCGCGGCGAACTCGTCCTTCACCTCGAACGAGCCGTCGGCCCGGAACCCCGTGACCCCGTAGCCCCGGGCTTTGACGATGCGGTCGGCGTCGGCATAGGGCAGCGTCCGCACCAGGAGCGTCTCGGCCGCCGTGAAGAGGGCGGCGTTGGCCCCCACGGCGATGGCCAGGGTGCCCACCACCACCGCGGCCTGGAGCGGCCGCACCCGGATCTCGCGCATCGTCTGCCGCAGTGCGGCCGTCAGCGTGCCCATCATCGTCCCTCCCCGTTCCCGGATCCACATGGTCCACGACCGCACGGCGATTGCCGCCGCATCGGCCACCGCCTTTCGGGCCCGCCGCCGCGCCGTGGCGTCGTCCGGGGCCCGCCCCACCCACTCCCGGAAGAGGGCGTGGGCCTGCCCCTCGTCGGTGCCGGGAGCCTGAAGGTCCACGATGAAGCGGTGGAGCCGCTCCAGCGGCCGTCGATCGTTCATCGGTGGCCCCTCACCCCCCGACGTTCAGCCCCAGGGCCCGAGCCTGATCGACCAGGCCCGTGAGGAGTCCCAGTTCCGACTCGAGCCACGCCCGACCGGCGCGGGTGAGGGCGAAGTACCGCCGCTGCTCCGCATGGGGATCGCGAGCGTCATCGGGATCCGCCGGCTCGTCGCGCTCCTCGATGAGGCCCCGGTCGGCCAGTCGCCCCAGGGTGTAGTAGAGCGAACTCGGCCCCAGGGTGACCGCGCCCCCCGAGCGCGCCTCGATGTCGGCGAGAATGGCGTAGCCGTGGCTCGTGCCCTCGGTGAGGGCCAGCAGCGTGTAGAGGATCGGGGGCGTGGCTTTGAGCGAGGCCATGGGACTCCGGAGTGGCGTATTCCAAATTCTGGAATACAATGGTCCAAATCTTGGAATACGGCAAGAGGGCGGGTCGGCGGGCAACGCCCGGCCACCGCCCCGGTGTCGAACGCATGGGACGACGATTCGGGAAGGAGGAGTCCATGAAGGCCCGGAATCGGGTCGCGCTCCTGCTGTGGGGCGCGTTGGCGGGAGCGGCGTGTGGAGCCGGCGGAGACTCGGCCGAAGGTGAGGCCTCCGGGCCGGATCGGGTGGAGCGCACCGACAGCGGCGGGGTGGAGCTTCTCACCTGGACCGCCGAGACCCTCCCGGACCCCGTCCCCGGCACCGACGGGACCGAACGCCTGCGGATCGCCCCCACGGGCCCGGGATGGGCGTTGGACGGCGTGACCGGGATCGCGGCTGGGGAAGACGGTTCGGTGGTGGTGGCCAACCGGGGCGACGGGTTCCTGCTCCGGTTCGAGGCCGACGGCTCCCTGCGCGGGCGGAGCGGCGGCCTGGGTGAGGGGCCGGGCGAATTCACCGCACTCTTCGGCGTGGAACCCCGGGGCGACACGCTGCACGCCCTGGACTTCCTGCCCCGCCGCGTGGCGGTCTTCGGGCCCGACGGGGCCCTCGTGCGGACCGTGACCCTGGAGGCCGCCGGCGTACGCCCCCTGGAGCTGTGGCCCGTGGAGGGCGGGTACCTCTCGGTGGGTCCCACGACGGTGGGCGAGGTGTCGGAGGAACTCCGGAGCGCCCAGCGGCGCGCCGAAGTCTCTCGCTGGAGCGCCGAGGGACGTCACGAAGGCGTCATCGCCGATCTGCCCGGCATGGAGGTCTGGTTCCAGGGGATCGAGACCGACCAGGGGGCCGTCATGACCATGGTGTCGCCCATCGTGTCGCACCGGGACCGGGAGGCGTTCACCGGGCGGTGGCTGGTCACGGCCCACACCGCTGCGGCGCACCTCGACGTGCGCCGCACGGACGGCACTCTGGTGCGGCAGATCCGAATCCCCGCTCTGGAGCGCCCCTCCACCGACGTCGCCTGGCAGGCCCTGGTGGACGCGCGCATGGCCGACGCCGAAACCCCCGGCGCGCGTCAGATCGTGCGGGACCTGGCCGAGGGTCCCCGCCCCGCGACACTTCCGGCCTTCGGGCGCCTGCTTCCCGACGGCGAGACCCGGGTGTGGGTGGCGCTCCCGGACGACGCGGCGGCGGGCGGCCCCACCGAACCCCGCTGGGCCGTCGTGGATCTGGAGACCGGCGAGCTCCAGGTGGTGGCGCTCCCGGCGGGGTTCACGTTGAGGCGCATCACCCCCGACCGCCTGTTGGGCGTCGAGCGGGACGCCTTCGACGTCGAGTCGGTGGTGGGGTACGGCCGCTGAAGATCGGCACGGCTTGACCACCGAGACCTGTTCCCGGCATGGTGGCCCTGGTCGATTCGATGCCTTCGTTGGGAGTCCGCGCATGGCGCAGGATGGCGGCTGGTTCAAGTCCCGGGCGGGAGAGGCGGCGGCCATCGTCTTCTCGATCCTCGCCGCCTTCGCCATCGACGCGGGCTGGGACGAGTGGCAGGACCGGGAGAGCGAAGCCGAACTGCTCGAGGCTCTCCGCGTCGAATACGAGACCAACCTCGACCTCGTCCAGGAGGTCATCGACGGGCACGCCAGCTACGTGGCCGACACGGAGATCACGTCCCGCCTCACCCCCGCGGACTACGACACGATGTCGGTCGAGACGGCGGCGCGCCTCGTGCTTTCGTTCGCGAATCCATGGACGTTCGATCCCGCGCTGGGCACGACCGAGACCCTCATCAATTCGGGGCAGATCGCCCTCATCCGCGACCGGCAACTCACCGAGATGCTCACCACGTTCATGAATTTCGTGGACGACGCCGATGAAGACGCCGCCTACGTCCGCTCCGGCGCCGAATACGTGTGGCAGCAGGAGTTCCGTCTCGGAGGACCCTGGTTCAACGGGGCGGTGGAGGAATCCAGTCAGGGCCCCCTCGGCGGGATCGACTACATCGCGTCGGCCACCCCCGACGATCTGAGGCGCCTCTGGACCGACCCCCTCGTGCGAGGGGGCGCCCTCATGAATCAGATCAACGCCGCGTATTACCTCGTCGAGTTGGAGCGCCTCCGCGGCCACATCGAGGCGATCCTGGCCCGGCTGCCGGACGGTCGGGGGGAGACCCTGTCCCGGTGATAGCCGATCCGCTATCATCATGGCATGAACGACCGAGCGCTCCGACCCGCCGATCTCGTGCGCGCGGCCCGGTACCGGGCGGGACTCACGCAGCGCGCCCTCGCGGAGCGCGCCGGCACCGCCCAGTCCGTTGTTGCTCGCATCGAGGGGGGGCACACCGATCCATCGAGCGAGACGCTCGTTCGGCTGCTGCACGCCGCGGGTGTTGAACTCCGCTGCCGCCTCGTGGACCGGCCCGTGGTGGAGTCCCACATGCTGGATGACGTGGACCGGATCCTCGCCCTGACTCCTGCCGAGCGGCTCCGGGAGACCGCCCGCGTCGACCGGTTCACGAAGGCGGCCCGTCGTGTCTGAAGTTGCGCCGTTCGACCCGGAGCGCATCGTCCAGGTGCTGGGCGAACACGAAGTGCGCTACGTGCTCGTCGGAGCCCTCGCCGCGCGGCTCCAGGGGTTTCCCCGGCTGACGGCCGACGCCGATCTCACCCCGGCCAGGGATCCGGACAATCTCGACCGACTCGCCGCGGCCCTCCGATCCCTGGATGCGAGGGTCTTCACCGACGCAGTGCCCGAGGGACTTCCATTCGACTGCACCGCCCGAACGCTGGAGCGCGGTGAGTTCTGGAATCTGACCACCGACGCCGGACGCATCGATCTGGTGTTCCGTCCGGCGGGCACCGACGGGTTCGAAGACCTGGCTCCGGGGGCAGTGCGATTCGAGGTGTCGGGCACCGAGATCCTGGCGGCCTCCCTCGACGACATTCTGCGCTCCAAGGTGGCCGCCGATCGCCCCCAGGATCGGCAGGACGCCGCCGTGATCCGGGCGATGCTGCAGCGGGAGCCCGGCGCGAACTCCACCGAAGGAGAGACGGTTTGACCACGCGCATCGGCTGGACCCTGGCCCTGGCGACCCTCACCCTGGCCTGCGGCGGCGGCGAGGCCCCGCCCGAGGCTGCGGACACGGCGGACCCCGACGTACGACCCAAGGTTCTCGTCATCGGCATCGACGGCGTGCGCCCCGACGTGCTCGCGGAGGTCGAGACGCCGAACCTCGACCGGCTCGTGGCCGAGGGGACGTTCACGGACCGGGCCCGAACCGGATTCCCGTCGGTGAGCGGGCCCGGGTGGTCGAGCTTCCTCATCGGGGTCTGGCCCGAGAAGCACGGGGTCACGGACAACGAGTTCCAGGGCAAGCGGTACGACGAGTACCCGGACCTCTTCACCCGGATCGAGACCGTGCGGCCCGAACTCGAGACCTGGGTCGTGGCCGATTGGCTGCCCCTGGTGGCCGACGACCACAACGGGCCCGTGATCTCCGAGCAGGTCGACACCAAACACGTGCTGGACGGATACGAGCTGGGGTGGGCCGAAGCCGACTCCGCCTCGGTGGAGCTCGCCGTCGACGCACTGCGCTCGTCCGACCCCGACGCCATGTTCGTCTACCTGGGCAACCCCGACGAGACGAGTCATCAGGCCGGCTCCATCGGCGCCGAATACCGGCAGGCCATCGCTCTGGCCGACCAGCACGTGGGCCGGCTCCTCCATGCCCTCGCCGCCCGCCCCACCGCCGGGGGCGAGGACTGGCTCGTGCTGGTGAGCACCGACCACGGGCGTCGGGCCGACGGGGGCCACGGCGGCGACACCTCCGAGGAGCGCACGATCTTCTACATCGCCAGCGGGCCGTCGGCGGCCCGGGGCCCGGCTCCCGACACGACCTACATCGTCGACCTGCCGGTGACCGCCCTGGCCCACCTGGGCATCCAGGCCGATCCGGCGTGGGGGCTGGACGGGCGCGTGGTGGGGCTCGCGCGGTAGCTCACCCCGTGGCGAAGTCGCCCCAGCGCACCGAGCGGGCCTTCCACCAGAACTCCGACGAGAAGCCCGGCCAGAGCACGGGGCTCTCCCCGTTGGCGTCCAGATACCAGCTCTGGCACCCGCTGGCGAACACGGTTCCCTGGGCCCGTCGGGTCAGGGCCGCGTTGTATTCCTGCTGGGCCTTCGGGCGAACCTCCATCGTCCCCGCGGCGTTGCCCAACAGCCGCCGCAGGCACTGGACGACGTAGCGGATCTGGACCTCGATCATGAACACGATGGAGTTGTTGGCCACCCGACTGTTGGGTCCGGTGATGAAGAACAGGTTGGGGAAGCCGGCGGTGGCCACGCCGAAGTACGCCCGGGGTTTGTCCTTCCACACCTCATTCAGTTCCCGTCCGTCGGCGCCCACGAAGTGGACCGGCGACGTGAAGTCGAGGGTCTTGAACCCGGTGCCGAAGATTATGGCGTCGACCTCCCGTTCCCGTCCGTCGGACGCCACCACCCCGCTCTCGGTAATGGACGCCACACTGTCGGTGATCACCTCGAGGTTGGGGCGACACATGGTCTGGAGATAGTCGTTGGTGAGGAGCACCCGCTTGCAGCCGATGCGATAGTCGGGCGTCAACTTCGCCCGGACCTCGGGATCGGGCACCGCCTCCCGCAGGTACTTGAGGGCGAGCTTCTCGGCGAGCTTCAGGATCTTCGGCTTCAGGGTGTAGCCGACGCCCAGGATCTCCTGGCGCCAGTACAGATAGTTGCGGAGCCCGAACATGTAGCCCGGCAGCCACCGAAACAGTCGCTGCTCCCATTCGCGGATCGGGCGATCGGGCTTCGGCAGGATCCACGGTGGCGTGCGCTGGTACAGGTCGAGCCGCGCCACTTTCGGTGCGATCTGCGGCACGAACTGGATGGCGCTGGCACCGGTTCCCACCACGGCGACCCGCTTGCCCGTCATGTCGAACGAGTGGTCCCAGTTCGCCGAATGGAAGGCCCGTCCCCCGAACCGATCGAGCCCGGGAAACGCGGGGATCTTCGGACGACTCAGCCCGCCCATGCACGACACGACGGTCCGGGCCGAAAATCGCGCGCCGTCCCGCGTCTCCACGTTCCAGCGGCCGGCGCCGGCCTGGAACACGGCCTCCACGACCTCGCTTTCGAAGCGCATGTGGGGACGGAGGTCGTGCTTGTCGGCCAGCCGTCCCAGGTAATCGCGCAGTTCCGGCTGCGTCGGATACATCCGGCTCCACGCCGGGTTCTTCTCGAACGAAAACGAGTAGAGATGGGACGGCACGTCGCAGGCGCAGCCCGGATAGGTATTGCTGCGCCATGTGCCCCCCACGTCAACGCCCCGCTCGAGGATCACGAAGGAGTCGATCCCGGCGCGCAGAAGCTTGATGCCCATCCCGATGCCCGAAAACCCGGCACCGATGACGAGGACGTCGACCTGTTTCGGGCTTTCCTGGGACCCCATGGGTGGCTCCTGACGCGGGTGATCTCGTTTCCCGTCGATTCACGCGTGAATCCATGACGTGCCGGATCACCCCCATCGAAGCCGGAGCCCCTGCACATGAGAGCGAGCCCCCCGGATCAGGAGCCCAACGCCCCCCACCTCGATGCCGCGCGGCGGTTGCTGGCCGCCGGAGACCACGCCCGTGCCCTCGACGTGCTCGAGGCCCACCCGGCGGGGAACGATGCGGAGCACGCGGTGCTGCTGGGCGACGTGTACTTCCTGGGCGGGCGGTACGAGGAGGCCGAAGCGGCGTGGCGCTCGGCGCTGTCCCGCGTGCCCGACGACGACACCCTTCGCCAGAAGCTGGAGCGGGCCGCCATCAACGTGGCCACGGGCATGGGGGGCGAGGAGCCCCAGATGGCGGTCTTCCGCCGGTACTTCACCCGGGAATGGCTCCTGGGGGGACCCCATCCCGGCCCGTCGCCCGATTCGCCCGTCACGATCCCCGCGCCGGGCGCCATGGATCAGTTCCGCGGCGTCGTCCGGGGCGTGGCCGGCTCGGCCATCAGCGTGGTGGCCAACGCGATCTTCCACGGGCTGACGGCCCGAGCGGGCCGCTCGGGGGTCCACGACGGCGTGTGGACCAACTGGCACACGGCCGGAGAGGGCGCACCCAAGCCGCTCCAACCTTCGTTTCAGCTCCTGAAGCTGGCGTTCATGCGCGACGCCCTCTTCGCCAACAACCTGGTGCGCCCCTACGCAGACGGGGCGAAGACCGGGCTGTTGGAAGACGTCGCCGAACCCCCGCCGTGGGCCCGGGTGTGGCGCACGGCCGACGGCAGTTGGAACGATCTGCGCCGGGACGCCGACGGGCGGCACGACCCCATGGTGGGGGCGGCCTGGACCCGGTTCTTCCGCAACGTCGACGACGAGGTCGTCCACGGGTCGGCGCGCCGACGCGCCAACCCGGCCACCGACCCGGTGAACGTGCGCGAGCTGTCCCGAGCCCTGCTCGCACCGAAGGGCGGGCGCGCCGAGGTGCCCTTCTTCAACGTGTGGGGGGCGGCCTGGATCCAGTTCATGATCCACGACTGGGTGAGCCACGGAAATCCCGACACCACGACCATGGTGACGGTGCCCCTGGCGGCCGACGACCCCATGCGACGCTACGGCGTCGAGGCCATGTCGCTCCCCGCCACGGCCCCCGACCCCACCCGCGGCGACGGCGAGTCGGACCGCCCGCCGACGTTCGTCAACGAGGTGACCCATTGGTGGGACGGGTCCCAGCTCTACGGAAGCGACGAGGCGACCCAGCGCGCGGTGCGGTCGGGGGACGGCGGCAAGCTCGAACTCTCCGACGACGGCTTCCTTCCCATCGACCCGGACACGGGCATGGAGCGGACCGGATTCACCCGGAACTGGTGGCTCGGCCTGGCCATGCTCCACACCCTCTTCGCCCGGGAGCACAACGCGATCTGCGATCACCTGGCGGCGGCGTACCCCACCTGGGACGACGAGCGCCTCTTCCAGACGGCCCGGCTGATCAACGCCGCCCTCATGGCCAAGATCCACACCGTGGAGTGGACGCCGGGCATTCTTCCCAACAAGACGCTCCACTCCGCCATGCGGGCGAACTGGTACGGCCTCCTGGCCGCGTGGTTCGGCGGATCCACGCCGAAGACGCTGGAGCACATCCCCATCGCGAGCTCCACGCTCGGCGGTCTGGTGGGAGGCCCCGAGGGCGACTTCGCCCGGTACGGCCTCTCCGAGGAGTTCACGGCGGTGTACCGGCTGCACTCGCTGCTTCCCGACGCCCTCGAGGTGGACGACACCTCGATCCCCCTCATGCGCACGAGGAACGCCGCCGTGAAGTCCCTCCTGCGTACCCACGGACTCACGACACTGGCCGCCTCCATGGGCGCCCAGAACTGCTGCGCCCTCGTCGCAAACAACTACCCGGCGGCGCTCCTCGACATCTCGACGCCGGACATGCCGCTCCTGGACCTGGGCGCCCTCGATCTGCTGCGGGACCGGGAGCGCGGTGTGCCGACCTACAACGCGCTTCGCACCGGGCTGGGTCTCCAGCGCGTGCCCACGTTCGACGAACTCACCGACGATCCGGCCGTGGCCGAGACGCTCCGAAGCCTCTACGGCACGGACGACGACGGGCACGACAACGTCGACGACGTGGACCTCCTCATCGGAACCCTGTGCGAGGGCAATCGCCCCGAGGGCTTCGGCTTCGGCGAGACGCTGTTCCAGGTCTTCATTCTCAACGCGAGCTGGCGGCTGTTGGGCGACCGGTTCTACACCAGCGACTACCGGCCCGAGGTCTACACGCCCGAGGGCATCGCCTGGGTCGACGGCACGTCGTTCAAGGACGTTCTCCTGCGGCACTTCCCCGAGCTGGAGGAGACGGGACTCGGCAACGTCCGCAACGCCTTCGAACCGTGGGACGAGGGGCCCCTGGACCCGGCCCGCCATCCCACCCGGGCCTTCGACGCCGCCCTGGCCAAGAACCCCTGGGCGGGAGATCGCGCCATGAACGGCCGGTGAGCACGCCGGGAAGCATCGTCGCCGCCTGGAGCCGGGACTGGCCCCAGGCGTTGCCCCGGCGCAGCCCGGCCGAGGAGGCGGCCCTGGTGGAGCGAGCCCGGACGACCGTGGTGCGGCTGCAGGAGAAGGCGCGAGGGGGAGGAGCCCCCGGACACGCCCTGCACCGTCACGCGATCTTCGCGACCCCCGACGCCGAGGTGCGGATCGGCGACGATCTCCCCGCCGAGATCGCACTCGGGCCGTTCCGGCGGGGAGCGACGTGGCAGGCCGCAGTTCGGTTCTCCAGCGCCTTCCCCGGGTCCCGCCCCGACACGGTCCCGGACCAAAGGGGCGTGGGGATCCGGATCGTCGACGGAGACCGGCGACTCGACCTCCTGGCCACCACGGGCGAGGCGCACCACGCCCGGGACGGAGGCGCCATGATCGCCTCCATGGAGGCGGCGGCCGCCGCCACGACCGGCGGCGTCCGGGGCAAGGTGGGGGCCCTGATCACCCTCGTCCGACGCCTGGGGATCAGAGACGGGGTACGCATGACCCGCACACTCCTGGGGGCGGCCGAGTCGGGCGTGAGCCTGGCGGCCCTGGCCTTCTACAGTCGGGCACCCTTCCAACTCGGCGACTTCGCGGTGCGGTATCGCCTGCGGGGCGTCGCGCCGCATGCCGGCGTGCGCGGCGCCGGAGACCGATGCCTCACCCATGACCTCGCGGCTCGCCTGGGGGAGGCGCCAGCGTCGTGGGACCTGGAGTTCCAGGGGTTTCTCGACCCGGCCCGCACCCCCATGGACGATCACCGCATTCGCTGGGACTCCCCCTGGATCACCGTCGGGCGGTTGAGCGTCCCACGGGGGACTGCGCCCGGACCCATCGACCGCGAGGCCTTCCGGGCCACGCCGGCCTGGCCCGACGAGGGCGGCCCGGTGCTGGCGCCCCTGGGCGATCTGAACCTGCTTCGACAGGCGGCCTACGCGGCCAGCCGAGGCGGTCGCAGAGGCGGCCCTAGAGACTCGTCAGCAGGTTGAGCAACTGCCCCAGCCCCCAGAGTATGGCGGCGATGATGCCGACCCCCAGGGCCACCACCAGGCCCACGGGAAGAAGCGCCCCCGCCGCCGCACCAATCCCCGTCCATTTGAGGACCTCCGCGGCCTGGAAGCCGAACCCCGACGAGAGGGTCAGCCAGATGCCGTAGCCGCACCCCGCTACCGCACCCACCGCGCCGAGGATCAGGCTCCACCGGAGCCATCCCTTCGCCTCTTCGATGTCCTCGGGGGTGACCGCACGCGGTGTTCGCGGACCGCGCATCCGCTGGCCCATCTCGTACGCCACCTTGTCGCTGGGGGTACGGGGCACGTCTTTCGAGCCGGGTAGGTTGTAGAAGCCTTCGGAAAGGGGGTCGGCCACGGGTTCGCTCCAGGGTCGGGGTCGCCGCTCAGGCCCATTGTGCCCGAGGAGTGCCCCGCGGGGCAACGGTGGTCTGCGCCGGCTACCTGCGTTCCGCGAGCACCTGGTGGACCCAGCGCTCCCAACTGACGAAGCGAGGCCGCTGCAACAGGGGCTCCAGACCGGCGGGGGGCCCGCCGGCCGCGATGGAATCGCCCGTGGCGCCCCCGTCGGCCGCCTCCAGCACCGCGTCGGCGGCGCGCCTGACCTGGCGAGCCCAGGTTTCCCACTCCGCCAGCGAAACGGTGCGGATGGGGTCGGCGTCGAAGGTGCCGTGGCCGCCGTAGACCCTCGTCCCCGGCGGGAGGGCGGTCGCCAACCGGTGGATGGTGGCCAGATAACCCTCCAGCCCTCCGCCGTTGTCGACGTCGACGATGGGAAGGCGATCCAGGAACAAGTAGTCGCCGACGTAGAGGAGCGACGCCGCCGGCACCCAGGCGAACAGGTCGCCCCCCGTGTGGCCCGACGGCGGGCCGGCGAAGAGCACCACGTCGAGGCCTTCGCCGAGATGGAGGCGCAGCGAGTCGGTGAACTCGAGCGTGGGAAGGGCCGACCTCGGCAGTCGCTCCGAGCCCCGCACGACGTTCTGCCGTCTCAGGGACTCGGCATTGGCTCGGGAAGCCACGACCGTGCCCTCGCCGGCGATCCAGGTCAGGCCCTCGGCGTGATCACCGTGGGCGTGGGATGCGGCGACGAAGAGGGGGAGCGAGCCCGGGCCCAGTCCCCCGAGAAACTCCCGCATCTCGGCCTCGACGCCGAGTACGTTGGGGTCGACGACCAGCGTGCCCCGCGGCCCCGACACGACGAGGCTGCTGGAATTGCCGATGGGGGTGTTGCTCCGCAGCAGATGCACCCCGGGAGAGACCTCCATCGACACCACCGGGGGCGGATCCTGGGCGGCCGCGCCCATGGCGTTACCCGCAATCCCCGCCACCATCACCATCACCGCTCTCATCCCCCGCATCCCCGCCTCCCCCGTTCAACCCGTGGTGCTGTCGTCTTTCGGGAGTACAGCGGAGGGACGGTGCGGGGTCCCCCCCTACGTCCAGGGCACATCCTGAATCGACGACCACGGAACCACTTCGGCGCCGGCCCGGTCCTGCCGGGCATCGCCCCCGTAGACCAGGCGCGGGACGGGGCGTCGACCCTCCCCCGCCGCCTTGGCCAGGTCAGGGAGCTGGCGCAATGTGGTGAAGAAGTCTCCCGAGAGGGTAGCGCCCGACTTCACTTCAACTCCGACGATTCGCTCCTGCGCCTCGACCAGGAGGTCCAACTCGGCGCCTCGATTCTCCCGAAGATGGAACAGGTCGGCCGGGAGGCGCCGGTGGAGCCGGGCCTTCAGGATCTCCGAAGCGACCCACGACTCGAAGAGGGCGCCGCGGAGGGGGTGGACCTCGAGCTGATCCGGGGACCGGATCCCGAGGAGGTTGCAGGCGAGTCCGGAGTCCACGAAATGCAGCTTCGGGGCCTTGATCACCCGCTTTCTGGGGTTCCGGACCCATGGGGGCAGCCTGAAGATCAGAAAGCTCGCCTCCAGAACGGAGAGCCAGGAGCGGGCCGTATTGTGGCTGACACCGGCGTCGCCACCGAGGCCGGAGAGATTGAGCTCCTGGGCCGTTCGCCCCGCCGCCAGACGGACGAACGTCGTGAAGGCATCCAGGTTGGAGACCTCGAGGACCTGTCGCACGTCGCGCTGTACGTAGGTTGCCAAATAGTCGCCGAGCCAGGCGCCGGCAGCGAGGTCCCGGTCGTGGATCCGGGGGTAGCCGCCCTCCCAGACCACACGCCAGAGGTCCTCGCGGGCGCCGAACCGGACGAGTTCATCGAGGCTCAGCGGCAGGAGATTCAGGAGCGCGATTCGACCCGCCAGAGACTGGCTGATCGCTTCCGAGAGGCCGAAGTGCTGCGACCCCGTGAGGACGAACCGCCCCGGATCCGGCTGACGGTCGATCTCCTCCTGCAGATACGGAAACAGCCCGGGGGCCCGCTGCACCTCGTCGAAGATCACCGGTGACGCGTGTGTGCGCAGAAACCCCCTGGGATCGGACGCGGCGAACTCCCGGGTGTCGAGAGGTTCGAGGCTGACGTAGGCGTGATCCGGAAACGCGGCTCGAGCGAGCGTGGTCTTGCCGGACTGGCGAGGGCCGGTCAGCGCCACGGCCGGGGACTCGCCCGCGGCCTCCAGCAGGGCAGGCTTGAGGACTCGATCGATCATGCACGGATTGTAAACGCGATTTACAATCGGTGCAACACCACCTCCTCCCTACCTCCAGTCCTCGATCTCGAGCAACGTGACCCGGGGAACCCCGGCAGGTGTGGTGCCGGCCACCAGCACGCGGTCCCCTTCGACATCGAGAATGCGCTCACCCTCGGCGAGCCGGAGAACTCCGGCCCGTCGTTCGCCCGGCGAGACGAACAGCCAGGGCTGCCGACCTCCCGACGCCCAGACCCGATGCAGTCCCAGGACGAGGTGATCGCCGTCCGCGCGGACCTCCTCGAAGGTCGGCCTGCGCTCGGGAGCAGGCAGCGAATAGCTGGTCTGGATGATCTCCCGGAGTTCCGGCGTCGCGGCCTCCGCGAGGGCCGCCTGCCGCGCCGAGTCGACGACGGCTTCCTCCAAGGGGAGGTCGAAGGCGGGGAACCGGATTCGCCGCAGGAGGGCGCCCGAGTGGTCGTGCTGGAGCACTTCGGGCTCGCCGCTGAAGACGACGGCCAGACCTTCGCTCGCCAAGGCGGTGCGGCCCCGATGAGGGAACGGAAGCGTGGTCACCATCTGTGTCCCGTCACGAAACGCCACACCGGACTGGAGGTAGGGGATTCGCAGCAGCCTCGTCGTGCCCGACTCGTCGACCCTGGACACCTCTGCGTGGACCAGGGTCACGATGAAGTCCGAACCGCCGGGCGAACTGCGATCCTCGTCGCTCAACGAGAGGGTGACGTACCCGTCGACTTCGTCCCACGTCTCCATGTGGATCACGTAGGGTCCATCCGGAGCCGGGGTGGTGCCCAGCAACGCACCGTCCGAGTCGAAGGAGGTGAGGCGCTGCTGCCGGGAGTCCCAGACCTCGAGGTGATCTCCGACGACGGCGAGGCCGTTGATGGACTCGAACTCCCCGGGCCCGCCGCCCCGGCGCCCCAGCGAGTGGCGGTGGCTGCCGTCGGTCTCGTACACGTGAACGCGCCGCGTCTGCATGTCCGTGATCGCGAACCCGCCGTCCGGCAGGATCTCACCGGACCCGATGCGGCCGAGGGCCGCCCATTCCGGGCCGTCAGGGTCTCCGATGGTCGCAACGGGTCGAGCCTCGATCGCGGAGAGGTCGGTGAGAGACCCGGCGAACGTGACGGTCAGCTCGCCTTCTCCCTCGATGGTCCAGAAGTCGTCGGAGCTTCTACCCGATGAGTCGCACGCGGTGCAGAGGACCAGCGCGACCAGCGAGGACGAGCAGGCTCTGCCGAAGCCGCTGCAGGCGGTCACGTCGCCCACCGCTCCGCTGAATTCGAGTTGACCGTCAACGCCCCTCCGTACTTTTACATGTGTCGTAGATTGCGCATCCTAGGCTAGCGGATCCGAACGCGCAACGGAGGTGCCAAGCGCAGTGCGATGGAGGGGACGGGGTGGAGGCGGTGGCAATAGCGAAACCCCGTGAACGGTCCCCAAGATGCACTCCGTCACGCCTACTGGAGTGCCGACATGGCGGGGAGGATGAACTTCTTGTGCACGAACCGGCTGATGTTGACCGGGACCTGGACGATCTCATGCTAGCCCGGGTGGCTCTGATCTTCTTGTTGGCCGGAGTTGGTTGCTGCACCCAGAGCGCCGATCGAGTCCGACGAGTAACCTCTGGCGTCGACGAGCAGATCTGGACGGAAGAGATAGGCCGGCTGAGGAATCGGCTCGGGACCCCTTCGGCCTGCCTGCGCGGCACGGTTCCGCTACAGCACATGGTGACCTGGGATGCCGACCCGGGGTTCTCAATCCTGATTCCCGCCAGGGGGGCCCCGGGCACGGCCGGCCTCGTGGTCGGGCGGAACGACGAATCGCCCCTGGGCTTCGACGAGGTCCCCTGTTAGTCGGCCTACACGAACCCTACCTTGGATCGGGTTCGAGGTCCTCTACGGGCCCGGATCATCCACGGGGCGGAGGGGGATGCGAGAATGAAGTCCTGGCTACGGAAACTGAGGGGTGCCTTCGGGAACGCACTCACGTGGGCCGGCGCGTGGGCACTTGGAGGACTCGGCCTGGCGACCTTCATCTACGTGGTGGGCCCCGGACTGGATGGTCTTCCGTTCTGGGAGATCGCGCCGGTGCTGGTCTTCCGTGCCGGGGTGTGGGGATTCGTCAGCGGAGCGTTGTTCTCGGGCGCGCTCGCTGCATTCCACCGGCGTCGCACGTTGAAGGAGTTGAAGCCGGGAGTCATGGCGCTCTGGGGCGCGGCGGCAGGGCTCCTGATCCCCTCCGTCGTCGTGGGAGCCCGAGTGGTGACGGGTGCGTGGCCGCTGAGTGCGGAACTCGTTGGTTCACTCCTCTTCATCTTCGGCGGCCTCGGAACGGTTACCGCCGCCGGTTCGATTCTTCTCGCTCGGGGTCCGAGTGCACCGCGCATACCGAAGTCGGTCGGCCCTGGCGGCTGCCCCCGATGTGGGTATCGCGTTCCGGACGGCGCACTGACTTGTCCCAACTACCCGAGCGGAAGATTGCGCAAGCCGTGCGGGTTCGACCTGACCGGGCTCCGGGCCGTCCGTCCCGAAGAACGAGTCGAACGCGGATCCGCCGATCACGACCTGGTTCTGGCGAGCCACAAGGCTCTGGGCGCTCCTCAGTAGGCCGCACCAGCGCTCGGGTTGGTCGCCCGCCGTGCGCGCGGGCTTCGTCGAACTGGGCGAGCCTGGCCTGGCCACCCGCGTCCCTGCAGGGCTGAGCATCCGTGTTGGCCGTCAAGCCTCCGAGGGGTGCAGCTTCGGATTCCAGGGGGTGTTGGAGGCGGCCATGGAGTTGAGGATGACGAGGAGCTTCCGCATGCAGGCGGTGAGGGCGAGCTTGGCGGGTTTGCCTCGAGCGCGGAGTCGGCGGTAGAAGACGCGGATGGCGGGGTTGTGTCGGGTGGCAGCGAGAGTGGCCATGTAGAGCGTCCTTCGCACCTGGGCGCGGCCGCCCCACACGATCCGTCGTCCGCGCATCTGGCCGCTGTCGCGGTTGAGGGGAGCGACGCCGACGAGGGCCGCGATCTCCTTGTTGCTGACCCGTCCCAGCTCGGGCAGATCGGCGAGAAGGGTTCGGGCCGTGGTGGGCCCGATGCCAGGCACGCCCTGGAGGAGATCGTCCTTGGCGCGCCAGACCGGGCTCGTGCGAACGAGACGGTCCAGGTCCTGGTCCAGCTTCTTGATCTGGTTCTCGAGCCAGCGGACGTGGGTCTTCAGGTTCTTCCGGACGGCTCCCGGAGGAGCCAACCGAAGCCGGTTCGATTCGGCACCCAGCATCTCGACGAGCTGGCGCCTCCGCGCCACCAGGCCGATGAGCTCCGTCTGGGTGGCGTCGGGAAGGGGCCGGGGCTCGGGGCGGATCCGCTCGGCGAAGAGCGCCAGGATACGTGCATCGATGGCGTCGGTCTTGGCCAGCTCCCCGGTGGCCCGGGCGAAGTCCCGCACCTGGCGGGGATTCACCACCGCGACCGGCAGCCCCTGGGCCGCCACGGCGGCGGCTACCGCGCCTTCGTAGCCTCCGGTGGCCTCAAGCACCACCAGGTCAGGCCGCGGCCCCTTCAGCCGAGCGAGGAGCTCCGCGATCCCCTTCGCGTCGTTGGCAACGCTCCACTCCTCCCCGGTGCTCTCGGCTCCATCGAGGCGCTCCTTCGCGACATCGATCCCGATGAACCGCTCGGCGGACATGGGCACTCTCCCGATCCGGAGGAACGATGCTCGTGCCTGTCCCAGCCTTGTAATGCGGGGTCTTGTAGCCCCAATCATCCGTTCGGGCTCTCGCACGAGGTCCGAGGGTGGAGCGCTCCTGCTCAGCCACGGTCTCGAAGACCCAGGCCTCTCCGAGCTACCCCACCCTCGCCAACTTCCGTCTCACTCATCGAGAGATACAAGGCCTTGTCGCATGAAGTATCTTCAAGATGGGGAGCGGGCGACGACGTGCAGCGCGGTGCAGATGCTGCGGCCTCTCGATGACCATGTCCACGGAGAAGACTCCATGACCGAAATACCCGAGCTGGAACAGACCTCCCGGAGGATCGCCGCCCTGGCCCTGGACAACCGTCGCCAGGAGGGAGGCCTCCGGGTTCGTCAACGAGAGCAACTGCGAAGAGCTCTGGCCACCGCCGCTGCCACGCTCGGCTGGGACCGGATTCCCGGAGGCCCCTCGGCCCGGGTCGCGGCCGTTGTCGACCGCATGGCTCAGCTGGCCGAGACCGGCGCAAGGGCGCTTGAAGAAGACCTCGCCGCGGAGCTGACGTCGAAGAGGGCCGAAATCAAGGAACTCGAGAAGATCGTGAAGGTCCTGCGCAAGCTGGCCACCGATCCCGACGCGGGCTATCCGACAGAGGTCGAATACTCGCGGACCAGTCGGAGCGGCGTGGGGCATCTGATCACGAAGACGGAGACCCTGGGCTTGAACGATCCGTCGGAGGCCGAGAAGGCCGCGGACACCCTGGAACGCAAGCGGGACGGCTTCGCCAGACTCCGCGACGAGATGCTGGAGGAGCTGAAGCGTCGGAAACGACAGCTGGGCGAAATGCGGGCGGGTCTCGGCGACTTCTCTCAGGCCTCGGCGGGCCTGGTGGCGGAGGTTCTGGCCACGCTGACCTGAGAACCGTCCCCCCCTCGTCGAACTCGCGACGCGAGTGTCTCGGGGCGTACCTCGCGACACACTGGATTCCATGTGAGACCAGGCTCGCGCGGACGAGTGCGGGCTCACCTCGCAAGCCCGCCATCCTCCGGATTCCCCCCGATCGCCTCCAGATCAGCCGTCCTCGACGTAGTGGAGCCAGCCGGGCTCGAACCGGCGACCCCCTGCTTGCAGAGCAGGATTCGAGACTCCATCAAGTCATCGTTCAACCGCCTAACACAAGGCAAAACCCCCAGATCTCGAGGTCGGCCGAAGCGCCACTTCTCGTGGTCTGGGGGTTCGAACGTGCTCACGAACATGCACTCGCGGTCGGTCGTCTGGTGGCGGGTCGGGTGGCCCCCGGCGCAGATTGCATGGCCGTACGCCACGGCCCGTGCCGCCACTCCTGACTACGACGAGCTCAGCTGGGTCTAAAACGCCCCCCGCGCCCCACGGCCGATCAGGCCCGGCCGAACTCGCTAGGTAGATCTCCGAGGAAAGGACGGCGATTCTGCTCTCCCGACCGGCCGGAACGACGTCCGAGGGCGGACTGTTCTTGTACGGTTCCCCTGCGATCTTCAGGGCCGGGCCGAATCGTCGCTTGCCACCCGCCGGAGTCTCGGGGATTCCTCCCAGAATCAGCCCAGGCGCGCGACCGGCGAGAGAATCAACTTCACCGAGGTAACGACGCCTGCTCCGCTCATGTCACTACACCACGAGAGCAGGGTGAGGCCGTCAAGACCTACGAAGGCCCTGGCTTTTCCGACAGCGGGACCGGCCCGCCAACCACGATTTCAATGTCAGTTCCCCACCGTTTCCCGTCAGAATCGAACAGGTTCAGCGACACGCCGGCGACCCCTTTTCCAATCCTCGACAGGCTCCATCCGTGGATCGCCCCAGCGATCGCGATGTCGATCAGACCATCCCTCCCAATCGAAATCCGGGAGTCCTTAAACACGCGGTTCTGAACGCCAGTCTTCAACTGCTCGTCAACATCATTCGCCCATTCGTCCTTCTCCAGGATGTGCGCGACCTGTGGCGAGGAGTCGGGCGCCGCCAACCTCAGTTCCCATCCCGACAGAACGGTGGGCGCTCCGTGATTTCGAATCCGCACTCTTAGAATGAGAATGACTGAATCGCCGCTACGGGATTGCGACAGGGTGAACTCGGAGAAGCCCGCAAGATCGATCTGGGGCTCTGGTTCTGCATCGTCCCCGCATTTCGGTGTGGAGAGCGTCCGAATCTCGGAGGTGGCGCCCAGCTCCTTGGACGCATGATTCGGGCTGAAGGAGGCGGACAGCTGACCCGGGCCGCTGTCCACGATCGCGGTCACGCGGAGAACGAAGCCACTCGAAAGAGGCTTCGGGGAACGAACCCTGACCGGGAGCCATCCTTGCACGATCTCGTCAGGGCCGATCCGGGCTGCCCGCGTGGAGATCAACTCCGACTTGTCGAATCGGAGGCTACAAAGCTCCTTCCCACGCCTGAAACGGATGATGAAGCTGTCGTTCTCTGAAGGGAGCGGCTCGGCATGAATCTCCGCATCCAATGGATCCGGGCAGAACCACGCCTCGAAGTCGCTGAGCCGAAGGACACCCGCCCCTCCAGGGTTAGAGATCCTGACCGGGATGACGAGGCACAAGGCCCCGTTCGCCGGGCCCATCGACATCACGGGCATGATCTTCATTGAGGGTTGGGCGCGCGGTAGTGCCGCGGCCACCACCAACGCAACTGCGCCAAGTCCCGCCGCCGCCCATATGGGCAACGCCGAGACAACAGCCCCATAAGCCGATACTGCGGCAACCGTTGCCACGGCGCCGACACGGACCCCTGAAAGCCTCTGCGCGATCATGGTGCCAAGCTATGAAGCCGGCGCCCGCGCTCAAACCCTGGGGTCCCAGCCCGTGGACCAGGCGGCTGGCTTCGCGCCGCACGACACTCCTCCGAAAAGGGCGGGGGTGGGGGGGGAGAACACACGGAGCAAGGCTAGAGACGAGAGCGGAAAACCTCGGCCCTATGAGCCGCGCCTCGTCGAAAACCGACCGATGTACCGGGCATCGGCGCCGAATGATCACCGGGCGAGGAAGGCCAAAGCTCGTAGGACTCTACTGGCGAACAACCAAAGCAGCAGGGCTCCACCGAGGAACGTCCCCCCGGCGGAGACTGCAGCAAGCAGCGGCCGCTGAAGGGCGGCGCGAACGCCGGGGCGTAGGCCGACAGCGCTCCTGGATCGCCTGCGCCTGCCGATCGAAGTGCCGCCGAAACATACCGAACGCCGGGCAACCGCATCCCATCCACCCATCGAGTTCTGGAGTACTCCTGGACGGTGGCAGGACACGCGATCCGGTAGACGGCTGAGCCCAGCGTCACTAGGAGGCTGCCGAGCAGGAGGGTTCGGGTGTGCCCCGGCAACGGGATCGGGTAGTCCACCGCACCGAACAGGCGGTGAGCATTGGCCCATTCGACGACCGAAACAACCGAGAGGGAACCGACGAGGAGGAGGGAGGCGCCCCAAGAGAGAGGGAGGTCACCCACGAACCGGAGGGTCTCCCACGAGAGGAGCCGTCGCCACCGAGGAACTCCAAGGCGCTCCGACCCGTCCTGAAACGGGTCGTGGCCAGACCAGTCAGATCCCCCGAAATCGGTCGAGGCGTCGATGCGCGTCCCCTCCCAATACGTTCCTCCGAGGCGGGCGTCCCGGAGATCGCAGCCGCGGAGGTCGGCCCCCCTGAAATCCACCCGTTCGAGTCGGGCGCCATGAAAGCTGGCAGGCTGGCCTCGGAGAAACTGGCCCCCGCCAACCCGGCCTGTGCCAGCTTCGCCCCGTCGAGGATCAAGCCCGAGAACGTGAAGTTCTGCGAGAAATTGAAGCCTGTGGCGTTCAGCGAGTCAGCCCGGTTGGTCCGAAGCCACTCCTCCAACGCGCTTCGGCTCTCTAGGTAGGCCCTCGTATCGGGGGTCGTATCCGCAGTCGGATCATCCGGCAAGCCTAGATCCTCCGGTGCGTGTCCCTAGGACTGCGGTCGGACTGCAGTTGCGGTGGGCTTCCCACGCATCATCTCTCACCCCCTCCGTCCTCAACCGCCAATCGCGGGAAGTCCTCCTCAGCCTCGCCAGTGAGCACCGGTTGAACTGGGCCAAGTGCCGCGAGCGCGGCGAGGGTGTCCGCGAGCCCCTCCAAGAACCCCTGAGCCGCGCCGCCCCGGCGAGGGCGGATGCGTATCTCGTAGGGCCGAAACGTGATTGAACCTTCGGCCAGGTTCAGTTCGCACTCCTCGCCGTGCGGCTCGTAGTTCAATTCTTGAGCTGGGGCTCGGGCGGCTCCGCATTCTCGAGCCGAAGCCCACGGTGGTACGCTACGAGCGGAAGCGGCCCGGCGAGCTGCTACACCTGGATACCAAGAAGCTGGGCCGAACCCAGGGCGTCGGGCACCGCATCCACGGCGACCGTCGTCGCTGCGCCCGAGGTGTCGGATGGGAGTTCCTCCACGTGTGCATCGACGACGCGACGCGGGTCGCGTACGCCGAGGTCCTGCCCGACGAGCAGGCCGCGCCGGCAACGGGCTTCGTCCAGCGTGCCATTGCCTGGTTCCGTGAGCACGACGTCCAGGTCGAGCGGGTCATGACCGACAACGGCTCCTGCTATCGCGCCCATCGTTTCAGGCGAACGCTGGCCGCCGAGGGGGTCCGTCACATCTACCCCCGCCCCTACCGGCCCCAGACCAACGGCAAGGCCGAACGCTTCATCCAGACGGCGAAGCGGGAGTGGGCCTACGTGCGCGCCTACCGGAACTCGGCCGCCCGCACCCTCATGCTCCCCGGATTCCTGAACCGATACAACCGCCGACGCCGACACCGCGGCATCGGCAACACCACGCCCTTCAGCCGACTCGAGGCCCTGCTGTGAACAACGTCCTTTTCACCAACAACTAACCGAAGGGGTGCAGGCGGGCGGAGTCCCGGAGGCCGGAAACGGCTGCCCGCTACGGGCCAAGGCAGGGGACGCCGCGACCGCCACCACAACGATACGCGGACGGGGAGGCGTCTCGCGCCGCATCCCAGTTCTCCCTGGAGCTGCCAGCGACCAGTAGCTTTCGACTGGAATCGTGGCGGGGCTGCCATGGGTTAGGGCTGAAGCGAATCCCTCGCGCTCGTGGGTACCGCTCGAGTGGTCGGGCCCGAAAGAGCGATCGCGTTCACGAAGCGGACCACCAGGTCTAGGATCTCCGGCGTCCAGAAGTCGTTGTGATCGGCGATAAGTGCCTCTTCCACGAGGGCCACGTGGAAGGGCGCGCCACTGGGAGCGGTCTTTGAAGGGAGTTGTTCAAGCCGGACCAATGCCGCGGTGCCAAGTCGAGGGGCCTGGAACTCGGTATAGTTCGCTAGGTCGGACCCGGTGGCGGTTCCGTCGCGAGCAAGAGTCAGGAGGCCTAGCTCGTCCGCGCGCGAATACGGACATCCTTGGTCGAAGCGCCGCGGTTTGGGCACGGAGTCTTCATTGGAGAGTTGGAGAGAATGCGTCACGTTGGATGCGCGGTGGCCTGCCCCGATGGCACTCGTGAGGCGACCCCTTCGCAACACGCTTTCCACTGCACCAGCTGCCGGGTAGAGATCCGCGACAGCGCGGTCGGCCTCCGATGCCATGATTAGCGTCGGGGGAAGAAGATGGTCCGGCTGCGCCAGGATTCGATCCACAAGGGACGCATCCATTGCTGGGTTCAGGAGGACAACGGCGTCCGCGAGTTCGGAGATGAGGCTCCTTTCCTGCGACGCCTCGAGCGCACTCCAGAGCATGCGAGCGCCGAAGCTGTGGCCCACGAGGACAACGCGGAGCCCGCTGTTGGGACGGGCACTTCGCAGTCGTCGGGCGACACTGACTAGTTCTTCCCCGATGGTGCGGAGGGCGTTGCCCTCGCCGATCCGGTCGGCCGCATCGCGCCGGTCCCAGAACGACAGTGCCCTATTGGTCCACAATGAGCGGTAAAGCGCACCTCGCCAAGAAACGAAGATTCCTATGGGTCTTCGTTCGATGCCTTGGTAGGTTTGCAGTCGAGATACCGCACTGAGTGTCTCTGTGAAGCAAGCCAGGTCGGTGTCGCCCGGTCGAGCGTCATGATTCCATCCGTGGACATATACGACGAGGAGAATGTCTTCCCTGGTTGGTACACTGTCCGCCTGAGCCAGGATCATTTGGAGTTGTCGTGGGTCTCGGAACTCGCCCCGGTCTGACAGTTCAACGACGCCAAGAGCAAACGGCCAGTCGTTCTCCAGAATGGCCAGGCCCGCGCATCCGTCGCCGCAGTCCGCGTCGAGCTCCTCGACCGACTTGATCACCTGACGTTCCGCCGTCCTGAGTAGATCGTCAGGTACCTTGCGGAGCATAAGGGCGAAGAACAGGAGAATTGCGGCGCCTATTCCGCCCCCGGCGACGGCGAAAGACCGCCAGGTCCTCGGCATTCAGCAGGCCTCCGGGTGTGGACTCAGCTGTGGGATTCGGTTCGGGATAGCTCGACCGGGGGGGGACATGCTAGAGGAGATGCCCCGGCCTTCCAGACTTCCGCCCCTTGCGGTACTTGCCATTTACGCGGCTCCAGACAGCGGGCCCCTCCTTCTCCCCTCCTGAGGCATACTCCCCAGAGTCCACGGCTGCTGGCGTGCCACGCAGATCACCGTGGGCAAAGACGGACTGCACATCTTCGTCCTTCCAATACTCCCCCACACCGCGAAAGCCCTCCGCGATCAGTTCGTCGGCTACCTCAGCGGAACGCATGAATCGCCGGTCGCCCCCTTCGTCGATGAAGACGATCGCGACATCCGCGGCAATTCCGCTATGGTGCGCGCTCTTGCTCGGAGGACCAGTTCGCTTGCCGCCCTCCTGCGTGATCATCACCTCTCGGCCGAGCCGGCTAGAGAGGGATTCAAGCATCGCGATGAGATCAGGGTGCAACTGATCCTTCGGGCCGGTCACTTTCGGGGCTGGCCTTACTGGTGTTAGATCGACTAGGCCGTAGACCTCGCGCGTGGCGCCGCCCGGTAGGTTCCATGGCGTGGCGCCGCGCTGCGGTCCGATCGAAAACACGCGGTGGATCGGACCGTTGTCCAGCTGAGCGTAGGCCTCGAAGGCTGGGAAGACGTCGACCTTGCCCGAGAAGAAGATCGACAGCTCATCGGCATCGAACCAGAGCTTCCCCTCGTAGTCGATGTCCGGGGAAGCTGTGAAGCAGGGATTGTTGCTGGCGCCCCGTAATTCCAAGACGAGCTTCGGGTGAGCCTTCTGTGACACCCTCCAAGTCATTCGTGTAGTGTCGCCGCTCTTGGTGCACTCCACTTCGCCATCCTCACAATCCAACTCATGCGTGGAGTCGCAGCGATGGCTCGGGATAAAATCGAGTGTCTCGGTGTCGATTGTGCAGGCCGAGTGCATGCGAGAGCTGGCGTTCGTCTTGTCAGAGAAGCTGCGGTTGTCGGTTAGGAAACAGTCGCTGATATGCGGAACCGGTCCCGGAATCATCGTCTTTCCAGCGTAGTCCCCCTCCGGAACCTCGGTCGACAGGTTCGGAATGTTGACCGGGATAAAGGCGTTGATCCAAAAGGAAACGATCATGTAGTCGTCCTCACCGTAGGGCTCCACAAGAGAGGCGAGTCTTGACTCACCGGGCTAGAGGTCCGATGCCAGCCGGTCTATGAATGGAGAAACCCGCACCCAACGGGCGCCCGCGTTCTTCCTCAGACTGACCGGGCCGGTCCGGTCATCGGCCTCACTGGGGAACATGGCCTCAAGAAGGGACGCCTCGTCGGTGGTGTCGCGATAGACCAGGTCTCCAGCCTCGGTTCGACGGTCGGGAGCGTGCTGCACCGACACGAGTCGGACGCGATCCAGGCCCGACGGAAACTCGAACTTAGCGTTCGCCTCGACCGGGACAAATCCACCGAGTTCCAACCGCTCCTGCCCGCCGGCGTCGAAGATGGTGCGAACCCCCATGACCCAGAGCGAAAAGGCATGATCGTCCGGTGCATCACTGGCATCGGCGCGAATCCAGCTTAGCGCCTGCCCGTCCGGATCACAGAACCGGTAGCTCGCGCCGGTGCCCCCCTTTCGGAAGCTCAGCTTGGAAACGGGGGCGTGCTTCGTCACGCTCCCATCTCCCCAGCCTACGTGCCAACGACTTGAGTCCGGAAGCAGTTGGACCCACTCCGATGGTGTCCAATCGGCCTCCACCGAAGCATACCCGGGGAGGTGACGCCGGAAGCGTAGCCTCGCGAACAACCAGCCCAGGTCCATGTCCGCGTCTTCTTCGGGTGGGATGACGTCGACGAGGAAGGCCGTACCTGTGAACAGGCGTGCGTCCGTGTCGGTGTCGAAGCTCAGGCCAATGGGGCCCGTGATCTTGAGCCGGTCTGTTTGGTTTGCCCAACGCTTTCCTCCCTGGGCACTTGTCGAACCTGGGAAGGGAGCCGTGAATAGGATCGGGTCGAGAGCTGCCTCTGCTTGCTCTCCGGGCTTGTTCGTTGCCGGGTCTCGGTATAGGACGATCTCGCCCTGTAGCTCCTCGTGTAGGCCGAAGCGGTCGTACCATGGCTCTTCGAGAAGTACCAGCAGGCTTGCGGCGCCGGTACTTTGGTCTCCTTCCGGCCCCACCGTCGTGGGGAGGACGACCCTGAGCCCCGGCGCGTCCAGACGCCCGTCCTCCGGGAGGCGAGCCGGCATCAGTGCCCGCCGCCACTTCGTCTTGGTGCGCGCCTCCTTCGCCTCGACCGCTGGTGTCCCGAATAGTTTCCGATACCGCGAGTGCGCGAGAATGCCGAAACGGTAGTACAGCGCTCGCGGGTCTCCCGAAAGCTGCTCCGTGTATAGAGGACTGTGGCCAGCGATCCCCCCGGGATAACCCGGCGGATCGCCATACCGCGCCTGACGGTCGAGGCGAAGGTGGTCCAGATCTCGTCGGTGCCCGAATCCCTCGGCCTCCCAGATCAAGGCTGGCGTCGCGGCGGCGGCCGGCGGAGGTGGGGGGTCCATCACTTCACCGGGGCTTGGAGGGCGCGTGGTGGGCGGGATCCCATTCCATCGCCAGACCTGGCGACGAACTTCAATTTCCTTCAGGAGGTAGGCGGACTCGGCGATCTGCATGGGGTCGATCCCGACCGAAACGGTTCGATCCGCTTCGTTGATTGCGGCGTACGTAGCGTCCCAAAGCGCCGCCGGGGTCGGCATCTGATCGTGCGCGACCTCGACTACGATACGATGCGCCGACAGAAGGTAGGGGGGCTCCGCCTCCTCGCCTCGCGCGGCCGCGAGCTGCTCGAGGATCGAACCGGCAACGGTCGGCCCCGCCTGTAGGAGCTTCTTGTGGAAACGACCGTCAGCTTTCGCTCGCGGCACCCGAGCGTAAGCTGTGAGAGTCCACACTTCGCCGACTGGCACGGACGCGTGCACGGCTCCCTCAACGAGCGCGAGAGTGGGGGCGCCGTTTGATATGGAGCACTGGACGCTGATCGGGTTCCGTCGGACTTCTTCAAGCCCCGGACCAGGCGTCGCCGCCACGAAGTCAACCTCTAACGGGGCAGGGTGGGGTTGCTGACTCCGTAAGAAGACCGGATCGAGGACGAAGACCAAGCCGTCCACACACGGGTCATCTACGGAGTCGTCAGGTTTCGTTCCGGAATCCTGACCTCGTCTCTTGAAGACCTCCACCCAGACTCTCTTTCGTAGAGCCTCAAGGCTGGTGGGGTTGCGAGCTTCCATGATGTCCTTGGAGATCCAGCGATGCCAATTCTCCAGATCTGTACGCGGTGCTCCTACCCAGTACTCCGCCGTCCGGCGAGGCGTCGCCCCCGCGTCCCAAAGCAGAAGCAGCGGTGCCTTGCTCACGTCGTCGCTCATCCCGACGATGCGGGGCCAATCGACCAGGGGATCTGTATTCGTTCCGAGGTCTCTAACCAATGGGCGAACGCCGTCTGGTACGGCGGGGAGCACCGGGGCCTTCTTCGTACCATCACGCTCGCCCGAACTCCAGGCCGGTGCGGCAACTCCGACCTGACGCCTGTATTCAACGGTCTGCACGTATTGCTTCCACTGGTCTCCACCCGCAACCCAGGTGTCGAAGGCCTTTATGAAGTCGTCGTGTGCTTTGGCATCGGTAGGACTCGCAGCGTCGGCCAGAAGTGGAGGTAGCGCCCCACTGTTGCCAATCAGGTACGGTAGCGCCTCGTAGGAGGCGCCGTAGACGAGGGTTGGCAGTTTCGCCCACGCGCCGTGAGTGACGTCTCTCTGAGACGGGTTGCCGCGGACTCCAGGGTCGGGGAGTGCGAATCGCAATAGCTCCGCATCAAGGAGCCCGTCCGTTTCGTTCTGAGTCTCGATCGGCTCAATCGTCTCTGCGACGAGCTCTGACGCCGGGGAATCAGCGACGAGCGGGTGATTGTCGTACCGGATGAAGGACTGGCGCAGCTCCTCTTGGTATTCCGTGCGGACCGGGGCCGCGGCGTATTCGAACGCAGGTTCCTCTCCACCGGATCCATCCAGAATGATCAAGTCGGCCACGTTGGGCATGCGCCACATCCCGCCGGAACGGCGGAGCAGTAAGCCAACGCCCGATAGGCTTCGCTGCGCATCACCTACGTCCGTCATCGCCGAGCTCAGTCGATCTACCTGCACGGCAATCGACTGTGGCCGCTCCGCAAGCACGGATCTTCCCACGCCATAACGAGCCTCGATGAATCGGTATGTGTAGCGAGACAGTACCTTCGCCAATCGCTCAACCAAGGGGGTGCCGAGGGGCGCCGCTTTCGGTTGGAGGTCTGAGTGGGGATGCGGTTTGATTCGTGGGACACCCCCAAAACGAGCGCGCACATAGTCCGCCATGGCATCCCGCGCCAATCCTCGAAAGGCTTCGAACTCGTTGTGTTCCCTCAGAGGGATGTCAAGTATGACGGGCCATAGAGGGTCGAAGTTCGTTCGCTCGAGAATCGAGCGTACATCCAGCGCGGGGAGGGCGTCCCGTTCCACTGGCCCGGCGAGGCGCGCCCAGTCTGACCCCACGAGCGGCTTTCCTCGCTTGGGAGCGCCCACGTCCCATGCCTTGACGGCTTCGGACCACTGGCGTAAGACCACTTTCCTCAGAACGTGGTCCTGCGAGAGCGCCGACTGAATCGACTCGAGCTCGCCCAGGATCTCGTCGGCCACGTCGTCGGAGTAGGAGCCGGGTTCTCGACGGTCGGCCAACACCCTAAGGCCCCGCCCTTCGTCGACGGTCTCGCGAATCAGTACCCGCCAGGCGCCGAGATCGAGGCTCGCTTCGTAGGCCTCAACCGCTGTGTGGATCAAGTCTCGCGCATCCGGAGAAACCACCGGCCCGAGGAGGTCGAGGGCCTGTCCGAACAGCGGTGCTTCACTACCAGCAGCGAAGGCCGGGCGAGCAACAGACCCGGCCCCGCGCAATCCGCAGTCCGCCAAGTCGCGAAGAGCCGCCAGCACTGCGTCGACCAATCCCCACCGCCGGGCCTCCCATTCCTTCTCATCCAGGCCGCGCCCCGGCGTGTACTCAGCCAACACGCCACTGTGGGACCTTAGAAAGTCGATTAGTCGCTGCCCCAGATCGAACTGAAGTGCCAAACCTCCTCTCGCGCGGCTGACCCAGTCCTCCCCTGCCCGGGAGTTCCACTTCCCCCCGGGGTCGAATACTAGGTAGCGATCCAGGTCCAGGAGTGAGTCTGCATCGGGCGGCCGCGGGCTTGCCGGAACAACAAAGGCCGGTAGCACAGAGACGAGAGCCGACGGCTGATCGATGCCGTCATTCTTCGCTTCACCGCAGTCGTCTGGCACGAACTTGTGCTCCCACACCCCGTCAACCGGGTCGGTATCAACTGGCACCCAGCATTCGAACACGGGCGCTGCGCCGAGAATGACCTTCCCAGCGAGATCCTGAGGAACGCGGAAGACGCAGCTGAGGCCCATCACCGCGGCAACCGGTGCAGGGTACCTGGAGGCTTGGGCAAGCAGTATCGGCCAGGATGGCGCGTCGAGATCTAGCTCCTGAGCCGTGTCTAGATCGGAGGCCAGACGAGCCGGTCCGTGGTTGGGCTTGGCGGTGCGACCCTCAGGCCAGATCAATGCTTCATATTCTCGATCATACCGGCCGAAGAGCTCGGTCCATCTCGCTCCCGGGTTGACCTTCGGTGCGGGCAGCACGTCGACGATCTCAAGTCCCGAACCTTCGACCCATAACGCGACCTTGCGAATGAGAGCGTTCGTAGGATCGGCTTCATTCTTGGCTCGAACCCAGGGTCTCAAGAAGCTGTCCCAGGCCGTCTCCCACTCGTCGTCAGCGTCCGGCTTACCCCGCAGGCCATATTGCACGTTCAGACCGAAGTAAGTGTGCCCCACCTCGTAGTTCGGGAGGCGCTCAAGGTGGACGATTGCAGCGAAGGTCAAGGACACAAGATTCTCTAGTCGAGGGCTCGAAGGTAACGCGATGCCGCACTGTCGTAATCGACATCCGTTCGGGTCGAACGGGTTGATGACCCCTTTGCGATCTGGTAGCGGATTGAGCGACGCACCTTCAAGGTGAAGAACCGGCAGATCTTGATCTTGACCGAATAGGTGCCTCGGCCCGTGACCCCACCGTTGGAGTCGTAACGCGCCTCGAGTGTCACGTTCATGTGTACTGACACAATGCCCTTCAGGCTCACGTGGCCGTCGATTACGACAACGAAGGCGACTGAGAATGAAGAGCCTGCGCGTGAGTTCCCGAAGAACTCACCGTAGACTCCAAAGGCCACCATCACCCCGCCCCGGATCGGCCCAAGGTTGATCCCAACAGCAGCAGCCGCAACGATCCCGATCTGGACACACGTCGTGATCGCACCGGTAGTTGTTCGGTACGAGGCCTCGAGGTTGACCCACCCGCCTCCGCCGAGCATCGAAACCGTCAGGACGAATGGGTTGCTCTTACGAGCCAAGTCGAGGGAGAACATGACCTCGAAGACGCCCTTCGGTGTCACCTCGAGGCGGAACGCGCTGAACAAGTCCAGGTTCGAGATCGCAAACCCTCCTCCCTGGAGATCGGGGAGTGGCAGCGCCAGCGTGGATTGTACGCCGATTCGAGGCAGAGGGAGCATTCCGAGGCTGAACCCGCCCTCTGAGTATCCGATCGAATCCAATAGCGTCGAGATGAACTGTAGCCCTGCCTGCAATTCGACGCGGTCCGGTGACAAATCGAACTCGAAGTCGCCGCTTTCATCGTAGGTAAGTGACGTGCGGCGAAACACCACTAGGGTCAAGCCGCCGACGGCCACTTCCCAATCGGCGGTAAGGACCCCGGTCACACTCTGTTTGCCGACTCGGCCCTTCACGGTCTCCGTCCGAGCTTTCGCTTGGAACCGGGCGCCGTTCGCTCGGACCGTTACGGGGCCGAGGGAGAAGAGAATGGCTTGCTGGCCGCCGAGGTCCACATCGACGTCGGCTTGGACCCAAGCGCGAAGGGTCTGCTCTTCAATCCCATGGGTGACCTTGATCCCGTCGTTAGCGAGTGCGGGGAGCTTCACACCGCGGAACATCTTCTCGAGCTCGAGCCCGGCGAAGTTCGGGAAGACGCTGGCCAGGTCGAAACTCGGAAGATCCGATGGCACCAACCTGTCGAGGAGCTGCCGAGTCGGCAGGCGAATGCCTAACGCGTTGATGGCGTCGTCGACCGCTGCCTCACCCGTGCGAACCAGTGCGGCGACCGGCGTCATCTCGATACCGGACACGAACTCATCAAACCCGAACTCCACGAACTTGCGATTGAAGCCCATTCCCGGAATCCGGGGTGGTTCGCCGAATGCTCGGAACAGCCTCGCCGTACGGTCTCCGAGCCCGATGGACTCTTCGACCGCGCGTCTTGCTTGACCCAGTTCCTCACCCACGGACTCAAGGAACCGCTCTAGCTCGGCATCGATGTCCTTTGCGAAGCGCGCCAGAACTTTGGCCGCTGCGTCCGCTCTCCCCTCGAGTGCCGCGAAGAGCCTCCTGAGCTGCTCCCCGAGCTTCAACTGTTTCAGGTGCTGGAAGACCTTCTGGGGCGTTTCGAGCAGGGCTTCGCACACCGCCCGCGCCCGCTCGGCTGCAACTTCCTCAGCCTCTGCGAGTTGCGCTTCGATGGCCGCCTCGGAGAGACGGGCGCGGATTAGCGCCGTGAGTCCTTCGTAGACTGCGTCCGGTGTCGGTTGCTGTCCTCCGACATCCTTCAGGAGTTCGTTGGCCCCGGCTGATATCGCGTCCCAGAAGAACCGGGTAGTCGTCTTCGGGACGTCCGCCAGGGTGCCCCGAAAGTCCTCAACGGCCTTTGCCAAACCGCCTGTCGTCCCATTGGCGTCACGGTGCACGCCTTCAACAGTCTTGACAAGTTGGTCCAAGATAACAGCCGCGTCGGCCTTGAGCGTGCTCGCGTCGTTCGCTTCTTGGATTGCTTTGGCGAGGTCGACGAAGCCAGCCCTCAGAGAACTCTGGGCACTCTCAATAACTCGGCGCGGTCCATCCATTCGCCCGTTGGACCAAGTGTCCAGTGGCTGTACGAGCGATTGCACTTCGTTGAAGAGTTCATCGGCCCTGTCTCGACAGTAGCCTAGTTCTTCGAGGGCGAATTCCTTCGCTTCGCATTCGGGCGCGTCGACGATCGTCTGCTTTGTGCTCTCCAGGACGGCGACGAAGGCGTCGGCGGCTCCCTCGAGCTTCTCCGGGACGCCCTCTAGTCTCTTCGAAAGCTGGTCGAGATTGGCGTCGGCTCCGGCGATCCGCTCCGGGAAGCCTAGCTCGCCAAATAGGTCGTTTACCCTGGCTCGGAAGATATTCCGGGTGTCACCGACCTCGTCCCACGTTGCCTTTCCCTCTAGAGGTTCCACGAGGGTCGCGATGCTGCGCCGCAAGTCCGCCAGCTCGCCGAAGGACCTGCGCCCCTCGTTCCTCACGAGCATACGCACTCGTCGGTCGGCTTCCGCGCAGGGGTCGATCTTCTCGAATACGTCGAACTCGGCGGTCTTCAGCGCCGACAGCCAATCCTGCACTTGGTCCAGGTCTCTCGCCGCCCGCTCGATGGCTTCCGTCACCGGTTTCTGGACGTCAGATAGTTCCTCCGCGTCTCGGAGAACCTCCAGCACTTCCTCTAGGGCCCGACCTGAGGAACCGCGGATGCGCGCTGCCGCCAGGACTGCCTTCTGCACCGGTCGAAGCGATGCGGCGGCCACTCCACTGCCCGGTGCTCTCATGAATGAAATCGACCTGAGCCGCGCGCCTATGGGTGACTCGGACCGAGTCGCGTTCAGGTTGGTCGGTCGAGTCCCGGGCTCGGTCAGGAACGTGAAACGGTCGCTCCCTGTGCGGCGGCTTGGGGCACTCGGCGCACGGGGTCGCCTAAGCTGACGGTTCGTGAGATCGGGATTCTCCCTCGGTGGCACAACGTCGGCGAAGTCGACGCCCCAGACGGAAGGCCATAGGTCCGTACGGCTGTCCAGGTCGGGCCGCACCGAAGTGTAGAAGTACAGATTCTCAGGGTTGCCTATCCTAAGCGAGTCCAATTCGGCGCCGGATTCGGGATCGGTGGATACGGCCACCGCAACGTCCGGTCTCGGATATATGTCGGCCAAGTCGTCGGGCAGATCAGTCCGCCAGAGTGGTACCGCCCATCCCTCCTGACCGATGTCGCGTCCCCAGCGCCCATCGACGTTGATGATCTTCTGTCGCCAGACGAGTTTCTCAACGAAGCCACGCGTCATTGGGTCGGCCCCGAACTCCGGATAGCTCCGTTCGGGCTCGAGGATCTCCACGTACTCGCGGACTTTCCGCAAGACGCCTCGGCCGAGGTGCTCATCCTGTTGGTCGTCGAACTGACGTGCCCGCCGTACCGTACGCTCGTAGATGATGACGTGTTTAGCAGGTGTCCACCAAGCTGCGATTCGGCCGATCCGCTCCAGTGCCACGTAATGCGTCCGGCCCATCGCGGTGCTGGCGAAGATGGTCGTCCGGTCGTTGTCGAAGCTTGCCCGTTGTTGTGCCCACCCCCCCAACGCTGAGAACATCGGCTTCGCGATCGCTGCTCTGGTCGACGTGGGGTCCCGCCAGACCGCATTGTAGATACTCGAACTCTCGAAGCCCCATGTGGCCCCGCCGGCGAAGCCGTCCTTCTTGCCACCAAGTCCATGCGCTGGCACGCCTTCGGCAGCGACCCCATCGGGTACGGGGAACCTGGGTTCGGCCTCCGGCCGTAGCTCGAAACGGACTCCTTCCTCCAGCTTCAGCGCGGACGGCTGAGCCGCGGACCAGGGCTCGAGCACGGCGAGGCGACGCATGAGCCGTCGATACACCTTGCCCCAGGCACAACGATGCGCGTTGTATCGCTCAACGAGCTGCGCCTCGAGAGCCTCCTCCATGTCCGCGAGATCGCTACGGAGATCCTGACCGAGTCGCGGTGGCCAAGCCCCCGAGCGCGCGCCGATCTCCGATAGCATCAAGTTCGGAGCGTCGATGGATCCACAGAGGCCATAGAACACCTCGAAGTGGAGACTCAGGACGCGGCTGCCCGGCGCGCGCTGGCCGGGGTAGCCTAGGATCCGCCGCAGGTTCCACGGTGCCTCCGCGAAGGCTTGGTCGTAGTAGCTCGAGAGCAGTTCCAGTCTTGCAGCTGTCGAGAAGCGGTAGTCGACGAGCTCACCTTCCTCGACGTCGTCGATGTCCTGCGCGGATCGACCCTTCTCCATGGCCTCGCCGACGGCCTGCGGTGGCAACACCACCGAGAAACCGTCGGCGCCGGCGAAGATCTCCCACCGGGCACCTTCGGAACCGACGTTACTCCAATTCCCCAGTTCCTGGTTGTCGCGAGCACCCTCGCCGCCGTATAGATCTCTGAGGTCGATCCGACCCACAAACATGGGCTCGGTGTCCACGACCAAGAGGCGGGTGTAGGTCGAGGGCCATTGACCCCGCTGGCGCAGCCGGAGCCGGAGGGTCTGGGAGCGATCCCGCATCGTCTTCTCCGTCGCCACGATGTGAAACGGCGTTGGCGCTCCGGCTTTCGTCGCGTGGGACGCGGCGGCCGAAGGGAAGAGATAGACGAGCGGCTCGGCTCGCCGGAAGAACCGGTCGACTCCGTCTGGACGCAATTCCGACTCACCTTCGGAGACCCGCTCTTCCGCCGGAAGCGGGTCCTGTCCAGCAGGCGCGAACGTTGTCAGATCCAGGTCCGCCTCAATATCGACGACCGGGACACTGGACTCGGGCTGGACTGGATCGGCCCTCAGTACCGCGCGGCAACTCAGTCCCCTTATCGGTGCTCCGGGTAGCGCGAGGTCGAGCGCGCCGAGTCGGACCTTCTTTGCAGTAGCCGCAACCTCGTCGAGGCCAGACGGAGCCTTGGTCCCTCGGGATCCGATGCCTAGGTAGATGTGGAGTGGGTCGGCGATAGCCGAACACTGATTGTCTTCTGGATTCCCAGGCCCATTCAAGTCGGGTCTTGGGTCCGATCGGGGGGCGAGTCGCCCGAGCCACTGTACCGGTTGGCCGTCGTGCCGCAGCAGGTTGGGAAACGATCCGGTGACATCCTCCGGCCGCGTTGCTTCTAGAGCCCTCCAGGAACCGGCGAGGGGCCTCCCGCCACCGGGTGGGGGGACTACTGCGTCGCCGACCAGCGCCACGCCCCCGGGGTTCTGTGGGACCTCGAATGACCATTTCGGCACCATCGAAACCGGACGCCCCGCCGCCACGGCCGCCAACGCCGCTGCATACGGCCTCTGTACGAGCCTTGACCACACGTCGGCGAAGTCGGCAATGGGTGCCACATCTTCAGCGATGAGTACCACGTGACCGGCCCGGTAGTCATCGAGTACCATGCCCCCAGGCGCCGAGGAATCCGATCTCATCGGCGGCCGTTGTACGAGACATCCCTTATCGGGGAGTTCCGGGAGTCCAGCCGCCGCTACGAAGCGAAACTCCCTCTTCGTCGTGAGGTGCCAAACCGGCTCGTTCGGACCCCCGTCCTCTAGACGAACGCTCGCCAAACGTGCGGTGACCTCCGCCCTCCCATCGAACTTGATGCCGAGCGCCTTTTCGACGTCGCTCAGCCCCTCGGCCAGCGAAGCGATCTTCTTGTTCCGGAGCTCCAACTCCTTTCCGATCCCGCTGGGTGGGGTGCCCTCATCACCGGGGTCGGTGATCGCCACAGGGCGGAAGCGCTCGAGCACGAAGTCTTCGTCGTCCCGGTGCCGGTATGCTCTCGGACCCTCGTCGACGGTGTCTGTCCCGTTGATCCGGAAGACCCGCACCTCTGGGACCCCGCGCTCATAGGGGTCATCGCTCCAGGCCCTCAAGACCAGGCACAAGCCCGGGTGGGTTGACTGGGTCCCTAGGGCACTTCGAAGGGCTCCGACAACAACCAGTCGTTGGAACCCAGCGCCATACTTGTCTATCAGGGTGACTGATGAGCGAGAGGGCTCGAGGTCAATCGAGAGTTGCACGCGCCCCCGCGAATCATGGAGGACGACGCGGAACACCTCCTCCACTCTCAGGTCGACGCCTGGTTTTGGGTCGAAAGTGAAGCCCTCCCCGGGTTCGAAAGTCACCCTCGTCTGGGCCCCGGTCTCTGTCCAGATGGTTGCCGTCCGCATCATCGCGCTAAGGGAGCCCGGGGGAGTGGGTCAGAACGAGAAATGGACTCGCTGTGGCTAAGTCGGTCACGGTCTCGGAGAAACCGGTCTGCTATAACGCAAGACATACTGATAGGAAATTGGAACGGGGTCGGGCCGGTCGAGGCGAATGTAGGAGGAGGGAATTGAGGGGGGCAAGGATAGTGTGGTAGGGTGGGTTCGGAGGGCTCGGGGCCGCTTGTGGGGCTGGGAGGGGGCGTGCCGAGAACTCCCGGACCGCTGGCGCGACCGCGCCGAGGTCTTCCGCTGCCACGCCAATCACCCCGTCGCGCTCACGTACGAGCGGTGCGCCGAGGAGCTTGAGCGTAGTATATCCGAACACGCTGACTCTCCTCTGACGCTGAAGCAGGCATCGGACCTCGGCGGGTACTCGGTCGACCACCTGGCCCGCCTGGTCCGGACCGGGAAGCTGCGGAACGCCGGGTGTCCCGGAGCCCCGCGAATCGCCCGGCGTGACGTTCAGGCAAGACCGGACTGGGTGGCACCGACGAGACCCTCTCGCGTTATTCCCGTAAGCAGATCGTGCGCTCTGCCATCAACGCAGGAGCTGAATGATGGCAGGCACGAACAAGGTCCGGTGGAGCTACTCCGCCGGCGAGCGCGGACGGAATCGAGTCCGGGTCTACGAGCACGCCTCGGGTGCCCTGATGCTGGAGGTCAGGGACCGCGGGCGTCGCAAGAGGATCTCGCTCGGGCATCGGGACCGGGAGCGCGCGAAGCAGGAAGCGGATCGGGCAGCGGCACGGCTCGGGGGGATCCAGATCCACGTCCCCATCGAAGAAGCCGAGCGGGCCGACCTCACGCTCGAGAAGCTGTTTGACATCTACGGTGCGGAGGTGACCCCGACGAAGGGCGCACGCACACGGAAGCGCGACAGGGAGGTCGCCGAGATGTTCACGCTGTTCTTCGGCTCCGGGCGGACGATCAAGACTCTCAGCGTCCGAGACAGGGAGCGCTTCATCCGCGATCGAAGGGCCGGAAGGGTCGGTCCTGGCGAGCCACCGTGGCGAGCGGTATCCGACCGGACGGTTGAAGCCGACCTCCGGTTCATCCTCGCGGTGTTCAACTGGGCGACCGTGGCCGGTGATGGCCGCGGAGGCGTCCTCTTGGACCGAAACCCCTTCAAGGGATTCAAGGTGCCCAAGGAGAAGAACCCGCGCCGCGTGACCATCACCGATGACGAGTACAAGGCCCTCCTCGCAGCGGCCGAACACATCGATTGGCGATTCCACGTCGCCCTGGTCCTCGCCCATGAGACCGGGCATCGCATCGGGGCGATTCGGAAGCTCCGGTGGTCCGACGTCGATCTCGAGGACAACATGATTCGGTGGCGAGCGGAGACCGAGAAGACGGGCTACGAACACGTCACGCCCATGACGCCGGCGGCCCGTGCGGCGCTCTCCCGCGCCCGCGATCGGAACCCCGGAATCGGTGATGCGCCCATCCTCCCTTCTCCGGGAAGAGGCCCAAACGGACACATGTCCCGCTACCTGGCCCGAGACTGGTGGAATAAGGCCGAGAAGCTCGCCGGCCTGGAGCCCAAGAAGGGGCGAGGCTGGCACTCCCTGAGGCGCAAGTTTGCCTCGGATCTAAAGGGAATCCCGCTCAAGACGCTGTGCAAACTCGGCGGCTGGAAGACGCACGTGACGGTCCTCACGTGCTACCAGAGCGTGGACGAAAACGAGATGCGGGAAGCCCTCGAGAAGCGCCGTTTGGGCACCTGATCGGGTCCGAATGGACACAACGAATGGACACAACGTCGGCGAGGTCCGAAAACACAAAGCCCCGCCCGAGGCCGTAACCTCAAGCGGGGCTTGATCATCTGATCAGTGGAGCCAGCCGGGCTCGAACCGGCGACCCCCTGCTTGCAAAGCAGGTGCTCTCCCAACTGAGCTATGGCCCCATGTATTTCCTAAGTTCCTACCTTCCAACGACTTCAGGTGTTCCATGATGTCGCGTTGTGCGTCTCGTAACGCGCGTCGGGAGGAAAGAGGGAGGATCGTCGATTCTCTCCATCGATCGCGTCCTCGAACCGCCGCCCCCCGCATCGCCGTCGCGACCAACGTAGCACCCCGTGGGTTGGGCTGTCACCCGGTGGGACCAGGGTCGGACGGGCCGGACCTCCCCCCTCCTGGTGTCGAGGGGGAGGCCCGCTTGGACCAAGCCGCCGAAGTCGCCCGTGTGCAGTAACCGTCGACGGCTAGGAGCCGGTCAGCCGGATCGGCTGACCGGCCCTTCCCTTCTCCGGTGCAGCATAGGCGTCGGGCTCAACCAGCTCCAAACACGATCGAGATACTCTCGGTGGGCGGATTCTGCCACGATCCAAGCGCCCACGGCCCGGCATTGAATGCCGAATCAGGCAGCTCCTGGTCTCGTTCCAAGAATACGGTGACTCGCACGCAGATCTCTGGCGGTACGACCGCCCCAGCCCTGTAGTCCAACAACATGGTCACAGAAAAGGAGCCGTCTGCCGCAATCACCCCGCTCGCAGGCGGAGCACCCGTCATCGTCTGGGTCTCGCTTGCCGGGCAGCTACCCGTCGGGTCCGGGAGCAGGATGATCTCGCCACCAAGCGCAGAGAGCTGGCCGCTCTCGACCGTCCCGACCACTTCAACCGCCCGGCTATCTAGCACCAGCGGCTCGGTCGTCGGGGTACAACTTACCGCAGATGCTGCGACGAGGGCCGATAGCCCCAGCGCTCGCCTAGCATGGATTGGGATCACCGGGACCTCCGTCGTCGACTGAGCCATGGCCCCATGCACAACGTCGGTCGCCCGACACCCGAAATGTAGTAGCGCGGCCGGGAGAGCGGGACCGTTCGGGGCCGATCCCGCCTACGGTCGCATGGCCTTGGCCGGGTCGGCCCGGGTCGCCGCCCGGGCGGGAACGATGCAGGCGGCCAGACCGACGCTGCCCAGGGTCGCCACGATGAACAGATACAGGAACGGGTCGCTCAAGCGCACGCCGTAGGTGATGAAGCTGAGGGGCCGGGACAGGGCCCAGCCGAGTCCCAGTCCCAGAACCATGCCCAGAACCAACTGGGCCGTGCCCTCGTTCAGCACCATGCGCAGGATCCGCGCAGGCGCAGCCCCCAGGGCCATCCGCACGCCGATCTCCAGGCGGCGCTGGGTCACCGAGTGAGCCATCACGCCGTACAGGCCCACCGAGGCCATGAAGAGCGCGGCGAGGCCGAAGATCGTGAACAGCGACCCGAAGAGGCCGAAGGCCCAGGTGGCGTCGCGAATCGCCTCCGAGAGGGGCGCGAGTTCGGAGACGGGTAGATCGGGATCCAGTTCGTTGACCTGGCGACGCAGCGTGGGCCCGAAGGCCGCAGGGGCACCCCGGGTCCGCACCGCCGCGGCCATGGAGGTAACGTCGATGGAGCCGGGCGTCAGGTACACGAACGCCCGGGACCGCTGATCGTCTCCCAGGCCCCCTACACCTCCACCGACATGCACGTCGCCGGCCACGCCCACGATGCGAATGCCGGGGACGTCGGCGGTGGGATCCCGGCTCAGGAAGATGCGGACTCCCAGGGGGTCGCGGTCTCTCAGATACCGATCCACGAAGGTCTGGCTCACCACCACCACTTGCTCGTCGGCCGACCAGACCTCGGCGGGGGTGGGGGCCCGGCCCTGCCGCAGGGGAATGCCCAGGGCGTCGTAGATCCCCTCGGTGGCCACGGTGGCCGCGACCAGGGGCACGTCGCCTTCCCGTGCGTAATCCTGGCCGTCGACCCGCACCCACCACGAGCCGCCACCCAGACCCGGCAGGTCCGAGGCCAACCCGACGGCCGCCGCCCCGGGCTCGGCCCGGAGTCGGTCTTCCACCGTCTGGAAGAAGGCCCGGCGATCATCGCGCGTCGGGTAGGCATTCCGGGAAAGCGTCACGCGGCCGGCCACCACCTGATCCGGGGCGAACCCCAGGTCGGTGTTCCTCAGGTTGATGACGCTTCGGATCATGAGCCCCGAAGCCACCAGCAGGCCGCACGACACGGCGATCTCCGTCACCACCAGGGCCGACGTCAATCGCCCCAGCCGCCGTGACGACGAGCCCCGGGCCGCGTCGCCCAGAACCCGCCCCACGCCGAGGCCCGACGCCCGCACCGCGGGAATCACCCCCGCCGCCAGCGTCGACACCAGGACGGCCCCCAGGGCGAAGGCCAGGGCCGGCAGATCGAGTCGGTTGACGATCCAGTACGGCTTCTCGATGTCCACGATGGCCCGCTCGAAGAGCTCGATGCTCCCCCACGCCAGCCCGACGCCCAGGAGCCCGCCCAGGGCCGCGATGACCAGCGTCTCGATGAGGAGCTGCCGAATCACCCGTCCCCGGCTGGCCCCCAGCGCGGAGCGAACGGCCACTTCCCTCCCCCGGGAGGCGGACCGGGCCAGGAGCAGGTTGGCCACGTTGGCGCAGGCGATGAGCAGCACGCCCAGGGTCGCCGCCAGCATGAGGAACATGACCGCCGTGATCTCCTTGGGCATGTAGCGCTCGGCGAAGGGCGCGGCGTAGATGCGGACGTCGTCGTTTTCCTCGGGGTAGATCCTCTCGAGGTCGAGGGACACCCGCTCGAGGTCGGCGTTCACGTCGGCCTCGCTCACCCCCGGCAGACGCCGACCGAACACCTCGACGTGGCCGCTCCGGCGTCCCAACACCGCCGGGTCGTACCGCAGGGGCATCCACGCCGAATGATCGAAGGGCCAGCGGAAGCCCTCGGGCATGACGCCCACGATCTCGGTGGCCTCGCCGTCGACCCGGATCACTCGGCCCACGATGCCCGGAT
This sequence comes from Gemmatimonadota bacterium, assembly GCA_030428885.1. Lineage (GTDB taxonomy): Bacteria > Gemmatimonadota > Gemmatimonadetes > Longimicrobiales > Gaopeijiaceae > Gaopeijia. The sequence continues at coordinate 127,528 of JAUIEJ010000005.1, read as the reverse complement.
CACCCGCGAAGCGATTCTGCCAGAGGCGGTACGACAGGACCATGCGGGGCGGCGTGTCGGGCCCGTCCTCTCCGGGGCGGAACACGCGGCCCAGCAGCGGGGGCACGCCCACGACCTCCAGCGCGTCGCCCGAGACGACTGCACCCTGCACCCGTTCCGGGGGCGAAGCGTCGTCGGCGAGATCGAAGGTGCTCCACTGGTAGGCCGCCAGGTCCTCGAACGTCGTCTGGCGTTCCTCCAGGTCGATGAGATCGTGGAGAGGGACCGAGTTCTGATCGATGCCCAGGCGATCGATGCGCTCGGTCACGAACATGAAGCGGTCGGCGTCGGGCACCGGGAGTCCCCGGAGTACCGTGCCGTCGAGATAGCTGTAGGTCTGGGTCGTCAGCCCCACGCCCAGGGCGATGGTGAGCACCGCCACCAGCGACAGCCCCGGCGTCTTGGCCAGGATGCGCAGTCCGTACCGCAGATCCGCCAGAAACGTCCCCATCTCCGCCCTCCCGTCGTGTGAAGCGTGAACCCCCGTTCCGACCCAGACGTAGCGCGCCGCCAGCGCCACGGCCTCCTTCCAGTACCACACCCGCGCCCATCCCCGCCCTCGCCGCCGCACCACGTCCCGGTACTCCAGGTGCAGGTCGGCGACGATGCCCGATCCTCGCATGCCAGGCGGCAGGAAGCGGGCGAGGAGCCGGTCCGCGCCCGGGGGCGGACCGTCGCCGGCTCTCATCCCACGCCCCCGAATTCCTCGAGGCCGCGCCAGAGGTTCAGGAGGGCGTTGCGGGACCGATGCAGCTCGTGGAGTCCCGCCGGTGTGACCACGAAGTGCCGTTGGGGCAGGGACGATGCGCCTTCGGTGGGCGGGCGGGTGTCCCACGTCACGAGCCCCTTGGACTCCATGCGGTCGAGGGTCGTGTAGAAGGCCCCCTTGGAGACCGTGCGGTCGGCGGCCTGCTCCAACTCCTGGCGCACCCGATAGCCGTTGGCCTCGTCGCCGGCCTGCAGGATCGCCAACAGCACCATCTGTTCGAACTCACCGATGTATCCGCCCGGGGCCATGGCCTCTCCAGAACGCAGGGGTCAGCGCGGTCTACAATGTGGACCGCATAGGGTCTGACGAGGGGGTGGCCCGGCGAGTTTCAAAAGGCGACGGAGAGGACCCCCTGGGCCCCCGAGGGATTGCAGAACGACAACGGCGCAGAATATACTTGTAATCGCGCAACACAATATACGTGTAATCACACACGACCACGGCCCATGCCCCAGCCCAACGCGAATCTCGCCGAATCCCTCGAGGTCCTGGCGTCGCTGCAGAGCACCGGACGTCGCGTCTTCGCCTCGTCCGAGCTCTCCCGGACGCACCGGGATCGACTCAAGGCAGCGGGCTTCCTGCGGCCCGTCATCAAGGGCTGGTGGATGGCCACCGACCCTGCGGCCCTCCCGGGAGACACGACCGCCTGGCACGCCTGCTTCTGGGAGTTCTGCGGTCGGTACTGCGAGGCGCGGTTCGGAGGGGACTGGCACCTCTCGCCTGAGCTATCGATCCTGCTCCACGCCGAGGCCACGGACGTGCCCCGCCAGGTCGTCGTGCACACGCCCGGCGGATCGAACAACACGATCGACCTTCCGTTCGGTACGAGCGTGTTCGACTACGGGGTGGACTCCCTCCCCGCCGACGCCCAGCGCGACGAACGAGACGGCGTGCGGCTGCTCACCCTGCCGGCTTCGCTCGTTCGGGCACAGCCTAGCTTCTTCGAGCAACGGCCCGTGGAGGCGCAGGTCGCGCTGTCCCGGATCCGCGACGCGTCCGATCTGCTGGCCGTGCTGCTCGAGGGCGATCACGTCGCTGCGGCCGGACGGCTGGCCGGCGCCCTTCGGCGCCTGGGCCGTCCGGACATGGCCGACGAGATCGCCGGCACTATGTCTCGAGCGGGTTATCGGGTGCGGGAGAGCGACCCCTTCCAGCCCGATCGACCCCTCCCGGAGATCGGCCCGCGCACACCCGCGATCGTCGCCCGTCTGCAGGGCCTGTGGCAGGCGATGCGCGGGCCGGTGGAGGAGGCCTTCCCCGAGCCCCCCACCCGCCCGGTCGCCCCGACGGCGTATCTGGAGCGGGTGGCCGCCCTGTACGACCAGGACGCCTACCACTCCCTCTCCATCGAAGGCTACCGGGTCACGCCCGACCTCGTGGAGCGGGTCCGCGCCGGGGCCTGGGATCCTCGGGAGAACCCGACCGACCGCGAAAGCCGCGACGCACTCGCGGCCCGCGGGTACTGGCTCGCGTTTCAGGGAGTGAGAGACACCATCGAGCGAATCCTGGCCGATCCGGAGTCCGCCCCCGGCCTCGTGAGGGAGCAGCACCGGGCCTGGTATCGCGACCTCTTCCAGCCCGCCGTGGCCGCCGGCCTGATCCAGCCGGCCCAACTCGCCGGCTACCGCACGAATCCGGTCTACATCCAGAACTCGCGCCACGTCCCGCCGCGGTCGGAGAGCGTCCGCGATGCGATGCCCGCCCTGTTCGATCTCCTCGAAGGGGAACGCCACGCGGGGGCGCGAGCGGTGCTGGGCCACTGGATGTTCGGCTACATCCACCCCTTCCCGGACGGCAACGGGCGGGTCGCCCGATTCCTCATGAACGCGATGCTGGCCTCGGGCGGCTATCCGTGGACGGTGATCCGCGTGGAGGACCGGGCCGAGTACATGGCGGCCCTCGAGGCCGCGAGCGTGGAGCAGCGGATCGAGGTCTTCGCAGGGTGGTGGCGCACTCGATCGAATGGTCTTGTGCGCGAGGACCGATAACCGCTGTCCGGCGTGGCAATGGGAGGTGAACCGTCGAGCCTACGGAGAATCCCGACGGCCCACCATTCCCATCGCCCCGACCTTCCAATCGATCCAGAGCAGTACAGCCGCTACGATGACCGGGGCCAGAAACGAGATCGTCGTCGGCAAGATCACGGCCAGCAGGCCCGTGATGTAATACGCAGGCACGCCGACAAGAGCCATAATCGGGCCCAGGGCTCCAATCCAATGGACACTCGACAACCAAAGCGCCGCGAAAGAGCCGAGGAATGCGAGTGTCAGTCGGGGTGCAAACATCCCGTTGATCGGTTGCGGCCTTACACTAGTAGTACCTTCCAAACGCCCTCATGCCGAACAGGAGGGAGCTGCATCCCCCGCTATTCGTGATTCCCCATGAGTAGGAAGGCCATCCATCATCCCATGCCACGATCTTGTTCCCATACTTCGACTTCGTGGTCGGAACCGGTACACAAAACGTGTTGTTGTGCATCGTCTGGATGCCCTCACCTGCCAACGCTTCGTAGTTTAACTGCCAGTACGGCGTAAAATGCTGATGCTCCCATGTGTACATATACCATCCGGAGGCGCTGAGCCACCTAGACTCAAGTTGACTCCCCAGCCAGTTGACACACAGGTCCGGGTGATAGGAATAGTCCACCTGATGATTCGACTCAGTAACCTTCAGGCCGATCGGATCAATGGTCCAGAGATTCTGGTACGCAGAGCCCAGCAATCCGATCTCCTCTGTGCAAGGGGGGCCGGACTGTCTGGAGGGAGCAAGCGGACCACCTCCGCCTCCGCCGCCCTCATACTCGTGCGTCTTCGTGGAGATGATCTGATCCGCCGACGAGGATGGGTTCGGAACCAGATCCGGTCTTCCTCCGCCAACACCGGGAGGGTCCATCGGCTTGCGTTGTGGAACAGGCGCTAGTCCGCCAGGATGCCTTGCCACGACGTAGCGGCAGGTATCTGGGTCGTATTCGACTACGCTTTCGAACACGATGCTGGGATCCTCGGGCCCCAAGGTCACGGTGTGCTCCGCGGCGCAGCCACCGTCTTCGGTTCGCTGACCGGTCACCACGACCCGACCAGTCTCAGGAAGCACGGTCCTCCGGACCACATTGGGCCCTTGGAGAGTTGGTGTCAGAACCGTCTCACGGTCCACCGTGTCGACTACCGAAGCCTCTGAGCACGCGGCTAGAAGTACGCCCACCACCAGAACTGTTACTGCCCTCAGTATCCGCATCTCCACCTCCAGGAAAAAGGCTGCGACGGGACCAAGGGGGGGCAGAAGGAATACACTACCCATTGACGGCGTTCCGCAAGGTCTTTCTGACATGTTGTTATGCCACATGCGGTTCGTGGCGGCCCTTGCAGCCGACTTCAGTGCTCAGATCGCCCAAGCGGGACTCCCTCATGGCGGCACCCCATTCTTCCACCCGACCAGCCCCGCTCCCCTAGCTCGGGCACACCGTTCTCGTCCAACACCCGCACCCGGATCGCCTCATCGGGCCACCTGCTCAGGACGCGAGTCGTCGGGAAGGGGGACTGCGCCCAGAGACTCGCCCCGGGTGCTGAAGAGGCGCCACCAGGCTTCGGCCGGGACCTGGGCGACGTCTTCGGCGGCGCACCACACCGTGGTCTGGCAGACGGCAAAGACCGAGTCTTCCACCGCAACCAGATCCTTGAACAAGCCCATCGGCCCAGTCCGAAAAGCGCGACCAATCGGGCCCATGCTGAGCGGCAAGGGCATCGGCCCCTGTCACCGAGCAGCGGGACCACGGTCGGCTGATCCGCCGCATCAATCCGCCGTCCTCGAGCACCTTGAAGACGGGTCGATCGGAGCGGGGCGCCACCACTCCGTCCCCGAGCCGCCGCCAGATGAGTCGACCCACCTGGGAGCGGCTCGGGAGGTCCTCCGACATGGAACCGTACGTCCGTTTGCTCAGCACCCTCGGGCTCCACCAGCCGAAACTCGTGCCGCAAGACCAAGCGCAGTGCTCCCGCCCAACTCCCGGTCCGGTCCCAACGATAGATCTGCCGGCTGGACAAGTCATGGCCAGGAGGGCACCGCCGGCCGACTCGCCGAACGTCAGGCAGGGACCCACCTCGCCGGCCCCCTGCACCGCGCGTCCGAACCGGATGACGCCCGACCCGACTCGGGGGCGCGCCCAGAGCCCGCCACGGTCACGGCCATCGCGACCGACGCGACGGGAATCCGCACGCGTCATCTCCCGCCTGGAGGAACTCGGCGGGCTGTGCGCGGCCCCCGAGGACAGTTGCTGCCGCCCCCCCCTTGACACCTCAGAACCTGAGGCCAACATTCCGTCCCATACCTCAGAACCTGATGACAACGGCACCCGGCCCGCCCATGGACCTCCTCCGCGGCACCCTCGACATGCTGATCCTCCAGGCGCTGGAGGCCGGGCCGGTGCACGGCTACGGCATCGCCGACTGGATCCGGAGCGTCACCGACGACGCCCTCCAGGTCGAAGACGGGGCCCTCTACGGCTCCCTGCACCGCCTCCGGGACCGGGGATTCCTCGCCGCCGAGTGGGGCGTCTCCGAGAAGGGGCGCCGGGCGAAGTTCTACACGCTGACCACGGCGGGACGGGCGGAACTGGAGCGGGGACAGGCCGAGTGGACGCGGTACGCGGCGGCGGTGGCCAAGGTCTTCCGCGCCGGAGGTGCGGCGGCGGGTGAGTGAGCGGCCCCGGGGGCTCGACCCGTCGCTCTCGCCCGACCCCGATGCTCGGGCCGAAGACGAGATCGCGGCCGAGATCGAGTCCCACATCGAGGGCACGGTCGAGCTCCTGATGGACCGGGGCATGACCGAGGCGGAGGCGAAAGACGAGGCGCTCCGGCGCTTCGGCGACGTGCGACGGCACCGCAACAGGCTGGTGCGTCGGGATCGGGGGCGGCGGACGAGGAGGCGGACGATGGAGTGGTTCGGGGGACTGCGCACGGGATTCGTCGAATCGCTGCGACGCCTGAGACGGCATCCGGGCTTCGCCCTGGCGGTGGTGGCCACGCTGGGACTGGGGATCGGCGCCAACGCCACCATCTTCGGCGTCATCGACCGCCTGCTGCTGCGGGCGCCCTCGGGCATCGAAGGCCCCGCCGGCGTGCGCCGGGTGTGGGTGGAGCGTCGCGAGGGACCGAACGAGGCCCCCGCCCCGAGCCGCGCCATGACGTGGCTCGACGTCGAAGACCTCCGGAGCGTCGACGCCTTCCGCACCGTGGCCGCGTGGTCGAACAGCAACGACGTCACCCTGGGCGAGCCGCCCAACACGCTGCGCATCCAGGCCACCATCGCCGAGGCCGAACTCTTCACGCTCCTCGGCGCCCGCCCCCGTATCGGTCGCTTCTTCACGCCCGACGAAGACGCCCCCGGTGCCCCGGGCACGGCCGTGCTCTCGTGGGAGTTCTGGCAGCGCCGTTTCGGCGGCGACCCCGGGGTGCTGGGCGAGGTGCTCCACATCGGCGACGGCACCTACGAGGTGGTGGGGGTGGCCGAACCCGGGTTCACGGGACTCGACCTCTCGAAGACCGACGTCTGGCTTCCCCTCTTTCCCGGCGGCGCCGCCGAGATGGGCGAGGACTGGCCCGACTCCCGAGGCTGGTGGTGGCTGAGTGCCGCGGTGCGCATGGCGCCCGATGCCCCGGACCGGGTAGCCGAGGACCAGGCCACCGCCGTGCATCGCGCCGCCCGGGCCGACATCGGAGACTACGACACCGAGGCCCGGGTGCTCCTGGCCCCCGTGATCGACGCCCTGGGCCCCCGCCCCAGCGCCGAGGCCCGAGTGTCGCGCTGGCTCGCCGGCGTGGCGCTCCTCGTGCTGATCGTGGCCTGCGCCAACGTGGCCAACCTCTGGCTGGCCCAGGTGCTCCGGCGTCGGGGCGACCTGGCGGTGCGCGTGGCCCTGGGCAGCTCGCGGCGGCGCATGATCGCGGCCTTCCTGGCCGAGAGTGCGGTGCTGGCGGCGCTGGCCGGGGTGGTGGCGGTGGGCCTGGCGGTGCTGGGGAGCCGGGTGCTCTTCCCCACCCTGCTGCCCGAAGTGCAGCCGGGGCCGGTGGCGGGGGTGCGGCTCTTCGCCTTCACCGCCGGCGCCGCGGGGCTGGCCGCACTGCTGGCGGGGCTTCTTCCGGCGCTCCGGGCGAGCCGGGCCGCGCCGGCGCCGATCCTGCGCTCCGGCAACCGGTCGGTGGCCGAGTCCCGGCTGCGCATTCGCGAGGTGCTGGTCATCGCCCAGGCCGCCCTTTCGGCCGTGCTCCTGGTGGGGGCCGGACTGTTCCTGGCGAGCCTCCGCGAGGCCGGCGCCGTGGACGTGGGCTTCGACGCCGACCGCGTCGTGTTCGTGCGCGTGGAGCGCGACCAGAGCACCGCGCCGCTTCTGGCCCTGAGCCAGGTCGACGACGAGAGCGCCGACACCCGGAGCACGGCCGAGATCTACGCCGAGGTCGAGACGGCCCTGGCGCGGCTGCCCGGAGTGGAGAGCGCCGCGCGCACGGTCTCGATGCCGTTCTGGCTCCGCTTCTCCCTCGACATCCGGGTGCCGGGCTCCGACTCCACGCCGCGCCATCCGGCCTCGGGCAACCCGGTGGTGGGGGCCGTGGCCCCGGGCTTCTTCCGCACCATGGGGCAGGACATCCTGCGGGGGCGGGAATTCACGGATGCCGACCTGGGCGACGGCGCGGCCCCCGCGGTGGTGGTCAACGAGTCGTTCGCCGACTTCGTGTTTCCCACGAGCGACGCCCTGGGCCGGTGCATCCACGTGGGGGGCGACGAGGCCCCGTGCTCACAGATCGTGGGGGTCGCCGCCCAGCACCTGCAGTCCGAGCTCCGGGAAGACCCGGTGATGAGCGTCTGGGTGCCCATCGGCTCGGCGGCGATCCGGGGAGTGTCGGGCGTGGCCGTGCGCACCCTTGGCCCCGCCGCGGAGCAGGTCGCCGCGATCCGGGCCGAGGTGACGGGGCTGGATCCGTCGATCCGCTACGTGGACCTCATGCCCATGGCTTCCGAGATCGGGGCCGAGGCCCGCTCGTGGAAGCTCGGCGCCACCCTGTTCGGAGCCTTCGGACTCCTGGCCGTGGTCGTGGCCGGCATCGGCATGTACGGCCTGCTCGCGTTCGACGTGGCCCGGCGACGCTTCGAACTGGGCATCCGCCGGGCGCTGGGGGCCACCGAGGGCACCCTGGTGTCACGGGTCATCGCGCAGGCGATCCGGTCCGTGGTGGTGGGCGCCGGTATGGGACTCCTCCTCGCCGCGTTCGCGAGCCCCCGGCTGGCGCCCCTGCTCTTCGACACGTCACCGCGGGACCCGAGGGTGTTCGCCGCAGCCGCCGCGATGCTCCTGGCCGTGTGCCTGGTGGCGGCGGGACTGCCGGCGGCCCGGGCCTCCCGGGCGGACCCGATGGAGACGCTGCGGGCGGAGTGAGGGGGGTCAGTCGACCCAGGGGATGAGGTGAGCACGGATCCAATCGGCAAGTTGGTCTTCGGTCATCGTGCTCCCTGCCACGCCCACGATCACGTTGACGGCCTCGGGCTCCGGTGCGTCGAGGTCCTGGCCGTTAAGTGCCAGAAACGTGTACATCGTCACGAGGGACACGCGCTTGTTTCCGTCCACGAACGGGTGGTTCTTCACCAACCCGTAGCAGTAGGCGGCGCCGAGGGTCGCGAGGTCGGAGCTCGGTTCGTAATGCCTTCGTTGCGGGGCGCGCGAAAGGGCCGACTCGAGCAGAGCCTCGTCGCGGAGTCCCAGACTCCCTCCGTGCTCGGCAATCTGGTCTGCATGAAGGGCCTCCACGATTCCGCGGTCGAGCCACAGCGGTTCGTTCGACACGATCGTGGCTTACTTGGCGAGTTCGCGCAGTGCGTTCTTGTACTTCCTGGCACCCCGACGGTAGGCCGCCATCGCCGCGTCGAACGTGGGGTCGTAGGGTGTGATGAAGAGGCCTCGCTCAGTCTCCACCACGAACACCTCGTCCCCGGCATCGAGATGCAGCCGCTCCGCCAGGTCCTTGGGAAGGGTCGCTCCGATGGAGCCACCCATCTTCCGTAGAGTCACCGTGCGTACCATAAAAACCCCCAGGTTGATAGAGGCCGACGGTTCAAGAATAGCACACGTGTGCTACGTCGGCCAGCCGGTTTCGGTTCCGGGTAGCCCTTCGGGCCCACCCGTGCCAGGTTTGCGGCGTCCTCCCGCACCTTCCGCCCGCCCCGACCCGAAACCATGAACGAACCCCTCGAGCTCGACCACCTGCTCTACGCCACTCCCGACGTCGACGCCACGGTGGCCGACCTGGAGTCCCGCTTCGGCGCGACGTTTCGCGCCGGGGGACGGCATCCCGGCTGGGGCACCCGCAACCGGATTCTGCCCCTGGGCGGGCGCCTCTACCTCGAGGTGATCGGGCCCGATGAGAATCAGCCCGACGCCGCCGGCAACCGGATCCTCGGGGTCGACCGTCTCGACGAGCCGCGACTCGCGTGGTGGGCCGTGCGGCCGTTCCTCATGCCCCTCACCTGCGGCGAGTTCGAGGCGGCGGGCTTCATTCCCGGCGAAGTGACCGAGGGCCGGCGGGAGCTCGACGGGGGCGGCACCCTCGCGTGGCGCATCACCGATCCCCACGTGCAGGTGCTGGACGGGCTGCTCCCGCTCGTCATCGACTGGGAGAGCTCGACCCACCCCGGTGCCGACGCCTCGGGGGTGACCCTGGCCGACTTCCGCCTGGAGCACCCCGACCACGCCCGGCTGTCACCCATCTTCCGCAATCTGGGACTCCGGGACGTCGGCGCAGGCGACGCCCCGGCGCTGATCGCGACGTTCGACACGCCCAATGGGAGCGTGACGCTGCGGTGATCGCCGCGGCGTCCGACCCTGGGTCGAGGACGACTTCCGACGCTACCTCACCCGGGATATTCGCCCACGGCTTCGCCCGCCTGCGCTGTGACGCCTGCGCCCAGGAGCGACTTCTCGCTTTCAGCCGCAAGGGCCGCGGCGTCTGCCCCTCCTGCACCACCCGCAGCATGGGAGAGGTCGCCGCCCACCTGACCGATCAGGTGATCCCTCACGTGCTCGCACGCCAGTGGGTGCTCTCACTGCCCAAGCGGCTGCGGCCCTACCTCACCCACGACCCCATCCTCCTCGGACGCATCCTCGCCGACTATCTCCGCATCCTTCGCGGGGCCCTCCGCGAGGCCGCGCCGCCGATGAGGTGCCCCGGGCTCTGCGACGGGTGGTGATCGACGCCCTGGACGCCCACCGGGACCCGGGCTGGATCCCACCCGACCACCGTCGCACCGCCGGCCGGGTCTGGAACGTCGAAGCGCTCCTGGCGTTCCGCGACGGCATGGTGGAGCTGCTGGGGCGGGGCATGCCCGCCGGCGGCGGGGCCGAACCGGCGGCCCCCGGGTCGCCTTCCACCGTGGGTCTTCCGGAGGGCGACGCCCCCGCTGGCCACCCGGCGCCGTGGTCGGAGTAGACCCGGACGACACCGTCGTGGATCCCGCGATGGCCGTCGCCACCACCGAACCCGCGGCGACGGTCATGGCGAAGTCGAAGCTCGACATCTTCGAGAAGCTGCGGAGCCCCGCCATCCGGGTCGCCACGATGAGGACGACGTAGATCCCCAGGGCCGTGAAGGGAACCGTCCAGAGCACCTTCAGGTCGTTCGCGATCCAGTCCAAGCCCGCTCCTCTCCGCTGGGAGACCGTCTGCGGGAAGCAGAGACGCAAGGCGCGTACCGAGTGCGGGTGCGCCCTGACGCCGGCCGCCTGGCCGCCATCGGCGGGCAATAGTCCCCCTCCGCCCGGGTCCGGTAGCCGGTCGTTCGCGCCCAACGCCGCGACGTTTGCCCGTTTCCTGCTCCCCGCTTAGGTTGGCGTCGGGAGAGCTTCGTCGCGAGTGCCCCCCCCCTCGCGACGAGCCGGTGAGGCGATCGACGTGGTGCGGTCCAGGAGACTCGGAGCCGTTCCCGCGTCTTCGCGCTCGCGGTGCGAGATCCAGCCGCGCGGAGTGGGAGCAATCCGACTCGGCGCGGACACTGTGTGGCGAGGTAGGGATGACGAGGTCAGGAAGACCCGGAGTGGTTCCGCGGGGGCATGGTTCCTCCGGCCCATCGTCCCGCCCCGGTATCGGCGGCAGTTGCCGCGCGCGCCTGCGGGCCGTCGTCACGCCGCCGCGCCCCCCGTTCGTTCCGGCGCATTTCCGTGCACCGGGCCCATTACTTCCCCCGAGGGAGGGAGCACCCATGCTCCACAATCGTTCGTTGAAGCACCCAAGTGTGCTCGGGTTGGCGGCGGTACTCGCCTTCGGCGCTCTGCCGATGAGTGCTGCCGCGCAGCAAAGTTTCGGCACCGTGGTCGGGGCCGTGACCGCAGGAGATACCGGTCAGCCCCTGGCCAGCGCTACCGTGCAGGTCGGCGGCACCGGCCTGGGAGCCCTGACCAATGCTCAGGGGCGGTTCACGGTTCGCAATGTGCCCCCCGGGTCGTACACCCTTCAGGTGACCTCCATCGGCTACGCCGACAGCGAGGTGGATGTCACAGTGTTGGCCGGGGAGACGGCTGTCGCCAACGTGGCACTGGACCTCGACCCCCTGGCCCTCGACGAGATCGTGGTGACGGGATACGGAACGGCGCGGAAGGAGGAGCTCACGGGCTCCATCGTCTCCATTGCCGCAACGCAACTCGAACTCCCCACGACGACGACCTTCCAGGACGTGATCCAGGGGAGCCCCGGGGTGCTGGTAACGTCCCTGGACGGCGCTCCCGGCGCCGGTTTCGACATTCGCGTGCGCGGCCAGGGCTCCATCACGGCCGGGGCCGAGCCGCTCTACGTGGTCGACGGCGTCCCCATGTTCAACAACCAGGACGCCGGAACCGAGGTGGGCAACGGAGGCCGAACGGGGAACACCATGGCCTCGTTCAACCCCAACGACATCGAGAGTATCGTCGTCCTGAAGGACGCCGCATCCACGGCCATCTACGGCTCCCGCGGCGCCAACGGCGTGGTCCTCATCACCACCAAGGGCGGTGTGGCCGGTAGCCCCATCTGGTCGACCGAGCCCCAGTTCACGCTCCGCTCCCAGGTGGGTGTCTCCAACTTCGCCCACAACAACCTCCTGACTGGGCTCACGGCCGAGCAGTACCGGGATTACTACCTCACGGCGCGCCAGAACGACGGCATGTCGCTGGCCGACGCCCAGGCCCAGCTCGACAACCAGTGGCCCGTCTCCGACGGGGTCGACAACCGGTGGTCCGACCTGATCGCCCGCAACGGCGTCAGCAACCAGCTCGACCTGAGCGCCACCGGCGGGACGGACCGATTCACCTACTTCCTGTCCGCCGGTCGCTTCGACCAGGAGGGCAACGTCGATCAGCAGTTCTTCACCCGGTGGTCTTCCCGGGCGAACCTGACGGCTCGGCTGACGGACAACTTCACCCTGTCCAACAACCTGAGCGTGTCGTACACGGACCAGAACGGCATCAACGACGGCTCGGCGTGGGAGGCCCCCTTCTACATGGCCGTCTTCATGCCGCCCCTGCTGCCGATGTACGACGACGACGGGTACTGGTACCACCGCCACACCAACGTCATGGGTGCGAACCACCCGGTGGGCGGCCTCTACGAGAACCCCAAGGAGCGCGAAACCCAGCGGCTCGTGGAGAATCTCTCGGGAACCTACCGGTTCAACGACCAGTTCACGGCTTCGTCATCGTTCTCGGTCGACCTCTACAACATCCACGACTACGTCTACCAGAACATGTTCTTCGGTGACGGCCGCAACACCGGCGGCTTCGTCGACGACTCGCGTGTCGACGCCATGAACTGGCAGACCACCCACACCCTGACCTTCGACGACCTCCTGAGCGGCATTCACAGCATCAACGCGGTGGCGGGCTACGAGGCCAGCAAGAACGACCGCGAGCGCACCAACGCCTGGGGTGAGGGCTTCGCGCACCCCGATCTGAAGCAGGTGACCAGCGCGGCGATCCCCAACGGAACGACGACGAAGTCCGAGTACGCCTTCGAATCGTACTTCGGGCGGGTGAACTACGACTACGACCGGACCTACTTCCTCTCCGGCGCTTTCCGCCGCGACGGATCGTCGCGTTTCGGTCCCGAGCAGCGGTGGGGTGACTTCTGGTCGGTGGGTGTAGGTCTGACCCTGACCAACGGGGTCCTCGGCGAGCTGCCCGTCTTCGACTACCTGAAGCTGCGGGGCAGCTACGGTGAGGTGGGGAACGCCGAGATCGGGAACTACGCCTGGCAGGGTCTCTACGGGTTCGCCCGGGACTACGACGGCCTGCCCGGTGCTTCGCCGACCGGTGTGTCCAACCCGGCGCTCACCTGGGAGTCCCAGGGGTCCTTCAACCTGGGCTTCGACTACGCCATGCTGGACAGTCGGCTCACCGGTACGGTCGAGTACTACAAGAAGTCGTCCACCGATCTTCTCCTGAACGTGCCGACCTCGCTGACGACCGGCTTCCGGAGCACGCTCCAGAACTTCGGCGACATGGAGAACTCGGGAATCGAGTTCTCCCTGGCCGCGGACGTCGTCCGGGCCCAGGACTACGACTTCTCGCTGAACTTCAGTATCACCACGCAGTCCAACGAGATCACGAAGCTCCAGGAGCCCATCGTCGACGGCACCAAGCGCCGCGAAGAAGGTCGGGACTACCAGGAGTACTACCTCTACGGGTGGGCCGGGGTGAATCCGGACAACGGCGACCCCCTCTGGTACACCGACGCGTCCAAGACGACAACCACGAGCAACCTGAGCGAGGCCGAGCGCTTCTATGACGGAAAGACGGCCACGCCGTCGCACCTGGGTAGCTTCGGCTTCTCGGGGCGGTACAAGAGCCTCTCGCTCAGCACTCTGGCCACCTACATGTTTGGCCACCACCTCTACGAGAGTGCCGCCCGTTTCTACCACGGAGACGGCCGCTATCTGCCGCGCTCCACGTCGCAGTTCGCGTACGAGAACGCGTGGCGCAACCCGGGTGACCAGGCGCTCTTCCCGCGCTTCTCCTGGGGGGGCGTGAACAGCTCCCAGCCCTCCGACGCCGACCGCTGGCTCTTCAAGGGCGACTACATCCGCTTCAAGGACGTTACCCTCTCCTATCGGTTCCCGGAGGCGTTCGCCAACATGGTGCGGCTCAGTTCCCTGCAGGCACAGCTCAACGTCACCAACGCCTGGACCTGGGTGGCGGACGAGAACCTCCGCTTCGATCCCGAGCAGATCGTGAGCGGCGTCTACAACACGGGGACGCCCAACTCGCGCACGTTCAGCTTCGGCTTCACCATGGGCTTCTAGGAAAAGGTGACGACAATGCGTTTCTACAAGACTTCAAGGTCCGTGGCGGTGCTGGCGGTGGCTGCGGCCACAATCGGTTGCCAGGACCTCGCACTGGAACCCTACGCGGAAGTGTCCAACGACGCGTTCTTCAACACGATCGGAGACTTCGAGGCCGCCATCGTCGGCGTGTACGATCAGATCTCCATCGCGGACTACTACGGCCGCAGCATCCACCTCATGTCGGACATCATGGGTGAAGATGTGAAGCAGGCCGGCTCGGCGAATCGATACCAGGAGTTCGCCGACTTCGAAGGCCAGATCGTGACGGGCCACGACTACGAGACGGAACTGTGGGCCGAGGCGTACGAAGCGATCAACATGATCAACGAGATGATCGCCGCCGACTTCACCCCCCCCTCGGGTGTGGCCGGCGACTTCGAGCAGATCATGGGTGAGGCCCTCGCCATGCGGGGCCTGATCTTCTTCGATCTGGTCCGGATGTACGGGCAGCACTACACGTTCACGGCCGACGCCTCGCATCCCGGCGTGGCGATCGTGCTCGAGCCCGACGTGACGGCGCTGCCGGCGCGGAATTCGGTGGGAGAGGTCTACCAGCAGGCGATTTCCGACCTGACCACCGGCATCTCCATGATGAGCGAGACGCGGCGGGGTCCATACATGATGACCCGTGAGGCCGCTCAGGCGATTCTCTCGCGGATCTACCTCTACATGGAAGACTGGTCCAACGCCGAGAGCATGGCGACTTCGGTCATCAACAGCGGCAAGTACTCGCTGGTCCAGGGACAGTCCTACATCGACCAGTTCGCCAACGGTGGATCGTCGGAGGCCATCTTCGAGATTCAACACACCGACATCGACAACCGGGGCAGTGACAGCCTGGGTGGGATGTACCGGGCGTCCGGCTACGGCGACTACCTTCCGGCGAGAGACCTGCTGGACCAGATCGAGGCCGGCGACCTGAGGTGGGGGATGTTCGTGACGGACCCCCTCCTCACGGGTGCCTACGCGAGCCACCGCGTTCACAAGTGGCCGACGAATCAGAGCACCGACAACATCCCGGTCATCCGTCTGTCCGAGGTCTACCTGAACCGGGCCGAGGCAAGAGCCCAGATGGGTGACGACGCGGGCGCCCGGGCGGATCTGAACATGATCCGCTCACGGGCCGGTGTGGCGGATTCGGACGCCGACGGTCAGGCGTTGCTGGATGCGATTCTCCTCGAGCGCCGCATCGAACTCGGCTACGAGGGTCACCGGATCCACGACCTGATGCGGTACAAGCAGGACATCACCCGCGTGGATGTGACCGGCGACGTGGCCTTCATGGCCTATCCGTGCAACTTCTGCGTGCTGCCGATCCCGCAGCCGGAGACGGACACGAACTCCAACATGCAGCAGAACGCGGGATACTGACGCGTTGAAGGGACACTCCGGGTGAGGGCTCGTCGAGCCCCACCCGGGAGTGCCCGCTCGCAGAGGGAAGGGCCCGCAGGGAGGCGACTCCCTGCGGGTTTCTTCGTTCCGGACCCCTGATCGCCGACCGGATCCGTCCACGGACCCGGTCGGAGGCCGCTCCCTCACCCGCCCGCCTCGGAAAGGCCGGGGCGAACTCCGCGTAGTCGGTGGAGTAGAATCCGCATGCGCCGTGTCGCATCCATACCGCCTCCATGGAGGGTCGTATCGTGTACCGCCGCCTCCTCGCTCTGGTCCCCGTCGCCCTCGCCGTCGCACCGACCTTCCTCGCGCCGGCGGGAGTTCAGGGCCAGGAGGAGCGGACCGACACGGTGTTCGTCGCGGTGGGAGGTGAGGTCATCGACGACGACACCGGACGGCCCGTCGAGGGCGCCGTGGTCGAACTCGAGACCCATCGCTCCGGGACGAGCAGTCCGGGGTCCCGGGTGACCGATCGAGACGGAGGGTTCGAGTTCACGGACGTGCCGGAAGGCGTGTACAACGTCGTGGTCCGCGCCGAGGGATACGATCCGATGGTGGATTCCCTCCCGATCGTGGAGGGATCGGACTACCACTTCATCCTGCCCCTCACCAAAGGTCGGGGCTCGGTGGAGCCGCGGGCCATCACCAACGATCCGGGACGGGAAGGCGCCCGGGACTATCGGGGGCGCCGCCGGCGAGGCGGGTCGGGCTTCCTGGTCACCCGGGAGGAGATCCTGGAGGCCAACCCCCGGTTCGTTTCGGAGATGTTGAGCACTGTACCCGGGGGCATGCTGCTCCCCAACGGCACGGGCGGGTACCGGCTCCTTCTCCGCAACCAGTGCCAGCCGGGCGTCTGGCTCGACGGTGTGGGCCTCGGCACGCCGAACATCGACGGGCTCGTGACGCCACAGGCCATGGAGGCTCTGGAGGTCTACCACGGCTTCCAGCTCCCGGTGGAGTTCGGCGTGAACCCCTGCGGTGGGATCCTCCTGTGGACCCGACGTGGGCTCGACGCTCCGGCGCCCTCGGGCGATCAGGAGGAGGACGACGACGGCGAGAGTTCGGGCCGCGGGGTCCTCGGGCGCGTTCTCCAGGCCGCGATGCTGGTGGTGGCCATCTTCGCCATCGGGAGTTGACCCCGGGGCTGCTCCTACGCCGGTCGTTTCGCCGCCAGGATCTTGGGGTGTGGCAGGGCTCCCGGAGGCGGCCGCCCCGGACCAAGTGGCAGCGCAGTCCCGCCGCAACCACCCTACCCCGTGCTCTGCATCGCCGCCGCCACGCCGTTCACGCTGGCCAGCAGCGCCTCCGTCAGGGCCGTGGCCTCGTCGGCTCCGCAGTCCCCCGAACGGGCCCGCTCCAGCAGTTCCACCTGCAGCAGGTTGAGCACGTCGGTGTAGGGGTTCCGGAGCTGGATCGACTTCCGGATCACGGGCGTGCGGTCGAGGAGTTCCGTCTCTCCGCTGAGTGACAGGAGCGTGTCGCGGGCCTTGGCGAAGTCCTCCAGGAGACGGCCCAGCATAGCCTCGTCACCTTCCTCGCCCAGGCGCGCAGCGTAGAGGCGGGCGATCACCATGCGACTTCGGGCCATCTCACGCAGCGCGTTGTCGACCACCGCCTTGAGAAACGGCCACTCGCCGTAGGCCTGGCGCAGGGCGTCGCGGGACTCGGGCTCGGCGGTCATGAGGTCGTGGAGCGCCGTGCCGGCGCCGTACCAGCCGGGCACGATGGCCCGGATCTGGGTCCAGGAGAACACCCACGGAATCGCACGGAGTCCCGCAAACGAAAGCCCTCCGGTGCGACTCGTGGGGCGGGAGCCGATGGGCAGTCCGCTGATGCATTCGATGGGCGTGACCCGGAGGAACCACGGCCAGAAATCGGGATCGTCCAGCAGCGCCCGGTACACCTCCATGGAGCGACCGGCCACCCGGTCCATCCAGGCATGGAGGCGTGGGGAATCTCCATGGGACTCCTGGGCGGATTCGGCCACCGCCCCGTCGTCCACGTACCCGAGCAGCATGGCCCCCACGATCTGCTCCACGTGGCGCCGGGCCAGAGGGGCCAGACCGTAGCGGAACGTGATCACCTCGCCCTGCTCGGTGAACCGGATCCGGCCGTTTCGGGCCGCGGCGGGCATGGCCAGGATCGCCCGGTTGGCCCGCCCCCCGCCCCGCCCCACCGTGCCGCCCCGGCCGTGAAAGAGCCGGAGCGTGACCCCGGCCTCCCGCGCCGAGGCCCCCAGCGCCGCCTGGGCCCGGTGCAGCGCATGATTGGCCATCCAGTAGCCGCCGTCCTTGTCGCTGTCGGAGTACCCGAGCATGACCTCCTGCAGGTTCTCCCGGGACTCCAGATGGCTTCGGTACAGCGGGTGGGCGTAGAGGGCGTCGGTGCGGCGGCCCGACTCGGCCAGGTCCTCGATGGTCTCGAAGAGCGGCACGATGTCGAGGGGGCACGTCACCCGGCCCTCGCCGTCGACGCTCCAGAGCCCCACCTCCTTGGCCAGGAGCATGGGCTCGAGGACGTCGCTGACGTCGTGGGTCATGGAGATGATCCAGCTCCCGATGGACTCGGGCTCCCGCGCGAGCGCCTCGCGCACCACTTCGAAGGCCTCGAGCACCGACCGGGCGTCGTCGGGGCGCTCGGCAGCGTCGGCCACCAGGGGGCCGTCGCGGCGGAGGGCCGACTCCAGCGCCGCCAGGCGGGCGTCTTCGTCGAGGGCCCCGTAGTCGGCCTCCACGCCGGCGGCGGCGAGGAGCGCGGCCACGGCCTTCTCGTGCACCTCGCTGTGCTGACGCACGTCGAGGGTGGCCAGGTGGAAGCCGAAGGTGCGGGCCTGCACACGGAGAGGCGCGAGGCGGCCCCGCTCGGCGATGCGGCCCAGGCCGACGGCGTCGAGGGAGTCGGCGAGGAGGGCGAGGTCGGAGCGGAAGGCGCGGGCGTCGTAGCCCGGCGGATGCGGCGCGTCGCCCGCGGGGTCCCGGGCCGCGTCGATCAGGCCCCGGAGCCTCCGGCGCATCAGGGCGATCTTCAGCTGGAACGGCTGGTGGGTGGCGGCCCCGAGCTCGTCGGCCGCGTCGTCGGCCCGGAGTCCCATGGACTCGAGATCGCGCTGGATCGACGCCGTGAGGGCCTCGGGCACCGCCACCTGCCGGTCGCTCACCGTCAGTTCCTCGCCGAGGTCGGCCAGGAGTCCCCGGTACCGTCGCAGCACCCGCCGCCGCTGGCGCCGCAGCGTGTCGCGCGTCACCTCGGCGGTGACGAACGGATTGCCGTCCCGGTCGCTGCCGATCCACGACCGGTAGCGCAGGAACGGCCCGGGATCGAGGGTCTCGCCGTAGACGGCCTCGACGGCCCGTACGAGGTCCTCGTGGATCTGGGGAACGACGTCCCAGATCGCCCCGAGCAGGAAGTGGAGCCCCTGGTCCACCTCGTCCATGACCGACGGCCGCTCCCGCCGGACCTCGTCGGTGGCGAGGAGGAGGGTGACCTCGGTGTCGATGGCGTCGAGAATGCGATCCCGCTCGCCCGGCGTGGGGTCGGTGCGAGCCAGTTCCAGGAGCAGGGCGCTGAGCCGGCGCTGCTTGGCCAGAACCGCCGGGGGGCGCGCTTCCGTGGGGTGGGCCGTGAGGGTCGGCTGGATGTCGAGGGCGCGGATTCGCCGCCGGAGTTCGCCCAGGTCCACGCCCTCGTCGTGGAGCCGCTGCACCGCGTCCCACAGCGATTCCGGGCGCACCCCCTTCCGGGACCGCTCCCGGTTGATCCGCACGATCTCCTGCTTCTCGGCCTGGTTCACGAGATGGAAGAAGGCCGTGAACGCCTGCACGAGTTGGCGGATCTCGGGGAGCGAGGCGTCGGCGATGAGGGCCGCGGCTCGCTCCCGGGGCCCCGGTTCGCCGGTGGCTTCGGCGTCCTTGCACAGGGCACGCAGGGTCTCGACGCGCTCCAGGGCGTCGGCTCCGTACCGGCGCCGGATCGCGTCGCCGAGCACGGCGCCCAACAGGTTCACCTGCTCGCTCAGGGGGCGGGAGATGCCCGTGCCTTCGCTCTCGATGTCCAGTCCTTCCCAGCGGCTCATGGCGCGGTCCCGGTGCGTGGAGGGGGCGGTCTCGAACGGTAGGGGATCGGGGGTTCGGGGGACACCGGGCCATGCCCACGACCCGTGGTCGGCAGGACCCCCGCCCAGTGGTCTCTTGTGCGCCGGCAACCATTCTCACATTGTGAGCATCACAATTCGAGGATGGTGGGGGGACTCCAGAGCGAGGGAGGGATCATGCGAGGTGTGGTCGAAGGACTCCGGAAGGGTGGGGCCGTGGGAGCGGTGGTGTTGGCCGTGGCGGGAGCGACGGCCCTCCTGGGGGCCACGGCGCGACCTGCGGCGGCGGCCGTTCAGGCGGGCATCACCGAGGTGCCCCTGGAAGTGGGGGCCGCCGGCCGACTCATCGTGCCCGTGGAGACGGCCGATGGCCGCACGCTGCGCTTCGCGCTGCACACGGCGATCCCCACGGCCATGGTGGCCGCGTCGGTGGCGGGCGACGACCCCGCCGCCCTGGGACTCCACCTCGCCGGCACCGACGTCGCGCTGACCGCCGTCGAGGCGATCCCCGACGAGGCCCTCGTGGTCGACGGTCAGCGGGTCGACGGCTTCGTGCTGACGAGCGCCCTGGGCGACGTGGATCTGCTCATCGACGCCCCCGGTGGCCGCTTCGCCCTGAAGCCCATCGGGCGGGCGGTGGAGTGGCCCGGCACGACCCTGTCGGCGCCCGCCACGTTGCGCGTGTACCACGGGGTCGCCCTGCGGCTGGAAATCGAAGTCGAGGGCCGGCCCTACGGCGCCACCCTGGACCTGGCCACGCCCCGCAACGTGGTGAACGCCGGCGTGGTCCACGACGCGGGCGTTCGCCCGGACGCGCCGGCCACGGTCACCTTCGGCGGCGTCGATCGCAGCCTCACCTTCGCCGTGGAGCAGACCCCGGTCCTGGCCCGCTGGGATCCCGACGCCGCCGGCTTCGTGTCGTTCGGCGCCGCCCTGGCCGCCGACTGCGCCCTCTCCATCAGCTACGTGCACCAGGAACTCCGGACGTGCGTGCGATGAGCCAGGACTACCTGGGGGAGTTCGAGCAGATGGTTCTGCTCTGCATTCTCCGCCTCGGGCACGACGCCTACGGCCTCGCCATTCGCAACGAGATGGAAGAGGTGGCGGGGCGCCGTCCCTCGAGTGGATCGTTGTACACCACCCTGGACCGCCTCGAACAGAAGGGACTCCTCACGTCCGAGGCCGGCGAGCCCGGCGGCAACCGCGGCGGGCGTCGACGCCGCTACGTGGGGGTCACCGCCGAGGGCCACGCCCTCCTCCAGGAATCGCGCCACCGCCTGCTGGCGCTGTGGGACGGTCTCGAGACGGCCCTGGACCGATGAGCACCCGCCGTCCTCCACGCTGGATCGAGTCCGTGCTGGAGCGGGCCCTTCCCGAGGGGCTCTCGGGCGAGGGCACCTTGGGCGACCTGGCCGAGGAGTTCGATCGCCGCGCCGGCACCTCACCCCTCCGGGCCCGGATGTGGTATCTGGCCCAGGCCGCCTCCCTCCTGACCTACCGGGCCGTCTCGGGGAGCGGCACCCACAGCGGCTCCAGCCACGCGGCCCTGGTGGATCTGCGCTGGTCGTTCCGGTCCATGGCCCGCCGGCCCGGGTTCGCCCTGGGCGTGGTGGGGGTCCTGGGACTGGGGTTCGGGGCCAATACCGCCGTGTGGTCGGTGGTGGACGGCACGGTGGCCAACGCCTCGTGGTGGGACCAGCCCGAGCGCACCCTGACGGTCTGGCCCGAGCGCACCTGGTCGTTCGGAAACCTCCAGCTCTACGAAGAGGAGCAGGCGGCGTACGAGGTGGTGGGCGAATACGTGGAGCGGGCCTACGCCCTGGAGGGCACAGACGGCACCAGCCGGAGCGTGAACGGGGTGTGGATCACCCCGGGCCTGTTCCGGGAACTGGCCGTCCAGCCCATGCTGGGCCGGGCCCTGGCCGACGACGACGCGACCTTCGGGGCCGAGCCCGTGGCCGTGGTGGGCGAGGGATTGTGGCGCCGCCTCTTCGGAGCCGACCCCGACGTGGTGGGATCCACGGTGCGCATCAACGGGGCGGCGGTGCGGATCGTCGGCGTGCAGCCCGCCGCGGGACGGGCGCCCGGGGGGCGGGCGGAGGTCTGGCTGCCCCTCTTCATGGACCCCCGGGACGACGATTTCTGGAAGGCCGTGGACAAGACCATGGTGGGGGTGCTCCGCGACGGCGTGGGCCTCGCCGACGGTCAGGCCGATCTCGAGACCTTCACCCAGCGCCTCTCCAACATGTTTCCCGCCTTCTATCCCGAGGACTGGGCCGCGGGGCTGGCCAACGTGGCCCGCGCCGACGCGGCCCAACGGCGCAGCATCGAGTCCCCTCTGCTGCTCCTGCTCGGGGGCACGGCGCTCCTGGTGCTCCTCACCGCGGTGAACGTGGGCAACCTGCTTCTGGGCCGGGCCATCGATCGCCGGCGGGAGCTCGCGATCCGCCGCTCGGTGGGCGCCGGGCGGGGACGCATCGTGCGACAGCTCCTCATGGAGGGCGCGGTGTTCACCGCCATGGGACTCCTCCTGGGCCTGGCCGTGGCCACCGCCGGAGCCCGCTGGATCACGGCGCTCTTCGTGGAGGAGCCCGTGGTGGCCGCCTCGCCCATCCTCTCGCCCGGGGTGCTGCTGTTCGCCGGCGTCCTGGCGGTGGTGGCCGGGGTCGTCCTGAACGGAGTCCCCGTGCTCCATTTCCTCCGCTCGCACCGCACCGGGCTCTCCTTCGCCGGTGACGCCGGGGGCGGTATCCAGCGCATTCTGGTCACGGTCCAGGCGGCGCTGGCCACGCTGCTCCTGGTATCGGCGACGCTCTTCGTGGCCACGGTGGACGGACTGCGCCAGGTCCCTCTGGGGTTCGAACCCGAGGGACTGGTGGCCGTGGAACTCTCCCCTCCCGCCGACCTCGTGGCGTCGACGGTGGAGTCCCGGCCCTGGAGCGAGCGACTCGTGGAGGAAGCCGGGGGACTCCCGGGCGTCGTGTCGGCCGGATGGGTCGCGCGCCTCCCCCTGCGGGACACGCAGATGGGCGCCGGGCTGAACCTGGAGTCCAACCCCGTGGACCCCCGGGAGGCCTTCAAGGCCACCATGCACCGGGTGGATCCGGGCTTCTTCGACGTGTTCGACGTCGAGGTGCTGGAGGGACGGGCCGTGGATCCCCGGGACGTGGCCCTGGACTCGCCCAGCGTGGTGGTGGTGAACCGGGCCCTGGCCGACGCCCTCTGGCCCGCCGGCGACGCCGTGGGCCAGCGGGTGGCCGTGGACCCCCATGCCTGGGGGCGCTTCGTGCCCATCGTGGGTATCGTGGACGACGTGCGGGCCCGGGACCTGTCGGGGCCCACCGAACCGGCCTTCTACCTGTCGCTGGCCGAGCAGCCGTCCATGGAGATGACGCTGGTGCTTCGCACCGCCGGGGGCGCCGACGCCGCCTCCCTGGGACCCGACCTGCGACGGCTCGTGGCCGAGGTGGCCCCCCTGGTGCCCGTGCGTTCGGTCTCCGACATGCCCGACGTGGTGCGGGCCGCCTATGCCACGTCGTGGGTGCTCATGGGTCTCCTGGGACTCCTGGCCGTCCTGGCCACGGCGCTGGGGGCTCTGGGCACCTACGCCGTGCTCGCCCATCACGTGGCGGCCAACGCCCGTGCACTGGGCGTGCGCATGGCCCTGGGCGCGCCCCGGGGGCGGGTGGTGGGGGCCGTGGTGCGCTCGGGCGTGGGATGGGCCGCTCTGGGCGTGGCTCTGGGATGCGGCGCCGCTCTCTGGGCCGGACGCTTCCTGCGAGCGGCCGTGGTGGACGCCGCCCCCCTGTCCCCGGGCACGTTCGTGGGACCCGTGGCGGTCCTCCTGGCCACGGCGGCCCTGGCGGCCTGGATTCCCGCGGTGCGCGCCGGCCGGCTGCCCCCGGCCCAGGTGCTTCGGAGCGACTGAGCCGCCGAGCTTGCGATTCCTTGCCGTCGGCAACTATTCTCGTGCCGTCGGCAAGTGAATCGGCCGCGGGACCCGGATGTCGCCCCCCCTTCCGGCTCCCGCGGCCCGTGGGAGGAAGGGAGGTGCCGCCATGCCCCTCGACGATCGTATCGCCCGGATCCGGGCGTTCTCGCGCTCGTACACCCGAAGGATCGGCCTCCTGGAGGAGCGCCTGCTCCACAGTCCCTATTCGTTGTCCGAGGGCCGGGTGATCTGGGAACTCGCCCACCGCGGATCGGCCACCGCCGCCGACCTCGCCCGGGACCTGGGTCTGGACGCAGGCTACATGAGCCGCCTGGTGCGGCGCCTGGCAAAGCGCGGCGACCTGGCGAAGCACCCCGACCCGGACGACGGTCGCAGCTCGATCCTCTCCCTGACCGAGGCGGGACGCGCCGGGTTCGAGGCCATCGATGACGCGTCGTGTCGCGAGATCGCCGGGCTCCTGGACCCTCTGCCCGACACCCTCCAGGAGCGTCTCGTCGCCCACCTCGATGCCGCCCGCTCCGTGCTGGACCAGGGCGCGGACGACCGGACCTGGCTTCTTCGCCCCCCCGCTCCCGGCGACCTGGGGTGGATCGTTCGCGCCCACGGCGCACTCTACGCCCGGGAGTACGGGTTCGACGCCACCTTCGAGGCTCTGGTGGCCGAGATTGTCGCCGACTACGCCCGCACCCACGATCCGGCGACGGAACGGTGCTGGATCGCCGAACGCCACGGCGACAACGTGGGGTGCGTCATGGCGGTTCGCAGCGACGACGACACGGCCCAGTTGCGCTGTCTCATCGTCGATCCCTCGGCTCGGGGCCTGGGGATCGGACGCCGCCTCGTCACCACCTGCATCGACTTCGCCCGGGACGTGGGGTACAGGCGCATGATGTTGTGGACGGTGGACGGGCTCCACGCCGCCCGGCATCTCTACGAGGAGGCGGGCTTCGCCCTGGTGGAGTCGACGCCCGAGGTCCTGTGGGGCGAGGAGCGGGCGAGCCAGCGATGGGAGCGCGACCTGTGAGCCCGGAGGCGGGCGGCGGGCCACCGGGCGAGGCGGGCCGCGACGGCCCCCTCCGGCCCGACGCCGAAGACTACGTGCTGGGGCATTCGGCCCGGGAGCTCGATCGCCTCGACAACCAGGGCGCGCTCTACCGGGCCTTCACCCGAGAGCTCTTCGTGGAGGCCGGCCTGGCCCCGGGCCACCGGGTCCTGGACCTGGGCAGCGGATCGGGCGACGTGGCCTTCCTCGCCCACGAGCTGGTGGCGGGGTCCGGGGGCGAGGTGGTGGGTCTCGAGCGGGATCCGTCGACGGTGGCGGCGGCCCGGGCTCGGGCGGCCCAAAAGGGGCTGGATCGGGTGCGGTTCGTGGAAGCGTCTCTCGACGCCCCGCCCACTGAACTCTCGGACGAGTCGCCCTTCGACGCGGTGGTGGGGCGCTTCATTCTCATGCACCAACCCGACCCGGCCGCCGTGCTTCGGGCGGCGCAGGTCCACGCCCGCCCGGGGGCCGCCGTGGCCTTCCTGGAGTCCTCCATGACGAGCCTGACCCAGGGCGTCCACTCCCTTCCCTTCTCTCCGCTGTACGACCGGATCGTGCGCTGGAAGTCGGCGGTGGTCCGGGGATCCGGAGCCGACCTCGAAGCGGGCCTGCGGCTGCGTCGCGTGTTCCTCGACGCCGGGCTTCCCGAACCACGGGTTCGCTTTCACGCCCACGTGGAAGGCGGGGAGAACACCCCGTGGTACGCCTACATCCAGGAGAGCGTCACCAGCATGCTCCCACGGGCCCGGGACCTCGGCATCGACGGCTTCGACGAAGCCTCCGTCGCCACCCTCGCCGCCGACCTCCGATCGGAAACCGTGGCCTCGCGCGGCGTCCTCGTGGGGTGGCCCGTGGTGGCGGCATGGTGCCGAATCGCGTGACGTAGCGCGGGTCTCGCACCCATACTGGGGCGGTCGATCCACTCCCGCCCACGCCGGGGCCCCCGTCGTCCCCGGCCACCCATCCCCGCCCATGTCTCGACCCGCTCCGCGAGAGACCCTCTCGACTCCCTCCTCGGGAGCCGGGACACCGGGTGCCCGGCAGCGGGGGCGCCCGCGACTCCCTCCCCCGGCCGCCCCGCCTCTCCGGGCGATCCTGATCCCCGCACTGGCGGCCACCGTCGCCGCCGCCGTCCTTCCCGGAGCGGGGGGGGCGCAGGACCACGTCGTCGAGGGACTCGAACTGTGGGGCGGCGCCGGAGCGTGGGCGTCGGGGCCGGGAAGTGACCTGCCGGCGGGTCCCCGGTTCGGCCTCGCGGCGTTCGGGGCCTCGACGCCCCGCCGGCACTTCGCCCTCGAGGTCGTCTACGGACGGTTCACGCCCGACGGCACCCGGCGGGTGGTGAGCGAGTTCGGAGTGGCCCTCGCCGCCCGGTGGGCCCTCGGGAATCCGGATCGACCCCACCCGTTTCTTCAGATCCGGGCCGGGCTCCATCGGCTCGATGGGTCGGCGACGGGCCCGGATCCGACGCAGGACGCTCTCGCCCTGGGGCCCGAGTTGGGGGTCGTCGTCCCCATGTCCGAACGTCTGGGACTCCTGGCGGGCCTCGACGCCGCCTGGCAGTGGTCCCGCGACCGTCGCGGAGACTCCGGCGTGATTCCCGGCACCGGCGGCCACGCCTTGCGTTGGGGACTGCGCCTCGGCCTGACCCTCCGCACCGCCGTGGACGCGGGAGGGGAAGCGCGGGGCGGCCCCGGAGGGACCCCATGAGGGGGACCTGATGAGGGGACCCCATGAGGGAATCCAGAGAGGGGCACCGTGAACGGCCCGGACGACCCCGACGTGGGCCCGCGCCGCCCGTCCCGCGCTCTCCCCGTGGTGGGCGTCATGGGCTCGGGGTCGGCCGAACACGACGACCTGGCGGCGCCCCTGGGGCGCTGGCTCGCGCGACGGGGCGTTCACCTGCTCACCGGAGGCGGGCGGGGCGTCATGGAGTCCGTGAGCCGCGCCTTTCACGCCGTGGACCCTCGACGGGGATTGGTCCTCGCCGTTCTGCCGGCCGAAGACGCGGCGACATCGGTCGCTTCGGCGGCACCCCCGGCCGGGTACCCGAACCCCTGGATCGAGCTACCGATCCGCACCCACCTTTCGGCGCGAGGCGATCAGGGGACCTCGCCCGAGTCGCGCAACCACGTGAACGTGCTGTCGTCCGACGTCGTCGTGGCCCTCCCCGGCGGCCTCGGGACCGCCAGCGAGATCGAACTGGCTGTGCGCTACGGGCGTCCGGTGATCGTCTACCACCCGGCCGGATCTCGGCACGGCGCTCGGGACGACGGTGCTCGCGTCGCCACGAGCCTGGACGAGGTCACGGCGTTCCTCGACCGGAATCTCCCCCCATGAGACCCCCCATCTGCGACCTGTGCGGCGCCCGCTTCGACCCCGACGCCGCCACCGTCCGATTCGCCGACTACGAGCCGCTCCCCGACGGCCTCGTGGGCCATCCCCGGGGCCTCGCGTGGTTCTGCGGGCGGCACCTCGATGCAGCGCAGAGGCTGTCCGACCTCCCCGAAGCCGAAGCGCTGAAGCGCATGCGGGAGGAGTCCCACACCCCACCACCCGCCGCGGAGCCGCCGCGCGGGTGAGATCGGGGGGGAGGGTCCCGGCGGTGTGCCCTGGTCCCCGCCTGGCGGCTCCGGTGTCGGGCCCATTGCACCATGGACTAGCCCGAGGCGACGAGGGAGCATAGGTCCCCACCCCGACCCCCCTCATGGGAGGGACAATGCC
This sequence comes from Gemmatimonadota bacterium, assembly GCA_030428885.1. Lineage (GTDB taxonomy): Bacteria > Gemmatimonadota > Gemmatimonadetes > Longimicrobiales > Gaopeijiaceae > Gaopeijia. The sequence goes on along the minus strand of JAUIEJ010000005.1, from coordinate 100,171 downwards.
GGCGACCCCCATCTCCCGCCTCTTCGCGCGCGCCGCCGCCCAACGGGGCGTCGCGACCCGCGCCCAGGCCCTCGAGGCCGGCCTCACCCCCGCGAAGGTCGGACGTCGCCTGAAGGAGGGGGAATGGGTGCGGCTCTATCGAGGCGTCTATCGGATCGGCGCTGTGGCCGCGCCTCTGGAGTGGGCGGCGGGGGCCGTGCTCGCGGCCGGGCCCGCCGCCCACCTGAGTCATCTCAGCGCCGCCAGGCTCTGGGGGTGGATCGGCACCGACCCGACCTCACCACCCGAGGGGCCGGTACACCTAGTGGTCGAAGGGGTGCGGGTACGGAGCCGCGCAGGACTCCGAATCCACGAGTCGCGCCCCCTCGACCCGGCGGAGCGTGGCAAACGAATGGGCTTCCCGGTGACGGGGGCGGGACGAACGATGGTGGACGCTGCGGCCCTGTTGGGCCTCCGCGACGTGGAACGAATGGTGTCCCGCGCTCGCCGAGACGCCCACATCTCCGAAGAGGCGCTCCGGGCCCTCCCCCTCCGCTACCGGAGACGCCCGGGCGTGGCGGCGCTTCGCGCCGTCCTTCAAGTCGAGGGCGGCCCCGCCCTCATCCGTTCCGAAGCCGAGGCACGGTTCCTCCAACTCGTGCGCGAGGCGGGCCTCCCGGCGCCATCGGCCAACGTCTCCATAGGTCCCTACGAAGCCGACTTCCTCTGGCCGGAGGAGCGCGTTGTTGTGGAGGTCGACGGGTTCGGCACTCATGGCATCCGGGCACGCTTCGAAGGAGATCGCCGGAAAGACGCCTGGCTTTCAGCTCGCGGCTATATCGTGATCCGCACTACCTGGCGCCAGATCACGAAGGAGGCGATCCGGACGGTGGTCGAAGTGGCTCAGGCCCTCGCCCGGGCGAGCGAGCGGCGAGGCGGGCAGGGGCGGCCCGCCCGCGGAGAGGTGTCCCCACCGTCGGCGGCCGCTCGAAGACGTTCCACCGACCCGGGGTGAGCGAAACGTACGGATGGTTCGACCCACCGAGTTCACCCGCGCGGTTCTGCTCGCTATTGATCGAAACCGGCGATTCGCTGAATCAGGCGAGAGTTCAGGCGGCGATTCTGATCATATCTAGCCACAACGTCGATCTGAACTCGCGATCCACCATCATCCACACGATTCGCTCACTGAAACTATCCGCATATGCTGCGACCCGCCGAGTGAGCGGGCGGGGGCGTCGGCCCACCAAGCCCCCCCCTACCCCGGCACCACCGGGAACAGTTCGTCCAGGTACGCCAGCACCATGTTGCGCCAGAGGGGCCAGTCGTGCTTCCACTCGGGGCCCCAGGAGTCCACGCGGTTGGGGATGCCCTTGTCGCCCAGCACCCGGGCCACGTTCCACGACTGGCCGATGTTTTCGGCTTCGCCCTCGCCCGAGGCCAGGAGGACGAAGCGCTCCCGCAGCAGGTCCAGGTGGGGGCCCTCCAGGCCGGGCACGAAGTTCAGGGGCGAGGCCAGGTGGTAGTCGTGGTTGGGCGCGGCCTCGAGGAAGCGGATCAGGTCGTAGGTGCCGCTCATGCAGAGCGCCTTGGTGAAGACGTCCGGGTAGCGGCAGACCGCCGCCAGCGCCTGGAAGGCCCCGATGGACGCGCCGCCCACCACCACGGGGATGTCGTCGGATTCGCAGTCCATGCGGATCGCCGGAACGACTTCGTGGCGGATGTACTCCTGGTACTGGTTCATGACCCACATGCGGTGCTGGGGCGAACCTTCCTCGGTGAGCATGGCCCGCCCGGCCACGCTGTCGCAGGAGTAGATCTTGATGCGACCCTCTTCCACCGACCGCTTCAGGGTCCCGATGATGTGGAACCGCTCGATCTCCTCGGCGTCGCCTCCGGCCGTGGGGAAGATCAGGAAGGGCGCACCGAAGTCGCCCCATCGGGCCATGGTGACGTCCCTGCCCAGCCGTTCCGAATACCACGTCTCGCGTCGCTTCACGCTTCCTCCACCGGGTTGTGATCCCGCCAGTGCTGCACGCGGGAGAAGAAGAGCTCCGTGAACTCGTCCACTTCATGGGGAGGGAAGACGGCGGCCACTTTGCGTCGTACGGCGTCCCGAGCGTCGTCCGTGCCGAACCACTCGTGGGTGACGGCGTGCAGATGGGAGAGATGCTCGGCGCAGAAGTCCTCGAACGCCGGGGTGTCGAACCGCTCGTGGACCACCGGCATCAAGATATCGATCCGTTCCATCAGGGTCATCTCCGGATCCACCTTCCGGATGAAGGCGTCCCAGTCGATGCGCTTCACCGTGCGGCCGGTGGCGGCGGCGAAGAGGGCCCAGCGCAGGTTGGCCTCGATGATCCACGGGAAGTGGTAGTGGGTCGAGGTCACCTGGGAATCGGGGCACGGGTTGGCGAAGTCGATGGGGTACCAGGTGCCCTCCTGGTGCAGCATCTCGCACGAATTGAAGTCCCACCCGAAGAACGCGTTGATGATCAGCGTCGTGCTTTCGATGACCTTCCGGTCGTCGTCCGAGAGGAACTCCTCGGGGCGCGTCTCGGTGTAGCGGTCGTGGTGGGGCGCCTTTGGATCGTAGCGCACGATATGGGTCTGGGGACCCAGACCGATGCAGCGTACGAAGTGATCGAAGGGCTCGATGGCTTCCTGCAGGGTCATGACCAGTTTGCCGCTCTGATCGTAGGTGGAGCGGAGCTGCCCCTCGTCTTCGAGCCGCGACACGGCGCGCCATCCACCCCCGTCGTAGGGCTTGATGTACATGGGGTAGCCCAGGTCCCGGCCGATGGCGCCGAGGTCGAAGTGCCGGGCGTAGGTCTGGAGGGTGTACTCCAGGTCGTCCATGGGCTCGTAGGAATGGGGTGGTACGAGCCACGTCCGGGGGATCGGGAACCCCAGGCGAATCATGCCGGCGTAGGCCGAAAGTTTCTCCACCGACTGCACCGACCACGGGTTGTTGAACACGTAGACGTCGTCGATGAGGACCGCCTTCTTGATCCACTCCCGCCGCGTGTGATACCAGTGGGTGAGGCGGTCCACCACCACGTCGTACTTCTTCGGCTCCCGGAGGTCGAAGGGGTCGATGGTCATGCGCTCCACCTCGAAGCGCACCTCGTCGCCACCCACGGGAATCGCCAGATCCATGCGCTTCAGGATCTCGGTGAAGGCGATGGGCCAGCAGATGTCGGCGCCCAGGGAGAGCCCGATAGTTTTCGTCACGTCGGCCATGGAGTCCTCGGAAGTCGTCAGTCGTAGACCAGCCAGAGAGGGCCGGGCAGGAGCCACGACAGCCCCTCCCGGAGACGGTCCCGCCAGTTTTCCCAGTTGTGCCCGTCCCGCGCCTCCACGAACCGCACGTCCATGCCGGTGCGCTCCAGCACGGGCACCAGCGAGCGGTTTTCGTAGATGAGGGACTCGTACATGCCGCAGCTCACGAACACCTTGTCGGCCACCTTTCCGGGGGACCGCCGATAGTCGTTGACGAACTCGGCGATGGGGTCGAACACCGGGCCTCGTCCGTGGCCTCCGATGTCGCTGAAGGCGAACGACCCCGACTGCAGCAGCAGGTGCCCGAAGGTCCGGGGATACCGCACCGCGGTGGAGAGCGTGGCCACGGCTCCCAGGCTCGCCCCCATGAGGCACCGGCTCGCCGGCGTGCCCCGGAGCGGCAGAGAACGCTCCAGATCGGGAATCAACTCCTCCACCAGGAACCGGGAATGGGCCTCCGAGCCCCGGTACTGCTCCATTCGGTCGGGCGGATGCATGAGGGCGGCGATCAGCCCCGGGATCTCGAGGCGGTGGATCAGGTTGTCCAACACCGTCTGGAGGCCCGCATACGCCAGGTAGTCGCCCCCGTCGTGGACCAGGAGCAGAGGGTAGCGCCGGGTCTTCCGGAAGCGGGCCGGGCGGTAGATCGTGACCCGGCGCGCCCCCCCCAGGGCCCGGCTGCGGAACACCCGATCTTCGAGGGACCCCCTCGCCGCCGCGGGATCGGGGAGGGTCCATTCGGGCACGGAGTAGCCCGCGCCGTGACAGACCGAGTTGGCTCCGAACGGATCCCGGGCCAGGTGCGGATTCAGGGGGTCGTGGATCCACTCCACGTCCTGGCCCCGCACCACCTCGAACTTGTACTCCATGCGGGATCCCTCGGGCAGGTCCAGCACGTCGTACCAGAGGTCGGTGCCCGGCAGGCGATGGAGGGACCCCTCGGTGGGAAGCCCGTACACCCAATGCCGGAGCCGCACGTCGTCGGCCGTGCCCCGGTAGAGGAAGGTGACCCGGGAGCCCTCCACCACGGGGACGTCGCGCCCCTCGAGAAAGGCGTCCACGGCGCCCCCGTCGGGGGGCGCGCCCGCGGCGGCGGCCCGCACCAGGGACTCGATGGCCAACCCCTCCACGTCGGGTGGGGTCCCGGCGGTGGCCTCGGGAGCCTCGGGCACCCACCTCATGCCACGTCTCTCGCCGGCGCGACCGCGCCGTCGGGCGCGAGGCGCAGAGCCTGGCCCACGCTCCACCCGTTCCGGGACCACTCGGCCCGGGCGCCGGGATCCAGGACCAGACAGGCGTCGGGCGCGAACCGTCGGGCCATGCGCCCCACCCGCCCGGGATCGTCCAGGCGCAGACGGCGGCGGCCGTCGGGAAGGGCCACGACGCCCGGCACCCGGCCCAATCCCACCTCGCCCACTTCGGCGTGGCCCGGGCCCCAGGGGGGCGAGTCGTGGAAGAGCACGATCCGCTCCGTCAGGGCCATGGCGCCGCCGGACCACGCCACCACGTGCCGGCCCTCCAGAAGGGGGGCCAGGTCGAAGAGGCGGAGGCGGTTCAACAGCAGAGGGACGTGGCCACCGGCCACCACCACCACGTCGACGCCGTCCAGCAGACCCGCCACCGCGTGGCGTTCCCGGGCCACAAGCTCCCGCTCCGTAGGACGCCAGCGGGCGTCGAACTCGCCCCGGAACTCGCCGATACGGTCCAGGTGGTGCCGGTCCAGATCGGCCACGGCGCTCCGGGCCGCCTCCCGCTCGTCCGCCAGGACGCCCTCGTCGCCGTGCCACCGCTCCAGGGCGATCCACGCGTCCATGGCCCGCTCGAGCCGGGCGTTGTAGGCCCGACGCAGGAGTCGCACCCGGTGCTGGAGGGCGGCGTGGGCTTCGGCGAACTCCCGGTCGTGGGCCCAAACGGTCTCGGCCCGTCGGTAGAGTTCGAGGTTCACCACGGCGCCCCCCACCGCCTCCCGCAGCCAGTGATCCTGGTCCTCCCACTCCTGCCACCCGGCGGTGATGAGACCCACCCGCCCGGCTCCTCGGAGCCGGGCCACTTCGACCCCCACGAGGGAGCGGTCGTCCAGGGGTCCCAGGAGCACGACGCTCATTCGGCCCTCAACTGGGCGATCTCGCCGATGGTGCTCAGCATGGAACGCAACTCGTCGTAGTCGGGATGCCGCATGCGAATCCAGGCGTTGGCCATGAAGCCGCCCTCCACGGGCTGGGTGGGCGTGCCGCCCGGGGGAATGTGGGCGTCGATGACCCAACGACCGAACCGGCGATGCACCTCGTCCAGGCCCTCGCAGTGGGTGATGCGCCCGTCGCGATCGGGACGCAGCGCCACCAGACCCGCGGCGTGGGAGCGGGAGAGGGGCCGGCCGGTGCGTCCGTAGAGCACCGCCAGGGCCCACTCCTCGTAGAGGTCCACGTCGTTGGCGGCCGAGTAGAGGTCCCAGGTGCGCACGCCCGGGGGCCGGCACCCCACCTCGCTGAAGCGCAGTCCCTTGGGACCGAAGAACCACTCCATGTGGGTGGCGCTGGTCCCGATCCCCAGCAGGTCGTTCACCCGCTGGCCCAGGGCCCGGACCTCCTGGTAGTCGGACGCCGAGTCCACCCGGTTGGTCGTGACGATCTGGGGCGAGATCCACCGGGTGCGCATGGCTTCGAGAACGTTGGGGTAGTAGTGGCTCACGAAGTCGTGGGCCACGCGCCCGCCGATGGAGATGGTGTCGTAGAACCCCTCGTGGCCCTCCACGAATTCCTCCACCGCCACGTCGCCGCCCCGCCCCACTCCGGCCCGTTCCAACGCCCCCCGGAGGGCGTCGTCGGAGTCCACCCGCTCCGTCCCGGAGGCCCCGGCTCCGGAGCGGGGCTTCACGATGAGGGGGTAGCCCACGGTGTGGGCGAAGGCCACGATCTCGTCCACCGAGCCGCTCCCCATGGACGCCGCCGTGGCCACCCCGCCCTCCCGGAGCACGTCCTTCATGGCCGGCTTGTCGCGGCAGAGCCAGGCCGTGCGGACCGACGTCCCGGGAATTCCCAGCGTCTCCCGGGCCTGGGCTGCGGCGAGGACGTGGGCTTCGACCGTCGTCTCCAGGCGGTCCACGGGCTTCTTCGAGGCGATCCACCGCACGGTGTCGACGAGGCGCCCCGCGTCCACCACCGTGGGCACCTGTTCGTAGTGCAGGAGCCAGCGCTTCACGTCGTCGTCCAGGGACTCCTTCGGCCGCTCCCCGATCCCCGTGACCTCGGCCCCGGCCTGGCGGAGTCCCCGCACGAACTGCTTCTGATTCGCGGGAAACGACGGCTCGATGAAGACGACGTGCATGGCGAAGGGGGGGCGGGAGGAGACCGGATGCCGGGTGCCCCGAATGTAGGCGTTCGCCGCGGTGCCGCGAGGGGCGCGGGCCTCAGCCCGCGTCGAGGGGGACCCGCTCCAGCCACTCCAGGTCGACGTCGTCGATGCGGACCAGATAGACGGCTTCGGCCCCGAATCCCACAACCCGGGCCCGACCCGGGACCTCTCGCTGGCCGGTGCGTCGGCCCATGCGATCGATGACGTCGAAGACGGTGCGGGTGTCGTCGGAGAGGTCGAGGCGCTGGAGCCAGATCTCGCCCCGGGGCGACGACGGCACGAAGTCGGGCTCGAAGAGGGGCAGCCGGTCCGGGTACCGGTCGGCGTCGAGCTCGGTTCGGTACCGGCGTACGGCCGCATCCGACACGCCTCCCCCTCCCTCGCCGCCGAAGGAGACCGAGGCCGGCGAGCGGGCCAGCATCTGACGGACCCACGCGTCGCGATCGGCGTCGGTGGGGGCGCGGGGCTCGTGGGGAATGGGACGCCCCACGACGTCGCCCCGGGCGCCCCCCGTCCACTCCACGTGGTAGTCGTCGGCCACGATGCGGGCCCACGACCCGTCGGGCCCAGCCGTCCAGGCGTCGCCCCGGGGCATGGGCGTGATGCCCCGCCCCTCCTGGCCCCGGGCGTAGGTCATGACCACCCCCAGGGAGTCGGCCTCGCCCGTGGCCAGATTCCATCGATAGACGACGGACGCCCGGCGCAGCCCCCGGTCGGGGTCGACGCTCCGGAGGGCGATGAGGCCCCGGCCGTCGGTGCCGCCGCCCCGGGGGGGCGCCAGGCCGCTGGTGGGCGGCCGCACGAACGACTCGACTCCCGTCACCGCCCCGTCGGCGGACACGATGGTGAGCCGAGCCTGGCGGGCATCGTAGACGCCGAATCCGCCGTCGGCCGTCGGCACGAGGCTGAACGCGCCCAGGTACTCCCGCGGCCCCTGCCCCTCCCGACCGATGCGCTCGAGGGTGCCCGCCGCGGGGTCCCACACGAGAATCGCCGGCTCGCGGGAATCGGTGACGACAACCCGCCCGTCGGGCAGTTCGCCCACGTCGAACACGTGGATCAGGCCCTCGGGAGCCCGGGCGTCGGCGTCGGCCACGACCCTCCGGTCCTGGCCGAATCCCGGCGCGGGGCCCACCGCTGCAGTGGCCAGAACCAGTCCCGCCGTCACCGCCCACGACTCGATCGGCCGCCGGCCGCTGCCCTTCGTCCGCCCCATGTCCCCTCCGGACCCCGAGTTACGACAATCTTCGTAATAAGGGTGTCGGGAGCGGCCGCCACAAGGGGCGCCGGGTGGAGGCCCTACCCTTCGGCCGCCCGGCGGGCCCGGAGTTCCCGTTTCAGGATCTTTCCCGTGGCCGTCATGGGCAGGGACTCGACGATCTCCACCCGCCGCGGGTACTTGTGGGCGGCCAGTTGCTCACGCCCCCACGCCACGAGCTCGTCGGGGGCGGGCGCGTGGCCGTCGGCGAGGATCACGTACGCCTCCACTTCCTCGCCCAGGGCGTCGTGGGGCACGCCGATGACCGCCACCAGGCTCACCGCCGGGTGGGTCATGAACACCTCTTCCACCTCCCGGGGATACACGTTGAAGCCGCCCCGGATCACCACGTCCTTGACCCGGTCGGTGATGGTCAGGTAGCCGTCGCCGTCGAGTTGGCCCACGTCTCCGGTGCGGAACCAGTCGCCCCGCATGGCCGCCGCCGTCTCGTCGGGACGCCCCAGGTAGCCCTTCATGACGTGGTGCCCCTTCAGGAGGATCTCGCCCGTCTCGCCGGGCCCCCGCGGCGCCCCCGTCTCGGGATCGGCCACCCGCACGCCGGTGCCCCAGACGGGCTGGCCCACGGTTCCGGCCTTCACGGGCCGGGGAAAGTGGTTGAAGGTCGCCACGGGACTGGTCTCGGACAGACCGTACCCCTCCAGGATCTTCACGGCGAACCGCTCGTTGAACGCCCGCATGAGTTCCACCGGCATGGCCGCGCCTCCCGACACCGTGGACGTCAGGGTGCGGGCGATGGACGCCAGATCGAACGACGCCAGGGCGGGGTGGTTGAGGAGCGCCCAGTACATGGTGGGAACGCCGGCGAAGAAGGTGATCCCGTGGCGCTCCATGAGCTCCAGCGCGTGGCCGGCGTCGAAGCGGGCCATGAGGGTCAGGGTCGCGCCCGTGTAGAACCCCATGTTCATCAGCACCGTCTGGCCGAACGAGTGGAAGAGGGGCAGGGCCACCAGATACCGGTCGTGCTCCTGGAGGTTGAAGAGCTGGTTGTCGGCCAGGCGGGCGTTGAGGACCATGTTGGAGTGGGTCAGCTCGGCGCCCTTCGGCACCCCCGTGGTGCCGCTGGTATAGAGCACCACCGCCGTGTCGTCGGCCCCGGTGTCCACGGTGTCGAACGTCTCGGGGGCCCCCGCCATGAGAGCGCCCAGCGTCGAGGCGCCCTCGTAGGGCGAGGGCGCCGCGGGGTCGGCGGTGATCACCACCCGGTGTCGGCAATGGGGAGCGGTCGCGAACCCCTCGGACCCGAACCGCCCCATGGGAAGGGCGTCGGTGCCCTCGAAGCCCACGTACACGCCGGCCCCGCAGTCCCGGAGGTGCTCGCCGATCTCCCGCCCCTTGAGGAGTACGTTCAGCGGTACCACCACGGCGCCCGCCTTCAGGATTCCGTAGTAGACCACGGGAAACCACGGCAGGTTCGGGCAGCTCAGCGCTACACGATCTCCCGGCTTCACGCCCATGGACACCAGACCGCCCGCGACTCGGGCGGCGGCCCCGTCCAGCTCCCGGTAGGTGGTGCGCGTATCGCCGAAGACCACCGCCACGCGGTCCGGATGCCGGCGGGCGGTCTCTTCGAGCAGGGTGGCGAGATTCAGCATCTGGGAATCCGGGACGGGGGACACGACCGAGGGGCGACGAGGGGCACGGTCGGCCCCAACCGGGTCGTGGACAAGGATCCGGTGTCCGGCGACGGCCCGGCGCCGTAGGTTCGTGCATGCCCGACGTCACCTTCGTCGCCCCGTTCTTCGCCGAGACCACCCTCCGGTTCATTTCCGCGCTGTCGCGGCTGGAGGGCGTGCGCACCAGCGTCATCAGCCAGGATCCGTCCGACCGGATGCCCGAGGGCCTGCGGGGGCGTCTCGCCGACCACGTGCAGGTGGCCGACGGACTCGACGCCGGCCAGATCGCCGGGGCGGTGGGCACCCTTCGGCGACGGGGGCAGGCGGTGGACCAGCTCCTGGGCACCTTCGAGGAGCTCCAGGTGCCCCTGGGGCAGGTGCGGGATCATCTGGGACTCCCGGGCATGGGCGCGGCCACGGCGGAGAACTTCCGGGACAAGTCCCGCATGAAGGACGTGCTCCGGGCCCACGGACTTCCCTGCGCCCGACACCGCCTCGCCACCCGCGACGTGGAGGCCGGGGTGTTCGCCGGCGAGGTGGGATACCCACTCATCGCCAAACCCCCGGCGGGCTCGGGCTCCCGGGGCACGTTCCGGATCTCCAGCGGCGTGGAACTCGCCCATCTCCTGGCCCAGATGCCCCCCACCCCGGAGCGCCCGCTTCTCCTGGAGGAGTTCGTCGTGGGCGACGAACACTCGTTCGACTCCATGACCCTCGACGGCCAGATGGTCTGGCACTCCATCAACCACTACTTCCCGTCGGCCCTGGAGGTGGTGCGGGAGCCGTGGATCCAGTGGTGCGTGCTCCTGCCCCGGGAGGCCCACGATCCGGCGTACGCGGGGATCCGTGCCGCCGCGGGCCCCGCCCTGAAGGCCCTGGGCATGGATCGGGGGCTCAGCCACATGGAGTGGTTCCGGCGGCCCGACGGCTCGGTGGCCATCTCGGAGGTGGGTGCCCGGCCCCCCGGCGCCCGCTTCATGCACCTCATCTCCTGGGCCCACGACTTCGACCTCTTCGCCGCCTGGGCCCGGGCCATGGTGTTCGGCCGATTCGAGCCCCGGGAGCGCCCCTACGCCGCAGGCGCCGCCTACCTCCGCCCCCAGGGCGAGGGCACGATCCGCGGGGTCGAAGGGCTCCAGGCGGTGGCGGCCGACCTGGGCGACCTGGTCGTGGAGTCGCGCCTGCCCCGGCCGGGGCAGAAGACCTCGGGCGCCTACGAAGGCGACGGCTTCGTCATCGTGCGGCACCCCGACACCGACGTGGTGAAGGAAGCCCTCTGGACGCTGGTGACCCGCCTGCGGGTCGAGCTCGGTTGACCCCCGGTTCCCCTTTCCCGCCGTTCCCACGGAGCACCGCACAGTGAACGTCCTCATGATCTCGCCGGGATTCCCACGGGAGATGCAGTTCTTCACCCGGGGGCTCGCGGCCCAGGGCGCCACCGTGATCGGTTTGGGCGATCAGCCCCGGGAGCGGCTTCCGGGTCCGGCGGCCGAGGCGTTGTCGGCCCACCTCCACGTGGCCTTCGGCGACGACGCCGCCATCGTGGAGCAGGTGGCCAACTTCGCCCAGCGGGTGCCCATCCACCGGGTGGAGTGCCTCTGGGAGCCCTACATGATCCTGGCGGCCCGGATCCGGGAGCGCCTGGGCCTGCCGGGGCTCACGGTCCAGGCCACGATTCCGTACCGGGACAAAGAAGTCATGAAGCGGGTGCTGGACGCGGCGGGGATTCGCACGCCCCACCACTACAGCGCCACCACCGCGGCCGGGGTGATCGAGGCCGCCGAGACCATCGGGTATCCGGTCATCGTGAAGCCCATCGCCGGGGCCGGTTCGGAAAGCACGTACAAGGTGCGGTCCCGGGACGAGCTCGACGGAATCCTGCCGGCGCTCCGTTCGGTGACCGAGGTGAGCGTCGAGGAGTTCGTGGAGGGCGAGGACATGACCTTCGACACCCTCTGCGTGAACGGCGAGGTGCAGCACTACAACATCTCGACCTACATCCCCCGGGCGCTCTTCATGAAGGAGAACGAGTGGGTGAGCCCCATCACCCTCGTGTACCGCGACCCGGATCGGCCCGAACTCGCGGCGGGGCGGGAGATGGGTTTCCAGGTGCTGAAGGCCCTGGGATTCCAGACGGGCTACACCCACATGGAGTGGTACCGCACCCCCGCCGGCGAGGCGGTCTTCGGCGAGATCGGGGCCCGCTCGCCCGGGGCGGGACTCGTCGACCTCATCAACTACGCCTCGGACATCGACACCTACACGGGGTGGGCCGAGTGTGTGGTCCACGGGCGGTTCAGCCAGGTGGTGGAGCGGAAGTACAACGCCGCCTGGATCTACAAGCGGGCCCGGGGCCACGGGCGCATCCAGCGCTACGAGGGACTCGAGGCGATCCTCACCGAGTTCGGTCCCCACATCGTGGAGATCGACCTGAACCCCATCGGATCCGGACGCCGGGATTGGCGCCAGGTGCTGGTGGGCGACGGCCTCGTTGTGGTTCGTCACCCCGACCTGGCCACCACCCGTCGCATGGCCGAACACATCGCCGCCCACCTCCACATCGTGGCCGGGTAGGCCCCTCCGAAACCTCTCGCGGCCTTTCGCCGTAGATCTCGATGTCGACATCGTACACATCGGTCGATGTCTACATCGTCTACATCGGAGAGGCGGGCCATGGCCCCCGGACACTTTCCCGGTGAGTTGGAGCAGATGATCCTCCTCGCCGTCCTCCGCCTGCGTGACGAGGCGTTCGCCCTCCCGATCCTCCGGGAACTGGACCGGAAGGCACAGCGAAGTCTCTCCCGGGGGGCCCTCTACAAGACCCTGGATCGCATGGAATCGAAGGGATGGGTGGCCTGGACCCGGGAGGCCACGGGCCCGGACCGGGGTGGGCATCCCCGCCGGAGATTCCGGGTCACCCCCGAGGGGGTGGAGGTGTTGCGCACGTCCCGGGAGGCCCTGGAGCGCCTCTGGGACGGGCTCGACCCGGTGTTCCGCGGGTGAGGCGCCCCCCCGCTCCACCCCGCCTCGCCGAGCGATGGCTCGCCGCCTGCCTTCCCGCCGGGACGGTGGGACGCAGCATCGTCGGCGACGCCCGGGAAGAGTTCGCCCAATGGTGCCGGGACGGCCACCCCTTTCCCCGCGCCCGCTACTGGATCCACGCCCTGGCCATCGCCGGGCCCTACCTCGGGGACACCCTCATGGACACCGTCGTGAAGGACCTCCGCCGCGGCATCCGATCCCTCGCTCGCCAACCCGGGTCCGCCGTGATCTCGGTGCTCATCCTGGCCCTGGGCATCGGCCTCTCCACCTTCATGTTCAGCCTCGTCTACGGGGTGTTCTTCCGCTCTCTCGACGTACCCGACCCCCACCGCCTCGTGGTGCTCCAGAGCATCCAGACCGAGTCGGGCGACGAGGTGGGGGTCTCCAGCGCCGACTATCTCGACTTCCGGGAGCAGTCCCGCTCGTTCGATGGGTTGGCGGGCTACTACGGGGGCACCGTCAATCTCGCCGACGACGACGAGCCGGTGCGATTGCAGGGCCTGTGGGTCACGGCCAACGCCTTCGACGTCCTGGGACTCCAGCCCGCCCTGGGTCGGGGGTTCGTGGAAGGGGAGGACGCCCCGGACTCGTCCCCGGCGGTGATCCTGGGCCACGGAGTGTGGCGCGACCGATACGACGGTGACCCCGGGGTGCTCGGGAGCCTGGTGCGGGTGAACGGCCGCCAGGGTACGGTGGTGGGGGTGATGCCCGAGGGCTTTCGCTGGCCGTCGAACCACGACGTCTGGATCACCATGGACGACGACCCCCACAACGAAGTCCGGCGGGAGGGACGATTCTATCAGGTGATGGGCCGACTGGCCGAGGGCGTGGACAGGGACCGGGCCGGGGCCGACGTGGCCCGTCTGGCCGCCCGCTTCGAAGCCGAGCATCCCGACGAGAACGAGGGACTCACGGCGCGCCTCGTCACCGTCTCCGAGTCCCAGAACGGCGACGAACTGGCGGTGCTCTTCACGGCCATGATGGTGGCGGTGCTGTTCGTCCTGCTGGTGGCCTGCGCCAACGTGGCCAACCTCCTCCTGGCTCGAGCCGCCACCCGCATGCGGGAGGCGGGGGTTCGCGTCGCCCTGGGCGCCGGGCGAACCCGGGTCATCGTCCCGTTCCTGGCCGAGTCCCTGGTGCTGGCCGCCGCCGGCGCCCTCCTGGGCACGGGATTGGCGTACGTGGCGGTGCACCTCTTCGACCAGGCCACCGCCACTCCCCTCACCGGCCGCCCCTACTTCATGGAGTTCAAGGTCGACCTCCCCGTGCTTCTCTGGGTGGTGGGGGTGACGGGATTCACGGCCCTGGTGGCGGGGATCGCGCCGGCGCTCCAGGTCTCCCGGGCCGACGTCAACACGATCCTGAAAGACGAATCCCGGGGCTCGTCGAGCCTCCACATGGGACGCCTCAGCCGGGCCCTGGTCACCGTGGAGGTGGCTCTCTCGGTGGCCCTCCTGGTGGGCGCGGGCCTCATGACCAGGAGCATGGTGCAGCTCGCCCGCTACGAGTTGCCCTACGACACCGAGGGGATGCTCACCGCCCGGGTGGGGCTCGTTCAGGTCGACTACCCGACCCGGGAAGACCGGCAGCGGTTCTTCGAGGAAGCCGAGCGGCGCATGCTCGCCCTCCCCGGCGTCTCCGGCGTGGCCCTGGCCAACACGGTCCCCGGGACCAACTCCTCGGGCACGTTCATCCGACTCGAGGGGCGGGAGTATCCCGAGCCGTCGGACCGCCCTCGGAGCCACGTCGACTACGTGACGCCGGGGTTCTTCGCCTTTCTGGGCGAATCGCTCCTCGAGGGTGAAGGGTTCACCGATGCCCACGACGCCGACGCCCCGCCCGTGGCCATCGTGAACCGTTCGTTCGTCGAGGAATTCTGGCCCGACGGTTCGGCGGTGGGCCGACGGTTCCGAGGCGGCGTGGCCGACTCGGTCCCGTGGATCACCGTCGTCGGGGTCGTGGACGACCTGAACATGCAGGGGTTCCAACCCACGGGCTCGCCGTCGTCCGCGCCGTACGGCTTCTACCGCCCCCTGCGCCAGATGGACCCGGCGTTCCTCACCTTCCTCGTCCGCGCATCCTCCGGTGCACCCGAGACGCTGGCCCCGGATCTCCGCCGGGTGGTGCGGGAGATCGACCCCAACCTCCCCCTCTACGACGTCCAGACCGCCGATCGGGCGGTCTGGGAGGCGTCGTGGTTCTATTCGGTGTTCGGGTCGGTGTTCGTGGTCTTCGGCCTGGCGGCCCTCTTCATGGCGTCGGTGGGGCTCTACGGCGTGCTGTCGTTCAGCGTGAGTCGCCGCACCCAGGAGATGGGCATCCGCATGGCCCTGGGCGCCGGGGGCCGGGAGGTGCGGTCCCTGATCCTTCGCCAGGGGGCGCTCCAGGTGGTGGTGGGACTCCTCATCGGCCTCGTCCTGGCCTGGGGTGTGTCCCGGGTGGTGGGGATCCTCATGTACCAGGTCGACCCCCGGGATCCCCTCGTCTTCGCCGGCGTGGTGGCGGTCATCGTGGCCGTGGGAGTGGCGGCGAGTCTGGTGCCCGCCCTGCGGGCCACCCGGGTGGATCCCATGGTGGCCCTGAGGAGCGAGTGACGGGGGCCGAGGGCGTGGTCAGCCCCCCCCGGACCGCAGTTCGTCCAGCCGCTCGTCGGTGGACTCGGGGAGGAGGAGGTCGTCGGCGATGCCGGCGATCTCCTCGGCCTCCTCCCACGCCCGCTCGAGCCGCCACAGCTCCCCCTGCATGGCCCGCATCTCCTGCTCCTCGTGGAGGGCCATTTCCAAGGCGAGCCGGGTGGGAGCGGGGAGCCGCACCAGGGGGGGCGGACCCTTGTCGGCCTTCCACCGCCCCGAGGTGGGCTCTACCGACGGCGCCCTCCGCAGGAACTCCTCGGGGTGCCCGGCTTCCTCCAGGGCGCTCACGGCCAGGCGCACCTTCTCCCGGTTCCCGCCGGCCGCGTTGACGGCGGGCAGGAGGACCGTGGCGGCCCGGCGGGCCTCCTCCCCATGGAGGATCAGGGGCTCTTTCACCTTCTTGCCCGGCTTGACCTGGAGTGCCCACCCCAGATCGTCATCGGCCTCGATCAGGGCCATGCGGGACAGCATGGGGGTCTTCACCTTCGTCACCTCACCGTCGGGCATCTTCAGCCGCGCGCGGGTCCGGGTGTTGTTCCAGATGTTGATGAAGTTGCCGAACTGGCCCACGAAGGCGCCGCTGATCACGCCCGTGGCCACCCCGCCGATGGCGAGACCGGCCACCGCCGCCCCGACGCCCACGCCGTAGAGAATCGCCTTGCGTCGCCGCCGGCCGAACTGGTCGCCGTAGCGCCAGGCCGCGAACTCCTCCCGGAGCGGCTGGCCGATGCGCACCAGTTCCAGTCCCTCGGACGTTCGGGCCAGGCCCACGTTTTCGGTCTGGGCCCGGAGTCGGGTGTCCCGGAAGATGCGTTCGCACGCCTCCACCGCCTCCCACCGTTCCTCCAGCGGGGTGAGGTTCCAGCGCTCGCAGTGCCGGCAGACGACCCACAGCCGGCCCCGGGCTTCGTCGAACGCGAGACGGCGTCCCACGGGAAAGGACTCGATCAGTTCGTTCCGACCGAGATCCTTGTTGCAGAACATGCAGGTGGTGTACACGTCCTCAGACGGCTGAGCGAGGACCCTCGATGGCTCCGCCACCTCCCGCCCGATCCCGGGCTTCCCGCACCGCGTCGGCGAGGTCGCGGGGATGGAACGGCTTGGCCAGGAAGGTCACGTCGGGGGGTAGTCGCACCCGCGCCCGCAGGTCGTCCACCGAGTATCCCGAGACGAAGACGACCCGGAGTCCCGGATCCCTGCGCAGAAGCGCCCGGGCCAGTTCGGGCCCCGCCCGGTCGGGCAGGATCACGTCGGCCACCAGGACCGCGATGCGCTCCGGCGTGCCCTCCCAGATCCGGAGGGCCTCTCCCGACGACGCGGCCTCCAGCACGCCGTAGCCGGCCCGGCGGAGGATGCGGGCCATGACCGATCGCACCTGGGGATCGTCTTCCACCACCAGGGCGCGGGGCCCCGAGTCCACCACCGTCGGCAATCCCGCCGACGGAGGCGGAACCTCGTCGGCCAGGGCCCGGGCGGAGGTCACGTCCCGGAGGTACGACACGAACGCCGATCCGTCGTCGCCCAGGTCGACCCGGCGGATCGACTCCCGGACCCACCGCACTCCGCCCCCGACCTCCAGGCGGTACTCCACCACCGCCGCATCGCCCAGGCCGGCGAACGACGACCGGAGGGCGTCGCGGTCCGATGCCACGATACGGGTCCAGAGCGACGCCGGCGCCCGGTCCAGATCCCGGGCCGAAAGATCGAGGTCCGGCACGGCCCCCAGGGACCACCGGACCACCCACGGCGACGGGGACCAGCGCACGAGTTGAATCCCCCCGTTGCCGGGAGCGGATTCTTCGAGTTCACGAAGGGCGCGACGAATCGCAGGTGCGAGGGGCATACCTCAAGAATAGGCCGCGACCCGTCCGGAGGACAGTCGAAACGACCGGCGGCGGGGCGCCGTAGGGGGGGACGACCCGATCCGTCCCCCCCTCCGTCGCAAGCCATGGACTTCCGCGCCATCGCCGAACTCGTCTGGTTCGCCTTCCTGGGCCTGTCCGTCTTCACCCTCACCACGGGGATGGTGCTCCGCTTCGTGCTGAAGCCCCTGATCCAGGACATGCTGGAGGCCTACCGGGACCGGAGTGAGCGCATGCTGGAGCCGCCCACGGAGCATCGTCTGGCGCGACTCGAGGAGCGGCTCCTGGACGTGGACGAGGAGATGGATCGACTGCGGGCCGCCGCGGAGTTCGAGCGGCAGCTCACCCCGGGCGACGGCGCCGGTTCGTCGGGCCGCTGAGAGGCCCGGAGAATCCGACGCTACCAGCGGGCCGGCGTGCCCCGGGCGTCCACGTGCACGAAGGGTCCGTGGGCCGCATTCCTCCGGTACAACCCCACGCCCCCCACCACCACGTGGGAGTGGCCTCCACGCTCCACCTCGTCCACCACCGACGCCAGGATCCGGGCGTCGGAGAGGTCGGCCCGACCGTCTCCGTTCAGGTCGTCCATGTCGCCGTCGCCGTCGGCGTCCACGAAGACGTCGGCGGCGTCTCCCCACAGGTGCCGGGAGTAGTCGGTGGTGTTGCCGATGGCCCGGTTGTACCACGGGGTACGGAAACCCGACATCACCGTGAGGCCCGGAGCGTCGATGCCCCGGGCGTTGGCCGCCTCCAGGACCGCTTCGAGCTTGAGCACCAGAGGGGTGCTCAGGGCGAGATAACGAGGCAGGCCCGGCTGCTTGCAGAGGAACTCGCCCAGGGTGAAGTGGGGCGACACCAGCACGTCCTCGTCGGCGGGCGACACCTCGATGAAGCCCCGGGGCGGCAGGTAGGCCGGATCGCCCCGGAGAGGGGTCGACCGGTAGGCTCCGATGCGGTACTCCCCCAGGAGGCCGTCCCGGATCGAGGCGGCCGGATGGGCCACCAGCACGTTGAGGCGCACCGATGCTCCGCCGGGCGCCGAGATTGTGACGGGCACCACCCCCGGTGACTCCGGCGCGGTCCAGTCCCACTCGCCCTGGGCCTCGGCCACGGCCCGTCCCGCGCCGAAGCGCATCTCGTATCCCGGAAGTCGGGGACCCCCGGTCGCCAGCCGCACCGTCTCGCCCGGGAGCACGGTGATGGCCAGGACGTCGTGGGGCACGGACCCCCCGTCGACGGTGAGGACGAAGGGGGCCGGTCGGGGATCGAAGCGACGGGCCCCGTCACGGCGGACCGGCTCCAGGGTGGCGTCGAGAATCGGCGCGGGCACGGCACCGGATCCCGCGGGTTCGGCGGCCTTCGCCGCGGTTCCTGAAAGGAGCGCGGCCAGGGCCACCGCCCAGAGCGGCAGGTCGGTTCTGAACATGGAGCCGGGGGTCGGGGGGCTGGGAGAGCCGTCCGTGGAACACCGTTCCCCCGCCCCGGGATCCCCGCGGCGCCGTCGGCGGCGCTACCTTGCTCCCGTCGTCGCCCCCGTCCGATCCCGTCCCCGCCCGCCATGCGCCCCACTCGTCGACCGACGTCCCTCGCCCCCCTCCTGGCCGGTCTCGCCATCCTCACGGGCTGCGGCTCCGACGCCCCCCTCGCCGTCACCGCGGGCCCGCTGGGGTTCGCCGCCGACGAGGTCCTGGGGCTCCCCGAGGACCGGCTCCGCCTCCTGGGGGAACTGGCGGTGTTCGGCGTGGCCGTGGCGGACTCGGCCCTGGAGTCGCTGGGCCGACCCTGGATCGACGCCCGCACCGCCGACCTCCGCTGGCGCCGGATCCAGGCCCAGGCCGCCCTGGACTCGGCGGGCGTGGGCGACGACGTGCTGGAGGCGCGGTACCGCACGGCGCCCGAACTCGAGCTCACGGTCCGACACCTCCTGGTGTTCTCGGCCCGGTACGAGACCGACGCCACCCGGGCCGCGGCCCGGGAGAAGGCCGAGGCGGCGCTGGCGCGCATCCGAGCTGGAGAACCGTTTCCCCAGGTGGCCGCCGAGGTGAGCGAGGAACCCGGCGCCGAGAGCCGGGAGGGCCTCCTGACCCCGGGCCGCGAAGGGGCCTGGGTGCCCGAATTCTGGGCGGCGGCCACCGCCCTTTCCCCCGGCGAGATCAGCCCGGTGGTAGAGACCCAGTATGGCTTCCACGTGCTCAGGCTGGAGGCCCGGGACACGGTGCCTTTCGCCGAGGCCCGCCCCCGTGTGGCCCTGGACGTGGCCCAGCTCATGGGACTCCGGGCCGGCGACGTGGCGCCCCCGCCCCTCCCCGACGACCTGCCCACTCCGCCCGACGCCGCGACGCTCTTCGACCCCGCCGCCGGCGACGACACCCCGTGGGTCCAGGGATCGGGGTGGGCCGTCACCCTGGGCGACGTGCGAGACGCCGCCGCCCTCCTGCCGTACGATGGGTGGCGCCGCCTGGCCGACGACCCGACGGTGATCCGGGACGCCCTGGAGGCCGCCGTGCGCCGGGCCGTGGGATCGGCCCGGGCCGACGCCGGGGGCATGGCCGCCGACGAGGCGGATCGGGCCGTCTTCGCCCGGGAATTCCAGGACCGGGGCGAGCAGTGGGGCCTCCAACTCGGGTTCGCGCCGGGCCTGAGCCTGGACGCGGTGCGCCGAGGTGCGTTGGCGGCCCTGTCGACCACGGGCCAGAACGCGGCGCTGGCCCGCGACGGCCTCCGCTCCGAGTGGGGCGGGCTGCTGCATCGCTGGCGGGAGATCCGGGTCGGGGAAACTCCGCCCGGACCCGGGGCGTAGTGAAGGCATGAATCCCTCCGCACGCCGTCGACTGAATTTCGTCCTGGGCTTCGCCCTGTACTTCGCCGCGGTCTGGTACCTCTGGTACACCCCGGTGATCTATCCGCTGAAGATCTTCGTGGTCCTCCTCCACGAGGTCAGCCACGCGGTGGCGCTCCTGGCCACCGGCGGCGTGGTGGACCATATCACCCTGGATCCTCGCCAGGGTGGGGCGACCCTGGGGGCCGGCGGCTGGCCCTTCGTGACCCTGTCGGCCGGGTATCTGGGAAGCCTCTTCTTCGGCGCGCTGCTGGTGAAGGGGGCTCAGTGGAGGCGCATGGGATCGGGCACCCTGCTCTCCCTGGTGGGAGGCGCCGTCCTGGCCCTCACGGCCATCTACGTGCGCAATCCCTTCGGCCTCGTCTTCGGCGTGGTCTTCGGCGCCAGCCTGGTCGTGTCGGGCCGCAAGCTTCCGGCCGTGTGGAGTCGGCGGCTCACCATGGGACTGGGGCTGACCTCGGTGCTCTACGCGATCCTCGACATCAAGAGCGACATCCTGGATCGCCCCGGTCTGGAATCCGACGCCCACATGCTCGCCGAACTCACGGGGGTGCCCACGGTGGCGTGGGGGGTGATCTGGATCGGCGTGGCCATCGTGGCCGCCGCCCTCCTCATTCGCAGCGCCTACCGCAACGCCTGACGCGGGCGGCCCGGAGTCCCCGGGGTCGTCGCCGCTTGAACACCTGCGGGGGAGCCGTGTACGTTCTCTCCGTGGGGGTGCCGTGTGCGCTCCCGAGAGGCCCGATGTTTCCTCGAATGAAGGAGGTGATCCCTTGTCTAGTCCCAGTATTCCGTCCGGCCTGGCACGGGCAAGCGGTCGCCGCTACGGCAACTGACAAGTCGTAACAGCGATTCACGCTGTTCGCGCCGGAGTTGGCCATCGCGCCAGGTTCGGAACGCGAATGAAGAACGCCGTCGGAGCTTCGTGCTCCGGCGGCGTTCCGCGTTTCGGGGAGGGAGTCCCCCCGACAGGCGCGGAGGGGGGATTCCCCACGGTGCCCCGACGGCCGTCGTGGGATCATGGAGTAGAGCGAAGTTCGCGTTCGACCCCCACGAGAGATCTCAGCATGCGGATGGAAGTCACGTTTCCCGGCGGCGACCGGGTCGACGCCCGAGTGGGCGATATGATCATTCACACCGACCAGGACGGATCGGCCCCGGCGCCCTTCATGCTGTTCCTGGCCTCCATCGCCACCTGCGCCGGCATCTACGTGGTGAGCTTCTGCCGGCACCGGGGCATCTCCACCGACGGCGTCCGGGTGCTCCAGCGGACCCGGACGAATCGGGAGACCCACATGGTGGAGTCGCTGGAGATCGACATCGAGGTGCCGCCGGACTTTCCGGAGAAGTACCACGGAGCCCTGGTACGGGCGGCCGATCAATGCGCGGTGAAGCGCCACCTGGCCGATCCGCCCGCGATCACGGTCCAGACCGTGGTGTCGGGCTGACGCCGAACCCTCAGCGCCCGTAGTAGTCGGGCTCGGCCCCGGGCTTCCACTTGATGTTGCATCCCAGGGACGGGAGCTGATCGTCGGGCACCCGCTCCCCATCCAGCACCCGGGCCACGGCCTGGCGCAGGTCGGCCCCGGTGACCGCCACGTCGTTGCCCGGTCGGCTGCCGTCGAACTGCCCCCGGTAGGCCAGACGACCCCGGCCGTCGAAGAGGTAGAAGTCCGGGGTGCACGCCGCGGCGAAGGCCCGGGCCACCTCCTGGGTCTCGTCGAAGAGGTAGGGGAACCCGTATCCGTCGGCTTCCGCCAGTCGCGCCATGGCGCCGGGCCCGTCCTGGGGATACGCCTCGACGTCGTTGGACGAGATCGCCACCACCTCCACCCCCAGGGCCCGGACCTCGCGGGCGAACGCCACGAAGGCCGACGAGAGGTGCTTCACGAACGGGCAGTGGTTGCACCAGAACACCACCACCGACGCCGGGGCCGCCGCGAGATCGCGAGACGAGACGGAGTCGCCCGTGCGCACGTCGGGGAGATCGAAGGCGGGCATGACGGTGCCCAGGGGGAGCATGGTGGACGGAGTGCGGGCCATGGCGGGATTCGGGCGGGGCGGGACGGTTCGACCGGTGCCTTCGTTGCACCCCCGGACGGCCCCAGGGTTGCGCGGGAGCGCCGGATTCGTTTTCATACGAACGTATGAATGATTCGAGGGAGCACCCCGACGACCGTCCCGACGACACCCGGGCTACCCTGGTGGCCGCCGCTCGCGCGCTCTTCGCCGAGCGGGGCTACGACGGAGCCTCGGTACGGGCCATCACGTCCCGGGCCGGGGCCAACCTCGGCGCCGTGACCTACCACTTCGGCTCCAAGGAGGAGCTGTACAACGAAGTGGTGGCCACCATGATCCGGCCCATGCGCGACCGGGTCGGGGCCGTGGCCCGCCGGCCCGAGGCCGCCCTGGACCGCCTCGAGGCCGTGGTGGAGGTCTACTTCGACCACTTCTCGGCCAACGGCGACCTGCCCCATTTCCTGGTGGAGCGCATCGCGTCGGGCCAGCTCCCGCCGCCGGCGGTGCTGGCCACCATGCGGGCCGTGCTCCAGACCGTGTCGGGGATCGTGGCCGAGGGGCAGGCCGACGGCTCCATCCGGCCCGGTGATCCGGTCCTCATGACCCTGAGCGTCATCGCGCAGCCGGTCTACCTCTCCCTGGTCCACGCGCCGCTCCGCACCGCCATGGGCGTGGACATCGCCTCCGACCACCTCGTGGCCCACGCCCGACGCTTCGTCCGGGCCGGCCTGTCCTCCTCTCCCGCCGAGGCCCCATGACCCGGCCCCGCGCTTCCGTCGGCTGGCCCCTGGCCGCCATCCTGGCCCTGGGGGCCGTTCCCGCCGCCGCCCAGAGCCCCGAACCACCCCCCACCTCCCTCACGGCCGCCGTACGCCGGGCGCTGGAGGTGCACCCGTCCATGGAGGCCGCGGCGGCCGCCACCCGGGCAGCCGACGCCGGCCTGTCGGCGGCCCGGGCCGCCTGGCTGCCGTCCCTGGGCGTGGACGGCTCGGTGACCCGGTTCCAGGAACCCATGCTGGTGGCGCCGCTCCACGGGTTCGACCCCACGACGGTGCCCGATTTCGACGCCACCCTGGCCCGGGGCACCGTGGGAGCGCGCTACACGCTCTTCGACGGCGGGCGACGGGGTGCCGACGTACGGGGGGCCGAAGCGTCCCGGGACGCCGCCGGGGCGGCCCTCCGGGACGCGGCGGCCGCCCTGGGTCTTCGGACCGCCGACGCCTACCTGGCCGTGCTCTCGGCCCGGGAGGTGGTGGCCGCCCAGACCCGCCGCGAGTCGGCGTTGGTCGCCGAAGTCGACCGGGCGCGGCAGCTCCTGGCGGAGGGCGCCGCCCCCCGCCTCGAGGTGCTCCGAGCCGAGGCCGAACTGTCGTCGGTGGTGGCCGACGGCGAGGCGGCCCGTCGACGTTTCGATCTCGCCCTCACCACCCTGGGCCGGCTCCTGGACGTGGACCCCGCCACGCTCCGCAACACGTCCATGGACGACCCCGGACTTCCCGGCGGCCCGCCCCCGGACCTGCTCCCCACCGACACGGCCGCGTCGGGGGTGCTCGACGGCGCGCCGGCGGTGGTCCGGGCCCGTTCGTCGGCCCGAGCCGCCGAGGCCGGTGCGGCGGCGGCCCGGGCGGCGTGGCTGCCCACCGTGGAAGCCCAGGTGGGCTACGCCCTGTACGCCGGCGGTGGCGTCGACGCCGTAGCCGAGTGGCAGGCCGGCGTCCAGGTCAGCTACCCCCTCTTCACCGGGGGCGCCCGCAGTGGCGCCGCGGATCGCGCCGCCGCCGAGGCGGCCCGGGTCCGGGCCGAGTCCCACGTCGTGCGCGAAGATGTGGCCCAGGCCGCCGACGCGGCCCGCACCGCCGAGATCGAAGCCCGCAGCCGGGTCGAGGCGCTGGAAGCCGCGGTGGCCCGCTACGCCGAACTCGCCCGGGTGGAACGCCTCGCCCTGGACGAGGGGGCCGGCACCCAATCCGACTGGCTGAGGGCCGAAGCCGGGCTGTTCCAGGCCCGAGCCGGCCTGGCCGACGCCCGCTACGCCGTGCTCCGGGCCCGCCTCAACTGGGGGCGGGCCGTGGGGCGGCTCGACATCGACTGGATCGACACCCTTCTGGAGGTGACCCCGTGACCCGTTCCATCGCGGTCCTGGCGGCCGCCTTCGTGTTGTCCTCGTGCGGCGGCGCCGACCCCGGCGCCCTGGAAGCCTCGGGCACCGTGGAGGCCACGGAAGCCGACCTGGGCTTCCAGATCCCGGGCCGTCTCGCCGCCGTGACGCCCCGGGAGGGCGACGCCGTGGCCGCCGGCGACACCCTGGCCCGCCTCGACGCCGGGGAGCTCGAGGCCGCCGTGGCCAGCGCCGAAGCCGCCGCCTCGGCCGCCCGGGCCCGCCTGGCCGAACTGGACGGCGGGGCCCGTCCCCAGGAACTCGCCTCGGCCCGAGCCGCCGTGGCCGCCGCCCGGGAAGCCGAAGCCCAGGCTCGACGCGAAGCCGACCGGGCCCGCCGGCTCCACGACGGAGGGGCCCTCTCGGCCCAGTCCCTGGAGCAGGCCACCACCCGCCTGGAGACCGCCCAGGCCGCCACGACCCAGGCCGAGCAGGCCCTGGCCCTGGCGGAGGAGGGCCCCCGGGCCGAGACCCGGGCCGCCCAGCGCGCCGTGGTGGAGCAGGCCGACGCCGCGGTCCGCCGCGCCCGGGCCACCCTCGACCAGTCGGTGCTCCTCGCCCCCCGGGCGGGCCTGGTCACGGTCCGCCACCGGGAGCCGGGGGAGATCCTGTCGCCGGGCCAGCCGGTGGTGACCACCATGGACCCCGACGACCGCTGGGTCCGCATCTACGTCCGGGAAGACCGGGTGGGCCGGGTGTCGCTGGGGCAGGCCGCCGCCATCTCGGTGGACGCCTTCCCCGACCGCACCTTCGAGGGAGAGGTGGCCTTCATCGGCAGCGAGGCCGAGTTCACGCCGCGCAACGTCCAGACCCCCGACGAACGCACCCAGCTCGTGTATCCGGTGAAGGTGCGGATCGTGGGCGACGACGCCCTGGCCCTCAAGCCCGGACTCCCCGCCGACGTGGTGCTGGAGGAGCGAGGCGGGTGAGCACCCACGTCGCGACCGACGGCCGCGTGCGCCTCGAGGCACTGACCCGGCACTTCGGCGGCGAGGTGGCGGTGGACGCCCTGACCCTCTCCGTGGAGTCGGGCGAACTCTTCGGCCTGGTGGGGCCCGACGGCGCCGGCAAGACCACCACCCTCCGCATGCTTGCCGGCGTGCTCCGCCCCACCTCCGGCGACGCGGTGGTGGCCGGGGTCTCGGTGGCCCACGACCCCGAAGCGGCCAAGCCCCATCTGGCCTACATGGCCCAGCGCTTCGGCCTCTACGAAGACCTCACCGTGGCCGAGAACCTGGCCTTCTACGCCGATCTCTTCGAGGTGCCGCGACGGGAGCGACCCGACCGGCTGGAGCGTCTGTACCGCTTCTCCCGGCTGGACGAATTCCGGGGCCGCCTGGCCGGCGCCCTCTCGGGGGGC
This sequence comes from Gemmatimonadota bacterium, assembly GCA_030428885.1. Lineage (GTDB taxonomy): Bacteria > Gemmatimonadota > Gemmatimonadetes > Longimicrobiales > Gaopeijiaceae > Gaopeijia. Next base: position 74,754 of record JAUIEJ010000005.1, on the reverse strand, counting down.
ATGAAGCAGAAGCTCGCCCTCTCCTGCGCCCTCATCCATCAACCCCGGGTGCTGTTGCTGGACGAGCCCACCTTCGGAGTCGACCCCATCTCCCGGCGGGAGCTCTGGGTGATCCTCGACGAGATGGTGAAGGCCGGCACCACCGTGGTGGTTTCGACGTCGTACATGGACGAGGCCGAACGCTGCCACCGGGTGGGGCTCCTCCACGAGGGACGCCTCCTGGCCGTGGACACCCCCACCGCCCTCCGCCGGTCCCTCCCCGGGAGCATGGTGGAGGTCCACGCCGACGATCCGCGCCGGGCGCGGGAGGCCCTCCGCGGCGACGCCCGGGTGGCCGGGGCGGCCCTCTTCGGCGACGCGCTCCACGTCCTCCTGGAACCCCACGCGTCCTGGGACTCCGTGGCCGACGCCCTCCGCGGGGCGGGCCTCCCCGTGGGAGACGCCCACCCCATCGACCCATCGCTGGAGGACGTGTTCATCCACCGGGTCACCCGGGGCGCCCCCGAGGCGGCGGAGCCGGTCCGTGGGTGACGCCTCGGCCTCCCCGGCCACACCCGTCCGGGTGCAGTCCCTCACCCGCCGTTTCGGTGACTTCACGGCGGTGGACGCCGTGAGTTTCGAGGTGGCCGCCGGGGAGATCTTCGGCTTCCTGGGCCCCAACGGCGCCGGCAAGACCACCACCATCAAGATGCTCACGGGCCTCCTGAGCCCGTCGGAGGGCGAGGGGTGGGTGGCCGGCCACGACATCCGCACCGAGCGTCCCGCCATCCGCCGCCGCATCGGCTACATGTCGCAGAAGTTCTCCCTCTACCCCGACCTGACGGTCGACGAGAACATCACCCTCTTCGGCGGCCTCTACGGGGTGGTGGGCGAGCGCTTCGACGCGCGGCGCCGCTGGATCCTGGAGATGGCCGAGCTCGAAGGCGACACCGGCCGGGTGACGGGAGAACTGCCCCTGGGCTTCAAGCAGCGGCTGGCCCTGGGCACCGCCGTGATCCACGAGCCCCCGATTCTCTTCCTCGACGAACCGACGTCGGGGGTGGACCCGGTGGCCCGCCGCCGCTTCTGGGATCTCATCGACGGATTCGCCGCGTCGGGCCGCACCATCTTCGTCTCCACCCACTACATGGAGGAGGCGGAGTACTGCCACCGTCTGGCCCTCATGAACCGTGGACGGCTCATCGCCCTGGACACGCCCCGGGCGCTGCGCCACAGCGAGGCCGGGGCAAACGCCTCCGGCGCACCGGGCTCCCTCCCGTCGCTGGAGGACGTCTTCATCGCCCTGGTCCAGCGTGAAGGGGGCGCGGTGGTCGGATGATGCGCCTCACTCGCCTCCGGGCCATGGCCCGCAAGGAGTGGATCCAGCTTCGCCGGGATCCCCGGAGCATGATCCTGGCCTTCGTGCTTCCCCTGATTCTCCTGGTCTTCTTCGGCTACGCCATCACCTGGGACGTGGACGACATCGGCCTGGCCCTGGTGGACCACGACCGCACGCCCACGGCCCGACAGCTCACCGAGGCCCTGGAGGCCAGCGGCCTCTTCCGCATCACCCACACCCCGGCCTCGGAGCGGGACGCCGACCAGCTCCTGACCCGGGGACAGGTGAAGGGCATCCTCATCGTTCCCTCTGGGTTCACCGCCGACCTCTCGGGGGGGCGCACGGCCGAACTCCAGATGCTCGTCGACGGGAGCGACGCCAACACCGCCACCATCGCCCTCAACTACGCCGACGCCATCGTAGGTCGCTTCGCCCGCACCGCGGTGCTGCGGGGGCGGACCGTCGACCTGCCGGTGGACGCCGAGACCCGAGTCTGGTACAACCCGACCCTGGCCTCCCGGAACATGATCGTACCCGGCCTCATCGCCGTGATCATGTCCATCATCGCCGCCATGCTCACGGCCCTCACCATCGCCCGGGAATGGGAGCGGGGCACCATGGAGCAACTGGCCTCGACCCCGGTGAGTCGGCTGGAAGTGGTGGTGGGCAAGCTGCTCCCGTACCTGGCCATCGGTCTCTTCGACGTGGCGGTGACGGTGGTGGCGGGCATGGTCCTCTTCGGCACTCCCCTCAACGGCAACGTGGTGGAGCTCGCCGTCCTCACCCTGCTCTTCCTCACCGGCGCCCTGGGTCTGGGCATCTTCATCTCGGCGGCGGTGAAGTCGCAGGTGCTCGCCACCCAGATCGCCATGGTGGCCACCTATCTGCCGGCGGTCCTCCTGTCGGGGTTCCTCTTCGACATCGCCTCCATGCCCCCGGTGCTCCGGGCCGTCACCTACCTGATCCCCGCGCGGTATTTCGTGACGGTGACCCGGGGCATCTTCCTCAAGGGCGTGGGCCTGGACGTGCTCTGGCCCCAGGCGGTGTTCATGGCGGCGTTCGCGGTCCTGGGACTGGGCCTCGCCACCCGGGTCTTCCGGAAGGAGCTCGACGCATGAGCGCGCCGGCGACCCTGGGGGGCGTCCGGGCGCGCATCGCCCGGATCCGGGCGCTGGTCCGGAAGGAACTGCGGCAACTCTTCCGCGACCCCAAGACCAAGCGGGTGATCTTCGTCTCGCCGGTGATCCAGTTGGTGCTCTTCGGCTACGCGGTGAACACCGACGTGCGCCAGGTGCCCATGCAGGTGGTGGACCACGACCGCACCGCCCTCTCCCGGCGGCTCGTGGACGCCTTCACCGCGTCGGGCTACTTCCGGGTGGCCGACACCTCCGACGACCCGGCGACCCTGGGTCGCGCCCTGGATCAGGGGCGGGCTGTGGTGGGGCTCCACATTCCCCCGGGGTTCGCCGCCGACGCCCGAGGCGGCCGCTCGGGCACGGTCCAGATTCTGGTGGACGGCAGCAATTCCAACACCGCCACCGTGGCCCAGGGCTACGCCACCCGCATCGTCCAGCGCTTCGCCATGGAACAGGCCCGATCCAACGGCGTCCTCCCCCCCGGGGGCGTCGAGCTCCGGGCCCGGGCCTGGTTCAATCCGTCGCTGGCGAGTCAGGTCTACAACGTGCCCGCGGTGTGCGGCGTGATCGTGCTCCTCATGTCCCTGCTCCTCACCGCCATGGCCGTGGTGCGGGAGCGGGAGATGGGGACGCTGGACCAGCTCCTGGTGTCGCCCCTGGGGCCCGGCGAGCTCATGCTGGGCAAGACCATTCCCGTGGCGGTCATCGCCTTTCTCCAGTTGGCCCTGGTGGTGACCGTGGCCCTGGCGTGGTTCGGGATTCCTCTCCGGGGTTCGATCCCCCTCCTGCTGGGGGCCTCGGTGCTCTTCGTTCTCGCGGGACTGTCGGCGGGCCTGTTCATCTCCACCATCAGCCGCACCCAGCAGGAAGCCTTCCTGACCATGTTCCTGTTCATCCTTCCGGCCATCATCCTCTCGGGCTTCCTCTACCCGGTGGAGACCATGCCCGACGTCTTCCAGGCCATGACCCTGGCCAACCCCCTCCGGCACTTCCTGGAGATCGTCCGGGGCATCTTCCTCAAGGGCGCCGGGGCCGGGGATCTGGCGGGGCAGTTGGCGGCCCTCGGGGTCATGGCCGGAGGGGGACTCCTCATCGCCGTCTGGCGGTTCCGGAGAATGCTGCGCTGACGCGCCTCCTGCCTGCCGACCGCCGTCAGCCGTCAGCCGTCAGCCGTCAGCCGGAGACGATGGCCCGGGCCGCCTCCCGCGCCCCGTGCAGGATCTCGGCCTCGTCGGCGACTTCGAGGGTTCGATCGTGCATGAGGACGCGCCCGGCGCAGATGGTGGTGTGCACCACCGATCCGTTGGCCGCGTAGACGAGGTCGGAGTGCAGGTCGTGTCCCGGACAGGTTTCGGGCCCCGAGAGGTCGACGAGGATCAGGTCGGCGGGCTCGCCCACCTCCACCGTGCCCGCGCCGAGTCCGAAGGCGCGGGACGGCTCCGACGTCACCAGCGACCAGGCCTCCCTCGCCGGAAGGAGGGTCGCGTCGTCGGCGCGGTGCTTGTGCACCAGGGCGGCGAACTTGAGCTCGTCGAAGAGGTCGAAACTGTTGTTCGACGCCACGCCGTCGGTCCCCAGGACGATCCGGGTCCCCACCGCCTTCGCCATGCGCCAGTCCAGGAAGCCCCCGGTGCAGAGCTTGAGGTTGGCGCACGGATTGTGCGCCACCGTCGTTCCATGCCGCGCCAGCATCTCGAACTCCCCGGGCTCCATCCACACGCAGTGGGCCACCGTGAGGTCGGGGCCCAGCACACCGTGGGCGTCGAGGTGTGCCGTGGGCCGCAGACCGTGGGCGTCGACGCAGTCCCTCACCTCCTTCTCCGTCTCCGACAGGTGGGTGTGGAGCCGGAGACCGTGGGCCCGAGCCAGCTCGGAGATCCACCGGAGGTTGTGGGGCGACACGGTGTAGATGGCGTGGGGGGCCAGGACGAGTTCCACGAGATCGCCCAGTTCGTCCCTCCGCTCCACGTCGCGCTCCACGTTGCCCCGCCACAGGCGCTCGCGCTCCGGATCGCCCATGTCGAAGAAGGCCGAGCCCAGGTGCGCCCGCACGCCGAGTTCCCGGGCCGCCTCGGCGATGCGGTCCACGTGCCAGTACATCTCGTTGAAGAACACCGTGCCGCTGCGGATCATCTCCAGGATGCCCAGGCGCGCACCCGCGTGGATGTGGTCGCCCGTGAGCCGCGCCTCCGCCGGCCAGATGCGATCGTGCAGCCAGGTGTGGAGCGGAAGATCGTCCCCGTACCCTCGGAGCAGGGCCATGGCGACGTGGGTGTGCCCGTTGCGCAGGGCCGGGAGCAGATGGAGCCCCCGGCCGTCGATGACCCGATCCGGGCCGGCGCCGGCGCCCCCGTCGGCGTCGGGAGCGGCGGCCTCGATGGACGCGATGTGACCCCCGGACAGGGTGACGGTGACGACGCGGTCGTCGAGGGTACAGTCGCGGATGACGATCCCCATGGAACGTCCTCGGGTCGGGCTGGGGCGGCGGGGGGCGAATCCCGGGAACCTACACGGCCGAGGGCGTGCCCGCGCCCGTCAGTCCTCCCGGAGGACCTCCACCGGGTTCACCCGGGTGGCGCGGTGCGCGGGAATCCACGACGCCGCCACGGCCACGGCCAGGAGGAGAAGGGGGACTGCGGAGAAGGTCACCGGGTCCCGGGCCGCCACGCCGAACAGCATGGATTCCATCAGGCCGGTGAGCCACCAGGCGCCCATCAGCCCCACGACCAGGCCCACCACGGCCACCGTCAGGCCGCGGCGCAGCACCAGGCCCCGCACCGTGCCGGCCTCGGCCCCCAGTGCCATGCGAATGCCCATCTCCCGGGCCCGCTGGGCCACGGCGTACGACATGACCCCGTAGGTCCCCACGGCAGCCAGGACCAGCGCCACGGTGGCGAAGACCCCCAACAGCGTCGTGAGGAACCGGGGGCGGGAGCGGGCGCCGGCCAGGACCTCGTCCATGGTACGGACCCCCGCCAGGGGCAGCGCCGGGTCGAGTTCGGCCACGGCGCGCCGCACGTCGGGCACCAGGGATTCGGGCGAGCCGGAGGTGCGCAGCACCACGTTCATGGCCCGGGGCGCGAAGCCGAAGACCTGGGCCGTCTGCTCGGCGATGACGTACAGCTCGGTGCCGGCGGGGGCGTCGAGCCCTCCCTGCTTCACGTCCTCCACGATGCCCACGATCTCGAACCAGTCGTCCCCGCCGCAGCAGGGCCGGATCAGACGGCCCATGGCCGAACGGGAGTCGCCGTAGAAGACCCGGGCCAGCGTCTCGTTCACCAACGCCACCGGGCGGGTGTCGGCCCGATCGGCGCCCGAGAAATCCCGGCCCGCCACGACCTCGATGCCCATGGTCTCCAGGTAGGGGCCGTGGACGGTCTGGTAGTAGTCCACGTTGTGGGCCGGGCCCTCCTCCCGCTGCTCCAGCCCCTCGAACTCCGTGTCGTTGGCGTTGAGGTCGCGCTGGGGCGGGAGCCCGGCCATGGACGCCACACCGGTGACGCCGGGCAGGGCGGCCAGCCGCTCCTGGAGGCGCTCGTGGAAGCCCGGGGCGTCGGCGGCTTCGGGATAGGCCGCATTGGGCAGGAAGAGCTGGAACGTGAGGAGTCCCTCGGGCTCGAAGCCCGGATCCACCGCGGTGAGTTCGGAGAAGCTCCGGATCAGGAGTCCCGAACCCAGGGTCAGAATCAGGGCCAGCGCCACTTCCGACACCACCAGGAGCGAACGGAGGCGCACCCGGGACCCTCCGGCCGTGGAGCGCTGACCTCCGTCTCGGAGCGTGCCGGCCATGACGCCGCCGGTGAGGTAGCGGGCCGGGGCGAGGCCGAAGAGGATGCCGGTGAACACGGCGATCCCCGCGGTGAACGCCAGGACGGTGCCGTCGAGGTCCACCTCCTGAAGACGGGGCAGCTCACCGGGCCCCAGGGCCCGTAGGGCTTCGAGGCCGACCCACGCCAGGCCGAGTCCCACCACCCCCCCCACCGCGCCCAGCACGGCGCCCTCGGTGAGGAACTGGCGCAGCAGTCGGCCGCGCCCCGCCCCCATGGCCACCCGCACCGCCACCTCCTTCTGCCGGGCCTCGGCCCGGGCCAGGAGGAGGTTCGCCACGTTGGCGCAGGCGATGAGGAGCACGAAGCCCACCGCACCCAGGAGCACGTAGAGGGCCGCCTTCACCGGCCCCACCACCTGATCGTGGAGAGGCTCCATGGACATGGGGTGGGTCTCGGGATTGGGCACGTGTCCGGCGCCGGGGGTGGCCTCCTGCCAGCCCGCCACCAGATCGGTGAGTTCCCGACGGGCCCCCACCACCGACACGCCCTCGGCCAGACGTCCCACCAGGTTCAGGTAGTGGGACCCCCGCCCCCCGGGCTGGGCCCGGTCCAGGCCCAGGGGCTGCCAGATCTCGATGCCTTCGTCGTTGAGGTCGAAGCCCGGGGGCATGACGCCGATGACCGTGGTGCGCACGCCGTCGACGTCGATCCCCCGGCCCACCACCCCCGGGTCGCCGCCGAAGGTGCGCCGCCAGAGATCGTCGGAAAGCACCGCCACGGGCTCGGCGCCGGGCACGTCGTCGTCGGGGCCAATGGTGCGCCCGAGGCGGGCGTCGACGCCCAGGGCCTGGAAGATCTCGGCGGTGGCCACGGCGCCCTGGACCCGCTCCGGGCGCTCCCCTCCGCCGATGCTGGTCTGGGACCCCCGATAGCCTCCCACGACCTCCAGCGACCGGGTCCGCTCCTGCAGTTCCAGGAACTCCGGGGGCGACACCCAGAAGGTCTCGAACCCGAGGGTCGGAAAGGCGGTGGAGACGGTGACGATCTCGTCGGAATCGGGGTACGGCAGCGGCTCCAGCACCACCCCGTTCACGACGCTGAAGATGGCCGAGTTGGCCCCGATCCCCAGCCCCAACGTGATCACCGCCACCGCGGTGAAGCCCGGCTGACGGAGCAGTCCCCGCACCGCGTGTCGGATCTCCCTCGTCCACCCGTCCATCATCACCTCCTCGAGTCCCATGAATGCCGCCGTCGTGGCCACGCCCCACACCCAGCGGAGCCCCTCGCCCAGAGTCATGCCCCGGGCCCGCAGGTCCCGGAGATCGGCGCGCCACTCCTCGCCCCACCGGGACCGCTCGTCCCGGGGCACGACCACGAGCGCCCCGCGCAGGAGTGCGCGGAGCAGCGCGTCTCCCACCCTCACCGAGTCATCCCCCGCCCTCGCCCCGGGGACGGAGCCCCGGGTCGGAGGCGAGGAACCGCCCGGCGTCGGCCAGCCGCTCCGCCGCCCGATCGGCCAGGGCGTCGCCGGTGGCGGTGAGGCGGTAGATGCGCCGCCGCGGCCGCCCCTCGCCGTGGGCACGGGCCTCGTCCTCCCACACCGACGTCAGGTATCCGGCCCGCTCCAGCCGGCGCAGCGCCGGATAGACCGTGCCCGACGGGAGTCCCGACACCTCCATGACCTCGAAGCCGTGGCGGAGGCCGCTGGCCAGCGCCCGGAGGATGAGTGAGGTTGCATGGGTGAGTCGGACGGTCATGGTCGGTCGCTCCTGTGGCCCTTTGGATGATCGTCCTCTACATAGGGTTGGAAACCCCGTTCACGCCAGTCCGTTCATGGAACTCCCTCCCCGACGAGTGATCTCCCTCGCGTGTTCCAACACCGAGATCGTGGCGGCCCTGGGCTGCGGCGACCGCCTGGTGGCGGTGGACGACCACTCCGATTTCCCCGCCGATCTCGTGGCGGGACTCCCCACCGTGGGACCGGACCTGGACATCGACGTCGACCGGGTGGCGGCGCTGAACCCCGATCTCGTGCTGGCATCGCTGACGGTGCCCGGGCACGAGGCGGTGGTGGATCGGCTGGAGGCCGCGGGGCTCCCGTATCTGGCCCCGGAACCCACATCGCTGGTCGACGTCTACCGGGACGTACGGGACATCGGCCGGGCGCTGGGAGTGGACGATCGGGCCCGGGCGCTGGTGGCCCACATGGAGGCCGAGCTCGGATCCGCCCCGGACCCCGCCGGGTCGCCCGGACCGTCGGTGGTGATCCAGTGGTGGCCCAAGCCCACCATCGCCCCGGGACGGCTGAGCTGGACCACCGACGTGCTGCACCGGGCCGGCGGCCGGAACCCCCTGGGCCACGAAGACGTGAAGAGCCGGCCCGTGGCCGACGACGAACTGGCCGCCCTGGACCCCGACGTCATCGTGATCTCGTGGTGCGGGGTGCACCCGGACAAGTACCGGCCCGACGTGGTCCTGGACAATCCGGCCCTGGCCGACACGGCGGCGGTGCGCAACGGGCGGGTGATCTGCGTTCCCGAGGCCTGGCTCGGACGCCCCGGCCCCCGCCTCGTGGAGGGCGTCCGGGCGCTCCGCGCCGTCGTGGCCGACGTGGGCTGAGTCGCGGCTTGCCGCCGGGGATTCGGCGGCCTACCGTGGCCCGTCCCCCACCATGGAGTCCCCCGCCATGCCGTTTCGCCGTTTCCTGCCGGCCCTCCTCCTCGCCCTGGCCACGGCCTGCGCCCCGGGCGACGAGGCCCCCGCCGACGACGGTCCCGCCCCGTCATCGGCCACCCGGCTCAACCCCATGATCGCCCTCCACGAGGCCGGGCAGCCCGTGTTCGGGCTGTACGCCCCGAGCCCCGGCGGTGGGCGCGCCCGGGGCGATCAACCGCCGCCGCCGGTGAAGGACCCGAGCGACCGCGCCGCCGAGGCCCTCACCTTCGACGCGGGAGACTTCGTCTTCGACGGCAGCATGGAGCGGGACGTGGAGGCGGCGCTGCCGGCCTTCACCGCGTTCGCCGCCGCCATGGGACAGGCCGGCGCCACGGCCCGCACCCATCCGTTCGTGGTGAAGGCGGCCAAGATCACCGACGCCGACCGTACGGCCCGGGAGGCGGCCCGCCAACTCGACACCGGGGTGAGCGGGATCATGTTCGTGGAGGTGGAATCGGCCGACGAGGTGCGGACGGCGCTGGCGTCCATGCGCTGGGCCTCGGCCGGGGGTCGGCGCCCCGACGCCGATCTCACCGCGGCGGCGGCCTACTGGGACGTGGACGTGGACACCTACCGGGAACGGGCCGACCTCTGGCCCCTGAACCCCGACGGCGAGTTGGTGGCGTGGATCATCGTGGAAACGCCCGAAGGGCTGGCCAACGTGCGGGAGATCGCCGCGGTGCCGGGCATCGGGGTCCTCTGGCCCGGAGCCGGCACGCTCAGGCAGTTGTTCACCACCACCGGTGAGGACGGCGAGCGGACCCTCGACGAAGCCGCCTGGGAAAACTCCATCCAGTCGGTGCTGGCGGCGTGCGTGGAGTTCGAGGTGCCCTGCGGATTCCCCGCGGGCCCCGACGACATCGCCCTCCGCATGGACCAGGGATTCAGCGTCTTCGTCATGGGGTGGGGCGACGCCGGGTTCGAGACGGTGGCCGTGGGTCGGGAGCGGGCGGGGCGTTGAACGGCCTCCTGGTGTGGGGCGCCGGCGCCATGGGCGGCACCATCGGTGCGAACCTCGTGCGCACCGGGCACCGGGTGACCTTCGTGGACCGGGACCGGGCCCACGTCGAGGCCATGCGCACCGCCGGTCTGGAGATCACCGGCCCCGTGGCCGCGTTCACCGTGGCCGCCGACGCCCTCCATCCCGACGAGTTGGAGGGGACGTGGGACCGGGTGCTGCTGTGCGTGAAGTCCCACGAGACCGAGGCGGCCGTCGACGAACTGGCCCCGTTCCTGGCCGACGACGGCTACGTGGTGTCGGTCCAGAACGGTCTCTGCGAACCGGTCATCGCGGCTCGCCTCGGAAGCAGCCGGACGCTGGGCGCCTTCGTGAACTTCGGCGCCGACCGGGTGGGGCCGGGGCGGATCCACTGGGGAGGCCGGGGCACGGTGGCCGTGGGCGAGATCGACGGCCGCACCCGGGAACGCCTCCGGGACCTGCTGGTCGTGCTCCAGGACTTCGAGCCCGACGCGTTCCGGACGGGGAACATCTTCGGCTACCTCTGGAGCAAGCTGGCCTACGCCGCGCTCCTCTTCGCCACCGCCCTCACGGACGACCCCATCGCCGACGTGTTGGAGGACCCCGAGGTGCGGCCGGTGCTGGTGGGACTGGCCCGGGAGGTCTGTCGGGTGGCCACGGCCAAGGGAATCCGCCTCGAGGCCTTCGACGGGTTCGATCCCGCAGCCTTCGCCCCCGGGGCCGACGACGCGGCGGCCGCCGCCTCCCTCGACGGGCTGGTGGCCTTCAACCGGGGCTCGGCCAAGACCCACAGCGGGATCTGGCGCGACCTGGCCGTGCACGGGCGGCCCACGGAGGTGGACGCCCAGCTCGGTCCGGTGATGGAGGGCGGTGGAGCGCTCCAGATCCCCACGCCCCTCGTGGACGCCATCGCGGCGCGGATCCACGAGGTGGAATCGGGGGCGCGGGAGCGAGGCCGCCGGAATCTCGAGGACCTCCGGACGCTCAGCGCCCGCGACCCCCATCCACCGGAAGCACCTGACCGGTGATCCAGCGGGCGTGGTCCGACGCCAGGAACAGCACGGCCCACGCGATGTCCTCGGGGGTCCCCAGACTCCGCAGGTGGATCGACTCGAGGACCGCGGCCTGGCCTTCCGGCCCGTAGGCCTGCCACTGCCGCTCGGTCGTGGGGTTCGATCGCACGAAGCCCGGGGCCACCGCGTTGACCCGGATTCCGAAGGGGCCCAGTTCGTGGGCGAGCTGGCGCGTGAGGCCGATCTGGCCTGCCTTGGCCGACGCGTACGACTGGATCCCGGTGAGGCTCACACCGAGCCCGGCCCCGCTGGAGATGTTGACGATGCTCCCCCGCCCCGCCCGCTTCATGCCGGGCACGACGGCCCGGGCACACCGGAACGTGCCGGTGAGGTTCACGGCCACGATGGCCTCCCAGTCGGCGTCGGTGACGTCCTCGAGGGGACGCCCGATCTGACCCTGCACACCCCCGGCGTTGTTCACGAGCACGTCCACCGCCCCGTCCTCGCTCTCGATCTCGGCCACCAGGGCCGCCAGAGCGTCCGGGTCCGTCACATCGGCCGTCCGGGTGGAGACCGGCCCCCGGGACGACGCACCGGTCCGGGCCAGGCCGTCGGGGTCGATGCCGCACCCCCACACCCGGGCGCCCCGCTCCGCGAAGGCCAGAGCGATCTCCCGCCCCAACCCGTGCTCGGCGCCCGTGACCAGCACCGTCCGGCCGTCGAAGGCGACGTTCACGGGTCCCGCGAAGTCAGGCCCACGGGCCTTCCAACTGCTCCCGGGTCTCCTCCACCCCCACCCGCCACAGCGCCAGCACCTCGGAGTCGCGGCGCCGGTGCAGTCCCCCCATGTTGCCCAGGCCCAGGTACTCCCGCACCTCGGCAGGGGTCATGACGGACATGCGTCCCCGATCGATGGACGGGGCCGGGGACTCGGGAGCGGCGACGTCGGGAAGCCGGGTCCAGGGGAAGTTCTCCGACCAGGAGGCGTGGGACCCGACCGGATCGATCTCCTGGCGCTTTGCCGCCGTTCGGGGGGCCTTCCACCAGTCGTGGACCTTCACCCGCACCCCGGGGGTGCGGGCCATCCACTCCACGGCGAAGGCGGCGGCCGGGGCGTTGCCCCCGTGGCCGTTCACCAGGAGGATCCGCCGCCCGCCCATGCGGGCGAGGTTGTCGAGCACGTCTTCCACCACCCGGAGGTACGTCTCCACGCGGAGGGAGATGGTGCCCGGGTACCCGGTGAAGTAGGGCGTCACGCCGTAGGGCAACGCGGGAAAGACGGGGACTCCCAGGGGCTCGGCGGCCTCCAGGGCCACGCGCTCCGCGAGGATGGCGTCGGTGCAGAGGCTCAGCGAAGCGTGTTGCTCGGTGCTGCCCAGGGGGAGGACGACCCGATCCTCGGTGCGGAGCACCTCCTCCAATCGGCGCCAGTCGAGGTCGGCAACGCGCATGGACGAGCGGTGGGGGCGGCGGCGGGCGTCAGTGACGCGTCGAGGGCGCCACCTCGGTGACCACGTCCACGAGGGTGGCGACCTGGAGGGGCTTGGAGAGGATCCGTGCGATTCCGGCGGAACGGGCCTGACGCTCGGCTTCGGCGTCGACCCACCCCGACAGCAGGACCACGGGCATGGTGGCCCCGGCGGCGCCGGCGCCCCGGGCCAGTTCGATCCCGGACATGCCGGGCATGGTCATGTCGGTGAGGAGCACGTCGAACCCCTGGGGGTCGGCTCGAATGGCCTCGAGCGCCTGTCGCGGGTTGGTGTGGACCGTGACCAGGAAGCCCGCACGCTCCAGCAGTCGCGCCACGACGCGGACCACCATGGCCTCGTCGTCCACGAGAAGCACGCGGCCTCGTGGCTCGTCGGGGCGCCCAGATTCGGGTCCCTGGGGCGTGGGGGTGGACGGTGCGGACATGACGTACGGGTGCGCGAAGAGAGGGGCACCTGGGAATATCGACCCCGGGGGCCCAAGCTGAAGGCCAGAGACCGGTCCGTTACGGCCTCAGAAGCTGATCTCATGGGCCTCTCCGGCGCCCCGGGGAACCCGGATCTTGTCGAGCATGATCTGGATGGGTTCGGGAGGGGGCGGCGTGACCCGGGACACCCCCAGCGCCACGGCGAAGTTGAGCAACATCCCCACACCCCCGATGCCCTCGGGCGAGATACCCCACCACCAGTGCTCCGGCGTGTCTGCGGCGGGGTTGATGAAGCTGAAGTAGACGATGTAGCTCGCCGTGAAGGTGATGCCCGTGATCATCCCGGCCACGGCGCCCTCCCGGTTCATGCGCCGGGAGAAGATGCCCAGGAGGATGACGGGAAAGAACGACGACGCCGCCAACCCGAAGGCGAAGGCCACCACCTCGGCCACGAAGGCCGGGGGATCGACGCCCAGCCATCCGGCCACCACCACGGCGACGCCGGCGCTGACCCGGGCCGCCACCAGCTCTCCCTTCTCGCTGATGCCCGGGGCGAAGCCCCGCTTCAACAGGTCGTGGCTCACCGCCGACGACACCACCAGGAGGAGGCCCGCGGCGGTGGAGAGGGCGGCGGCCAGTCCCCCGGCGGCCACCAGCCCCACCACCCAGTCGGGCAGACCCGCGATTTCCGGGTTCGCCAGCACCATGATGTCGTTGTCGATGCGCAGCTCGTTGGCCACGGGCTGCCCCGCGGCGTCGACGGCCCGGGGTCCCACGTACTGGATCGCGCCGTCGCCGTTGGCGTCGTCGAAGGTGATGAGCCCCACGTCTTCCCAGGTGGTGAACCACTCGGGCACGTCGGCGTAGGGGCGATCGGAGACGGTGGTGAGGAGGTTGGTGCGGGCGAACGCCGCCACCGCGGGCGCCGTGGTGTAGAGCACGGCGATGAACAGCAGGGCCCACCCCGCCGAGATGCGGGCGTCCCGCACCCGGGGCACGGTGTAGAACCGGATGATGACGTGGGGCAGCCCGGCCGTGCCCACCATGAGGGCCACCGTGATGAAGAACACGTCGATGGTGGACTTGGTGCCGGCCGTGTAGGCCGCGAATCCCAACTCGGTGTGGAGGCCGTCCAGACGCTCCAGGAGGGAGACCCCGCTGGACAGGTCGCTGCCCAGGAAGCCGAACTGGGGCACCACGTTGCCCGTGATGAGCATGGAGAGGAAGATCGCCGGCACCAGGTAGGCGAAGATGAGCACGCAGTACTGGGTCACCTGGGTGTAGGTGATGCCCTTCATGCCCCCGAGCACCGCGTAGAAGAAGACGATGCCCATGCCGATCACCACACCCACCGTCACATCGACTTCAAGGAACCGCCCGAAGACGATGCCCACGCCCCGCATCTGTCCCGCCACGTAGGTGAACGAGACGAAGAGGGCGCAGATCACGGCCACGAAGCGGGCGAACTGGGAGTAGTAGCGATCGCCCACGAAGTCGGGCACGGTGAAGGCGCCGTACTTGCGCAGGTACGGCGCCAGCAGCAGGGCCAGGAGCACGTAGCCCCCGGTCCACCCCATGAGGTAGACCGACCCGTCGTACCCCTGGAAGGAGATGAGGCCGGCCATGGACAGGAACGAGGCGGCCGACATCCAGTCGGCGGCGGTGGCCATGCCGTTGGCCAGGGGAGACACCCCGGTGCCCGCCACGTAGAAGTCCTTCGTCGACCGGGCACGGGACCAGATGGCCACGCCGATGTAGAGGGCGAACGTCACGCCCACCAGGGCGAAGGTCCACGCCTGGACGTTCACGGGCCCTCATCCACGCCGTGGGCGCGGTCCATGCGGTTCATGCGGGCGACGTACACGAAGATCAGCACCACGAACACGTAGATGCTGCCCTGCTGGGCGAACCAGAATCCCAGGGGCACGTCGGTGCCGGGGAGGGTGAACCGGTCCAGGACGTCGACCAGGAGGATCCCGGCGCCGTACGACACGGCGAACCAGACCCCGAGCAGGAGGAGGACCAGCCGGACGTTGGCCTTCCAGTAGGCCTCGGCCGCGTCGGTCACCCCCGCTCCTCGAACGTCTCCTCACTGAGCCGGAACCCCTCGGCGAGGTCGGGCTCCAGGTCGTCGCCCAGGATCCGATGGGCGATGTATTCGCCCAGCACGGGGCCCTGCTTGAACGCCTCCGCCGACCCGCCGCCGGTGATCCAGGCGTTGCCCCAGTCGGGGTGCACATCGATGATGAAGTTCCGGGTGACGCTGCTCTCGTAGTGACACGCCCGGGTCTCGAGAATGGGCGCCTCGGCCAGGGCCGGGAACCGCTCCCGCACGAAGTCGATGCCCCGCTGGAATCCCTCGTCGGGGATCCGCCCCCGCTCCGACACGTCGGGGTCTTCGGGCGAGCGCCCCCCGGTGCGCACCCGGAATCCCCGGTGATCCGGGGGAAGGGCCGGCCAGCCGGTGCATCCCGGCACGCCGTAGCTGGGGAAGTTGGGCCAGTTGTAGGACTCGTCGCCCGGCGGGGTGCCGAAGTAGAAGACGTGTCCCATGGGAATCCGGAGGCGGTCCGCCATGGGATTCGGCAGGACCTTGGACAGCCAGGGGCCGCACGCCCACTGGAAGATGTCGGCGGAGATGGAGCCGTGCCCGTCGACCTGGATGTCGGCCAGACGGCCGGCGGCCACCGTGCCGGGGGCGGCCCGTCCGATGGTGATGGTGCCCCCCTCCCGCTGGAAGACCTGGGCCACCGATTCCATGACCCGCCGGGCCCGCACCACCCCGGCCTGGGGCTCGTAGAGGGCCACCGTCATGTCGTCGGAGCGGATCTGGGGAAACTCCCGGGCCACGTCGTCCATGGACGGCTGTTCGTACTCGATGCCCAGTTCGTCCCAGAGCGCCATGGTGCGCTCCAGATAGGGCTCCATCTCGGGCCGCAGGATCAGGTCGCCCGTGGTGTAGAAGAAGGGGGCCACCACGCCCCCGGCGTGCTCCTCGTCCCACGCCTTCCAGCGGCGGATGGCTTCGTTGGCCCACCGACCCCACTCCACGCCGTGGGGTCGATCGCCGTAGCTGGTGCGCACCCCCCGGGTCTCGCCCCCGGAGGTGGCCCGGGAGTTGCCCGGCCCGTACAGATCCACGATCTGGACCGTGGCCCCCTCTCGCTGGAGTTCCAGCGCGGTCCAGAGGCCGAAGGCGCCGGCGCCGATGACGCAGACGTCGGGCGCCTGGCCCGACCGCACCCACGGAGCGCGCCGCGGGCTCGGCGTCGCCGCCTCCTCGCCCGGGGCCTCCTGACCCGCCGCACCGGCGGCCGCCAGCCCCGTGAGCACGGCTCCCGTGCCCGCTCCCGAGAGCTCCAGGAAGCGGCGTCGATCCACCGACACGGTCAGTAGCCCTCCGGCAGCGCCAGGGCCACCAGTTGAGCCGGCTCACCCACACCGGCGCACGAGAGCACGATGTACTGGCGCCCCTCGTGGACGTAGGTCATGGGCGCGGTGTTGGTGGGGGCCGGGAGATCCACCGTGTAGAGCTCCTCGCCCGTGGCCTTGTCCACCACGTGGAGCAGGGGGTCGCCCCCCCGGCCCTCGCCGTAGAAGAGCAGGGTCCGGGTCACCAGGATGTTGGCGTGGCCGTTCTGACCCGTGACCGGCAGATCGACGCCCTGGAGGGCCGGGTGGTTCCGGATGCTCTCGGGGGTGCCTCCGTTGGGGATCCGCCAGAGGTGATCGCCGGTGTTGAGATCGATGGCCGTGATGGCGCCGTAGGGCGGCTTGAGGATGGGCAGTCCCTGGGGACCCCGGATGCCGCCGGGCCCGCGGCTCACGTAGTCCATGTTGGAGTCCTCACCGCCGATGACCTCGGAGCGTTGATCCCCGGGAATCAGCGAGATGACGCTGTGACCGCGCTGGCTGGCCACGTAGAGCACCCCGGTCTCGGGGTCCACGGCGGCTCCGCCGGGAATGTTGGCGCCGCCGTTGGCTCCGGGCACCACGAAGGCCCCGTTGGTGCCGTCGGGGTCCTCCCAGCGAGACGGGGGCGTGAAGACGGGCCCCATGCGGTACTGACGGGCGATCTCCAACGCTTCGGCCCGCAGTTCGGGGGTGAAGTCGATGAGGTTGTCCTCGGTCATGCCCTGCATCTCGAACGGCGCGGGCTTCGTCGGATGGGGCTGAGTGGGCGACGTCTGCTCGCCGGGCACGTCGCTCTGGGGGACCTCGAGCTCGGGAATGGGCCACACCGGCTCCCCGGTCGCCCGATTGAAGACGTAGGTGAAGCCCTGCTTGGTGACGGCGGCCACCGCCGGGATCTCCTCACCGTCGACGGTGATGTCGACCAGGTGGGGCGCGTCGGGGTTGTCCATGTTCCAGATGTCGTGGTGCACCATCTGGAAGTGCCACACCCGCTCCCCGGTCTCGGCGTTCAGGGCCAGGAGGCTCGTGGAGAAGAGATTCCCACCGGGGCGGAAACCCCCGTAGTAGTCGTTGGTGGGCGGATCGGTGGGCACGTAGACGAGCCCCAGATCGCTGTCGGCCGACAGGGGCGCCCACGCCGAGATGTTGCCCGTGTAGGTCCAGGCGTCGTTTTCCCAGGTGTCGTGGCCGAACTCGCCGGGCTGGGGCAACACGTGGAAGATCCACTTCTGCTCGCCGGTCCGGACGTCGTAGCCCCGGACGTGGCCCGGGACGTTTTCCTTCTTCTCCGGGTAGTAGCCCCGGTCGTGGGAGTTGCCCACCACGATGACGTCGCCCACCACGATGGGCGGCGAAGACGACGTGATGTCGCCGGACTCGTAGATGCCCATCTCGGGATCGAAGGGGTAGTCGCCCAGCCCCCGGTGCAGATCCACGATCCCGTCTTCGCCGAAGCTCGCGATGGGTTGGCCCGTCTCGGCATCGAGGGCGGCCATGTAGTACCCGGGGGTGACCACGAGAATGCGCCCGCGCCCGTCGACCTCGGCGTAGGCCACGCCCTTGCCGTAGTTCTGACGGGTCGAGGCGGCCCAGCGGGGGTTGTCCCGCATGCGCCACATCCAGAGGGTCTCGCCCGTGGTCGGGTCGATGGCCACCACGGCGCGACGGGAGCCCGCCACGTTGTACAGGCGGTTGCCCACCTTGATGGGCGTGCCCCGGTAGATGTAGTCGACCTGGGGGCCATAGTTGGCCGCGTACCAGCGCCACGCCACTTCCAGGTCCATGGCGTTGTCGGCGTCGATCTGGTCGGCGGGACTGTAGCGGCTGCTGCCTTCGTCTCCGCCCCAGTAGCGCCATTCGCCACCTTCGGTGCCCATGCGGGCCCCGCCGGCCGACGCCATGGCGGCCGCCCCCGGCGAGGCCGCGGCCCCCTCCGCCGGCGCCTCGCCGGCGTCGCCCCCCATTCCCTCCCCCGCCCCGCATGCCTGAAGAACCGCGGTCAGGGCCGCCAGGGCCCACCACCCGCGGGATCGTGCGACGAAGGGAATCCGGATCATGGGCGGTCACTCCATTGGAAGAGGATCTGGCGGAGACGGGACGTCCCCGTGGAGAGCTCGGACTCGCCGGCGGGCATGCCGTTGAGCTCGAGGATGTAGGCGATCATGTCGACGTATTGGCGGCGCCGAAGCGAGCCCGGGTTGTCCTGGGGCATGGAGGTGCTGATGACCTCGAAGAGCCCGTAGAGGGGCGCCCCGTTCCAGGCCCGGACGATCTCGCCGGTGTACCAGTCCAGAGCGTGGCACTGGGAGCAGACCCGCATGTAGATCTGGCGGCCCCGCTCGGCCTGTTCGGCGGTGTACACGCCGTCCTGGGTGGTGGGCGGCGCTTCCTCCTCCTCCTGGCCCCGAACCTCGCCGGCCCCGACCCCGAGGGTCAGGACCGCGCCCAGCAGCGCTCCGGCGACGCGGGAACTCACGGACGCCGTCCCGTCGTCGCCCCGTGCACCGCAGGGGCCGGGTGGGTCTCACCCGGTCGCGCGATTCGCAGGGTCGCCAGGTACTCGGCGTCGGCGGGAAGAGCGGCCTCTCCGGCGGGAAACTCGTTCAACTGCAGGACATAGGCGGCCAGGGCCAGATACTGCTCCATGGGGAGCCCGCCCGGATCGTCTTCGGGCATGGTCTCGGACACGACCTGGACGAAGCGGCCCACGGTGGAGCCCTCCCACGCGAAGAAGAAATCGGTGCCGCGAAACTCCCGCGCGGCGTGGCACTCGCCGCACACCTGTCCGAAGAGCTCCCCACCCCGGGACGCCTGTTCGGCCGAGAACGCGCCATCGGCGAGGGTGGCAGCCCGAGCCCCCTCGCCCGAATCGTCGGACACCGAGGCGGCGGGGGAGGGAGCGGAACTGCCGTCACCGCCCGAGGCGGCGCATCCGGCGAAGAGGGCGACGAGCGCCAGGGCGGAGGCCCGGAAGGGACTCCGGAACGAGCGGAGGATCATGGAGGGGTGAGGTTGGGGTCCGGCGGCCGTCGACCTCGCGTCGGCGGCGAGGCCCAACATGCGGAGCGCCCGGTGAGGCGGGCAAGGCGGCGGCGTCCGTGTACCGAAACGGGACGCCGGCGAGTCGATCCGGCCGGAGCGGATCGAATCAGTCGTCGCTGGTAGCCCCGTCGGCGTCGGGGTCCTCGAATGCGGCGAAGGAGGTCCGGATGCGGGACACCACGGCGGCCGCCGACGGATGGTCGCCCACCGCTTCGCCGGGGTCGACCAGGGCGCCTCCTTCGTCCCGGAACCACGACGCCACGTCGAGGCGGAGCATGACGTTGGCGGTCCGCCCCCAGATCTCCACGGCAGGCGAAAGGGTGACCAGGCGCAGCTCGTCCATGGCCCGGACCCAGGTGAAGGGCTCGCCGTCCCAGGTGCCCTCGACCCGCACCGAGGCGCCCTGGAGTTCGGGGTGGGCGGCGAGGAGCGCCTGGTCCAGGGGGTCGTCGGGGTCGGGGGCGTGCAGCCCGATCCGGACACCGTCGTAGCGGCCCGGGGCCACGGCCGACGCCATGAGGGGGCGCACGCCCCCGCCGACGGGCACCTCCAGGAGGAACACACGCTCTTCCAGGACGACGCTCCTCTGCCCCCCGGCGAGTCCCACCTCCGACACCACGAGGGTGATCCGGTCGAAGACGAGCTGATGGGCGCCGTCGCCCACCTGGAGACCCCCGGCGGCGCCCTGGACCGGAGCCGTGGTGACGAACAGCCCCACCGAGGCCGCCCGATCGGGAGACGCACCGTCGTCGGAACAGGCCGCCGCGAGCCCTCCCGCGACCACCACGCCCACCACGGTCAGGGCCCGGGGGAGCATCACCATGGATCGGCGCACCGTGCGGCGGGCGGGCGAGGCGGCGGGTCGGATCAAGGCCGGTCCGGGAGCGGGGTGAGGGCGGCAGGAGGCGCCGTTACAATGTGCACCAATCATGCCACTGCCCCCAGCCCCCCACCGGGGGGTGCGGCCCCCTTGACCTCACTTATTTCAAGGTTAAAATATTGGACCGAAAGACGTTCTTCCCTACTCCGGTATCCGACCCATGAGCCAGCTCGCCGTTCAGGGCTTTCATCACATCACCATGGTGTCCACCGACGCCGTGCGGACCCTCGCCTTCTACCGGGACCTCCTGGGATTGGGTCTGGTGAAGCAGACCGTCAACTTCGACGATCCCGGAGCCTACCATCTCTACTTCGGGCGCGGCACGGGCGAACCCGGCACGCTCCTGACCTTCTTCGAGTGGTCTCACGCCTCCCGAGGGCGGTGGGGGGTGGGCGGCGTCCATCATCTGGCCCTGGGGGTGGAGACCCCCGAAGCCCAGCTCAAGTGGAAGCGCCGACTCGTCGACGCCGGAGTCCCCGTCACCGGCCCCCTGGATCGGGGGTACTTCACCTCGATCTACTTCTCCGATCCCGACGGTCAGATCCTGGAGATCGCAACCCGGGGCCCGGGCTACGCCATCGACGAGCCCGCCGACGCTCTGGGGCAGCGACTGGTGCTTCCCCCCGACGATCGGCTTCCCGAGGGGCGGGACGAGCAAGCCATCGCCGGCCGGAACTGGCCCGAACCGGTGCCCCACGTGACCGCCGACATGGCCCTCTTCGGGATCCACCACATCACGGGCATCACCGACGACCTCCAGCGCGCCCACGACTTCTATGCCGAGACGCTGGGACTCCCCCTGGTCAAGCGGACCCTGAACCAGGACGACGGCACCACCGAACACTGGTTCTGGGCCCGCTACGACGGCCGGGAGGTGGCGCCCCTGTCGTCGTGGACCCTCTTCGGCTGGCCCGACTCCGATTACCGGGCCCGCCCCGGGGCCGGACAGACCCACCACGTGGCGTTCCGGGCGAAGGACGACGAGGAGCAGCGGGCCTGGCTCGACCACCTGCGCTCCCTGGACATCCAGGTGACCCCCGTGCAGGATCGGACGTACTTTCGGAGCATCTACTTTCGAGCGCCCGACGGCATGCTGGTGGAGATCGCCACCGACGGCCCCGGGTTCACCCTGGACGAGGACGCCGACGCCGTGGGACGGGCGTTGCAGTTGCCGGCCTGGCTGGAGCCCCGGCGCTCGGCCATCGAAGCCGGGCTCAAGCCCCTGCCCCAGGCGCCGCTCGGCTATCACGCCCGCACGGGCGTGACGCCCCTGGAGACGCCATGACTTCCGAGCACGACCTCCTGCGCTACGAGGTGGAGGGCGCCGAGGGCGCCGACGACGGCAGCCCGGTGGCCGTTCTGCTCCACGGCCGCGGTGCGGACCGCCACGACCTGCGGGGCCTCCGCGACCTCCTGCCCCAGGGCACGGTGCTGGTCACCCCCGAAGCGCCCCATCCCGGCGGTCCCTGGGCGTACGGACCCGGATGGGCGTGGTACCGATACGTGGCGGAAGACCGGGTGGTGGCCTCCACCCTGCTCCGGTCCCTGGAGCGTCTGGACGACTTCCTGGCCGACCTGCCCGGGATCGTGGGATTCGACCCGGGTCGGGTCGTGCTGGGCGGCTTCAGCCAGGGCGGGACCACGTCTCTGGCCTACGCCCTCACCCGACCCGGAGCGGTGGCGGGCGTCGCCATGCTCTCGGGATTCCTGGTCGATGCGCCCGAGGAGGTGCCGGTGCGGCGGGACGCCCTGGACGGCGTCCCCGTCTTCTGGGGGCACGGCTTCCACGACCCGGCCATTCCCCACGTTCTTGGAGTTCGGGGGCGAGCGCGGCTGGAGGGGCTGGGCGTGGCGCTCACGGCGCGGGACTACGCCATGGGACACCAGATCGTGCCCCAGGAAATGAACGATCTGGCGGAGTGGATGGAGGGGATTGGATGAGGGCTCACCCTCCGGTGTTGTGCATGGTGTTGTACCGGGGTCGGAGATCGCGAATCAGCAGGGCTTCGATGGCCGCCCGGGGGTCCACCGCCCATCGCAGGTAGATCTTGTTCGGCTCGAGCACGCTGTGGTGGACGGCTCCGGCGGCCGAGCGCACCCGCACGTCGATGGGCTTCCGCTGAACGCTGTGGGTCATGCGCCCCCCACCGCCGAAGTGGGCGGCCCCGGCCCGGGACATGAACATCATGAAGCCCCCGCGATGCATGTTGGAGATCCCGGAGGCGTCGCCCGTCTTGTACTTCCGCATGCGGGTCCGGAGGCTCGTCGTCGCGATGCCGACGTAGAGCACTTCCCGCCCCTGCCCGGGAGCCTGGAGCGGGCCGTCGTGGTTCGTGAACACGTAGAACCCCGGCGCGTCGGGCACGTCGCTCGAGACCTCGAGAGCGTCCCAGTCCACCGGGGGATCCCAGGGGCACGTCAGGTGCGGGGATTGATCCTGGCCCACTCGTCGCCTCCCACGTCAGAGAGTTCGCCTACCTACTTCGACGATACGACGTAGCCCGGTGGAGCGACCAGGGTCTTGCTCTACCCCCCAACGCGATCCAACGGGTAGCGTCGGATCCGCTCCACCCCGAACTCGTCCATCTCCACCCCCAGGACCCGGTCCCGGCCGAACTCGTGTGCCGTGAATCCCTCCGGCAGGGAGACGTGCCCGAGCGGTTCGCCCTCCGACGAGAACACACCCCAGGCCGACACCTCCTCGGGGAAGGTGGCGAACTCCGCGATCCAGACGTGGCCCGAGGCGTCGATCCGGACCGCCGAGACCCGGGGCATGAACTCTGGAAGGACATCGTCGGAGAAGGAGCGCTCGACCAGCGGCCGGAATTCGGGAGAGCGTTCGACATCCTCCAGCCGTGCCCTTCGGAGCCGCTGAACTTCCGAGGCCGGCAGCGGGGTCGGCGCCGCCACGAACCGGACCTCGACAGTGCGCGTGCCCCGGGCGTCACGCATCACGACCTCACCCGTCGTACCGTGGGCAGTCACCGAGTTACCCCGCGAGTCGGTGGCCCAGAAGGTCGCGCCGCCGAAGGGCCGAAGGGCCCCGACCGGCCGTCCCCGATCGTCGTCGGAAGGCCAGATCTCCCGAATCACCTCTTCCGCCGAGTTGATGGCGATGGTATCCAGGTCGAACCCCGCCGGATCCAGGTGTCTCAGCACCGTCGAATCGGTCCACACCCGCGACCCGGCGTACTTCGGGTCGAAGGGATCCAGTTGCCGGAACCGGGACCGGGCGAGGTACGAGCCATCCGCGAGTCGGCGCACCTCGAAGGGCTGGCCCACCGGCGGCTGATCGAAGGTGATCAGGGGGCCGGACCCCCGATCCAGGGAGAGCACGGTGACCCGCTGATGGATCGGGTCCCACATCCACACGGTGTCGGCCTCGATCCCCGCCACGCTCAGGAGGCGGAACTCGCCGGGGCCATCTCCCCGTCCTCCTGCCGAGGCCAGGAATCGCCCGTCCTCGTCGTACCACCGGAGGGTCTGATCCTGCCGGTCGGTCACCAGCACGCCACCACCCGGCAGGGTGCGCACGTCTCCGACATCCCCGAAGACGACCTCCGGCGGCCCGTCGGCCGCGCCGAGGGTCAGCGTCGGGTCGCCGGCCCGGGCGTACTCCGGCAGATCCTGCAGGGGCCCGTCGATTTCGACGATCCGAACCCCCGCGCTGTCGCGGACCTCCCAGGTGGGGCTCTCCCTGTCCACGCCGCAGGCGGCGAGCGGCAGGAGAATGAGGGTGCAGAGTCTCATGAGCACGACCGCCGGGGCGCCGGGCAGTCCCATCTAGCTCCGCCGCTCCAGTAGCACCGTGTCCCGCCAGCGACCGTGGAGGCGGCCGATGCGTTCCCGGCGGCCCACCACGCGGAAGCCGCACTTCTCGTGGAGACGGAGGGTGGCGGCGTTGTCGGGGAAGACCGTGGCCTGGAGGGTCCATACGCCGGCGTGCTCCGACGCCTCGATGAGGGCCGCCATGAGGCGGGTGCCCACCCCGGCCCCACGGGCGGCCTCGGCCACGTAGATGCTCACTTCGGCCACACCTGCATACGCCGCCCGCGAGGACACCGGTGAGAGGGCGGCCCAGCCCACGACCCGGCCCCCGTCGTCCAGCGCCACCCACCGGCAGTCGGGGCGGCGGGAACGGTCGAAGGCCTCCCAGGACGGCACCTCGGTCTCGAAGGTGGCCCGGCCCGTGGCGATGCCCTCGGCCCAGACCCGGCACACGCCGGGCCAGTGTTCGGGCATCATGGGCGCGAGGCGCAGGGTCACCTCTCGGAGGGCACCGTGGTTCCGACGACGCGATGGTTGGACCCGGACACCACGGCCGCGGTGGAGAGGGGCCCGCGCACCGTCTCGATCACCACTTGTTCGTCGGTGCCCTCGTGCTCGCTCTCGCCCGCCAATTCACCATCGACGAAGATGCGCACGTACCGCACGACACCGTCGCGAGTGCGGGGCGTGGCCGTGAGGTGGGCATGGGCCGTCTCGCCGGGCCGCAGGTGAACGGTCACCCGGTGGGAGTAGATCCCCGAATCGCTGTCGGCGCCCAGTTGATCGTGCACCCTCCAGTTGAGGGTGCACCCGTCGCATCGGGCCTCGAATCGCACGAAATGCACCGACATCTTCGGGCCGTCGCCCTCGGCCCGGGTCACCCCGAACGGATCCGACACCTCCCGAACCGCACACCCCGTCGCTCCCAGGAGGACGGCCACGGCGAGGACGGTCCGGCTCAGCCCCCCCACTGGGGGTCGCCGAAGGTCGGCCCGTTGGAGATGCGGAACCGGAGTCCCACACCCACGGTGGTGTAGCCCACGCTCCGGAACACGTCGAACCGGCTGAAGGCATGGGGCTCGAACGCCCCGAGCTTGACCCCCACGTGCACGCCCCCGCCTCCGGTGAAGTCGATGGAGCTCCGCGAATCGAGTCCCACCTGCGTCACCAACTGCCCCGTGAAGCGGTCGCTCTCGAGAAACCGCAGCGCCGGACCGACCGAGACCGTCCAGCCTTCCGTGCGGCAGTCGTCCCGCGCCGGAAGATAGGCCTGACAGTCGGAATCGAGGCGGTACCGCTGGACCCACACGTGGGGGGACCAGGCTCCGGTCTGCTGGAGGCCCATCATGACGCCCCACGCCTGGAACTGGGACGACGGCAGCTCGGTGAACATGCGGGCCACGCTGGCCTGGTAGGTCGGCGCGATCTCGACCGCCTGGGCCGAGGTCGGTGCCGGCATCAGCATCAGGGCGGCGACGGCGGCGGCGCCGAACCACGGAGACATGCGCATGCGGGACCTCCTGCAGGGGAACCGATGCCGGAATCTTCTACGGTCGTAGCGAAAAGACAACCTTTCCGCACGGAGGCCCCCGGCCCGCGCCTTGCCGAAGGGACGCGGCGGTGTCAGCTTCCCTTAGAACACACGGGGTAGCACGCACGGGGACTCCCGGCCGAGCTCCCCACGGCGATGACGACACGGACGAGGAGTGGACCCCATGGCGGAATCTCACGGCAGCCTGCCTCTCTTCAAGGGCACCCTGGACCTCCTGGTGCTGAAGGCGCTGAGCTTCGGACCCCAGCACGGCTACGGGATCGTGACCTGGCTCGAGGCCCGATCCGAGGGGTCCATCGACGTGGACGACAGCGCCCTCTACCAGGCGCTGCACCGCCTCGAGGGGCGACGCCTCGTGGAGGCCGAGTGGGGCGTGTCGGACAACAACCGGCGGGCTCGGTTCTACACCCTCACGGCCCGGGGTCGGGCCGCGCTCCGGGACGAGAGTGCCACCTGGGAGCGGTACGTGGCCTCGGTGGGAACGATCCTGGCTCGGGAGTCGCGGTGAGCCGGCGGCGGCTGTTCCGCATCGGCTCGGCATCGGGCGACGGCGCGGGCCCGGCGGAGCGGCGGCTGGAGGAGCTCGACGACGAGATCCGGGCCCACCTGGAGATGCGCATCGAAGCGCTCATGGCCGAGGGGTGGAGCCGGGAGGACGCCGAAGCCGAGGCTGTGCGGCGGTTCGGGCCGCTGGACGACGCCCGCGCGTCGTTGGTGCGCTCGTCCCGGGCTCGGGACCGACGCCTGAGGGTCGGCGCGGTCTGGGACACCCTCCGCGCCGACGGACGTCTGGCCGCTCGACGCCTGCGGCGCAGTCCGGGCTTCACGGGAGTGGCCCTCGTCACCCTGGCCCTGGGCATCGGCCTCACCACCGCCATGTTCGCCGCCGTCGACCAGGTGCTGCTCCGGCCCCTCCCCTTCCCCGACACCGATCGCCTGGTGACGCTCATGTCCCAGCCGGAACAGGGCGAGCCGTTTCCGTGGGTGTCGTCGGCCAACTGGCTCGACTGGCGCGAATCCAACCGCACCCTCGAGGCCACCGCCCTCTACCAGTCCGGCTCCCGCCCCATCGTGGAGGTGCCGGGTGAGGACGGGGCGGGCGAAGCACGACGGGTGCGGGCCTCCCGGGTCACGTCGGCCTTCTTCGACGTCCTGCGCCCGCCCCTCGCCGCGGGCCGGGCCGTCGCCGCCGACGAGGTGACGGGCGGGGCCGCCCCGGCCCTGGTGTCGGAGGCGTTCTGGCGCCGGGAACTCGGGGCGCCGCCCCTGCCCGTGGAGCTGCGGGTGGGCGAGCGGAGCGTCCCGGTGGTGGGGGTCGTCCGGGCCGGCGCCGCCTGGCCCGCCGACACCGAACTCTGGCTGCCCGAGGCCATCGATCCGGCCCGGGTGGGGGCCCGCACCAACATCAACTGGAATGCCGTGGCCCGCCTGCGCCCCGACGCCTCCCTGGATCGGGCCCGGGCCGATCTCGACGGCGTGGCCGCCGGGATCCGGGACGTGGATCCCAGCGCCATCTATTCGTTCGGCGTGGGGGTGGAGCCCTTCGATCGCTTCGTGGTGGACGGGGCCCGGGACCGCCTGCTCCTGCTCCTGGGGGCCGTCGCCCTGGTGTTGGTGGTGGTCTGCCTCAACGTCACCGGGCTCTCGGCGGCCCGGACGCTGCGCCGGGCGCCCGAAACGTCGGTACGGGTGGCCCTGGGAGCAGGACGGAGCCGCATCGTGGGGGAGAGCCTCACCGAGCACGGGGTGTTGGCGGCGGTCGGCGGAGGGCTGGGACTCCTCGTGACCGTGTGGGTCCTGGATCGGCTGCAACTGCGCGCCGCCGACCTCTTTCCCCGGGGCGGGGAGTTGGTCCTGGACCTCCGGACCCTGGGTGCGTGGGGGGCCATCACCGTCCTCTCGGGGGCGGCGGCGGGGCTGGTGCCGGCGTGGAAAGCGGCCCGGGCGGGGCCCTACGGGATCGCCGGCCGGGCCCGGGGCGGCGCCTCGGCCCTGGGGCGCACCGGCGCCGCCATGGTGGTGGGCGAGGTGGCCACGGCCCTGGCCCTCCTTGTGGGGGGCACGCTCCTGATCCGCAGCTTTCTGGAGCTCACGGCCCGGGACACGGGCTTCGACCCCCGGGGGGTGGCCGTGGCCGAGGTGATCCTGGACCGCCCGGCCTACGCCATGGCCTGGCAGGGCGGGGACAACCAGGCCGGGGCCGCGGCCCGCCTCGCCTACTGGGAGCAGGCGGTCGTCGCCGCCGCCGCCCTTCCCGGCGTGACCTCCGTGGCCTACGCCAACGCCCTCCCGACCTACGACGGCGGCACGGGCTTCGTGGAGATCGAGGGGCTGGAGTACGACGACCAGGGCGCCGTGTATCGGGTGGTGGGAGGCGAGTACTTCCGCACGCTGGGGATCGCGCTCCAGGCCGGACGGGTCTTCGACACCCGGGACGGTCCCTCCAGCGATCGCGTCGCCGTGATCAACCGCACCATGGCCGAACGCTACTGGCCCGACGCCGAGGCCGTGGGGCGCCGGATCCGGGCCCGGAGCATGGAGGCGTTCGGCGGCGAGGCGCCCTGGATCACGGTCATCGGGGTGGTGGACGACGTGCGGGAGGGCGGCTACGACCTGGATGTCCGCCCCCAGATGTACGTGCTCGCCGCCCAGGTGCCCCCGTGGATGGGGGCCATGCAGTTGGCCGTGGACGTGGGGGACCAGGTTCCCGGGTCCGTCCGACCCGCCCTCCTGGGCGCCCTCCGAGGGGTCGATCCGTCGTTGCCGGTGACCACGTCGGCCCTGGAGGACCGGGTGGCGGGGTGGGTGTCGGAGCGGCTCTTCCTGACGATCCTGGTCACGGGCTTCGGCGGTCTCGCCCTGGTCCTGGCCGGGATCGGCGTCTACGGCCTGCTGTCGTTCGTGGTGTCCACCCGGATCCGGGAGTTCGGGATCCGGGCCGCCCTGGGGGCGGACCGGGGCACCATCGTGGGCGAGGTGGTGCGGCGCAGTCTGACCCTGACCGTGGGGGGGCTGGCCGTGGGGGCCCTCGGGGCGTGGGCGGGAGCGCGGGCGCTTCAGTCCCAGCTCGTGGACGTGGCCCCCACCGACGGGGCGGCCTACGCCGTGTCGATGGCGGTGATCCTGTTCGCTGCGCTGGCGGCGGCGCTGCTCCCGGCGCTCCGGGCGTCCCGGGTGGATCCGGTGGAGGCGCTCCGGGCCGAGTGACGGGAAACCCCGTGGAGGAACGACCCGTAGTCCCCCGTGGACCGCTTCCCCGCCCCGAGGCCCGCCATGGACATCCTGATCCCCATCATCGCCATCATCTCCGCCGTCTTCATTCCGGTCACCGGGCTCATGTTGATCCTGGTGTCCCGCCTGGCGCTCAAGCCCATGGTGGAGACGCTGTCGGAGGCGCTCCGGGACTCCCGGCAGCCCGACCCCGCCGGCATGCTCCAGATCCAGGAGCTCACCGACCGGGTCTTCGACCTCACCGAGGAGGTGCGTCGCCTCCAGGAGGCCCAGGACTTCGACCGGAAGCTGCTGGGGGCGGCGGAAGGGGACGACCGGTTGGGGCCTCTGGGCTGAGCGTTCTTCAGCCCCCCATCGACGGGACGTCGGCTTCCGCCCCGGCGCACCGCAGGGCCAGGCCCACGATCTCGTCGGGGGCCCCCGGCGTCGACCGGAAGTGCACGAGGAGGGCCTTCCCCACCTGGTTGGCCGGACACGACACCCGAGGCCGCCAGTCGTTGCAGTTCGCCCGCTCCCGAACATCGGTGAGGGCGTCGTCGTGCCGCACGCCCAGGGTGGGGGTCACGGTGGCCCCGTAGACCCGGATGCCCTTGAGGCGCTCGTTCTGCCGACGCTGGCACACCACGAGCCCCGAAACCATCCGGAACTCCGACGACACGTCGCCGATCCGCACCGACCGTCCGCCCGAGGCGGCCCCCCCGCATCGATCGAACGTCTGGCTGGTCCGCTGGACGTCGGGGCGATGGGTCCGGAAATCCACCCGCAGCCAGCAGGGGCGGTCGTTTCGTTCCCGGAACTCCACGCCTTCGATGACGGCGTGGGGTCCCCCGGCGATCACGGCCCGGTTCGCCTCATCGCCGCTGACGGCGGTTTCGGGGCGGGTGCCGGCGAGGACGGTGAGCCGGGGACGCAGGAGGTCCGACCCAGCGCCTTGGGTGAGGGCCGGGGGTTGGGTCCACTCCGACACCGTGAACTCGAGCCGGGCGCACACCAGCCCGAGCCCCTGGACGTCGGGCCCGTCGGCGTGGACCCGGACGCCCCGGGCCACCATCCCGTCCGGGCACGTCACGAAGTCGGGCATCCACTGGTTGCAGTTGCGCCGCTCCCACGTGGCGGTGCCCGTGGCGCCGAGGCCCGTCGGCGTGACGCGGGCGTATCGCACCTCCACCCCCTTCAGGCGGGCGTTGGCGGCCCGGTGACACACCCGGATCGCCGTGACGGCGTGGCCGTCCGGGATGCTCAGACTCTCCCGGTCACCGGCGTGCTGCCGGCACTCGTCGAACCTCTCGCTGCCGTGGGAAGGCCCGCTCTGCGCCGCCTCGAAGTCCATCCAACGCACGAACTCCACCTCCAGGCGGCACGGCCCATCCCTCCACTCGCCGAACCTGAATCGCCCCGGGAGGCCACCGAAGCGCTCGAGCACCTCCGGGTCGCCCGGAGCCAGCCCACTCACCCGCGTCGGGTACGACCCCGAAAAGGTCACGTCCCAGTTCACGGGTTCGGGCGTGAAGGCCTGGGCGGCGCCCCCCGACGGAAGGGCGAGGGCTGCGGCAATCCCCCATGCGAAGGCCGCGGCGAAGCCCCGACCCACGGACGGTCGGGGCGCGGACGGGCCCCGGAGTGCGCGCGGGGCGATGGACGGGGTGGCGCGCACGATGGACCTCCGGGGCGGGCGGATACGGGAATCGACGCCCAGTTCGCGTCGTGCCCGGCCCGGGTCCGCCACCCCGGCGGGTCGTCGTCAGCCCCCGTCGCCTGGGACCTCCACCCCCGGGGGCTCCACCCGCCACCACCACTGGGTGGGCAGCGGCCGCTCCCGGGGCCAGATCTCATCGAGGGTGTCGCCCTCGTAGAGCCGGCCGTTCTTCATCACCCACCGGATGGCCGTGGTGTTGTGCAGATCGTCCAGGGGGTTGGCGTCGAGAATCACCAGGTCGGCCAGCTTGCCCGTCTCGATGGAGCCGAGGTCACCCGCGAGCCCGATGGCGTCGGCCGAATGCAGGGTGGCGGCCCGGAGCGCGTCGTGCGGCGCCATCCCCCCGCTGGCCAGCATCCACAGTTCCCAGTGGGTGCCGAGTCCCTGCACTTCTCCATGGGACCCCAGGCCGACCTTCCCCCCGGCCTCCACCACCTTGTTCAACTGGGCCGCCTCCAGGGGATGCACGTACTGGTCGTCGCGGTACCAGGTCATGTCCTGCCACTTGTCCAACTCGTCGTGGGGGGTGAAGCGCTTCAGCTTCGCCACCGTGTCGACGTTTTCGTGGGTGAGGTACCAGTTCATGCCCGAGGGACCCCCGTACGCCACCACGAGCGTGGGGGTGTAGGTGAGCCCGCTGAACGCCGCGAGCCGCACCACGTCGTCGTAGAAGGGGGCGATGGGCAGGGAGTGCTCCAGCCCCGCGTAGCCGTCCTGCATGAGGGTGAGGTTCATGGTGAAGTTCGACCCGCCCTCGGTGGTGGGCGTCAGCCCCATCTCGTGGGCGGCCATGATCACCCACTGGCGCACCTTCCGGTCGCCGGCCAGGTACTGCTTGATGGTCTTGGTGTTGAAGTGGTCGGCGTAGCGCCGCACCACGTCCCGGGCCTCGTCGAGGCTGCCGATGCCGTCGGACGAGAAGATGCCCGGCCCCGTGGAATAGAGCCGGGGACCGAGGAGTTCGCCGATCTCCATGCGGTCGCCGTAGGTCACCACGTCTTCCGACGAGGTCTGGGGATCGCGCTGGGTGGTGACGCCGTAGGCCAACTGGGCCATGAACTGGGACACCTGGTCCCGGTGCACGCCCCAGGCCACCCAGGTGTGGGCGTGGATGTCCACCAGCCCCGGCATGATGGTGGCGCCCGCGACGTCCAGGACCCGGGCGTCGTCGGGCCAGGTCACCGAACCCGACGGTCCCACGGCGGCGATGCGGTTGTCGGTGACCACCACGTCGCCCCGTTCCACCACCTCGTCGCCCCGCATGGTGAGGAGGCGGGCCCCCTGGAGTACCAACGTACCCCGGGGCTTGTCCTTCTCCACCACGATCTCCAGGTCCACGCGGGACGGTTCGTAGGCCGGACCGTCGTCGTCGGCCTCGCCCGCCTCGTCGGCCTCGTCGGCCGCCGCCTCGTCGGGGGCCGCATCGGCCTCGGCATCGGCCGAGTCCGGGGCGGCCCGCTCCGCCCGGGCCGCGGCCACCGAATCGGCAACAGCCGTCTCCAGAGCGGCCACGTCGGCCTGGAAGAAGCTCCGCCCGATGGACCAGTGGGCCACGGCGCCGTCGGGCCGCCACCCCACGAAGTCGCCGCCCACCACCGTGAGCTGCCGGGTCGGCACGACCGACGACCCTCCCACGCTCACCGTGGGCACCTCGCCCCCCACCGGCGGCACGGTGATGAGGAAGACGTGGCGGTTGGACCGCACCAGGGCCCGGGTACCGTCGGGCGACAGCACCACTTCGTCGGGGCTGCCGGCTCCACCTCCCGGCGAACGTGGGCCCGACACCTTCACCACCGTCCGGGGGTCGGTGCCGTCGAGGCGCATGGACACGAGGCCGTCGGAGCCCGTCCAGATCACCACCCGCTCCGGATCCGGACCGAAATGGGGGGCGTTGCGGCCCTCCTGGGTGGCCGCCGAGCCCACCCAGGTGATGCGCCGGGGCTCGCCACCCTCGGCCGGGAGCCAGACGTACTCCAGCTCGGCCGCCGCCGAGTGACGCCCGAAGTCCTCCAGGGTGCGCATGCGGTGCTGGCGTGACCCCCGCACCGCCACGAGCCTCGCCCCGTCGGGCGACCAGGCGAGCTTGTCGTAGAAGGCCGACGCGGGGGTGAGGCGCTGAGCCGCGCCGCCGGCGGCGGGCATGCGCCAGATGTCGCCCCCGGCCGAGTCGTTCCAGGTCACCCAGGCGATCCAGCGCCCGTCGGGCGACCACACCGGCGCATGCTCCACGTCGGTGCCGTCGGTGAGGCGTTCGGCGTCGGTGACGGTGGGGGGCGTCGAGTCGTCCGGCGACGCGGCGTCCGGGGCCGGCAGATCGGCGATCCACAGCTTGTCCAGGGCGCTGAACACGACCCGGGTCCCGTCGGGCGACGGGCGCGCTCCCCGGATCTGCGACACGACGAGGGTCGAGTCGTCCATGGGGTAGTCGAACCGGGCCAGGGGTCCCAGGTCCATCTCCACGTCGGCCGTGAAGGGAATCTCCGTGGCCTCCCCCGAGGGCACGGCCACCCGCCACAGCTTCCCGCCCCAGCTCGTGATCAGCGCCTCCGAATCGGGGGTGAAGGCCGAGCCGGGCATGACGTCCCGGTCCCGGGACCCGCCGCCCTGGCTGTCGTCGCGCTGGACGTCCATGCGGAGCCACGACTCCTCGCCGGTCTCCAGGTCCAGGAGCTTCAGGGCCTGACGCGCGTCGTAGCGGGTGGCGTAGACGAGCCACCGGCCGTCCGGGCTCGCCACGGGGCGAAACGCCCCTTCCATCTCGTGGGTGCGGATCCGCACGTCGCCGGTCTCCCGCTCCAGGAGGCCGATCTGGAAGCTGCCCACTTCCCGCGCCGACGACTGCGGGCCGCCCAGGGCCCGGTGGGGCTCGTCGTCCCAGGTCGGGTCGGCGCCCTCGACCCCTCCCGGCAGATCGAAGCCGCCGCCGAGATTGCCCCGGACGTTCACCCAGAGGTGCGCCGGTTCGGCGGCGAAGGCCGGACCCAGATTGCTCGCCGGCGTGGGGCCGCCCTCCTCGCGATGACCGGTGATCTGGACGCCCGAGCCGCCGTCGGTGTGATAGAGCCAGAGCTGGGACCCCTTGGCCGCCACCACGTAGGGGCCGTCGGGGGCCCACACGGGCGACATGTAACTCTCCCGCTCCCCCCGGGTCAGGGGCAGGGGATCGGAGCCGTCGGCGCCGGCGATCCAGACGTTTTCCGACCCGTCCCGGTCGCTCACGAAGACGATGCGCTCGCCGTCGGGCGAATACCGGGGCTGCATGTCGTAGGCGGGACCCTGGGTGATGCGGGTGGCGGTCCCCCCCTCCACGGGCAGCGTGTACAGGTCGCCCAGGAGCTCGAACACGAGGGTCGACCCGTCGGGATGCACGTCGAGGCTGATCCAGGTGCCCTCGTCGGTGGTGAACGACAGGGTGCGGGTGGTGATCAGCGGCAGACCGTCGGCGCGGCGGGCGGCCGCGGCGGCGCTGTCGTTCTGCGCGGGGGACTGGGCCCCGGCGGCGACGGGCAGGACGGCGGCGACGACGAGGGCCGGAGATAGACGACGACGGACCATGGAGACTCCGAAGGGGAAGGAGGATCCGGCCAAGATCCGGGCCGGGGGGGTGGGGCGCAAACCGACGGGAGCGCCGGCGGGCCGGTCAGGCGCCCTCGCCGCCCTCCACGGCGTTTCGGAGCGCTTCGAACACCCGCTCCTGTTCGGGCCGGTCCATGCGATAGCGCCCGAAGTCGATGGTGTGCCTGCCGTCGGACGTGTGGAGGTAAACCCAGAACATGGGCCCGTCCGGGTCGGCGGGACCGCGCTCCACCGACTGAATCGCCTCGAGAGGCACCCGCTTCCCCCCGAAAACCACGAACCTCGGGTCGACCTTGAGCGATTCGCCGGCCTTCGCGAAGCGGTACACGAAGACGACCAGGTACGCCACGAGGAGCCCGCCCACCACGAGGGCCGGGATCCGCGTGCCGGGGCCGGCGAACAGCAACTGGAACGTCACGATGGCACCCATCGCCAGCACAGCGACGTTGATGGCGACATCGCGGGTCGAGAGGGTCCGGCCGGGATAGACGGTGCGGGTCACGCGGTTCTCCTGTGGGTGGCGCACGCTCGAAGGGTGATGCGCCGACCACCCCTCCGGTGTCAAGGCGGGACGGCCCGCCTCACACCCCGTCCAGGAGCCACCGCAACCCGTCGCTGAGCGCCCGGGGAAAGATCGAATTGTGGGTCTCGTCCGCCCCGACGGCATACCCGACCCGCACCCCGTCCCACGCGGGGCCCCGGAGCACGTCCCGGAACCGGGCGAGATCGGCGGGCATGTCCACCGACCCGTTGACCTCCCGGTCGCCCACGGTCAGGTAGATGCGCCCGTGCGGAGCGGGGCGTTCGCCGGACTCCACGCCGGCCGCCACCTGACGCTGCAGGTCGAAGACGTGGCCGCCGTCGTACCAGAGCGAGGGACTCACGGCCAGGACCCGCTCGAACAGATCAGGGCGGGTCAGGAACGTCCAGGCCGCGAAGAGCCCGCCGTAGGAATGACCCACGAGGGTGCGCGTCCCCGTGGTGCGCCAATGCGCGTCGAGCCAGGCCAGCACTTCTTCGTCGAGCACACGCTGGAAATCGGCGGCACCGCCCGAGTGGCTCTGGGGTCCGGGGCCGTAGCCTCCGCTGGGGGAGAACCACGGGGTGTAGTCCCGGGTCCGGTTCACCTGGTATCCCGATTCGTCCGGGTAGCCGACGCCCACGATCAGGAGGGGGCGCAGATGGTCCCGGTCGGAGAGGTGGTCCACCACGTTGCGGGCGATGGCGAACGAATAGTCGGCATCCAGGAGCACGAGCACGTCGAATGCCTCATCGCCGTCGCCGTACTCCCGTGGGATCGCCAGGCGAAGCTCGTACTCCACGCCGTTGACCGCCGAGGTGAAGCGATGGATCTCGGTCCGA
Source organism: Gemmatimonadota bacterium (assembly GCA_030428885.1). Classification (GTDB taxonomy): domain Bacteria; phylum Gemmatimonadota; class Gemmatimonadetes; order Longimicrobiales; family Gaopeijiaceae; genus Gaopeijia. Next base: position 39,387 of record JAUIEJ010000005.1, on the reverse strand, counting down.
TCCAGCACCACCGGCCCATCGTCCCGCATCGCCGGCACGCCGACCCGGGCCTGGGCGGCGGCCCGCCCACCCCAGGCCAGGCAGACCACCGCCGCCACGGCCACACGCATCGTCGTTCTCCCACACCGCCCCATCCCCGCCTCACCGCTGGAACCCATGGCGTGCGCCGGTCGACGGCGGGGCGTGGCGCCTATTCGGCCACGCCCCCACCCGCCAGCGCCTTCACGAGACGATACAGGAACTCCTGCCCCTCGAAGAAGGCCTCGATGCGGATCCGCTCGTCCTGGCCGTGGGCGCGCACGTCGTCCATGTCGCCGAAGAGGCCGCTCACGCCGTAGACCGGAATCCCCTCCCGCCGCAGGTAGAGGGCGTCGGTGGCGCCGGTGCTCATGATCGGGAGCACGGTGACCCCGGGCCACATCTCGTTGGTGATGCGCTCGATGGGCCCCAGGACCTCGTCGGTGAGGGGGGAGGGCGGACTCGGTCGCGCCGTCCCGGCCATGGCGACGGACACGTCGAAGGGAGCGGCCAGCTCCTGCAGACGCGCCAGCACGTCGTCGGGGTCGTGGTCCGGGAGGATGCGGCAGTTCACGTTGGCCCGGGCGAGCTGGGGGAGGGCATTGGGCGCGTGGCCGCCTTCGAGGATCGTGGCCACGCAGGTGGTGCGGAGCCGGGAGTTGTACGCCGGGTCCGGCGCCAGGACCGCCGCCGCCTCGGCGTCGCCCGGATCGGCCACGATGCGGCGCATGGCGTCGCCGGTGGCGGCGTCCACGAGGTCGGCGGAGCGGGAGAAGAACGCCTCGGTCACTTCGTTGAGCATGACGGGCATCTCGTAGTCCTGGAGCGCCGCCAGCGCCCGGGCCAGATCGTAGATGGCGTTCTTCCGCACCGGCAGCGACGAGTGGCCGCCGGGGTTGGTGCCGTCGAAGGTGAAGTTCAGGTACTTCTTCTCGCTGGCCTGGACGTTGTTGGAGATCTTGCGGCCGTTCCGCTCCATGCCGCCGCCGCCTTCGTTGAGGGCGTAGGCCGCGTCGACCAGCTCCCGGTGCTCGGTGAGGAGGAACTCCACGCCGTTGCGGGGTCCCCCCTCTTCGTCGGCCGTGAGGGCCACCACGATGTCGCGCTCCGGCACGAAGCCCTCGCGCTTCATGCGGATCAGGTTGGCGACGTGGATCGCCGCCTCGTCCTTGTCGTCGGTGACGCCCCGGCCGTAGAAGAACCCGTCGCGCTCGATGAACTCGAAGGGCGGCAGATCGGCGCTCCAGTCTTCCGGGAGGGCCTGCACGACGTCGATGTGGGCCAGGAGCAGGATCGGCTTCAGCGCCGGATTCCGCCCCCGGAGCCGGGCCACGAGGTTGCCCTTGGTGGGGGCATCGTCGGGCACGACCACCTGGACGTCCTCGGCGGAAAAACCCGCGTCCAGGAGGTACCGGGCCGCGGCCCGGGCAGCGGCGGTGTTGTCGCCGGCGTCGGTGTTGGTGGTGTTGATCTCCACCAGTTCCTCGAGAATCGTCCGGGCCAGGGTCCGGTCGGCATCGGGAGGAAGCGTCTGGGCCCCGAGACCGGCGGCCGGGAGTCCCCCGAACACCACCGTCAGAACCGCGACCCCCACCCGGCGCCTCACGAGATCACCCTGGGCTCGGGGGTCTCGGCCTCTTCCAGCGTCTTCAGCACCATCTCCCAGTCGAAGGTGGGGCCCATGCCCCGCACGTAGTGATCCATCCACGCCATCTCGCTCACCGATTTCACCAGGCGGTTGCGGGCGTCGGGAATGCCGTGGCTCCGCCCCGGATAGAGGAACAACTCCGTGGGCACCCCGAGCTTCTTGAGGGCCATGTACAGTTCCTTGGACTGGGGACTCGGGACCCGGGGGTCGCCCTCCACCACGTGGATCATGGTGGGGGTGGAGGCGTTCGTGATGTACTTCAGCGGGGACTGGTCCCAGTAGGTGTCGAAGTCCTCGTAGAGGAATCCGTCGCCCACGTAGAACTGGCGATTCCGCTGCACGTCGCTCTGGGCGTACATGCTGATCCAGTTCATGGTGCCGGCGCCGGAGCTGATGGCCTTGAAGCGATCGGTCTGGGTCAGGATCCAGTTCGACCAGTGGCCCCCGGCGCTCCACCCCAGCACCCCCATGCGGTCGGGGTCGACGATTCCCTCGTCGATGAGGTGATCCACCCCGGTCATGATGTCGTCGTAGCCCAGGGTGAAGTAGTCGCCCACGATGTCGGTGCGGTGGGCGTTGCCGTAGTTCCGGGACCCCCGATAGTTGGGCTTGAGCACGGCGTACCCCGCGCCGGCGTACACCTGGGCGCCGTACCCGCCGTTGAAGCGGAGCACGTCGGCCGAGGCCGGCCCACCGTGGATGGCCACGATGAGGGGGTAGCGCGTGCCCTCCTCGTAGCCCACGGGGTAGACCAGCACGCCCCCCACCCGCTTGCCGTCGGTGGACGTCCACTCCACCTCGACTTCCCTTCCCAGGGCCATGGAACGGACCTGGGGGTTGGCGTCCACCAGTTGGACCCACGAGGCGCGGTCGGCCACCCGCTCCAACGACGGCGCCACGAAGACCGTGGCCGGGGTCGTGGGATCCTGGTAGCTCACCAGGAGGAGGCCCGAGTCGTCGTCCCGGGAGACGCCCAGGGCGGCCCGCTCGTCGGTGACCTGCCGCACGGCGCCGGTGGCCACGTCCAGGGCGTGGAGCTGGGTCGTGACCTTCACCCCGGTGTTGAACCAGATGGTGGAGGCGTCGTCGGACCAGAAGCCCACCGAGACCGATCCGTCGAAGTCGCCCCCGAGCTTCCGGAGCGCGCCACCGCGATCGTCCACAGCCCGGAGGTAGACCCGGTTCTCCGTCATGCTGTAGCCGGTCATGTCGTCCGGCGCCGAGAAGGCCAGCCACCGGCTGTCGGGAGAGAAGCTCAGCCCCCCCTCCCCCACCTCGTGATTGTCGGTGATACGCTCCACCTGGCCCGTGGCCACCTCCATCAGGAACACGTCGCGGTAGAGCCCCGCCCCCGTGATGTTGCGCTCGTAGCGCTCGGTCGAGCCCCCCTGGAAGGCGATCCAGCGACCGTCGGGCGAGGGCTCGAAGTTGTCGACGCTCACCTCCGGATCCGAGGTGAGGGCCCGCACCGCTCCCGTGGCCAGGGTCAGCTCGTGAAGGTTGGAGAGGGGGGTGACGGCGTTCTGGATGTCCACCGTGAAGCCGGCCTTCCGGCGCGCCTTCTCGTCGGCCTGCATTTCCTCGGCGCGAGTGAACCAGATGTGGGTGCCGTCGGGGGAGAATTCCCAGGCGTCGATTCCCGCCGGTTCGTCGGTGAGGGCCGCGGGGGTCACGGACTCCAGCGAGCTGCCGTCCTGGACGCCCCGGGCCAGGGCCGCCACGTCCAGGGCGTGGAGCTGCTGCATGTCGTCGTCGCCGCTGCGGATCACCAGGCGGCTGCCGTCGGGGCTGAACTCGAAGCCCTGGACGCCGTGGGCCAGGTCGGTGATGCGCCGGGCCTCTCCCCCGTCGAGGCGCATGGCGTAGAGCTGACGGCCGTCCCCGTCGGCGCCGTCGTCCCGGTTCGAGGTGAACACGAACCAACTTCCGTCGGGGGCCCACGCCGGGCTGCCCTCGTCGGCTTCGGCGGTGAAGGTGAGTCGGCGGGTGGAGTCCAGCCCCCGGTCCACCGACACCAGGTAGAGGTCGGTCTGGGACCGGTCCTCCTGCCAGTCGGGGTCCCGCACGGTGTAGAGCATCCACGTGCCGTCTGGGCTCGGCGTCCAGGAGCCCGGGCCGTTGAACTCCTGCATGTCCAGGAAGGTCATGGGCCGGAGCCCATCGGACGGCTGGGCCGCCCCGGCGCCGGGAATCAGGACCAGGGCCGCCGCCAGGAGCGGCGCGCCCCCGCGAAGGACGGACCCGAGGCGACGAGAGAGACCGGACGAGACCGGCGGGATCGTGACGGACATGGAGCCGACTCCTGCAGGGGACCGCTGGGGACACGGTGGGCGACGCCCCATAGTGCGACCCGGAGGTCGCCTCCGCACCCCCGGCGGGGTCAGCGCAGGAGCAGCAGGTAGACCAGTGGCAGCACGACTCCGGCGGCCACGTACCACCCGCCCCGTCCTCCCACCCCCTTCCGCCCCTTCACCATGAACAGCCCGGTCAGAGCCAGCAGGAGGAGGGCCACGGCGAAGAGGTCGGCGGCCAGGGTCCACACCCCCTTGGGCTCGTTGAGGTGCAGGGCGTTGAAGGCCCGCAGAACCGGACGGTCCCGCACCGACTCGTAGACCGCCTCACCGGCCACCAGGTCGACCTCGATGGCTCCACCGTCGAGAAAAACGTCCAGGCGCCCGGGCTCGGGACGGTACATGCCCACCACCGGGCCCCCGAGATCGAAGGCCGACAACACCTCGGCGGCGAAGTCGGGAGAGGTGGCCCGCTCGGCGCTCCCGGGCGCCAGGGTCACCGTGTCGGTGCGGATGATGTAGTTGGGGTTCCAGTCGGCGATGTGGTTCACCGCCAACCCCGACACGGCGTAGACGATGGTCAGCCCCGCGCAGAGATAGCCCAGGGTGCGATGGAGAACCCGATTCCAGCCTCGCCACCGGACCCCGGCCCGGGGGCGGTCGTCGCTACTGCGTTGCGGCGGCATCCCGCACGAGGGCGCCGATCCCCCGGATCCGGTAGATCGTCTCGGGACCCGTGACCGTCGACGGATCGAAGGTCTCGCCGTGCTCCCTGGCCCGCTCCTCGGCGGCGGCCAGCGCCTGCTCGTGGGTGAGTTCGAGCTTCTCGACGGTGCCTTCCACCAGGGCCTGGCGGCCCCGCATGCTCAGGGGGAAGGTGATGACCCCGTCGTCGACCTTGATCTGGATCTTCTCGTACTGGCGGTCGCTGGCGATGTCGACCCAGCAGCCCCGCTCCTCGCACACGGCCACGACCTGGCCTTCCACAAGTACCCGCTCGCCCAGGAACTCCTCGGGGGCGTCCAGGATGGTGGAGATGGGGGTGACCTCGGTGAGGGTCAGAGGCTCACCGTAGGGGTCGCCGGCGAAGGCCGACGCATCGGCATCGGCACAGGCGGCGGTAGCGACGACGAGAAGAGAGGCGAACGCGGCGCGGCGCATGGGTTTCTCCGGGTGTACGGGGGACTCCGGAACGGTAGCTCTCCCGGGGACCGGTCTCAAGGCCGGGCGCTGGCCCCCGGGCCGGTTCCGGGCCATGATCGTGCCTCCGTCCCGCCCACCCTGGAACGCTCCATGGACGCCTCCGATTCGCCGGTCCCCCGGATCCTCATCGCCGGAGGCGGATTCCGCACCGCCTTCATCGGCCTCATGGCCGAACTCACCGGCAAGGATCGGCCCCGCCTCTGCTACCTGCCCACGGCCGTGGGCGACGATCCCCAGGCCATCGTGCGCTGGTACGCCGACTGCGCCCCCCTGGGCGTGGAGCCCCACCACCAGATCAGCTTCATCAGCAGCTACACCCAGGAGGCGTCGTGGGACGAAGTGCTGCTGTCCATGGACGGGATCGTGGCCAGCGGCGGCAACACCCTGAACCAGCAGGCCATCTGGCGGGCCCAGGGCATCGACGAGGTGCTCCGGGAGGCGTGGCGTCGGGGCATCGTGCTGGGTGGCTCCAGTGCCGGGGGCCTGTGCTGGTTCCACGAGGGCACCACCGACTCCCGGCCCCGAGTGCTCACCCGGGTGGAAGGCCTGGGGCTGCTGCCCGGGAGCCACTCGCCCCACTACGACGGCGAGGAGCAGCGACGGCCGGCCTACCACGCCCTCATCCGGTCCGGGGTGCTGGGCCCGGGGTGGGCCTGCGACAACGACGCGGGCATCGTGTTCGAGGGCACCGAGGCGGTGCGTTTCGTGGCCACCCGCCCCGAGGCCGGCGTGTACCGGGTGGACCTCGTCGACGGCGAGGTGCAGGAGACGGCGTTCCCCACCGAGCTCCTGGGGCCCGGAGGAGTCAGAACCGCCGGCCCACGTTGAACGACCACTGGAGATCCCCGTTGCCGCCGGTGACGGTGACGCTCAGGGGGCCGGCGATGGAGGCTGAACCCACGGCGACGCCCCACCCCACGTGCCAGTCGTCGGGCACCACCCGCCACCCGGCACGAGCTTCGCCTGCATCGGCCCAGATCCGGACGAAGCGGTCGGCCAGGGGCTCGAGCTGGACGCCGCCCCGGAACACGTGGACGGCCGTACCCGCGTCGAACTGGGCGGGGACGCCGGCGAAGGTGGGTTGGGTCGATCCGAAGATGGGCGAGGGATGGTCGCCGCCCAGTTGGAAGCGCCGGTGCGGAGGGACGTCCCGCCCCGCCGTGTACCCCAGATGGGCCCCCAGGACCAGCGACACCCTGGAGTGGAGCGCCACCCGCCGGTCCAACTGGAGCACGTGGTGTGAGAAGGCCCCGCCCGCGGCCACGGTGCTCACCCCGAGTTCGGATCGCACCAGGAGTCGGCCGCCCCGCCGGGGGAAGTCGGTGCGGTCGAAGCTCTCCCGGAGGAACCACAGGGCCGCCGAACCCAGCCACACCGACTCGGCGGTGTCGGTCACGGCCACTGCGGTGGACGCCACCGCCCGCTCGCCTCGAAGCTCCAGCGCCAGAAGCGACGCCCGCTCTGCGGCCAGTCCCACGAGCACCGAGGCCGAACCCACCTCCAGCTCGGATCGGGCGACCCGGAGTCCCCCGTCGTAGACGTCCAGGGGCGACTGGCTCCACCCCACCTCGCCCCCCAGGCTCACCGTCCCGGTGACGGCACGCCCGCTGAGGTAGGACGCCCGGAACTGGAGCTCCTCGCCCAGCCGGGCATCGAGGCGGGTGGCCGAGCCGAACTGGACCCGATCGTACAAGGTGGCCGTGAAGAGGAGCGCCGCCCGCTGGCGATCGTCGTAGCGGAAGCCCAATCCCACCCGGTCGCGACTGGCGCCCTCGGTGCGCACCACCAGAGCCACAGAGTCACCGGCCGTGTCGAGGCGGTAGCGCACCGGCCCCACGAGCCCGGTGGCGTAGAGGTCTTCCAGGACGCCGTCCAATCGCTCCCGGGACACGACGGCGTCCCGGTCCACACCCAGGGCCCGCTCCACCAGGCCCACGACCGCCGGCCCCGCCGACCCCTCGATGGTCAGGGTGGAGATGCGCACCGAGTCGGCCAGGCGCCCCGGGAAGACGGCGCCGGGGTCCCGGGGACCGGCCCGGAGTCCCCCGGCTCGCGCTCCCACCGCCCGGAGCTCGGCCACCACGGCGTCCGCCGCCGCCTCGCCCCGCCGGATCCACTCCGACGCGGCGTCGAAATCGAGGGGCGTGAGATCGTCGATGTCCGGGAGGATCAGCACGTCGCACTGCTGCCGCTGCTCCAGGGTGGACGCGAAGCTGCTCCACGCCACGGTCTGCATGAGCACGTCCACGAACGACACCAGCTCGTCGGCGGGATCCAGGGGCTCGGACACGTCGCTGCAGATGACCAGATCGGCCCCCAGCGCCCGCGCGTCCTGGGCCGGGAGATTTCGCGACAACCCGCCGTCCACCAGAATCCGCTCGTCCAGGCGCAGGGGCTCGATGGCCCCGGGAATCGCCAGACTGGCACGCATGGCGTCGGCCAACACCCCGGTGGTGAGCGACACCCCTTCGCCGGTGTCGAGATCGGTGGCCACGGCGGCGAAGGGCCGGGGCAACCGCCGGAAGTCGCGTACCGCCGCCGCGGGCCAGGTGAGGCGGGCCAGGAGCCGTTGGATGGCCGCGCCCTCCACCGCCGCCGACGGGAGCCGGACCCGCCCGTCGGCGAAGGGCAGCGACAGTACCGTGCGGGCGTCGAAGGCGCGTTGGTCGGGCGTGAGCCGGGTGCGCTCGACCCGGTCGGTGAAGAGGGCGTCCCAATCGAGGCCCGTGCTGAGAGCGGTGAGGGAGTCGGCCCCCACCCCCATGGCGTACAGCCCCCCCACGATGGACCCCATGCTCGTGCCCGCCACCACGTCCACGGCGATCCCCTCGCGCTCCAGGACCCGGAGCACCCCCACGTGGGCCAGGCCCTTTGCGCTGCCGCCGCTCAGGGCGAGGCCGACACGGAGCGGCCTGTCCTGGGAAGAGGCCGGCGTCGCCGCGACGGCCATGGCGGCGCCCACCGCCGCCGAGGTCAGGACGGCCCGAACGCGAGGTCGGATGCGCATGCCTGCACGCTAGCCTGGCCCCCTCCACCGATCCAGGGGGGATGCGGCGGCGGCCCGCACGTGGCAGGTTGGCCGTCGTCGCCCCGCCCGTCCCCCTCCCTCCGGAGAGACCCATGCCCCGCTTCCGTGCCCTCGCCCTGGCCGGCGCCCTGTGGGCCGTCGTCGGCTGCCGACCCGTGGAGGTGCCTCCCGCCGAGACGGCCTCCCAGGCCGGAGACGCCGCGCCGGAGGTGGAGTTCCTCGCCACCCCCGAACAGCAGTCCCTGGGACTCCCCTTCAGCGAGGCCGTGCGGGTGGGCGACATGCTCTACCTCTCGGGCCAGATCGGCACTCTCCCGGGCACCACGACCCTGGTGGAGGGCGGAATCCAGGCCGAGACGCGCCAGACCATGGAGAACATCAAGGCCGTTCTGGAGCGCTACGGCTCGTCGCTGGACCGGGTGGTGAAGTGCACGGCCATGGTCGACGACATGGCCGAGTGGCCCGCGCTGAACGAGGTCTACGTGGAGTACTTCCCGGGCCCGAAGCCGGCCCGGAGCGCCCTGGGGGCCGACGGCCTCGCCCTGGGGGCGCGGGTGGAGATCGAGTGCTGGGCCACCGTGGGGTGAGGGGGACTCCGTGACCGACCTGCCGGCGGGTCCGCGGCGATACAACGAAGACGAGGTGAGCCGCCTCCTGAAGCGGGCCACCGAGCTGCAGAAGTCCCGGGCGTCGTCGCCCGATCCCTCGGGGCTGACCCTGGCCGAGCTCGAAGACGTGGCCCTGGAGGCGGGCATCGACCCCGGCCTCCTGCGCCGGGCCGCCGAGGAACTGGACACCGACACCGGTCCCCTGGAGGGATGGGGCCCGAAGCTGGCCGGCGCCCCGACGCGGGTGGTCCTGGAGCGTACCCTCTCCTTCGAGGCGCCCGAATCGGTGTTCGCCCAACTCGTGCCGGCGATCCAGATCGCCGCCGACAGCCCGGGCCACGCGAGCCAGGTGGGGCGGGCCCTGACCTGGCACTCCCAGAACCCCCAGAACCCCCGCACGCTGCAGGTCATCGTCACGGTTCAACCGGGACAGACCCTGATCCGCATCGAGGAGCGCTACGGTGGGCTGGCCGGCGCCCTCTTCGGCGGGATCATGGGAGGCGTGGGGGGCGGCGTCGGGATGGGACTGGGGGGCGCCCTGGCGGGCATCCTGGGGTCGGCGGCCGTGGCGGTGGTGTTTCCCACGGCGGTCATCGGCGGGAGCTACCTCATCGCCCGGGCGGCCTTCACCGCCGCGGTTCGGAAGCGGGGCCGCCGTTTGCGCCAGCTCCTGGACTCGCTGGAAGAGCAACTGCGGGTGGCCGCCGAGGGCGGCGGGACCGGAGGGACGTTGCCCCCCGGCCCCGCCCCGGGCGATCAGAACTCCACGGTGTAGCGCACTTTCTGGGCGAGGATCCCGCCGCCGTCGGGGTCCCTGCCGATGGCCCAGAAGTCCAGGAATCCGTCGGCCAGTTGGAGGGCGGCCGCGTCGAGGGTGAAGGTGGCCGTGCCCTCCCGGAAGCTGCCCCGGTCCACGACCACGAGATCGGTCCAGTTCGCGAGGCCGATGGGATTGCCCGGGTCGGACTGCGTGCCCACCAGCATCACCTCGGTGATTTCGAACTGCCCCGAGGTGAAGGCCTCCACCACGACATCGACGGAGGTGGGGGTGCCGTTGCAGTTCGCCCCGTTGGACGGGATCGGGTTGCAGATCGTGCCCGGGCCCGTGCGGAAGGCGAAGCGGTCCATGCTGAAGGGCGTGCCTCGAGGCGTCACACCGGGCGCGGTGGTGGACACGGTGGCCGTGTGGCCGGCATGGTCGCCGCCCACCACCGTCACCGCCGACAGGGGATAGATGGTGCCGGTGGGCTGGTGGGAGGTCGCATCGGTGGTCTCCAGACTCACCAGATGGGGCATGTACACCATCTCGGCCGTCGTGTGGAAAATGCCGTCGAAGAGGGTGCCCACCTTCTGCGAGGCGAGGTACATGGGGTAGATGGGTACGTCGGCACCCATGGAGTACTGGGTGACGACGGCGGTGAACAAGAGTTCCAGATCGTCGACCAGCAGGACTCCGGAGATCGGCATGTCACCATCGGAGGGCGCGCCCACCACCGGCGTCCCCGTGCCCTGGACGGGCACCGCGTCGAGCACCCAGTCGGCGTAGGTCAGATCGCCCAGGTTCGTGGCGAAATCGCTGGCGCCCACCCCCAGGCGGAACTCGGCGCTGATTCCCGGTACGTCGTCCGGTGACCATCCGTCCTGCGCCCCCGGGGGAGCCTGCACCGGGGCGCACTCGGTGCCGAAGCCGATCAGGCAGTCACTCCCCGACGGCGACGACCATTCGAACGAGATGCGGTAGCCGTCCGGGTCGATGCCCGACCCGGGATCGGGGTCGGTGGCGCTCCAGCCAAAGAAGAGCGACTGGGGATTGATCGCTCCGGGCGCCGTGAAGTTCGGCCCCGTGGCGAAGACGGTGGCGTACGGGGCCAACGGGTCGACGGCAATCTGGACCGGAGTCCCCTGACTGGAGAACACCCACCGCTTGAAGTTGTCGAGGTCGTCGGTGACGTCGACCCCCAGCAGCCACCCCGCCGCGAACGCGAGGTAGACGTCGTCGAACTCCTGGATCGGGCCGAACTCCAGATCCGGAGTGGTGCCCGCTCGCAACTCGAGCTGGACGCCTCCCACGCCGCCGTCCACGAAGCTCTCCGCCCCGAAGCCGAACCGCTCCTCCAGCTGCGGCAGGATGGCCCCGGGCTGGAACCAGACCTGGGCGGGGAATGCGGGCTCGGCGAACGCAGACGCGGCCGCGTCCCAACGGAAGCCCGTCGAAAGGCCGAAACGAGCCGAGCCCAGGTCGGTGGCGTTCAGCACGGGGATCGTCCCGTCGTCACCGTCCCACGTCGCCTCCGGGCCGAAGGTGAACCGGCCCTCCTGCCCGTTCAGCTCGTCAAGGAGGGTGATCTGCACGGCGCCGTTGGCGGCCGCGGCTCCGTACAGCATGGTGGCCTCCGCGTCCTTCAGGACCGTGACGGTCACCTCGCCCGAGAGGTCGGCGGGGACCGCGCTGAAGTCGACGATCTGCCCGTTGAGGACGACCAGGCGCGACGGTCCGCCGATCCACGTGTTCCCCGCAGGACCGACGGCTGAGCGGGACGCCTCGACCGAGGTGATGGCGAGTCCGCGCGGGATCCGGAAGACCCCGGTCGTCGTCGGGCTCTCCACCGCGCCTCCGTTCATGCCCCCGATGCGGGCCCGAAGTGCGGTCGCGACGTCGTTGGCCACCAGCGGCTGGATCGCTCCGTCGCCGACGGCGGCGACACTGATCGGCACATCGGCCCGACCTCCCCGGATCGCCGTGACCACCACCTCGGAGGCGAGCGACGCCCCCCCCACTGCGCCCCCGGGCACGTCGATCCGGCCCAGCACCTCGTCGCCGGCCACGATCTCGACGAATCCCTCGAAGTTGGCCGGCACGTCGTACGTCACCTGGGCCGAGACCCCGAGCCCCAGGTTGTCGGCCGGCACGGGGCCCGCGCCGTCGACGAATCCCGTGATGGCCACGGCCAACGGCAAGGGGGTCACGCTTACCGCGGCGCTGCCCTGGGCCGACTGCCCATCGACGGCGGCCGTGACCGTCACCGTGGCCGACCCGGCGGCCACGCCCGTCACCCGACCCTGGGCGTCCACGGTGGCCACGTCGTCATTCGACGACGTCCACGATACGGTGGCCCCGGAGGGCCCGCCGAGATCGGCCGACAACTGGACGGTCTCGAGTTCCTCCACCGTCACCGAACTCGACGACAGCGTGAGCGTGAGGGGTTGGGGCTTGGTGCCGTCGTCGCCGCAGGCCCCGAGGGCCAGGACGGCGGCGACCACGGCGATGCGGCGGCGAAACGATGAGGACGACATGGGAACGGCTCCGGCCAGAGATCGAACCGCCGGTCCCTCCGGCGGCCCTCACCCCAGACGCCGGAAACGGCGCCGAAAGCGATCACGCCCCTGGAACCGATCCCCCCGGGCACCCAGTATTCGGAAGCATCCATCGCACTCCTCTGCCGGACGCAGGCACCCATGAATCGCACGCTCCGAATCTTCCGCCCCGCCCTCTTCTCCCTGCTGGCCACGGTGGCCGTGGCCGCGCCCGCCACGGCCCAGGACCCCGAGCCCCCCGCCGCCGACCTCACCGGCGCGTGGGTGCTCACCGTGGAGTCCCCCAACGGCACGGGCACCCGGGACGTGGAGTTCGCCCAGGACGGCAACGAACTCACCGGGACCATCGCCAGCACCATGGCGGTGGGCGATCTGGCCGGCACCATCGAGGGCGCCGCGGTGCGGTTCGTGGCCGTGGTGGCCATGGACACCGGAGACTTCCAGATCACCTATCAGGCCACCGTGAAGGACGGAGCCCTGGTGGAGGGCACCGTGGACTTCGGCGACTACGGATCGGGCACCTTCACCGGCCGGAGGAAGGAATCGGGCGCCTCCGCGCCCTGACCCCCCAAACACGAGGCGGGCGCCGGGATCGCTCCCGACGCCCGCCCGTGACCTCCCCGAGGGAGGGCTCCGACGCTAGCGGAGCTGGACGGTGGTGCTCACCGTTCCGCCCTTCACCGAGTCGTAGGTCACGGTGAAGCTCCCCGACCCCCGGACCAGGTACTCCAGCACCCGGGTGGTCCGACCGGGGTGACCGCTCCGGACCATGATGCGGTCGAGTTCCTCCTGCTCGATGCGGTCCACCGGCCCGGGCACGTGCACGTTCTGCACCCAGCCCGCGTTGATGATGTCCACGCCCCCATCCACCGTGATGAGGTCGGGCCGCACCACGTGGTTCTCCCGGGCCCGCACCGTGATGGTGGGGATCAGGCGCTCGTTGGTGATGGGCACTCGCACCCGCCACACGTCGCCCTGCACCCGCTCCACCTCGGCCTGCCCCATGCGCATGAGGGGCATCTGGTCGGCGTGCCAGAGGGTGAAGGCCATGTTGCGATGGAAGAGCTCCATGCTCATGAAGCGCGGGTTCACCCGCCCGGAGAGCTTCTTCCAGCCCCCCATCTCGACCTCGCCGTACACCGGATGGTCGAAGGGTGCCCAGTCGACGTACTCGTCGCCGAACTCCAGGAAGTCGTCGAAGAAGTAGCGGCTGTTCTGCCCGGAGATGGGAGAATCCGGGTCGCCCTGCTGGGCCTGGAGGAGCGGGCTGTTGAAGTACTGCCCGCCGTTCCAGAGTTCGTTGGAGAACGACACGATGCCCAGGCCGTCGTTCTGCCAGTCGATGGACCCGCCGTGGACCGTGTAGAGCCCCCGCCAGATCACGTAGTAGTTGTAGTAGGGCAGCATGCGCTCGCCCTGCTCTCCCAACTCGTCGTACACCCGGATGTCGTCCTGGGGGTAGGTCCCCTGCCACGCCGCACCGGGCCCCCGGAGGATCATGCCTCCGGAGTTGTGGAACGACTGCACCCCGGAGATGTGGGGGTGGGCCATCATGAAGTCGTTGATGGCCCGGGACTCGGGCAGTTCGAACGGGTAGTTCATGGACCCGCCCTGGATGTAGTTGGGCTGCCAGTCCGATCCCCAGTTCCGGTTCGGGTCGTAGCCGCCCACCGGATCCTCGTTGATGCGGCCGTCGCCGTCGTCGTCGATCCCCTCGGACCCCAGGAAGATCCAGTCTCCCGTCTCTCCGGGTCCCACGGGAACCAGAAAGCGGTCGTCTTCCGGATCGAGACGATGGGTGCCCTGGCCCGGAACGTACTTCCGGATCTGCTCGATGACGCCGTTCTGATTGAGGTCGTTCGGCCCGTCCTCGTCGAACAGACCGTCGCCGTCGGAGTCCACGGGCACGTGGCCGGTCCGGGCGCCTGAGCCCGCACTGTGCAGGAAGTAGTCCCGCCCGTCGGGGTTGATGGTGGGCACGATGTAGAACACCCGCTCGTCGACCATCCGCTGGATGTCGGGAATGCGGTCGTAGTTCTCCATCAGGTACCAGATCGTGTAGAGGGCCACCTCGGCCCCCTGGATCTCGTTGCCGTGGATGTTGGCCTCGATCCACATGGCGGCCTTGTCCTCGGCCGGTCCCGTGGCGGGGTTGTTGATGGTCATGACCCACAGCTCACGACCGCCGTAGCTGTCGCCCAGGGATCCCAGGCTGAGGAACTCGGGCCACGTATCGGCCATGAGCTCCATGCGCTCGCCGATCTCCTCGTGATCCAGCCAGCGGTCCCACGTCATGTCCAGGGTGTGCTCGGGATCCGAGCCCCCACCGGTCATCTGATCCTGGGCCCGGAGGGAACCGGGCAGGGCGCCGGCGGCCGCGATGGCGACCGCGAGGGCAATCGTCGCTCTCGAATTGCGGTTCTTCATCGCTCTACCTCAGGGTCACGGTCATGGTGTGCAGGCCGCCTTTCTGGGCTCGGGCCCGGATCTCGACGGACTGGCCGTCGTTGCCCCGGATCACCCAGGTGAAGCGCGCGCGATTGCCCGACCCCTCGAGTTGACTCACGGTGCCCGACTTGGCGTCTCCCGTGACGATGGCCTCGGGGTCCACGCCGATCTGGACGAGGACCGGATCCACCGAGCGGGCCACGACGCCGTGCCGCATGGACGACGGGAAGTAGCCCGTGTTCTCCACCACCGCCTCGACGGTGAAGATGCCGCCGCCGTGGGCCGTGACCTCGGTGTCGACGATGCGGACCTGGGGCAGCATGCCGGTGAGAGCCATGATGAACTCCCCCTGACGCTCGCCCAGGGCCGGAAGCTCCTCGGCGGGGGGATTGGTCAGGGCGTGGGGCGCGAACCCGCCCACCTCCACGTCACCGAGGGTGGGGTGGGACGCCGGGGTCCAGGCCACGAACTCGGCTCCGGCCGCCGCCATGCGGACGTCGGTGGAGGCACCGCGTTCCACGTCGTCGGGCACCGCCGGCGCCCATCCCTGGGTGGCGAACGAGGGGACTCCGAACTGGAAATAGCCGTACTGGAAGAACGCTCCCTCGGCGGGCCGGTTTACGCCCACCGACTCCAGGCCGGTGATCTCCCGATACCGCTCCGACACGTGGGCGAAGTACTCGATGTCGTCGCCGTCCACCGTCTCGGCGGGGCGGCGCCCCGAGTTGGGGTTGTTGTCGCTTCCGGGCTGGGCGCCCCGGAGGTCGAGGCCGCCCTGGAGGTTGTCGGGCCGGGACGACCACACCCCCACGTCGAAGATCCCGTCGAGGGACTCCGACGTCATGAGGTACAGGTCGGAGGGCGCGATGCCACCCAACTGACCCCGGGAGTCCGGGGGGGTCACCAGGTTGTCGGAGTGCCCGTAGGTGAGCACCGCGGCGATGTTGCGGTGGGCCACGGCGAAGTCGACCAGGGCACGGGAGGCGGGCTCACTCACCATGTGGGGCCCGGCTGCGCGCTGGTAGTAGGGATAGACGTGCTGGAAATTGCGGTCGAGGTCGACCCCACCGGGGCCGTCCTCGTTGTAGAAGCCGTCGCCGTCGTCGTCCCGCCCCTCGACGTAGAGGGTGTGGGTGCCGGCCTCCCCCGCCGCCGCGTCGGCCCGCTTCATGAGCCGGGCATCGTCGGGATCGACGATGAAGTCGCCCTCGGGGTCGGCGACCCGCATGAAGGTGATCATGCCGTCACCGTTCAGATCGTCGGGCCCGTCTTCGTCGGTGCGACCGTCGTTGTCGTCGTCGAACGCCCGGCCGTTGACGCTTCGGTTCCACCGCACCGATCCGAACATGGCCTCGGCGCCGTCGGGGTTCGCCCGGGGCACGACGTAGATGGTGTGCTCCGACAGGAGGGCTCGCCCTTCGGCCGAACCGGCGGCGGCGGTCACGTGCCGGATCGCCTCCAGGGCCAGGTGGCTACCGGCCACGTGGTCGCCGGACAGGGTGCCGACCACCAGGAGCGCCGGGCGTTCGTCGGGGTCCAGATCGCCGGGCAGGCTCAGTTCCACCATCCACACGTCCCGCCCGCCGGGCGAGGTGGCCATGGAGCTGAGGGTCGCCGCGTCGGAGGCGTTCACCACCGATCGGAGTTCCCGCGTGAAGTCGTCGTGGTTCAGGTAGTCGGCCACCTGGGCCGCTCCCGGAGCCGGGCCGGCCGCACCGGCCAGGAGGGCCAGGAGGGCGGCGGGCCATCCACGCCCTCGCCGCCGGATTCTGTCGTCGTTCCGCACCGCACTCTCCTCGATGAGCGTTCCATCTTCGTTCGCATCGGTCCGCCACGACCCGGGGCCGGGCGGGGCGCACAGAGTAGGCGGGCGCCCACCCCATGGCCAGAGGGACGAGCGTCCTTGCCGGACCGAAGCGGTCGGCGCCAGACTGAGCGTCCCCCTCCCCGGGACCCCCCAACCCCTCGAACCGTTGGAGTGCCCATGGATCCCTCCACTGCCGCGGCATCGGCGTTTCGGGCGGCGGTGGAGAGGGCCGACGCCGAGGCCATCCGGGCCGTCGGGCGCCGGTGGCCCGACGAGATCGCCGCCATGCTCGACCGACCCTGGTTCGCCTTCGGCGCGCCGGCCCTGGTCCATCTGGCCCATCCGGGGCGACGGGACGCCCTGGACGCCCTCCTGGACCTGGGGGCCGATCCCGATGCCCGCTCCACCTGGGAGCCCGGCCCCTACACCGCCCTCACCCGGCTCCTGGACGCCGGAGGGCCTCGGGCCATGGCGTTGGGGGAACACCTGGTGGCCCGGGGGGCCACCGTCGACCTCCATGCCGCCGCAGGGCTGGGCCGCCTCGAGGATCTGGCGCGAATCCTCGACGGCGCACCGGAGCGGGTGAACGAACCCGGACCCGACGGCGCCACGCCCCTGCACCTGGCGGCGACGCCCGACGTGGCCGCCGCCCTCCTGGAGCGCGGCGCGGAGCTGGACCGGCCCTGCGTGGACCACCGGAGCACCGCGGCCATGTGGGCCATCTCCCACCGGCCCGCCGTGACCCGCTATCTGGTGTCCCGGGGGGCGCGCCCCGACCTGTTCATGGCCGCCGCCCTGGGCGACGTCGACCTCACCCACAAGGTGCTGGACGACGCCCCGGAGGCCGTGACCGTACGGCTCCGGCCGGGTGCCCGGATCGCCCACCTGGGCGGCGGGGACAAGTACGTCTGGGCCCTGGGCTTCGCCGATACGGCCGCCGAGGTGGCCCGGCGGCGAGGCCACGACGAGGTGTACGGCCTGATCCTGCAACGGAGTCCCCCTCTGCAGCGATTGATCCAGGCAGCGCGACGTGGCGACGTCGCGGCCATGCACCGACTCCTGGACGAGGCCCCCGGGCTTCTGGACGACGCCGACGCCGCCGACCGACTCGACCTCCTCTCCACGCCGGCCCCCGCCCTGCGTCTCGTCCTGGCCCAGGGCGTCGATCCCGACACACGAAATCCTCACGACGGTGTCACGGCCCTGCATCGGGCGGCGTGGGCCGGAGATGCGGATCGGGTGCGGCTGTTGATCGAGGCGGGCGCGGATGCGACGATCCGGGACCGGACCCACGATGCCACCGCTCTGGGATGGGCCCGCCACGCCGGCCGCGCCGCCATCGCCCGGATGCTCGAAGCCGCCGGTGGGGTCTGACCCACCCGACGACCTCTTCGCGCCCCACACCGACCATCATGCTCCGTCGCTTTCCGATCCGAGCCTCGATCCTCCTCCTCGCCGCTGCGGGTTGGGCCTGCGGGGACACCGGCGACGCCTCCGACGCGTCGTCGTTTCGGCATACGTCCTTCCGGGTCCGGGGTCCGGTGGACGCCGCCCTCGACGCCGACACGGGATGGGTGGCCGGCGTCGCGGAAGCCGTCCCGGTCCGGGCCGACGAACCCTTCCGGCTGCGCTTCGAAGTGGAGGCCGACGACGACGCGCCGGCGCCGGTGTCTTTCGGACTCGAGGCGCGGCGGAACGGCGGGCCGTGGGAGCGGGTGCTGGCCCGGAACCACCCCTACCCCGACGAGATCTCCTCGCCCCGGGTGAGCGTCGTATCCACCGGGGCCTACGAGGACCGGGCCCCCACCACCGACCTCCTCCCCCGCTCGCCCCTCCCCTTCGTTCCCGGGGCCGGCGTGGTCCTGGACAGCGCCACCGGGCCGTGGTCCGGCGCGGGTTCCCAGGGCGAGTGGGAGTGGCCCCTGGTCATCCGGCGGTTCGCCGACGGGGCGGTGACCAACGACGACGGCGACGTCTTCGAATTCCGCATGGTGGACCGGGAGGGACGTCCCGTGGGCGGACCCCCGGCCACGGTGCTCCTCCGGGTCCCTCCGGGACTCCTGGGCGGGACCTTCGTGGAGACCCCCGGCCGCCTCGGCCCGTGGTCGTCGGTCACGGGCGCGCTGTACTTCCCCATGGAACCCGCCGAGACGTACAACGTCCTCATGATGGTCCGATCCATCGACGGCGGCATCACCTGGCAGGAGATGGACGGCGAGAACCGTCCAGCCACGGGGGATCTCGAGGGCTTCGCCGGCGCGCTTCGGGACGGCCGGATCCACATGCTCCATCAGGCCGACTCGGTGTTCTATCACGCCTTCGCCACCGCCGAGGATCCCGAGGGGCCGGACCGGTGGGTCGTGCGCGACGAACTCGTGGCGGTCCCATCCGATCCCCCGTCCCAGACGGCCACGGTGGAGGTCCGGAGCGACGGCAGCGTGGTGGCCGTCTACGGCGATTCCCTGGGACTCCGGCTCCGCATTCGGAACCCGAGCGGCGAATGGGGCGAGGAGCGAGTCCTGTCGGCCGACGACGGGGCGCTCCTCACCGGGGTCCAGTCGGTTCTGGCCGACGACGACGTGGTGCACCTGGCCTACGCCGCCCACGACGGAACCGCCCGGGAGGTCCGCCATCGCACCCTGCACCCCGACGGGTCCCTCTCCCCCGCCACGACCCTGGCCGACGGGGTCGCCTCCCGCCTGGAAGACGACGCCGGAGCGCTGGCACCCCTCGTCCACCTGGCCGGATCCAACACGGTGGTCATCGTCTACCGCCTGGCCGACGGGCGGCTCTGGGCGCGGCGTGTGGCGGGCGACGGCTCGGGCCTGCCCACGGCCCCCGCTCAGGTGACCGACCGAGCCGTGGTGCAGAACGCCGTGGACTCGGACCAGGTGGGCGCCGACGCCGTGGCCGACGGCGAGACGGTCCACGTCGTCTTCATCGACGACGAGACCCGCAGCCTCTACCGGGCCACCAGCGAGGGCCTGGGCCGGTGGTCCGACCCGGCCCTCCTCGTGGACGGCGTGAACGCCCAGTGGATCCGGGGCGCCCGCATCGAGAAGTCCGACGGCACCATCGTGTACGGGTTCGTGGTGGACGCCGGCTCCGACGGTGGCTCGGGCATGAACCGGTACGCCGAGATGTTGCTGACCGGACGATGAGACGGCCCACGCACCTCCAGCGATTCCTGGTGGCGGGACTCCTGGCCCCCGGCGCCTGCGGGGGCCCCGTCCAGACGGGCCCCGTGTCCATGGACGACCTTCCCCTCCTGCAGGCCACCGAGGTCGCCCGCATCGGGCACTTCGACGACCCGGACCTGGGGTTCTCCCGCCTGGGGAGCGTCGACGTGGACCGGGACGGCAACATCTACGCGCTGGAGATCTCGGCCCCCGAGATCCGGGTCTTCGCGCCCGACGGCACGCGGCTTCGGGCCCTGGGCCGTCAGGGCGAGGGCCCGGGCGAATTCACCTCCGCACCCTTCTTCGGAGTCCGGGGAGACACGGTGTGGACGATCGAGACGTTCAACGGGCGCCTCACCCTCTTCCATCGGGACGGCGAGGTGCTCCAGACCGGGACGGCGGAACGGGTCGTGGTCCCCCTCCCCGAAGCCCTGGGCGTCATCGTTCCCCAGTCGTTGACGGACGACGGCACCTTCATCGGACACTTCGGCCTCATCATGTCGAACCGGGGAAACGAACCCACCGGGGTGGAGCCCACCGATTCCATTCCCTGGCCCCTGGTGAGCTTCGCGCCCTCGGGGGAGGTGGTCGACACGCTGGGGTGGGTGCCGAAGCCCCCGCCCCGCATGTGGCGGCCCCCGTGGGAGGCGGACGTCGACTACCGCATGGTGGACATCGCCGGCCGTCGCCTCATGGTCCCCCGTCCCCCCACGACGCTCCCCATGTGGTACAGCGTGGGCACCGACCGGCTCATCGTCGAGACGCCGGCCCCCGCGACGGGCGCGTCGGGGGCCATGACCGTGACCCGGGTCGCCCTGGAAGGCGACACGTTGTTCCACCAGGTCCTGGCCTACACTCCCGTTCCCTACGTCGACGCCGACCTCGACTCCATCGCCGCCCGTGCGGCCCGGGGCGGGCCCGGCGGCATGGCCCCGTTCAACCCCGACGCCTCCACGCCCGACGACTGGGAGGTCGTGGCGAACCGCCTTCGGGCCGAGATGGACTTCCCCGAATTCCAACTCCCGTTGGAATCGTCGTGGCCGACGCCCGACGGAGGGGTGTGGCTACGCCGGGCGGGAGACCGGAGCACGGGCACGGCCGAGTGGGTCGTCCTCGACGCCGACGGGCGGGCACGGGGTCGCCTGCGACTCCCCGCCTCGGTCCGACCGAGGTGGACCCGGGGCGACACCCTCTGGGCCTCGGTCCCCGACGAGCTCGAGGTGCCCTGGCTCGTGCGGTACCGCATCGAGGGGTCGTAGGCTCCTCATCGGAACGGCGAGGAGAAGCGCTCGTCGGTGAGGAGGGCGGTGTCGGTGAGGGTGTGGAGGAACGCCACGAGGGCCGCCTTCTCCGTGTCGGACAGGCCCAGACGCACCGGTCCTCCGCCCCGGGCCCGGAGGCGCCGGTCCAGGGCGGGCCCGTCGACGACGCCGTGGTCGTAGTGGTCGATCACCTCCGACAGCGTGGCGAAGCGTCCGTCGTGCATGTACGGGCCCGTCACCCCGACGTTCTTCAGGGAGGGCGCCTTGAAGACGGTGGTCTCGCCCGCGTCCAACCCGTTGCTGCCGCTGGCCGGATCCAGAGCCAGGGTCGGGAGCTCGTGACACCCGGCGCAGCCCACGCCGCCCTGCTGCGGCGGGAGCGTGAAGAGGCGGAACCCCAGGTTCTCCTCGTCGCTGAACCCCGACAGGGCGGCCGGCGGCGGGCCCGGCGGTGCGGCTTCCAGGGCCGAGTCGAAGCGACTTCCCGTCGACACCATGCTGCGCACGTACTGGGCGAGGGCCGAGCGGATGCGGGCCTCCGTGATGCCCGGCGACCCGAACGCCCACTCGAAGAGGACCGGATAGTATTCCAGGGACTCGAGGCGGGCGAGGAGGGCGTCGATCCCGCCGGCCTCGGCGTCGAACCCCATCTCCACCTCGTCCAGAACGGGCTGGAGCACCTGGTCGTCCAGGTCGTCGGCCCGCCGGTCCCAGAACATCTCCTCCCCGGCGTAGTAGCGGGCGTTGGCCAGACGCATGGAATGGGCTCCGGTCTCGCCCCCGTCGAACCCCCGACTCCGCACGCGATCGTCGGTGAATCCGAGGGACTGCACGTGGCACGAGGCGCACGACACGGATCGGTCGACGCTGAGCTCCACGTCGTGGAAGAGGACCCGGCCCAGGGTGGCGCCCTCGTCGGTGACGGGACTCCCGGCCGGCGTGTTGTCGGAGGCGGCGGCGGGACCGTAGTGCCGCGGCGGGGCCGCCGTGTACGACGCCGGGGCCGACAGGTCGATGGCCAGGCTGCGCAGGGGATCGAGGTCGCCGGACGGGGTGGACACGGGGTTGCCGGCGCTGCATCCCGCGAGGAGGGCGAAGACCACGATGGCGCCGGGTCGGCGCGGGGTGGAGGAGGGCATGATCGGCTCCAGCGGAGGGGTGTTCGTCGCTTCTGCCCCCTTGGACGACACGCCCCCCTTCGATCCTTCGGTCAGCGCCCGGGCGGCCGACCCGGCCCCGGCCGACCGGGCCCTCCGGCCCGGGGAGGGGCCGCCCCCCCCACCGCCCCCGGCGGCGGACCCACCAGGGCGCCCGCAGCATCGTCGAGCACCCGGGGGAATCGGGCGAGTTGGTCGGGGCGCGCCATGGCCCGGATGGAGTCGAAGTGGCCCCGAACCGCCGCCAATCTCCGCCCCTCCAACCCCTGCAGCTCCCGCTCCAGGCGCGCCTGGGCGTCCGGGCCGCCACCGGCCCCGGACAGGGTGGCGACCCACGCCCGGAGCCGATCCCTCCGCTCACGGTCCAGCTCCTGCATCTCGGCCCGATGTCGATCCACCTCGGCGTCGAATCGCGCCTCCTGCGCCGCATCGAACTCCAGAGCCTCGGGGATGGTGCGCCGCAGCAGGGGCGCCGGCCGGCCGGCCTCCCCGGGCGCGGACATCCGGATCGCCATCACCGCCAGGAGTCCCACGTTCAGCGCCACCAGGACGCCCACGAGCACGGTGAGGAGGCGGGCCCGGCTCACGGCTCGTACAGGGTGTAGTCCGACGCCAGGTCGGCGGAGTAGGGATCGCCCCCGCCGGCGGACGTCTCCGGCGCCCGAACCGACGCCACGGCGACCCCGACGTTGAGGGCCACCAGGAGGGCGAGCCCGGCCAGCGCCGCCGCGAGCCGAGGGGGCGCCACCGGCCCGGGATCGCGCCCCCTCGCCCGGACTCGCTCCTGGATCCGGGCGTAGAGTTCCGGCGAGGGATCGGGGGTCGTGAGCCCGTCGAGGGCCTCGAGAATGCGGTCGTCGTTCATTCCGTCTCCTTGGACGATGAATCGTCCGTCGATCCTTCGGCGGCTCGCCGTTCGTCGATTCGACGCCGCAGGGTGGCCTTGCCTCGCTGGAGCAGCGACTCCAGCGCCTTGAGGCCGATCCCCATGGCGTCGGCGGCGTCCTGACGCGTGAGATCTTCGACGTAGCTCAGCAACAGGGCCTTCCGCTGGCGATCCGGCAACCCGTCGATGAGGTCGAAGAGGGCCCGGGCCGCCTGGCGATGGTCCAGGTCGACGCCGGGGTGGTCCCGGGACCGGAGCTGAACGGCGTCCGGATCGGGGCCGAACCCGAGGCGGTGGGTCACCCGGGCGAACCGCCGAGCGCGGGTGCGATGCCGGTCCCGGTCGATGGCCTTGCGCAGGGCGATCCGGTGCAGCCAGGTCGACACCCGGGCGTCTCCCCGGAACGACCCCGCCGCGCGGTGGACCTCGACGAAGACGTCCTGGGTGACCTCTTCGGCGTCCCCGACATCGCGGAGCACGTTCAGGGCGATGCCGTAGACCCGTCGGGCGTGTCGGTCGTAGAAGGTCCGGAACCCGTCGTCGTCGCCCCGGGCGATCCGGGACAGGAGGGTCCGGTCGTCCACCACGGCCCGCTCCGGATCAGCGGCGGGCCACCAGCTCGATCTCCACCCGGGCGTCGAGGGGCAGGCCCGCCACACCGATGGTGGTGCGGGCCGGGAAGGGTGCCTCGAAGCGCGTCTGATAGGCGGCGTTCATGGCGGGAAAATCGGCCATGTCCCGCAGGTACACGTTGACCTTCACCACGTGCTCGGGGCCCAGTCCGGCATCGGCCAGCACGGAGAAGAGGTGGTCGAAGCACTGGTGGGTCTGGGCATCCACCCCCCCGGCGTGAAGCTCGCCGGTGGCGGGATCGATGGGGGTCTGGCCCGAGCAGAACACGTACCGGCCGTCGTCGATGCCGTGGGAGTACGGGCCGACGGCCGTGGCGGTCGGGCTGGTGAGGGGCGTGCGGGGCATGGGGACTCCGGACGGGTGCGAAGTGCGAGCAGGGGAAACCTCGGGGGCCATGGTGAGGTGCGCCGGCCCCCGCCGCCACCCCTGGCGTCCGGGCCCCGGGGCGGCCACCCTGGGGGCGAGCGCACCCCTGCGGAGTCCCCGAGATGAGTCCCACCCGACGCGAGTTCCTGCACCGTTCCGCCGTGGCCGCCCTGGGCGCGGCGCTGGCGCCCTCGTCCGCCGCGGCCCTGTCTCGACGCCGCCCCCCCTGGCCCGGGTACGACGACGCCATGGTCATCGACGCCCTGGGGGGACCGGGGGCACCGGGGTTCCGGGAGCAGGGCGGATTGTCCGACGCGACCCTGGCCGCCGTCCGCCGCTCGGGCGTGACCGCCGTCAACCTCACGGTGGGGGTGGTGGGCGACGGCCCCGACCGATTCGCCGCGGCGGAGGCCGACCTCGACCTGTGGGACGCCCAGATCGCCGCCCGCCCCGACCACCTGCTCCCGGTGCGCTCCGCCGCCGATCTCGCCACCGCCAAGGCGACGAACCGCCTGGGGATCATCTACGGCTTCCAGGACGCCATCATGCTCGAGGGACGCCTCGACCGGCTCGACCACTTCCGGGACCGGGGTGTGCGCATCATCCAGCTCACCTACAACCGGACCAACCGGCTCGGCGACGGGTCCATGGAAGCCCGCAACGGCGGCCTCACCGAATTCGGGCACCAGGTGGTGGCCCGCATGAACGAGCTGAACCTCCTGGTGGACCTGAGCCATTGCGGGCAGCGCACCACGGCCGAGGGCATCGCCGCCGCCGACGGCCCGGTGGCCATCACCCATTCGGGGTGCGCCGCCCTGGCCGACCTGCCCCGGAACAAGACCGACGCCGATCTCCGGGCCCTGGCCCGGAAGGGCGGCGTCGTGGGGATCTACTTCATGCCCTTCCTCCGGGAGGAGGGCCAGCCCATGGCCGCCGACGTCGTGGCCCACATCGAGCACGCCTGGAACGTCTGCGGCGAGGACCACGTGGGCATCGGCACCGACGGCGGCATTCCCGCCATCGCCTTCGACGACGAATACAAGCGGCGCCACCGGGAAGACGTGCGCCAGCGCCGCGCCCGGGGCATCTCGGCCCCCGGCGAAACCGAAGACGTCTACACCTTCATTCCCGACCTGAACGACGACCGGCGGCTGGACCTCCTGGCCGACGCTCTGTCGGCTCGGGGGCATGGCGACGCCCGGATCGAGAAGCTCCTGGGCGCCAACTTCCAGCGGCTGTTCAGCGAGGTGTGGAGCGAGCCAGGTTGATCACCGGCGCCAGGACGTCGGCCAGGGTGGGCGATCCCTCCACCGCCAGTTCGTAGCGGCACCGGGTGGACGGCAGGGGCATCGGCACCAGGTGGTCCAGGTCGATGGGCGTGCCCACCGCCACCGCCTCCACCCCGCCCTCGGCGGCCCGCTCCAGCGTGGCCTGGAGATCGGCGACCTGCTGCGCCCCGTACCCCATGGCCGGCAGGATCGGCCCCAGATCGGGGTACCGCTCGAACGTGTCCCGGAGCTCGCCCACCAGGTAGGGCCGGGGGTCCACGATCTCGGCGGCGCCGGCGGCCCGGGCGCCCAGGAGACCGGCGCCGTAGGGCATGCCCCCATGGGTACAGGTGGGCCCGTCCTCCACGGCCACCACCCGCTTTCCCGTCAGGACGGAAGGGTCGTCGGGGGTGATGGGACTGGCGGCCCGAACCACCACGGCGTCGGGGTTCACGGCGTCCACCCGCTCCAGCACGGCTGCGACGTCGGCCGCGTCGGCGGTGTCGATCTTGTTGATCAGCACCACGTCGGCCAGGCGGAGGTTGGTTTCGCCGGGATAGTAGGCCGTCTCGTGGCCGGGGCGATGGGGGTCCACCAGGGTGATCCACACGTCGGGCACGTAGAACGGCGTGTCGTTGTTGCCGCCGTCCCACAGGATCACGTCGGCTTCGGCCTCGGCGGCCTCGAGGATCGCCTCGTAGTCGACCCCGGCGAACACCACCGACCCGGCGGCGATGTGGGGCTCGTACTCCTCCCGTTCCTCGATGGTCACGTCGTGGGCCACGAGATCGGCCTCGGAGGCGAACCGCTGCACCCGCTGCTTCACGAGATCGCCGTAGGGCATGGGATGCCGCACGATGCCCACCCGGAGTCCCGCATCCCGCAGCAGTCGGGCCACGGCCCGGGACGTCTGGCTCTTGCCCACGCCGGTGCGCACGGCGCACACCGCCACCACCGGTTTGTTCGATTCCACCATGGACGACCAGGCGTCGGGGATGACGAAATCGGCCCCAGCCGCGGTCGCCCGGGCCGCCAGGTGTCCCACGTCGGCGTAGGCGAGATCGGAGTAGCCCAGCACCACCGTCTCCACCTCGTGCTCCACCACCAGATCCTCCAGGGCGTCCTCGGGCACGATGGGGATTCCCTCGGGATACGCGTCGCCGGCCAGTTCGGGCGGGTATCGGCGATCGTCGATGTGGGGAATCTGCTGGGCCGTGAACGCCACCACCTCCACGTGGGGATTGCTGCGGTAGAGCGTGTTGAAGAGGTGGAAATCACGCCCGGCGGCGCCCAGCACGACGATGCGATGCGGCTCCATGGAGTCCCCCTGGAAACGGATGCACGGATGGCTGAGGAAAGATACTCAGTCCGGGGCCACAGCCCCCAGGGCCCCCTTCACAGCCGCCTCGAGTTCGTCGAGGCCGAAGGGCTTGGCGAGGGTCGCGTGAGCCCCCAACTCCCGGGCCGAATCCAGCAGCAGTTCCCCCGAGACGAACCGCCCCCCTCCGGACATGGCCACCAGGGCCACCCCGGGCCATTCGCTACGCACCATGAGAATCAGTTCGATGCCGTCCATCTCGGGCATGCACATGTCGCACAGCACGAGATCGACGGACTCGCTCCGAAGCCGATCCACCGCCTGCTTCCCGTCTGCGGCCACCAGGGCCTCGTAGCCGACCCGGCGCAGGAACGAGGCCGTCGCCCGCCGGATGCCGCCCTCGTCGTCGACGATGAGGATCCGCTTCATGCCGGGGACTCCGAAGACGACGCGGGCCCGCACAGTCGGAGGACCCCCTGGAGGGTGGTGGCCTTGCGCATGGTGTGGAGCAGGTCGCGGGTGGCCCGCTCGAAGGGCCCCCCGAAGATGGGCGACTCGCTCATCTTGCCCCGGCTGAGCCAGTGAACCTCCCGGGGCCCGTACCGGAACGAATCCCGCTCCGAGTCCAGGGGAGCGAAGCGGTCCCGCACCGCGTCGTCCACGGCGTTGCGGAGCAGGAGCACGTAGTGGGCGTGGTCCGGCCCCTCGAGTTCGGAGGGATCCACCGGGGCGTGGGCCAGGAGTTCCCAAAGTTCGCCGGAGGTGCGGAGGAACGTGGGCACGGCATACCCCAGGGCGTGTTCCAGCCCCGTCTCGATGCCCTGGACGACCCCGCGGGCATCTCCCGGCGGGTCGTGGAGCACGACGTTGCCCGCCGCCTGGTGGGTCCGGGCGCCCGGATGGCCCAGGTCGTCGAAGATCTCCCGGAGGCGGGCCATCTTCACCCGGTGTCCCCCGATGTTGATTCCCCGGAGGAACACGGCCACCGGACCGGTCATGGCCCGTCCAGCCGGATCTCGTACATGGTGGGCCACAACTTGCCCGTGACGTAGAACGTCCCGGCGGCGGGATTCCACGCGATGCCGTTCAAGACCGCCTCCCGATCGCCGAAGCGGCCGGCGTCCCGGGTCAGGGCCTGGGCGTCCACGATCCCCGTGACCCGACCGGTGGCCGGGTCGATGCGCACGATCTCGTCCCGCTGATAGACGTTGGCCCAGACGAGGCCGTCGACGCACTCCAGTTCATTCAATCGGAAGACGGCCGTGCCGTCGGCCGTGACGTCCAGCGTGCGCTCCACCGCGAAGGTCTCGGCGTTGCGCCGGGTGAGGCGGGACGTGCCGTCGCTCATCCAGAGGCCGCTGCCGTCGTAGCAGAGTCCCCACCCGTCGCCGCCGTAGGTGAACGACCCCACCGAGTCCAGCGACTCCACGTCGAGCACCCGGGCCGTGCCCTCCTTCCAGGTGAGCTGGATCAACCGGTCGTCCACCCGGGCCAGCCCCTCGCCGAAGTACATGGAGTCCAGGGGCACGTCCGCGAGCACGGCGCCGGTGGCGGGGTCCACGGTGCGGACCGTGGAGGCCCCGTACCGGCCCGTGGACTCGAAGAGGCGGCCGTCGTGGAGGAGGAGTCCCTGGGTGTACGCCGTGGAATCGTGGGGAATCGTCCGCACGACCTGGAAGACCAGGCGTTCCACGGGCGTTCCGGCGTCGCACGCCGCGGTGAAGGCCGCGGTGGCCAGGAGGAGTGCGGCGGGCCCGACGCGGCGGAGCCGCTGGAAGGGGTCGTGCATGGAAGGGTCCTGGAAATGCGTGAGGAACGTGGATAGTGGCCCGATCAGGGCGAAGGCGCCACCACCCGGAGGCGCCCGGGCCGGACGGACACCTCGACGGACGCGGCCTGGAACGGCTCGCCGTCGACGCTCACGGGGAGGCCCTCGGCGCCCCGGGTCTCGACCCGGAGCCGCCGGGCGCTCCGGCGCCGGTAGACCGGGGAGTCGGGCTCCCGTCCCGCCAGCAGCGCCGCGCCGATGCGGAGGGCCTCGGCGACGGAGCAGTCGTCCACCACCGCCACGTCCAGGAGGCCGTCGTGGGGACTCGCCCCCGGCGCGATGGGGACACCCCCCGCCGCCGAGGCGCCGTTGGCCGCCACCACGTTCAGCACCTCGGCCTCCACCCACCGGTCGTCGTCCGCGCTCCAGGCCACTCGAACCGGCTCGAGCTCCAGGGCCACCTCCACCGCCGACCGGAGGTACGACAGGGGACCCCAGAACGACTTGTCGTCGTTGTCCAGCACCGTGCCGACCCGGCCGCCGTTGCCCAGGATGACGGCGTTGACCGCCCACGTCGCGTCGCCGTCCCGGACCACCCGGAGCAGATCCAGGGGACGGGTGGCGCCGGAGTCCGCCAGGAGATCCACGGCCTTCCCCAGGTCCAGGGGCACGCCCAGGGTGCGGGCCAGGTCGTTGCCCGTGCCCAGGGGGAGGACGCCCAGGATCGGCGTGTCGTGGGGGTCCCGGCCCCCATCGGCCAGCCCCTGCACCACCTCCCGAATGGTCCCGTCGCCCCCCGCCGCCACGACGCGCTCCGCCCCGGCATCCAGAGCCTCGGCGGCGCGCCGCCGGGCGTCGCCGGCCTCCGAGGTGATGGCGATGCGGCAGTCGAGCCGGGCCCGCACATCGGCCGCGAACTCCGCCGGATCGATCCCCGTGCCCGAGGCCGGGTTCAGTACCACCAGGGTCGGAGGATGCCGGGGCGTCACGAACTCACCAGATGAAGGCGTGGGTGTACTTCACCAGGAGCGTGCGACCGGCGCTCAGGGGAAGCCGGGGCTGATCGGTGATGTCGCGATCGGTGTGGAGTCCCTCGTTGTACACGACCCAGAGATCCGTGCCCTCCCGAACGTGGAACCGGAAACGGGCGTTGAAGGTGGTGAGATCGGCCACGTTGCTGTACTGGCCCAGGGCACTGAACGACACCCGGGTGTTGAGGGCCACCTGGGCCTTGAGTCGGGCCAGATGGGCCGTGGTCTCCACGTCCCGTTCGTCGAACGACAGGCGGTTGATCTCGTACCCGCCCGACAGTTCCAGATAGCGGGATTGGTTCCAGGTGGGTTCCAGGGAGAGGCCCACCCGGGTGCCGTCGTAGAAGCTCCCCGCCGACAGTTGATAGTTGCCCCGGAAGAGGTCGCTCCGGGGGAGCTGCAGCCGCAGGCGGGCCTCGTGGAACCAGTATTCTCCCGGCACCACCCCAGCCCCGGCCACGTCGAAGGCGTCCCGGACGCTCTCGAAGCTGCTCGACCCCGTGAGGCTGATCTCGGTGCCCCCCTTGAATTCGACCGTGACCCGGGGCTCCACCGATCGGGATTCGGGAGTGTCGTCCGACGCCCGGGTGAATTCGCCGGCCTGGACGTCGAAGGCGGCGCTGAGGAGGGGCGACGACGCGTCCATGAGGCGCTTGTATTGGCCGCTGCCCCCCACGTACCGGAAGTCCCGTCGCGGCTGGAAGCCGAGCCGGGGCAGATAGTCGTCGCCGACCCGGAGGAACTCGCCGCTGTACGAAAGTCCCTCGTCCCGCTGGCGCGCCCAGCGCACCTGCATGGAACTGGCCTCCAGGGTGGAGGCCTCGTCCACGGCCTCGTCGAAGGTGCGCGCCCACTTCAGGGTGAGGAACTCGTCTCCCACGGGGCGGAGCACCACGTCGATCCCGAGTCCCACGTTGTTTTCGCCGTCACTCCCCAGGCGCGACGTGAGCATGGCACCCACGGCCGACGACGGGTTCAGCACCTCCTGGCGAACCCGGAGCACGCCCATGTTTTCCGAGGGGCGCCCGCCGTGCTCGGCCGTCTGCATGTCCAGCAGACCGAAGTCCATGCCCTCGATCCGCCCCACGGCCCGGGCCCCGCCCCAGATGCGCACGATGGCCCCGTCGTCGAGACCGATGCGGCGGCTGTGGAACAGACGGCTCGAGCGGCCTCCCGTGTCGAACTGGAAGGTCGACGAGCGCTCCTGGAAGAACTGCCGCTTCTCGGGAAAGAAGAGGGGGAACCGGGTGAGGTTGATCTGCTGATCGTCGGCCTCCACCTGGGCGAAGTCGGTGTTGACCGTCAGGTCCAGCGCCAGATTCGACGTGGGTGAATAGCGCAGATCGACGCCCAGTTCCTCGGTGGGGTCGGTGTCGCCCACCCACCGGCCGGGCCCGGTGGCGGGCTCCTGGAGGACCGGTGTGTGGGACAGCCCGCCCAGGGCGTAGGGCGTGACGTACACCGGCTTGGACTGGCGCACGTCCCTCATGACGACGCGGCGGGCCATGGAGGGCTTGGCGAATCCCAATCCGCCCCAGACCGGCTCGATGGCGGGAAAGACCTGACGCTCGTTGAGCCGGGGGATGAACCGATAGGAGATGAGGCCCATGGTGACCTCGTCGTCCTGCGCCTGGAACCCCAGGGTCGAGAAGGGAATCCGGAACTCGGCGTACCACCCCTCGTCGTCCTGGGACGTGGCCACGTCCCAGTGGGCGTTCCAGTCGGAGTTCATGGGAGGGCCACCGCCCGACGACACGGCGTCGTTGGACACGGTGCGGTCGTTGCGGGCCCCGGCGGGATTGGTGACGAACCAGACGGCGGTCTGATAGTCGTTGTAACTATCGATGATGACGGCCAGGAGATCGTCGCCGCTGTAGAGGTCCCGATAGAAGGTGTTGGTGCGGATCTCGTCGGGACTGGAGTCGAGCATGCGACCCGACACGTACAGATAGACGTCGTCGTGCCCCACCCGCACCTCGGTCGGTTGGCTCAGGGGCCCGCCGAAGGTGGGCTGGTACTGGGTCATGGGGAGTGGATCGAGGGACTCCCACGCGGCTTCGTCCACCACGCCGTCGAGCTCCACCGCACCGGAGATGCGCGGGATGACCAGCGGCGGACCCTCCGGCGCCGCCCCCCCGTCCTGGCGGGCCGCGGCCGGGTGCGCCACCACGGCCGCCGCGAGGCAGGCAAGGGCCGCGGAGCGGAGCGGTCCCGCGGACGGGGACGTGATTCGGGGGGGGATCACGGGCGAAGAGAACCGGGAGGGAGGAGCGGAAGCCCCCATCATGCGGTGCCGGGGTCGTCGGGAACAGGACCCCGCTCCAGGACGTGATCCAACGACCGGCGACCTTCGGCGGCCAGGGCCGGGTCGTCGTTTTCCGCCGCATACCACGCCACGGCCACGGCGTGGAAGAGGGCCCGCCGACGCGCGGCTCGTCGGGTCGCGGGGTCCACCGGGCCGTACGCTTCGAAGAACCCGTCGCGGGCGGCGGCGGGGAGGAACCCGAACGCCACCATGAGGTCCACGGCGGGATCGCCCCGGTGGACGTCGCCCCAGTCGATGACACCCCGGATCCTCCCCCGGTCGTCCACCACCAGGTGACGGGCGTAGAGGTCGCCGTGGACCACCGTCTCGGGTCCCGGTCCGGCGCCGTCGGGTCCCAGGGCGTCGAAGGCCTCGATCCAGGGAGCCGGGGACTCCAGGACGCCCCGGCCCACCAACACCGCCAGCCGCTCCTCCAACTCGTGGCGGCGGCCGTCGAGCCGAAGCCGGCCCAGGGTGTCTCCCGGAAGGTCGAGGTCGTCCACGGCGGAATCGTGGAGAACCCGGAGGAACCGGCCGAGGGTCGGCGCCGCCGCCCGGCGCTGCTCCTCCGAGAGGGCGGCGACGCAGGCGGTGCGGCCGGCGATGAGGGGGTAGCCGGCGAAGGGGCCCTCGGCCCCGGCGGCGGGCACCACGAAGGCCGGTTCGGGCACCGCCAGGGGGAGACGGGCCGCCAGGTGGGGGAGCACCCGGGACTCGGTCTCCAGAAGGGCCACCGCCGAGGCGCGCCGGGGGAACCGCACCACCCACCGCCCGTCCACGAGGAACGCCGAGTTGTCCCATCCGGCGCCCAGAGGCTCCACGACCCGGGCCGGCACGCCCGGCACGTGTGCGCGTATCCGGGCCCGGGCCACCTCCGCGTCCACGGGGTGTTCGGCGATCCAGGGTCGATTCACGGCGAGGGGCGGGGCGGGAGGAGGGGGAACCCGGCGACACGGTCCGGGGTGAATCTGTCGCCGTCGAACGTATTCCGCATGGAGGTCTCGGATGGGTCGCATCAGCGTCGCCTCGGTTCTCGCCGCCACTCTCGGAGTGGCCGGCGCGCCCCTCGCCGCCCAGGACGGGTCGGTGATGCGCTCCGACGTCCACGACTACCGCGTGGTCACCGTGGCCGAGGGGCTGGAGAATCCCTGGGGCATGGCCTTCCTTCCCGGCGGCGACATGCTGGTGACCGAGCGCCCCGGCCGACTGCGCATCGTCCGCGACGGTCGCCTTCTTCCCGACCCCGTGCCGGGGGTGCCCCAGGTCTTCGCCCGGGGCCAGGGCGGGCTCCTCGACGTGGTGCTCCACCCCGATTTTGCCTCGAACCGCTGGGTGTATCTCAGCTTCTCCAAGCCCATCGGCGACGGGTCGTCGGCCACGACGGCCATCGTCCGGGGCCGGTTCGAGAACGATCGACTGGAGGGGGTGGAGGAGATCTTCGAGGCCCAGTCCCGGGGGAACGGCCACTACGGCTCTCGCATCGCCTTCGACGCCGAGGGCTACCTCTTCGCCACGGTGGGCGAGCGGCAGGCTCCGGCCCGGGGCGACCTGGAGTCCCATCCGGCGCAGGATCTCTCCAACCACCACGGCGTCGTCGTCCGCCTCCACGACGACGGGCGCGTACCCGACGACAACCCGTTCGTGGACCGGGCCGGCGCCCTCCCCGAGATCTGGAGCTACGGGCATCGCAATCCCCAGGGGCTCGCCTTCGATCCCGCCGGACGCCTGTGGGCCACCGAGCACGGCCCCCAGGGGGGCGACGAGTTCAACTGGATCCGGCCCGGACTCAACTACGGCTGGCCCGTCATCGGCTTCGGGGTCAACTACGGCAGCGGCGACCCGATCCACGAGGCGTCGCAGCGGGAAGGCATGGTGACGCCGCCTCACTACTGGGTGCCCTCCATCGCCACGTCGGGCCTCATGTTCTACACCGGGGATCGGTTCCCCCAGTGGCGGGGCGATGCCTTCGCCGGAGGCCTGGCCGGCCAGCAGATCGCCCGCCTCACCCTCGACGGCACCGAGGTGCGGGCCGAGGAGACGATCCTGGAGGGGATGGGCCGGGTGCGGGATGTCCGGCAGGGTCCCGACGGGTACATCTACGTGGCCCTGGAAGACCGGGGCGGGCGCCCCACCTCCATCGTGCGCCTGGAGCCGGCGGGGAACTGAACCGGGCCGACGCCCTCCCGACCCCTTCTAGTCCAGGGTGGCGAAGAGGTTGTTGAGGGACTCGCCCCAGGTGGGGTGGGAGAAGACGGCGTCTCTCAGGGTCTGCCACGGCAGGTCGCCCATCATGGCCGTCTGGATCATGGTGGCCACCTCGCCGCCCTCCACACCCAGGATCGCCGCTCCCAGGATCCGGTGGGTGTGGGCGTCCACCACCGCCTTCATGAAGCCCCGGGTCTCGTCGGTTTCCACGGCCCGGGCCACACGGCTCATGTCCAGACGGGCCACCCGCACGGTGTGGCCCCGCTCCCGCGCCTCGCGTTCCGTGAGACCGATACGGCCCAGTTGGGGGTCGGTGAAGAGGGTGTACGGGACGGGGCGCCCCTCCCGGGTGGACTCGCCCTGGCCGAACGGCGCACCGTCCCGGATCAGGTTGCGCTGGACGATGCGGTAGTCGTCGTAGGCCACGTGGGTGAAGGGCGGACCCCCGTTGACGTCGCCCAGAGCCCAGACCCCCACGGCGGTGGTCTCGAGCCGGGCGTTCACCCGTACGAACCCGCGTTCGGTCCGCTCGATGCCGGCGGCGTCCAGGCCCAGATCGTCGGCGTTGGGCACCCGGCCCACCGCCATGAGCAGGTCGCTGCCCTCCACCGTCGTCTGCCCCTCGCCCCCCTCCACGGTCAGGCGGACCCCCTGGCCCGTGCGCTCCACCGCCGTGGCCCGATGCCCGGTGAGGATGCGGAGGCCGTCGTAGCGAAGCAGCTCGGTGAGTTCTTCCGCCACGTCGTCGTCCTCCCGGGGGGCGAGACCGCCGCCGGCCTCCACCACCGTGACCCGGGCCCCGAACCGCCGGAACATCTGACCGAACTCCAGGCCGATGAATCCCCCGCCCAGCACCACCAGATGGTCGGGCACCCGGGGCAGCTCCATGATGGACTCGTTGTCCAGCCACTCCACCTCGGCCAACCCGTCCAGCGGCAGCACCCGGGTTCGGGTGCCGGTGTTGAGGAAGACCCGCCGGGCCTCCAGCGTCCGGGTCCCCCCGGCGCGCAGCGCCACCTCCACACGCCGCGGCCCCACGAAGCGGGCGTGGCCGAAGACCAACTCCAGGCCGTCGTGCCGCTCCAGCCCGGACCGGCTCCCGGAGCTGAAGCTGTCCACCACCGCCCGCTTCCGCCCTCGGACCACCTCCAGATCCACGGCCACCGGCCCCGTCCGCACCCCGTACTCCGCCCCGCGGCGAGCCAGATGGGCGACCCGGGCGCTGGCCACCATGGTCTTGGTGGGGGTGCACCCCGTGAGCACGCAGGTCCCGCCGACCCGGGCCCGGGCTTCCACCACCGCCACCCGTCGCCCTGCGTCGGCCAGGGCGCCGGCGAGCGGTTTGCCCGCCTGTCCGGTTCCGATCACGAGGTCGTCGAAGCTGTCCATGGCCATGTCTGAGCGGGGCGGGAGGGTGGGGAGTAGGGTCTGCGCCGGTGTCAACGCACGATCCGGGCCGCCGGTTCCCGACGGCGTCGGGGCACACCGCCCCCGTCGCCGTGTAGCGACGGCATGGCTCGCTCCCCCGCCCGGCTCGCCTACGACGCCCTGACCTCCGAGGCCGATCGTCGGGACTGTCTCGACATTCCCGACGAGATCTGCGCCGCCCAGCCCACCAACTTCGTCCGGCACGTCGTTGCGCTCACGGCCACCAAGACCGGCGACGGGCTGGCCGACCCCAAGCTCGTGCTGTCGTGGCTGCTGGGGGCCCTGGGCGCGCCGGCCTGGCAGATCGGCTTCCTGGTCCCCATCCGGGAGGCCGGGTCGCTCCTTCCCCAGTTGGTGGTGGCGGGGTGGCTCTCCCGGCTGCGACGTCGGAAGTGGGCGTGGGCCGGGGCCGCCCTGGCCCAGGGGGTCGCCGTCCTGGCCATGGCCGGAGCCGCCGCGACGCTCCGGGGACCGGCCCTGGGCGCGGCCATCCTGGGCTCTCTCACCGCCTTCGCCCTGGCCCGGAGCGTCGCGTCGGTGAGCTACAAGGTGGTTCTGGGGCGGACGGTCTCGAAGACGACCCGGGGCACCGCCTCGGGGGCCGCCGCCACGGCATCGGCGGCCTTCGTCCTTCTCTTCGGGGTGTTGGTGAGCGCCGGGGTGGTGCCCCTGGAGCCGGGCATGGTGGCCGTGGCCCTTCTGGTGGCGGCGGGACTGTGGGCGGTGGCGGCGGTGGTCTTCTCCGGGCTTCGGGAGGTCGCCGACGCCGACGCCCCCGGCGGCTCCCTCGCCGACACCATGCGCCACCACCTCTCCCTCTTCCGAGCCCATCCCCAACTCCGAAGGCTGGTGGCCGTCCGTGGACTCCTCCTGGCCACGGCCCTGGCGCCGCCGTTCGTGGTCGCCCTCTCCGGCCGCGGCGCGAGTGGGGGGTTCGGGAGGCTCGGCCCCTTCGTGGTGGCCTCGTCGGCGGCCTCGGTGACCAGTTCCTACGTGTGGGGGCGGCTCGCCGACGTGTCCAGCCGACGGGTCCTGATCCGCGCGGCCATGCTGGCCACCGCACCGCTGGCGGCCATGGCCGGCCTTGCCTGGACCCGTCCCGAGCTCCTGCAGCTCCCGCCGGTCCTCCCGGGACTGCTGTTCGTTCTCATGGTGGCCTACCAGGGCGTGCGCCTCGGCCGCTCCACCCACGTGGTGGACATGGCCGACGCCCAGACCCGGGCCGCGTTCACGGCCCTCTCCAACAGCGCCGTCGGGGTCCTGCTGGTGACGGGCGGTCTCTTCGGATTGCTGGCCGAGTGGTCGGGGCCGGCCACCGTTCTGGCCGTCTTCGCCGGCATGTGCGCCGTGGCCGCCGTGGTGGCCCGGGAGCTCGACGAGGTCCAGACGTGACGAGGGGCCGCGGACGCCCTCGAGCGCCCGCGGCCCCCTTCCCCAGCTCCGGTCACCGCACGAATCGGCCGTTCAGCATCACGTCGTCCACCCAACCGTCCCGATCGAAGTCGGTGAGGGCCGCCACGTACCGCCCTCCGGACCAGATCTCCAGGGTGAGCGCCCGTCCCCGGGGACCGAACCGTTCAACCCGACCCCACAGGTGCGCGGCGCCTCCCGGCGTCTCGCGCACGATCCGGCCGAAGGTCCGGGCCCCGAGGATCCGTCGCAGTTCCCGGTGGTCCAGCGGACGGGGGCCGTAGCGCAGCGGATCGCGCTCGAAGCGCACCGCTCCCCACCGGGGGACGTACCACCCGTCCAGGCGCGCGCCGAAGCCACCCCACCCGTCGTAGCGCCGGTACCGCTCCAGCCATCGGCCCCGGTCGTCCCGGTCTCTCCGGTCCCACCGGATGTCGATGTTCAGGAACCCGAAGAGGCGGAGGTCGGCGTCGGAGCGCACCTGCCAGCGCCCCACGTCGCCCCGGTTCCGATCCCAGCGCCGGTCGTCCCAACGGTCCCGATCGTACCGGTCATCCCGATCGTACCGGTACTCGCGGTCGTCGCGGTCGAATCGATCGTCCCGATCATATCGATCGTCGCGGTCATCGCGGCGGTCGCGATCGTCTCGGACGTCCCGATCGTTGCGGACCCCTCGGTCCACACGCCGGTCGTCGCCCCGGGGCGCCGGCCGAACGGGCACCTCCTTCGCCGTGGGCCGCCGCACCGCGGTCCCGTTCCCGCTGCTCCGAACCGGAGGCGCCTGCACCCGCACCCGACCCGTACCCTGGGCCTCGGCACCGGTGGGAACCACCAGCGTCAGAGCCATCACACCGCCCGCCATGGCGAGTCGCACACTGTTGCGCAACATAATCGCCTCCATGTTGGAGTTTCCGTCGTACTCCGACGGAGAAACAAGAGCCGTGCCAAACTGCGATAGCTATGTTTTACAACGGTTTATGGGACTCCGCGGCGGATCCGTCGCCCTGCCGCGCCCCTCCGGATTCGTCCCCTGTGGAGGACACATCGAGCCCGAGTCCCCCCTCCGCCGAGTCAGATCCACCCCTGATCCCGGGCCCGGGCCACGGCCTCGGTGCGGGATCCCACGGCCATGCGGGCGAAAGCGCCCCGGAGGTGGGTCTTCACCGTGCTCACCGACACCCCGAGGGATCGGGCCACGGCCTTGTCCGAGAGGCCCCGCTCCACGAGACGGAGCACATCGAGCTGGCGGGGCGTGAGGGGAGCGAGGGCGGCGCCGGCGGCCGCCAGAACCCGAACCGCGTCGGCGTCCCCCCCTTCGGCGAGTCGGCGCAAGGCGGGCCGCCGCAGCGCGTGCCCCTCGAGGTACGCTCGCACGAGCGACCCCTCCCGCCCCGCCTCCAGGGCGCCTCTCCACAGCTCGTCGGCCTCGCCGGGTCGGCCGGCTCCCTCCCGGGCCACGGCCCGGGCCGACGCCGCCCGGGCCTCGAACCACCGCCGCCTCCCCGCCGCCGCCCCCTGGACCCGCTCCCCCAGAACCTCCACGGCGTCCCACTGCCCCGTGGCCTCGAGAAGAGTCAGGGCCCCCTCCAGCTCGTGGAGCCGGCTCGACACCCAGAGGTCGTCGGCCTCGGCCAGGGCGGTGACGTCGTATCCGAAGGCCCGGAGCCAGGCGTCGACCTGTCGGAGGTCTCCGGGCCCCAGGGTGATCCGGGCCCGCACGGCGCCGAGCCACTCCCGGTTCCGGAGGGTCCGGGGACCGGCCATGACGGCCGACAGGCGCTCCACCCACACGTCCACCTCCCGGGCGTCGCCCCGGGCCGCCGCCAGTCCGGCCTGCACCCGGGCGACCCCGCTGGCCACCCCGGGCACGTCGGCGGCCAGCCCCCAGGCTCGGTCCAGCGCCCCCCGTGCGTCGTCCAGGCGATTCCACTCGAAAAAGACGTACCCCCGGAACTGGTGGGCCAGCGCCGGGCCCGCGGGCGCCCCGGGGGGGCGGACGTCGGCGAGGTCGAGGGCGGCCTCGCAGAGCTCCAGACAGGCGTGCAGGCTTCCCGCCAGCAGGTGGACGGTGGCCATGAGCGCTCGAGCCGGCACCGCGGCGTCGGGCGCCTCGGTCCGGTCGGCGGCGCGGACGAGGGCGGCGAGGGCCTCGCCCTTCAGGGCCGGGTCGCCCCGGAATCGGTAGGCGGCCTGGAGCACGCTTCCCACGTGGACGTGGAGTTCGGCGGGGTCCGGGGGGGCCACGGCCGCCGCCCGCCGCGCCTCCCGCACGAGGTCGTCCACCCGCCCTTCCCGCACCGCCGATCCGGCGGCGGCCACGGCGTCCAGGGTCTCCAGGAGGCCCTCGGCCTTCATCCCCGCCAGGCGAGACGAGGCCCCGGCCCGGTCTCCTCGCACGAGATCCGCCAACGCCTCCCGCAGGGTCCCCGCCACGCTCACGACCGCGCCCCTCCGACCCGGAGTCCCCCGGGGTGCCTCGTTCGTTCGAACGATACCCGGGCGACCTCCCGGCCCTCACCGTTCGGGTTCGAATCCCCACGAAACCACGAGAGGGCGCGACGGATGCGGATGCGGACGACGATGGGCATGGGACTCCTCCTGGCAGCGATCACGGCGGCAGCCTCGGCCCTGACGCTGGATGCGGCACCCGAGGCGAGACAACCCCCGGACGCCCGGGACGTGGTGGCCACGGCCCTGGAGCGCATGGGTGGGGAGGACGCCCTCCGGGCCGTGGAGCGGGTCCACCTCGACATGACCACCCAGTGGCAGCGCACCGGGTTCCGGGACGTCCCCTGGACCGACCGC
>JAUIEJ010000021.1 GCA_030428885.1 Gemmatimonadota bacterium | reverse complement strand
CGTGGTGGCCACGGCCCTGGAGCGCATGGGTGGGGAGGACGCCCTCCGGGCCGTGGAGCGGGTCCACCTCGACATGACCACCCAGTGGCAGCGCACCGGGTTCCGGGACGTCCCCTGGACCGACCGCCCATCGTTCGAAGACCACACCGACATCCGGGACTACACCATTCCGGCGTGGCGCAACACCCGGCTCTTTCCCGGCCGGGCCATCGTCAACGTGGTGCGGGATTCGGTGGCCACCACCGACTTCGGGCCGGGCCCCCAGCCCCTGAGCATCGCGTACG
Organism: Gemmatimonadota bacterium; assembly: GCA_030428885.1. Classification (GTDB taxonomy): domain Bacteria; phylum Gemmatimonadota; class Gemmatimonadetes; order Longimicrobiales; family Gaopeijiaceae; genus Gaopeijia. Next base: position 15,453 of record JAUIEJ010000021.1, on the reverse strand, counting down.
TCGACGAGCGCGAGGAGCTGTTCGTCTACTCCCCCGACCGCCTCGTGCTGCTCCTGGCCGACGCCCCCGACCTCGCCGCCGCCCCGGACACCGTGGTGGGAGGCGAGACCATGCGGGTCGTGACGGCCACCCTCGACCATCGCCTTCCCGCCACCGTGTGGTTCCACGCCGGCACGGGACTCCCGATCCGGCTCCGCTTCCGGGCGGCCCATCCCAACGACTATGGGCTGGTGCCCTGGGGGGCCATGGACGTCCAGGTGTGGTACTCCAACTGGCGCACCCTCGGGGCCCTATCCATTCCCACCCAGTGGGACGTATTGCGCATGGGCCGGCCCTACAAGCGCATGACCGTCCGCAACGGGACGTTCGACGCCGACTTCGCCCCGGCCGACTCCTTCGCCGTGTCACCCGAGCTCCGGGCCCGGTTCCAGGCCGAGGCGGCCGGCCCCATGCACGACCGCCCCCTGGACTCGGTGCGGACGGTGGTCCGGGGCCTGGTGGCGGTCCACGGGTTCGGGTTCCCGGCGGGCGCTGTGGACACGGGAGACGGATGGCTTCTGCTGGAGGCGGGGCACATGCCCCTCAACCTCGAGCGCGCCCTGGAGCAGATGGCGCCGGAAGGCGTGGACCGGATCGCCGGGGCCCTGGCCGCCTCTACCCGGGCGGGCAACGGCGGCGCCCTCACCCTGGTGGACGAGGGCCGCCCCGTGTGGGTCGCCCCGGCCGCCCGCGAACTCCTGCACCGGGTGCTGGGCAATCACGACCGGGACCCCGGCGCCCTGATCCCGGTGGACGAGGGCGTGTGGATCGGTCGGGGGGACTCCCGGGTCCGCCTGGAACCGGTGGATCTCCCCGACGCTCCGGGCTCGGTGGTGGTCTGGTCGCCGAGCCTGGAGTGGCTCTACGCCCCCGACGCGGCCCTCCCTCTGGACGTGCAGTTGGTGAAGGAACGAGCCGCCGCCCTGGGGTGGAACTGGCGGGCCCTGGGCACCGCCCGGGGGCTCGTCACCGAGGGCGCCCTCCACTGAGGCGCCCCCGAGGGCTTCCCCCGTCCCATGCAACCCCCGGGTGCGCCGCGGCGTCGAAGAACTGCGGGGGTACGGGCGCATTGAAACACGGCGGCTCCGTGTTCCGTATCATGCACACGGACGGTCGACGACTCATGGGAGGGGACACGAGATGCCACGGCTCGGGGAAGACGTACGCAACGTAACGCTCATCGCGGGATCGGCCGCCGTCGGCCTCGTGGCCACCGCCGCCCTCTTCGCCGCGGCCGCTCCCGAACGTGTGGTTCGGGTCGCCCCCGTGGTGGAAGTCCGGGTCGACCGCCCCTCGGGTACCCGGGTCGTCGAGGCCCCGACGGTCGTGACCTCGGGCGCCGAGCGCCTCTTCGGCGAGGTGGAGACCCGCGATGGCCACACGGCGACGGGCTTCATTCGCTGGGACCGGAACGAAGGAAGCTGGTCCGACCTCCTGGACGCCCGGAAGCAGTCGGGATCCAACCGGGTGATCACCGAGACCGGCATTCGGTTCGGTCAGGTCGTGCGCATCGAGCGCCTGGGAAGCCGGGACGCCCGGGTGGAGACCCGCTCGGGTGAGAGCTTCGAGTTGAGCGGCTCGTCCACGGATCTGGGCACCGGCATGCGGGCCCTCACCGTGGAGTCCCTGGACGGGCGCGTGGAGGAGTTCTCCTGGAACGATCTCTCGGAGGTGCGGTTCGAAGCCGCCCCCACCGATGCCCGCTCCACCGAACAGCGCCTCCACGGACGGGTCGAGACCGCATCGGGACAGTCGTTCACCGGCTTCGTGGCCTGGGACATCGACGAGATCTACGCCTCCGACATCCTGGACGGGAAGGTCGACGGCCGGGACATCGACGTGCCCTTCGGCGCCATCGCCTCCATCGAGCGACTGAGCCGCACCGGGGTCCGCGTCACCCTGCACGACGGCGAAGAGCTGGTCCTCCGCGGCTCCGACGACGTGAACTCCAACAACGCCGGCATCACCATTTCCGACCCGGGGTTGGGTCAGGTCAAGCTGTCGTTCGACGATCTCCGCTCCGTCGAGTTCTTCCCGCCCGAGTCCGTGCCGGGACGGAACTCCTTCGAGCACGACGGTCCGGTGGTGGGGACGGTGGTGGGGTCCAGCGGGGACTCCTGGACCGGCGCCGTCACCTGGGACCAGGACGAAAGCCGCGGGTGGGAGATCATCAACGGAGAGCGCGGCGACGCCCAGTTCTACGTCGAGTTCGGTCAGGTGCGTCGCATCGAGAAGACGTCCGACGGCGCCCGGGTCACCCTCCGGGACGGCCGGAGCTTCGACCTCCGCAACAGCCAGGACGTGGACCGGGGCAACCGGGGCATTTCGGTCGACACCGCCGACGGCGTGCGCACCCTCTCCTGGTCGGACTTCCGGGAGTTCCGCATCGAAGACTGACGGCGGCACACGTTACCGGTCGTCGCGACGGCCGTCTTCCGGGCAGGGCCCGGGGGACGGCCGTCGTTACGTTCAGATGTTACACCTCGGCCGGGTGTGGAGTGACTAGCTTCGGGTAACGGACCCATGACCGTTTCCCGTTTCTTCCGTCACACCGTGCCCCGCTTCTCCCCCTCCTTCGCCCTGCCGTTCCAGGCCGCCCTCGCCCTCGGGGCGGGGTGGTTCGCGGCGTCGGTCTTCCAGGTCCACGTGGCCGACAAGCCGCTCCTGGAAGCGGGAGATCCGCCCGCCGCGGCGCCCGGGGCCCCCGCCGACCCCGGGCCCCTCCCCCTCCGCCTGGTGGACGCCGGCGCCGTGGGCATCCCGGCCGACACGGCCCAGTGGGGCACCAGCTATTCCCACGCCACCCACGCCTTCGACCGCCTGCTCCTGCCCCGGAGCCCGTGGGTCGACGCCGACGAGTTGACCCGGATCGACGCCGACTGGCGGACCTACGTCGACCGGGTCGCCGCATGGGGGGCCACGGGCATCGTGGTGGATGCGTTCCTCGAGTTCGTGAACTTCGACGGGGTGGACGACGGCCGGTCGGTGTACGGAGACGACGCCCCTCTCCGGGCTCGGCACGCGGCCCTCCGGGACGCCTTCAGCCCCCTCTTTTCGGCGGCGGACAGCGCCGGAATCGGCATCTACCTGAAGACCGACATGCTGGCCCTCACCCCCGAGCTCGAGGACCGGCTTCGGAGAGACGGCAGGTCGCTGGACCCGTCGGACCCGGCCCTCTGGGAGGTCTACGCCGCCGGGTTCGACGAGGTGTTCCGCACCCTCCCGGCGGTGGCCGGCGTGGTGATCCGCATCGGCGAGGCGGGCCCGCTCTTCAACGTCGACGGGCTCGAGTACCGGAGCGAGATGGCGTTCCATCGCCCCGAACACGTCCGGGCCATGCTCATGGGGCTCCTTCCCACCTTCGAGCGCCACGGCCGCCGACTGGTGTTCCGCTCCTGGTCGGTGGGAGTGGGGGGCATCGGCGACCTCCACAACGACCCCGGAGCCTACCTGGCGGCGGTGGGAGGGATCGAATCGCCGAGCCTCGTGGTGTCGACCAAGTACACCCAGGGCGACTACTTCGGCTTCCTCCCCCTCAACCCCACCCTCTTCGTGGGGACCCAACAGCGCATCGTGGAGTTCCAGGCCCGGAGGGAATTCGAGGGGTTCGGAGCCTTCGCCAATGCCATGGGACCCCTCCATGGGCGAGCGCTGGCCCAGCTCCGAGCCCGGAACCCGAACCTGGTGGGCATCTCCCTCTGGACCCAGGAAGGGGGACCCCTCCGGGCCGGCCCCATGTCCCTCTATCCGCTGAGCGGGTTCTGGCGGTGGATCGATGCCAACGTCTACACCACCCTGGGCCTCGCCTCCGACCCCGAGGCCGACGTGGACGCGCTCCACGCGGCCTGGGTCCGGGAGACCCTGTCGCCGGATCCGGCGGTGGTGGCCGGCATGACCGAGGTACTGGCGCTCTCCCGCCGGGCCGTGGAGAAGGCCTGGTACCTGCGGCCGTACGCCGAACGCCGGGTGGCTGTGGGCGGCTTCGAAGTGCCTCCCCTGCTCTGGATCCAGGAGTGGGACCAGATCGGAGGCTGGTGGGCGGTGGCCGCCACCCTGGAAGACGTGGTGGGAGAGGACCGGGACGCCGCCATCGCCGACGGATTCGAGGCGGTGGCCCTCACCCGCCGCATGCGGGAGATCGCCGAGGGACTGGCCCCCCGCCTGACCCACGACGCCGACTACCCCCGGATGCTCCGCTCCCTGGAACACCAGGAGAGTCTCTTCGAGACCCTGGCCCTCTATCGCGCGGTGCTTCTGGAGGGGCAACACACCCTGCGCACCGGCGCGGACACGCCGTGGCAGGCCCGGGCCGAGCGCTTCCGGGCGGCGGTCGCGGCCCACGAAGCTCGATGGCGGGACGACCTGGACTTCCCGGCTTTCGAGTTCGGGCCGGCGCTCCAGGCTCTGGACCGGGCCCGGGAGGGGCGCGCCGCCGTGCCGTGGGCACGGGGCGCTCTCGCGGTGCTCCTGCTCTGGGCCGTGTCGGCCGGGTGGCGCCGAAGCCCTCGGGTGGAGATGGGGTGGGGAGCCCTGGCCCTGGGCCTTCCGGCCCTGACCGCGGCCCTCTTCGTTCCCCCCGGTCGGTGGGGCGCCGCGACCGGCGTCTTCGCCGTCTTCCTGGCCGGCGCCGTGGGGCTGAAGGTCAGCCGAAGCGGCTTCGGCTGGGGCCGGCGCGACGCGTCGGTGGGGGCCGCCTTCGCTCCCGTGCTCCTTCCCGTGGCCCTGATTCTCCTGCCGGTGGCGGTCCGGGGGCCGGGTCTTGCGTGGACCCTGTTCTGGACCGATCAGGCGGCCCGCACGGTGCTCTTCGCCGCGACGCTGGGCGCCATGGCCTGGGTCACCACCCGGATTCGCCGAACGCCCCGCCCCGACGGAACTCCGCGGGCGCCCCTGGAGGGGCTCGCCGATGCGGCCCTGGCCGCCGGCGCCGCCGCGGTCACGGCCGGGGTGCTCCTTCCGGACCTCTCCGACACCCTCCGGGCCGCCGACGGGCTGCTCGGCGTCATGCCCATGACCCGGGCGATCCTCAACGGGATCACGGTCTACGGCGGGCTTCCCGACGCCCTGACGTGGGTGCCCCTGATGGCTGGGTCGGTGCTCCTCACGGCCGGCGCCCTGGCCCGTCGAGCGGGCCGGCGGGCGCCCGTTGCCCGGCCCCGCCCCGATCCCCGGGGCCTCCCGGCCTCCCGCTGAGCCCCCGTGCCTCGACGGTTTCCCTACGGCCCGGTCCACCGGTGCCCCCGGTGCGGGGACCCGGTGGATCCCCTCCAGGCCGGAGAGCGCGACGGCGGATGCCGCCGCGACGCCTGCCGCCGTGAGGCCCGGGCCCGCCGGCTCGCCCACGAGGACGACGGGGAGCGACGTCGCCGGAGCGAGGGCGCCGCCCGGCTCCGGGCGCGGGGCGAGAATCCCGGGGCCGGCCCGTGGACGGTGGTGCCCGCCAACGACGCGGGACCCGTCCCCCTCGCCCCCACGGCCCGGGCGGACTTTCGCCGGCACCTGCGTCGCGTGCTGGCGGATCTTGAGGCCACCGGCCCGTCGCCCCCGGAATGGGGGTCCGTTGGCGGCGCGGGGACGCCCGGGACCGACGAGGCCGCGGCCATCGCCCGGGCCTGTGCCACCTGCCGGGGATGGTGCTGTCGTCGAGGCGGAACCCACGCCTTTCTGGATGCCCGGAGCCTGGAGCGCGTGATTCTGCGCGACCCCACGAGCACCACCGACGACATCGAAGCCGCCTACCTGGCCCATCTGGGCGCAACCCATCTGGAGGGCGGCTGCGTCTTCCAGGGCCCGGCGGGCTGCCGGCTCCCCCGCGACCTGCGCAGCGACACGTGCAACGACTGGCTCTGTCCCGACCTCCGGGCGCAGCGGGCCCGTTGGACGGAAGGCGGGGAGTCTCCCGACGACACCCGGTTCGTCGCCGTCCCGGCCGCGGGGTCCTTGAAGAAATCCTAATCTCTGTCGGAACCCGTCCGATACCCGGAACCAGAGATGGACCCTGGGAACCGGAGTCCGGGCATGCCCCACACCCCCACTCCCGGGCGGAGCGACACCGACGCGTTCGCGGCCGCCGCGGGGGAATTGATCGACGAAGTTCAGAACACCATTCAGGACGACGAACCCACCGCCCGTGCCGAACGACGGTCCCCGTGGCTGGTGCCCGGCGTGCTGGGCGTCGTCTTCGTGTGCGTGGCGGCCTGGAACGTCTGGCTGCTCCAGGCGGCCTCCCCCCGCCTCTCCGCCACCGAGGCTCGGCGGGCCGACGGCGTTCTGGTCTTCGTGGCGACCCAGGCGGTGGAGGGGTACGCCGCTGAACACGGGCACATGCCCGAGCGCCTCGAGGACGCCGGCGTGGACGCTCCGGATCTGATGTACCGGGCCCAGGCCGACGGCTTCGCCATCTCGGCGGTGCGGGACGGGGCGGCGGTGCATTTCGCCCGGGAAGACGACGTGGACGACTTCATGATCCGCATGGGCATCGCGCCTCCCGACTCCACCACGCCGGAGATCGTGCCATGAGGCGGCCCACCCCCCGGGGGTTCACCCTCATCGAACTCCTCACGGTGATGCTCATCATCGGGATCCTGGCCGGCATCGCCATTCCCCAGTTGCGCGGCGCCGTGGGCAAGGCCGACGCCGCCCGCGTCCTGAGCGACGTCAACACCATCCGCATCGCGGCCCACGATCACCTGGCCGACACCGGTGTGTTCCCCACCACGGGCAGCATGGGATCGCCCCCGGCCGACATGGTGGACAACCTCCCCGAGGGGTTCCCGTTCTCCTTCGAGGACGTCTCCTACACCTGGATGTCGCTGCAGCTCTTCGGCACGAACATCTGGGGGCGGGAACTGGGGATCGTCTGGGTCCGGTATCCCGCCGACTCCCCGGTGGGGAAGGCCCTCCGAGCCAACCAGACCGACAACGCCTTCTGGGGTCCCAGCCAGATGCTGTTCCTCATCACCCACTGACGTCGGTCAGACGCCGTCGGCACCCCCGTCCCGGACGGACCACACCACGGCGAGGTGCTCGAGGAGGAACGGTTCCTCCCGGGAGCGCAGGCGCCCCCGCACCACCAGGTCTCCGGCGCATTCCATGTCCACCTTGGGACTGGATTCGGGGTTGGGGGCGGGCTCGAAGCCGGACAACAGGCGCGCCACCTCGTCTCCACCGAGGCGAAGGTCGAGAAAGGCGCGGGCCACGCCTCGGGCCGGCAGCACCAGACCCCGGGAATCGACGTGGACGCGAGGATCGGCGACCCGGATGGGCCCCACCCGCACGTGACGAAGCCGCACGTCGTCCAGGATCCGGTCCTTGCGGCCGAAATTGGCGGCGATGAGGGCCACTCGCACCGATCCCTCCCACCCCCGGGGGATGGAGGCCCACGCCTCGCCCGCCACCACCCGGATGGCCCCGGTGGCGTGCCCCTTGGCCTTCTTCGCCCCTGCGTCGCCCTCGGCCCCGCCGCCCTTCCGTTTCCTCATGGCTCCACCCTGGTTGGTCCGGATCGCCTTCGTCTCCCCGCCAATCGACGCCCCCGAAGACGTCCACGCCAGCCGTGGGCCCATGGAACGCGCCTTGCATCGATGAAGAGACGACTCGATGAACGTGCAACCGAAACATTGCGAGGCGAAGGATGGCCTACGATCTGAATGGAATGAAGGTGGCGGTACTGGCCACGAACGGGTTCGAAGCGTCGGAACTGCTGGAGCCGGTGGCCGCGCTCCGGGACGCCGGCGCCCAGGTGGACATCGTGGCGCCCGACGGGGGGACGATCCGCGGCTGGGCCGACGGGAACTGGGCCCAGGCCGTATCCGTGGACCGCACCCTCGACGACGTGTCGTCGGAGAGCTACCGGGCCCTGGTGCTCCCGGGCGGCGTCATGAATCCCGACACTCTCCGCACCCACGACGAGGCGGTGGCCTTCACCCGCGCCTTCTTCGACGAGGGCAAGCCCGTGGCAGCCATCTGCCATGGACCATGGCTCCTCGTGGAGGCCGATGTGGTCGACGGTCGGACGGTGACCGGTTGGCCCTCCATCCGCACCGACCTGAAGAACGCCGGCGCCCGGGTCGTGGACGACGAGGTGGTGGTGGACCAGGGGCTGGTCACGAGCCGCCATCCCGGTGACCTCCCGGCCTTCATCGACAAGACGCTGGAGGAAATCGCCGAGGGGGTCCACGCCGGCCAGACCGTCTGAGACGGCCGACCCCTGTGGCGACGCACGAGGCGTTCCGGCTCCGGCCGGGACGCCTCGTTCGATTCGCACCGGGAACCCCCGGGCGCTCCGCGGGCTTTCAGAGGTCCGACCCGCACCCATCCTCCACCCACGGATCGCCATGCTGACCTGGGCCCAGATCCTCGGTTTCGCCAACGGCGCCAACCCCACTCCTCCCCGGCGCGTCGAGAAGTCCGAGGCCGAATGGCGGGAGCACTTGAGCCCCGACGCCTATCGGGTCACCCGCCAGGCGGCCACGGAGCGGCCCTACAGCTCGGAACTGTGCAGCCTGTTCGAGCCGGGACGATACGCCTGCGTCTGCTGCAGCACGGAGTTGTTCGACGCCAGCGGGAAGTTCGAGTCGGGGACGGGGTGGCCGTCGTTCACCGAGCCCGTAGACGAGGCCGTGGTGGCCTACCGGGCCGACTCCTCCCACGGCATGCGACGCATCGAAACCGTGTGCAACGTGTGCGACGCCCACCTGGGGCACGTCTTTCCCGACGGCCCCCGTCCCACGGGCCTGCGCTTCTGCATCAACGCCGTGGCGCTTCGGAAGGTGCCGACGGGAGCGGAGGCCTGAGGGCGGGACCACCGGCGCCCCGAGGCCGCCCTCCCACCGGCACCCGGATCCCGGCCGACCACCCCCCGGTGGGCGCCGGCCCGAGGTGGAGTCTTGCACCGTCGAGATACACCAGGGGAAGCATGCGCCAGTTGCGGGTGCGCACCAGCGACCCCACCACGAAGCCCGGCACCACCCCGAAGTAGAGGGCCCCCAGGGCGAACCCCTCCAGGGCCGGGAGGCGGCAGGATCCTTCGCACTCCCGATTCCACCACACCGCCGCGGGAATACCCGCGGCGAAGGTTCCGATGACGACGCCCCACCAGGGGTGCCCGTGACGGCCCGTGCTGAACTCCAGGCGGGCGATGGCGTCGCGCGGAATCTCCACGTCGGCCCCGCTCCCGGTGCGGACCACCAACCGGTCGCCGACCCAGCCCTGCACGGCGCCCTCCACGGGCTCGGCCCCCAGCGACGGGGCCTGAACCCGGACCCGGGTCCCGGCCCGGTCGAGGCGCACGGAGGCCAGGTCCTGGGCCCCGACGGCGGAGGTGCCGGCCAGGAGGAGGGCGAGGATCCATCGCTTCATGTCCACTCTCCGGCGACCAGGGCCACCAGCACCGCATAGGCCACCACCAGTGCCCCGGACACCGCCAGGGTCGCCTTTCCGCCGACCCCGACCCCCGCCCGGATCGCATCCTGACGCCCCCATTCCACGGGCTCGGCATCGGGAAAGAAGATGCGCGCATCGGCGGGCTCGCCCAGGGCGTCGTACCGCACGAAGACCGAGCCCCAGTCCTGGATGTTGAAGCGCGCGCCCACGCTGGGCGCCGTGAGGGACGGGTACCACCCGCCTCCTCCGTTGCTTTCGGCCACCCCGGCCTCCAGCTCCACCGAGACGTCGGGGCCGAGCCACCGGCGCACCCGGGCCCGGGCTCCGGTGAACACCCCGTCGCTCCCACTCCCCAACGACAGGGTGCCGCCCACCGCCCAGCGGTCCCCGATGTTTTTCATGTGGCCGAGATTCCACTCGTACTGGGTGCCGTCGCCCCGGTAGGTCCCGGACGGAAGCTCCCGGAGGTACCACGCATCCGACACCTGGAGCTCCATCAGCCAGAAGGAACTGCAGGTGGGAAGCGGCGACCCGTGGAGGCACCCCACCGGGGGGGAGTCGGCGTCCTGGGCGGCCCCGGGAAGCGCGAGCCCGGTGGCGGCCAGCGGCAGCAACACCGCCGCGGACCACCCCATTCGCCGCCGGGGTCTCATCGTCCCCCCCCCAGGTCGAAGAGGGGGTCCAACGCCCGGAAGGCCCGATAGAGTTCGGGTCCCTCGATGGGAGGATCCAGGTGCTGGGCGCCCACGAAGAGAAGCTGGAACACCCGAGCGAGTCGCCGGGCCGGTTCGCCCTCGCCCATGCGCTCCTGGCAGAGCTCCTCCAGGAGGGCCAGACGCTTGCGATCCACCCGGTCCTGGGCCCTCCGCGCCAGGGGTTCGGTGGAGGCCCAGGTACGGATGGCCCGCTCCACGGCTGCGTTCCTCAGCTCCGACGCCTCCCGATTCACCGAGCGGAGACGGTCTTCCACGGGGCCTCCGGCGTGACCGATCTCGATGAAGCGGTCGGTGGCCCGGGATTCCCACTCGTCCAGCAGCGCCTCCACGAACGCGGGGCGGCCGTTGAAGTGGTGGTAGAACGACCCCTTGGTGCGATCCAGACGTTCGCACATTCCGTCGACGGTGAGTCCGGCGTCGCCCTCCCCTGCCAGGACCCGGAACCCCTCCTCGATCCAGTCTTCCCTCGATCGCCGCGCCACCATGCCCCTCCTCGCCGGATGGACGGCTCGAAGCCCTCTCCGAGCCCTGACCATACTATACGGTATGGTACGTCCGCCCGCAAGAGGAGGCGAGCCCCCGACCCGATGCGGCGCCCCCGGCACCTTCCCGGGCAAAGCGGGTAGCATGCGCGGACGTCGCCTCTCGCACGGAGTCGCCTCCCCATGCCCTCCCTCCGGCCCGCAGGGATCGCCGCGCTGGTCCTCCTCGGCGTGACCGGCCTTCCCCGCCCCGGGGCGCCCCAGTCGATCCGGGTGGTCTACGACCGGGTGGAGGCCCGCCCCCTGGAGGGTCTCGACGACCTCCCGGCCTCCATGCGAGACGAGGCGCCCCGCACCGACGCCGCCTCCCTGGAACTCCTGGTGGACGGCACGGCCTCCCTCCTCCGCCCCCTGGAGGTGGACGACCCGGCCACCGACGCCGACGCCCGCCGGGCCCGCATGGTCTCGTCCCAGTTGCGACGGGTGTCCCCCACCCGTCACGACCACGAGACGCTCCACGGCGCGTGGACCGACCTCGCGGCCGGCACCATGGTGGAGAGCCGGGACTTCCTGGGGCGGACCTTCCTCGTCACCGACGCCCGGCGGGAGTGGAACTGGCGCCTCACCGGCGATCAACGCGTCTACCTGGACCGCCTGGTGCTCCGGGCCACCACCACCCTCGACGGCGCCGAGGTGGAGGCGTGGTTCACTCCCGAGGTGCCGCTGCCCGGGGGCCCGGGAGAGTTCGGGGGGCTGCCGGGGTTGATCCTCCTGGTGGACGTGGACGACGGGCGCCTCACCTGGACCGCCCGGGAGCTCGACCCCGCCCACGCCGGCGACGGCGCCGTGGCGCCTCCCACCGACGGAGAGCCCATCGACCGGGCGGGATACGAGGCCGTCGTGGCCGAGAAGCTGGCCGAACTCCGGGCTGCCCGGAGGCGGCGGTGAGGGGGCGCCTCGGGGCCCTGGGGCTGCTCCTCGCCACGGCGTCCGGGGCGGCGGCCCAGTCGGCCGATGTCCGGGGCACGGTGGTGGACTCGGCGGCGGCCCCGGTGGAAGGCGCCATGGTGGTGGCCCTGACCCTGCCCGACTCGGTCCTGGCCACCTACGACCTCAGCGACGGCGACGGCCGCTTTCGACTGTCCGGGCTTCCCCCGGGGTCGTTCCTGCTCCAGGTGACCCGGGTGGGGTTCCATACGCTCTACCGACCGTTCACCACCGAAGGCATGGCCCTGGACGTGGGCACCGTGGGACTCCGGACCGCCGCCGAGGAGATCGACCCCCTCACGGTGAGCGTGGAGCGGGTGCCGTTCCTGGCCCGGGGCGACACCCTGGCGTACAACGCCGCGGCGTTCTTCACCCGACCCAACGCGTCGGTGGAGGACCTGCTGCGGCAGCTTCCGGGAATCGAGGTGGACGACGACGGTTCGATCCGGGCCCAGGGCGAAGACGTGGAGAAGGTCCTGGTCGACGGCAAGGAGTTCTTCGGCGGCGAGACCACCGTGGCCACCCGCAACCTCCCGGCCGACGCCGTGGAGCGGGTCGACGTGTACGACCGCCCCTCGGACATGGCCGAGTTCACCGGCATCGACGACGGGGAGGAGGAGCGCACCATCGACCTCCGCCTCAAGGAGGACGCCAAGACGGGGTACTTCGGGCGGGTGGAGGGAAGCGTGGGGGGAGGGCTCGGTGCCGACGGCGACTTCGGCGGGGGGCGGGCCCGGTACGATCAGGCGCTGAACCTGAACCGGTTCTCGCCGGACGTGCAGCTCGCGGCGGTGGTGAACGTGAACAACGTGGGCCGGAGCGGGAACCGTTCGTTCAGCGCCCGAGGCAGCGGCGGAAACGGCCACACCGAGACCCGGACCGTGGCCCTCAACGCGAGCCGCGAGTTCGCCGAGGGTCGCTCCCTCCGAGCGTCGTACGTGCTGGGATCCACCGACGCGCTCCGGGAGGAGGCGTCCCAGCAGCAGTTTCTCCTGGGGGCCGATCTGGGGGCGGTGCAGGCGTCGGAAACCGACACCCGCAGCGGGAGCCGGTCCCACGGCGTGGAGCTCTCGGGGGACTACGCCTTCGCCGACGACCATCAGCTCCGGCTGCGATCGTCGTTCAGCCTGTCGTCCACCGACGGGTCGTGGTTCTCGTCGCAGCAGACGGAAGACGCCTCGGGAACCCTGAGGAACTCGGCCGTAACCCAGCGGGACACCGAGGCCGACAACCTCCGGGGCTCGGCGGCCCTGACGTGGCGGCGGCGCTTCGACGAGTCGGGCCGGAGCCTGGTGGCCGAAGCCTCGGCCACCCTCTCCCGCCCCGACGACGTGACCCGACTCACCTCCACCACTGTCGACCCCGCCCTCCCGGACCCCACGGACGTGGTCCAGGAGCAGGTCGACGACGGACGGACCCTCACCCTCCGGCAGCGCCTGTCGTTTCTCCAACCCCTGGGAGACGACCACACCCTGGAGGTCTTCGGTGTGCGGCGCACCGTGGACGAGCGGAGCGACCGGGCAACCGTGGACCTGGGCGAGGCGGGGCCCGTGATCAACGATCTCCTGAGCAGCACCTTCGAACGGGCCCACGCCTGGTGGGAGGGCGGCGCGCGCCTGAGCCGGAACACCGAGTCGGCCCGGATCCAGGTCGGCCTCGAAGTGCAGCGCACCGACCTCCAGGGCACGGTGCTGGACGGCGACCGGACCATCCGCAGTTCGTTCACCAGCGTCCTCCCCGAGGCCAGCCTCCGCAAGCAGTTCGGCAACAGCAAGACGTTCTCCATGCGGTACTCCACCACCACCCGGGAGCCCTCGGTGCGGCAGCTCCAGCCGCTGGTGGACAACCGGGATCCGCTGAACGTCTACGTCGGCAACCCCGAACTGGCCCCGGAATACAGACATTCGGTCCAGAGCGACTTCCGGCTCTTCGACCAGTTTTCGTTCATCAATCTCTTCACCTACGCCCGGGCCACGTGGACCCGGGACGACATCGTGGACTCCCGCACCACCGACGCCAGCGGAGTCCGGACCGTCACCCCCGTCAACGCCGACCGGGGGTGGTCGGCCACCGGAGGCGCCAACTTCGGCGCCCCCATCCGGCGCCTCGGCATCAAGGCCACCCTCGACTACGGCGTCACCCGCACGAATTCGGCCTCGTTCGTCGACGGCGAACCCAACCGGGGGCGCTCCTGGTCCCACGCCGTGGGGCTCTCGGTGGACAACCGCACCAAGGAACGCTTCGACGTGCGGGTGGGCGCCCGCCTGGGCTTCAACTCGGTGGACTACTCCCTGGCCGATCGCCTGGACCAGAGCTGGTTGGACCGCTCCCTCTCCGGGTCCGGCAGCGTGTTCTTCGGGCCGTGGACCCTCACCTCCGATCTCTCCGCCCGTTTCCCCGACGCCTCGGTGCTTCGGGGCTCGGGAGACGACACCGTGGTGCGGTGGAACGCCGCCGTGTCCCGCAACGCCCTGGACGACCGCCTCGAAGTCCATCTGGGGGCCTTCGACCTCCTGGACCGCAACCGGGGCGTGAACGTCCGCAACACGGCGAGCTACATCGAAGAGCGCCGAAGCCGCTCCGTGGGGCGCACCCTCATGCTCCAGCTCACCTGGCAACTGGGCGCCCGAGGTGGCGGCTTCGGTCGCCGCTGAGAGGACCGGGCCTCGCCTTGACCGGCGGACAGACGTGTGATACATACATCACATGAATCACGCCTCCACCGCCGACGATCCCCTGGACCCCATCTTCCGGGCCCTGGCCAACGGGTGGCGCCGTCGCATCCTGGACCTGCTCCGGGAGGCTCCCCGCACCACGGGAGAACTCGACGACCTGATTCCCGACATCAGTCGCTTCGCCGTGATGCAGCACCTCAAGGTGTTGGAGGAAGCCCACCTGGTGGTGCACGTGCGGGACGGCCGTCAACGCATCAACCACCTCAATCCGGTGCCGCTCCAGATGATCTACGAACGGTGGGTGAAGGCCTACGAAGAGAACTGGGCCTCGGCTCTCCTGGGCCTGAAGCGACACCTGGAGGCGCCCCGCCTCGACGAGGCCGCCGACGAGGATGCGTCGTGAGCGCCCTGGGCGACGTGGTGTACTCCATCGACATCGGGGTCCCGGTCCAGGCGGCGTGGGACGAACTCACGAAGCTCGGCAAGATCCAGGTGCCCATGATGAACACCGTACTCGAGTGCGATCTCGAGCCCGGCGCCCCCATGCGGTACTACAACCCGAGCCGGAAACGGATTCTGGTGGTGGGCACCATCATGGAGATCGAGCCGCCCCATCGCATGGTCCACACCTACCGCTTCACCGACCTGGACGAATCGGACACCGTGGTCACCTGGCAGCTCGACGAGATTCCCACGGGCGTGCGGGTGACGGTGACCCACTCCCGCTTCACGGATCAGAGCGGGACCCACGGTCGCGTGAAGGGCGGCTGGAACTGGATCCTCCAGACCCTCAAGGCCGTGCTGGAAACGGGCAAGCCCCCCCTGAAGGTGCGCGTCCTCTACGGGCTGATGGGGGCGATGTCGTTCATGCAGCCGAAGAAGACCCTGACCGCCAACGTGCTCCGGGACGAAGGGCGACCCCCGGGGGCGTAGGGGACCCCGAGGCCGCTCAGTCCAGGAACCGGGCCCCGACCTCCGGGTCGGGAATCCGGCAGGCGTCGCGCCGTCCGAACCAGCGATAGCGGTTCCGGGCCAGGAACCGATAGACCCCGTCCCGGAGGAGGGGCGGCACCAGGCGGAAGACGCCGAGGGTCGCCCAGACGCCCCCCATGGCCCGGGCCACCGCCAGGGCCGCGTCGGAGTGGACCCGAACGACCCCCTCGCCCCCGT
>JAUIEJ010000004.1 GCA_030428885.1 Gemmatimonadota bacterium | reverse complement strand
GGCGGCGTCGTGGCGGGCAACGTGGTGACGTGGACCGTGGGGACGCTGGCGTCGGGAGCTTCCACGCCGGTCTACACGGTGAGCGCCACGATCCCGGCCACGGCCACGGGCTCGCTGGACAACCGGGCCCGGGTGGCCGCCACCACCGCCGACCCGGCCACGGCCAACGATCGCAGCGCCGTCACCACCGCCCTGTCCGCGGTGGCCGACCTCGTGGCGGGAGCCACGGCGCCCGCCACGGCCTCGGCGGGGTCCCAGATCACCCTGACGGTATCCGTGTCCAACACCGGTCCCAGTACGGCCACCTCCGTGGTGGTGGCCGACACCCTTCCCGCAGGCGTGACGTTCGTGTCGGCCACGGGAGGCGGCGTCCACAGTGGGGGTGTGGTGACCTGGCCCGCCCTGGCCTCGGTGGCTCCGGGCGCGCCGGCGGTGACGTACGACGTCGTCGTGGACATCGGGGGCGGCACGTCGGGCCCCATTGCCAACACCGTCACCGTGACGGGGTCCACGAGCGATCCCACGCCGGGCAACGACGTGGCGACCAGCGTCACCTCCGTGTCGACCCCCGTACCCGTGCCCGCTCCGGAGGTCTCGACTCCGGGGCCCCGACCCGAGACTCCCGAACAGCCCCCGTCGCCCCGGCGCCCGTAGCATTCCGGGCCCTTTCCCGGGGTCCAACGGCGCGAAACGTGCGCGGAACGTGTACGATTAGAGGACGGGGCACACCTTCGAGGGGCGATCTCAGATGGGCGCACGCAACGACGACGGTCCCAGGGGGACCGGAGAGGGGCCGCCGGCGACGCCGGGCACGCGGTCCCGTGTGTTCGTCTGGGGAGACGCACCACCGGAACGTTCGGTCTTCCAGCGCATGATGGACCGGCTGCGCCGGACCGAACGCAACGGCACGCCCCGGAAGGAGCCCGACGCCACGGTGTTTCGGCCCCCGGTGACACGGAGGGCCGGAAGCGACGCTCCCCCGCGCCGTGAGATGCCCGTTCCCGTGCTCCCGGACCCCGACGGTGGGTGGGAGCCCCCCGATCTCACCGTCGACGAACCGGTCGAAGCGGAGCCGTCTCCCGAACCCGAACATGCGTCCGCGCCCCCGCCCGATGCCGGCCATGGACCGGGGCCCCTGTACCGTGCGACTCTTCAGTTGCTTCCCGGGCGTCTCCAGCCTCTGGACCCGGACATCGTTCGGGAGGAGATTCGCTTCGTGCGCCCCTCGGGGCGGGACGCCGTGGTGACCCTCGGATGGGCCGACGGGGAACCTCCGGACCACATCACGGTGAATCATCCTTCGGTCCACGATCGCCATGCACGCATGTCGTTCGTGGATCGGCGGTGGCGGATCGAGAGCCTGGTGGACAGCCACCCGGTCCACGTGAATGGCGAGGCGCTGCCGGTGGGTGCTGAACCCTGGGAACTCCAGTCGGGCGACGAGGTCCGACTGGGAGACGCGAGCTTCCACTTCCGAATGCCGTGACGGTAGGACCCACCACCAACGGTTGGCACGTCGCCCTGCGCACCGACGCGGGACGTCGCGACGGCAATGAGGACTCGGTCCTCTCCATGCGCCTCTCCACGGGGGCGCTGGTCATCGCCGTGGCCGACGGCATGGGCGGGCTGGAGTTGGGCGACGTGGCGAGCCGCACGGCCCTGGAGGCTCTCCGCAACGCCATGACCCGGGGGTGCAGCCTGGAGGAGGCGGTGAAGCAGGCCAACGCCGCCGTGCACCAGAAGGCCCAGGGGCGCAGCATGGGCACGACGCTGGTGGCGGCCCACGCCGTGGGCCATCGAGTCACGGTGGCCAACGTCGGCGACAGCCGGGCCTACCGCCTCACGCCCCTCGGTCTGCGCCGGATCTCCATCGACCACACCCACGCCGAGCAGGCGCGCCAGGCCGGAGCGTCGGGCGAGGGCGTGGTTCCCGGTCGGTGGGCCGGGGCCCTCACCCGGGCCCTGGGCACCCAGCCGTCCATCGAGGTGGATCTCTTCGGCCCCTTCGACATGGACGACGGCGAGAGCCTTCTGCTGTGCAGTGACGGCGTCCACGGCGTGATCCCCGACGACCGCCTCGAGGCGTGGAGCCAGCGGCTCGACGACCCCGAAGCGGCGGTGGATCGCCTTCTGACGCTGGCCCTGGATGCGGGCAGCGAGGACAACGTGTCGGCGGTGATCCTCCATCGGCCGTCCCGCACACGGGGAGTGCAGCCCGCGGCGCTCCGGCGCTCCGGTCCCACCTGGGATCCCCGGATCCTCATGGAGCGGAGTCCGGTCCGGGCCCGTCACGGTGGTCGACGGTTGTGGAAGGCCCTGGGTTGGGTGGGGCTGCTGACCGTGGTGGCGGCGGCGGCGACCTGGTTCGTGGCGATGCGATGACCGACGAGGGCATGCGGGAAACCAGCGGGGCCGAGTCGGTTCGGGCTGCCCTGGAGGCGTTGGGTCCCGGGTTCGAGCTCATCCGCGAACTCGGTCGCGGGGCCACGGCCATCGTCTATCTGGTCCGGGACCACGAGCTGAATCGCGATCTGGCGGTGAAGGTGATCCGCTCGTCGTTCGGTGCCGACGAGGAGGCCATGGCGCGGTTGAACCGCGAGGCCAAGCTGGTGGCTCAGCTCCAGCACCCCAACATCGTGAAGCTCTACGGCACCCGGCACCTCCGCGACGGCAGCATGGTGCTGCTCATGGAGCACGTCCCGGGGCGCAACCTCAAGGAACTGCTCCAGGACACGGGGGCCCTGCCCCCTCGCCGGGCCATGCGGTTTCTGGCCGACGTGGCGTCGGCCCTGGCCTACGCCCACCGGCGCCGGATCGTCCATCGGGACGTGAAGCCCGAGAACATCTACATCGACGACGAGGTGGGGACGGCCCGGTTGGCCGACTTCGGCGTGGCCCGCCCGTGGGACATGGACACCCGTCTCACCCTCCCCGGGGAGTCCCTGGGCACCCCGGCGTACATGGCGCCGGAGCAGATCGACGGGCAGGACGTGGACGGCCGCTCCGACGTCTTCAGTCTCGGCCTGGTGGCCTACGAGATGCTCTCGGGCGCCCACCCGTGGGAAGGCGAGAGCATCTACAGCATCATCTTCAAGCAGAAGCAGGAGGACCCCCGCCCGCTCCGGGAGATTCGTCCCGATCTGTCGGACCGCATGATCGCCATCGTGGAGCGGGCGATCCGGAAGGATCCGGCCGATCGGTGGGCGTCGGCCGAGGAGATGCTCGAGGCCCTCCAGGGGCTGGAGGATCCGGAGATGGATCCCCTCCTCCACGGCCTGGGCCTGGACGACGGCGAAGAGGGTGGGGCCGGAGCGTCCACGGCGGTGGCCCCCGCGGCCGTCTCCGGAGCGGGCCGGGCTCCGGCACGCCGCGCCCCCTCGGGCGCCGGGGGAGAGAAGGCCGGGGGAGGGCGGGGGCGCGTGTTGCTCCTGGTGGGCGCCGCCGCGGTGCTCCTGGCGTCGGCGTGGCAGCCCCTGGGATTGGGCGAGCTCCTGGCGCGCCGTGGAAGCGAAGTCCCCGAGGCCCCGGTCGTAGGGGACCCCGGCGTGGACGATCCAGTCCCGGGGCCGGCGCCGGCCGATACGGCTCCTCCCCCCGAGCCGGGCAGCCCTCGGATCCTGGCGGGCCGAGGCGGAAACGCCCAGTCCGGGCCCATCCGGACCGATCTCCCCGAACCGCTCCGGATCCAGGTGCTGGACTCGGCCGGCGTGCCCGTTCCCGAGACCGCCGTGTCGTTCGAGGTGGTGGCGGGAGAGGCGCGGGTCGATCCCCTGGAGGTGGTGACGGGCGCCGACGGAGCGGCCACGGCCCGGGTGACCCTCCCCGAGACGCCCCAGGACATCGAGATCGTGGCCCGTGTGGCCGACGCGGCCGAGGTGGAGACCCGGTTTCTCGTGTCGGCCGTGCCCGCCGGCGGGGCGGCGGTGGCCGGGGTCGACGGCGACGATCAGACCGGTGCCCCGGGCGAGCGGCTTTCCGACGCCCTCCTGGTGCGGGTGGTGGACGACGACGGGGAGCCGGTGGAGGGAGCCGAGGTGGAGTTCGTCACCGAAACCGGCACGGTGGTGCCGGTCCGGGACCTCACCGATACGGAGGGGTGGGCGGTGGCCCGGTGGACGCTGGGCGACGAGCCCGGGGAGCAGGAGGTCGTGGCCCGGGTGACGGGTTCGGGCGTGAGGGTGGTCTTCAACGCCACCGCCGCCGTGCCCTCCGAGGCGCCGGACTCCACGGCTCCCGACTCCCTGGCGGCCGATTCCGTGGCGGCCGATCCCGCGCCCGCCGGCCCGGCTCCCACGGTGGTGCGCCAGGGGTGGGACGTGGGAGGCACCATGGTCTGCGTCGTGGGGGGCGGCGGACGCCCCTTCTGCCGGGGCGGCACCTCGGCCTCGGACGGCGTGGGGGGCGTGGTGGCCGTGGCCGCCGGGGTGACCCACGCCTGCGGCCTCGACGACACGGGCGCCGCCTGGTGCTGGGGCACCAACGAGTCGGGACAGCTCGGCGACGGCTCCCGGACTCCCGGGCCGGGTGTGGCCGTGGAAGGCGCCCTGCGCTTCGCCCGCTTGTCGGCCGGGGTGAGCCACACCTGCGGTCTGGACGCCGGGGGGCAGGCGTGGTGCTGGGGCGCCAACCTGTCGGGGCAGTTGGGCACCGGCGGCCGGGACGACCGGACGATTCCCGCGGCCGTCTCCACCGCCCTGCGCTTCCGGACCCTGGTGGCGGGGTGGAATCACACCTGCGGCCTCACGCCCTCCGGGCAGATCCACTGCTGGGGGCTCAATGCCGACGGCCAGGTGGGGGACGGCGGTCGGGTCGACCGCCTCGCGCCCGTGCCCGTGGCTGCCGGAGCCGGATTCCAGGAGGTGGCGGCGGGGAACGCCCACACCTGCGCCCTCCGGGATGGACAGGTCTTCTGCTGGGGCAACAACCAGAACGGACAGCTCGGCAACGGCACGTTGGACTCCGCCCTCCGGCCCACGCCCGTGGGCGGTCTTCCCCCGGTGGCCTCGGTGGTGACCGGCGCGGTCCACACCTGCGCCCGCACCACCGACGGACAGGTCTTCTGCTGGGGTCAGAACCGCCACGGGCAGCTCGGCGACGGCTCGAACACGAGTCGGGCGACGCCTACGCCGGTGGCCGGGGAGCTTCGCTTCACCTCCCTCCTGGCCGGGGGCTCCATCACCTGCGGGCGCAGCACCGACGGCGAGGTGTGGTGCTGGGGATACAACGAGCGGGGCCAGCTCGGCGACGGCAGCCGGACCAACCGGTCGTCTCCCACCCGGGTGGGTGGGTGACGGGGGCCCCGCGTCCCCTGGACGAGGGGGAGGCCCGGGCGGTGGAGGCGGTGTGGCGACGAGGGAGCGAGGGGATCACCAGTCGGCGCCTCCAGGGCGTGGGGTGCGGACTCGCCTTCGTGGGGATGCTCGCCCTGACCCTGACGCCGGCCCTGGCCAACTACGTGGAGGTCACCGCCGCGTCGGCGTACGGCGTGCTGGCCCTGGCCGTGGTGCTGCTGGTCCTGGGGGCGGTGCTGGGCATCGTGGGCTCGAACCGGGCGGGGGCGTCGCGCCCCGGGGCCCTGGACGACGCCGTGGCCCGGCTCCTCTCGGCGCGAGAGGGGTCGGAGACCGAACCCGTGGCCGAGGCCGCCCTGGTGCTCCTGCGCCTCCAGGAGGCGGGGCCCGGCGTGGACGGCGCCGAACTGGGGCGTCGGCTGGGTCCCGTGGCCGACGTGGTTCAGCGGGTCGAAGCCCACCTCGTCCAGCGGAGGTTGCTCCCTCCACAGTCGACACGTTCACCCTGACCGAGTTACGAGATTCCATGCGACGACTCCTGTACGTACTGACCGCCATGGTCGGCCTGACCGGCCTGAGCGGATGCTCCATCTTCCGGACCGGGGGCGACGAGGGGTCCCCCTCTCCCGCCGCGGACGGAGCCCGTCCCGCGGCTCCTCGACCCGGCGGGGGGGGCTCGTCCGACGGGCCGCGCCCCTACGACCAGGTGGTGACCGACGACGCCGAGTCCCGGGAGGGGCTGCTCCGGACCCACCGCATCGACGACGATCTCTTCTTCGAGATCCCGGCCGAGGCCTTCGGCGCCGAGATGCTCGTCATCGCCCGTCCGGTGGAGTCGACGCTGCAGGACCCCGCCGGATTCTTCGGGGGCGGAGCTCGACTCATCGTCCAGTGGGAGCGACATGGCGACGCCGTGGTGCTCCGGGAGAAGGAGTACGACATCGTCGCCGACTCCAGCTCCGCCATCTGGAATCAGGTGGGTGGGTTCCGGAACGGCGCCGTGCTGGGGCGATTCGACGTGGAAGCCTACAATCCCGCCGATTCCGCCGCCGTCATCGACGTCTCCGAGCTCTTCCTGACCAACAACGAGGAGCTGGGCGCGCTCCAGGGCACCCAGCGCGGCCAGAGCTGGTTCGAACACGTCGCCGCGTTCCCTCGCAACGTCGAGGTCGAGGCGACCCAGACCGGGCGGGCCCGGGCCCCGGGGGCGCCGCCCAACGCGTCGCCCTCGGCCCAGACCGTGCGCATGCACTGGAGCTTCCTGCGGCTCCCCGACGAGCCCATGATGCCCCGCTGGGAAGACGACCGGGTGGGGTACATCTCGAGCCAGTGGTACGACTTCTCCCTCCCGGAGCACGAGTCCAAGCTCCGGCGATTCATCCACCGGTTTCGCCTCGAGCCCTCCGACACGGCGGCGTTCCGGCGCGGCGAACTCGTGGAGCCGGTGGAGCCCATCGTCTACTGGATCGACCCCGCCACGCCGGATTGGCTGAAGCCCTGGGTGAAAAAGGGCGTGGACGAGTGGAACGTGGCCTTCGAGGAGGCGGGCTTCCGCAACGCCATCCGCGGCGAGTTCGCCCCTGCCGGTGATCCCGACTGGTCGCTCTTCGACGCCCGCCATTCGGTGATCTACTGGCGTCCCAGCACCGTGCCCAACGCCACCGGCGGCCAGACTGTGGACCCCCGCTCGGGACAGATCCTGAAGGGGGAGGTCAACATGTACCACAACGTGATGAACCTCCTGCGCAACTGGTACTTCATCCAGGTCTCACCCCTGGATGAGCGGGCGCAGCAACTGCCTCTGCCCGATTCCCTCATGGGACGCCTGGTGGAGTACGTGGTCACCCACGAGGTGGGGCACTCCATCGGCTTCCCCCACAACATGAAGGCGTCGGCCATGTACCCGGCCGACTCCGTCCGCTCCGTGGACTTCCTGGAGCGCATGGGGGGACACGTGGCCACCCTCATGGACTACTCGCGCTTCAACTACGTGGCCCAGCCCGAGGACGACATCCCCGTGGAGCTCCTGGTTCCCCGGGTGGGTCCCTACGACAAGTTCGCCGTGAAGTGGGGCTACCGCCCCATCCTGGAGGCCGATTCCCCCGACGGCGAGCGGGCTGTCCTCGACGGATGGGCCCGGAGCCAGGACACGATCCCCTGGCTGCGGTTCTCCACCTCCGACGCCCCCAACGATCCGGAAAACCAGACCGAGGCCGTGGGCGACGCCGACGCCGTGGCGTCCACCACCCTGGCGCTGCGCAATCTCCAGCGGGTCATGGACTCCATGCTGGAGGTGGCCGAGCGTCCCGGAGAGGACTACACCCTCCTGGAGGACCTCTACGGACAGGCCGTGGGCCAGTGGGGTCGCTACATGCGCCACGTGGCGGCCCTCATCGGAGGGGCCATCACCCAGGAGAAGTACGGCACGGGAGCCCGCTTCGAGCCGGTGGCCGAGGAACGGCAGCGGGAAGCCATGACGTTCCTTCAGGACCACGCCTTCGTGGTGCCCACCATGTTCCTGGATCGGGACATCCTCTGGCGCATCGAAGCCCAGGGGGCCGTGGAGCGGATCCGCCAGGCGCAGAGCGGGATCCTCAACACGCTGCTCTCGCCGGCGAAGCTGAACAGCCTGGTGGAATACGAGGGACTCACCGACGGCGATACCTACACCCTGCCCGAGTTCATGGATCAGCTCCGGGAAGGGGTGTGGGGTGACCTGGGCGGTTCGGGTCCGCTCCGCCTGTCCATCCACCGTCGGAATCTGCAGCGGGCCTGGCTCGAGGCGGTGGACGGCGAGCTCAATCCCTCCGAGGCCGATCTGGAGCGGGAGGGCAACCTCCCCGCCGCCTTCCGGCGGCCGCCCCGGTGGGGCAGCGACGTCCGGGCTCTACTCCGTCAGGAGCTCCGGGACCTGGACGGGATCGCGGCGCGGGCCGAGAGCCGGGCCGGCGACACCCTGACCCGGGTCCACCTCCGGGATGTCCGGAGCGAGATCGAGCGCATCCTGGACGGCGGCGAGTAGGGCGCGCCGGAGGCCGTGACGCCGAAGGGGCGTGCCGCATTCCGCGGCACGCCCCTTCGTGCATCCGGGTCGCCCCGGGTTCAGTTCGTGGCGAACCGGTCCAGGATGAAGCGACCCACCGCGTCGATGTCCCGGTACTTCAGCCCCTCCATGCCCCAGTGGGGCATGCCGTTGGCCGTGCCGGTGAAGACGTGGCGCCGCAGACCCTCCAGGTCGCCCCGGTACTGGAACTCCTCGCCGTGGAAGTCCGGCGGGCGCAGCGTGTCGCCCCGGGTCACGAACTCGCCGTCGCCGTAGCCCTGGGCTCCGTGGCACTTGGCGCAGGAGTACTGGAAGACGACGCTGCCCCGGACCACGGCCTCGTCGGGAGTGTCCCAGGCGATGCTGTCGAAGCCGGCCGGGTCGAACTGCGCCAGAATCATGGCGACGGTGTCGGCGGGCGTGGGCTCGGCTTCCTGCTCCGGCGGGGCTCCGCACGCGGCGAGCACCAGGAGCGCGGATGCGAAGAGGATCGGGCGCATGAGGGTCCTCCTGGGTGGGATCGGGGACGCGGTGTCCCCCACAGTATCTCACGCAGGTGCTTCCGGGGCCGTCGGGAATCCTCCCCGATTCGGCGGGGGGGATCTTCCCCCGTCCGGGCCGCCGGGCCACTTTCCGCCATGACGTCGACCGCTACGCCCACCACCGGGCTCGCCCGGATCCTGGCCACCCTCGGCGCCGTGCTCTCGGCGTGCCTCTGGGGGACCATGGTCTGGACCAACGCCGTGGGGCCCGGCGGCGAGTCCGTGCCGCCGGCGGTGGTGGCGGCGCTGCTCTTTCCCGGGGTGGCCCTGGCCGGTGCCGTGGCCGCCTGGCGCGACGCCCCCCTGGTCACCCTCATCGCCGGATTGGTGGGGATGTTTCCCGTGGGCCTGTACTTCCTCCCGGCTCCGGGCCTCCTCAAGCTCATCGGCATCGCCCCCCTCCTCACCCTGGTGGCGGGAGTCCTCCTGGTGCGGGAGCTCCGGCGCAGCGACCCCTGACCTCCCGGCCTCAGGCCAGGAGGGCCGGGTGGCCGCCGGTGTGCCAGAAGACGATGCGATCCCCGGCGGGAAACCGCCCCTCCCGGATCCACCGGATCATGCCCGCCGCCGCCTTGGCCGTGTAGACGGGGTCCACCAGCACGCCCTCGCTGCGGGCCAGGAGGTCCACGGCCTCGTCGGAGGCCTCGGTGGGCAGGCCGTACCCCGGTCCCACCTCGGCGTCGGTGGCGTCGACGCGGGGAGCCACCGCCTCCACCTGGTCCGGGTCGGCCCCCAGGAGTTCCAGGGCGCCCCGGGCCAGGGTCCGGGCTCGCTCCAGGAGTTCGTCCCGGGGCGTGTCGGCACTCACCGCCGTGACCTGGAGGTCGGCGCGGGGAAGGAGGGCCAGCCCCGCCCACAGGCCGCCCAGCGTTCCCCCCGACGAACTGGACACGAAGAGCTGAACCGCCCGGTCGGCCTCCGGGGGCATCTGGTCGTGGAGTTCCACGAGGGCGTGGACGTACCCCAGGGCCCCGTGGGGCGTGGAGGCGCCCAGGGGAACCACCACGGCCCGCCCGCCCGCCGCCCCGATCTCCTCGGCGACCTGGGCCAGGGCCGCGGCGCGCTCCGCCCGGTCAGCCACGGAGCGGATCCGGGCTCCCAGGATCCGGTGGAGCCGGGCGTTGCCCGTGGGGTTCTCGGGCACGGGCCCGTTGATGACGAGCACGCAGCCCAGGCCCAGGCGCGCCGCCGCTGCCGCCGTGACCCGGCAGTGATTCGACTGGGGACCCCCGGTGGTCACCAGATGGGTGGCGTCCCGGATCCGATCCGGAGCGAGTTCGAACTCGAGCTTCCGGACCTTGTTTCCTCCGAGGCCGAAGCCCGTCTCCTCGTCGAGTTTGGCCCGGAGCTCGGGGGTCTCGGGCCCCAGGGCTGCCCGGAGTCGGGGCAGGGGGCGCAGGGGGGTGGGGAGAGTGGCCAGGAGCGTCCGGGGGCGGGCGTCCAGGCGGGCGCGGAGGGTGGCGAGGTCCATGGGCTCAGGGTACGGGAGTCGTGTTTCGGCGCAGCCACCGCGCCGCGGCCGCCCGGACGGTGGCGGCGTGGAGGTCGGCGATGGTGTCCACGTCGGGGGCGTATCCTCCGGCCATGACGGTCACCACGGGAACACCGGCGGCCTCGCACAGATCGTAGACCCGCCGGTCCCGGGCCGCCATGCCCGTACGGGACACGGAGAGGCGTCCCAGGGCGTCGCCGTGAAAGGCGTCCACGCCGGCGACGAAGAAGACCACGTCGGGGGCGTGCTCCAGGGCCACCCGCACGCCCCGGTCCACGGCGTCGAGATACAGCGCGTCGTCGGCGCCGTCGGGGAGAGCGATGTCCAGGTCGCTCTCCTCCTTTCGGAACGGGTAGTTGGCGGCGCCGTGGACCGAGAGGGTGAAGACGTCGGGGTCCCGGGCGAAGAGGGCGGCCGTCCCGTTGCCCTGGTGCACGTCCAGATCCAACACCGACACCCGGCCGGTTCCGGCGGTGGCCTGGAGGTCACGAATCGCCACGGCCACGTCGTTGAACACGCAGAACCCCTCGCCGTGACCGGCGTGGGCGTGGTGGGTTCCGCCGGCGAGATTGGCGGCCCACCCCTCGGCCAGGGCGGCGTGGCCGGCGGCGATGGTGCCGCCCACCGATCGCCGGGATCGTTCCACCAGTTCGGGGGACCAGGGGAAGCCGATGCGCCGCACTTCGTGGCGGGTGAGGGAACCGGAGGTGGTGGCTTCGAGGTACGCTTGCGTGTGGACCCGGCCGAGTTGGACGTCGGTGGCGGCCCGGGGCACCTCCAATCGCACGTCCCCCGACTCGGCCAGCCGTTCCCGGAGCGCCGCGTACTTGCGCATGGGAAACCGGTGGCCGTCCGGTAGAGGAAGAACGAAGTGATCGCAATAGAAGGCCTTCATGGCCGGCAGCGTACCCCTCGCGGGCACGGCCGGTCCAGCGGCTCCGTGCGTCGACGGGCCGGAGTTCTGGTGGCGGTCCTGGCCCTCGTGGCGCTCCCCGGGGCGCCCCTGTCCGGGCAGGAGCCGACGGCGGTGCTCACGGGTCGGGTGGTGGATGGAGCCGGACCCGTTCTCGCCGCCGATCTGGCGTTGATCCGCGACGGCGACGTGGTAGCGCGAGGGGAGTCCGATGCCGAGGGGCGGTTCCGCCTGGCGGCCGGCGCCGGCCGGTACACGCTCCGGGTCGAGCGCCTCGGGTACGCGGGCGTCACCCGCCTGGTGACGCTCGTGGCCGACACGCCCCTGAGCCTGGAGATCGAACTGCGGCCCGCGGCGGTGCTGCTGGAGGGGGTGGGGGTGGAGGCCGAACGGAGCCGGGAGCGCCTGCGGTTCGAGGAGACGGCGGGGGCGTCGGTCCGGGGCATCGGCGCCGACGAGCTCAAGCTGGTGCCCGGGGTGGCCGAGGCCGATCCGATCCGGGCCGTGGAGGTGCTGCCCGGCGTCGTGTCGACCTCCGACTTCTCCTCGTCGTTCCACGTCCGGGGCGGATCCGCCGACCAGAATCTGATCCTGGTGGACGGCGCGCCCATCTTCAGCCCGTTCCACCTGGGAGGCTTCTTCTCGGTGTTCAACGCCGACATGGTGGCCCGGGCCGAGCTGGCCTCGGGGGGATTCCAGGCCCGGTACGGGGGGCGGGTCTCGTCGGTCCTCACGGTGGAGAGCGATCCCGGCGACGGCGAGTTCGGAATCGACGGCGGGGTGAGCCTCCTGGCCACCCGCGTGGCCGTGGGGGGCGGATGGGGCGACCGGGACCTGCGCTGGCGGGTGTCGGGGCGGCGCTCGTACTTCGACAAGCTCCTGGCGCCGGTGGCGGAGTTCCCCTACCACCTCCAGGACCTCCAGGCCGTGGCCGAATGGGGGCTCGGGCCCCGGGATCGCCTGCGGTTCACCGGGTACACGGGCGACGACGTGCTGGACTTCTCCCAGCTCGACAACGAGGACTTCCCCCTCCGCATCGACTGGTCCTGGGGCAACGACGTGGCGGGTCTCCGGTGGGACCGGGACCTGGACCGGGGGCGCCTCGCCGCCCGGGCGTCCCTCACCCGCTTCACCACCGGGCTGTCGTTTCCCGACTTCGACGACACCGACTTCCGGAGCGCCGTGGTCCAGCGGGCCGCCGGGGTGGACTGGACCACCCGTCCCCTCCCCCTCCTGGAGGTGGGGCTGGGGGCGGAGATCAACGGCTTCTCGTACGACAACCTGGCCAGCACCGGGGGCACGGTGTTCAGCCAGGGCGAAGGGACGGGCACCCAGGTGGGGGGCTACCTCCAGACCACCTGGGGGCGCCCCGGGGCGTGGCTCGTGGAGGCCGGGGCCCGGGTGGACCGATGGTCGCCCGACCCGGGGGATCCGGTGGTGGAGGTGGCGCCCCGCCTCGCTGTGAAGCGGTTTCTCGGGGGATCCAGCCGGTGGGCCGTGAACGCCTCGGCGGGGCGCTACACCCAGTTCATCCACTCCCTCCGGGACGAGGAGCTTCCCCTGGGCCTGGACATCTGGATCCTGTCGGGAGAACGGGCGCCCCACGTGGTCTCGGATCAGGTGCAGGTGGGACTGGAGGCTTTTCCCGACGACGAGTGGACGTTTTCGGTGGAGGCCTACGCCCGGACGTTCGACGGGGTCCTGACCTTCAACACCAGCGACGATCCCAACGACGATCTCGACGACGTTCTGGTGGGCGACGGATTGTCGTGGGGCGCCGACCTCTTCGTGCGGCGCTCCGGCACCCCGGTGAACGGGTGGATCGCCCTCTCGTTCCTCAAGGCCGAGCGCACCTTTCCCGACGTCTTCTCCGGCGCCCTCGAGCGGCCCGAGGTCACCTACGCCCCCATCTTCGATCGGCGCCTCGACATCGATCTCGTGATGCGTTTTCCCGCGCCCCGGGGGTGGGAAGGGGGACTCCGTCTCAACGTGGGGACCGGGACGCCCTATACCCGGCCCCTGGCGAGCTTCGCCGTCTACCAGCCCCGCTTCCTGAAGGACGGGGGCCGGGCGGGGTGGGGAGGGGACGGGGAGTCGGGGAACGACTTCAGCGGATACGCCGTCCTCCTCGGAGACCGCAACGGCGAGCGCTACCCCCTCTACCACCGCCTGGACGTGAGTCTCCGCAAGGACTATCCGAAGAGCTGGGGCGTGCTGACGCCCCACCTGGATCTCATCAACGTCTACAATCGGAAGAACGTGCTCTTCTACTTCTACGAGTACGAACGCACGCCGCCGGTCCGTTCGGGGATCTCCATGTTTCCCTTCCTGCCCACGGTGGGCCTGGAGGTGCGGTTCTGATGCGGCGGCTACACGGGGTGGGCAGTGGGCTGCTGCTGGCGGCGCTGGCCGGGTGCGAGCTCCAGGAGGTGAGCATCGCCGACCCGCCGGTGGACGTGGTGGTGGTGGAGGCCCTGGTCCAGTTGGGGCTTCCGAACCAGGAGATCGGCGGCGGTTCGGGGGACCGCCTCTCGGTGCTGCTCCACCGCACGGTCCAGGGCTCGGAGGGGCTCAACGAGCCCGTGCCCGGCGCGTTGGTCCAGATCACCGGCGAGGGAGGGGCCGTCTATCGGCTGAGGGAACTCCTGGACCCCTCGTCGTGCGTGTCGTCGACCCCCTTCGAGGGCACGGGAACCTGCTACCTGCTCCGGAGCGTCGATCTGTCGGGCCTTCCGCCGCTCCGCCCCGGCGCGGTCCTGGATCTGGAGGTCCAGTTGCTGGAGGGAGGGACGATTCGGGGCCGCACGGTGGTTCCCGGGGAGTACGATTTCGTGGGCCCCTCCACCGAGCAGGTCTGCGTGCTCCTATCCGACCAGCCCTACCCCCTGGTGTGGACCGAGTCGGAGGGCGCGTGGGCCTACGTGGCCGAGACCCAGATCTACGGACTCCGGGAGGCCCTGGAGCCCCGGGGCATCGAGGTGGAGATCGACCCCCTCTTCCTGGTGGGGCTGTCCATTTCGGCGGCCGACACCACCATCGCCTTTCCCGCCGAGTTCGGTGTGTTCGACCGGTTCGACCTGGACCGGGACGTGGCCCTGGCTCTCCAGCAGGGACTGCCGCCGAGTACCTGGGCCGAGATCGTGGTGGCGTCGGTGGACCGGAACTACGTGAACTGGGTGCGCGGCGGCAACTTCAATCCGTCGGGCACGGTGCGGATTCCGTCGGTCACCGGCTCGGGCACCGGGTTCTTCGGGTCGGCCACCGTCCGGTGGCTGGAGGTGCTGGTCAACCCGCCGCCTCAGGGCGGGGTGTACACGGCGCCGCGGTGCCCAGCGGCCATTCCGTAGGCGCGGTCAGCTCCGGGATGCCCGGAGGGCCCGGCGCACGGCCGTGGTGAGCTCTTCGGAGTTGAAGGGCTTCTGGAGCACCGAGAGACCGTGCCCCCGGGGCACGCGTTCGTCCCGGGGATCGTAGGCCGACAGGAGCAGCACCGGGACCGACTCCGACACCGTCCGCACCGCCGATACGAAGGTGGCGGCGTCCAGATCCCGAAGGCGGGCGTCGGCCACGACCAGATCGGGCACGTGGCCGCCGCCGGTGAGGCGGGCCACGGCTTCGGCGCCGGTGGAGGCCGTGCGCACCCGGTATCCCCGCCCTTCCAGGATGCGGGCCCCCAGGCGGAGCACCGACTCCTCGTCCTCCACCAGGAGCACGTCGGCCGGGAGGAGGGTGATGCCGTCGTCGCCCCGGGGCGACCAGGGCGAGGCCTGGAGTTCGGGAAGGGGGGCCGCCTCCGGGGGCTCGTCCAGGGGAGCCGCCTCGGCGGTGGGATCGAGCCGGGGCAGCAGGACGGTGAACGCCGTCCCCTCTCCCGGTGCGGACCGCACCTCGATGGTGCCGCCCCGCTCCTCCACGATTCCGTGGACCAGGGCGAGCCCCAGACCCGCCCCCTCGCCCTGGGGCCGGGTGGTGAAGAAGGGCTCGAAGATGTAGTCCACCACGTCGGCCGCCATGCCTTCGCCGGTGTCGGTCACCGAGAGGGCCACCCCGTCGGTTCCGTGCTCCCGGACCGACAGCGACAGCCGTCCGCCCCCGGGCATGGCGCGGCCCGCGTTGTCCACCAACTGGTTCACGAGGCGCTGCATCTGGGTGGGGTCGGCGGCGACCCGGGGCACGCCGGGGGCCACGTCCAGGGAGACCTCGACCTCGTCGCCCACGGCCTCGCGAATGCCCGGTTCCATCTCCCGGAGCAGGCGGCCCAGATCCAGGGGAACGGGTTCGCCGCCCTGGCGACGGCTGAAGGTCAGGAGCTGGTCGGTGAGGGAGGCGGCCCGGAGGCCGGCGCTGCGGATCTCCCGCACGTCGGACGAGACGGCGCTGCCATGGGGCAGCTCGTCGAGCACGAGTTCGGCGTGGCCCGTCACCACCGTCATGAGGTTGTTGAAGTCGTGGGCGATGCCCCCGGCCAGGCGCCCCAGGGCCGCGATGCGTTCCCGCTGGCGCCGCCGATCTTCGGTGGCCCGTCGGGCGGTGAGGTCGTCGGCCACCACCAGGATGTCGTCTCCCGCCCCGGCACGGGCCAGATGGAGTCCCACGGGAACCCGGTGCCCCGCGGCGTGGAGCAGGTCGAACTCGCCGTGGAGGGCGCCGGTCCGGCCTCGGGCCAACGCCTGGAGGGCGGCTCGGGCCCGACGGTGCTCGGCCTCGGGGAGGAGCCCCGCCACCAGATCGTGGGGCGCCGGGGTCTCGTTCCATCCCAGGAGTCCCACCAGACGTGCGTTGGCCCGGACCAGATGCCCCTCGGGCGTGATGACGCCCATGCCCAGGGGCGCCCGGTGGAACACCCGGTCGGCCTCGTCCAGATCCACGTCGGGGCGCAGCGACGTCACGGCCACGGGCGGCGCGTGGGGGCCCCAGAGCGCCAGGAGACTCACGGGCTGCCCCGCGCCGTTCTCCAGCCGCACCGAGGCCGCGCGGTAGCCCACCCAGTCGCCCTCCGACGACCGGATCCGCACCACCCGATCCACCGGGCGATCGCCGGTGCCGTCGGGGGGATCGGCCAGCCCCCGGTCCTCGGGGTGGATGCGCTCCATGAGGTCGACCCGGGTGACCGAGGCCGGATGGTCCTCGCCCAGATAGGCCGCCGCCACCCGATTGGCCTTCAACACCTGCCCCCGCTGGTGGAGGATCAGGGCCACCGGCGCCCGGTCCACCACCTGGTCGAGCTCGTCCCGGGACCGACGGAGGGCGTCGGTGACCTCCCGGCGCGGCGTGACGTCGGTGGCCAGGGTGACCACCCGGTCGACGTCGCCCCGGGCGTTGCGCACCGGGAAGGCCCGGGAGTGGATCCAGCGCACCGTGCCCTCGGGGCGGACGATCCGGAACTCCCGGTCCCAGGTGCCCTGGGCCTCCCGCCAGAGGTTGGCCGCCACGTCGTCCCGATCGTCGGGATGCACCGAGTCCAGAAACGAGCGGGGCTCGTCCCGGAGGAGGGAACGGGGGCGGCCCCAGACCCGCTCGTAGGCCGGGCTGACGTAGTGCACCAGGCGGTGCCCGCCCCCCAGGGCCGGAGAGGTGACGAACACCACGGCCTCCAGGGTCTCCACCACCTCCCGGAAGGGGGTGCCGCCGTCGGCTTCGGCGTCGAAGCGGGCCGGGGTGGGGGGGATGAACTCGATGCAGACCGCGCGCTCTCCCTCCAGGCGGAGGGCCGTGAGCACCACGATGCAGCGGTCTTCCTCCCGGTCGTACCGGGCCCGGACCTCCATCTGCAGGGTGGCGGTGCCCCCGCTCAGCACCTCCCGGACCATGCGGTCGACCCGCCCGGCGTCGGGGTGGGAGCTGCGCTCCAGAGCCCCCAGAAGGTCGTCGCCCCGGGGCACGGGCGTGCCCACCAGGTCGGGGATCGGACCCTCCTGCCGGATCCAGCCCCGGGAATGGACCACGACGCGCCCCTGAGCCCCCAGAAGGGCCATGGGACGGGGGTGCCCCGTGACGAAGGCCAGGGAAAGGTCCACCGTCTTCACGTCATCGCCAGGATCGAAGCCATTTTCGTCGACAGCATGTCGACCGCCACCTTGTTGTGTCCGCCCTCGGGAATGATGATGTCGGCCCATCGCTTCGAGGGCTCCACGAAGTCCCGATGCATGGGTCGTACCGTAGTCTCGTACTGAGCGAGCACGGACTCCACACTTCGGCCTCGCTCGGCCACGTCCCGCCGCAGCCGGCGGATCAGGCGGATGTCCGGGTCGGTGTCCACGAAGACCCGGATGTCCATGCGGTCCCGGAGCTCGGGTTCGGCCAGCACCAGGATGCCGTCCACCAGGACGATCCGGGTCGGGAGAACGGGAATCGTCTCGTGGCGCCGGGTGTGGGACCGGAAGTCGTAGACCGGCATCTCGATGGGCACCCCGGCCCGCAATGCGTCGAGATGACGCACCATGAGTTCGGTCTCCAGGGCGTCGGGGTGGTCGAAGTTGATGCCGGCCCGCTCGTCGGCCGAAAGGTGGTCGAAATCGCGGTAGTAGGCGTCGTGGTGGACCTGGCTCACGGCCTCGGGCGACACCCCCCGCACGATCTCCCGGACCACCGTGCTCTTGCCCGACCCGCTTCCGCCGGCGACGCCGATGACCAGGGGCGCGCTCACGGTTCGTCTCCCTGGGCCACCAGGATGCGCCGGGCCAGGTCGACGCTCACCGTCGTCGTGGGCGCCCCGTCGCCTCCCACGCGGATGGTCACCGGGCCGTCGCCGTGGCCCCACTCCTGAATGGTCACCCGCACGCCGGGACGGAGTCCCCGAGCTTCCATGGCGCGGAGTTCGTCGCCGTGCTCGTCGGGCACCGCCCGAACGGTGACCCGTTCCCCGGGGACGCACTGGGCCAGGGAGGGGAAGTCCATGGGCTCGATCTCGCCCGACGCCGTGGGAATGGGCGCCCCGTGGGGATCGTGGCTCGGGTCGCCCAGGGCGTCGGCCATGGCCTCGATGAGCCGGTCCGAAGCCGCGTGCTCGAGGCGCTCGGCCTCGTCGTGGACGTCGTCCCAGGCGAACCCCAGCCGCTCGGTGAGATAGGTCTCCAGCACCCGGTGGCGCCGGAGGATCCGCAGGGCCTCGTGGCGCCCCCGGTCCGTGAGGGATACGCCCCGGTAGGGCACGTGCTCCAGGAGACCGTCGCCGGCGAGGCGCTTCACCATGCCCGTGACCGACGACGGTTGCACCCCGAGGCTCTCGGCGAGGGCGCTGGTGGCAGCGGCCTCGTCGCGGCGAGTCAGGGCGAATACGGCCTTCAGGTAGTCCTCTACCGAAGGGGAGAGTCGGGGTACGGGCGCGGACATGAAGGGGAGATCGCGGGACTGGGGTCGTCCCTTCCAAGCTAACCCCGGCGCGGTGGCGGGAGCGAGGAAGTCGAGTGCGGTGTATGATGGAGACGAGCCGGCGACCCGCCCCGACGGAGGCCCCCATGCACCTTCCCATTCTTCCCGAAGGCATTCGCGTGGACGTGCGTCCGACCTTCTCCCTGGCCCGATCCGACCCGGCCGACGGGACGTTCGTCTTCTCCTACCGCGTGCGCCTCGTGAACGAGGGGCACGAAGACGCCCACCTGCTGTTCCGGCATTGGCTGATCCACGATGCCGCCGGCGAGGACAGCGAGGTCGACGGCGAGGGGGTCGTGGGGGAGCAGCCCCTCCTGGCTCCGGGGGAGTCCCACAGCTACTCCAGCTTCTGCGTGCTCCGCTCCCCGGCGGGCTACATGGAGGGGTACTACACCTTCCAGCGCCCCGACGGCCGGAAGTTCCGCGTCGCCGTACCGCGCTTCCATCTGGAGGCGCCCCTTCCCCGCCTCGAAGCCGACGGCGAGGCCGACCTCTTCCACTGAGGTTCTCGCCTCGGGCCGAAGCCCCTATTTTCAGAGGTTTCGGACGGTTCTCGAACAGAGGGGGACACGTGGAAGAATCCGTGGCCATCGACGCCAAGCGGATCCTGCTGCGCTATGGAGCGCCCATCGCGATTCTGGACAAGGTGCCCGAGGCGAAGCGCATCGAGTTCGCCCGGGTCATCGCACGCACGACCCTGGCCGAGCGGGAGAAGGCGCTGAAGAAGCTCCTCGCCGCCGAGGGGTTCATGGAGGGCTGACCTCCAGCTCCACCGTCCGCTCCCGTTCGGCGGGAATCTGAAGTCGGGGGCGGATCCGACCGTCGACCTGTTCGGCGTCGATCTCCGCCGGTGCGCCGTCGACCCGCGCCTGCACCAGGGCGCGCCCCACGAGACGGGGCTCGACGATCCAGGTCACGGGGGCGCCCCCCGCCGATTGCCGGAGCACCAGGCGGGTCCAGGGTCCCTCCCGGGTCATCTCCACGCCCAGACGAGCGTCTCCCACCTGGAGGTCGTCGGCGCGGAACGACGCCCATCCGGCGGGAAAGCAGGGGCCCACCCGCACCCGTCCCACGCTCGCGTCGGGCTCCACCCCCAGCAGTCCCCGGACCAGGAGGTCCAGGGTGAGGGCCGCCTCGGGGCCGAGGACGTCGAGCCCTCGGCGACTCGCCCCCGCCAGGGCGCGACGGAGGGCCGCCACGCCCCAGTCGGAGGTGTCGGAGCAGGTGCGGCCCATGGCTCGGCGCAGGGTGTCGGCATCGGGCGGGCCCTCTCCCGACTCCAGGAGGGGGGCGACCGGGGCGTCGTCGTCGTCTCCGCCCCCCAGGGTGGGCAGGCGCCGGCCCCCGTCCCGGGCCACGGGCCGGCGCAGCTCGGCGGCCCAGGCCTCGTCTCCGCCGGCCTCCGCCGCTTCGGCCACCCGGCGTCGGAGGGCGTCGGGGGCCTCGGCCAGCGCCGGCTCGAGGGAGGCCCGGGCCTCCAGGAGGGGTTCGGGACGGCCGGTCCAGGCCACCCAGAGGGCCAGGGCCTCGGCGTCGGCTCGAGTCGAGCCCAGATCCTGGAGTGCCGCGCGGGCCACGTCCACCTCTCCGCCGGCCAGGGCGCCCCGGACCAGGTCGGCCAGGGCGTCGCCCCGGACGTGGCGCTCCCGCCCCCGGTCCACCAGCCGGGCCCGGATGGCGGCCCGGGCCCAGGCCACGCCGTCGTCGAGGTCGGGCACTCCGGTGCGGACCACCAACCCCGGGGCGTCGTGGGGCTCGAGGGTGTCGCGCCGCCGGTGGGCCGAGACGGCGCCCAGAGCCGGGAGGGAGGGAAGGCGGTCGTGGGCCTCCACCGCCGAGAGGAGGAGGGTGACCGGGTGCTGGGCGTGGGGGTGGATGGCGATGCGCGCCCGGGCCCGCCCCTGTTCCACCATGAGGGTCCACCCGGCGCCGTCCACCGGCCCGGTGAGCTGCAGGACGCCCCCGGCCCCCTCGCTCCCCGCCGCCCAGCGCAGGAGGGGGCCGTCGACCCGCACCCGGGTGTCGGGGGAGGGGGCCAGGGGAAGCTCCACGTCCAGCACCCACCCCCGGGCCGGCGCGTCTCCGGCCCACTGGATCACGGCGCCCGGCAGCCGCTCCGGGACCACCAGCGTCTCCCGCAGACCTCCCCCTGCGCCCACCCGCTCCCGCACCAGGGTCCGGGGCGTGGCGAGGAGGTTGGCCGCCGGTGGAGCCGCCAGGCGGATGGGGCCCGTCAGCGCCCCGCCGCCGGTCTCCACCGACACGACGCCGGCGAGGCCGTTGGCCCGCACCAGGCTGCGGGCACCGGCGAACACCCGCTCTCGTCCATCGGCCCGGGAGGCCCGGACGAGGCCGTCCCGGGGGGGAGGAATCTCCCCGGGGTCCGGGGCGAAGCGGGGGAGGGCCAGATCGGGGGCGAGGATGAGGCCGGTCATGGCGATCGCAGGGAGAGGGAGCGAAGACGATTGAGGGTGGCGGCCACGTCGTGGCGCCGCACGGCCATGGCCTCCCCGGCGCCGAAGGGGTCCAGGGCCACGGGTCCGTGGTCGTGCTGCAGGGCGTCCAGAGCGTCCAGGAGCTCCTTCATCGTAGGGGGGCGGGCGTCGTTTCGCTCCCGGGCCCATCGGTACACCCAGGCCAGGGCCGCCCCCACCGCCCGCGCCTGACCCGGGTGGACGATCTGATCGATGGCCGACAGGTCCACGGACTCGTCGCCGTACTGGAGCCGGTGGTCCCGCACCTTCACCGACACCTCCCGCCGCCCCCGTCGGGGATCGAGGGTGAGGGGATCGGGAGTCCGGGGCGCCGGCGCCAGCCGCGGCGGAGGGGGGCCGGACGCCCGGCCGCTGGGATGATCCCGGACCACCGCCCGGGCGGCCGCTCCTCCGTCCCGGGGGCGGTAGTCCCGCAGGACGACCACCGTGTCGGCGACCTCCAGGTAGTCGCCGGCCCCGCCCACCACCAGGACGGTGCTCACGCCCAGGTCGTCGTGGAGGGCCCGAACCCGATCCACGAACGGCGTGATGGGTTCGAACTCCGGGGGCACCAGCGCCTGCATGCGCCGATCCCGGATCATGAAGTTGGTGGCCGTGGTGTCTTCGTCCATGAGGAGCACCCGGGCCCCCGACTCCAGGGCCTCCACGAGAGACGCCGCCTGGGAGGTGGACCCCGACGCGTTGGGGGTGGTGAAGCGGTGGGTGTCGCGGCCCCCGGGCAGCCCGTCGATGAACGGGGAGATGTCGACTCCCGTGACGGCCCGTCCGTCCTCGGCGCGGATCTTCTGGGCGTCGGGGAGGGTGACCACCCGCTCCCGTCCGTCGCCGGGCGCGTGGGTGTACACGCCGCGCTCCAGGGCCCGGAGCAGGGTGGACTTGCCGTGGAACCCGCCCCCGGCGATGACGGTCACGCCGGCGGGAATCCCCAGCCCCGTGACGGCTCCCGAGTTGGGGGCCGTCAGGGTGACCCGGAGTCCGGGGGGACTCTCGAAGGGAACGGCGTCCGGGGCGTCCAGGGGCCGGTCGTCCACACCGCTCCGCCGGGGAAGAAGGGCCCCGTCGCCCACGAACGCCACCAGGCCCGCACCCGGGAGGGCCTCCCGGAGGGCCGCCGCGTCTTCGGACACCTCGGCGGCCCGCTTCAGGTCGCCCGGGGAGTGGGCCGAGGCCCGGAGGGTGGCGTCGATCCGTTCCGGAAGGTGGCGGGCCAGGAGCTCGGCTGCCGCGCCGCCCAGGATCCTCCGCCCCCGGGCCGGCAGGCCCAACCGGAAGCGCGCCGTGAGCCCGCCGGCGTCGTCGAGGGTCACGGCGGATTGGGGTTCCACGAGCTGGCCCGGATCCTGGACCACCACGGCCCCACTGCGCCCGCTGCCCTCCACCCCACCGTCCCCGTACCGGGCCAGGGCCCGGGCGAGGAAGGCCTCCACCCCCCGGCGTCGGGGTTCCGTGGACCGCAGGGCCGCCGGCAGGCCCACCTCGTCGGGGGCCAGGCGCACGGTCACGACAGACGGCGCGGCGTACGGGTCGCCCTGGATCCAGACCACCTCCAGCGTCGCCGACCCGAGGTCCCACGTTCCCTTCAGTTGCGAGTAGGCGGGGTAGGGAGCACCGTCGAGCCGGGCACAGAGGGAGCGCAGGTCGTGGAGGTCGGGCATGGCGGGGCCGTACCCCCCGGAGCGTCGCCGGGTGCCTCCGGAGGCGGCATCGATCCGTGTTGCCGCAGACCGCGCCGCACCGCACAATCTCCGGGCGCCGTCGTCGGCTCCGTCCGCCCCCGTCCGGGAGAATCCATGTCGAGGCTGTCCGTTCGTTCTCTCTCTCCGTTGTTCGTGGGACTCCTCACGGCCTCCCTCGCCGCTTGTGGCGGAGGCGCTCCGGAGGGCGCCGGCGCGGCCGGAACGGCCGACGTGGCGGAAGCGGGATCGACCCCCGGCCAGGTGGCCCGCTCCGCCCGGGGCGTGGTGGCCGCGGCCCAGCCCCTGGCGGCCCAGGCCGGCGCGGCCATGCTCGAGCAGGGCGGCAACGCCGTGGACGCGGCGGTGGCCGCGGCCTTCGCCCTCGCCGTGGTGGAACCCACCATGAGCGGCCTGGGGGGGCGGGCCCAGATCCTGATCCGGCTTCCCGACGGCTCCCACGTGGGGATCGACGGCACGACCCAGGCGCCGGCCACCTACGACCCCGACACGGCCCCCCAGGCGGGCTACGGGTACCCCACCGTGGGGGTGCCCGGGGTTCCGGCGGCCCTCCTCCGGGCCCTGGAGGAGCACGGGTCCCTGGACCGGGCCACCGTCATGGCCCCGGCCATCGCCCTGGCCGAAGACGGCTTCGACGTCCTTCCCAACGAGGCGGGTCGCCACGCCGCCGCCGTCGACGAGATCCGGGAGTTCGAGGGCACGTCGGGCGTGTTCCTGAACGCCGCCGGCGAGACCCGCGCCCCGGGGGAGCGGTTCGTCCAGCCCGATCTGGCGTCCACCCTCCGGACCATCGCCGACGGCGGGCACGACGCCTTCTACCGGGGCCCCATCGCCGAGGCCATGGCCGCCGACATGGCGGCCCACGACGGGGCCGTCACCCTCGAGGCGCTGGCCGCCTACGAGGCCGAACGCTCGGAGATCGTCACCGGATCGTACCGGGGACACGATCTCGTGGGGCTGTGGGTGCCGTCGTACGGGGCCATCACCATCGAGATCCTTCAGCTCCTGGAGACGCTGGACATGGGGGCCCTGGACGAAGACGACTGGGCCCTGGCGGTGGCCGAGGCCATCCGTGTGGGGTACCTGGATCGGCCCAACCAGGACTCCATGGACGACGCCGCCCGCCTCACCTCCAAGGCGTGGGCCGCCGAGCGGGCCCCCATGATGCGGGTGTCCGCCATGGTCGGGGCCTCGGCCGCGGCGCCGTCGGGTCCGGGCGCGCGGCTCGCCCTGGCCGAAGACGGACACACCACCCACCTCACCGCGGCGGACGGCTCGGGCATGGTGGTGGCCCTCACCCAGTCCCTGGGTCCGAACATGGGGTCCAAGGTGGTGACGCCCGGACTCGGATTCCTCTACGCCGCCACGTTGGGGGGCTATCTGGGTCGCATGGAGGCGGGCGAACGGGCCCGTTCCCACATCTCCCCCTTCATGGTGGAGCGGGACGGGGCGCCGTTCCTGGCCCTGGGAGCCGCCGGCGGGGGCCGGATCCCCACCGCCATCGTGGCCGTGATCAGTCGGGTGATCGACCGGGGCATGACCCTGGAAGACGCCCTGCGGGCCCCCCGCATCGTCCCCGACTTCCCGAGCCAGACCGTGGGCGGAGACCCGGACGCCGCCACCGCCGTGGCGCTGGAGGTGGGCACGGGCATGGGCTTCATGGACGACGCCGTGGAGGCGCTCCGGGCCGAGGGGATCGAGGTGGACGCCGTGGATCGGGACGGAGCGTTCGGGCGCGTCCACGCCGTGCGCTGGCATGCCGATACGGGGGTGTGGGAAGGGGCGGCCGATCCGGACTGGGAGGGCGCCGCCGTGGCGCCCGGGGGGAATCGATGAGAGGGCGCGCCGTCCTGGCGGCGGCGCTCGTTGCCGCGGCGGCTCTGGCCTCCAGTCCCCGCGCGTCCACAGCCCAGGCCACGGGAGCGTCGTTCGACGTCCTCATTCGCCACGGGCGGGTCGTCGACGGCACGGGCAACCCGTGGTTTCGCGCCGACATCGGGATCCGAGGCGACCGCATCGCCGCCGTGGGGGATCTCTCGGGCGCCACGGCGTCCCGGACCATCGACGCCGAGGGACTCCTGGTCACCCCGGGGTTCATCGACACCCACAGCCACGCCGGGGGCGGTCTCGCCTCCCAGGGGCTGAGCCATGCCCGCCCCCTCCTGGCCCAGGGCATCACCACCGTGTTCGTGAACCCCGACGGGGGCGGGCCCGTGGACATCGCCGCCCAGCGCACCGCCCTCCTGGAGCACGGTCTCGGGGTCAACGCGGCGCCGTTCATCAGCCACGGGTCCGTGCGGGGCGAGGTCATGGGCATGGACGACCGCCTGGCGTCGGACGCCGAACTCGAGCGCATGCGGGGTCTCGTCCGGGCCGGCATGGAGGCCGGCGCCTGGGGGCTGTCCAGCGGGCCCTTCTACGCCCCCGGGAGCTACTCCGACACCCGGGAACTCGTGGAACTGGCCAAGGTGGTGGCGCCGTTCGGGGGCGCCTATCAGAGCCACATCCGGGACGAGTCGGACTACACCATCGGTGTCGTGGCCGCCGTGGACGAGGTGATCACGGTGGCCCGGGAAGCGGGGATCGCCGGCGTGTGGACCCACGCCAAGGCCCTGGGCCCCCCCGTGTGGGGCTTCTCCATGGCCCTGATCCGCCGGCTGGAGCAAGCCCGGGCCGAGGGCGTGGAGGTGTACGCCGACCAGTACCCGTATCCGGCGTCGGCCACGGGCCTCACCGCCGCTCTGCTGCCCCGCTGGGCCCAGGCCGGCGGGGGGGATTCCCTCCAGGCACGCCTGGCCCGTCCCGACGACCTGGCCAGGATCCGGGAGGCCGTGGTGGAGAACCTGGCCCGGCGGGGTGGGGCCGACCGCATCCAGTTCCGGCGCTTCCGGGACGACGCCTCCATCGAAGGCCGCACCCTGGCGGCGGTCGCCCGGGAGCGAGGCCTCCACCCGGTGGACGCGGCGTTGGACCTCTTCCGTCAGGGGTCGCCCAGCATCGTCTCGTTCAACATGCACGACGACGACGTGCGGGCCATCATGGTGCAGCCGTTCACCATGACGTCGTCGGACGGCGACCTGGTGCCGTGGCAGGAGGGAGTCCCCCACCCCCGCTCGTACGCCGCCTTCACCCGCAAGCTCGAGACCTACGTCCGGGAGCTCGGTGTGGTCGATCTCGAGGCGGCCATCCGGTCCATGACGTCGCTACCGGCCCAGGTGTATCGCATGCCCGATCGAGGGGTGATCCGGGTCGGGGCCGTGGCCGATCTGGCCGTCTTCGATCTCGCGCGGGTCCATACGGAGTCCCAGTTCACCGACCCCCATCACCTCTCTCAGGGCATGGCCTGGGTGGTGGTGAACGGAGAGCCCGCCATCGCCGACGGCGACTTCACCGGAGCCCTGGCCGGGAGGGTGCTGCTCAAGAGCCGATGATCCCACACGGGACGGGTGGCACGGGTCCACATTTCAGGGCGCCGCAACGGCGCGGAGGAACGCATGAGCCTGTCGAAGAAGATGATCGCCGAGGTGTTCGGGACGTTCTGGCTGGTGTTCGGAGGGTGTGGGGCCGCAGTTCTGGCCGCGGGGTATCCCGACGTGGGCATCGGGCTTCTGGGGGTCGCTCTGGCCTTCGGACTCACGGTCCTCACCATGGCCTACGCCATCGGCCACATCTCGGGGTGTCACCTGAATCCCGCCGTGACCCTGGGACTCGTGGCCGGCGGTCGGCATCCCTCGGGGGAAGCCGCACCCTACATCGGGGCCCAGCTCGTGGGAGCCGTGCTGGCGGCGGCCGTGTTGTACGTCATCGCCAGCGGCACCACCGGCATGGGGCCCTCGGCCTCCTTCGACCTGTCGGCGGGTTTCGCGGCCAACGGCTATGGAGATCACTCCCCCGGCGGCTACACCATGGTGGCGGCCCTGGTGGCCGAGGTGGTGCTGACCTTCGCGTTCCTCTTCATCATCATGGGCGCCACCGACCCCCGGGCACCGGCGGGCTTCGCGCCGCTGGCCATCGGACTCGGCCTCACCCTGATCCACCTCATCGGGATTCCCGTCACGAACCTGTCGGTCAACCCCGCCCGGAGCACGGGCCCGGCCCTCTTCGTGGGCGGCTGGGCCATCTCCCAGCTCTGGCTCTTCTGGGTAGCCCCCATCGTGGGGGGAATGGCGGCGGGACTGGCCTACCGAAGCTGGTTCCCCACCAGCGGGGCCGACGACTGAGCTCGGGGCCCGGGTTCCCCACTTCACGGGGGCCCTCCACATTCCGCTGATCCAACCCTTCCACAACCCCACCGAGGAGTTCGCGGCATGGGCGACATTCGCCGCTTCATGGAGACCCACTACCTGCACTTCAACGCCCGGGAGACCGTGGCGGCGGCGAAGGCGTGGGGGGAGCACCTGGAGGCCGGGGGCAAGATGATGGTCACCCTGGCCGGAGCCATGTCCACCGGCGAGCTGGGCATCATCCTGGCCCGCATGATCCGGGAGGGGAAGGTCCACGCCATTTCGTGCACCGGCGCCAATCTGGAGGAGGACGTCTTCAACCTCGTGGCCCACGACGAGTACGAGATCATCCACGACTGGCGGGCGCTGTCGGCCGACGACGAACAGGCCCTCTACGACCGGGGCATGAACCGGGTCACCGACACCTGCATCCCGGAAGACGTCATGCGGCATCTGGAGCGGCGTCTCATCGCGCGGTGGGCGGCGGCGTGCGAGAACGGGGACCGCAAACTGCCCTACGAGTTCCTCTTCGACCTGCTCAAGAGCGGCGAGCTCGAACCCCACTACCAGGTCGACCCGGCCCACTCGTGGATGCTGGCCGCCGCCGAGATGGGGGTGCCCGTCTGGTCGCCGGGGTGGGAGGACTCCACCACCGGCAACATGTTCGCCGCCAACGTCCTCATGGGGAACGTGCCCCACCACCAGTGCGTGAAGAGCGGCACGGAACAGTTCGCCGACCTGATCCAGTGGTACCGGGCGAACCACGGCGGGGGCGAGGTGCCCTCGGTGGGCTTCTTCCAGATCGGCGGCGGCATCGCCGGCGACTTCGCCATCTGCACCGTACCCTCCATCATCCAGGACATGCAGGAAGACGTGCCGTTCTGGGGCTACTTCGCCCAGATCACCGACGCCGCCACGTCGTACGGCGGGTACTCGGGTGCGCCGCCGAACGAGAAGATCACCTGGGGCAAGCTGGAGCCGGGCACACCGAAGTTCTTCATCAATTCCGACGCCATGATCGTGGCCCCCCTGATCTTCGCCTACGTCCTGGGAGACTGACGGGAGGGGACGATCCGACGGGATTTCGGCCCGGGTGTCTCGATGCACCCGGGCCGATCGTATTCATCGGTGTGCATCCCGCCTCTCGGATCCCCGTCACGGAGTCCCGCATGCGTCTCGTGTCCCTCTTCGCCGCCGTGGCAGCGCTGGGTCTGGCGGCGTGCTCGTCCGACCTCCTGGGGCCCGACTTCGAAACCCGCTTCGCCCATCAGGGCGGATGCGGTGACGTCTACTTCTACGCGGTGGACGGGGCCGACGAGGTCCTCCTGACGTTCACCACCGCGGGGCTCGTGGCGGCGGCCACCGCGTCGGGCGACACCACGACGACGGTGTTGCCGCTCCCCGACGCCGGCGTGACCCTGGAGGTCGAGGTAGGGAGCCGCATCAGCGACGCCATCTGCGACGACGTCATCGAGAACGGGGGACCCCGGGTCGACCGCACCTACCGGGCCGTGGGAGGGACGGCCACCGTGACCATCCGACCGGGAACCGACGTGTGGGACGCCCGGGGGGACCTGGTTCTGGAGGGCGTGATGCTCCGGGACGGCGACGGGCACACGGTCACGGTGGAGCGCCTGGAATGGATGGACACCCCGGTGGGGTGGCTGGCGGGCTGAAGGCCGCCCGTCAGTTCCGCTCCAGCACCCGCCACCCCAGGGCGGGCACGGTGACATCGGTCTCGAATTCCCCACCCGCCGCCCGGTCGGTCCAGGTGCCCCCGGGAAGCGCGAGCACGGCGTCGGCCCCGGTGTTGTTGAACGCGGCCAGGACCTCTCC
Source organism: Gemmatimonadota bacterium (assembly GCA_030428885.1). Taxonomy (GTDB): domain Bacteria; phylum Gemmatimonadota; class Gemmatimonadetes; order Longimicrobiales; family Gaopeijiaceae; genus Gaopeijia. Next base: position 425,197 of record JAUIEJ010000004.1, on the reverse strand, counting down.
CGGGCCGGGCTCGCCCCGGTAGAAGGCCAGCAGGTCGCCCGCGTCCCGATAGGTGCGCCACGCGGGATGGGTCAGGGCCGGCACGGCGCTCCGCAGCGTGCCCAGAGTGCGGTAGTGGTCCAGGAATTCCGGATCGCACGCGTCCCACTGCATGGGATACCGGGCCGTGTGCCGGCCCTCCGATGTGCCCAGGAACGCGCACTCGTCCCCCTGGAACGTCACTGGCATGCCGGGCAGGGCGTAGAGCAGGGCCGCGGCGAGGCGATGGCGAGCCCGGGACTCCTCCGACGCCGTCGCTCCGAGGTCGCCGCCGCCCATCTTGGTGAGGAGGCGGTCGTTGTCGTGGGAACTCATCAGGTTGAAGGCCATGGCCACCGACGCCTCGGGGTAGAGGGCGTACTGCTCGGCCAGGCCGGCCGTCGCCTGGGTGGCGCTCCATTCTCCCCGGGCGAAGGGCTCCACCACGCCCTGTCCCAGGGGGTAGTTCATGAGGGCATCGAATTCGTCGCCCCGGAGCCACGACGGATCCTGCTCCCACACCTCGCCCAGGAGGTACACGTCGGGGTCCACGGCCTTCACCGCCGCTCTCCAGGTGGGAAAGAACCCCGCCCGGTTGTTCAGGTCGGCGGCCACATCCACCCGGATCCCGTCGAAGCCGAACCGGGTCCACCCCGTGGCCACCTCCAGGAGGTGCTCCATGACGTCGGGGTTGTCGGTGCGGAGTTCCGGAAGGGAGCCGAAGTTCCACCAGGCGGCGTAGTCCTCCTCGTCGCCCACCCGGATCGAGTCCGCCGGCACCCGGAAGGTGAACCAGTCCCACGTGTCACTCGCCTCCCCCTGGGCCACGGCATCCTGGAACGCCCAATGGCCGATGCCCACGTGGTTCGGCACGAAGTCCCAGATCACCCGGATTCCCCGGGCGTGGGCGTCATCCAGAAGCGCGCGCAGGACCGTGGAATCGCCCAGGTGAGGCGCCACGCGCCGATAGTCGAACGTATCGTACCCGTGGGCCGAGCCCGAGACGAAGATGGGGTTCAGGTAGACGACCCCCACGCCCAGCGACTCCAGGTGATCCATCCGGTCCATCACCCCCTGGAGGTCGCCGCCGAAGTACTGGTGACAGCAGTGGCTCTCCCCCACCTCGCCGTCCCACGGCGACAGGGTCGGTTCGGTGCGGCCGAGGGACGGATCGCGGAACACGTACTCGTCGGTGGCCAGGGCCAGGGAATCGTTGGTGGGGTCGCCGTTGGCGAAGCGCTCGGGGAAGATCTGATACCCCACCGATCCGCCGACCCACTCCACCGACGTGAAGGGGTCGGCCGGTGCGTCGTACGGACCGAAGACCGCCGTGGAGTCGGGGGTGTCGACCTCGATGGAATAACGCCCCAGGTTCGGGTTCGTGGCGGCCCGCCACACCGCGGCGCCATCCACCACCATCTGGAAGTGCATGAGAACGGTGTCTTCGCCGGACACGATGCGGGCCGCGTCGACCCGTCCGGAGCGGGCCCGGAAGCGAACGGAAAGCCGCCCGCCGGCCACGGACACGTACGCGGGGCTGCCGGGATCGTGGACGAATTCCAGGGGCACCGCGGGATTCGCCCGGGGGCCGGATGACGAGTCGCCGCAGGCCACGAGGGCGAGGGCGACGGCCAGGACGGCGGAGGCTTTCATGGGGACCATCGTACATCCGGGCGTCAGCCCAGCCAAATGGCCTCTCAGCCGGGTACGGACGGGGTCGGCTCGGTCATGGCGGGGTCGTTCAGGGCCCGCCGGAGGTCGCCGGCCCGGCGCCGGGACACCCGCACCCGGGATCCGTCGGTGAGGGTCACTTCCTGGTCGCCTCGGCCCACGGGCCGCACCGAGCGGACCCGGTTGGGGTGCACCACCGCCGACCGATGGATGCGCACGAACCCGGCGCCGGCCAGACGCTCGGCCAACTCGGCGAGGCGGTGGTTCACCAGATGCCGACGACCGCCCGCGTGGACCCGCACGTAGTCCCCGTCGGCCTCGAGCCAGTCGATCTCGGCGGGGTCGAGGCGTAGCGTGGTGGACCCCTCCCGGAGCGTGAGCACCTCGGGGGCGGGGCCGGGCGCCGGGTCGGGGTTCGCCCGAGGCCGGGCCCGGTCCAGCCACAGTTCGGTGGTGACCGCGATCACGGCGTAGACCACGACCACCACGTGGACCCAACGAAGGGTGCCGTCCCATACCCCCTCGAGATACGGGCCTGCGCCCCCGCCCCCCACAGCCCGTTGGAGCGCCACGATGGCGAGGTTGGCGGCCAGCGCCGTGAAGAGGGCCGCAGCGCCATGGATCGCCAGCGTCCGAAGGCGCCGTTCGCCCCGGAGCGGCACGCGTCGCACCAGGGCGACGATGGCGAGGGTCAGGCCGATCCAGGGGAGGGCGGCCACGATCTGGAGCAGAACCGCCGAGCCCAGGGGGAGCGCGATGTCGTGCCGTCCGGCCACGATGAACTGCTGCACGCCCGAAATCAGCCCCACCCCGACCCACAGCGCCGAGAGCGCCAGGAGCGGCGCGAAGCGTCCGTCGATTCGTCGATCCGTCCCGTCCACTCGGTCTCCCCCTGTCTCCCGGAATCCTCCCGAGGATCGGGGTGGGAGGGGGAGGGGGCAAGACGGCGGTCCGCAGGTCCAGGGAGACCGCGGGGCTCCTGGCGAGGACGCGTGAGTCGACGTAGGGTACCCGCATGAAGCTCGACGGCGACGTCGAGCGCCCGTTGGAACGGAGAGATCGATGAAGGGGCGCTGGACTTTGATGGCGTTCGTGGTGCTGCAGGGCGCGTGCACGACCGTGCGTTCGATCCAGCTCGATCCGCCTGACGAGGCGGGCCGGGAGGTGCTCCATGCGTCGACGGACCGGTGGACTCGGGTGCTCGTCGCCGACACGGCGTTTCTCGCCCGCACGGGGGTGCGGCTGAACGACGAGGTCCTGTCGTGGGACTCCCCCGGGGGTCGAACCATCACCACGCGACTGCCGGACGTCGTCGCACTGGAGCACCGCGACGAGGTCCTGGGCTTCTTCGAAGGCGCCCTCGGGGGGCTGGTGGTCGCGGGGGTGGTCGGGGCGGCGACCCACCTCGTGGCGGGTTCGGGTTCGTCCGGGTACGCTCCGGCGGGGGTCGTGGCCGGGCTCGTCTCCGCCGTCGTCGCGGTCCCGGTCGGTGTGGTGATCGGCCTCCTCCGGGGGCACCGCTTCCGCTACGACGCCCGGTAGATCGCGTCGGAGTCGTGCGCCGGCGCGACGTCCTACCTCCGCCGCCAGACCCCCGCCTCGGCCACCTCCCTCAGCACGCCGATCCACGCGGGGGCGGACCGGTAGGGCAGGGACACCCACCCCGTTCCCGGGGGACCCCCGAACGACTTCACCCACGCACCGGCTCGGCCCTCGTCGTCGGTGGCCAGGACCGTGGTCACGTCGCTGGGAGACACCCCGCCGGGGCCGGTCCACCAGCCCTGGAGTCCCCGATCCCGACCCGCGGGGGTGGGGCGATGCACCCGGGAGTCCCGGATCCATGCTCCGAAGTCCACGCCGAGAAACGCCGCCGGGGCCTCGATGTCGGTGGCGAACGTGCCCGAGTCGGCGTCCCGGGAGAGCCAGAACGGTGGGTCGCCGATCCACACGACTGTGCCGCCGGCCTCCAGATAGTCCACCAGGAGGCCCCGGGGAGCCGCCTCGGGAGCCACGCTCGAGGGTAGGGCGTCGGTGGCGAACACCACGACGCTGGGCCCGCCCTGGGCGATGCGGGACTCCAGGAAGGAGGGGAGGGACGATGCGTCGAGGCTCGTGTACCCCATCCGGATGAGAGTCGTGGCGAGTGCGCCGTCGAGTCCGTTCAGATTCAGCACGCTGGCTCGTTCCGGCACCGAGTCCCGGAAGACCGCCAGGATCGGCGACGGACCTTCGGTGGCCTCGACGGCCCGCACGACGCCGTCGTCGGACCCGACCACGATCACCCCGTCGCCCACGGCCGGCGTGCTCCAGCTCTCGCCCCCGAGACGCCGTCGCCACCGCACGTCGCCGGTGGCGGCGTCGAGGGCCACCAGTCCGCCGGCCCCGCCGGTGGTCACGTAGGCGAGGCCGTCGGCCACCACGGGGGAGCTGAAGACGGGGCCCCCCAGGGTCACCTCCCATCGGAGCGTGCCGTCGGCGGTGTCCAGAGCCTGGACCTTGGCCGAACTGGAGCGCCCGAAGATGACCTGATCGCGCCAGACGGCGGGGGTGGAGATGACCCAGGCCGACGCGCCCTCGTCGTCGTGGGACCAGACGAGGCGCCCGGTGGCGGCGTCGAGGGCGTACATGCGGGCGTCGCGGGATCCCACGTACACGATGCCCTCGGCCACGGACGGACCGCCCGTGATGGTGCGGCGGTCGAAGCCGAAGTCGGCTCCGTCCAGGGCCGCGCCCTCGGTCTCGAAACGCCAGCGCTCGGCGCCCGTGGTCAGATCCAGCGCCCGGACGAACCCGTCGGCGCTCCCGACGAAGACCGTGCCGTCGGCCACGGCGGGGCTGGAGCGGACGCGTCCCTCGGTGGCCACGGCCCAGGCCTCGGCGCCGGTGTCGGCATGGAGGGCCCGAACCCGGCCGTCGGTCGACCCCACGACCACGAGTCCGCCGGCGAGAACCGGCGAAGATCCCAGGTAGTCCCACCCCTCCAACCCCCACGCCCAGGGGAGCGCCGGGCCCACGTCGGAGCGCCAGCGCAGGGCGCCGTCGTGGCGGCCCACGGCCACCAGGGTGCCGTCGTGATGGGCGGCGTAGACCCGGGTGTCGTCGAGGGCCGGGGCGGAGGTGACCGGGCCACCCACGTCGACGCGCCAGACGAGGTGGCCCGTGGCCAGGTCCACGGCGTGGAGGTGCCCGTCCTCGCTCCCCACGTACACCGTGCCGTCGGCCACCACGGGTGACGACCGCACGGGCCCGTCGGTAGGCAGACGCCAGCGCTCCAGGCCGTGGCGGGGCACGCCCCGAGCGTCGACGACGCCCCCGTGGGCAGGTCCGCCGTGGAAGACGACGGTGTCGGGGACCGGCGACCCGGGCGAGAGGGCGAGGTGAGCGGCCAGGGCGACGGCCAGGAGGGCAGCCATTGGAATCCCGAGGGTCGGAGGGCATGGTGCGACGCGACGTGCCGGATCCTACGGGGGGCGGTGCGACCGGTGTCGGCCGTTCGGTGAGCGGGATCCCTGGTTCGGCGAACGGGACCCCGGGCCGTGAAGGCGGCGGCGAGCCCGCTCCCGCGAGTCGCCTCCCGGGTGGCCCATCGGTGAGGCGGGTGCCATACTCCCATCATGAGTTACCGCCGCAGTGGGGCGTTCCCTCTTCTTCTCGGCGTGACCCTGGCTCCGCTCCTCCTCGGAGCGGTGGAGGCTGGGGCCTCGTTCCAGCCCGCCGACACGACCGCGGCGGTGGGCACGGTGCGGGACGCCCTGCGCGAGCGGTACGTCGAGCGGGTGGGTCGGCTCGGGAACGTGGGGCGCAGGGACAGTCCTTTCGCGGTGCGCGATGGACGGGGCGTCTCGTCGCGATGCGTCGCCGACGATGGCGACGTCTGTCACGGCGGGGACTGGGCGCTGGCCCTCTGCGAGGCGAACGTGTCCTGCCACGAGCCGCCGGACGAGACGCTGGGGGTGCTTCTCGAAGCGGCCGCGGCCCACCCCGGGTCGGGGTTCGTCGTGGGCCAGGCCGTGGGGGCTGCGGTGCGGACCGGGCGGCTGCTCGACGCCTTCGAGGCCGCCGAGGCCTGCGCCGCAGCGGAGTGGTTCTGCCTCGGACTCCAGGGTCACGTGTTCGTGGCGGCCGGGCGCCACGATCAGGCCGAGGAGCGCTTCCGGCGCATGCTCGCGGAGGCGCCCGACTCGGTGGCGTGTGGGCTCACGGACCCGGCCGGTCTGGTCGGCGCCCGGGATCGGGTCGATACGTGGGATTCGGACCACGTGCAGGAGACGTGGCGGCGGGATCCGCCGTGCCCGACCCCTGCGGCCCGGGCCGACACCCTGTGGTGGCTGTCCGACCCCCTCCACGCCCTCGTCGGCAACGATCGGTGGGTGGCCCACGTGGATCGGGGCATCGGCCTCCGAATCCATCGGGAGCTCTTCGGCGCCCTTCCGGACAACCTCCGGGACCTCCCTTTCGGCGCGGCGGTGGCCGGGTGGCCGGCGTTCCTGCGACGGGGTCCCTGGGACTCCTGGCAGCACGACATCTCCGAGCGGGGCATCTCGAGTCTCCAGGTCTGGACCGGGGATGCCGCGGCGGCTCAGCACTTCGTGCCGGATCTGGTCGACCAGGATGGGTCTCGTGCGGTGTGGCGTCTCGACGCCGGGGTGTCGTACGAAGGACTCTCGGTCCCGTATGGACCGGTCCGGAGCCTGGACGCGCAGGTGGCCCGCTTCCGGCGCCTCGGCGAGGCGGGTGGGCCCGGGAGCCTTCGCCTGGCGGTGGCCGCCTCGGTGGCCGGTACGGCTCTCGGGGCGCTGGCGGATTCGGCCTACTTGGTGGTGAGCGACGGCCCCGGCGATCCGGCCCTCCAGCTCCAGGCGCCGTTTCGAGATGGACGCACCGTCTTCCTCGCCGAGGCTCCCGAATCGCGATACGTGGTGAGCCTGGAGGTGGTGGAGCCCGACGCCGTGGGACGCTACCGCGAGATGACTCCGCCGCCTCCGGCGGGACTGAGTGACGTCTTGCTGTATCGGCCGGTGGGCTTCGAGGCGCCCGATTCGCTTCTGGCCGCGGTGGCTTCCATGCTGGGTGCGCCGACGGTCGAGGCGGATGCGCCGGAGCTCGGGTTGTACTGGGAGGTGTACGGGGCGAGGCCAGGATCGATGCTCGAGATGGAACTCGAACTCGAGCGAGACGAGGGCGGCCTCATCGATCGCCTGCGACGGCTGCTTCCCGGAGGGCCCGAAGAGGCGTCCGGCACGCTCGGGTGGACGACCGAAGCCGACGGTGCGCTCACCTCCCTGGCCACGATCCTCGACCTCCGTGCCGTCGCGCCCGGTCGGTACACCCTCGTGCTCCGCGTGCGCACCGACGACGGGGCGCGCCACGAGACGCGGCGCGCACTCCGGATCGCCCCATCCTGAGAGACAGGCCCGACCGGACATGGCACCGCCCTTCGGTGATGGCAAAGCTTGTCATTTCTCCCGCAGCACTCCCAGTATGGGGCATGGCCACCATGAACGTATCCCTGGACGACGAACTCAAGGCGTTCGCTTCGAGCGAGCGCGTGCGCGAGCGCGGGTTCGCGACGGTGAGCGAGTACGTGCGACATCTCATCCGGACCGACCGCGAACTCGATCGGGTGCGCACGTTGGTGCGGGAAGGCCTCGAATCCGGACCGTCGGAGCCGTTTCCCGAGGACTACTTCGAGAAACTCCGCGATCGACTTCCCGAGGGGTGAGCCACGCCGACGTGCGGGTCTTTCGGCGTCCGGCGGCCGACGCCGACATCGACGCGGCGGCCCGGTGGATTCCGACCGAGACCGGACGGGAGGCGGCCGGCCGGTTCCTCGACGACCTACGGGACACGATTCATCGACTCGGCCGCTTCCCCGATGCCGGGTCGGACCAGCTCGGGGCCCGGCTCGGCGTGCCGGGCCTCCGGACGGTGCGTCTGGCCAGCCATCCCTACCTTATGATCTACCTTCGGTTCGACGATCGTGTCGATGTCGTGCGGGTCCTCCACGGTCACCGGGACCTGGACGGCGTTCTTCTGCTCGGGGGATTCGAATGATCCGGCGCTTCACCGCAGTCGTCTTCGTTCTCGCGCTGTGCGGCTTCGTCCGTCCGGGCCCGGTCGACGCCCAACCTGTGCTCCGGGAGATCGCCCGGTTCGGGTCTCCCGGCGGCGACGTGTACTTCGAGGATGTCGTCGCCGCCGCAGCCTTCGAGGGCGACCGCGTCGCGGTGCTCGACCGGCGCGCCCGTCGCGTCGCCCTGCTCACCCTCGCCGATCGGGGCGTCCGGTGGATCGGAGCGCCTGGCGAGGGGCCCGGGGAGTTCACCCGTCCCGTGGCCCTCATCTCCCGGAGCGACGCCCTGGCCGTCGCCGACTTCGGCCGGGGCCTCACCACCTTCGACCCCGCCGGGGAGCGGTTGGGGACGACGCCGGTGCCGGAGGGCCTCCCGCCGAACATGGCGTGGTGGCATAGCCTGGCCGGGGGTGTGGTCGTGGGCGTGGAAGCGGCGACGGTTCCCACAGTGTGGCCTGCACGGTTTCCGGCCTACGGCTTCGTGGTGCGCGACGCGAACGGCCTACGGGTGGCCGAGTCCGGGGCGGAGGGGTCGGCCATGGTTCGGGTCGGCGGCGACGTTCCCCACCCCGTGCCGGGGGTGGCCCCACCCCAGAATCACATCGTGGTTCTGGGCGACACCGCCGTCGCCGTCGTGGACGGCTACGAGGGGGTGATCCGCCGGTACGCCGTGGATGCGGCCGGAGCCCTCGACGTCGTGGAGCGCGTGGAGCTTCCCGTCCGGGGCCGGCCGTTCGATCCCGCCGATCTGGCCGACGTCCAGCGCAAAGCCCTCGAGTTCCGGGGCGAGCGCCGCCCCCTCTCCGACGTCGAAGTCGCGCCCCCCGAGTGGGTGTCCCCGATCCTCGACGCCGGGTCCGACGAGCAGGGCCGGATCTGGCTCCACCTGACCGGCGCCCCCGAACGCCTCTTGCATCAGGACGGCGGCGGCTGGACCTCCATCGACCTTCCCGAAGCTGTGCGCCCCCTGGCCGTGCGGGGCGACCGTGTCGTCGCCGTGCACACCGGCGCCATGGACGTCCAGAGCGTGGTCGTCTTCACGCTGGAGCGTTGACCCCATCACGGGACGCCCGGCTCGGCGAACGGCACCACTCCGGACTGAACACCCCTCGATGAGTCTGTCATACTCATACCATGAGTCATCGACTTCAGGTCATTCTGGACGACGAGGAGCATCGGGCGCTCCAGGCCGCCGCGCGACGGCGCCGTACCACGGTCTCCGACTACGTCAGGACTGTGTTGCGCGAGGCGCGGGCTGACGAGCCGGAGCGGGGTGCGGACGCGAAGCTCCTCGTGGTGCGTGAGGCGGCGGCCCACGCCTACCCGACCGCGGACATCGAGGAGATGGAGTCGCAGATCCGGGCCGGCTACCTCGGTGAAGGGAGCCCGTGATCTTCGTCGATTCCAACGTGCCCATGGTTCTGGTGGGCGCCGAGCACCCCAACAAGCAGGCGGCTCGCCGGGTACTCGAGCGACTGATCGCCGGCTCACAGCGGCTGGTCACCGACGCCGGGGTCATCCAGGAGATCCTCCATCGGTATGTCGCGATCCGACGTCGCGATGCGATCGCTCCCTGTGTCGATGTCGTTCGACGCGGGATTCGACGGAGTCCCGAGCCTGGAGCGGATCTGGACGTGAGGCTGTGACGCCCATGGGTGATCGCCTCCCCGTGCCGGAGCGCTGATCCTACTCGGTGCGCAGCGCCTCCGACGGCTCCACCGAGAGCGCCCTTCGCGTCGGCGACACGCACGCGAGCATGCAGACGGCGGCCATGGCCGCCACGTAGGCCGAGAAGACGGCCAGTTCCATCGCCGACACCGAGCCGAAGTCCATCAGGAGCACGCCCGTCAGTACGGCCCCGGCCAGGAGCCCTACGCTCACCTGGATCAGGGGCCGTCGGAAGACGGCCAGGACGATCCGGCCACGGGGCGCCCCCAGGGCCACCCGGACGCCGATCTCCCGCGTCCGGCGCGCCACCGTGAACGACATCACCGAGTAGATCCCGCCCAGGGAGAGCACGACCGCGACCCCGCTCGTGATGGCGAGCATGGTGACCCAGAATCGGTAGAACTCCACGTCGCTGTCCTTCACCCGGTCGAGGCGGACGGGGCCCGAGACCGTCAGGTCGGGCTCCACGTCGAACGCCAGCGCCCCGAGGGCCGGAAGGAACGCCTCGGCGTCGCCCGGCACGTGGACCACCACGGCGGCCGGATGCAGGGCCCGGGGATCGGCGGGATGGTAGATCACCGCCGAGCCGTAGCCCGACATGGACCCGAGGTTCTGGACCACGCCGATGATGCGGTACCAGGGGCCGGGTTCCTCGAAGGCGACTCGCTCGCTCGCCACGTAGCGCACGTTCACCCCCACGGCGTTACGCCCGCCGAGCACGAAGTCCACGAACCCCTCGTTGACCACCACGACGCCGGGCTCGGCGCCCAGATCGGCGGTGCGGAAATCGCGTCCGGCCACCGGGGTGACCCCCAGGGTGGGGAAGAAGGCCGGATCGACCGCCACGGAGCCCATGCGGTGCCCCCGGGCTCCATAGGGCGACGGTCGGGTCTCCGTGTCGACCTCGATCTGGTGCCACCCCGTGTAGTGCCGGGGCGCGTGGGTGGCCCAGGCCACGCCGGCCACCCGGGGGTCGGCCCGCAGGCGTTCGTCGAACTCGGCCAGGGTCCGGCGGGCCCGGAGGGCGTAGGCCTGGGCCTCGTCCGTCGGGGCCGAGGCTCCCCCCACGATGGTCGCGGGCTCCAACACGGCGAGGTCGGTCTCGGGAGGCCGGAGCGCCAGCCGCGCCGTCACGTATTCCCGGGACGGGATGCCCATGTCGAAGTCCCGGATCGCCCGACCCTCCATGGCCACGGCGAACCCCACGCCGGGAAAGGCCAACGTGAGGGCGATCTGCACCACGATGACCAGCGTCCAGACCCCGCCGAACCGCAGTCCCCCGGCTCCGGCCGCGGTTTCCCTCAGCCGATCGGCCAGCCCCCGGGTCGCCTTGAGGGCCGGCAGCACGCCGGCCACGGTCGCCCCCAGGAGCGTGAGCCCCACGGCGTAGACCATGGTCGAGATCGACAGTTCGGGCCGGAACCAGAACGGAAGGGGTCCGTTCCAGATCTCCAATTCGACGACGTGGTACCCCCATCGCAGGCCGTACCGGGCCAGGGAGAGTCCCAGGGCCGCCCCGACGCCGGCCAGCACCAGAGCCTCGGCGAAGAGCTGCCCCACGATGCGCCGACGGCCGGCCCCCAGGGCGCTCCGTACCACGAGTTCGCTCTCCCGCGCCGCCGCTCGTGCGAACATGAGGAGGGCCACGTTGCCTGCCACCAGCAGGAGGAAGAGCACCAGAGGCAGATTCCACGCCGCCGCCCACAGGGAGACCGCCCCCGTCGAGATCCGGCCCGGCAGGCCCAGCATGGCCAGCGCGTAGGGTCGCACGAACGATCGGCGGGTCCCGTGGGTCTCGGGAAAGGCCGTGGCGAGACGGGCGTCGAGGCGTTCGAGTTCGGCCTGGGCCGCATCGAGGTCGGCGCCCTCGGTGAGTCGTCCGAAGACCCACACGCGAGGCCCCTCGCCGGGGGCCACGGTACCGGGATCGACCCGCATGGGGAGCCACACTTCGTGGGCCACGGGGAACGCGAACTCCTCGGGCATGACCCCGACGACCGTGACCCGCTCCGACCCCAGGGTGACGTCGGTGCCCACCACGTCGGGGTCGCTCCCGAAGGCGGTGCGCCAGACGTCGTACCCGATCACCGCCACGAGGGGGGCGCCGGCTCGTTCGTCGTCGTCGACGAGGGTGCGTCCGAAGAGGGGTTCGGTGCCGGCGAGCCGGAACCCCGCGGCCTGCATGACGGCGACCCGCAGTTGCCGGATGCCCTCGCCCCCGACCCGCAGGGTGCGGGAGGCCGACGTGTAGGCGCCCAGGTGATCCACCGTGGCCAGGGTGGTCCTCCAGGTCTCCAGATCGTACAGCACCCGGTCCCGATCCTTCCCGTCCCGGGTGTCGAAGGCCTGGATCCCGACCCAGCGGTCGCCGCCCTCGAAGGGAATGGTGGGGTCGGCCACCTGACGGAGGAATTCGTAGGTCCCGGCGCCGGCCAGGATGGCGAAGGCGATGGCCAGTCCCCCGAGCACCGAGAGCCCGGGATACCGGAGCAACATCCGGGCGCCCAGCTTGAAGTCCAGCCACGACAGGTTGCCCCCGAAGCCTCGTCGGCGCAGCAGCGCCCAGGCCATGTCCAGGGTGTCCAGCGCCGTGAGGAGGGCGGCCAACGGACGGCTCCGCCGGGCCCTGCGCGCCCGATGCGCCTCTTCGAGGTCGCCGAGGATCTCGTCCTCCCGACCTTCGGGCGCCAGTCGGGCCAGGAGGGCGCGGGCCCAGCGCGGGGCCCTCACCGAGGGCCCCGGAGCATGGAATCCAGGTCGCCCACCATGGCCCGGATCGCCTCGGTGGTGGTCCGAACCGCCTCCACCCCCGCCGGCTCCACGGCGATGAGCCGCGGCGGGCGTCCGCCTCGTTCCTCCCGGGGTTCGCCGAGGCGACTGGCCACGAACCCCTTGGCTTCCAGACGCTGCAGCGTGGTGTAGACGTTGGCCCGACGCACCAATCGGCCCGTGCGACCCCGGATGTCGTCGGCGATGGAGACCGTGTACGCCTCGTCGGGGCCGAGACGCAGGGCCGCGAGCATGACCAGGAGTTCGAATTCGGCGAGGGCATCGGACGGCACGGCGATCTCCGGACCAGGTTTAGTCAGGTTGTGACTATATGGGACCCCGGGGCGTCCGGAGTCAAGGGTGCGGGGGGTCGACGGCCTTGCGGGGCCCGTGGCGTGAGCCCCACTCTTGCCCCCTCGAATCAGCCGTTCGTTCCGGTGGTGGGGGTGAAGAGTGAAGCCGATCTCCCGGTGGGTTCGTGGGGTGCGCAGGATGGCCGCGGGGGTGCTCGTACTCGGTGCGATGGCCTGCGGGGTCGGGAGTGCTCCGGCCGAAACCGCCCGGGGGGCCGAGGCGTTCTTCACGGGGATTCCGGCGGAGCTGGCGGCCCGGGGTCCCCTGGCCTGGCTCGACCTGTTCGAAGACGGCCCCGCCTTCTTCATGGCGTCGGACGGAGCCGTGGCGTTTCACGACCGGGCAGAGGCCGAGGCCTTCCTCGCCGACTTCGCCCCCGGCGTGTCCGGCATGCGGCTGGAGTGGATCGACCCCCGCCTCGACCCCCTCACCGAGTCCATCGTGGCCGTGTCTTCGTCGTATGCCGAGACCATCACCCTGAGCGACGGGACCGCCACGAGCTTCGGGGGCCACGTCTCGGGGGTCCTTCGCCGATCGGGCGGTGCCTGGAGAATCCAGCACCTGCACTGGTCGAGCCCGGTGGCCAACGAGGGGGCGGGAGGGTGAACCGGCGGGCCTGGACCCTCGCGGCGTGTTCCGTAGCCGCCCTCGCGACGTTCGTCGCCCCCTCAGCCCTCCACGCCCAGACCGAGCTCCGGATCCGGGTGGTGGACGCCATCTCGCGTCTGGCTGTGGCGTTTCCCCAGGTGGAGGCCCTGGGCCGGGGCGAGGACGTCCGGGGCGCGTGGGTGGCCTCGGCCGGCGGCGTGCTGGATGTGACGCTCCCCGACGGCACCCAGGCCATCCGGGTCACGGCCCTGGGGTTCGCGCCCCGGGTGATCCTCCCGCCGGAGGGCTCCGAGGTGGAGATCGCCCTGGATACGCGACCGATCCCCCTGGACAGCCTCGTGGTGGAGGCGGCGGCCAACGGCCGGGCCGAATTCAGCGCGCGTCGGGAGCGGGGCTCCGGGGTGTTCCTGGATCCCGTGGACATCCAGACCAAGATCAAATACCGGGTCACCGACGCCTTCTACGACGTGCCCAGGGTACGCATGTCGTTCGCCGAATCCCGCAACGGGTTCCCCAACCTCCGGTCGCAGTTGGGGGCGGGCTGTTTCGTGTATCGTCTCGACAACAGGGTGCTCCGGGACCTCCCCGAGGGGTCGGCGGCATGGGATGCCTGGCCCCTCTCCATGGTCACCACGGAGAACGTCATGGCCATGGAGATCTACCGCTACTTCGGCGAGGTGCCTCCGGAGCTTCGGCACCAGGCGGGGATCAAGGACGCGCCCTGCGGCCTCGTGGTGATCTGGACCACCGTGGCCTGGTGAGACCCCGGGGGGGGAGCACGCCTACCCGTCCGGGGTGAAGCGGTAGCCCGCCCCCCGCACCGTGCGGAAGTAGCGAGGGTGGGCGCGGTCGGGCTCGAAGCGTTCCCGCAGCCGCGCCACGTGGGTGTCCACGGTGCGGCTGAGGGGGGTGCGGGGGTACCCCCAGACCTCGCGGAGCAGCACGTCCCGGGACAAGGTTCGCCCCGGTCGTTCCACGAAGTAGCGCAGGAGCTGGAACTCCCGGGCGGGAAGGGCCACCTTCCGGCCGTCGATTTCCACGCGTCCCGCCGCCGGATCCACCCGGACCGCCCCGAACACCACGTCGCCCTCCCCGGTGGGTCGACTGCGGGCGCGGCGCAGCAGGGCGTCGATCCGGGCCACCAGTTCGGCCATGGAGAAGGGCTTCACCAGGTAGTCGTCGGCGCCGGCCCGGAGGCCGGCCACCCGGTCCTCCACCTCGTGGCGCGCCGTGAGCATGAGGATGGGAATGCCGGCTTCACCGGGGGCCAGACCGGTGCGGAGTTCCCGAGCCACGTCGAACCCCGAGAGGCGGCCCGGGAGCATGAGGTCCAGCACCACGAGGTCCCAGGCGGCGGTCTCGACCCGCCGGAGCGCCGCGTCGCCACGCTCCACCCGTTCCACCTCGTGTCCCTCGGCCTCCAGACGGTCCTGGACGGGGGCCGCCACCGCCCACTGGTCCTCCACCAGGAGAATCCGGGCCCGGGTCGTCACGAGGCGTGTTCCGGAAGGAAGATCCGCACCCGGGCGCCGGGGGACGCGTCGTCCAGGGTCACCGTTCCCCCGGCTTCCCGGACGGCCTCGGCCACGACGGCGAGCCCCAGGCCCGATCCGCTCCGCTGGGCTTCCTCCGCCGACTTTCCCCGAACGAAGGGCTGGAGGAGCCGGTGGGCGTCGCCGGGGCCGAAGCCCGGCCCGTGGTCCCGCACCTCCAGGGTCACCCCTCCCCCGGCGCGGCGCGCCGAGACCACGATGGGGGGCTCGCCGTGAACCCTCCCGTTCCGGACCAGATTGGCCAGCGCCCGGGCCACCGCCCCTTCCCGCCCGCCCACCCAAAGGTCCGCCTCCGCGTCCACCAGGGCGGGGTCGAGATCCAGCGTCACGTCGTCGGCGTCCCGGCCGAGTCGCTCCACGTCGTCCATCAGGCGCCGCACGGACACGGCCGCGTCGGGGGCCCCGTCGGTGCGGGCCCGGGCCAGGGTCAGGGCGTCGTCGGCCAGGGCTCGCATGCGCTCCACCTGGGAGCGGAGCAGGGGCAGGTACGCCGCAGACTCCGTCACCACCCCGTCCTCCAGGTTCTGGAGCGCCCCGTCCATGGCCGCCAGCGGCGTTCGGATCTCGTGGCCCACCACCTCCAGGAACGCCCGCTGTCGCCGGGCCAGTGCCTCGCTCCGCCGGAGTCCCGCCACCAGCGTGCCGCCGCCCGCCGCCAGGAGCAGCCAGATGACGCCGCCCACCGCCCACCGACCACGCCGGCCCCGGGCCACCACCGAGGCCACCGACCCCTCGGCGGGCGACACCCGCACCGTGAGGTCCGGACCCGGTCCGAAGGTGGGGCCGAAGAAGAGGAGGTCGTGGGTGGAGCGGGGGCCGGATTCGCCGGCGGCGGTGGTGCGGTCGAGTTCCAGGACCCGGTCTCCCACTTCGGGGCCGTCGGCGAGGGCCGGGCCCGCCCCTCCGGAGGCCAGGGGATCTCCCCGCCACAGCCAGGTGACCCGGACGTCGGCGGGGGGAAGTCCGGCGTCGGCCAGGGCGCCGGGGGTCAGAGTGGTCAGGGCCCGGGCCGGGTCCAGGATCGCCACCCGGGTCAGGGAGGGGGAGATCGCCACCAGGGTGAAGGCCTCGTCCAGGGCGGGCTCCGGCGCGGTGCGTCCACCCACGGTCACGGCCCGGGGTTCGGTCACCCCGTACCGGGCCAACGCCTCGGAGGCGGCCACCGGCAGACGCTCCGCCGCGGAGGGTCGCCAGCCGTTGTCGTCCCACACCTCCACGCCGCCCTCGCTGCGGCGGTAGACTCCCGACACGGCGTCGTTCAGCGAGCCCAGAGCCTCCGGGCCCTGGTCCATGAAGGCATCCTGGGCGGAGCGCCAACGCTCCATGAGGGCCGAGCGGAGCCGGGAGGCGTCGGCGTCGAGGCGGTCGACGAGGCGCGCCTCCTCGGCTCGGCTGTAGTCTCGCTCGACTCCCAGGCCCGCCACCCCCAGCGCCACCAGGGCGGCGGCCAGGGCCAGAGCGGCCCACCGGGACCCGGCCATGGGAGGACGACGGTGTGGGGTCATGTCCCAACCTGGGCAGGGAGGCGGGCGACCGGCAGTCCCCCGGCGTCCATCGTCACGCTCGTAACATTCCGTTGCGCTCCGTTCACGCGCCGCGTCGCTCGGGGTGCCATGGTGTGGGGACGGTTCACGCCCATGCCGGGGAGGAGGAGGATCCATGACGACGACGACGACGACGCGGAGGGCCCTGGGAGCCCTCCTGATGGGGGCCTTGTCCGGTGCGCCCGCCGGGGCCCAGGCCACCCCCCTGGGTCCCGCGGTCCAGACTGTGGGGGAGCCGTTCAGCGCGGTGGAATGGGTGCGTGTGACGTCCGACGGCGGGCTCTGGGTTGCCGACCCCCTGGAGCGATCGCTCCTCCTCACCGACCTCGAGTCCGGGCAGCGGTGGCGGGTCGGACGGGAGGGGCGTGGACCCGGAGAATACCTGGCGCCCCTGTACGTGGCGCCGCTTCCCGGGGACTCCACTCTGGTCTCCGACCCCCGACAGGGACGGTTCCTGATCGTGGCGCCGGACGGGGGCATCGCCCGCACCGTCACGCCCAGGGACGGAGCCCGGGCCGTGGCCAGCCAGACGCCCCGGGCCGCCGATGCCCGGGGGTTCGTCTACCTCCGGGAGCGGGACGGCGGCAACATCATGATGACCCCGGGCATGGACTTCACCAGGGCAGCCATCCATCGCCTCGATCCGGCCACCGGCGAGAGCCGGGTGGTGGGGGAGGTGGCCACGGTCCCCGACGACGACCACCCGGTGGGGGAGCCCGTGGTGGATCAGGGAGGCCTCACCATGACCCAGATGCTCCTGGTGGTGCCCCGTCCCTGGTCTCGCCAGGAAGCGTGGGGCGTGCTCTCCGACGGGACGGTGGGGGTGGTGGCGGGCGACGGTTCGGTGGTGCGCTGGTCCGACGGGACCACCACCCGGCTGGATCTGCCCGACGCCCGGGTCACGGACCGGGCTCGGGAGGCGTGGTACGAGGGCTGGTTGGCGTCGGAGAGTGGCGATCATCCCGACGAAGCCGCGGCCACGGTGCGCATCTCCGATCTGGACTGGCCCGAGCGGACCTCGCCCTTCGCCGCCCTCCACGCCCCCGCCGACCCCCAGGACCGGCTCTGGCTGCGCCTCACCGGGTGGGAGTCGGACACGACCCGCTACGCCGTGGTGGACCGGGGAGGCGTGGTGCTGGAGGTGGACCTGCCGGCCGGCGCCCGGTTGGTGGGCTTCTCGCCCGATCGGGTCTGGCTCGCCACGGTCGACCACGTGGGGCTGGTCACGGTGTCGGCGCACCCGCTGCCCCCGGGGTGACCCACGACCCACCCCAACGGCGAACGGCCGCATCGGGGGGATCCCGATGCGGCCGTCGTACCCGGACGCGCTCGTCCGGGAGGGGGCTGCGGATCAGGCCGGATCGACGGGCATCTTCGCGGCGTTGGCGGCCAGCCAGGCCCCGAAGTCCTGAACGTCGGGGTTGAGCTCCCGGGTGGTCTCCACCGACCGGGTCGACCGGAAGTGGTCGTTGAAGTCGTGGTAGAACTGGAACATGTTGCCCAGGTCGTCGGCCCCCGGGAAGTCGAACGCCCGGTAGACGTCGAAGGGCGGCGAGAAGTGGGACACCGGCTCGTCCAGCGCCCGCGTCAGGGCCTCGGCCATTTCGGGTCCGCTCAGGTGCTCTCCGGCGATCCCGATGCGCCGGCCCACCATGGAGTCCCCCTTCCGGAAGATGCCGTAGGCGGCCTTCCCGATGTCTTCGGCCGCGATTCCCGGCAGCTTCTCCGCGCCCATGGGGAGGACGAACACCAGCCGTCCGTCGTCACCCCGCTGGGGGTGGCCGCCGAAGTGCACCAGGTTGTCCCAGTAGTAGGTGGTGAGGAGGTAGGTGGTGGGCACGCCCAGTTCGGCGAAGGCCGCATCTCCCGACCCCTTCTCGTCGAAGTGGGGCACCTTGTACTTCTCCTGGAGCGTCGGCATGCGATCGTCGTCCAGGGGAATGAAGTCCCGGCTGTCTTCCAACGTCGACCAGATCACGTGCTTCAGCCCCGCGGCCTTGGCCGCTTCGGCCATGTTCCGGATGCTCTGCGCCTCCTTCTCCGGCGAGAAGTGGTCCCAGAAGAAGGTCACGCAGTAGGCGCCGTAGGCTCCCTCGAAGGCCCGCTTCAGGCTCCCGGGGTCGGCCACGTCGGCCTTCACCACCTCGGCACCGGCGTCGGCCAGGGCCCGGGCGGCGTCGGAATCGGGATTGCGGGTGAGGGCGCGCACGGCGAAGCCACGGTCGGGATCGGCGAGAATGGCCCGGGCAAGGCCACCTCCCTGAGCCCCGGTGGCCCCGAGAATCGCGATGATCTTGCGGTCGCTCATCGGAGAAGCTCCGGTGGAAGGGTCGATACTTGAAGTTTGAAAGATATGCGGATCCGGGGCGGCTTCAAGGGTCCCGAGTCTCGAGACCGGCCACCAGTCCGTCGAGGCGGGACCGGAGTTCCACCATGTCGGGAGCCCCCAGGCGTTGTCCCAGGGCACTTCCCAGATGGAGGAGGAGGACTGCGGGCAGGCCGATCCACACGCCCCAGAGTCCCCACGGGCTCTCGCCCGAGGCCCACTGGGCGTAGCCGAAGGCGCCGCCGAAGAGCACGGCGAACCAGGCCACCCCGTAGGCGAACATGAAGAAGGTCCACACTTCGGGGTACGGGGCGAAGCGTCCGTGGAGTCGGGTGCCTCCCCCCGGGGCGTCCTCGGCCTGGACCGAGAGATACGGGGTCCACAGGTGCCGGTCGTCGTCGGAGAGGAAGAACTCGGCGCAGCGGCCCTTGGATTGGCACCGGCGACTCCGGGGGCCTCCCTCCATGCGCCGACGCAGGGCGGTCATGGCGTGGTCGGGGGGGAGGTCGAGATCCAGGTCGAAGGTGGGGCGGAGTCGAGGGCTGTCCACCGCTTGGAGTCTCCCGCATGCGTGAGGTCGGAATCGACGCGAGGCAGGGAGGGGGACTCGCGTCGAAGGCGACGGTATGATCCGGCGGGGGAGCGGGGCACGCAATGGGACTCCCGGGACGCCGGTGCCGACCCGGTCCCCGCTCCATCTACGGGATTTCTAGTTGACAGGGTGAGCGCAGGGTCCCAGGTTGGAGCTACTAGACAACCCGTAGGTCGCCTTCAACCGGTGATTCGCCCATGACGGGACGTGTGTTCACCCCCCGGGAGCTCGACGTCATGTCGGTGCTCTGGGACCTGGAAGCCGCCACCGTGGCCGAGGTGCGGGAGCGCCTCGCCGACGACCTGGCCTACACGACGGTGCTCTCCGTCCTCCAGACCCTCGAGGAGAAGGGCGCCGTGGGGCACGAGGCCGAGGGTCGGGCCTACCGCTACCACCCCCTGGTGGATTGGCGGGACGCGGGGCGGGGCGAACTCCGCCGCCTGCTCCGGAAGGTCTTCAAGGGCTCGCCCGAACTCCTGGTGCAGCAGCTCGTCACCACCGACGACCTGGACGCCCGGGAGCTGGAACGGCTCCGTGACCTGGTGGACCGGCGCCTGGCTGAGGACGAGGGAGGGGGCGACTGATGGGCGCGGTCATGGTGTACGGCCTCGTGGTGGCCGTCTTCGTGTCGGCCGGTGCGTGGCTGCTGGAGCGGGCGCTGCAGGTCGTGCGGGGCCCGACCCGGGCGGTGTGGGCGGTGGCGGTGGCGGCGTCGGTGGCCGCCGTGGCGTGGAGCCTGATCCCGGGTCCGGCGACGGAGGCCGGAGACGCCCAGGGAACGGTGGCCGACGGTGCGTCGGCTCCTCCCCCCTTCGTCCTGCCCCGGGTGCCGGCGCCGCCGGCGCCGCCCCTCGACCTCGATCCGGCGTTGGCCGCCCTGTGGGCCGGTCTCTCCGTCCTGGTCCTGGTAGGCCTGAGCCGCTCGTCGGTGCGTCTGGCGCGGGACCGGGGGCGGTGGGTGGCGGGGGAAGTGGACGGCCACCCGGTGCGGGTGTCCGACGGACTGGGGCCGGCGGCGGTGGGCCTGCTCCGCCCGGTGGTGGTGGTTCCGTCGTGGGTCCTGGACCTCCCGGAGGCCGACCGGGCCCTCCTGCTGCGCCACGAACACGAACACCTCCGGGCCGGAGACGGCTGGCTACTCCTGGGGGGACTCGCGGCCCTCGTTCTCGTGCCCTGGAACCCCGTGGTCTGGTGGCAGGTGGCGCGCCTGCGGGCGGCCATCGAGCTGGACTGCGACCGGCGCGTGCTGCGCCGCACCGCCGACCTGTCGCGCTACGCCCGGCTGCTGGTGGACACGGGGCGCCGCCGCTGGACGACCCACCTGGGTGTGGCGGCGTTCGCCCGCCCCGTTTCGCTTCTCGAACGGAGGATTCGCACCATGACCGATCGACGCACGCCTCGCCTGTGGCGGGGGGCCCTGACCGGGGCCCTGGGACTGGCGGTGGGGGTGGCGGCCTGCCGGGTGGATCGGCCCACGGCGCCGGATCTGGTGGGTCCGGTGCTCAGCGAGCAGAGCGACGCGGCCGACGCCGGGCCGTTCGTCGTGGACGTGCGGGCCGACCCCGGCGTGATCGTGGGCACCGTAACCGATCCCGAGACCGGCGAGCCGGTGGTGGGGGCCCAGGTGTTCATCCGCGCACTGGAGCAGGGGGCCCTCACCAACATCCAGGGGCGGTTCCTCATGATGAGCGTTCCGGTGGGCACCCATCTCGTGGAGGTGGAGAAGCCCGGAGTGGATGGGATGAGCCGGGTGGAGGTGGGGGTGTCGGAGGCGGGAGAAGCCCCGGTCCGCATCCCGCTCCGGGCCTCGGGCCAGGAGGCGCAGGATCCACGGCCAACCCCCGACCTCCGGGAACGCCGGCCGCTCCTGGCGCCCGAGACCGGCTCGCTCACGGGGCTGGTCACCGCCTCCGACGGCACGCCGCTGGGCGACGCCCAGGTCTTCATCCGGGGCGATGGGTTCCAGGTCGGGGCCCTCACCCGGCCCGACGGCCGGTACCTGTTGCTTGGAATTCCTCCCGGCACCCATCAGCTCCAGGTGCGCACCGCCGACGGGGTGGATCTCGGACCGGTGGAGATCACGGCAGTGAAGGGAGAACGGCGCGAAGTGTCGGTGACCGCGCGACGATAGGGTCACGGAGGTGACCCGCCCCTCCGCCTTCTCCGGAGTCCTCGTTATACTTCAAGGCTGTACCGGAAGCGGCGCCTTCCGACCGGGAGGCGCCGCCCGGTGACCTGACGAGTGCCCGGGGACCCCATGTCCATTCGCAATATCGCCATCATCGCCCACGTCGATCACGGCAAGACCACGCTGGTCGACCAGATGTTCCGCCAGGCCGGCGTGTTCCGTGAGAACCAGGCCGTGGAGGAACGGGTCATGGATTCCAACCCCCTGGAGAAGGAGCGGGGGATCACGATCCTGGCCAAGAACACCGCCGTCACGTGGGGCGACACGAAGATCAACATCGTCGACACCCCCGGGCACGCCGATTTCGGCGGCGAGGTGGAGCGGATCCTCCGCATGGTCGACGGCGTGGTGCTCCTGGTGGACGCCGCCGAGGGGCCCATGCCCCAGACCCGGTTCGTCACCCGCAAGGCGCTGGATCTGGGACTCCTTCCCCTGGTGGTGGTGAACAAGGTCGACCGGGCCGATGCACGGGTCCACGAGGTCCACGACGAGGTGCTGGAGCTCTTCATGGACCTGGAGGCCAACGACGCCCAGCTCGATGCGCCGTTCCTCTACGCCTCGGGCCGCGACGGGTGGGCCTCCACCGATCCCGAGGTGAAGACCGACGACCTGGACGTGCTGTTCGAGACCATCGTCTCGCACTTCCCGGCGCCGGACGTGGACGCCGACGGGCCCTTCCAGATGCTGGTGTCCACCCTGGACTACTCCACCTACGTGGGCCGCATCGCGGTGGGCCGCATCGAGCGGGGACGGGTGGAGGTGGGCGACCGGGTGGCGCTGCTCCCCCTGGGTGACGCGGGGCGGCTGACCGACGCCGGCGAGGCCGAGTTCGCCCGGGTCATGAAGCTCTACACCTTCCAGGGGCTGGAGCGCATCGACGTGGAGTCGGCCGAGGCCGGCGACATCGTGGCGCTGGCGGGTCTGGAGGGCGTGGAGATCGGCAAGACCGTCACCGATCCCGACCACCTGGACCGCCTCCGGGGCATCGCCGTCGAGGAGCCCACCCTCTCGGTGGACTTCACGGTCAACAACTCGCCCTTCGCCGGCCAGTCCGGGAAGTTCGTGACGACCCGCCAGGTGCGGGACCGCCTCATGAAGGAGCTGGAGCGCAACGTCGCCCTCAAGGTCGAGGAGACGGATCAGCCCGACACCTTCACGGTCCACGGCCGGGGCGAGCTGCACCTGACCATCCTCATGGAGACGATGCGGCGCGAGGGCTACGAGTTCCAGGTGTCGCGCCCCCGGGTGCTGACCCGGAAGGACGACGCCGGCGAGGTGCAGGAGCCCTACGAGGAGGCCGTGGTGGAGGTGCCGGCCGACATGGTGGGCACGGTCATCGAGAAGATGGGGCCCCGGAAGGCCGAGATGGTGGAGATGAAGCCCATGGGCGACTCGGGCACCACCCGCCTGCGTTTCAGGGTGCCGGCCCGGGGGCTCTTCGGATACCGCTCCGAATTCCTCACCGACACCCGGGGCGAGGGCATCCTGCACCACACCTTCTCCGAGTGGGGGCCGTGGGCCGGCCCTCTCCGGGGCCGGAGCCGGGGCGTGCTGGTGGCCGATCGGCCGGGACAGGCCGTGGGCTTCGCCCTCTTCAATCTCCAGGAACGGGCCACCATGCTCGTGAGCCCGGGGGACCCCGTCTACGGCGGCATGATCGTGGGCGAAAACGTCCGGCAGGACGACATGGACGTGAACGTCACGAAGGAGAAGAAGCTCACGAACATGCGCACCACCTCGAGCGACGAGAACATCAAGCTCGAGCCGCCCCGGAAGATGACGCTGGAGTTGGCCCTGGAGTTCATCGAGGACGACGAACTCATCGAGGTCACCCCCGGCGGCATCCGCCTCCGGAAGCGGATCCTGGATCCCAACCTGCGTCGCAAGGCCGAGAAGAAGCGCGCGGCCCAGGGGTAGACGGCGGGCGTTCCCCCCGTCAGCGCCCCGTGTCGGCGGAGCGCGTGCGCTTGTAGGTGCCTTCGAAGGCCAGGACCTCGGGGGACCCGTCCTCGGGCTGGGTCCAGGAGCGCAGCGTCATGATCTCGTTGTGCCACGAGCGCTCGTGCCGCACGTGACCGCCGGGCCCCGGTCCGTCGACCTCCAGCACCCGACCGTCCCAGGCGCCCCGGAACACGGTGGGCGACGTGCCGCCGCTGACGAAGCCGTAGTGGACGACCTCGCCGGAGAAGCCGTCCCAGATGAGGAGGGTCAGGCCTCGGCGGCGCACCTCCCCGTCCACCTCCCGGCGGTGCTCCAGGAGCAGGGCCGTGTCGCCCATGACCGAGCGGATCTCGATCTCCCCCTGGGCCATGACGCCCTTGGGGGCCCACGGCGCCGGGAAGATGTGCTCGTCGCCCTCCCAGAGTCCCACCAGATCGGCGATGGGGGGCGACGCGGCGTCGGGCCGTTCTTCGGCCCGGGCCGGCTTGTCCTTGTCGGGCCAGATCTTCTCCCACTCGCCCCGGGTCCAGTCCCGGGCGTCGCGGGCCTGTTCCAGGACGGCGTCCAGAGCCCCCATGAACGCCGGGGGCGACCACGGCTTGGCCAGGGCCGCCACGGCGCCGAACTCCTCGGCGAGGTCGAGCTGGTCGGCGGCGATGCCCGAGGCGGCGATGATCCGCGCCTCGGGGTCGTACTCCTTCAGCGCCTTGATGAGGCGCAGGCCGTTGAGCTTGGGCATGGCCAGGTCGGTCACCACGACGTCGACCTCCAGACCCGGGCGCCGGTAGATCTCCAGGGCGCTCTCGCCGTCGCCGGCGAACAGCACCCGATGGCCCCGGGGCTCCAGTACTTCCCGCGCGAAGATCCGCTCCACCTCGTCGTCGTCGACGAACAGGATGGTGGCCATCAGACGCTGGCCTTCCGGAAGGACCACTCGGGAATGATGCGCCCCTGCTCTACGTCGGTCGTGCTCAAGAGGGATTCCAGCGTGTGGAGGAAACGGGCGGGGTCCCAGGGCTTGTAGAAGACGGCGGCCACGCCGGCGTCCTGGGCCAGATCCAACTGGTCGGCGTTGCGGCCCGACGCCGCAAGAATCGTGACGCGCGGATCCAGCCGCCGCAACTCGGCGATGAGGCGGAGACCGTTGAGCTTGGGCATGGCGAGGTCGGTGACCACGACGTCGATGTACAACCCGTCGCGCCGGTAGATCTCCAGGGCCTCGGCGCCGTCCTCCGCGAGAATGACGTCGTGGCCCCTGGAAGACAGGATCTCCCGGGCGAAGAGTTGTTCGACCTTGTCGTCGTCCACGAAGAGGACTCGGGCCATGGCTGGGGACTCCTTCCGTACGGGGGGAGCCGGTCGGCACCCTCCGATCGAGGATCGGCGGCGAGTCCGGCGAACTTGACGTCCGGAAGGGCGGCCTGGAGCCGACTCCGGTGGACGGCTGCCGCACGGCAGGGTAGAGTCCCGGCACGGTTCCCCACCCCTCCACACACCGAGATCATGTCCACCGAGCCCCGGGACGGCGTGCCCGCCAACACCCATCCCGTGAACCTCGTGGAGCGGCCCGCGGCCGACGCTCCCCCCCTCGAGGTGGACCGGCCGCCCCTCTTCGAGGTCTACATGCGCATGGCCGAGGAGCTCGCCAAGCGGAGCACCTGTGCTCGCCTCCAGGTGGGCACCGTCATCACCGATTCCCGGCTGGAGAACGTGGTGGCCATCGGGTACAACGGAAACGCCCGGGGATTTCCCAACCGGTGCGACACCACCGAGCCGGGGCGGTGCGGGTGCATCCACTCCGAGCAGAACGCCCTGGTGAAGGCGCCGGGCGCCCTGCCCGACAAGGTGGCCTTCGTCACGGCCAGCCCGTGCGTCATGTGCGCCAAGCTCATGATCCAATCGGGCATCACCCACCTGTTCTACCGCACGGCCTACCGGTCGCCCGAGGGGCTCGAGGTGTTGCGCAGGGGGGGGATCGTCCCGGTGCACTACACCCGCTGGGCCGACGCCTGGCGGGAGGTGGGGTCGTGAGCGGCGACGTTCGACCCGGGGGCTTCTTCCTGCCGGGTCCCACGGAGGTCGATCCCGCCGTGCTGGAGGCCCAGGTGGCGCCGGTGTTCGGTCATCGCGGACCCGAGGCCGAGGCGCTGGTGGGTGCCGTGGATCGGGGACTCCGGGCCGCATTCGGAACCGCCCGCCCCGTGCTCCTGGGGACCATGTCGGCCACGGGCTTCATGGAGGCCGCCATCCGGTGCGGCGTGAAGCGACGGGTGCTCTGCCTGGTCAACGGGGCGTTCAGCGCTCGTTTCGCGCGCATCGCACGGGACTGCGGCCGGGAGGTGGAGACGCTGGAGGTGCCGTGGGGCCGGGCGGTGGATCCCGACGAGGTGGCGGCCCGCCTCGCCGCCGTGGAGGTGGACGCCGTCACGGTGGTCCACTCCGAGACGTCCACGGGCGCCCTGAATCCGGTGAGGGAGATCGCGGCGGCGGTGGCCCGACACCCGGAGGTCCTGGTGCTGGTGGACTCGGTGACGGGCTTGGGCGGCGTGGAGATGGCCGCCGACGCCTGGGGGCTCGACGCCGTGATCACCGGGTCCCAGAAGGCCCTGGCCATGCCCCCGGGGCTCGCCTTCGCCGCGGTCTCGGACCGGCTGCTGGCCCGGGCCGCCACCCTTCCGGACCGGGGGTTCTATCTGGACCTGGTGCGGTACGCCGACCAGGCGGCTCGAGGCCAGACCCCCACCACCCCCGCCCTGACGCTCCTCCAGGCCGCCCGGGCCCAACTCGGGCGGATGGAGCGGGAAACCCTGCGGGCCCGGTGGGATCGGCACGCCCGCATGGCCGAGCGGTGCCACCGGCGGGTGGAGGGGTGGCGCCGGGACCACGGCCTGGACGTGGCGGTCCTGGCGCCTCCCGGAGAGCGCTCGCCCACCGTGACGGCCATCCGGGTACCCCCGGGCCGCACCGGGCCGGAGCTGGCCGAGGCGGTCCGGAACCGGGGGTTCGTCATCGGTGCCGGGTACGGGCCCCTGAAGAACGAGACGGTTCGGGTCGGGCACATGGGCGACCACACCGAGGCAGAACTCGACGCCGTGCTCGACGCCCTGGACGCCGCGCTGCGCACCCCGGGGGGCGGGTGACCCACGCCACTCCGCGGGACGCCTACCGGGCCCGCGCCGCCGCACACGACGACGAGGTCCGGCGCCTGGACGCCGCGTCGCGGCGGTTGGGCATGGTCCGGTTCGGGGCGTTCCTCCTCGCCCTCACCCCCTGGGTGGTGGCCGAGTTGTCGGCGGCCGTGCCCGAGGCCGTGGGTTGGGCGTCCCTCCCCCTGGCCGCCGTGTTCTTCGGGCTGGTGGTGCGCCACCGCCGCCTGAGACGGCGCCTCCGCCGGGTCGAGGTGGCCCGGGAGCTGGCCCTCCGGGGCGTGGCCCGCCTGGATCGGGATTGGGACGCCCTGGGTCCCCCCTCGACTCCGCCGCCCACGGCCGGCCCGGAACACCCCTGGGCCGTGGACCTGGATCTCTACGGTCGGGCGTCGCTCCGGGCCCTGCTGCTCCGCTCCCGCACCCCCATGGGGCGCCGGATCCTGGACGAGTGGCTCCTGTCCCCCGCCGATCCCGCGGCCGCCCTCGAGCGCCAGGCCGCCGTGAGGGAACTGGCGGCGGAGGTCGATCTGCGGGAGGCGGTGGCGGTGGAGGGGGCGCTGCTGGACCCGGTGGACGAGGCCGTGCTCCAGCGGTTCATCGCCTGGGGCGAGGATGCCCCGGTGGTGGGGAGAGGGGCGGCGGTGGCGGCGTGGGTGCTTCCCGCGGTGACGGCCCTCCTGGCGGGGGGCGACGTCCTGGGGTGGGTGCCCGGGTGGAGCTGGGCCCTCCCCCTGGCCCTCCAGGCCGGAGTGGCGTACCGCCTGGGACACCGGCTCCACGGCTCCTTCGCCCGGGCGTCGTCGGGCGCCCCCGGGCTGCGCCGCTATCACCGCTTGTTCGGCCTCTGGGAGGAGGCGGGGGGAGAGGCGCCCCTTCGGGCGGAGAGGGTGGCGACGCTTCGTGGGCCGGGGCGGTCGGCCTCCCAGGCCCTGTCCGCTCTCGAACGCCTCCTGGACGCTGCCGATGCGCGGTTTTCGTCGCTGCATCCCGTGGTGGCCGTGGGTCTCCTCTGGGACGTGCACGTGGGACGGGGCCTGGATCGGTGGCGCCAGGCCGACGGCCGCCGCATGGCGGCGTGGATGGAGTCGCTGGGCGTGTTGGAGTCCGTGTCGGCCGTGGCGACGCTGGCGGCGGATCACCCGGAGTGGGCGTTCCCCGCTTTCGCCGCGCCGGACGAGGTGCCTCGCTTCGAGGCCCGGGACCTGGGCCACCCCCTTCTGCGCGACGCCGCGGGGGTGCGGAACGACGTCGCCCTGGGGCCGCCGGGGCGGGTGCTCCTGGTCACGGGGTCCAACATGTCCGGGAAGAGCACCCTGCTGCGCTCCCTGGGACTGTCGGTGGTCATGGCGGGCCTGGGCGGGCCCGTGTGCGCCCGGTCCCTGCGCCTACCGGCCTGCCGCCTCCACACCTCCATGCGGGTCCAGGACTCCATCGAGGCCGGGGTGTCGTTTTTTATGGCCGAGCTCCACCGCCTGGGGGCGATCCTGGACGCTGCGCCGGATCCCGAGTCCCCGTCTCCGCCGCTGTTCTACCTCGTAGACGAGATTCTCCAGGGGACCAACTCCGAGGAACGCCGCATCGCCGGGCGGCGATTCGTGCGTCACCTCCTCCGCAGGCGGGCCATCGGCGCCGTCACCACCCACGACCTGGGGTTCCACGCCCATCCCGAGGTGGAGGCGGCCGCCGACCTGGTGCACTTCCGGGAGTCGGTGGACGACGCGGCCGACGGCCCGGGTCTGAGCTTCGACTACCGGCTCCGTCCGGGGCTGGCCACGACGCGCAACGCCCTCCGGCTGGCGGAGCGGGTGGGCCTGACCGATCCCGATGCCGACGGGGGTTCCGGGGGGCCCGTCAGCGAATGACGCCGTAGCGCCGCAGCACCGCCAGGGTCTCGTCTACGGGGAGGGCGTCGGCGGTGCGCCCCATTCCCGAGACCGAGGTGGCCTTGAAGAGGGAATTGTAGATGGCCTCCTCGGTGCTCTCCACCACGGCCTGGAAGAGGGCCGACATGGCGTCGTTGCCCAGCTCGGCGGGGGTCGGCGCCGCCTCCCCCGGCGCCCGTCGTACCGACTCGGCGGTGGAGAAGGCGATGACGTAGTCCCCCGATCCGTTGCCCGCGAAGGAGCCCGTGCGGGCCAGACCCATGATGGCCCGGGACGCCAGGCGCTGGAGGTTGCGATCCGAGAGGGGGGCGTCGGTGGCCACCACCATCATGATGGACCCCTGCCCGGTGTCGTCCTGCTCGAGCCAGGCGTCGCCCGCCGGGGGCGCCCCGTCGGCGTCGGGGGCGCCCGAGACGGCGCCCTGGAACGAATAGCGCCCCAGTTCGCGACCCACCGGTGCCCCGTCGATGCTCAGGATGCCGCCGAAGTTGGACTGGACCAGGACGCCCACCGTGTAGCCGTCGAGGGTCGCCGGAAGGATCCGGCTGCTGGTGCCGATGCCGCCCTTCCACCCGAAGGCCCGGGTGCCTGTGCCGGCGCCCACCGACCCTTCCTCCACCGGCCCCGCCGCGGCGCCGTCCAGCGCCGCCACCACCTGGGCCGCCGTGATGGGCCGGGAGCGGATGTCGTTCAGGCCGCCGTCGTTGGTTTCGCCCACCACCGCGTTGAGCGACCGGACGTCCTCCATGCCGGGACGGGCCAACTGCCACTCCACCATGGCGTCGGCCGCCTTCCACACGCAGAGGGTGCAGGTCAGGAGCACCGGCGTCTCCAGCTCCCCGAGCTCCCGCACCTGGGTCACGCCCAGGAGCTTTCCGAACCCGTTGCCCACGTGGATGGCCGCCGGCACCCGCTCCCGGTACGGATCTCCTCCGTGGGCCCAGATGGCGGTGATGCCGGTCCGCACCCGGTCGCCCTCCCGGACCGTGGTGTGCCCCACCCGGACCCCGGCCACATCGGTGATGGCGTTCCACGGCCCCGGCTCGAAGATGCCCACCTCGACCCCCACGTCCCGGGCCCGGGGACGCTCCCCCGAAGCCTGGGCCTGCAGGGCCGGGGGCAGGAGGAGGAGGGCGACGGCGAAGGCGACGACGGTGATGCGGCCCATGGACGACCTCGAGGGCTTCTAGGGGAGGGGGCGGGTGTTCAGGAGAAGCAGCGCCAGAAGGAGGGGCTGGTAGAGGAGGCTCGCGAAGAAGACCCGCTTCACCCTCGGAAACGACATGTCCGCCGCCGCTCGGGCACAGATGGCGAGCATGGCGCCGCTGAGGAGGAGGGCTCCCACGCCGTACACGAGTCCCGCGTATCCCAGCAGCGTGGGCGCCACCGAGAGGAGGAGGAGGGAGATGGAGTGGTAGACCATGTGGCTCCCGATCCGGCGCCCGTCGGGATCGGAGGGCGGCGTGAGTAAGAACCCCACGGTCCGGTAGTCGTCCTGGAGGAGCCAGGCCAGGGCCAGGACGTGGGGGAGCTGCCAGAGGAAGTAGATCCCGAAGAGCACCCAGGCGCCCAGGTCGCCGGGAGAGCCCCCGGCGGCGGTCCAGCCGATGAGGGCCGGAAGGGCCCCGGGCACCGCGCCCACCAGGGTGGCGAGATACGACTTCCGCTTGAGGGGTGTGTACAGGAGGATGTACGACGCCGCCGAGGCCAGGGTGAAGGCCGCCGGCAGAAGGCCCACCGTGAGTCCGAGCCAGGCCAACCCCGCCGCCACCAGGGCGAGGCCGAAGGCCAGGGCGGCTCCCGGGGAGATGCGTCCCGAGGGAATGGGGCGGGACCGGGTGCGCCGCATGCGGGCGTCGAGGTCGCGTTCCACGTACTGGTTCAGGGCCAGGGCCCCGCCGGTGGCCAGTCCCGTGCCCACCACCGTGTGGATCATGGGCCACAGCGAGGGTTGGCCGCCGCTGGCCACGTGGGCGCTCACCCCCGTCGTGATGACGACGAAGCCGGCGATTCCGGGCTTGGTGAGCTCGTACAGCGGGTGGCGGGGCGGCTTCGGCCGACCGAACGACGGGCGGGGCGAATCGCCCCCGGGCGGGGCATCCTGCGCCCGGGGAGGCTGGGACGTGGGTGAGGCGGGAGACATCGTGGACAAAGCTCTCCCAAAGGGTGTGCGGGGTCCAGTTCCCCGTCGGCGACGGAGAAACTTTCGGTCTCCACGGCCTGTACAAATGGGCATCGAAGGCCGTCTTCCGCCGCCCCCGCCATGAACGCCGAATCCGATCTCTTTTCGCTGACGAACGAGCAGCGCCGCCGACGAGAGCGGCCGCTGTGGCGTCGGGCGTTGCTGATCTCGGTGTTGTTCCACGTGCTCCTGTTCGTGGCGTGGCCGTCGGAATCGATCCTGACCTCGCCCTTCGCCGCGGCGGGCCCCCGGGCCGGTGACGATCAGGCCGCCGGCGGGTCCATGCAGGCTCTCAACATGCGGGTGCCGCCGGCCGTGCCCATCGTGCCGCCGCCGCTGCCCACCCCCACGCTGGACCCGGTGGTGGACCTCGAGTTCGACGACGAGGCCCGGGTGCAGCCCGCCGAGATCATGGGGACCGGGCTGTCGGAGGTGGGGCCTCCGGGGCTCGAGAACGGCACGGGGCAGGGCGACGGCGGCACCGCCGAGGAGGGCAACTTCCGCCTGATTCCGCCGTCCCCCCGGGCCATGATCCTCCCGTCCTTCGCCGAGGAGTTGAAGGAGCGGGGGGCCGAGATCTGGGTGTGGGTGGACGCGTCGGGGCGGGTGGTGCCCGACTCCACCCAGGTGCGGCCGCCCACTTCGGATCGGGGTCTCAACCGCCGGCTCATGCAGGAGGCGGCCGACTGGGTCTTCGAACCGGCGCGCCAAGGGGGGGAGGCCGTGGCCTCGTGGTACAACTGGCGGGTGCGGACCGGGGGCTGATCGTCTACCGCACCAGGACCAGGCCCCGGGGGCCGGCGAAGCCTTCGGCCAGCACCTCCACGGTGCCGCCGTCCCGCATGCGTCGGCGCACCACGTTGTCCCGGTTGTCGGTCCAGTAGACCCAACCCGCGGGCCCGTCCACCACGAGAAACGAGGGGTGGGTGCCGGCCTCGGGAAGCCACGGCTCCAACGCCCACTCGCCCGGCGTGACCCGGAAGATCGAACCGAGCTCGGCGTCGGCCACCAGCAGGGTGCCGTCCAGGGGGTCGAGGGTGACGCCGTAGGGCGCGGCCAGTCCCTCGGTGACCAGATCCTCCACCGGGCCCCCGTCCAGGGGCGCCCGCTGCACGAGCCCCGCCCCCCGATCGACCCAGTAGATCCAGCCCGCGGCCTCGTCCACGGCGATGGCCCGGGGCGACACGAGGCCCGAGGCCAGGACCGTGGGCTCCTCCGCCCGCCGGGGCAGGGCCAGGATGGCGTCGGTGCCGTAGTCGCTCCAGTACAGGGTGCCCGATTCGGGCCCCACCACCACCGCGTAGGCGCTGTCCAGAGGCGGGACGGACAGGTCCAGGACGTTCTCGCCGGCCAGGTCACCCCGTTGGATCACGTCCCCGTCGCGGCTGGCCCAGATCAGGCCGCCCCCCAGGGGATCCGGAGCCAGACCCCGGCTGCCCGGCGGGAGGGTTCGAAGCTCGTGGGTCGCCCAGGTGCCGGGGTCCAGCCGGAGCAGCCGGCTGGTCTCTCCCGCCGCGTCCACCAGGTAGATGGCCGGGTCGGAGAGCGAGGAGGTCGGCGTCGGCGGGGCCTGGTCCGGGGCGGGGGCGTCGGCGTCCGCGCCGGGGCCGCACGCCGCCACGGCGACCACCGTCAGGGTCGAGGACAGGAATCGGCGGAGCAGGGTGTGACTCATGGCGCGGAGGGGTCGGAGGCTTCGTTCAGGAGGGCCTGGACGTCCAGGGGAAGGGTGACCATGGCGAGTTCGCCGTCGGGCGTGCGGGGCCATTCGTCCCGGGGCCGGTCCCGGTACAGTTCCACGCCGTTTCCGTCGGGGTCCCGAAGGTAGAGGGCTTCGCTGACGCCGTGGTCGGCGGCCCCGTCGAGGGGGATTCCGGCCTCGAGCACTCGGCGCAGGGCCCGGGCCAGGGAGGCGCGGTCGGGGTGGAGGATCGCCACGTGGTAGAGCCCCGTGGTGCCCGGTGCCGGCGGTCCTCCCCCGGCGCTCTCCCAGGTGTTGAGGCCGATGTGGTGGTGGTAGCCGCCCGCCGAGAGGAAGGCCGCCCGCTGCCCCATGCGCTGGGTCACCTCGAATCCCATGACGTCGCGCCAGAATCCAAGCGCCCGTTCCAGGTCGGCCACCTTGAGGTGCACGTGGCCGATGGCCACCCGGGGATCGAGGCTCATGGCGTCACCCCCAGCCACCGACCGAAGCCCCACCCGGCGGCGGCGACGCCGCCGGTGAGTACCGTGCCCCACACCAGGTCCACGGCCACCATGGGTCCGGGAAAGTCCCGCACCAGGGCCAGGGACGTGAGATCGAAGGTGGCGTAGGCCACCAGGCCGAAGAAGGCGCCCAGGGCCACCGAGCGGCCCAGGGACTCGGCGTCGAGTCCCGGAAGAACGGCGAAAACCAGAATGCCCGCGATGTAGAGGGCGTAGAAGGCCGCCGCCGGACCCCAGCGCACGTCGGGCCGCATGAGGTCGCCCATCTGGCGACGATAGAACCCCGCGGCCACGCCGCCGAGCCAGATCAGGTCCACGACGAAGAAGATCGCAGCGGTGAGAGCGTACAGGGCGACGAGGCGGGTCATGGGGCGGAGGGAGGAAGGCGGGACTTGTGGCCGGACCGGCAAGTTCGAGAACTTTCGGGCTGCCCGCCACCGACCCCCCTGTTCCGAGGCCGATGCAGCCACCTTCTCAGGCGACCCCCGACGATCCCGACTGGACCCTTCGGGACTCCGCCGCACTCTACGGACTCGACGACTGGGGCGGCGGCTATTTCGGCGTCTCCGAGCGGGGCACGGTGGTGGCGTATCCCCACGGCACCCCCGACGTGACCATCGACCTCCACGAGGTGATCCAGGGGCTGGAGGCCCGGGATCTGTATCCGCCGGTGGTGCTGCGCTTCGACGACATCCTGGCCCACCGCATGGGCCACCTGCGCCGGGCCTTCGACCACGCCATCGCCGAAGCGGAGTACGGGGGGAAGTACACCTGCGTCTACCCCATCAAGGTCAACCAGCAACGGCACATCTGCGAGGAGATCCGCGACGTGGGCCGGACCCTGGGGTTCGGAATCGAGGCCGGGTCCAAGCCCGAACTCCTGGCCGGGCTCGCCCTCACCGAGGGGCACAACGACATGCTGTTCGTGTGCAACGGCTTCAAGGACCAGGAATTCATCGAGACGGTGATCCTGGCCGCGAAGATGGGCCGCAACATCCTCCCGGTGGTGGAGCAGACCCACGAACTCGACATGATCGCCCGGTCGGCGGCCCGCCACGACGTGACGCCCCGCTTCGGCGTGCGGGTGAAGTTGGCCTCGGGGGGAGTGGGTCGATGGGCCGGCTCGGCGGGCTTCCGGGGCAAGTTCGGCCTGTCGGTGAGCCAGATCCTGGCGGCCGTGGATCAGCTTCGTGCCGAGGAGCTCCTGGACGGCCTCCGCATGCTCCACTGTCACATCGGATCCCAGATCTACGACATCCGGACCCTGAAGTACGCCGTGAGCGAACTGGCCCACGTGTACGTGGAGCTGGTGAAGCTCGGGGCCCCCATGGGTGTCCTGGACCTGGGGGGTGGCTTGGGCGTGGACTACGACGGGTCGCAGTCGGCCCGGGATTCGTCCATCAACTACACTCTGGAAGAATACGCCGCCGACGTGGTATACCGGGTGAAGGCCATCTGCGACGACGCCGGCGTGGCCCACCCGGACATCGTCACCGAGTCGGGGCGGGCCCTGGTGTCCCACTCCGGGGTGCTGGTGTTCCAGGTGCTGGGGAGCCGGACGTTTCCCGAGGTTCCCGACGAGGCCCTGGTGCAGCGGGCCCTCGCCCAGCAGGACGAGGCCGAGACGCCCCAGCCCCTCCTCGACCTGGTGGACGCCTGGGAGCGGTTGGAGAACGGGGCCGACCCCGCCGAGGTGTACCACGACGCCGACCACGCCCTCTCCGAGGCGGTGAGCCTGTTCAATCTGGGCTACATGGACATCGTCAGCCGGGCGGCCACCGAGGAGATCTATTGGGCCGTGGGGGCACGGCTCCTGAAAGAACTCGGCGACGAGGTTCCCGAAGACTTCGCCGATCTCCCCGATCGCCTCGGCGACATCTTCTTCTCGAACTTCAGCTTGTTCCAGTCGCTCATCGACGCCTGGGGAATCGACCAGATCTTCCCCATCATGCCGATCCACCGCCTTCAGGAACGGCCCACGCGCCGCGGGGTGCTGGCCGACATCACCTGCGACTCCGACGGGCGGGTCGACCGCTTCACCGTGGCCGGGGAGCCCGACACCACCCTTCCGCTCCACGCGTTGCGCGAGGGGGAGAACGGGGGACCCGCCGGGGAGTTCGAGCCCTACTACGTGGCGGTGTTCCTCACCGGGGCGTACCAGGAGACCCTGGGCGACCTCCACAATCTCTTCGGCGACACCCACGCCGTGCACGTGGTGGCCAACGACGACGGCGGGTGGTCGCTGGACGAGGTGGTGGAGGGCGACACCGTGCGGGAGGTGCTGCGCTACGTGCAGTTCTCCCCCGACGACATGCGGCGGGCGCTGCGCAAGGAGATCGAGGCGGCGGTGGCCTCGAAGCACCTCACCCTCCGGGAGGCCGTGCGCATGCGCCGGTTCCTGGACGACGGGCTGGACGGCTACACCTACCTCGAGTAGCCGCCCGCCGGCCTCAGCGACCCGGCATGCCCCGGCGGATCGCCTCGCCGAAGGCGTCGCCGGACCCCAGGGCCGTCCGGGCCCGATCGTCCACCCGGAACCGCGCGCGGGCGGCCTCGATGTCGAGTTCCGTGTCCAGGAGGCCGTGGTCCAGGGCCAGGGCGTCGGAGTATCCCGGCAGGAGAATCCCCCACCCCCAGGGGAGGGGCTCGGAGGCCACGCGGTTCACGTGGGTGCGGAGATTCGTGTTGCAGTTGTTCAGGATCGTGTGGTAGAACTCCGGCGATGTCCGCAGCGATTCGGCCCGGCGCATCATGTCCACGAAGAGGTCCCGGGCCTGGGCCGGCGTGGCCCGGGAGGGATACACGAAGAGCGTGTCGCCCCGGAGGGCGCGGAGTCCCACGAGATCGTGCTCCGTGCCCACCACGTACGTGGTCTCGAAGCCTCGCCACAGTCCCCGGGAGAGGGAGTAGCCTTCGTCCTCTTCCCGGCGCGCTTCCACCGACACGGCGAGGAATCGATCGCCGGCGAGTTCGAAGCTCACGAAGCTGTGGGCGAGGCCCCGCCACCGCTTCGCGAAGGGAGCCAGGACGAACCACACGGCCCGGACGTCGTCGAGCCGGACCCGCTCCGTTCGGTAACGCTCGTCGAATTCGGTGGGGGACGTCCAGTCGAAGTCGCGCACGTCGTGGAGCACGACCTCCTCGTCGCCGATGTCGGCCCGCACCGGACGGGAGTGATCCACGGCCCAGATGCGGTCGGAGCGTGGGGCCCGGCGACCGGCCGTGGCCAACCATGCCAGCGATCCCACCACCAGGATCACCGCCGTTACCCCGAAGAGGGTCGTCACGAGACGGCGGGTCACCGGGGCCCGGGGGCGGGACGGCCCCGGACGGGCGTTGCGGAGGGAGGGGTCGGGGCGGTCGACATGCCTCGAAGAGTACACCGGCCCGGCCCTCCGCACCACGCGGGTGCCGGTGGCCGCCGGGGCGTTCCCTCCGGGCCGGCTCGGCGTATCTTTCAATGCTGGCAAGGAAACCTGGTCGGAGAGACCCCATGGTGGTGAACTGGGAGGCGGTGGGCGCCCTGGGCGAAGTCCTGGGAGCGGCCGGCGTGATCGGATCGCTGGCCTACCTGGCTGTCCAGATCCGACAGAATACCCGCTCGGTGCGGGCGGAGCGCTACGAGTCCATCGTGTCGGCCCTGGTGGATCTGGTGTCGCCCATGGCCCACGATCCCGAGCTCGCCGTGCTCTTCCAGACCGCCATCGAGGACTGGGACGCCGTCTCGGAGACCGATCGTTCCCGGCTGGTCTTCGTGCTGTTCACCGAGTTCAAGCTCTTCGAGAACCTCTACTTCCAGTACCGTCAGGGCATGCTGGAGCCCGGGCTGTGGGATGGCTGGCGGCGGCTCATGCTGTCGTACCACACCATGCCCGGCGTCCGGACCTGGTGGGACATGCGCCGCGAGGCCTTCTCCCGGGATTTCCGGACCTTTCTCGAGGACTCCCCCCGGGAGGAGTCCCCCTTGCCCACGCCCTGGGCCATCACCCGGGAACCGGCCCACTCCACCTCGGGGTGACTCCGCTCCCGGGCGACTTCAACAGTTTCTCGCCGCCGGGTGTGCGCTAGGTCTGTACCTCGCTCCCGCCTCGGCGAACTGCTCCGACAACCCGACCCCTCCGATATGCGCCGTCATCTACCGTACGCCTTCGCCCTGGCCGGGCTCCTTCTCGCCGGGCCCGTGGCGGCCCAGGGCGCAGGAGGCACCGGATTGCCCCGGATCTTCTTCGATTGCGAGGGGCCCAACTGCAACTCCGAGTACTACCGCACCGAGATCGCCTGGGTGAACTGGGTACGGGATCGGCAGGACTCCGACGTGCACGTCATCGTCACCAGTCAGGGGACGGGGGCCGGGGGACGGGAGTACCAGATGGACTTCGTGGGCATGGGGGCCCACGAGGGGTACAGCGACCAGATTCGCTACAGCACGCTTCCCACGGACACCGACCGGGAGGAACTCGACGGAATCACGGGCGCCCTGGCCGTGGGCTTCGCCCGCTTCGCCAACGAGGCCGGATTCCGGGGGTTGGTGGCGATCCAGGGACTCCGCACCGGCGGCGTGGACCCCGCGGCCGAGGTCGTGGCGGCGGAGCAGGTGGAGGACCCGTGGAACCTGTGGGTCTTCCGGATCAACGGTAGCGCCAACGTCGACGGCGAGGACACCCGGGACACGCGCCGGGTGAACTCGTTCGTGTCGGCCAACCGGGTGAGCCCCACCTGGAAGATCAATCTCAACGGCAGCATCAACTACAACCGCCGCCGCATCGAGATCACCGACGAACCCGACTTCATCGACGAGCGCACGGACTACGGGTTCAGTCAGACCGTGGTGTACGCCCTGGCCGACCACTGGTCGGTGGGCTTCCGCTCCGAAGTGCGGCGCATCGTGAGCTTCAATCAGGACTTCCGGGCCGAATTCACCCCGGCCATCGAGTACAGCGTCTTTCCGTACGCCGAGGCGACGCGCCGGGCTCTGACCTTCTACTACCAGATCGGGCCGGCCTATCGGGACTACATCGAGAAGACGGTCTTCGAGGAGTGGCACGAGACCCGATGGGAGGAGTCCATCGAGGCCGAGTTCTCCCAGCGCCAACCGTGGGGCGACGCGGGCATCACGGTGCGGGCGTCCCACTTCCTCCACGATCTGGATCTCTACAACGTCAACCTCCGGGGTGACGTGGAGTTCCGCGTGGTGCGGGGCTTCAGCGTCAATGCCGAGGCCAACGTGGGGTGGGTGAACGACCAGATCTACCTCTCGGCCGACGAGGCCTCGTCGGCCGAGGAACTCCTGGACCTGGTGCGCCGCTCCCAGAGCTTCAACTACGGCGTTCAGGTGGGCTTCTCCCTCCAGTTCGGCTCCATCTTCAACAACGTGGTGAACAACCGCTTCGGCGGCGGCGGTGGGGGCTTCGGGTTCGGCGGGGGCGGCGGCGGCGGGCGCTGACCGCGGCACCGACCGCCCGACGAAACGCGCCGCCCCGGGGGATCGACCCCGGGGCGGCGCGTCTTTTTGTTCGATCGGGGTGACCGGCCCCTACGACGACGGCCCGATGGTGTAGACCGCCGGGTTGCCGCCGGGCAGTTCGCCCCCGGCCCCCATGGTGTAGGTGCCCGTGATCGACACCGGCGCGCCGGTGGTCTCGTCGAAGTCGATGGTGCCGGTGAAGGTCACGCTGACGTTGGGGAAGCCCGCCACCGTTCCCGTGCCCGTTCCCGAGAACGAGCCGTCGTCCTGCAGGGTTCCGGTGACGGCGACCCAGTTTCCGTTCCCCTCGATCACCACGGTGCCCGTGGCCGCCGTGTTGGGCGCGGCACCCGGCGCGCCCACCGCCGACCCGAAGAACCGGGCCGTCAGGGCGTCCAGGGCGTTGAGGAGCTGGATGAACGGCTCGTGGCCGCTGGGGTCGCTCAGGATCGACCCGATGATCTCGATGATGACGGCGCAGTCGATCCCCGGGCCCGCGGGATTGAAGGCCGTGGGCCACTGGGCGCCCACGCCCGTGGGAATGTTGGGCGTGCCCCCGTTCCCGCCGGGGCCGGCCCCCATGCCGTCGCCGCCGCCGCCGCCGTCTCCGGTGTGGTCGGCCACGGTGATGGTGCCCGAGAAGCCGCCGCCGTCTCCGCCGGCTCCGGCGAAGCCCGTGCCGTCGCCGCCCAGACCGCCGGCCCCGCCGGGCCCGACCCAGCACATGTCGGCGCCGAACCCGCCCTGGCCGAAGTCGAAGTTGGCGTCTCCGCCGTCGCCGCCGATCCCCAGCGGCACCGCCGCCAGTCCCTCGGGCCGCGGTGCGGCGGTGGCGTCGTCTCGCGCCGTGCCGCCCGTTCCGCCTTCGGCCAGCATGTCGCCGCCCTCGCCGCCGGGGGTGGAGGTGGCGTCGCCGTCGGCGCCGATGCCGCCCCACGCCGTGGCATGGCCTCCCCGCCCGCCGTTGCCGCCGGTCTGGATGATGTTGGTCAGGCCCGCCGGCGGCGCGCCGCTGGAGCCGATGGCGGGCAGCCCCGAGTCGCCCCCGTTGCCGCCCTTGGCCGTGGCGGCGCCGCCGTTTTCACTGGGATCGTCTCCGTCCCACCCCGAGGCGAAGGCGTCGCCGCCCCGGCCCCCGTCGCCCACGTCGATGCGGAGTCCGCCCAGCCCGTCGATGGTCACCGTGCCGTTGGGAACCTGGATCATGATGTCCCCGCCGTTGCCGCCGGTGCCCCCGTTGGCCGTGGCGTCGGGATCGGCATCGACTCCCAGGGCGTCGGCGTCGCCGCCGGCCCCGCCGAGTCCGCTCACGAGCCCCGTGCCCTGGGCGCCGCCGAAGGTGTTGTTCTGGAAGAGGGCGTCGCCGTCGTCGACCTGGATGAGGACGTCTCCGCCGCGACCGGCCGGTCCCCCGGTGGCCATGGTGGCGGGCACCTGATCGTTCATGCCGTCGCCGCCGTCCTGGGCCTGGATCTGGTTTCCGCCCACGAAGGTGGCGTCGTTGACGCACTTGATGCCGATGGGGCTTCCGTCCATCCCCGTCCCGGCCTGGTTGGGCAGCTTCACCAGGAGCACCGACTGGAAGGTGCAGGGCCGATCGGCCACCTGGGCCAGGCCTCCCACCGTCGATGCGGACGCCGTACCGTCGTTGGCGATGTCGATGTCGCCGGTGGACTGGAGGGTGGCCCCGTTCATCACCAGGGCCCCGGCCACCTGGACGGCGATGCCCGGCCCCGTGGCGCCGGCCGAGCAGTGGTTGGCGATGGTGCCGGTCATGGTCATCCCGGCGCCGCCGTTCACCGCCACCGCCACGCAGTCCCCTTCCAGCGACCCGTCGAGGGTGATGGCGTCCTGGGCGTTGATCACCACGTCGTCGGCCATGGTCACCGTGACCCCGGCCTCGATGGTGAGGGTGGCGGCCTCCAGGGTGCCCGACACCGTGGCGTCTTCGCTGAAGGTGACGTCGCCCACCACCACCGTCAGTTCGGCCGTATCGGAGGCTCCGTCCAGGCTGGCGCTCAGGGTGGTGATGCCCTGCGACGCCGCCGTCACCAGCCCCGAGGCGTCCACCGTGGCCACGCCCTCGTCGGACGACTGGAAGGTGTAGGTGGCGCCGGCCAGGGCGTTGCCGTTGGCGTCGGCCGAGGTGGCCGAGAGCTGCATGGTGGCCCCCGACGTGAGACTGGTCTCGGGCGCCGTCAACGTCACCGTGGCGGCTTCCTGGTCGACGGTGATCTGGGCGGTGCCCGTCACCGTGCGGCCGTCGGCCGACGCCGTGGCGGTGATGGTGGTGGTCCCTTCGGATACGGCTGTGACCAACCCCGAGGCGTCCACGTCGGCCACCCCGGCGGCCGACGACGACCACGACACCGAGGCGCCGGAGAAGGCCGCGCCGTTTTCGTCGCGGGGTGCGGCGGCCAACTGGGTGGTGGCGCCGAGGGACGCCAGCGTTCCGGTGGTGGGCGACACCCCGACGGACGTGAGGACCGGGTCGTCGTCAGGCGAGGGTCCGCTGCCGTCGTCGCCGCCGCAGGCGGTGAGGAGGAGGGCGGTACCCAGCAGGGCGAACCCGGAGCGGATCATACGGGCATGGTCGAACATGTGCGTGCTCTCGCGGGAGGAGCTCGAGGCGCAAAGGCCGTTCATTTCGAATCATGGGACGAGTCCGCGCGATCACGAAAGAGAAAAAGCCCGCGAAAGATCCCGGAATGGCGGCCGTACTCGTGGGCGTCGCAGGGGAACCACCGCATGGGGGAGGGTTCGTGAGGCACCACCGTCGGGTGATGGGACTGCTGGGAGCCGTGTTCGTTCTGGCCGGCCCGGTGTGGGGACAGGGGCCGGTGGTGGGGCGGGTGGTGGACGGGGAGACCGGCCTGCCCGTGCCGTCGGCGTCGGTGGTGGCGGTGAACGGCGCCGGGGCCGACGGGGCCCGGGCCCTCTCCGACGCCGCCGGGCGATTCGTGCTGGACGCCGGGGCGGCGACCGCCCTCCGGGTGACCCGCCTCGGCTACGCACCCGTGCGGTACGCCCTCGCCGATCCCGACGCCTTCGCCGAGATCCGGATCCGGCCTCGTCCGTTCGAACTCGACGCGCTGGTGGCCACGGGCGAGACCGAGTGCCGCGGTCGGACGCTGGGCGACACCCCCGCCCTGGCGGCCCTCTGGCTCCAGGTGATCGAGGCGTACGCCGTGGCGGGCCGAGACGACGGGGTGCCGCTGCGCTACGACGTCCAGGAATTCCGCCGCCGCCTGGCCCCCGACGGCGTGCGGGTCGAAGACGAGACCTTCGAGCTGGCCCGGCGCCGGGGGGGACGGCCCTTCGTGGGGCTGACCCCCGCCCCCGAAGGCGTGACCCGGTTCATCCGGGAGGAGGGGGACTCGGTGGTGTTTCTGGCCCCCGACGACCGGGTATTGGGGAGCCCGTCGTTTCAGGAGCAGTTCTGTCTGGACGTGGTGGACGCCCGGGCCGACGGGCGCCTGGGGCTCCGGTTCCGGCCCCGGCGGGACGGCGACCTCACGGGCGTCTTCTGGCTCGCCGCCGACGGGTCCGACCTCCTGGAGCTCTCTCTCGTCTACCGGGACGAGCGGTGGCGGGGACAGGGCGGGGAGGCCACGGGGTCGTTGCGGTTCACCCGGCTCCCGGACGGCCGCGTGGTGGTGGGAGGGTGGACCCTGACGGTGCCCGAGATCGAGGTGGTGGAGGGCGGCAGCCTCCTGGACGATCGCCGGATCCGGGTGCGGGCCGTCCACGAGTTCGGGGGGCGGCTCGTGGCCGCCGCCACCGACCGGGGGGAGCCGGTCTTCGACGCCGGCTCGGGGGTGGTGGTGGGTCGGGTGGAGCGTCCCGGAGGAGGCCCCGCCCCCGACGGCACCCGCATCGACGTGGTGGGGGGGCCGTCCGAGCTCGCCTTGACCCGGGACGGTGCCTTTCGGCTCCCGCCGCTTCCGGCGGGCCGCTACACCGTCCGGGCGGTCCACGCCGCCGACCCGGCGGTGTGGGCCGAGGCGGCGGTGGACGTGACCGAGGGCTCGACCCCGGCCCTGGACCTCCGTCTGCGGGAGGCCTGGGAGCGGCGGTTGGACGTCTGCCCCGCCGGGGGACTGTGGCTCGAACTGACGGCGCCCCGGGGGCTCGTGGCTCCCGGGACGTCGGTGGCCGTCCGGATCTCGCGCACCGGCTCCCTCGGGCGCACCGCCGTGGACCGGGACGGCGGCGTCACCCTCTGCGGGGCCGATGACGCCGTACGGGTCACGGTCGCCGGGTTCGCCCCCGTGGAGATCGGGGGGGGCACGGGGCACAGGTCCGTGCCCCTCACGAGGCCCGTGGCCGAGGAGCCCCGGGGCACGACGGCGGTCCGGGTGCAGGCCCTGGACCTCGACACCGGTCGACCGGTGGGGTCGGCGGCCGTGTGGGTCGACGATGCGGTGACCACGGCCGACGACGGCGGCGTCGCGCACATCGGGGGACTCCGTTCCGGCGACCGGATCCTGCGGGTGGAGGCGCTGGGCTACGTGGCGTTCGAAGACACGGTGCGGGTGGCTTCGGGGACCCTGGCGGAGTTCGACGTGCACCTGGCCCCCCGGGCCTTCGAGCTCGAGGGACTCACGGTGGAGGTGGCGGCGCGGGAGTCCATGGCGTGGCGGGCCCTGGGCGACCGCTTTCGCACCTACCCGCTCCAGGTCGTGGGGCCCGAGCAGTTGGCCCGGGAGCGGGCCCTGGGGCTCCGGGCCCTCCTGGAGCGGGAGGGCGTGCGGTTCGACCGGGTGGGACTCCTCACCGAGAGGGGATGTCGGCCGGCGGTGTGGATCGACGGCCTTCGGGTGAGCGGCGTGGACGCCGGCGCGGCCCGCCCGTATGACGTGACCCACCTCCGCCTCGAGGACCTCCAGGCCGTGGAGGTCCACCGAGGCGGCCGCGTGCCCATCGACCTCCTGGGGCCGGGAGACCGGTGCGGGGTGGTGGCCTTCTGGACCGCCCCGCCGGCCCTCACTCCGACCTGAGGCTCGACACGGGGTCGACCCGGGTGACCCGCCGGGCCGGGAGCCACGCCGCGGCCAGGGCCACGGCCAGGAGCACGCCGGCGCCGCCGGCGAAGGCCACCGGGTCGCCCACCCCCACTTCGAAGAGGAGGGCGTCCAGGATCCGGGCCCCGTACCACGCCGCGCCGATCCCCACGCCGATGCCCAGGAGGGCCGTGAGCAGCCCGCCTCGCACCACCGAGCCCACCACCTGTCCCGGACGGGCGCCCAGGGCGAGGCGGAGGCCGAACTCCCGAGTGCGGCGGGACACGGTGAACGCCACGGCGGCCCACACCCCGGT
Organism: Gemmatimonadota bacterium; assembly: GCA_030428885.1. Classification (GTDB taxonomy): domain Bacteria; phylum Gemmatimonadota; class Gemmatimonadetes; order Longimicrobiales; family Gaopeijiaceae; genus Gaopeijia. The sequence continues at coordinate 381,689 of JAUIEJ010000004.1, read as the reverse complement.
GCAGGCCAGGAGCAGCGCCAGGCCGGCGAAGGCCAGCAAAAGCAGGCCCACCATGCGGGTGTCGGCGGTCACCGACGCCTCGGCCGCGGCCACCGTGCGGAGCGACATGAGGGGGGCGTCGGGTTCGATCTCACGGATGGCCGCCCGCAGCGCCGGCACCACCGCCAGGGGTTCGCCCCGGGTGCGGATCACGAAGGTGCCGTAGCTGTCCTCCTGCCGGTGGCTGATGTAGGCCTCGGCCATGAGGCCGTTTTCCGGGCGGTCGTACAGCACGTCGCCCACGACCCCCACCACCTCGGCGGTGGCGCCGGACGACTCGGACGTGAGGGTCACCCCCATGGCGATGCGGTTTCCCACGGCGTCGCCGTCGGGAAAGAGCTCCCGGGCGGCGGCCTCGCTCAGCACCACCGCCGGGGCCGAGCCCCGTTGGTCCCGGGAATCGAAGGTCCGCCCCCGGAGCGTCTCGACGCCCAGCGTCTCGAACCAGGCGTCGGTCACGTAGTGCACGCCGATGCCCGGCCGGTCGCCTTCGCTCCACGTGCGTTCGCCCGCCTGCCGCACACCCGTGATCATGCAGTGCCCCGACACGGGGGCCACGCAGCCCATCCCCACGGCCTGGACCTCGGGGAGCGCCGCCAGGCGCGTCTCCACCTGTTCGTGGAACGCCGCGGGGTCGTCGGCCCAGACGCTGGACGCCGGCGTGCGGAGCTGGAAGGTGAGGAGCCGGCCCGGGGTGTAGCCCCGGTCCACGTCGTTCAGGGCCTGGAGGGACCGGAGCAGCAGCCCGGCGCCCACGATGAGCACCAGGGCCACGGCGATCTCCCCGGCCACCAGCGCCCCCCGCACGCCCCGCCCCGAGGTGGCCCGCCGACCCACGGTGCCCTCCCGGAGGTGGTCGGCCGGGCGGGCCCGGGCCGAGGCCACGACGGGGATCAGACCGAGGAGCAGTCCCACCACCACCGAAAGGCCCGCGGCGAACGCCACGGTCCAGAGGCCCGGGGCGGCCGCTCCCAACCCCACGACGTCCACGTTCCAGGCGTCGCTCAGGGATCGGGACGGCCACACCCGGGTCAGCCAGGTCGAGGCGGCCCAGGCGACTCCCACCGAGGCGGCCCCCCCGGCCAGGGCGAGCACCAGGCTCTCCACCAGATGGCCCCGGGCCACCCGCCACCGCCCGGCACCCAGGGCGGCTCGCACCGCCGACTCCCGGCGACGGGCCGTGGACCGGGCCAGGAGCAGTCCCCCCAGATTGGCGCAGGCCACCAGGAGCAGCAGCCCCGAGGCCAGGACCAGGACCAGCAGGGAGCGGCGCGCCCGCTCGCCCACCCGGACGTCCATGAGGCTCCGGGCCGTGCCCGACCGGATCGTGGTGGGGTCGTCGCTGGGCGCCACGGCCTCGGCTGCCCGCCCCACGCCGGCCATGGCGTCCCGCACGGTCTCGAGGCCGACGCCGGTGCCCATGCGTCCCACCCCCTGCATCCAGTGGGCCTGGGCCGCGGTGACCATGAACGGCCGGATCAGCTGGGCGGCGGCGTGGGGAGTGATCCAGTACCGCCCCTGGCCCGACAGCCCGGTGAAGCCGTCGGGGAGGATTCCCACCACGGTGACCGGCCGGCCTTCCAGCGTCACGTCGCGCCCCACCAGGTCGTCGGCACCGCCGAAGCGCCCGCTCCACTCGCCGTGGGACACCAGGGCCACCAGTGCGGCCCCCTCCCGGTCGTCGTCGGGGGCGAAACCCCGTCCCTGGACGGGGGTGACCCCCAGGACGTCGAGGTACTCCGGCGTGGCCACCTCCACCGGAAGCACCGCCGCATCGCCGGCGCCCGTGAGGGTCAGGTTGCGCACGGCGAAGGCCGCCCGGGCGGTGAGGGGCAGCTCGTCGGCTTCGGCCAGGACCCGGTACTTCGGGTACGACCACGGCATGGGGCCCGAGCGTTCAGGCTCCACGGTGGACGAGTCGGTGAGGTCCAGGAGGACGATGCGCTCCGGGTCCGGGAAGGGCGGCGGCGTGAGCAGGGCCCCCCGCAGCGCCGAGAAGAGGGCCGTGTTGGCCCCGATGCCCAGAGCCAGGATCGCCACGGCCGCCAGGGTGAATCCCGGCGTGCGCCGCAGGCTCCGCACCGCCACGCGGGCGTCCATCCATACGTCCCGGTGTCCCATTCCTCCCCCTCCCGTCGGCGCGGGCAGGCCGGGCGGAGGCGGAGTCCCCCGGCGGCGTTCCCGCAGTCCATTTCTCATCACGTCGACCAGGTTCCGGCCCGTCCAGGCCAGGGACTCGACCCGGCCCGAACGGTCGTCCAGCCCCGCCACGAAGTCCCTCAGCATCTCCTCGCCCCACCCCTCCCGGATCCACCGGGGCTGGAGACGGAGCGCCCCCCGGTAGAGGGCCGCCGCGACCCGTTTCATCCTTCGCCCGGCACCAGGGATTCCCGTTCGGCCACCGTCAGCAGGCGCCGGAGACGGGCCGACTCGGCCCGGGCCACGGCGCGTCCCAGGGGCGACACCCGGTAGTAGCGGCGCCGGCGATCGGCGTCGGGGCGGGGCGCCTCGTCCAACTCGTCCAGGAGGCCCCGTTTCACCATGCGGGCCACCGTCGTGTAGAGGGTGCCCGGCAGAAGCGCTTCCCGGCCGCCGGTCTTCTCGGCGAGGGACTGCATCATGGCGTAGCCGTGGAGGGCCTCGTCGCCCAGGGCCAGGAGCACGTGGAACTCCGGCGGCGTCAGGGGCAGGAAGCTCTCGGGATCGGGGGTCGTCACGGGGACCTCGGTGTGGAGTCCGGAACTATCATGGGCCTCAATATAGTGAGAGGCATGAATTCCACGAAGCGTTGCATCGAGGGTGCACCGTGGGTCGCGGGGGGGCTCCGACGGACGTACCCTTCGGGCCCCTCCTCCACCCCGAGACGGAGTCCCATGTCGGAACTCGCCCGCGGCAAGCGGATCCTGTGGGTCGACGACGAAGTCGACCTGCTGAGGCCCCACCTGCTCTTTCTCCAGGCCCGGGGCTACCACGTCGACGCCATCTCCAACGGCGACGACGCCCTGGCCCTCCTCAAGGACAACGCCTACGACCTGGTGCTGCTGGACGAGCAGATGCCGGGGCGGCGGGGGCTCGAGGTGCTGGAGATCCTGCGCCGGGACGACCCCTACGCCCGGGTGGTCATGGTCACCAAGTCCGAAGAGGACAAGACCATGACCGAGGCCATCGGGCGGCGGGTGGACGACTACCTGGTGAAGCCCACCTCGCCCCGACAGGTGCTGTCGGTGGTGACCCGGATCCTGGAGGGCTCGGCCATTCGCCAGCAGCAGGTGGCCCAGGACTTCGCCGCTCGGTTCGGGCGCCTCTCCATGAAACGGCTGGAGGCCGCCACCGCCGACGACTTCCGGGACCTCTACACCGAACTCACCGACTGGCACATCCGGCTGGAACGGGCCGGAGAGCAGGGCCTCCTGGACTCGGTCATGGCCATGATGGTGGATCTGCGCCGCGATTTCGGGGCGTGGATGGTGCGGGAGTACCCCCGCTGGATGCACGGCGCCGACGACCGCCCCGACCTCTCGGTGGACGTGGTGAAGCGCCACCTCCTGCCCCTTCTGGGCGAGGAGTCGGTCTTCTTCGTCGTGCTCGACTGCATGCGGCTCGACCAGTGGCGGGTCATGTCGCCGCTCCTGGCGCGCTACTTCGAGATCGAGGAGTCGTACCACTACTCGATCCTCCCCACGGCCACGCCCTACGCCCGCAACGCCATCTTCTCGGGGCAGTTCGTGGACCAGATCGCCCGGGACCGCCCCCGCTGGTGGAACCAGTCCGACGACGAGGGATCGCTCAACGCCTTCGAGGACGAGCTCCTGGAGGCCCAGCTCCGACGCCTCACCGGCCAGGACGTGCCGGTGCACTACGAGAAGATCTTCACCGATCGCGACGCCGAGGCGGTCCGGGCCCGGGTGCGGCAGGCGCTGCGCCGGAAGGGCGGCGTGGTGGCCATGGTCTTCAACTTCGTGGATCTCATGACCCACGGCCGGTCCGAGAGCCCCATCCTCATGGAGGTGGCCAAGGACGAGGGGGCGCTCCGGGATCTCACCCGCTCCTGGTTCGAGCGCTCCACGGCCTTCCAGGTTCTCCGGGAGGCGGCGGCGGGAGGGTACAAGGTGGTCCTCACCACCGATCACGGCTCGATCCTCTGTCAGCACCCCACCACGGTCTTCGCCCGCCGCGACGCCACCTCCAACCTGCGCTACAAGTTCGGGGTGGACCTCCGGGCCGAGCAGCCGGCCCACGCGCTGACCACCAAGGACGAGACCGACCTGCGGCTTCCCGAGGGCCGCCTGGGCACCACCTACGTGCTGGCCCTGGACGACTTCTTCTTCGTGTATCCCACCAAACTGCGGGAGTACCAGGCCAAGTACCGGAACTCGTTCCTCCACGGCGGCATCTCTCCCGAAGAGATGATCGTGCCGGTGGCGACCCTGACCCCCCGACCCCGCTGAGCGCGTCCCGCTCGGGGCCCTGGAGGTGTCCTCTCACGAGGACAGGAAAAGGGCCGCGGCCCCATGATTCGGCGCATCCGGGTCGGCACGAAGCGTGCAACCATCGTGGGCAACTTCTCACCAACGGGGGGCGGGCATGAACGAGCGGACGAGCGGGTGTGCGGCGAAGCGGGGGACCCTGGTTCTGGGCCTCGCCCTCCTTCCGGTGCTGGCCGGCTGTGCCACGGCGAGTCCCCAGGGCGATCCCGACCCCCTGGAGGCGCTGGGGGTGGAGCCGTTGGACTGCACCCTGGTGGAGGCCGGCTACTTCTTCGTGCCCAGCAACCGCACGGGGCGCGTGCACCCCAGCCTGCGGGACCGCCTCGAGAGCATGGGCTACGACGGCTCCCGGGACGTGCGCGCGCGGAAGCGCACCGAGAGCGGGCCGGGGTACACCGTCGACATCATCGAGGGCTACGAGGGGGTGGGGCTGAAGTACCGGGATCCGGCCTGCCGGCACCGCACCAACCGGTGATCGCCCGCGCCTGACACCTGCGCGCCGGCGCCGCTACCTTACCCGGCGTGTCTCTCTACTTCCGGATCCTCCGTTATCTCCGACCCCACCGGTCGTATTTCCTGCTGGCCGTGGTGGCGACGTTCGCCTACGCCAGTCTGGACGCCTTCACCTACGTCCTGCTGATTCCCTTCGTCCGGGCCCTCTTCTCCGGCGACACCGGGGGACTCCCGGGGGGTTCGGGCGACGGCGGGGCCTTCGACATGGATCGCTGGCTCGACGCCACCGTGTACCGGTGGGTCGACCTGGACGGCGATCCCCTGGACGCCATCCAGGGCATCATCCTCCTGATCCTCCTGACCTTCGCCCTGAAGAACGCCTTCGACTTCCTCCGTGCGTGGCTGGTGGCCCGGGTGGAGCAGGGGGTGACCCGGGACATCCGCAACGAGGTGTACGAGCACCTCCTGGATCTGGACCTGGCCTTCTTCGGCCGCACCCGCACGGGCCAGATCATCTCGCGCCTGACCCACGACGTGGAGCAGCTCCGCTCGCTGGTGACGAAGGAACTGGCCAAGCTCATGTCGTCGGCGTTCGAGTTCGCCGTGGCCCTGACCTTCATGCTGGCCATCTCGTGGCGACTGACCCTGGCGGCCTTCGTGGTGATTCCCGGGACCATGGCCATCTGGGGTCCCCTGGTGAAGAAACTGCGCCGGGGCGACCGCCGGGTCCTGAATCTCGCCGGCGAGGTGAACAGCCACATCCAGGAGACCCTCACGGGGGTGCGCCTGGTGAAGGCCTCGGGGGCCGAGGGGTTGGAGCGGGATCGATTCCGGGGGCTCACCCAGGACTACTTCCGCACCTTCGTGCGCACCGAGCGGTGGCGGGCTCTGGCCGGCCCCCTCACCGAACTCCTGGCGGCGGTGGGTACGGTGGCGATCCTCTGGTACGGGGCGCGCCTGGTGGTGGTGGAGGGGTCCCTCAGCCCCGATCTCTTCGTGGGCTTCCTGGGGTTGTCCCTGAAGCTGTACGCCCCGGTGAAGTACGTGGCCAAGTTCCCCGCCGTGGTGCAGCCGGGCCTGGTGGGGGGAGAGCGGGTGTTCGAGTTCCTCGACGCTCCCACCGAGATCCGGGACCGACCCGACGCCCGGGCCCTGGACGAGTTCCGCCGCGAGATCCGTTTCGACGGCGTGGAGTTCGCGTACCGGCCCGAGGAGCCCGTGCTCCGGGGCGTCGATCTGGTGGTGCCCCGGGGATCGGTGGTGGCCCTGGTGGGGCCCTCGGGAGCGGGGAAGACCACCCTGGTCGATCTCCTGGGCCGGTTCTACGAGGTGTCGGGGGGCCGCATCACCATCGACGGGGTCGACCTCCGCGACCTCTCGGTGCGGTCCCTGCGGGACTCCCTGGGGATCGTGTCGCAGGAGACGGTGCTCTTCCACGACACCGTGGCGGCCAACATCGCCTACGGGCGCCCCGACGCCGACGCCGCGGCGGTTGAGCGGGCTGCCCGGGCCGCCAACGCCCACGGCTTCATCTCGGCCATGCCCCGGGGGTACGACACGGTGGTAGGGGAGCGGGGCACCGAGCTGTCGGGCGGGCAGCGCCAGCGCATCGCCATCGCCCGGGCGCTGCTGCGCGATCCGCCGATCCTCATCTTCGACGAGGCCACCTCGGCGCTGGACACCGAGTCGGAGCGCCTGGTGCAGGACGCCATCGAGCGCCTCCTGGAGGGGCGCACGGTGTTCGTCATCGCCCACCGTCTCTCCACCGTGCAGCGGGCCGATCAGATCGTGGTCCTGGAAGAGGGGCGGATCGTGGAGCGGGGGCGCCACGCGGAGTTGCTGGCCGCCGACGGCGTCTACCGGCGCCTTCACGAGCTCCAGTTCCGGGAGCCCGACCCCGCCGACGTGCGGTGAGCCGGGAGATCACGACGCGGCACCGCGTCGAATACGCGGCGTTCCGCGCCCTCCGGGGCGTGCTGCGCTTCCTCCCCGCACCCCTGGCCCTGGGGCTGGGAGAGGCCCTGGGGTGGTTCGCCGGGGTCGTGGTGCGGATCCGCCGCCGGGTGGTGGACGACAACCTGGCCCTGGCGTTTCCCGACCGGGACCCGTCGTGGCGGAACCGGGTGGCCCGGGCCAGCTATCGCCACCTGGGGCGGGAGGCGGCGTCCCAGTTCCGGGTGGGGCGGAGGGCGCGGGAGTGGGCGCTGGAGGCCACCGAAGTCGAAGGCATCGAATTCCTCCAGGCCCCGGTGGCCCAGGGCCGGGGGGCGGTGATGGTCACGGGGCACCTGGGCAGCTGGGAAATGGGGGGCGCGGGTCTGGCGGTCCGGGGGCTGCCCATGGAGCCCGTGGCCCAGTCCCAGGCCAACCCCCTCTTCGACGCCGACCTCACGGCGACCCGGGAGGCCATGGGCCTCACCCTGATCCGCCGGGGCGACGCCTCCCGCGAAGTGATCCGGTCGCTGCGCCGGGGGCGGGTGCCGGGGCTCGTGGCCGACCAGAACGCCCGCAAGGCGCCCCTCTTCGTCGACTTCTTCGGCGTGCCCGCCGCCACCCATCGGGGACCGGCGCTCTTCGCTCTCCGCACCGGGGCGCCCCTGGTGGTGGGCGCCTGCCTGCGCATCAGCCGTCACCCCCAGCGGTATCGCATCGTCCTGGAAGAGGTGTCGGTGCCGACCTCGGGCGACCTGGACGACGACGTCCGGCGCCTCACCGAGGCGTGGGTGGCGGCGCTGGAGCGGTGGGTGCGGGTCGCCCCCGAGCAGTACTTCTGGCAGCACAAACGGTGGAAGACCCGCCCTCCGGAAACGCCGGGGGGCCTTGAAGGGTAGCCCCATGAATCTCTTTCATTCGACTTCGACCGCGATGCGCCCGTGATCTACATCTGCCTCCCGGTGCACGACGAGGCCCGGACCGTGGGTCCCCTCATGTGGAAGCTCCGGAAGATCCTCACCGATCCCGAGTTCCGCCGGGACTTCCAGCTGGTCGTGCTGGACGACGCGTCCACCGACGACACCCGGGCCGTGCTGGAGCGGTATCGCACGGTGTTGCCCCTGACGATCCTCACCTCCGACGAACGCCTGGGATACGGGCGGGCCGTGGATCGCCTGCTCCGGGAGGCGGTGGAGCGCACCCCCTACCCGAAGCGCGACGCGGCGGTGGTACTCCAGGCCGACTTCACGGAGGATCCCGGATTCGTGGTGGACCTGGTCAAGACCATCGAGGGAGGAGCCGACATCGTGGCCGGCACCCGGGCCGACCTGGACGAGCCCACGCCCCGCTCCCTCCGCTGGGCCCGGCGGGCCGCCCCCTGGGTCCTGGGCCGCGCTCATCGGGACGCGCCGGTGGGCGATCCCCTCTGCGGCTTCCGGGCGTACCGCCTCATCGTGGCCAAGAAGGCGCTCCGGGACGACGACACGCCCCTCTGCGCATCCGACGAGCCGTGGGCCGCCAACCTGGAGCTCCTCTCCCGCATGACGCCCCACGCCCGCCGGGTGGAGGAGACGCCCCTGGCGGTGCGCTACGCCCTCCTCGCCCGCCCCTCCCGCTTCAAGGCCATGCGGGCGCTCCGCACCCTGTTCCGGTATCGGGGAGGCCGCTGGTGGAACGCGCCCGAGGGGGACGCGGCGTGAGGGGGGCCTGACCCGTGGCCGTGTCCCGGAAGCTCCGCCTCAAGGCGGTGTGGCTCCTCATCGTTCCGTTCTTCTGGTTCGCCGCCCCCACGCCCGAACTGCTCTTGATCGGGGGACTCCTGGCCGCCGCGGGTCTCGCGATCCGGGCGGCGGCCGCCGGGTTCATCCACAAGGACCGGGAACTCACCACCACGGGTCCCTACGCCCGGACCCGCAATCCCCTCTACCTGGGGAGCTTCGTCCTGGGACTGGGCATCACGGTGGCGGGCGGGCGATGGATCTTCGCCGCGCTCTTCGTGGCCTTCTTCGCCTGGGTCTACAGTCGGGTGATCCGGCAGGAAGCCCGGCACCTGGCGTCGTCGTTCGGCCAGGCCTACGAGGACTACGCCCGCAACGTGCCCCTCTTCCTGCCCCGGCTCACCCCGTGGCGGCCCCAGGGTGCCCGGCTCGAGAGCGGGCGGTTTTCGGCGGATCGCTGGCGCCGCAACCGGGAGTACGAGGCGCTCCTGGGGGCCGCGGCGGGGTTCGCGGTGCTGGCGATCCGGATGGTGACGCTCTAACCCGCCGGATACTTCTCCAGGGCGAGCTCCACCTTCTCCATCACCCCTTCGACGGTGACCCGGCTCATGCCGTCCCGGTACTCGGGGCTCACCGGGTAGGCCTCGCCCGGGAACCGGGCGTATCCGTCCACCACCAGATCCTGGTAGCGGCGCCACGGGCCGGTGCGCTTGGGGTTGGTGTAGCCGTACAGGCCCACCACCGGGGTCTCCAGGGCCCGGGCGATGTGGAGGGGCCCCGTGTCGGGGCTGATGACCAGGCGGCTGCCGTCCAGGATCCACACCAGGCGCCGCAGATCGTCGCCCAGGGTGTCCACCACGGTCCGGGCGCGGGTCAGGGTCAGGGTCTCGTCGGCGATCTCCCGCTCCACGGGGGACGGACCGCCCACCAGGACGGGACGGAGTCCCATATCCGACTCCAGGATCTCCAGGACCCGGGCGTAGCCCTCGGGCGTCCAGTTCTTGCGGCGCTTGCTCGTGCCCACCACCACGGCGCAGGCGGGGCGGTCCAGCTCGTCGAAGAACGTCGATTGGGCCCGTCGTTCTTCGGTCGAGAAGGGGATGTTCCACACCGCCGGGTGGGGATCCAGCCCCAGATGCTGGAGGAACTCGAAGTACTGGTCCTGCACGTGGTGCTGGCCGTCGAAGGCGATGCGCTCGTTGGTGAAGAGCCAGTTGAAGTCCCGGGCCCGATGCCGGTCGAACCCCAGCTTGACCCGGGCCGGAGCCAGGGCCGTGAGGACCCCGGCCTTGAGGTACACCTGCAGGCCCAGCACCAGGTCGTAGGGGCGCTGGGGGTACTGGCGAGCCAGGTCGCGGAAGCTTTCCCAGGCGTCGAGCCCCCGCCGGCGATGGAAGATGAGGAAGTCGTCGATGGCCGGGTGATCGGCCACCAGCCGGTGGGGGACGGGCTGGATGACCCAGGTGATGCGGGACTCGGGCCAGTGCCGCTTGAGGGCGTTGGCCACCGGGAGCACGTGGACGGCGTCGCCGATGGCCGACAGCATGACGATGCAGATTTCCAGGGGGGGACCCTCGGGAAACAGCTCCTTCCAGCGGGGGGTGTCGGTCACGGGGCGTCTCCGGTGGCGTCGCGGAAGGCCGCCCAGGCTTCCTCGCCCAGGGCCACGCCGGTGGTCGTCTCGAACTTGCGGAGCGAGCGGGTGAGGCGCGCCGCCATGGGGGCCAGGGGAACGGGGTCGGACACGGCCCGGGCCCGGTCCAGATCCAGCACCCGGGCCTCCAGCCCGTCTTCGCCGCGCACCACCAGGAAGTTCTTCGCGTTCAGGTCGCGGTGGAAGAGGCCCGCCCGGGCCATGGTCCGGGTGAGCCGTCCGGCGGCGGCGAGGGCCGCGGCGCGCTGGGCCGCCGTGGGCGGGTCGGGGGAGCCGGGGAGCCGGTCGCGGAAGAGCAGGTCGGCCAGGTCCACCGACGGCGTCACGAATCGGGTCACGAGGTCGGCCCGGTAGAAGGCCGGCCCCGCCGGGTAGACGATGCCCGCCACCACCCGGGGCGTGGGGATGCCCCGGGCCCGGGCGGCGTCGGAGGCCCGGGCCTCCCGCTCCGGCCGGGACAGCCCCCGGCGGACGTAGCGGTCGTGGAGCACGGGGGCCATCCACCCCCCCCGGAGGTAGCGGCGCACGACCCACCGTCCTCCCCCGGCCTCGCCGGGGGCGGGAATGGCTCGCACGACGCCCCGGCCCTGGAGCGCCACCGCGTCGTCGGAATGGCGGGCCGCCCGGGCCAGGGTGCCCCAGCGGCTCAGGGTCGCCTCGACCCAGGCGGCGGCCTCGGGACGGGCGAACCCCCGGGCGCCCACCCCCCGCACCGCCACGAACCCGTCGGGCACGCTCATGCGGGCCCCCGGGGCGCCGGGGCGTACCGGGCGAGGCCCGCCTCCACCGCCGCCATCACGTCGTCGACCCCGATGCGGCCCATGCGCTCGTGGCGCGGGTCGTACCGGGAGGGGTCGGGGGCCTCGCCCGGGTCGGTGTAGCGATCCACGATCAGATCGTGGAAGCGCTGCCAGGGGCCCACGCGCCACGGGTTGGTGTGGCCGAACAGTCCCACCACCGGCGTCTCCAGGGCGTGGGCGATGTGGAGGGGCCCGGTGTCGGGGCTCACCAGGAGGTCGACCCCGTCCACGCTCCACATCATGCGCCGAACCGAGTCGCCCAGGGCGTCGACGACGTCGACTCCGGAGCGCAGCACCGCGTCGGCGGTGTCCCGTTCCCGGGGCGAGGGCCCGCCCACCAGGATCACCGTGGCCCCCAGGCGTTCCACCAGGGCCCGGGCCAGGGCGACGTACCGCTCCGGGAGCCAGTCCTTGGCCGGATTGGCCGTGGCCAGCACGAGACCCACCACGGGTCCCTCGCCCCGCTCCCGCACCCGGTTGAAGAATGCCTCCTGCGCGGCCCGCTCCTCGTCGGTGAAGCGGATGTCCCACGCCACCGGCCCGTCGAGGGGGAGTCCAAGGGGTTCCCGAAAGCGCAGGAAGAGGTCCTGGGTATGGAGCCAGGGCCCTTCGTCCAGGGTGCGGGTGGCGAAGCGATGGGCGCCGTCCCGGGTCTTGGACGGGGGCAGACCGATGCGCTCCGGGGCGCCGGTGAGGAGCGTGGCCACGGCCCCCTTGATGTAGCGCATCAAGTTGAGGGTGAGGTCGCAGGGACGGCCCCGGAAGGCCTCGTGGAGGCGCCGGGCGCCGCGCCATCCGGCCTTCTTGTGGAAGACCACCACCCGGTCCACCGCGGGGTGGTTCCGCACCACCTCGGCGGGGGCGGGCTCGGCGATCCACACCACCTCGCGCTCCGGCCAGTGGGCCTTGAGGTCCCGGGCAAGGGGGAGGCCGTGCACCACGTCGCCGATGCCCGTGAGACAGACGATGCCCACCCGACGACTCCGCGCCGGGTGCAGGAGGTCGGTCATGCAGGCGCGTCGACGGGCTCGCCTTCCCGGAGGTAGAGGCGAGGGCCGTCGATGGTGCGCCCCTTCACCTTGAGGCGGAAGCGGTACTCGCCCGGGGTCTCGAAGACCACGTCGGGCATGGGCTGGATGAGGGGCGACCGGGCGCGGGGACGGTCGTCGGGACGGGCGTCCACCTCGGTCTGCCCCCGAAGGCCCACCTTGGGCGTCTCGCCGTCGGGGCCGAGCATCTCCACGGCGAAATCGTACCGCCCGTGATCGCCCCGGTCCCACTCCACCACCAGCACGAGGACGAGGTCGTGCTTGGCGGGAAACCCGGGCGCCGTGAGCTGGTGGTACTGGGCGTTGACGTGGAGCCGGCCCCAGTCGTCGAGGCGGGCGGCATCGCAGATGAGGAAGGTCTCGACGTACACGGAGCAGGGGGTCGGGAGGCTCGTCAGGGCGTGCCCCAGCCGCCGCCCCCGGGGGAGCGGACGCTGACGACGTCGCCGGCGCGGGCCTCGAAGGTAACCTTTCCGTCGAGGGATTTCTCCGTTCCGTCCCGGATGAGCACGTTGGCGCCCGGTGCTCCGTCGGCCCCTCCCGCGGCCCCGGAGGGCCCGTGCCGGCGTCGTTCCGTGAGAAGGGTGACCCGGGCCTCCCCCAGGAGCTCCAGGTCACGACGCAGGCCGTCGCCGCCGCGATGGAGTCCCTCACCCCCCGTGCCCCGCCGCAAGCCGTACTGCGTCACCCGGAACGGATAGGCGTGCTCCAGCGCCTCCACCGGCGTGTTGAGGCTGTTGGACATGTGCACGTGGACGCCCGAGAGCCCCGCCCCTCCGGGCCCGCCGCCCTGCCCCCCGCCCACCGTCTCGTAGTAGGCGAAGGGGGCGCCGGAGCGGGGGTCGATGCCCCCCACCGTCGTGTTGTTCATGGTGCCCTGGGAGAGGGCGGGCATGAGGTCCGGCAGGGCGGCGGCCAGGGCCCGGAAGAGGGCGTCGGTGATGCGCTGGCTGGTCTCCACGTTTCCGGCGGCCACGCTGGCCGGGGGACGGGCGTTCACCACCGAGCCCTCGGGCAGCACCAGGCGGACGCTGCGGAGGGAGCCCCCGCCCGCGGGCATCTCCACGGCCAGGAGGTGCTCGGCGACGCACCGCAGGGCGTAGCGGGTGGCCGACGAGGTGATGGCGGCCACGGCGTTCACCCCGCCCGGTACCTGGGCCGACGAGCCGGTGAAATCCACGGTGGCCCGCCCGCCGTCGACGTGGAGCGCGACCCGGATGGCGATGGGGCCGGAGCCGAATCCGTCGTCTTCCAGGGCGTCCTCGCCCACCCAGGTCCCGTCGGGAATCCGTTCCAGTCCGGCTTCCAGGAGCCGGTCGGCGTAGTCCACCAGGTCGGTCATGGCCCGGAGCACCGCCCGAGCCCCCCGGCGCTCCACCATGTCCAGGAGGCGGGTGCGCCCCGTGTGGAGCGCAGCCAGCTGGGCGTCCAGGTCGCCGGCCCGCTCCTCCGGCGTTCGGACGTTGGCCAGGATCATGCGCCGGACGTCGTCCTGCGGGCGGCCGCCCCGGACCAGGAGCACGGGTGGGATCCGGAGGCCCTCCTGCACGATCTCCCGGGCGAGGGGCATGGAGCCCGGGGTGATGCCTCCCACGTCGCTGTGGTGCGCCCGGGCGGCCACGTACCCCAGGAGCGCGCCGTCGGGACCGTGGACGGCCCGGATCGTGGTGAGGTCCGGGAGGTGGGTGCCCCCCCGGAAGGGGTCGTTGAGGAGGGCCACGTCGCCGTCGCCCAGGGGCCCCAGTTCGTCCAGCGCCGCGGTGACGCTCATGGGCATGGCGCCCAGGTGCACGGGCATGTGGTCGCCCATGGCCACGGGGCGGGCGTCGGCGTCGAAGAGGGCGCAGGAATAGTCGCGCCGTTCCTTGATGTTCGGCGAGTACGAGGCCCGCCGCAGGGCCGCCCCCATCTCTTCGGCCAGGGCCTGGAAGAGGTGCCGGAAGACCTCCAGGGTCACGGCGTCGGGGGGCGTCGGCGCAGGGGCGGAAGGAGTCATGGGCATGGGCGCGGCCACAGGTTGGCCGGCACGGAAAGGAGCGTTATACTACACCGCTGTACACTGAATTCGTGCCCCACGTCGGGCCGTCCGGGCCGGAATGCCGATGGCGTCCGTACCGGAGGTTCCCCGGGGCCGGCCAACATATCGAGGAGGGTGTCCGTGGAGAAGGAGAAGCTGATGGACCGGGCTCGCGACGAGCTCTTCAGCCATATCAATCGTTGTGGGGTCCTGCAGGCCTCGGCCGAGGACCAGAAGACCTGGATGGACGAGACCATCGACTATCTGGCCGAGCGGTACCCCGATCTGGGTGACCTGGAGCTGGACCACCTGCATTCCGTGGGAATGCGGTTCTGCCAGCCTGCCCTGGCCCACGGGTCCGGGAGCACGGCCAAGTCGCAGGACGGCGTCACCGCGGCCTGATCGTCGCCGCCGTTTCCCGGGTCTCCCTCCGATCCGCGAAACGCCGGACTTCGGCGCAGGTCGGCCGGCCATGAACGGGCCCGGCGGGGATCACCCCGTCGGGCCCGTTCGCTCGTTCCTGAACCGGGCGTCTTTCCAGCAGGGGACGGGGCCCCTATACTTCCGCCCCCGCGTACCCTCCCTGCTCCGCGCGCCCGCCCGCACGGGCGCGCACGATCCCCGGTCTCCAGCCGCCCTCCCCATGGCCTCTGGTTGGCATACCCAGGAACCCGCTTCGTCGGAAGGCATCCCCCTGGAAAAGGGGGCGAAGGCCCTGTTGCAGGTGTACTACAGGGGTGGGCACATGCCTTCTCCCATGGGGGGATTCCTGGTGACCCTCCGGGTGCGCCCCGAATCCGACGGGTCCGGGACGGTGCTCCTCGAGTGCTCGGCCTCTTCGCTGCGATACGAGCTGAAGGTGCCCAAGGCGACCCGGAAGGAACGGTCGGCGGTGAAGGAGGCGCAGGACGCGGGCGATCCGGTGCTCTGTCCGCGCCACACCGAGCCCACGCGCCGGCTCCAGCGGGTCGGGGGACACCTGGTGTGCCCGGCCTGCGGTGTGCGGTACGGGCGCCCGGCCTGACCCCGCCGGACACGATCGGGGAACGGGTTCGTCACGACCCGGATCGACCCCTTTCCCGCCCGAATTCCGTCTGGTACGTCGTCTGCGGGGCCGTTAGATTCGCCTCGTAGGGGGTGGTCCCCCGCACCGTTCTCTCACGGAGACGTGCCCATGCCCGATGGGTTCCTCACCTCCGAGGAATACGACGAGCAAGCCCACCGCCTCTACGACGACGGCGATTACGACGGGGCCCTCGAGATGCTCAAGGAGGGCCTCTCGTTGTATCCCCACGCCGTGGAGCTCTGCGTGGGGCTCGGCTACGCCCGCCTGGCCCGGGAGGAATACGCCTGGGCACGCCGGGCGTTCGAGCGGGCCATGGTCCTGGATCCGGGGCACGAGGACGCCCTGGTGGGCATGGGGGAGACGCTCCTCCGCCTGGGACACCGGGCCGAGGCGCTTCGCCTCTTCCGGCGGGTCGAGGCCATGGGCTTCGAGGACGACCTCGAGCTCATGCTCACCATGGGACGCGCCCTCTACCGCGACGCCCTCTACACCCAGGCCCGGGACGCCTTCGCCCGGGCCGTGGCCGCCCGCCCCGACAGCGCCGAGGCCGTGGCGTCGCTGGGGTACGCCCTGCACCGCCTCGGAGACGAGGTGGGTGCGGGACGACAAATCCGACGGTCCCTGCGGCTGGACCCCGATCTCCATGAAGCCCGGATCTATCTCGGCCACCTCCTCTACGACCGGGGCGATTGGGAAGGCGCCCTCCGGGAGTTCGAGCGGGTGCCGCCGGTGGAACACTGGGACGCCCTCGCCGTCTGGCGGATCCTGGAATTGAAGCGCGCCCTCTGGCACATGGAGCAGGGCGACGCCCGCCTGGCTCCCTGGGAGGAGCGGCTTCAGGCTCTGGAGGCCATGGACGACCCCATCGACCGGCTCCTGGCCGAGGTGGAGTCGGCCGCAGGGTACGACGGGTGGTCGGGCATCGTGGATCCCTCCCAGCTCGAACTCTTCGACGGGCGGGGCGCGGAGGCGACGGCGGTCCACCAGATCCGCACCCTGGACGGTCAGGTCCACCGGGGAAGCTGGCTCGACATCGTCCGCCAGATGCGCGACGCGGCGGGCTTCCACCACGAGTCCGTTTCGGCCTTCATGCGCCGCATGGCGGAGCGGTGGCATGAGCAGCACGGGGTCGAGCTTCCCTTCAAGGATCCGGAGGTGTTCTTGCGGGCGGCGGTCGAGTACCGTCTCATGATCCTGGAAGACGGACCGGCCTGAACCCGGTTCCACGCATCTCCCGCCCCCGAAGGGCACCACCCTCGTCGCCATGTCCGACTCCACCATCGAGGCCCCGCTGCGGCGTCTCCACCACGCCCTGGTCCAGGCCCTCCGGGAACGGGACCCGTCCGGATTGGGCCGGCCCTTCACCGTCGCCGAGATCTATCAGGACCTCGTGCCCTACCGCACCCACCGGGACACCCTGGGGGTGGACATGAACGGGGACTACGAACATCTCGTCCTCCGGCTCCTGGCGGGGGAAGAGGGACTCGTCTCGGTGGAGTCGGAGCACGCCCGCCGGGAGATGAGCGACGAACTCGGCCGCTCGAACCCCAACACCGGTCTCTTCCGGGAGTACGCCGCGGTGGACGTGCACCTGGTGGCCGAACACATCCCCCCCGAGGTCGACGACGAGGCGGTGATCCTGCCGGTGGCCGATCTCGCCGAGGACGCCGCCGAGGAGGCGGATGCCGTCGACGAGGTCACCGCGTCGGTGGACGATCTGGCCCCCGTGGACGACGGCGGCGACGAGGTGTCCGAGGCGGGCTCCGAAGACGTCGCCGAAGCCGCCCCGGCGGGCGGGTCGGCAACGGCGCCGGGCGACGAGGGCGTCTGTTACTGGTGCCGGGGCACGCTCCCGGTGCGGGAGAACCTGAACTTCTGTCCGTTCTGCGGGACCGACATCGCGGTGGTGCCGTGTCCGTCGTGTGGGGAGGCGGTGGAGCCGGGGTGGCGCTTCTGCATCCAGTGCGGGGCCACCACCGACGACGGGTGAGGCGCCTCGCCCTGGCGGTAGGGCTGGCGGCGGCCACCTCGGCCCTGGTCGCCTGCCGGTCCGAGGCGCCCCCGGAACTGCAGCCGGATCCGGCGCTCCGGGCGGCCCTCGGCCTCGACGAACACGACGTGGTCCACGTGGTGCAGGTGCGAGGCCGGGGGGTCGACGAGGTGGCTGAGCCGGCCCGGGTCACGGTGGCTCCCGGGGAGTGGGTCTCGTTCCGGGGGGGCGACGCCCGGGGGCACGTGGTCCGCTTCGATACCCTGGCCCTGGGGGCCGACGCCCGGGGTTGGCTCCGGAACCGGGACCAGGTGGAGAGTCCGCCCCTGCTGACGCCGTCGTCCCGGTGGGTCGTATCATTCCACGAAGCCCCGCCCGGGGGGTACCCGTTCGTCGTGGAAGGCGGCGGGGCCACCGGCGGAGGCCGCATCGAAGTCCGAACCGGAGGATCGTGATGGCCCGGAGTCCCGTACCCCTGGAGAGCTGGGAAGCGGTGGTGCCCGGCGTGGTGTTTCCCGCCCTCGCCCTCTGGCTCGGAGGAAGCACGTGGGGCGCCCGGGGAATGGCGGCCGCCGCCAACCTGGCCCCCCTGGTCGTGCTCTGGCTGCTGGCCTTCTTCGGCGGGCGCCGGGTGCCGGCCATCCAGGGCGCGGCGACCTTCGCCTACGCCGTGGTGGCCGCCGGGTGGATCGGCGACACCTGGGAACTGCCCGGGTTCGGGCTGGCGGGGGAGCACGCGGCCCTCTACACGCCCCTGGTCGCGGCGGCGTTGGCGGTGGTGATCTACGCCCTGGTGGCCGTGGGACTCCGGCTCGTGGGCCCCGAGGCCCCCACCGCTCCCGGGGAGGCCTGATGCCGCGGATCGCGGTGATCCCGGGCGACGGCATCGGACTCGAGGTGATGCGCGAGGCCGTGCGGGTCCTGGAGGCCGTGGAGTCCCGGTTTTCGGTCGGGTGTGAACTCGTGCACTGGGATCTGGGCGCCGACCGGTATCTCCGGGACGGGGTCACCATCACCGACGACGAATTCCGGGCCCTGGCCGACGACCACGACGCCGTGCTCCTCGGGGCCCTGGGTGACCCCCGGGTCCCGGGCAACGAACACGCCCGGGACATTCTCCTGGGGCTCCGATTCCGCCTGGACCTGTACGTGAACTACCGGCCCGCGGTCCTCCTGGACCCGGCGCTGAGTCCCCTGAAGAACCCGGGCGCCATCCGGCTGGAGGTGTTTCGGGAGAACACGGAGGGGGTCTACGTCGACATGGGCGGGACGTTCAAGGCCGGCACCCGCGACGAGATGGCCATCCAGGAGGACGTGAACACCTGGAAGGGCGTGGAGCGGATCTGCCGGGCCGCGTTCGAGCACGCCCACACGCGAGGGCGGGGGCGGGTGACGTTGGTGGACAAGGCCAATGCCATGCCGGCGGCCGGGCGCCTCTGGCGCAGGGTGTTCGCCGAGGTAGCGGCGGACTACGGCGACGTGGACAACGACGCCATGTACGTCGACGCCATGGCCATGGATCTGGTGCGGCGTCCCGGTCGATACGAGGTGGTGGTCACGGGCAACCTCTTCGGCGACATCCTCTCCGATCTGGCCGCCGAACTGGTGGGCGGGTTGGGCACGGCGGCCTCGGCCAACGTGCATCCGGGCCGCCACGCCCTCTTCGAGCCGGTTCACGGGTCGGCGCCCGACATCGCCGGGCAGGGACGGGCCAATCCCATGGGGGCCGTCATGTCGGCGGCCCTCCTCCTGGACCACCTGGGCGCCGGGGAGGCGGCCGAGGTGGTGGAAGACGCCGTCCGGGCCGCGGTGGCCGAGGGCGTGCGCACCGCGGACATGGGTGGAAGCAAGACCACCGAAGAGGTGGGAACGTGGATCGCCGACCGGGTACTCACCTGAGACCACCGCCGCCGCACGAAGGAAGGGACACATGGGTACGCAGGGGCACAGCAGGGACATCGTCTTCCTGTCGGGCAAGCGCACGGGCTTCGGGGCCTTCGGAGGGTCCCTCAAGGACCTCTCCGCCACCGACCTGGGGGTGATCTCGGCCGAGGCGGCGCTGTCGGCCGCCGGCGTGGAGGGCGCCGACGTGGACCACGTGGTCTACGGCAACGCCCTCCAGACGTCGGCCGACGCCATCTACCTCGCTCGTCACGTGGGACTCCGGGCCGGCGTGCCCGAGGAGGCGCCGGCGGTGACGGTGAATCGGCTGTGCGGCTCGGGATTCCAGGCCATCGTCTCGGGGGCCCAGGAGATCCTCCTGGGCGACGCCGACGTGGCCCTGGTGGGGGGCACGGAGTCCATGAGCCAGGCGCCCCACGTGGTGCGGGGCGCGCGGTGGGGGGGACTCCGCCTGGGCGAGGCCGGCCGGTTCTTCGAGGACGTGCTCTGGCAGGCGCTGGAGGACTCCCACTGCGGCCTCAGCATGGCCCAGACGGCCGAGGAGTTGGCGGACCGGTACGGGGTGACCCGGGCGGAGGCCGACCAGGTGGCCCTCCACTCCCAGCAGCGCGCGAAGGCGGCGTGGGACGAAGGACGCTTCGACGCCGAGATCGCTCCCGTCACCCTCCAGACCCGGAAGGGGGAGGTGGTCTACGCCGCCGACGAACACATGCGGCCCGACACCACCCTGGAGGGGCTGGCCAAGCTGCGGCCGTACTTCCGGAAGGACGGGTTCGTCACCGCCGGCAACGCCAGCGGGATCGGCGACGGGGCGGCCAGCGCCGTCATCGCCGAGGCGGGCTGGGCCGAGGCCCGGGGCATCCGGCCCCTGGGTCGGATCGTCTCGTGGGCCTTCGCCGGCGTGGATCCCCGCATCATGGGCATCGGCCCGGCCCCGGCGATCCGGAAGGCGCTGGAGCGCGCCGGCCTCACCCTGGCCGAGATGGATCTGGTGGAGGTCAACGAGGCCTTCGCCCCCCAGTACAAGGCGGTGGAGAAGGAGCTCGGCCTCGACCCCGGGATCACCAACGTGAACGGAGGGGCCATCGCCGTCACCCACCCCCTGGCCGCCTCGGGGGCGCGCATCACGATCCACCTCCTCCACGAGCTGCGCCGCCGCGGCGGGCGCTACGCCGTGGGCTCCGCCTGCATCGGCGGAGGCCAGGGCGGCGCCGTCGTGGTCGAGTCCCTGTGAGCCCGGTCGACCCGTGGACGAGAAGGAGCGCCCGGGCCGCCAGCTGACACGGCGCCAGTTCGACGAGGTCATTCGTCGGGCCTCCGAACTGGCGGCCCGGGAGGCCGAACACGGAGAGGGCGACCTCCCCGAGGCGGAGATCTACCGCATCGCCCGGGAGGTGGGGCTCGGCGAGCAGTACGTGCGGCGGGCCCTCACGGAGGTTCAGAGCGAGGTGCGATCCGGATCCCTCGCCGATCGACTGGTGGGGCCCGGGGCCGTGCGGGCGTCGCGGGTGGTGGACGGCTCGCAGGAGGAACTGGCCCGGCGCATCGACGAGTTCATGGTGGCCGGGCGACTGCTCCAGCGGGTTCGCCGCTCGCCCGCCTTTCTCCAGTACCGACCGTCGGTGGACTGGATCAGCCAACTGGCCCGGGCGGCCAGCGGAACGTCCCGGAAGTACTTCATCGCTTCGGCCCGCTCCGTGGAGGTGCGTCTGGAGCCGGTGGACGACCACCGCACCCTCGTGGAGTTCGAGGTGGATCCGGGGGTTCGGGGGGACTTCATCGGGGGGCTGGTGGCCGGCGGGGGCGGTGGCGGGATCGCCGCCGGCACGGGGATGGGCCTCTGGACCGCCACCGCCATTCCCGAGGTCGCCGCCGTGGCGGTGGGTGCGGCCACGGCCGGCGCGGTCTTCGCCGGGGTGCTGCAGATCGTGCGCCAGAGCTACCGGCGGAAGTTCACCGACGTCCGGGCCGAGGTGGAGGGTGTGCTGGACCGCCTGGAGATGGGCGAGATCCTGGAGCCGCCGCCGTCGTCGTGGCGGAAATGGGTGGAGAAGCACTTCCACGGCGCCCGCCGGCTTCTGGACACGGGAATGGACGACGACGACTGGACCGGCATGGGCGGGTGAGAGGGACACACAACCGACGTTCGAGGAGTCGACGGTGAGAATCGAGACGGTAGGAGTCGTGGGCTGCGGGCTCATGGGCAGCGGCATCGCCGAGGTGGCGGCCCGGGCCGGGTACGACGTGGTGGTGCGGGAGATCGACGCCGGGGCCGTGGCGGCGGGGCGGGCGCGCATCGAGCGCTCCCTGGCCCGGGCCGTGGAGAAGGAGAAGATCTCGACCGAGGATCGGGCCGCCGCCCTCGGGCGGCTGCGCTTCACCACCGAGGTGGCCGATCTGGGGGATCGGGATCTGGTGGTGGAGGCCATCGTGGAAGACCTGGACGCCAAGGCCCAGCTGTTCCAGGCGCTGGATGAGGTGTGCGGCGAGTCCACGATCTACGCCACCAACACGAGTTCCCTCACCGTCACCGACATGGCGGCCCGGACCGGGCGCCCCCAGCGGTTCGTGGGGCTGCACTTCTTCAACCCGGTCCCCGTCATGAAGCTCGTGGAGGTGGTGCGCACCATCGCCACGGCCGACGAGGTGGTGGAGGCGGCCTTCGCCTTCGCACGGGGGCTGGGCAAGGAACCCATCGCCGCCCGGGACGCTTCGGGATTCGTGGTGAACCTCCTCCTGGTGCCCTACATGCTCGACGCCATCCGCCAGTTGGAGCGGGGTGTGGCGTCCATCGAGGACATGGACACGGCCATGGTCCTGGGCTGTGGGCATCCCATGGGGCCGTTCACCCTGTGTGATTTCGTGGGGCTGGACACGACCTGGCGCATCGCCGAGATCATGTTCGACGAGTACCGGGAGCCCCGGTACGCGCCGCCGCCCCTGCTGAAGCGAATGGTGGCGCTGGGGCGACACGGCCGGAAGGCGGGAAAGGGGTTCTACGACTACTCGGGACCCGAACCCGTGCCGCTTCCCCTGTGACCGCCACCACGCGCCCCTGTCGCGGCAGGGGCGGGAGGAGCATGTTGTCGACATGATCACCGCCCTCCTTCGCACGCCCGTGCTTCGGTCGGCCGTGGATGCGGCCGCCCGCCCGGACGAAGACGTCCTGGCGGAGCGGGCCGACGTGCTCCGGGCCATTCGATGCGCCCACCCCCGGGTTCTGGTGGTGGACGATCATCATGCCCGGGAATCGGCCGTGGAGGAGGCCCGGGCCCGCTGCATCCCGCTGCTCCGGGTGAGGGACGCCGACGTGGACGGGTGGGAACTCCGGCGACGGGAGACCGTGCCCCCGCCGGGCCGGAGCGAGTACTACGGCGCCCAGCTCCGGCGTCTGCTGCCCCAGGGCGGTCCCGGGTGGATCGATCGGCTCCTGGCCGACCTGGTGCGGGTCTCGGGGCGCCGGTTGCCGGCGTCCTTCCGGTTCCTGGCCCGCCGGGTGCTGGAAGACCCGTCCCGGTATCCCACCCTCGAGGCCCTGGCCCCCGTGACGGGGGTCGGATCGGCGGCCCTTCGGGCCCGGTTCCGACGCCGCGGGCTGTCGTCGCCCCTGGACTACCTCCACTGGTTCCGCCTCTTCGCCGTGGTCTACCACCTGGACACCCGGAAGGACACGGTGTCGGTGGCGGCCATGGCCCTGGGATTCCAGTCCAGCGGAAATCTGGCCCGCTTCACCCGGGGTGTCTGCCAGCAGGTTCCCGGCGAGCTTCGGGGCGGCGACGCCTGGCCGATGCTCGTGATCCGCTTCGCCACCGCGCTCCTCCGCCCCGAGATGCTGGAGGCGTGGGACAGCCTCGATGCCCTCCTGGCTCAGGAAGCCTGACGGATCACCGCCGCGAGCCCCGGGCCACCCCCATGAAGAAGGGCCCACCCCCGCCGGGGGTGGGCCCTTCTCGCGTCCAGGGGCCGAGCCGTGGACTCAGCGGCGCTCGGTGCGGCGCTGACGCCGGCGCTCGCGGCGAATCGCCGCTTCGCGCTTCCGCTTGCGCTGGGCACTGGGCTTCTCGTAGAAGCGGCGCTTGCGGAGCTCGGAGTAGAGCCCCGACCGCTGGACCTTGCGCTTGAAGCGCCGCAGGGCCCTCTCGAGGCTCTCGTTGTCCTGGATGGTCACTTCCAAGGGAATCACGCTCCTCGGCTGGGAAAAACAATAGCGACAGACCCCAAGTATACTGCTGGGCCCGGAAGGTGGTCAACCGCTCGGGAGTCCCATACCCCGGGGTGAACGGGGCTTCCTCAGTGGAGCTGGAGCCGGAGCAGGAGGGTGAGTCCCACCCCCGCGAAGAGGAACACCACCTGGGCCGCGGCCCGGGATCGGTCGCGGTGGCGGTGGATCTCGGGAATGAGGTCCGCCGCGGCGATGTAGATGAAGCTGCCGGCGGTGATGGGGAGGAGGGCCGCCGAAAACCCGTCGACCCGGGCCCCCACCACCAGCGCCACGCCGACCCCCACCACGGCCACCAGGGCCGACAGAAAGTTGAACAGCAGGGCCCGCCGCACCGTGAGACCCCCGTGGACCAGCACCGCGAAGTCGCCGATCTCCTGGGGGATCTCGTGGAGGGCGATGGCGATGGTCGTGGCCACGCCCGCCGCCGGATCGATGAGGAACGCCGCCCCGATGGCCATGCCGTCGATGAGGTTGTGGACCGCGTCCCCCACCAGGTTCATGATCACCACCGGATGGGGCTCGGCGCAGTCCTCCTCCAGGCCGTGGCCCGGGCGATGTGGATCGCCGTCGGGGTTGCCCAGGGGCACGGAGGTGCCGTGGTGGTGGAACCAGAGGTAGCGTTCCAGCAGGAAGAACCCCAGGAATCCGCCCAGGAACAGCAGAGGCAGCCGCAGCCCCGTGCCCAGGGCCTCCATGGCCTCGGGGAGGAGGTGGAGCATGGCGCCGCCCACGAGGAAACCCGCCGCCAGGCTCACCAGGAGAGGGAGGCGGCGGCGAAGCACCGTGGGGTCCCGCGAGAGGGTCACCACGCCCACCAGCGAGATCAGGCTCACCAGGACGACGGCGACCAGGGCGTTGAATGCGGGGCTCACGGCTCTCGGAATGCGGGGCGGCGGTTGGCGAGAAACGATAACATGGCGGTAAAGGGAGCCCCACCCGGATGACGCCCGGACCCTCGGGCGATAGAGTCCAGGGGGGCGCCGTGCCCCCACCCGTGTTCGTTCGCAGACCCCGGAGCCGACCCATGAATCGCGACGAGATGATGGCCCTGCTGGAGCGCCGGGACCGCCCCTGGGACCTGGTGGTGGTGGGGGGAGGGGCCACGGGCGTGGGGGTCGCCGTGGACGCGGCGGCCCGGGGGTACGACGTGGTGCTCCTCGACGCCGTGGACTTCGGGAAGGGCACGTCGAGCCGGAGCACGAAGCTGGTTCACGGCGGGGTGCGGTATCTGCGCCAGGGCAACATCCCCCTGGTCATGGACGCCCTGCGGGAGCGGGGCATCCTCCGCCGCAACGCGCCGCACCTCGTGCACGATCTCGCCTTCGTGGTGCCCAACTACGACTGGTGGGAGGCCCCCTTCTACGGCATCGGCCTGAAGGTCTACGACGCCCTGGCGGGGCGCTACGGGTTCGGGCCCTCGAAGCTGCTGTCGAAGGACGAGACGGTGGAGCGCCTTCCCACCATCGAAACCGAGGGACTCCGGGGCGGGGTGGTCTACCACGACGGTCAGTTCGACGACGCCCGGCTCTTGATCCACCTGGCGCGCACGGCGGCGGAGCAGGGAGGGGTGCTGCTCAACCACGCTCGGGTCACGGGACTCCTGAAGGACGACGCCGGCGTGGTGTCGGGGGTCCGGGCGGTCGACGGCGAGGGCGGGGGCGAGCTGGAGATCGAGGCTCGGGTGGTGGTCAACGCCACGGGCCCCTTCGCCGACGGTGTCCGGCGCCTCGACGATCCCGAGGCCGGGGCCATGATCCGACCGAGCCAGGGCATCCACCTCGTCCTGGACCGGCGGTTCCTCCCGGGCGACTCGGCCATCATGGTGCCCGAGACCGACGACGGGCGGGTGCTCTTCGCCGTCCCCTGGCACGACCGGGTCATCGTGGGCACCACCGATACGCCCGTGGAATCGGTGGAGCTCGAGCCGCGCCCCCTTCCCGAGGAGATCGCCTTCGTCCTGGAGCACGCGGCCCGGTACCTCACCGAGGACCCGCAGCCCGACGACGTCCTCAGCACCTTTGCGGGGCTGCGACCCCTGGTGGGCTCGGACGATGCCGGCGACACGGCGTCGTTGTCGCGGGACCACACCCTCCAGATCTCGCCCACCGGGTTGGTGACCATCACCGGGGGCAAGTGGACGACCTACCGGAAGATGGCCGAGGACACCGTCGACCACGCCGCGGTGCTGGCGGGGCTGGAGCCCGTGCCGTGTCCCACGAAGGACCTCCAGATCCACGGCTACCACCCGTCGGCCGAGCGGTTCGGCCCCCTGGAGGTCTACGGCTCCGACGCCCCGGAAATCCAGGCGCTGGCCGACGGCGACGCCGACCTGGCCCGGCCGCTCCACCCGCGTCTGCCGGCGCTCCGGGCCGAGGTGGTGTGGGCGGCCCGGGAGGAGATGGCCCGGACTCTGGACGACGTCATGGCGCGCCGCACCCGATCGCTGCTCCTGGATGCCCGGGCCAGCATGGAGGCGGCGCCGGAGGTGGCGGCGCTCCTGGCCCGGGAACTGGGTCGGAACGAGGCGTGGGTCGACGCCCAGGTGTCGGAGTACCGGGCGCTGGGTCGCCGCTACCTGGTGGAGTAGGGCTGGGCTCCCGGGGTCAGGGCAGCAGCCCTTCCCGGTGCAGGTCGTGGGCGTACTCCTCGTACTCCGGGCGGTGGGCCAGGAAGTCCAGGATCCACTGCTCGAAGGGGGGGAGGGGCAGGCGCGCCTCGATGAACTCCACCACCATCATGGCGAGTTGGAGCCGGTCCCGGGCGGCGAAATCGATCTTTTCGCCGTCCAGGATCTCGTCCA
This sequence comes from Gemmatimonadota bacterium, assembly GCA_030428885.1. GTDB lineage: Bacteria > Gemmatimonadota > Gemmatimonadetes > Longimicrobiales > Gaopeijiaceae > Gaopeijia. The sequence continues at coordinate 355,560 of JAUIEJ010000004.1, read as the reverse complement.
CCGCCCGGTGGAAGTCGTCGGGCTCCACCAGGGCGATGAAGTGGGCCACCTGGTCCATGCGGTACGACGCGTAGAGCGAACGCAACTCGTCCAGGTCCGCGCCCGACGCCCCGTTGCCGTCGGCCCCGTCGCCGCCCGGGGCGTGCTCCATGACGAACCGCCGGAACCACCGCTGGAGGAAGGGGGAACTCGCCCGCTCCTGCTCCCGGACGTGGAGCGCCGAGTCCAGGAGGGCCAGCAGGAGGGGCCTTCCCATGGAGCGGGCCTTGCCGTGGATCTCCGCCTCCGAGGGCTCCACGAAGATGGGCGCGGTGCGCACCTCGTCCTCGCCGGGCTCGGGCGCCTCGGCCTCGAAAGCGAACAGCCCACGCCATCCTTCCCCCTCCACCGCGTAGGTGACGAGGGAGCACGACCACTGGCGACCGCCCCGCTCCAGACTGCCTACGGTGCGCCGCTGATCTGGCCCCCGGGAATCGGGAGTGGTGTCTCGGGACTCGTCTCGGGCGTGCATGACGTCGAAACTTGTCCGTAGGCGCGGGACCCGGCAAGGCGGGAGCGGTTTTCCTTGCCGGGCGCGTAAACAGATGGTTATGGTGGGCGTCCCGAGGCTCACCACCACATTCGGACACGCTCCTGGCATGCAGACCCAATCATCCCACGAGACCCGACCGGAGGCGATGGCCGATGTCCCCGGCGTGTGCGAGCTGCCTCTGACGCGGGCGGTGGTCCAGTACCGCGACGTGCACGAGGTGGACATGCCCGGCGGCCGCATCCAGGACGTGGGTCTGGCCGTGGTCCTGGAGGGCCGCTACGCCTCCCACGCCGAGGTCGTGGACATCGGCAGCGCCGAGGTGAAGCTCCTGGATCTCTCCGGCGAACTGGTGATCCTGGACTGGGTGTACGAGCCCACCCTGGACCATCTCAACGCCCTGGTCCGCACCGCGGCCCGGGACGGCGAGCGGGCCGAGCTGCACCGCTTCTGCTTCCAGGTGGGCATGCGGGTCCTGGAGCGGGTGGGATTCGGGCCCCTGACCCGTTCCACCCTTCTGCGGCTCGGCTTCCGCGACATCTGCCGGGACCTGGACCTCCACGACGGCACCTCGGTGCGCTTCCTCCTCGGCGAGTCCCGGGTGGTCCGGGCCCACCTGGACTACGACGGCAACGCCCTGGTCTTCCGCACCCCCACCGACGCGGTGGATCCGGTCCTGGAAGAGGCTCTGGCCGACGCGTTCCCCGACGCCGATCTCCGGCGCATCGTGCCGGCGAGTCCGGCGGCCACGGGGGGATGCCAGGTGCGCTTCCCCCTCCCCCTGGATCTGGCCGAACTGCGTGCCCAGATGCGCACGGTGCGGGAGGGGTTGTTCGGCCTGCTCCACCGCTTCGAGCCGGGTCGCTGGCAGGCGGTGCGCGAGGTGGTGGGCACCTTCGGCGACCGGGCCACCCTGGCCCGGATCCGCGACCGTCGACCCGCGTCCACGACGCGCCCGGTGGAGAGGCGGGCCGCCGAGTCCAGGGTGGCGCCCCGGGAAGCGCCCACGCCCGAGGCGCCCCTCCACGAAGGCACGGTCCACTGATGTCTCCCGACACCCGCCTCGACGCCCGGGTCGGGGGCGCGCCGGCCGTGCGCCCCCGGTCTCCCGCCACGTCGGCGCTTCAGGACCGGTACCGGGCGTATCGGCTCCGCCAGGGGCGGGAGTTCCTCAACCTGATTCCCCGGGCGGGCCTTCGGCGGGTGATTCAGGCGTGCCGCCCCCGTGCGGGCGACGACGTCTCCATCGACGAGTTGGCGGCCTGGTGCGCCGATCGCCTGCCCCTGCCGCCGCTGGCGGTCTGGATGGCCGACTTCCAGCAGCATCGAGCCGCCCATCTGGCCGACGAGGCTCCCACCGAGACCGGCCCCCGGAGTCCCGACGGGACGCCGGTGGTGGTGGCCGTCCGGCACGTCCGGCATCGTTCCCGGGAATGGGTCGGGCAGTTGCTGGTCCAGCCGAGGGACGACCGTTGGGAGGGCGCCATCCAGTTCCACGGCGACGACGACGGACACGCCTGGCGCACGGCCCCCATCTTCCGCGAACGGTCGGTCACCGAGATCCGCGAACGGTTCCGGTCGTTCGACGACGCCACCCTGGCGGCCTTCCTGAGATCGGCTCTGCCCTGATCCGCAATTTTTTGTAAAAACCGTGCAACGGCGCCTCGCGATTTCTCAGAGGCGATTCCCGTGATCGTGGCGTAATCTCGCCGCATACCCAGAAAAAATTTCAAAAAACTTTCACACGGCCCGGCCGAGGAACGCTTGAATTGCCGTTTCGTTGGGAGATTCGTAAGTCGTTGCAGGCGTGACGCTTACGTAAATGTGCCCGATCCACCGATTCCGGCGGAACCGGGCCTTGCGCCCCTCCCAAACCTCTTCTATTCTTGGTGCCCGCCACTCGGGAGGAAGCGCCGCGAGGGGTTTCCGGCGGACGATCTCCACGCGGAGGGATCGATCCCGAAGTTTTCAACTTTTCAACACTTCAGGCAGGGTTGGGGCGAGCCTATGTGGGAAACGTGTTCCGTACAGTTGAACGTCCGCCTCCCTCGGGACATCGCGGCCCAGGCGGAGGAAGTTCAGAAGACCGATCCGGAGTTCCTGAGCCGGGTCGTCTTGTACGGTCTCACTCGCCGCTCCATCTACCGCCATCTCCGGGAGAACCCGGGAACCATCGCTCCCGATTCGGGCGACGCTCCCATCTCGGTCCCGTCGTGAGACTTGCGCGGGTGGACCTCCCCCGCGCACCATAGGGTCGCCGCCCGGGTCGAACCGGGTTGGATGGACCGGGGCCCCGGTCCGAGCTTCTCGCGGATGAGAGCGCCATGGCGACCGAGGCGGAGCCGACGCCCTCCCACACTGCCGTTCCGGTGAACGAGGTTCTCCGGGCCAAGTATCTCGAATACTGCTCGGCCCAGCTGGCGGACCTTCTCCTCTACCTGTCCCCCGACGAGATCTATCTCCTGGCGGAACGGGCAGGTCGCCAGCGCCCGGGCGCCGACCTCGGCGACGACTCCTACGGCAGCATGGTGGCACGGGCCACGGGATGGTTGGCGTCCCGAATCGCTCTCCCGCCGTTCGAGGTCTGGCTCGAGGACTACCGCCGTCATCCCGACCGCTACGAGGCCTACCTCATGGGTCTGTGGGAAGCCGACGCCGTCTCTTCCGAGGGTCGGGCCGACGCCTGATGGGAGACCTCAGAAAGGCAGGTCGTCGTCGGGTTCGCTGAGGGGCTTCCCCCCGCCGCCCTGAGGGGCGCCGCCGGGAGCGTCCCCGCCCCCACCGTAGTTCCCCCCGCCTCCGCCGTACCCGCCGCCTTCGGCTCCGGTGGACCCGAGCATCACCATCTCGTTCACCACGACGTCGGTCCAGTAGCGGGTGTTGCCCTGCTCGTCCTGGGTCTGGGAGTACTCGATCCGCCCCTCGGCGTACAGCCGGTCGCCCTTCTTCACGTACTGCTCGACGATGTCGGCCAGGCGTCCGAAGAAGGTGAGGCGATGCCACTCGGTGCGTTCCTGCTGCTGGCCGGTGCGGTCCTGAAAGCTCCGATTGGTGGCCAGGGAGACCTTCGCCACGCGGGCGCCCGACGAGGTGGCCCGGATCTCGGGATCGCTGCCGACGTTGCCGATGAGCATGACCTTGTTGAGGGAGCGACTCATGAACCGGGGACTCCTTCTGGATTTCGGGTGGCGAGAAGGTCGGTAACGTAGCGCCCCGGTGTGGGATTTTCCATTGCCGGACGGGACGCCGGTCGTCTACCTTCCGGCGCGATTTTCCCCCGACCCACCCGACCCTCCGAGGCACCGAACCCCCATGTCCGATCTGAACTACGTCCGCGTGGAGTGGGATGGCGAACTGGCCATCGTCACCATCGATCGCCCGGAGAAGCTGAACGCCCTGAACGCCGAGGTGATCTCCGAACTCGGCCGGGTCTTCGACGACCTCCGGGGGGACGACGCCGTGCGGGGGGTGATCCTCACCGGGGCCGGCGAAAAGGCCTTCGTGGCCGGCGCCGACATCGGCGAGCTCGCCACCATGGGGTCTCTCGACGGCGTGCGGGTGAGCCGGGAGGGGCAGGCCGTGTTCGCCGCCATCGAGGCCTTCCCCCGTCCCGTGGTGGCTGCGGTGGGCGGATACGCCCTGGGCGGAGGATGCGAGCTCGCCCTGGCCTGCCACCTCCGGATCGCGTCCGACAATGCCCGGTTCGGGCTGCCCGAGGTGGGGCTGGGCATCATTCCGGGCTACGGGGGCACCATCCGCCTCGCCCGGCTGGTGGGGCTGGGCCGGGCCATCGAGATGACCCTCACCGGCGATGCGGTCCGGGCCGACCGGGCCGAGGCCATGGGCCTGGTGAGCGCCGTGGTGCCTCGGGCCGACCTCATGACCGAGGCCAAGGCCCTGGCCCGCCGCATCACGAAAAACGGCCCCGTGGCGGTGCGTCTGGCCCTGGAGTCCATCTATCGCGCGGTGGACACCTCCACCGCCGAGGCCCTCGGCTTCGAGTCGTCCCTCTTCGGGCTCCTCTCTTCCACCGACGACATGAAGGAGGGCATGACCGCCTTCCTCGAGAAGCGCGCCGCCGAGTTCCGGGGCACGTGATCTCGGAGTTCCTGGTCTACCTCCGCCTCGGGGTCGAGCACATCCTCGACCTCGGCGGTTACGATCACATCGTCTTCATCGTGGCCCTCACCGCCACCTATCGCCTCCGGGCGTGGCGTCAGGTCGTGATCCTGGTGACGGCCTTCACCGTGGGCCATTCCCTCACCCTGGCGCTGGCGACCCTGGACCGGGTGCGGGTGTCCACGGCGTGGGTGGAATTCCTGATCCCCGTGACGATCCTGATCACCGCCCTCCTCGACCTGTGGGAGGTGCGGCGGCCGCCGCCGGCCATCGGGCCCGTCGAAGGGGGGGAAGGCGTGCCCGGCGACCTGCGGGGAGGACCCCGGATCGGTCCCGCCGGCACCCGGGGTTCCACCTGGCGCGACGCACTCGATCCCGGCAGCGGACGGCGCACGCGCTACCTCCTGGCCCTGGTGTTCGGGCTCATCCACGGGCTGGGGTTCTCCACCTTCCTCCGGGCCGCCCTGGGTGGCGGGAACTCCATCGTCGGCCCCCTCTTCGCGTTCAACGTGGGACTCGAGTTGGGGCAGATCGCCGTGGTGGCGGTGGTGCTGGCGGCCGGCGCCGCGGCCACCGGCCTCCTGGGGTGGTCCCGCCGCCGGTGGGTGGGGGTGGTCTCGGGAGCGGTGGCGGCCGTTTCCGTGTATCTTGTTCTGGGGCGCGTGCCCCTCTGATCGTTCTCGATCCGCGCGTCGACCGACTTCGCACCCGGACCCTCCCAAGGACCGAGCGATGTTGTCCGCCTCCCGCTGGACCCTGGGGGCCGTGGCGGCCCTCACGGGGGTCCTGCTCGTCTGCCCCGTCACCGCCCAGGGCCAGAGCTGGCTCCACGACGACGGCAGCCGTACGAACCGATCCATGTTCCGGCCCGTGGACGAGTGGCCGGATCCCAACGCCTATCGCAACGCGGCCGGGGCCCCGGGGTACGCCTACTGGCAGCAGCGCGCCGACTACGTCATCGAGGCCACCCTCGACACGGCGGCCCACGCGCTCACGGGCACCGAGCGGATCACCTACCACAACAACTCCCCCGACCGCCTCGGCTTCCTCTGGCTGCAGCTCGACCAGAACGTCCGGTCGCTGGAGCACAGCCGCAGCTACCAACTCCAGAGCGCGCTCCCCGACGAGGTGAGCCCGGCGTTCCGGCGGTTCGTGGGGCTCGAACCCTTCGACGGCGGCTACACCATCTCCCGGGTCCAGATCGTCACCGACGCCGGCCTCGTCGACGCCCGCCACCGCATCAACAACACCATCATGCGGGTGGACCTGGTGGAACCCCTGGAGTCGGGAGCCACCGTTTCGTTCGAGGTCGACTGGTCGTTCCCGGTGCCCGATCGGGGGCGGGGCGGAAAGGAACTCGTGGGAGACGGCTGGATCTACGAGATGGCCCAGTGGTTCCCCCGCATGAGCGTCTACGACGACGTGAACGGGTGGCAGACCGAGCAGTTCCTGGGACGAGGCGAGTTCTACCTGAATTTCGGCGACTACGACGTCCGGGTCACCGTACCCCGGGATCACATCGTCGACGCCACCGGTGTGCTCCAGAACCCCGACGAAGTCCTGACCCCGACCCAACGCGCGCGACTCGAAGAGGCGTACACCGGCGAGGAGCCCCGCTTCATCGTCACGGCCGACGAGGTGGGAGACCCGTCGGCCCGGCCCTCGGGGGAGGGGGGCATGCTCACCTGGCACTACAGGGCCGAAAACGTCCGCGACTTCGCCTTCGTGTCGTCTCGGGCCTTCGTATGGGATGCCGCCGGGTTTTCCTACGCCGGCGACGATCGGGTCATCCAGGTCCACTCCCTCTACCCGAAAGAGGCCATGCCCCTCTGGGACAAGGTCTCCACCCGGGCCACGATCCAGACGCTGAAGACATACGGGCGCATGGCCTTCGAATACCCCTATCCGAAGGCCGTGAACGTGAACGGGCCCCAGGGCGGAATGGAGTACCCCATGGTGGCCTTCTGCGGCGCCCGCCCCCAGCCCGACGGCAGCTACTCCGACGGCACCGAGCGAGCCCTCATCGGCGTGACCATCCACGAGGTGGGGCACAACTGGTTCCCCATGATCGTGGCGTCCGACGAACGGAAGTGGACCTGGATGGACGAAGGGTTGAACACCTTCCTCCAGTACTACGGAGAGCGGGACTACGCCCAGACGTACTGCGGCGGCGTGTGGTCCCAGACCGAGGACTGCTCCTACCCCAGCCGCCGGGGTCCGGCGCCGAACATCGTCGACTACATGGCCGACCCGGATCAGGTGCCGATCATGACCGAGTCCGACCTGATTCACAAGGACTTCGGCAACAACGGCTACGCCAAGCCCGCCACGGGGCTGGTCATGCTCCGGGAGCACGTCCTGGGCGACGATGCCTTCGACGACGCCTTCGGCGACTATTCGAAGAATTGGATGTTCAAACATCCCCAACCGGCCGACTTCTTCCGGTCCATCGACGAAGGCGCCGGCGAGAACCTGGCGTGGTTCTGGAGGGGGTGGTTCTACACCACCCACGCCAACGATCAGGCGGTGACGGCGGTCACGGTGCAGGACGCCGAGGACATGCTCGGCGACACCGAGCAGGGCCGCTACTACTACCGGGTCACGGTGGACAACGTGGGCGGTCTGGTGATGCCCCTGGAGATCGAGGCCACCTTTGAAGACGGCACCACGCTGCGCTTCGATCTGCCGGTAGACGTGTGGCGCAACAACGAGAAGTCGTTCACCAAGGGGTTTTTCACCGATCAGGAGATCGTGCGGGTGGTCGTCGACCCCGACGAGGCGTTCGCCGACATCGATCGGGCCAACAACGTCTGGACCCGCGTCGTCTCGTGACGCCCCTGATCCTGGCGGCCGTGTCGCTCCTCCTCGCCGTGCCGGGGGGAGGAGTGCCGGCGCCGGCCCCCGCGCCGCCCCACGATCTCCACATCGCCTATGCGGACCTGGCGGTGGAGGGGGCCGTGGTGGCGGGCCGGCTCCGCTTCTTCGAAGACGATCTGGAGCGGGCCGTGGGTCCGCTGGTGGGGGCCACGGCGGTGGAGCTGGCCCCGGGGCCCGAGGCCGACGTCCTGGTGATGCGCTATCTGAGCCGGGGGCTTCGGCTGGTCGACGGCACCGGGGCGGTGCTCGACGCCGAACTCCTGACCAGCGGCCGGGATGAACTGGACCGGGAGCCCGTGTGGTGGGTGATGGTCCAGTACCGGGCCGCCGCACCGGTGGCCGAACTGCAGGTGCGCAACACGCTCCTCTTCGAGGTGTTCGGCGACCAGCGCAACATCATGAAGTTCGTGAGCTTTCCCGGCGAGCGGCAGAAGACCTTCTACTTCGCTCCCGGCGAAGCCGAGCAGACGGTGCGGTTCGCCCGCTGATCAGGGCGCCTGACGGGTGTTGCCGTAGAAGAGTACCCGGTTCTGCCGGAGGTCCCACACCACCTTGTCGCCTTCGGTGAGGGCGAACTGGGGGGAGTAGACCTCCGATCCGGAGATGAGGGTGGCCTGGAGCCGGTAGTACCCGCCGGAACTGGGGCGGGTGACGTCGAACGTCTTGGTTTCGTTGAGATTCACGTTGCCCAGCCGCTTCCGGGGTCCCGTGGCCGAGACGAGGTGCACCGTGAAGTTGCTCAGGGACGAACCGTGGTTGTCCACCTCCACGAACGCCTGGTAGTTCTCCCGGTTGCCCGGGTAGTCCGGGGCCGAGGCGCAGGCGGTGACGATCCCGGCGACCAGCGCCAGGGCGGCGAGACGAAGAGGACGGTGCAGCTTCACGATGACCTCCCGGTGAGACGGACCGTCGGGCATCCCTCGGGCCCGACTCTGGATCAGTATACGCCACCCCACGCGAAAATGTGACACGCGCTCCCGGAGGGCGGCCCGCGCACCCGGGGGGCGAGCCGAGTCCGACCCCGCGTACGCGACCTCCGGATCTGCCCGCCCCGCCTATGGATCCGGGGCCCTCCAGGGGCGCCGTCCGGGGTGGTCCGCGCCCCCCGGTTTCCGTAGATTTCGGGATGCGCGTCCCTGCCCTCCTCCCGCGCCGCGCGTGCGGTTGACCCATCTGTCGATCCGGCGGTTCCGGAACCTGGACTCCCAGGAGCTGGACATCCCCCCCGAGGGGGTGGCGCTGGTGGGCGAGAACGCCCAGGGGAAGTCCAACTTCCTCGAGGCGATCTACTACCTGGAGACCTTCCGGTCCTTCCGGGGCGCCCGGGACGACCAGCTCGTGGCCTTCGACGAAGACGTGTTCCGGGTCGCGGGCCGTCTCACGCCCCCCGACGACGACGGACGGGCGGTGGAGGTCGCGGCGGCGTTCCAGAAGAAGGGGCGTCGCAAGAAGGTGACGGTGGACGGCGCCGAGCCCGATCGGCTCTCCGACGCCCTGGGGCGGCTGGCGGCGGTGGTCTTCTCACCCGCCGACGTGGCCATCGTCAACGAGGGGCCCTCGGAGCGGCGCCGATTCCTGGACATCGTCCTGTCCCTGAACGTGCCGGGATACCTGCGGGCGCTCCAGGAGTACCGGCAGGTGCTGCAGCAGCGCAATGCGGCGCTGAAGGACGGCCAGCCCTCGGCCATGGTGCGGTTGTGGGACGACTCCCTGGTCCGGTCCGGGGCCCGGGTCATGGCCGAGCGGGCCCGGTGGATCGACGCGGTGCGGAGCGATTTCAACGACTACTATGCCGAGGTGTCGGGAGGGCAGACGGCGGTCCCGACCTACCGGCCCAGCGTGGACCTTCGAGGAGGGTGGGAGCTGGACACCGTGGCCGACGCCTATCGGGAGGGTCTCGCCGAGGTGGCCGATCGGGAGTTGCGGGTGGGCACCACGGTGCTGGGACCCCATCGCGACGAGGTGACCTTCTCCCTGGAGGGAGACCAGGACCTGGACGTCCGCGACTACGGCTCGGGGGGACAGCGCCGCACAGCGGCCCTGGCCCTTCGCCTGGTGGAGGCGGCGACGATCCGGGAGGCCCGGGGGCAGGAGCCCATCGTCCTCATGGACGACGTGTTCGCCGAACTGGACGCGGGGCGGAGTGAGCGGATCCTGGATCTCATCGAGCGGGAGGAGACGGGCCAGGTGATCCTGACGGCGCCGAAGGAGAGCGACGTGAAGGTGCGGCGCGACGTCTTGCCCCGGTGGGGCATCCAGGGCGGGAGGATCCTGTCGTGACGCGGCGTCGATCTCCCACGAAGGTGGGAGCGTTCCTGGAGCGGTTCCTGGACGATCAGGGGGTCCGGGAGCAGGTGGAGCGGGTGTCGGTCCTGGAGGAATGGGCCGACAAGGTCGGGCCCCGCATCGCCGAGGTGACCCGGGCCCGGTCGGTGGCCGACAGCACCCTCTTCGTGGAGGTGCGGTCCAGCGCCTGGCTCATGGAGTTGAACATGATGAAGGGGCGCATCCTGGCCCGGCTCAACGAGGGCCGGGGCGAGGCGTCCCTGGAAAAACTCGTCTTCGTCCTTTCCCAGGACGGCTGACGGACGGTCCCGCCCGGGCGGGCGGTGACCGGAGAACACCACGAACCGGAGAGGAACCGGTCCATGGCGGACAAGAAGAAGCAACAGGGCGGCGACTACACGGCGGGTCAGATCCAGGTCCTCAAGGGGCTGGAGGCCGTGCGCAAGCGCCCGGGCATGTACATCGGCTCCACGTCGAGCCGCGGGCTCCACCACCTCGTCTACGAGGTCGTGGACAACTCCATCGACGAAGCCATGGCCGGGTACTGCTCCGAGGTCGTGGTCACGATCCACGAGGGCGAGTCCGTCACGGTGGAAGACGACGGCCGGGGGATCCCGGTAGACGTCCACCCGGTGGAGAAGGTGCCCGGCGTGGAACTCGCCATGACCACGCTCCACGCTGGAGGCAAGTTCGACAAGGACACGTACAAGGTGTCCGGCGGGCTCCACGGCGTGGGTGTGTCGGTGGTGAACGCCCTCTCCAACTGGCTCGAGGTCACGGTCCGCCGGGACGGGAGCAAGTATCACCAGCGCTTCGAGCGGGGCATCAAGACCAAGGAACTCGAGAACCAGGGCCCGGCCGAAGGCACCGGCACCACCGTCTCGTTCCACCCCGACCCCGAGATCTTCACCGAGACGGTCTACAACTTCGACACTCTCTCCCACCGCCTCCGGGAACTGGCGTTCCTGAACAAGGGACTCCGCATCGTCCTGGTGGACGAGCGGGGCGACGAGCACGTGCGGGAGGAGTACCAGTACGAGGGGGGACTGGCCGAGTACGTGGCCTACCTCCGGGGCAGCCGCAAGCCGCTCCACGACACCATCGTCTATTTCGAGGCCGAGAAGCCCGAGGCGGAGATCGAGCTCGCGCTCCAGTACGACGAGGGGTTCAGCGAGAACACCCACACCTTCGTCAACAACATCAACACCCACGAGGGAGGCACGCACCTCACGGGCTTCAAGGCGGCGCTGACGCGGACCATCAACGACTACGCCCGCAAGAACAAGATCTTCAAGAAGGACGAGAGCCTCTCGGGAGACGACGTCCGGGAAGGCCTGACCTGCGTCCTGAGCGTGAAGGTCATGGAGCCCCAGTTCGAGGGGCAGACCAAGACCAAGCTGGGCAACAGTGAAGTGCGAGGCGCCGTGGAGGCGGCGGTCAACGAGCAGCTCTCCATCTTCCTCGACGAAAACCCCAAGTCGGCCAAGGCCATCATCGAGAAGTCCCTCCAGGCCGCCCGGGCCCGGGAGGCGGCCCGCAAGGCTCGGGACCTGGCCCGGAAGAAGAGCGCCCTGGAGGGGGGCATCCTCCCGGGCAAGCTCGCCGACTGCTCCCTCAACGAGCCGTCCATGTGCGAGATCTACCTGGTGGAGGGTGACTCCGCCGGCGGCTCCGCCAAGATGGGCCGGGATCGTCAGTACCAGGCCATCCTCCCCCTCAAGGGGAAGATCCTGAACACCGAGCGGGCCCGCATCGACAAGATCCTGTCCAACGACGAGATCCGGGCCATGATCACGGCCATCGGCGCCGGCATCCGCGACGACTTCGATCTCGACAAGACCCGGTACCACAAGATCATCGTCATGAGCGTCGACGGCGACGACCACGTGTTCGTTCGTCGGCCCGGAGGCACCGGTGCCCGCATGGTGCGCATCGGCGACTACATCGACGACCTTCTCGCCGACGGGCCCGTGGAGGGCGTCGGCGGCTACGAGAAGCGGGTCGGGGGCGAGCTCGGCGAGGTGCTCTGCTTCGGCCTCGACGATCAGGAAGTGCGCTTCCGGCCGATCCAGGCCGCGCTGCGACACCCCCTGGACGACACCCTCTTCCAGGTGACCGCCGCATACGGCCGTTCGGTGCGGGTGACGAGCAGCCACTCGGTCTTCGTCCACGAAGGTGGCAAGATCCGACTCAAGCGGGGCGATGAACTGCAGGTAGGGGACTCCGTGGTGGCCCCCCGCACGGTGCGGTTCCCGGAGGTGGCGCCCCGGAGGCTCGACCTGCTCCGGGCTCTCCACGGCGACGAGGTCGCCGCGGGGGAAGTCCAGGTCCGGGGTCGGGCGGTGGAGGATTGGTACAAGGCCCGGGTGAGGGCCGACTATGCCGACCGCCCCGAGTATTCCGAGGCCCGCGTCGAGTTGCCCATGGCGGTGCGCCAGGAGATGGAGGCCCTGCGGCGGGCGTCCGCCCTGACCAATACGGAGTTGTGCGCGGCCATCGGAATCCGACAGCCCGTCACCCTGTACGATTGGGAGCAGGGCCGGTCCCGGCCCACGGAGTCGCATCTCCGGGCCTACCTGGGCGCCGTGGGCGCGGATGCCGAAGCGCTCCTCGAGGGCGTCGAGGTGGGCCCCAGTTGGCTCGACCGACGATGGAACGAGACGTATTCCGGGGCACCGGCCAACCGGGTCCGGGACTACGTGCGGCTCTCCGACCTGTCGGGGGACGACGTGGCCTGGTTCGGTGACCGGGACGACCTGTTGCTGACGCCGATCCACCATCCGGAACACGGCGTGGGGCGGTGGATCGATGTCGACGAGGGGCTGATGACGGCCCTGGGCTTCTTCGTGGCGGAAGGATGCGTCGATGCCCGTGGCGGCATCCGCCTCGCGGTGGGCTCGGGGAACGAGAGCTTCGCCGAGGAGGCCTCCACCGCTCTGGCCTCGGTGTTCGGCGTGGAGCCGCGTCGCTACGGCGGCACGGGAGGGCGGGTCGACGAAGTGCGAATCGTCAACCGTGTGGCGGCCCGTGCGTGGGCCGGGCTGTTCGGCTTCGACGGTGTTCGGGCACCGTCCAAGGCCGTCCCCGACCTCGTCTTCAACGTGCCCGAACCCCTCCGACTGGCCTTCCTCCGCGGCTATTTCCGGGGGGACGGGACGCTGGCCCGCGGTCGGATCCAGTTCACGACCACCTCCCGCGACCTCGCCAGCGGCCTGCTATACCTCCTGAGCGGATCCGGGGTGGTGGCCTCGCTGAGCCGGCGGGACCCTGATCCCACGGAACGGGAGATCCGGGGCGAGCCCGTCCGGAGCCGGCACGAGGTCTGGACGGTGTCGGTCTGCGCCCGGGCCGACCTCGAACGACTTCGTGCGGTCTGGGAAGACCACCCCCGGGCCCATCTCGTCGAGGAGGCCCTCGAGAGCGAGTGGCCCGAGGTGAATCGCCGCTTCGAGGAGATCGGCGGCGATCTGCTGGCCCTGCCCGTCACCGGCATCGAACCCGTCGAACCGACCCGTGGGTTCGTCTACGACTTCTCGGTCGAGGACGACGAGAACTTCGTCGCGGGCCTCGGCGGGATCTGTTGCCACAACACCGACGCCGACGTGGACGGGGCTCACATCCGCACCCTGCTCCTCACCTTCTTCTTCCGGCAGATGCGCGACCTCATCGAGGCGGGCTACGTCTACATCGCCCAGCCGCCCCTCTATCGGGTGCACAAGGGCAAGAAGGAGTTCTACGCCTACAACGAGGAGGAGCGGGACGAGTACATCAAGCGACTCGGGGGCTCCAGCGGCGTGTCCATCCAGCGCTACAAGGGTCTGGGTGAGATGAACCCCGACCAGCTCTGGAAAACCACCATGGATCCCGATTCCCGCACGCTCATGCGCGTGGAAATCGAAGACGGGGCCATCGCGTCGCAGCTCTTCGATCGCCTCATGGGCGACGACGTGGAGCCCCGCCGGACCTTCATCGAGAAGAACGCCAAGTTCGTGAAGAACCTGGACGTGTAGGCTCCATGAGCCGAACCACCCGGTGGATCCACAAGTGGCTCGGAATCGGAACGGGGATCCTGTTCCTGACGTGGCTGCTGAGCGGCATCGTCATGGAGTTGCCCTATGGCATGCGCGGTGCCTGGGCCGGACCCTACGAGGCCACGGACTGGGGGGCGGTGCAGATCACGCCCGCCCAGGCCGTGCAGGCTGCCGCGGGGGGGGGCGGCACGGTGGCCGAGGGGGTGGAGCTTCGACGGCTCGGGGACTCCTTCGTCTATCGGGTGACCCTGGGCGGGGAGAGCCATCTGGTGGACGCCGCCTCGGGCGAGCCCGTCACCATCGACGAAGGGACGGCCCGTAGTCTCGCTCGCATGGAGTTCGCCTTCGACGCCACCATGGGCGAGGTGCGCCTGATGGAGGAGCGGGAGCCCAGTTACGCCTTCGGCCCCCTGCCGGCGTGGCGCATCCGCTGGGACGACGGCCGGGGCTCGGTGTCGTACGTGGCCCTCGTGGACGGCTCCGTGCGCCGGGCCGACCACGTCACCCGCGCACGGGCGGCCATCGAGAGCCTCCATTCCTTCACGGTCCTCGACGCCTTCGGGGTGGGGAGCGGACGCCTCCCCCTCCTCCTGGCGGTGAGCGTCGTGTCGCTCTTCACCGTGGCCACGGGCTATCTGTTGACCATCCTGCTGTCGGCCTGGTACCGGCGGCGCCGTGGGCCCGGCGGCGGCTCCCGGTCCAACGAAGGGGAGGACGCTGCATGAACGCACGAGGCGACTTCGAGGTGGAGATGACCCCGGCCGACTCCAGGGAGGGTCCCGGGGCGACGCTGGCCCGCATGACTCTGGAGAAGCGCTGGACCGGCGACGTGGTCGGATCGAGCTCCGGCGAGATGCTCTCGGCGGTGACCACGGTGAAGGGGTCGGCGGGATACGTGGCGGTGGAGCGCTTCACGGGCCACGTCCACGGGCGTGCCGGCAGCTTCACCCTCCAGCATTCGGGCACCATGGACCGGGGAGCGCCGTCGCTCCGGGTCACGGTGGTGCCCGACTCGGGCACCGACGAACTCGCGGGGATCGCCGGCACGCTGGACATCGTCATCGACGCCGACGGCCACCACTACCTCTTCGAGTACGCCCTCGCCGAGGGGGACTGACGCCCGTGGGGGTGGCGGGCCGGGGCCGGCGGCTCCGCGCCTGACCCCGGCCCCTCGCCGGTTCCTGCTCAGGCCGCGCTGGGTCCGGCCTGCTTCGCCTCCACCGGGGCGTTCTCGTAGAAGAGGTGCACGTCGCGCTGGGGGAACGGAATCTCGCATCCCGCGGCCTCGAGGCGCTCCTTCAGCTCCTTCGTGAGATCGAAGCGGGTGGGCCAATAGTCCGGGGCGTTGACCCAGGGGCGCACCACGATGTTGACGCTGGAGTCGCCCAGTTCGCTCACCGCCACCTGGGGCTCGGGCTCGGGCAGGATCCGGCTCTCTTCCGAGAGCACTTCCCGGATCGTCCGGATCGCCACGTTCAGGTCGTCGCCGTATCCCACACCCATGACCAGGTCGATGCGCCGGGTGGCGTTGGCCGAGAAGTTCTTGATGGTGTCGCCGGAGATCTTCGTGTTGGGGACGATGATCCGGACGTTGTCCAAGGTGTGGAGCGTGGTCACGAAGATGCCGATCTCCTGAACCACGCCCGTGATGCCCCCCGCCTCCACGAAGTCGCCGACCTTGAAGGGGCGAAAGGTGAGGAGCATGACGCCCGAAGAGAAGTTCGAGAGGGTGCCCTGGAAGGCCAGGGCCACGGCCAGGCCCGCAGCACCGATGACGGCCACGAACGAGGTGACCGGGATCCCCACCAGCCCCGCGGCGGAGATGAGGACGAAGGTCATGAGGGCGATGAACACCAGGTTCGCCAGGAAGGGAACCAGGGTGGCGTCGAACGAGGCCCGGGTGAGCGCCTTGCGGGTGAGGCTCCGGAACCACCCGGCGATGATGCGGCCGAGGATCACCACGGCCAGGGCGCCCACGACCTTCAAGCCCCACTCCGCGGCGAGGGACTGGAGGGTGGGGAGGATCGCGTCGAGGTTCAGGCCGTCCATCGTGGGCTCCTTGCCGGGTTGGGGGTGGGCCCTCTTGTGATCCCCGCAGGGAGCGGTGCGTTCCGCCGCCGTGGGACCGGAGCGGCTCACCGCGTCAGAAGAGGGACTCCAGGCCGACGATCCGGATCAGGGGGTCGCGGGCCGCGCGGCGGACCAGGGTCTCGTCGGGGGGCGCGGCGGTGAACACGAGGCGGATCCGGGCCTGGCGCCCGAACCCGTAGCGGGTGGCCCGCATCTGGGCCGTGGCCCGGTCGGCGTCGGCGGCCGTGGCCTGCTCCCACGCGCACACGCCGTAGACCGCGGCGCCGTTGGTCAGAGTGCCGGCCACCGGGAGGTCGTAGCCGTCGCCCCACAACCCCCCCGCCTCCCGGGCGGCCACCGGCAGGAAGTCCGCTCCCCGACGGGCCAGGGCCTGGAGGCAGGCGTCGGGAAACCGACGCGACGCGTGGCGTTCCACCGGGAGCTCCCGCCAGACCCCGGCGACCCCGTCGCCCTCCAGCAGCCGGGCCACCGCCGGTTCCACCACGGCGTACCAGAACGCCGTGAAGGGGTCGGCCAGCCGGTAGCGCCGCTTCCGGGAGTCGGGGGCGGCGTCCAGCGACCGGCTCGCCTCCACCCACCCGGTCTCCTGTAGGGTGGCGAGGTAGGGGGCCAACTGGTTGCCCGACGGAAACGACGGGTCGGCCCGGCGGATCTCTCCCCACTCCCTGGCCCCGGCCGCCAGAGCCCGCACCACGCCGGCGTAGCGCGCCGGCTTCTGGAATTGCTCCGCCAGGCGTCGGGGCGGCAGACCGTGGAGTTCGCCCTCGGGGTCCACCACCAGGCGCTGGAGGTTCGTGGCGGCCCGGACGGTGGGGTCCACTCGGCCCAGGGTCTCGGGGCTTCCCCCCAGACACGCGCCCAGGACGTACCGCTCTGCCGGCGACCATTCGGGCAGGTGGGCCCTCACTTCGGCGCCTGAGAGGGGGCCCACCGGAACGTGCCGGGCGTCGGCCCCCTCGAAGAGCTCGTTCAGCAGGGTGTCGAACGACGGGTCGTCGGGCCCGACCACCACGACATGGAGGGGAAGGGCCCGGGCCCGGGCGCCCGTCCATAGGCCCATGAGGGCTCGCCGCGCATCGGGATCGCCCGCGACCCATCGGGGAAGATCATCCACCACCAGGACCCGGGGGACTCGTCGCGTCTCCAGATCCCGGAGGAGCACCTCGTCCACCGATCCCGAATCGTTCCCGGCCCGGCCTCCATCCTCCAGCCCCGCCCGGGCCCACGCCTCCCGCAGACTCGGGACACCGCCCGGACCGGGCCGGCCCACCACGGCGAGAACGTTCCGGCCCGGTGTGCCCACCACCCGACGGACCAGGCCCGACCGTCCCGATCGGGGCCGACCCCGGAGCACGAGCAAGGCCGGGCCCGGCTCGTCGAGGGCGCGACGGACCGCGGCTTCCAGGGCGGGGCGGTGGATCCAGGGCATGCCATAACATTAGAAACATTAGTCTAAACAAAGCAATGCAAAATATGGTGTCGTTCACCTTGAGACCCGGGGTCCAGGTGCCGACCTTCGGTGCATCGTTTTCCCCCCCGCGCACGCCGCCACCTCTCCGGAGTCCCCGTTCATGACCCGTCACGCCCCGCCCCAGCGCCGCTTCGATTCCCTCGCCGCCGTGAAGGATTCTCCGGCGCGCCGCGACGGGCAGAAGCAGCGCGTCGATCTGGAGGAGGTGTTCGGAGCGCATACGTTCAGCCTGGCCTCCATGCAGGCCCGTCTGCCGAAGCCGGCCTACAAGGCCCTGCTCAAGACGATCTCCGATCACACGCCCCTGGATCCCACGGTGGCCGACGCCGTGGCCGTGGCCATGAAGGATTGGGCCATCGAGCACGGGGCCACCCACTTCACCCACTGGTTCCAGCCTCTCACGGGCCTCACCGCCGAGAAGCACGACTCGTTCCTGGCGCCCACGGGCGACGGCCGGGCCATCGCCGAGTTCAGCGGTGCCGAACTGGTGCAGGGGGAGCCCGACGCGTCGTCGTTTCCGTCCGGGGGCCTGCGGGCCACCTTCGAGGCCCGGGGGTACACGGCGTGGGATCCCACGTCGCCGGCCTTCCTCATGGAGGGGCCCGGGGGAGCGTACCTCTGCATTCCCACGGCCTTCGCCTCGTGGACCGGAGACGCCCTGGACCAGAAGACGCCTCTGCTGCGCTCGATCCAGGCTCTGAACACCCAGACCCTCCGGGCCCTCAAGCTCTTCGACACGCCGGCTCGGCGCGTTCGGGCCACCCTGGGGCCGGAGCAGGAGTTCTTCCTCATCGACGAGGAGTTCGCCTACCGCCGTCCCGACCTGGTGGTGGCCGGTCGTACGCTGTTCGGCGCCAAGCCGCCCCGGGGTCAGGAGATGGACGACCACTACTTCGGGTCGATTCCGGAACGGATCCTGGACTGCATGAACGATGTGGAGCTCGAGCTCTACCGGCTGGGGGTGCCCCTCAAGACGCGCCACAACGAGGTGGCTCCGGGTCAGTACGAGATGGCGCCCATCTACGAGGACGCCAACACCGCTGCCGACCACCAGCAGCTCACCATGTCCACCCTGCGGCGGGTCGCGCGCCGCTACGGGCTGCTCTGCCTGCTCCACGAGAAGCCCTTCGCCGGGGTGAACGGGTCGGGCAAGCACCTGAACTGGTCGTTCGGCACCGAGAGCCAGAACCTGCTGGAGCCCGGGGACAATCCCCACGACAACATGCAGTTCCTCTTCTTCTGCTCGGCCGTGCTCCGGGCCGTGGACCGGCACCAGGATCTGCTGCGGGTCTCCATCGCCCACGCGGGCAACGACCATCGCCTGGGGGCCAACGAGGCGCCGCCCTCCATCATCAGCGTGTTCCTGGGCGACCAGCTCACCGACGTCTTCGAGCAGATCGAAGAGGCCGGTTCGGCCAAGTCGTCCAAGGCCGGGGGACTCCTGGGCCTGGGCGTGGACGCCCTGCCCAAACTGCCCCGTCACGCGGGTGATCGGAATCGCACGTCGCCCTTCGCGTTCACCGGCAACAAGTTCGAATTCCGGGCCCTGGGATCGAGTCAGAGCATCTCGTTTCCCGCCACCGTACTGAACACCATCGTGGCCGAGGCCATCGACGAGATGGTGACCGACCTCGAGTCCCGCATGGCCGGCGGCGACGACCTCGGCCAAGCGCTGCGCGGGCTGCTGGCCGACGAGGCGAAGAACTTCAAGCGCATCATCTTCAACGGCGACGGCTACAGCGACGAGTGGGTGGAGGAAGCCGAGCGCCGGGGTCTCCTGAACCTCCGCAGCACCCTCGACGCCCTGCCGTCGCTGGTGGGGAGCAAGAACGCCGACCTCTTCGAGAAGTATCAGGTGCTGTCCCGGCGGGAGCTGGAATCGCGCCACGAGATCATGGTCGAGCAGTACTTCATGACCATCAACATCGAGGGTGAGACGGCCGCCGACATGGCGCGCACCATGATCCTCCCCGCCGCGACCCGGTACCTGTCGGAGCTGCTCCTCTGCGCCGACCGGGCCGACGAGGTGGGGGTGAAGGTGAAGGGCGTCGAGAACACGGCCCGGGCCGTGGCCGAGTCCATCGAGGGACTGGTGGACGCCCTGGACCACCTGGTGGCCCAGAACGCCGAACTCGGCGGAGATGAGGTGCACAGCAAGGCCGAGCACATGCAGGAGAACATCATCCCGGCCATGGCGGCGGTGCGGACCCGGGTCGACGAGCTCGAGAAGATGGTGCCCGACGATCTGTGGCCGATCCCCACCTACCGCGACATGCTCTTCGTGAAGTAGCGTCGGGAGACGGGCCGACCACCGGGGGTGGGGTTTCCACGGAGGCCCCACCCCTTCGTCGTACGAAGGGGGGGAGACGAGGTCAGTCGTCGAGGCTGGACCGGATGGCCGCCACGAGTTCGGCGGCGGCGAAGGGCTTCCGGAGCAGGCGTCCCTTCGGCAGGGGCGTGGCCCGATCCGACGGGTCGGCGGCGCCGGGATATCCCGACACGAACACCACCGGAAGGTCGGGCCGCTCCTCCCGCACCCGGGTGACCATGGTGGGGCCGTCCATGACGGGCATGACCACGTCCGACACGATGATGTCGATGTCGTCGGCGTTCTGCCGCCACAGGTTCAGCGCGTCGAAGCCGTTGGCGGCCTCCATCACCTCGAAGCCCGATCGTTCGAGCTGACGGGCCAGGAGCGACCGGATCTGGTCCTGGTCCTCCACCAGGAGGACCGTTTCCGACCCTCCGGCATGGTCCTCCCCCGCCACCTCGTCGGCGGTGTGGGCCGTGCCGTCGGCCGGAGGGAGATACACCCGGAACGAGGTCCCCTCGCCGGGTCGGCTGTCCACCCGGAGGAAGCCGCCCACCCGCTTCACGATGCCGTAGACCGTGGCCAGCCCCAGCCCCGTGCCGCGCCCGGCGGGTTTGGTGGTGAAGAACGGCTCGAAGATGCGGAGCCGGAGGGCCGCGTCCATGCCCGTGCCGTTGTCGATGACGGCGAGGGTCTCCCATCGTCCCGGGGGAATGGCCTCGGGTTCGGCGTCCACCGTGCGGGTCAGGTCCACCGGGCCCGTCTCGATGCGCACGAAGCCCTCGCCCTCGGGGAGGGCGTCCCGGGCGTTGAGGGTGAGGTTCACGATGATCTGTTCCAGCTCGGTGCGGTCGATGCGCACGGGGCCGGCGGCGTCGGACAGCGACGTCTCCAGGGTGACCTTCGCCTCCAGCAGTCGCTCCAGCAGCCGCTTTCCCGAGGTCACCACCTCGTTGAGGTTCAGCACCGCCGGGTCGGTGGAGCGGCGCCGGCTGAACGACAGGAGCTGGTTGGTGAGGTCCCGGCCCCGGGACGCGGATCGCACGATCTCCTCGGCGTCGTCCCGGGCCGGGTCGTCGCCGCCCATGCCCTCCAGGAGCAGTTCCCCGAAGCCCATGATGGCCGTGAGGAGGTTGTTGAAGTCGTGGGCCATCCCCCCGGCGAGTCGGCCTACCGCCTCCATCTTCTGGGCGTGGAGCAGGTGCTCCTGGCTGCGGTAGAGGGCCGCCTGCATGCCCCGGGCTTCAGTGATGTCCTCGATGGTGACCACGGCTCCGGCCACGTCGCCCCCGGAGGCCAGGATCGGAGCGGCGTTCACCCGCCACCAGACGCCCTCCTCGGCATCGGGATCGGCCTCGGAGCAGTGTAGTTCTCCCCGCACCGTCTCCCCCGCCAGAGCCCGGGTCAGGGGGTGCCCCTCGGGGTCCACCCGGGCCCCGGAGGCGGTGTAGAACGGACGGTCGAAGTCGATGGACGCCAGGTCCAGGGCGTCCAGGAGGCGAAGCAGTTCGTGGTTGGCCCGCACCGGATCGCCCGACGGGGCCCGGGTGACGAGCACGCCGGTGGGGAGGCTGTCCAGCACCACGTCGAACCAGTCTTCCCGGCGCTCCAGTTCCCGGACGAGATCGGCGCGTTTCGGTTCGGCCGCCACGGGGGTGGCGTGGCGGCTGCGAGCGGTGATCCACTGCTTCAGTCGCTCCCCCAGGGCCCCGGTGAGGTCGTCGATGCGGGCCAGGTCGTCGGGAGACCACGCCCGGGCCTCGTCGCTCCAGAGGCAGACCCCCGCCACCACGTGTCCCCGGGGACCCCGGATCGGCGCGGCCACCAGCGCGCCCACTTCCCCCAGGCGCACCGCCTCGACCTCCCGGAACCGGGAGTGGTTGGCGGCCAGGGGGACCGCCACGACCCGGCCCTCCACCACGGGATCCAGGAGGGTGCGGGCCAGCTCCCGGGCCACCGATTCCGACCCGGGCGTGAACGCCGCGACCCCCGGCGTCTCGGGGTCGGCCACGACGATGAACCCGCCCGACGCGCCCACCGCCGCCACGCCCAGGCGCAGCATCGGCGAAAAGGCGACTCCGGCGTCGAAGGTTTCGTGGACCAGCCCGCTGTCGCGAACGGCCTGAAGGCGGTCGGCGTCGAACATCAGCGCCCCGGAGGCGGGGGAAGGGCCCGGAGGAGAACTCTCCTGAAATGTCCCGCCGAGGGCGGCCCGACGCAACGCGCCCCCGGGACGACGACCGGGCCGGCCCCTGGAGGGACCGGCCCGGGAAGCACGGCGGTGTGGTGAGTGTGTGGGTGGCGCCGCGCCTCGACGTCAGGTGCCGCCCTTCCGACGGCTGGCCCGCTCACTCTGGCGAGCGGCGAGATCGACCTCGTACTCCTCCCCGTCGATGACCAGGGTGGCGTACTGGGTGCCGTTGAAGGTGAGGACGGTGGTGCGCTCCCGCACCTCGTCGCCGTTGGGCCCGTTCACGATCTCCACCCGGACCTCCCGGGTGATGGTCCCTTCCAGCGGCCAGGGGTAGGTCTCTTTGTCCACGGCCCGCACGACGCCGCTCACCGCCGACGACGCGGACAGGTCGTACGATCGCGTGCCGTGTTCGTCGGAGATCCGGGTCCGCTCCACGTCGCTGGATCCGGTGCCGTTCCAGGTGCGCTCCGTCTCCTCACCCTCCAGGCCGGTCACCCACATGTCCCGATGGCGCGTCACCGAAGCGGTGAAGTGATCCCGGGCGATGGCGCCCTCGACCGTGGTGACCACGTGGACCGACGCCGTGGTGAGTTCGTCGAAATCGTCCTGCTCGAGGCCGTCGGCGTCGAGGAAGGTCACGCTCCGATCCCGCTCCAGGCCGCTCCGGGATCCCAGCCCGCCTTGAGCGCCGAAGGGGCCGAACACCCCCAGGGGGCCCGCCGACGGAACGGCGTCGACCATGACGGCCAGATCTTCCAGGGCCGCGTCGGCCACCACCTCGGCCAGATCGTCGTTGGTGAGATCGTCCACCGAGTTCGCGGTGCTCGAGTCGTCACAGGCGGCGACGGCGACGGCCAGGGCCAACGTCGCCGGGAGGGCGTTGAATCGCATGGGTGTTCTCCTGTCTGCAAGCTCGTGGGTAGGGTCGTCGGATCCGATCCGTGGGTCCGATGCCCCACCCGTCCGTCTCGTTAAAACGTCCCGCCGCCGCCCCGTCTCCGTTGCATGCGCATGGGCTCGGCGTCGGCGCCCTCGGCCGCCAGCGACCAGATGTAGCGGGCGGCGGCCTCGAGCAGGGGCTCGGGGAGGGGCTGGGGGGGCATGAGCCCGAACCGCTCCACGGCCATGGGGGGCATGATCGACGTTTCGGCGTTCGGCGCCGGTGCATAGGCCACCACGTGGGCCACCGCCTCGTCTTCGGTCTCGAACACCTGCCGCAGATGGGTGGCCAGATGGGTCAGGGGGGGCGCGGCCAGGGGTGGGGGCTCCATGGAGTGGCACTGGCTGCAGATCTGCTCCACGACCTCCTGCCCGGAGAGGGTCGGTGCAGGGGCCGGGGCGCCGGCCGCTGCCTGGGCCGGGGCGGGCATCGCCTCGGCGGGGGCGGCCGGGGCGTCGGCGGGCGTGGGAGCCGGCTCGTTGGAGGGGCCGGGACGCCCGCAGGCGGAGAGGGCCGCGCAGGCGACCAGGGCGACCAGGGGAGTGCGTACCGACATGGGAGTCCCTCCGGAGGATGGGGAGGGTCCACCGTGCTCGGACCGGGGGTCCGATCGTTCTGGAATATACGATGCCCGACCCCCCTCCGTCGTTAAGGAGTCAGCGGGCCACGGCCACGGGCACCCAGGCGATGCCGTCGGGGCCCGATCCCGCGGGAAGTGTACCCAGGAGGGCGCGGGAATCGACGTCCACCACGGCGACGGCGTCGGCCGCCGAAAGGGAGAGGAAGAGGTGGCGGCCGTCGCCGTGGAGCACCAGGCCCTGGGGCCCCTGGCCCGGGAAGGAGAGGCGTCCCAGTTCCTGATAGCTGTCGCCGTCGAAGAAGCGCAGCACCTCGTTGCGGAGGTCGGGGATCAGGATCCGGTACGCGTCCTCGGTGAGGAAGATGCGGTAGGGCCAGCCGAAGCCCTCGGCCACGGTGGTGGGGCTGCCGTCGGCGGTGGTCCAGGCGGTGACCCGGCCCGTGGCGTTGCTCCCGGCGAAGACCCGGTCTCCGGCGGGGGTGACGTTCACGGCCTCGGGCTGCTCCGGGGCCGGGAGGGCCCGAACCGGGGCGTCGGCGCCCCGGCGCAGCTCGGTCACCGTGTTGGAGCCGATGTCGCCGGTCCAGAGGGTGTGCCCGTCGGCCGTGGCCGCCACCATGTGCGATCCCTGCGCCCCGGTCTCCAGCACCTCCACCATCTCGCCGTCCGCCACCCGGACGATCACCACCGCCCCGCGAACCTCGGAGGTGACGGCCACCAGGGAGTCGCCGGGGAGGAACACGATGCCGTGGGGCCTGGTGTACTCGCCGAGATCGATGGTGCGGGCCACGGAGGCCGAGGGCACGTCGAACACGGTGAGGGTGCGGCCCCCGTAGTCCGTGCCCACGGCGATGCGCCCGTCCTGCGACGCCACCAGCTCGTGGGGGTTGGGGCCGGTGGGGACGGTGGCCACGATGGTGCCGGTGGCCAGGTCGATGAAGCTGGCGTCGTCGCCCTGCTTGTTGAGCACGATGACGGTCCCGCCCAGGCCCTCGGGCACCTGGGCTGCCGCTCCGCCGCCGCTCGTTCCCACGACCGCCGCGCACACCATGGCCCACCCCAGTCCCTTGTTCATGAAGCGTCTCCCATTCCCTGGTTCGTCGTGTCGTGTCCAACTCCCGGGGCGCCGGGGCTGCCCAGGGGTCCCCCGCACCACTTGCAGAATCCCGCATCGGGATCGTGCCCTTCCCGCCCACACCCGGCACACCGCCGGGGGCGCTCGTTTCGTCTCGTGGCGTACGCGATCTCGGCCGTGACGATCCCCGTGGGCACGGCGATGATGCCGTAGCCCATGATCATGACCACCGTGGCCAGCCCCTGCCCCAGGGGCGTCTGGGGCGCGATGTCGCCGTAGCCCACCGTGGTGAGGGTCACCACCGCCCAGTAGACGCCTCGGGGAATGCTCGTGAAGCCCGACGCGGACCCCTCGATGAGGAACATGAGGGAGCCCACCACGACCACGATGGTCATGACGGCGAAGACGAACACCGTGATCTTGTAGCGGCTGGCCCGCAGAGCCGCCAGGAGGACGCTGGCCTCGCCGGTGTACTGGGCCAGCTTGAGGATCCGGAACACCCTGAGCACGCGCAGGATCCGGACCACCGCCAGCACCTGGCCGCCGGGGAGGAGGACCGAGATGTAGGTGGGGAGGATCGCCAGGAGGTCGATGATGCCCAGGGGGCTCCGGGCGTACAGGATCGGGCGGGCGACGCACCAGAGGCGGGTGACGTACTCCAGGGTGAAGAGCACGGTGAAGAACCACTCCGCCGCCCGCAGCACGCCCCCCCACTGGGTCCGCACCGGGCCGACGCTCTCCATCATCACCGCCAGCACGCTGGCGAGGATGGCCACGATGAGGAGGACGTCGAAGGTGCGCCCGGGCCCGGACTCGTGGCCGAAGATGACGTCGTAGGCCCGACGTCGGGCGTCCGACGCCTCGATCCCGGGGCGGAGGGGGTCGACGGGGGACGTCACTCGCCGCCGACCCGCTTCGCCCGGGCGTCCCAATCCTCCCCTCCCGTGATCCAGGGGGCCGGCTCCTCACCCTTCAGCCAGTACCCGAACCACTCCAGGATGCGGGTCTGGTAGTCGACCTGGTTCTCCTCTCGCCGCAGGCCGTGGTCGGCCCCGGGGTACATGAGGAGGATCACCGGTTTCCCCAGGCGGCGGGCGTAGTTGTAGAACTCCAGTCCCTGGCGGAAGTCCACCACGCCGTCGGCGTCGCCGTGCATGAGGAGCATGGGGGTCTCCAGCTCGTCGATGGCGGCCACGGGCGAACTCTCCAGATGGCCCTCCAGGTCGTCCCACGGGGGACGCGCCATGCGCGCCTGGCCCGTCTCCCAGTGGCCCAGCTCGGGAAGCCCGCCGTTCCAGTGCACCGTGCCGGGAAACGACAGGAAGTTGGTGATGGCCGCCCCGGCCACCGAAGCGGCGAAGCGGTGCATGCGGGTGGGCACGTAGGCGGCCTGATACCCGCCCCAGGAGTGTCCGATGAGGCCCATGCGCTCCGGGTCCACGGGGGCGGCGGCCAGGGCCGCATCCAGAGCGTGCTCGATGGCGTCCACCGCCGACGGACCGGGCCGGCCCGGCTCGTACACGATGTCGGGTTGGAGCACGAAGTACCCCTGCTGCGACCACACCTGGACGTTGTAGTAGCTGGTGCGGGACGGGGTCACGTAGCGGTGCAGCCCCTGGGAGAGTCGTTCGTACTGGTAGAGGATCAGGGGGTAGGTGCGCTGGGGATCGTAGTCGGCCGGGTACGTGAGGATGGCGTGGACGGCGTGGCCCGCGTCGGTGGTGTAGGGAAGCAGTTCGTTCCGGCCCCAGGCGAAGTCGGCCTGGAACGGGTTCGTGGCCCCCAGTTGCCGGGGTTCGTCCAGGTCGGGGCCCGCGGCGAAGAGATCGGGGGAATCGTCGAACCGCTCCTTCACGAACACGTACCGGGGCGCGTCGTCGGCCCGAGCCAGGCGCCCCACCGAGGCGTCTTCGAAGACGAGGCGAGTCACGGAGGACTCCCGTCCGTCGGTGCGGCCGTATCCGCTGGCCTTGGTGTCCGGATCGAAGAGGGAGAGCCAGAGCGGCTCGTCGGGATCGAGGCCCGGGGTGTCGGAGTCCAGGTCCACCACCCGGTGCTGTACGCCATCGTCCCGGCCCGATGTGCGACGGGTGAGGCGGCCCGTGGACAGGTCGGCCTCCCAGACGTCCAGTCGGTCGTAGAGCCAGACCCGGGACTCGTCGTCGGCCCATCCCCCCACGCCCCACGGCGGTCTGTACCCCGGGTAGTCGTAGTCCGCCAGGGCCCGGGTGAACTCCACGTCGGCCCCGGCGCCCAGGGGCGTGCGCTCCAGGGTGGCCAGGTCCACGGCGGTCCAGGCGTCGTCGGCGTACAGCAGGGCCCGGCGGCCCACGGGGCCCAGGGACACCCCGCTGGAGACGCCCTCCGCCAGGAGGGTGCGCTCGCCGGTCTGGACGTCGACCCGGTAGGTGTCGCGGGTGGAGGCCCCGAACCGGCGCTCGAAGGCGTAGGGATCGGCGTCGTCCACCACGCCCCAGCGGCCGTCGGCGGTGGTCCGTACGGGCTCGTCGAGTTCGGTGCCCAACCGCACCAGGCGGTCTTCGTCCACGTGCCACGCCGCCAGGTAGGTACGCCGGGCGTCGAAGGCGGCGGAGTACTCCTGGGCCCGGAGGATCCGGTCGTCGTTCCAGTGCCAGACCTGGACGGGCGACGGGTCGACCTCGTCGTCGTCGTCGGCCGCGGGTTCGTCGCCTTCGTCCTCTTCGGCGGGGGGCTCGTCCGCCTCGGGGGCGGGCCAGGGGCGGAGTCCCACGAAGACCGTCCGCCCGTCGTCGCTCCACGCCACGCCACTGGTTTCGGGCACCCGCAGCGAATCGGGGAGATCGGCCCGGCCCGTGGCCGCCAGGATCCGCACGGCGGGCAGTCGGTCCGGGACGCCCGCGTCGAGACCCCGCCAGAGCAGGAGGTCGTGGGCGGCGTCGTCGCGGCCGTCCAGTTCCACCTCCCGCAACACGGCCAGGTCGCCGGCGTCGTCTCTCCAGGCCAGGCCCCGGTAGCGGGTGTCGGCGGCGTCGAGGTTGCGCAGGGTCCCCGTGGCGGGATCGAAGAGGGTCACCCCATTGCCGCTCCCCGAGGCGGTGCGGAGGGTCACCGCCAGCAGCGCCCCCGTCTCGCGCCAGGCGAACTCGTCCACGTTGCCCAGGGTGGTGCGGGTGCCGTCGTCCAGATCCAGGACCGTGAGATCCCCCCCCACGGAGTCGGCGGCCGCCGCGCCCCGGGCCGCCACCCAGCGCCCGTCGGGAGAGAGGTCGAACGACTCCACGGCGAAGAGCACGCTGTCGGACCCGGCCTCCAGGTCCACGATGCCCAGGCGCGCCTCGGCGTCGGCCGAGCCCTCGGCGGCGTCGTCGTCGGCCCCCCGCACGTAGACCAGGCGCCGGCCGTCGGGGGTGAAGGCCGGCCGGGATCCCCGGGCCAGGACCCGGGCGGCCGCAGCGCCGTCGGTGTCGTGCACCCGGAGTTCCACGTCGCCGTCCACGGTGCGGATCGAGGCCACCACGTGGCGACCGGTGGGATCGAGGGTGGCGCCCCCCAGGATCTCCCACTGCCCGTAGTCGGCGGGGGTGAGGGTGGGGCGCTCCTGCGCTGCGGCGCACAGGGGAATCGCCACCGTCGCGAGGACGGCGCGGGTCACGGATCTCACGTTGGCCTCCGGCTCCGGATGAACGACGGCGGGCCCTCCCGCCGGCGCCCATGATAGGGCGGGGCCTCAGGCCGTGCGAGGATCGGCGCCCGGGGCCCGGGCCAGGACCTGCCGAACGGGCCGCAGGAGGTAGAGGTTTCCGGCCACCCGGGCGCCCACGAAGGCCACGAACGCCGCCGTCACCCCCACCCATCCCCATCCGAACCCGAAGAGGGGGAAGAGGACGGCGATGCCGGCCACCTCGGTGAAGGTGGCGCCCGAGATGGGACCGGTGCGGCGGCCCTGGACCAGGATCGCCCGCTGGAGGGAGAGGAGCACCGACAGGGCGGGAAGAGGCACCAGGATCCGGGTGGGCCACACCGCGTACGCGGCCAGTTCGGGCGACAGCCCCGAGACCGTCTCGAACCACACCGTGGACAGGGGCGTGAAGGCCACCAGGGCCAGGGCGCCCGAGGTGGCGAAGCCCAGGAACAGGCCGAACCGCGCCATGAGGCGGTAGTGTTCGTTGTTGCGGCCCAAAAGGGCGATGGCCGCCTCCTGGTAGCTCAGCCCGAAGGAGCGGAACACGAACGACAGGGCGTGGACCACGGGGAATACGGCCAGGGACTCCAGGGGGGCCGGAGCCCGTCCCATGAAGAAGGTGAGCATGGGCTGGACCGTGAGCCCGATGAGGGAGGTGAGAGCCAGGGGCACGTAGAAGCGGGTGATGGCTCCGTAGCCCGGCACGTCGGCGTCGGGAGCCGGAGGGGTGGCCGCCAGCTCCCGCAGGGTGCCGGCCGCCATGAACCGGGCCGCCACCGCCTCCACCACCACCCCCACCGACAGGGCCGCCGCCCCCACCCACGCCCCCGGGAGATCGGCGGCCCACGCCAGGCCCAGGGCCGTGGAGACCATGGCCACCAGCCGGATCACCGTGCCCGCAGCCACGAGTCGGGTGCGGTTGGCCCGGATCAGGAGGCCCTGGAGGAACCGGCGGTATCCGATGGCCGCGGGCCACGGCAGGAAGATCCAGAGGGCGCCGTAGGTGATACGGGCCACCTCGTCGGGAAGGCCCATGAGGCCGGTCATGACGCCGTCGTACACCGGGGGCACCAGGACGACCAGGAGCAGGACGGTGGCGATGCCGTTCAGGGCCCAGGTGAAGCGCCGGAGGCGGCCGAGGCTCGGGGCGTCTTCGGCCAGGGCCGTGGACGCGCTCATGAGCATGATGACCGGGGCCTCCACCAGGATCGCGAAGGCGAAGGCCACCCCGTAGGCCGCCAGGTTGTAGGTCGGATCGGCGAGGCGGGCGATGACGGCCGCCAGGATCGGGCCCTCCACCGACATCATGAGCCAGGTGGCGGCCAGGGGGACCCAGAAGACGAAGACGGAGCGGGGGGTGCGGTCGGTCACCTACCAGGATAACGCGACCCCGACCCCCCGCTCCAGCGACCGCGACCCCCTCAGTTCAGCCGCCCGGACCAGAGGCCGTAGGTGCCTCCGGAGCCCGTGCTGCCGTAGGCGCTGACCCGCAGGTAGTACGTGCCGGGCTCCAACTGCATGTCGAGGCGGGAGCAGTAGAGCTTCCCCGCCGTGTCGATGTCGTCGGCCGAGGTCACGGGCACGCCGGCGGCGTCGTGGAGGTGGAGCACCGTGTCGGGCACCAGGGCGAACCCGCAGGCGCCGAACAGCCCGTACGTCTCGAAGCGATAGGTGCCGGCTTCGGCGATGTCGATGCGGAAGAAGTCCACGTCGGTGCCGTCGCCCAGCACGGCCTCCACGTAGCCGCCGTTCATGATGCGGTCGGCGGTGCCCGTGTTCTGGTTCGGCTCGCTCTCCAGGGGGCGTCCGAAGAAGAACGACCGGACCAGGTCGCCGGCGCCGTCCACGGTGATGGGGGTGGGGTTCGACCCGCCGCCGAAGGCCGAGAAGGGCCGCGACGCCACGCCGAAGAAGCCGTCGGAGAACTCGTCCATGCCGGCGTACACGAAGTAGTCGCCGTCGGGGAGTCCGCCGAAGGTGTAGCTGCCGCCGGGCGCGGCGGGCTGGATGTCCACCACGGCTCCGGTGCCGGCGTCGAAGAGGGCCAGCCAGGTGTCGCCGGGCACGCCCGTTCCCTGGGTCAGGGACCCCACCGCGTCCAGGAGCCCGTGGCCGAAGTGGATGTCCCACCCCGTGGCGCCCAGGTCCCGGGCGTAGGTGGTGAGGAGCGACCGCACTTCGGCGGCGGTCCGACCGGGGTTCTGGGAGAACAGCAGCGCCGCCACGCCCGAGACGTGGGGTGCGGCCATGGACGTGCCGTCCCACCCCTCCCAGTGGGGCTGGCTCGTGTCGAAGTCCCAGGTGGTGGACCACACGCCGTGGTTCGGGTCACCTCCCGAATCGCCCACGCCGCCGCCCGGGGCCGCGATCTCCACCGTGGACCCGTAGCTCGAGTAGCCCGACCGGTTCCAGCTCGGGCCCACCGCCGACACCGACATGGTGGCGGCGTACGAGGCGGGGTAGTTGGCCACCGTGTTGCCGGCGTTCCCCGCCGACGCCACCACAAGCGAGCCGGCGGCCTCGGCCGCTTCCACGGCGGCCTGGAGCGTGGTGTTGGGGCTGGAGCCGCCCAGGCTCAGGTTGATGACGTGGGCTCCGTAGGCGTTCTGGACGAACCCGTAGCTGCCCCCGTCGGCCGGGAGTCCCGCGGCGTAGAGAATGCCCTGGGAGATGTCGTACATGGAACCGCCGCCGTGGGGCCCCAGGACCCGAACGGGAAGGATGCTCACCCCCGGGGCCACCCCCACCACGCCGCCGGTGCCGTCCCGGGCGCCGATGGTGCCGGACACGTGGGTCCCGTGCCCGCCGGTGCCGCCCACCGACAGCACGCAGGTCCCGGCCTGGTTGAACTGGTAGAGGATCGGGGTCGTGGGATCGGGGTCGGGTCCGTCGCCGTCGCCGGAGTTGCCCACCTGACCGCCGAAGCACGTCGGGATGCCCCCGTCCTGCACGAAGTCGAAGCCGTCGGCCAGGAGGGCGCCCGCCAGGTCCGGGTGATCGAAGCGCACGCCGTCGTCCACCACCGCCACCACGACGTTGGGGTCGCCCATGGTGAACTTCCAGGCGTTCTCCAGGCCGACGGTCTCGTAGTGCCAGGCCTGGTAGACGTAGAAGGGCTCGGAGGTGGGGGCGATGGGCACGCCCTCGGGCCCGGGTCCCGGGCCGTCCTTGCCGGGGCCTCCGAAGGCCATGGCCACCCCGTTGGGCTCCACCGACTCCACCCGGGGGTCGGCGGCCAGGGTGCGGGCCAGGGCGTCGGGGTCCACGCCGTCCGACGCCTCGATGCGCACCGTACGGATGGCGGGCGACACGCCCCGCACCTCGAACTGATCGCTCCCGGGAAGTTGCCGGGTCAGGGCCTGGAGCGCGGCGGCCTGGGCTTCGGCGGCGCCCACCGAGGCGGCGGCCGCGGTGAAGACGGGTCCGTCGGGCTTCCGCATCCGCACCAGGAGATCGGCGCCGGGGAGGGGGAAGGCCGGCGCCGAGGCCTCCCCGGCGGCGAGGCGGCCCGAGCTGGCCAGGCGCAGGGGATCCGAAGCCATCTTGGTGCCGGCCACCGCGGCCCGGAGGGCCAGGGCCGCGGGGCTGGAGTACCACCCGCTGGTGGGGGTGGCCACGCCCGTGATGACTCCGTTGGGAAGCACCGTGGCCATGAAGGTCGTGGCGCCGAGGTTGGTGGCTTCGGCGGTCACCGAGTGTTCCCCGGCGTAACGG
Organism: Gemmatimonadota bacterium; assembly: GCA_030428885.1. Classification (GTDB taxonomy): domain Bacteria; phylum Gemmatimonadota; class Gemmatimonadetes; order Longimicrobiales; family Gaopeijiaceae; genus Gaopeijia. Next base: position 323,678 of record JAUIEJ010000004.1, on the reverse strand, counting down.
CCCGGCGTCCACACCACCGCCGCCACGCCGGCGGCGCCGCTCACCACCGACGTCACCGAGGTGCTGCCGCTTCCCGTGGCCGGCGTGAACGTCACCGTGACCCCCGGCACGCCGTTGCCGTACTGGTCGGCCACCAGCGTCCCGATGGGGTCGTCCAGGGGAACGCCGGCGAGCCCGGTCTGTCCGTTGCCCGACTCGGCCAGCAGTTCCACCGGTGCGCCGGGGGACGCCGTGGCGGTGAAGGTCACGGACCGGCCGCCGCTGGACGCCTGGAGCGTCTGGAGCCCGGACACGGTGCCCAGGGTCCAGGTGGTGCGGGCCACGCCGATGCCGTCGGTGGTCACCGAAGCGGGGCTGGCCGAGCCGCCGTCCGACGCCTGGAAGGTCACCGTTTCCCCGGGGATCGGGGTGCCCCCCTGGTCCAGGACCTCCACCAGCACCAGGGTGCCCAGGGCCGAGGCCACCGGGCCGCTCTGGGCGTCGCCCCCCTGACTCATGAGGGTGGCCGGCGCCGGATCCACCGTCACCGACACCGAGGTGGAGGCCCCTCCGGCCTGGGCCGAGATGGTGGTGGATCCCGCGGCCACCGCCGTGACCAGGCCCGCGGCGCTCACCGACGCCACACCCGCGTCGGCGCTGGACCACGTCACCGACCCCACCGAACCCCCTCCGCTGGAACTCACGGAGAGTTGGGCCGTGGCCCCGACGAAGGTCAGGGCGCCCGAGTATCCGGCGATGGAGAGGGTGACGGAGGGACCGGACGAGTCGCCCCCGCAGGCGGCCAGGGCGACGGTGGTGGCCAGGGCGAGCCGGCGGAGGGCGGGTCCGAAACCGACGGACGCGGAGGGGTGGCGTGAAGGCATGAGGTCTCCTGGGTGCCTGAGGCGGTGGTGTGGACCCACGCGCAGGATGGCCGGACCAGGGATCACCGCGCCAGAGACGCCGCCTCCCGAATCCCTTGCTCATACATTCACGTATGTATTAAAAATAGGACTCCAGCGGGGCTCGCCCCCGCATGGCGCGGAGCACGGCACGGCCGGAGACACCTGAGGGAGGGGACGATGAAGGGAGAACGATTGGGCGAGTTCGAGGAACTGGTGCTGCTCTGCGTACGGGGGTTGGGCGAGGTAGCCCACGGCGCCGCCATCCAGGAGGCCCTGGCCGAGGGGGCGGGGCGGGAGGTGACCCTGGGGGCCATCTACGCGGCCCTGGATCGCACCCAGCGAAAGGGCTTCGTGGACTCGTGGCTCGGCGAGCCCACCCCGGTGCGGGGCGGGCGGGCGAAACGGCACTACGCCGTCACCGAGGCCGGCATCCACGTCCTGGAGGAGAGCCGCCGGATCCGGGAGACCCTCTGGGCCACCGGCGACGGAGCAGCGTCGTGACCGGGCCGCGCCTGCCCCGGTTCTGGCGCCGCGTGGCCGCGGTCCTGGCCGGGCGGGAGCGCCGCGACGAGGTGGTGGGCGACCTGGAGGAGTCGTGGCTCCGGAACCGCCGCCGCCGCGGTGCCCCGGGGGCCCTGCTCCGGCTCCTGGTGGAACTGGGGGGCCTGGCCGCGTGGAGGGTTCGCGGCGGCGTGCCCGGAGCGGGGCGTGGGATCGCCGACGCCGCCACCGACGTCCGCCTCGCTGCCCGGGGCCTGCTCCGTCGACCCGGTTTCGCCATCACGGCCGTGGCGGTGCTGGGCATCGGCATCGGTGCGCCGACCCTCGTGTTGTCCCTCGTGGAGCGGATCTTCCTCCAAGCGCCCGAGCACGTGGAGCGGCCGGACCGCCTCGTCCGGATCTACCGGGGGTGGTCCAACGGGGTGGTGGGGGGATCCCTCTCCCGGGCCGACTACACCTACTACCGCGACAACGCCCGGACCGTGGACGGCATGGCCGCCTGGAGCGGGCCCACCTCCCTGGCGTGGGCCGGAGCGGACGGTACCGTCGACCAGGCCGAGGCGCGCTTCGTCTCGCCCAACTTCTTCGAGGTCCTGGGCGTTCCCCTGGACCGGGGGCGCGCCTTCCGCGCGCCCGAGGGCACCCGCCCGGGCGAAGATCCCGTCGTGGTCGTGTCCCACGGGTTCTGGACCCGCGTGATGGGCGGTGACCCTGCGGCCCTCGGCGCCACCGTGCGCCTGAACGGCCTCTCCTTCACCGTCGTCGGGGTGGCCCCCGAAGGGTTCGCCGGCCTGAGCCCCCTCGACGCGGGTGCGGTGGACGCCTGGGTCCCGGTGGCCCAGTACGGTGCCCTCACCCGGGCCGGAGACCCGGCCTGGTGGGAGCGGCACCCCGAGTACGTGAGCAACTGGCTCACGGTGGTGGGCCGCCTGGCGCCCGGGGTGACCTTCGACGCCGCCGAGGCGGAGCTCGGAGCGCTGCAGGTCGCACTGGACTACGAGGGCAAGCCCGCCGATGAACACCTGGTGCTCTTCCGCCAGGTGCTCTACTCGCCCTCCACGGCGCGGCAGCTCGCCTCCCTCTCCCGCCTGCTGGCCCTGGCCGTGGGGGTCGTGCTCCTCGTGGCGATCTCCAACGTGACGGTGCTCCTGCTGTCCCGGGCCTCGACCCGGGCCCGGGAGCTCGGGATCCGGGCGGCGGTGGGGGCCGGGCGAGGGCGCCTCGTGCGGCAGATGCTGGCGGAGAGCGCCGTGCTGGCCGTCCTGGGCGGAGCCGTGGGACTGGTCCTGGCCACGGTGGGGGCCGATCTGGCCGCCGGGCTCCTGCCGTACCGGTTCGCAGGGGGATTCCGGCCGGACGGACGCGTGTTCGCCGGAGCCCTCATCCTCTCCCTGGGGACGGCGGTGGCCGTGGGACTCCTCCCGGCCCTGGGGGCGACTCGACGCGACCTCGCCGCGGCCCTGGGCGACGGCCGATCGGCGGGCACGCGCAGCCGCGTCAAGGAAGCGCTGGTGATGGTCCAGGTCGCCCTGTCGGTGGTCCTCGTCTCGGGGGCGTTCCTGTTCGCCCGCTCGTTCACGTCGGCCGCCGGCCAGGACCTCGGGTTCGCCACCGACGACCGTCTCGTCGTCCGCGTCGATCCCCGGGAGGCCGGTCTCGAGCCGGCCGACGCCCGGGCCTTCGTCCACGAGGTCCTGGACCGCATGGCGGACCTGCCGGGGGTGGAGGCCGTGACGACGACCCGGCAGATCCCGTTCGGAGGAGACTGGTCGACGTCCCTGCCCCCCGACCCCGCGGCGTTCCCCGACGGGCCCTCCGAGCCGCTGTTCCTCGGCCTCAACGCCGTCTCGTCGGGCTATTTCGACGTGATGGGGATCCCGTTGGTGGCGGGCCGCCCCATCGGGCCGACGGATCGGGAGGGCCAGGAACTCGCCGCGGTCATCAACCGGCATCTGGCCGAAACGCTCTGGCCCGGCGGAGGGGCGGAGGCAGCCGTCGGACGGGTCGTGGCCGTGGACCCGGAGCGCCGCTTCCGCATCGTCGGGGTCGCCGAGAACGCCCAGTACTACGAACTCGGGGAGTCTCCCGTGGCCCAGGCGTACGTCGCCCAGGAGCAGTTGTGGATGACCCCCGTGGGCTTCGTGCTCCGCACCTCCGGCGACGCCACGGGACTCGCCGGCGCGGCCCGTGGCGTGGTGCGGGACGTGCGCCCCGATCTGGCCATCGGCGACGTCACGACCCTGGCGGCGGTGTTCGAGGGCGAGACCGCACGATATCGGGTGTCGGCGACGCTGGTGGCCCTCTTCGGGATCTTCGCCCTGGTCCTGGCGGCGGTCGGTCTCTACGGGGTGGTCTCGTTCGCCGTCCAGAGCCGGACCCGGGAGATCGGGGTCCGCATGGCCCTGGGCGCACCCCGTCGGGAGGTGGCCGGACGGGTGGTCCGGGGCGCCCTGGTCCGAGGGGCCGTCGGCGTGTCCGCGGGACTCCTCCTCGCCCTCCTCGCCGGTCGGTTCGCCGAGAGCCTGGTCTTCGAGGTCGAACCGGTGGACCCCTGGTCGCTCCTGGGCGGCGCCCTCGTGCTTCTGGGCGTGGCGGGGGCGGCGGCGCTGGTGCCCGCCCGCCGCGCCGCCCGCATCGATCCGGTGGAGGCCATGCGGGCCGAGTGAGGCCCCCCGGGGCCGTGGCGGGTTCGGGCGCCCCGCGACGCCATCTGTCCGGAACGCGGATCGGTCCCCGCCGATCCGCCGGCGTCACCCCCGGACGGAGGTCCCCATGTCGCCCACACACGCCCTGCTCGCCGCGACGATCGCGGCCACCCTGACCGCCGCTTCGGCGGCTCCTGCCGATCGCGCCGCGCCGGCGCCCGCCCCCGTGGCCCTCCAGGGCTGCGACCGCGCCGGCCCCTCGGTCCGGGAGACGTGGGCGTTCTTCGCCCGCTGGCAGCGCCTGCGCTACGAGACCGGCAACGGTGTTCTCACCGACGCCACGTCGGCCGTCGGCACCACCGCCATCAAGGGCATCGGGTGGCTCGGCACGACCTTCATCCAGGAGTGGCAGCGCCAGGCGAACGACACGTGGGCGAGCCTGGACATGCGGCATCTGGAGCCCGGCGCCGAAAACCAGGGCGGCAACGTCGTGAGCCGCGCCACCCGCCGCTGGATCAGCCCGCCGCTGGTGGGCAAGCCCTTCCAGGTGCGCCGCCAGACCGTGCGGGTGCGGGAGCTCGACGGCCAGGGCCGGACCGTGGTGACGGTCTGTTCCTACCCCGAGAGCGGCCGGGGGCAGGTCGAGGGCAGCTTCGTGTTCAACGACACACGGGCCCAGAAGAACGACCGCAGGGAGGTCTGGGAGCTCGCCGTCGCCGCCGCCGACAAGGTGCTCGTCGTCGAGGTCGACGGCCGTTCCGTGGGCAACACCTTCCAGTACGTGATCGAGATCGACTGAGCCGCAGGCGCCCGGCTCACCCCCCGTCCGCGAACCTCCACCGCGTCGTGTAGTCGCGTGTGAGGGGCTGGTCGGTGAGCCGGGCCCGGACCATCTCCACGGGCATGCGGCCGCCCTGCATGACCGCGTCGTGAAACGCCCGGTCGGTCATCTGCCCGGTCGTCACCAACTCGTCGTACAGGGCCCTGAACTGGAGTCCCCCGATCATGTAGGCCACCTGATAGAGGGGCGAGTACTGGCCGGCGAAGGAGCGGCGTACCTCCGCTTCGGCGTTGGCCCGCTCGTGCCCCACCCGGTCCACCAGGAAGTCCACCGCCTCCTGGGGCGTCATGCGCTCCAGGTGGAAGCTCAGCGAGAAGATGATCCGGGCGGCGCGGTGCATGCGCCAGAAGAGCATGCCGATGCGGTCTTCCGGGCCCCGGGTGAATCCGGCGTCCCAGAGCACCATCTCCCAGTAGAGGGCCCACCCCTCGCCCCAGAAGGGGGTGGAGAACAGGCCCCGGTGGTCGTTGAACCGGCTCGTCATGAAGCCCTGGAGGTGGTGTCCCGGAATCAGTTCGTGGTGCACCGTGGCCCGGTTGAAGTGGGGGTTGTTGCCCCGCATGGACATGAGCTTGTCGTCGTGGGCCATGGTGTTGGTGGGGTACGAGATCTGAATCACCTCGCCGCCCAGGAAGAAGGGCGCCACGAGCTGCCGCTCGGGCGACATCATCTCCATGCGCCAGATCTCCTCGGCCAGGGGAGGCATGGTGATCCAGTCCCGCGCCCCGATGAACTCCACCGACTGGCGCGCCAGCTCCTTCACCACGCCGGGCTTCTCGCCCGGGTCCACGGCCAGGTTCTTCACGGCCTCCTGGGCCGCCCGCCAGTCGTCGCCGTACCCCATCTCCCGGGACGCCTCCACCAGGGCCTCCTCCATCCACGCGAACTCCCGCTCGGCGATGGCGATGAGTTCCTCGGCGGTGTAGGGAATCATCTCGTGGGCCAGGTGGGCCCGGAGTCCGGCCTCGCCGATGGGGTCGCCGATGACCGGCCCGTCGTCGGCATCGCCCACGTACCGGGCCCGGATGGCCCCGGCGTGGGCCTCCAGGGCGGCGTCGAGGCGGGCCCACGGTTCGGCCACCCACCAGGTGAACTCGGGGTCGTAGCCCGAGTGGTAGCCGTGCCACCCCCGCAGGGTGCGGCGCAACTGCCCGAGCCACTGGGCCGCCCGCTCCGCCACCACGCCCTTCACGGGCTCGGGACCGCCGCCCCCTCGCAGTTCGGCAACCAGGGCGTCGATGCGGTCGGCCGCGGCGTGGAGGGTGTCGGCGGCGGCCCGGGCGTCGACGCCCTCCCGGTCCCGGCGCGTTTCCTGGAGCTCGCCGAGCCCCACGGCGTAGGGCACCAGGGGCTCCATCTCCGCCACGTCGGCGGCTTCCTGGTCCAGCATCTCGAGTTCGAAGTCCAGGCGGTTGCGCAGCAGCACGTAGTCCACCTGGCCTTCGTGGTTCAGGGCGTCGAAGTCGAGCTCGGCCAGGCGGTCGAGCCACCCCTCGTAGAAGGCGCGGAACCGGGCCCGACGAACCGGCGAGTAGGCCACGTCGTACCGGCGGAAGAGGGCGCCCCGGTCTTCGTCGTACCGATCCACGGCCACCCGCAGGTCCGACTGTTCCCGACCAAACTCCACGAGGTCGACCAACTCCGGCGGCGACGCCGACCATCCCGGGTCCTGGCCGTGGGCCGGCACCGGAGCGGCGAGAAAGGCGCCGAGCAGCGCGGCGGGCCACGCCATGGACGAGAGGAGGGTGGCGCCACGAGGGCGAAGGGTGGAGACGAAGGCAGACATGGAATCGAATCCGGTTCGAGAGGGCGACGGATGCCGGGAGGATGGCCCGCCATCGCTCCCCCCGCCAGATTCGGGGTATGGTCGATTCTCCCGCCGGCCTCCGGGGCCGGGCTTCCGTGTGGGTTCCCGCGGCCGTCATCGTGGTGCTGGCGATTCTCGCCGGCATCGTCCTGAGCGTGCAGTGGGCGGCCGAGACCCGCGCCGAGGAGGAATACGCCACCCTTCGGGCCGGTCACGTTCCCGACTCCGTCCAGGAACTGGGTGCGGTGGACGCCCGGCTCTTCGAGACCTCGGGGCTCGCCGTGGCCTCGGGGGGCACCTTTCTGTGGTCCCACAACGACTCGGGCGACGAGGCCCGACTCTACCTCCTGGACCGTACCGGGACCGTGGTCTCCACGGTGGACCTCGCCGGAGTCGACGCCCAGGACTGGGAGTCCATGGACGCGGGACCGTGCCCCGGGGGGGAAGCGCCCCGCTGCCTCTGGGTGGCCGATACGGGCGACAACGTGCGGCGGCGGGACATCCTCACGGTGCACGTGCTCGTGGAGCCGAACCCCGTGCCGGGCGACCCCCGGTCCGTGGAGCCCGTGGGACGACTCCGCTACCTCTATCCCGAGGGGAGCCGGGACGCCGAGGCCGTGGCCATCTCTCCCGCCGGGGACTTCGTGGTGGTGACCAAGGGGCGATCCCCCGACATCCGGCTCTTCCGCCTCGATCCCGACGCCGTACGCCGGGCGGTGGCCGCCGACGAACCGGTCCGCCTGGACGCCGGCACTCTCCTGCCCCTGGAGCCCGACTGGGACGTGGGCCGGGTGGTGACGGGGGCGGCGTTCCGCCCCGACGGCGAGGTCCTGGCCGTTCGCACCCTCTCGGAGATCTACTTCTACTCCTGGCCCGATCTGGTAGAGGTGGCGCCGCCCTGCTTTCTGGGCACCCGGGAGCCCCAGGGCGAGGCGGTGGCGTGGGACTCCGACGGGGCCCTTCTGCTCACCTCCGAGACCAACGGCAAGGGGCCCGGCCTGCTCCTCCGGGTGCGGTGCGGGGGACTCGGTTCGTAGGGTCGGGGAAGTTGTCAGTAATTCGATGGCAATAGGGACGTAGGTCGGAGAGAACGCCCCTCCGACCCCGACGTCCCATGACTCCTCCCTTCGGCCCGAGAAGGCTCGCCGTCGCCCTGGCCCTGGCGGGCTGTGCGGCCGACGGCGGGACCGGTCCCGGCGCCCCCGACGGCGCCCTCACCCGGGTGGAGGCCGAGATCCGGGTCTTCACCCACGTCCGGGTGGTGGACCCCCTCACCTCCACCGTGGAGTCCGACCGCTTCGTGCGGATCCGGGACGGCGTGGTGGAGGCGGTGGGGCCCATGGCCCAATACGCCCCCGTGCCCGGCGCCCAGGAGGTGGACGGCGGCGGGCGATGGCTCATGCCGGGGTTGGTGGACATGCACGTGCATCTTCGGCCGGCCGACACCGAGGCCTACGTCCGGGCCGGCATCACCCGGGTCCGGAGCATGTGGGGCTGGCCGGGTCTCGACACCCTGGTGGGCGAGATCGAGGCGGGCACCCGCATCGGCCCCCGGGTCTCGACCCTCAGTCCCGGTATCGACGCCCCGCCCGAGTACTGGCCCTACACCCGGCTCCTCACCGATCCCGCCCGGGCCGACGCCCTGGTCCAGACCCTGGCCGACCTGGGGTACCGGGAACTCAAGATCTACGAGGACCTGTCGCTGGAGGTGTACGACGCGGTGGCCGCCGCCGCCGAGGCCCGGGGCATGACCTGGGCCGGGCATCGCCCCCGACGGGTGCCCCTGGAGCACGTGCTCCAGCGGGGCCAGCGATCGGTGGAGCACCTGGGCGGCTACCTGGGGCGGAGCGCGGCGAGCCTGGACGAGATCGTGGCCCTCACCGTGGCGTCGGGCACCTGGAACTGCCCCACCCTCCGGGTGCAGCGCATCCTCCAGGGCGAGACGCCGGCGGCGGCGGAACGGCGACGGATCGTGGGGGCCCTCCACGGGGCGGGCGCTCGGCTCCTCGTGGGCACCGACGCCGGCATCGACGCCACGGCCCCGGGGACGTCGCTCCGGGAGGAGATGGCCGAGTTCGAGGCGGCGGGCATTCCGGCGCCGGCCATCCTGCGCATGGCCACCGTCGATGCGGCCCGGTACCTGGGCCTGGACGACCGACTGGGCCGGATCGCCCCCGGCCGCGCCGCCGATCTGGTGCTCCTGCCCGGCAACCCCCTGGCCGATCTCGATGTGCTCCAACGCCCGCTGGGAGTGCACCTGGGGCGGGGATGGATCGACCTGTCGGGGCGCTAGCTCGACTCCGTTTCGCCCCGGGCCAGCCGGTAGCGGGCCTCCAGGGCCAGGGCGAGGCCCACCACCGACAGGACCAGACCGAAGACTCCCGGCAGCCACTGGAGTCCCAGGCCCGCGGCCCGGAGTCCCCCGTGGCGCAGGATCATCCCGTCCAGGGCCCACACCGCCGGCCGGCCCGACTGGGCGGCCATGGCCACCCCCACCCAGGCCACCGCCACCGCCCCCAGGGCGGCGCCGCTCCGGGGAGCCTGCTTCACCCCCCAGCGGCGAAAGCGCGACCAGCTCCAGACGAGGAGCGGAAGGGCGGCGGCGCTCCAGGCCAGGAACATGGGCCCCGGACCCGTGAAGGGACTCCGGATCCAGACCACCGCCAACACCACCAGGGCCCCGGTCCACGCGGCGGCCAGCACCACCGCCGGGCGCGCCGCCGCGCCGTCGGTGCTCATGGGCCGGCCTCCGATCCCCCCACCACCGCCGACCGCGCCGATTCCCCCGGCCCCGCGCGGACGACGACGCCGGGCCGCCCCGACGCGAACTCGAGCCGGGCCCGCACGGGCCGGTGGGTGGTGACCCGGAGCCAGGCCCGGGCGTGGGGCACGGCGTCGGCCCGAAAGCCGATCTCGGCGGGATCGGCCGAGGCGCAGACCTGAAACACGCCCCGGCTGCTCACGGCCAGACCCGCGGCCGACGCCCCCGGGGGCGCGTCGTCGGGAAAGGAGATGTCCGAGTCCTCGGGCGCGTCGACCCGGAGCAGCAGAGCCGCCGGGCCGTCGCCCGCCACCCCCACCACCACGTGGAGAGTATCGCCCACCGTCGACGGCCGGGGCGCCGGGGCCGAGCCGCACACGGGCAGGGCCACCGCCCCCGCCACCGTGGAGGGCGCGTCGCACCCTCCGGCGGCCAGGAGCAGCAGCCCCGCGCCGAGGCGACGGATCACGCGCCGTCCGTGGCGGTGCGGCCCTCCTGGAGCCAGTAGGAGAACCACTGGCGGAGCCGCCCGAGGCGGTCCACCAGCAGCCACGGCTCCCCGGTGCGGGAGAGGTCGTGGGTGGAGCGGGGGTACCGCATGAACTCCACCGGCACGCCCTGCTTCTTCAGGGCCATGAACCACTGCTCGGCGTCGGTCATGGGGGTGCGGTGGTCCTCCTCCGACTGGACGATGAGGGTGGGGGTCACCACGTCGTCCACGTACTTGATGGGCGACAGATCCTCGTAGAGGTCCCAGTTCTCCCACGGCTTGCCGTAGAACTCGAACTCGGTGAGCCCCTGGGCCTCCGAGGTGCCGTACCAGGAGAACCAGTTGCTGATCATGCGGTCGGCCTGAGCCGCCTTGAAGCGATCGGTCTTCGTGGTGATCCACGCCGTCATGAAGCCGCCGTAGCTGCCTCCCGTCACCCCGAGCCGCTCCGGGTCCACGTCGGGGCGCTCGATGACGATGTCCACGGCCTTCATGAGGTCCTCGTAGTCCTCCATGCCCCACCGCCCCCGGGTGGAGTAGGTGAAGTCGGCGCCGTAGCCGGCCGACCCCCGGGGGTTGGTGTAGAGCACGAACATCCCGGCGCCCGTGAGGTTGTGGAACTCGTCGAACCACCCCTCACCGTAGGCCGAGTGGGGTCCCCCGTGGATGTAGAGCACCAGGGGATACCGCTCCCCCTCCCGGTAGCCGTGGGGGTACTGGAGCCACGCCTCGATCTCGAGTCCTCCCACCGACTCGTAGGTGAAGCGCTCGGCCTCGGGCCAGGCGATCTCGGCGTTGAGGGCGTCGTTGAAGCCCGTGAGGCGGCGCTCGTCGGAGCCGTCGACGCCGGCGATGAACAGCTCGGTGGGCTGGTTCACCGAGGTGGCCACGTAGGCCACGGTCCGGAAGTCGTCGTCGTAGGTGAAGCCGTTGATGCGTCGGCGGCCCGAGACCACTTCCCGGGGCTCGCCCCCGTCGGGGTCCAGGTGGAAGAGGGCGGTGCGGCCGCCCACCGAGGCGCTCATGAGGAGCATGCCGTCGTCGCTCCAATCCACCCCCGACGGCTCGTACTGCCAGTCGCCGAGCACGTTCGCCGGGTCTCCCGGGGACTCCACGTCCACCACCCACACCCGGTTCGACGCGGTGCGCGCCGGGCTCGAGACGTAGGCGATGTGGCGGGAATCGGGCGACCACACCAGGCGCCCTTCGTTGCCGTCGGCCGTGGTGATGCGCCGGGGCTCCCCGCCCTCCAGGGGCATCACGAAGAGGTCGGCGTCGTTGCGGGGCGCCTCGTCGCGCTCGGCGTCGTAGGGCAGCAGGGCCAGGCTGTCCCGCTCGGCCTGGACCACGGCGTCGGGCCGCAGCTCGGGGTCGGCCACGAAGGCGATCCAGCGTCCGTCGGGCGAGACCGTGGCGCTGCGGTGCGAGTAGTCGGTGTCGGTGAGCTGACGCCGGCTGTCGGCGTCTCCGGGCACCTGGGTGAAGAGCTGGGAGGGCCGCACCTCGGGCTCCTCCCGGGGGTTGGCGATGAACCCGGCGCCGTTGCGCTTGTAGGGAAAGTCCACGATGTGGCGACCGTCGAAGCGGGCCGCGTTCACGGGCTCGGTGATGGAGCCCCAGGGGGGCCGGGCCGTGGCGGGCATGCGGCCGAAGGGATCGGGCTCGTCGTCGGCTTCGTCGTCGCCCTCACCCTCGTCGTCGTCGTCCGAGTCGGTGAAGACCACGAAGGAGCCGTCGGCGGGAAACGACCCCGATTCCCACCCCTCGGGCTGGAACGCCTCGCCCCCGGGGCCGTCCATGCGCAGCGCCCAGGTGCTGCCCTGGCCTCCGTCCCGGCGGGAGGTGAAGAACAGGAGGTCGCCGTCGGGCGACCAGCGCGGATTCGACGACTCGGTGCCCGGCGAGGTGAGTCGGCGCGGCTCCCCACCGGACGTGTCCACCAGCCACACCTCCGAGTGTCTCCGGTTCGCCTCCTCGTTCACCGTGGTGACCGTGAAGGCCACGGCCCGTCCGTCGGGCGACATGGCGGGAGACGACAGGGTCGTGAGGCGGTACCAGTCCTCGGGCTCGAAGGCCCGCCCCTGGGCCGACGCCAGCGTCGGCAGGACGAGGGCGGCCACGGCCGCCGACATGATGGTGGTGCGGATGCGCATCGGGAGACTCCGACGAGGTGAGACGGCGCAGGGCCCTCGGACGGGCCTGGAGCCGATGTTGACGAGCCGGGCGGCCCCCGTCAAACCTCGGGCTGCTCCGGCGGCCAGGGCGCCCGGGCCCCTTCCTTCCCCTCCACGGGGTTGAGGTACACCCGCTGGGTGGGGTAGGCCAGGTCGATGCCGTCGTCGTCGTGGAGGGCGTCCAGGATCGCCTCCCACAGGGTCTCGTTGAGCCCCCGGCGTCCCCGCACCGGGGCCAGGAAGCGCAGGGTGAGCAGCACCCCCGAATCCTGCACCGAGGTGTACACCCGGGGCGAGAAGTGGCGGTACGAGATGAGGAACTTGCGGCTGCCCCGGCGCAGGGCGGTGGCGGCCTCCAGGGCGATGTCCCGGGCGGTGGCGTCGAGGATCTCCTGAAACCGCTCCTTGGCCCGCCGCCAGTCGCTCTCGAAGGTCAGGAGCACCTCGAGTTCGTGCCACACGTAGGCGAACTCGTCGGTGTAGTTGGCCAGGGGCTCGGAGAAGAGCGTGCTGTTGGGCACGTGGATGATCCGGCCGGTGCTCTGGTCCGCGTGCACCCAGTTGCCCACCTCCAGGAGGGTGAACTGGAAGAGCCGGATGTCCACCACGTCGCCTTTGTGGTCGCCCACCTGGATGCGGTCCCCTACGGTGAAGGGGTGTCGCATGAGGATGAACGCCCACCCCGCCACGTTGGACACCAGGTCCTTCAGGGCGATGGCGAGACCGGCGGTGAGGAGTCCCAGGAAGGTGCCCACGTTGCGCACCGACTCGAGCCAGATCTGGCCCAGCAGCAGGAACGCCAACCCGTAGGCGACGTACGCCGTGCCCTTGACCCAGGCGTAGCGGGTCCGGGGTTCCTCGAGCTGCGACGACACGATCCGCACCACGATGCGCCGTACCAGCCACACCACCAGCACCGCCGCCACCGACCACAGGATCTTCCGCTGCACCTCGGGGCCCATGCCCAGCAGCGACTCCACGAACGCCCCGGTCCGGTCCATGGCCTCGCCGGCGGGATTGGGACTCCCGGTGGGCGGTTGGGGCAGGGGGGCGGTGGGAAGCACGGGGGATCGGGGCCGGGGTGGGGGATGAGGGGACTCCGCACACGAAAGGTAGAGGCCCCGGGAACCCCGGCCCACCGCCCTCGGTGCAAACAAATGTTGCAGAGGCGGGGGCAGGCGTCTCATGTTGGAATTGGAGGCCGGACTGCCGATCCTCCCTTCCACACGTTCCCCACGCCCCGCCGGTGATTTCCGTGCGCTCCTCCGCCGCCTCCTTCGTCGCATTCGTCGGCCTCGTCGTCGTCGTCCCGAGCCACCCCGTGGCCGGGCAGCGACCGCCGGCGCCGGCGACCCCGGTGGTGCGGACCGCGGCCGACGTCGACCCCGTGGAAGCCGAGGCGCTTCGGATCGCCCGGACGGCGGCGCCCGCCGACGCGGTGCCCGGTCCCGGCGACGATCCCGTGGCGTTCCTCGTGGACGCCCGTATGCACGGCGACGTGCTGGCCATGGAGCGGTACCGCCCGGGCTTCCGGTTCTGGACCCACGTGTTCAGCCGGCCCGACGGCGAGGTGGTGTACGGCAGCGCCGAGACCGGTGCGCTGCTGGCGTCGTTCCCCTCCCGGGGCGACTGGGTGCGGGACGGGACGTGGGTGAACCCGGCCCTGGCCGACGTCGTGGGCGACCGGCCCATGCCCCGGCGCCTCACCGACCGCCGGGATCTGGTGGCCGAGGTGCTGGAGCCCGTGACGGGCCCCGTGCTCCACAACCCCACCCGGGGCGATTTCGTGACGCCCAACCTGCGCCTCTACGGCGGGTTCATGGAGGAGTGGGGACGCATCTACGAGCGCTTCGGCGTGCCCGCCGAGCTCGGGCTGGCCCAGGCCATGATCGAGTCGGGGTTCTCGGGCGAGGTGAAGTCCGAGGCCCGTGCCATCGGCTTCTGCCAGTGGCTGCCCCGGAACTGGCGCCGTCTCGACGGCCTCACGCCCCAGACCATCGAGGTGGAGAACCAGACCACCCAGGCGGCCTACTGCGCGGCGTATCTCACGGTGCTGGCCACGAAGTACGGCAGCTTCCTACCGGCCCTCTCGGAGCATCACGCCGGGAGCACCAACGTGGGGCGTACGGTCATCAACGGCGGGCGCATGGGCGGCGACGACATCCGGGACCGCTACCTCATGGGCGCCCAGTTCGCCGTGGACGTCCGGGAGCTCTCGCCCCGCACCTTCAGCGACGTGGTGGGCACCTACGGCCCCCGGTCGTACCGGTACGCCGAGATGATCTTCGGCAACACCGCCACCGTGGAGCGGGTGCGCACCCTGCACGAGCAGGAGCCGATCCACGCCATGCGGGTGCAGCGCGACGTGTCCCTTTCGGAGGTGGTCCGGGCCACGGGGCTGTCGGAGCGCGAAGTGAAGCGCTTCAACCCGGCTCTGGTGCGGCGGGTGCCCCGCTACGCCACCCTCTACCTGCCCATGCAGGTCGACGACCTCGGGCGGGACGTGGCCTTCTGGCACCGCCCGGCCCCGGCCGACTTCCAGGAGATCCTCCTGGACTTCCTCCATCTGGGCGCGCCCCTCGAAGAGTGGGACTCCCCGGCCTTCGAGTCGGTGCTCCAGGGGTTCCGGGAGCGCTTCCGGGCCACGGAGAGCGAGGAGGGGCGGGTCATGGACGCGGTGCTGGGCTACGTGATCCAGGAGATTCCCCTCCTGCACCGGCAACTCGCCGAATACCGCAGCGATCCCCAGATCGGGGCCCTCTTCGAGCGGGGTATGCAGTTGCGGGCGACGGAAGCTCAACGCCAGCTCGAACGGCGCTGACATCGGCGGTGGAACCGGATCCGAACTGGGACTCCCGGTACGCCCAGGGCTGGTTGTACGGCACCGAGCCCAACGACTTCGTTCGGGAGAGGGCCGGAGATCTGCGGCCGGGTGGGGCCATCCTCTGCGTAGCGGAAGGGCAGGGGCGGAACGCGGTCTTCCTGGCCGGCCTCGGGCACGTCGTGACTGCGGTCGACCGCTCCACCGTGGCCCTCGAAGGGGCGCGGCAACTCGCGGCCGAGAAGGGTGTGACCATCGAGGTCGTGGCCGCCGATCTGGCCCATTGGGATCCGGGCGTGGACCGATGGGACGACATCGTCTCGACGTTCGCCCACCTGGGTCCGGACAGCCGGGCCGCCCTGCACGGTCGCCTCGTGGAGGCCCTCCGTCCCGGGGGCATCCTGATCCTCGAAGCGTACGCGAAGGGACAGCTTGTGTGCGGCACCGGCGGGCCGAGGGACCCGGATCTCCTGATGTCTCTGCGGGACCTCCGAGCCGAGCTTCGAGGTCTGCTCTTCGAGCACGCCGTGGAGAGGCAGCGCGAGGTTCACGAAGGCGACCGCCACTCGGGGCTCGCGGAGGTCGTGCAGGTCGTGGCTCGTCGCCCCGCGTCGTGACCCACCTCTTCGCCTTCGGCTACGGCTACGCGGCGGCCCGGTTGGGCGCGAGTCGGATCGCCGCGGGGTGGCGGGTGTCGGGCACCCACCGGACCCCCGAGTCGGCCTCCGGTGGCGTCGCGGCCTTCGTGTTCGACGGCACGACGCGACGCGACACCACGGGCGCGGCCGTCCGGTCCGCGACCCACGTCCTGGTCTCCGTGCCCCCCGACGAGGACGGCGACCCCGTCCTGCGCCATCATCGCCTGGACCTCGAGGCCGCGGCCGACCTCGCGTGGGTCGGCCTCTTCTCCACGACCGGGGTCTACGGGGACACCGGGGGCGGCTGGGTCGACGAGGCCGCTCCGCTCCTCCCCGGCACCGCCCGGGCGCGCCGCCGCGTGGCCCAGGAGGAGGCGTGGACGGAGTTCGCCAGGAGCCGGGGCGTGCCCCTCCAGATCTTCCGGCTGTCGGGCATCTACGGCCCGGGCCGGAGTCCCCTCGACCGGGTCCGGGCTCCCGGTGCCCGGCGTATCGTGAAGCCGGGATCGGTCTTCAACCGGATCCACGTCGACGACATCGTGGGGGCCGTGGAGGCGGGCCTGGCCCATCCCGAGGTCGCGGGCCCGGTCAACGTCACCGACGAGCACCCGGCGTCGAGCCACGAGGTCCTGACGGCCGCCGCCGAGCTGCTGGGGGTCGAGCCCCCGCCGGAGGTGCCGTTCGACGCCGCCGGCCTGTCTCCCATGGGCCGGAGCTTCTACGCGGAAGATCGCCGCGTCGCGCCGGCCCGCCTCACCCGAGAACTGGGCTATCGGCTGCGGTATCCCACCTACGTCGAGGGTCTGAAGGCGCTCCTCGAGGGGTGAGGCCGAGTCGGCCGCTGCAACCTTTTCCGGAGTCCTCTCGTCTCTATATACTCGAGACGTGTATACGCATCGTGCGCATTCATCTCGTGCGATCCCCCCGACCCACCGGCGCCATGGCCCCCGATTCCGATCCGACCCTGACCGGCCTCGAATACCACGTTCTCCTCGCCGTGGCCCCGGGCCCCCTGCACGGCTACGCGATCCGCGACGCCGTGGAGGCCGATTCCCGAGGCGTGCTGAACCCCCGGGCCGGCAGCCTCTACCGGGTGATCGCCCGCCTGACCTCGGCGGGATGGCTCACCGAAACCGACGCCCCGGACCCCGGGCCCCATCCGGGGCGGGAGCGCCGGTACTACGCCCTCACCCCGGCGGGCCGCGGCGTCCTCGCCGACGAGGCGCGTCGGTGGAAGGGCGCCGTGGCCCTGGCCGAGAAGCGGCTGGGGCGGAGGCCCTCGTGAACACCCTCTTCCGGCTTCTGCTCCGGGCCTACCCCCGGGCGTTCCGGGAGCGGTTCGGGCGGGAGGTGGTGGATCAGGCGGTGGAGGACTGCGCCCGGGCGTTCCGACGGAGCGGGCTCGCGGGGTGGAGCGCGGTGGCGGCGACGGCCGTGGACCTGGTGGTGGCGGGCGTGGCGGAACGATGGGATCCCGCGTGGCGGGTGGACGACAACGGACGAACCGAAACGGGAGTGGGGATGATGATCGAGCGGATTCTGCGGGACCTTCGCCACGCCGGCCGTACGCTGCGCCGCGCGCCCGGCTTCACCGCGGCCACGGTGGGCACCCTGGCCCTCGCCCTGGGCGCCAACGCCGGGATCTTCAGCATCGTCGACGCCGTGCTCCTCGAGCCGCTCCCGTATCCGGAGCCCGACCGCCTCGTGACCATCGCGGCGTCGGCCCCCGGGTCGGACTTCCCCGACGAGTTCCCGGTCTCGGCCGAGTTCTTCGTCCACTACGGTGAGGAGGCCCGGCAGTTGGAGAGCCTGGCCAGCTTCAACTCCTTCACCGCCACGGTCCGCACCGACGACCGGGTGGAGCGCATGCGCATGTCCATGCCCTCCATGTCCCTCTTCGAGACCCTGGGGGTGGAACCCGAACTGGGCCGTCTGCCCCGGGAAGGGGAGGGGGGCCGGGTCGCCCTCATCTCCCACTCCCTCTGGGAGACCTGGTTCGGGAGCGACCCCGAGGTCCTGGGGCGCATGGTCTGGATGGTGAACGGACCGAAGGAGGTCGTGGGCGTCATGCCCGCCGACTTCCGTTTTCCCCAGGATCAGATGGCGGGGTGGGTCCCCACCGAGATGACCGCCGGCGACATCACCCCCGGGCAGTTCGGCATGAGCCTGGTGGGGAGGATGACCCCCGACGCCGACGTGGAGTCGCTCCGGGACGAACTGGCGGTGCTGGCCCGCCGACTTCCCGAGCTCTACGGCGGTTCCCCCGCCTATGCGAGGCTCATCGAGGCCCACGTGCCCGTGGTGCGCTCGGCCACCGAAGCCCTGTTGGGGCCGGTGCGCACCGCCCTCCAGGTGCTCATGGCCGCCGTGGCCGTGGTGCTCCTCATCGCCTGCGCCAACGTGGCCAACCTCTTCACGGTGCGGGCCGAGAGCCGCACCCGCGATCTGGCGGTGCAGCGGGCCATGGGCGCCGATCGGGGTCGTCTGGTGGGGGGACTCCTCTCCGAGGCGGTGGTGGTGGCGGTGGCGGCGGGGCTCCTTGCGGTGCTTCTGGCCGCGGTGGCCCTCCCGCTCTACGTGGCCGCGGCGCCCGACGGCGTGCCCCGCATCGAAGACGTGCACCTGTCGGGACGCACCGTGGCCTTCACGGCCCTGGCCGCCCTGGCCACCGCCCTGATCTGCGGGCTCGTGCCCGCGCTCCGGGGTGCGAACGCCGACCTGGGCCGGCTCCGGGACGGCACCCGGGGGTCCACGAGCCGTCGCGCCTGGGGACGCAACGCCCTGGTGGTGACCCAGACCGCCCTGGCCCTGGTGCTCCTGGTGGGATCGGGCCTGCTCCTGCGCAGCGTCCACGGCCTCCAGTCGGTGGATCCGGGCTTCGATCGATCCGACATCCTCACCTTCCAGTACGCGCCGGATCAGGACCATCTCATCGACGGTCCCACCTGGGCCCGGTTCCACCTCGACATGATGGACCGGCTCCGGGCCCTCCCCGGGGTCGACGCCGTGGGGATCGTGGAGAACGTCCCCATGGACGAGGGCACCCGGGGCGTGGAGTACTTCGCCCAGGATCGAGCCGCCGACGCCGAAGGCGGCGCTCGGGGCAGCCTCACCTTCGCCGGGGGCGACTATTTCCAGGCCATGGGCATCGAGGTGCTCCAGGGGCGGCCGTTCACCGACGACGACGCCCTGGAGCCCGGTCACGTGGTGGTGTCCCGGTCCCTGGCCGAGGCCCTCTGGCCCGGGGAGGACCCGGTGGGGCGGCGCCTCTCCAACAGCGCCCTGGACGCCTGGCACGAGGTGGTGGGGGTGGTGGACGACGTGGTCCAGAACGACCTCCGCTCGCCGCCCGACGCCCTGGCCTACTATCCCCTGGTGGGCCCCGAGGTCGATTCGTGGGCGCTGGGGTCGCCGGGGTACGTGGTCCGCTCCCGCCGGGCCGACGGTCTCATGCCCGAGATCCGGGGGCTGATCCGCGAGGCCGCGCCCGAAGCCCCCATCTACCGCATCCACACCATGGAGGCCCTCCTGGACCGCTCCACGGTGCAGCTCCGCTTCACCATGCTGACCCTGGCGGTGGCCGCCGGCCTGGCGCTGATCCTGGGTGCCGTGGGGCTGTACGGCGTGCTCTCGTACGTGGTGGGGCAGCGCACCCGGGAGATCGGCGTGCGCATGGCCCTGGGGGCCGAGGCGGGCCGGGTACGCCGGATGGTGGTGCGTCAGGGCGTGGGAGTCGTGGCCGTGGGCATCGTCCTGGGACTGGCCATCGCCTTCCTCGCCACGGGAGCCCTCTCGAGCCTCCTCTACGAGGTGGCGGCCGTGGATCCGTGGACCTTCGGCGCCATGGCGGCGGTCATGGGGGCGGTGGGGGCGCTGGCCAGTTGGGTCCCGGCGCTGCGGGCGTCCCGGGTGGATCCCATCGAATCCATGCGGGACGGCTGATCCGGAGTCCCCTGCGAAAAGGGATCGTTCCGGGGGGTGGCGGGTTCTGGCAGAGGTGAGTGCCTCCGACGAATCCGCCGCCCTGTCCCGCCTCTGGGCCCTCCTGCGGCCCTATCGCTGGCGGATCCTGGGCCTCTCGGCCCTCATCTCCACCACCGCGGCCCTGGCGGCCGCGTCGCCCCAGTTCGTGCGGTACGCCCTGGACGTGGTGATCCCGTCGGGCGAGGTGCGCACCTTCGCCGTCTTCGGCGGCGTGTTCGCCGCCTTCTACGTGGTCCAGGTGCTGCTGCAGTACGCCGGCATGTTCCAGAGCTTCGCCTTCACCCAGTCGGTGGTGAGCGACATCCGCATGCAGGCCTATCGGCGGCTCCTCACCCTGCCCGTGCCCCACTTCGCCGAGGAGCGCTCCGGGTCCCTCACGTCCCGGGTGGTGAACGACGTCAACGCCCTGGAGGGCATGATCCAGGCCGGGGCCACGCGTCTGGCGGGGCAGCTCTTCAGCATCCTGGTCATCGGCGCGATCCTGGTGGCCATGCACTGGAAGCTGGCCCTGGTGAACCTGGTGGTCATGCCCCTCGTGGCCGGGGTGACCCGCTACTACCAGGGCCCCCTGCGCCGGGCCGCCCGGGAGATCCGGAAGCGGGTGGGCGAGATGAACGCCGTCTCCACCGAGGCCGTGGGCAACATCCAGGTGGTGAAATCGTTCGTGGCCGAGGAGCAGGAGGCGGCCCGCTTCGCCCGGGAGAACGATGCCTACGTGGCCCAGAATCTGGACCGCCGCAAGGACGTGGGGGCCATGGAGGGCCTCATCACCCTGGTGGCCAACTGGGGCGTGGGGGCCCTCCTAATTCTGGGCGGCTGGATGGTGGTCCGGGGCTCCCTCAGCGTGGGTGAGCTCACGGCGTTCATTCTCTACCAGCGTCAGCTCCAGCGCCCCGTGATCTCGGTCATGTTCTTCAACAACCAGCTCCAGGCCGGGATGGCGGCTCTGGACCGGGTCTCGGAACTCCTGGATTCCAGCCCCGAGGCCCAGGGCAGCCGCACCGAGGTGCCCGTGGGCGATCTCGTCTTCGAGGGCGTGTCGTTCACCTACCCCGGGGCCGAACGGCGGGCGCTGGACGGCCTCGACCTGCGCCTGGACCGGGGCCGGACCGCGGCGCTGGTGGGCTCGTCGGGGTCGGGCAAGACCACCGTCACCCGGCTCCTGACCCGGTTCCACGACCCCGATGTGGGGCAGGTCACCCTGGGGGGCATCGATCTCCGGGAGTTCGAGCTGGCCGCCCTGCGCCGGGCCATCGCCGTGGTGCCCCAGGAGCCGGCCCTCTTCAGCGGGTCGGTGGCCGAAAACATCGGCTACGCCGACCCCGGGGCGTCCCGGGAGCGCATCGAGCGGGCGGCGCGCCTCGCCAACGCCCAGGAGTTCATCGACACCCTGCCCCAGGGCTACGACACCCCCCTGGGCGAGCGGGGCGTGAAGCTGTCGGGGGGCCAGAAGCAGCGCATCGCCATCGCCCGGGCCATCCTGAAGGACGCCCACATCCTGGTGCTGGACGAGGCCACCAGCGCCCTGGATTCCGAGTCCGAGGCCATCATCCAGGACGCCCTGGGGGGGCTGTTCGCCCGGACCTCGGGCCTCACCAGCCTGGTCATCGCCCATCGGCTCTCCACCATCGAGGCCGCCGACGTGATCCACGTCCTGGAACAGGGACGCCGGGTCGAATCGGGGTCCCATGCCGAACTCCTGCCCCGGGGCGGCCGCTACGCCACCCTCTGGGAGCTTCAGCACTCCGCCGATCCGGCGCTGGTGGACGCCCGGGGGTGAACCGGGCCGGGCCTATCCTCCGTTCAGGGGCAGGGCCACCACGTCTTCCACGTCGAATTCGTCGCGCTGGATCCCCCACGCCCGCCCGTCGCGCACGTCGTGGAGTTCGAAGCCCGACGGAAACCGCCAGCGGCGGTGCGTGGAGCCGTCGAGGGAGACCGACGTCCAGAGTTCGCCCCCGTCCGATCCCCAGACCTGCAGGTTGCGCAACCACACCGTCCCGTCGGCCACGACCCGGATGGCGTCCCATCCTTCCAGGGTCTCGGGCCACACGGCGTCGGCGTGGATCTCGGCCAGCTCGTCGGACCATCCCCCTTCCACCACGGCCCGGATCTCGGGGGTGAGGGGAGGCTCGGGGGTGGCGTCCCGGAGATCCAGGACCCGGCTGCCATCGGCCCCGAATCCCCGGAGTCGCAGTCCCAGACTCGGAATGGCCACCAGGACGTTCGTGCCCTCGGCGGCCAGAGCGGGCCGACCGTAGACCGGGGCCGTGACGAAGCGGCGCATGGGTTCGGCTCCGGGGTTCTCCGTGGCCGACAGAATGGGCTCGGTGGTCACGGTCCGGAATCCGTCGCCCGACTCCACCAGCACGTCGGACATGTAGTCCCGCTTCCCCGGCGACCCCTCGCCCACCACACACTGGAAGCCCCACAGTGCGAGCCGCCCGTCGTCCAGCACCCCCTGGACGTTGGGGCCGAAACACTGGGACGCCCCCTGGGGCATGGCCGGCGTTCGGCCGGCGAAGACGGTCTCCCGGAGGTACGTGCCGTCGGGGGCGAAGAACATCGTTCTGCCCCGGCGCCCGTCGGTGGCCGCCAGCGTGTCGCCCGGGAGGCGGAAGAGCCGGCTCAGGAACGCGAACTCGCCGGGGCCGTCGCCCTCGCCTCCGGCCCGGCGCACCAGGGTGCCCGCGGCGTCGAAGAAGCGCAGGGTGCCGTCCCGCTCCGCCACCACCACCCCGCCGTCGGCCCGGGCCACCAGGCCCGTGATGCCGGCGAAGAGGTAGTCCTCCTGGCCCTCCCGCTCCAGCGCGACCACCGGCGCCGCCGAGACCTCCGCGGGCGGGTCGGGGTCGGCGGGAAACGAGACGATGCGCACACCGGCGCTGTCGGTGACGACGGCGCCGGAGGCCGAGTCGGAGGTGTCGCTGCCGGCGCAGCCCACGAGAAGGGCGGCGGCGAGGGCCGAGGCCCCGAGGCGGGCGCCGGAATACGAGGCGGAAGCGGGCATGGCGGCACGGGGGCGTGGGGACGGGAGGGCGGGAAGTGTGCGGGCCCGGCCCGTGGGGCGCAACTACACCTGTGGCGGAACCTGCCGGTGCAACCTTCCGGGGCCCGGCGCGTAGGGTCGCCCGGTAGGGCGCGGCGGGGGCCGAGCCCGGGACGACGACGAGGAGCGCGACGTGACGAGGACCGGGGTACGACGGAGGAACGTGGTGGCGGCGGTGATCCTCGCGGGCATGGGAGGGGCCGCGCCCGCCGCGGCCCAGAGCGACGCCGCGCCCGAGCCCGCCGCGGTGAGCGCCGAGGCGTTCCGCGGCCTGGGATGGCTCGAGGGGCGCTGGGTGGGATCGGGAGGCGGCTACGACGCGTTCTACGAGGCCTACCGATTCGTCAACGACTCCACCCTGGAGCAGACCACCTACCCCGACGACGGCTTCGCCGACCCCGACGGGCGCTCCACCATGGAGCTCCGCGGCGGGCAGGTGCTGAAACATCGCGACGGGCGGGCCGAATCGGCGGTGGTGCGCCTGGCCGGCGACACGATCCGCTTCCAGCGCCTCCCGCCGGGGCGGAACGGGTTCACCTGGATCCGGGAGGACGCCGACACCTGGACGGCGGTCCTGGACCGCCCCGGCCGCGACCCGGTGGTCTACACCCTGCGGCGCCTTCCCGGCGGCTGATCAGCGCAGCACGTCGAAGCGCTTCGTGTACTTGATGACGAACTGACGCTGGAGGGGCCCCGCGGGGACCCCGGTGCGGCGGAAGCGACCCAGGTGGTCGGTGTCGTTGTACACGATGAAGAGGCCGGTGCCCGCCGTGTCGAGCCATCCCAGGCGGAAGTTGGCGCCCAGGTTCTCCGTGTCGTCGTTGTACTGGAGGTTGGCCCGGACGTAAAGCCGGGGCGTGAAGGAGTACGACGCGGTGAGGCCGACGACGGCCGTGGTGAAGTCCCCCTCGTCGAGGCGCACGTCGAACCAGTCGAAGCGCAGGGCCGCGGCGAAGGTGTCGCTCCACCGGTAGTCCACCGTGACGTTGGGTGCGAACTGGGTGCCCGAGTAGAACCCGCCCAGGGTCCAGCCGCCGGTGGCCGAGAGGGGCGCCGAGGTGTTGGTGTTGGCCCGGAAGGACCACTCCACGTTGTGGTAGGTGCCTGCGGGAATCACCACGCCGTCGTGGATCTCGAAGGGTTCGTCCAGCCCCTCGCCGGTGAAGTTGAGGCCCGGGAGCTGGAAGAAGGCGCCGTTCTCGAAGGCGAAGTGGTTGTCGATGTGGAGCAGATAGGACTCCATGAAGCCGTCGAGGGACCAGAACTGGCGCCACGTGACGTGGGGTCGGAACTCCCGGAACCACGAGGTGGCCGGCGTGCGCACGTGGCGCAGGACCCGGACGCTGGCGAAGCGATAGTCCCGGCGGTTGAGGAAGCCCACTTCGGGGTTGAGGGCGTCACCGATCTCCCGGTAGCCCGCCGAGACCTCCCAGTCCCGGGTCGTGTAGTCGCCGGTGAGGCCGAAGCCGTACTCGCCCCCGTCGTCCGACTCCGGGGCCTCGCCGCCGTCGGGCTCCGAGGTGCGGGTGGTGGCGGCCCAGCCGTCCAGGGTGAGGGACTCCCCCAGGCCCAGACGGCCGTCCACGCCGAAGGTGAGGTTGTGGTCGTCGGGGTCGTCGGTGTCCACCCGGGAGACCGCGATGCCCCCGAGGCGGGTGCGGTTGCCCAGCTCCCGAAACGCTCGGACCACGGCGAAATTCTCGGCGCGGGCCAGGGTGGTGGCGAGTCCCGTCTCGGGGTCCGGCGCCTCCGTGCTCCCGGTCTGGATGTCCAGCACGCCGATCTGGAAGCCTCCGGCCCGCCCCGTGAGGCGGGCGCCGGCCCGGATGGGCACCTCGACGCCCTGGTCCAGGCCGATGCGCCGACTGAAGAACAGCTCCGCCGACTGGGCCTCGCCCACGGAGAACGTGCCGGCGTTCTCCAGGAAGAAGGCCCGCTTCTCCGGAAAGAAGAGGCTGAAGCGCGTGAGGTTGACCTGCTGATCGTCCACCTCGGCCTGGGCGAAGTCGGTGTTCACCGTGAGGTCGAGGGTGAGGCTCTGGTTCAGACCGATCTTGGCGTCGACGCCCACCTGGCCTCCCAGGTCGGCTTCGGGGTCGGCCACCGTGTAGTCCTTGAAGGCGTCGGCCAGGGCGTAGGGCGTGACGCTGATGCGCCGGCGAGCCGGGGCCCGGAGCTCGAGGCTGCCGGCCAGCGACACGCGGTAGAGGTCGAACTGCCGGGGAATGGGCGCCCACACCGACTGCTCGTTGTTGCGGCGGATGCGGCGCTCGAAGTTCACGCCCCAGGTCTGGTCGCCCCCCCGCCCGTATCGCAGCGTCGAGAACGGGATGCGCATCTCGGCGTACCACCCCTCGCCGTCGGTGCTCGTGGCCACCTGCCACGCGCCGTCCCAGTTGAGGTTGAAGCCGCCGGCCGAGGCGGTCTGCTGGCGGCGGTTGTTGCCCGTGCCCCCCTGGCCCTCGTTGACCACCTGCCCGTCGTACTCGATTCCGGCGGGCGTCGTGGCGAAGACGAAGCCGTTCTGGCGGTCCCGGTAGGTGTCCAGGATCACCAGGAAGGCGTCGGCGTCGGTGAGGGAGGCGTCCCGGAGGGTCTGCCCCAGGACGATGCCGTCGGGGGCGCGGTCCCAGAGCCACGCCGCCACGTACAGCGCCTCGTCGTCGTACGCCACCCGCACCTCGGTGCGTTCCGACGCCGGGCGTCCCTCGGCGGGCTCCCGCTGAACGAAGCCGTCCAGGGCCGGTGCATCGGCCCACACGGCATCGTCCAGGCGTCCGTCCACCACCGGAGCCTGGGGGGCGGCGTAGGCCGTGGCGGCGGGGGGCGTGGGGGTCTGGGCCCGAAGGCCCGCCCCCGGAACAGCAGCGAGGACGAGGCTCAGAACGGCCGCCGCCAGGGGCGGCCGGAGGGCGGCATGGGTCACGGGGGTGGGGGGCGGGAGCGACGCAGGGGGAGGGGTGACGCCGCCCAAGGTACTTCATGGAATGGCCCACCGCCCGGGGGCGAGCGCCCCGGCCGCGCCCGAGCCCTCGCCGGCGCCTCGCCGCCCCCCCCGGCCGGTCCCCTACAGGAGCCGCTGAAACAGCACCATGCTGATGATGGAGAGGGTCGTGAGGGTGGCGACCCGGGCGCGGCGGCCCTGGTGATACGCTTCGGGGAGCAGTTCCACCAGGACCATGAAAAGCATGGCCCCGGCGGCGAAGCCCAGTCCCCAGGGAAGGGCGGGTCGGAAGGCTTCCACGAAGAGGAACGCCGGCACCGCCATGAGGGGTTGGGGCAGGGACGACACGATGCTCCACCCGGCACATTTCGTCACGCTCACGCCCCGGGGGCGCATCACCGCCGTGATGGCCACCCCCTCGGGCACGTTGTGGATGGCGATGGCCACGGTGATGAGGGTCGCCAGGGTCATGCCCCCGCCGAACGACACCCCCACGGCCACCCCCTCCGAGAAGGAGTGGACCGTCATGACCACCAGCATGAGGAGCATGCGCCGGGCGCTCTCGCCGGTGGCGGCGCCGAACACCAGCTCCTCCTCGTCGTGGTCCCCCAGCACCCGCTGGGTGCCCAGGATGAACAGCACGCCCAGCACCGCGCCCCCCAGCGTCTCCAGGCGCCCGTGGCCCGACCCCTCCGACACCAGGCCGAAGCTGGCCCCGGCCATGAGGCCCGCGGCGATGGCGTTGGAATAGGCCACGAAGCGCTCGGAGATGGTCTTCACGAAGTAGAACGGCACCGCGCCCAGCCCCGTGGCCAGGGCCGTCACCAGGGCGTAGACGAAGACCAGGGCCACGTCGGGCAGCCCCTGGAGCGCGGCCATCACGGGGTGGCCCCGTGGAACGCCACCACCATGCCCATGGCCAGGAGGGCCACCAGGGCGATGCTGGTGTGGCCCGCCTGGTGGTACGACTCCGGGAGCAGCTCCGAGAGGAGCAACTGGAGCAGGGCCCCCACCGCCAGCCCCACCACCCACGGCAAGGCCGCCGGCGCCGCGCTCACCACGGCGAAGGTCACCACCGCCATCATCACCTGGTTGAGGTTGGCCCCCACGGCCAGCGCCGCGGCGTGGGTCAGGCGCACCCCCCGACCCGCCAGGATCTCGGTGAGCACCATGGCCTCGGGCACGTTGTGGATCGCCAGGGCCACGGCCATGGAGACCCCGAAGGGCACCGACACCAGCATGGCGGCGCCGATGGCCACCCCCTCCCACGCCGCGTGGAGGGTGTTCACGAGCACGACCTGATAGCCGTAGGCCGGATCCAGGTCGTCCAGGGCGTTGAGGTCGAGTTCGGCGGTGCCCGTGAGGGCGTGGGTGAAGAGCACCACCCCCACCCCCAGGGCCCCGCCCAGGGCGCCATAGCCGATGCCGGTGGGCAGCCCTTCGGTGAGGAGCACGAAGGCCACGCCCAGCATGAGCCCCGCGGCCAGGGCGTTGCCCCACCCCAGCACCGCCCGGGGCAGGCGCCCGAGCACGGCCCGGGGCAGCACGCCCAGCCCCGCGGCGAACGCCGCCAGCGACGCCCAGGCGAGCACGGTGAGAATGGGATCCAGATCGAGCACGTCAGGGCGTCGCGGTGGGGGAGGCGGAAGTGGTCGAGGTGAGGTGATGGGCCAGGCGCAGGGCCAGGGCCAGGGCCGTGAGGGTGGGGTTGGCGACCCCGGCGGTGGGAAAGGCCGAGGCGCCGCACACGAACAGCCCCCCGGTACCGTGCACCTTCAGGTCCGGGTCCACCACCCCCTGCGCCGGATCGGCGTGCATGCGCGTCGTGCCGGCGTGATGGTGGGCGTCGGGAAGGAGGGGCACCGACGAGTCCCGGTGCACCTCCCCCAGGCCCGCGGCCGCCAACCCCCGGGCCACGGCGTCCAGCAGCCGGAGGCGCCGGGCCTCGTCGGCCTCCGACCACCGCCAGTCCACGGCGAGGCGGCGCCGACCTGCGGCGTCCACGGTGTCGCCCAGGGTGACCCGGTTGCGGGGATCGGGCCACTGCTCCAGGTCCACGTGGAGCGTGTACTCCACCCCCCGCCGCCGCCGGAGCTGCCGTCCCCCCCATCGCACCACGTCGCCCACCTGCCGCCGCAGCGCGCTCCCGGGCACCACGCGCCGGGCCCAGCTCCGGGCCGCCGGCGCCTCCAGCACCGCCGCCCCGGCGGCCTGGGCCGTGAAGCGCACCGAGAGGTTGGGCAGCCCCTCGGCCCGGAGCCGGTCGGGGGGCAGCGACAGGCGCCCCAGCCGCCAGGAGCCGGGCGCGTCGGGGGGCCCGCTCTCCACCCGGTGGGGCCCGAAGAAGCCGGGCACGGGACAGAGGCGGGGGTCCCGGGTGCGGAGCCGCAGGGAGCGGTCGATGGGGTGCTCCATGAGGCCCCGGCCGAGCCACCCGGCGTCGGCCCACGGCACGCCGGGATCCCGGTGAGCGGCCTCCAGGAGGATCCGGGCGTTTTCCAGGGCGCCGGCGGCCAGGACGGTGGACCGGGCCTCCAGGCGGTGCTCCGCCCCCGCGGCGTCCCGCCATGCCACGCCCCCCACCCGGCTCTCGTCGGGGTGCCAGAGCAGGCCCGTGGCCGTGGCCCGGGGCAGGACCGTGGCGCCGGAGGCCGCCTCCAGACGCCGGGGCAGATCGTGGGTGAAGGCGGTGCGGGGACCGAACGGGTAGACGCCGATCCGGAAGGGCCCGGCGTCCCCCGCCTCCGGTGGAGGGGGAGCCTCCCACAACCCGGCGTCGAACCCGCACAGTTCGGCCACACCGTCGAGCCACGGCGCCAGGGTCTCGGCACCGAAGGGCCAGCCGGTCCAGGGCACACGGGGACGGGCCTCGAAGTCCACGGGGTCCAGGGGGAGGTACTTGGCCGACGGCACGCCCCCCACCTCGGTGTTCCAGAGGCGGCCCGTGCCCCCCACGCCCCGGGCCCGGCTCGTCCAGAGGGGCGCCAGCCGGAGGCCGGCTCCGTGGTCCACCACCTCGGCGTCCAGGGCGTCGTCTTCGAAGGCCCCGACGCCGGGGGCCTCGTCGCCGCCGCTCTCCAGCACCACCACCCGCAAGCCCGTCTCCACGAGGGCATGGGCCAGGGCGAGTCCCACGGGTCCGCCCCCCACGACGCAGACGTCCGCTTCCGCCGGCCTTCCGGGGGGAGTTACCATGCGCGCTCCATCGGGTGTCCACCCCACCGGAATCCCACGTGACGAGACCGCAGAAACTATTGGTTCTCGCCCTGGACGCCGCCAGCCCCCACCGCCTCCGGGCGTGGGCGGCCGACGGCACCATGCCCCGCCTGGCCGACCTCCTGGCCCGGGGCGTCCAGGCGCCCACCCGCAGCGTGGAGGGCGTGTACGTCGGCGGCACCTGGCCGTCGTTCATCATGGGCCGGGGGCCGGGGCATCACGGCGTGTACTGGCTCGACCGCGTCGTGCCCGGCACCTATCGCATGCAGCGGGCCGACGACCAGGCTCTGGCCCCCGAACCGGGCCTCCAGGACGTGCTCA
Source organism: Gemmatimonadota bacterium (assembly GCA_030428885.1). Lineage (GTDB taxonomy): Bacteria > Gemmatimonadota > Gemmatimonadetes > Longimicrobiales > Gaopeijiaceae > Gaopeijia. The sequence goes on along the minus strand of JAUIEJ010000004.1, from coordinate 294,602 downwards.
GCGAGGCGGGCCACACCTGCGTGGTGCTGGACGTGCCCCTGACGCCCCTCTCGGCTCGGGTCACCGGTCCCCAGGTGGTGGAGTGGGGGGTCCACGACGCCGTCTTCGGCTTCACCACCCGTCCTCCCGAACTGGCCGCCGAACTCACCGCCCGCCACGGCCGCCACCCGGCGCCGCCCCACTGCGACGCGAAACGAAACGCCGCCGACTACCGCTCCTTCGCCGACCAGCTCGTGGCCGGCGCGGGGGCTCGGGCCGAGCTCACCCTCGATCTCCTGGAGCGCACCCCGGACTGGCGCTTCGCCATCCAGGTGTTCAGCGAGACCCACTGCGCCGGGCACCAGCTCTGGCACACCCACGATCCCCGCCACCCGGCCCACGATCCGGAGGGCGACGATCTGCTCCGGGAGGTCTACGCCGCCGTGGACGCCGCCGTGGGCCGCATCGTCGACGGGGTGGGGCCCGAGACGGCCGTGGTCCTGGTGGACCTCCACGGCATGGGCGCCTCCGGAGGGTCGAGCCTGCTCCTGGAGCCCCTGCTCCAGCGCCTGGGGGTCGACGTCCCCGAGGGGGGTGGGGGTGCGGCGCCGGATCCCACCGACGATTCCGGGGGACCCCGGCCCGCCCCGTCGCCCGGGCGGTCGCCGAAGGAGTGGCTCCGAGCCGCCTACCATCTCCTTCCCGAATCCGTGCGCACCCGGGTCTACGAGTGGCGCCAGGGCGCGAACCAGCGCATGGGTCGCGGCTCGCCCCTGGGGAGGGACATGTCGGTGACCCGGGCCTTCCACGTGGGACTGGGCACGGGCGCGCCCTTCTCGTCGATCCGTCTCAACCTGGTGGGACGGGAGCCCACCGGGACCCTGCGGCCCGGCGCCGAGGCCGACGCCTTCGTGGCCGAGCTGAACGCCGAACTCGAGGCGCTGGTGGACCCCCGCACCGGCGAGCCCGCCGTGGCCCGGGTCGTGCGCTCCCGCGACCTCTTCCACGGCCCCCGGGTGGACCACCTCCCGGATCTCCTGGTGGAGTGGACCATGGAGCCCCCCCGGGGCACCGCGGCGGTGGCCGACGGCCGGGAGTCCCGGTGGAGTGTGGAGTCCCCCGCCGTTGGGCGGCTGGAGGCGGTGAACGACTACTGCCGCACCGGGGAGCACCGCCCCGACGGTCTGGTGGTGGCCGTGGGCCCGGGCACCCGCCCGGCCACCCTTCCCCGCACCCTGTCCATCATCGATCTCGCGCCGACCTTCGCCGCCGCCCTGGGCGTGTCCATGCCCGGCGCCGAAGGGGCGCCGGTGCCCGAGCTGCTGGAGGCGCTGACGTCGGGGGGCTGACGCCTCAGATTCCCAGCCAGCCCGCCACCGACCGGAGGAGGGAGCGGGGGTCGGCCGCCAGGAGGTCGGTGGCTTCCCGGAGGGCCGTGACGGGCTGCCCGCCCCGGACCGCGGCCTTCAGCCGCTCCAGGCGCGCCGGCGATACGTAGTGGCGCTGGGCCTCGTGGATGCCGCGCCGGCGGGCAGCCTCCCGCATCGGGTCTCCCACCACCCACGGATCCTGCATCTCCAGCACCTGGACGTGGGCCCGGTACATGAGGTCGTGGTTGCTGGACATGTTGCTGCCGTGGTGCCGGTACTGGGCCACGATCTCGTGGACGCACAGGTACGGGTGTTCCCGTGCGAGGCGCAGGAAGATCTCGTAGTCCTCGGCGGCGTCCAGCGACTCGTCGAAGCCCCCGGCGGCCGCGACGTGGGCGGTCCGGAAGAGCACGCCCAGTGGGGCGCCCACGCAGTTGCCTTCGAGAAGGCGGGCGTAGGTGGGCTCCCCGCGAAACGAGGTGGGGCCCCAGGGCATGGGACTCCAGGTCGAATCCACGGGCTCGTTGAAGCCCCAGGCGAACCCGGCGTCGGGCCGCTCATGGAGCGCCGCCTCCAGCGAGGCCAGGGCGTCGGGAAGAAGGCGATCGTCGGAGTCGAGGAACAGCACGAACTCGGCGTGCACCTCCGCGAGCCCCCGGTTGCGGGCCCCCGAGAGCCCCCGATTCTCCTGCCGGATCAGGTCGACTTCCGGATAGGGGGCCACGGCCGCCGCCACGTCGTCGGGAGAGCCGTCGTCCACCACCACGATACGATCGGGGCGCCGGCGCTGGCGGCGTAGCGACTCCAGGGCGTCGGGAAGGAAGTGGGCCTGGCGGTAGCAGGGAATCACCACCGCCAGTCGGCCGTCGGGTGGAGCGTCGGCCTCGGGACTCATCGGGTGGGCCACCGTTTGGCGACCCCGAGTCCCACGAAGAACCCCCCGGACTCCACCTCCACCCCGCCGTTGACGTCCACCTGCAGATCCGGGTCCCGAAGCCAGGTGAGGCCGGCTTCGGCGTAGTGGAGGTCGGCGTCGCCCCGGGCGTAGTACCCGGCGTACCCGGCGTAGAGGGCCGACGACGACCCCACCGCCAGGGACGGCGTCACGATGACCGATGTCTGATCGCCGGCGTCCGACGCCCACCCCGACGAACCCACGTTCAGCGTGACCCCGAATCCGGGGCCCAGCCCCACGTCGGCCAGGAGGACGGCGGCCGGCACCACGGCGTCGGCGGTGAGGGCGTCGTCACCCGTGGGAAACGTGACCGTGCCCAACAGCGACCACGACCAGGCGCTCCCGGGCGCGGGCAACCGCACCTTGGCCCCGAGGCCCACGTCCTGCAGACCCCGGGCGTCGACCTCGTCGTCGGGGAGCACCGTGAACGATCCCAGGATTCCCTGGAACTCCAGGCCGTCACTCACGCCGTAGCGCACGAGGCCCTGGCCCAGGCTGATGCGGTGGGTGACGTCGTCGTCGGCGAACTCTCCGCCGAGTTCGAACTGGAGGATTCCGGGGTCCACCACCGCCGAGCCGCTTCCCAGGCCGGGTCGGTCGGACGTGATGGTGGTTTGGGCGTGGAGAGGGGACGCCGCCACGGCCAGGGCGAGGGCCGTCGCGGGAAGCACACGCCGGCGCCGGGAGCGCGACATGGGATTCACGGTGTTCCTTCCTTCCTGCGTGCGGGGGGTGCCGGAAGATCCGTCGAACCCCGGGGTCGGGCAAGACATATGTTTCCCCGGGTTCCGGAGGAAGACGTGGCGGCCCCGACCCCGGGGGTGCGTTCGCAAGAATGACGCACCGACGCCTCGTTCCGGGATCGCCATGCCGACGCAATGCCGCAGTTGCATTTTTCGAGCCAGTCTCGCGCTCCTCCTGGCCATCGCCGCGTGCGGAGGCGACGGGGGCACGGGACCCGGGGCGGGAGGCGGGAACGGAGGGGGCGACGGCGGCGGGTCCGGGGGCGGCACGGCGGCTCCCACGGCGCCCACGGGGTTGTCGATTCGAGGCATCGCCGAAGGCGAGGTCGCCCTGAAGTGGACCGATGCCAGCAGTGACGAAACCTCGTTCGTGGTGGAACGGCGGCTGGACGGGTCCGGCGATTTCGCCGGTGTGGGGACGGCGAGTGCGGGCGACACCGCGTTCGTCGACACCTCCGTGGCCGACGCCACGCGGTATCAGTTCCGGGTCCGGGCCGCCAATGCCGGGGGCGTGTCCGACCCCTCCAACACGGTGGCCATCACCACCCCCGAGCCTCTCCACACCACCCTCCAAGCCCTCGAGGCGCTGCTCACCGAGCGGCTTCCTGCCGGCAACACCCCGCTGGGGCAACGCGACCCGGGACAGGAACTCCTGGCCGTGGCTCCGGACCTCGTGGAGATTCCCGACGTGGTGGCGGCCATCGTCCACGAGCAGGCCGGATCCATGCAGCTCGTGCTGTCGTCGGGCATGTCCGTGGTGGTGGATCACTCCCGGATGCCCGCCCCGGAGGGTGCCCCCCATCCACGCCGAGCACCCTGGAGTCCCCCGGCGCGAGCGGTTCCGGGTAGCCGAAGGGCCGTGGCCATCGCCATCGACGGCGGCGACGAGTACGCCGACCAGGTGGCGGCCGTTCTGGATCAGGGTGGCTTCCAGACCGAACGGTTGGCGGGCACGGTGGAGGAACTCCGGGGCTTCAACGACCTGGGGGTGCTCTACTACGACTCCCACGGGGCGAGCTTCAATCCCGTCTCCTCCCTCACCCGGGACGCCAACGGCGTCATCGTCGGCGGGGTCATGGGCCCGGCCCGCTACGCCTACCAGACGGCCACCGAGACCACCCTGGGCAACCTGGATGCCTACGAGACGGAGCTGAGGAACGGCGACCTGGTCGCGGCCATCGAGGGCAACCACGACGGCTGGCTTCAGAACCGATACCGGCGCACGAAGCTCGCCGTCACCGAGTCGTTCATCCGTCGCTACTGGAGCCTCGATGACGCCATCGTGGTCATGGCGACCTGCTTCGGCGGCGCCGACGAATTCACGAAGAGCGGCACCTGCTTCGGGGCCTGCGCCATGGCCCAGAGCACCTTCTACGACGCCCGGCCCAACCGGGACGCGCTCCTGGACGTGGGAGCCTCGGTGGTTATGGCGTTCGGCAACTACACCAACGCCGTCTTCACCACCGAAGCGGTGACCTACTTCCTGGACCGCACCCTGGGGGTCAACCAGATCGCACCGTCCGTCCAGCCCGATCGCCGGCCCTTTTCCGTGGCCGACATCGAGCCCGAGATGGAGGCTCGGGGCCTGATGTCGGCGAGCTGGCCCAGCGGCAAGGTGATCCCGTTCCGCTTCTTCCATCGCGATCCCCCCGACTGGATCGCAGGCAAGCCCACCATCGCCTCCATGGAGGTGGTGGACGACGCCAATCGTCCCGCCGGCACCCTCCAGATCCAGGGCACCTTCAGCGACGACCCCGGGGTGCTGCGGGTGGGCGGACAGACCGTGGCCACGAGCACGTGGGACCCGTTCTACATCGAAGCCGAGCTCCCGTTCGACCACAAGGGACTGGTGGAGATCGAGGCTCCCGGGGGGCTGAAGAGCAACCCGGTGCCCCTCACGGAGTGGCGAGGTCGGATGACCCTGACCTTCGAACCGGGCGATGGCGACCTGGTGACTCAGGCCCTCATGGACGTGGTCTTCCGGGCCGACATTCACAGGCCCCGTTTCGACGTGGAGGGAGAGGTCCAGGCCCGGGCCCCCTCGGCCTACATCAACGGGGCCAGCGGAGGCGACGTCCTGGGCCGGGGCCGCTACGACGCCCCCAACGGGAGCTTCGTCACCTACTCGGGCGACGAACCCATGGACGTGCTATCGAAGTTTTTCGTGGACGAGGGGGGCGCCCTGCCCTTCACGTCCCAGTTCGGTGGCATCGTCTATCTCGACGGCGAGGCCTTCACCGCCGAGCTCTGCATGTTCATCAGCGGGCGAGCCACGGTGACGGTCACGGGGGCCGACGGTACCACCTCCTCCGTGACCACCACCCTGCTGTTCCTGTTCGAGGAACTCGTGGACCGGGTGGACCGGGCCCTGGGGTGTATCGCCCTCCCCATGGACGGGAGCTACACGATTCCCGCGGGCCAACGCGTGCACACCGAAGACGGAGCCCGCTACACCCTGGACTGGACGGATATCGTGGCCACCGAGCCGCCCACGCTCCAGACGAAGGGCTGACCGAGGGGCCTGCCGCTCACGCCCCCCCGAACCGGCGCCGCAGCTCGTCGATGAGGGCCTGGCGCACGTCCCGGTGATCCCGCACCACGGTCAGCTCCGGGTGGTCGGGCACCAGGTAGTCGAGGCCCGTCTCCCGACCGGTGAGGAGGAAGTCGGAGATGGCGACCCGGTAGGTGGCCGCCGGGTCCACCGGTGCCCCGCCCACCTCCCACGTCGATCCGTCGGCGCTCCGAACCACCCCGGCGGTCTGCAGGTATCCGCCGCTGCCCTGGTTGGCCACCCCCTGGTCCAGCACCTGGGCCAGGAGCGCGCCGCCCATCTCCACTTCCACCACGGCGCCGCCGAAGGGCAGCATGCGGATCACGTCGTACTGGGTGACCGCCCCGGCGGGCACCTCGTCGTCGATGCGGATCGAGCCTCCGCTCACCATGGACACGTCCGCTCCCTCCACTTCGGCCAGCATGCCCCGGGCGATGAGGTCGGAGAGGTTGGTGGGGCGGTACCGAACGCTGGACTCCAGGCCGTCCAGGGTCTCGGTGGTGGTGGTGACCACCGCCTCGGGCTCGAATCCCGCTTCCCGGAAGCCGGCCCACCCCGCGTCGAGCCAGCGCCGAACCTCGGCGGCGGTGGCGGGATCGGCGGGAAGGTCCGAGGTGATGGGCACGAGGCGCGACTCGATCTCGAGCTTCTGCACCGAGGGGTCCCAGCGCAGTTCGTGGACGTACACGGTGCGGACGTTGGCGTCGGCCTTGGCGATGGGGGTCAGGTCCTCCCCGCGGAGCGCCATCCAGTTCTCGTGCTCGTGGCCGCCCATGATGAGGTCGAGCTGGGGCACGGCTTCGGCCAGGGCGATGTCCTGGGGCAGGGGCAGGTGGGTGACCGCGATCTTCGCCTGCACCGAGTCCCCCAGCAGTCCCACGGCGTTCTGCACCTCCGTCACGGGGTCGGTGAGGGAGACGTAGTCCGGCGCCATGTCGCCGTATGTCACGCCCACGAGCCCCACTCGGAGGGTGTCGCCGGCGGTGCCCACGAAGTGGAGCACTTTCACGCCGCCCACGCCGGGCCAGGGATCGCCCTGGGCGTCGAAGACGTTGCTGGAGAACCACTCGAACTCCGACTCGGCGAGGCGATGCCGGAAGGGGCCCTCGTCCAGGTCGAACTCGTGGTTGCCGAAGGTGGCGTAGTCCAGGCCCATGGTGTTGAGCACCGCCACCATCTGACGTCCCGCCAGGCGCTCGCCGTCGACGCGGGCCGTGCCCAGGGCCGAGGGGCTGAAGAAGTCGCCGGCGATGATGGCGAAGGTATTGGGATTCCACGCCTCGAGTCGCCGGAGCAGGGTGGCGACCCGGGCGGGTCCACCCCAGCGTCCGCCGCCCACGGGCGTGATCTCGTACAGGTCGTTGAGCTGGACGAGGGTCACCCGGATGTCGGTGGCCGTGGTGGCCGGCAGTCGCCGGGTGGCGGCATCCGAGCCAGGGGACTCCACCGCGGGTCGGGAGGCGGCGGTGGAGCCGCCACAGGCGGTGAGGGCCAGGGCCAGGCCGGCGGTGACCAGGACGGCGCGGGACGGTACGGCGCAGGAGCGACGACGCATGGTGCTCGGGGCGGAAGAGGGGGAGGGCTCCGAACAATAACGCGGGGTCCCGGTCCGGAAACGGCCACGGCCGTGACCGGGGGTGCGTCAGCGGGCGGCGACCCGCAGGTGGAGGGCGGCCACCACCGGGTCCAACTCGGCCCGGATGGCCAGGGTGTTCACGTGGCAGTCGTTCCGGGACACCCGGAGGCCCGGCACCTCCAGCGGCTCGAATCCCCCGGCGGTGATGCGGAGGGTGTAGCGGCCGGCCCGCTCCCAGGCGCCGGTGAGGACGTTGTCGAACGACTCCAGGACTTCCTGGTAGTCGCCCTCCCGGAGGCTTCCCTCGAGGCCCTGGGTGACCGGCGTCCCGGTCTGGGCGTTGACGACCTCCACCCGCACGCCCGCCACCGCCTGAGTGGTGCAGTTGTCCGGGCCGGTGAGGTCGCAGGCGCCGAGCGTGGCGAGGAGCGCCACGGCCGAGGTGGAACGCAGGAACACACGCATACCGGTGGTAGTCGCCCGCCGTCGGGCGGGTTCCCCTCAATCGGCGGCGTCGCCGGCCAGGCGGTGGTTGAGCCACGCCCGGGCCACGCTCCAGTCGCGCTTCACGGTGGCCTTGGAGATGTCCAGCACCTCGGCGGTCTCCTCCACGCTCATCCCGGCGAAGAAGCGGTACTCCACGACCCGGGCCTGACGTTCGTCCAACGCCTCCAGCTCCTCCAGCGCCCGGTCCAGGGCCACGAGGTCGGTGATGTGACGGTCGGTGAGGGCCGAGGGCGAGGCGTCGAGCCCCTCGTCCAGGGAGAGGCGTTCGGCGTCGCCGCCCCGCTTCAGGGTCTGCCGCCGCTTGGCGTAGTCGATGAGGATCTGCCGCATGACCCGGGCCGAGATGGCGAAGAAATGGGCTCGGCCGGTGAACGAAATCTCGTCGGCCCGGACCAGCTTCAGGAACGCCTCGTGGACCAGGTCGGTGGTCTGGAGGGTGTGGCCCCGGGCCTCGCGGCGAAGCTGGCCGTGGGCGATGGAGCGCAGTTCCTCGTAGACCAGGGGCGCCAGCGCCACCACCGCGTCGGCGTGGGCGCCCGGATGGGCGTTGAGCAGGCGCGTGATGTCGCCGGGGGGAGGGTCGACGGGAGAGGTCGGGTGGGGACCGGCGTTCATGGGTCCGTGAGCCCCTTCGGCCAGAAAGGTCGCTTTGCACGGTTGGGCCATACCATCGTGGTGCGAAATGGAGGCCCCGGGGCCCACCGCGCAAGCTCGCGCGGCGGGGTCGGGGGCTCTCCGTGACCCCTCTGCTACGGGATCGTGGAGCCGCAGGCCGCGGGAGGACGGGCGTGAACCGAGACGAGTGGAGCCGGGCCCATCGGGTCTTTCAGGCCGTCGCCGATCTGGACGACGGTGAGCGGCTCCACACCCTGGAGCGGCTCGGCGTGACCGACCCCGAGGTGGCGGCCACGGTCCAGGCGCTCCTGGACGGTCACGCCATGGCATCCGGCCCCTTCGACCAGTTGGAGGCGGCCCTGGCCGGCCAGACGGCCGGGTTCGGCGACGCCTCGGGCGACGGCGACGAGGGCACGGTGGTGGTGGGCGATCCGGGCCGGCGCTGGCACCGCGTCGCCGAGCTCGGCCGGGGGGGCATGGGCGTGGTCCACCTGGCCGAAGACCGGTCCCTGGGGCGCCGGGTGGCCATCAAGACGCTGGCCGCCGACGTGGCCTCCTCCCCCCGTGCCCGCCGCCGGCTGCTCCAGGAGGCCCGCACCGTGGCCTCCCTGGACCACCCCAACATCGTGCCCATCCACGAGATGGGGGTCGACGACGAGGGGTCCCTCTTCCTGGTGTTCGGCTACACGCCGGGCGAGACGCTGAAGGCCCGCCTGGAGCGGGATGGCGCCGTGCCGGTGCCTTTTGCGTTGGATGTGGCGGTGGGGGTGGCCCGGGCGCTGGCGGCAGCCCACGACCGGGGCGTGGTGCACCGCGACGTGAAGCCGTCCAACATCCTCGTGGGCGACGACGGCACGGTTCGCCTCACCGACTTCGGCATCGCCCGACGCCCGGCGGCGGCGGGCATGGGGCCGGCCTTCGGGACGCCGGCCTACATGCCCCCCGAGGCCGAAACGGGCAGCCCCCCCGACCCCCGGGCCGACGTCTGGGCGCTGGGGGTGGTGCTCCACGAGATGGTGTGGGGTCGCCGGCCAGGCGAGGTGGAACGCGGGTCTCCGCCTCTGGACGATCCTCGCGGCGAGGCGGTGGTGCCGGTGCTGGAGCGGATGCTCGCTCTCGATCCGGACGACCGCTTCGTCGATGGATCCGGGATGTTGAAGGCGTTGGAGGAGTCACGCGTCGGCACGGCCGGGGGGTTCGTGTCCGGCGCGCCTCCGCGCCCATCCCGGGGCCGTCGGTGGGGCGTCCTGGCCGGTGGCCTGGCGCTGGTGGCGGCGGTGGCCTGGTGGTCCACCCGTGAGGCACCGCCCCTGCCCCCCGCCGATGTGGGGAGCCGGGGCCACGTGCTCTGGGTGGACGACGATCCGGCCCTCAGTGCGGGCGAAGAGGGCGCCCTGGCCCGGGGCGGCTACCGGGTGAGTCGGGCCCTCTCCACCGCCGAAGCGCTGGCCACCTACGACCCGGCCACCCACGACCTGGTGGTGAGCGACCTCGGACGCACCGAACTCGGCGCCTACAACGCCACCGCCGGCCTGGAGATGGTCCGCGCCCTCCGGGCCCGCGACCCGGGGGTGCGCATCGTGTTCTTCACCAGCGGCCGGGCCCTCTCCGTCATCGAGACCTCGCCCGAGGCCGGCTGGATCTTCGGCGCCACCACGAGCAGCGAGGGACTCTTCGACCTGATCCAGCGGGCCGCGGGGGGTGGGGGGCCGTAGACGGCCTGTTCGCTACCCGCCGTGCGGTGCGGCACCTCACTTCCGCCGACGCGGGCCGCCCCTCACTTCGGCCGACGCGGGCCGCCCCCAAGTCTCCACTCCGGACCGTCGGTGGCCATGAGTGTCGATTTGGGGGCGCCAGGTCGCCTCAACGTTCCACAACTCACATAGGGCGAGGCCGTTGTGGAGAGTTCGTGCGGCCTGGACGCCTGAATCCTCCACAACCGGCCGACCCGGTCGAGTTGTGGAGAGTTGGTGGCGTTCCGGAGCCTCAATGCTGCCAGACCGCGTACCCCCGCCGGCGCAGGCTCTCGGCGAGCTTCACTTCCCACTCGGCGGCGTCCCGGTACGTCATGGGGTTCAGGTGCCGGTACAGGCGCCGCTCGAGCCGCAATCCGTAGCGCGTCACGTAGCGGTTGGCCTTCACCCCGTCCTTGTGGTTCTGGAACCGCTGATCGGGGGTTAGGCCCGTCATGCCCACGTACACGCAGGGCTGCCCGCGACGGTGCCGGGGGTTGGCCTCGGCGAACTTCCTCTCGTGGAGCACCTCGGGGTCGAGGAGCACGACGTAGACGCTGTGGCGGGGCGGACGGGGCATGGCCGAAGACGATGCCACGGGGGCCCGGCCCGGGGCAATCTCCGGGAGCCCGTGATCCCCACCCGGGCCGGATTCGCTAGGGACCGACACCCCCTCTCGTTTCCGGCATCCGGAGGTCGTCATGTCGTCTCTGCGTCCGTTCACCCGTCCGCGGCTCCTCGCCCTGCTTCCGGCGCTCGCCGCCGCGCTTCTGATCGGGGCTCCGCTGAGCGCCCAGTCCATCCGCACCGTGTCCGACGCCGAGCCCATCCTGGTGCCCGGCGGCGACGCTCTGTCGCTCCGCATCGACGGCGCGGGCCTCGACGGGATCACCGAGGTGCGGTTTCTGAAGGACGGTCGAGAGGTGAGGGGACTCCGGGGCGAACTCCGGGCCACGGCCCGGTCCGTCACCGTCCACATCGTGGCCGATCGGCTCCTGAATCCCCTGGAAGGCGTGGACATCGAACTCCGGGGTCCCCGCATCCGTCAGCCGCTCCGCGTGCCGGCGAAGCTGCAGGTCCGGGCGGTCGGGGGACTCGAGCCCTCCAAGACCGACGGCGGGAAGATGCCGGGGCCGTCGCGGCTGCCCGCACCCGACCCCTCGCCCTCCGACCCCTCGATCCAGGTCGAGAGCATCGAGATCGATCCCGTGGGCGTCTACGAGGGCGAGTCCCGGAAGGGAAGCGTGCGCCTCACCGCGGTTTCGTCGGGGCCGGTGGAGGTGGAGATCGTGAGCGCCCAGCCCGGCTCCCTGGAGTCGCCGGGGGTGATCGTCGTGCCGGCCGGATCCCTGGAGGCCGAGTTCGACCTGCGGGCCATCGCCCCGTTCGGCGCCTCCGCGGGACAGTTCTCGGTCCAGGCCCGGAAGGTCCCGTTCACAAGCGGCCCTAGCCACCCCGTGCGGGTGTATCCGGCCCCGGCCCCCGAGGTCGCGGTGCTCCACAACACGAACATGGGCGACGGATTCGACCTGGGCGACAACGGCTACGGGGGGCCGCCCGAGGCCTTCCCGGTGCGGTCGGGCGCGAGCCGGACGCTGAAGATCCGCCTCGCGGCACACCCGAGCCTGGGCGGTTCGATCTACCTCACGGCCACCGGGCCCGTGAGCGTGCCCACGGGACGTCTGACCCTGGGCAGCCTCGGCCCCGACCGCGTGATGACCGCCGACGTCACCTTCCAATCCGTGACCACGCCTCAGCAAGCGGTCATCACCGTCCACGGGTACGGCGAGCAGGTCTCGGAGTCGGTGGAGGTGTGGCCCGACCAGGTGTTCGTCATCGGGCTCGAAGAGGACACCTGCGGATCGTGCACGTCGGTGTCCATCGTGGGCGGCGACGCGGCGCGCCTCGAGATCACCCTCTCCCAGCCCGCCCAGGCCGGGGGGTACGCGGTACCGATCCAGGTCAGCGACGTGGCGGCCCTCTCTCCCGTCTCCCTCACGATCCCCGCCGGCCAGACCTCCGGCGAACTCATCGTGGGGGCTCAGGTCACCAGCACGCCCCGCACCGTGATCCTCACCATCGGCGACGTCGTCCCCCACACCTTCACGCTCCAGATCCAACCGGGCGGAGAGAGGTAGGCGCCAGGGCCGGAGGTGGAAAAACGGCGAGTGGTGGCCGTCCAGAAGGGTAGGCCCATAGGTTGTGAGCCCCCTTCCCCCCGCGCCCCCCATGTCGTCCAGCCCCCCACCCGTCCGCCTCTCGTCCCTGGGCGTCCTCTCGGCTCGCCGGGAGGGCGCCGGGGCGGGTGAGGCCCTGGTCGGTCAGCCGGCGCTGCTCTTCACCTACCTGGTCGACCGGGGCGCGGCTCAATCCCGGGCCGAACTCGCCACCCTCTTCTGGCCCGACGTGGATGCGGTCCGGGCGCGCCACGGGCTGCGGCAGGCCCTGTCCCGCATCCGGAAGGTGCTGGGGGCCGACGTCCTGGTGGGGTCGGACCCGGTGGCGGTCGACGGGGCCCTCGTGGACTGGGACGTGGATCACTTCACCGCGGCCCTGCAGCGCAGCGACCTCGCCGCGGCACTGGACCTCTGCCAGGGCCTGTTCCTCAACGGCGCGGCCGGGGGACTCCCGTGGGAACTCTCGGAGTGGGTGGACCGCCGCCGCCGCGAACTCGAGGGCGTGCTTCTGGACACGGGGCGAGGCGCCGTCCGCGCCCTCATGCGGGAGGAAGACTTCGAGGGGGCCCTGACCCTGGCCGATCGACTGCAGGAGTGTGTTCCGGGGGACCGCGGACTGGCCGTGGACGCCGCCGAGCTCCTGGTGGAGCTGGGTCGGCCCCACGAAGCCGAGGCCCGGCTGGCGAGCCTCGACCTCGATCCCGCCGACGCCCGGGTCACGGGGCTCCGCAAGCGCGTGCGCCGCACCGACCCCGGCCCCGTCATGCCTGCCGGAGCGTTCGCCCTCCAGGGGGCGAAGGAGGCGCCGGAGCCGCTCCCGACCCCTTCGCTCGCCCACCCTCGGCCGGCCCGCCGCCTCGCCGGCGCGGCCGTCGGCGCCGTGGCCCTGGCGATCGCCCTCATCGGCTTCCTCGGGCCCGCGCCGCTGGACGAGTTGTCCATCTGGTTCTGCAGCCAGCGTGAGACCCACCACGGCCTGGTGATCGAATTGCCCGAGGGCGCCACCCACGGCGTGTTGACCGAAGCCGGGTGCCCCATCCTGCCCCTCGGTGCCGACTCCCTCCTGGTGGTGCGAGGGTACGACGACCCCGAGATGCGCCTGGAGCTGGAGGGCCCCACCGGAACCCGGGTGGTCTACCGGGCGCCCCGCATCGCCAGCCGCATTCCCTTCCGCGCGGCGGGGCGCCAGGACGGAGTGGTGAGTCCCGACGGCCGCACCGTGGTGCTTGGGGTTGAGCGGCCCGACCGCCCCCGGGAGACCGATCCGGCGCTGGACGGTCTGGCCGACGAGGGACCGATTCCGGGTGTCGAGGGACTCCGTCGCGACCCTCCCGCCGACTGGGACGTGGTGGTGGTGGACGTCGCCTCGGGAGCGGCCCGCTCCATCGGGCCGGCCGACGCCAACCTCTGGGACGCCCGCTTCGCCCCCGACGGCCGAAGCGTCGTCTACGCCAGCGACGAAACGGGCGGCGGCGACCTGTACCGCACCGACCTGATCTCGGGCCGCACTACCCGCCTCACCCACGACCCCCGCATGGCCCGCCACCCGGTGGTGGGGCGCCGATGGACGGTGTTCCAGATCGGCTCGGCCACCGAGGGCGATCCCGAACAGATCATGGTGCTGAACAACGAGACCGGCGAGGTGACGGCTCGGTACCCCACCTCCTGGAACCAGACCTCTCCCGACCTCTCCCCCGACGAGCGCCACCTCTGCTGGACATCCAAGGAGCGGGGGCACTGGGAGGCCGACATCGTGGTGGCCGATCTCGAGGGCCAGGGGCCGCCTCGGCGGCTGACCTCCGCAGGCCGGGATGATTACTGCCAGTGGGTAGACGACGAGCGGGTGCTCTATCGGAGTTGGCGCACGGGGGACGAGGAACTCTTCCTCCAGGGCCGTCGGCGATGGAGTCGCCCGCAGAATCTCACCTTCTACGCCGGCCAGGCCCGAGCGCCCTTCGTGGTGAGCCGGTAGCCGCCCCCGCGGTTGCCCCACCCCGGGACCTCGGGGCATCTTGCCTGCCCCGTTGTCCCCCGCGATCCCGCGCACCTCCATGGCCTTCCGCCCTCGCGTCACCGCCTTCGCCTGTGTCGCCCTCCTGGGGGGCGGTGTGTTCGGCATGGAGGTCGGCGCTCGAGCAACGGACGGGCCGGCGCGACACCCCGTCGGTCTCGCCACGGACCTTGCCTCCGAGGCGCCCGCCGCGCCCCCCGAGGTCGACGCCCGCCCCGCGGCCCGGCCCACGGCTCGGCGCCACCGGGTGAAGCGCCGCCGGCCCCGCCTCGTTCCGCCCCGGCTCTCCCGGGGCGCCGACCCCGACGCCGCGGCCCGCTCCCCCGCCGCCGATCGGCTCCGGGGCAGCCGCGCCAGGGCCCGGGCCCTGGGCAGCGACCGGGCGGCGAGGGGCCTCACGCCGGCAGCCCGGAGGGCCCGGTTGGGCCGCTGCTCCACCTGGTGCACGTCGGTCCCTCCGCCTCCCCCGCCGTCCCGCAGCGTCGCGTAGGAGTCCTCGGGTTCGAGGGCTCCCACCCTCGTTTCCGTTGGACCCGCGGTGGGGCTCCCGGCCCCACGCCGCGGGGGGAGTCCACCCCGCCGTGCACACGTTCTCCAGTACCCGTCGCGTCGCCGTCCCTCACCGGAGTCCCTCGTGAGCGCCGTCGACGGAGGCCAGAAGCTCCGGAAGGAACTGGGCCTGGCCGACGTCTACGCCATCAGCACCGGCGCCATGTTCAGCTCGGGGTTCTTCCTTCTCCCCGGGCTCGCGGCGGCCCAGGCGGGACCCTCGGTGATCCTGGCCTACCTGCTGGCGGGGTTCCTCATCATCCCGGCCATGCTGTCCAAGGCCGAGTTGAGCACGGCCATGCCCCGGGCGGGGGGCACCTACTACTTCCTGGACCGCAGCCTCGGGCCCATGGCGGGCACGGTGGGGGGGCTGGGGACCTGGATCGCCCTCGTGTTCAAGAGCGCCTTCGCCCTCATCGGGGTGGGCGCCTATCTGGCCGTGTACGTCGAGGTGCCCACCCTGGAGGTGGCCCTCATCCTCACCCTGGCCTTCGTCGTCCTCAACATCGTGGGCGCCAAGGAGACGACGCGGCTCCAGCGCCTGCTGGTCTGGACCCTCCTGGGTGTGCTCGCGGGCTTCGTACTCCTGGGCGGTTGGCGGCTCCCCGACGTGGGGCTCGGAGGCATGCGCACCCAGTTGACGCCCTTCATGCCCTTCGGCATCGAGGGGTTGGTGGGCACCGTGGGACTCGTCTTCGTCTCCTACGCCGGGCTGACCAAGGTGGCCAGCGTGGCCGAAGAGGTGCGGGACCCGGACCGCAACATTCCCCTGGGCATGTTCCTGTCCCTGGCCACGGCCACCCTCTTCTACGTGGTGGGGGTGTTCCTCATGGTCACCCTCCTGGATCCCGACGAGCTGCGCTCGGATCTGGCTCCGGTGGCCACCACGGCCAGCACGCTCCTCGATGGACCCGCGGCCACGGTGGCCGTGGGTCTCATCGTGCTGGCGGCCTTCGCGGCCTTCGCCTCCACGGGCAACGCCGGCGTCATGTCGGCCTCGCGCTACCTCCTGGCCATGGCCCGGGACAAACACATCTGGAGCGGCTTCAGCCGGCTCGGGCGGTTCCAGACCCCCACCCTGGCGCTGGTGGCCACGGGCGCCGCCATGGCCGTGGCCCTGGTCACCCTTCCGGTGGATTCGGTGGCCAAGCTCGCCAGTGCGTTCCAGCTCCTGATCTTCAGCCTGGTCAACCTGGCCGTGATCGTCATGCGCGAGAGCCGCATCGACGCCTACGACCCGGGGTTCCGCTCGCCTCTCTACCCCTGGATGCAGTTGGCCGGAGTGCTGATCCCCATCCTGCTCATCTTCCAGATGGGATGGCTGGCGATCCTCTTCACCATGGGCGTCACGGTGGTGGGCATCGCCTGGTACCACTTCTACGCCCGGGAGCGGCTGGAGCGGGAGGGGGCGCTCTATCACGTCTTCGAGCGGCTCGGCCGCCAGCGCTACGCCGGGCTCGAACGGGAACTCCGGGAGATCCTCAAGGAGAAGGGCGTCCGGGACAGCGATCCCTTCGATGAGGTGGTGGTGGCCGCGCCGGTCCGCGACCTGGAAACGGCCCACACGTTTTCGGAAGTCGCCACGGTGGCCTCGGAGCTGCTGGGTGCGGATCTGGGACTCCCTCCCGAAACGATCCGGGAGTCGTTCATCGAGGAGGCCCGGATCGGGGCCACGCCGGTGTCCGACCACGCCATGTTGCCCCATTTCCGAACCGACGAGGCCGAGGGACACCGCCTGGTCATCATGCGCTCCCGCAACGGAGTCCCGGTGCAGGCCAGGGAGGAGGGGCATCGGGTGCGGGCGCTGTTCTTCCTGGTGAGCCCCCACCGCAATCCGGGGCAACACCTGCGCATCCTGGCCCAGATCGCCGCCCGGGTCGACGCCGACGACTTTCTGGAGCGGTGGCTCGGGGCCCGGGACGAGACGGAACTGCGCGACGCCCTGCTCCACGACCGGGACCTGCTCTCGGTTCGCCTCGACCCCGAGGCCCGTTCGGGCGAGCTGGTGGGCCGCATGATCCGCGACTGCACGCTGCCCGACGGCGTGCTGGTGGCCCTGGTGCGCCGCGGCCCCGATGTGGTCTTCCCCCGGGGCGACACCCTGCTGCTCGAAGGCGACCGGGTGTGCTTCATCGGTGAAGAGGCCGGCCTGGACGAGCTGGGGCGGCGGTATCGGGGGTAGCTACCCCTCTTCCGGCAGAACCCGGAATCCCTCGAGGCGGGCGGCGAGGGCGAGGCGCTCGTCCAGGGTGACGAACTCCGCGTCCCCGTGTTCTCCGGCCCACACCCCCGCCGCGGCGAGTTGGAGCGCGTCCGCAGCCTTCAGGGAATGAACTCGGAGGAGGCGCAGGGCGCGGGTCCGGACTTCCTCGGAGGGGAGCACCTCGAGCCAGGCGGCCTGCAGTTCGGACAGGAGGTCCAGAACCCGGCCCTCCTCCACGGCGCTCAACCGGTCTTCGCGCCGAAGACGGGCCGCGGCCGAGGCGCACTCCACAGGGGTACCCCACCACGCCGCCATCTCGGGGTCCTGCAGAACCAGGGCGCGGATGGCAGGGGTCGACGGCTGCTGCAGGAGCAGGGGTACCACCGCCGACGTGTCCCAGAACCTCACCAGCCCTCGCCTCGTTCCTCGAGAACGCTCTCGAGGCTGCGGCCTTCCGGGTCGGGTGGACGCGACCCGTCGGCGAAGGCCGGGTCGAGGACGCGGTTGGGCCGCCGAACGAGGCCGGACGCTTCCAACGACTCCAGACGTCCCGTCAATGCCGAGGTCCCCTCCAGCGGTGCGAGTCGGGCCACCGGCGTGCCCCGATCGGTGACGATCACGGTCTCTCCAGCCCGGGCCGAACGCAGGAACTCGCTCAAGCGCGCCTTCAAGGTGGCCACGCTCACGGTTCGCTCCACGATGCCTCCATGATCATAGGTCCATGACCATGATGGTCACATTGGAGCCGGGCCGCCAGCCCCACGGAAATCCTGGCTCCGGCGATCGGACTCTCCCTACCTTCGGAACGGTTGGTCGTCCGCCCATGGACCGCGGAGTCCTCGATGTCCTGCGTGACCGCTCCACTCCTTCCCCGCCGCTGTCGGATCCTTCGGGGGGTCCTTCTCCTGGTGGCCCTCGCGGCGGCCGCGCCCCTGCGAGCCCAGGACCCGGTGGAGATTCCCCCGCCCGGCGACGACCTGGTGCGCGTCGAACTCGTGGACGGCACGAGCATCGTGGGGACCCTCCGGGAGGTGACCCCCCAATCGGTGGTGTTGGAGACCGTGGGCGGGGCCCGCATCACCCTGGAGCGCTCCCAGATCCGCAGCGTCGCCCTCGCCGACGGGTCGGTGGTGGAGGGCCGCTACTGGACCCGGGACCGGAGCGACACCCGCCTCTACTTCACCTCCACCGGTCGCTCGCTCCGGAAGGGCGAGGGGTACGTGGGCACCTACATCATCTTCCTTCCGTTCGTGGCCGTGGGGGTGACGGACCGGATCACCCTGGCCGCCGGAGCGCCGGTGCTCTTCGGCGAGTTCCAGCCCGTCTACCTGGCGCCCAAGGTCCAGGTGGTGCGGACGGACAAGGCCCAGGTGGCGGTGGGCACCCTGGCCTTCCTCTTCGACGATCAATTCGGCGGGATCGCCTACGGGGTGGGCTCCTTCGGCACCCCCGACGTCGCCCTCCACCTCGGCCTGGGCTACGGCTACTCGGGCGACGACTTCACCGACGAACCGGTGGCCCTGGTGG
Source organism: Gemmatimonadota bacterium (assembly GCA_030428885.1). Taxonomy (GTDB): domain Bacteria; phylum Gemmatimonadota; class Gemmatimonadetes; order Longimicrobiales; family Gaopeijiaceae; genus Gaopeijia. The sequence goes on along the minus strand of JAUIEJ010000004.1, from coordinate 276,106 downwards.
GGGCCGAAGCCCGCATGTCGGCCCGGGTCAAGCTTCTCACCGAGAACTACCTCCTGCCCGACGACGTGGGCAACATCGTCTCGTTCGGGGTGCGCCTCATCGGCGAACGCCTCAGCACCGACATCGGCGTGGCGGGCATCGGGGGCGACGGCGGCGGGTGCTGCCTCCCCATGGTGAACTTCTCGTACGCCTTCGGGGGTGGAGGCGGGGGCGGAGACTGAGGGCGTCGGGTCACTCCCGGGCCGCGCCAGGGCGGGGGACTCCGAGGCGGGCGATGGTGGCGGAGTGGATCACCAGGAAGAACGGAATGAGGAACGTCGGGAACACCGACAGGGGCAGGCGCCGGAAATCGGCCAGCCCCGCCGGATTGACCGGCGGGTCGAACGACGCCGGGATGGCCATCATCCCCGCCACGGCCAGGCCGATGGTCATGAGAAACTCGGCCGTGCCCACCACCGTGAGGCCCCACAGCCAGCGCCGGTACTCGGCGCTGCGCCGGGCCACCCGCACCGTGGGTGGCCACGGCCAGGACGGTGACCGTGAAGTTGCCCAGGGCCACGGGGAAGGCGAAGCGGCCGGTCATGAGCCCGAAGCCCCACCACAGCAGGTGGCCCGTGCCGAGAATCCGGGTGCACTGGATCGCGGAGAGGAACACCAGGTCGAGTTCGGCGACCCAGCGGCGCACCGATCCGAGGCTGGCCCAGGCGACCCAGAACGCCACCACCGGGAGCACGATGGCCGTCTGCACGGCCGAGAGGGGGCCCAGCCCGCCCCAGGTGGTGAAGGCGCCGGCATGGGCGGCGGCGAGGGCCCCCGAGAACCAGAGGGCCACGAAGGCCAGGGTCGCGGCCCCCGGGAGACGGCCCGGGGCGACGGAGGGTCGGGAGCTCATGCCAGGGCACTCCGGGGTCGAATGGTTGTACATGCATGGGTCGCCGCTCCACCCTGCCGCCGCCGCCCGTCATGGCCCACGATTCCCACGCCGAAGGACACGACCTGGCCCGCCAGGTGATCCACGAGTGCCTGGCCGGCCGCCTGCGCATGTTGAGCCGCGTGGTGACGGCCCGCTACGACCAGGAACTCCGGGAGGTGGGGCTCACGGCCAACCAGGTGACGATCCTGTCGGTGGTGGCCATGCTCGAGCAGACCACGCCGTCGGACATGCAGCCGTTCCTCATGATGGACGCCTCCACCATCTCCCGGAACGTGACCCGCATGATCGACAACGCGTGGCTCGCGACCCTGCCCGCCGACGACCGGCGTAGCCATCAACTCGTGGTGGCTCCCGAGGGCTACCGGCGCCTGGCGGCGGCCCGCCCGGCGTGGGAGCGCGCCCATCACTGGGCGCAGGAGCTCTTCGGCGACGACGGCGCCGCTTCGGTCCGGGCCCTCACCCACCGGCTCAATCCCCGGGTGCCCGAGTAGGGGGCGGGGCCCCCGGCGTCCAGCGGAGCGACACGGCCAGGGTGAGGGGATTGGCGTCGAGATCCACGTCGCCCCCCGTCCCCGGATCGACCGGATCGTCGGCGATGTCGGCGTGGAACCGCAGTCGCAGCAGGGTGGCGGTGAGACCCGCCTCCACGCTCCGGGAGAGCCCGCCCCGGACGGCGGCGCCGAGGCCCAGTCCCACACTCGTTCCGGGAGCGAGGTCCAGAGGCCGGGTCCGGTCCCACGGCGGTCCGGCGCTGGCCAGGGTGACCTCGCGCCATCGGCCCACCACGGCCCGGGGCGACAGGTCGAGGCGGAGTCCCCCGAAACGGGCCACGGTCCACGGCACCGCCAGCCAGGCGCCGGTCCACGCCGTGGGTTCCGCGGCCCGGAAGCGCCCTCCGTCGGGAAACTCCTGGGCGATGACCACGGAGGCGTCGGCGAGGTGGAGCACCCCCGCCTCCACGTCCCGGCCTCCCACGGTGACGGCCAGCCCCAGCGCCACCGACGGACCGCCGGTCAGGTCGGCATGTACCCGCTTTCCGTTGGAGCGCAGGTCTTCGAACGTGCCCCCCAGGGCCCCGTAGCCGACCTCGACGATGAGGGTGGGGCCCTGGCTCCGCGCGGCCCTGGGGCCGAGGAGCGCCAGGGTCAGACCGACGGTGCCGACGAGGATCCTGGAGAGAGGCACGAGGGACTCGGGGTGGACGTGAAAGGTGCGGGGCCCGCACCACGTACTTGCATATACAACGATCCCGGACGGTCCTTACCGAATCCCGGGGAACCTTCGCCGGAGACCCCCATGCCTCGTGCCTTTCCCTCTCTCGTCGCCGCCGCCCTGGCCACCGTCGTCCTGGCCGGTTCGCCACGGCTCCACGCCCAGGAGCGAGCCTTCACCATCCCCGGCACGAACCCGCCCGCCGAGGTCCACGAGCGCATCGCCGCCACCGACGTCCAGATCGCCTACCACCGTCCGCGGGTCAGGGGCCGGGAGATCTTCGGCGCCCTGGTGCCGTGGGACCGGGTGTGGCGCACCGGGGCCGACAACGCCACCCGCATCTCGTTCAGCCGCGACGTGACCCTCGGCGGCGTGGCGGTCCCGGCGGGGGAGTACGAGCTCTTCACGATCCCGGGGCGGGAGGTGTGGACGGTGATCATCCACGAGCACCGCTCCCAGTGGGGGTCGTACACCTACGACCCGGCGTACGACGTGGCGCGCGTCCCCGCCACGCCCGAGGAGGCCCCGTCCCCGGTGGAATCGTTCACCCTCTCGGTGGAGGACGTGGGCCGGGACCGGGCCACCCTGGTGCTGGCGTGGGACCGCACCCGGGTGCCCGTGGAGATCGCCGTGGACGTGGCGGCGCTGGTGCCCGAGGTGGAGGCCGAGCTGGCCCGGACCGAGCGACCCCCGTACTTCCTGGCGGCCATGTTCTACTGGGAGAATGACCTGAACGTGCACCGGGCCGCCGAACTCATGGCCCTGGCCCTGGAGCAGTCCCCGGGGCACATCGGCATGCTCCATCGCCAGGCCCTGATCCTGGCGGATGCCGGCGACCTGGACGGAGCCCGGGCCGCCGCTCGCGCCTCCTTGGAGGGGGCCCGATCAGCGGCTCCGGAGCTGCGGGATGAGTACACCCGGCTCAACCGGGCGCTGCTGGAGCGCCTCGGGGGGTGAGGGCCTCGTACGCGGCGATCTCGGCTTCCCGCTCCAGGGTCAGGGCGATGTCGTCGAGGCCCTCCATGAGGCGGCGGCGGGCGTGGGGGTCGAGGTCGAAGGGGTGGTGCTCACCCCCCTCGAGCGTGACCTGCATGGTCTCCAGATCCACCCGGGCCCGGAGCGGCGCGCCGGCCTCCGCCCGCCCGGCCCGCTCCAGCAGCCCGACCACCGCCGCCTCGGGCAGGACCACGGGCACGATACCGGTCTGCACGCAGTTCGACCGGAAGATGTCGGCCAGGCTCGGCGCCACCACGGCCCCGATCCCGAAGTCCCGCAGCGCCCACGCCGCGTGCTCCCGCGACGATCCGCACCCGAAATTGCGCCCGGCCACCAGGATCCGGGCCTCGTTCCACGGCGGCCGGTTCAGCACGAAATCGGGATCGGGGGTGCCGTCGCCCCGGGTGCGCCAGTCGTGGAAGAGAAACCGCCCGTACCCCGTGCGCTCGATGCGTTTCAGGAACTGCTTGGGAATGATCTGGTCGGTGTCCACGTCGGCCCGGTCCAGCGCCGCCACGATCCCGTTCACCTCTCGAACCGCCTCCATCACGCCCTCCCCGCCGGCACGCCGGCGTCACCGGTGATCGTGCGCACGTCGACGAATCGGCCGTTCAGCGCCGCCGCCGCGGCCATGGCCGGGCTCACCAGATGGGTGCGGCCGTTCCGGCCCTGGCGTCCCTCGAAATTGCGGTTCGACGTCGAGGCGCACCGCTCGCCCGGGGCCAATACGTCGGGGTTCATGCCCAGGCACATGGAGCAGCCCGATTCGCGCCACTCGAAGCCCGCGTCGGTGAACACCCGGTCCAGCCCCTCGGCCTCGGCCTGGGCCTTCACCCGGGTGGAGCCGGGCACCACCATGGCCCCCACCCGGGGGTGCACCCGGCCGCCCGCCGCCCGGATCACCGCCGCCGCCGCCCGGAGGTCGTCCAGGCGCCCGTTGGTGCACGACCCGATGAACACCCGGTCGATCTCCACGCTCTCCACGGGCGTGCCCGCTTCGAGTCCCATGTACTCCAGCGCCCGGAGCGCCGCCTCCCGCTCCGGCCCGCCCTCGGGCACCGCCGGCACCCGCCCCATGACGGGCACCGCCGTGGCGGGGGTGGTGCCCCATGTGACCATGGGGGCCACCCGGGACGCATCCACCCGCACGGTGCGGTCGTAGCGCGCGCCCTCGTCGGTGGCCAGGCCGCGCCACCGCTCCACCGCCGCAGTCCACGCCTCGCCGGCGGGTGCCATGGGACGCCCCTCGAGCCACGCGAAGGTCGTGTCGTCGGGGGCGATCATGCCGGCCCGGGCCCCGGCCTCGATGGACATGTTGCACACGGTCATGCGCTCCTCCATGGAGAGGCGCCGCACGGCCTCGCCCGTGTATTCGATGACGTGGCCCCGGCCCCCGTCCACGCCGATCTCGGCGATGATGGCGAGAATGAGGTCCTTGGCGGTCACGCCGGGCGACAGCGCGCCGTCGACGCGCACCTCGAGGGTCCGGGGTCGGGCCATGGGCAGGCACTGGGTGGCCAGCACGTGCTCCACCTGGGAGGTGCCGATGCCGAAGGCCAGGGCGCCGAACGCGCCGTGGGTCGACGTGTGGCTGTCGCCGCACACCACGGTCATGCCGGGCTGGGTGTAGCCCATCTCGGGTCCCATGACGTGGACGATGCCCTGCTCCAGCGTGCCCACGTCGTGGAGCGTCACGCCGAACTCCCGGGCGTTGCTCCGCAGCGCCTCGATCTGAATCCGGGCCGTGTCGTCGACGATGGGCAGCGAGCGGTCGGTGGTGGGCACGTTGTGGTCGATGGTGGCTACCGTTCGCTCGGGACGCCGCACCCGGCGTCCGGCCACCCGGAGTCCCTCGAAGGCCTGGGGCGACGTCACTTCATGGACCAGGTGGAGATCGATGTAGAGCAGCGGCGGCTCGCCCTCTCCCACGACGTGGGCGTCCCACAGCTTGTCGAAGAGGGTGCGGGGACGGGCGCTCATGCCCCACCTCCCAGCCGCTCGACAACGGCGGCGGTGAAGGCGTCGGTGCCCACGGGTGGGCGACCCCCGGCCGCCAGATCGTCGGTGCGGATGCCGTCGCCCAGGCAGGCCTCCACGGCGGCGTCGACGTCGTCGGCCACCGCGGGGAGATCGACCGTGGTGCGGAGCATCAGGCTCACGGAGGCCAGGGCGCCCATGGGATTGGCGCGCCCCGTGCCGGCGATTTCGGGGGCGGATCCGTGCACCGGCTCGTACAGATCGGTGGTGCCCCCCAGGCTCGCCGAGCCCAGGGCCCCCAGGGAGCCCACCAGCCCCGCGGCCTGATCGCTCAGGATGTCGCCCATGAGGTTGGAGGTGAGGATCACGTCGAAGCGGGTGGGGTGGAGCACCAGTTCCATGGCGGCCCGGTCCACGAGCATGGAGTCCAGGGTCACGTCGGGGTGGGCATGGGACTCCTCCTCCACGACCCGACGCCACAGCCGGGACGTCTCCAGCACGTTGGCCTTGTCGATGGAGGTCACCCGCCCCCGGCGCTGCGCGGCCAACCGGAACGCCAACTCGGCGATGCGCCGCACCTCGTCGCGGTCGTAGGTCAGGGTGTTCCACGCCCGGTGGCCGTCGTCGCCCCTGGGCTCGCCGTAGTACAGCCCGCCCCCCAGCTCCCGCACCACCAGGAGATCGGTGCCCCGCACCCGCTCGGGGCGCAGGGCCGAGGCGTCCAGCAGGGCGTCGGGCACCCGGACCGGACGCAGGTTGGCCCAGCAGCCCAGGGCCCGGCGCAGGCCCAGAAGGCCGGCTTCGGGACGGAGGTGGGGCGGAGCGTCGGCGGCGCCGGGGTGGCCCACGGCCCCCAGCAGCACGGCGTCGGCCTGGCGGCACGCCTCCAGGGTGGGGTCGGGAAGGGGAGTGCCGTGGGACTGCACCGCCGCCCATCCCACGGGGCGGGTCACGAGGTCCAGAGGGAGTCCCCGATGCTCGAGGGCCGCCTCGAGCACCCGCACCGCGGCGTCCGTCACCTCGGGGCCGACGCCGTCGCCGGGAAGTACGGCGAGCTTCACCTCACACCCCCCACAGTTGAAGGCGCTCGAAGGCCCGGGCCTCGAGCCTGTCGGCGTGGCTCGCCTTGTCCAGGGCATGGAGGTAGGCCCGCGCCGCGGCGTCGACGATGTCGGTGCTGGCGCTCCGGCCCGTGAAGGGGCGCCCCTCGATCCGGAGCTGGAGGTGGGCCTCGCCCACGGCGTCGGATCCGCCTCCCGCCGCCCGGATGGCGAAGTCGTCGAGGCGCACCTCCCACGGCGCCAGCTCGGCCAGGGCCGCGAAGGTGGCGTCGATGGGCCCGTCGCCCGTGCCCTCGGCCTCGGCCGTCTCGTCGTCGCCCCGGGCCACCCGCACCCGGGCCCACGAGGGACTGCGCCCGCAGCGCACGTCCAGATGCTCCAGGCGGAAGGTGCGGGGCACGCGCTCCATGGTGCCCCCGTAGTAGATGGCCAGCAGGTCCTCGTCGTGGATCACCTTCTTGCGGTCGGCCAGCATGACGAAGAGCTCGTAGGCCCGGTTGGTCTCCTCGGGGGTGAGGGTGAAGCCCAGTTCCTCGTACCGCCGTACCAGGGCGTGGCGCCCCGAGTGTTTGCCCAGCACCAGGGTCGTGTCCCGGGCTCCCACGGCGGCCGGCGTCATGATCTCGTAGGTGCGGCGGTCGGCCAGCATGCCGTGCTGGTGGATGCCCGCTTCGTGGGCGAAGGCGTTGGCGCCCACGATGGCCTTGTTGGGCTGGGGGCGGACTCCGGTGATGCGGGCCAGGAGCTGGCTGGCGGGGCAGAGCCGTTCGGTGCGCACGTGGGTGACGAAACGCTCCCGGAAGCGGGGCAGGACCCGGAGCGCCATGACCACCTCCTCCAGGGCGGCGTTGCCCGCCCGCTCGCCGATGCCGTTCAGGGTGCACTCCACCTGGCGGGCCCCGTGCTCCAGGGCGGCCAGGGAGTTGGCCGTGGCCAGCCCCAGGTCGTCGTGGCCGTGGAAGCTGAGCACCACCCGATCCACGTCGGGGACCCCGTCGCGGACCGCATCGAACATGCGGGCCACGTCGTGGGGATGGGCGTAGCCCACCGTGTCCGGGAGGTTGATGGTGGTGGCGCCCGCCTCCACCGCGGTCCGCACCGCTTGCACGAGAAAGGACGGGTCGGTGCGGGTGGCGTCTTCGGCGCTGAACTCCACGTCGTCCACGTGGCGGCGCGCGGCCTCCACCGACTGGGCGATGCGGTGGAGAGCCTGGTCGCGGTCGATGCCCAGCTTGCGCTCCAGGTGGAGGTCGGAGGTGGCCAGGAAGGTGTGGATGCGGGGTCGGCGGGCGTCGGCCAGCGCTTCGGCCGCCCGTTCCACGTCGGCCGGGAGGGCCCGCGCCAGCGCCGCCACCGTGGCCGACTCCACCACTCGGGCCACCTCCTGCACGGACTCGAGCTCGTGGGGCGAACTCACGGGAAAGCCCGCCTCGATGACGTCGACCCCGAGCTGGTCCAGGGCCCGGGCCACCTGGAGCTTCTCGGGACCGGTCATGGTGGAACCGGGTGACTGCTCCCCGTCCCGGAGCGTCGTGTCGAAGACGATGACTCGGGAGGGAGGCGCGTCGGGCGTGGAGGTCGGACGAAGGTCGGCAGGCATGGAACGCGTCGGAATGAGGGAAACGAAAAGAGGCCCTCTCCGCGGGGGAGAGGGCCTCGGGGCGCCGGTGGATCGGTTCGCTCAGGCGGTTCGATCCGGTGCAGGCGCGCGCAGGGCCTCTCCCGTCGCTCCAAGAAGGAGGACGGGAAGCGTAAGGAGGCCGAGAAGGAGCGCCGACAGCGGGATCATGATCAGCATGTGAGGGAACGAGAGCCGGTGGTGCGATCAGCGCCGCGAAGGCGTCGCGGCGGGTTCGCGAGGCTAGGCCCTGGCAGTGCAGGGTGTCAAGGGCGGGTGCCTGCGGCGGCGTTGTGCCGGGTTGCCTCGAACCCGTACCATGCCCCGGCGTCTCCTCCTCCCTTCGGAGCCCCCATGCGCACCCTCGCCCCCACCGTCGCCCTCTCCCTCGCCGTCACGGCGTCGGCCTGCAGTCCCCCGGATTCGGCCTCGCCCTTTCCCGACGACGCCTACACCATTTCGGCAACGCGTCCCATCACCGACGTGGAGCGGGGCACGTTCGTCTTCGACGCCCTGGGCGTCACGGTGAGCAACGACTTCGCCGGGGGGCGGTTTTCGGAGGCCACGACCGACGGCGACTCGGTGCTGGTGCTCCACCTGCGGCCCGAGAACGCGCCCATCAACAACAGCGCGTGGTACGCCTTCCGCCTGTGGGCGAACGAACCCGACACCCTCACGGTGCGCCTCACCTACACCGACGGCCGTCACCGGTACGTCCCCAAGGTACGCACGGCGGCGGCCCCGGAGTGGACGCTCCTGGACAGCGAGGCGGTGCGCCTCGACGAGGAGACCCGCGACGCCCTTCTTCGGCTGCCCGTGGGGCCCGATACGATCCAGGTGGCGGGTCAGGAAATGCGCACCTCCTCGTTCTTCGAGGAATGGACGGCGACCCTCGCCGCCCGCGACGACGTGACCCGTCGCAGCATCGGGACCACACCCCGAGGCCGGGACATGTCCATGGTGGAATCGGGCAATCCCGACGCCCGGCGCCACGTGCTGTTTATCAGCCGCCAGCACCCGCCCGAGGTCACGGGCACGTTCGCTCTGGTGGCCTACATGGCCGAGATGCTGGGGGATTCGCCCCTGGCCGCAGACTTTCGCGACCGCTTCCGCATTCACGTGGTGCCCCTCATGAACCCCGACGGGGTGGACCTGGGGCACTGGCGGCACAACACGGGGGGCGTGGATCTCAACCGCGATTGGGTGGCTTTTCATCAGCCCGAGACCCGGTTCGTTCGCGACGAGATGGGGCGGATCCTGGCCGAAGAGGGACGGGAGTTGTGGTTCTTCGCCGACTTCCACTCCACCAACCGCGACGTGTTCTACACCCTGGACCGGGCGCTGGAGACCCGTCCTGCGGGCGTATTGGACCCCTGGATCGAGCACATCCGCACCGCGCTGCCCGACTACGCACTCGAAGAAGATCCCTCCGACGGCGGCTACGGTGTGGTCTCACGGGACTGGGCGTGGCGCGAGCATCAGGCCCCGGGCATGGTCTACGAGGTGGGCGACAACACGCCCCGGGAGCTCATCGCCGAGGTGGCCCGCACCGCCGCGCGAGGCACGATGCAGATCCTCCTGGAGCGGGCTGCGGCGGAGGACGGCGGGTGACCCATCGCCCCATGGACGAGCCCCGGAACCCGTCGTAGCATGGACTTCATGACGAGCGACCAGTACTCGGAACTGATCGGGTTCCTCGGGCGGAAGTTCGACGGGATCGATCGCCGGTTCGACGGCATGGACCGCCGGTTCGACCGCATCGAGCAGCGCCTCGACGGCCACGATCAGCGCCTCGACGACCACGACCGCCGGTTCGACGACCACGACCGGCGGTTCGACGACCACGACCGGCGGTTCGACGACCACGACCGGCGGTTCGAGAGCATCGATCGACAGTTCGAGGAGACTCGCCGCCACGCGGTCGTGCTCTTCGAGCAGTCCCAGGCCAACCTCGCGGCGGTGGCCGAGGGCATCGGGTTCCGCATCGACAGGCTCGAAGAGATCGTTCGCGACCTGAGAGAGACCGTGCGCGAGGGATCCTGACGGGGAGGGTACTCAGCCCCCCAGCTCGAACTCCGGCCCGTCCACGGTGCGTCCGTTGAGAAGGACGTCGACGCGGTGGGTGCCGGGGTAGTGGGTGCGGGTGGTGCGCTGGGCCAGGGAGATGGTCTTGCGCACCGTGGCCTCGCCTCCGGGGGCGAGTTCGAGCTCGGCGCCCTTGAAGACCTTCGGGCGGGTGCCGCCGGTGGCCTTCACGAAGTGTACCCGCAGGTCCACCAGGGCCGCCGCATCCTGGGTGTCGGGATTCTCCACCACGACCTCGATGCGGATCTTGTCGCCGATCTTCAGCACGGTGGGCGTGCACCGGATCTCGCGGACGCGGGCCGGGGAGTCGGCTCCGAAGCCCATGACCCCCAGGGCCCCGGGGTGGGCGGCCTTGATGAGGGTGCGGAGCCCGTGGCGCACGAGGCGGCGCCGATCCGGAGTCCCCGATCTCCACCATCGCCGGGCCACCTCCACCACGAGTTCGGGGTGATCCTTGGCGATGTCGTTCAAATTGTTGGCCACGGAGCGCCGGACGTACTCCTCGGGATCGTCCTTGAGCATCTCGAGCAGTTCCAGCACCGGAGACGGGTCGTTCTGAAAGGCGGGCAGCCGGGGGGCCCAGGGCAGGCGAGGGCGGGTGCCCTCGGAGACGAGCCGCCGGACGTGGACGTTCGGATCGGTGGCCCACTGGGCCAGCCGGTCCAGCGTGCGCCGGGGATAGCGCTCCAGGAACGCGCGGATGGAAAACTCGGCGGTGAAACGCCGGGTGAGTTCGTGCTGGGCCCGCATCGACTCTTCGAAATGCCCGATGCCGTGGTCGGCCACGAAGAAGACGTGGGGCAGGTACAGAAAGGCGGCCATGCCCGTGAGCTTGGCGTCGCCGGATTCGGGGCCGAGAGACGCCACGAGGAGGTCGAGGGCGGCGGCCCGGTCCCCGGGCAGGGTCTGGGCCAGGGCGTCGGAGATGCGACGCGCCCGGGGGGTGAGCTCGAGGTCGTCGAATCCGTCCAGGGCGAGGGCCAGGAAACGCCGGTCGTCGAAGTCGGGAGCGACGGCCGAGATCATGCGGGCGATCCGGGCCGGCACGTCGGGCCCGAAGGCGTTCTTGAGGGGTTCGGCCACGGTGCGTCGTTGGAGAGCGGGTGCATGGGGGACCGCGGGCCGATTCCCACATGGACGGGCCCGGGCGCTCACCATAGGATGGGAGCATGACCACCGACCAGTACACCCAGCTCGTCGACTTCCTGGGCCGGAAGTTCGCCCGCATCGATGAACAGTTCGATGAGGCGAAGCGCGAGCGCCAAGAGGCGAAGCGTGAGCGCGAGGAGATCCGCGCCGAGGCGCGGCACGAGCGCGAGAGGCTGTTCGAGGAGTCCCGGCGCCACGCCCTGGTGCTCTTCGAGCAGTCGCAGGCCAACCTCAACACGGTGGCCGAAGGCCTGGGCCTGCGGATGGAGGGGGTGGAGAACGGGCTCGTCCGTCTCACCGGAAGGGTGGAATCGCTGGAGCAGGTCGTCGAGGCCCTCACCGGTGGGGCGGAGCGAACTCAGTTGCCGGAGGGCGGGGCGTAGGCCCACCGGCGAAACGCCCGGTCCATGGCGATGCGGGTGTGAAGGAACTCCTGATGGAGCGCGTTGAAGGCGGCGTCGGTGTCGCGGGCGATGGGGGCCCAGATCTCGGCGCCGAACCGGGCGTCGACCTCGGTCCGAACCTCCTGTCGGTCCGGACCCCAGAAGAGCCCCGTGTTGGCCTTCACGATGCGGTGCGTGATTCCGCGGGCGCGGTTCTCGGCTGCGAGGCGGATCGTCGAGTCGAGGGTGCTGGGGGGGACCAGCAGGAGGGGGGCGAATCGGCCGCACGCCTTGACCCGCGCGTCGAGCACCCGGCCGGCACACTCCAGCGCGTCGGCGACCACGGCCTCGGCTTCGGGCCGGGAGATCTCTTCGGCCCACCGTCGCCGGAGTTCGTCCTCGGCCGCGCCCGCCATGTGGTTCATCACCAGGGGAGCCACCGGGCCCACCCTCGCCACCCCGCCCAACGCTCCGGCCACCGGTGCGGAAGCGAGCTTCCCGAAGCGGGCCCGGCCGATGACCTCGTCGGTGACCGTGGCACCGGCGAGGCTCAACGCGCCGCGCACGGGCACGCCCAGGGTCATCTCCAGAATCGTGGTCTCCACCACCGCCGGATTCCACGGGGCGACGCGACCGAGGGCGGCCACGATCCGTGAGACGGTGCGGGCCAGCAGGCCTCGGCCGGCCGTCGATCCCACCGCCACCGTGGTCTCGGTGGCGGCCGCTCCCGCGGTGCTCACCGCCGTCACCTCCCCCGTGGTCGTGGCCGCCGCGCTTGCAGCACCCCGGGCTGCCTGGGCACCGACCCCCGCGCTCCGGGCGAAGGCGCCCATGATGAGTCCCCCGAGATACATGGTGCACAGCCCGGCGACCCCCGCGTAGACGGCATTCCAGGCCGCCTGCAGCTTCGCCGCCTGCTTGTAGTACATGCCGGCCTCGGCCCGGGCCGTGTAGCTGTAGACCTGCCCGCGAATGTAGCGCCGGGTGGGAAGGGCCAGGGCCAGCGCCGCACACACCGCCAGATGGCGGACCAGGGCGTGGACGAAGGCGTCGAAGCGGGAGCGCGGCGAGGGCATGGCAGTCTCCGGGTGAGGGTGCGTTCACCCCTACACGCCGGAAAGCGGGCTGAAAGCGATCACGGGACCCGACCGCTCACATGCTTGCCCGGGGGGCGAGTCGATGGGCATTCTGCGCGCGGCAGTTCGGCGGGGTGTTCGGACGCGCGCACGCTGGAGAGGAGAGGCACGAGCCTGATGGAGTTCCACGGCGATCTCAACTGGCTCCACGAGCGCGTCCGCCTCCGGGAAGGGCAGGTGCGGTTCCGGTTCGCGGAGCAGCAGATCCGGGAATTCCTGGGGGCGGTGTCGGGGCCGATGGACGCGGCGCGGCCCGACCCCGACGCCCAGCCCTGGTTTCGCCTTCGCCAGCAGGCCGAACGGCTCGCCCTCCGCCCCGGGTTCGAAGAACTCATCGCCCTCGATGCCAACACCATCGAGGAGTTCCCGCACCAGACCGACACGGCGATCCGGGTGCTGCGGGAGATGTCGGGGCGGGCGCTGCTGGCCGACGAGGTGGGGCTGGGCAAGACCATCGAAGCGGGCCTCGTGCTCAACGAGCTTCTCGCCCGGCGCCTGGTGAAATCGGTGCTCGTGCTCTGCCCGGCGTCCCTCGTGGATCAGTGGCAGGAAGAGATGAGCGAGAAGTTCTTTCGGGAGTTCCATATCGTCGACGAGAAGGACGACTGGAGCAGCCACGACCTCCTCATCGCCAGCCACGCCCGGGCCCGGCACGCGAGCAACCGCCCCCTGGTGACGGGCCGGGCCTGGGACATGGTCATCGTCGACGAGGCCCACAAGGCGAAGAACCACCGCACGGCCCTCTACCGCACGCTCCAGACCATCACCCGGGACTTCCTGCTACTCCTCACGGCCACACCGCTCCAGAACGACCTCCGGGAGTTCTACAACCTGGTCACCCTTCTGCGGCCCGGGCAGTTCGGGACGTGGCGGGAGTTCCGGCGCCGCTACATGGGTTCCGATCCCCAGGTGCCCCGCGACCCCACGGGGATTCGCGACGTGGCGGCCCAGGTCATGGTCCGGAACAAGCGGGCCAACGTGAACCTCCATCTGCCGCCCCGCCGGCCCCATCGTCCCGAGATCCACCTCGAGGCGCCGGAGCGGGCCCTGTACACGGCGGTGACGTCGTTCCTCCGGGAGCTCTACGCGGTGGGGATGTTCCCGGACGAAGGGACCGGCCGCTCGGCCCAGTTCGTGTGGACCATGATGGCCCAGCGCAGCTGCTCGTCGGGCCACGCCATCGCCGAGTCCCTGGAAAACCTCTCGAACAAACCCGAGGTGCGGCCAGAGTTCCGCGATCGCGCCGAGGAGCTGGCGCGCCAGGCCCGGGCCGTGACCTCGCATGCCAAGCTCCGGGCGCTGGACGCCGTGGTCCGGGCCCACGACGGCGAACGCCTGGTGGTGTTCAGCGAACACCGGCCCACCATCGACCTCATCCACCGGCACCTCGAGGCCCAGGGGATTCCGGTGTTCCCGTACCACGGCGGCATCGATCGCGCCCGGCGCGCGCGCCTCAAGGGCCGGTTTCGCGACACCCCCGGGAGTGTGCTCCTGAGTTCCCGGTCGGGGGCCGAGGGACTGAACCTCCAGTTCGCCCACGTCCTGGTGAACTACGAACTGCCGTGGAACCCCCTCGTGGTGGAGCAGCGCATCGGCCGGCTGCATCGCATCGGCCAGAAGCGGGAGGTGGTGATCTACAACTTCGCCGCGTCGGGCACGGTGGAAGACCGGATCCTGAGGGTGCTCCAGGACAAGATCCGCCTCTTCGAACTCGTGGTGGGCGAACTCGACCTGATTCTGGGCCGCTTCGACGACGCCTCGGACCTCGAGCAGCGGTTCCTCCAGGCCTGGCTTTCGGCCTCCAGCGACGAGGCCTTCGAGCGGGAGGTCGAAGCCATCGAGCGGGAGGTGGAGGAGAGCTACGCCGAGGCCCGGGAGGCCGAGGCGCGCTCGAGCTTCATCGCGCCTCTGGACAACGCCGAGCGCCTGGAGCGGGAGTTTGCGGCGCTGTCCATCCCGGCCCGGGTGCGGTTGGCGTACGGCACCCGCCTCATGAACCTCGCCCCCGGCGTCGAGGCGGCGCGCTTCGGCCTCGGCCTGGCCGTCTCGGAGATCCAGGAAGCGCTGCGCCTCGCGCCCGTGCCCGCCGGCCTCGAAGACGCCGGTATGAGCGACTACGGCCCCGCGGTCTGGATCCACTCGGCCACGGGCCGGGCCCGGGGGGTCTCGCTCCGGGTCGCCGCGGATCGACTCCCCGTGACGCTGCTGGAAGTCGACGCCGAGCCGGAGGCGCCCCTCACCGACGAGACGGACCGGATCCTCTCCGGGGGCCGCGGGCCGTGAGCGAGGTCCTGCGTCTGCTGGACGCCTACGTGGCGGTGGCCGGAGGCTCCGTGGAGCGTCCCGAAGGGGGACTCCGGGTCTTCCGTCCGGCCCCCTCGGAGGCGGCGTGGTTCGGGGGCGAGGCGCGGGTGCTGGCGCTGGACATCGAGAGCATGGACCTGCATCCCGACGCCGAGGTGGCGGTGGCGGGAAGCCGCTTCGCCCACGACCTCCTGGCCGCGGTGCGGAGCCGGGGCGCGCGGCTGCACCGGGGGTTCGTGGCGCCGTCGGATGCGCCGGGATCGGTGCAGCCCACGGCGTCTCTCGTGCTCCGGCGGGGTCGGGTGCGCGAGGTTCGGGTCGAGGCCGGATGGCTCCCCGTGGGCCGCCTGCACCTGGCCGCGTCGGTGCGCACCGGAAGCCAGGTCGAAGACCGCCTCGTCCAGACCGGGTGGTTCGACCTCACCGCGGGGCAGCCCCTGGGGGAGGCGCCGGAGGGAATCGGAGGCGGAGAAGCGATGGTATGGGACTCCGGATCGCACCCCGTGCTCGAGCCTCGACCCCTCGAGACCCTGCTGCCCGGATTCCTGGACGACATCGAGGACCGCCTCGCCCAGTGGCTGGCGGGGGCGGGCGCGGAGGCGGAGCGGACCCTCCAGCGGGAGCTCGCCCGGCTGGACGCCTACTACGGCCGTCTCGTGGAGGAGGCGGGCGACGGCGAGGGCGCGGAGGACGCCGTGCGGGCGTACCGCCAGGAACACGAGCGGCGCACCGCCGAACAGATCGCCCGGAATCAGGCCAGCGCCGAGCTGCGGCCCGTGCAACTGGAGCTGGGCTATGTGCTGACCGAACGGGCCCTCATGGTGCTGGACGACGGCGCGGCCGAGGCGACGCTGACGGGCCGGCGCCTGCTCGTGGGCGAGGCGGGGTGGGCGCTGCCGTGCCCCACCTGCCACACACCCGCGCCCGAGGCCTGGGCGGTCTGCACCGGAGGCCACATGGTCTGCTCGGCCTGTACGGAGTCGTGCAGCCTCTGCGGGGCGACGAGCTGTGGGGATCACGGCGGAGGCGCGTGCCCGGGCGGGGAGGGGGTGCCGGCGCACACCGTGTGCGACGCCCACGGGCAGCGGTGTCCGTCGTGTGCGGGCACGACCTGCGCCCACCACGCCGGGCTCTGCCTCTCGTGCGACCAACCGGTCTGCTCGACCTGTCTGGGGGCGTGCGCCTCGTGCGGCCAGGCGGTGTGTCGGGCGTGCACGACCCCCACGGCCACCGAGCCCCGGCCGTTGTGCCCGGCGTGCGTACGGTACTGCCGCGGCCGGGACGACGAGGTGCGGGGGGTCGACGAGGTGGCCCCCTGCGGGACGTGCGGCGCCGACGTCTGCCCCCGGCACCGGGAGGTGTGCGCCGTGTGCGGCGAGCCCCACTGCCGGGAGCACGTGGTGGAGTTGGAGGCCGGCGAGTTCGCCTGCCCCCCCCACCAGGGGGTCTGCGTGGTGGACGGACGCCGCCGGAAGATCACGGAACTGGACCCGTGCCCGGTCTGCGGAGAGTGGGTGTCGGCCGGCCACCGGGCCGCGTGCGCGTCATGCGGCGGCTGGGCCTGCACCCGCGACGTGGACCCGTCGTCGCAGGAGTGCCGCACCTGCGGCCGGCTCGAGCCCACTGCCGATCCCGACGAGGCCTTGATCGAGGCCTTTTCCGCCCTGGTCGACCCGGGTCTGGGCCGCCCCGCCGAGTGGTCGGTGGCCCGCGACGCCACCCGCCGCGTCGCCCGGGTGAAGCTCTCCTCCTGGGGCCGCAGCGTGATCTTCGCCCTGGATCACCGGAGCGAGGTCGTGACCTCCGGCGTCTTCCACGGGAGGATCTTCACGAGGCGGCTGACGTCCCTCTCGCGCATGGACGAGCCCCCGTGAGCACCGTAGGATGGGGGAATGACCAGCGACCAGTACACGGAACTCGTCGACTTTCTCGGCGGCAAGTTCGATCGGATCGACCGAAGGTTCGAGCACGTCGATCGCCGGCTCGAGGAGGCCCGGAACGAGCGCCAGGAAATCCGCCACGAGGCTCGCCGCCACGCGACGGTTCTCTTCGAGCAGTCCCAGGCCAATCTGAAGGGGGTGGCCGAGGGTCTGGAACTGCGTATCGAGCGGGCGGTCGAGGCCCTCGGCGAGAGCGTTCGCCGCGGTTTCGCCGATCACGAGGGGCGGATTCAGGTGCTGGAACGCGCCGGGTCGGATCCGGAGGGCTGAGTCCCCTGCGGGCGCCTTTGCTACGGCCCACGAAAGCGCGTAGCATGCCCGGATGCGCCTCGACGACGACACCCTCCGCTTCTCGCCCACCGACCTCGCCGCCTTTTCGGGCTGCCGCCAGCGCACGATCCTGGACCGGCTCCGAGCCCACGGCGAGGCCTCGTACGCCAAGTACGAGGACCCGCTGCTCGAGCTGCTCCAGGCCAAGGGCATCGAGCACGAACGGGCCTACCTCGACAAGCTGCGAGGCGAGGGCAAGACGGTCATCGCCTTCGAGCCCCTCCCGAAGCACGAATACAACGCCGCCGGCCACACCCGCCGGGCCGAAGAGACCCGCGCGGCCATGGCCGCGGGCGCCGACGTCATCTACCAGGGCACTCTGTACGACGGCCGGTGGCTGGGCCTCGTCGACTTCCTGATCCGCACCGACGATCTGCCCAGCGACTTCGGCCCGTACTCGTACGAGGTGCTCGACACGAAGCTGAGCCGCGAGGCCAAGGCCACGGCCATCTTCCAGTGCTGCGTGTACTCCGAGCTTCTCGAGCAAGTGCAGGGAGCCACGCCCCGGGAGATCCACCTCTACCTGGGCGGCCCGAACGCTCGCAAGGAGAGCTTCCGCCTCGCCCACTTCGGGGCCTACTACCGGGCCCTGAAGGCGCGCTTCCTCGCCGAACACGGTCCAGGGGCCGAAGGCCCGGAACGCGCCCCCGAGCCCGTCGATCTCTGCGGCATCTGCAACTGGCGGGAGCGCTGCGACGGCGAACGGCGCGACGTCGACCACCTGTCTCTCGTGGCGGGCATCCGGCGCGACCATCGCCATGCGCTCGAAGCCGCGGGCATCACGACGCTGGAGTCCCTCGCGAAGCACCCGCTGGACGCGGTGCCCGAGCCGCTCCGCCCCGCGAGTTTCGAGACGATCCGGGAGCAGGCGCGGATCCAGTGGGAGTCCCGCGAAACCGAGACGCCCCTCTACGAACTGCTCGATCGGGCCCACGACGACACGGGGCGGGGACTCGGACTCGCCGCCCTCCCCGACCCCTCGCCCCACGACTGGTTCTTCGATCTCGAGACCGCGAGCCTCGCCACCGACCACGGGCTCGAGTACCTGTGGGGCGTCTCGTATGCCGACGACACGTACGACGCCGAGTGGGCCCTCACCGCGCCCCACGAGAAGCGGGCGCTGATCGGGTTCCTGCGCCGGGCGCTGAACCACATCGAAGACCACCCCGACGCCCACATCTACCACTACGGCGCCAAGGAACCCAGCACCCTGAAGCGCCTCACCGCTCGCTATGGCGAGGGTACCGACGAACTCGACGCCCTGCTCAAGGCCGAGGCGTTCGTCGATCTGCTCCGCGTCGTGAAGCAGGGACTCCGGGCGGGCCTGGAGGGGTACTCTCTCAAGCTGATCGAGCCGCTGTACGGATTCGAGCGGACGGTGGCGCTGCTCGACGCCAACCGCGCCCGGGGCGTGCTGGAGAAGGCGCTGGCGTTGAAGGCCGACGGCGCCCCGCTGCGCGACACCCGCCCCGTGGTGGAGGGCTACAACAAGGACGACTGCATCTCGACCCGGGCGCTCCGGGACTGGCTCGAGCATCGTCGCCGGGAGCTGGAGGCGCGGGACGGGGAACCGCTGGGGCGGCCGGAGCCGCGGTCCGGCGAGACGGAGGCGGCCGACGAGTCCGACACCGCCCGCGAGGTGCGCGAGCTCATGGAGGGACTGCTTGCCGACGTGCCCGACGAGCCGGGCGATCGCACCGACCAGCAGCACGTGCGCTGGCTCGCAGCGCACATGATCGAGTGGCACCGGCGCGAGGCGAAGAACTGGTGGTGGGAGTACTACCGGCTACGCGACCTGTCGCCCGACGAGTTGGTGGCCGAGCGGAAGCCCCTGGGGGATCTCGAATACGTCGGGTGCATCGGCCCGGCGGATCGATCGCTGGCCCATCGCTTCCGCTTCGCGCCCCAGGAGCACGGGCTCAAGTCGGGGGGCGACGCGGCGGACCTGGATCGCGACGACACCAAGTCGTGGTCGGTGTGGGCCGTCGACGACGAGGCGGGACACCTGGATCTGAAGATCGGGAAGTCGGTCGACGAGGCCGAAGTGCGCCGCATCCGGCGCGTGACGCCCAACGAGCTCATGCGCACACCGGGCCACCGGAAGCGTCTGCGGACCACGGCGGAGCGCCTGCTCGCCGGAGAGGACCCGCTTCGGGAGTGGAGCAGCACATCCATGGGACTCCTCAGACGCGACCCGCCCCGTCTTAAGGGGGGCCATCGCCTCCCCGAGATCGCCCCAGGTGCGCCGTCGCTGGAGCGGGCGAGGGAAGCCGCCCTCGCGTTGGACGACGGAGTGCTGCCCGTGCAGGGTCCGCCGGGCACGGGTAAGACCTTCACCGGGGCCCGCATGATCCGAGCCTTGCTCCGGGCCGGATACCGCGTGGGGGTGACTGCCGTCAGCCACAAAGTGATCACCAATCTGCTTGACGAGGTGTGCAAGGCCGACGGCGATGACGGTGCAAGGTCGTTCGCGGGACTCCAGGTGGGCACGGGCGAGCACTGCGAGGACGACCGCTTCACCCAGGTGGCCAGCGGCGGCAAGGTGGCCCGGGAGGTCGCCAAGCGGGCGGAGGACGGCGAGCCGCCCTTCAACCTCTTCGCCGGCACGTCGTGGATGTGGTGCAGCGACCACTGGCTCGACGATCCGGTGGACGTGCTGTTCATCGACGAGGCGGGGCAGTTCTCCCTGGCCGACGCCCTGGCCGTGGCCCCGTCGGCCAGAAACCTCGTGTTGCTCGGAGACCCCCAGCAGCTGGCCCAGCCGCAGCAGGGCGTCCACCCGCCGGGCACGGAGGCGTCGGTGCTGGAGCACCTGGCGGGGGAGGGAGGGATCGTGACGGCCGAGCGCGGGCTGTTTCTGGAGGAAACCTGGCGCATGCGCCCCGAGATCACGGCGTACACCTCGGAGCTGTTCTACAAGGGGCAGCTGGGCTGGCGGGCGCATCTCGAAGAACAGCGCCTGGCGCATCCCGACGCGGCGGAGCTCCACGGGCTGTACCACGTGCCGGTGCCCCACGAAGGCAACGCCAAGGCGTCGGAAGAGGAGGCCGCCGCAGTGGTGGCTCTGTACCGGCGGCTGCTGGTGCCGGGGGTGGCGTTCACGAATCCGAAGAAGGTCCCCGCGACCCGGGATCTCGAGTGCAGTGACCTGCTGGTCGTGGCGCCCTACAACGCCCAGGTCGACCTGTTGAAGGAGCGGCTGGCGGAGGCCGGCCACCCCGACGCCCACGTGGGCACGGTGGACAAGTTCCAGGGGCAGGA
The DNA here is from genome assembly GCA_030428885.1 of Gemmatimonadota bacterium. GTDB lineage: Bacteria > Gemmatimonadota > Gemmatimonadetes > Longimicrobiales > Gaopeijiaceae > Gaopeijia. Next base: position 255,720 of record JAUIEJ010000004.1, on the reverse strand, counting down.
GGCAGCGGTGGCGATCTACTCGTTGGCCAGCTCCAGCGCCGAGGAGGCCCCCCGGGGCATGAGCTTCCTGTACGCCCTCGACCGGCTGAACGTGGCGACGTCCCGCGCCCGGTGCGCCACGATCATCGTGTCGAGCCCGGCGGTGTTCGAGGCCGAGTGCCGCACCCCCGAGCAGATCCGCATGGTGAACGCGTTTGTGCGGTATCGGGAGGTGGGGCGGGAGTGGCGGCTAGGCTAGCCCCCTCGGATCGCCCGCCAAGCGGACAGGAACGCCTGAACCGTCCCCTGGGCGTGCCTCCGACGCCGCATCCTCTCGTCGTCGTCGCCGCCGTCACCCAGGAAGAAGCGCGCGTAGTTGCTGGGGCCCTGGCCTTCCGGCGCACTGAAGCGAGCCTCCAGAATCGCGAACGCTGCCGATGCTTCGTCCGACTCCGCGATGGGACTCTCGGCGGCGGCCTCCGCAGCGCTCTCCGGGCCCTTCTCGCCGAAGGCGTCGAGCGTCCACACGATGTCGTAGGCATCCTTCTCCTTGTCCCGGGTCTCGAGGGCGAAGGCCTTCAGGACCAGGAACGGAAGGATGTTTGCCACCCGGATCGTCACGTCACGGATACCCCCGTGGTCCAACACCTCGCCGGACAGATCGATGGCGAGGTGGTCCGTTCCGACGATCTCGGCCCCCTGCAGCTGGATGGCCGAGATACTGGAGCCGACTTCGCCCCCGGGATTCCTTCGGAGCTTGCCCGGTTGACCGCCCGGTTCGACGGGGCAGAAGAACTCCAGGACGACGCGAACGCCGTCGACGCGACGCTCCCACGCCCAACTGCCGCCAGCACTGGCGGCGAAGCCGGCGTTGGTGAGTTCCTGCTGTAGCTTGGTATACACCCCTTCGTCATCCACCCCGATCTCCAGGCCGACCACGACGTCCAGGTCGGTCGTGCCCGAATGCTCGCCCACCTCGGGAGGCGGGGAATCGACGATGTAGCGCGGTGCAAGGCCTCCAAAGAGAACGAGTCGAGGGCCCCACGCGCCGATTCGTGAGACGATCGTCCTCAGAGCCTTCTCACAGGCGGCGAGCGCCTCCGGCGTGTACGCCTCGATGGGGATCGGCGGTACGCCTGGGCTGGGTTCAGCCATCGTGTATGGGACTCTCTTCGAGGATTCTCCGCCGGAGGTTCTCTCCGACCTCTGGCGATCGGCCCGGACCCTTCGTCGCTTCCACCACGGCGCGGCCCGGAGTGACTACCGAGAGTCCGCCGAGAGCCTCGGGTGCTTCCGCCCGCCACCGCCGAAGCGGTCCGGCCAGGCGCAGCGCGGGGTCGTCGGACGCTTGCCAGAGAAAGACGTTTGCTCCGGACTCGATGAGTTGGGCGTCCAGCTCCTGGGCGACTCTCGCCGGAGGTTCGGATGTGGGGATCCAGACGTCCACGAGAGGCAGGGAAGAAAGCGTGGGTTCGTGGAGATTGACCGCCGCCACCCCCCCGATGGCGTAGGTCTCGACAACGTCGTCAAGGCGACCCAGCGACCGGAGCAGGTCGTCCGATGTCCGGCTCCAGAGGTACATGGGGGTCGCCGTCGGCGCGGGCCCCCCATCGGCCTCCCACAAACGCAGCAGCGCGTCCGGTCGAGGGCGCCACCTCTTCGAGGGACCCGCGCCCACCACCTCAAGCGCCTCGACCTCGACGAGTGCGCTGAACACCTTGCTGGTCCACGCCTGGGTGCTTCCCGAGAGCTCGGCGATATCGGGCTGCTCGACGAGTGCCTGGCTTCGCGCCCGTTCGAGGAGAGCCTCCACGACGATCCCAGCCTTACCGGCGAGGCTCGGCACCCCCTTGGTGGCATCCGCCTTCGACTCCGGGTCTTCGGGGAGGTCGATGGCCAGATGCGGCAGCCGCAGGTGCACGAATCCGGTGTGGTACTCGATCCAGGAGACGTTGCGGCGCTTGAGGTCCTGGCGTCGCCTGGAGGAGAGCGCAGGGACTGCGAGAACCGTTGGCTCTCTCGTCTCGCCGGCACGGGCCAGGAAGCGCTCGAGGTCGGACTCATTCAGGCGGTGCTTGATCTCGAGAACGATCGGCACCTCGGCCCCCTGGAGGGTGAGCACGAGATCGGCCGGCCCGCCGTACTGCACGCCGATTCCTCCCGCCGACTTGAGCCGGCGGACTACCTGATCGCGGACTGCGGTGGCCATGGAATTTTAACTCTATGGGGCACTTTAACCGTTTTGGGAAAAATACGTCGCTCGGTTAAAATTGCCAAGCTCACAGATCACCCTCAAAGGCCGGTCCTTCAACGGCGAGCCTATGATCGCACACCACCGGCGACCGCCGACATGGCCGGATCGGCCGGGCCAATCCGGTGGCGTCGCGGGGCCGGCGCCTTTGCTACGGCCCGGGAAACCCCGTAGCATGCGTGGGGGCGTATGCGCCCCTGGACCGCCTGAACATGGCGAGCTCCCGCGCTCGCTGCGCCACGATGGCCCCCGCCGATACCCGACGACACGACCGCCTCGTCCAGGAAGACTCCGGCATGACGAACCACCTGCTCATCCACGCCGACTGGGCGACACGCCCCAAGGGCCGCTGGATGTGCGCAGCCGAGATCCGAGGAGGGGCCATTCTGGCCGAGGCGCCGGAGCCCGTTGGTGACCTCGGGACGTTCTGGCACCGTGTCCTGAACCGTGCGGATGCCGGCTCCGCTGTGACCGTCGGGTTCGACTTCCCGATCGGGGTACCCGTGGCGTGGGCCGCGAATGCCGGGGTCGCGGACTTCCCGGCCTTATTGCCGCGGCTGGGTGAAGCGGAGTGGGAGCGCTTCTACCACCCGGCGGAGCATCCTGAGGAGATTCGGCCGACGCGGCCGTTCTATCCGATGCGCCCGGGTGGAACGAAGCAGCAACACCTGTTTGACGGGTTGGGAGTCGAGGGGCGGAACGACCTGCTGAGGCGATGCGAGCGGCCGACACCCTACCGCGGGCCCGCGAGCCCTCTGTTCTGGACGCTGGGCGGGCAGCAGGTCGGCAAGGCTGCGATCGCCGGGTGGAAGGGGGTGATCGTACCCGCGCTGCAGTCCCCAATGGATGTTCGGCTGTGGCCTTTCCACGGGTCACTCGACGAACTCACCGCTCCGGACACCGTCACCCTGGCCGAAACCTATCCCGCGGATGTGGCGGTGCAGTTGGGCTTCGATCCGCCGGGACGGGGATGGAGCAAGCGCAACCAGGACGACCGACGCCGCATCGGCGCGGGACTGCTCGATTGGGCTCGAGGGCGAGGCGTGGAGCTGAGACCGGCTCTCGTGGATCGGCTCCGTGCGGGGTTCGGTGACCGGAAGGACGGGGAGGATCCCTTCGACGCGGCCCTCGGCCTCTTCGGAATGCTGGAGGTGGTGCTCGGCCATCGCGCCGAAGGGGCGCCCGATGACCCGGCGGTGCGCAGCGTGGAGGGTTGGATCCTGGGGTTGGAGGCGCATTGACTCCCGAGCCGCGAAGCGTCGGGATCATGGTGGAGGTCGAACTGCCGTGACACGCCCGCACCACCTCGTCTCCGTCTGGAACCCGTCCTACGCTGTCGACGCCGTGGACTCCCACGTGAACATCCTCGTGGAGCGGGCCCGAGCGCACCGCGATAAACGCCTCGCGAGCGAGGACGACGTCCATGTCTGGTGGGGCCGCATCACGAGCCCCCGCCGCAAGGAGCCGCTGCCGCACCTGGCCGACGTCCTCGCTCTGGACGATCAGATCCAGGCCGGGGTCCCGACCTATCTGTATCTGACCGACTACCACTCGCTCTACGTCGCCGACCTCTCGGAAGTCACGGTCGACGACGTGCGCACCCGGGAACGGGCGGCGGTGCCCGGCTACTACAAGGACCAGGAGTGCGACGTCTGGTTCGGGATCTGGGACATCCGTCGGGTCGTGGCGCAGGACGCGCGGGCTGTGATCCAGGAGCTGAGGAAGCTCCACAACACCCGCTACCACGACCAGCCGGTGAGTCTGTATGGGGGGATGGTGGAGCTGCCCCTGCTCGTCTGGCGCGAGACCGAGATGGACTGGTTCGGCGACCGGGAGGCGCTCACCGAGGGACGGCTCTGGGCCGAGCGGGACGCCGAGCTGCGGGGTGAGGTGGCCCGACTCAGCGCCGATCTCCGGGACAACCTCTTCGGCGAGCGCATCTGGCATCTGATGGAGCCGGCGACCCGCACCTTCCTGGCCTCGGCCGAAGCGGTGGTTCGTGCTCGGCGGGAGGACCCGGCGTTCGACTTCTCGGGAGCCGCGGTCGAATACGCGAAAGCGCTCGAGACCGAGGTGAACGCGATCTTGCGGGGGCTGATGAACCGGGCCTACTCCGACGTCGACATCAATCGACGTATGGCCTACGTGGACCACAAACCGGTGGACCTGGGGCGGGCGTTCCCGCACCAGGGCCTCGGCGCGCTGCGGAAGCTCCTGGCGGACGAGCCTCTGGTCAAAGAGGGGTTGAAGCGGGTCGCGTCCGGACAGGTGTTGTACTTCACCGATGAGTACAAGCTCCCGCGCGAGCTCGAGAAGGTGCAGAAGCTGCGGAATCCGGCGGCGCACGCCGAGCCCGTCACCCGGGACGAGGTGATGGCCGTACGAGATGCGTTGATGGGGATCGGGCAGATGGGCGTCCTGGTCCAACTGGTTGCCAGGAAGGTGTGACCGCCGACGAATTCAGGTCGAAGATCCACTGCCCTCGGGGCCCAGCTCGATCACGATGGGCGGCACCACCGACTCGTTTTCGGGCAGAGGCTGCTCGCCCTTTTCGTCGCCCAACGCCTTCACGCTCTTCAGGCCCGCCAGCGTGGCCGCTCCCTCGAGCGCGGCGCGATCGCCGCCGTAGTAGTCGAACCACGGCATGCCGAATTCGCTGTACTCCCGCGCCGTCAGGGGAGTGGTGGGCGGCTCCTCGCTCGTGATCGCCCTCCACGCCAGCGAGTTGGCGATGTGAACGAAGCAGTGACCGCTCTCCCGGGTGTCCCACACGTCGAAGGCATGGGGATCGTCGTAGATCTCCTGCTTCATGCGGCCCCCGGGAGCGAGTCCCATGGGCGCCGACTCTTCGTGCACGGCATAAACCATCCCGGACGTCGGCCCATCGAAGGTGTCGAGTTGGCGGTACGCCTCCGACTTCATGGGGTAGACCGCGATCTGGATGCCGCCGTGCTTGGCCGCCCCGGTGATCTGCTCCTCGGCGGTGTACCCCCGGCCGAGGGGCATGGCGACGAACTGCCGGATCGTGCCCCTCTCCACGCAGTAGCCATCCAGCCACGGCTGGTCGGGAACCACCAGGTAGTCCTGGGGATCGCGGTGGATTCCATCGGCCCAAGCGCCGCCCGTCACGGCGTTGATCTCTCCGGTGGCGACCTTCACGGCGAAGGGATACCCCCCGCCGAAGGCCAGCCAGAGGGCCTCGGACTGGTACATGGGCAGCATCACTCCCCCGCGTGCCTTCCGGGCCTCGGGCAGACGCGCTCCGTAGTCGTCGACGTGGCGGAGCGGAAACGCCCCGAGCCCCGGAGGAAGGGGGTAGTCGCGGCCGTCGTCGGGAATTCTCAGCGTGCGCTGGAAGCTGATCGACAACGTCGCGTCGGCGTGCACGTCGGGAAAACGGAAGACCAACTCGTCCTGTGCCACCTCGATCATGGTTTCAATCCTCTCGCAGATGGTTCCTGTTGAACCGACCCTGATCCATCGACCGCCTCCACGACTGCCGTCCTCAGCGCGCCCGGAGCGACCACCTCCGCCTCCCCGCCGTACGCGAGCACGTGGCGCACCACCCAGCCGTCCGTGAGCAGGCGGTGCTGCACGACGTAGGCGCCGTCCTCCGCGTCCTGTCCCTCGTAGCGCTCGCGCACCCAGCGTGCGACCCGCGGCGAGTAGCGCACCTCGGCCCACCGCTCGTCGCCCTCGCCGACGATCAGGCGCACCGAGCCGTCGTCCTGGACCTCCTCGGGTGTGTCGGGGACGGGCGCTGAACAGGCCTCGTCGGTGACGTCCACCCCGAGGATCCGATCCACCCGAAAGAGGCGCGGCTCGTCGCGGTCGAGGTCGTGGCCGATCAGGTACGCCTCACCCTCGGCATGCACGATCCGCCACGGCTCGAGGCGGCGGACCTCGGGGGCTTCCGCCCCGTCCTTCACGTATCCGAAGCGCACCCGGCGCCGATGCACCACCGCCCGCGACAGCGCGCCGTGCAGCTCGTCGACCGTCGTATGTCGGAGCGCGAACTGGACCTCGTCCGTGGCGGGCGGTGAAGGCCCGTCGGACTCCATCGATTCCAGGGCGAGGGCGGCCTCCACCCGACGGCAGAGCTCTGCGGCTTCTTCCGATCCCAGGCCGGCGCACCGCAACGCGAGGGCACAGGCGACGAGCTCGGCGAGCACGAGGCGCACCGGGCGATGGAAGGCGGGGGGCGCGTAGACCCGGATGCGGTCCCCCTCCAGGAGGATCTGAAAGTCGTCCGTGCGCCCGGGAGGAAGGTACCAGCTGCGCTCGGCGAGCAGGGTGAAGTCGCGCTGGATATCGCGTTCCTCGACTCCACACATGCGCGCGGCATCGGGAAGGCGGACCCCCTCCGGGCGAGCGGCGAGGGGAATCAGGCGCACGAGTCTCAGGAGCTGATCGGCGGACGGGCTCACGCCGCGCCTCCCCGGTCGCGATGCAGGTCGGCCACACGGGCCCGGAGTTCGCCCAGCGCGGTGGCCACGCCGGCAGGCGCTTCGACCTCCACCTCCCGCCCGAAACTCAGCAGCCAGCGAAGGAACGGATCCATGCTCCGCACGGTGAAGCGGCGCACCGTCGTGCCGCCGTCCCGGGTCTCGACCAGCGTTCCGCGCTCATTCCGATCAGCCCAAAAGGAGCGCGGAAAGGTCATGCGGACGTCGACGGTGGTCTCGCCCGTGTCGTCGCCTGGCAGATTCCAGGCGTCGGCCGTCGTCCACTCCGACAGGTCGAGGTCGAAGGGGGCCCAGGTGTCGGCGTCCGGCTCGATCTCCAGCGCCGACATGCGACTGATCCGAAAGGTCCGACGGGCCTCCCGGTCGAGGTCACGGGCGACGAGGTACCACCGATTGAACTTGAAGAGCAGCGCCCAGGGCTCGACCCGGCGCCCAGCGATCGCATCGCGGCCCATGGAGTGGTAGTCGAAGCGGGCGCGACGGCGCCGGCGTATGGCCTCGCTCAGCCGTTCGACCCGCTCGCGGGCTTCGTCGTCGTCCGACGAGAGAATGATCGGCGCCGACCCGAATTCGAGCTCGGGTGAGGCCAGGTCGAAGGTGAGCTTGCGGAAAGCAGACTCGGCCGCCTCCGCCCGCGGGAGCGCCGGATTGAGCCGGTAGGCATGCAGGGCCTCCGCCACCCGCCACGCGTCTTCGGCCGGGAGTGCCGCCGGAGGCGTGGTCGAGTTCTTCGGCCGTGCGTCGAGGGCGGCGCCCTCGCGGATGAGCCGCAGGTAGGGCAGGTAGAAGTCGCGATGGGAGAGGCGGTATCGGTGCTGCTCGCCCGGCTCGCCCAGCGGGTCTTCGTCCACCTTCAGCGGGAAGCCGAGCTCGATCAGCTCCTTCTTGTCGCGTTCGAACATCCGGCGCACCGACTCCGGGTCGTCGTTGTCCTGGAGCCGGGTTCGGTAGCCCTCCACCTCGTCCCAGATCTGGGCCCGGGTGAGGGGATAGTGCCGCGACACCAGGAGGGCGATCAGGTCCAGCTGGCGATGGACTTTTCGAATTGCGGCGGGCATCGGACTCAGGCTGGGCGGATTCGAGGCGAACCGAAAGAATACCGAACGGGTGCGACACCACAGTCTACGGGCGCGGGCGGGGCGAGCGACAGGGCGGGGCGGGGATTGTCACACCCCGTCTCCAGACTCCATGCAGCGATCCCGGGAACGGCCCGGGTGCCCCCTTCGTCTGGAGCATTTCCATGGACTCCTTCGCCTCGCGCATCGGCCTCGCCGGGCTCGTCCTCCTCGTCGCCGCCGGCTGCGGCACCATCATCAATGGCTCGACCCAACAGGTCGCCATTCAGAGCAATCCCTCGGGTGCCTCGATCGCGGTGGACGGCGTCCGCAACGCGGAGACGCCCGCGATGCTGTCGCTGTCCCGGAAGACCGGACATGCCCTCCAGATCGAGCTCGACGGCTATGAGGAGTTCCAGATGCACATCGAGCGCAGCACGTCCGGCTGGGTGTGGGGGAACATCCTCTTCGGTGGCTTGATCGGTCTGGTGGTCGATGCGTCGACGGGGGGCATGTACAAGCTGACCCCGGAGCAAATCACCGCTGAGCTGGAGGAGAGCGGGGCCGACGTGAAGGTGCTCGACGACTCGATCTACCTCTTCGTGACGCTGACTCCGGATCGGGACTGGGAGGTGGTGGCGTGGCTCGATGAGGAGGAGTGAGCCCGTGCGCCCCATGATCTCATCGCTTCGGCTCGCCGCGAGGATCGCCCTCGTGGCCACCCTCTCCGTCACCATTGGGAACTGCGGGGGCGACTCGACGGGTCCTGCCCCTGAGACTCCCGTCGCCACGTCGATCTCCATCGATCCGGAGTCGCCGTCGCTCACGGCGCTCGGCGCGACGCTGCAACTCAACGCAACCGTCCGGGATCAGTCCGGAAACGTGATGGCCGGGGCCACGGTCGGCTGGACCAGCAGCGCTACGACCGTGGCGTCCGTGTCGTCGAACGGGCTCCTCACCGCGCTCTCCGTGGGGACCGCGACGATCACGGCATCGGCCGGATCGGCCACACAGACCGCATCGCTCGACGTCAGGCAGGTGGTCTCGTCGGTGTCCGTCACCCCGGCCGACGCGACGATCGGGCCGTCCGAGACCGCACAGTTCGAGGCCACGGCACTCGATGCCAACGCCAATCCCGTCGCCGACGCGTCGCTGTCGTGGACCACCGGCGACCCGAACGTCGCCACGGTGACGGCCTCGGGACTCGTGCGGGGTGTGGCTCCCGGCACGACCACGGTGGTGGCCACCGGCGGGAACGTGCAGGGCAGCAGTGTGGTCACGGTGCTGGCGCCCCCCGTGACGTCGGTGACCATCACGGGTCGCACCCGCGTGAAGGTGGGCGACACGTACGGCTACACCGTCACTGCGAGACTCGCCGACGGCACGGTGGTGAATCGGCCGGTGACCTGGGGCGTTCTGGAGGCCGGCCAGGGCACGATCACCCAGGACGGTCAGCTCACGCCTCTGGCCTCCGGCACGGTCACCCTTCTGGTGTCGATCGACGGGGTCGTGTGGCAGGCCGACGTACTGGCCTACGATTGGCAGGTACTCAGCGGGTCGACGAGTTCGTTCCTGGTTCTGGACGCGGATGTGGAGGTCACGAACAAGTTCGGGAGCTCGGAATACCCGGAACTGGTGTTCGCCTGCAACACGACGACCCAGAACGTGTTCGCGTGGGTGGATACGGAGCGGTTCGTCACGGCGAGCGGGCTGGTGACCTACCGGTTCGACGAGGGGTCGTTCGTCAACCAGACCTGGATCGAATTCGACAACTTCAGCGCTCTCGGTCACCCCGGCCCCACCAACCTGCAGACCAAGAACTTCGCGCTCGCCATGGCCGGCGCCCGGGTGTTCGGCTTCGCCTTCACCGAGTTCCAGGGGCCGGCCCGGGCCACGTTGTTTCGGGTGACGGGCTTGGATGGCCTCCTGCCTTCGCTTCTGGCACTCTGCCCCAGCAATGCGGTGGTTGCGGGGGCCCCGGAGTTCGAGCAGGCGAGGGCCGTGTCCGAATGGCGGGCGCTCAACGCGTCTGCGAGTGCGACGAGCAAGCTACGAACCGCTTGGGATGCTCGGCGCAGCGTCGGGGCGGCCCCGACCAACGATTTCCCGGAGCTGGTGATTCGGGAGTCGCGGAGCGTGGAGATCCGGGCGACTCGGCGGGGGCGCTGACTCCGGGAGGGCGATGCCCCACGAGGGCGACGCGAAGGCGTGTGAAGAGGAGGCCGCGGCGGTCGCGGCCGTCTACCGGCGGCTGCTGGTGCCGGGGGTGGCGTTCACGAATCCGAAGAAGGTCCCCGCAACCCGGGCCTCGAGTGCAGGGACATGCTCATGGTGGAGCCCTACAACGCCGAGGTCGACTTGTTGAAGGAGCGGCTGGCGGAGGCCGGCTACCTCGACGCCCACGTGGGCACGGTGGACAAGATGCGCATGGTGAACGCGTTCGTGCGGTATCGGGAGGTGGGGCGGGAGTGGGGGGCCGAATAGCGCACGACGGAGGCGCTGTCACAAAGTGTTCCAGGGGCGCGTAGCCCTTGCCCGACCCCGGCGGCGGGTGCACCGTGGCGGTCCGGCTCCCCCCTCTCAACGTCGCCTCGTGGGCCGGCATCCCCCGAACTCCGTGAGGGCCGTGCTTCGATCGTTCTGGAATTGGATCCGGTCAATCTTTCTTCCTGACCGGGATCGAGGTCATTCTTCGGACGAGATCTTTCAGAGGATCGATGTTGAACAGACCCTCAAGAGGTTCCGGATCCAGAAGAAGGCGCGCCGCTTCGGTGAGAAGGACCTTCCCGCTAGTGATGATCCGAATCCCGACGGGCCCCAGCTCCTTCTGACGCAATTCGTTCAGGAGCGCATCAGCGACGGTGTGCGGGCCGCGAACGTGGAGTGGCAGAAGATGCGGGCTGCCTTGTTGGCTCGCGATATCCGCCCTGCTGTGAGGCGTCTCCAACCCGGAGCGTTCGAAGCCGCCGGGCCGACAATCGATCAGCTTCGCGTGGAACACGAGATCCGGCTCCTCGAGGCCCGACGGAGCTCGGTCGCCAGTGACCTTCAGGCCTATCGGGAGAAGTATGGAGTTGTCCGTGAGGCGGACCTCAAGGAGCCTTCGGATCGGCGGCTCAGGCTCGGTTGGGTGATACTCGTGGCGCTGGTACAGGCCCTCGCAAATGCCGCGTTCTTCGCCTCCGGGAGCCGTTGGGGCCTATCGTTTGGTCTCGGCTTGGCGGTCATGCTCGGCGTTGCGGACGTGGTCGCCCACGTGCATCTGGGTCGCGGCATCGGGCTGATTGCGGGCGCTCGATGGGTAGATCGGGTACTTGGCGTTCTGCTGCTCGGAGTGGTCGTGATCACAGTTCCCGCTTGGAATCTCGGGGTGGTCCACCTCCGGAACGTCGTCAGAACTCTTGGCTTTGAGTCGGGAATCGAGCAATGGCTGCCGTCATTGCTGGAGTCGCCGCTCGGGTTCACGGACTTCATGTCGTGGGCTCTCCTGACGATCGGCATCACCTGTTCTGTTTCCGCGGTGCTCGCAGGGTGGAGCTGGAATGAACGGGACCCAACATTGCGGCGACTCAGCGGGCGTCTCGCAGAGTTGGATGCCGATCTAGACGAACTTCGGTGGGACGCTCAGGAGATGGCGGATGACCATCGATCTCTCACCGATGCAGAGAGGACTGAATTGCGGGATCAGATACTGGCCGATCTCGAGATGTCGGAATCCCTCGTTGCCAGGATGCGTCGCCTGGAGGCGAACCGCGACACATTCCTTCACGATGCCAAGGCGGCACACGCGGCAATGGTCCGGGCCTATCGAGATGAGAACCGGTTGGTCCGCGGGACACCCCCGCCGCGCTATTTCACTGAGCAAGCCGAGCTCGGCCCCATTCTTGAGGTGGACCCGTTCAATCTCCAGGAGCTGTCCACGATCCTCGAGGATCAGAAGTCGTTGGCCCGATCGGTTCCAGAACTGGAGCGTGAGGTCTTGGAATGACCCGACGTCCGGTAGTCAATCGGCGGGCTCGGGAACGTGAGACGAAGGCTCGCTTCACGCTGTATCTCGCGGTCGGACTAGCGTTGGCATTTCTCGGCGTCACGTCCATGGCGGTGTTTCTGGCGCGCGAGTGGAACCCCGACCTCACCGAAGACCTCTGCCCCGTCGATCGGGCGCCAACCAGTGAGACGGTCCTCATCGTCGACGGCACCGACCCTTGGTCTCCAGTTCAGCGCCTCGCAATTGAGCAGCGGCTCGAGGAAATCCAGGAGCAGGTTCCTCGATTCGGGCGCGTGCACCTGTTCACCGTGCGGCCAGAGGCCGGGCCGGTACCTGAGGCGCTGCTGGAGCTATGCAACCCGGGACTGCCATCGGACTTTGAGAAGTTCCCGATCATTCGGGATGGCGGATCACGACTGGTCGCTAATCCGGAGCAATTGACTGAGCGTTGGAGATCCGAGTACAAGGCCAAGCTGGATGCGATCGTCCTTGATGAGGGAGCGGCAGGGGAGAGTGCCGCGTCACCCATCATGGAGACCCTCCGCACGGCTGCGCTCCGGAGCTTTGGGGAGGCCGCTGCGGGATCCTCGCGTCAGGTGATGCTGATCTCGGACCTCATGCAGAACTCCCCTGAGTATAGCGTCTACTCCGATTCGGAATGGAGTAGCGAGGATGGTGTTCGCCTCGCCGCCACCAACGTCCTGGGGACGCGATCGTTGAGGGACGTCAGTGTTCAGATCCTGTACATGGAGCGGCTCGGTGGGCGGCCCTCAGCGGGTCAGGGGGCATCCAATCTCATTGAGCTGTGGGACTCCTACATCGGCGAGCAAGGAGGGTTGGTGATGCGAGTGCAGAGGATTGAAGGATGAGCAGGTCTGGCTCCGGGACAGCACTTCGCACCGGCGACGCACTGCGGGTTCAGTTCGTGTTGTTCCTGGTGATCTCGTCGGTCGGAAGTTCGGTCCTCTCCTTTCGCGGCTATCAGCTTCTCCCGGTCTTCTGGGCTAGCGGAGGAATGCTTGTGTACCTCATGGCGGCCCGAGCTCGAGCTCCCGACGAGGTAGGGAAGGACGATTTCGCTGACTCGTTCTACTACATGGGCTTCCTTTTGACGCTGGTAGCCCTCGTTGTGGTGCTGGTCCGTTTCGGCGATCAATCGCAGGAGGATCTTCTCCGGGCTGTCCTATCTCAGTTCGGCCTGGCGCTGGTAACCACGTTCATTGGCCTCACCGGTCGAGTGACGATTGTGATGTTCCGGTCCGATGTGGACGAGTCCGGCACCTCGTCTCGTGTCCGGCTCGAACGGGCCCAGACCGAGCTCTACAACACCCTCAACCGTCTGCAGACTGAGACAGAAGCCGTCACTAAGCGGTTCGCTGGCGCCTTGGAAGCCACCTTGGGGCCAGTGGAGGATGGAGGCCGGCGCATCGCGGCGTCGGCGGAGGTCATCGCGGACCGATTCTCACAGATTGAGAGCCGGCTGCAGACGTTCTCCGACGTGATTGCGACGAGTTCTTCCGGAGTCGGGAATGCGTGGGCCGAGGCAATCGAGGGCGTTCAGGCCGCAAACAAGAAGATGGAGGCCGTCTCGGCCCTCCCCGAGGCCGTTCGCGAGAAGCTCTCCCGGACGGTCGAGGCCGCCGCCGGCCTCGAGAAGTCGGTCGTGACCTTGGAGTCCGATCTCGACCGCCTTTCCAGAGGCGTGGAGCGACTTCGCGGGGCGATTGACGGTGGCCGAGACAGCATGGAGGCGGGGCTACAGGCCTGGGGACGGACCTGCGATCATCTCGCCACGGCTCAGAGCGATCTGGCCAAGAAGGCGAATGAGATGAATCGATCGCTTGCTGGGGTCCGGGATGAGCTCGCCGAGTCGGTGGAATTTCTGACGAAACGATTGGGCGCGGATGAGGACACCGTCCATGGCTGACCAGCACCGGCAGGTCCTTCCATTCACGCTCACGGAGATCTTCGTTCTCCTGTTCTTTGCGCTGGCCCTGGCTTTGGCGTGGGAGCGGTCCGAACTGGAGAAGGTGCGGACCGAGACTGAAGACTATGCGGAGTTGATCGAGGTGGCAGAGGAGTTGGGACCGGTGGCCATGGAAGAGCTTTCCCGCGTCGTCCTCGAAGCCTCTCGAGGAATACCAGAGGAGTTCACGGAGCTGACCCGGTTGATGGAGGAGCAAGGCCGGGCGCGGCAGCGGGTGCTGGCGGCCCTTGTCGAGCGCGGTGCGGACTCGACGCGAATGGCGGAAAAGTCGACCGCTGCACTGGTGGACACTCTTGCGTTCCTTTCTCGACAAGACGAGACGCGGTTCAACAACCTCCTGGCTGCGGCTGGGGCCGACCCAAACGCGGCGGACGCCATCGATAGCTTGGCGGCTGAAGTGACGCGGCTCGACGACCGGAGCAGGGAACTTGCGAACCAGGTCGCTTACTACCAACGGGCAAGCGGGAACGGCCTCGATCACCCGCCGTGTTGGGCCGATGACGCGGGTGAGATCGAGTACGCCTTTGTGGCGGTACTGCACACGGGCACGGTTGATCTCCGACCGACCTGGCCAGAGCGTCGGCAGGCTGATGCTGAGGCCATTCGAGGAATGCTAGCGGCGGCCGGAGAGGGGTTGAGCCATTCCGAGTTCAGGTCTCGGGTGACCCCAATTCTCCAATGGAGCATGGAGCAGAATCCCGAGTGCCGACACTTCGTGGTGCTCGTGGATGAGGTGGCGGATAGCAAGGATGCGTTCAAGGCCGGCATGCTCACGGTAGAGCAATTCTTCTACAAGCGTCTGGAGAACTGAGTGGATGCGTTAGACGAAGCAGTCCTCAGCTTCCGCGCCGTGGTTCTCCGCAGGGCGGGAATCAAGAGATTCCGGATGTCCGACCTCAAGGGAAGTCCGCAAGACGTGTACGAATGGGCGCTCGCGCAACGGCCGGATGAGCAGCCTCGACACGACGCCGGCGCCCCGCCTCCGATCGATGGTCGAGGTCTTCCCGAGTTCTGGCTCAGGCCTCGAGGGCCCGGTGCGGATCAGGGTCGGGCCGACCGATTGGTCCGGAGGTCCCATGGTGCGACAGTCGCGAGCCGGCGCCCGAGGCGATGGAAGCAGTGGGCTTGGGCGGTCGGCATGAGCGTATTGCTCTTCGGGCTACTCGGTGGGCTCGGTTTCGCCGTGTTTCGTCTCGTTACGTGACGATCGACGACTACGCCGTGTAGAACTCCCAGCTCACCGCGTAGTCGACTACCGTGCGGATGGCCGCGATCCCGAGAAGGCCGATCTCAAGCCCACCGGACTCGGGAACGCGGCCCGGTGGGTAGGCCCCGAGGACGATCAGGAAAAGAACGAGGATCACGACCGTGCCAGCGTTGACGAACGCCCAGCGAGCTTCTGCCTTGAGCTTCGGATGCCGAGAGAAGGCAAGATGCGCTGTGAAACCCCAGATCGCATCCAGTAGCAGAAGAGCGACAAGCGTCCATCCAAACACCTCGGGCCGTCCCAGCAACACGGAAAGGCCGACGAAGAGACTTCCTTCGAGGAACAGTAGAAGGAAGTCTGCGAGCAGTGCCCCAGCCCGGACGTCCGACGTTCCGTGCTCGACGTAGGTCACATCGAGATGTCGAAGGGCCCCATGGTAGAACGGGACCAGCGTTACGACCAGCGCGAGAAACAGCGGAACAAGATGCCACTGAAATACCGACGCAGCTTCGGCGTCCACCAGCTTCTCCATCGCGAAGGCCAGGGCCACGCCCACGACAACCGAGTAAAGGGCGCCCAGGTTTCGAACCGAGCTTCTCGCTGCTTCGGTGGCTTGATCCATCGTCGGGGTACGGCTGAAGGAGGAAGATCGAGGGAGAATCAAACTAGATTCGGGACCATGGATCTGACCACATCCCGCAAGCCGGGCGCCTTCTTGATGGAGGAGACATGAGCGACTCGTCCCCTCTCTCGACGATCGCATGGGTCATTCTCGCAATCGTTGGATTGCTCGGTTCTGATGTGGCCAGGAACCGCCTCGAAGCACAGGTTCTGCCCCCATCGGGTACCCGTTTCGTGGCATCGTCTCGGGGATCTGTGTTCTATCCGGTCGAGTGCGACGCCTGGGAACGGCTCTCGCCATCCAACCTACGCTTCTTTGAGTCAGAAGCCCTGGCCGTGTCGGCAGGGTATCGTCGCACCACGAACCGGCGATGTCAGCCCCTGGTCGCAATCGACCGACTCGTACCTCTCGCTGCGGGCCAAAGCCGTCAAGACGGTCCTGGGCGACCCGTGGGAGTATGCGTGGTCGGGCATATCGTAGATGGCGACACATTGGATTGCGTGAACGGCCTGCGGATCCGATTGCTGCTCATCGACGCCCCCGAGGACGGCCGGGACGGCCATTCCCTGAGAGCCAGCCTCGCCCTTGAAGAGATGCTGCCCCTTGGAGATTCAGCCGTCGTAGCCCTCGATGTGCAGGAGCGAGACCGGTACGGGCGCTTGCTGGCACATCTCTACGATCGACAGGGAGTCTGGCTCAACCGGGCGATGGTCCGTCGGGGCTATGCGGTCCCCCTCGTCTACTCACCAAATATCGCTGGAGTAGATGCCGTGCGCGCCGCCGGCGACACCGCCCGCGCGGAGCATGCCGGCTTGTGGAGGGTCGGAGCTTTCGTATGTCTACCCGTGGAGCGGCGTGCAGGAAGGTGTGGAGGGGGGTCATGACGTCGGTTCCCCACCAAGGAGGTGGCGATGCCTGAGCCGCCGCTCCGGAACATGCGGATCGCCGACATGGCTCCTCTCGTCGATGCGTGGATCCGCCAGCGGGACGAGACGCGGCTCCATGCTGTCCTCCGGGTACTTCGGAATCGGACTACATCGGCGGCAGAGAGGCTCGAGGGTCGAGTACGCGAGGCCATCGCCGAGATCGAACGCACCCGGTCTTCAGGGAGTCCCCGGGAGCACCGCATTACGACCGGTGATACGCGAGACAACGCGCGGCCGTTTGAGGGAGATCTAAGTTGGCTTCACGAACGGGTGCGCCGCCGGGAGGGACAGGTCCGGTTCAGATTCGGGGAGCAGCAGATCCGGGACTTCCTGGGCGCCGTGTCGGGTGCGCTGGATCCATACGGTGCGGAACCTGACGCAGCGAAGTGGTTTCGTCTCCGCCGCGCGGCCGAGCGGCTTGCTCTGCGCCCCGGGTTCGAGGAGCTCATCGCGCTGGACGCCAACACCATCGATGAACTCCCGCATCAAACGGACACCGCGATCCGCGTGCTTCGAGAAATGTCAGGGCGGGCGTTGCTCGCTGATGAAGTGGGTCTCGGCAAGACCATCGAGGCAGGCCTCATCCTCAAGGAACTCCTTGCCCGACGGCTCGTGAAGTCCGTTCTGATCCTCTGTCCAGCATCCCTTGTGGATCAATGGCAGGAGGAGATGAGCGAGAAGTTCTTCCTTGAATTCGACACCGTCCAAGACCAGAGCGATTGGAAGAGCCACGATCTCCTGGTGGCCAGCCATTCGCGAGCGCGGCATGCCGCCAATCGCCCCTACGTGACGGCACGATCGTGGGATGTCGTCATCGTGGACGAGGCACACAAGGCAAAGAACCACCGCACCGCCCTCTATCAGATGTTGCAGAAGCTCACCCGTGACTTCCTCCTGCTATTGACTGCGACGCCGCTCCAGAACGACCTCAGGGAGTTCTACAACCTCGTGACCCTGCTTCGGCCAGGGCAGTTCGGTACTTGGAAGGAGTTCAAGCGTCGGTACATGGGGTCGGACCCGAGGGTGCCGCGAGACCCGACCGGGATCCGGGACGTGGCAGCCCAGGTCATGGTGCGCAATAAGCGCGCAAACGTGAACTTGCATTTGCCACCCCGACGTCCTCACCGGCCGGAGATTCGCCTGGAGGCGGCTGAGCAGGCCCTGTACACGGAGGTGACCGCCTTCCTGCGGGAGCTCTACGCGGTTGGTATGTACCCGGATGCAGCGGCAGCCGGCGGTGCGCATTTCGTGCTGACGATGATGGCCCAACGCATCTGTTCCTCGAGCCAAGCGATCGCGGCCTCGCTCCATCGGCTCTCGAAGAGGCAGGCAGTGAGGCCGAGGTTTCGGCGCCGCGCTGGAGATCTGGCGGACCAGGCCAAAGCGGTCACGACGCATTCCAAGCTGCGTGGACTGGATGCGGTCCTGCGGGCCCATGAGGGTGAGCGAATCGTTGTGTTCAGCGAGCACCGGCCGACAATCGACCTCATCAAGCACCACCTGAAGGCGAAGGGCATAACCGTCTTCCCCTACCATGGCGGTGTTGATCGAGCTCGACGGGCACGTCTCAAGCTCCGGTTCCGTGAGACGCCGGGAAGCGTGCTACTCAGCTCTCGATCAGGAGCCGAGGGGCTGAACCTCCAGTTCGCCCACGTCCTGGTGAACTACGAGTTACCATGGAACCCGCTGCTGGTCGAGCAGCGGATCGGGCGCCTCCACCGCATCGGGCAGAAGCGAGAGGTGGTCATCTACAACTTTGCAGCTACTGGGACGGTCGAAGACCGGATCCTGCAGGTGCTTCAGGACAAGATCCGGCTGTTTGAACTCGTGGTCGGTGAGTTGGACCTCATCCTCGGGCGATTCGACGATGCCTCCGACCTCGAGAAGCGGTTCCTGGACGCCTGGCTCTCAGCATCCAGCGATGAGGCGTTCGAGCGAGAGGTCCGGACGATCGAGCAGGAGGTGGAGCGGAGCTACGCCGAAGGAAAGGAGGCGGAAGAACGCTCGAGCTACATCGCTCCAGAGGATAACGCGGAACGCCTGGAGCGGGAGTTCGGAGTCCTCTCGATTCCGGCCCGGGTGCGCCTGGCGTACGGCACCCGGTTGATGAATCTCGTAGCGGGGGTGGAGGCTGAGCGGCTGAGTCTGGGTCTGGCCGCCTCGGAAATTCAGGAGGCGCTTCGTTTGGCGCCGGTGCCGGATGGAATCGAACCGGCCGAAGTGACCGACTACGGGCCAACTGTCTGGATCCACTCTGCCACCGGCCGTGCCAGAGGGGTGTCGCTCCTCGTCGCCGCGGATCGACTGCCCGTGACTCTACTGAAGATCCATGCCGACCGAGAGGCTCCCCTCTCGGATGAAACCGACCGGATCGTTACGGGGGCCTGGGCCCCATGAGTGAGGTTCTTCGGCTCCTCGACGCCTACGTGGCGGTTGCCGGAGGCTCGATCGAAAGCCCTGAGAAGGGCATTCGTGTATTCAAGCCAGCCCCGTCCGAAGTCGCGTGGTTCGGCGCAACGACCCGCGTGCTCGCGCTCGATATCGAGAGCATGGACCTGCACCCGGATGCGGAAGTAGCGGTAATTGGGAGTCGATTCGCCCAAGACCTTCTCGCAGCTGCACGAAGTCGCGGGGGGCAGCTGCACAGGGGTTTCGTCGAGACGTCAGCAGGTGCTGGGGCCAAGTTCCCCTCAGCGTCCCTCGTCCTCACCCGTGGCCAGGTACGCGATACTCGAACGGAGGCGGAGTGGCTTCCCATCGGCCGACTACACCTCGCCGCTTCTGTGCGGACCGGGAGCAGGGTCGAAGACCGTCTCGTTCAGACAGGCTGGTTCGATCTCTCGACGGGTCAGCCGATCGGGAAGGTGGAAATCGACGAGCTCGATTGCAGAGTGCGCGAGAGGGCGGACGCCGGGGAGCATCAGATTGCTTCGCCGCAGCCTCTCCAGCACCTGCTACCTGGATTTCTGGACGACGTTGAGGCCCGGCTGGAAGAGTGGCTCGCCGGCGCGCGAGCGGAAGTGGAGCGATCTCTCCAGCGGGAGCTCTCACGCTTGGACGGGTACTACGGTCGCCTGATCAAGGAGGCTCAAGACGGACCGGGTGGGTCGGACGCTGTACGTGCCTACAGGCAGGAGCACGAACGCCGGAAGGCTGAGGAGATCGCTCGTAACCGGGCGAGCGCGGAGCTACGGCCAATGCAACTCGAACTCTGTCAGGTACTTGCGGAGCGAGCACACACGCTGCTGTTGGACGGGTCCATCGAAGCAACTCTGACGAGCCGGCGCCTGCTCCTGGGGGACGCCGACTGGGACCTGCTCTGCCCCTCGTGCCACGGGTCCGAACCCAGAGCCTGGTCGGTCTGCTCGGGCGGCCACGTCGCTTGCGCCACCTGCACGGAGTCCTGCACCATCTGTGGTGGCACGAGTTGCGACGAGCACGGGGGGGGGACTTGCCGCGGAGGCGACGGTGAATCGGTGCATCACGTCTGCGATGATCACGCGCGTCGGTGCGCGTCGTGTCAGAGCACATTCTGTGTGGAGCACGCCGGAGTCTGCCTAGCGGGCGGGCATCGTGTTTGCCTCACGTGCCTAGAATCTTGCGCCTCCTGTGGTCAGGCGATCTGCTACAACCACACGACGTTCACGGCGACTCCGACGTTCGTGCCGGGCGAAGGCGACGAAGCCGAAGAGCCGCGCCCTCTCTGTCCGGCATGTGTGAGGTTGTGCCGGGACCTGAAGGACGAGGTTCGCGGGGTGGACGAGGTCGAGATGTGCCAGACATGTGGGAAAGACGTCTGCTCGAGACACCGGGAGGTCTGCGCTGTCGACGGCGAGCGGCATTGCCTTTCCCATCTCGAGCGAACCGACTTCACTCGGCGATGGGTCTGCCCGGAGCACCGAGGCCGGTGCGAGGTGCACACCGACGTCCTCCTCGCCTCGGACGAAGTTGAGCCCTGTACGGCTTGCCAGAAGTGGGTATGTGGCGAGCATCGGGGGAGTTGCTTCGCCGACGGTCGCACCTACTGCCGAGAGCACATCGTGGATCTGGGAGGGGGCGAATTCGCCTGCGCGGAACACCACGGCACCTGTGTGTTCGATCAGCATCCGATGAAGCTGACTGAGCTGGAGCAGTGCCCGGTCTGCGGTGAGCCAGCCTGCTCCGGTCACCGGGCCGAGTGCAGTTCCTGCGGAGCATCGGTCTGCACACGCGACTACGGTCTTTCGTCCAAGGAGTGTCGGACGTGCAGTCAATTGATGGCCACTCAGGATCCAGGTGATCTCTTGATCGAGGCCTTCTCCGGCCTGGGTGATCGGAGTCTGGGTCGCCCTGTCGAATGGGAAGTGGCGCGCGATGCCACCCGCCGTGTCGCGCGTGTGAAGCTTTCGTCCTGGGGGCGTAGCGTGACCTTTGCGTTCGATCACCGGGGGGAGTTTGTCACATCGGCGATCTTCCATGGCCGGATCTTCACGGAGAGGCTGAAATAGGTGGCTGCGGCGCGTGTGGCCCACCGCAATCCGTGATCCTTGACGACGAGGCGACGGTCCGTTGACGGGGCGGATGGCACACTCTGCTCTGCCGTCGCCAGTGGCGAATCTCCCCCAGTCACCGAGGTCCGAGATGGGCTACTCTACGCCGCACTCTGCCCGCGAGTACTTGCTGGCTGCTTGCCTCCGCATCAATCACGAGTTCATTCTTCACTCCCAGAACCGCTCAGGAGTGGCCAGGAAGGCGATACTGCTCGAGACTCGGGAGATCGACCTCTGTGCGATGATGGGGGGCTTCTTCGGGCGTGCGGGCCACCTCGCTGCCCAGGGAGTTGGAAACGACTCCGCCGCAGACCTCGACGTGGCCGGCCCCACGATTCGATGCGAAGTGAAGTACTTCCGACCTTCTGCCCGCGCCTGGGGCCAGTTGTCAAGAGATTGGACCTGGATACTCGGGGGCACGAATACCGGTCGGGAGTTCTCGAAGCGAGGGTGGGTCGTGTTCTGGCCGAGCACATCGCTGTTCAAGTTCACGAACTGCCTCAGCGTGTCACGTTCGCAGGGCGCCTCGTATTCGAAGAATGACCTCGCACCCTTCCTCCCGTATGCTGAGGCTGAAATGCCAAAGAAGGGCGTCAATCAGAGGCTGAGGTTTCGGAAGAAGCCAGAGCGGGTGTCCATCCTTCAAGTCCCGGGCGGGAAGCGTGTGCGGTGTGACCTCGTTGGGGCCACGAATCACCCGCTTTGGGCCGCCGTCTACACCCGAATCACGCCGGGTGAGGCTGCAGCAATGCCTGAGATCGAACCTATTGTCGTGAACGGTGACGTCCTTCCGAGTCGTGGCTGACCGGGGCGTCCAGAAGATTGCATGAGGTGGTGAAGCGTAATGACCGTGAAGACGCAGTTGAACGGAGCCGCCGGGGTGTATTGGCTCGCTGGATGGCTTTCTGCGAGGGGCTTCCATGTGGCCGTGACGTACGGCAACGCTCCGATGGTCGACCTTCTCGTCTCGACCGAGGATGGTGCCCAAGCGGTGTCGGTCCAGGTGAAGACCTCAGACGACGCTCAGCGTTGGCGGGGCAAAGGGAAGGAGCGCAAGCTGTCCCACTTCGAGTGGGAGCTGGGCCAGCGGCTCGTCAGGGAAGCCCCTGATGACCTGACCGTCGCGCTGGTGGATCTCCGACACTGGGGCCGCGACGAGTCACCGGCCAACGAAGAAGCCGATCGACACCCTACCGTGCGTTTCCTGGAGGCGCGCGAGATCAAGAAGCGCTTTCAAGGGGCCAGCCTCTCGAGGTGGCGTCTATCGCTGATGGACGGCGAGGAGGCCGCCGCTCCCGGGGCCGGCCTCCCGCGGCTGGAGGCGCGATTGAAGAGCGACGGATAACCTCACGAGTCGGAAGGCGGCACGAATAGCGCTTGGATTGGCGAAGCGAGCCGAGTCGCCCCCGCCCCCGGCACCAACCCCACAACCCCCACCCCGAACCCCGGCTCCAGCTCCCACCACGCATCCTCGTCGCCGGGGTACAGTACCCAGGCCGTCCGGGCGTGGACGATGCCGTCCCGATACGCATGCATCTTGTGCACGTCGGCGGGCTTGAACGAGCGCTTCGTGCCGTCCTCGCTCACCTTCCGCTGCAGCCGGAACTTGGCGTCCAGCAGATGCACGCGGGGAGCGCCGAAGCGGCGGTCCTCCAGCACGATGTCGGGGCGGAGCGGCACCGAGTACGACCGCCGAATGCCCCGCCGGCCCCGTGAGTGCGGCACGTTGTAGCCCACCCGCACGTCGTCCCACTCCACCCAGTACTCCCGGTTCACGCCGAGCTCGAACTCGCTCACCGCGAACGAGCCCTTCCTGAGCGGCGGACCCAGCACCTCCGACACCGCCTCCACGGTCTGGAAGTAGCACCACAGCTCGTAGAGCGTCGCGATGTCCTTGGCTTCCACCAGCGACTGCAGGGCCCGATCGTCCAGGGGGAGCTGGGCCGTGCGCCGCATCCGCACCCAGTGGCCGAAGACGTCGCGGTAGCCACGGCGCTGGCGCAGCACCGTCGACCCGGACGGCAGGTGGCCTGCCTCGCCCACCTCCCGCCACAGCGGCGCCCGGCGCACCTGCTCCAGCCGTTCCGCGCAATCCGCGGCCTCCGCGCGAACCCGTGCTCGGAACGCCTCGCTCCGCTCCCCTTCGGCCGCCTTCATCACCAGGGCCACAGTCCGGGCCGCTTCCTCCAGGAACCGCCGCACGAAGCGGTTCTCCGGCGTATCGAGGTCCGAGCGCACCTGGCTCTCCACCACGCTCACCGGGAGCTGGCCTCCGAGACGGTTCATCAGGCGCCGGCCCCCGCCGCCCACGCGCGTGCCCGCTCCCGGGCGGTCCAGCCGACCCGCCAACAACTGCGCCACCGTCGACGGCCCGGCATGGGTCATGGCCTCGATGGGCACCCGGCGGTCGATACGGCTCCAGCGCCGGTGCGGATCGCGGATCACCGCCTCCAGCGCCGGCATCAGGCGCTGATCCCGGGGCGCCCGGTCGGAGAGCACGTGGCGCAGGTACAGAAAGGCGTGGTACAGCACGTTCTGCGTCGGATTCCGGTCCATGGAGAAACGCAGCATCGGACCATCCCCCCGCGAGAACGGCAGCGACGAGGCGATCCGCACCAGGTCGGCCAGCATGGCGTCGAAGGTCGCCTCGCCCCACTTGCCCGACCGCACCTCGACCCGCCCCAGATGCGGCAGGTCTAATTCCCCCACCGCGTTCCCGAACCGCAGTAGCAGCACGCCCTCGGCTACCCGCTCCCCGTGGCGGGGCAGGGCATGAGCCAGCGCCATGACCTCCGCTGCCGGGCCCGTCACCACCCACTCCAGCTCGGCCGCCAGCACCTGAAGCGCCCCCTCGAACACCGGCGCCTGGTCCCCTTTCCGGGACCGCACCCGCAGCGGCGACTCCACCGCGACCTCGCTCATTCGATGAAGGCGGTGAATCCCCGCGCCCGCAACCGAGCCTGCATGCGCTCCACCTTCGCGAGACATCGCGGCAGGCGAGCCGACCCACCCTCGAAGCCACCCGAAGCTTCCTCGCCATCGGACTCCGCCGCCACCCGCCCGGTCCGCGCCAGCCGCTCCACCACCTCCAGCGGCGCCTGAAGCTCCTGCTCGGTGCCGTGGAACTTGGGCAGCACCTTCTGGAGCAACGCCAGATCGAGGGCCATCCACAGCGCCGCCGGGCTGTCGGCCCCCTGGGCGTGGGCCAGCCGCACGAAGCGCGCGATTTCGCCGGCCACCCGATACGCGAAGTGGTAGCCGCTGGGCGCCAGGGCTCCGTTCAGGGCCACCACGGTGTCGCGGAGGGCGCCGCCGAGGAGCGACCCGAAGGCGTCCCAATCCTCGGCCCCGGGCGCCAGCTCGTAGCGCAGGCGCGCGTGCATGGAGGGAAGATCCAGCCCCGGTGCATCGGCGTCGGGGACGGCCCCCGACGTCGTCCACCCCTCGAGGTCCACCTCCGACAGCTCCAGCGTGAACGCACGGTCGAGGACCTTCGGGCTGAACATGTGCGTCGTCTCGTCGACGTTGACCGTGCCCGTGAAGAACACGTTGCGGGGGATCCGCAGCGTCGGGGGAATGGCGTCGCTCGTGCCGTCGCCCTCCTCGCCGGCGGTGCCGTGGTGCAGCGTCAGGTCGCTCCCCGACTCCAGCGCCGAGAGGAAGTCGGCGAAGTAGTGCTCCACACGGGCGAGGTTCATCTCATCGAGGATCACGAAGAACGGCTGCGGCGGGCGCCCGTCGATGTGGGCCTGGTCTTCCTCCTTCCGGGCCCTGAGCAACAGCCGCAGAAACTCCGTGGGTACGTAGGACTCCGTGATCGGATTGTAGTACCCGATCAGCCCCCGGGGATCGGTCCAGTCGGGGCGCACGGCGACTACGAGCGGTTCCTCGGGGTCACCGTCCCGCCGAGGGGCGAAGTGGGCCCCCACCTGCTTGGCGAGCTGGGTCTTTCCGGTGCCCGAGATGCCCGTCAGGATCACGAGACGTTTGGTCTGGAGCGCAAGCACGTAGTTGGCCACGAGCTCGGCGGGGAAGTAGAGACCGGCGTCCAGCAGCGTCTGGCGGAGTGCGAGGAAGTCGCCGTCCTCGGGTGGGTCAACGATGATCGGGTCAGGGCCTGCCCACTCCTGCTCCACCGACCACATGAAGCTCTGCACATCGATCATGTCGCGCGGGGGCCAGCCCATCTGCTCGAGGGCGTCCTCCACGGCCTGGGCGAAGCCCAGCGCCCGGGCGTACTCGCGTCGGTCGAGGCGCTTGCTGCGAAATACCAGTTCGCCGGTGAGGCGGCCGGCCAGGGAGTCGAAGAGATCGGTGCGCACGTAGATGTCGTGGGCGGGATCGTTCAGGAAGAGCAAGAGCGAAGGCACGCTACGAGACGCCGCATAGCCCGTGGCTCCGTGGTTCTCCATGATGGGCCAGATCGCCTGCACGAAGGCGCCGGCCCGGTTCGCGGAGGATTCCTCGCCCCGGACGAGAGCGATGAGGGCCCGTACAAACGTGACCTTCTCGGGACCGTCCATCTCCCGCAGAAAGCTGGTGTAGCGCCAGTTGATCAGGTTCTGAGGCTGCCCGATGGTGTCCAGGGGACTCGAGAGCAGGTCCTTCAGCCGCTCCGTGATGTCGGCGGCGCGCTCGGCGGTGAGGTCGCCAGGTTCGGGCAGGTCGGCAGCTACGGCCTTCCAGCGGCGTACGAGTTCGTCCTTGTACGCGCGTTCGTCCACCTTGTACCGCTCGCCGCTGGCCTCGAAGGTCTCGAAGTCCGGGAATCGCCGGATGAAGAGAGCCTTGGCCCGATCCAACGCCTCATCGTCGAGCGGCGGTGGATCGTCGTCTCCGCGCCAGACCGAGGCCAACGGATCGAGATAGAAGTCCATCTCGTCGGCATTTTCCCCGTATTCCCCGCGGATCCTCTCCCGGATCATGAAGATCTGCTGGTCGAGCTGCCCGCTGTCGGTGTAGTTGACCTCGCCTCTCGGCAGGCCGTACTCGGCGCGGAAGCGCTTCACGATCTCCCGCTTGTGCGACACCGAGGCGACGCGCTCGAACTCATCGGGGAAGAGGTAGAACAGCAGGATGTGACGGAGCTGGCGACCCGAGGTGAAGTCGAAGCTGTCGAGCCAGCGTTGGAACTCCCAGGCGTCGTCCAGGAGGGCGGCTCTTCGCTCGCCGTCGAGCTCGTGCCACTGGTCCAGGAGCTGGACGAAGAAGAGCATCTCCCGCCAGCGGTGGGTATTGTATCCAGCCCCGGTGTTCACTACCCCCTTCTCCAGCACGGTACCGAGGAGAGGGTGGTCTTCGGAGAGGCTATCGCCGGACCACTCCCAGACCTGGCGTATCTGCTTCCGTTTGGACCCTCCACCCATCGTGCTCGGTGCCATGATGAGATACATGACCCAGAGCATCTCGGCGGCCAGTTTCCGGGACTCGGGCGGGCCCGACATCATCTGGCTCTCGAACTTGCTGAAGAACGTGCCCTCGCCGGCATCAAGATTGTTCGCGTAGTGTTCAACGAGGGCCTGGACGTTCTCACGAGTCCAGAGGGCTTCGTCGGTGAAGACCGAGCGTTCGCCGAGCAGGCACCGGTCTCGCCAGTGAGCAGCGGCGTCGAGGATGGGTTTGGCGGCGGGGAGGCGGGCCATAATCTGGATTCGAGAGGGACGGGCAGGGAGGCGGTCATGGTACCCAACTCGGGGTGAAGCCACCAGCCAATCCCGATCGCGCCCCCATCGGCACACACTCGCGTGCTCAGGAGGGCGCCGCTATTCTGCCCGCCGCGCGGTGGATCTCTGATCGCGACCTACAGCATAGGCAGGCTTCGCGTGCGGCTGGCGACGTTCAACATGAGGCAGGGCGGAGGCTTGGCGCATTGGGTCGCGGTCCTCGATGCCACCAACCCGGATCTACTCTTCGTCCAGGAGTCGACGGATCCGCGGGCCTTTGCCCCCGACCTCTTCGATCCGATCGACCTTCGTGGCGCTCTCTGGGCGCCGGTTGGGCACGGGAGATGGGGCTCCGCTCTGTTTCCCCGTAGGGCACGGGTCAGACCGGTTCGCGTCCCAGGGTTCGAGGGCTGGGTCGTCGGTGGCGAGACCGACATCGCAGGTGAGATCTTGTTCGCCTTTTCAGTCCACCTCCCGCCGAAAGACGGATCCTACGTGAAGGCGGCCCACCAGGTGCTCGACGCGATCGAACCCATCGTGGCTTCCGCTCCTGTGGTTCTGGCCGGCGACTGGAATCTCACGGTCACCGCGAACGCCGCAGCGGCCCAGTTGGGCAGCCATGCCCCTGGCCAGGAGTTGTTGGCTCGCCTGCAGAGTGGCTTCGGCTTGCGATCGGCATGGGACCTCGTGAATTCAGAGGGCTCCGTGCCCCAGACATTGCGATGGGCCAGGAACCCTGAGACGCCCTACCACTGCGACGGGTTGTTCCTGCCTGAGCAGCTGGCGAACTCGCTCCAGGGTGTGGACGTTCTGGAAGGCTCGCCGTGGACGGAGTTGAGCGACCACAATCCGGTCGTGGCGAGGTTCGCAACGCGGGCCACCGATCTCGAGCAGGAGTCCGGATGATCCACAAGAACGGGCAGGAGATCCGGAGCCTCGACGACTGGAAGCGTCTCGCCGGGCCCAAACGGCCGAACTTGCACTGGAAGGATGGGCGCAGCGCAAAGGAATCTGCCCGCGCGTGGATCGGAGCCGCCCCGGCGATGCCGGATGAGATCGTCGCGGCTCTTGAGAGCCATGGCGATTTCTCAACGGTGGAAGCCTGGGAAGCGGAGCCGGAGGCCCGGGTGCGGATCGACGAGTTTCGCGGGGAGCCGCCGAATCTCGATATGCTGGTGAGAGCCAGGGATGCCCATGGCGACTTCGTAGCCGCCATTGAGGCAAAGGCGGACGAAACGTTCGGTGACTCGGTCGCCGAAACAAAGCGTGCCGCCCAACGTCGCTGGAAGGAGAATCCGGACTCGAGGGGCGTGGCGCGCCTTGCAGAGCTAACGACTCGTTTGCTTGGCCAGGGGCCGGACGAAGCCATGGACCTGCGATACCAGCTTCTCACGGCCACAGCAGCGGGCCTGTCTACCGCCGAACGGGCTGGCGCCTCGAGGGCCGTCCTCCTGATTCACGAGTTCGTGACGGATGCGACCGCCGATGACCGTCACTCGCGGAACGCAGCGGACCTGGACCGGTTCGTGGATAGAGTGTCCGGCGGAAAGGCGGCGATGGTTGACTCAGGCCGGTTGCTGGGCCCGATTCGACGTGAAGGGTGGAGCGCCGCACTGTATATCGGCAAGGCGGTTCGGCGCCTCCGAGGCTCCTAGGGGAGCTGGGGGCACCCGCGACGGTGTCGGGGTTGTGTCAGCCGACTCTGCGGGGGAAAGCAACGAGGAGGTGCCGGAATGGGGAAGTGGTGTGACGGTTGCGGTGCATGGCTCGAGTTTCGGATGATCGACGGGCAACGCAGGTCCATCACGCCCTGCGCGTGCGGGCCCGGGGGCGATTCGTCGACGATCAGGAGCGACAGGGATCACGACCCAAGGTTCGTGGGATCACGTCGCTACCTTGGCCCACCACCTACCAGACAGAGTGCTGGTGGTGTCACGAGTCAGTCCTGTACCACACCAACGGGTACGGTGACTGTGTCCTCTTTGACCTGCCTTTGATCCCTTGGCGGGTCCACTCATGCTGGGTAGACCATGTGGACCAGCGCTCGCAAGCGGCGTTCGCGGCGGGCATCAGTCTTGCGAACCGTGGGTTCTCGGACTGCGATTTGAGTGAAGAACAGAATAGGGAAGCGCGCCAGAGGGTGAGTCAGCAGATGTGGCATTCTGTTGCTGCCATATCCGTGGACGATGAGTTGACGGTGATCCAAAGTCCGATCTGGACCGCGGCGGCCTCAAGCGCTCGGATAAGGAGTGGCCACCATGTGACTCTGGTCGGAGTAGTGGGGGGAATCGATGGGCTTTCCCTTGACGGTCGGATGGTCCGGCTGCGACTCGGGTCAGGGTTGGTCGTCTCGGTGAAGCGCCATCTCGCAAATCGGTATAGCGTAGGGTCAGTTCTCGTTGTTCGGGCTGTTCCGGCAATGGTGTCGGGAGAGTGGGTCTTTGAGGCGTCATCGGTCGCGAACGTGGATCCGTAAGTCGGAGGAATACCTTGTGCCAACAATCCATCAGATTCGTGGTGCGCTCTTCGAAGAAGTTGTCCTGTTTCTATTGAAGAGATCTGGATTCACCACGATTGACGACACTACCGGCGATGAGACCCTTAAGGGGCCGCGTGGGTACATCAAGGTCATAGGGCGAGGGGGTTGTCATCAGATTGATGCGATTGCTGACTATGTCCTTCCACGGCCCTTCTCCCACCCGGCCCGCTTGTTGGTTGAGGCGAAGTGCTATTCGTCCAAGATCGACATGGCTACGGTTCGGAACACTGTCGGAGTGCTGAAGGATGTATCGGAGGCGTGGGCTACGGCGGATGGCCCGATTCCTCAAACGCGCTACCATTACCAAGCCGCGATCTTCTCGGCCACCGCGTTCACGAGAGATGCGGAACGGTACGCGTTTGCGCAGGATATCTACCTGTTCCCTCTCGAGCAGTCTGCGTTCTTTGGGGGTGTGATCGCTGGACTGAAGCGGATTCAAGGCGCCGCATTCGGTACTCGCGCCCGGAAGAACATATCCGTCGATCTCTCCGCTCTGCGGATCGCGGTCAGAGATGTGCTTCGCGGCGATGCACCAATGGAGCTCATCTTCGACATCGCCGGTGGAGATCAGACGGTCTGGGATGCATTCATCGCCGAGGCTCAGGGGCTCGCCGGGGTCCTCCTCGCCATCGTCGGGAAGACCTTCCCTCTCTTTCTAGTGCCAGCCCGTAGAGTAGTTCTTGACGAACTCGGTGAGCGGGAACGTGTCGAGCTGGTGTATAGCGGTGGGGGATGGCTGGTCCGGCGCGAAGGAGAGACGCTCTTCTCGTTCGATCTGCCTCCGAGGCTTCTTGAACTCTACGCGAAGGACGGCGTGCTTGATCGTCGACGTAGGGCGGCATTGGAGGGAGACTGGTTCGGTGACCTTGAGGCCACGTTGGTCGACTCGCAGGGTCGGCCTCGGTGGATTGTATTCGACCTTGACGAGGGTTGGCTGGGTCGCCTCCGCATGGAGGCGAGCCGCCGAGCCGGGGAATGACGGCGATCGGACTGTGCGTCCATCGCGTCGTGTCAGTAAGTTGTCGAGCCCATCGACGCCTCGACCCCTCCTGGCTCTGGAAGCCGCGAGTTGACCCCTTCCACCAAACTCTGGACCGAAGTCACCCTCTCCGAACACGACCACGAGCGGGCGGCGCTCCACTTCATCCGCGAGCGCTTCCCGGATCGTGAGCCGTTTCGTGCGTGGGCCAACTTCACCTTCCTCGGTGAAGACGGCA
The DNA here is from genome assembly GCA_030428885.1 of Gemmatimonadota bacterium. GTDB lineage: Bacteria > Gemmatimonadota > Gemmatimonadetes > Longimicrobiales > Gaopeijiaceae > Gaopeijia. Next base: position 225,291 of record JAUIEJ010000004.1, on the reverse strand, counting down.
CTCGCAACGAGGTCGACCTCCTGGTCGTCTCGCCCACGGGCGCCTACCTCGTGGAGATCAAGTCGTACCCCGGGGGCCGCATCGACGGCGACGCCGCCACCTGGACCTGGATCCGGCCGGATGGCAGCCGCCGCACCTTCGATCACCCGATCCGACTCACGGAGCGCAAGGCGAAGAAGCTGAAGTCGCTCCTGATGCGGCAGCCGGCCTTCCGCACGCCCCGCATGCGAGGGGAGAGCTTCTACCTGCGGTCCGCGGTCTTCCTCTCCACTCCGGGCCTCGTCGTCAACCTCGACGGGCCTGGCGCCGTCGACGTCTACGGGCCGGGCCAGGACGAGCACGAAGAGCCGAAGGCCAACCAGCTCGACGGGCTGATCCCGGTCTTCACCCGAGTCGACCCCCGACGCGGTCGCCAGATCGACCGCCCGATGTCCAAGGCCATTGCGCAGGCCGTCGACCAGGCCGGCATCCGCGAGTCTACCACCCATCGACGCGTCGGAGAGTACCAGCTGGGCGAGCTCCTCGCCGAGGGAGAGGGATGGCAGGACTTCGCGTCGAAGCACCACGTCACCTCGGCCCCCCGCCGGATCCGGATCTACCTCACGGGGAGCGTGCTCGACGAGAGTGAACGCCAATCGCTCCGCCGCGCCGCCGAGCGGGAGTTCAAGCTCCTCGAGGGCATCCACGAACAGGGCATCGAACGCCCCTTGGAGCTCCTGGCGGGCAACCCCATGGGGCCAGCCCTCATCTTCGAGCACGATCCCGACGCGGAGCGCCTCGACCACTGGCTCGACGATCACCGCGACGACCTGAGCTTCCGCGACCGAGTACGCCTCGTCCGCGACCTGGGCGAGGTCCTGCGCATCGCGCACCGCCACAGCCTCTGCCACCGGGGGCTCTCCCCGGCGTCGGTGTGGGTCTCCGGCTCCGGCGCGAGCCGCAAGCTGAGAATCCGCGATTGGCATACCGCCACGCGCGAGCAGGCCAGTCGCACCACGATCTCGGCCACACAGCACCTGGGCGACCACGTGGCGCACGAGGGCCACGTCTACCTCGCCCCGGAAGCCCTTCGCGTCGCCAACCCGGCACCGGTCCCCGCCGACATCTGGTCGTTGGGCGCCATCGCCTACCGGATCCTCACTGGCAGCGACCCCGCGCCCGACGTACCGACGCTCTACGACACGCTTCGCGACCAGGGATCGCTAACTCTTGCCTCCGTCCTCGAAGCACCTCCACAGCAGTTCGACGACGTTGTCCGAACGGCCACAAGCGTCAACGCCACCGACCGCTTCGTGTCGGTCGACGAGTTCCTGCAGTTCCTGGACTTCGCGCAGAAGGAGGCGCAGGAGAAGGAGAAGGCCGATCCCCTCGAGGCCAAGGCCGGCGACCTTCTGGAAGCGCCCGATGGTCGGGTGTGGTTGGTCGAACGACGCGTGGGGCGGGGGAGCACCTCCGTTGTGCTCGTGGCCGAGGCGGAGGACGGCGGTCGCCGAGAAGTGCTGAAGGTGGCACGCAGCGACGAGCACGCCGAGCGCGTGCGAGTCGAGTGGGAGGTGCTCCAGCGCCTGCGCGACCGCACGATCATCGAGCCGTACGGGCTGGACAAGATCGGCGGGCGCACGGTGCTGCGGCTCGAGGAGGCCTCGAAGACGCTCTCCCACGTGCTGCACACCGACGGGTCGCTGAGTCTCGACCTCCTGGAGCGGTACGGCGGCGACCTGCTCGACGCCCTCGTCTTCCTCGATCGCGAGGGCGTCGCCCATCGCGACATCAAGCCCGACAACCTGGGGATCGTACCGCGAGGCAAGGACGATGAGCGTCGGCTCGTGTTGTTCGACTTCTCGCTCTCGCGCTCCGACCCCCGCGAACTCCATGTGGGCACGGCGGGCTACCTCGACCCCTTCCTGGAGGAGCGGACTCCGCGTCGCTGGGACGAACAGGCGGAGCGGTATTCCGCAGCCGTGACGCTCCATGAGATGGCCACGGGACTCCGCCCGGAATGGGGCGACGGCACGACGGACCCCGCCCTAACGGATCTGGAGCTGCCGACCCTGCGGGCAGACCTCTTTGACCCGGCGGTCCGCGAGTCCCTCGAGGAGTTCTTCGAGAAGGCCCTGCACCGCCGACCCGAGGAGCGCTTCGACACCGCCGTGCAGATGCGGCAGGCGTGGCAGCGCGTCTTCAAGACCACGGCGCACGCCGAGGTCGGGGGCGACGGCGAATTCGTGGTGGCCGAGCTCGAGCTCGACACGGTCAAGGCCGGAAGCTCGCTGCTGGAGTTGGGGATTCCGGCCAAGGTCCGCAATGCGCTCGATCGCATGGGGGTCATCACTGCCGGTGATCTGGCCGACTACCCCCCGGCCGAACTCGTGCGCCTCGGCGGCGTCGGCGCGGCCACGCGTCGCAAGATCAACGAACTCGCCCAGGCCCTGCGGCGCAGACTCGCCCGGGGGGAGCAGGGCGCCACGGTCGCCGGAGCCTCCGTCGATCAGCTGGCTGAAGCGCTCGTGCCCCGCGGGAATGTGGATGCGACGCATGCGGCGGCCGTGGCCGCGCTCCTGGGGCTTTCCCCCATGACCGAAGCGACGTGGCCGACGCAGCTCGACGCATCGGCCGAGTCGGGCCTCGATCGTGCCGACCTCGCCTCCGTCGTGTCGTCTGCACGGGGGCGTTGGAAGCGGCAGCCGGCGCTGACGCCGGTGAGGCAGGAGATCTTTGATGCCCTGCTCGCGAGCGGGGGTGCGTTGGGAGGCGAGGAGCTGGCCGCCCTCCTTCTCGCTGCGCGAGGGAGCCTCGCTTCTGAGCCCCTGCGCAGCCGTCGGGCACGCGCCGTGGTCCGGGCCGCGGTCGAGGCGGAATCCACGCTGGAGGGGCCTCGCTACGTGGTTCGGCGACTGGGTCAAGCGTTCCTGGTTCTACTGCAGGGCGACCATGCCGTAGACGAGCGCGACGTGCACTGGGATCCGGACCCGCTGCTCGACTACGCGGCTCTGCTCGCCGCGGAGGCCGAGGCGCTCGCCGACACGGTCCCGCTCCCCACCACCGAGGCGGTGCAGAGGGCGCTCCGGGAGGTGGAGCGCCCGTCGGCTCTCCCCCCCATCGATATCGTTCGCACGATCCGGCTTGCCGCCGCAGCGTCGGGCACGACGGCGGTATCGGCCCGCCTCGAGCTCTACCCCATCGGGATGGGCCCGGAGCGCGCACTGGCGGAGTGCCGCGCGACCTTGCTCGATCGCCGCGGACTGGAGGAGGCGGAGGTCCGCCGGCGGGTTCGGGCCCGCTTCCCCGACGCAGCCGATCTGCCGCCGCGCCCGCAGCTCGACGGCCTGATGGAGCGCATCGGACTCGAATGGGGCACCTTCGAGCGTCCCGACGGGTCGACGCCGTCGGGCTATCTGGTGCCGCGCCGCGGGGGTGTGCTTCGCACCACCATGGCCAGTTCCCTCGCGTCGACCACCTTCGCCTCGCCCGATGACGCGGAGATCGTCCGGCGCCAGACCGACCACCGGCTCGCGACCTTCAAGGCCAATGGCGGCTTCCTCGCGCTCACCGTTGACCGGCGCTACCTGAGTGATGCGAGCGAGGCCGTGGCGCGGGCCGTCGACGCCGAGGTCTGGAGCGTCGATCGGCTCCTGATTCAGGAGATGCGCTCGCTGGCCGAACGCAGCAACGCCCGGTGGGACCGGCTGCTCCAGGCCGACAACGAGAGGGGCGCCGTGGGATGGACGAGGCTCGGCCAGGTGATCGACCGGGTCATGGATCCGGTGCGCGAGAAGATCGCGGCGCACGAGGGTCGGCTCGTGCTGGTCGATGTGGGACTCCTGATCCGCTACGGCCACGCGGGCTACCTCGCGACGCTGCGCGATCAACTCACCCGCTCCACGCAACCGATCGCACTGCAGGGCGCAGTGCTCGTCGTGCCCGGAAGCGACCCGACCGCTCGCCCCGTGGTGGATGGCGAGGCGATCCCCGTCGTGACGGCGAATCAGTGGGACCACCTCTCCACCGCTTGGCTGAAGACCCAGCTCGACCCGAGAGCCGCATGATCGACCGAGAAGCACTGCTCAAAGACCTCAAGTCGCTCACTTCCGTCCTGATCGACGACCTGCGAGGGCGGACCGACGAGGTCGACGCCGTCTCCGCGGCGGTCCGGGCCCAGTACCGCACCGCCCACGAAGCGGGTCGAACCGATCGCAGCTACGAGGAATGGCGAGAGGATCTGCTGGCCCAGATCGCGGTGGCCTGGGTGCTGGCCAGCACCTTCGTGCGTTTCTGTGAGGACAACGGCCTCTACGACACGCCGCTCCTCTCGGGCGTGGGAGAGCGGAGGGGGCTGGCTGGAGACCACCGAGCCGATTGGCTCGCAGCCCATCCAGCGGAGGGCGACCGCGGGTGGTTCCTCGAGGTGTTCAGGAGATACCGCGAGCTACCCGGATTGATGGAGCTATTGGGGGCGCACAATCCTCTCTGGCAGTTCGGACCCACCGACGATGGTGCCCGCAAGCTGCGCGAGCTCCTGCAATCGGTGGATCCCGCATCGGGCGAGCTGATGCACGATTTCGCCGACGCCGACCTCGATACCCGGTTCCTCGGGGATCTCTACCAGGATCTCTCGGACCACGCCCGCAAGACCTACGCGCTCCTCCAAACCCCCGACTTCGTCGAGGAGTTCATCCTCGATCGAACCCTCGACCTCGCCATCGAGACCTTCGGGCTGGCCGAAACGAAGATGATCGATCCGACGTGCGGGTCGGGTCACTTTCTGCTCGGCGCGTTCGAGCGGATCTTCGAGCGCTGGCGCCGCAAGGAGCCGGGAACACCGGTTCGGGACTTGGTCCAGCGCACGCTCGACGCCGTGAACGGTGTGGACCTTAACCCTTTTGCGGTGGCGGTGGCCCGCTTCCGACTGCTCGTCGCGGCCCTGAAGGCGTCCGGGATCCGTCGTCTGAAGGAGGCGCCCAACTACCACTTCCGGATCGCCGTGGGGGACTCCCTCATCCACGGCACACGGAGTGGAGAGTTGTTCGCGGGGGCGGAGGGCTTCAGTGCGCTCCTTCAGCACCGGTATCCGTCCGAGGACGGGGAGCTCGCGAACGACATACTGCAGACAGGCTCGTACCATGCGGTGGTGGGCAATCCGCCGTACATCACGGTAAAGGAGCCTGCGCTTAGAACGGTGTATCGCGAGATCTACCCCACCGCATACATGAAGTACTCCCTCGGGGTCCCATTCACGGAGCGCTTTTGGGACCTGGCCAAGCCAGCAGGGAGCGACGGGCGGGCGGGACACATTGGCCTGATCACCGCGAACTCCTTCATGAAGAGGCAGTTCGGCAAGAGGATCATCGAACGCTGGTTTCCCCGGCGTGATCTGACGCACGTGGTCGACACTTCGGGCGCCTATATCCCGGGGCACGGCACGCCTACCGTCGTTCTGTTCGGGCGGAACGCAGCCCCGGCCTCCGATCAGACCCGCCTGGTGCTCGGGATTCGAGGAGAGCCTGGTGCTCCGAAAGTCCCGGGTGAGGGTCTGGTATGGAGGTCGATTCTTCACGGGATCGATGAGCCGGGATTCGAGAACGACTTCATAAGCGTCGAGGACTCCCCCCGCCGCCGTCTGCGACGGCACCCCTGGAGCCTTCAAGGGGGAGCGGCGCCAGCGGCGCGGAAACAGGTTCAGGAAGCCGGCGAGCGAGTGCTCGAGGATGTGTGTAGCGACATCGGCTTCTTCGCGATAACCGGTGAGGACGAACTCTTCACGGGTTGGCGACCCGGTCAGTTGGTCCGTCAGCGAGGCCTCGCTCCCAGAAACGTGGCTCGTTTCGCCTCCGGGGATACGGTGCGCGATTGGAGTGTTCACTCGCAGGAAGAGGTCCTCTTCCCGTACAACGGAGACCTTGACTTCGAGTTGAGCCCTGGCGGGCAGCGATTGTGTTGGCCGGCTAGGCGCGTACTTGAAGCCGGCCTGATGTTTGGCAAGACGAGACGAGAACGTGGTTTGGGGTGGGCGGAGTACGCGTTTCTGTCCTCGGGACGGGCGAGCTCTTCCCGTTTGATCACTTTTGCTGAGGTGGCGACCGACAGCCACTTCGTGTTGACACGGAGGGGGCTGGTCTTTAACCAAACGGCGCCAGTGATCAAGCTCTCCCACGATGCCTCGGAGGGCGACTACCTGGGTCTTGTGGGACTCCTAAACAGTTCGACAGGATCCTTCTGGATGAAGCAGGTCTTCCACTCCAAGGGGAGCACTGTCGATTCAAGAGGGGCTAGGCAGGCGACGGTCGCGTTCGAGGACTTCTACCAGCGGGACGGTACGAAGCTCAAGCAGTTCCCCATCCCATCGGGTGCGCCCATCGAGTTGGCCCGGGAACTCAACCAGCTCGCTCAACAGCTCTCCGCCACCCTCCCGGCAAACATCCTCGCCGAGTCACGGCCGACGCCCCCGGCCCTGCGTGATGCCGAGGCCCGCGTGGCTCAGCTGCGAGCCCGCATGGTGGCGCTCCAGGAGGAGTTGGACTGGCAGTGCTACCACCTCTACGGCCTCACCGATGAGGATTTGAGGGCGACACCACTGCATGTGCCCAACCTGAAGAAGGGGGAGCGCGCGTTCGAGGTCGTCCTGGCGCGCCGCATGGCCTCGGGCGAGGTGGAGTCCACCTGGTTCGAGCGACACGGTTCCACTCCGATTACCGAGCTTCCCGACCACTGGTCGCCGGAGTATCGTCGCGTCGTCGAGGCCCGCATCGCCCTCATCGAATCGGATCGAGCGATCCGGCTTCTGGAGCGACCGGAGCACAAGCGCCGCTGGAACTGGGATTCGTGGCGTGATCTCGAGCAGGAGGCGCTGCGCTCCTGGCTTCTCGATCGTATGGAGTCGCCCGAGGTGTGGTCTCGTGCGGAGCTTCAGACTGCCGCCCGACTCGCGGACCATCTCCGTCGTGATCCGGACGTCATGACCGCGGCCGAGCTCCTCCTCGGTCGGCCCGACTTCGATCTCACGAAGCTCGTCACCGACCTGGCCATGAACGAGGCGGTGCCGTTCGAGGCCGGCTATCGGTTCAAGCAGGGTGGGCTGCGCCGCCGGGCCGAGTGGGAGAAGGTGTGGGAGCTGCAACGGCGAGAAGACGCCATCGATGCTCGAACCGAACTCGCACCCGAGCACCCCGACGCGCTCTCGAAGGCCGATGCCTCCGCCCTGAAGGCGCGGGAGGGGCTCGACCGCATTCCCGTGCCCCCGAAGTACCGGAAGTCGGACTACGCCTCCGACATCTGCTATCGGCTCCGCGGCAAGCTCGACGTACCGCAGGAGCGGTTCATTTCCTATCCCGACACCCACATCGGAGCCGACACCACGCCCGTGTTGGGGTGGGCTGGCTGGGATCATCTCCAGCGCACCCAGGCGCTGGCCAGCCACTACAGCATTCGCCAGAGTGAGGCGGCGGAGTCGGGCGAGCTCACGGCCCTCCTGGCCGGGCTCGATGAGCTCGTGCCCTGGCTGAAGCAGTGGCACAACGAGCTCGACCCCCAGTACGGCCAGCGCATGGGCGACTACTTTGCGTCGTTCGTGGAGACCCAGGTGCGGTCCCTGGGACTCTCGCTCGATGAACTCCGCAGCTGGACCCCCTGAACCTTCGCACTCGATCTGCCATGGCCCTGAAGGACCTGATCCATATTCCGGAGACGGTGCACAATTCCGACTTCGTCGTCTCCCTCGCCGACGGGATCGACGATCCTGCGCGCGTGGTCGACAACTACGTCGTTACGGACCAGCTCATCGGCTGTTTCCGGTCGGCACTCGACCTGATCCTGAGCACCGTCGAGAGCGGGTCGAGCAAGGGAGCGTACCTCCACGGCAGCTTCGGGTCGGGTAAGTCGCACTTCATGGCGATCCTGCACCTGCTGCTGCAGGGCAATGCCCAGGCCCGTTCGAAGCCCGAGCTGGCCCCGGTGGTGGAGATGCTCGATGAGCGTCTCGGGGGGCGGAAGTTCCTGCTCGTGCCGTACCACATGGTCGGGGCCGCGTCGATGGAGGCAGGGGTCCTCGGCGGCTACGTGGACCATGTGCGCAAGCTCCACCCCGAGGCGCCGACCCCGGCGGTGTACCTCGACGCGCAAATTCTCGAAGATGCCCGCAATCTCCGTGAGAAGCTCGGCGACGAGGCGTTCTTCGCCACGCTCGGAGGCGGCGGGGATGACGACGGCTTCGGCGACCTTGCGGGCGGATGGGATGCCCAGCGATTCGAGGCCGCGCTCGCGGCGCCGTCGCAATCGGCAGAGCGGCGCGCCCTCGTCAGCGACTACATCGACGCGTTCGCTACGGCGGTGCGATCCAACGCTACGGCGACCGGAGCGGGGTTCGTGCCCTTCGACGAGGGGTTGAACCGCATCAGCGAACATGCGCGAGGGCTCGGCTACGACGGCCTGGTGCTGTTCCTGGACGAGCTGATCCTCTGGTTCGCCTCGCGCATGCAGGACCCCTCCTTCGTGGCGCAGGAAGGCCAGAAGATCGCCAAGCTCGTCGAGGCCTCGTCGCAGGATCGCCCGGCCCCCATAGCGTCGCTGATCGCCCGCCAGCGGGACCTTCGCGACTTCCTCGGCTCCGGTGTGCCGGGGGCCGACAAGCTCAACTTCGGCGACAACCTGCAGTTCTGGGAAAGCCGCTTCGACACGATCAAGCTCTCCGATACGAATCTGCGGGCCATCGTCGAGAAGCGGCTGCTGAAGCCGAAGGATGCGGCGGCGAAGACCCGTCTCGACGAGGCCTTCAACCAGGTGGCGCAGGGAGCGGGGTCGGCCCTCGAGACCCTCATGACGAGTGACGGTGACCGCGCCGCCTTCCGCAGCGTGTACCCCTTCTCGCCCGCCACCATCGACACCCTCGTCGCGGTCTCTGCCTATCTTCAGCGTGAGCGGACCGCCCTCCGGCTCCTGGCGCAACTGCTCGCGCAGAAGGGGCCCGACCTGGACGTCGGCGACCTCGTGCCGCTGGGCGACCTGTATGATGTGATCCGAGACGGTGAAGAGCCGTTCTCCGACCACCTTCGTCAGCACTTTCAGAGCGCGCGGACCCTCTACGACACCAAGCTCCGCCCCATTCTCGAGGAGGAGTTCGGGCTGGGCGAGGGCGGGTTGGATGAAGCTCCGGCCAATCATCCGGCCCGCATGGGTGACCGCATCATGAAGACGCTCGTCCTCGCCTCCCTGGTGCCCGATGCCGGTCCTCTCCGCGGCCTCACGGTGCGGCGGATCGCCGACCTGAACCATGGGTCGATTCGCACGCCGATCCGGGGCCAGGAGGCTTCGACCGTGTTGAGCATGGTCCGGAAGTGGGCGCCGGAGGTACCCGAACTCCAGATCAGCGACGACGGACCCGACCCGGTGGTCTCCCTCCAGCTCACCGGCGTGGATGTCAGCGCGATCCTCAGCCAGTACCAGCACGTTGACAATTCGGGTGCCCGCCGGGCCAAGGTGCGGGAGCTCGTCTATCAGGCGCTGGAGGTGTCGGATGAGCCGAGCCTGCTCGCCGTCGAACGGAAGGTGGTCTGGCGCGGGAGTCGGCGCAGCGTGGACATCCGCTTCGGTAATGTGCGCGACGCGGCGGAGCTGCTCGACAGCCACTTCCGCGCCGAGCCCGGGCGCCCGCGGATCATCATCGACTTCCCCTTCGATGACCCGCCCCACCTGCCCAGCGACGACCTGGCCCGAATCCGGGAGCTTCGCGAATCCATGGAGGCCACGCCCACGGTGGCCTGGCTCCCCCGGTTCCTCACCGAGGAGGCCCAGAACCGCCTGGGCCGCCTCGTGGTGTTGGACCACCTGCTGAGCGGCGACCGGCTCCAGGCGGCCACGCGAGACCTGTCTGCGCAGGACCGGCAGCAGGCCGAGAACCTGCTCCGGAACCAGCAGACGGCGCAGCGCTCGCAGATGCGCCTCATTCTGCAGCAGGCGTACGGGGTGGACACCTCCGACAGCCAGTGGGTCGTCGACGACCTCGCCGCCGAGGATCAGTTCAGCGCACTCGATCCAACGCTCGACGTGCGGCCGCCGACGAAGCCGTCTATGGCCGACGCCTTCGAGGAGATCGTGGGGCAGGTGCTCTCGCATGAATACCCGGCCCACCCCCAGTTCGAGTCGCACGTGACGCGGGGTGACCTGATGAAGTGTCTGGCACAGGTCGAGCGAGCGGTCGCCAATCCCAGCGAGCGGGCCGAGAACATCCCGGGGCCGGATCGGGCCGCGATCCGGAAGGTGCTCCAGCCCCTGGAGGTGGCGATCACCGGAGAGAGCCACATCCAGCTGAAGCGGGAATGGAGGGATCGCTTCCATGCCCGGATGCAGCAGAACCCCGGTCAGCCGGTCACGGTGGAGCGACTGCGGGCTTGGATCGACTCTCCGGAGCCACGGGGGCTCGAGCCGGACGTCGAGAGCCTGGTGATCCTCTCCTGGGCTCTCCAGACGAATCGGACTCCGATCCGGGCAGGGCTGCCGATCGAGATGAAGATCGGGCGTCTCGAGCCCGATGTGGAGCTTCGCCCGGAAGCACTTCCCGACGCTGCCGAGTGGGCGGCGGCAGGCCCCCGCATCGAGGCGATCTTCGGCGTGGCGGTCAGTCCCTTGCTGAATGCGTCGAACATGGCGCGGGCGCTGAAGGGTGTGCGGGAGCAGGCGCATGCCTACGGTGAGGCGGTTCGTCGCCTGGCTGAGCTTCTGCCGCCCCGGATCTCCGCGTTGGGACTGTCCACAAACGATCGCCTCGCCACTGCCAAGGCGGTTGCCGAGCTGGTGGCGGCGGTGCAGGCGACGTCGGACGATGTCGAGATCGTCCGTCGTCTCGCAGCGCTTGCCCCACCCACCAGCGAGCAGGCAATGGGCCGCTCCCTCAAGAGTGCCGGCCAGGTCGCGGATACCTTGGCGGATCCCACTGCGTGGCGGTTGTTCAGCAACCTTGATCGGCTCGAGGACGCTCGGAAGGCCGACGCCCGTCGAATCCTCGAAACGGTGTCGGATGCGGTGGCCCGAGATGAACTCGCGGTCGCGATGGCGCCCGTGGTCCGCAAGGCGGCCCTCGACGCCGCGGATCTGCTGACTCCCGCTCCGCCGCCGCCTCCGCCCCCGCCTGATCCGCTGCCGCCCAGTGGCACGGCGACCGGCGACGAAGCGAAGAGAGTGCTCCGCACCTTGGCGAGCCGCTTGGACAGAGTGCGGGAACTCGAGGTCCGCTGGAAGCTCGACGACGCATGAGCACCCGGGTGGATGATGCGGTCGTGCGGGCGATCGTCAGCGAGGCACTGCGCGACGATCCACCTCCCCGTTGGGTCGCGTTGGCCGCCCGACCGGAGTGGCGTGGCAGCGATGCCCTTGAGGTGGATAGTCGGCGTGTGGAGGTGCTGCCGTGCGTCTCCGTGCTGGCCGTACGCGAGGCGCTGGCGACCCGGGAGCCGAGTGCCGACACCGTCTCCGTCATTCTGACCGATCAGGGCGAGCGTGAACTCGGCGTGGAGGTGCTGGCGCGAGTGTGGCGGGGCCGGTTGCACAGCCCCACCGGATGGGAAAGCGCGAAGCATCTCTTTCGCGTGGATACGCTCGACGCCGCGTTGGCGGACGACCGTTGGCTGGTCGACCTTCTGGTGCGCGTGGCTCCCTCCCGGGGCTACCCGCCGCCGCCCAGCGGCTACCTCAGCCGAGAAGAGGCCTGGCGCGCGTTTCTGAAACATGGGCTACGGGTGGCCACGGAGGCCCCCACCTTGGCGCATCTGGTGCGATGGGCGGATAGCGAGGATGCGGCCGCAGCCGTGCGAGAGCTCAGCGACCACGCCAGTCAGATTTCCGTGGCGCTAGGGGAGGCGTTCGGCCCGGCCGCCTCGCTGGTGGCGCGAATGACATTCGCCGGTAGGGGCGGCGAAGTCATCGCGGGAGGATTGGCCGCCGACGCCCTCTGGGGTCCGGTCGACGCGGGCGAGGTGCCCCTCACGCGAGCCCGGACCCGTCTCGAGGGATGGGCAGGCCAGGGTACACTCCCGGATCCGGTGGCGCGCGCTTGGGGCGATGCCGCCGTCGCCGCGATGGCGCATGTCGACCTCCGTGGCCAGGACGATCGTTCGCTCTCCTGGCTCGAGCGCGCGAACGAGCTCCTGGAAGAGATGGATGCGGTCGACCTCGCGTCGGGCTCGGGTGTGCTGCGCATGGGGCTCGAGGCGCGCCTGGGCGAGTTGGGGCATGCCATCGGACACTTTCTCGACGAGCCATCCGAGGTGGCACTCGATCGTGTCGAGTCGGCGGTGGCACGCGTGGAGGATCATCGGTCCGTGGGGCAGACGGGGTCCGATCGCGTGCGGGGTGAGCAGGCCCGGATGGCGCTTCGCCTCTGTCGTTGGCGCCACCGCCCTACTTCCGCGCCTAGGCCGGATCTGGCGTCGTCTTCCCGTGCGTACGTGGCCGACGGCGCTTGGGTGGACCGTGCCCGGGATGTCCTCCACGAGGGTGAGTCCGTTTTCGCCCTGGCGGAGGCGTACCGCCGGTTGATCGAGGTGGTGGATCTCGATCGCCGCAGTCGCGACCTGGCGTTCGGCGCTGCGCTGTCCGAGTGGGCGACGGTCGCGCCCACGAGTAGCGAGTCCCTGTTGCCAGTCGAACGCGTTCTCGAGTGCGTGGTCGCTCCACTTGCTCAGTCTCAGCCTGTGCTGGTGCTGGTGCTCGACGGCCTGTCGCACCCCGAGGCGCAGAAGCTCGGCCGCGACCTGCGCGATCTGGGGTGGCGGTTCCGGAGTCCCGGAGGCCAGCCCCTCCCGCCGGTGGTCGCCGCCTTCCCCACGGTGACCGTCGTGAGCCGAGCTTCCTTGCTGACCGGACGCCTCATGCAGGGCGGTCAGGCCGAGGAGTCGGCGGGGTTCTCGGCCCATCCGGCGCTCGTGGCGGCCTCGGGCGCCCGATCGCCCGCGCTCTTTCACAAGCGGGACCTCCGTGCGAGCGACGGACTCATCGCCCCGGAAGTGCGCGCGGCTGTCCTCGATCCCGATCAGCGCGTGGTGGGGGTGGTCGTAAATGCGATCGACGACCACCTCGACAAGGGGACCCAGATCCGGCGGGTCGACGGCGTTGCGGCGGTCAAGCCGCTGCGCCCGCTGCTCGACGCCGCCTCAGAGGCTGGCCGGATCGTGGTGGTCGTGAGCGACCACGGTCACATCCTGGAGCACGATTCCCAGGTGCGGTCCTTCAAGGGCGCGGGGGAGCGGTGGCGGCCGGCGACCACGGCCCCAGATGACGACGAGGTGCTCCTCGAAGGTCCGCGTGTCGTCTTAGGTGAGGGGCGGATCGTCGCGCCCGCCGTCGAGACCGTTCGCTACACGCCCGTGCGAAAGCTGGGTTATCACGGGGGGGCTACGCCGCAGGAGGTGCTGTGCCCGTTGATGGTGCTCTTTCCCGGGGGCGTTTCCGTGGAAGGGTGGGAGGCGATCGACGACCGGCAACCGGGGTGGTGGTCCGACCGACACGTCGAAGTGCGGCTGCCGGCCGCGTCCCTCGTGACTCGAGTGGTTACCCATGTGGAGCCCAGCGGCCAGACCTCCTTCTTCCACGGGGAGCCTGAGGTTGCGCAGGAGGTGGAGGACTGGAGCGCGTACCCCTGGATTCCCGAGCTTCTGGCGTCGCCCCTGTGGACGCAGCGGCGAGGTGCGGGAGGAAGGGCCTCGATTGACGACGATGCCAGCGCCCGGATCCTGAGTGTTCTGGCCCAGACCCAGGGCACGGCACCGGCGCCGGTGCTCGCCGAGGCCCTCGAGGTGCCGGCGACGCGTGTGCGCGGCAAGCTCTCGGCCCTCCAGCAGGTGCTCAACGTCGATGGGTACTCCATCCTGAAGATCGAGCCGGACGGAACAGCTCGTCTCGACCGCGCCATGCTCGCCACTCAATTCGGGCTGGATTCATGATCTCGCCTCAACGTCGCCGCGAGATCGTCGACGCCCTGCGCCGGGGCACGGTACCCGATCGGGGGCTCGACGCCCTGGCCGTGGGGATGGACCGCCTCGAACCGGTGTTCACCGACGAGCTCGGCGAAGTCGCCAAGGGGCGCGTGGGCTTCAAGGCCATTCGAGGAGAGTACGGTTCGGGCAAGACCTTCACCGTGCGCTGGCTCGCGGAGCAGGCGCATCGCCACGGCTTCGCCACAGCCGAGGTGCAGATCTCGGAGGGTGAGACGCCGCTCCACCATCTGGAGACGGTGTACCGGAGGCTGGTCGAGCGCCTCTCGACGCCGGAGGTAAGGGGAGGAGCCCTTCGGTCCGTGGTCGACAACTGGTTCTTCACCCTGGAAGAAGAAGCCATCGCTGCAGGCCAGGTGGCTGAGACGGATGAAGCAGGGCTGATCGAGGCGACGCAGGCGCTCGCCGAACGCCGGCTGGAGCACGTCACGCGTCGAGCCCCCGCATTCTCGGCCGTGCTTCGGGCGTACCGGCGGGCGATCGCGGATCAGGACTACGCGCTCGCCGAGGGGCTTCTCGCGTGGCTCGGTGGGCAGCCCCACGTGGCGGCGTCGGTGAAGCGGGCCGCGGGCGTGAAGGGCGACGTGGACCACGACGCGGCCCTCTCGTTCCTGGCGGGCCTGCTCACGGTGCTGAGAGACGCGGGCCGGTCGGGGCTGGTGTTCGTTCTCGACGAGGTGGAGACCCTCCAACGGGTCCGGAGCGACGTGCGGGACCGCGCCCTGAACGCCCTACGCCAGCTTATCGACGAACTCGATGGGGGGCGGTTCCCCGGGCTGTATCTCGCGATCACCGGAACCGCGGCGTTCTATGACGGACCGCAGGGCATCCAGCGGCTGCCGCCGCTGGCGCAGCGGCTGCACACCGACTTCACGGCCGATCGGCGCTTCGACAATCCCCGCGCCACCCAGGTGCGGCTGCACGGGTTCGATCATGCGGCGTTGCTCGAGGTCGGGCGGCGGGTGCGAGACCTCTTCGCGGACGGGGCCGACGCCCCGGAACGGGTCCGGGCGCTGGTGGATGATGACTACATCGAACTCCTCGCTCGTGCCGTATCGGGTGAGCTGGGCGCCAAGGTCGGGGTGGCCCCCCGAATCTTCCTGAAGAAGCTCGTGAGCGACGTACTCGACCGGGTGGACCAGTTCCCCGAGTTCGACCCGCGCCGCGACTACACGCTCACCGTCACCGACAGTGAACTAACCGATGTGGAGCGCAATGCGCGCCGGGCGGGTGACGTGGACGATATCGAGCTGAGTCTCGAGTGACGATGAGCGGCTCGGGCAGTGGCGCGGAACTCCATCCGCTTCTGGTCCACCACATCGTGAACAGCCTGGGGTGGCCGTCGCTCCGGCCGCTGCAGCAAGCCGCCGTCCCCCCGATTCTCCATGGAAAGCATGCCCTGCTGGCCGCTCCGACCGCGGGTGGCAAGACCGAGGCGGCCGTCTTTCCGGTCCTGAGTCGCATGCTGTCGGAGGAGTGGCCGGCGCTCTCCGTGCTGTACCTCTGCCCTCTCCGGGCGCTGCTGAACAACCTGCACCCTCGAATCAGCGGGTATGCGCAACTGGTGGGCCGCAGGGCCGGACTTTGGCATGGCGACGTGGGGCAGAGCGACCGCGAGGCCATCCGGAGTGATCCTCCCGATATCCTGCTTACCACGCCCGAGTCCATTGAGGCGATGCTCATCTCCTCGAAGACCGACCACCTGAGCCTCTTCCGCAACGTGCGGGCGATCGTGGTCGATGAGATCCATGCCTTCGCGGGAGACGACCGGGGGTGGCACCTGGTGGCGGTCGCCGAGCGAGTGCAGCGGCTGGCGCGGCGAGAGGTCCAACGCATCGGCCTGTCGGCGACCGTGGGCAACCCGGAGTCCATTCTCGAGTGGGTGAGCCGAACGGGCACGTCGGATCGGGTGGTCGTGAGTCCGCCCGACGGCGGTGAGCGCCGCGAGCCGGAGGTGACCCTCGACTTCGTCGGCAGTCTCGAGAATGCTGCCATCGTCATCTCCCGCCTCCATCGCGGCGAGAAGCGCCTCGTGTTCGTCGACAGCCGTGCCCGAGTAGAACAGCTCGCGGTGGCGCTCCGGGAACTGGACGTGCGCACCTTCGTGTCGCATGGATCCCTGGGCCGCGAGGAGCGCCGGGCGGCGGAAGAGGCCTTCGCGTCCTCCCGCGACTGCGTGATCGTCTCGACCAGCACGTTGGAGCTCGGCATCGACGTGGGTGATTTGGACCGGGTGATTCAGCTCGATGCCCCGTCGACCGTGGCCAGCTTCCTCCAGCGCCTGGGTAGGACCGGGCGACGAGGAGACGAGCCATCCAACATGCTCTTCCTGGCCACGCGTGACGAAGCCTTCCTCAAGGCTCTCGGACTCCTTCTCTGCTGGGAGGACGGGTTCGTCGAGCCGCTGGAGCCGGCGGCGATGCCGCTCCACTTGGTGGTGCAACAACTCTTGGCGATCGTGCTTCAGGAGCGCGGGGTCGGTCGATACACCTGGCCGGAATGGCTCGGTGACCCCTTCATCTTCGGGCCCGAGATCGAAGGGCGCCTGCCTGAGTTGGCTGCTCACCTGCTGCGCTCCGACTATCTCTTCGAAGACAACGGTGTGTTGGGGATCGGCGACACCGGTCGCCTGACCTTCGGGGGGCGCAACTTCATCGAGCTGATGGCCGTGTTCAGTGAGCCTCCCGTGCTGAAGGTGATGGCCGGCCGGACGGAGCTCGGGTCTGTGCCTCAACAGATCCTGACCCTGGAGGCCCCCGATGGCCATCGACTCCTCTTGGCCGGGCGGAACTGGTACGTGAAGTCGATCGACTGGCGTCGCGGGGTCGTGTACGTGGAGCCTGCGCCGGACGGGGGCCGTGCCCGGTGGCTCGGCGATGGACAGGCTCTCTCTTGGGAGCTGTGCCAGGCCATGCGACGCATCTTGGCCGGGACCGATCTTCAGCGGGTGCGGCTGAGCGAGCGAGCCACGGGCCGGATGGAGATGATGCGCGAGGAGTTCGGATGGGTCCGCTCGGAGCCGGAGACCGTGATCGTGAGGGCGGACGGCCAGCCCCTTTGGTGGTGGACCTTCGCCGGGATGAAGGCGAATCTCTGGCTGGCCGGCGGCCTCGGCGATCTCATCGATCAGACCACACCCGACGACTTCCGGATTCGGCTCGCGCCGTCGGCGACGCCTGAGCAGCTGCAGGAACGGTTGGAGAAGCTCGACCTGGGCTCCCTTCGACTTGGGTTGGCGGTCGCGGACGCGGCCATCGAGAGGCTCAAGTTTGCCGAAGCGTTGCCGGACGCTGCGGCGCGTGAGGTTGTCGAGGCTCGGCTCCGGGACGATACCGCCATCCAGTGGATCAGGGACGCAGGGATGCGAGTCGCCGTTCAGTAGTCGGTTTTGGTCGATCGGTGGACGTACTCGGAGTCAAAACGGGGGGGACGAGTGAACCAAGAACCGGAACTGGACCTCACGGCGTTGGGGGCCCCTGCCGATCACCCTACGCCCTGGGTGAAGATCGTCGGTTTCCTGCAGCACAACTGGGCGATCATTGCGCGGTCTCACGGAGAGTCCTTCATCGTGTTCTTCAGCGACACGGTGGGTGTGTTCGACTGGATACTGGTGGAGGATCGAACTCAAGCAGAGCAGGCCCTGCTCCGAAACGGCTTCGAGCGGTATGCGGACGGGAGCGAACTCGCTTCCGCCGTCCCCCGGCCGCGAGGCGACTTCAGACTCTCCGAGCACCCCAGCGGTCGGATCTACTCGAGTGGGCGGTACTGGAGCGACCCGTCATGATCCCCACCCTCACCGCCCGCCTCCGCGCCTTCGCCGCTGCCCGTGACTGGGAGCAGTTCCATACGCCCAAGAACCTGGCCATGGCGCTGATCGTCGAGGCCGCCGAGCTCGTCGAGCAGTACCAATGGCTCAGGCCGGAGCAGTCGGCGGAGCATGCCGCCACCGACGAGGGACGGGCCGCCGTCGCCGACGAACTCGCCGACATCGCCATCTACCTGCTCCGCCTGGCCGACGTCACGGGCATCGACTTGGAAGAGGCGATCCTGGCCAAGATCGAGCGCAACGAGCACCGCTTCCCGCCGGCCCCCGAGGGCGGTGACCCCTCGTGATCGTCTACCAGAACACCAAGCAGGGCTTCACCAACGACGTGCGGACCGGCGGCATCGATGACATCGTTCTCGCCGCCTTCCGACGCACGGTGGGCCAGGGGGTGAGTCCCAACGAGCGCCGCGCCTGGCAGAACTCCCTCACGTCCATGTACGTGGTCATGGACGACGACGAGATCCCGGCCGACGCCGGCGTCTCCATCGAACTCCAGATTCCCCAGACGTCGAAGCGCATCGACTTCATCATCTCGGGGCAGGACGCCGCCCGCTCCGACCGGGCCGTGGTGGTGGAACTCAAGCAGTGGGAGTCGGCCGAGCCCACGGCCATGGACGGCGTCGTCCGCACCTTCGTGGGCCAGGCCGTGCGCGACGTGAGCCACCCGTCGTACCAGGCGTGGTCGTACGCACAGCTCCTCCGGGACTTCAACGAAGAGGTGCAGGAGGGCGACATCGGGCTCCACGCCTGCGCCTACCTCCACAACTTTACCGGCACCCAGCTCGACGACCCGTTCTACGCCCCCTGGCTCGACCGCGCGCCCCTCTTCCGCAAGGGCGACGCCGAGCGACTTCGCACCTTCATCAAGCGGTGGGTGAAGTACGGGGACTCCACGCAGGTGGCCTACCGCATCGATCGGGGCCGGATCCGGCCGTCGAAGTCGCTGGCCGATGCCGTGGCGGGGCTCATGGAGGGCAACGCCGAGTTCACCATGATCGACGAGCAGAAGGTCGTGTACGAGCGCGCCCTTCAGCTCGTGCGCGACACGCCCGCCGGCGAGAAGCGCGTGCTCGTGGTCGAAGGCGGGCCGGGCACGGGCAAGTCCGTCGTCGCCGTCAACCTCGTGGCCCGCCTCATCCAGGACCGCCAGACGAGCGCCTACGTGACCAAGAATGCGGCGCCCCGGGCCGTGTTCGAGAGCCGGCTCACGGGGTCCATGACCAAGAGCCGCTACTCGAGCCTGTTCCAGGGCTCGGGCGGCTTCATCGCCACGGAGCGGGGCACGTTCCGCACCCTGGTCGTCGACGAGGCCCACCGCCTCAACGAGAAGTCGGGCCTCTACCGGAACCTCGGCGACAACCAGATCAAGGAGCTGATCCACGCCGCCGACGTCACGGTCTTCTTCCTCGACGAGGACCAGCGCGTCGACCTCCTGGACATCGGCTCGAAAGACGAGATCCTCTTCTGGGCGTCGGAACTCGGGGCCGAGGTCGACGAGATGCAGCTGGAGTCCCAGTTCCGATGCAACGGGTCCGACGGCTACATCGCCTGGCTCGACCACGTGCTCCAGATCCGCGAGACGGCCAACACGCGGTTGGGTGAGCTGGACTACGACTTCGACTTCCGGGTGTTCGACGATCCGACGTCACTACGCGCCGCCATCGAAGCGAAGAACGAGGAGCGCAACCGGGCGCGCATGGTCGCCGGCTACTGCTGGCGGTGGGAGAGCAAGAAGGACCCGAGCGCCTACGACATCGTGTTCGAGGAGCACGACTTCCGCATGCGCTGGAACCTCACCGACGACGGCGGCCTCTGGCTGGTGAAGCCCGAGTCGGTGTCGGA
The DNA here is from genome assembly GCA_030428885.1 of Gemmatimonadota bacterium. GTDB lineage: Bacteria > Gemmatimonadota > Gemmatimonadetes > Longimicrobiales > Gaopeijiaceae > Gaopeijia. The sequence goes on along the minus strand of JAUIEJ010000004.1, from coordinate 205,647 downwards.
GATCGGCTGCATCCACACGTGCCAGGGACTCGAACTCGACACCGTGGGCGTGATCATCGGTCCCGACCTGGTGGTGAGGGATGGCCGGGTGGTGACGAGGCCCGAAGAGCGCGACCAGTACGACCGCACGATCCGGGGCTACAAGAAGCGCCTGAAGACCGACCCCGAGGGAGCCCGGAAGGACGCCCGCCGGATCATCCTCAACACGTACCGCACGCTGATGTCCCGCGGCATGAAGGGGTGCTGGGTGTGGTGCGTGGACGAGGAGACGAATGGGTGGTTCAGGGAGATGTCCAACCGGGCGGGGGCGCCCCCGGGGGCTTGAGCCCAGCCGGGAGCGCCCGCCTGCCGGCCCGACTACGCCCGGCCCCGGGCCACCCGCTTCGCCAGGGCGGCCAGATTCCGGACGTCGACCTCGTTGTAGTCGAGCAGCTTGGTCCACTTGCCCTTGGCCGTGACTGTCAGCCGAGACCAGTCGCCCTTGTGGGTCACGAGTGAATCGCGTACGGCACGAAGCCGCTTCGTGGCGTTGCCCGACTTCAGGTGCTTCGGCCGCTCGAGCCCGAGCCCGTTCTCGAAGAACTCCAGGCTGTAGCCGCCGCTCCGGTTCCGGGCGTTCCTGCCCCGTCGCCGCTGCGGACGCTCGGCGCCGTGCGCCCTCCACCACCGCTTCGCGACTCGCTGCACGTTCACGAAGCGCTCGACGAGGTCCACACCGAAGTCCTCGAGGGCGGCCTCCCGCTCGCGGTTCCCGAAGGCGCAGATCAGCCGGTCCTCGAGCCGAGCCCGCTCGAGGATCCCCCGAAGCGCCGCCTCGCCGCCGGTCACACGGAGTCCCCTATCCTCCGCAGCCGGGCGGAGCACGGGGTCGAGCACGAGCGTCTCGAACGAGTCGTCGACGAGGACTCCGAGCAGGGCGGGGGCCTCGTTCGTGAAGCCCTCAAGTCGAGGTAGATGGCCCGGGCGGCGTCGGCGGAGGTGAGGGTGGCGGGGGTGGTGGTCGCGTGGGCCATGGATCGGCTCCCGATGAAGGTGGGGCGGCGCCGAGAGGTCGGTGCCGCTCTGTGCCCTCAATTCGGGCGCACCCGCACGCGTACCTTCACATTTCGCGCGCACGGGAGCGCGTGTAGCTCCGTAGGAGCCCCTTGACGGCAGTGGGGGGATGCCTGGAGTCGCGTTCCTCCATGGACTCGACCATGCCCTCCTTCGATGCTCTCTCCACCAAGCACCTCGATATTTGCGGGCGGTGGAAGGCGTAAGTACATTGTAATTACACAGGGCCGTTCACCGACCCGCGATCCGACCACCGGCCGCCTCATGAAGACCCGCATCGTCCGCATCGGAAACTCCCAGGGCGTCCGCATTCCCAAGCCCCTGCTCGAAGAGGCGGGGCTCGAGGGCGACGTCGAACTCCGGATCACCGACGAAGGTCTCGTGGTCGCCCCGGCAGCCCCCCGGGCCGGATGGCGCGACGATGCGGAAGCCCTGCGGGCCCGGGGCGAGTCCGGGCTGATCGATGAGGCGGTGCCCACGGCGTTCGACGAGACGGAGTGGGTCTGGGCGTGAGCGAGCCACGCCGCGGGGAGGTGTATCTCGTCGGACTCGACCGGACGCCCCGCCCCTGTGTCGTCGTCTCGCCCGACGAGCTGAACGGAGCCCTGGGCACGGTCCTCGTGGCCCCCATGACCACCGGCGGCCGGGCCTACGCCTTTCGCATCCCGTGCCGGTTCCAGAAGAAGGACGGCCACGTCGTGCTCGACCAGCTCCGGACCGTCGACGAGGCCCGGCTGGTCCGCCGTCTCGGTCGCCTGTCGGCGCCGACCATGACCCGCGTTCTGGCCGTGCTGCGGGAGATGTTCGCGGAGTAGGGCCTACCGCCCCTGCCGCCAGTCCCTTCGCACCCCCTGCTGGTGCTGCAGCTTGGCCGTGCGGCGGTCGTGGACGGAGGCCTGGGACTCGGGCTCCACTTCGCCCACCAGGTCGCCCATGTCGCTCCAGCCGTCGGGGTCGGCTTTGAGGGAGGCGAAGAGGCCGGTGGGCATGATGATCTTCGAGTCCACCATCATGCCCTTGGTGATGCGGGCTGGCCACGGAATGTGCTCGAAGCTGGGCATCTGGGAGTAGTCGAAGAACATGAGCGACGGCACGTATTCGTTCGACTTGAGCTTCCGCGGGTTGTACTTCGTGTCGGGGATGTTCATGGGGAGCTTGGACGGGTTGGTCTCCTTGAGCCCCGCCGAGTACATCTTGAACATCTCGAAGTCGATCCACGGCACCTGGCCGTCGGTCTGCTCCTGCAGGAACGCCTGGAACTGGTCGAGATCCTTGGGCGACATCTTCTTGTCGGTCACCCGCAGGGTGGGGTTCCGTCCGTCGGCCGGCTTCACGAGGTCGGCGATGCCCGCCACCTGGTAGCAGAGCACGGCGAACATGCTGCAGAACATGCCCTGGCCCGACTCGCCCTCCTCGTTCGGATAGCAGAGGAAGCCGTCGCGGCGTGCGGCGTACTTCAGCGCCCGGAACCGGCCCCCGTCCTGGAACATGCGGCGGTGCTGCTTGACGATCTCGTCCCGCGACTTGCCCCCCTCGAACAGGGCGGCGGCGTCGCGGCGGTTCGCGGCGAACTCGAGCTGGAAGTACTCGTTCCAGCGCGCGGCGAGCTCGGCGGCGGCCGCGGCCAGGTCTTCGTTCTTGCACCGCATCACCCGCTTGCGGCGCCGCGGCTGACCCTGGGGCGCGAAGGAGTTGGGCACGGTGCGATCGGCGAAGGTGCCCGTGAGCTTGTTGGTCATGCTGGCGCCCACCTGGTGGATGTGGGTCGCATGACCGCCCTTGTCCTTCCCGCTCATGATGACGACGTGGGTCGATTCCTCCCCGGGCAGCGCCAGGTCGATGCCGTTGTAGGGAAAGAGCAGGTCGCCGTCTCTCAACTGGCCGATATCGATGGGCATGGGGGGGCTCGGGACAGGGGGGCGATCCGCGCAACGAGACGCCGCGGCGCGACACCGTACGGCCCGGGGCCCGGAAAGTCGAGGGAGGGCCCACCTGCGGGCGCCCCGCCTCTCCCGGATCATCTCCGTACCCCGATTCGCGCTCGTCATGGCACTCGGCCTGCTTCCCTGGAGCGCCGCGGCTCACCCCGCGTCCGGGCGGGACCCCATGCGGCTGGGGGTGCCCTCGTCACCGGCTCCATCCCCGGGAACGCCTCGCGACGGCGCATCGGGCCATTCGTACGCCCCCGCACGATGGGCACCTTCCGCACATGACCGCCGATCGCCTCTCCCGCTTGCTTCGCATGTCTCCCGCGGTGAGTATTACTCGAACGGGTAATACCGCCGGAGGCCACGTGAAGATCACGACGAAGGGTCAGGTCACGATTCCCCAGTCCATCCGAGAAGAGCTCGGCCTGCTGCCCCACACCGAGGTCGAGTTCGAGGTGCGGGGTGACGAGGTGGTGCTGTTTCGTATGGACTCGCGCCGAAGGGGCCGCCGCATCGTCGAGCGTCTGCGCGGGCGGGGCGACGTGCCCATGACCACCGACGAGATCATGGCCCTGACCCGGAGCGAGTAGGGGTGGCCGAGACCCTCGTCGACAGCAATGTCTTGCTCGACGTCCTGACGGAGGATCCGGCCTGGTTCGAGTGGTCGGCCCGTGCCCTCGAGCGGCAGGGCGATCGGTCGGTGCTCGTCATCAATCCGCTGATCTATGCCGAGATCTCAGTGCGCTTCAGCCGGATCGAAGACCTCGACGACGCCGTGCCCGTCGAACTGTTCCGGCGCGATCCGCTGCCGTGGCAGTCCGGCTTCCTCGCCAGGAAGTGCTTCTCGCGCTACCGAACCGGGGGTGGTGGGCGGCGCTCGCCCCTTCCGGACTTCTACATCGGTGCCCACGCGGCGGTGATGGGAATGACGCTGCTGACCCGGGACGGAGCCCGCTACCGGAGCTACTTTCCGACGCTGGAGGTGGTGGCGCCGAGCTGACCTCGGGTGGTGCGGCCGCGAGGGGCCGATTCCGACATGGACGCGCCCGAAGCCCTCCCCGATCATGGCTTGCATGACGAGCGATCAATACACGGAGTTCGTCGCCTTTCTCGAGCAGAAGTTCGAGGAACAGCACCTTCGAATGGTGAAGCAGTTCGACCTGGCGCGTGAGGAACGGCGGGTCTTCGCACGCAACCTGCACGCCCGCTTCGACCGAGTCGATACGCGATTGGATCGAATCGACGCGCGGCTCGAGAGAATGGGCAGGTGTCGCGACGGGCTTCGGGCGCTGGAGTAGCGGAACCACTCCCCCGGGGTCCGGCCCGCTCGAGGAGCCTGCTACCTTATGCGGCCACCCTCCTCCCGCCCGGACCCGCCCCGCCGTGCTCAAGGCCGAACGCGTCGACTTCATCCAGAAGCGGCTGCAGGATCTATATCCCGACCCGCCCATTCCCCTGGACCACAGCGATCCCTATACGCTGCTGGTGGCGGTGCTGCTCAGCGCCCAGTGCACCGACGAGCGGGTGAATCAGGTCACGCCCGAGCTCTTCGATCTGGCCCGCACCCCGGCAGACATGGCCGAGATCGAGGTGGAGACCATCCGCGGCGTGATCCGCCCGTGCGGGCTCTCGCCCCAGAAGTCCAGGGCCATCGCCACCCTCTCCCGGATCCTCCTCGACGAGCACGACGGCGAGGTGCCCCGGGACATGAACGCCCTGGAGCATCTGCCCGGGGTGGGCCACAAGACGGCGAGTGTGGTCATGGCCCAGGCCTTCGGGGTACCGTCGTTTCCCGTGGACACCCACATCCACCGCCTGGCCCAGCGCTGGGGGCTCACCTCGGGCAAGAGTGTGGTCCAGACCGAGCGCGATCTCAAGCGGCTGTTCCCCGAGGAATCGTGGAACGCCCTCCACCTGCAGATCATCTACTACGGCCGGGAGCATTGCACGGCCCGCGGCTGCGACGGGCGCGTGTGCGAGATCTGCCGCACCTGCTTTCCGAACCGGAAGCACCCCAAGAAGACCCGGAAGGCATGATCGCCGACGCCTTCGTGGCGGCGAGTCGCCGCCTGTGCGACGCCGTGGAACCGCTGCGCTTCACCGAACCCGTCACCCACGTCTACAACCCCCTGGTCTACGCCCGGGGCATGCACGAGGCGTATCTGCGCCGGGCCGCGCCCCGGGCCCCGGGGGGCGTCCTCTTCCTCGGCATGAACCCGGGACCCTGGGGCATGGCCCAGACCGGCGTGCCCTTCGGCGAGGTGGCGGCGGTGCGGGACTGGATGGGGTTCGAGGGTGCGGTGGACACCCCCGCCAACGAGCACCCCAAACGCCCCGTGCAGGGCCTGGCGTGTGAGCGCAGCGAGGTGTCGGGCCGTCGCCTCTGGGGACTCCTGGCCGATCGTTTCGGCACGTTCGACGCCTTCGCCGAACGGCATGTGATCGTCAACTATTGCCCGCTGGTTTTCATGGAAGCGAGCGGCCGCAATCGCACCCCCGACAAACTCCCCGTCGACGAGCGGGCGCCTCTCGAAGAGGCGTGCGACCGCCACCTGGTCGAGCTCATCGACGCCGCCCTCCCCGAGTGGGTGATCGGCGTCGGGGCCTTCGCCGAGGGCTGCCTGAAGCGGGTGCTGAACGACGCCGCGGCGGCGGCCACTCCCCGCATCGGCCGCGTGCTGCATCCGAGCCCGGCGAGTCCCGCGGCCAACCGTGGGTGGGCCGAGCAAGCCGTGGCTCAGTTGGAGGCGTTGGGGGTCTGGTAGGGCCTCGGCGGCTCCCCTTTCACCCCCCCGAGCCCGCCACCGTAACGGTCCGCTCCATAACCTCTCCCATGGCGGTGGCCCGGATCACCACCTCGACGTCGTCTCCGGTCGGCGCCTCCACGAGGTGGACCTGGAAGCCCGTCGACGTGGAGGTCGTCGGAATGGTCACCGACGCGGGCACCGAAATGAGGCCGGCGGGCTCCACCTCCAGGGCCACCTCCACGCCGCCCGGCGGGGCCGGAGCGGCCAGCGCCACCAGGGCCCCGCGGCTCTCCTCGCGGATGGGATGGAACTGGAGCAGGTTCAACGTCTGCAGGCGCGGGCGCGGGTGCAGCATGTGCGTGGCCATGGCCGGCAGCACCTCGGATCCGTGGGCCGCGGTGCGGGCGGCCCAGCTCACCTGGACCGGGGTCGTCTGGTCGCGCTGGAGGGTCGTACTCGCCGTGAGGCGGGTCTCGCCTTCGGGCACGATCATCTCCGTGCCCCACGGGCTCGTGTAGGTGTGCACCTGAGGGATTCGGACCTCCACCGCCAGCCCTCCGGGAGGCGCCGGATCGCTGAGCTGGATCTCCACGCTGACCTCGTCTCCCGCCAACACCCACCCGGGCGTCGTGATGAGGGTGGCGTAGGGGATTCCCACCACCGATCCCCCGGCGCTGGACGGCGTCCCGTTCAGCTCGGCCCGAAGGGTGAACGCGTGGGCCCCGGGGAGGATTTGGCCGTCGGTGAACGTCACCGGGACGGTGATCTCCTGCACGCCGGCGGGGATGGTCGCCGTGGGCGAAGGGACCACGGCGATGCCGTTGTGGAGATGCTGGCCGGCGAAGGTGACGTCCAGCGACTCCGGGGCCGGCACGTTCAAGCGCAGGCGAAGGGCCAGCGGGTCGCCGGCCGCCACGGTGGAGGGCTCGACCCTCAGGTCGGCGATGCGGGGCACGGGCGGGGGCTCCACGACCTCGACGGTCACGTCCCGCGGAGGGCTGCGACGGCCGTCGCGGTCCACGGCCACGAGCTGGACCGTGACCCGGCCCGGGCGCGACGGGGCCTCCAGTCGCAGCTCTTCCCGGGCCTCGGTGCCGCCGCCGAGGCGCACTTCGTTCCGTCGGCCGTCCCACGCCCACTCGATGGCCACGAGGGCGGCCGACCCCCGGACGAAGACGGCCACCGGAAGCGCCGCGCCCGTCTCCACCGACGCCGGCGCTCGGGCGGCGACGATCTCGGGCGGCGACGCGGGGGTCGGCGGCGGGGTCACCGTGACGCCGAGGGCCACCTCGACGGGCCCTCGAGCTCCCTCGAGCCACACCCGGTATTCGCCCGCCTGGGCGTTCCGGGTGACCAGCACCAGGGGGCGCACGTCACCCTTGAGGGCGCCGAGCTGGACCTGGAGTCCCCGGGGAGAAACCCCGGCTCGATCCACCACCCGAACGCCCCGGAACATCCCCACGGTGGGCCCCTGGAGCGTGACCTGGACCCGGGCGCCGTCGGCGGCGAGTGCGACGGTCCCGGGGTCGGCCCGAGGCGCCTCCTGGGCGAGAAGAGGGGAGGGGGCCGAGAGGAGTCCCAGAGAGAGCAGTGCAGCGGCGAGTCGTGGGGAAGCCGCGGCGCGAAGCCGCCGACGAACGCCGCTCCGGGGGTGAGGGGAGGCGAACATGGCCGTGCCCGGGCAGGGAGGGGGCGGATCCCGGGGTGGGGTCCGTACCGGTCCCTAGCGGACCCGCGGGCGCGGGGGATCATGCGGCGTGGGCCCGGCTACTGGAGCGCGACCCGCCCCTCCCGCACCAGATCCACGAGTTGGCCCCGGGATCCGATTCCCAGCTTGCGGTAGATGTTGCTCAGGTGGGTGGTCACGGTTCTCGGGGCGATGTCCAGTTCCCGGGCGATGGCCTTGTTGGACGCCCGGCGGGACACCAGGGCGGCCACCTCGACCTCCCGGGCGGTGAGGGCCACCGAGCCTTCGGCCTGGATGCGCGAGGGCGGGCGGGATCCCAGGTCCCGGATCATGCCCCGGCACTTCTCCAGTTCGGGGCGGGCGCCCAGTTCGCCGAAGGTCTCGTGCACCCGGAGCAGTTCGGCCAGGGCTTCGTCGGTGCGTCCCGCTTCTTCCAGTCGCCCGGCGAGTTGCCGGCGAACCCGGGCCGACTCCCATCGCACGGGAATGGCGTCCAGCGTATCGGCGGCGCTGGAGAGGAGGTCGATGCTCCGATCCAGGTCGCCGGACAGCCAGGACACGATGGCGTCGATGGCATCGGCCCAGGCCACGGCCAGTCGGTGGCCCCGGGCCGTGCCCTCGACGCGCAGACGCCGACCGATGGCCGACGCAGCCGGAAGATTCCGCGCCCGCAGGTAGGCCTCGCCCACGATGGGGAGCAGCATGTGGAGGCTCCAGAAGAGGTAGCCGGCCCGATCGGCCAACTCCACGCCGGCCTCCCCCACGGCGATGGCTTCGTCCAGGCGCTCCTCGGCCAGGAGGCAGGCCGCAGCCCCGAGGTGGGCCGGAACCACGACGTGGACGTCCACGGCCTTGGTGTCGCCCTCGGGAAGGCCCGCGAGCTGCCACGCCCGGTCCACGAGTTCCCGGCCCCGGTCCAGGTCGCCCCGGCCGAGGTAGATGGTGGCGGTCCAGACCAGGAGCCGGGCCAGGAGGGTGGTCTGGCCCAGGGTGCTCGCCAGTTGGATCGCCCGTTCGCCCTGGGCCAGGGCCCCGTCCCAGTCTCCGGTGGCGTAGGCGTATTCCACCTCGAGCTCGGCCGTCCAGAGACGGAGCACCGGCGAGCGCAGCTCGTCGGCGACCTGCCCCGCCTGCCGCATGAGTCGGCGCATCTCGGTGGTGTTGCCCATGAGCCCCTCGAGGGAGGCCACGGCCCAGCGGCCCCAGAACCGCACGTAGTCGTCGCCCACGCCGTCGGCGAGTTCCACGGCCTGCCATCCGTGCCGTCGCGCCTGTTCGGCCTCGCCGACCCACGTGGACAGGAGCGCCAGGGCCCGGTGGGCCCGTCCCACGAGCCCCGGATCGTCCAGCGTCCTGGCCAGGGCGAGGGATTGTTCGATCCGCGCCCGGGCCCCGTGGGCGTCGCCCAGTTCCTGGAGCGCCACCCCGGCGGCCAGGTGGATCCGCGCGTCCACCCCCGAGGGAGTCGCGTCGTCCAGCGCCTCCAGGGCGGCGTCGAAGTGCCGGAGGGCGTCCCGCGCCCGGCCGCCCCAGAATGCGTTCAGCCCCAGGTGCCGATCCGCCTCCGCCTGCGCCCGGGAGTCGCCCGCCGCCGCAGCATGTCGTCGCAGGTCGGCCCAGATCAGGGCCGCCTCGGCGTACCGGCCGAGTCGGGCCTGCCCCCGGGCCAGGTCCTTCTGGAGTTCGATCCGGGACGGGGCCTCGTCGTGGGGCGACGGGTCGTCCGGAAGGCGGGCCACGGCGGCTTCGAGATAGGCCACGGCCTCCCGGTCGGCGTGGCGTCGCAACGCCGATCGTCCGGCCTCGTGAAGGTAGCGGGCGGCCCGGGGGTCGGGGCCCGGGGGGCCCCCCCGGGTGAAGTGGTAGGCGAGCTGGTCCACCGGCATGGCCCCGCCCCCGTGGAGCACCTCCAGTCCCTCGGCGAACCGCCGGTGCAGAAGGCGGCGGCGGGTGGGCCCGAGCTCCCGGTAGAGGGTCTCCCGAAGCATGGGGTGCCGCAGCTCGAGCACCACGTCGTCCTTCTCTTCGCGCTCGACGGCCATGCCCGACGCGGCCAACGCCTCCACGGCCTCGGCCAGGTCGCCCTCGTTCATGTCGCCGCACCACGCCAGCAGGCGCACCGACGCCCGTCCCCCGCCCACGGCGGCGAGATCCGCCAGGGTGCGACCGGCCTCGGACAGACCCTGGAGGCGGGCCACCAGGGCGTCCCGCACCGATCGGGGCGGATCGATGTCCCGCACCTCCCACCCCAGCCAGGTGCCGTCGCGGCGGTAGAGGCGTCCCGACTCCACCAGCGCCTCCAGGATCTCCCCGATGAAGTAGGGATTGCCGTTGGACCACTCGAACAGGCGGGCGGAGAAGGCGTCCAGCGGTCCCCCTCCCACCTGGAACACCTGCTGGACCAGCTCCCGGGTGGCGGCCTGATCGAGGGGGTCCAGAACCAGGGAGTGGAGCAGGGAGAGGGACCGGAGGGAGTGCTCCATGCGCCCCAGAGCCGCCGTGTCGCCGCCGTAGTCCCGGGAATAGGTCGCCACGATGCGGATGGGCGCCCCTCCCACCTGCCGCGCCACGAAGTGCAGGAGCGAGAGGGACGACTCGTCGGCCCAGTGGAGGTCTTCGGTGACCATGAGCAGGGGCCCCCGCTCCGCCAGCCGCTTCAGGAACTCGGTGAAGCTCCAGAAGAGGCGGGTCCGGAACTCCTCCGGATCCCACTCCGGCGGGGGAGGCGCCTCGGCGCCCAGGGCCGGAAAGAGCTGACGAAGATCCCCCGAGGTGCCCCGGGTCAGCACGGTGAGGGCCGCTTCGTCCAGGTCTCGCAGGATCGGGAGCACGGCGTCGGACAGGAGACTGAAGGGCATGCCCGTTTCCACCGGGTAGGCCCGGCCGGCGGCCACGGTCCACCCCCGTCGCCGGGCTTCGGCGGCCAGGGTGTCCACCAGGCGCGACTTTCCCACCCCGGCCTCTCCCGAGAGGAACACCAGGGGGGTCGTCTCGCCGTCGTCGCCGAAGACGCGGTGCAGCCGGTCCAGTTCCTCGGCCCGACCCACGAGGGGGAGTTCCCTCGGAAGCCCGGAGGCGCGGTGGTCGGCGTTGGACGGGGGCATGGCTCTCTCCGGAAACCGCGGGAGGAATCGGCCCTGCGGGGCGAAGGTACGCGTGTCGGGCGTCGTCTGCACCAACCTGCGGGGCCGGGAGGAGCCGTCGGGTACGTGCCCCGACGTAGATGCCGGCGCCGGACTACGTAGAAGTCTCTACGGGCGGGGGGACCCCTTGTCCACTCAGGGGTCCTCTGTTATCCCTAAGTGAGCAAGGTATCTCTTCCGTCCCCCGAACGACCCTTCGCCATGTCCGGCTCCGACCTCTTCACCGGCACCCTCGATCTCCTGATTCTCCGCACCCTCCGGGCCGAACCGCTCCACGGGTACGGCATCGGTAAAGCGCTCCGGGAGCAGTCGGGAGGGGTGCTGGCCATCGAGGAAGGGGCCCTCTACCCGGCGCTCCATCGCCTGGAGCGGAAGGGGCTGTTGGAGGCGGCGTGGGGCAAGACCGACACGGGGCGGCGGGCCAAGTTCTACCGCCCCACGGACAACGGCGTGGCCCACCTGGAGACCGAGAGCGACCGCTGGGCCGAGTTCAGCGGCGCCGTGTCGCTGGTGCTCGGGCGCTAGACGACCCGTCGCGCCATGGGAACGCCCCGTGACCCCCGCGAGCCTCCGTCGTGGCCTTTCGAGCGCGTCCCGCCGCCCCACGTGAGCGGCGACGACGACGCCCGGGCCGAGATCGAGTCCCACATCGAACTGCTGGTCCAGGAACTCGTGGCCGGAGGCATGTCCGACACCGAGGCCCGCCTCGAAGCCCGGGCGCGCTTCGGCGATCCCGCGGCGTGGCGGAAGAAGACGCACCGAACCGACCCCCGCAGGCAAGGGACGATGACGACGATGATGACGCGCATCCTGCAGGACCTCCGCTTCGCCCTCCGGGGCTTCCGCCGCAACCCGGGGTTCGCCGCCATGGCGGTCCTCACCCTGGCCGTGGCCCTTGCGGGCAACACCGCCATCTTCAGCGTTCTGGACGCCGCCGTGCTCCGGGCGCTGCCCTTTCCCGACGCCGACCGCCTCGTGTTCATCAACGGGGTGCACCGCACCAACGGCGAGGAGGCCTTCCGGGGCGCCTCCCCCCTGGAGTTCCGGGACTGGCAGGCCCGGGCGACCCAGGTCGATCCGGTGGTGACGGCCATGGGGTCGACCTTCACCCTCACCGGAGTGGACCAGGCCCAGCGGGTGCAGGGTGAACTGGTGAGCGAGGGCTACTTCGGCGTGCTGGGGGGCGAGGCGGCCCTGGGGCGCACCTTCACCGACGAAGAGATGACCGTGCTCGACGGTTCGTTCGTCACCGTGCTGAGCTACGGGCTGTGGCAGAACGTCTTCGGCGGCGATCCCGACGTGGTGGGCCGCACGGTGCGTCTCAACGACCTCTCGGTGCAGGTCGTGGGCGTCATGGACCAGGACTTCGTGGGCGCCAACCTGGGCAGCCAGTTGTGGACGCCCTTCGCCCAGTTCGGTCTGGTGGGCAACCCCGAGACCCTCCAGTCCCGGACGTCGCGGTGGCTGCCCGTCCTGGGGCGTCTCGTTCCCGGTGCGACCCTGGAGGAGGCCCAGGCCGAGTTCGAGAGTATCGCCCTGGGACTGCAGGAGGAGCATCCCCGGGCCCACGAAGACCGCTTCGCCCGCCTCGTGCCCTTCAAGGAGAGCTACCTGGGGACCACGGGCAACCTGCTCTGGATCCTCTTCGGCGCGGGCCTGCTCCTGCTGGTCATCGCCGGCGCCAACGTGGCAAACCTGCTCCTGGTCCGGGCCCACGCCCGCACCCGGGAGATCACGGTGCGCCGGGCCATCGGCGCCGACTCGGGCCGCATCACGGGGCAGCTCCTCACCGAAAGCGTCACCCTGGCCACGGCCGGGGGGGTGCTGGGACTCCTGGGCGCCGGGTGGGCGCTCCGGGCGGCGTTGCCGCTGATCCCCCAGGGGGTGCTGCCCTCCTACGCCCAGCCCGCCGTGAGCCTCCGGGCTTTCGGATTCACCCTGGGCGTTCTGGTGCTGGTGGGGGTGGCGTCGGGACTGGTGCCGGCCCTCACCTCGGCGCGCCGGGACCTGGCCACCACGCTGCGGTCGGGGCGGGGGGCCCTCACCGGCCGCGGCAACCGGGCTCAGAAGGCCTTCGTCATCACCCAGGTGGGGCTGGCCCTCATGCTCCTGGTGGGGGCCGGGCTCCTGACCCGGAGCCTCCGGGCCCAGTTGGCCATCGACCCCGGCCTGGAGTTCGAGGGCGTCCACGCCTTCCGGGTGCAGCCCGCCAGCGAGCGGTACCCCGACCCCGAAGCCGTGCGCATCTACACCGAGGAACTGTCCCGGCGCGTGGCCGAGGTGCCCGGGGTGAGTCAGGTGACCCTGGCGTCGGACTTTCCCCTCCGGGGCGGCAGCTCCGGGGCGTACGCCTACCGGCCCGACGCGCCCGATGAGCGCATCCGGGTCCACTGGCACCTCATCGCGCCCGACTTCTTCGACCTGCTCCAGGTCCAGGTGCTGGCCGGGCGGTCGTTCACCACGGCCGACGACGAGGAGAGCGCCGGGGTGGTCATGGTGACCGAGGCCTTCGCCGAACGGGTGTTTCCCGAAGACCCCTCGCCCGGGGCGGTGGTGGGGCGTCAGGTCCACTTCGGCGACCCGTCCAATCCCGAGAGCCTGGCCGAGATCGTCGGCGTGGTGGAAAACGTGCGGTACCGCAACCTGACCCAGTCCATGATGGACGGGCCCAACAGCCCCGACCTCTTCATTCCCATGGCCCAGTTCCGGCCCCGGACCCACGAGGTGGCGTTCCGGGTGGCGGGAGATACGGCGGCGGTGCTGGGCGCCGTGCGCCGGGCGGTCAACGAGGTGGACTCGTCCACGCCGCCCTTCGGCCTGGCGTCGCTCGAGGGACTGTACCGGTCCCAGACCGCCATGCCCCGCCTGGCCGCGGTCCTCATGGGCGCCTTCAGCATCGTGGCCCTCTCCCTGGCCGCCGTGGGCATCTACGGGGTGCTGACGTTCACCGTGGGGCAGCGGGGTCCCGAGATCGCCCTCCGGCGGGCCCTGGGGGCCGAGGCCTCCGACGTGGCCCGCTCCGTGGTGTGGGACGCCGTGAAGCTGGCCGGGGTCGGGGTGGGGGTGGGCGGACTCGCCGCCTTTTTCGCCGGCGACCTCCTGGAGGCCCTGCTCTTCGAGGTCCAGGCCGGCGACATGACCACCCTGGCCTTCACGGGGGTGGCCCTCCTGGCCGTGGCCGCCGTGGCGGCGGCGGTACCGGCCGTTCGGGCGGCGCGGAAGGCGCCGGCGGATGCCCTGAGCGCGGAGTAGGGCGGGCGGATGTGGACCGAGGGGTCCTACCTCGGTATGATCGAAGTATGAAAACCACCATCTCCCTTCCCGACGAACTCTTCGACGGCGCCGACGAACTGGCTCATCGGTTGGGTCTGTCTCGCAGCGCCCTGTACGCCCGTGCTCTCCGGGAATACCTGGCCCGGCACCGGGGCCGGCGCGTGACCGAGCGTCTGGACGAGGTCTACGGGGCCTCGCCTGCGGGGCTCGACCCGACGCTGCGGTCGGCCCAGGCCCGGAGCGTGGGGCACGACGACGACGCGTGGTAGTCCGCCGGGGCGAGGTGCGGTGGGCTGATCTCGAGGATCCCCGGGGGTCCGAGCCCGGCTTCCGCCGGCCCGTGGTGGTGGTCCAGTCCGACGCCTTCAACCGCAGCCGGATCCAGACCGTTCTTGCGGTCGTCCTGACCTCGAACCTCCGGCTGCTCGACGCGCCCGGGAACGTGCTTCTGGAGGCGGGGGAGAGCGGTCTGCCTCGGGACTCGGTGGTGAACGTGAGCCAGGTGGTGACGTTGGATCGGCGTTTCCTGGCCGAGCGCTGTGGCGTGGTGTCGCCCGAGCGAATGCGGGAGATCGACCGCGGACTCCTCCTCGTCCTGGACCTCTGACCCGTCGGCTCCCGGCACCTCACTTACATTGCTATTGACTCCGCTCGGGGTCCCGTGCTACCCTCACCTACATCGTAAGTCGGGCCGGCGGAGCGTCCGTCGGCGACCACACGACGGGGAGGGGGACGGATGGGACGGGATCGATTCGGCGAGTTCGAACACCGGGTGCTGTTGGCCATTCTCCGCCTGGGAGGGGAGGCCTACAGCGTTCCCCTGGTCCTGGAGCTCGAAGAGCGGACCGGGCGGGAGGTGGCCCAGTCGTCGGTGTTCATCGCCCTCCAGCGGCTGGAGAAGAAGGGGCTCCTGACCTCGCGCCTCGACGACCACGCCCGGGCCGAGACGGGGCGGGTGCGGCGCTACTTCGCCCTCACCGACGAGGCCATGGAGGGACTGCGGGCGTACCGGCGCGATCTGGTGAGCCTCTGGGACGGGGTCGCGCCCCTCCTGGACGAGGGCTGAGCGGTGGGCCCCCTCTTCCGGGCGCTCCTTCGCCTGCGCCTCGACGACGCCGAGTCCCGCCAGCTCCTCTCCGAGTTGGCCGAACTCCACGCGGTGCGGGTGGAGCGGGACGGCCCCGCCGCGGCCCACCGGTGGCTCCGCCGGGAGCGCCGTCGCCTCGGTTGGGACCTCCTCACGGGCCGGCTCACCGCCGGGGCCCCCCGGGCGATCCGGCATCCGTCGGCCGTGGCCCGGCACCCGTCTCTCGCCGACCGCGCCCGCGACGGCATGGCCGCCCTCACCCGCACCGTCCGGAGCCTGGCCCGCACGCCGGTTCTGGCGGCGGCAGTGGTCCTCACCGTGGGGGTCGGCGTGGGCGGCACCACCCTGGTGTGGTCGGCCGTCCACGCCGTGCTGGTGGCGCCGCTCCCGTATCCCGACGCCCACCGCCTCGTCCTGCTCCGCACCGCCCGGGGCCCGGACCGGTGGGGCACCTCCATGGCCGACGTGGAGGCCGTCACGGCCGATCGCCCCGCCGCCTTCGACGCCGTGGCGTCGTACAGCCGGGGCACCCCCACCGTGCTTCTCGGCGACCAACCCGAGATCCTCTCGGCCAAGTGGATCACCGACACCTACCTCCCCCTCATGGGCATCCGCCCCGTCCTCGGGCGGGGCTTCACCGCCGACGAATCCCGGGAGGGCGGCCCCGACGTGGTGCTCCTCTCCACCGGCCTGTGGGAGCGGGCCTTCGACGCGTCGCCCGAGGTCATCGGCCGGAGCGTGGTCATCGACGGGGCCCCCCACACGGTGGTGGGCGTCCTGCCCGCCGGCATGGGACCCCTGGACCAAGCCGACCTCTATCCGGCCCTCCGGGTGGTCACGCCCCCGCGGAAGGGGCCCTTCTTCTATCCCACCATCGCCCGCCTCGGCCCCGGCGCCGACCCGGCGGTGGCCCGGGCCCAGCTCGCCGACATCTCCGAGCGCATGTTCGCCCGCTGGCAGGCGTCGTTTCCCACGGCCGACGCCGTGCTGGACTTCGACCCCCTCAAGCCGGTGGTGGTGGGCGGATCGTCCCGCATGCTGCTCCTGGTGCTGGGTGCGGCGGCGTTCCTGCTCCTGGTGGCCGCCGCCAACGCCGCGGGGCTCCTGGTGGCCCGGGCCACGGCCCGCCGACGGGAGCTCGCCGTGCGGGTGGCGGTGGGGGCGTCCCGGGGCCGCATTCTCGGTCTGGTGCTCACCGAGGCCGCCGTCCTCGCCGCGGCCAGCGGCGCCCTGGGCCTCGGCCTCGCCGCCGGGGGCATGGACCTGCTGCGCCGCCTGGGCACGGGACGGTTGCCCCGGGTCGACGAGGTGGCCTTCACCCTGCCGGTGGTGGCGGTCTTCGCGGGCCTGGTGGCGGCGAGCTGCCTGCTCCTGGGCGGCATCGCCGCCGCCTCGGTGGCGGGCCGGGCCCGGGGGCGGTCCCCCGGAACGCCCCGTGCGTCGTCGCTCGTCACCTCCGCCCCCCGCACCACGGCTTCGGCCGGGGCGCGCCGCCTGCGCCGGGCGCTGGTGGCGGTGCAGTTCGCCGTGGCCATTCCCCTCCTGGTTGCCGCCGGTCTCCTGGGCCGGTCCCTGCACCGTATGGAGTCTCTCGGCCCGGGCTTCGACGCCCATCAGGTGGTGGCCATGACCGTGGCCCTCCCCGGCTCCGGGTTTCCCGACGACGCCGACGTCCGGGGCTTCTGGAGTGATGTCCTGCCCCGGATCGAGGCCCTTCCCGGCGTGGAGGCCGCGGGCATCGCCGACGCCCGGCCCCCGGTGCGCTCCGGCGGCGCCAACAACTTCGTCCTGGAGGGAGAGCCCACGGGCTCCGACGCGCCCCAGACCCAGTCCACCTGGATCACCGCGAGTCCCGGGTTCTTCGACGTCCTGAACCTGGAGTTCGTGGACGGCGGGCCCTTCGCCCTCACCGCCGACACCCTGCGCCACGCCGTGGTGGACGAGGCGTGGGCGGCCCGGTATTCCCCCGGGCGGTCTCCCGTGGGACTCCGCTTCCGCAGCGGGGGCTGCACCATCGAGGGGTGCCCCTGGGTGGAGATCGTGGGGGTGACGCGGGGAGTGAAGACCGCCGGGCTCGACGATCCGGGCATGGGGGTCATCTACTACGACTTCCAGCGGGACTCCTACGGGCGCATGTTGAACTCCATCTCCGCACCGCGGGCGACCCCCTGGCCGTGGTGCCCGCCGTCCGGGCCCTGATCCGGGAGCGTTCCGCCGCCGTCCCCGTGGACGATGTCCGCACCGCCGCCGACCTCTCGGAGGATTCCCTGGTGGGGCGGAAGGCCACCGGTGGGCTCGTGACCCTCCTGGCTCTCCTGGCCCTGGTCCTGTCGGCCGTGGGGGTCTACGGGGCCATGGCCACCTTCGTGCGCCAGCGCATGCGCGAGACGGGCATCCGGCTGGCTCTGGGGGCCGCCCCCGCCCGGGCGCTCCGGGACGTGGTGGTCGACGGGCTTCGGGTGGCCGCCGTGGGAATCGGGCTGGGGGTCGTGAGCGCCGCCCTCCTCAGCCGAACCCTCGGGGGACTGCTCTACGACGTGGCTCCCCTGGACCCGGCCGTGTACGCCGCGGTGGGGGCGGGCGCCCTCCTGGTGGCGGCCCTGGCCACCGCCCTTCCGGCGCGACGGGCCGCGGCAACCGATCCTGCCGCCACGCTGCGCTCCGAATAGGGACGAACCGGGGCCTCAAATCGCCCGCCGGGTGGTCGAAACTGGACTGTTGGAGGCCCCGCCCCTCGTCCCCTTCGCCCCCCCCGATCCCTTGGCAGAGTCCGATTCCCTGATCGAACCGGTCCGGGACCGTCGCCCTTCACCCGTGGTCCCGTCGGGCACGCGCTCCGAGCGGGCCGCGTGGCCGTGGTGGATCGCCGCCGCGGCCTGCATGGTCGTGGTGGCGGTGAGCGCCGGCGTGTGGATGGACGCCCGGCGCACCGAGCGGGAGATCCCGGGGCTGCGTCAGGGCATGTCGCTGCTCCGCCTGGAGCGGGAGGTGGGCGTGGCCGTGGGGAGGCTGGGGCTGGCCTCCATCCGGGCGGCCTACGACGACCCCGACTTCACCGACCTTCCCGACGAGCGTGCCCGGGTCGCCGGGGTGCTCCGGGGCATCGAGGCGCGCCTGGACACGGTCACGCCGCTGCCGGCGTGGGCGAGCACGGTGACGCGGCTCCAGGAGACGCTGGAGAGCGGTATCCGCCGCATGGAGCAAGGCGCCCCTCCCCCCGAAGGCCTCTGGGCGTGGCAGTGGGCCTTCACGTCGGCGTTCTCCGGGATCTTTCCCACCGACCTCACGGGGGGATGGTCGGAACTGCTGGAGTACTCCGTCGGCACCCAGTACGGGGTCTACGTGCCGGTGAGCGTCGCCGAACTCACCCTGGCCCACCGGGCCCGGGACGAGGGCGGACCCGCGGCCCACGAAGGACTGCGGGCCTACCTGGAAGGCGAGGAGGCCCGCCTCGAGGAGGTTCTGGAAGAGAACGAGCCGGGGACGTCGCCCTTCGACCCCGAATTCGACGTCGAGACCGCCACGGCCCTGGGAGCCGAACTCGCGTTCCGGGTCGCCAACGTGCGGTCCGACCCCTCGGTCCGGTCCCTCGAGGAGGTCTACCGCGGCGTATTGGCCCCCGACGACGATGAGGAGGAGGTGTCGCCCGAGGCTCTCTTCGACGCCACCGCCGCCGCTCTGGACGTCATGGCCGTCGCCGGGGAGGACCTGCTTCGCATCGTCGACGACCGGCTGGCCCTGGCGTTCGTGCGGGCCCGGATCCGCGCCGGGGCCGCGGTGGTGGTGGGGATCGCCGTGGCCATCCTCGGGCTGGGCTTTCTCGGCTGGTGGATGATCGTCCGGGGGCGGCTGGAAGGCGCGCTCCGGGCCGCCGCCGAGCGCGACGCCCTCACCGGGGTCAACAGCCGGTTCAGCCTCTTCTTCCACGAGGAGAGTCGACTGGCCCGGCCGTCGGCCCGTGGGGTCGCCCTGCTCCTCACCGACATGGACGACTTCAAGTCCATCAACGACCGGTGGGGGCACACGGTGGGCGACGGGGCGCTTCGGGAGTTCGCCCGGGCCTGCACCGAAGTGGTGGGCTCGTCGGATCGGGTGGCCCGGATCGGAGGCGACGAGTTCGTCATCATTCTCCACGACCGGGAAGACCCGGTGGAATCGGCCGCCGCGGTGGCCGAGAAACTCCACGCCAACCTGGCCGAACCGGTGGACGTGGAGGGGGTGCGCCTTCATCTGCGGGCCACCATCGGCATCGCCGTGGCCGAGGGGCCCATGCCCATCGACGAGCTGCTGCTCCAGGCCGACACGGCCCTCCTGGACGCCAAGAAGACCCGTCGGAACCGCCACGCGGTCTACAGCCGCAACTACCGTCGCAGCCTGATCCGGGAGATCGACGGCGCCCTGGACAGCGGCGCCATCGAGCCGGTGTTCCAGCCCATCGTCCGGTCGTCCGACCTGCGGCTGTCCGGCGCCGAGCTCCTGGCGCGCTGGACCCGGGACGACGGCACCCAGGTGCCGTTGGACGCCCTCATCGACGCCATGGTGTCGGTGGGCGCCAGCGGCGTGTGGACCGAGCGCATGCTCCTGGCCGCGGCCCGGGTGACGCCGTTCCTGCCGAACCGGGACGTCCGTTTCTGGCTCAACGTGGCCATGCCCGACCTCATCGGCCCCGGGGCCCGAACCCTCATCGAGACCCTGGCCGGGGGCCCGGTGCCGGCGGCCCGCCTGGGCATCGAGGTCACGGAACGGATCCTCCCCGCCGACCTTCCCGAAGCCCGCTCGACCCTGCTGTCGCTCCGGGCCTCGGGGCTGGCCATCGCCCTGGACGACGTGGGGTCCGACGGCGTGCCCCTGCGGCATCTCACCGAACTGCCCCTGGATCGGGTGAAGCTCGACGGACCCCTGGTGCGGGACGTGGACAGTTGCCCGGCCCACCGGGCCCTGCTCCGGGGCATCGTCATGAGTGCGGCCGACCTCGGCCTGGAAATCGTGGCCGAGCACGTGGAGACCGAAGGCGAGGCCCAGGTGCTCCGAGAACTGGGGGTGGACTTCCTCCAGGGCTACCGCACCGGCGCCCCGGTGACCATCGACACCTTCATCGCCGCGGCCCGGCGCGAAGCCCGCCCCGCCACGGTGTAGGGGCGGTCCGCCCCCGCGTCAGAAGGGCAGATCGTCTTCCACGTCGTCGTCGGCCGGGGGCTCGGGAAACGGCTCGCCGGCGAAGGAAGGCGGCGCACCGGCGTCGGCGCCTCCCGCCTGGTCCCGTTCCACCCGCCACGCCTTCACGTCGGTGTACCACCGGCCGTTGTACTCCCGGCTGGCGATGTCGATGTGGGCCGTGATGCGCTCGCCCTGCTGGATCCCGAACTTGTCGATGTTGTCGCCCCACTGGACGATGCAGATCTGCTTCGGGTAGTCCCCCTCGGTTTCGAGGATGAACTCCTGCTTGCGCCAGGTGCCGTTGCGGCCCTCGCCGGACTGCTCTTCGAGGAGGTCGGTGACCTTGCCGGTGATCTTCAATTCCATGAGATGACGCCGTGAGGGGGCGGGTGGTTCGGGGGCGATGCCCTGCCAAGGGGTATGCACGGTATCGCCCGCGGGCGAAAACCTCCACCCCCGTTCGCCGCTTTCGTCGTAGACCCCCCTCGAACCCGAGAGCGTTTCATGCGTCGAGCGAACCCCGTCGGCCCGAGCCGGCCGTTCCGGTGCCGGCTCCCGTGGGCCCCCCGCGCCGGCCTGATCTCCCTGGTGGTGGCCCTGGCCGCCTGCGCCGCCGGCGACGATCCCACCGACCCGGGAGCGGACGGCCCGGGTCTGGATCCCGACGTGCCCCCCGTGGCGTCGTGGACCGGGTGGCGCCCGCCTCCGGGGCTCACCTGGAGCTGGCAGCTCCAGGGCGACGTGCCCACCGACCGGGCGGTGGACGCCTACGACATCGACCTGTTCGATCCGCCCGACGCCACCTTCGCGGCGCTGAAGGCCCGGGGCGTCCGGGTGATCTGCTACCTGTCCGCCGGTTCGTGGGAGGAGTGGCGCGACGACGCCGGCGCCTTCCCCGCCGCCGTGCGGGGCCGGCCCCTGGACGACTGGCCCGGCGAGCGGTGGCTCGACATCCGGTCGGCTCGGGTGGTGGAACTCATGGAGGCGCGGCTGGACCGGGCTCGCGTTCGGGGCTGCGACGCCGTGGAGCTGGACAACGTCACGGGGTGGAACGACGACACGGGGTTTTCTCTCTCGCGCCTGGATCAGCTCGCCTACAACCGGGCCCTGGCCAACGCGGCCCACACCCGGGGACTGGCCGTCGCCCTCAAGAACGCCGGCGACCTGGTGCCCGACCTGGTGGACTGGTTCGACTTCGAGATCAACGAGGAGTGCTTCGCCTACGACGAATGCGACGACCTCATGCCCTTCGTGGACGCGGGCAAGCCCGTGCTCAGCGCCGAGTACGCCCCGGACGAGGCCACCGCCCGGGCCCGGGCGGCCACCGTCTGCCCCGACGCCCGGAGCCGGGGCTTCACCACCTTGTTTCTTCCCCTCGACCTGGACGGTACCTGGGAGGTGGCGTGCGGCCGGCCCCCGGGGTGATCTTCCCGGGCATGAACGACGTCCTCCATCGGCGCGCCGAAGTCGCCAACACCCTCACCCACGGCGCCGGGCTCCTGGCCGCCGTGGCCGCCACCCCGATCCTCGTGGTCCAGGCCGTGACCCGGGGCGGCCCCGCCGATGTGGTGGGGGCCGCCGTCTTCGGCGCCACGCTGATCCTGCTCTACCTGGCGTCCACCGCGTACCACGCCACGCCCCGGGGGCGCATGCGGGACCTCCTGCGCCGCCTGGACCATTCGGCCATCTACCTGCTCATCGCCGGCACCTACACGCCCTTCACCCTGGGGGTGTTGAAGGGCGGCTGGGGATGGACGCTCTTCGGCATCGTCTGGGCGGCTGCCGCCCTGGGCGTGGCCATCAAGGTGTTCGCCGGGGTGCGCCGGCCCCTGGTGTCCACCGGCCTCTACCTGGTCATGGGCTGGCTCGTCCTGGTGGCCATCGGGCCCCTGGTCCGGGCCCTCCCTCCGGCGGGCCTGGCATGGCTCGTGGCGGGGGGAGTCGCCTACTCGGCGGGGGTGCCCTTCTACCTGGCGCGCCGCCTGCGCTACGGGCACGCCATCTGGCACCTGTTCGTCCTGGCCGGAAGCACCTGTCACGTGGTGGCGGCGCTGGGGTGGGCCGCGGCGTAGCCTCCGCTCAGTGGCATCCTCCCTCGCCTGGAGCCGGCCCCGAGTCCTCCACCGTGGGGTCGCCGATGACTCCCGTGAAGAGCAGGGTTCCGCTGAGCCGCTCGTGGATGGCGAAGAAGAAGGGGCGGTCGGCCCGGAGTCCCAGGAACGACGTGGGGCCGATGCCCACCGTGGTCACCGCCGCCGCCTTCGTGCCCACCTCGTCGACCTCGATGAAGGTCTTCTGCCGCACGAAATCGATGCAGAGCTCGTTGCCCCGGGGGGAGAGGTTGGAGAAGTCGGCCCCGGGGTTGAACGCCACCTCCATGCCCATGTCGGCCAGGACCGGGTTCAGGAAGGCGTCGTACTGGATCGTGAACTTGGGGATCCAGAGGCCGTCGACCTCCACCTCGGCCATCCGGGCCCGGACGTCGGCCCAGTCCGCGGGGGTCCAGTCGGCCACCATGGTCCGGACGTCGCCCACGGGCACCACCACCGTCATGGCGAAGGCGCCCCCGCCGTAGGGCAGCTCCACCGCGTTCCACGTCGGGCCGAACGCCAGGGGGAAGTCCACGTTGGCGGCCGTCATGAGGTCGACGGTGACGGTGCTGCCGTCGGCCCGGGTGAAGGTTCCGGGCCGGGTGTCGGCGGGATCGAACGACTCGGTCCACGCGCCGTCGAAGAAGATGGCGTTCATGAGCAGCATCACGAGATCGGGATCCAGCTCCTCCAGCACCTCGGGGATCAACCCCTGGGTCGCGTCGTCGGCCCAGCCGTTGATGGCGTCGAGGGTCGAGGGGAGGGCGAAGTCCAGGGTCTGCACCTCGGCGTCGAACGACTGGCTCACGGCGTCGAAGAACGCCGGATGGAAGGGGAACCCGTCGTTGGCCCACAGGGCGTTGGCGATGCCGAACTCCACGTCGGGATCGAGGGTGGTGAGGAGTTCGATGAGGCTCGCGTAACCGTCGTTGATCTCGGACTGGGTCATGCCGTCGAAGCCCAGGGTCGAGCGCATGGCGTCGAAGGTGCCGCCGGCGGCGCCGTTGAGGGTCATGCCCAGGGCCATGGAGGCGCTCAGGGGCGAGAGCACCACGTTGGGGCGGTCGTCGGCGGCCACGGTGCGGCCCAGGAGTTCGATGCCGAAGGCCGTACTCCGGGCGATGAGCTCCTCCTCGCCGGCGGTGAGGGCGCGGGGAAGGGAGGTGATGGGTTCGGCGCCGTCGCCGTCCTGGCCGGGGCCGGTGGAGTCGTCACAGGCGCTGACGGCCGCAGTGGCGCCCAGGAGGGCGAGAGCGGCGAGGCGGCGGGGAAGGGTGGAGAGGCTCACGAGGGACTCCGGAGAGGACGGGGGTCGGGGAGTGCGGGCAGGTCGGGGCGGGAAACGAGGGCGGGAACTGGGGCGGCTCAATGGCACATGCCCTCGCCCTCCTGGGGACCCGCGTCTTCGAGGGTGGGATCGCCGATGATCCCGGTGAACAGCAGCGTGCCGCTCAGGCGCTCCCGGATCGCGAAGAAGAACGGGCGGTTCGCTTCGACGCCCAGGAACGAATCGGGGCCGATGCCCACGGCGGTGGCTGCGGCGGCCTTGGTGCCCAGCTCGTCGACCTCGATGAACGTCTTCTGGCGCACGAAGTCGATGCAGAGGTGGTCGCCTTCGGGCGAGAGGTTCGTGAAGTCGGCGTCGGCGGTGAACGCTTCGGCCATGCCCATGTCGGCGAGCACCGGGTTCAGGAAGGCGTCGTGGGCTACGGTGAACTTCGGCAGACTCACCAGATCGAGGGTGAGGGGGTCGAGGTCGGCCACCAGCGCGTTCCAGGCGGCGGCGTCGAAGCCCTGGATCACGGTGCGGACGTCCAGCGACGAGTGGGGCACCAGCACCAGCATGGCGAAGGCTCCGCCCCCGTAGGGCAGCTCCACCGCCACGTACTCGTTGGTGGCGGCATAGGGCAGCTCCACCTCGGTGCGGGTCATGAGGTCGACGGTGACGTCGCTCCCGTCGGCCCGGCGGAACGACGACGAACGGGTGTCGGCGGGATCGAACGACTCGGTCCACGACGCGTCGAGGTAGATCGCGTTCAGGAGGATCATCTTCAGATCCGGATCCAGCTCGGACAGGAGAACCGGAATGAAGCCCTCGGTGGCGTCGTCCACCCAGCCGTTGATGGCGTCGAGGGTGGAGGGGGCGGCGAAGTCGGCGGTCTCCACGGCGGCGTCGAAGGCCGCCGTCACCGTGTCGAAGAAGCTCGCATGGAACGGGAACTCCTCGTTGGCCCACACCGCGTTGCCGATGCCGAAGGTGACCGCCGGGTCCAGGTCGGTGAGGAGGTCGATGAGGTCCCGGTAGCCGTCGTTGATCTCGCTCTGGCTCAGGCCGTCGAAGCCCAGGGCGGTCCGCATGCCGTCGAAGGTGGTGCCGGCCGTGCCGTTCAGGGTCATGCCCAGGGCCATGGAGGCGCTCAGGGGCGACAGCACCAGGTTGTCGCGCTCGTCGGTGGCGGCGACCCGGGCCATGAGGTCCAGGCCGAAGCCCCCGGAGCGGGAGACGATCTCGACCTCGGCGGCCGAGAGCTCCCGGGGGAGGGTCGTGATGGCATCGCCGTCGCCCGGACCGGTCGAGTCGCCGCAGGCGAGGAGCAGGGCGGCGGCGAGGGCGCCGGCCGCGGCCCGGGCGGCGCGCAGGGGGCGGCGGTGGAAAAGGGCGGGGGCGCGGGTCGAACGCATGGGGACTCCGTTCCAGGTGGCTTTGTCGGAGAACGAACGACGCGGGCGTTGCGTGACGCGGCCGGGCAACGCCTTTCCCGGGGAGCGGCATCCCATAGATTCAGGAGTCGAGGGCTATATAGACATCGTGGGTACTCCGGGAGGACGGGACGATGGGTGGATTCTGGCGAGATCTCCGACTGGCGGCGCGGAGCCTTCTGCGCAGGCCGGGCTTCACGGCCGTGGCCGTGCTCACCGTGGGCCTGGGCATCGGCGCCAACACGGCGGTGTTCACCCTGGTGGACGGGGTGCTGCTCCGGCCCCTGCCCCTGCCCGACCCCCACGAGCTGGTGTCGATCCAGGCCCTGGGGCGGGACGGCCAGGACGAGCTGCCCCAGTCGGCGGGTCTCCACTTTCTCTACCGGGACCGGGCCCAGACCCTCGCGTCCGTGGCCATGTTCACCCAGTCGTCGGCCAACCTGGTGCGGGACGGCGAGCCGGAGCGGATCCTGGGGCAGGTGGCGACGCCCAGCTTCTTCTCCACCCTGGGGGTGTCGGCGGCCCGGGGTCGCACCTTCACCGACGAAGAGGGCCAGCCGGGCGGGGCCCAGGTGCTCGTATTGAGCGACGGGCTGTGGCGCTCGTCGTTCGGCGCCGACCCCGAGGTCATCGGCACCACCGTCGACCTGAACGGCACCACTCGGGAGATCGTGGGCGTCATGCCCGCCGACTTCGGCTACCCCGATCGGTCGGCCCGTTTCTGGACGCCCCTGGTGCTCGACGAGACCCAGGCGCCCGTGGCGGCCTTCTTCGCCCAGGGCGTGGCCCGCATGGCCGACGGCGAAACGGTGGAGACGGTCCAGGCCGAACTCACCAATCTCCTGGGACGCCTCACCGAGTTCCTGCCCGGCGACGGGGGCGCCGAGTTCCTCATGGGCGTGCAGATCCGGCCCCGGATCCTCTCCCTGAAGGACTCCCTGGTGGGCGACGTGAGCCGCACGCTGTGGATCCTCCTGGGCACGGTGGCCTTCGTGCTCCTCATCGCCTGCGCCAACGTGGCCAACCTCCTCCTGGTGCGGGCCGAGGGGCGGCAGCGGGAGTTGGCTCTGCGGGTGGCCGTGGGCGCCGGGCGCTGGCAGGTGCTCCGGGGTTTCGCGGCCGAGAGCCTCGTCCTGGCCGTGGCCGGGGGACTCCTGGGCCTGGCGGTGGCCAGCCTGTCGATCCGGGTCACGGCGGCGTTCATTCCCTCCGACCTGCCCCGCATGGACGAGATCGGCCTCGACCTCCGGGTGCTGGGCTTCACGGCGCTTCTGGCGCTGGCAGCGGCGGCGTTCTTCAGCCTGTTCCCCCTCATGCGCTACGGCGTGGAGGACCTGGCGGGTCAGCTCCGGGACGGGGGCGGCGCCCGGGGGGCCACCGGCGGCAAGGACCGCCACCGGCTGCGCAACGGCCTGGTGGTGACCCAGGTGGCGCTGGCCCTGGTGCTCCTGGTGGGGTCGGGCCTCATGCTCCGGAGCTTCCTGGCGCTCCGGGCGGTGGATCCGGGCTTCGAGCCCGAGGGCGTGCTCACCGCCCGGGTCACGGTGCCGCCCGGGGAGATCCAGGGGTGGGAGGAGACCGAGACCTTCTTCCGCACCGTGCGCGACCGCCTGGCTCAGCAGCCCGGCGTGGTGGCGGTGGGGTGGGGGTCGGCCGTGCCCCTGGGCGGCGCCGGCATGTCGTTCGGCGGCATGTCGGTGGAAGACCATCCCCGGGGTCCCGACGAGTTGCCCATCTTCGCGTCGCTGCCCCAGGCCGACGCCGGGTACGTGGAGGCCCTGGGCATGGACGTGCTGGAGGGGCGGGCCTTCCAGCCCGGCGACGGCGCCGACGGGACCCGGAGCGCCCTGGTGAGTCGGAGCTTCGCCGAGGAGTGGTGGCCCGACTCCAGCCCCCTGGGGCGCGGCGTGCGCTTCGGCGCCCCCGAGGAGGACTGGTACCGCATCGTGGGGGTGGTGGACGACGTGCGGCAGAACGGCCTGGCCGAGGCGGCGCCCCAGATGGTGTACTTCCCCATGGTGACGTCGGCGGGAGAGAACACCCAGACCAACCGAAACCGCGACATCGTGGTCCGGGTCCAGGGCGATCCCCTGGCCTTCGTTCCGGTGCTGCGCCGGGAGATCCGAGCCGTGAATCCCCGGATTCCCATGGCGAGTCCCCGGACCATGACCGACGTCTTCGAATCGTCCACGGCCCGGACGTCGTTCACCATGGGCATGCTGGGCGCGGCGTCGGGCATCGCCCTCCTCCTGGGGCTGGTGGGGATCTACGGCGTCATCTCGTACGTCGTGTCCCAGCGCACCCGGGAGATCGGCGTGCGCATGGCCCTGGGGGCGTCGGCCCCGTCGGTGCGGGGCATGGTGCTGCGCCAGGGCCTGGTCCTGTCCGGCGTGGGCGTGGCTCTGGGACTCCTGGCCGCCGCGGTCATGAGCCGGGTCATGGAGTCGGTGCTCTTCGGGGTGAGCGCCATGGACCCGGTGACCTACGGGGGGGTGGCCGTGGCGTTGGTGGTGGTGGCGGCGGCGGCGAGCTGGATTCCCGCCCTCCGGGCCGCCGGCGTGAACCCGAGTCGGGCGTTGCGGGCCGACTAGATCGGGCCGTGGCCGGAGTGGGCCGTCAGGGGGCGGGCCGCAGTCGGGCCACGGGCTCGCCCCCGGCGTCCAGGAGCTCCAGGGTGGCGTCGGCGGTGATCCGGTAGGCCGCCGTGGCGGTGAGGGCGGTTCCCACGGCCCGGGCCACCGCATCGCCCTCGCCGGGGCAAGCGCGGCGGGTGGAGGCCAGGGGGCCCAGGGTGAGGGCGCCGTCGTCGGCCACCCGCCACGGACCCGTGAGGGCGTTGCACCCGTCGCTCCCGGTGAGTCGTCCGTCGGGGGAGAAGCGCAGGGTGGGCACGGCCACCGCGGCATCGCCCTCGGCCGGCGCCGGCTCCACGAAGCGCCACGCCGTGCCGGCCAGTTCGGCCATGGGCGAGTCGGGCACCCGAGCCAGGACCCGGGGAAGGTCGGAGGGGAAGGGGGCTCCGGAGCGATCCAGGGCCGCCAGCCCGTTCCGGTCGAAGGCGAAGTAGAGGACGCCGCCGTCGCTCGTGACCACCACGCGCCCGCCCTCGTCCACCGCCCACCGACCGGTCTCGGTGAACTCCGGGTCCCGGTCCGGTTCGCCCTCGATGGTGCGGCGGTGGATCGTGGACGCCCCGTCGGCCGTCAGCTCCAGGGTGGTGCGGATGCCGGGGCAGTCGGCGCAGGGCAGGGTGCCCCGGAAGGTGGCCGGAGGCCGGACCGCGGCCAGGGCTTCCGCCGACGGGGCCCCCAGGTCGTCGGAGTCGCCGCCGTCGGCCGGGGCGCAGCTCGAGAGGACCAGGGTGCCCACCGCCACCAGGGCGAGGGACGGGAGGATGGGGCGGGCGCGGGGGAGGATCGTCATGGATGTCGTCACCCCGGGACGCCGGTCCGGGTTCCTCTGGCGCGAGGCAGTCCCATATTCTACAATGTAGAAAATACGTCATTGTAGAATGGAGGCGGGGATGGGCAGCGACGGGTTGCTGGGGGCCTTCGAGGAGCACGTGCTCCTGGCCGTGGTGCGGTGCGGCGACGACGCGTACGGCATGACGGTGCGGCGGGAGATCGAGGCGCGCACGGGGCGGGACGTGGCCATCGGCGCCGTGTATTCCACCCTCTCGCGCCTGGAGGCCAAGGGGCTCGTGGGCTCCCGGCTCCAGGACGGCGGCAGCCCCGAACGAAGGGGCCGGGCCCGCCGATTCTTCCGCCTGGAACCGGCCGGGGCCCGGGCCCTCCGGGAAGCCCGGGAGCTCCATCGTGCGCTGTGGGACGGCCTGGACCCCGGGACCCTCGTCGACGGAGACACCCCGTGAGCCCCCGGCGCCGGCCCCCGGCCGTGGCCGGCTGGCTCCTGGACCGTCTGGACCCCACGGGCTCGGTCCGAGGCGATCTGGACGAGGAGTACCTCCGGTTTCGGCGGGCCGAGGGGCCGGTGAGCGCGCGCCTGTGGTACTGGGGACAGGTGGTCCGGAGCCTGCCCCGCATGACGGGTGGCGCCCGGGCCGGGGACGGCGGGTGGGCGGCCCGGCGTGGGGCCGACCTGGGGCAGGCGCTCCGGGCGGTCCGTCGTCGCCCCGGGGCCTCGGGGCTCACCGTGGCGACCCTGGGCCTGGCCCTGGGGGTCAACGTGGCCGTCTTCTCCCTGGTGCAGGCGGTGGTCTTCCGGGACCTCCCCTTCGAGGCCGCCTCGCGTCTGGTGCGGGTGCACCCCGACGAGCTGTTCTCCGTCGACCTGGCCGGTGCCCAGGCCCTGGCCGAGGAAGCCTCCACCGTGGAGCGGGTGCTGCCGTGGGGGCGCACCCTCTTCACCTTCACCGGCTCCGATCCCGCCGAAGAGGTGCGGGGCGCCACGGTGGCGTGGGACCACTTCCAGGGGCTCGGGGCCCGACCCCTCCTGGGACGGGGATTCGTGCGGGGCGACGCCGAGGTGGAGCCCGCCGACGCCGTGGTCCTCTCCCACGGCCTCTGGGTGCGGCGGTTCGGCGCCGACCCCGCCGTGGTGGGGCGGCGCGTGGAGGTGGGGGAACGGCTCCGCACCGTGGTGGGCGTCATGGGGCCCGACCACGTGCCCATGGAGCCCGACTGGGAGGCGTGGTCGCCCATGCCCCTGGACGCCGAGCGCTTCGCGGGACGGGCCCTGGCGGTGAACGCGCTCCTGCGGCCCGGCGTCACCGTCGACGAAGCCCGGGACGACCTGCGCCGGGCCCTGGTGGCGGCGTGGGCCCGGGGCGGATACACGGCCACCGACGACGACGTGGCGTCCATTCGGGTGGTCCCCCTCCGGGACCACCTCCTGGGGGCCGTGGACCGGCCCCTGGGCGTGCTCTACGCCGCGGTGCTGGCCGTGCTCCTCCTGGCCTGCGCCAACGTGGCCAACCTCCGTCTGGCCCAGGGCGAACGCCGGGCCCCGGAGATGGCGGTGCGGGCGTCCCTGGGCGCCGGGCGGGGGCGGCTCGTGGGCCAGCTCGTGCTCGAGAGCCTGCTGTTGGCGGCGGCGGGGGGAGCGGTGGCCCTGGCCCTCGCCGGGGCCCTCCACGCCTGGGGCGCGGGGCGGCTGCCGGTGGGCATGCCCCGGGCGTCCCAGTGGACCCTGGGGGGCGCCACCGTGGCCTACGCCGTGGTGACGGCCGCCGGGGCGGGGCTCCTGGCCGGGCTCCTTCCTGCGTGGCGGTTGGCGGGGGGGCGGGGGCTGGCGCGCCGCGCTCGCGGGGCGGGCCCGGGCGCGGAGCGGCTCAGCGCCCTCCTGGTCACCGCCGAGGTGGCGGGGTCGGTGGTGCTCCTGGTGGCGGCCGGGCTCATGCTCCGGAGCTTCGCCGCCCTCCGGTCCGTGGACCCGGGCTTCGAGACCGACGGGGTGGTGGCGGTGCGGGTCGCCCCCACCTCGGATCGGGTGGCCGGGCCGGCCGAGACCACGGCCTACTGGGACGCGGTGCTGGAGGCGGCGGGGGCCGTACCCGGCGTGGAGGCCCGGGGCGCCATCATGTTCCTGCCCATGTCGCCGGGCGGTGCGTGGTCGGCGGTGCGTCGCGAGGGATCCACGGTCCCCGACGACGAGGTGCCCTCGGGTTCGTTCCGCATCGTGACGCCGGGGTATTTCGAGACCCTGGGAGTTCGGCGCCACGCCGGTCGCACCTTCCAGGCCGGCGACGACGCCGGCGGGGAGCCGGTGGCGGTGGTCAACCAGAGCCTGGCCCGCCTGGTGTTCGGCGACGACGATCCCGTGGGGCGCACGCTCCTCGTGGGGCGAGACGAGCCGGACCGCCTCCGGGTGGTGGGGGTGGTGGCCGACGTGCGCCAGAGCCACGTCCGGGACGAGGCCTTTCCCGAGTTCTATCGTCCCGCGGCCCAGCGGCCCTTCGCCCGCATGTACCTGGTGGCCCGGAGCGGGGGAGGCGATCCGGCCGCGACCCTGGCCGCCCTCCAGGGCGCCGTGAAATCGGTGGACCCCGGGGCGATCCTCTCCCGGGCGGTGACCCTGGACCAACTGGTGGACGAGAGCGTGGGCAGCACCCGTCTCGTGACCCAACTCCTGGCGTTGTTCGGGGTGGTGGCCCTGATCCTGGGGGCCGTGGGGGTCTACGGCGTGACGGCCTCGGCGGTGGCCCGGAGACGCCGGGAGATCGGCATCCGCAGGGCCCTGGGCGCCCCGGCGGGAGCCGTGGCGGGAGGCACCCTGATCCGGGCGTTGGTGCCGGTATTCGGGGGACTCCTCCTGGGGGCCGCGGGCGCGGCGGCGGCGTCGGGCGTGCTGGACACCCTGCTCTTCGAGGTCGACGCCCGGGACCCCGTCACCTTCGTGGTGGTGCCCGTGGTCCTGGGCGTGGTGGCCCTGGCGTCGGTGGCCGGCCCGACCCTGCGGGCGTCCCGGGTCGACCCGGTGCGGACGCTGCGGCCCTGAGGCGGGCCCGGGTTCAGGGGGTGATGACGGTGCCCATCTGCACCACTTCGAATGCACTGCTCGGGATGGACTTCAGCGAACCGAGTCGCGAATCGTCCCACCGGGGGTCCGGTGCTCCACTGATGTACCATCCCGAGCCGTTGTCGGCGAGGAACATGCCGTAGGTCTTGAGCGCCTGGAGGATCACCCGGACTTCTTCCGGGAATCCCGACGTGTCGAACGAGGCCTTCAGCCGGACCCGCATGCCCATGGGCGGCAGGTTCGGATCGTCGTTGCTGCTGGCCCAGTGGCGCGCCGGATCGACGTACGCCCGGCGCGTCTGGGGGCAGGTGAAGCGGAGGGCGTGCTGGATGGCGCCCTGTTCCACGGCTTCGTCGTAGCGCACGAGGCCGGGGAAGATGGGCAGCCCGGCGGCGTCGGCCGAGGTCCACCCGGCGGGCCGCAGCCCGTTGCTGTTCAGGTCGAAGACCGCACCGGAGCCGCCGTTCCACGACGTGCCGCCCCCCACCGGGTGGGCGTCGAACACCTCGTAGAGCATCTCGGCGTCCTTGTCGATGACCAGGACGTGGCGATCCCCGCCCGCTCCGGCGCCGCCCTCGATGGGGGCGTCGGGGGGGATGGGGTAGGGGCCCGGGTCACTCTCCGAGGCGTAGTAGAACGAGACGGGAACGGTGGGCTGGCTCCCGTCCACCACCACGTAGGGAATCCCGATGGGGGCGCCGTTCCAGACCGTGCCGAAGTCCGGATGCAGGTTCCGGTCGCCGCAGGCCGAGATCAGCGTGGCCGAGTTGGGATCCACCGGAAGTCCCGAGACATCGGTGTTCCAGGGATTGTCGGCGGGAAAGGGGCGCCAGCCGTGGAAGGAGGCGCCCGGACCCAGGTCGGCGGGGTTGCCGCTGGGGGGCGGAGGCGGAGGCGGAGGTGGGGGCGGGGGCGGCGGGGGGCTCCCGTCGTCGGATTCGGTGGTGGCCCCGGCCTCGTTGCTCCAGTCCGAGCAGCCCGTGTCGCCGCAGGCCCGCACCCGGTAGCGGTGGTTGGTGGCGGCCTCCAGCCCCGAGTCGGTCCAGATGGCCGTGTTGGGGGCCAGGGTCGCGGCGGCCGCGAATCCCGCGCCGGCCACGGCCCGCTCGATCTGCAGCGAGGTCTCGTCGGCGGCGTGGTCGATCCACACCATGGTGATGGAGGCCGCGTCGTTGGCCCACGCCTGGAGGTCGGAGGGCGCCGCCGGGGGCGCCACCGGGGTGGTCACCGCGGCCTCGGCCGTGGTTTCGGAGCAGCCCACGTCGTTGCACGCCCGCACCCGGTACTGCCACGACGACCCCGGGGTCACCCCCGTGTCGGTCCAGTCGGTGACGCCGGCGTCCAGGCTGGCCACAACGCCCCATCCGTCGGATCCGCCGCCGGTGCCGGCGGTGGCCGCGGCGGCGGCCCGGCGCTCGATCTCGATGCGGGTGACGTCGCCGGCGGCCGAGGACCAGTGGAGCTCCACGGCGTCGGGGCCCATGGCCGAAACGGTCAGGCCCCCGGGGGCCTCGGGGACCACCGGCAGGCGCGTGCCGGCGAAGGCCACCGCACCCCGGGTGCCCGAGGGGGCCCCGGCGTCGGCGGACAGGTGATCGAAGGCCAGGGCGGCGGCATCCACGTCCACCAGACGGACCGACCAGGTGCCCGGCACCAGTTGGGAGAAGGTGGCCCGGCCCTGGGCATCGGTGACCGCTTCGGCGGCACTGGTGCCCCATCCCTCCAGGGGACCCTCGGCCCGCACCCGGACGCCCGCCAGGGCCTCGCCCGAGGCCGACACGTCCACGTCGAGCCCGGCGTCCCGACGCCAGCTCCCCGTCCAGTCGGCCGAGGCCGCCGGGGCGTCGGCCGAGAGGCTCACGCTCCGGGAGCCGGGCGAGAAGGTGGCCGGCACGCCGGCCGGCGCCGATGCCGACACGGTCCAGGTGCCGGCATCCAGTCCCGTGATGCGGAAGGTCCCGGAGGCGTCGGTGCGGCCGGTGCGGCTCGCCGAGCCCCCGGCGCCCTGGACCGTGAGCTCCACGTCGGCCAGGGGAGCCCCCTCGACCCTCACCTGTCCCTGGAGCACGCCGTTCAGGGGACCCTCGGAGGGCGACGTACCGCCGTCGCAGGCGGCGACGACGAGCCCCGCGGTCGCCAGGGCGGCGGCCAGGGGAGCGGAGGTGGGTCGGAAGGGGCGCATGGGAGGTCCGATGCGGAAGTCCAGGGGTGGACCCCCTCGGATCAGCAAGCATCGGGCCGACCCGTTCCACACCCGCCCGACCCCCGGAAACGCCGCGGAACCACGCCACGAAGCCCCGATCGGCCCCCCGGGGACGGGCCCCTGGGGAACGTCCGTTCCGGAAAGGGTCCCGCCCCGGCGGATACTTCGTGCCGCCCACCCCTCGGGGCCGGCGGGGACGCCGGGATCAGGGCCGCCAGGCGTAGCCCAGCTTCAGGAAGAAGGTGCGTCGGGCCGTGAGGAGTCCCGTCTCGGCGGGCCGCTCGTCGTCCACACGGGCGTCGCCGTACCCCAGGTAGAGCACGGTCTGGGGGTTCACCGTGTAGGCGAAGAGGGCCTGGGCCAGGGCGTCCCGGACCCGGGGCTCCACCGGGCCGGGGTTGGTGTCGGGGTCGCGCTCCACCCGGGAGTACTGGCCCAGCAGGCGCAGACGGGCCCGGGTGGTGAAGTGGTAGACGGCCCGCCCCTGGGTGACGGTGGCGTCGAGCACGTTCGAGCCCCGGTGGTCCAGGAGTCGCCGGGTGTACGAGCCGAAGAGCTCGAGGCGGCGGCCCAGGCGCAGGCTCAATTCACCGTGGCCCTCCCGCATGCCGGCCTCGCGACGGTGGAGGAAGTCCACGGCGTCGCCGAAGCCCAGGCGGAGATGGATGCGGGTGCGACCCGACGGCTGGGCGTTCCAGTAGGTCCAGAGCCGGGCCAGGTCGAAGGCCTGGCCGTCGACGGTCTGCTGGAACACCTGGGGGTTGATGAACACCGTGGTCTGCATGGGGCCCGCGAATCCGATGCGTCCGAAGAGCATGGTCTCGTCGGCTGCGGCCCCGGGGGTGCGGGCGATGTAGGTGCCGGCCATGAGGTCGAAGCGGGTCCACCAGTCGTCGGTGCCGCCCCACCAGTTGCGCCGCACCCACGTCTCGAACGAGGTGAAGCCGGCCGCCGGCTCGAAGCCCAGGTCGAGGCGGGCGTCCCGGTCCACCCGGTAGACGTCCAGGCGCGCGTCCCAGGTGCGGTTGCCGAAGCCCGCCACGAGGCGGGCCGCGTTGCCGGCACTCCGGGTCTCGGACTCCTCTGGGGCCGTTCCCGGCGTGCGGCTCCAGCTCCGGAGCACCTGGGCCTGTAGGGTCATGGCGGGGTGGGGGCGGAGAAAGACGTCGGCCGAGGCCACGTGGTTGTGGTAGCCCTCGCCCACGCGCCCGGTGTAGAGCACGCCGGCGCTGGCCCCCGGGGAGAGGTCCCGGCGCCAGCGGCCCAGCACCGCGGTGTTGCCCTGGGCCAGGGCGCTCCGGCTGGAGCCCCCGGGCGAGGGAAGGAGGAGCGAGGTGGTGCGGTCCCGGGCCACCAGGAGTCCCACGGCGTTCGACCCCACGCGACCGCTCACCTTGGCCCCGGCCACGGGGT
Organism: Gemmatimonadota bacterium; assembly: GCA_030428885.1. Lineage (GTDB taxonomy): Bacteria > Gemmatimonadota > Gemmatimonadetes > Longimicrobiales > Gaopeijiaceae > Gaopeijia. The sequence goes on along the minus strand of JAUIEJ010000004.1, from coordinate 170,689 downwards.
CGGCGATGGTCCGGGTGAAGGCGGCCCGAATGGGCGTCTGGAAGAGGTCGGCGCCCTCCAGGAAGAAGGGTCGGCGTTCCTCCACGGCCAGGGCGAAGCGTTCGTTGGCCACGAGCTGGGCGGCGTCGGCCTCCACCTGGGAGAAGTCGGGATTGATCGTGGCGTTGAGGGAGAGGTCGGGGGTGAGGCCCCAGCGCCCCGACAGCCCCACCGAGGGATCCACCGGTCCGGAATTCAGTGCGTCGGGACGCACGGGGGACGCCACGTCGGTGCGATCGGCCGTGACGGTGGGCACGAGTTCCAGATTGCGCCCGGCGGAGATGCCCAGGGGCGCCTCGGCTTCGGCGGCCTGGCAGAGGATGCAGCGGTTGGAGGTGTCGAGGTGGAAGCTCCGGTACCAGGTGCGGCGATCCCGGGGGTGCAGGCGGAAGTAGAACACCCGCCAGCGGTGCCCCGCCCGGGGGGGCGGAAAGCGGAGCGATGCCCACGGAATCGCCGCCTCGGCGATCCAGCCGTCGGCGGTGGGACGGGCCGCGGCGTCCCAGATGGCGTCCCAACTGTCGTCCTCTCCCTCGTCGGAGGCCTCGTCCCAGAGGGCGTCGGCCTGGACGCCGGCGGCGCTGACCCAGAAGCGGAAGCCGCGGCGGGCGTCGCCGGCCGGGTCCAGGATGAAGCCCACCAGGTCGTGGTCGTCGATGTTGTCCCGGGCGGTGGGAAAGGCCCGGATCGCGTCGGGGTCGGGGTCCCACGCCCGGCAGGAGAAGTAGAGGTGATCGGCGTCGTGGCCGAAGCGGCAGACGGTCCGGGCTGCCGCCGGCCGATTGGGGCTGGGCGCCGCCTCGTACAGGATCTCCTGGGCCTCGGTGCCGTCCCACTCCCCCTGGCTCCACACGCCGTCCACGGCGATGGGCGCGGCCAGGCGCCCGATGTGGACCGGTGCCGCCGGAACCTCGGGCCGGGGCAGGGTGCCGTCGGGGAGGGGCGCGGCGCGGGCCGGGCCGGCGCCGCCGTTGCCCGCCACGGGGTCCTGGGCCGCCGCGCCCGGCGACCACGCCAGGACGGCGGCGAGCGCCACCCCGGCGAAGCGGAGGGTCCGGCCCGGGGTCGTCGTCGTCCATCCACCACCCATCGTCGTCATCCCATCCTCCCGGGCCGGCCCGTCCACGGCGTTCGTTCACGTCACGAATGAACGATGGGGCGAGGGGGCGGCCCGGTGGTGGAGGCGCCGTCAGGGTGATGTCAGGGAACCGTGGGGGACGGGGTCGGGACGGAGCCGGTAGCCCACCTTGTGGACCGTGAGGATGTAGACCGGGTCGGAGGGGGTGGCTTCGAGTTTGCGGCGGAGTTCGGCCACGTGGGTGTCCACCGTCCGGCTGGCCACGGCGGCCCGGTGTCCCCACACCTCCCGCATGAGATCGAGGCGGCTGGCGGCCGTGCCCCGGCGGCGCAGGAGCGCCAGGAGGAGGTCGAACTCCTTCGGGGTGAGGGACACCTCCACCCCCTCCCGGGTCACGGCCCGGGCCCCCGGATCCACCACTACCGTGCCGAACCGCTCCACGGCGTCGGCCTCGCCGTCCACCCCCGGGGTGCCCCCGCCGGCTCGGCGCAGCAGGGCCCGGACCCGGGCCAGGAGTTCCATGACCCCGAAGGGTTTGGTGACGTAGTCGTCGCAGCCCAGCCGGAAGCCCAGAACCTTGTCGGCTTCCTCCCCCCGGGCCGTGAGGATGAGGACGGGGGCCCGGAGTCCCTCTTCCCGGAGCCGCTTCAACACCCGGTAGCCGTCCATGCCCGGGAGCATGAGATCCAGGATCACCAGATCGGGAGGCGAGGCCAGGCCCGCCCGCACCCCCGACTCGCCGTCGGCGGCCACCTCCACCTCGTAGCCGTCGATCTCCAGGTTGTTGCGGAGGCCGTAGGCCAGGGTGGGGTTGTCTTCCACCACCAGGATCCGGTTCACGCCACGCCCCCCGCCAACTCCAGGACGAAGCGGGCGCCCCGGCCGCCGTTGGATTCCACCCGCACGCCGCCGCCGTGGTGCTCGGCCACGCGGCGCACCACGGCGAGGCCGATGCCCGATCCCGTGGCGTGGGTCTCCCGGTGGGCGTCCAGGCGCACGTAGGGGTCCCAGATGGTGGAGCGGGCCTCGGCGGGAATGCCCGGGCCCTCGTCGGCCACCCAGAGTTCGACCCGTCCCCCGGCGGTGCTTCGGCACCCCACCCGCACCGTCTGGCCCCGGGGGCCGTACTTCACGGCGTTGTCCAGGAGGTTGAGGACCGCCTGGCGCAGGAGGGACTCGTCGGCCCGCACCTGGAGGCCGGGAGGCGCCTCCACCACCACCGTCACCTCCGAGGCCTCGGCCAGGGGCCGGAACCCCGCCACCAGATCGGTCAGGAGTTCGGCGGCGTCCAGGGGACGGGGCGACCCCCGGAGGGCTCCCCGTTCGGTGCGGGAGAAGAGGAGCACGTTGTCGACCTGAGCCGAGAGGCGACGGGCCTCCTGCACCAGGATGTCGAACGAGCGCCGCTTCTCTTCTTCCGAGCGCACCCGGCCCAGGGCCAGGGTCTCGGCGAACATGCGGATCTGGGCCAGGGGCGTGCGGAGTTCGTGGGACACCGACGAGACGAAGTCGGCCCGCAGGCGGGAGAGTTCGGCTTCCCGCCCGACCTGGAGGATCGCCACCGCCACCAGGCCCCCGGTGGCCAGGAGCAGTCCCAGGACCAGGGGCAGTCGCCACCGGGGCAGCCCCCCGGGGACCAGCGCTCCGGCGGCTTCGGGGCGCACGCCCACCCGGGCCGGCAGGCCCCGAGCCACGAAGGGGTAGCTTCCCGAGGCGTCGTGGGCGGCCGGCGCCGCGGCGTCGGGGCCCCGGGCCGACGGGGGCGACCGGAAGAGCGCCGTGCCCCCGGGCAGGTCCACGGCGGCGTGGAGAATCTCGGCGTTGGGCCGCCTCTTCGTCAGGGAGGGGGGCAGGAGGGGGATGGTGTCGAAGCCCGCCTCCACCCGGCGTCGAAGGGCGTCCACCGGGAGGCGGATGCCGAAAACCACCGGGCCCACCTGGGACGTGGGGGTGTAGGTGGTGAAGGTGATGAGGCGCCCCTCGGCGTCCAGCCGGTCGACGGGCTGCCACGGCGTGAGATCCCGGGCCTCGTCGGGGAGCTGTTCCTGCAGCCAGGTGAGAAACGCCGGCGACGGAGGGGCGTCGCCGCTCCAGTCGGTGGCGCCCGTCCCCACCACGTGGCGGAAGAGGAGGTCGACTTCTGCGCCTCCCGACCACCCCTCCACCCGGGCCCGCTCCCGGAAGTCGGCCAGATCGTCCAGAGGCTGTTCGGGCGTCTTTCCGCCGGACTGGGCGGCGATCTCCAGCCCGGGCTTGTAGACCTCGGCGTAGAGCGAACGCTGCACCCCCGACGCGAACTGCCAGGCGGCCGACGCGGCGAGTTCACGCAGGGTGGACTCGGCCACGCGGCGGTGGGAGCGGTGGGCATCCCACGCCTGCCAGGCCAGGAGGCCGGAGGTCAGGAGCGCCAGTCCCAGGAGGCCGGCCACCAGGGGCGTTCGGGCCCCCGGACGGGAGAGGGAGGGCGATCGGGCCATGCCGGAAGGTACGCCCCGGGAGGGGGCACCGGGACCGCTCCGACGTCAGAAAACGGTCAGGACGGACCGCCGAATCGGGGCCCGGGGACCGGGTCGAGGCCCCCCGCCCCTGACAGGCCCGGAAGGCCGGATGGTAGCTTACGGGCCGATTCTTGACCTAAGTAACGGATTCCGTTAAACTTAGAACGTCATACGTACGATTCGCGCGACTCCCCCCAGTTGGTACGCCGCGCGGGACCGTCGTCCCGACGAGAAATACGCAGTTTTCCCGCAGTCCCGGAGGAGGTAGCACATGACGTCGTCGACCACCGAATTCGCCGTGCCCGACAAGGTGCGGGAGCACGTCATCGAGGACGACGAACCCGAACTCCTCCGGCACGTGAAGCGGCCCCAGTGGGGCCTGGCGATTCTGGCGTGGGAGCGGGACGATCGGCGGGCGTATCAGTTCGAAGACGGCCGGCTGCGGAAGTTCAAGGAGGGCTACTACGAGCTCATGCAGCCCGCCGAGTCGAAGCAGCGCTCGGAGGAGGCGGTCATCGCCGACCTCCTGGCCGCCATCGGCACCACCTCCACCACCCGGAAGACCCTGAAGGCGTCGGCCACCTTCGAAGAGCAGGTGGAGCTGTTCAAGACGCTCTACCCCGGGGGCTTCCAGGGCGAGAAGTGGACCGAGGAGCACCGGGGCACCGCCGACGGCCGCGACCTGAAGCGGCATCGGGATCCGGTCATGGCCCGGGCCGCCAAGGAGCTGGGCAAGGACCAGGTGGAGGCCATGATGGCCGAGGGGCGGTACGGCGACCTCAAGACGGCGGTGACCGACCTGCTCGCCAGCACGAGCCTGGTGAGCCTCCGGCACGTGAAGACCATGCGGGGCCTGGAGGAGGCCGAGACCCAGCGCTTCGCCGAAGCGGTGGCCGAGCTCCTCCATGGCGAGGGCGACTTCGGCCCCCGGTTCAAGCCGTGGCTGGCCGTGCTGGACGACGTGCTGGGCGGCAAGCCGTCGTGGCGGATCGCCACCGTGCTGCCGGCGCTGCTCCAGCCCAACCAGCACGTGTGCGTGCGCCACTCGGCGTTCATCCGTCAGGCGGCGAGCATCGCTCCCACCTCCCGGTATTCCCGCCGGCCCCGGGCGCGCTCGTACCGCAACTTCCGGCGGGTGGCCCGGGTCGCCTTCACGCGCCTCGAGGCCGCCGACCTCCAGCCCCGGGATCTCATGGACGTCCACGACTTCATCTGGACGACGCTCCGGGACTCGGCCCTGGATCACATGGGCGACGACGGGGGCGATTGACCCTCGGGAACGGCACTCCCGTGGTGACGGCGCGCGGCCCCGGACCTCGACGGTCCGGGGCCGCGCGTGCGTTCAGCCCACCCGCCAGACCAGGGTCTCGGCCACGGGTTCGCCGGTGAGGCGGCGCCAGGCCTCGCCGTAGAGGGCCACCTGTCGTCGGTAGCCGGGCAGCCGCAACTGGAAGACCCGGTCGTCGGCCGCCGTCTTGTAGTCCACGATCACCCATCCGTCGGGCTCCCGGAACGCCAGGTCGATGACCCCCTCCAGGTAGCGTCCGTCCTCCCGTTCCAGCACGAAGGGCTGCTCGGTGAGACGGACGTCGGCCGCCAGCGCGCGCTGCCACAGCTCCGAGCCCTGGACCCGGTCCACCAGGGTCAGGAGGGCCTCGAGTTCCAGGGGTTCGCCGTCGGCTACCGGACGTTCGTTGTCCAGCAGCGCCGTCCGGGCCACGGCGGTTAGGGCCGCGCCCTCGAGACCCGACAGGGCGGCGTCGAGGGTGAGGTGCACCGCGTTCCCCCAGGCGAATCCTCCGGGCCCCGAGCCGTCGCCCGGGGTCTGGGTCCACCCCAGGGCCGGGTCGCCGGGTCGGTCCACGGGCGCCCCGGGTCCGACGTCGGCGAAGAGGTCGGGAATCTCGGGCGGCCCGTCGTCGACCCGGATCACCCCGGTGACGGTGTCGAAGGTGTGGCCCGCCTCACCCGCGCGGGTCCGACGGTCGTGGGCCTCCCGCTCCCGGGCCCGGAGCGTGGCCGGGGCCACATCCAGCTCCTGCCGGGGGGGCGGGGCGGTGGGGGCGATGACCAGGGGGTCGGCGTGCCGGGCCAGCCACCCTTCGAGCTTGCCCCAGGGGCCCCGGTCCTTCCCGCTTCCCTCCTTCCGGCCCACCACCAGTTCCTCGGCGGCCCGGGTCACGGCCACGTAGAGGAGGCGGTCCTCCTCGGCTTCCTCGAAGGCTACCTCCCGCTCCTGCCGCTCCACCCAGTCCCGGGGCGCCGCCAGGGTCTGGGAGGACCAGTTCCCGCGCTCCTCCACGGCGCACCACCCCACCGACGTGCCGTCGTCGTCCCGCTCCACCACCAGCGACCGCCCCAGGGGGGTGGAGCCCGTGGGGCAGGCCAGGATCACCACCGGAGCCTCGAGTCCCTTGGCCTTGTGGAGGTTCATGAGGCGCACGGCGCCTCCCCGTCCCGGTTCCAGGGGGGACTCCACCTCGCTGTCTTCGTCGTCCAGCACCAGGGCCAGCGCATCGAGGGCGCCGGCCAGGGAGGCGTCGTCGGAGACGGCGGCCGTGCGCACGAGATCCAGCGTGAAGGCCAGGGCGCCGGCCCGGAGTCCCCCGAGCTCTCCCGACGCGGCCCAGGGCAGGAGTCCCACCGACGCCACCACGTCGTCCACCACCTCGTCGGCGGGCCGGCTCCGGGCCATCTCCCACCACGCCGCCATCCGGGCCAGGGCGTCGGCCACCGGCCCCGGCGGTTGGGTGCGCCGGTAATCCATGGAGCCCCCGGACTCCACGTGGGTGAGGAGCTGCTCCGGGTCCAGGCCGAAGAAAAGGCCCTCCAGGGCTGCCAGCACCCCCAGGGGATCGCCGGGATCCACCAGCGCCTGGAGCAGGGTGCGCAGCTCCCGCAGTTCGTCGTCGATGCCCACCCCCGAGCCGGACACGAGCACCGGCACGTGGCGGGCCTCCAGGGCCCGGGCGTAGGTGGCCAGGTGCCGGCGCTTGCGGGTGAGGATCAGGAAGTCGTCGGGGGCCCGTTCCCCACTGGCGACGCGGCCGGCGATCCAGTCGGCCAGGGCGTCGGCCTCCCACTGGGTGAGGGCGCCCACCGGGCGGGTGTGGGCCTTGGGGATCTCGTAGGTGAACACCCCCTGGGCCACGGGCGGCTCGCCCCGGGGCTGGGTCAGGAGGGGCGCGTAGCCGGCCTGGCGAGGCGTGCCCTCGGCGGGGAAGAGGCCGCCGCCCTCGCCGGGCGCGAAGACCCCCGCCACCACCTCGCCGATGGGGGCGGTGGAGCGGAAGTTGGCGTCGAGATGGACCACCTGACCGAAGTCGCGGAAGCGGTCCCGGACCCGGCCGTAGAGGGAGATGTCGGCCCGGCGGAAGCGGTAGATGCTCTGCTTGGGATCGCCCACCACGAACAGCGCCCCGGGGCGGGGCACCAGGCGGGCCCACGGCACCCGGCCGTCGGGCGCCGGGGGCGGGTCGTCGGTGGGATCGGAGGCCAGGAGGAACAGCAGCTCGGCCTGGAGGGGGTCGGTGTCCTGGAACTCGTCCACCAGAATCCGCCGCCAGCGTTCGCCCAGACCGGCCCGGGCCCCCGGGGAGCGCCGGAGCAGCTCGGTGGCCAGCACCAGGAGGTCGTGGAAGGTGAGCTGCCCGGTACGGCGTCGGTGGGCGGCGAAGTCCCGGGCGGCGCCCTGAAGGAGCTCCATGACCGGCTGGTACCGATGGGCCCACCACTGGTGGAGCAGCTTCCGCGCCGGGGGTTCGGGGCGCTCGTCGGTGACCTCGATGAGGGCGTTGGTGCGGTCCCGGAGTTCCTTCACCCGGCCGCCGTCCACCTCCCATCGGTTGAGGGTGACCTTGGCGCCCCTGGACGAGCACAGGATCTCCACCGCCCGGAGCACCGAGGTGGGGTCCTTGAAATCCAGGACCGCCGTGAGATACCGGATCTGGCGGACCCGCTTCTGGAGGGAGTCCCACCCCTTGGCCGGGGGCGTGCGGGGAAGGCCTTCGACGCTGTCGGCCACGATGGACTCGATCTGACGCCACACCCGCTCCACCAGATCCCCCGCCGGCGCCGGCGCGTCTTCCACCGGGAAGGTCACGTCGGACGTCTCGTTCATGCGCCGGAACGGGTCCCAGAGCTGGCTCGGACGGAGTCCCACGGCGTCGAGCCGGGCCAGGAGCCGACTGCCCTCGTCGTCGCCGGCGAGACGTTCCAGGTAGTCGTCCCAGAATCGCCGGGTCAGGGTGTGTTCCTCGGGAACCGTGAGTTCGCGGAACGCCGGATCGAGGCGGGCGTCCAGGGGCCGTTCCCGGAGCAGCCGGGCGCAGAAGGCGTGGATGGTGCCCATGAAGGCCCGGTCCAGGCGGCCCAGGGCGGTGGCGAGCCGCCGGAGCACGTCGGGGTCGGCGGGGGGCCCACCGGGGTCGAGTCGCCCCTGGGCCACCGCGCCCTCCAGCCGCTCCTGGAACCGCTGGCGGAGTTCGCCGGCGGCCTTCCGGGTGAAGGTCACGGCGGCGATCTCCTCCACCCCGGCGTGGCCGTGGGCCACCAGGCGGAGCATGCGGTCCACCAGGGCCGTGGTCTTGCCCGATCCGGCGCCGGCTTCCACCAGGAGGTTGTCGTCCAGGGCCGTGCGGATGAGGCGGCGGTCGTCCTCGTCGGGGGGAAGGGGGCGGCCGCTCACGAGGCGCCCCCGCCGTCTTCGTGGTGCCGGGCGGCGTCGAGTTCGGCCACGGCGTCGTGTCCCTCGGCCATGCGGGCCCGGGTCCACTCGATGCGGGGCGCCGACGGCTTGTCGTCGTCGTCGGAGATGGATCCGGCCCGGCACACCGGGGCGTAGTCGCAGAACCGGCAGTCGTCGGGATCGTCGGTGGCGGGAAACCGACCGTCGGCCGCGAGCTCCACCAGATGGGCCACCAGGTCCAGGCCCGACGCCAGGGCGTCGGCGGGGTAGGCGAAGGACTCGTTCTGTCCCCGCACGGTGGGGAAGTGGTACTCCACCGCGGCCACGGGGGGCTCCTCGGTCAGGGATTCCTCCACCGCCCGGGCGTAGACCACGTGCTGGAGGCGGCGGCCCCCGTGAAAGACGCCCTTGTCCGGGCCGTGGGCCCAGGGACTCCCGGTCTTGTAGTCCACGATGCGGAGGCCGGCGTCGAGACGGTCCAGTCGGTCGATGCGGCCGCGGATCCGGAGCGTCCCGCCGTCGGCCAGGTGCAGGGCGGCGGGCTCGTCGCCCCCCAGGGCGAATTCGGTGGCCACCACCTGGTCCGGCGTGACGCCCCCCTCGGCCAGATACGAGCAGAACGACGCCACGTCGGCCCGGAGCAGGGTGGCCTCGGCCTCGAACACGGCCTCGCTGGGAGGCGGCAGCTCCAGGCGCTTCCGGTCCAGGTACGTGGCGAGAATCTCCTGGGCCGCCTCCCGGAAGTCGGGGGAGTCGAAGGCCAGTGACCGGGCCCGGGCGTCCTCCACCGCGGCCTCGTACACGTCGTGGAGCACCAGGCCGCGGTCCGACGCCGGGAGCCAGCGTTCCAGGTCGAACTCGGGGTCGTCGGGTTTCCGGACCCGAAGCACCCGGGAGTAGAAGTAGCGCAGGGGGCAGGTGCCCAGGGTCTCGAGCCCCGAGGCCGAGAGCGTCGGTCCGTCGGGACTCCGGGGGTCGAGGCGGGCCCGCCGGCCCTCGTCCACGGCCAGGATCCCCACCCGGGGCGACGCTTCCGGGCGAAGGGGCCCTTCGGCGGCGTCGAGCCCCCGGTCCAGGGCCTCGAATCGGGTCCGGAGTGCGGTACGGCCGTCCAGGAGCCGGCCGCCGGCCGCCAGGGCGCCGAGCCAGACGTCGTCGGTGTCCACCGGGGGCAGGCCCCGAGGCACCCGGGAGGCCGGCGCGTCGAGGTGACGTTCCAGGTCGCCGTAGCCCAGGGAGCGGTCGCCCCGGGCCATGCGGAAGAGGGTGAGCACCACCGACGCCGGCTGGAGGAGGCGGGCTTCTCCCGCGTCCCACGCCGGATAGCTCACCGTCACCGTGCCCCGGGCCCGGGCCAGGAGAGCGGCGAAGCGGAAGAGGGCCTCGTCCATGCGGTGGTCGGTGAGGGGCAGGTCGCCGTGGAGCGACTGGCGCTCCCGGTCCAGGAGGAACGGGTCCTGGCGACCGCCCCCGGGAAAACGCCCCGCGTCCATACCCACCACGAAGAGGAGGGGGCGCCCCGAGAGGCCGCCGTGCTCCAGGTCGCTCAGGTGGACGGCGCCGCCGTCGGAGAGCCAGGGCGCCCGGCCCTCGGCCCGGGGCGCCGGCACCCGGATCTCCAGGTGCTCCCGAACCGTGGCCAGGGCGGTGGAGAACCGGGTGGGGCGCTGCAGCGTGGCCTGGATCCGGGCCAGGACCCGGAGCAGCCGTTCGTGGGCGCTCCGGTCCACCTCGCTTTCGGTGGGCACCAGGGCGAGGAAGGCCGAGAGCCCCCGGGCCACGTCGGCGGGGGACGCTTCGCCCCGGGGGTCGGGGGCCGCCTGGAGGATTGCCGCCAGGAGGCGGTCCAGGCCCTCCAGGTTCCGGATCCGGCGGTCGAGGCGGGCCCGCTCCTGGTCCGGAGACCGGTGGCGCAGGCCTTCGGTGTCGGCGGTGCGGGCCCGCTGGAGGGCCGCGGCGATGAGGGGGCGATACCGGGCCCGCCCCCACCCGATGCGGAGGTCCCGGAGGGTCCGGGCCAGGTAGGGCGAGTCGCCCGGCGAGCGTCCCGGGGCCACCAGGTCCGCCGTCTGGAGGAGGCGCCGCAGAATGGGCGAGGGCGCGTCGTCGGCGATCCAGCGCAGCCAGGCCGAGACCGCTCGGCCCGGGCGGGTCCGGCCCACCGGGAGTCCCACGGCGAAGGTCGTATCGATGCCCAATCGCGCGCACAGCGTGTGGAGCGCCGGCCCGTACACCGCCGGATCGGGGGTCACGATCTCCACGTCCTCCCAGGGGCGACCCGTGGCGGCGGCTCGTCGCAAGACCTCCCGCAGCTCTTCGTGGATGCCGGCGGCCCGGAAGAGGTGGAGCGTGTCCAGCGCAGGGGACTCGGGAGCCGGCGCAGGGGGCGCGTGGTCGAAGAGGGGCAGCCCCGCCGCGTCGTCGAGTTCCGGAGGGGCCTCGGGAGCCGCCGGGGGGGCCACGGGGGCCTCCAGGAAGCGGCTCAGGGGCGAGCGCACGGGACCCTCGGCCCACAGGAGCCCCGCCGGGGCGGCCATGCCCCGGACGGGGTCGGTGCCCACCACCCTCGCCCCCCGGGCCTGGAGGGCCCGCACGAACCGCCCGGCCCGACCGCGCAGCCCCAGCCCCGGCAGGAGGAGGATTCGGCCGGCCGGGAGTCGCGCCCCCCGGTCCAGCGCACCGCTGGCCCGCTCCAGGACGCCGGCCACGTCGGCCACCCGGTCCTTCCGCAGCCCCGTCTCGAACTGGCGGAGGACCGCCGCCAGGAGGAACTGCTTGGCCCGGTTCTCGAAGCTCCCGGCCTCCACGTCCTGGGGGCCCAAGCCCGTGAGGCGGAGGGCCTGGAGGGCGTCTCGCACGGCCCGACGAAAGCCCGGGCCCTCGGCCAGTTCGCCGAACACGTCGCCGTGGGCGCCCTCCTCCAGGGCGGCGTCCAGCGCCTCGTCGAGGCGGGCCTCCTCTTCGAAGGCGTCGAGGATCCGGACGCCCTCGGCGGCGATCCACTCGGTGGCGCAGCGCACGGCCAGGGGACGCACTGTCGTGACCTCGAAGCCGGTCCACCCGCCCCGGGCCCGGGCGAGGGAGCGCAGGAGCTCCCGGCCGGCTCCGGCGGCCGGGGCCACCAGGAGGGTGCGCTCCAGGGGGTGGGCCTCGGACTCCCGCACGAGGGCGTGGAGCAGCTCGGGCGCGTCGTCGGGGAGGGGTCGGAAGGTGGGGCGCGGCACGTCGAAGGCGTCGGGAGGAACGGCAGGCTTCTACACTACCGGTCCGGGGCGGCCGGAGGGAGGGGGCCTTCGACCCATGGAGCCATGGTCCCGCCCCCGGGGCTCCGTCATCGTGAAGGCGTCCACCCCGATCCCCTCACGGAGAGCGCGCCATGCCGCCCCCCTCCCGGCCTCCCTCACTGCCCCCGGGGACCACCGTCTCCCTCACCCTCAGCGGCATCCCCGCCGAACTGTACTTCCGGCTCGTGAGCGATGCCCACGAAGCGGGCCGGGGCCTCCGGGCCGAGGTGCTCCGGCGCCTGTGGGAGGCCCCGGGCGTGGAGTGCCGCGCTCCGGGCGTGCGGGTGGACGCGTTCGCGGGCCTCAGCCGCCCCGGGGCGGCGAGATCATGATGTGGGAGCCGGGCGTGCCCGGGAACATGAGCCACGGGGCGCCGGGGGCCGCCGCCCGCTCCGGGAGGCCGGTGGTCTCGGCCGTGGCGTTGGGCGTGTAGATCACCCACCGCAGGTAGGGGGCCTGGATCTCGGCGGTGGAGGCGTCGAAGCCCTCTCCGGTGAGGATGTAGTTCACTCCGCCGTAGGGGATCGGAAGCTCTCCGGCCGAGAACTCCCTCCAGCGCGCTTCGGTCCGGTCGTTGCCCGTGATTCCCTGGTCGCGCAGCTCCCGGCCCCGGGCGAAGAACGGCTCCAGGCCGACGTGGTGGCACGACACCTCGAAGGTCTCCGACGCCGGGTTGGGGGCCAGGCAGACGAGGTCGTTGGATCCCTCCCGGAGCACCGCGAAGGACCCGTCGGACGCGTAGCCGTGCACCGTGGCGTCGTCCCGCATTTCCGGGGGCGCCGCCTGGACGGCGAGGCGGATCTGGAGATCCGGCGCGAGGGGCCCGTTCTGGGCTGCGGCGGGGGTCGCCAGGGCGACGAGGGCGAGGGCGGCGCCGGCTGCGCCACGGAGGGGGTCGATGGAGAGCAGAGAGAGGTTCATGGCTCGGGCGGGGAGGGAGGAGTGTCGGGATGATAGCGACGAATCGCGGCGGATTCGATGGCTGTCCAGTCCATGAGCGCCGGCTTGAACACGCCGTTCAGGAAGAGCTCGAGCTGATCGGTGTGGTGCGGCGAGTCGGGGTCGTCGGTCTGGCCGTAGGCGAGGATCGTCCGGGCGTCCAGGGGATCGGTGAACTCCACGGCGAAGATCCAGCCGTCGCCGCGGCGCACCTCCAGGAGGCCGTCGTCGGCGTCCCGATATTCGAGGATCCGGAAGCACCCCGCCAGGTTGGAGCAGCCGGGCGAGGGCAGATCGACGTCGCCGAGCCGGGCCCGGTGGACCTCGCCCCAGGGCAGGTCCCACGCCCCCCAACGTTCGGTGGCTTCGTCCATGGCCTCGGCGAGGGCCGCCACGGCTTCCCGGGGTCGGCCCACGCCCCGGGGCGTCTCCCGGGGGCGGGCGGGGTCCCATGGCTCGGCCCAGGCAATGGAATCGGGAAGGGTGTCGGTGTAGGCTCGAAGCCAGCGGTCGAAGAGCAGGGCGCCCACGGCATCGGCGGAGGCGGTGCGGTCCCATGCCTCCAGGACGTCGGCGGCGCGGCGGAGTTCGGCCTCGTCGGCACCGGCGGGCATCCACCCCCGGTTCCGGGCGGTGCGCACGGCCGCCACCAGATCGGCCCCCAGCCGCTCGGCGGCCAGCATGGTGAGGTCGTGTTTGGCCTCGATGACGTCGTCCAGGGTCAGGTCGTCGCCCAGGGTCTCGGCCAACCGGAGGGACAACTGGCTCCGGAGCCGGAGTCGGGGTTCGGGCACGCCCGGAGGCAGGTCGTCGTGATCGAAGATCTCGTACCCGTTGTCGTAATGGGGCGTGTCGTTGCTGTTCTGGACGTAGCCCCCCGGCGGGTTTTCGTGGCGGGGCAGGTCGTCCCACGGTACGAGCTCGGTCCAGATGTCGTCGGTCCCAGCGGCGTCGATCGCCGAGTCCGGGGCGGGGGGGTGGGGGAAGGCCGGAAGGCGGGCGTTCCACACCAGGAGGATGTTCCCGTCGGCGTCGGCATAGGTGAAGTTGCTCGACGGCATGGCCCGCACCCGCATGGCGGCCTTCCATTCGTCCACGGTGCGGGCCTGCATCATGCGCAGGAACTGCTCGCCCCGGCTCGGCGTGTCTTCCGAGGCGCTCTTCAGCACGATGACCGCGTCGTCGCTCCGGTGGATCACGGGCCCCACCGGGCTCCGCCAGAACCGCCGGGTCCGGGTCTCCACGACCCCGTCGTCCCGGAGCACGTCCACCGACACGTCCTCGTACGAGAGGGGGACGGCAGCGCCGTCGAAGCGCACGTGGTCGTCGCGGTCCGGGTCCAGGGCCAGTCGATAGGCCTGATCCAGGAGGGTGGCGTTGTTTGTGGTGGCCCAGCCCAGGTGCCGGTTGAATCCGCCGATGATGCCGAAGGCGCCGCCGATGCGGAAGTCGCCGTAGAAGTCCAGGAGCGGGGGCCCCCCGTCGGCGTCGGGAATGGTGACGTGGGCCTCGTAGTAGCCCGCGTCCCAGGCCAGATGGGGATTGCGCACCAGGATCGCCCGCCCGGAACGGGTCCGGGAGGGGGCGAAGGCCCAGGCGTTGGACCCGTCGGAGGGGTGGGCGCCCTCTTCTTCTTCCAGGGGGATCCCCGGAACCAGGGTGTCGTCGAGGTCCAGGGAGCGCAGCACGGCCCTGGCGCGGGCCCGGCTCCACGACCCCACGTCCCGGGCCGCCACGTCGTGGCCGGTGAAGTCCGGCCGGGCCCACGGAGGGGTGTCGTCGGGGTGCCGGCGGATCCAGGCGTTCACGCCGGCAGCGAAGCCCTCCATGACGGCCCGGGTGTCGGCCGGGAAGGTGTGGTAGCTGCGCAGGGCCTCCCGGTATCCCAGCCGCCCGGCGAAGTCGCCCTCCACGTGGTCCTCGCCCAGGGCCCGGGCCAGCACGCCCCGGGACGACAGCAGCCGCTCCAGCACGAGCTCGGTGTAGTCTTCCATCTGGACCCAGGCCAGGCCGAAACCCAGGGCCTCCAGGTCCAGGGCCCGCAGATGGGGCACGCCGTAGTCGGTGCGGAGGATCTCCACCCGCCGGCCCACCGGATCGCCGGAGGCGGGCGCCTGGGCCAGCCCGGCTCGGGGGTGGCCGGCGGAGAGCAGGGCCAGGATCCCGACGAGGACGGGAGCGCGGCGGAACGATGGGAGGCGGCCCCGAAACGGGCCCGGGAGGTGGCTGACCATGGCGGCCAAGGTAGGCCCGACCCGCCGGGGTTGGCGAGGGAGAGGGGCCGGCGGTGCCGTCAGACCTGCTCCAGCGTCTCCCGGATCAGCCAGATGTGGCGCCGTGTGTGGGCCGTGACCACGGCGAACCAACTGGAGACGGGGGCCCGCACCAGGGGGAGGAAGGGCGAGCCCATGCGGATGCCGTCCAGGTCGAGGCCGTCGCTCTCCGCCCGGGCGAGGAGCTCCCGGATGCGATTCTGGGCGTCTTCGAAGGCGGCCCGGGTGGCGTCGATCTCCAGCGCCGTACCGGGCTCCATGGCCTTCATGGTCTTGATGCGCTTCCGGACCGGGGGCTCCATGGAGCGGGCGAAGAAGCGGCCCACGACGCTGCCGCGGAAGGGGCCGGCGCCCGTCTTTCCGGCGGTCCAGCCCCGGTTCAGGGCGTCTCCCAGGGCGTCGGCGTAGCGGGCGTTGACCTTCACGAGATGGTCCACGTGTTCGATGACCGCCCACTTTCCCTCCGCCGGCCGGCGGATCACCCGGGGGTCGTCCAGGGCCCGGAGCAGTGACACCAGTTCGTCGGTCTGGGCGTCGAGCCCGTGGATCAGTTCGCCGGGGGTGCCCGGCACGCCGGGGCGGGGAGGAGTTGTCATGGCCCCGAGTACTCCCGGGCGGGCCTGCGGGGTCCGCGCTCTGGCTCGGACCTCGAGGTCGCCTATCTTCCGACACGCCCCTCCCGATCCTCTTCACCGCTCTCTCCGGACGCCGACGCGTGGTTACCCGAACGGCGGGATACGCCCTCAACGCGGTGCTCCACATCGCGGCCCACGAAGGACCGGTGTCGGCCGCCGCCGTGGCCGCTGCGCTCGATGTCCCCTCGACCTACCTGGCCAAGATCCTCAATACCCTGGCCCACGAGGGCGTGCTGGTGAGCGAGCGGGGGCGCAACGGGGGGGTTCGACTCGCCACGCCTCCGGACCGGATGCGGCTTCTGGACGTGGTCCGGCACTTCGACGGCATGGGTGCCGAACGCCAGTGCCTCCTGGGGCGGGGCACCTGCACCGACGTGGGTGGGTGCCCCGTCCACACGGCCTGGCGGGAAGCCAGCGCGCCCGCCATCCACTTCTTCCAGAACCGCACGGTGGCCGACGTCCTGGGGTCGCCCCCTTCCTAGAAGTCCATGCGCCGGAACCGCCGAGCCGCCAGGGCCACGGGCACTCCGATCCACAGCGCCAGCGACCCCGCCGCTACCAGTGCGCCCGCGGCCGTGCCGAAGAAGTCCTGGAAGACGGCCCCGGTGTAGCCCAGGAGCGCCGGAGCGTCCAGCGCCATGAGGACCATCACCCGGGCCAGGTCCACGGGGTTGAGGAGCATGGCCGCCAGGAGAGGCCGCTCCAGGGGATACGCCGAGAAGGCCTGGGCGCCCATCAGCACGACCCCGTCGTACAACACCGTGAGTCCGAGCCACACCAGCAGCGCCGTGGCGAGTCCCCGGGCGGCGGTGCCCACCGATGTGGCCACCAGGATCGCCAACGCTCCGAAGACGCCGGTGAGGAGCAGGCCGCCCGCCACGGTGAGCAGCGCCGGCGCCCACGTGGCCGAGTCCAGGCCGGCCGTGACCAGGGGGAGCCCCGTACCTACGGCGAAGGCCGCCCCCAGGGGCAGCACCAGGCCCAGGTAGTGGGCCATGAAGAGGCGCGTGCGGGACACCGGATGGGACAGGAGGAGTTCGGTGAACTCCCGCCCGTCGTAGAAGCCTACCGTACCGATCACCAGGGTCACCAGAGGCACCACGAGGAGGATGACGCTGGCCAGGGACGGGAGGGTTCGAGTGGGGCCGCCGCCGAACTGGAGCAGTCCCGTGGTCGCGGCGAAGAAGAAGGCGGCGTACCCCGGGACGGCCCGGCCCCGAAGTTGGTTGCGAATCGTATGGGCCAGGATCGCCCGGAGCGTGGCGCTCATCAGGCCACCTCCTCACGGTCGAAAGGGAGGGGTGCGTCGTGTTGCATGAGGGTGGCGATGGCGCCTTCGAGGTCGGCCTGGCCGGTGGTCGTCAGCAGGCCGGTCAGGGACCCGCGGAAGGCCACCCGACCGTCCAGGAGGAGGACGATATCGTCGGCCAGGGCCTGGACCTGTCCCAGGTCGTGGGATGTCAGGAGGACCATGCGCCCCTCCGCCCGTTCCCGCCGCACCTTCTCCTTGAGAACGCGGGCCGCCACGGGGTCGAGGCTGGCCGTGGGTTCGTCCAGGACCAGGATCGGGGCCCGGTACCGGAAGGCCAGGGCCGCGTTGACCTTCTGGCGCGTGCCTCCGGAGAGGGCCCGGATCGGCTTGTCGTATTCGGGCGCCAGGCCGAACGCCTCCACCAGTTCCTCGTCCGGCACGCCCCGGAAGGCCCGGAGGTCGTCCAGCATGGAGGTGAGCTCCCGGGGGGTGAGGTTGCCGGGAAACCGCGGCAGTTGGGGCATGTAGCCGATGGCGTGGCGCACCGAGGCGTCCGTGCCCGCCGCGGCGCCGTCGATGAGCACCTCGCCGTGGTCGGGGCGCACCAGCCCGAGGATCGTCTTGAGGAGCGTCGTCTTTCCCGCCCCGTTGGGGCCCAGGACGGCGGTCACCCGGCCGGCGGCGGGGCTCAGGTCCACGCCCCGCAGCACGTCCAGGGCGCCGTACCGCTTTCGGATGTCCGCGACGCGCAGGGTGGGGGAGGGGAGGGGGGTGGCGCGGGTCACGACGGCCTCCATGCGGTGGCGAGAGGAGCGAGAGAGGGGCGCTCGTCCACCAGGTTGTCGGGGGTGAGGAGGGGGAACACCCGCTCGGCCAGGTCCAGAAGCCCCACGACCAGGCTCCGGTGGAGCACCAGGGTGGGCCGGTTGCGCTGCACCAGGAAGGCGAAGAGGCGCACGGGGCGGTGGGCCACGTCGCCCACCCCGTCGTGGTCCAGGTCCCAGCCGTCGTAGCGGTCCCAGTAGTTGCCGGAGAAGGTGCTGTAGGCGCGACGGCTGTTGGTGGCCACGTCGAAGGTGTTGCCCACGAAGTTGTTGCCCTCGAAGGCGGCGTCTTCGGAGTTGGCCATGAGCTGGACGGCCCACCCGTTGGCAAGGAAGTCGTTGCCCACGACCTGGAGCCGGTTGGATCCCTCGGCGTGGATGGCGACGCTGTTGTCCCGGAACCGATTGGCCTCGATGCGGGAGTCGGTGATGTCCTTGAGGAGCAGGCCGAAGGCCGCGGTCCCCCGGTTCCGGTCGAAGTCGTTGCCCGTCATGAGCACGTCCCGGGAATACATGACCGCCACCCCCGCTCCGTTCTCCACGAACCGATTGTCCCGGTAGGTGCAACTGTCGGAGAACATGAAGTGGAGGCCGTAGCGCAGGTTCTCCCTGGATTCGTTGTTCACCACCCGGGCGTCTTCCACGAACTCGAAGTAGATGCCGTCCCGGTGTCCCTTTACCCGGTTGCCCCGGATCTCGATGCCCTTGCTGTACCAGAGGTGGATGCCGTTGCCGCCCCGGGTCTCCCGCTCCGACTCGGTCTCCAGAACGTTGTCAGCCACGACACAGTCGCCGGTGTTGGCCAGGTAGACTCCGAAGAAGGTCTGCTCGAACCGGTTGTTCTCGATGCGGCAGAACCGGGCCTGATCCACCAGGACGGCGGCCCGGTCGTCGGTGAACGACAGCCCGGTGCTGCGGAAGGTGAGGCCGGTGACCGTCACCGAGTCGGCCGTCACCACCACCAGGCCCCGCTCGCCCTCGCCGTCCAGGATCGCCCCGGGCTCACCCACCAGGGTCAGGGGGCGATCGAGGATGACGGTGGACTCCCGGTAGACGCCCGGCGCCACGCGGATCGTGGCGTGGGCGGGGGCGGCGTCCACGGCGGCCCCCACGGTGGGGAAGGGGGCATCGGGTCCCACCCGAAGGGTGTCGGCGGGCACGGCGACTACGGCCCCGAGGGCCAGGGCGGCGAGGGTCACGGCCGTATCTCCTGGCCGTGTCCGCCGTGACCCATCCCCATGCCGGTGGCGCCGTCGGGCCACCGCCGGGCGACGAAGGCTCGCACGCCGGCCCAATCCAACGCCTCGCCGCCGTGCTCGTCTCGGGCGGCGGCCCGATTCGGTGCCTCGGCCCAGGCCGACAGCCCCAGGCCCATGGGAGACGGGAGGCCGTCGCTGGCCAGATAGTGGGCCTCCTCGGCGGGAATGAACTGTCCGGGCCGGGCCCGGTCGGTGACCCACACGGAGTGGATGGAGAGGTCGCTGCCGTCGCCCTCCAACCAGGCCGCCATGCACTCGATGGAATCGAAGACGTGGACCACGCCCGTGGAGGTGACGGCCTCGGCCACGGAGTTCTCGTCCATGACGTTCATGAGGCAGCGCGTGCAGGTGTCGTCGCCGATCCGGGCCGGGCGGGGACCGGGCGCTCCGCAGGCCGCTGCACCCACGGTGGCGGTTCCCAGCAGCCCGAGGGCCACGTGGCGCAGGGCGGGGGCGCTGGGGGACCGCCCGTCGAGGCGTGCGCTCCGGGCGCGTCGGCGCTCGGCCACCGCTACCCCCAAGCCCACCACCGACACCCCGATGAGGATCCAGCCGCCGGCCCCGGGCCACGAGTGGGCCCGGAAGTTCAGGAGCTGCTTCGAGCCGATGAGGGGCGGCTGATAGTTCATGCCCGGCACTTTGATGATGGCGTTCTCCTCGTCGAGGTTGTGGCCGTAGTCGTACTCCCACTTGTAGAAGTCGGCGAGGCCCACCACGGCCACCACGACATAGGTGGCGATCCACCCGTACAGCAGGCGCCGGCGACCGACGGCGGCGGCGAGGAGACCCCCGGCCATGAGGAGTCCCACGAGCCAGGGCATCACGGCGAGTTCGGGGATCGACTCGGGCTCGATCCGCTTCATGCCGATGTAGTGGTTCAGGTTGTTGATGTTGTTCAGGTCGTTGGGCTTCTGACCGGCGATGTCATCGATGTGGATCACCATGCCGAGGCCCTCGGGATACTGGGGCGCCTCGAGGTCGATGACCCAGATGGGGAGCAGGTAGACCAGGACCAGGGCCAGGGAGGCCACCAGAACCAGGATCCGGCTCGCACGCGTCATCATGGTGGGGTCCTCGTGGAACGACGGGAGAGTCGGGGGAGCCGACGGTCCGGGAGCGGGCACGGCGCCCGCTCCCGGGGGTCGTCGGAATCAGTTCTGCGGGGTGCTCCAACTGCCGCCGGTGCCCCAGCGGAGGGGCGTGCCGGCCGCCGGATCCGACACCCGCACGTAGCCCTGCATCTCCTGGTGGAGCGCCGAGCAGAAGTCCGTGCAGTAGATGGGGTAGATTCCCGGGCTCCGGGGCTCCCACTTCAGGGTGCGGGTCTGACCCGGCATGACCAGGAGTTCGGCGTTGGTGGCGCCGAAGGCCGCGAAGCCGTGGGGCACGTCCCAGTCCTGCTCGAGGTTGGTGACGTGGAAGTAGACGGTGTCGCCCACCCGGATCCCCTCGATGTTGTCGGGGGCGAAGTGGCTGCGGATCGCCGTCATGTAGACGTGGACGTCGTTGCCGTCCCGCTCGACCCGGGCCTCGGCCTCGCTCCTGGCCGCGTACGGGTTGGTGTTTTCGTCGAGGGTGAAGAACTGCACCTGCCGGTCCCGGATCAGGTCGGCGGAGATGGCCTGGGCGTAGTGGGGCTCACCCTGGGTGGGGAAGTCCAGGAGCAGCCGCATGCGATCGCCGCTGATGTCGATGAGCTGGGCCGCGTGGGCCAGCTCGGGTCCCGTGGGCAGGTAGCGGTCCTTGGTGATCTTGTTGAGCGCCACCAGGTACTTCCCTGCGGGCTCTCGGCTGTCGCCCCCGGGAATCATGAGGTGGCCCACCGAGTAGTAGACGTCGATGCGGTCCACGACCTGCCAGGTGCCGATCTCCCACTTCACGATCTCCGACGAGATGAAGGCCGTGGTGTAGGCGTAGCCGTTGCCGTCGAACTCGGTGTGGAGCGGCCCCAGTCCGGCGTTCTCCACCTCGCCGGCGATGACCGACTCGTAGGTGAGGACCGGGATGCCGTCGATGACCGTCTCGAAGTCCTGGGCGGCGATGGCGTCCTGCATCTTCGCGAACGAGTGCACGGGGATCACCGTGGCCAGCTTCCCGCCGGCCACGATGTATTGGCCCGTGGGATCGACGTCGACGCCGTGGGGCGACTTCGGCGTGGGCAGGAAGTAGATCATGTCGGAGCAGTCGGCGGCCTCGATGACCTTCACCGACGTCACCTCGTTGGACCGGGCGATGTGGTCGTCACCCATGAGGTTGTGGCGGTAGCTCGTCGCCATGTCGCGGCCGGCTCCGTCGGCGATGCACTGCTCGGCCCGCCGGTAGTTCACGGCGGCCACGAAGTCCTTGTCCTTCCGGGACGCGTTGATCTCCAGCAGCGTGTGCTCCTCCTCGGAGTTGTACGAGGTGAAGAACATCCAGCCGTCGGACGGTCCCTTGCCGGCGTGGGCCAGGTCGTAGTTGTACCCGGGCACCAGCACCTGGAAGGCCACGTGCATGTTGCCCGGCTCGTTGGCCCGGATGAAGCTCAGCATGCCCTTGAAGTTTCCCCGGTACTCCTCGATGGGCATGTCCCGGTTGGGCACGGGCACGCTGAAGCGCGTGGTGGCCACCAGGTAGTCGGAGTTGGGGGTGATGAAGGGCGAGCCGTGGTTCCCCGCCGAATTGGGGATCTCCACGATCTCGGTGGTCTCGAAGGTGGAGAGATCGATCCGCGCCACCCGGGGCGTGTTGTTGCCGTTGATGAAGATCCAGCGACCGTCGGGCACCCCGTCGGTCATGGACAACTCGGGGTGGTGGGCGTCGTCCCACGGAAGGAAGCCGTGGCTGGTTTCAAGCATGGCCGTGGTCTCTTCGGCGTATCCCCACCCGTTCTCGGGGAACTGGCTGAAGACGGGGACGGTCTTCAGCAGGCGCCCCGAGGGAAGCCCCATGACCGTGAGGTTGCCGCTGAAGCCGCCCGACATGAAGGCGTAGAACTCGTCGTACTCGCCCGGGGCGACGTACACCTGGCGAGCGGCGTCGGCGAGGTCGGCGGAGCCCAACGGGGTGTCGCCGCCGCTGGAACAGGCGTAGGCGCCCACGCTGGCGAGAGCCAGGCCGACTCCGGTCAGGGTGAAAAGGCGCTTGGACGTGGACATCGGGGTCTCCTGTGGGAAACGGGGTGGGGGGGTCAGCGATCGCCGGCCGGATCGGCCGGAGACGAGGCGGTGGAATCGGTCTGGACCGACCGGAGGTACTCGAGGATCGCCCGGGCCTCGTCGGGGTCGGTCACCTGGACGGGCATGGGCGTGTAGAACTGGCCCAGGAGCTCCTTCACCACCGGATGGCGCTTCACCATCTCGTTGGCGTTCAGGACCATGTTCATGACGAATTCGGGGCGGCGGCGGCTCAGGACCGTGCCGAGGCGGGGGCCCACGTAGCGTTCCTCCACCTTGTGGCAGGCCGAACATTTCTGGGTGAAGGCGGCCTCACCTGCCTCGGCCAGGGCCGGGTCGACCCCCTCGAGGTTCAGGTCGCGGACCGGACCGATGCCCTGCTCCAGCTCCACCGCCGTGAGTTCGGCGTCGGAGTTCGAGGTCGAGGGCGCGGAGCCGGCGTCGGCCACCGCCGCGCCGTCGCCATCGGGTGTGCCTCCGCACGCCGCGAGGGCCGCGGCGGCGAGGAGCACGAAGGAGAGTGGCGTCCGTGGACGGGGATCGAATGCGGAGGTCATGAGTCGGTTCCGGTACGCAGGGTGAGGGTCGGTCGGTCGTCGTGGAGGAGGTCCGCCACGGACGTGTCCTCGAGGATCCGCCGGGCGGAGTGGGTCACGGTGGACCAGCGGTCGTGGGCGGAGCAGGGGTGGGCAGGATCGCATCGGCCCCCCATGAGGCAGACCCGCCGCGGACGGGTCTCCTCGAAGGGATCCAGGACCCGGGCCAGGGAGAGATCCTCGGCCGGGCACGCCAACCGGTAGCCTCCGTGGGCCCCTCGTGACGACGACACCACTCCGTCCACCCGCAGCCTCCGCAGGGTCTTTGCGAGATAGTCCGCGGGGAGGTCGAGCTCCTGGGCGATGGCCGCGGCAGAGAGGGGACTGCCGTCGGATCTGCGGGCCAGCAGAAGCACGGCTTGGAGTGCGTAGATTCCGGTCTGTGACACCATGTTCGGTCCTCTCCGGCCCCGGGGTTCACGCCCCCGTCGTGGTCTTAATAGGACACTAAGGTCCGAATTAGCTTTCCGGTGTCGGATGAACTCCCGAGATCGCTGTGGGGAAAAATCCCACCCACAAGTCAGATTTAACGGGACGGGGTCCCCGTTCATCTACCGTTCCGAGCCGGATGATCCCGCTTCCCGGGCGTGTGCGCGCGGTAGAGGGGACTCAGGTGGTGCGGTGCACCATCCGACCCTAGCTTGCGGGCACCCCCCCCCCGCGTTCCCGTATCTCGCCCCCCCATGCTCCAGCGGCTCCGTAGCTACGCGCGCACGGTTCTGAACCGTGTGGAAGCGTTCCTTCATCCCGGTCGCCGGCGTCGAGCCCTGGCCCGGGTCCGGGAGCGGCGCAATGACGCCGTGGTGTTCATCTGTTATGGGAACATCTGCCGCAGCCCCTTCGCCGAACTGTGGATGCAGCGCCGGGACCCCGAGGGGGCCGAGGCCTACCTTTCCGCAGGATTCCGGCCCGGGGGGCGTTCCTCGCCCGATACGGCCCAGGCCGTGTCCCGGGAGGTGTTCGACCTCGATCTGGGGTCCCACGTGAGCCGGGGGCTCGACGAGGTGCCCCGGGACGGGCGGCTGTGGGTGGTGAAGGAGCACGTCCATCTCCGTCGACTGGCCCGGGTGGGCATCCCCCGGGACGACATCCTGATCCTGGGGGATCTGGACCCCGACCCCGTGGAGCGGCGAGCCATTCTGGATCCGTACGGGAAGTCGGCCGAGGTGTTCGAGGCGACGTACCACCGCATCGTCCGGTGCCTGGAGGAGCTGGCCCGTGCCCGCGGCGCATGAGGAGCGGGCCCGGCACCGTGTCCTCGTCCTGGACGGGGAGCAGCGATCGGCGCTGGCCGTGGTGCGATCCCTGGGAAGGGCCGGCTACCGGGTGGCTACGGGCGCCGACCACTCGGGGGCGCTGGCGGCGGCGTCGCGGTACAGCGGGGCGCTGGAACTCCTGCCCTCGCCCCTGGAACGTCCCCACGACTTCCGCCGGGCCGTGGTGGACGCCGTGGCCCGGGAGGGATACCACGTGGTGGTCCCGGTGACCGAGCCGTCGGCCCTGGCCCTGCTGGGCGATGCGGAGGTGGGACCCCTCCTCCCCATGCCCGACCCCCACGCCTTCCACGAGGCCAACGACAAGGTGGCCCTCATGCAGCGCGCCGCGGGGCTGGGTATCGACGTGCCCCGGTTCGTCACGGTGCGGGACGTCGACGACGGGGCCGCCGACGTGTGGGACGTCTTTCCCGCCGTGGTGAAGCCCGGTCGGTCGGTGGTGGGCGAGGGCGACGAACGCCGGAAGACGGCCGTCCAGTTCGTGGACGACCGGGCCGAACTCCGGGCGGCCCTGGCCGATCTTCCCGCGGGGGCGTATCCGGTCATGCTCCAGGAACGCCTGGTGGGGGCGGGGGTGGGGGTCTTCCTCCTGGTCCACGACGGGGAGCGGGTGGCCTCCTTCGCCCACCGCCGGATCCGGGAGAAGCCTCCCCAGGGCGGCGTGAGCGTGTATCGTGAGAGTGTTCGCGCGCCGGCGACCCTCGTGGAGCGGGCGGACCGACTGCTGCAGTCGTTCGGGTGGACGGGCGTCGCCATGGTGGAGTTCAAACACGACGAGGCCACGGACCGCTACGGATTGATGGAGATCAACGGACGCTTCTGGGGATCGCTCCAACTGGCGGTGGACGCCGGGGTGGACTTCCCGCGACTCCTGGTGGATCGCTTCCTGGGCCTGAGCCGGGAGGTGTCCACCGGGTACCGGGAGGGGATCCGGACCCGCTGGGAGTGGGGCGATGTGGACCACCTCCTGATCCGGTTGCGCCGGGGAGGTGCCCGGGGCGGTCTCGCCTCGTGGTTCCGCCCCTGGTGGCCCGGCGATCGGTTCGAGGTGTTCCGGCTCGGCGACCCGGGACCGTTCTGGGCCGAGACCCGGGCGTGGTTCCGCACGGCCTTCGCGAGGGGCGCATGAGTTCCCGGATCCGGGTGCTCCACTGCATCCAGAACCTCAATTACGGGGGGATGGAGCGGGTCCTGTCGGATCTGGTCCACGGTGTCGATCCCGACGCCTTCGACCCCCACGTCCTGACTCTGCAGTACCGGGGACGGTACGGCGAGGGGCTGGGGGAGGTGGCCACCCTCCACGACGGGCCGAAGCAGAGTCCCGTCTCCATGATCGTGCCCCGGGCCCTCACCGCCACCATCGCCGCCATCCGGCCCGATGTGGTGCATCTCCACTCGGGGGTGTGGTACAAGGCCGCCCGGGCCAGTCGCCGGGCCGGCGTGGGGCGGATCGTCTACACGGAGCACGGGCGCAAACCCCCGCCCGAGCCCTGGCTCAACCGAACCCTCGACGGCATCGCGGCCCGCCTCACCGACGTCATCGTGGCCGTCTCCGACGCCACGGCGACCCAGCTCCAGGAAGGGCCCGGCGTGCCGGCCGGCCGTCTCCAGGTGATCCGGAACGGCATCGACACCCGGCGGTTCGCCCCGGGAGAGTCGGCCTTCCGGGCCTCCCGCGGCCTCTCCGACGACACCGTGTTGCTGGGCAGCGTGGGACGGCTCGAGCCGGTGAAGGGCTACGACACGCTCCTCCGGGCCCTCCGGAGACTCCTGGACCGTTCCGACCTGGACCGTCCGGTGCATCTGGTCCTGGCCGGCGACGGGTCGGTGCGCGGGCACCTGGAGGCCCTGACCGGCGAACTCGGCCTCGGAGAGCACGTGACGTTCCTGGGGTGGTGGGACGACCCCGAGGGACTGCTCCGGGCGCTGGACGTCTTCGTCCTGACCTCCCTCTCCGAAGGCACCTCCATCAGCCTCCTGGAGGCCCTGAGCAGCGGATGCTGCCCGGTGGTGACCCGGGTCGGCGGAAACCCCGACGTCCTGGGGCCCGACCTCCAGCATCGCCTCGTCCCCTCCCGGGACCCCGAGGCCGTGGCCGAGGGGTTGGCCCGGGCCGTCCTCGACGGCGAGGCCCGCACCGCCGACGGCCGGGTGGGCCGCCGGCGGGTGGAGGACGCCTTCGCCGTGTCGGGGATGGTCGAGGCCTACTCCCGGGTGTACCGGGGGTAGACGCCGGGCCTCGGGTCAGTTGCCGAAGAGCACCGACGGGCCCTGCTCGAACACCACGTCCACGGGAATCCCCTCTCCGGCGAGCCGGTCCAGGTCGGCCTGGAGGTCGGCGGGCACGTTCCCGCGCTCGGCCAGCAGCGTGTCGACCCCGTCGTAGTCGCCGTCTCCCTGGAGCGTGAGGATCCGCTCGCTGAGGCCGTCCACCGCGGCGCGCATGCGCTCCATGTCGACCCGGTAGGTGCCCGACTCGGAGTCCCGGGTGAAGGCGCCCTCGTCCTGGAAATAGCTGAAGCGGACCATGTTGGCGCGGCCGTGGGCGCTGGAGGCGCCGAACCGGACCGATCGGAAGATCCCGGCCAGGAACGTCACGTAGTAGTCGTCCAGGGTGCCTTCGGTGATGGCCCCGTCCTCCAGGAGGCGGGTCACCATGTACAGCCCCAGGACGTCGGCCTTCCCCTCCTCCATGGGCGAGGCGTGCTCCCGGAGAGCCTCCCGCACCGTGCCCGAACCGTCGAGCACGTTCTTGATGCCGAGACCATGGGCCACTTCGTGGAACATGGTGTTGGCGAAGAAGGCGTCGAACGTCACGTGGGACCGCTGGTCGGGGGCGATGAGCACCTCGGCGATGGGCTCCATGATCCGGTCGAACTTCGCCCGCATGGCGTTCTTGAGTTGAAGGCGCCGGGTGCCCTTGGCGAGCTGGACCTCTTCGTCGTTGGGGAGGTTGATGGCGATGGTCTTGGAGCCGGCGTTGGCGTCGCCGGCGTAGTAGACCACGTCGTAGGCGTTCAGGTCGGAGTCGGTGCCGGGCATCTCCTGCTTGTAGGCGTCGGGCACCGGCAGGCCGCGCTGCAGATCCGGAAGGAGGGCGGCGAAGCGCTGGAGCCGGTCACTCCACTCCAGATCCTTGATGAGGACGTACCCCTCGTGGGCCGCCTTCAGCCCGTAGCGCTGGTCCTCGTAGGTCTCGATGGGGCCCACCACCACGTCCACGGCGTTGTCCTTCATGTCCAGCCAGGCCATGTCGCTGGGCTGGTACTCGTCGGTGAGGAGCGCCTCGGCCCGAAGCATGAGGTAGTGCTTCAGTCCGGGCTCGGTGGCGGCCTCGGCGGCGGCCCGGAGGTGGGCGGCGGCGGTCTCGTGCTCCGCGGCGAACACCTGGTGGTAGGGCTCGGCCACGAGTCCGCCTCCCTCCCCCCGGGTCACCATGGTGTAGAGGGAGCGCAGGGCCGGGTTTTCCGCCGAGGCGGCGTCGAACTCGGCGTCGGTCATGTCCTCGGGGTAGAAGCGGGCCCCGGCGGGCTTGGGGCCCACGCCGTCGAGAAACGGCTCGTCGCCGGCCAGGCGGTCCCACGGTCCGTAGTTGATCTCCAGATAGCGCCCGAGGTCGGCGTCGTCGCCGGCCATGGGCAGGAGGGTCGCCCGGTCTCCCCACGCCTGCTTCCAGAACACCGAGTCCATGGGCTCCACCGCCTGGATCAGGTGGCGCAGCACGGAGCGGTCGGCGTCGGACAGGGTCGAGAGGTCGGCGGTGAGGCGGACCGACGCGTACTGGTCCACCTTGTCGGCGAAGGACGAGGTCATGTCGGAGGGCGGGGAGTCGGGGGCGGTGTCGTCGGCGGGGGCGCAGGCGGCGAGCCCCAGGAGGGGCAGGCAGGCGAGCACCGTCGCACGCACACGGCGGTGGGTTGGAAGCGACATGGGACCACGGGGTTCGAGGAACACGGTGCCGAAAGATAACTTCCCTCTCCCTCGAGACCCTTCTAGGATCCGGGCCATGGCGATGCGAGACGTGTTGAAGGCCGGGGCCGAGCGCCTCCTGGTGGCGTCGGGCGCCCCCGGCCGTCGGATTCGAGGCGGTGCGTCGGGGACGGTGATCCTGTCGTACCACAACGTGGTGCCCCGGGGCGAGAGCGCCGTGGGCGACCGGAGCCTCCACATCGATCAGGCCCGGTTCGGCGCCCACCTCGACCGTCTCCTGGACACCCACGACGTGGTGCCCCTCTCCGCCGTGGAGCCCGGAGGTGCGGTGAGCACCGGGCGGCCCCGGGCCGTGGTGACCTTCGACGATGCCTACGTAGGCACGGTGACGGCGGGCTTCGAGGAACTGGCCCGTCGCGAGCTGCCCGCCACCGTCTTCGTCCCGCCGGGGCTGCTGGGCGCCGAAGGGTTCTGGTGGGACCGGCTGGCCCCCGGCGGCGAGGGATTGGCCGAGTCCGCCCGCAACCACGCCCTGGACGCCCTGGGCGGGCGCCACCGGGAGGTCCTGGACTGGGCCGCCGCCCAGGGCATGCCCCTGGCCGATCTTCCCCCTCACGCAACCCCGGCGTCGTTCCCGGTCCTGGCCCGGGCGGTGGCGAGGGGACGGTTCTCCGTGGGGTCCCACACCTGGACCCACGTCAACCTGGCCGGGGTGCCCCTGGACGAAGCCGTGGCCGAGATGCGCCGGGGCCACGCCTGGCTCGGTGAGGAGGCTTGCGACCTCCCGGGGGTGGACTGGATCGCCTACCCCTACGGTCGTTCCTCGGCCGAAGTGGAGGCGGCGGCCGCGGCGGTGGCCCGCTGGGCCGTGCGAGTGGAAGGCGGGGCGGCCGAAGTCCGGGGCCGGTGGGTCGCCGCCGATCATCGCCTCCCCCGCATCAACGTGCCGGCCGGCCTGTCGCCCGACGGTCTCACCCTTCGCCTGGCGGGCCTGCGGTAGAGCGGATCGGAGGCGCCGGCGGGGTGGTGCCGGCGGCCCGACTCTGGCAGACTTGAGGGATATGAGCGCCGCCGCCGCCCCCCCGACCGGCCGCCCCCGTCATCACTTCTCGGTGGACGTCGAGGAGTTCTTCCACGGGACGGCCTTCGAACCCCATCTGCCTCGGGACACCTGGACCTCCTGGCCCCGGAGGGCGCCCGGGGTCATGGACCGCCTCCTCGAGCTCCTGGACGACCGGGGAGTCCGGGCCACCTTCTTCATCGTGGGATGGCTCGCCGACCTCGAGCCCGCCATGGTGAAGCGCTGCGGCGCCGCGGGCCACGAGATCGCCGCCCACTCCTGGGATCACCGGCTTGTGACGGCCCAGGAACCCGAGGCCTTCCGGTCGTCGATCCGTCGCAACAAGGCGCTCCTGGAGGATCTCACGGGCACTCCGGTGGTGGGGTTCCGGGCACCCAGTTTCTCCATCGTGCCCGGCGCCGAATGGGCCTTCGACGTGTTGCTGGAGGAGGGCTATCGCTACGACGCCAGCCTCTTTCCCATCCAGGGGCACCCCACCTACGGGTACCCCGACGCGCCCTCCGGACCCCATCACATCCGGCGTCCCGGCGGCACCCTGGTGGAGATCCCGGCCACCACCCTGACGGTGGCGGGCCGGCGGCTTCCGGCGTCGGGCGGGGCGTACTTCCGGTTCTTCCCCTACGGCTACCTCAAGTCCGCCTTCCGGCAGGCCGAAACCCGAGGGGAGCCCGCCACGTTCTACATCCACCCGTGGGAGCTCGACGTGGCGCCCGACGTCGACGTGCCCTGGCGCACGCGCCTGCGGGCGTTCCACGGACTCGACCGGACGTGGTCCCGGGTGGACCGCCTGCTCCGGGACTTCGACTTCCAGGCGGTCGTGGAGACCGTCGACGGAATGGGAACCGCCGATGCCTGACACCGACGCGCCGGAGCGCACCACGGCCCTGGAGGTCGTGGAATGGGACGACGGCGACGCCTGGGATCACTTCGTGGACGCCGCCGACGGCGGCACGTTCTGCCACCTCTGGGGGTGGCGGGAGGTCTTCGGTTCGCGGTTCGGGCACCGGACCCACTACCGGGCCGCCGTGGCCGACGGGCGCCTCGTGGGCGTGCATCCCCTGGTGCGGGTGAAGAGCCTGCTCTTCGGCGACTACCTGGTGTCCATGCCCTTCCTCAACTACGGGGGACCCCTGGGCACGCCCGAGGCCCGGACCGCCCTGGCCGAAGACGCCCGGGCCCTGGCCGAGGACGCCGGGGTCGACCTCCTGGAACTCCGGAGCCGCACGCCGCTGGAGACGAGCCTCGACGAGGTGCACCGCAAGATCACCGTGGTGCTGCCCCTGGGCGACGACCCGGAGCACCTCTTCACCAAGGGGCTCAAGTCGAAGGTGCGAAGTCAGGTCCGGCGTCCCATGAAGGCCGACATGACGGTTCGGGTGGGGCCCGAGGGCGTGGACGAATTCTACGCCGTCTTCGCCGAACACATGCGGGATCTGGGGACTCCGGTGTTGCCCCGGTCCCTCTTCCACGATCTGGTGGAGGTCTTTCCCCATCAGGTGGTGTACGCGGTGGTCCATTCGGCCGAGGGCCAACCCGTGGCCGGAGGCTGCGGGTTCGTGTTCGGCGACGAGTTCGAGATCACCTGGGCGTCGTCGCTTCGGGCGTACAACCGGGAGGCCCCCAACATGCTCCTGTACTGGGGACTCATGGAGGAGATGATCCGCCGCGGGGTGCCGGTCTTCAACTTCGGGCGCTGCACCCCCGGGGGCGGCACGCACAAGTTCAAGTCCCAGTGGGGAGGGGACGACGAGCCCCTGCCGTGGTACCAGTGGACCGCCGGGGGCGGGGCCGCAGCCACGCCGAACCCCGACGGCGGATTCGGACTGGCGGTGAAGGCGTGGCAGAAGCTTCCCCTCCCGGTGGCCAACGCCTTCGGGCCCCTCCTGGCCCGCCGGATTCCCTGACGGCCGGGCCGTGCGCCAGGTCCCGCCCGCCTACACCCCGGTTCCGCCCGCGGCGCTCCTGGCTCTGGCCGGGTCGTCGGCCGGGGCGGGGCAGGCGCTCCACGACCTCCTGGTGGAGCGTCACGGTGCGCCCTCCCTGGCCCTGGTGGGGAGCGGTACCCAGGCCCTGACCCTGGGCATCTCGGCCCTGGCCGGTCCCGGGGGTGCGGTGGCCCTTCCCGGATGGGGCTGCTACGACCTGGCCTCGGCGGCCGTGGGCGCCGGGGTGACGGTGCACCTCTACGACCTCGATCCCACCACCCTCCAGCCCGATCCCCCGTCGCTGGCCCGGGCGGTGGAGGGCGCCGCCGTGGCGGTGGTGGTGTCGTTCTTCGGCATCCCGGTGGAGCCCCATCGGCTGCCCGCCCGTGCCGACGTGGCGTGGATCCACGACGCGGCCCAGGCCCACGGCGCCGTGTTCGGCCCGGGGTCGGTGGAGGAACGGGCCGACGCCACGGTGTTGAGCTTCGGGCGGGGGAAGGGGTGGACGGGCCTGGGGGGCGGCGCCCTGCTCCTGCGGACGGAGCGGGCCCGGGGGGCGGTGGAGGCCGGGGGGCGGGGTGAGGTGGTGGGGTCGTCGGGAGGGCGCATGGGAATGGGGGTCCGAGGGGCGGCCCAATGGCTTCTGGGGCGGCCGTCGGTGTACGGGATCCCGGCTCGGGTTCCCGCCCTGGGCCTGGGGGAGACCCGCTACCACCCGCCCCACCCGGTGGAGGCCATGGCCGCAGCGTCGGCGGCGGTGCTCCTGGCGTCGCGGGACGCCGCCGAGAAGGAGGCCCGGGTCCGGAGGGAGCGGGCCCGCCACCTGAGGTCGGTGCTGGCGGGCGTCGCGCCCGGGGGCCCGGTGGAGGCGGTGGGCGTGGTGCCGGGGGCCGACCCCGGGTATCTGCGGTTTCCGGTCCTGGACCGGGGAGGCGTGGACCGGGATGCGGCGCGGGCCCTGGGCGTCCTGCCCAGTTACCCTCGTCCGCTGGGCACGTTGGAGCCCCTCAAGCCCCTCCTCCGCGATGCCGATCCTCTTCCCGGGAGCGTGCGGCTGTCCGGGCACCTCCTGACCCTCCCGACCCATTCCCAGACGTCCGCCCGTGACCGGGCGCGCCTGGAGGCGTGGCTCACCGCGGCTCCAGCCCCTCTGCGGCCCTGAATCCGAAGAACGAGGCCCCCCCGTGTCGCCAGCCGTGACCTCGATCCTCCTGGGCACCGGAGCCGCTCTCGTGGCGTTCGGCGTGCTCCTGCCCCTCTACACCTTCCTGGGGTACCCGGCCCTTCTCGGTCTGAAGGCCGGGCGGCGGGAGGACGACGGGGCCCACCCCGACCCCTCACCCTGGCCCACGGTGACGGTCACGGTTCCGGCCTACAACGAAGCGGCCCAGATCCGGGACACCATCCAGGGCCTCCTGGAGCTCGACTACCCCGCCGAACGCATCGAGCGGGTCATCGTCTCGGATGCCTCCAGCGACGGCACCGACGACATCGTCCGGGAGTACGCCGACCAGGGCATCCAGCTCCGGCGCGTGGAGTCCCGGGGCGGGAAGACGCAGGCCGAAAACGAGGTCGCCCCGACCCTGTCGGGCGAGATCATCGTCAACACCGACGCATCGATCCGCTGGGACCCCGGGGCCATCAAGGCGCTGGTGCGCCGCTTCGACGATCCCACCGTGGGAGTGGCGTCGGGACGGGACGTGAGCATCGAGAACCGCCACGACGAGGCCAACGCCGGCGAAACCCGGTACGTCAACTACGAGATGTGGCTCCGGGACCTGGAAACCCGGGCAGGAGGCGGCATCGTGGGGGCGTCGGGCTCGCTCTACGCCATCCGGGCCGAGCTCCATCGCCATCCGGTGCCCGGCCACCTCTCCCGGGACTTCGCCTCGGCCCTCACGGCCCGGGACCACGGCTTCCGGGCCGTGACGGTCAACGAGGCCATCTGCTACGTGCCCCGCACCCACTCCCTCGATCGGGAATACCGGCGTAAGGTGCGCACCATCACCCGGGGCATGGAAACCCTCGGCTGGAAGCGCCACCTCCTGAACCCGTTCCGCCACGGCGTCTTCGCCTGGATGCTCTTCAGCCACAAGGTGTGCCGCTGGCTGATTCCCGTAGCGGCGGTGGCCCTCTGGGTGGGCCTGGTGTTCACGGCCGTGGCCCTCCAGTGGCCCCTGGCCGTGGCGGTCCTGGTGGGCGGGCTCCTGGTGGGACTGGCGGTGGCCTGGGCGGGACTCGGGCGCCCCGACGACCGTCCCCTGCCGAAGCTGCTGTCCCTGGGGGCGTTCGCCGTGCTCAGCAACATCGCCATCCTGCGGGCGTGGTACCGGGCGTTTCGCGGTGCGGGACAGGCCGTGTGGGAGCCCACACGGCGGAAGACGGCCTAGAAGGCGCCTAGAGCGAGCCCTTCTTCCCCACCATGACCGGGAGGGTGCGGGCCATGATCCGGAGGTCTTCCACAAGCGAGCGCCGGTGGATGTACTCCAGGTCGTACTGCACCTTCGTGCGGACGTCGTCCACCGACCGATCGTAGTGGTGGCTCACCTGGGCGAGGCCCGTGATGCCCGGAAGCACCCGCTGGCGCCGCTGATAGGCGGCCACCTGCTCCCGGAGGTTCCGGAAGATGTCGGGCTGCTCCGGCCGCGGACCCACGATGTTCATGTCGCCCTTCAGGACGTTCCAGAGCTGGGGCAGCTCGTCCAGGCGGTACTTCCGCAGAACCGCCCCTACCGCGGTGATGCGGGGGTCGTTTTCCGACGCCCACACCTGCGACGGCTTGGCGTCGCCCTGGACCATGGTGCGGAACTTGTAGATCTGGAACAGCCGCCCGCCGTAGTCCTTTTCGCGCCGCGACAACTGCTCGGGCGTCGGCGCTCCGCGACGACGGTCGATTCCCACCCGGGGCTGGGTGAAGAACACCGGCCCCGGCGAGGAAAGCTTCACCAGGACCGCGATGACGAGCTGGATGGGCGCCGTGAGGATCAGTCCCACCCCGGCCACGGCCACGTTGAGGGCCCGCACCATGCGCTCGTTCCACGCCCGCCGACGAGCTACGGCGACTCGCCGCGACCGGAGGCCACCGTCTTCGACTTGCAGTCGGACGGTGCCCGGCCGAGGAGTGTCTCCGTCCTCGGGAGTCAGTTTTTCGGCGAGCTGGCTCAAATCTCGAAATCCTCGAAGGTCCGCGTCGAGCGGTCACGACAAGAGTAACCTCATCGCGCCCAATTGTGAAGATATCTTCAGGCAAATCCCTGACCACAGAACTGTAAAATCGCTAACTGTCTATTCTGCAGGGACTTATACTGAAGGTGTCTCGACGCGGGATTTCCGCATGTGTGGGGTGTTTCCTACATTTGTTGCGTCCGTGCAACGTTCGCGGCGCGACAGTTGCAAGCGCGCAACACCCGCGGACGCCCGGTTCCGGCGGGACGAACGGGGTCACAGGCCCCTTGGATGCAGGGACCGTGCCGGGATTCCGGCGAGGCGAATCAGAAGAGACCGGGGCCGTCAGGCCTCCAGGAGGTCCCTCCGCCGCAGCTTCCGCTTCTCCATGATCCGGTAGAGCGTGGTGCGATCCACGCCGGCCATGCGGGCGGCGCTGCTCATGTTGCCGTCGGCTTCCTGGAGAATGTACGCCAGGTAGTCCTTCTCGAAGGCCGCCAGCATCTCCTCCCGCGCGGTGTGGTAGTCCTTCCGGAACAGGCTGCGGTCGATGCTGAATCCCGTGTCCGTGCCCACGGCGAGTTCGCCCGCGGCTCCCAGATCGAAGGCCGAGGGCAGGATGTCGCCGTCGGGCTCGGCCAGGACCACCGCGTGTTCGATGACGTTGCGGAGTTCCCGGACGTTGCCCGGCCAGTCGTGCCCCACCAGGAAGGCGCGGGCGCCGTCGGTGAGGTGGGGGACCGACTCCTGGGGGCGGTGCCGGGTCCAGAAGTGGCGGAGGTAGTACTCCGACAGGTAGCGGATGTCCTCGGGGCGCTCCCGCAGGGGCGGGATGTGGATGGGGACGACGCGCAGCCGGTAGTACAGGTCCTTCCGGAGCAGCCCCTCTTCGATGGCCTGCTGGGGATCCCGGTTGGTGGCGGCGATGAACCGTACGGCCACCACGGCGTCGGTGCGGGTGCTTCCCACGCGGCGCAGGACGCCGTCCTGCAGCACCCGGAGCAGCTTCGCCTGGATGGACATGGGCATCTCGGCCAACTCGTCCAGGAACAGACTTCCGTCGCTGGCCGTCTCCAGCAGCCCTTCCTTGGCCCGGGTCGCGCCCGTGAACGCCCCCTCCACGTGCCCGAACATCTCCGACTCCATGAGGGACTCGGGCACCGCCGCACAGTTCACCGGGACCCAGGGCTTGTCCTTCCGAGGGCTGTTGGAGTGGATGAACTGGGCGATGAGTTCCTTTCCCGTGCCGCTCTCTCCGGTGATGAACACCGAAGCGTCGGTGCGGGCGACCCGACGGGCCAGATCCACCACGTTCCGGAGCGCCTTGGACTCGGCCAGGAGTCCGTAGTCGCCCACTTGCTCCACGATTCCCTCGTCGGGGCACGACGCCGGAGAGGCCCCGCCCGCCGGCGACCGTTCATCGGCCATGGACTGGATGGCCCGGTCCACCAGGATCTCGAGGTGGGTGGCGCTGAACGGTTTCGGCAGGAAGTCGAAGGCGCCGGCTTCCAGGGCGCGATGGGACGATTCCACCGACGGATTGCCCGTCATGAGAATCACCCGCACGCCGGGGTGGCGCTCCACCGCCTCCACCAGGATGTCCATTCCCGACGAACCCGGCAGATACAGATCCACCAGCAGGATGTCGAACCTCCGTCTACGCACCAGCTCCAGTGCAGTCTCGCCTCGTCCCGTCTTGCTGACGTCGAAGCCGAAGCTCTGCAGATACTGGGCACATGTCTCACGTAGCGTATCGTCGTCGTCGACGACGAGCACCGAATACGACCGGTCCATCCGTAGGATCTCCCGCAGGCGTAGAACTTCGGAGGTTCATCCCCCTCTTTCGAAGGTTCGGCACGTATCCGACAGAACCAAGCTTCCTGTGGCCCTCCCGCAACAGGCGTGGCAGGTCCGGGGCAGGAGCGTCGCCGAAAGATCTTTTGTTTACGGCGGAAACGCGCATACATTCGAGGCATGTCCCCGAACCGGATGGTCCGGCACGGGGGTTGCTCATGGAGCGGGGCCCGCACTCCCCTCGAACGCTCGAGCCAACGCAACGTCATGTCAGATCGGCTTCCAACTCTCCGGGACGGCGACCACCTTCCCTCCACGGAGTTCCAGCCCACCCCTCCCGCCGAGGAAGTCTGGGCGGAGCCCGTGGAGGAATCGGGTTCGGGCGGTGGGGGATTTTCTCCCAAGCGACTCCTGCTGGCCCTGCGCCGCTTCTGGTGGCTCGTGGTCCTGGCCGGAGGCGTGGGCCTCGCGGGGGGGATCTATTCCACCACCCTGGTCGAGCCCCAGTACAGCGCCAGTGGCACGATCTGGCTGGAGCAGACCTCCCAGGCCGAGGAGGCCCAGGGGCCCATCCAGACGGCCGAGCTCTTCCAGGGCTACGCCTGGCAGGAGCTCCTCCGGACCGGGCGGGTGCTGGACTCGGTGGTGGTGGCCGAGCAGCTCTACATCGACGCCCGGCGCGAGGATCGGCCGGACATGACGGGGCTCTTCCTGGCCGAGCAGTCCCAGTTCGGAGGCTACGTCCTCACCGTGGACGAGGCAGGGGAGAACTTCACCCTGGCCACGGACCAGGGCGTGGAGGTGGATCGGGGTTCCGTGGGGGAGCCCGTGGGGCAGGAGGTGGGGATTCGCTGGCGGCCCGGGGCCGAGATTCTCACTCCCGGGCGGGTCCTACGGTTCACCCTCCTGAGCCCGCGCTGGGTCACGGGGCAGCTTCAGGCGCGGATCCAGTCCCGCATGGACCAGGAGGGCAACGTGCTCTTCATGGAACTCCAGGGACCGGATCCGGCGGAGGTCACCAACACGGTGAACGCCGTGCTGGGGCGCTTCGAGCTGGTGGCCGCCGACCTGAAGCGTCTGGCTCTGGACGAGCGCACCGAGGCCCTCAGGGAGCAGCTCGACCGGGCCCAGGCCGAGGTGGACTCGGCGGAGTACGCCCTGGAGTCGTTCAAGGTGCGCACCATCACCCTCCCGGGTGAGAACGATCGGGCCGCACCCGTCGTCCCCGGGGTGGCCGAGACCCGGGATCCCGTGTACTCGAACTTCTTCGGGATGCAGATCCAGGCCTCGGACATCGAGCGGGACCGGCAGCGCATCCTGGAGGTCCTGAACGATCAGACCGGCGACGTGCCCGTGACCCAGCTCGAGCTGATCCCGTCGGTCCAGGGGTCGTCGGAGCTCACGGGCGTCTTCCAGGAGTACAACACCCGCCAGGCCAACTACCGGGCCCTGCGGGAGCGCTACACCGATCAGCACACGCTGGTGCAGAACGAGGCCCAGGCCATCGCCACCATGGAGGAGCAGACGATTCCCCGCCTGCTCACCAATCTGGCCAACGCCCTGGCCATCCGATCGAACGAACTCGATACCCGTATCGCCGGCGCCTCCCGGGAGCTCCAGGCCATCCCGGCCCGGACCATCCAGGAGGCCCGGCTGCAGCGCACCTTCGACATCGCCAGCAACCAGTACCGGGAGGTGCGGCAGCGCTACGAGCGGGCCCGCCTGGCGGCAGCCAGCAGCGTGTCGGACGTGCGGATCCTGGACTACGCCGTGGTGCCCCAGTTCCCGGTGGACGACCCCCGGGCGCCCCTGGCCCTCATGATCTTCGGGGCCTGCCTGGGGCTGGGTGCCCTGGGTGCCGTGCTCCTGGATCGCACCGACGACCGCTTCCGCTATCCGGAGGACGTGTCGGTGGGCCTGGGCCTGGAGATCCTGGGCACGATTCCCCGGGTCTCCCAGAAGGCCGGCGCCAATTTCGAGGTGCAGGAGGCCTTCCGGGAACTGCGTCTTCGCCTCATGTATGCCCACGGCTCGGCGGGGCCCCTCATGGTGGCCATCTCCAGCCCCGGGCCCGAGGAAGGCAAGACGTTCATCTCGTCCAACCTGGCCCTCTCTTTCGCCGAAACGGGGCGCCGGACGCTCCTCATCGACGCCGACACCCGGCGGGGCGATCTGCACCACATCCTGGGGGTGGACCGCAAGCCGGGGCTGGTGGACTATCTGTCCGGCGGGCGGGCCGAGGGGCTCATCCAGAAGACCGAGTACCCGAACCTCCACGTCCTGGCTTCGGGCACGCGCCTGGCTCGGGCTCCCGAGCTCCTCACGGGTGCCCAGATCCAGCGGCTCCTGGCGCGCCTCCGCTCGCACTACGAGGTGATCATCGTGGACACCCCGCCCATGGCGGCGGGGGCCGATGCCTTCCAGCTCGGGCTCCTCACGGGAGCCATGGCCATCGTGTTCCGGGCCGGGGCCAGCGACAAGGCCCTGGTGGAGGCCAAGCTCCAGAGCCTGGGCGACGTGCCGCTCCGGATCCTGGGTGGCGTGCTCAACGACCTCTCGGCCAAGGTGATCCGGTCGTACGGCTACCACTCGGCCTACTACCTGCCGGGCTACGAAGCCGAAGACGAGGAGTTCGACGTCGAGGCCGACGAGTCGCCCCGGGCGCTCCCGGCCAACGCGGGGGCTGCCGACTGATCGTTCGCAGCCGGATGCACCACGGCCCCCGGCCGGGGACCGCGCCCGGTCGGGGGCCGTTTCGTATCCCGTCTCGTCAGTTCGGGCGAGGGTCGGGGCCGAAGATGCGGGGGCCGTCGGGGTCGGCCTGAGCCCGGCGGAAGGCCTCGGTGGCCCGGGCCAGGAAGTCGCCGGCGGTCACGGGCGACCCCTCCAGATCGCCTTCGGCGAAGAGGCCGGCCACCAGATCGGCCTCGGCGGCGTCTTCTCCCGTGTCGAGGTCCGCCCCCCCGGCCACGATCCGCTCGGCGAGACGACGGGCACCGTCCACGTCGGTATCGGGCGCCACCACCACGAACACCGTGCGGCCCAGCGACCCCTTGGCGTCGGAGCGTCGGGTCGCCTGCCAGATCCGGGTCACCGTCTCGTCGCCGGCGGCCTCGGCGATGAGCAGTCCCATACTCTCGGCCGGAGATTCCTCCGGGGCCGGAGGAGAGAGGGCCTGGCGCAGCACCTGACCCAGGTCGGCTTCGTCCCGGGGTCCCACCACGATGCAGGCCAGGGACCGTCCGCTGCGGGAGGCGTCGGACCGGAGCTCGGACAGCTTCTGGAGCACCCCCCGGGTGTTGTACAGCCCCGTCGAGGCGTCCACGAGGGATTCCTCCCGGGCCGCGTCCCCCGCCTGTTTCGCCCGGACCACCGCCCCGAGGCGGAGCACGAGCTCGTCGGCGTCGAAGGGGAGTCCCAGCACTTCCCACGCGCCCCGGCGCAGGGCGTCGAGGCGCTCCTCCCGGGAGACCTTGCCCGGCACCATGGCGATGACCGGGGTCGTGACCCCGATCATGCCCGCCGCCACCAGGCCGGCGCACAGCTCCATGCCGTCGATGTCGGGCAGATGGAGGTCGACGAAGATCACGTCGGGACGGACCCGGCCCACCAGATCGGTGGCCTGCTCGCCGGTGTAGGCCTTCAGGACGGCGTATCCCGCCGCGCCGAGGATTCCGTCGAGGGATCGGGCCGTCCACTCCTGGTCGTCGATGACCACGGCCACCGGCGTGCGGGAGAACTCGGTGGCCGGATAGGGGGCGGGAGAACGGTCCACGGCGTGGGGCGTTGGATGGGAAGGGGTGGAGGGCGTCCGTTGCCAGTATAACGGAGGGGGTCGCCGTTCCGCACGGATCGGAGCCGGCGGCGCGGCGTGGAAGGTAGACGACGATCGTTGCGCCGGCGCAACGACCCTCCGGGGCCGGATCCGGCACCGCCACGCGAAACGCTTGAATTCATGCGGGTATCCGCCGGCGGCCTCGAGTGGTCCGGGTCTTGTACATGGGAGGGTCGCCGGGCGCTCCCGGCCCCCGACCCAGACGATCCGGAGGAAGTCCCTTGTGTGGCATCGTAGGCTACATCGGCAAGCGTGAGGTATCGCCCATTCTCCTCGAGGGCCTGGCCCGCCTCGAATACCGCGGGTACGACTCGGCGGGGATGGCGGTGCAGAACGGCATGGGCCTCAAGATCCGGAAGAAGAAGGGTCGGGTCGGCGACCTCGTCCAGCACGTGAAGGCCAATCCCGTGGTGGGGCACATGGGCATCGCCCACACCCGATGGGCCACCCACGGACCGCCCACCACGGCCAACGCCCATCCCCACCTCGATTGCACCGGCGAGATCGCCGTGGTGCACAACGGGATCATCGAGAACGCCGACACCCTCCGGAAGCTGCTCCGGGATCGGGGGCACACCTTCCTCACGCCCACCGATACGGAGGTCATCGCCCACCTCATCGAGGAGGCCGAGGGCGAGTCCCTGGAGGAACGGGTGCGCAACGCCCTGCGGGTCGTGGAGGGCGCCTATGGCATCGCCGTGATCTCGGGAGAATTCCGGGACCGCATCGTGGTGGCCCGGCGCGGATCGCCCGTGCTCCTGGGCCTCGGGGAAGACGAGACCTTCGTGGCCTCCGATCCCGCCGCGGTGGTGGAGCACACCCGCTCGGTCATCTACCTCGAGGACGGCGACATCGCGGTCCTGACGCCCGACGGGTACCGGATCCTGGATCACGAGGGTGAAGACCAGGCCCGCCCCACGTCGGCCATCGACTGGGACA
This sequence comes from Gemmatimonadota bacterium, assembly GCA_030428885.1. Lineage (GTDB taxonomy): Bacteria > Gemmatimonadota > Gemmatimonadetes > Longimicrobiales > Gaopeijiaceae > Gaopeijia. The sequence continues at coordinate 130,227 of JAUIEJ010000004.1, read as the reverse complement.
TCGCCTCCATCGAACTGGGCGGCTACGCCCACTTCATGCAGAAGGAGATCTTCGAGCAGCCCGAAAGCCTCCGGAACACGCTCCGGGGGCGGCTCATGCCCGAGGAGGGCGACGCCCGGCTCCTGGGGCTGCGCCTGACCGACGAGGAGATCCGGGACATCGACCGGGTCCTGATCCTGGGGTGCGGCACCTCGTGGCACTCGGGCATGGTGGGGCGCCATTTCATCGAAACCCTGGCCGGAATCCCGGTGGACGTGGAGTACGCGTCGGAATTCCGCTACCACTCGCCCATTTCCCTCGAGGGCACGTTGGCGGTGGCCATCTCCCAGTCCGGTGAGACGGCCGACACGCTGGAGGCCATGAAGGCGGCCCGGGACCGGGGGGCCCGGGTCGTCGGCGTGGTCAACGCCGTGGGCAGCACCATCGCCCGGGAGGCTCACGGAGGGATCTACCTCCACGCCGGTCCCGAGGTGGGGGTGGCGTCCACCAAGGCGTTCACGTCCCAGCTCGCGGCCCTTCTTCTCATGGGACTCCATCTCGGCCGGCGCCGGGGATTGGACCGGGAGCAGGGCCGGGAGGTGGTGAACGCCCTGGCCGAGCTGCCCGATCTCATCGAGCGGGCGCTGAAGCTCGACGACGAGATGGCCCGCATCGCCCTCACCTTCGCCGAGGCCGACAATGCCCTCTATCTGGGACGGGGGGTGTCGTTCCCCGTGGCCCTGGAGGGAGCCCTCAAGCTGAAGGAAGTGAGCTACGCCCACGCCGAGGGATACCCGGCAGCGGAACTCAAGCACGGGCCCATCGCCCTCATCGACGACGACATGCCCGTGGTGGTGGTGGCCCCTGCGGACCACATCTTCTCGAAGGTGGTATCCAACGTGCAGGAAGTGCGGGCCCGGGGGGGCCGCATCCTGGTCATCACCACCGAGGGGAACCGGGATCTGGCGTCGGTGGCCGACCGGGAAGTGGTGGTGCCCCGGACCCACGAACTCCTCAGCCCGCTGCTCACGGTGATTCCGCTCCAGCTTCTCGCGTACCACATTGCAGTGTTGCGCGGATGCGACGTCGACCGTCCGCGGAACCTTGCCAAGAGCGTAACCGTCGAATAGCCTCGAATTTCAGGATTCCCAGGTGCCCAGGATGAATCGTATCATGCGAGCGTGGACCCTTCTCTGCCTGGGGCTCATGGTGGCTCCGGGCCTCGCCGCCCAGTCTCCGGACTTCCTCGTGTCGTCGGGGCGGGAGATGTCCCGGGCCGATCTCCAGGCATCGCTCCAGCGCCTCGACGCGGCCGCCGCGTCCGACGAGTACAGCGGCGGTGTGCGGGAACAGGCCCGGCTCCGGGCCGAGCAGATTCGCCAGCGCCTCGCCCAGGGAGATTTCCGGGTGGGAGACCGCATCGCCGTCCAGGTGCAGGGAGAGAACTGGAACGCCCAGAGCCCCGGTGCCATCGCGCCGGTGGCCACCGTACCCACGGCGGGAACCCTCGCCGTGCCCACGGGCACGGGCTCGGTGGGCGCCACCTTCGGGGTCCAGGCCGGGCCGTCGGTGAAGTTCCCCGACATTCCGGCCATCAGCCTCCAGGGTGTGCTCCGCTCCGAGCTCCAGGAACACCTGACCCGGGAGATCGCCCAGTACATCCGGGAGCCCATGGTGGAGGCCCAGTCCCTGATCCGCGTGTCGGTCTTCGGATCGGTGGGGGCGCCGGGGTTCTACTATCCGGCGGCGAGCCAGAACGTGGGCGACGTCGTCATGATGGCCGGGGGCCCCGCCTCCGACGCCGAATACGAGGAGATCTCGGTCCGGCGGGCCGGGGAGGTGCTCTGGGGCGGCGAGCAGCTCCAGTCCGTCATCGCCGAGGGCCGCACCCTGGACCAGTTGAACCTCCAGGCCGGTGACGTCATCGAGGTGCCCCAGCAGTCCCAGACCAACATCTGGGTGGAAGTGGGGCGGTACGCCCTCATCATCGGCTCCACGGTCCTGCTGGGGGTCCGGGTCTTCTGAGCCTGGAGACCCGTTCGTGGCGGGACCGGGCGGCGCCTCCGCCCGGGAGCATCTCGACGCCCTGATCCGGGCGTCGCGCGCGGCGGCCGATCCGGGACTCCTGGCGGCCGCCGCCCTCGCCGACACCCCCTTCGTCCAGGACTGGGCGGCCTCGGAAGCTCTCCGGGCCCTGGGCGCCCCCCGGGATCCCCGGGAGCCCTCGGGGCGCCTGACCCTCTTCGCCCTGGGGCGAGACGCCCCGGCCATGGCCCGGGGCGCCCTGGGCGTGTTCGGCGATGCGGTGGACGAGGGCGTGGTGGCGGTCCCGGGTTCGCTCCCCTCGGACCCCTTTCCCGGCCTCCCGTCGAGCGTGGCGGTGTTCGGGGCCCGGCCCGAGGACGCCGGCGCCGCCGTGGCGACCCTGGCCCGGGCCCTGGGCCCGCGGGACCGGGCGCTTGTGCTTCTGTCTCCCGAGTGGGGGTGGGCCGCCGCGCGGCCGCCGGAAGGCGCCGGCATGGACGTGCTCCGGACGCTGGACGCCCGGGCCGCCGGGGCGGGCTGGTCGGCGGCGGCCCGGGCCGGACTCCGGGACCGCCTGAACGGCCTCGCCTGCGGCGGTCTCGCCGCACGGATCCAGCCGGCCCGGCTCATGGGGCTGCGCCTGGGCGGCGACCCCCCCGGGACCGATCCCCTGGGCACCGCCGTGCCCTCTGGGCGGGATCTGGAGATTCGCCTGCGGGCGGCGGGACTGCCCTTGCCCCCGGGGATCGTGGCGGCGCTGCGGGCCCCCGACGCCGCCCACCCGGGTGCGGGCCGCTCATCTTCCGGGGCCGAGGGGATCCAGACGATCCGCACCCGGGGCGCCGGCGTGGCCGGGGCGCTGGCCGAGGCCCGGGCCCGGGGCCTGGACTGTTCGGTGCTGACCTACGGATTCCGGGGCGATCCCACGGCGGCGGGACGGGGCCTGGCCCGGGTGGGCAGGGCCCTGGCCGACGGTCTGGGGGGGCTGACGCTGCCGGCCTGCGCCCTGGCCGTAGGGCGGCTGGACGGAGAGGGGGGCCGGTTCGACGCGCTCTGCCGGGCCGCCGGTGCGGCCCTCGGGGGGAGCGCGCACGTGGCCGTGGACGCCTGGGCGCTGGCGTCTGGGGAACCCGATCTCCACGCCGTGGTCGTCGTGGAGGAGGAGGACCGCGCCCCGGCGGGCCTCAGGTGCAGTTCGGATCCCGGGCGAGATCGCTGGGCACCTGGACCTGGATGACCTCACCGGGGACCACGTCCATGGCCCGGGTGGTGCAGCGGGATCCGGCCAGGAGGTCGATCTGGATCCGCAGCGGCTGGTTGAGGGTCCAGGCCAGGCGGAAGTCCTCGTCGGTCTTCCCCGTCACCACCCCCAGCCGGACGCGCTCCGTGCCCCGGAAGGCGTAGATGGTGGCGTCGGAGAAGTTGAGGTTTCGCACCTCCACCCGGATGGTGCGCTCTCCGTCGACGCCGCCCTGAAAGGGATTGGCGGTGGTCCGAGGGGAACAGGCCGTTCCCAGGGCGGCGACGGCGAGGGCGGCGAAGATGGCGGGGAAGCGCACGGTCGTGCCTCCGGTGGGGGGATGCGTCTGGTACTCCCCGGCTCCGACCCGGGTCCCGATTGCGACGGTTGGGTGGGTGTGGCATCATCGTTCGGAGGGCCGCCCACCGGCGGCACGAACCGCGTCGAGTGGAGAATCACACCGTGGATCAACTGATTCGGGACATGGTGCGCCAGGCATCGGCGGAGCGGGCCGTCATCGAGCTCTTCGTCGCCACGGATCGTCGGGATTGGGGCCGGGTGCGCCGCCTCATGACCGATACCCTGGAGGTGGACATGTCGTCGTCCGGGGGACCCCGGGGCGCCATCGACGCCGACGCGCTGGTGGCGGCGTGGGCCGCCGCCCTGGACCCCCTCGACGCGGTCCACCATCAGGTGGGCAACCTGCGCTCGACCATCCACGAAGACGACGCCCACGTAGCCTGCCACGGGATCGCCTACCACCACCTCCGGGGCGCCCCGGGAGGCGAGACTCGCATGTTCGTGGGGACCTACGACATCGCCCTGCGAGATTCCCCCCGGGGGTGGCACATCACCACCTTCCGGTTCTCCCTGCGGTTCCTCGACGGGAATCCCGACCTACACGCCTGAAGCCGGCGGGAGATCCAGAAGGGGGCGGTACGCGTCGGTGACGATGCGCACGTGCTCCCGGATGTCGAAGTCCCGGGCCCGCCGCCGCGCCTGTCGTCCGAACTCCGCCCGGGTCGCCGGGTCGGAGAGGAGCAGGCGCAGGTGCGCCGCCAGTTCTTCGGGGCGGGCCGAATCGTAGAGCAGCCCCGATTCGGGTGTGAGCATCTCCACCGGGCCTCCGGCTCCCGCCGCCACCATGGCACAGCCGTGGGCCATGCCCTCCAGCACGACGAGGCCGAAGGGCTCGGGAATCACCGAGGCGTGGACGGCGATGTCGGCGGCCTCCAGGAGGTCGGGCACGTCGTCCCGGTGCCCCACCACCCGCACGGTGTCCACCAGATCCAATGCGCGGATCCGCTCCTGGAGCTGGGCCGTGTAGGCCTCGTGGAGAGGGCCGATGTCACCCACCAGGAGCACCGTCAGGTCCCGGCGCTCGTCCGGCGTCAGGGCCCCCATCGCCTCCACCACCACGTGCTGGCCCTTCCAGTGCCGGAGGTTGCCCACCATGACGGCCAGGACACCCTCCGGGGGGAGTCCGAATTCGGCCCGGACCTGGGCTGCCGCTCGTCGGGCGCTGCGCTCGATCCCGTCGATGTCCATGCCCGGATAGGCCAGCACCATGCGATCTCGGGGGATCCCGTTGTCGGCCAGGCTCTCCTGGACCAGCCGGCTCAGGGGCAGGATCAGATCGAAGCGGCGCATGAGCCACCGGCGGAAGGCGCTGGGCTCGGGCATGGCGTCGCCCATGCCGTAGACCGCGCAGGGCACGCCCGCGAGGAGGGCGGCGGGAAGCCAGTCGTCCCGGCCCTGGAAGGGGGAGTTGTTGAGATGGAGCAGGTCGATGCGGTGGTCCCGGAGAAAGCGACGCCGGGTCTGGACCATGCTCGCCAGGACCCGGGCCGTGGTGAGCCGGCCCCCGGCGTTCATGGCGTCGACCTCCCGGCGCCGGACCTCGTCCCAGGTGTGAACCTCCACGCCGCCCGCGGCCAGACGACGGGCCCACCGGTTGTCCTCGTAGTGGAGCACCACGGGCTCGAGTTCGTCGGGGAGGCGCGTCACCAGATCGGCCTGGATCCGGTGGGATCCGCCGACGGTGCCGTCCTCGTTCAGTTCGACGTAGAGAACTCGTTTCATGGCACCGAAGGTCGCCCGGCGACCCGGAACTGGAAACGCCCCGGACCGCCGAAGCGATCCGGGGCGCGCCCAGGTGTGTGGGTGTCGGGGCTTACGAGCCCGCGACGATGCTCGCGGCGGTGGCCGCATCGGCGTGCTCGATCACGAGCACGACGCGACGGTTGGCCCGACCCCGGGCACCGGGCCCGGTCTCACCGGGCTGGACCAGACGGCGGGTGTCCTCACCGTAGCTCACGGCGCGGATGGTCTCGCCGTTCATGCCGGCGTCGTCCACCAGGACCGACTTCACGGCCTCGGCGCGGCGCTGGCCGAGCCGGAGGTTGTACTCGGCCGAACCCGAAGGATCGGTGAAGCCTTCCACGGTGACGAGAGCGGTGGGGTAGTGCTCGCTCACCACCGACGCGAAGCGCTGGAGGGTCTCCCGCCCGTCGGAGTCGACCTCGGCGGCGTCGAAGCCGAAGTGCACGGGGGCGGTGAACCGGAGCGACGCCTCGAGGCGCTGCACCGTGGCGTCCATCTCGGCGGCCAGAGCCTGGAGATCGGTCTCCAGGGCGGCCATGCGGGTCTCGAGCTCCTGTACGGAGGTCTCGACGCCGTCGACCCGGTTGTTGAGCCGGTCCTCGACGGCCTGATCGCCCTGGGCCATCTCGGCCCGGACGCGCTCCATCTCGGCCTGGAACTCGTCCTGCTTCACGGTGGCGCATCCCGCGGTGGTGAACACCAGCGCGGCGGCAACCAGGAAGCGTCCCTGGGATCCTTCCATCATCGTCGTTTCTCCTCGTATGGTGAGCGAGCGGACTCGCGGGGACCCCCCACTCTTTGCAGGAACGGTGCCAACCTCCGTGCCCGAGGCGCCCACGGCTCGGCGATGTCGCCGATGGCCGCCACAAACCGCGACGTCGGTGGCATTTACGTCTTCGGCGCCCGCTCCGGATTCCCGGTCGTATGCCCGCCCGTGAGCGTCGATTCAGCACGAGGACGCCGGGGTGGCGATTCGGAATGGAGCAACGACCCCGATCCCGCGATTGGACGCGCCCCGGCGCTCCGTCCTATTCTTGATCATGGCCGATCCATCCATCCTGTCCCGCCTTCGCGAGGGTGTCGCCGCGTGGAACGCGTGGCGCCAGAGCGTCGAGCTCGCCGAGGTCGACCTCCGGGGAGCCGATCTCCGGGGCCTCGATCTCCGGGGTGCGGATCTCTGGTACGCCCTGCTCCAGGGCGCCCGCCTCGAGCGCGCGCTCCTGTCGGAGGCGGTGCTGGACCGGGCCGATCTGGGACGGGCCGACCTGTCGGGCGCCTCGTTCTACCGGGCGCGCATGCGGGGAGCCCTCCTGGATGCGTGCATCCTCCGGGGGACGGCCTTCGTGGAGGCCGACCTGACCCTGGCGAAGCTCACCGGCTCGGATCTCACCGGGGCGGTGTTCACCGGGGCGGTCCTGGAGGGCACGAACTTCTTCGGCTCCGACCTGGGCACGGCGTACGGGTTGCCGTCGGAGGGGCCCTGGATCGAGAGCGGCGACGGGGCGCCCCACCCCTCGATCCACCAGGGACTCGACCGCCGCGTCGCCGGCCGCACCACGGTGTCCGAGGCGGACTGACGCCGGGACGGCCCGGCAGGACCTGGACCCGGCGTTGCCGCGGGGCCGAGGTTGGTCATATTGCGATCCCGGACCCGCACCTCACACCGCCTCGCCCATGGACACCCGCCGCCCCACGAACCCCGCCGCCGAGGAGATCCTGGGCGGCTACTTTCCGGTCCTGGACCACGGCTTCGTGTCGCTGGTGGACTACATGGGGGGCGACGCCGACGTGGAACGGGCGGCCCGGGTCTCGTACGGCTACGGCACCCGGACCGCCAGCCGCACCCGGGGGTTGGTGCGTTATCTCCGGCGGCACCGCCACACCACGCCGTCGGAGATGGTGGAGCTGAAGTTCCACTGCGCCATGCCCATGTTCGTGGCCCGGCAGTGGATTCGGCATCGCACGGCCAACGTCAACGAGTACAGCGGCCGGTATTCCCTCATGCCGCTTCTGTTCTACCGCCCCGACGAGGAGCACTTCTCGCTGCAGAGCGAGGTGAACAACCAGGGCCGGGGGGAGCGGGCGGCTCACGCCGTCCACCGGGAGGCCGTGGAGCGGTGGGACGCCCTGCGGCGCGACGCCGGCGACCTCTACGGATGGCTCCTGGAAGAGAACGTGGCCCGGGAGATCGCCCGCATCGACCTGCCCCTGTCGACTTATACCCAGTGGTACTGGAAGATCGACCTCCACAACCTGCTCCACTTCCTCACGCTGCGGGTGGATCCCCACGCCCAGTACGAGATCCGGGCCTATGCGGCGGTCATGGCGGCCATGGTCCGGCGGGTCGCTCCCCTCACCTACGAAGCGTGGATCGACTACGACCTCTCGGGCCGACCCCTCTCCCGGGGTGAGCGGGAGGCCCTGTCCCGTCTCGTGTCGTCGGACGACGACGGTGGGCTGGCCGGCACGGGCGCTCGGCTGAGCAGCGCCGATCTGGCCGAGTGTGGTCTGTCGGGGCGGGAGATCCGGGAGTTCCTGATGAAGATGCAGGCGCCCGAACGTCCCGAATTCGATCTCGACCTGGGGATCATGCGGTCGGCCGAGGAGATGGCGGCCCGCCTGGAGCGGGCCGTGCCCGGGTCGTTCGAGTAGTCCGCAACCCGACCCCGGGGTCGGCCCGGAGCCCCCGCGGCGCGGGGACCCCGGACCTGCCGTCGTCGGTCAGGCGCCGCCTTCGTTGAGGCGGTACCGCACCACCGACTGGACGTCGAACTCGTCGCGCTGGACGCCCCAGAAGGCGTCGCCGTCCACCCGCATGGGCGTGAACTTCGGGGGCATGGTGATGATGCCCAGGTACCGTCCCTCGGCGTCGAAGACGTCCCACACGTCCGACCCCAGGTTCTGGAGGTCGAAGTCGTCGGACTCCCCGAGCTCCTGGGCCGACGAGATCCGCTGGATCCAGAGCGACCCGTTGGGACCCGCCAGGAGCTGGGCGAAGGCCGGGTAGTTCTCGGCGAAGCTGGCCTGCTGGAGGATCATTTCCACCGCCTGGGGCGGCGCGCCCTGGTCCAGCATGAGCTGCCGGATGGCCTGGGTCATGAGCCGCTGGTCGTTTTCCGTGACGGGCCGCCGCTCGAAGTCCCGAGTGATGATCCGGACCAGCGTGCCTTCGGGGTCTCGGACCTCGATGCGGTAGTCGCCGTTCATGGCCGACATGAGGCGGCCGTCGGAGGCGGCGTCCCAGACGGGCTCGGCCTCGAAGAAGCGGAACTGGGGCACTCCCCCCGACATCTGGAAACTCTGGCCCGCCGGGAGCACGGCCAGCGTGTCGGGAGCGTCGCCCAGGAAGACCAGGGCGTCGCCGTCGGTGGAGGCGGTCATGCCCTCCATGTCCATGCCCCGGCGCTGGACCACCACCCGGTCACCGGCGAGTTCGTCCCACCGGATGGGAATCCCCTGGGTGATGTCCAGGGGCGTCGCCTCCAGGAAGGTGCCGTCCAGGCCGTAGTGGTTGATGCGCAGGTTGCCCATGTCGGCGACCCACACTTCCTCGCCCACCACGAAGAGGGCCGTCATGCCCTGGCCGATCTCGCCCGGCCCCTGGCCCGGGATCCCGATGGTGCGGAGCAGGCTGCCGTCGGGGGCGTAGACCCGCACGGTCTGGGCCTGGGTGTCGCCGGCGTACACGTTGCCCTGGGCGTCGAAGTCGAGGCCCATGGGGGCGATCTGGCCCATCTGGGCCTCGGTGGGCGCGTCCATGCCTCCCACCCGGTATTCCTCCTCCAGCGTCCACCCCGGGGCAGAGGCCCAGATTCCCTCCTGGGGATTCGACACCACCGGGATCCCGGCGGAATCGGACACGGTGCCGGTCCAGTCCTCGGCGGTGGCCGATCCGCCGCCTCCGCAGGCGGCGAGGGTGGCGGTGAGGGCGAGGCTCAGAAAGGCGGAACCGCGGTGCGCGGAACTGTACGTCATCGTCGTCGTCTCCTTCGGGGCAGGATGCCGTTCGGAACCAGTACGGGGCGGGGGCGTCGTTTCTTCACCGGTTCCGCCGGGCCAGGAACGCCCGGAACGCCTCCCGGGCTTCGGCGCTGTCGAAGCACCGCAGTTGCCAGCTCTTCTCCAGGACCAACTGGTCGTCGAACGACCCGCCCGATCCAGCGGCGCCCAGGAGGTCGTCCAGGGCGGCCACCGCCGTGGCCGACCGCCCGGCCAGGGTCCGGGCCAGGGCCATTCCCTCGGTGATCAGCGCCTGGGCATCGTCCACGATCCGGTGCAGAAGGCCCAGGGCGTGGGCCTCCTCGGCCCGCACCGTGCGTCCCGTGAGGAGCAGTTCCCGGGCCCGATCGAGCCCCACGATGTCCACCAGACGTCGGCTGCCTCCCCAGTCGGGGACGAGTCCCAAGTGGATGAAGCTCTGGGTGAACGACGCCGTGGGCGAACCCCAGCGTACGTCGCAGCCCAGGGCCAGGTTCGCGCCGGCGCCGGCGGCGGCGCCGTGCACCAGGGCCACGGTGGGCACCCTACACCGGTGGAGGGCCGCCGCAGCGGCGTTGGCCGCGTCGAGAATGGCTTCGAACCCGGCCCGATCGTCGTCGGCCCGGAGCTGTTCCATGACCCCCACGTCGCCACCGGCACAGAACGCCCGCCCCTCGCCCGAGATCACCAGGCACCCCACCGACGGGTCCGAATCCGCCGCGTCCACCACCCGGCGCAGGTCGTCCCGGACGGTGCCCGCGAAGGCGTTCAGCTTGTCGGGCCGGTTCAGGCGCGCGTGGAGGAGGGGGCCGTCCCGGTGAACGGTGAGGAACTCGAAGTCGAAGGCGTCGTCGGACATGGGCGGCGTGGGGGGAGGTGCGGGGGCCTCCGGAAGGTCGCGGCCCGACCTGTGCGAAACCAGCGGCCGGAAGGCGGCGGCGCCGTTGCCCGTCGCGCGGCCGGGTCCGATACTGCCCCCTCATGCAGATCTCCTACATCGACGGCCCGCGCCTGCGGCGCTCGCTGGTGGCGGCGTGCGACCACGCCCAGCGCCAGCGGGCGGAGCTGAACCGCATCAACGTCTTCCCCGTGCCCGACGGCGACACCGGGACGAATCTCGCGTTGACGGTTCGGGCCATCGCCGATCACCTGCGGGCGAATCGGGACCGGGAGGTGTCGGCCGTGGCCAGCGCCGCGGCCCAGGCCGCCGTCATGGGGGCCCGGGGGAATTGCGGCATGATGCTGTCGCATTTCCTGCTGGGGTTCTCGGGCCGGGTGAACGACCGGGAGCGCATCACCACCCACGAGTTCGCCGAGGCGTTGGCCGCCGGCGTGGACCATCTGTACGCCGCGCTGGAGCGCCCCATGGAGGGCACGATCCTCACGGTGATGCGCGACACCGCCACCGCCGCCGAGGGATCGGGCATTCCCGACTTCGTGCCCCTCATCGACCATCTGGTGGATCGGGCCCGGACCTCGCTGGCCCGCACGCCCGACCTCCTGCCGGTGCTGCGGAAGGCGGGGGTGGTGGACGCCGGGGCCAAGGGATTCGTCTCGCTCCTGGAAGGCGTCCTCCTCTTCATCCACGGGGACCCCATCGTGGCCGCGGCCCCCGAGGAGGTCGGGGCCGGGATCCTCGAGGTGGAGTATCCCGACGACGAGGAGCAGTATCGCTTCTGCACCGAGGCCCTGGTCCGGGGACGGGCGCTGCCCGAGCAGAACGTGGTCCGCGACCACCTCCGGGATCGGGGCGACTCCCTCATCGTGATCCGGGCCGCCGACGTCCTCAAGGTCCACATCCACACCGACGATCCCGACGACGTCTTCGCCTACCTCCGCACCCTGGGGACCCTGGCCACCCACAAGGCCGAGGACATGAAAGCCCAGCATGCCGCCGTGGGCCGGGCGGCCCGGGAGGGCCACGTGACCCTGGCCCGGAGGCCCGTCACGGTGGTGACCGACTCGGCGTGCGACCTTCCGGACGAAGTGGTGCGGGCCCACGGGATCCACATCACGCCCCTGGTCCTGGTCACCGACGACGACACGTTTCGGGACCGCCTCGACATCACCGCCGCCGAATTCCACCGGCGGCTCGACGAGGCGCCCGATACCCTGCCCACCACCTCCCAGCCCGCCCCTGCGGACTTCCTGGAGACGTTCGCCCGGGCCGCCGAGGACGGCGAGGAACTGGTGGGCGTGATCCTGGGGTCGGGCCTGTCGGGCACCTTCGGCTCGGCCGAGGTCGCCGCCAAGCGCTTCCACGGCGCCGAGGTGCACCTGGTGGACTCCCTGGGGGCCTCGCTCCTCCAGGGACTCCTGGTCCTCAAGGCCACCGAACTCGCCGAACTGGCCACCCCTCCCGCCGAGATCGCCCAGGAGCTGCGCCGGATCCGGCGGCAATCGGGCATTCTCTTCACGGTGGACACCTTCGAGCGCCTCATCCGCTCGGGTCGGGTGGGGCGGGGCCGGGCACTTCTGGGCACCCTCATGAACGTGAAGCCGGTGCTGGGGCTGGACCAGCGCGGAGGGGTGATTCCCGTGGGCAAGGCCATCGGGCGGAAACGGGTGATGCAGACCCTCCTGGACGCGGTCCGGGCCCGGGTGGCCGCCGACGCCCAGCGGGTCCGGTTCGGGGTCGTCCACGTGGGGTGCCCCGAGATCGTCCCGGTGGTGGAGGAGGAGCTGCGGCGGCGCTTCGGGCCCACCGAGGTCCTGAGGGCCCCGGCCACGCCGGTCATCTCGACCCACCTGGGCATCGGCGCGTGGGGCGTGGCCTACATGGTGGAGGACTGACGGCGTGACGTGGGGGGTGGCGAGGGCCGCCCAGGAGGGCCTCGGCGGCGGCCTGGTGGTGGAGGGGAGTTCGGCCGTGGCCCTGGGGGCGTTCGGCGCCTACCTCCTGCTCCTGGTGGGCATCGGCGCCTGGTCGGCCCGCTTCTCGTCGCAGGGCGTGGGGGAGTTCTTCGTGGGCGGCCGGCGCATGAACCGGGTGGTGGTGGCCCTCTCGGCCGTGGTGTCGGGGCGATCGGCCTGGCTCCTCCTGGGCGTCACGGGGATGGCCTTCGCCCAGGGGGCCAGCGCCCTCTGGGCCGTGGTGGGCTACACGGTGGTGGAGGGGGTGCTCTTCTTCACCCTGGCCGTCCGACTGCGGCGGTTCGCCGAGGTCCACGACTCGGTGACCCTCCCCGACGTCTTCGCCGCCCGTTTCGGCGACGAGGACGGTCGTCTGAGGGCCGTGCTGGCCGTGATCCTCATCGCCTTCATGGTGAGCTACGTTTCGGCCCAGTTCGCCGCGGGAGGGAAGGCCATCGGCGCGTCGTTCGGCCTGGGCACCGGGACCGGCGTGGTGCTCACCGCCTTCATCGTGCTCCTGTACACGGGCGTGGGCGGGTTCCTGGCCGTGAGCCTCACCGACACCCTCCAGGCCGTGTTCATGCTGGTGGGGCTCTTCGCCGTTCCCGTGCTTGCCGTGGGCGACGCCGGCGGGTGGGACGCCGTCACCACGGCGTTGGCGGGGGAGGTGGGCTTCCTGGACCCCACGGCGCTTGGATTCGGGGCGTTCCTGGGGCTGGTGGGGATCGGCCTGGGGTCGCCGGGCAATCCCCACATCGTCGTGCGCTACATGGCCATCGACGACGCCCGCAACCTCCGCTTCGCCGGTGTGGTGGGCACGCTGTGGAACGTCCTCATGGGGGGAGCGGCCGTGATCATCGGCGTCGTGGGGCGGGTGTACTTCGCCGACGCCGCCCTCCTTCCCGGGGCCGACACCGAAAACCTCTACCCGGTCCTGGCCCAGACCCACCTTCCCCCCCTCCTCTTCGGCATCGTGGTGGCGTCCATCTTCGCCGCCATCATGTCCACCGCCGACAGCCAGCTCCTGGTGGCGGCCTCGGCCGTGGTGCGGGACCTGGTGCAGGGCCGGGGCGCCGTGCTGTCGGACACCCAGCTCGTGCGCCTGTCCCGGGCCGCCGTGGCCCTCCTGGTGGTGGCGGCGCTGGCCCTGGGTGTGGTGGCCGAGCAGCTCGTGTTCTGGCTCGTCCTCTTCGCCTGGGCGGGGCTGGGGGCGTCGGTGGGACCGCCCCTGATCCTCGCCCTCTACTGGCGGGGAACCACCCGGGCCGGGGTGTTCGCGGGCCTCGTCACCGGCGCCCTGACCACGGTGGTGTGGTATCTCACCCCGGCCCTCAAGAGCCGGCTGTACGAACTGATTCCCGCCGTGCTGGTCTCGGCGGTGGCCACGGTGCTGGTGAGCCGGGCCACCCGTCCTCCCCCCCGGGTCGACGCGGACTTCCGGGTCATGGAGGGGTCCTGACCCTGGACACCGGGAGGATGCCGCGCCAAGGTCCCGGCACGGAAACCGGCTCCCGGGTCCCGGGAGCGACGAACAGACGGAGATCGGAATGACGGGCATGACGGTGGTGGCGGCCCTCGCGGTCCAGGTGGGGGCGGGGGCCGGGACGGGGCCGGCGGTGTGGCAGCAGGGGGTGGAGTACCGGATCGAGGCCCAGCTCGACGAGGGGGCCGAGACGCTGCATGCCCGGGCGCGGCTGCGGTATCGCAACAACAGCCCCGATACCCTGGACTCGTTCTGGTTCCACCTCTACCTGAACGCCTTCCGGCCCAACTCGGCCTGGGCCCGCACCGATCTCGAGGCCGGCATCACCACCTTCCAGGATCTGGGGCCCGACGAACACGGCTTCGAGCGCATCACGGCTCTGGAGGTCAACGGCCAGCCCGTGCGCCTCGTCTACCCCTTCGCTCCCGACTCCACCATCGTGGGCTTCGAACTGCCCCGGCCCCTCCCCCCGGGGGGCTCCCTGGAGATGGACTACTCCTGGGACGCCCGTCCCTCGGCGGTGCCCCGACGCCAGGGTCGACGCGACCGCCAGTACGATTTCGCCCAGTGGTACCCCCGTGTAGTGGTCTACGACGACCAGGGATGGCGGCGGCACCCCCTCTACCGGGCCGGCGAGTTCTACGGCGAGTTCGCCCGCTACGACGTCACCACCGAGGTGCGGAGCGATCAGGTGCTGGGGGCCACGGGTGTGGCGGTGGCCGGTGATCCGGGGTGGGCCGACGCGGCGGCGCCGGGCACGGGCCCCATCGCCTACGACCGCGAGTGGTACGGAAGCCTGGGCGGGCCTCCCTGCATCGAGCGGGGGGGCGAACGGGTGTGCGGTCAGTTCCCCGCCGTGAATCTGAACGCCGAGGAATCCCTGGGACTCCTGAGCGGCTCCTCGGCCGGCGACGGCTGGAAGCGGATCCGCTGGGTGGCCGAAAACGTGCACCACTTCGCCTGGTCCACGAGCCCCGAGTACATCTACGAGCAGGGCGCGTGGGACGACGTGACGATCCACGTGCTCTATCGGCCCGGTGACGAGGAGAGCTGGGGCGGCGGGGTGGCCGTGCGGCGCACCGCCGTTGCGCTCCAGTGGCTCGACTCCATCTTCGGCGACTACCCCTACCCCCAGGTCACCAACCTCCACCGCATCGAGGGGGGCGGCACCGAGTTCCCCATGCTGGTCATGGACGGATCGGCGTCCCAGGGGCTCATTCTCCACGAGGTGGGCCACATCTACGCCCACGGCATCCTGGCCAACAACGAGTGGTACGAAGGGTGGCTCGACGAGGGGCTGTCGTCGTTCCAGACGGCGTGGTTCAACGAGCGGGCCGGGGGCGGCCCCGGGGTGTGGGAGGGATCGGTGGAGGGCACGGTGCGCCGGGATCTGGCCGGGGTCAGCGAGCCCGTGGTCCTGGCCGGCGAGGACTACACCGAGTTCGGCCAGTACAGCGCCGCCATCTACACCAAGGGATCGGTGATCTTCTGGATGCTCCGGGAGCGGTTCGGCGGGGAGGCCTTCACCCGGATCCTCCGCACCTACTACGACCGCTACCGCTTCCGACACGTGGATTCCCAGGACTTCCAGGCGGTGGCCGAAGAGGTCCTCGGGGTCGACCTGGACCCCTTCTTCGGGGCCTGGCTTCACACCACGGGACTGGTGGACTACGCCCTGGACGAGGTGGCCTCGGTCCAGACGTCCGGCGGCGGCTGGCTCACCCGCTTCACCGTGCGGAACGAGGGTGACATCCGCATGGCGCCGGAGGTGGAGTTCCGGGGCGCCCAGGGCGAGACGGCCCGGATCCGGGTGCCCGGCGCCGCCACGTCGGCGCGCCACGAGATCGAGACGCCGTTCCGGCCGGTGGCGGCGGTGCTGGACCCCGACGGCTCCACCCTGGACTGGAACCCGGCCAACGACGGGTGGGGCAGGGGACTGCTGGCCGACCCCGTGCGCGTCACGGGGTGGGACGACCCCCTCCGCCCCCAGGCGACCCATCGCACCCGGATCCCCGTGGGGTTCTTCCCCCTGGTCTGGGGCAACGACGCCGCAGGGATCGTGGCGGGCCTCCAGATGAGGCGTTCGGTCATGGGGGTGCGGAATCTTCGGCTGCAACTGGGACTCCCGGCGGTCCGGGCCGGCGACATCGGCGACGACAGCGACATCTTCGATCCCGGGAGCCTCTACCTGGAATGGACGCGCCGGGGGGTGGGCTCGGCGGCGGGACGCTCCTTCGGCCTGGAGGCGTTCGTGGGTGAAGGGCGGGGATTCGCCCAGGTGCGCCACGACCGCACCCGCACCGAGCGCCCCCTGGGCGGGGCGTCGTCCACGGCCTTCTGGGGCGCCACCGTCTCGTGGATCTACGAACCCGACTACGTGGCCACGCCGGCGTGGACCACCGAGCGGAAGTACGGCGGCGAGCTGTTCGGCGGCATGGTCCGCACCACCGCCGACGGCCGGGGGCGCTTCGCCACCCAGGTCGGCGTGGGGCTCGACACGAAGAACCACCGGTGGGCCCGCCTCTCCGTGGACGCGTCGGTGCGGCGCCCCGTGGGCGACGGCTGGGAGGTGGAGGCCGCCGCGTTCGCGGGGGGCGTGGCAGCCCGGGATCCGGAGCAGATCGACGACGGGTGGAACGGCCTGAACGCCCCCGCCGAGCGGAGGTTCTTCCTCTCCTCGGCCGACCCGTGGCAGACCACCTCCAATCCCTGGCTCCGGTCGGCGGGAGCCGCCCTGGACGCCGAGGGGTGGATGCCCGGAGGCGGTACGTTGCGGGGCTACGATCCCCGGGTGCCCGTGCCGTGGCTGGCCACCCTGGGCACCACTCTGCGGGCGCCGGCGGCCGGGGTGGCCGGGATCCAGTTACGGCCCCTGGCCGCCGTGGGTGTGGGCGCCGCCGGCTCGCCGGGACCCGGGAGCGGGCTGCCCTCGGGCGAACTGCTGGCCTCGGCGGGGGTGGGAGTGGAGGCGGGGCTGGCCCGGTCCGGCTGGCGTCTCCGCCTCGACATGCCCTTCTGGGTGGCTCATCCCGAGGTGGCCTCGGGGGCCCGGAGCGACAACGTCGGCTTCCGGATCCAGGTGGGCTTCCTGAACCGCTGAGCAGTCCCCTACGGAAGGGGTTCGCCCACGGCCACGATGGCGCCGTCGGGCACCAGGTGGAGATCGTCTTCCACGAGGCGCGCGGCTTCGGAGAGGATGATCACCAGCGCCCCGGGCTCGAGCCCGTCGTCGCGGCCGGGAATGTCGTACTCCTCGCCCGGAGCGTGGAGCACCACCTGACCGCGGCGGAGGGTGCGGTCGGCGCAGGTGCCCACCAGGCGAACGGTGGCCCACCCGGGCCGGGGCGTCCACGCCATGTTCCGGGGCGCCTGGAGCCGATCCTCGCTCATTCCTCGCCGTCCCGCAGGCGGTTCCGGCCCTGTACCAGCCAGTCGTAGGTGGCCCGCTGGGGCCCGCTCAACTCCAGGGGAAGGCCCACCAGGAGGGCCGGTTCCCGGCCGGAGTCGGGGAGGTGGAGCACCAGGTGGGTCGGGTCCGGCGGAGACGCGTACGGGGCGGCCGTGCCCGAGGCGTCCACCGTCACCGTACGACCCGGTCCGTGGAGTTCGGCCAGGGTGCGTCCGTACTCCGACCAGGCCGCCAGGGGCTCGGCGCCGTCGACGATGGAGGGGAGGAGTTCGTCGCGGTAGTAGGCCACCGCCCGATCGTAGGCCGATCGGTCCCGATCCCGGAGTTCCCGCAGGCGGCTTCGGTAGAATTCCCGGGGGTCCCGGGCTCCGGCCGCGGCCAGGGCTTCGTCCAGGAGGGCGTCGGCGCGGGCTTGGAGATCGTCGGCCACGGATCCACGTCGGGAGGGGAGGGTCGCAGGGAAGGGGGAAGGTGCTCCGGGGGGTGGCCGGGGTCAACCGCCACCCCTACCTTCCCTCGTCCCTCCACCCCGCTCCCCTTCGGAGGCGACACGTGCACTCTCCTTTCCCTTCCGGGCCCGGCCCGTCCCCCGATCGGTTCCTCGACGTCTCCTGGATGATGTTCGGAGAACTCTCCCGGGCGCTGGCGTTGCGGGTAGCACGCGAGTACGACCCCGAAGTGGTGGTGGGCATCGCCCGGGCCGGGGTGATTCCCGGCGCCGTCATCGCCTCGATCCTCCGCATCGACTTCCACTCCATGCTGGTGACCCGGAAGGACGGTGCGGAGCAGGTGCGGGAGCGGCCCGCCATCCTCTCGGCGGCGCCCCGGGGCCTCGCCGACAAGCGGGTGCTGGTAGTGGACGAAGTGGCCACCTCGGGCGACACGCTGCGGCTGGCCCTGGCGGCCGTGCGGGACTCGGGACCCGCCGAGGTGCGGACGGCCACGGCCTTCATTCGGCCCGGGGGCTATCGTCCCGACTGGTACGCTCTGGAGACCGACGAAACCATCATCTTCCCGTGGGATCGGAAGGTGTTCGAAGGGGGCGAACTCGTGGTGAATCCCCGCTACCGCGACGTCCTGGACGAGTAGACCCGGCGGGGTCGACGGTCACCCGCCCTGGGCCATGGCGTCCAGGAAGTCCCGGTTGGTCTCGTAGCGTTTCATCCGGTCCAGGAGGAACTCCACCGCCTCCTGGGGCCCCATGTCCGCCAGGAAGTTCCGCAGCAGGTACATGCGGTTGAGCTCGACCTCGTCCAGGAGGAGCTCTTCCTTGCGGGTGCCCGACCGACCCAGGTCGATGGCCGGGAAGATCCGGCGATCGGCCACCTGGCGGTCCAGCACCAGTTCCATGTTGCCCGTGCCCTTGAACTCCTCGAAGATCACCTCGTCCATGCGGCTCCCCGTGTCCACCAGGGCCGTGGCGATGATGGTGAGGGAGCCCCCGTCCACGATGCAGCGGGCGGACCCGAAGAACCGCTTGGGCTTGTGGAGCGCGTTGGCTTCGACGCCGCCCGACAGGATCTTCCCCGACTTGGGGGCGATGATGTTGTAGGCCCGGGCGAGTCGGGTGATGGAGTCCAGGAGCACCACCACGTCCCGGCCCGACTCCACGAGGCGCTTCGCCTTCTCCAGCACCATCTCGGCCACGGCGGTGTGGCGTCGCGCCGGCTCGTCGAAGGTCGAGGCGATGACCTCGGCGTCGACGTTCTGCCGGAATTCCGTCACCTCCTCGGGCCGCTCGTCCACGAGAAGCACCACCAGGGTGACCTCGGGATGATTCTCCACGATGGAGCGGGCGATCTTGTGGAGCAGCGTCGTCTTTCCCGCCTTGGGAGGCGAGACGATGAGACCTCGTTGGCCCTTGCCGATGGGCGAGAAGAGATCGACCACCCGCATGGAGAGATCGTGGTCCAGGGTCTCCAGGCGGATCCGGGTGTCGGGGTAGCGGGGACGGAGGTCGTCGAAGGGGGTGCGCTGGGCGGCCACCTCCGGCGGATCGCCGTTGACCGACAGCACCTCCACCACGGCCTCGTAGCGTTCCCGCCGCCGGGGCGGGCGCACCTTGCCCACGATGGAATCGCCGGTGCGCAGCCCGCACTTCTGGATGTGGTGCTGCCCCAGATACACGTCGTCGGGACTCGGCAGATAGCTCCACTCGGGAGAGCGGAGGAATCCGTACCCTTCCTTCAGGATCTCCAGCACGCCATGGGCCGTGAGGTCCACGTCGTTCTTCAGCAGATTGTGCTGGATCTTGTAGACCAGGTGCTGCTTGCGGAGTCCCGAGTAGTTCGGGATGTTCAGCGACTCCGCCATTTCGTGGAGTTCGCCTACGGTTTTCGACTTGAGTTCCGCGATGTCCACGGTGGGGCTCCGGCGGGGAGGGCAACCGCGCGGTGTGCATGGAACCGCCGAAGACGACGACGTCCGGCGGAGCACGGTGAGGCGTGGGCGCTGCGGACGGCAGGACGCCCTTGGGATTCCGGTGTCGGCCCCGGATCTCGGGACCGCGGTTCGGAGAGATGATTCGACGGTAATGCCCGCTTTCGACGGGGTCAAGCAGATCGACGACCACACTTCGACACCGATCCTCCTGCCCCGCGGCGCGGCCCCGGGCCGGGTCGGGTTCCACGGCCTGCTCCTGGCCCTCACGACCCTCTCCACCCTGGTGGCCGGGGCCTTCCTCGAGGGGGTCGATCCGCTGCGTACGCGCTTCCTGACGGTGGGGGACGTGCTCCTGCCCTACCCCACGGGGCTGCGTCTCTCCGCCCTGGGGGTGGGAGCGCCCTTCGCCCTGGGGTTCCTGGGGATCCTCCTCACCCACGAGATGGGCCACTACGTGGCGGCCCGGCGCCACGGGATCCGGGTGTCGCTGCCCTACTTCATTCCCTTTCCGCCCTACTTCTCCCTGGTGGGGACCCTGGGGGCCTTCATCCGCATGCGCAGCGTGGTCCGGACCCGCAACGCGCTGCTGGACGTGGGCGCATCGGGTCCGTGGGCGGGGTTCGTGGTGTCGGTGCCCATTCTCTGGTTCGGCCTGGCGGCGTCCACGCCCGTGCCCGGCCCCGTCTCGGCCACGACGCCCTTCCTGATCCGGTTCCTGGGGGAGCCGATCCTGCTGGGCTCCAGCCCCCTCCTCCACTGGGCCGGGACCGCCCTCTTTCCCGAGGCGTTCGGCGACGCGCCCATCCTGCTCCACCCCCTGGCCCTCGCCGGATGGCTCGGCCTCTTCGTCACCGCCCTGAACCTCCTCCCCGTGGGGCAGCTCGACGGCGGCCACGTGCTCTTCGCCCTGGTGGGGCGGCACCAGCGCTGGCCGGGTCGCCTGGCCCTGGCCGTCCTGATCCCCCTGGGGGTGGTGTGGTGGGGGTGGTGGCTGTGGGCGGGCGTGATCTGGATGGTGAACCGAGGGCGGGTGCGTCATCCGCCCACGGGCGCCGACGCCGAACCCCCGGGCCGGGTGCGCACGGCGGTGGGGGTGGGGGCGCTCCTCCTCCTCCCCCTGGTGTTCGCGCCCGTCCCCATCGTCATGTAGCCCGCGACGGAACCGACGAAAAACGAGGGACTCCTCCCCGGTCCGACCGGGCCTCCGGCCTTCCACGGACGCCCCCGCACCACGGGGCGAACCTTGACATCCGGGGCCCTGGGAGGAAACGTTCGTTTACGGAGGTTTTTCCGGAAAAACCCATCCTCGCGGAGCAGTCATGGCGCGGCATAATCGGGAAGGCACCGGCGCCGATCAGCGCGGGTACGAGTACCGGGTCGGGTACCAGCCCGACTGGCTCCGCCTGGTGAAGGTCACCCGGACCCTGGAGTCCGGGCGCCAGAGTACCAAGACGCTCTTCAAGAACCCTCTCGCCCGGGGCGAAGCCGATCCCGGCGACCGGGTGCGCACCTCCATCGAATCGCCGGACCAGGGGCTGGGGGTGGAGGTGGCCGTTCACGATCCCACCGCCCAGGTGACCCGGGTCCGCCTCGCCTGCCGTGTGGAGACGCCCGACGGGGGCCAGGACGAGGTGGAGTTCGTCATCGAGGGCGCCCTTCCCCGGGCCCGGACCTGACGGTTCGGCCCCGGCGCCTCCTCACCACCCCGGATCGTCCGTGCTCGCCTCGTCACTCCAGGCCATCGGCCGGACCGCCATCCGCGGCGTGGGGGCGGTGGGGCAGGGAGGGCATCTGGCCGTGGGGGCCGTCCGAGCCCTCCGGAAGGTGGACATCTGGGGCCCCCTCTTCGTGCCCCAGCTCGCCGCCGTGGGGGTGGCGTCGGTGCCCATCGCCCTCTTCATCGCCGCCTTCACCGGCATCGTGCTGGCGATCCAGGCGTCGTACACCTTCACCGGCACGGTGCCCCTCTACTTCGTGGGGGCCCTGGTGGGAAAGACCATCATCCTGGAACTCGGTCCGGTGCTGACGGGGCTGGCCCTTGCCGGGCGGGTGGGGGCCAACATCGCCGCCGAACTGGGCACCATGCGGGTCACGGAGCAGATCGACGCCCTGGAGTCGCTGGCCTACGATCCGGTGGCCTATCTGGTGGTGCCCCGGGTGGGCGCCGGGCTGGTGATGTTCCCGGTGGTGGTGGGCATGTCCATGGCCGTGGGGATCGCCGCCGGCTGGATCACCTCGCTCTTCCTGCTGGATCTGAGCACCCCCCAGTTCGTCCGGGGGCTGCGGCTGTTTTTCGAGCCCTACGACGTCCAGTTCGCCCTCATCAAGGCGGCGAGCTTCGGCATCACCGTCACGGGGGTGGGCGCCTTCTTCGGCTACACCTGCTCCGGCGGCGCCGCCGGCGTGGGCCGGTCCACCACTCGGGCCGTGGTGGGCGCCAGCATGCTGATCCTCGTGCTGGACGCCTTCTGGGCGGCCGCCCTCCTGTAGTGGGGGCCCGGCCATGAGCATCCGCCTCGACCGCGTGGTGAAGACCTTCGGCGACCTGACGGTGCTGGACGGCTTCTCCCTCGACGTGGCCGAAGAGGGCATCACCACCATCATCGGCCCGTCGGGTTCGGGGAAGTCCACCACCCTGAAGCTGGTGATCGGTCTGATCCAACCCGACGAGGGCGAGGTGTGGGTCGACGAGGTCCGGGTCGACGAGCTGGAGGGGGACGACCTCTACGACCTTCGGCGCAAGGTGGGGTTCGTCTTCCAGTTCGCCGCCCTCTTCGACTCCATGACCATCGGCCAGAACGTGGCCATGGGCCTCCACCGGGCCGGTGAACTCTCCGCCGGGGAGATCGAGGAGCGGGTCCGGGAGTCCCTGGCGCTGGTGGATCTCGACGGTGTCCAGGAGAAGTATCCCAGCGAACTCTCCGGCGGCATGCGGAAGCGGGCCGGGGTCGCCCGGGCGGTGGCCCTGCGGCCGCGCTACCTGCTCTACGACGAGCCCACCACGGGCCTGGATCCCATCACCGTCACCATGATCGATCGGCTGATCCTGCGCATGAGAGACGAACTGGGTGTGACCAGCCTGGTCATCACCCACGACCTGGACAGCGCCTATCGCATCTCGGACCATCTCGCCATGCTCCACAAGGGGCGGATCCGGTGGGAGGGCCCGCCCGACGACATCCAGGCCGTCGACGACCCCGTGGTTCGGGGTTTCATCACCGGCGAGCCCGAACTCTGGGAGGACGCATCGTGACTCGTGGACGTGAGGTGATGGTGGGCGCGGTGATCCTCGTGGGGATCGCCGTCACCGTGATCGGGACCCTCTGGCTCAAGGGGTCGAACTTCGGTCGACCGTCGGTGCGGGTCGACGTCCTGGTGGAGGAGATCGGACAGCTCGCCGAGGGCAACCAGGTGCGCTTCCGCGGTGTGCCCGTTGGGCGGGTCATGGAGTTCGAGGTGGAGCCCGGTGGGGAGGCCGTGCGGATCCTCCTGACCCTGGATCGGGCGCCCGACCTCCCCGACGACGTGGGGGCCCTCATCGCCCCCGAGTCCCTCTTCGGAGAATGGCAGGTGGAGTTCGTATCGCGCTCGGCCGTGCCCTTCGTGTACTTCGAGGTCCCCGCCGGCTCCGAGCAGGAAGACGTGCCGGTCCTGGGCGGCTTCACCATGCCCGACATCACCCGGCTCACGGCGGCGGCCTTCGACATCAGTCAGAACCTCTCGGTGCTCACCGACCGGGTGGACCGGGCGTTCAACGAGGAGACCGCCGACAACATCCGCCTGGCCATCGAGAACATCCAGGACGCCAGTGAAAACGTCCGGGATCTCATCGACCAGCAGGCCCAGACCTTCGCCAACGTGAGCAGCGAGGTGGAGCGCGCGGCGTCGGAGATCGGCGCCGCGGCGTCGGTGGGCCGACGGGTCCTGGAGCAGGCCGACGGCCTCATGGCCTCGGGTCAGATCGACTCGATCCTGGGCAACGTGGGGTCCATCACCACCAATCTCGACTCCCTCTCGGCCCACATGGCCACCGCCACCTCGGGGCTGGACGTCACCATGGCCCGGGCCGAGTCGGCCTTCGCCCGGGTGGATCGCCTCTCGGCCCGGGTGGAGGCGGGAGAGGGCGTGCTGGGGCAGCTCATGACCGACACCCTCCTGGTGACCCGGGCGTCGGACGTCCTGACCCAGCTCGACCTCCTCCTGGCCGACCTCCGGGAGAACCCCAAGCGCTACGTGCGCCTGTCCATCTTCTGAGCCCGGTTCGCCCCGACCCGTGTCCCGGCCCCGGATCGAGCGCAGCGCAGGCGGTGTGGTGGTGCGACTCCTGGACGGAGTCCCCCACGTCCTGGTGATTCGCGATCCCTACGACAAGTGGGGACTCCCCAAGGGCCACGTGGAGGGGGGCGAGGGCGAGTGGGACGCGGCGGTGCGGGAAGTGCGGGAGGAGACGGGGTTGGAGGGCATGGTCCGGGGGCCGGAGCTCGGATGCATCGACTGGTACTTCCGGGGCGACGGCGGCACGGTGCACAAGTTCTGCACTTTCTTCCTCATGCGTTCGCCCGGGGGGGACCCGGTGCCGGAGGTGGCCGAGGGCATCACGGCGTGCCTTTGGCTGCCCCTCTCCGAGGCCATGGAGACCATCAGCTACGACAACGCCCGGGAGATGGTGGCCCGGGCCGCCCGCCATCTCGACGGCCGAGCCGACCCCGATTCTCCGGAGGCGCAGTGAGTTCCGACGCCGATGATCGCCGCATGTGGCCCATGGTCCAGGGGGTGGGGATCGCCCTGGTCCTGGCCCTCTTCCTCTGGGTCAGCCGGGAGATCCTGAATCCCCTCTTCCTCTTCGTCATCCTGGTGGTGGCCCTCCAGCCCTTCCGGGGGCGGCCGGGCCACTCCCTCGTGGTGGCGCTGGCCGGTCTGATCACCGGCGTGTGGGTGCTCTCCACCACGGGGTCCCTCCTGGCCCCCTTCGTCCTGGCCCTGGGGGTGGCCTACATCCTCGACCCCCTGGTCGACCGCATCGAAGCCACGGGCCGGGGGCGGACCACGTCGGTGATCCTCCTGGCCCTCCCGGTGGTGGGAGGATTGGTGGCGGTGATCCTCGTGGGCATCCCGGCCCTCTCCACCCAGGCCGGCGAACTCATCGATCAGGCCCCGGAG
Organism: Gemmatimonadota bacterium; assembly: GCA_030428885.1. GTDB lineage: Bacteria > Gemmatimonadota > Gemmatimonadetes > Longimicrobiales > Gaopeijiaceae > Gaopeijia. The sequence goes on along the minus strand of JAUIEJ010000004.1, from coordinate 105,615 downwards.
GCCCTCCAGCGGCTCGAGGAGTGGCTCGCGGCCCTCCAGACCCGGCTCCAGGGCGTGCCGGGGCTGGGCGACCTGGTTGTGGAGCCCCTGGCCCGCCTCGACCCCGACACCATCGGGGGTTTCCTGGAAGAGCGCCGGGAGATGCTCGTGCGCCGGGCGTGGGACGGCGTCCTGGGGCTCGGCCGGGGGCTGGGCTCGGTGATCTCGGTCCTGGGCTATCTCGTGATCACGCCGGTGCTCACTTTCTACCTCCTGCGGGACTGGGACTCCATCACCCACCACCTCGGCGAGCTGGTGCCCCGCCCCCGCCGGGAGGCCGTGGTGTCGTTCGCTCGGGAGTACGACGGGCTCCTGGCCCGCTACCTCCGGGGGCAGATCCTGGTGGCGTCCACCATCGGCGCCGTCACGGCCCTGGGGCTGTGGATCGCGGGCTTTCCCTACGCCTTCCTCCTGGGGGTGCTGGTGGCGGTCTTCGGGGTCGTGCCCTACCTGGGCCTGGTCCTGAGTCTGATCCCGGCCATCATCGTGGCCCTCACCAGCGGAGACGTGGGGCTGTCGCTGCTCAAGGTGGGCATCGTCTTCGCCGTGGCCCAGGGCCTGGAGGGAGCCGTGGTGAGTCCGCGCATCGTGGGCGACTCGGTGGGACTGCACCCGGTCTGGGTGGTCCTGGCTCTCACCGTGGGGGGGTACTACTTCGGGTTCGTGGGACTCCTCATCGGGGTGCCCGCCGCCGTGGGTGTGAAGCTCCTGGTGATCCGGGGATTGGAGCGGTATCGCAGCAGCGAGCTCTACCGGGGGAACGAGTCCGCCACCGCGGCGTAGCTCCCTCGCCGCGCGCCGTGCGCCGCACCCTCGCCATCGGGGCCCCGTAGCGGGTTGCCCCGGTCCCGGCTCTTTGTAGACTAGTCTCCATGCACACACCCATCGCCGACCTGACCATCATCGGCGGAGGGCCCACCGGGCTCTTCGCCGCATTCTATGCCGGCATGCGGGGGCTTTCGACCCGCATCGTCGATTCCCTCCCCGAGCTCGGGGGACAGCTCACCGCCCTCTACCCCGAGAAGTACATCTACGACGTGGGGGGCTTTCCCAAGATCCTGGCCAAGGACCTGGCCAAGGGGCTGGTGACCCAGGCCCTCCAGTTCAATCCCGAGGTCCACCTCGACGAAGAGGTCAAGGCGCTGGAGCAGGACGACGGCGCCTGGACGTTGCGGTGTCGCACCGGGGAGTACCGCTCCCGGGCGGTGCTGGTGGCGGGGGGGAAGGGGGCGTTCGAGCCCAAGGTCCTGTCGGTGCCCGGGTACGGGGAACTCCTCTACCACGGCGTCCACTACGCCGTGCGCGATCCCGCCGAGTACGAGGGAAAGCGCGTGCTCATCGTGGGCGGCGGGGACTCGGCCCTGGACTGGGCCCTGATCCTCAAGGACGTCTGCGCCGAGGTCCACCTGGCCCACCGCCGGGAGGGCTTCCGGGCCCACGAGGCCACGGTGGGCCAGATGGAGGCGGCCTGCGCCGCCGGCGAGATGCAGTTGTTGACCTACACCGAGGTGCGGGAGATCCACGGGGCGGGAACCGTGGAGGCGGTCACCGTATTCGACAACCGGACCGACGAGGACACCCGCCTGGAGGTCGATGCGGTGCTGACGTTCCTCGGCTTCAAGCCCGACCTGGGCCCCATCAAGACCTGGGGCCTGGACCTCGAGGGCAACCGGATCCGGGTGGACTCCCTCATGCGCACGAACCTGCCCGGGGTGTTCGCCGCCGGTGACGTGGTCACCTACGACGGCAAGCTCGATCTCATCGCCACCGGTTTCGCCGAGGCGGCGGTGGGGGTGAACAACGCGGTGCACTTCGTCGATCCCGATGCCCGGGTCAACCCGGGGCATTCCACGAGCATGGCCATCTTCAAGGATTGAGCGGGCGCCGATGACCGACGTCATGAAGGAAAAGCTGGTGATCATCGGGTCCGGGCCCGCGGGCTGGACCGCGGCCATCTACGCGGCCCGGGCGAGCCTCGACCCCGTGGTCTTCGAGGGCGCGGGAAGCCGCACCATGATTCCCGGGGGGCAGCTCATGTTCACCACCGACGTGGAGAACTACCCGGGCTTTCCCGACGGTGTCACGGGCCCCGAGATGATGATGGGCTTCAAGGCCCAGGCCGAACGGTTCGGCACCCGGGTCTTCACCGAAGACGTGGTGAAGGTCGACTTCTCGGTCCATCCGCGCCGCCTGGAGACCACCATGGGCAAGGTGGTGGAGGCCGACGCCGTCATCGTGGCCACCGGGGCCAACGCCCGCTGGCTGGGGGTGCCCGGTGAAGAGCATCTGGCCCGCACCGGCGGCGGCGTGTCGGCCTGCGCCGTGTGCGACGGAGCCCTCCCCTTCTTCCGCGACCAGACCCTGGCCGTGGTGGGCGGCGGGGACTCGGCCATGGAAGAGGCCATCTACCTCACGAACTTCGCCGCCAAGGTGATCCTCATCCATCGGCGGGAGGAGTTCCGGGCGTCGCCCATCATGGCCGAGCGGGCCCTGGGCAATCCGAAGATCGAGGTGATGTGGAACACGGTGGTGAAGGAGGTCCTGGGCGAGGAGGAGATCCGGGGACTCCGGGTGGCCGACACGGTCTCGGGCGAGGAGCGGGAGCTCCCTGTGCGAGGGTTGTTCGTGGCCATCGGCCACGAACCCAACACCCGCTTCCTGGACGGTCAGATCGAGCTCAAGGACAACGGCTACGTCCAGCCCGCCGAAGGATGGCGCACGGCCACCAACGTGCCCGGGGTCTTCGCCGCCGGTGACGTCATGGACGACTACTACCGCCAGGCGGTCACCGCCGCCGGGTCGGGCTGCATGGCCGCCCTGGAGGCCGAGCGCTGGCTGGCCCACGGCGGCATCCACCAGCCCGAGGCAGCCCCGGTCGTCTGAGGCGGCCGCGGCCGTGGCCGTCGGCTCAGCCCTTCGCCCCCCTCCCCCGGCGAGCGAAACGTGGGGTTGAACCGCGCCCAGGTGTTCGCCGCTGCGTTCGGGGTCCATGGTGATCACAACGTCGCGTTCGAGGCCGCGCACTCCGGTTCATCCCGACGTTCTGATCGCATGGGATCAAGACCCGGCCTGTGAGTTTCGGAGTGGCGTTCATCCGCACGTTGTTCTCGACGCGGCGGCGGATCGGGCCGCGCTCCGCGGTCGGCGCGCAGGGGGACGGTTCCACCGGGGGAGTGGGGAGCCCCCGAGGGGCGCCGCGCCGCGGTGATCAGCCCCGTAGCGGGCCCTCCAGACTGCGGCCGCCGTCCACCACCACGCACTCGCCGGTGATGAAGGGCGAGGTCGCGAGGAAGAGCACGGTGCGCACCACGTCGTCGGGGGATCCCAGTCGGCCCACGGGCGTGCGAGCCAGTTCCCGGGCCCGATCGTCATCGTCGAAGTCGTCGGGAGGCAGGACGGCGCCGGGGGCGATGGCGTTGACCCGGACGTGGGGCGCCATGACCCGGGCCAGCACCCGGGTCAGGTGGAGGAGTCCCGCCTTGGAGACCCCGTGGTGGGGGTAGCGCACCCAGGGCTGGAAGGCCGACAGGTCCACCATGTTCACCACCGATCCCCGGGCCTCCCGGAGTAGATCGGCCACCGCCTGCACCACCAGGAACGGGCCCTTCAGGTTCAGGGCCATGACCCGGTCCCAGCCGGTCTCGTCCACCTCCAGGAGGTCGGCCTGGACGAACGAGGCCGCGCCGTTGACCAGGAGGTCGAGGCGTCCGTACACCGCCCGGATCGCCCGTCCGACGGCCTCGGCCCCCTCTCCCGTGGAGAGATCGCCCGACACGGTGGCCGCCGTCCGCCCCAGGGCCTCCACGGCCCGCACCGTCTCCCGGGCCGGCCCCTCGGACGCATTGTAGTGCACCATCACGTCGTACCCCGCCTCGGCGAGGCCCAGGGTGACGGCCCGGCCCAGGCGCACGGCGCCACCGGTGACGAGAGCGACCTTGCGCAGGGGATCCTCCGGAGGGGTGGAGAGAGAGGCGGAGACGGCCCCACGGTGGTGGAGGCGCCGGAGGGGGGCAACCCCGGAACCCCGCGGGTGGGCCGCGGGTTGCAGCACCCCCTGTCGAACCCCGAGCACGAGACGAACGCCCATGAGTTGGACCGAGACGGTGGACCTGAGCGGAAAGGTGGCCCTGGTGACGGGCGGCACCGAAGGAATCGGGCGGGCCGTGGTGGCCGAACTGGCCCGGGCCGGGGCCGCCGTGGTGCTCACCTCCCGCGCCCGGGATCGGGCCGAGGCGGTGGCGGGGGAGATCGACGGCACCGTGGTGGGACGGGCCTGCGACGTGCGCAGCGAGGAGAGTTGCGCCGCCCTGATGGCCGAGATCGACGACCGCTTCGGGCGCCTCGACATCCTGGTGAACAACGCCGGCCTGGGCATCTTCAAGCCCGTGCAGGAGATGACCGTCGACGAGTGGCGCCTCCAGGTGGAGACCAACCTCACGGGAGTCTTCGTCACCACCAAGGCCGCGCTCCCCCTGCTGCAGCGGGCCGGAAACGGGGGCGAGGGTGACGCCTGGCTCATCAACATCGGGTCGCTGGCCAGCCGGAACAGCTTCGGCAACGGGGCGGGCTACAACGCCAGCAAGTTCGGTCTGCTGGGCATGACCGAGGCCATGATGATCGACCTGCGGTACGACGGGATCCGGACCAGCATCATCATGCCCGGGAGCGTGAACACCACCTTCAACGAACACGACGGCGACCGGGAGTGGGCGATCCAGGCCGAGGACGTGGGCCGGACCGTGCTCCAGCTCGTGGCCTACCCGACCCACACCCTGGTGAGCCGGGTGGAGATGCGCCCGTCCCGGCCGCCCCGGCGGCGCTGACGGCCCGGAGGGCTCAGAGACCCCCGGCGATACATTGGACCCCATGCCGCACCAAACCCCGGTCTCACCCGGCCCCGGCCCCGGGGGCCCTCCCTTCGCCGAACTGGTGGCCCGGACCGAAGGTCTCCAACCCTGGCGGAGGGTCGTCCACGCCATCACTGGCCTGACGCTGGCCCTGGCGCCGGGGGCGCTGGGGCTCGACGCCCGGACGACCGCGGTTTTTCTCGGCGTGGGCACCGTGTTTCTTCTCGTGGCCGACCTGCTGCGCCTCCGGGTCTCGTCCATGAACCGGCTCTTCTTCACCGTGTTCCGGACCCTGGCGTCGCCCCGGGAGGCCGGGGCCGTGGCCTCTTCCACCTGGTACGTGCTGAGCGCGGCGCTTGTCTGGGCCCTCGCCCCCGGCGCGCCGGCGGTGGCGGCCATCCTGGTGCTCGGGCTCGCCGATCCGGCGGCGTCGGTGGTGGGGCGCACCTGGGGTCGGACACGCCTGGGCAAGGGCACCCGACTGGGGAGCGCGACCTTCTTCGTGGTGGCGTTCGCCGTGCTCCTGGCCGCGGCCCGGTGGCCGGTGGCCCTTCCCGCGGCGCTTGTGGCCATGGTCGCCGAGGTGACCCCGGTGGGGTTGGACGACAACCTCACGATTCCCCTGGCTACGGCTGCGGTTCTGTGGGCGTTCCAGACCCTGCCGCCGACCTGACCGCTCCGGCGCCGGGACGGGACCTTCGATAAGCTCCGGGCGGGTGGCTTTCCGGGACCCGCGAGGCCACCTTTCGGGCGTTCCCCCGGCGCGACGCCCGGGCCCCCTCCGGGGTCGTCGCTCCGGTCCCGAGAGTGCCGGATTCGAGGTGCGTTCCCCATGAGCGAGACCCGCGTCGAAAAGGATTCCCTGGGTGAGGTGAAGGTGCCCGCCCACGCCCTCTACGGAGCCCAAACCCAGCGCGCCGTCCAGAACTTCCCCATCAGCGGACAGCGCTTCGGGCGCCGGTTCATCCGGGCCCTGGGGCTCATCAAGAAGGCGGCGGCCGAGCAGAACGGCGCGCTGGGCGCCCTGGACGAGGCCCTGGCCGGGGCCGTGGCCCGAGCGGCGGCCGAGGTGGCCGAGGGTCGTTGGGACGACGAGTTCCCCATCGACATCTACCAGACGGGGTCGGGCACGTCGTCGAACATGAACACCAACGAGGTGGTGGCCCATCGGGCTACCGAACTCCTGGACGGCGAGACGAAGGTCCACCCCAACGACCACGTCAACTTCGGGCAGTCGTCCAACGACGTGATTCCCACGGCCATGCACGTGTCGGCGCGCCTGGCCCTCTCGGAAGAGTTGATTCCGGCCCTGGAGCACCTGGCCGGGGCGCTGGAAGCCAAGGCCCGGGCCTTCGACGGGATCGTGAAGTCGGGGCGCACCCATCTCATGGACGCCACCCCGGTGCGCCTCGGCCAGGAGTTCGGGGGCTACGCCCATCAGCTCCGCCGGGGCGTGGAGCGGGTGAAGGCGGTGGCCGTGGAACTGGAGGAACTGGCCCTGGGGGGGACGGCCACGGGCACCGGCATCAACACCGACCCCGCCTTCGCGTCGGGCACCATCGGGCGTCTGGCCGAGGCCACGGGGATCCCCTTCCGGGAGGCGGAGAACCACTTCGAGGCCCAGGGCGCGAAAGACGCCGTGGTGAACGCGTCGGGGGCCCTCAACACGGTGGCCGTGAGCCTCATGAAGATCGCCGACGACATCCGCTGGCTCTCGTCGGGTCCCACGTCGGGCATCCACGAGATCCGCCTGCCGGCGATCCAGCCCGGGAGCAGCATCATGCCCGGAAAGGTCAATCCGGTCATGAGCGAGGCCCTCATGATGGTGGCCGCCCGGGTCATGGGGAATCACACGACCATCACGGTGGGAGGGCAGCGGGGCAACTTCGAGCTCAACGTCATGATGCCCGTCATGGCCCAGGCCCTCCTGGAATCCATCGCCCTCACGGCCGGAGCCTCCCGGGCCTTCACCGACCACTGCGTGGTGGGGATCGAGGCCAACGAGGCCCGCTGCCGCGAACTCCTGGAGCGGAATCCCTCCATCGCCACGGCCCTCAACCTCCACATCGGCTACGACAAGGCGTCGGAGGTGGCCAAGAAGGCGGCGAAGGAAGGCCGTTCGGTGCGGGAGGTCGTCGATGAGATGGGACTCCTCCCGGCCGAGGTCCTGGACGAGGCCCTGGACGTGCGGTCCATGACCGAGCCCGGCCTCTCCCACTGACGCCGGGCCGTCGCCCCCCATGGGCAGGCACGAAAAAGGGGGTGACCCGCGAAGGGCCACCCCCGTCCTCGTGTGCGAACCGAGAACCCGCCCTCAGGCGGTCCTGAGATCCAGAGCCGGCACGGTGGCCATCACTTCTGCGGGCACACCGCCCGACGGAATGACCCGGGTCACGTTGCCCTGGATGTACAGCGGGTAGTCACGGTCTCCGTAGTGGATCACCTGGATGAGCTCGGCTTCGTCGCCCGACGGCGGCAGCACCGGCTCGGTGATGGCGCGCCAGACCGAATCCACGAGAGACATCCGCTCTTCCACCGATTCCGCCCAGGTCGCCATGCGAATGCGACGGCGGTGGGCGGTGGTGAGGGAGCGCACGACCCTCCGGTGTCCCGGGAAGCTGTGGGACAGGAGGAAGGCGATGGCCTGATCCTCGGGCATGGGTTCGGCCCGATTCTCCCAGGCGCCCGGTGTGCGGACGCGGCGAGGGTCCCGCAGGTCGATGTAACCGTCCGTGGCGATGCGGCCGAACTGGCGCATGATGGAACTCCTTACCGGGGGCGTGTGAAGCGGGCTGCAGGTTGAGTGCGCGTTGGGCTGGGCTGATCTACCAAGAAGCGTGCCCACTTCGCCGTCGCCGCTTCCGTCCCGAAAACGTGGCGGAACTCCGCGACGTTTCCGGGGTCGGGCTGAAGCGAACCCGCCGCCCGGGCCATCGGAAAATTGTCCCGACCCGGCAACTTCTTCCTTCCGCCCCGGACCCGATGGCCGCCCTCGACGACGAACTGGGGGCCCACGTGTCCAGCCGGGGAGGCGTGGATCAGGCCCCGGCCCGGGCCCGCCTCCTGGACGCCCGGGTGCTCCAGCTCTTCACCAAGCAGCCGAACCGCTGGGCCGAGCCCCGGATCGCCCCCGACACCGCCCGGGCTTTTCGGGCCGCCCGGGAGCGCGAGGGAGTGGAGTGGTGCGTCAGCCACGACTCGTACCTCATCAACCTCGCCTCCCCCGATCCGGCCCTGTGGCGTCGGTCCCTCGCCTCCTTCCGCGCCGAGCTGGAGCGGTGCGCGACTCTCGGCGTGGAGGCCGTCGTCACCCATCCGGGCAACGCGGTGGACGGAGATCCGGAGCGGGGAATCGAGGCCAACGCCCGGGGGCTGACCGAAGCGCTGGAGGCTGTTCCGGGGCCCCGGGTGCTCCTGGAACTCACGGCCGGGACGGGCACCAGCATCGGCGCCACCTTCCCCCACCTCGCCGCCATCCGCGCCGGGGTGCCCGAACCTCTGCGCAACCGGGTGGGGGTCTGCGTGGACACCTGCCACGCCTACGCCGCAGGGTACGATTTGGTGGGAGACTACACCGGGGTCTGGCAGGCCTACGAGGACGCGCTTCCCCTCACGACCCTGGAGCTGTTCCACCTCAACGACAGCCTCCACGGTCTGGGGTCCCATCGGGACCGGCATGCGGGCATCGGCGAGGGGACGCTCGGGCCGGAGCCGTTCCGGGCCCTCCTGCTCGACGAGCGGTTTTCCGACGTACCCAAGATCCTGGAGACCCCCAAGGGCGACGACGAGGTCACCCTGGACCGCCGCAACCTCGCGCTGTTGCGGGGCTTCCGGACCCCGTCCTGACGCCTCTGCCTGGACCCCGCCTTTCGTTCCCGCCCCGACGCCGTGTATATTGGGGCCACGTGTCGGAAGGCCTCATTATTGAGCCAACACAAGCGAAGCCGGGACTGACTCCCGCCGCCGACGTCACGCCTCTACGAGGACGGCGAACGCAGTGGGGAGGTTACCACACGATTTCATCCGGGCTTCAATAATTTCTTCCGATGCGTACTCGGGGCCGGCGTCTTCCTTCGGGGGGCGCCGGCCCTTTTTCGTACGCATGAGGCCCGTCAGTTCACCAGGACCGGGATGTTGGGCGTGCGGTAGTCGAAGTGGGACGCCGCCTCGTCGCCCACGGGACCGTGCATGAGGTCGAACCCGATGGTGGTGGTTCCTCCGGTGAGACCTTCCAGCCGGCCGCCCCACTCCCCCACGTCGTCCTGGACCCACTGGGCCACGGCGGGATTGGCGACGATCACCCGGAGCCACTGATCGGCGGCGGTGGGGCTGTATCGGTTGCCCTGCTGATCGATGAGCTGGATCTGGTAGTCGGCCGAGGTGCCGCCCTCGGACACGGCGAAGGAGCCGATGATCCCCAGGCCCCGGACCTCCACCACGTCGACCCCGCCGCTCAGAACCACCAGGCCCGACGGATCCGGGTGCCCCTCGTTGCCGGTGGGGTCGTCCCCGCAGGCGGCGCCGACGAGGGCCGTCGCAGCGACGAGGGCGAGAACGGTGGGGCGGGGGAGGCGACGCATCATGTTCAGTCCAGGGAAGGTGTGCCGGAGACGGAGCGATCGGTCCTTGGTAGATACCCGATCCGGCCGGACATGTTACCTCCGGCCGGACCGGGCTCACCCGTCAGTTGATGACCACCGAAATGGCGGGGGACGTGTAGTCGGGGTGGGCCGACGACGAGTTCACGGCGCCGTGCATGATGTCGAACACGGCCGTCGTCGTGCCGGCCGACTCCCCGTGCAGGTGGCCTCCGAACTCTCCCGGCGTATCCTGCTCGAAATCGGCCACGGCGGGGTTGGCGATGGTCACCCGGAGCCACTCGTCGGCCTCGTCGGGCGTGAAGCGGTCCCCGTCCTCGTCCAGGAACTCCACGTCGAGGTGGGCGGTTTCCTGACCCGCATCGACGCTCAGCGAGCCGGTGACGGTGGCGCCGTTCACGGTGACGAGATCGACGCCGCCGGTGGAAATGACCAGACCCACGGGCTCCAGGTGCTCCTCTTCGTTGCCCACCGGGTCGTCGTCGCAGGCCCCAAGGGCCAGGACGCCGGTGAGGGCCAGGATCGATCCTGCCATGCGGTACGCGCTGCTGCTCATGATGTGCTCCTGTGGAATCGTTGTCGTTGTGGTATTCAGAAGACGAGGCGGTACACGAGGCTCACGCCCCGCCCCGCCTCGGGCATGAGTTCTTTCGTGCGGGAGAGATGATTGCGGTACGCCTCGTCGGTGAGGTTGTCGAGGCGCAGGGTGACGCTGTGGAGGCGTCCCGCGAGGGTGGTGCGGAGTCCCCCCGACAGTCCCAGCACGAGATAGCCGTCGGTGGGGGTTTCGAACTCGCCGAGCCGGTCCTGCTCGGCGGCCATGCGGGCCTCGGTGCCGACGAACCACGAGGGCGTGTCGTACCTCAGTCCCAAGCGCCCGTTGAGGGGCGGAATGAACGGCAGGGGTTCGTCGTCGTCGGTGAGGGTGCCCCGGACCCACGACACGGTGCTTTCCACGGCCACCCGACTCGTGAGGGCCAGATCCAGTCCCCCCTCGAGTCCCACGAGGCGGGCGTCGGCCCCGGTGTACTGATAGATGGGGAGCTGGGTGCGGGGGCTGATCTCGCCCGTCTCCCGGGGATAGAGGTAGCCGGCCACGTCGTTGTGGAACGCCGCCACCTCGGCTCGCACCGATCCTCGATCGAGGCGCACGAACAGATCGATGCCCGTGCCCACCTCGGTGTCCAGCTCCGGGTTGCCCACCTCGAACGAGTACGAGGCCAGGTGCGGGCCCTCGGAGTAGAGTTCGCTGACGTCCGGGGCCCGGAAGGCCCGGGCCAGACTCGCCCCTACGGTGACGTCGCCCGAGAGACGGCGCAGCACCCCCAGCGACCCGCTGAAGGCGTCGAAGGTCCGGTCGCGGACGTTGCCGATGGAGGCGTCGGGATCTTCGTCCAGCACGTCGGCCGAGACCCGATCCCAGCGAGCGCCGGCCTCCACGGTCCAGTCCTCGAGATCCACCTCCTCGTGGGCGTAGGTGGAGAACGTCCACCGTCGGGTGTCGGGGGTGGAGAGGCCGCCCCCGAATCCGAAGCGTTCGAACTGGGCCCGAACGCCCAGGGTGCCTCCGGTGAGGAATCCCAGCGCGCCGTGGCGCCCCTTCACCTCACCGGCGGTGGTGAAGAGCCCGTACTCCGTGCCCAGGATCCCGCCGGGTTCGATCTCCTTGTGGTTGTACCGGGTGTGGCTCGCCGACCCGTCCACCACGTCGAAGGGGCCCACCGCCCGTACCTGGGCGTCCCCCTTCACCACGTGGCGGGTCATCTCGATGTCGACGCCGGTGGGGTGGGCACCCACGAATCCGCCGGGAATCCCGTAGTCGTTGCCGTAGAAGCGGTACGCCGCACCGATGTGGCCCCGCTCCCCCACCCACGACGCGCCGGCGGCCAGGTTGCGGGTGTCGCCACCGGTGTTGCTCAACGACCCCTCCGGCGTGGTCAGGTCGCCCGACGTCCGGAGTCCCCCCTCGAAACGCAGGGCCACGTTGGCCCCCAGCCCCGACAACACCGTGGCCGACCCTACGAGCCCGTCGTTCACGGTCTGGGCCTGGAGGCTCAGATTGGTGTGGAACCCGTGGTGCACCGTGCGGGGCACTTCCTCCCGGATCACGTTCACCACGCCCCCCAGGGCCTGGCTTCCGTAAAGCAGCGCCGACGGCCCTCGAACCACCTCGATGCGCTGGGCCGACGCCGGGTCCACCGCCGTGGCGTGGTCGGTGGAGACGTTGGACACGTCGCCCACCCGCTCGCCGTCTTCCAGCATGAGGACCCGGTCGCCGCCCAGTCCCCGGATCACGGGCCGCGCCGTGGCCGGCCCCATGGTCACGGCGGCCACACCGGGTTCGGACTCCAACGTGGCGGCCACCGTGCCTTCGAGGCGACGGGAGAGCTCCTGCCCCGACAGCACCTCCACCGGCCGGATCACCCGGTCTCCGGACCGCGCCGTGGGCGCACCCGTCACCACGAAGCCCTGGACCTCGAGAGCCGACGGCTCCAGCACGATCTCCAAACGAGTCGTTTCGCCCGAGCGCACCGTCACCGTCATGCTCCGGGTCCGGTAGCCGATGCGTTCGAAGAGGATCACGTGGTCGCCTTCGGGCACCCGCTCCAGGTGGAACGTTCCGTCCTGGTGCGACAACTCGGTGCGCCCGAGAGCCGGAAGCCGGATGGCCACCGCCGCCAGGGTCTGCCCCTCGTCGTCCCGTACCACACCGTGGACGTCGCTGCCGTGGGGGGCGTCGGGATCCTGCCCGGCGACGGGGGCAGCCGAGGCGGCGACCATGACGATCGCAGCCAAGGCGTAGATTGTGGACGAACGGATTCGGTTCGACATGACGAGCACCGGCAGAGGGGATGGGGTCCACGAAACCACGTTCCGAGTCCCCTCACCGGGCGGTGAGATGAACGCGCTACCCTGCGACCCTCACGGGAAGCGGGGCGCTCGCCCTCGACCCGAGGTCGACGGCGGAGGTCCGGAACGGATGGGAGTCGGGGTCAGGCTCGGGGTGGAGCCCGGGACCCCACCGGCGCGAAGCTCCCGGGAGACGACGGAATTCGATCCGTCGCCTGGACCGCCAGGGTGCCGTCGGACAGGATGGGGCAGCGGGGGACGCGCACCGGAGGCGATTCCCGTCCGGCCAGCGCCACCGTGCGGCAGACCTGGCAGAACAGGTGGTCGTGGTGCACACCGCACTCGTCTCCGGACTCCGACTCGATGTGGACGACCCGGTCCGAACCCCGCTCGAGAGCGGCGTCGACCAGGGGGCCCCCGACCGTGACGGAGAACTGCACCAGGGCCAGGAAGGCCCAGAGGAGGCGCAGACTCGGAGTGCGGGAAGGATTCATGACGCGCGAGTGTAGGGCGTCGCCGATGGTGCGGTCAATCCTCTGCAACCCGAATGGGGCCGGCGGGTTCCCGTCGCGGCGCGCGCCTCCGGATCGATCCCGCGGTCTCCGGGTACCTCGGGCCCGATCCCCATCCACACCCCACGGAGTCGCATCGATGCCGCGCGTGCGCGTCACTCGCCGGGTTCACTGGAACTCCGCCCATCGCCTCTACCGCCCCGACTGGCCGGACGAACGCAACGCCCGGGTGTTCGGCGTATGCGCCAACCCCCACGGCCACGGGCACAACTACGAAATGGACGTCACCGTGGCGGGCGAGGTGGACCCCGAGACGGGGTACGTTCTCGACCTGAAGGTGCTGCGGGACCTGGTGGAGGCCCGGGTGGTGACCGACCTGGATCACCGAAACCTCAACGTGGAGGTGACCTGGCTGGCCGGGCAGGTGCCCACCACCGAAAACCTCGTGGTGGCGATCTGGAACCGCCTGGTGGACCAGCTTCCCCGGGGCGTGACGTTGGAACGCATCGTGTTGTGGGAGACTCCCCGCAACTACGTCGAATACACCGGGGACCCGGTCCCCACTGGAGACGAAGCGTGAGCCTCGACCTTTCGTCGGTCCCCTACACCGACCTGGTGGCCGAGATGATTCGCCGGTTGGGCGACGACCCCGAGCGGGAGGGCATGGCCAAGACCCCGGAGCGGGTGGAGAAGGCCATGCGCTTCCTCACCCACGGGTACCGTTCGTCCCCCGAGGAGGTCATCGGCGACGCCCTCTTCGCCGAGCAGCACCACAACATGGTGTTGGTGAAGGACATCGAGATGTACTCCCTCTGCGAGCACCATCTCCTGCCGTTCTTCGGGAAGGTGCACGTGGCCTACATCCCCAACGGCCAGATCATGGGACTCTCCAAGACGGCTCGTCTCGTGGAGGTGTTCAGTCGGCGGTTCCAGGTGCAGGAGCGCCTCACCGAGCAGATCGCCCAGGCCCTGTGGGACATCGTCTCGCCCCAGGGTGTGGGGGTCATCATCGAGGCCCACCATCTCTGCATGATGATGCGGGGGGTGGAGAAGCAGAACTCCGTCACCATCACGTCGGCCATGCGGGGGGCCTTCCTGGAGGATCCGGCCACCCGGGACGAGTTCCTGCGGTTGTCCATGGCGTCGCACCGCCCCCTCAGCCGATGACGGGTGGACTCGCAGGGCGCTCGGTCCTGGTGACGGGGGGCAGCCGGGGCATCGGGCGCGCGGTGGCCGAGGCGGTGGCCGAGGCCGGCGGCAGCGTCCACGTGTTGTGCCGGGATCCGTCGAGCGTCGAGACCCTGGCCCGGACGTCCGGCGGCGCGGTGTGGCCCGCCGACCTCTCCGACGAAGCGTCGGTGTGGTCGGCCCTGGACGCCCTCCAGGACCGCCTCGGGGGTGGGCCGTGGGCAGTGGTGCAGTCGGCCGGAGCCTTCGACGTGGCCCCCATCGTCGAGACGTCGGTGGCCGACTTCGACCGCATGGTCTCCATCAATCTCCGGGGATCGTTCCTGGTGCTCCGGGCCCTCCTCCCCGGGTTCCTGGACCGGGGCTTCGGGCGCATCGTCCACGTGGGATCGGTGGCGGGCCGCCGGGGCTTTCCCGGCAACGGCGCCTACGGGGCGTCGAAGTTCGGCGTCCGGGGGCTCCACGAGGTTCTGGTGGAGGAGGTCCGGGGTACGGGGGTGGCGGCCACGCTCCTGGAGCCGGCGGCCACCGACACCCCGCTGTGGGACCCCCTGGACCCCGACGCCGACCCCCACCTTCCCGGGCGGGCCCAGATGCTCCGCCCCCAGGACGTGGCCGAGGCGGTGTCGTTCGTGCTGAGCCGTCCCGACGACGTCCGCATTCCCCTTCTGCAGATCGAACGAGGCTGATCCGCCATGTACACCGTCAGCGTCCAGGCCCACTACGACTCCGCCCACTTCCTCGAGCACTACAAGGGCAAGTGCGAGCGGCTCCATGGCCACCGCTACGTGGTGGAAGCCGCGGTCCAGACCGCCGAGTTGAACGAAGCCGGCATCGCCTTCGATTTCGTGGATCTGAAGCGGGAGCTCCGGGATCTGGCCGAGATGCTGGACCACTACAATCTCAACGACCTGCCCATGTTCCAGGGCGTGGAGACGAGTGCCGAGAACCAGGCCCGGTGGTTCTACGACGAGTTGAAGAAGCGCCTCCCCGGGGAACTCGCCGGCGGACTGCTCTACACCCGGGTGTGGGAGACGCCCACCCAGTGGGCCCAGTACGGCCCGGTCCCCCTCTGGGCCCCCGCCCACCGGTCTCCCTCCATGAACGAAGGCGCCTGACCGGCCTCGTCGTGCACCTCCTCCTCACCGACCGTCTGGCCTGCCCCCGATGCGGGCCGGCCTTCGGGCTGGTGCTCCTGGCCGACGCCATGGACGGGCGGCGGGTCGCCGAGGGCTCGCTGGGGTGCGCCAACTGCCGGGAGCGCTACCCGATCCGGGGGGGGCGGGCCGACCTCCGACCCCCGCCCCGGGGGCCCCTGGCCGCCCCACCGGACCCGGTCGACGCCCCGGACCCGTCGCTGGCCCTCCCCGTGGCCGCGGCCATGGGCGTGGCGGACGCGCCGGGGGGGCGGGTGCTCCTCCTGGGGCGAGCCGCGATCCTGGCCGGGTCGCTGGCGGCGCTGGTGCCCGACGGGGTGGAGGTGGTGGCCGCCGTCCCGTGGGCCGAACCGGACGAGGCCGAGGCGCTCCCCCTCTCCCGTGTGACGGTGGGCGACCGGCTGCCCTTCTTCGACGGCACCTTCGCCGGCGTCGCCCTCCACGGCGCCGAGGCGGAGGGGGGGACACTCCGGGAGGCCCGCAGGGTTCTGGCCCGCGGCCACCGGGTGGCGGTGGTGGCGCCGCCCGACGACGCGCAGGTGCGTCTCGGGGGGGCGGGGCTGACCCGGTTCGTCCGGGGCGAAGGCGTCGTCGCGGCGGGGTGGTGAATCCACCGGATCGTCACGCGTTGCGCGGGTTCTGACCCCTCGGTAGCTTGAGCCGATCCTCCCTCCCCCACGCCCCTGCACGGTCGACCGCGATGTCCATCTGGAACAAGCTCTTCGGCAGCGCCGCCGAGTCGGACCAGGTGGACTACTACCGGGAGGGTCTCGGCCTCCTCCGGGAAGGGAAGTTCCACGAGGCCCTGACCTCGTTCCGCCTCGCCCTGAAGGACTCCCCCGGCGATCCCGTGGTGCTTCAGCAGATCGCCATCGCGTACACGCGCATCGGAATGACGGAGGAGGCGGCCAAGACCTACCGCCACGTCCTGAAGAACAAACCCGACGCCTCCGGGGCTCACTACGGACTGGCCTTCATCTACCTCCGGGGCGGCCAGCACGAGGATGCCGAGCGGCACCTGCGGGCGTTCCTGGAGAGCCCCCCCGACGGCGGCGACGCCCAGGAACACGTGGCCCACGCCCGGGCCACCCTGGCCCAGCTCCGGGGCGAGATGTTCGAACAGGATCTTCCCGACGGCCATGGCGGATAAGCACATCGAACTCCGGTGGACCGGAGAGGGAGATCGGTTCGAGGGCGGAGCTCCCGGCGGGCCCGTGACGGTGGTGGACGGAGCCGGCGCCGCGGCGCCTTCGCCCATGGATGGGCTGCTCCTCTCCCTGGCCGGCTGCATGGGGATCGACATCCTCATGATCCTCCAGAAGGGGCGCGTCCCCGTGGACGACCTCCGGGTGGAGATCGAGGGCGATCGCGCTCCCGAGCCCCCGCGACGGTTCACGGCCCTGCGCCTGACTGTCCATGTCGCCGGGCCGGGAGAGGACGACGAGAAGAAGATCCAGCGGGCCGTGGATCTGTCCCGGGACCGCTATTGCAGCGTGTTTCACTCCCTGCGGACCGATCTTGACGTGGAGATCGCCATCGCGCGGCACTGATCCGCCGCCCGGCCGCACCATCCCTGAACACCCCGGGGTCCACATGACGTCTCGCAGCTTCGCGTCCACGCCCGGGTCCCCGCCCCCCGGCACCCTCTGCTCCCTCTTCCTCGGCGCGGTGGATCGGTTCGGCGACGCACCGGCCCTCCAGTGGTTCACGGGCCGGGGCGACGAACTCGACTCCCTCTCCTACGACGAGGTCCTGGAGCGGGCCCGGGCCGTGGCCGGAGGGCTGGCGGCGCTGGGCCTGGACCGGGGCGACCGAGTGGCCATCCTCTCGGAGAACCGTCCCGGATGGGCCATCGCCGACTACGGGTGCCTCCTGGGGGGCTTCGTGGACGTGCCCGTCTACTCCACCCTCATCGCCTCCCAGGTTGCCTACATCCTGGGCGACGCCGGGGTGAAGGTGGTGTTCGCGTCCTCTCCCGAGCAGGTGTCCAAGGCGCTGGAAGCCGCCGAGGAGGCCGGGCTGGACCTCACGGTGGTGGCCTTCGAGCCCGGCGCCCCCGAGTCGCGGCGCGTGGTGGGGTGGGACGACCTCCTGGCCCGGGGCCGGGAGTTCCTCTCGGCTTCACCGGCGGCGGCGTTCCGCTCCCGGGCGCTGGAGACCACCCCCGCCGACCTCGCCACGGTGCTCTACACGTCGGGCACCACCGGCCCCCCCAAGGGCGTGATGCTCACCCACGGCAACCTCTACTCCAACGTGTGGGCCTGCTCCGACGTGCTGGACGTGGGGGCCGACGACGTGACGTTGAGCTTCCTGCCCCTTAGTCACGTGCTGCAGCGCATGGTGGACTACCTCCTCCTCACCTCGGGGTGCACCATCGCCTACGCCCGGGACATCCGGAACGTGGCCGAGGACCTCAAGGTGGTGCGTCCCACGGTGGCGGTCTCGGTTCCCCGGCTCTACGAGAAGGTCTACAACAAGGTGCAGGAGACGGGGGGCGTTCGGGCCCGCCTGGTGGCGTGGGCCACGTCGGTGGCCGAGCAGTGGGCCGACGCCGTTTTGGAGGGTGGACCGGGGGGGGCGATGCTGAAGGCGAGCCACGCCCTGGCCGATCGCCTCGTCTACCGGAAGATCCGGGCCGGAGTGGGCGGGCGCCTGCGGTGGTTCGTGAGCGGCGGAGCGCCCCTGGAGCCCGACATCGCCCGGTTCTTCTTCGCCGTGGGACTCCCGATCCTCGAGGGGTACGGGCTGACCGAGACGAGTCCGGTCACCAACGTGAATCCTCCCGACGCCATCCGCATCGGGACCGTGGGACCGCCCGTCCCCGGGACCGAGGTTCGGATCGCCGAGGACGGCGAGATCCTGGTCCGGGGTCCCCAGGTCATGAAGGGGTACTACAAGAATCCCGAAGCCACCGCCGAGGTGGTGGACGCCGAGGGGTGGTTCCGGACCGGCGACGTGGGCGAACTCACCGCCGAGGGGTACCTGCGGATCACCGACCGCAAGAAGGACATCATCGTCACCGCCGGAGGAAAGAACATCGCGCCCCAGCCCATCGAAAACCGGCTCAAGACGAACCGGTTCGTGGAGCAGGTGGTGATGGTGGGTGACAAGCGGAAGTTCCCGGCCCTCCTCCTGGTGCCGGCCTTCGACGTCCTGGAGGCGTGGGCCCGGGGCCAGGGCGTGCCCTCGGGCGACCGTCGCGCCCTCCTGGAGGACCCCGCGGTCCAGGCTCACATGGAGCGGGAAGTCCGGGAGCATCTCGGCGAGCTCTCCAGCTTCGAGACCCCCAAGAAGATCGCCCTCCTGGACAGGGAGTTCACCATCGAGGACGGCACCCTGACCCCGAGTCTCAAGGTGCGCCGGCGGGTGGTGCAGGACGAGCTGCGATCCGTCATCGATCGATTCTACGACGAGGCCAACGCGCACCGCTCGGTCTTCACCGGGTGGTGAGCCCGGTGCCCGGGGCCGAGGTGCGGGTGGTCCTGGTGACGGCCCCGTCGTACGACGTGGCCCTGGAGCTGGCTCGGGCCGTGGTGGGGGAGGGGCTGGCGGCCTGCGTGAACCTGATTCCCGGGCTTCACTCCGTGTACCGCTGGGAAGGCGCCGTGGAGGAGTCCCACGAGGTGCTGCTCCTGCTCAAGACCCGCGCCGACCGGGTCGACACTCTCCGGGACCGGGTGGTGTCGCTCCACCCGTACGACGTGCCCGAGTTCGTGGTGGTCCCCCTCGACGGGGGGCTCGACCGCTATCTCGCCTGGATCCGGACGGAGGCCGCGCCGTAGCCCTCCCCCCATGATCCGCCCGTGGCCGTCGTCGTCCGACGAGTCCACGACAGTGGGGTGATGTGATCCGGGTCGTCCGTGAAGTGCTGGAGCTGTGGGAAGGGGAATGTGTCGTTCGGGCTGCCCGCTCCGACGGCGCGTCCATCACGCCCGTGGCGCGCAGAGTCGAAACCGCCGCCGGCCCCGACGTGCGCCGGCGGGTCGAGGCCATGGGTGAACTTCCGGTGGGGAGCGCCGTCCTGACCCCGGGCGGGGAGCTGCCGGTTCGTTTCCTGCTCCACGTGGTGCTTCAATCCGCCCAGGAACCCGTCACCGCCGCCGTGGTGCAGCGGGCCACGGGCAACGCCCTGGCCCGCGCTGCCGATTTCGGCATGGCCGAGGTGGCCCTCCCGCCCTTGGGCACCCACGCCGGGAACCTCCAGGCCGAGGAGTCGGCCCGGAGCATGGGCGCCGCCATCGCCGAGCATCGCGTGCGGAACCCCACTCCCGATTCCATCACCATCGTGGTGGAGTCGGACTACGAGCTGGACGTCTTCGAGCGGGCCCTGGCCGGAGTACCCTCGTGACCGGGGGCGGCGCCCTCCGGGGGCGGGTGTTCGGGGTCGCGATCCTGGCGGCGTGGGTGGTGCTCCTGGCCCAGCACGTGCGCCGGGAGTACTTCGCGCCGGAACTGGAGCGTCTGGCCGATGCGGCCCTGGCCCTCAACCCCGGGACGAGCTTCTACACCCTGACCATGGGCGGTCGGGCGGTGGGGCTGGCCACCTCGGCCCTGGACACGGTGGCCGAGGGATTCCGGCTGGACGACTTCATGTCCCTGGAGCTTCCGGCCCTGGGGCAGACCGGCACCGCCGTGGCCCGCACCGGCGTGGACCTGGATCCGTCGCTCCGCATGCGGGGCTTCTCGTTCAGCCTGGAGTCCGACGTGGGTCGGTTCCAGGCCGACGGGACCGTGACCGGCGACACGCTCCTGGAGGTGGACATCGTCTCCCAGGGCAGCCGGCAGACCGTGAGCTACCGGCTGTCGTCGCCCCCGGTGTTCGCCGCCGTGGTGCCCATCCGGGTGGCCATGGCGGGCGATCTGGAGGTGGGGGGGAGCGTCCGCATGCCGGTCTTCGATCCCTCCACCCTGTCGACCCGCACGGTGGAGGTCCGGATCCTGGAGCACGACACCCTGGTGGTGCCCGACAGTGTGGCCCTGGGCGACGACGGGCGGTGGGAGCCGGCGACGTGGGACTCGGTGCCGGCGTGGCGCATCGCCGAGGTGTTCGGCGGTGTGTCGGTGGAGAGCTGGGTGGACGACGACGGCCGGGTCCTCCGGGCCGAGTCGCCCCTGGGCTTCGCCATGGAGAAGACCGAATACGAGCTCTCCACCCAGGCCCTGGCCCAGGCCCGCAGCGACGGGGTGTCGGGGGCCGTGGACGAGGACGTGATCCTGGCCACGGCGATCCAGAGCAACGTGGACCTCTCCGACGCCGAGTCGTACGACGAGCTCAGGTTCGTCCTCTCGGGCGTGGAGCTGGACGGCTTCGATCTGGACGGGGGCCGCCAGACGCTCCGGGGCGATACCCTCATCGTGCGCCGGGAAGACCCCCGGGCGCTGGACCCCGGATTCGGGCTCCCGTATCCCCGCATGGACCTCCGGGACGCCCTCCAGCCCGAGCCCCTGATCCAGAGCGCCGACCCGCGCATCGTGGAGATGGCCGAGCAGCTCACCGTGCGCCGGGCCTCGTGGTCGCCCGATCCGCGGCGGGTGGCCCGGGAGCTCACCACCGGCGTGTTCAACATGCTGGAGAAGACCATCACGTTTTCGGTGCCGTCGGCGGTCCAGGTGCTGGAGAGCCGACAGGGCGACTGCAACGAGCACACGGTGCTCTACGTGGCCCTGGCCCGGGCGCTGGGCCTTCCGGCCCGCACGGCCGTGGGCCTCGTCTACGTGAACGGGGCCTTCTTCTACCACGCCTGGCCCGAGGTGTGGCTGGGCGAATGGACGGCGGTGGATCCCACCTTCGGCCAGTATCCCGCCGACGCCTCCCACATCCGGTTCGTGGTGGGGGGATTGGCCCAGCAGGTCGAACTCGTGCGCCTCATCGGGCGCCTGCGCATCGATGTCGTGGAGGACTCCCGTGCCGATTGAACCCACTCCCCCGTCCATGCTCCGGCTCGAAGGGGTCACCAAGCGCTACGGCAGCTTCACCGCCGTGGACGGACTGGACCTCGACGTGGCCGCCGGAGAGATCTTCGGGTTCCTGGGCCCCAACGGGGCCGGGAAGACCACCACCATCCGCATGGTGGCCGGGGTGCTCCAACCCACCGACGGGCGGATCCTGGTGGACGGCGAGGATCTGCATCGGGACCCGGAACGGGCCAAGCGACGGGTGGGCTACATTCCCGACCGGCCCTACCTCTACGAGAAACTCTCGGGGGGCGAGTTCCTGCGGTTCGTGGGCGGGTTGTGGGGCTTCGAGGGACCCGAGGTGGACGCCCGGGCCGACCGCCTCCTCGAGCTCTTCAGTCTGACGCGGTGGAAGCACGAGCTGGTGGAGAGCTACTCCCACGGCATGCGGCAGAAGCTCCTCATCTCGTCGGCGTTCCTCCACCGCCCCAGCCTGGTGGTGGTGGACGAGCCCATGGTGGGGCTCGATCCCCGCTCGGCCCGGATCCTGAAGGACCTGCTCCGGGCGTTCGCCGACGAGGGGGGGACGGTGTTCCTCTCCACCCACACCCTGGAGGTGGCCGAGGCCCTCTGCGACCGCATCGCCATTCTCCAGGGCGGCACCGTCATCGCCCGGGGCACCATGGACGAGCTGCGGCGAGAGGCGTCGGCGGGCGGGGCCCATCTGGAGGACATCTTCCTCAAGGTCACGGGGGGCGACGCCGTGGCCGACGTGGTGGCGGCCCTGCGCACGCCCCGAGCGGAGGTGGCGTGAACGGCGCCGCCGCGTCGGTCCTGGGACCGGCCCCGGGAGGGCCGGCCGAGGCCCCCTCCCGCACCTGGCGATTCCTGGTGGGGCCCAAGCTCCGCACCAAGATGAACCGGGCCCGGACGGCCCGGGGCCGGGTGCTCAAGGCGGGGCTCCTGGGCTTCGTGGGCCTCTTCTTCTGGACGTTCGTGTTCGCCGTCATCGTGCGGATGCTGCTCTACTTCCGGAACACGCAGGGCATCGGCGACCTGCTGGCGGGCAAGCTCCTGGGGATCGCGTTCCTCACGTTCTTCATGATCCTGCTGCTGTCCAACGTCATCACCGCCCTCTCCACCTTCTTCCTCTCCGACGACCTGGAACTCCTGGTGGCCGCCCCGGTGCGCCCGGGCGACCTGTACGGAGCCCGGCTGTCGGAGACGATCCTGGACTCGTCGTGGATGGTGGCCCTCATGGCCGTGCCCATCCTGGCGGCGTACGGGGTGGTGTACGCCGCCGGCCCGGCGTACTACCTCACGGCGTTGGCGGTCATGGCCGCCTTCCTGGTGTTGCCCGCCGTCCTGGGCTCGGCCTTCACCCTCATGCTGGTGAACGTCTTTCCGGCCCGCCGCACCCGGGACCTCCTGGCCCTGGTGGGCCTCTTCGCCGTGGCCGGAGTGGTGGTCCTCTTCCGGTTCCTGCGGCCCGAACGCCTCATGCGCCCCGAGGAGTTCCGGGACCTGGTGGACTTCATGGCGGTGCTGCGCACCCCCACGTCGCCGTGGCTGCCCAGCGAGTGGGCCGCCGACGCCCTCATGACCCGTCTCAACGGGGTGCCCGACGCCCATCCCCTCCTGCTCCTCCTCACCACGGCGGCGGCCTTCGTGGTCCTGGGCACCTGGCTCCACGGGCGCTTCTACCGGAGCGGATTCAGCAAGGCCCAGGAAGGGGCCGACACGCGTCCGGGCCGGGTGCGGTCCACGAACCTGGGCCGGGTGTTCGCCGCGCTGCGGCCGTCGACCCGGCAACTGGTGGAGAAGGAGATCCGGGTGTTCTTCCGGGATACCACCCAGTGGTCCCAGTTGGTGCTCCTGGGCGTGCTCGTGGTGGTGTACGTCTACAACATCCGGCAACTGCCCCTCTATACCGGCGAGCAGGTGTCGTTCGTCCTCATCACGGTAGTGTCGTTCCTGAACCTGGGACTGGCCGGATTCGTGGTGGCGGCGGTGGCGGCCCGGTTCGTCTTTCCGGCCATGTCCATCGAGGGCAAGGTCATGTGGCTGCTGCGCTCCTCGCCGGTGGACGTGCGCACCCTCTTCTGGGCCAAGTACTGGGTCGGGACCGTGCCCCTCCTGGCCATCGCCGTGCCCCTCATCGTGGGCACCAACGTGCTGCTCCAGAGTTCGCCCTTCGTGTTCGCCCTCACCACCGTATCCATGGTGGGCATGACCTTCGCGCTCACGGCGCTGGCCCTGGGGCTCGGGGCCCTGTTCCCCAACCTGGACACCGAGAACGTGGCCGAGATCCCCACGTCGTTCGGGGGACTCCTGTTCATGATGTCGGCCGTGATCTACCTGGGGATCGTGGTGCTCCTGGAGGCGTGGCCCGTCTACCGTTTCCTGGTGGGGCGCATGGCCGGGGGAGAAGGGGCGGCATGGCCCGTCCTGCTCCTGGGTCTGGGCGGTGCGGCGGCGGTGACCGCAGCGGCCGTGGTGATCCCCCTCCGGGCCGGGGTCCGGCGCATCCGCACGGTGGAGTAACGGGGCGGCCGCACCTACATTGCGGCCATGCTCGACGCCATCCGCAACTTCTTCCGGTCGTCCATGCTGCCCCCGGACGACGCCCCGCCCCAGACCCGGGACCGGGATCTGCGGCTCGCGGCCTGCGCCCTCCTCCTGGAGCTGGCCCACGCCGACGACGCCTTCACCGACGACGAACGGCAGCATCTGGAAAGCGCCGTGCGGCGTCACTTCGGCCTGGATCACCACCAGGCCGAGGACCTCCTGTACCACGCCGAACGGGCCCGGCAGAACGCTCCCGACCTCTGGCAGTTCACCAATCTGATCCGGGAGAGCTATTCCGTGGGCCAGAAGATGGTGCTGGCCGAGATCATGTGGGGCCTGGTCTTCTCCGACGGCGAACTCAGCGCCCGGGAGGACTACCTCATGCGGAAGGTCAGCAAGCTCCTGGCCCTGGACATGCCCTACCTCTCGGAGGCCCGGAAACGGGCCGAGACCGGCTTCGACGGCGACGCCGAACCGGTGGACTGACGCTCCCGGCCGGAACCCGGGCCCCCGCCGGGTTTACCCCGAGGAGCGCTCGGGGCATATTCGATCCTGCCTCGATCGCTTCACTCACACACTCTCGAGACGACTCCCATGCGCGATCTCGTTCCGGGCGGCTACGTCGTGTCGCACCTGGTGTTCTGGACCGTGGTGGCCATGGTGGCGGTGGGCACCAATGCCGTCGCCATCATCCTCTCCTTCGGTCTGGGCATTCTCGCGCTGGAGAGCCTGAAGAAGGGGTAGTCGTGGTCTGGATGATCCTGGGGGGCATCGTGGCGGTGGGCGTCGGGTTCTGGCTCGGCCTACCGGGACGATTCGAGCAGTCCACCGACGAGATCGAGCAGATCATGGCCCGGGGCGGCTCCCGCCGCCGCAAGGTCAAGCGTCACTTCACGCCGCTGGACTGGTGGCGCAAGGACGAGCGGGCCTCCGACCGGCGCCGCGCCGAAGCCCGCCGCCACTTCCGGACGGCGGTTCCCGACGACGAGGCGTGAGCCTCAGTTCATCGCCGCGTCGATCCCCACCAGCGCCGTGCCGATGATGGCGCCCAGCAGGTAGCCGAGCCGCACGATCAGGCGCAGTTCCCGGTCCGTGACCTTCCGGACCAGTTCTTCGAGGCGGGGCATGGGGAACTCCATGACCTTCTCCTCCACCCGGCGTCCCACGTCGAGCCTCTGCACCACCGTGGGAACCTGACCCTGGAGCCAGTCCCACAGCACCGGGCCCAGGGCACTCTCGATGCGCCGGGGCGCGTCGCCCGGCAGCCACCGCGCCGGAGTCCCGATGGGACGGGTGAGGGCCCGCTCCACGACCCGACCGCCCAGATCCCGGGCGATGCGGCGTACGGGCTCGCTTCGTCCCGCCGAGACGAGCCATCCCGCGATGCGCTCCGGGGGGATCTTCTCCAGGACGTCGCCCCAGGTTCGGGCCCCGGCCTTGTCCAATCCCTGCTGGAGCTTCTCCACCAGGAAGCCCCGGGTCTGGGGGTCCTGGGCCATGTTGACGATCCACCCCGCCAGGGTCTCCCGGGCGTCCACCACGCTGGCCGAGTCCGGGGGGCCCAGCACCGACCGGACCGGGCGCCGCAGGAAGTCCACGATGGCCTCGTTGACCCCCTTGGCCATGGCCTCCTGGATGGCGGGCTCCCGGAGCATCTCCGAGAGCCGCTCGGCGCCCTCCCGCTCGATGGTGTCCAGGATCTTGTCCACCGTGTCCTCGGTCACCACGAGGCGGGCCACCACCCGCTGGTGGAACTTGAGGTCGCCCAGGAACCGCTGGAACAACTCCCGGAGCATGCGTTCGAACTTGGTCCGGGCCGTGGGGTCGTCCAGAAGGGCCCCGAGGCGTTCGATGGCCAGGGGCAGATACCCGCCGATGGCCCGTTCCAGCGACCCCACCAATCCCAGGGGGAGCACCTCCTCGAAGGTGCGGTCGGGCTGGAGAAGGGTGTCGGCGGCCCGGTCCAGGTAGTCGTCCAGCGCCTGGCGGAAATCGTCGCTCTCCACCGCCGCCACCAGCCATTCCTCCACCGCGTCGGCCACGGCCGATTCCCGGGCGGGGGTCAGGAGGCCCGCCACGGGCTCGTCGGCCACCGCCGCCACGATGCTCCCGGTCCGTTCGGCCATGGCCTGCTCGAACGACTCCGAGGCCAGGTAGGTGTCGAGGCGACCCAGGGAGTGGTCCAGGAGGGTATCCAGAATCCCTTCCACCTCGGGGACGATGTCGGGGGGGAGGAGGTCCTGGAGCGAGCCCCGATCCTGGTGCAGGACGTCGTCCAGGAAGGCCGACAGCCGCTCGTCGAAGGCGTCGCGGAACTCGCTCTCGGCGAAGATGCGGGTGAGATCGTCGGCGGTGAGGAGCTTGTCGCCCACCGTGCGCCCGATGGCCGCGGCCAGCCGGGCCTGGTTCTTGGGCACGGCCCCCTGGAGCCAGCCGAACCGGAGCCGCCCCACGGTGGGGGGCTCGTACGGGTGGAAGAGCATCCAGATGGCGATGGTGTTGGTCAGGCCACCGGCCAGCGCGCCGAACGCGATGGTGATGGCCGCCTGGATCAGATCTTCGGACACGGTGTGGGGGACTCGATGGGGAAGGTCAGCCCTGGGTGTGGCGGAAGAGGCCGTGGACCGGGTATTCGCCCCCGTCCACCAGGAGCGTGCCGTCGACCTCGAACCACCCGTCCACGGGTCGCAGGGGGCCGTCGCCCTCCTCATCGGCGGCGAGGATCGACGAACGGGCCTCCAGCACCGCTTCTACGGTGCCGTCGGACGACGCGATGGTCCAGCCCACGGGCACGTCGCGGCGAGCCCGGTCGAAGGCGCGCACCGCCGACCAACGGCTCGTGAGCGACGCCACCGGGATGTCCCGGAAGTCCAGATGCACCCACCCTCGCCAGGCCCCGGGGGCGTCGGAGCCCTCCCGAAGGGGGGCGTGGAGGACGGCCAGGAGGGAGTCCCCCGACGCCAGGACGACCCAGTTGCCCCCTTCGCCCTCGGCCACGTCCCGGGTGCGGTTCAGGTCCAGTACGATACCCGGGACCCGCCGTTCCGCCAGGACGAGTCCCCCGCCCAGGAAGCGGAAGGTCTCGCCCCGCCGCCCCGTCCATTCGGCCCGGGAGGAGTCCAGGGTGAGGTCGAGTCGCCGCCCGCCCTCCACGAAGGAGATCTGCTCCAGGGCGTCGCCGTCGCCCACCACCAGGCGCAGGGGGCCGTGGGGAAGGGGGCGCCACGGGGCCCGCACCGAGGGCGTCTCCCAGACGTCGTCGTGAAAGGGGTCCCAGACGTCGCCCCGGAGGAACCAGCCCCGGTTGCGCCGCTGCACCCCGTCGCCGCCGGTCCTCACGGAGAGGAGCCAGGGCACCCCGAAGACGCTGTCGGTGCCGGTCCCCAGGAAGACGAGGGATCGCTCGTAGACCCGTCCCGTGTCGGCGGCGGGCTCGGGGCCCCCTCCGGGTTCGGCGGGAGGCGCGCCGGCGTCGGGCACGCCGGCGTCGCAGCCGGCCAACGTCATGGCCAGGGCCGCGGCGCAGATCACCGATGCGGCCGCGGGCCGGACGGAACGAAGGCGCATGGCGTGGGAGAGCCCGGGGGGGTCAGTCGAGCGACGGAAACGGCGGGAGCACTTCGCCGGGTCGAGGGGCGAGCTCCGCGTCGAGAGCGGTGAAGAACTGCCGGATCCGACGGCGGCTGGCCCCCAGGTCCCGGCCGCCGGACACGGGCCCGGCGGCCATTTCCACACAGGTCTGGGCGTCGGCGTCGAGGAACACCCTCACCCGGACGTGGCCGGCGGGGCGCAGGATTCGTTCGGGCACCTTCGCTTCCAGGACCCCGCTCCGGTCGTCCTCCCAGGTGAGGCCCCAGTGGGGGAGTCCCCCGGCGAGGAGGCGGTACGAGGCCGCCCACACCCGCTCGAAGGGAATGGCGAAGCGTCGGCCTCGCAGCCGGGCGTCGGAGGCGCCCGGATCGGTGCGGACCCGGTAGCTCGGGCCCGAAGCGGTGGTGGTCAACGGCCCGGACCGCCCAGGCGGAAGGTGATGTTCACGGTGACGGAGACGGTCTGGGAGCCCGCCTCCACGGGCGTGTCGGCCATGGCCATCTGGGCCGCCCGGAATCGGACGGCCTCGTAGGGCATGTCGCCCGAGACCCCCACCTCCAGCGGCTCGCCCAACGTGCCCCCCAGGGCGGCGGCCAGGACCTCGGCTTCCCGCCGGGCCAGCGCCGTGGCTTCCCGGATCGCCTCCAGCCGGGCCGGGCCCGGATCGGAGGCGAAGAACGACAGTTCGGCCACCCGGTTCGCGCCGGCCCGCACCGCGGCGTCCAGCACCGCGCCCACCCGGTCGACGTCGGTGAGGGTCACCTCCACGTGGTTCTGCACCCGGTAGGCCGTGATGGTCTGGGTGCCGCCGGGCTGGGGCCGGCTGTAGACCGGCGTCAGGCCGTAGCCCGACGTGCCGATGGTCCCGTCGCCGCCCACGGCGGACCGGACGGCCGCCAGCACCGCCTGCATGTGCTCGGCGTTGGCGTCGGCGGCCTCGGCGGCCGACTTGGCCTCGGTCTCCATGGCGAACCGCAGCCGGGCCCGGTCGGAGGGCACCTCCATCCGGGCCGTGCCCATGACCCGGATGACCCCGGTGTCGGCCGCGGCGGGAGAGGGGGCGGGAGCCGAGGGAGCGGGCGAGGGCGTCATGGCGGCGGATCCGGAATCGGGAGCACTGGCGGCGGCGGGGGCACAGGCCGAAGCCGCGACCAGCACCGGCACGACCCCCCGGACGAGGGGGCGGGCGAGGCGGGCGGGATGGGATGGGGACATGGGTCGGGTCGGCTGAAGGTGGTGTGTCGATCGGGTCACGGCCCGTTGCTCGCGCGTGCCGGGGCGGAATACCTTCCGCCGCCGGCCGCGGGTCGAAACCGTGGCCTTCACCCGAAGACCCGGACGACCATGAAGGCCATCATTCCCCTGGCGGGACGCGGAACGCGACTCCGCCCGTTGACCCATCATACTCCGAAGCCCCTGCTCAGGGTCGGCGGACGTCCCATTCTCAGCTATCTCCTCGACGACGTGAAGGCTCTGGGCGTCGAGGAGATGGTGTTCATCGTGGGCTACCGCTCCGAGGTGATCCGGGATTTCATCGCCTCCGAGTATCCCGAGCTGCGGCCCCACTACACCACCCAGGAGGTCATGGACGGCACGGCCGGCGCCATCAAGCTGGCGGAGCCGTGGGCCGACGACGAGCTCCTGATCCTCTTCAGCGACACCCTCTTCGACGCCGATCTCGGCCTCGCCAACCGGCTGCCCGACGACGTGTCGGGGATCCTGTGGGCCAAGGAGGTGGAGGACTACCAGCGGTTCGGGGTCATCGTGACCCGGGACGACGGCACCATGGAACGCATCGTGGAGAAGCCCTCGGAGCCGGTGTCGAAGCTGGCCAACATCGGGGTCTACCACATCCGGGACTACGGGCTGCTCTTCGAGGGCATCAACCACGTGCTGGCCGGCGGGACCGGGAAGGGTGGGGAGTACTACCTCACCGACGCCTTCCAGTACATGGTGGATCACGGGGCCCGCCTCGTGACGGCGCCGGTGGGCGGGTGGTACGACTGCGGCAAGATCGAGACGCTCCTGGACACGAATCGGCATCTGCTGGAGACGACCCGAGGCGGGGTCGATCCCGAGGCCCGGGTGGAGGGCGCCGAGATCGTCGGGCCCGTCCGCATCGAGGCCGGTGCCGAGGTGAAGGGAGGCCGGATCGGCCCCAACGTCACCGTGGAAACCGGCGCCCGACTCGAGGGTGCGGTGCTGTCGAATACCATCGTGGGGCGCGAGGCCCGGGTGTCCGACGCCATCCTGGCCGAGAGCCTGGTGGGGGCCCGGGCCCGGATCTCGGGACTCCGGGGTCGGGTCAACGTGGCCGACGACTCGGTGGTGGAGGGGTAGCTCCGGGCCTCAGGCCGCCGGAAGCCGGAAGGTGAACCGGCTGCCTCCGCCGGGAGGGGACTCCAGGGTGAGGGTGCCCCCGTGGAGCCGGGCGATCCAGCGGGCGATGGGGAGGCCCAGCCCCGTTCCCGGGGTCGAGCCGTCGAGGCGTACGAATCGCTCGAAGACGCGCTCCCGCTCCTCGGGGGGGACGCCCGGTCCCCGGTCCGTCACCTCCACCCACGCGGTGGTGCCGTCGCTGCCCGAGCCCACCACCACGTCCGACGGGGCGGCGTGGATCAGGGCGTTGTGGACCAGGACGGCCAGAGCCCGCTCCACCAGGGTCGGGTCGCCCCGGACCGGGGCCGGATCGAACTTCTCGAGGCGGAGTTCCCGCCCCCGGGCGGCGGGGTGGCGGCCCACGCGCTGGAGCACCCGGGCCGCGAGATCGTCCATGAACAGCCGCTCCGGCTGGATCTCCGGGGCCACCGAGTCGGCGCGGGCCAGGAGCAGGAGGTCGTTCACCAGGACCGAGAGCTGCTCGGCCTCCTCGGCGATGCGTCGGAGGGCGTCCCGGTGGGCGCCCGGGGCCGCGTCGCCCTCCAGGGCCACCTCCGCCTCGGAGCGGAGGATCGTCACGGGCATGCGGAGCTCGTGGGCCGCCGAGGCCAGGAAGTCCCGCTGGGCGGCCACCAGGGCCCGCTCCTTGCGCAGGGCCGGGCCCAGACGATCCACCAGTTCGTTCACGGCGCCGGTGAGGAGTCCCAGTTCGTCCTGTAGGGGAGTGGGCGGCAGGCGGGTGAACGTGTCCCGTCCCTCGTGGACTTCCCGGGCCACCGCACCGGCGGCGGCGGCGACCTGGGCCACGGGGCGGAGGGCGCGGCGAGCGCCGGCGGCTCCCAGGAGTCCCCCCAGCACCAACACCAGGGGCAGGCCCCCGGCCAGAGCGGTCCGGAGGCGGGCGAGGCGCTGGTCCAGGGAGGCCCGGGACAGGACGACGAAGGCCGAGACGTCGGAGCCCAGGGGCCGATGGGCCACCCGGAAGGGCACGCCTCCAGCCGTGACGTCGAAGAGGGTGTCGCCGGCGTGGGCCGGGAGCTGGGGAACCAGTCGATCCACCAGGGAAAAGCCCCGACTGGTCATGGTGGTGCCGTCGCTCCGCAGTGCCACGAACACCCGATCCTCGAAGAGGAGCTCCTGCACCGCGTGCTCCGCCGCCGACCAGTCGTCGGGAAAGTACTCCCGCTCCTGGCGGTGGAGCTCCTGGAGGGCCCCGGCGCTCCGGTCCAGCTCCCGGTCGAACTGAGCCCGGTAGCTCCGCGCCAGCCAGGCGTGGAGGCCCAGGGCCGCGGCTCCCAGGAGCAGGCCGAAGCCCAGGACGAACCACGCGGTGAGGCGCCACCGCAGGGGGAGGGGCTTCACGGGGACTCCCGATGGGGGTCCAGGACGTAGCCGGCGCCCCGGATCGTATGGATCACGGGGGCCGAGCCGTCGGGATCCAGCTTGCGACGGAGCCGACCCACGTAGACGTCGATGATGTTGGACACGGGGTCGTAGTTCTCGTCCCAGACGGCGGCGCTGATCTCGGCCCGGCCCCGGACCTGCCCCGCGTGTCGGACCAGGTACTCCAGGAGCGCGTACTCGGTGGTGGTGAGGTCCAGGGCCCGGGCCCCCCGTGCGGCGGTGCGGGCGGCGGGATCGACGCTCACGTCGCCCACCGTGAGGACCGCCGGGAGGGCCTCGGTGGGGCGGCGCCCCAAGGCCCGGAGTCGGGCCAGGAGTTCGGCGTGGGCGAAGGGCTTCACCAGGTAGTCGTCGGCTCCGGCGTCCAGGCCCTCCACCCGGTCCTCCACGGCGTCCCGGGCCGTGAGGAGGAGGATGGGGACGGGGAGGCCGGCGGCCCGCACCGCCCGGGTCAGATCGAATCCCGAGCCGTCGGGGAGGTTCACGTCCAGGACCACGACGTCGTAGCTCTCCACGCCCAGGCGCGGGCGGGCCTCGGCCACCGAGGCGGCCTCGTCCACGGCGTGGGCCGCGTCCCGGAGTCCCCGGGCCAGGACGTCCCGCAGGCGGCGATCGTCTTCCACGAGCAGAATGCGCATATTCAGAACGTAGTCCCGGCTCCATGAACGGACGATGAACCCGGTGTTCATCGTGGGTTCATCTTCGATGGCTATCGTTCCCGTCGACCCCCTCCGGTCCGGTTTCGTCCGAACGTCCGTCGCATGCTGGAGCCGCCCATGCTCGTTCATCTGGCCGCCCTCACCGTCGTCGTCCAGGCCGACACGGTCACCCTCTCCGCCGCCGAGTATCTCCAGCGGGTCGTGGACCAGGGTCCCGGTGTGACCGCCGCCGCCCTCCGGGCCGAAGCGGCGGAACACGATGCGCGGCAGGCCGGTGCGTGGACCAACCCCGATCTGGCCGTCACGGTGGACAACGTCGGGGCCCAGACCGAGGTCACGGGGCTCTCGGGGGCGGAGGGGCTGGAAGGGCAGGCGGTGTTCACCTTCGAGCTTCCCCTGGGCGGCGACCGGGGGGCCCGCCTGGAGCGGGGTCTCGGTCAGGCCGACGAGGCTTCGGCCCTGGCCCGGGCGGTCCGCCTCGACGCCGTGGCCGATGCGGTGGCCTCCCTGGCCCGTGCCCAGCGGGAGTCCCGCATCGCCCAGGGGGTGCGGGAGGAGCTCGACGCCATGGAGGGGCTGGCCACCGCCCTCGATGCCCAGGCGGCCCGGGGGCGGGCGGCCGAGGCCGACGCCGCCCGGGCCCGTCTCGAGACCACCACCGTGCGGGAGGGCTGGGCCCGGGCCCGGGCCGCCGCCGACGCCGCCCTCATCGACGTGGCCCGTCGGGGAGGGTTCGCGGTGGACGACCGGGTGGACATCACCCCGGTGGCGTGCGGTCCCCCCATGGACGACGACGGTGGAGGGTCGCCCCGGGTGGCCGCCGCCGAGGCCCGGGTGCGGGCGGCCCGGGGGAACGAGTCGGTGGCCGGCGCCGAGCGGATCCCCGACGTCCGGCCCGAGATCGGGCTCCGGCGGACCATGGGGGTCGAGGCCCTCTACGCCGGCCTCGCCGTGGCCCTGCCGTTCTTCGACCGGGGTTCGCGTCGGGTCCAGGGCGCTCGGGCCGCCACCGCCGCCGCCCGGGCCGACGCCGCCGACGAGCGCCGCCGGGTGGACGCCGAGACCACGGCGGCCCTCCGGGGGTTCGCCGCCCTCGACGCGGTGCGGGCCGATTTCGCCGCCCCGGGGTGGGAGGCCGATCTGGAACGGGTGGTGGACGCCGCCCGGGTCCGGCTCCAACTGGGCGAGGGCACCCTCGCCGAACTCCTCGACGCGCGCCGGGCCCGACTTCGCGCCCTGGAGGCCCGGGAACGCTGGGCCGCCGATTGGCGCACGTCCCGAGCCCGCCTCGCGGCCCTCCAGGGCCGGGAGCCCACCTCCGATCTCTTCTGCGACCCCCTGATCCGGGAGAACCGATGAATGCCACGACCCGCGGAATGCTCCGGGGCGCCGTCGCTCTGGCCCTGACGTCGACCCTTGCGGCCTGCGGCGGGGCTGAACCCGAGGCCGAAGCCGCTCCCCCGGGAGACGGCACGGTGACCCTCACCGAGACCCAGCGGGCGTCGGCGGGGATCCGGGTGGCGGAGGTGAGCCCCGCCGAGATCCGGGTGCCGGTGGTGCTGCCCGCGGAGCTGGCGCCCCCCGACACCGCCCTGGCCCGCATCGGCTCCATCGTGGAGGGTCGGGTGGAGCGGGTGGTGGTGGTCCCGGGCGACGAGGTCCGGGCCGGTCAGGCCCTGGCGTACGTCCACTCCCACGAGCTGGCCGACGCCACCCGCGACCTGACCTCGGCGGCGGCCGACCTGGAGTACGCCCAGGCCGCGTTCGACCGGTCCAGCGCCCTCCTGGACGCCGGGGCCGTGGCCGCCGAGGAGGTGGAGCGCCGCCGGGCCGATCTGGACCGGGCCCGGGCCGAACACGTCCGGGCCACCGAGATGGTGGACCACCTCGATCCGTCGCCCGACGGCGACGTCACGGTGCGGGCGCCCCGGGCCGGGCAGGTGCTGGAGGTCTTCGTGGAGCCCTCCGCGGCGGTGGTGCCCGGCGATCCCCTGGTGGAGGTGGGCTCGGTGGATCACCTCTGGGCCACGGCTTACGTCTCCGAGGATCACGCGGCGCGGCTCCGCCCCGGGGCCGAGGCCCGGATCACCCTCCGGGCGCTGCCCGGCGACACGGTGGCGGGCCGGGTGATTCGGGTGGGGGGGCGGGTGGATCCCGCGACCCGCACGGTGGAGATCCGGGTCGACGTGCCGTCGCCCCCGACGGGCGCGCGGCCCGGCATGTACGCCACCGTGGAACTCCGGGGCGCCGAGTCCCGCACCGCCGTGGTGGTGCCCGCCGACGCGGTTCAGTTCTACGAGGGCCGGGACGTGGTGCTGGTGGAGGTGACCGAGGGTCGGTATCGGCCGGTGCCCGTCTCGGTCATGCCGGTGGGTGAGGGGCGCATCGCCGTGGAGGGAATCGAGGTGGGGACCCGGGTGGTGGTGGAAGGGGCCTACTTCGTGCGGGCCTCCCTGGAGCAGGGTGGCCTCGCCGACGAGGAGGGAGGGCAATGATCGAGCGGCTCATCCGCTTCTCCCTCCGGCAGCAGCTCTTCATCGCCGGGGGGATCGCCACCCTCGTGGCGGCGGGCGTCTGGGCGTTCACGACCCTGCCCTTCGAGGCGTTCCCCGACCTCACCGCCAACTCGGTGTCGGTCATCGCCGAGGCCCCGGGCATGGCCCCCGAAGACGTGGAGCAGTTGGTCACCTTCCCCATCGAGCGGTCCCTCCTGGGGCTGCCCAACACCGAGTCGGTGCGCTCCACCACGAAGTTCGGTCTGAGCATGGTGCAGGTGATCTTCGCGGATCGGGTCGACGCCTACTTCGCCCGTCAGGTCGTGGCGGAGCGGCTCAACGGCATCACCGCCGACCTCCCCCCCGGGGTGCGCCCCGAGTTGGGCCCGGTGTCCACCGCCATGGGAGAGGTGTTCCAGTACGTGCTCCGCTCCCGGGACCCCGCCTGGGACCTCATGGACCTGAAGACGCTGCAGGACTGGTCCATCGCGCCCCAGCTCCGGACGGTGGAGGGGGTGGCCGAAGTCAACTCCTGGGGCGGTCTCGTGGAGCAGTACCACGTGGTCACCGATCCCATGCGACTCAACCTGTCCAGCCTCACCCTGGACGACCTGCAGGAGGCCGTGGCGGCCAACAACCGGACCTTCGGCGGGACCTACACCGAAGCCCGGGGCGAGCGGCACGTGGTGCGGGGTGAGGGACGCCTCACGGGGCTCGAGGATCTCGCCCAGGTGCCCGTGGCCACCCGCAACGGAGTCCCCGTACTCCTCCACGAGGTGGCCACCGTGGAGCGTGGACCCCTGCCTCGGCAGGGCGCCGTGACGCTGGACGGCGTCGGCGAGGTGGTGGCGGGAATGGTGATCATGCGGAAGGGCGCCAACGCCCTGGACGTCATCGCCGCCATCGAGGAACGGGTCGAGCGCATCGTTCCGACCCTCCCCGGGGGGGTCGAACTGGTGCCGTTCTACAACCAGGCCAACCTGGTGGAGCAGACGACCCACACCATCGAGAAGAACCTCCTCCTGGGGGCCACCCTGGTGGTGATCCTGTTGTGGGCGTTCCTCCGCAACCTCGCCGCCAGCATCATCGTGGCGTTCGTGATCCCGCTGTCCATGCTGTGGGCCTTCATCTCCATGCGGATCTTCGGGTACTCGGCCAACCTCATGAGCCTGGGTGCGCTGGACTTCGGACTCCTGGTGGACGGCTCGGTGGTGATGGTGGAGAACATCATGCGGAAGTCCGAGGCTGGGGCCTCGAAGGAATCGGCCCTGGCCCGCATGACCCAGGCGGCCACCGAGGTGGGGCGCCCGGTGGTGTTCGGCATCAGCATCATCGTGGCCGTGTACCTTCCCATCTTCGCCCTCTCGGGGACGGAGCGCCGGATGTTCGTGCCCATGGCCTTCACGGTCACGGCCGCGGTGCTGGGGTCGCTGCTTCTGGCCCTCACCTTCGTGCCGGCGGCGGCCCGGGCCTTCCTCCTCAACGCCCGGGAGCCCGAGACGCCCCGATTCGATCGGTTCCGGGACCGCTATCAGGCGCTGCTGGCCTCCACGCTGACCCGACCGGTCCCGGTGGCGGCCACGGCGGCGATCCTGGTGGTGGCGGCCCTCTGGAGCGGCACCCGCCTCGGGTCCGAGTTCATGCCCCGCCTCGACGAGGGGAGCGTGCTGGTGCAGGGCCTCCGCCCGCCCTCCACGGCCCTGGGGCAGGGCGTACAGTTCTCGTCGGCGCTGGAGGCCCGGCTGCTCGAGCTTCCCGAAGTGGACCAGGTGGTGAGCAAGCTGGGGCGTCCCGACCTGGCCACCGAAGCCATGGGCACCTACGAGTCGGATACCTACGTCCAGCTCCGGGACCGGGGCGAGTGGCGCGAGGGCGGAAAGCCGGCCCTCCTGGCGGCCATGGATTCGGTGCTCCAGGAGGTGCCCGGGCTCGAATACGCCTTCACCCAGCCCATCCAGATGCGTCTGGACGAGGCCGAGACGGGCATCACCACCGACGTGGGGGTGAAGATCTTCGGCCCCGACCCCGATCGCCTCGCCGCCTTGGCCGGGCGGGTGGAGGCCCTGATCTCGGGCATCCCCGGCGCCGCCGACGTGAAGGTGAGTTCGGCGGCCCGGGTGTCGGAGTTGCGGGTGCGCCTCGATCGCGCCGCCCTCTCCCGCCACGGCCTCTCCAGCGCCCACGTGGGCGGGCAGATCGAGGCGGCGCTGGGCGCCGCCGTGGCCACCGAGATCGTCGACGGCCCCCGGCGCATCGACGTGGTGGTGCGCCTGCCTGCGGGCAACGCCGTGGATCCCGAGCTCCTGGGGGCCCTTCCGGTGGCCACCGACGACGGGGGACTACTGCCCCTGGAATCCGTGGCCCTGGTGGAGCGCCGGGAGAGCCCGGAGGCCTACGCCCACGAAGGAGGTCAGCGCATGGTGGTGGTGGGGGCCAACATCCGGGGCCGGGACGTGGGGAGCTTCGTGGAGGAAGCCAGCGGGGTCCTGGCCCGGGAGATCGAGTTGGCCGAGGGCTATGCCTTCGAATGGGGGGGCCAGTACCGGCACCAGCAGACCGCGGTGCGTCGACTGGCGATCCTGGTGCCGGTGGCCATCATCGTGATCTTCCTGCTCCTCTTCACCGCCTTCGGCACCATGCGGCACGCCGCCCTCATCATGCTGAACGTGCCCTTCGCCCTGGTGGGGGGGATCGGCGGGTTGTGGGTCGCCGGGCTGAACCTCAGCACCTCGGCCATCATCGGCTTCATCGCCGTGTTCGGCATCGCGGTGCTGAACGGCGTGGTCATGGTGAGCTACGTGAACCAGCTCCGGGAGCGGGGTGCGGCCCTGGACGACGCGATCCTGCGGGGCGCGGCCACCCGGCTCCGTCCCGTGCTCATGACGGCGCTGGCGGCGAGCTTCGGCTTCGTGCCCATGGCCCTGTCCCATTCGCCGGGCGCCGAGCTGCAGCGGCCGCTGGCCACGGTGGTCATCGGCGGGATCGCCACGTCCACGCTCCTCACCCTCCTGGTGCTGCCCACCCTCTACCGGTGGCTGGAGACCAGCCGGATCCGCTTCCGGGAGGGGTGAGGGTCGGCCCTCACCCGTGGCGGGTGAGGGCTTCGTCCACCAGGAGGAGGGTCATGAGGGCCCGGGCGATGCCGTCCGGGCCCTGGACGTTGCGGAACCACTCGTCGGGTGTGTGGGCCTGGCCGGCGTCGCCCCCGGCCCCCAGGGTCACCGAGGGGAGGCCCAGCGACATGGGGAGGTTGGCGTCGGTGGACGACACGCCGAGTTCGGGGTGGGCGCCCAGGGACCGGGTGGCGGCCACGGCGGCCTCCACCACCGGGTGGTGGGGCGACGTGCCTCCGGCGGGCCGACGGCCCAGGACGTCCAGTTCCAGGGTGAGTCCGTGGCTGCCGGGGCGTCCGGGATTCCCGGCGGCGACCCGGTCCAGGATGCTCCGGATCTCGAGGTCCATGCGGGACAACTCCACCTCGGCCTCCGAGCGCACCTCGAACTCGACCCAGGCCGCGGTGGGGATGGCGTTGACGGCGGTCCCGCCGCCCCAGCGGCCCACCGACAGGGTGGTGGCGGGGGTGGTGGACAGGGGCACCCGGGTGAGGTTGTCCAGGGCCCGGGCCAGGGCGTGGATGGGGTTCGGTGTGCCGTAGTCCACCCACGAGTGTCCGCCGGGACCCCGGACCGTGGCCCGGTAGCGCAGGCTGCCCAGTCCCACGTTCACGATGCGCCGCAGGCCGGCGCCGTCCAGGGACACGAAGGCGGCGCAGCCGTCGGCCAGGAGTCCCTCGGGAGAGAACAGATGGCGCACGCCCCGGAGATCTCCGGGGCCCTCTTCTCCCACCGTGGCCACCACCAGAACCGGGGAGCGGAACTCCAGACGGGCCTCGCTCACGGCCCGGGAGAGGGCCAGGACCGCCGCCAGCCCCCGGGCGTCGTCGCTGATCCCCGGGGCCCGGAGCAGGTCGCCGTCCCGCACGACCTCGATGGGGGTGTCGGGGGGGAAGACCGTATCCAGATGGGCGGCCACCACGATGGGGAGCCGCACGCCGGGGCCGGCGGACCAGGGCGCCGACCGGGGCAGATGGGCCACCACGTTGCCCACGGCGTCGGTCTCCAGGACCGCCAGGTCCGACGCCGCCATGAGATCGGCCATGACCCGGCCCCGGCGCTCCTCGTGGAAGGGGGGCGCGGGGACGGCCGCGAGCGCCGCCTGTTCGTCCAGCGTGCGGGAGTCGGCGGATTCCAGGTATCGCCGGGCCCGCACCACGCCGGGGTGCTCGATCCAGCGGGCGGCCCGGGCATCCCACGACGGGGACGCCGTGGCCGCATCGGCATCGCGGAGCAATCGGGAGAGTTCTGGGGGCATGGGGCAAGGTCTGGCAGGGAGGGGCTTCGTCGCAACCGTCTGCCATGGATGGGCCCCCACGTAACGAACCGGTAGTGGTCTTTACCGCTCCGTTACCACCGTCGGCGGGAGCCGTTACCGCGTTCTCCTAGAGTAGTCGCAGTTGGATGTCACCCTCAGAGACGCGCCACGGGAGCCCGACGGGGTGTCCGCGGTCTCGTCTCGTTCACGCTGGAAAGAGAATCCATGTTGCGAAGCTTCATCCGCGGAGTGCTCGCCACGGGGGTCGTTCTTCTCCCCCTGCAGGCGGCTGCCCAGGACGCGGCCACCGGGCGAATCATCGGGCGGGTCGTCAATGCCGCCAACGCAGCTCCGGTGTCGCAGGCGCAGGTGTTCGTGGCGGGAACCTCCATCGGTGTGCTGTCCGACCTGAACGGCCGGTACGTGCTCCACGCCGTCCCCGCCGGCTCCGTCGACGTGACGGTCCAGGTCATCGGCTACGCCACCAAGACGGTCACGGGCGTGACCGTGGCCGCCGGCGAGGTCACCACGCTGGACGTCTCGGTGGACGAGTCGGCGGTGGAGATCACCGGGATCACCATCTCGGCGGAACGGGAGGCGGGGAGCAACGCCGCCCTCCTGGACCAGCGGCGCACCGCTCCTTCCCTGGTGGAATCGGTGGGGGCGGCCGACATCGCCCGGCGGCCCGACTCCGACGCCGCCGACGTGGCCAAGCGCATGACCGGCGTGACGGTGGCCGACGACAAGTACGTCTTCGTGCGGGGACTGGGGGAGCGGTACTCCCAGACGTCGCTGAACGGATCGTCCCTGCCGTCGCCCGAGCCCGAGAAGGAGGTCGTGCCTCTCGACCTCTTCCCCTCGGGATTCCTGGAGAGCCTCCAGACCCAGAAGTCGTACACGCCGGACCTCCCGGCCGATTTCTCGGGCGGCGCGGTCCAGATCCAGACGAAGGACTTCCCCAACCGCTTCACCGTGCGCCTCGGGATGTCCACGAGCTTCAACACGGTGAGCCAGTTCCAGGACGGCTTCCTCTCGTACGACGGGGGCGGCCGGGATTGGCTGGGCCTCGACGACGGCACCCGGGCTCAGCCCGACGTCATGGAGCGGATCATGGGGGACGTGCGGAGCGGGGAACGCCTTCCCAGCGACGCCGGCCAGTTGGTGGAAATCGGTCAGGCGCTCCAGAACGCGTCGCCCACCTTCGCCCCCTCGTCGGGTGACACGCCCCTCAACCGGTCGTTCGACGCGTCGGTGGGGGGAAGCACCGCGGTGTTCGACGACGGCGAGGTCGGCTTTTTCGCCGCCGGCACGTACTCCGACAAGTACACCCTCCGGGAGGGCGAGATCGAGCGGAAGTGGCGGGCCGAAGCTTTCGTGGAGCCCACGGCCGACATCTCCACGCCCAACGTGGACTACGAGTTCACCAAGGGGACCCGGGAGGTGTCGTGGGGCACCATCGGCAACGTCACGCTGAAGCCGAACCCGAACCAGAAGATCAGCCTCCGGACGACGGTGAACCTGAACACCGACGACGAGGCCCGGATGTTCACCGGCAACAACGACGAGGACATCGGGGGCGACATCCGCAACGAGCGGGCCCGTTTCGTCGAGCGCCTCATGCTCTGGGGCCAGCTCTCCGGTGAGCACCTCACCTTCATGGACTCCCGCCTGGACTGGCGGGTGTCGGCGGCCCGGGCCAAGCGCGACGAGCCGTTCATGCGGGAGACCATCTACCTCGAGGACGACGGGGAGTACTTCCTCCTCGACTTCACCGAGAGCGCCCGGTACTTCTTCAGCGAGCTGGTGGACGACGACGTGTCGGCCGGCCTCGACTGGGAGTTCCCCTTCGAATTCGGATCGGGGGACGCCTCGATCAAGTTCGGCGGGGCCTACCGGAACCGCACCCGGGACTTCGGCTCCCGGCGCCTGAACTGGAACTTCCTCGGGAACACCATCGCCGATCTCGACGCGGCCCTCGATCAGGGGTCCGTCACGGCGTCGAATCCCGACGAACTCAACGAGTTCCGCATCGACGAGGTGGTGGAGCCCGGTGACGTGTACGGGGCCGACGACGAGCGGGTGGCCGGCTACCTCATGGTCACCGTGCCGGTCACGGAGAAGCTCGAGGCCATCGCCGGTGCCCGGGTCGAGACCTACGACCTGGTGCTGACGTCCCGGGGCGAGGATCTGAACAACCTCTCCCAGACCGACTTCGCCCCGTCCATCAACCTGACCTACTCGGCCTCCGACAACGTGAAGATCCGGGCGGCCGGGAGTCGCACCCTGGATCGTCCCGAGTTCCGGGAGCTGGCCCCGTTCCAGTTCACCGAGGCCACGAGCCTCCGGCAGCTGGTGGGAAACCCGCTCCTGGTGCCCGCCGAGATCGTCAGCGCCGACCTGCGGATCGACTGGTTCCCGGGCCCGGGGGAGATCATCTCGTTCGGCGGCTTCATGAAGGACATGACGTCGCCCATCGAGCAGGTCTTCATCGCCGCGGCGTCGTCGGCCTACTCGTTCCAGAACGCCCTGGACGGCCAGGTCTTCGGCCTGGAGTTCGACGTGCAGTTGGCGGGGCGGCGCTTCAGCGAGGCGCTGGAGCACGTCTCGCTGTCGGCCAATCTCTCCGTCATCGAGTCCGAGGTGAACGTGCGGGCCGAGGGCATCTACCAACCCACGAACCT
Organism: Gemmatimonadota bacterium; assembly: GCA_030428885.1. Taxonomy (GTDB): domain Bacteria; phylum Gemmatimonadota; class Gemmatimonadetes; order Longimicrobiales; family Gaopeijiaceae; genus Gaopeijia. Next base: position 64,381 of record JAUIEJ010000004.1, on the reverse strand, counting down.
GACGCGCCCTCTGGAGGGCCAGGCCCCCTACGTGCTCAACACGGGCATCAACTACGCGAGTCCCTCCGGCTTCGAGGCGGGACTCTTCTACAACCGTTTCGGCGAGCGACTGACCGCCGCCGGCGGTTCCGGGCTGCCCGACATCTTCGAGCAGCCCCGCAACGCACTCGACGCCACCGTGGCGTTCCCGCTGGTACGGGGCGCCCGGGCGAAGGTGAAGGCCACCAACCTGCTGGATCAGGACTACACGTTCCTGCAGGCGGCCAACGGCTTCGAGCGCGTGCAGCGACAGTACTCGGTCGGCCGGACGATCTCCGTCGGGCTGTCCTGGGAGTTCAACTGAGCTCCCGCATCGCGCAACACGCACCCGAGCGAGGAACTACCCCATGAAGTGGACCCGTCTGCTGGCGCTCTTCGGAGTCATCACCCTGGGTGTCGGAGCATGCTCCGACGACGACCCCGTGGATGTCGATGTTCCGCCCACGCAGGTCACCGGCGTCGCCATCGCGGCGAACGGCCAGACCCTGACGGTGACGTGGAGCGCCGTCTCCAACGCCGATTCGTACAACGTCACCCTGACGACGGCGGGAGAAGCCGATCGGACCCAGAACGGAGTCAGCGGGACGGAGACCACGTTCACCGGCCTGACCCCGGCCACGACGTACTTCGCGTCGGTGGTGGGTGTGAACAGTGACGGCACCGGTCCCGCCGGCACCGGCGCAGGCGCCACCGAAGCCGAGCCCGAGACCTTCGTCGACGTCACGGGCGACGTGCTGAGCAACACCACCTGGACCAACGACAAGGTGTGGGTCCTCACCCAGCCCATCTTCGTGGGGGTGGACTGCGGGACCGACGGCAACAAGGCCGGGTGCGTCCAGGCGACCCTGACCATTGAGCCGGGCACGACCATCGTGGGCAAGGTCGACGTGCCCCAGGGCGTGCGTGGCGCGTACCTGGTGGTGAGCCGGGGTTCGCAGCTCATCGCCGACGCCACCAGCGGTGAGGATCGCGCCCCCACGGCCGACGAAGTGATCGTCTTCACCTCCAGCAACCCCATGGGCCAGCGGGCCGCCGAGGACTGGGGCGGGATGATCATCAACGGCATGGCGCCCACCAACGCCGGCGACGAAGCCACGGGTGAGGGCGACTCGGGGCTCTACGGCGGCACCGACCCCATGGACAGCTCGGGGATTCTCCGGGGTGTCCGGATCGAGTACGCCGGTGACGACGTGACCCCGGCCGACCAGCTCAACGGCCTCGCCCTCCAGGGTGTGGGAGCCGGCACGACGATCTCGTACGTGCAGATCCACTACAACAAGGACGACGGCATCGAGCCCTTCGGCGGCACCGTGTCGGTGGATCACCTGGTGGTCTCGGGGATCGGCGACGACTCGGTGGACGGCACCGACGGGTACCGCGGCTTCATGCAGTTCATCATCGGGCAGCAGCGCGGTGCCGACGCCGACCAGGGCATGGAGCTCTCCAACAACGGCGACACGGGCAACGCCTCGCCCATGTCCACGGCCGTGGTGGCCAACGCCACCATGATCGGAGCCAGTTCGGACCGGGTGACGGGCGACATCGGAGGGGCCGAGTCCGACGATGCGGTCCAGCTCCGGGAGGGCTCGAACTACCGGGTCTACAACTCCATCTTCACCGGCTTCGGCAACACGGGTCTGTGCATCCGGGACGCCCAGACCATCGTCAACGCCAACAACCGGCTGGCGGGGCAGACCACGCCGACCACGACGGTGTCGTTCGAGAACAACATCATGTGGAACAACGGCGGCCCCGGGAACGACCCGCTGAACTTCAACGCCTGCGGCGGTGGGTCGACCCAGGCGCTCAACACCCAGTTCTTCAACGCCTTCAACAACATGCTGGCCGATCCGGGCATGGACGCCTCGGCGTTCGACGCTGGCTCGGCGTCGAGCCCGCCGGACTTCGGCGTGGCGGCCATGCCCACCGGGTACGCCGCCTTCGACCTGACGAGCATCACCTTCGATGCGGCGACGCTGTTCGCGCCCACCGACGGCCGCACCCTGGTCGACACCGACTACGCCGGCGCCATCGAGCCCGGGCAGGCGGGATGGCACGAGGGGTGGACCATCTGGTCCACCGACGGTTCCGACTCCCGGCCGAATCAGGACGGGAACTGACCCGACCCGGCGGGCGTCGACGTCGGTCGGCGCCCGCCGGCAGGACACACGAGGGGGCGTGGGGTGGGCCCCACGCCCCCCTCCCTGCATCACCGAACTCGCAGCAACGAACCGACATGTGCCCGAATCCCAACGTCGTCTCCCGGTGGACCTTCGGGGTCCTGGCCCTGGGCCTCGCCCTGGGGGCCGGCGGGTGCGCCGGTGGCGCCTCCGATTCTCCGTTGGAGGGCGCGGCCCGATCTCCCGAGGCACTGGCCGAGGCCGCGCTGGAGGCCCTCGCCGCCTCCGACCAGGAAGGATTGGCGGCCCTCGTGGTGAGCCGGGAGGAGTACGAGACGCTCTTGTGGCCCGAACTCCCGGACGGCGACCACGTGACCTTCGAGTTCGTGTGGGGCATGTCCATGCCCCGCACCCGCAAGGCGCGTCGGGCCACCAACGACGACTACGGGGGCCTGCCCCTGGAACTCGTGCGGGTCGAACTCGGCGAGGAGAAGGAAGTCTACGAGACCTTCACGCTCCACCGGGATTCCCGCATGTGGGTGCGGAACACCGAGACGGGGCAGGAGGGCCGACTTCCGTTGATGGACGTCCTGGTGGAGATGGGTGGCGGCTGGAAGTTCCTGAACTTTCGGGGCGATCTTTGACCCCCCGGTACCCCGGGGGATCTGCCGGGACCGGCCCATGGGCCGTAGGTTGAACCGAGACGTGGCGGCCCCGCCTCGCGGGGGCCCTTCTTCCGGCCGACGGACGTGTGCCCATGGACGAGCAGGACCTGATCTTCGACTGGAACCATCTACCCGGGGGCTTCGACTGGTCCTCGGTGGGGCCGGTGGAGCTGGACGACGAGACGCTGCGCGACGGATTGCAGAACCCGTCGGTGACGGATCCGCCCATCGAGGCCAAGATCCGCATGCTGCATCTCATGGACGAGCTGGGGATCCACACGGCCAACGTGGGCCTGCCGGGCGCCGGACCCCGGGCCGTGGCCGACGTGACGGCGCTGGCGAAGGAGATCGTTCGGTCGGGGCTGGACATCCGGGCCAACTGCGCGGCCCGCACCGTCATGGCCGACGTGCGGCCCGTGGCGGAGATCTCCCAGGCCGTGGGCATGCCCATCGAGGCGTGCACCTTCATCGGGAGTTCCCCCATCCGGTTCTACGCCGAGGGGTGGGACCTGAACCGGATGCTGGCCACGGCCGAGGAGGCCGTGAGCTTCTGCGTGGCCGAGGGCCTTCCCGTGCTCATGGTCACCGAGGACTCCACGCGGGCCCACCCCGACACGCTGAAGGCCCTGTACGGGCGGGCCATCGAGTGGGGAGCCCGGCGGATCTGCCTCGCCGACACGGTGGGGCACGCCACGCCGGAGGGGACGAGGGCTCTGGTGCGCTTCGTCATCGACGAGATCGTGACGCCGTCGGGCGAGGACATCGGGGTGGACTGGCACGGCCATCGGGACCGGGGGCTTGGACTCGCCAACACCCTGGCCGCGATCCAGGCCGGCGTCACCCGGGTCCACGGCACGGCCCTGGGCATCGGGGAGCGGGCGGGGAACGCCGAGATGGACCTGCTGCTTGTCAATCTCAAGCTCCTGGGTCTCCACGATCACGATCTGACCATGCTTCCCGCCTACTGCGAGGAGATGGCGAACAACTACCGGGTGGACGTGCCCCACGCCTATCCGGTGGTGGGGCAGGATGCCTTCCGGACCGGGACGGGAGTCCACGCCGCGGCCATCGTGAAGGCCGAGGCCAAGGGCGACGCCTGGCTGGCCGATCGGATCTATTCGGGCGTACCGGCGTCCATGGTGGGGAGGGCGCAGGAGATCGAGATCGGCCCCATGTCGGGTCTCTCGAACGTGAAGTACTGGCTTCGTCGTCGGGGTTTCGACGCCGACGACGAGGCGTTGTGCGGCCGGATCTTCCAGGCCGCCAAGGTCACCGACCACACCCTCACGGAGGAAGAGCTTCGGGCGTTGATCGGCCAGAGGTGATGGCCGCGGCCCTCCGGAGCCCGACGCAATGAGCACCATCGCGCTGAGGAGCATCATGGAGAAGGCTCCGGATTCCGGATCGACGCCCCGGGTTCTCGTCGTGGAAGACGAGTCCGACATCGCCGCGCTCATCGCCTACCAGCTCACCCGGGAAGGCTTCCGGGTGGAGACGGCGTCCAACGGGCCCGACGCCCTGAAGGCCGTGAACCGGGAGATCCCGGATCTGGTGGTGCTGGACCGCATGCTTCCGGGACTTTCGGGAGACGAGGTCCTGAAGAACCTCAAGACCGAGGCGGCCACCCGGACGATTCCCGTCCTGGTGCTCACGGCGAAGCGGGAGCAGGAGGACCGGATCTCGGGTCTGGAACTGGGGGCCGACGACTATCTCACCAAGCCGTTCTCGCCCCGGGAACTGGTGCTGCGGTGCCAGGCGATCCTGCGGCGCATGGCCGAGCCCTCGGTGGCCACCGGTGGTCGGGTGCTGAAGGCGGGCCCGCTCCGCATGGACCTGGGGGCCCACCAGGCCAGCCTGGACGACGAGGAGTTGAGCCTCACCCCCACCGAATTCCGTCTCCTCCAGGCCCTGTTGGAGCGACGCGGGCGCACCCAGAGTCGGCGGCAGCTCCTGGAGAAGGCGTGGGACGTGGAATCCGACATTTCCGACCGGATCCAGACCCGCACCGTGGACATGCACGTCCGCCGCCTCCGGGCCAAGCTCGGGGGCAAGGGCGACTGGGTCGAAACCGTGCGAGGCTTCGGGTACCGCCTGCGGATCCCCGACGACGAAGGGTGAGGCTCCGGATCCACCACCCCCTCTTCGCGGGGTTTCTGGGCGTCGTCGCCCTCCTCCTGGTCCTGGTCGTGTCCCTGGTGGGCACCGGACTGCGCCGGGAACTCGTCGCCATCATGCGGACCGAACTCGAGCGGGAGCTCGGACTGGCCGCCATGGTGGTGCGTGGGGCACCCCCGGGATTCGACGCCGATTCCCTGGCCGGCGTGCTCACGGCCCGGCTGGGCCATCGGGTCACCTTCGTGTCCGCCGACGGGACCGTGCTCGGCGATTCCGACGTGCCCGCCAGCCAACTCGGCTCGGTGGAGAATCATCGGGATCGGCCCGAGCTCCAGGCCGCGCGCAACGGGAGCGTCGGCTTTGCCGAACGGGCCAGCGGCACCGTGGGCACCCCGTTCCTCTACGCCGCGGTGCGTGTCGATCGGCCCGGGGGGCCGGCGTACATCCGGGTCGCCGCGACCCTGAGCGAGATCCAGGCCACCCTGGGACGGGCCACCCGGGCCGTGGCCATCACCGGGCTCGCCGCCATGGTCCTGGCCCTGGTGGCGGCCTACCTCATCGCCCGGGGGCTGACTCGCCCCCTGGTGACCCTCTCGGATCGGGCCCGACGTCTCACCGGTGGCGATCTGTCGAGCCGGGCCCCCCGGAGCACCCGGGTCCACGAGCTGGACGATCTCGCACTGGCCTTCAATCGGCTGGCCGACGAGCTCCAGGCCCGTCTCAACGAGCTGGGGCGGGAACGCGACGAGATGCAGGCCCTCATCGATTGTATGGCCGAGGGTGTGGTGGCCCTCACCGACGACGCCCGGATCCTGCGCACCAATCGGTCGGCCCGCGAGGTCCTGGGGATTCCTCAGCCGCCGCTCTTCTCGCCCGTGGGCGCGGTGGTGCGGCAGCCCGAGTTGAGGGAGCTCCTGGAGGAGTCGGTGGTGCATCCGGTCCAGGCGAGCGACGTGGACCTGGGGGATCGGAGCCTCATCGTGTCGTCCCGCATGCTCGATCAGGGGGGGGCCGTCACGACCCTCCTGGACGTCACCGAGATCCGGCGGCTGGAGAAGGTGCGCCAGGACTTCGTGGCCAACGCGTCCCACGAACTCAAGACGCCTCTCACCTCCATGCGGGGCTTCGCCGAGACCCTCCTGGAAGACGATCTCCCCGAGGACCTCCGCCGGGAGTTCCTCACGTCGATCCACAACAACACGGTGCGGCTGCAACTTCTGGTGGACGATCTCCTGGATCTGTCCCGGCTGGAATCGGGGGGGTGGCGCCCCCGGGAGGAGCGCGTCGACCTGGCGGACGTGGCGATGCGGGTGTGGGACGACCTGAGCGAGGGTGGACCGCCTCGGGACCTGGATTTTTCCCTCCAGGGCGACGGCATGGCCTGGGCCGACGAACAGGGCGTGGAGCAGATCCTGCGCAACCTTCTGGACAACGCGCGTCGATACACCCCCGACGGGGGGGCCGTGGCGGTGCGGATCGAGACGACCGACGCCGGCACCGAGCCCGGGGCCGACGACGGTCGGGTGTGGGTCGACGTGAGGGACACGGGCTCGGGGATCTCCACGAAGTCTCTGCCGCGCATCTTCGAGCGTTTCTACCGCGCCGACACGTCCCGCGCCCGGGAGGTGGGGGGGACGGGACTGGGGCTCGCCATCGTCCGCCACCTGGTCCAGGTCATGGGGGGCGAGGTCTCGGTGCGAAGCGAACTCGGCCGGGGCACCACCCTCCGCTTCTCCCTCCCCCGGGCGCGTCCGGACGCCAAGGAGCCCGGTTCGTCGTGAGCTGTCCGGCCCCGGGCCGGACGCGACCCGCCCCGGGCGCGATGTTGCGGAGGTGCAGCACCGTGCCCTAGCATCGGTCGATGGCCTCCGCACCGACTCCTCCACCCCGCTCCCACGGCTTCGGCCGGGACCCGTCGCCCGCGCCCACGTCCACGCCCGAGCCCCTGGTGGAGCGGGACGTGGAAGACGCCGTGGAGCAGCTCATCGAAGAGACGGCCGTGCCCGAGACCCGGCCCCAGCTCCACGGGCTGGCGCCGGGGCTGAGGGGGCGGGTCGCCATCGTCACCGGGGGGTCCCGGGGCATCGGACGGGCCGTGGCCACCGAGTTGGCGGCGGCGGGCATCCACATCGGCTTCACCTTCCTGGACGACGGGGGTGCCTCCCGGGTCGAGGCCCAGGAGGTGGCGCGGCGCCTGCGGGAGATGGAGGTCCGGGTCGTGGCCGAACCCTGCGACGTGCGGGAGCCCGGTGACGTCCGGGCCTTCGTCAGTCGGGTCCTGGAAGAACTCGGGGGACTCCACATCGTGGTGAACAACGCCGGCATCGGCCTGGACCGGGCCCTCTGGCACATGTCCGACCACGAGTGGGAAGCCGTGGTCCGCACCAACCTGGACGGGGCCTTCCACGTGCTCCGGGCCACCACGCCCCACCTCCGGGCCCAGGAGTGGGGCAAGATCGTGAACATCGCCTCGGTGCACGGCGCGCGTCCCGAGTTCGGCCTGTCCAACTACGCGGCCAGCAAGGCCGGGCTCATCGGGTTCACCCGCGCCGCCGCCGTGGAACTGGGCCCCCGCAACATCAACGTCAACGCCGTGGCCCCGGGCTACATCCGCACCCACTCCCTCACCGAACGGGTGCCCGCCGAGATCCTGGATCGGGCCCGGGACCGGAGCGCCCTGGGTCGCCTGGGCGACCCCGCCGACGTGGCCAACGTGGTGCTCTTCCTCTGCTCCGAGGCGGCCCGACACATCACGGGGGCCGTGATTCCGGTGGACGGTGGCTATCTCTGATCGACGCCCCCGGGCCGGCGCTCTCGCCGTCCTGACCCTCGGGGTGGCCGGGTGCGGTGGTGGGGACAGCGCGCCGCCGTGGGCCGGGACCGTGGACACGCTCCCGGACGGGGTGGTGCGGGTGACCAGTCCCGCCGCGCCCGATCCGCCCCCGGGCGAGGGCCCGCGACTGGTGGAGGAACTCCGGGTGGGCCAGGAGGAGCCCGCCTTCGGGCAGGTGCCCGACATCGCTCCCGCGGGAGACGGCGGCGTCTGGATCCTGGACGGAGAGGCCCGCCAGGTGATCCGGGTCGACGGGGCCGGGCGGGAGGAGCTCCGGATCGGCCGGGGCGGGGACGCCGAGGACGAGTTCCAGTACCCCCGTCGCCTCCACCTACGGGGAGACACCCTCTGGGTCGAGGACCTGGGCACGGCCCGCTGGTCGGCGTGGAGTGTCCAGGGGGAGTTCCTGGGGGCCCTCGCCCTCCCCGACGACATGGCGGGGGGCAATGCGTCGTGGACCGCCGCGGGGTTGGTGGGGGTGGAGCGTCGCCGGGTCGACGACGCCGTGGTGCGATGGGTGGGGCGGTGGCTGCCCCGGGGCGGGGTCTTCGTGCGGCGGGACTCCCTTCCGCCGCCCCCCGTCCCCGAGCCCGTGGCCCTCCAGGCCACCTTCACCCGGGACGGCCGACCCGTGAGTCTGGCGTTCCCCCTTCCCCTGGCCCATCAACCGGCCGCCGTGGCCGAGCTCGACGGATCCGGGTGGGTCGTGACCCCGGGAGGGGACGCCTACCGGATCCTCCGGGTGGCCCTGGACGGGACGACGCGTCGGGAGATCGTCCGGGAGTACACGCCCGTCCCGGTCCCCGAGGCCGAACGGGACGCCGCCGTGGCCCGTCTCCCCGCCGAGTTGCGGGAGACCGAAGCCCACCGGGTGCCCACCACCTGGCCCCCCTTCGACCGGATCGTCCCGGCCGCCGACGGGAGCCTCTGGGTGGTGCGCCGGGACGGCGACGGGCGCACCGTCTTCGACCTCTTCGACGCCGAGGGGCGCTACCGGGGAGCCGTGGGCCGGGAGGTGGACCTCACGGGCTTCTGGCTGCACGCCGTGGACCGGGAGGGGGTGTGGGGCGTCCTGCGCGACGAGGCCGGTCGGCCGGTGGTGATCCGCTTCGCCCTGGAGGGGGCCGGCCCCTGACCCCGGACCCACCGACCCGGGGCCACGGGAGCTTTCCCACCACGGGTCGCGGGGGATTCCCCCTGCCCGGGAGGCGGCGCCCCTCGCCACCGTGAAGGTGGACCCCGCCAGGAGCGACACCGTGCCGCCGATCCCGCTGGACGACCAGGAGTTCGACCAGGCCGCCGAGGTCTTCAAGGCCCTGGCCCATCCCGATCGCCTCCGCCTGGCCTGCGTACTGGGAGACGGCCGGATCACCACCCAACGAGACCTCCTGGAGGAGTTCGACTGGCCCCAGTCCACCATGGCCCGGCACGTGGCGGTGCTCCGTCGGGCGGGGCTGGTGGAGGCCGAGCGCCACGGCGCCGAAGTGCGCCTCCGCCTGGACGGCGAGGTGGGGCTGGAACTCATCGCCACGGTCTGCGACTGGATCGGCGCCCGGGCCGGGGTCTGACGCACGGGGCTGTCGATTGCGCCCCGTGGCCCGGGGCCGCATTCTGGCCCGATGCATTCCCTCTCCCGCTTCGCCGGTGCGGTCGAATCTCTCAACGACCGCATCGGCGCCGTGCTCCGGTGGCTGGCCCTGGCCATGGTCCTCATGGGGGCCTACAACGCCGTCGCCCGGTACCTGACCCGCTTCGCCGGGGTGCCCCTGAGCTCCAATGCCCTCAACGAGCTCCAGTGGTACCTCTTCTCCCTGATCTTCCTCCTGGGGGCCGCATACGGCCTGCGGAAGGACGTGCACGTGCGGGTGGACGTGCTCTTCCAACGGTTGTCGGCCCGGCGTCAGGCGTGGATCGATCTGGTGGGGACGCTCCTGTTCCTGCTGCCGTTCTCGGCGTTGATGCTCAAGGTGTCGTGGCCCGTGGTGAAGGCGTCCTGGTCGGTGCGTGAGACCTCGCCCGATCCCGGGGGACTCCCGCGTTGGCCCATCAAGGCGGTGATCCTGGTGTCGTTCCTGCTCCTGGCTCTCCAGGGGGTGGCGCACCTGATCCGTCAGATCGAGGTGATCCGGGCCCCCGACGCCGACGAACCCCATCCGCGCCCCCACGAGGGGCACGCCTGATGGGAGGAGAAACCTGGGGTCCCCTCATGTTCGGGGGCGTGCTGCTCTTCATCTTCACGGGCTTTCCCGTGGCCTTCGCCCTGGCGGGGACGGCCCTGCTCTTCGCGGTGGTGGCCAGCGCCACGGGGCACTTCGACATGGTGCTCCTCAACGCCATGCCCGAGCGCACGTTCGGGACCATGTCCAACCCCACGCTGCTGGCGATTCCGTTCTTCATCTTCATGGGAACGGTGCTGGAGAAGTCCCGGCTCGCCGAAGACCTCCTGGAGACCATCGGCGTGCTCTTCGGTCGGTTCCGCGGGGGCCTCGCCTTGGGGGTGATCTTCGTGGGGGCCCTCCTGGCGGCGGCCACGGGGGTGGTGGGGGCGTCGGTCACCGCCATGGGACTGATTTCCCTCCCCGTCATGCTCCGGAACGGCTACAAGCCCTCGTTCTCGTGCGGTGTCATCGCGGCGTCGGGCACCCTGGGGCAGATCATCCCCCCCTCCATCGTGCTCATCGTCCTGGGCGATCAGATGGGGGTGAGCGTGGGCGACCTCTTCCGCACGGCGCTGGTGCCCGGCCTGGTCCTCACCGGGGCCTATGCCGTCTATACCGTGATCGTGGCGTGGCTCAAGCCCGAGTGGGCGCCGGCGCTGCCGCCGGAGCAGCGCGCCGCCTCCCTGGGAGGGCTGGCCAGGCGCGTGCTCAAGACCATGGTGCCGCCCCTGGCCCTCATCGTCGTGGTGCTGGGCAGCATCTTCGCCGGGGTGGCCACCCCCACCGAGGCCGGGGCTCTCGGAGCGGTGGGGGCCATGGTCCTGGCCGCCCTCAATCGCAGCCTGGGGCGCGCGACCCTCGAGGCGGCCATGGAGGAGACGAGCCGCCTGACCATCATGGTGGTCTTCCTCCTCATCGGATCCACGGCCTTCGCCCTGGTCTTCCGTGGGCTGGACGGCGACCTCTGGATCGCCGACACCCTGTCCGGGCTTCCGGGCGGATGGCTCGGGTTCCTCCTGGCGGTGAACGTCATCGTGTTCCTGCTGGGCTTCTTCATCGACTTCTTCGAGATCGCGTTCATCATCGTGCCCCTGCTCCTGTTGCCCGCCCGGCAACTGGGCCTGGACCTCACCTGGCTGGGCATCATCCTCGCGGTGAACCTCCAGACCTCGTTTCTCACTCCGCCCTTCGGCTTCTCCCTCTTCTATCTGCGGGGGGTGACACCCAAGTCCATCGCCACCACACGCATCTACGCCGGGGCCATTCCCTTCATCCTGATCCAGCTCACCGTCCTGGCTGGACTCATCTGGATGGCGCGTCCGGCGTGACGTCGGCGACGTGGCGGGAGGGGGTCGCTCATCTGGCGGCCGACGCGGCGTTCGGTCCGTGGGTCGAGCGGGTGGGTCCGGTGGACGACCTGGTGTCGAGGGAGCCCTGCTTCGAATACCTCACCCGGGCCATCGTCTTCCAGCAGCTCGCCGGAGCCGCCGCCCGGACGATCCACGGGAGGGTGGTGGCGGAGCTCGGCGGCGTCGTGACCCCCGCGTCGCTCCTGGCCGCCGACCCGGTCCGCCTGCGCGCGGCGGGGCTGTCGGCGGCGAAGACCAAGGCGATCCTGGACCTGGCGGCCAAGGCCGGCGACGGTACGGTGGAGCTGGCCGAACAGGCGCTGGGGGCGCTGGACGACGACGGGGTGGTGGACCGCCTCACCCGGGTGTGGGGTGTGGGTCGATGGACCGCCGAGATGTTTCTCATGTTCCGCCTCGGCCGGCCCGACGTGTGGCCCGTGGGCGACCTCGGGGTCCGGTCCGGATGGGCCCGGATCCACGGGCTCGACGAGCGGCCCGCCGCCCGGGACCTGGGCGACGCGGCGGACCATCTCCGTCCCTGGCGCAGCGCGGCGGCGTGGTATTGCTGGCGGGCCCTGGAATTCACCGACGACGACACGCCCTGACCCATCATGCCCCTCACTTCGAAGCAACGCGCCTTTCTCCGTTCCCGGGCCCACGGCCTGCAGCCCGTGGTCCACGTGGGCTCGGCCGGGGTCACCGATGCCGTGGTCCAGTCGCTCCTGGACGCCTTCAATACCCGGGAGCTCCTGAAGGTCCGGATCCAGGACGGCGCACCCGACGACGCCTGGGACACGGCCGACCAACTGGTGGAGCGGGTGGAGGGGGCCGAAGTGGCCCAGACCATCGGGCGGGTGGTGGTGCTCTACCGCCCGTTCCCGGAGGAGCCGGAGATCCGGCTCCCCCGGTAGGCGCGGGCGCCCCCGGGCGACCCGGTCTCGCCGGCAGCACTCGCCTGCCCGGCCGACCCCACAGTTCCCGGCGGTCCCCGCCTCCCCCGGTCATCGCCTCCCCCGGTCGTCGCGCCGCGTCTTTCCGAACGCCCCCAAGCCACCCCAACGGCGCGCCTGCCGCGAGAAATGTCCGTTTGGGGGCGCCCCAGCGCCCCCAATCAACCACTCGTGTCAGCGGTCGAGGGTGTCGGGTCAACTAGAGGCGCCCAGGCCGCACGAATCGCCCCGAACCGCCCGGCCGGCCGGACTTGGGGTCACTTGAGGGCGAGGCGCCTCCCCCGGTCGTCGCGCCGCGTCTTTCCGAACGCCCCCAAGCCACCCCAACGGCGCGGCTCCCGCGAGAAATGTCCGTTTGGGGGCGCGGGAGCGCCCCCAATCAACCACTCGTGTCAGCGGTCGAGGGTGTCGGGTCAACTAGAGGCGCCCAGGCCGCACGAACCGACCCGAACCGCCCGGCCGGCCGGACTTGGGGTCACTTGAGGGCGAGGCGCCTCCCCCGGTCGTCGCGCCGCGTCTTTCCGAACGCCCCCGATCGTCCACAACGGCGCGCCTGCCGCGAGATATGTCCGTTTGGGGGCTGCGGGGCGAGAAAGCCGCCGTCAGTCCGACAGCAACGAGCTCGGAATCTGGCGGAAGGCGAAGTCGGCGTAGTGCTGCTCGTTGCCGGCGAAATACGGGAACGCGGTCTCCCGAAACGCCCGCCACGAGTCGTAGACGGTGCGGAAGGTGGCGTCGCCCGCGGCGATCTCCTCGAGGTAGGCATTGCTCTCCCGCCAGGCGGCCTGGAGGATGTCCTCGCTGAAGGCCCGGAGTTGGACGCCATGGTCGTTGACCAGACGCGACAGCGCCTTGGGGTTTTCGGCGTCGTAGCGGGCCAGCATGTCGCCGTACGACTCGGCGCACACCGTGCGCAGGAGCGCCTGGTACGACGTCGGGAGCTCGTCGAAGGCGGCCTGGGACACCTGCAGGGTGGCCGAGAGGCCCGGCTCCCACCACCCCGGGAGGTAGTAGTTCGGGGCGATCTCGTGGAACCCCAGCTTCTCGTCGTCGTAGGGGCCCACCCACTCGGTGGCGTCGATGGCCCCGCGCTCCAGGGCCGGATAGATCTCCGGCCCGCCCAGGACCTGCACCGACGCACCCAGGCGGGTCATGATCTCGCCGCCGATGCCCGGGATCCGCATGCGCAGTCCCGAAAGATCGGCCAGGCTCCCCACGGGCTCCCGGAACCACCCGCCCATCTGTGCGCCGGTGTTGCCGCAGGGCAGGGGAAGGATGCCGAAGTCGGAGTACACGCCCTCCAGGAGCTCCAGGCCCCCGCCGTGCATGAGCCACGCCACCTGTTGGCGGGCGGTGAGACCGAAGGGTACGGTGGAGTCGAAGGCCAGCGCCGGGCTCTTGCCGATGTAGTAGTACCCGCCCGTGAGCCCGGCCTGGACCGTGCCCTGCTGCACGGCGTCCATGACCTGGAGCGCCGGCACGATCTCGTTGGCGGCGTAGACGCGGATTCGGAACCGGCCCCCGGTGAGTTCCTCCACCCGGGCCGCCATGCGCTCGGCCGATCCGTGGAGGATGTCCAGGCTCGGGGGGAACGAGGTGGCGATGCGCCACTGGATCTCGGGGCCCTGCACGGCCGCGGCTTCGGCCGAGGCCACCACCGCCGGCGCCCCGCCGTCTCCGCAGCCTGCCAGAAGGCCCGCGCCGGCGGCGCTCACCGTCGCCTTCTTCAGGAACTCGCGACGATCCACACGATCCATACTCTGAACCTCGGACATTGGGGGGCGGTTGCGTCGAAACCCGGGGCAATGAAGTAATCCCGGGACCCGTTTCCGGCAAATGGAGAGAGGGGAGCGTCATGAACCTCGACGATCTGGAGACCCGAGCCCGGGAGATCCTGCCCCGGGGGGTGTACGACTACTACGCCGGCGGCGCCGGAGACGAGTCCACGGTGGCGTCGAATCGGGCCGCCTGGCGGCAGGTCCGATTCCGACCCCGGGTGTTGGCGGACGTGGCCGACATCGATCCCTCGGTGGAACTCCTGGGCGTCCGTCTGCCCTCGCCGGTGGCGGTGGCCCCCACCGCCTTCCACCGCCTCGCCCATCCCGAGGGGGAGCGGGCCACGGCCCGGGGCGCCGGGGGGCGTCTTCTCATCGCCTCGTCCCTCTCCACCGTGGCCATCGAAGAGGTGGTGGCTGCCGCCTCCGGTCCGGTCTGGCTCCAACTCTACGTGTTCCGCGACCGGGCCCTCTCCGAGGCTCTGGTGCGGCGGGCCGAGGCCGCGGGGTGCACGGGCCTCTGCCTCACCGTCGACGTGCCCGTGGCGGGGAACCGGGAGCGGGACCATCGCAACGGCTTCCGCCTTCCCGACGACGTGGAGATGGCCAACTTCACGGGCCTGGCTCAGGCCGACATGCCCGGGGGCGCCGGCTCGGGGTTGGTGCATTACATCTCGTCGCAGTTCGATCCCTCCCTGGACTGGTCCGCGGTGTCGTGGTTGCGGGGCGTCACCGACCTGCCCCTGATCCTCAAGGGGATCCAGCACCCCGACGACGGCCGTCGGGCCGTGGACTCGGGAGCCGACGCCGTGGTGGTGTCGAACCACGGGGGACGCCAGCTCGACGGGGCCGAAGCCACCGCCCGGATCCTCCCCGACGTGGTGGCCGCGGTGGAGGGGCGGCTGCCGGTGCTGGTGGACGGGGGACTGCGCCGCGGAGTGGACGTGGCCCGGGCCCTGGCGCTGGGCGCTCGGGCCGTTCTGGTGGGCCGCCCGGTGCTGTGGGGACTCGCCACGGGGGGAGCCGACGGGGTGGCGGCGGTCCTGGGAGGACTCGACGAGGGATTCGTCCGCACGCTGGCTCTCCTGGGGTCCCGGAGGGCCCGGGATCTGGGTCCCGAGGCGCTGGCTCCCCTCCCGCGGCCCGTATAACTTCCGGCGACCCCGGGATATGCCCGGGTGCGTCCGACCCCCTCCGAAGGGCGAACGAATGAGCGTTCCCAAGGTGGAGAACCCGGTCCAGTTCCTGGTGGACAACGGGATTCTCTTTGAAATGAATCGTCAGGTCCTGCATCCTCTGGGGCTGGAACTCCACTTCCGACTCGACGACGACGGCCGCATCACGGCCATCGACCTCCTGGACAACCGGGAGAGTCCCCATCCCATCGCCTTCTCGCCTGAGGACTTCGAGGCGGGCCGCCGCGAGTACCAGGCGTATCTCGCCGAGTCCGGGCGCCGGAACATGCAGAAGCGGCGCAAGGTGGGCATGGTGATCCAGACCGGCCCCAATCCCCGGCTTTCGTTCCCCGGCCCCTCCGAGGGCTGATCCCGAGGTTTCCATGGACCGTCCCGCATCCCGCCGCCGTCCGCTCCTGGGGCGGCTCCCCGTCGTCCTGCTGGCCCTCGCGGCCTCCGCGCCGGCTCTCCAGGCCCAGACCCTCGTCCGGGGCGCCCCGGGCGAGACGATCCGTACCGCCGGTGGAATGGTGGTGTCGGAGCATCCCGAGGCGAGCCGGGCCGGCGCCGAGGTGCTGGCGGCGGGCGGCAACGCCGTGGATGCCGCCATCGCCACGGGCTTCGCCCTGGCCGTGACCCACCCTTCGGCGGGGAACATCGGGGGGGGCGGGTTCATGGTGATCCGCTTTCCCGACGGCGCCAGCACGGCGCTGGACTTCCGGGAGCGGGCCCCCGGGGCCGCGTACCCCGAGATGTTCGTGGGCTCCGACGGCGAGTATTCCAGCGAGATCCATCACCGCTCCCACAGGGCCGTGGGGGTTCCCGGCACCGTGGCCGGATTCGACAAGGCCCACAAGCTGTACGGCGCCATGAACTGGGAGCGGCTGGTCTATCCGTCGGTGGTCCTGGCCGAAGACGGGTTCGAACTCTCCGAACGTCTGGCGGGCTCCCTGGCCCGGTTCGTGGAGCGCTCGCCGTACGAGGCCACCATTCAGGCCTACAGCCGGGACGGAGTCCCCTACGCACCGGGGGACACGTTGCGCCAGTACGATCTCGCCGGATCGCTGCGACGGATCATGCTGAACCGGTCCGACGGGTTCTACCGGGGCGAGACGGCCCGGCTCCTGGCCGAGGAGATGCGTCGGGGCGGGGGCATGATCACCGAAACCGACCTGATGGCGTATCGGGCCCGGGAGCGGGCGCCGATCCGGGGCTCGTACCGGGGGTGGGAGGTGATCTCCATGCCGCCGCCCAGCTCCGGGGGTGTGGCCATGGTGGAGATGCTGGAGATCCTGGAGGGGTACGACATGGAGTCGCTGGGGCACAACACGTCCCGGTCGCTCCACCTCATGATCGAGGCCATGCGCCGGGCCTACCGCGATCGGGCCGTGTACCTGGCCGACCCCGACTACGTGGACGTGCCGATCCACGAACTCACCAGCGAGGCCCACGCTGCGGCGCAGCGGGCCACCATCGATCGCACCCGGGCCTCGGTGTCGTCGCCCGCCGACGTGGCCGTGGGCACCGAAAGCTTCGAAACCACCCACTACTCGGTGGTGGACGCCGACGGCATGGCGGTGTCGGTGACCTACACGCTGGAGGCCGGGTTCGGCTCGGGCATCGTGGTGCCCGGGGCCGGCTTCCTCCTGAACAACGAGATGGGCGATTTCAACGGGCGCCCGGGGCTCACCACCGAAACCGGCCTCATCGGCACCGACCCCAACCTGGCCCGGCCCGGGCAGCGCATGCTCTCCAGCATGACCCCCACGATCCTGGCCCGGAACGGCGAGCTGGCCGCCGTCATCGGCAGCCCCGGGGGCCGCACCATCATCAACACGGTGCTCCAGCTCGTCATCAATCTGGTGGACCATCGCATGGGCTTTCCCGAGGCGGTGGAGGCGGGCCGGATCCACCACCAGTGGCTGCCGGACCGGGTGAGCGTGGAGGAGGACGCCCTCTCCGGGGCGACCCTCGAGGCGTTGGAGAACATGGGCCACACGGTGGTGGTACGAGGCCGTCAGGGGCTCGCCCACTCCATCTGGCTGGATCCGCTCACCGGCGAACGGGTAGGGACTCCCGACGCTCGCAACCCCGACGCGGGGGCCGCCGGACACCGGTGACGCGCCCTCGCTCGACCCCCGGGCCCCCCTGGCCATGACCGACGACCGACGCCTCAGCGACGAGCAGGCCCGCCGCCTGTGGCAGCGCGCGGCCGAACTCCAGGCCGAGGCGGCCCGCACCCTGGAGGAGCGTTCCCAGGGGCTCGCCCAGGAGTCGGTGGGCGAGGACCCGGGCACGGGCTACTCCCTGGCCCACGTCCGCCAGGCGGCGGTGGAGGCGGGGATCTCGCCCGAGTTCGTCGACCTGGCCATCGACGAGGCCGGCGACGATCTGGAACGGGAAGAGGGACTGGCCGGCAAGATCGTGGGCGAAGGCCCCCGGATCATCACGGTGTCGCGCATCTACGATCACCCCGCGGAGCGGATCTTCGCCTCCATGCAGCGAGTGCTTCCCCAGTTGCGCCTCAATCTGGTGGACACCCGGGGCGAGCCCATGGAGGGCGGCTGGATGCACTTCGAACTCCCCACGGTGGGACTCCAGGACGCCAACCGCGTCATGGTGGATCTCTACCACTGGGCCGACGTGCGGGAGCTCCACTTCCGCCTCGTGCCCCTGGGGGAGGACCGATGCGAGGTGACGGTGCGGGCCCCCCTGGGGTACTCCCGCAAGCTGGGTGGGTGGGTGTTCGGAAGCCTGGCGCCGGTGGGGGGACTCCTGGCCGCCCTCCTCACCGGCGCGGTGACCACCTCCATCCTCGCGGGCGTGGCCCTGGCCCCCCTCCTGGAGCTCCTCCTGCCCTGGCTCCTGGCCGCCGGCGCCTTCGGGGGGGGCACCGCGGCAGGCCTCAAGGGACTGCGGACCCTGGCTCGTTCGGGGTGGGCCAAGGGCGAGGCGGCGCTGGAGCGGCTCCTGGGCACCCTCGCCATGGACGCCCGCACCGGGGGCGCGTTCCAGCCGGCGCCGCCGCCTCCGACCCCGCCGTCGTCGGTGCTGCCCGAACTGCCGAAATTGTAGCGGGTCGCTGGGGGGTCAGTCGTTCACGTAGGTGAGCCATCCCCGTGGGTCGTCGGCCCGCCCCTTCACCAGGTCCATGAACGCCGTCTGGAGGCGCTCGGTGATGGGGCCCCGGGACCCGCTCCCCACCTCGATGCGGTCCACGCTGCGAATGGGCGTCACCTCCGAAGCGGTTCCCGTGAAGAACAACTCGTCGGCGGTGTAGAGCGACTCCCTGGGCACGTGTTGCTCCCGCGTGGGAATGCCGAGGTCGGCGGCCAGGGTCAGCACCGCGTTCCGGGTGATGCCCTGGAGCGACGTGCCGTCGAGAAACGGCGTGATGAGCACGCCGTCCCGCACCAGGAAGAGGTTCTGGCCCGAGCCCTCGCTCACCAGGCCGTCGGGTCCGAGGGCGATGCCTTCGGCGTAGCCGTCGGTGACGGCCTGGGCCTTGATGAGGGTCGCGCTGTTGTAGTGACCCGCCGCCTTCGCCGCCACCGGGAAGGTGTTGGGCGCCGCTCGGGTCCACGAGCTCGTGCCCACGTCCACGCCTCGCTCCAGGGCCTCCTCACCCAGGTACGCCCCCCAGGGCCAGGCCGCCACGTAGGTCTCGATGGGCGAGCCCGGGGCGTAGAGGCCGGCGCCGCCGAACCCCCGGAGCACCATGGGTCGCACGTAGCACGTTCCCAGGCCGTTCTCCCGGACGACCGTGCGGCACGCCTCGATCAGCGTGGCCGGCGAGTGCTCCGGTCGCATGCGGTAGATGGTGGCCGAGTCGAAGAGCCGGCGGATGTGCTCGGGAAGGCGGAAGATCGCCGGCCCCCGGGGGGTGTCGTAGCAGCGGATCCCCTCGAACACCGACGCGCCGAACTGCACGGCGGTGGACAGGAGGTGGACGGTGGCGTCGGCCCATGGAATGAGCGTTCCGTCTTTCCAGATGGTTTCGGTGGGGGGCAGTCCGGCGGCCATGGCTGTGTCAGGAGGTTCAGAGGAGCGATCGGATCCAGCCGCCGTCCACGGCGACGGACTGGGCGGTGATGTACGAGGCGCGTTCCGATGCCAGGAACGCGGCCAGGGCCCCGAATTCCCGGGGCTCGCCCACCCGCCCCATGGGGACCTGGGCGGTCCACCGTTCGAAGGCGGCTTCGTGGGCGATCCCCTCCCGCTCCGCCAGGGAGGCGGCAAGCTGGTCGAGGCGGTCGGTGCGGGTGTACCCGGGCATGAGGTTGTTCACGGTGACGCCGAAGGGCGCCACCTCGTTGGCCAGGGTGCGGGCGAACCCGGTCACCGCGGCCCGTACCGTGTTGGACAGGATCAACCCGTCCACGGGCTGCTTCACGGCGATGGAGGTGACGTTGAGGATCCGTCCCCACCGGCGCTCCTTCATGCCGGGCAGCACCCGGCGCACCAGGTGGAGCACGCTCTCCAGGGTCAGGGCCACGGCCGCCCGCCACGCCTCGGGGGCGTGGGCCTCGAACGGACCCGCCGGGGGGCCGCCGGCGTTGGTGACCAGGATGTCGACCCGGCCGAAGGCGTCCATGGCACGGTCCACCACCGCGTCGCAGCCCTCGGCCGTGGAGAGGTCGGCGGCCACCGCCACCACCCGGCCCCCGCCCCGAGCCTCCAACGCAGCGCGGGCGGCTTCCAGGGGGCCCGGGTCCCGGGCGCAGAGCACCAGGGGGCAGCCGGCGTCGGCGAGCTCTTCGGCCACGGCGCGCCCGAGTCCCTTCGACGACGCTCCCACCAGGGCCACGCGACCGGCGATGCCCAGATCCATCAGCCGTCGTCGTGGAAGTACGAGTCGGTGCCGTCGAGCCAGTCGGCCCGGGGGGGCGAGAAGACGTCCACGTCCAGCGTGTCTTCCAGGGCCAGGGCCTTGTGGGGCACGTGGGACGGGATGTGGAGCACCTCGCCGGCCCGGACGTCGATGACCTCGCTCTCGTCCTCGCCGATCCAGAAGCGGAGGGCGCCCGAGAGGATGTAGGTGAGCTGCTCGTTCTCGTGGCTGTGCTTCGGGACGATGCAGCCCTCGTCCAGGAACACCTGGGCGAGCATCATGCGCTCGCCGGTGACGAGCTTGCGGGAGAGGGAGTCGGTGACCTTCTCCCGGGGCAGGTCGTCCCAGCGGACGTGACGAACGGAATCGTGGGGCATGGGCGTTCAGCCTCCCAGTGCGTCGAGGGTGAGGGCGAGCATGGATCGAACCCCGAGTTCCAGGGCGTCCTCGTGGACGAAGAAGTCGGGGGTGTGGTGGGCGGCGGACTCGGCCACCGGTACGTCCAGGGGTTTGCCGCCGAGGAAGAAGAAGAAGCCCGGCACCTCCCGGGCGAAGTACGAGAAGTCCTCGGCGCCGGTGACCAGATCGCTCTCCACCACCCCGTCGTCGCCCGCCACCTGCTTCAACACCTCCACGCCCCGCTCCGTGAGATCGTCGTCGTTGACGGTCACGGGGTAGTCGGTGGTGAGGGGAATGGTGACCTCGGCCGAGGCGCCGGCGCTGGCCGCCACGTGCTCGGCGATCTCCCGGATGCGTCGGTGGACGGTCTCCTTCTGCTCCTCCCCGAAGGTCCGGATGGTGCCCACCATCTCCACCTCCTCGGGAATGATGTTCGACCGCACTCCGCCGGAGAACTTGCCCACGGTGACGATGGCCGGGATCTCGGTGATGTTCAGGTTCCGGGCCACGATGGTCTGGAGTCCGGTGACCACCTGGGACGCCGTGACGATGGGGTCGACGCCGAGCCACGGGTTGGCCCCGTGGGCCTGGGTGCCGCGGATCACGATCCGGTAGTCCTGGGCCGAGGCCATGAGGGGCCCGGGGCGCGTCGACACCTTGCCCACGTCGAGCTGGGCGGAGATGTGGAGCCCGAAGACCACGTCCACGGCGGGATCGCCCAGGGCGCCCTCGGCCACCATGAGTTCCGCCCCCCCGTCCTCCCCGGCCGGCGCGCCCTCTTCGGCGGGCTGGAACAGGAACTTCACCGTGCCCGCCAGTTCGTCCTGCATGCCGGCCAGGGCTTCGGCCACACCCATGAGGATCGCGACGTGGGTGTCGTGGCCGCAGGCGTGCATGACGGGCACCGTCTCGCCGTTGTACTCGCCGGTGGCCCGGGAGCGGAACGGAAGGTCGTTGCGCTCGGGCACCGGGAGCGCGTCCATGTCGGCCCGGAGGGCCACCACGGGCCCGGGGCGTCCCCCGCGGAGCACGCCCACGACCCCGGTGTGAGCCACGTTCCGGGTCACCTCGATTCCCAGGGACTCCAGGTGGTCGGCCACCAGTTCCCCGGTGCGGAACTCCCGGTTGGAGAGCTCGGGGTGCTCGTGGATGTCGCGGCGCCACGCCACCACCTTCGGCTCGAGCTCCGCGGCCATCGCCGCGATCCGATGGAGATCCGGCGCGGGTTCCGGCGACTGACGCGCCGCCGCAGGAGCGGCGACGACCAGGAGGAGGGCGAAGGCGGAACCGAGGCGACGACGCGGCATGGCGTGGGGGACTCCGAAGCGAGGAGACGAAGTCGCGAGGGTACGCCCGGGGGGCGGGTCCGGCAAGGCGCCGGGAGTGGGGGATCAGGGCGGGGGAGCGGGGCGCCAGGCGATGCCCAGGGTGAACACCCCGGCCTCCGTACGCCACAGCACGGCGCCATCGTCCAGGCGGACCGCCGTCACGGCGCCGGCGCTCCGGGTGGTGCCCTCGCTGGTGACGTAGGCCACCGTTCCGTCGGGCGAGATCACCACGCCGTGGGGGTGGGGTCCGTCGGCCAGGACGATGCGGCGCTCCGTCTCCAGCGTGGCCGCGCTCAGCACCACGGCCTGGAAGTCGTCCCGGGCCGGCACCACGAGATGCGCGCCGTCGGGCGTGACGGCGATCTGGGTGGGCCCCCGGGGCGTCGCTCCCCGGGCCACCTCGGTGCCCGTGGTGTCCACCGCCGCTACCGACCCCTGGCGCATGAGGGTCACGAAGACCCGGTCCGACGACGGCGCCCAGGCCACGTTCATGGGGCGGGTGCGGGGGTTGCCGGCCTCGGCGTCGGAGGGGGTGCCGGGCAGGGGGCCCAGGGACACCCGGTGGACCACCTCCACGGTCTCGGCCCCCAGCAGGAGCAGCTCGTCGGAGAGGGGGCAGGGCACGGCGATCCAGCGCCCGTCGGGCGAGAACTCGGCCTGGTGGGGCGCCGGGCAGAGGGTGGGCCGGGACAGCACCTCGAGGTCGTCCAACCGCACCACGGCGGCTCCCCCCATCTGCCCCGTACCGCCCAGCCAGTAGTCGGGCACCACGGCCCGGGTGCCGTCGGGAGAGAGGCCGGGCCGCCCGGCGCCGGGAAGCCCCAGGGCCACTCGACCCACCCGCCGGTCGCCCCGGGATTCGAACATCTCCAGGGCCGGGTCGCCGTGGGCCGTGGTGACGAACCAGTGGGCGCCGTCGGGGGCCACGGCCACGCCGTGGGGCTCGTCCCGTTCACCGGGGCGGGGGTCCACGGTGATGCGGCGGGTGACGCGGCCGTCGGCCGGGTCCAGGAGGATCACCTCGTCGGTGAACCCCGAGGTGACCAGGAGGCGGGGGCCCGGAGCGTCGCCGCACGCCCCCAACACCGTGAGGGCGAGGGCCGCCCATCCGACCCGGCCCATCATCCGCCGGTGGGCTCCAACACCACCAGGCCCCGGTTCACGTCGCTCAGATAGAGGCGGCCCTCGTGGAGCTGGGGCGCCCACGTGCAGGTGCCCAGGTTCTGCCAGCAGGCCGGCCGCGGACCCGGTCGGCGCCACGATCCCAGTTCCCGTCCCTGACGCTCCAGCTCCCCCAGAAGTTCGCCGGTGACGTCCAGGGCCCGGATCCCCTTCTCGTACCACGCCGCGTAGAGAATCCCCGCGTCTTCGTCGAGCCAGACGTTGTGGGGCGTGGCCCCCTCCACGGCGAAGGTGGCCACCTCCCGGGGCGCCCGCAGGTCGGCGACGTCCACCACGTGGAGGCGGCCCGGGGTCCCGAAGTCCTCCTCACCCACGAAGACCAACCCCCGCTCCGGCCAGTACCACGCGTTGTGGGTCTGGCCGCCGGGGACGGCGATTCGGCTCACCTCCACCGGTGCCGTGGGATGGCCCCCGGCCATGCCGTTGCCCACGTCCAGGATCACCAGCCCTGCGTCCCAGTGGGAGAGGAAGGCCAGGCCGTCCCGGACGTACACGTCGTGGAGGAAGCTCTCGCCGGCCCAGTACGACGCCACGGTGCGGGGCGTCGCCGGCGAGGAGACGTCCAGAATCCGCAGTCCCGATCCCACGCCGTCCACGACCAGGTAGAGCCAGTCGCCGTCGAGCCAGGCATTGTGCACGCCGGGCTCGAGTCCGGTGGTGGTGCGGCTCAGCACCCGGGGGTGGCCCGGGTCGGAGAGGTCCAGGAGGGTCACCCCATTGCGGCCGTCCTCCGACCCCTCGTGGGTCACCACGCCCAGGGCACCGTCGGCCGAGACCTTCACGTCGTTGGTGGTCCGGGCGTCGAGCACCACCGAGTCCACCGGCGTCGGCCCCGGGGGTCCCAGCGACCAGCTCCGGAGCACGTTGCCCGGGTGGGCGGCCTCGGCCCCGACCCGCACGCCCCAGGTGCCCGAGTAGGCGTGGGCGCCATGGACCCACAGGTCGGAGGTGAACCGGGCCGTATCGACCCCCTCGGCCACGGCGGTGAACCCCAGGGCTCGGGTCCGGGGCGATGCGGTGACGACGAGGGTGTCGGCCACGCCCCCGGCCCGGGCCGCGACCCGGATCGTGCCCGATTCGTACGCCACGAATCGGCCCTCGGCGGTGACGAGGCCCGCGCCCGGGGGATCCACGGTCCAGGCGGCCCGGGGCCGGACGGTGGCCCCGGTGGTGTCGACGCCCGTGACCTCCAGGGCCACGGCGTCGCCCCGCACCACGGCGACGGGTCCGTCCAGGGTCAGGGAGGCGAGGGTCGTGGGGGGCTCGGGGGGGCCGGACACCACCACCTCCACCGCCGCCGCTTCCTCCCCCGCCACCCGAGCGGCCAGGCGGGTGCCGTAGGTGCCCGGCACCAGCGACTCGCCGCCCACCAGCGAGAGGGTGAGGGTCGCCGACGCCCCGGGAGCCAGCGTGGCGACGCCCGGGGGATCCACCACCACCGCGGCCCCGGCCCAGGCCAGCCCGGCGCCGTTGGTCACCGCCGCCGACCGCAGCTCCACGGGGCCGAGGCGGCGGGGGCCGTCGTTGACCAGGATCAGGGACGCCGACGAGTCGGGGGCCACCCGGACCGCCGATGCCCGGAACGACAGGCCCACCTCCACGGGATCCACCGAACCGTCGTCGCCGCAGGCCGCGCCCCCCAGCGCCGCGACCACCGCGAGGGCCCGGCGCAGGGGGGTGGAAAGGGCGCGGAACATGAGGGGTCTCCATGGAGGACGGGGTGCTTCGACCTACGGCGTCCCGGTCCGGAGCTTGCAGGGTGAGGACGTGGGGTTCACGGGGTTCGACGCCCCAAATATCTTACTGGGCTGACCATCGACCGGGAACGGCTCCCGGTGTCGGCCCGTATCCATGGATATGACCGTGCCCATCCGTTCGACCACAGTCTCGTCGCGATCCCGGCCGCACCGGGCCCGTATCGCCGCCCTCGCCGGAGTGGCGGCGGCGGTGGTGGCCGGCTGCGCCACGGCGGCGGCTCCCCAGGCGGGGCAGTCCAGGGGCTACGTGCCCACCCTCGACGGCCAGGAGGTGATCGTCTTCCCCGTGCAGCGCAATCTCGGGGTCCAGGGCGACGCCACGGCCGAACTGGTCTTCGCCCTGGAAGGCCCGGGTGCGGGCCCCCGGTGGCTGTTCCCCGACGAGCTCCGCCGGGTCCTGGCCCGGTCGCCGGGCCTGGACGCGCCGCTGGACAACCTCCCGGTGGACGTCTTCCTCCGGGCCCAGGTGAACCGGATCGGGGACCCCATCTACGGCGTGATGCGCCGGATCGGGGCGGTGACGGGCGCCGACGTGGCGCTCCTCCCCGTGGCCGTGCGCCCGGGCGCTCCCGCGGTGGACTCGGCCGGAGACCCGGTCGAGGGACAGGCGCCCGCCGAGTACGTGGCTGCCCTGCTGGAGGTCCGCACCGGACGGGTGCTCTGGTTCGGCATCGAGGAGGGCATGGCCGGGGCCCCCGACAACCCCGGTCTCCTGGCGTCGGCGGCCGAAGCGTTGGCCCGCCGCCTCGTTCCCCCGCCGCCGGGGCGCTCGCCGCGCCCGGAGGAGGCATCATGAAGCCCGTGTCCACGTGGCGGCGTCGCGCCGCCGCCGTTCTGGCGCCGGCCCTTCTGGCCGCGGGGGGGTGCGAGGAACCCGATCTCTCCCTCCCCACCGACGCCCAGGTGGCCGAGTATTTCGCCGCCTCCCGGATCCAGTCGGCGGAGATGACGGGGAACGTGGCGGTCATCACCATCGCCCAGAGCTCCGACCAGCTCCGCAGGGGCGGGCGGATCTGGGCCCAGGTGGGTCCCTACATCTACCTCTTCTCCCAGCCCACCGTCGACCTCTTCCGCGACTTCGGCGGCCTCGCCGGAGTTCGGGTGGTGACGAAGGTGGGGAGCGCCGAAGTGGCTCGGGCCCTCCTGCCCCGGGCCGCCCTCAACGGCGTCACCTGGCGCCGGGCCCTGAACGTGGCCGGCCGGGCCCGGCTCGAGGGCACCGAGCGCATCTCCCTTCTCGAAGAGCTCATCGAGTTCGGCGAGGAACACACCGACCACAGCTACAACGAGCGGTACGTCCGGCGTCGCTGACCCGGAGTCCCCCTCCTCCCTCCGCTGCGGCGCCGCCGCGGCCCCCCGAAAACGAGGACACCCTCCACCGATGGCCATCGAGATCACCGTGATCCCCGGCGACGGGATCGGCCCCGAAGTCACCTCCGCCACCCTCGAAGTCCTGAACGCCGCCGGCGCCGACCTCACCTACGACGAGCAGCTCGGAGGCGTCTCGGCCCTTGAGTCCGTGGGGAGTCCCCTACCCGACGCCACCCTCGATTCCATCCGCCGCACGCGTATCGCCCTCAAGGGTCCCCTGACGACGCCCTCGGGTTCGGGCTTCCGCAGCGTGAACGTGGCCCTCCGGAAGGAGTTCGACCTCTACGCCAACGTGCGCCCGGCCCGGACCCTCTTCGGCGGTGGGCGCTACGACGACATCGATCTGGTCCTGATCCGGGAGAACACCGAGGGACTCTACGTCGGCGTCGAACACTTCATCGGCGTGGGAGACGACGCCCGGGCCGCCGCCGAGTCGGTGATGATCGTCACCCGGCACGGCACCGAGCGGATCGTGCGCTACGCCTTCGAGTACGCCCGGACCCACGGGCGGAAGAAGGTCACGGTGGCCCACAAGGCCAACATCCTGAAGTACACCCAGGGCCTGATCCTGGACGTGGCCCGGGACGTGGCCGAGGACTATCCCGACATCGAGTTCGAGGACCGCATCATCGACGCCACGGCCATGTGGCTCGTCCTCGATCCGTATCGCTTCGACGTCCTGGTGATGGAGAACATGTTCGGCGACATCCTCTCCGACCTCATGGCGGGGCTCGTGGGGGGACTCGGGTTCGCCCCGGCGGCCAACATCGGGCTCGACACGGCCATGTTCGAGGCCGTCCACGGGTCGGCGCCGGACATCGCAGGGCAGGGCGTGGCCAACCCCACCAGCCTGCTCCTGTCGGCGTGCATGATGCTGGATCACGTGGATCAGGGCGACGTGGCCCATCGGATCCGGACGGCCATCGGCACCGTGCTCCGCAACGGCGACGTGCGCACTCGGGACATGGGGGGCACCGACGGCACGGCGGCCTACACCGCCGCGGTGGTCCGGGCCCTCGGCTGAGTCGGGGGTCGAGGCGATGGCCGAGCGCAAGGTGTCGTGGCGGGATCGCTTCGGCGACGAGATCACCTGCGTGCGCTGCCTCGAGATCAAGGACTCCACCCACATGGACCGGCTGCTCTGGTGCCGGGAGTGCCGGCGCACGGCCCGACTCCGGGCCACCCGGCGGGGGTGGGCCGTGGGCGTCGTGTTCGCCGCGGCGTTGGCGGCGTGGATCTGGGTCGTCGTGAAGCCCTCCGATCTGGTGTTGGGCGGGTGGGTGGCGACCCTCGTGGCGGCGGCGTGGATCGGCGCCCGGGTGGCCCGGGAGGTGTTCTTCGGCATCGATCGGTTCCAGAACCGCCGGGCCGCCGAGGCCGTGCCCCCGGGTTCGGGGCCCCCGGCGGGAGACGCCTCCCGATGACCGCCTCGGCCCCCCGGCCCCTGGAGGGCGTGCGGGTGGTGGAGCTGGCCCAGAACCTGGCGGGCCCCTACTGCGGTCGGATCCTCTCCGATCTCGGGGCCGACGTGGTGAAGATCGAGCCCCCCGCCGGCGACGCGGCCCGATCGTGGGCGCCCCCCACCTACGCCGGCCAGGGCACCCTCTTCGCCGCCGCCAACGCCGGGAAACGGTCGCTGGGCCTGGATCTCCGGCAGGCCGCCGCCCGGGAGATCCTGGAGGGCCTCCTGGACCGGGCCGACGTCCTGCTGGAGGCGCTGCGCCCCGGCGCCCTCACCGCCCTGGGGTACGGCTGGGAGGCGGCCCACCGCCGCAACCGGCGCCTGGTCTACGCCTCGGTGCTGGCCTACGGCGAAGAGGGCCCTCTGGCCCACCTCCCGGGCTACGAACCCCTCATGCAGGCCCACGCCGGCCTCCTCTCGTACACCGGCGAGGCCCAGGGGCCGCCGGTGCGGGTGGGGACCTCGGTGGTGGATCTGGGCACGGGCATGTGGACCGCGGTGGCGGTCCTGGCGGCCCTCCGGGAGCGGGACCGCACCGGCGAGGGGAGCCGGGTCAGCGGGGCCCTCTTCGACACGGCCCTGGCCTGGAGCGGCTACCATCTCCTGGCGGCGCTGGACGGCGTGGTGGCGGGTCGGTCCGGGACGAGCCTGCCCATGATCTGCCCATACGGGGCCTACGACACCCGGGACGGCGCCCTCATGATCGCCGTGGGCAACGACGCCCTCTTCCGGCGGTTCTGCCCGGTGCTCGGGCTCGACGCCTGGTTGGACGACCCGGGCCTGGCCCGCAACGCCCAGCGGGTGGCCCGCCGGGCCGAGGTGGAGGCCGGTGTGGCCGCCGCCATGGCGGAGCGGGGCGAGGAGGAGTTGCTGGCCGCCTTCCGCCACGCCGGAGTGCCGGCAGCCCCCATCCGCGACATGGCCGGGGTGCGGGACGATCCCCAGACGAAGGCCAGCGGCATGCTGGCCCCGCTGCCCCATCCGACCCGGCCCGACTACGTGACGCCGGCCCTTCCCATCCGCTTCGACGGCGTCCGCCTCGACCCCGGCTCGCCCCCGCCCCCCGTGGGCGCCGGGGGCCGGAGCGTTCTGGGGGAACTGGGGGTCGCCCCCGAGGTGGTGGCCCTCCTGGAGGCCGAGGGCGGTCTGGTGGCCCTGGATTGACCCTCTCGGGCGGGGGTCCCTTCTTGTGTTCGGAGGCGGGGTTGGCGAGGGTTCTCCCCATGATTCCCACCCGGGCCGCCGCCCGGAATTCGTGACCCGTACGAGGCGACCATGAGCACCTTCGAGGGTGTCGATTTCTACGACGTCGACGGCCTCCTCTCCGAAGAGGAGCGCATGATCCGCGACACGATCCGTCAGTGGGTCGACGATCGCGTCATGCCCATCATCGGTGAGGCCTACATCGAGCGCCGCTTTCCCCGCGACCTGATCCCCGAAATGGGCGAGATGGGCATGCTGGGGGCGAACCTGCCGGAGAAGTACGGGTGTGCCGAGCTGAACAACGTGGCCTACGGCCTCATCATGCAGGAGCTGGAGCGGGCCGACTCGGGCCTGCGCTCCTTCGCCTCGGTCCAGGGCGCCCTGGTCATGTACCCCATCTTCGCCTTCGGCAGCGAGGACCACCGGACCGAGTGGTTGCCCCGTCTCGCCTCGGGCGAGGCCATCGGGTGCTTCGGCCTCACCGAGCCCGACTACGGCTCCAATCCCGGGGGCATGATCACCACCGCCCGGAAGACCGACGCCGGGTGGGTGCTCAACGGCACCAAGATGTGGATCACCAACGGCTCCATGGCCGACGTGGCCGTGGTCTGGGCCCAGACCGGCGAGTTGGGCGACGTGAAGGGGATCCGGGGCTTCGTGGTGCCCACCGACACGCCCGGGTTCACCGCCACCGATCAGAAGGGCAAGCTGTCGCTTCTGGCGTCCGACACCAGCGAACTGCACCTCGCCGATGTGGAGCTTCCCGACAGCGCCCTCATGCCCGGCAGCACGGGGGGGCTCAAGCACCCCCTCCAGTGCCTCACCCAGGCCCGATACGGCATCGCCTGGGGCGTGGTGGGGGCGGCCATGGCCTGCTTCGACGAGGCCCGGAGCTACGCCAAGGAGCGGGTCATGTTCGAGGGCCCCATCGGGGGCAAGCAGATCCAGCAGGTTCGCCTCGCCGACATGCTCACCAAGATCACCCAGGGCCAGCTCCTGGTGCATCGCCTCGGGCGGCTCAAGGACGCCGGCACCATGACGCCCCAGCAGGTCTCCCTGGCCAAACGGGCCAACGTGGACATGGCCTGCGACATCGCCCGGGAGGCCCGCCGCCTCCTGGGGGGCAACGGCATCCTGGTGGAGTACCACTCCATGCGGCACATGGCCAATCTGGAGTCGGTCTACACCTACGAGGGCACCCACGACATCCACAGTCTGGTCCTGGGGCAGGCGATCACGGGGATCGCCGCCTACTGAGTTCCGTGGGGCGTCACACCGTCACGGCGCTGCTCCTGGGCGGCCTCTCCCTGGGGGGCTGCATGGGGTCTGCGCCCCCCACGCCCACGGTGCGGCTCGATCCCCTGCGGGTGCCCACGCCCGGGGCGAGCCGACTGGCGTCGGTGGGGTTCATGGCCGGGTGTTGGCGGACTCCCCCCGGCCCCGGCGCCACGGTTCTGGAGGAGCGGTGGTCGCCCCCGGAGGACGGGGTCATGCTGGGCACCAGCCGGATCGTGCGGGACGGGCGGGTCGTGTCGTTCGAGTTCGGGCTGATCCGGGAATACGACGACGGGGTGTCGTATCTGCCCCATCCGGGAGGCACCGCGTCGGAGCATGCCTTCCACCTCGTGGTGGCCGGCGCCGGCGACGTCCGGTTCGAGGCGCCGGACCACGAGTATCCCAAACGCATCGCCTACCGGAGGACTCCCGGGGGACTCCAGGCTCGCATCGACGCCGGGGCCGACGACCCCGAGCCCCGGATCTGGGAGATGGAGCCGGTGGCCTGCCACTGACCACGAAACCTCGCGCCGACGTTCGGGTAGCCGGTCCAAACGTCGACGGGCTCCGGCTTCGCCGGGCCCCTTATCCCGAGGTCCTCCGTGGCATCGCCCCGTCGTTCCAAGCCGGCCGGCCCCCCGGTCCTGGCCGATCGCATTCTCGCCCCCTTCAAGAGCTTCGCCGCCGTCGAAGCGTCGTCGGGGATCCTGCTCTTCGCCTGCGCCGTGGTGGCCCTGGTCTGGGCCAACTCCGGCTTCGGCCCGGCCTACGAGCGCCTGTTCGGCACCTACCTCACCATGGGCTTCGGCGAGGCCGAACTCTCCAAGCCCCTGATTCTCTGGATCAACGACGGTCTCATGGCCGTATTCTTCCTGCTGGTGGGGCTCGAGATCAAGCGGGAACTCCTGAGCGGAGAGTTGTCTTCCCGTCGGAAGGCGGCGCTGCCGTTCTTCGCCGCCGTGGGGGGGATGGCCCTGCCCGCGGGGCTGTACCTGGTGTGGAACGCCGGTGGGGCGGGGGAGTCGGGGTGGGGCATCCCCATGGCCACCGACATCGCCTTCGCCCTCGCGGTGATCACGGCTCTCGGGTCTCGGGTGCCCCTGAGCCTGAAGGTCTTCCTCACGGCCGTGGCCATCGTGGACGACCTGGGCGCCGTCATGGTCATCGCCCTCTTCTACACCGCCGAGGTGTCGACCCAGGCCCTCATGGTGGCGGCGTCGGCGTTCGTGGCCCTCATCGTGGTCAATCGAGCAGGCTTCAAGTCGTTCCTGCCCTACGGCCTCCTGGGGGCCGTGCTCTGGGTGGCGGTGCTGAAGTCGGGCGTCCACGCCACGGTGGCGGGGGTGCTTCTGGCCATGACCATTCCCGCCACGCCCGACCGGGAGCCCGACGGGTGGGACACGCCCCTGGAGAAGCTGGAGCACGGCCTGCATCCGTGGGTGGCCTACGGCATCCTGCCCATCTTCGCCCTGGCCAACGCCGGGGTGACCTTCGGGGGAGGAGGGGCCGAGGGGGCGTTCCCCATCACCCTGGGGATCATCGTGGGACTCGTGGTGGGCAAGCCCATCGGCATCGCCCTCTTCGCGTGGGTGGCGGTCCGGTTCGGGTTCGCCGACCTGCCGGCCGGCGCGAACTGGTGGCAGGTCTGGGGCGTGGGAGTCTTGTGCGGAATCGGCTTCACCATGTCGCTGTTCATCGGGGGTCTGGCCTTCGACGATCCCGCCTACCTCCGGGCCGCGAAGATCGGGATCCTGGCGGCTTCGGCCGTCGCCGGCATCGTGGGGGCGCTCATGCTGCTCCGTTCCGGCGGCGGAGAAGCTGCCTCCAGCGGCGGCGCGACCTGACCGGATCCCCCCGTTTGCCGGTGCAGACGGGGGGATTCGGGCCCCTGTGTGGGATTTTTCCCGACACATCCGTAGTACTTCGCCCTGTTGCCTCCGTAGATCTACGGAGGCCAGTATAGTGGTGGCCGATTCGGACGAGGTGGTTCGTCCGGGTCATCCACTCACCGTCAAGACGCCCGGCTAGCCGGGTAGGGGCTGAAGATGAGACCAGGAAGAACGAGGGCCTGGACCGCGTTCCTCGCCGTCGTCGCCGGGACCCTGGCGTCCACCGCCTGTACGGACGAGACCATCGTCTTCCGGGATCGGGAGCTCTTCGAGGAACCCTTGGAGGCTGCCTTGGGGTTCGTGGGCTACACCGACCAGTCGACGAAACTCACCGTGTGCGGGAACTGCCACGTGGGTCCCCAGGGGCAATGGGAGGGTTCTGCCCACGCCGATGCATGGGCCGGTCTCCAGGACAGTGGACACGCCCAGGCGTTCTGCGAGGGTTGTCACACCGTCAACGAGCTCGGGAACACGCAGACGACGGCCGCGGGGTACACCGCTACGGCCGAGGACCGCTACCACGACGTCCAATGCGAGAGCTGCCACGGGCCCGGACTCGACCACGTGACGGCGCCGAACGACGGCAACATCCCGCTGGCGCCGGTAGACGTGGGCCTGGACCTGACCCTCGGTTGCGGAGAGTGCCACCAGGGCTCCCATCATCCGTTCGCGGAAGAGTGGGCCCAGTCGCGGCACGGCGACATGTACGAGGGTGCCCAGGGCCGTGAGGCCTGTCAGTCCTGCCACACCGGGGCGGGGGCGCTCAAGGCCTTCGGGGTCAACGATCCGTACATCGAGGAGGACTCCGACCTCACGGGCAATCACCTGTCCATCACGTGTGCGGTCTGCCACGACCCCCACGGGTCGGACTTCGAAGGGCAGCTCCGGTTCTCGATCTCCGTGCCCAACGAGGATCAGAACCTCTGCATGAAGTGCCACCACAAGCGGGGCGTGCCCGATCCCACGTCGTCCCGTGGCCCCCACTCGCCCCAGGGTCCCCTCCTGGTCGGTGAGGCGGGCTGGTGGCCCCCGAACCTCGACCTGGGCCCCGGCGACATCGTGGCCACCCACGGGTCGGACGCGAACCCGGGTCTGTGCGCCGGCTGCCACGTGAACAGCTACGAGGTGACGGATGCGGCGACCGGTGAGTTCGTGGTCACTGCCACCGGGCACCGGTTCCTGGCCACGCCGTGCGTCGACGCGAACGGCGCTCCTGCGGCGGATCAGGACTGCGCCGATACGGGCAAGAACTACGAGGGGTGCGCCGTCTCCGGATGTCACGGGTCGGCCTCGGGCGCTCGGGCCGCCATGCTTGCGGCGACGCTCCGACTCCAGAATCTTGCCGATCAGGTCAACGCCCTGGTGGCTCAGGTTCCCGCCTCGGAATTCGACACCTCCGACGGCAAGTTCACCACGGGTGAAGGGGCCAAGTTCAACGCGGGCTTCGCCGAGTTCAACGGCACGGCGGCCCACAACCCGTTCCTCGCCGAGGCGCTCATGATCGCCAGCATCCAGCAGCTCCAGAGCCAGTACGGTCTGTCGGTGCAGGGCGTGTCGCTGGAGCGCCAGTTGGTTCCAGGTGGTCCTCTGCGGTGAGCCGGGTACACTCTCGGTGAACCGATGAAGGGGTTCTTCCGCCGGGCGGCGGGTCGCGTGAGCGACCTGACCGCCCGGCATCCCGTTGCGGTGCTGCTCGCCGTCGGCCTCCTCGGGGCCGGCGGCGTCAGCGCGGGCGGGTACTACGCGTACCAGACGTACGACTACGTCCAGCACGACAACGACTTCTGCATGTCGTGCCACCTCATGGCGGAGCCCTTCGAGCGCTTCGCCCGGAGCGCCCACCGGGGCCTGGGTTGCAAGGCGTGCCACCAGCCGACCTTCGCCGCCCGGAGCTCGATGGCCCTCACCCAGGTGCTGGAGGCGCCCGACACCATCGAGGTCCACGCCGTCGTCACCAACGAGGCGTGTGCCGCCTGCCACATCGACGGCGACCCCGAGACGTGGGAGACCATCCGCAATTCGGCGGGCCATCGGGTCCACCTCCAGTCCGAGGATCCCGACCTCGAGGGGCTGTTGTGCGTGGAGTGCCACTCGTCGGGCCTCCACGAGTTCGCGGCCACCGACGAGACGTGCGCTCAGAGCGGGTGCCACACCGATGTCGAGGTCCAGCTCGGCCGCATGGGCGACTTCACGATCCACTGTGCGGCGTGCCACGGGTTCAGCCGGTCCATTCCCACTACCGCCGACGCGGCGGAGGCCCGGGAGGCGCTGGCTCCCACCCAGAACGAGTGCCTGTCGTGCCACGCCATGCGGGTGTTGGTGGACATGCCGCCCGACGAGCCCCACGAGCAGGTGTGTTCGACCTGCCACAACCCCCACGAGCAGACCACCCCGGCCGACGCCGTGGAAACCTGCGCCACGGTGGGGTGCCACGACGACGTGCGGGAGCTGACCCCGTTCCATCGGGGGCTGGACCACGCCGACATCGAGAATTGCAGTCAGTGCCACGCGGCCCACGACTGGACCCTCGACGGCGACGACTGCCTCTCCTGCCACCAGGACATCTTCGACGACGGCCCGGGAGGCGCCTCGGCGCGCCTCGAGCCGGTGGGGGACGGAGGCCGCCGGGCCCGCCCCATTCAGGCCGCGGCGCTCTACCTGCACACCCCCCCGGGGGATCGTCCCGTGGGCGGGCCGTCCTTCGCCGACGACATCGGCGCGCTACCCGCCTCCACGCCCCGGGTCGCCCGGGCCCAGGAGCCGTCCCAGGTGTCGCCCAACACCTCGGGGGAGACCGCCTTCCGCCACGCGAACCACCGTTCCGTGGAGTGCACCGCCTGTCACACCAGCGCCGAAACCCACGGCGCCCTGACCGTCACCGACATCGCCGATTGCCGGAGCTGCCACCACACCGGCGAGCCGGCCAACGACTGTGCGAGTTGCCACGCGTCCTCGGTGCTCGCCGACCGGGGCATCTTCCCCGTGGCCCAGCGGCTGACCTTCTCCGTGACGGAGACTCCGGTCACCCGGGAGTTCCCCTTCGATCACGCCCGGCATCCCGACGTCACCTGCGCGACGTGCCACCAGGAGGGCCCGGCCCGTCTGGTGGACACGGGGGAGTGTGCGGGCTGCCACACCGATCATCACGAGGCTACGGTCACGTGCATGACCTGCCACGCCGTGCCGGTGGCCACGGCCCACACCGTGGACGCCCACGTGGGGTGCACCGGTGTGGGATGCCACGAGGACCTGCCCTTCGAGGGCGTGCCCCGGAACCGGGAGGCCTGCCTGGTCTGTCATCAGGACCTGGTCGATCACCGTCCCGGGCGGGACTGCGCCGAGTGCCACGCCCTTCCCCCGGTGGGGGTGCCGTGAGCCGTCGATCCCGCACCGGGCGACGCACCGCGGTCGTTCTGGCGGCCGCGGCGGTCGTGGCCTGCGTCCGGGCCGCACCGGCGGCGGGGCAGGGGGTGCGGGGGTGGGCGTCGAGCTCGGTCCGGCTCTTCGAGATGCGGCCCCTCCAGCTCGACACGGCGGCCGCCGGTGAGGCGGTGGCGGGGCCCGACGGGCGGCTGCGGATCGACGGCAACCCGGTGAGCTGCACCACGCCCACGATCCCGTGCACCTACTACCGGCCCGGCGCGTCCGAGACCGCGGTGGTGGGATCCCAGGACGTGGGATTCACGGCGTGGGGGTTCGGCATGACCGGGCTCAGCTTCACCGGCCTGGTCCGGGCCCGTGACCGCCTGCGGGGCGAACTCGACTGGCCGCTGGCCGACGATCCCTTCGACGTCCTGGTGGCGTACGGCCAGCTCCAGCGGGGCCGCCTGCGCGTGCGGGTCGGCCGGCAGGACACGCCGTCGGGGCTGGGCTTTTCGGGCTTCGACGGCGGGGCCGTGCGCTGGGACGGCACCGGATGGTGGGCCGAGGCCTTCGG
The DNA here is from genome assembly GCA_030428885.1 of Gemmatimonadota bacterium. Lineage (GTDB taxonomy): Bacteria > Gemmatimonadota > Gemmatimonadetes > Longimicrobiales > Gaopeijiaceae > Gaopeijia. The sequence continues at coordinate 28,567 of JAUIEJ010000004.1, read as the reverse complement.
CGGCCGCTCCCTGGCCCGGGGGCTCAACGAAACCCGGCGGGAGGCGCTCCGGGGCATCGAGGACTTCGTTCCCGACCAGGAGGCGTATCTCTGGGGGGGCGCGGCCGGGGTGCGGTGGGTGCGGACCTCCCTGGGACTGCGGTATCAGCGCGAGATCATCGGTGACCGTTCCGGGCTGGTGGCGGAGCGGGCGGCGCTGGACTTCGCCACCTTCCTGCCCGGGGCTGTCCAGGTGCGGGCTTCGGCCGACTACGACGTGCCCTTCGGGCAGGTGGGGAAGGCCCACCTGACGCTGCGGCGGGCCTTCCGGGAGGGCCGGCTTCTGGCCGAGGTCGAGGCCCGGCGCTACGTGCCCTACTTCGAGCTGTCCACGGTGTGGGGCTTCTTCAGCCCCGTGCCCTACCGCGAAGCTCGGCTCCGCCTGAGCGCGGGACTTTCCAGCACTGCGGGGCTCCAGCTCTCCCTGGCGGCCCGGAGCTACGGCGACGCCGCCGTGGCCACGGTCTTCGAGCCGCTGGAAGACCGGGGCTGGCAGGCCGAACTCAACGGCACGTGGAGCCCGTCGCAGCGGGTGGACCTCCAGGCGGCCTGGCAGGTCGATTGGGGCGCGTCGGCGTTCCTCCACTCCCTGGATGCGGCGGTGGGCGTGCGCCTCGCCCCGACGCTGCGGGCCCGGCTGACGGGCACGACCTTCCAGCAGTTCGAGGCCTTCCGCCTCGGTGACGGGCGGGCGTTGGGGGGCGGAGCGTCGCTGGAGTGGGCCGCCACGGAGCGGGTTCAACTCGATGCCGGCATGCTCCTGCTGCGGCAGGATGCCGGTCGCGGCGGCAGCGACGACGTCTGGAACCAGACCCGGGGGTGGTTCGGGTTGAGGTATGCTTTCGGAGACGATCCGGCATTGCGCCGGGGAGGACGATGATGGGTTCGCTGCGTCTGCCCGCGGCCATGGCCGTCGTCGGCATGGTGATGATCGCCACGGCCGGGGCCGGGGCGCCGTCGTGGACGGCGGAAGCGGCCTGGCGTCCCCCGACGCCCCAGGAGGCCGACTCGTTTCCCCACCTGCGGCACGACGGCCTCTTTCCCCTCTGCGTGGGATGCCACCAGGGCATCGAGTCGGGCGACGCCGCCTCGTTTTATCCCGAACCCGCGTCGTGCGACGGCTGTCACGACGGCCAGGAGGAGCGCCGGGTGGACTGGACGCCCGCGCCCCGTCCCGTGGGGCTGGTGGAGTTCAGCCATCCCGCCCACATCGACACGGTGGCGGCGGCGGGCGAAGAGGCCGTGGTGTGTGCGTCGTGCCACGTGGCCGAGGGCGGGGCGCGCCTGGAAGTGGAGCCCCTGGCGCCGGAGCGGTGCCTCACCTGCCACGGCGACGACCCCGACACGCACTACACGGCGCTCGACTGCGCCTCGTGCCACCGGGAGGTTGCCGCCGTACCCGGAGGCGATGCCCTGCTGGCGACCTTGCCCACCCCCGACGACCACGACGTGGGCGACGACGCCTTTCTCCGGTCCCACCGGCCCCGGGGGGTGTCCGGGATCGCCCGGTGCGCCACCTGCCACACCCAGGACCGCTGTCTGTCGTGCCACGTCAGCGGGGAACGACGCCAGATTCAGGCCCTGTCACCGGCCCCCGACGGATGGTCGCTTCCGCCCATGGAGGCCCGCTACTTCGTGCCCGAGGGGCACACCGACGACGTCTTCGAGGTGACCCACGGCCGGCCGGCCCCCAACCCCGCCGACTGCGCCACCTGCCATACCAGCAACGACTGCGCCGCCTGCCACGTGGCGCCCATGCCGGCGTCGGCTCAGGCCCTCCCGGAGCGCCCCCAGGTGCGGGCCCCCGGGGTCGGCCTCGATCCCCGGCAGCCCGCCTCCCACCAGACGCCGTTTTTCATGACGGCCCACACGGTCCTGGCCTCGGCGGCGCCCGACGCCTGCAGCACGTGCCACACCCAGACCTACTGCGCCGACTGCCACGACGCCCAGACGGCCCCCGGGTATCATCCCGCCGGGTTCGCCCTGCGTCACGCGTCGGCGGCGGGGTCCCAGTCCATGGAGTGCAGCAACTGCCACAACACCGCGGCCTTCTGCCGCCAGTGCCACGTGGAGGTGGGCTTCGGGAGCGTGGGGCGCCTCGGGTCGGGGTACCACGACGCCGAACCCCTCTGGCTGATCCGCCACGGGCAGGGCGCCCGGCAGGGGCTCGAGCAGTGCGCCTCGTGCCACACCCAGAAGGAGTGTCTCCAGTGCCACAGTCAGACGGGGGCCTTCAAGGTCAGTCCCCACGGTCCGGACTTCGATCCGGTGCGGGCCCAGGAACGGAATCCCTGGATCTGCAGCGCCTGCCACATCGGGCCCATCGGGGGCCAGGAATGACGACCCGCCTCCGAATCGCCGGGCTCGCCGGCATTCTCGCCCTGGTGGCCACGCTCCCCGGGTGTCTGCCCGACGACCAGCAGACCGACTCCCTGGATCCAACCACGGCGGGTCGGGCCGAACTGCCGCCCGAGACCCTGGCCCAGATCGACTCGGGCAACGCCCGGTACCGCCGGGGCGAGTACGAAGCCGCCGCGACTTCCTTCCGGGAAGCCACGGCGTCGTCTCCCGACGACCCCACCGGCTGGTTCGGCCTGTACATGGCCCAGCAGGCCCTGGGCAACGCCGCCGCCGCCGATTCGGCCCTGGACGCGGCCCGGGAACTGGCTCCCGGGGCGTCGCTGATCCGCATGCCCACGGCGACGCCCGATTCGGGAGGGGGGCGTCCGTGAGGCGGGTCGGTGCGGCCCTGGCAATGACGGTGGCCGTGGGTCTGGCCGCCTGCGGGAAGCACGAGTTCGAGCCACCGGATCGGGCCGAGCAGGTGGTGGAGGCCGACCGGGAGTTCTCCATGGCCCTCTTCGATTCCATCGCCTGGCCGTCGGACTCCATCCGGGCCCTGGAGGGCAACGTGGTCTTCTCCACGTCGTGCCGGAATTGCCACGGGCCCCTGGGGGAAGGCGGCACCGACTACGCCCTGGAGCGGAACCTCCAGGTGCCGTCGCTGGTCACCGCAGGTTGGCGCTACGCCGAGGCCCCCGACTCCATCCGGCACCGGATCTTCGTGGGACACGTGCGGGGCATGCCCACCTGGGGTGTGGCCGGCCTCACCCCCCGGGAAATCGACGCCGTGGCCCACTACATCGGAGCGGTGCTGCGGCCCGACGTCCTGGGCGACGGCGGTTGACAGCCGCACCTCACCGAATAGCTTGAAGGGCTCCGGGCCGCAGGCCCGGCACGCCTCGCTAGCTCAACTGGCAGAGCAACTGACTCTTAATCAGTAGGTTCGGGGTTCGAGTCCCTGGCGGGGCACTAGGCGCCCCAAGGCTTTACGGCCTTGGGGCGTTTTTCGTGAATGATGAGGCTACCGTCCCCGGGCCTCGGCCGCGATGACCGGCCGGTCCGGGAGGCGGGCCCACTCCACCAAGGTGCCTCGGGTCGGCCAGGTGCCGCCCCGCTTCAGGGCGTCCACGGCGTCGGCGTCGGCGGCGGGGATCCGCACCTCCACCGGGAGGCCCGAGTCGTCCAGGGTGCCCCGGAGGGTGCGGCCTCCCTCGTAGCCCGCGGCCAGGTTCCGGCCGAAGGGTCGCTGGACCCGTTCGATCCGCACCTCGCACGAGACCGAACGGCCCACCAGTGCGGCGGCCTTGGTGCGCCGGTCGCCCGAGACCACGCCGGCGTCCAGCACCTCCCGCACGGCGGCGGCGAAGGAGCCGTCGGATGCGGGCGCCGGTACCGGGGGAGAAGGAGCGGAGGGCGTAGCCGCCTTCGCCTGCGGCACGACCTCCGGCTCCCGCACGACCTCCGGCGGGGCCTCCGGCTTCGGAACGACCGTCGCCACCGCCTTCCTTGGGGGCGGCGGTGGAGGTGGCGCAGCCGGCTCGGGTGCCGCGATCCGAGGGCGCGCCGCAGGGGCCTCCACCGCGCCCCGGGCGGGCCAGACCACGATGGGCGTGGACGACGACCAGTCGGGCCAGGACGGGATGTCCACCTCCACCCGCACGTCCCACAGGACCCGATTCCGCTCGGCGGCGAAGGTCCACATGCCCAGGGACGGCACGGTGAAGGTGGTCTCCAGCACCCGCTCCACGCCGCCGGGGAGGGTGCCGGCGCCCACCAGGGGCCGTTCGTCGCGATGGGCCACGTGGCGGTGGGTCTTCCGGTCGGTGCCGCTTCCCGACACCACGACCTCGGCGCCCCGCAGGGTGGCCGTGACCCCGTTCAGGGCCACGTCCTTCGGGGGGAAGAGGCCCACGGCCACCCGCACCTCGTCGCCCGGCGATACGACCTGGGGTTCCACGATCACCACCACGTCGCCGACTCGGGATGCGGCCGCCTTCTGCCGGAGTCCCGCGAAGAGGAAGGCGGCGGCCACGACCAGGAAGAGGATCCCCGGGAAGGGGAACGTCAGGAGGGCCACCACCAGCGTGACGCTCCCGATGACCATGGGGAGCAGGGGGTTGGGCACGGACTCCAACCCCGGACCCACGGCCTGGTCGGGATCCGGCGGCGGTGCCGGCACGGCGCCGGGCACCACCACGAAGTCCTCCTCCACCGACGGGTCCAGGGCCCAGGGAATCTCGATGCGGGCCTCGAGGTAGTGGTCGACGTTGAGGAGGTGACCTCGATAGGTGAACGGTTCGCCGGGGGCCTCGAACCGAAACGGGAACCGGGTGACCCCCGCCGGAATCGGCCCCTCGTGGAGGGTGAGGGAGCCGTGGCGTCCCTTGGCCACCGTGCCCTTGCCGTGGGTGCGCCACGAGGCCCGGAGCATCACGTACTCGCACCGGGATCCATCGTCCACCTCCACCACCACGGCGCCCGCTACGGTCTCGCCGCTTCGAAACACCCGGTCGCCGCCGTCGAACTCGATGCGGATGCCCTGGCTCACGCGGCCTCCGCAAAGCGCTGGATCCAGCGGTACAGGTCGTCGAGGATCGCCCGCAGGTCCGGTCCGTGGCGACGGACGAGGGACTCCAGATGGGCCCGGTCGGGGCGGGGCACGGGGCCCGGGCCCCGTCGCGCCGCGACGAGGCGGCGTTGCACCACGGCGTCCAGGTGGGCCGGATCCACGAGGGCAGTGACGGGAACGGTCCGGACGTCGAAGCCCCGGCGCTCCAGGCGCTGCTCGAGACACCGCTGGGTGGCCAGGGCGACCCGCCGCCGAGAGCTCACGGCCCGAGCGAAGGCGCCGCGGGAGAGAAGGTGGGCGTCGTCCACGAAGAGGTGGGGGCCCGCAGCGGGCGGGGCCGGCCAGCCGTGGTCGGCCGACCACGCCCAGACCGGGTGTCCCGGCCACCGCCGGGCCAGCGCCCGCAGGTGGGTGGACTTCCCGGCCCCAGGGGGTCCCAGGATCTGGATCGCCCGGCGCCCCGGCGAGGAGGAGTCCCCGAGAAACGACGCCCACCGCCCCACATCGACCACCACCAGGCCCGCTTCCTCGTCGGGCCGCACCGACCCGAAGGGATTGCGGCGCAGATTGAGCGCGGCGAAGGCGAGAGGCGGAGGGGAGAGGCTCACGGCCGTCCCCTCAACCTCCCCCCGACAGCCGCAGCACGTCGCGGTGGAACGCCCCGGACATCTCCTGGAAGACCCAGGGGTCGTTGGTGCGGTAGTGGCAGTAGCTGCACAGCCCCATGTTGGGCTCCCGGCCCAGGTCGGGCACCGGGGGCGCCGTCCGCCCGGCGGCGGTGTAGGCCTGGGACACCCGCTCCGTGGCCGTCGCCAGGAGGCGGTGGGCCAGGGTCAGGTTGTGGACCGCTCCCGCCGTGTCCACGAGCTGGATCAGCCGGTCGGCCTCGTCCAGCGCCGCGGTGGCTTCCGCCCCGGCATCGGTGCCCACTCGCGAGACCGCGGTGCGGGCGTAGGCGGCGGCCAGGGCCACGCGCTGGGCCGTGCCCTCCCGCCACCACCGCTCCACGGTGGCGTACTCGGATCGGTGGCACTCCACGCAGGTCTGGACCCGGCCCCGTACCGGCACCGCCGGATCCGAGGCGGGCGCGGCCTGGTGGCACGAGCGGCAGGTGAGGCCATCCAGGAACTTCTGGCTCGGATCGGGGGCGTCCAGATCATCCACCAGACCGAGCACCATGCGCTGCTGGGGCTCGTGGGCTCCGGCGTGGCATCGGTTGCAGGTGGCGGCGTCGGGGAACCCGGCGGTCACGGCGACCTCGTGTTCCTCCCGGTGGCAGTCGGCGCACTGGAGGGACACGGACGACGACATGGCCCGGATCCGGTGCTGGCCCTCGTCGTGGCACGCGATGCACGAGCTGGTGGCGTGACTCACGTGGAGGTCGAGGCCGGCCCCGTCGTCCACGGCGCTCTCCACGTCGTCGTGGCAGGCTCCGCAGCGCAGCGGCGATACCTGCACCGGGGGCTCGGTGACGTCGTAGTGGCAGCGCACGCACCCGCCGTCGATCCAGGGCAGGTCGTCGTGGGGCACCTCCACGCCCTGACTGGTGAGCCCGGCGTGTTCGAGGTTCTGATGGCAGAGCCGGCACTCCCCCGTGGAGCCCGCCGCCTGCTCCGAGAGGTGGCAGAACGAACAGGCGTCCACCTCGGCCACCAGGGCCGCCGCGGGAGTGGGGTGGGTGTGGCAGCCGGAGCACTCCATGACCGCCACCGAGTCGCCGCCGTGGTCCCGGTGGGCGAAGGCCACCGAGCCCAGCACGACCTCGGCGGGTCCGCCGTCGGTGTGACACCCCGAGGCGGTGCAGGTCGCCTCGTCGGCCTGGGCGAGACCCCGATCGGCCAGGGGACCGGCGTGGCAGTCGGCACACACCAGCGTGCGGTGCCCCTCCTCGGCGTCCACCCGGGCGAAGGCTCCGGCCGGGGGCGAGACGCAGGCGGCCGCCAGTCCCAGAGCCGCGGCGACGAGCGTGGCGGCGCCGAGGCGGGCGGTTCCGGCGGTCAGCAGATGGCGACGGCCCATATGATCATCCCGATGCAGAGGACGCCGATGCCCAGGGCCAGGAAGCCCAGGACGGCGCCGAAGAAGGTCTGGACCCGGCTCGGCGGCGGCGCGGGTGCGTCCAGCACGGCGGTGGGCGACGGCGGCCCGTCCAGGCGGCCCTCGAGCTCCTCCACGAGGGCCGGGTGCTCCTCTTCCATGTACTCCAGCGTGCCCCGGCCGTGGAACATGACCGCGTCCAGCGGAAACTTGTCGGGCCGCAGATGCACGTTGAAGAAGTGGACGATGAAGATGAATCCGGCCGCGATGAGGGCTTCGTACCCGTGGAAGACGGTGGCCAGGTTGAACGACCATCCCGGCAGCCACTGGGAGAAGAACTCGGGGAACCAGAGAATGATGCCCGAGCCGCCGATGATGATGAGCCCCCAGACCTCACCGAAGAAGTCGAGCTTCTCCAGGTAGCCGTAGCGGCCGAAGCGGGGCCGGTCCTTCCCGGTGAAGTACCACTTCCACTGCTTGATGAAGTCCCGGGCGTCCTGCAGATCCGGCACCATGCTGTCGTAGCCCCGGAGCCACTTCAGCTTCTCCTTCGACACGATGAACCGCATGGAGAGCCAGCCCAGGAACGCCACCGAGTAGACCACCATCACCCCGGCGGCGATGCGGTGGATCAATCCGGCCCGCTCCACACCGCCCCACAACCGCATGAGTTCGGCCGAAAACGGCGCGCAACTGTAGCGAATGGGAATCCCGGTGAGAACCAGCACGTAGAACGTCGACATCGCCAGGGCGTGGAGCAGGCGATGCAGCAGGGTGAAGCGCCAGACGAACGGTCCCTTTCCCCGCTGGGCCGTGTCGAGGGGCACCAGCGCGGGAGCGTCGAAGGCGCCCCGTTCTCCCTCAGCCATGGGACCCCTCCGTGGCCTCGGACCGCCGGCTGTCGATGAGGATCCGGACCCACCAGAGGAAGGTGTGCAGACCGAACACCACGAGGACGCCCAACAGCAGGGCGTTCATGAACACGAAGGTGACGAACAGGGGGAAGTTGCGGTCCGGATCCAGGGGGTCCGGATGGGAGTCGTAGGCTACGAAGGCCTCCCGGGCGTGCTCGTGGCACTCGCCGCACGTCTCCACCAGCTTCGACTCGTGGACCCACGACGCCTCTTCGGCCGAGGCGAAGATGCCGTGGGCCCCGTGGCAGTCGTCGCAGGTGGCCACCACGTGGGACCCCAGGGCCGTGGCCTTGCCGTGGTACGTACCGAAGTAGCGGTCGGCCTCATCGGCGTGGCAGGTGGCGCAGGCGTCCACGTGAACGGCGAGGCTGGCCGTATCGTCCACGGCGACCATGCCGTGACCTCCATGGCACGAGGTGCAGGTCGCCGGCATCTCGGCCCCCGCCTCCATCAAATCGTCCAGCGCCAGGGGGTCGGCGTCGGCCAGGGCCGCTCCGTGGGCGTCGCCGGGGAAGGCCTCGGCGGCCTCTTCGTGACACGCCCCGCAGGTCGCGGCCTGGGCCAGGGGGGCCACCGCCGCCGTGAGATCGTCGACCCCCTTCGTTCCGTGGGGCGCGTGACAGCCCGCGCACGAGACCGTGTCGCCGTGGGGCTCCGAGGGCACCATGGCCTGGGTCTCGTGGCAGGAGACGCAGGTGGCGTTCATGGTCCGGATGCCGTCGTCCTCCCGGAGCTCGTCCACCCATCGGATGTCGTGGCTCCCGTGGCACGACGCGCAGTCGGCGGGATCCAGCTCGTCCAGCCGCGGATGGGCGTGGAGGCTCGAGTCCCAGAGCCGGCCCGCCTCCTCGTGGCACGACACGCACGTCTCGGTGGTGCCGCCGTCGGGGTGGGGCCAGCGCTGGTACCCGGTGTGGCACGACGCGCAGGATTCCCCCTCGTGAGCCGACGCGGCGATGACCGACGACGTCACCGAGAGGCGTTCGGCTTCGGCGAGGCTGGGCACGTGCTGGCGGAGGAGCTCCACCTCACCGTGGCAGAGATCGCACCCCTGGTCTCCCTGAGCCAGGGCCGGTGCCGGGGTCCCTGCAGCCAGACCGCCGAGGACGACGAGGAAGGCCGCAACCGGGCGTAGCATCATACGTCCAGCCATCCATGGGATTCTGGGACGGAAACAGGTCCCACGCGCACCGGGACCCCGAAGGCCGCGCGAGGGAGGGCGCGCGACGCGATTCGACTTCAATCTCCGCACCCGACGAGCATGGTGCAAGGCTCGGGCGCGGGATCGCCCGTCCCCCGTCCCCCGAGGGGCTCCGGGGGCTCGGGTCCGGCAGCGGCCGAACCGGCACCGGATGGTCTTCACCGGTACGTTCGTGCCGAGTGTGCGCCAAGGCTACGTACCCGGTTTGCCGCGGAATTCTGCGCCGTTTTTGGGAACATATGGGTGGCACGAAGCTGGCAGTCCCCGGAACTCACCCTCCTGCCACACCACTGCCGAGGAACGTACACGTGCGCACATTCTGGATCCGGTTGGCGGCTACCGCGCTGCTGGCCCTACCGGTGGGACTGTCCGGCCAGGCCTCCGAGGCGTCGGGACGGTCGTTCGTCGTGGGGGGAATGATGGGGTTCGCCGACGGGTTCACCCTCCAGGGCCAGCTTCTGGCCCGGGACCTGACGCCGTCGTTGCCCTTCGAAGCCCGGCTCCGTCTGGGCTGGACCCGCCTCGACCCCGGGTCGTCGTCGGAGGCCCGGAGGATCTTCATCAACAACGCCACCAACGGCACCCCGGAGAAGAAGGGTCGGGCCATCGACATCGACCTGGACGTCCTCATCCCCTCGCTGTCCGTGCCCGGCGATCTCGGCTTCTGGAGCGTGGGAGTCCGGCGCTCGAGCTTCCGGGGCAACTTCCGGTACGTGGGGGGCAACGAGGATTTCGATGTCACCAGCACCCACTGGGGACTGGGGGTGGGCACCGAGAGCCGCTTCATCCTCGGAAGCCGCACGTGGCTGGTGGTGGACGCGGGACTCGACTGGTTCGGGGGGTCGCGCCTCCAGGGGCACGATACGTCGTACAGCCCCGACGGAGACAACGTGAACCCCCGGGAGGACTACGAGTACGGCGACGCCGACGGGGCCATCAATCAGCCCAAGCTGCGTCCCGTGCTGCTTCTCGGCGTGCAGCGGCGGCTGGGAGGTCGATGAGATTCGGGTGGAGTGTGGGGCGGCGGTCCGGCCCGGGGGGAATCGGGTGCGCACCGGTCGTCGTTCCCGCCTCCCCCGTTCCTCTCGTCTCCGGCGACGTCATTCCCGCCCGAGAGGCGCGGCGGGTCGGATGGGGAGCCCGGCGGGCACGTCCCGCCCGGTGACCAGCCGGTAGAGGGTGCTGCGGAGCGAGCGCAGCGCCGAATCGGCGGCGGCGCCCGCTCCGGCCCGATTGGGCCCCTCGAAGAGCCCGTCCCGCAGGTCGTAGATCTCGTCGGTGTCGTCGCCGTTGTGGACGTAGAGCCACGGCAGCTCCACCACCGCCTGCATCTCGGTGCCCCGGGACATGGGGGTGGCGGGCTGTTCCACGTATCCGCGCCGGAGGTAGGCCACGGCGGGGGAGGTGGGGGCCGCGTCGCCGCCGGTCCAGAGGGGGCGGAGAGACGCGCCCGGAAGCGTCGGCTCGACGCCGACCAGATCCAGGATCGTGGCGGGCACGTCCCGGAGGCTCACCGCGCCCGGTACCCGCACGCCGGTGGGGCCGGCCGCTGCCGGGGGGCGGATCACCAGGGGGACGTGGAGGGCCGGGAGGTAGAGCGAGTTGTTGTGCTCGAAGAGGCCCCGCTCCCCGAGCTGCTCGCCGTGGTCCGACGTCACCACGATCCAGGTGTCGTCCAGGAGTCCCCGGGACTCGAGCTCGGCCAGGATCCGACCCACTTCGGCGTCCACCGCCCGGATGCGGGCCTCGTAGGCGGCCCGGTGGAGCTGCACCTCGGCGGCGTCCAGCGTCCACTTCTCCTCCACCCAGGCGTTGCCTCCCACCACCATGCCTCCCCGGTGCTCGAACCGATTCCACTCCCGGAGCGGGACGCCCGGCGGCATGTGGGGCTCGTGGGCGTCGTAGAGGTTCACGAAGGCGAACCAGGGACGGGTCCCGTCGGCGGCGGGCCCCCGGTCGATCCAGTCCAGGAACTCGTCGGCCACCTCCGGGGCGTGGCGCCGGTTGGCCAGCTCGTTCCGGGCCAGGAGGCGTCGCACGGGGGTGGCGTAGGCCAGGGCCCGGCCCACCGAGGCGGCCAGGAGCCATTCCCCCGCCGAGGTGTCGTAGTCGTCGTAGTGGAGGAAGCCCCGGGCGAGGCCGGTGTGGCGGGCCGTGTTCAGGAGGTTGCCCACGAACCCCGCCGTGGCCCAGCCCCGGTTCGCCAGCGCTTCGGCCAGGGTGGGCGTGGTGCGGTCCAGGGGGGCCTCCCAGCCGGCGCTGAGCTCGCCCGGCCACCGGCCCGTGAACATGGAGGCGTGGCTCGGGAGGGTCCACGGCGAGGGGGCGATGGCCATGTCGAAGGCCACCCCCTGGCCGGCGAGCCGGTCCAGCCCCGGCGAGGGGTCGGCCGGGGCGCCGTAGAGGCCCAGGCTGGCGGCCCGCACCGTGTCGAGGATGAGGAGGAGGATGTTGGGGGCGTCGGCGTCCGGGGCCGGGAGGGAGGCCACGGCGGCGGTCTCGGCCGCCGCCCGGCGGTGGGGGGTCCACACCCCCAGGGCCGCGGCCCAGACCCCCGTGGCCACGGCGACGAGCGGGGCCGCCGCCACGGCTCGTCGCGCCCAGGGCCGGGTCGCCAGGCGTCCCGCCTGGGTTCCCACCCCCGCCGCCAGGGCCAGGGCCGCCAGGTCGTGGATCACCTCCACCATGAGGAGAAGCGACAGGGTGGCCAGGCCCACGAGGAGTCCCACGAAGAGCCCCTCCCGCTCCCGCCACGAAGGGCGCACCGCCGCGGCGGCGGCCAGGATTCCGCCCACGAGCCCGAAGAGCACGAGTTCGGCCGACGGGATCATCCAGACGAAGTCGGGGCCCATGCGGACGGCGACCCCCACCCGGATGGCGCCCGTGACCAGCGCCATCTCCAGCAGGCCGGTGATGCCCCCGGTGGCCAGGGCCAGGACCAGGATCCGCAGAGGCGTCACGCGATGTACCCCAGTCCTTCGAGGCGCCGCCGCACTTCGGCGTCGCCCTCGGCATCGTCGGCGGCGTCGGCCTCGACCCGACCCGCGAAGGCGCGCCCCTGGAGATCGGCGGGCACCTGCCAGCCGCCCAGGGAGAGGAGGGTGGGGGCGATGTCCAGGAGGTGCACTCCCTCCCGTTCCCCGCCCGGGGGGAGCCCCGGGGCCGCCAGGATGAAGGCCCCGTGTTGGGCGTGGTTGCAGTCGTCGGGGCCCGTGTCGTTTTCCTCGACCCAGATGGAGTCGTGGCCTACGCCTCCCACCGACCGCCAGGCCAGATCGCCGAAGTGGACGATGAGGTCGGGGGCGATGCCCCGGACCTCGGCGTAGAGCTCCTCGGGGCGCCACGCCCGGGTGCCCAGGAGGTGGCCGTCGGGATCGGTGGTGGCCTCGAGGCGGGCCTTCAGGTCGCTGCGCACCGCTTCGTAGTCGGCGGCGGGGATGGCGCCCTGGGGCTCCCGCCCCTCCACGTTGAGGAAGATGCGGGCGTAGTACCCCCCGGCGCCCCACGCCCGGGTAGCGCTCCAGTCCACGTCGAGGTCGTGGAAGGGCGTGGGCTCGTCGGGGCGGCCGTGAAGGGCCAGGTCGCCCTCCCGGACCAGCCATTCGTTCACGCAGAACCCGCCGTCGATGGGGCGGGCCCCGTGGTCCGACACCACCAGGACCGCCGTGTCGTCGTCCACCAGCTCCAGCACCGAGCCGATCTCCCGATCCAGCAGGCGGTAGTAGTCCCGCACCACCTCCCGCCAGGGCGAGTCGGGGTCGTGTTTGCGGTGGTTCGGGTCGTGGTGGCGCCAGAACCCGTGGTGGATCCGATCCAGCCCGATCTCCACGAACTGGAAGTAGTCCCACGCCTCCTCCTGGATGAGCCGCCGGACCACGTCGAAGTGGGTCGCCGTCATGGCCAGGATCTCCCGGTGCAGCCGATCCTTGTCGTCGGTGCGGAAGTCCTTCACGTCCACCGGGTAGTGGCCCACCCACTCCCGGATCCGATCCGACAGCTCCGGCGGGTGGGTGAACACGCCCTCGGCCGTGTCCGGGGTGAGGAAACAGCCCACCGAGACGCCGTTCATGCGCCGGGGCGGCACCGAGGGGGGCACGCCCACGATCACCGAGCGGCCGCCCTCCATGGCGATGCGGTCCCAGAGGGTGGGGGCGTCGAAGGCGTCCCGGTTCACCGTGGCCATGGCGCCGTAGCCGTGGTCCCGCCGGTTCCGGAAGCCGTACACGCCCAGGGCCCCGGGATCGCGACTCGTGGCCATGGCCATCCAGGCCGGTACGGTGATGGGAGGCACCACGCTCTCCAGGCGTCCGTAGCAGCCCGTGGCCATGAGGTGGCGGATGACGGGCAGGTCGTCCATGCCCAGAAGCAGTTCGGGGGCGGCGCAGTCCAGCCCCACCACCAGGATCTTCATGACAGCAGTGTGCGTCCTTCGAGGTCGGCGTCGAGGGGGAGCCCCAGGGCGTCCAGGATCGAGGGGGCGAGGTCGGTGAGGTCCGGACCGGTTTCGTCGAAGGGGCGGTTCATGAACAGCACGCCCGGCACCTCCGACGGGTCCACCACGTGGTCTCCCGACCACCGGCGGGTGTTGTCGGCGAACACGCCGGCGCCCAGACCTCCCAGGGCGGTTCGGCCTGAGAGCCGGTATCCCGGCGCGCACCCCACCACCACATCGGGGGCGTCGTTCAGGCGGGGGCCCCGGTAGACCTGGTCCCGGGGAGCGGCCCACCGCACGGCGGCCTGCTCCAGGGCCGGGTCGACGATGGAGCGGAGGTCGTGGGCCAGGGCGTCTCGAAGGCCCGGGGCCTCGGCCTCGTCCACCACTCCCTGGGCCTCCCGGCCGGCGATGTTCAGGTACACCCCGGCGAGCCCCACGGCCCAGGCCCGGGTCCGGGACCAGTCCACGGCGTCGGGCCCCACGGTACCGTCGCCCGCCACCGCATCGTTGCGTAGCGTCAGCCAACCCCGCTCGGCCAGCCAGGTGTTGAGGTGGAGCTGGCGGCGGTAGTCGGTGAAGCCGTGGTCGCTGGCCACCATGAGGGTGGTGTCGGGCGGAAGCCGATCCAACACCTCGCCCACCACGGCGTCGCAGTCCCGGTAGTGCTCGTCCAGGGCGTCGGCCCACTCGGCGCTCCAGCCGTGAACGCCGTTGGCCGGGTGGGTGGGGTCGAGGAACCGCCACAGCATGTGGCTCACCCGGTCCGGGGTGTCGAAGAGGCAGTACAGGAGTCCCTCGTCGAACCGATCCAGCTCGTAGTGGAGCATGGCCACCCGTTCGTCCAGCACCTCGCCGCACTGGCGCAGGAAGGCCGCTTCGTCCAGACGCCCGTTGTCCAGGCCGTTGTGGTCTTCGGCCATGCCCGTGGTGTGGTAGGGCTCGATCTCCCGGTCCAGCTCGCCGGCGTAGTCCCAGGGATGGCTGAGGGGGAACTGGGGCGCTCTGGGATGGGCGTTCACCGGCGAGGCGTAGAGCACCACGGGGCCCGGGCCCAGGGGGAGGTGGAAGCGCACCCGGCCCTGCACGGACTGGAGGGGCCCGGTCTTGAAGGTGACGTCGAGCCAGTCGCTCCACCCGCCTCGGGGCACCAGTACGCCGGCCCGGCCGACGCGCACCTCCACGTCGTCGCCATGGGGCAGGATCGCCATGGGCAACTCCGCGTCGTCGTGGGTCCCGGGGCGGGTGGGGCCCGGGAGCCGGGTCTGGACGGCCCCGGCGGCGTCCCGCTCCACCACCACCAGGCGTTCCCCCTCTCCGACATCCAGCGACGGGTCGGTGACCCACACCGCCGAGGTGCCGAATCCGCCCCGGATGTCGGGCACGCCCACCCCCGCCAGGAGCCGGCCCTCGAAGCCCTCCGGCGGGAAGGTGCAGGGCGCCCGGAGCACGGCCGACGACCCGCCGGCGGCCGAAATGCGGTCCCACACCGTTCGGCCGCCCCGGCGGTTCACGGCCTTCACGGGAAGGAACCGGTTGGGTCGTTCCAGGGCGTGGAGGGCCACGTCGGGGCGGTAGCTGGTCGGGTCTCGCCGCAGGAAGTCGTAGATGCCGTGGACGCCGGGATTGGCCCCGGTGAAGGCCGTGGACCACGCCACCGGGGTCTGGGGCGGCGCGGTGGTGGCCAGGCGTGCGTATCCGCCCCGGTCGGCGAGGGCGGCCAGGTGGGGGAGCATGCCCCGGTCCATGAGCGTCTCGGCTCGGCGGGGATCGAACCCGTCGAGGCCGAGGACGACCACCCGGGTCACGGGGTCCGGCGCGGCTTCGTGCGCTGGCGGCGACGCGGGCGGGGCGGCCCGGAAGCCGAGGCGTCGGGACTCCGGTCCCGCCGTACGAACCGGACCACCGAACGACCGGCGGCCTTGAGCCCGGCGACGAAACGCCGCCAGAACATGAGGATCGCGCCCAGGGCGGCGGCAGCCGCCGACGCCAGGGGCATCATGACCTCGGGCCCGAAGTACAACAGCATGGGCGTGCGGGGCTGTGGGAAGTGGTGTGGGGGAGGCGCGCCGGGGTGCGGTGTGTGTGGGTCGCATCCGAGGCGCATGACGTCGCCGTGTACGATTGGAGACACCGAGCGGGCGGGAAGTGTTAACGGCGGGGGTCGGCCGGTGTTGGAACGCCGGGCAGGGAACCGGTAGCTTCGAGGCCATGCGCCCGTCCCGCCTCGCTTCCGCCCTCGTCGTGCCCCTCGCCCTGGCCGTCTGGCCCCGGGCGGTGGAGGGGTCGCAGGGCCGCCTGGAGACCGCCCGGGTTCCGGCCCCGTCGCTGGTGGGGGCCCTCCTGGAGTCCCATGCGGTGCGCCGGGCTGTGGTCTACCTGCCGCCCTCGTACGACGAAGACGACGACCGTCGCTACCCGGTGGTCTACCTCCTCCATTCCTTCGGCGCCGGCCCCGAGGCCTGGCTGGGGGTGAGCGGGTACGAGGGCATGAACGTGGCCCGGAGCCTCGATGCCCAGTTCCGGACCGATCCCACCGCCGAGTTCATCGTGGTCATGCCCGACGCCCGCACCCGGTTCGGAGGGAGTTGGTACGCCAATTCCCCCGCCACGGGGCGGTGGACGGACTTCGTGGCCCGGGATCTGGTGTCGTTCGTGGACCGGGCGTTCCGCACCCGGCCCGACCCGGCGAGCCGCGCCCTGGTGGGGCAGTCCATGGGCGGATACGGCGCGTTGCGGGTGGCCCTCTGGTATCCCGACACCTTCGGGGCGGTGGTGGCCCTCTCCTCGCCCAATCTGATGAGCACGAACCCCTTCGGCGTGGAGGGGGTGCGTAGCGCCCTGGCCGTTCCCGACCCCACGACCCTGGATCTCGCCGGCCCGGTGCCCCGGGTGCTCTGGTCCAAGGCGGTGGCGTTCGCCCCCGATCCGGCCCATCCGCCCTTCTATGGACGTCTACCCTGGCGGCCCACCGCCGACGGGCGGTTGGAGCACGACCCCATGGGGTGGCCGGCGTGGGAGGAGAGCGCCCTCGTGAATCACCTGGAGGAGCGGGCCCCGGCTCTGGCCCCCGTGGAGATCCGCATCGAAGTCGGATCGGCCGACCCCCTCCGGGACGAGTCGGAGCGGTTCGCCCGCCGCCTCCAGGAGCACGGTGTACGCCCCCGCTTCGAACTGTTCGAGGGGGATCACGTGCGGGGTGTGCGCGACCGGCTCGAGGACGATCTGCTCCCCTGGTTGGGCCGGTTCCTGACCCGGCCCCCCCGCGACGTCCGGCTCCCCCGGCCGTCGTGACCGCCCTCGACCTCTGGATCGTCGCCGGATACCTGGCGGCGAGCCTCCTGGTGGGCATGGCCCTGGCCCGTCGGGCGTCGGGCAGCCTGGAGGACTTCTTCGTGGGCGGCCGCGCCCTGCCGTGGTGGCTCGCCGGCACCTCCATGGCCGCCACCACCTTCAGCATCGACACCCCCCTGTACGTGGCCGGGGTGGTGGGCACCCGGGGCATCGCCGGCAACTGGGAGTGGTGGAGCTTCGGAGTGGCCCACGTGGTGCTGTTGTACGTCTTCGCGCGGCTGTGGCGCCGGGCCGAGGTGGTGACGGACAACGAGCTCAGCGAACTGCGGTACGGAGGCCGTTCCGCTGCGGTGCTCCGGGGGGTGAAGGGTTTTCTCTTCGCAGGGATCCTGGGGC
The DNA here is from genome assembly GCA_030428885.1 of Gemmatimonadota bacterium. Classification (GTDB taxonomy): domain Bacteria; phylum Gemmatimonadota; class Gemmatimonadetes; order Longimicrobiales; family Gaopeijiaceae; genus Gaopeijia. Next base: position 11,342 of record JAUIEJ010000004.1, on the reverse strand, counting down.
CCATCTCCCTGGGGTTGTCCATGCTGGCCATGGTCAAGGTGGTGGACGCCCTGGAGGTGCTTCCGGCCCTGGGGTTCACCGGTGCCCAGGACCGCCTCTGGGCGGTGGTGGGCGTGTCGGCGCTGGTCCTGGTCTACGCCGGATTGTCGGGGTTGTGGGGCGTGGTGGTCACCGACTTCGTCCAGTTCGTCCTGGGACTCCTGGGTGCCCTGGTGGTGGCGTGGTCGGCCGTGTCCCACCTGGGCGGGCTCGGGGCGCTGGTGGAGGCGGCCGGTGAGGTGGAGCGGGTGGATCTCCTGGCCTTCACGCCCCTGACGTGGGGCGACGGGGGGAGGATCGTCTGGTCCACGGCCGCGGGCATCAGTGCGTCCACCTTCCTGGCGTACGTGGGACTCCAGTGGTGGGCCTTCCGGCGTTCCGACGGGGGCGGCGAGTTCGTTCAACGCCTCGCGGCGGCCCGGACCGAGGCCGACGCCCAGAAGGCGGCGTGGCTCTTCAACCTCCTCCACTACGTGATCCGGACCTGGCCGTGGATCGTGGTGGCCCTGGCCGCCGTGGTGCTCTACCCGGATCTGGCCGATCCCGAGCTCGGATACCCGCGGCTCATGCTGGACTTCCTCCCCGCCGGGATCCTGGGGCTGGTGGTGGCGTCGCTGGTGGCGGCCTTCATGAGCACCGTGTCCACCACCATCAACTGGTCGGCGTCGTACCTGACCCACGACCTGTACGTGCGCTTCGCCCGGCCCCGGGCGTCGACCCGGGAGCGGGTGGTGGCGGCCCGGGTGGCGTCGGTGGTGGTCACGGCGCTGGGAGCCGCGGCGGCCTTCTACAGCGAAAACGTCACCACCCTCTTCCGTCTCATCATCGCCGTGGGCACGGGGCCGGGACTCGTGCTGATCCTGCGGTGGTTCTGGTGGCGGGTGAATGCCCCCGCCGAACTGGCCGCCATGGTAGCGGGATTCCTGGTGGGGCTCGGCACCTCGGTGGTGCCGGTCCTCACCATCTCCGATTTCGGGTTGCGCCTCCTGGTCACCGCAGGCATCACCACCGCCGTGTGGCTGCCGGTCATGTGGCTCACCCGCCCCGAAAGCGACGAGCGCCTCGACGAGTTCTACCGCCGGGTGCGGCCCGGTGGGCCGGGCTGGGCGGTGCAGCGGGCCCGCACCGGCGTGCAGCCCGACGGCTCCCTCGGGGCCGACCTCACCCGGGTGGGAGCGGGACTGCTGATCCTGTTCGGGGCCATGTTCGCCGTGGGCGGCGCCGTGCTCCTCCGGCCCGGGACGGCGGCGGCGTCGCTGGCCGCCCTCCTCGTGGGCGTGGGGGTGCTCCGATGGGCCAATGCGCGCCGGGCCGCCGCCGGGGCGGCGCTGCTCCTGCTGGCCTTCGCTGCCGGGGGCGGCGCGCGGCCCCTGGCCGCGCAGGTGGTGGAACTGGAGCCGGGAGAGGGCGCGGGCGTCCCCCTGTCGTCCTGGCTCGCCGGGCGCTTTCCGGGCCTCCAGGTTCTGGCCTCCTCGGGCTCACCCGGCGCCGCACCCCGGCTCCGGGTGCGGGGGGTGGGATCCCTCGCTCTCTCCAACGAACCGGTGGTGCTGCTGGACGGGATGCGGGTCGAATCGGGCGCCCGCTCCACCACGCTGGAGGTGGGCGGCCAGGCGCCCTCCCGCCTCGACGACATCGCCGTGGAGTCCCTGGCCCGGGTGGAGGTGCTCCGGGGTCCCGAAGCCGGGGCTCGGTGGGGGGCCGGGGCCGCCGCGGGCGTGGTGGTCCTGACCTCCCGGGCCCGGGCCGGGGGCGGGAAGGAGGGACTCCGGAGCTGGGTGTCGGTGGGACAGGTGCGGGACGTGGCCTCGAGGCCCGCCAACTGGTTCGGGCGGGACGGGACCGGCGCCTGCTTCGCGTGGGAGGTGGCCGACGGGCGGTGCACCCAGACCGAACTCCAGCGCTTCGCCCCCTTCGGCGCGGCCGTGTCCCGGCCCTTCACCTCCCGGCTCGTGGCGGCGGCGGGCGCCGTGGCTCGAACCCGGGTGGGGAGGAGCGCTCTGGAGGTCGGGGGCTCCTGGCAGCGCGACGACGGGGTGACGGCCCTCCCCGAATTCGAGGCCGATTCGCCCTACACGCCGCCCCGGGGGCGGGAGCGGCTCGGGGCCGATCTGGGAGTCGCCCTCCCCCTGGGAGACGACGGCCGGCTCCACCTCGAGGGGCACGTGGTGCGGCGGGTGCTGGAACGGCTGGTGGACGGCAACGACTTCGCCGGCCTCCACGCCACCGGGTTGCTGGGCTACGCCGAGGGCGGGGCCGACGTGGACTACGGCTACCGGCTGTTCCGGCCCAGCCAGGTCTACGCGCGGCGCATCGACCAGGAGACCGACCGGGCCATCGTCACGGCCCAGGCGGCGGGCCGGGTGGGGCCCCTGGACGTGGTCCTGGACCTGGGGCTCGACGCCGTGGACCGCCTCGACACCCAGTTCGTTCCCCCGGGCGTGGTGGCTCTGGGGTCGAGTCTGCCCCGGGGGGTGGCCGACCGGAACCGGACCACCGTGGACGGGCGCTCCGGGCGGCTGGCCGTGGCCGTGGATTGGGGGCGCGGCCGGATCCGGGCGCGGACCACCGTCGCCGCCGACGCCTCTTCGTCGTCGTTTCAGCGGGAGGATCTCCACGGCGAGGGGCTGCCTCCCGGGGCGTCCACCCCGAGCGAGGCCGCCGACACCCGGCGACTCCAATTCGAGGAAACCCGCCGCATCGCCGGCGGGGCGGTGGACCAGGAGCTGGCGCTGGGGCGGGGCCTACAGATTCGGGGCGGCGTGCGGGTGGAAGACAACCGAGCCCTGGGGCGCACCCTCGAGCGGGCCGTCCTTCCCTACGTGTCCCTCGCCGTGGCGCCGGTGCGGTGGGGGCCCGTGTCCGGGTGGTGGCCCGCCCGTCTGACCCTCCGGGGCGGGTGGGGACGGGGCGTGGCGGTGCCCGACACCGACGGGCGGGACCTGGACCGGGTCGTCCTGGCCCCCGACGCCGGAGTTCCCCCTCTGGAACGCTCCACCCAGGTGGAGGTGGGGGCGGCCTGGGCCACGGCCGAGGGCGACCTCACCCTGGACGTCGTGGCCTACCGCCGCACCACCGACGACCTCCTGCTCCGCACGCCGCTCCTGTTCGCCCAGGCCGCCGAAGGGGCCGCGTACGCCACCGTGGGGGCGGTGGCGAACCGGGGGTTGGAACTGGCCGCCACGGCGGTGCTCCTGGACGAGGGGCCCGTGCGTTGGACGGCCCACGCCGTGGCGGCCCTCATGCACAACGAGGTCACCCGCCTCGATGCCGACGCCGACATCCGCCAGGGGCTTCAGCGCACCGTGCCCGGCTACCCCCTGGGCGGATACTGGGACCGCCCCCTGGCCTTCGACGATCGCAACGGCGACGGGGTGATCGTGCCGTCGGAGGTTTCGGTGGACACCGAGGCCCATTACCTGGGCAGCCCCCATCCCCGTCGGGAAGTGGGCGTGGGGACCCATCTGCGCATGGGATCGGTGACCGCCTTCGCCCGCCTCCTCCACCGGGGCGGCCATCGGGTGCGCAACCTCACCGAGGGGTATCGGTGCCAGGTCACCCTGTGCCGGGGATTCAACGATCCCACGGCCCCCCTCGGCGATCAGGCCCGGGCCCTGCCCCCGGCCATCTTCCCCCCGGACTTCGTCACCGAGGCGGGGTTCGTGGAAGACGCCTCCTTCTGGCGCCTCTCCGAAGCGGGGGTGAAGTGGGCGCTGCCGGCGGCGTGGCCCGGGACGCCTCGCCTCTCGGTGTCGGGCACCAACCTCGCCCTGTTCACCGACTACTCGGGCATGGACCCGGAGGTGAACCAGTTCGGGGCGGCCGACGTGTTGACCCGGGACTTCATGACCCAACCGCCGGTGCGGCGGTGGACCGTCCGTCTGGACGTCAGCGGCCCTTCGTGGTGATCACCACGACGCCGTGGCCCGAGTTCGTGCCGTAGTAGGTGGTGGCGTCGGGTCCGGACAGGAAGCGGATCTCCACCACCTGGTCGGCGGGAATCTGCTGCAGGACGAACAACGATTCGGTCTCCACCCCGTTGAGCACGATCTTGGGGGGCGCCTCCACCATGACGGAGGAGCGGCCTCGGGCGGCGATCCGGGTGGGCTCGCCCTGGTTGTCCATGTCCAGCCGCACGTTGCCCAGGAGCCGCAGCGCCTCCCAGGCGGTGCGGGCCCCGGAGGCGGCGATGCGGTCGGCCGTCACGAGCCGCCCGGGCTGGGGCCGGGCCGGTTCGGGCGTTGAGGGCGCCCGGGCCGGCACCTCACCGGCGCAGGCGACGCAGACGGCACCGGCGGCGACGGTGAGCCAGAGCTTCCGAAACGATGTGTACACGTGGACCTCCCGGGACGTACGGCCAATATGGGGCGGGCCGCATCATCGGGCGAACGGCGCCCCCGGAAGGGTACGATGCCCGCCCGAGCCACTTACCCCGGATCCCCGGCCCCCGGCCCCGGGTAGAAAGGAGTCGCATGCGAGTGGAGGTCGCTGTCGGGGCCCAGGCCGCCGGCAGAGGAAAGTCCGAGCTCCGCAGGACAGGACGCCGGGTAACGCCCGGGCGCCGCGAGGCGATGGACAGTGCCACAGAGAGCAGACCGCCGATGGCCCCTCGGGGCACAGGCAAGGGTGAAAGGGTGCGGTAAGAGCGCACCGGGCCCCTGGCAACAGCGGGTCGCACGGTAAACCCCGTCCGGAGCAAGGCCGAATAGGGGACGAGGGGCGGTCCGCCCCGTCCGAGTCCCGGGTAGGCTGCACGAGGCGTCCCGAGAGGGCCGTCCCAGAGAAATGACCTTCGCCCACCTCGGTGGGGACAGAACTCGGCTTATTCGCATGCCTCGCGGCGTCCGACCGGTCCGTCCGGCGGACGCCGCGTCGTTTCGCACCGGGGCTTGACCCGCTCCGGCCGGAGAGGGACATTACTCGGCTCCAGCACGCGCCCGTAGCTCAGCTGGATAGAGCGCTGCCCTCCGGAGGCAGAGGCCAGAGGTTCGAATCCTCTCGGGCGCATCTCGCGGCTCCCTCGCCATCCGGCGGGGGGGCCGCGCTTCGTTGCGCTTGCCCCGGCCACCGGGGAGCACCGAAGTTGGCCCGTTCCGTCCCCCAACCGGAGGCACCCCGGGTGAGTGAACCAGCCCCCCGATCCGTGGCCGAGGAGATCGGGCAGCGCATTCCCTTCGCCAGCCGCGGGCAGGAGGCCATGGTCGCGCTCCTCCGCACCGCCGACGTGGTGCGTTGGACCCTGTCCCAGGAGATGGCCACCGAAGATCTCACGCTCCAGCAGTACAACGTGCTTCGGATTCTCCGAGGGGCCGGCGCCGAGGGGCTGCCCACCCTGGAGATCGGTGAGCGCATGGTGGAGCGGCAGCCCGGGGTTACCCGCCTGGTGGACCGCCTGGTGAAGAAGGGGCTGGTGGACCGACGCCGGGGCGCCCAGGACCGCCGGGTCGTGCGCTGCACCATCACCCGATCCGGGCTGGACACGCTGGGGAGGCTCGACGACGTGGTGGAGGACGCCGATCAGCGCGTGGTCGACGCCGTGGGCGACGACGACCTGGGTCGTCTCGTGGACATCCTCGACGCCCTCAGGGCCGGCCTGCGGGAGCGGCAGCCCGACGGGAGCGGGTCATGAAGATCCACGACACGCCCCGGTTTCCCCGGGGCTTCCGCTGCGCCGCACTGCACTGCGGCCTCAAGCGCCAGGGCGAAGATCTGGCCGTCTTCGTCTCCGATGTGCCCTGCGCCGCCGCGGCCGTGTTCACCCGCAACCACTTTCCGGGGGCCCCCATCCTCGTGGGCCGGGAACTGCTCCGGTCCGGGCGGCTCCAGGCGGTGGTGGTGAACTCCAAGGTCAGCAACGTGGGCACGGGAGAGGCCGGGGTGCAGGCGGCCCGGGCCATGGGTCGGGCGGCGGCGCGGGAACTCGCCCTGGACGAGTCCTCGGTCCTCATGAGTTCCACCGGCGTCATCGGCGTTCCCCTCCCGGTGGACAAGATCGAGGCGGGCCTGGTGGGGGTGGCCGAGCGCCTCCAGGACGACCCTCTGGTGGGCGCCCGGGGCATGATGACCACCGACACCCACCCCAAGGCCCTCTCGTGTGAAGTCCGGGATCTGGACGACGAGCCCGTGACCATCACGGTGGTGGCCAAGGGATCGGGGATGATCGCGCCCAACATGGCCACCATGCTGGCCTACGTCTTCACCGACGCCGAGGTGGAGGCCCGGCCCCTGGACGCCATCCTTCGGCGGGTGGTGGACCGCACCTTCAACATGCTGTCGGTGGACACCGACACCAGCACCTCCGACACCTGTGCGATCCTGGCCAACGGCCACGGGGGGCCGGTGGACGGGGGCCTGTTCGAGGAAGCCCTCCTGGATCTCTGCACCCGCATGACCGAGATGCTGGCCCGGGACGGGGAGGGGGCCACCCGCCTGCTCCGGGTCACGGTGACCGGGGCCCTCACTCCCGGCGACGCCCGCACCGTGGCTCGCTCCCTGGTGGAGTCCCCCCTGGTGAAGACCATGGTGCACGGAGGGGACCCCAACGTGGGCCGGATTCTCATGGCCGTGGGCAAGTGCGTGGCCGTGGAGGTCGATCCCCGGGAGGTTTCGGCCCGAATCGGGAACATGGCGGTGGTGGAGGGAGGGCGACGGGCCACCTTCGACGACGCCGACGTCCGCACGCTCCTCACCGGCGACACCGTGGACCTCACGGTGGATCTGGGGTTGGGGTCGGGGCGCGCCCGGGCCTGGGGGTGCGACCTCTCCAGGGGCTACGTCGACGAGAACGCGGCGTACTATTCCTCTTGACCTCCGACGCCTCCGGACCCATCATCCGTTGCTTGTGCTTTTCGTTCACAAGCGCATGCCACCGCACCGAGGATGACTGACATGAAGCGTTCCGCCTTTGCTACTGCCCTCTTCCTGGGCCTCGCCGCCTGCGGCGGGTCCGATTCCGCCGAGATGGACACTCCCGCCGAGTCCGCCGCCCCCGCGGCCGCTCCGGCCGAGACCGAGGCCATGTCGGGCGAGATGACCATGCCCGAGTGGTTCACCATGGACGGCTCCAACGTCACGCTGGACATCACCGCCGGCGCGACCGACAAGGGCAACTACTGGAATTACAACGGGTACCAGTTCGGTGAGGTCACGATCACCGTCCCCGTGGGCGCCAACGTGACCGTCAACTTCTCGAACAACGACCCGAACATGGCCCACTCCCTGGGCATTTCCGCGGGCTTCGAGACCGCCCCGGCCATGGTCGATCCCGTCGCCGTGTTCGAGGGCGCCATCACCGCCAACCCCACCTCCATGACCGAGGCGACCCTGCCCGGACAGTCCACGTCGATCTCGTTCGTGGCGTCGGAGGCCGGCGAGTACTCCATGGTCTGCTACATCGCGGGTCACGCCGTGAGCGGCATGTGGCTCCACTTCAACGTGTCCGCCGAGGGTGAGGCGGGCGTGTCCGGCGCCATGTGATCCGAACCCCCCGGGTTCGTTCGGCGGGCGCCGCTCCTTCGGGGGCGGCGCCCGTCGTCGTTCATGGGGGTCAGGCCCGAGCCGGCGAATCGTCGGCGGGCATCTTCGGACCCCGGAGATGGACCGGTTCGCCGGTGACCTTCTTCACCCGGAGGTTGAGCATCTCGACGAACACCGAGAACCCCATGGCGAAGTAGATGTAGCCCTTGCTGATGTGCTGCCCGAGTCCCTCGGCCACCAGCGTCATGCCGATGAGGAGCAGGAAGCTCAGGGCCAGCATCTTCACCGTGGGGTGGCGGCCCACGAAGGTGCTCACGGGCTCGGCGGCCCACATCATGAAGAGCACCGCCACCACCACCGCCGAGATCATGACGCCGAGGTCGTCGGCCATGCCCACGGCCGTGATCACCGAGTCCAGGCTGAAGACGAGGTCCAGCAGGGCGATCTGGACGATGACCGAGGCGAAGGTGGCCGTGCCCCGGGCCTCGCGGCCGTGCTCCTCCCCCTCCAGTTTGTCGTGGATCTCCCGGGTGGACTTGGTGAGGAGGAAGAGTCCCCCCAGGATCAGGATCAGGTCGCGTCCGGCGATCTCGCGTCCCATGGCCTCGAAGAGGGGACGGGTCAGGGACATGACCCACGAGATGGAGAACAGCAGGGCCACCCGGCTCACCAGGGCGACCGCCAGTCCCACGGTGCGGGCCAGGCGTTGCTTCTCCTCCCGGACCTTTTCCGAGAGGATCGAGATGAAGACGATGTTGTCGATGCCCAGCACCAGCTCGAGAACGGTGAGGGTGGCGAAGGCGATCCAGGCGTCGGGGCGCGTGATCCAGTCCATGGACGTCGGTGCGAGGAGGAAGGCGATGGGAACGGTCGAAGATAGGGGCGGGGCGTGAGCGCCGGGTACAGTGGGACTCCGTTGCCGAGGAAGCTCGGCATCAAGCCCGGATCCCGGGTGGCGGTGATGCACGATCCCGGCCACGCCCTCGCCCTCCTGGCCGAACGCCCCGGCGATGCGGTGGTCGAGCACGACCCTTCCGTGCCCCGGAGTCCCCGCCGCGACGACCCCCGGGCCTTCGACGTGGTGGTCTGCTTCGTGGATCGACTCGCCGACCTGGAGTCCCGCTTCCGACGCGCCGCGCGACTCATCCGCTGGGACGGGGGCGTGTGGATCGCCTGGCCCAAGATGAAGTCCCCCCTCTTCGTCGATCTCAGGGAGAGTGCGGTGCGGGATCGGGGACTCGCCGAAGGCCTGGTGGACAACAAGATCTGCGCGGTGGACGACGACTGGTCGGGCCTGCGGTTCGTCATCCGTCGGGAAGACCGGCCCCGGGCTCCAGCCCGTCGGCGATAGGCGTCCAAACCTCTCCACCGCCGTCGGCATCCAAGGGGACACGAACCGCCCCTCCTCCCACCTCCGTCGCGATGGCATGGGCCTTCCCCGCACCACACCCGTGGCGTTCCCCGTGAGCGCCGACGAGGCCGCCTCGGCCGTCGTCCGGGCCCGATCCGGCGACACCGACGCGTGGCGGGAGGTCTACCTCCAGCACGTCGATCGGGTCTACGCCCTCTGCCTGCGCATGACGGGCAACGCCCAGGAGGCCGAGGAGCGGACCCAGGACGTCTTCGTCCGGGCGTGGGAGAAGCTCAACCAGTTCCGGGGTGAGAGCCGGCTGTCGACCTGGCTCCACCGCCTGGCGGTGAACGTGATTCTCCAGGCCCGGCGCTCCGCCGGCCGACGGCGGGGACGGGAGCACACCACCGACGATCTGGAGCGGTACGGCCACGAGGCGGTCCGGGCCATGCCCGGCACCCGCATCGATCTGGAGCGCGCCATCGCCGGACTCCCCGACGGCGCCCGGCGCATGCTGGTGCTCCGGGACATCCAGGGGTACGCCTACCGGGAGATCGCCGAGATGGAAGGCGTCAGCCTGGGTACGGTGAAAGCCCAGATCCACCGGGCCCGCTCCCTCGTTCGCGAGGCACTGGACCGATGAGCGCGTCGACCCACGTGGCCGAGGTGGAGCTCCACGACTACCTCGACGGCGAGCTGTCCGCTCCCCGGGCGAGGGCGCTGGAAGACCACGTGTCGTCCTGCCGCCGCTGCGCGCACCGGCTGGCCGACCTGGCCGACCTGCGCACGGCCCTGGGGGCGCTCCCGGAGATGGGGGCGCCGGCCCGGGACCTCTGGCCCGGCATCCAGCGGCGGCTGGACCCGGACCGTTCGGTCCAGGTGCTCAGCGTGCACGGAGCGGACCGGGCCCGGTCGGGGCCGCCCGGAGATCCGGCCAGCCCCCCATCGACGCGGCGCGCCGGCGCGCGGCGACTGGCCTACGCCGCCGGCCTGGTGGCGGCCTTCGCGGCCGGTGCCCTGGCGTGGCCCGGGGATGGGGCCCGGCCCGTGGGGGCGCCCGGGGCGGACGCGCCGGCCGTCGAGGCCCCGGTCCGGTTCGCCGCGTCGGCCGAGGTGCGCTCGGCCATCGCCGACCTGGAGGCCATCCTGGTCCAGGGCCGGGAGCGCCTCGACCCGGCGACCCTCGACGTCCTGGACCAGAGCCTGGCCACCATCGACGCCGCCATCGCCGAGGCCGAGGCGGCCCTGGCCCGGGACCCGTCCAGCGCCCTCCTGCAGGACCTGCTCCTCTCCCAGGAGCGGACCAAGGTGCGGGTCCTGACCCGGGCCGCCACCCGTCTCCTTCCGTCGACCTGACCCGGACGCCGTTCACCATGCTCGTTTTCGCCACCCTCGCCGCCCTCGCTCTCCCGGCCCAGACCGACACCACCTTCGCCGTGGGAGACGCCACGGCGCTGGACGTGGAGACCCCGGGCGGATCCATCGTGGTCCGCACCTGGGACCGGGCCGAGGTCCGCATCCAGGCCGAACACTCGTCCCGGACCACGGTGGACGTGCGCCGACGGGGAGGCCGCATCCGCGTCGACGCCGAAGCCCGTCGGGGTCCCACCACCATCGTGGACTACGTGCTCACGGTGCCCCCCGGCCTCGACCTGAGGATGGAGGGCACGTACACCTCCATTGACGCCGAGGGAGTGCGGGGTGCGGTGGAGGCCGACACCAACCACGGCGACATCCGCATCGTGGGCGGCCGGGGGACGATCCGGGTCGAGACCATCCAGGGCGACATCCTGGTGGAGGGCGCCGAAGGCACGGTGGAGGCCGAGGCCGTGTCGGGCACCATCCGGTTCGTTGGCACCGAGGGGACCCTCCTGGCCGAGGGGGTGGGAGGCTCCATCCTCTTCGAAGGGGTGCGGTCGTCGCTGGTGGAAGCCGGGACGGTGGGCGGGCGCATCACCTACGACGGCACCATCGCCGCCGGGGGCACCTACTTCTTCGCCACCCACGGGGGCCCGATCCGGGTGGCGGTCCCCGGCGGTGCCGGCGCCGAGGTCACGGTGGCCACGGTGTGGGGGTCGGTGACCAGCGACCTGGCCGGTGCACCCGACACCTTTCCCCAGGGCCAGCGTACCCGATTCCGGGTGGGCGACGGCGCGGCCACCGTGGAGGTGGAGACCTTCGCGGGCCGGGTTTCCCTGGTCCGAGCGGGCGGCGGCTGAGGGTCGCCTGCAACTTTTTCGGCCGTCGGCTCGTCAGACAGCACGAGGCGCAGACCGGCGCCGCCCCTCCTACGTACGTCCGACGGAGACGTGATCCATGAGCGAGAAGCCGCTGATCCACCTTCGGGAACTGTCGAAGGTGTTCTACACCGAAGAGGTGGAGACCCACGCGTTGTCGGGGATCAACCTGGACATCCAGAGCGGGGAGTTCGTGTCCATCGCGGGCCCGTCGGGGTGCGGGAAGACGACGCTGCTGT
>JAUIEJ010000003.1 GCA_030428885.1 Gemmatimonadota bacterium | reverse complement strand
ACAGCAGCGTCGTCTTCCCGCACCCCGACGGGCCCGCGATGGACACGAACTCCCCGCTCTGGATGTCCAGGTTGATCCCCGACAACGCGTGGGTCTCCACCTCTTCGGTGTAGAACACCTTCGACAGCTCGTTCAGGTGGATCAGCGACTTTCCGTTCTCCATCGTCATCCTCTCCCATCAGGTCGGAAGGAGCCGCCCGTGGCGGCGTGGTGGGGTCGGGGAACCCTCCCCGGGGGTGGTGTTCGGGGTCAGCGCAGGCGGACCCGGTCGTAGCCGTCCCACTGGGACATGTCCTGCAGCAGCACGATGTCGCCGACCTGGAGTCCCTCCAGGACTTCCATGTCGTTGACCGAACTGGCGCCGAACATGACCTGGACCCGCTCGGCGTACTGGCCGTCGGGGGTCAGCCGGAACAGGCTCGCCCGCTGGTTGGCCTGGGCGAAGCTGGGCCGGGAGATGTGCAGCACGTTGTCCAGTCGATCGATGATGACGTTGCCGTCGACGCTCAGGTCCGGCCGGGCACTGGCCGGCAGGTCGGTGGGCAACGACACGTCGATGGTCACCGATCCCTGGCGCACGGCCGGATCGATCCGCGACACCTGGCCCATGATGGTGTCGGTGCGGGTGTCGATGAGGGCCTGCTGGCCCACCACGATCTCCTGGGCCTGGGTCTGGCTGATGCGGATCTCCGCCTTCAGCCGCCCGGGCACCACGATGCGGGCGATCTGCATGCCCGACGTGACGTACTGCCCCTCCTGGAGGGGAATCTCCAGGGGCGACAGGGTGCCGGCGATGGGCGCCGTCACCACCAGGGACGCCAGGCGATCCCGGTTGAACTCCACCGTCTCCTGCAGCCGGTCGACCTGGATCTGCTGGGAGTCGATCTGGTCGTCCTCGGTGTCGAGCATGACCTGGAGGCGCTCCCGCTCCAGATCCACCCGGGTCTGGAGCTGCTCCATCTCCTCCCGGCTCTGGTCCAGGACCGAGCGGGCCACCAGGGCCGGGTTGGTGTCCCACAGCCGCTGGTTCGTCTCGTAGGCGCGACGGGCCGCGGCGAACTGGGTCTCGAGCTGCTTCACCGCCCCTTCCTGCTGCAGCCGCTGGGTGCGCAGGTTGGCCCGGGTCTGCATGAGGGTCGACTGGGCCTGGCTCAACTGGGACTGGGCCTGGAGGAGCTGGAGATCCACGTCGGGATTGCTCATGCGCAGGATCACGTCACCGGGCTGAACCTCCGCGCCGGGAAGCAGTTCGATGCGCTCGACACGGCCGTTGGTCACGGCGGTGATGAGGCGCGCCTGCTCGGGCACGAGGGTGCCGGGGCCCCGGATCTGGCGCACCAGGGTGCCCTGCTCCACCGTATCCATCCACACCACCGCCCGGTCGACGGTGGGCGCGGCGGAGGGGAGCTGCTGCACCGCGAACGTCACGGCGATGAGGCCGAGGATCACGGAGGCGATGACGAGGGAGCGCTTGCGCTTCTTCGGCTTCGTATCGCGGATGATATCCAAGGGAGTCGTCCTCTGTCGGAATCAGGAACCGTCGGCGTCGCCGTCGGCGGCACCGGGACGGAGCGTACGGCCGGTGGCCGCTTCGAGGGCCACCAGAGACTGGTGGAAGTTGTACACGGCCACCAGATAGTCCCGCTGGGCCGTGGTCAGGGACGTCTGGGCGTCCATGAGTTCCAGGATCGAGGTGTTGCCCACCTCGTAGCGCTGCCGGGCCTCGGTGAGGCGCTGCGTCGCCAGCTCCTGATTGCGGGTCTCGATCTCCCACTGCCGATGGGCCGACTGGAGGTTGTCCAGCGACTGGGTCACGGCGGTGCGGAGCCGCAGTTCCTCCTGCCGGGCCAGGTGGGCCGCGTCGGAGGCCCCGGCCTCGGCCTGCTCCACGACACGCTGCCGGGTGAAGCCCTGGAAGACGGGCAGCGATACGGAGAGGTTGAGGCTCAGGGGATTCTTGGTGAAGTCGAAGGGAAAGGCGTCGTTGGCCGCCAGGGCCGCCAGTCCGTCGGCGTCGGTGTAGGTGTATTGCCCGCAGTCCTGGACCTGCCACCCCGGGAGCCCGCCGATGGCGCTGGCCAGGGCGTTGTTCCGCTCACACCCCAGTTCCTGCCCCGCCGCCGAGCCCCGGGCGTTGTTGAGGACGTACTCGTCGTTCAGGGCCTTCTGGGTGAAGCCCCGGAGCCCCGTGCTGACGCTGAGGCTCGGGAAGTAGGCGCTCCGGGCCTGCCGCACCTGGGCCTTGCTCGAGCTCTCCTGGGCCCGGGCCGCCCGGAGCGACGGATGCCGGTCCATGGCCTCGTCCAGGAGTTCGTCCCGGGTCCAGGTGGGATCGAAGATCTCGAACTCGCTGATGAGGTCGAGTTCTTCGTCGATGGCCACGCCGAGCTGTTCCTGGAGGCGGTGCTTCTCGGCCCGGTACAGGCGCTCGGCCTGGAGGAGGGCCACCTCGGCCCGCCCCAGATCCACTTCGGCCTGCCGCCCCTCGGTGCCGGCCGCCGCTTCCATCTCCACCCGGGTGTTGACCAGGTCGAGGTTCTGCTGGGCCCGGTCGAACTGGTCCTGGGCCACGGACACGGCGTCCCGGGCCCGGAGGGCGGTCATGTACTGGAGCGTGACCTGGTTTTCGAGGGTGAACTCGGCGGCCCGGATTCCCGCCGCCGTGGACTCCTGGGCGGCCCGGGCGCTGGAGACGCCGAAGAAGGTGTTCCCCGACAGGTTCCAGTTGAAGTTCAGGCTGTACGAGGAGCTGTACCAGTCCGTGCTCTGGACCCCGAGGTCCACCGTGCCGAACCGCTGCACGCCCGCCTCGGTGAAGCCGGCGCTGCCGTTGGCGGTCACCGTGGGGAGCAGATTGCCGTACGCCTCCCGCACGCCCCAGTCCGCCGCCGCCTGATTGTTGGCGGTCATGCGGTAGGTGGGGTTGTTGCGTTTGGCGATGGAGATGGCCTCGGAGAGCGAGAGCTCCCGGGCCTGGGGCTCCTGGGCCACCAGTGCCGTGGCGCCCAGCGCCAGCAGAACCAGCGCGGCGGCCAGGGGGCGGCCTCCCTCTCGGGTCATGGATTCGGACCTCACGCCTGCTCCTCCTCTATGCCGAACGTGATGCTTCGTGTCGCGTGGAAAAGACGGCCCCGGGGTACCCGATCCGACGCCGGCCCGAAGGCCGGCCGCACTTCCGCATCGTCGTCGTCACCCGCCGGAGGGCCCCGCAGGACCGCCTGCTGGGGGACCCTACAGTGAACGAATCGTGCCAGTTTCGTAAGATTGCCGACATGCGTTGGGCATCAACGACTTGGGGCGTTTCGACCCGACGGACGATCCCGGGTTCGCCGCTCACGTGCGGGATCGCGCGTCCCATTTCCGGACACCTGTACCCCGACCCCCCGCTGTGCGGTTCAGGGCCGCCGCTGGCCGGGAATCGCCCGGGGCGATAGCGTGGCCCGTGGCCCGTCCCCCCCGTCCGCCCGGAGTCCCCCGTGACCCGTCGTCCCCGCCCCCGCCTCCGTCCCCTCGCCCTGGCCGCCGCCGGACTCCTTCCCTTCCTGGGCGCGTGCGCCGAGCCCGCGCCCTACGATCTCGTCATCGCCGGAGGCACCGTGGTGGACGGCACGGGAGCCCCGGGCCGGGCGGCGGACGTGGGGGTGCGGGGCGACCGCATCGTCGACGTGGGCGACCTCTCGGGGGCCGACGCCGTCCGGACCGTGGACGCCACGGGCCTGGTGGTGGCGCCGGGCTTCGTGGATCTCCACACCCACCTGGACCCCCTGCTCCGTCTGCCGTCGGCCGAAAGCCACGTGCGCCAGGGCGTGACCACCGCCCTGGGCGCCCCCGACGGCGGCGGGCCCCTGCCCCTGGCCCCCTACCTCGCCGAGGCCGAGTCCCTGGGCGTGGGGATGAACGTGGCGTTCCTGGTGGGGCACAACAGCGTGCGCCGGGCGGTGATGGAGCTGGAGAACCGGGCCCCCACCGACGCCGAGCTCGACGAGATGCAGCGCCTGGTGGGCGAAGCCATGGGCCAGGGCGCCTTCGGCATCTCCACGGGCCTCAAGTACCTCCCCGGCGCCTTCTCCGAGCTCGACGAGGTGGTGGCCCTGAGTCGGGTGGCCGCCGACTCCGGCGGCTTCTACACCTCCCACCTCCGGGAGGAGGGCATCGGGCGCACGCCGGGACTCAGCCTTCTGGACGGGGTGTCGGAGGCGTTGGAAATCGGACGGCTCGCCGGGATCCCCGTGGTGTTGACCCATCACAAGATCGTGGGGCAGCCCCTCTGGGGTCAGGCGGCCACCACCCTGGCCATGGTGGACTCGGCCCGGGCCGCGGGCACCGACGCCATGATCGATCAGTACCCCTACACCGCCACCTACACGGGCATCTCGATCCTGGTGCCGGCGTGGGCCCAGGCCGGAGGCGACGAGGCGTTCCTTCGGCGCCTGGACGATCCGGTTCTGGCCGACTCGATCCTGGCCGACATCGAGTGGGCCATCGTCAACGACCGGGGCGGGAACGATCTCTCCCGGGTCCAGTTCGCGCGGGTGGAATGGGACCCCTCCCTGGAGGGGGGCACCCTTCTGGATTGGGCCCGGAGGGAGGGCCTGGAGCCCACCCCGGCCACCGGGGCACGACTCGTTGTGGAGGCCATGCGCCGGGGCGGAGCGTCGGCCATCTACCACGCCCTGGACGAGGGCGACGTGGAGGCCATCCTGGCCCACCCCTTCACCGCCGTGGCGTCGGACGGCCGCCTCACCCAGCCGGGAGAAGGGCATCCCCACCCCCGCTGGTACGGCACCTTCCCCCGGGTGCTGTCCCGCTACGTCCGGGAGCGGGGCGTGCTGGGACTCGAGGAGGCCGTACGGAAGATGACCTCGCTCCCCGCCGACCGCATGGGCCTGCCCGAGCGGGGCCGCATCGCCCCGGGGGCCTTCGCCGACCTGGTGGTCTTCGACCCCGACACCGTCGAAGACCGGGCCACCTTCCAGGACCCCCACCAGTATCCGGCGGGGATTCCGTGGGTGGTGGTCAACGGCGTGGTGACCGTGGACGACGGCGCCTTCGTGGACGTGCGCCCGGGGCGGGTGTTGCGCCGCGGTGAGGGCTGAGCCTCAGCCGTCGGCCGGCAGCCGCCGGTGGTAGTTCACCTGCCCCGTGTGGTACATGAGGTGCCCCGACAGGTGGAGGAGCATGTGGCCCACGCTGGACCCCGCCGGAAGGGGGCCGCCCCCGGTCCACGGGGCGTCCAGGGCCTGATCGGAGAGGCCACTCAGGGCGTCGTCTACGGCCCGGCGCGCCGCGGCGATTTCGTCCAGGAGGGCCTCCCGGGACAGTCCCCGCGCGGCGAACTCCCGCTCCCGGTCCCGCACGTACCCGGACCCGCCCACCACCGCGCCCACGAAATGCTGGAGGTTGCCGGCGAGGTGGAGGGCCAGGGTGCCGCCGCTGTTGGCGATGGCCCCGGCGGTGCGCCACGGCGCCGCGTCGTCGGGATAGGCCCGCACTTCGTCGGCCAGGCGGTCCAGATCCCGGAGGAACACGGCCCGGAACTCGGCGGCCCGGCTCATCGTCCCGCCTTCGACGCGACCCAGTCGGTCCGGCGGCGGACCGCCTCCGAGGGCGCATCGGGATCCACGGCCGCCGACCACGCGGGGCGGCGCTGCACCTCCACGGCCACGGTGCGGGAGGCGCCCCGCCCCTCCACCGTCACCTGGAGGCGGTCGCCGGGCGCCGCGCCCTCCAGGATCCCGGCCAGGGCGTCGGGGCCGTCCAGCGCCACGCCGTCGACCCGGACGAGGCGATCGCCCCGATCCACGCCGGCCTCGTAGAGGGGGTCGCCGGCCCGGGTGTTGGAGGCCACCGTCACGCCCCCGTCCTCGTACCGGAGGGAGGCGGCCGAGAGGTACACCGGGGCGTCGTCGTCCTCGCCCCACACCACCCCCACGCCCCGGAAGAGGGCGGCGTAGTCCGGCGCCTCCCGCCCCCGCACGTAGGCGTCGAAGAAGTCCCGGGCGAACCCGGCGTCGTCGGTGACGGCCGCCAGGGCCGCCTCGATGTCGTCCACGTCGTAAGGGCGTTCGGGGTCGCCGTGCCGGCGCCACATCTCCTGCATGAGATCGTCCAGGGTCACGTCGTCGAACCGGCCCCGGAGGGTGAGGTCCAGGGCCAGGCCCACGCCCGCGCCGTAGGTGTAGTAGCTCAGGAAGGTGTTGCCCCGGTTCGTGGGATCCACCGACGTGGCCGCATCGGTGAAGGGGGCCTGCATGCTCATCTCCACCGGGCTGAAGAACCGCCGCCCGGGCGCCGCCACGACCTGGGCCGCCGTCCCCCCGACCCGCCGCACGAAATCGTCGGTGTCGATGACCCCGGCCCGCACCAGGGCCACGTCGTCGAGGTAGCTGGTGAAGCCCTCCCCGAACCACAGCTCCCGGCTCATGTTGGCCGCCTCGAAGTCGAAGGGCTCCAGGGTGGCGGGACGAATGCGCTCGATGCTCCAGGCGTGGACGAACTCGTGGGCCACCGTGCCCAGGAGCCCCGTCATGGAGCGGGCCAGCGACCCCGTGCTGGTGAGCACGGTGGAGTTGCGGTGCTCCATGCCGTCGCCCGACGCCCACGGGACGTAGCAGGCCAGGAACGTGTAGGTCTCGAAGTCGAAGTCCGGCCACCCGCCGAACACCGCCGCCAGTTCGGCCGTGATGGCCCGGGCCTGGTCGGCGTAGCGATCGACCTCGGCCGGCGTGCCCTGGTGGTGCATGGCCACCTGGAGGGTCTTGGGGCCGTGGGCCGTGGTGACGGTCCAGCTCCGCCGGTCCAGGGCGGCGATCTCCAGGGGCGAGTCCATGAAGTAGTGCCCGTCCGGGGCCCGGAACACCGCGGGATCGTCGGTGGGAGCCAACTGGGTCGCCACCGACCACCCGCTGCCCGCCGGGATGTCCACGGCGAGTTCCACGGGACGCTCCAGGAGGTCGGGGGCGAACATGAAGGTGGCCGGCACGTTCAGGTGGGCGTGGCTCTGGTCGATCTGGGAGTACGTGCCGTCGGCCCGGTCGGCGTAGAGGGTGTAGGCCACCCGGATCTCGCCACCGTGCCCGGACACGGTCCACTGGTGGGGGTCGGGGCGGTCGACCTGCACCGCCCGCCCCTGACCGTCGGTGACCACCACGTCGTACACGTTCTTGGCGAACTCGTGGAGGGCGTACCGACCCGGCGAGGTCCGGGCCATGCGCAAGGCCACCGGGCCGGGCCCCACGTCGGAGATGCGGAGCTGCACCCGGGCCTCCCGATGGGCCCGATTCTCGAACGAGATCCGGTAGCGCAGCGGCGTGGCGGAAGGGGGCTCGACGGTGGCGGCGCCGGGCGTCGCGGTGAGGGTCAGGACGACGGCGAAGAGGAAGGACGGGAGGCGCATGGCAATCCGGCAGGTCGGGAGTCGTTCGAACCCCCCAAGGTACCCGGGCTCCCGGGAGCCCGCTATCTTCTCGGCCCTTCGTGTCCCCGGTCCCCGTGCCACCCCCGAAGCATGTCCCGATTCCGCGCCGCGGTGGAGGAACTGGCCCGCGCGTTCCCCCCGGGGCGCGCCGGCCTGGACACGCCCCTGGCCCCGCTCACGACGTTTCGCATCGGGGGCCCCGCCGACCTCCTGGTCCGGGTCACGACGCCCGACGAGATGGTGGCGGCGCTCCAGATCGTGCGCGACGCCGGCGTGCCGTGGACGATTCTGGGGGCCGGCGCCAACGTCCTCGTGGCCGATGCCGGTGTCCGGGGGGTGGTGATCCGGAGCGAGATCGGCGGCGTGGAGTGGCTCGACGACGTCACCCTTCGCGCCGGCGCCGGCGTCCGCACCTTTCCCGACCTCACCGACCTCACCGTGGCCCGGGGTCTCGGGGGACTCCATCACTACGTGGGCATCCCGTCGTCGGTGGGGGGCGCCCTCTGGCAGAACCTCCACTTTCTCTCGCCGGACCGGAGCCGGACATGCTTCGTGGAGGAGGTGGTGGTGGGCGCCGAAATCGTGACCGCCCAGGGGGAGCGGCGCCGGGTGGAGCGGGACTACTTCGAGTTCGGGTACGACGACTCCATCCTGCACCACCGTCCCGACGTGGTCCTCAGCGCCGACTTCGAGCTGGAGCCGGCGCCGGTGGACGCCCTGCGGGAGGTGGTGCGGGCCAACCTCCGGTGGCGCGACGACCGCCACCCCGATCTGTGGCTCTACCCCTCGGCCGGGTCCATCTTCAAGAAGATCGAGGGCATGGGCGCCGGTCGCCTCATCGACCAGTGCGGACTCAAGGGTCGGGTCCTCGGGGCCGCCCAGATCTTCCACAAACACGCCAACATCATCGTGAATCTCGGGGGGGCCACGGCGGCGGAAGTGCGCGGGCTCATGGATCTGGCCCGGGAGACGGTGCTCCGGGAGACGGGCTACGCCCTGGAGGTGGAGATCGGCCTGCTGGGCTTCGAGTGACGCCCCACCCCTACCCGAGCCACCTCGACACCGTGTAGACCAGGGTGCCCAGGTGGGCGAGGGCGAAGGCGGCCAGGAGCACCCGGGCCCAGCGCCGGTCGACGATGCGCAGCCCGTACACAGTGAACACCAGGGCCGGCAGCGCCAGCCAGCCCACCACCGGCGCCACGTGGGCCGCCACGGCGGGGACCGGATCCAGGATCCGGCTCGGTCGGTCCAGGACCCCCGCGGTGCGGAGCACCCACCGCAACATCCACGGGTAGAGGGCCATGACCACGGGTGCGGCCAGGAGGGCGTTCAGAAAGAAGACCGCCCCGGGCCGGGTCTCCACCCAGGGAGGGGCGCCGCCCTCGGGCAGCGACGGAGCCGGGCCCACGTCGGGAATCGCCGTCACGCCACATCCTCCTCTTCGCTCGAGCCGGCGTGGTCCACCGCCGCCTGGAAGACGGCGTCCAGCCGTTCGAGCCGGTACGCTTCGTCCCGGAGTTCCAGGAGGGACTGGTGCCAGCGGCCGTCGATCTGCACCAGAGGCGCCAACTGGAAGGACAGGTCCTGCTCCAGATCGAAACAGGGCACCTCGTCCGGCGGCTCGGTCATGCTGCCCAGGACGGTGTGGAGCAGCCCCAGCGTGCGGTTGCGCACAGCCTGGATGGCGTCCCGCCGCGGGTGCACCAGGTCTTCGTAGGGCGCCACCCGGGCCTCGTAGTAGGGCTCGGGAGACTCGTCCAACCCCGTGACGATGCGGAACCGGTGCACGCCCCGGATGCGGATCAGGGAGCGTCCCTCGGGAAGGGGCTGGAACCGCTCGATCTCGGCCACGCAGCCCACCCGGTCGGTCTCGTTGAGAAACGGTCCCTGTTCGTCGGCGTCGTGGTGGATCAACCCGAAGCGCCGATCGAACTCCAGGCAGCGCGCCACCATGCGACGGTAGCGGGGCTCGAAGATGTGGAGCGGCATGACGGCGCCGGGAAACAGCACCACCGGAAGTGGGAACAGGGGAAGCTGGACCATGGGCGCGCTACCCGGGGCCGGCGCGGAAGTTCAATGGGTGTCGAAGACGAGGCGCCGCAGGTCCCGACCGAACCGCACCCGCACCCGTCGCAGGAGCATTCCGGCCACGGCCACCAGCCCCACGGCCAGTCCCCACCACATTCCGGGCGGACCCATGCCGGCCCGGAAGGCCAGCAGGAGGCCCACCGGGAGTCCCACACCCCAGAACCCCAGCAGATTCACGAGCATGGGCACCCGGGTGTCGCCGATGCCCCGGAGGGCCGCCGCCGCCACCACCTGGATGCCGTCGGCCACCTGGAACAGCCCGGCGATGGGCAGGAGGGAGGCGCCCAGGGCGATGACGGCGGCGTCGGGCGAATAGAGCCGAGCCAGGGGACCGGGGAGGGTCAGGAACGTCAGGGCCGTGAGGGTCATGAAGCCGGCCCCCACCAGGATTCCCGCCCCGGCCGCCCGCCGGGCGCCCCAGGGATCCTCCCGCCCCACGGCTCGACCCACCAGGACGGCGGCGGCCTGGGCCACCCCCACGGGCACCATGAAGGTGAGGGACGCCAGGTTCAGGGCCACCTGGTGCCCCGCCACGGCCACCGTGCCCAGGAGGCCCATGGCCAGCCCCGCCGTGGCGAAGGCGCCGAACTCGAGCTGGAGCTGGACCCCGGTGGGCGCGCCGATGCGGAGCATGCGCACCAGGGGCGCACCCCGGAACACCTCCGGGCGCACGGGACGCAGATAGGGCCGGAGATGGGGCCAGGCGAAGGCGGCGATGCAGCCGGCCATGACGATGCGCGATCCCGACGACGCCCACCCCGATCCCACGGCGCCCATGGCGGGAAAGCCCAGGTGACCGAAGATCAGGGTCCAGTTGAAGAGAACGTTGGCCACGTTGGCCACCAGGATGGCCACCAGCACCGGCCGCAGCCGACCCATGGCCTGGAGGGTCTGGCGCTGGACGATGTAGAGGTAGAACGGCAGCACCCCCAGGATGCTGGCCCGGGCGTAGCCCGCCGCCACCGGCACCACCTCGGCGGGCTGGCGCAGGGCCCGGAGCACGGGCTCGGCCGGGAGGAGGGCCACCGTGGCCAGGACGGTGAGACCCAGGGCAAGGACCACCCCCCGCTGGGTGCCCCGGGCCACCCCTTCCTCGTCCCGGGCCCCCAGCGCCTGCGACACCACCGGGTCCAGGGCGAACAGCACCCCCATGCCGAACACCACCGCGGCGAAGAAGTAGACGTTGCCCAGGGCCACGGCGGCCAGGTCCCGGGGGGAGACCCGGCCCACCATGATGGAGTCCACCACGCCCTGGAACATGAGGCCCACCTGGGCCACGGCCACGGGGACGGCCAGGGCCCCCAGCTCCCGCAACTCTTCGCGCCGGGGCACGAAGTGGCCGGGCCGCACGACGGGGGGCGGAGCCGCCGCGCCGTCCGGAGGGGGAGACGAGGTCAGGGGCCGCGCCGCTCCGGGTCGCACCCGTCCCGGGTCCGGGTGTCGGTGAGCTGGAAGATCTTCCAGCCGTCGCCGGTGAGGATCAGTTGGAGGGCGTCGACGCCGCAGTGCTGGAAAGCGCCGTTCACGAAGAGGTTGTAGGGCACCCACGCCGTGGCGAGCCGCCCGTCGATGCGCACGACCTCGTCGAAGGTCACCTCGTCGAGATGGGCCTCCGACGAGAGCACGCCCTGGACGAATCCGTCCACGGGGGTGGACGCGAGACGCGGCGCCCCCTGGCCGTCGACTCCGGCGGTCTGGAGTCGGGCTTCGGGATGCCAGACGCCCCGGAGCAGCCCTTCGTCCTTCTCCCGCATGCCGTCGAAGAGGTCCTGCACCACCTGCAGCACCGCGTCCTCGTCGGCCGAGGGCATCTGGCCCGCCGCCGGCGCCGCGCTCAGGACCACGGCCAGCGCCGCGCCGGCACTCCAACCCCATCTCCGCATCGTCTTCGCCTCCATCCTGGATTCCGGTCTGCGCCGACCTCCGGCGCGTGGCACAATCTGGCACGGGCCCCGGGCGGGGCCAACACCGGCCGGTGGGCCCCCCTCCTTGCCTCCCGACTCCGGCGGCTCGACCGTGTGTCGATGTCCTCGCCTCCGCCTTCTCCCCTGGCCCAGCGACTCCTGGATCTCTGGGACCGCCTCTCGCCCCTCCCGGGGGGGCGGCGCCTCTTCTCGTTCCTGCTGGCCCGGCGGGTCCCCTATTCGGGATCGGTGAAGGCCCGCATCGAACACCTGGAGCCCGGATTCGTCCAGGTCTCCCTCCGGGATCGGCGCCGGGTGCGCAACCACCTGGACTCCATCCACGCCGTGGCCCTCACCAACGTGGGGGAACTGGCCAGCGGCTTGGCGCTTCTCACCGCCCTTCCCCGGGGCGTGCGCTCCATCGTGGTGCGCCTGGAGACCCGCTTCCACCACAAGGCACGGGGCCGGGTGGTGGCCACCTGTCGCGTGGTTCCCGAGCCCGTGGCCGAAGAGACGGAGCGGGAGGTCCGGGCCGAGATCCACGACGCCGAGGGCCGGCGGGTGGCCGAGGTCACGGCCCTGTGGCGTCTCCGGCCGGAGGATGCGTGACCACGGCCCTCACCCGCCACGCCGGCATCGAGGTGCCCCTGATCTGCGGGCCCATGTACCCCTGTTCCAACCCGGAACTGGTGGCCGCCGTCTCCGAGGCCGGCGGGCTGGGGGTGCTCCAGCCCGTGAGTCTCACCTACGTGTTCGGCTTCGAGTTCCGGGCGGGCCTTCGCCGGATCCGGGAGCTCACCTCCCGGCCCATCGGCATGAACTGCCTGATCGAGGCGTCATCGGCCCGCTACCGGGCCCGTATGGAGGAATGGCTCGACGTGGCGCTGGAGGAAGGCGTGCGCTTCTTCGTGACCTCCCTGGGCAAACCGGATTGGGTCGTGGAGCGCGCCCACCGGGTGGGGGGGCGGGTCTACCACGACGTGACGGAGCGGAAATGGGCGGAGAAAGCACGGGACTGCGGCGTGGACGGGCTCATCGGGGTGAATCGTCGCGCCGGCGGTCATCCGGGGCCCCTGAGCCCCGAGGCGCTCCTGGAGGCGGTGGGAGACCTGGGACTCCCGGTGGTCTGCGCCGGCGGGATGGCCACGGCCGACGACGTGGCCCGGGCGCTGGAGATGGGGTATGCGGGGGTCCAGATGGGCACCCGTTTCATCGCCACCCCGGAGTGCGCGGCGGCCGAGGACTACAAGCGCGCCGTGGTGGAAGCCCGCGCCGACGACGTGGTCTGGACGGAACGGATCACCGGGGTGCCGGTGGCGGTCCTGGACACCCCCTTCGTCCGGGCCGTGGGCACGAAGGCCGGCCCGCTGGCCCGCTGGATGCTGAAGGGGCGCCGCACCAAACACTGGATGCGCTCCATCTACGCCCTTCGCTCCCTCTGGCGCCTGAAGCGCTCGTCCATCGGCTCGGGGCGGGAGGACTACTGGCAGGCGGGGCGATCGGTGGACGGGATCCGCGCCATCCGCCCGGCGGGCGACATCGTGGCCGAGGTGGCCGCCCGCCTCGAGCGGTACGCCTGATCCCGGCCCTGCTCCTGGCGGGGGTGGCGGGGCTCGGCGCCTGTCGACCCGTGGGCACGTCGGAGGCGGTCCGGCCGGCCCCCGAGGCCGCGGCGCCCGCGCCGGCCGCCGTGGCCCCTCCCCCGCCCGCGTCCCCGGGGCCGTCGGACTCCGGGTCCGAACCCGCGGCCTGCCCCGACGACCGGCGCCAGACCGCCCTGGACGCCGTGAACCTGATCCGCACCGACCGGGGGCTCGTGGCCCTGCGTCCCGAGGCCCGGCTCCAGGAGGCGGCCCGGACCCACGCCCGGGACCTGGCCGAACACGGGCTCCGGGGGCACGAGGGCTCGGACGGGTCGTCGCCCCCGGAGCGGGCCACGGCCGCCGGGTACCCGTGGATCCTGGTGGGCGAGAACGTGGCCCGGGGCTACGCGTCGCCCTCGGCGGTGGTGTCGGGGTGGATGGCGTCGCCCCCCCACCGGGACAACATCCTCACGGCCGACTACCGGGAGGTGGGGGTAGCGTGGGCCGAGGGCCCGTCGACCCCCAATCCCGTGTGGGTCCTGGTCCTGGGGCGGCGCCGGGCCGCGCCGGAGGGGCCTCCGGGATGTGTGGGAGACCCGCCTCAGTCCGGATCCGACGGCGGCGGCTCGTAGGCCCACGTCGCCGCCACCCCCACGGCCCACAGGGCCGCCAGGAGGACTCGGGCGGCGGGCCGGTACGACGGCGGCATGAGGAGCGTCCGTCCCAGGGCGTCCAGCCCCGGGAGCAGCAGGAACGCCAGCACGAACCCGGTCACCGCCGCCACCGCCACGGTGCGGACCACGCGCCGCCTCACGGCGAGGCCTCCTCTTCGGGAGCCGGCACCGCCATGGTGCCCGCCAGGGCCTCGAGCTCGCCCACCCGGTGGGCGTCCAGGAGAACCCGGAGGACCAGGCCCATGGTCAGGACCGCCAGGGCCACGCCCCCCCAGGCCCCTCGGGCCAGGGCGGCCCGGCCGGTGCCCACCCCGGGCACCACCAGCGCCCAGATCGACCAGGCGAAGGGCACCACCCGGGCCAGACCCGCCCACCGCCACGCGCCCCCGGGGCGCGTCTCCAGGGCCACCCGGACCGCCCGGAGTCCCATGACCATGAACGCCCCGGCCACCGCCGCCGCCCCCACGGCGAGGGTCGTCGCCACCGGCGCCGACCACACCCCGGCCACACCGCCCCCGATCCCGGCCAGGGCCGTGACCGCCAGGGGCAGGAAGGCGCGTCCCAATCGCCGGGCGGCCAGGGACTGCACCGCCGAGGCCACCACCGTCCGGGGGTCGGTCATGTTCCGTCGCGGGAGCGGGGAACCCACGGCACGAAGGCCGGCGTGCGGCGCACGTAGTCGGCGTATCCCGGACGGGTCTCCCGGAGGCGGGACTCCAGCAGCGGCACGCCCGACACCCGGAGCAGGAGGCCGGTCATGACCAGGGGGGCGAACACGGTCCAGGCCCCTCCCACCGACGCGGCCAGGAGCCAGACGCCCCACCAGAAGACCGCGTCGCCGAAGTAGTTGGGGTGGCGACTGTAGCGCCACAGCCCCGAGTCCATGACCTGCCCCCGCCGGTGGGGGTCGGCCTTGAAACGGCGCAGTTGGGCGTCGGCCACCGCCTCGAACGCCGCCCCGGCCGCCGCCACTCCGGCGCCGATCCACCCCAGGGCCCCCAGGGGCTCGTGGGAGCGGGCCGCCACCGCCACGGGCCAGGCCACGAGCCAGGCCAGGGCGCCCTGGAGCCAGAAGACGGTGGCCAGGGCCCGGACCGACCATCCCCGACCCCCGGCCTCCCGCATGGCGGCGTAGCGGGGGTCCTCTCCCGAGCCCCGGGCGCGGCGCCCCAGGTGGAGGGCCAGGCGGGCGGCCCACGCGGTCACCAGCGCCACGGCCACGAGAGACGCCTCTCCGGGATCCGCGGCCCCACCCCGATACACCCAGGCCTGGAGCGCGAAGAGGGGTCCCCAGAAGACGTCGATGATGCTGACGTCCCGGAGCAGGAGCGAGGCGCCCCACACCAGGGTCGTGAGGGCCAGCACCGCCCCCAGCGCCGTCCACCCGCCGTGGAGAAGCGCCGTCACAGACAGTCCTGCACGCGCCACGATTCCACGGCCCGGGCCACCCGGCACTCGAACCGGTTGGTGGCCCGGGTATCCTGGAAGGTCCGGACCGAGACCCGGGCCCGCTCGGGGGACTCCCACGCCGGGTGGCCCACGGTCAGGAGCACGGCCAGGCCGCCCCCCTCCCGGAGCCGCTCCATGCCGTCGTCGCCGCGACCGCAGTCCTGGGCCGCCACCACCGGGGGATCCAGATCCGAGAGGGACCCCAGGAGCCGGGGGGCCGGCGTCCACGCTCCCCGACGGCTGCCGTCCCGCTCCCGCACCACCGTGGCGGAGCGGCGATTGGTGGCCAGGCACCACGCCACGGGCGTCGGGTTCCACTCGGGCGGCCGGTAGTAGGCGTGGATGTAGCGCACCACCGCCTCGTAGACCGCCTGTTCCGCCATGGCCTCGCCGCCCAGTGACGACCACTGGAGCGACGACGTGCAGGCCGAGAGCGACGCCACCAACACGGCGACCCCCCACGACGCGCCGCGGGCTCGGCGACGTCGGCGGGTCGGCGAGGAGGGGCGATCCGGGAGGGAACGGGATTCCACCATGGGCTCCGAAAGCGGGGGAACGGGTATCCTGGCCCTGCGAATCCGGGGTGTCAACGGACCCCCCGGGGGGCGTCACGACCGAGTCACCGGGGTGGCCCCGACCCGGGACCCGGGGCGAGATTCCCCCTCCCCGACCCTCCCGCCGCTTCGAACCCCGGTGCCCGATGGACCGTTCGCCTCTCACTCCTCTCGCCCTCCTCCTGGGTCTCGCCGCATCGGCCTGCGGCGGCACCGACGCCCCCCCGGCCGACGCGCCAGGGGCCGACGACGGCCCCCACCTGGGGGTGTTGGTGGTGGTGGACCAGCTCCGAGCCGATCTCCTGACTCGATACGACGACCTCTTCACGGGGGGCTTCCGGCGCCTCATGGACCAGGGCGCCGTGTTCACCAACACCACCCACGATCACGCCAAGACCTCCACGGCCCCGGGCCACACCACCATCGGCACGGGGCGTCTTCCCCGGCACCACGGCGTCTCGGGGAACTCCTGGTACGAGGAGGTCGACGGCGTCTGGCGGTCGGTGTACGCCGTGGCCGACACCACCGTGGAGATCCTGGCCGATCCGGGGCTGCCCGGTCGGTCGCCGGCCAACATCCGCACCGACGGCATCGGCGACTGGGTCCGGGAAGCCGATCCCGAGTCCAGGGTCATCGGCATCTCCCGGAAGGACCGGGGCGCCATTCCCCTCACGGGGCACGCGGCCCAGGACGCCTACTGGCTCGCCCTGGGGGACGGGGTGGGCGGCTTCACCACCAGCTCCTACTACCACGACGCCCTTCCCGAATGGGTGCGGGCGGCCAACGAGGTCGTGGGACCCCTGTTGTGGGGCGACACGGTGTGGAGCTGGCGGGGAGAGGAGGCCTGGCGCCCCCGGGCCCGCCCCGACGCCGATCCCCACGAGGCCGACGGCGTCCACACCACCCTGCCCCACCACGCCTTCGTGGAGGTGGACATGATGGATCGGTCGGCGTGGGGGGACTGGCTCGAGGACAGTCCGGCCCCCGACGCCGCCGTGACGACCCTGGCTGTGCACGCCCTCCGGGAGCTGGAACTGGGGGTCCGCGGCTCCGTCGACCTCCTGGCCCTCTCGTATTCCTCGGTGGACGGCGTGGGACACACCTTCGGTCCCCTCTCGCTGGAGCAGCTCGACAACCTGCTCCATCTCGACCGGGAACTGGCCATCCTCATGGACTCCCTCGACGCCCGCGTGGGCGCCGGCAACTGGACCCTGGCCCTCTCGGCCGACCACGGGGTGCTGGACCTTCCCGAGGTTCGGGTGTCCCAGGGACTCCCGGGCCGCCGGGTCAGCCAGGCCGATCTGGCGGCCGCCGACGCGGCGCTGGAGGGGGTGGTCACCGGAGACGGCGGCTTCGCGGTGGCCCAGGTGCTGGACGGCCTGGACGTGGTGGCCCAGGCCTACCCCTTCGCCCGTCTCCAGGAGGGCAACCCCGCCGACTCCCTGGAGGAACTGTACGTCAACGGCTACGTGGAGGGACGGGTCGTGGACTTCCCCGGGCTGGAGGTGGCCGTGCGCATGCCCGAGGGGTTCATCGACGACGAGTTCGGCAGCACCCACGGCAGCCCGTACCACTACGATCGCTGGGTGCCCTTCATCGTCGTGGGGCCGGGGGTGGTCGCCGGGGAGCATCCGGAGCGGGCCGCCACCGTGGACATCGCGCCCACCCTGGCCACCCTCCTGGGCATCCCGGTGCCCGTCGACGTGGACGGCGTGGCCCGGGTGCGCTGACCGCCGGGCGCGGGGCGGGGCGGCGTCACCTCCGACGTCGTCCCGCGTCCCGCTCCAGGGTCCCGATGGTGCGTTTCAGGGCGTAGATGGTCATGCCGCCCACCACCACGAGGTTCAGGACCCGGCTGGGAAGATCGACCCCCGCCATGGCGGATCCGTCGACGTCGTCCAGCAATCCCCACACGGGTCCCAGCACCGAGAGGAAGAGGAGGACCAGGTTGGCGGTGCCCTCCACCAGCGCCACCGGTCCGGCCCCCCGGGGGTAGCGGCGCACGAGCCATCCCAGGGCGAAGAGCACCCCGTAGTAGATCCAGCGCACCGAGGGATCGGTGATCCCGGCGGCCCGCAACGGACCCCACCCCACGGCGTCGGCCAGGGCGAAGAGGGGCGTGGCCAGGTAGTAGACGACGATGGGGGCGGCGCCCCGAAGGTCGCGAACGACCCGGCGCACCGCCCCCTGGGACGACGTTCCCGACACCGTCGTCAGCTCGTTTCGGGCCTCGGCCGGAGTCCCTGGACTCCGGTCCGGAACACCTGGGCGGGCTCGGGCTCCCGCACCCGGGGCGGAATGCCCGTCTCCACGTCCCGTTCCCACGTCGGCGTACCCGGATCCTCGGCCTCGTCGTCCTTCGAGACGAAGTAGCGGGAGAACACCCGGCTGAAGTCGTCCACGAGGGAGTACATGACGGGCACCAGCACCAGGGTGAGGAAGGTGGCGAAGATGATCCCCACGATGACGGCCACGGCCATGGGGCCCCACCACGCCGCCTGGTCCCCTCCCCAGTACAGCTCGGGGGAGAGGGAGGTGTAGAGGCCGAAGAAGTCGAAGTTGAGCCCGATGGCCAGGGGCACCAGCCCCAGGGCCGTGGTGGTGGCCGTCAGGACCACCGGCCGGAACCGGGTCTTCCCGCCCTGGACCAGGGCTTCCCGCCGGTCCATGCCGTCCCGGTCCCGGAGAATGTCGATGTAGTCGATGAGCACGATGGCGTTGTTCACCACGATGCCCGCCAGGGAGATGATGCCCACGCCGGTCATGATGACGCCGAAGGGCATCCGGAAGACCATGAGCCCCATGAACACGCCCACGGTGGACATGAGCACCGAGGTCATGATGATGACGGGCTTGATCACCGAGTTGAACTGGCTGATCAGGATGAAGGCGATGAGCATGAGGGCCGTGAGGAAGGCCCCGCCCAGGAACGCCTGGGCCTCGTCCTGCTCCTCCTGCTGACCCGTGTACTCCACCGTGTAGCCCGGAGGCAGCTCGTCGTCCACGAAGGTCTGGAGCACGCCCCGCACCTCGGCCAGGACGGCGTTGGAGTTCAACCCCGCCGCCACGTCCGACGAGATGGTGGCCATGCGCTCCTGGTCCTTCCGGCGAATCGTGCCGTAGCCTTCGCCCACCTGCCAGTCGGCCACCGACAGGAGGGGCACCTGGCGGCCGCCGTCGGCCATGACGGTGAGTTCCCGGAGCTGATCCAGCTCCTGCCGGTACTGGGGCGCCAGGCGGACGATAATGTCGTACTCGTCGGAGCCCGTGCGGTACTTGGCCGCCTCCACCCCCTGGATGGCCCCCCGGATCGCCCGGCCCACCTCGGAGGTGGTGAGGTCGTAGAGGGCCGCTTTCTCCCGATCCACCGTGACCGACAGTTCGGGACGGGCGGCGTCCAGATCACTCTCCAGCCCCACCAGCTTCTCGATGATGGGGTCGTTGCGGAGGATCTCCAGGGCGCGACCGCTGAGGAGTTCGAGCTGATCGGGATCCTCGCCCACGATCTCGATGTTCACCGGAGCGCCGGACTGGACACCCTCCTGGAGCTGCTCCACCGTGACCTCGGCCCCGGCGATCTCCGAGCCCACCGACGCCTGCATCTCGGCGAGCATCTCGAAGGTGTCGAACTCCCGGTCCTGGAAGTCGACGTAGCTCAGGGTGATGCGTCCCATCTGGGGCCCCGAGGGACCCCCCGAGCCCATCATGGCGCCGGCCCCCCCGCCGCCCCCGCCCCCGGCCACGGCCACCGTGCTCTTCCAGTCGGCCCGTCCCGGCACCGACAGGAGTTCGGCTTCCAGGCGCCGAACCAGGGCGTCGGTGGCCTCCACCCGGGTGCCCACGGGTGTCTCCACGTCGACGAAAACCTGCTTGGGCGGGATGTCCTCGGGGAAGTACTCGATGCCCGCGTTGAAGCGGGTGAACAGCCCGATGGTCACCACCAGCACCGCCACCGAAGAGGCGATCATGACCGCCCGGTGCTCCAGCGCCCACCGGAGCTGATTCTCGTACGTGTCCAGCATCCGCGGGAGGACCCGCTCCTGGAACGTCCGGGCCGACGACGCCAGCAGGAAGTGGTACAGGGCCCAGACCCCCACCGCGGTGGCGGCCAGGAGCCCCGCCGTGAGGGGGTTGGAGCCCGCCACCAGGAGGAGCACCAGCGCCGACACCCCGGCGAGGGTGAACCGGGCGGGGCGGGTCAGCGGCTTCCGGGGCTCGCCCTCGAGCTTCATGAACATGGCGCAGAGCACCGGGACGATGACCAGGGCCACGAAGAGCGAACTGGTGAGGGTCACGATGAGGGTCTTGGGCAGGTAGCCCATGAACTCCCCGGTGATCCCGGGCCAGAACAGCAGCGGGGCGAAGGCCCCCAGGGTCGTGGCGGTGGAGGCGATGACCGGAATGGCCACCTCCCCCGTGGCCTTCTTCGCCGCCCATCCCGAGTCCCATCCCTCTTCCATGTACCGGTAGATGTTCTCCACCACCACGATGGCGTTGTCCACCAGCATCCCCAGGGCGAGGATCAGGCTGAACAGCACCACCATGTTCATGCTCACGCCCATGAGCTTGAGCACGATGAAGCTCAGGAGCATGGACGACGGAATGGAGACGGCCACGAAGCCCGAGTTGGCCAGCCCCAGGAAGAACAGGAGCACGGCCACGATGAGGATCAGTCCCGAGAGAATGTTGTTCTCCAGGGAGCTCACCATCATCTCGATGTCGACGGACTGGTCCCCGGTGATCTTCACCACCGTGGACGGCGGGAAGAGGGGCTCGAATTCCTCGATGACCGACTTCACCGCCTCCGACGTGGCGATGATGTTCTCCCCCGACCGCTTGATGATGTCCAGGGTCAGCACGGGACTTCCGTCGAGGCGGGCGTAGCTGTCCCGCTCGGCGAAGCCGAAGTCCACCGACGCCACGTCGCGCACGTACACGGGCCGGCCGCTTTCGGCCGTGACGACCAGATCTTCGATGAGGGACGGATCCTCGAACTCCCCGTCCACCCGGACCAGGTACTTGGACCGGCCCACGTCGATGGATCCCCCGGGGATGTTGACGTTCTCCGAGGCGATGGCGTCGATGACGTCCCCGATGGCCAGCCCGTAGAACTGGAGCCGGGGCAGGTCCACGTCGACCTTCACCTCCCGCTCCAGCCCGCCCCGGACGTCCACCCGGAGCAGTTCGGGAATCTGCTCGAGACGGTCCTGGAGATCGTCGGCGATGTCCTTCAGGCGCACCAATCCGTAGTCCCCGGAGAGGTTCACCTGCATGATGGGCACCTCGGTGAAGTCGAACTCCATCACCGACGGTTCCTCGGCCTCGTCCGGGAGATCGGGCTTCGCCAGATCCACCTTCTCCCGGACCTTCTGGAGGGCGTCCTCCATGTCCACCGTGGTCTCGAACTCGGCCACGACGCTGGAATACCCCTCGGTGGACGACGACGTGAGCTCCTTGATCTCGGAGATGGTGCTCAGCTCGTCTTCCAGGGGTCGGGTGATGAGGGACTCCATATCGGCCGGCGACACCCCCGCGTAGAAGGTGTTCACGGCGATCATGGGGACCTCGATCTCCGGAAACGACTCCTTGGGCGTGGTCTGGTAGGAGAGGAGCCCCAGGATCCCGATGATCACCAGGAGCACCACCATGCTGGTGCGGTGATCCACGGCGAAGGACGTGGGCCCGAATTCCTTGAACCGCATGAGGAATCCCGGGTCGTCCAGCGGCAGCTCCTCCCCGGGGCCGCGGCCCCGTTCCCGATCCGTCATGAATCGCCTCCCGACACGATGCGCACGCGATCACCCTCTGCGACCTGCTGCTGGCCCACGGTGATCAACCGATCACCGGGCTCCAGTCCCGATTCCACCACGACCCGGTCCGCCTGGGACGGGCCCGTCTCCACCGGCCGCATCCGGGCCGTGAGGTCGGTGCCCGACCCTTCCACCACGTAGACCGCGTACCCGTCTTCCTTCCGGACCAGGGCGTCCTGGTCCACCACCACCGCCTCGTCGAGGGTGCGCCGCACCACCTGGATGTTGGCCACCATCTCGGGCTTGATGACGCCCCCCGGGTTCGGCAGCAGGAGCTCCACCGGGAAGGTCCGGGACCGGGCGTCCACCGCCGACCCGACGAAGCTCACCGCGGCCTCGAAGGTCCGGTCGGTGAGGACGTCGAAGCCGATGACGGCGTCGGCACCCCGCCGCACGTCGGGCGCGAACCGCTCGGGCACGCCGCCCACGATCTTCAGGGGGTTGAGGTCGACGATGCGCGCCACGGGCGTGCCGGGAGACACCAGGGTCCCCAGCTCCACCATGCGGTCGTCCAGGACGCCCTCGATGGGGGCCGTGACCACCGTCCGCTCCAGACGCCGCTCCAGGGACGCCAGCCCCGCCGTCGCCTGCTCCGAGGCGTACCGGGCCTCGAGGTAGGCGAGCTCCGAACCCACCCGGTCCTCCTCCCAGAGGCGCTTGCGCCGGGTCCAGGTCTCGGCGGCCAGCGCCGCACGGGCCCGAGCCTCGTCCACCTGGGAGCGGAGCAGTCGATCGTCGATGCGGAGAATGGAGTCGCCCACCGACACCCGCTGACCCTTGTCCACCAGGATCTCGGTGATGGTGCCGCTCTCCTCGGCCGAAACCGTGACGTCGCGGTTCGCCTCCACCGTCCCGGTGAGGCGGATCCGCTCCTCGAATCGCGTCCGCTCCACCGGCGTCACCTCGACGTTGATGATGCGGGCGAAGGCCTCGCCGGCCTCCTCCCCTTCGGTGTCGGCGCCGTCGGCCTGGGCGTCGCCGCCGCAGGCGGCCGCCGCCACCAGGAGTCCCGCCATGGCCATCCAAGCCCGGCCGCGCCGGGTGTCGATCGTCGTCGTCATGGAGTCGTCTCGTATGGAATCACGCATCGTCGCCCCCTCCCATCTCCTCACCCACGAGGGGCACCTGCCCCGCCGCGGCATCGAGTCGGGCCCGGGCGACCAGGAAGTCGTAGACCGCCTGGGCGTAGTTGAATTCACTCTGTCGAAGCGCCACCTCGGCGTCGGTCAGCTCGAGCTGGGAGCCGAGTCCCTCGCGATATTGCGCCCGGGCGATGTCGAACCCCCGGGTGGCCTGGGTCACGGCCAGTCGCTGTCCCGCGGCCCGCTCCCGGGCCTCGTCGGCCTGCTCCAGGAGCGTCCGGACCTCGGCCGTGCCCTGGCTTCGGGCCAGCTCGGTCTGGGTCTCGGCCTGGCGGAGCACGGCCCGCTTCTGGTCGATGCGGGCGTCGCGCTGGAACCCCTGGAAGATGGGAACGGTCAACTGGACCCCCACGTTCCGGGAGTACGCCCGAGGCGCCCCGAAAAATTCCGGGCTCCCGTTCTGCTGACTGTTGATGGCGTACGTCCCGAAGAACGACAGCCGGGGCAGGTACTCCACCTGCTCCAGTCGCAGCTCGGTGTGGCGGAGGGTCTCGGTCAGTTCGAGCTGACGCACGTCGGAGCGTCGGCCCACCATCTCGGCGAGCTCGGGCGTGCCGGGCTCGTCGCTCCACGGCACCCCCACGAAGGAGAGGATCTGCCGATTCGCCGGCGAGTTCGCCGAGGGATCGCCGAGATCGAGCTCGGCGAGGGTCCCCTCCACGCTCAGCGCCTCGGTGGCCTCGGCGTCGAGGCCCAGGTCGATGCCCATCTGGCGACGACCCTGGGCCACGGCATTGGTGGCCTGGCGCAGCGCCGGCTCCAGGTTGGCCAGTTCCACCTCCAGCCGCAGCACGTCGTAGTCCGACGCGAGACCGGCCTGGTTGAGGGCCCGGGTCTCGGTGAGGCTCTCCCGGACCCGGCGCACGGAGTTTTCCGTGAGACGCGCCTGCTCCTGGGCCAGGAGGAGTCCGTAGTACGACTCCCGGACCCGGGTCACGACCTCGTGGGCCTGACCCCGGACCGATTCCTCCTGGAGCGCCTTGTAGCGCCCGGCCGCCCCCACGCCGATGAAGGCCGCGGCGTTGAAGAGGGGCTGCTCCAGATTCACCGACATCTGCCACGTGTTGTCGGCGCCGAACTGGACGCTGATGAGCTCCCCCTCCTCGGCGTTGGGATCGAAGATGTTGGCCGGAAGGAAGTTCACCGCCGGCGATACGTTGCGGGTGTACGTCGACGAGAAGTCGAGGCTCGGGTAGACGCTGCCCCACGCCTCGCTCACCTGCTCGTTGGCCTCGTCGAGGCCGAACCGCGCCGCCCGCAACTGGGGGTTCCGGTCCAGGGCCGTCCGCACGGCCGTTTCCAGGTCCAGGGCGCCGGACCCGGGCTGCTGGGCCGCCGCCGGGATCGCACCCGCCGACGCCAGAGTCGCCCCTACGGCCCACACCCACGCGCGCCCGCTGGGGCGCCTGTTCGATGTCGTCACCACGTCCTCACCGTTCATCTATGTTCGAGACCGGGGCCGTCAGGCCGCCGCTCCCGCAGTCGTCGTTTCGTCGCCGCCGGAGTCGGCCGGAGGGCCGCCCCCGCGGGAATCGTCGTCCATCACGGCCCCCTCCACGGCCAGCCCCTCGTAGAGACGACGCATGGAGTCCCTGAACATCGACCGGAACGCGTCCGGATCCGGCGTGCCGCCGGGCATCATGAAGCCCCGGGAGTAGAGGGAGATCATTCCGTGGGCGTGGGCCCACAAGGTGAGTCCCACGGCCTCCGGGTCCTGCCGCCGGAGGATGCCTTCGTCCATGCACTCCCGGATCCGGTCGTTCCAGAAGCGACCCACGGCACAGCCCTGGGCTTCCACTTCTTCGGGGATCCCCTCGAGCCCCACCAGTTCCGGCGAGGCGAAGAGGGCGTCGTACAGGCGAGGATGCTCCAGGGCGAACGACATGTATCCCTCGCCGGCCATGCGGAGGCGGTCCCGGGGCGTGCTCCCCTCCAGGGCCTGATAGAGGTGGCGTGACATGCGCCGGTACGCCTCCGACAGAACGTCGTGGAGCAGGGCCTCCTTCCCGTCGTAGTGACGGTAGAGGGCCGGCGCCGTGACGCCCACGGCCCGAGCCAGCTTCCGCATGGAAAAGCCCTCGAGCCCGTCCCTCAGGAACAGGTCGCAGGCGTGGACCAGGATCTTTTCGCGCTGTTCTGACATGTGAACACTGTAAACAAACACCTGGGCGGCTTCAATACGTACCGCCCCTACGGGGTGTAACGGTGTTTAGTGTCAAAAAGTGCGAAAGGCGTCTCCCGCGTCGGGGACCACCCGCACCGAGACGATGCGATCGCCCTGGACGATGCGGTCCACCACGTCCATTCCCCGCACCACCCAACCGAACGCCGTGTAGCCGCCGTCCAGGTGGGGCGTGCGGTCGTGGGTGATGAAGAACTGGCTCGTTTCCGTGTCCTGGGACCCCGTGCTGGCCATCCCCACCACCCCCCGCTCGAAGGGAATGCGGGTGAGCTCGGTGGCGAGCCGGGGCGCCGGAGGTTCGGGGGACGTCCCCAGGGCGAGGTTCCCCCCCTGGACCACGAAGTTGGGCACCACCCGGTGGAACGGAACGCCGTCGAAGCGGCCGTCCCGGGCCAGGGTGGAGAGGGTCAGAACGGTGAGGGGCGCCTCGTCGGCGGCGAGTTCCAGCACCACCGTGCCCCGCTCCGTCTCCACGATCCACCGGGGCCGGGGGCCCAGGGCGTGGAGGGCCTGCCAGTCCACGGCGGCCCTCCCCCGGG
The DNA here is from genome assembly GCA_030428885.1 of Gemmatimonadota bacterium. Taxonomy (GTDB): domain Bacteria; phylum Gemmatimonadota; class Gemmatimonadetes; order Longimicrobiales; family Gaopeijiaceae; genus Gaopeijia. The sequence goes on along the minus strand of JAUIEJ010000003.1, from coordinate 446,141 downwards.
GCGCCCCCCCGCCTGCCCCGTCCGGCCCGGGAGCGTCCACATCTCCGCCGAGGCTCGCCAGGAGCGAGTCCGCCCCGGCCTGCCGCAGTCCCCGGGCCAGGGCCTCCCGACGGGCCGCTCCGGCGCCGTTCCACGACGACGCCAGGCGGGCCTCCCCACCGAAGGCCCGGAGCGTCGAATCGGCCAGGGCCCGGGCCAGGAGAGGCACCGCGCCCGGGTCCGCTTCGTCCAGGGCCCGGGCCAGGAGGTCGACGGAGGCGGCCTCCACCCCGAATCCCCGGGCCGTCTCCACCCGGTCCACCAGGGCGGTGGCCGCGGCGCGGGACACCGCCGGCCGGCCCGAGGCGGCGGCGTCCAGAAGGGCGTCGAGCGCCGCCTCGCCCTCCAGCGCCCGGAGGGCCGGGATGGCCGTGGTCCAGCCCCGGTCGTCCTCGGGGTCCAGCCCCTCGACCCACCCCAGGACGGTGTCGGCTTCCCCGGCCCGGGCCAGGAGTTCCAGAACGCCGCCCACCGCCGCGAAATCCCGGGGATTCCGGCGGAGCCACTCCCGAAGCCAGGCCTGAACGTCGTCCGCCGGCGGAGCGTCGGCCAGGACGGCGGCCGCCTGGGTCCGGACGTGGGGGGAGGGGTCGTCGAGTCCGTTCAGGAGGGCCAGGAGGCGCTCCTCACCCTGCCCCATGCCTTCCAGCGCCGCCATGGCGTTGGCCCGCACCCGCCAGTCCGAGGCCCACCGGGCCCGGCGGACGATGCGGGGGAGGGAGAAGACGTCGAAGCGGGCGCCCAGGCCGTCCACCAGGGAGAGGGCGGCCGGGTCGTCCAGGGGCATGGCGTCCAGGGCCGTCCGAATGGGGCCCCGGTGGTCGACCCAGAGCGACGGATCGTCCACCCGTTCCATGAAATACGCGGCATTGCGCCGCACCAGGGGGTCGGGATCGGCCATGCGCGCCACAAGCGTGTCCACGGCCGCCCCCGGCGGCGAGCCCCGCAGCACGGCCCGGGAGAGGGCCAGGGTGGCCGCCGCCCGGTCGGCCCCGTCCAGGGTGAGGAGCACGCCCAGCGACCGACTGTACCCGGCCTTGCCCAGGGCGTCCACCAGGGCGGCCCGCACCTGGGGATCGGTCTCGACGGCCAGCCGGTCGGCCATCTGATCGCCCGCGTCCCCGGCGCCGGAGTAGTGGGCCAGGGCGAAGGCCGCATCGGCCCGGACCCGGGGATCGGGGTCGGCCAGGAGGGCACGGAGTTCGGCCACGGCGCCCAGGTCCTTCACCGTGGCCAGGGCGTAGGCCGCCCGGGCCCGCACCGCGGGATCCTCGTCCCGGAGCCGCGCCCGCAGTCCCGCCCCGTCCCGGGCCAGCTCCAACTCCACCACCGCCTGGAGATCGGGGCGCTCCAGAAGACCGTCGGCGGGCCGGAGATCGGGAGAGGCCACGTCGCTCCCGGGAAGGGGGTCACCGGGCCCGCAGCCCGCCGTCCAGAGGGCCGAACCCAGGAGAAGTCCCCAGGCGAAGCGTCGTCCCATCATGATCCGTTCCCCCTGCGCCGCTCCGGAGCCCGGGGCAGCTCGATGTCGTCGCCGTACACGATGCGCGCCGAACGGACCACGCCGTCGGCGGATTGGAGCACCTTGGCCCTCAGCCGCGGGGGCAGATCGGGGCGCTCCTCCAGAAAGGTGGCCACCGCCCGGGCGGCTTCGGGAGTCTGGTGGCCGCCCAGGAGAGCGTCGAGCCACCGCCCGGGGAAGAAGATGTCCCCCGTGGCCTGGATCTCCTCCAGGAGATCGAGCCCGGGACGGACGAACGCCAGACCCTCCTCCTGACGGAGCGGGTGGTTCAACGCCGCCAACCCCGCCAGGACCCACGGCTCCCGTTCCCGCTGGGCCGGGTCGGCCAGGGTACCGAAGAAGGCGGCTCGGGTGGCCGGATCCTCCGAGAGGGCCGGGCGCACGAAGTCGAACCGCTCCCGCCGGTCGGGGTTGTCGATGCGCCGGGCCTGGGTGGCCAGGATTTCCTCGGCGCCCTCCACTCCCCGCACCGCCAGGGCCTCGGCCAGTTCGGTCCGATCGGACTCGGAGAGGGGCAGCCCGGGAACGGAGTCGTCGCCGGCCCAGAGGGCCCGCATGCGGCCTACCGCCGCCTCGGAGAGAGCGACGCTCCGCCATCCGCCGAACCACGTCGCCTTGAGGGAGGCCCGCTCCGCGGCCGCCACACCGGCGTCGAAGGCCGCCTCCACCGCCGGGGCCCGTCGGATCCGTTCCTCGGGCGGGAGGAAGTCCCAGAATGTCGAGGTCACCAGGCCCACCAGCAGCGAGACGAGCTGCTCGTCGGGTTCGGTTTCCAACGCGGCCAGGGCCCGATCCAGGACCGCCTCCGGCGAGACCTGGCCCTCGAGCAGAGCATCCTGGATCACCAGCCAGGCCGACCCTCGGAGGATGGGTGCGGGGATCCGGTCCACGTCCTCCATGAGTCGGGTCAGGGCGGCGTCGTCCAGGACGAAGCGCCCGTATTCCACCCCCCGCCCGTTGGGGAGCACCCAGCGGGGTTCGGGGCCCGCGGCCCACCGGGGGAACGTCTGCCGGGCCTGCCGGAGGTCCAGGGAGGCCGAGATGCGACTCCGCAGGTCCCGCATCTCCACGAGGAGCAGTTGCTGGGGCCAGATCCGGCCCCGACCGGCGGGGTCGGACTGCTCCACCACGGGCCGGTACACGCCGGCGTCCTCCTCCAGGGTGATGTGCACCGTGGGGCGGTCGGGCTCGTCGACCCAGACCCGACTCCACGCCACGAGGTCGTCGGGGGTGGGTTCGTCGAGGATCGTGATGAGGTCGGGCCAGGTGGCGTTGCCGTAGGCGTGGCGCTCCAGGTACCGACGCAGGCCGGTGCGCATGAGGTCCTCCCCCACCCGCAGTTCGAGTTGGCGCATGACGATGGGCGCCTTCTGGTAGATGATGGCGCCGTAGAGGGTGCCGGCCTCCCGGAGGTTGTCCAACGGCTGCCGGATGGGATTCGCCCCCCGGGTGCGGTCCACACCGTAGGCCGTGGGGTGATGGGCCAGGAGAAACCGCAGGTCGTGGTCCACCTCGGGAAAGGAGGGGTGCACGATCTTGGCCGCCATGAAGTTGGCGAACACCTCCTTCGTCCAGACGTCGTCGAACCAGGCCATGGTCACGAGGTCGCCGAACCACATGTGGGCCGTCTCGTGGGCGATGAGGGACGCCCGGCCCAGGCGGGCGTTCTGGGTGGCCGATTCGTCCAGGAACAGCGACGACGCCCGGTAGAACACGGCGCCCGGATGCTCCATGCCCCCGTACTGGAACGGCGGGATCAGGACGAAATCGTACTTGGCGAAGGGGTAGTCGATGCCCGTGTAGTCCTCCATCCAGGCCATGGACCGGGCCACCAGATCGAAGATCTCGTCCCGGTTGCGTTCCACCCGGGAGCTGTCGGTCTCCCGGTGGTACATGTGGTACGTGCGCCCCTCCCGCTCCGCGGCCTCGATGGTGAAGCGCCCGGCGGCGAAGGCCATGAGGTAGGTGGGGATGGGCTGGGACGGGGCGAACCGGTACGTCCGGGGCTCGCCCGGCGACGGGGGTCCCACCCGCCCCGGATCCACGCCGGCCCCCGCGGCCTCGGGCGGAATGGGGGGTTCGACCTCCGCCGGACCGTTGGCCACGGCCACCCATCCGTCGGGCACCGTGAGCTCCCACGAGACCCGGGCCTTGAGATCGGGTTGATCGAAGACCGGGAGGGAGAAGTGGGCCCGGTCGGGCACGAACAGCGTGTAGAGAAACTCGTCGTTGCGGTTCAGCGCCTCGTCACCGGCGTCGAACTCGATCTCCACCACGTTGGGGCCCCCGGCGGTGAGTTCGGAGGGAGGCAGCACCACGTGGTCGTCCACGGCCTGCCACTCCGCCGGAGCCCCGTCGACCCGGAGGGCGTGGATCCGCTCGCCCGGGTCCTTGAAGTCCAGCACCACGGCGCGCCCGTCCGGGTCGTCCCAGGTGAACGCCACCGAGATCGCCCCCGTGACCCGCGCGGTCCGCTCCCGGGGAATCTCCAGGCGGACGTGGTACGCCACGTCCGAGAGGGTGGAGGCCCGGACCTGGGCCAGGGTCCGGGTGACCCCGAGCTCCAGGCCCTCGGGGTGGGCGTCGCCGCACCCCATGGCCAGGGGAACGAGGCCGGGCAACACGAAGCGGAGAAGGGCGTTTCGGTTCGTCATGCGGGAAAGCTAAAGCCCTCCCCCTCCCCCGCCAGAGGCCCTGGGCCCTTCGACTCCCCGTTAGAAGATGGCGTCGAGGTAGAGATCGACCCGGGTGCGGCGATCGGGGCCCGTGAGCCCCCGGGACACGTCGAACCGCACCAACCCGTCCAGGAGGCTCGCCCCCAGGCCCACGGCCCACCGCACGTCGTCGTAGGCCCAGGCATCGCCGTCGGGCGACCACGCCCCGATGCCGTCCACGGTCCACTCGGGCCGCTCGTCGGTCCACCCCGCGTCGCCGAAGGCCGACAGGGTCCACGCCGGGAACACCCGCCCCACTTCCAGGCGACCGCGAGCGAAGGTGCGGCCCAGGGTGGTGGTGGCGTCGAAGCCCCGGAGATTTTGCGGGCCTCCCAGGATCCAGTGCCGCTGGAGGGGGACGTCGCCCCACGCCCGGCCCCCCGCCGCCTCCACCCCTACCCGCCACCGGCCGGCGGCCAGGGGCACGGCGGTGCGGAGGGTCAGGCGGGCCCGGGCCCAGTCGAACCGTTCCCCCTCGTCCACGGTGCGGGCCAGCCCCCCCTGCCCGAACAGCTCCATGCCGAACTGGGGCGCCAGGGGATCGGTCCCCCACCACGGCGAGATGCGGAGTTCGGCGCCGGCCTCCTCGAGGCGGTCCGCGGGAAGCACGGGGCGGAACCGCCAGTCGCCGTCGAAGGCGTGGGCCAGGGAGAAGTTCATCTCCCGGGCCACGGGGTCCTGGCGCTCGGCCCACAGCCGCAGCCGCCAACTGTCGCGTTGGGCCGAGGGCGGACCCACCACCAGGTCGGCGCCGGTGGCCAGGAGGTACTCGCCGTCGTCCCGTCCGAACAGGAACGCGTTGAGGGTGTTGCCCAGCTCCAGGTAGCGGCCCCGGGGATCCAGGGCCTGGAGTTCCCGGTAGCCCCCGATCTCGATGCGTCTCCGCAGGGACTCCCGTTGGAGGCCAAGGCGCGCCTTGGGCTCCAGGTCGGAGAATCCGAAGAAGCCGGTGGCCGAGAGGGTGAGGGGGCCCACGAAACTCCCCAGGCGAGCCTGGAACTTCCCGCCCAGGGTGGGGCCTTCGGTGCGGTTGTAGCGGAACAGTTCGGGCCGCTGCCACCCCCAGTTCGCCGCCCACGGAATGCCCTGGACCGGCGGAGCCGGAAGGTCGGCCAGGTCGTCCATGAGGGCTTCCAGATCCGACTCGGTGGCGAACCCCGGGGCGTCCTCCCAGATGGGCGGCGGCACCGCGTCGGAGGTCTCGAGGCGGGAGAGGTCGGCGGGGACGAGGCGATCGTCGCCGTCGTACACCCACTCGGGCTCGGGGGTGGCGTCGTCGCCGCCCACCCCCCGTTCCCGGGCGAGTTGGGCCATGAAGGCCATGGCCTCGGCCCGGGTGCGGAAATGCACCTCCCGGGTCACCGGCACCGCCGAGGCCAGATCGTCCAGATCGTCCTCCAGCACCACGCTCTCGATGGCGTAGGAGAGGTCGAACGACACGGGCATCTTCATGATTCCCGCCGCCACCACCCCCTCGAACCGGGCCGAGCGGGGCAGCCAGACCTGGAAGTCCCAGAGACTGTAGTCCACGGCCATGACCTCCATGTCGAAGGTCCACGGCTTCAGGATTCCCGGCACGTACTTGAACTCGCCCTGGGCCTCTTCCTCGGCCAGGTCGGGGATGTCCCGGATGGCGTCGAACTGCTGGCTGAGCCGGAAGGCGGCCCGGACCAGCGCCCCGGTCTCGGGCTGGATCCACAACGAGCCCGTCATGCGGTGCACGTCGGCCACTCGGGGCAGGACGTCGAGCTTCACGGCCCGCAGTTCCCGGCCGTCGGGAAGGAGGAGCGACAGGGTGTCTCCGCTCCGGAAGCGGTAGAGGCTGTCGGCCCCGGCAGCCAGCGGGTGGGCGAACCAGAAATCCTCGTCGGAGGGCTGGAAGGAGTCGTCCGGGTCGTTGTCGTCCACGAACCCGAAGACCAGCCGCTCCCCACCCGGGTCGAAGGCCCCGTCGATGGTGAATTCGTCGAGCAGCAGGTCGAGTCCCTCCTCGCCCAGGGCGATGTCCCGGCCGGGATACCGCACCCGGGACCCCAGCACCTGGGTCAGGGTCTCGTGGTCCCGATCCCAGAAGACCCGGGCCGCCGCCTCGCTCCGGTAGAGGGTGCGGTCCTTCAGCGGCGTGCGCAGTTGGGCGGCGATGCGCTGGCGGATGGTGGCGGTGTAACGCACCACGGCTTCATCGATGGCGCCCCACGCCTCCGAGGCCGCCCGGTGGAGCTCCCCCGCCGTGGGATCCAGATAGGCGTCGGACTCCTGGGCCGCCACGGGCGCCGTCCCGAAGGCCAGGAGCACCCCGGCCAGGAGTCCGGCCGCCGCCCCCCTACCCCGCATCGACGGCGCCTCCCGCCGGATCGGCGAAGACCACCGAATCGAACCGGTCCCACTCCACCACCTGCAGCGTGCCATCGTCGAGCTCCACCACGATGCCCTTGTTGCCTTCGTCCACGTCGTTGGATCCCTCGAGTTCCAGCACCCGACCGTCCCGGAGCACCACCCGGGCCCGGCGCGACGACAGCCGCGAGATCCGCTCGATGAGGCCGAACTCCACCTTCATGGCCACATCCCGGGCCGACCCGTCCAGGAGTTCCCAGGTGAAGCGTTCGTCGGCGTCCCAGTACAGGGTGCCGGTGAACGCCTCGCCGGCGTCGGTGGTCACGGTGCCCCGGAGCACGGCGCCCCCGGTGAACCCGTCGTACCCCGCCCCGGCCGGAGAGGTCGAGAACCGTACCGAGACCACGTCCCGCCACTCCACCGAGACCTCTCCCAACCCCGGATCCGCCACCTGGACGCCCCGGTGCCCGTCGTCCACGTCGTTGGTGCCCCGGAGCACGAGCTCTTCGCCGTCCCGGAGCACGACCCGGGCGCCGCCCTCGAAGAGGGGTTCGACCTGGGCCAAGCGATCAAAGGGAATCTCCCGGCGCCGACCGTCCTCGTCGGTTCCGTCCAGGACGTCGGTGCCCAACACTTCGTCCCGGTCCCACGAGACGTACCCGGTCCACCGGTCGCCCCAGCGGTCCTCCACCGTGCCCCAGAGCTGGGCCGCGGCAGGGCGGGACCCCGGGGGCGCCGCCCGGAACTCGATGCGATCCAGATCGCGCCAGGGCAACTCCACCGTGCGTCCGTCGGGGGTGTCGACCTCCAGACTCCTCAGACCGTCGCCCAGGTCGGTGCCGGCGGCCAGCATCTCCACCTCCTCCCCCGACTTGAGGCCCAGGAGGGCGCTTCCCGCCGAGGTCGGCCGCAGCCACGTCAGGTGGCCGAAGCGAATGCCCGCATCGGCCGATCCCGGGAGGGGGCCGTCGTCGTCCCAGGTGATGCGGACGCCCAGATACTCCACGGCCCGGCCCCGATCGTCGAGCTCCGCGCCCAGGCGTTCGGCGACCTGGTCCTGGAGGTCCAGGTTCTGGGCCTTCTGGCCGTCCAGTACGTCGGCCCACGCGGCTTCGTTGCGGTCCCACCGCAGGTAGCCCTCGTGCACCGCGCCCGACACGGTGTGCACCGTGCCCCACAGGCGATCCGACGGCTGCGCCGCCACCGCCGTCGCTCCCACGGCCCACGCCCACGCGCAGGCGGCGGCGCCCCGGACGAGCCAGCGTGCCTTCATGGTCGTCTGCTCCGGATCCATCGTTGGTCGGTCCCGACGGCGGACCCTACGGCTCCCGTCGGAGGTCGGTTTCACCCTTCCCTCGCGGTCCGGGAGGCGGTTCCGAACGCCCCCCGGGCGACGCTATGGTATTCTCCATCATGCCCTCCGTCGTTCCCCCTCCCTCGGCCCTGCCCCGGAGCTTCCGACCCCTCCCGGGGTTCGGGGGCGCCCACACCCAGACCCTCCTGGGAAAGCTCCTGCGGCGCACCGAGGGCCTGGCCCTGCGCCGGGAGCGCTGGACCACCCCCGACGGCGACTTCCTGGATCTGGACTTCGGGCCCGACCCCGATCCCGAGGCGCCCCTGGTGCTGGTCCTCCACGGGCTCGAGGGCCACGCCCGGCGGGGGTACTGCATGGAGACCTACCTCGCCGCCGACGAGGCCGGGCTGGCGGCGGTGGGCATGAATTTCAGGGCCTGTTCGGGCGAGCCCAACCTCCGGGCCCGGGCGTACCACTCGGGCGAAACCGGCGACCTGGCGTTCGTTCTCGAGGGACTCCGGGACCGGTTCCCCCACCGCACCCTCTTCCTGGTGGGCTTCTCCCTGGGCGGCAACGTGGTGCTGAAGTACCTGGGGGAGACGGGCGGCGACGAGCCCACGGGGGTGAGGGGCGCGGTGGCCATTTCGGTGCCCTACGACCTGGACGCCGGCGCCCGCCGTCTCGAGACGACCCTCATGGGACGCAACCTCTACACGCGCTACTTCCTTCGCTCGCTGGTGGGCAAGGTGGAACAGAAGGCCCACCTGCTGGACGACGACGGCATGCTCACCCGCATCCGGGCGGCCCGCTCGATCCGGGACTTCGACGACGCCCTCACGGCGCCCCTCCACGGGTTCGGCGACGCCGCCGACTACTACCGCCGCTCCAGTTCGGCATCGTTCCTGGATTCGGTGCGGGTGCCCACCCTGCTCCTCCACTCCATGGACGACCCGTTCCTCCCCCCCGAGGCCGTCCCCACCCGGGCCATGTCCGGCAATCCCGCGCTCCACCCGGTACTCACGGACCGGGGGGGACACGTGGGGTTCGTGGCCGGAAGCCTGGCCAGCCCCCGCTTCTGGGCCGAGGAATCGGCCGCTCGCTTTCTGGCCGGAGTCGCCCGGGCGTCGTAGGTTTGCGGGATTGTCGTTCGTCCACTCCTGGATCGGGAGCAACGGATCGTGAGCAGCCAGAGCCGGACCGCGCCGGGCGGTCCCACCTTCTTCGGCCACCCCCGGGGCCTCGCCACCCTCTTCTTCACCGAGATGTGGGAGCGCTTCTCGTACTACGGGATGCGGGCCCTCCTGATCCTCTTCATGACGGCCGAGACCACGGCCGTGGTGACCGACGCCTCGGGTAACGTCCTGAGGGAGAACGGGGGCATGGGGCTGGACGTGGGGACGGCGGCGGCCATCTACGGGCTGTACACCTCCCTGGTCTACATCCTGGCCCTTCCGGGCGGATGGGTGGCCGACAACCTGTGGGGTCAGCGCAAGGCGGTCTGGGTCGGGGGCTGGATCATCGCCCTGGGCCACTTCACCATGGCCGTAGGCACCGACTTCACGTTCTTCCTTGGCCTGGTCCTGATCATCATGGGCACGGGGCTGCTCAAGCCGAACGTGAGCACGGTGGTCGGAGAGCTCTACCCCGAGGGCGGCGCCCGCCGCGACGCCGGGTTCTCGGTGTTCTACATGGGCATCAACCTGGGCGCCTTCGTGGGGCCGCTGGTCACGGGGTACCTGGGCGAGACCTGGAACTGGCACTGGGGCTTCGGCGCCGCCGGCGTCGGCATGGCCCTGGGGTTGATCCAGTACCGGGCCGGAGCGGGCCACCTGGGCGACGCCGGCCTCCTCAAGAGCACCGAGTCGCCGGAGCGGGTGGCGGCCCTCAGCCGGAAGTTCTTCGGATCCTTCGGGGCGGTCCTCCTGGGCATCGTGGCTTTCGGGTGGCTGGTGTCCAACGGCACCATCGACCTGACCCTGACCCAGATCGCCACCTACCTGGGGTACGGCGTGCTGATCCTGGTGGCGCTGTACTTCCTCTACCTGGTGACGTTCGGGGGCCACACGACCGACGAGAAGAAGCGCCTGGGCGTGATCTTCTGGCTGTTCCTCCTCATCGCCATCTTCTGGTCGGGCTTCGAGCAGGCGGGCACCTCGCTGAACCTCTTCGGTCAGGACTCCACGAACCGGATGATCGGATCGTGGGAGATCCCGGCGTCGTGGCTCCAGTCCATCAACCCCATCTTCATCATCCTCCTGGCCCCGGTGTTCGGATCGCTCTGGGTGGCCCTGGAGAAGCGCAACGCCGATCCGTCGATTCCGGTGAAGGCGGGTCTGGGACTCCTGGGTCTCGGCATGGGCTTCTTCGTGATTTCGTGGGGGGCGGCCAACGCCACCAACGGCGCCCTGGTGACGCCGGCCTGGCTGGTGGTGACCTACTTCCTCCACACGGCGGGCGAACTCACCATCTCCCCCGTGGGCCTGAGCGCCATCACGAAGCTGTCGCCGACGAACCGCGTCGGTCAGATGATGGGCATCTGGTTCGTGGGCGCCGCCCTGGGCAACCTCATCGCCGGCCTGGTGGCGGGACAGCTCGAGACCATGGCGCCCTTCCAGCTCTTCCGCACGGTGGCCCTCATCGTGGGCGGCGCCGGAATCGTGGCCCTGGCCCTGAGCCCCATCGTCAAGCGGGGCATCCCGAAGAAGGTCTGACGAACCGACACGCCGACGGCCGCCCGGGTCGCGTCCCCCCGCGGGGCGCGGCCCGGTGCCGTTCCGGCGGCGGCCGGCGACCCTGCCCCGCTCCAGCGCGGTCCACGCCCCTGCCCGGCCGGGCGACGCCCCCTCTCCCGGACCGGCGCCGGAGTGGTCCACCCGGGGCGCCAATCCTCCCCGACCGCTGCAGGTAGGGTCAACCCCCGCCACCAACCCTCCCGCTCCGGCGCCCCGCCCCAGGAAATGGCGGATTGGGGGCGCGGGAGCGCCCCCGAACGTCCACACCCCCGGTCGGCCCGGACGGTCTGGGAGGATCGGTGCGGCGTGGCGCCCCGAATCCTCACGGGCCGCGAGATCCGCCGACCTTGGGAGGATTCGAGCGGTCGGGCCGCGTCGGGCCGGCCGCGGCGGACGACCCCGGCCCCGCTACTTCCCGCGCCAGAACGCCCGGCGGTGCCAGGCGTCGCCGGCGGGGACTTCGAATCCGCCGACCAGGTCGGCCTTCCGGGTGAGGGTCGTGTCGAAGACGGAGGTCTCCAGGCTCACCGTCCCCTCCCGGGCCAGCCGGGTGAAGTCGGGGCGCGAGGTGCGCACCACCCGGCCGTCCGGGTCCCGCCACAGCACGTCGATGTGGTCGGTGAGCCCCACGCCCCCCTCGGCCTCGAAATCCTTGAGGACCCGGTGGAGGGCGTCGATGGAGCACCCCGACGGGGGGGCGGTGCGCTCGTCCACGGCGACGAAGAGGAAGCGGTCGCCGTCCCACCGGCGGGCCCCGGTCAGGGGGTGGCCGTGGGCGTTCCACCCGTCCAGGAAGTGGTCGACCCGCTCCAGAAGGGTCTCGGCGTCGCTCCCCGTCACGGGGCGGTCGGCGGCGAAGATCCAGAGACGGGCGTCGTCGGGAAGGGCGTCGAACTCGATACGGGGCATGGCTCTCAGACTCCGGGGTCGCCGTCGACGTTGGCCGGGCCACCCACTTCCAGAACGGTGGTGGCCGGGGCCTGCTTGTCCAGGAGCACGGCGACCCAGCGCAGGTCCTGGGTGTTCTCCAACCAGATCTTGAGGATCATGGTCAGAGGCACGGAGAGGAGGGCGCCCAGGGGTCCCCAGACGAAGTTCCAGAAGAGCAGCGACAGCACCACCACCAGCGGCGACAGGCCGAGACGGCGTCCCATGAGATTGGGCTCGATGATGTTGCCGAAGACCGTGTTCACCACCACGTACCCCGTCATGACCCCCAGGGCGTGGCCCACCGTGCCGTGGAGGATCAGGCTCAACAGCACCGCCGGGACGGCCGCGATGATGGAGCCCACCGTGGGGATGTAGTTCAGGGCGAAGGCCACCAGCCCCAGGAGGACGGGAAAGTCCAGATCCATGAGCCAGCAGAATCCACCCAGGAGGAGGCCCGTGGCCAGACTGATGACGGTCTTGATCCCCAGGTAGCTCTGGATCTCGGTGACCACCTTGGCCATGCGCTCCTCGCCCCGGTCCGAGCCGTCGCTCAGGGCCCGGAGCTTGGCGGGAAACACCGTGGCTTCGGCCAGCACGAAGACCATGATGAGGAGCACCAGGAACGCCTGGGAGAGGACGATGGTGGCCCGGGTCACGGTGCTCTGGACGAGAGAGACCAGTTGGTTGGTCTGGAAGAACTCGGCGCTGCTCAGGATCTCGTCCAGCGGGCGGTTGAAGCGCTCCGAGAGGTTGGCCAGCACGCCGTCCCAGAGGGCCTGCAGCGCCACCTGATACCGCTCGGCCCGGGTGCCCAGCTCGGGCAGCGACTGGCTGGCCAGGAGGCCCAGCAGCCCGAACACCCCCACCACCAGGGTCACCGCCAGGAGGATGGCCACGGCCCCGGGCACCCGGCGACGGATCAGCCCCAGCACCAGAGGCAGGCTCAGGATCGCCAGGAAGAGGGCCAGGGCGAAGGGCAGCAGGATGGCCTGGGCGAACTGGAGCCCCCAGATGACCACGACCCCGGACGCCAGCATGAGGAGGAACCGGGCTCCGGGGTGCTGCTCGCTGCGGTCGAAGATCATGGCCACCGGGAGGGGCGTGGAGGCGGTTCCGGCCGGGGCGGGACGGCGGAGGGGGAACGACGCCGGGGGGCGCGGTGTCGGACCCGGGCCGACCCGACGAACCGGGGGTCGTCGAAGGGTACGAAAACCTCGGCCCCGGGGCCATCCCGCGCCCCCTTCCCCCGCCCAGGAGGCCCGCGCCATGGAGCGCCCCGATCCCGTGATCATTCCCGACGACGACGACGCCCTCCTGGCCGAGTGCGACGTCCAGACGTTTCGGGCGGGGGGCAAGGGCGGGCAGCACCAGAACACCACCGACTCGGGGGTGCGCCTGGTGCACCGACCCACGGGGATCCGGGTGGAAAGCCGCTCGGACCGGAGCCAGCACCGCAATCGGCGTCTGGCCCTGGAACGCCTCCGGGCGCGCCTGGAGGCCCGGGCCCACACCGATCCGGAGCGCGTGCCCACCCGGGTGCCGCCCCGGGAGAAACGGAAGCGCCTGGACGAGAAGCGGCGACGGGCCCGGACCAAGAAGCTCCGGCGCCGTCCGCCCCCCGAACCCGAGTGAGGGCCGGGGCTGCGCTTGAGTCGCGACCGGCGGCGGCGTAGCTTGCCGCAGCGTTCCGCTCCCTCGACCGGCGGTCCCTGCCGTGGCTCCCGACACGATCCGCGTCCTCCTGGTGGAGGACGACCCCACCGACGCCGAATTCACCCGGGCCATGTTGGCCCAGATCCGTCACGCCCAGGTGGTGGTGCGCTGGGTGACCACGGTGGCCGACGGCCTGGAGCGAATCCGCTCCGGTGAGCACGACGTGGCGCTGGTGGACTACCTCCTGGGCCCGGACAACGGCCTCGACCTGATTCGCCGGGCCACCGCGCTGGAGTTCGACACCCCCATGATCCTCCTCACGGGAAAAGGCTCCCGGGAGGTGGACCTGGAGGCCCAGGAGGCCGGCGCGGCCGACTACCTGGTGAAGGGCCGAATCGATCCGGACGGGCTGGAGCGCGCCCTGCGCTACACCCTGGACCGCAGCCGGACCCTGGCCGAACTGCAGGAGAGCGAATCCCGCTACCGGGCCCTCTTCGACCACCTGCCCCTGGGCCTGTACCGCTGTACCCCCCAGGGAGGGTTCGTCGACGCCAACCCCGCCCTGGTCCAGCTCCTGGGCCGCCCGGCACCCGACGTCCTGCGGGACCGGTACGCCTCGTCGTTCTACGTCCACCCCTCCGACGTGGCCCGCCTCCGGGACCTGCTGGAGACCGACGGCGTGGTGCGGGGGTTCGAGTCCTGGCTGGAGCGGAGCGACGGCTTCCACGTGCCGGTGCGGAACACGGCCCGGGCCCACAAGGACCATTCGGGCCGGGTGGTCTACGTCGAGGGTGCCGTGGAGGACGTCCGGACCGTGGAGAGCGTCCATCGCCTCCACCTGGGAGGCGCCCGGTTCCGGGCCGCCTTCGAGTCCCTGGGACTCCCCCTGGCCGTCACCGACCTGGCCGGCGGCGTGCTGGACGTCTCCCCCGCCCTGGCCGGGCTTCTCGGGCAGGATCCATCGGCCCTGGTGACCCGGCCCCTGGACGAGTTCCTGGGCGCCGAGGGGGCGGGCCGTTGGCGGGCCGCCCTGGAGGCCTTCGGGGGCGGCCGCACCGATCCCCTGGCCTTCGAGGCGGTGTTTCCGGAAGGCCGTCGGGCGGCGGTGGTGTGCGCTCCCGTGGCCGACGAGGACGGAGAACCCGCCGAGGCCCTCGTGGTCTTCTCGCCCCATCCGGGCCCGTAGCTCAGCGGTTAGAGCAGCCGACTCATAATCGGTAGGTCGCAGGTTCGAACCCTGCCGGGCCCACTGATCGGGGGGCGGAGGCCGGATCGGCCCCGCCCCCCGATGGCGTCTACCCGTCCAGGTGGTTCTCGTCGGACGGGGGCGGAGCGGTGGTTCGACTCCCTCGCCAGATGGCCCAGGCGGCCACGGCGAGCAGGGCATAGACGAACAGCGTGGCGGGTTCGTGGGGGATTCCCATGACGTCCTCCTCGGGACGATGCATACGACGGAGGCCCCCCGGCCGAGGGGCCGGGCGGCGGGAACGTCGGGATCCGGCTTCGGTGGAGCGGCCCCGGGGGGCTCAGCTCCGGAGACCGGATCGAGGAGGCGAGGGAGGAGGAAGGGTGGTGGCGTGGATGGCCGCTCCGGACCGGAGTCGGGCGTGGGCGACCCGGTGGGGCGGATCCAGGACGCTCCGATCCCGGGCGGCCCCGGGGCGGAGCCCGGCGGCGGTGGCCGGACCCTCGTCGTGTCGGGGTCCCGAGTCCACCCGGCGAACCCGGGGTTCGGGGCCGTGGGACTCGGCTTCCCTGGAGCCGACCCCGGCGGCCGGCGAGATGTGGGCCGGCGCCGCCGGTCCCGACAGGCCGTCGTCCCGGTGGGCGGGTGCGTTCCCCGGCGGCGGTCCCGGCAGCAGTCCCGCCGCGACGACGACGACGCCGAGAACGGCGCCGAGCCCCCGGAATCGCACCCGCCCCATGATCACCCGCCCGAGACGGGACGCCCGTCCCGGTCCAGGAGAGTCGACGGCCCGAGCCCCAGGGCGTCGAGGCGGGGCCGCTGGGTCGCGGCGTCGCCCACCACCAGCCAGATCATGCCCGACGTGTCCAGGTGCCGGGCCGCGAGCCGGCGGGCGTCGTCCACGGTGAAGTCCCGGACCACGGCTTCCCGCTGGAGCACGTAGTCGGCGGGAAAGCCGTAGGCGCTCATGTCGGAGAGGAGTCCCACCTTGGCCCCCAGCGTCTCGAAGGCCCGGGCGTTGGTGCGCAGCAGGAAGCTGCGTGTGGCGTCGAGATCGGTGTCGTCGAAGCCCGGCCCGTACCCGTCCACGATCTCCTTGATGAGATCCAGCGCCTCCAGCGTCACGTTGGAGCGCACCGACGACGAGATGGAAAACGGCCCCGGCAGGTCCGACCCCTGGAATCCCGAGCGGATGCCGTAGGTGTAGCCCCGGCCCTCCCGGAGTTCCTGGGTGAGGTCGCTGGCGAATCCGCCGCCGCCCAGGCGGAAGTTCATGACCGTCGCGGGCCAGAAGCCGTCGTCGGTCTCGGGGAGGGCCAGGTAGCCGATGTTGAGCACCGACTGGCTCGAGCCCGGCACGTCGACGAAGTAGAGCCCGGCGCGCTGGGGACTCCAGGTGGGTGGGGCGGGAAACGCCGGCGCCGTGCCTTCCCATCCCTCGGCCAGCCCCTGAAGCGACGCCATGACGGCGTCGTGATCCACCGCGCCGGCCACGTGGAACGCGGCGAGTTCGGGCACCAGGGTGCGGGCGTGGAAGTCCCGGAGGTCGCCCAGGGTCACGGCCGCCACCGACTCCGGCGTGCCCAGGGGGTTCCGCCCCAGGACGTGGTCGCCGTACAGGAGGCCCTGGAAGACCTGTCCCCCGATGGCCCCGGGGCTGGCGGACTGCTGGCGGAGGGTGTTGGCCACCCGCTGCCGGGCCAGCTCGAATTGGGCGCTGTCGAAGCGGGGCTCCCGGAGGATCTCCTCCACCAGGGCCATGGTTTCGGCGTAGTTCCGGGCCAGGGTGCTTCCCCGGATCGTGAACGCCTCCCGCCCCGACGACACCGAGACGTTGGCGCCCAGGAGATCGATGGCCGCCTCCAGCTCGGCGGGGGTGCGGCGGGCCGTGCCCTCGGTCATGGACTCGGCCAGGAGGTTGGCCACCCCCACCCGCGCCGGATCCTCCAGGAGCAGTCCCCCGTGGAAGCGCAGTTCGAACTGAACCAGGGGGAGCTCGGTGTCCCGGATGCCCAGCACCCGGACGCCGTTGGCAAGGGCGTCCTCCCAGACGGGAGGCGCCGAGAGGGTGGGCGCCTCGCCGAAGGGGGGCTCCACCGATCGGTCGATGACCGACGGCGTGCGCTCGATGTCCACCCGGTCGTCGATGACCACCTCGGCCTCGGCACCCTGGACGATGGGCTCCTCCACCACCTCGGCCCGCTGCGAACCCTCCAGGGCGAGATCGGCCTGCCCCCGGGGCACGAAGCTGGCCGCCACCAGCGGACGGTCGGCGATGTAGGTCTGGTAGACCCGCATCACGTCGTCGGCGCTCACCGCCAGGGTGCGCTCCAGGTCTTCGGCCAGGAAGCCGGGATCGCCGGCGAAGATGGCGTACTGGGCCAGGCTGAACGCCTTGCCCAGGGCGCTGGACAGGCCCCCGTAGAACCCGGTCTCGGTGCCGGCCTTCACCCGCTGCAGTTCGTCGGCGGGCACGCCCTCGCTCTCGAAGCGGGCGAAGGCCGCGTCCACGGCGCCCCGCACGGCGTCGAGGTCGGTGTCGGCGTAGGCCCGGATGGTGAGGGTGAAGCGGCCGGCCAGCTCCTGGGTGGAGTGGAAGGCGTTCACCGCCGGCGCCAGCCCCTCCTCTTCCACCACCACCTCGTAGAACGGCGACGTCTTGCCGTCGGTGAGGATGGCCGACAGGACGTCCAGGGCGTAGGCGTCGGGGTGGTAGGCCGGCACCGTGGGCCAGGCCAACTGGAGCTGGGGCAGCCGGGCGAAGTTGTCTTCGTGGAAGAGCAGCCGGTCGCCGTCCAGGGCCACCTCGGGCGGCGTGGGCCGCTGGGGGGTCTCCCGTGCCGGGATCTCGCCGAAATAGCGCTGGATCCACGCCTTGGTGGCCTCCACGTCCAGGTCGCCCGCCACCACCAGGGTGGCGTTGTTGGGCCCGTACCACCGGGTGTGGAATTCCTTCACGTCGGCCAGCGAAGCGGCGTCCAGATCGGCCAGGGAGCCGATGACCTGCCAGCGGTAGGGATGGCCTTCGGGATACAGGGCCCGGTCGATGACGTAGCTGGCGTGGCCGTAGGGATTGTTGTCCACGCTCTGGCGCTTCTCGTTCTTGACGACCTGCTTCTCCTTCGCCACCACGTCTTCGGTCACCGTGTTGATGAACCAGCCGAGCTTGTCGGCCTCGGCCCACAGCGCCTTCTCCAGCCCGTCCACCGGAACCACCTCGAAGTAGTTCGTGCGGTCGCGGTTGGTGGAGCCGTTGGTGGAACTGCCGATCCGGGTCATGAGGCGATCCAGACCGCCGGGCCCCAGGTTTTCCGAATCCAGGAAGAAGAGGTGCTCGAAGAGGTGGGCGAATCCGGTGCGCCCCTCCACCTCCCGGGCCGAGCCCACGTGGAAGGTCATGGCCACGGCCGCCAGGGGGTCGGAGCGGTCCACGTGGAGAATCACCTCGAGCCCGTTGGGCAGCTCGTAGCGCTCGAAGGGCACCTCAACCGAGGCGGTGGACCCGTCGCCCGGATCCCCGGCGCCGGAGGCCGGGCCGTCGGCGGGGCCGCAGGCCAGAGGAAGGGCGCACAGCGCCAGCAGGGTCCCTCGGAGTCCACCTCGCATCGTCCCGTTCCTCCCGGATGGAGTTCGTTCACCGACCCGGGTCGGGCGCATCCGGGCCGACGGGAATCGAATCGGACGCCTCCGGGCCGTCAACGGCCCGGGCGACCCGAACCCCGGGCAACGGGCTGAAGACCGGACCCAGGGTGCGGAAGATCTCCGACGGCAGGGCGCTGGTGAAGCGGTAGGCGTCGGCGGCGGGACCGGGAACGTAGGCCGTGACCACGCCCACGTAGCGGTCGGCCAGGGTGAAGACGAGGGTGGCGGTGCGATTCACGGCCCGGGACTCCATGAGGGCGCCCCCCGGGGCGTACACCTGGTAGCGGTTGTCGCCGGTGCCCGTCTTGGCGCCCATGACCACCGCCGCACCGTCGTCGTCGGTGACCACCCCCCCGGCCCGCCGGGCCGTCCCCCGCTCCACCACGCCCCGCATGGCCGAGAGGGCGGCGGCGGCCACCGCCGGATCCAGCACGGGCTCGCCCCGGGCCTCCCGCCGGCGCATGCGGGTCTCGAAGGGCGTGCCTCCGGCGAAATCCACCTCCTCCACCCGGACCACGGGGAGCCGCACGCCCCCGTTGATGAGGATCCCCAGCAGTTCGGCCAGGGCCATGGGGCGGTCGCCCGAACTGCCGATGGAGGTGCCCAGCGACGGCACCAGGTCGGCGAAGGGGTACCCCAGCCGGCGCCACTGGGCGTGGATCAGGCGGAACGACTCGAGCTCGAGCATGGACCGGATCCGCTGGTCCTGGGCGTTGCGGCGGGACGTGCGAAACAGCCAGTCGTACACCTCCCTCCGCACCCCGCCCCCCTCGTCCAGCAGGGTCTGGAGGTCGACCTCCGGGTTTTCCAGTAGCCTCCGCACGACCCAGAGCTCCAGGGGGTGGATCCGGGCCAGATACCCCAGGTCGTTGAGGTCCCACGGTTCGGGATCGGTGCGCCGGAAGAGGTCTTCCACCACGCCGGGGGTGAGCCCCGACAGGGGCGTGGTGGCCCGGAGGAACGCCTCGAACCCCTCGGGCTCCGCATCGGCCACCACCGACCGGTACGCCCAGGCCGTGCGGGTGGGCCCCAGGGCCCGATCCTCCACCAGCCGGTAGAGCACCGAGTCGGTGGGGACCCCTTCGTAGCGGCGGTAGAAGTCCCGGGTGAAGCTCCGGCCCTCCCGTTCGGCGAACCGCTCGAGGTAGGCCTGACGGGTCGGGTCGTCCACCGCGTCCAGCACGAAGGCCGTGGAGCCGGGCTGGAGGTACATGTAGTAGTGGACGAGGTCGCGCATCATGCGCACGAAGGGGAGGTTCACCGACTGCTCGAACGCCTCCCGCACGGTCATGACCCGCCCGTTGTGGGTGCCGTCGAAGTTGGAGAAGGTCTGGACCCCGCCCCCGGTGAAGAACCGTTCGCCGGGGTTGGCCGAATACGGCCGCTGGAGCGCCGCTTCCAGGAGGCCGGCCTTGTCCAGGGTGGGCTCGCCTCGCAGCCGGTCCCGGGCCCAGGCGGTGAGGCGGTCCTGGGGGGCCACGGTGAGGGTGTCCAGCTCCCGGCGCGTCCACCGGTCGTGGAGTTCTCCCATGACCTGGAGGTAGGTCACCAGGGTGCGGAGTTTGGCGGTGGAGCCGAGCTCCAGCCGCCCCGCCGACGTGAGGTTGAAGGGACCGTCGAAGTTGTCGGTCTGGACCCGGACCGCATGGCCCCGGGGCGTCCGCTCCAGGAGGGTGAAGCTGTAGAGCACGGCCTCCGGGTCGCCCCGGCCCAGGAGGCGGTCGGCGGCGAAGGGCCCCGACGCCACGAAGGTCGGGTCGTGGAGCCGGGTGAAGAGGTCGGCCACCCCTTCCTGCCACGACATGTCCAGGGTGGAGCGCACCGAGAGGTCCAGGCGGTCCAGATCGTACAGGCTCTGGATGCCCAGGAGGGAGAGCAGGCCCGACCGCACGGCGTTGGCCGCCTTCCGTTCCACGAAGGGCACCTCGGGGGGCTCGGGGGCCCGGGGCAGGAGCTCCACCGTGGTGGCCAGCGCTTCCCGGGCCAGGGGCTGGGCGATAACGCTGTCCCGGGCCATGAGGCGCAGATACGCATCGGTGAGGCGAGCCAGTTCCTCCCGTCCCTCGTCCTGGGCCAGGTAGAACGACGGCCTCCTGGGGGCCACCAGGAGGCTCAGCATCTGGCGGAAGACCCGGGCGCGCTCCGCCGCGTCCTCGTCGCTGTCGACGCCGGACCAGAGCACCCGGTTGGCCGTGGCGAAGTCGGTGCCGTACCAGGCATGGAGCCCGTCGGCCGCCCCCACCACCTCGCCGTGGCCCCGCTGGGCCGCCAGGGGCACGGAGTTGAGATAGTCCCGCACCGTCTCCCGCCGGTCCCGGAGGGTCTCGGGGCCGTCGATGTACGCCCGCATGGCGGCCGCCTCCATCTGACGGGCCTTGTCCAGCACCGATCCGGTGCGGCCGCCGGGGGAGTGCCGGAATTTCTCCAACTGGGTGGCCAGGGTGCTTCCGCCGGGCACGTTGCGGTCGCTTCCCAGGACCTGGAGTCCCAGTTCCCCCACGGCCCGGGCCAGGCGAGGCCAGTCCACCGCGGGATTCCGCCGCGGCGCCCCGGGCTCCAGGAAGTCCCGGTTCTCGATGTAGAGCAGGCTGGTCCACACCAGGGGCGGAATGGAGTCGAAATCGACATAGATGCGGGCCGGGCTCGGGGAGCGATGCAGCACCCGACCGTTCCGATCCCGGACCGTGAGCCCCCCCTGGGACTTCTCGGGATAGACCGGATACCACCCCCCGTCCACCCGCTGCTGAAACGCCTCGGTGACCACGGCCTGGTCGGCGATGACGAACCCTGCGTCCCGGGCCCGCTCCACCATGGCCGGAATGGCCACGTACCCCAGTCGTTCGTCCCAGGGCCCGCCCCGGGGGAACCGGATCCGGGCGCTGGATCCCGATCGCACCCCCCAATCCAGCTCCTGCCCCCGGGCCGAAAACCACCGGCTCTGGAAACTGGACGTGTGGGCCTCCCAGGCCACGAGGGGCCCGCCCACCAGGAGCGCCCCACCGCCGAGAAGAAGGGCGCGACGGATCCACCGGCGACGGCGGGCCCGGCGCTGGGCGTCGCCGTCGGGAGTCGGCGGCGAGTCGGGAGGGGGAGCCGGAGAGGGATCCGACGAGGGGCGGCGACGGGGCATGACTCTACGGTGCGATCGCGCGGGGCCCGGGCGCCAGGGGGGTCAGTTTCCCGCCAGGGCCAGCGCCTGGGCCAGGGTGGGGTCTCTCTGGTACACGTCGGGATAGAAGTGCACCTCCCCATGAAGATCGGTCGCGGCGGTCCAGTACAGGAGCAGGACCGGAAGCGGGCGTTCCAGGGGGAGGGTCCGGGTCTCGCCGGTGGCGATGAGCGACGCCAGTTCCGCCCGATCCGGGCCGCCCTGGTCTTCCAGGAGCAGCTCGGCCAGGCCCAGGGGATCCTGCACCCGGATGCACCCGTGGCTGAAGAGCCGCTCCTCCCGGGCGAAGAGCTGCCGGGCCGGGGAGTCGTGGAGGTAGATGTTGTGGGGGTTGGGAAACATGAACTTGATCCGACCCAGGGCATTGGCCGGGCCCGGGCGCTGCCGGAACACGAAGGGGAACGACGCTCCGGTCCACGCCCCGAAGTCGATGCCGGCGGGATCCACCGGCGTGCCCGATCCGTCGAGTACGTCGAATCCCTGGGACCGCAGGTAGTCGGGTTCCCGGCGCAGGCGCGCCAGGATCTCGGCGTTGATGCTCCGGGGCACGGTCCAGGTGGGATTCACCACCAGGTAGCGCAGGGTGTCCCGGAAGACGGGGGTCCGGGTGAACGGCCCCCCCACCACCGCCCGGGACTCCCAGACCACCGCGTCGTCCCGGACGACGTAGGTGCGCTGCCCGGCGATGTTCACCGCCACGTAGGCCCGGCCCAGCCCGGGCGTCACCCAGCGGGCCCGCTCGAGGTTCAGGCGCAGTTGCCGGATCCGTTCGTCCACGGGCACGTCCAGGGCGGCTCGGGTCGAGGGGCCCACGATGCCGTCGTCGTTCAGGCCGTGGCGGTGCTGGAAGCGGCGTACGGCGGCGTCGAGGTCGGCGTCGAAGCGGGTGGAGGTGGAGTCGCCTCCCGCACCCAGGTCGCCCGTGCGGAGCAGTCGGATCCGGAGGGCCGCCACCCGGGGCGAGATGGAGTCCAGGGCCAGGAGCGGCCCCTCCCCCACCATGGGCCATCCGCCCTGGCGTTCCAGGGTGCGATACCGGGCCAGCGCCCCGGCCAGCCCCTGGTAGATGAAGTGGCCGGGCCGAAGAGTGGCCAGGCGACGGCGCAGATCCCCGCCGGTGACCAGGCCCGCCACCGAGTCGGGCGGCATGGGCGCCTCCCGTGGGGTGTCGGCCCACTCGGGTCCCAGGGCCGACGGGTCCACCACCCCCCGGCGCAGATCGTGGGCCACCCGCACCAGGGCGTCGCTGAAGACCAGGTCCACGGCGGCGACGCCACCGGGCTCCCGGGGCCATACCCCCACCAGGCTGTCCAGGACCGGGGCGCCGTAGCGAGCGGGCTCCAGACCGTCCAGTTCCATGCCCCGGACGAAGTCCAGCAGCTCCCGGGCGGTGTCCGGCGACCAGAGGGGCCGGAACTCCCGGGGCTCGTACAGGGCGAAGAGCCCCGCTCCCACGAGTTCGATCCCCGCCACCCGGAGGGAGCCCACCTCCCGGAACTGTTCCAGGCGGAGGCGCACTTCGTCGGCGGCCTCGGCCCGGGGGGCTACCGGAGGCACCTGGGCGCCTGCCGCCCCGGCCCCCAGCACGGCCAGGACCCCGGCGAGGCCGAGTCCCCGCCGCGCCCGGGCCGGGCCGGGGCTCACCTCAGCGATACCCGGCCGAACCCTCGGCGGCCTGGAGAGACCAGGTGATGAAGTCACGAATGTCCTGGTTGGACGTGGTGAGGTCCTCGGCCCGAAGGTACATCATGTGGCCGCTCCGGTACCCGGTGAACCGCATGCGGTCCTGGAGGCGCCCGGCGGGGTCGAGGTTCCACATGGTGTACTTCGCCGAGAAATAGTCCGTGCCCCCGTCGTAGTACCCGCCCTGCACCAGGAGGTGGAGGTAGGGGTTCTCCGACATGGCCCGGCGCAGATCCTCGCCCGTGTCGTCGCCGTTGCGGTTCCAGGGGTTCACCGGGCCGAAGAGGTAGTACTGGAGATCGGTCTCCCACCCCAATTCCCGCATGTAGATGTTGATGGCCGGCGAAAAGGCGTGATTCCACGCCGACAGGGCCGGGTCGTAGTCGTAGCTCTCCCCGGCGTCCCGGCCGTCCCGGCCCTTGTAGCGGGCGTCCAGGCGTCCCACGGTGAAGCCCTCGTCCCGAAGCAGCTCCTTCCGGAATTCCCCCACGTTGGGCCGGAGGTTGTGGTCGGCCACCCAGTCGGCCGACGTCCCGGACCAGCGGGCCACGGCCCCGGCGATTTCGCCCCGCTCCGCCGAGGACAACGAGCCGCCCCGGGCCAGCGCCGGCAGGAAGGTGTCGAGGGTGAAGGCCTCGACCTCGGGGAGGATCTCCTCCAGGTCCCGATTCTGGAGGTCCGACGGAAGCTGGCCGTGGTACCACGCCGTGGCCGTGAAGTTGGGGAGGGCCAGGGCGTCGCCCACGGGTCCGGCCCGATCCACCCCCAGGCCGGTGGGCGAGACCAGGATGACGCCGTTGAGATACATCCACTCCGAGCCCTGGAGCTCCCGGGCCAACCCCGACGCCCGGGTGGTGCCGTAACTCTCGCCGATGAGGTACTTGGGCGACGCCCACCGCTCCTTCCGGGTCACGAAGGTCCGGATCCAGTCCGAGAGGTAGGCGATGTCCTCGTTGACGCCGAAGAACCGGGAGCGCTCGGCGTCTCCCACGATGCGCGAATACCCCACGTTGACCGGATTGACGTAGACGATGTCGGCCACGTCCAGGATGGAGTTGGGATTGTCCCGCATGCCGTAGGGCATGACGGGATACCCCTCGTCGTCGATCTCCAGCATGCGGGGGCCCGTGTAGCCGATGTGCATCCAGAGCGACCCCGACCCGGGCCCTCCGTTGAAGGAGACCACCAGGGGACGGGAGGTGGCGTCGTCCACGTCGGTCCGGGCGTACCACGTGTAGAAGAGGGCCGCCACGGTCTCGCCGTCGGCGTCCAGCACCGGCTGGTAGCCCACCTCTGCCGAGTAGGGCACGGCCTCCCCCCGGATGGTCACCGTGTGGGTGGTGACCACGGCGGTGTCGGCCGGGAAATCGGCGGGCATCTGGCCCGACACCGGCGACGCCCCCCCGGCGGCCGACGCGGTGAGGGCGAGGAGGGCGGCGACGAAGGGGCGGACGGTGGGGCGCATGGAGAACCTCGTGGCGGGAATCAGGGCGTCCCGAAAGTCCCCCCACTCCCCGCCGGAGGTCAATCCCCGGCGGCCACCGCTTCGTCGATGCGGTAGCGCAGGCGGGCGCCCATCCCCCCGGCCTCGGCGTCGAGGCGGTCGGCCCCGGGCCCCGAGACCTCCTCGACCTCGGCGTCCTGGGCCAGGGCCGTGCCCACGCAGCGATCGGCCAGTTCCGGGTCGTCCCGGAGGAACGCCCGGGTCACCAGGAGGGTGTCGACCCGCATCTCCTTCAGGGCCGTCACCGTGGCGTCCCGCCCCAGCACGCCCTTCCCTCCCGAGCGGGCCTGGTCGATGACCCCGTCCACCAGGTCGCCCTGGAGGCGCTTGTTGAGCACCGAGGCCATGCCCTCCACCGTCTCCTTCACCTCGGGGGCCGACATGTCGATGTGCAGGGTCGTGGCGGTTTCGGTCCGGGCCCGAAGGCGATCCGGCAGCATTCCCTCCAGGCGACCCACGGTCTCGGGGGTGCCCCCCACCACCACGAACCCCTCGTCGCCCGCCATGGAGACGAGGCGCTCCACGGCGTCCTTCCAGAGCCGCTCGGCGCTCTGCTCCAGATACCGCTGGGCGTGGTCGGTGGCGGTCTCGCCCCGCACGCCCGAGCTGCGACTCCCGCCCTTCCGCACCCCCACGTCGGAGAGATCGCCCACATCCTGGTCGGCCACCATGGACGGGGCCTCCTGGAGCGCACCCTCCTGCAGATCGAAGAGCCGCACCCGCCGGCGGTCCCCGATGATGACGGCGATGGGGCGCAGGCGCTTCAGGCCCCGGACGTAGGGGGCGGCCCGGATGCCGCTCTCCCACCGCACCAGGTCGGGCATGGGCACGGGAAGCGACTCGTGGTGCACCAGGGCGTCGGCGGTGGCGAACCCCACCCACCCCTTGCCGTGGACGAACCCGGTGTCCTGCAGCTCGGCCTCCACGTGGCCCAGGGCCGCCTCGAACGCCTCGGTGTCGCCCCCGGCCTCGGCCACCCGCCGACCCTCCAGCGAGGCCTCCCGCTCCAGTCGGGTCTTCCACGCCCGGCGCTGAGCCGGGTCGTGCTGATCCACGTCGAGATAGACGCTCAGAACGGGGTGATCGCGGTACTCACGATAGAGGCGGACGAGGTCGGCGCGGTCGAGCATGAACCCTCCCTGATGGGGTCGGGACGAAGAGGATCGTCTCCCCGTTTGATACCCAGCCCCCCCTCGGAGTTCCGGTCTCCCGGGGGGGTTCGACACTCGTCCGGAGCGCCGCTAGCTTGGTGGCCATGAAAGTGCTCATCGTCGGCGCCGGGGAGGTGGGGTTCCACCTGGCTCGCCGTCTCTCGGAAGAAAACCAGGACGTGATCCTCATCGAGTCGGACCCGGAACGGGCCGACTTCGCCTCGCAGCAACTCGACGTCCTCACCATCACCGGAAACGGGGCGTCTCTCCCGGTCCTGGAGCGGGCCGGCGTCCGGGGCGGTCGCATGCTCCTGGCGGTGACGAGCCAGGACGAAGTCAACCTCATCGCCTGCCTGGCGGCCTCCCGCATGGGCGTGCGCTACACCATCGCCCGGATCTCCAACCCCGAGTACTACCAACGGGGGTCGGTCCTGTCCCGGGAAGCCCTGGGCATCGACCTGCTCATCAATCCCGAGCGGGAGTGCGCCCTGGAGACGTACCAGCTCCTCCAGAGCGCCGCGGCCACCGACGTGGCCCAGTTCGCCGACGGGCGGGTGCAGTTGCTGGGCGTGGTGGTGCGGGAGGGCGCCCCGGTGGCCGGGCGCACCCTGGCCGAAATCGGGCAGGAGCTGCGCCAGTTCCACTTCGTCACCGCCGCGGTGGTGAAGAACGGCGAAACCGTCATTCCCCGGGGCGCCGACCGCATCGACGCCGGCGATCAGATCTACCTCCTGGCCCCCACCACCGAGGTTCAGCAGGTGCCGCCCCTGGCCGGGTACGAGCGCCACACCCTGCGCCGGGTGATGATCGCCGGCGGCAGCGCCGAGGGCGAATACCTGGCCGAGCTCCTGGAGGCCCACGGGATCGAGTGCACGATCCTGGATCACGACCGCCGGCGCTGCCTCGAGCTCGCCGAGCACCTGCCCCGGTCCCTGGTGCTCCACGCCGACGCCACCGATCTGGAGCTCCTGGAGATGGAGGGCGTGTCGGGCATCGACGGGTTCGTGGCGGCCACGGGCCACGACGAGACCAACATGCTCAGCTCCCTCCTGGCCAAGACCGTGGGCGCCCGGAAGGTGGTGAGTCTGGTCAACAAGTTCGACTACCTCCCCATCGTGCCCAAGGTGGGCATCGACGCCGCCGTCTCACCCCGCATGGCCACCGTCAACGCGATCCTCCGGTACGTGCGACGGGGGCGGGTCATGACGGTGGCGGCGCTGAAGGGCATCGAGGCCGAGGCCATCGAATTCAACGTGGGGCCCGGGAGCGAGGTGGCCGGCAAGGCCCTCAAGGACCTCCATTTCCCCAAGGGCTCCCTCATCGGCACCATCATCCGGGGCGAGGAGATCATCATTCCCCGAGGGGACGACGAGATCCTCCCGGGCGACGAGGTCATCGTCTTCGCCCTGCCCGAGGCCATCTCGGAGATCGAGCGCCGCTTCGAATGACCCCTTCGCCCCGCACCGACCGCCGCGGCTGATGTCGATCCGCAACGTCGTGAGTGTCGTGGGACTGCTCCTGGTCTTCGTGGGGCTGTCCATGTTGAGCGCCTTCGCGGTGTCGCTCCTCTACCGGGACGGCGACTCCCTGGCCCTCTTCCTGGCCGCGGTGGTCACCATGGCCTCGGGGTTCACGGCGTACCGCCTCACGGGGGTGGAGGCCGACATCTCCCCTCGGGACGGCTTCGCCATCGTCACCTTCGCCTGGGGCGCCACGGCGGTGTTCGGGGCCCTGCCCTACCTCTTCACCGGCGCCCTGGACTCGTTCTGGGCCGCGGTGTTCGAGTCCATGTCGGGCTTCACCACCACCGGCGCCACCGTCTTCGCCGAGATCGAGTCCCTTCCCCACGGGATTCTCTTCTGGCGGGCCCTGACCCACTGGCTCGGGGGCATGGGGATCATCGTCCTGGCCATCGCCATCCTCCCGTACCTGGGCGTCGGGGGCATGCAGCTCTTCAAGGCCGAGGTCCCCGGCCCCACGCCGGAGCGGCTCCGCCCCCGCATCACCCAGACCGCCAAGCTCCTCTGGCTCGTATACGTGGGACTCACCGGCGCCCAGGTGCTGCTCTACATGGCCGGCGAAATGGGGGCGTTCGACGCCATCACCCACACCTTCGCCACCCTGGCCACCGGCGGATTCAGCACCAAGAACGCCTCCCTGGGCCACTTCGAGTCCCCCTACATCCAGTACGTGACGATCCTCTTCATGTACCTGGCGGGGATCAACTTCACCCTCCACTTCCGGGCGGCCTCGGGGCGCCTGGAGTACTGGAAGGACGTGGAGTGGCGCTTCTTCTCCGGGGTGCTGGCGGTGGCCACGGTGCTCCTGGTGGCCGTGAACCTCCTGGCCGGCACCTACGCCCCTGCGGCGCTGGAGGCCTCGGTGCGGGACTCCCTCTTCACCGCCGTCTCCCTCACCACCACCACGGGCTTCGTCACCGCCGACTACGAAGTGTGGGCGCCCGGAGCCCAGATGGTGCTGTTCGGCCTGCTCTTCGTCGGGGGCATGGCCGGGTCCACGGGGGGAGGCATCAAGGCGGTACGGGTGCTCCTGCTCCTGAAGCAGAGCGCCATGGAACTCCGCAAACACCTCCACCCCCGCGCCGTGCTCCTGGCCCGGGTGGGGCGGCACGTGGTGCCCGAGAGCGTGCTGGCCAACGTCATCGGGTTCGTGATCCTGTACCTGCTCTGCTTCGGGGCCGGCGCCCTGGCCCTGAGCTTCCTGGGCATGGACCTCCTCACCGCCGTGGGGGCCAGCGCCGCCACCGTGGGCAACATCGGGCCGGGACTGGGGGCCGTGGGCGCCACCGACAACTACGGATGGATGTCCGGACCGGCCCTGGCCATCCTGAGCTTCCTCATGCTGGTGGGACGGCTGGAGATCTACACGGTACTGCTGCTCTTCCTCCCCGAGACGTGGAAGCGGCGTAGGGGAGGCCGTCGGGTCGGGTGAGGGGCTGGACCGCCGCCCGGCTCTTCGTCGCCTCGTTCGTGGCGCTGGTGCTCGTGGGCACCGTGGGATTTCTCGTGATTCCCGGCCTGTACGTCGGCGACGGTCTGGGGGTGGTGGACGCCTTCTTCACCGCCACCAGCGCCGTCTGCGTCACGGGGCTCATCGTGGTGGACACGGCCACCTACTTCACTCCCCTGGGCCAGGCCTGGATCCTGGTGCTGATCCAGGCGGGGGGGCTGGGGATCCTCACCTTCACCACCTTCCTCCTGAGCCTCCTGGGGGGACGCCATCTGGAGATGGAAGAGGCCGTGGGGGGGCACGTGGCGATCCTCCGGAATCCGTCGTTTCGTTCGCTGCTCTTCACCGTGGTGGCCGTGACCTTCGCCGTGGAGGGAATCGGCGCCGGGGCCCTCTGGCTCACCTGGCGGGAGTCCCTGGGCGCCGGCCCGGCGGCGTGGCACGCCGTGTTCCACGCCATCTCGGCCTTCTGCAACGCCGGGTTCTCCACCTTCTCCGATTCCCTGGTGGGCTTCCGGACGTCGGGCCCGACCCTGATCACGGTCATGGCGCTGGTGGTGGTGGGCGGCCTGGGATTCGTGGTGGTGGAAGACCTCCGCGCCCGGTACCTGCACCGGGACGTGCGCCGCCTCTCCCTCCATTCCCGCCTGGTCCTGACGGCCACCGCGGCCCTCCTCCTGGGCGGGTTCGGCCTCTTTCTCTGGTTCGAATCCCGGGCCACCCTGGGCGACCTGGGGTGGGGCGACCGCCTGGTCAACGCCCTCTTCCTCTCCGTGACGCCCCGCACGGCGGGTTTCAACGCCGTGGACTACGACGCCGTGACCAACCCCTCCCTGGTCCTCACCATGCTCCTCATGGTGGTGGGGGGATCGCCGGGATCCACCGCCGGGGGCATCAAGACCCTTCCGTTGGTGCTTCTGGTTCTGCTCCTGGGGTCCCGGCTCCGGGGGCGGCGCCACGTGGCGGCCTTCGATCGCACGGTGCCGTGGGAGACGGTGCACCGCGCCGTGGGACTGGTGGTGGGGGGACTCGCCCTCCTGGCGCTGGCGAGCTTCGTGGTCCTCACCACCGAGGCCCTGACCCACGAGGCCCAGGGCCGGGCGGGGCTCGTGCGCCTGGTGTTCGAGACCGTCTCGGCGTTCGGCACGGTGGGACTCAGCATGGGGGTGACGGGAGAGCTGAGCGTGCCCGGGCGCCTCGTGCTCCCGGTCCTCATGTTCCTCGGTCGCGTGGGCCCCGCCGCCGTGTTGGCCTCCATGGTCTCGGCCCGGTCGTCGGTGCGCACCGAGGTGCGCTTCGCCCACGAGGACGTGGCCCTCGGATGATTCCCCCTTCCCCGCTGGAGGCGTCGTGAAACGGTTCGTGGTGATCGGTCTCGGACGGTTCGGTTCCTGGGTCGCCCGGGCCCTGTACGAACAGGGGCTGGAGGTCATCGCCCTGGACCTGGACGACGCCCTGGTGGACCGCTACGCCGACCACGTCAGTCGGGCCGTGGTGGGCGACGCCACCGAACCCGAGGTGCTCCGGAAGGTGGGGGCCGGCGGCGCCGACGCCGCGGTCATCAGCACGGGCGAGGACCTGGCCGCCAGCATCCTGGCCGTCCAGGCCCTCAAGGAGGTGGGCGTCGGCCGGATCTTCGCCAAGGTGGCCAGCCCCCGGGCGGCCCGGGCCATGGAACGGTTCGAGGTCGACGAGACCATCTTCCCCGAGCGGGAGGCGGCGACCCGCCTGGCCCGGCGCATCACCTCGACCACGATCCTGGACTACCTGCCCCTGGGCGACGAGCACGCGATCCAGGAAATGGCCATCCCCGACGCCTGGGTGGGCCGCACGCTCCGGGAACTCCAGCTCCCCTCGGCCCACGGCGTCCAGGTGGTGGCCCTCTTCGACGTCCTGGACGACGCCTGGCACGTGGTCCCCGATCCGGATCTACCCCTCACGGAGTCCCACATCGCCATCGTCGCCGGCTCCCAGGCGGTGCTGGAGCGTCTGGCCGCCGGCGTGAAGCGCTCGGGCTGAACGCCCGCCCCTACCGGGTTCCGAACAACCGGTCGCCGGCGTCGCCCAGCCCGGGCATGATGTAGCCGTGGTCGTTGAGCTCCCGGTCCAGGGCCGCGGTGAGGACGGGGACGTCGGGGTGGTCGCGATACATGCGGTCCACGCCCTCGGGCGCCGCCACCAGGCAGAGGAACCGGATGGACGTCGCCCCCCGGCGCTTCAGCCCCGCCACCGCCGCCGACGCCGATCCCCCGGTGGCCAGCATGGGGTCCAGGACCAGGAAGTCCCGCCCTTTGGGCTGGGGAGGGATCTTGAAGTAGTACTCCACGGGCTCCAGCGACTCCTCGTCGCGGTAGAGGCCCACGTGCCCCACCCGGGCGCCGGGAATCAGGGACAGCACCCCCTCCACCATGCCCAGCCCCGCCCGGAGGATGGGCACCAGCACCAGCTTCTTGCCCCGGATCCGCCGGGCCGTGGTCTTCTCCAGGGGGGTCTGGATCTCCACCTCCTCGGTCACCAGATCCCGGGTCGCCTCGAACACCATGAGCATGGCGATCTCGTCGACCAGTTCCTTGAACTCCTTGGTGGGCGTGGTCCGGGCCCGGAGGTAGGAGAGCTTGTGCAGGATCAGGGGGTGATCCACGACCTGGAGGTTGGGATGGTTCATCGTTTGATTCGCTCCCCGCGGTCCTCGTGACGGAAGATCCAGGCGGCGAGGCGCCCCGGGCGCACGGCCCCGGTCTCGTCGCCGTGGTCGTGGTCCGCCCGGGAACCCTGGTCCAGCCCGGGCCGGCCGGCGATTTCGTCCCGGAGGGTGGCGCAGCGGTCCCGCCAGCGGGTGAAGTTGGCGGGACGCAGATCCACCCATCCGGCGTCCACCACCCGGGGGTGGTCCGGCGGCAGGCCCGGCTCGGGGGGCACCTTCACCAGGGCGCCCCGGAGCAGCCGATCCCCCGACGGCAGGAGGATGGGGAGGCCGATGGAGAGGATCCGGCGCCGGAGATCGTCGTCGGCGTCCACGAGGGCGGCGGCGTCCCGGGCCGTGGTCTCGGGATCCAGGGCCGCCGCCTCGTCCAGGGTGGGATGGAGGCGTCGCACCAGGTCGGCCTCGAAGAGAAGCTTCGACAGGCGGGGCGGGCCGAGCATCTCGTACGCCACCGAGGCGTGGCCGTGCTCGCGCTGGAGGGCGTCCATGTGGTCCAGCACCCGGCTCCGGAGCACGCCGGCCCGGTAGGTGGGCCCCAGGGTGGCCGCGTCCAGCGCCGCCACCACGTCCTTGCCCGTGGGGTGGGCCCGGATCTCCCGCACCACGTTTTCGGCGATCTCCTCCGGGGTGACGAACTCCATGAGGCCCAGGGCCGTGAGGGTCTCGAATTCGGGCGGACTGAAGAGCCCGTTCTCGCCGGCGTCCAGGAACACCCCCTCCAGGGGGCCCTCCACCTCCGACCAGCCGTCCGCGGCCCCCTCGCCGAACGCCTCGTCGAGCCCCAGAGGGCGCCGGGCGTCGCTCCGGGCCATGGGGCGCCCGCCCCGCATCACCGGTCCCACCCCGATGGACTTCCAGGAGATGGCCGCGGTGGGCTTGATCTCCTTCACCGCCGGGGCGCCGGGGGTGCGGGCCATGAGGTAGAGAAGGAGGGTGTGGGCCCCGGCCAGGGACGACTTGGCCAGGAGCACCCGACTCGGCCGCTCCTCGGAGTGGGTGAAGGGAATGTTCAGCCCCATCCCTCCGGTGCCGGCGGTGCCCACCTTCACGTAGATGGCCGTGCCCGCCCGTTTCATGCCCTCCAGGGCCACCTGGACGTGGCGGATCAACTGGGGCAGGTAGAGGGTGGCCAGATGGCGTTCCACCGCCTCGGCATCGGCCTCTCCCGCCTCGGCCCGGTCCCGCAGCTCCTGGGCCGAGGCGAAGGCGTTGCGATAGGCCAGGGCGCCCGCGGTGTTGATGCAGTCCACGATGACGTCGGGGCGTTCCCCCAGGAGGAGCCGTCCCAGCGCCGAACGTTCCAGCACCTCGAGTGTGAGCTCCCCGTAGACCTCGTCCACGAGTTGGCGGCGAGCCGCCGCATCGCCCAGAACCTCGGCCCGGGGACGGTCCTTCAGGGCGTCGGGCACGAAGAGGTCGCCGGCCCGGGCCTCCACCACGCCGGCGGCCCCGGGGTACTCCCGCACCAGCTCGTCCCGTGCGCCCTCGGCTTCCCAGTCGCGCAACGACGAGAGAATCAGCCGGCGCGGCTCGTGATCCAGGACGCGCCGGGCCACGGCGAGTCCCACGAGGCCGGCCCCTCCCAACACCAGGACGCTGCGATCCCTCAACTCCATCTCTCCACCTCCATGACCCGGACGTACCGGGGCTCGATCGTCATTGGTCTCGGTCGCGGGGCGCCGGGGCGGCCGCCTGGAGCGCCCGCAGTTCCCGGGCGTCCAACGCCCGCCAGCGGCCCTCGGGGAGCCCCCCCAGGGCGAGGGGACCGAACCGGACCCGCCGGAGCGCCACCACCGGGTGTCCCACGGCCTCCATGAGGCGGCGGACCTCCCGATTGCGCCCCTCGGTGAGGACCAGCCGCACCACCGCCTCGTCGCCCTTCCGGCGCACCACCTCCACCCGCCGGGCCCGGGCGGGGCCGTCGTCCAGGCTCACCCCCCGGGTCAGTCGCTCCCGCGTGGCGGCCGACGGCACCCCCTGCACCCGGGCCTCGTACTCCCGCTCCACCTCGAAGGAGGGGTGGGTCAGGCGATGCACCAGATCCCCCCGGTTCGAGAGGAGCAGGAGGCCGCTGGTATCCATGTCCAGTCGCCCGATGTACTTGAGGGACTCCATCTCGGGCGGGAGGTGATCGTACACGGTGGGCCGACCCCGAGGATCGGCCCGGGTGGTGATCACCCCCAGGGGTTTGTGGAAGGCGATGTCCCGAAACGCCTCGGGCTCCACGGCCCGGCCGTCCAGCTCCACCCGATCCACGGTGGGATCCACCCGGGTGCCCAGTTCGGTGCAGACGGCCCCGTTGACCCGAACCCGCCCCTGGAGCATGAGGGCCTCGGCCTCCCGGCGCGACGCCACCCCCGAGCGGGAGAGGAACTTCTGGACCCGCATGGCCTCGCTCACCCCCGGCTCTCTCCCGCCGGGACCTCCTCGTCGAGATCGGCGGCCTCGTCCTGGACGGCGACGTCGCCGGCCCCATCGGCCTCGGCGCCGTCCCCTTCGTCGGCCGGCTCGCCGCCCCCCAGATCGAGCTGGGGCTGGAGCCCCGGGTCCTCGTCGTCGGGATCGTCGTCGCCCAGGGGGATCCGTTCCCGAAGCACGATGGGCAGCTCGTCGGGTCGAGGCAGTTCCTCGAGCGTCGAGAACCCGAAGTGTTCGAGGAACCGCGCCGTGGTCCCATACAGGAGGGGGCGCCCGAGGCCCTCGCCCCGGCCCACCACCTCGATGAGGGCCCGATCCTGCAGGCTCCGGAGCACGCCCGACGAACTCACGCCGCGGATGTACTCCACCTCCACCCGGCCGATGGGCTGGCGATAGGCCACGATGGCCAGGGTCTCCAGGGCGGGTCCCGACAGGCGCGACGGCCGGGGCACCGTGTCGAAGCGCTCCAGATACGGCGCGAAGTCCGGACGGGTCAGGAGCTGGTAGCCCTCGGCCACCTCCACCACCTGGAAGGCCCGCTCCGCCTCGTCGTAGTGACGGCGAAGCGTCTCCAGGGCCTCCTCGACCCGATCTTCGTCGAGGCCCTCGTCGGCCCGAGCGATCTCCTCGGCCTTCAGGGGGGCGTCGCTGGCGAACAGGATCGCCTCGACGATCTGACTGGCGTTCACGCCGTCTCCTCTCCCGGTTCGTCGTGGGGCGCGGCCTCGTCGTCGGGCCGGAACGCCTCTTCCTGCACCGCCTCGGGCCCCTGGGCCTCCCGGGCCGCGGCGGCGCCGTCGTCGTCCTCCTCCTCGTCCCGCTTGTAGAGCCACAACTCGGTGAAGGGCGAGACCTGGCGCATGAAGAGCCAGCGCCGGCGGGTCAGCTCCAGCGACGCCAGGAGCGTCATGACCCCGTGCATGCGGGCCTCGATGCCGCCGATGCCCTTCAGCAGCCGGCTGAACTCCACCCGAGCCGCCTCTTTCAGGGTGGCCAGGATCAACTCGACCTTGTCTTCCATGGCCACGGCCCGGAGGGTCACCCGGTGGCCCCGGTCGTGGGCCTCGGGGAGCTCCACCCCCAGCGCCGCCTTCATCACCTCGTCCCAGGTGGTCTCCAGCGGGGCGTCGGTGAGGTCGGGCCGGGGCCGGGGCGGGACGTAGCCCTTTCCGAACCGTCGGCTCCGCTCCGTCTCGGCTACCGAGAGTCGTTCCGAGATCTCCCGGATCTGTTCGTATTCCAGCAGCCGCCGCACCAGTTCGGCCCGGGGGTCCTGGTCCTCGTCCTCGCCGTGGCGCGGCAGGAGCATCTGGGCCTTGATGCGCACCAGGCTCGCCGCCGTCTCCAGGAACTCGCCGGCGTGATCGAGCTGCCCCGCTTCGATGCCCTTCACCGCCTCCAGGAACTGGCTGGTGATCTTCGAAATGGGAATGTCGAAGATGTCGATGTCCTGGGTCCGGATCAGGTGGAGCAGCAGATCCAGCGGACCCTGGAACCGCTCCAGATCCACCACCAGGAAGCCCTCCTTCGGAATGAAGAGGCTTCCCGATCCGACCCGGGCGGCGTTCAGCGCCACAGGCGAATCCAGTGATCGACGAGTCCCATGGTCCAGTCCACGGGGGTCAGGAGCACGGAGAGGGCGCCGGGAAAGAAGAACACCAGGGCCATGAGCACCACGATTCCGTACCGCCCCACCTCCCGGTACCGGCGGGCGGCGCCGGGGGGCAGGAGGTGGGCCACCACGTGGGACCCGTCCAGGGGCGGAATGGGGATCAGGTTGAAGAAGGCCAGGATCAGGTTCAGGTAGATCCCGTAGCCCAGCGCCGTGCGCACCGTGCCGGTGGCCCCCAGGGCCAGGAGCGGACCCGCCAGAAGGGTCAGGAGGGCGGCCAGGCCGAGGTTGGACACGATGCCCGCCAGCGACACCCGGATGTCGCTCCAGGGGTGGGAGCGGAAGTTCCGGGGGTCCACGGGCACCGGCTTCGCCCACCCGAAGATCAGCCCTCCCATGGAGTACAGGATCGCCGGGACGATGAGCGATCCCATGAGGTCGAGATGGGGCAGCGGATTCAACGTGATGCGCCCCAGGCGATCGGCCGTGGGGTCGCCCTCGCGGCGCGCCTGCCAGGCGTGGGCCACCTCGTGGAGCACCACGGAGGCCAGCAGAATCGGGACGAAGAGGGCGAAGACCATGAGTCTCGAAAGCTACCGGAGCCCCGGGATCGGGGCCACCCCTCTCCGGCCCCGACGCCCCCCCTCGGCCTTGCGTCGGGCGCCCCTTTTTACGAACGTCTTCGTATCACGCTCCCCGACCCCGGACCCGGCATGCGGACCCCCTTCCCCTCCCCCCTGCTTCGACGCTGCGCACCCCTGCTGGTCGGCTTCCTGGTCGCCGGATGCGAGGGCGACGGCTCGTCCGACCCGGACGGTGAGGTGCAGACCGTGGAGCTGTCGGCGCCCGACCTGCGCTTCGGCAGTCTCGACGGTCCCGATGCCCTGGTGCCCGTGGGCCCCGTGGCCCTGGCCGACGACGGGTCGCTGTGGGCGGCTCAGTCCCAGGACGGAGAGGTGATCGCCGTCGGGAGCGACGGAGTTCTGCGCCACCGGGTCGGTGGTCTGGGAGAGGGGCCGGGGGAATTCGCCATGGTGTCCCTGCTGGGGTGGGTGGGGGACTCGCTCTGGGTCACCGACAACCGCAACCGCCGTGCGACGTTCTACGGGCCCGACGGCAGCGAGCGAGGAAACGCCCCGCTGCCCGCCGCGACGGTCGGCGCCGACCAGAGGGGCCTGGTCGATCTCGACCCGGCCGACGAACGATCGAGCGAACTCACCGCCCTGGTCCCCGGAGGCGCCGTCTTCAGCACCGGGCCCGGCGCCCAGACCCTCATGGACCCCGCGGCCCCGGTCGACGGGATCGATCCGGTCCTGCACACGACCCGGGAAGGGGGAGCCGGCGACGTGATCGCCACGACGCGGGGCGTGCGCAACCGGGTGATCATCGCCCAGACGGCGGGAGGCGAGATCCGGAGCATCGGGATCTTCCGGCAACCCTGGAGTGATGGGTCGCTCCTCGCCACGTCGCCCGCGGGCGACGCGTTGGTGGTGGTCGATCGCCCCGTGGCCACCGCCGACGAGCCGGCGGCCTACCGCGTGACCCGGATCGGCCTCTCCGGCGACACCGCGTGGTCCACGACCCGCCCGTTCACGCCGGTGCCCGTGGATCTGGCCTATCGGGACAGCCTCCTGGCCGCCTGGTCCAACAACGGGGCCAGCGAGGACGCCCTCCGGGAGCGCATGTTCCTGCCCCCGACCCTCGCCCCGGCGTCGGCGGCCTTCGTGGGGCGCGACGGCCGGGTGTGGGTCGGGCGGGAGCGCCCGGGGGGCCGTATCGGAGGGCGGTGGGACGTGTACTCGGCCGAGGGCACCCTGGAGATGGAGGTCACGGCCCCCGCCCGGGTCGACCTGCGGGCCGCCGACGCCGCCACCGTGTGGGGGGTGGAGACCGACGAGTTGGACGTACCCTTCCTGGTGCGCTACCGCCTGCCCGGCGGTTGATCTGGGCCCTCACCCTCGATATACTATCGGGCTCACGCCTACCCGCCTGCGGGTGGTTCAGACAGCGAAGACCGACGGACACGCCGTATGCCGAACATCAAGAGCTCCAAGAAGCGCATGGTCCTGGGCCGCCAGGCCAACGAGGCGAACCGCAAGAAGCGGTCGACCCTCCGGACCGCCATGAAGAAGGTCCGTCAGGCCGAGACCGCCGAGGAGGCCCGCGCCTCGTTCCAGCGCGCCGTGTCCCTCCTGGACCGCGCGGCCACCAAGCGCCTCATGCATCCGAACAAGGCGGCCCGGCTGAAGGGTCAGCTCGCCCGCCACGTCGCCTCCCTCGAGGCGTAGGTCCCCCGCCCTCCGGGGCGGAGCGTGAGATGAGAAGGGCCCCGGGGTTCGCCCCCGGGGCCCTTTCGTTCGTCCGTAGGGAGGGTGGGGCTTGTCGGCGCGGGAGACGCGTCAACCCGTCACAACAGCTCATCCGCCACCCCCGGGCCGCCTCGAGGGTGTCAGAGCGCCCCCGATCCGCCGCGACTTCCGGCGGATAAGGCCCCCGTGGCGAGTTGATGCGGCCTGGGCGGCCGAATCGGCCCCGCTGCGGCCGTCCCACCGATGGTGCCGACTTCGCGCGGTTCGGAAAGGCGCCGGGCCGCGCCCACCTACCCCTCGTAGACCACCCGGCCGCCCACCACCGTCATCACGGCCCGGCCCGTGAGCTCCCAACCCCCGAAGGGCGTGTTGCGGCTCCGGGACTCGAAGGCGTCGGGATCCACGGTCCAGGAGGCGTCCAGGTCCAGCACGGTGACGTCGCCGGGAGCGCCGTCGGCCAGGGTCCCGCCGGGCAGCCCGAAGGCCCGGGCCGGCTGGGTGCTCATGCGCTCCACCATGGTGGGGAGGTCGAGCACCCCCTTCCCCACCACGTGGGTGAGGATCAGGCCCACCGCCGTCTCCAGCCCCACGATGCCGTTGGGGGCGTCGTCGAAGGCCTGCTCCTTCTCGTCGTAGTGGTGGGGCGCGTGATCCGTGGCGATGACGTCCAGGGTGCCGTCCCGGAGTCCCTCCATCACCGCCGCCCGGTCGGCCTCGGTCCGGAGGGGCGGGTTCATCTTCGCCTCGGTGCGGTAGCCCTCCACCGCCTCGTCGGTGAGGAGGAGATGGTGGGGCGAGGCCTCGGCGGTGACGTGGACGCCCCGGGCCTTGGCCTGGCGGATCGCCTCGACCCCGAACCGGGTGGAGACGTGCTGGAGGTGGATGTGCCCCCGGGTGAACTCGGCCACCAGGAGATCGCGGACGATGTGGACGTCCTCGCTGGCGTTGGGTTTGCCCCGCACCCCCATGCGGCTCGACATGACGCCCTCGTTCATCTGGCCGCCGGCCGACAGTCCCAGATCCTCGGGGTGATCGGCGATGGGCACGCCGAACCCCCGGGCGTACTCCAGGGCGAGGCGCATGAGTCCCGAGTCCATGACCGGGTGTCCGTCGTCCGTGATGGCCACGGCGCCGGCCTCGATCATCTCGCCCATGGGGGCCAGCCGCTCACCGGCCAGACCCAGGGAGATGGCGCCCGTGGGATACACCCGGGCCGCCCCGGCCTTGGCGCCTTCGGCGGCCACGTACGCCACCAGTGCCGGCGAGTCGATGACCGGGTCGGTGTTGGGCATGGCCACCACCGCGGTGAACCCGCCCGCCGCCGCCGCCCGGGCCCCGGTGGCGATGGTCTCCTTATGCTCCTGCCCCGGCTCCCGGAGGTGCACGTGGACGTCGATGAGGCCCGGGGTCACCACCTTGCCCGACACGTCCACCACCCGCGCCCCCTCGGGGGCCGACAGGTCGGTGCCCAAGGCGGCCACCACCCCGTCCACGATCAGCACGTCCCGGACGGCGTCCAGCGACTGGGACGGGTCCACGACCCGCCCCCCCTTCAGGAGCATGGATCCTGCGCTCACGCTTCACCTCCCTGCTTGGCCGCTTCGGCCTTGTCGGGCGCGCCCCCCGCCAGCAGATACAACACCGCCATGCGGACGGCGACCCCGTTGGTCACCTGGTTGAGAATCACCGAATGGGGCCCGTCGGCCACGTCGGAGTCGATCTCCACGCCCCGGTTCATGGGGCCCGGATGAAGCACGAGGAGGTCCCGCCCGGTGGCGTCCAGTCGGGCTCGGGACACCCCGTAGATGCGGTTGTATTCCCGGAGGGACGGCACGAATCCGCCCTGCATGCGTTCGAGCTGCAGGCGAAGCACGTTCAGGACGTCGGCCCATTCCATGGCCTCCTCGACCCGGGCGAAGACCCCCACCCCCATCTCCTCGATCCCCACCGGGAGGAGGGTCCGGGGACCACAGACCGCCACCTCGGCCCCCAGGGCCAGGAGCCCGAAGATGTTGCTCCGGGCCACCCGGGAGTGGAGGACGTCGCCCACGATGCAGACCTTGAGCCCCTCGATGGGGCCCCGGTGGTCGCGGATCGTCAGGAGGTCCAGGAGGCCCTGGGTGGGGTGCTCGTGCCGCCCGTCTCCGGCGTTGATGACGTTGGACGGGATCCGTTCGGCCAGGAACCGGGCCGCCCCCGACGAGCCGTGGCGCATGACCACCATGTCGATCTGCATGGCCTCGAGATTCCGGGCCGTGTCCACCAGGGTCTCGCCCTTCACCACGCTGGAGCCGCTGGACGAGATGTTCACCGTGTCGGCGCTCAGGCGTTTCTCGGCGAACTCGAACGACACCCGGGTGCGGGTGGACGGCTCGAAGAACAGGTTGACGATGGTCTTGCCCCGGAGCACCGGCACCTTCTTCACCCGGCGCTGACTGATCTCCTTGAAGGGCTCGGCGGTGTCGAGGATCGTGCGAATCTGGTCGGCCGACAGTCCCTCCAGCCCCACCAGGTCCTTGCCCAGGGGCGACGACACGGCGCGGCTCATCTCGCCTCTCCCGGGTCCACCAGGTCCACCCCGAGGCGGTCGTCTTCGGCGGGCACCAGCACCTCCACCCGTTCGTCGCCGGGCACGTCGACCCGGCGTCCCACGATGTCGGCCTGGATGGGAAGCTCCCGACCGTCCCGCTCGGCCAGGACGCAGAGCAGCACCCGGGCGGGCCGTCCCCAGTCCATGAGTTCGTTGAGGGCCGCCCGCACCGTGCGCCCCGTGTAGAGCACGTCGTCCACGATCACCACGGTGTGGCCGTCGATGCCGTCGGGGGGCAGTTGGGTCTCGCCGATGACGGGGCGCGGCCCCACCTCGGCGAGGTCGTCCCGGTAGAGGGTGATGTCCAGGGCCCCCGTGGGGGGCGGCCGTCCCTCGGCGCGCTGGATCTCGTCCCTCAGCAGGGCCGCAAGGACGTCGCCCCGGCGCCGGATCCCCATGAGGACGAGGCCGTCGATCCCGCCGTTGCGCTCCACGATCTCCCGGGCCATGCGGGCGAGGGCGCGACGCACGGCGGCGTCGTCCATGAGGGGCATTCGGGGAGACGCACGCATGGCGGACCAGGCAGCGGGAACGTGGGCGGGGGCTCGGAGAGGCCGCCGGGGCGCCGGAACATGCCCCGGCGCGACGCGGCGTGTCAACGCGTCGTGGGGCCGGGGCGGACGCTTTACTTCCGCCCCCCTCACGGCCATTGTCACCCGTTCGTTGCCCGACCCTCGTCCGATCACCCCACCGAGCCCCCGAATGCCCCGATCCCTCCGTTCGATCCCGGCACTCGCACCGCTCCTCGCCCTCGCGGCGGTCCTGGTCGGGGCCACCCCCCACGGGGCCCGGTCCCAGGGGCTGGCCGAGCCGCCCACGGTGATCCTGAAGGGCGTGCCCTTCGCCCTGACCGTGGAGGGACCGGAGGAACGGGGGCCCGACGTGCCCTACGAGGTGGTGGACGCCACGGGCACGGTGGTGGCATCGGGACGGGTGCCGCCCCACGGCTCCAGCGTCACCGACGAACTGGTGGTGGACGACGGGGCCCGCCTGCCCTTCACCGTCCGGGTGGGCGAGGCCGAAACCACCCTGGCGCCCACCCTGGTCAACGGCTGGTTCTCCCTGGCGCCGCCGCTCCTGGCGATCCTCCTGGCCCTGATCTTCCGGGAGGTCATCACCGCCCTGGTGGCGGGGGTGTGGCTGGGCTGTCTGGCCGTGGCGGGCTTCAATCCCATCCAGGCCACCTGGCGCCTCATGGACGCCTTCATCGTGCCCGCCGTGGCCGACGCCAGCCACGCCTCCATCATCGTCTTCTCCATGCTCCTGGGCGGCATGGTGGGCATCGTGTCCCGCAACGGCGGCACCATGGGCATCGTGGAGGCCCTTGCGCCCCTGGCCTCGTCGCCCCGCCGGGGCAAGCTGGCCACCTGGGCCGCCGGGCTGGCGATCTTCTTCGACGACTACGCCAACACCCTCATCGTGGGCAACACGATGCGGCCCATCACCGACCGGCTGAAGATCTCCCGGGAGAAGCTGGCGTACCTCGTGGACTCCACGGCGGCCCCCGTGGCCGCCCTGGTCCCGGTGAGCACCTGGGTGGGGTACGAGATCAGCCTCATCTCCGACGGCATCGGCATCGCCGAGGCCCAGAATCCGGGCAACACGGCGCTGGTCGCCGAGCTCACCACCACCAGCCCGTTCCTGATCTTCATCCACACGATCCCCTACCTCTTCTATCCCCTCCTGGCCCTGGCCTTCGTCTTCCTCACCTCGGTCATGGACCGGGACTGGGGTCCCATGGCCGCGGCCGAGCGGCGGGCGGCGTCGGGGGGCGGGCTCCACCGCCCCGGGGCCCAGCTCGCCATGGACACGTCGGGGGGCGAGATGGAGGCCAAGGAAGGGGTGCGCCACCGCTGGTGGAACGCGGCGCTCCCCGTGCTCACGGTGGTGGGGGTGGTCCTGGCGGGGCTCTACACCACCGGAGCGGCCTCGGCGGGTCCGGAGGCGTCGCTCATGGACATCTTCGGCGCCGCCGACCCCTTCGCCACCCTCCTGTGGGGCTCCCTGGCCGGCTGTCTCGTGGCCTTCGCCCTCTCGGTGGGCCAGAAGATCCTCACCATGAACGAAGCCATCGAGGCCTGGATCGGAGGCATCCGGGCCATGATGATCGCCATGATCAT
Organism: Gemmatimonadota bacterium; assembly: GCA_030428885.1. Taxonomy (GTDB): domain Bacteria; phylum Gemmatimonadota; class Gemmatimonadetes; order Longimicrobiales; family Gaopeijiaceae; genus Gaopeijia. Next base: position 403,865 of record JAUIEJ010000003.1, on the reverse strand, counting down.
CCTCACCCTGGCCTGGTCGCTGGGCGCCGTCACCGAGGCCGTGGGCACGGCCTCGTTCCTGGCGGGACTCCTGGAAGGCAACGTGGCCCTCCAGCTCCTGCCCTGGCTCGTCTTCCTCACGGCCGCGGCCATGGCGTTCGCCACGGGCACGTCGTGGGGCACCATGGCGATCCTCATTCCCCTGGTGATCCCCCTCACGGTGTCTCTCGGCGGCGCGGCGGAGTTCGGCGGCGGCGCCCACTACTCGATCCTGCTGGGCTCCATCAGTTCGGTGTTGGCCGGCGCCATCTTCGGCGACCACTGTTCGCCCATTTCCGACACCACCGTGCTGTCGTCCACGGCCTCGGCGTGCGATCACGTGGACCACGTGCGCACCCAGCTTCCCTACGCCTTCCTGGTGGCCGGGGTCTCCATGCTCCTGGGGGATCTGGGGACGGCCTTCGGGCTGCCCAACTGGATGGCCCTGGGCGGCGGCGTGCTGGTGCTCTGGGCCTTCCTCCGGTTCCGGGGGGAGCGGATCCACCCGGCGGTCGAGGCCGCGTGAGCGCCGGCCGCCCCCCCATTTCGGCGGCCCTCATCACCCTGGACGCGATCCGCACCCTCGACGCGGCCCTGGCCTCGGTGGCGTTCTGCGACGAGATCGTGGTCCTGGACTCGGGGTCCTCCGATGGGACTCCGTCCCGGGCCCGGGCCGCCGGGGCCCGGGTGGAGCACCGGGACTGGACCGGATTCCGGGACCAGAAGAACGCGGTGGCGGCTCTCTGCCGCCACGACTGGATCCTCTCCATCGACGCCGACGAGGCCGTGGGACCCGCCCTGGCCCGGGAGATCGAAGCCCTCTTCGCCCACGGCGAACCCGGGGAAGCCGGGTGGTCCATGCCCCGCCTCACCCGCTACCTGGGTCGGGAGATCCGCACCGCCGGCTGGTATCCCGACCGGGCCGTTCGCCTCTACGACCGGCGGCGGGGGCGCTGGGTGGGGGGCCGGGTCCACGAGCGGGTGGAGGTGGACGGCCCGGTGGGACGCCTCGTCGGCGATCTCCACCACGACCCGTACGCCACCCTGGGGCACCACCTGGAGAAGATGAACCGCTACACGACCCTGGCGGCCGAAACCCTGCACGCCCGGGGCAAGGCCGTGGGGTGGTCGGACTTCGTCCTGCGGCCGCCCCTGGCCTTCGTGAAGCAGTACGTGATCCGGCGGGGCTTCACCCAGGGCGTCCCGGGCTTCGTGGTGGCCGCCAGCACCGCCATGTCGGTGTTCCTGAAGTACGCCAAGGCGTGGGACCTCCGGCGCCGGAACGTGCCTCCCGACCCCGCCGCCGCCGCCGACCGGTCGCCCTCGACCTGACCGCCTACCCCACGGCGGGCCAGGTGGCGGCCCGGGCCAGGAAGGCCTCGAGTTCGCCTACCAGCGTCGTGGGGTCGAAACGCTCCCGGGCCCGGCGCCGCCCCGCCTCTCCCATGGCCCGGCTGCCCTCCGGGTCCCGGGCCCGTGCCAGGATGGCCGCTGCCAGGGCCGGGGGATCCTCGGGGGGCACCAGCACGCCGGTCTCGCCGTCCACGACCACCTCGGGCAGACTGCTCACCCGACTGGCCACCACGGGGCGTCCCGCCAGGGCGGCCTCGGCCGCCACGAAGCAGAAGCCCTCGTACCGGGAGGGGATCACCACCAGGTCCAGGGCGGCGTAGACGGCGGCCACGGCCCGCACCTCGCCCAGGAACCGGCACCGCCCGTCCACGCCCAGCCGCCGGGCTCGCTCCCGGAGTTCGTCGGCCAGGGCGCCGTCGCCGGCCACCGTGAGGGTCCAGTCCAGCTCCCCCAGGAGGGGCAGCGCCTCCAGGAGCACGTCGTGCCCCTTCTGACCCACCAGGCGTCCCACGATCCCCAGGCGATAGGGCCCGGATCGGGGTTCGTCCGCCACCCCGTCCAGGGTGACGGGATTGTAGATGCGGTGCACCCGTTCCCCGGGAAACCACGGCAGCGACCCGCGCACGGTGGCCCCCGTGGCCTCGGAGTTCACCAGGATCGCCGAGAGGCGCCGCCACGACCGCCGCCGAATCCAGTTGTCCCGGAGGGGGCGATCCAGTCCCCGTCGGAGCACGAGGCGGGGTCCCGGCGCGCCGGGAAGCACCCGGAGCGCCTGACGCAGCTCCCTCCCGCTGTTGCACAGCAGCACGTCCAGGTCGGCCGCGTCCGCCGCCCCCAACGCCGACACGGATCGGGCGGCGTCCCCCCACCGTCGGAAGAGGGGGGTGCCGGGGCGCCCGTAGCGGATCACGGCGTGTCCCCGGGCCGACAGCGACGCCGAGGCGTCGAGGAACCAGCGCTCGCCCCCGCCCCAGTCGGGGTTGGTGTTGAGAAACCCGACCTTCACGGGGTCGCCGGAGCGTATCCCCAGTCGGCCAGGGTGTCCCCGATGCAGGCCTCCACCTCGGCCACCACCGCCGGGTCCTCGTTGCGGTACTGGGCCACCTTGTCGGCTCGCACGTGGGCGTCGAGGTACCGCCGGCACTCGTCGGTCATGGCGAGCCCCAGGAAGCCGGCCACCCGGGTCATGGTCTCCTGGGGGCTCCGGCAGAGTTCCTCGAACGTGAGGCGGTGGACCCGGTCGCCCAGGTGGGGACGCAGCGCTCCGAACCGCCGGAGCTGGTACGCCCACGACCGGGCGGCCTGGAGGTGGCGCGGACGTCCCAGCATGTCCAGATGCCCCAGGATCCGGCGGCCCAGGCGGCGGTCTTCGTCGTCGGTGAGATGGGCCTTGAAGGCCACGTCCCGACCGTCCCGGACCATGTGGACGTGGAGGGCCCGGGGAAACACGGCGTCCACCACCCCGCCGATGAGGTAGGTCTCGGGGAACTTCCACCCCCACGCCCCTCCGCGGTGGCCGATCCAGTCGAGATACCGGGAGGCGGCGCGACGGAAGCGACGGAGCTCACGCCCCCGGGGCGGGTCGGTCACGGGATCGGTCACCCGGGCCATGGCCACCCGTTTGATGGTCCCGGTGAAACGCCGGTCCTGGCAGTCCCCGGCGGGCTCGTGGTCCAGCGTCCCCATGGTGACGCCCAGGGCCCGGAGGGCCCACGACAGCACCCGGGTGCCGGAGTGGCCCCGGGACATGACCACCACCGGTCGGGTGGCGGCCAGGCGCTCGGCGGTGGGGGAGGATGACCCGAATCGTCGCATGGGGTACGGTAGGGGCCGAAGTCACCCGCGGCCAGGGGTCGCCGGCGATCGCCGCGCCCGGAAGAACCCGCGGAGCAGCGCGGCGGACGCGTCGGCCATCACCCCTCCCACCACCTCGGCCCGGTGATTCAGTCGGGGATCCCGGAGCAGATCGCCCAGTGAACCCGCCATGCCCGCCTTGGGGTCGGGAGCGCCGTAGACCACCCGGGGCACCCGGGCCAGGACGATGGCTCCGGCGCACATGGCGCAGGGCTCCAGGGTGACGTAGAGGGTCGTGCCCTCGAGGCGGAAGTCCCCCTGAGCACGGGCCGCCGCCCGCAGCACGACGGTTTCGGCGTGGGCGGTGGGATCGGCGTCGGTGACGGTGCGGTTGTGGGACTCGGCCACGATGCGGCCCTCCCGAACGAGCACCGCCCCCACGGGAACCTCGTGGTGGAGGGCGGCCCTTCGCGCCATCTCCAGAGCCCGGGCCATGAAGGCCCGGTCGCCGGACCGGAGCAACCCCCGCCCCGTCAGTGGGCCGTCAGGCTCACCGGAGCGGTGGGTCCGTCGAAGCGGCGGACGAATCCCGCCACCCGTCCAAGGACCCGAATCCGGGACGGATCCTCCACGTGGACCGGCGCGTCGCCGGGGCGCAGGCCCTGGACGTACACGCCGCGACCGTTGCGGGACACCTTCTGGTAGGAGGCCGGCGCACCGCCGATCTCGGCCGCCACCACGCCCCCGTCGGGCACCTCGTGGACGCCGGCGGGCTCCAGCAGGATCCAGTCGCCCTCCACCAGCCCCAGCACCGCCAGTTCGTCGCCCCGGGACCGCACGAAAAACGAACCCTTGGTGCCGGCGAGGCGACGGTCCACGGTGAGGTGGTCCTCGGCCGACGCCGACGAGGCGACGCGGTCGCCGGGAAGCCCGTCGAAACAGGGCACGGTGACGGCGTCGGGCTGGAGATCCACCCCCAGGATGCGCACACCCCGCGATCGGGACGGATCCCGCTCCAGGAAGCCCTTGTCGGCCAGCGCCTGGAGATGTTCCGAGACCGTCTTGGTGCTCTTGATGCCGAACCGCTCGCCGATCTCCCGGATCGACGGCTGGTAGGTGTTCGACCTCAGATACATCACCATGTAATCCAGGATCTTCCGTTCGATGTCGGTCATCCCCTGGGGCATCTGGACTCCATGACGGAGGAAGTCGAACCGGGCGGGCACAAGCCGCCCAAAGAGGTCGGGCGTTCGGTGGAGAGGGCTAGACTAATCTTGCCCGGGAACCCGTGTCAAGAAAGGGAAACGTCCGGCGCACGGAGGTACGCGAGGGCTCGCTCCACCCGCGTCCGTACCCGGTTCGGGCCCAACAGAACCAGGACCTCGAAGATCCCGGGACTCCGACTCCGGCCCGTGACGGCCAGGCGGAGGGGGTGGATGAGCTTTCCGGCCCCCACCCCGAGTTCCTCGGCGCACGCCCGGAGGCGGGTTTCCAGGGACTCCTCGTCCCAGGGCCCGGCGGTGGCCGCCTCCAGCGCCGCCTCGAGGCGCCGGGCCGCGGCCTGGGGGTCCTTCGCCCAGTGTTTCGCCACGGCGTCGGGGTCCCGCTCGGGGTCGTCGGCCAGGTAGGGCACGGCGTCCAGCGCCAGCTCGTCCACGGTCCGGGCCCGGCTGGCCAGGAGGCCCACGAGCCGCCGGAATCCGGGCCCGTCGGGGGCGGGGGCGCCGGGCCCCCACCGGGCCGGCGCCCACCCGTGGGCCTCCAGGCGGTCCAGGACCAGAGGCACCAGCACGGCGGGATCGGCCTCGGCCAGCACCCGCCCGTTGAGCCAGAGCAGCTTGTCGGTGTCGAAGACGGCGCTCTTCTTCTGGACCCGGTCCATGGAAAAGGCCGCCACGAGCTCGTCCCGCCCCATGACCTCCCGCTCGTCGCCGGGATTCCAGCCCAGGAGCGCCAGGAAGTTCACCATGGCCTCGGGAAGGATGCCCTGGGCCGCGTAGTCTCCCACCGCCGTGGCCCCGTGGCGCTTCGACAGACGCTTGCCGTCGGGGCCCAGGATCATGGGGACGTGGCCGAAGACGGGCACCGGGACCTCCAGCGCCCGGTAGAGCAGGATCTGCTTCGGCGTGTTGGACAGGTGGTCGTCGCCCCGGATCACGTGGGTGATGCCCTGGTCGGCGTCGTCCGACACCACGGCCAGGTTGTACACCGGCGACCCGTCGCTGCGCAAGATCACCAGATCGTCGAGATCGGCGTTCGAAAACGACATGGCGCCGTGGACGAGATCGTCCCACTCGGTGCGGCCCTCGGGCACCCGGAGCCGGAGGGCGTGGGGTTCGCCCGCTTCGGCGCGGCGCCGGGCTTCGTCGGCCCCCAGGGCGTCGGCCTTCTCCCGGGCCAGGATGCTGGGGTGCCCGATGCCCCGGGCCTGGGCCTCGGCCCGGAGGGCGTCGGGGTCGGTGAAGTCCCGATACGCCCGGCCCGAGGCCAGGAGCCGAAGGGCCTCGGCCCGGTGACGCTCCACCCCGTCACTCTGGAAGTAGGGGCCTTCGTCCCACTCCAGGCCGAGCCAGGTCAGCCCGTCCAGGATCGCCCGGGTGTGGGCTTCGCTGGACCGCTCCCGGTCCGTGTCCTCGATGCGGAGCACGAAGGTGCCGCCCCGGCCCCGGGCCAGGAGCCAGTTGAAGAGGGCGGTCCGGGCCCCACCCACGTGGAGGTATCCCGTAGGCGAGGGAGGAAAACGCACGCGCATGCCGGTAGTCTCCGAAAGCGATCAGGGGTCGGACGCGAGAGCGGCCTCGAGGAGCCGCCGGGTCAGGGCCGGATCGGCCCGTCCCCCGGTGCGCTTCATGACCTGCCCCATGAACAGCCCCATGAGGTTGGTGCTCCCCTCTCGATAGGCCGCCACCTTGTCGGGCCAGGCGTCGAGCACCTCCCGCACCACGGGCTCGAGGGCGTCGGCATCGGCCACCGGCGCCAGCCCGTCCCGGGCGATGATGGCGTCGGGATCGCCTCCGTCCCGGACCAGTTCGGCCAGGACGTCCTTGGCCGCGCGACGCGACACCTGCCCGTCCCGCACCCGGGCCACCAGGCGTCCCACGGCGGCCCCGTCCACCGCGAGGCCCGCCACGCCGTCGTCGGAAAGCAGCCCCTGGAGGTCGTTGGCGATCCACGCCGCGGCGTCGGCATCCGATCCCGCCGCCTCGGCCGCGGACTCGAAGAACGTCGCCGTGGCCCGGTCGGCGGTGAGGAGGTCGGCCTGTTTGGTGGACAACCCCCGCTCCTCGCGGTACGCCTCGAAGCGGGCGGCGAGCCACGGGTCGGCCTCCCGGGCGGCCCGGCGTTCCGGGGCGATGCGGTCGTCGTCGGTCTGATGGATGGGCTCGGGGGCCGGTCCGGCCCGCGTCGCCTTCGTCGGCGTTCCGAGCTGCTTCGTCTCCCCGCCCTTCCAGGAGTCCCTCAGGGGCACGATCCGATTGAAGATCGGCCGCGTCCGGGTGGAGTCGGGGTCGGGGGTGAAGTACCCGAGACGCTCGAACTGCACCCGCCCGTCCGTCGCCTCCGCCGGGAGTCCCGTCTTCACCACGGCCGACTCCACGAATCCGCGCGTGACCTCCACCGACCCGGGGTTCAGGTGGTCGGTGAAGTCGCCGTCCTCGGACACGGCGTCGGGCTCGGCCACCGAGAAGAGCGGCTCGTAGAGCCGGAACTCGGCGGGCACGGCCCCGTCGGCCGCCACCCAGTGGATCGTGCCGCCGATGCGCCGATCCGGGTTCCGGCCCAGGGTGTCCCGGTCGTGGGTGCAGTGGAGGGTCATGGGACTCCCGTCGGGTCCGGCGATGACCGAATGGCAGCGGATCACGTACCCGTGGCGGAGCCGCACCTCCCGGCCCGGAGCGAGGCGCTTCCACCCGTCGGGGGGGTCGTCCCGGAAGTCGTCGGCCTCGATCCAGAGTCCCTGGGACATGGGCAGGCGCCGGGTGGGCGAGTCGTCCCGATCCGGGAAGAACGGCGCCTCCAGGAGCTCCCGGTGTCCCTCGGGCCAGTCCGTGAGCACCACCCGGAGGGGGCGCACCACCCCCATGACCCGGGGGGCCACGGGATTCAGCACGTCCCGCACGTGGTAGTCCAACGCCGAGGGATCGAGACTGGAGTTGACCTTGGTCACCCCCGACGAGACGCACAGGCGCCGGATCGCCTCGGGGGGCACGCCCCGGCGGCGCAGCCCGGCCAGGGTGGGCAGCCGGGGGTCGTCCCACCCCGACACCCGCCCTTCCTTCACCAGCCGGATCAGCTTCCGCTTCGACATCACCGTGAAGTCGAGGTTGAGCCGGGCGAACTCGTACTGATGGGGCCGGGGCTCCTGGAAGCCCGCGGCGTCCAGGATCCAGTCGTAGATCTCCCGGTTGTTTTCGAACTCCAGGGTGCAGAGCGAGTGGGTGACGCCCTCGAAGGCGTCCTCCAGGCAGTGGGCGAAGTCGTAGAGGGGGTAGATGCACCAGTCGTCGCCGGTGCGGTAGTGATGGGCGTGGCGGATCCGGTAGAACACGGGGTCCCGCATGATCATGTTGGGCGAGGCGAGATCGATGCGTCCCCGGAGCACGTACGCCCCATCGTCGAACTCCCCGGCCCGCATGCGGGCGAAGAGGTCCAGGCTCTCCTCCGGCGACCGGTCCCGATCCGCCGTGGGCCGCCCGGGCTCGGTGACCGTGCCCCGGGCCTCCCGGATCTCGTCTTCCGACGCCCCGTCCACGTACGCCTTTCCGTCCCGGATGAGCCCGCGAGCCACCTCGTACATGCGCTCGAAGTAATCGGACGCGTAGTAGAGGTGGTCTCCCCAGTCGAACCCGAGCCACCGGATGTCGGCCTGCATGGACCGGGTGTATTCCTCGTCTTCCGTGAGGGGGTTGGTGTCGTCGTACCGCAGATGACACCGCCCCCCGAACTCCCGGGCCAGGCCGAAGTTCAGGACGATGGACTTGGCGTGGCCGATGTGGAGGTAGCCGTTGGGCTCGGGCGGGAACCGCGTGACGATGCCGTCGTAGCGCCCCTCGGCGACGTGACCATCGACGATGCGGCGCACGAAGTCCCGGCCGGGGGCCCGGTCGGAGTCGGGGGAGTGGTCCACGGCGAAGCGTAGGCGAAGGGGGATCCCGGGGCTCGAAAGGCCAAACTATCGGGATCCCCCGCCGGCGTCACCGTTTCGTGCCCGGTTCAGTCGGACTGGAGGCAGTTCCGGGGGTCGGAGCGGGCCGCCAGGCGCGCCGGCAGCCAGGTCGCCGCGGCCCCCACCACCAGGAGGCTCGCCACCACGGCCACCACCGTCAGGCCCATGGAGGCGTCGGGGTCGTGGAGCAGGTCGCCCAGGGCCCGATGCACCGGGACCACCGCCAGCGTCCCCAGCGCCACCCCCGCCACCACCGTGCCCAGGCCCCGGCGCAGGACCAGGCCGGCGACGCTCCCCGCCGCCGCCCCCAGCGCCAGCCGGATGCCCATCTCCCGCCGGCGCTGCCGCACGTAGTGGAGGAGCGTGCCGTAGAGGCCCGCCGCCGCAAGCAGGAGAGTGATCCCGGCGAAGGCCCCGGCGAGCTGGAGATAGAAGGCCCGCCGCGACAGGCTCAGGGCGATGCGATCGGTGAGGAGCTCGGGCGGGTCCACCGCCAACGACGGATCCACCTCCAGGAGCGCCGGCCGCAGGGCCTGAAGCACCTCGCCCTCGGTGCCCGGGGCGACCCGGACCGCGAAGCGCAGACGATCGCCCCAGGTGCCGAGCTGGGCCCACGAGACGTACATGGCGGGCTCCACCTCCTCGTCGAACCCCCAGTAGCGGGTGCCCTCCACGACGCCCACCACCCGGGCCGTGTTGGGATCGAAGAAGGCGGTCCGGCCCAACGCGGGCCCCTCGCCGAAGACGGCGCGCACCGCCGGCTCGTTCAACACCACCGGGACGTCATCCCCCTGGGCGTCGTCCCGGGTGAGGCCCCGGCCCTGGACGGGGATTCCCAGGGCGGCGAAGTACCCCGGGGTCACGGGGCGGACCCAGAGGTCGTCCGAGGTGCGGCCGTCCACCTCCATGCCACCCCACCAGCAGCACCGGGAGCCGCCGATGAGGTCGAAGGGGACGTTGAGCCCGGCCCCCACGGCGTCCACACCGGGAATCCGGGCCAGGCGGGCTTCCATGGCCTCGGCCACCGTGGTGCGGCCGTCGGCATCCAGGTGGGGCGGAAAGTTGACCTGGACCGTCATCACGGGCTCGGGATCGAATCCCGGGTCCACCCGGGTGAGGTCGAGGAACGACCCCAGGAGGAAGCCGGCGCCGGCCAGGAGCACGGTGGACACGGCCACCTCGCCCACGATGAGGCCCGCCTGAACCCGGTGGGCGGCCCCTCCGCCCCGGGCGCCGGCCGAGCGGAGTACCCGCCCGGGGAGCACCCGGGAGGCCTGGAGCGCCGGCACCAGCCCGAACAGGACGCCGGTGGCCACCGCCAGCCCCGCCGTGGCCCCCAGGACCCGGAGGTCGATGGCCACCCGGGCCAGGAGGGGGAGGGACCCGGGGTCGGCCTGACGGACCCACCACAGCCCCCCGTGAGCCAAGGCGGTGCCCACGGCGGCGCCCAGGGCGGCGATGACCAGGCTCTCCCCCAGGAGCTGGGCGAAGAGATGGCGTCGATCGGCCCCCAGTGCGCCCCGGACCGCAAGCTCGGCCCGGCGTCCCGCGCCGTGGGCCAGCACCAGTCCCGCCGCATTGGCACAGGCCACGACCAGGAGGAGGATCGTCCCGGCCAGGAGCACCAGGAGGGGGCGCCGGGCCTCCCCCACGGTGGCCTCGCCCAGGGGCTCGGGCCCGAAGTCCCGGAGGGGCCGTCCCGCGTCGTCGGCGTGGAGATCGGGAAAGCGGTCGGCCAGCTCGACCTCGATGCCGTCCATCTCCTCCCGGGCCGCCTCCAGGGCGACCCCGGGCCGCAGCCGCCCGTAGACCGAAAGCCGACGGGAATGCCGGTCCAGCACCTCGGGATCGCCGGGCACGGGCCGCCACAGTTCGGGGCGGATTCCCGACAGCCCCTCGGGGTGGGGAAACGACGGAGACAACACCCCCACGATGGTCACGGGCGCGCCGTCCAGGGTCACGGTCCGGCCCACGATGTCCGGGTCGCCGCCCCAGAACCGCTGCCAGAAGCCGTGATCGGCCAGGGCCACCGCGGCGTCGGTCCGCAGCTCGTCCGCGGTGGGGAGGCGCCCCAGGGCCGTGGTGGCCCCGAGGCCCTCCAGGAATCCGTCGGTGAGACGCGCCATGCGGATCCGCACCGGCTCCACGGCCCCCAGGGCCTGCACCTCGGTGTACATGCCGGCGATGAGGTCGAACGACGACGCCATCTCCCGCCAGTCCTCCATGTCCGGGAGGGTGTGGGATCCCTGGGTGAAGCGCACGAGCCGATCGGCGTCGTCGTAGGCCGGGGGCCGGAGCAGAATGCCGTCCACCAGCGAGAAGAGCGTGGTCACCGCTCCGATGCCCACCCCCAGGAGCGCCACCACCGTGGCCACGAATCCGGGCCGGCGCCTCAGCGCCCGCCCGCCCTGTCGCACCGCCGTTCCCACCCACCGTCCCGTCCCGTCCACGTCTCCTCCTCGTCCCAGGCCATTCCAGCTCGTCCACATCACCTGCCCCAGCCCCCACCACCCGCGCCGGCGCCACCCGTCCCGGAGCAGCGCTTCGAACACCGCCACGGCGTCGGCGCCGTGGGTCCGCCAGACGTCGGGAGCCCGGGCACGCAGACGCCGGCCATAGAGGGCCACCCAGAACCGCTCCCCGGGCACCCTCGGCGGCGTCACGCGGGCTCCGGCGCGTCGTCGCCCACCCCCTCCCCGCCCCGGGCCCGGAGTGCGGCCTCGGTGAGGACCCGGAGCCGGGCCACCTCGAGATCCAGCACCCGCCGCCCCAGGGGCGTGAGGGCGTAGGTGCGCCGTCCGTCGGCGGCCTCCCCCTCGGCTTCCAGCACCACGCCGTCCCGCATGAGGCGCTTGAGGGATCGGTAGAGGTTGGCCGGATCCAGGGGCACGGTGGACCCGAATCGCCCCTGGGCCGCGGTGACGATGCCGTATCCGTGGATCGGCCCCTCGGCCATGACCGTGAGCACCACGAGGTCGCGGGGAGAGAGGGGAATCAGATCGGCGGGAGAGGGATCGGACGCCACGGAAGGGCCTGCCTGCGCGGAGGGGGACGGCCGACCCTGCGTCGACCGTCCCCCACGCTATATGTCGATCGACACTATGTCAATCGACCCACTGTCCCTCCCCGACGGTTCGCCCTACGCCGGCTGGGGTTCGGGTCCTCCCTCGCCGGCCGAGAACCCGTCCCCCGGCGCCGGTGCCGACGGACTCGGAGGACGACGCCGGTGTTCGTCGGACCACGCTGCCCGGTGGGCGGGGCCCTTCTCGAAGAGGTAGTAGAGGGCCGGCGTCGTGGTGAGGACGAAGAGGGTCGACGACAACAGTCCGCCGATGAGGGCGTAGCCCAGGGCGTTCCAGATGTTGGCGTCGGCGGTTTCGCTGAAGAGCACCAGAGGCAACAGCCCCAGCACCGTGGTGGCCGTGGTCATGAGGATCGGCCGCACCCGCTCCAGGGTCCCGCGGAGAATGGCGTCGTAGAGCGACAGATCGGTGGATCTTCGGACGTTGTTGATGTGGTCCACCAGGAGGATGGCGTTGTTCACCACGATGCCCCCCATCATGATGACGCCGATGTACGCCTCCCGGGTGAAGGTGGCCCGGGCGTAGAAGAACATGAGGAAGACGCCGATGAGGGCCATGGGCACGGTGAGGAGCACCGCCAGGGGCTGGCGGAGGGACTCGAAGAGGGCCGCCGTGACCATGTAGACCAGCAGAATCGAGATGGCCAGCAGCGCGTAGATCTGGTTCCGCTGGTCCACGCCCCACCGGTAGCCCTCCGACACCTGGATCGTGTAGCCCGCCGGCAGGACGGTGTTCTCGATGAGGGCGTCGCGATAGAGATCGCCCAGCTTCCGGGGTCCCCGGAACTCGTAGGCCACGCTCCGCTCGTACTGCTGGTTCTCCCGGTGGATGGTGGCCAGGACGTCCCGCCGGTCGATGGTGACCACGTCGCCCAGGCGCACCGAGCGGCCGTCGGGGGTCTGGATGCTGCTCTCCCGGAGGGCCAGGACGTCGATGTAGTCCACGTCCTTCACCTTCACCTCGTAGTACAGCTCCTCGCCCCCGACCTTGATGGACTGGACGCCTCCGGTGCCGGCCACGACCCGGGCCAACTGGTTGACCAGATCGGCCACCCCCATGTCGAACCGGGCCAGCTTCGTGCGGTCGATGCGCACGGTGTACTCGGCGGCCTTGTCGCGGGTGAAACGCCCCGACGCGTTGGTGTCGACCTCCTGCACCCGGGCCAGCCGCTCCAGGCGGCGCCCCAGATCTTCGGCGATGTCACGCACCCGCTCGAAGTTGTACCCCAGGACCTGGATCCGGTACGTGGGCGGACTCCCGCCGCCGCCGTAGAACGACGGTCCGTAGCCCGTCACCCGGACCTCGGCCCCGGTGAAGGTGTGGCTGTAGGCCACCATCTGTTCCTTGATGGCCGGGGGCACCGAGGTGAGTTCCAGGGAGTCGGGGAACGTCACCTCCATGCTCGCCGACGTCTGCTGGATCGAGGCGGTGTACTGCTCCACCTCGGGAATCACGGAGAGCTTCTCCTCGAAGAACTCCACGAGCTGGTTGGTGCGCTCCAGGTTCGAGCCCCGGGGCAGACTGATGTAGATGGAGATGTAGGTGCGCTGCCCCCCTCCCCCACCCCACACCACCCCCCGGGTGACGTACTTGTCGAAGGTGTAGCCCGACACGGCGAAGGCCCCCAGGGTCACGAAGATGGCCACCCACGGATGCCGGAGGGTGAAGCCCACCAGCGCCGAATAGAAGCGCTGGTAGAGGGGAGGCCGAGGGCCGGCTCCACCGGGCATCGAGGCGGGTCCCGAACCGCCCCCTCCCCCCGACGTTCCGCCCCCCGCCGCCGAGAAGGCCTGGACCTCGGGCCCCAGGGCCATGGACCCTCCCGCCGGCGTGGCCAGGGCGAACGCCGGACGACGCCCCCGGAGGATCCGCCCCGAGATGGACGGAATGAAGGTGAACGCCACGAAGAGGGACGCCAGCAGGGTCAGCCCCACCACGATGGCCAGGGGCACGTAGAAGACCCGGAGTTCGCCCTGGAGATAGACGAAGGGCACGAACACGATGAGGGTCGTGGCCGTGGACGCCAGGATGGGCAGCACCACTTCCCGGGCGCCGTGCTCCGCGGCGTGGGTGGCCTCCTCCCCCCGCTGCCATCGTCGATAGACGTTCTCCAGCACCACGATGGAGTTGTCCACGATGAGGCCGAAGCCCATGGCCAGCCCCATGAGGGTGAGGAGATTGAGGGTGAGTCCCCCGAAGTAGATCAGGTTCAGGGAGATGAGCACCGAGAAGGCGATGGTGGCGAACACCAGTCCCGCCGAACGGAAGGAGCGCAGGAACACCAGGAGCACCAGGAAGATCACCACCGCCGCCACCGCCGCCCGGGATCGCAGGTCGGTGAGCTGACGCCGCACGTCGTCGCTTTCGTCGTACTCCAGGATGAACGTGCTGCCGTAGGGGCTCAGGGACTCCAGTTCGGCCAGCCGGGCCTTGACGGCGTCGGCCGTGCGCACGGTGTTGGCCCCCCGCTCCTTGGTGAGGGCCATGGTCACCGACGGCCGCCCGTTGATGCGCTCCAGGCGCTGGGGCTCCTCGAACGTGTCGTGGACCGAGGCCACGTCGCCCACCCGCACCACGGTGCCGTCCACGGCCCGGATGGGGGCGCTCCGGATGTCCTGGGCGCTCTGGGGCCGGTTGACGATGGTCACCGTGCGCTCTCCGGCGTCCTCCCGGATGATGCCCGCCTCCTGCACCAGATCGAGTTCGCCGATGCGCTGATAGACCACGAAGGGGTTCAGCCCCAGCGACCGCACCTTCTCCTCGTCCACCCGGATCTCGATGCGGCGATCCCGCCCGCCGAAGACCCGGGTGACGGCCACGCCGTCGAGCTGGTTGAGCTCCGGCGCCACCACGTCTTCCAGATGTTTGTGGAGGGCCTCCAGGATGTAGGGGCCCGTGAAGGAGTAGGAGAGGAACGGACGGCGCTGGTCCTGGAACTCCCGGGGCACGTAGGGCTCCACCGTGACGTTGCGCACCCCCGGCGGGAGATCCTCCTCCAGGGAGGAGATGCGCTCCGACAGCTCGAGGCGCACGAAGTCCATGTCGGCGTCCCGATCGAACACCACCTGGATGGCGGTGCGCCCCTCCTGGGAATCGGACTTGATGCTGTCCACCCCCTGGATCTGCTGGATGGCCGCCTCCAGGGGGGAGGTGAGGAACGCCTCCACCGTCTCGGGGCTCGAGCCCTGCCACGAGCCCGACACGGTGAGCTTGGGCAGTTCGGTGTCCGGCAGGAACTCGATGGGGATGTTCTGCCACGAGAAGAGGCCCAGGAGGGCCACGGCCGTGTAGGCCATGGCCACCGCCACCGGCCGCCGGATACTGGTCCGGATCATCAGTCCGCTCCCGATACCGCGAGGGATTCACCTGCCGGGTCCACGGGGGCGTTCCCCGCCATGCGCTGCCGTACCGACTCCACCACGGCGTAGACCACGGGCACCACGATGAGGGTGAGGAGGGTGGCCACCACGAGTCCTCCGATCACGGCGATGGCCAGGGGCGCCCGCAGGTCGGCCCCCCGCCCGATGCCCAGCGCCATGGGCAACAGCCCCAGCACCGTGGTCACCGTGGTCATGAGGATCGGCCGGAGCCGCACCCGCCCCGCCTCCAGGATCGCCTCCCGGAGCGCCATGCCTCCGGTGCGGGCCTGGTTGATGAAATCGACCTTCACGATGGCGTCGTTCACCACGATCCCCACCAGGATCACCACCCCGATGAGGCTCATGGTGTTGAAGCCCTGGCCCGTGACGAAGAGGGCCAGCACGGCCCCCACCAGCGCCAGGGGCACGGCCATGAGAATCGTGAAGGGATGGACGAACGACTCGAACTGGGCCGCCAGGATCATGTAGACCAGGATCAGGGCCAGAGCGAAGGCGAAACTCAGGTCCCGGAACGACCGCCGCATCTCCTCGTTTTCGCCTCCCACCTCCATGCGCACCTCCCGGGAGATGGGGATGTCGTCCAGGACGGCGTCGATGGCCGTGATGGCCTCGGCCAGGCCCCCGCGGATCACGTCGGCGTAGACCGGGATCACCCGCCCCTGCTCCTCCCGGCGCACCTCGGCGGGCCCCACGGCGTCCCGGATCCGCACGAGCTGTCGGATCGGCACGCCCTGCACCCGGAGCCCCTCCAGGGTCTCCCGGGCGTAACGCAGTTCCCGCGGATAGCTCACCACCACGGGGATCTTGCGGTCGAAGTCCACGAATTCCGTGGCCCGGTCGCCCCGGAGGGCCCGGTCCACCGTGGCCGAGACCTCACCGGGTTCGATGCCGTACTGGGCGGCCCGTTCCGTGAGGATCTCCACGTCGATCTGGGGGGTGCCCTCTTCCGAACCGACCCGCACGTTGCCCAGCATCTCGAGTCCGGCGAGGCGCGTGCGCACCTCCTCGGCCCGCTCCAGGAGCAGCTCGAGGCTCTCGCCCCGGACCCGGACCGACACATCGGCGTCGGATCCGCCCAGGATCGTGCCCAGGGCCGTGGCCTGGCCCGCCTGGAAGGCCAGCGCCCCCGTGGGGAACTCGGCCTGGAGCGGCCGCAGGCGATCCATGACCTCGTCGGTGCGCACGCCGTCCCGGAGGCGGACCTGGAACCGGGCCGTGTTGAGGCCCGTCTCCTCCTGTCCCTCGGCGTAGGCCCGCACGTCCCGGCCCACCCGACCGAAGACCGCCTCCACGGCAGGGTCGGCCAGGAGGGCCTCCTCGATGCGCTCGGCGGCGGCCGCCGTAGTCTCGATGCCCACGCCGGGCTCGAGCTCCAGGCGCAGATCGAAGGCCCCCTGGTCCACGGCCGGGAGGAGGTCCCGCTGCAGGGCGGCGCCGAGGAGGAGGGTGCCCACCAGGGCCAGGGCCGAGAATCCGAGCACCCGTCCCTGGTGGTCCAGGGACCACTCCAGCGTGCTGTGGTAGCGCCGGGCGAACCGGTCGAAGCCCCGGTCGAAGGCGTCGAGGAACGGTCGGGTGGTCCGCCCCAGCACGCTTCCCACGCTCTCCCACCAGAAGACGGTGAGGGACCGGAACAACCGCACCAGGAAGGCCAGGACCTTGAAGGGGCCGAAGACGATGGCGAACCAGGCCCACTGGATCCAGCCGAAGAACCCCGTGGGGCGCGCCCGGGGCTCGGACGGCAGCGGAGGCACCGCGGCGTCTCCGCCGGAGAACCGCGCCGCCACCGCCGGCAGGAGGGTGAGGGCCACCAGGAGCGACGCCACCAGCGAGAAGGCCACCGCCAGGGAGAGATCTCCGAAGAGCTCCCCGGCCACGCCCTCCACGTAGATGATGGGTCCGAAGACCGAGATGGTGGTGAGGGTCGACGCGGTGATGGCTCCCTGGACCTCCTCGGCCCCCAGCGCCGCCGCCTCCAGCCCCGACTTCCCCTCTTCCCGGTGCCGGAAGATGTTTTCAAGCACCACGATGGAGTTGTCCACCAGCATGCCCACGCCCAGGGCGAGTCCCCCCAGGCTCATGATGTTGAGGGACACCCCCGCCGCCTCCATGAGGGCGAAGGTCCCCACCACCGAGATGGGAATGGCCGCGGCGATGGCGAAGGGATACCGGGAGTCCCGGAGGAAGAGGAACAGCACCAGGAACGCCAGCATGCCTCCGAACACCAGGGCCTGCACCACGTTGCTGATGGATTCGGCGATGAAGCCCGCCTGGCTGTAGGCCACGTCGAGGCGCACGTCGGGGAACTCCTGGCGGAGCTGGTCCAGCACCCCGTCCACGCCCCGGGCGACGGTCACCGTGTTGGCCCCCGACTCCTTGAAGACCAGGAGCCCCACCGACTCCACGCCGTCGAAGTACGCCATGGATTCCCGCTCGGCGAACCCGTCGGTGACGGAGCCGATGTCCCGCACCCGCACCAGGCGGTAGTTGGGCTCTCCCTGCTCGTTGGTCCCGCCGGTGGCCTGTTGGGCCACCACCACGTCGGCGATCTCGTCGACGCTCTGGAACTCGCCCATGGTGCGCAGCGGATACCGGTAGCGCCCCTGGAGGATCGTCCCGCTCCCCCCGCTGACGTTGGAGCGCGACAGGGCCTGGCTCACCTGAGCGATGGTGAGGCCGTAGGCGTCCATGAGCCGGGGATCCACCTCCACCTGGATCTCCCGATCGAGGCCCCCGGACACGGCGGCCTGGGCCACCCCGTCGAGCTGCTCGAGGCGCCGCCGGAACACGGTCTCGGCGAGCTCCTTGGTGGTCCAGAGGTCGTCGCCCCCGGCCACGCTCAGCGTCATGATGGGCTCGGACTCGGGGTCCACCCGGAGGATCCGGGGGCGGGTCGCCGTCTCCGGCAGCCCTTCCCGGAGATTGTCCATGCGCTCCCGGACGTTCAGCATGGCGTAGTCCATGTCGGTGCCCCACGCGAAGCGCAGGGTCACCAGGCTCACGCCCTCCCGGGACACCGAGGTGACCCGCTCCACCCCCGCCACGGCGGCGGCCTCGGCCTCCACCCGCTCCGTGATGAGACGCTCCACCTCGGCCGGCGCCACGTCGGGATACGATGTGTAGACGACGAGGCGCGGGTAGCTCACGTCGGGAAGGAGGTCGATGGGGAGCCGGATGTAGCTGATGGCCCCCAGGAGGATCACCGCCAGGAACAACATGGCGACGGCCACGGGCCGCCGCGTCGAGGTGCGGGGGATCGACACCGGTCAGCCCCCCGCCCCGGGGCGCACCGGGCCGCCCACCGCCGACTCCAGGGCGATGAGGGCGTCGACGAAGCCGTAACGCGACGTGATGACCTGGCGCCGGGCCGTGGTCTCCTGCTCCACCGCGTCCTGGAGCTGTTCGAAGGTGCGCGAGCCGATGCGGTACTCCTCCCGGGCCAGGCGCAACGCCTCCTCGGCAATGTCGAACGACCGCTCCGCAAGGCGCAGCGTCTCCCGCTGGTTGCGCAGGGTGATGAGCTGGGAGCGCACCTCCTGCTCGGTCTGGAGCCGGGTCTCCTTGAGGGACTCCTGCTGGTTGTCCAGAGCAACCCGGGCCTGGGCTTCCTGGCTCTTGTTCTGGAAGTAGTTGTTGAAGAAGGGCAGCCCCACCTGGACGCTGAACGAGCTCTGGACCCGGTCGGGGTCATAGCCGAGATCGAAGAGGGCCTCGGCCTCCTGGGTCTGGCGATACTGGTACCAGTTGTAGTTCACGCTGATCGACGGCCACTTCCAATCGGTGGCTTCGGCGACGCCGATGCGGGCCCCTTCCACGCCGGCCTCCTGCGTGCGCACCTGGGGATTGTCTCCCAGGGCCCTGGACACCAGTGCGGCCTCGTCGAGACCCGTGGGGTCGAAGACGGGGATGGACTCGGACTGGGGACGGATCGGCGGAAGTTCCGTGTCGCCCAGCGTCGTGCGCAGGGTGAGGAGCGCCTGCTCGTAGGCACTCCGCTGCTGCTGGATCGTCGACCGCTGTTGCTCCAGGGCGAGCTCGGCCTGGAGCACGTCGACCCGGGTGGCCCGGGCCAGGGAGTAGAGGCGGTCGGCCGCCTCCAGGTCCCGCTGACGGGCGTCGGCCAGGGCCAGTTCCACCTCCAGCAGCTCCTGCTGCTCCAGGGCGTCCCAGTACTGACGATGCACGTCGGTGCCGAGCGCGGCCTGGGCGCCGAGGAGCGCCAGTTCCCGCTGGGCGTTGGCCTGCGCCTGGCGATTCCGGGCGTTGAAGAAGCTGAGACCCTGGATGTTCCAGTTGAGGCCGAGCCCCTGCTGGGTGTTGGACGTGTAGATCCAGGTGGCGTCGGGATTCTCGATGGGCCGCTGCAGGTTGTCGAACGCCTGACGCTGGAGATTCCCGCGATACCCGGTGCTCAGCAGGTTGAGGTTCACGTTGGGCAACACCTGGCCGAACCAGGTCGACCGCGTCTCGGGCCCGTTCAGCCCCAGATCATTCTCCGCCCGGAGCACCGCCGGATTGGCCCCCTGGGCGATGGCCAGGGCGTCGTCGAGGGACAGCACGAGGGTGTCACCCGTCTCCTGGGCCCCCGCCGGAACGGCCAGGGCCAGGGCGAGCCCCAGGCCGGCGACCACCCGGCTCATGCGCCGGGCCTCCCGCCCGCCACCACCACGTTGTCCACCAGGCGCACCCGGGTGTCGTGGGCCAGGTAGTGGTGGCCCTCGGTGAGAACGATCTCGCCGGGTTCGATGGGGTCGGTCTCCTCGCTGGGCACGATCTCCACGAAGTCCTCGTTCTCCCGGCCCGTGATCACGTAGTGCCACTTGGCCAGGCCCTGTTCGTCGTCGCCCTCGTAGACGAAGACCATGGTGCGGTCCCGGGGCGTGCCCCGCTCCAGCACCGCCGAACGCGGAACAAGGATCCGGTCCGGATAACTCCGGGCATTGATGGTGACGTCGGCGTACATCCCGGGCTTGATGCGGCCCGAAGGGTTGGGAAGGTGGATCGTCACCCGCCCCGTGCGCTCCTCCGACACCACCGGATTGATGGTCTGGATCCGCCCCGAGAACTCCTCGCCGGGGAACGCAGCGAAGGTCACCCGGGCTTCCCGCCCCTCGGAGAGGTACCCCAGCTCGGCCTCCAGGACGTTGACCTCCACCTTGATGGGATCGAGGTCCACGATGGTCATGAGCTCGGTGCCCGCCCCCACGTGCTGCCCCTCCACCACCTGGAGGTCGGCCACCCGCCCCTCGAAGGGCGCCTGGACCGTGGCGCGCTCCAGCCGCAGTTCGGCCTGGCGCAGCGACACCTCGGCCTGGGCCAACCCGCTCGACGCCCGGGCCGCCCGCTCCCGCCGGGCCCGGACCTCGGGATCGGTCTCCTCGTCGTTGAAGAGGAGCGTCGTCTCGTACTGGTCCTGGGCGCTGGCCAGTTCGGCCCGGGCTCGGGCCACCTCGAGGGCGAGTTCCAGCGTGTCGATCTGGAGCACCGTCTGCCCCTGACCCAGTCGGCTGTTCTCCCGCACGGGCACGGACTGGATCACCCCCTCCACCTGACTGGCCACGGTGGCCTGGCGGAAGGCCGCGGCCTGCCCGGCGGCGGTGACCGTTTCCCACAGGGTGTCCCGCACCACCGCCATGCCCGACACCGGCGACGGCAGATCGGTGGAGAAGGCGTCGCCGGCCGTGCCCAGATCCACGCCGAGGGAATCGGCGGTGGCGGCGGCGAGACCCTGGGTTTCGCCGTCTTCGCCCTCGGGTCGGAGACGCCACCAGGTGGCGGCGGCGAGGACCCCGACGATGACGAGGACGGTGAAGACGGAGAGGCTCTTTCGCGAGAAGGCCATGGAGGCGCTCGGGAGTCGAGGGAAAGGCGGATGGACGACCCACGCGGACCGTCCGCAGTTGAGACGTGTGGCCCCGATGGAGCGTTGCCCCCCACCCGGACCCGATCCTTCCGTCCCCTCTACGACCGACCGCACCCGCGCATTCTATGCGACGGGACGGGGGCGAGGCAATGGACGGATCGGCCCGTTTTTCTACGCGCGTAAAACATACGGGGACCCCCGTCTCGTCGTACAGCCGCGGGTCGATCCGATCCCGAAGAGCGTGACAGGCCGCCGTTCCCGGCGTACCCTGGCGCCATGACTCCTCCCCTCCGCCGGTTCCGTCGCCTGCCCGGCGCCCTCCTTCTCCTGGCGGCCGCCTGCGCAGGCGACGCCGGGCCCGATGCCTCCGCCCGTCCGCCCGAGACCCGGGTCGACACCACCGCCGGTGGTCTGGTGTGGTCGGCCACCGGCGAGGGGCCCGGCGTCGTCCTGATCCACGGCACGAATCTGGACCGCCGCATCTGGAGGGCCGCGGTGGAGGCCCTGGCCGCCGACCACCGGGTCGTGACCTACGACCTGCGCTCCCACGGCGGCTCCGTCGACGCCGCGGGCCCCTGGTCCGATCTCGCAGACCTGGCCGAAGTCATGGACGCGGCGGGCCTGACCCGCGCCCGCCTGGTGGGTCTCTCCGCCGGGGCCGGCATGGCCCTGGAGTTCGCCCTGGAGGAACCGGCCCGGGTGGCGGGCCTCGTCCTGGTGTCGCCCTCGGTCCGGGGCTTCCGCCCCGCCCCCGGCGACGTGCCCGACGTGTTCGGGCCCCTCATGGAGGCCCTCCCCACCGGCGACGCCGGGGCCATCGGCGACGCCCTCACGGCGCTGCCGACCTTCCGGGTCGACCCCGCCCGTCAGGCGGAGGTGGACGCCGTGGTGCGCCACAATCTCCGGCTCTTCCAGGTGGACCCGAGCTGGGCCCTTCCGCCGAGCACTCCGCCCCTGGAGCGCCTGGGCGACGTGGCGGCCCCCACCACGGTTCTGGTGGGGACGGAGGATTTCGCCGCAACCCGCCGACTGGCCGAGGCCCTGGCCGAGGGGGTGCCCGGCGCCGCACTCCAGGTGGTGGAGGGCGCGCCCCACCTGCTCCCCGTGGACCGGCCCGAGGTCGTGGCGGCGGCCCTCCGCACCGCGCCGCCCCCTTGAGGCTTCCCGCTCCGGGGTCCACTCTGCCCCGTCGCTCCTTGCCGGTTCCCCGCTCCGGAGTCGTCCGCATGCCCCGCTCCCTGGTGGCCCTCGCCCTCTGCCTCCTGCCGTCCGCCGCCGTGTCCCAGACCGTGCCCCCCACGCCGAACGACGACGACGTGCCCCGTCCGGTACCCGTGGAGATGACCCTGGCCGGCTCCGACCGCCCCGACATCGCCCGGTTCCTGAACGTGCGCAGCGCAGGCAGCCCGTCCCTCTCCCCCGACGGGCGGCGCCTCGCCTTCTCCACGAGCATCACCGGGCGTCCCCAGCTCTGGGTCGTGGACGCCGCCGGAGGCTGGCCTCGCCAACTCACCTTCGGCGAGAGCGTCACCTACCACCGGTGGTCTCCCGCGGGCGATTGGATCCTGTACGCCGCCGACCGGGGGGGCGACGAGCGGGAGGGCTACTGGTTGATTTCCCCCGACGGCACCCGGGAGCGGGAACTCCTGGCGCCTTCCGACGCCTTCCGGAGCTTCGGCGCCTTCACGGCCGACGGCGGCGCCATCGTCTACGCCACCACCGAGCGGAACGGCGTGGACTTCGACATCCACATGCTCGACGTGGCCCGGGGCGAGGCCCGGGAGGTCTTCCAGGGTCGCATGGGACTGTATCCCGAGAGCTTCCGCCCCGACGGCGGGGCCATCGTCCTCACCGAGTCCCGTGGAGAAGACGCCAACGATCTCTACCTGTACGACGTCGCCGCCGAGCGCCTCGACACGCTCTTCGCCGCGGCCGAACCCGAGGCCCGCAACGCCTACGGATCCACCGCCTGGCTTCCCGACGGTTCGGGCTTCTACGTCGTCACCGACCACGGGCGCGACCACGCGGGCCTGGCCCTCTACGACGTGGCCTCCCGGACCCTGGAGTGGGTGGTGGACGACCCCCGGGACGTGGACGTGGCGGGCCTCTCGGGCGACGGGCGCTACCTCTTCTGGACCGTCAACGACGGCGGGTGGTCGGAAGTCCACGTCCGGGACCTGGAGACCGGGGCCGACGTGGGGGCCCCCGACGCGCTGCCCCGGGGGGTCGTGGGCGGCCGCTGGGCCGACGAGGCGCCGGTCCTGGCCCTGCGGGTCTCGGGCCCGGGCCTGCCCGGCGACATCTGGAGCTGGGACGTGGCGGGCGGGTCGGTGCATCGCAGCACGTCGTCGTCCATGGCGGGGCTCGACCCGGCCCGCATGGTGGTGCCCGAGCCCGTGTCGTTCCCGGCCCGGGACGGCCTGACCCTGCACGGGCTGCTCTACCTGCCCACGAACGTCCCCGACGGCGAGCGGCCGCCGGTGCTTCTGGGCGTGCACGGGGGCCCCACGGCCCAGGCCCGCCCCGGCTTCAACCCAGCCCACCAGTACCTCCTGACCCGGGGCATCGCCGTCCTGGACCTGAACTACCGGGGCTCTACCGGCTTCGGAAAGGACTTCGCCCGGGCCAACGACGGGCGGCGGCGGGAGGTGGAGTACCTGGACATGGCCGACGCCGTGGATTGGCTCGCCACCGACGGACGGGTCGACGCCGACCGGGCGGCGGTCATGGGCGGCAGCTACGGCGGGTACCTGACCATGGCCGCGGTGACCCGATTGCCCGACCGCTTCCGGGCAGGCGTGGCCTTCGTGGGGGTGTCGAACTGGGTGACGGCGCTGGAAGGCGCGTCCCCGGCGCTCAAGGCCAGCGACCGCATCGAGTATGGCGACATCGACGACCCCGACGACCGGGCGTTCTTCACCCGCATCTCGCCCCTGTCGTTCGTGGACGGCGACGAGGCTCCCGTCATGGTGCTCCACGGAGCCAACGACCCCCGGGACCCGGTGGAGGAGTCGGATCAGTTCGTCCGGGCCATCCGGGAGCGCGGCGGCGAGGTGGAGTACCTCCGGTTTCCCGACGAGGGACACGGGATCCGACAGCTCGACAACCGGCTCGTGGCCTACCGGCGGATCGCCGACTTCCTGGAACGTCGTCTCGAGGTCCGGCGCCGGCCCGTGAGCGAGGAGCGCTGATGGAGTTCGAGGGACTCCACATCTGCCTCCTCACCGACCAGGACCTGGACTCGGGCCTGCCGCTCCCCGCCGACGACTGGCCCTGCGATCCCCGCCCCTACCTTCCCGAGGCGTCGTGGCTGGTCCAGCCCCTGGAGAAGGAAGACGGGGTCCCGACGTTGCTGGAGGTGGCTCGCCAGGGGTTCGACGTCTACTTCAACCTCTGCGACGGGGCGTGGGACGAGGCCCGACCGGGCATCGAGGTGGTCCAGACCCTGGAGCGGCTGGGAGTGCCCTTCACCGGCGCCCATTCGGGCTTCTTCGAGCCCTCCCGGGAGGCCATGAAACGGGTGTGCGACGCCCTGGGCATCCCGGCCCCCGAGGCGGTGGAGATCGTCGGCGACCGGGACGTGGACCGGGCCGCCGACACCCTGCGCTTCCCCCTCATCGTGAAGCACCCCTCCAGCTACGCCAGCGCCGGGCTGATTCCCGCCTCCCGGGTCACCACGGCCGACGAGCTCCGCACCCAGGTCGAGCGCATGCTGCGCCTGTACCACGGCGCGCTGGTGGAGGAATTCGTGGACGGCGACGAGTTCACCGTCCTGGTCTCGGAGAACCCGGACCCCGAGGGCGCTCCCATCGCCTACCAGCCGCTCCGGTACCGCTTTCCCGAGGGTGAGACGTTCAAACACGAAGACCTGAAGTGGGTCCACTACCACGGCCTGGACGCGGGCCCCGTCACCGATGCGCGACTCGACGCCGTGCTGCGGGACGACGCGGCGCGTTTCTTCGCCGGCATGGACGGATCGGGCTACGCCCGCTGCGACGTCCGGGTGGACCCGGACGGACGGGCGTTCATGCTGGAGCTCAATCCCAACTGCGGTCTCTTCTACCCGCCCACGGACCCGTCCAGCGCCGACCTCATTCTCCAGTGGGACCCGGCGGGCCACGAGGGGTTCGTGCGCTCGGTGGTGGAGTCGGCCCTGGCCCGGCACGCCCGCCGGCGGCCCGCGTGGGAGGTGCGCCGCCACGACGGTCGCGGCTACGGCCTGGTGGCCGCCCGATCGGTGGCCGAGGGCGAGACGATCCTGGGGCTCGAGGGCACGTCCCACGAACTCGTGCGCCGAGAGCGCATCGAGGCCGTGGCCGACCCCCGGGCCCGTCGGCGCCTGCTCCGGGGCGCCTGGCCCCTCACCCGGGACATCTGGGTGGCCTGGCCCCGGGATCCCATGGGATGGCGACCCCTGAATCACGCCTGCGACCCCAGCGCCTGGATTTCGGGGCTGGAGGTGCGGGCCCGCCGGGACCTGGACCCGGGCGACGAGATCACCGTGGACTATGCGACCCTCTATGACGAGATCCTCCCCGATTTCCACTGCACCTGTGGGACTCGGGGCTGCCGCGGCACGGTCCGGGGCAGCGACTGGCGCAGCGACGTGGTGACCCGCTACGGGGCCCAGGTGTCGGACTACATCCGGGCGCGCCGGCAGGCGGAGGGCGCATGAGTCGCCGGGGTCCGGGAATCCTGGCCGTCGCCGCCCTGGTCCTCGCCGCCTGCGGAGACGCGCCGGCCGTGGACGAAGGGGACGCCGTCCCGCCGGCCCAGGCGGTGCGCCAGCGCCCCCTCACCGATCGCACCTTCGAGGTCACCCCGGCGCGGGTGGAGCGGGGCCGGCATCTGGCCAACGGGATCCTCCAGTGCGTCATCTGCCACTCGCCCGCCGACTCCTCGGCGGTGGGGTACCCCCCGGTGGCCGGCCGGGAGTTCAGCGGCACCGTGATGTGGGACGACGCCGGGGGCGACCGGGTCGTGGCCCCCAACCTCACGCCGGACTCGGCCACCGGAGCCGGGACGTGGCCCGACGACGCCCTGGCCCGGGCCATCCGGGAGGGCGTGGGCCACGACGGCCGGGCCCTGGCCCTCCCCATGTACTGGGAGAGCTTCCGCAACCTCTCCGACGAGGACCTGGCCTCGGTCGTGGTCTATCTCCGCTCCCTCCCCCCGGTGTCCAACCCCCTCCCCGCCCGACGGCGCACGGCGGAACGGGAGGCGGAGCTGGCCGAGTTCCCCTACCCCCTGGAGGAGCCGGTCCCGGAGCGCGACCTCTCCACCCCCGTTGAACTGGGAAGCTACCTCGTGGACGTGGCCGACTGCGTCGGGTGCCACACCGGGTGGGAGGCGCCGATGCTGCCGGGGGTGTTCGCCGGGGGCAACCACGTCTGGGACGAGGACTCCCTCCCGGTGGTCTCCAGGAACATCACCCCGGACCCCTCGGGCATCGGATCGCTGAGCGCCGAGGACTTCCGCTGGGTCATGCGCACGGGTCGAGGCGGCACCCTTCACCCCATCATGCGGTGGCAAGCCTTCGCCACCCTCACCGACGACGAGCTCGACGCCATCTTCGCGGCGCTGCATCGCCTGGCGCCCGTGGCCCACGTGGTGGGCAACGGCATGGCCCCCACCCCCTGCCCCGTCTGCGGCCAGATGCACGGACTGGGCGACGCCAACCCCGAACCCGAGCCCCTGGTGGGACTCCCCTTCGATACGGCCCGGGCCGGCGACTACGTGGGCACCTATCACCACCCGGGGTGGGACCTGGACCTGGAGGTCACGCGGCGCGACGACGGCGGACTGGCCGCCTCGGAGGGCGGCCCTCCCATCGCCCTGGCCCGGGTGGACGAGGAGCTCTTCCGCGGCCGGGGCCTGCCCTCGCCCATCCGCTTCGAACGCGACGCCACCGGCGCGGTGGTCGCCGCCTGGTATCAGGAGATCCGCGAGGAGCGCTTCGGCCGGGTGGACGGCGGTTGAGGCGACGGAGAGGGCTCAGCGCACGTAGCGCCGGGTCCCTTCGGCGGGGGCCGTCTCGGGACAGGGCCCGCTGCCCGTGGCCACGTCGGCCCCGGCCCCATCGAGGGCGATGAAGACGAACCGGGTGGCGTCGGCGTAGCACACGCTCCCCGTGACCCCGCCGGGATCGGCCGCGCCCGACGCCATGAGCGTGGTGCCGGCGATGCCGGCCACCCGGACCACGCCGCCCCCCAGTTCCAGGCCCACGGCGAACCGCCCGGGCCACACGCCGTCGGGCGACCCGGACGCCAGAAACCACTCCCCCGCCACCCCACCCCCGGCGGCGTCGTGGAAGGTGCGGCACGGCCCGCCCGGCACGGACCGTCCCCCGATGGATCCGAAGCGGGAGGCGTAGACGGCCTGCAGCGACGCCCCGAAGGCGTCGAAGGGGCACAGGCTGCCCAGCTTGGTCCGGGGTCCCTCGGCCCGGTAGCGGGGGGCGTTGGGCCCGTCGGTGGTCTCGGACTGCAGGTCGTAGACGCCGAGATCGAACGAGAACACCTCGGCGGTGCCCCGGGTGTGCCCGAGGAGGGCGCCGGCCTCCACCTCCACCGGATCCACCTCCACGAACCGCGAGGACGCATCGCTCCGGGAGATGTCGGCCACCAGGTCGGCCCGGGGCTCGTCGATGTGGGAGAAGCGCACCCGGTAGCGGTCCCCCACGGAGAACTCGAGGGCGTAGTCGTCGGAAAACCCCACCCACGTCCCGGAGGTGAGGGTCATGGCCATGGGGGCGTAGATCGGGGCCGACGATCCGTCGAGGCGGAGGAACGCGTGTCCCTTGGTCTCGTCGCCGCTCACCGACCCCGGAGGCACCACCAGGACGATCCGGTCGGGATCGGTGACGTGGGCCGTGAAGGCCAGGGCCGGTTGGGGCGTCTCCTCCACGGGTCCCACCGAGTCGCCCCCACACGCCGCCGCCACCCCCACGGCCAGGATCCGGGCCACCCCTCGAACGGCTCGCCGAGACGCCGTCGGGAAGGTCCGGACGTTCACGCCTCCGCCGCTTCCGGCTGTCCGTACCGGGTCCGGACGTACTCGTCCAGGATGCCCTTGAACTCGTCCACCAGGCCCTCGCCCTTCAGCGTCGTGTAGTGTTCGCCGTCGACGTAGACCGGGGCCTTGGGTTCCTCGAAGGTGCCCGGAAGGGAGATGCCCAGGTTGGCGTGCTTCGACTCCCCGGGACCGTTGACCACGCAGCCCATCACCGCCACGTCCATCTCCTCCACGCCCGGGTAGAGGCTGCGCCACTCGGGCATGCGGTCCCGGATGTAGCCGGTGATGTCCTCGGCCATTTCCTGGAAAAACGTCGAGGTCGTGCGCCCGCACCCCGGACACGAGGTCACCTGGGGCTCGAAGCTCCGGATAGCCAGCGACTGGAGGATCTGCTGGGCCACCCGCACCTCTTCGGCCCGGTCGCCCCCGGGCCGGGGAGTGAGGGACACCCGGATGGTGTCCCCGATGCCCTGCATGAGCAGAGGCGCCAGCCCCGCCGTGGTGGCCACGATGCCCTTGGCCCCCATGCCCGCTTCGGTGAGACCCAGATGAAGCGGATAGTCGGAGAGGGGGGCCAGCAGTTCATACACCCGGATCAGGTCGGGCACCACGGACACCTTCGCCGACAGGATGATGGCGTCGTGGGGGAGTCCCACCTCTTCGGCCAGGGCCGCCGAGCGCATGGCGCTCTCCACGATGGCGTCCAGAAGCACGGCCTTGGCGCCCTTGGGGGCGGCGAGCCGGGCGTTGGCGTCCATCATCTCGGTGAGGAGCCGCTGGTCCAGGGAGCCCCAGTTCACGCCGATGCGCACGGGCTTGCCGTGGTCCATGGCCACCTCGACGATCTTGGTGAAGTTCTCGTCGCGGCGACTCGTGCCCACGTTGCCCGGATTGATGCGGTATTTGGCCAGGGCGGCGGCGGTGTCGGGGTACTTGGTGAGAATCAGGTGCCCGTTGTAGTGGAAGTCCCCGATGATGGGCACGTCGAGCCCGGCGTCCCGCACCCGCTCCACGATCTCGGGCACCGCCCGGGCCGAGGGGTCGTTGTTGACGGTGATGCGGACCAGCTCGCTCCCGGCCAGGGCCAGATCCACGATCTGCTGCGCGGTGCCCGGGGCGTCGGCCGTATCGGTGTTGGTCATGGACTGGACCCGGACGGGATTGGTCCCGCCCACGCCCACCTCTCCCACCCGCGTCTCCACGGTGGTCCTTCGCTCCCAGATGCTCACCGATGGTGCTCCATGGCCGTGATCGTGCCCGTCAGGGGATGCTCCAACCCCGTCGGCTCACCGGGGATCCGTCGTCGCGAGCAATCTACCGCAGCTTCCGGAGCAGGTGGAGGATCCCCAGGGCGGTGTCGCCCAGGTCGGCGGGGTTGAGGACGTGGTGGTACCGGTCCAGATGCTCCTCGATGAACCGGGCCACGTGCTTCAGCGAGATCACCTCGTAACCGTTTCTTTCGCCGGTGGCCCCGCTTCCGAACGCCACCAGGCGAATGCGGGTGGGGATGCCCGCGTCCGCCGCCGACAGCCGGGCCTCGCCCTGGCTGCGCAGGGCGCCCACGGTGTCGTCCATGAGGGCCTCGGGGCAGCAGCCCACGCGGCGGAGCGCGGTGTGGAGGGCCTCGGGCGACCGCAGCGAGTCGTTGACCCGGGCCTTCCCCTCCTTCACCTCGCAGATCATGACGTCCACCACCGTGCGGTCCTCCACCAGCACGGGGTCGCATTTCATGCGCAGATCGTCGGCGATGCCGGGCCGCCCCCGGGGCACCACGTACTCGGCCCGGGGAAACCGGACGGCCAGCACGTCCAGGTCGGTGACCTCCCGGAACTCGCCCCCTCGACCCTCCCGGATGACGGGGAGTTCGGAGACGGTGAAGTAGCCGTTCAGGTAGAGGTATGACTGGACCAGACGCACGCCCGCGTTCATTCCGGGGGACTCCGTTGTGAATCGGTGGACGGGATGGCCGGAAGGTGGGCCCTCGGCGGGGTCCCGTCCACCAGGGAAGGGAACGCCCCCCCCCGAGGCCGGGTTTGACCCACGACCCACCCCATCGCACCCGGTTCGGAGAGACCATGACCGACGTCCGCATCACCGTATCGAAGAACGGCTCCCTGAAGGTGGAGGGCGACGTGCCCCTCTACGACCACGAGGGCAACGCCGTGGAGACCCGGGAGGGGCGCCCCTACTACCTGTGCCGTTGCGGGGGATCCACCAACAAGCCGTTCTGCGACGGCACCCACTCGAAGATCGGCTTCCTGGGGGCCGAAGCGGCCGTGGAAGCCGCGGACCGGTCCGAGGGGGCCGACTGAGCCCGAACCCCGACACCGACGCCCCCCGGGCTCCGTCCCGCTTCGCCGGTGTGTTCCGGTGGGCGGAGCGCATCGTGTTCGTGGTGCTGGTGCTCTTCGTGATTCATCGCCTGGGGCCCCAGTTGTCGGCGTGGACGGGCATCGGCCCCGCCGAGGGCTCCACCCCCGAGTACGCCGTCACCCTCTTCGACGGCACGCGGCTCACCTCCGCCGACCTCCGGGGCAAGGTGGTGGTCATGAACGTCTGGGCCACCTGGTGCCCGCCGTGCCGGGTGGAGATCCCGGCGCTGCAGGCCCTCCACGAACGGACGGAAGGCGACGGCGACGTGGTGGTCCTGGGGCTGTCCACCGACGTCCCGGGCGCACGGGTGGTGGAGCCGTTCCTGGCGGAGCGGGGGGTGACCTACGCCAACGGACTCCTGGATCGGGACACCCGTCGCGCCCTGGGGGGCATCACCCACACGCCCACCACCTTCGTCATCGGCGCCGACGGCGTGGTGCGCCACAAGGTGCTGGGTTTCTTCGCCCCGCCGGCCATGCGGGCCGCCGTGGAGCGCCTGCGCGGCGAGGCCGACGCCGAGGGCATGGCCCCGTGAGCTCCCGCCGAGCCGGTGTCCTCCTGAGCCTGGCCGTGGCGGCGGCGGGATGCGACGACGCCCTCCTGCCCGCCCCCGCCGGCCCGGTGCGGCTGACGGCGGTGGCGGGCCAGGACGGGGCCGGACTCGCCGGGGTGCCTTTCGCCGATTCCCTGGTGGTTCGGGTCACCGATGACGGGAGACCCGTGGCCGACGCCGCCGTGCGCTGGACGGCCCTGGGCGGAGGCGAAGTCCACCCCGCCGTCACCCGAACCGACGCCGACGGCCGGGCCATGGCCCTCTGGGCGCCGGGCTCGGGAGCCGATTCGGTGGAGGCGGCGGTGGACACGGCCCGGGTGGTCTTCCGGGGCCGGGGAGATCCGGCGGCTCCCGGGTCCGTCCGGTGGGGGCGCAACCGATACGTGGAGTACCGGCCCGGCACCCTCCCCCTCGTCGTGTCGGCGCCCCACGGCGGAACGGAGGAGCCCTCCGAGGTCCCCGACCGCACATGGGGAACCGTGGTGTCGGATCGCAACACCGAGTTCCTGGCCTTCGCCCTGGCCGACGCCCTGGAGGCCCGTCTGGGGGGCCGACCCCACGTGGTGGTGAGCCACCTGCACCGGCGCAAGCTCGACCCCAACCGGGAACTGGGGGAGGCCGCCCAGGACGACCCCCTGGCCGAGCACGCCTGGCGGGAGTTCCAGGCGTTCATCGAGCACGCCTCGGCTCGGGTCGTGGCCGATCACGGCACGGGATTCTACATCGATCTCCACGGCCACGGGCACCCCATCCCTCGGCTGGAACTCGGCTACCTCCTCACCGCCGCCGACCTCGCCCGGACCGACGACGCCCTGGACCAGGGAAACTGGAGCGTGGACAGCAGCGTCCGGACGTTGGTGGACGCGGCGGGCGTCCCGTTCTCCCACCTGCTCCGGGGGCCCGACGCCCTGGGCAGCCTGCTGGAAGCGCGAGGCTACCCCGCCGTGCCCAGCGATGGACAACCGGATCCGGGCGACGACCCCTTCTTCAGCGGGGGATACAACACCCGGCGACACGGCTCGGTGGACGGAGGTCCCGTGAGCGGAGTGCAGATCGAAGCCCCCTACCCGGGCATCCGGGATTCGGCGGAGAACCGGGCGGCCTTCGCCCAGGCCCTGGCCGAGGCGCTGGACGTCTATCTCTCCCGCTGGTACTGATTGCAGGAACCTTGTGGCAAAACATACCGTACAGTATGGTACGGTGAGAGCACTCGGGTCGAGGAGGAGGAGGAAACGGCCGGCATGTGGGAAATCCTGGGAGGCCTGTTCGTGGGCAGCGTCGTCAGCGGCGTCGTCCCCCTGGTGAACGCGGAGCTGCTCTGCGTCGCCGCGGCGGTGGCGGTGCCCATGGCCGGTGTGCCCCTGGTGGTGGCGGCCTCCACCGTGGGGCAGATGATCGCCAAGGCGGTGCTCTTCGCCCTGGCCCGCTCCGCCCCGGCTCGACTCCCCAGGAAGGCCGCCGCGCGCCTGGACAAGGCCGTGGAAGCGGTCCGGGCCCGGGGCGGGGCCGCCGGATCGCTGGTCTTCGTCAGCGCGGTGGTGGGCTTGCCTCCCTTCTACGGGGTCAGCCTCGCCGCCGGAGCCCTGGGCATGCGCATGGGCACGTTCCTCGTCACCGGGACCGCCGGGCGGGCCGTCCGGTTCGCCGTCCTGGCGTGGGCGGCCCACGCCCTGGGGGAGGGCTCGGCCCAGCTCCTGGCCACCGACTTCGTGGGCGCCCTGATCCCGGGCCGCTGAGCATGGACGTCCGCCTCCTCGTCGACGCGCCGGAGTTCTGGGACTCCCTGCAGGACGACCTGTCCCGGGCCCGGACCCGGGCCCTCGTCCAGACCTTCACCTTCGAGGGGGACCGGGTAGGGGCCGCCCTGGGGCGCGCCCTGCGCCGGTGCGACGCCCCGGACCGTCGCCTCCTCGTGGACGGGTACAGCCTGCTCTACCACAGCGACCGGCTCATTCCCGGGCCGAGTTGGCTGGACCGCGTGCTGCGGCGGGAGGTGTTCCACACCCACGCCTGGGTGCGCCGGCTCAGAGACGACGGCGTAGGGGTGCGTTTCGGCAACCCGGTGGGGCCCTCGCCCCTCCGCCTCGTGCGCCGCAACCACAAGAAGCTCCTGGTGGTGGACGACGTGGTCTACGTGGGGGGCATCAACTTCAGCGAGCACAACTTCGACTGGCACGACATGATGCTCCGGGTGTCGTGCCCCGAGGCCGCCGACTGTCTGAGCGACGACTTCGACGCCAGTTGGACGGGCCGGCCCGCTACCATGGACCGGGAGCTGGGACACCTGCGGATCCTCTCCCTCAACGGCCGGGGCAACCCCCGTGGGTTCGCCCCGGTGCTGGAGGCGATGGAGGGGGCACGGCGCACGGTGGACGTCCAGAGCGCCTACCTCTCCCACCCCTTCACCCACCATCTCGCCCGGGCGGCGGCCCGGGGTGTGCGGGTCCGGATCCTCACGCCCGCCCACAACAACAAGGGCAACCTGGCCCGCCACATCCTTGAATCGGGCCGGCGTCACGGCCTGGAAGTGTGGCGCCACGACGGCATGAGCCACCTGAAGGCCCTGGTGGTGGACGAGGAGCTCCTGGTGGCGGGATCGAGCAACTTCGACTTCATGAGTTATCACATCCTCGAGGAGCTCGTGGTCCTCACCCGGGACCCCGACACGGTGGCGGCGTATCGGGAGCGGGTCTGGGAGCCCGACCGGGCCACGGCCCATCGGTCCCGGGACGACCGGGGCCTGGGGCTTCGCCTGGGCCACACCGCCGTGCGGGCCGGGGCCGGACTGGCGGCACTCCTGGCCCGAAGCTGACCGACTCCGGGACCGCCACTTGCCCCGCGGGGCCCTACGGGGGATCCTGACGCACCCCCCACCCCCGTTCCGGAGTCCCACCACCGTGTTCGTCTTCCGTCGCCCCTCGTTCGGGGCCACCGCTCTCCTGTGGGGAGCCGCCGCCGCGCTCCTCCCCCTTCCCCACCCGGCCCTGGGCCAGGACACCGCCCCCGCCGTGGACCCGTCCGCCTACGAAGCCATGGCGTGGCGGGGCATCGGCCCCTTCCGGGGCGGCCGCTCCGTGGCCGTTGCCGGCGTGGCCTCCGACCCCCTGACCTACTACATGGGCACGGTGGGCGGCGGAGTCTGGAAGACCACCGACGCCGGCACGACCTGGGCCAACGTCAGCGACGGTCAACTGGGCACGTCGTCGGTGGGGGCGTTGGCGGTGTCCGAATCCGACCCCAACGTGGTCTACGCGGGGATGGGCGAACACGCGGTGCGGGGCGTCATGACGTCCCACGGCGACGGGGTGTACCGCTCCACCGACGGGGGCCGGACCTGGACCCACGTCGGGCTGGACCGCACCCGGGCCATCTCCCGGATCCGGATCCACCCCCACGATCCCGACGTGGTGTACGTGGCGGCGCAGGGCGCGCCCTACGGCGCCAACGAGGAGCGGGGTGTCTACCGCTCCACCGACGGCGGAGACACCTGGGAGAAGGTGCTCTACGTCGACGAGAACTCCGGGGCGTCGGATCTCTCCATGGACATGACCAACCCCCGGATCCTCTACGCCGCGTTCTGGGAGCACCGCCGCCTTCCGTGGCAGGTGCAGTCGGGGGGGGAAGGAAGCGGGCTGTGGAAGTCCACCGACGGGGGCGACCACTGGACGCCCCTGGAGGCCGGACTCCCCGACCTCATGGGCAAGACGTCCATCGACGTCTCCCGGGCGAACCCCGACCGGGTGTTCGCCATCGTGGAGGCCGACCCCGGCGGCGGCGTCTTCCGGAGCGACGACGGTGGCGCCTCGTGGACCCTCACCACCGACAACTGGACGCTCCGGGCCCGGGCCTGGTACTACATCGAGATCTTCGCCGACCCCGTCGATGAGGAGACGGTCTACGTCCTCAACGCCCCCATGATGAAGTCCATCGACGGGGGGCGGACCTTCACCAACGTCTCGGTGCCCCACGGCGACAACCACGACCTGTGGGTGAACCCCCACGACAACACGGTCATGGTCAACGCCAACGACGGCGGGGCCAACGTGTCGTTCAACGGCGGCGACAGTTGGTCGACCCAGCAGAATCAGCCCACGGCCCAGTTCTATCGGGTCAACGTCGACCACCGCTTTCCGTATCACGTCTACGGCGGCCAGCAGGACAACTCCACGGTGGCCATCGCCAGCCGGAGCGGCGGCGGCATCGACTGGAAGGACTGGTACCCCGTGGGGGGCTGCGAAAGCGCCTACACGGCCTTCGACCGCGACGACCCCCGCTACGTCTACGCCGGCTGCTACATGGGCATCATCAGCCGGTACGATCACGCCTCGGAGTCGAGCCGCGACATCGGCGTGTACCCGGTGCTCCCGGCGGCGCTCCAGGGGCGGGAAATGAAGTTCAGGTACAACTGGAACGCCCCCATCGTGGCCTCGCCCCACGATCCCACCGAGATCTACCACGCCTCCAACCACCTGGCCCGCACCCGGGACGGGGGCATGAGCTGGGACGTCATCAGCCCCGACCTCACCCGGGACGAGGACGACAAGCAGGGCTACGGCGGCGGGCCCATCACCAACGAAGGGGCCGGCGGCGAGATCTACGGCACCATCTACTACGTGGCCCCCTCGCCCCACGAGCGGGGCACCCTCTGGACGGGCAGCGACGACGGGCTGATCCACCTCACCCGGGACGACGGAGCGACCTGGACCGACGTCACCCCCCACGACATGGGGCTCCCGGCGGGCCAGATCAACGCCATCGAGGTGTCGCCCCACGATCCCGCCACGGCCTACGTGGCGTACACGAGCTACAAGTTCAACGACTTCACGCCCCACGTCCTGGTCACCACCGACTACGGGGCGTCGTGGGACGACCGCACCGACGGCGTTCCCGCCGAGGCCTGGACCAAGGTCGTGCGCGAGGACCCGGTCCGCCCCGGCCTCCTCTACCTGGGCACCGAGACGGGCCTGTACGTGTCGTGGGATCAGGGCGAGCGCTGGCAGTCGCTCCAGTTGAACCTCCCCAACACCCCCATCAACGACCTCATCGTCCAGGGGCCGGAAAACGACCTGGTGGCCGCCACGTCGGGGCGGTCGTTCTGGATCCTGGACGACCTCACGCCGCTCCAGCACGCCGGAGAGGCCGACGACGGGGCCCCGGCGCGGCTGCTCCCGCCTCGCCACGCGTGGCGGATCGCCGGGGGCGGCGGAGGCGGAGGAGGAGGGACGGTGGGGCAGAACCCACCCGCCGGCGCCCTGCTCCACGTGGTGCTGGCCGAGGCGCCGGCCGAGACCGACACGGTCACCCTGGAGATCCTCACCGAGGCCGGGGAGCGGGTCCGCACCCTCTCCACCCACCCCGACGAGGAGCGGAGCCCCGGGGCCCGTCCTCTCGAACTCGGCGCCGGACTCAACCGCGTGGTCTGGAACCTGCGCCACGAGTCGATCCCCAACATCCCCGGCGCCTACGTGTTCGGCTCCCTCCAGGGGCGCCGGGTCGTGCCCGGTACCTATCAGGTCCGCCTCACCGCCGGGGGGCAGACCACGACCCAGCCGCTGGAGGTGCGCATGGATCCCCGGGTCGACGCCGCCACCGTGGCCGCCCTCCAGGAGCAGGACGCCTTCGTGGCCGAGGTGGCCGCCGAACTCACGGCCATCCACCACGCCGCCATGGACGTGGACGACCTGAACGCCCAGATCGACGCCCTGCTGGAGCGGGCCGAGGGGCGGGACGGGGCCGACCGGGCCCGGGACGCCGCCGCGGGCCTCACCGACGACCTCACGGCGGTGGCCGACTCCCTCTACCAGGCCCGGACCGTGGACGGTCAGACCGTCATCAACTTCCCCTCCCGGCTCAAGTTCCAGTACGTGTGGCTCCACGGAAACGCCGAGTCGGCCGAGACCGGCGTCACCCAGGGATCCCGCGACGTGCTGGGTGACCTCCGGGTGCGGTGGACCGAGCACCGCGCCACGGTGGAACAGCTTCTGGGACCCCGGCTCGACGACTTCAACCGGCTGCTCGAGGAGTTGGGCCTGGGCCGGATCCTGCCCCCGGAGCGGGGGCGGCCCATCACCTGACCGACCCACCCCATGGAGCCGGCCCCCTTCATCCGCCGCTCGCCCACGCAGCCGGGGTGGTCCCGTAGCGTTGTTTGAACCGCCGTGTGAAGTGGGGCACGGTCTTGAATCCGCTGCCGTATGCCACCTCGCTCACGGAGGCGCCCGTTTCCCGGAGCCAGTGGGCAGCCTGGTCGAGCCGGTATCCCCAGAGCAGTTCCATGGGGGACACCCCGAATGCCTCGGAAGTCTTGCGATAGAGCGTGGCCCGACTCATGGCGAGCCCCTTCGCGATCTCCGCGACGCCGAAGTCCTCGTCGGCCATGCCTTCGCGCAACACCCTCTCCAGCTCGACGGCCAGGTCCAGGCCCGGACCGTTCCCCGGTGGATCCAGGGGCGTGAAGGGAAGCACCCTTCCCTGCTCCCTCAAACGTTCGGCGAGCCGTTGCCGGGCCGCGAAGAGATTCCGTACTCGAAGCTCCAACTCCCGGGGATCGAAGGGTTTCACCAGGTAGTCGTCGGCACCCCCCTCCAGAGCCGACAGGCGGCTCCGTCGCGACGCCCGAGCCGTGAGCATCACGACAGGGAGAAACGCCAACTCGGGATCCGCGCGCACCGCCGCACACAGCTCCTCGCCGTCCATCTCCGGCATCATGATGTCGCAGAGGATCAGATCGGGAACGGCGGCCCGGGCCGCCGCCAACCCCTGCCGACCGTTCTCGGCCTCCACCACGCGGTACCGGTCCGAAAGAACCCGGCGGAGGTACGCCCGGAGAGCGTCGTTGTCCTCGACCACCAGGATCGTGCGGCGACGCGTGTCATCCGGATCCGGGCTCGGGACGGCTCGACCCTCGGACCCCGCAGGCGGATCGTTCGGCGGGGCCTCCTCACGGGGCGATCCCGGAAGAACGACGGCGTCGGCGGGAACGCGAACCACGAAGCGGCTTCCACGTCCGAGCACGGACTGGACCTCCACGGTGCCGCCGTGGAGCTCCGTGATATCCCGGACCATGGAGAGGCCCAGGCCGGTGCCGGCGTGGACCGGCCTGGACGAGGTCTCGACCTGATGGAAACGGTCGAAGATCCGTCCGAGTTCGTCGGACGGGATGCCCGGACCGTCGTCTTCGACCGCCACGACCAGCTCGCCGTCCGCCTCCACCGCGAAGCCGACCCGCCCCCCCTCGGGCGTGAACTTGAGGGCGTTGGAGAGCAGGTTGGCCCAGACCTTCTCCATCCGGTCGGCGTCCACGGAGGCGAGGATCGCTCCGTCGGGGATGGTCGACTCGAGGGTGATGCCCCGGCTACGTGCGAGGGCTCCGAAGGCCTGGCCGAGTCGATCGAAGAGGGGGGCAAGGTCGTCCCGCCGGACGCTCAGTCGCAGGGCGCCGGATTCGAGCCGGGCGACATCGAGGAGCTGTTCCACCAATTCGCCGAGGCGTCGCCCGCTGGCGAGGACCGTCGCCACCTGCTCCCGCACCGGCTCGGTCGTGGGGCCCAGCCGACCATCGAGGACGTCCTGGAGGGGTCCCTGGACGAGGGTGAGGGGTGTGCGGAGTTCATGGCTGACGTTGGCGAAGAAGCGTGACTTCGCCTCGTCGAGAGTCCGGAGTTCGGAGGCCTGGGCTTCCACGGTCTCCAGAGCGGCCTCCGTCTCGTCCTTCGCCTGGGCCAGCTCCCGGGTCCGGGCGTCCACGAGACCCGTCAGCATCACCTCGCGCTTCCGGAGCCCCCGCATCCTCAGGTGATAGGCCAGCCCCAGAGCAGCCCCTCCGAGCATCGTCGCGAGAAGGGCGAACACCCCGGTCTCGTGGAGTCGCGGGGGCACCACCACGGCCAGCGACGCTTCGTCGGTCCCCACCACACCCGGACCGCTGATGGCCCGCACGCGGAAGACGTGGCGGCCCGGGGGCACGCTGCCGTAGGTGACCTGCCGCTGGCCGCCCACGTCGACCCAGGCCGGGTCGACGCCTTCGAGCCTCACCTCGTACCGGAGTCCGGCGTGGCCGGAGAGGAGTGTGGCGCCGTATTCGACGTCGAGCCGTCGCTGGCCGCGGGGGAGCGACACCACGGTGTCGGGATCGAAGCGGGCGCGGTCGGTGGACACGCCGCGGATCCGGATTCCGGGCTCCGCCTGTTCCAGTGCCATCACCGCCTCCGGATCCAGGACCGCCACGCCGCTGAACGTGGGAAACCACATCCGCCCGGCTGGATCCCGGTAGCCGTTGTACCCGCTCGTCTCGGGATTCCGGAAGCCGTCCTCGGCGCCGTACCCGCGCCCCCGGACCCGGTCGGCCCGGCCGTCCAGAAAGGCGTTCAACTCGTCGAGCGATGCGCGATGCACGCCGCGGTTTCCACTCATCCAGAGCTGGCCGGCGCCGTCCTCCAGGATCGTCGAGGCCCCGTCGTCCCACAATCCGTCCGCCCGGGTCACGGCCCGAAACTCACCGTCACGGTACCGTACGAGGCCCGCCTCGTAGTGGCCGATCCACACCGATCCGTCGGCGCTTCGATACACGGCCCGCCCGGCCGCCAGAACGTTCGCCTCCGCCGGCACCGACTCCACGCCGTCGTCGGAGACGCGAGCTAGTCCGCTGGCCCCCGTCACCCAGACGTCCCCGCCCCGCGTCACGAACATGTCTCGCGATCTCCAGCGAGGCCCGAGAAGCGGGCCGTCGACCACCGGAGGGCCCGACCCGTACGGCCGGACTCGGTAGAGGCCATCGCCCAGGACCCACAGGGTTCCCGGGTCGGACGGATCTTCGATGATGCGCAACGCCTTGGGGAGGCGGATGACGACCTCGGAGCCCTCCGCCCGCCGCCCCACGAGCCGGTCTCCGTCGTCGGCCTCGTGGGAGATCCAGGTCGTGCCCCGGCTGTCGGTGAGCGCCCCGGCGAGGGCTTCGACGCCAATGGGTCCGAACAACGTGTCGGCGCCCTCCTCGCCGACGCGGGTCAGGACCCCCGCGTGATGGATGGCGAGCACGCTCGAATCCGGGCCGGGTGCGATGCGGAGCACCTGACCGTCGGTCACGCCCTCGACCGCGCCGAGACTCCGAACGGGAAGCGAACGGATACGGTAGAGCCCGTGCCGGGCCGTGCCCATCCAGAGGTTGCCCTCCGCGTCCTGCACGGCCGGCCCGACAAGTGCCCCGGGGGGCAGGTCGAAGGTCTGGACGACATCGCCATCGGGCGAGACCAGGGTCACCGCTCCGGGCCGGCGGACCCAGATTCTCCCTCCGTCCTCGACGAACACGGGGGTCGTGCCCACCTCCCGGGGAAGCGTCGCCACCGGCGTGCCGTCGAACCGCGTCAATTCGGTGGATTCGACGCCGCGCCGGGCGATCCAGGCAACTCCGTCGGGATCCTGGAGCGGCCACGCCTCCGGAAACGGCAGGGGGTCGAGGACCATGGGCGCCCCGATGTCCAGGAGGCGACCCGGGATCGGAAGATGGAGCCGGAGGTCGTCCGACGCATCGACCCGCAGTTCGGACCGGTTGCCGATTGACCATCCACGGGCGAATCGGACGATCCGTGTCGTTCGACCCACCGTGAGTCGCAGCACTCCCTCGCGGTCGAGCACGAAGAGCTCGTCTCCTCGCTGCCAGACATTCCTCGGAGTCTCCTCGAACTCGCTGCGGACGCTCGCCTCCCCACCGACGTAGGAGTACAGCCGGCGCCCGGCGATCACCCACAGGGTATCGGCGCGACCCGGCGAGACGGCTCGAAGCGTGCGGTTCCCGCCCGGGAAGCGGCCCAGGTCGTGGGTCTCGAATTCGAGTCCGTCGTACGACACCAGCCGACCGCTGGCCTGCAGCCAGAGCAACCCATCTCCGGTGACCGCCAGATCGGTCACGGACATTCCCGCCAACCCGTCGGCCACTCCGAAGCCCTCGATGCCGAGGAGCGGGCGGGTCATCTGGCTGGTGACCGGGACCGGGCACACGACGGCCGCGGAAAGAACCGCCACCCACCATCCCCGCGCGCCCCGTCCGGACTCTTCGCGTCGTGTGGCCTGTCGCATGGGGGTCATTGTACCTCGTGGGCTCCGCTGCGCGCACGTCGGGCGCGCCTCCCGGGACATTCGAGACGCCGGGACAAGGGGTCGAGACCGAGCGGTAAGGTGCCCTGGGACTCGGGATGAACAATGGAGGCGACAATCCTCCAACGGGAGACCGAGCGATGCGTTCCTCCGGCCGTACCGCCCTGGCGGCGACCCTCTTCCCGCTCCTCACGACCCCGGCCTCGGCGCAGATCGAGACCCGCATGATCGACCTTCACGGCTGGACGACCGAAGTGCTCGAATGGGGACAGGGCGAGCCCGCGATCGTGTTGGTTCACGGGGCCAACAGCAGCCCCCACCTGTTCGGGCACTTCGCGCCCCGATTCGCCGAGCGATACCGGATCGTCGCCTACGCGCGGCGCGGCCACGGCAAGGCCTCGCCGCCTGGAGAGCCCTTCGACCTGGACGACCTCGTCGACGACCTGCGGAACCTCATGGACCGGGTGGGTGTGGAGCGGGCC
This sequence comes from Gemmatimonadota bacterium, assembly GCA_030428885.1. GTDB lineage: Bacteria > Gemmatimonadota > Gemmatimonadetes > Longimicrobiales > Gaopeijiaceae > Gaopeijia. The sequence goes on along the minus strand of JAUIEJ010000003.1, from coordinate 362,693 downwards.
GTGCTGATGGGTCATTCGTTCGGCGGAGCGGAGATCACGCGTTTTGCCGCGCGGTATCCGGATCGGGTCGCCGGCCTGGTCTACCTCGACGCCCACCACGAGATGAACGAGAATCCGCTCTACGCCGATGCGATGGCGAATCCGATCTACCCCGCCTGCACCGTCGACATGGCGTCGCGGGCGGACTTCGAGGCCTGCCTGCGGGACTACCTCCTGCCTCCTCTGGGGTGGAGCGAGATGATGGACGCGGTGGTGTCGGACATGCTGGTGGACACCGTTGGCCCGCCCGTGTACAGGACCGCGGTCGAGCACGTGGGGCCGTCGATGGCCGCCGTCCACATGGGCTACCGGCGGGAATACGAGAAGGTGCGTGCCCCCACCCTGTTCGTGTTGAGCGAGACGTACCTCTCGGCCCGAACCGACGACCACGAGTGGAACCGCCGGTACCTCGCGTGGGTGGAGTCTAGCGGCTACCGAGCGGCCCAGGAGTGGTGGATCGACCACCTCCGCGACGCGATTCCCGGGGCCCGGATCGTGACGGTCGAGGGCGGGACACACGACTTCATCATGGAGTTCGAGGAGACCGTCGCCGAGGTCGAGCGCTTCCTTGAGGGGATTCGCTGATCGGAAGCGCGGAAGGCCCCGGTTTCGTGGCCGCGTCCGGGGCGATATCGTCGGCGGGGGCTCCAGGGGGAGCCCGAGGCTCGATCCACCGACGACCGGGAGGAAGGGGAATGACGACCCGCAGGGAATTTCTCGCACTGGGCGGCGCGGCCGCCCTGGCCGCTGCTGCGCCCGGCCGGCTCCTGGCCGGCGCGGCGCCGCACCCGCTGCGCATTCTCATCCTGGGGGGCACCAGCTTCCTGGGTCCGCACCAGGTGGCCTACGCCCTGGGCCGGGGTCATTCGGTGTCGACCTTCACCCGGGGGCGCACCACGCCGTCGGTCCACGCCGCTCTCTTCCGCGACGTGGAGCAGCTCATCGGCGACCGGGCCGGCGATCTCGACGCCCTCCGGGGCCGGGAGTGGGACGCCGTGCTGGACAACTCCGGGAGCCGGGTGGAGTGGACCCGGGACACGGCCCGCCTCCTGGTCGACCGGGCCCGCACCTACCTGTACACGTCGTCCACGGGGGTCCACTACCCCTATCTGGCCGACGACATCACCGAGGACTCGCCGGTCTCCATGGACTGGCCCGCCGGCGTCGAGTCCGGCGACGACGGATCCCTGGACTACGCCGTCATGAAGGCCCGGTCCGAAAGAGAGGCCCTGGAGGCGTTCGGCCCGGACCGCACCCTGGTGGTGCGTCCCGGCTACATGGTGGGCCCCGCCGACCGGACCAATCGGTTCGCCTACTGGCCCGTGCGTCTGGCGCGGGGCGGCACGGTCCTGGTGCCGGGCAAGGCCGACGATCCGGTCCAGTGGATCGACGTGCGCGACGTGGCCGAATGGATGATCCGCCTGGTGGAGCGGGAAGCGGCGGGCACCTACGACGCCGTGGGGCCCGCCTCCGAAACGGGCATGCACCGGTTCGTCCACGGGGCCCAGGCGTCGTTCTCCACCCCCGCCGACCTCGTGGCCGTGGACGACCACGACTTCCTGGCCGAACACGGCGTCGGCTACGTGGTGCCCTGGATCATGCCCACGGGCAACAACTACGGGTCGGCCCGCATCCGGCCCACCCGCGCCGTGGCACACGGGCTCACCTACCGCCCCCTGGCCGACACCGTCCGGGACTTCCACGCCTGGTGGGAGAGCGACGCCGTGCCTGCCGAGCGTCGGGAGGGACTCGTTTCCGACCCCCGATCCCTCATGGCGCGGGAGGCCGACATCCTGCGCGCCTGGTGGGCCCGGGGCTGACGGCCCGCGCCCCGGAGTGGTGGCCTGTTGAGACGGCTTCTCGTTGTGGGGCTCGGGGTGGTCCTGGGGGCCTGCGACGGCGGACCCGGGTCCCGGGGACCCGCCGACGCCTGGCTCGGGACCCGCGTGGACAGCGCGGGAGTGGTGATCATGGCCAATCCGACCTCCGGCGTCTGGCCCCCCGGCAGCGGCTGGACGGTGGAAGAGGAACTCCGCATCGGCGGCTTCGGCAGCGACGCCGACGACGAGTTCGGCCAGGTGGGAAGCATCGCCGTCACCTCCGCAGGAGACATCGTGGTCTCGGACCGCCACCTGGGCGAGGTGAGGGTCTATTCCCCCCAGGGCCGCTTCCTTCGGCGGGTCGGGCAGCCCGGTTCGGGGCCGGGTGAGTTCGCCCGGGGGCCTTTGGACGTCCTGGTTGCCCGGGGCGATACCCTGCTCGTCCCCGACGTCCGCAACCAGCGGATCCATCGCTTCGGTCCCGACGGCACCCTCCTCCCGAGCGCTCCCCTGGATCCTGCCGTGGAACGGCCCATGCGGTTCGGCGCATCCCCGGGAACCCGGGTGGTGGCCGCACAACTGCGGACCATGGCGGGGGCCGGCGCCGGCGAGGGCACCGACGCCCTCCGGATCCTCGAACCCTCGGGGCGGTTCGGCGACACCCTTCTCGTTCTCCCCTCGGGAGGCCTGTTCCAGGGAGGGGGCCTCCGGTACTTCACGCCCGAGCCTCTGTGGACGCTGAGCGACTCGGCCACGGTGATCCAGGGCGTCAACAGCGCCTATGCGCTGTCGGTGCACGACGGTGGGGGACGGGTGCGTCGCATCGTCCGCAAGGACCACCGGCGGCGCCCCCTCACCGACCGGGACGAACGCGCCTTCTTCGCCTATCTGGATCGGGCCTGGCTCGACGCCGGCGTTCCACCCTCCCAGCTCCCGGCCAACCGCGCCCGGGTGAGCTTCGCCGAGTTCCTCCCGGCCTTCGCGGCCCTCGCCGTGGGTCCCGGGGGGTCACTCTGGGTCCAGCCCGTCCAGGCACCCTCCGACCTGAGCGACGCCCAGATCGAGGCGTACAACTTCATCGAGGACTACGGCGCGGCCGATTGGGACGTCTTCGACGCCGAAGGCCGGTACCTGGGGGTGGTCGCCATGCCGCCCCGGTTCCAACCGCGGCTGTTCGTGGAGGACCGCATCTTCGGGGTGTCCCGGGACGCGTTGGACGTGCCCACGGTGGTCCGGCTCCGGGTGGTGGAGACCGATCTCACTCCCCGGGCTGGGGAATCGGAAGCCCCCGGCTCTTGAGGCCGGCCTCCATCCCGGGCTTGTCCACGGCCTTCCGCCACGCTTCGTCGGGCTCCACCAGGCCCTTGTCCAGCAGTTCGAGGAGGGCGTCGTTCAGCGTGATCATGCCGTGCTTCCGACTGGTCTGCATGATGGACGGCAGTTGGAAGGTCTTCCCTTCCCGGATCAGGTTGCTCACGGCCGAGGTGGTGAGGAGCACCTCCCGGGCCGCCACCCGGCCGCCCCCCACCCGCTTGCACAGGGTCTGGGAGATCACGCCCCGCAGGGACTCGGAGAGCATGACCCGGATCTGGGACTGCTGATCGGCCGGGAACTGATCGATGAGGCGATCCACCGTGGAGGCCGCGGTGGTGGTGTGGAGGGTTCCGAACACCAGATGGCCCGTCTCGGCGGTCTCGATGGCGATGGCCACGGTCTCCAGGTCCCGGAGCTCGCCGATGAGGACGATGTCCGGGTCCTCCCGCAGGGCGGCCCGGAGTCCCGACTTGAAGGACTCGGTGTGGAGGCCCACCTGGCGATGGGTCACCAGACACCCCTTGCTGGGGTGGACGAACTCGATGGGGTCCTCGATGGTGAGGATGTGGTCCTCCCGCTCCTCGTTCATGAGGTCCACCATGGCCGCCAGCGTGGTGGACTTCCCCGACCCCGTGGGGCCCGTCACCAGGACGAGGCCCTTGTGGAGGAAGCAGAGCTTCTGGAGCTCGGGGCCGATGCCCATCTGCTCACAATTGGGGATGGCGTCGGGAATCACCCGGAAGACGCCCATGGGCCCGTTGCGATCCATGGCCGCGTTGGCCCGGAAGCGGGCGAGGCCGGCGATCTCGTGGGCGTAGTCGGCGTCCCCCGATCGGCAGAACCGGGCCCGGTCGTCGTCCAGCATGACCGACCGATGCATGGCCCCCAGGAGCTCGGCGTCCAGCGGCGGCCGATCCATGCGCTGGAGGGAGCCGTCCTTCCGGAGGATCGGGGGTTCGCCCACCCGCAGGTGCAGGTCCGAGGCCCCGGCGTCCACCATGGCCCGGAGCAGCTCGTCGAGAGCCCGTCGGGCTTCGGGATCCACCTCGGCCTCGGCCGTCGCCGCGGGGGTCTTGGGCGGCTCGGACCCGGACCCGTTGGACGCCGGCGCCTCACCGGTGCCCGAGGCGTCCTCGGGCACCACGGTGAACGAGGGCTGTTCTCCGTCGGAGGACCACTCGATGCGCACCGGCCCCGTGGGGGCCCGATACGGGAACTCGAGGCGCGACTCCCGGTCGAGACGATGGGCCACCGACGGATCGGCCACCTCGTGGAGGAGGGCGCGGATCTGGGGCGGCCCCAGGGGCTTGGCCGTGAGGTTCCCCACCTGGTTGCCGCGCACGAGGGTGAGGGGACGGCCCGGCACGGCCTGGAGGGAGTCGGCGCGGCGCTGGTGCAGCCGTTCGATGAACGCGTCGAGTCGGGGCATGGAGGGGGGTCTCAGAGGGGGCGAACCCAGAGGACCCGGTGCCGGTTGAGGCACCAGGAACGATCGTCGGACTGAAGGGCGAAGAACGGCTCGGGCTGATTCAGGAAGTCCAACGGCCGATTGGCCGGAGGGGCGAGCTCGATCTCCACCGCTCCCCGGTAGTCGATCCCGTCGTCGGTGCGCAGGTGCACCTCCACCCGGTGGGCCAGGGGGTGGGACTCCAGATGGTCCGGCTCCACCGAGACGGCGCGGACGGCGTCCTTGGAGAGGAGTCGGACGTCGTCGTCCACCGCCAGAGCGAAGAACCGCTCGGGGCGGTTCAGCATTTCCAGGGGTGTTTCCAGGGGATGCTCGGGGGCACCCAGGGGCTGGAGATGGAGGTCGCCCGCCAGGGGCTCGTCCGCGGAGAGGACGACTCGACAGGGAACGCGTCGGGTCCGGGCCCAGTCGCTCATGCGTTCGGGAGGGGGAGGGGAACGGGGCGTGGGAGCCTCCCCGAGTATCGGCCCGTCCCGGGGGCGATGAAGCGCCCCCGGGTTCCGTGGCCGAAGGGTGGGTCAGGCGAGCAGTCGCTCGAGGTGATCCAGGCAGGCCGTCCACCCCTGATCGTGCCCCTGGGCGGCGTCCGCGGCCGGGAATCCGGTGTGCTTCAGCGTCACCTGCGTGGCGTCGCCCACGGCCTCGAACTCCACCGTCACCACCGTATCCGCACCCATGCGGTGCCCGTCCTCTTCCCAGTCCCAGGTGTACACCAGCCTCCGGGGACGAACGATCTCCCGGTAGGTTCCCCCGGCCGTCCACGTGCCCTCGGCCATGCGCATGGCGATGCGGTAGGCGCCGCCCACGCGCAGATCCACGTCGATGTCCAGCTCGGCCGCGGGGTCGGGGCACGACCACCGCGCCATGAGTTCGGGCCGGGTCCAGGCGTCGAACACCGCATCCGGCGGCGCGGCGATGGTGCGGGTCACGGTGAGGTCCCGGGCGGTGTCCACGGTCATGGGTCGTCTCCGTCGGAGGGTTCGGGGGCGGAGTCGGTGGTCTCGAAGTACCGGGCGAGGGCGTCGAGCTGGCGCGTCCAGTAGCGGCGGTGTTCCTCGATCCAATCCCGGGCCACGGTGAGGGCCTCGGGGTCGAAGCTGCATCGCTGAACGCGTCCGTCCTTCTCCCGCTTCACCAGTCCCGCGTCCTCCATGATCCGGAGGTGCTTCGAGACGGCCATGAGGCTCACGTCGAAGGGCTCGGCGAGCTCGCTCACCGAAGCCACCTCACCTCGGGCCAGGCGGGTGAGGATGGCCCGTCGCGTCGGGTGGGCCAGCGCCGAGAAGGTGCGGTCCAGGCGTTCGTCGGATACGGCGACCATGGGACTCCAATAGTAAACGTTGCGGTTTAGCATAAAGTCCGAGGGCCTCCCGGGCAAGACCAGGGGTCCCCCATGCGACGAGGGCCGGCCGGGCATGGCGCCCGACCGGCCCCCGCCGATCATCCGAAAGGAGTCCCCTGCCCTACATGACCAGACGCCGCAACTGGAGGATCTTTTCCATGTACTTCTCGAAGAACCACCGGTGGATGTCCATCATGTCGAGCTCGCGGCCCTGGATGTAGGCCTGCTCCACGTCGGTCATGGTGTCCAGCGGGTTGCCCGTGGTGATGATGAAGGTGGCGTCCTTGCCCGGGGCCAGCGAACCCACGTGGTCGTCGATGCCCATGATCTCGGCGGCGTTGAGCGTCACGGCCTTGATGGCCTCGTCCTCGGGCAGTCCGAAGGCAATGGCCACGCCGGCGTCCCACTGGAGCTGGTTGTTGTCCGAGGCGCCGCTGCCTCCGGAGATGGCGAACTTCACGCCGGCCTCGTAGAGCTGGGCCGGCATGGAGTACTCCCGGTCGTAGGCCTGGTAGTCCCGTCCGGGGGCGGCCATGGTGGACGTGAGGATCACGGGAACGTTCTCGGCCACGAGGCGGTCGGCCACGTGGATGGCGTCGGCCCCGCCCCGGATCACCAGGCGCACGTCCTCTTCCTTGGCCCAGGTGATGGCGTCGTTGATCTGGGCCACGCCGTCGGCCGACACCACCACGGGAATCTCCCGGTTCAGGGCCGGAATCATGGCCTCGTAGCGGGTGTCGCTCCGGATGTTCTCACCGGCCGCCACCGCGTCCCGGTAGGCCCGGGCATCGGCGAAGAATCCCTTGAGGGACTGGACCTGTTCCTCGTAGCTCGGCCGGTCCTGATTGCCTCCGCCGAAGCCACCACCCCCGAAGCCTCCGAAGCGCCGGGGGTTGGGGTTGGGCCAATTCACGTTCAGCGCGGCGGCCCCCTTCATGGACATCTCCTCCCAGGTCCACCCCTCCAGGTTCATGGCCGACGACAGCCCCGAAATGAGGCCTCCGCCGGGGGTGGTGAGGCTCACCAGGACCCCCGCCGTGCGGGAGGTGCCGATGTGCCGGCTCTCGCCGTTGACCGCCACCTCGGCCCGGATGTTGGGGTTGAAGTCCCCCACCTCCGAGACGTCGTTGGACATGTCCACGGCGCCGATTTCGGCGATGCCCACCTGGCTGTAGGTGTCGATGAGCCCGGGATAGATGTGCTTGCCGGTGGCGTCCACTACCTGGGCGCCGGCGGGGACGTCCACGTCGGTGCCCACGGCGGTGATGACGCCGTTCTCGAAGAGGATCGTCCCGTTCTCCACCACCTCGCCCGAGACGGTGTGGATGGTGGCCCCCTGGAGGGCGATGGGCCCGGACTGGGGCGGCACCGTCATGCGGACCTGGGCCTGGGTGGCCAGAGGCGTCGACGCCACGGCCAGCGCTCCGGCCAGGACCGCCCCGAAGAGGCGCCCTGCGTTCATGGTGCGGGTCAGGAGGGTCATGTCAGTTGGTCCCGTTGGACTGGAGGATCGCCTGGATGAGCTGGTTGCGTTCCCGCTGGATCTGCTCCCTGAGCTGGGCGTCCTCCTCGAGGGAGAAGTAGCGGCGCCCGTCGACCCAGGTCTGCTCGGCCTTGGTGAACTGGGAGAGGGGGTGCCCGTTCCAGATCACGAAGTCCGCGTCCTTGCCGGCCTCCAGCGACCCCACCCGCTCGTCGATGGCCAGGATCCGGGCCGGAGCGATGGTGACCAGCGACAGGGCCTGTTCCTCGGTGAGGCCCGTCCGGAGCAGCTTGCCGGCCTCCCAGTTCATGCGGCTGGCCAACTGGCTGTTGTCGGAGTGGAGCGACACCAGGACCCCCGCCTCCATGAGGATGCGGGCGTTGTAGATGGTGGCGTCGTAGGCCTCGAGCTTGAACGACGTCCAGTCGCTCCAGACCACGGCGGCCACGCCGGCCGCGGCCAGTTCGGGAGCGATCTTGTAGGCCTCCACCCCGTGCTGGAGCGTCTGGACCTTGAAGCCGAACTCCTCGGCCAGGCGGATCAGGGCCAGGAACTCGTCCTGCCGGTAGCCGTGGGACGAGATCAGGAGTTCCTGGTTCAGGATGTCGACCAGGGCCTCCATACGCTGATCACGCCGGGGCGGGATCCCCTGGGGATCGGCCTCGTACGCGGCCCACTCGGCCTCGTAGTCCCGGGCCGCCCGGAAGTGGTCCCGGATGATCTCCATGGTGCCCATGCGGGTGTTGGGATACCGGTTCTGCCCCACCCGCTTGGGGTTCTCACCCAGGGCGAACTTCACCGTCCGGGTCGTGGTGTTGCCGAACTTGATCTCCTCGGGGAGGGCGCCCCAGCGCATCTTCACGAGCACGTTCTCGCCCCCGATGGGGTTGGCCGATCCGTGCTTGATGTGGGCCGTGGTCAGGCCCCCGGCGAGCTGCCGGTACATCCAGATGTTGTTGTGGGTGACCACGTCGCCCATCTGGACCTCGGGAACGATGGCGAAGCCCGTCTCGTTGGTGCCGTTGGTCCCCGAGTGGATGTGGGGATCGATGAGGCCCGGCGTCACGTGCTTGCCCTGGGCGTCGATCTCCACCGCCCCGCTCGGAGCGTCCAGATCGGTGCCCACGGAGACGATGCGCCCGTCCTCCACCAGGAGGTCGGCCTCGGTCAGGGTGCCCTGGGGCCCCTGGGTCCAGACGGTGGCGTTGCGCACCACCACGGCCGCGGGCTGCTCGGGCAGCGAGGGCCGCCCGTACTCCATCATGGGTCGGATGAACGGGAGGTCGAGCTCCGGCACGTTCATGGCCACCGTGCCCCGGGCCTCGCCCTCGAAGCCCTCGGTGCGGGTGCCCTGGAACGAGGGGTCCGCCCCGTTGGGCAGCGACCCCCAGCCGTAGAACTCGTCGCCGTCCACGGCGCCGGCCAGGAGGATCACCCCCTGGTACCCCAGGTCCTCCCCGTCGAAGCGCGCCTCGATCCGCCCCGTCTCGGCCACTACGGAGGCGCCGTCCAGGGGGTAGCGGGTGCCGTCGATCTCGATGGAGCCCCGAAGCCGATTCAGGGTGCCTTCGAGGCGGAGCACCGCATCGAAGCCCGCCTCGTGGTCGGAGGCGATGCGCCACGTGCCCCGGGGGTCGATCTGACCCGGCCGGGACACCTCGTACGGCCGACCCTCGACCCAGACCGTGCGGACCGTGGCTTCCTCGGTGAAGAGGTCACCCTCCGAGATCACCAGGTCGGCCACCTTGCCCTGGGCGATGGTGCCGTGGGTGCGGTCGATGCCGAGCCACCCCGCCGGGGTGGTGGTGAGAGCGGCCAGGGCGTCGTCGGGCGACAGGCCCCGGGCCACGGCGATGCGGAGGTTCGGCAGGAACTGGTTCAGCGACGCCACCCCGTCCGTGGTGATGGCGAAGGGCACCCCCGCGTCGGCCAACTGGGCCGGGTTGGTGGGGGCCAGATACCAGTGCCTCAGATCCTGGAGCGACGCGTTGAGGGCCGCCTCGGGATCGCTCACGTCCGGCGCATCGGGGAAGTTCAGCGGCACGATGAGGGGGTCGGTCCGCCCCTGGAGCACGTCGACGATCCGGTACTCCATCCCGCTGCCCCGGAACCAGGGCGTCACGCCGTACTCGTTGGCGATGCGGTGGGCCCGGAGGTACTCCTCCTCGCTCCGCGCCTCGAACACCACGGGCTGCTCCCCCTGCACCGCCGCCTCCAACGCCTCCAGCGCCGCACTGGTTTCCGGCGGAAGGAACGACCGCCCGCTGGCCTCGTACGCGCCCCACGCCCGCATGTACCAGTCGGCGTCCATGAACGCCTGCTCGATGAGGGAGACGGTGCCCATGGGGGAGTTGGGGTAGGACCCGCCGAGCTGGAAGCTCCGCTGGAAGCCCACGGACTGGACCAGATCGGCCCGGAGCACCCGATCCCGCACGTTGCCCTCGCCCAGGTCCACCACCGTGGCCTTGCCCCGGAAGATGCCCTGCTTGGGCACCGCCAGCGCCGTCCCGAAGCCCTGGGAACGCAGGGCCGACCGGCGATCGGCGTCGTCGGTGAGGTTCATGGTGGTGCTGAACCACGACCGCACCTGGGGATTCCAGTGCGTCGGGCCCACGTCGCCCCCCTCGGGCACGTCGTCCATGCCGAGATCGGCGTGGGCGTCGATGAACCCGGGGTAGATGGTGTGCCCCGAGAGGTCCCACACCCGGGCGCCGGCGGGCGGCTGGACGTTGGTCCCCACCGCCTGGACGAGGCCGTCGCGGATCACGATGGTGGCGCCGTCCATCACCTGGCCGGGAGCCGTGACCACCCGGGCCCCGGTCAGGGCGTGGAAGGAGGTGGTGTTGTCCCGGATGCCCTCCACGGGCTGGGTCCGGGTGGCCTGCTGCGCTTGGGCTGCTCCAGGGAGCAGGAGCGCCAGGCCGAGGAGAGCGTGGAACGTCCTCACGTTGTTGCCTCGTCACGATGAAGTGGACCGTCTCGGCGTCGACCGGGGTCGGGCGAGCCAGACCCTACGTCTACGTCCGACGCCGCGCCCCGTCAATCGATTCCCTCAGCCCCGAACGACCCCCGAGGCCCGGAAAACGTTGGCGCCGGCTCCCGGGACGCCGGCCCCGGAATCGAAAGATGCGGGAGGTCCGTCCGTACCTCGTCACGAACGATGCGCCGCCCGGCGATCCGGGTGAGCCGAAACGAATCCGACGCACCCGCGGATCAGGGAGGGGACCATGAAACTCCGGGAGAAGCTGCCGGAGCTCGTGACGGAGGCCATCATGGTGGCGCTCGCCGTGGTGGTGGCCCTGGCCGCCGACGAATGGCGGGAGAACCGCCAGGAGCGGGAACTGGCGGACCGAGCGCTCACGAGCATCCGGGCCGAGATGGAGGGCAACCGCCAGGAACTCGTCGACAATCGGGAGGCCAACCGGGCCCTCCTGGAGTCGGTTCAGGAGGCGGCGCGCACCGACTCCATTCCCGACGACTTCTCCCTCACCTACGAGTACTCCCTCCTCTCGGAGGCGGCGTGGGAGACGGCCCGGGTGACCCAGGCCACCCACTTCATGCCCCTGGAGCGGGTCCAGTCCATCGCCCGCATCCACGGGCTCCAGCGGCTCTTCCAGGAGTCCCAGGACAACGTCCTCGCCTTCATTCTCGACGTGGGCACCGTGGCCGAACTCGACCCGAACGCCATTCCCCGTCGGGCCCGGTTTCCCCTGGCCACCGCCGTGGGGCTGGAAACGGTCCTGGTGGAGGCCTACGACACCTTCCTGGCCCGTCTCGACGAAGAGCAGGGCGGATAGACGCTCAGGCCGCCCGGCCGTCTCCCAGGACCGGCACCACGTCGGCGCGGAAGAGGGCCCACAGCTCCGGGTCCAGGGTGTGGCCCGACTCCTCGTCCATGATGGCCAGCGCCCGATCCGTGCCGAACGCCGCCCGATAACTCCGGGTCGTGGTGAGGGCGTCCCACACGTCGGCCACCGTGAGGATCCGGGCCGAGTACGGAATCTCCAGGCCCGCGATGCCGTGGGGATACCCGCCCCCCGCCCATTTCTCGTGATGGTGCCGGATCATGGGCCGCACGTCCCACGGGAAGTCGATGCCCTCCAGAAGGTCCACCCCGGCCTCGGGGTGCCGCTTCATGATGGCGAACTCCTCGTCGGTGAGGCGCCCGGGCTTCTTCAAGACGGCCTCGGGCACAGCCACCTTCCCCACGTCATGGAGTAGGGCGCCCATGCGGAACCACCGCAGATCCTCGTCCGGCAGGCCCGCGGCTTCGGCCAGTCGACACGCGAACTCCGCCACCCGGGTGCAGTGTCCCTGGGTGTAGGCGTCGGCGCTTTCGATGGACTCGCCCCACTCCCGGACGATGGCGAGATACTGGGACTCCAGGTCGGCGAGGCGCCGGTCCACGTCGGCGAGCTCCCGTCGCGCCTTCACTTCCCGGAAGAGGCGGTGGGCCCGATTCAGGGCCACCAGGGTGGCGCGGCTGTCGCCCGCGTCCCGGTGGAGCACCGCCCACTCCCGGGCCACGTCGGCCAGGAGCACCCGATCCCCCCGACGTTCGGCCTCCTCCTCGGCCCGACCCAGGCACGACCGGGCCAGTTCGTCCTTCCCGGTTCGGCGGAAGAGGGTGCCGTAGCTCTTCAGGATCTCGGGCATCCAGAACGAGCCCTCGCCCGTTTCGCCCAGTCCCCGGGCGCGGTCCAGGGCCATGAGGGCCGCCGCGTCGTTGCCCCGGGCGAGATGGAACCGGCCCCGGTTGAGCTCCACCACCAGGGCGTTACCGCGGTCGCCCGTTCGTTCGCAGACCTTCCCGGCTTCGTCCAGGGCATCCTCCGCCGTGGCCCAGTCTTCCAGGTCGGTGCTGAGGCGGGCGATGTTGCTCAGGAGGGGGGCGAGGCGCTCGTCCAGCTGCAGGCTCCGGTACCCTTCGAGGCTGGCCTGGAAGCGCAGCAGCGCCAGATCCGGGTCGCCCCGGACGCTGGCCACCGAGCCGAGATTCTGGTCGGCCATGGCCATGAGCGTCCGATCCCCTCCCCGGCGAGCCAGGCCCTTCACCTCCCGGAAGAGAATCTCACACCCGTCCAGATCGCCCCGAGCGAAGAGGATCCCGGCCCGGGTGTTCAGGGCCGACGCCCGGGCGAGGGCGTCGCCGGCGGCCTCGGCCACCGAAAGCGACGCCTCCAGCACGTCCCAGGCGGCGTCGCCGTCGCCCGACTCCAGCCAGGTGCGGGCAATCCAGCGGAAGAGGGCGCTGACGGTGGCCCCGGCGGTGGTCGCCGGGCAGGCCCGGAGGGCGTCTTCGTAGCGCCCCCTGGCCGTGTCCCAGCGGCCCTCGGCCTGGGCCTCCCGGGCCGATCCCACCAGGCGCGCCGCCTCTCCCGAGAGGCCTGCGAGTTCCCGGTCAGCCATGGTGAGACGGGCTCAGGTCGTACGCCCGCACCTTCCGGAGCAGGGTCGGCCGGGAGACGCCGAGGATCCGGGCCGCTTCGCTCTTGTTCCACCCCGTGAGCGCCAGGGTCAGGGCCACGGCCTCGGCTTCGATGGACGCCAGGGTGCGCCCGTCGGGGGGAATGGGGATCGCGGTGGATCCGTCGACGGCCCCCTGCGAGGTGGGATCCCCCGCCCCGCCGGCCCGCTCCCGGCGCCGAAACGAAAGGTGCTCCGGGAGGATCCGGCCCTGGTCGGCGAAGACCACCGCCCGATCGATGACGTTCTTCAGTTCCCGGACGTTGCCCGGCCAGGGATGGGCCTCGAGTTCCCGGACGGCGGCCTCCGACAGGCGACGCCGCGGCAGTCCGTGATGGCGGGCCGCGTCGTCCACGAAATGCTGGGCCAGGAGGGCCACGTCCCCGGGGCGAGCCCGGAGAGGGGGCACCGAGACCTCGAAGACGTTGAGCCGGTAGAAGAGATCCTCCCGGAACCGTCCCTCGGCCACGGCCTGCTCCAGCGACTCGTTGGTGGCCGCCACGATGCGGCACCGGATCGCGATCTCCGTCAGGCCCCCGACCCGTCGGATCGTCCGCCCCTCCAGCGCCCGGAGGAGCTTCGGCTGGAGGTCCAGGGGGAGGCTGCTCACCTCGTCCAGGAACAGGGTGCCGTCGCCGGCGACCTCCAGCAGGCCCCGCTTCTGCTCCCGGGCGCCCGTGAACGCGCCCCGTTCGTAGCCGAAGAGTTCGGCCTCGAGAAGGGTGGCGGGGAGCGCCGGGCAGTTGACCGGCACGAAGGGGGCGTCGGCGTCGGCGCCACCGGCGTGGAGCCCCCGGGCGAACAGTTCCTTGCCCGTGCCCGTCTCGCCCACGATGAGCACGCTGCGGGCGCCGCGCCGGGCCACTCGGGCCGCCAGTTCCCGGGCGGCGTCGATGGCCGGACTCGCCCCCAGGATGGCGGCGAACGGCTGCCCGACGGCCTCCGCCGGAGCCGAGTCCTTCGTGGCCGACGGGGCCGACGGGACGATTCCTGGGTGCATGCGGGATTCGCTCGGGGGTGGGGGCCTCCTCACGAAGCCCCCATGAAGCCCCAGGGTCGGCAGGAATCGGCTCGATCTTCAGCCGTCCCGCCGACCCCGAGGCCGTGCGCCCCCTCCCGCCGGGGGTCAGTTCATGGCGATGACGTACCCCGAGAAGTGGTCGACGTCGAACGAGACGTCCCCGCCGCCGAGCCCCGGGAGGAGATCCAGGTCGAAGATCTCCAGCGGGTTGATGACGGGGAGCAGAGTACCGGTGAAGTACGCCCCCCGGGCCCGGCGCAGGAGCCGGAAGCGGGTGTTTTCGAGCTCGGTGCCCTGGATCGACTGGACGATACGGGCGGGTCGCCGGAACTGGAGACCGTGGGGCGCGAACTCGTAGCCCACGAGATCGCCGGCGGGCGCCGTCACCGTGATGGTGGTGGGGCGGCGCAGGGCGCCCCGGGGCACCTCGAAGCGAAGTCCCGCCTCGGGAATCTCGATGACGCCGCCGGCGCGACCGATCCGGGCGGAGGCCGTGAGGGTGTCGGCCAGGGGCACGGTGCGCTCCACCACGTCCATGGGACCGACGAGGCCGGTCCAGAGCGAGGAGATCAGCCCCTCGCTCTCGGTGGTGGTGGGGGCGAGGGGATCGGCCCCTTCGGTGCAGGCCGACGCCATGAAGGCGAGGGCGACGGTGAAGACGGTGCGGCGTAGCGAAGGGCGCATGGGAGGGCTCCGCAGGGTGTTGGGTGACGCAACCTGCGACGTTCGCAGGACGCCCCTCCCTCAGGCACCCCCCGTGCCACCGCCCACTGCGATTGCCGTAAGACTCGTTCCGTAAACCATTTACAGGAACGCAGCGCCCGGTTTCACCCCCGAAACGCACCGGAACGTTTCTTTCCACCCGTTACCCGAGGTGGAACAGAACGTTACGGATAAGGAACCGGCGACGCGGAGGCGGCGCCGGGCGGCGCAGCCGCACCCACGACCGCCCACGGTGCGCAGGAGCGCGCCGGGGGCCGTGGGTTCGAATCGAGGCCGTGGCGTGCGACGTGGCGCAACGGTGGGCAGGCCCTTCAGGTCTTTCCAAGCGGAGGGGGTGGGATTCGAACCCACGAGGGCTTGCGCCCGCCGGTTTTCAAGACCGGTGCATTGAACCGCTCTGCCACCCCTCCGAAGCGCGCCCGATGCCGCCGGGTCGCGAGCACGAAGGCTACAGCGCCGACGCGGTCGTGTCACCCGCCGGGCGTCCCCCTCAACACCCGCTCACGAGGCGTCGATACTCGATCCGAAGGGCCCAGCACGTCCGCCCCCCCGACCCCGAGTCCCATGAACGCCTCGCCGCATCCCCCCTCGCCCGCTACGGCGGGTGTGGCCATGACCGACGCGGAGGGCCGCATCGGTTCGGCCAGCGCCGACTTCCTCGCCCTCCTCGACCGCCCCGCCGACGAGGTCGCGGGCGGCTTCGTCACCGATTTCGTGGCTCCCCCCGACATCCCGGCGTTGGCCGGGGCCTACCGCCAGGCCCTGGACGACGGCGTGTCGGCCCAGTGCCGCCTGCACCTCGCGACTCCGGGGGAGCGCCCCCTGGTGGCGGAGGCCCGGGTGTTCGTGATCCCGGGCGTCCACGGCCGCAATCGCTCCGTGGCCCTCACCCTTCACCGGGTGGCGGGCGAGGCCGACCGGGCCTCGGCGGAAGGGGTGTCCCGGGAACAGGCCGCGCGGCTCCAGACCATCGTCGACGGCGCCCAGCTCGGGACCTGGGATTGGCACATTCCCTCGGGATCGGTCTCGTTCAACGAACGGTGGGCCGCCATGCTGGGCTACCGGGTCGACGAGATCGAGCCCAACGTCTCGAGCTGGGAGACGCTGGTCCATCCCGACGACCTCGCCGACGTCATGGCCGCCCTCACCGAGCACCTCGAAGGGCGGGCGCCCATCTACCGTACCGAGCACCGGCTCAAGCACAAGGACGGCCACGACGTCTGGATCGTGGACACGGGCCGGGTGCTGGAGCGGGACGACGAGGGGCGGCCCGTCCGGGCGGCGGGAATCCACCTCGACATCACCGCCCGGGTGGAAGCGTTCGATTCGGCGCGCCAGAGCCTGGCCAAGTTCCAGACCCTCTTCGAAAGCCAGCCCCTGGGGGTCGCCGTGACGGACCCCCACGGCGAGATCGTGGAGGTCAACGCCGCGGCCGAGAAGATCCTGGGGCTCACGGCCCGCGAGCAGACCGATCGCGGCATCTCCGACGACCGCTGGACGATCCTGCGCCCCGACGGCTCCGAGATGCCCCCCGAGGAGTTCGCCTCCGTCACGGCCCTTCGGGAACAGCGCAGGGTCGAGGGCGTGGAGATGCACGTCCAGCGGGCCGACGGAAGTTGGCGGGCCCTCTCCGTGAGCGCGGCCCCGGTGAACCACCCCGACTACGGGGTCGTCATCAGCTACACCGACGTCACCGACATCCGGGGGGAGGAGGCCCGCTATCAGGCCATCTTCCAGGCCATGAAGGACGTGGTCTTCACCCTGGACCACGAGCGGGTCTTCACGGCGGCCCACGGCGGTGTGGAGTCCGAACTCCTCAAGGGTCGTCGGCTCGACGATCTGGTGGGTCGGAACCGTCGGGACATCGCCGGAGATCAGGCGCTCCACATCGACGCCGAGAATCGGGCGTTCGCCGGCGGGCACGTAGTCTACGAATGGACCATGGAGACGCCCTCGGGCGTCCGCCACGTCCAGACGTCGCTGTCGCCGGTCTTCGACGCCAGCCGGAACGTTCGATTCGTCGTGGGGGTGTCCCGCGACCTCACCGACCGGGCCGCCCTCGAGGAAGCGCGTCTCGAGATGCAGCGCCGCACGGTGGAACTCCAGAAGGCCGAGAGCCTGGCGGTCCTGGCCGGGGGCATCGCCCACGATTTCAACAACCTCCTGAGCGGCGTGCTCCTCAACGCCGAACTGGCCGCCGAAGACGTTCGGCCCCACTCCTCGACCCGGGAGCTGCTCGACGACATCGTGGCCGCCGCCGAGCGCGCCACCGAACTCTCGCGCCAGATGCTGGCCTACTCCGGCCGGGGCGCGATCCACGTGACCCGGGTCGACGCCAACGAGGTGCTGCGCTCCATGCGCTCGGCCCTGCGGGCGGCCCTCCCGGCCGAGGTGGTCTTGGAGTTCGACCTGGCGGAGCGGCTGCCGGCCTTGGAAGGCGACCAGACCCAGCTCTGGCAGGTGGTCTACAACCTGGCCATGAACGCCGCCGAAGCCCTGCCCGAATCCACGGGCCGGATCCGCGTGTCGTCCCGATCGGTCGCCTTCGATCCCGGCTCGACGCCCCTCGCGGGCGAGCGGGGACATCTGGAGGCGGGGGACTTCGTGGAGGTGGTGGTGGAGGACTCGGGGCGGGGGCTGACCCCCGACGTCGCCGAGCGCCTCTTCGAGCCGTTCTTCACCACGAAGTTCCAGGGACGGGGACTCGGTCTGTCGGCGGCCCAGGGCATCATGCACGCCCACGGGGGTGCGGTGCTGTTCGATCCCCGCCGCACCGGCGGCGCGGCCTTCCACCTGCTCTTTCCCCGGGCCGCGGGCGAAGCCGTGGAGACATCGACCCCCGCGGAGACGCCCGCCGCCGCGCCCCGTCGGCCCACGATCCTCCTGGCCGACGACGAGGACATCGTCCGCCGCGCCGGCACCCGCCTCCTGGAGGCCCTGGACTACGCCGTCATCGAGGCGCCCGACGGGGAGGCCGCCCTGGACGCGTGGGAATCGCACCGCGATGAGATCGATCTGGTGATCCTCGACGTCACCATGCCCCGCCTCGACGGACGGGAGACCATGGTCCGGCTCCGGGAGCGGTCGCCCGACCTCAAAGTGCTCCTCACCAGCGGATTCCAGCCCGAGGACATCTTCAGCGATGCGTCGGGACCCCGGCCCGACGGGTTCGTGGAGAAGCCGTTCCGTCTCAAGAATGTCCGGGAGCGGGTGGAGGCGGTGCTGGCGGGGACGGCTCGGTAGCCGTTGCCGGTCGGTGGGCAGGACCGTGGGGGATCCCCGCGGGGTGCGCCGTTGTGTATACATCTACGACAGTATACAATTACGACAACGGAGTCCCCGACCCCTCTTCCCTCCCCCGCCATGCCCCGCGAATCCGTCGGTGAGCTCGAGTACCTGATCCTTCTGGCCATCCTGGCCCTGGGAACCGCCGCCACGGCGCCCTCGGTCCGCCGCCTCCTCACCGACGAGGGACGACGCCTCACCCGTGGGGCGCTGTACCGGGCTCTGGACCGCCTGGGTGAGAAGGCCCTCATCGCCTGGGCCGCCGACGAAGGAGACGGCGGGGGTCACGTTCGCCGGCGATACACGGTCACGGCCACCGGGCGGGGTGTGGTGCGGCAGCGGCGGGAGACCCTGGAGCGCCTCTGGGCCGGGGCGGCCGAGGCGTTGGACGCATGACCCCTCCGGCGTGGGCGGCCCGGATCCTGACCCGCTGCGTCTCCGACGCGGGGGCCGGCAGCTCGGCGATTCCCGGTGATCTGGCCCACGAGTACCGGGCCCGTCGACGCTCGGGCGGGCGGCTTCGGGCCGACGTCTGGTACGTGGGCCAGGTGGCCGCCCTGGGATTCCCGTACGCCGCGGTCCGGGCGGGGCGCCGGATCGGGGCCCTGGGCGCAGGGCTGGGCCTCGACATCCGGGCCGCCCGGCGATCCCTCGCCCGCACCCCCGCCCTGGCCGCCGTGGCCGTTCTGTCGCTGGCCTTCGGGACCGGCCTCACCGCCGCGGCCGTGGCGCTGGTGGACGGCATCTGGTTCGCCCCCCTGCCCTGGCCCGAGGCTCACCGTCTGGTGGACCTGGAGGACACCCATCCGGTGGAGGTGTGCCCGGGTTGTTCGCCCGGCACCTCCCTGGCGGCGTGGCGCGAGTGGGGCGCGCTGCCCGTGTTCGAGGCCACCGCGGCGTTTCGCGGAGGGGAGGCCGTGTTGGGGGACGGCGACGCCCGACGGGGGGTGCGGGTCACCGAGGTGACGGGCGACGGATTCCGTCTCCTGGGACTCCACCTCGCCGCGGGCCGGGGACTGACCCCCTCCGACCGCCCGGGAACCGTGGCCGTTCTCCGCCACGACCTGTGGACCTCGGCCTTCGGGGGCGACCCCGACATCGTGGGCCGGACCCTGCGCCTGGGCGACGGGGCCGCCATCGTGGTGGGGGTGTTGGCCGCCCAGGCCCGCACCCTGGACCGGGGGCAGATCTTCGTGCCCCTGGAGCCCGCTCGGGAGAGCGGCGGGTACGGCGCCCAGGACCTCTGGGCCGTGGCTCGTCTGGCCGAGGGGGTGGACGTGGCCACGGCCCACCGGGCCCTGGACGACTTCGCCCGCGCCCGCTTCGCCGCGGATCCGGAGCTGGAGCCCGGGTGGTCGGCCCGAGTCACTCCGATCCGGGACGTCCTCGTGCGAGAGGTGGCCCAGCCCGCGGCCGCCGCGGCCCTGGTGGCCACGGCCGCCCTCGTCCTGCTCCTCACCACGGCCAATCTGGCCTCCCTCCTGGTGGCCCGGGTGACCGAACGGCGGCACGAACTCGCCGTGCGCGCGGCGCTGGGGGGCGGCCGCGGGGCGGTGGCCCGGGCCGCCGTGGTGGAGGCCGCCCTCCTGGCGGGGGCCGGGGGCCTGGTGGCCCTCCTGGTCACCAGCGTGGCCGCCGAGGTGCTGGCGAGCCGGTTCGCCGGCGATCTTCCCGGCTGGATCTCCATCCGGGCGGACCTGCGCCTGGCGGCGGCGGCGGCGGGGGTGACCGTGTTGACGGCGGGGGCCTGCGGGGCTCTTCCCCTGGTCCGGGCGCTGGGCGGGAGCGGCGCCGCCCGAGGCGCCGGCGGGTCGCGGCGAGGACTCCGGGTCCACGATGGGCTTCTGGGACTCCAGGTGGCCCTGGGGGTGGTGCTGGTGGCGGGGGCCTTCTCGGCGGTGCGCTCCTTTCTCCGCGTCGCCGACTTCGACACCCTGGGCCACCGGTGGGACGGCATCACCTCGGTGGTGGTGGACGGGGACGCCACCGGCGGCTCGGCCGCCGCGGACGGGGCCCTGCAGGCGGCCTTCGTCCGCCACCCGGCGGTGCAGTCGGCCACCGTGGCCCGCAGCCTGTTCCTGGGCACCTGGGGTTCGAGCGAGGCCGCCAGCCCGGTGCGGGTGGTGGGTGCCCCCGAAGCCGTGGCCGACCGGGACGTGCCTCGTCACTCCCTGGCCGTGGGCCCCGGGTACTTCGACCTCTTCGGAATCCCGGTGCGGGCGGGTCGGGGGATCGAGGAGGGCGACGGCGCCGGGGCGCCCGGGGCCCTGGTGGCCTCGATGGCGGCGGCCCGGGCTCTCTGGCCCGGCCGGGAGCCCTCCGACGTGGTGGGCGAGGGCGTCGAACTCGCCGACGGCGAGGCCCGCCACCTCTTCACCGTGGTGGGGGTGGTGGACGACGTCGTGGCCAACCCCGGATCGGAGAGCCGGCGCCCCACGCCGCGGTTGTACACCTCCCTGCCCCAGACCCCCGCGTCGCTCCTGGCCGCGACGCCCGGGTCGGAGCCGACCATCCATCTGGTGCTCCGGGGCACGCCGCCGGGGCCCGGAGTCTGGCGGGAGGTGGTGGGCCGGGTCGCTCCCGGCGCGGTGGTCCGGGAGGTCACCACGGTGGAGGCGGGGCTGCGGCGATGGATCCGCCCCGCCCAGATCACCGGACTGGCGCTGGCCGGATTGGCGGGGCTGGCGGTGTTCCTCCTGGCCCTGGGGGTGTACGGCACGGTGCGGCACCGCATGGCGGCTGCCCGGCGGGAGGTGGGGATTCGGCTGGCCCTGGGGGCCGACGGGCGGCGGGTGGCCACCGCGGTGGCGGGGCGACCGGGCCGCATCGTGGCGGCGGCCCTGGCGGTGGGGCTGATCCTGGCCCGACTGGTCCACCGCTTCTTTCCGGGCAGCCTGCCCCTGGGGGCCGGCGACATTCCCCTGCTCGGAGGTGTGGCGGTCGTCGTGGCCCTGGTGGCGGCCCTGGCCGCCGCCGGTCCCCTCCGTCGGGCGGCCCGCCTGGATCCTGCGGCGACCCTCCGCACGGAGTGAAGGCCCGGGGGCCCCGGGACTTGCCCCGGACCGGGCGCCCGGGGAACTTGCGGCCCCGGACCGGAGTCCCGGGTCCTATCGCACCATATGGAGAAACCCCACATGCGCAGATTCCCTCTGGCGCCCCTGTTCGCCCTGGCCGCGCTCCTCGGCGGCTGCTCGTCGGGACAGGCCGCCCCGGCCTCCGCCCCCACCCCCCAGGAGCGCTCCGGCAGCGCCCGGGACGACGACGGGCCCAAGCCCTACGCCGAGGTGATCACGGCCGACGCCGAGACCGACGAGGGCATCTTCGACGTCCACCGCATCGACGACGATCTGTTCTACGAGATCCCCCTGAACCGCATGGAGGAGGAGTTCCTTCTCCTCACCCGCATCGCCCGGACGCCCGACGGCGCCGGGTACGGAGGATCCAAGGCCAACACGGCGGTGGTCCGCTGGCAGCGCCGGGGCGACCGGGTGCTCCTGCGCCTGGTGAGCCACGACAACGTGGCCGACACCACGCTCCCGGTGTCGGCGGCGGTCCAGAACTCCAACTTCGAGCCGGTGATCATGGCCTTCGACATCGAGGCGCTCTCGCCCGACTCGTCGGCCGCGGTCATCGACGTCACGCCGCTCTTCACCGCCGACGTGCCCCTCCTGGGGCTCCAGTCCTTCCGGCGTTCCCAGTACGGTGTCCGGCGGGTCGACGGCGATCGGACGTTCATCGAGTGGGCCCGTTCCTTCCCCACCAACGTGGAGGTGCGTCGGGTCCTGACCTACGAGGCCACCGAGGCCCCCTCCAACGCCGCGGCCAACACCGTGTCCATGGAGATGCACCACTCCATGCTGGAGCTCCCCGACGACCCCATGCAGCCGCGGCGATGTGATCCCCGGGTGGGCTTCTTCAGCGTGTCCCTCACCGACTACGGCATCGACTCCCAGCGGGCCACCTCCCGGTGCTTCGTGACCCGGTGGCGGTTGGAGCCCAGCGACCCGGCGGCCTTCGCCCGGGGCGAACTGGTGGACCCGGTGAAGCCCATCATCTACTACATCGACCCGGCCACCCCGGCGAAGTGGCGTCCCTACCTGAAGCAGGGTGTGGAGGACTGGCAGGTGGCCTTCGAGGAGGCCGGATTCTCCAACGCCATCCTCGCCATGGACGCCCCCACCCCGGAGGAGGACCCGGAGTGGAGTCCCGAGGACGCCCGCTACAGCGTGATCCGGTACCTGGCGTCGGACGTCCAGAACGCGTCGGGTCCCCACGTCCACGACCCGCGCACCGGGGAGATCCTGGAGTCGGACATCCAGTGGTATCACAACGTCATGAACCTCCTGCGGAACTGGTTCTTCATCCAGACCGCCGCGGTGAACCCCGAGGCCCGGGGCGTGCAGTTCAGCGACGAGCTCATGGGTGAACTGGTGCGCTTCGTGTCGGCGCACGAGGTGGGCCACACACTGGGCCTCCAGCACAACATGCAGGCCTCGGCCGCCTACCCGGTGGAGCAGCTCCGCACCCGCTTCGTCTGCGAGTACGGCGTGGCCCCCTCCATCATGGACTACGCCCGCTTCAACTACGTGGCCCAGCCCGGCGACGACACCTGCCTCATGCCGGTCATCGGCCCCTACGACAAGTTCGCCATCGAATGGGGCTACCGGCCCATGAACGGGGGGACGGACGGCGAGCGGACCGCCCTGAACGCCATGGTGGCCGAGATGCAGGAGGACCCCATGTACCGGTTCTCCAGCCCCAACGGCGAAGATCCCTCCGCCCTTACCGAGGCCATCGGCGACGACGCCGTGGCGGCGTCGGACTACGGGATCGCCAACCTCGAGCGCATCGTGGACAACCTGCTGGAGTGGACGTACCAGGAGGGCGAGGACTACGACGACCTGGCCGAGCTCTACAGCAACGTGTCGGGCCAGTGGAACCGGTACACGGGCCACGTCCTCACGAACGTGGGCGGCGTGGTCCAGACCCGGAAGCGCCAGGGGCAGGACGGGGCCATCTACGCTCCCGTCCCGGCCGAGATGCAGGCCCGGGCGGTGGACTACCTCAACCGTCAGGTGCTGGCCACGCCCGAGTGGATGCTGGACACCCGCATCCTCGGCCTGATCACCGGATCGGGCGTGCCCGACGACGTCCGGGCCCGGCAGGTGTCGGCCCTCAACGGGCTCCTCAACGTGCCCCGGATGAAGCGCC
Source organism: Gemmatimonadota bacterium (assembly GCA_030428885.1). Lineage (GTDB taxonomy): Bacteria > Gemmatimonadota > Gemmatimonadetes > Longimicrobiales > Gaopeijiaceae > Gaopeijia. The sequence continues at coordinate 339,521 of JAUIEJ010000003.1, read as the reverse complement.
TCATCGAGCAGGAGGCCTTCCACGGCGACGCCGCGTACGGGCTGGGCGACCTCATGGACGACCTCCGCACCGGCGTCTGGTCGGAGGCGGCGGCGGGTCGGGCCACCGACGCCTACCGCCGGAACGTGCAGCGGGCGTATCTGAGCCGCATGGCCGAACTCATGGCCGACGAAGAGGCGCTCCAGACCGACATCGCGCCCTTCGCCCGGGGGCAGCTCACCACCCTCCGGGGCGAGTTGCAGCGTGCCGTGAGCCGGACCAATCACGAGCCCACCCGGCTCCACTACCACGACTCCATGGCCCGGATCGACGAGATCCTGGACTCGGAGGGCTGAGCGAACGACGACGGCCCCGGGAGCGCATCGGCTCCCGGGGCTTCGTTCGTTCAGGGGCTCCCGTCGTCCCACCCGGTCCAGCCCGGACCCCGCACCACCCGGCCGGGCGTGGCGCCGGTGTGGGCCCCGTCCTGCCACACGGGAATCCCGTTGACGAAGACGTGGCGCATGCCCACCGACAGGTGGTGGGGGGACTCGAAGGTGGCCCGGTCCCCGACCTCGTCGGGGTCGAAGATGGCCAGGTCGGCGTGGAATCCCGGCGCCAGCCGACCCCGGCGGCGGAGTCCCAGGTTGTCGGCGGGAAGCGAGGTGAGCTTCCGCACCGCCTCCTCCAGGGGGATCAACCCCTCGTCCCGCACGTAGCGCCCCAGGAGCCGGGCGAAGTTGCCGTAGGCCCGGGGGTGGGGGTTGGACTCGAGGAACACCCCCTCGGGTGCCGGGGCCCCGGCGTCGCTGCCGAAGCTCATCCACGGCAGGGCCACCTGGCGTCGGACGTTGTCTTCGGACATGAGGAAGTAGACGGTCCCCACCCTCGACCCGTCCCGGATCACCAGTTCGATGGCGGCTTCCTCGGGGGTGAGTCCCATCTCCTCGGCCACGGCGGCCAGCGTCTTCCCGGTGTGGCGCTTCAGGGAATCGGCCCGGAACCCCACCACCAGGACCCGATCGGGAGAGCCGGCCTGGGCCATGAGGTTCTCCCATTCGTCCGTAGGGGAACGCATCTCGGTCAGGACCCGCGCCCGGATCGCGGGATCGGCGAGGCGGGCCGCCCACGCGTCGTACCCCCCTTCCTGGACCCACGGGGGCATGGCGGCGTCCAGGCCGGTGGCTCCCGCGGTGTAGGTGTACATGTCGGCGCTCACCCGGATTCCCTCGGCCCGTGCGGCCTCCACCCGGGCCACCACGTCGTCGATCTTGCCCCAGTTGTCGGCTCCCGCCGCCTTGAGGTGGTAGATCTCGGCGGGGGCGCCGCTCACCCGGGCGATGTGGATGAGTTCGTCCACCGCCTCCAGGAGCCGGTTGGCCTCGCTCCGCATGTGGCTGATGTACATGCCGTCCGACTCGGCGGCGGCCGAGACCAACGCCACCAGTTCGTCGGTGTCGGCGTAGAACGCCGGCGCGTAGATCAGGGAGGAGCCCACCCCCAGGGCCCCTTCGGCCATGGCGGCACGCACCAGATCCTGCATGCGCGCCAGCTCGGCTGCGGAGGGGGCGCGATCGTCGTACCCCAGCTCGTGGACCCGCACCGTGGTGGCCCCCACGAACGACGCCACGTTGGGAGAGACGCCCCGGCGCTCCAGGTGCTCCAGATACTCCCCCAGGGTGGTCCACGTCACGTCGAAGGTGAGATCCCCCTGGGACGACACCATGACGGCCTTCATGGAGTCGGTGAGGGGGCCCATGGACGATCCCTCGCCGAACACCTCCAGGGTCACCCCCTGGGCGATGTCGGCCAGCCCCCGCCCGTCTTCCAGGAGCGTCTCCGTGGCCCAGGACAACATGTTGACGAAGCCGGGAGCCACGGCGAGTCCCGACACGTCGAGCTCCCGCGCCGCCTCGAAGCCCGAGACGTCGCCCACGGCGACGATGGAGTCCCCGACGATGGCCACGTCGGCCTCCCGGGGCGGTGCGCCCGTGCCGTCGTAGAGGGTCCCGCCCCGGAGGATCCAGTCCGCCGGGGCCGGGGAGGAGCAGCCGCTGGAGACGGCGGTGGCGAGGACGAGGGCGGCGGCGAGTGGGCGCATGGGCAGCCTCGGATCGGGGAAAAGAAACGGCCAATGTAGGCTGGCACGCCTCCTGCCACGAGGACGGGTCCATTTCTCCCGAGGAGCGGTGTCCATGCGCGGTACTCCCGATGATCTGAGGCGTCCACGTCTGTCTACCGCCCGTCCCACGGGCACCGGACGCCCCGGCCACCCGTCGCCCCGACGCTTGTCGCGAACGTGCAACAGGGGGCCCCAAACCCGTGGCGCACTGGCCACACCCGGGGCCCCGACCCCAGAGTGGGGTACCGGCACCTGCGCCACCCCTGCAGATTCCGGCGAGAGCGCCGACCATGGATCAAGAGGTGCGCACGCCCGCCCTTCCCCTCGCCCCGCCCACTGATGGCCGCTTCCCAGTCCCCTCGATACTCCACCGCCTCGCCCCGCCGTGTCCGGCGTCTGGAGGAGGGTGATCACATCGTAGTGGTGGGCGGGGGCCCTGCCGGCCTCACCTCAGCCTACCTCCTGGCTCAGCGCGGCTACGGGGTGACCGTCTTCGAAGGCGACGACATCCTGGGCGGCATCTCCCAGACGGCCCAGTACAACGGCTACCGATTCGACATCGGGGGGCATCGCTTCTTCACCAAGATCGAGCCGGTGGAGGCCCTCTGGCTCGAGATCCTCGGCGACGAGTTCATCTCGGTGCCGCGCCTCTCCCGGATCCACTACCGGGGCAAGTACTTCAACTACCCCCTCAAGCCCGCCAACGCCCTCTTCGGCCTGGGCCTGTTCAACTCCATCGGGATCATTCTCAGCTACCTCTGGTGGCACTTCCGGCCGTATCCCGAGGAGGAGAACTTCGAGCAGTGGGTCACGAACCGGTTCGGAAAGCGCCTCTACGAGATCTTCTTCAAGACCTACACCGAGAAGGTGTGGGGCATCCCGTGCACCGAGATCCGGGCCGAGTGGGCGGCGCAGCGCATCAAGGGGCTGTCCCTGGCCCGGGCCATCCTCTCGGCCGCGTCGCTGAACAAGCGCTCCACCAAGATCAAGACCCTCATCAACGAGTTCCAGTACCCGCGCCTGGGGCCCGGACAGATGTGGGAGACCTGTGCCGAGAAGATCCGGAGCATGGGCGGCGAGGTGCACCTGGAGCACTACGTGGAGGGCCTGGAGGTGGAGGACGGTGAGGTGACCCGGGTGCGGGTCCGCTCGCCCGAGGGGGAGAAGGTCGTGGAGTGCGATCACGTCATTTCCACCATGCCGCTCCGGACCCTGGCCCGGTCGTTCGAACCGAGCCCGCCCGCCGACGTGCTCAAGGCCGCCGACGGGCTGCGCTATCGGGACTTCCTGGTGGTGGCCCTGATCCTCGAGGGCGAAGACCTCTTCCCCGACAACTGGATCTACGTCCACACGCCGGGGGTGAAGGTCGGCCGGATCCAGAACTTCAACAACTGGAGCCAGGCCATGGTGCCCGAGCCCGGCAAGACCTGCCTGGGCCTGGAGTACTTCTGCTTCGAGGGCGACGGCCTGTGGACTTCGTCCGACGAGGAACTGGTGGCCCGGGCGACCCGGGAGCTGGCCCAGTTGGGCGTGGCGGGAGATGCCCGGGTGCAGGACGGGGCGGTGATCCGCATGCCCAAGGCCTACCCCATCTACGACGGCATCTACGGCGAGTGCGTGGACGGCATCCGCTCGTTCATCGACCCGATCCCCAATCTCCACACCGTGGGTCGGAACGGAATGCACAAGTACAACAACGCCGACCACTCCATGCTCACCGCCATGATGGCCCTATGGAACATGGAGGGGGCCGACCACGACCTCTGGGCGGTGAACACCGACTTCGAGTATCACGAGGAGCAGCGGCTCGAAGCCCCCCGGGACGAGTCGCCGGACACGGAATCCACGTCGGAAGCGGAGAGGCGACCGGCGGAGGCCCACGCGGCCAATGCCGACGCCTGACGTCTCCGCCCGCACCCTGGAGCCGCGGCTGACGGTCCTCATGCCCGTGCTGAACGGGATCGGGATGATCGAACGGGCCCTGGACGCCGTGGAGGCGTCGGACCTCCCCGCGACCCAATTCGAGGTGGTGGTGGTGGACGACGGAAGCACGGACGGCACCGCCGACCTCGCCCAGGCCCGGGGCCACCGGGTCGTGACGGTGCCCGGGGGCCCGAAAGGGCCTGGAGCCGCCCGCAATCTGGGCGCCTCCACGGCCACCGGCGACGTGCTGGTCTTCGTGGACGCCGACGTGTGCGTCCATCCCGATGCCCTTCGACGGTTCCGGGACCTCTTCGCCAGCCGACCCGAGGTGGGCGCCGCCTTCGGCGCCTACGACGAACACCCGGCGGACGCGGGGTTCCTGTCCCAGTACCGCAATCTGTACCACCGCTGGGTCCACCTCCTGGGCGCGGGAGAAGCCGAGACCTTCTGGGCGGGGTGCGGAGCGGTTCGCCGGGCCCCGTTTCTCGAACTCGGCGGATTCGACACGGTGCGCTACCCGCGCCCCCAGATCGAGGACATCGAGCTCGGCTACCGATTCCGGGACGCCGGCTGGACCATCGTGCTGGATCCCACCATCGAAGCGACCCATCTGAAGACGTGGCGCTTCGGGGGCATGGTCCGGACCGATCTCCTGGATCGGGGCATTCCCTGGATGCGGCTCCTCCTGGAGCGCCCCCGGCGCAGCTCCCTCAACGTGGGGGGAGCCGACCGGGCCCGGGTTGCGGGCGTGGGACTGGCCTGCCTGCTCCTGGCGCTGGGCGTGGTTCTCCTCAACCCGTGGATCGCCGGGTCGGCGCTGGTCCCCCTGGCCGCCGTGGCCGTCTCCAACGCCGAACTCTTCCGGTGGTTCGCCGGTCTGCGGGGGTGGGGATTCGCGGCGCGGGTCGTGCCCCTGAACCTGCTCTTCCACTTCGTATCGGGACTGAGCGTGGTGGGGGGCGTGATGGGGCACGTGGTCCGGGGGCCCGGGCGGCTGTCGGGCGTGACACCGGCGAGCCTCCCTTCTACGTTGCCCGAAGCCCCCCCGGTTCCGTCGGGAGAACACGATTTCGCCCCGTCTCAGGAGAGACGATGAACATGAGCCCGTCGAGACCGGTCGGAGAGGGACTCGCCGACGAGTTGGCCCTCGCCTTCGCGCCCATCCACAAGCGCGCCCTGGGCGTCGCCGTGGGGGTGATGGTGGGGTTGGCCGTCTTCCTGGTGACGGCCGTCAGCGTGCTTCGCGCCGATCCTCCCGAGATCATCTTCCTGCTGCACTACTTCCTTCCGGGCCACGAGGTCACCTGGTTCGGGGCCGTGAAGGGCGCGGTGGGAGCCGGCTTCGCCGCGTTCGTCGGCGCCTGGTTTCTCGCCTTCTGCCGCAATTTCGTTCTGGCGGCGAGCGTCTGGATCGCCCGGACCCGGGCCGAGCTCGCCCAGACCCACGACTTCCTCGACCACATCTAGGCGTACCTCATGACCACCACGGAAGCCGAACTCCGTCGAGCCGTCGCCCGCCTCAACGCCCGGGCGTGGGGCATCGCGGGCGCCCTCTTCCTGGGCCTGGGCCTGTTCGCCGCCACCAACATCCTTCTCATGGCCGGCCCGGCCCCGGGAACGGAAGTGGGGGGCACCCTCTCCCAGTTGCGGTACTACCTCCCGGGGTACTCGGTCACCTTTTTCGGAAGCCTGGTGGGATTCGTCTACGGCTTCGTCATCGGGTACATCGGTGGACGGGGCGTGGGGACGATCTACAACCGGCTCGTGAGGGGCTTTCCGGGCTGATCCGCCCTACGGCGCCGAGCCGGAGGGTTCATAGAGCCGCAGCGACGGTGGCTCGTGGAATTCGTGGTAGAAGAGGAAGTCGTCCCCCAGCTCCAGGGGGAATTCCCGGACCAGCGTGTACCCGGTCACGTCCACGTCCTCGTCGTACCCCCAGAAGACCAGCAGTCCCGCCGGAGGGTCGTCTTCGTCGGGAGGTTCGATCCAGGCCAGACGGGTCTCCAGGAATACCGACGCCGCGTAGATGGTCCCGAGCCGTTCTCCCTCGTCGTACCGCTCGTCGAGGTAGTCCCCCACCTCCCGCATGACGTACGTGGGACTCCGGCGCTGATCCACGTCCTCGGCCGCCCACGCCACGGCCAGGACCACGGCCAGGCGGCGGAGGGGCAGCCCGCCCCGGCTCAGCCAGCGGAACGCCAGGGCGGCCCCCCCGAGCATCGCCCCCCATCGCAGCGCGCCCACCGCTCCGTCGAGTTGCCAGAACCCGTCGGGGACCCACGGCGTGTGGCGGGCTAGCCACCAGATCAGGGTCAGGGCGCCGGGAAGCACGGTGAGGGCCGACACGGCGCGGCGTTCGTCCATGCGACTCGTGATCACGCCCAGGACCCCCGCCAGGGCCACCCCCAGGACGAGGTGGTGGCGGAACCGGTCGAAACGGAGTCCCACGGTGTCCAGGACGTTGGCCAACGCCGGGCCCAGGGCGAACGCCAGGGGGAGGGCCAGAACCACGAAGAGGCCCATCCGTACGATCCCCCCGAGGGTCCAGGGGAGCCGCGCCGCCGGATCCCGCCCCACCTCGGCTCCGGCCAGGACCAGGACGAGGATCAGGGGGAGGTGGATGTGGACCAGGTACCGGGCGGGGAAATAGTCGAGCCACATCCAGACCGCGATCCAGCCGGCGCCCCACAGGGCGGCCGCCATGAGCGCCCTCCGAGCCGGGGACCGGGGTCCGGCCGACGGTCCGAAGGCCAGGATCGCCGGCACCCACACCAGGGCCAGGAGCAGGTTCACCGATACCGTGTGGGCCCCGTCGTGGAGGGTGGCCAACATCCCGTACGGGGTATCGCCGGCCAGGAAGTCGAAGAGGTCGCCCATGCCGCCGCCTCCGCCCAGGAGCGACCCGCCGAACCCGGCCACGAAGAGCCCCAGGATCGGGACGGCCGCCGACAGGAGGACGGCGGCGAGAAACGCGCCCACGGCCCGGACCGCGTCGGCCCGACGATCCGGGTCGGCGGTGAACCAGATCACCGCCAGGAAGGCCGGGAGCACGGGAAGCACCGTGCCCTTGAAGCCGGCGGCGAGGGCGAAGAGGAGCCCGGCCACGAACCCCCGGGCCGCCCCCGTCGGTCCCGACACCAGCACCACCACCGCCGCGAACTGGAACGCCAGGGCCGGCATCTCGGGAATGGCCACCCGGCTGAAGTAGACCAACTCGGGATGCACGGCCAGGAGGGCCACCCCCAGCAGGGCCGAGGGTCGGCCGAGTCCCCTGGACAACAACACGCCCGCCAACACCAGGATCACCACCCCCGCCACGGCGCTCACCAGTCGCATGGGCACCAGGCCCGGGCCCAGGGCCGCCCGGCTGACGGCGGCCGAGGCCTGGAAGACGGGTGCCAGCAGGAGGTGGGAGAGGGTCAGCTCGGTCTCGATCTCCACCGTGCCGAACCCCACGCCCTCGTGGGCGATCTCGGTCCAGCGTCCCTCGTCTCCGAGCCACCCCGACCAGAGGGGGTTCGTGGCATCCGAGCCCAGGTGGACGAACCGCACCGCCAGCCCGATCAGGAGCACCACCAGGGCGGCCAGGACGACGGGGTCGGGTCGGGTGCGCGTCACCGGCCTGGGGTGCAGGAAGGGGGAGAGGGGGGAGCGACCGCGGCAGCCGGGACGATACGCCGGAACGGCCGAGGCGGACAAGCCCCGGGGGGAGCATGCCGGTGGTGGGCCACCCGGCTCCCGGCTACGTTTCCGTGCCGCCGCATCGTCCCTGGATCGGAGCCCGCGCCGGGTGGATCGCTACGCATTGGAGGAGGTCGAGGACCTCCAGTCGATCAAGGGGATCCCCTTCCCTGCCGGCGTATCGTTTCGACAGCTCCTGGTGACGGGCCCGCCGGGGGTTGGAAAGACCACTCTGGTGGGCGCCATCGGAGGGTGGCCCGAGGAGGGGTTCGTCGACGTCACCCGCCCCAACTGGTGGCGATCCCGGGTGTTGGCCTTCCGGCCCCGGCAGATCCACCTGGGACTTCCGTTCCGTGGCTTCAACCGAGCCCTGTCGGTGTTCGAGGACGCGTGGCTCGACGGTGACGAGCCGCCGATCCTGGAGTTGGAGCGGATTCGGCTCCCTCCCCTCGGCGGCCCCCGGGATCCGTGGCGTTGGCGAAGGAAGTACGTCTTCGACTTCCTCCTCCCTCCCCCCGGGAGCGTCTTCGACGCCCGGATGCGCCGTTCGGACCGCCACAGCCACGTGGTGGACGAACGCCTGAGCCTGGAGCGGGTGCGGGCTCAACTCGACGCGAGCTGGCGGGTGGCGCGGCACCTCCACCTCGCGGGGTTGCCCGTGTACGTGCGGGACGAGTTCGGGGGGCGACCCAAGGTCTTCGCCGAGGCTCCCTCCACCGACGTCGTGGAGAAGGAACTCCGGGGAGAGGGGCGGGCCCGGGAGCGATCGCTCCTGCACACGTACGTGAAGCGGATCATCAGCCCCAGCGGGTACCGGGTTCTGGACCGGTTCGAGGAGATCGAACTGCGCGGTCGCCGGGCCCTGGTGCCCCGTCGGGTCCTCCCCGTGGCCATCCAGTCCGACACCCAGCGGCTGGAACTCCACCCCGACGGCGACGACGGCGTGCGGCTCCTGGACCCCGAGCCGTACCTCCTGGGACCGGGTCCCTCACAGCGCCTGCTCCCCGGCGACCTGGTCCGCTTGCCCGACTCCGTCGGGCTCCCCACGCCTCGCATGCCCAAGGACGTTCCGGCCCGCCTGGAGGTGGTCCACGAAGGGGACTGGCTCACGGTGGGCGACCTGGACTCACCGGCGGGCACCCGGATCCGTGCGCTCCACGGGGAGGCCGCCACCCGGCTGGAGGACGACCGGGCGGCCCGGGTGTCCCGACTCCGGGCCATCCTCGAGGGGATGCCCCCCCACCTGCCCCCGGACCGGGCGGCCCGGGAATTGGACCAGGCCATCGACGTCCTGGAGCGGAGCCAGTGGCGCCCCCGGGACCGACGGGGTGAGCCCGGCGGCCTGGTGGAGCTGCCCGACACGGTGGTCCCCGTGGTGGTGGGCGACCTCCACGCCCGCATCGACAACCTGGTCACGATCCTCTCGGAGGGCCGGACGCTGGACGCCCTGGAAGAGGGCCGGGCGGCCCTGGTGCTCCTGGGCGACGTCGTGCACCCCGAAGACGGCGACCTGGGCGACATGACGGCGTCGCTCCTGGCCCACGACGTGGTGGTGCGCTTGATTCTCGCGCTCCCGGGTCGGATCATCCATCTTCGCGGCAACCACGAGACCTTTTCGTCGGAGATCACCAAGGGGGGGGTTGCTCAGGGGCGACGCTGGAAGAACCGCATCGTCCAGGAGCGGGGCCCCGACGCCCTCGCACGCATGAAGCGCTTCTACGATCTTCTTCCGTACGTCGCCACCGGGGCCGGGTTCGTGGCCTGCCACGCCGGTCCTCCCACCGGGACCGTGTCCCGGCGCAAACTCATCGACATTCACGAGGAACCCCGTTTGCGCCACTCCATCACCTGGGGGCGGGTGCGGTCGGCCCGCCGGCCCGGAGGCTACACCAAGCGGGACGTGCGGGCCCTGCAGAAGGCCCTGGGCCGGAAGAAGCCCGCCATCACCATCGTGTCCCACAACCCGGGGCCCGACCAGGATGCGGTGCAGTTCGCCCACGGGGGCATCAAGCGCCACCACCTCGTGTATTCCGCCCGTGCCGACCGGGCGGCCGCCTTCGTCCGGGCGGGGGAGGACTTCGTGCCCCTGGTCTATCCGGCCCGGGCCGAGTTCACCCACGCACCCGCCGACGTCTCCCCGGTCTGATCCGTCTTTCGGAGCCGACTTTCCCATGAAGATGACCAACCCCCTGGCCAACCTCTTCGCCCGCTCCCCCTTCGGTCCCCTCCAGGACCACATGCGCATCGTGGAGCGGTGCGTGGGCGAACTCCCGGGGCTCCTGGACGCGGTGGAGGCCGCAGACCCGGGTGCGGCCCGGGCCCGCCGCGCCGAGGTCTTTCGCCTCGAACACGAAGCCGACGAGGTCAAGAACTCCATCCGCTCGGCGCTGCCCTCCACCCTGTTCCTCCCGGTGGCCCGTCGCGACCTCCTGGACCTGCTGTCGAGCCAGGACGCCGTTGCCGACGCCGCCCAGGACGCGGCAGGGCTCCTGGGTATGGGCAAGCTCCGCTTCGTGCCGGCCCTGGCCGACCCGCTCCGGGTCTTCGTGCTGGAAGTGGTGGAGGTGGTGGGCCACGCCCGCGCCCTGGTGGAGCAGCTCGACGAACTCGTGGAAGTGGGTTTCCGGGGAAAGGAGGCCGAGAAGCTCCTGGTCATGATCGACGAAGTGTCGGTCCGGGAATCCGTCACCGACGCCCAGGGGGCCGAATTGGTGGACCTGCTCTTCGATCACGAAGACGACGTGGGTCCCCTCTCCGTGGTCTTCTGGTACGAACTGATCCGCATGCTCGGGCGGGTCGCCGACGAGGCCGAGAATGTGGGCGACCGCCTGCGGCTCCTCGTGGCCCGCTGATCTCCCCTCCCCCCGCTCCTCCTCTTCGAGGCCGTACATGGAATTCGCCGTAGCCCTCGTGGTCCTCGCCATCGTCCTGGGGCTGTTCATGACCTGGGGCGTCGGCGCCAACGACGTCGCCAACGCCATGGGAACGTCGGTGGGCTCGGGAGCCATCACGGTCCGCAAAGCCATCCTCATCGCGGCCATCTTCGAGTTCACGGGAGCCGTCCTGGCCGGCGGGCACGTCACCAGCACCATCCGAAAAGGCATCATCGACGCCTCGTTCGTGCCGGCCCCGGAGATCCTGGTGTACGGCATGCTGGCGGCGCTCCTCGCCGCGGGCTTGTGGCTGCTGGTGGCCAGCTACTTCGGGTGGCCCGTGTCCACCACCCACACCATCGTGGGCTCCCTCATCGGGTTCGGGATCGTGGGACTCGGCCCCCAGGCCGTGGAGTGGGGACAGGTGGGCGGGATCGTGGCGAGCTGGCTGGTGTCGCCCCTCCTGGGCGCTCTCATCGCCTTCCTCCTGGCCATGAGCGTCCGGCACTTCATTCTCGACACCGACGCCCCCATGGAAGCGGCGCGGCGGGCCGGGCCGGTCTACGTGTTCATCATGGGCATGCTCATCGCCCTGGTGACCCTCTTCAAGGGGCTGACCCACCTCGATCTCACCCTCACCACGACCCAGACGGTGGTCATCGCCCTGGTCGTGGGGACGGCGGTGGCCCTGGTGGGGCGAACCCTGATCCAGCGGATCGAGATCGATCCCGACGCGGACCGGGACTTCCACTACGCCGGGGTGGAGCGGATCTTCGCGCCCCTCTGCGTGTTCACCGCCTGCGCCATGGCCTTCGCCCACGGGTCGAACGACGTGGCCAACGGCGTGGGGCCCCTGGCCGCGGTGGTGAGCATCGTGGGCACGGGGGAGGTGGCCCAGGACTCGCCCCTCCCCCTCTGGATCCTGCTCCTGGGCGGCGCGGGCATCATCCTGGGCCTGGCCACCATGGGGTACCGGGTCATGAAGACCATCGGCACCAAGATCACCGAACTGACGCCGAGCCGCGGCTTCTGCGCCGAACTGGCGGCGGCCTCCACGGTGGTCCTGGCCTCCCGACTCGGGCTGCCGGTGTCCACCACCCACATCATCGTGGGGGCCGTTCTGGGGGTGGGGCTGGCCCGGGGCGTGGCCGCCATCGACCTGAGGGTCGTGGTGGGGATCGTGACCTCGTGGATCGTGACCCTGCCCATCGGAGCGACGCTGGCGGCCTTCTTCTTCTACTTCTTCAAGGGCGTCTTCGGCTGACCGCCCCTCCGGCGGGACCCTTCGTCAGATGGAGCCCTTCCGCCCCACCATCACCGGGATGGTCCGGGCCATGATCTTGAGGTCCTCGGTGAGGGACCGCCGCTCGATGTACTCCAGGTCGTACTCCACCTTGCGCCGGACGTCGTCCAGGCACTGATCGTAGGGGTGGTTGACCTGGGCCCAGCCGGTGATGCCCGGAAGCACCCGCTGACGGTGCTGATACCGGGCGACCTTGCCGCGGAGATCCTGGAAGATTCCGGGCTGTTCGGGCCGGGGGCCCACGATGTTCATGTCGCCCCGCAGGACGTTCCAGAGCTGGGGCAGCTCATCGAGGCGATACTTCCGCAAGATGCGGCCGATCCGGGTGATCCGGGGGTCTTGCTCCGAGGCCCACACCTGCCCCGCCCGGTCCGAATCGGCCGACATCGTACGGAATTTGTAGATCGTGAACACACGCCCCCCGGCGTCGTTCGTCCGGCGCCGGAGCTGCTCCGGGGTGGGAGTTCCCCGGCGCCGATCGAGTCCCACCCGGGGCTGGGTGTAGAACACCGGCCCCCGGGAGGACAGCTTCACCAGGATCGCCACGACGAGCATGACGGGAGCGACCGCGACGAGACCCACGGCGGCCACGGTCACGTTGAGGGCGCGGCAGGCGCGGACGCGGAGGGCATGATCGCGGGGACGGGCCACGGCGGGAGACGGGTTCATGCCGGCGCTCAGGGTCTGGGTCGTGGTGGTCACGGGTCTCGGAAGGGTCGGGGGGCACACGACGTTCGCTCGGTGAACCCCTTGAGCAAGGCGCGGTCCACCCGTGCCACGAAACGCCAAGTCGTTACCAACATGCGCCTTACGTCGCCCACCCCCCAACGGCGCCCCCCGGGTTCTGTCGTCTCGGGCCCACGGGTGTGTCGTCGACGCCACACCTGCGGCGCCCTCGCCGGGCACCGCAGCGCCCCCTAGAGTGAGACTCGCGCACTCGTCTCCCCCCCGACCTACGCCGCCGTGATTCCCGTTTTCGACGGTCACAACGACACCCTCACCCGGATCCACACCGTGGACCGGCAGCCCCTCCGCACCTTCCTCGACGGACGGGACGGCGGACACATCGACCTTCCCCGGGCCCGGGCCGGCGGCCTGGCCGGGGGGTTCTTCGCCGTCTTCACCGCCTCGGACGGGTGGACCAAGGTCACCCGCCCCCTGGTGGGCCCCGACGGAGCGGTGGTGGAGGGAGGCTTCGCCGTGGACCCGCCGCCCCGGGTGCCCCGCCGCCGGGCCCTCAGCCACGTCCTGTCGGTGGTATCGGGCCTCCTGCGCCTCGAGGCCGATTCGGAGGGGGCCGTGGAGGTGGTACGGGAGGCCCGGGACCTGGAGCGGTGCCGCCGGGAGGGGCGCCTGGCCGTGGTGCTCCACATCGAGGGGGCGGAGTGCATCGACACCCGGCTGGAGGCGCTGGACGTCCTGCACGCCGCCGGACTCCGGTCCCTGGGCCCGGTCTGGAGCCGACCCAACGCCTTCGCCCACGGCGTGCCCTTCGACTTCCCCCGGAGTCCGGATACGGGTCCCGGCCTCACCGCCGCGGGCCGGCGCCTGGTCCGGCGCTGCGAGCGGCTCGGCATCGTGGTGGACCTCTCCCACCTGAACGAGGCGGGGTTCTGGGAGGTGGCCCGCCTCTCCTCCGCCCCGCTGGTGGCCACCCACTCCTGCGCCTTCACCCTGTCGTCGTCCCCCCGCAACCTCACCGACCGTCAACTCGACGCCGTGGCCGCCAGCGGAGGGGTGGTGGGGATCAACTTCCACACGGGATTCCTCCGCAGCGACGGCGACTGGCGGGCCCCCACGTCACTGTCGGAGATCGTGCGCCACGCCCGGTACGTGGCCGACCGGATCGGGGTGGAGCACGTGGCCCTGGGGTCGGACTTCGACGGCGCCACCATGCCCGGCGACCTGCCCGACGTCACCGCCCTTCCCCGACTCCTGGACGCCCTGGCCGACGCGGGCTTCCACCACGGCGACCTGGTGCGCATCGCCTACGGCAACTGGGACCGGGTCCTGGCCGAGATCTGGGGGTAGGAGGCTAGCCGACCCGCACTTCGATGTCCTTCCAGCCGCCCCGCCGGAAGACGCCGACGCTCAGAGTGGCCCGGGTGAAGTGGCCCAGGACGATGGCGAGCCAGATGTCGCCGGGGTCCAGGGTGGCGAAGGTCTGGATCAGCCAGCACAGGCCCAGGGGGATCACGAGCTGGGACACGATGGAGATGTACAGGGGACTCCGGGTGTCGCCCGTGCCCTGCAGCCCTCCGGTGTAGGTGAGGGCCACGGTGATGAAGAGTCCCGAGACGCTCAGGTAGCGCAGGAGCTCCACCCCGAGATCCAGGACCACCGGGTCGTCCAGGCCGAAGATCCCGAACAACGCCCGGGGGATCAGGAGGAAGGTGAGGCCGATGGCCACGGCCACCCCCACACCGATGCGGGCCGCGACCCGCACCCCCGCCACCGACCGTTCGGGCTGTCCGGCGCCCAGGTTCTGGCCCGCCACGGCCGCGGTGGCGCCCAGGAGTCCCACGGACGTCCAGGTGATGAACGAGAAGAGCTGGGAGTACCCCACCGAATAGACCGCCTGGGCCTCGGCGCTCAACTGCAGCGACCCCACGAAGCGGAGCAGGAGGACGCCGGCCACGTTCATGGCCACGCCCTGGACGCCCGTGGGGAGACCGAAGCGGAACAGTTCCCGGATGACCTTGAGATCGGGCCGCCACCCCATGGCCCGGTCGAAGGACACCACCCACCCGCCCCCGAAGAGCCGGAAGAGGGCGTAGATGCTCACGACGCCCCCGGCGATGACCGTGCCCATGGCGGCCCCGGCGGTGCCGAACGAGGGAATGGGGCCGAGGCCGGCGATGAGCACCACGTTCAGGATCACGTTCAGCACCGTCATGGCGATGCCCAGGCGCAGAGGCGTCCGGGCGTCGCCGGCGGACCGGAGGGCGCCGCCGAGCATGAAGAACATCATCATGCCGAAGCTGAACATGAACATGATGCGGAGGTACGGCAGCGCCTCCACCTGGACCGCCGGTTCGGCGTTGATGAGGTCCAGGAGCGTGGGCGAGAGGAACCACCCCACGGGCGCCATGACGAACACCGTGAGGAAGAGGGCGGTGAGGAAGGCCTGGTAGACCACCCGGTTCACCTGGTCGTGATCGTCGGCCCCGGTGAAGCGCGCCACCAGCACGCCCATGCCCGTGAAGAGGGAGGTGATGAACACCACCACCACCAGGAAGATCTGCCACGAGACGCCGATGGCCGCGTTGCCGGTGAAGCCCACGTAGTGCCCCACCATGGCGTGGTCCACGATGCCCTGGAGCCCCCCCACCACGTTCTGGAGCATGGTGGGCCAGGCGAGCTTCCACACGGCCCCGGGGATGGGGCCGTCGACGATGGAGCGGTCGAACTTCCTGCGACCCGGCGGGCTCAATGCCGGAACAGCCGACGTCCCGTGAGCACCATGGCGATTCCGTGTTCGTCGGCCGCCGCCACCACCTCTTCGTCCCGCACCGACCCCCCCGGTTGCACGATGGCCCGCACGCCGGCCTCGGCGGCGGCGTCCACCCCGTCCCGGAACGGGAAGAAGGCGTCGGAGGCCAGGACGCTCCCCGCCAGATCCAGCCCCGCGTCGGCGGCCTTCTGCACCGCGATGCGCGAGGCGTCCACGCGGCTCATCTGGCCGGCGCCGATGCCCAGGGTCGCCCCACGGGCCGCCAGGAGAATGGCGTTGGACTTCACGCCGAAGACGGCCCCCCAGGCGAACCGCAGGTCGTCCCACTCGGCCTCGCTGGGCCGGCGCTCGGTGGCCACGGTCCAGTCGTCTCCTCCGGCCCCGCCGTAGAAGGGAGGCACCGGCGGCGACTGGACCAGCACCCCGCCATACACGCTACGGAAGACCCGGGCCTCGGGCGTCCGGGAGTGCTCGGCCAGGAACCGGCCCGTGCCCTTCACCGTGGCCGAGGCGTCCGCCCAGGGTCCGTCCCGGGGTTCCCCCTCCACCGGAGTGTCCATGCCCGGCGCCACCAGGATCCGGACGTTCTTCTTCCGGGTCAGGATCTCCAGGGCGTCGTCGTCGTAGCCCGGCGCCACCAGGCATTCCACGAAGAGCTTGGAGAGGGACTGGGCCGTGGCCTCGTCCACCGGACGATTCATGGCGATGACCGACCCGAACGACGAAACGGGATCGGTGGCCAGCGCCCGTGCGTAGGCCTGGGCCAGATCGTCGCCCACGGCCAGCCCACACGGCGTGGTGTGCTTGATGATGGCCACGGCCGGGCGGGGCGAGAAGGCGAAGGGCGCCAGGGAGAGGAGGGCGCCGTCCAGATCCAGGATGTTGTTGTAGGAGAGGTCCTTTCCGTGGAGCTTCTCCAGCGCCGCCACCCCCACGGGGACCGGGCCCAGGCGGTGGAACGACGCGGTCTGGTCGGGATTCTCGCCGTAGCGCAGCGTCTGGACCGCCGGCGCCGAGACGTGGAACGGCGCTGCCTCCACCTCGCCGGCCTCGAGATAGGTCGCCACCGCCGCGTCGTAGTCGCTGATGTGCCGGAAGACCTTGGCGGCCAGGCGGCGGCGCAGCGCACTCTCGCCCTCGGCCCCGTCGTCGCCGGCGTCCAGGATCGCCAGGATCTCGGAGTAGTCGTCGGGGTCCACCGCCACCCACACGTCCCGGTGGTTCTTCGCCGCCGCCCGGATCATGGTGGGCCCGCCGATGTCGACCTTCTCCATGGCCTCGCCCACGGGTACGCCGCCCCGGGCCACCGTTTCCCGAAAGGGGTAGAGGTTCACGGCCACCAGATCGATGGGTTCGTACCCCTGCTCCTCCAGGGCGTCCATGTCGTCGGCCCGGTCCCGCCGGGCCAGGAGGCCCGCGTGGATGGCCGGGTGGAGGGTCTTCACCCGCCCCTCCATCATCTCCGGATGGCTCGTGACGTCGGCGACTCCGGTGACCGGGAGTCCCGCCTCCCGGAGGACCCGGGCGGTGCCTCCCGTGGAGAGGAGTTCGAAGTCCCGCTGCTGGAGGGCCCGGGCGAACTCCACGATCCCGGATTTGTCGGACACGCTCAGAAGGGCACGGCGTCGGCGCATGAAACGGTGGTGATGGGGGCGAAGAAGGAGCGAATCCCGGAGCGGTCAGGGTCCGGGCTCGGCGGCACTCATGAAATGGGGGACCGGAGGGTCCAGGGGCAACGGGTCGTCGCCTCGACGGAGGGCGGCACAGAGGTGGGCGGCGGCCCGGGGGTAGAGGCGGTGCTCCGCCTCCAGGACCCGGGCGGCGAGGGTCTCGGGCGTGTCGTCGGTCCGCACCGCCACGGGCCACTGGGCCAGGATCCGCCCCTCGTCGTAGGCCTCGTCGACGAAATGCACCGTGGGGCCGGTGATCCGGGTCCCCGACGCCAGGACGGCCTCGTGGACGTGCCGGCCCCACATGCCCTGGCCGCCGAAGGAGGGAAGGAGGGCGGGATGGACGTTGAGGATGCGCCGTCGCCACCGCGCCACCACCGGCGCCGGGATCAGGCGCAGGTACCCGGCCAGGAAGACCACCTCGACGCCGGCCTCGTCCAGAGCGGCCACGGTGTCGGCGGCCACGTCCTCGGCCGGTCGCCCCGACACGGGAATCTCCTCGACCTCCACGCCCGCGGCCTCGGCCCGGGCCCGGGCGCCGCAGGGCCGGTCGGTCACCAGCAGGACCGTCCGCCAGGGAGCGTCGTCGCCGGCCCCGGCTTCGTGGTCGAGAAGCGCCTGGAAGTTGGAGCCGCCCCCCGAGGCGAAGACGGCGGCCCGAAGGCCGTCCCCGGGGGTGGGGGCGGTCACGCGAACCGTCCCCGGTACTGGGGCACGAGGAAGGCGTTGTGCCGCCGTTCGTGGCCCACGGTGGTCTCGGGGCCGTGGCCCGCCAGGAGCCGGAGTTCGTCGGGAAGGGTGAGGACCTCGTCCCGGATGGACTGCATGAGTCGGTGGAAGTCGCCCCCGGGGAGATCGGTGCGCCCGATGGACCCCAGGAACACCACGTCGCCCGTGACGGCGAATCCGTCGGGCTCGGAAACCAGGATCACGTGCCCCGGCGCGTGCCCCGGGGTGAAGCGGATCGCCAGCTCCCCCCGCCCTACCGGTACGACCTCACCCGGCGTCAGGGACCCGTCCACGGCGGGAAGTCGGGGCGCCGGGAGTCCGAACATGGCCGCCTGCCCCCCTACGGCGTCGTACAACGGACGGTCGTCGTCGTGGAGGAGGATGGGCACGTCGGGAAACGCCTCCCGCACCGCGGGGATGCCCTCCACGTGGTCGAGGTGGGCGTGGGTGAGGACCACCGCGTCGAGGCGATCGCCGGCGTCCCGCACGAGGCGGACGAGGTCCGGGCCGCACGCTCCCGGGTCGACCACCACGGCCACCCCCGCCTCGGGGTCCCGCACCACGTAGCCGTTTTCGGCGAAGGGTCCGGCGGTGACGCCCGTCACCTCCAGCCGCGCCGGGGAATCGCCCGGGGTCACCACGGCGCCGTCCGTCCTCGCCCCGGCGTCAGGCGCACCCGCATCCCCGGGGCCGGACGCCGGCCGCTTCGAGCTCGGCTTCCTCGGCCGTGGGGGCGCGCCAGCCGCCCGACAGGTCGAGCATGCGCCGGAGCGACCGCTCGGCCCCGGACCGGATGCCCTCGTCCAGGGTGACCTCGTGGGCCCCGTGGTCGAGGCACCACGCCAGCTTCGCCAGGGTGTTCATCTTCATGTTGCCGCAGATGGCCGCCCCGGACAGGGGAAGGAGGGTCTTTTCGGGGAACCGCTGCCGGAGCCGATCCACGAGGCCCCGCTCCGTGCCGATGATGAGGGCGTCGTGGTCTTCGGCGAGGTCGACCATGCCCGAGGTCGAGGTCACGAAGTCGGCCCGCTCCAGGAGTTCGCGCCGGGCTTCGGGGTGGACCACCACCCGGGCCTCGGGGTGGGCCGCCTGGACCCGGTCGAGTTCGTCCAGGACCAGGTCGTCGTGGACGTAGCAGTAGCCGTCCCAGGCGATGATGTTGGTCCGGCCCGTCTTTTCGGCCACGTAGTCGGCCAGGTTGCGGTCGGGCACGAAGAGGATCGGCTGATCCCGGGGAATGCTCTCCACGATGCGCACGGCGTTGGACGACGTGCAGCAGATGTCGGAGAGGGCCTTCACCTCGGCCGTGGAGTTCACGTACGCCACCACGGCCGCATCGGGGTGCCGGGCCTTGAGGCGCCGGAGGGCGTCGCCGGTGACGAAGTCGGCCATGGGACACCCGGCCCGGAGGTCGGGCATGAGGACGGTCTTGTCGGGCGACAGGACCTTGGCCGTCTCCGCCATGAAGTGGACCCCGCAGAAGACGATGACGGCGGCGTCGGTGGCCGCGGCCTCCTGGCTGAGCCCCAGGGAGTCGCCCAGGTAGTCGCTGACCTCCTGGATCTCCACCCGCTGGTAGTTGTGCCCGAGGATCACCGCGTCGAGTTCGGCCTTGCGCCGCCGAATCCGCTCGGTGAGCTCGTCCTTCGACAGCGCAGCGTAGTCGAGGGCGGTGGGAAGGGCGTCGAGGGTCTGGGGCGTCATGGCGGGCCGGTGACGGGAGGGACGGTCTTCGCGCCGGTGCGCGGAAGCGACGGGGCCCACGGGACCGAGATCCCGTGGGCCCCTGCTACGGATCGCGGCAGTCCGGGCTTCAGACCGTGAACGACGAGCCGCAGCCGCAGCCGCCGGAGGCGTTGGGATTCCGGAAGCTGAATCCCGAGCCCATCATGCTCGTGACGTAGTCGATCTCCACGCCGTCGAGGTACTGGGCGCTGAAGGGATCGACGAAGATCCGGACCCCTTCCAGGTCGAAGATCTCGTCGTCACCCTCGGGACCGTCCTCGATGTTGAGGCCGTACTGGAATCCGGAGCATCCCCCGGGCAGCACCGCCACCCGCAGCCCCGGGACCTCGCCCGAGCCGTGCTCCGTGATGAACTCCTGAACCTTCGACACCGCCGTGGGGGTGAGCGTCAGCATGCCCATGGTCCTCCTCTGAACCGGAAACGGGGGCGTAGACGATCGCTTCGGGGAGTACACCCCGGAGAGGGTCGCCGTTCCTGCCCTCGGCGTGGCGAGGAAGCTATCCGGGGCCGTCTTCACGGTCAACGCGGCGGGCGGGCCCCAGGACGTGGTCGGCCACGTCGATCAGGCCGTCCACCACCACGGTGCCCTCGGGCAGCCCCCCCCCGCCCCGGGACGCCGTACCGGCGCCGTACCCGGTGCGCACCAGCACGGGCCGGGCCCCCACCGCCGACCCGGCCTGGAGGTCGGTGACCTTGTCGCCCACCATGACGGCCCGGCTCAGGTCCAGAGCCAGGGCCCGGGCGGCCGCCAGGAGCAGACCCGGCGCGGGCTTCCGGCATGCGCACGGACCCGAATGGTCCGGGTGGTGGGGGCAGTGGAGGGTCGCCGCCAGCGGCACCCCCCGGGCGGCCAGCATCGTCTCCAGGCGCCGGGCCACGGCCGTGTAGTCGGCTTCGCCGTAGAGACCCCGGGCGATCCCCGACTGATTCGTCACCACCACCACCGCCCACCCGGCGTCCCGGAACCGGGCCAGGGCCTCCACCGCCCCGGGCAGGAGCACCACCCCGTCGGGGTCGGCCAGGTAGTCGGCGTCCTCGATGAGGGTGCCGTCCCGGTCCAGGAAGAGCACGGGCCGGGGCTCGGGCCCTCCCCTCACGCCCCGTCCTCGACGCCGTCCCGGGCCCCGGACGGGGCCAGGGCCTCCACCAGCGCCCGGACCACCACGCCGTCGGCCTCGGGGGCCACCGTCCGGAGGTCCACCACCACGGCGCCCTCGTCGATGCGGACCACCACCGGAGGCGAGGCGGCCCGAAGGCGGCCGGCCAGGGCGTCGGCCCCGGCGGCCGGCTCCACCAGCCGCACCACGCGACCGGGAAGACCGTGGTCGGGATAGGTCCCGCCCCCCACCCGCCCCACGGCGTCGGCCACCTCCACCCGGCCGGCGCCGGCCACGCCCTCCAGCTCGAGAGCCAACGCCCGGGCCCGGGCGTCGAGATCGTCCAGGGACGCCGTCAGCATGCGGAGGACGGGGATCCGGTCCCGCACCGTGGCGGGGTCCCGGTAGAGGCGCAGGGTGGCCTCCAGCCCCGCCAGAGTGGCCTTGTCCACCCGCAGGGCCCGGCAGAGGGGATTGCGCCGCACCGCCTCCACGGTGGAGGCCGCCCCGGCCACGACCCCGGCCTGGGGTCCCCCGAGAAGTTTGTCGCCGGAGAAGACCGCCACCGTGGCGCCCCGGGCCAGGGACTGGCCGGCGGTGGGCTCGGGGGGGAGCCCCAGCGTGCCCGGGTCCACCAGGAGTCCCGATCCCACGTCGTGGACCAGGGGGACGCCCCCCTCCGCCGCCAGGGCCGCCAGCTCGGCCAGCTCGACCTCGGCGGTGAATCCCGTCACCCGGAAGTTCGACCGATGCACCTTGAGGATGGCGCCCACGGGCTCCCCCCCGGAGAGGGCCTCCTCGTAGTCGGCCAACCGCGTCCGGTTGGTGGTGCCCACCTCCACCAGCCGCGCCCCGGCCCGGGCCAGCATGTCGGGAATGCGGAAGCCTCCGCCGATCTCCACGAGTTCGCCCCGGGACACCACCACACCCCGCCCCGTGGCCAGCGTGTTGAGGACCAGGACCAGGGCGCCGGCGCAGTTGTTCACCACCACCGCGTCGTCGGCGCCGGTGAGTTCCCGCAGCAGATCCCGGCAGTGGTCGTAGCGCGACCCCCGGACGCCGGCCCCGAGGTCGAACTCCAGGTTGGCGTACCCCGCCGTGACCCGATCCATGGCCGCCCGGGCCTCGGGGGCCAGGGGCGCCCGGCCCAGGTTGGTGTGGAGCACCACCCCCGTGGCGTTGATCACGGGGCGGAGCGACGCCACCGCGTCGGCTTCCAGGCGCCGTCCGGCATGGGCCAGATAGGGGTCGGGGTCGGCGGGGTCGTGGGGCCACTCGCCTCGCCCCACGGCGTCCCGGGCCGTCGCCACGGCCTCCCGCAACGCGTCGGCGACCCGGGGGCGGGGAAACCGGGCGAGGAACGGGCGGGTCCCGGAGTGGTCCAGGAGCCGGTCCAGGCCCGGGATCCGGCTCCGGGGGTCGCTCATGACCGGCCCACACCCACGGTGTCGGGGGGCGGCAGCGCCACGGCGCCGGTGTCCGGCACCGCCAGGGTATCGGCGGCGGTGGAGTCGGCGGCGGGGGGCCGCTCGGGATCGGGGTCGAGGCGAATGATCCCCTCGCTCTCCTCCCGCACGAGCCCCGAGATGTTGGCCACCGGCCCCAGGGCGACGGTGTAGGTCGATCCCCCTTCGATGGGTCCCCGCATCAGCAGCACGATCTCCCGCGAGGGAATCCGCTCACCGTTGGGCAGGAAGAGTTCCGCCTCCTCTTCGGCGGCCTCTTCCTCGGGGGGCGGCGCCACGGCGCCGGTGTCGGCCACCGCGGTGGTGTCGGGGGGCGCCAGGGCCGCCGTGGCTTCGGCCATGACCCGGATGGAGTCGAGATAGATCTCGTAGCGCCAGGGATGGAGCGCCCGCACGACCCCCGGCGTGTTGGCCGAGTCCCGGTACATGCCCCGCACCACCCCGTCCAGCGGCTGTTCCGGGTCCAGGGGATCGTCGAAGATCAGGCGCACCGTGGTGGAATCGATCTTCTCGCCCTGGGCCAACTGGGGCGGCGTGGTGTCGGGGAGCATGACCCAGAACGACGTCAGCGCCGTATCGGCGGGCCCCAGGGTCACGGCGTCCCCCACCCCCTGGATCTCGAAGGCGTCGGCCGAGTCGTTGCGGTTGCGATCGTCGAAGCTCCGCAGCCCGTAGGCCCCCGGGGGGAGGTAGCGCATGACGAACAGGCCCAGGGAATCGGTGCGCGCCACGTAGCGCACCGAGTCGCCGGACACGGCGTAGACGTCCATGGACGGGACGGGATCGCCCGTGGCCCGATCCCACACCTCGCCGGCGAGGGCGTTGGGGGCGAAGTCGGGCCCGGTGGAGAACACCCACTCGAAGGGATCCAGGAGGGTGTTCTGGAACCGGTCCCGGAGGACGGGAAGGACGGTGACCCGATAGAGGACTCCGGGCTGGAATCCCCCCTCGATGGACACTTCGAGGGCGTCGCCGGCGTGTTTGACCCGGACCTCGCCGGTGCGGGGCGAAATCTGGACGGCCTGGTCGAGGGTGCCCGTGCTCGGGGACTCGGAGATGGCCTCGTCGAACTGGATGCGGATCTTGTCGTCGCCGGCGTCGATGCGGGCGAAGGTGTCGGGGCGCACCTCCACGATCACCGGAGGGCGCCGGTCCTGGGGACCCCCGGTGGGCGCCTCCTGGCGGGCGCAGGCGGCGGCCACGGCCGTGCAGACCGCGGCCGCCCAGGGAACATAGGCTCGACGCGTCACCCGACCCTCAGCTCCCGCCCTCGAAGAGACCGAGCTTGTGCCGTAGCCCGGCGATCTGCTCGGCCTGACTCCGGGCCTTCTCCCGCTCCTTCTCCACCACGTCGGCCGGCGCCCGGGTCACGAAGTTTTCGTTGGCCAGCTTCTTCTCGGTGGAGGCGAGCTGGGCCGAGATGCGCTCGATCTCGGCCCGCAGGCGGGCTTTCTCCCGGTCCAGGTCCACCACCCCTTCCAGGGGCAGGAAGACGTCGGCGCCGCTCCGGAGCACGGCGTGGGCGCCGATGGACCCCTCGGGGGCGCCACCCCACACCAACTCGGTGACCCGGGCCATGCGCTCCAGGGGGCCCTCCTGGCCCTCCAGCGCAGCCCGGACCCGGGACGAGCCCGGATCGACGTGGACCGTCACCCCCTCCCCTTCCCCCACGCCGTACTCCTTCCGGAGCGAGCGCACCGCGGTGAGGAACTCCTGGAGTTCTCCCAGCTCGGCTTCGGCCTCGGCGTCCCGCCACGCTTCGGGGGCGTCGGGCCACGGGGCCACGATGAGATCGGCGGGCCGGGCCTCGCCTTCGGGCCAGGGCAGCCGATCCCACAGGGCCGTGGACACGAAGGGCACCAGGGGATGGAGAAGCCTCAGGACCCGGTCCAGGACCACCACCAGGGTGCTCCGGGCCGCTTCACGGCTGGCCTCCCCTCCATCGCCCCGGAGCCGGTTCTTCACCAGTTCCAGGTACCAGTCGGCGAGGTCGCCCCAGAAGAAGTGGTAGACCTGGTCGGCCACCTCGTGGAGGCGGAACCGCTCCATGTCGTCGGTGACCTGGGCCACGGTCGCCGCCAGCCGGGAGAGGATCCACCGATCCATGGCCTCCAGGTCGGCCGCCACGGCCTCCAGGGGCGCCACCGGGGCGTCGCCCACCGACATGAGGGTGAAGCGGCCCACGTTCCACACCTTGTTGGCGAAGTTCCGCCCCGTGGCGAAGGCCGCCTCGATGTCCTCGTGGTCCAGGTGGATGTCGGTGCCGATGGCGCACTGGCTGATGATGGTGAACCGCATGGCGTCGGCCCCGAACCGGTCCACCACCGTCATGGGGTCGATCCCGTTGCCCAGCGACTTGCTCATCTTCCGGCCCTGGGCGTCGCGCACCGTGCCGTGGAGGAACACCTCCCGGAACGGCGGTTCGCCCCGGAATTCGTACCCGGCCATGATCATGCGGGCGACCCAGAAGAAGAGGATCTCCGGGGCCGTCACCAGGGTGTGGCCGGGGAAGAACGCCTTCAGGTCGTCGGTCTCCTCGGGCCAACCGAAGGGACTCAGGGGCCACAGCCACGAACTGAACCAGGTGTCCAGGACGTCGGGGTCCTGGCGCACGGGCCCGCCGCAGCGGGGACACCCGTCGGGCTCGTCCCGGAGCACGTGTACACCGTCGTCGCCGCAGGCGTCGCAGTACCACACGGGAATCCGGTGACCCCACCAGAGCTGCCGGGAGATGCACCAGTCCCGGATGTTCTCCATCCAGTGCTCGTACACCTTCTTCCACCGGGGCGGCGTGAAGGTGATGGTGCCGTCCTTCGAGGCCGCCAGCGCCGGGCGCGCCAGGGGCTCCATGCGCACGAACCACTGGAGACTCAGGCGGGGCTCCACCACCGTGTCGCACCGGTAGCACCGGGGCACGCTGTGGGTGTGGGGATCCTCACCGGCCAGGAGTCCCCGGTCGGCCAGGGCGGCCAGGACCGCCTTGCGCGCGTCGAAGCGATCCATGCCCCGGAACGCCTCGGGGGCGTGTTCGTTCACCACCGCGGCGTCGGTGAGGATGTTCAGGACCGGGAGGTCGGCCCGCCGGGCGATCTCGAAGTCGTTGGGATCGTGGGCCGGCGTGACCTTCACCATGCCGGTGCCGAACTCGGGGTCCACGAACTCGTCGGCCACCACCGGAATGGTGCGCCCCGTGAGGGGCAGTTCCACGTCGGCCCCCACCAGCGCGCGGTAGCGCTCGTCGCCGGGATGCACCGCCACCGCCTGATCGCCCAGCATGGTCTCGGGACGGGTGGTGGAGACGGTGAGGTACCACCCCCCGTCGTCGAAACGCCCCAGGGCCGTGGCCCCGGCGTCCCGGGCCGACTCGGCGGCCCCCCACGCGCTCTCGGGCAGCGGATACCGGAGGTGCCAGAGGCGGCCTTCGGACTCGGTCCCTTCGGCTTCTTCGTTGGAGAGGGCCGTGAGACATCGGGGACACCAGTTGATGATGTACTCGCCCCGATAGATCAGGTCCTTTTCGTAGAGCCGGACGAACACCTCCCGGACGGCGTGGGAGAGGTTGGGGTCCAGCGTGAAGGCCGTGCGCTCCCAGTCGCAGGAGCAGCCGATGGCCTTGAGCTGTTCCAGGATCGTGCTCCCGGTCTCGTTCACGAAGGCCCACACCCGCTCCACGAAGGCCTCCCGACCCAGGTCGTCCCGGGTGAGCCCCTCCTGGGCGATGAGGCGCTCCACCACGTTCTGGGTGGCGATGCCCGCGTGGTCGGTGCCCGGAAGCCACTCGGCGGCCCGCCCCTGCATGCGGCGGAACCGGATCAGGACGTCCTGGATGGCGTTGTTGAGCCCGTGTCCCATGTGGAGGACCGCCGTGACGTTGGGCGGAGGGATCACGATGACGTACGGATCCCGTCCCTCCTGGAGAACGTCGGAGGCGGGCACGTGGAAGTGCCCCTGCTCGGACCAGCGACGATAGAGGGGACCCTCGATGGCGGAGGGGTCGAAACGGGGTGCGAGCTCCTGGCTCACGAAACCTCCCAGGATTTCCCGGAACCGATGGTGGAGAAGGACTCTACCCGAACCCCGGAAGGTCGTCAATTTGCCCGGGGCGCAAGGACGATGGGGTCCAGGCGCGGTTCACCACGACCCGGACCCCGGGGTGGGCCCGCAGCGCCGCCGCCGCGGCCGTGGCGCCGGCGTCGGAGGCGTCGCCCACGAGTTCCACGAGGCCGGTGCCCAGCGGGCGGGCCTGGAGGCTCCCGGCGCCGGGCACCGCGGCCACCACCGCCTGGAGTCGGGCCGGGTCCAGGGGCGGCAGCCCGCGCCACCGGTCGCCCACGGCCCGGAGACCCCCGGCGGCGGCTTCCATGGCGGCATCGACCCGCTCGCCCCACCGATCGGCCCACCCCTCGTCCACGAGGTCGTCGGGGATCGGCTCGGCGGTCCGCCGGTCGGCTCCGCCCCCGGCCCGCCCCCACCACCACCCGGCCACGAATCCCGCCACGGCCCCGGCCATGACCGGCACCACGGGCCAGCGCCTCATGGCCCCCCGCCCCCCGACCGGGTCGTGTCGCCGGCGGCGGCCCGCCGGGCCCGCTCCCGCTCCGCGTCCACCCGGGCCCGGATCGCCGCCGCCCGTTCCCGGATGGTGGCGTCGGTCTCGAGCTGGCCCGCGGCCCGCTGGATCTCCCGATCGAAGGCCAGGGCGTCCAGGAGGTCGTCGGAGGCCCCCGGCGACGCCCCAAACGAAAACGGCAGGGGAATGGTGATGGACCCGAGATGGAGTTTGCCCGGTGAAATACCCCACCGGTTGCCGTCCTCGTCGGTGAAGGTCCAGTCCGTGCCTTCGGCGGCCCGGGCGGCCCGGATGGCCATGGAGTCGTTGAAGGCCTCGAGCTGCCGGTAGATGACGCTCCGGAGCAGTTCCCGCTCCGTGAGGGTCACGGCCTCCGCCACCAGGGGCATCCAGAGGTCTTCCTCGAAGGTGGCGGGCCGGAGGCGATCCGCCGCCGAGGCCCCGGGGGGCGGCGGCGCCACCTCCACGGTGGGCGTCAGATCGTCGCCCGGGGCGGCGGGAAGGGGCACCACGGGCACGGTGGGTTCGGCCTGGATCTCCTCGTCGGGTCGGGCCGGCGCTTCGAGCTCGTCGGGGGCCGTCTCCTGGAGGTTCACCACCTCCATGCCCTCCATCACCACGAGCCCCTCGGCCTCGGCCGCCGGGTCGAACTCCCCGAACTGGACCGTGAAGGTGGGATACAGGAGGAGCGCCAGGAGGTGGAGCAGCGCCGACACGGCGAACGCCACGGCCCGCACCCGCCCGGGGTTGCGCCGACTCCACGACTGGACCTGCTCACCGGCCCCGGGGCCCGACGGGTCTCGGCCGCCGCCGGAAGGCGGGGGCGGTGCCTCCACGGGCGTCGGGGGCGGGGCGAGTGAACCGGAAGGGGCCGTCATCACCGATCGTAACCCGTTGACGGGGACCGGTTCCTGGCATCCAGCCCCGTCGCTACCGGCTCGCCGCCACCCGACCCAGTCGGCGAGCGGCGTCCACGAGGCGCTCCGGGGGCGAGGTGAGGGCGATGCGGAAGAAGCCCTCGCCCCCCGTCCCCAGGGCCGCGCCCGGGAGCACCACCACGCCTTCGTCCACGAGAGCCCTGCGGGCGAAGGCCTCGCTGGCCTCGCCCCCGGGGACGGGAATCCAGAGGTACATGGTGGCCCGGGGCACCCGGACTTCGAAGCCCGCCTCCCGGAAAGCCTCCACGGCGGCGTCGCGCCGCTCCCGGAAGATCTCCACGTTGCCCCGAACCCACCCGTCGTCGTCGGCGAGGGCCGCCACGCCCGCGGCCTGGACCGCCAGGAAGACCCCCGTGTCCACGAAGGTCTTCAGGCGGGAGAGCGCCGCCACCAGTTCGGCGTTGCCCACGGCCCACCCCAGGCGCCACCCCGTCATGTTGAACGTCTTGGAGAGGGAGTGGAACTCGATGGCCACGTCCCGGGCCCCCTCCACCTGGAGCACGCTGGGCGGACGGTAGCCGTCGAAGGTCACCTCCGAGTAGGCGTGGTCGTGGACCAGGGCGCCCCCCCAGCGGCGGCACGATTCCACCGCCGACTCGAAGTACTCCAGCGGCGCCTCGGCGGTGGTGGGGTTGTTGGGATAGTTGAGGACGAGCATGCGGATCCGGGACTCCGTGGCGGGGTCGAATCCGTCCAGGGGAATCCGGAACTCGTTCTCGGGGCGCAGGGGCACCAGGTGGGGCTCGGCGTCGGCCAGGATCACGCCGCCCCGGTACGCCTGATACCCCGGGTCGGGAAGCACCGCCACGTCGCCGGGGCCGAGGAGGGCCTGGGCCAGATGGGCGATGCCCTCCTTGGAGCCGATGAGGGGAAGCACCTCCTGGAAGGGGTCCACCTCCACCCCGAACCGCCGGGCCATGAACCCGGCCACCGCCTCCCGGAACGCCGGAAGGCCGAGCTGGAAGGGGTACCG
Organism: Gemmatimonadota bacterium; assembly: GCA_030428885.1. Lineage (GTDB taxonomy): Bacteria > Gemmatimonadota > Gemmatimonadetes > Longimicrobiales > Gaopeijiaceae > Gaopeijia. The sequence goes on along the minus strand of JAUIEJ010000003.1, from coordinate 310,997 downwards.
GGAGTGGGCGGGATCGCCCACCGCTTCCCGCAGGGCCGCCACCGCCGCCGGAGGCGGGGCCAGGTCGGCGTCCCCGGCCCCGAGATCGATGACGTCGACCCCCGCGGCTCGCAGTTCCCGCCGCAGCCGGGGCACGTCGGCCAGGGGGTACCCGGGCAGCCGATCCAGGCGAGGGCTCCGGGGAAGGCTCACGGCGTGGCAGCCCGACGCACCGGGTTCTCCACGGCCCCCACACCGGGAATCTCCACCCGCACCACGGCCCCGGGCTCCAGGGGGCCCACGCCCTCGGGCGTACCGGTGGTGATCAGGTCACCGGGCTCCAGGGTCATGACGCGGGAGGCGTACGCCAGGACCGCGGCGATGGAGAACACCATGTCCGAGGCCCTGCCCCGCTGGCGCTCCACGCCGTCCACCGTGGTGACGATCTCCAGGGACTCCAGATCGACGTCGTCCACGGGCACCGGCGTCCCCACGGGGCAGAAGGTGTCGAAGCCCTTGGCCCGGGTCCACTGACCGTCGGTGCGCTGGAGGTCCCGGGCCGTGACGTCGTTGAGGGGGAGCACGTGGGACAGGGCGGCCCGGGCCTCGTCTTCGGAGGCGTGGCGAAGCCGGGCGCCCAGGGTCACGGCGATCTCGCCCTCGAACTCGACCCGGTGGGACTCGGGGGGGAGGACGATGGCCTCCCCGTGGCCCAGGAGGGCCGAGGGAGGTTTGAAGAAGAGGAGCGGCGCCGCCGGGACGTCGTTTCCGAGTTCCGCGGCGTGGGCCCGGTAGTTCCGCCCGACGCAGAGAATCTTGGACGGGCGGAGGGAGACGGGGGTCGTCACCCGCTAGTGGGGCCGGGCGCCCGTCCGGATGTGGATCGTGGTGCCGATGAAGGCGCCCAGGGTGGCGATGGTGAGCAGGCTGCCGATGACGGACCACCAGAACGCCACGTCGGGCTGGCCGGCCGCCGCCCCGGCGCGGGCGTTGCCGAACGCCGCCAGGACCAGGAGCACCCACACCACACCCACCACGTATCCGAGATACTTCATCGTATCGAAGGTCCGCTGAGAGAGGAGTCCCAAACCGCCCCGAATCTAGATCCGGGGAGCCCCGAGACAACCCCCGGGGCCCAACGTCCCCCCCTGGACGAAGAACGGGCCGCCCCGCACGAAGCGGGACGGCCCGGGATCGGCCTGAACGCGGTGGTTCAGAGCTTCACCACATTCTCCGCGGCGGGGCCCTTGGCCCCCTCGGTGATCTCGAACTCCACCTTGTCGCCCTCGGCCAGAGTCCGGAAGCCCTGGGCCTGGATCGCGGAGTGGTGGACGAAGCAGTCGCGACCGCCGTCCTCGGGCGTGATGAACCCGAAGCCCTTCTGGTCGTTGAACCACTTCACAGTGCCGGTCGTACGCATCTACCTGCTCCTTGGTGTGCCATCGTCGGAAGCGGGTACCCCGTACAATCCGACATCTGGACATCGCGCGGTCACGAACCCCCGCGCCCGGGCCCGCAGCCACGGTGCTGCGGAATCGTGCGGCCAAGATCGTACGATCCGGGTGCGGAATGCAAGCATCTTTCGTCACGGCCTCCGGGGCTGCCCGCGCCGCTTCCGTAACCGGACCTTCACGGCCCCTCCGCCGGGGACTCCGACCCATTCCGCCACCTCCGGTTTCAGGTCGCCCTGGAGCAGGTCGCGGACCAGTCCCGGGAGGACGGCCGGCCCCGCCGAACGGGTCCCTTTTCCCGTGACGATCTCCACCACGCCGCCGGGAGACGCCGAGGCGTGGGTCCGGACGAAACTCCGGACGCGTCCCTCGGCCTGCACGGCGTTGAACCCGTGGAGGTCGAGGGACGCCACCGGGTAGGCGGCCATGAGTTCGGCCAGGCTCAGCGGCGATCCCTCCACCACACGTCCCGGACGATGGAGACCTCCCGCTCGATCTCCCGGCCGTTCACCGACAGGACGATGCGGTAGTCGCCCACCGGGGCCTCGGCGGACTCGTAGCGGATCTGGTCCTCGGGGGCCGCCCGGCCGAACCGCTCGAAGCGGGCCCGCATCTCCTCCTGCTCCTGGGCGCTCCGCTCCCGGCGACGGTCCATGCGCCAGACCGCCTCGTGGAGCCCGGCGCCCGAGTCGGCCTCGATCTCGGCGATGGGCACGTTGCCCTGGTAGACGGTGAACGACACGTCGCCGCCTCCGGAACCGAGCCAGTAGTAGAGCGACACCGCCTCGGGCTCACTCTCGCCGTCGAAGTTGGAGGAGCCGTAGTTGGCGAAGTCGGCGTGCTGCCAGCGCACCTTGTCCTCGGGCTCGAAGAACCAGGCGTCCGACGCCATGACCTCGGGGGTCATCTGCCCCAGGGCGCTGATGTCGGCGATGTAGATCCCCCGGCCGTGGGTGGCCACGATCAGATCGTCTTCCCGGGGGTGGATCTTGAGGTCGTGGACCGGATTCGTGGGCATCTCGTTCTTCATGGCGACCCAGGATCCACCGCCGTCCACGGTCACGTACACGCCGAAATCGGTGCCCACCACCAGGACGTCGGGGTTGTCGTGATGCTCCTGGATCACGTTCACGGGCCCGTCGGGAAGACCGGCGGCCAGGGACGTCCAGCTCTCCCCGTAGTCCGTCGTCTTGTAGACGAAGGGACGGAAGTCGTCGCGGCGCATCCCCGTGTAGGTCACGTACGCCGTGCCCGGGTCGTGGTGGGAGGCCTCCACCCGGCTCACCCAGTACTCGGGGTTGTCGGGGATCCGGTCGTTGAGGAGGGTCCAGTTCTCGCCCCCATCGCGGGTGAGCTGGACGTTGCCGTCGTCGGTGCCCACCCAGATCAGCCCCTCGGTCAGGGGCGATTCGTCGATGGTGGTGATGGTGGCGTACTGGATGTTGCCGTCGCCGCCCTTCCCTGTGGTGAGGGTGGCGGGGTCGGCCTTGGTGAGGTCGGGGCTGATCACCTCCCAGCTCTCCCCCCGGTTCTCGGAGCGTACGAGCCGGTTGGCCGCGTGGAGGATCACGTCGCAGCCGTGGGGCGACACCTGGATGGGCGCATTCCAGTTCCAGCGCAGCTCGGGGTCGTCGTACCGGATCCCGGTGCGCTCCCCGGTCCAGAGATCGAGGCGGGAGATGGGCCCGAACTGGGACTCGTTGTACAGGTACCGGTTCGTGCAGGTGTCGAAGACGTTGTACATGCCGTCACCACCCCCGACCCGGTCCCACATCTCGAAGCGAATGGGCCCGCCGGCGGGATTGGTGTGGTAGGCCAGGTGGGACCCGTTGTCCTGCAGTCCCCCCGCCACCCGGTAGGGGTAGGACATGTCGTAGCCCACGGCGTAGAACTGGGCCAGGGACTGGAAGTCGGGGTGGTACCAGTTCTCACCGCCATCCCAGGTGACCCCCATGCCGTGGTCGTAGCCCAGGATCATGTGGTCGGAATCGGCGGGATCGATCCACAGGGCGTGATCGTCTCCCCCGAAGCCCAGGGCCCGGGCCTGCCAGCTCTCGCCGCCGTCGGAGGTCTTCCAGGTGGAGACCGACGGGACGTAGGCCACGTCGGGATCGTTGGGGTCCACGATGATCTGGCCGTAGTAGTAGGCCGGCGTGCCCCCGATCTCCTGATCGTCGGAATTGACCTTCCGCCACGACGCACCGGCGTCGTCGGAGCGGTAGATCTCCCCGCCGATCATGCCCGCCGACGCCTCGTGGTTCAGGAGCTCCTGATACCGGTCCTCGTCGGACATGCCTTCCTTGTTGGCGTTCTCCACGGTGGCGTACACGATGTTCGGGTCGCTGTCGGCGATGTCGAGTCCGATCCGCCCGAGCATGCCCCCGGGAAGCCCGTTGGTGAGCATCTCCCAGGTGTCGCCCCCGTCGGTGGACTTGTAGATCCGGCTCCCGGGGCCCCCCAGGTCGTAGGTGAAGGGCAGCCGCACCTTGTCGAAGGTGGCGGCGTAGAGCACGCCGGGGTTGGTGGGATCCATGACCACGTCCACCACGCCGATGTGTTTTCCCTCGACCTCGGGCCCCAGAACCTTCTCCCAGGTGCCGCCGCCGTCGGTGGTGCGGTACAGCCCCCGCTCCTCGTTGTCGGAGTAGAGATGGCCGAGGGCCGCCACGTAGACGACGTCGGGGTCGGTGGGGTGGATCACCACCCGCCCGATGTGGTGGGATTCGGGGAGTCCCACGTTGGTCCAGCTCCGACCGGCGTCGGTGGACTTGTAGACGCCGTCGCCCCAGTAGGTGCTCCGGGAGTTGTTGGCCTCACCCGAGCCGAGATAGAGGATGTCGGGGTCGGAGGGAGACACCTCCAGGTCGCCGATGGAGTAGACGCTCTCGTTCTCGAAGAGCACCTCGAACGACTGCCCGTGGTTTTCGGTCTTCCAGAGATGGCCCGACCCCGTGGCGATGTAGAACACCTTCGACTGGCCCGCGGGAACGGCGATGTCGACGAACCGGCCGCTCTGCCTCGTGGGGCCGATGCTGCGGTAGTTGAACACCTCCAGATCGTCGGAGGTGAGGGTCTGGCCCGAAGCAGGGGCGGCGACCCCCAGAAACGGGAGGCCCGCCAGGAGGCCGAGGAGCGGAAGACGGTGCCGTCGCATGGAAGCGGAACTCCGGAAGGAGACGTGGAGCGGAACGTCGGGGACGATAACCCCCACCGCCCACGTCCGCGAGACGAGGCCGGTTGAAAAACATCTCCCTTGTGTCGCCCCGGGGACCCGTGAGAGCGTTGAGTAGAGGGGTGCGCACATCGCACCCCGTTTCTTTCCGCATTCCGCGACCCCCCGCCCCCCTTTCGGCCTTCCCCATGGCTCGAATCGACGCCTTCCTGAAGATCATGCGGGAGGCTTCGGCCTCCGACCTCCACCTGAGCACCGGGTGCACGCCCATGCTCCGGATCAACGGCGAGATGCAGGAGGCGAAGCATCGCCCCCTCACCGGTGACGAAGTCCGGCTGCTCTGCTACGAACTCCTCACCGACACCCAGGTGGAGCGGTTCGAGGCCCACGGCGAACTGGACTGCGCCTACACGCTGGACGGTGTGGCCCGCTTCCGGATCCACCTGTTCCGGAAGTACCCGGGCATGGGGGCCGCCTTCCGGATCATTCCCCACGAAGTGCCCACCCTCGACGGCCTGGGCATGCCCGAGGTCCTCAAGAAGATGCTCCACAACCGGTCGGGGCTGATCCTGGTGACCGGGCCCACCAACTCGGGGAAGTCCACGACGCTGGCCGCCATGGTGGACTACCTGAACGAGCGGATGGCCTACCACGTCATCACGCTCGAGGACCCCCTGGAGTTCATCCACCCCAACAAGCAGTGCCTCATCAACCAGCGGCAGATCGGCGAACACAGCCGTTCGTTCGCCCACGCCTTGCGGGGCGCCCTGCGGGCCGATCCCAACGTGATCCTGGTGGGCGAGATGCGGGACCTGGAGACGATCCACCTCGCCCTGTCGGCGGCGGAACTGGGCCTCCTGGTGCTGGGCACCCTCCACACGAGTTCGGCGTCCCAGACCATCGGGCGGGTGGCCGACGCCTTCCCCGCCGATCAGCAGCCGGCGGTGCGTCTGACCCTGTCGGAGGTGCTGGTGGGCATCTGCTCCCAGCAGCTCCTGCGGCGGGCCGACGGCAACGGGCGGGTGGCGGCCCAGGAGATCCTGGTGGGCACCCAGGCCTGCCGGACCCTGATCCGGGAGGGGAAGAGCCACCACGTGAACAACGTGATCCAGACGGGCAAGAAGGAGGGCATGGTCCTCATGGATCAGCACCTCAAGAACCTGGTGGGCGACGGTGTGGTGACCGGCGAAGAAGCCGCCCGCTTCGCCGACGACCCCACGGCGATCCTGGCCTTTGCCAAGACCGGGCTGCGGCGCCCGGGCATGGTGGGCACCTGACGGTCGCATGAAGAAGAAGGCCCGCCTGGATCAGATCCTCCTGCGGCTCGGCTACGCCACCCAGGACGACATCGTTCGCGCCCTGGAGCGTCAGAAGGCCCGGGGGGGACGGCTGGGGTCGCACCTGGTGGCCCTGGGGATCCTCTCCGACGTCCAGTTGGTGGAGGCCCTGGCCACCCAGTTCGATCTGCCCTGGTCGCCGGCCGTGGAGCGGGATGTGGATCCCGAGCTGGCCCGGCGTCTCGGAGCCGGGATGGTGTTGGAGCGCGGCGTGGTGCCCCTGGACCTGGCCCGGGGCTCCCTCACCCTCCTGGTGGCCGACCCCCTGGACCACGAGGCCTTCGAGGGCGCCCGCACGTCGCTGGGCGCCGAGCGGGTCGTGGTCATGTTGGCGTCGCCCCGGGTCGTGGAGGCCCTGGGTGAGGAACTCCTGCCCCAGGACGCCCGGGAACGACGGGCCGGGACGGGCGTGGAGCTTCCGGAGCTGTTCGAGGTGGACGCCCGGCCGCCGGTGGACGACGTCGACCCCACCGATCCCGCCGCGCCCCGGTCGCGCCTCCTCATGGTGGTGGACGGGGCGGCCCACAAGAACTTCCTCCCCCCGGTGTTCGAGAAGGAGTCGTGCCGGCTGGAGGTGGTGTCGTCGGCGCCCGACGCCCGGGAAGCGCTGAAGAACGGCACCTTCGATCAGGTCATCGTGGCCCGCCCCCTCTGGGACACCTTCGCCGAGTGGGTCCGCACCGGCGCCGTGCCGGCCCCCGAGGTCGAGGTGACGGTGTTTCCCAGCGTCCACGGGTCGCTGGTGGAAAACCCGGCGCCCTACGACCTCACCGTCCGCAGCCTCCGCATCGCCATGCAGGCCCTGGCCGAGGAGCGGGCCCGGCGGGTGGGCGCGGGACCGCCCTACGGCCTCATGGCCGAGGACCTGGACGCCCTGGGGCGACGCTACGGCCTGCGCCGGCTGGCCCTGGACGGCCTGAATCTCGGCCTCCACCTCCTGATCCCGTCCACGGGTTCGGGGGAAGGCAGCGGCGGGCCCTTCGACGAGTTCCCCACCAGCCTGGAGCTCGCCTCGGCCCTGCGATTCCCGTTCCGGGTGGACACGCTCCTGGGGGTGTGCCACGCCCTCTTCCGGGGCCGGGTCAAACCCGACACCCCCGGGGAGTGGGGCGAGGAAGTGCACCTGGCGGCCCAACTCCTGGCCCTGGTCTGGTATCGCCACACGGTGGTGGCGGCGAGTCAGGAGGCCCGGGGCGGCGTGCCCGGCGCGGCCCTCCGGGGCGAAGCCGGCGCCCTGGCCTCGCTGGAGATGATCGAGGTGTACCTGCGGATCATCGGCGACCGGGGCGAGTCGGCGGAGGAGGGCCACGCCCGGGACGTGCTGCTGGCCGGCGGAGACCGGGTGCTGCGCACCTTGTCGGCCCGGCTCCGGCGCATGGGGTGCCGGACCCTGGACACCGGCGACCTGGACGATGCGGCCACCCTGGTGGAACGCGGAGCTCCGGCGGCCGTGGTGGTGGACGACGACGTCTTCCGGGACGGCACCGCGGTCTTCTGCCGGCTGGCCAAGGAGGCGCCGGTGCTGATCTACGTCCTCACCGACTCGGCCGACGCCTCGAGGACCCTGGCCCTCCTGGACGCCGGAGCCGACGACGTCTTCTCGCCGCCCCACGACTTCGACCTGGTGGCCGCCCGGGTGAGCCGGGCGGTGCGGGCCCGGGCCCGGGGGCGCGGTGAGGGGACGGGCGGCACGGGGGGCGGGGAGTTCTCGGCGTCGTTCGAGATCTTCTCGTTCCTGGACCTGGTCCAGACCCTGAGCCACAGCCGGAAGACGGCCCGGATCGAGGTCACCCGGGGCTCGGGCGAGGAGGCGGTCGTCTACACCCACCAGGGCCGCATCGTCCACGCCGTGTACGGTGAAGCCCGGGGCGAGGAGGCGGTCTACCGCATCATCGCCTGGGAGGACGATGGCCGGTTCGTGGTCTACCCCGAGTCCGATCCCCCCGAGCCCACGATTCTCGCAGCCACCGATGCCGTCCTCATGGAAGGGTGTCGGCTCCTGGACGAGAGCAAGGTCTGAGCGCGGTCATCCCTCGGGCGTGAGGGCCCGGGCCGGGCTCGTGCGGGTGCTCCGCAGCGCCGGGCCGAGGCAGGCCACGAAGGCCACCACGCCCAGGATCCCGGGGACGGCCACCAGGGTCACGGGGTCGGCGGCGTCCACGCCGAAGAGCAGGTCCTGCACCAGGCGCCCGGCGGCCAGTGAACCGAGCAGTCCCACGGCCACCCCCACCGCCACCAGCGCCATGCCCTGGCGCACCACCATCCAGAGCACGGCGTCGGGACGGGCGCCCAGCGCCATGCGCACGCCGATCTCGTGGGTGCGCTGGCGGCTCACGGTGGACAACACCGCGTGGATGCCCACCACCGCCAGGATGAGGGCCACCGCGGCGAACGATCCCACGAGGCCGGCCCCGATGCGGCGAGCCCGCAGGGTGTCCCACTGCAGATCCCGGGCGGTCCGGGGCGCCTGGAGGTTCAGGTCCGGATCCAGCGCCCGGATGCGGTCGGTCACGGCGCCCAGGGCCCCGGCGTCGTCGCCGGCCGCCCGGACGTGGAGCACGCCGAACCCCTGGGGCCACTGGGACCAGGGGAGGTAGGCGGCGGGCTGGGGGTCCTCGCCGGCCCGCTCGAAGGCCACGGTGGGGATGACCCCCACCACCTCCCGCACCACCGAGTCGGCGTAGAACGAGAACCGGCGCCCCAGGGCGTCTTCCCCGGGCCAGTACCGCTCGGCCAGGGTCTGGTTCACCACGGCCACGGCCCGGGCCCCCTCCACCAGATCGTCGTCGTCGGGCACCCGCCCGGGGTCGGCCCGGAGTCCCAACGTCTCGAGGTACCCCGGCATCACCGGGATCACCGACACGAACGAGCTGGCCCGGTCCGGCGGAGCGCCCTCGGGGAGGAAGGTGCGCACCGGGACCGGGCTGAGGGGCGTCACGCCGGCGAACCCGGCCGCCGTCACCCCGGGCACGCCCAGCGCCTCACTCCGCACCCGCCGCATGAGGTCCAGCCCCTCGGCGGGGGTGAGGCCCTGTCCCACGGGCACCCCCACCACCCCCAGCCCCTGGAGTTCGTATCCCACCGGGGCGACCGTGGCGGCGTGCATGCTCCGGAGCAGCAGCCCCGCCCCCGTGAGGCCCACCACCGCCAGCGCCACTTCGGCCACCACCAGCCCGCTCCGCAGAGGACTCCGGGCCAGCCCCCCGCCCTGCCGACCCCCCTCCTTGAGGAGGCCGTTGAGATCGGTCCGGGCCGCCCGCACCGCCGGCACCGCTCCGAAGAGCAGTCCCGTGCCCACCGCCAGGATCGCCGTGAAGGCCAGCACCCGGGCGTCGAGGGCCGGCTCCACGGCGCCTCCCGGGGGCAGGAGGTCGGCCCCCAGACTCAGGAGGAGGCGGCTGCCCTGCCCCGCCAGGGCGAGGCCCAGGAGGCCTCCGGCCACCGAAAGGAGCAGGCTCTCCACCAGGGTCTGGCGGATCAGGGCGGTGCGGCGGGCCCCCAGGGCGGCCCGGAGGGCGAGTTCCCGGGTGCGGCCCGCGGCCCGGGACAGGAGGAGGTTGGCGAGATTCGCGCAGGCGATGAGGAGGATCAGCCCCACCACCACCATGCCCGCGGCGCCGGACCGGTTCAGGTTCTCCCGCTGGTTGACCCCCACCGAGGCGGCGGCGGTGGACACCATCTCGAACGACCGGTCCCTGTTGTCGTCGGGGTGGTCGGCCTCCAGGCGTCGGGACAGGGTGGCCAGCTCGGCCCGGGCGGCGTCGGGGGTCACCCCCGGAGCCAGGCGCCCGAAAATGTCGATGGGCAGCGCCCGCCGGGCGTCGAAGAAGAAGTGGAGGCTCGGCGGGGTCACCTCGTAGAGCATGGAGAACGGCACCCAGACCCGCTCGGCGTCGGAGAGGGTGCGCCGCCCCCGGAATCCCGGGGCCGCCACCCCCACCACCTCGAAGGGCACGCCGTTGAGGCGGATCGTCCGGCCCAGCACGTCCGGGTCGGCCCCGAAGCGGGTCGACCAGGTGGCGTGGCTCAGGACCGCCACGGCTCCGGTGCCCGGGGCGCCGTCGTCGCCGGGCCCCAGGAGCCGGCCCAGGCCGGGCTCCACCCCCAGGGTCTCGAAGTAGCTGCCCGACACCACGGCCCCGGGGACCCCCCGGGTTTCGCCGTCGTCTCCCGGATCCAGGGAGAAGCCGCCGGAGAAGACCGCCACCAGGTCGTCGAACGCCCGGGTGGCGCCCCGGAGGTCGTCGTAGTTCGGGATGGAGACCGGAATCAGGTTCCGGCCGGCGTTGGAGCCGTCCTGGGTGTAGACGTCGTAGAGCCGGGCCGGTTCGTGGACCGGGAGGGGCCGGAGCAGGATGGCGTTCACCAGGGTGAAGATCGAGGTGTTCGCCCCGATCCCCAGGGCCAGCGAAACCAGGGCCACCAGGGTGAACCCGGGGCTCCGCACGAGGGTGCGCACCGCGTACCCCACGTCTCTCCACACTCCACCCACGACCCATCCTCCGTCCGAAGTCCTGTTAATAGATTTCTATATAGCCAACGACCGTCGGATGCGCTACGGGTTGCCTCCCCGCACCCCCCGGGGCCAAATAGGGGACGCCGGCAAGGGTGCCGGTGGGGCAAGCCCGGGGTCGGCCCGGGTCCCCGTCGCCTCGTGAGGAGTCCCAAGGATATGGTCCCAAGCGCTACCGTCCCCATCGAGCGGGTGCGCCGCCCCGCCCTCTTCGTCCGCACGGCCCTGGCCGCCGTGCTCCTGGCCGCCTCGACGCCCCTGGGCGCCCAGATGCCCCGGCAGCCCGAGGCACCCCGCCCCCTGGGGTGGGTCGGCGGACCCGGTTCGGCCAACTACGGCCTCGCCGGGCGGTGGGCGCCGTACCGCATGGACGAACTGGTCTACAGCACGTCGGTCTCGCCCCGCTGGATCGAGGGGAGCGAGTCGTTCTGGTACACGTACGAGACGGCCGAGGGCGACCACTGGTGGATCGTGGACCCCACCACCGGGTCGAAGCGGGAGATCTTCGATCGCGACCGCATCGCCGCCGAGATCACCCGCATCACGGGCGATCCCTACGAAGCGCGGCATCTGCCGATCCGGAGCATCCGCTTCGTGGATCCCGGCACCCTGCGCTTCGAGGTGGAATCGTCGCAGGACGAGGAGATCGAAGAGGAGTCCGACACCACCGACGTCCAGGAGGACGAGCAGGAGGAGCGCCAGCGCCCCTCCCGCCCCCGGACCCGGAAGAAGGTCCACTACTTCGAATACGACGTGGCCACCCGGACCCTCACCGAGCTCGACGAGGCCGATCACCCCGACAGTCACCCCTCGTGGGCCAGCGTCTCACCCGACGGGGCCTGGGTCGTGTTCGGACGGAACCACGACCTCTACATGATGTCGGGCGACGACTACGCCCGCATCGTGGACGCCCGGCGGGGAAAAACCGGTGAGGAGGCCGACTCGGCCGAAGCCGACGTGGAGGTCGACGAGATCCGGCTCACCGACGACGGGGTGGAGCACTACGGCTGGTACGGCGAGGGTCGGGGGCCCACCGACGACGAGCGCCAGGAGGAGGCCGACGAACGGAAGCGGGCGCCCCTGTCGTGGTCCAAGGACTCCCGGCGGTTCGCCCTGGTGCGCTCCGACCAGCGGGAGGTGGACGAGCTGTGGGTGATCCACTCCACCGGCAACGACCGGCCCCAGCTCGAGACGTACAAGTACGACATGCCCGGTGAGGACAACGTCACCCAGAACGAGATCTGGATCTACGACCTGGAGGCCCGGGAGGCGGTCCAGGTCGACGACGATCCCTGGAAGGACCAGTCCATGTCGGTGCTCACCGACGACCAGTTCTTCTATCCCGACTCCGACGAGCCCCGTCGCGCCCTCTGGCTGGCCGACGGCTCCGACGAGTTGTGGTTCATGCGCCTGAGCCGGGACCGGCACCGCACCGACGTCATGGTGGCCGACGCCGCCACGGGGCAGGTGCTGCGCACCGTGGTGGAAGAGCGGATGAACATCTATCAGGAGACCCGCTCCCCGGTGCGCCTGGCCAGCGGCGACATCCTCTGGTGGTCGGAGCGGGACGGGTGGGCCCACATCTACCGGTACGGCGCCGACGGCACCCTCCGGAACCGGCTCACCGAGGGGCCCTTCTCGGTCCAGTCCATCGAGGGGGTCGACGAGAGCACGGGCACCGTGTTCTTCATGGCCGCCGGTCGGGAGGACGGGGACCCGTATTACCAGCACCTCTACCGTGTGGGCCTGGACGGGTCGGGGCTGCGGCTCCTCAACGGCGGAGACTTCGATTCCCGGGTGAGTCCCGGCGAGTCCCGGCGCTTCTTCGTGGAGAACCACTCCCGGGTGGACACCGCCCCCACGTCCCGGGTGCTCAACGCCCGGGGCGACGTGGTGGTGGAGCTGGAGGAGGCCGACTTCTCCCAGCTCCTGGGCGCCGGTTACCGCTTTCCCGAGCCCTTCACCGTCAAGGCCGACGACGGGGTCACCGACCTCTACGGGGTGATGTACAAGCCCTTCGATTTCGACTCCACCAAGGTGTATCCCATCGTGGAGTACGTGTATCCGGGACCCCAGACCGAATCGGTGGCCAAGGCGTTCTCCACGAGCCGCTACGAAGTGGGCCTGGCCCAGTTCGGGATGGTGGTCATCACCGTGGGGAACCGGGGCGGCCATCCGTCCCGGAGCAAGTGGTACCACTCCTACGGGTACGGAAACCTCCGGGACTACGGATTGGCCGACAAGAAGGCGGCGGCGGAGCAGTTGGCCGATCGCCACGACTTCATCGACCTCGAGCGGGTGGGCATCTACGGCCACTCCGGCGGAGGGTTCATGAGCACGGCCGCCATGCTGGTCTACCCCGACTTCTTCAAGGTGGCCGTCTCGTCGTCGGGCAACCACGAGAACGACGTCTACAACCGCTGGTGGTCGGAAACCCACCACGGGGTGGACGAGGTGGAAGGCGACGACGGGGAGGTGAGCTTCGAGTACGACATCGACGGCAACAGCGAGCTGGCGGCCAACCTGAAGGGCCACCTGCTCCTCACCACCGGCGACATCGACAACAACGTCCACCCCGCCGGCACCTACCGCATGGCCGAGGCCCTGATCCGGGCCGGCAAGCGCTTCGACTTCTTCCTCTTCCCGGGACAGCGCCACGGCTACGGCAACATGGGCGACTACTGGTTCTGGCTCCGGGCCGAGTACTTCGTGCGCCACCTCCTGGGCGATCCCCACTGGAACGCCGACATCGTGCCCCTCCAGCGGGAGCGGGCCCGAACCCGCTGACGCCCCCCGGGGCGCCGAGAGACCGAAGCGGGGTCCGGATCCAGGCGGTCCGGGCCCCGCTTCGTATCGTGGGTCGATGGGGCGGGGGTCAGCGACCCAACCCGATGCCCGCTTCGATGCCCACGGTCCAGTAGCTCCACTTGGCCTCGGTGGCCGGGGACAGTTCGGTGAGCCCGTGGTTGTACCGGGCGTCCACCCCCAGGACCAGGGGTCCCAGGTCGAGGTGGAGTCCCGCCCCCACCACCCCGGCCCACAGCCGGGAGTCGGTTTCGGCGCCGAGGAATCCCTCGCAGTCGGGCACGTCGCCGTACGACGTTTCGCAGTCCGTCTCGAACGAGACGCTGGCGCCCCCGTAGACCGACGGCTGGAGGGGGGCGTCCACGGGCCGGAATACCACCAGGAGGGGCACCTCCACGAAGTTCTGGCGGAAGGGCACCGAGAGGTCGGCGGCGTCGCCGACGTCCAGAAGCGACACCTCCCGCTTCGAGAGCAGGAGCTCGGGCTGGAACGAGACGACGTCGCCCACGTTGAGGTAGATCCCACCGGCGGTGGCCGACTCCCGGTTCACCTCGATCTCGTCGAGGTCCCGGAGATCGGAGAGATTCCACCCGAGGCGGGCCCCCACCGTGATCTGGCTCGCGGCGGGTGAGGGGGCCGCGAGGCACGCCACGGCGGCGAGGAGGGCGAGGGAGCCGAGGGACGAGGGCACGAGGCGCATGGACCGTATCCTGGAAGGTATGGCGACGCGCCGCTCGAGGCGCGACGGAGATCGAAGAGGCCCCGACGAGGGAGCAATCCCCGTGCCAGCGGTGCTGTCCACCCCCCGGGAGAGGGCGTACCTTGGCCCGATCCACCTCGACCGTTCCGGAGTGCGTTCATGCCCCGTCCTGGCTTCCTTCCCCGCCCCGCTCTGCTCCTGGTCACGGCCCTGGCCGGGGGGCTCCCCGGGCCCGGGAGCGCGGCCGCCGCCCAGCAGCGGCTCCCCACCCTGCCCGGCTACGACCGGTACGCCACCGTGGCTCCACAACTCCGGGGCGCCGTGGTGTCCGGGGCCCTCCGGGGCGCCTGGGACGACGACGGCGGCCGGTGGAGCTGGTCCGACGGCGAGATGCGGTGGGCGTGGGACGCCGGCGCCGACGACGTGGTGGAGCTGGGCCCGGTGGCGTCCGACGCCGGCCCCGCCGGCGGCCGCCGACCGGCCCGGGGCCGGCAGTACACCGAAGCCGAAGCCCCCGACGGCCGCCGCACCGCCGTGTACCGGGATCGGAACGTGGTGCTCGTCCACGGCGACGGTTCGGAGACGGAGGTGACCTCGGAAGGGGACGCCCGGGCCCGCACCAAGTTCGGCAGCGCGTCGTGGGTCTACGGCGAGGAACTGGGTCAGAACACGGCGCTGTGGTGGTCGCCCGACTCCCGGCGCCTGGCGTTCTACGGCTTCGACGAGGGCCCGGTGCAGGACTACTACCTCCAGCTCGACCAGACCCTCATCCAGAGCCGCATGGACGTGGAGGCGTACCCCAAGGCCGGGACCGGCAACCCGGTGGTGGACGTCTACGTCTTCGACGTCGAGACCGGAGAGACCACCCGCATCGACGTGCGGGACGGCGCACGGTCGGCCCCGGACGTGGTGGGCTACTACGTGTACGCCGTGGAGTGGAGCCCCGACGGGTCCCGCCTCCTGATCCATCGCACCAACCGGCTCCAGAACGTCATGGAGCTGGCGTCGTGCGACCCGGCCGGCGGGAGCTGCCGGACCGTGGTGCGGGAGGCATGGCCCACCGGATGGGTCGAAAACCACCCCGAGCTGGTGTGGTTGGACGACGGCGAGCGGTTCATCTGGGCCACCGAGGCCTCGGGGTGGCGCAACTACGAACTCCGCCATCTCGACGGCCGCCGTCTGGCCATCCTCACCGGCCACGAGGTGGAGGTGGCCGGGGTGGAGCGGGTGGACGAGGCCGGGGGGCGGCTCTGGTACCGGGCCCGGAGCGGCGACAACCCCATGAAACTCCAGCTCCACCGGGTGAACCTGGACGGGTCGGGCGACGTGCGCCTCACCGATCCGTCGCTCCACCACACGGTGGACGTCTCGCCCGACGGGCGGTGGATCATCGACGTGGCCGAAGCCCACGACCGGCCGCCCCTCACCCGGGTGCTGGACGGCGAGGGGGCGGTGGTGCGGGTCCTGGGCGAAAGCGACACCGCCCGGTGGGACGAGCTGGGCCTCCGCCCCGTGGAACTGTTCGAATTCATGGCCGCCGACGGCGTCACACCCCTCTACGGCCTGCTCCACACCCCCTCGGACTTCGATCCCTCCCGCTCCTATCCCCTCCTGGTGAGCGTGTACGCCGGGCCCGAAACCAACGGGGCCCGGGAGCAGTTCACCACGCCCCATCCGTACACCGAGCTGGGCTTCGTGGTGGCCACCCTGGACTCCCGGAGCGCCGCGGGTCGGGGGCGCCCGTTCCTCGACGCCATCTACCGCCGCCTGGGCACGGTGGAGGTGGACGATCAGGCCTCCGGTGTGCGGGCCCTGGCCCAGCGCCCGTGGATCGACGGAGACCGGGTGGGCATCTTCGGCACGTCGTACGGCGGCTACGTCTCGGTCATGGCCCTGCTCCGGCACCCCGACGTGTTCGGGGCGGCGTCGGCGTCGTCGCCCGTGACCGATTGGCGCCACTACGACACCATCTACACCGAGCGGTACATGGGACTCCCCCAGGACAACGAGGCCGGGTACGACGCCGGATCGGCGGTGGTCCACGCCGGCGACCTCCAGGGGGAACTGCTGCTCTACTACGGCACCGCCGACAACAACGTCCACCCCGCCAACTCCCTCCAGTTGATCGACGCCCTCCAGCGGGCCGGCAAGAGCTTCGAGGTGCAGGTGGGGCCGGACCGGGGGCACACCGCCGTGGCCGGCCCCCGCATGATGGAGTTCTTCATCGACCGCCTGGTGCTCCGGGGCCCCCGCCCCTGACCTCCACGAGATCTCCACATCCCGGTGCGAAGGTGGAGACAGGGTACGAATCACGAATCCCACGGGAGGCAGGCATGGGTGCAGGAACGATGGAGCGGATCCGCAGCCGGAGCGCGCGGGCGGCCGGGATCCTGGGGGCGATCCTCGTGGCCGCCGGCGGCGCCGGGGCCCAGGAGCGGCCCCTGGGCGCGCCCACGGCGGTGCACGAGGCGTCGTTCGCGGTGGTGAACTCGGTGCGGGAACTCTCCGACGGTCGGGTGCTGGTGGCCGACCCCCTGGCCACGGTCCTGGTGCTGCTGGACGCCGATCTCCAGGCCGCCGACACCCTGGGAGGGCTGGGCGAAGGCCCGGACGAGTACCGCCAACCCGACGCCGTGTGGGCCCTTCCCGGCGACTCCACCCTCCTGGTGGACCTGGGCAACGCCCGCCTCACCGCCCTGGGGCCCGACGGCACCTTCGGCCCCACCCAACCCATCGCCCGGGGCGACTGGAGCGCGGGCCCGCCGCCCATCGCCATTCCCGGCGGGGTGGACGGTTCGGGCGCCCTCTACTTCACCGGGATGCCCTTCATGGGCCCCCGGGGGCCGTCGGACACCGTGCCCCTCTTCCGGCTGCCCCGGGACGGGGAGCCCACGTCGGTGACCCGGCTCAAGACCACCGAGTTCACCTCGTCCACCTCCGGCTCCTCCAACAACCAGAGCGTGAGCATCCAGCCCATTCCCCTCTCCCCCACCGACGTCTGGGCTCCGGCCCCCGACGGCGCGGTGTTCGTGGCCCGGGCCGGGGAACGCCGGGTGGACCGGGTGGCCCCCGACGGTACGGTGCGCCGCGGCCCGCCGGTGGAGATGGACGACGTGCCCGTGGGCCGGGGCGAGATGGAGGAGTGGGCCGCGGCCCGGGAGAGTTCGGGGGGCGGCATCGGCATCGAGATGACCGATGTGAACGGCGAGCGGTCCATGCGCATGAGCCGGGGGCTGGGCGGCGACCCCGACCTGGATTCCATGACCTGGCCCGACGAGAAGGGGCCCTGGGTGGACCGGAGCGGCGCCGTGGACCCCCGGGGCCGCTTCTGGGTCCGGCGCTCGCTCCCCGCGGGTGAGGCGGCCCTCTACGACGTCTTCGACGGGGACCTGCGCCGCACCGCGTCCATCCGGTTCCCGGCCGACCGGATCCTGGTGGGCTTCGGCCGCGACGCGGTCTACGCCGTCCACGTCGACGCCTTCGACCTCAAGACCCTCGAGCGGTATCCCCTCCCCTCCCCGTGACCCGATCCGCCCCCGCACCGGCCTCGATCCTCGTCGTGGAGGACGAGATCAAGACGGCCGACACCGTGGCCCTGTACCTCCGGCACGGGGGGCACCGGGTCACGGTGGTGCGGGACGGCGCCGAGGCCCTGCGGCGGGCCACCGACGAACCGTGGGACCTCCTGATCCTGGACCGCATGCTCCCGGGGCTGGAGGGCTCGGAGCTGTTGCGCCGGCTTCGGGAGGCGTCGGACCTGCCGGTGATCCTCCTCACGGCCATGTCCGGGGAGTTGGACCGCCTGGAGGGCTTCCGGGCCGGGGCCGACGACTACGTGGTCAAACCCTTCAGTCCCCGGGAGCTCGTGGCCCGGGTGGAGGCGCTCCTCCGGAGGGTGGGCGTGTCGGGGCGGACGCCCCGTGGCCTCCGGGTGGGGGCCCTCCACATCGACCCCGAGTCCCACGAGGTGAGGGTGGGAGCCCGGGCGCTGGAGCTCAGCCCCACCGAGTTCCGGCTCCTCCGCTGCCTGGCCGAAGCCCCGGGCCGCACCTTCAGCCGCGGTGAACTGGTGGAGCGGGTGCTGGAGGGCACCGCCGAGGAACGGGTCGTGGATTCCCACGTGAAGAACCTGAGGCGCAAGCTCGAGGGCATCGGGGCCGATCCGGGGTGGATCGCCACGGTCTTCGGCCGCGGGTACAAGCTCCGCCGGCCCCGGGACCCGTCGTGAGCCTGCGCCTGCGGTTCGTGGCCCTGGTGGTGGGCGCCGTGGCCCTGACGCTGGTGGCGTTGGGACTCCCGGGTCGCCGCATCGCCCTCCAGGAATTCGAGGCCTCGGTCCACGCCATCGTCCAGGACGCCCGGGTCGAGGAGTTCGGGAGCCCGGAGGGTCCCCTCCAGGTCCGGGACCCCGAGGCGCTGGCCCGGGAGGTCCGGGCCACGCCCCCCGGGGAGCGGTCGGTGTGGATCACCCCCGAGGGGCGGGTCCGGGCCGCCGACGACCCGGCCCTGGACGGCATGCGGGGTGTGGTGGAGGCCGACGGCTCGGTGATGCTGGAGCGCACCACCGACGGGGGACTCCAGCGGCTCCGTCTGGGCGGAGGGCGGGCGGTGACGGGCCCCGACGGCGCCGACCTGGGGCGGGTGTTCCGGTTTCCCGACACCCCCGAGTTCACCGACCGGGGGGCCCAGTTCTCGGCGGCCCTGGACCGTCGGCTCCTGGGGTGGGCCGCCCTCATCGTGGCCGTGGGGGCGGTGCTGGCCCTGGGGCTGGCGGGGCACGCCCTGGCGCCCCTGCGGCGGCTGGACACGGCGGCCCGCCGCATCGCCGCCGGCGACCTGGGGGCCCGGGTCGGGGGGGGCGGGCCCCCCGAGATCCGGGCCGTGGCCGAGGCCTTCGACGGCATGGCCCGGCACCTCGAGGCATCGGAAGCGGCGCGGCAGCGCATGATCCGGGACGTGGCCCACGACCTCCGCACCCCCCTCACCAACCTCCGGGGACAGATCGAGGCGCTCCAGGACGGGTTGCGGGAGGTCGACGCCGAGGCCCTGGCCTCCCTCCACGAAGAGGCGGCCCTGCTTCAGCGGCTGGTGTCGGACCTGGACGATCTGGCCCGGGCCGACGAAGGGCGCCTGGGACTCCGCCTCGACGACGTGGACCTCCCGGAGCTGATCCGCGCCGTGGTAGAGGGATTCGTCCACTCGGGGCGTCTGGCCCGCGACGGGGTCACCGTGGCGCTGGGCGACGGGCCCCGGGGCGTCCGGACCGATCGCGCCGCCCTGGGGCGGGCCCTCCGCAACGTCCTGGACAACGCGGCGGTCCACGCCCCCGGGGCCCACGTCTGGATCGAGATCCTGCCGGACGCGGCCCCGGTGACCTTCGTCGTCCGGGACGACGGCCCGGGCATCGCTCCCGAGCACCGGGAGCGGGTGACGGAGCGCCTCTACCGGGTCGATGACGCCCGGGGACGGACCACGGGAGGCTCGGGATTGGGGCTGGCCATCGCCCTGGAGCTGGTGCGGGCCGCCGGGGGCGACCTGGCGGTGGAAGCGGCTCCGGGCGGGGGCGTGGCCGTGCGGTTCCACCTCCCCCCGGCGGGGTCTCAGCCCCCGTCGGGCCCCGCCGCGTAGAACCGGCGGATCACCCCCTCCACCTCGTCCCACGGCCCCTTGGCCAGGGGGGCATCGGGGAGGGAGTCCCGGAGATAGCGGCCGTACCGTTTGCGCAGGATCCGATCGTCCAGGAGCACCACCGCCCCCCGGTCGGACCGGTTCCGCACCAGGCGCCCGAAACCCTGTTTGAGGCGGAGGGCCGCCAGGGGCAACATGTAGTCCCAGAAGGCGTTCGACCCCCGCGCCTCGAGTGCTTCCACACGGGCCGCCGTCACGGGTTCGGTGGGCACCCGGAAGGGCAGCTTCTGGATCACCAGCGCCCGCAACGGATCCCCGGGCACGTCCACCCCCTCCCAGAACGACGACGTGCCCAGGAGGATCCCGTCGCCGTGCTCCACGAAGCCGGCCAGGAGCCGGGCCCGATCGGCCTCGCCGTGGACGAAGAGGGGCCAGCGCCGGTCCACGCCCCGCTCCCGCAGCAGCTCCGCCACGCGCCGCAGGGCCCGGTACGAGGTGAAGAGGGCGAAGAGTCCCCCTCCGGTGTGGGCCGCCAGCCCCGCCACCACGTCGGCCGTGGCCCGCTGGATCGCGTCGTCGGCCACGGCGGGGAGGTCGGTGGGCACCACCAGGAGCGACTGGCGGGAGAAGTCGAAGGGCGACGCCACCATGGCCTCGCCCACCTCGGGGGGATCCTCCATGTCGGCGAGGCCGTCGGGCGAGAGGCCCAGGCGGTCCCGGAGAAAGTCGAACCGGCGCCGGGTGGTGAGGGTGGCCGACGACAGCACGGCCGTCTCGGCCCGGGCCCAGAGGGCCTCCCGGAGCACCGCCCCCAGTTCGATGGGGGCGGCGGCCAGGGCCAGATTCCGCCGCCGTCCCCTGCCCCGCATCTCCAGCCAACGCACGTAGTCGTCGGCCCGATCCCCGGGCTCCAGGACGAGCTTGAGCCCCACCTGGGCCGCCCCGGCCCGCCGCTCGGCCGAGCGCAGGTCCAGGAGCCGACCCTCGAGGCGGGCCTCGAGATCGTCGGCCCCCTCGACCTGGCGCCGGACCTGGGCCAGTTCCCCCTCCAGCGTCCGGAGCGCTCCCAGGAGGCTCCGGAGCCGGTCCCGCACCTCCACCCGGGCCACCGGCTCGTCGATGACCTGCTCCCGGAGCACGCGCCCTCCGGCCTCGGGATGATCCAGGGCGTCGGGAGGCGGCCCGGAAATGCGCACCGCCTCGCCGTCGCCGCCGTCGGGCACCAGGGGCTCCACCACGTCGAGGAAGAGGTCCAGGGCGGCCCGCACCGACTCCACGGCCGGGCGCACCCGTTCCTCGATGCGGCGGCGCAGGTCCTTGCCTGCGCCGTCCAGGCCCTTGAGATCGTCCTGGACCGCCGCCAGCACGCCCTTCCCCCGGCGATCCAGGCGGGAGAGCATGCGGAAGAGGCCGCTCCGGGTCACTTCCACCCCCAGATGGGAGGTGGCGGCGTCTTCCACGTTGTGGGCCTCGTCCAGGACGACGTGTTTCCACGCGGGGAGCACCGCCGACTGGCTCCAGTTGGCCGTGGCCCGGCGCACGGCGAGGTCGGTGAAGAGCAGATGGTGGTTCACCACCAGGATCCGGGCCTGGGACGCCCGGCGGCGGGAGCGCTGGTAGAAGCAGCGCTGGAAGTGGGGACACCGGGAGCGGAGACAGATGTCGGGATCGCTCTTCACCTCGTCCCACACCTCGGGCGAGGGAGGGGACGGCAGATCGGCCAGGGACCCGTCGTCGGTGGCGGCCACCCATTCCTTCAGGGCGGCCAGTTCCCGGCTCCGGTCGGTCTCGAAGAGCTCCGGCGCGCCGGCTTCGGCGAGGTCCAGGCGCCGGATGCTCACGTAGTTGCCCCGCCCCTTCACCAGGGCCCAGGCCAGGCCGTCGCCCTCGTCGCCGCCGGTGGCGCCCAGGAGGCGGGCCACCAGGGGGAGGTCCTTGGCGGCGAGTTGGGACTGGAGGTTGATGGTGGCCGTGGAGACCACCGTGCGCTCGTCGTTGTCCAGGGCCCACCGGGCCGCCGGCAGGAGGTAGGCCAGGGACTTGCCCGTGCCCGTGCCCGCCTCCACCAGGAGCACGCCGCCGTCGTTGTACGTGTCGGCCACCCGGCGGATCATCTCCCGCTGCCCCGGTCGGTCCTCGTAGCCGGCGTGGAGTCCCGAGAGCACGCCTCCCGGGGCCACCACGGCCTCCAGGGCGTCCACGTCCAGGGCCACCCGCTCCCGGGGCTGGGGGGGCTCCACCACCACGTAGAGGTCCGAAACCCGGTTGTCGGTGATGGCCGTGCCCAGCCCCTGCTCCCAGAGGCTGGCGGCCACCCCCAGGTCGGCGTCGGACGGCTCCAGGCGGCCCGACGGATGGTTGTGGATCATCACGCCGCCCTCGGGCTCCCCCCGGGCGGCGGCCAGGACGGCGGCGTAGTTGCCCCGGGCCACCGCCCGGGGATCCACCACGACCCGCCCCGGGGTCACGGAGGCGAGGAAACACACCTCCCGCCCCCCGGCCCGGGCGATCTCGGCACGCATGCGCTCGGCGGCCTCGGGGGCCAGGCGCAACGGGGCTTCGCCGGGCCGCCGGGACGGAGGCGGGACCGGCTCGGCGTCGAGCCCGTCCAGCCCCGCCAGCGCGCCGGCGGGGTCCGGCGAGGAACTCACGTCTTGAGCTTCTGCTTCTTCGCCGCCGGGAAGAGCACGTTGTTGAGGATCAGACGGTACCCCGGCGAGTTGGGGTGGAGGGCCAGGTCGGTGGCCGGGTCGCCGATCTGGTGTTCCGGGTCTTCGGGGTCGTGGCCGCCGAAGTAGGTGAAGGTGCCCTCGCCCAAGGTGCCGTGGACGTACTTCGCCCACTCCCCCTCCTGGGCCAGGACGATGGTGCCGGGCTTGAGACGGTTCAGGGCGAAGGAGGTGGTAAGCCCGTAGAAGTCCGGGAGCACGGCCTCGTGGTTCTGGGTCAGCATGGCGGGCACGGGGTCGAACTTGGCCGAGAAATCGAACAAGGTGTAGACCCCCAACTCCTTTCTCCACGGCGTGTTCACCTGATGGCCGTCGATGTCGCTGAAGGCGTTCACCGAGGGCGAGGTCTGGAGCTGCCCCCCCTCGAAGGCCAGGGTGTGGGCCCAGTTCAGGCGCTCGTTGGCCCCGGGGTCCACGGGACTCCCGTCGGAGTAGGGCGCCGCGATGTCCACGGGTCCGGCGGCCAGGGCCAGCTCCAGGGTCTCGGGGGCCGAGCACATGGCGAAGATGAAGCCGCCCTCCTCCACGTACGCCCGGATGGACTCGGACACGGCCTTCTTCAGCGCCGGCACGTCGGCGAAGCCCAGGCTGCGGGCCACGTCCTGGTTCCGGCCCACCTCCTCCTGGAGCCAGGCCGCGCCGGCGTAGGTGAGGTAGAACTTGGAGTACTGGCCCGTGAAGTCCTCGTGGTGCAGGTGGAGCCAGTCGTAGTCCGACAGCTCTCCCCCCACCACCTCCTCGTCCCAGATCTGGGAGTAGGGAATCCCGGCGTACTCCAGGGCCATGGTCACGGCGTCGTCCCACGGCGTGGAGTTGGGCGGCGTGTAGACGGCGATCTTCGGGGCCTTCTCCAGGGGCACGGCCTCCATGTTGCCCTCGGCGATGACGCCCCGGATCCGGGCCACGTCGGCGGCCCCCACCGCGTCGAATCGCACCCCCCGCAGGAGGGCTTCCCGCCGCACCGGCTCCTGGTCCGGGAGGAGGAAGGCGCCGCCCTGGTAGTTGAGGAACCACTCGGCGGGCTCGCCCCGTTCCAGCACCCAGTAGGTCAGACCGTAGGCCTTGAGGTGATCGGTCTGGGATCGGTCCATGGGCACCAGCAGATGCTGGGCCCGCACCGGCCCCGCCAGGGCCAGCGCCAGGGCGGCCACGGCCGCCCCCCGCCTCATCGGTCCCTCCCCAGGGCCTGGAGTTCCCGGCGGGCGTCGGGCACCACGGCGGCCCGGGGCCGCTCCAGGATCAGGCGTTCCAGGAGGCTCCGGGCCTCGTCGGCCCGGGCGGGATCGGTGGCGAGGATCCGGGCGTGGCGCAGCATGGCTTCCGGGGCTTCGGGACTGTCGAAGTGGGCGCCCTCGATACGGGCGAAGTGGGAGCGGGCCGCGGCCGAGTCCCCGGCCTGGACGGCGAGTCTCCCCGCCTGGAACAGGAGGGCGGGACGGTCGTCCTCGGCCACGGCGTCGGCGGCGTCCTCCAGGACGCTCCGGGCCCGGGGCAGGTCGCCGTGGCGGGCCCGGGCGCCGCTCTCGGCCAGGGCCAACCCGGCGTCGGGCCCTACCCGGTCCAGGAGGGCCACGAGCTGGATCACCTCGGTGGCCGCCGTGGGGGCGAGCCCCGGGAGGGACTCGGTGAGGGCCTCCCGGCCCGCCTCGAGCTCGCCGCCGTCCAGGAGGAGCCACGCCCGCTCCAGCTCCGACTCGGGACCCGGCGAGGGGTCGACCAGAGCCAGGGCGGTCTCGGCGTCGCCCCGCGCGGCCAGCCCCGCGGCCACGTCGGCCGTGAGCCCGTCCAGTTCCGGGGCGTCGGGAAACTCGGCCCGGAAGCCGTCCAGCCGGGTGCGGAGGGTGGCGGCCTCCACGTGGGAGGCCCGGGACTCCACCCGGATGAGGTCGGCCACGGCCCGGCGCCGTTCCGCCGAACCCGCGGGGAGGGCCCGGGCCAGGCGGAGCTGGGCTTCGGTGGCGGCCACGGTGTCGCCCGCCGCCAGGGCCGCCGCCGCCACCCGGGCCTCGACGCCGGCATCGCCGGCCGCCGCCGGGACGGTGCGTTGCAGGGTCTCCAGGGCCCAGAGGGAAAGCTCGGCCATGCCGGCCTCGTCGGCCCGCCGGGCCACCTCCTGCAGGTACGCCGGCGCCGCGTCGGCCCCCAGCCCCCGGAGGCCCTCCGCCGCCACCCGCCGGGCCAGGGTCGGGAGCTCGAAGCCGATGGCCACCTGGACCGCCGCCCGCCGCCGCGCCTCCGACGCGTCGCTCCGGGTGAGGACCGCCAGGATGGGCGCGGCCAGGGCTTCCCGGTCCCCCTCCAGACGGTCCAGACGCCGCAGCACGCCGTCGACGTCGGCCCGGGTGTCGCCCAGGGCCAGCGCCCACTCGGCCACGGCCCCCGGGCCGTCGCCCATGCGGGCCAGGGCATCGCCGATCTCCAGGGCCAGGGCGTCGGACTCCCCCGATGCCTCCCGTCCCTCCCGGAGCACCGCCAGGGCCCGCTCGTCGCCGTGCACCCGCTGGTAGATGCGGGCCACCTCCCGGTACGGGTCGGCGCTCCGGGGATCGGCGTCGAACCACGCCTCGGCCGCCGACTCCAGGGCCTGGAGCGAATCCACCTCCACCAGCACCCGGAGCTTCATGTAGCGGGGCCCCGACGCCCCGGGATTGCCTTCCAGGAACCGGTCCACGTAGGGCAGCACCCGAGCCACCCGGCTCCGGGTGCGGAGGATCCGCTCCAGGGCGAACAGCCCCCCCGACGAGGTGGGGTTGGCCTCCAGGAGCCGGGTCAGGACCTCTTCGGCCTCGTCCAGGCGCCCCCGCCATTCGTGGGACGACGCCTCCCGGAGCATGCGCGCCTCGTCCCGGGGGGTGAACGCCGTGGAATCCGCCACGGACTGGGCCGCCGCGCCTCGCCCCGCCAGCAGTCCCACGACCACCAGCAGGCCCGCGAGTCCCTTCCGTGTCACGGGTGCCCCCCTCCGGCTCCACCCCCGGTAGGCGGCGCCACCGGCGGCGGGCCGCCCCCCTCGCCGTTCAGGCGCTCGAAGTAGCGAATCACCAGCGCCCGAGCCGCCGGGGGCAGCCGGCGCAGCGCCTCGGCGTCGGGCCGGAAGCGCAGCAGCCCCAGGGCGTCGGGCCCCAGGGGCGCCACCTCGCCCCGCTCCACCAGCCCCGCGCCCTCCGATTCCCGCTCCTCGGAGAATTCCTCCTTCTCCAGCGAGCGGCCCGCGTCCAGCAACCGGTGGAAGAGCCGTTCCTGGCGCTCCCGGGTCTCGGCGTCCAGGCGCCCGCCGGCCAGTTCCTGGGCCAGGGCCTGGGCTTCCTGGGCCAGGGCCTCGAGATCGCCCAGGGGCCCGTCTTCACCCTCCTGGTTCGCCATCTCCCCCACGTTCGACGCCACGTCCTGCTGCTGCTGGGCCAGTTGCTCCATCTGCTGCTGCTGGGCCTGGGGCGTGAGCTGCATGGGCATCATCTGGGAGGCCTCGTTGTTCACGTCGGCCTGCTGCTGGGCGAGCTGCTCCAGTTGCTCCTGCATCTGCTCGGGAGAACTCGACGCACTGCCCCCTTCGGAGAGCTGGCGCGCGGCGGCCAGGGACTGGAGGGCCACCTCGTTCATGGCGTCCACCGCCTGCTCGGCCGCGGCCTGGGGCGACAGGGTCCGCCCCGACGGCCGGTCCAGGGCGTCCACCACCCGGTCCACCGCCGCCATGGCCTGCCCCAGGGCCTCCGACACCGGCCGCTCCCCGCCCCCGGCCTGGGACGCCTGGGCGGCGATGGACAGGTTTTCGGCCATGTTGCGCAGGCCCTGCTCCACGCTGGCCGCCCCGGCCCGCAGCCCCGCCATCTCCTCGGTGGTGGCGCCCTGCATGGCCTCCCGGATCTCGCCCTGGCGCCGGGCCAGGGAGAGGGCGTCCTGGGAGGTCTGCTCCAGGGCCTGCTGGAAGGCCCGGGCCCGCTCCTGCATCATCTCCTGCTGGGCCTGCATCATCTCCCGGGCCGCCTCGTCCATCTCGGCGGCGGCCTGCCGGCCCTGCTGGGCGGCCTGCTCCCCTTCGCCGTTCCGGGCCTGCTGGGCGGCGTCCTGCATGCTGGACGCCGCATCCTGGGCCTCCTGCCGCGCCTGCTCCACCCCCTCGGCGGCCTGGTCCTCCCCCAACTCCCGCAGGCGCTCCGCCAGGGACTCCATGCTCTCGTCCATGGCCTCGGCTTCCTGTTGGAGCGCCTCCTGCTGGTCGGCTCGCTCGTCGGACGGGTCCTCGGCCAGCGACTCGGCCAGGGCCCGCTGCCGCTCCGCCAGCTCCTCGGCCTCCTGGGCGGTGGCCCGGAAGTCCTGCTGGGCCGCGGCCCGCTTCATGCGCTCCAGCGCCTCCTCCAGTCGCTCCCGGAAGTCCTCCTCCTGGGAGGCGAGATCCTCCAGGGCCTGGCGGGCCTCCCGGCGGTCCATGTCGTCCATGCGTTCGGCAAGCTCGTCCAGGCGCTGACGCATCTCCTCGCCCCCCAGCTCCTCCAGGAGATCCTCCAGATCCGCCAGGTCCTGGCGGAGTCCCTCGTCCTGGGCCCCGGCCTCCGAGAGGGTCTCGGACATGCGCCCCAGCTCCTGCCCCAGGGAATCGACCCGGGCCGCCATCTCCTGCTGCTCCTCCAGGGCCGCCTGGAGGCCTTCCCGTTCCTCGAATCCCACGGAGGACTCCTGGCCGGGCTCGAAGGCCTCCTGATCGCCGGGGCGATCGGGCGCCCGGGCCTGTCGCTCCAGATCCCGGGTCTCCTCGGCGGCCCGCCGCGCCTGCTCGGCCAGGGCCTCGAGTTCGGCTGCGGCGTCGTCCAGGCGATCCCCGGCGTTGCGACGCAGTTCCTGGGCCCCGGGCATGCGCAGCACGAACTCGGGGGTGCGGGCCTCCTGGGCCAGGGGCCCGTTGTCCACGGACCGGGCGTAGTAGCGCACCTGGTCGCCGGGCAGGAGTCCCCACGACGACACGTCCATGAGGGGACGGGCCAGGACCACCCGGGCGTCTCCCATGTCCAGT
Source organism: Gemmatimonadota bacterium (assembly GCA_030428885.1). GTDB lineage: Bacteria > Gemmatimonadota > Gemmatimonadetes > Longimicrobiales > Gaopeijiaceae > Gaopeijia. The sequence goes on along the minus strand of JAUIEJ010000003.1, from coordinate 283,675 downwards.
CGCTGGGTCACCGGTTCCCGCACCTCGCCCAGGGCCGTGACCCGCCACGCCACGAGTTCCAGCGCCGCCACCCCGTAGTCGTCGGCGGCCTGGAGCACCAGGGGCTGGCGAAGGTCCAGGGGCAGCGTCGTGTCGGCCGGCGGGAAGGTGATGGCCACGCTGGGGGGGCCGTCGGGGATCAGGGTGAGGTCCAGGGGGCGGGGTCGGAGCTCGGCGCCCCCGCCCGACGTGTCCTCGAAACGCCACGCCCACGCCCCTCCGCTCCGGGGTCCCCACTCGGCGGTGAAGCGGGACCCCTCCACGGGCAACTCCACCGTGGGACCGGCACGGGGCGTCTCGCCCCCGGCCGAATCCAGCGCCACGGGCTCCAGACGGGCCGAGGCCAGGGGACGGCTCCCCTGCCCCTCGATGAGGAGGCGGGTCCCCACCGGTAGCTGGAGCGGGGGCACGTCGCCCCGGTACTCCTCGGGAAGTCGACCGGTGTAGGCGGGAAACGACAGGCGCACGGCCACGTCGGTGACGAAGAGGGGGTCCCGGGGCGTCACGGTGAACTCGCCGGCCGACGCGCCGTCGGGGGCGTCCACCCGGTAGACCATGCCGGCGGTGACGGCGCCGAAGGGATGCCGAGCGCGGCCGTCGGTGACGGCCAGCTCCGCCGATCGGGCCACGTCGCCGGCGATCTGCCAGTGGAGGGTCACCGTCTCCCGCCCCGGGGCGTCGATGCGGACCTCGAGTTCGGCGCCCCGCACCAGCTCCACGTCGCCGGGCTCCACCGCCAGGGGCGGAAGGGCCGGACCGGTGAAGCGGGCCACGGGCGACAGCAGCCCCCCCCACCCCTCCCGGGCCCGGTCGGGTCCCAGGACGGCCAGGAGGGCCACCACGGGCGCCAGCACGGCCAGCCCCCGACCGCTCCGGCGCACCGCCGACGCCAGGGCCGCGCCCCGCTCGCCGGCCAGATCGGGCACCGGGCGGTCGAGGCGCCCGGCCAGATGGGCCTCCCCCCGGGCCACCAGGGCCGGAGACACGCCGGCGGGCCGGGTGCGGCCCAGTTCCAGGCTGCCCTGGACCAGGCCCTGGGGCAGTCCCGCGGCCCGCTCCATGCCCCGGGCCACCTCGGCCTCGTCCAGGAGTCGTTCCCGCTGACGCCACCACCGCCACGCCGCCCCGGCCCCCACCCCCAGGAGCAGGAGGTCCAGGACCAGGGGCACGGGGGTCGACGCCCCGTCGGCTCCGGGTCGGGCCAGCGCCCACGCCCCCACCAGGACCACGGCCACCAGGAGGGCGCCCCGGATCCCCGCCAACCGCCGGTGGCGGCCGTCGAGCCACCGGGTCACCGCGGCATGGATCCCCGCCACCGACAACGCCCGGGGCGTCATGCGCCGGCTCCGCCGCTCAGGACGTAGAGAAAGAGGTTCACGCCCATGCGAAGGGCCGCCTCCCGGGTTTCGGGGTCGTCGTCGTGAACGTCCGGGTCCTCCCATCCGTCGCCCAGGTCCGTCTCGAAGCTGTAGAAGACCATGAGCCGGCCGTCCTCGAAGATCCCGAAGGCCTGGGGCGGGGCCCCGTCGTGTTCGTGGACCTTGGGGATGCCCTCGGGAAAGTCGTACAGGCCGTGGAACACCGGGTGATCCGGGGGCAGCTCCACCATCTCCCGGTCGGGAAAGAGGGCCTGCATCTCCCGGCGGAACGACTCGTCCAGGCCGTAGTTGTCGTCGGCGTGGAGGAAGCCGCCGTCCAGGAGATACCCCCGGAGCGCCGACCGCTCCTGGAGGGAGAACCGCACGTTGCCGTGCCCCGTCATGTAGAGGTAGGGGTGGTCCCGGAGACCGGGATCCAGCGGCGACACCACCACCTCCCGGCGGGATACGGGGATGCCGGTGCGCTCGGCGATGGCGGCCAGGAGGTTGGGGAGGGACGACGGGTCGGCGTACCAGTCGCCGCCGCCGTCGTAGCGCAGCCGGGCGATGGTCAGGGAATCGGCCGGCGGCCCGGGCGCCACCCCGGGCCCCGACAGCCCCATCCCAGCCAGGAGGATCAACGTGGGTCCCGTCATGCCTGCGTCTCGTCCTCCTGAAGCGTCTGCACCAGCGTGTAGGCCCGATTCCGGGAGAGTCCCGTGGCCCGGGACACCTCCCGGGCCACCCGGCTGGGCGCGGTGCCCGCCTCCAGGAGCCGGCGGGCTTCCCGGAGGGCCTGGGCCTCCAGGTCGTCGTCGGTGGGCGGCGCCGCCGGGGCCACCACCACGGTCACCTCCCCCCGCACCGGCACCTCCTGATAGTAGGCTCGCAGCTCGGCCAGGGTTCCTCGACGCACCTCCTCGTGGAGCTTGGTGAGCTCCCGGGCCACGCAGGCGTTCCGGTCCCCCCCGCAGGCGTCCACCAGTTCGGCCAGGAGCACCCCCAGGCGCTCCGGCGATTCGAAAACCACCGTCGTCTCGAAAGACCCGGCCACGCGCTGGAGCGTTGAGGCCCGATCGCCGCCCTTCCGGGGCACGAAGCCCAGGAAGGCGAAGCGCTCCGAAGGCAGCCCCGACGCCACCAGGGCCGCGAGTACGGCCGAGGGCCCAGGGAGGGGCACCACCTCATGGCCCGCGTCGGCCACGGCCCGCACGAGTCGGGCGCCGGGATCCGACACCAGGGGCGTGCCCGCGTCGGACACCAGGGCCAGGGACTCGCCGTCGTCGAGCCACCCCACCACCTGATCCACCCGCCGGGCCTCGTTGTGCTCGTGGAGCGAGACCATGGGCGTGTGGAGTCCCAGGTGGCGGAGGAGGGTCGCTGTGCGGCGGGTGTCCTCGGCCAGCACCCGGTCGGCCTCCCCCAGGACCCGGGCCGCTCGGGCCGTGAGGTCTTCGAGGTTGCCGATGGGCGTGGCGACGACGTGGAGAGTGGACATCGGGGCAAGATGGCACGACGGCCCGGCCGGTGCGAGACCGGCCGGGCCGTCCAGGGGAACGCGGGGCCGCGCTCTCCCCGCCCCGTTACTGGAGCAGAGCGTCGATCTTCTCGTCGAAGTACGGCTTGGGCATGGCGCCCACGAGGCGGTCCACCACCTCACCGTTCCGGAAGAAGAGCACCGTGGGAATGGAGCGCACGCCGAAGCGGGCCGCCGTGCTCGGGTTCTGATCCACGTCGAGCTTCCCGACCTTCAGGCCCTTCCCCGAATACTCGTCGGCGAGCTGCTCCACCACCGGCGCGATGATCCGGCAGGGCCCGCACCAGGTGGCCCAGAAATCCACCATGGTGAGATCGTCGGTCTGCTCCACTTCTTCGCTGAAATTGTCGTCCGTCACGGTGAGGACGTTCACGCTGTCGGCCATTCCTGTTCTCCTGTATGTTCGCGGACTCGTCGTGCTCAAGCCCGCCCCTTCGATGATGACTGGACTTCCTCTACATCACGTCGCCGTGGTCGTGGACTCCCTCGCCACGGCCGTTCCACTCTACCAATCCGTGACGGGCCACGGAGGTTCCCCGGTGGAGACCCTCCCCCACCAGGGGGTGAGGGTCCAGTTCGTGGGGCCCCGTCTCGAACTCCTGGAACCCCTGGACGCCGACTCCGGCGTGGGCCGATTCCTGGCCAGGAACGGCCCGGGGCTCCATCACGTCGCCTTCGCCTCCACCGATCTGGAGGCCGACCTGGCCCGCCTGGCCGGCGAAGGGTTCGAACTCATCGACACCGAGCCCCGACCCGGGGCGTTCGGACATCGGGTGGCGTTCCTGCACCCCCGCTCCACCGGGCGCGTCCTGGTGGAACTGGTGGAGGTCACTCCCCCGTGATCCGCTCCACGTCGACCTCCTGCACCATCCAGCGGCCCTCTCCGGTCCGGACGGTGATGAACGACACGTCGGGGTAGACCTCGTCGTCGATGGTGAGGGTCACCCCCACCCGGGTCGTGGGGCTCTCCCGCCCGGGCACCTGCCGCTCCGACACGATCTCGTAGCGCTCGTGCTCCAGGATGGTGGCCAGGGCGTCCATCCAGATCTCGTTCTCGGCCCGGGGCCCGTCGATGGGGCCTTCGGAGGTGCCGAAGACGGCCATCATGTCGCTGAGATCCCGGGCGTTCACCGCCGCCAGGAACCGCTCCACCGACTGGAGGGGCGAGGTGCCGGCCACCAGCCCGCTGCCGCCGCTGGAGACCGTCTGGGTGGTGCACCCCGACGAGGCCACCACGAGGAGGCAGGTGATCAGGCCGGCACGGAGGGGGTTTCGACGAGCCATGATGGGATCGGGGTCCGAGGCGGAGGGAACCGGCACCGGCGGAATCTCCCGTGCCCGGTCGCCACCGTCAACCCGAGTCCCCCACCGCCACCGGGGCGAGGCCGGGGGTGGCGACGATCTCGATGGACAGCTCGTCGTCTGGCCCCACGTCCACCCGGATGGTGCCCCCCTCGGGCACCTCCTCCTCCAGCAGCATGAGGGCCAGGGGGTCCTGCACCCGCCGCTGGATGACCCGCTTGAGGGGGCGGGCTCCGAAGGCGGGATCGTACCCCTCCTCGGCGAGGCGCTCCCGGGCGGCGTCGCTCACCTCCAGCCCCAGGCCGAGTTCCGCCGCCAACCGGCGCACCCGATCGAGCTGGAGTCCCACGATCCGGGCCAGTTCGGGACGCCCCAGGGGATGGAAGACGATGACGTCGTCCACCCGGTTCAGGAACTCGGGACGGAAGTGACGGCTCATCTGGGACCGGACCCGCTCCTGGACCCCTTCCCAGTCGCCCTGCCCCGCCGCCTCCAGGATGTCGCCGCTCCCGATGTTGGACGTCATGATGACCACCGTGTTGCGGAAGTCCACGGTGCGGCCCTGGCTGTCGGTGAGCCGCCCGTCGTCCAGGATCTGGAGGAAGACGTTGAAGACCTCGGGGTGGGCCTTCTCGATTTCGTCGAAGAGGAGCACGGCGTGGGGACGCCGCCGCACGGCCTCGGTGAGCTGCCCGCCCTCCTCGAAGCCCACGTACCCCGGAGGCGCCCCGATGAGGCGCGCCACGGCGTGTTTCTCCATGTACTCCGACATGTCGATGCGGACCATGGCCCGCTCGTCGTCGAAGAGGAACTCGGCCAGGGCTCGGGCCGTTTCGGTCTTCCCCACCCCCGTGGGCCCCAGAAAGATGAACGACCCCACGGGGCGGTCCGGGTCCTGGAGGCCGGCCCGGGCCCGGCGTACCGCGTTGGCCACGGCCTGGACCGCCTCGGGCTGGCCGATGACCCGCTCGCCCAGGTGCTCCTCCAGGTGGGTGAGGCGCTGCCGCTCCGATTCCAGGAGCCGACTCACGGGGATCCCGGTCCATTCCCCCACCACCAGGGCGATGTCGTCGGCGTCGACCTCCTCCTTCAGGAACTTCCCGTGGGACTGCAGTTCGGCCAGGCGATCGTGGGCCACCTCGATGGCCTGCTGGGTGCCGGGAATCTCCGAGTACTGGATCTCGGCGGCCCGCTCCAGATCGCCCGTGCGGGTGGCCCGCTCCGCCTCCACCCGGAGCTCGTCGACCTTCTCCTTGAGGCCCTGGAGCCGCTGGATGGCCTCCTTCTCGCTCTGCCAGCGGGCCTTCATCCCGCTGGAACGCTCCCGGAGCTCGCCCAGCTCGGCCTCGATGGCGTCGCGGCGCTCCAGCGCCGAACGCTCCTCCTCCCGGGCCAGGGCCTGCTTTTCGATCTCGAGCTGGGTGATGCGCCGCTCCACCTCGTCGATCTCCTGGGGCATGGAGTCGATCTCGATGCGGAGCCGGCTCCCGGCCTCGTCCATGAGGTCGATGGCCTTGTCCGGGAGGAACCGGCCGCCGATGTAGCGGTCGGAGAGCTTCACGGCCGCCAGGATGGCGTCGTCGGTGATGCGCACCCCGTGGTGCACCTCGTAGCGCTCCTTGAGCCCCCGGAGGATCGCCACGGCGTCGTCCACCGACGGCGGCGCCACGTAGACGGGTTGGAAGCGCCGCTCCAGCGCCGGGTCCTTCTCGATGTGTTTCCGGTACTCGTCCAGGGTGGTGGCCCCCACCATGCGGAGTTCGCCGCGGGCCAGGGCGGGCTTGAGCATGTTGCCCGCGTCCACGGCCCCCTCGGCGCTCCCGGCCCCCACCATGGTGTGGAGCTCGTCGATGAACACCACGAAGCGCCCGTCGCCTTCGGTGATTTCGGCGAGCACGGCCTTCATGCGCTCCTCGAACTCGCCCCGGAACTTCGCCCCCGCCAGCATGGCCGAGATGTCCAGGGCCACGAGCTTCTTGTCGGCGAGGGAGGTGGGCACGTCTCCCGCCACCATGCGCTGGGCCAGGCCTTCCACGATGGCCGTCTTCCCCACTCCGGGCTCGCCGATGAGCACCGGGTTGTTCTTGGTACGCCGGGCCAGGACCTTCACCACCCGGCGGATCTCCTCGTCCCGGCCGATGACCGGGTCGAGCTTGCCCCGGCGCGCCAGGTCCGTGAGGTCCCGGCTGAACCGCGCCAGGGCCTGGTACTTGTCCTCGGGGCTCTGATCCGTGACGCGATGGGTGCCCCGCACGGCGTCCAGCGCCTCCCGCACGTCGTCCAGGTCGGCCCCCATCTCCCTCAGGATCCGCCCGGCGTCGTCCTTCTCCTCCGTGAGTCCCAGGAGGAAGTGTTCGGTGGACACGTACTCGTCGCCCAGATCCCGGGCCTGGGACTCGGCCACGTCCAGGGCCCGGGTGAGGTCCCGGGACAGGCGCGGCTCGGCCCCGCCCTCGGTCCGGGCCATGCGCTCGATGGCCTCGGCGGTCCGGGTCCGCACCCGATCCACCGCCACGCCGAGCTTCTGAAGCACCGGCACCACGATCCCCTCCTCCTGGGACAGGAGCGCCTGGAGCAGGTGGACACCGTGGATGTCCGGATTTCCGCGACGGCGGGCATCGGTGGCGGCGGCCTGGAGGGCCTCGCCGGCCTTCACCGTGAGACGATCGTAACTGATCATGGGTGGATCCTCGGGTTCTGTCGCTCTGGCAGCACCGCGGCTGCCCCGAAGGATGATAGTTCAAGATGGATGCCACGGGACTTCTTGTGGTGGGGCCACCGGCGTCCGACCTTATCGGCATGCCCCTCGCACGCGCCGTCCCCACCGTTCCGCGCTCCGGCCTGCTGCTCTGTGCCGCCGCCCTGGTGGGGCCGCTCGTCGCCTGGCTTCTGGCCCCCACCGTGGGGCTCCGGGAAGTGGGCTTCCTCCTCTGGATGGCGTCCCTCGTCCCGGCGTTCGTCCTGACCTACCACCTGGGGTGGCGCGGCGCCATCCTGGCCCTGGCGGCCGGGGGGCTTCTCGGAGCCGCCGGCACCGCCGTCCTGACGGCCCGGGGGGTGGACCTGCCGGACTGGCGCATGCTCGGGGGCCTGGCCGGCGTGTTCGTGGGCGTCACCCTCGGGGTGGGCATGCTCTCCGATCGACTCGAGCGGCAGCGACGGACCAGCGAGCGGCAGGCCCTCACCGACCCCCTCACGGGGCTTCCCAACCGGCGCCACACCCACATCGTCCTGGACGTGGCCTTCGACGCGGCCCGTCGCGGGGTGCCCCTGGCCGTGGCCCTCATGGACCTGGACCGCTTCAAGTGGCTCAACGACGAACACGGCCACGTGGCGGGCGACGAAGTGCTGCGCACCTTCGCCGGCCTCGTCCGGCGGGAACTGGGAGACGGCGAGTCGGTGGGCCGGTGGAGCGGAGGCGAGTTCCTGGTGGTCCTTCCGGGCGTCTCCTTCGACGACGCCCTGCGCCGCATGGACGGGGTGCGCACCGCCCTGGCCGCCGCCGACCTCCAGTGGCGGCCCCTCACGGTGAGCGGCGGCGTGGCGTCGTTCCACAAGGACGTTTCGGATCCCGACGCCCTGGTGGCCCTGGCCGAGGAGGCCCTGAGCCGAGCCAAGGAGGGGGGCCGGGATCGAGTCGAGGGACTGCGGGTCGACGGGGCGCTGGAGTCGTCTCCCCTCCCGGCCCTCTCCGACGCCCCCGTGGCGGCCACGGCCGGGAGCGCGCCCCCGGTGGCCCGGGAGCCGGCCGAGGCGCCCGACGCGGCGGAGGCCCGCATCGTGGTCCTGGACGACGAGGTGGTGAACCTCCGGGCCTTCGGCCGAGGGCTGGAGGCCCTGGGATTCCGCAACGTGAGCACCTTCTCGGTGGCGGCCGAAGCCCTGGCCCACATGGAGTCCCAGGAATTCGACCTCCTCCTCCTGGACCTCCACATGGCCCCCCTGGACGGCTTCGGGGTGCTGGAGCGTCTCCAGCCCCGCCTGTCGAGCGAGGGGTACCTGCCGGTGATCATCCTCACCGGGGAACGCGACCCCCGGGTGAAGGAACGGGTTCTGCGCATGGGGGGACGGGACTTCCTGAACAAACCCGTGGACCTCACCGAACTCCACGCCCGGATCCTGAATCACCTGGAGACCCGTCGACTGCATCGCCAGGTCCGGGACGCCGCCGGCATGCTCGAACGCCGGGTCCGGGAGCGGACCCGGGAGCTGGAGGAGGCCCGGGCCGAGATCCTGGCCCGGCTGGCCCGGGCCGCCGAGTACCGGGACGACGCCACCGGACGCCACCAGGAGCGGGTGGGTGACCTGTCGGCGCTCCTGGCCGATCACATGGGACTGGAGAGCGACCGGGTGGAGGTGCTGCGCCAGGCCGCGCCCCTCCACGACGTGGGCAAGATCGGCATTCCCGACTCGATCCTCCGGAAGCCGGGTCCCCTGACCCCGGAGGAATACGCCTTCATGAAGCAGCACACCCGCCTGGGGGCCGAACTCCTGGCCGGGAGCCGCAACCGGATCCTGGAGGTGGCCCGGCTCATCGCCGCCTCCCACCACGAGCGGTGGGACGGCTCGGGCTACCCCGCGGGGCTGTCGGGCGAGGCGATTCCCGTGGAGGGCCGGATCGTGGCGGTGGCCGACGCCTTCGATTCCCTCACCCACCGCCGGGCCTACAAGGCGGCCGTCCCCCTGGAAGTCACCATGGGACGCCTGCTCCGGGACGCCGGCAGCGCCCTGGACCCCACGGTCACGGCGGCGCTGGAACACCTGTGGCGGACCGGGGCGCTCCAACCCTTCGTGGACGATCCGGAGTAGGTCGGCGGCGGGTCAGTTCGAGCCCACCACCCGCTTCCAGAGGCCCCGCTCAACCGTGGCCGTCTCGTCGATCTGGTTGATGAGGGCCACGATCACCGGATCCACCGACGACGGGTAGCGGGAGCGGAAGGCGTCGAACGAAAGGGATCGGCCCACCGACACCACCTCGAGACGGTCTGGCATGGCCGAGAGCACGTCGGGGTCGGTCTCCCGGCGGAACGACTGCTGGATCGCCCGGGCCGTGGACGCCACCGACGGCCACCCCTGGGACGACGAGAGGCCCAGGAGCCGGTACGTGTTGCCGCCGTAGTCCACGAAGACCACCTCGCCGGCCAGGGTGCCGTCCTGGGTCTGGGCCTCGAAGGGGGCCCGCACGCCGGGCGACCCGTTCACGTCGACCCGGGTGCCCGAACCCACGCTCACGCCGTCCTGGCCGCCGAACTCCTGGAGGGCCGACTCGGGTGAACCGTCGCCGATGGTGAGGATCACCGCGGCGCCGCCGTCGGACGAGATGAACTGGACGGCGGTCTTCTGGTTGCTCACCTGCCAGCCCTGGGTGTCGAGGCGGAAGGCCAGGCCCGGGTGATGGAAGGCGCCGCCGTCCACGAAGCCTTCCCGGGGATCGGGCCCGAAGGGCATGTCGTCGATGCGGCGCAGGAACCCGTCCCGCTCCACCGTGGTGGCCGAGGCGTAGTCTCCCGCCGCCACCTGGGCCAGGATCGACTCGCTGCGATTGGCCGGGTCGGGGTGGGTCGACAGCCACTCGGGCACGCGCCCGCCGCCGCTGGCCAACTCCGAGGTGCGGGAGAGCATGCGCATGACGCCCGCCAGCTCCCGGGGGTCGTACCCCAGGCGCGTCATGTAGCGGATCCCCAGTTCGTCGGCCTGGCTCTCGTCGTCCCGGCCGAACTTGAGGAAGAGGAGTCCCAGGGACTGGCTCGCCACCCCGGCGTAGTCCCGGACCGTCTCGGAAAACACCATGCCCGCCACAAGGCCGATCTGGGCGAGCTGGGCCCGGCTCATCTGGTTGGCCGAATGGCGGGCCGTGACGTGGCCGATCTCGTGCCCCAGCACCCCGGCCAGCTCCGCCTCGTTGGTGAGGTGGGTCAGGATGCCCCGGGTGATGTAGATGAAGCCGCCGGGGAGGGCGAAGGCGTTGACGGTCGGGTCGTCCAGCACCCGGAACGTCCAGGGCAGATCGGGGCGCTCCGACCGGGCCGCCATGCGCAGGCCGATGTCCCGGACGTACCGCTGGACCGCCGAGTCGGGATACAGGCCCATCTGGGCCACGATCTGGGGGTCGGACTCCCGCCCCATCTGGATCTCCTGCCCTTCGCTCACCAGCGACAGCTCCCGGCTGCCGGTGGCGGGGTTCACGGCGCAGGCGGTGGTGACGGCGGCGCCGGCCAGAACGAGGGCGGCGGCGACTCGGCGAAGGTGGGGCATGGACACTCTCCCTGGAAAACGGCGGTGCGTCGGCGTGTTCAGAACGCGGGACCCAGCAGCAGCGCGTTGGCGTAGGTCTGGAACCCCGCGTACCACATGATCCGGAACAACGGGTCGTCGGCGAAGAGGATCACGCTCCCCCGCCCCAGGCCGCGCTCCACCAACCAGGAGCTGAGCCGGAGGCGGTCGACGGTGGCCTCGCCGATGACGCCGCTCACTCCTTCGGCGTCTTCGGGAAACCACGCGGCCGACTCGAAGTCCTCGTCGGGCTCGAACCCCGCTCCGGTGGACAGCACGAACATCCGATCGTCGCGATCGGCGGTTCCGGCACCGAAGGCCAGGGGGTGACCCGGGTCGAGAGAGACTTCAAGGATCGTGCCGGGCGTCTGGGACTCCCAGCGCTCCAGCCGCCGCTCCTCCACCGTGCGGAGGGCCCGCCCCAGGCGTTCCGACTCCTCGGGTCCGGTGGTGCGTCGCACCTCCACCCCCACCATGCCGCCGAGGGACGCCGCCCCCGACCCCACCGCCACCACCGTGCCCCCGGCCCGGACCCAGGCCTCGAGGCGCTCCATGCCGGCGTCGCCGAGACGACCGGCCACCCCGCCGCCCTCGGGGACCACCACCACGTCCACCTCGCCCAGATCGAGACTGCCGAAGTCGTCGACCTGCACCGCGTCGTACGGCAGGCCCAGGCGGTGGTCCAGGAAGTAGAGGTGGGCGCCGAAGGAGCCGCTGGAGGTGCCGGAGCCCCCCAGCACCACCACCCGGGGGAGGGAGAGCTCGCCGGCATCACCCGTGCCCAGGTCGGGGCCGGTGGTGGTGACGGCCGTGCTCACGGGCTCGGCGAACGGCGCCAGCCCGGCCCGCTCCAGGCGCTGGGCCAGATCGGGATTGGACAGCCGGGGCAGGAAGATCGTGCCCCGGGGGTAGGCCGTCTCGCCCATGCGGAACGTGTCGGGCATGACCCGCCCCCGCCCTCCGTCCTCCAGAAACGCGACCAGCGCCGGCCAGGCGTGGTACCCGGGGCGGACCAGCACCCCGTACGACGACGACGTCGTGGGGGCCGGCGCCGGCGCCGCGGCTCCCGAGCCGGGCGACCACGCCCCGCCGAGATCCTCGTTCACCGCGTGGGCCTCCACCCCGTAGCCGAAGGGGAGCGACCACGCGCTGATGTCGTACGAGTAGGTGGCGTCGAGCACGGTCTCGGCCTGGAGCAGGGTCACGGCCAGACGGCCCCGGGGCTGGCGAGCCGGCACCCGGATCGTGCCCGCGGGAAACCGGTTCCGCACCGCCCACCCCCGGTGGGGTGTGGCCCGGGCCTCGAAGCCCTCGTCGGCCCGCTCGTACCGGATCCCCTGGGCGTCCAGATGGGCCAGGAGGGCGGCGAGGCGCGCCCCCGATCCCGGACCCGCGCCGTCCCGGGGCACCAGGAGGATGTCGGGGAGCCCCTCGTCCACGGACTGGTGGAAGTCGGCGAAGCCCCGGAGCAGGTCGGCCCGGCCCTCCATGGCCGTGCGCAACGTGGCTCGGCCCGCCACCCGGTGATGGGTGGCCCGCTGGGCCAGGGTGAGGATCGAACCGTCGGAGCGCTCGTAGGCCAACCCGGCCGATCCGCCCCCGGCCTGCTCGTAGGTCATGCCGATGGAGCCCAGGAGCGACGGCCAGGAGTCCCCGTACCCCGGATAGAAGAGGTCGTAGCTCTCTTCGGTGAAGTAGAGCCACCCCTGCTCGTCGAAGGCCCGGGCGTTGCCGTCTCCGATGCGCTGGGCCCATCGGGCCGTGTGCTCCGGATAGATGGGGTTGATGGGCTCGGCCGGGGGAAAGAAGAAGTACGACGAGTTGGGGCTCATCTCGTGGAAGTCCACGTGGATCTGGGGCGTCCACCGGTCCCAGGTGGCGAGGCGGGCCCGGGTTTCGATCTGGCTGGTCCAGGTCCAGTCGCGATTCAGATCGAAGTAGTAGTGGTTCGTGCGCCCTCCGGGCCACGGCTCCCGGTGCTCCCGGGTGGCGGGGTCGGGGTTGGGAATGGGACCCCGGGTGGACCGGTAGAACTCCACGTACCGGGTGCGGCCGTCTGGATTCACCACGGGGTCGATGACCACCACCACCGAGTCCAGGACCCCGGCGACTTCGGGCGCGCCCCGGGCCAGGTCCCACGCGGTCCAGAGGGCCGCCTCGGTGGACGAGCTCTCGTTGCCGTGGACGCCGTACGAGAAGTAGACCACCGCGGGATTGCCGGCGACGATCTCGTCGACGCGGGCGGGGGGCGTGTCGGGATCGGCCAGTTCCCGGTTGGCGGCCAGGATCTCGTCGAGCCGGGCCCGGTGGGCTGCCGAGGCCACCACCACCTGGATGAGGGGGCGGCCCTCCCAGGTCGCGCCGTAGGGTTCCACCGAGACCAGGGGCGAGGCCGCCGCCAGGGCGTCCATGTAGCGATGCACCGAGGGCACGTCGGTGAAGCGCGTGCCCAGCGGCCACCCCAGGACGTCGGCCGGCGACGGGGGCGCCTGGCCCCGGGCCGCTCCGGGGAGTCCGGCGACGAGCGCCCCCAGGAGGAGGGCGAACGCGGGGACGGCGGAGCGGCGGAAGCGGGGAGCGGCGACGGGCATGGACCGTGGGGAACCGTGTGGAGTGGGGCCTCGAAACAGCCCAAGGTAGCGGCCCATGGCCGCCACGGGGTAGACTGAACCCCGCCGCGACCTTCCGGGTCCCCGGGGGGTAGGAGCCTCCCGATTCCGGACCCCCGCCACCCCCGTCCCCGCCCATGTTCCTCGACGCCTTTCGCCGCCGGTTCCCGGTGGTCGCCTTCGCCGCCGCCTGTGCCCTCTCCGCCGCGGCCTGCGACGACAGCCCGGCCTCGTACGACGGACCGGTGGATTGGGAGACGTTCGTGGCCACCTACGTGGACCTGCGGCTGTCGGCTCTGGGCACCCCCACGGGGGTGATCACCGACGCCGAGCGCACCCGGGTGCTGGAGAAGCACGGCGTCACGGAAGACGATCTCCTGGGCTTCGCCGACGCCTGGGGCGCCGACCCCGCGGCCATGCGGGGGGTGTGGGAAGACGTGCAGAATCGACTGCGGGCCGCCGCGGGCGAAGACACGGTGGCCTCCGGCGAGGCCCGCTGATCGACGCGACGCCCACGGTCCGGCTCAAGCGAGGGCGGGACCGCCCGGCCCGGGGCCGCCATCCCTGGGTGTTCTCCGGCGCCGTCGAACGGGTGCAGGGCGCTCCCGGGGACGGCGCCGAGGTGGTGGTGGTGGACAGCGACGGCGACTTCGTGGCCCGGGGCCTCTTCAATCCCCACAGCCAGATCCGGGTGCGGCTCTACGCCTGGCGCGAAGACGAGACCCTGGACGACGACGCCTGGCGCCGCCGGGTCCATCGGGCCGTGGCGCACCGCCGCAACGCGGGACTCCTGGACCCCGACGGGGCGTGCCGGCTGGTCTTCTCCGAGGGCGACGGCCTCAGCGGGCTCACGGTGGATCGCTACGGGCGGATCCTGGCCGTCCAGTTCACGTCCCTCGCCCTCTGGCACCGGCGCGAGGTGCTGCTGGACGCCCTCCGGGGCGCCCTGGCACCCGATCCCGGGGTCGACGGGGCCGTGTTGCGCACGGCCCGGGGAATCCTGGACGAGGAGGGGCTGGACGTGAGCGACGGCCTGCTCTTCGGCGTGCTCCCCGAGGGGCCCCTGGAGGTGGACGAAGACGGCGTTCGCTACGCCGTGGATCTCCACACCGGACAGAAGACCGGGGCCTATCTGGACCAGCGGGACAACCGCAGGGCGGTGGCCCACCTGGGGAAGGGTCGCCGGGTGGCCGACGTCTGCTGTTACACCGGGGGATTCGCCCTGCGCCTTCTCAGGGCGGGGGCCACCTCGGTCCACGGGGTGGACGTCTCGGCGGGGGCGCTGGAGCGGGCCCGGATCAACGGCGCCCTGAACGGGCTCGACGACGACCTGGCCTCGGGCCGGTGGACCCTGGAGAAGAGCGACGCCTTCCGCTGGCTGGAGGCCCGGAAGGAGGCCGGCGCCCGCTTCGGCATGATCGTGCTGGATCCGCCCCGGTTCGCCCGGTCCAGCCGGGGCGTGCCCCAGGCCCTCCGGGGCTACGCCTCCCTGAACGAACTGGCCGTGGACTGCCTCGAGCCCGACGGGATCCTGGTGACCTGCTCGTGCACCGGCCGGGTGAGCGCCCAGGACTTCCTGGGGGTGGTGGCCGGGGTGGAAGAGCGGACGGGGCGGCGGATCCGGGTGATCGAGCGGCGCGGTCAGCCTCTCGACCACCCGGTGTCCCCCACCTGCCCCGAGACGGCCTACCTCAAGTGCCTGGTCTGCACGGTGGAGTAGCTCGCCGGGATCAGCGACGGCCCGGAACGGCGATGCCGATGGAGATGGCGTCCCGATCTCCCAGCGACGCCGCGGTGCGGATGGCGAACGTGGGGGAGAAGGCGAGGTCGAGGCCCAGTTCCACGGCGGCCTCGAGGTCGAGATCGTCGTTGACGTCGTCGCCGAAGAAGGCGTCCAGGACGAGACGGGGCGCCACGTACGGCCGGAAGGCCACGTCGGGGCCCACGAACGACCACCCGGCGGCGATGCCCAGCGGGAAGCTGGCCAGGATGTCGTCGTCGATGCCCAACCCGGCCCCGAAGAACCAGATCACGTCGAAGGGGGCGTCGTCCGACCCCCGGTGCAGCGTGCCGGCCAGGTCCACGCCGCCCACGATGCCCAGGTCGTCCCGGCTCCCCTCGAAGAGTCCTGCCCGGAAGCCCAACCCCACGGGGGCGGGGTTGGCGCGCCAGGTCACCAGGCCGCCCAGCCCGTCCCCGGGGTGGGGATCGACGAGGTGGAAGCCCCACCCCGCCGGCGCTCCCGGCGCCATGAGCATGGGGCTGTCCCAGGCCACCTGGGCCGCGGACGCGGAGGGAACGGCGAGGGCGGCCACGGTCAAGGCGGTGGCGAAACGGAGGGAATTGAACATAGGATCGGCCTCGAAGTCGAGGTTCGGGATTCACGAGTGACGATTCGGGGAGATGCAGACCACGTGCCAGAACCGAAAGAACCACCCCGTGCTGCGCCGTTTCAACGGGTCTTCAGCGACGCCCCGTGGGAGGCGGACGTCGGCTACTGCCGGGCCCTCCGGGCCGGAACCCGCATCGTGGTGACGGGCACGGCCCCGGTGGCGGAAGGCGGGGGCGTCCACGCCCCGGGAGACGCCTACGCCCAGGCCACCCGCTGCTTCGATTTGATTCGCACGGCCCTGGCGGGGTTGGACGTGGGTCTGGATCGGGTGGTACGCACGCGCATGTTCGTCACCGACATCGACCGATGGGCCGAATTCGGCCGGGCCCACCGGGAGGCCTTCGAGGGCCACCCGCCCGCCACGACCATGGTGGAGGTACGCCGGCTCATCCATCCCGACATGCTCATCGAGATCGAGGCCGACGCCGAGGCGCCCTGAGTCGCCCCGGCGGCCCTCCTCACCCCGTACGCCGCGTCGCCGGCCGGAGCACGACCCGCTCCACCAGGAGCGCCGCGGTTACGAGAACGGCGAGCACCACCAGACCCGGGAGGTCGTCCCGGGCGGATCGCACGAGGAGCGTGGCGAGGGAGGCGGAGCAGCCCACCACCCCCAGACCCGCCAGCCACCGGCGGGCGCCGATGGTGGGCGCCACCTTGAAGGCCGCCCCGTTCACCACCGCGAACACGGCGAGGAACACCGCACTGCACACCGTGGAGAGGCTGGTCAGGGGGAGCAGGACCGCCAGGGCGAAGCCCAGCAGTGCCGTGGCGTGGAGCCCCACTGGCTGCCGCCAGGTGGTCGCCTCGAAGGCCCGGGGCAATTCTCCCTCGCTGGCCAGGGTGAAGCTCAGGCGGGCGGCGCCGTAGAGGGTGGCGTTGGTGGCGGAAAAGGTGGCCAGGACCGCCGACACCGCCACCAGCGTGAAGCCCACCGGCCCCAGCGTGGCGCCGGCCGCCCGGGCCAGGGCGACATCGGCCGAGCCGGCGATCTCCGCCGGAGTCAGGGCTCCCACCACCACCGTGGCGATGGCCACGTAGAGGACGACCACGATCCCCACGGCGAGGCCGAACGCCCACGGAAGGGTCCGTTCGGGGCGCACCACGTCGGCCGAGGCGTTGGCGATGAGTTCGAAGCCCTCGTAGGCCACGAAGATCAACATCCCCGCCGCGAACACCGCCGTCCCCGGCGGCGACGGGGCCGCCGGCACCAGCCGAGTCCAGTCCACGCTCGGGAATCCGGCGCCGATGACCACGGCCAGGATGGCCAGCTTCACGGCCACCACCACGCCCTCGCTCCGGGCGACGAGGGAGGCGTCGGCGAGGTTGATGGCCCAGGGAATTCCCACGCCCACCAGGACCAGGCCCGCCCGGAGGCCGGGGGACGGGAGGCCGCCTCCCCCCATCAACGTTCCCCCGTAGTTGGCGAACGCCGATACGTACAGGGCGGTGGTGGCGATGTAGCCGGCCCACAGCACCACGTTGAGCCCGCCGGTGAGGTCCCGGATGCCGAAGACCCGATCGACGAAGGTGGCCGTGCCCCCCGCGCTGCGGAAATGGGTGGAAAGGGCGGCGTACGAATAGGCCGTCAGGGCCGCGACGAGCCCGGCGAGGGCGAAGGCCACGGGGGTGGCGGGCCCGGCCTCCACCGCCGCCACCCCCAGAACGGCGAAGATCCCGCCCCCCACCATGCCGCCGATGCCCATGGACACGGCACCCACGAGCCCCACTTCGCGGCTCTCCGGCGCGGCGACCACGGTTCCCTCCGGGCTACTCCCACTCGATGGTGGCGGGAGGTTTGGAGCTCACGTCGTAGGTGACCCGGTTCACGCCGTCCACCTCGTTGATGATGCGGGTGGAGATGCGCCCCAGGACGTCGTGGGGGAACTGGAACCAGTCGGCGGTCATCCCGTCTCTCGACGTCACGGCCCGGAGGGCGATGACGTTGTCGTAGGTCCGGGCGTCGCCCATGACCCCCACGGAGCGCACCGGGAGATGGACGGCGAAGGCCTGCCAGATTTCGTCGTAGAGCCCCGCCTCCCGGATCTCCTCCAGGTAGATGGCGTCGGCTTCCCGCAGGGTGTCGAGGCGGTCCCGGGTGATCTCACCGAGCACCCGGATGCCCAGCCCCGGCCCCGGGAAGGGATGACGGCCGATGAACTCCTCCGGGAGTCCCAGTTCCCGTCCCACGTTCCGCACTTCGTCCTTGAAGAGCTCCCGCAGAGGCTCGATGACCTGGAACGAAACCCCCTCGGGAAACTCCACCAGGTTGTGGTGGGTCTTGATGGTGGCCGACGGCCCCCCGGTGGCCGAGACGGACTCGATGACGTCGGGATAGAGGGTGCCCTGGACGAAGAAGCGGGCCCCCTCCCCTTCCGACTTCGCCACCCGACCGAACACCTGCCAGAAGGTGGTCCCGATGGCCCGTCGCTTCTGCTCCGGGTCCTCCACCCCCTCCAGGGCGCCGAGGAATTCGTCCACGGCGTCCACCACCACCAGTCGGATCCCCATGTGTTTGCGGAAGGTGCGCTCCACCCCCTCCCGCTCGCCTTTCCGCAGCAAGCCGTTGTCCACGAAAATGCAGGTGAGGCGGTCGCCCACGGCCCGGTGCACCAGGGTGGCGGCCACCGACGAGTCCACCCCGCCCGAGAGGCCGCAGATCACCGCCGCGTCGTCGCCCACCTCGTCGCGGATCCGGGCCACGCTCTCGTCGATGAAGGCCCCGGCGGTCCACGACGGGCGACAGCCGCAGATGGCGAAGAGGAAGTTGGAGATCACCTCCTCGCCCCGGACGGTGTGGGCCACCTCGGGGTGGAACTGGACGCCGTAGAGCCGGGAGGCCGCGTCGCTGAACGCCGCCACCGGAAGGGACGCGGTGGAGGCCAGGACCTCCCACCCTTCCGGCGCCGTGTCCACGTGGTCTCCGTGGGAACACCAGATCTGGGTCTCCTCGCCGGGGTCGAAGCCGTCGAACAGCCCCTCCCCGGCCCGCACGGTGAGTTCGGCCCGCCCGTACTCCCGCTTGCCCCGCTCCACCCGGGCCCCCTTGAGCTGGGCCAGGAGCTGCATCCCGTAGCAGATGCCCAGGATCGGCACACCGAGGTCCAGCACCCCGGGATCCAGCGAGGGCACGCCGTCGTCGTACACCGACGAGGGTCCGCCCGAGAGAATCAGCCCGTCGGGATTCCACTCCCGGATCCAGTCGGCGCTCCGATCCGGGGGGTGGATCTCGCAGTAGACCCGTTCCTCCCGGATGCGACGGGCGATGAGCTGGGTGTACTGGGACCCGAAGTCGAGGATCAGAACGCGGTCGTGGTCGTGCATGGCGGTGGGGTGAGGAGGTGAAAGGGGGCCGTCAGGACGGAGGGGTGGCGAGGTCGTCGAAGGGCATGCGTTCGCCCCGGATCAGGTCGTCCAGGGACTCCCGGGCGCGGATCAGTTCCACCCGGTCGCCGGAGACGGCGGCCTCGGCGGGCCGGCGACGAGCGTTGTAGTTGGACGCCATGGTGAAGCCGTAGGCGCCGGCGGTGCGGACGGCCAGGAGGTCGCCGGGACGCGGAAGGGCCAGGGCCCGGTCCCGGGCCAGGAAGTCGCCGGTTTCGCAGATGGGCCCCACGACGTCCACCACCACGGGCCCCTGCGGGTCCGGCCGCGCCACCACGGGCTCGATGTGATGGTAGCCCCCGTAGTGGCTGGGGCGGATCAGCTCGGTCATGCCCCCGTCCACCACCACGAAGACCTTGTCTCCCGAGCGCTTCACGATCTCCACCCGGGTGAGCATGACGCCGGCCTCGCCCACGATGGAGCGCCCGGGCTCCAGGATCAGTCGCAGTCCCAGGGCCCGCACCCGGGGGCCCAGTTCCCGGGCCAGGGTGCGAAGATCCAGGGTGCCGCCGTGATCGGAGGGCTCCACCCCGGGTTCGTAGGCCACCCCGAAGCCGCCTCCCATGTCCAGGAACTCCAGCGCCTCCCCCTGTGCCCGGAGGCCGTGCACCACGGTCTCGAGGCGGGCGAGGGCCTGGACGAAGGGCTCCACCTCCCGGATCTGGGACCCGATGTGGGCGTCCACCCCCACGGCCTTCAGGGTGGGGCGGGCCCGGGCGCGGGCGTAGAGCTCCAGCGCCTCGTCGGGGCCCACGCCGAACTTGGTGCTGGCGTGGCCCGTCCGGGTGTACTCGTGGGGCGTCGGCGAGAGGACGTCGGGGTTCACCCGCACGGCGAAGGGGGCCACCACGCCGAGGCGCTCCGCCACACCGTCGAGACGCTCGAGTTCGCCGGCGCTCTCCACGTTGAAGGCCCGGATCCCGGCCCGGAGCGCCGCCTCCATCTCGGCCTCGGACTTCGCCACGCCGGCGAAGACGATCCGGTGGGCCGGGATGCCCGCCCGCAGGGCCCGGAACAGTTCGCCTTCGCTGACGATGTCGGCGCCGGCCCCCAGCGACGCCAGCCGGTGGAGCACGGCCAGGGCCCCGTTGGCCTTCACGCTGTAGGCCACGTCCAGGGGCACCCCGGCGAAGGCGTCGAGGAGGCGGCGATAGGCGCCCTCCACGGCGTCCAGGTCGTAGACGTAGAGGGGCGTGCCGAACTCTTCGGCCAGGGCGTCCAGGCGGTGGGACCCGCCGTGGAGAACGCCGTCTCGCCGCGGAAACGGGCCGGTCAGTACGCCCGGGCCCACACCACCTCGTGGGCCGCCGCCCCCTCGCCGGAGATGCACCGGTCCGGCGCGGTATCGGACCGGAACTCCTCGCCGGGGATCACCCGGATGGTGGCCTTGAGCTCCTCCTTGGCCCGGGCTTCCACCGCGGGGTCGCCGGACCACCCGGTGTATACGAACCCGCCCTTCGTCTCGAGGATCTCCTTCATCTCGCCCCAGTCGGACACGCCCCGGTACGAGTTCTCCTCGCGGCGGGCCACGGCCCGATCCCGGAGGTCGGTCTGGAGGGCGTCGAGGCGGCCGGGGATGGAGGCCAGGGCCTCGGCCTCGGCCGGGAACACCTTGCGCTTCTCCCCCTCGGGCACGACCCGCCGGGCGATGCACAGGCTGCCCTTCTCCAGGTCCTTCGGGCCGATCTCCACCCGCAGCGGCACGCCCTTCCGCTCCCACTCGTAGAACTTGGCCCCGGGGTTGAGATGGTCCCGGCCGTCGACCTTGACCCGGACGCCGTCGTCCCGGAGACGGGCCTCCACCTCGGCGGCCTTGGCCAGGGTGGCCGACCGCTCCTCGTCGTTGCGGTAGATGGGCACCACCACCACCTGGGTCGGCGCGAGGCGCGGCGGCACCACGAGGCCGTCGTCGTCGCCGTGGGTCATGACCATGCCGCCCACCATGCGGGTGGACACGCCCCACGAGGTGCTCCAGGGATACTCCTCCGTGCCCGCTTCGCTCTGGAAGGTGAAGTCGGCGGCCCGGGAGAAGTTCTGCCCGAGGAAGTGGGAGGTGCCGGCCTGGAGCGCCTTGTTGTCCTGCATGAGGGCTTCACAGGCGTAGGTCCGCACGGCGCCGGCGAACTTCTCGGACTCGCTCTTGAGGCCCGTGATGGGGGGCATGCCGATCCAGTTCTCCATGAAGTCCCGGTAGACCCCCAGCATGCGCAGGGTCTCCTCTTCGGCCTCCTCGGCCGAGGCGTGGGCCGTGTGGCCCTCCTGCCAGAGGAACTCGGCGGTGCGCAGGAAGAGACGCGGGCGGAGTTCCCACCGCATGACGTTGGCCCACTGGTTGATCAACAGCGGGAGATCGCGATAGGACTGCACCCACTTCCCGAACATCTCCAGGATCACGGTCTCGGAGGTGGGCCGGATCAACAGGGGCTCCTCGAGCTCCTTCCCCCCGGCGTGGGTCACGATGGCCAGTTCGGGCTTGAACCCCTCCACGTGCTCCTTCTCCTTCTCGATGAAGCTCATGGGGATCAGGAGGGGGAAGTACGCGTTTTCGTGGCCCGTGGCCTTGAACATGTCGTCCAGGGCCCGCTGCATGCGCTCCCAGATGCCGTAGCCCCACGGCCGGATCACCATGCTGCCCCGGACCGGGGAGTAGTCGGCCAGTTCGGCCCGCTGCACGATCTCGTTGTACCAGGCCGCGAAGTCCTCGCTCCGCGGGGTCAGCTTCCGGTCGTCCGCCATGTCAGTCGTCGGTGGAAGTCGCTCGTTCGAGGCGGGCCAGTCGCTCCGCCTCGTCTCGCCGTGACCGGATCAGCACCACGCCGCCGGGCACCACGAAGAAGATCACACTCGCGGCGATCCAGACGGGCCGGAAGGCCCACCCCGTCACCTCGGCCACCACGAGGGCGGCCAGGGCCCCCGCCAGGAGGGCGAAGAGACCCGCCGCCATCATCAACATCGTCTCCAGGAACCCCAGGCGCCGAATGGCCCGGTGGGTCACCTCCCGGGCCGCCTGGGACTCAGGGGTTCCTGGCTCCCGGGCCACGCCCGTCAGTCGACGTCCAGAGACGCGAGAGACACGGTGCGCTCCTCGCCCGTGGCCATGTCCCGCACCACCGCCTCGTCCCGGGCCGCTTCGTCGGGAGCCAGGACCAGCACCCTGCGGGCCCCCTCGCTCTCGGCGGCCTTGAACTGCTTGCGCACCGCGTGGCTCCGGAGGCTGTACGCCACCGACTCGCCCCGGTCCCGGAGCCTCCGGGCCACGTCCAGGGCCCGGGGGCGGAGATCGTCGCCGATGACCACCACGAACCAGTCCACGCTCCGGGACACGTCGGGAAGGCGGTCCAGATCCCGGAGCAGTTCGGTGAGGACCACGTCGCCCATGCCGAACCCCACCGCGGGAAGGGGCTCGCCCCCCACCAGTTCCAGGAGCCGGTCGTAGCGGCCTCCACCGCAGACGGCCCGGAGCTCGCCCCGGGCGTCGAACACCTCGAAGACGATGCCCGTGTAGTAGGCCAGTCCCCGGACGATGGTCAGGTCGAAATCGACGAACGAGCCCAGCCCCAGTCCCTCGAGGGTGGCCAGGTACTCGTCGAACCGGGTCAGGGCCTCGGCCACCTCCTCCCGGTCTCCGAAGCGCTCCCGAACGGCGTCCAGCCCCGGGGCGTCGAAGAGGTCCAGAATGGCGTCGGCGCCGGTGGCGTCGAGGCCGGCTTCGGCCATCAGCCGCCCCCGACTCCGCTCCCGCGTTTCGCGCTCCACCTTGTCCACCACGGCGTAGGCCGCCGTGAGTCGGTCGTCCGCCACGCCGGCGCTGCGCATGAGGGCCGCCAGGAGGCGGCGGTCCGACACCCGGGCCCGGACGTCGTCGGGGCCCAGTCCCAGTTCCCGGAGCCCGTCCAGAGCCACGGCCAGGACCTCGGCATCGGCGGCCACGCCGGCCTCGCCCACGATGTCGACGTTCCACTGGAAGTGCTCCCGGAGCCGCCCCCGCTGCTGCCGCTCGTACCGGAAGAGCTGGGGGGTGCTGAACCACCGGATGGGCTTGGGGAGGGCGCGGCTGCGTTCCCCCAGGATCCGGGCCAGAGACGGCGTCATCTCGGGGCGGAGGGCCACTTCCCGGTGGCCCTTGTCGGTGAAGTTGTAGAGCTGACCGACGATCTCCTCGCCGCTCTTCTCCACGTACAGCTCCAGCGCCTCCAGCGGCGGGCCGTCGTACTCCTGAAAACCGTACCGCCGGGCCACCCGGCGCCACGCCTCGAAGACGTGGGTCCGCAGGGCCATCTCCTCGGGGGGGAAGTCGCGAAATCCCGGCAGCCGGGCGAAGTCGGAAGAAGCCATGGCGGAAGCTAGAAGGGCGCCATTCCGAACGGAACCCGCCCCACCTCCCGCAGGGCGTCGCCCACGGTGTGGCACGAGCCCGTGACCACCACCGTGCCGCTCCCGGCGGCCCGCCGCGCCTGGTCCAGGGCCGTGGCGAACCGGGCCTCCACCGTCACCGGGCAGAGCTCGCCCGAGTCGGCGCCCACGGCCGCCAGGGCCTCGGCGGGGTCCCAGCGCCGGGTCTCGGGGGCCGACGGCGGCTGGGTGAGGACGGCCCGGTCCACCCGCCCCAGGAGCGGCGGGAGCATGCGACGCCACTCCTTGTCGCCCAGCACCCCCACCAGGGCCACCCGGGGTTCGGGCAGCCGGAGCCGATCGAGCACCGACACCAGGGAGTCGATGCCCGCCACGTTGTGGGCCACGTCGAAGATCCAGGTGGTGCCGTCGATCTCCTCGATCTGGTCCCGCCCCGGCCACCGGACGCCGGCCACGCCCGACACCACGTCGGCGCCCGTGGGGCGCAACGCGGGGGGCAGGTGGCCCAGGAGCGACACGGCCAGGGCCGCGTTGGCGGCCTGGTGCCGGCCCACCAGGGGCGTGCGGAGCCGGAGCGTGCCCCAGGCCCCGGTCTCCATGGTGAAGGCCGTGTGGTCCCGCTCCACCTCCACCTCGGTGAGATCCACCGTGGGATCCAGGGCGGTGAGCTCGGCGCCCCGGGCGTCGGCCACCTCCCGGAACACCGCCAGCAACTCGGGAGCGGTCTCGGCCGTGACCACCGGAACCCCGGCCTTGATGATGCCCGCCTTCTCCCGGGCGATGGCCGGGAGGGTGTCGCCCAGGAACTCGGCGTGGTCCAGGGCCACGTTGGTGAGGGCGCAGGCCACGGGGGTGAGGACGTTGGTGGCGTCGAGGCGCCCCCCCAGGCCCACCTCGATCACCTGCACCTCCACCCCTTCCCGGGCGAAGGCGTGGAACGCCAGCACCGTGGCGGCTTCGAAGAAGGTCAGCCCCCGGGCCTCCACCACACTCCGGATCTCGTCGGCGTAGGCCACGAGGCTCGCCTCGGCGAGGGGGCTCCCGTCGACCTGGAACCGCTCCCGCACCGAGCAGAGGTGGGGAGAGGTGTAGAGCCCGGTGCGGCGTCCGGCCCCCTGGAGCACGGCGGCGCAGGTCGACGCCACCGACCCCTTGCCGTTGGTGCCGCCCACGTGGAGCGCCGGGTCCCGCCGTTCGGGGCGGCCCAGGTCGTCCAGGGCGTGCTCCACCCGCTCGAGCCCCCAATGCACCCCGGCGGGGAGCGGCGGAAAGAGGCGCTCGAAGAGGGGATCGTTGAAGGGGCGGTCGAGGCGGTCCGGCGCCGACGACCGGCTCACCCCGTGGCGTCCGCGGTGGGGCGGGAACCGTCGTCGGGCCACTCGTCCCGCATGTGCCGCAGGAGGAGGGCGATGGTGCCCTTGAGGCGGCGGCGGTCGACGATGCGGTCCACCATGCCGTGCTCCATGAGGAACTCGGCCCGCTGGAAGTCCCGGGGCAGCTCCTGCTTGATGGTCTCCTCGATGACCCGGGGCCCGGCGAATCCGATGAGGGACCCAGGCTCGGCGAGGTGGACGTCGCCCAGCATGGCGTAGCTGGCCGTCACGCCCCCCGTGGTGGGATCGGTGAGGATCGAGACGAACGGAATCCCCGCCTCGTGGAGCCGCGCCAGGACCGACGCCGTCTTGGCCATCTGCATGAGGGAATAGATGCCCTCCATCATGCGGGCCCCGCCCGAGGCGCTCACCACCAGGAAGGGGCGCTTCTCCTCCAGGGCGGCCCGGCCGGCCCGGGCGATCTTCTCGCCCACCACCGAGCCCATGGACCCGCCGATGAAGCGGAAGTCCATGATGGCCACGGCCACCGGGATGCCGTGGAGCGTCCCCGTGCCCGTGAGCACGGCCTCGCCCCGGCCCACCTTCTTCTCGGCGGCGGCGATGCGGTCGGGGTAGGCCTTGAGGTCGACGAAGCCCAGGGGATCGCCGCTCCGGAGGTGGGCGTCGAGTTCCTCGAACGACCCCTCGTCCAGGAGCAGCTCCTGGTACTGGTCGGCCGTGATCCGGAAGTGGAAGCCGCAGTTCGGGCACACGTTGAGGTTCTGGGCGAGCTTCTCCCGATACAGGATCTCGCCGCAGCCCTCGCACTTGTCGAAGACGTCGGCGGGAACGTCTCGCCGATCCTCGGCCTTCAGGGGCTTCTTGTCCTTCCGGAACCAGGCCATGGGGACTCCCGTCGGTTGTGCGGCGCGAAACCGGCCTCAGCCGGTGACCCGCTCGTCGTCGTGACCCACCCGTACGGCCAGTGCCACGGCGACCCACGACATCAAGAGAAAGGACCCCCCGTAGCTCACGAACGGCAGGGGGATCCCGGTGATGGGCACGACGCCCACGGTCATGCCGACGTTCACGAAAATGTGGACGAGCCAGGCCCCGAAGATACCCATGAGCACGATGCCGGCAAAGGGATCCTCGGCGTCGGCGGCGAGGCGCACCAGGCGGGCCATGACCCAGGCGAAGACCAGGAGGGCCAGGATCACCCCCACGAAGCCCAGCTCCTCCCCGACCACGCTGAAGATGAAGTCGGTGTGCTGCTCGGGAAGGAAGTCGTAGCGCTTCTGGGTGCCGTCGGTGAAGCCCTTTCCCCACATGCCGCCGTTCCCGATGGCGATCTTGGACTGGATGATGTGGTAGCCCGACTCCCGCGGGTCGACCTGGGGGTCGAGGTACACCAGGATCCGGTTCTGTTGATACGGCGGCATGGAGTCCCACAGGGGCCGTGCAATCGTCCCCGCCGCGAAGTTGGTGAGGAGCACCGCCGCCGATTCGTAGAGAAACAGCCGGTACCTCAGCAGGTAGAGGGCCCCCATGACGGCCACGATGTAGACCGACCAGACCCGGGTGTCGAAGGCCAGGATCAGCGCCGCCACCGGGCTCGCCAGGAGGAGCAGGAGCGACACGGGCGCCCCGGCCCAGAAGAGGGTGGCGAAGAGGATGCCCACGAAGGCCTGGGCCGTGCCCAGGTCGGGCTGGAGCAGCACCAGCCCCAGGGGGACCGCCGCCAGGAAGCCCGGGGCCACCATGTCCCGGAGGCTCGCCGGGGCGCTCCCCCGGCTCGCCAGGTAGCGGGCCAGGACCAGCACCGTGGCCAGCTTCGCCACCTCGGCGGGCTGGAAGCGGAAGCCGGCGATGGCGATGGAGCTCTTGGTGCCCGCCGCCGTGCCCACCCCCGTGCCGATGACCAGGGTCACGGCCAGGAGCACCAGGCTCATGACGTAGGCCGGCACCGCCACCCACTCGAGCCACCCCGTGGGAATCCGGCTCACCACCGTGAAGACGCCCAGGGCGATACCGAACCAGGCCAGTTGGCGGATCCACGCCACCTGCACCACCCGCTGGGGCGAGATGGTGACCCCGGCGGAGTAGATCATGGCGATGCCGAAGATCGACAGGATCAGCACCCCCGCCACCAGGGGCGGGTCCATGGACCAGGAGCGGAACCAGCGGCCCACGGACTATCCCCCCGCGCCGGGGGCGGGCGTGGGGGCCGGAACGGGGTCGGCCCCGGCGGACCCCGGGTCGGTGGGACGCTCGGCGTCGTCCAGGATCGTGCGGTACCACGACGGCCACCCCCGGGTGCGGACGTGTTCCCCCAGGGTCTGGATGGTGTCCACGGGAATGCCGTGTTTGCGCCGGAGGTAGAAGTCGGCAGCCTTGGCCACGATGGGCGCCGCCGTGGCCGACCCGCCGCCGCCGGACTGGACCAACACCACGACGACCACCTCGGGGTCGCCGCCCCGGGGACCGGCCATTCCGACGAACCAGGCATCGGTGTCGGCGAGGCCCGACTGGGTGAGGTTGCTCTCCCCCGTGCCCGTCTTTCCGTAGAGGTCCCAGAGTTCGAGGGACGCCATGTGGGCCGTGCCCCCGGGGGCCGTCACCCGACGCAGCCCCTCCCGCAGGGTCGCCAGGGCCTCGTCGGAGAGATCCAACCGCCAGGGGTCGCCCTCGGGGGCGGGGCCGTCGGGGTAGATCCGGGGGGCTGGCGCCGAGCCGTCCCGGGCCAGGGCCGTGTAGAACTGGGCCATCTTCAGGGGCGTCTGGGAATTGGGCCCCTGGCCGATGGAGAGGCTCAACACCTCCGATTCGTTGGGCGCGTAGCCGAACACCTGCTCCCAGTACTCGGGCCCCCGGGGAAAGATGCCCGGGCTCTCGGCGGGAAGATCGATGCCGCAGGTGGTGGAGAAGCCCAGCTCCGTCGCCTCACTCAGAAGGCGCTGGAGCCCGATGCGGAGTCCCAGTTGGTAGAAGTAGACGTCGCAGGAGTGCTGGACCGCCTCCAGGAGATCGATGTCGCCGTGTCCTCCGACCTTCCAGCACCGCCAGTAGCGGCCGTATTGGAAGCCGCCGGTACAGGGCTGGGGCATGTGTTCGTCGGGGCGCACCACCCCCAGGTCGAGGCCGATGGCCGCCGTGGCCAGCTTGAAGGGCGAGGCCGGGGCGAAGCGCCCCAGAATCGCCTTGTTGTACATGGGCCGGCGAGGATCGGTGTTGAGGGCCCGCCAGGTCTCGGTGTCGATCCCCCCCACGAAAAGATTGGGGTCGAACGACGGCGCCGAGTAGAGGGCCAGGACGTTGCCGTCGGTGGGATCGAGGGCCACCACCGCCCCCATCATGGAGTCGGGAAAGATGTGGTGGATCCACTCCTGGAGCTCCAGGTCGATGGAGAGGTGGATGTCCTGGCCGGGCACCGCGAGGCGGGTCTCGATGCCCGAGAAGTCGCCGACGATGCGGCGCCGGGCGTCGACCTCCACGTAGCGCACCCCCTTCCGGCCCTGGAGCAGGTGTTCGTACTGGCGCTCGATGCCCACCCCCTTCCCCACCACCAGCCCCTGCTCGTAGGGCTCCCGGTCGTAGAAGTCCGAGGCGAGCTCCTCGCCGTCGATCTCGCCGATGTAGCCCATGAGGTGTCCCACGGCGGCCCCTCCGGCGTAGCGTCGCACGGGGCGGGTCTCGATGTAGACGCCGGGGAATTCGGCCCTGCGTTCCTCCAGCGCCGCCACCTCCTCGTAGGAGGCGTCGCCATCCACCACCAGGGCCTGGCCGTACGAGGCCCGGGCCTGGGCCTCCAGTTGATCGTGCCGAGCGGCCAGCCCAGGGAGCACCTCCTCCAGGCGCCGCAGGGTGGCCACCATGGAGTCCCCCGGCGCCGGAAGGAGCGTCACGGCGTAGCCGGGCACGTTGTCGGCGATGACCCGACCGTTGCGGTCGAAGACCGTGCCCCGGGGCGCCGGGAGATCCAGGGGCCGGAGGCGATTGGATTCGGCCGTGAGGCGGTAGGTGTTGGACCGGAGCACCTGGATCCGGAAGAAGCCCAGGCCCAGCACCCCGATGAGGGCCAGGAGGACGCCGTACACGACCTGGGCCCTCCGCTGCCGCACCAGGGGATGGTTCACGTTCACGATGCCCCTCCCGTCTCGAGCCAGTTGCCGAACACACGCACCAGGACCACGCCCACCACCGCCAGATAGAGGGACGCCATCAGCGAGTCCACCAGCATGGCCCGCTGGAAGGGCTCCCGGAGTTCGGACGACGCCATGAACCACTGGATCCCGTCCCGGACGAACTTCCCGGCGAAGAGGTAGGTCACCACGAAGGTTACGGAATCGCCCACGAAGAGGTCCCGGGACCGGGCCCCGGCGGCGCCCACCAGGGTGAAGGCCATGGTGGCCGACCCGAACCCCAGGGGGTTGGTGGCGTCTTCCAGGAGGCCCACCGCGAACCCGATGCCGGCGGCGGTGCCCATGCGGAGTTCCCGCGCCAGGACCAGGACCCCCAGGGTCGCCAGATCGGGGGCGCCGGCCTCGAAGCCCAACCCCACGTGGAGCACGAAATGCAGCCCCACCAGGACCGCCCCCACCACGACCACCAGGACCCTCATGCGCCCCCTCCGGCCCGGAGCCGATCCAGGGTGTCGCGCAGTTCCTGGATCTCCCGGCGAAGCAGGGCCAGGGAGTCGGCGCGGGCCCGCTCCCGGGCCAGGGCGTCGGCCCGCGTCCCGGTCTCGCCCTCGGGCCAGAGGGCCGAGACGTCGGGCCCCCGATACCCGGCCGTGTCGGCCGCCGGCGCGTCGATCCGCCCCAGGGAGTCCACCGGAACCGGGGGAGCCGTCGCCGGGAACGTGTCGGAGGGGAGCAGGATCACCACCTGCACCACGTCACCGGGGTGGACGTAGGGCTCGATCCAGTACGAGGTGATCCAGCCCCCTTCCTCCTCGGCCACCTCCACCACCCGACCGATGGGGATGCCCCGGGGGAACACCCCGCCGATGCCCGAGGTGACGATCTCGGCGCCGGCCTCGAGGCGGGTGTGGTAGGGCGTGCCCGAGAGGAGGAGCCGGTCCTCCTCCCGGAAGAGGCCCCGCCGGACCTCGGCGAATCCGTAGACCAGGCCGTCACGACTCATGGCGCTGGCCCGGAAGTCGGGGTGGGTCCAGTCCATGCCCACCGAACTGCCCCGCTGGACCTCCCGCACCACCCCCGCCAGGCCCTCCCGGGTCAACACCGGCGCCCGGGGCGGGATGCCGTCGTCGGCCCCCACGTTCAGGAGGAAAAGGCTCTCCGAGCCCTGGGTGCCGGGACGGAGCACCTGGGCCGAACGGAAGGGCATCTCGGCCCGAGCGGCCAGTTGGAGGAGGGCCCGGAGGCGCCGGTTCTCGTCTTCCAGCGACGTGCGGGCCGCCAACCTCGCCGTGGCCGAGTCCAGGCGGGCCTGGAGCACCTGGACGTCCAGGGTGCGCTGCCGGGCGGCCAGGACCAGCTCGTGCATGGCGATGAAGGGCCGGAGCACCGACGCCTGGAGGGCCGTGGCCATGGCCTCCTTCCCTCCCGACGGGAGGTAGGACAGCACGAGGGCGGCCAGGGCGAAGGCCAGGGTGATGACCCGCTGCCGACGGGCGTCGGCTTCGACCGGATCGGGGGGGACGTACGGGGGCACGGCCCCTTCAGGTGGTGAGGACGGCCCGGTACTTGTTCAGGTCGTCCAGGATCCGCCCCGCCCCCCGGACCACGCAGGTGAGGGGCTCCTCGTCGACGTGGATGGGGAGATTCGTCTCCTGGGAGAGGAGCTGGTCCAGTCCCCGGATGAGGGCCCCGCCCCCGGTCATGACGATGCCCCGATCCACGATGTCGGACGCCAGCTCGGGAGGCGTGATCTCCAGGGCCCGCCGCACCGCTTCCACGATGGCCTGAATGGGTTCCTGCACGCACTCCCGGATCTCGTGGGAATGCACCGTGACGGTCTTGGGGATCCCGCTCACCAGGTCCCGACCCTTCACCTCCATCTCCCGCTCGTCGCCCTGGTCGAAGGCCGACCCGATCTGGATCTTGATGGCCTCGGCCGTGGGCTCGCCGATGAGCAGGTTGTAGTTCTTGCGCAGGAACGTCACGATGGCCGCGTCGAGCTCGTCGCCTCCCACCCGGATCGAGGTGTTGGAGATGATGCCCGACAGGGCGATGACGGCGATCTCGGTGGTCCCGCCGCCGATGTCGATGACCATGTTGCCGGTGGGCGTTTCCACCGGGAGGCCCACACCCACCGCCGCGGCCATGGGTTCGTCGACCATGTAGACGGCTTTGGCTCCCGCCGCCATGGCGCTGGAGCGCACGGCCCGCCGCTCCAGTTCGGTGATGCCCGACGGCACCCCCACCACAACCCGGGGCTTGATGCGGAAGATGCGCTTCGCCGTCACCTGCTTGAGGAAGTGCCGGAGCATCATCTCGGTGACGTCGACGTCGGCGATGACGCCGTCCTTCAGGGGGCGAACCGCCTCGATGCCCTCGGGGGTGCGCCCCAGCATGCGCTTGGCTTCCAGGCCGATGCCCGTGATGCGGCGTCCCGACTTCTCCACCGCCACCACCGACGGCTCGTTGAGGACGACACCCTCGCCCTTCACGTACACCAGGGTGTTGGCGGTGCCCAGGTCCACGGCGATGTCGTTCACGGGGACGAGGCGCCCCGAATTGAACCAGCGGGCCAAAGGCGGAACTCTCTGGAAGAACGGGATTTCAGGAGGGGGCCACCGGGGTCGGAACGGGCCGCCGGCGGAATGGCGGAAACTAGCCGCCGCGCACGGTCGGAGCAAGGATGATGCCCCGGTTTTTCCGCCCCGGTCGGGGCTCTCCCGCAGCCGCCGGGCGGCCCCGTCGTCGCCCGGGCCTCAGCGCCGCCCGGTGGAGCCGAAGCCCCCCTCGCCCCGGTCGGTAGCGGCGACCTCGGCCACCTCGTCGACCCGGGGGGTGGCGAAGCGGGCGAACACCATCTGGGCCACCCGCTCGCCGCGGGCGATGGCCACCGGCGCGGCGCCCAGGTTGATGAGAGGCACCTTCACCTCGCCCCGGTAGTCGGGATCGATGGTGCCGGGGGTGTTGGGCAGGGTCACGCCGTGGCGCACCGCCAACCCGCTCCGGGGCCGGACCTGGCACTCGAGATGGGGCGGCATCTCGAGCACCAGACCCGTGCACACCAGCCGGATCTCCCCGGGCTGCAACACGAAGTCCGGATCCGCCGACCGCACGTCGTACCCGGCCGCGTGGGGCGTGGCTCGGGCCGGCAGCGGGAGATCGGGGTTGGACTCCAGGCGCTTGAAGCGGATCGCGTCGAGGTCGGCCACGTCAGGCGAGGACCGTGCCCACGTCTTTCGAGGGCAGACCGAAGGCCTCGGCCACCCCCGCGTAGACGATCTGTCCGTCCACCACGTTGAGCCCCTTGGCCAGGGCCGGATCGCCGGTGCACGCCGCCTTCCAGCCGTGGGCCGCCAGGGTCAGGGCGTAGGGCAACGTGGCGTTGGTGAGGGCCAGGGTGGAGGTCCGGGGCACGCCCCCCGGCATGTTGGCCACGGCGTAGTGGATCACGCCGTCGACGGTATAGATCGGGTCATCGTGGGTCGTGGGGCGGATCGTCTCGACACACCCGCCCTGGTCCACCGCCACGTCGACGATGACCGAGCCGGGGCGCATGGAGGCCAGATCCTCGCGGCGCACGAGGCTCGGCGCCTTCTTGCCCGGGATCAGGACGGCGCCCACCACCAGATCCGAGTCCTCGAGCTGCTTCCGCACGGCGTAGCGGGTGCTGTAGAGCAGATTGACGTTGGCGGGCATGACGTCGGAGAGGTACCGGAGCCGGGACAGGGAGATGTCCATGATGGACACCCGGGCGCCCAGACCCGCCGCCATCTTGGCCGCGTTCACGCCCACGATCCCTCCGCCCAGGATCAGGACCTTGCCCGGAAGCACGCCGGGCACGCCGCCCAGCAGCACCCCCGCCCCGCCGGAGTGCCGCTCCAGGTACTTGGCCCCCTCCTGAATGGCCATGCGGCCCGCCACCTCCGACATGGGCGTCAGAAGGGGCAGTTCACCCGTGGCCAGCTCCACCGTCTCGTAGGCCAGGGCCACGGCCCCCGACGCCATGACCGCCCGGGTCAGGGGCTCGGACGCGGCGAAGTGGAAGTAGGTGAACAGGAGCTGCCCTTCCCGCATGCGGGGCCACTCGGGCTCGATGGGCTCCTTCACCTTCATGATCATCTCGGCCCGACGCCACACCTCGTCGGCCGTTTCCACGATCTCCGCCCCGGCATTCTCGTAGAAATCGTCGGTGAACCCGCTGTGCAGCCCGGCCCCCGCCTCCACCATCACCTCGTGGCCGGCGTGGGTCAGGGCCTCGGCCCCTGCAGGGGTGAGGGCTACGCGATACTCCTCGCGCTTGATCTCCTTCGGCACACCGATCAGCATCTCGATTCTACTCTCGTTGGGGTGGACTTCCGGGGGTTCCGGGACTCCCGGTCCCGGGGAGTTTAGAGCTTCGACGGCCCGGCGTCACCCCGGCCCGAGACAGAGGGTGAATTGGGACTCGGGATCGTAGGCCAGAGCGGCGGCTTCGGCCACGGCGTCGGGGTGCACGGCGTCGACCCGGGCCAGGAGGTCGTCCAGGTCGAGCCAGGGCTCGCCGTGGAGGGCGAATCCCGCGAGTCGATAGAGCCGGGCGCTGGTGGACTCCAGGGACAGCATGATCTGCCCTTTCACCTGCCGTCGGGTCTGCTCCAGCTCCTCCGGGGCCAAGCTCTCCCGGGCCAGCCGCTCGTACTCCTGCCGGAGCGCCTCCTCGGCCTTGTCGGCCCACTCGGGGCGGGTGCCCACGTAGACCCCGGCCAGACCGGAGCGCCCATAAAACGACTGAAACGAGAAGACCGTGTAGGCGAGTCCCATGACTTCCCGAATCCGCTGGAAGAGGCGCGAACTCATGCCTCCGCCGAAGGCCTGGGACACAAGGATCGACGGGATCCGGAGGGGGTGGGAATGGGGCACCGAGCCGGTCCCCACCACGAGATGGGCCTGGGACGAATCCCGGGCCACGTGGCGCCGGCCCCGGGCCGTGGCGCCGGGTTCGGGAGCGGCCCCCGTGGGGACGCCCGCCGGAAGGTCGCCCAGATGGGCCTCCACCAGCTCCCTGAAGCGCTCGTGATCCACGTTGCCCGCCGCGGCCACCACCAGATTGGCGCCCCGGTATCGGGAGCCGTGGAGGCGGCGCAGATCGTCGGCGCTCAGGGCCGCCACCGTCTCCCGGGTGCCCAGGATGGCGTGGCCGTAGGGATGGCCCTGCCAGAGGTGTTCGCCGTGGAGCTCGAAGACCAGGTCGTCGGGGGTGTCCTCGACCTGGGCGATCTCCTCCAGCACCACCTCCCGCTCCAGCTCCAGATCCGACGGTTCGAGGCGCGGGTTCCGCACCATGTCGCCCAGGACGTCCAGGGCCTCGCCCAGATGGGCGTCCAGGACCCGGGCCTGGAACGACGTGTGCTCCCGCGACGTGAAGGCGTCCAGCGATCCCCCCAGGGACTCCAGGGAGAGGGCGATGTCGTGGGCCGAGCGGGCCTCGGTGCCCTTGAATACCATGTGTTCCAGGAGGTGGCTTTCGCCCATGCGATGGGCGGGTTCGTGGGCCGACCCGTGGCGCACCCAGATCCCCACGGACACCGAGCGGACCCCGGGAATGTGTTCGGAGAGGACCCGAATCCCGTTGTCCAGCGTCGTGTCAGCCACCGGCCCGGTGACCCCGCCCCCCGGCGCGGGGGGCGAAACGTCCGAGGGGGACGTGGCCTCGCGGCCACGCCCCCCCCGATCCCGTGCCTCGATCACGTCAGGCGTCGGTGCTCTCACCGGACTCCTCGACCGCGGCCTCGGCTCCACCCTCGCCGTTCTCCTCGGCCAGGGCGGCCCGACGGGAGAGACGCAGGCGCCCCTTCTCGTCGATGGACAGCAGCTTGACCCGGGTGATGTCGCCCTTCTTCAGGACGTCCTCGGTCTTGCTGACCCGGCCCTCTTCGAGCTCGGAGATGTGGCAGAGCCCCTCGACGCCGGGGAGGATCTCGATGAAGGCGCCGAAGGTGGTGGTGTTCTTCACCGGGCCCTCGTAGATGCGGCCCACCTCGGGATCCTTCACGATGGCTTCGATCATCTCCCGGGCGCGGGCGGCACCCTCGCCGCTCACCGCGGCGATCTTCACGAGCCCCGAATCGTCCACCTCGATGGTGGCGCCGGACTCGTCCTGGATGGCCCGGATCGTCTTGCCCTTCGGCCCGATGATCTCACCGATCTTCTCGGGGTTGATCTGGATCGTGGTGATCCGGGGCGCCCACGGCGAGATGTCCTGGCGAGCCTCGCCCAGGGCCTGGTCCATGAGGTCCAGGATGTGCATGCGGCCCTTGTGAGCCCGCTCCAGCGCCTCCTGGAGGATCTCGGTGGTGAGGCCGGCGATCTTGATGTCCATCTGGATGGACGTCACGCCTTCCCGGGTGCCCGCCACCTTGAAGTCCATGTCGCCCAGGGCGTCTTCCAGGCCCAGGATGTCGGTGAGGACCGCCACCTTGTCGCCTTCCTTGATGAGGCCCATGGCCACACCGGCGCAGGCCGCCTTGATGGGCACGCCCGCGTCCATGAGGCTCAGCGAACCGCCGCAGACCGACGCCATGGACGACGATCCGTTGGACTCCAGGATGTCGGAGACGATGCGGATCGTGTAGGGGAAGTCGTCGTAGGCGGGGAGGAGGGGCTGGAGGGCCCGCTCGGCCAGGTTGCCGTGGCCGATCTCCCGGCGCGACGTGCTCCGGAACGGCTTCGCCTCACCCACCGAGAAGGGCGGGAAGTTGTAGTGGAGCATGAACGACTTCGTGACCTCCTCCCGGACGTCGATGGAGTCGATGCGCTGCTCGTCCCGGGACGTGCCCAGGGTGGTCACGGCCAGGGCCTGGGTCTGACCCCGGGTGAAGAGGGCCGACCCGTGGGTGCGGGGCAGGATGCCCACCTCGCAGGAGATGGCCCGGATGTCGTCGAGGCCCCGGCCGTCGGCCCGCTCGCCCCGGTCCAGGATCTGCTGCCGCATGGTGCGCTTCTCGATGCCCCGGAGGATGTCGCCCACCTGGCCCTCGTGCTCGCCCCACGACTCGTCGTCGTCCTGGAGGCGCGAGATGACGTCCTCCCGGACGGCGGCCATGGCCTGCTGACGCTCCTGCTTGTCCGACAGGTTCAGGGCCTCCACGACCCGCTCCCCGGCCAGATCCTCCACCATGGCCTGGAGGTTGGCGTCCGGCGTCGCCGGAGTCCACGCCATGTCGGGCACGGAATGGCCCTCCAGCAGTTCCCGCTGGATCCCGATGAGCTGCTTGATGCCCTCGTGGGCGAACTGGATGCCCTCGAGCATGTCCTTCTCGGCCACCTCGATGGCGCCGCCCTCGACCATGAGGATGGCCTCCTCGGAACCGGCCACCACCATGTCGACGTCGGAGTACTCGAGCTGCTGGAACGTGGGGTTCCACACCCAGGTGCCCTGGATCCGCCCCACCCGCACCGATGCCACCAGGGTGTTGAAGGGGATGTTGGACATGTTCAGGGCCACGCTGCCGCCCAGGAGCGCCAACACGTCGGCGTCGTTCTCCTGGTCGGCCGACAGGATGTTGGCCACGATCTGGGTCTCGTGCATGAACCCGTCGGGGAACAGCGGCCGCAGGGGGCGGTCGGTGAGACGGGCGGCGAGAATCTCCTTCTCACCGGGGCGACCCTCCCGCTTGAAGAACCCGCCGGGGATCTTCCCCGCCGCGTAGGTCTTCTCCCGGTACTCGATCGTGAGCGGGAAGAAGGGGAGGTGGGTGGGCGTGTCGCGAGCCGTGGCGGTGCAGAGCACCACGGTCTCACCGTACTGCACGAGGCAGGAGCCCCCGGCGAGCTTGGCCATGCGGCCGATCTCGAGAGTGAGGGGGCGCCCCGCGAACTGGCGCTCGATGCGCTTGATCATACGTGTATCCGTTTCGTCCTGGCGACGCACGGTGCGTCGCGTTGCAGCGAAGACCCGGGGGGCGCCTCGTGCGCCGCGGCCCGGGTTCGGGACCTAACCGGACGGGTCCTTCCCGTCACGGATCGATCGGCCCCTGTGGTCGCCGGACGATGCGGGGAGACGTCAGACCGCGCGCCCGAGGGCGCGGGATCCGAGGCAAGTCCTCCCGGACCGGCCGGCGAACGCGAAGACGGCGGCGACCCCGGAGGGACGCCGCCGCGTTCGACGCTTCGACTCAGTGCCGCAGACCCAGATCGGCGATGAGCCCGCGATACCGCTCGAGATCGGTATTCTTCAAGTACTCCAGGAGGCGGCGCCGACGCCCCACCATCTTCAGCAGGCCGCGCCGGCTGTGGTGGTCGTGCTTGTGGGCGTGGAAGTGGTCCCGCAGATGGTTGATCCGTTCGGTGAGGATCGCGATCTGGACGGGAGCGCTCCCGACGTCGTTCTCGTGGAGCCGGTACTTCTCGATGACGGCGGTCTTGTCGATGCTCATGGTGTTCAGCCTCCGCAGGAGTCTGCGCTGCAAGGGAAGCGTCGGGACCTGGGGTCCTGACTGGGTCAGCCTGATATGTTAGCCAAAGGCGGTCCTTTCCACCACCCCGCGTCGCCCCTGGGGTCCGTCGCGATCCATGGGGATACGGGGCCGTACCGGTCGTCATGAAACCGTGACCGGTTCGTGCCGAAGCGTCGATTGTGGGTCGCGCCCCGGTTGGGTCGATTCGAGGGTCTCGCCGTCCCGGCGTCCCAAACCTCCGGGTCGGTCCCCCCCGCCCTCTTCAGGCACGCCCGGTGGACCTGGTCGCACTCAGCCTGGCCTCGATCCTCCTGCTGGCCCTGTTCGATCTCTGGGTCGGCATCGCCAACGACGCGGCCAACTTCCTCAACTCGGCCTTCGGGTCCCGGGTGGCCCGGCGGCGCACGGTCCTCGTCATCGCCGGCATCGGCGTGCTGTTCGGCGCCCTCACCTCCAACGGTCTCATGGAGGTGGCGCGCCGGGGCGTCTTCGACCCGTCGTGGTTCGTGGACGAGAGCGGGGGCGTGCGGGTCGACCTGATCCTGGCCATCTACCTGGGCGTCATGGCGGCCGACGTCCTCCTCCTGGATCTCTTCAACTCCCTGGGGCTCCCCACCTCCACCACGGTCTCCATCATCTCGGAGCTGGTGGGCGCCTCGGTGGCCGTGGCCCTCTGGACCACCCCCGGGGGCCCCGCCGAGGCGCTCCGGGTCATCAACACGGGTCCGGTGCTGGGCATCTACACCGGGATCTTCCTCTCGGTGGTGGTGGCCTTCTTCACCTCGGCCGTGGTGATGTTCGCGGTCCGCCTCGTGTACGGGCACGACCTCCGCGCGTCGTTTCCGGCCCTGGGATGGCTCTGGTCGGGCCTCGCCTTCTCCTGCCTGGCCTACTTCGTGGTCTACAAGGGACTCCGGAGTTCGGGCCTGATTCCCGCCGAGACCATGGCCATCCTGCAGGAACACCTCTGGACGGCCCTGGCCGCGGTGTTCGTGGTGGCGGGCTTGATCGGGGTGGCGCTGGGACGCCGCCACCGGACCCTCCTGGGCGTCATCATCCTGGCGGGAACCGGAGCGCTGGGGCTGGCCTTCGCGGGCAACGATCTGGTGAACTTCATCGGCCCCGCCGTGGCCGCGGCCCAGGCCGTCTTCGTGGACGGCATCGACCTCTCGGGCCAGGTCACGACCCCGCCGTGGGCTCTGGCCCTGGCCGGGGGGGTCATGGTCACCTCCCTGACCCTCTCCCAGAAGTCCCGCCGCGTGCGGGACACCGAAGTGCGTATCGCCGCTCGGGGCGGCGCCCAACAGCGCTTCCGCCCCGGCCCCGTGTCCCGGACCGTGGTCTCCATCGCCCGGGGGGCGTACGGCGCCCTGCGGGTGGCGGTGCCGCGGTCGATCCGGGCCCGGGCCCACGGCCGTACGGCCCCACCGCCGGCCGACCCCACCGATCCGCCCTACGACCTGCTCCGGGCCAGCGTGAACCTGGTGGTGGCGAGCCTCCTCATCTCCATCGGGACGGCCAACCGGCTTCCCCTCTCCACCACGTACATCACCTTCATGTGCGCCATGGGGGCCTCCCTGGGCGACCGCACCTGGGGGGTGGACGACGCCGGCGGTCGGGTGGCCGGAATCCTCACGGTGCTGGGCGGGTGGCTCCTCACGGGACTGGTGGCGGCCACCGGGGCGTTCTCCATGGCCTCCATCATCGTCCTGGGCGGCCCCCTGGGTGTGCCGTCGGCCCTGGGGCTGGTGGCCTTCGGGCTGTGGCGCCTGACCCAGGTGCGATCGAGCCTCGAGCCGGTGGTGGAATAGGCCGCTACCGGTCGTGGGCCAGGATCACCCGGGCCCGGGCCACATCGGCCCGCATCTGGTCCACCAGGGCCTCCACCGAGCCGAAGGGCCGCACGTCCCGGATCCGCTCCACGAAGTCCACCCGGAGTTCCTCGCCGTAGAGATTCCCGTCGAAGTCCAGCAGGTGGAGTTCGATGGACGGCAGGGCGCCGGGAAAGGTGGGGCGGGGTCCGAGATGGAGGGCTCCGTCGTGGACGCCGCTCCGCACCGACCCCCGCACGGCGTAGACGCCGGGAGGCGGCAGGGCCTTGTCGCCCGCCACGCCCCCCAGGTTGGCGGTGGGAAATCCGAGTTGTCGTCCCCGTCCGTCCCCCCGCACCACGACGCCCCGCACCCCGTAGGGGCGGCCGAGGCCGGCCGCGGCGGCCCTCAGGTCGCCCCGGGCCACGGCGTCCCGAATGCCGGTGGACGACACGGCGTCGCCTCCGGCCAACACCGGCGCCACCACGTCCACGTCGAACCCCCGCTGGGCCCCCAGGTCCCGGAGCAGTTCGGCGTCCCCGGACCGGCCCCGGCCGAACCCGTGGTCGTAACCGATGACCAGTTCCCGGACCCCCAGGCGGTCCACCAGCACCTCGTCCACGAAGCGCTGCGGGGAGTAGCGGGAGAGGGCCCGGGAGAAGCGCAGGAAGACGGCGTAGTCCAGCCCGCTCTCGGCCAGGATCTCCTTCTTCTCCAGGGGAGTCGTGAGCATGCGGGGGGCCGACTCGGGCCGCACGATGCGCAGGGGGTGGGGGTGGAAGGTCACCAGCACGCTTCGGAGTCGCCGCGCCTCGGCCCGGCGTCGGATCTCCTGGAGCACGGCCCAGTGGCCCCGATGCACTCCGTCGAAGGTGCCCACCGTCACCACGGTCCCCTCCCCCGGGGGGATGCCCCGGGGCAGGTCGGGGTCGAAGGCTGCGTCCCCCGGGGCGGCGCTCACGAGGCCACGAAGACCCGACGGGGCTGGAACCGCCCCTGGTCCACCTCTCCCACGGCGAGAAGGCGCCCCGCCTCCACCGCGGCCACCGGACCGCCGGGCTTCGCCCCGGTGAGCCCCCCGGACGGGACGGTTCGTCCCTGGGCCAGCAACTCCGCATCGCCGGCGGCCACCTCGAACCAGGGCAGTCCCGCCCGGGCCAGGGCGTCGGCCGGCGTGATCCAGGCGGCGGCGGGGACGGCGTCCAGGGCGTCTCCCGACACGGCCTCGTCCACGGTGAACCCGCCCACGGCGGTGCGGCGCAGCGCCGTGAGGTGGGCTCCCACACCCAGGGCCTCGCCCAGATCCCGGGCCAGGGCCCGGATGTAGGTGCCCGACGAACAGCGCACGCGGAACCGGACCCGGGGTCCGTCCCGATCCAGGAGGTCCAGGGCGTGGACCACCACCGGGACCGGGGCCAGGGTCACCGACTCCCCGCGCCGCACACGCCGATGGGCCGCCTCCCCGCCGATCTTCTTGGCCGAATAGACCGGGGGCACCTGATCCTGGGGACCCGCGAGGGACGCCAGGGCGGCGTCCAACGCTTCCGGGGTCACGGCTTCGGCGCCCTCTCGCACCTCCTGGACCTCCCCCTCCAGATCCAGGGTGTCGGTGGTCACGCCCAGGAGCGCCTCGGCGTCGTAGGTCTTGTCGAGGTGGGTGAGATAGGGCGACAACCGGGTGGCGGCCCCCACGCAGAGGAGCAGAAGCCCGGAGGCGAAGGGATCCAGGGTGCCGGTGTGGCCCACCTTCCGCGTGCCCAGGCCCCGGCGGGCCCTGGCCACCACGTCGTGGGAGGTGGGGCCCACGGGCTTGTCCACAGGCAGGATCCCCCCGGGGGCTCCCACCCTCAGGCCTCCGGCTCGCCCGAGGCGTCGTCGACCTCGTCGTCGTCGTCCACCCACCCTCCCTCGGGACGCACCTCCGAGAGGAGTTCCTCGATGCGGGCGGCCCGTTCCTGGGCCACGTCCTCGTGGAACTGCAGTTCGGGCACGCGTCGAATCCGCAGGTCCCGACCCAGCGCCCGGCGCAGGAACGGGGCGGCCCGGTCCAGTCCGTCCATGGCGGCGGCCTTGTCGGCCTCGCTCCCGGACAACCGCACCAGGACCCGGGCCAGGTTGAGGTCGGGGGTCGTGCGCACCGCCGTGACCGTCACGCCGGCGACCCTGGGGTCCCGGAGATCGGTCCGGATGAGCACGGCCAGTTCCCGCTTCAACTGTTCGTTCAGGCGTTCGATGCGGCGGGGC
The DNA here is from genome assembly GCA_030428885.1 of Gemmatimonadota bacterium. Classification (GTDB taxonomy): domain Bacteria; phylum Gemmatimonadota; class Gemmatimonadetes; order Longimicrobiales; family Gaopeijiaceae; genus Gaopeijia. The sequence goes on along the minus strand of JAUIEJ010000003.1, from coordinate 242,486 downwards.
ATGGCGTGAATCGACCTCGGTAGGGATGCTGCGGTACGGGGGAACGGGTGGGGACGCCGGTCAGCGGAACTCCCTCCGGACCGGCCCCAGGACGAGGCGGGGATCGCCGGCCACGAAGGCGTCGATCCGATCGAGCACGGCGTCGGCGTCACCGCGGCCGTGGGCCACCACGGCCACGGTCACCTCGGCCCGATCCCGCCGATCCTGCCGGGCGGTCTCGGCCACCGAGACGTTGAACCGGCGGCGCATGCGGTCCTTGAGGGACTTCACCACCGATCGCTTCGCCTTGAGGGACTCCGCCCCGGGGATGGTGATCTCGAACGACTGCACGCCCACGACCACGGGGAATCGTCCGGGGTCCCGGGACTCAGCTCGACGAGGCCAGCGTCCGGGCCACCTCTTCGACCCGGTAGCATTCGATGACGTCGCCCACCTTCACATCGTTGTAGTTGGCCACACCGATCCCGCACTCGAAGCCTTCCCGCACTTCCTTCACGTCGTCCTTGAAGCGCTTCAGCGAACTGAATTCGCCGTCGTACTCCACGATGCCGTTCCGGACCACCCGGGCCCGGGCCTTGCGATCGATGTTGCCCTCGGTGACGTAGCACCCGGCGATGGTGCCCACGCGGGTGATCTTGAAGATCTCCCGCACCTCGGCCGACCCCAGCACCGTCTCGCGCTCCTCGGGCGACAGCATGCCCTCCAGGGCGGAGCGGACGTCGTCCACGGCGTTGTAGATGACGTCGTAGCTCTGAATGTCGACCCCGCTCTGCTCGGCCAACTGCCGGGCCCCCGAGTCGGGGCGCACCCGGAACCCGATGACCACCGCACCGGCGGTCTCGGCCAGGAGGATGTCGCTCTCGTTGATGGCGCCCACGGCCCGGTGGATGATCTCCACCTGGACTTCGGAGGTCCCGAGCTGCTCCAGGGCGTCGGACACGGCCTGAACCGAACCGTCCACGTCACCCTTGATGATCAACGGCAGGGAACCGCCGCCCTTGCCCTGGGCCATGAGCTGGGAGAAGTCGCCCAGCTTGATGCCCCGCTCCTTGATGCGGAGCTGCTTCTCCCGATCGAGGCGCTGGCGGTTGGCGGCGATCTCCGCCGCCCGGTCGGCATCCATGGCCTGGAAGGCGTCTCCGGCCTGGGGCACGCCCCCGGAGCCCAGAATCTGGACCGGCATGCCCGGTCCCGCCTCGGCGATGGTGTTGCCCCGCTCGTCGAGCATGGCCCGCACCCGGCCGTCGTAGATCCCCACCAGGAAGTCGTCGCCGACCCGGAGCGTGCCCTTCTGCACCAGAACCGTGACGACGGGGCCCTTCCCCACGTCCAACTGGGCTTCGATGACGGCGCCGTGGGCGGCCCGGTCCGGGTTCGCCTTGAGCTCGAGGAGTTCGGCCTGGAGAAGCACCTTTTCCAGGAGGTCCTCGATGCCCTGCCCCGTCTTGGCCGAGATCTCCGCCGACAGCACCTGTCCGCCGAAGTCCTCCACCTGCACGTCGTGCTGGAGCAGCTCCTGCTTCACCCGGCCGGCATTGGCCGCCGGGAGATCGATCTTGTTGACCGCCACGACCATGGGCACGCCGGCGTTCTTGGCGTGGCTGATGGCCTCGATGGTCTGGGGCATGACCGAGTCGTCGGCCGCCACGATGAGGATGACGATGTCGGTGACGTCGGCGCCTCGGGCGCGCATGGCGGTGAAGGCCGCGTGCCCCGGCGTGTCGAGGAAGGTGATGGAGCGCCCGTCCTCGAGTCCCACGTGATAGGCACCGATGTGCTGGGTGATGCCTCCCGCTTCGCCCGCCACCACGTTGGCCTTCCGGATCCGGTCCAGGAGCAGCGTCTTTCCGTGGTCGACGTGACCCATGACCGTGACCACCGGAGGCCGGGGCCGCAGATCGGCGGGATCGTCGTCCTCCTCGATCTCCTCCACCTCCGACGAGGCGTACTCCTCTTCCCGCTCGGCGGTGAAGCCGAACTCGTCCAGGAGCATCTCGATCTGGTCGAAATCGAGGCGCTGATTGATGGTCACCATCAGGCCGAGGTTCTTGAAGGCCGAGCCCACGATCTGTGCCGCGGGCACGTCCATGAGTTCCGCCAGTTCGGCGATGGTGAGGAACTCGTTGACCTTGACCGTCCTGGCTTCCCGTTCCTTCTCCTCCTGCTGCTCCATTTCCTGGAGTTCCCGCTCTTCCCGGGACACCCGTTCGGCGCGACGACGCTTCTTCTTGCCGCCGCCGCCACCGCCCTTGATCTCGGCCATGACGCGCTGGAGGTTCTCCTGCACCGCGTCCTGGTCGACCCGGCCCCGCTTCTTCTTCTTGTCCTTCTTCTTGCGGCGACCGTCGGTGGTGTAGCCCTCGGCCTGGATGCGCACCGTCCCGCCGGGTCCGGCCGACGCCGCCGGCGTGGGCTTGCGCAGGACGCGAACCGGTCCCTCCGGAGCGTTGCGGCGCGCCGGTTCGGGCCGGGCCGCCGAGGACCCCGCGTCGTCGTCTCCGGCGCGGGCAGCCGCCGGGGCCTCGGCCTCGCCGTCGCCCTCGGCCGCGGGCTCCTCGGCTTCGGGAGCCTCCTCGGGCTCCGCCTCTGCCGCCGGGGCCTCCTCGTCGTCGGCTTCGGTCTCGTCGGCGTCCTCGGCCACGGGCCCCTCGTCGGCGTCGTCCTCCGCCTCGGGCTCCTCTTCGGCGACCGGGGCCTCGTCGTCGTCGGCCTCGGACGCGTCGCCCTCGGGCTCGTCGTCCGCCTCCGGCTCCCGGTCGGCCTCCGCCGACACCTCCACCGGCTCCTCGTCGCCGGCGTCGTCGTCCTCGTGGGCCTCGTCGTCCGCCTCCGCCTCGTCGGGCTCGGGGGCGGCGGAGGAACGACGACGGCGACGGCGACGACGGGGCCCGGAGGATGCTTCCTCCAGGGCCGCTTGTAGCGCCTCCGAGGCGTCCTTCCCGGAACGGCGTTCACGCTCGATCCGGGCGAGCACGCGCGACACGGCGGCGTCCGGAAGGGTCGCCTCCCCATCCGCCGCGTCGATCCCCATCTCCCGCAGGAGGTGGAGAAGCGTGTCCGCCTCGACCTTCAGGTCCTTCGCTAGTTCGTCAACCCGCATACGTCTGGTCGTCCTCCAGTGCTCGCGTCTCCCCCTCGCGGGGATCCGCTTCTGCATCCAGCTCCTCCAGGAGCCGGGTGGCGAACCCGGTTCGGGTCACGCCCACCGCCGTCATCGGCGGTGCTCCCAGGGCCGCGCCGAGTTCGGCGCGAGTCCCGGCCCGTCGCCACGGCACCGAGCCGTGGGACAGCAGTCGTTCGATCTTGCCCACCTGCCCCGGCGCGGCGTCGGCCGCCAGGATCACCAACGCCGCATCTCCGCGACGCACGGCTTCCCGCGCCGCCTCGGCGCCCAGGACCACGGCACCCGCCCGACGGGCGAGCCCGAGGATCCGGAAGGCGTCAGTCCTCCGGTTCCTCGGGCTCATCGTCACCCGGATCGTCGTCGGATCCGGAGTCCTCGTCTTCGCTTTCGTCGTCCCGCTCGTCGTCGTCGACGCCCTCTTCGTCGGAGTCCTCGTCGTCGTCCGTCACCGCCGCCTCACCTTCCACGACGGTGAGCTGATCGATGAGTCCGAGGAGCCGATCGGCGTCGGCCTCGGTGAGTCCCTCCGTGCGGAGGAAGTCCTGACGTTCCAGGTCGATGATGTCGAGAAAGGTATTGTATCCAGCGGCATTCAGGGCCGCCAGTGTGGATTCCTCCAGCTCCAGCTCGGAGAGGGGGAAATCCGCCGTCTCGTACTGATCCTCGTCCCGCTCGCCGAACAGGGAGAACTCGGGCCCCTTCTCGAGCCATTCCCGGGAGCCGTAGAGATCGATCTGCCAGCCGATGAGCTGGGAGGCCAATCGTACGTTCTGCCCGTTCCGGCCGATGGCCAGCGAGAGCTGATCCTCGTCCACGATGGCCGTGATCACCTGCCGCTCGGGGTTGGACACCACCCGGGACACCCGGGCCGGGGCCAGCGCCCGGCGGGCGAAGACCTCGGTTTCGGGGTGCCAGGGCACGATGTCGATCCGTTCGCCCCCGAGTTCGGACACCACGGCCTGGACCCGGGACCCCTTGAGGCCCACGCAGGCCCCCACGGGGTCGATGGACTCGTCCCGGCTCGACACGGCGATCTTCGTCCGCCCACCCACTTCCCGGGCGATGCGCTTGATCTCGACGATGCCCTGGTAGATCTCGGGGACCTCGAGCTTGAAGAGGGCCGCCACGAAGAGGGGATCGGCCCGGGAGAGGATCAGCCGGGGACCCTTGGGGGTCTCGTCGACCTTCTTCAGCACCGCCCGGATGGGATCGCCCTGACGGAACCGCTCCCGGGGATTCTGTTCCTTCCACGGAATGATGGCGTCGGCGTCCCGGGCGAGGTTGAGCATGACCACCATCTTGCCCCGCTCGGTCTGCTGCACCTCACCCGACAGCAGCTCCCCGACGCGATCGACGAACTCGTCGCGAATCCGCTGCCGCTCCCCTTCCCGCACGCGCTGGACGATGCGCTGCTTCATGGCCATCACGGCGTTCCGCCCGAACTGGGCGAACTCCACCGGGATCTCCATGATGTCGCCCACCTCGAAGCCCGGATCGTCCCACCGGGCCCGCTCCAGGGACACTTCCGACGAGGGGTCCTCCACCTCTTCCACGACCCGACGCAGCACCACGATGTCGAACTCCCCGGTATGCTCGTCGATGTCGATCTCAGCTTCGACGTTGGGGCCGTGGAGGCGCTGGAGACCGGCGAGGATCCCGTCCTTGAGGAGGTCGTGGACCTCGTCCGGCGACAGGTCCTTCGTCGATCCGATGTCTCGCAGCGCCGCTACGATCTGTCCGGCGTTCGCCATGTGCTCCTCTCGCGTCCAGGACCCTCGTCAGGACCACCTGTACACCAGGTGGGCCCCCTTCACCGACTCCCGGGGGATCTCGACTTCCTCCCCATCGGGCAGACGAAGGCGAATCCGTTCGCCCGCCTCGTCGTCCGCCAGCCCGAGGAGAATCCCCTCGAGGCGGCGCGCCCGTCCTTCCAACAGCGGGCCGTCGCCTTTGACGGCCACCTCCTGCCCCGCAAACCGCCGGAAGTCCCGCCCCCGCACCAGGGGCCGTTCGACCCCGGGCGACGACACTTCCAGCACGTACCGCTCCGGCAGCGCCTCCAACTCGTCCAGCCAGGGCTCCAGGCCCCGGCTGACCACGGCGCATTCGTCCACCGTGATGGCCCCTTCCCCTTCCCGGCGATCCACCCGGATCCGGATGATGGGGCGGCGGGTGCTGCCGGCCCACTCCAGGTCCACGAGTTCGAACCCCAGGGCGGCGACGCGGTCGTCCAACTGCTCCGTCACCTCGGCCACCGGGGTCGCCATAACTCGTCTCCAGGTCGGGCGTTCGGGCGGCTTTCGCCTCACCGAAAACCCTCGACCATACCGAATAAAAAAGCGGGGGCGAACCGCTCCCCCACTTCGAAGGGGCCGCTCCAGGGCGGCGCATCCGAGGACTGAGTATAGAAGCTTCCCCGTCGGGGTTCAAGCGCGGGTCACCCCGTCCCGGGGCCGTCGGCGTCGCCGGGCGGATCCTCGTCCGGAGCGATGCCCAGGTGTCGCTCCAGCACCTCCAGCCGCCGCTGCAGGGCCTCGAACTCGGCCCGGGAGGGGCCGTCGAACCGGTCCCGAGCGTCGGCCGTGACGTCCCGCGCGCGGCCCACCGCCCGGACCAGGAGTTCCCGGGCCCGGTCCGTGGTGAGGTCGCCCTTCTCCCGAGCCTCGCTCACCGTTTCGCCGAAGGCGTCCCGGAGAGCCGTGAAGGCGTCCATGCCCCGATGGAAGGCCCCGCCCGCAGGCCCTCGCCCCGCGTCGTCGGACTTCCCCGCCCCGTTCCCGGGGGACTGCGTCGTCTCGTCCATGCCGCCTCCTACGCCCGCGCTCCGCGCCGGGTTTCCCTCGTTCAGTCGTCGGTGCGGGTGATCCGGGCCCCGAGGCCCCGGAGACGTTCGTCGATGCGCTCGTATCCCCGCTCGATCTGCCGGATGTTGTGGATCTCGCTGGTGCCTTCGGCTCCCAGGGCGGCGATGAGGAGCGCCATGCCCGCCCGGATGTCGGGACTCTCCACCGTGCCGCCCCGAAGTTCGGCGGGGCCCACAACCACCGCCCGGTGGGGATCGCAGAGAATGATGCGGGCTCCCATACCCACCAGTTTGTCGGTGAAGAACATGCGGGACTCGAACATCTTCTCGTGGATGAGGATCGTCCCGCTGCACTTCACCGCCGTCACCAGGGCGATGGAGGTGAGGTCGGCCGGGAACGCGGGCCAGGGCCCGTCGTCGATCTTGGGGACCGCCCCGAAGGCGTCGTGCCGGATCTCGTGGACGGCGGACCCGTGGACCCGGAGCGCCGACCCCTCCACCGAACACTCGACCCCGAGGCGACGGAACCCCAGGAGGGTGGAGTGGAGGTGCTCCACCGGGGCGTCGTCGATGACCAGGTCGCTGCCCGTCACGGCGGCGAGGCCGATGAACGACCCGGTTTCGATGTGGTCCGAGCCCACCGCGAACCGGGTGCCCTCGAGGCGGTCCACCCCTTCGATGGTGAGACGACCGGTTCCGATGCCGTCGATGCGCGCGCCCATGGACACGAGCAGGTGACACAGATCCTGCACGTGAGGCTCGGCCGCCGCGTTTCGAAGCACCGTCGTGCCCCGTGCCAGGACGGCCGCCATGACGGCGTTCTCCGTCCCCGTCACCGATGGCTCGTCCAGGAACACCGGGGTCCCCCGGAGACGACCGTCCACGTGGATGCGGAAGTCCTGCCCCAGCTCCACCTCGGCCCCCAGGGCCTCGAACGCCAGGAAGTGGGTGTCCATGCGGCGCCGCCCGATGACGTCGCCTCCCGGGGGCGGCAACTGCACGTCGCCGAACCGGGCCAGGAGGGGGCCGGCCAGGAGGAGCGACGCCCGGATCCGGGCCGCCATGGCCCGATCCACCCGCCCCACCTCCACCCCGCCCGCATCGATGGTGACGGTGTTGGGCCCGTCCCAGGCCGTGGTGGCCCCCAGCGATTCCACGATCTCGAGCAACGTCAGGACGTCCCGGATCCGGGGCACGTTGTCCAGCGTCACGGGGCGGTCCACCAGGACCGCGGCGGCGATGCAGGGGAGCGCCGCGTTCTTGTTGCCGGCGGGACGGATCCGTCCGGCGAGGGGGCGTCCCCCCTCCACGATGAAACGGGACATGGCGATGGACCGACGGGAGGAGGGGGAGGCGTCTCGAGGAACGCGCCTGGACGGTAGACCGGGTGCGGGGCGCGGGCAAGGCGACCCGACACCACCCGAATGCACGCTTCGTGCCGGGCCCGGTCCGCCCTCCCTCGGCATGCTTGACACCCCCGCGCGGCCTCGCCTACGATCCAACGCGCGCCGGGTCGTTCCCTCCCGGAAACCGCCCCCCGGTCGGGCCTCCCCGGCCACCGTAGACCCGGGGGCCTCGCCCCCTCTCCGAGCACCATGCGTCTCAACGAGTACCTCCGGGCCGACCTCGTCCTTCCCGACCTCGCGGCCCATGACCTCCAGGGGGTCGTGGACCGCCTCGCCGACCATCTCTCGGCCGCCGGTGTGGTGCCCGACCGGGACGGTGTGGCCGAGGCCCTCATCGCCCGGGAGGCGGCCCACACCACGGCCATGGGCCACGGCATGGCCCTGCCCCACGCCACCATCCAGGGGCTGGAGCGACCGGTGCTCATGGTGGCCCTCGCCCCCGACGCCGTGCAGTTCGGACCCGAGGACACCGACCCCGTACGGGTCTTCTTCGTCCTGCTCTCCCCTCCGGGACGGGAGGGCGAACACATCAAGCTCCTGGCCCGCATCTGTCGCCTCGTGCGCCACCCGGGCTTCGTCGACGAACTCACCGGGGCGGGCGACGGCGACACCGCCGTGGCGGTGATCCGCCGCATCGACGAGCAGCACGTCTGAGGGCCGCCATGCAGATGCTCATCGCGGTCATCAACGACCCGGAGAAGATCGACGAGATCCTCTCGGGATTCCTGGAACTCGGCATCACCGGGGCGACCATCGTCTCGTCCGAGGGCATGGGCCGCCTGCTGTCCCACGACATCCCCATCTTCGCGGGCCTCCAGACGCTCCTCACGGGCTCCCGTCCCCAGAACCGCACCATCTTCTCGGTGGTGTCGGACGACAAGCTCGACCCGGTCTTCGCCCTCCTCCAGGACGTCTGCGGCAATCTCGACGCCCCGGCCACGGGCATCGCCTTCTCCCTCCCCGTGGGGCGGGTCGTGGGGCTGGCTCCCGAGCTCGGAGAGGACGCCGGGCCGGCCTGACCCGCCGCCCTCGTCCTCCCTCCAGCCTCCGTGGATCCCCTCGTCGCAACCCTCGTCCTGATCCTCCTGGCCCTGCTGGGAGCCCGGTTCTCGTTCTCCACCGAACGGGTGCCGGCGGGCCCTCGGCTGCTCTTCCGCACGGGCACCCATTTCCTGTTCCTGGGCGTGCTCCTGGGGCCCGGGGCGCTGGCGTTCCTGTCGGCCGAGGCCCTCACCCAGCTCTACCCGCTCCTGGGACTCGGATTGGGGTGGGTGGGACTCCTCTTCGGGCTCCAGTTGGACCGGGAGACCCTGCGCCAGTTCCCCCCGAGCTTCCATCTGGTGGCCATGGGGCAGGCGGTCCTGACCTTCGCCGTCTTCTTCGGCGTGGGACTGGCCGCCACCCGGGGAGCGGGCCTGTCGGGGGTCGAACTCCAGGCCCTCCTCCTGGCCGCCGCCGCCACGGCGGCGGTGTCGAGCCCGGCGGGAATCGCCATGGTCTCGAGCAACTTCCTGGTCCGGGGGCAGGTGCGGCAGTTCCTCTTCTTCGTGGCCTCCCTGGACGCCGTGGTGGGGCTCCTGGCCCTCCAGTTCACGTACGGCTGGCTCCACCGCACCCCGGTCATGGCCGGCTTCGAAGTGGGAGGCATGGCGTTCTGGTCCGCCGCCGACCTGGCCCTGGGCGTGGTGTGCGGGATCCTCTTCCTCTGGCTCATGCGCCTCCGGCCCGGGCGGGAGGAACTGGTGCTGTACCTCCTGGGGATCTCCGCCCTGGTGGGGGGCGCCGCGCTCCAACTCCAGCTCTCCCCGCTGGTGGCGGCCACGGTCATGGGGGCCGTGGTGGCCAACTTCTCCCGGGACCGGGGGCGGATCTACAAGGCCCTCCAGCAATGGGAGAAACCCATCTACGTGGTGCTCCTCATCCTGGCGGGGGCCCAGGTGCGCTTCACCACCTGGTGGGTGCTCCCCCTGGGGGTGGCGTACTTCCTGGTCCGGGCCCTGGGGAAGGTGGTGGGCAACGCCGTGCTGGTCCGCTGGGTCCCCCTTCCCTTCCAGGCGCCCCGGCGCCTGGGCCTGGGCCTCCTGCCCCAGGGCGGGATCTCCCTGGCCATGGCCCTCTCCCTGATCCTGATCCTGGGCGGGGCCGGCCTCGAGGTCTACGGGCACCCCGCGGTGGACCTCCTCTTCGCCGTCATCGTGGTGGGCGTGGTGCTGTCGGAACTCACGGGGCCCGTGCTCACCCACCAGGTGCTCCGCCGAGCCGGTGAGATCACCCGGGCCGTGGAGAAGGCGCTGGAGCAGGGGGACGACCGCAAGGCCGAGGCCGAGGCCATTCGAAGGCATGCCCCGGCCAGTCCCGTCCCCGCCGAGGCCGACGCCTCTCCCGACGGCCCCGAGGCACCCGAGGCCCCCCTCGAACCGTGAGCCCGGGGGCGGGACGGGGCGTTTCGGGGTCCCCCGGGGTTCGATACCTTTCCATCATGTTGCTCCAGGCCCCCGACACCGTGTGGATCGCCGCCCCCCGGGACCCCCTTTCCGTGGCGGCCGATTGGGCGCTCATCGTCGTGGCCGCCGCCGTGGTGGTGACGGCGCTCGTGGCCCTCGTCCTCCTGCTCCGCACCTCCCGGTCCGTGACCCGCATCGGGCGGGAAGCGAGCCGGAAGGCCGATCCGCTCCTGGAGCGCGGCAAGTCGGTGGCGGCCAACGTGGAGTTCATCTCGGCCACCCTCCGCACCGACGTGGAAGGACTGCACCGGTCCATCCGCGCCCTGTCGGATCGACTGAAGCAGGCGTCGGACCACATGGAGACCCGCATCGAGGAATTCAACGCCCTCATGCAGGTCGTCCAGGGCGAAGCCGAGGACGTCTTCATCGACACCGCGTCCACGGCCCGGGGGGTCCGGGAGGGAGCCCGGACCCTGGTGGCCCCCGGCCGCTCCCGCTCCCCCGCCCCCACCGCTTCGCCCCCGGACGACGAGGCGTGATCACCGGATGATCCCGGTGCTGGTGGTCGTGGGGATCTGGCTCCTGATCCCCGAACCCCTGGCCGCCTGGGGCCCGGGCACCCACGTGGCCCTTGGGGAACTGGTCCTGGGCGCCCTCCACCTCCTTCCGCCGGCGGTGCGGGCCGTATTGGAACGGCATCCCGTGCCGTTCCTCTACGGCTCGGTGGCCGCCGACATCTCCTTCGCCAAGAAGTACGTGCCCGAGGGCCGTCACTGCCACAACTGGCACGTGGGCGAGGAGATCCTGGACGCCGCCGACGACGAGTCGCTCCAGGCCGTGGGCTACGGCTATCTGGCCCACCTCGCCGCCGACACCGTGGCCCACAACCTCTACGTGCCCCGGCAGCTCCTCCTGACGGCCACCACGGCGTCGGTGGGACACACGTACTGGGAGCACCGCATGGACATGCACATGGGCGAGGACTGGCTGGGCCGAGCCCGGCGCCTGGTGGAAGACCACGACCACGATGCGGCCGACGCCCTCTTCGACAAGGTGCTGTCGGCCACGATCTTCAGCTTCCGCACCAACCGCCGGATCTTCCAGGGCATGATCCGGCTCCAGGGCGACGAACGCTGGCGCCAGGTCTTCGACCAGATCCTGAGAAAGTCCCGCTACGACATTCCCAATCCCCTGGTGGACCGGTACCGGGCCCTGGCCTTCGACGCCATCGTGGACTACCTGGTGCACCGGCACCGGTCCGAACCGGCCCGCCTCGATCCGGTGGGCGACCTCAACCTGAGGCTCGCCAAGAAGGTGCGTCGCCGGGCCATGGCCCGGGGGGGAGCGGCCGACGTCACGATCCTGGAGGACGTGGCCGACGACTTCTTCCCCCTGCCCGACGCCGAACTCCGCTGGTGGCCCCGCATCGACGCCCCGCCCCTCCCCGGGGATTCCCTGGCGCCGCCCGACCCCGACGACGGTTCCGGTTCCGTCGCCCCCTGACGCCCCGTCTCAGAGAGTCCAGTCCTTCTCCAGGTTGGCGTAGCGGACCAGCAGGCGCTTCCGCCCCACGTCGTCGAAGTCCACCGTCACCTTGGTGTCCTTGCCGAAGCCCGTGACCTCCTTGACGGTGCCCGAGCCGAAGGTGTCGTGGAGCACCCGCTCTCCCTTCACGTACCGGGGCGAGTCCTGGTTGTACGACGAGGTGTCGAAGGTGTCGTCGGAGACGTACCCGCCGCCGTCGTCGGCGTCGAAACGGGGTCGCCGGCGGCGGTGCGGCGTGCTCGAGCGGTGGCCCGACGAGTCCAGGCGCCGGGAGAGACGGGAGAGGAGGAGGTCCTCGGGCACGGCCTCCACGAAGGGCGACAGCCGCCCGTACATGAACTCGCCGGCCCGGCGCCGTTGCCGGGCGTGGCAGAGCTGGAGGACGTCCCGGGCCCGGGTGATCCCCACGTAGAAGAGCCGTCGCTCCTCTTCCATCTCCGCCGGTTCGTCGTAGGCCCGGGAGAGGGGGAAGAGCCCGTCCTCGAGTCCCGTGATGAACACCATGGGAAACTCGAGCCCCTTGGCGTTGTGGAGGGTCATGAGGGTGACGGTGTCGGCGTCGGCGTCCAGGCGGTCCACGTCGGCCACCAGGGCCACCCGTTGCAGGAAGAGGTCGAGTTCGCTGAAGGCGTCGATCTCGTCGGGATCGAGCTCGTCCAGGAGTTCGGCATCGAAGTCCAGGGCCCCGGCGATGAGCTCCCGTACGTTGTCGATACGATCCTCTCCTTCGGGCCCTTCGTCCTCCAGGTGCCGGTAGAGATCCAGTTCCTCCACCAGCTCCTCCAGGAGCGGCCCCACGCGGACGGTGGCCGCCCGGGCCGACCAGGTGGACACGAGGCGGGCGAAGGCCTCCAGCGCCCGGGCCCCTCCCGTGGGCACGCCGTCGAGGGACGTGGCCCGGGCGGCGGCTTCCAGGAGTCCCAGACCCTCGGCGGAGGCCGCTTCCTGCAGTCGCTTCACCGAGGTGCCCCCGATGCCCCGCCGGGGGTAGTTCACCACCCGGTGGAAGGCGTCCTCGTCCAGGGGGTTGGAGAGGAGGCGCAGGTACCCCATGACGTCCTGGATCTCCCGCCGCTCGTAGAAGCGCACCCCCCCCACGATCTGATAGGGCACCCCCTTGCGGCGAAAGGCGTCTTCCAGGGCCCGGGACTGGGCGTTGGTACGGTAGAGAATGGCGAAGTCCCGGTAGTTGTGGAGGGCCGGACCCTCCTCGTACCGCTTGGCGATCTCGTCCACCACCACGGCGGCTTCGTCGTTTTCGTCGAAGCACTCCACCCGGGTGATCCTCTCGCCCCCTACCCGGTCGGTCCGCAGCGTCTTGCCCTTCCGCTGCACGTTCTGGGCGATGACCTCGTTGGCGGCCTCGAGGATCACCGCCGTGGAGCGGTAGTTCTGCTCGAGGCGCACCACGGTGGCTCCCGGCCAGGTCGACTCGAAGTCCAGGATGTTGCGGAGGTCCGCCCCCCGCCATCCGTAGATGGACTGGTCGTCGTCCCCCACCACCATGAGGTTGCCGTGCCCCTCGGCCACGAGCTGGAGGAACCGGAACTGGGCGTGGTTGGTGTCCTGGTACTCGTCCACCAGGACGAAGGCGAAGCGGTTGCGGTACTGGTCCCCCACCTCGGTGTGGTTCTGGAGCAATTCCACGGGCTTCACCAGGAGGTCGTCGAAATCGAAGGCGTTCTGTTCCTTCAGCGCCGCCTGGTAGGCCGGGTAGACCCGGGCCACGGTCCGGGCAAAGAGGTCGAAGCCCTCCTCGTGATCCTCCCGGAAGCGGGCCGGCGAGACGAGCTGGTTCTTGGCGCCGGACATCATGGCCCGGACCGCCTTGGGGTTGTAGCGCTTGGGATCGACGTCCAACGACTCCAGGGTGCGCTTCACCTGCCGCAGCGACTGCTCGGCGTCAAAGATGGTGAAGGCCCGGTCCCACCCCAGGAGGGGCGCGTGGCGCCGGAGCATGCGGGCGCCCAGGGCGTGGAACGTCCCCACCCACATGCCCCGGGGTTCGCCGCCCAGGAGCCGCCCGATGCGTTCCCGCATCTCGCCGGCGGCCTTGTTGGTGAAGGTCACGGCCAGGATCCGATCCGGCGGCACCCCGTGGTGGTGGACCAGGTGGGCCACCCGGGTGGTCAGGACCCGGGTCTTCCCCGACCCGGCGCCGGCCAGGACGAGGGCCGGGCCCTCGAAGTGCTCGACGGCGAGTCGCTGTTCGGGATTGAGGCTGTCGAGGGCGTCGGAGACGGGAGGCTGGGGCACGACGGAGAGGCGAGCTGCGGGATCGGGGCGATCGAAGGCCCGCGCCGGGGTCAGGCGGGGACCCGGGGCAGACGAATCTCAAAGGTCGCCCCCCAGGGGCGCTCGTCCAAGAGCTCGATGCGCCCCCGATGGACCCCTTCCACGATGCGCCGCGACAGGGCCAGCCCCACGCCCCACCCGCCGGACTTCGTGGTGACGCCGGGCTCGAAGAGTTTGTCCCGCACCTCGGGATCGACCCCTGGACCCGTGTCCCGGATCTGGAGGTGGATCCAGTCCCGCTCGCCCTCGAACGCCCGGATGTCGATCTCGCCGTCCCGGCCCGCCAGGGCGTCCAGGGCGTTCTTCACCACGTTCTCCAGGGCCCACGCCAGGAGCACCGCGTTGCCCTTCACCGGCGCAATGTCCCGGGGCACGTCCACGTGGAGCTCCACCCCCCGGCCGAACCGGGGCAGGCGCGCCTGGAGATAGCGCTCCAGCTCGCCCACCACCTCGTGGAGGGAGAGGGGCGCCAGGTCGGGCTCCCGGCCGATGAGTTCGAAGCGGTGACTGATGCGTTCCAGGCGGACCAGGTCCTCCCGGATGGCGTCGGCCACCTCGTTCTCCCCCAGGTCCCCGGGCCGCTCGTCGGGGCTCAGCCGCAGCACCTCGAGCCACCCCTGGAGCGACGAGATGGGGGTGCCGAGCTGGTGGGCCAGCTCCCGGGCCATGGCGGTCCACGCCCGCTCGTTGTCCGCCCGGCGCTGCGCCCGGATCACGGCGAGACCCACCAGGACCGTGAGTAGGAGCCCCCCCGCCTGAAGGGACGAGATCCACCCCAGACGCCGCACGATGGGGGGATCCCCGAAGTGGATCTGGAGGTTGTCCGGGTCGCCGATGGGCGGATTGCGCAGGTCGAGGGTGCGGACGTACTCCCGCACCCGGCCCTGCCCCTCCAGGGTCTCGATGTCCACCTCGAAGGGGAGGTTCTCCACCGCGGTGACGCTGTCCCGGCTGGTGGTGAGGACGATGGGGATGTCGGTGGACAGGACCAGGTCCTGGAGCCGGCCCAGCGCCTCGTCGGTGCGGGAGAGGTCGGGATCGGCCACCGCCCGCTGAACCTCGGCGAAGATCTCGGTGAGGGTCTCGGCGTTTTCCTCCAGTGCCGCGCCGATGCTCCGGGTGTAGATGAGGTACCACCCCAGGAGGATCAGGAAGAGCGTGGCCAGCAGCAGCGGCCAGCGCTCGCGCTTCACGTGGGGACCGGAATCCGCTCCGCGCCGACGTACGGGTGGAGGACCTCGGGCAGTCGCACCGACCCGTCGGCCTGCTGGTGCGTCTCCAGGAGGGCCGCCACGATGCGGGGCAGCGCCAGGGCGGATCCGTTGAGGGTGTGGACGAACTCGGGCTTCTCACCGTGGGCCGGTCGGAACCGGATGTCGGCGCGTCGGGCCTGGTAGTCGGTGAACACCGAACAGCTCGACACCTCCAGCCAGGCGTCCACGCCCGGCGCCCACACCTCGAGGTCGAACGTCAGGGCCGCCGAGAAGCCCAGGTCTCCGGCGGCCAGGAGGACCCGCCGCCAACGGAGTCCCAGATCGTCGAGCAGCCCCTCGGCCTGGGCGGTGAGGGCCTCCAGCGCCGCCCGGCTGTCTTCGGGCCGCTCGTAGCGCACCAGCTCCACCTTGTCGAACTGGTGCACCCGCAGCAGCCCCCGGGTGTCCTTGCCGGCGGCTCCCGCCTCCCGGCGGAAGCAGGGCGAGTACGCCGTGAGGAGCACGGGCAACCGGTCGCCGTCCAGGAGGGCGCCGGCATGGAGGTTGGTGACGGGCACCTCGGCGGTGGGAATCAGCCAGAGGTCGTCCCGCTCCACCTGGTACGAATCCTCGGCGAACTTCGGCAACTGCCCCGTGCCCGTCATGGCGTCGCGGTTCACCATGTAGGGCACCCGGACCTCGGTGTGGCCGTACTCGTCCACGTGGCGGTCCAGGAAGAACGAGATGAGTCCCCGCTGCAGCCGGGCCCCCATTCCCCGGAGCACCGGAAAGCCCGATCCGGTCACCCGGGCGCCCCCCGGGAGATCGAGAATCCCCAGCGACTCTCCCAGCTCCCAGTGGGGCAAGGGGGTGAAGTCGAAGGTGGGCACCTCTCCCCGTTCGTGGAGCACCACGTTGCACTCCTCCCCCCCCGCCGGGACCTCGTCCGCCGGAGTGTTGGGGATCTCCAGGAGGAGCTCCTGCAACGCGCCCTCGGCCACCCCGGCCTCACCGTCCAGGTGGGCGATGCGTTCCCCCACCGTGCGCATTTCGGCGATGAGTTCGTCGGCGTCCTCGCCGTTGCGCTTCAAGAGCCCGACTTCCTTGCTCACGGCGTTGCGACGGGCCTTCAGGTCGTTCACCTCGGTGAGGGCCTCCCGGCGTCGGGCGTCCAGCTCCAGGACCCGGTCCACCAGGGGGCCGAACCCCTCGCCCCGGCGCCCCAGCGCCGCCACCACGGCGTCCCGGTCCTCCCGGATCCGACGGATGTCGAGCATGCCTCAATTCTCCGGGGGAACCAGGGACCGGCTGTTGCAGATGGGGTTGGAGTCGAACCGGAACCGGAAGATGCCCTGGACGAGGTCGATCTCCAGGGGCTCCAGCTTGCCGTAGTAGATGCACGACTGGCCGAACGATCCCCGCTGCAGGTTGGTGCGCACGACGTAGAGATTCCCGACTTCCACGGGCACCGGTTCGGCCCGGATGTAGGCCGCGGTGTCGGCGGGGGCCGTCCGGACGCTCTCGAACGTCTCGCCGTCCATGGGGGCGATGGCCGCCCGGGTGTCGAGCCCCACGGCGGTGGGGGTCACCAGGACCATGCCGCCGCCGTCGGTGTTCACCAGGAAGTCCCACGATCCGGTGGAGCCCGCGGCCTCGACCCGGATACGCTGCCGGGTGTTGAGGTTGAACGCCGAGGGGAGATTCAGCTCCGGACGGGCCAGCGAATAGAGGAAGACCGTGTCGGGGGCCTCCGTCCAGTCGTTCAGCCCGAAGGGATCGTCGTCGCAGGCGCCCAGGGTGGCGGCCACCAGGACCGCGCCGGCGGCGAGGGCGGCCCGAACGAGCCGGGAACGGGGCGAGGAGAGCGTGGTCATGGACGGTGGATTCTCGCGCTGCGAAGGGCCGGATGCGCCCGTCTCGGGCGACCTGAAAGGGTAGGCGTGGCGCGGCTCCGGTGTCAACCCCGATATGCCGCATCATTCCTTGACATTACACCCCCCACGGGGTAGGTTCCGCCGCCGTTGGATCCGAGGTCAACCGGAGGCGAATCGGATGGTCCAATCCCCGGGTGACGATTCGTCCCCGCGACGCGTTCTCGTGGCCGACGACGAACCCCACATCCGCCGCGTCCTGGAGACGCTGTTGGAGAGCTCGGGCTTCGACGTGGAGAGTGTGGGGGACGGCGCCGAGGCCCTCGATCTCCTGGGGGATCCGACTCGGGACTACGCCCTGGTCCTCACCGACCTCATGATGCCGGAGCGATCGGGACTCGACGTCCTGGCCGGACTCCGGGAGATGACCCATCGCCGGGGACTCCCGGTGGTGGTCCTCACCGCCAAGGGCCAGGACGCCGACCGCAAGCGAGCCGTGGCCCTGGGAGCCGCCGACTTCCTCACGAAGCCGTTCAGCCCCCGCAAGCTGCTGGCCCGCATCGTGGAGATCCTCGATGAATCCGAGTGACGACGTGCTCCTTCTCTTCGACGACGCCCGGGCGCGTCGCTGGTCCCCTTTCGCCGAAACCCGGCCCGTGGGCGAACTGCGCTACGGCGCCCACCTGCTCCGGGAGCGAGTGGAGGCGGTGTCGGGTCGGTCCTGCGCGGCCCATCTCGCCGGTCCCGCGCTCCTGGGCTGGGACGAACCGGGCGCCCCCCCCTGCACGCTCTCCGACGAGGTGGCCGCCGGCAGGTCGCGGCTGTACTGGTCGTCCCGGGCCGTGGCCCTGGGCATTCCGCTCCTCCCCGCCGACGAGGTCGTGACCCTGGTGGTGGGCGACGCCGTGGTGGGATGGAGCGTGCCCTCGGGCCATCCGGGCCCCGACGACGCCGCCCTGGCCGACCCGGACGGACACCGGCCCGGAACGGAGGTGGGGGTGGAGGCCGAACTCCTGGCGTGGCCGTGGTCGCTGGTCACCGGCGCCGACGACCGCCTCGCCCAGGACCTGGACGCCCTCCGCCGACCCGACGACGACCCCGGTGACCTCCCCGGGGTGGTGCGCCTGGGAGATCACGGCCTGGCCGTCGTGGGCGACGCCGTGGTGGAGCCCGGCGTGATCCTGGACCTGCGGGCCGGCCCCATTCGCCTGGAAGCCGGAGTGACGGTGGCGGGCCCGGCCCGCCTCACGGGTCCCCTCCACCTGGGGCCCGGATCGGTGGTGTTCGGCGGCTCCCTCAGCCGGGTCGCCTGCGGGCCGGTGTGCAAACTCCGGGGCGAGATCGCCGACACCGTCTTCCTGGGCTACGCCAACAAGGCCCACGACGGCTACCTGGGGCACGCCCTGGTGGGCCGGTGGGTCAACCTGGGCGCGGGCACCACCAACTCCGACCTCAAGAACAACTACGGCAACGTGCGGGTGCAACTGCCCCACGGCCGCTACGACACCAACCTCATGAAGGTGGGGGTGTTTCTCGGGGACCACGTGAAGACGGGCATCGGCACCCTGCTCACCACGGGCGGCGTGGTGGGGGCCGGATCCAACGTCTTCGGCGGGGGCCCGGCGGCGCCGCGACACCTCCCGGCCTTCTCGTGGGCCAACGCCGGCGGAGTGGAGCCCTTCCGGTTCGACAAGTTCGTGGAGGTGGCCCAGGCCGCCATGGCCCGGAGAGGTCAGTCCCTCACCCCGGGTGTGGAAGGGGTCCTGCGGCGGCTGCGAGACGACGTGCACGGCGTCGTCTGACGACCGTCCCCCCCGTGAAGGTCTCGGTGTTGGGGTCGGGGAGCGGCGGCAACGCCATCCTGGTGGCGGCGGGGGCCACCCACATCCTGGTGGACGCGGGCTTCTCGGCCCGGGACCTGGCCCGACGGCTGGAGGTGGTGGGGCTGGACCCCGACGCCCTGGACGCCATCGTCATCACCCACGATCACGGCGACCACACCCGGGGCATGGGGGTCTACGCCCGCCGTCACGGCACCCCCCTCTACCTCACCGAGCCGACCCGCCGGGCCTGCGCCCGGCTCCTCCGAGGCCAGGAGCGGATCGAACCGTACCGGGCCGGACACCCCTTCGAGATCGGCGCCCTCCGCATCGAACCGTTCCTCACGGTCCACGACGCCGCCGACCCCGTGGGCGTGGCGGTGGTGGATCGGGACACGGGGTGCCGCCTGGGGGTGGCCACCGACCTCGGTCGGCCCACGGCGGGGATCCGCCACGCCCTCTCGGGCTGCCACTACCTGGTGCTGGAGGCCAACCACGACGAGGCGCTGCTCCACCAGGCGCCCTATCCCTGGTCGGTGAAGGCCCGGATCGCGTCGAGCCACGGGCACCTGAGCAACGAGGCCGCGGCCCGCTTCGCCCTGGAGTTGCTCCACGACGACCTCGTGGCCGTGGTGCTGGCCCACCTCTCGAAGGAGTCCAACGACCCCCGACTGGCGGCCGACGTGGTGGGGCGCAGCCTCCGGAAGGCCGGGTACGGGGGATCCCTGGAGGTGGCCCGCCAGGACGAGCCCACCGACTTCGTGGACGTGGCCCGACTGCGACGGCGCCCCGGGTCGGGGCAGCTCGCCCTCTTCTGAGCGGCCGGCGCCTACAGCCCGAAGAGGCGGAGCATGTCGTTGCCCAGGGCCCAGATCATGATTCCCATGACGATGAGGAATCCCACGTTGGACCATCGGAGGCGCTGCTCCACCGAGAGGGCTCTTCCCCGCACCGCCTCGATGGCCAGGAAGAGGAGGTGGCCTCCGTCCAGGACGGGAATGGGCAGGAGATTGAGCACGGCGAGGTTCACGCTGAACAGGGCCATGAAGCTCAGGAACATGTCCATGCCCATGGCGGCGGCCTGCCCCGACGCCTCGCCGATGGTGACGATGCTCCCCATGGAGCGGGGCGACACGCCCCCCGTGACCAGGTCCCGGAGGAAGCCCAGGATCATGCCCGTCACGGCCACGGTCTGATTCCATCCGGCCACCACGGCCTGGCCCACGGTGATGCGTTCGGTGACCCGGGCCGTGGAGGGGACGATGCCCATGGCCCCCACCACCCGCTCCTCTCCCGTGTCCGGGTCCGTGGCCGTGGAGCGCTCCGGAGTCACCATCCGGACCAGCTCCGCGCCGTCCCGCTGGAGCGTGAGGGTGGTCTCCACGTCCAGGCGCTCGTGGATCATGGACTGGAGATCCCACCAGGATCGCACCGGGACCCCGTCCACGGCGAGGACACGGTCGCCGGCCTCGATCCCTCCCCGCTCGGCAGGCGACCCGGGCGCGACCTGGGCGATCACCGGGTCGGACCAGTAGTCCAGGGCGGCCGACAGGAGCGCGCGCTGTTCCTCGTCGGCGGGGACGCGGATGGTCACCGAGGCCGCGGGATCCCGGGTCTCGATGGTCAGGGGGCCGGGCACCGCCTCGTAGAGGCTCCGGCGCACCTCGCCCCAGTGCTCCACCTCGGTGTCGCCGATCCGTTCGATGGACGACCCCAGGGGCAGGTCCTGGAGGGCCTCGGTCCCGGCGGGCAGGAGCCCGGCCCGGACCGTACCCAACTGGGTCGTTTCGGCGTACGACGCGCCCCAGAACCCGGCCACGAAGGCGTAGGTGACGAGGGCGAACAGCATGTTCATGATGACGCCGGCCGAGATCACCCACGCCCGGGCCCACAAGGGCTTGCCGTCGAAGTCCCGGGGGCCGGGTTTGCGCGGCTCGTTGGAGACCGCCCCGCCCTCGATGCGGTCCATGACCTCGTCGTCCATCCCCCCCATCTTCACGTAGCCGCCCAGGGGGATCACCGACAACACGTACTCGGTTTCCCCTCGCTGGAATCCCCAGATCTTGGGGCCCAGGCCGATGGAGAAACGCTGCACCTCGATGCCCACCGACTTGGCGGCGGCGAAGTGCCCCAGTTCGTGCACGAAGATGAGTACGCCGAGTACGACGATGGTGGCGATGATGGTCATGCAGTGCGTTCCTTGAGTCGTTCCACCTCGGCCCGGGCCGCCCGCCGGGCCTCCCGATCCGCCTCCCGTACCTCGTCCACCGAGGCGGGCTCCGCTGCGCCCACGGCCTCGAGCGCGGCGTCCACCACCCGGGCCATGCCCGGGAAGGAGACCCGCCTCTCAAGAAACGCCGCCACGGCGATTTCGTTCCCCGCGTTGAAGGCCGCGGGCGCCACGCCCCCCCGACGTCCCGCGTCCACGCCCAGCCCGAAGAGGGGAAAGGCGTCGTGGTCGATCTCCTCGAAGGTGAGGGGAGAGGCCGCCACGGGATCGAACCCCCGGAGCACCGGATCGGGACGCCGCTCCGGGTACGTGAGGGCATAGAGGATCGGCAACTCCATGGTGGGATCGCCCACCTGAGCCAGGACCGACCCGTCGACGAACTCCACGAAGGAGTGGACGATGGACTGGGGGTGGACCACGGCGCCGATGCGGTCGTAGTCCAGGCCGTACAACACGTGGGCCTCGATGACCTCCAGCGACTTGTTGGCCAGGGTGGCCGAATCGATGGAGATCTTGGCGCCCATGTCCCAGGTGGGATGCTTGAGGGCGGCGTCGGGGCCCACATGGGCCAGTCGGTCCGAAGTCCAGCCTCGGAACGGGCCCCCCGAGGCCGTGAGGACCACCCGGGCCACCGAATCCCGGGGCGCCCCCTCCATGCACTGGAGAATCGCCGAATGCTCCGAGTCCACGGGCACCAGGGTACCTGAGCCCCGGGCCAACACCCGGCGCACCAGGGGTCCCCCCGCCACCAGCGACTCCTTGTTGGCCAGGGCGAGGCGATGCCCCGCCTCCAGCGCCGCCAGGGTGGCGTCGAGGCCCGCCGCCCCCACCAGGGCGTTCACCACCACATCCACGTCACCGCGGCGAGCCAGTTCCGCCACGGCCTCGGGCCCGCTCCGCCATTCGGTGGCTCCGGCCCGCCCCGTGGCCGCGGCACCGTTCAGCGCCGAGGGATCGGCCACCACCGCCACCTCGGGCTCCATCTCGTCCACGATGCCCGCCAGGGCGTCCACCGAGCGATGGGCCGACACGCCCACGATGCGGAACCGGTCGCCGTGGCGGCGGACCACCTCCAGGGTGGAGCGGCCGATGGACCCGGTGGCCCCCAGGAGGGCGATGCGAATCACCCCAGGACTCCCGGCACGGACAACAGCAGCCACGCCAGGGGAATGGCGAAGAGGAGGGCGTCGAGCCGGTCCAGCACCCCGCCGTGTCCCGGCAGAAGGGTGCCCGAGTCCTTGACCCCCGCCTCCCGTTTGAGCACCGACTCGGCCAGGTCGCCCACCTGGGCGCCGGCGCCCAGCACCGCCCCCAGGGCCATGGCCACGGGCACGTCCAGAGCGGCCGCGCCGAAGTTCGCCGGCCCCCACCAGGCCACCAGCCCCCCGGCGGCCACGGCACCGGCCAGACCCGCCAGCCCGCCCTCCACGGTCTTCCCGGGGCTGGCGTGAGGGGCCAGCTTCGTCCGGCCCACCGCATGGCCCACGAAAAAGGCCGCCGAGTCGCCGGCCCAGGTGGTGAGGAGGGGCAGGAGCACGAAGGCCGAGGCCCGCAGCGGATCGGTCTCCACCCCCAGCGCCTCCGGCAGCGCCCGCAGGAGGGGCACGAAGGCCAGGGCGCCGCCGGTGTAGACCACGCCCGCCACGGTGGAGGCGGTGTCGGCCAGAGGGTGCCCGTCGGGCCAACGGCGCCACACGGACACGCCCAGGAGCAGGAGGGTGAGGGCCACCAACCCCGCCATCATGGGGGCGGCCGCCTCGTCGAGGCGGGGCACCGCCGTGGCCGCCAGAACCAGGCCGGCGGCCCCCAGCATGCCCACGGCCCCGAAGGGACGTCCCCCCCGGGCCCGGACCAGGGCGTAGAACTCCCGGGCGCCCAGGGCGGCGGCCAGGGCGATGAGCCCGCCCAGGGCCCACCCCCCGAGATGGAGGGCCCCCAACACCAGGGGAATGCCCACCACCGCGACGGCGACCCGTCGCGGCAGTTCTCCGGGCTTCATCCCTCGCCCGCCGTGACCCGCCCGAACCGCCGCTCCCGGCCCTGGTAGTCGAGAACCGCGTCGAAGAGGTGCTCCCGGGTGAACTCGGGCCAGAGCACGGGGGTCACGTGGATCTCGGTGTAGGCGAGCTGCCAGAGCAGGAAGTTCGAGATGCGCAATTCCCCCGACGTCCGGATCAGGAGGTCGGGATCGGGCAGCCCGGCGGTGAAGAGTCGACCCTCCAGCACCTCGTCGTCGATGGACTCGGGGTCGAGACGCCCGGCGGCGGCGTCCCGGGCCAGGGCCCGCACCGCCCGGAGCAGCTCCTCCCGACCGCTGTACGAGATCATGAGGTTGAGCCGCATGGCCTCGCCTCCCCGGGTGCCCTCCACGATGGCGTCCACCGACTTGCGGGTGCCCTCGTCGAGGCGGTGGAGCTCCCCCAGGACGTGCACCTCCACGCCCTGCCGCTTGAGCTCCCGCTTCTCCTTCTCGGCATACAGCCGGAGGAGCCCCATGAGGGCCCCGATCTCCGACGACGGCCGCTGCCAGTTTTCGGTGGAGAACGCGAAGAGCGTCAGCACCTCCACGCCGGCCTGTCGGGCGCCCTCCACGGCCTCCCGCACCGCGTTCATGCCCTGGCGGTGACCGGCGTGACGCGGAAGTCCCCTCTGCACGGCCCAACGACCGTTGCCGTCCATGATGACGGCCACGTGCTGCGGCACGGCGCCGCAGAGGCGGATGCGCTCGAGGGTGTCCGACGACATCGGCGGGGAAGGCGTACGCCTCAGATTTCCATGACCTCGTGCTCCTTTCGCTTCAGGAGCTCGTCGATCTGGTCGGTGAATTCGTGGGTGACCTTCTCCACCTCGTCGAGTTGGCGGTGCCCGTCGTCCTCGCCGACCTCGTGATCCTTGATGCGCTTCTGGATCTCGTCCCGGGCCACCTTCCGAGCGTGGCGAATCGACACCTTGGCCTCCTCGGCCATTTTGTGGAGCAGCTTGGCGAACTCCTTCCGCCGCTCCTCGGTCAGGGGCGGAATGGGCACCCGCACCACGTTTCCGTCGTTGCCCGGATTCAGGCCGAGATCGGCCATCTGGATCCCCTTCTCGATCTCGCCCAGCAGCGACTTGTCGAAGGGCTGGACCACCAGGAGGGTGGCGTCGGGCGTGTGCACCGAGGCCACCTGGTTCAGCGGCATCTTGCCGCCGTATGCTTCCACCTTGACGGTGTCCAGCAATGCGGGGGACGCCTTCCCGGTCCGGACGGTGGCGAATTCACGCCGGAGGGCTTCGATGGCGTCCGACATGCGGGACCGGGCTTCCTTCAACGACGGCATGGGCGACCTCCGGGTCCTGTTCGAGCTCGGGCGAGATCGGAGCGACAGAGGGTGGAAGGTAACAGGGCGGGGCCCCGGGGACTACGAGACCAGGGTGCCGACCCGGTCGCCGCGAATGGCGGCGGCCACGGCGCCCCGATTCTCCAGATTGAGAACGATGATGGGCAAGCCGTTCTCCTTGCAGAGCGACACGGCGGCGGCGTCCATGACGGCCAATTCCCGAGTCATGACCTCCTGGAACGACACCGTGGGAAGGAACTCGGCGTCGGGGTCCTTGGTGGGGTCGGACGTGAAGACCCCCCGGACCTTGGTGGCCTTGATCACCACGTCGGCCTCCATCTCGATGGCCCGGAGAACCGCCGCGGTGTCGGTGGAGAAGTACGGGTTGCCCGTGCCCCCGGCGAAGAGCACCACCCGCCCCTTCTCCATGTGGCGCATGGCCCGGCGCCGGATGTAGGGCTCGGCGATCTCCTCCATGCGGATCGCCGTCATGACCCGCACCTCCACGCCCTTCCGCTCCAGGAGATCCTGGACCGCCAGGGCGTTGATGATGGTGGCCAGCATCCCCATGTAGTCGGCCTGGACCCGGTCCATGCCCTTCTGGGACGCCAGGGCTCCACGGACGATGTTCCCGCCGCCGATGACCACCCCCAGGGCCACGCCCATATGGTGGATGGCGCGGATCTCGTCGGTGATGCGGTCCACCACCTCGGGCTCGATCCCGAATCCCCGGTCTCCCGCCAGGGCCTCACCCGACAGCTTCACCAGGACTCGGCGGTAGGCGGACTCACCCTGTTCGGACATGCTGGGAGCTCCGTGGAGTTGGCGAGGCGGCGCCTCGGGGCACGTGGGCTGCGGGAGCGGGTCCGGCCTGACCGCGAGCGGCCGGGCCGGACCCCTGGATCATCCGCCGATGGTGAAGCGGGCGAACCGGGAGACTTCGATCTTCTCGCCGGTCTTGGCCGACACCCGGGTCACCAGCTCGGCCACCGTGACGTCCGGCTCCTTCACGAACGGCTGCTCCAGAAGGGCCACGTCCTTGAACCACTTCTTGAGCTTCCCCTCGACGATCTTCTCCCGGATGTTCTCGGGCTTTCCCTCTTCGACGACCTGGGCCATGTACACGGCCCGCTCCCGCTCCACCTCGTCGGCGGGGATCTCGTCGGAGCTCACGGCGATGGGACCGCTGGCGGCGATGTGCATGGCCACGTCCCGGGCGAGCTGCTGGAAGTCCTCGGTGTTGGCCACGAAGTCGGTCTCACAGTTGAGCTCGACCATGACCCCCACCTTGCCCGAGTGGTGGACGTAGGTGCCGATGGTGCCCTCGGAAGCGCTCTTGCCCTCCCGCTTGGCGGCCTTGGCCGCCCCCTTGCTCCGGAGAAGGTCCACGGCCTTGTCCAGATCGCCGTCGGTCTCCTGGAGGGCCTTCTTGCAGTCCATCATGCCGGCCCCCGTGAGGTCCCGGAGCTCCTTCACCTGCTTCGCGCTGATGGCCATCTCGATCTCGCTCGCGTGCGTTGCGTTCGTTTGGATTCCGTCCGGGCTCGGCGCCCGGTCCACGTCGTGAAAAGAGGCGGAAGCGGGAGGGGACGCCCCAGGGCGTTCCCTCGACCGGCTGCCGCCTCCCTTCAATCCGGAAAGTGGGGATGCTCGGCGTCAGTCCTCGCCGTCGTCTCCCGACTCTCCTTCGTCGTCGTCGCCGCTCTTCAGATGCTGGGCGATGACCTCGGGGCGGGGCCGCCGCTTCCGCCGCGGGCGCCGCCGCTGGGGGCGCTCCGAATCGGCCTCCGCTGCCTTCTCGCCGGTCTCGGTGGAGTAGGTGGTGGCCTCGGCCTCGGGAACCGGCCGCTCCTCTTCGGGCACCTCGCGCCGAGCCGTTTCGATGGCGTCGGCCACGGCCCGGGTGATGAGGCTCACCGAGCGGATCGCATCGTCGTTGCCCGGGATCGGGTAGTCGATGAGATCGGGGTCGGCGTTGGTGTCGGCGATGGCGATCACCGGGATGCCGAGGCGTGCGGCCTCCTTCACGGCGATGTGCTCCCGCCGGGCGTCCACCACGAACATGGCGGCGGGGAGCCGGCTCATGTCCTTCACCCCCGAGAGGTACTTGTCCAGCTTGGCCCGCTCCCGGTCCAGGAGGAGACGCTCCTTCTTCGTGTAGAACTCGAAGGCGTTCTCCTCCTGCCCCCGCTCCAGCTCCTTCAGACGCCGGATCTGCTTCCGGATGGTCTGGAAGTTGGTGAGCATGCCGCCGAGCCAGCGCTCCGTGACGTAGAACGAGCCACAGCGCCGGGCCTCTTCCTCGATGATGGAGCGAAGCTGCTTCTTCGTGCAGACGAAGAGCACCCGCTCCCCCTTGAGCACCGTTCCCCGCACGGCGTTCTGGGCCGCCCGCAGGCGATCCAGCGTCTTCCGGAGATCGATGATGTGGATGCCGTTGCGCTCCGTGAAGATGAACCGACGCATCTTCGGATTCCAACGGCGGGTCTGGTGCCCGAAATGGACACCTGCTTCCAGCAACTGGGGGAGACCGACCTGCTCCATGGACACTCGTTCTCGTTTTCGTGGGGCCGATTACGCCCCGGTCAGGATAGTCGAAGCGATCAGCGCTTCGAGAACTGGAACCGCTTCCGGGCCTTGGGACGGCCGGGCTTCTTCCGCTCGACCTTCCGGGAATCCCGGGTGAGGAGCCCGCCCTGCCGCAGCGAGGGGCGATGCTCTTCGTCCACCTCGACCAGCGCCCGGGCGAGGCCGAGGCGCACCGCGTCGGCCTGGCCCGTGAGGCCGCCCCCGCGCACGCGGACGGTCACGTCGTACAGCCCCTCGGACTCGGTGAGCCGCAGGGCCTCGTCGGCCCGGGCCTGGAGACTGGGCCGGGGGAAGTAGTCCTGCAGCGTCCGGCCGTTGATGGTCCAGGCGCCCGACCC
The DNA here is from genome assembly GCA_030428885.1 of Gemmatimonadota bacterium. Classification (GTDB taxonomy): domain Bacteria; phylum Gemmatimonadota; class Gemmatimonadetes; order Longimicrobiales; family Gaopeijiaceae; genus Gaopeijia. The sequence continues at coordinate 215,511 of JAUIEJ010000003.1, read as the reverse complement.
CGGGCGAAGGAGCACGCGGGCCGTCGCGGTCTTCCGGCGACCGACCTTCTGGATCTTCGTCTGTTCCGCCATCTCGTCGATGCTCCTCAGATGTCCAGCGGCTGGGGCGTCTGGCCCTGATGCGGGTGGTTCTCCCCGGCATAGACCTTGAGCTTCTTCTGCATGTGTCGGCCCAGGGTGTTCTTCGGCATCATGCCCTTCACCGCCAGCTCCACCACCCGCTCGGGGTGGGTGGCCAGCATGCGCTTGAAGGGAATGTGCTGCTCACCGCCCATGTAGCCCGAGTGCCGGAAATAGGTCTTTTGATCGGCCTTGTTTCCGGTGAGGGTCACCTGCGACGCGTTGATCACGATGACGTGATCCCCGGTGTCGAGGTGGGGGGTGTACATGGGCTTGTGCTTGCCCCGGAGGACACGGGCGATTTCGGTGGCCATGCGGCCGAGGGGCTTCCCCGCGGCGTCCACGATCCACCAATCGCGCTGGATATCGTCGGCTTTCGGCGTATACGTCTTCATTTCGCCCGTCAGGCAATGGACAACAGAGCTTTGAATGATATCCGAGGGCCCACGGGGTGTCAACGCCCTACGGGACGAGGAGAATCGACCCTACATGAAGGTCTCGAGGAACCGGGCTCGGGAGGCGTGCCGGAGGCGCAGCAGCGCCTTTTCCTTGATCTGCCGGACCCGTTCCCGGGTGATGCCCAGGATCTCGCCGATCTCCTCGAGGGTCATGGGGTCCTGATCGTCCAGACCGTAGTAGAGCCGGAGGATCTTGGCCTCACGCTCCTTCAGGCTGGAGAGGGCGTCCTCCACCGTCTCCTTCAGGGCGTGCTCGTAGGCCTCGTCTTCCGGCCCGGGGGAGAACTGGTCGGGGAGGTAGTCCAGCAGGCGGCTGTCCTCCCCCGGCGTGAGGGGAGCGTCCAGAGAGAGGTGGGACTGGCTGATGGCCAGGGTGCGCTCCACCTCCGCCTCCGGGATGTCCAGGTCCCGGGCGATCTCCTCCACCGTGGGTTCCCGGCCCAGCTCCTGGAGGAGCGACGAACTGCGCCGCCCGATGCGGTGCAGCGCTCCGGCCCGATTGAGGGGCACCCGCACGATGCGGCTCTGCTCGGCCAGGGCCTGGAGAATGGCCTGGCGGATCCACCAGACCGCGTACGAGATGAATTTGATGCCTTTCGTCTCGTCGAATTTGTGGGCCGCCCGGATCAATCCGAGGTTCCCCTCGTTGATGAGGTCGGAGAGGGGCACGCCCTGGTTCTGGTACTTCTTGGCCACCGACACCACGAACCGGAGGTTGCTCCGGACCAGCTTGTCGAGGGCTTCTTCCTCGCCGGCCCGGATCCCCCGGGCGAGTCGCGCCTCCTCCGCCCGATCGATGAGCGGATACTGGGAGATCTCCTTCAAATACTGGTCGAGGGACCCCTGATTGAAGGCCCCACGGCGAGAAGCGAACGACATGGGAGAGGAGTGCGGGCTCAGGAGGGGCGAAGATGATTCGGCGCCGGGCGCCCGGGAGGGAACCATCCGACGGTATCATGAGACGCGGCGCCACGACGCGCAACCACGCCCCCGGCTCCGCGGATCACTGGATCTTGTGGCCGATCCGGTTCCACCGGACGGCCTTCAGCCAGGGGAGTCCCCCGTCGGACGACGGGTCGAAGGAATAGTACACGAACCACGGACGCCCCCGGATCCGGTCCCGGTGCACGAAGCCCCAGTAGCGGGAGTCCTCGCTGTTGTCCCGGTTGTCGCCGAGGACGAAGTACGCCGAATCGGGAATCACCAGGGGACCCCAGGTGTCGCGGGAGGGGGTGTAGCCCGTGGGTGCGGCGATGACGTGGTCCACCTGCCACCGCCGCATGTCGGAGTGCATGGCGTCGCCCGACGGATCGATGAAGTGCACGTAGGGCTCGTGGACTTCCTCGCCGTTCACGAAGAGGCGCTTCTCCCGCATCTCCAGGGTGTCGCCCGGCTCCCCCACCAGCCGCTTCACGTAGTTCTTCGTGGGTTCGTGGGGCGGGTTGAAGACCACCACGTCGCCCCGGTGGGGCTCGGCGAACGCCGGAAGGTGGAGCCCCGTACCCGGGATCTCCGCGCCGTAGACGGCCTTGTTCACCAGGAGGAAGTCCCCGACGAGGAGCGTGCCTTCCATGGAGCCCGTGGGAATCTTGAACGCCTCCACCACCAGGGCCCGCACCACGAGGAAGAGCACGAAGGCCAGGGCGATGGAGCGGGTCCAGTCCCAGAGCGTCCGGAACACCGACGGGGACTCCCGATGGAGCGCCCGACGGACCCGGGACTCGCCGTCGCCGGACCCCTCGGGATCGTCGAAGAAGCGATGTCCCGATTCCTCCACGCCGCGGCTCTCCCGTCCAGGGTTCGATCCCCTACGATTTCTTCGATACACGAACCCCCCGGGGCCGTTCCCGACCCCGGGGGGACGCGGGCCCATGGGCTCGAAGAAAGAGCATCGGCCGGCGGCGAGACGATCAGTAGTTGTCGATCTGCGCCCGCTGGAGTTTCCCCGAATAGTCCAGGTAGCACACCTTGGTCTCGGAGTAGAACTCGTACACCTCCCAGCCGCCTTCCCGGTGGCCGTTGCCCGTCTCCTTCACGCCCCCGAAGGGCAGGTGGGCCTCGGCGCCGATGGTGGGGGCGTTCACGTAGGTGATGCCGTTGTCGAGTTCCTGGAACGCCCGGAACGAGGTCCGCACGTCGGTGGTGTAGACCGAGCTCGACAACCCGTAGCGCACCTCGTTGTTGATCCGGATCGCCTCGTCGAAGTCCGAGAACCGGATCACCGACAACACCGGGCCGAAGATCTCCTCGGTGGCCAGGCGGGAGCCGGCCCTCACACCGGCCACGATGGTGGGCTCGAAGAACCACCCGTTCTCGAGCCCGTCGCCCCGGGCCCGGGCGCCGCCGCAGAGGATCTCGCCCTCGCTCCGGGCGATCTCCACGTACGACTCCACCGTGCGGAGGGACGCCTCGTGGATCAGGGGTCCCACGTCGGTATCGGCCTTCGAACCGTCGCCGAGACGCAGCTCCCGGGTGCGGGCCAGGAGGCGCTCCAGGAAGGCGTCGTGGATGTCGTCGTGGAGCAGCAGCCGTGAGGTGGCGGTGCACCGCTGCCCCGTGGTGCCGAACGCACCCCAGAGAACCCCGTCCAGGGCCAGCTCCATGTCGGCGTCGGGCATGACGATCTGGGCGTTCTTCCCGCCCATCTCCAGCGACAGGCGCTTGTGCATGCGGCCGCAGATCTCGCCGATGACCCGGCCGGTCTCGGTGGACCCGGTGAACGAGATCACCGGAACGTCGGGATGGGACACCAGGGGGGCGCCCACGTCCTCGCCGAACCCGTGCACCAACTGGAGGGCCTGGGGCGGCACCCCGGCCTCCAGGAGAATCTCCACGTAGAGATGGGCGGTGTGGGGCACGTCCTCGGCGGGCTTGAACACCACGCTGTTTCCGCAGGCCAGCGCCGGGAAGATCTTCCAGGTGGGAATGGCCATGGGGAAATTGAACGGGGTGACGATGCCCGTCACGCCCACGGGCCGGCGGTAGGTCATGGCCCACTTGTCGGGCAGCTCCGACGGCACGGTGTGGCCGAAGAGGCGGCGGCCTTCGGTGGCGGCGTAGTAGGCCGTGTCGATCCCCTCCTGCACGTCGCCCCGGGTCTCCAGGAGCACCTTGCCCATCTCCCGGGTGGCGGCCCGGGCGATCTCCTCCTTGCGCTCGGTCATGATGTCGCCGGCGCGCTTCAGGATGGCACCCCGGGCGGGACCCGGAGTCCGGCTCCAGATGCGGAAGCCCTTCCTGGCCGACTCCACGGCCCGGTCCACGTCGGCCGCGGCGGAACGGGGAAACCGTCCGATCACGTCGTCGACGTCGGCGGGGTTGCGGTTCTCGAAATAGGCGCCCGTGCTCGGCGCGACCCACTCGCCGGCGATGTGGTTCCTGAACTCGGTGGGCATGGCTCTCGTCGTGGAGGTCCGGCCCTCCCCGCTCGGAAGGGCCCGGCGAAGCTTCGGTGGGGGGGCGCCCCCGGATCAACCCCCGGCTGCCGCCTTGCCGGTGGGGGGGCGTCGGGTCGAGCTTCGATCATGCGCCGCACCACCGGAATCCTGATCCTCGCCGTCCTGGCGGGGCTGCTGTGGTCGAGCCGCCCCCGGCCCGGCGGAGCCGATGACGACGCCTCCCCCGCCCCGCCCGCCGCGGCCGACGACCCGGCACCCCGGAGCGGTTTCCGCGTGGACACGGTGACCTTCGGCCCCGGCGAATGCGACGACGCGGGCTACCTGTGCGGGGGGTTGGCGGCGGAGGGCGAGTCCCGGGCGATCCGATGGCCCGACGGCACCACGGCCCTCACGGTCCGGGTGCCCCTCCCCGAGGGGGTGGACGACGCCACGGCCCGGGAACTCCAGCGGCAAGCCGCGGCGGGGATCCGGGAGTGGCAGGGGCGGCCCCTGGGCCTCACGGTGTCGACCTCGACCCGGGGCGGCGCGCCCCCCGACGTGGACGTGCGTTGGGTCCGGACCCTGGACGCCGACCGGGTGGGTCAGGCCACCGTGCGGTGGCAGGTGGGCCCCAGGGGCGCCGAACTCGCGGTGATGGACTTCGTCCTGGCCACCCACGCCCCGGGGGGCCGGATCCTGGAGGCGCAACGGATCCGCCTGACGGCGGCCCACGAGATGGGGCACGTGCTGGGTCTGCCCCACTCCGACGATCCCGCCGACGTCATGTACCGCTACAACACGGCCACCCGCCTCACCTACCGGGACTTCCGCACCGTGGAGGTCCTCTACGGGCTTCCCGCCGGCGCCCGGATCGAGACCCCGTCGCGCTGAACCGGCGGGGGTCAGTCCTCCCGGACCAGTCCGTACTTCTCGATCTTCTTGTACAGGTTCGACCGGGGCATCTCCACGAGCCGGGCCGTCTCCGAGACGTTCCAGTCGTTCTCCCGGAGCTTCTGTAGAATGAAGGCACGCTCGGCCCGGTCCTTGAACTCGCTGAAGGTCTGGGCCGATCCCAGGTCCGCCCCGAGTCCCCCCCCGTGGGGCGTCCCCCCCACCAGGAGCTGCACGTCGTCGGGGGCCACTTCGTCGCCGGCGGCCAGGATCAGGAGCCGCTCCACCGTGTTGCGGAGTTCCCGGACGTTGCCGGGCCACTCCAGATCCTGGAGCCGGCGCACCGCCTCCTGGGAAAACGGGCGGGGCCGGATCCGATCCTTCCGGGCCATCTGCTCCGAGAAATGGCGGACCAGCATGGGGATGTCGTCCCGCCGTTCCCGCAGGGGGGGCACCACCACGGGCACCACGTTCAGGCGATAGAAGAGGTCCTCCCGAAAGCGCCCCTCGCCGATCTCCTCCTCCAGGTCCTTGTTGGTGGCCGCCACCACCCGGACGTCCACGGCGATGGCCCGGGAGCCGCCCACCCGCGTCACCCTGCCCTCCTCCAGGGCCCGGAGCACCTTGGCCTGGGCCGCCAGGGCCATGTCGCCGATCTCGTCGAGGAAGAGGGTCCCCCCGTCGGCCTGCTCGAACTTGCCGGCACGGTCGGCCACCGCCCCGGTGAACGAGCCCTTCATGTGACCGAAGAGCTCCGACTCGATGAGTTCGGAGGGGATGGCGGCGCAGTTGACCTCCACGAAGGGCGCGTCGGCCCGGGCCGAGAGGCGGTGCACCGCCCGGGCCACCAGTTCCTTCCCCGTGCCGTTCTCCCCGGTGATGAGCACCCGGGCCTCGGTGGGAGCCACCCGCTCGATGCGCTCCACCACGCGCCGGATGGAGTACGACGCCCCCACGATCTCGTGGCGGCTCTCCACCTCGTGCTCCAGCGCCTCCACCCGGGCCGAAAGTCCCCGCACGCCCAGGGCGTTACGGAGGGTGACCTGGAGGCGGTCGGAATCCAGGGGCTTCTCCAGGAAGTCGAAGGCCCCCTTCCGGGTCGCTTCCACGGCGGTGTCGATGGTGCCGTGCCCGCTGATCATGATCACCAGGGCGGTGGGATCGTCGGCCCGGATCCGCTCCAGGGTCTCCAGGCCGTCCATGCCCGGCATCTTCACGTCCAGGAACGTGACGTGGGGCGAGAAGCTGCGCTGGAGCTCCAGTCCGTCGTGGCCGTCGGCGGCGGCTTCCACCGTGTGGCCGTCGTACTCGAAGAGCTGGACCAGGGCGTCGCGGATCGACGCCTCGTCGTCGATGATCAGCAGGCGGGGCACGGGCGCCTCAGCGGTCGGCCAGGAGCACCAGGCGATCACCCTCGACGAAGGCCCGGTCCAGGCCCGACGGGAGGGGGATGGCCATGGACTCGGCGGGGAGGCCGTCCCGCCCCTTCCGCCCCAGGGCGGAGAGGATCCCGGGAATGATCCGACCCGGAAGTGGGATTCGCTCGGCCTCCACGCGCTCCACGTGGAGCGCCGAGTAGCCGGCGCCGAAGGGCACCAGCGCCCCTCTCAAGCGGATGTCCACCGTGTCGGGGAGCAGGCTGCCGATCTCGTCCGCCGCCGGAAGATCGGGAAACGCGCCCCGGGCCACCCGGGCCGAGAGGAGCACCTTGCCCTCCCGGAGCTCCACCGACGGCTGATCCACGCCGGGGGGAATGATGCCCGGCAGGGCGTACCGCACCACGCTGGACAGCTCCACGCCGTCGAGCTCGAGGCGGGTCTGATCGGGGCCCCCGGCCCGGAACGCCTCCACCCGGTCCAGGGTGGCCTCGGCGATGTCGGGCGACGGGACCCGCTCCGGCGTCTCGGCGCCGGCGACGGCCGACCGCTCGGCGATCCAGGACTCCACCCGTGGAAAGACCGCAGGGCCCCACTTCCATCCACCGTAGGCGGCGCCCACCACCACCACGGTGAGGCCCACGCTGCCGAAGCAGCTCCGCAGACATCCCTTCATCGCTTCCCCTGGGGTCGGGTCCGTGGGGCGGCGCTGATCAGCGCGGCCCCGCCAACCGGATACTACGTTCGATGGAGTACTGGGGTCCCGATTTGGTGAGCTTCGACCGCATGAGGTCGAGGCTCCGGACCGTGAAGGTGCTGGCGTGGTTCAGGTCGGCCACCACGTCGTCCAGCCCCCGGAAGGCGCCGGCTCCCCCCTCCTCGTCGGCCCGCCCCAACGTCACGTGGGGGTGGAAGGCCCGGGTCTCCCGTTCGAACCCGTGCTCCGCCAGTCCCCACTCCAGATCCTGTTTGAGGCACCGGAGCTCCGGCGTGGCCTGGGCCCCGATCCACAGCACCCGGGGGCGCCGGATCGTGGGAAACGCGCCGAACCCCTTCACCGTCACCTCGAAGGCCGGCGTCTCGCCCGCCACCTTCTCCATGACGTGTTCCACCGGGTCCCGGGAGCCGCCTCGGACGTCGCCCAGGAACTTCAGGGTCAGATGGTAGTCGTCGGCCTCCACCCACCGCACCGGGAGTTCCCGGTCGCGGAGGGCGCGAGCCGCCCGGTGAATCCGGGTCCGTTCCTTCTTGGGGAGGTTCAGTGCGATGAAGAGGCGCATGGTGCCACGGGAGCGGAGAGGACAGGCGAACGACGAATCATGATCGAACCACGGAGCGCCCGGCGGAAGTCGTGAGCGCCTCCACCCCTTCGAGGGCGCGGTCGATGTCGGTTTCAGTGGTGCACCACCCGGGCGACAGGCGCAGGGCACCGGTCCCGGTGGTGCCGAGCATGCGATGCACCCCCGGCGCGCAGTGCAGACCGGCCCGGGCCTGGACACCGAACTCCCGGTCCAGGCCGTGGGCGAGGGCCGCCGGATCGAGAGCCTGCGACACCAGGGTCACCACTGCGGTTCCCTCGGGGTCGCGCGGACTCAGGACCCGGATGCCGGACAGGCTCGTGAGGCCGTCGTGAAGCCGCACGCGCAGAGCCGCCGCCCGGGCGTGGAGCGACGCCACTCCCCGGGACTCCACCCAGGTGATGCCCGCCAGCAGGCCGGCGATGCCGGGGCCGTTGAGGGTGCCCGCCTCCAGGCGGTCCGGGAGGGGGGCCGGCATCTCGGGGTCGAGAGAGTCGCCGCCGGTACCGCCCCGCAGGAGAGGCTGGACGTCCACCCCGTCCCGGATCCAGAGGGCGCCCACGCCCTGGGGCGCCAGGAGACCCTTGTGCCCCGTCACGGCCACGAGGTCCACTCCCGAGAGGTCGTCCACCACGTGGCCGGCGGTCTGGGCGGCGTCCACCAGAACCCGGACCCCCGCCGCCCGGGCGCGCCGGGCCAGGTCGGCCACGGGCAGCCGGGTACCCAGCACGTTGGACGCGGCGTTGACCACCAGGAGCCGGGCCCCGTCCAGGGCGGCGTCCAGGGCCTCGTCGTCCAGATGGCCGTCGACCCGCCCCGGAACGGTCCGCACCTCCACGCCCCGGGCCGCCAGGGCGTGGGCCGGGCGCAGCACCGCATTGTGGTCGAAGGCCGTGACCACCAGGGCGTCGCCCGGGGCCAGGACCCCGTGGAGGGCCGTGTTCAGCGCCTGGGTGGCGTGGGCCCCGAACACCACCTGCCCCGGCTCGTCGGCCAGCCCCAGGACCCGGGCCACCGCCCGCCGGGCCCGAAGCACCATGCGGCCCGCCTCCAGGGCCCGGGCGTACCCCCCTCGGCCCGGCGTGGCGCCGCATTCGCGAAGCCACGACGCCACGGCATCGGCGATCTCCGGCGGCCGGAGCGCCGAGGTGGCGGCGAAGTCGAGGTAGTGGGTCGTGTCCATGGCGGGGTCGGGCAAACTACCCCCCTTCGCTCGGGGCGCCAGTCGCCTGGGGCGCGGGGGCGCGCCGCCGGCGCCGCCCCAGGCGGTTCAGCACCAGCACCGCCGACAGGATCACCCCGGCGGCCACCAGGGTCCGGGGCGTCAGGGGTTCGTCGGCCAGCGCCCACCCCAGGAGAAGGGCCACCACGGGGTTCACGTAGGCGTAGGTCGAGACCCGGGCCGCCGTGGTGACCCCCAACAACCAGATGTAGGCCGAATAGGCCACCAGGGCCCCGAACACGATGAGGTAGGCCAGGGCGACCGCCGACCGCAGGCTCACGGCTCCCGGGGCGAAACCGGCCCACTCCCCCGCCCCGGCGCCGGCCACGGCGAGGAGGGCGCCGCCGGCCAGCATCTGCACCGCCGTGGCCATACGCGGCGCCGTGGGCACCGTGGCGGAGCGTGCGTAGATGGATCCGGCCGCCCACGAGAGGGAGCCGCCCAGGATCACCACCCCGCCCACCAGGGCCCGGGGCTCGAAGGCCTCCGCGCCCAGACCGCCCGTGAGGAGCGCCACTCCGGCCAGCCCCCAGACGAGGCCGAACACGATGCCCGGGCTCGGGCGGGCCCCGCCGCCCTGGAGCCAGTCCAGGATCACCATCCAGAGGGGCACCGTGGCCACCAGGAGGGCGGCGAGTCCCGACGGCACCCACTGCTCGGCCCACACCACGGCGCCGTTGCCCCCCAGGAGCAGGAAGGCGCCCACCACGGCCCCGTCCCGAAGCTGACGCCGGGTGGGCCGGGGCACCCCCCGGGACCGGGCCCACCCGTACAGCAGCGCCCCCGCCGTGAGGAAGCGCGCCCCCGCCATGGTGAACGGCGGGATGGTCTCGATGGCGAACCGAATCGCCAGGTACGTCGACCCCCAGATGACGTAGACGGCGGCGAACGCCAGGAGCACCCGCACCACGGACGGCGCCGCATCGGGAGGGGAGGAGGCACGGGGCATGGCCGAAGATAGCGGCGCCCGCCGGCGGCGAGGACCCGGCGCCGCCCCGCCGTCTCGCCCCCTGCCCCCCCGGGCGTCCGTGCCTGGCCGACCCCGCGGGCCGCCCTCGGACGGCCGCCCTCGGACAGTCGTCCTTCCCCGGTCGCCTTCCGCAGCGGCCCCCGTCCGTGGCCCTCCCTCGCGTTTGCTGAACCGAACGTGCGGATCAACCCAGCACCCACACTCACCTCGACGAATTCGCCCGTATGGGAGCCACAACGCCGGTTCAATCGGGCGTCGGACCTACGAACCCGACGTTCCGCCCCCATGGGGCACACTTCGTCGAAGTGAACCTCGGGCGAGCGTTCACTCGCACGTTTCCGTCGTGAGCGGGCGGTTCGGGGCCGCCACCGCCGACCCGCCCACCCGGGCGCCGCCGGTGAGCACCCGGGCGCCGCGGATCAGCACCGGTCCAGCTCCCGGTACTGGACCGCCTCGGCGGCGTGGTCTTCGGAAATGGTGTCGGCCCCGTCCAGGTCGGCGATGGTCCGGGCCACCTTCAGGATCCGGTGGTAGGCCCGGGCCGAGAGGGCCATGCGGTCCAGCGCACGCTGGAGGAGCCGGGCCACCCCCGGGGGCACCGCGGCGTGACGCCGCAACAGGGCCGGCCCCATGTCGGCGTTGCAGCGGGCGTCGGAGCCGGCCAACCGCCGGCGCTGGCGATCCCGAGCCGCCACGACCCGGCTCCGGACCTCGTCGCTGCTCGGGCCCGTGGGGGGTCCCCGGAGGGCCGCGATGGGCAGGGCCGCCACGGGCACGTGGAGATCGATGCGGTCCAGGAGGGGGCCCGACACCCGGGACCGGTACCGGGCCACCGCCGACGGATCGCACACGCACCGGTCCGAGCCGTCGCCGTGGTGCCCGCACGGGCACGGGTTCATGGCCCCGGCCAGGACGAAACGCGCCGGGTAGGCCAGATGCCCCGAGGCCCGGGCCAGGGTCAGGACCCCGTCCTCCAGCGGCTGTCTCAACGTCTCCAGCGCCGCCCGGCTGAACTCGGGGAGTTCGTCCAGGAAGAGCACCCCCCGGTGGGCCAGGCTCACCTCCCCGGGGCGAGGCGGCGCCCCTCCCCCCACCAGGCCGGCGTGGGACACGGTGTGATGGGGCGCCCGGAAGGGTCGCTCCGACGACAATCGCGCCCCGGGGGCCAGGAGCCCGGCCACCGAGTGGATCCGCACCACCTCCAGAAGTTCCTCCCGGGTCAGGGGCGGGAGCAGGCTCGGCAGCCGCCGGGCCAGGAGGGTCTTTCCGGCGCCGGGAGGCCCCACCATGAGGAGGTTGTGCCCGCCGGCCGCCGCCACCTCCAGCGCCCGCTTGGCCACGGCCTGCCCCCGGACGTCCCGGAGGTCGCCGCCCCGGGCCCGCCCGGGTCCCGGGGGCGGAGGCCCCACCCGAATGAGTCGGCCCTCGCCGGCGAAGTGCCCCACCACCTCGGCCAGCGTCCGGGCGGTGTGGATCTCCACCCCCTCCAGGAGGGCCGCTTCGGGACCGTTCCCCGGGGGCACCACGACCCGGAGTCCTCCGCCCTTCCGGCACCCCGCCGCCAGGGCCAGCACCCCCCGCACGGGCCGCAGCCCGCCGTCGAGTCCCAGTTCCCCCACGAAGGCCCACCCCTCCAGAGCCTGGGCCGGGACGACCCCCGAGACCACCAGGAGTCCCATGGCCACGGGAAGGTCGAAAGCGCTGCCCTCCTTCCGCAGGTCCGCCGGGGCGAGATTGACCGTGATGCGCCGCGTGGGAGGCGGCCAGCCCGAGTGTTTGAGCGCCGCCACCACCCGCTCCCGCCCCTCCCGCACCGCCCCCTGGGGGAGGCCCACCACGGTGAACGACGGCAACCCGGAAGTGAGGCTGACCTCCACCCGCACCGGGTGGGCGTCCACGCCCTGGAGGGCGGCGGTGGGAATGCGTGCAAGCATGCACCACGGTGGCCCGTACCTCGGGGCGACGGGATGGCCGCATGAGACCCACGCCGCCACCCGTGGCGCCCCGGGGCCATCGCCCCCACATTTCCCAATCCCCCGCCAATCCTCCGGCACGTCTTCATGCGCCTGATTCTGGTCCTCGACGACGACCCCGTCGTTCTGCACTTGCTCGCCACCGTGGTGCACCAGCTCCAGTTCTTCCACATGCGCGTCGGAACGGCGGGCGAGGCGTGGAACGCCATGCTGGACTACCCGGTGGACGGCGTCATCGCCGATCTGAGCCTACCCGACGAGGGGGGGCTGGACTTCGTGCGCCGCATTCGGAGCGAGGGTCCCGACCCGGACATCCCCATCGTGGTGTGCTCGGGCATGGCCGACCGGGACACGGTCCAGGAGGCGGTGGACGCCGGCGCCAACGACTATCTGCGCAAGCCCATCAACGTGCCGGAGATCTCGCCCCGCCTCATCAAGGCGTTCTCCCGCTACCGCCGCTGGGAGCCGCTGGAGGTGGTGCTGGGGCGTCTGGCCATCCAGGACGCCGAGTACGTTCGGCTCCTGGACCGGGCGCGACGGGAACTCCGGGACGTGGCCAAGGGACTGTCCGACGAGACCCCGGCCGAGGAGCTCCGCACCCTGGCCACCCGCTTCGCCGGCCAGGCCAGCTCCCTGGGCAATCTGGGCCTCACCCGGGTCATGGAGCGGGTGGGCTCGGGAGAAGAGCTCTCCGCCGAGGAGCTCGACCGGCTCCTGGTGCGGGAGGCGGCGGCCATGGACCTGGCCATCCGGTTCCTCCGCAAGGGCGCGGGCCCCGTCCCTCCCCTCTGACCGACCGCCTCCCTCTCACATCGTGAAGAGGGGCGGTCGCCGCGTGTGGAACTCCGTGGTGTCCTGCCAGGCCTTGGCCAACTGCAGGCAGGCGTCGTCTCCGTAGAGGCGTCCCAGGAAGGAGAAACTCCGGGGGGACCCCTCGTCGTCGAAGGCGTGGGGCAGCACCGTCACCGGGTGCCCCGTGAGGTTGGTCATGAGCAGGACGTCGTCGGCGTAAGACGGCGTGAGGATCACGTCGAGGCCGTCGAAGGCCGCGTCCAACGCCCCCATGACCATGGTCCGCACCCGGTTGGCCTGGATGTACTCCACCGCCGGAATGAAGCGGGCGGTGCGGAACGAGTTGGGCCAGCTTCCCCGGGTCTGGCGCACCAGCAGTTCGTCCCGATCCGAGCGGGTGAGATCGTCGAAGGCCGCGGCGGCCTCGGCGTTCAGGATCACCCGGAGCGCCCCCAGGGGATACGCGTCGGGGAGTTCCACGGGCACGGGCTCCACACCCAGGGCACGGACCCCCTCCAGCACCGCCCGGTCGGCGGGATCGGCGTCGTCGCCTTCGAAGGCCGACGCCAGGTACCCGACCCGCAACTCGTCCAGGGAACGGCCCGGGTCCCAGTGGAAGGGCACGGTGCGGGCCGTGGGGTCCCGGCCGTCGGCGCCGTGGATGGCGGAGAAGACCAGGGCGCAGTCCTCCACCGACCGGCAGATGGGCCCGAGCTTGTCCATGCTCCACGACAGGGCCATGGCGCCGGCGCGACTCACCCGCCCGAAGGTGGGGCGCAGTCCCGTGGCCCCGGTCCGGGTGCTGGGCGACACGATGGAGCCCAGGGTCTCGGTTCCGATGGAGAAGCCCACCAGCCCCGCCACCGTGGCCGCCGCCGAACCCGCCGACGATCCCGACGACCCCTGCTCGAGGTTCCACGGATTCCGGGTTCGTCCCCCGAACCAGTAGTCCCCCATGGCCAGGGCCCCCAGGGTCAGCTTGGCCACGAGCACGGCGCCGGCGTCGTCCAGGCGCCGGACCACCGTGGCGTCGCCGGAGCGCACGTGGTCCTGAAACGGGGCCGCCCCCCACGTGGTGGGGTATCCCTCCACGGCCAACAGGTCCTTGGCTCCCCAGGGGACTCCGTGCAGGGGACCCCGGATCTCGCCCCGGGCCACTTCCCGGTCGGCCCGCCGAGCCTGGGCCAGGGCCCGATCCGTGAGGAGCGTGATGACGGCCTCCAGCGTCGGGCCGTGGCGCTCCAGTCGGTCCAGGTACATGCGGGTGAGCTCCTCCGACGACACCTGGCGGGAGCGGATCAGCTCGGCCAGGTCGGTCACGGGCCAGAAGGCCACCTCGTCCACCGTGCCGGGCTTCAGCAGACCCGGCCGACGACTCCGACGCACCGTCCCCTCGCCCGCCGGGGGCCGCCGGTGGGGCGGCGCCGGGTCGAAGAGGAGGGCCGGCGGCACCTCGTTGGGGATCTCCACCTCCCGGAGGGCCGCGTAGGAGCGGAGATTGCCCTCCAGCCCCTGGAGCATCATCTCCCGCTCCTCTTCGGAGAACTCCAGGCCCGCCACCTCGGCGGCCCGGGCCACCGTCTCCACGGTGAGGTCGGGGACGCGCCGGGACTCGGCCCAGAGCACACCCGGAAAGAGGGTGCCCCCCAGGCCGACGCCGGAGAAGTAGGCCAGGAACTCCCGGCGCCGGAGGGCCGAGGACGGGACCGAAGCGGGACGGATCGACATGGACGCTCCCCTGTGAGATGCGGGAGCGGCCGCCGGTGGGGGCGACCGCCGCGCCGACGGTGGCGCGGCGTGGATCCCCACGCAAGCACCGGGGCGGGTCGCCACGTTGCGGGGGGTGCCGGGGGGCCCGTAGGTTGGCGCCCGCCGCGGCAGGCCCGGTCGAGGGTGGGGAAAGCCCCGACGCGGCACGGGGGTTCCTCCCGATAGGGGGGGCCGGGACCGCCCCCTACGTTGAGCCGGGCCGATCGTCCACTCCCAGGATCAGGAGCGGGTTTATGAAGGTCGCGGTAGTCAAGGAGACCGGCGCCGACGAGCGTCGGGTCGCCCTCGTCCCGTCTCTCGTTCGGGAACTCGTGGGCAAACACGGCCTCGCGGTGGCCGTGGAGGCCGGAGCCGGAAGCGGCTCGAGCTACGCCGACGAGGAGTTCACCGAAGCCGGCGCCACCGTGGGGGATCTCGCCTCCACACTCGCCGGAGCCGATGTGATCCTGAAGGTCGCGCCCCCCAGCCTCGCCGAGGTCGGGGGGCTTCCCGATGGAGCCGTGCTCATCGCCTTCCTCTCGCCCTTCGAGAACCTCGAGACGGTGAAGGCCCTGGCCGACGCCGGCACGACGTCGTTCGCCATGGAGCTGATCCCCCGGACCACCCGGGCCCAGCGCATGGACGCCCTGTCGTCACAGGCGAATCTGGCGGGGTACAAGGCGGTGCTGCTGGGCGCCGACACCCTGGGGCGGATCCTTCCCATGTTCATGACGGCGGCCGGGACGATCCGTCCCGGAAAGGTGCTGGTGCTGGGCGCCGGCGTGGCGGGGCTCCAGGCCATCGCCACGGCCCGCCGCCTGGGGGCCAAGGTGGAGGCCTTCGACGTACGCCCCGCGGTGAAGGAACAGGTGGAGAGCCTGGGGGCCTCCTTCCTGGAGGCCGAAGACGAGGTCACGGCCGAGGGCGAGGGAGGCTACGCCAAGGCGCTGAGCGACGAGCAGCACCAGAAGGAACTGGAGCTCATCGCCGCCCACATCCACGACGCCGACATCGTGGTCACCACGGCCCGCATTCCGGGCCGGGCCGCTCCGGAGCTGGTGACCGAGGACATGCTCAAGTCCATGCGCGACGGATCCGTCGTGGTGGACATGGCCGCCTCCCCCGCCGGAGGCAACTGCGCCGCGTCCCGCCCCGACGAGACGGTGGTGGCCCACGGCGTGACGGTGCTCGGGCCCACCAACCTGCCGTCGTCCCTGGCCCACCACTCGAGCCAGATGTACGCCCGCAACATCGCCACCCTGCTCCTGGAGATGGTGAAGCAGGAAGGGGAGGACGACGCCACGACTCCCGTTCTCGATCTCGACTTCGACAACGACATCCTGGGCCCCTCCTGCCTGACCCACGGCGGCGATGTCCGCCACGAGGCCACCCGGGACCGCATCACCGCACAGGGAGCCACCCATGGGTGAGATGCTGATCGGACTCTACGTCTTCGTCCTGGCCACCGTGGCCGGACGCGAGCTCATCGGGAAGGTGCCCCCGACGCTCCACACGCCCCTCATGTCGGGGGCGAACGCCATCTCCGGCATCGCCATCGTGGGGGCCCTGGTGGTCACCGCGTCGGCCGATTCCCGGACCGTCGAGATCCTCGGCATCGTCGGCATCGCCATGGCCACCATCAACGTGGTGGGCGGCTTCATGGTGACCGATCGCATGCTCGAGATGTTCAAGAAGAACTGAGGAGCGACCATGAACCTCTCGACCATGGTGGAGCTGGCGTACCTGGTATCGGCCGTACTCTTCGTGGTGGGCCTCAAGCGGATGCAGTCTCCCGCCACGGCGCGTCCGGGCAACGCCCTCGCCGCCACGGCGATGCTGGTGGCCATCATCGCCACCCTCGTCGACAACCAGGTCCTGGACTGGACCGGAATCCTCATCGGCATCGTGGTGGGCGGCGGCATCGGCGCCGTGGCCGCGCGAACGGTGAAGATGACGGCCATGCCCGAGATGGTGGGCCTCTTCAACGCCTTCGGAGGCGGCGCGTCGGCCCTGGTGGCCGCCGCCGAGTTCGTCCGGCTGCACCACGCCGGCATGACCATGGACACGGGCACGGGCATCACCATCGCCCTCTCCATGCTCATCGGCGCCGTGACCTTCTCCGGAAGCATCGTGGCCTTCGGCAAACTCAACGGCATGGTCACGGGCAACCCGGTGACCTTCCCCGGTCAGAAGCCGGTGAACGCCCTTCTCTTCCTGGCCATCCTGGTGCTGGGCGTGGGCGTGGCCGGCGTCCTGGCCCTGGGCAGTCTGACGCCGCTGTCCACCTTCTGGATCTTCTCGGGACTGGCCCTGCTGCTGGGCATCCTGCTGGTGATCCCCATCGGCGGCGCCGACATGCCGGTGGTGATCTCGCTGCTGAACTCCTACTCGGGGCTGGCGGCATCGGCGGCGGGCTTCATCATCGGCAACATGGTGCTCATCATCTCGGGCGCCCTGGTGGGAGCGGCCGGGTTGTTCCTCACCATGCTCATGTGCAAGGCCATGAACCGCTCCCTGGCCAACGTCATGTTCGGCGCCTTCGGGCAGTCCGGCGGGACGGCGGCGGTGGGGTCGGGCGAGAAGAAGCCCGTGCGCAGCGTCGACGCCGAGCAGGCGGCCCTGGTCATGGCCTACGCCCAGTCGGTCATCGTGGTGCCCGGGTACGGCCTGGCCGTGGCCCAGGCCCAGCACGAGCTCAAGAAGGTCATGGATCTGCTGTCGGACCGGGGGGTGGACGTGAAGTACGCCATCCACCCGGTGGCGGGACGCATGCCCGGGCACATGAACGTGCTCCTGGCCGAGGCCGACGTCTCGTACGACCGGCTCTACGACCTGGACGAGATCAACGACGACTTCAAGAACACCGACGTGGTGCTCATCGTCGGCGCCAACGACGTGGTGAACCCCGAGGCCCGCAACCCGGACTCGGTCATCGCCGGCATGCCGATTCTCGACGTGGACTACGCCCGCAACGTCATCGTGGTGAAGCGGAGTCTCAGCCCCGGGTTCGCCGGGATCGACAACCCGCTCTTCTATCTGGACAACACCATGATGTTCTTCTCCGACGCCAAGAAGGCCATGTCCGACGTGGTGAAGGAAGTGCGGGAAGCGTGACCGATCCTGCGGTGCTCCGGCGACAGCTCCTCCTCATCACCGGGGCCATGGTGGCGGGGACGGTGATCTTCGCCGGCGTGGTGGTGAGCCTCCGGTGGGGCGAGGCCCCGGCGGGGCCCATGGACGGCTCGGACATGATGCGGCTGGGGGCGGCGGGCTTCGGCGTCCTCATGCTGGTCATGGCCCAGGTGGTGTCGCCCCTCCTGGCCCGTACCCCCCCGGGTGCGGGCCCGGGGCAGGCGGCGGCCCGGATCCAGAGCGGAGTGATCGTGGGTCAGGGACTCCGGGAAGCCGCGGGCCTCGCGGGGGGGATCGTGGGATTCCTCACCGGCGACCTGCTTCTCATGGGCGCCCTGGTGGCGGCGGGCGCCGTCACCATGCTCCTGGGCGTGCCGAGCCTCGAGGACCTCCGGCGGCGCCTCCGCCCCGGCGGGGGCTGAGGCGGGTCAGGTCCCCAGGACCGTCCGGGCCGCCTCCTGGAGGGCGTCCCAGGTCCGGCGCAGATGGTCTTCGGTGGTGCGGAGGTTGCCCACCGACAGACGCATCACCGTGCGTCCATGGAGTCGGGAGTGGGAGAGGAACGCCACTCCGGAGCGATTCAACGCTTCCAGCGCCTCGGCGTTGAGGCGGTCCGCGTCGTCGGGGCTCACCCCCGCCGGGTCCCACCGGAACACCACCGTGGCGAAGGGATGGGGCGCCACCACCCGCCACTCCGGCGCCGCCTGGATCCAGTCGGCGAACACCCCGGAGAGCCGCACGTGCTCCCGGATCCTGCGGGCCACGCCGTCCACACCGAACCACCGGAGCACGAACCAGAGCTTGAGAGCCCGGAAGCGGCGCCCCAGCGACACCCCGTAGTCCATGAGGTTCGTCCCCACCCCCTGCTCCCGGGTGCGGAGGTACTCGGGGGTGAGGCTGAAGGCCGCCCGCAGGCGCTCGGGGTCGCGGCTGTAGAGAAGGGAGCAGTCCATGGGGGTGAACAGCCATTTGTGGGGGTTCACCACCACCGTGTCGGCCCGCTCCCACCCGGCGAAGTGGTGGGCCAGCTCCGGCACCACGGCCGCCGGACCCGCGTAGGCCGCGTCCACGTGGAGCCAGAGGCCCTCGGCCTCGGCTACGTCGGCCACGGCCGACACCGGATCCACCGAGGTGGTGGAGGTGGTGCCCAGGGTGGCCACCACCGCCAGGGGCCGGATCCCGGCGGCCCGATCCTCCCGGATGGCGGCCGCCAACGCATCGGGCCGCATGCGGAACCGGTCGTCGGTCTCCACCCTCCGGACGCCGGTCCGGCCCAGGCCCAGGGTGATCCCCGCCTTCTCGATGGACGAGTGGGCCTCCACCGAGGCATAGACCCGCCCCCGGGGCGCTCCCGCCAACCCGTGGAGCCGGGCCTCGGGCAGGAGGGCCTCCCGAGCCGCCGCCAGGGCGTAGAGAGAGCTCGACGACGCGGTGTCGTTGATGACACCGTGGAATCCATGGGGCAGCCCCACGGCCTGCCGGACCCAATCGGCCACGTGCTCTTCCAGTTCCGTGCCCGCCGGAGAGGAGCGCCACACCATGGCGTTGGTGTTGAGGGCCGCGGCCAGCATCTCGCCCAGGATCCCCGGACCCGATGCGGTGTTGGCGAAATAGGCGTGGAACGACGGGTGGTTCCAATGGGTCGTGGCCGGCACCACGAGGTCCCGGAAGTCGGCCAGGGCCCTGTCCATGGGGTCGCCGTGGTCCGGCGGGGCCGGGGGCAGTCGATCCCGCAGCCACCCGGGTTCGATGTCGGGCAGGACGGGCAGTTCCCCGACCCCCGCCAGGTAGTCGGCGATCCAGTCGGCGACCTCCCGGGCGTGAGCGCGGAACTCCTCCGGGGGCATGTCCCCCAGGGACTCGGGAACGGGACCGCTCACCCCTTCGCCCTCGTCAGCGGCCCGTGAGCACGCGGCGGAGGGTCTTCACCTCCGCCTCCAGCGCGTGGAGCTGCTCCCGGATCTCGTAGCGGACGTCGTCGGTGAGGGTCTCGGGCACACCCGAACCCTGGAAGAGGGCGAAGAACAGCACGTCGGTGTGGCCCACACTGGCGTGGGTGACGCCGCCGTCGATGACCCGATTGAGTCGGAGGACCTCCCGGAGGGCCATCCGGGACGGTTCGTTCACCGGCGGGGCGGCCCACAGGAGCCGGATCACCGACTCCCGGAGGACCTGGAACTCCTCGATGACCTCGCCGGCGGCGAGCCCCCGCTGGGCGGCGAACGACCCGAACAGCTCGGCGGCCTGGATCCAGATGGTCTCGGCCTGGCTGCGAAGGGGTCCCAGGGTCAGGGGCAGGATCCGGAGGAACAGCTCCATGAACCCTTCGAGCAACTCGTCCACGCCGTCGCCCATGGACGACTCCCGGCCCCGCAGATCGGCGAGCCAGCGCTCCCGCAGGGGGGCCGCCTGCTCCTCGAGCCACCGGGAGAACTCGGCGGGCTCCAGGGCCGCGCCGGATACGGTGTGGGTGGGGACGGGTTCGATGGGACTCGGCTGGGCCGGCCAGGACGCCAGATGATCGGTCATCGGCGGGGAGAGGGCTCCGGAACGTGCGGGGTGGGGATCACGTTGAAGTTGACGCCTCGGCGCTGTCGGGACCACCCCCCTCCCCCGGCTCCGAGGGTCCCCGGCGCCCTTCGTGGCCGTGGGCGGCGACGAAACGAATCGAGACGGTGGTGCCCTCATCCTCCCGACTCTCGACCTGGACCGTGGCGCCCCATCCGGTCACCAGCCGATGCACGATGGCCAGGCCCAAGCCCGTTCCCGCCGACCGGGTGGAGAAATGGGGCTCGAAGACCCGCCCCAGGAACTCTTCCGGGATCCCGGAGCCGTCGTCCACGACCCGGAGCTCCACGCCGTCTTCCGCCCGTTCTCCTTCCACCCGGACCACGCCGCCGGAGCGCACCGCGGCCCGGGAGTTCTCCAGGAGATTCACCAGGACCTCCTTCACCTCCGAGTCCCGGGCCAGCACCGGAGGGAGAGCCGGGTCCAGGGCGTCGACGAAGCGCACGGCGCCCTCGCCGTCGCCGTAGAGGGCCAGGACCTCCCGCACCACGCTGCCCAACTGGACCCGGGCCAGGGGCTCCTCGCCCACGGCCCGGGGCGCCCCGAAGCGGGAGAACGAGGTGGCGATGGCGGCCAGTCGGTCGATCTCCCGGAGCATGGCGTCGGCGTTGCGGGTGAGGATGTCGCCGAAGTCGGCCCGCTTGTCGTCCCACGCCCGGCGCAGGTGCTGGACCGACAGCTTGATGGGGGTCAGGGGGTTCTTCACCTCGTGGGCCACCTGGCGCGCCATCTCCCCCCACGCCAGGACCCGTTCGGTGCGCAGTTCGTCGGTGACGTCCTCCAGGCTCACCACGGCGCCGGCCAGGGGTCCCGCGTGGGAGATGCGCCGGGCCCGGACCCGGATCCGCCGCTCCCCGTCCTGGAGCTCCAGGGCGGCCTCGTCCAGGCTGTCCCGGAAGTAGGTATCGATCCACCGGACGAACTCGCCGGCGGGTCCCTGGGCCTCGGGAAGGGACTCTCCCACCTCGATGGGCAGCCCCAGGAGGGACCGGGCCCGGGGGTTGGCCAGGGTGACCACGCCCTCGGCGTCGAAGGCCAGCACCCCGGTGGCGGCGTCCTCCACGATGGCCTGGGTGCGGCGGCTCGTGCGCACAAGGTCACGCCGCGCTCGGCGCAGCCGGCGCACCATGCGGTTGAAGGCCTCGAACACGGCCCCGAACTCGTCGTGGCGCTCCCCGGGCAGGCGCACGCCCAGGTTGCCGCTCCCCACCCGCTCCGACGCGATGCGCAGCGTCTGGATGGGCCGGGTCAGGGCCCGCCCCACCAGGAGCGCCAGGAGGAACGACAGCGCCGCCCCGGCCAGCACCGCCGCCGTGAGGAGTTCGGCCACGTCCCGGCTCTGGATGGCCGTGGCTCCGGCCTGGAGGGGAACGGGCGATCCCACCACGCCGTCGTCGCCCAGCCACCGATACGCCGTGACGTATTCCCACTCCCCCAGGGCGGTGGAGGTGGTGGCGGTGAGGGCCTCCCGACTCGACAGCGTCTGATGCAGGTCGTAGGGCACCCACCCCTCGTAGAGCCCCAGGGAGAGCAGCTCGTCCACCGAGGCGTCCTGGAGTTCCCCGTGACGGTAGGCCAGGACGTCCACACCCACCCGGCTCGCCAGGAGGTCCACCTCGCCGGCGAGTTCGGAGTAGCTCGCCGCCGCGTCGTTCACCGCCCGCTCCGCCAGCACCCGGGAGGCCCGCTGCGAGGCCCCGGCGATGGTGCGGTAGGCCAGGCTGCCGAAGAGGAGGTTGGAGAGGGCGAAGAAGGCGAAGAGGGCCAGGGTGACCCGGGCCCGGAACGACGTCACGGCCGGGAAGGCTGCTCCGCCCCGCCGGGCTCCGCCCCGCTGGAACCGGCTCCCCAGCCACCACAGGAGTCCCAGAAAGAGGAGATCCAGCGCCAGGAGGAGCGCACCCCGGGCCGCCAGCACGGTGAAGTTGGAGACGGGGACTTCGTAGCGGGCGAGATACCGCTCTCCGGCCATCTCCACCCCGAGTTCGCCCCGCCACCCCCCTTCGCGGCGACGCCACTGGAGCCCGTCGGGCGGGGCCGCCGCCCCGTCGCTCCCCAGGGGCACGAGACGGAGCGGCTCGGCCCGGGGGGGGCCGAGGCTGCCGAAGAGGGGCCCCAGGAGGGACTCGGCGCCGGTGGTGCCCAGGGGAGGCACCACGGCGGTCATGGTCCGCTCGTCGCTCAGGGGCACCTGGGCCATGTAGTGGGCCTGGAACGAGTCGAAGCGACGGACCTCCACCGAATCGCCGGCCCGGGCCGATTCCAGGAACTGGTTCGCCACCACGGGACGCCCCACGCCCCCCATGCCGATGCGGAGTTCCTCTTCCGGGATGCCGCCGGCCGGCGTCCACACCGTCATCCAGACCGGGTACCCGGCTTCGGCCAGGCCGCTGTTGCGCCAGCCCCGGTACAACAGCTCCACCGGGGGGGCGCCGCCGGCGTCCAGGGTGTCCACCGCCACCGCCAGGCGTTCCAGGAGGAACTGGAGGTAGGGATCCACGCCGGTGCCCAGGCGGTCCACCTGGGACTCGGCGCTGGCGAGACGGGCCTCCAGGCGCTGCCCCCACGCCGTGGGAACGGCCGCCGACGACCCCAGGGCCACCGCCACGATCCAGAGCGCCACACGGCTCCGCCCGTCGTCGCCCGGCGCCACGCCCCGGACCAGGAGCACCGTCACGGCCCACAGGCCCGGCATCCACACCGGCAACCCCGCCTCCTGCACCGCCACCCACCCCGCCACGGCGCCGAGGCCCACGGCGGCGGAGAGGGCGAGGGCCGGACCGGGGCCCTCGCCGCCCCCGCTCCGCCGCACCACCAGCGCCGCCCAGATCACCACCGAGAAGAGGGCCGCCAGGGCCGCCTGATAGGCCACCCACCCCCCTTCCCCGCCCGCCAGGAACCCCGTGGACGACGACGCCCCGAACACGGCGGCGGCGGCGGGGAGCGCCGCGGCCACCCCCAACGCCGCGGCCCAACCCGGAACCCGGGGCCACCGCTCCGGGAGCACGGTCCCCACGGCCACCACGCCGAACAACAGCACCAGAAGGGTCCGGGCGAGGGTGCCCCCGGGAACCCCCGGAAGCAGCACGTCACCGGGCTCGGCCAGTGCCGCCAGCCCGGGAATCACCTCCACCGGGAGCACCACCGCCAGGCCCAGGGACCCCAGGAGAGCCGCGGCGGGGCGGCGGCGGACCTCGCCCGTGAGCCCCAGGAGCAGCCAGGCCCCCAGGACCACCACCGCGGTCCAGAGCCGACCCTGTCGCCGCACCTCGGCCCGGCGGTCGGCCTGAGAGGGGCGCTCCACCGAGAGGCTGAAGAGGGCCCGCCCCTCGTGCATGTAGTCGAAGATCCCCGCGGCCCGGGCCCGGGCCGGAGTGGAGAGTTGGAGCGTCTCCCCCGTGCGCCGGCGGAAGCTGGAGGCGAAGTCGTCCACGTCGCCGGCCCGGCCCGGCACGTCGGCCCGGAGGAGCACCGCGCCCATGGCCGTGCCGCCTCCCTCCACCGGCGCCGTGACGTACAGGTAGCTGAAGAGGGGCGACTCGCCGTAGGGAAACGGGGCGTCGCCCCGGGCCACCTCGAGGGGCACGCGCCCGCGGTGGAGGCCGTCCCACACGGCCAGGCGGGGCTCGCCGGGGCCTCCGGGATCGGGCGGGAATTCGTAGACGGCCAGGGCGGCCAGCCCGGCCTGACGCCGGAGCGCTCGGACCCGTTCCGGGTCGGGGAGGTTGCCGCCCGCGGCCTCGTCGGCCAGAGTGGCTACGCTGGAGATGCTCCGATCGAGCAGTTGGCCCAGGCGCCGGCCCAGGTCTTCCACGACCCAGGCTTCCCGGTCCTCCCAGTACTCGTCCCAGGCCCGGGTCAGGCGCACGTCCCGCTGCTGGACCCCGAACCCCCACACCACGCCCCCCAGGAGGGAGAGCAGGGCCAGGCGTCGCCCCAGGGGACCCCGGCGATGCACGGCCAGGGTGGCCGCCACCACGACGGCCGCCGCCGCCAGGGTCCAGGGACCGGGCCATCGGGCCTGGACCGCCACCGCCAGCAGCGCCGCCCACGGCAGCGCCCCCGCCACGGATCCGAATCCGCTCCTCACGCGAACCGCCCATGGACGCCGACGCCGAACACCGAACCCATCCGTGGACCGCCTCCCGCGAGGCCGACGACGACGCCTGGGCGGTGGATCGCCTGCCCTGGCCCGAGGTCCGGCGCCGTCTGGCCCGGGATCCCCGCCTCCTGGTGTCGGTGGGCTCCCTGGAGCAGCACGGCCCCCATCTGCCCCTGGGCACCGGGACCCTCATCGCCGAACACGTGGTGCGCCAGTTGTCGCGCCGCCTGGGCATCCTCCGGGCACCCGCCTTTCCGTACGGCGTGAACCTCCGGGGGTCGGATCGGTTTCCCGGCACCGCGGGGCTGCGCCGGAAGACGCTGCACCGGGCCGTCAACGAGATCTTCGCGTCGTGGGAGGATCACGGCGTGGCCGAGTTCCTGGTGGTGACAGCCAGCCGGAGCGAACCGCACATGGACGCGCTGCTCATGGCTCTGACCTCCGACGCTCGGACCACCGTGATCGACCTCTTCGCCCTGGACGTTTCCCGGCACCGGGCCGCCGCCGGCGAACCCGAGCACGCCGGTGAGGTGGAGACCTCGCTCATGCTCTACCTGCGCCCCGATCTCGTCCGTCCCGAGGCGGTCCAGGACGCGCCCCTGGAGCACCGGGCCGTGAAAAGGTACGTCGGGGGGCGGCCCCTCACACCCCCGGAATCCACCCAGGGGGTCATCGGCCGCCCCAGCGAGGGGGATCCGGAACGGGGCCGGGCGATCCTCGAGGCCTGGATCGAGTCCCTCCTCTCCCTCCTCTCGCCCCCCTCGTCGAGCGGGAGTCCCTCAGGACCCCACCCCCCTGTCGACGTGTAGCAACCGAAGCCCCACGGTGTTCCCCGATCACGAAGCGAATCCACCATGTTCCGACCTCGCACGACGCCGATCGCCGCCCTCGTCGCCCTCGTGGCGACCACGGCCTTCGCCGGCGCTCTCTCCGCCCAGAACGTCACCCTGGACGAGGGCCGTTTCGCCCTCTTCCTCGACGGACGGGATGCGGGGAGCGAGTCCTTCTCGATCCATCGGGTGGGCATGGGGGACGACGCCCGGATCCTGGCCACCGCCACGGTGTCGGTGGACGGCATGGAGATGCGCCCCACCCTCGAGGCCCGGCCCGACTTCACCGTGACGTCGTACCAGAACGAACTCACGGGACGCCGCACCGCCGAGCTGTCGGTGGTGCTGAACGGCAGCCGGTACGTGAGCCGGATGAGCTCCCCCGACGGCGAAGTGCAGCGGGAGTACCGGGCTTCGGCCCGGACGGCGGTGCTGGAGGAGTTCGTGTCCCACCAGTACTACTTCGCCGCCCGCTTCGTGGACGGCGGCGCCGGGCCCATCGTGGCCCTGACCCCCGCCGACGGGGGGCAGGCGCGCCTGGAGGTGGTGTCCAGCGAATCCGAGCCCTTCCGCCTCGGCGACCAGCAGCTCCAGGCCCGCCACGTCCGTCTCCAGGGCGGCGGGAGCGTGCGGGATCTCTGGATCGACGACCAGGGGCGGGTGCTCCGGGTCGAGATCCCGGGCCGCAGCTTCCGGGCCGAACGGCTCCCCGACGGCGCCTGAGGGGCCCCCGCCCCCCGGCCCGGGGTGAAGGTCCCGGGCGTCCGGCCCGTAGCCCCCCCGACGCGGCCCCCGAAACCCCGTCCCTGACAGCGCCGTACGGGCCATCGTTCGGCCGATTCGCGCTCGGGACTCCAACCGCCCCCCTCGTGTTCCTACCTTCCATGCGCGGATCGTGACACCGAACCGCATCCCGCCCCACCGAATCCAGCCGGAGGTTTCCGTGCTTCCAGCGCACCCGTGGAGGATCGTGCGGACCGTGGGTCTGCTCGCGCTCCTCCTCCTCGCGCTCGCCCCCGCCGCTCCCGCGGCGGCCCAGGGCGTCCCCACCGCACCCGCGTTCCTGTCCCTCGACGAGGCCCTGGAACTCGCCCGTCGACACAATCCCGGCTACCTGGCGGCGCTCAACGACCGGGACGTGGCCGACTGGGGCGTGAAGGCCGCCTACGGCCAGTTGCTTCCCTGGGCCAGCGCCTCGGGCGGTCTGGGATGGCAGGGCTCGGGGTCTCAGCGCATCGGCAACCTCACCCTGGAGGATCTGGGGGTCGGGGCGCAGCCGAACTACTACTCCAGCAACTACAGCCTGGGCCTCAACTACTCCATCAGCGGCGCGGTGCTGTACGGCCTCTCGGCGGCCAAGGCCAACCGGGAGCAGACCTCGGCGGGCATCGATCAGTCCCGCGTGGACCTGGAGACCCGGGTCACCCTGGCCTACCTCGACGTGCTCCGTCAGAAGGAGGCCGTGGAGCTCACGGGGCAGCAGCTCGAGCGGGCCCGCTTCAACCTCCGTCTCGTCCAGGGGCAGGCCGAAGTGGGCACGGCCACGGGGCTGGCCGTCAATCAGGCCGAGGTCCAGGTGGGCCGGGCCGAGGTCACCCTGATCCAGGCCGAGAACGCCGTGGCCACGGCCACGTATCGGCTCCTCCAGACCATCGGCCTCCGCCCCTCCCCCGCCGTGGCCCTGACCACGGCCTTCGAGGTGGAGGCCCCGGACTGGACGGCGCCTGAACTCCTGGACATCGCCCTCACCAACAACCCGGTGCTCCGCACCCGGCGGTTCGGGCGCGATGCCGCCCGGGAAGGGGTCGGCTCGGCCCGCTCGGCCTACTTCCCCTCCCTGAACCTGAGCCTCGGATGGAGCGGGTTCACCCGTCAGGCCAGCAACAGCGACCTCCTGGTGGCCCAGGCCCAGGCCGGAGCCGCCTCGTCGTTCGCCAGTTGCCAGAACACCAACGAGCTGTACTCGCGCCTGGCCGATCCCCTCCCTCCCCTGGACTGCTCGGGCCTCGTCTTCTCCGACGACGACCGACAGCGGGTCATCGCGGGCAACGACGTCTTCCCCTTCGACTTCACCCGCTCGCCGCCCAGCGCGTCGCTCTCCGTGAGCGTGCCCATCTTCCAGGGCTTCGCCCGGCAGCAGCAACTCGAGGCCGCCCAGGCGCGCCTGGACGATTCCGAGTACCAGCTCCGGGAGCAGGAGATCGCGCTGCAGGCCGACGTGGCGATCCGCCTCTCCCAGCTTCAGACGGCCTTCCGCAGCGTCGAGTTGGAAGAGCGCAATCAGTCCTACGCCGACGAACAACTCCGGCTGGCCCGGGAGCAGTACCGGGTGGGGCTGGTGCCCTTCCTCGACCTGGTGGAGGCCGAGACCGTGAAGGTCCAGGCCGACCGTGACCTCCTCACCGCCATCTACGCCTACCACGACGCCCTGACCAATCTGGAAGCCGTGGTGGGTCAGACCCTACGCGAACGTTGAGCCGAGGCACACCGACGACATGACTGGACTTCAGAAGGGACTCGTGGGCGTGGTGGTGGTGGCGGTGCTGGGCACGGCGGCCGCCATGGCCCTCCGGGGCGGTTCGGGGCGGGGCGCCAGCGTGCGCATGGCGGAGATCGAGCGTCGGGACCTGGTGGCCACGGTGACGGCCAGCGGCAACATCCGGGCTCGGCGCAGCGTGGACATCAGTTCCGACGTCGCCGCCCGGGTGGCCGACCTCCTGGTGGAGGAAGGCGACGACGTGGAGGTGGGCGACGTCCTCCTCCGCCTCGATCGCACCCAGCTCGAGGCCGCCCGCTCCCGGGCCCAGGCCAGCGTCAGCCAGGCCCAGGCCCAGGCGGCCCAGCAGAGCGCCAACCTGACCCGCCAGAGCCGGGAGCACGAGCGGATCCGGAGCCTCTGGGTGCGGGACTCCCTCCTGGTGAGCCGCCAGCAGGTGGAGGACGCCGAGACCAACCTCGAGGTGGCCCGGGCCAACATGGACGCCTCCGAGTACGGGGTGCAGGTGGCCCAGGCGGCGCTGGAGGAGGCCGAGGACCGCCTGGCCAAGACGGTCTTCCGGGCCCCCCTGGCCGGCAAGGTGACCCGCCTCAACGTCGAGGTGGGCGAGACGGTGGTCATGGGCACCATGAACAACCCGGGCTCCCTGATCCTCACCATCTCCGACCTGGCGGTGGTGGAGGTCGTGGTCCAGATGGACGAGACCGACGTGCCCCGCCTCGCCCTGGGCGACTCGGCCACCGTGGAGATCGACGCCTTTCCCGACCGGGACTTCACGGCCCGGGTCACGGAGATCGGCAACTCGGCCATCCGGCCGCCGTCGCAGAACGCCGCGGCGGGGCAGCAGCAGGCCATCGACTTCGAGGTGGTCCTGACCCTGGATCCCACCGACGCCGACCTCCGACCCGACCTGTCGGCCACCGCCGACATCGTCACCGACACCCGGACCGACGCCGTGGCCGTGCCCATCATCGCCCTCACCGTGCGGGAGGACACCATCGTCGCGGCCCGAAGCGGCGACGAGCCGCCGGAGCTGGAGGGGGTCTTCGTGGTGAACGAGGGCATCGCCTCGTTCCGCCCCGTCACCGTGGGCATCGCCGGCGACGAGTTCTTCGAGGTGCTGGAAGGTCTGGAGCCGGGCGAGACCGTGGTGTCGGGCCCCTACCAGACCATCCGCACCCTCCGGGACGGCGATCCGGTCCAGCGAGAGGACGGGCCCGACTCCGACGACTCCGGTTCCTGATCCCGAGCCCCCGCGCCCATGCAATTCTGGGAGGGTGTCCGACTGGCGATGACCCAGATCGCCTCGCAGCGGCTGAAGAGTTTCTTCAGCGTGCTGGGGGTCATCATCGGGGTCATGTTCCTCATCGTGGTGGTGAGCGTCGTCGAGGGCATGGACCGCTACATCAAGGAGGACTTCTCGTCGCAGATCTTCGGGGTGAACACGGTGACGGTGCGCCGCACCCCTCAGGTCAACATCAACGTCGACGCCGAGGAGTGGCGCCGGCGGGCCCGCCGCCCCCGCATCACCGAAGACGACGCCCAGGCCATCCGGGCCGCCCTCACCCTCCCGGCCCGGGTGGGCGTGCTGTCGGGCGGCGGGGGCGAGGTGACCGCCGACAACGGTCGCACGGTCTCCAACGTGCAGTTGGTGGGGGCGTCTCCCGAGATCTTCGCGATCCGGGACTGGGCCGTGGCCCGGGGCCGGGCCTTCTCGCCCCAGGAGAACGAGCAGGGCGTTCCGGTGGCCGTTCTGGGGTCCCAGACCGCCGACGTGCTGTTCGAGGGCATCGACCCCATCGGCCGCTCGGTGCGGGTGCGGGGATTCCCCTACCGGGTCATCGGCGTCCTCGAGGAGAAGGGCACGCTCTTCGGCCAATCCCTGGACAACCAGCTCGTGGCCCCGGCCCGGTCGCCCATCCGGTCGCTGGTGGCGCCCCGGGGCTTCGTGGACGAGGTGCTGGTCCAGGCGGTGGATCCCGGCGACGTCCGCCCCATCCAGGCCGAGGTCGAGGGCATCATGCGGGTGCGGCACCGGCTGCGCCCCGCCGAGCCCAACGACTTCGCCGCCGAAACCGCCGACGATTCCCTGAGCTTCTGGGACCGCATCTCGACGATCCTCTTCACCGCCCTGCCGGGACTGGTGGCCATCTCCCTGGTGGTGGGAGGCATCGTCATCATGAACATCATGCTGGTCTCGGTCATGGAGCGCACCCGGGAAATCGGCGTGCGCAAGGCCATCGGCGCCCGGCGCCGGGACATCCTGAGCCAGGTGCTGGTGGAGTCGGCCACCCTCTCCACCCTGGGGGCGCTGGTGGGCGTCGGGGCGGGCATCGCCCTGGCGGGCGTGGTCCGGGCCGTGTCGCCCCTCCCGGCCGTGGTGGCGCCCCAGTGGGTCACCCTGGGGGTGGTTCTGGGCATCACCGTGGGAGTGGCGGCGGGGGTCTATCCCGCGGCCCAGGCCTCCAAGCTCGACCCCGTGGACGCCCTTCGCCATGAATGACCGTCGCCCGTCGGACCACGGGGCCGGGGCGTGGACCACCCTCATGGAGGGCGTGCGCATCGCCTTCGAGGCCATCGGCGCCAACCGGGTCCGGGCCGGGCTCACGATCCTCGGCGTGGGGATCGGCGTGTCGGTGGTGGTGACCATGGCGGCCCTCATCACCGGCATCCGCTCGTCGGTGCTGGAGGCCTTCGAGTCGGCGGGTCCCCAGAACTTCATCGTGGTGCGCTTCGACTTCACCGCCGTGCGCTTCGGACCCGGCGACGGGCGCCCCCCGTGGTGGAACAAGCCCATCATCACCCCCGACGAAGCCGAGCGGATCAACCGCCTCCCGGCCATCGACGAGGCGCTGTACAATCTCCAGCTCCAGACCAACGTGGAGTTCGAGAACCAGCAGCTCACCGGCGTGGGCGCCATCGGCTATTCGGCGGGCTGGCCGCGCTACGCCCAGGGCGACTTCCTGGCCGGCCGGGACTTCACCCCCGCCGAAGTCCGGGAGTCCCGGGCCGTGGTGGTCATGTCGGCGGCCCTGGCCACCGAACTCTTCGGGCAGCTCGACCCGGTGGGCAAGACGGTGCGGCTCTCCAGTCCGTTCCGGGACGTGCGGGACGACTTCCGGGTCATCGGGGTCTTCGAGCCCGTGGACAACATCTTCTCCGGGGTCAACGAGCACTGGCTGGTGGTGCCCTACACCGCCGCCTTGAAGCGCCTCAAGGCCGACGACTCCCAGGCCCAGATCCTCGTGGTCCCGGACTCGGCCTACAGCCAGTCCCAGGCCCAGGACGAGGTCATCGCCAGCCTCCGGTCGGCTCGGGGACTCGGGCCCCGGGAGGAGAACAACTTCGCCCTCCTGGCCTCGGCCCAGCTCGTGGACTCGTTCAACCGCCTCACCGGGGTGTTCTTCCTGGTGATGCTCGCCCTCTCGTCCGCGGGACTTCTGGTGGGGGGCGTGGGGGTCATCGGCATCATGCTCATCTCCGTCACCGAGCGCACCCGGGAGATCGGCGTGCGGAAGGCCCTGGGGGCCACCCGGCGGGAGATCCTCTGGCAGTTCCTGGTGGAGGCCGGCGTCCTCACCATGCTGGGCGGCGCGGCGGGCTTGATCCTGGGCGCCGCCGCCGCCTTCGCCACGGCCCACTTCACGCCGATCCCGGCCCGGATCCCCCTGTGGTCCATCGCCGCGGCCCTGGCCTCGGCGGCCTTCACCGGCATGCTGTTCGGCCTGCTTCCGGCCTATCGGGCCGCCCGGCTCCAACCCGTGGAAGCACTCCGGGCCGAGTAGCGCCTCCCGGGCCCTGTCACCCTTCGGGCCCCGTTCCCGCATCCTCGTGTGAGACCCCGCTGCGGCAGTCCACCTGCACCACGAGACGCCGCCAGCTCGGCACCTCGGCGCCGTGGACCGCCGAGGCCCGCCCCTGGGCGGTGCCTCCGGCCACCAGCCAGGGCCAGAGCCAGAGCGAGATCTCGGGAGGGAGGTGTCCCACAGGCTCCCCCGAAGCGAGATGCACCCAGACCTCGGGCTCGGTCTGCCCCGGCGGGTCGGGAATCAGAATCAACGGGTCGCCGCGCCGCATGCGGTCCAGATGGCGCTGGCGGTCGGCGAACACCGTGCCGTGGACCGTGGCCCGGAAGGAGCGGGGGCGGCCATCGGGATAGGTGGGAGCGGTTCGGGGCATGGTGGGGGTGCAGTGGTACACGAGTGCGACCGACCGGTATACCTTAACGCCATGCGAGAACCCATGGACCCGATCTACCTGGACTACGCGGCCACGACCCCCATGCGCCCCGAGGTGAAGGCGGCCATGGAGCCGTACCTCGACGACCACTTCGGCAACCCGTCGTCGACCCACCGCTGGGGCCGGGCGGCCCGGGCCGCCCTGGAGGAGTCCCGGGCCCGCATCGCCGAGGCCCTGGGGGCTCGCCGCAGCGACGTGATCTTCGTCCGGGGGGGGACCGAGTCCGACAACCTGGCCATCCTGGGCCGGGCCGAGTCGGTGCGTTCCGCCGGGGGGCAGCCCTGCGTCGTCACGGTGGCCACCGAGCACAAGGCGGTGCTCGACGCCGCCCGGTCCGTGGGCGACCGGGGCGGCCGAACGACGGTCCTTCCCGTGGGCCGGGAGGGCGTCGTGGATCTGGGGGCGTTGGACGAGGCGCTGGCCGGCGAGCCCCCCTGCCTCGTCTCCCTCATGTGGGTCAACAACGAGACCGGAGTCGTGCAGCCGGTGGCCGAGGTGGCCCGTCGGGCCGGCGCGGTGGGGGTGCCGGTCCACACCGATGCGGTCCAGGCCGTGGGCAAGGTGCCCGTGCATTTCGCCGACTCGGGCGTGGCCTGCCTCTCCGTCACGGGCCACAAGATCTACGGCCCGAAGAGTACGGGCGCCCTCCTGGTGGGCACCGACACCGCCCTGGATCCCCGCCTCCACGGCGGCGGCCAGGAGCGGGGACTGCGCCCGGGCACCCAGGACGTGGCCGGCGCCGTGGGCCTGGCCGAGGCCGTGACCCGGGCCGTGGCGGAGCAGACCGCGCTGGCGACCCGCTTCGAGGCTCTCCGGGAGCATTTGGAGGGCCGCCTCGCCGCCGCGATCCCCGGACTCCGGATCCACGGCGGGGGCACCGAGCGCGCGCCCCACGTCTGCAACGTGGGTCTGCCGGACGTGGACGGAGAGCTCCTCACCATCTCCCTGGACCTCGAGGGACTGGCCGTCTCCGGTGGGTCGGCCTGCCAGTCCGGCTCCACCGGGGGCAGCCACGTGATCCGGGCCATGTACGGTGACGAGGCCCTCCCGGCCCTCCGCTTCTCGTTCGGACGATCCACCACCGACGACGAGGTCGACCGGGCCGCCGCGGTCACGGTCCGGGTGGTGGAGCGACTCCGGACCCCGGCGCCGTCGGCGTGATCGCGCCCCTGGAGGTGCCGGGCGCCCGCCCCGGCGACCGGGTGCTGGCCGCCATGTCGGGCGGCGTGGACTCGTCGGTGGCGGCGGCGCTCCTGGTGGACGCCGGCTACGAGGTGGTGGGCGTCACCATGAAGACGTTCTGCTACACCGGCACCGGCGACCACGGCAAGAGCTGCTGCGGCCTGGACGGCATCGCCGACGCCCGCCGGGTGGCCGACCGGCTGGGCATCGCCCACTACGTCTTCGACGTGGAAGACGACTTCACCCGCGACGTCATCGACGACTTCGTCCGGGAGTACGCCCGGGGCCGCACCCCCAATCCCTGCGTGCGCTGCAACGCCTACACCAAGTTCCGCGACCTCATGGCCCGGGGGCTCCAGCTCGACTGCCGGGCCATCGCCTCGGGGCACTACGTCCGCATCGAACACGGACCCGAGGGCAGCCGCCTGTTCCGGGGGGCCGACGCCCGGAAGGACCAGGCGTACTTTCTCTGGGGACTCCCTCCCGAGCTCCTCCCCCGACTCCTCTTCCCCCTGGGCCATCTCACCAAGCCCGAAGTCCGGGAGCGCGCCCGGGCCCTGGGGCTGGTGACGGCCGACAAGCCCGAGTCCCAGGAGATCTGCTTCGTCCCCACGGGCGACTACCGGGACCTCCTGAAGAAGCGCCTCACACCCCGCCACGCCGCCCTGGAGCCCGGACCCATCGTGACCCTGGACGGGGAGGTGGTGGGGGAGCACGAGGGATACGCCGGCTTCACCGTCGGTCAGCGGCGGGGGCTCGGGGGCGGATCGGCGGACCCGCGGTTCGTCGTGGAGGTGCGTCCCGACACCCGGGAGGTGGTGGTGGGCCCCCGGGAGGCCCTGGACAGCGGTGGGCTCGTGGTGGAGGACCTCAACTGGCTCGCCACCCCGCCGGGCCCCGGCGATGCCGTGCGCGTCCAGATCCGGCACCGGGCTCCCGGCGTGGACGCCGCGGTGGTGGAGCGGAAGGAAGAGGCTCTGGTCCTGGCCTTCCGGGAGCCCCAACGCGCCGTCACCCCCGGTCAGTCGGCCGTGGTGTTCGCGGTCGACGACGCCGTCCTGGGTGGGGGACGCATCGCCCGAGCCCGTCGGGCGGCGTCCACCGACGCCCTCAACTGAGGGGCTGGGCCCGCTCCAGGAGTGCTCGGAGTTCGTCGGAGGTGGATCGGAGCACCGCCGCCTCGGCCTCGGACTTGTCGCCCTCCACCGTCAGGCCCCGGCTGGGCACGTCCCCGTCGGAGCGGCAGCGGAACACGAGAGCGGCGGGGTCGGCGTAGCCCGAGGGCCCGGCCGAGGCGAACACTTCCCATTGCCGGAGATCGGCGTCCACGATGGTCCTGGACATGGTCGATGGGGTGCGGGGTCAGTGCCGCATGGCGGCGGTGGAGCCGAACATCTCCAGGGCCTTCCGGGAGTCGGCGTCGAGTTCCTCCGGGATCTCCACCTTCACCTCCACGATCTGGTCGCCCACCCGCTCGCCCTTCTCCACCCCCTGACCGCGAATGCGGAAGCGGGTCCCGGGTTGGGTGCCCGGCGGGATGCGCAGCACCACGCGGGCGCCGCCCACCGTACGGACCTTGATCTTCGAACCCAGGGCGGCCTGGACGATGTTGATGGGCACCGTGACGTGGATGTTCAGGCCGTCGCGCTCGAAGAACCGGTGGTCCTTCACCTTGAAGGTGATGACCAGGTCGCCGGGAGGCCCGCCCGCCGCCCCCCGCTCCCCCTGCCCCGACAGCTTGAGCTTCGAGCCCGTGTCCACGCCCTTGGGCACGGTGACCTGCACCTTGCGGGCCTGGCGAAGGCTGCCCCGCCCCGAGCAGGCCGGGCAGGGCGTCTCGGGAATCCGGCCCCGACCCAGGCAGGCGGGGCACGGCCGCTTCACGGCGAAGCCCGACTGTCCGAAGCTCACCTGCCCCGAACCGCCGCACTCCCCGCAGGTCTTCACCGCCGACCCCGGCGCCGCACCGGAACCGGAGCAGGTGGCGCATTCCTCGGTGATGGGCACGTCGATGGAGATCTTCCCCCCCTTCACCGCGGTCTCGAACGAGAGCTCCACCACGTACTCCACGTCCTGGCCCTTCCGGGGCCCCCCGGATTTCGACGGCCCCGAGCCCTTGCCCTTCGACCCCAGGTCGAAGATGGAGCTGAAGATGTCGCCGATTCCGCCGAATCCCTGGAGATCGTCGAAGGAGATTCCGCCGGAGCCGCCCCCGGGGGAGCTCCCGCGCCGGGACCCCGACCCGCTGCGACCCGATCCGCCGCCGAACCCGAAGGCCCCCAGGCGCCGCATCTGGTCGTACTGCTTCCGCTTCTCCGCGTCCGATAGAACGGCGTAGGCCTCGCCCAGGTCCTTGAAGCGCTCCGCCGCGCTGGGGTCGTTGGGGTTGGCGTCGGGGTGGTACTTCTTCGCCAGCTTCCGGTAGGCCTTCTTGATCTCGTCGGAGGACGCCTTCTCGGAGACGCCCAGCACCTCGTAGAAATCCTTGGACGCCGCCATGGTCGCCTCAGTCGGCCTTGTGGACGCTCACCCGGGCCGGCCGCACGAGATGGCCCCGGAACAGATAGCCCTTGCCGAACACGTCGGAGACCGTGTCGTCGAGGTCGTCGTCGTCCACCGGCACGCGCATCATGGCTTCCATGCGCTCCGGATCGAAGGCCGTGCCGGAGGGGGGCGACAGCACCTCGGCCCCGGCGTCCTCCAGGGCCCGAACGAATTTCCGCTCCACCAGGTCGATCCCCTCCACGATGGACTGGACCGTGACGGCCTCGTCCTCCGGATCCAGGAGGGCCACGCGCTGGAGGTCGTCCAGCACGTCCAGGAACTTCCGGACCAGATCGGCCTGGGCCCGGTCCCAGGTCCCGGTGCGCTCATCGGCGGAGCGGCGGCGGAAATTGGCGAACTCGGCCACCAGCCTCACGTGCCGGTCGTTGAGCTCGTCGAACTCGGTCTGGAGGCGATCCAGGTCGGCGTCCGCATCGGCTTCGGCCAGCGCTTCCTCGACCTCCTCGGGCGTGGGCCCCCGGACGCCGTCGGTGGCGCCGGCGACGTCGCCGAGGTCCAGGGGCTCACCGGCGTCCCGAGGCGGATCGTCCAGGTCCGGGAGGTCGGGCGTATCGTTGGCGGTGGGATCAGTCATCGCGTCGTCTCTGGAGTCTCGTCACGGATCGGGGGCATGCCCCGAAGAAGATACCCATTCCCGGGTGCTCTGTTGAGCCCCCCGGGGTCGGTCCAACCACGTCAGCAGGTCGCGGAAGAAGTCCCTGCGACCCCGTTCCTGATGGGGTTCGTGGCGCCACCCCTCCAGGCCCACGACCTCCACCTCCGGGCCGCCCCGCGTCCGGGCCCATTCCCGGGCCACCGAGACGTCGGTCACCGGGTCGGCGCCGGGGAGGACCAGCACAACAGGTACGCCCGAAGGTACGGACGAGGCCAGAGCGGCCTTCTGCGCCGCCGCCACGGCCACGGCCAGCCCCGCCGAGGCCCGGTCGTGGGCGAGGGGGTCGGCGTCCCGGGCCCGCATCCGCTCCGGATCCCGGGTCAGGTGTTCGCTCTTCAGGCCGCTGGGCACGGTAACGTCGGGAAGGAGCCGGGCCAGGAACGGCTCCAGTGCCCGCTTCCAGGCCGCCACGGGAAGGGCGGTGGCGAGCCAGGGCGCCGAGAGGACGACGGCCCGCCACGCCTCGTCGCGGGTCTGGAGCGTCCGGAGGGCCACCAGCCCGCCCATGGAGTGGCCCAGGAGCACCGGATCTCCCGGGGCGTCCAGTTCGCGCCGAGCCCACGCCGCCACCGACACCACGTCGTCCACCAGGGTGTCCAGGTTCCGAAGCACGCCCCGTCGTCCCGGACTGCGCCCGTGGCCCCGCTGGTCCACCGCCACCACCCGCCAGCCTCCGCCGGCCAGGGCCCGGGCCAGCTCGTCGTAGCGCCCGGCGTGGTCGCCCAGGCCGTGCACCACCACGACGCGACCCACCGCGCTCGTGCCGGCCGGAGGATCCCAACGGCGTCCCACCAGGACCGTCCCGTCGGAGGTGGGCACCCGGACGTCCACGGCGGCGGGACCGGTCACGACCCGGCCTCCTCGGACGGGGCCGCGAGCATGCGGAAGAGGCGGTGCAGCGCCGCCTGGGCCGCCATGACCCGCACCGCCTCCCGGTCGCCGGGATACTGCCCGCGGAAGGCTTCGGTGCGCCGGCCGCCACCGGGACCCGGCACGCTCACGGCGATCCACACGGTGCCCACGGGCTTGTCCGGCGTCCCGCCGCCGGGACCGGCCACGCCCGTGATGCCCACCCCGCACTCGGCGTCCAGGGCCTGACACGCCCCCGTGGCCATGGCCACCGCCACCGCCTCCGACACCGCTCCCTGGGCCTCCAGGACCGCCGCCGGGACGCCGAGCCACCCCTCCTTCACCTCGTTGGCGTAGGCCACGACGCCGCCCCGGAAGGTGCGGGAGGCCCCGGCCCGCGCCGTCCACCGCTGGGCCAGCAGGCCTCCTGTGCAGCTCTCGGCCGTGGCCAGCCACCACCCCCGGCCCTCCAGCAGCCCCGCCACCGTCTCCACCAGATCGCCCGAGGCAGCCTCGAAGCGGACTCCGTCCAGCACGGAAGCCAGGGCGGCCTCGGCCCCGTCGAGTCGCGCCGCGGCCCGCTCCCGGGCCCCTTCGTCGCCCGGGGGCTCCACGGCGGTGGTGAGGCGCAGGTCCACCCCGGTGAGATCGGGGAGGAAGGCCACCTCCACCTCGGCGGCGGCGTCGGCCAGGGCCCGGTCGACCCGGGGGGCCAGTTCCGACTCCGGGATGCCGGTGGTGTGGATCACCCGGTTCACCACCGGACGCAGGCGATCGCCGAACACGGCCCGGAGTTCCTGGGCCACCGCCGGGAAGAGGGCCCGCATCTCCCGGGGGACCCCGGGCAGGAGCACCACCCTGCCGGGTGCGTCGGGCGAGCCGGCATCGAAGACCAGCCCCGGTGCGGCGCCGGCGGGATTGGGAAGGGCCCGCCCGGCGGTGGGCCGCAGCGCCAGCCGGCGCAGACCCGGAGTGGGCGCTCCCCGCCCCGCAGCCCGGAGGCGCTCCCGGAGCCGTTCCACCAGGAGCGGGTCCTCCACGAGGTCGACCCCCAGGGCGCGGGCCACGGCGGGCCGGGTGCGGTCGTCGGCGGTGGGCCCCAATCCGCCCGTCACCAGCACCACCGGGGCGCGGTCCAGGGAGGTGCGTACCGCCCGGACGATGTCGTCGTCCCGGTCTCCCACCGTGAGGCGATGGTCCACGGGGATCCCGAGCCCGGCCAGAGCGCGGCCGAGCCAGGCCGCGTTTCCGTCGACGGTGGCGCCGGAGAGGAGCTCCTCGCCCACCGTGACCACCACCGCCCGGACCCCCGACCCGGTCATCGCACCCCCAGCATGCCCCGGTATTTCCAGAAATAGTCCAGGAGGGAGTAGACCGTGAGGAAGACGGCCAGAGCCAGCGTCACCACGATCCACACCCGATGGAAGGTCGACCACACCGACCAGAACGCCCCGGACCACGCCCCGTCCGCCGCCATGCGCTCCAGGGGATACCACAGCAGGACGCCCCCGGCGAAGAGGTTCTGGACCAGGGCCTTTCGTTTGCCCGACGTGCCGGCGGCGATGACCACGCCCTTCCGCTTGGCCACCTGGCGCAGGAGCGTCACCAGGATCTCACGGCCGAAGATCACCACCACGATCCAGAGGGGCAGCGGACCCAGCCAGGGAATGTCCCCCAGGACCCCGGGACTTTGGGAGATCAGGTAGATGGGGATCAGCGTCACGGCCAGGAGCAGCTTGTCGGCCAGGGGGTCGAGCAGCTTCCCCATGTCGGTGATCCACCCGTGCTTCCGGGCGAGATAGCCGTCCCACAGATCCGAGAGGGCCGCGGCCAGGAACACCACGAAGCCCAGAATCCGCAGGGCGGAGTCCGGGCTCATGACCAGAACGAACACCACCGGGCAGGCCACGATCCGGCCTACGGTGATGATGTTGGGGAGGGTCCACCGACGCTCGGTCACGCCGAACTCCCTCGACGGAGGCGGAGGAACGGAGTCAGCTGAGGGATTTGACGACCGACTTCGAGACCGACGTCAGGGTCTCGAAGACGCCCTTGCCCTCGATGGCCACGGCCTCGAAGTCCGGCACGCCCATGGGATTGAGCTGGGCACGCAGTTCCTCGGTGGGCATGGCGTTGGCCAGATCCCGCTTGTTGTACTGGATGACGAAGGGAATCTGCTCGAGGTCGTAGCCGTACGACTCGAGGTTTTCATACAGGTTGTGCATGGCCTCGATGTTGGCCTCGGCCCGTTCCGCCTGGCTGTCGGCCACGAAGACCAGCCCGTCCACGCCCTTCAGGATCAGCTTCCGGGAGGCGTTGTAGTACACCTGCCCCGGAACCGTGTAGAGGTGGAAGCGGGTCTTGAACCCCCGGATCGATCCCAGATCGATGGGCAGGAAGTCGAAGAACAACGTCCGCTCGGTCTCGGTGGCCAGCGAGATCATCTTCCCCTTCGTGTCGGGATTCACCCGGGAGTAGATGAACTCGAGGTTGGTCGTCTTGCCGCCGAGGCCCGTTCCGTAGTAGACCACCTTGCAGTTGATCTCGCGGCTGGCGTAGTTGATCATCGACATGTGTCGACGCTCCTCTTCCAGCCGGAACGGGCACCGGCGAAGCGGTGAGACTCGGATTGGGACCTGCGCAGGTGGACCTTCACCCACGACCCCCGTGGGAACGAGCGGACTGGAGCGGCGAACGAATCGCCGGCTTCGAGAAGGCCCGGAGGGCCGTGTACGTCAGAGCTTAAAGTCTTATCCGGCCGATGCGATGGCAAGATGACCCTCACCCCGCCTCGGCGAGGATTCCCTCGGCTTCATCTTCCATGCGTTCGAGAACGGCCCGGGCGCGCTTCCGCAGAAGGCGCCGCGGCTCCCAGGCGATGAAGTCCCGGAGCAGCGTGATGTGGTCCACCGTGGCCTCGGCCCGGGCCATGTGGCCCAGTGCCGCCAGGCGCCGAAGCGCGTGGGGCGAGAAGAGGTCCTTCCGGTGGCGGCTCATCTGATCCCGCACGAGCCACGCCGCCAGTGCGCCGGCGGCCGCAGCGGCCACGAGCGTGATTCCGGCGATCCTCAGGTTCCGGCTCATCGTCGTCGACTCCTCGGTCATCACATCTCCCGACGGCCCGCCAACGCTTCGGCGAGCGTGCTTCCGTCCACGTATTCGAGATCGCTTCCCACGGGAATTCCCCGTGCGAGGCGCGTGACCCGAACCCCCGCAGGGCGAAGGAGGCTTTCGAGGTAGACCGCCGTCGCCTCGCCCTCCACACCGGAGCTCGTGGCCAGGATGATCTCGTTCACCCCGCCGTCTCCTCCGACCCGCTCCATGAGCGGGTGGATCCGCAATTCCTCGGGGCCGATTCCGTCCAGGGGGGACAGATGCCCTCCCAGGACGTGGTACCGCCCCCGGAACTCCCCGGTGCGTTCGATGGCGCCCACTTCGTAGGCTTCCTCCACCACGCACAGTATCGACTCGTCCCTCCGCGGATTGGAGCAGACGTCGCACAACTCGTTCTCGGAGAAGTTCCCGCAGCGCCCGCAGGGGCGGATCCGGTCGGCCACGTCACGGATGGCCGCAGCCAGCCGCCGCGCCTCGTCCTTCGACCCCTTCATGAGGTGATAGACGAGCCGGAGGGCGGTCTTGGTTCCCACCCCGGGGAGCTTGGAAAACTCCCCGGTGAGCTGGTCGATGGCCGACACCTGCGCTCCCGTCGGCTCAGAACAGGCCGGGAAGCTGCATGGGCAGCCCCCCGGTGGCCTTCCGCATCTCGGCCTCGTACAGCTCCCGGGCGCGGGCCTGGGCCTGATTCACGGCGGCCAGGACCAGATCCTCCAGCATCTCCACGTCGTCGGCATCGACGCAGGCCGGGTCGATCTTCACCTGACGAACCTCGCCCTTGCCGTCGGCGGTGACGGTCACCATGCCGCCGCCGGACGTCGCCGTGACGGACTGCTTGTCCAGGCTCTCCTGGAGCTTGGACATGCGGGCCTGGAGTTGCTGGCCCATCTGCATGAGCTGTTCGAGATTCGTCATGATCAATCCAGAAGTTCGAGATCGAGTTCTTCTACCGCGCGCCCCAGGGCGGGTTCCTGGTTCACCAGTTCCTTGAGCCGCGTCTCCCGCACGGTGTCCTGCGTCACCCGCCCCGCCGTCTCTCCCGGCGAGCGATCCGCCCCGGGCCCCGCCACCTCCACGACGAGGACCGCGGGCCGTCCCAGGGCGTGCTCCAGCGCCCGCTCGAGCCCCCGCTTCTCGCCGGCATCGGCGGCGAGTCGCTCGGCCGCCGGTCCCGGGAGGTGGACCACCACATCGCTTCCCCGGAGCACCGGATCGGCGTTGCGCAGGAACCCGGCCATGCCCGAGGGCACCCCCGTCCCCGACTCCAGGACCCAGTCCCACGCGGCCCCGAGATCCCCTCCCCGGGGGGGCGGCGGCGCCCGGCGCGGCTCCGGAGGGGGAGCCGGCGTCTCGGGGGACTCGGGCGCGGGCGCCGGGGCTCTCCGGGGCGCCGGGGCGGAGGCCGGCGAGGCCGCCGACAGGGCCGCCGGAGCATCCGTACGGGGGCGGGGCGCCCCCCGGTCAGGAGGGTCCGGCGCAACCGGGGCACCCCCAAGGCCCCGGAGCAGTTCCTCCAGATCGACCGTCCGATCCAGGTAGCTGAGGCGCAGGAGAAGCATCTCCACGAGCAGACGAGGTTGTCCGCTCCGGCGCAGGCTCCCCGTGCTCTCGAGCTCCGATGCCAGGGCCAGCATGCGCACCAGATCGCCCGGTGCGAAGGCCTCGGCCCGCCGGCCGAACGCATCGGCCAGGTGACCCGGGAGGTCGGGAAGCGCCTCGGGACCCGACAGACGGAGTCGGAGGACGATGCGGAGGACGTCCACCAGCCCGTGGTAGAACTCCACCAGGTCGTAGCCCTCGTCCAGGAGGGCCTCCACGAACGAAAACACGTCCCCGTGCCGGCCGTCCCGGAGCAGATCCAGCAGGTCCAGGTAGCGCTCTTCCTCCACCAGTCCCAGAACCCGACGCACACTCTCGGAGTCGAGCTCGCCGCCCCCCATGGCCAGGACCTGGTCCAGGATCGAGAGGGCGTCGCGCATGCCGCCGTCGGCCTTTCTCGCCAGGAGCCGCAGGGCCTCGTCGGAGGCGCTGTGGCCTTCCCGTTCCAGCACGGCCTCGAGCTGGGCCACGATCCCCGACACGGCGATGCGCCGGAAATCGAACCGCTGACAGCGCGACAGGATCGGCGCGGCGCTCTGCTGGATCTTCTGGGGTTCGGTGGTGGCGAAGATGAAGATCACCCGGGCCGGCGGCTCCTCCAGGATCTTCAGGAGGGCGTTCCACGCCTCCCGGGTGAGCATGTGGGCCTCGTCCACGATGTAGATCTTGAACCGGCCCTCCTCCGACGGCGCGTAGTAGGCGCGCTCCCGAAGGTCCCGGGCCGCGTCCACGCCCCGGTTGGAGGCCGCGTCGATCTCCACCACGTCCAGAGCCGTCTGCCCGCTCCAGATGCGCTCACACGACTCGCAGACGCCGCAGGGCTCCCCGTCTTCGCCCCGATGGGGGCAATTGAGGGCCATGGCCAGAACCCGGGCCAGCGTCGTCTTGCCCACCCCCCGGGGACCGCAGAAGAGGTACGCGTGGCCCACCCGGTCCCCGGACACGGCCCGGCGCAGCGTCTCGGAGACGTGCTCCTGGGTC
The DNA here is from genome assembly GCA_030428885.1 of Gemmatimonadota bacterium. Lineage (GTDB taxonomy): Bacteria > Gemmatimonadota > Gemmatimonadetes > Longimicrobiales > Gaopeijiaceae > Gaopeijia. Next base: position 172,972 of record JAUIEJ010000003.1, on the reverse strand, counting down.
GAGACCTCCGCGAAGGAGCGGGGCCGGTGCTTGCGCGCGAGAGCCTGATGGGACATGGGCGCCAACGGGAGGACAAAAAAAGTGCCCCAGGCTACCCGCAGCTGCGATCACCGCACGTACCGCTGCTACCGGCGAGGTCCTGACGGGGTTGGTGGGCTCCCGCCCTGCGGACCTGGGGCACAACGAACGTACCCGGACCGCGGTCCGAGGTCAACGCGGGGCCGCCTATTCGCCCAGGAACCACGCGCCTTCCACGTGCTCCACCGCCACGGCGCCGCGGCGGGACGCCCGTACGGCCACGGCGTCGAACCGGTAGAGCTCGCCCTCCCGGCCGTGGCGGGCCACCCACCAACGGGCCACCGCTTCGATTTCGCGCCGTTTCCGGGCGGTGATGGCCTCCAGCGGGTCGCCCTTCTCCCCGCCCCGGCGTCCCTTCACCTCCACGAAGGCCACCATGGTACCGCGGCGCACCACGAGATCGATCTCCCGGCGCCGGTGACGGACGTTCCGCTCCACCACGGTCCAGCCCCGGGCCTGGAGCCAGGCCGCCGCCCGATCCTCGAATCGCCGACCGATGGTGTGGGTGTCCAGGGTGTCGCCTCCGCCATGAGGAGCACGACCCTGGGGCGCCCGGCCGGGCGCCGGAATGGCGCGTCGGGCCGCGGGGTCAGGCTTCGTCCGGACCCATGCCCTCGGCCACGGCCAGATCCCGGCCGATGGCCCGGGCGATGACCCGGATCTGCCCCACCATCTCGGCGAACTGCTCGGGATAGAGGGACTGGGCCCCGTCGGAGAGGGCTCGGGTGGGATCGGGGTGGACCTCCACGATGAGTCCGTCGGCCCCGGCGGCCACGGCGGCGCGTCCCATGGGCACCACCTTGGAGCGGAGCCCGGTGCCGTGGCTCGGATCGGCGAGGATGGGCAGGTGGGAGAGGCTCTTCACCACGGGAACGGCCGTGAGATCCAGGAGGTTGCGCGTGTGGGTGTCGAAGCTGCGCACGCCCCGCTCGCACAGGATCACGTCGTCGTTGCCCTCGGCCAGGAGGTACTCGGCCGCCAGGAGGAACTCGGTGATGGTGGCGCTCATGCCCCGCTTCAGGAGCACGGGCCTCCCCGACTGCCCGGCCCGGCGCAGAAGGGGGTAGTTCTGCATGTTCCGGGCACCGATCTGGATGATGTCGGCGTATTCGGCCACCAGATCCACCCCGTCGGGATCCACGGCCTCGGTGACGATGGCCAGACCGGTCTGCTCCCGCGCCAGCGCCAGGAGACGGAGTCCCTCTTCGCCCAGTCCCTGGAAGGAGTAGGGCGACGTGCGGGGCTTGAACGCGCCCCCCCGGAGCACGGTGGCCCCGGCGTCCTTCACTTGTCGGGCCGCCGTGAGGATCTGCTCCTCGCTCTCCACGGCGCAGGGCCCGGCCATGAGCACGATGGCGTCGCCGCCGATGACCGTGCCGTTGTCGAGGTGGATCAGGGTGTCCTGCTCCCGCCACTCCCGGGACACCTGCTTGTAGGGTTTGGTGACGGCGATGCACTCGAGGACGCCCTCCATGCCCTCGAGGCGCGCGGTGTCGACGCGTCCATCGTTACCGATGAGGCCCACGGCGGTGCGCTGACCCCCGGGCATGGGACGGGCCCCGTAGCCCATGTCCTGGATCGCGTCGACCACGGCCTCGATGGCGTCGGGCGAGGCGTTGTGCTTCATGACCACCAGCATGGGAAATACCTCTGCAACCGTCGAAGATCGGAGTGTGCCGGACCGGTCCCGGTCCCGGTGACGTCGTGCTACCCGAGGGGTCCGGGACCGTTCACGGCCCGGGAGCCCACCCCCGCTCGTGGCGTCAGGCCGCGCCCCGCGCCTGCTCCAGGGCGTCCTCGAGACGCACGCCCACCACGGTGCTCACCCCGGGCTCCTCCATGGTGACGCCGTAGATCCAATCGGCGGCCTCGATGGTCCGGGGATTGTGGGTGATGACCACGAACTGGGTCTGCTCCTTGAAGTCGTGGAGCAGGCGGATGAAGCGCCCGATGTTGTTCTCGTCCAGAGGCGCGTCGACCTCGTCCAGGACGCAGAAGGGGCTGGGCTTCACCAGATAGATGGAGAAGAGAAGCGAAAGGGCCGTGAGGGCCCGCTCGCCGCCCGAGAGGAGATCGATCCGCTGGGTCTTCTTGCCCCGGGGCGAGGCGTGGATCTCGATGGGGGACTCCAGGGGGTCGTCTTCCTCGGCGAGCCAGATGTCGGCCTCGCCGCCCTCGAAGAGCCGCTGGTGGACCGACTTGAAGTTCTCCCGGATCCGCTCGAAGGTGCCGTGGAACAGGGACGTGGCGGTCTCGTTGATCTCCCGGATGGCCGTCTTCAGGTCGTTCCGGGCGGTGATGAGGTCGGCGTGCTGTTCCTTGAGGAAGGTGAGCCGCTGGCTCTCCTCCTCGTGTTCTTCCACGGCGAGCATGTTCACGGGCCCGATGCGGTCCAGGCCCTGGACGATCTCCCGGAGCTCGGCCTGGAGTTCTTCGGCGGTCCCCTCCACGGGCTGGGCCTCGTCCAGGAGCTGCTTCAGGGGGCGGCCCCACTCCCCTTCGAGGCGCTCCTGGATGCGGCCGATGCGCCCGTCCAGCTCCTGGCGCTCCAGCTCCAGCCGATGGCGCCGGTCGGTGGCCTCCCGTTCGGCCTGCCGGGCGACCCGGGCCTTCTTCTCGGCCGCCGTGAGGGCCTCGGCCACCAGGGCCAGGGCCTCGTCCTTCCGGCGCAGATCCCCCTCGGCGGCCTCCCGCTGACCGAAGAGCGCCTCGGTGGCGTCGGCGCCCTTCTCCTGGAGCTGGGTGACCTGGTCCAGCTCCTCCCGGAGGCGGCCCTCCTCGGCGTCCAGGGCCGTGACCCGCTCCAGCGCCCCGGCCCGGGCCTGCTCCATGGCCTGGATCCGGTCGTCCAGGCGCGAGGCCTCGCCCTGGAGGCGCGTGAGCTGGACCTCCAGGCGCGCCTGTTCGCCCCGGGCGGCCTCCCACTCCTCCTGGACGGCGTCCACCCGCCCCCGGGCCTCGTCCCGACGCTCCCGGAGCGAACCCTCTTCGGCGTCGAGGGCGGCCCGGTCCTCCCGGGCCTGGGTACCCCGCTCCCGGGCCCGGGCCGCGGCGGCCCGGGTGCCCTCGATCTGGCGGGCGAGCTCGTCCCGGTGCCGGTCCATGCGGTCGCGGCGGTCCACGGCGGCGGCCACCTCGGCCTCGGCCTCCCGGAAGGTGTCTTCGGCTCCCCGGAACACGGTGCGGGCCTCTTCCAGCGCCGACTCCCGCTCCGTGAGGGCGGCCCGGGCCGATTCCCGGGCTTCCCGGGCGGCCGCGGCGGCGGCCCGGGCCTTCTCGGTGGCGCCCTCGAGGCGCTTGAGCTCCTCGCGGCGCTCCAGGAGGCCCCCGGCGCCCGTGGGATTGCCCAGACGGACCACGCCCCGGGCCTCCCGTACCGATCCGCCCCGGGTGACCCGCGGGCCGGCGCCGCCGTCCAGGAGTCCCCCGTCGTCCACCAGATCCACGCCGGCCAGGAGGGCCTCGACCCACGGGGCTCCGGCGCCCTGGGGGCGGGCGGCCTTCAAGAGCGAGCCGGCGGCCCCGGCGTCGGGAGCGGCGTCCAGGGGCAGGACGATGAGTCCCCCGCCCCGGGTCCAACGGTCCCGAAACCACACTTCCACCGCCGAGGCCGCCGTCCGGTCGGCCACCACCAGCCCCCGGGCCAGGGGGCCGAGCCACGACTCCACGGCCTTCACGGCCTCGGCGTCGGCGCCCACGAACTCCACCAGGGGGCCGTGGACGCCGTCGATCCCGGCGTCCAGCACCGCCTGCAGGGCGGGCTCCATGCCCTCCCGGTCCCGTTCCAGCGCCTCCAGGGCCCGGCGCCGGGCGTCGAGACCGGCGGCTTCGTCGGAGGCCTCCACCTCGTGGGCCCGGGCGGTTTCCAGCGCCGTGCGGGCGGCCTCGACCTCGGCCCGGGCCGACTCCATGGCCCCGCGGGCCGCGTCGGTGCCGGCCCGGAGTTCGTCGAGGCGCCCGGAGAAGAGATCGCCCTGGGAGGCGAGGTCGGAGAGGGCGTCGGAGGCCTCCTCCATCTCCCGGGTGAGGCGCTCCAGGCGCCGATCGAGCTCGGCGGCCTGGGCATCCGACGACTCGGCGTCGCCTTCGAGCTGGGCGCCCCGCCGGGCCACCTGGCGCTCCCGGGTCTCGAACGCCTCGAGCTCGGTGCGTACCTCCTGGAGGCGCGTGCGCACCGCATCGGCCGCGGCCTTCCGTTCGCCCAGGGCCGTGGAAAGCTGCTCCAGCTCCTCCCGGACCGCCTCGGCGTCCTCCCGCAGGGTGGCCACCTCCACGGCGAGCCCTTCGGCCCGCTCCCGGGACGCCCCTCGTTCGTCGTCGATCTGGGAGAGGCGCCGGCGGGCGTACGACGCCCGCTCATCGGCCACGGCGAGGTCGCGCTCCCACCGCACCAACTGGGTCCGGACCTCGTCCAGGTGGGCCGCGGCGGCGCCCCGGTCCCGTTGGGCCTCCACCTGGCGCAGCCGCAGGGTCTCGTATTCGGCCTCGGCGGCCTGCACCTCGGCCACCATGCCCTCGCCCTCGGGGGACTCGCCCTCCAGGGCCCGGGTGACCTCGGCCAGCCGCGATCCCAGGACGTCGAGCTGATTCCGGACCACCGCCACCTCCACGTCGAGGCGCCGGTCCCTCAGGCCGATGTAGCGCTCGGCCTTTCCCTTCTGACGCGCCAGGGAGCGCACCTTGCTCTCCACCTCGGCGATGACGTCCTCGAGGCGCTGGAGGTCGTTCTCGGCCCGCTCCAGCCGGCGCAGGGCCGCCTTGCGGCGATCCTTGTACTTGCCGATCCCGGCGGCCTCCTCGAAGAGCCCCCGGCGCTCGTCGGCCCGGTCCGAGAGGATCGAGTCGATCATGCGGTTCTCGATGACGTTGGCGCCGGCCCCGAGTCCCGTGTCCCGGGTCAGGTCCACCACGTCCTTGAGCCGCACCAGCGACCGGTTGATGGAGTAGTCGCTCCCGCCGTCCCGATAGACGATGCGGCCGATCTCCACCTCCTCGAAGGGCACCGGCAGGGCGCCGTCCTCGTTGGTGACGGTCATGGTCACCGACCCCCGGTTCACCGGGCGACGATGCACCGATCCCTGGAAGATGGCCTCCTCCATCTTCGCGCCGCGGATCGCGGTGGGCCGCTGTTCGCCCAGCACCCAGCGGATGGCGTCGGAGATGTTGGACTTGCCGCATCCGTTGGGCCCCACGATGGCCGTGACGCCGTCGTGGAACTGGACTTCGGTGGCGTCGGCAAACGACTTGAAGCCGTGGACGCGCAGCGACTGGAGCCTCATTCGGGCAGGATCCCCCGTCGCTCCACCAGCGGGGCCTCCAGCAGCCCCGCCCCGTCCAGGAGGCGTCGCATGACGCCGGCTTCGGCGGCATCGGCGTAGGCGCCTGCGTAGACCCGGAACCAGCGGGCCCCGTCGGCGCCGGGCACGGCCAGGACGAAGGCGTCGATCTCGCCGGCCGTGAGCTCGTCGGCCCGTCGCCGCGCCTCGGCCTCGTCCGGCATCTCGGCCACGAGAAACGACAGCGGCGCGGACCGGGCGAGCCATCCCTGGGCGTCGGTGGCCTGGAGCGCGGCGGCGAGTCGGGCCCGATGGGCTTCGGCTTCATCGGCGTCGGCCACCACCGCCGAGACGACCCGGTACCACCGGGCCCCGGAGACGTCCACGGGCACCACGGCGAAGAGCTGATCCGGGGCGGCTGTGGCCATACGATCGGCCTCGCTCCGGGCCACCGGGCGATCCCGGAAGGCCCCCATGCGGAGCGTCCAGGCCTGCAGGGGCGCGTCCCCGGCGAGGGGAGCCCCGGCGGCCGGTGCCGACTCCGACCCGGTGAGGCCCGGTTCGGGGGCCCCGTCGTCGGGGGCGGCGGCCTCCCGCACCTGGGACTCCTCGGCGTCGGCGCGACGGGGCACGATGCCCGGAACCCGGATCAGCCCCATCCATCCCGCCACCACCAGGGCGATGAGGATCAGGAAGAGGATCAGGAACACCCAGCCGGCCCGGCTCTTCTTCGGAGGCGACTTCCGGTGGGCCCGATTGACCGCCGATGCGGCGGCCAGGGTCATGGTGGGTTCCTCGTCGTCGTCGGGATCGGGTCCCACGGCGGCGGGGTCGGCCGCCCAGACGTCGTCGTTCCGGGATTCGTGGCGGGGCGCGGGGCGAGAGCCCTCGGCCAGGGGGTCCGGGAGCGAGTCGGCGGCCGAGGCGAAGGCGTCGGACGACGGGGCCGAAGCCGAATCGTCCGAGCCGTCGGCGGGACGGAGTCCCAGGAGCAGGCGGTCGGCGGCGTCGCCCAGGTCGGGCACCTCGTCGGGCCGACCGAGAGCCACCACGGTGTCGACCCGGGCCAGAACGCCCCCGACGCCCTTGAGGTCGGCCGGGACGAAGAGCAGAAGGCACGCCTGCGCGTGATTCGCCGCCTCCATGAGCGACGCCCAGCGGTCGCTGGCAAAGACCGACTCGTAGGCCACCACCGGGGTTCCCGCCGACACGAAGAGCAGCCGCTCCTCGAGCTCGGTGGCCACGTGGCCCGGGCTGGACCCGTAGAGCACGAAGTCGGTGACCCCGGGTCCCCGGATGGCGCCGGCCATGACGTGGAGGCGGGGCGCCTGGAGATCGAGGTCGCAGAGAAAGACCCGCCGGCCTCCGCGGGCCAGGGATCGGGCCAGGGTGAGGGCCGCCGCGGCTGCGAAGGCCCGATCCCCCGCCGGCACCAGGGCCACGGCCCCGGTCCGGTCCAACTCGCTTGGCGGGGACCCCGGGACGTCGATGGAGATGCTCTGCCAGGAGACGTCGGGCGTCATGGCATCCGGGCTGCTGTGGAGTCGATCGGCGCCGGGCAAGGTAACGAGGGCGCCACACCTGCGCGACCGGTCACGAAGCCTCCGAACTCCCGGTCACGGCGCCGCCGCCGGGCTCCTCGTCGGAGAACTCGGTCCGGGGCGCATCGCCCCAGAGCGTCTCGAGCTGATAGAACTCCCGGGACTGGGTGTGGAAGACGTGGACCACGAAGTCGATGTAGTCCAGCAGCACCCACCGGCCTCCCCCCATTCCCTCCACGTGGTCGGCCCGATGCCCTTCCTTCTTCAACTCGTCGACGATGTGGTCGGCCACGGCCTTCACCTGGATGTCGGACGTACCCGACGCCAGGACGAAGAAGTCGGTGGCCGTGTTGATGCCCCGGAGGTCCAGGGCCACCACGTCCTGGGCCTTCCGCTCCAGGGCCAGTTCCCCGGCCCGGTGGATCACGTCGGGGAGGACCTCGGAGGTCACGCCTCGTCCCGCTCGACCCGGACGTCGACCTCGATGGTCACCTCGGCGTGGAGCCGAATCGGCACCTGGTAGGCACCCAGGGCCTTGATGGGCTCGTCGAGCTGCACGAGCCGCTTGTCGAGCTCGAAGTCCAGTCCGCCGTCGGCGTTCAGGCGCTCGGCCACGTCGGCGCTGGTCACCGAACCGAACAGCTTGGCGTCCTCGCCCTCGCCGGCCCGAGCCAGGAAGGTGAGGCTGGCCTCGGCGAGCTGGGCCGCACGGCGGCGGGCCTCCAGGTAGTCGCGGCGGGCCCGCTCCTCGGCCTTGCGCTGCTCTTCCTCGATCCGCTTGAGGTTGGCCTCGCTGGCCTCGTAGGCGTAGCCCTGGGGCAGGAGGTAGTTGCGGGCGAACCCGGGCTTCACGTCGACGACCTCGCCGGCGGCGCCCAGGTTATCCATGTCTGCCTTCAGAATGACCTTCATGATCCTCTCCTCGTGTGTCTAACGACCCGCCTCCGCGGATCGCGCGGCTCGCGTACGAATGTCGAGCCAGGTGTCCCCAAGTCCGATGACCAGCGCTCCCACCAGCAGGGCCGGCGCGAGAAACAGCATGCCCAGCGTCACGAGCACCACGCCCAGAGCCGAGATGCCGCCGTTGACGAACAGCACCACGGCGGCGCCCCGGAGGGCGTAGAGCGTGCCCATGAACAGCACCGCGTTGGACCCGGCCCGCGTCCACAGCTCACCGGCGCCCAGGAGGAGGGCCAGCAGCCCTCCCACGAACAACCACACCAGATGGTCGTTGAAGCGGAAGTCCTTCAGGGGTCCCAGAGCGCCTTTCCGCCCCAGGGCCACCCGCACGTACATCCACCACGCCACCCCCAGCGCCGCCACCGACGACAGGGCGATGAGCGCCGGAAACAGCAGCGCCTGACTCTCGGCCGTGGAGTACACGGCCTCGGCCAGGGGCGTCGGCACGGGATCGCCGCCCCGGACCAACTGCATGGTCTCCATGGCGGCGGTCACCCCGTGACGGATGCGCTCGCCCACCCGCCAGTCCAGCACCGACCACGCCATGGGTCGCACCGCGAACCAGGCTCCCGTGGTCAGCAGGGCGCCGGCGGCGGCCCCCAGTCCCCGGGTCGAAAACCGGGACGCGGGCCACCGCAACGTCAGCGCCACGAACCACCCCCCCACCAGCAACGCCCACCCCCGCTCGGCATACCACAGCCCCGTGGAGTCCTGGGCCCCCAGGCTCAGGACCAGGATGAGGGCCGCGAGTCCCAGGGCTCCGAACTTCCGAATGGGCAGGAGCAGCACCAGGAGCACGAACGGCATCCCCACCAGCACCATGGGCGAGATGGACGAAAACGCCAGGAGGAGCAGGAAGAGGGCCAACGCCCGCTTCCACTCCCCCCGGGTTCCGTCCTGCGTCGCGGGAGGGGTCGGGGTGGACGCCTCCACCGGCGTCAGGCCTCGTGGTCCCGCATGTACGGGATCAGGGCCAGGTAGCGGGCCCGCTTCACGGCGGTGCCCAACTGACGCTGGAAGCGCGACGACACCTTCGTGGTGCGCCGGGGCAGGATCTTGCCGCCCTCGGTGAGGAAGCGCGACAGGGTCGACACGTCCTTGTAGTTCAGGAGGACGATGGCCGGACCCTCGTGGCGACGACGCCGTCCGCGCCCGCCCTGGAACTCGGGGGGGCTGTCGTCGTCGTCCTCTTCCTCGTCCTCGTCGTCGTCCGCATCCTCGTCCTCGGCGGCCCCGGGGCGGGGCTCGGACACGAGGGACATGCCCGTGGTGGGCTCGCCCTCGTTGAGCACCACGAGGTAGCGCAGGCACTCGTCGTCGAGCTTCACGATGCGCTCGAACTCGGCCAGGGACTCGGGGGGAGCCTCGAGGTGGGCCACCACGTAGTAGCCCGACTTGTGGTTGCCCACGGGATACGCCAACTGACGAGCGCCCCAGTGGTCGACGGCCACGATCTCGGCACCGGCGTCGGTGAGGATCGTGTGGAACTTCTCGAGCTTCGCGTCGACGCCGGCTTCGTCCAGCGTGGCATCGAAGATGTACACCACTTCGTAGAGCCGCATGCTTCCCTCGGACCGTGTGAAGTCGTACGGGCTCCGTTCCCGGGGTCCCTCGACTGCGGTGCCGGGGGGCGGGTGGAGCGGGATCGGTTGTGAGCCTGAAAAGATAGGGCGGATCGAGGGCGGGTGGAAGGCAGCGGCCCCCGCGACAGAGATCGGGCCCCTGGATCGTCCCGACAGGGGGCCTCCGATCCCCCATTCTCCCGCGACCGAGGGCTGGGCCATGGGCAGGACGATCCGTTGGGCAGGGGCGGCGCTGGCGCTGGGCATGGTGGGCTGCGGCGCCGAGGGAGGAGCGGGCCCTTCGGGGCTGACCCTCCGGGGGCGCGCCCACGTGGCCGGGGGAGAAGCGGAGTTCGGGGGACTCCATGCCGTCTGGATCGACCGGGGCACGGGGCGCCGGGACTCGGCGGCGGTGGCCGGCGACGGCGCGTTCACGATCCACGTGGGAGGCGACGGCGGACCCGGGGAGCTGCGGGTGGACGGTCCGGCGCCCCGCACCGTGCACCCGTTCCTCCTGCCCTTCCCCTCCCCTCCCGCCGAGGCGCTGGACCTGGTCCTCGTGCCCCGCCGCTGGACGATTCGTCGGGGACTCCACGCCGGCGTGGTGGTTCCCGTACCCCTGGATCCGGTGGTGGACGACACGGAGACGTTCCTCTACAGCTACTGGTTCGGGCAGGCCCTGCCCCTGGGTGCCCCCACCCGCTACCAACTGGACCTCACGGCGTGGCCCGACGAGGCCCTGCCCGTGGCGGCGGCCTTCGACCATCGGCACGGTGACCCGTCGTTCACCCCCGCCGATTCCGCGGCGCTCTGGGCCGTGCTGGACCGCCTGGAGACGGTGTACGGGGTGGACTGGTTCGAGCCGGTGGAGGCCGACCCGACGTGGTGGCCCGACGACGCGGGCCCCCTGGAACCCCATCCCGTACCCGGCGTGGTGCGCCTCGTCTGGCTCCCGGGACGCTGGGCCGGACCGGCGTTTCCCCGGGCCGATCCCCCCACCTGGCGGGAGGATCTGGGCACGTGGGCGGCCGGGGGCCGCTTCGACACGTTCGAGATGCGACGCCTGTGGACCGAGGCCGGGAAGGTCCTGATCTCGGGCCTGGAGCCGCTGCGCCTCGCCGACGGCTGGATCCCGTGGGAGACGGTGTTCATGCACGAGGTCATGCACGTCCTGGGCGCGGGCCACACCTGCCGGCTCCCCTCGCCCATGGGCCCCTGCATGCGCACGGCCGAACCGTCGACCCACGACGTGGCCTATCTGGAGCTGCTCCGGGCGGTCATGACCCTGGAGGACGAGCTCGACACCGTCTACGGGGTGATGCCGGCCATCCTGGGGGAGCGGCGGATCCTCCTGGAGACCTCGCCGTTGCCGGGAATGGACCGCCCGGGGCTCACTCCCCTCCCCGGTCCGGCCCCGAGCGCCAGATGACCAGCACCGTCCAGTCCAGGGACCGGATGCAGGGCTGCCCCCCGTCCCGAAACTCGATGGGGGCGTCGGTCTGGCTGATGTAGTACTCGAGACCCGCCACGCCCTGCATCACGAAGCGCTCGACGTCGAGATAGGGCTGAACCACGCCATCGACGTAGACCACGGTGCACTTCGCCCGTTCCGTGGGGAGCCAGGTCAACACGTCCCCCACGTTCCCCGCCGTGGACATCTCGGGGTCGGACGCGGCCAGCACCCGGGCGCTCCCCACGTCCAACGCCGTGAGATGGCGCTCCCGGAAGCCGGCGAAGGTGGCTCGGTGGCGCACGTCCAGGCCCTGGGCCACCACCGTGAATCCCTCGATCTCCAGCGGCCCGGTGGTCAGGCGCAGTTCCACCTCCACCATGTCCGTGGGGCTCACGATGTCGACCCACGACGAGTCCCCCGGCTCGTAGCCCAGGGCCTCGGCCCGGATCCAGTACCCTCCGGCCCGCTCCAGGCGAATCACGAAGGCGCCGGCCGAGTCGGCCGCGGCCCGCTCCACCAGTTCGCCGCCGGGGCGGGACACCACGACCTGGGCGGCGGCGATGGGCCCGCCGACCTCACCGTCCAGCACCCGCCCCCGGATGGACTGGGCGTGGAGGGGAAAGACGAGGGGGGCGAGGGCCGCCAGGGCGAGGAGCGCTGCAACCGCCGTGCGAACGAGGGACACCGGGCCTCCTGCAACAGGGTTCGACTCGCGGGCCGCGAACGCCTATCCAGTACGTTCACGCAGCGGGGTGGATTGCACTCGCCCCCGGGTCAGCACATCTCGAATTCGCTCGAGGAACACGCCGCAAGTCGTTTTACTTCAACGCGAACACGGCTGAGACCCGGTGTTTCTTCGACCCGGATCCAACGGCGCTACCCGCCCCGGACGAGGTCGCTGAGCTCTGCGTCGGTGGCGGCTCCCAGGGTCACCCCGGCCGGGAGTTCGAAGGTGAGGGAACGATCGTCGGCCCGGGCCTCCACGGCAGGCCCCGGCCCGTCGCCGTCGCCCGTCCCGGCCACCGGACGAATCCGCCAACTCGCTCCGTCCACGTCCAGGCGGCGCTCCTCGGGCCAGGTGAAGGCGTCCTCGATGGAGCCCCGGAAACTCACGTCCTGGATCCCCATGCGGGCGTGCATGGACGCCCCCTCCCCCGCCCCCCGGAGGTGGACCCAGTGGATCCCCCGGTCTCCCGCAGACTCCACGTCCACCTTCCACACCCCCGATCGCAGCTCCAGCTTCATCCACACCCTCCCAGGGCACCCCGAGTGAGCGGGCGGCCGAGACCTGCAGGCCCCCCCGCACCGCACCCCGCGACCGGCGGAATCCGGCGGCGGGGTGGATGCAAGGTAGCGTGTGGGGCCGATCGACGCCCGAAAGGCGGGGTGCTCCTACCCTCCAGGACCGGAGTCCCCCTAGGTTCCGGGACCCACCCTCCCAACCGGCATGGACGTTGGCCACACCTCCCGACCTCCGCCGCGCGGTGCGGTTCGTCCTGCTCCTCCTCGGAACGTGCGTCGCCGCCTGCGCCAGCGAAGACGAGTCCACGTGGACCGGGTTGATCGTCGGCGAGGTCGTGGGCGAAGACGTGGGGCCGAGCCTGGAGCTCTCGTCGCTTGGCGGTCTCCGCTTCTGCCGTGGCGGGTTGGCGTATGAGCGCTTCGCCCGCCGGGTGGCGCCGGATGGATCGTTCCGGATCGGAATGGGGGAGATCAACACCGGCCACCTGCCCCGATGTTTCGACCTGGTCGTGGGCCGCGACGGTGAGTCCTTCGACACGATTCCCGACCTGGGCCCCGTCAACTTCCACGAAGGCCGACCCCTGGACTCCCTCTATCTGAAGATCCGGGTCTTCGGGAGCGACTCGGCCCAGGTCATCGAATCCGTAACGATGCCGGGGCGGGGCGGCTGAGGTCCGTCCCCCTCAGACGTTGAACCGGAACAGCATGATGTCGGCGTCCTTCACCACGTAGTCCTTCCCTTCGCTGCGCAGCAGACCCTGGTCCCGGGCGTCCTTCCACGAGCCCACCTGCTGGTAGGTGTCGAAGGCGATGGTCTCGGCCCGGATGAAGCCCCGCTGGAAGTCGGAGTGGATCACGCCGGCGGCCTCGGGGGCGGTGGAGCCCTGGCGGGCCGTCCACGCACGAGATTCGTTCTCGCCGGTGGTGAAGAAGGTCAGGAGTCCCAGGAGATGGTAGGCGGCGTGGATCAGGCGATCGAGGCCCGGCTCCTCCAGCCCCATGTCGGCCAGGAACTCGGCCTTTTCCTCGGGCTCGAGCTCGGCCAGCTCGGCCTCGATGGCCGAGCAGATCACCACGACCTCGCCGGCGCCCTCGGCCTCCACGGCCTCGCGCAGGGCCTGCACCCACTCGTTGTCGCCTCCGACCACGTCGTCTTCGGCCACGTTGGCCACGTAGAGCACGGGCTTGGCGGTGAGGAGCTGGAAGCTCTTGAGGATCTTCCGCTCCTCCGGGGCGAACTCCACCCGGCGCACGGGCTGCCCCTCGCTCAGGGCCGCGAACACCTTCTGGAGCACGGCCTGCTCGGCGATGGCCTCCTTTTCGCCGCTCTTGGCCTTCTTCGAGACCCGGTCGAGGCGCCGCTCCACCATGTCCAGGTCGGAGAGGGCCAGCTCGGTCTCCACGATCTCCCGGTCCCGCACCGGATCCACGTCGCCCAGCACGTGGGTGATGTCGGGGTCGTCGAAGCAGCGCAGCACGTGGGCGATGGCGTCGACTTCCCGGATGTTGGCCAGGAACTGATTGCCCAGGCCCTCCCCTTCCGAGGCCCCCTTCACGAGACCGGCAATGTCCACGAACTGGATCACCGTGGGCACGATGGTCTTGGACCCCGTGAGCTCATGGATACGCAGAAGCCGGGGATCGGGCACCTCCACCGTGCCGACGTTGGGATCCACCGTGCAGAACGGGTAGTTCTCCGACGGGGCGCCGGCGGCGGTGAGGGCGTTGAAGAGCGAGGACTTGCCCACGTTGGGCAGCCCGACGATGCCGACCTTCAGCATGGAGACCGTTCCTGACGACGTGCGGGAGAGGAGCGACGTACGGGGGCGCGAGCCGACCCCGCACGGCCGTGCCGGGGCGCGGACAGCCTGAAAAGGTAATTCGGGGTGCGAAGGGGGGTCAATCGACGGCGCGGGGCGGGGGCGCGGCTCCTGCGGGACGCTCCCGGGGTGTGTATCTTCCGGGCGGACGCCCTCTCCAACTCCCGTCCCCCACCCGCGGCGCCATGCTGGCTCTCTACCTGTTCTCGCTGATCGTCGGCGGCGGCTTCCTGCTCCTCTCCGTGCTGGGAGGAGGGGGCGAAGGCGATCTGGACATGGAGGGGGGACTGGATCTGGACATGGGCGGCGACCTGGAGCTCGACGCCCTGGAAGGCGACGTGCTCGAGGGCGTGGCGGAGCTCGACGGCGCCGAGAGCGGCGACGCCGCCAGCCGGATCTTCTCCATCCGCACCGTGGTCTACGCCCTCTTCGGCTTCGGGGCCACGGGTTCGCTCCTCACGTGGGCGGGCGTGGGACTCATCACCACCCTGGCCTTTTCGGTGGTGGGCGGCATCGCCTCGGGACTCCTGGTCAGCCTGGTGTTCCACTACCTCGTCCGCACCGCGTCGGGCGCCCACGCCGGAGACCAGTCCTTCATCGGGCTGCCGGGCACCGTGTCGCTCCCCATGGGGGTGGCCAGCCCCGGCGCCATCATGGTGGAACGAGACGGGCGTCGGCTGAGCCTCCGGGCCCTGCCCCACTCGGCCGCCGACGGCGATCCCGGCGACTGGCGCCGCGTCATCGTGGTGGACATGGACGGGGGCGTGGCCCGGGTGGCGCCCCTGGAGGGCGACGATCTGGAGGCCCTGGAGAGCGGCGAATCGTGACGCCCGGCCGTGTGAAGGCGCCCCCCTGTTGAACCGTACCCTCTTCGAACCCCCTTCCGTCGGCTCGACCCGACTCTTGCAGGAGTGACCCCATGGGAACCGAGACCCTGATCGGCGCCGCCGTGCTGGCCCTGGTCGTCCTGGTGGTGGCGGTGGTGATCGTCGCCACCGTGAAGGCCCTCATCGTCATCGTGCCCCCCAACCGGGCCGCGGTGATCACGGGGCGCAACCGCCAACTCGAAAGCGGCCAACGCATCGGGTACCGCTCGGTCATCGGCGGCCGCACCCTGCGGATTCCCATCGTGGAGACGGTCCAGCACGTGAGCCTGGAGACGTTTCCCATCGAGATCTCGGTGAAGAACGCCTTCTCGAAGGGCAACATCCCGCTGAACGTGGAGGCCATCGCCAACGTCAAGATCGCCTCCGAGCCCGAGACGACCTTCAACAACGCGGTGGAGCGGCTCCTGGGTAAGACCGAGGTCGAGATCCAGTCCATGGCCAAGGACACCCTCATGGGTAACCTCCGGGGCGTGCTGGCCACCCTCACTCCCGAGGCGGTGAACGAAGACCGGCTCGGCTTCGCCAAGGCGCTGGCCGAAGACGCGGGCGAGGATCTCGCGGCACTGGGATTCCATCTCGACGTGCTCAAGATCCAGAACGTGAGCGACGAGCGAGGATACCTGGAGGCCATCGGACGGAAGAAGGCCGCCGAAGCGGTGCGGGAGGCCGAAATCGCCGAGGCCAACGCCGAGGCCGACACCCGGGAGGCCCAGGCCGAGGCCCGGAAGCGGGCGGAGGTGCGGGAAGCCGAGACGGCCGTGAACGTGGCCGAGGCCCAGAACACCCTGCGGGTGCGCCAGGCCCAACTCGACGAGGAAGGTGAAATCGCCGAGCGGACCGCCCGGGTGAAGGCCGAACAGGCCGAGGTGGAGGCCCAGCGGGAACTCGAGCAGAAGCGGGTGTCGCGGGAGCAGGAGCGGCTGCGGGCCGACGTCATCGAGCCGGCCCTGGCCGACCGGGAGGCCAGGAAGGCGGCGGCCGAAGCCGAGGCCGCCCCGATCCTGGAGCGAGGCAAGGCCCAGGTCGAGGTGCTGCGGCGGCTCTATGCCGAGGTGCAGCAGGGCGGCGAGCAGGCCTTCGCGGTCTTCCTGGCCGAGAAGCTCCCCGAGCTCCTCACCACGGCCGTGGACGCCGTGAAGGGCACGGAGATCGACCGCCTGGTGGTGCTGGACGGCGGGGACGGAGACGGTGTGGCCAACGCCGCCAACCAGAAGGTGCGGGGCGCCCTGGGCACCGTCGAGGCGCTGGCTTCGTCCCTGGGACTCGACCTGGAAGAGGTGCTCCGGGCGGCCAATCGCAAGGCGCTGCAGGCCGGTCGGAGCGAAGGGACGCCCGGGGCGACCCTGGCCGGGCCTCCGGCCCGGTCCCGCCCCGCCGATCCCAACGCCTGAGGAGAGGCCTCCTCCCTACCCCACCGCCCCCATGACGGCCTCGATGAGGGCCGGGTAGCGCTCGTATGCCCACCGGGCCTCGGCGAGGTCCAGGCGCTCCCGGTTGGTGTGGGCGTGGCGCTCCTCGCCGGGGGCGAAGCCCACCGTGGGGATGCCGTGGACGCCGCAGCTCCAGCCCCCGTCGGTGGCGAAGGTCCAGGGACGGACGACGGCGGGGCCGTCGCCGTCCCTGCGCCCCACGGCCCGGGCGGCGGCCTGCACCACCGGGTCGTCGGGGGCCATGAGGAATCCCGGCGTGAGGAGATTGCGGTCCCGCTCCAGGCCGGTGTAGGTGACCTGCTCCTCCAGGGCCATGCGCACCTCGAGCCCCAGGCCGTCGGGAAGCTCGGGCACCCGCCGGTGGATGGCGGTGCGGACCGCCTCCACCAGGTCGTCGCGGGTGGTCCCGGGGAGGATCCGCCAGTCCAGGGCCACCACCACCGTATCGGGGATCACGTTGCGGCTCGAGGGCGACGCCTCCACGGACGTGGCCGCCAGAGTGGCGGGGCCCAGCACTTCGTTGCCCGGCTGATCGGCGGCCACGAAACGCACGGCCTCCAGCACCGCCGGAAGCAGGTCCAGGGCGTTGCGGGCCCGGGCGGGGGCGCTGGCGTGTCCGGCCAGCCCCCGCAGCACCACCTCCAGTTCGGCCCGCCCCCGATGCCCGATGCAGACGTCCCCGTGGGTCGACTCGCCGATGATCACCACGTCGGGCGTGGCCACCCCGCTCTCCAGGAGGTGCTTCATGCCCAACCCGCCCCGCTCCTCGAAGACCGTGTGGGCCACGATGACGTCGCCCTCCAGGCCACCGCCGGTGGCGGCGGCGGCGTAGGTCATGAGGGCCAGGGGTCCCTTGATGTCCATGGCGCCCCGGCCGTGGAGCACGCCATCCACCACCACGCCGCCGAAGGGCGGATACTCCCACTCCGCCGGGTCGCCCTCGGACACGATGTCCAGGTGGGCGTTCAGCATCACCGACGGGCCCGAGCCCCGTCCCTTCACCCGCCCCACCACGTTGCCCGCGTCGTCGCGCATCACGTCGGCGAAGCCCAGAGTGTCGAACTCCTCCAGGATCCGATCGGCCACCTGGCCCTCGGCGCCCGGAGGCGACGGAATGCGGATGAGATCCTGGGCGAAGGCGACGGCGGCGTCGAAGCTGAGATCCGGCATGGGGTCCCGAGGTTGGAGGAGGGGTCGCCCCAACCTACAGCATCGGGACGCCCTCGTCCCCTCCGCCCTCGCCTCCGCCGCCCCGGGCGGTCCCGCGAGCGCCCACACCGCCCCGGCGGGTCCACACCACCACGGCTCCGCAGGCGGCGTCTCCACCGCCGAATTCGCCGGGCACCGAGCCCGCACCCTTGTAGATCTCCACCGCCTCCAGGTCCATGGTGTAGAACTCGCTGAAGTCCACGGGGTCGTGGCCCACTCCGCCGGACTTGGGGCGGCTCCAGCGGCTGCCGTCCACGTAGACCGCCGGGTAGCAGAACGTCTCGGCCTGGCCCAGGGCCTGGAGCTGAGCCTGGTTCTCCGTTCCCCCCTGGGCCCGGGCTCCGGAGCCCGGCAGGTCACGGCCGGACCGGAGCACGATGTAGCGCTCCCGGAAGCCGCCGGCCCCCGTGACCACCCGCACCCCGGCACGCCCCTGGAGCGCCGTGGCCAGGGAGCCGCCTCGCCTCTCCAGCTCCTCCTTCATGACGAAGTCACCGAAGCCCAGCTCCATGCGGCGCTGCATGTCCACCATGTCGCCGAAGAGGCGCCGGGGCACCGCGGTCACGGTGATGCCCTCCAGGGCGATGGCCTCCACCGACAGATCCACGTCGACCTTGTAGGCCCCGCTTCCCGCCAGGCGAACCACCACCTCCCGGGGCCGGTAGCCCAGGTTCGACACCTCGAGCACGTAGAGGCCCTGGGGGAGGTCGTTGAAGGCGTAGAATCCGTTCCGGTTGGTCAGGACCGACACCTCCGAGTCCTGGATCGACACCACCGCCGACTCCAGCGGCTCGCCCGAGGTGGCGTCGGTGACGAGACCGAACACCCCCGAGGGGCCCTGCTCGGTGGACAGCACCACGGTGAGGTCGCGGCGGATGGATCCGTCCCGGCCCGTGACGAACGACTCGTCGGAGCGGGCGTCCGAGCCCGGCGTGTCGGCCCGGATGCTCACCTCGGCGTCGGGCGGCAGGTCGCAGTAGAGGTATTCCCCGCCGGTGCCGCTGAAGATCTGGGTCTGGAAGAGGGGCGCGCCGGACCGGCGCGGGTCCCGGAAGCGCAGCGTGAGAGGGACTCCGGCCAGGGCTTCGGAGGTGAGGGAATCCCGCACCTGCCCCGACAGCACCACGTGGTCTCCCCGGGTCTCCTGGCCCTGACAGAGCTGGAGAGCCGCCGCCTGGGGATCGGGGGCCGACAGGTCGAAACGGGCCGAGCGGCCGCTCTCCACACTCACCCGCCCCGCCGCCCCCACGGGCAGGGGATCCAGACGCGGGTGCTGGGCCACGATGTTGTACACGCCGTCCAGCAGTCCCTCGAACCGGTACCGACCCCGGGGGTCGGTCCACGCCTCGTGGGGCGTGCCGGGCAGGAACACCCGCGCCCCCTCCAGTACGTCGCCTCCGGCGTGGAGCATCACCGTGCCCTCCACCACGCCGCCCTCCCCTCCCAGGTTCCACCCGTCGTCGCCCGACCGCACCCCCGTGACCCGGAAGCCCTGCTCCCGCACCCCCCGGAGTCCCCAGCGCTCCGGCGGCCCGCCGTCGGGATCCTGCTCCACCTCCAGGAGGGGCATGCGCAGCCACGATTCGGCCGCCACCCAACTGCCGTCGGGCAACGCCACGAAGGTCGTGCGCCCGCCCACGCCCGTGAGGGGAATGCCCAGATCGAAGTTCCGGTAGCCGTACTCCAGGAGCAGGGGGTGCCCGGTGGCCGTCTCCAGCCAGAGGACTCCCGCCACGTCGGGACGCTCGTCGGCCGCCGCCCGGTCCGTGGGGGCGAAGGCCAGGGCCGTGAGGGCCGGGCCGCCGTCGGGCCGCAGCCGGAAGCAGTGGGTGTCGCCGAAGGCGTCGGACAACAGCACCTCGGGCCCCAGGGCGAAGAAGCGGTAGCTGCCGTCGTCTTCCTCCCGGACGAAACCCCGGGACACCAGATCGGCCGGGTCCACGGGAGGCGAAATCCGCCGCACGCCGGTGCGGGTCACCGCCGGGTCCTCCCGGAGCACGCTGCGACCGTCGTCGCCCAGTTCCCGTTCGTACACCTGGGCGTCCAGGGTCACGGCCCCCTCGGCCAACCCCTCCACCAGGATCGAGAGGGCGCGGCGGGCCCGGGTCCACGCCACCCCCGCCGGCGAGGCGGGATCGGGGCCCACGCGACAGGCATCGTCCGCAGGAGGCGCCGGGAGCGGACCCGCATCCACGGGGGCCTCCAGCGCCACCCCGGCCAACCCCTCGGCCGGGACCTGGACCTCCAGCGCCGACACCCGGGTGTGGGCCGCCGCCACCTCCAGGCGCCACGGGCCCGCCGACGCGGGGAGGGCGAAGCGCCCCTGGGGATCGGACACCCCCCGGGCCACCACCGCGCCGTCCTGGGGCGCCCGGAGGGTGACGAGCCAGCGACCGGGAGACGACACCCGCCCCTCCACCTGCTGGGCGGCCAGGGGGGCGGTGAACGACAGAAGGAGGGCGGCGGCGGCCGAAGCGAAAAGGCGGCCCATGGAGACCTCGAAGCGGTTGGGGTTCGTACGCTGGATTCTACGCGCGAACCGCCCCGGTGTGTCGCCGGGTCCCGTGAAGCGCCGGGAGGCGGGACGAGTCGCGGGGACCCGGGACGAAGGGCACCGACGCGACACGGCCCGGCGCCCCCGAAGGAGACGCCGGGCCGTGTCGGCCCCGGAAGGGGCCTGCCGGAGGCCGGTCAGCCGAAGAACGTCCGGACCGCCTCGAAGAGCGCGCCCACCGGCGAGCCGCCGTCGGCGTGGACCCGGACGAACCAGGGGGCCAGCACCAGCGACACCACGCTCATGAGCTTGATCAGGATGTTGAGCGAGGGGCCCGAGGTGTCCTTGAAGGGGTCGCCGACGGTGTCGCCCACCACGGCGGCCTTGTGGGAATCGGAGCCCTTACCGCCGTGGGCGCCGCCCTCGATGTACTTCTTGGCGTTGTCCCAGGCGCCGCCGGCGTTGGCCATGAAGAGGGCCATGAGCACGCCGGTGACGGTGGCGCCGGCCAACAGGCCGCCCAGCGCCTCCACACCCAGGAAGTACCCCACGATCACGGGAGCCACCACGGCCGTGACGCCCGGGAGGATCATCTCCCGGAGGGCGGCGGCGGTGGAGATGTCGACGCAGCGCGCCGAATCGGGCTTGGCGGTGCCTTCCATGAGGCCCGCGATCTCCCGGAACTGGCGCCGCACCTCGTCCACCATGCCGGCGGCGGCGCGGCCCACGGCCGTCATGGTGAGAGCCGCCACGTAGAACGGCAGGATGCCGCCCAGGAACAGCCCGATGACCACGTACGGATCCACGATGTCGATGCCCGTGTCCTGGAGGCCCACCTTGGTGGCGTAGGCGCTGAAGAGGGCCAGGGCCGTGAGGGCCGCCGATCCGATGGCGAAGCCCTTTCCGATGGCCGCCGTGGTGTTGCCGATGGCGTCCAGGGAGTCGGTGATCTTGCGGGTCTCGGGGCCCAGGTGGGCCATCTCGCTGATGCCGCCGGCGTTGTCGGCGATGGGCCCGTAGGCGTCCACCGACATGGTGACGCCCACCGTGGCCAGCATGCCCACGGCGGCGATACCGATACCGTAGAGGCCGGCGAAGGTGTAGGAGATGAAGATCGCCAGGCAGATCAGGAGCATGGGAATCGCGGTGGACTCCATGCCCACGGCCAGGCCGCTGATGATGTTGGTGGCCGAGCCGGTCTGGCTGGCGTCGGCGATCTTCCGGATGGGCCCGGCGGCGGTGTAGTACTCGGTGACGAGACCGATGAAGATGCCCACCAGGGTGCCGGCCACGATGGCGGCCCACGGCCCCCAGCTCGGGTAGAGCCGGCCCGACTCGGAGATCATCTGGAAGTCCATGGCCTGGACCACGAAGAACATGGCGGCCAGGAACAGACCCGCGGCGATGAAGGTCACGTTGCGCAGGGCCCCGGCGGGGTCGGTGCGCTCCAGGACCTTCATCATGACGATGCCCACGAGGGACGCCAGGAGGCCCAGCATCACCGTGACGATGGGGAGCGCCACGGCCTGGACGGCGTTGGCGGCCAGGGCCGCCGAGGTGGCGCCGATGGCGATGGTGGCCACCACCGAACCCACGTACGACTCGAAGATGTCGGCGCCCATGCCGGCCACGTCACCCACGTTGTCGCCCACGTTGTCGGCGATGGTGGCGGGGTTGCGGGGGTCGTCCTCGGGAATCCCGGCCTCGACCTTCCCCACCAGGTCGGCGCCCACGTCGGCGGCCTTGGTGTAGATGCCGCCGCCCACACGGGCGAAGAGGGCGATGGACGAGGCTCCCATGGCGAAGCCCGAGATGATCTCGGAGAAGTGGGGCAGGTCGTTGGTGCCCGGCACGGCCGTGGCCGCGAAGACGAAGTAGAGCACCCCCAGGCCCAGGAGGCCCAGGGCGGCCACCGACAGTCCCATGACCGCACCGCCGAAGAACGCCACCCGGAGCGCCTTGCCCTGGCCCTCCTGGTTGGCGGCCGCCGAGGTCCGGACGTTGGCGCGGGTGGCGGCCTTCATGCCGAAGAAGCCGGCCAGCACCGAGCTCACGGCGCCGAAGATGTAGGCCCCGGCCGTCTCGACGCCGATGGCCCAGGCCAACAGGGCGGCCACGATGACGACGAACACGGCCAGCACCTGATACTCCCGGCGCAGGAAGGCCATGGCCCCGTCGTGGATCTGCTCGCCGAGGTCGATCATGACCTCGGTGCCCGGATCCTGCTTCTTGACGTACGAGTAGATGAAGGCGGCAGTGCCCAGGCCGATGAGGCCCAGCAACCACGCCCAGTCGGTCAGTGCCACGAAGTCGGTCATGAGATGACTCGTTTCCTCGGTGCGGTTCGTGTCATGGGGGGTCGGAGCCGCCCCGCGTCGTCCGCGCCCCGCGGGGCGTGGTTCATCGATTGAAGCGGTTCATGGCCGCCTCGGTCCCTTCGTCCAGCCAGAGCTCCACGGCCCGGGTCATCTCGGGCAGGAGCTCCACCACCGTCTCCTCGTCGTCCACGTCCATGGGCGACAGCACCCAATCGGCGAGATCGACGTCGTCGGGGCAGCGCCCCACGCCGATGCGCAGCCGGGGCCAGGCTTCGGTCCCCAGTACCTGGGCCACGGACCGGAGTCCGTTGTGCCCACCGGCTCCGCCCGAGGGACGAAACCGGACCCGCCCCAGGTCCAGGGCGGCGTCGTCCACCACCACCAGCACATCCGTGGCCGGGACGAAGTCGTCCCGTTCCAGCAGGTCGACCAGCGCGAGCCCGCTCCGGTTCATGAACACGGTGGGTTTGCGCAGCTCGACCTCTCGTCCCTTCACCGGCCCCCGGGTCGTGAGTCCCGCCCCATCCGTCTCGAAGGTGGGGAAGTCCCAGTCGTAGGCGAGCCGGTCCACGACCCACCACCCGACGTTGTGCCGGGTGGCATCGTACCGGGGGCCCGGGTTGCCCAGACCCACCACCACCTTGTCGGCGATGGGCCGCTACTCCTCGCCCTCGCCGTCGTCCTCGGACTCCTCGGCGCCCACGATCTCGGGCTCGAGCAGATCCTCGGCGTCGGTCTCCTCTTCGTCCTCGGACGGCTCGGCCCGGGGCACCAGCACCGTGCAGATCGTGCGCTCCGGATCGAGGGCGATCTCCTCGACGCCGTCGGGAAGCTCCAGCTCGGACACGTGGATCGAGTCGCCGACCTCGAGGCCCGACACGTCGATCTCGAAGCTCTCGGGGATCTTCGACGGGATCACGGACACGGGGAGCTCGTGGATGACCTGCTGGAGCACGCCGCCGCCGCTCTTCACGCCCGCGGGAACCCCGTTCAGGTTCACCGGGATCTCCACGTCGACCTTCACGCCCTTCTGGAGGCGGTAGAAGTCCACGTGGAGCACGTCGGGACGGAACGGGTGGACCTGGATCTCCCGCACCAGCGTCTGGAACGAGTCCCCCTCGCCCTCCACCGTGAGGTCCACGATGGTGTTTTCCACCGAGATGTTGTGGAAGAGGTACTCGGTCTCGGCGGCGTCCAGGGTGATGGCCAGGGCGTCCTCGCCCTGTCCGTAGACGACGGCGGGGAGACGGCCTGCGGCCCGGAGCTTCCGGGCCACGCCCTTGCCCGTGGCGTCGCGCTTTTCGGCCTTCAGCGTGGCGTTGTTGCTGCTCATGGTTCGTTCCTGCCGGTGGGATCCGGGCTTCGTAGGGGTCTAATCGTCGTCCCGCAGCTCGAAAAGCTGACTGACGGACTCGTTGGAGTGGATGTACCGAATGGCGTTGGCCAGGAGACCGGCCACCGACAGCACCTTGAGGTGCGGGAACCGCCGGTCTTCGGGAATGTGGATCGTGTTGGTCACCACGAATTCCTCCAGGGGGACCGACGACAGCCGCTCCACGGCCTTGCCCGAGAGCAGGGCGTGGGTGGCCGCGGCGTACACCGCCTTGGCGCCCCGTTCCTTCAGGGCCACCACGGCGTTGGCCAGCGTGCCCCCGGTGTCCACCATGTCGTCGGTGAGGATGCAGTTCTTGCCGTCCACGTCGCCGACGACGCTCAGCACCTGGGCCACGTTGGGGGCCGGGCGCCGCTTGTCGATGATGGCGAAGGTGGCCCCGAGACGCTTGGAGTAGCCCCGGGCCATCTTGGCCGATCCCACGTCGGGCGCCACCACCACCAGGTCTTCCAGACCCTTCTCACGGAAGTACCGGGTGAACACGGGCGCCGCGTAGAGGTGATCGACGGGAATGTCGAAGAACCCCTGGATCTGGTGCTGGTGGAAGTCGATGGAGACCACCCGGTCGGCGCCGGCGGCCACCAGCATGTTGGCCATGAGCTTCGCGCCGATGGCCACCCGGGGCTGGTCCTTCCGGTCCTGCCGGCCGTACCCGAAATAGGGCACCACCGCCGTGACCCGGGCCGCCGAGGCCCGGCGGGCCGCGTCGATGAGGAGCAGGAGCTCCATGGTGTTCTCGGCGGGCGCCGAGGTGGGCTGGACGATGAAGACGTCCCGCCCCCGGGCGTTGCGGTCGATCCGCACGAAGATCTCGCCATCGGCGAAGTCGCGGATCGTGGCGCTGTCGACGGACTGCCCCAGGATCTCCCCCACCTCTTCGGCGAGGGGGCGGTTGGCTCGACCGCCCAGGATGAGCATCGGACCGTGACCCGATTGGTCTGCCATGGAGATCGAACGCGTGACCCGTGGAATCGTGGGCCCGGGGACAGCGGCCGTTCCACCCCCGGGTCCGTCGAATGCGACAGCCCGCAAAGTTAGGCGCGATGCGGCAAAGCGTCAACGTCACCCCCCCTGCGGTTCCCTCCTCCTGACCCGCACGTCCCGCTGGGTCACCAGGGCGCCCCGCCCCTCCGACCCCAGCTCCAGCCGCACCCGGAAGTCGCCTTCGGCCAGATCCGGGGGCAGGACGATGTCCACGGCGCGGAAGACGGGCCCCGGGGCCCGGGGTCCCTCCTCGAGCCAGGCCAGGTCGGTGCCCCGCCGGTCGCCCACGAGCCCCAGGGTCCGCCCCAGGCGGGTGAAGACCCCGCCGGCCTCCTCCCGCACGGTGAGGGTGTAGTCCAGGACCTCCCCCGCCCTCCAGCCCAGGCCGTGGACCTCCCACCCCACCCGGATGGTGTCGCCGGGGGCGAACGTGGGCGTGGTCACGAGGTCGCCCAGGAGTCCCCCGAGGGAATCGGGCACCGGACCCCGGGCCCGGGCCAGCAGCAGATCCGAGAGGGCCGCCACGTCCCGGGGCACCCGGGCCACCCGAAGGCCGCGGCGCATGCGGGCAGCCGTGCGGGACGCCGGGTCCCACACCTCAACCGACACGACGTGATCGCCGGCGGGCACGGTGAGGCGGAGTGCGCCGTCGAGCCCCGGGGCCGTGGCGGCGTGGAGCCGTCCGCCCTCGGCCAGAGGGAGGGCGAAGAGGCCGTGGCGAGGCCCAGTGGCGCCGACGAGGGGGGGCTCGGGAGGCGGCGGGTGATGGTGGCCGGCGTGGAAGGTGGTGTCGGGCGGGAGGCCCGGGGCCCGCACCACCAGCACCGCCGAATCGCCCCGAGGCAGGATCGCCACGGGGGCGTCGAGATCCAGGAAGGTGGGGGCGTAGGCCGGCGCGTAGCCGGTGCGAGGCCGCCGGCGGCTGCCGGGATTCCACTGGTCGGGTTCGCTCTCGGGCGAGGCGTCCCACGCCGCGGCCGGCGCCACGAAGCCCTGGCTCCGGGGATCCTGATGGCCCACCGCCGACGTGCTCGCGCCGATGGATCCGGGCCCGGGGTCCCGGCGCTCCCACCCCACCTCCCACCCGTACCGCAGCAGGAGTTCGTCCAGGTCCCACCCCCACGACATGGCGTAGGCGTTCCGGGCTCCTTCCCGGGTCACGGACCAGGTGCGGCGGGCGAAGTGTTCGGTGAGGCGGTCGTTGCCCGGCGCCAGGAAGAGGGGGTCGGAGAGGCGCCAGAACCGGCGGAGGGCCGCCGAATCGCCCCGTTCAAGCGCCCGTTTCCGGGCGTCGTCGCCCCGCTCGTCCAGGAGCACCTCCACCGAGCGCCAGCGCCGCGCCTCGTCGGGGTCCATGGCGTCCAGCGCTTCGTCGAAGGCGGTCTCGGCGCCCTCGTACCGCCCCGTGACGTGGAGAGCGAGACCCTCCAGGGCGGGACACCACCAGGCGTCGGCGGGGGCCAGACCGCAGCGGCGCGCCAGGGTCAGCGCCTCGTCCCAGCGCCCGGCCTCGCCGAGGTAGATCACGCGCTGGCCCAGGATCCAGCGGTCGCCGGGGGCCGCGGCGGCGGCCCGGGCCAGGGCCTCGAGGAGGTCGGCGCGGGCGGCCGTGAGCTCGGGATCTTCGGCCTCGCGCCACCACCAGTCGGAGCGCCCCTCGAGGAACACGCACATGCGCCCCACCCGATCGTCGCACCCGGCACCGGAGAAGCCCGCTCGATCCCGGGGAATGCGGCGAATGCGCTCGCGCTCGAAGCGTCCCTGGGCGTCCCGGGCGGCGTCACGCGCCGCGGCGGAGTCGGGAACCTCCTGCGCCCGAGGTTGGGGGGTGGCGGCCAGGGGTGTGGCCACCAGGGCCGCGGCCAGGAGCCAAGCACCCCCCCACGGAGTCCGGGGGACTCCGGGGCGGCGAGGCGACGGGCGGGGGGTGGGGGTGGGCATGGCCCGGTGAAGCTACGGCGAGGCCGGGGGGGCGGGACAGGTCGGGGGGGAGACCTGCATTGGCCCGGGTGGATTCGAACCACCACCGCCGGTTCCAAAGACCGGTGTCCTGCCATTAGACGACGGGCCAGGGGCCGGGCGCGAACCCGGCGGGTCGGAAGCTAGACGGAGGGACCCGGCCCGTTCAAGGCCGGAAGGGCGGCGAGGGTCGAGACCACCACGAAGGTCGACTCGGTGCAGGCCGCGGCGGCCGCCGCCCTTCCCTGCTCCGCCGACCCGGCGTCGTCGTAGACGGCGAAGACGGCGGCGCCGCTCCCCGACAGGAGGGCGACTCGGGCGTCGGTGGCCCGCAGGGCCTCCAGGGCCCGGGCCACGGGCGGCGAGGCGGCCGTCACCGTGGGTTCGAAGTCGTTGACGGCGCCGGCGGCCACGCCGGCCCAGTCGTGGGGCACGTCGCCGGCGTCCCGGCGATAGAGAGGCGGCGGCACCCGGCCGCCGGCGGCGAGGCGGGCCCGGGCCAGGGCGCCGTAGGCCGGTCCGGTGGCCACGTGGACCCGCGGTAGGCCCACCACCACCGGGGCCGGCGGCAGCGGCGGCAGGGGCGTGAGCAACTCGCCCCGCCCCCGGCCCAGGGCCCGCCCGGCCTCGCCCACGAAGAACGGCACGTCGGAGCCCAGTTCGGCGGCCAGGCCGTGAAGCCCCCCCGCGTCCACGGCGCCGGGCCGGAGCGCCGCCAGGGCCCGGAGGGTCGCCCCGGCGTCGGACGAGCCGCCACCCAGCCCCGCTCCCGCGGGAATGCGCTTGATGAGCTCCACCTCCGCGCCGCCCTCCACCCCGGCGGCCCGGAAAAACGCCGTTGCGGCCCGCACCACCAGGTTGTCGGCCGGGGGTCCCACGTCGGCGCCGTGCACCTCCAGCGCCACCCCCGGCGCTTCCCGGACCCGCACCACCAGCTCGTCGCAGAGGTCCACGGCCTGGAACACCGTCTCCAGGTCGTGGAACCCCGACGGCCGCTGCCCCAGGATCCGGAGGGCGAGATTGATCTTGGCGGGGGCCCGGACCCGGACTTCCCTCACCGGGTGCCGTCCACCGCGTCGCCGAACTCGGCGTCCACCTCGGCCTCGACCTTCGCCTCGCTCTCCCGCACGTCGCCCAGGGAGAGCCCCAGCCGGTTGGCGTACCAGAGGCCCATGAGGGTCACGGGAATGAAGCCGCCCAGGTGGTAGCCGTAGGCGAAGGCCAGCGTCGGGATCTCGCCCACGGCGTAGACCGTGTCCAGGGCGAATTCGGCCGAGGCGTGGAAGGTGCCGAAGAAGCCGGGCGCCGCCGGCAGGGCCACGCCGAAGCCCACCACGGCTTCTGTGAAGAAGGCGGCCACCCACCCGGCATCGATGTCGAAGGCCCGCATGCCGAGCCAGAACGAGATGCCGTGCCAGAACCAGAAGAAGAACGACCAGGCCAGGGCCTGGATCAGGAGGATGGGGCTCCGCACCACCCCCAGGGCCTGGAGAAACGCCTCCAGGGCCTCGATGACCCGCACCGCGATGCCCTCGGGGAGCACCCGGCGAGCCACGGCCTCCGTGACCCGAACCACGAAGGTGGGAAACACAAGGAGCAGCACCAGAACCACCCCCACGCCCGCGAGCAACACCACGGCGCTCTGGAGAATGGCCGTGAAGCGGGTCCCCAGATCGACGTCGGGGAACGACGGCATCAGCACCGTGCCCACCAGAAACGACGCCAGCACCAGGGCGTCCAGCACCCGCTCCACCACCAGCGACCCGAAGGCGGCGCTCACGCTCACCCGGCGATCGAGACGGGCGAAGCTGTAGGCCCGGGCGAACTCGCCCACCCGGGCGGGAAGGACGTTGTTGGCCATGAAGCCAATGTTCACCGCCGCCCAGCGGTCGCCGAACCGGGTGTCGGGCTCCACCGGGTGGAGGAGCACCTTCCAGCGCAGCGCCCGCCAGAAGAACCCCGTGGTGGCCACGAAGACCGACGCCCCCAGGAAGAGGAAGTCGGCGCCCCGGATGGCGGCCCACACGGCGGCCAGATCGGTGTCGTGGAGCGTCCACCAGATGAGGAAGGCCGAGAGGACGAAGCCCAGGGCGGTCTTCCAGTTCACGACGGGCCTCCCCGGGCCCGACGCAGGAGGGCGGCCATCTCCCGCACCGCCGCCTCCATGCCCACGAGCACCGCCCGGGAGACGACGCTGTGGCCGATGTTGAGTTCCTCGATGGGCTCGATGGCGGCCACCGGCGTCACGTTCTCGTAGGTGAGGCCGTGCCCGGCGTGGACCGCGAGGCCCAGTTCCCGGCCCTGTCCGGCGGCGGCCTGCAGGCGCTCCACCTGGCGGCCGGCGGCCGCACCCCGGGCGTGGGCGTACTCGCCGGTGTGGAGTTCCACGGCGTCCACGCCCAGGGCCGCCGACGCCTCCAGCGCCCCGGGATCGGGATCGATGAAGAGCGAGGTGCGGACGCCGTGCCCCTGGAGCCGCTCCACCACCGGGCGCACCCGCTCCACGGCCTGGGGAGTGGAGAGATCCAGCCCACCCTCGGTGGTGATCTCCTGGCGGCTCTCGGGCACGATGGTGGCCTGGTGGGGCCGGAGGTCGCAGGCGATGTCCACGATGGCGTCCACCACCGCGAGTTCCAGATTGAGGGGCGTGCGGATCGTCTCGGCCAGGAGGTGGACGTCCCGGTCCTGGATGTGACGCCGGTCTTCCCGCAGATGCACGGTGATCCCGTCGACCCCGGCCAGTTCGGCCAGGACGGCGGCACGCACCGGATCGGGCTCGTCGGTCTTCCGGGCCTCCCGCACGGTGGCCACGTGATCGATGTTGACGAAAAACCTCACGTCGTCTCCTCGGTGGGGACCCCGGAGGGGGCTTGAAGCAGGGACCGGAGCGCGCCCACCCGATCGGGATCCACGCCCCGGGCCTCGGCGATGTCGGCGAGCACGCGGCTCAGGGCACGGTACACCTCTCGAGCGTCGCCTTCCAGGGCCCGGAGGTGGAGGTCCACGGTCTCCAGGTCGCCTCGGACCGCGGGACCGGTGAGGCCCGGATGGAGGCCCTGGGCGGCCACGTCGTCCAGAGCGCCCTCGGCCAGCGACACCAGGGCGCCCACGGCCCGATCCGGGTCGGCACCGGCCTGGACCAGGAGGTCGGCGGCCACGGCCACCAGCGCCGTGATCCCGTTGGAGGCCAGGACCGCGGCGGCGTGGTAGAGGGGCCGCCGGGCCACGGGAATCTCCAGGGTGTCGCCCTCCAGGGCCCGCACCATCTCCTGGGCCACCCGCCGCGCCGCGGGCTCGCCGGCCACCGCGAATCCCGCCCCCCGGAGCCGCTCCGCGCCGGTCACCGGGTGGGCCACGGTCTGAAGCGGATGGATCGAACCCACGGCGTACCCCGCAGCGTGGAGGGGCGCCAGCACCTCGGTGCTCAGGGCCCCGGAGGTATGGAGGGCCGCCAGTCCGGGCGCGGGACGCCCCTGCCCCGCCAGGGCGTGGGCCATCTCGGGGAGCACGTGATCGGGCACGGCCAGGAGCACGGCGTCGGTGCCCGGGGGCGGCGCCATGAGACCGAAGTGGTAGTCGGCCACGCCCTGGCCGAAGAGGGGGTGGGACGGCGGATCGGGCCGCCGGCCACAGTAGACCAGGTGGCGCACCGCTTCGGCCTGCCAGAGGGCGTAGCCCAGGGCGAGGCCGATCCGGCCCGGACCCACCACCAGAAGACGTTCCACCGCCCGGCCCCTCCGGCTACGCCACGTCGAGGACCCGGATGCCCTCGCGCTTCCGGAGCCGGCCCAGCACCGCTTCGGGCACCCGGACGGTGAGATCGATGCGGGCGCCCTGGTCGTCCCGGTGCACCACCTCGCCCTCCCGGTACAGGAGCGCCAGCACCTCGCCGTCCCGGGCCGGGAGGTCCAGGCGCACCTCGTGGAGCCGGGCCCGCATGCGAGCCTTCAGGGCGCTCCTCAGGGCATCGAGGGTGTCGGGCTGATGGGCCGAGACGAATACGGCGGGCACCGAGGTGAAGGCTCGCACCCGGTCCCGGAGGGACTCCTCCTCGCCGTGGGTGAGGCGATCGGTCTTGTTGTAGACCAGCACCTGGGGCCGGTCGTCGAGGTCCAGGTCGGCCAGGACCTCGGCCACCACCTGCTCCTGCTCCTCCCGATCGGGGTGGGAAGCGTCGATGACGTGGAGCAGCACGTCGGCCTCCCGGGCCTCTTCCAGGGTGGAGCGGAACGACGCCACCAGGTGGTGGGGCAGCTTGCGGATGAAGCCCACGGTATCGGTGACCAGCACCTGATAGCCGTCCCCCAGTTCCACGCTGCGGGTGGTGGAGTCGAGGGTGGCGAAGAGCCGGTCCTCCACGAAGACGTCGGAGCCCGACAGCGCCCGCAGCAGGGACGACTTGCCGGCGTTCGTGTAGCCCACCAGCGCCGCCCGGAACTCCCCCTGGCGCGACTGGCGCTGGATCTCCCGGGCCCGGGCCACGTCCCGGAGCTTCTTCTTGAGGTCGGCAATGCGGGTGCCGATGAGGCGTCGATCGGTCTCGAGCTGGGTCTCACCGGGACCCCGGAGGCCGATGCCGCCCCGGGTCCGGGAGAGGTGGCTCCACATGCGCTTGAGCCGGGGCAGCAGGTACTCGAGCTGGGCCAGCTCCACCTGCATGCGGGCCTCCTTCGAGCGGGCCCGGGTGGCGAAGATGTCCAGGATCAGTTCGGGGCGATCCATGATCCGGGCGCCCGTGACCTGCTCCAGATTCTTGCCCTGGGCCGGCGACAGCTCCTCGTCGAAGATGACGAGGTCGGCGCCGCTGGACTCCACCACCTGCTTGAGTTCCTCGGCCTTGCCCTGTCCGATGTACGTCTTGGGCGAGGGGGAGTCGAGACGCTGGCGCACCACCGCTGCCACCTCGCCTCCGGCGGTGTCGGTGAGGCGCGCCAGTTCCTGGAGGTGTTCCTCGGCCACACGGGGATCCAGGTCCCGGGGCGGGGCCGACACGAGGACCGCCCGGTCCACGGGCCGGTGGTTGTCGATGAGCTGGGTGGGAATCGGCGTCAGGGGGCTGGAGGGAGCGGGAACGTCTACGATAGCGGGGGCGACGAAGGGGCGGGAGTCATTCCGGGGCGTCGTCGGGCTCTCCGGCGTCGGACGCTCCCCGGCGGGCCTCCCGTCGGCGGGCGTCGAACCAGGTGATGCGCTCGCCCAGGGTTTTCTCGAAGCCGAATCGCCCCGGGGTATAGAACCGCCGGCCGGCCAGTCGCTCGGGAAGGTAGGTCTGACCCGAAACGCCCGCCTCGGCGTCGGGATCGTAGGCGTAGCCCGCGCCGTAGCCCAGCTTCTTCATGAGCCCCGTGGGGGCGTTGCGAATGTGCAGGGGCACAGCCTCGCCGGGGGTGTCCCGAGCCGCCGCCCGAGCCTGGGCCCACGCCACGTAGAGGCGATTGGACTTGGGGGCCAGGGCCAGATAGACGACGGCTTCGGCCAGGGCGAGTTCACCTTCCGGGGGTCCCAGGAAATGGAACGCGTCCCGCGCCGCCAGGGCGATCTCCAGCCCCCGGGGATCGGCCAGGCCGATGTCTTCCGAGGCCATGCGCACCACGCGTCGGGCGATGTAGAGCGGATCCTCGCCGGTCTCGATCATGCGGGCGAGCCAGTAGAGGGCGCCGTCGGCGTCGCTGCCCCGCACCGACTTGTGCAGGGCCGAGATGATGTTGAAGTGCTCCTCGCCGCCCTTGTCGTAGACGGCGAAGCGATGCTGGAGGGCTTCCCGCACGACCTCGACGGTGATGCGGCCCCCGGGACCCGCCAGCCGTCCGGCGGCATCCAGCGCCCCCAGAGCCCGGCGGGCGTCGCCGTCGGCTTCCTCGGCCAGACCGGCCAGGACCCCCTCGTCGACCTGGAGCTCCATGGTGCCCAGCCCCCGGTCCCGATCCGCCAGCGCCGCCTCCAGGATCTCCTGGACGTCGGGGGCCGAGAGGGGCTCGAGCACGAACACCGGTGCCCGGGAGAGGAGCGGGCGGACGATCTCGAACGAGGGGTTTTCGGTGGTGGCCCCGATGAGGGTCACCGTGCCCGCCTCCACGTGGGGGAGGAAGGCGTCCTGCTGAGCCTTGTTGAAGCGGTGGATCTCGTCGCAGAACAGGATGGTCTGGCGCCCCGTGGCCTGAAGCCGCTCCCCGGCCTCGGCGATGATCTCCCGCACCCGGGCGATGCCTTCGGTGACGGCGCTGAAGGGCACGAAGGTGGTGTCGGTCTCGGCGGCCACCAGCCGGGCCAGGGTGGTTTTTCCGCTCCCCGGCGGGCCCCAGAGGATCATGCTGGCGGGGGTGCCCCGCTCCAGCATGGTGCGCAGCGCCTTTCCCTCGCCCAGGAGGTGCTCCTGCCCCCGGAATTCGTCCAGGGTGCGGGGGCGCATGCGGGCGGCCAGGGGGGCGCCGGGCCGGGGGCGGCGGGGCCCCGCGCCCGAGGATTCGGTGGGGGACTCGGCCCCGAAGAGGTCCGGGGTGCCGCTCACCGGGCCCCCTCGTCGCCGGTGGCGGCCCGGGCCTCCAGGAGGGGGAGGAGCGTGTCGCGGGTGTTGAGGGCCGGGTCGTCCAGCACCCGATCCAGGAGGTCGTCGAGGATTTCGCCGAACCGGGGGCCCGGGCGGTGACCCAGGGCGATGAGGTCCCGCCCCGAGACGGCCAGGTCGCCCACGGCCAGGGGCGCGCCGCTCCGCACCTCGGCCTGGAGGGCGGCGATGATCGGACCGGGGTCGGCGGCGGCGCCGGGCGCCGCGGCGGCCCGGGCCCGCCACAGGTCGGCGTACCCGTCGAGGCGCTCGGGACCCACCCGGGCGAGCCACCGCCGGCGGGCCGGGCCGTCGTCCAGCCGGGGCGGCTCCACGCCCTGGGCCACCCACCCGGCCACGTCGTCGAGCTGGCGGTTCGACACCCGGAGGCGGCTCAGGAGGGCCACGGCCCGGACCACGGCCCGGGCCGCCGTGTCGTCGGCGGCCCGGAGGTCGGCCACCTGCCCGGGATCGGGCTCGTCGAGGCGGAGGGGCGGGCCGCCGACCCGGCCCAGGAGGGCTGCCATGCGCAGCCACGGGCGCCGGTTCGAGACGGCGTCCACCTCCGCCAGGGTCCGGGCCCACGCCTCGTCGTCCAGGGCGTGGAGTTCGGGGGCCACCACCGCGGTGGCTCCCGACGTGCGATAGAGGGTCAGGGCCCGGGAGGCCGGCGCCTCGCCCCCCAACACCTTCAGCAGCTCCTCGCGGATCCGCTCCGGCGACAGGACCGGGAGGTGGGGGACCGCCTCCCGCAGCGCCGACCAGGTGGCGGGGTCGATGGTCAGATCGAAGCGGCCCGCGAACCGGAGGGCGCGAAGGACCCGGAGATAGTCCTCCCGGAACCGCTCCTCGGGGGCGCCCACGGTGCGGAGGACGCGGGCGGCCAGGTCGTCCCGGCCGTGGAAGGGATCCAGGAGGTCGTCCCGGAGGGGGTGCCAGGCCAGGGCGTTGATGGTGAAGTCGCGCCGGGCCAGATCGTCTTCGATGCGGTCGGCGAAGGCCACCACGGCGTGGCGCCCGTCGGTCTCCACGTCCTTCCGGAAGGTGGTGACCTCGTGGAGCACGCCCTCCCGGTCCAGCACGCCCACCGTGCCGTGCTCCACGCCCAGGGGCACGGTGCGGTGAAAGAGCCGGCGCACCTGGCCGGGGCGCGCCCGGGTGGCGAAGTCCCAGTCGGTGGAGCCGGCGCCCCGGAGCCCGTCCCGCACCGCTCCCCCCACGGCCCAGGTTTCGTAGCCCGCGTCTTCCAGGGTGCGCACGATCCACCGCACCTCGTCGGGGGCCACCAGGGCCACGGGCTCGCGCTCGGCCGTCACCCCACCAGCACCGCGCCGCCGTTGACGTTGAGGATCTCCCCCGTGACGTGGCGCCCGAGTTCGGAGCAGAGGAACACGATGGGGCCCGCCACGTCGTCGGCGGTGGCGATGCGCTTCAGGGGAATGGCCCCGGCGATGCGCTCCCGCTCCCCCCCCTCGAAGGCCGGGTGGGCCATCTCGGTGTCGATCCACCCCGGGGCCACCGAGTTCACGGTGACGCCCCGGGGTCCCAGTTCCACGCAGAACCCCTTCACCAGCGAGATCATGGCGCCCTTGCTGGCGGCGTAGTCGCCGTGGAAGGCCTCGCCCCGCTGCCCCGCCGTGGACGAGACCAGGACGATCCGGCCGTCGTCCCGGATGCACCGGGCGGCGGCCCGGCAGAGGTGGAACACCGAGTCGAGGTTCACCGCCATGGTCCGGCGCCAGCGCGCATCGTCCATGTCGGCCAGGGCCACGTCGTCGGGAGGCCAGACGCCGTGATTGCCCACCACGATGTCGATTCCGCCGAACCGTTGCACACCTTCGTCCACGAAGGCCTCGACCTCGTCGCGGAGGGCCAGATCTCCGGCTCGGGCGAAGGCGGAGGCGCCCAGGGCCTCCAAATCGGCCACGGTTCGCTCCGCCCGATCGTGGCTGGACTGGTAGGCGATGCCCACGTCGGCGCCGGCTCGGGCCAGGAGCAGCGCCGTGGCCCGGCCCACGCCCCGGGAGCCGCCCGTGACCAGGGCCGTCTTGCCCGAAAGATCCAGAAGAGGGGCGCTCATGCCGGCATCCACTTGCCGCCCAGGCTCCGGGCGTGCTGGCGTTCCGAGGCCAGGATCTCCTCCACCACCGCCCGGCTCTCGTCGTCCAGCACCCCCGGGGCGAGGGCCTCCTCGTACGCGGCGACCTCGCCGTCTTCCCGCTCCTGGACCGCCGGCGTCCAGTCACCCTCGGGGAGGAGGGGGCGCTCCACCTCCCGGAGATCGTCGGGCTGGACCCCGAGCTCCAGGAGCCGAGCGGTGAGGCGGGAGAGGTGATGTTGCTCGTCGGCGTGGAGGCCGTTGAACCGCTCCGACAATTCGGCGTCGCCGTGGTCTTCGGCCCGGGCCGCCAGCGCCCGGTACCAGAGGGTCTGGGCCTTCTCGCGCCGGCGCAGCGACGCCAGGAGGGCCACCGCTTCGGCGCCCCCCCCGTGTTGGTCGTCCGCCGGGTCGTCGGCCCAGGCCGCGTCCACGAGATCGCAGATGGCGTGACCCAGGGCGATGTGAAGCTCCTGAGCGTGGGCCGTCACGGCGGTGGGCACCACCACGGCCAGGTCCACGAGATCGGCCAGGGGCCCTCCGTCGCCGGCCAGCATGCCGATGGTGGTCACGCCCCGGGCCCGGGCGGCCTCGGCGGCCCGGAGCAGATTGGGCGACCGCCCGCTGGTGGAATGGAGGAACAGCACGTCGCCGGGGCGAGCCAGGGCCTCCACCTGCCGGGCGAAGACCGCCTCGAAGCCGAAGTCGTTGGCCGCGGCGGTGAGGATCGAGGTGTCGACGGTGAGGGCCACGGCGGCGAGGGCACCCCGGGTCCGGGCGAAGCGCACCACGTACTCGGTGGCCAGATGCTGGCTGTCCGCCGCCGACCCCCCGTTGCCGCAGAAGAAGAGGGTGCGGCCGGCCCGCAGGGCGTCGTGGGCCCGTCGCGCCGCCTCCGCCACTTCGCCCGTGACGCCGTGGGCGGCGGCCTCGGCGGTGCGGGCCAGTGCCATGAGGTGGTCGTGGATCAGGCGCTCGTTCATGCGTCTCCAGGGCGGAGGAACCCGGTGAGCCGGTCCCACAGCCCCCGTTCCAGGGTCACGGAGGGGACGGCGTCGGGAAGTTCGTCGGCGAGGATGCGGGAGGGATTGCCCATGGTGAGGAGCTCGAAGACCTCGTCGAGTTCCCGCTGGGCGAACCAGGCCCGGATCTCGGACACGAAGGTGGAGAGGTGGGGCCGGGCGTGGAAGTCCGACGACAGCACGTCGATCCACCCGCCCTCCAGGAGCCGGCGGGCCGCGGTCCGGGCCTCGTCACCGTAGCGTCCCAGGAGGGAGCCGTGGTTCATCTGGAGGCAGGCGCCGGCCCGGCGCCACGCCCCCACGATGGGGAAGTTGCGCAGGAGGGAGGCGTACCGCTCCGGGTGGGCGATGACGGGAATCCACCCCTGCTCCCGGATCCGTTCGATGACGTCGGGCGTGGACGGCGGGATGCGCAAGCGGGGCCATTCCACCAGGACGAAGCGGGTCCCGCCCAGGCGCAGCCGAGGGTCGGAGAGGTCGGGAAAGGGGTCGTCCAGCATGATCTCGAAGCCCCGTCCCAGGGGAAGATCGGGGAAGGCCGAGGCCACGCCGGCCCGGAGCTCCTCGAAGGCCCGGTCGACCTGGTCCATGCGGGCGTCGAACCGGGCCGGATCCCGCACCCAGGAGGCGTCGAAATGGGGCGTGGTGACGATGCGCTCCACCCCCTCGTCCACGAGGCGGCCCACCGCCTTCAGGGCACCGTCGAGGGAACGGGCGCCGTCGTCGACGTCGGGAACGAGGTGGGAGTGGAGGTCGATCATTCCATCAGCGCATCCAGTACGACGCCCAGGGCGGCGCCGGGGTCGTCGGCCTCCAGGGCCACCTCACACGCCCACGTGGCGAACCCGTCGGCGGCCAGGAGGGCGAAAGCCCCGTCCCGGGCCCGGGCATCGCCGTCCATGCGCTGAAGAGCCGCCCGGGCCTCGCGCACCCACGCCGCGGCCGACACCGCCGCCTCGGGGGCGGAGGGCTCCACGGTGGGGCGGAAGGCCGCGGGGACGGGAGGGGTGCGGCCGTCGATCCAGTCCCGGAGGGTGCCCGCCGTCACGACACCCCCGCCAGGTTCCGCACCACGCCCTCGGCGGACTCCAGGGCCCGGTTCAACTTCGCGGGATCGCCCACCCCGGCCTGGGCCATGTGGGGGCGCCCTCCACCCCGGCCGTCGACCACGGCGGCGATCTCCCGGACCACCGCGTCGGCTCGGACGCCCCGCCCGATGAGGTCGTCGGTGACGAAGGTGAAGAGGGAGTGTTTCTCTCCCGGCAGATCGGCGGCCACCACGGCCACGCCGCTGCCCACCGACTCCAGGAAGGCGTCGCCCCACGCCCGGGCATCGTCGGCGTCCCGGGCCTTGAGGCGTACGGCCCGGAGCCGGAAGGCGCCGTCGTCGGCCGGGATCTCCGATTCCAGGACCACGGTCTCCCCCGCCCCGCCCCCCTTCCGGAGGTCGTCCAGGAGCGTCTGGAGCTCGGCCCGCTCCTCCAGGATCTGCTCGGCCCGCTTCACCACGTTGTCGGGCTGGGTCTTCAGCGCCGCCGCGGCCTCGTCCAGGCGACGCTCGATCGCCGCCATGTGGCGGAAGGCGCCGGGCCCGGTCTGGGCCTCCACCCGGCGCACGCCGGCGGCCACCCCCGACTCGGACACGAGCTTGAAGAGCCCGATCTCACCGGTGTGACGCACGTGGGTCCCGCCGCACAGTTCCATGGACACGCCGGGGATCTCCACCACCCGCACCTCGTCGCCGTACTTCTCGCCGAAGAGGGCCATGGCGCCCCGGGACACCGCCTCGGCGTGGGCCATCTCCCGGATCACCACCGGGTGGTCGCTCCAGATGCCTTCGTTCACCCGGGCCTCGACCCGGGCCCGCTCCTCGTCGGTCATGGGGGCGGTGTGGGCGAAGTCGAACCGCAGGCGGTCCGGCGCCACCAGCGAACCCCGCTGCACCACGTGCTCCCCCAGGGTCTCCCGGAGGGCCGCGTGGAGCAGGTGGGTCGCCGTGTGGTTGCGCTCCGTATCGTGACGCACCCCGCGGGTCACCCGGGCCGTCACCGATCCGGGAGCCTCGTGCCACCCGCCGTCCACTGCGCCGAACACGGCGCTGCGTCCGCCCACCGACCGGACCTCGTCCACGGTGAGGGTCCACCCCTCGCCCTGCACCACGCCCGAGTCGGAGATCTGGCCCCCCGACTCCAGGTAGAAGGGGTTGAGGGCCAGGATCAGCCCCGCCCGATGGCCGTCCCGGCGCCAGGCCGCCACCTCCGTGTGCACCTCGAGCTCGCCGTAGCCCACGAAACGCTGTTCGGCCTCGGGCGTGCCGGACCAGCCGTCCAGGCTTTCGGCGCCCTCGACTTCCACGCCCGACGAAGCCCGGTCAGCCCGGCTCCGGGCGCGCTGGGCCTCCAGCGCCGCCTCGAACCCCTCGGCGTCCACGGACCAGCCCCGTTCCTCGGCCATGAGTTCGGTGAGGTCCAGGGGGAAGCCGAAGGTGTCGTAGAGCCGGAAGGCCTCGCCCCCGGGGATGGTGCCGGCCCGGCCTCGGGGCGCCAGCTCGTCGAACCGATCGAGGCCCCCTTCGATGGTGGCCAGGAACCGCTCCTCCTCGGCCCGGGTCGTGGTGCGCAGGTGCTCGTGGCGGGTCCGGAGTTCGGGGTAGACGTCGCCCATGGCGTCCACCACCGCGTCCACCACGTGGACCAGGGTGGGCTCACGTCGGCCCAGCATCCACGCGTGCCGAACGGCCCGGCGCAGGATCCGCCGGAGCACGTAGCCCCGACCCTCGTTGGAGGGAAACACCCCGTCGGCCAGGAGGAACGCCACGGCCCGGGCGTGGTCGGCCAGCACCCGGTACGAGACGCCCGCCTCGGTGTCGGGGGCGTACTCCCGCCCCACCACCTCGGCCACCCGCTGGATCAGGGGCCGGAAGAGGTCGGTGTGGAAGTTGGAGTCGACCCCCTGGAGCACGGCGGCCAGCCGCTCCAGACCGGCCCCCGTGTCGATGGACGGTGCCGGCAGGGGATGCATGGTCCCCTCGGCGTCCCGGTCGAACTGCATGAAGACCAGATTCCAGAGCTCGACGAACCGCCCGTCCTCCCCCATCTCGATGAAGGACTCCCGGTCCAGGGGCCCCGAGCGTTCCTCCGCCGGACGCACATCGTAGTGCAATTCGGAACAGGGGCCGCAGGGGCCGGTGTCGGCCATCTGCCAGAAGTTGTCCTTGTCGCCCAGGCGGAAGATCCGGCCGGGATCCACGCCGACCTCCTCGATCCACAGCGCCTCGGCCTCGTCGTCGGTGTGGTGCACCGTGACCACCAGGCGCGCCGGGTCGAGCCCCAGGTCGTCCACCAGGAACTCCCAGGCGTACGCCACCGCGTCGCGCTTGAAGTAGTCGCCGAACGAGAAGTTGCCGAGCATCTCGAAGAAGGTGTGGTGGCGCGCGGTCTTGCCCACCTCCTCGAGGTCGTTGTGTTTTCCCCCGGCCCGGACACACTTCTGGGACGTCACGGCCCGCCGGTACGGCACCTCCTCCAGCCCCAGGAATACCCGCTTGAACTGCACCATGCCCGCGTTGGTGAAGAGCAGGGTCGGGTCGTCGCCCGGCACCAGCGACGAGCTGGGCCGCACGTCGTGGCCGCGGGAAGCGAAGTAGTCCAGGAAGCGCT
Source organism: Gemmatimonadota bacterium (assembly GCA_030428885.1). GTDB lineage: Bacteria > Gemmatimonadota > Gemmatimonadetes > Longimicrobiales > Gaopeijiaceae > Gaopeijia. Next base: position 133,043 of record JAUIEJ010000003.1, on the reverse strand, counting down.
GACGGATCTCGGCTGCCTTCATGGGATGCCGTGGATTGGGGGTGAAAGGCGGCAATACCCAAGATAACCGACCGGTCCGAGGGCCCTCAATGGACCCCCGGACCGGAGAGCGACCCTGGCCGCGGTCGAAACGGGCCCAGGATCAATCGTCGTCGGAGCCCTCGTCCCCGGCCCCGTCGTCGTCGGACGAGGCGAGTCCCCCGGGAAGGTCCAGAGCGGCCCGGACCCGGGCGTCGACCTCCTCGGCCACGTCGGGGTTTTCGGTGAGGAAGGTCTTGGCGTTCTCCTTCCCCTGCCCCAGGCGCAGATCCCCGTAGGAGTACCAGGCGCCGGACTTCTCGATGATGTCGTGCTCGACCCCGATGTCCACCAGGAGTCCGGTGTGACTGACTCCCTCGTTGTACATGATGTCGAACTCGGCCTGCCGGAAGGGCGGCGCGGTCTTGTTCTTCACCACCTTCACGCGGGTGCGGTTGCCCGTGATGTCCTGGCCGTCCTTGATGGCCCCGATGCGCCGGATGTCCAGGCGGAGGGAGGCGTAGAACTTCAGCGCCCGGCCCCCGGACGTGGTCTCGGGGCTGCCGAACATGACCCCCACCTTCTCCCGGATCTGGTTGGTGAAGACCACGGCGGTGTTGGAGCGGTTGACGGCTCCGGTGAGCTTCCGCAGCGCCTGACTCATGAGGCGCGCCTGGAGCCCCACGTGGGAGTCGCCCATCTCTCCCTCGATCTCGGCCCGGGGGACCAGGGCCGCCACCGAGTCGATGACCACCACGTCGACGGCGTTGGACCGGATCAGGACCTCGGCGATCTCCAGCGCCTGCTCACCGGTGTCGGGCTGGGACACCAGGAGGTTGTCCACGTCCACGCCCAGGCGGCGGGCGTAGCCCACGTCCAGGGCGTGTTCGGCGTCGATGAAGGCGGCGATCCCCCCCTTCTTCTGGGCGTTGGCGATGACCTGGAGACAGATGGTCGTCTTTCCCGAGGACTCGGGGCCGTAGATCTCGCTGATGCGGCCCCGGGGAATGCCCCCGATGCCGATGGCGGCGTCGAGATTGATGGCGCCGGTGGAGATGGCTTCGATGGCGACCTTGGCCCCTTCCGTGCCCATCTTCATGATGGCGCCCTTGCCGTAGGCGCGCTCGATCTGGCTGATGGCGGTGCTCAGGTCCTTCTGCTTCTGGTCGGTGGCGGAGGCCATGGATGTCCACTCCGGAGGTTCGGCGAGAGGCGACAGCGACCCATTCTAGGGTACCCGAAGAGAATGCGAAAGTCCCCGTAGGCCCGACGGCGAGTTCACCCCGAGCCACGACGACCGTTCGAGGGTGAAGTCTGGCCCCGCCCGGGGGGCGGGTGAAGGCCCGGTTCGGGACGGATGGGGTCCTGCGGCCTTGCTCCGGGCCCGCTTCGGAAGCCATGATGCCCGTCATGGCTTCTTCCCCTCTCACCGACACGCCTCGCCTCCGGGTGGCCCAGGTCGACTACCGACCCGGAGCCGACGGTCGCGGCGACGTGGACGTCACCCTGGAGTACGGCGGGCGACGCTGGACGGGAACGGGCCGGGGTCTCATGACCCGGGAGGGCGACCTCCGCATGGCCGCCGACGCCACCCTGGCCGCCGTCACCGCGGCTACCGACGACACGTTTCGCCCGGTGCTGGGCGGCATCAAGGCCCTCCGTGCCTTCGACAGTTGGCTCGTCATCGTCTCGGTGGAAGTCGACGACGCCGGCCGACACCTGCGCCTCCTGGGCGCCGAGGCCGCCGAAGACGGCAACCTGGTGAAGGGGTCGGTGCTGGCCGTCCTGGACGGCCTGAACCGGGTCGTGGAACGCCACCTCCCCTGACCCCCGGTCGCTCCCCCCGCCGGGAGTCCCCCTGAAACGACGATCGCCCGCCCCGGACGAACCGGGACGGGCGATCGTGCTTCAGGGAGCGAACTCCCCTGGGCTTCAGTCTCCCCGCGTACGCTGGAGACCGGTCTGGTAGGCCTGCCAGACACCCGGGCGGACCGGCACGTAGAGCGTCTCGAACGGACGCTCGGCGTTCCGCATCACGAAGAGCGGCACACCCATGTGCTCACCGACCCGCATGATGTTCGGGCACTGCAGGCTGACTTCACCACCCGACTTGTCGTACGACGCTTCCTCGAAGGCGATGGACTCGTCGTTGGTGTACCAGGCCCGACCCTCGGCGTAGGTACCGGCGAAGACGACACCGGGACGCAACTGGCGGATCGAGGTCCGGTCGGGACCGACGAGGGTGTCGCCCTGAGCCGTCAGGAGAATCTGGACGTCCTGACCGGTGGCCAGACAGATGCTCGCCGGGTTGCCCTCGGGCAGCGGACGGCCGACCTCACGCGTGACCACCACCGTGTCGGGCGGAGGCGCCGGGAGGCGAACCGTATCGGGGGCCTCGCGCTCCATGAGCTGAGGCTTGCACAGGAACCCGTCCTGGGGGCAGAGAGCCATGGACCCCAGGATGCCGAACTTGGCGGAGCGATAGATGCTGAGCTCCTCCAGGTAGTTCGCACCCAGCAGGTGGGCGCCGATGCGGAAGCCACCCAGGTCGAGCTGGGCGCCGAGGTTCACGTCGAAGCCGTTGTACTCACCCATGAGGTTGAGGAGCTTGCCCTCGCCCAGGGAGGTGTGCATGACGGCCGCGGCGAACACGCCCTCGGAGTCGGCGTAGCGGTAGAAATCCAGGTCCTCACCCTCGTTGAACTGGCCGTTGCCCCAGCCGAGGGACAGGGTCCAGTCGTGGGCCGGGAACCACTCGCTCTCGAACCCGCGGAGGAACACCGAGGACACCGCGTAGAGGGTGATCTCGTTGTCCACCGTGTAGCCGTTGGTGTACTCGGCCCGCAGACGGCGGTCCGGGAAGCCCAGGCGGTTGGGAGCGTAGTCGATCCCGTCATCGTAGTCCGGCGCGCCGGCATACCGGGCACCCACGGCGAGACCGAGGCCCTGGGCAGCGGGACGCAGCAGCGCGATCTGACCGAACGCCCCGAAGAGGTTGCCCCCCTGGTCGGCGTCGTTGAACGAATGGAGCGACGCACCCACCTCGACCCGGTCGAAGAGACCCAGGGCGATGGACGCGTTGCTGTGGTACTTGTCCAGACCGTCGGCATCCGAGCCGACGATGAGACCCCGATCGTCGACCAGGGGCCGCCGGTCGAGGGATGCCCAGAATCCGGAATACGTGCCCTGGATGGCCAGGTGCGGAAGCACGCTGGCGCTGGGCACGTCCAGATAGCCGGACCCGTAACGCAGCGTGCTGGGCATCTTGGTGGACTGAGCGGACGCCACCTGAGCCGACGCGGCAAGCACCACCGCAGCCAGGAGCCCCGAAGTCCACTTCATACCCCGAGCGGTAATCATCGTCGTGATCCTCCATCCCTTCGTCGATTGGGAAAAGGTCAGCCGTCGTGCATTCCGCAATGGGCGCCGCGACGCATCACGAGTAAATATAGCGAAAAACGTGCCACATCTCACACCCCCCCGTCGCCCCGGGCCCAGCGAGCGAGAGCGGCCAGAACGCGCGCCATACCTGACGAATCGACGTCCCGGTGAAGGACGGCCCGAAGCCGCCGGGGGGCGAACTCCAACATCAGAATTCTGTGGAACCGCAGAAAACCCAAGAATTCGTCCACGTCGCCGGCCTCGGGGGCCAGGTCCACGAGGAGGACGTTGGTCTCGGGCGCCACGGCGGAAAAGCCGTCCAGGGCGTCGAAGGCGTCGGCCAGTTCCCGGGCGCGGGCATGGGTCTCGACCAGGCCCGTCCGGTGATGCTCCAGGGCGTGGAGCCCCGCCGCGGCGAGAATCCCCGATTGCCGCATGCCGCCGCCGAATCGTCGACGCACGCGCCAGGCTTCGCCCATGACGTCGGCGGGCCCCGCCAACATGGACCCCACCGGAGCGCCCAGCCCCTTGCTCAGGCACACCATGACCGTGTCCACCGGGTGGGTGAAGTCGGTGAGGTCGCGCCCCGTGGCCGCGGCGGCGTGCCACAGGCGGGCGCCGTCCATGTGCACCGGCAGCCCCCGCTCGTGGGCGGCGTCGGCCAGGGCCCCCACGTCGGCGGGCTGCACCACCCGTCCGCCGGACCCCAGGTGGGTGTTCTCGATGCAGACCAGCGACGTTCGGGGCAGGTAACGGGACCCGGGTCGCACCGCCCGATCCAGGTGTTCGGGCCGCAGCACACCGTCGCCCGTGGCCACGGGGTGGAGCTGCAGACCTTTCAAAGCGCCCGCCGCCCCCTCTTCGAAATGAAAGACGTGGGCGTCGGCCTCCACCACCACTTCACTGCCCCATCGTCCCTGGACGGCCAGGGCGGTCTGGTTGGCCATGACGCCCGAGGGGAAGAAGAGGGACCGCTCCTTGCCCAGGAGGTCGGCCACCCGGGATTCCAGGGCCTGCACCGTGGGGTCGTCGCCCAGGGTGTCGTCGCCCACTTCGGCTTCGGCCATGGCCCGGCGCATGGCCGGGGTGGGCCGGGTGACGGTGTCGCTGCGGAGATCGACGACCGGCCCCTGGTCGACGTCGGCCACGGCGGGCCTACCCGTCGAGGTCGGGAAGCCGCTGCTCCACCTGCCCGAGGCGCCGGGCGATGGAGATCACCCAACCGGCGATGAGGAGCACGACGATGGCGTAGGCCGCGAAGAGGTGCCAGTAGGGCCGGCCCAGGCTCTGGCGACCCAGTTCGGTGGCCTGGGCGGCCAGCGGTCCCAGATCGAGGAGGACCGCGCCCAGGGCGAGGAGGAGCACGCGAAGGAAGGGAACGCGGATCATGGTCAACCGGCCTCCAGGAGGGCCGCCCGGGCCCGGGCGGTTTCGACCTCGTAGCGCAGCATCATGAGGCCCAGGAAGAGGATCGTGAAGGTGAGGACCGCCACCCCGATGGTGATGCCCATGTCGGCATCCAGCGCCGGGCCCTCGGTGTTCAGGACCACGGGCTGGGGATGGAGGGAGCGGAACCAGAGGACGCTCACGTGGATGAGAGGGATGTCGAACGCCCCCACGATGCCCACCACGGCGGCGAACCGTTTGCCCCGTTCCGGGTTTTCGGTGGCCTGGCGCACCAGGAAGTACCCCAGGTAGATGAACCAGAGGAGGAGCGTCAGGGTGAGGCGGGGCTCCCAGGTCCAGTAGGTGCCCCAGGCGATCTTGCCCCAGAGGGGACCCGTAAGGAGCACGATGGTGGTGAAGACCATGCCCCCCTCCGCCGCCGCCACCGCCGCCCGGTCGAAGCGCTCGTCCTTGAGCCAGAGGTACATGGCCGAGCAGAGGGCCACGATGCCGAAAGCCATGAAGGCCACCCAGGCCGACGGCACATGGACGTAGAAGATCCGCTGCACGACGCCCTGGACCGCCTCGGTGGGCACCCAGAACCAGACCATCCACAGCAGGACCAGGAAAAGAGCGGCCCCCAGGAGCGCCAGGGCCGTGCCCAGGGTGGCGGCCCCGCGAGCCACGTCCCGTCGTCGAGTCATCACGTCAGTCCTCCACCACGTGTCGGAAGAGTCCGGCCCCCACCGCCACGGCGGCGACGGCAAAAGCGCCCAGAATCCGGATGTTGCCCTCGACCTCGGTCAGGGGGCGACCCATGAGGAGCCGGTTCGTGGCGCCGACGCCGTAAACTACCATGGGGACGAGGAGGGGAAAAAGCAGAACGGGGAGCAGGGACTCCCCCAGGGTCGTGCCCGCGGTGACGGCCCCGAAGAGGGTCGCCAGGGCCACGAACCCCACCACCCCGCAGAAGAGGGTCAGGGCCAGAGCCAGGGGATGGGCCCCGTAGTCGAGCTGGAAGAAGAGCCCGAAGACCCCCACGATGAGGGCCACCACCACGCTCACCAGCACCACGTTGGCCGCCACCTTGCCCAGGTAGAGTGCGTCCCGGGGGATGGGGCTCAGGAGCACCCCCTGGAAGGCGCCGTCCTCGGCCTCCAGGGAGAAGGTGCGCCCCACGCCCATGACGCCGGCGAAGATCAGGGTCAGCCAGATGAGGCCCGCGGCGATGTCCTGCATGCTAACCAGCGCCGGATCCACCGAGAAGTTGAACAGCACCCCCACCAGGACGGTGAAGGCCCCCATGGTGGCCAGGCGTTGCCGCGTGCGGAGCTCCTGGGTGAGATCCTTGCGGACCACCGCCCCGAGCTGCCCGAGGTAGCCCTTCACGGCGCCCCCCCGCCCGCACCCTCCACCACCTCGCGGTAGCGGTCGTGGATGGTGGCGGCGTCGAATTGGGCGCTGGGGGCGTCCACCACCCAGCGCCCCCGGACCTGGATGGCGACCCGGTCGGCGAGTTCCAGCCCTTCGGTGAGGTTGTGGGTCACCAGGATCACGGTCCGGGCCCCGTCGCGAAGGGTCTCGAGGACTCCCCGCAGGACGGCGGCGGCGTGGGCGTCGAGGCCCGTGTAGGGCTCGTCCAGGAGCACCACGTCGGGCTCGTGGAGAAGCGTCCGCGCCAGGGCCAGTCGCTGCTTCATGCCCCGGGAGAAGGTGCGCACCTCGTCGTTGCCCCGGGGGGTGAGTTCCACCGAGTCGAGTCCCGCCTCCACCCGGTCCGAGGCGTCGTCCAGGTCGTACAGATCGGCGTAGAAGCGCAGGTTCTCCCGGGCCGTGAGATGGCCGTAGAGGAACCCCTGGTGGGACAACACGCCCACCCGGGACTGCCACTCGGGACTCCGGGTATCCAGGGCCTCGCCTCCCAGGCGCACGACGCCTTCGGAGGGACGCAGCCCCCCCGCCAGGATGCGCAGCAAGGTGGTCTTGCCGGCGCCGTTGGGCCCCAGGAGGGAGAGGACGCAGCCCGGGTCGAGACGGAACGACACGCCGTCCACGGCGCGTTGCGCTCCGAAGGTCCGGGCCAACCCCTCGGCCTCGAGCCGGGGGCCGCCGGGGGCGGTCACGACGAAGGCGTCGCTTCCCGGGCCGCCAGGGCCTGGCCGCATGCGGCGCAGAACCGGCTCCCGTCGGGGTTGCGGTGGCCGCAGGCGCCGCAGGTGGTGCCGGCGGCGAGGCCCGCCTTCACCGCCGCGATCTCGGCCTCGATGTCCACGTCCGTGGCGCCCTCTTCACCCTCGAACGCCCGGAGCGCCGCCAGGGCCTCGGCGGACAGTTCCTTCCGCAGCGCCATGTAGTCGGCCTCGTCGAGCTTGCCCGTGTGGTAGTCGTACTCCACGTCCCGGAGGGCGAGGAGCGTCACCCGGCGCCGGGCTTCGGCCTCGGTCATCTCGTCGTCTTCACGGGTCAGGGAGGCGTGCTGCCCCCGGGCCACGGGAAGGAGAATGAAGAGCACCACGGCCGCCACCAGCAGGAGAGCCCCCAGAAGCGCCACGGCTCAGTCTCCTGCCGGGAGGGGCTCGGCCCCGGTGGTGCCCCGGCCCCGGGCCGCCGTGGGCGCCCGGACCGCGCCCGCACTGGGCCACATGGAGATGAGGCTGCCCAGGGTGATGATGAGTCCCCCGGCCCAGATCCAGGCGATGAGGGGCTTCACCAGCACGTTGAAGGTCACGGCCTGACCGCCGGCGTCACCCTGGAGGATCCGGTCGAGATCGGCGTCGGCCAGGATGATGTAGAGGTCCTCCATGGGGAAGGACTTGATCCCCACCTCGGTGACGATCTGGGCTTCCGGGCGAATGTAGCGGCGCTTCTCGGTGGTGAACGTCCCGAGGGGCTCCCCGTCGCGGCGCACGCTCACCAGGGCCGTAGCCTGCCACTGCAGGTTCTTGTCGGGATCCCGGATGTTGGTGGAGATGCCCTCGTAGGTCATCTCGTAGGTGTGCCCCAGCGGCGACTCCGCCGTCATGGTCTCGCCGGGCTCCAGGGTCTGGAGGAATTCGCCGTACCACGGCGCCGCGGCGAAGGCGGTGAAGACGAACACCACCCCCACATGGACGATGTAGCCCCCCCACCGGCGCCGGTTCCGGGCCACCAGGTGGTAGAAGGCCTTCACCACCCCCTCGCCCTCGATGCGGGCCCGGGCCCGGGTGCCTTTCCAGAACTCCACCACGATGATGGCCATGACGAAGGCCGAGATGCCGAACGTCAGGAGGGCCATGCCATGGCGCGCACCGGCGGCCCAGAGGCCGGCGGCGGTGACCACCCCGACCACCAGGGGCCAGAGGAAGTTCTTCTTCAGGTTCTTCTTGGAGGCCCGGCGCCAGGCGATGACGGGGCCGATCCCCATGAGGGCCAGGAGAGCCAGGCCGATGGGAAGGTTGACCCGGTTGAAGAACGGCGGGCCCACGGTGATCTCCTGACCGGTGAACCCTTCGCTGATGAGGGGCAGGAGCGTGCCCCACATGACGGCGAAGGTGGCGCCCAGGAGGATCAGGTTGTTGAAGACGAAGGCCGCCTCACGGCTGACGAACGATTCGATCTGGTTTTCGCTCTTCAGCTTGGGCAGGCGGTACAACACCAACACCAGCCCGGCCATGAGGATCGACGCCATGAAGCCGAGGAAGATGAAGGCGATCTTCAGTTCCTGGGCGAAGGTGTGGACCGACTCGATGAGCCCCGAGCGGGTGAGGAAGGTGGCGAAGATGGTCAGGAGGAAGGTGAGGATCACCAACCCCATGTTCCACACCTTCAGCATGCCCCGGTTTTCCTGGATCTGGATGCTGTGGAGGAACGCCGTGGCCGTGAGCCACGGAAGCAGGGAGGCGTTCTCCACCGGGTCCCAGAACCAGTAGCCGCCCCACCCCAGCTCCTCGTAGGCCCACCGCATCCCGAAGATGATTCCGTTGGCCAGGAAGAACCACGACAGCAGGGTCCACTTCCGGGTGAGGACGATCCAGCGGGAATCCAGGCGCCCGTTGAGGAGTGCCGCCACCGCGAAGGCGAAGGGAATGGTGAACGCGGTGAAGCCCAGGTACAGCGTGGGCGGGTGGATCGTCATCCAGTAATTCTGGAGCTGGGGATTGAGCCCCGCCCCGTCGGCCGGCGTGAATCCCAGGGTCTCGAAGGGGTTCACGTCGGCGAAGAGCAGCACCACCAGGAAGAACGACGTGATGGTGAGGAGCGTGCCCGCCACGTAGGGCATGAACTCCCGGTTCTTCCGCCGGTTGGACCACACGGCGATGGTGGCGAACAACGACAGGAGGAGGAGCCAGAAGAGCAGCGAACCCCGCTGACCGGCCCACAGCCCCGAGACCTTGAAGTAGGTGGCGAGATTCCGACTGGAATAGTTCGCCACGTACCAGTATTCGAAGCGGTCGTTGAGGAACGCGTCGACGACCCCGAGGCTCGCGATGATCGTCAGGAAGAAGACGGCGTAGACGCTCCGCTCCGCCGACAGGGTCAGGTCACCCCGCTGTTTCCGGCCCCCGGCGAAGCCCAGCACCATCCCCCAGAGGGAAACGGGGAGGGCGATCCAGAGGGCGAGTTCGCCCAGGACGTTCACGTGCGGAGTTCCTCCGGAGTCGCTTCGTACCGGCTACCGCACTTCGTCAGGACCGTCTGGGCCTCGAAGACGCCGGCGTCGTTGAAGCGCCCCTCCAGAACCACGTCCACCACCATCTCGGGGGAATCGGTGAAGGTGTCGGGAAGGGGCCGGCGGTAGACCACCGGGAACGTCACACTCTCGTCTTCCAGGTCGTGGACGACGAAGTGATGCTCGAGGCTGCCGGGCGTCTGCTCGTGGCTGTCCACCACGAGGCGCCCGCTCACCTTGACCCCGACCTCCCGGAACGTCGGGTCTTCGTCGATCTTCGCGATGAGCTCGGAGGGGGTGAGGTAGTACACCATCGTGTCGCTCACGCCGGTCCAGACCAGATAGGTCACCACGGCTGCGACACCCACGAGCCCCACCATGAAACGGCCGTTCTGCTTCATCGGTCGTCACCTGTTCGTTGGCGAGGTCGTCCGGCCGGGAGGGACCTCTGGGGAGCAAGTCGAATGGCCGGACCGTGCCCGAAAACTTCCTGATTCGGTCCGACCCGCGCAAGATGGGAAGGTTCCCGATCCGTCGTCGGGAGATTCCCCGCAGGCGCGCGATCCCCGGCGTGGCGGACGAGCCGCGTCAGTCGCCCGCGCCGGACCAGGCCCGAGCCGCGGCCACCGCCCGCTCCCACCCCGCCACCAGTCGAGTCCGTCGCTCGGGATCGAGATCGGGATCGAACCGCACCGGTTCGCCCAGGGAGGCCCGGAACGCCTCGGCCTCGGGCCAGACCCCCGCGGCCAGCCCGGCGAGGCCCGCCGCGCCCAGCGCCGTGGTCTCCACCACCGGCGGGCGAAGCACCGGCAGGCCCACGATGCCCGCCTGGAACCGCATGAGCCAGTCGTTGTCGGCGGCGCCCCCGTCGACCCGGAGCTCCCGGGCCGTCACCCCCGAATCGGCCTCCATGGCGTGGAGGACGTCGGCGGTGGAGTAGGCCATGGCCTCCAGAGCGGCCCGGGCCAGGTGGGCCCGACCGCTGCCCCGGGTGAGCCCCACCACCGTCCCCCGGGCTTCCGGGTCCCAATGGGGCGCGCCCAACCCCACGAAGGCGGGCACCAGGTACACGCCGTCGTTGTCCTCCAGGGACGCGGCCAGGGCCTCGGACTCCTCGGCGTGCTCCAGGATGCCCAGACCGTCCCGGAGCCATTGGATGGCGGCTCCGGCCACGAAGATCGACCCCTCCAGGGCGTAGGCGTGCCCGCCGTCTTCCGCCACGGCGGCCGTGGTGAGGAGCCCGTGGTTCGACGCCACCGCCTCGCCGCCGGTGTGGAGCAGGAGGAAGGCCCCGGTGCCGTAGGTGTTCTTCGCCAACCCCGGCCGCCAGCACCCCTGGCCGAAGAGGGCCGCCTGCTGATCGCCGGCGACGCCGAGGATCGGCACCTCGACCCCCGCCGCATCGCCCCGGGTCACCCCGAAGGCCCCGCTGCTCCGGCGCACTTCCGGGAGGAGGGCGGCGGGCACGCCGAAGAGATCGAGAAGGGGGTCGGACCACGCCCGCTCGTGAAGGTCGTAGAGAAGGGTGCGGGAGGCGTTGGTGGGGTCGGTGGCGTGAACCCGGCCCTCGGTGAGGCGGGCCACCAGCCAGGCGTCGATGGTGCCGCATGCCAGGTCCCCGGCCTCGGCCCGAGCCCGGAGGTCGGGGTGCTCCTCGAGCAGCCAGGTCAGCTTCGTGCCGGTGAAGTACGGGTCCAGGACCAACCCGGTCCGGCGGCGCACCTCGGGTTCGTGTCCCGCCTCCTTCAACCGTCGGCAGAGGGGGGTGGTCCGGCGGTCCTGCCAGACGATGGCCCGATGGACCGGCTCCAGCGTCTCCCGGTCCCAGAGCACCACCGTCTCCCGCTGGTTGGTGATGCCCAGGGCCTCGACCCGGGCCCCTGCCGCGACGGCATCGACCAGGGCTCGCGCCAGGACGTCGCGGGTCACGGACCAGATCTCGCCGGCGTCGTGCTCCACCCATCCGGGCCGGGGGAAGTGCTGGGTGAACTCCGAATAGGCCCGGGCCAGCACCCGGCCGTCCTCTCCCACGATCAGGACCGTGGACCCGGTGGTGCCCTGGTCCACGGCGGCGACGGCACGTACGGCCATGACCTACTCCCGTTGGTCGACTCGAACCCTGGGATGGAGCTCGCCGGCGCGAAGGGTCCACCCCGCTGCGTGCAGGAGCTCCACGAGGCCGGAGATGGGGAGTCCCACGACCGTAGTGTAGTCCCCCGTGATCCCCGTCACCAACGCGCCTCCCCTTCCCTGGATCCCGTAGGCCCCGGCCTTGTCCATGGGCTCGCCGGTGGCGACGTAGGCCCGGGCCTCGGCCTGGTCGAACCGCCGGAAGCGCACGTCGGTGGCGTCGACCCGGGAATGGAGCGCGGCGGGTCGGCCGGGAACGGCCAGGGCCAGCCCCGACAGCACCTGGTGCTCCCGCCCGGACAGCGCCATGAGCATGGCCACGGCCTCGTCCCCGTGGGCGGGCTTGCCCAGGATCCGCCCGTCGTGCACCACCACCGTGTCTCCGGCCAGGACCAGGGCGTCGGGGCGGAGGGTGGCCACGGCCCGGGCCTTCTCCCGGGCGAGGCGCTCCACGTGGCCCGCCGGCGTCTCACGGGCGCCGGGCGTCTCGTCGACGTGCGCCGGGAGCACCTCGTGGCTCAACCCCACCTGCCGCAGGAGTTCGCTCCGCCGGGGCGAGGCCGAGGCCAGGACCAGGGCCGGGGCCTTCACCGCTCCAGCACGAGGGTGACGGGGCCGTCGTTCACCAGCTCCACGTCCATCATGGCGCCGAACTCCCCCGTCTCCACCCGCCCCGGGGCCCGCTCCCGGAGGAGCGCCACGAAGGACTCGTAGAGGGGCACGGCGGTCTCGGGACCGGCGGCGTGGACGAACGACGGGCGGCGGCCCTTCCGGGTGTCTCCGTACAGGGTGAACTGGCTCACCACCAGGAGGTCGCCCCCCACCTCTTCGAGGTCGCGGTTCATGCGGCCCTCGTCGTCGGGAAAAACCCGGAGTCCCACGATCTTGTCGGCCATCCACTCCAGGCCGGGCCGGTCGTCTCCCTCGGTGAATCCCACCAGGATCAGGAACCCCTTCCCGGCCGAACCCACGACCCGCCCGTCGACCCGGACCTGGGCCCGGGACACCCGCTGGAGGACGACCCGCACGCCTACTCCACCGTCACCGACTTGGCGAGGTTGCGCGGCTGATCCACGTCGCATTCCCGGAGGATCGCGGCGTGGTACGCCAGGAGCTGGAGGGGAATGGTGGTGAGGATCGGCAGCAGCGCCGGCACGGTCTGGGGCACCCGGATCAGGTGGTCCACCTTGCCCTGGAGCTCGGGGGCGTCGTCGCTCACCACGGCGATCACGCGCCCGTGACGGGCCTTCACCTCTTCGATGTTGGACACGACCTTGGCGTACACCGGGTCCCGGGGCGCCAGGAACACCACCGGCATGTCGTCGTCGATGAGGGCGATGGGGCCGTGCTTCATCTCTGCCGCCGGGTACCCCTCGGCGTGGATGTAGCTCACCTCCTTGAGCTTCAACGCCCCTTCCAGCGCCACCGGGAACTGGTAGCCCCGCCCCAGATAGAGGAAGTTGTTGGAGGGGGCGTATTCCTGGGCCAAGTCCCGGATCTCGTCGGTCTGGGCCAGGATCTCCTCGACCTGGTCGGGGAGTCGCAGGAGGGCCTCCACCAGCTCCCGTCCCTCCAGGACCGAGAGACTGCGGCGGCGGCCCATGTAGAGGCTGAACAGCACCAGGGCCACGATCTGGCTCGTGAACGCCTTGGTCGACGCCACCCCGATCTCGGGGCCGGCGTGGAGGTGCATGCCGAAGTCCGTCTCCCGGGCGATGGAGCTCCCCACGACGTTGACGATCCCCATGGTGGGGGCGCCCCGGCGCTTGGCCTCCCGCAGGGCGGCCAGGGTGTCGGCCGTCTCCCCCGACTGGCTGATGGCCAGGATCAGGGTGTTGTCCTCGATGACCGGGTTCTTGTAGCGGAACTCCGAGGCGTACTGCACGTCCACCGGGATCCGGGCCAGGTCCTCCAGGAGGTACTCGCCCAGGAGTCCCGCATGCCACGACGTGCCGCAGGCCGTGATGGTGATGCGCTCCACCTTGGCCAGGTCGGCGTCGGAGACCGTGATGCCGCCGAGACGGGCGATCCCCTCTTCGGGCAGCAGGCGCCCCCGCATCACGTCCCGGAGCGACTGGGGCTGCTCGTGGATCTCCTTGAGCATGAAATGCTCGTAGCCGCCCTTCTCGATGGCCTCCAGATCCCACGTCACCTGGTGCACCTGGCGGCGCACCGAGCCCCGCTCCAGGTGGAAGGTGCGGTAGGCGGTGCGGTCGAGAACGCCCACGTCGCCGTCGTCCAGGTAGACCACGTCCCGGGTGACCCCCACGACGGCGGCCACGTCGGAGCCGGCCATGAGTTCGCCGTCGGCCCCGATGCCCAGGAGCAGGGGACTCCCGTTCCGCGCCACCACGATCTTCCACGGATCCCGGGACGAGATGGCGGCGATGCCGTACGCGCCCTCCACCTGACCCAGGGCCGCGGCCACGGCCTCTTCCAGACGGCCCGTTTCGGGCCAGAGGTGGTCGATGAGGTGGACCACCACCTCGGTGTCGGTATCGGAGGTGAACGGATACCCGAGCTCCTCGAGCTTCTTCTTGAGGACTCCGGCGTTCTCGATGATCCCGTTGTGGATCAGCGTGATCTGGCCGTCCCGGCTCGTGTGGGGATGGGCGTTGGCCTCGGTGGGCGGACCGTGGGTGGCCCACCGCGTGTGGGCGATGCCAACGCGCCCCCGGGGCGGCTGGTCGGCGATGGCATTCTCGAGCTCGGCCAGCTTCCCGGACCGGCGCACCGTGACGAGTTCGCCGGCTTCGGACATGACGCTGATGCCCGCCGAGTCGTACCCCCGGTACTCGAGACGGCGGAGACCTTCCAGGAGGATGGGTGCGGCCTCACGGTGCCCCAGGTAGCCTACGATACCACACATGTGATCTCACTCACTTCGTGGACGCCCGGAGGCGCGGAAAAGGTAGCCCGTCCGCCCTTCACACCACGCCGTCGAGAACGGCGCCGGCTCGATCCACCAGCGCCCGGGCCGCGGCCTCCTCGGGCGCCTCGGCGATGAGGCGCACGATGGGCTCGGTGCCCGAGGGCCGGACGTGGAGCCAGGCTCGCCGTCCCTCCCATGCAAGTCGGAGGCCGTCGCTGCGATCCTCGGCGTCGGCACCGAGGTCGGCGGCCAGGGCGGCGTAGGCCGCGTCCAGCGCCGATCGATCGAAGCTGACCTTCGTCTTCACGATGTGATACTCCGGCCAGCGCCCCACGGCTCCCGAGAGGGCCGTCCCCACGTCGACGAGGTGCTGGAGGATCAGGGCCACGGCCACCGGAGCGTCGCGGGTGTGGTGGAGCGCCGGCAGGATCACGCCGCCGTTGCCCTCCCCCCCCACCACGGCCCCCTCGGCCTGCATGCGCCGGGCCACGTTGATCTCCCCCACCGGCGCCCGGACCACCGGGGCGTCGTGGGCCGCCGCCACGTCGGCCACCACCCGGGAGGTGGACAGGTTGGTGACCACCGCGCCGGGGGTGCGGCGAAGGACCACGTCCACCGCCAGGGCCAGGGTGAGGTCCTCCCCCACCGCCTCGCCGTGTTCGTCCACCAGGGAGAGGCGGTCCACGTCCGGGTCCACGGCCAGCCCCACCACGGCCCCGCTCCTCCGCACCACCTCGCCCAGTTCGGCCAGGTGGGCGGCGGTGGGTTCGGGGTCCCGGGGAAAGCGCCCGTCGGCCTCGGTGTGGATGGCCGTCACCGTGCAGCCCAGGGTCTCGAGGAGGCGGGGAATCACCAGGCCCCCGGCACCTCGCACGCAATCCAGGGCCACGGGCAGGGCCGCGGCCCGGATGGCCTCCACGTCCAGGACATCCAGGGCGAGAATGGCGTCGAGGTGACGGTCGATGGCCCCGTCGTCGGTGCTCACCTCCCCCAGGGAGTCCCACGGAGCCCGGGGAGGGTCGCTCTCCCGCAGCGCCGTGCGGTACCGGGCCGACGCGTCGGCGTCCAGGAACATGCCCTCGGCGGTGACCAGCTTGAGGGCATTCCACTCGGCGGGATTGTGGCTGGCCGTGATGGCCATGCCCCCGGCGGCGTGGTGATGCTCCACGGCCAGAAGCACCGTGGGCGTGGGCACGATCCCCACGTCGATGACGTCCACGCCCACCGACTGGAGGCCCGCCACGGCGGCGGCCCGCAACATGGGCCCCGACGTGCGGGAGTCCCGGCCCACCACCACGGGCCCCTGGGCTCCCTCGGAGCGGAGGAACGCTCCGAAGGCGGCGGCGGCACCACACACGAGCTCGGGAGTGAGAGGGTCGCCGACCCGTCCCCGGATACCGGAGACGGAGACCATGAGGCCGGGGGGGAGGTGGAGAGGCATGGCGAAACCACGGTGGAATGCGGGGGGGGATCCGGGAATGTCGCCCCCGAACGGGGGAAGCGTCAACGCGGCCAGGGGGCTAGATTTGCGGTGTTGCGTTCCCGTTTCCCCACACCCGGTTCCCCATGGCCCTCGACTCGTCCGACGCCCCGGGTTTCGGCACCCTCGCCATTCACGGCGGGCAGTCTCCCGAACCCTCCACGGGCGCCATCATGCCCCCGATCTTCCAGACGTCCACCTACGTGCAGCCGGCCATCGCCGAGCCCCTGGGGGGGATCTACGACTACGCCCGGGTGGCCAACCCGACCCGGGAGGCGTTGGAACGCAACCTGGCCGCCCTGGAGGGTGGGGCCCACGGTGTAGCGTTCGCCAGCGGGCTGGCGGCCATCGAGTCGGTCCTCAAGACCCTGTCGGCCGGCGATCACGTGGTGAGCGAGGAGAACACCTACGGTGGGACCACCCGCATGTTCACCCGGGTGCTGGCCCGTCTGGGCATCGACTTCAGTTTCGTGGATTCCCGGGACCCCGAGGCGGTGGCGGCGGCGGTGCGGCCCGAGACGCGGCTGATCCACGTGGAGACGCCCACCAATCCCATGATGCGCCTGTGCGACATCGGGGCCGTGTCCGAGGTGGCCCGGGACGCCGGCGCCCTCCTCATGGTCGACAACACCTTCGCCTCGCCGTACAACCAGCGCCCCCTGGAGCTGGGGGCGGACATCACGGTCCACTCCGCCACCAAGTACCTCAACGGTCATTCCGACATCATCGGCGGGGCGCTGGTGGTGCGGGACGACGCCCTGGCCGAGGAGATCCGCTTCGTCCGGAAATCCACCGGCGCCGTGCCCGGCCCCATGGACGCCTGGCTGTGCCTCCGGGGCGCCAAGACGCTCCACGTGCGCATGCGCCAGCACAACGCCGCGGGGCTCGCGGTGGCCCGCCACCTCGAGGGGCATGCCAAGGTCGACGCCGTCTTCTACCCGGGACTCCCATCCCACCCCCAACACGACCTGGCGAAGCGGCAGATGAAGGGCTTCACCGGCATGGTGTCCTTCGACGTGGGGACGCTGGACCGGGCCCGGGCGGTGGTGGAGCACACCCGCCTCTTCCAACTGGCCGAGAGTCTGGGCGGGGTGGAATCGCTGGTGAGCGTACCGGCCCTCATGACCCACGCCTCGGTCCCCAAGGACCTTCGGGAGCGGATGGGGGTCACCGACGGTCTGGTCCGCCTCAGTGTGGGCATCGAGGAGATCGACGACCTCCTGGCCGACCTGGATCGGGCGCTGGAGCGCTGAGCCGACGGGGCGAGTTGGCTGAAACACGACCCGAACGGCTACCGTAGGATCGGACGTTCGCACCGGGCTTCACCCGGCGCGTGAACCACTGGACACCGTCTTCACGAGGCTACGATGGACGATCAGGACCGCACCGGCCCCGGCGACACCCAGGGGGCTCGGGCCCGCCGGGTCCTCACCGACATCGCCCCCCGGGCGTGGGAGCACCCCGCCGACAAGGCCGCGCTGGCGGCGTTGCGGAAGCTCCCGGTCTTCGACGACGTGCTGCGAAAGCTCTTCGGGTTCTTCGGCGAGAAGCCCATTCGCCTGGCCTTCCAGGCCAACGCCGTGAAGGTGTCGGAGAACCAGTTTCCCCGGATCTACGGCCTCTACAAGGACGCGCTCCGGACGCTGGACTGCGAGATCGAGTACGATCTCTTCGTGTCCCAGACGCCCATCGTCAACGCCGGCGCCTACGGGATGGAGAAGCCGTTCATCATCCTGAATTCCGGGACGGTGACCCTCCTCGACGACGACGAGCTGAGCTACATCCTGGGTCACGAACTCGGGCACATCCTCTCGGATCACGTGCTCTACCGCACCATGACCGTGCTCCTGATCCAGCTCGCGGGCATGGGCTTCCCCATCGTGGGGATCGCGGCCCGGGCGGTGCTGGTGGCGCTCCTGGAGTGGGGCCGGAAAGCCGAGCTGTCGTGCGACCGGGCGGGTCTCCTCACGGTCCAGGATCCCCAGGTGGTCATGGGAACCATGCTGAAGATGGCCGGCGGCGGCCACACCGACGAGATGAACCTCGACGAGTTCATCCGTCAGGCCGAGGAGTACCGGGACAGCGGCGACGTGGCCGATCAGGTGTTCAAGATCCTGAACCTCATGGGCACGACCCATCCGTTCTGGGTGCTGCGGCTTTCCGAGCTCCGGGCCTGGATCGAGACCGGAGCGTACGACCGGACGCTCCGGGGCGAGTACGCCCGTCGCGCCGATCCCGACCCGGCCTACCAGGACGATCTCAAGGAAGCGGCCCAGGCCTACGCCGAGGGCGCCCGGGACCTCCTGGACCAGATGGCGGGTGCGGCGAAGCGGATGGGGGAGAGCTTTTTCGGGGGCTTCCGGAAGTAGCCCCTGACGGGCCATGGGCGAGAGGGAGGCCCCGGTGGAGACCTTCGTGAGCCGCGCTTCGCTTCGCGGCCTGCGGCCGCGGCCGTCCCACGAACCTCTCCAACGCGACCTCCCTCCTCAGCGGCCCGGTACGAGGCACTTCCTCTTTGACAGGGGCGGGGCGCTCGGATAGCGTCCGGGGCCGGCTCCCGGGCCGCCGGTCTCCGGTCCGGATCCATCCTGAACTTCCATCATGCGCATCCTCCTCGTGGGCAACGGAGGGCGGGAGCACGCCCTTCTCTGGAAGCTCCGCCGGGACGCCCCCGACGCCGTCGTCTACGCCACCCGTCCCAACGGGGGCATGGCGCCCCTCTGCGAACCCGTGGAGATCGCCCCCACCGACGTGGAGGCGCTGTCGGGGTTCGCCGCTTCCCGGGGGGTGGATCTCACCATCGTGGGACCCGAGGCGCCGCTGGCCATGGGACTCGCGGATCGCTTCCGGGCCAAGGGGTTGCCCGTGTTCGGACCCTCCCGGGCTGCGGCTCGCATCGAGAGCTCCAAGGCCTTCGCCAAGGAGTTGATGCGGGAGGAGGGCGTGCCCACGGCCGACTACCGGGTCTTCACCGACGGCGACGCCGCAGAGGCGTGGATCCGGGACCAGGGGGCCCCCATCGTGGTGAAGGCGTCGGGGCTGGCCGCGGGCAAGGGCGCCGTGGTGTGCACCACCGTCGACGAGGCCGTGGCGGCCGCGCGCTCCATGCTGGACGATTTCGCCTACGGAGAGGCGGGGCGGGAGGTGGTGGTGGAGGAGTTCATGGAGGGCGAAGAACTCTCGGTCTTCGGGGTCACCG
Organism: Gemmatimonadota bacterium; assembly: GCA_030428885.1. Classification (GTDB taxonomy): domain Bacteria; phylum Gemmatimonadota; class Gemmatimonadetes; order Longimicrobiales; family Gaopeijiaceae; genus Gaopeijia. The sequence continues at coordinate 113,929 of JAUIEJ010000003.1, read as the reverse complement.
ACGGCGAGGACGTGGTGCTGCTCCTTCCCTCCCAGGACCACAAACGCATCGGCGAGGGCGACACGGGGCCCAATACGGGAGGGATGGGCGCGTACGCCCCGGTCTCCATCGCGACCCCTCCCCTGCTGACCGAGATCCGGGAGCGGGTCTTCCGCCCGGTCCTCCAGGGCATGGCGCGGCGGGACGCGGTGTTTCAGGGACTCCTCTACGCCGGACTCATGATGACGCCCCGGGGACCCCGGGTCGTGGAGTTCAACTGCCGCTTCGGCGACCCCGAGGCCCAGGTGGTGCTCCCCCTTCTGGCCAGTTCCCTCCTGGATCTGCTGGTGGCTGCGGCCGACGGCACGGGACTGGGTCGGATGCGGCCCCGCTTCCGGGAAGGGGCGGCCGTCACCACGGTGGTGGCGTCGGCCGGGTATCCCGGACCGGTGGAGAAGGGCGTGCCCATCGATCTCTCGGGCGTGGACGAGTCCGACGAGGTGGTGGTCTTCCACGCCGGCACCCGGCTCGGCGGGACGGGGTTGGAGACGTCCGGGGGGCGGGTTCTGGCCTGCACCGGTCTGGGGGCCACCCTCCCCGAAGCCGCCGCTCGGAGCCGGGAGGCGGCCGCGGCGGTTCGGTTCGAGGGGGCCCAGTACCGCCGCGACATCGGCTGGCGCGAGTTGGAGCGGTCGGCCGACTGAAGACCCACCCGAGGCGGTCCGTATCTGCGGTCCGATCCCCTGGAGCCTTCAACGGAGTCCCCTGTCGTGATCATCACCACTACGCCCCAGATCGAAGGTCGCCCGGTCCGCGAGTACCTGGGCGTGGTCACCGGCGAGACCATCGTCGGCGCCAACATCCTGAAGGACTTCCTCGCCACGGTGCGCGACATCGTGGGCGGGCGCTCCGCCGCCTACGAGCGAGCCCTCCACGACGCCCGGGAGCAGGCGATCCGGGAGATGGCCGAACGGGCCCAGGAGCGGGGGGCCGACGCGGTTCTGGGCATGGACCTGGACTACGAGGTACTCGGCGCCGGCAACGGCATGCTCATGGTGACCTGCGCCGGCACCGCCGTGACCCTGGAGCCCTGAGCGGGTGCCGGAGCTTCCCGAAGCGGAGACCCTGGTCCGGGGGCTCCGGCCCGTCCTCACCGGCCGCCGCATCCAACAGGCCCGGATCCACCACGCCGACGTGTTGCGGGTGCCGGCCCGGGCGTTCCGGGCCCGGGTCCGGGGCCGCCGGATCGAGGCGGTGACCCGGCGGGCGAAGAACGTCGTCCTGGTGCTCGACGACGGTGTCTTGGTGGTGAACCTGGGCATGACGGGCTGGCTCGCGCCCCTGGGCGTGGCGGGCCGGCGGCCCCCCCGCCCCACCCACCCCGCCGTGACCTTCCGCCTGGACGAGGGTCGCCTGGTCTTCGACGACGTCCGTCGCTTCGGCTGCGTGGAAGCCCTCGACCCGGACGAGTGGGGCCGGCGGAGCGACGCCCTGGGACCCGAACCCCTGAGCCCGGACTTCACGATCCCGGGACTCCAGGCCGCCCTGGGGGCGTCCCGGAGTCCCCTGCGCAGTTGGCTCCTGGACCAGCGGCGGGTGGCGGGGGTGGGCAACATCTACGCCTGCGAGGCCTGCTTCCGGGCCGGCATCCATCCGGCCCAGCGGGCCCATACCGTGGACGAAGCCCGGGCCCGAGCGCTCCACGCCGCCATCCGGGACGTTCTGGGGGCCGCGGTGGAGGCCGGGGGCACCACCATCCGGGACTACCGGAACGCCGACGGCGAACCCGGGACGTTCGTTCGGCGGCTCCAGGTGTACGGTCGGGAAGGCGAACCCTGCGTGCGGTGTAACACCGCCGTGGAGCGGACCGTATTCGGCAACCGCTCGGCCTTCTTCTGCCCCGCGTGCCAACCGGCTCCATGAGATCTCTCCCGACCCACCGCCTCTTTCGCCTGGCCCGGGTGGTCCTGGCGGCCGCCGGCGTGGCGGGCTGGACTCCGGCCGGGGCCCGGGCCCAGGACCCGCCCCCCCGCTCGGGACTCGACCTCCCGGTGCGGGAGGTGGTCCTGGACAACGGCATGCGGTTCGTGCTCCTCCCCCGCCCCGGCGCCCCCACCGTGGCCTTCGTGGTGGAGTACGCCGTGGGGGGCGTCGACGAGCTCCCGGGCCGGACCGGGATCGCCCACCTCCTGGAGCACCTTCTCTTCAAGGGCACGACCTCCATCGGCACCACCGACGTGGAGGCCGAGCGCTCGTGGTTCGCCCGCATGGACGCCGTCCACGACACGGTGTTGGCCGAGCGGGGCGCCCCCCGACCCGACTCGAGCCGGATCGCCGGCCTGGAGTCCCGCATCGCCGCCCTGGAGGATTCGGCCCGGGCCCTGGTCGTGCCCAACGAGTTCGACCGGATCCTCTCCCGGAACGGAGCCCGGGGCCTGAACGCCACCACGGCCTCGGAGGCCACCACCTACTTCGTGGAGCTGCCGGCCAACCGGGCCGAACTCTGGTTCGCCCTGGAGTCCGACCGCATGCGAGCCCCGGTGTTCCGGGAGTTCTACGCCGAGCGCGACGTGGTCATGGAGGAACGGCGCATGCGCATCGACACCAACCCCGCCGGGTTGCTGTACGAAGCCCATCTGGCGTCGGCCTTCACCATCCACCCCTACGGCCAGCCCGTGGCCGGGACCATGGCCGACCTCCAGGTCCTCACCCGGGCCCAGGTCGAGGAGTACTACCGGCGGTTCTACGGCCCCCGGAACGCCACCGTGGCCATCGTGGGCGATCTGGACCCCGACCGCTTCGCCGGGTGGGCCCGGGAGTACTTCGGCGATCTTCCCCCCGGCGATCAGCCTCCACCCGTCCTGACCCGGGAGCCGGAGCAGCGGGGGCGCCGAGAGGTGGAGGTGGTCTTCGACGCCCAGCCGGCCCTCCGCATGGGGTGGCCCGTGCCTTCCCTCTTCCACGACGACGCCCCGGCCCTGGCGGTCCTGGCCACCCTCCTCACCGCGGGCCGGACCTCCCGCCTCCATCGCCGACTGGTCCAGGACGACCGCATCGCCACATCGGTCACCGCGTCCCTGGGCCCGGGCGACCGCTACCCCCGGCTCTTCACGGTGGACGCCACGCCCCGCTCGCCCCATGCGCCGGCCTCGCTGGAGGCCGCGGTGCTGGAGGAACTGGCGGCCCTGGCCGAGACCCCGCCCAGCGAGGCCGAGCTGGCCCGGATCCGGGTCCAGATCGAGAGCGGCCGTGTGCGGCGCCTCCGTTCCAACCTGGGGCTCGCCCTCCAGCTCGCCGCGTCGGCCTCGGCCCTGGGCGACTGGCGGGAAACGTTCCGCCTCACGGAACGGCTCACCGAGGTCACCCCCGCCGACGTGCAGCGGGTGGCCCGGCGCTGGTTCGACCCCACCACCCTCACCGTGGCGACCCTGGTCCCCACGGCCCACGGAGGCCGGCCGTGAGGCGCCGGGTCCGGGCCGCCCTCGCGACGGCGGCGGCCTTCGTGCCGGCAGCCCCGGTCCTGGCGGCCCTGGTCCTGGCAGCCCCGGCCGCGGGCCAGGTCCCGGCATCGGGGCGGGACGCCGTGGAGGCCCTGGTCTTCGAGCCTCTCCGCTTCGACCCCCCCGAGCCCGACGTCCGGGAGGTGGACGGGGTGCGGGTCTTCCACGTCCTGGACCGGGCCCTCCCCCTGGTGGACGTCTACGCCCGCTTCGAGGGCGGGTACGCCCGCTTCGGGCGGGAGAACTACGCCGCGGGCACGGCCCTCCCGGGGCTGCTCCGAGCCGGGGGCACCGAAACGCTGCCGCCCGACAGCGTGGACGTCCGCCTCGAGTCCCTGGCCCTCCAGACCAGCTTCGGGGGGTCGGGAGGCGCCGTGTCGGCGTCCCTCAACACCCTCCTCACCACTCTGGACCCGGCCCTGGAGCTGTGGTGGGAGATGGTGAGCCGCCCCGGCTTCGACACCGCCGCCGTGGCGGTCTGGCGGGAGCGCCAGCTCGAGTCGATCCTGCGCCGCACGGACGATCCCGGTCGGCTGGCCTTCTCCGAGTTCAACCGGCTCATGTACGGCGACCACCCCATCGGCTGGGAGATGACCGCCGACGATCTGGAGCCCGAAGCGGTGTCCCCGGAGCGATTCCACGGCCTCCACCGGCGCATCGTGTGTCGCGAGAACCTGGTGCTGGGGGTGGCGGGCGCCGTGGCCTGGGCCGACATGGAGCCCCGGATCCGGGCCATGGTGCAGTCCCTTCCCTCGTGCCCCGGCCCGGTCCCCGACTCCCCGGACCCCGATGTGCGCCACGCCGGCGGCGTCTTCGTGATCCCCCGCACCCTGGACCAGAGCACCGTGGTCCTGGCCCACTCCACCTCCCTCCGACAGGCCGCCGACCCGGCGTTCTTCGCGTCCCGGATCGGCAACGCGATCCTGGGGGCCAGTGGATTCTCGAGCCGGCTCCTGGCCCGCCTCCGCACCGAAGAGGGATACGCCTACTCGGCGTCGTCGCTGTGGACCACGCCCCAGGACTACGACGGCCTGCTGGGCGCCACCACCCGCACCCGATCGGGCACCACGGTGGCGGCCCTCCGCACCATCCTGGAGATCTTCCGGGGCATGGGCGAGGCGGCGCCCGAACCGGCCGAGGTGAGGGACGCCGTGGACGAATTCGTCAACGGGTTCGTCTTCGCCTTCGACTCACCGGCCAGCGTCGTGGTGCGCCGCATGAGCTACGAGGCCGCCGATCTTCCGGCGGACTGGCTCGCTCGCTACGTGGACGGCATCCAGGAGGTGGACCCCGAGGCCGTGCGGCGTGTCTTCGCCGACCACATGGAGCCCGGGCGCTGGACCATTCTGGTGGTGGGAAACCCCGACGCCTTCGACGGCTCCCTGGAGTCCCTGGGACTCGGCCCGGTCACGATCCTGGACCCCGAGGGCCTTCCTTCCGGGCCCAGTGGATCGCCGCGATCCCGAAAGTGACCAGCGCGTAGCCCGACTCGGCGAACCCGGCGGACTCCAGCTTCGCCGCGAGTTCGTCGGGCCCCGGAAACTCCTTCACCGATTCGGGCAGGTAGGTGTAGGCCCACGGGTGCCCCGAGACGATCCGACCCACCACGGGCAGGATCCTGGTGAAGTAGAGCATGTATCCGGCCCGCACCACGGGGTTGGGCGGCACCGTGAACTCCAGGACGACCAGGCGGGCGCCGGGCTTCAGGACCCGATGGAATTCCCGGAACCCGGCGTCGAGGTCGGAGAGGTTGCGCACCCCGAACCCCACCGTGGCGCCGTCGAACGACGCGTCGGGGAACGGAAGCCTCAGGGTATCGCCGCAGACGGGGGCCACCGCCGCGCCCTCGAGCTTGTCCCGTCCCGCCACCAGCATGGGCCGGGCGAAGTCCGACGCCACGATCCGGCCCTGGAACGCGCCCCGCCGAGCGAGTTCCAGACCGAGGTCGAAGGTGCCGGCGCAGGCGTCCAGGTAGGTGCCCCCGGGACGGTCCGTCCAGCCGAGGGTGTCGACGGCCCTGCGCCGCCACGCCCGGTCGACGTTCATGGACAGGACGTGGTTCAGCAGGTCGTACCGCGGCGCGATATCGGAGAAGATCGTCCGGACCTGCTTCTCGCGGTCCGCTCCCTGCGACGGGACCGCGTCGGGAATGGTGGGCATTGCAGTGGGGGACGGGGGAAATACCTTCGAGGTACGGCGTTCGGGAAGCTTCCATCCTACCCGAACGGAAGACCGGGTTCCACACCGGGCGAAACCCGGGAGGGAATCCCTCCGTAGGACCCCATGCCATGGCCAACCCATCCGCGACCACGGCCGACGGGTCCCTGTCCCACGCGACGACCACCGCACGGGGAGCGGCCGACCTGTCCGCCAGCGACTACTCCTCCCTCGAAGACCGTGCCCTCGCCGCCCAGGCGAGCCAGGGTCGTGAGGGCGCATTCCGGGAACTCCTGTCGCGCTACGAGCGACCGGTGTTCTCCCTCGTGTTCCGCATGGTTCGGGACCGCTCCCTGGCCGAGGATCTGGCGCAGGAGTCGTTCATCCGGGCGTTCAACGCCATCGGATCGTACAACCCCTCGTTCAAGTTCTCGAACTGGATCCTGAAGATCGCCAACAACCATACCATCGACTATCTGCGCAAGCGGAAACTCGACACGATCTCGATCCACGGGTCGCCCCACGCGTCCAACGCCCAGGAGGAGGCCCGCACGAGCCTGGTGCTGGAGGACTCCCACGAGCGACCCGACGCCTTCGTGGAGAACCGCGAGCTCGGGGCCGAAATCGAGGAGGCCATCGGCCGCCTCCGCCCCGAGTACCGCACGGTGATTCTCCTCCGCCACGTGGAGGGATACAGCTACGACGAGATCGCCGACACGCTGGAACTCCCCCTGGGTACGGTGAAGACCTACATCCATCGTGCGCGGCACGAATTGAAGGACACCCTGGCCCATCTGGCGCCATGAGGGCGGATTCCGCAGGGCCGCGACGAAACCGTGACGCGCACCGTTCCGTAGGGACGGCCGTAGAGAACGAACCTCCGGCAGGACCGATGCAGTGAGCACCCGACCCAGTTTCGACCACCTGAGCGCCGAGCGGATGCAGGCGTTCCTCGACGGGGATCTGACCCGTGAGGACGCGGCCTCCGTGAAGGCTCACGTGGATGGGTGCCCCCGGTGCCGGTCGGAGCTCGACGCCTGGGAGGCCCTCTTCGACGAGCTCGGCGAGCTGCCGGTGCTCGCGCCGTCGGCGTCCTTCCGCGCCCGGATCCTCGAGTCGGCTCCCGTGGCGGGAGACGGCCGGGCCCGGAAGCGGCGGGCCGCCGGATCCGCCTCGGTGGTGGGCGACCACGTGCCGTCGGGCCGTCTCCAGGACCACCTGGAGGGTCGACTGGCGGCGCGGGTCTCCACCCGCATCGACGAGCACCTGGACACCTGCGCCGTGTGTCGGTCCGAACTGGCCGCCCTGCGCCGGGTGTCCCTGGCCCTGGACGAGCTCGGCCATCTGGCGCCGACCCCCGACTTCGGGGAGCGGGTCATGGCGACGTGGCGGGTGGAGCAGTTGACCCGGGTGGCCATGGCTCCCACCACGCGGTGGGGTCGGGTGGCGGCGTGGGCCCGGGCCCATGCCCCCTCCAGTCGGCAGGGATGGGCCGCCGCCCTGGGCGTGGCCACGGCCCCGGCCGTAGTGGCGGTCCTGATCATCCAGGCCGTCTTCTCCAGCCCCCTGGTGACGGTGGGCAACCTGGTGGCCTTCTTCCGCCTGAAGATGGCCGACGGCATGGGCGCCCTTCTGGCCCAGGTCGGATCGCTGGTACAGGCCGCGGGGCTGGAGCCGGCGGCCCGGGCCGCCCTGGATGCCCTCCAGTCGCCTCCGGTGGCCGCCGGTGCCGCCACCATGGCCTCGGGCCTCCTCTTCGCCGCCCTCTGGGTGGTCTATCGCTTCCTGATCGCTTCGCAACCTGCGGATCGTCCCTATGCGCATTCTCGCTGATCCTCGCCGCGGCCTCCTGGCCCTCACCGCGGGCCTGGCGGCCCTCCTCACGGCGGCGCCCGCTGCGGCCCAGTCCGTGCGGGACGTCGTCTCCAAGTCCGTCTCGGTCGGGCGGGACGCCGCGTCGCTCCAGCTCGAGTTCGAGGACGGCGAGACGCTGAACGTGGCCCTCACCGAGGGCCGCGTTCGCATCGACGGAGAGCAGGTCGGAACCTTCCAGGCCGGCGACGCCCTGGACTCGGCCTGGCGGACCCTCCTGGGCTTCGCCGTGGCCCTGGACGACGGGCCCCTGGCCCGGACCCTCGCCGACTGGTCGCCCCCCGACGACCTCCCCGACGCGTCGGCCGACCTGGCCCTGCGCATCGACGAGGCCCTGGAAGAGGCGTTCCTCCAGGAGGTCCCGGAGCTGCCCGAGATTCCCGAGGTGGCCGAGGCCCCGGCGGCGCCCGACGCCTCCCTGGCCCTCCGGTCGCTGGTGTCCCTCCTGGACCGGACCGACGCCCTGGCCGGGCTCGCCGAGGCCCTGGACGACGTGGACCTGGACGACGTGCGTCTCTCGGTGGGTGAAGACCTCACCATCCGGGAGGGCGAGGACGTCGACGGCACGGTGCTGGTCGTGGACGGGGACCTGGAGGTGGCGGGACGGGTGCGGGGCGACGTGGTGGTGGTGGATGGGGACGTGCGCCTCGCTCCCGGGGGGCGGATCGACGGCGACGTGCGCTACGCCGACGGCACGGTGGTGGATCAGGGCGGACGGGTGGACGGCGACATCGTGCGGGTGGAGACGGTGGACCGGGAGATGGAACGCCGGATCCGCGACGAGATCCGCTCCGAGATCCGGAGCGAGATCCGGGCCGCGACCCGGGACCGGGATCACCGGGGCGATTCCATCGTGGGCCGCGCCTTCGGAGGCGTGGGTGGCGCACTGGGCCGCCTCTTCACGGTGCTGGTGGTGGCGTTCGTCGGCGCCTTGGTGGTCCACTTCGCCGGGCCCAACCTCGACGCCGTGGCCGAGACGGCCCGCCGGACGCCGGGGCGGGCCCTGGTGGTGGGGACGGCCGGCGCCTTCCTGGTGCTCCCGGCCTTCGTCCTGGGCATCGTGGCCCTGGCCATCTCCATCATCGGGATTCCGGCGCTGATCCTCTGGATCCCCCTCTTCCCCGTGGCGGTGATCCTGGGCGGCGGTCTCGGATACCTGGCCGTCTTCCGGAACCTGGGCGTGTGGGTGGCCCGCCAGCGGTTCCCCTACCTGGGATGGGTCCGGATCACGAACCCGGTGACCCTGGTGGCCGGCGGAGCCCTGGCCGTGGCCGCCCCCTCCATCGCCGCCGAACTGGTGAGCGTGTTCCCCTGGACCGGGGCGCTGGAAGTGGTGCTTCGGACCACGGCCTTCGTGCTCTCGGCCGTGGTGGGCCTCATGGGCTTCGGCGCCGTACTCCTCACCCGGGCCGGTCGCAAGCCCGAGTTCTTCGACGACGACCTCTTCGGCGGTTGGGAGCCCCGGCGGCCCCGCTCGGGCCCCGGCCCCGACAGCGCCGCCGACGAGTCGGTGTGGGCCGACGTGGAAGCCGCGGCCGATGAGGTGGCGGAGGTGGTGGACGAGGCCGTGGATGCCGCCGGCGACGCGGCCCACGACGCCGTGGACGCCGTGGACGACGCCCTCGACGAGGTCGCCGACGCGGTGGACGACGCGGTGCACGACGTCACCGATGCGGTGGACGAGGCCCTGGACGACGCAGCCGAGGCGGCGGACGACGCCGTGGGCGACGACTGGGACTCCCGGCGCGGGGACCCCCATGACTGACCGGCGCTTCGTCGTCGGGGCCCTGGCCGCCACCCTCCTCGGAGGGCTCGCCGCACCGGCGGCCGCCCAGGACTGGCGCACCATGGCCGTCTCCAGGCAGTTCTCGGGACAGGCCCACCTGGACGTGGCCCTGAGCCACGTGGCCGGGACCCTGCGCCTGAGTCCCTCGGAAGGGTCCATGCTCTACGCCATGGACCTGAGCTACGACGCCGATCTCTTCGACCCCGTGGCCGACTTCGACGGCGACGATCTGGCCCTGGGCGTGGAGAGTCGGGGACGGGACATCCGGCTCAAGAAGGACCGGCAGGCCGCCGAGATGGACGTGGAGCTGTCCACCCGTGTCCCCATGGAACTCTCCCTGGAGTTCGGCGCCGGTCGGGCCGAGGTGGACCTGGGGGGGCTGCGCCTCACGGATCTGGACATCCAGACCGGCGCCTCCGAGACCCGCCTCGACGTGTCCCGCCCCAACCCGGAAGGGCTCGACGAGGCTCGCATCGCCGTGGGCGCCGCCCAGTTCGACGCCCGCCGCCTCGGCAACCTCAACGTCCGGCACCTGTCGGTGGAAGCCGGCGTGGGCGAGGTCACCCTGGACCTCACGGGCGAGCTGCGCCGCGACCTGGACATCGAGGTGGACATGGGGCTCGGCGCCCTGGAGCTCCGGATTCCCCGGGGCATCGGGGTGAAGCTGGTGAAGGAGTCGTTCCTCACCGACCTCGATGCCCCGGAGATGGACCGCGACGGAGACGCGTGGTACTCCGCCGACTGGTCCTCCGCCGAGCGCCGGATCACCGTCGACGTCCAGGCCGCCTTCGGCTCCATCGACGTCGTCTGGGTGCGCTGAGACTGGCGGTTTCCTCCCCGCGGCACGAATCTTTCACCCGTCCCACGACGTAGGGACGTTCGAAGGATCTCATGTGGTTCGACGCGGACGCTCGACGTCCGAAGGGAGGAACGATGCTCGGTACACTGCTGACTTTTTTCGCCGTGGCCCTGGCCACGTTGATCGTGGCGGGGGTCGTGCTGTCCATCGTCGGGTCGGTCATCGGCCTGGTGGGCTCTCTGGCCGCCTTCCTCCTCTTCAAGGTGGCGCCGGTCATGTTGGTGGGGTGGGTCGTGGTGAAGCTCCTGGACCGCCGCTCCAACGGCCGGCTCAGCGCCGCCGACCAACGCTGGCTCGAGGGCGACTGAGGCTCCCTCATCCCCCCTCCCGGGCAAACTCCAGGCGCCGCAGCACCGCCGGCCCGTCGGCGTAGGCGTTGAGGGCGTCCCCGAAGTGGTCGTTCCAGTACAGGAACCGGCCCTCGGCGTCGATGACGATCCCGTTGGGCCGGGCCATCTCCGCCTCCAGGGCCAGGCCGTCGGACATGCCGATGGCCCCCGAACCCGCCACCGCCTCCACCGACCCGTCCAGGGTCACCCGGTAGATCCGCCGGGTCTCCAGCGACGTGAGCCACAGGGCGCCGTCGTGATGGACGATGTGCCCGTTGTTCGTGCCCGGGACCCGGGCCAGGACCGACACGTCGCCGGCGTCGTTCACCTCCAGGACCGCCCCGTCCCGGAAGTTCACCACCCAGAAGGTGCCGCTCCCGTCGGTGGTGATGCTGTTGGGGCACAGCAGGAGCGGGGACTCGGCGAAGGTGGTGAAGGTGCCGTCGTCGGCCACCCGCCGCACCTCGTTGACGTTGCAGTCCACCACCAGCACGGCCCCGTCCGGGGCCAGGGTCATCCCCACCGGCCCCACGAGGCCTTCCACGTACGGCGAGACCGTTCCGTCGGGGGCGATGCGATCGATGCTGCCGTCGGCGTAGTTCGACTGGAGCAGCGAGCCGTCGGCCAGGACCAGGTTGCCCGACGGCGTGGCGTGGCCCTCTGAAAACACTTCGGGCTCCCCACCGGGGGCGATCCGGTAGACCGTGCTCACGAAGTCGGCCATGAAGACCGTGCCGTCGCCGGCGATGGCCAGCCCTCCCGTGCCCCCCACCACCCCCGGGCCCAGGGTGCGGACCACGGCGGCGTCGGCCAGCCGGGCCGAGGCGGCGGTGGACAGTTGGCTCAGGCTGTCGGCCTGGGCCGCCACACCCAGCACTCGGACCGCGTAGTCCTCCCCCTCCACCACGGGCGACCCGTCGGTGGCGGTCAGGCCGTCCAGGACGACGCGCGCCCCCTCCGACGGCACCTCCACCTCCCGATACCGGTCCGGGCCCAGAGCCAGGGCCTCGCTCACGGTGAGGGCCGCCGGCGCCGGCTCCACCAGGATCCGGTAGGCCGTGGCCTGGAGGTGGTCCCGGGCCCGCTGAAACCGGACTTCCAGATCGCCCGCCGAGCCCTGGTTGCCGATGTCGTGGGCCTCCACGGTGCGGGGCCGGACCGAGGGCGGCGGGGGCGGCGTGGTGTCGACGGGTTCGGCGCCGGTGGGGCCTCCGTCGCCGCCGCAGGCGACGATCAGGGCGCCCACGGCGAGGCTGGAGCAGACGGGCAGGAGGGTACGGCGGGGCATGGCAGACTCCGGTGAAGGGGATGACTGCCAGTAATTACGCTATAATCACTTTACTCTTACGAGACCGCGGGTCGACGGCGAAATCGCGCCCTGTCGAGGACCCTCAGGCGCTCTCCGGCACGACGCCCACCCGGGTCCCCACCGACGCGGAGAAGTCGGCGGCGGCCGAGCCGTCTCGCACCGCCACCTCGACGTAGCCATCGGACCCCACCAGGGCCAGTCCCTCGCCCGGAGCCACGTCGCCGTAGGTTCGGGCCACGGGCACCCGACGCCGGCCGATCTCCACCCACGCCGCCCCCCGGAGCCAGGACCCGGGAACGTTGGTGGCGAGGTTGCCGAACCGATCCACTCCGGTGACCACCCCCTGGGCGCGGCCGGGCTCCCCCCGGGCCTCCGGGACCCCGGGCCCCGGCACGGGATCCAGAACCGGCTCTCCCAGGGCCTCGAAGGGCCCACCGGCGGCGAGATGGGCCGCGGCGGGCGCGAAGACGTCCCGTCCGTGGAAGGTGGCCGAGGGGACCCCGGGAGGGTCCTGCCCCCGGAGAACCACGCACCGCGCGTCCGGCGCCTCGAGCATGGGGCCGAGGAGGCCGTTGTCGGGCCCGACCCCGAGGCGGCCGTCGGCCCGCACGGCGATGGGCCGGCGGGGGGTCCCCACGCCCGGATCCACGACGCAGAGAAAGACGGTGCCCGAGGGAAAGAGACGCCAGAATCGCCCCAGGGCCCGCGCGCCGGCCCCGGGGTCGCCCCGGGGCACGTCGTGGGTGGCATCCACGAGCGGCACGCCGGGCGCCCGGGTGGCCAGGACCCCCTTCAGGGCGGCGACGTACCCGTCGGCGGTCCCGAAATCGGTGAGGAGCACCACCGGCGGGGGCGGGTCCCCGGGGGTCACTCGGGCTCGCCGTCCCGGATCGCCCCCAGGACCCGCTCGGCCACCGCCGTCAGGGCCGCCGCCGCCGCCGACTCCGGGGCCCCGGCCACGGTGGGCACGCCTTCGTCGCCCGCCACCCGGACCGCCGGATCGATGGGCACCCGCCCGAGGAAGTCCAGGCCCAGCTCCGCGGCGAGGCGCTCCCCCCCGCCCCGGCCGAAGAGGTCGTGGGTGTCGCCGCACGAGGGGCAGGTGAACCCGCTCATGTTCTCCACGATGCCCAGCACCCGGGTGTTGACCCGCTCGAACATCTTCACGCCCCGGCGGACGTCGCCGGTGGCCACCTCCTGAGGCGTGGTCACCATGACGGCTCCGTCCAGGTCGATGGTCTGGACCAGGGAGAGCTGGGCGTCGCCGGTTCCCGGGGGCATGTCCACCACCATGACGTCCAGCGACCCCCACTCCACCTGCTCCAGGAACTGCTTCAGGATCCCGGCAATGAGGGGTCCGCGCATGATGGCGGGCTGCTCCTTCTCCAGGAGGAAGCCCAGGCTCATGAGCTTCACGCCGTGGGCTTCCAACGGCTCGATCCGCTCCTGACCCTTTCCTCCCACCACCCGGGGCCGGCGGGTCTCGCCGAACATGAGGGGGATGTTCGGGCCGTAGATGTCGGCGTCCAGGAGTCCCACCCTCAATCCGGTGCGGGCCAGGGCCACGGCGAGGTTGGACGACACCATGGACTTCCCCACCCCGCCCTTTCCCGAACTCACGGCCACGATGTGATCGGTGTCGGCCAGGATCCCGGGGCGGGGCGTGGGCGCGGGAACCGTGCCGGGACGCAGCCCCCCTCCCCCGGCCGACGGAGCCCCCCCGGCGGCCGGGCTCCGGGGCAGTTGGACGTTCACCTTCACCGACGACACGCCCTCCACCCCCTCGGCGGCGCTGCGCAGATCCTTCACCAGCGATCCCGGATCGTCGCCCTTGAGCTGCACCGAAAACCGCACGGCCCCGTCGGCGTCCACCTCCAGTTCGTGGACCTGGCCACTGCGCACAGGGTCGTCGGCGCCGGGGGCGACGGCCCGGGAGAGGGCGGCCAGGACGGCGGTCTTGAGGGTCGGGGAATCAGCAGTCATGGAGTGCCACGGGAGGCCGGTGGAACGGGGATTCGAAGCCCCGGAACATACCCTTGCCGGGGACGGCCTTCAACACGACGGCGACAGCCCGGGAGCGGGCTCCGGAACGGTTGCGGAGGCCCCCGGAACGGGGTGAGATTCCGGCATCTCTCACCCTCGATTCAAGGCCCTCATGAACGGTTCCATCCGCATCCCCGCTCCCATCAACGAGCCCGTTCGCGGCTATGCCCCCGGCAGCGCCGAGAAGGCGTCGCTCAAGGCTCGCCTCGCCGAACTCGCCGCCTCCCCCACCGAGGTGCCCTGCATCATCGGCGGCGAGGAGATCCGCACCGGCGACGTCCACGAGATCGTGGCGCCCCACGACCACTCCCTGGTCCTGGGCACGTATCACGGGGCGGGCCCCGAGCACGTGGCCCGGGCCATCGAGGCGAGTCGCGAAGCGTGGGAGACGTGGTCGCGGATGGCGTGGGTCGACCGGGCCGCGGTGTTCCTCCGGGCCGCCGACCTGCTGGCCGGCCCGTGGCGCGACACCGTCAACGCCTCGACGATGCTGGGGCAGAGCAAGACGGTGCATCAGGCCGAGATCGACGCGGCCTGCGAACTGGTGGACTTCTGGCGCTTCAACTGCCACTTCGCCGAGGGCATCTACGCCGATCAACCCCGTTCGGCGCCGGGCATGTGGAACCGCTCCGAGTACCGCCCCCTGGAGGGCTTCATCTACGCCGTGTCGCCCTTCAACTTCACCTCCATCGGCGGGAACCTCTGCGGCGCTCCGGCGCTCCTGGGCAACGTCGTGCTCTGGAAGCCGTCCCACACCGCGGTCCTGAGCAACTACTTCGTCATGCGGGTGCTGGAGGCGGCGGGACTCCCTCCGGGCGTCATCAACTTCATTCCCGGAGATTCGGTGGCCATCACCGACGCCCTCCTGGACCACCCGGATTTCGCGGGACTGCACTTCACCGGGTCCACCGGCGTCTTCCAGATGTTCTGGCAGCGCATCGGCGGCGGCATCGCCAACTACCGCTCCTACCCGCGCATCGTGGGCGAGACCGGGGGGAAGGACTTCATCGTGGCCCATCCCTCGGCCGATCCCGACGCGCTCCGCACCGCCATGATCCGGGGAGCCTTCGAGTACCAGGGTCAGAAGTGCTCCGCCGCCTCCCGGGCCTACGTCCCCGAGAGCGTCTGGGCCGTCATGAAGGACTCCCTCGTGGCGGAGACCAAGGGCATCGCCATGGGCGACCCCACCGACTTCCGCAACTTCATGGGCGCCGTCATCGACGAGAAGGCGTTCCGGAAGCTGTCGGGCTATCTCGATCGGGCCCGGGACGCCGACGGGGTGGAGATCCTGGCCGGCGGGGGCCACGACGACTCCACCGGATGGTTCATCGAGCCCACCCTGCTCCTGGCCCACGATCCGAAGTACGAGACCATGTGCGAGGAGCTCTTCGGACCGATCCTCACCATCCACGTCTACCCCGACGACCAGTGGGAGCAGACGCTGGAGCTGTGCGACACCACGTCGCCCTACGCCCTCACCGGGGCGATCTTCTCGGAGGATCGGGCGGCGGCCCGCCACGCCATGGACGCCCTGCGACACGCCGCGGGCAACTTCTACGTGAACGACAAGCCCACGGGGGCCGTGGTGGGGCAGCAGCCCTTCGGCGGATCTCGGGCCTCGGGCACCAACGACAAGGCGGGGTCGGCCATGAATCTCCTGCGCTGGATCAGCGCACGGAGCCTCAAGGAGACCTTCGATCCGCCCACGGACTACCGCTACCCCTTCATGGGGGAGAAGTAGCCGGACGTCCCGGGGGGCGCGGCGCGACCGCTCCGGCGCGTCAGCGCCCCCGTTTCGTCCAGGCCACCACCGTGATGCAGTCCTCCGAGCCCACGGTGTAGAACTCGGCCGGTGGGATGCCCTTGTGGACCTCCACCGCCTCCAACTCCAGCCCGAGGATCTCGGTCATGGGGTTCCCCCCGCGCCAGCGTAGGCCGTCGACCCACACGTAGGGCGAGCACACCTTCCCCCGGCTCCGCACCAGGATCGGGCCGAGCGGCCCTCCGAACTGGCGCAGGTGCACCCCCGGTGTGTCCCGGACCACATCGGCCAGCGCCCACGGATTCCGGCGCTCCAGGTCGTCCAGGGTGAAGAACGTGCCGAACCCCATGGCCCGCCGGTGCTCGAACATGCGGATGTCCCGCAGGCGGGAGACGCTCCGCACGGTCACGGTGAGGGGCGGCAGTTCCACCGCGCCCTCGGCCATCTCGACCCGCACCTCGCCGGCCTGTCCCGGCTGAAGAACCACGGGAACGTCCCTCGACGTGTATCCCAGCATGTGGAACGTCGCGAGCTGCAGCCCCGTGGGGGCCACGTCCACCGAGAAGAACCCCCGGTCGTTGGTGGAGACCGGGGGCGCGTCGGCCAGTTGGACCCGCACCCCGGCCATGGGCTCGCCGGTGCGGGCGTCCACCACCGTGCCGAACAACCCGGCCGGTTCTCCCGGGCGGACCAGGGCGAGGCTGAGATCCGCCCGATGCACGCTCCCGGCCCGGAGCGCGAGGCGGGCCGTGTCGCCGGGTACGTCGCCCACCCGGGTCCGCACCGCCACCTCTTCTCCGCCGGGGAGATCGCAGAAGAGGAACAGGCCGTCGTCGCCGGTGGTGGTCACCCGATACGGCGGCCCGGCCCGGGCCCCGATGGTGAGTCGGGGCGTGTCGGCCTCCCCCCACTCGGCTACGGTCTCGACCCCGGCCAGGCCCTCCCCCGTGGCCCGGTCCACCACCCGACCCACCACCACGCCGTGGGCGTCCGGATCGAGACCCGCACCGCACCACGACGCCACCTCGGCGGCCGTCACCTCGACGGCGGGGGGAGGCGGGGTGTCGCCCAGGCGGACCAGTCGGATGCGGAGTCCCCGCTCGCCGGCATCCAGTTCCTCCGAGAGCCACGCCGCATACCCGGGGGCGGACACCCCGACCCGGCGCACGCCCGCGGCCCCGGAGGCGTCGACGCCCCACCGGCCCTCCAGGCCCACGGACAGGGTGGCCACAGGGGTGAGGTCGGCATCGAGGAGAACCACCTCGGCCTGCTCCACAGGCTCCCCGGTGCGGGCGTCCACCACGACCCCGGTGACGGGTTGGGCCGCCACGGGGGCGGCGAGGAGCACCGCGGCGAGAATCGCGGCGAAGCGGGCAGGCGCCCCGGACATCAGACCACGGATCGCCGGGTCCACACGAGGATCGCACCGCACGCCGCCGAGCCCACGACCTCGCCGGGGTTTTCGGCGGCGCTGCGGTACACCTCCACCGCCTCCATGTCCTCGCCCCGGAGTTCGGTGAGGATGGCCCGGTCCCGGCGCCGCACCTTGTCCACCACCAGATCGGGGTCGCAGGTGCGTCCGCGCATGCGGACCACCGGCGGCCCCTCGGGGCCGTCGTGGACGTCCACCCCCGGCACCTCCCGGAGCAGATCCACGAGGCGCGTGGGCTGGTAGCGGCGGATGTCCTCCCGGGTGAAGAACGCCCCCGCCGACAGGAGCATGCGGCGCTGGAAGGCGCGCATGTCGCCGTACCACCGGGTGCTCCGCACCGTCACCACCACGGGAGCGAGCTCGATGGCCTCGTGGGCCATGGGCACGTGGAGTCCGTGGGCGCCGTCGGGCGCCACCACGATCCCCACCTCCCGGGCCGCGTAGGCGAAGTGGTCCACCCGGAGCGTGTGGAGGCCCGGGGGCACCGAGTCCATGGCGAAGTGACCGTGGGTGTCGGTCCAGAAGCGGAGGCGGGTGCCCTGGATGGTGAGTTCGGCCGAGGCCAGCCCCTCGCCGGTCCCCACGTCGACGATGCGGCCCAGCACCCGACCGGGACGGTCTGACACGCGCTCCGGGAGCGCCACGTCGAACCGGTGTACGGCGTCGGCGTGGAGGGTGACCGGGGTTCCGGGCCCCACCCGGTCGGTGGCCGCGGCCCGGAGCGTGACGGCGGATCCGGCGGGCAGCCCGCAGAAGAAGTACAGGCCGTCGACGCCGGAGCGCACCTCCCGCCGAACGGGCAGTCCCCCGCTGCGCCATTCGGCGCTGACCCAGACGCCCCGGAGGGTGCCCCCGTCCGCGTCCCGCACCTGCCCGACCACGATGCCTCCCTCCCCCCGCCCCGTCCGGGCCCCACAGGCCCGGGCCAGGTCGGCGGCCTCCACCACGGCCACGGGCTCCACCGGGGTCCCCAGCCGGACCATCCGCACCGGGAGGTCCACGAGTCCCCGGCCCTGGACCGGAATGGGGTCGGAGAGGGTGGCGGCGTACCCCGGGGCCTCCACCAGGACGAAGTACCGCCCGGCCTCGTCGACCCGCACCGCGAAACGCCCGTCGGCGTCGGCCCGAACCCGGGCCAGTTCGCGATCGTCCTCGTCCAGGAGGCGCACCGTGGCCCCCGGGAGGACGGCCCCCGACCCGTCGCTGCGCACCGCCCCCGAGATGGTCTGGGCCCCGCAGGGAAGCGAGGCGGCGAGTCCCACTGCAGCCATCACAGCGGGGCGAACGAGCCGGCGTGAGGAGGGCGACATGGCGGGCTCCGGAGGGAGGTCGCAGAGTGCGCGCGTGATCCAGAGTAGGATCCACCCCCCGGTTCGCGCCAGCCTACTACACGTGTCGGACCGGAGTCCCCCTTCTCCCGGGCCTCAGTCGCCGATGATGCGCCCCCGCCGGGTCCACACCACGACGACCCCGCACCGGGCGTCGCCTCCGGAGAACTCCCCGGGCACTTCGGCGGCTCCACGGTACACCTCCACGGCGTCGATTTCGGGGCCCAGGATCTCCCGGAAGACCACGGGGTCGTTGCCGAGTTTGGTCCCGTCGAGCCAGATCACCGGATTGCACGCCTGGTTGAGCATGTTGGCGGCTCCCCGGAACTGGACCGACCAGGTGCCGGACATGGGGCTTCCGGTGGTGCGCACCTGGGCCCCGGGAACCTGGCGCATGACGTCGCCCAGCACCCGGGGCTGGAACTCCTCCAGGTCCTCCCGGGCGAAGATCACCCCGTTGCCCGAGAGCATGCGGGTCTCCAGGTCGGCCCGGTCGGAGAACCAGCTCCGGGGCCGGACCTCCACCAGCATGGGCTGGAGTTCGATGGGTTCGGTGGTGAGACGGATCTCCACGTCCTGGGCCCGCCCGCCCAACACCTGGATCACCTGCTCCTGGTCGGCGTAGCCCAGCATCTCGATGGTGATCACGTCCGGGCCCGACGTCACGTCCCGGAGCACGAACACGCCGCGCTCGTTGGTGACGGCGTCCCGGTCCGCCTCCCGGAGATGGACCCGGGCGCCGGTGAGGGGATTGCCGTTCCTGGAGTCCAGGACCCGACCCAGGAGGTTGCCGCCCTGGCTCGGATCGCTCAGGGGAATGAACAGATCGAGGCGCCGCATGGTGCCGGCGGTGAGGGTGACGTCCTGAGCCTCGCCATCGATGCCCTGGAGGTCCGCCCGGATCTCGATGGTGCGGGAGGCCGGGGCGTCGCAGATCAGATACGCCCCCGAATCGTCGGAGCCCGCCCGGGCTTCGGAGGGAGGCACGCCGATGCCCGCCTCCCGCCACCGGAGACGGGCCCCGGCGCCGGGAATGGGCGTGCCCGTGGACTCGTCCCGGATGGCGCCGAAGAGGATGCCGTGGAAGGCCGGCACGAACTCGTCCCGGCAGGCGTCGGCGATGGCGGCCTGGAGGAGGGCCGCGCCCTCCAGGGTGTCCAGGGTGACCCCCGTCTCCCCCACCCGCTGCACCGCCACCGTGAGGTCGAGACGCGCCGGCGCCGCTTCGGTGAGGGAGAGGGCGCCGGACAACTGGTTGGCGTACCCGGGCTGGTCCAGAAGCACCATGTAGTCTCCCTCCGAGGGCGCCCGCAGCTCGAATCGGCCCTCGCCGTCGGAGCGGGTGTCGGCCACGGGAACGCCGTCCATGCTCAGGAGCACCACCTGGACGTCGACGAGGGGCGCGCCGTCGTCGGCGCTCACCAGGGAGCCCACCACGGATTGGGCCGACGCCGGCGCCGCCGCGGACAGGGCCGTCAGGGCGAGAACGGTGGCGGCGCCCCAGCGGGCGGAACGGAGAAGAGAAGACCGAAGACGCATGGATCGGGTGCTGGTGGAACGGGAGGGGCCCGCCGGCCCCTGGACCCGCATGATACCGCCGCACCCCACCGATTGTGCCGGGATTCTAGTCGAAGGCGCGTTCCAGCGCCCGACCCAGGTCGGCGGTCAGATCGTGGGGATCCTCGATGCCCACCGAGAGCCGCAGGAATCCGTCGGGAATCCCCAGGGCGGTGCGCCGGGCTTCGTCCATGGCCCGATGGGAGGTGTAGCGGGGCTGGCTCACCAGGCTCTCCACCCCCCCCAGCGACGGGGCGACGTGGATCAATTCCAGGCCGTCCATGACCCGGTCGGCCGCCTCGCCGCCCCCGTTCACCACGAACGACACCATGCCCCCGGCCCCCAGGAGGAGGTCGGCGGCGAGGGCGTGGTCGGGGTGGGACTCGAGGCCGGGATAGAGCACCCGAGCCACCTCGGGCCGCCCCTCCAGGAAGCGGGCCACGGCCAGGGCGTTGGTGTTGTGCCGTCGCACCCGGACGTCGAGGGTGCGCAGCCCCCGGTCCAGGAGCCAGACCATGTGGGGATCGGCGGCGGCCCCGTACCGCTTCATCATGGTGGTGACCGCGTCCACCGTGGCCTCCGACCCCGCCACCACGCCGGCGATGACGTCGGAGTGGCCGCCCATGTACTTGGTGGCCGAATGGATCACCACGTCCACGCCCAGGGCCGCGGGCCGCAGGTTCACCGGAGTGGCGAAGGTGGCGTCCATGACCACGGTGACGTCCCGTCCCCGGGCCTGGGCCACCACGGCCCGGGGGTCCACCACCCGGAGCGTGGGGTTGGTGGGGGCCTCCAGGTAGAACACCCGGGTCCGCTCCTCGGCGGCGTCGGCCCAGGCGCCGGACCGATCCGGGTCCACGAAGGTGGTGGTCACGCCCCGGCGGGGGAGCTCCACCTCCAGGAGTTCCCGGGTGGCCCCGTAGAGGTGTTCCGACGCGACGATGTGGTCGCCGGCCTCGGTGAGGGCCAGGAGGGTGGCCGATATGGCCCCCATCCCGCTTCCCAGCACCAGCCCCGCCTCGGTGCCCTCCAGCGCCGCCACCTTCCGCCCCACCAGCCGTTGGAGGGGGTTGTTGCCGTACCGGGAGTACAGCAGGGCGTCGTCCCGGCGGCCGCCGTGGAAGGTGGCGCTCTGGACGAGGGGGGGCACCACCGGGTCTCCGGGGCGGGTCGGTTCGGCTCCGCCGTGGATGCCCAGTGTGGAGAGGCCGGCGTCGGGGGACAGGGTCATGGGGGACTCCGGTTCAGCCGTGGACGAGGCGGCTCAAGGCCACGAGATCACCGCTGCCGGGCGCCTCGAACACCAGGCGGCGGGAGAGAATGCCGGCGAGGCCGCTGGAGAGATTCGGGTCGCCGAAATGGTGGTCCCGCCCGTCGGAGGGGATCCGGCCGGCCCGCTCCACCCGGTGCCAGGCGTCTCGCTCCGCCGGCGTGGCGGGCCCGAGCAGCTCGAACCCTCCATCCTCCCGCTGGGCCACGGCCACGAGGGATTGGCGCTCCAGGACCGCCTCCATGGGGTCCCGATGGCGCACCTGGACGCCCCGGAAGACGAAGAAGGCGTTCCGGGGGCGATCGGCGCCCAGGAAGCGCTGCAGGAGCTTGGCCACCACCTCGTCGGCGCAGGAGAAGTCCAGGATCGTGACTTCCGTGAGGTCGATGAGGGAGACGGTGGGTTCGCCGGCCTCGGCGAGCTGGGTCTCGATGGCCAGGCGGACGGCGCGCCCCGTGGGACGGGTCACGAGGTGGGCGTAGAGCGACGCCACCGAGCGCTGGACCAGCGCGCCGACGTCGATGCGGATGGGGTCGGGAGCCCGGTCAGCCATGGGCGTCCATCCCGGGCAGCAACAGGTGGATGTGGGCGCCGGGGAACGAAGCCATGCCCTCCCGGAGCGGCGGCGAGTCGTCCCAGTCGGGGACGTCGGCGATGCGCGCCGTGCCGCTGCGGATGGCGATGGCCCCGTTCCACTTCCGGACCTGCTTCCGCATCTGCTGGATGCCCTGCCCGCGGCCCGTGTCGGGGAACCGGGTGAGGCCGTGGATGAAGGCGGCCTCCAGCGCCGTGGCGTCGCCCCAGCGATCGCCGAAGCGAGCCGAGTGCTCGTCGGCCAGGGAGCCCCGAAAGCCCCGCCCCAGGTCGGACACCGCCACGATGAGCACGTGGCGCCCCAGGCGCTTCTGCCAGTTGTAGGCCTGGGCACTCACCCACCCCGGCGCCTCGGCGTGCTCCAGGATGTTCTGGCAGACCTCCGAGAGAATGACCGAGAACTGGACCACGGCCGTCATGGGGTAGTGGAGCGTCCGGGTGAGGATCGTCCCGGCCGAACGCTGCACCCGGTCCACCACCTCGTGGACGTCGCTGTTGGTGGTGATGGGCGTCACCTCCAGGAGCACGTCGGTGTCGCCCTTGGCCCGGCGCGGAGGTCGCTGGTCGAGTTCGAACACCTCCTCGGCCGCCCGGAAGAACCCCATGCGGGCCATGTAGCCCGGGACGTCGGCATGCTCCGGGAGCTGGAGGCGGGGGGCCACCCCGTTCCGGTCCCGAAGGAACCGGCCGCCGGAGAGCAGCCCCAGCATGCCCGCCGGATCGACCCAGCGCACGTGGCGGGCGTCGAAGAGGATGCGCCCGTCGGGGGCGCGGGCGGCGGCATCGAGGACGTCGTCGACGCTCCGGTGATCCAGACTCGACGGCAGGGCGAGGACGTTCAACGCTCCCTCTCGGACAGGCGGCCCAACAGGTGATGGTGGAGGCCCCGGGCGCCCCGGTGGAGCACGTTGCGGCCGGCGAAACGGTTGGCGGCGACCAGCGCACCGTCCAGTCCGTCGCCGGCCAGGAGCCGAGCGAAGAAAGCGGCCCCCCACACGTCTCCGCAACCGGTGGGATCCCCGTCGAGGGTCCCGTGGGCCGGCGCCGCCCGCCCGCTGCGGCTCGCCCCGGCCACCCCCACGGCGTGGCGGGTGACGGGCCACCGGAAGGGATCGGGGTCGAACCCGGGACCCGCCACCCAGGCGGCCCCCCGATCGGCGAGGGTCACGGCGATGAGCTTCAACTCGGGCCCCACGACGTCGGCGGCCAGCCGCCACGAATCGCCCCACGCCCGCCCCAGGAGGTCGAACTCCACCTCGTTCATCTGCACCGCGTCGAAGCACCGCAGCCAGGCCCCCCACGACGGAAGCTCCTGGGGCACCCGCAGACCGGTCTTCTCCACCCCCATGAAGAGGGAGTGGAGATCGGCGTAGGTGGGCCCCTGGAAGCCGGCGCGCAGGGAGCGGGCCGTGTCCAGGGTCATCTCGAATCCGGAGATGAAATTGACGTAGAGTGCGTCGCAGGTGCGCACGGCCGGGGCCAGCTCGGCCCACAGCCAGGGGGGAACGCCCCCGCTCAGGTGTTCGGTGCGCCGGTCCCGATCCACGTAGCGGAGCTCCACCCGGTTGTTGGGTTCGGGCACCGACAGCACGCCGCTGTCCACGTCCACCCGGGGCAGCTCCCGGAGGAACCGGAGGGCCCGCTCCGAGAGGTCGGCCCCCACCTTCACCAGGGGCACCACCTCCCAGTCGTCGGGGAGGGCCGCCGACAGGGAGCCGAGAGCGTAGGCGATGCCTCCCCACTCCTCCACGGGCTCGGTTCGTCCCTCCCGGGCGTGGATGGTGTCCCAGACGAGGGTCCCCACCACCCCGAGCCGTTTGCGCCGGGCGGTGGTCATGTCGTGGAGGGGTCCCCCGAAAGATGCGCGGCCAGGATCCCGGCGGCCCCCACGACGCCCGCCGTCTCGGGCAGTCGGGCCGGGAGGATCCGGCAGGCTTCCACCAGGGCCCGGAAGGCGCGGCGCCGCACCTCGGCCTTCAGCGGCACGAAGAGGTGCTCGCCGGCCCGGGTCACCCCCCCCATGATCACCACGGCCTCGGGGTTGAGGATGTTCACGAGATTGGCGATGCCGGCCCCCAGGAATTTCGCCGCCTCGGTGAGGACCTCGGTGGCGTAGGGGTCGCCGCTCACCACGGCCTCGTAGACCGTGGCCGCCGTGATGCGCGACAGCTCGCCGTCCACCAGGCGGGTCAGGAGGGAGTCGCCCCCGGCCGCCAGGCCCTCCCGGGCCCGGTTGGCGATGGCCGGACCCGAGGCGTAGGCCTCGAGGCAGCCGTCGTTGCCGCAGGCGCACCGACGCCCCGACACGTTGACCGTGGTGTGGCCCACCTCCCCCGCCCCGTCGCTGGCCCCGTGGACCAGGCGCCCGTCCAGGATGTATCCGCCGCCGATGCCCGTGCCGATGGTCACCCCCACCAGCGACGACACACCACGCCCGGCCCCCTGCCACCACTCGCCGTAGGTGGCGCAGTTGGCGTCGTTGTCCACGGTGACGGGCCAGTCCACCAGGGCCTCGATCCGATCCCGTAGGGGGAATTCCCGCCACTGGAGGTTGGGGCTTTCGATCACCACGCCGGCGGCTCGATCGATGGGGCCGGGGCATCCCGCCCCCAGTCCCACCACGTCGAGGGGCGCCCCCCCCATCTCCTCGCCCGTCTCCCGCACCGACTCCCGCGCCATGCGGACGATGTCGGTCACCACCGCCTCGGGCCCCCGCTCGGCCGCCGTGGCCCGGATCCGGAGACCCCGGGGCTCGCCCCCGGCAGCGGGGACGAGTCCCACCACCAGGTTGGTGCCGCCGATGTCCACCCCGACGATCCACTGTTCGGCGCTCATGACGTCTCCTCGGGGTCGCCCCCGTCGTCCCGCAGTTCGTCCATCACCTCGTCCACCCCGATGCCCGTGAGGCACCGAAGATGGCCCAGAGGGCACGTCCGTGCATAGCAGGGACTGCATTCCAGCTCGTGCCAGATCACCCGGGCCCGGGCGTCCAGCGGCGGCGTGTTGCGGGGGGACGTGGAGCCGAAGAGCGCCACGACCCGGGGGCCCGACGCCGCGGCCACGTGCATCAGCCCCGAGTCGTTGGTCACCACGTGGGTGCACCGGGCCATGAGATCCACCACGTCCCCGAGGCTCGTGCGCCCGCACAGGCTCCGGGCGCCCGCGCCCCCGGCGGCGGCGATGGCCGCGCCCTCCTCGGCTTCCCCCTGGGCGCCGAACACCCAGACGCGCCGGCCCTGGGCGCCCAACCGTGCGGCCAGGGCCTCCCACCGCTCCTGGGGCCACCGCTTGGCGGGCCCGAAGGCCGCCCCCGGGGCCAACCCCACCACCGATCCCGGGCCCTCGAGTTCCAGGCGAACCTCCAGCGCCGTCCCGGCGTCCGGGTCGGCGGCGAGGCGGGGCCAGGGCACACCGTCCAGGCCGGGGTGGGCGCCGGGCTCCATGCCCAGCACCGCCAGGCGCTCCACCGCGAAGGGGTGGGAGTCGCCGTTCACCGCCCGGACGTCGTTGATGAGGAGGTGGCGGGACTCCCCCAGGATTCCGGTGCGCACCGGGATCCGGGCCAGGAACGGAACCAGGGCCGCCTTGAAGGAGCGACGAGTCACCACGGCCCGGTCGTACCGCTCCGACCGGACCCGCGCGGCGGTGCGGAGTTGCACCAGGGGTCGAAGGCGACCGTGACCCACGGGAAGGGCCACGGCTCGATCCACCTCGGGCATCCGCTCCAGGAGGGGCCGGGTCCAGTCCGGCGCCAACACGTCGATGCGGGCGTCGGGCCACCGCCGGCGGAGGGTCATGAAGAGGCTCTGGCACATGACCATGTCCCCGACCCACGCCGGTCCCACCACGAGGATCGCCGGCCCGCGGCCCCGTTGCGCCACGGCCCGGGGTCAGCCCTCGCCGAGGCTCAGGACCGCCAGGAAGGCCTCCTGGGGGATCTCCACCGAGCCCACCTGCTTCATGCGCTTCTTGCCTTCCTTCTGCTTCTCCAGGAGCTTGCGCTTTCGGCTGATGTCGCCGCCGTAGCACTTCGCCGTCACGTTCTTCCGGAGCGCCTTCACCGATTCCCGGGCGATGATCTTCTGCCCGATGGCCGCCTGGAGCGCCACCTCGAACTGCTGCCGGGGAATCAGCTCCTTGAGCCGCCGGGTGAGATCGCGCCCGTGCTCGTAGGCCTTGTCCCGGTGGATGATGACGCTGAAGGCGTCCACGGGATCGCCGTTGACCAGCACGTCGAGCTTCACCAGGTCGGCGGCCCGGTACTCCATGAACTCGTAGTCCATGGCCGCGTACCCCCGGGTGCCGCTCTTCAGCTTGTCGTAGAAGTCCAGGACGATCTCGGCCAGGGGCAGCTCGTAGTCCAGCTCCACCCGCTCCCGGTCCAGGTACTGCATGCCCTTGAAGATGCCCCGCCGGTCGTGGGCCAGCTTCTGGACGTTCCCGATGTACTCCGACGGGACCATGATGCGCACCCGGACCATGGGCTCGGCGATCCGCTCGATGCGGCCCCGCTCGGGCATGGCCGTGGGGCTCTCGATCTCCACCGACTCCCCGTCGGTGAGGTCCACGTGGTACTCCACGTTGGGGACCGTGGTGATGAGGTCGACGCCGAACTCCCGGTCCAGGCGCTCCTGGACGATCTCCATGTGGAGGAGTCCCAGGAATCCGCAGCGGAAGCCGAAGCCCAGGGCGGCGGAGGTCTCGGGCTCGAAGTGGAGGGAGGCGTCGTTGAGCTTCAGGCGCTCCAGGGCGTCCCGGAGTTCCTCGTAGTCGTCGGTATCGGTGGGATAGAGGCCGGCGAAGACCATGGGCCGGACTTCCTGATAGCCCGGCAGGAGTTCGGTGGCCCGGTCGTCGACGTCCAGGATGGTGTCCCCGGGGCGTGTATGGGACACCTCCTTGATGGCGGCCACGGCATAGCCGACCTCGCCCGGACCCAGTTCCTTCTGGGGCACGCGCTTCAGGCGCATGTACCCCACCTCGGTGACCTCGTACTCGGCGTCCACGGCACCGAAGGAGATGGTCTGTCCGGGCCGGAGCGTGCCGTCGACCACCCGTACCGAGGGGACCGCGCCCAGATACTTGTCGTAGTACGAATCGAAGATCAGGGCCCGGAGGGGCGCGTCGGCCCGCCCTTCGGGGGGAGGCACCCGGGCCACCACGGCCTCCAGGATCTCGTCGATGCCGATGCCTTCCTTGGCCGAGGCCAGGATCACCGTGTCGGGGTCGACGCCCAGGAGTTCGCACACCTCGTCCCGGCGCTTCTCGGGCTCGGCCCCGGGAAGGTCGATCTTGTTCAGGACCGGGATGATCTCCAGGTCGGCGTCCAGGGCCAGGAAGAGATTGGAGAGGGTCTGGGCCTGGATGCCCTGGGTGGCGTCCACCACGAGGATCGCCCCTTCGCACGCCGCCAGGGAGCGGGACACCTCGTAGGTGAAGTCCACGTGCCCCGGCGTATCGATGAGGTTGAACTCGTACGCCTCGCCGTCGGCGGCCCGGTAGTCCATGCGCACCGCATGGAGCTTGATGGTGATCCCCCGCTCACGCTCCAACTCGTTGGAGTCGAGGACCTGCTCCCGCATCTGACGACGATCCAGGGTGGCGGTCTGCTCCAGGAGCCGATCGGCCAGGGTCGACTTGCCGTGGTCGATGTGGGCGACGATGCAGAAGTTGCGGATGTGGTCGAGGCGCACGGGCGTCCCGGGGGTTGGAGCGGGCAGGAAGCCCGAAAGCTAACCGGAACCGGGGATCGCCCTCAATCGCCCGGTCAGCCGCCGCCTCCGCCCCGCCGGGTCGGCGTCGTCCGGGTCGCGGCCCCGCCCCCCGAGGAACGGGTGGGTGTCGTGCGCGTGGGCGTCGCCCTCGTCGCCCCGCCGCCCCCCGAGGAACGGGTGGGCGTGGCCCGAGCCGGGGTCGAGCGGGTGGGCGCGGACCGCGCCGCCCCGCCGCCCCCCGACGAGCGGGTGGGCGTGGCCCGGGCCGGCGTGGAGCGCGTGGGAGTCGACCGCACCGCGCCGCCCCCCGACGAACGGGTGGGCGGCCGCGTCGTGGCGGGCGGGGGATCGCCACCCCCGCCCCCCCGGCGGGTCGTCACAGGCGGCGTGGTCCCGCCGCCCCCCGACGAGCGGGTGGGCGGCCGGGTCGTGGCCGGCGGAGAACTGCCGCCCCCACCCCCCCGGCGGGTCGTCACCGGCGGCGTGGTCCCGCCGCCCCCCCCGGACCGCGTGGTGGGCGGCCGCGCCACCGGCGGCGTCGTCCCGCCCCCGCCCCCCGACCGCGTGGTGGGCGGCCGCGTCACCGGCGGTGTCGTGCCCCCTCCCCCTCCCGACCGCGCGGTGGGCGGCGTGGAGGTCGTGGGGGTGCGCCGCTCCAGCGTGGGTCGGGTGGAGGGGACCGGGGTTCCGGAGCGGGTGGGCGGCGTCGCACCCACCCCCCGCCCCGGAAGCACCTGCGACGGCCGGGTGCGTGTGGGCGCCGGGGATGCCCCCGGCGCCCCGGTCCGGGGCGCCACGCCCGGTGCCGGCACCGACGACGGGACCGGTGCACCCCGTCGATCCCCGCTGGGCGCCACCGACCCGGAACGAGGCACGGCGCTCCGCTCCACCACCAGGGGCGCCGCGGCCTCGCCCCGGGCCCGCTCCTTGAACTCGAACCGGGGCAGCCCCGGCTGGGACGGGCGGACGTACACGACCCGGGTGCCCCGATACCGGGTGGCCGGGTAGTAGTAGGGGTCGGAGTAGACCACCACCCGGAAGCTCGTGCAGCTCGCAAGGTAGGGATTCCACGACTGGTACGGACGGAAGCCGTGGCAGTCGTAGCAGAGGAAACGCGGATAGTCGTAGCGCTGCTCCACGTGGTACGACACGAAGTCCAGGGCGTACGGCACCACGTCCCAGTCGGGGATCAGCCGGGCCACGAACTCGTCCATGGCCACGTAGGGATCGCTGAAGACCCGGCGCCCCACCGACGAGAGGTCCCACCCCCCGGCGTAGGGGGAGTAGCGGAAGTCCCGGAAGTCGAAGGGCTCGGGCGACGCCACGGCGAAGAAGTAGCCCACGCCGGGATCGTCGGTCACCCGCCAGTACGACGACTCGGGAAACACCAATCGGAAGTCCCGTCCCCCGCGGACGTAGTGGTTCTCCTCGGGGGACCGGGGATACATGAGACGGACGGTGCCGTTGGTGTCGATGTGGAAGAGGGCGATGAAGGCGTCGTGGGACGCCCGGTAGTAGATCCGGGCCCGCTCGCCCCGCTCCAGCACCGGATCGTCTCCCCGGTCGAGCCAGATCCGGGTCGTCAGCGCCCCGGGATCGGCGTAGTACCCCTGCTCGGCGTAGGGGTCGCCGTAGTCCACCCACTCCTCGTTCTGAGCCGCCAGGGGGAGGGCGCCCAGGGCCACGAGCCCCGCCACGGCACTCCGGAATCCTCGACCACGGCCACGGGACCGCGGGCCGGCGACGGGATGGGTGGGGGATGGGGACATGGGGCCTCCGGGGGAATGCACGTGGGACTGCCGTCCGTGTGGAGCACGGGTCGTGCCAGGCTCGGGGGTCCGGCGGACGTGGCGACCCGCCGCGCCGTTTCCCGATTCGGACGCCACGCCGACCCCTGCACCGTCCTCGTCGTGGGACACGGGGTCGTACGCGCCGTGGACACCGTCCGTCGCCTCCCTCCATGGCGCTCTCGCCGAAACCCACCACATTACGGGGTCCCTCTTCCCCCCCGCCGTGTCTCCATGGTTCGATCCCGCCGCCGCCCCGACCTGATGGACCCGTCCACGCTCGCCCAGCTCGGCGGGGTGGAACTGGTGGCCCGGGAGGTGGTGGAGGGGTTCCTCATGGGGCTCCATCGCTCGCCCCACCGGGGGTTTTCGGCCGAGTTCGCCGAACTGCGCATGTACCAGCCCGGCGACGACCTGCGCTACATCGACTGGCGCATGTACGGCCGCTCCGACCGCTTCTACGTGAAGCAGTTCGAGGAGGAGACCAACCTCCGGGCCTACCTCCTGGTCGACGTCAGCGCGTCCATGGGGTGGAGCTCGGACCCCCCGGCGCTGCCCACGAAACTGTGGTACGCCCGCCACCTGGCGGCGGCCCTCAGCCTGATCCTCCTGCGCCAGGGCGACACGGTGGGGCTGTCGGCCTTCCACGACGAGGTGGTGGATCGCCTCCCCCCCCGGGGCGGGCGCCGGCAGTGGCACGAACTCGTCCGTAGACTCTCGGGCCTGGAGGCCACGGGGGGGACCCAGGCCCAGACGGCGCTCCGGGAGTTGGCGGTCCGCCTCCGGAGGCGGGGGCTCGTGATCCTCCTCTCCGATCTCCTGGTGGACCCGGAGCAGACCCGGACGGCGCTCCGCTTCCTTCGGCACCGGGGGCACGAGGTGCTCGTGTTCCACCTCCTGGATCCCGGGGAACGGGAACTCCCTGCCGCCGCCGACGCCCGCTTCGTCGACCCCGAAACCGACGCCGAACTCCAGGTCTCGGTGGCCGACGTGCGCTCCGAATACCGGGCCGCGGTCACCGACGCCCTGGCCGAATGGGAGCGGAGTCTCAGACCCCACGGGATCGACTACGAGGTGGTGGACACGGGCCGCCCCCTCTCCCTGGCGCTCCGGGCCTACCTCCGGAAGCGGGAACGGCTGGGATGAGCTTTCTCAGCCCGTGGTTCCTCCTGGCCGCCACCGCGGTGGCCGTCCCCCTGGCCCTGCACCTCTTCCATCGCCACGAGAGCCGGAGGGTGGTCTTCCCCGCCCTGCGCTACCTCCTGCGCACCGAGAAGGAGCACGCACGACGGATTCGGCTGCGCCAGCTCCTCCTCCTGCTCCTGCGGTGCGCCGTGGTGGTGCTCCTGGCTCTGGCGGGGGCGCGCCTGGTGGTGTCGGGGCGGGGCGCCGCCCACCCCCCCACGGCGGTGGTGGTGATCCTGGACAACTCCCTGAGTTCGGGACGGGTCCTGGGCGAGGACCGGGTGCTGGACCGGCTGAAGGCCGCGGCGCTGGACGGGCTGGCCGCCGCCACCCCCGAAGATCGGGTCTGGGTGCTTCGGGCCGGGGAGCCGTGGGACGTGGCGGTCCCGGCCACCCCCGACGAAGCCCGGGTGCGCATCCGCACCACCGAGCCCTCGGGAGCCCGGGGCGACCTCCAGTCGGCGGTGCGCCGGGCCCGCCAGCTCGTGGCCGACGCCGACATGGCGGCGGGGGAGGTGCACCTGGTGTCCGACCTCCAGGCGTCGGGCTTCGACCCGACCCCCCGGGAGACCCCCGAGGCCGAGGGCGCCGACGTGCCGGTGGTGGTGTGGGCCGGTCTCGAGGCCGGGCCCGCCGACAACCGGTACCTCCTGGAGGCCGAGATCGGAGGCGGACTCCCGCCTCTGGCCAACCGCCGCACCGAGATCGCCGTGACCCTGGCGGGCGGGGATCCCCAGGGCGGCGAGGTGCCCGTCCGGCTCTTCGTGGACGGCCGCGTGCGGGGGGCGGCGGCGGTGGTGCCCGGGGCGGCTGCCGTCCTCCCGGTGGGCCCCTTCCCTCCGGGGTGGGTCGAGGGCTACGTGGAAGCCGATCCCGATGCCCTCCGGGACGACGATCGGCGGTGGTTCGCCGTCCCGGTCCGGCCTCCGCCCACCGTGGCCCTGAGCGGCGACGCCGGCGTCTTCGTCTCGTCGGCGCTGGACGTGCTCACCGATGCCGG
This sequence comes from Gemmatimonadota bacterium, assembly GCA_030428885.1. Lineage (GTDB taxonomy): Bacteria > Gemmatimonadota > Gemmatimonadetes > Longimicrobiales > Gaopeijiaceae > Gaopeijia. Next base: position 82,466 of record JAUIEJ010000003.1, on the reverse strand, counting down.
CCGGGCCCGGGTGGGCTCTCCCGCGTCCGCCGACGTCCTTCTGGCGCCCGCCGGCGCCGGACTCGACGCCGTGCCCGACGCCCGGCGGGTGGTCCTGGCTCCCGCCGACCCCTCGCTCCTGCCGGCGGTGAATCGGCGCCTGGCCGACGCGGGGCTGGACTGGCGGCTCCGGGCCGACGCCGGAGGCGGCGAGGCCGGCATCGCCGAGAGCGCCGTGCCCGTGGAGTTGGACGCGGTGCGGGTCCGGCAGCGCTACCTCCTGGAGGCGCCGGCGGGCACCCCGGGCACGGTCCTGGTGCGCCTGAGCGACGGCACCCCGTGGATCGTGGCCGTGAACGGGGGTCGGGCACCCCTGCTCCTGGTGGGCTCGCCCCTGGACGACCAGGCGTCGTCCCTGCCGGTGGACGCGGCCATGGTTCCCCTGGTGGAGTGGATCGTCACGGGCTGGGGCGCCGGCGGCGTGCGGGCCCCCACCCAGGTGGGCGGCGCCCTGCCCCTCCCCTCCGCCGCCACCGAGGTCGAGACCCCCGACGGCACCCGCCTCCCGGTGGACGGGTCCCTGGAGTTGCGCACCACCCGCCTCGCCGGGATCTACCGCGCCTTCCGGGGGGACTCCCTCCTGGAACTCCTGGCCGTGAATCCGCCCGTCTCCGAGTCCATGCTCGCCGCCCTCACCGAAGACGAGGCCGAGGCGCGCCTGGGCGAGATGGCCTGGGTCGACAACCCCGATCGCTGGTCCCGGGAAACGTTCACCCGGCGGCAGGGCTACGAGTCGTGGCGAATCCTCCTGGCCCTGGCCCTGGTGCTCCTCCTCCTGGAGACCTGGGTCGCCGCTTCGGGCGGCCAGCGGCGTTCGTCGGCCACCCCCGTTCCGTCCCCGTCGTAGATCGTCCCGTGCCCCCCACCGACCACCGCATCCTCGAAGCCCTGGAGACCACCCCGGGCTTCCAGGATCTCTCCAGGCGTCTCCCCTCGCCCGGTTCGGCCCTGCGGGTGTCGGGCATCGCCGGCTCCGTGGGGGCCGCCGCCGTGGCGTCGCTCCACCGACGGCACCCGGACCGCCTCCTGGTGGCCGTGCTCCCCGACCCCGGCGGCGCGGCGGCGGTGGAAGCCGACCTGGAGAGCCTCCTGGGCGACGGCCACTCGGTGCTGTTCCCCCAGCGGGAGGCCCTGCCCTACGAGTCCGACGAACCCCATCTGGAGATCGGGGGACTCCGGGTCGAGGCCGTGGAGGCCCTCTTCACCGGGCGGGCCCGGATCCTGGTGACCACGGTGCGGGCGCTCCAGGAACGGGTGCCCGTCCCCGAGGGGATCGCCCAACTGCGCCTCACCCTGCGGGTGGGCGAGGAGGCGGGATTCCAGACCCTGGTCGACGCCCTGGAGGAGCGGGGATTCGAGCGGGTGCCCCTGGTGGAAGAGGTGGGGCAGTTCGCCGTCCGGGGGGGCATCGTCGATCTCTTCAGTTTCGGCTCCCCCGACCCGGTGCGGGTGGAGTTCTGGGGCGACGAGATCGAGTCCATCCGGGCCTTCGACGTCCTGGATCAGCGCTCCACGGGCCCCCGGGACGAGGTCCACGTGCTCCCGGTGGACTTCTCGTCCCACGGCGACGCCGCGGCCACGGCGCCCCGGGCCCTCCTGGAACTCCTGGGCTCCGACGCCCTCCTGGTGGACTTCGGCGGCGACGGCTGGGCCGCCCTGGTGACCCGGGCGTGGGAACACGCCGTGCGGGTCCACCAGGAACTCCGGACCTCGGGCATGCGCTCGCTGGTGCCGCCCCAGACGCTGCTCCTTCCGCCGGAGCAGGCCATCCGGGCCCTGGCGGCGTTCCCCCGCCTTGAACTCCGCAACGAACCCGACGCCGACGTGTCGTTGGGGGCCGAGCCTCCACCGGCGGTGGAGCGGGACATGAAGCGGCTGCAGGCCCTTCTGCGGGAGGGCGCGGCCCGGGGCGAGACCACGCTCCTGCTCTGCGACAACGAGGGCCAGGCCCATCGCCTCGAAGAGATCCTGGAGGCGAAGAGCGGCCTCCCCCCCGGGGCCCAGGTGGCCATCGGGTCGCTGGAAGGGGGCTTCCTCCTGCCCCGGGCGACCCCTCCCCTCCGGGTTCTCACCGACCACGAGATCTTCCGGCGGTCCCGGCGGCTCCGCCGCGGCCGGCGTTTCCGGGGAGCCGTCTCCCTGGAGTCCCTCGCTCAACTGACGCCGGGGGACTACGTGGTGCACATGGACCACGGCGTGGGTCAGTTCCGGGGCATGGAGAAGCTGGAGGTGGGGGGCGAGGAGATCGAACTCCTGGCCATCGAGTACGCCGGGGGCGAGGTGCTGCGGGTCCCGGTGTACCGCCTCGACCTGGTGGAGCGCTGGGTCGGCGAGGACGACAAGGCCACCCCGCCCCAGGTCCACAAGATCGGGGGCCGGAAGTGGAAGGCCCTCCGGAAGAAGACCGAGGAGGCCATCGCCCGCATGACCGCCGAGCTGCTGGAGCTCTACGCCCGGCGGGAGGCGGCCAGCGGCTACGCGTACGGCCCCGACACCCGGTGGCAGAAGGAGATGGAGTCGTCGTTCCTCTACGAGGACACGCCGGATCAGCGCACCGCCACCACCGATGTGAAGCGCGACATGGAGTCGGCCCGCCCCATGGACCGTCTGATCTGCGGCGACGTGGGCTACGGCAAGACCGAGATCGCCATCCGGGCGGCGTTCAAGGCGGTGCAGGACGGCAAGCAGGTGGCGGTCCTGGCCCCCACCACGATCCTGGCGGAGCAGCACCGTCACACCTTCGACGAGCGGCTGGCCGACTACCCGGTGCGGGTGGGGGCCCTGAGCCGATTCCGCTCGCCCAAGGAGACCGCCGAGCTCCTGGAGCGGGTGGAGTCGGGAGACGTGGACATCGTCATCGGCACGCACCGGCTGCTGTCCCAGGACGTGGTGTTCCGGGATCTGGGACTCCTGGTCGTCGACGAGGAGCAGCGCTTCGGCGTGAAGCACAAGGAGCGCCTGAAGCACCTCAAGAACTCGGTGGACGTCCTGACCCTGAGCGCCACCCCGATCCCCCGCACCCTCTACCTCTCCCTCTCCCGGATCCGGGACCTCACGGTCATCCGCACTCCTCCCCGGGACCGCATGCCCATCATCACCCACGTGCTGCCGTGGAGCGACGGGCTGGTGGCCGAGGCCATCCACCGGGAGCTGGACCGGGGCGGCCAGGCGTTCGTCCTCCACAATCGGGTGGAGACCATCCACACGGCGGCGGAGCGGATCCGGACCCTGGTGCCCGAGGCGAAGATCGACGTGGCCCACGGGCAGATGGGCGCCCACGAACTCGACCGGGTGATGACGGCGTTCGTGGACGGGGAGATCGACGTCCTGGTGGCGTCGGCCATCATCGAGAACGGGTTGGACGTGCCCAACGCCAACACCCTCATCGTCGACCGGGCCGATCGGTTCGGGTTGTCCCAGCTCTACCAGATCCGGGGGCGGGTGGGTCGCTCCGACCGGCGGGCGTACTGCTACCTCATCACCCCCGACGGCATCACCGAAGACGCCCGGAAACGACTGCGGGTGCTGGAACACTACACCGAACTGGGCAGCGGCTACTCGGTGGCCCTCCGGGACCTGGAGCTCCGGGGGGCCGGCAACCTCCTGGGCGCCGACCAGTCCGGCTTCGCCCACGTGGTGGGGATCGACGCCTACCTGCGCCTCCTGGAGCGCACCGTTCAGCGCCTTCAGGAGGAGGAGGCCGGCGGGACCGACCATCCCGAGCCCGAGATCTCCCTGGCGGGCTCGGCCTACCTCCCCGAGACGTACGTTCCCGATCCGGGTCAGAAGCTCCACCTCTACCGTCGGCTGTCCCGGATCCGGGCCCACGGCGAGGTGGAGGAGATGCGGGCCGAACTGGTGGACCGGTTCGGCGACATGCCCCCGGAGGTGGCCCGCCTACTTGACGCCGCGACCCTCCGTCTATTGGGTAAGAGGCTGGGGATCGAACGGATTCTGGTCCGTGGTCGCACCGCCCGCCTCAACTTCCGGGCCGGCGTGGTGCCGCGGCTCCAGGCGCTCCAGAGCCCCCTGTCGGACCGCCAGATCAGCGTGGAGGTGCGCCGCATGTCGCCTCTCTCCCTCTCCCTGGGACAACAGGGAGTGGAGCCCCTCACGGCAACGCTGATCCAGGCCCTGTCCGTCCTAGTGGAACAACACCCGGAGCCCGCCGAGGCGGCCCGGAACTGAACCGGGGAGTGCCCCTCCCCAGCAAGGAGTTCGTGTGAAGACGTTCGCATTGCGCATCGGGACCCTCGCCGCCGTGCTCGTGGCGGCGGCCTGTGGGGACGACGGCAGCTCGGAGGGCATCCTGGCCCGGGCCGGAAGCCATTCGTTCACCGTGGACGAGGCGGTCCGCCTCCTGGCCGGCCAGCCCGACCTGCCCAACGACCCCCAGGTGGTCACGGCCCTGGCCGGGCTGTGGATCGACTACACCCTCCTGGCCTCCACCATGGCGGAAGACTCCACTCTGGCCGACGTGGACATCGAGCCCATGCTCACGGGCCGCCTGGAGCAGGAGATGATCACGGCCCTCCGGGACTCGGTGATCCTGGCCGACACGGTCATCACCGACGCCGAGCTCCGGGAGATGTTCGAGACCCAGGCGCCGGGCGCCCAGGTCCGGGCCCGGCACATTCTCCTGGGCTTCCCCCTCCAGGCCACCGACGCCCAGCGCGACAGCGTGCTGGCCCAGGCCCAGTCCCTCCGGGACCGGGCGGCGGCGGGCGAGGACTTCGAGGCGCTGGCCCGCCAGTACTCCCAGGACCCGGGCAGCGCCTCCAACGGGGGCGACCTCGGATTCTTCGGGCGCAACGACATGGTGGAGCCCTTCGCCGACGCGGCCTTCCGCCTCGAGCCCGGCGAAGTGAGCGAGGTGGTGGAGACCCCCATGGGGTACCACGTCATCCTCACCGAAGAGAAGGAAGTGCCCACCTTCGACGACGTGGCTCCCCTCTTCCGCCAGCAGATGCTCCAGCAACGGGGCCAGCGGGCCGAGTCCCTCTACGTGGCCCAGATGCGTGACTCGGCCAACTTCGACTTCCAGGACGATGTCACCGAGGTGGTGCGGCGCATGGTGGAGGACCCGACGGTCTCCCTGGCCCGGCGCGCCCGGGGCCGGGTGCTGGTGCGCTACGACGGCGGCACCCTCACCGTGGGCGAACTCCAGACCTTCATGCAGGGCCAGCTCCCCGAAGGGCGGATGCGGCTGGCCCAGGCGCCGGACTCCCTCCTGGTGGACAACGTCCTCACGGGGCTGACCCAGCGGGAGCTGCTGGTGGAGCGGGCCCGGGAGGAGGGCTTCGAACCCCAGCAGGAGTACGTGGACTCCCTCACCCAGGCGGTCCGCACCCAGCTCGGCGAAGCCGCCGAGGTGCTGGGGCTGCGCAACGTCCAGCCCGAGGGCACGGAGTCCATGGATCAGGCCATCGACCGGGCCGTGGAGGCGCTCCTCCGTCGCATCGTGTCGGGGCAGCAGGACGTGATTCCCCTGGGCATGGTGGCCACCGGGCTCCGGGAGGAGGCTTCGGCCCAGGTCTTCGACAACGCCGCGGTGGCCGTGGTCCAGGGCGTGGCCCGGGTCCGGGGTCCGGCGCCGCCGCCCCCGGGCACCCCGGGCCAGGTGGAGACCGAGCCCACCGCCCCCGGCGGCGGTCCCACCGGCGGAAACTAGACGGCCTCCAGGGGAACCCCCTCCCGCGCGACGGTTTACCAGTCGCATCGGGCCGGCGCCGCTGCGGCGGTGCCGGCCCGTCTCGCATCCGACCCCCGGGTCGGTCGATCCGTACCCCGTCCCCGACGAACCCGATGACGGCTCCGGTCCAATCCCGCCGGCGATTCCCCTTCTCCAGGGCGTGCCTCGCCCTCCTGCTCCTCCCCGCCGCCGTGGCGGGGCAGCAGGCCGCCCAGCCCCTCACCATGGAGATTCCCGGCGAGCCGCCGGACCTGGTGGATCGGGTGGTGGCGGTGGCCGGGGACTCGGTGATCTTCCTCAGCGAGGTCACCAACGAGATGCTTCTCCGGTCCGCCCAGGGAACCCAGTTCCCCCAGGACCCGGATTCCCTCCGGGAGGCGGCCCGGGAGATCCTGGATCAGATGGTCAACATGAAGCTCCTGCTGCAGGACGCCGCCCGGGACACCCTCCTCGAACTCGACGCCTCCGCCACCGACGCCCGGGTCCAGGCGCAGATCGACGCGGTGCAACAGCAGCTCGGAGGGGTCGAAGGGCTCCAGGCGGCGCTGGAGGCCGACGGCATGACCCTGACCGAGTACCGGGAGACCCTGCGCCAGCGGATCGGCGAAAACCTCATGCAGGAACTCTACCTGCGGGCGCGGATCCAGAATCTCCCGCCCGTGGCCGTGACCGAGGCCGAAATGCGGGAGTTCTTCGAGGCGCAGCGCACGGCGCTGCAACAGCGGCCCGAGATCCTCGCCCTGGAGCACGTGGTCATTCCCGTGATCGCGCCGGACTCCATGTGGGACCAGGCCCGGGCCGAGCTCGATTCCATTCGGGCCCAGCTCCTGGCCGGCGCCGACTTCGCCGAACTCGCCACGGCGTCGTCCGACGACCCGGGGACCGCCGCCAACGGCGGCGACCTGGGGTGGTTCCGTCGGGGCACCATGGTGACGGAGTTCGATCGGGTGGCGTTCAACCTCCCGGACAACCAGGTGAGCGAGCCCTTCCGTTCGCCCTACGGGTGGCACGTGATCCGGGTGGACCGTCAGCGTCCCGGCGAGGTGAAGGCCCGCCACATCCTCATCCGGCCCGAGTCGGGTCCCGACGACCTGGGCGACGCCATGGAGCGGGCCCGGGAGATCGCGGCCCGCATGGAGGCCGGCGAATCGGTGGACAGCCTGGCGGTGGAGTACGGCCACGACGAGCGCCTCCCTACGGTCTTTCCCCGGGCGTCGCGGGAGTTCATCGCCGAGCGACTCCCCCCCGAGTACGCCACCGCCCTGGCGGGGGCCGCCGAAGGCGAGGTCGTGGAGCCGTTCCAGATCAACCTGGGCGGCCCGTACATCGCCATCGTGAAGGTGCCCGAGATCCGGGAAGCCGGCGAGTTCACCTTCGAGGACGTGGAAGACCAGATCCGCGAAGGGCTGGCCCAGCAGAAGAACCTCGAGCGAATCTGGCAGCGGCTCCGGGACCGGTCGTACGTCGACATCCGCTTCTGAGGCCGGGGGCGCGGTGGAGGCCCCTCCTCTCCGGCTGGCCGTCACCACGGGCGACCCCCGGGGCATCGGCCCCGAGGTGGTCCGGGCCGCCCTGACGCGGTTCCGGGCCCGCTACCCCGGGGTGGGCATCCGGGTCTTGGGGGCCCCCCTTCCCGACACGCCCGCCGACGCCGTGGAAGTCACGGGCCCGTTCCACGGGGCCGAGCTCGAGGCGGGGCAGGTCTCCCGAGCCGCAGTGGAAGAGGCGGTCCGGGGCATCCTGGCCGGCGAGGCCGACGCCCTGGTGACGGGCCCCATCCACAAGCCCGCGTTCCGGGCCGCGGGGGTGGCCGAACCCGGGCACACCGAGTTCCTCCAACGTCTCACGGGAGTGTCCCGGGTGGGGATGCTCATGGCGGCCGAGTCCACCCGCCTCGGGGGCGCACTCCGGGTACTGCTGGCCACCACCCACCTCGCCCTGCGCCAGGTCCCCGACGCCGTGACCCGGCCCCTTCTGGAGTCCCAGATCGAGCTCCTTCATCGGTCCCTGCGGGACGGGTGGCACCTGCCCCGCCCCCGCCTGGCGCTCTGCGCCCTGAACCCCCACGCCTCCGACGGCGGGCTCTTCGGCGACGAGGAGGCGCGGGTGCTGGGACCCGCCGTGGAGGCCTGCCGGGCCCGAGGCGTGGACGTCACGGGCCCGCTCCCGGCCGACACGGTCTTCACCCGGGCCCTGGGGGGGACCTTCGACGCCGTGGTGGCCCCCTACCACGACGTGGGCATGGCGGCCTTCAAGACGGCCTCGTTCGGCGGCGGCGTCAACGTGACCCTGGGGCTCCCCTTCCCTCGCACCTCGCCCGATCACGGCACGGCCTTCGACATCGCGGGCACCGGACGGGCCGACGCGTCGTCCATGTTCGAAGCCCTGGAACTGGCCGCGCGGCTGGCGCGCCACCGGGCCCCCGTCTAGCTTTTTCAGTAGGGGCCCCGCCCCCTCCCGACCGGTCGTCGCAGGCTCCCTCCCCCGGCTCGTTTTCCGTTGATCAAGCTCGAGAAGGTTTCCAAGGAATATGCCCGCCGGGGGCCCGCCCTCAGGGACGTGTCCTTTCACGTCCGGAAGGGCGAGTTCGTCTTCCTCACGGGGCACTCGGGGTCGGGCAAGAGCACCACCCTGCGGCTCATCCACCTGGCCGAGCGGCCAACCGCCGGCGAAGTGCGGGTGTCGGGATTCAGCTCCGACATGGTGAAGGAGGGGGAGATCTGGAAGCTGCGCCGGCGGGTGGGGATGGTGTTCCAGGACTTCCGGCTGCTCCGGGGCCGGACCGCCCTGGAGAACGTGGGCTTCGCCCTGGAAGTGACCGACGCCCGTCGAGAGGAGGTCGTGCCCCGGGCGCAGCGCCTCCTGAGCCAGGTGGGGCTGGCGGCCAAGTCCGCCGCCCTGGTCCACGAACTCTCGGGCGGGGAGCAGCAGCGGGTCGCCATCGCCCGGGCCCTGGTCACCGACCCGGTGGTGCTCCTGGCCGACGAACCCACGGGCAACCTCGACGACCGGGCGACCCGGGGCATCATGGAGTTGTTCTGGGACATCAACGCCCTGGGGATGGCGGTGATCATGGCCACCCACGACCTGGACCTGGTGAAGTCCTACCCCCGGGCCCGGACCCTGGAGCTGGACCAGGGCCGTCTGGTCTACGACTCGGCCACGGTGCCCGCAGGCTCGGACGGGGGTGAGGTGTGAACTACGTCCTGAGGGAGGCCCTGGCGGGCTTCAAGCGGGCCCCGGTGCTCACGGGGCTGGCGGCGGCCATGGTGGGTCTCGCCCTCTTCGTGGTGGGCCTCTTCGGGCTCGTGACCCACAATCTCCAGGTGGCCCTCTCCCAGATCGAGTCCCGGGTGGAGGTGGTGGCCTACCTCCGGGACGACGCCTCGGCCACCGACATCGAGGACGCCGTCGCGGGCCTCCGGGACCAGCCCGAGGTGGAGTCGGTGATCTTCGTGTCCAAGGACTCGGCCCTGGCTCGGGCCCGGCGCGACCTCTCGGACTTCGAGGAGGTGTTCCGGGGTCTGGAGTCCAACCCCCTCCCCGCCTCCCTCGAGATCCAGCTCTCGGAAGGGAATCGGGGACCCGAGACGGTGGAACTGCTGGCCTCCATCGCCGAGGTCATTCCGGTCGTGGAAGACGTCCAGTACGGACGCGAATGGGTCGATCGCCTCGACACCCTCCGGAGCCTGGCCGGCGCCGCTTCGGCCGGTCTGGGGCTGGCTTTCGCCCTGGTGGCCGCCCTCATCATCGGCACGGCGCTGCGCATCGCCATCTTCGCCCGGCGCGACGAGATCTACGTCATGCGGCTGGTGGGGGCTCGGGACGCCTTCATCCGCCGCCCGTTCCTCCTGGAGGGATTCCTCACGGGGCTCGCCGGAGGCGTGGTGGCCATCGTCCTCACGGCGGTGGCGTGGCGCGTGGTCTCCCGGTTCCTGTTCCGCATCGAGTGGCTCCCGGCGGGATGGCTCCTTGCGGGACTGCTGGCCGGTGGGATCCTGGGCGGGCTCGCCTCGATCCAGGCGGTGCGGCGCCACCTGAAGGAGGTGACGTGAGGGTCCTGCTGGTTCTGCTCCTGGCCGTCGCGGCGGGAGCGCCGGCGGCCGTCCAGGCCCAGGACCCGACCCTGGACCAGCAGATCCAGGAGAGCCGGCGCCGCCTGGAGGAGATCCGGGAGGAGCGGGCCCGACTTCAGAACGACCTCCAGATGGTCCGGGGGCGGGTCGCCGACGTGTCGGCGGAACTGCGCAACATCGAGCGGCAGCTCAGCGCCTCCCGATCGGTCCTCGCCGAACTGGAGTTCCAGGCCGAGGCGACCCAGGAGCGGGTGGCCGAGAACACCCAGCTCCTGGCCGACACCCGGGACCGGTTGCGGCGCAGCGCCGAGGCCCTGGGCGGCCGCCTCCGCCAGATCTACAAGCTCGGGCCCCTCCACACCGTGCGGGTGCTCCTGGGCGCCGAGTCCTTCGCCGACCTCCTGACCCGGTATCGCTACCTCCGCATGATGGCGTCGTCGGACCGGGCGCTGGTGGACCAGATCTCCACCCTGGAGCAGTCCCTCACCGACCAGGACACGGAACTCCGGGAGAGCCTCCGGGAGTTGTCCCGGCTCCGCCAGCGGCGCCTGGGCGAGGTGTCCTCGCTCCAGTCGGTGGAGGAGGACCGCCAGTCGACGCTCCAGCGCTTCCGCACCAGCGAACGCACCACCCGCTCCCGTCTGGACGTCCTGGCCGAGGACCAGGCCCGCCTCGCAGGCCTCATCGCCGACCTGGAGGAGACCCGGGTCGCCGACGACGCCGGCGCCGAGCCCGTGGCCCCCACCCTGAGCCTGGACGACGCCGGCGGCCTGGACTGGCCCCTGGACGGCGCCGTGATCTACCGCTTCGGGGTCCAGACCCAACCCAACGGCACCTCGCTGCGCTGGAACGGCGTGGGACTGTCGGCCCGCCCGGGCACCCCGGTGCAGGCGGTCCGCGACGGCACCGTGGTGCTGGCCGGGCCCTTCGAGGGCTACGGGCCCACGGTGGTGGTGAGCCACGGCGGGGGCTTCTACACCCTCTACCTCTATCTCGAGGACATCGGGGTGGTCCAGGGACGCCGGGTGGTGGCGGGCCAGGTTGTGGGCACCGTGGGCGGGCGAGGGACCCCCGAGGGTCCCCACATCGAGTTCCAGATCCGGGCCCCCTCCGCCGAGGGGGTGCCCACGGCCCAGGACCCCCTCCGCTGGCTCCGGTCCCGGGGAGGGGCGCCGTGAGCCTCCACCCGGTGCGGGGGCACGAGGAACTGCGCCACGCCGTGGCCCGGGCGCGAAGCCGGGACACCCTTCCGGCGGCCCTCCTCCTCCACGGCCCCCGGGGCGTGGGCAAGCAGCGCCTGGCCCTCTGGATCGCCCAGTTGGACCTCTGCGGCGCCCCGGGGCCCGAGGGCCCCTGCGGCACCTGCCGGGACTGCCGCATGGTGCTTCGCCTGGAGCACCCCGACGCCCACTGGTACTTCCCCCTGCCCCGCCCCACCGGCGCGTCGTCGCCCGAGAAGATGGCCGAGGCGTTGGAGGAGGCCCGCTACGCCCGCCTGTCCGAGATCCGGGAAGCGCCGCTCCAGGTGGCGGGGGCCGACGGCCCCACGGGGATCTACCTGGCCGCCGCCCGGTCGCTCCGACGCCGGGCCCAGAACCGCCCCTCCATGGCCCCCCGTCAGGTGTTCATCATCGGAGACGCCGAAACGCTGGTGCCCCAGGAGGCGAGTCCCGAGGCGGCCAACGCCCTGCTCAAGCTCCTGGAGGAGCCCCCCCGGGACACCCGGTTCATCCTCACCTCGTCCGAGCCCGGCAGCCTGCTGGACACCATTCGCTCCCGCACGGTGCCCCTCCTGGTGAAGCCCCTGCCCCGGGAAGAGGTGGTGGCCTTCCTGGAGGAGCACGACGTGGATCGGGAAGCCGCCGAGGCCGCGGCCCGGCTCTCGGGCGGCTCCATCGGACGGGCCCTGGGCTTTCTCCGGGTCTCGGAGGGCGAGAAGCCCGGCGACGACCCCGAGGAGGGGCCCCTGGAGCAGCGCCGGCGCGAGGCCTTCCAACTGCTGCGGGCGGCGCTCTCGAGCCGGCACGGGCCCGCGTTCCGGGCCGGTCTGGAGCAGAAGGTCAGCGGCGCCCGGGGGCTCCTGGGACTGCTGGACGCCCTGGAGCTCTGGCTCCGGGACCTGGCGGCGGTGGCCTCGGGATCGCCCGAGCGGGCCGTGAACCAGGACGCGGTCCCGTGGATGACCCGAAAGGTCGACGAAGCGGGGCTCACCGCCGACGCCGTGGCCCGCTCCCTGGCTCGGGTCGACGAGGCCGCCCTCCAGGCCCGGGGCAACGTGAACCCCCAGCTCCTGGTGTCCGGGCTGGTGAGCGACCTGCGCCGCTCCCTCGTGCGGCCGGCCGCCCCGGAGGCCACCCGTGTCTGAGCCCCGCCGCCCCACCCACCTCGACGACCGGGGACAGGCCCGCATGGTCGACGTCACCCCCAAGGACGAGACGGTGCGTCGGGCCGTGGCCGAAGGCCGGATCCGCATGGCCCCCGCCACCCTCCAGGCCCTGGTGGACGGTTCCCTGGAGAAGGGCGAGGCCTTCGCCGTGGCTCGGTTGGCCGGGATCCAGGCCGGAAAGAAGACCGCCGACCTGATCCCCCTCTGCCACGCCCTCCCCGGCGCCTCGGTGACCGTGGAGCTGGAGCCCGACCCGGCGCTCCCCGGTGTGGTGGTGACGGCCGAGGCCCGCTACCGGGGTCGCACCGGGGTGGAGATGGAGGCCCTCACGGCGGTCTCCGTGGCGCTGCTGACCCTGTACGACATGGCCAAGGCCCTCGACCGGGGCATGGTGATGGAAGCGGTGCGCCTGCGTTCGAAGGAGGGCGGCGCCAGCGGGTCGTGGTCGGCGGAGTAGAGGGGCCCGCTCAGCCCGCCACGCGGATCCGGTCGCCGGGTTGGAGCACCGCGCCCTGGCCCAGGCCGTTCCACCGCTGGAGCTGGGACACCGTGAGGCCATAGCGCCGGGCGATGATCCACAGGCTCTCGCCGCTCCGCACCACATGTTCGCCGCTGGAGGGCGCCGCAGCCGAGGCCGCCCCGCCCCGCGCCCCGTCCCGGGGGACCACCAGGCGCGCACCGATGCGCATCCGGCGGGGCTGGATCCCAGGGTTGGCGGCCCGGAGGTCGGAGAGGCTCACCCCGTACTGCCCGGCGATCCCCCCGAGGGTCTCTCCCGAGGCCACCACGTGTTCGGTGACGGTGACGCGGCGGTCCGGGGGAATCTCGGCGTAGGCGGCGGCGAAGCGGGTCGCCGTTCCCGGGGGCAGGCGCACCGGAGTGGGACGCCCCCGGGGCGTGAGGCCCCGGACGATGTGGGGGTTGAGGCGCCGGATCAGATCCTCCTCCACCCCGGCGGCCTCGGCCACCACGTCGAACGAGGTGGCGTCGGGCAGCTCCACCTCGTCGAAGGCGTAGGGCTCGGCCCGACGGGGCGTGTCCAGCCCCCAGTCGTCCAGGCGCTCCGCCACCGATCCCACGGCGATGAGCTTGGGCACGAAGTCCCGGGTCTCCCGGGGCAGATGGGGGAAGATCACCGTGTACAGGGAATCCCCCAGGGGCGCCAGGGGCGCATGCTCCCGGATCAGGCGGTCCACCCGGTTGGGCCCGCTGTTGTAGGCGGCCAGCGCCAGGAACCACGACCCGAAGCGCTCGTCGAGGCTTCGCAGGTACCGGGCCGCCGCCACCGTGGACTTCACCGGATCGCGGCGTTCGTCCACCAGGGTCGAGACGTGCATGCCGAACGACCGGGCCACCGGCGCCATGAACTGCCAGAGCCCCACGGCCGACACGGGGCTGGTGGCCGAAGGGATGTAGCCGCTTTCGATGATGGGCACGTACCGGAGGGATCGGGGCAGTCCTTCGGCGGCCAGCGCCGAATCCACCAGGGCCTCGTAGGCCGACATCCGCTCCAGGAACTGGGGAAAGGCGTGGCCGTCCCGCACCGCGTACCGGTCGGTCCAATAGTCGACCCGCTCCCGGATCACCGGGTGGAGCGTCCAGCGGGAGTGGAGGATCGGGTCCCGGGGCATGCCCTCGGCCGGGGGCGCCGGCGCGGGCCGGCGAGGCCCCTCGTCGGGGGCCGTGGGCGCCGACACCTCCACCACGGGCTCGGGGACCGGCGCGGGAAAGTCGGGCACCGCGTGGGAGCCCACGCGGGTGCAGGCCGCCATGGAGACCACGACCGCGGCCAGGGACGCGGCCCGGATCCCGCGGCGCAGCGTCATGCGCCCCGCGTCCCCAGGACGTCGTCCACGGCGGCCAGAAGGCGGTCCACGCTCTCGTCGGTGGCGCCGTGCCCCATGAGGCCGATGCGCCAGAGCTTGCCCTTGGCCGACCCGAGCCCGCCCCCCACCTCGATGCCGTGCTCCTCCAGGAGACGGGCCCGCAGCGGTCCCTCTTCCCTGCCCTCGGGAAGAAGGGCCGACGTGAGCTGGGGCAGGCGGTGCCCCTCCTGGGCGAAGAGCCGGAAGCCCCGCTCCACCAGGGCCCCCTGGAGCCGGGCCCCGATGCGCGCGTGGCGGGCGTAGCGGGCCTCGAGCCCCTCCTCCCGGATGGCCGTGAGGCCCTCGTGGAGGGCGTACACCATGTTGATGGGGGCGGTGTGATGGTACTTGCGCTCCGAGCCCAGGTACCCGGCCAGGAGGGACACGTCCAGATACCAGCTCTGGCAGGGCGTGGTCCGGGTGCGGATCCGCTCCATGGCCCGCTCCGAGAAGGTCACCGGCGCCAGTCCCGGGGGCACGCCGAGGCACTTCTGGGTGCCGGCGTAGGCGATGTCGATGCGGTTGCGGTCGACCTCCACGGGGGTCCCCCCCACGGCGGTGACGGCGTCCACCACGAAGAGGGTCTCGGTCCCGGCCACGGCGGCGCCGATCTCGGCCAGGGGCTGCTCCACACCGGTGGAGGTTTCGGCCAGCACCACGGCCAGGACCCGAGCGTGGGGGTGCTGGCGCAGGATGGCGATCATCCGCTCCGGCTCGACGATGCGTCCCCACTCCGCCTCCACGGTGACCACTTCGGCCCCCATGCGGCGCGCCATCTCGGCCAGACGCCCGCCGAACACGCCGTTCACCCCGACGATGGCCGTGTCTCCCGGCTCCAGCACGTTGGCCAGGGAGGCTTCCATGGCCGCCGATCCCGTGCCCGACACCGGAAACGTCATGGTGTGATCGGTGCCGAACACGTGGCGCAGCCCGTCGCCCACGTCGTCCATGATCGCCAGGAACTGGGGATCGAGATGCCCCACGGTGGGACGCCCCAACGCGTCCAGGATCCGGGGCGCCACGGGCGACGGGCCGGGGCCCAGGAGCAAGCGGGGACGGAGGTCGTCGAGGAGCATGGCGACGCGTCTGGGGGGTCGGAGAAGGGGCGGGTGACGTCGGACCACAGACCGACGTCTACACCGCCCTACAGGTGGTAGTTCGGCGCTTCCCGGGTGATGGTCACATCGTGGGGATGGGACTCCCGCAGACCACCGGTAGTGACCCGGATGAATCGGCCCCGACTCCGGAGTTCGGCGAGATCGCCGGCCCCCACGTAGCCCATGCCGCTCCGGAGTCCCCCGATGAGCTGGAAGATCACGTCGCCCACCGGGCCCTTGTACGGCACCCGGGCCTCGATGCCTTCGGGCACGAGCTTGCGGGCCTCCTGGCCTTCCTGGAAATAGCGGTCGGCCGAGCCCTCCTCCATGGCGGACAGCGACCCCATGCCCCGCACCGTCTTGTAGCGCCGGCCCTCCAGGAGGAAGGCCTCCCCCGGCGATTCCTCGGTGCCGGCGAACATGCTCCCCATCATGACCGAATCGGCCCCCGCGGCCAGGGCCTTCACGATGTCGCCCGAATAGCGGATTCCGCCGTCGGCGATGACCGGCACCTCGCCGTTCAGGCCGTCCACGGCGTCCATGATGGCGGTGAGCTGGGGCAGCCCCACCCCCGTCACCACCCGGGTCGTGCAGATGGAGCCGGGCCCCACCCCCACCTTCACGGCGTCGGCGCCCCGCTCGGCCAGGGCCCGGGCCGCCTCGGCCGTGCCCACGTTGCCGGCGATGAGCTGGACGTCGGGAAAGGCCGCCCGGGTGCGTTCCACCGCCCCCAGCACCCCTTCGGAGTGCCCGTGGGCCGTGTCGATGATGAGGGCGTCGGCTCCGGCCTCCACCAGGGCCCGGGCCCGGTCCAGGTCGGCCGACGACGCGCCCACCGCCGCGCCCACCCGGAGCCGGCCGTGCTCGTCCTTGCAGGCGTTGGGAAACTGGCGGCGCTTGAAGATGTCCTTGACGGTGATGAGGCCCTTGAGCTGCCCCTCCCCGTCCACCACGGGCAACTTCTCGATCCGGTGCTCGTGGAGGATCCGCTCGGCGTCGTCCAGCGTCGTGCCCACGGGCACCGTCACCAGGTTGTCCGACGTCATGACCGCCCGGATGGGCTGGTCGAGGTTCGTCTCGAACTGGAGATCCCGGTTCGTGATGATGCCCACCAGCCGTCCGTCGCCTTCCACGATGGGTACGCCGCTGATGGAGAAGCGGGACATGAGGGCGTGGGCGTCCCGGAGCGTGGCGTCGGGGGGAAGGGTGATGGGGTTCAGGATCATGCCGCTCTCGGAGCGCTTGACCCGATCCACCTCACCGGCCTGCCGGTCCACGGGCATGTTCTTGTGGATGATGCCCATCCCCCCTTCCCGGGCCATCTGGATGGCCATGCGGGCCTCGGTGACCGTGTCCATGGCGGCCGAGAGCAGGGGAAGCCGGAGCGAGATCGTCCGAGTCAGTCGCGAGGCGACGTCGGTGTCCTTCGGGTGGACCGTGGAGTGGCCCGGCACCAGCAGCACGTCGTCGAAGGTGAGCCCTTCCTTGAGCACGTGGGCGCCGCGTCCGTCACGGAAATCGGTCATGGAGTCGGTCCTGGGAGGCTCCCCCGAAACGGGGGCGTCCATATGTGATCGCGCCCGCCCTCCGACACGGTCCCGGGGGACGCGGAGAGAGCGGGCGCGAATCGCTCGCGAGGGCGAACGGGTGCATTCATGGCGAAGGGTATCCGGAGCCGCCGCAGGGTGTCAAGCCCCGTTCCCGCCCTCCGTTCCCCCCTCCCCGCGGATGGGCGTGGACGGCCGTTCCCGCTCGTCGGGCGGGTCGATGGCGGTGCCGAGATCCTTCAGAATCTGACGCCCCGCCGAGGAGACGCCGGAGAGAGCCCGATCGGCCACCGAGATGAGCTGGAACGCCTCCCGGAGCGTCTCGGGGTTCATGGCCTTCTTCCGCATCCGGTCCTGGAGGTTCTCGGCGAGCTTCTGCAGCCCCGACGCCTCCACCTGGGCGTCCCGGGCGTACTTCGACTCCAGGAACTCGATGTAGTCGAGCACCTGGTAGACCTGGGCTTCGGGAAGGGACTCGATGCGCCGGAGCAGGCGCTGCCGGAGGACGTCGTGCATGGGCGTGCCGTTGGGGGATCGGAGGACACCAACATAGCGCCGTACGGCTTCCCGGGGCGACCGGGTTCGCCTCGGGTGCGCCGACGCCGCGAGGACTCGACTCGGCCCGACCCGCCTACTATCGTGACGGCCATGGCCTTCCTCCCCCTCCGTCCCGTCCCCCTCCCGGACGCCACGACGCGGCGCAACGCCCGCTGGCTCGGTGAGATCGAAGACCGCCTCGACGATCCGTCGGTGGACCGCAACGACCTCTGCCGAACCGTGCTGTCGGGCCTGTACGTTCCCCGGCTGGCCGGCGAGAATCCCGACGATCTCGACCCCACCTCCCGCATCCTCCTGGACCAGCTCGACCCGCGCAACGTGGCCCTGGAGCCCGAGTACTACCGGGAGACCGACGTGGAGCGCTACGCCCGGGTGAAGCCCCTGCTCTGGATGTGGGAGATGTTCGACCGGAGCCCCGCCGGCGAGAACGTCCCCCTGGGCATCGGATTCCGCCGTCTCCTGGCCGAGCGGGTCTTCCGGCGCTGCGGCCACAACTTCAAGGCCTTCCCGTACGTGCGGGTGTCGTTCGGGTACAACCTCGAGGTGGGCGACGACGTGGTGATCCATCGCCACGTCCTCCTGGACGACCGGGGCGGAATCCGGCTGGGCAACGGCGTGTCGGTGTCGGACTTCGCCAACATCTACAGCCACACCCACGACATCGTCGACGGCCGGGAGGTCTACACGCCCGAGACGGTGGTGGAGGACGGGGTCCGCATCACCTACCACGCCACGATCCTGGCCGGACTCACCGTCCGGAAGGACTCCATGGTGGGCGCCCAGGCCGTCCTCACCCGGGACACCGACCCCCGGTGGGTCTACGTGGGCATCCCGGCCCGGCCCATGAAGGAGAAGCCCGCCGACGCCCTCGCCGCCCGCCCCCCGGCCCGACCCGATCCCCTGGCCGCCGACGACGTGGTGGCCGACGACGAAGCCGGAGAAGGCTGACGTGCCCCTCGATCCCCTCTCCCAGGTGCCCTTCAACGGCGAAGCGCCTCTGGCGGCCCTGCGCTCCCCCGTCACCCCCCTGGAGTCCCTCTACGTCCGGAGCAACTTCCCCGAACCGCGCCTCGACCCCCAGGCATGGCGTCTCGAGATCGGCGGCGCCGTGGAGACGCCCCGCCGCTGGTCCCTGGACGAGCTCCAGGCCCTGGGCTCCACGCTGGAGCGCACCGTCACCCTGGAGTGCGCCGGAAACGGACGCTCCTTCATCGAGCCGCCGGTGTCGGGCACGCCCTGGACCCTGGGCGCCACGGGGACGGCGGTCTTCACGGGCGTGCCCCTGGCCCAGGTGCTGGCCCGGAGCGGGGTCGGCGCCGACGTGGTGGAGTGGTGCTTCACCGGCGCGGACGTGGGTGAGGCCGGACCCTGGGGCACGGTGCCCTTCCAGCGATCCCTTCCCGCCGAGGCGGTGACCCCGGGGCCCGACGGCCCGCTCCTGGCCTGGGCCCTGAACGGCCGCCCCCTGACGCTGCGCCACGGTGCGCCGGTGCGGCTGGTGGTGCCGGGGTGGTACGCGGTGGCGTCGGTGAAGTGGCTCGTGGGTGTCGAAGCCCTCACCGAGCCCTTCCAGGGCCGCTTCCAGACCGATCGCTACCTCTACGTCCGGGACGGCGCGGTGCTGGGGCCCGTGACCCGCATGAAGGTCCGGGCTCTGGTCCTGGATCCGGCGGAGGGTGACCCGGTTCCCGAAGGGGACTCCCTCGCGGCCTCGGGCATCGCCTGGAGCGGCGCCGCGCCGGTCACCGAGGTGGCGGTGTCGGTGGACGGCGGCACGACCTGGACCCCCGCCCAGGTCGAGCCCCCCCGGGAGCGGTGGACCGCCCAGCGCTGGAGTTGGACCGGGCCGGCCCCCGAGGGACCGACCCCGTCCGTGGTGGCTCGGGCCACCGACGCCTTCGGCGCCGTCCAACCCCTGGAGACCTGGACCAACGACCTGGGCTACGGCAACAACGAGGTCCACCGGGTGGGGCTGTCCCCCCTGCTTCAGCCCGCCGAGCCCTCCTCGTAGCGCTGCTTCAACTGCCGCACCACCTCGGGGTCGGCCAGGGTGGTGGTGTCGCCCACGGCCCGCCCCTCGGCGATGTCCTGGAGCAGGCGGCGCATGATCTTCCCGGACCGGGTCTTGGGGAGGTCGGCCGTGAAGAGGATCGCCTCGGGACGGGCGATGGCCCCGATCTTCTCCACCACGTGCTGCTTGAGCTCGTCGGCCATGAGGTCGGAGGCGGCATGGCCCTCCTTGAGGGTCACGAAGGCGGCGATGGACTGCCCCTTCACTTCGTGGTGCTTCCCCACCACCGCGGCTTCGGCGACCCGGTGGTCGTCCACCAGGGCGCTCTCCACCTCCATGGTGCCGATCCGGTGCCCCGCCACGTTCAGGACGTCGTCGACCCGGCCCAGGATCCAGAAGTAGCCGTCGTCGTCGGTCCGGGCGCCGTCCCCGGGGAAGTAGGTCCCGTCCCACTTCGACCAGTAGGTGTCCCGGAAGCGCTGATCGTCGCCCCAGATCGTCCGGAGCATGGACGGCCAGGGGTGGGTGATGGCCAGGTACCCGGCCTGGACCCCCTCTCCGGCCTCGTTGCGGATCTCGGCCCGGATCCCCGGGAACGGCGTGGTGGCCGTGCCGGGCTTGGTCTCGGTGACCCCGGGGAGCGGCGTGATCATGATGGCCCCGGTCTCGGTCTGCCACCACGTATCCACGATGGGGCAGCGCTTCTTGCCGATGACCTCGTGGTACCACATCCACGCCTCGGGATTGATGGGCTCGCCCACGGTCCCCAGGAGTCGCAACTGCGACAGGTCGTACTTCTCGGGCCACTCCTCCCCCCACCGCATGAAGGCCCGGATGGCGGTGGGCGCCGTGTAGAACACCGTGATGCCGTACTTCTCGCAGAGGTGCCAGAAGCGGCCCCGGTTGGGCCAGTCGGGCGCGCCCTCGAACATGAACACGGTGGACCCGTTGGCCAGGGGCCCGTACACGATGTAGCTGTGCCCCGTGATCCACCCCACGTCGGCGGTGCACCAAAAGCGGTCGTCCTCCTTGAGGTCGAACACCCACTTCGTGGTGGCGTAGGCCTGGGTGAGATACCCCCCGGTGGTGTGGACCACGCCCTTGGGCTTGCCCGTGGTTCCCGAGGTGTAGAGCACGAAGAGGTTGTCCTCGGCGTCCATGGGCTCGCAGGGCACACCGCCCTCGATGTCCCGCATGAGCTCGTGGTACCACAGGTCCCGGCCGGGCTTCATGCGGACGTCGAGTTCCCGGGCGATGTGGGTGTCCCGGGCCACCACGATGCAGTGCTCGATGGACGGCGTGTGCTCCAGCGCCTTGTCGGCGTTGTTCTTCAGGGGGATCAGGCTTCCCCGGCGGTGGCCGCCGTCGGCGGTGATGAGGACCTTCGCCCCCGCATCGACGATCCGGTCGGCCAGGGAGTCGGGGCTGAACCCGCCGAACACCACCGAGTGCACGGCCCCGATGCGGGCACAGGCCAGCATGGCGATGGCCGCCTCCGGTACCATGGGGAGGTAGATGGCCACCCGGTCGCCCTTCTCGACGCCGAGGTTCCGTAGCACGTGGGCGAACTTCGCCACGCGCCGATGGAGCCCGTAGTAGGTCATGACCCGGACGTCGCCGGGCTCCCCTTCCCAGATCAACGCCGCCTTGTTGCGCCGGGGCCCTTCGAGGTGACGGTCCAGGCAGTTGTGGCAGACGTTGAGCTTCCCGCCCACGAACCACTTGGCGTGGGGCGGCGTCCACTCCAGCACCGTGTCCCACTTCTCGTACCAGTCCAGTTCCTCGGCCCAGCGCGCCCACCACGCCTCGATGTCGGCGTCGGCCTCGGCATGGATCCCCGGGTCCGAGACCAGGGCGTCGGCCCGGAAATCGTCGGGAGGAGGGAAGCGGCGGTCTTCGTGGAGCAGGGAGTCGAGGGCGCCGGCTTCGGACATGGAAACGACCTCCGGGAGGCGTGGATGCGGTGAAGGATCTGCTACGGTAGACCCGTGGCGCCGACGGCGGCAAGCCGACGTCAGACGTCCCGGAGGCGATGCAGAGCGGGATCGGCGAGAAGGGCGTCGAAGGCGTCGACGGTGGCCGAGCTGAGGGCCGAGACGGCCGAGGCGCCGGCGTCCAGCGCCGCCCGGGGGAGCACGAGCTTGAGCCGTGCCTCCAGGTCCGCCTCCGCCACACCCTGCTCCGGCCCTCGCAGGCGGAGACGGAGGGTCACGGGCGTGCGGTAGCCCGGGGGCAGATGGGTCGCCGCGCGCCGCCCCAACGCCTCCAGGGTCTCGGGAACCCCCGGAAGGTCGCCCAGCGACCGGAGGTCGAGCACCAGGGCCAGATTCCCCTGGAGGCCCCGGGGGGTCTCGTCCAGGAAGACGTCCACCGACACGTCATCGTGTGCGTCCCGGTGGAAGAAGAGGTAGGCGCTCCGGGTGGAGTCGCCGGCCCAGCGGCCCTCGAATTCGTAGCTCGTGGTCTTCTGGAGGCCCGACAGGGACCACCCCCGGGATTCGACGCCGTCGCGCACGGCCTCGATCAGGGGCTCCAGGGTGTCGATGCTGTCGCTCATGGAGCTCACGCTATCGGTCCGACCACCCCGGGGCAACGCGTCGTCCGGCTGCGGTTGACGCCCCCACGAGAAACTCCGTACCGTGGCCCGGTGTAACGATTCCGGAACCGGAAATCGGCCGCAGGGAGAAGCGAGGAATGGGCGACCACAACACCGACACCGAAGCGATTCTGCGACGGGCGCTGGAAGCCAGTGGCCAGCGGTTCACGGAGCAACGGTCCGCGGTCTTCCGCTTCCTGAGGAGCACCGAATCCCATCCCACCGCGGACGAGGTGTTCCTGCGAGTCCGCTCCGACGTCCCCGGGATCTCCCTCGCCACCGTCTACAAGAGCCTGGAAACCCTGGTGGGGTGCGGGCTCGCCGCCAAACTCACCTACGGCGACGGCTCGGCGCGATACGACGGGCGCACCGACGATCACCATCACGTCCGCTGCCTCGAGTGCGGCAGCGTCGTGGACCTCCCGGGCCGGGTCGACGCCCACGAGGTCCATCGCCTGGAGGCCTCGGCCGAGGGATTCCGGGTCACGGGGGTGCGTCTCGAGCTCACGGGCTACTGCCCCGGGTGCGACACCCCGACCTCCGCCGCCCCGGCGTGACGGCTCCCGCCCGGTGGACGCCCTCCCCCCGCCCCCGCCGGAGTTGGCGGGCGTCGTCTCCTCCGACCCCGCCGCGGTCCGAGCGGTGTCGGGCTCCCGGGGCCCCATCTGGATGCCGCCCCGGGCCGTAGCCCGCCCCCGGGACGTGGACGACGTGGCGGCGACGGTGGCGTGGTGCGGAGCCGAGGGGTTGTCCCTCACTCCCCGGGGTGGCGGGACCGGCATGCCCGGCGGAAACGTGGGGCCCGGCGTGGTTCTGGACCTCTCGGCCCTGAACCGCCTGACCCTGGAGAGCGACGGCACGCTCTCGGCCCAGGCCGGGGTCCTGGCCGCCGCCGCCGACGCCCGGGCTCGGGAGCACGGCCGCCACCTTCCGGCCCTCCCCTCGTCGGCCCCGTGGTGCAGCGTGGGGGGAATGGTGGCCACCGACGCCGCCGGAGCCCGCTCGTTCCGGTTCGGCCCCATCCACGCCTGGACCCGGGGGCTGGAGATCGTGGGGAGCGACGGGGCCACGGCCTCCCTGGACCGGGATCGGGCACCGACGGACGCTCCCCCCTGGGGCGCGCTGCGCACCCGACTCGCCGCCCGAGCTCTCGCCCCCCTTCCTCCCGTGCGGAAGAACTCCTCCGGGTACGCCGTGCACCGCTTCGTGGACACGGGAGACCCGATCCAACTCCTGGTGGGAAGCGAAGGCACGCTGGCCGTGGTCACCGACGTGCGCCTGGACACCGAGCCCCTGCCCGAGGCCCGGGGGGTGGTGCTCGTGGGGGTGGCCACCGTGGACGCCCTCCCCGAGGCCGCCGAGCGAGCCGACGCCACCGGAGCCGTCACCTGCGAGTACCTGGGGCGCCGCCTCCTGGAGCTCGGTGGCCTGGTGGACGATCCCCGGGTGGCGCGGCTCGACGGGAGGGCCGGCGTGCTCCTGGTGGAATACGGCGGTTCGGCCGACCACGTGGCCGCCGGGCTGGCGGCCTGGCCCGAGCCCCGGATGGCCTCCACGGACGCCCCCACCATGGCGAGGCTCTGGGGGCTGCGCCACGACGCCTCCCCGGCCATCGCCCGGGCGGCGGGGGATCGGCGCTCGATCCAGTTCATGGAGGACTGCGTGGTGCCCCGGACCGCCCTTCCCGACTTCGTCCGGGGCGTGGAGGCGGCGTTGGCCCGCCACGGGCTCGACGCCGTGATCTTCGGCCACGCCGGCGACGGCAACCTCCACGTGAACCCCCTGGTGGAGCTGGCCGACCCCCGCTGGCGCACCACCGTCCGGGACACCCTGGACGAGGTGGTGGATTTCGTGGCGGGACTGGGAGGCACGCTGTCCGGAGAGCACGGCGACGGTCGCCTCCGGGCCCCCCTCCTGGAGCGGATCTGGGGGGAGGCGCACGTCGCGGCCTTCCGCCTGGTGAAGGACGCGCTGGATCCGGAGGGCATCCTGAACCCGGGCGTGGTTCTCCCGCTGCAGGGCCAGGACGCCCTGGACGGACTGGCGGAAGGGCCCGACCTCCAGCGGCTCGCCCGGGTCGCCCCGGCGGAGGCCTGACCGTGCGCCCCTGGTTCACCTCGGCCCTGACGCTGGTCCTTCTTGCCGGCCGGCCGGCTCCCGTCTCCGAGCCCCAGGGGCCCCAGGAGCCCGGCGATCCCCCCTCGGCGTCCCCGGTCCAGGACCCCCGTGGCGGGCCCGCCGATCCCGGGGGCGGCCCCCTGCCCCACCCCGGCGACCTCGCCGCCCCGGGAGACGTGGGCCGGGTGCTGTCGGCGGCAGCGCGTCGCCCCGCCCCTGCCGCCGAAGCCCGGGCCGCCCTGGCGACCCGCATCGACGGCATCCTGGCCGGATCCCGGTGGCGCCGCTCCCGCTTCGCGGTCCTGGCCGTGGACGGCGAGACCGGCGATACGGTCTACGCCCGAAACGCCCACGAGGCCATGATCCCGGCGTCCAACCTCAAGGTCCTCACCACGGCCGCGGCCCTCCACCATCTGGGCCCCGACTTTCGCTGGATGACCTGGGTGACCACCGAGGCGCCCGTGGTGGAGGGGGTGGTCCAGGGCGATGTGGTGGTGTACGGCACGGGCGATCCGACCCTGGGGCCCGGGTCCCGCTCCGAGTCCGGGGCTTTCGACGAGTTGGCGGCGGCCCTGAGCGCCCGGGGCATCCGTCGCATCGATGGGCGCCTGGTGGGCGACGCCTCCTACTTCCAGGGCCCGGACCGGGTCGATCGATGGGACCCCCGGGACCTGAACGACTGGTTCGCCGCCGCCTCGCCGGCGCTGGGGTTCAACGCCAACGTCGTCCAGCTCCGGGTGGAGGCCGGGCCGGCGGGTCACGTCCCCACCGTCCACTTCGACCCGCCGGTGGGCGGTGTGGACGTGGAGATGCGGGCCCTCACGGTGGCGGGCCGTCCGGCGGCCCGCATGCACATGCTCCGGGATGCCCCCCTGGAGCCCATCCGGGTGGAGGGGGAGATCGCCGCCACGGGACGGGACGTCTATCGCACCATGACCGTCCAGGACCCGGTGCGCTTCGCCACCCACGCCTTCCTGGAGGCGCTCTCCGACGTGGGCATCGAGGTCACGGGCGGCGTCGGGACCATTCGGGACCGGGCGGCCTCGCCCCTCTCCGCCGCCCGGGTCTTCACCGGCGCCCAGCACCGGGTTCTGGCCCGCCACCGCTCCCCTCCTCTCCTGGACGCCCTGGCCGTGGTGAACCTGGAGAGTCACAACCTCTACGCCGACCTGGTTCTCAAGACGCTGGGGCGGGTGGTGGACGGCGACGGCTCCTTCGAGGGGGGAGCCCGGGTGGTCCGCCGCTTCCTGGAAGACGAGATCGGCGTCCCGGCAGGGGTGGTGGAGATGTACGACGGTTCGGGTCTCGCCGCCGACGATCGGGCCTCGGCCGCCTCCCTGGTGGCCGCCCTCCGCCACGCCCTCTCGTCGCCGCTGGGGGAGGCGCTCCTGGAGACGCTCCCGGAGGCCGGGACCCGCCAGATGCGCCGCATGACCCGCACGGCCGCAGCCCGGAACCTCCGGGCCAAGACGGGCACCATCGAAGGGGTCTCGGCCCTGTCGGGCATCGTCCGTTCCGCCGACGGTCGCCCCCTGATCTTCTCCATCCTGGGCAACGACCTCCCGTCGGCCTGGGGGGCCAAGCGACTGGAAGACGAGATCGGCGCCGCGCTGGCGGCCTGGTCCGGGGTGGAGTAGGGCCGCCCCCGTCACAGGGGACCCTCGTCGGAGAGGGCGGCCCAGCGGCCGTCCCCCACGATGACGTGGTCCAGAACGGGAATGCCCAGGGTCCGCCCCGCCCCGGCCAACTGTCGGGTCACGGCGCGGTCCTCGGGTGAAGGGGACGGGTCGCCCGAGGGGTGGTTGTGCACCAGGATCACGGCGGCGGCCCCGGCGGCCACCGCCGGGCGGAAGACCTCCCGGGGGTGGATCAGGGAGGCGTCCAGGATGCCCCGGGTGACGAAGACCTCCCGCACCACCCGGTGCTGGGTGTTCAGGAGCAGGGCGTGGAACTCCTCCTGATCCAGATCCCGGAGCGACGGCCCCACCCGGCGCCAGACGTCGGCGGGCCCCCGGATGCGCTCCCCCGGATCGGATCGTTCCACGGCGGCTCGTCGGCCCAGTTCCAGCGCCGCCACGAGGCGCGCGGCCCGGGCCGGGCCCACCCCCTCCACCCCGGCCATCCCCTCCAGGCCCATTCGGGCCAGGCCCCGGACGGTCCCCCCCGCCCGGGTGACGATCCCGTGGGCCGCCGACACCGCCGACACCCCCCGGACGCCGGCGCCCAGGAGGAGGGCCACCAATTCGTGGAGGGCCAGCGACCGGCCGCCCAGACGGCGGAGGCGTTCCCGGGGGCGCTCGGCCCCGACGGCGGAGTGATCGGTGTGCATGGGGCACGATGAGCCCCCGCCGCGGGCGCTTCCATGGGCCCACGGGACCGGTCGACGACTCAGCTCCCGGACACGACTCCATCCAGGACCGCCAGCGCCCGCTCCACCTCTCCCTCGCCCACGTAGAGATGGGGTGCGAGACGAAGCCACCCCTCCCGCACCGCCGCCCGGATTCCCGCACCGGCCAGGGCTCTCTGGGCTCCGGGGGCGTCCTCCAGGGCGAGGGAGAGAATCCCCGCCCGGGCATCGGGATGGGACGGCCCCACGATCTTCACGCCCCGGCCCCGGGCCCAGGCCGACACCCGCCCCTGCAGGCTCTGCTGGTGGGCCCGGATCCGGTCCACGCCCAGGTCCAGGAGCGCCTCCAGGGACTCGGCCATCCCCAGGTAGTCCTGGACTCCGAGGGTGGCGGGCTCGAAGCGGCGGCCGTCGCCCAGGAACTCCAGGGCGTACCCGTCCCGGGTGGAGTAGCCCCCGCCCCCCTCCACCGAGAGCCAGCTCACCACCGGCGGGGGGATCCGGGTGCGGTGGCGGGGGGCCACCCAGGCGAACCCAGCGCCCCAGGGTCCCAGGAGCCACTTCTGGGCGCCGGTGGCCAGGACGTCCACGCCCAGCTCCGCCGGCCGCAGAGGCACCGTTCCCAGGGCCTGGATGGCGTCCACCACGAGCAAGGTTCCCCCCTCCCCGCAGGCTCGACCGAGGCGACCCAGGTCCACCCGGAACCCCGAGGCGTACTGCACCGCCGAAACGCTCACGGCCCGCACCTCTTCCGAGCGGGCCTCCCGCATCAACCGGGCCTCGTCGGGCACGTCGCCGGCCAGGGGGACGACCCGGACCTCGAAGCCACGATCCCGGAGGGCCAGCCAGGGGAGCACGTTGGCCGGGAACTCGCCCTGGGAGACCACCACCACTCCCGGGGGCCCCGCCGCCACCAGCGCCACGCCGATGTGGAGGCCGAAGGTCGTGTTGGGAACCAGGGAGATCTCGGCGGGGTCGGCGCCCAGGAGGCGCGCCGCGGCGCCCCGGGCCCGGCGTAGCGCCGCCCCGGGCTCGGGATCGGGAATCC
Organism: Gemmatimonadota bacterium; assembly: GCA_030428885.1. Taxonomy (GTDB): domain Bacteria; phylum Gemmatimonadota; class Gemmatimonadetes; order Longimicrobiales; family Gaopeijiaceae; genus Gaopeijia. The sequence goes on along the minus strand of JAUIEJ010000003.1, from coordinate 55,086 downwards.
CGCCCGGACGGTTCCTCCGGGCCGTGAGGGACGTCACCGCCTCGACGGTGACCCGGGGGATCAGGCCGTAGCTGGCGGAGTCGAAGTGGACCTCGGGGACGTCGGGGTACTCCCGGCGCCGGAAGGCATCCAGAACCGGGTCGGTCACGCGACCCCGGCGGCCTCTCCCTCGGGACTGCGGCCCCGGGCCGAGCGCAGCCGGCGACGGAGTTCCACCACCGACATGGTGGAGAGGGTCCGTGCCGCGGTGCGCTCCGAATTCCAGCGCACGTCGACCAGCTCCACCGCGTCGCCACCGTCGGGGGGCCGCATCACCAGGTGGTAGCGTCCCTTGTAGTCCGAACCCCGGGTCTCGGCCACGGTGGCCACCCAGGTCCGTCCCTGCCGATCGTCGAACTCGCGCATGGTTCCCTCCGGCCCCGGGCCGGTGGAGAGGTCAGAGCTGCTTGGGTTCGGAGCGCGCCAGGAGATCCCGGAGCGCCCCGTCGTCCAAGCGGTCGAAGAGGGCGACGGCCTCCTCGTACGAGGCCGCGACCAGGGGGGCCTGCCGCACGTCGGGGCCGGCGGCCACCGGTACGAAGATAGCGAAGAGGGCCCCCCAGGACTCCCTCCCTGCCACCACCTCCCAACTCCGGCCCTCGTCGTCGTCGAAGCGCCGCACCTCAGGCGACCCGCTGGACGGGAGAGGCCGCCGCGAGTCCCGTATCCTGCACCAGGGCGTTCAGCACCCGCTCCAGCCCCCCCGACGCCGCCAGTTCGGTGGGGGTGACACCCACGTACGTTCGCAGGGACCGGCGGAAGGTCGATCCGTTGGCGAACTCGAGCTGACGCGCCACGCTTTCTCCCGACCGGCCCGGATCCGGAAGCCAGTGCCCCGCGTGAAGCATCCGGGCCCACCCCAGGAGCTGGCCCGGCGACGGCAGCCCCGCCTCCCGGAGCACCCGGCTCAGGTGGGGGCGGGTGACCCCGAACTCGGCGGCGAAGTCCTCGGCCCCCGGACAGCGGTGGGTGAGATCCATCGCCGCCCGCACGATGTCGACGTGGGTCCGCCGCAGCACGGGAGACAGGTGTCGAACCACCCGCGCCGCCGCGACCTCACCCAGCAGATCGAGGAGGAGCCGGCGAAACGCCCGGGCGCCGCCCTCCTCCCGGAGGCCCAGATGGCGCAGCCCCACCACGCCGAGTTCGTGGAGCAGAAGCGGCTCCCGGGCCGACGCCAGCACCCCTACCGGCACCGAGGGGAACTGTCGCCACACCCCCTGGAGGACCGCCGCCGCCCGCCGGGGCGATCCCGGAAGCTCGCGGGAGTCCACCACCAGCGCCGAGACGGGCCGTTCCCGGAGCTGCCTCCGGGCGAAGGAGAGGGTCCGGGTGGTGAGGACGTCGTGCCGATCCGGGTCGAGAGCGGCCCGGGCACGATCCTCCACTTCGGGGTCCCGCGTCACCACGGCCGTCAGGGCCATGACGGCGGCGCGAAGGGTTCATGTTCGGAAAAGACATAGTCGACGACGGAAACGATGCCCGTCCGATCCGTCCATGGGGGCACACTCCGAGGCGTCGCACCGAGACGCTGTTCTTCCATCCCTGCTCCTGGAGAACCCCCATGCGGTATTTCCGACTGTCGGCCCTGATGCTCGTCGCCTCCCTCACCTTCGCGGCATGCAGCTCCCCCACGGCCGGGGACGACGACTGCGAGACGAACCCCGAACTGTGCGAAGGCTTCCCCACCACCGGGAACTGACGCGATCACCCGCCCACGCCCGCCAGCCTCCGGTCCGCCCGCTCGAGCCGGTCGAATGCCCGCGCTCTCGACCGCGCATCCCCGGATACCGGCTGGCGGGCGGCGGGGGCGTGGCCGGCGTCCAGGGTGTCGAGCCCGTCCTGGGCCGCGAAGAGGGTCTGGCTGAGACCCTGGGCCTCGGAGAAGTCCAGCGCGCGTCGGAACCAGCGGCGGGCCTCGACGGGCTCGCCGAGGTGGGCCCAGGCCCGGCCCCGATACAGGTAGACCTGGCCCTCGAAGTCGGGTCCCCCGGGGCGCCAGTCGACGGCGTCCAGCGCCGCCGTGCGCTCCAGATACGCCTGGCGGTCGCCCTGCAGGGCCGCTGCGTGGGCGTATCCGTCCAGGGCGAAGAGATGGTAGTAGGGCTCGACCACGTGGCGAAGGGCCACGGCGTAGGCCCGTTCGGCCACCTCGGCGTCGCCGGCCTCCACGAGCGCAGCGGCCACCGACACCAGCGCCCGCAACTGGTCCCGGGGCTCGGCGTACGATTCCACGGCGGCCCAGCCGTGTTCCACCGCCTGATCCCGGTCGCCGGTCATGGCCGACAGGGTCAGGAGCGAGTGGTGCGCGGACCCCACCGCGTACGCCGAGCCCGACCGCCGGGCGAGGTCCAGCGCCCGCACGTGCAGTCGCCGAGCCCGGGGGAACGCCCCCTTCACCCGGAGCGTGTTCGCCCACCCGTCCACGGCCACGGCCTCGGCCTCGAGGTCGCCCGCGACCCGGGCCAGGGACACCGCGGTGGTGTACCACGATTCGGACTCGTCCCAGGCGCCGACGTTCCGGTGGGTGCGCCCCAGGCTCCGGGCGGCCCGCCCGGCTCCGTCCACGTCGCCCACCGCCACCGCCAGTTCGTGGGCCGCCCGATAGGCCTCGACCGCCGCCCCGTGTTCTCCGGCGTCGGCGGTCTGCGCCCCCAGGTCGTGACAGGCCGACTCGAGCTCGTCGAGGTGACGGTGGGCCACGGCGTCCAGGACCCGGGCCCACACGGCGCCTTCGGGGTCGTCCCGCCACGGCTCCACTTCATCGCCCAGAAGATCGATCCGTTCGTCCAGGGTCTCCGGGTCCGGCACCAGGTCGTCGGCCAGGGCGGAACGGAGGAATCGCAGCACCATGAACCGCACGGTGGAGCGCTCTCCCGACGCCGGGTCGCCGGAGCCCGCGGCACCGGCCAGGGCGCCCCACCCGGCGAAGGCCTCTCCGTCCTCGGGATGGAGCAACTCACCGGCGATGGCCCCAGAACGGAAGGCCAGTTCGTCGACGAGGGCGGTGGAGAAGGGTTTGCGCGGGTGGGATCCCTCCACCAGGGCGAACCAGGCCCGCCGTCCGTCGCTGCCGAGAGACACCACGGCGAGGCTGCCCGGAGTGGTCCGGCCGGGGCGCGGGGCCTCGGGCAGATCCAGGATGCCCGGCACGCCCCGGTCCCACGCGTCCAGGAGAGGGGCCAGTTCGAGCTCCCGCCGGGGTCGATCCCGGAGCAGGTCCACCACGATGTGGGCCCGGGGCGCCACGGGATCGAACTCGTCGACCCAGGCGAGCACCCCCCGGTCTCCCCCCACCCGCCCCAGCAGGTCGGCCAGTTGGGAGGCCAGACGCATGCGGCGCGCGTCGAACTCCAGGAGTGCGAGCGTATTCCGGAGCCGCCGGTCGCGGCGGCTGCGGTGATCCCCGAGTTGAAGGACCGGCGTGGTCGTGGACATGGACGGCGTTTCGAGTAGCTTCCCGTGGCGTCTCCTCCATAGTAGGATCGCAAACCCGCACCCCGCAATACGGAACGCGCACGCTGAGCGCATCCTCCGATCCGCCCCTCTCCCACGGGGATTCCCGGAGCACCGAGATCGGCCTGGTGGTCCTGGCCGTCATCTGGGGGGTGAACTTCCCCCTGATCAAAGCCGCCCTGGACGTGGTGCCGCCGCTGGCGTTCAACGCCCTGCGCTTTCCCCTGGCGGCCCTGACCCTTCTCGTCCTGGTGCGCCGCATGGGGGTCGACCTGCGCCTGGAGCGCCGTCACGTGGGGGCCGTGATCGCCCTGGGACTCCTGGGCAACGTGGTCTACCAGTTGCTGTTCATCCTGGGGGTGGCCCGGACGTCGGCGGGCAACGCCAGTCTGGTGTTGGCCACGAGCCCGGCGTGGACCGTGCTCCTGTCGGTGCTCACCGGCCAGGAGCGCCCCGGGGGTCGGGTCTGGATCGGCGTGGCCTCCACCATCGTGGGCATGGGACTGGTGGTGGTGGGTGGCCGGGGCTTGTCGTTCGGCGCCGACACCCTCACCGGCGACCTCCTCATGATGGCGGCGTCCGGGGCGTGGGCGGCCTACACCGTGGGAAGCCGCCCCCTGGTGCGCCGCTACGGCGCCATGCCGGTGACGGCGTGGACCCTCTGGATCGGAACGGTGGGCGTGGTGGCCATGGGGGCCGTCCCCCTCCTGGGGCAGGACGTGGGGAGCTACTCCCCGGGCCTCTGGTTCACCGTGGTGTACGCCGGCGTCCTCTCCATTTCCGTGGCCTACGCCCTGTGGAACCGGGGCGTTCAGCGCCTGGGCAACAGCCGCACCGCCGTCTACTCCAACCTGGTGCCGGTGGTGGCCCTGGGGGCGGCGTGGGTGGCGCTGGGGGAACGCCCCCAGCTCCTCCAGCTCGTGGGGGCGACCGTGATTCTCGGGGGACTGCGCCTCACCCGGTCCCGCCGTCCAGCCGCCTGACGGCTACGCCGTACCCCCCGACTCCAGCCGCTTCCGGTGGAGCACCTCGGGGAATTCGAAGAGGAGGATCCCGTCGCGGGTCACGTCGGACCGCACCCGGAACCCGTCGTCCATCTGGAGCAGCACCTTCTCCGCCGCCGGAAGCGACAGGTTCAGGTCGGCGGCCACCTCGGTCACGGTCAGGGTCCCGCCCCGCTTGGTGGCCAGGCGCAGGATCTTGCGCTGCAGTCCGGTGGTGAGGGCCTGCCGGCGCTCCTGCAGGGCCTTCCACCCCCAGAAGAACATGCCCGACCCGCCGGCGCCGAAGACGCTTCCCACGATGACGGCGGCGGCCTCCACCTCGATGATCCCCATCATGATGAGAAACGAGGCGAAGAGGATCATGGCCGCACCCAGGACTCGACGCTTCACGCCTCCCGACGGGAGGGGGGTGTCGGCTTCCTGGAGGGCCACGGCCCCGCCCCGCCCGCCGGTGGACGACGGCAGAGCCCGCGCGGCGTGCTCCCACCCCAGCCCGCAGTTCGGGCAGATGTAGTGGCGCCGTCGAGCCAGCCAGTAGGCGAGTCCGCCGAGGCCGTAGGTGAAGAGGCTGACGCCGATGAGGAGTCCCACGTGGCCCGTGCGGCTGAAGTAGGGCACACCCTGTCCCTGATACCCGCACCGGGGGCACCGCTGGGGGCCCTGCATCGCACCGGCCATGGGTCCGTCGAGACGCGCCGGGGCCTGGGCCCGGGGGACCGCCGTCCCACAGGTGGGGCAGCGGTCGGTGTCGGGAGAGAGTCGCTCCCCGCAGGTGGAACAGCGCATCATGGGCGCCCGTGGCCTCCGTCGTCGTTCGCGCGAGCCGAGATCGACCCGCCACATACCCGTCCCTATACGTCCGGAACGTCCGGAAGGATTCATGCACCGAACCCGGGGACTCGGTTCCAAGATACACCGTCGGGCCCTCCGTGCCGACCCGGGAAACGAACGACCGACTGCTCGTGTAGCAGGAACGGACCCGTGGACGGGTCCAGCCTCGCCACTCCCATCCGGAATCCATGTACCGGCTTCGACCGTTCCTCGCCCTCGCCGTCCTTCTCGCCGTCCACCCCGGGGGCATGGCCGCCCAGGACGTGCCCTCCCCCTACCGCTACATGGAGAAGGGGCAGGAAGTCAGCCTCTACGCCGGAATCCTGGACACCGATCCGGGGCGTTTCGGCTTCGGACCCGGCGACCAGCAGTTCGTGGGCGCCCGGTACGCCGTGGTGGTATCCAACGCCTTCTCCCTGGAGGGCTCCACCACCACCACCTTCGGGCCCCGGGACGTGGTGAATCCGGCCCGGGCCGAGGGTGACCGGGTGGTGGACGAGGCCGAGGTCCGGCTCGTGATCCTGGAGGCCCGTTTGCAGTTCGCCCTCACGGGCCGCCGGAGCTGGCACCGGATCCAACCCTACACGTTCCTCGGCGGCGGCATCTCGTTCGACACCCTGGGAGACCAGGACGAGGACTTCCTGCTGGAGGAGGGGGACCGCTACGAGTACGGGACCCGCTTCACCGGCACCTTCGGGGGTGGGTTCCGCTTCGCCTTCTCCGACCGGTGGATGCTTCGGGCCGAAGGGGGACTCCTGCTCTACAAGCTCGGCTATCCGTCGGGCTGGCGGGACGAGGAGCGGGGCTTCGTGGGGATTCCGGAGGACGAGTGGATGTCGAACCGCGCGCTCTCCGTGGGCCTGGCCTGGCGGTTCTAGGTCGGTCGTGAGGGCGCCCTCCTTCGAGAGCCGGGACGCCGACTGGCTCGGCGTCCACGAGGCCCGGGCGCGGGTCCTGGACGGGTGGGCGCCCCTGACCGCCGGGGCGGTGCCCCTCTCCGACGCCCCGGGGCGGACCCTGGCCGAAGACGCCCGGGCTCGAGCCCGCCTGCCCCCGTGGGACAACTCGGCCATGGACGGCTACGCCGTGCGGGCTCGGGACGTGGCCGGCGCCTCCGAGACGGCCCCGGTGGAGCTCGAGGTGGTGGGGCGCATTCTGGCCGGATCGGCCCAGCTTCCCCCCCTGGGTGCCGGCCAGGCGTGCCGGATCATGACCGGCGCCCCCCTCCCCCCCGGAGCCGACGGGGTGATCCGGGTGGAGCACACCGACGGCGAGGCCGGCACGCCGGGACGGGTGCGGATCCGCTCCGACCACGACGCCGGGCGCAACGTGCGCCCGGGGGGCCAGGACATGGAGCCCGGCGACGTGGTGGTGCCCCGGGGCACGCGCATCACCCCGGGGTGGATCGCGGCCCTGGCGGCGGCGGGCGTCGACCCCGTGCCCGTGCACCGGGAACCGGTGGTGCTGGTCCTCACCGGGGGCGACGAACTCCGCCCCCTGTCGTCGTTCCAGGACGTGGTGGAGGGGCGGGCCATCCCCGACACCAACGGCCCCATGTTGGCGGCGGCGGTGCGGGAGGCCGGGGGCCGACCCCGGCTGCCGGGCCCGGCCCGGGACGACCCCGACGACGTGCGCCGGTGCCTGGCCCGCTCGGCCGACGCCGACATCGTGGTCACGGTGGGGGGCGCCTCCATGGGGGAAGCCGACATCCTGAAGCGCACCCTGGAGAACGACGGTCTGGAGGTGGACTTCTGGCGGGTCCGGATCCGCCCCGGGAGCCCCCTGGCCTACGGTCGACTCCCCCGCCCCGGGGGCGGCCCCGCCCTGCCCCTCCTCTCCCTTCCCGGCAATCCGGCCTCGGCCTGGGTCACCTTCCAGCTCTTCGTCCGGCCCCTGATCCGCCGCCTCTCCGGCGACCCCGCCCCCCACCTCCCGGTGATCCGCGCCCGGGCCGGGGAGCGACTCCACTCCACCGCCCGCCTCTGCCACTTCCATCGGGTGGTGCTCACCCCCGAGGGGGACGACCCCCGCCCCGTGGCCCGCTTCGCCGGGCACCCGGGCTCGGGGTTGGTCCAGAGTCTCGGCCCGGCTCGGGGCCTGGCCGTGGTGCCCGAGGGGATCGCGGCGTTGGAACCCGGAGCCGACGTGGAGGTGATCCTCCTGGACGGGACGCCGGGAGGCGTCGAGGCGGGCTTCACCGCCGCCGCGTCGTGAAGAGGGGTCTGGCCCGGGCGCTGCCGCTTCTGGTGGCCACGTGGGGCGCCGGGGCCTGCGTGGTGCCCCGGTGGCCCGTGGAGGGGCCCGTGACCTCGGCGTTCGGCGTCCGTTGGCGCGGGTGGCTGCCCGAAGTCCATCGGGGAATCGACATCGCGGTCCCCGACGGCACCCCCGTGGTGACCATGGCCCCGGGCACGGTGCGCTTCTCCGGCACCATGTCGGGCTACGGCACCGTGGTGTGGATGGACCACGGCGGCGACGTCCTCACGGTGTACGCCCACCTCTCCGAGGCCCGGGTCGTCACGGGACAGCGGGTGGAGAGGGACGGCGTGGTGGGGCTCAGCGGCCGGAGCGGCAACGCCGCAGGGCCCCATCTCCACTTCGAGATCTGGCGCTGGGGACGTCAGAAGGACCCGGTGCCCCTGTTGGGCGGGCCGCCCACGGCCCGCTGAGGGGTCGAGGCCTCAGCGGCTCCCGGAATCGAGGCGATCCAGGCTGCGCTGCTGGTAGTCGAACTTGAGGTCCTGGTTGTCGGTGAGGCGCACTTCGAAGCGGAACGTCCAGTTGCCGCTGGCGGTCTGGAGGAAGTCGAAGTTGGCCTCCCAGCGGTGGAGCTTGCGCTTCAGGCTGATGATGTGGTCGTTGAATCCGCCGTTCTCCAGGTCGTAGCTCGTGCGCCACGCCATCTCCCACTGTTCGGTGGGCACCAGGTTCATGTTGACCGTGAGATTCTGGCTGGCGTTGTTGGCGCCGCCGAAACTCGTGCGGGGCCGGATCAGGGAGTAGCCCAGGTTCAGGTCCCAGCTTCCCACGGCGGCGCCGCTTCCCCCGGCCGTCCCCCGGCGGGGCGTGGCGTCGGGCACGATGGACTCCTGGGTCGCCGGCGCCAGGGTCTGGGGGTCGCCCCCCGTGGGGTCGGCGAAGGGATCGGTGGGCGGTCCCCCGCCCCCGGCCCGGGGATCGTCGCCGCCGCTCCCGAGTCCCAGCCACCGGAAGATCGCCGACCGGTTGCTGAACGAGTAGCTGAAATTCATGCCCTCGAGGTGGGGGGCGAAGCTCTTGTCGCTGGTGCCCGACTCGGCGTCCACGGTCTCGTCGAAGAGATCGTGGCGCATGGAGATGGTGAGCCCCCGCAGGTAGTCGGAGCGGATCGTGTTGTTGAGGGACGCCGTGGTGAGTCCGTCGACGAAGCGCCCCGTGGAGTCGGCCACGAAGTCGTAGGCCAGAGCCGAGGTCTGGATGCCCAGAAGGAGTTCGGTCTCGGCCTGCTCGGGAATGAGGAAGCCGTCTTCCGTGCGCTGGGGACCGCCGCCTGCCAGTCCCGCCGTGGCCGAGTCCCCCTCTTCACCGGGCTGGTCGGCCCGCACCCGGGCTTCGAAGGTCTGGTTGAGCCCCACCGTGAGCACGTTGCGGGGAAAGATGACCGACGAGCCGAACACCTTCTCCTGCAACTCGGTGGGCTCCACCTCCGGGGAATACGAGTAGCTGAACGACGGCGACACCTTGTGGCGGATCCGGTCCCACTTCCCGAAGGCCGGGAAGAAGCCGTAGAGGTCGCTCCGCAGCGTCGCCCCGAACGACAGCCGGGTGGGGGCCGCCACGAAGTCCTGGGCCAGGGCCAGGGTGTCGGCCTTCCGCATCTCGCCGTCCCACGAGATGCTGGGCGTCAGAGTGGTGGAGCCCACCAGGTTCTGCTGGTAGTCCACCGAGGCCGTCCAGGCGAGGCGCGTGTCGGCGATGTCGGCGGCCTCGGCGTAGTTCTGGAGCAGCATCTGCCGCATGGTGGGGTCCTGGAAGACCTGGGCGCCCCGGAGGGCGATGGCCTCGGGAAGCTCGGCCGCCGCGTCGAGGCTGTCGGTCTTCAGCAGGGCCCCCCGGTCGTTCAGGAGCACGCCGAGGCTGGCGTTTTCCCGGTACTGGACGCTCCCCCCCACCGAGAGGCGCCCCAGGTTCACCCCGGCCCGGAGGCTGCCGTTGGTGTTGGCCAGGTCGGGCTGGAGGTCGTCCTCGGCCCGGCTGGTGGTGGAGCGCCGCAGGGTGCCGCTCCCCGACAGGGTCATGTTGTTGAACGGCCCGGCCCGGTTCTGGGGCGCCGGGAAGAGGGTGATGGTGGAGAGGGAGAGGCTGAGCTGGGGCAGCGTCTGCTCCACCCGGTCGTCGCTCAGAAACTGCCGCCGGTTGCCGCTCACCGAGAGGTTGCCCCAGTCGAAGCGATGCTGGAGCCCGCCCTGGGAGTCGATGGACTGGGTGACCTCGGTGGGGTTGAACGAGTTCTGGGTGACGAACCGGCTGCTGGAGGCGTAGGCCACCTGCGCGCTCATCCGGGTCCGCTCCGACATCTCCCAGTCGTGGTTGGTCCGCAGCGTCAGCTCCGTTCCCCCCTCGGCCCGCCAGTACTGGCGAAAGCCCAGGTTCCCCCGGAGGAACTTCCGAGCCCAGTTGTACTGGGCGGTGCCGGTGATGGCCGTGTAGTTGTCGTCGAACCAGTCCAACGCGATGGAGGCGTCGGAGTAGTCGCTCATGGCCCAGTAGAAGCCCAGGTTGCTCACCCGCCGTCGGTACCCGCCGCTGGTGCGCACCACGTCGTTGACGCTGAAGCGGGGGGTGAGGAGCCCCGACGACCGGCCCCGCCCCAGTCCCTGGGCGATGAAGGGCAACCACGCCACCGGGACGTCGCCGAAGTAGAGGCGCACGTTGCGGGCGACCAGGATGCTCCCCCGCACCACCTTGAGCTGGGACGCCTCGAAGTGGTAGTGGGGTTCGTCCTCCTCACACGAGGTGAACCGGGCCTTGTGCCCGTAGGCCAGATTCGTGGTGAGCTCGGGAAAGTCGCTGGTGATGTTCCACTGGGCGCCTTCCGAGTACTTGGTCACCGCCTGGCGCGCCGAACCCTTGTCGGCGGTGGTGTTCCACGTGAGCCCCTCGGCCTCGATCTGATCGCCGTTCACCGGGACGTACACCGGCTCTCCCACGGCCTCCAGGTCGCCCGTCTCCTCGACGTAGCGGATCCGCTCCTTCGCCGTGAGCTGCCCCTGGGCGAACCCCACGGTGGCCACCATGGCGCTGTCGCCGTGGAGCAGGAGGACTCCTTCGTCGGCCGAGTACTCGGCCGCCCGCCCGGTGTACTCGGTGACGGTGTAGCCCTCCAGCCCCCGGAGGCGGCCGTAGAGGTCCGGGGCCGCGCCGGGACCGGCCAGGCGGGGCGAAGCCGGCCGGGCGGCGCCCTGGGCCGCCGTCACGCTGTCGGCGTAGGCCTGGGCCCGGACCGAGTCGGCCCCGGGGGCCCGGTTCAGGAGTTGGAGGCGCTGCCGGATGCGGAAGGCCGTGGAGTCCACCACCACCGTGTCGGCGGCCAGGGTGTCGGCCACGGGGTCCTGCCCCGCCGCCGGCGCCGCCACACTCACCCCCGCCCCGGCCAGGAGGGCCGCGAGGACCCTCCTCCCGCACCGGGTCATCCGACCTCGACGGAACCCTCGGGGGGCTCCGGATCGGGCAGGATCCGGTGATCGCCGTCGTCTCGACCCCGGGTCACGAGCCACGAGAGGAGGATGCCGAGTTCATAGAGGAGGATCAGGGGGGCCATCATGAGGAGCGTCACGGTGATCACGTCGCCGGGGCTCAGGAGCGAGGCCACGATCGTGCTGATGACGATGGCGTGGCGGCGCTTCGTGCGGAGGAACCGGGGCGTCACCAGGCCCAGCACCGACAGGATCAGAATTACTACCGGGAGCTCGAAAATGATCCCGAAGCCCATGAGGAGGCGGACGGCGAACGACAGGTACTCGTCGGCCCCCAGCACCGGGTAGAGCACGTCGCTCTGGAGTCCCGTGAAGAACCGCATGCTCACCGGGAGGGCGATCTCGTAGGCCAGCCAGGCGCCCACGGCGAAGAGTCCCATGCCGAGATAGAGGGCGGGAACGATCAGCCGCTTCTCCCGCTTCTCCAGCGCCGGCGACAGAAAGGCCCAGACCTGGTACAGGATCACCGGGAAGGCCATGATCAGCCCCGCCAGCACCGACAGCTTCAGGATGAAGAAGAACGGCGTAGTGGGACTGAAGTACGCCAGTCCATCCTCGGGCAGGTACGGGTTGGCCGGTTCGATGAGGAGGTCGATGACCTGGTACCGGTACACCAGGAAGAACCCGACCATGGTGGCGGCGAAGAGCGCGCCCACCGCCTTGAAGATGCGCCAGCGCAGTTCCTCGAGGTGATCGAGGAACGGCATTTCACCCCGGGGGTTGGGCGTCGTGGGCGTCACGGGCGACGTCAGGCGAAGGGGAGCTCGACCTGGTTCCTGGCCTCGAGCTCCCGCTGCTGTCGAAGGGTCAGCTCATCGACGAAGTCCTGGAACTCGCCGATGTCCTGAAAATTCCGGTAGACCGAGGCATAGCGCACGTAGGCCACCCGGTCCAGGGGGCGGAGGGCATCCATGATGAGTTCCCCCAGCCGTTCCGAGGGCACTTCGACGCCGGCGGAGCGGGCCACGACCTCTTCCACCCGCTCCACGATGCGGTCCATGGTGGCCGCCGACACCGGCCGTTTGGCGCAGGCGATCTTGAGGGATCGCAGCAGCTTGGCCCGGTCGAACTCCTCGGCGCTGCCGTCGCGCTTCAGCACCTGGACCGGCCGCTCCTCCACGTACTCGTAGGTGGTGAAGCGGGTCTCGCACACCAGGCACTCGCGCCGCCGGCGCACGGCCCTCCCGCCACGGGAGGTCCGGGTATCGACGACGCGGTTTTCGGTCGCGTCACACTCGGGGCACCGCACGTCGAGACGGTCCCGGGATCAGGGCCGAGGGAGGCCGCCGATGCCCGACAGCGCCTCCTGGGCCCGGGCCGCCTGATCGGTGTCGGGCCAGGTGTTGATGACCCGCTCCAGCTCGATGCGGGCCTGGGTGGTGTCGCCCAGGTCCCGATGGGTCAGGCCCAGCCCGAGGCGGGCGTCGCGGGCCCGGTCGTCGTTGGGCCAGTCCTGAACCACCCGCTGGTAGGCATCCAGCGCCCCTTCCAGGTCTTCGAGCTGCACCAGGGACTCGCCGACGTAGAACCACGCCGAGGCCACCAGGGCGTCGCCGGGGAAGGCCTCGATGAACTCCTCGAAGCCGAAGCGGGCCGCCGTGTACTGGCCCTGCTGGTAGCTGCCCACCGCGGCGTTGTAGAGGGCCACGGCGTCGGAGGCGTCCCCGCCCCCGGCCATGGGATCGTCGAATCCGCCCCCGCCCGTCATGCGGCGGTTGCCGCCGGCCTCGAGCTGATCCCGAACCGACGCCATGGTGCGCTGGTTCTGCCCCACCAGTTCGGTCAGGCGGTCCAGGGCGTCCTCGATGCCCGCGAGACGGGACGAGACGTCACCCCGGATCTCGAAGAGCTGATCCGAGGTGCGGCGGATCGTGTCCTGGGTGGAGCGGTTCTGCCGGCGCAACTCCATCACGAGGGAGTCGTTCTGGGCCGACAGGGCCCGGAGCTCGGTCTGGAGGTTCCGGAGGTCGCCCTTGGTGGCGCACCCCGTGGAGAACACGGCGGCGAGCAGGACCGCAGTCCTCCCCGCCGGGAATCGAATCGTCATCGTCGTCATCCAGGAACCCGCTTCGCCCCACCCCCGGGACCGAAGCCCGGGGGTGGGGGGCGGTGGGATCGTTACATCGGGTTGATCTGGTCCGCGCCGGCGGTGATCACGAACTCGACCCGGCGGTTCCGGGCCCACGCCGACTCGGTGCTTCCCTGGGCCAGGGGCCGCTCCTCACCGTACGAGGTGATGGCGAACCGGCTGGCGTCGAGACCGAACGACGTGAAGAACTGGCGTACGGCTTCGGCCCGGGCGTTGCCCAGGGCGATGTTGTACTCCGTGGACCCCCGCTCGTCGGCGTGCCCCTCGATGCGAATGCGCACCGCCGGGCTGTTGCGCAGGATCTCGGCCTTCTGCCGCAGGAGCCGCTCGGCGTCGGGACGGAGGGTGGCCTCGTCGTAGTCGAAGAAGACCATCTCCTCGAGGGTGCTCCGGGCCGCCTGCATGCGGGCGGCCGCGTCGGCCTCCGCGCGGCGGATGGAGTCGGCGCGCGCCGCGGCCTCGCGAGCCGCTGCCTCGGCGGCGCGGATCGAATCCTGCCGCGCCATCTCGGCGAGCTCTTCGGCCGTGGGACCGGTGGGCGCGGGGGGAGGGGGCGGATCGCCACCGCAGGCGACGAGCACGAGCGAGGCAGCCAGCGCGGTGAGAAGAAGACGGGGGTGAGTCATTCCTGCTCCAGGGTGAGTGGTGAAATCGGTGTTCCTACCCGCGCTCGGAATCCGTGGACTCCGGTCCGAAGGGGCTGCGCTGCGGACGGCACCGACCCGCCGTGGGGCCGGGAATCGCCGCATTGTCTATACCCCGAAATGCGGTACCGCGCAACGGTGGGCACCCCCATCCCTCGGGGGATGGGCCCTCCGCTTCGCCCCACCGTAAACATTTGTAGTCGATTCGTCAATTCCCCAGCGCGGGAGACCAGTCGGGCTCCCCCACGTCCACCCCCCGGAGGATGGCCCGAATGGCCCCCGACCCGGAGTCCACCACGAAGAGGCCCTTGCCCCAGTTCCGCTCCCCCACGAAGACGATGTGGCGGCCGTCGGGGGCCCACGACGGGTCTTCGTTGTTGCCCTCGACCGTGAGCTTCAGGAGCTCCCGGTTCCGCCCCATGCGGGCCACCAGGATGTGGTAGGCCCCGCTCCGCCCCACCCGGCCGTGGAAGGCCACCAGGTCACCGTAGGGCGACCAGTCCGGGGCGTTGTAGTAGCCGCCGGCTCCGTACCGATACGGCGACAGCACCTCGGGATCGCCGCCGCTGGCACTCATGACGTAGATCTGGGGCGTGGCGGTGCCCAGGCGGCTGGAGTTGAAGACCAACTGGCGTCCGTCGGGAGAGTAGACCGGGCTCAGGTCGTTGAACCGACCCTCGGTGAGGCTGGTGAGGCAGCAGTCCCGACGCACGTTGAAGGTGAAGATCCCGGAGCGGTTGTTGTTCCCCTGCACGCCGAAGGCCAGGGTCTGGCCGTCGGGGTGATAGGTGGGGGTGAGGTAGTTCCCGTCCCGTCCCGGATCGAGCTGGCGGGTCTGCCGGGTCGTCAGGTCGACCTCGAAGATGCCCATGAGGTCGGGCCAGGCCTGGTAGGCGATGTACCGCCCGTCGGGCGACCACGCCGGCGACACCGCCAGATCGTTGTGGTTGGTGACCCGCTCCAGGTTCTCCCCGTCCGAGTCCACCACGTAGATCTCCCGGTTGCCGTCGTCCCGCATCATGCTGAAGGCGATGCGCGACGCCGCCATGCCCGGCTCGCCGAAGGCCCACTCCACCACGGCGTCCGACGCCCGGTGAACCGCCATGCGGAATCCGTCGGCCTCCCGGCGCGGCAGGTCGAAGCGGCCTTCGTGGGCCAGGCGGGTGTAGAGCACGTCGTGGAGCTCCAGCACCAGCACGAAGCCGTCGCCCGTGCCCTCCACCCGGCCCCGCAGGAGGTACGTGGCCCCCAGGCGGTCCCAGAGGGCATAGTCCACGCCCTCGCCCCCCATGGACGCCGGGAGGGAGTCCACCACCGCGAAACGATCCGAGTAGGTCAGGTCCCGGCCCACGATGGCTTCGATGCCGCTGGCCACGCCCTGACCGCCGAACCGCCCCTCGAAGGGCTGGATGGCCAGTCCGGGAGGCGCCACGGCGTCGTACACCATGCCCAGGGCCACCCCGGGGAAGTCCTCCTGGGCGGCGGCGCCGCCGGGAAGGGCCAGGAGCAGCGCCAGGGCGGCGGGCACCGCGGCGGAAGACGAGCGGAGGGTTCGGAGAGTCGACACGACGGTCATGGACGGGTGGGTCGAAGGACGACGATGGCTCACCGGCCGATGCCCCGGGGCCGGAAGGTGAACTGGACGGGCAGCACTTCGTAGGGCAACTCGTCGGGGAGCGGACCGAACCGGCCGCTGGCGCAGTCGGCCACGGCCCCGATGGCGGCGAGGTTGAACGCCGCACTGCCCGACCGTTCTACAGGCCGAACGCCCCGAACGGTCCCGTCCTCCCGGATCTCGAAGTAGATCACCGCCTCCCACCGGTCGTTGCCCGGCGGCGGACGGAAGCAGTTGGAGATCTGCTGGACGATGTTGCCGTAGTACTCGGGGTAGTCCCGGCGCAGGCCCTCGAGGCGGGCCGTGACGTTGGAGCCCGTCTCCTCCTCCGGCGCCTCGTCCACCGGCTGCTCCGGCGGAGGCGTGGGCCGGGTCTCCTCCGCCGGGGGGGTCTCCTCGGGCTCGGGTTCGGGATCGGGATCCGCCGGCTCGGGCTCGGGGTCCGGCGGCGGCGGGGTGGCGTCGGGATCGGGCCGGGGGTCGGGCGGCGGGACCTCCGGGGGCGGAGGCGGCGCGGGATCGGGCGTCTCGATGACCAGCTCCTCCGTCACCGGCGGAAGGGGCACCGGATCGGGCGAGGTCGCCACCAGCTCGATCTTGAAGGTCTGGAACTCGGGCATGGGGGGCCGCAGAGCCGGCCCGAAGAGAATGGCCAGGAAGATCAACGCATGGATCACCCCCGACGCCACGAGCCCGGTCCGGGGCAGCCGGCCCCGGTCCCGTCTCAGTTGGAGGTGTTCCATTGCTCCGCCTGGATCGACGGGGTGATGCCCGCCGCGTTCACGATGCCCAGGACCTGAAGGAGGTGCTCGGAAGTGGAGCGGGCGTCGGGCCGCACGTAGACGACTTCCCGGGGCGCCGTTTCCATGACCCCGCTGAAGAAGCTGCGAAACTCCTCGATGGTCATGGGCCGGTCTTCGGCGTAGACCGTGCCGTCCCGGGTGAGGGTCACCACCAGGGGGTCGTCCACCGCCGTGATGGGCGAGACGTCGGCCTCGGGCACGTCGATCTCGATGCCGCCCTGGAGGGCCGGGGCGATGATGATGAACACGACCAGCAGGGTGAACGCCACGTCCACCAGCGAGGTGACGTTGATGTCGGCCGTGAGGGGCAGGTCGCTCCGGTTGCGGCGGTGGCGGGCCACTATACGCGCCCTTCCCTCGCCAGCGTGCCGATGAACTCGCTGGAGAAGCCTTCGAGCTCGTTGCTCACCAGGTTCAGCCGCGACACGAAGTGGTTGTAGGCGATGACGGCGGGGATGGCCACGAAGAGACCCGCCACCGTGGTGATGAGGGCTTCGGCCACGCCCGGGGCCACGGCCCCGATGTTGGTGGACCCCGTGGCCGTGATGCCCAGGAAGGCGTTCATGACGCCGATCACCGTGCCCAGGAGTCCCAGGAGAGGCGACACCGACGCCACCACGGCGAGCCAGGGGAGGCCCCGGGACAGCTCGTCCCGCTCCTCGGCCTCCTCCTTCTCCAGCACGAGACGGAGCGCTTCGAGCTGAGCCGCCGACAGCCCCTGGACCTGGGCTCCTTCCCGGAGTCCCCCGGGACGCAGTTCGCTGAAGAAGTTGATGCCCTGCCGGAACACGCGCCCGTACGGCGACTCGGGCAACGACAGGATCGCCTTGTAGGCGTCCTCGAGACGCTGGGCCCGCTCCATGGAGCCGATGAACTCGTCGCCCAGCCGGCGCACCTTCCGGAACTGCCGCGCCTTGGTCCACATGATCCAGACGGACAGGAGGGAGAAGAGGAGAAGGGTGGCGAGGACGATCTTCGTGGAGAGCGAAGCCCCCAGCACCATGTCCAGAGGACTCGTGGGCATGCGGAGCTGGGCCAGCAGGATGGGAAGGGTCACGTCGGCTGGGTCCGGGTCTGTGCGATGTGCTGGTAGGTTTCCTGGAGGGCTTCGGTGATCGTGACCTGCGGGGCCCACCCTCTCGACCGGACCTTGCCGGCGTCCAGGGTGCTGTGGCGGAGCTCTCCCGGGCGTCCGGCCCGGTAGTCCCGGCCCGGATGGATGCCCGCGATCTCCTCCAGCGCGTCGGCGAGCCGGTTGACGCTGGTAGCAAGCCCCGTGCCCACGTTGAACGCCACCTCGTCGAGACCCTCGGCGCCGTCGCCCACCGGCAGGGTCATCTCGGAAGCCAGCATGTTCGCCGCGGCCACGTCCTTCACGAACACGTAGTCCCGCGTCTGCTCGCCGTCGCCGAAGATCGTCAGAGCCTCACCGGCGAGGAGGCGGTTGCAGAAGATGGCTACTACCCCCGCTTCGCCGTGCGGATCCTGTCGCGGACCGAACACGTTGCTGTAGCGAAGTGCCACATACTCCAGCCCGTGCACCCGGCGGTAGTAGTTGAGATAGTACTCGCCGGAGAGTTTGGTGACGCCGTAGGGCGAGAGGGGCAGCTTGGGCATGCCCTCGGGGGTGGGGCGCACCTCGGGCTCGCCGTAGACCACGCCGCCGCTGGACACGTACACGAACCGCCGCGTGCCCACCTCCAGCGCCGCCTCCGTGAGATTGAGAAGCCCCAGCACGTTGGTCGAGGCGTCCCGGCGCGGGTCCTCCACGCTCACCCGGACGTCGATCTGGGCGGCGTGGTGGTTCACGATGTCGGGCCGCACCTCGCGAAAGAGCTCCCGCACTTCCGGCGAACCGATGTCGGCCACCAGGAGCTCGGCGTCGGGCGAGAGGTTCTCCCGGCGCCCGGACGAGAGGTCGTCCACGACCCAGACCCGGTGGCCGCGGGAGAGGTAGGCATCGACGACGTGGCTCCCGATGAAGCCGGCGCCGCCGGTGACGACGACGCGCTGGGATTCGGACATGATCTCAGGGGGTTGGGGGGAGTGAGGCCGCCGGGGACGGGTCAGCGGGCACGCCGATCGAGGCGCACCATGCGGCCGGGCTGGAGAAGTACGGGGCCGACCCGCAGGATCCGGGCCATGGCCGTGGAGGGATGGACCGCCACCACCTGGAGGCGGGCACCTTCCCGCACGTCGGTGGGACCGTCCACGGGAACGAACTCGTCGGCCGGGCGGAGCCCCGCCGAGGCTCCGGCGTCCAGGAACACCCAGTCGCCGGGTTGGAGGACCGCCCGGGGCGTCGGCGCACCCAGGAGCCGGACCCGGCGTCCCGACGAGACGGCGTCCAGGGCGGAGGCCACCACCACGGGGGCCGGAGGAAGGAGCCGGACCGGCTGGCCCGGGGCCAGGCGATCGTGGAGGGCGTCCACCACGGCGTCCACCCCGCCCTCGCGGGCGGAGGTCACGGTCAAGGTGGCCGTGGGCACGGCCACCGGGCCCACACCGTCCACGTCCGAGCCCGGGCGCCAGGCCTGCAGTCGAGTGCCGGGGGCGTGGGCACCCGCGCCCCGGATCCACACCCGGGCTCCGACCCGGAGACCCGCGGTGGGGGCCGCCACCGAGTCGGTGGGAGGCCGGTTGGGATCCACGGGAAAGGGCGCCGCCTCCACCACCGCCGCCGGGAGGGCCGACACCGCCGGGCCCTCGAACCGGGGACCGGCGCGACGCACGGGCCGGGGAGCCGAGGGATCGAAGCCCACGTCCGCCCCGCCTCGCTGGACCACCACGCCTCCGACCCGCGTCGTGTCGGCCTGGGTCGCCGACGCCGGCGCCGCCTGAACGGCGGCCGCCACGAGGACGAGGGGCAGGATTCGACGCATGAGGGCGGAGGAGGTGGCGGCGGACCCCGGGACCCATACCTTCCAACCACGATCCGCGGCCCCGGGAGCGGACGCCGGAAGCTGGCCCCGGCCCCGCCCCGTGGCAACACCCGTCCCCCGCCCCGCTCCCCCATGATCCTCGTCACCGGCGGCGCCGGCTTCATCGGTTCCAATCTCGTGGCGGCCCTGGACGACCAGGGGCGCCGGGTCGCGGTCTGCGACCGCCTGGGTTCGGACGACAAGTGGAAGAACCTGCGGCGCCGGGAACTCGAGGCCCTGGTGGCCCCCGAGGGGCTCGACGCGTTCCTGACGGGCGGCGGCCGGGAGGTGGAGGCCGTGGTCCACATGGGCGCCATCTCGGCCACCACCGAAACCGACGCCGATCTCATCGTGGAGACCAACGTCCGGCTCTCCCAGCGCATCTGGCAGTGGTGCGCCCGTCACGAGGTGCCCCTGGTCTACGCCTCGTCCGCCGCCACCTACGGAGACGGGGCCCAGGGCTTCGACGACGACGGCAGCCCCGAGGCCCTGGCGACGCTCCTTCCCCTGAACGCCTACGGGTGGAGCAAACACCTCTTCGACCGCTGGGTCGCCCGCCGGGTGGCCCGGGGCGAACCCACGCCTCCGGCCTGGGTCGGCCTGAAGTTCTTCAACGTCTACGGACCCAACGAGCACCATAAAGGGAACATGCGCAGCGTGGTCACCAAGGCCTTCCCGGCGGCCGCCCGGGGCGAGCCCGTGACCCTCTTCCGCTCCCACCATCCCGACTACCCCGACGGGGGCCAGATGCGGGACTTCGTCTACGTGGAGGACTGCGTCGACGTCATGCTCTGGCTGCTGGATCACCCCGAGGTGTCGGGGCTGTTCAACCTGGGCACGGGCCGGGCCCAGACCTGGCTCGAACTGATGGGGGCCCTCTACGGCGCCGTGGGCCACGACCTGGAGGTGCGCTGGGTCGACACCCCGGAGGAGATCCGGGACCGGTACCAGTACTTCACCCAGGCCCGGATGGACCGCCTTCGGGAGGCCGGGTACCCGGGGGAGTTCCGCGCCGTGGAGGACGCCGTGCCCGACTACGTGCACCGGTTCCTGACTCCGGGACGCTGGCGCTGAGCCGACCCGGTTCTCAGGCGCCGGGTGCACGGGCACCCACCGACACCAGATAGGCCCGGGGGCGCAGGTCCTGGGGGTCTTCGGCGCTGCAGCGGGTCCACTCCCGCACGGCGTCCTCGGTGCGGCCCAGGCGGTGGAGCACCACCCCCATGCGCAGTCGGGCGCCGGTGAACTCGGGATTGGCCTCCAGGACGTCGGCGAGCTCCTTCAGCGCCCCCTCCACCTCGCCCATCTCCATGAGGGACTCGGCGAGTTTGGTCCGGATGTCCAGGAAACGGGGTCGCACCTCCAGCGCCGAACGGTACTGCTCGGCCGCCAGCGCCGGACGATTGGCCACCAGGTAGAGGTCGCCGAGCTTGGCGTGGGTCACGGCGATCTGATTGCCCACGTGGGACGGAAACGCCGTGCCGTCCCGGGTGTCCAACCGGGACGACTCGTCGAAGGCCGCCTGGGCCTCTTCGTGGCGCCCGAGCTCCGTGAGGACGATGCCCCGATTCAGATGGGCCTCGGCGTAGGTGGGCGCGAGGCGGACGGCCTCCTGGAAGGCGGCCAGAGCCTCGGCGTGGCGTCCGAGCATGGCCAGGCACAACCCCATGCGATTGTGGACGTCGGCGAAGTCCGCGTGGTCCTGGAGGACCTCCTGGAAGACCGCGAGGGCCGCGTCGTAGTCGTCGCGCTCCCAGGCCACCATACCCTGGGCGATGCGCTGCTGGACCGTGGGGACCGAGAAGGTGCTCATGCTCGACACTGGAGGGCGAGTGGATCGCGCCGCGTATGCTCAAGGGTGCTCCCTCGACGCGCGGCTACGCAATGCCCGCGCCGAGCGGGGGGCGCGGCGGGGGGCTCCCCGAGTATCGGCAGGGCCGGGGCCCCGCCGAAGCACCGACGTGGCGTCAGAGGGTCCGGGCCCGGGCGTCGGCGCCCTCCACCTGCTCCCGGAACCACGGGATCGTCTTCCGGAGGCCTTCCCGGAGTCCCACCTTCGGCTCCCAACCGAGAAGGGTTCGGGCCCGGGTGATGTCGGGCTGCCGCACCTTGGGGTCGTCGGTGGGAAGGGGGCGTTCCTCCACCGTGGAGCCTCCCCCGGTCTCCTCCACCACGATGTCGGCCAGTTCCCGGATGGTGAACTCCCCGGGGTTGCCCACGTTCACCGGCTCGGTCTCGTCGGAGTGGAAGAGGCGCACGATGCCGTCCACCTCGTCGGAGACGTAGCAGAAGGAGCGGGTCTGGGAGCCGTCGCCGTATACGGTGAGGGGCTCACCCCGCAGTCCCTGGACGATGAAGTTCGACACCACCCTCCCGTCGCCGGGCCGCATGCGGGGCCCGTAGGTGTTGAAGATCCGGACGATGCGCGTGTCGAGGCCGTGGTGCCGATGGTAGGCCATGGTCAGGGCTTCGGCGAACCGTTTCGCCTCGTCGTAGCAGCCCCGGGGTCCCACGGGATTCACGTGGCCCCAATAGGACTCGGGCTGGGGATGAACCTGGGGATCGCCGTAGACCTCCGAGGTGGAGGCCAGGAGGAAGCGGGCGCCCTTGGCCTTGGCCATGCCCAGGCAGTGGTGGGTGCCCAGGCTCCCCACCTTGAGGGTCTGGATGGGGATCTCCAGGTAGTCCACCGGGCTCGCCGGCGACGCGAAGTGGAAGATGCCCTCCAGGGGTCCCTCGAGATCGAAGGGCCGGGAAATGTCGTGCTCCACGAAGGTGAAGCCGTCCCGGCGCCGAAGTCGCTCGATGTTGAAGCGGGACCCCGTGATGAAGTTGTCCAGGCCCACCACCGCGTGGCCGTCGTCCAGGAGGCGGTCCGAGAGATGGGACCCCAGGAAGCCGGCGGCGCCGGTGACGAGAATCCTCATGCGTCCACCTCCGCCGCGGGCGAGGGCTCCGCATGGGGGCGCCCCACCGAGTGGTACTCGAAGCCCCGATCGGCCATGCTCGCCGGAGTGTAGAGGTTGCGGCCGTCGAAGATGAGGGGCCGGGCCATGCGACGGCGCATGCCGGCGAAATCGGGGCGTCGGTAGGGCAGCCACTCGGTGTGGATCACGAGAGCGTCGGCGCCGTCGAGGCAGTCGTAGTTGCGCTCCCGGAGCTCCACCCGGTCGCCGAAGATGCGCCGGGCCTCGTGGAGCGCCTCGGGATCGTGGGCCACGACCCGGGCCCCCCGCTCCAGGAGTCCCTCGATGGTCACCCGGGACGGGGCCTCCCGCATGTCGTCGGTGTTGGGCTTGAAGGCCAGCCCCCAGACGGCCACGGTCCGGCCCGAGAGGTCTTCGCCGAAGTGCCGGACGATGCGCTCCAGGAGCAGTCGCTTCTGGGACTCGTTCACCGCCTCCACGGCCTCCAGGATCTCGGCCGGCGCGCCCAGTTCCCGGCTCGTCCGGATCAGGGCCTGGACGTCCTTGGGGAAACACGACCCGCCGTAGCCCACCCCGGGAAAGAGGAAGGCGGAGCCGATGCGCTGGTCCGATCCCACGCCCCGTCGCACGGCGTCCACGTCGGCGCCGGTGTGCTCGCAGAGACGGGCGATGGCGTTCATGAAGCTGATGCGGGTCGCCAGCATGGCGTTGGCGGCGTACTTGGTGATCTCGGCCGAGGGAATGTCCATGACCATGAGGGCGTTGCCCGTGCGTAGAAAGGGCTCGTACAGCTCCCGGAGGGCCGCTTCGGCCACGGGATGATCCACCCCCACCACCACCCGGTCGGGCTTCATGAAGTCGTCCACCGCGGCCCCTTCCTTCAGGAACTCGGGGTTGGAGCAGACGTGCACCGGGAGGTCGGTCTCGGCCTGGATGGCGTCCCGCACCCGCCGGGCCGTGCCCACCGGGACGGTGCTCTTGGTCACCACCACCAGCTCGCCGGTCATGGCCCGGCCGATGTCCCGGGCCACCGCCAGCACGTGCTGGAGGTCGGCGCTGCCGTCCTCGTCGGGCGGCGTTCCCACGGCGATGAAGACCACCCGGGCCGACGCCACGGCCTGGGGGAGTTCGGTGGTGAACGACAGCCGCCCGGCTTCGACGTTGCGCTTCACCAGCTCTTCCAGTCCCGGCTCGTAGATGGGGATCTCCCCGCGCCGCAGCGCCTCGACCTTCTCTTCGTCGATGTCCACGCAGACGACCTGATTGCCCGTTTCGGCGAGGCCCGCTCCGGCGACGAGGCCCACGTATCCGGTTCCCACGACTGCGACGTTCAACGAAACGACTCCCTTCGGGGGCGGCGCCCCCGGATCGGTTGGCTGCGTGTGGTCAGAACTGCTTCAAGAGCACCCGGGCGTCTTCCCGGGGGTGATCGTAATAGTCGGCTCGTCGGCCGACTTCGATGAACCCTCGGCTTCCGTAGAGGTGCCGGGCCACGGCGTTGGACTCCCGCACCTCGAGATAGAGGCTGCGCACGCCCCGGTCCCGGGCGACCTCCAGGACCCGGTCCAGGAGGAAGGCGCCCAGGGACCGGCCGCGCCACTCGGCGGCGATGGCGATGTTGGCCAGTTCCCCCTGGTCCAGGATGCACCACAGCATGGCGTATCCCACCACCGGCGCGTCGGGAAGGTCCAGGACCCACAGTTCGGCCCCGTCCCGTCCCAGGAGGGTCTCGAAGGTCTCGGCGCTCCACGGCGAGGTGAACGCCTCGGTCTCGATGGCCACCACCCGCTCGACGTCGGCGGCCTCCATGGGGCGCACCGCGGCCGTGGCGTTCACGCCCCCCCGCCCCGGGCCCGAACGGCCCCGGTCTCCCGGAGGTAGCGCGGCTCCCACGCGCCGGCGGCCACGGGCCCTTCGCCGGCGCCCCAGGCCAGGGCCCGGAGGACGCCGTCGGCCGTGGGCACCCCGGCGGGCGGGCTCAAGATCTCCAGCCCCATCCCCTCCAGGACGTCCCGGTGGCGCAGGGCCCCGTCGCCGCACACCGCCGGCGCCCCGGGGGCGGTGAGGACCTCGCCCAGCCGGGCGAAGGTGGGCGGCGACACCTCGTCCAGCCCTCCGGGCGTCACGTGATAGACGGCGGTGAACAGGCGGTCGCCCCGGGCGTCGAAGAGCACCCGGCGCCGGGGCGGCCACGGCCCCTCGGCCGGGGCGTCCCAGGGGCCGTCCCCGGCGGGAAGGGCCTCGGGAGACACGGCCGCCGCGGCCAGGCTCGAGACCGGATGCACGGGACACCCCAGGGCGTGGGCGAACCCGTTGGCCGCCGCCGCCGCCACCCGCACGCCGGTGAACGACCCGGGCCCGGCGCCCACGGCCACCCCCGTGACCTGGGCGGGGGTGGCGTCGGCCTCGGCCAGAAGCTGGCGGAGGGCCTCGGGGAGCGCCGCCGCGTGGCGGCCCCGGGCCTCGAGATAGCGGCGGGCCCGGACGCGACCGTCCACGGCCACGGCCACCGAGCCCACCGGGCCCGAGGTTTCCAGGGCCACCACGACGGACCTCACGGGACCGCCGGGTCGGTGCCGGCGGGCGCCGGCAGCGCCGGGGGCCGCCCCACCGAGTGCCACTCCACGTGCCGGAGCGACGGCGCCCCCTCCACCGGGCCCAGGGCCACCGACCAGCGATCCCGCGGCAGGTGGGGCCCGGCCCGGGCCGCCCACTCCACCACCACCAGGGCGTCGGGGTCGGCCACGATGTCGTCCCATCCCAGTTCCAGCACGTCGTCGGCGTGGTCCAGGCGGTACAGGTCCATGTGGATCAGGCGGCGCCCCTCCCGGGGCTCGTAGATCTGGACCAGGGTGTAGGTGGGCGAGGGCACGGGCCCCGTCACCCCCACCCCCCGGGCGATGCTCCGGGCCAGGACCGACTTGCCGGCGCCCAGGGGTCCGTCCAGGGCCAGGAAGAGGGGCGCCGCCGCGGCGGACCCGATGGCCCGGCCCCACGCCTCCATCGCCGCCTCGCCCAACTCCGCGGTCCCGGGACTCACGACGCCTGGAACTCCGAGCGCAACTGGAAGAGCTGATCCCGGATGAGGGCCGCCCGCTCGAAGTCCAGGGCCTCGGCGGCCTCGGCCATCTCGGCTTCCAGGATCTTGATGTAGGCCTCTCGATCCACTTCGTCGGCGTAGGTGGTGGGCGCCTCCGCCACCTTGGCCGGCTTCTGGCGCGCGTCGGCGACACGGGTGGAGAACTCGATCTGCTCCACGCTCTTCCGGATCGTCTCGGGGGTGATCCCGTGCTCCTCGTTGTAGGCGATCTGGATCTCCCGCCGCCGGTTCGTCTCGTCGAGACAGGTCTGCATGGAGCGGGTCACCTTGTCGGCGTACAGGATCGCCTTGCCGTTCACGTTCCGGGCCGCCCGCCCGATGGTCTGGATCAGGGAGCGCCCGTCCCGGAGGAAGCCCTCCTTGTCGGCGTCCAGGATGGCCACCAGCGACACCTCGGGAAGGTCCAGGCCCTCCCGGAGGAGGTTGATGCCCACCAGGACGTCGATCTTCCCGAGCCGCAGGGTGCGTAGGATGTCCATGCGCTCGATGGCGTTGATGTCCGAGTGCATGTAGCGCACCCGGACCCCCACCGAAGCCAGGTACTCGAAGAGGTCCTCGGCCATGCGTTTCGTGAGGGTGGTGACCAGGACCCGCTCGCCCCGGGCCTCCCGCTCCCGGATCTCGGCCAGGAGGTCGTCCACCTGTCCCTTCACGGGACGGATGTGGACCTCCGGGTCCACCAGCCCCGTGGGCCGGATGATCTGCTCCACCACCACCCCGCCGGCCTTGCCCAGCTCCCACTCCCCCGGGGTCGCCGAAACGAAGATGGCCTGGTTCACCAGGCCCTCCCACTCCTCGAACTTGAGGGGCCGGTTGTCCAGGGCCGACGGCAGTCGGAACCCGTGGTCCACCAGGGTGAGCTTCCGGGCCCGGTCGCCGTTGTACATCCCGCCGATCTGGGGCACGGAGACGTGGCTCTCGTCGACGATGAGGAGGAAGTCGTCGGGGAAGTAGTCGAAGAGACAGGCGGGGCGCTCCCCCGGCTGTCGCCCCGAGGTGTAGAGGGAGTAGTTCTCGATCCCCGGGCAGGTCCCGATCTCCCGCATCATCTCGATGTCGAAGGTCGTGCGCTGTTCGATGCGCTGGGCCTCGAGCAGACGTCCCTCGGCCTGGAACTTCACCACCTGGTGCCCGAGCTCGTCCTTCACCAAGGGGATCATCTGGTCGATGGTGCGGCGCCGCGTGACGTAGTGGCTGGCCGGGTAGACGGCCGTGCGGTCCATCTGGACGATGGTCTCGCCGGTGAGAGGGTCGAAGCGGGTGATGCGTTCCACCTCGTCCCCCCACAGCTCCACCCGCACGGCCTGCTCGTCGTAGGCCGGGAAGATCTCCACCGTGTCGCCTCGGACCCGGAAGGTGCCCCGCTCGAAGACGTAGTCGTTCCGCGAGTACTGGATGGCCACCAGCCCCTCGAGGATCGCCTTCCGGGGCTTCTCTTCGCCCACGGTCAGGTGGAGCATGAGCTCCCGGTAGTCCCGGGGATTCCCCAGGCCGTAGATGCAGGACACCGAGGCCACCACGATGACGTCTTCCCGCTCCATGAGCGACGACGTGGCCCGGAGCCGGAGCCGCTCGATGTCCTCGTTGATGGAGGAGTCCTTCTCGATGTAGGTGTCCGTGGCCGGGACGTAGGCCTCGGGCTGGTAGTAGTCGTAGTAGCTGATGAAGTACTCCACCGCGTTGCGCGGGAAGAGGGACTTCAACTCGCCGTAGAGCTGGGCCGCCAGGGTCTTGTTGTGGCTCATCACCAGGGTGGGACGCCCGTGTTCGGCGATGACGTGGGCGATGGAGAAGGTCTTCCCCGTCCCGGTGGCCCCCAGGAGCACCTGGTGGCGGTCTCCCCGGGCCAGACCGTCGCCCAGTTCCCGGATGGCGGCGGGCTGGTCTCCGGCGGGCCGATAGGTGGACTCGAGCTGGAAGAGCGACATGGTCAGAGGGTCAGATCCGTTTCCTGGAAACTCTCCCGGCGCTCGACGCCGAGGACGCCCTTCACCCGGGCGATGGACTTGAGGACCTTCTTGAGGTGGGCCAGGTCCTGGACCTCCACCACGAACTCGCCGTTCATCCCGCCGTCCACGCTCCGCATGTCGGCGTGCTGGATGTCGGTGCCGGTGTCGGTGATGGCCTTGGCCACGTCGGAGAGAAGCCCCCGGCGGTCCGTGCCCCGCATGTACACCCGCACCATGAAGCGGTCGCCCTTCTCGGCGGCCCACTCGATCTCGATGCGGCGTTCCGGGTCCGGGAGGTTCAGGATGTTGGGGCAATCGGCCCGGTGGATGGACACCCCCCTCCCCCGGGTCACGTACCCGATGACGTCGTCGCCGGGCACGGGCTGGCAGCACTGGGAATAGCGAACCATGAGGTTCTCCATTCCCTGGATCCGCACGCCCCGGTTGGTGCGGATCAGCTTCTCGGCGAGCCGCTGCAGCGCCGTGGGTTGGCGCTTGGTCATCTCCACCGGATCCTGATCCGGGAAGAGGGCCCGCAGCACCGCGGTGGGCCCCACGTCCCCCCGTCCCAGGGCGGCGTGGACGTGGTCGAAGTCGGGGTAGCCCAGCTCCTCCGCCGCCCGGCCCAGGACCGCTTCGGTGGGACGATCGGTCCGGGCCTTCTTGAGCTCCCGGTCCAGGAACTCCTTCCCCAGATCGGCGGCGGAGTCGAACTCCTGCTTCCGGATCCACTGGCGGATCCGGCCCCGGGCCCGGGAGGTCTTCACGAAGGCGAGCCAGTCCCGGTTCGGCCACTGGCGGGGGTTCGTGATGATCTCCACGGTGTCCCCGTTCCGCAGTTCCCGGGAGAGGGGGGCGATGCGGCCGTTGACCTTGGCTCCGGCGCAGTGGAATCCCACCTCGGTGTGGACCGCGAAGGCGAAGTCGATGGGGGTGGCGCCGGTGGGGAGCTGCTTCACCTCCCCCTTGGGCGTGAACACGAAGATCTCGCCCTGGAAGAGGTCCATGCGGAGGAATTCCATGAACTCCTCCGGCTCGTTCGTGTCCTGCTGCCACTCCAGGACCTGGCGGAACCAGGTGAGGGCCTCGTCCACCTCGTCCCGCGCCCCCGCGCCCCCTTCTTTGTACTTCCAGTGCGCCGCGATCCCGTACTCGGCCGTCCGGTGCATCTCCTCGGTGCGAATCTGGATCTCGTACCGGCGTCCATGGGGTCCCACCACCGTGGTGTGGAGGGAGCGGTACATGTTGGACTTGGGCGTGGCGATGTAGTCGTGGAACCGCTCCTGGACCGGCGCCCACCGGGAGTGGATCACGCCCAGGGCCGCGTAGCAGTGCTGGATCGAGTCGGTGATGATCCGCATGGCCATGAGGTCGTAGATCTCCTCGTACGGCAGACCGCGGATGCGCATCTTGTTGTAGATCGACCACAGGTGCTTGGGCCGGCCCGTGACCTCCGCCGGGATGCCGTGGGTCCGGAGTTCCTCCTCCAGGGGCATCTTCAGCTCGAGAATCTGCCGTTCCCGCTCCCGGCGCCGCTGCTGGATCTTCCGGGTGAGGTCGTCGTAGACCTCGGGCTCGAGGAACTTGAAGGAGAGGTCCTCGAGCTCCCACTTGATGGAGAAGATCCCCAGCCGGTGGGCCAGGGGCGCGTAGATCTCCCGGGTCTCCAGGGCGATGCGCCGCCGCTTGCCCTCGGGGAGGTGCTCCAACGTGCGCATGTTGTGGAGCCGGTCGGCCAGCTTGATGAGGATGACCCGGGCGTCCTCGGCCATGGAGAGGAGCAGCTTGCGGTAGTTCTCCACCTGCTGCTCGGTGTGGGACCGGAACTGGACCTTGCCGATCTTGGTGACCCCGTCCACCAGGGCGGCCACCTCCCGCCCGAACCGCTCCTCCAACTCCGCCAGGGTGAAGGCCGTGTCCTCCACGATGTCGTGGACCAGGCCGGCCACGATGGTGGCCGTGTCCAGGCGGAGTCCCGCCAGGATCGTGGCCACCTCCACCGTGTGGGACACGAACTCCTCGCCCGACGCCCGCACCTGCCCCGCATGGCCCTCCACGGCCAGGTCGTATGCACTCCGGATCAGGTCGACGTCGAGACGATCCGCGTACGCCTCCAACGCCCGGGCCAGGGGCCGGGGCACACCCCGAATGGTGGGGGTCGGAGGGGAACTGGCGGAGGAGAACACCATGGAGGGATCGGGAATCCGGGAAGGGGCGGCGGGATTCTACCGAAGATAGGACCCCACCGCCCCGCGGGCGATCCGGAGGCGGGTCAGCCCGCCCGGCCGTGGCACTTCTTGTACTTCTTGCCGCTCCCGCACGGGCAGGGATCGTTGCGCCCCGGTTCGTCGGACGCCGTGACGGGCTCGGCCTTCCGCGACGCCGCCTCGCCCCGGTTCGTGGCCAGCTTGCTCACGTCGGTGGCGGGACCGAGTCCGGCGGTGGCTCCGGCGGTGTCGGCCCGGGCCCGGGAGGCGATGCCCGTGTCTTCCACACGACGGGGGCTCGGCGCCTGGGGCGACGGGGCCGCCACGCCGCCTCCCCCGGATTCGCTGGGGCCCGACAGGGTCATGCGCTGGGGCCGGGGCGCCGGTCGCGGAGGCTGGGTCGTGACCTGGGCCCGGTAGAAGTTCCGGGTCACCGTCGACCGGAGGTCGTTCATGAGGTCGACGAACATCTCGAAGGCTTCCTTCTTGTACTCCACCAGGGGGTCCTTCTGCCCCCAGCCCCGGAAGCCGATGGACGCCTTGAGGTGGTCCAGATCGTAGAGGTGGTCCTTCCACTTGTCGTCGATGGTGGAGAGCAGGATGTAGCTCATGACCCGCTCGGCCAGTTCACCGAACCCGTCGATCTTGCGGCGGAAGTGCTCCCGGGTGGCGGCCAGGGCCACCTCGGCCACCTCTTCCCGGTCGAACTGGTGATCCGGGTCCTCCTCCTCGGGAAGGCCGTCCACCACCACGAAGAAGTCCATGAGCATGCGCTTGCGCAGCCCGGCCAGCTCCCACGCCTCGGGGGCCTCGTGGGCCGGGAGGTACTCGTCCACCAGGTGGCGGATCGTGCCCTCGATCATCTCCCACAACTCGCCCTTCAGATCCTCGCCGCCCTGGAGGGCGAAGAGGCGGAGGTCGTAGACCACCTCCCGCTGCTGGTTCATGACGTCGTCGTAGTCCAGCAGACGCTTCCGGGCCTCGAAGTTGTTTCCTTCGACCCTCTTCTGGGCCCGCTCGATGGACTTGGTCACCAGCCCGTGGGTGATGACCTCGCCCTCCTCGGCTCCCATCTTCTCCATGGCGTTGGCGATGCGTTCCATGCCCCCGAACAGGCGCATGAGATCGTCTTCCAGGGAGAGGAAGAACTGGGTGGCCCCGGGATCGCCCTGCCGGCCCGCCCGGCCCCGGAGCTGGCGGTCGATGCGCCGGGACTCGTGGCGCTCCGATCCGATGATGTGGAGGCCCCCGTCCTCGATGAGGGTGTCGGGACCCCGACTCTCCACCTTCTCGTCGTACCGGGTCGGGTCCACGGGCTGGACCTCCAGGAGGTCGAGCTCGTGGCTCCGTGCCCACGCCACGGACCGCTCGTCCCGGACCCCGTCGCCCAGTTTGATGTCGGTGCCCCGCCCCGCCATGTTCGTGGCGATGGTGATGGCCCCGGGGCGACCGGCCTCGGCCACGATCTCCGACTCCCGCTTGTGCTGCTTGGCGTTGAGCACGTTGTGGGGGAGCCCCCGGCGCTTCAGCATGCGGGAGAGGGTCTCGGACACCTCCACGTTGGTGGTGCCCACCAGCACCGGCAGTTCGAGCTTGTGCAGCCGCTCGATCTCGTCGAGGATCGCGTTGTACTTCTCCCGCTTGGTCCGGAAGATCAGGTCGTTGCGATCGTCCCGCACCACCGGCCGATTGGTGGGGATGACCATGACGTCGAGATCGTAGATCTGGTGGAACTCGTTCTCCTCGGTCTCGGCCGTTCCCGTCATGCCCGCCAGCTTGTCGTACATGCGGAAGTAGTTCTGGATGGTGATGGTGGCCAGGGTCTGGGTCTCCCCCTTGATCTCCACCCCCTCCTTGGCCTCCACGGCCTGGTGGAGCCCGTCGCTCCACCGCCGGCCGGCCATCTGCCGCCCGGTGAACTCGTCCACGATGACGACGCTGCCGTCCTCGCCGATGATGTACTTCTCGTCCTTCTGGTAGAGGGCGTAGGCCTTCAGAAGCTGATGGATCACGTGGAGCTTCTGGTTCTTGGCCGCGTACGCCTCCTCCATCTCCCGCAGGCGCTCCCGCCGCTCGTCCACGGTGAGGGACTCGTCGTGCTCGATGGCCCCGATCTCCTCGGAGAGGTCGGGCACCACGAAGGCCTCGGCGTCGCCGGGCGACAACTCGTCCAGACCGGCCTCGGAGAGGTGCACGTTGTGTCCCTTCTCGTCCATGGCGAAGAGCAGCATCTCGTCGATGTCGTGGAGCCGCTTTTCCCGCATGTAGTCGGCTTCGACCTTCTGGACGAGGGTCTGCAGCGAGGGGTCCTCGGCGAACATCTTCAGCAGCCGCTTGTGCCGCGGCGTGCCCCGCTTCACCGCCAGGAGCTTCTCACCGGCCTCGAAGGAGTTGCCCTCGGCCAGGTCGGTCTCGGCCTGGGCCACCAGGTCGTTGGTGATCCGCACCTGCTTGGCGAAGAGGGACTTCACCAGGGGGTTGTACTGCTTGAACGGCGTCGACGTGTCCCGGCCCACCGGACCCGAGATGATGAGGGGCGTTCGGGCCTCGTCGATGAGGATCGAGTCCACCTCGTCGATGATGGCGTAGTGGTGTCCCCGCTGCACCCGCTGTTCCAGCGAATGCACCATGTTGTCCCGCAGGTAGTCGAACCCGAACTCGTTGTTCGTGCCGTAGGTGATGTCGGCCCGGTAGGCTTCCCGCCGCTCCGGCGAGCCGGGCTGATACTTGTCGATGACGTCCACGGTGAGGCCCAGGAACCCGTAGATCGCCCCCATCCATTCGGCGTCGCGCGTGGCCAGGTAGGTGTTCACCGTGACCAGGTGGGCCCCCCGCCCCGCCAGGGCGTTGAGGTACATGGGCATGGTGGCCACCAGGGTCTTCCCTTCCCCCGTCTGCATCTCGGCCACCTTCCCCCGATGGAGGGAGATGCCGCCGATGAGCTGGACGTCGTAGGGCACCATGTTCCACTCCGCCGACGTTCCGGCGAACTCCACCGTCTGGCCCTGGAGGCGACGACACGCCTCCTTCACCACGGCGAAGGCCTCGGGGAGGATCTCCTCGAGGGTGGCCTCGATGGTCTCCAGGACCTCGGCTTCCAGGGTGCCCAACTCCACCGAGAGCTGCTCCCGCTCGCTGGGATCCTCCGAGCGGCCCTTCCGGG
This sequence comes from Gemmatimonadota bacterium, assembly GCA_030428885.1. Taxonomy (GTDB): domain Bacteria; phylum Gemmatimonadota; class Gemmatimonadetes; order Longimicrobiales; family Gaopeijiaceae; genus Gaopeijia. Next base: position 22,603 of record JAUIEJ010000003.1, on the reverse strand, counting down.
TGCGGAGGTCGGCGATCTGGGCGTCGAGATCGGCCGTGGCCTCCCGGATCCGCGCCCGGAACTCCTCGGTCTTGCCCTTCAGGGCGTCGTCGGACAGCGACGACAGCCCCTCGAAGATGCGATTGATCTCGTCCACGAGGGGCTGGAGCTTCTTCACCTCCCGATCGTGGCGATTGCCGATGATGGTCTTGACGAGGGACTTCAACATGGGGCGTACAGTTCCTTCGATTCGATGAATGCGCGCACCGCATCGGGCACCAGGTGGCGGAGGGTCCGGCCCGCCGCAGCCCGCTCCCGCAGCTCCGACGACGACACGTCGAGGCGCGTGACCGGGACCGCCGTCCACGGGACCTCCACACCCGGATCCACGGTCGCGGGGTCCCGACCGTCCCGGGTCAGGATCGCGATGTGCGCCAGACGCGCGATCTCACGGGGTTCCTTCCACTCTCCGAACGCGGCCCACTGATCCACGCCCAGGAGAAGGGTCCATTGCACTTCGGGCTCCCGCCGGGCCAGGAGGCGGAGCGTGTCCACGGTGAACGACGGCGGCGGCCGGTCCACCTCGACCCGACTCACCTCGAAGTCCGGGTCGTGGGCCACGGCCGCCTCCACCATGGCCGTCCGCAGCGCCGGTGACGTCGCGTCGTCGCCGGGCTTGAACGGCGACCGGTGGGCGGGGACGAAGAGGACGCGGTGAAGGCCCAGGGCCTCCAGCGCGTCGCGGGCGGCCACCAGATGCCCCACGTGAGGGGGATCGAAGGTGCCGCCGAGGACGCCCACCCGCACCCGGTCACCCTCCCCCGGCCGGGTCTCCGCCGTCGACGCCGACCTCCCGGGCCTGGGGCGATTCGGGGTACGCGTCCACGAGGCGCTGCTTCGTGGCCTCCACCTCGTCCTCGTACCCGATCCGGGTGTAGGCGTCGATGATGCCCGCCAGGGCGGCCGGCGCCCACTCCGTCTCGGGGTAGTTCACCACCAGGTCTTCCCAGTAGAGGATGGCGGCGTCGGGGACCCCGAGATGGTCGAGGTAGTACAGCCCGGTGTCGTATTGCTTCTTGGCCAGCTTCGCCCGCATCTCCACGGCCACGGTGGCGGCCGAGTCGCCCTGGGCCGTCCCCTGCCAGTCCGCGGCCACGTTGCGGCACACCTGGACGGCCTGCTCCGTGAAGGTCTGGTCCCGCTGGGAGATGGGAGACAGGGCCTCGTTGGATCGGCACACGCCCAGGGCCGCCGCCGGGGCCTGGGGGTGGGCCGGATAGCGGTCCAGGAACCGGGTGAACTCGGACTGGGCGAGGATGAACTGCTCGTCGTGGAAGTACGACCGGGCGAGCATGATCTGGGCCTCGGCAGCCTGCTCGAAGCCGGGGCTCGCCAGGAGCAGGCGCTCCAGGGTCTGCACGGCGTCGCCGTACTCCCCGGCGTCGTACTCCCCTCGCCCGACCTCGAACAACTGGGCGGCGGTGAGGCCGTCCCATCGGGAGCCCGACGCACACGCCGTGGCGGCCAGGGCCGTGAACATCAGAGCGGCCCGGATGGTCGTCCGGAACAGTATGGATCGGGTCACGCAGCGGACAGGGTTTCGAGTGGAGGGAACGGCATCCGTTGAAGATACCCGATCGGGCCCCGGTTGTTCAGGTCCCGAAGAACCCCCGGATCGCGTCGGCCACCCGGGCCAGGCGGTCCTCTCCCAACTCGGGGAAGATCGGAAGGCTCAGGACCTCGCGGCACAACTGTTCCGACACGGGAAGCCGGCCTTCGCCCACGCCCAGTTCGGCGAAGCAGGCCTGGAGGTGGAGGGGCACGGGATAGTACACCCCGGACCCGATTCCCCGGTCGGCGAGATGGGCCCGGAGTTCGTCGCGGCGCCGGGTGCGGATCGTGTACTGGTTGTACACGTGGTAGTTGCCCTCGGCCACCACGGGGGTGAGCACCTCGGCGACCTCGGCGAGACGGCCCTCGTAGGCGCAGGCGTTGGCACGGCGCCCGTCGGCCCAGCCGTCCAGGTACCGCAGCTTCACCCGAAGCACCGCGGCCTGGAGCGCGTCCAGGCGGGAGTTGGTCCCCACCATGTCGTGGTGGTACATCTGTCGGCCCCCGTGGACCCGGAGCTTGGCGACCCGCTCCGCCAATTCGCCGTCCCGGGCCGTGACCATGCCCCCGTCCCCGAAGGCCCCCAGGTTTTTCGTGGGGAAGAACGAGAAGGCCGAGACGGGCGCCACCGCACCCGCCATGACCGGCGTCCCGTCGGGGGCGCGCTGCCGGGCTCCCACCGCCTGGGCCGCGTCTTCCACGAGGGTGATGCCATGGGACTCCGCCCACGCCGTGATCTCCCCCATGGGCGCCATCTGGCCGAAGAGGTGGACCGGAATGGCCGCCCGGGTCCGGGGGGTGCGGGCCGCCTCCAGGGTTTCGGCGGTGACGTTGAAGGTGTGGGGATCGACGTCGCAGAAGACGGGACGGAAGCCCGCATTCCACACGGCACCCGCCGTGGCGAAGAACGTGAAGGCCGGGACGATCACCTCGTCGCCCGGGCGGGGGTCCAGCGCCAGGAGCGGGAGGAGGAGGGCGTCGGTGCCGCTGGCCACCCCCACGGCGTGGGGCACGTCCAGGTACCGGGCCATCTCCTGCTCCAGCCCCTCGACCTCCGGCCCCAGGACGAAGTACTGGGACTCCACCACCCGGGCCACGGCCTCGTCGAGTTCCTGCCGGTGGGCCCGGTACTGGGCGGTGAGATCGAGAAGGGGAACGGGGGTGTCGGCCATGGAAGAGCCCGGGGGTCAGTAGCAGCGGGTGCCGCCCCGGAGCGAGGACAGTCCCCGCCCGAAACGAATGGCGTCGTAGCGCTCCCGGGCCTGGCTGGCCAGGGCGCCGCTTCCCCCCGGCTCCAGGGCCCACACGTCGGCGAAGGCGTCCATGGCCCCGGAACAGTCGCCCAGTTCGGCCAGGATCCGGCCCTTGTGGAAGAGGGCCTGGCTCATGAGGTGCCGGGGCTCGCCCACCTCGATCATGCGGTCGATCATGCGGAGGGCCTCCTCCATGGACGCCCCGCCGCCGGCCCGCTGGGACGACTCCAGGAGCTCGGTGGCCACCTCGAACCCGCACGTCCCGATGTACCAGTCGGCATCGCCGCGCTCGGCCCGGGGGGCCTCGTCGCGGTAGCGCTCGAAGAAGAGCAGCGCCTGCCGGCAGTCCCCCGTCTCCTCGTAGGCCAGGCCCACCTCGAAGAGGATCCGGGGCACGGTGTCGGCCTGGACCAGCACCCGCTGATAGAGGGGCAGTGCCCGACCGTATTCGCCGTTCCGCCAGAAGTGGCGAGCCAGGGGGAGAGCCAGATCTCCCAGCCCCAGCCCCGGGCGGAGTTCCAGCGCCTGGAGGACCGCCGTGGCCATGCGGAACCGGTCGTTCTCCGCCTCGGCCACCCGGGCCAGATGCATGAGGTCCGCGGCCCCCTGGTCGGCGAAGCGCTCGTCGCCTTCGGCCGCCATGCGGTAGTTCTCCGCCGCCGGGTCCACGCGCCCCAGGAGGGCGAAGGTGTGGGCCACCCGGGCGTAGACTTCCGGGTCGTCGTCGCCCTGGGCCACGGCCAGTTGATACTCGGCCAGGGCCTCCTCCAGGGAGTCGGCGGCGAAGGCCACGTCGCCCCGCCGGACCGCCGAGTCCTCGCCGCCCGGCGCGCAGGCCGGGAGGGCGACGACGAGGGGCAGGAGCGCGGGAAGAACGAAGCGGCGCATGGACGGCAGAACCCGGGACAGGGTGGGGCGACCGGTTCTGCTACACCGCCCCGCCCCGTGAGAGCCTCCCGAACGACTCAGGCGTCGCACTTCACGATCCAGCCCTGGGGCCGGGACCGTCGCGCCGAGGGGAGAACCGAGGCGGTGATGTTGCGCGTGTCCACCACGATGGGCGCCCGATCCACCACGCGAGCGTAGTCCACGTCGGTGTGGTCGGTGATGATGAGGACGATGTCGGCCTTCTCCAGGGCCTCGTCGGTGAGCTCCACCGACGTGAGGTCCAGACCCTCGTGTTCCAGCGTGGGCACGTAGGAATCGTGGTAGGAGAGATCGGCCCCGTCCTCCCGGAGGAGGCGCATGATGTCCAGCGCCGGCGACTCCCGCACGTCTTCGATGTCCCGCTTGTAGGCCACGCCCAGGACCAGCACCCCCGAACCCCGGACCGGCTTGGTCACCGAGTTGAGGGCGTCCCGCACCTTCTCCCGCACGAAGTACGGCATCTCGCCGTTCACCTCCGACGCCAGTTCGATGAACCGGGTGCGGTAGTTGAGCTCCTTCATGCGCCAGGCGAGGTAGTGGGGGTCGATGGGAATGCAGTGCCCCCCCAGACCCGGTCCGGGCGTGAACTTCATGAAGCCGAAGGGCTTGGTCGCCGCGGCGTCGATGACCTCCCAGACGTCCACGCCCAGGCGATCGGCGATGAGCGCCGTCTCGTTGACCAGGCCGATGTTCACCGCCCGGAAGGTGTTCTCCAGGATCTTGGTGAGCTCGGCGGCCTCGGTGGACGAGACGGGCACCATGGTGTCGATGAACCGCTCGTAGAGGGCCACCCCCACCCGGGTGCAGGCCTCGGTGACGCCCCCGATGACCTTGGGCGTGTTCCGGGTCTGCCAGGTGGGATTCCCCGGGTCGACCCGCTCGGGCGAGAAGCAGAGGAAGAAGTCCTCTCCCACCCGGAGTCCCGTCTCCTCGAGCTTGGGCAGCATGAGTTCCTTCGTGGTGCCCGGGTAGGTCGTGGACTCCAGGACGATGAGCTGCCCCTTCCGGAGCCCGGCCTGCACCGCCTCGGTGGCGGAGAGGATGTACGAGACGTCGGGGTCCCGGGTCTTGGAGAGAGGGGTGGGCACGCAGATGGAGATGGCGTCGCACTCCTTCAGGCGCGTCATGTCGGTGGTGGCCGAGATGAGGCCCTTCTCCACCAGGCGGGCCACCTGCTCGGCGGGGACGTCCTGGATGTGGCTCTCGCCCCGCTCGATGAGCGCCGCGACCTCGGGGTTCACGTCGAATCCCAGCACGGTGAGGCCGGCTTCGGCGCACTCCACCACCAGGGGAAGGCCCACGTACCCGAGGCCCACGACGCCCAGCAACGGCTGGCCGTCCTTCATGTGGGACTCGATGGCGGACACGGCGTCGGCAGAAGTGGACATCGGCGAACTCGGAGGGCGGTGAGACGGGACAGACCTTCAAAGTTGTCCGATTCACCGGACCCCCCGCAAGGCCCGCCGGGTAGCCTGGGCGAGGCTCCCTCGTTCCACCCCGCGTCCCGTCCATGCCCGCATCCGAATCCACCCGCTGGACATCCCTGGGCCGGCCCCTCGATCCGGCCTACCCCACCAACCGGGCCGTCGTCCTTCTTCTTCCCATCGCCGCGGTGGCGGGGGCTGTTCTGTCGCCCCTGGGCGTGGTGGTCGGGGGACTCCTGGGCGCCGGGTCGGCCTTCCTCGGCTGGGCCCTGACTCGCGAACTGGCCCCCGACGACAACCCCGCCGCCTTCGTGGCCATGGGCCTGGCCGTGGCGGCCCTGGCGGTGGTGGACCGTCCGGCCCTCCTGCCGGGGTTCGCACTCCTCATGCTCACCCGCGTGGTGAACCGCACGGTGGGGCCGCCGTGTCGGCCGCCCGACACGGTGGCGGCGGCGGGGCTGGCCATCTGGGCCGTGCTGGCCGGCGGCGGGTGGCCCCTGGCGGCGGCCGCAGCCCTGGCGTTCGGTGCCGACACACTCCTGGCCCACCCCGGGCCCCGTGTGCACCGGGCCCTGGCGGTGGCCTTCGGCGGGTGGGCCGTGTTGGGAGCCGCCACGGGCCCCGATCCCGCCCTCCCGGAGGGCTGGGCTCTGTGGGGGAGCGCGCTGGTGGCCGCCGTCTACCTGAGCGCCGTGATCCGGACCCGCCGTCTCGGGTCGCCGCCGGATACGGGCGGCGGCGCCCTCTCCGCCGCCCGGGTCCGAGGGGGAATGCTGGTGCCGCTGGCCGTCCTGTGGCCCACCGCCGCGGGGATGGGCCCCGACCCCGCCTCCCTGATCACCGTCTGGGCGGCGGTGGCGGCGGTGGGTGCGGCGTCGCTCCGGCCGTCCTGGGCCCGGAGGGCGTGAGCCCGAAACGCCGCCGCCCCCGACACCCGCGAAGGGCGCCGGGGGCGGCGGTCGACGAAGGCGGTCGACGTCAGTCCGTGGACTTGATCGCCGGAGCCTTGGTGATCTTCCCCGCCGAGATGCACGACGTGCACACCCGCACCCGCCGGCGGTTGCCCTCCCGGTCGATGATCTTCGCCGACTGGAGGTTCGGCAGCCAGCGCCGCCGGGTCTTGTTGTTGGCGTGGCTGACGTTGTTCCCCGTAGCGGGGCCCTTGCCGCACACGTAGCACACTCGAGCCATGGTTCTTCTCTTCCGTATCGTGAAGCGCGGGATCAGCCGCCGTCGCCGGCGTCGGCTCCCCCGGCCGGAGCGGCCGCGCCGCCGTCGGACAGGATCTGGAGCGCTTCGATGTAGTGGGTCGCGAACTCGATGAGGGGGCGGTCGTTGTCGGTGAACTGCTGCGCCTCCGCCCACGCGTTGATGGTGCTGTCGTTCATCTCCATCACGTCACCCGCGAGGGTGATGGTGGTCCCCGCCGCCGGCGGCGCACCCGCAGCGGCCGCTTCCGGCGACATGTGCACCAGGAAGGGGGTCCGGGGCAGATCGATGAAGAACGCGTGACCGCCGATGCCCTGGGCGACGTTGACGTCGTCGAGCCGAACGGTGAGGCCGACGTACCCCGAGGCCCCGGTCTCCAGGGACGCGGGATCCACGGACTGCGCCTCCACGGACAGCTCTTCCTGCGGGTCCTCCTCCACGATCTCGGGAGGCGCCGTGGGTTCGGCCGTGATGGACAACCAGTAGAGGAATCCCGCGAGGAGGACGAAGGCCCCGACCATCAGGGGAATCGTCATGTTCGAGGAACCCCGTCGACCGATCTGCGCCATGTTCGCGTTCCTTTCGCCGTGTGAGTGGGTGGGGAGAGGGCCCAACTTAATCCACCAACTCGATGAGCGACATGTCGGCCGCGTCACCCTTCCGGGCCCCGAGCTTCAGAATGCGGGTGTAGCCCCCCGGGCGGTCGGCGAACCGCGGCCCGATCTCGTCGAACAGGCGGCCCAGAACGGCGCGATCGCCGATCTTGGTTCCGGCCAGGCGACGAGCGTGCAGGTCCCCCCGCTTCGCCAGGGTGATCAGACGCTCGGCGTAGGGACGGAGCTCCTTGGCCTTGGCCGTGGTGGTCTCGATCCGCCCGTGCGTGAACAGGTTCTGGGCCATGTTCCGCAGCGTGGCACGCCGGTGACTGGCCGTCCGGGACAGCTTCCTGCCCTTCTTGCGATGACGCATCGTGATATTCCCGGGAAAAAACGCCTCAGTCGGCGTCGGCCGTCTCGGCCTCTTCCTCTTCTTCGACGAAGTACATCTGGCCGTCCTCACCCTCTTCGAGCTTCATGCCGAACCGGAGTCCGTGCTCCTCGAGGAAGTCGGAGATCTCCTTCAGGGACTTCTTCCCGAAGTTCTCGATCCCCAGCATGGCGGCCTCGGTCTTCTGGACCAGGTCGCCCAGGGTGCGGATGTTCTCCTTCTGCAGCGAGTTCCGGGAGCGGACACTCAGCTCCGCCAGGTCCTCGATGGGACGGGAGAACAGATCCTGCAGCCGCTCCGGCACGGCCACGGCGCCGGGAGGCGTCGGCTGGGGAATGCCCCCCTCGCCGAAGTACAGCATGTACTCGAGGTGCTTCTGCACGAGGGCCGAGGCGTAGCGAACGGCATCCTCCGGCGAAAGCGATCCGTCGGTCTCCACCACCAGGGTGAGGCGGTCGAAGTCGGTGCGCTGCCCGACCCGCGTCTCCTCGACGGTGAAATTGGCGCGACGGACGGGATTGTAGATCGCGTCGATGCGGACGAGGTCCACCGGCGCGCCCCGGGGCAGCTCGTGCTGATCCGACAGCAGGAAGCCCCGACCCTTGTTCACGTAGAGCTCCACGTTGAGCTCACGATCGTCCTGCAGGGTCATGATGTGGTGTTCGGGGTCCAGGACCTCCACGCCCGCGGGCGCCTGGATCAGCTCGGCCGTGACGGCACCGGGCCCCGTGGCCTTGATCTCCAGCGTGGCCTCCTCGACGTCGTCGTCGAGGGTCACGACCAGAGACTTCAGGTTCTGGATCACCTGGTGCACATCTTCCACCACGCCCTGGATGGTCTGGTGCTCGTGCACCACGCCGTCGATCCGGAACGCCCACACCGCCGAGCCCCGAAGGGACGACAGGAGGACGCGACGCACCGAGTTGCCCAGGGTGTGCCCGTAGCCCCGCTCCAGGGGCTCGACGACGAACCGTGCGGAACGCCCGTCCTCGGACGTCTCGACGGCCTCCACACGCTCGGGAAGAACCAGGCCGGTCAGATCGATCTCCACAAACTCCTCCTCGTGCCGAGGAACCGGTATCACGTTCAGGCAAGCGACCGCCGGGGCCCCGGAATGGAGCCCCGGCGGTGGAACCTGCGATTACTTCGAGTACAGCTCGACGATGAGCTGTTCCTGGACGGCCATGGGCACGTCCTGGCGGGTCGGGCGACGCGTCACCCGGCCCAGGCGGTTCTTCTCGTCCAGGGTCAGCCACTCCACGAGGGTCGGACGGGTCCGAGCCTCCAGGCTTCCCTGCACCAGTGCCAGATCCTTCGAAGCCGACTTCACGGCGATCTCGTCGCCGGGCCGCACCTGGTAGCTCGGCACGTCCGTCACCCGACCGTTCACTTCGACGTGACGGTGGCGAACGAGCTGACGCGCCTGGTTGCGCGACTGAGCGAAGCCCATGCGGAAGATGACGTTGTCCAGCCGCGTCTCCAGCAGAACGAGAAGGTTCTCACCCGTGACGCCGTGCTGTCGGTTGGCGTGCTCGAAGAGCGTACGGAACTGCTTCTCGTGCAGGCCGTACATGCGCTTCACCTTCTGCTTCTCACGGAGCTGGTTGGCGTACTCCGACTGCTTCCGCCGCCGAGCCTGGGCAGGCCCGTGCTGTCCCGGAGGATACGTGCGCCGATCCACGGGGCACTTCTCCGTATAACACTTCTGCCCCTTCAAGAAGAGCTTTTGACCTTCGCGCCGGCAGAGCTTGCAGACCGGTCCAGTATATCGAGCCATCGTACTCCCCTCAGACGCGGCGCTTCTTGGGCGGCCGGCACCCGTTGTGCGGAAGGGGCGTCACATCCTGAATCGACTTGATGTGAAGCCCGGCGGAAGCCAGGGCCTGAATGGCCGATTCACGGCCGGAGCCGGGCCCCTGGACCCGGACGGAGACCCGCTTGACCCCGAGGCCCACGGCCTCCCTGCCCGCCTGCTCGGCGGCCACGGTGGCGGCGAAGGGCGTCGACTTCTTGGACCCCTTGAATCCCGCCTTACCGGCGGAGCCCCACACGACCACGTTCCCGCTGGAATCGGTGATCGTAATGATCGTGTTGTTGAACGTCGCTTGAATGTGCGCGACGCCGTCGGCCTCCACGACCTTCTTGCTGCGCTTGGCGCGGGTCGGCTTGCCCTTGGCCACGATGTCGTTCCTCTCGGTCCTGGCGAATCGGATTACTTCTTCGGAGCTTTCTTCTTGCCCGCGATGGGCCGCCGGGAACCCTTGTGGGTCCGGGCGTTGGTGTGGGTGCGCTGGCCCCGCACCGGGAGACCCCGGCGATGGCGGAGACCGCGGTAGCACCCGATGTCCATGAGACGCTTGATGTTCATGGACACCTCGGTGCGGAGCGCACCTTCGACCTTGTAGGTCTCGATCTGGCGACGAAGACGGTTCACGTCGTCGTCCCCCAGGTCCTGCGTACGGAGCGACGGATCGATTCCCGTCACCTCGAGGATCTCCCGGGCACGGGCATCCCCGATTCCGAAGATGTAGGTGAGGGCGACTTCGATCCGCTTCCCACGGGGAAGATCGACACCGGCGATACGAGCCATGGTTATCCCTGCCGCTGCTTATGCTTCGGGTTACGGCTGCAGATGATACGAACGACTCCACGGCGACGAATCACCTTGCAGTGCTCGCAAATCGGCTTGACGCTGCTACGAACCTTCATGACACGCGCTCCACGTCCGAATCTGGCAGAGCTTGATATGATAACGGCCGGGCGACCTTGATTCAAGGCGTCCCGAGGCCTGATTCGACCCCGGCCTCCGCCTGCCGGGTCGAGCCTGTGAGAATCCGGGGACCGTCGGTCGTGACGGCCACCGTGTGTTCGAAATGCGCCGACCGGGTTCCGTCGGCCGTGACCACCGTCCAGCGGTCGCTCAGCGTCTTGATCCGGTCCGTTCCCAGCGACAACATGGGCTCGATGGCCAGCACCATTCCCGCTCGGAGCTGGGGCCCGTACCCCGCCCGCCCCACGTTGGGCACCTGGGGCTCCTCGTGGACCTCCCGGCCCACGCCGTGTCCCACCAGGTCGCGGACGATCCCCATGCCCGTGCCCTCCACCGTCGCCATGACGGCGGCCCCGATGTCGCCCACGTGGTTGCCGGGGACCGCTGCGGCCACGGCGGCGTCCAGCGCCGCCTGCGTGGTCCGGAGCAGCCGCCGGGTCTCGGCATCCACCTCGCCCACTTCGAACGTGTAGGCCGAGTCCGAACACCACCCGTCCAGCGTGACCCCCACGTCCACCGACACGATGTCGCCGTCCCCGAGGATCCGGTCCGGCCGGGGAATCCCGTGGACGATCTCCTCGTTGACCGAGATGCACACCGCCCCGGGAAAGCCGTAGAGGCCCTGGAAGGCCGGGACCGCCCCGGGGTGGGCTCGGATGAACTCTTCGCACACCCGGTCCAACTCCCCGGTGGAGACGCCGGGCGTCACCCGGAGCTGGAGTTCGTCGAAGAGCGCACCGATGATGGCTCCGCCCCGGCCGATGGCATCGATCTCGGCGGCGCTGCGCAGGTGGATCATGGCGACCTCACCCGTCCAGCGCCGCCAGGAGGCCGGCCTGGACCTCGTCCACCGGCCGGTCTGCCTCGACGGTGGCCACCGGGGCCGGGTGGTCTTCGTAGAAGGCCACCAGGGGCTCGGTCTGGGCCCGGTACACATCCAGGCGGGTGCGCACCGTTTCGGGGTGGTCGTCGCGCCGCTGCGTGAGGGTCCCCTCGCACCGATCGCACCGGCCCTCGGTGGCCGGGGCGTTGAAGTGCACGTTGTAGACCGCCCCGCAATCCGGGCAGCTCCGGCGTCCCGAGAGGCGCTTCACCAGCACCTCGTCGTCGGCGTGCAGCACCACGACCCGACCCACGGAGCGACCGAGCTCGTCCAGCACGTCGTCCAGCGCTTCGGCCTGGGCCACCGTGCGGGGAAAACCGTCGAACACCACGCCTCCGTCGCCCAGCTCCGCCAGGGCCTCACGCACCATACCGATGATGACGGAGTCGGGGACGAGCTCGCCCCGGTCCATGTACCCCTGGGCCTCCCGTCCGAGGGGCGTACCCTCCCGACGGGCCTTCCGAAGCAGGTCGCCCGTGGAGAGGTGGGTGAAGCCCCGGGCCTCGCACAACAGGACGCCCTGGGTTCCCTTCCCGACGCCTGGAGGGCCGAGCAGGACGACGATCACATATACCTCTGACGTCCCCGCATCTTCACCCGCCCCTTCTTCATGAAGCCGTCGTAGTGGCGCACCAGCAGGAGCTGCTGGATCTGCTGGACGGTGTCCAGCCCCACGCCCACGACGATGAGGAGGCTCGTGCCTCCGAAGATGAAGGTGGTGATCCCGAAGATGTCGAAGATCCAGAACGGGAACAGCGCGATGAGGGCCAGATAGATCGAGCCCGGAAGGGTGATCCGGGTGAGGATCCGGTCGATGTACTCCGCCGTCCGGGCTCCGGGCTTCACCCCGGGCACGAAGGCACCCTGCTTTTTCAGGTTCTCCGCCAGGTCCACCGGATTGAAGATGATGGACGTGTAGAAGTACGTGAAGAACAGGATGAGGACCGCGTAGGTCGTGTAGTAGACCCAGTTGTTCGGCTGGAAGACGTCGGCCACACCCCGCATGAACTCCAGGGAGGAGAACGCGGCGATGGTGCCCGGCACGATGATGAACGACTGGGCGAAGATGATGGGCATGACGCCCGCCGAGTTCACCCGGAGGGGGATGAAGCTCTTCTGCCCCTCCTGGATCCGGCCCCGGCCCACCACCTTGCGGGGGATCTGCACCGGGATCTTCCGGGCGGCCATGGTCATGGCTACCACACCGGCGCTCACGCCGATGATCACCGCCACCAGGGCGGCCAGGGCGAAGGGCCCGATCTCGCCGATCCGGAACGACTCCCAGGTCCGCACCATCTCACCGGGCAGACCCTGGATGATGCTGAAGAAGATGAGCAGGCTCATGCCGTTGCCCACCCCGCGATCCGTGATCTGCTCACCGAGCCACATCACGAACATGGCACCGACGGTCAGCATGAGGACCGTGGTGAACACGAAGCCGAAGCCCGGATTGCGCACGGCCTCGGGGAAGCTCTGGAGGAACGCGGCGTAGCCGTATCCCTGGAGCGCCGAGAGGACCACGGTGGTGTACCGGGTCCACTGGGTGAGCTTCTTCCGTCCCTCGTCGCCCTCCTTCTGCAGCTTCTCCACCGTGGGGAAGACCGCAGCCAGGAGCTGGAACATGATGGAGGCCGAGATATAGGGCATGATGCCCAGGGCGAAGATCGTCGCCCGACTCAGTCCGCCCCCGGTGAACATGTCGTAGACGCCGAACAGCGTCCCCGACAGTGCACCGAACTGCTCCTGCAACACGCCCACATCCAGCCCCGGAACGGCGATGTGCGCACCGATCCGGTAGATGAGGAGCATGAAGACGGTGAAGGTCAGCTTCTCGCGGACCTCCGGAGACCGCCAGAGTTTTCCGAGCCAGTTGTCCATCGCGGCTTACGCCTGGTCCTGGGCGCCGAGCACGGTCGCCGAGCCTCCGGCCGCCTCGATCTTCCTGGAGGCGCTGCCGCTGAACGCGTGCGCCGTCACGTTCACCGCCGAGGATAGGTCACCGTTGCCCAGCACCTTGACGGGCCGACGCAGCGAGCGGATGAGTCCCGCCGCGCGCAGAGCCTCGGGGCCCACGTCGCCGGACAGACCCTCCAGTTGGCTCACGTTGACCACCTGGTACTCGACCCGGTTGAAGTTGTGGAAGCCCCGCTTGGGGATCCGCCGGTGCAGGGGCATCTGGCCACCCTCGAAGCCCGCCGGGACCGAACCCCCGGAACGAGCCTTCTGGCCCTTCTCCCCCCGCCCTGCCGTCTTGCCCGTCCCGGAACCGGGACCCCGGCCCACACGCTTGCGATCGCGCCGCGATCCGTCGGCCGGGCTGAGCTCGTGCAATTCCGCCATGATCTCTCCTTACTCCTCGATCTCGCGAACCGAGACGAGGTGAACCACCTGCCGGAGCATCCCGCGGATCGCCGGCGTGTCGTCGTGGACTACACTCTGCTGGTGCCGCCGGATCCCCAGGGCCTCGAGGGTGCGACGATGCTTCGTCTGCCTCCCGATGCCGCTGCGGACCTGCGTGATTTCGAGCTTCTTGTCAGCCATGTCGCACCACTCCCAGGGACTCCACCGGCACACCGCGCTCCGCCGCGGCCCGCTCTGGCGTCACGAGGTGGGTGAGGCCGTTCAGCGTGGCCCGGGCGACGTTGATGGGATTGTTGGTCCCCAGGCTCTTGGTCAGGACGTCGGTGACCCCGGCGGCCTCGAGGACGGCCCGAACCGGGCCCCCCGCGATCACGCCGGTACCCGGCGCGGCCGGACGGAGGAGAACCTGACCGGCTCCCCACTGTCCCAGGATCTCGTGGGGAAGCGTGCCGTTGACGATGGGCACGTCCACCATGTTGCGTCGGGCATGATCCAGGGACTTCCGGATGGCCTCGGACACCTCGTTGGCCTTGGCCAGGTAGATGCCGACCTTTCCGTTCTGGTCACCCACGGCCACGAGAGCGGAGAAGGAGAACCGACGGCCTCCCTTCACCACCTTCGCCACGCGATTGATGTGGATCACGTTCTCGACCAGGTTGTCCCGGTCACGGCTCTGCTTGCGATCTCTGGCCATCAGAACTTCAGTCCTCCCTCGCGGGCCCCGTCGGCGAACGCCTTCACCCGGCCGTGATACTTGTAGCCACCGCGGTCGAAGACCACGGTGTCGACTCCGGCTTCCTTCGCCTTCTCGGCCAGGAGCTTCCCGGCGGCGAAGGCGTGCTCGACCTTCCGGTTGGACCCCTCGGCCTCGAAGTCCTTCAGATCGGGGTGGAGGGTGCTGAGCCCCACCAGCGTCCGGCCGGCTTCGTCGTCGACCAGTTGTCCCTCGATGTTCTTGAGAGACCGGTAGACCACCAGACGGGGCCGCTCGGCGGTTCCCGAGATGCGGTCCCGGATGCTCCGGTGCCGCCGCAGCCGGGCCGTCCTCCTGCTCTTCTTCTGCTTCGCGAACACGCTCATGATCAGGCCCCTGCCGTCTTTCCGGCCTTGCGGCGGATCTGTTCACCCTGGTAGCGCACGCCCTTGCCCTTGTAGGGCTCGGGCGGACGGAAGCCGCGGATCACCGCAGCCACCTGCCCCACGGCCTGCTTGTCGGCCCCCTTCACCACGACCGTGGTCTGGTTGGGGGTTTCGATGGTGACGCCCTCGGGCGGATCGAAGTTCACCGGATGGGAGAACCCCAGAGCCATGACGAGGGACTTCCCCTTCACCTCGGCCTTGTACCCCACGCCCACGATCTCGAGGGTGCGGCTGAAGCCTTCGGTCACACCCTCCACCATGTTGGCGACGAGAGACCGGGTCAGGCCGTGCAGGGCCTTGTGGCGACCGGCGTCGGAGGGCCGCGTCACGCGGATCTCCCCGTCGTCGATCTCCACCCCCATCTCGGCGTGCACGTCGAGGGTGAGCTCACCGTTCGAGCCCTTGACCCGGAGCACCTGGCCGTCGAGAGCCACGTCGACTCCCTTCGGCACCGCCACGGGCTGTTTTCCGATTCGAGACATCGTCTGCGGCTCCCTTACCAGACCAGCGCCATGAGCTCGCCCCCGACGCCTTCCTGACGAGCGCCGCGATCGGACAGAAGTCCCCGCGACGTCGAGAGGATGGCCATGCCGAGACCGTTCCGGACCGAGGGAACGTCGGACGCTCCCACGTAGTGCCGGCGGCCGGGACGCGACACGCGCTCGAGGTGCCGGATCACCGGCGCCCCGTCGTGATACTTGAGGTAGACGCGAAGCACGCCGTGCTTCCCGTCGTCCAGAACCTTGTAGTCGAAGACGAAGGCCTGCTCCTTGAGCAGCTTCGCGACCTCGACCTTCAGCTTCGACACGGGCATGTCGGCCCAGCGGTGGCCCGCCGTGCCGGCGTTCCGGATCCGCGTGAGCATGTCCGCGATGGGATCAGTCATCATGGTCGTTTCGCCTTACCAACTGGACTTTCGAACGCCGGGGATCTCACCGCGAAGTGCCATCTCGCGGAAACAGACCCGGCAGATTCCGAACTTCCGGATGAACGCCCGGGGACGACCGCACCGCTGACAGCGGTTCCGGTGCCGTACCTGGAACTTCTGCTTGCCCTTCTGGCGTTCGATCAGCGCCTTCCTGGCCATTCAAGCCCCCACCTGTCGATGATGCTGGATATACACGGCGATCACTTGCCGTTCGCTCCGATGATGACCGGCTCCTCGCCACGGAACGGGAAACCCATCTCCCGGAGCAGCGCCAGCGCCTCGTCGTCCTTGTCCGTGTTCGTCACCACGGAGATGTCCATCCCGTGGATCCGGTTCACCCGGTCGTAATTGATCTCGGGGAAGATGATCTGTTCCTTCACGCCCATGGTGTAATTGCCGCGGCCGTCGAAGGAACGGGTGCTCAGTCCCCGGAAGTCCCGGATCCGGGGAATCGCCACCGAGACGAGTCGGTCCAGGAACTCGTACATCCGGCGCTTCCGCAGGGTCACGGCCGCACCCACGGGCATGCCCTCACGGAGTCCGAAGTTCGAGATGGACTTCCGGGCCCGGGTGACCAGGGCCTTCTGACCGGTGATCATCCCCAGCTCCTCGAGAATGGACTCGAGGAGCTTCTGGTTCTTGCTCGCTTCACCCACGCCCACGTTGACCTTCACCTTCGTGATGGACGGGACCTGGTTCGGGTTCTCGAACCCGAAGATCTCCGTCATCCTCGGCCGCACGTGCTCGTGGTAGTGCGTCAGCAGTCTAGGTGTCGCTTCCATGGCTCTCGGTTCGCGGGCACCGGGCCCGCGTTCAGTGTGTCGGTCGCGTGGACGGACGCCTCACGTCCACGTTCGCGCGCTTCGGCCCCGAAGGCCGGGCTCAGTGCGCCCGGGGGATCGGGTTGCCGGACTTGACGGCGATGCGCTCCTTCGTGCCGTCGCTCTCCACCCGCGTGCGCACCCGGCTCGGCTCACCCGAGGCCGGATCCACCAGCATGACGTTGGAGATGTGGATGGGGGCCTCCATGCTGACGATTCCCCCATCGGGATTCGCCTGGGACGGCCGCATGTGCCGCTTGCGCATGTTGACGCCCTCCACCACCACCGACTCCTTGTCGGAGAGAACCCGGAGGACGGTGCCCTCCTGGTCCCGATGGTTGCCGCGAATGACCCGTACCCGGTCTCCTCGGCCGATCTTCATCTTGCGCCGCGCACCGGCGCCGGTCTTGTGCTTCATAATCAGAGGACCTCGGGAGCCAGCGAGACGATCTTCATGTACCGCTTCTCACGCAGCTCCCGGCCCACGGGCCCGAAGATGCGCGTGCCCCGGGGCTCGCCGTTGGGGTTCAGGATGACCGCGGCGTTGTCGTCGAACCGGATGTAGGTCCCGTCGCGCCGCCGCATCTCCTTGCTCGTGCGAACGATCACGGCCTTCACCACGTCGCCCTTCTTCACGGCGGCGTTGGGAATGGCATCCTTGACCGTGGCCACGATGACGTCGCCCACGCGGGCGTATCGCCGCTTCGAGCCGCCGAGCACACGAATGCACAGGGCCGCCTTCGCGCCGCTGTTGTCCGCGATGCGGACCACGGATTCTTGCTGGATCATGTCCCTTCTCCGATCACGCGGGCCGCTCGATGAGCTCGACCACCCGCCAGCGCTTGGTCTTGGACAGCGGGCGGGTCTCCACGATCCGCACGGTGTCGCCCACCTGGTATTCATTGTTCTCGTCGTGGGCGTGGTACTTCTTGGTCCGCTTCACCTGCTTTCCGTACAGGGGATGCGGAAACCGCCGTTCCACGCTCACGGTGACGGTCTTGTCCTGCTTGTCGCTGGTCACGACGCCCATACGCACCTTGCGGCGGGCACGGGTCTCGGTGACCTCGGTCTGGTCCTGGGTGTCAGCCATGTGCCGCTCGATCAGTCGTTGCCCGCGAGCTCACGCTCGCGGAGAATGGTCTTCAGCCGTGCGATGTCCCGCTTGATCTGCCGGAGAATCCGGGGATTCTCCAGCTCCATGGTCGCGTTCCGGAAGCGCAGCCGGAACCGCTCCTCCTTGAGCTCCCCGAGCCGGGCTTCGATCTCCGAATTCTCCCAGTCCCGAATCTCGTCCGCCTTCATCATACTCTCCGTCAGGCTCCGAGCTGGCGCTCACGCACCAGGAAGCGGGTCTTGAGGGGGAGCTTGGCCGAAGCCAGCTCCATGGCCCGGCGTGCCACGTCCTCCGGCACGCCCTCGAGTTCGAACATCACCCGCCCCGGCTTCACCACCGCCACCCACTTCTCCGGGTTGCCCTTTCCCTTCCCCATGCGGGTCTCGGCGGGCTTCTGGGTGATGGGCTTGTCGGGGAAGATCCGGATCCAGACCTTACCGCCCCGCTTGATGTGACGGGTCATGGCCACACGAGCGGCCTCGATCTGCCGGTTGGAAATCCACCCGCATTCGGTGGCCTGGAGGCCGTATTCCCCGAACGACACACGGTTGCCCCGGTGCGCCTTCCCGCGCATCCGGCCCTTGTGCGTCTTCCTATGCTTTACTCGCTTCGGCGCCAGCATCGCTCAGTCCTCCCTCACGCGCCGGTGGAATAGGTGCGGCCCCGCCGCTCCTCTACCACCTCACCCTTGAAGATCCAGCACTTCACGCCGATGGTGCCGTACGTCGTGAAGGCATCGAGCTGGGCGTAGTCGATGTCGGCCCGCAGCGTGTGCAGCGGCACCCGACCCTCGTTATAGCCCTCGGTACGGGCGATCTCGGCTCCGCCCAGACGGCCGGAGCACTGGATCTTGATTCCCTCGGCGCCGGCCCGCATGGCGCTCTGCACGGCCCGCTTCATGGCGCGCCGGAACGAAACCCGCTGCCGGAGCTGGTGGGCGACGTTGTCGGCCACCAACCGGGCGTCGATCTCGGGTCGCTTGATCTCCTCGACGTTCACGGAGATCTCGCTGTTCGTCAGGACCGCCAGCTCGTCCCGCAGCTTGTCCACCTCCGAGCCGCGCTTTCCGATCACCACGCCGGGCCGGGCCGTGTGGATCGTCACGACGATCTTGCTCGGCTTCCGCTCGATCTCCACGGCCGCCAGGGCGGCGTGGGACAGTCGGCGGAAGAGGTACTTTCGGATCGTCTCGTCCTCCATGAGGAGGCGGGGGAAGTCGCGCTCGGCGTACCAGCGGGACTTCCAGTCCTTGACGATGCCCAGGCGGAACCCGGTCGGGTGGGTCTTCTGTCCCATCAGGCGTCCTTGTGTTCGACGACCACGGTGATGTGGCTCGTACGCTTGCGGATCGGGGCGGCCCGGCCCATGGCGGCGGCGCGATAGCGGCGCAGCGTGGGGCCCTCGTTCACGTAGGCCTCGCGGACGATCATCTCGTCGACGTCCACCACTTCACCCTGGTCTTCGGCCCGGTTCTGGGCGTTGGCCACGGCGGAGCGCAGCGTCTTCGACACCGGCTCGGCAGCGGACTTCTTGGAGAACTGCAGAATGGCATAGGCGTCATTGACGCTCTTGCCCCGGATCTGGTCGACGACCAGGCGGACCTTGCGCGGACTCATCCGCACGAAGCGCGCGATTGCCCTGGCTTCCATGGCTCTCATCTCCTCCAGCACGCTCAGCGCTTGGACCGCTTGTCGGCGAGCTTGCCGCCGTGCCCGCGGAACAGCCGGGTCGGAGCGAATTCGCCGAGCTTGTGGCCCACCATGTTCTCGGTGATGTAGACCGGAATGAACTTGTTGCCGTTGTGCACCGCGACGGTGTGTCCGATGAACTCGGGCGAGATGGTGGACGCACGCGCCCAGGTCTTCACGACCTTCTTCTCGTTCCGCGAGTTCATCACCTCCACCTTCAGGAGGAGCTTGTCGTCGATGTACGGGCCCTTCTTGATGCTGCGCGCCATGTCGTTGCGTCCTCGGTTCCCGGAGCGTCAGCTCTTCGTCGACTTGCCGCGCTTGCGGCCGCGGACGATGAACTTGTTCGACTTCTTCTTGCGGTGGCGGGTCTTCTTCCCGTCGGGCGTTCCCCAGGGCGACACCGGCGGACGACCGCCGGACGTGCGCCCCTCACCCCCGCCCAGGGGGTGATCCACCGGGTTCATGGCCACACCGCGGACCTTGGGCCGGCGTCCCCGCCAGCGCATGGCCCCGGCCTTGCCCACCGAGGTCAGCTCGTGGTCCACGTTGCCCACCTGGCCGACGGTGGCCATGCAGGTCCGGTGCACCCGGCGCATCTCGGTGGAGGGGAGGCGGAGAGTCACGTAGTCGCCCTCCTTCGCCACCACCTGGACCCCCGCCCCCGCGGAGCGGGCCATCTGGGCGCCCTTCTTCGGCTTCAACTCGACGTTGTGGACCGTGGTGCCCAGAGGGATGTTGGCCAGCGGAAGGGCGTTACCCGGCTTGATGTCCGACTCGGGACCGGCCGTCACTTCGGCGCCCACTTCGAGACCCCGAACGTGGAGGATGTAGCGCTTCTCACCGTCCGCGTACTGGATCAGGGCGATGTTGGCCGTCCGGTTCGGATCGTACTCCACGGCGGCCACTCGCCCGGGCACGCCGAACTTGTCCCGCTTGAAGTCGATCCGGCGGTACTTCCGCTTGTGGCCGCCGCCACGGCGACGGATCGTGATCCGGCCGTGATGGTTCCGGCCCCCGGAGCTGCTCAGCGACTCCACCAGGGACTTCTCGGGCCCGCGGCGGGTGATCTCGGTGCTCTCCACGGTGGAGCGGAACCGGGTCCCCGGCGTCATGGGCTTGAACTTCTTGATCGCCATCGTTCAGTCCCTCACCCGATCTCGTAGAACTCGATGTGATCACCCTCGGCGAGGGTCACCATGGCCTTCTTCCAGGAGGGCCGGCGTCCGACGTGACGGGTGCGGCTCATGCGACCCATCATGGCGCGCCGGGCCTTCCCGGCATACACCATGGTGCGCACGTTCTTCACCTTCACGTCCCACAGCTTTTCCACCGCCTGGCCGATCTCGATCTTGTTGGCGTTCTTGGCCACGACGAACGTGTAGACGTTCTCCTCCATGGCCTGCGCGCTCTTCTCCGTGATCAACGGCTCCACGATCACTTCGCGGGGATCACGCATCGTCTTCCTCCTCGGTGGCCTCGGCCGACTCCGCCTCGTGGGCGGCGGCCTCGGACTCGCTCTCGGCCTCCTCCGGCGCCGCTTCGGCCTCCACAGCCTCGGGCTCGGCGTCCACCACCTCGGTCTCGGCCACGGCCTCGGCGGGAGCCTCGGCCTCCAGGGCATCCATGGCCTCCCGCTCGATGACCACGGTGTCGGCCCAGAGAATGTCGTAGACCGACTCGGTGCCGAAGGCCCGGACTTCCACCTCGGGGAGGTTCCGGGCGGACAGGTAGACCGAATCCTTCAGCCCGTGGGTCAGGACCAGGACCTTCCGGCCCCCCAATTCGATGGAGGCGAGGTAGTCCCGGATCACGGCGGTCCTGGGCGTCTCGATGGAGAATCCGTCGATGAGCACCACCCGCTCGTCTTCGGCCCGGGCGTTGAACGCCGACCGACGGGCCAGCGCCTTCACCTTCCGGGGAAGCTTCTGCCGCCAGGAATGGGGAATCGGGGGGAATGCCCGACCACCGCCGGTCCACTGGGCGGCCCGGATGGTGCCCTGACGGGCCCGGCCGGTTCCCTTCTGCCGCCAGGGCTTCCGGCTTCCGCCGCGCACGGCCGCGCGATTCTTCGCCGCCGCCGTGCCCTGCCGCTGGTTGGCGAGATAGGCCTTCACCACCTGGTGCAGGACCGGCTCGTTCACGACGCCGTCGAAGAGGGAGTCCGGAAGTGCCCGGGCCCTCCCCTTCTTGCCGTCAGTCTTGTAGTAGCGCGCCTTGAACATCGGTCACTTCGTGATGAGGACGTAACTGTCACGCGAGCCGGGGAGACCGCCCTTGATGAAGAGCAGATTCCGCTCGCCGTCGACCCTGACCACCGTCAGGTTCCGGATCGTGGTCCGGGCTCCTCCCATCTGACCGGGCAACTTCTTGCCCTTGATCACCCGGGAGGGGTCCGTACCGGGCCCGAGGGATCCGGGGTTCCGGGACATGGGATGTCCGTGTCCGCCGGGGCGGCCGGCGAATCCATGGCGCTTCACGACGCCCTGGAAGCCGCGGCCCTTCGACGTGCCGGTCACCTTCACCCGGTCTCCGGCCTCGAACTGCTCGACCGTGAGGGTCTGGCCCAGTTCGTAGGCTTCCCCGTTCGCCGGGATCTCCCGCACGATGCGAGGAGCGCCCTCGACACCGGCCCGAGCGGCATGGCCGACCTCGGCCCGGGGGGCCCGCTTCGCCTTCTTCGTACCGAACCCGACCTGCACGGCCTGGTAGCCGTCGGTCTCGTCGGTCTTGATCTGCGTGATCGGACAGGGACCGGCCTCCACGACGGTCACGGGCACCTGCCGCCCGTTCTCGTCGAAAACGCGGGTCATTCCGACCTTTCGTCCAATGATTCCGGCCATCGTCAATCGACCTTGATCTCGACGTCCACGCCGGCGGGAAGGTCCAGCTTCGTCAGCGCGTCGATCGTCTGCGGACGGCTGTCCACGATGTCGATGAGGCGCTTGTGCGTCCGCAGCTCGAACTGCTCCCGACTCTTCTTGTCGATGTGGGGCGACCGGAGCACGGTCCACCGCTGGCGGCGGGTGGGCAGCGGGATGGGTCCCCGCACGCTCGCCCCCGTCTTCTGAGCCGTTCGAACGATGTCGGACGCGGTTTGATCCACGATCCAGTGATCGAACGCCTTCAGTCGAATCCGAATCCTGTCGGCCATATCCGTTTCTGTCCTTCGGTCAGGGACCGGGAGGTTACTCGATGATCTCGGTGACGACGCCGGCGCCCACCGTGCGGCCGCCCTCGCGAATGGCGAAGCGCAGCTCCTTGTCCATGGCGATGGGCGTGATCAGCTCCACCTCCATCTGCACGTTGTCCCCCGGCATCACCATCTCCACTCCCTCCGGAAGCTCCACCGCACCCGTCACGTCCGTCGTGCGGAAGTAGAACTGCGGACGGTAGTTGTTGAAGAACGGAGTGTGACGTCCGCCCTCTTCCTTCGTCAGAACGTACACCTCGGCCTTGAACTTCGTGTGCGGCGTGATCGACCCCGACTTCGCCAGCACCTGACCCC
>JAUIEJ010000020.1 GCA_030428885.1 Gemmatimonadota bacterium | reverse complement strand
TCCTCGCCTGTTCGATCATCGCGGACAACCGTGTCAGCTCGTCGTCTCCCAACTCTCCGGCGCCCAGGTCCAGGAGGGCCGCCACGGCCTTCTCGGTGGAGTCGTCGAAGAAGGTCCGGAGCACCCGACGAAGCGCCGAGGCGGTGGCCTCGGTCCGGGGGGTCACCGGATGGTACACGTACCGGGGCCCGTCTTCTTCGTGGCGCAGATGCCCCTTTTCCTCGAGCGTGCGCAGATGGGCTCGCACCGCCGAATAGCTGGGCGGATCCACCAGACCCGCCTGGACCTCGGCGGCCGTGGCCCGCCCCTTCCGGTAGATCACGTCCATGATCTGCCGTTCACGGCGACTGAGTTCGTGGCTGAGGGGCGCGTCGGACGCGGTCATGGGTCCCGGGGTGTTAGAAAACCAACACGATTGGATGCTAGTATTCTAGCACGCCCGCGTCCCGTCAAGTCCGGCGTCGTGCAAGGTCTCGCACGCCCCGCGCAGAACGTTGCGTGGTGTCGGAGCCCCCGGGGGGACGAGGAGTCCTCGTAATTCCCTCGACAGCAACGTGTTGGGACGGTTGTGCCACGGGGGCCCGACCCTTGCCGATGGGTTGGGGCACACACGACCCCACCCCGAGGCTTCCATGCTCCTCGCTCTCGCCCTGTCCATCACGCTCACCGCACCCGGCCCGGACACGTTGTCCTCGACGCCCCCCCCGATGGCCGCGCGCCTCCGGGTCGGGACGGTGGACCCGCAGTGGATACTCCCCCCCCTCACCCCCTCCGCGAGTGTCGATCCCGAAACCGGACTGGTCGACGCCCTCTCGGATGACGAACAACTCGTGGAGTACAGCGACGGCTACTTCAAGCGCCTCACGATCCACAAGTGGGCGAGCTACCTGACCCTGCCGCTCTTCGTCGGTCAGTACGTGGTCGGGCAGAAGCTCATGGACGGCGAGGGGTCGGGCTCGCTCCGCAGCGCCCACGGCGCCCTGGCCGGGGGGGTCGCCGCTCTCTTCGCGGTGAACACCGTGACGGGAGCGATGAACTTCTGGGAGGCCCGGAAGGACCCCTACGGCCGCAATCGGCGCACCCTGCATTCGGCCCTCATGCTTCTGGCCGACGTGGGGTTCGTGGCCACCGGCGCCCTCGCCAAGGAGAACGAGCACGGCGGAACGGCCGACAACTCCACCCACCGCGCCGTGGCCATCGCCTCCATGGGCACGGCCCTCTTCAGCTACGCCATCATGTTGCCCTGGTTCGGAGGTGGCCAATGAGCGGCCTTCTGGAGTGGATCGCCGGAGCCACGGCGGGGTGGGCCGACCTGTACGGCTCGTCCAGCGCCGTCGAAACCGCGGTGATGTTCCTTCATCTCGGGGGAATGGTGGCCGCCGGCGGCCTGGCCTTCACCCTCGACCGGGCGGTGATCCGCAGCGGCCGGGGATGGCCCCACCGGGACGATCTGGCCCGGGAGCTCCACGCCTCCCACGGGGTGATCCTCCTGGGGCTCGCCCTCGTGTTCGTGAGCGGCATCGCCCTGACCGCGTCCGATCCCGAAATCTTCCTCACCTCATGGATCTACTGGGCGAAGATGGCCGCCGTCGTCCTCCTCCTGGCGAACGGGTGGTTCCTGAAGGGGTGGGGGGATCGCCTCCGCGCGGCACCCCAGGACGAGGGCGTGTTCCGGGGACTCCGAAGAGCCGCCCTCCGAAGTGCCGCGCTCTGGGCCGTCTCGCTCCTGGGCGGGATCGCCATCACCATGTACGCCTGACGCGCCATGAACGAATCGACACCCCCACCCGCCGACGCCTCCCCGGCGTGCTCCGCCTGCGAGGCGTGCCCGAACCGACGCGACTTCGTCCGGTGGTCCATCGCGGCCGCCGCGGCCCTGGCCCTGCTTCCCCGGAATCTCCGGGCGTCGCCGCCCCGTTGGATCACCTCCCGGGATGGAGCAGGAAACCTCCGCTACCCCGTGCCCTCGGCCGACGGCGTGGAGATCGATCGGTCCAACGAGGTGATCCTCGCCCGGACGGAGGGGCAGATCGCCGCCTTCGCCCTGTCCTGCCCCCATCAACGCTCCATGCTGCGGTGGCGAGAGAACGACGGGATCTTCCAGTGCACGAAGCACCACTCGGAGTACTCGCCCGCGGGGGTCTACCAGAAGGGCCGGGCCACCCGGAACATGGACCGGCTGGCGATTCGTCTGGAGGCGGGCGAGGTGGTGGTGGATCCCGACACGCGGTTCCTGAGCGACGACGACCCGGAGGGCTGGGCCGGGGCGGTGGTTCCCGTGCCCTGACCCGGAACTCAGACGTCGAGACCCAGCTTCTCGATCTTGTAGAAGAGGGTCCGGACGCTGACTCCCAGGAGGTCGGCGGCTCGGGCCTTGCTCCCGCCCGTTCGTTCCAGGGCTCGGAGGATCGCCGCCGATTCCGCCCGAGCCACCGTCGCGGAAAGCGGCTCGACGCCCCCACCGCCTTCGGGCGCCGCCGACGGCCCGGCCCCGAGATCGACGTGGCGGATCCGCCCGTCCTCCGAGAGCAACACCGCCCGCTCCAGGACGTTGCGCAGTTCCCGGACGTTGCCGGGCCAGGCATGGGCCCGGAGGCGCTCGCGCACCGCGGGATCGAGGCGGGCGCCGATGCCGAGGCGGGTCTCGAGCTCCCGGAGGATCGCGTCGGCGAGTGCGTCGATATCGGCCGGGCGCTCGCGGAGCGGGGGGACGACGATGGGAAACACCGCGATCCGGTAGTAGAGGTCCTCCCGGAAGGTCCCGCTCCGAACCTCGGCCGCGAGGTCCTGATGGGTCGCCGCCACGACCCGCACGTCCACCGCCCGGGGCGTCGTGGATCCGAGGCGCTCCAACACTCCTTCCTGGAGCACCCGCAGCAGTTTCGGCTGCAGGGCGGCCGGCATGTCCCCGATCTCGTCCAGAAAGAGGGTGCCGCCGTCGGCGACCTCGAACTTCCCGGGCCGGTCCTTCACCGCGCCGGTGTAGGCGCCCCGCTGGACGCCGAACAGTTCGGCCTCCAGCAGTTCGCCGGGAATCGCGGCGCAGTTGACGGCCACGAACGGTCGGTCTCTCCGTCTGGAGCGGGCGTGGACACGGCGGGCGACCACTTCCTTGCCCACCCCGGTTTCCCCCGTCACCAGCACCGTCGTGGGGGCGTCGGCCACCTGATCCACGAGGGTGAGCACCCGGCGCATCTCCGCGCTCTCCGCCACGACCCCGTCGGCCGGCCCCGGGACGGCCACGGCCGATGCTCCCCCGCCCTCGATGGCCCGGGCCACCAGGGCTTCCAGTTCGTCCACGCCGAAGGGCTTCAGGACGTAGTCGAACGCTCCCGCCTTCAGCGCCTCCACCGCGCTCTCCACCGTGCCGAAGGCCGTGATCAGGATCACCGGGAGCCCCGGGTGGTCGCGGCGCACAGCGGCCAGCAGGTCGAGGCCGGATCGGCCGGGCAACTGGAGATCGGTGACCACCGTGTCGACCCGCTCCCGGGCCAGCAGGTCGTCGGCCTCCTCGGCCGAGGCGGCGGTGAGGATGCGATAGCCCCGGTCGCCCAGGGCCATCTCCACGATCCTCCGGATCCGGGGCTCGTCGTCGACGACCAGGACCGTGCTGCTCATCCGTCCTCCTTCCGCTCCGTGCTCGGGAGGGTCACCCGCATGCACGTTCCCGCCTCCGACGTTCGCGCCACCCGGATCTCTCCCCCATGAGCTTCGACGAGCTGCCGCACGATGGGAAGCCCCAACCCGTTGCCGCTCCGGTGGGTGGTGACCAGGGGGGTCCAGATCCGATCCAGGAGATCCGCCGGAATCCCGTGTCCGTCGTCCTCCACCTCCAGGACGGCGGCGGAGTCCGCCGGTCGGACCCGAATCACGACGTCGCCCCCCGCGGCGCATGCCCGCACCCCGTTCGTGACCAGGTTCACCACCACCTGGCGAAGGAGATCGGGATCGCCCCACACCGGCGTGGGATCGGCCTGGAGTTCCAGACCCACGCCGTTCTCGTGGGCCTCTGCGCTCAGCGCGTCCACCGCCGAGGCCGCCACATCGGCCAGATCGGCGTCCCGGGGCACGGGCGTCGACGGGCGCCCGAACACGAGAAGGTCGTCCATGAGCCGGGCGAGGCGAGCCACCTCAGCCTCCAGCATCCGGATCACCTCCCGCCCTCGCGGCCCCACCCCCGCCTCCCGGTCGAGCATCTCGGTTCCGGCCCGGAGCACGGAGAGGGGGGTGCGGATTTCGTGGGCGAGGCTCTTGGTCAGCATGCCCACGGCCGCCAGGGACTCCGCCCGGGCCAGTTCGTCCCGTGCCTCCCCGAGACGGGACACCATGCTGGACATGGCGTCGGCGAGCACGTGGACCTCGGTGGGGGCCAGCGGCGCGGCCGCTGGAAGGGGCGCGGGCTTCCGCGCGTCGAGCTCCCGGGCGGCCCGGGTCAGGCGGGCCAGCGACGACGTCGCGGTCCGCACCACCAGGAGGGACGCCGGCAGCGCCACGATGAGGAAGAGGGCGGCGAGGGTCACCAGTTGCCGCCCCGACGCCCGCAGTGCGCGGTCGATTTCGGCCCGGGACGCCCCCATGGACACCGCGAGGTCACCGGCCACGGTCCGGGCGACGTGGTGGGCCCACAGGTAGGCCTCGTCGCCTTCCACCAGGGCGTCGCCACGGATCAGCACCCCGCCGTCGGGCAGATCCACGCGAGCGGCGCCGAGTTCCAGGGGAATCGAGGTCCCGAGGAACCGTCGAAGGGGCGTCCAGGCCACGATGCGGCCGAGAACGGATCCGTCCATGGCCGACACCACATCGGCCGTGGCCACCACGAGCCCCCCGTCGTCCATGGCGTGGAGGGTCACACCAGGGCGGAGGGCGGTCGCCTCCCGCGCCACCGGATCGGGCAGGGCAGGGGCCTCGCCACCCAGCCGCCCGGGATCGGAGGCGGAGAGCACCACCCCGTCCCGTACGGCCACCGCCTCGGTCTGGTCGGACAGGGCCGCCACGAGGTCGGAGAGGGAGTGGGACACCCGGGTGTCGACGTCGTCCAGCGCGAGGTCCTGAGAGGACTCGAGCCGGGCCCAGAGGTCGATGAGACGGGCCCGCTCGGCCAACGCGCCCTCGAGACGATCGGCGGCCACGGTGGCCTCGACCTCGAGGGTTCCCGTGACCTCGGCTACCCGCTGCTCGCGCCCGACGGCATATTCCCGCACGACGACGGCGCCGGTGGTGAGCACGAGAAACGCCACCAGCAGGATCGCCAGACGTCCGGCCAGGGAGCCGGACCACCGGCGACCTCCCGCGAACGACGTCTTCCAGGACTCCGAATGCTGAACCGACACGCTTCGCGCTTTCCCGCGTCCAGGAGGCGGATGGGCCGGATCGGAGCCCGGACCCTCGGCCTGTTGCTGGGTCTCGCTCTCGGAGCGAGCCCCGGACTCGCCCAGCTTCCGGCTCCCCCGGTCGTGGGCACGAAGACCCTGCAGATCGGGGGGTACGGCGCCCTGACGGTCACCCGCCCCGAGCATCCGGAGGACGTCGAGAAGGTCGAGGTCTCGGAGCTCGTGGCTGCCGTCCTGGCGTGGGGCCGGCTCTCGCCACGGGCAAGCTACTTCGTCGAACTCGACATGGCCAAGCGCACCACCGAGACGTGGACCGGCCGGGAGTCCGACGACCGGGTCGCGCCGGTGCGCCTCTACGGGGAGTACGCCTTCGACGACCTGGCTCGACTGCGGGCCGGACGGTTCCTGACGCCGGTGGGGCACTGGAACGAACGCCACGCCGAACCGCTGACCTGGAGCCCGACCCGCCCCCTCTCCACCTACCGCCCGTTCGCCAAGAGCCTGACGGGACTCCTCCTGGCGGGAGAGGGCACGGTGGCCGGTCGGGACGCCGGCTACGCGGTGTTCTGGGCGCCGTCCCTGGGGCTCGACCGGCACTTCGAGGAAGACGAGGAGACGGAGTTCGACCATGCCCTGGGACTCCGGGTGGCGACCGAGGTCCGTCCCGGATGGACCCTGGGGCTGGGCGCCGCGCGCATCCGCCGGTCCCAGCCTCCCGACTCGACGTTCCTCCAGCCCGAGGGGGACGACGAGGAACGGGAGAACGAAGACGAGTCCCGGGGCCTCCTCGCCGCCGACCTTCGATGGGCCGGCCTGTGGGCCGAGTTCGACGTGGAGGCCGTGTGGCTGCCCGCCTCCGAACACGAGGGGGCCGAATCGGGCGTGTTCGGGCAGGCGGCGGTCCGGCTGGGGGGGCCCGTGTGGGCCGTCGGTCGGGTCGAGCACTACTCCCCGGTGGACGGCGGGGGTCTCGACCTGGGCTACGCCGGTCTCACCATCCGACCGTCGGCCCGATTCGTGGTGAAGGTGGGCCGCCAGTTCGTACGCCGTTCCACCAGCCGGATTCCCGACGGATGGTTCTTGTCGTTCTCGTCGCTCTTCTGAGTGCCGCGACGGCACCGGTGCGGGACGGCGTCTGCGTCGTCGCCCACCTTCCGTCCGGGGTCGAGGCCCGGTCCGTGGACGTGGACCTGGTCCGGCGACTCTTCCTCGTGCGTCAGCGGTTCTGGCCCGACGGCAGCGTCGCCCATCCGGTGAACCTCCCGGCGAACTCCCCCGTGCGCGACACCTTTTCCAGGGTCGTGTTGGGCCGGAGCGTCAAGGCTCTCGCCCCGTACTGGAGCGACCGGTACTTCCACGGGACCCGGCCCCCACCCACGGTGGCGTCGGCGGAAGCCATGCAGCTCTTCCTGGAGAGAACACCCGGGAGCGTGGGGTACGTGGCCGGGGGCGGGGCATCGTCGCTGCCGGCCCCCGTCATCTCGATCTTCTGCCTGGGACCCGAACCCTCCCGGTAGCCGCCCCCGAGAGCCCCGTCTTCCGACCCCGCAACAGAAAGCGCCCCGGCGGACGATCCGCCGGGGCGCTTCCAGGGCCCGTACCGGGCAGTGGTCGCTGCAGGACTCGAACCTGCGACATCTACGATGTGAACGTAGCGCTCTACCAGCTGAGCTAAGCGACCGAACACGGAGCCGCGCCGCGCCGAAACGGCGGGCGCGGCTCCCATACCCCCACGGGGACTCGAACCCCGGTCTCCGCGCTGAGAACGCGATATCCTAGGCCACTAGACGATGGGGGCGTCCAGATCTCCGAAAACGGAGGGACCCCAAATCTACCCGGGGGGCGAGGCGTGTCAACACCTTACGGACCGGACGCCGGGCTCCGGGGTTCTTGCCCCTTCGACCCCTCGTTCCCACCGACCCCAGGCCCCATGAAGCTCAACGACGCCTCCATCGACGACTGGATCGCCGGGCGCACCGGCTGGTCCCGCGAGGGCGACACCCTGTCCCGGACGTACGCCTTCCCGTCGTTTCGCGACAGCATCGTCTTCGTGAACCGGGTGGCGACCCTGGCCGACGAGGCCGATCACCACCCCGACATCGACGTGCGGTACGATCGGGTGCGCATCGGGCTGTCGACCCACGACGCCGGCGGCATCACCGACAAGGACACCGCCCTGGCCGAGCAGATCGACTTCGCCACCTCGAATCGCTGAGGGGCGATTCCCGGCCATGCGCACCCTGTCCGCCCGGGCCCATCACCTGGCCGCCCGTCTGCGCCCCACCTCGCCGGAGGCACGCCGGCCGGGTTCGGGACGGCCACTCCTCGCCCCCGTGGACGGCGGCGGTTGGGTGGCCACGTTCTCGTACGGCGTGGCCGTGACCTTCGGGCTCGACGATGGGGCGGAAGCGAGGGCCCTGGCGGGGCTGGAGTCCCAGTTGGAGTCCCCCTCCCTCCGTCCCGAGGTGGAGACGGCCCTCCTCCGGGTGACGGGCGCCCACGACGGCGTGGGTCCCGACGCCATCGAACTCGTGGATCTGGACCCCCACCGCCTCCTGGTGGTGGCCGAGGTGCTGGCCCGGAGCGTGGTGCTCGCCGATCTCGAAGCCCAGGTCGGTCACACCTTCGACCGGGTCGATCCCCTGACCCGTCGCCTCTCGGCCGGCCTGCGCCCGGACGGCCGGGAGCGTGATCTCCTGGCCCAGATCGGGAGCGCCCTCCTCACCCGCATGCGCACGCTGGGACGGGTGGAGGTGGGAGAGAAGCCCGAACTGCTCTGGGATCACCCCGAACTCGAGCCCCTCTTCGCCCGACTCTCGGCCGAGTACGATCTGGTGGAGCGCGACCGGGCCCTGACCCGAAAGATGGATCTGGTGTCGGACGTCTCGGGCACCCTGTTCGACCTCCTCCAGTCCCGTCAGATGCTCCGGGTGGAGTGGTACATCGTGATCCTCATTCTCTTCGACATCGTCCTCACCCTCTGGGGACTGGGCCACTGATCCCGGCCCCCACGTCGCCGGGTGCACCGAGCGACGGAGGGCGTCAGGCCCCGGGCCCCCGGGGCAGGTCCAGGATCCGCTCCACCAGATGGTCGGGGTCTTCGGCCGACAGGCGCGCGTGATCGAACGGGCCCGTGGTGACCCCCACCGTACGCACCCCCGCGGCCCGGCCGGCCCGCAGGTCGTAGGGGGAGTCCCCCACGAATACGCACCGCCCGGGCTCCGCCCCCCGGAACCCCGAAAGGGCGGCGTGCACGGCCTCCGGATGGGGCTTCCCCCGCGCCACGTCGTCGGCCCCCACGAGGATGTCGACGGCGCCGTCGAAGCCGCACACGGCGAGGGTCCGGAGCGCCATCTCCCGGCGCTTGCTCGTGACCACCGCCACCGGCACCCGCCGCTCCACCAGCTCGGCCATGACCTCCCGGGCCCCGGGAAGGGGCGCCACCATCTCGTCGTGGACCGTGCGCTGGAACGCCACGTAGGTGTCCTGGAAGAGCCGCAGTTCGTCGGGGTCGTCGGTGAACTCGGCGAAGGCGTCCCGCAGGGGGCGACCGATGGTCTCGAGCCAGAGTGCGTCGGGGAGGGCGGCGCCCCGCACCGTGGTCATGGTGTGGCGATACGACGCCAGGATCAGGGGCACGGTGTCGGCGAGGGTGCCGTCGAGATCGAAGAGCACCGCGTCCCACCGCCACGGCAGGGAAGGCGTCACGACGAACGTCCGGGAGGGAGAGAGAAGGTCGTCGGAGCATCGATGGCCCGGTGAACGCCGTCAACGGCTCCCTCCGCTTGCCTGGGGACTCGGGGCAGCCAACCTTCGCCCGATGCCCATGGACCCCCACGACGTCGAGCTCTGCATCGACGACGGCATCGAACCCGGACCCGGACGACCCACGTCGACGCCGGTGGTCCAGACCTCGCTCTTCACCTACCCCACCCTCGCGGCCCTCTCCGACGCCCTGGCCGCCGAGCACCGCCACCCCGTCTACACCCGGGGACAGAACCCCACGGTGGAGGTCCTGGAGCGGAAACTGGCGGCTCTGGAGCGGGGCGAAGCCTGCAAGGCGTTCGGGTCGGGCATGGCCGCGGTGAGCGCGGTCTTCCTGGGACTCCTGGAAGCCGGCGATCACGTGGTGTTCTTCAACCACGTCTACGGTCCCACGCTGCAACTCGCCCAGCACCTCCGGCGCTTCGGCATCGACCACACCGTGGTGCGCGGCACCGACCTCGCCGAACTGGAGGCCGCCCTGGGTCCCTCCACACGGCTGATCTGGACCGAATCGCCGGGCACCATGCTGTTCCGGGTCGTGGACCTGGCAGCGGTGGCCGAGCTCGGCCGGGGCCGGGGCATCACCACGGCCATCGACAACTCCTGGTGCACGCCCCTCTTCCAGAAGCCCCTCACCCTGGGCTTCGATCTGGTGATGCACACCGCGACCAAGTACCTGGGCGGCCACAGCGACGTGGTGGCCGGGGCCGTGGTGGGCGACGCCCAACGGCTGGAACAGATCTTCTACCGGGCGTTCCTCCTCAACGGCGGCATCCTGCACCCGTGGGACGCCTGGCTGCTGCTCCGGGGGCTTCGGACCCTTCCGGCCCGGATGGAGCGGATCCAGGCCGACGGACTCGCCGTGGCCCGACAGCTCGCCGACCACCCGGCGGTGGCCCAGGTCTTCCATCCCGGGCTGGTGGACGGCCCCCCGTTCCTCGAGTCCCAGATGACCGGCCACGCCGGCGTCTTCTCCTTCCGCCTGGCCGATCCGTCGGGGGAGGCGGTGCGACGGGTGGTGGACGGCCTGCGCCTCTTCCGCATCGGCGTGAGCTGGGGCGGGGTGGAGAGTCTGGCGCTGTCGCCCCAACGGGGAGACGACGCCGAAGCCCGGGCGGCCCTGGAGCGTCAGGGCCTCCCCCTCGGCCTGATCCGGATCTCGGTGGGGCTGGAAGGAGCCGGAGCCCTCACCGCCGACCTGGAGCAGGCGCTGGCGGGGATCGCATGACGGGAGACCGGGGGGCGATCCCGGAGATGTCCCTCGTGGAAGCGGTCCTTCCGGTGCTCACCATGCTGGGGCTCTTTCTCGGGGGACTCCTGTTCTTCGAGACCTCCACCGAGCTCCTGGTGGTGATCCTGCTGACGGCCGCCACGGTGGCGGGGGCCGTGGCCAAGCGGCGGGGCGTGGGGTGGGATGCCATCCAGGCCGCCACGGGGGAACGCATCGCATCGGTGCTTCCGGGGCTGCTGATCCTCCTGGCCATCGGCATGCTCATCGCCACCTGGATCCTGTCGGGCACGGTGCCCTGGCTCGTGTACCAGGGCATCCAGCTCGTGAATCCCCGCTACCTGCTCCTCACCGCCTTCCTCACCACGGCGGTCATGTCGCTGGTGACGGGCACGTCGTGGGGCTCGGCCGGGACCATGGGGGTGGCCCTCATGGGAATGGCGGCGGCGCTGGACGTGTCGCTGGCGGCCACCGCCGGCGCCGTGGTGTCGGGGGCGTACTTCGGCGACAAGATGTCGCCCCTCTCCGACACCACGAACTGCAGCGCCATCGGCGCCGGCGCCGACCTGTACGCCCACATTCGCCACATGGTCTGGACGGCGGGTCCGTCGTTCGTGGCGGCGGTGGCCGTCTTCACCCTGGCGGCGTCGGGAACCGGCGGCGACGGCCTCCCGGCCGACGCCCAGGCACTTCTGGCCGACCTGGAGCGGGTGTTCGTCCTGAACCCGGTGGTGCTGCTCCCGGCCGTGATCGTGGCCTGGAGCATCGTGCGGAAGACGTCGCCGGCCCTGGCCCTCACCCTCTCGTCGGCCGTGGCCCTGGCCCTGGGCGTGGGGCTCCAGGGGTTCGGACTCACCGACGGCGTGAGCGCCGCCGTGGCCGGCTTCCGGCCCGAGCTCCTGGCCTCCGCCGGGATCGACCCGTCCTCGGTGGGCCCGGCCTTCGTCACCCTGGTGGAACGGGGCGGCCTCTACGTCATGGCCAACACCCTGGTCATCGTCATCAGCGCGTTCCTCCTGGCCGGGGCCATGCAGGCGTCGGGGGCCCTGGACCTCCTGATCCGGCGCATGTTGGCCTCCGTGCGTTCCGTGTTCGGGTTGATCGGCGCCACCATGGCCGCCGGCGGCACCATGATCGCCCTTACCTCTCACGGGCTCGTCACGGCCCTGGTCATCGGCGAGCTCTTCCAGGGCGCCTACGACGAGCGGGGCATGGCCCGGGTGAACCTGTCCCGGTCGCTGGAGGACTCGGTGACCGTCACCGAGCCCATCATGCCCTGGACGGTGTCGGCGGTCTTCATGGCCACGACCCTGGGGGTGCCCACGGTGGAGTACCTGCCGTGGGCCGTATTCTGCTACGGCGGTCCGATCTTCTCGCTCCTCTGGGCCGCGGCCTACCGTCGAACGGGCCTCGGCCTGAAGCCGGCGCCCGTAAGCTCCCCCGGGCACGGGGCGTAGGTTCGGGCGGAGTTCCCTCTTCCGTCGTCTGGAGGTGCGGTGGCCGTCTCCGGTGCGCGCTCCACCCTTCCCGTGGCCTTCGGGGTCGCCGGGGTCCTGGCAGCGTTCGCCGCCGCCCACCCCGGCCACGTGTCCGCCCAGACGATCCGCGGACGCCTGATCGACGACGCCACCGACGGGGTGATTCCCGGCGCGAACCTGACGCTCCTCACCGAAGACGGCGACGTGCTGGACCGGGCCCTCTCCGACTCCCTGGGCGTCTTCGTCCTGGACGCCGAACTCGGGGGGCTCCACCTCGAAGCCCAGCGCATCGGCTACCGCACCACCCGGTCCCTCCTCTTCGACATGAGCCGTCTCGACACCCTCGACGTCGAGTTCCGCATCGACGCCGAGGCCGTGCTCCTGGCCCCCATCCTGGTCACGGCGAGCGACCCGCCGGGGCAGGACCTCTTCGAGGAACGAGCGGAGTTGGGCGAAGGCTTCTTCTACACCCCCGCCCTCATCGACTCCATCCGCCCCGACGATTACGTGGCCGAGATCTTCCGGGCCCGGGACCGTCGCACCTGGGTCAAGTGGACCTTCGGGGTGAAGGAAGACGGCTCGACGGGCCCCATGCCCGACGTGATCACGCGCCTCGGACGGGGTTGCCTCAAGTACGTCGTGGACCGGATCCCCGTGGCCCGGCCCTACTTCGAGGCTCTCGGCGGACGCGGCATGGCAGCCCCGACGGAGTGGGGGGTACCCCCGCTCAGCGATCTCACCCCCGAAGACCTGGTGGCCGTGGAGGTGTATCGCGGGGCCCACGAACTGCCCCCGGGGTTCGTCGACGAGCTGCGCCCCCGCAACGGTCAGGAACAGCAGGCGTTGCGCGAAATCAACGAGCTTCGCTGCGGCGTGGTGGTGTTCTGGACGAAGGACGGCTGGTAGTCGCCGTCAGTCCCCGGCCGCGCCGGGCGCATCGTCGGTGTGGACCGCCAACACGGCGGCCATGACGACCCCGGCGGTGGCGTTGGCCAGGAGGAGTCCCACGGGACCCACGGCATCGAGAGAGAGGGACGATCCCACCGCCGCCCGCCCCACCACGAACGCGCCGCTGCAGGCCACGGCCCCGTAGACGGCGCCCCGGCCCAGGGTGGCCCAGAAGGTGGCGCCGGGAACGATCCAGGTGGCGGCCACCCCCAGGAGCGCGAAGGCGCCGAAGTGGAGCACCGAATAGAGCAGCACCGCCGCACCGGCGGCGGCCACGGCGGTGAGGGTGAAGCCGGTGGATTCCGGGTCCGCGGCAACGGAGCGGAAGGGCTGGGCGAGCTCCACCACGGTGCGGAGCGGGGCGAGTCGGACCACGTCGGTGGCGAGGAAGAGGACTGCGACCCCGCACCCCGCCAGACCCCCCGCTTCGAGTCCCCTCCCGAGTCGTGTCAGGAGGTTCATGGAGCCCATCATGCCCGCCGCCCACCGCACCGCGCAAGCGAGCTCGCGGCCCGCCACCCTCACGTGGCCGGTCGCAGGAACTCCACGATGTGCGCGAACACCTGGGCGTCGTCCAGCAGCCCCGCATGGGTGGGGCAGCACACCTGGACGTCCCGGATCCCGGGGATCGCCGCACTCTCCCGGGGCAGGATGTGGAGATCCAGAGGGGTGCGGACCGTGAGGGCCTCGATGCCGTGGGGCACGGGCCGTCCGTCCATGAGGGTCATGAGGAAATCGCTCCCCGGATACATCTCCCGGGCACCCTCCCCCCACGCCACCAGCGACGAGTAGGTGCCGAAGTGGGGTGTGGCCAGAAAGACCACCCGACGCACGTCGGCATCGGGCGACGTGCGGTGGCGGAGATGATACCGCAGGGCCAGGCCCCCCATGGAGTGGGCCACGATGTCGATCCGCGGTGCCTCGGTGGCGGCTCGGAGCGCAGCGGCGGCCCGGGCGATTTCCCGGGCGTGCTCGCGGTTGCTCCCCACCGGGTCGCGGAAGTCCACCACCGCCACCTGCTCCGGAGCCCACCCGGCCTCCACGAACCGACCCACCAGGGGCTGGAGGGCCTCCTCGGTGTCGCTCCACCCCGGTACGAGCAACACGGGCACCGGCGGCGTGGTGTCGGCCGCCAGGGCCCGTGGGGCCGGTGTCGGGGCCCGGGCTCCCGCCAACGCCACGACCAGGGCCGCCAGGACGTCGATCATGCCCCCACCCCCGAGACGGCCTCGGCCACGGCGTCCACGGCGGCGTCGACCTGGGCGGACGTGAGCACGGCCGGAGGCGACAATTCCAGCACGGCCCCGGTGTCTCCCGCGGGGAGGGCCAGGAACCCCCGCTCCAGGAGGCGCTGGGCCGCGGCGACCCCCGCCCCGGGACGGCCGCTCCCGTGCTCGTCCAGGAGCTCCACGCCCACCAGGAGTCCCCGACCTCGAACGTCGACCCGCTCCGCCGCCACGGCGTCGGCGAGGCG
The DNA here is from genome assembly GCA_030428885.1 of Gemmatimonadota bacterium. Lineage (GTDB taxonomy): Bacteria > Gemmatimonadota > Gemmatimonadetes > Longimicrobiales > Gaopeijiaceae > Gaopeijia. The sequence continues at coordinate 9,464 of JAUIEJ010000020.1, read as the reverse complement.
CGCCGTCAGCCCCCGCATCAGGGCCGCCCCCACGGCCTCCGCCCGCTCCGGCAGGTCGCCGGCCACGCGGGCCAGGACCGCTTCCCCGGCGGCGCAGGCCAGAGGGTGGCCCAGGAAGGTGCTGGTGTGGAGGGCTTCTCCCCCGGACGGCGGCCAGGCGTCCATGATCCGCCGGGGCGCCACACACGCGCTCAAGGGCAGGCCACCGCCCAACACCTTCCCCAGGCATACCACGTCGGGATCGAGACCGACCTCGGGGGAGGCCAACACCGCGCCGCACCGCCCCAGCCCCGTGTAGATCTCGTCGGCCACCACCACCACCCCGTGGGCCCGGGCCCGTTCGGTGAGGGCCCGCCCGAAGTCCCGGGGGAGGATCCGCACCCCGCCCCGGGCCTGGATCGGCTCGATGATGAGGGTGCCCACGGGCCCGTCGTCCGTCCCCCGGGCCAGCCGATGGTCCAGGGCCTCGAGCACGGCGTCGGGCCGGTTGTGGTCCGCGGCGCCGGGCACCCCCTCCTCGCGGGGAAAGGGCAGGTGCGCCACGCCGGGGTAGAGTCGCTCCAGGACGGGCTTTCGGAAGGTGGTGCGGGCGGTCACGGCGAGGGAGCCCACCGTGAGGCCGTGGTACCCCCCTTCGAAGGCCACCACCCCGGGCCGGCCCGACGCCAGGCGCGCGGTCTTCAGCGCGGCCTCCACGGCCTCGCTTCCCGACGTTCCCAGAATGACCCGTCCGTCGGGCCAGGGCAGCAGGGCCACAAGGGCTTCCAGGAGCCGCACCTTGGCCGAGGGCGGATGCACGTCTCCCATGCCGTGGATCAGACGTCGGGACTGACGCGCCACCGCATCCACCACCTCGGGAGGGCCATGGCCCAGGAGCGCGACGCCGAAGGCGCCGGTGAGATCGACGAAGACGTTGCCGTCGGCGTCCCGGACGTTGGCGCCCCGGGCCTCCTCCCAGAAGACGGGAAAGTCGTCGGCCAGAAACGTGACGTTGCGGGACTCGACTCGCCGGAGCCGGCTCGCCAGTGCCCGGGAGCCCGGCCCGGGCACCTCGGTGACGAGTCGGGGGAGGAGCGCGCCGAAGGAGTCCATGGCCGGTGCTACACCGCTCACCCCCGCCCGGAGCCCGAGCCCACCGCCCTCAGGTCTCGTCGACTTCGGTCAACTGATCCTCCGCCACCATGCCCATGGCGTGATAGCCCATGTCGACGTGGAGGGTCTCGCCGGTGATGGCGGCGGCCAGCGGAGAGCAGAGGAAGGCGGCGGCCCGACCCACGTCGTCGGCCGTGTTGCACGCCGGAAGGGCCGCGTTCTGCTCGTAGTATTCCACCATGTTGCCGATGGACCCGATGGCCTTGGCGGCCCGGCTGGCCAGGGGACCGGCACTGATGGTGTTCACCCGGATTCCGAACCGGCGTCCCGCTTCGTACGAAAGCGTGCGGGTATCGCTCTCCAGGGCCGCCTTGGCCGAACTCATCCCGCCGCCGTAGCCCGGAATCACCCGCTCTCCGGCGAGATAGCTCAGCGACACCACCGCACCCCCGGGGCGCATGAGAGGCCCGAAGCGCTGGACCATGGACACCATGGAATAGGCGCTGGCGCTCAGGGCCGCGAGATACCCCGCCCGGGAGGTCTCCACCAGGGGCTTCGACACCTCGGGTCCATTGGCCAGGGAGTGGACGACCACGTCGAGGCAGGGAGACCCGAAGTCCGCGGCCAGGGCGTCGGCCACCTCCTGGATCGAGTACCCGGACAGGCCCCGGTAGCGCTTGTCGTCCCGCAGTTCGGCGGGCACGGCGTCGGCCGTGTCGTACATGGCCTCCAGGGGGTACACCCCCTCGATGTCCCACGACCCCCCATCGTCCAGGGAGAAGTCCAGCCTGCCCTTCTCCCGGAGCCGGTTGAAGATGGCCAGAACCGGCGGCCAGGTGCCGACACAGACCGAGGCTCCGGCGGCGGCCAGGGACCGGGCGATGGCCCAGCCGTAGCCGTTGTCGTCGGCGACACCGGCGACGAAAGCGCGTTTGCCGGAGAGGTCGATGGAGAGCATGGCAGTCGGTGTTGGGGAAAGGGTGACCTCGGAAGGTAGGCGGGCGGAGCGGGCGGCGTCAGCCCCCGGCCCGGATGCGGGAGGCCACCCAGAACAACATGCCGGCGGTGACGACCATGGCCACCGCCGCCACGGCGGCGTCGGACTGCCCCAGGGCGTAGACCCACAGCACCCCCACCAGCGACGCGGTGGAGGCCACGACCGTGGGGATGTTGCGCACCTTCAGGCCCCACAGCAGGCCCGACACCGCCACCAGTGCGGCCCCCGCCGCCCACACCTCGGCGGCCACGTTCAGGGCTTCGGCGCCGGTGAACCCGATGAAGAAGGTGCCCAGGAGGACGCACGCGGCCATGTGGCTCTCCACCACGTCCCGCTCGGCCTCTCCCACCGTCTTCGACGCCCCCCAGAAGGTCAGGAGCACGATGCCCCCCCACCAGGCGTCCAGGGCCCAGATCGTGTTCTCCTCCCACGCCAGGACGCCCGCGCCGGTGAAGAAGATCAGAACGAGCCCCGTCCACAGCCCGGTGGTGAACGCCACCAGATCCCGATGCACGCCCCGATCCCACCGATTCCGCACCCGCAGCCACAGGAGGGCGAGGGCCGCCGCCAGCAGACCGTCCAGCACCCACACGATGGTCTCGAAGTCCAGATCGAGGGTTCGATCCAGGAAGAGGGCGGCGAAGACGAACGACAGGGCCGTGTGGGCCGCCACCAGTCCCACGGATCCGCGCCAGGCCAGGGGCCCCAGGACGATGGGCACCGCCAGGGCGACCACCCCCACCACCCGGGCACCGGCGCTCCCGCTTTCCCAGGCGTTGTCGGAGTACACCAGGGCGAATGCGCCCAGGGCCAGGCCGGCCACCTGGAGCACCTCGCCGATGCGCGACCACCGCTCCCGGCCCGTGACGACCCGGCCGCCCACCCACACCACAACCGAAAAGACCCCCAGCACCGTCGTGCGGGCCGACTCCGAGAGCGACGGCCAGGTCTCGGAGACGAAGAGAGCTCCGGCCAGGAAGAGGGCCACCGCTCCGGCCACGGCGGTGAGGAGCTGGCCGACCCTCAAGGTGTCGGCGTCGTGCTGGGCCCGGGCCTCCTCTCTCAGCGCCGCCGCCAGAGCCTCGTCCACGAGGCCCTTGCGGGTCCACCGGTGCACCGCCCGCTCCACGTTCCGGTCGCGTCTGGCCATGGCCCGACCCTGCCATGGGACGACGCCTCATGCAAGGCCCGGACGTGTGGCCGCCTGCGTCTCGCGCGTCTACCTTTCCCTGGCTACTCCGGGCTCACCCCCTCCCACCGTCCCGGATCGCTATTCCACCCCAGCGACGGAGTCGACGGTGTCGGACAAGCACGACAAGAAGGCCATCGGGGACCACCGCTTGAGCCCCGAGAGCCTCATGATGAGCTACGGGTATCGGCCCGAGTGGTCGGAAGGGGCGGTGAAGCCGCCCATTTTCCAGACCTCCACCTTCGCCTTCCGCACCGCCGAAGAGGGAAAAGCGTTCTTCGAGGTGGCCTACGGGCTGCGGGAGAAGCGCAACGACGAGACCCTGGGGCTCATCTACTCCCGCCTCAACAACCCGTCGTTGGAGATCCTGGAAGACCGCCTCACCCTGTGGGACGGGGCCGAGGCCGCCGCCGCCTTCGAGAGCGGCATGGCGTCCATCGCCACCACGGCCTTCACCTTCCTGAGGCCCGGCCAGGTGCTGGCCTTCAGCGAACCCGTCTACGGGGGCACCGAGTACCTCTTCCACACGATCCTCCCCGAGTTCGGCATCGAGACCGTGCCGTTTCCCGCCGGGGCGGGCCGGGAGGCGCTGGACGCCGCCCTGGCCGAGGGAGACCGGGCCGAGCGCCTGGCCATGATCTACGTGGAGACGCCGGCCAACCCCACCAACCGACTGGTGGACATCGGGGCGTGCGCCGCGGTGGCCCGGGAGCACTCCACCGACGACCGGCGCGTCCTGGTGGCCGTGGACAACACCTTCCTCGGCCCCCTCTGGCAGCATCCCCTGGCCCACGGCGCCGACCTCGTCCTCTACTCCCTCACCAAGTTCGTGGGCGGCCACAGCGACCTCATCGCCGGCGCCGTGCTGGGCAGCGAGGAGCTCGTCACCCGGGTCAAGGCGACCCGGACGTTTTTCGGAAGCATGGCCGGCCCCTGGACCGGGTGGCTGCTGCTTCGCTCCCTGGAGACCCTGAAGCTCCGCATGACCAGCCAGATGAAGAACGCCCGCTACGTGGCCGACTTCCTGGCGGAGCACCCGAAGGTGGACACCGTCCACTACCTGGGGCACCTCTCGGAGGACGACCCCGACCACGAGGTGTACCGACGCCAGTGCCTGAGCCCCGGCAGCATGATCTCGTTCGAGGTGCGGGGCGGTGAGGCCGAGGCCTTCCGGGTGTTGAACGCCCTGAAGCTCATCAAGCTCGCCGTGAGCCTGGGGGGCACCGAGTCCCTGGCCGAACACCCGGCCTCCATGACCCACTCCGACGTGCCCCCACCGGCCCAGGAGCGCATGGGCATCACCCCGGCACTGATCCGCCTGAGCGTAGGCGTGGAGAACCCCCAGGACCTCATCGCCGACCTGACCCAGGCGCTGGAATTCGCCTGACGGAGCCGCGCCATGCCTGAGATCATCGAGCCTTTCCGCATCAAGGTGGTGGAACCCATCCGCATGACCACCCGCGACGAGCGGGAGCGGCTCCTGGGCGACGCCGGGTACAACGTCTTCCAGCTTCGAGCCGACGACGTTCTCATCGACCTCCTCACCGACAGCGGCACCTCGGCCATGAGCGCCGATCAGTGGGGGGCCCTCATGCGTGGCGACGAGGCCTACGCCGGCAGCCGCTCGTTCTTCCGGTTCCGGGACGTGGTGCGCGACCTCACGGGATTCGAGCACGTGATCCCCACCCACCAGGGCCGGGCCGCCGAGCGGATCCTGTTCTCCACGGTCTGTTCGCCCGGTGATCTGGTGCCCAACAACACCCACTTCGACACCACCCGGGCCAACGTGGAGGCCACGGGGGCCCAGGCCGTCGACCTGCCGGCGCCCCACGGACTGGTGCCGTCCGAACCCCACCCCTTCAAGGGCGACATGGACGTGGCGGCCCTGGAGCGTCTCATCGACGAAAAGGGCGCCGCCCGGATTCCCCTGGTCATGGTGACCGTCACCAACAACACCGGCGGTGGCCAGCCCGTGTCCATGGCCAACCTCCGGGCCGTCTCGGAGGTGTGTCGCCGCCACGGGATTCCCCTCTACCTCGACGCCTGCCGCTTCGCCGAAAACGCCTGGTTCATCAAGAGCCGGGAGGACGGGTGGGCCGACACCCCCGTGAAGGAGATCGCCCGGGCCATGTTCGATCTGGCCGACGGCTGCACCATGTCGGCAAAGAAGGACGGCCTCGCCAACATCGGCGGGTTCGTGGCCACCCACGACGCCGCCCTTGCCCGACAGGAGGAAAACCTCCTGATCCTCACCGAGGGATTCCCCACCTACGGCGGACTCGCGGGCCGCGACCTCGAGGCCATCGCCACGGGATTGGAGGAGGTGGTCCACGAAGACTACCTGGCCTACCGGGTCGCCTCGGTCCGGTACCTGGGGGAGCACCTCGCCCGGGAGGGGGTGCCCATCATGCAGCCTCCGGGGGGCCACGCCGTCTACCTGGATGCGGCGGCCTTCCTCGACCCCATGCCCCGAACCGATCTACCGGGGCAGGCCCTCACCGCCGAGCTCTATCTGGCCGGGGGCATCCGGGGGGTGGAGATCGGCACGGTGATGTTCGGTCGCACCGATCCCGAATCGGGGCAGGAGGTACCGTCCCGCATGGAGCTCGTGCGCCTGGCCATTCCCCGGCGCGTCTACACGGAGTCCCAGATCAAGTACGTCATCGACGTGATCCTGGAGGTATGGGACCGCCGCTCGGCCATCGGAGGCTACCGGATCGTGGAGCAGGCCCCGGTACTCCGCCACTTCACGGCTCGCTTCGAACCCCTGACCTGACCGGGCCCGCCGGAGCGGCGAGCCCAAGCCTCAGAAGCGGAACAGCCAGATCCCGAGTCCCAGATAGACCACGAGGAGCACCGCACCCTCCCATCGCCGGACCCGGTGGGCCGAGCGGGTCACGGGAAAGGCCAGGAGCGAGATGAAGAGGACGGCGGGCAGCTCCTCCCGAACCACGTTGGCCACCACGCGGATGGGGGTCACCGTCGACGTCACCCCCAGAATGGCGGCGATGTTGAAGACGTTGGACCCGATGATGTTGCCCACGGCGATGTCGGCTTCCTTCCGCATGGCCGCCACCAGGGCCGTGGCCAGTTCCGGGAGCGACGTCCCCACGGCCACGATGGTGAGGCCGATGACCAGGTCGGGCACGCCGAACATCTCGGCGATGTACTCCGCCGACAGGACGATGGCCCGTCCCCCCATGACCAGCCCGATGGAGCCGCCGACGATGAGGGCGAGGGACCCGGCCACCGTGCGGGCGTCGGGCCGGGCCTTCTCGTCGTAGATGTCGAACTCGCCCTTCACCTCGGCCTTCTCCTCGCCGGCGGCTCGGTTGATGAAGAGCAGGTAGAGCCCGAGCACCACCAGGAGGATCCCGCCGTCGGCCCGACTCAGCTCTCCATCCCACACCAGGGGGAAGAGCAGGAGGGTGACGGCGATCATCACCGGGATCTCCCGGGTGATGACCCGGCCCGCCACCTCCAGGGGGCGGACCATGGCCGTGAGGCCCAGGATGAGGCCGATGTTGGCCAGGTTCGACCCCATGACGTTGCCCATGGCCAGGTCGGAGTTGCCCCCCAGGGCCGCCACCAGGCAGACCACCAGTTCCGGCGCCGAGGTGCCCATGGAGACCACGGTGAGCCCGATGACGATGGGCGATACCCCCAGGGCGCCGGCCAGGCGCGTGGCGCCCCGAACCAGCCATTCGGCGCCGAAGTACAGCACGCCCACGCCCATGCCCAGGAGAAGGGCGTTGGTCATGACGCCGTTCATGCCGCCCTCACCTCCGCCCCCGGAGCCACGACAGGAGCTCGTCCAGGGGCCGGGTGTTGAGCACGTCGGTCGCCTCGAGCCACCCCCGGCGCGCCTGATCCACTCCGAAGCGCATGACGTCGAGCCCCAGCACCCGGTGGGCGTCGGTGTCGATGACCACCTTCACCCCCAGCTCCCGGGCCCGGAAGACGTAGCGGTCGTTCAGGTCCAGGCGGCGTGGGTGGGCGTTGATCTCCACGGCGACGTCGTGCTCCCGGCACGCCTCCAGGACCGCCTCCACGTCCAGGGCGTAGGGCTCCCGACGGCCCAGGAGCCGCCCCGTGGGATGCCCCAGGATGTCCACACCTCCGTGGGAGACGGCCCGGATCACCCGCTCGGTCATGGCCTCCCGGTCCAGATCCATGAAGGAGTGCACCGACGCCACCACCACGTCGAGCTCGGCCAGGATGTCGTCGGGCTGATCCAGCGTGCCGTCCTTGAGGATGTCCACCTCCTGACCGCGCAGGATGCGCACGTCCTCGCCCACCTCGTCCTGGGCCGCGGCGATCTCCTTCCACTGGGCCCGGACCCGCTCGGGCGTCAGCCCCCCCACCATGGTCACCGCCTGGGAATGGTCGGTGATGGCCATGTAGGCGTAGCCGCGCTCGGCGCAGGCCCGGGCCATGTCCAGGATCGACGCCTGACCGTCGGTCCAGGTGGAGTGCATGTGGAGATCGCCCCGGAGATCGTCCACCTCCACCAGGCGGGGAAGGGCGCCCTCCCGGGCGGCGGCGATCTCGCCGCGATCCTCCCGGAGCTCCGGAGGAATCCAGGGCAGGTCGACGGTGGCGAAGACCTCCTCCTCAGTGGCCCCCCCCACCCGGCGTCCCTCGTCCTTCTTCAGGGTGTCGGGGTCCACGCCCTCGGGCACGGCGAACACGCCCCACTCGTTGATCCGGAGTCCCCGCTTCACCCCCAGGGTGCGGATGTGGACGTTGTGTTCCTTCGATCCGGTGAAGTAGTGGAGCGCGGCGCCGAACGACTCGGGGGGGATCACGCGCAGGTCCACCGACAGCCCGGACCGGAGCACGATGTTGCCCTTGGTCGACCCCGATGCCTCCACCCGCACCGCGCCCTCGAAGGCGGTGAAGTGCTCCACCGCCGGCGTGCCGTCCCCCGGGCAGGCGGCGAGGAGATCCAGGTCGCCGATGGTCTCCTTTCGGCGCCGCCAACTTCCCGCCACCTCCAACCGCTCCACACCGGGAGCCTCCTCCATCCACTTCAGGAGGGACTCCACGTAGGGTTCGGCCTCGGCTCGGAGAAAGCGGCCCACCTGCTTGCGATGGTCCTCGATGGACCGGAGCATCTTCTCGGCGCTCCGGGCTCCGAAGCCCTTGAGCTCCTGGACTCGGCCCTTCTCGATCTCGGCCTCGAGTCCCTCCACCGATTCCACCCCGAGCTCGTCGTAGAGCTTCTTGGCCTTCTTCGGCCCCACGCCGTCGAGGCGCGTGAGCTCGGCCAGGGTCCGGGGCACCTCCTCGGTGACGGCGTTCAGGGTGGAGAGCTGACCCGTCTGGAGCAGTTCCCGGATGTGGGCGTCCATCTCCTTCCCCACGCCCTGGAGCGCCGTGAGGTCTTCGCCCCCCGCCACCATGTCCTGAAGCGACCGGGTGAGGCCCTCCACCGTGCGCACCGCGTTGCGGTACGCGCGGATCCGGAACGGGTTGGCCCCCTGGATCTCCAGAAGGTCGGCCGTTTCCTCGAGGATCCGGGCGATGTCCAGGTTCTCCACTCAGCCCACTCCCGTCATTCCGGCACCTCGATTCCCGCGTCCCGGAGCAGCTCCAGAAACGCCTCTTCGGTGAGGATGCCCACGTCCAGCGCCACCGCCTTGTCGTACTTCGACCCCGGATCCGAACCCGCCACCACCCAATCGGTTTCGGCGCTCACCGACGAGACCGCCCGGGCGCCGGCCCCTTCCACCAGCTTCCGGGCCTGGGAGCGGGTCAGGGTCGACAACCCCCCGGTGAAGACGAACCGCTTGCCGGCCAGCTCGGTCTGGGCCGGACCCTCGGGAGCCACCGGAGTGACCCCCCGCGCCAGGATGTGATCCATGGCCAGGGCGTTGGCCGGCGTGTCGAGAAACCCCCGGATGGCCTCCGACATGCGGGGTCCGATGCCGTCCACGGCTTCCAGTTCCTCGGGCGCGGCCGCCCGGATGGCCTCGAACGACCGGAAGTGGAGGGCCAGGTCGCGGGCCACCGCCACCCCCACCTCGGGGATCCCCAGCCCGTGGAGGAACCGCCGCAGTTCCACCGACGTCCGGCGCCGGATCCCCGCCACCAGGTTCGTCGCCGACTTCTCGGCGAACCCCGGGAGATCCACCAACTGCTCCGGCACCAGATCGAAGAGGTCGGCCAGTTCGCGCACCAGTC
>JAUIEJ010000002.1:2500-616023 GCA_030428885.1 Gemmatimonadota bacterium | reverse complement strand
CTCGAATGGGACGAGCGTGACGCTGACGGCCAATCCCTCAAGCGGGTGGCAGATCGGGAGCTGGGGTGGAGCCTGCGCATCGGCCGGCTCGTCGACGACGTGCACCGTGTCGATGACGTCGAATCAGACCGCATCGGTGAACTTCGTGCAGGTGCCCCGGACGCTGAGCTTTAGCCAGAGCGGGTCGGGGAGCGTGAGTTCGAGTCCATCGGGGATCACGACGAACACGAGCACGATGAGCGACACGGGCACGTTCTCGAACGGCACGAACGTGACGCTCACGGCGACCCCGGCTAGCGGTCAGCGGGTTGGGGGCTGGGGTGGAGCCTGCGCCTCGGCAGGCTCGTCGACGACATGTACCGTGTCGATGACCTCCGACCGGTCGGCATCGGTGAGTTTCATCGCGGACCCGCGAACGCTGAGCTTCAGCCAGAACGGGTCGGGTAGCGTGAGTTCGAGTCCGTCGGGGATCACAACGAACACGAGCACGTCGAGCGACACGGGGACGTTCCCGAACGGCACGAACGTGACGCTGACGGCGACCCCGGGGAGCGGCTGGCAGATCGGAGGCTGGGGCGGCGCGTGTGCCTCGGCGGGTTCGTCAGCGACGTGCACGGTGTCGATGACGTCGAATCAGACGGCGTCGGTGAACTTCGTGCAGGCGCCCCGGACGCTGAGCTTCAGCCAGAACGGTGCGGGGAGCGTGAGCTCGAGTCCGTCGGGGATCACGACGAACACGAGCACGACGAGCGACACGGGGACGTTCTCGAATGGGACGAGCGTGACGCTGACGGCCAATCCCTCAAGCGGGTGGCAGATCGGGAGCTGGGGTGGAGCCTGCGCATCGGCCGGCTCGTCGACGACATGTACCGTGTCGATGACGTCGAATCAGACGGCATCGGTGAACTTCGTGCAGGCGCCCCGGACGCTGAGCTTCAGCCAAGTCGGGTCGGGGAGCGTGAGTTCGAGACCGTCGGGGATCACGACGAACACGAGCACGACGAACGACACGGGGACGTTCCAGGACGGGACGAGCGTGACGCTGACGGCGAGCCCGGCGAGCGGCTGGCAGGTGGGGGGCTGGGGTGGAGCGTGTGCGTCGGCGGGGACGTCGACGACGTGCACGGTGTCGATGACGTCGAACCAGACGGCGTCGGTAGACTTCGTTCCTCCGCCTGCCCAGGCGGTGCTGCTCGTCGTGGGAACGACATCGACAAGTGTCACCCTGGATGTGCCGGCTGTGCAGAACGGGCTGGGTGGAACGGCGATTGTCGAAGTTAGGTACGCACCGACCCCGATCGGCTTCGGATGGGGTTCCGCAACCATCGCGGGAGATTCCGTGATCGGTGCTACACAGGTGACCATCCAAGGCCTAACACCGGGATCATCGTACGACTTCCAAGCGGTCGCCTGGCGCGTGGACCAGGGCTCAAGGGTCTTTGGGGCACTCTCGGTGCCGGTCACGGCCACTACGCAGTCGGGCGGCGTTTCTCTGCCGATATCGGAGCCTTTCGATGGTCCGGGCCTGTCATCGCGCTATCCGTGGACACCCGTCCAACCCACAATCGGTACTTCGTCACTGGGGATCGTTGCAGGCGAACTGCGGTGGAGTAGGTCGGGGGCGGGCGGCAGCGGCCAGAGCTTGGGCGCGAATCTGGATATCAGTGTTGATCCGCGAGGCGTAAGTGGCTCGACCTACGTCTCATTCGACATTCTGGCGGGCGGAAGTAGCGTCCGGAACGGCGCGGGAGACAACGGTACCGAGTGGGCGGCGGAGGTGTTGATCGTTGGGGAGACCGGCGCGGGGTCCCCGGTGTCGCTCTTGATCGGGTACAACGATGACGGTGGGCCGGTTCGGTCCAGCCGGGGCACGACCGAGATCGTTGGACATCCCGGAACGCCTTTGAACACTTGGCAACGGAATCAGCAGTTCCGGCTGCACGACTATGTCCCCACTATGGCTCGCGTCACCCGTGTCTTCGTCGGAGGAGCGGGATGGGATTTCGCGGGTCGACTGGACAACCTTTCGGTCGCCGACGTCAATACGCGCACGCTCAGCGTCGGCAAGCAAGGCCAGGGTGCTGTGAGCTCGAGCCCGAGCGGAATCGCGATTCCACCAAGCCAGGCCTCCGGCACTGCAGCGTTTCCGGAGGGAACGGCGGTCGTCCTCACCGCGAATCCGGCGAGCGGCTGGCAGATTGGGAGCTGGGGTGGCGCGTGTGCGTCGGCGGGCTCATCGGCGACGTGCACGGTGTCGATGACGTCGGACCGGACGGCGTCGGTGAACTTCGTGCAGACGCCTCGGACGCTGAGCTTCAGCCAGAACGGGTCGGGGAGCGTGAGTTCGAGCCCGTCGGGGATCACGACGAACACGAGCACGACGAACGACACGGGAACGTTCTCGAACGGGACGACCGTGACGCTGACGGCGAATCCGGCGAGCGGGTGGCAGATCGGGGGCTGGGGCGGAGCGTGCTCTGCAGCCGGAACATCCTCCACGTGCACCGTGTCGGTGACATCGAATCACACGGCGTCCATTGTCTTTGTTCCGGATCTGACGGTCACGACCACCGATCTTCGAGACGGTATTGTCGGGGCGCGCTACGCCGACACTCTTCGCGCAACCGGGGGCGCCGGGTCGATCAGTTGGTCGCTCGTTGGCGGAGCTATTCCCACGGGCATCACCCTAGATCCATCCACGGGCGTCCTGTCGGGGATTCCTCGTAGCCCGACCATCTCGCCAGTCGCGTTTAGGGCGAGTAGTGGCGGGCAGAGCCGAGATGTGGCATTGAGTCTGACGATCAGCTACCCGTCGGCTATCCCACTGTCTGATGGCGTACCTGTTTCCGTCAGCGATGGGACGCTTGGAGGGGAACAGCATTATCTGCTTGATGTCCCCGTGGGCCAAACGCGACTGGATGTTACGGTCACCAGCGCCGGTAGTGAGCCATCTCTAATGGTAAACCATGGTTCCCGTCCCTCCGTCAGCCAGGGATTCCCGGATTGTCTTGGAGTGAACAGTGGGTCTGGCGCGACCTGTACTATCATTGATCCCAGTCCGGGTACCTGGTACATAGTGGCCCTTTCTGTCTCGGCTAGCTACTCAGGCGCCTCGCTCGTTGCGAACCTGACTCCTGGCGGTGGCGGCGGATCATCGACCCTTGGCTTTAGCCAGAGCGGGTCGGGGAGCGTGAGTTCGAATCCGTCGGGGATCACGACGAACACGAGCACGACGAGCGACACGGGGACGTTCTCGAACGGAGCGAACGTGACGCTGACGGCGACTCCGGCGAGTGGGTGGCAGATTGGGGGCTGGGGTGGGGCCTGCGCCTCGGCGGGTTCGTCAGCGACGTGCACCGTGTCGATGACGTCGAATCAGACGGCGTCCGTGAACTTCGTTCAGACGCCCAGGACGCTGAGCTTCAGCCAGAACGGTTCGGGGAGCGTGAGTTCGAATCCGTCGGGGATCACGACGAACACGAGCACGACGAGCGACACGGGGACGTTCTCAAACGGAACGAGCGTGACGCTGACGGCCAATCCCTCAAGCGGGTGGCAGATCGGCGGCTGGGGCGGAGCATGCGCCTCGGCGGGGACATCGACGACGTGCACCGTGTCGATGCCGTCGAACCAGGCGGCGTCGGTGAACTTCGTGCAGACGCCCCGGACGCTGAGCTTCAGCCAGAGCGGGTCGGGGAGCGTGAGTTCGAGCCCGTCGGGGATCACGACGAACACGAGCACGACGAACGACACGGGGACGTTCTCGAACGGAACGAACGTGACGCTGACGGCCACCCCGGCGAGTGGGTGGCAGATTGGGGGCTGGGGTGGAGCCTGCGCCTCGGCGGGCTCGTCGGCGACGTGTACGGTGTCGATGACGTCGAATCAGACGGCGTCGGTGAACTTCGTGCAGACGCCTCGGACGCTGAGCTTCAGCCAGAACGGGTCGGGGAGCGTGAGTTCGAATCCGTCGGGGATCACGACGAACACGAGCACGTCGAGCGACACGGGGACGTTCTCGAACGGGACGACTGTGACGCTGACGGCCAGTCCCTCAAGCGGATGGCAGATCGGGAGCTGGGGTGGAGCCTGCGCATCGGTGGGCTCGTCGGCGACGTGCACGGTGTCGATGACGTCGGATCAGACGGCGTCCGTGAACTTCGTGCAGACGCCTCGGACGCTGAGCTTCAGCCAGGTCGGGTTGGGCAGCGTGAGTTCGAGTCCGTCGGGGATCGCGACGAACACGAGCACGTCGAGCGACACGGGGATGTTCTCGAACGGAACAAACGTGACGTTGACGGCCAATCCCTCAAGCGGATGGCAGATCGGGGGCTGGGGTGGAGCCTGCGCATCGGCGGGCTCGTCGTCGACGTGCACGGTGCCGATGACGTCGAACCAGACGGCATCAGTGAACTTCGTGCAGGCGCCACGGACGCTCAGTGTGAGCAAGTCCGGCTCTGGTGTGGTGGTGTCAAACCCAACAGGCATCTTCATACCCAATGGTGGTACCTATGACGCGGACCTCTTCGCGGACGGATCCTCCGTGACGCTGACGGCGAGCCCGTCGAGCGGGTGGCAGATCGGGGGCTGGGGTGGAGCTTGCGCCTCGGCAGGAACGTCGGCGACGTGCACAGTGTCGATGACATCCGATCGTTCCGTGTCGGTCACTTTCGTCCAACCACCGCAGAGGCTGACCGTCAGCAAGTCCGGCCAAGGAACAGTTCAGTCTAGCCCTCAAGGGATCTCGATTTCGACCTTGGGCACTAGCGACTACGCAGACTTTTCCTATGGTGCCTCGGTGACCCTAACTGCAAGTCCCGCTGCGGGATGGCAAATCGGAAGCTGGAGCGGTGCTTGCGCGTCCGCGGGTTCATCGCCGACGTGCACTGTCTCGATGACAACGGCCAGATCAGTGGGAGTCGTGTTCGTCGCTCCTCCCGCTGCTCCGTCGGGTGTCACAACGACTGTGGTGCCCTGGCCCTCAAACGCTAGGACCTTCCAGAGTTCTGCGATGGATGTGTCATGGAACGACAACGCCACGGATGAAGCGGGATATCGTGTGCTCTATCGTTCCGCGGGTGGCGCATGGACATCGATTGCACTGAATGCGAATTCCACGTCAGCCCGGATCACGGGACTGCCCACCGCTACTACACATCAGTTTAGGGTCGAAGCCTTCAACGCCGTGGGCAGTAACTCCAGCACCACGGTGAGTCGCTCGACCCTGTCGGCTTTCGCCGGCTGTGACGCAGGCACCACCAGTCAGTCCGGCTCAGCTGGTAGCACCTACAACGCGTGGGGTGGGGTGTTCGGGAACGAGTGCTACCTGGACTGGGGCAATAGGGTTGACTACGTCGAAGGATACACTCGAGGAGGTACGGTTGGGCAGAACACTTGGGCTGTGATCAAGACCGACAACCAAGTGGCAAATATCCTGGCCATCGGATCTGATGACGGCGAGCTAGGAAGGGGGAACACCTACGGAGGATGGTTGAATACTTCTACCGAGGGCGCATATGCCGTTCGCGTATTCCCCGCCACTCAGCGGCTGGTCGTCTCCGCCCAGGTGAACGGGATCTGGAACATGGTGGTAGTTCCCTGTGGAAGCCCTCTCCAAGACGTGTCAGGCTCAAGCAGCACGTTTGAGGACTCGCGTTCCATTGAGTCTGACAGCTCCTGCAAGAAGCAGTCGAGCTCCGGGACGTACCGAGATCTGCACGAGTACTGGCATGTGTTTGTCCCTTCAGCCTGGAACAACTTCGGATCGGAGGACATCGAGGTTTCGATCGATGCAGGGTTCATCTTCGAGGCATGCCTCTACTCCTACAATACCACTGAGACGGAACTCGGCTGTTTCACCGGTTCTCACAGTGGGGGTACGTGGACGGGCGTACGGTCATTTTCGACCGACGGAACCAACCCCGAGTTGATGTACGTCAAGGTACGGGTCCTCAACGATCTGTTCTTCTATAGTCAGGATAACCGGACGGGCCCGTATACGCTGACGGTCGCCTTCAAGTGATCTGTAGGAGAGCCAACAGACTCTCGGCCCGGAACCGTCGGAGCGACGCCCTCCATGGATCGACCGCGACGGCTTTGGCCGTGCGAATGGGTCGGAGTAGCGATTCGGCACGCGCGAGACCGGCTCGACTTCCGTGTTCGGTACGGTGGGCATCGATCAGCCTACCACCACGGGGTCGGCGGTCGAGTAGCGCCGGTGCGTGGTACGCCGACGCGTGGTACGCCGACGCCATAGACTGGGATCCCGTTCGGACGCATTGGTCGCGGGCTCACGCTCCGATTGGTTGCAGCATTCCCGCACGGGCGTGGAGGGACCCGACCGTCGCCCCGCATTCAATTCGACTTGGTGCACCGACAACCGGGGTGTGTCCCCGGTGCACCCGTACTTCGGCGCGATCGACCCGATCGCCGCCCACTCCGAGCCAACCCTCGCGCTTCGCATGTCCCCCCAGCCGGACCGCGCGCTCTCATTTCCCTAGCGAGTACCTGTTTGCCTTGCCAATGAGGCCAACGTCTCCACCGCAGGAAGTCTCCGGGGAATCCTGGGCCGTTCGGGCAGGGCATCAGTCAATGTTCGACGGAGGGCGCGATACCCCCGCCGGGAAACGGGCGCCAAACCACGTGCGCGTGGCGTATGGGGGTTGCCCCTCTACCCGAACAACCCCGCCACCATCTCCTTCTTCTCGGGCCACGGCAGGAACGCCGCGTCGAACCCCATGCGCGCCACCTCCACCAGCTCGTCGAACGTGAAGCCCAGGTGCCGGTGCGCCCGCCAGTACTCCTCCGTCACCGTGGTGCCCGACATGAGGCGGTTGTCGGTGCAGAGGGTGAGGCGGATGCCTTCGTCGAAGTAGCGGCGCACGGGGTGGGTTTCGAAGGTGGCGGCGACCCGGGTCTGGACGTTGGAGGTCAGGCAGATCTCCAGGGGGATGCGGTGGTCGCGGACGTAGCGCTCCAGGCTTTCGTCCTCGTGGAGCCGGGTGCCGTGACCGATGCGGTGGGCGTCGCAGTCCAGCAGGGCCTGGCGGATGGACGGCGGCCCGAAGGCTTCACCGGCGTGCACCGTGCGGGAGAGGTCGTGCTCGGCGGCCAGGCGGAAGGCCTCGGCGTGGAGGGCGGCGGGGTTGCCCTTTTCGGCCGCCGCCAGGTCCACGGCCACCACGCCCCGATCCCGATACGCCACGGCCAGCTCGGCCAGCTCCATGGAGTGATCGGGGCCCAGGTGTCGCAGGGCGCAGATGATCACGCCGGTGCGCACGTCGGCCTCGGCTTCCGCCCGCCCCAGGCCCGCCAGCACGGCGTCCATGACCTCGTCCATGGAGAGGCCGCCCCAGGTGTTGAGCCACGGGCTGAAGCGCACCTCGACCCACTTCACGTTCTCGGCGGCGTGGTCCACGGCGAGCTCGTAGGCGATGCGCTCGAGCTGGGGCGCCGTCTGCATGAGGGCCAGGGTGGTCTCGAACTTGGAGAGGTAGTCCACCAGGTCGGCGGAGTCGTCGGCCCGCATGTGGTCGGCCAGGGCCGCCGCGGTGGAGACCGGCAGCGCCACGCCGGCCTCGGCGGCCAGCTCCAGCATGGTCTCGGGGCGGATCGAGCCGTCCAGGTGCACGTGGAGCTCGGCCTTGGGGAGCGCCCGCAGCCGCTCCCGGGTCACCTCGCCGCCGCTGGTCAGCACGACGGCCCCAGGTTGCCGGGCACATAGCCTTTCTCCACGTCCACCAGGGGCGCCGGGTAGTCGCCGCTGAAGCAGGCGTTGCAGAAGGGCCCGGCGTCGCGCACGGCGTCCTGCATGCCGTCCAGGGAGAGGTAGCCCAGGGAGTCCACGCCCAGTTCCCGGGCGATTTCGTCCACCGAGAGGCTGGAGCCGATGAGCTCCTGGCGGCTCGGCATGTCGATGCCGTAGAAACACGGGCTCTTCACCGGGGGCGAGGCGATGCGGAAGTGCACCTCGGTGGCGCCGGCTTCCTTCATGAACTTCACCAGCGAGCGGCTGGTGGTGCCCCGGACCAGGGAGTCGTCCACCACGACCACCCGCTTGCCCGCCAGCACCTCTTTCACCGGGTTGTACTTGATGCGGGCGCCGAAGTCCCGGTCGGCCTGGCTGGGCTTGATGAAGGTCCGCCCGACGTAGTGGTTGCGGAGCAGTCCCAGTTCATAGGGAATGCCGCTCTCCTCGGCGTAGCCCAGGGCCGCCGAGTTGGCCGAGTCGGGCACGGCGATGACGCAGTCGGCGGGAATGGGGTGCTCCTTCGCCAGTTGGCGCCCGAAGGCCCGGCGGGCCCGGTCGACGCTCACCCCCCACAGGCGGGAATCGGGGCGGGCGAAGTAGACCAGTTCGAAGATGCAGGGCGCGGCGTGGTCGGCCGGGGGAAGGGGGCGCAGGCGGCGCAGCTTGGATCCCTCGATCTTCAGGACCTCACCGGGCTCGATGTCCCGGACGTACTCGGCGCCCAGGATGTCCAGGGCGCAGGTTTCGCTGGCTACCACCCAGCCCTCGCCCCTCCGCCCCAGCACCAGGGGGCGGAAGCCCCGGCGGTCGCGGACGGCGTAGAGGGTCTGGCCCACGGTGATCACCATGCTGAACGCCCCCTCCAGGTGGGTGAGGGCGTCGTCGATCTGGAGATCCACCTGCTCGTGCCGGGAGCGGGCCACCAGGTGCACCACCACCTCGGAGTCGTTGGTGCCCTGGAAGATGGAGCCCTCCCGCACCAGCCAGCTCCTCAGGTCGTGGGCGTTGGTGAGGTTGCCGTTGTGGGCCACGGCCAGGTCGCCCTCGGCGTAGCGCACCACGATGGGCTGGGCGTTGCGGGCGCCGCCGCCCCCCGCCGTGGAATACCGCACGTGGCCCAGGGCCGTGGAGCCCGGCAGCCCCTTCAGCGCCTGGGCGTCGAAGACGTCGGCCACCAGTCCCAAACCCTTGTGGACCCGGGCCACCCCCTCGCCGTCCACGGCCACCATCCCGGCGGCTTCCTGCCCCCGGTGCTGGAGGGCATAGAGGCCCAGGAAGGCCAGTTCGGCGGCGCCCTCGACCCCGGTGATGCCCACGACCCCGCATTCCTCCCGGGGTTTGTCGTCGAGCTGGGGGGGAGAAGCGTCGACGACGTCCAGAGGTCGGCTCATGCGGTGTGGTCCCGTGCGGTCGCGGCGGCGGGCGCCGCGTCCATGATCGAGGAGAGGGCGTTGAAGTACCCATCGGCCAACGAGGCGGTCCGGCAGAAGATCTCGGTGCCCGCGCCCCGGATCCGGACGCCCGCCGAGGCCGGCGCCACCGATCCGATGCGCCGCGCCGGGACCCCGTGATCGGCGGCCACCTCCAGGAGGCGGTCGACGTCGGCTTCGGCGCACGACACCACCACCCGGCCCTGGGCCTCGCCGAAGAAAAGGGCCGGGGCGGGGAGGGCGTCGGGAAGCTCCACGTCGACGCCCAGGGGATCGTCGCCTTCGCCCAGGGCGCTCTCGGCCAGGGCCACGGCGAGTCCGCCCTCGGCGCAGTCGTGGGCCGAGTGCACGAGACCCGTGTGGATCATAGCCAGCACGGCCTGCTGCAGCGACCGTTCCGCCAGGAGATCCACCGAGGGGGGATGGCCCGCCACCAGTCCCCCGTGGAACCGGTAGAGATACTCCGACCCGCCCATCTCGTCGGTGTTGTCGCCGAGCTGGAGAATGGCGTCGCCGGCCTCCCGGAACGCGTGGCCCGTGAGATGGGCCACGTCGTCGATGACCCCCACCATGCCGATGACCGGCGTGGGGTGGATGGCCTTGCCGTCGGTCTCGTTGAAGAGGGAGACGTTGCCCCCCGTCACCGGCGTCTCGAAGGCCCGGCACGCCTCGCCGATGCCCCGGACCGCTTCCCGGAGCTGGTAGTAGATGTGGGGCTTCAGCGGATTGCCGAAGTTGAGGTTGTTGGTGATGGCCGTGGGGAGCGCCCCCACGCACACCAGGTTGCGGGCGGCCTCGGCCACGGCGGCCCGGGCCCCGTTGCGGGGATCGAGGTAGACGTAGCGGCCGTTGCAGTCGGTGGTGGCGGCCACGGCTCGCTTCGTGCCCCGGATCCGCACCGCGCCGGCGTCGCCCCCGGGGCGTCGCACGGTGGCGGTCCGCACCGTGGTGTCGTACTGGCCGAAGATCCACCGCTTCGAGGCGATGTTGGGCGAGCGGATCAGGTCCAACAGGGCCAGGGAGGGGTCGGGAAGGGTGTCCCGCACCGGGAGTTCCCGGTCCCGGAGCTCGGCCACCTCCAGCGCCTCGATGCCCTCCCGCTCGTAGGTGGGGCAGGCTTCGGTGAGGGGCACGTTGGGGATCTCGGCCACCGTGACCCCGTTCTCCTTCACCCGGAACATGCCGTCGTCGGTGACCCGCCCCACCACCTCGGCCTCGAGCTCCCACTTCTCGAGAATCGCCCGCACGTCGTCTTCGTGGCCCGCCTTCGCCGTCACCAGCATACGTTCCTGGGACTCGCTCAACAGGATCTCGTAGGGGGTCATACCCACTTCCCGCACGGGCACAAGCGCGGTGTCGATCTCCACGCCGTTGCCCGCCCGGCCCGCCATCTCCGTGGCCGACGAGGTGAGGCCCGCGGCCCCCATGTCCTGAATGCCGGTGATGTGGCCGCTGGCGATGAGTTCCAGCGACGCCTCCAGAAGGAGCTTCTCGGTGAAGGGGTCGCCCACCTGCACCATGGGCCGGCTCGACTCGTCGGCGTCCTCGCTGAGCTCCTCCGAGGCGAAGGTGGCGCCGTGGATGCCGTCCCGCCCCGTCCGGGCCCCCACCGCCATCAGCGGGTTGCCCACCCCCTCGGCCACCCCGGTGATGAGATCCTCGTGTTTCATGAGGCCCAGGCACATGGCGTTGACCAGGGGATTGCCCTCGTAGGCGGCGTCGAACATGACCTCGCCGCCGATGTTGGGAATGCCCACGCAGTTTCCGTAGTCGCCCACCCCCTTCACTACGCCGCCGAAGAGGTAGCGCACCCGGGGCGAGCGGAGGTCGCCGAAGCGCAGCGAGTCCAGGACGGCGATGGGGCGGGCTCCCATGGTGAAGATGTCCCGGAGAATGCCGCCCACGCCCGTGGCCGCACCCTGGTAGGGCTCCACGGCGCTGGGGTGGTTGTGGGACTCGATCTTGAACGCGAGGGCGTAGCCGTCTCCCACGTCGATGACGCCGGCGTTTTCGCCCGGGCCCTTGATGACCCAGGGGGCCTGGGTGGGCAGGGTCTTGAGCAGCCGCTTGGAGTTCTTGTAGCCGCAGTGCTCCGACCACATGGCGCTGAACACCCCCAGTTCGGTCCAGGTGGGGGTGCGGCCCATGATGGCCTTGACCTTGGTGTACTCGTCGGGAGAGAGGCCGTGATCGGCCACCACCTCGTCGGTGACCTCGGGGTCGCCGGGGCGGGGGTCGACGGCCGCCGGGAGGCGGGGCGTGCCCGGCACGTTGAGGGCCGTCATGCGGCGCTCCCGGCCGCCAGGGCGCCCATGAGCGAGGTGAAGAGTCCCCGTCCGTCGGTGGAACCGAGCACCGCTTCCATGGCTCGTTCGGGGTGGGGCATCATGCCCATGACGTTGCCCGCTTCGTTGACGATGCCGGCGATGTGGTTCATGGAGCCGTTGGGGTTGCCCTCGGGGCTCGCGCCGCCGTGGCGGTCGACGTACCGGAACAGCACGCAGTTCTCGCCTTCGATGCGCTTCAGGGTCTCGGGATCGGCGCGGAAGTTGCCCTCGGCGTGGGCCATGGGAATCCGGAGCCGTTGTCCGGCGGCGTAGTCCCGGGTGAAGAGGGTGTCGGTGCGCTCCACCCGCATCCACACGCTCTCGCTCTGGAACTTCAGCGACGCGTTGCGGATCAGGGCGCCGGGCAGGAGTCCCGCTTCGCAGAGGATCTGGAAGCCGTTGCAGATGCCCACCACCGGTCCGCCGGCCTTTGCGAAGGCCACCACGTCGTCCATGATGGGGCTGAAGCGGGCGATGGCCCCGGCCCGGAGGTAGTCGCCGTAGCTGAAGCCCCCGCTCAGGAGCACCACGTCGGCGTCGTCGAGCCCCCGGTCCCGGTGCCAGAGAAAGCGGGCCTCGGCGCCCACGTCCTGCACCGCCTTGTAGAGATCGTAGTCGCAGTTCGAGCCGGGAAAGGTCACCACGGCGGCCTTCATGCCCCGGCCTCCTCCACCTGGTAGACCTCGAAGTCCTCCGTCACCGGGTTGGCCAGGAGCTTTCGACACATGGCCTCGGCTTCGTCCCGGGCCGCACCGGCGTCGTCGGCGTCGAGCTCCACGTGGATCGCCTTGCCCACCCGGACGTCGTCCACCTGGGCCCACCCCAGGGAGTGGAGGGCGTGGTGGATCGCCTTGCCCTGGGGGTCCAGGATTCCCTTGCGGGGGGTGACGCGGATCTCGATGCGGTAGCGGCTCAAGAGTCGTTCTCCGGAGGCGGGCGGCGGGAGCGCCGGGGTTCGGGATTCAGATGGGAATAGTCCAGCGAGCGCACGTCGCCGGACTCGTCGTCGTAGTCGTCGTCGTGGTCGTCCAGGAGCGGATCCCGGTCGGGAAGCCGGTCCAGGAGTCCCAGGAGCACCGTCTTCAGGAGTCCCCAGACGATGTAGAGAACGAGGGCCGTGAAGAAGTAGTACCGGGGTACGGTGACGGCGAGGACCACCAGGGTGAGGATCCACGCCGTGGTGAGGCGGCCCTTCGTGGTGCGGAGCCCGATGCGGGGCACCTTGGCGTAGGGCACGTGGCTCACCATGAGGACCCCGATGAGGACCATGGCCATGGCCATGATCTGAGCCCACGGGAGGTCGGCCAGATACGTCTGGAAGAGGGGCGTCTGGCTGAAGGGATACCACGAGGCCAGGGTCATGCCCGCGGCGGGGGAGGGGAGCCCCAGGAACTGGCGCTTCGCCTCGCCGCCCTGCTCCACGTTGAAGCGGGCCAGGCGCACCACCGCCGCCACCACGTAGACGTACGAGAGGGTCCAGCTCCACGACGTGGCGTCGTGGAAGAAGATCTCGTACATGATGATGCTCGGGGCCACGCCGAAGCTGATGGCGTCCACCAGGGAATCGAGCTCGGCGCCGAACCGGGACCCCGTGCGGGTGAACCGGGCCACCCGCCCGTCGAGCATGTCCAGGATTCCGGCGAAGATGATGAACCAACCGGCCCACTCCAGGTCGCCCCGGGTCGAGGCGACGATGGCGTAGATCCCGAAGAAGAGGTTCCCCAGGGTGAAGGCCGAGGGGAGGATGATGATGCCCCGCTGGAGATTGGGCCGGGGGCGACGGCGGCGACCTGCGCCTCCGCCCGGCTCGTCCCGAGGATCCGCGTTCGTCCGCTCCGGTGTCATGACGGGGCGTCGACCTCGAAGCGGGGCGGGGTCCATTCGTCCAGGGGCGTTCCGGTGAGCCGTCGGAACACGTCCAGGTAGCGGGCGGTGGTGGCCGCCACCACGGCGTCGGTGAGATCGGGTGGCGGCGGCGACTTGTCCCAATGGGGGACTCCGTCGAGCCAGTCCCGCACGGGTTGCTTGTCGAGGCTCGGCTGGCCCCGCCCCGGGGCGTAGTCCTCCTTGGGCCAGAAGCGGGAGGAGTCGGGCGTCAGGACCTCGTCGATGAGGAGCAGGTCGCCCCCCGCCGTGGTGCCGAATTCGAACTTGGTGTCGGCCAGGAGGATGCCCCGGGCGTCGCAGGTGCGGCGGCCGTACTCGTAGATCTGGAAGGAGAGGTCGCGGAGGCGTTCGGCCATGGACTCGCCCACGATCTCCCGAACGGCATCGAACGTGATGTTTTCGTCGTGCCCCTCCTGGGCCTTGGTGGCCGGCGAGAAGAGGGGCGCCGGCAGGCGGTCGCTCTCCCGGAGCCCCGGGGGGAGGGGCTCGCCTGCCAGGGTGCCGTGGTCCCGGTACTCCCGCCACGCCGAGCCCGACAGGTAGCCCCGCACCACACACTCCACCAGCACGGGGGTGGTGCGGCGCACCAGCATGGCCCGCCCGGCCCAGGCGTCGCGGCTGGCGGCCAGGTCCGGGTGGAGCTCGACGATGTGGTCCGGGTCCACGGCCAGGAGGTGGTGGTCCACGCCCAGGTCGGCGGCGAGGCGATGGAGCCACCAGGCGGTGATCTGGGTGAGGACCTCGCCCTTCCGGGGCACGGGCTGGCGCATGACCACGTCGAAGGCGCTGACCCGGTCGCTGGCCACCATGAGGAGGCGGTGGTCGTCGACCCGGTACACGTCCCGGACCTTGCCCCGGTGGACCCGGGTCAGGGGAAGGAGGCTGTCCAGCAGGGCGTCAGACACGGACGTCGGGGGCTCCCAGCCGGGCTTCGGCCCCGGGGCCCAGGCGCTCGAGGATGGGGTCGACGTGGGTGGCCAGGAAGCGGTCCACCTGTTGAGGGGCCCGGCCCACGAAGGCCGAGGCGTCCAGGAGGCCCCGGATCGAGGCCTCGTCCATGGCGAAGGCGTCGTCGGCGGCGATGCGGGCCACCAGATCCGAGGAGCGGCCCTCCTTCATCTCGCCCGCGGCGGCGTGGGCGTGGACGCGGATGCGCTCGTGGAGTTCCTGGCGGTCGCCGCCGCCGGCGGTGGCCTGCATGAGCAGGGTCTCGGTGGCCATGAAGGGAAGATGCTCGTCGAGGTTCTTCGCCACCACCGCCGGGTGGACGATGAGTCCCGCGGCGACGTTTTCCACCAGCACCAGGGCGCCGTCCAGGGTGAGGTAGGCGTCGGGGATCGACAGCCGCCGGTTGGCCGAGTCGTCCAGGGTGCGCTCCATCCACTGGGTGGCCGCCGTGAAGGCCGGGTCGAGCCCCAGGGTGATGACGTGCCGGGCCAGGGCGCAGATGCGTTCGGCCCGCATGGGGTTGCGCTTGTAGGGCATGGCCGACGAGCCGATCTGTTCGCTCTCCCACGGCTCCTCCACCTCCCGGAGGTGGGCCAGGAGGCGCCAGTCGTGGCCGAGCTTGGAGATGGAGGCCGCCACCCCGGCCAGGGTGTTCTGAAGGGCCTGATCCACCTTGCGGGGGTAGGTCTGGCCGCTCACGCCGTAGCTCTCGGCGAAGCCCATCTTTTCGCCCACCAGGGCGTCGAGGCGGTCGACCTGGGCGTGGTCGCCGCCGTACAGCTCCAGGAACGACGCCTGGGTGCCCGTGGTGCCCCGCACGCCCCGGAAGCGGAGGGTCTCGAGGCGGAACTCGATCTCCTCCAGGTCCAGGACGAGGTCCTGGATCCAGAGGGTGGCCCGCTTGCCCACGGTGGTGGGCTGGGCGGGCTGGAAGTGGGTGTAGGCCAGGGTGGGGAGGTCGCGCCAGCGCCGGGCGAAGTCGGCCAGGGCCGCGACGCACCGCACCACCCGATCCCGGATCAGCTCCAGCGCCTCCCGGTGGAGGATCAGGTCGGTGTTGTCGCCGATGAAGGCGCTGGTGGCCCCGAGATGGATGATGGCCCGGGCCGCCGGGGCGGCGTCGCCGAAGAGGTGGACGTGGGCCATGACGTCGTGGCGGAAGCGGCGCTCGTACTCGGCCGCCTGCTCGAAGTCGATGTCGTCCAGCGCCCCCCGCATCTGGGCCAGTGCCTCGTCGGGAATGGCCAGGCCCGTCTCCTTCTGGGCCTCGGCCAGGGCGAGCCAGATTCGGCGCCAGGTGCCGTAGCGGTGGGCCGGACTGAAGACGGCCTGCATGTCCCGGGAGGCGTACCGTCCCGTGAGGGGGTGGGTGTAGCCGTGGGAGGTGTCGGTCATCCTCTTCGCCAGACGAAGTCGAGAAACACGTAGCCGCCGCTCCGCTCCACGCCCAGTCGGACGCGGCCGGGGGGGAGCTGCTGGAAGAAGCGGGCCGCATCGTCGGCCGATCGGACCCGCACGTTGTTGATCTGGACCAGGACGTCGCCGGCCCGGAGTCCGATCTGGCTGGAGACGGCGTCGGACGCCGTCACCACCAGGGCGCCGTCCTCCGAGGCCAGTTGGCGCTCGGCCCGGATCTGGGGCGTCACGGTGATCATCTCCATCTGGTCCAGCACCACCACCCGCTCGGCGCTCAGGGAGGGCAGGTCGCCGGCCTGGATCCGCACCGGCGCGTCCCGGCCTTCCACGTCCACGGCCACCGCGTCGCCGGGGCGGAGGTCCAGGATCACGTCTTCCCAGTCCAGGGGCGCCGACAGGCGTCGGCCGTCCACGGCCAGGATCCGCCGTCCCGCCACCAGCCCCGCCGCGGACGCCGGCGAGCCCCCGGCCACCTGGCTCACCAGGACGCCCCGGGTGCGTCCCCAGTCGTCGGCCTCGGCGGGCTCCACGTCCACGCCCAGCCACGCCCGGCGCACCTCGCCGTGGTCGATGAGGTCGCCCGCCACGTGGAGCGCCCGGTCGATGGGAATGGCGAAGCCCAGTCCCTCGCTTCCCCCCGAGCGGGAGAAGATCGACGAGTTGACCCCGATCACCTGGCCCAGGGCGTTGACCAGGGGCCCGCCGGAGTTGCCGGGGTTGATGGAGGCGTCGGTCTGGATCATGCCCAGGTAGAAGCCCTGGTCCTCGCTGGTGGGCACGATGTGGCGGCCCACGGCGCTCACCACGCCGGCCGTCACCGTGGGCTCGGAGTTCGACAGCAGGTAGCCGAAGGGGTTGCCGATGGCCACGACCCACTCGCCGATGTAGAGGGACTCGGAGGTACCCAGGGGCGCCTCGGGAAGCTCCTCGTCGGCGTCGACCCGGATCACCGCCACGTCGGTGACGGGGTCGGTGCCCACCACGGTGGCCTCGTACGCGCGGCCGTCGGGGAAGGTGGCCAGGAGCCGATCGGCGCCCTGGACCACGTGGTCGTTGGTGACGATGAGGCCCCGACTCCCGTCGATGACGAAGCCCGATCCCAGCCCGCTCACCCGCCGGGCGGCGTTGGGCGGGAGGAAGAAGCTCTCCCACATGCTGGAGGGGCGCACGCGCTGGGTGCGCACGGTGTTGATGGTCACCACCGCCGGCGCCACCCGCTCCGACGCCAGGACGATGGCGGTGCGGCGGGAGTCGTCGACCCCCTGGGCGGCGCTCCGGACCTCGGCGGGCACCTGCTCCGGGGCCTCGGGGGCCAGGACCGCGGCCACGGGTGCATCGGACGCGGGGGAATCGGCGGCGAAGGCCGACCGGCCTCCGTCGGCGCCGTCGCAGGCGGCGAGACTCAGGGCGGCCACGGGCCAGAGGGCCGCGGCCCGAAGACGAGAATCCATCATGGCATCGAACTCCAGCGGGCCGGAGCGCTCAGAGATCCTTGCCCAGCGTCTGCCAGTCGGCGAGGAAGGCGTCCAGCCCCTTGTCGGTCAACGGATGCTTCAGCAGTTGGTACAGCACCTTGGGGGGGAGGGTGCCGCAGTCCGACCCCAGGAGCATGGCCTCCACCACGTGCTGGGGATGGCGGATGGAGGCGGTGAGGATCTGGGTGTCGAATCCGTAGTTGTCGTAGATCTGCCGGATCTGGGCGATGAGCTGCATCCCTTCGCCGGCGATGTCGTCGATGCGGCCCACGAAGGGCGAGATGTACGTGGCCCCGGCCTTGGCGGCGAAGCACGCCTGGGTGGGGGAGAAGCAGAGGGTGACGTTGGTCCGGATGCCCTCGGCCGTGAGGGCCCGGCAGGCCCGGAGTCCCTCTTCGGTGAGGGGCAGCTTCACCACGATGTTGTCGGCGAGCTTCGCGAGGCGCTTGCCCTCGGCCACCATGGCGTCCTTCTCGAGGGCCACCACCTCGGCACTCACCGGGCCGTCGACGGTGCGGCAGATGTCCAGGAAGAGGTCGGCGGGGTCCCGGTCCCCGGCCACCTTCGCCATGAGGGACGGATTCGTGGTCACGCCGTCGATGAGGCCGGCGTCGGCGGCCCGGCGGATCTCGCCCAGGTCGGCGGTGTCGAGGAAGATCTTCATGCGTGTGGGGGACTCGGGACGAAGGAAGGGGACGGATACCGCACCCGCTCGAGGTAGAGGCCCTCGGGAGGCGCCGGCGGGGAGGTCGTCGCCTCGCCGTCCGGGTCCTCCAGGAGGGCCACCAGCTCATCCAACGCCCGTCGGCCGCGGCCGACGTCCACCATGGTGCCCACCAGGTACCGCACCATGTGGTGCAGGTACCGGTTCGCCCGGATCGTGAAGGCCCAGCCCAGGTCGCCCCAGGGCGTCCAGGCGGCCTCCTGAACCGTGCACATCTCGCCGCGTTGGGGCTGGCCCGCCTTGGCGAAGCTGCGGAACGACCGGGTTCCCGGGAGGAGGGCCGCTCCCCGTTTCAGGAGTCCCTCCTCCAGGGCTTCGCCCAGGGCCCAGCAGTACGGGCGATGAAAGGGCGACGCGCTCAGGGCCGCCGTGCCCACCCGGTACCGGTACGTTCGCGCCACCGCATCGTAGCGGGGGTGGAACGCCATGGGTACCTCCCGGGCTTCCTCCACCCAGACGTCCCGGGGCAGGAGGGCGTTCAGGGCCTTGCGGGCCCGGGACGCGGACCATCGGGCGGGGAAGCTCACCGTGGCCACCTGGCCCGTGGCGTGGACGCCGGCATCGGTACGACCCGAGCCCAGAACCGTCCGCCGAGCGCCGGTGATGCGCTCCACGACCGTTTCGATCTCGCCCTGGACGGTGCGCAGGTCGGGCTGGACCTGCCAGCCGTGGAAGCCACGTCCGTCGTAGTGCAGGACAAGAAGAATGCGGACTTCATCCCCGGCGTGCACGCCGAAAAGGTAGAGGGGCGGCAGGGGGTGTCAAGCGACGGCGACTCCGCTCCGATTGACCGGTCCGTCGCGGGCCGTTAGAGGTTCGGACCGTCGCCTCCCCGCACCCCCCTCCGCGCCATGTCCGAGACCCCCGCCGACGCCGATCTGCGTCCCCACCTCCGCGCCGTCGCCGCGGGCCGCACCCTCTCCGAGGCCGACGCCGAAACGGTGTTCGGGGCGTTCATGGCGGGCACGGCGTCGGCCGTGGAGATGGCGGGACTGCTGGTGGGGATGCAGGCCCGGGGGATCGTGGCCGCCGAGGTGGCCGGGGGGGTGCGAGCGCTCCGGACCGCCATGGTGCCCGTGCCCGCCGACGATCCCGACGCCCTGGTGGACACGGCCGGGACCGGGGGCGGATCGGTCACCACCTTCAACATCTCCACGGCGGCGGCCCTGGTGGCGGCGGGGGCCGGCGTGCGCATGGCGAAGCACGGCAACCGGTCGTTCACAAGCCGGAGCGGCAGCGCCGACGTCCTGGAGGCCCTGGGCGTCACCATCGAGCTCACGCCGGAGCGCATGGGCGAGGTGCTGGCCGAGGTGGGGCTCGTCTTCATGTTTGCGCCTCTGCTCCACCCCGCCATGCGCCACGTGGGGCCCGTGCGCCGGGGGCTGGGCGTGCCCACGGTCATGAATCTCCTGGGACCCCTGACCAATCCCGCCGGCGCTCGGCGACAGGTGGTGGGGGTCTCGGATCCGGCCCTGCTCCCCCTGGTGGTGGAGGGACTCCAGGCCCTGGGACACCTCCACGCCCTGGTGGTCCACGGCGCCCCGGGCATGGACGAGCTCAGCCCCGCCGGCCCCACCCGCATCCTGGAGCTGGCCGAGGGGCGGGTGAGGGAGACGGTGGTGACCCCCGAGTCCCTGGGACTCCAGGCCGGCCCCCTGGAGGAGCTGGCCGGAGGGGAGCCCCACGACAACGCCCGGGTCATCCGGGACGTGCTGGAGGGATCGAGGGCCGACGCGGCCCGGACCGCGGTCCTCATGAACGCCGGCGCGGCCATCTACGTATCGGGGCAGGTCGACGATCTGCGCCAGGGGGTGGAGCGGGCCGCCGCCAGCGTCGACGAAGGGCGGGCGGCGGCGGTGCTGGAGCGGCTGAGGAGCGCCACGGCACGACCCCGATGAAGTTCCTGAGCGGGCACCTCGGGTACGCCCTGGGCGACGACCAGTTGCGCCGCAATCTGGCGGGACTCCTGCGCTACCTGGTGTTCCTCACCGCGGTGATCGCCGTGTACTCGGTGCTCTTCCACGTGATCATGTGGCGCATCGAGGGGCAGGAGCACTCCTGGATCACCGGATTCTACTGGACCCTCACGGTCATGAGCACCCTGGGGTTCGGCGACATCACCTTCCAGAGCGACATCGGACGGCTGTTCAGCGTGGTGGTCCTGATCTCCGGGATCATCCTCCTGCTCATCGTCCTGCCCTTCGCCTTCATCCGGTACTTCTACGCACCCTGGCTCGAGGCCCGGTTGCGGGTGCGGGCGCCCCGGGCAGTGCCGCCCGAGGTGCGGGATCACGTGATCCTGGCGGAGTGGGACGACATCGCCCGGGCCCTGGTGCCCCGCCTCCGGGAAGACGACGTGCCCTTCGTGATCCTGGAGGAGGACGGCGCCCGGGCCACCGAACTGGTGCTCGACGACCTCCCCGCGGTGCGAGGACCCGTGGACGACGTCACCACCTGGGAGGGCCTGGCGGTGGACCGGGCCCGGCTGGTGGTGCTGAACCGGGACGACCTGAGCAGCACCAACGCGGCGCTGACCCTCCGGGAGGTGGCTCCCGACGCCCGCATCGTGGCGCTGGCGGAGCGAGAGCACTCGGTGGACATCCTCGAACTCGGAGGGTGCGACGCGGTGCTCCACCTGAAGGCCCGTCTGGGCGAACAGTTGGCGAACCGGGTGAGCGCGGGCCAGAACCAGGCGCACCGCATCGGCTCGTACCGGGGCCTCCACGTGGCCGAGTTCTCCACCCACGGCACGCCCTTCGCCGGCCGGACCCTCGCCGAGATCCGCCTCCGGGCCGTGGCCGGCGTGAGCGTGGCGGGGGTCTGGGAGCGCGGGGTGATGCAGCCGCCTCGTCCCGACCTGCGGCTGGGACCGAGGAGCCTGCTGGTCGTGGTGGGATCGGCGGCGGCCATGACCCGCCTCGACGAGTTCCTGGCCATCTACGACATGAACTGGAACGCGGTCGTCGTCATCGGCGGGGGCGTGGTGGGGCAGGCCGCCGCCCGGGCCCTGGTGGCCCGATCCATCCAGGTGCACATGGTGGAGCAGGACGAGGCCGTGGCGGCGCGGGTCGGCGACCTGCCGGCCCGCCTGGTGGTGGGCGACGCCGCCGACCGGTCGGTCATGGACGAGGTGGGCATCGCCGAGGCGCCCTCCATCGTGCTGACCACCAATCACGATGCCACGAACATCTTCCTGGCCTCGTACGGCCGGCGGCTGAACCCCGAGTCCCACATCGTGAGCCGCCTGACCCACGACCGGAACATTGCGGCCATGCACCGGGCCGGCGCGGATCAGACCCTCAGCTACACGGGGTTGGCGGTGGAGACCATCGTCTCGATCCTGCACCGCCGGCCCCCGCTGTTCCTGGGACTCGGGGTGCGGTTCCACGAGCTTCCGTGCCCGGCCTCGCTGGGGGGGCGGACCCTGGGCCAGGCCCAGGTGGGCGAGCGGAGCGGTCTGACGGTGATCGGGACCGAGGCGGCCGACGGGACGCTCGAGGCCGATCCGGGGCCCGACACCGTGCTCCCCGCCGACGGGCGCCTCCTGGTCATCGGCTCCGACGAACAGCTCGCCCGCTTCCGGCGGGAGACCGTGGGCTGACCCCCTTACAGCACGTCTTCCAGTTCGGCGTCGTCCAGGTCGTCGTCGGTTTCCCAACCCCGGCGGTCGAACCACTCCAGGAAGGTGGTGGCGGCGGCGTCGCCGTAGACCACGGGCCGCGCACCCCGGGCCTCCAGCCAGTCGGCGTCGGATTCCTCGAACGCCCGGACCAGCACCGGGACGTCGCCGGCCCGAGCCAGGAGTCTCAGGTTGTCTTCCGGGCGCCGCAGCGTGGAGACCACGATGCGGGCGCCGGCCACCCCGCAGCGCTCCAGGAGTCGGGGATCGGTGGCGTCGCCCCGGTAGGCCACCAGCCCGGCCCGCCGGATCCGCTCCACCACGGCGGGGTCGTCGTCCACGGCCACCACCCGGTGGGGCGAGATGACCAGGGTTTCCAGGAGGGGCATGCCGCTGGAGCCGGCCCCCACCAGGAGCACGTGACCCCGGGGCGGATCGGCCTGGGCCCGGCGGCGGCGGGAAGGGTGGAGGTGGAGGAGCGCCAGGGCGGCCCCATCGTCGGTGACCAGAAGGGGGGTCAGGACCATGGTGCCCAGGGTCACCAGGGCGATGACGTGGAAGGCGCTGGGCGCCAGTTGTCCCAGGGCCACGCCCTGGAGTCCCACCACCAGGGAGAACTCGCTGGTCTGGGCCAGGAGCAGCCCCGACAGGATGGCGGGTCGGGCCGAAAAGCCGGCCCATTCGGCCACCACCGCCACGATCACCGGGGTGAGGAGCACCACCACCGCCGCCAGGACGGCGGCCTGGACGAGTTCGGCCACGGTGGGCAGGCCCAGGGTGGCCCCCAGCGCCGTGAAGAACACGGCGGTGAAGAAGTCGCCGATGGAGGTGAGTTGCCCCCGAACCACGCCGTTCACCGGGAAGCGGGACAGGGCGACGCCGGCCACGAACGCCGCCGACACCAGGGGCACCCCCAGGACGTCGGCCAGGAACAGGAAGACGAAGAGGTGGGCCAGCACCACGAGGAGCAGCAGTTCCTCGTCCAGGGCCAGGCGCTCCAGGACCCGGGGCAGGATGGCCCGGAGCAGGGGCCCCGCCAGCGCCGCCAGGAGCAAGGTGGCGCCCACGCCCCGGGCCACCGAGAGGGCGCCCTCGGGGAGTCGGGTGAGGACCGGCACCAGGAGGATCACCAGGAGGTCCTGGAGCAGCAGCACCCCGATGACCAGGCGGCCGAAGGGCTCGAAGAGCTGCCGCCGGCGCTGGAGCACCCGCACCACCACCAGGGTGGAACTGGCGGTGAGGGCCAGGGCTAGATACACCGCCGTGCCCACGTCGAAGCCCAGGGCCAGGGCGGCGCCCAGCCCCGCGGCACCCAGAACCGCGAACTGGAGGAATCCCACGGCCAGGGCCGCGCGCTTCTGCTGCCGCACCCGGGAGGGGTCGAGCTCGATCCCCGCCGCGAACACCAGGAAGGTGATGCCCAGGATCAGGGATTCCTGGAGGAAGTCCTCGGGCACGGCGCCGGTGAGGCCCAGGCCGAAGCCCCCCAGGACGAGGAACGGAATGGGCGGCAGGCGGAGACCCCGGGCCAGGCCGTGCCCCAGGGAGGCGGCCAGGAGGAGGAGGGCGATCCCGGTCATCCGTAGATCCCCTCGGTCTTGAGGGCCTCACCCAGCTTCCGGGTGCCCGCCGTCTTGGACTCGATGAGGTGGGTGGCGCCGATGGTCCGGAGATCGTCCACCACCGATCGGTCGAAGGCGTGGATGGCGCAGGGCACGCCCAGGGACCGACACCGGTAGGCCAGGAGGTTGTTGGCGCTCTCGATCTGGAGGGCCGACACCAGGAGCCGGGCCCGGCGGATGCCCGCGGCCTCCAGGACCTGGAGATCGTCGGCGTTGCCCATGAGCACCGGCCCCTCCACGGCGGCGAGCTTGGCCGGGTCGGTGTCCACGGCCAGGGTGTCTTCGCCCCGGGCCCGGAGGCCCTCCACGATCCGGCGGCCCATGGTGTTCATGCCCACCACCACCACGTGGTCCCGGAGATCGTCGGCGGGGCCGTGGTGGCCCCCGGCCCGCTCCCGGTCCCGAGGGCCCTCGTGGGCGGCGCCGAACCAGCGGAGCACACCGGCCGCCCGAAGGCGGGCGTAGACGCGGCGGGAGCGCAGGATCAGCCCCGACGATACGCCCATGGTGGCCAGCCCCACGAGGCCGATGAGGGCCAGGGCGTCGGCGTCGATGAACCCGGCGGCGACCCCCAGGCCCCCGAGAATGAACGAGAACTCCGAGGTCTGCCCCAGGGTGATGCCCGTGAGGGCCGCGGTGCGCTCTCCGAAACCGAGGCGGGGGATCACCGCCAGGAGGATGGCGGGTTTGCCCAGCAGCACGAACGTGGTGAGCACCAGGGCTGCGGGCCACGCCTCCCAGGCGGCGGCGGGGTCCATGGACACGCCCAGGGAGACGAAGAACACGGCCAGGAAGAAGTCCACCAGGGGGGCGACCCGCCGCCGCAACTCCTGATTGTAGGGCAGTTGGGCCAGGCTGACCCCCGCCAGGAACGCTCCCAGCTCCACCGAGAGGGAGAGGGCCTCGGCGGCCAGGATCATGACGAAGCAGAGGCAGAGGCTCCACACCAGGAGGGCTTCGGGGGAGCGGGCGATCCAGGCGAAGGGGCGGGGGAGGAGGCGTCCCGACGCCCCCACCGTGACGGCCACCAGGAGGGCCATGCCCCCGAAGGCCAGCCCCAGGTCGCGGCCCACCGACGAGGCGCCGCCCTCGCCCCCGCCTCCCAGCCCCGCCACCAGGGTCAGGACCACGATGACCAGGAGGTCCTGGACCAGGAGGATTCCCAGGGACACCTGCCCGTAGGTTTCCTGGAGGTCGCCCCGTTTCTCCAGCAGCTTCACCACGATCACCGTGGAGCTGAACGCCAGAGCCACCCCCAGGAAGACGGCGACCGTGGGCGGATAGCCCAGGACCAGGGCCAACCCGGCGCCTACGAGTCCCGAGACCGCCGTCTGGGCCACACCGCCCACCACCGCCACCATGCCCACGCTCCGCACGGTGGCGAAGGAGAGCTCGAGGCCCACCAGGAAGAGGAGGAGGGCGATCCCCACCTCGGACACCAGGGCCACCCCTTCGGCGTGGTCGCCGTGGTGCACTTCCACGAGGCCGGTGGCCGGTCCCAGGATCAGGCCCGCCACGATGTACGCCACGATGCCGGGCACGCGGAATCGGCGTGCCGGAAGGGCGAGGGTCGCCGCGGCCAGAACGATGAGGCCCAGGTCCCGGAGGATCAGGTCGTCGGTCACGGCAGGAGGGGGAGGGGCCGCCGAAGGAGTGGACGGCCCAAATCTACCGCGCCGGAAGCGGCGCGGCAGAGGGGAACGGCGGGGGGAGGCCGACTACCGAACGATGCGCAGGTCGGGACGGCGGTCCCGCACGACGGCCTTCAGGCTCCAGGGGCCGGGAATGGGAGCCCGGTCCCGGGGCTCCACGAGCTGGACTTCGGTGGTGGCCCGGTCGAGGCGACCCACGGCGAAGGTGCGACGGGAGGGGGTCGAGGTCTTCATGGCGTCCGGCGGATGGAGAGGGTCAGTACTTGCGGATGACGCCCACCACCACGCCCTGGATCTGGACGTCCCGGGCGTCTTCGACGATGGGGTCCATGGCGGGGTTGGCGGGCTGGAGGCGGATCCGGCCACCGCGCTCCCGGTACAGCTTCTTGACCGTGGCCGAGTCCCCTCGGACCAGGGCCACCACCATCTGACCGTCGTCGGCCGTGTCCTGGGCGCTCACAACGATGTAGTCGCCGTCTCGGATGGACTCCTCGATCATGGAGTTGCCCTGGACCCGGAGCACGTAGTTCTCCCGGCTCCGACGCACCATGTCCGGGGGAACCGCCAGGGTCTCGGTGTCGGGCACCGCCTCGATGGGAAGGCCCGCCGCCACCGTGCCCAGGAGGGGCAGCTCCACCATGCCCGACGGCGACGCCCCCTGCTCCACGAGCTCGATGGACCGGCTCTCGTTGTAGGTCTTCCGGATGTATCCCTTACGTTCCAGGTTGCTCAGATGCTCGTGGACCGTGGCGAGGGACGAATATCCGAAATGGTCGGCGATCTCCTCGAAGCTGGGGGCGTACCCCATGGCGTCGATGTACTCGCCGATGTAATCCAGGATCTGCTTCTGGCGTCGTGTCAGGGGCATCGCTAGTCTCCATGCCGGGGAACCCGAACAGGTACCGAAGCAAGGATACCCGAACGTTGCCCGAAACGCAAGCATCGCCCTCGCGGGCCGACATCCTCACCCGGATCGTGGCCACCAAGCGCGCCGAGATCGACGCGCTCAGGCCCCGCGCCGCCGAGTTTCGTGCCCGTGCACTGGACGCCCCGCCGGCCCGGGATTTCGCCGGCGCGCTGGGGCGCCACGCCCACGTGAGGGTCATCGCCGAGGTGAAGCGGCGCTCCCCCGGGGCCGGGGAGATCCGTCCCGGTCTCGATCCGGCCGAGCTCGCCGGGGGGTACGAGGCCCGGGGCGCGGCGGCCCTGAGCGTCCTCACCGACCGGGAGTATTTCGGGGGCACGCTGGACGACCTGAGGTCGGCCCGGGCCGCCGTGGCCCTGCCGGTGCTCCGGAAGGATTTCACCCTGGACCCCCTCCAGATCGACGAGGCCCGGGCGGCGGGCGCCGACGCCGTGCTTCTCATCGTGCGGATCGTGGACGACGCGCGGTTGGGCGACCTCCACGCCTACGCCCTGGAGCGGGGGCTGGCGGCGCTGGTGGAGGTCCACGACGCCCGGGAGCTGGAGCGGGCCGCGGCCTGCGGGGCCCGGGTCGTGGGCATCAACAACCGGGACCTGTCGACGTTCCGCACCGATCTCGCCGTCACCGAGGGACTCCTGGACCGCCTCCCTCCCGGTACGGTGGTGGTCTCGGAGAGCGGCATCCGCACCGCCGCCGACGTGGAGCGCCTGGGGCGGGCGGGGGTGGACGCGGTCCTGGTGGGCGAGTCCATTCTCCGGGCCGACGACCCGGGCGCCCAGGTGGCGGCCCTGGCGTCCGCTCCCCGCGACCCCCGGGCCCGTGACTGAATCCTCCTCCCGGGTGCGGACCAAGATCTGCGGGATCACCCGGGTCGGCGACGCGGGCCTGGCAGGGCGCGCCGGGGCCGACTACGTGGGGGCGATCCTCACGGCGGGGTATCGTCGATCGGTGACCCCCGAGGCGGCGGCCGACTTTCCCGAGGCCGCCGGTCGGCCCCTGGTGGCGGTGACGGTCGACGAGACCCTGGCCGGTCTGGTGACCCTGGCCCGACGCTCCGGAGCGTCGGTGCTGCAGCTCCACGGCGACGAGCCTCCCGAGACCCTGGCGGCGTTGCGCAACGAGGGCGAATGGGAACTCTGGAAGGCCCTGCGGGTCCGTTCCGCCGGTGCCGTCCTGTCGGCGCTGGACCGGTACGGGGCGGTGGCCGACGGGATGCTCCTGGACGGATGGCATCCCGAGCACCGGGGCGGGTCGGGGATCCGGTTTCCCTGGGACCTGGTGGAGCCGGTCCGGGACCGCTTCCCGCCGGGAATCCGGTTCATCGCCGCCGGGGGACTCCAACCCGACAACGTCGCCGAGGCGGTTCGACGTCTCCGGCCCGACGTGGTGGACGTGAGTTCCGGGGTGGAGATCTCCCACGGGATCAAGGACGCGGCCCGGGTTCGGGCCTTCATTCGCAACGCCAGGCTGGACGACACCACGTGAGCACCACGGCCGCGCCCTCGGGGCGCTTCGGACCCTTCGGAGGGCGGTACGTCCCCGAGACCCTCATGGCGGCCCTGGACGAGCTGGAGGCGGCGTGGGCCCACGCACGGGACGACGCCGACTTCCACGAGGAACTGGGCGCGCTCCTCCGGGACTACGTGGGACGCCCCACGCCCCTCTATCGCGCCCGGCGCCTGGAAGCGGCCGTGGGAGCCGGACCGATCTACCTCAAGCGGGAGGATCTCAACCACACCGGCGCCCACAAGATCAACAACACCATGGGGCAGGTGCTCCTGGCGCGGCGCATGGGCAAGGGCCGCATCATCGCCGAGACCGGGGCGGGCCAGCACGGCGTGGCCACGGCCACCGCCTGCGCCCTCTTCGATCTGGACTGCGTGGTCTACATGGGGGCCGAGGACGTCCAGCGTCAGGCCCTCAACGTCTATCGCATGGAACTGCTGGGCGCCGAGGTCCGCCCCGTGTCGTCGGGAACCCGCACCCTCAAGGACGCCACCAACGAGGCGATCCGGGACTGGGTGACGAACGTCGGCGACACCCACTACATCATCGGTTCCGTGGTGGGGCCCGATCCATTCCCCCGCATGGTCCGCGACTTCCAGGCCATCATCGGTCGCGAGGCCCGGGCCCAGATGCTCGAAACGGCGGGGCGGCTGCCCGCCACGGTGGTGGCCTGCGTGGGCGGCGGCTCCAACGCCATGGGCATCTTCCACGCCTTCGTGGACGACGCCGACGTGGAGCTGGTGGGTGTGGAGGCCGCCGGTGAGGGGGTGGATTCGGGACGCCATTCCGCCACCCTCTCGGCGGGGTCGCCGGGTGTCCTCCACGGGGCGTTGAGCTATCTTCTCCAGGATGACGACGGACAGGTGGCTCCGGCCCACTCCGTCTCGGCGGGACTGGACTATCCGGGGGTCGGACCCGAACACTCCTGGTTGAAGGACAGCCATCGAGCACGCTACGTGTCGGTCACCGACGACGAGGCCCTCGCGGCGTTCCACGCACTCTCACGATTGGAGGGGATCATTCCCGCGCTGGAGACGGCCCACGCCATCGCCCATGTCTCGACCCTCGGCGCGAGCCATGGGGACCGGGGCCCGATTCTCGTGTGCTTGAGCGGGCGGGGCGACAAGGACGTCGCCCACGTGGCCCGGGTCGAGGGCCGCGACCTCCCTCGGGGCTGAGGGGAGCGGAAGCGCCGTGGTCGACGTCCGTGCCGAAGGGCCCGGCACCACCGAGGGCGACGGCTCCGGGTGGGAGTCCGACGCCACCCTCCCGGTGGCGCCGGTCCGCGAACTCTTCGTCACGTTTTCGAAGGCGCTCCGGGCGTTTCAGCTCTACGACGAGAACAACCCGGTCTACCAGCGCTTCGTCTCGGCGCTCCACGAGGCCTTCGTGAACCTCTGGACCGAGATGGCGTCCCTCGCCCTCCTGGTGGAGGAAGACCGCCTGGTCTACGAGGAGCTCGAGGTCTACCGGTCGGACTCCAGGAGCGAATCCCTGGCGTTCCTCTTCTACAAGGACGGCATCCGGGCCCTGGAGTTCCGCCCCGGGATCGAGGACGAACTCGAGCCGTTCCTCCGGGTTCTGCTCCGGGCGCGCCACGGCCGCACCGACGGCGACGACCTCATCACCCTCTTCTGGGAAGCCGACCTCCAGAACCTGCGCTACCAGTTCGTCGACCTCACCGCCGAGGGCTACGAGATGCCCGACGCCGGCGACGGCGCCACCATGCAGGTGCTCCAGGAGGTCATGGAGGGCGAGATGGGCCCGGGTGGGGGACAGGCGCCGGGCCAGCCTCCCCCCACGGCGGTGAGCCAGGACGATTTCAACCCGACGCTCTACGCCCTCGACCCCCGGGAGATGGACCAGCTCCGGGCCGAGATCCGGCGGGAGATGGACCGGGACGTCCGCACCGACGTGGTGGCGGCGCTCCTGGACCGCCTGGAGGAACGGGAGAACCCCGAGCGGCAGCGATCGGTGCTGGGGATCTTCCGCACCCTGCTGCCCTCCCTCCTCTCCCGGGGCCACCT
This sequence comes from Gemmatimonadota bacterium, assembly GCA_030428885.1. Classification (GTDB taxonomy): domain Bacteria; phylum Gemmatimonadota; class Gemmatimonadetes; order Longimicrobiales; family Gaopeijiaceae; genus Gaopeijia. Next base: position 586,715 of record JAUIEJ010000002.1, on the reverse strand, counting down.
GCTCCACGCCGCCCTCATGCTCCGGGAACTCCGGGCCCTGGAGGGGCGGGAGGGCATCCTGGACGATCACCTCCGGGGCACCCTGACCCACATCCTCGACGAGATCTCGGCCGAGGCGGCCATCGTGGAGCTGGTGCGGGCCCTGGAAGACGGAACCATCCGTCCCGCTCCTCAGGAGCTGGGGCGGTTCCTCACCCAGTTGCGGTCCGGGGCGCTGGCGCCGCTCCTCCGGGCCTCGGAGGTCACCGAACTCCGGGACCTCCAACCCGTGCTCCGGGAGGCGGTGGAGGGCATCGCCCGGGAGTATCCCCAATCCACCCGCGAGCTCCTTGGGCACGAGGATTCGGTGGTGGTGGCCGGGGCGGCCCGCCTGGTGGGCCGCATGCGGGTGGCCGACGCCGGCGGCGCCCTGGCCGAACTCATGGAGAGCGCCGATGCGTCGGTGCGGCTGGCCGCCATCGAGGCCACGGCCGAGCTCCGGGCGTCCACGGCCGCGGGGGCGCTGGTGGAGGCCCTCCGGGATCCGGAACGGGAGGTGCGCATGGCCGCGGCCCGGGCCCTGGGCGTCCTGCGGTACCGGCCGGCGGCGGCCCGCTTCCGGGAGATCGTGTTGTCGAAGGAGGTGAAGAACGCCGAGATCAGCGAGAAGATCGCCTTCTTCGAGGGGTACGGTCAGATCGGGGATCCCCAGGCCGTGTCCGTCCTGGACCGCATGCTCAACGGCCGCGGGTTCCTGGGCCGCCGGGAGTCCCCCGAACTCCGGGCGTGCGCCGCCCTGGGGCTGGGGAAGGTGGGCAGTCCCGAGGCCACGGCGGCCCTGAGAGCCGCCGAGCAGGAGGAGGACGCCGTGGTGCGGAGCGCCGTGAGTCGGGCCCTCCGGGGCGGCGGAGAGGCGTCATGAGCGGCTCCGGGCTGCAGGCCTACGGAAAGCGGCTGCTGGGCGCCCTCTATGCGGCCCTCCGCGCCCTCAAGCTTTATCCCGTGGAAAACGCCGCCGTGCAGCAGGCGCTGGACGAGCTTCACGCCCTGGCCATCCGCATGGTGGAAGCCGAGTCGGGCATGGAACTCCGGGTGGTGGGGGAGTTCTTCTTCCTGAACGAGACCCGGCTCCGCCTGGATCTCAGCAACTTCGCCACCTTCGGGAGCTTCGCCCGCTCTCTCCAGGACCACGGCGTGGGCTCGGTGGAAGTGCTGCCGGGCGTGGTGCGGGACGAGTGGGCGCCCTTCCTCTCCCTCCTGCTGCGGAAGCCCGATCCCGAGTCCCCCTACGAGACGTTCCAGGCGCGCCTCGACGGGACCCCGGTGCAGCACATTCACACCCGGCCCGAATCCGAGGTCCACGAGGAGGAGAAGGAAGAGGCCCTCCACGCCGCCAAGCGCACCTACGCCCAGTCGGTGCAGGTGGCGAAGGAGGCCCTGGGAGACCTGCGGCTGGGGCGGGCCGTGAACGTGCGTCGGGTGAAGCGGGCCGTGCAGAACATCGTCGACCAGGTGCTCTCCAACGAGCCCTCCATCATGACGATGACCACCCTGCGGGACTTCGACGAGTACACGTTCACCCACTGCGTGAACGTCTGCATCTTCAGCGTCGTCATCGGGCAGCGGCTGGGCCTCACCAAGCTCCAGTTGTACGAGCTGGGACTGGGGGCGCTGCTCCACGACATCGGCAAGATGCGGATCGACAAGGACGTCATCAACAAGGCCGGGGGCCTCACCGACGACGAGTGGGAGCAGATGAAGGAGCACCCCACCGAGGGGCTGCTGCTCCTGTTCCAGATGGGGGGCTTCGCCGACGTCCCGTACCGCCAGATGCTCATGGCCTACGAACACCACATGAAGGGGTCGGGGGCCGGCTACCCCACCAACCGGCGGTCGCGGCGGATCGGGCTCTTCTCCCGGATCGTGGCCGTGGCCGACGGGTTCGACGCCGGCACCAGCGTGCGTTCGTACCAGTACAAGCCCTGGCCGCCCGACGCCGTGCTCAAGGAGATGCGGGACAACCCGAAGCGGGGCTACGACCAGCTCCTGGTGAAGGCCCTCATCACGGCAACCGGCGTGTTTCCCGTGGGCACCCTGGTGATCCTGGACACCATGGAGATGGCGGTGGTGGCCGAGGTGAATCCCCATCCCGACAAGCTCCATCTGCCCCGGGTGAAGGTCATCTCCGACGAGATGGGCATACCTCTGGACGAGCCCCGGTGGCTCGACCTGGCGGCTCCGCCCGAAGACGGGCCCACCCGCACCATCCTGAAGACCACCGATCCCCAGAAGTACGGGATCCAGGTCTCCGACTACCTCATCTGATCCCTCTCGCATGACCGCGTCGCGCATCACCCGCCGCTTCTCGGAGCGGGCGGCCGAGGGACGAGCGGCCCTCGTGCCCTACGTCACCGCCGGCTTCCCCGAGCTCGACACCACCGGTCCGCTGCTGGAGGCCCTGGCCGACGCCGGGGCCGACGTCATCGAGCTCGGCGTGCCGTTTTCCGACCCCCTGGCCGACGGTCCCACGATCCAGGCGTCGTCGTTCCGGGCCCTGGAGAACGGGGTGACCGTGGCCCGGGTGCTGGAGATGGTCCGGGCCTTCCGGGCCGCGCGCGACACGCCGCTGGTGCTCTTCACCTACCTGAACCCCGTCTACCACTACGGGATGGAGGCGTTCTGCCGCGATGCGGCGGAGGCCGGTGCCGACGGGATCCTCCTCACCGATCTTCCGGCGGGGAGCGACCCGGAACTCGAGGGCGCCCTGGCCCGGGCCGGGCTCGACCCCATCCGGCTCCTGGCACCCACCACACCCGACGCACGGATCGGCCTGGTGGCCCAGGGGGGACGGGGCTTCCTCTACTACATCTCCCGCACCGGCGTCACCGGGGCCCGGGCCGAACTCCGGACCGAGCTGGCCGACGAGGTGGATCGCCTCCGGGCCCGAGTCGGGCTCCCGGTGGCCGTGGGCTTCGGCATCAGCACCCCCGACCAGGCTCGGGCCGTGGCGGAGGTGGCCGACGGGGTGGTGGTGGGGTCGGCGCTGGTCCAGCGCCTGGAGGCCGGGGGCGTGGAGGGGGCGGCGGCGTTCGTGGCCGCGCTCCGCGGCGCCATGGACGGGGCGGACTGACCGCCGGCGCTGGTCTGTCCTGTTCCTGAGTAGCCGCGACAGGGGGGTCGACGACCCGAGTACGTCCCGGAGGCGACCACGACCCGAGGAGGCCCGGTTGCCCGCCTGCGTGCTCGTCGCCGGCGCCGCATCCCAACCCCCGCTGTCAGAAATGCGACAATCGCCCCCGATCCCGGGGACGATTGTCCGATTCGTGACGGTTTCCGGGTCGATCCGCGACAACCGCCGCGACGCCGGCCACCGCGATTGTCTCCATACCGACGAAGACCCGCCCGGTTTGCGACAACCGGCTCCGCTGCGGCCCGCGATTGTCGCGTTTCGGCCACCCCACCCCGGTGTCGGGTCGAGCCATCGACTCGATCCAGGGTGAAACGCCCCCCAGGGGGACGTTTCTGTCTCACCCAGCCCGAACAGCGACAGCCTAGTCCTCCCGCAGCCGCCTTTCCACCTCCGGGTCGGGCTCCACGAACACCGTCTTGACCCGGTCGGGCAGCACCAGGCCGGGCGGGGACTTCCGGGGCTTCCGCACGTACTTGCGCCGGGTCCAGTCCACCGGGACGCTCCCGGAGGTGCGGGCCCGGGAGCCCAGGGCGGCCAGGACCGCTGCTTCGGCCAGGTCCCGGGCCGGGGGATTGTCGGCCTGGTCCCACCGGAGGATCACGTGGGCCCCGGCGGTGTCCCGGGCGTGGAGCCAGATGTCGTCGGGCGCCGAATGGCGAAAGGTCAGGTCGTCGTTGCGCTTCGCGCCCCGACCCACCCGGATCTCGAGCCCGCCGCTGGATCGGTAGCGGCGATAGGGCAGGGTGGGGGCGCCGTCGTCGGGGCCCGTGCCCTCGTCGGGAAGGGCGGCCTCCACCTCGCCCCGGGTGGCCTCGCCCCCCCGGGCCCGGTCCAGGAGCTCCCGGGCTGCGTCCCAGGCGGCTCGGGCGCCGGCCATGAGGCCCGGCAGACGCTCCCGGGCCCGGCGGATCCGGGCGGCTTCGTCGTAGTAGGCCCGGGCGTTGGCGTCGGGGGCCAGGGTGGGGTCGAGCTCCACCTCCACGCTCTCCCCGGCGAAATCGGTGAGGCGCACCGACGGCTGCCCCTGGGGCACCTCGTGGAAGCGGGCCAGGAGCAGGTCGCCCAGGGCCTGGACCCGGTCGGGGTCGTCCAGCCCCGCCACCTGCTCCTCCAGGCGGGCGCACCTCACCCGGAGGGCCTCGACGCGGCCCTCCAGCCGATCCAGGAGCGCCGAGGGCAGGAGGGTGGGCGAGGGGGCCTCCCGATCGGCGTCGGCGGCCCGGGCCACCGCCGTCAGGAGATCGCCGGCGGGGTGGTGCACGACGCCGGGGAGGGGGAGGGGGTAGGGTTGGAGGCCCCGGTCCGTCTCCAGCACCACCGCCGTGGGGGGGCGTTCGCCCCGGGCCACCTCCCCCAGGGCGCACCAGAGGCGCCATCCGTCGGCGGGGTCGGCCTCGAGAAGGGGGCCGGCGTTCAGGGGCGACGTCCAGGCGAAGGTCGACAGGAGGCGGCGCCGTCGCTCGCCCCTCGATCCCTCCGCCTCCACCACCGCCCTCCACCGGTCCGCCGTCACCGCCTCGTCGACGCCCTCCCGGGGCGACGGCAGGGGAAGGGCGTAGGGATGCCCCTGGCGCAGGGGGCGCTCGCCCTCCCGGGTCTGGAAGAGGAGCCGGATGGTGCGCTCGGGCCCCTCGGTGAGGGCCAGGTTGTGCCGATTGGTGATCCACTCCACCACCAGGTCCACCTCGGCGGGGCGTCCCCGAACCCGGAGGAACCGGAAGATCGTGACCCGGTCGTCGGCGGGGGCCGCCACGGACCGAAGGCGGGCCGCCAGGGGTCGTGCGGTGTCGGGGGGCTCGGCGGCGTCCAGGACGAATACGCCGGCCTCCCGGGGGTGGAGCCGGATCAGGAGCGTGGCCTCCCGGAAATAGAGGGTGAATCGGCGCCCCTCGAAGTCCGGCGCCACGGCCCGGAGGCGGGCGTCCTGGAACCGGGTGTCGAGGGTCCGGGCCAGAACCGCGAGGAGGGGGGCGTCCCAGCGCAGAGGGGCCTCCGGGCAGGGGGAAAGGAGGGGGGAGGGGAGGTAGCGGAGCGGGGCGAATGCCGGTAACATCGTCCGCGGCCCCCGGCCCGGTCCACCCATCTCCTTCGCCTTTCTCCGCTCGCCCGTCGCCCGTGACCCCGCTCCGTGCCCCCGCGTCCCGGGCTCACCGATGACGCTCCACCCGGTGGTGGCGGCGGCGGCCCGGGGCGATCTGCCCTCCTGGGCCCGGGCCAGCGACAAGCGGGTCGCCCACATGGGGCGGGTAGCCGAACTGCTGGACCGCTGGGCCCGCGCCGAGGGATTGGACCCCCGGACCCGGGAGCGCCAGGTGGCCCTGGGGTTCCTCCACGACGCCGTGAAGGGCATGGACGCGGACACACTGCGGGACCTGGTGGGCCCCGAACTCGCGGACCTCCCCGACCCGGTGCTCCACGGGCCCGGCGCCGCCGTCCTCCTCCGCCGCGACGGCGTCGACGACGAGGCCCTTCTCCTGGCGGTGGCGTATCACACCCTGGGGCATCCGGACCTCGACGCCGCGGGGCGCTCGCTCTACGCCGCCGACTTCCTGGAGCCGGGACGGGACCTGCGCAACGGATGGCGTTCCCGCCTCCGCCAGCGCATGCCTCACGATCGCACCGCCGTGGTGGGCGAGATCGTCCAGGCCCGGGTGCTGCATCTCATCGAGCATCGCCGGCCCGTGCGGTCCGAGACGGTGCGGTTCTGGAACGTCTTTGCGGAGGGCCGGTCGTGGGCGCGCGCTTCCGAGGTCTAGCGGTGGTGGTGGTGGTCCTGGTGGTGGGGGCCTTCGCGGGCTCGGCCCTGGCCCAGTGGTGGCAGGGCCCCCTGGGGTCGACCCTCCCCGTGGGTCCCCGCTCCGACACCCTCTCCGGCGAGCGGGTGCGGGTGGAGGTCCTCAACGGCGGGGGTCGGTCGGGCATGGCCCGGGCCGCCACGGGCCAGCTCCGGGGCGACGGCTTCGACGTGGTCTTCTTCGGCAACGGCCAGGCCCGGGACTCCTCGGTGGTGTTCGCCCGCACCGACCAGGTGGAACGGGCGCGCCAGGTGGCCGACGCCCTGGGCATCCGCACGGTCCTGGCCGAGCCCGATTCGAACCTCTACCTCGATGTGACCGTAGTACTCGGACAGGAGTGGGAACCCCGCCCCGAAGTCGGGGCGGCGACGAACGCGGATTCCACACCGTGGTGGGACGTCCGGCGCTTCTTCCGGAAGCGGCCGGGGCAGCCCCCCCGGGCCGACGAGCGGCTCGTGGATCCCGGAACCGACGACGACGGCGGCGCATGAACGGCGAAGAGAAGACGAAGCGGACGCGGCGGCGGGTCGCCGGCGAGAAGGACGGGGGCGACGAGGAGAAGGTGGGATGGAAGGAGAACGTCCGCTCCCTGGGAGTGGCGGTGATCTTCTTCCTGATCCTGCGCACCTTCGTGCTCCAGACCTTCTTCATCACCTCGGGCTCCATGGAGGACACCCTCCTGGTGGGCGACTTCCTGGTGGTGAACCGGGCCTCGGTGGGGGGGCGGCTGCCGTTCTCCCAGGCCCACGTGCCCGGATACCGGTCCCCGGAGCGGGGCGACATCCTGGTGTTCGATCCGCCCCACACCGACGAGTTCCGCCTGGTGAAGCGCCTGGTGGGCGTCCCGGGCGACCGCCTGGAGATGCGCGACCAGGTGCTCTACCTCAACGGCGAAGCCCAGGACGAGCCCTTCACCCGCCACGGTCCCGAGGCCGACGAGTCGGATCCGCGCATGGCGTGGCAATCCTCCATCCTGGCCCCCGATGCCGACGCGGCGTCGTATCGTCCCACCCGGGACAACTGGGGACCCCTCATCGTCCCCGAGGGCCACTACTTCATGCTGGGCGACAACCGGGAGATGAGCTACGACTCCCGGTACTGGGGACTCCTGGAGGATTGGCGAGTGGAGGGAACGGTGTCGTTCATCTACTTCAGCTACAACCGCAATTCGTACCGGCCCTTCGCGTTCATTCGCGAAGTGCGCTGGGACCGCATCTTCGACGGGGTGGACTGAGCGCCGGGGCGCCAGCCGCCCCGACTCACTCGTTGCGGAGCACCTTCATGGAGTCGGTCCGGGACGCCCGGATCGCCGGAATCGCGCCCGACGCCGCCGCCACCGCCAGGAGCAGAGCGCTCAGCCCCGAGAGGGTGAGGGGGTCGGCGGGGGTCACCCCGAAGAGGAGCGACTCCACCACCCGGGTCCCAGGCAGTCCCACCGCCAGGCCCACGGCCAGGCCGGCCAGGGCCAGAACCAGCGTGCGCCCCACCAGGCTGCGGCGCACTTCGGCGCCGGTGGCGCCCATGGCCATGCGGATGGCGATCTCCCGCCGGCGTTCCGCCACGGAGTGGGACAGCACGCCGTAGATGCCCAGCCCGGCCAGGGTCAGAGCCACCAGGCCGAAGGCCGACAGGATCCGGAGCGTGAAGCGGCGCGGCGAGACCGAATGGGCCACCGAGGCCGTGAGGGGGGTGTAGGTCCGGGTGGGCATGGAGGGGTCGAGCTCGGCCAGGGTCGCCGACACGGCGGGGGCCAGGTCGGCGAGATTCCGCTCGCTCCGCACCACCAGATCCAGGGTCTCGAAGCCCCACAACTGGGCGATGGGGAAGTAGACCTGGATGCCCGAAGGCGCCTCGGGGCTCACGTGGCGCACGTCGGCCACCACGCCCACGATGGTCCACGGCTCCTCGCTGCCGCCCGAATTCAACTGGCGGCCCAGGGCACTCTCGGACCCGAAGAGCGTTTCGGCGGCGGACTGGTTGATGAGGACCACCGGGGCGGTCTCGCCCGTGTCGTCCCAGCTCAGGTCCCGCCCGTCCAGGAGGGGGATGCCCATGGCGGCCCGATACCCGGGGTCCACCAGGTGGGGGAACAGCCCCCGGGGCTCCTCGGTTTCGGGGGCCCCCACCACCCGGAATCCCCAGTTCCGGTTCTTGCCCAGGGGGAGGGCGTCGATGAGGCCCACCTCGGCCGCGCCGGGGAGGTCGGCCACCTCGGCGGTGAGCTGGCGATAGAAGTCCGCCATCTCGGCCCGGCTCTCGAAGGGGATCCCCGGGTTCAGCTTCCACGACACCGCACCCTCGGGCTCGTAGCCCAGGTCCACCTCCAGCACGGCCCGGAAGCTTCGGAGGAACAGTCCCCCGGCCAGGAGCAGCACGCAGGCCAGGGCCACCTCGGCCACCACGAGCCCTTCCAGGAGTCCCCGGGTGCCCCGCCCCTGGCTCGCCCCCCGGCCCGCGGCCCGCATGGTGGACGATTCGGCGCCGTCGGCCACCCGGAGGGCGGGAACGAGACCCACGGCCACCCCCGTGATCAGGGCCGCCAGGAAGGCCACGGCCAGGGCGGTGCCCTCCACCCGGACGTCCCGGAGCAGGGGAATGTCCACACCGTTGGTGGCGGCCACGCCCCGGGCCGCCAGGACGGCGATGCCCAACCCCACCGCGCCTCCAGCCAGGGCCAGCACCACCGACTCCACCAGGAGCTGGCGCACGATCCGCCCCCGGGTGGCGCCCAGGGCCTTCCGCACCGCCACGTCCCGGGCCCGGCGGGGGCTCCGGGCCAGGAAGACGTTGGCCACGTTGACGCACACCAGAAGGATCACCGCGCCGGCCGCCGCCGCCAGGAGGAGGAGAGTGGAGCGGAAGGGGCCCGCCACGTAGTCCCGGAGGGGCGACAGCCGCGCCTCGAGTCCCCAGCGCTCGGGCTGGGCTTCACGGAGTCCCCCGAGCACCGATTCCACGTCGGCCCGGGCCTGCTCGATGGACACCCCGGGGCGGAGGCGCCCCACGATGGAGAGGGTGTTGCCCCAGCGGTCCGTTTCGTCGGAGATGGGGAAGGGCACCAGCATGTCCACCGTCACGCCGGGCTTGAACACCGAGCTGAAGTCGAAGGAGGCCGGGAGCACGCCCACCACTTCCCACGCCTCGCCGTTCAGGGTGAGGGAGCGGCCCACCACCCCCGCATCGGCGGCGAACCGCTCCACCCACAGCCCGTGGGAGAGAATCACCGCTCGGGGGCCCTCCCAGGCGCCCTCGGCCACGGAGAAGCTGCGTCCCACCGCCGGCTCCACCCCCAGGACGTCCAGGAAGTCGTGGGCCACCCCCACCCCGGTGAGCTCCTGGGGCCGGCCGTCGCCCTGCAGGGCGTACGAGGCCTGCTCGAAGAAGGCGAAGTAGCCCGTGAGGCCGTCGAAGGAGCGGGTCGACTCCCGGAAGTCCCGGAGGTTGGAGGCCCGGGACGTGACCGACGAGAGGCTCGCGCGGTTTCCGTCGTTTTCGATCCAGACGAGTTGGTCCGGGGCCTCGAAGGGCAGGGGCGCCAGGAGGAGGGGGCGCAGCACGCTGTAGACGGCCGTGGTGGCGCCCACGCCGAGACCGATGACCACGATCATGAGGAGGGCGAAGGCGGGCTCGCGGCGGAAGCGGCGGAGGGCCAGGGCCACGTCCCGGGTCCACCCCGGGTGTCGGATCAGATCGTGCACGGTTCCGTTCCTGCGAAAGGGGGCGAGGGCGGCGTGGATGCCGCGGTCGAGGGTGAGGGCGGCGACTTCCCGGCGGTACCACCACCGGGCGCCTGCCACGCCGCGGCTGCGGCAGCGGGCCACGAAGTCTTCGTGGAGGTCGCCGAGAATGGCCGGGCCCGCCGGGTCGCGGGCCACCAGGCGGGCGAGCCAGCGGGCGGCTCGGGGCGGGGGAGAGGGGGCGGTCACCGCGAGCCGTCCAGGAGGGGATCCAACCCTTCGAGGAAGGTCCGGAGCACGTCCCGGGAGCGACGCACCGCTTCGAGGCCCGACGCCGTGACCGCCAGGCGTCGCATGGGGTGGCCGCCCCGCTCGGGCACCCGGTCGGCCTCCAGCGACCAGCGCACGAAGCCCTTCTCCGTCAGTCGGTCCAGGGTGCGGTAGAGGGCTCCCCGGGTCACGGTGCGGCGGCCGTGGGCCTCCAGGTCGTCCCGCACCCGATTGGCGTAGGGCTCGTCGCCCTGCCGCAGGATCGAGAGGAGGACCAGGAGTTCGAACTCGCCGAGGGTGTCGGAAGGCATGGGCGCTCGAAGGAGGAAGGAGGATCGGCAGCGAAGTATACTTTTGATACTACGAGGGCGCTCGACCGGGGTTTCAACGGGTGGGACGTCGGGTGGCGCGGAAAGGTTGGAACGGGCCCGGCCCTACTCCTGGATCTGGACCAGGGCGTTGGCCCGGAGCTGGCCGCAGGCGGCGTCGATGTCCCGTCCCCGGGGCTCCCGGACGGCCACGTCGACCCCGCGCTGAGCCAGCACCGACTGGAAGTGGCGGATCCGCTCCGAGGTGGAGGGACCCCATGCCTGCCAGGGGATGGGGTTGAACGGAATCAGGTTCACGAAGGCATGGAGGTCGAAGGCCAGATCCGCCAGCAGGGGCGCGAGTTCCGGCGCATCGTTCACGTCCCGGATCATGGTGTATTCGAAGGTGATCCGGCGTCCCCCGGCGGTTTCGAACGCCTTCAGCGCCTCCACCAGCTCCGGCAGGGGCCAGCGCTTCTCCAGGGGGATCAGTTCCCGCCGCAGCGCCTCCACCGGGGAGTGGAGGGAGATGGCCAGCTTGAACTGCTCGGGGCGCTTGGCGAGCTCGAGGATGCCCGGCACCACCCCCACCGTGGAGACGGTGATGCGGCGGGCGCCCACGCCGAACCCCCGGTTCAGGATGGTGAGGGACGGATGCACGGCTCCCCGATTCGCCAGGGGCTCGCCCATGCCCATGTACACGATGTTGGTGATGGGCCCATAGTCGTGCTCCGCGGCCCATCGGCGCGACGCCCGGTACTGGGCCACGATCTCGCCGGCGGTGAGATGGCGGCGGAAGCCGCTCCACCCGGTGGCGCAGAAGGTGCACCCCATGGCACACCCGGCCTGGGACGATAGGCACAGGGTCAGGCGGTCCTCGGTGGGGATCAGCACCGACTCCACCAGTTCGCCGTCGTGGAGGCGCCAGAGGTGTTTCGCCGTGCCGTCGTCCGAGACCTCCACGGTGTCGGCGTCGGGCTCCCCCAGAACGTAGGTCGCGGCCAGCGCCTCCCGTTCGGCGGTGGGGAGATCGGTCATCTCGTCGAAGCCTCGGACGTCGGTCTCGTACACCCACCGGGCCACCTGTCGCGCCCGGAAGGCCTTCTGGCCCCGGGCGCCGAAGTGGCGTTCGAGTTCCACGACCAGGGCGTCGGGGACGAGGCCCAGCAGGTCGATGGGCCGGGGAGGGGTGGGGTCGGACATGGGGGTGGGGACCGGGGACGTGTCGCTTGAAGGGGCCGGAAGGCCCGGCTAACTTAGCGCAAATCCCCTCGGGGTGGGGTGCCCCGGGGCACCACGCCCCCCTTCGATCCGCCGTCGGTTCCGGCCCGGGGGCCCACCGTCGCGCCCCCGCCTCCCCACTCCCCCTCAGGTCCATGACCGATTCCGGTTCCGGAGCAACGGCCCTCCGTTCGTCCTATCTCGGCGTCCTCACCGAGGCCGACGTGGGGCGTTCGCTCCGCCTCGCCGGCTGGCTTCATCGCCGCCGGGATCTCGGGGGGCTGCTCTTCCTCGATCTCCGGGACCGCTCGGGGCTGCTCCAGGTCTCGGTGGGCCCGGACTGGACCGAACCGGCCTCCCTCGCCGTGGCCGACACGTTGGGGCACGAGGACGTGGTGGCCGTGGAGGGCGAGGTGGTGGCGCGCCCCGATCCGAATCCCGAGATGGCCACGGGGGCCGTGGAACTGCGGGCCGTGAAGGTGGAGCGGCTCAACGCCGCCGCCACGCCGGCGATTCCCGTGTACCGGGGTCCCGAAGACGAGCTCCCCTCGGAGGAACGTCGCCTGAAGCACCGGGTCCTGGACCTCCGGCGCCCCGAACTGCAGGAGAACCTCGCCCTCCGGCACCGGCTGATCCTGGCGGTGCGCAACTACATGGACTCGGTGGGTTTCGTGGAGGTGGAGACCCCCATCCTCACCAAGCCCACGCCCGAGGGCGCCCGGGACTTCGTGGTGCCCAGCAGCGAGCACCCGGGGGAGTTCTTCGCCCTGCCTCAGAGTCCCCAGATCTACAAGCAGATCCTCATGGTGGCGGGCTTCGATCGCTACTTCCAGATCGCCCGCTGCTTCCGGGACGAGGCCCTTCGGGCCGACCGGCAGTTGGAGTTCACCCAGATCGACGTGGAAGCGTCGTTCGTGGGCGTCGACGACATCCTGACCTGGATGGAGGGCCTCATGGCGCGGCTGGCCTCCGTCGGCGGCGTGGAGGCCCCCCTGCCGTTTCCCCGCATGACGTGGGACCAGGCCATGGACCGCTACGGGTCGGACCGCCCCGACCTGCGGTGGGAGCTGGAGATCACCGACTTCACCGCGACGCTGGACGGCCTCGACTTCCGGGTCACCCAGTCGGCCATCGACGCCGGCGGTCGGGTGCGGGGCTTCCGGCTTCCCGGGGGGTCGAGCCTGTCCAGGAAGCAGATCGAGGCCATCGAGGAGCAGGCGAAGTCGGCGGGGGCGCCGGGCCTGCTCTGGGCCAAACGCACCGACGACGGGGGCTCGGGGCCCCTCTCCCGGTTCCTCTCGGACGACCACTGGTCGGCCATGGGCGCCGAGGTCGACGACCTCTTCCTCCTGGCCGCCGGGCCCGACCGCGTGACGTCGCCGGCCCTGGATGCGGTGCGGGCGGCGGCCATCGCCGCCCTGGATCTTCCCCGGGTCCGGGAGCACGCCTGGCTGTGGGTCACCGACTTCCCGGTCTTCGAGATCGACGACGACGGGTCGCTGGCGCCCAACCACCACCCCTTCGTCCAGCCCAGCGCCGGGCACCTCGACACCCTGGAGAGCGATCCCGAGGGCGCTCGGGGCGAGGCGTACGACCTGGTGTACGACGGCACGGAGCTGGGGTCGGGATCCATCCGGATCCACGACGCCGACCTCCAGCGTCGCATCTTCCACCTCCTGGGGCTCGGCGACCACGAGATCGAGGAGAAGTTCGGCTTCCTCCTCACGGCGCTGGCCGCCGGGGCGCCGCCCCACGGCGGGGTGGCCTTCGGCATGGACCGCATCGTCCAGCGGTTCGCCGGCGCTTCCAGCCTGCGCGACGTCATCGCGTTTCCCAAGACCACCGCGGCCCGGGCGCTCTTCGAGGGCGCGCCCGTGCCTCTCTCCCCCGGGGATCTGGCCGATCTGGGCCTGGCGCTTCGGGCGCCCCCCGTTCCCGTGCCGGAGTCGGAATGACCAACGGCGACCCCACCATGGTGGAGCATCGCCTCGACGCCGAGGGCGTCGACCACCTGATGTTCGCCGGCGTCAACGACCGGCACCTTCAGGAGATTCACCGCATCTTCCAGATCCGGGTCGTGCTCCGGGGCGACCAGGTGATCCTCTCGGGGCCCCTGGAGCACGTGGAGCGGGCCGTGGGGGTGGTGCAGCACCTCATCGAGTTGGCCCGCCTGCGGGCACCCTTCGACACCCACGACATCGCCCGCTTCGCCGAGAGCTTCGACGTGCTGGGGGCCGGGGGCATGATCTCGCCCGACCAGGAGATGCGCATCGCGCTGCCCGGGTCGAAGAAGGTGATTTCGCCCAAGTCGGACGGGCAGCGGCGCTACCTCGAGGCCATCGGGGCCCACGACATCGTCATCGGCATCGGGCCCGCCGGCACGGGCAAGACCTACCTGGCCGTGGCCATGGCCGTGGACGCCCTCTACAAGAAGCGGGTCAAGCGGATCATCCTGGCCCGGCCCGCGGTGGAGGCGGGCGAGAACCTGGGATTCCTCCCCGGTGATCTCCAGGAGAAGGTGGATCCGTACCTGCGGCCCCTCTACGACGCCCTGGAAGACATGATGCCCGCCGACCGGGTGCGCCGGGCGCTGGAGGATCGCACCATCGAGATCGCGCCTCTGGCGTACATGCGGGGGCGGACCCTCTCCGACGCCTTCGTGATCCTGGACGAGGCGCAGAACGCCACCACCGCCCAGATGAAGATGTTCCTCACCCGCCTGGGGCTGAATTCCCGGGTGGTCATCACGGGCGACAAGACCCAGATCGACCTGCCCCGGAGCGTGGACTCGGGCCTGCTCCAGGTGGAGCGGATCCTCAGCGGAATCGAGGGCATCGCCATCGTGTATCTGGACGCCATGGACGTCATTCGCCACCGGCTGGTGAAGGACATCATCCGGGCCTACGCCGAAGCCGGTGTCGAGCAGGACCACGACGACGCCGCCGACGTCCCGAACCCGGAGCGTCGGTGAGTCGGGGCCCGGACCGCCGTCGCCGGGGTCGCTTCGCCGGGTTGTCCACCCCGCCGGAGCACGCCTGGCCCGAGGGGGTGACCCACCACGGCGTGCGGGTCCTCCTGATCCTGGGCCTCACGCTCCTGGTCACCCTGCTGTTCCCCCCGGAAGCCCGGGTCCGGATGACCACCTACCCGGTGGGGTCGGTGCTGTCGGAGCCGGTCATCGCCCAGATCGACTTCCAGGTGCCCCTGTCGCCCGCCGAGCAGGATCAGGCGCAGGAGGAGGCCCGGGCGTCGGTCCCGCCGACCTTCAACCGCCGCTCCGCCGCCGCCGACACCATGGCGGGTCGGTTGGACCGCTTCTTCGCCCGGTTGAGCACGGCGGCCCAGCAGCCCGACGCCGAGGCCCAGGTGGGGCGGGTGCTGGGTGAGATCACCGAGGCCACGGCTTCGCAGCGGGAGCTCATTCTCCAGGACGACGTGCGTACCCTCCTGGCCCGCACGGCTGAAGACGCGGTGCGGCAGATCCTCACCCGGGGCGTGGCCGACAACGGCGACCTCGACGAAGTGAGCACCGACCGCATCGTGGTGCGTCCCGAAGACGGCGGCGTGGAGGAGACCGTCCCCCTGGGCGACATCCTCTCGGGTCGCTCGTTCTACGCCCTGGCCGAGGGGTTGCTCCCCCCCGGGACGTCGCCGGAGGTGGCCGAGATCCTGCGTTTGGCCCTGGTCAACCACATGGAATACACCCTGGTCTTCAACCCCGTGGAGACCGCGGTGGACCGGGCCCAGATGGTGGGGGCCGCCCGGACGGCGGGGCCCGAGGTGGTGGCGGGCGAGGCCATCGTCCGGGCCAACGAGCGCATCACGGCCCAGACGGCCGAGACCCTCCAGGCCTATCAGAACGCCCTGCGGGAGGCGGGACTCCTGGAGGAGACGGGGGTGGGGTGGGCGCCCTACCTGGGCGCGGGGCTCCTCAATCTGACCCTGCTCCTGGTCTTCGGGCTGCTGGTCTACTTCTTCCGCCGGGAGATCTACACCCACGTACGCTGGATCGTCCTCCTGTCGATCCTGGTGGCCGTCTACATCGCCGTGGCGGGGATCGTGGCCCACAACGACTGGCCGGTGGAGCTCCTCCCCGTGGCCTTCGTGGCCCTGGCGGTGTCGGTGTTGTGGGACGGGCGCATGGCCCTGGTGCTGGTGCTCACCCTGGGGGCCCTGTCGGCCATCCAGCCCGGCATGGGGTCGAACTACGTGCTCCTGACCACCCTGGTGGGCGGCTCGGCGGCCGCCCTCTCGGTGCGGGCGGTCCGTCGCCGGGCCCAGACCTGGATCTTCATCGCCCTCATCTCCGGGGCCTACGCCGCGGTGCTGGTGGGCGACGCGCTGCTGCTGGCCCGGCCCGCCGCCGACGTGGCCACCAGTCTGGGGTGGGTGGTGGTCAACGCCATCTTCTCGGCGATCCTGGCCATGGGCTTCCTCCCGGTGTTCGAGTGGTTCGCGGGCGTCACCACCGACCAGACCCTGCTGGAGTGGGCCGACCCCAACCGCTCGCTCCTCAAGCGGCTGTCCATGGAGGCCCCGGGCACCTACGCCCACACCATCAACGTGGCCAACCTGGCCGAGGCGGCGGCCAACGCCATCGGCGCCAACGGGCTGCTCTGTCGAGTCGGGCTCTACTACCACGACGTGGGGAAAATGCTCAAGCCCCACTACTTCGTGGAGAACCAGCCCGACGGCCGGAACCCCCACGATCGCCTGAAGCCCGAGACCTCGGCCAAGATCGTGAAGGAGCACGTGGTGGAAGGGCTCAAGATGGCCCAGGAGGCCAACGTGCCCGACGTGGTGAGCGCCTTCATCAGCGAGCACCACGGCACCCAGCGCATCGGCTTCTTCTACGAGAAGGCCAAGGAGGAGTACGGCGAGGAGAACGTGGATCCGGTGGACTTCACCTACCCGGGACCCCGCCCCCGGAGCAGGGAGACGGCCATCGCCATGCTGGCCGACTCGGTGGAGTCGGCCACCCGGGCCCTCCAGGATCCCACACCCGAACGCATCCGGGGTCTCATCGACTCCATCGTCGAGGGCAAGATCGCCCAGGGGCAGCTCGACGACGCGCCCCTGACGCTCCAGGAACTCTCCCGCATCAAGGAGCAGTTCGCCAAGGCGCTCAGCGGGGTCTACCATCACCGCATCGACTACCCCCAGACCCGCCACCTGACCCAGTCCGACGGGGGCAAGGGGGAGGCCGACGCCGCCCAGGAAGCCGCCGCCACCGCGACGGACTCCGAGACCGAAGCCGGGTGATCGAGGTCCACGTGGACGCTCCGGGTCGCGCGCCGGGGGCGGACCGCGTCGCCCAGGCCGTCCGGGCCGCCCTGGCCGCTCGCGACATCGAGCGAGCCGAAATCTCCGTCGCCCTGGTGGACGACGACGCCATCCGGTCCCTGAACCGGGACCACCTGGGCCACGACCGCCCCACCGACGTCATCGCCTTCGGCCTGTGGTCCCCCGAGGATCCCGTGGTGGTGGGCGACGTGTACGTGGGGCTGGACCAGGCCCTGCGCCAGGCCGCCGACGAAGGGATCGACCCCGCCGAGGAGGTGGTGCGCCTCGCGATCCACGGCACGCTCCACGTGAGCGGCATGGACCATCCGGAGGCCGCCGACGAGCGGGCCGCCTCGCCCATGTACGTGCTGCAGGAGCGGCTCGTGGAGGAGGTGGCGCGCCCGGGGGCGTAGGCCGCACGCCCGCGCCCCGACCCGCCTTGCCCCCGATGGGCCCCTTCGGGATCTTCCGGGGCCCCTCCCTGCGCGTCCCCTTTCGGTGGGTCCTCCATGAGCAACGGCACGTCCGACATGCAGTCGGTGCAGGAGCGGGTGCAGCCGCTCCTGGACGGCGGGCACGTGGCCGAGCTCGCCGCGCTCCTCACCGAACTCGACCTCCATCCGTCGGACGTGGCCGACCTCCTGGAGGCCCTGGACGACACCGACCGGCAGGCCGCCCTGGTCCGGGCCCTCCCCGCCGAGCTGGCGTCGGAGTCCCTGGCCGAGATGGAGGACGGCGACGACCGGGCCGATCTTCTGGGGGCGCTGGAGCCCTCCAAGGGCGCCGAGCTCCTCCACGAGCTGGCCGACGACGACGCCGCCGACCTCATCGGCGAGTTGGAGCCCGAAGACGCCGCCCGGATCCTGGCGGCCCTCCCCCTGGAAGACGCCGCCGAACTCCGGGGCCTCCTCGAGTACGACGAGGAGACCGCCGGCGGCCTCATGACCACCGAGCTGGTGGCGGTGCGGGCCGAGATGACGGCGAGCCAGGCCATCGACGAGATCCGGCGCCAGGGGCGGGAGGTGGAGGACTTCTACGCCATCTTCGTCGTGGACGAGCGCCGGGTCCTCCAGGGCACCGTGCCCCTGGGGGAGCTGATCCTGGCCGACACCGGGACCCCGGTGGCCGACCTGGTCCAGGAGGTGCCCGTGACCCTCACCGCCGACGTGGATCAGGAGGAGGTGGGGCGCCTCCTCTCCCGCTACAACCTGGTGTCGGTGCCCGTGGTGGGGCACCGGGGCGAGCTTCTGGGCCGCATCACCTTCGACGACGTCATCGACGTCATCGAGGCCGAACAGACCGAAGACATCCTCCGCCTCGCCGGTGTCTCCGACGAGGAGGAGGTGCGGGGCGACTGGCAGGAATCGGTGCGGTCCCGCCTGCCGTGGCTCTTCGTCAATCTCTTCACGGCGTCGGTGGCGGCGTCGGTGGTGTTCGCCTTCGGCCGCACCATCGAGGAGGTGTGGTACCTGGCGGCCATCATGCCCATCATCGCCGGCATGGGCGGCAACTCGGGCACCCAGGCCCTGGCCGTGACGGTGCGTCGCATCGCCCTCTCCGACGGGCCCCTGGAGCGGAAGAGCGACGCGGTGGGGAAGGAGCTGCTGGTGGGGCTGGTCAACGGCGTGGCGCTGGGACTCCTGGCCGCCGGGGCCGCCTGGGCTGCCGTGGAGTGGTTCTCCCTGGATCCCCAGCTTCCGTTCGTGGTGCTCTTCGCCCTCTGGGGCAACATCGTGGTGGCGGGGTTCGCCGGGGCCTTCATTCCCACGGTCCTGGACCGCTTCGGCGTCGATCCCGCCGTGGCCTCGTCGGTGTTCGTCACGACCCTGACCGACCTGTGCGGCTTCATGCTGCTCCTCGGTCTGGCGTCGATTCTCCTGCTGTGAGTCGGGAGGCGAGATGCGCCGCCTGAGCCGGACGTTCCGGGTCTTCTGGGCCCTCACCCCCTTCGTGGTGGCGTTCCTCCGGGATCGGCGTCGCTTCATCCTCCTGGGGCGGGGGGTGCGGCGTACGCCGGAGCATCACCAGCGTCGCGCCGAGCGCCTCACGAAGCGCATCGCAGGACTGGGTCCGACGTTCATCAAGTTGGCCCAGATCTTCTCGTCCCGGGCCGACATCTTTCCCGAGCCCTACCTCACCGAGATCGGCACCCTCCAGGACCAGGTCCCGCCCCACGGCGCCGACGAGATCCTGCGCGTGGTGGAATCGGAGCTGGGTCGCCCCGCGGAGGAGGTGTTCCAGGACTTCCAGCGCGAACCCCTGGCCGCCGCCTCCCTGGGTCAGGTGCACCGGGCCCGCTTCCGGGGCTCCGACGTGGTGGTGAAGGTGCTACGCCCCGGCGTGGAGGAGACGGTGGCGCTGGATCTGGACATCTCGTTCCGGATCCTCTTCTGGCTGAACCTCATGTTCCCGAACCACCACGTCCGGGCCCTCACCGGGGTGGTGCGGGAGTTCAGCCACAAGGTCCGCCAGGAGATGGATTTCCGGCAGGAGGCCGACCACATCCATCACGTGCAGGACACGTACAAGTCCCTCCGGAAGATCCGCACACCCCGGGTGCACGACGAACTCACCCGACGCCGCGTGTTGGTCATGGAGTACTGCCGCGGCACCAAGATCGACCGGCTCCACGAGCTCTTCGAGTCGGGCCGCCTGTCGTTCCGCGACACCATGGAAACCGTCACCGGCGTGTACCTGCGCATGATGATGGTCGACGGGTTCCTCCACGCCGATCCCCACCCGGGCAACATCCTGGTGGAGAACGACGGCACCGTGATCCTCCTGGACTGGGGCATGGTGGTGGAGGTGCCCCGCTGGACCCGGGAGACGATCCTCAACGTGGCCCTGGCCGTGGGGCGGGAAGACCTGGACGGCATCATCAACGGCATGTACCAACTGGGCATGATCTCGCCCGAGGTCTCCCGGGGCGAGATCCGGGAAGCCGCCATCGAGATCATGCGCATCGTGGACCGGGCCCAGGGCACGGGTCGGGAGCGGGTCCAGGAACTCGTCCAGGAGCTCTTCGACACGTTCTACACCTGGCCCCTGATCCTTCCCCAGGAGCTGGTCTACTTCTTCCGCGCCGCCGTGCTCCTGGAGGGCATCGGCTTTCGCTACGACCCCAACTTCAACGGGCTCCACTTCATTCGTGGGGTCGTGGGGGACTTCCGCTCGGAGATCCTCCGCACCACGGGCCGCGAACCCACGGCGTTGGCCAAGAACGTCCTGGACGAGGCCCAGACCACCCTCCGGTCCCTCCGGGATCTGGTGGGGCGGGCCGAGCGGGAGGAACTGCGGGTGCGGGTCCATCCCCGGGACATCCAGCAGCAGGAGCGGTTCCTCCACCTCCAGGCCCGGCGCATCCTCCTGTCGATCTTCGCCACCGCCACCGCGGTCATCACCTCGATCCTCTTCATCTCCATCCGGAGCTGGTGGCTGCTGGCCGGGGGACTCCTGGCTTCGTTGTTCCTCTTCGTCCTCGTGTTCTTCCTCCCCACCCACCTGCTGGAAAACCCCCTGCGCCACGCGCGGAGCCTCCGGCCCGGGGAGCGTCATCGATAGGTCTGCGTCCCCCCATGCACGATCTCACCCCCTCCCTCCAGGATCTCCTGGACCGTTTCCGCACCGGGCAGCGCGTCGCCCTGGCCCGGGCCATCAGCCTGGTGGAAAACGAACGTCCCGGGTTCCAGGCGTTCCTCCATCACGTCCTCGTCCAGGGACTCCGGGCCGAGCGAGTGGGCCTCACGGGCCCGCCCGGGGCGGGGAAGTCGTCGCTGGTGGCGGCGCTGTCGGCGGGATGGCGGGCCCGGGGCGACGAGGTGGGGGTGGTGGCCGTGGACCCCACCTCGCCCTTCAGCGGCGGGGCGCTCCTGGGCGACCGGATCCGCATGAACGATCTGGCCACCGACCCGGGCATGTTCATCCGCAGCATGGCGACCCGGGGATCCCTGGGTGGGCTGGCGGCCACCACCCGGGAGGTCCTGGACCTCATGGACGGCTTCGGATTCCCCCGGCTGCTGGTGGAGACGGTGGGGGTGGGCCAGACCGAGCTCGAGATCACCGGGGCGGCCGACACGGTGGTGGTGGTGCTGGTGCCCGAGTCGGGGGACGGCATCCAGGCCATGAAGGCGGGGCTGATGGAGATCGCCGACATCTTCGTCATCAACAAGGCCGATCGCCCCGGGGCCGACCGGCTCCTGAAGGAGGTGCGGGCGGCCATCCACCTGAGGGGCCGCGGCGGCGGCGGCCTACCGAGCGACGCGGGGCACCACGGGGTCGATCTGTCGTCGGTGGCGGCGAAGGACGGGCCCGGAAAGGAACCCCGGCGCTGGGAGCCCCCCGAGGGGTGGCAGATTCCCGTGCTCAAGACGGTGGCCCACGCCGGTGAGGGGCTCGATGAACTCCGGGACGCCCTGGCCGCCCACCGCACCCACCTGGTGGAGAGCGGGGAACTGGAGGCGCGGCGGCGGGCCCGCACCGAGGTCCGGATCCGGGACGTGGTGGAGCGGGAACTCCGCCGGCGCGCCTGGGCCGATCCCCAGGCGCGGGCGACGCTGGACGCGGGCCCGGGGAGGGTGCTGGACGGCCGGGACACCCCCTATTCGGTGGCGGGCGAGATCGTGGACGGGCTCCTGGGGGCGGCCACCGGGGAGGGTGCGTGAGGGGTGGATGGTGGGCCGTGGCGGTGCTGGCGACGGGTCTCGGCGGCGGGGTGGATGGGGCGGCGGCACAGGCGCCGCCCGCCGGCGGGGTTCCGACCCCCGGTGAGGGCGCGCTCCCCGACTCGGTGATGGAGATCGAGGGACTGGCCGTCTCGGTGGAGTCGCGGCTGGCCGGGGCCGCCGCCACCCGGGCGGTGACCGTGCTGGACCGGGGGGCCCTCGACGCCTTGCCGGCCACCACCGTGACCGAGGCCCTGACGTGGGCCACCGGGGTCGACCTCCAGCCCCGCTCGGCCGCCCAGGCCGACGTGGCCGTGCGAGGCGGCACCACCGAACAGGTGCTGGTGCTGGTGGACGGGGTGCCCATGAGCGACGCCCAGACCGGGCACTTCGACCTCGACCTGGCCGTGCCCCTGGAGTCGGTGGAGCGCATCGAGGTGCTGCGGGGAGCCGCCTCGGCGGTGTACGGGGCCGACGCCGTGGGCGGCGTGATCCGGGTGGTGACCCGTCGGCCCGGGTCCGCGCCCCGGGGGCGGGTCAGCCTGGAGGGCGGCACCTTCGCCCGCTCCGCCGCGGCGGTGTCGGGGGAGGGGGGCGTGGGCGACTGGACGGCCTCGGCCGCCCTGCGCCTGGATCGCTCCGACGGCCATCGCAGCGGCACCGACCACGACCAGCGCTGGCTGCACCTGGGCGCGGGCGGACCGGTGGGGGGCGGGCGGGCCACGGTTCGCCTGGGGGTGGCCGCCCGGGACTTCGGGGCCGCCGGGTTCTACGCGCCCTTTCCGTCGTACGAGGAGACCCGCACCCGGACCCTGTCGGCGGCGTGGCGCCGCAGCGTGGGGGGGGCCGTGGTCGACGTCACCGTCCACGGCCGGGAGCACGACGACGACTTCGTGCTGCGCCGGGGCGATCCTGCGTTCTACCGGAACGTCCACACCTCCCGCCAGACCGGGGTCGACGTGACGCTCCGGAGCGGCTCGCCCGGGCCGTGGGCCTGGTCGGTGGGGGCCACGGGAGGCCGGGACGACCTGGAGAGCACGAACCTGGGCGATCGCTCCGCCGATCGGGGCGCGGCCTTCGCCGAAGTGGGATGGGCCGGAGCCGTGGCGGGTGTGCGGGCGGGACTCCGCCTCGACGCCCGGGAGGACTTCGCTCCGGCCTGGGCCCCGTCCCTCTCCGGCGCGTGGTCCCCCTCGTCCACGGTGCGCTTCCGGGCCGCCGTGGCCCGGTCGTTCCGGGCCCCGACCTGGACGGACCGGTACTACGAGGACCCGGCCAACCGGGGCGACCCGAACCTGGCCGTGGAGACGGCGTGGAGCGGAGAGGCGGGGGTGGACTGGAGTCCCCCGGGACCCGCCCGGGTCGGGCTCACGACTTTCGTGCGGGAGGCCCGGGACCTCATCGACTACGCCCGCCCCGCCGACGGTCCCGACGACGCGGTCTGGCAGACCCGCAACGTGGAGTCGGCCACCTTCCGGGGCGTGGAACTCGACGTCCACGGCGTGGCCGTGGGGCCCGTGGCCCTGGATGGGGCGCTGGAACTCCTGGACGTCGCGTCCGACGAGACGGGCGCCTTCGTCTCGAAGTACGCCTTGCGGCCCCTCACCCGTACGGTCCAGGTGGGCGCCCGGATCCCCTTCGACGAGGGTGCGACGCTGGGACTCCGGGTGGCCAATCGTCAGCGCGAAGGAGAAGTCGACCGCACCACGGTGGCTCTGCGGCTCGACGTCCGCTTCGGGTCGACCCGTCTCTGGACCGACGTCACCAACCTGGGCGACGCCTCCTGGCTCGACGTGAGCGGCCTCCCCGCGCCCGGGCGGGCCGTCCGGACGGGGATCTCGGTGGACTTCGGGGGTTAGCGCCAGGTCGGAGCGACGGACCGGCTCCGGGAGGGGTGCTCCCACCCCCCCGCTCGCGTTGCCGAGACCGGCGCCCGAGCCCATCTTGCATGTGCTGTACCCCGAACGTCTTGTCCCTCCCCACGGAAGAGCCGCGCCATGTCTACGCTGGAGCAGGAGATCGTCGACGGAGCCGAGCTGAAGGCCGCCGTCGCCCGGAAGGAGGCGGAGTTGAGGGCGCTTCGGGGCCGGCTCGCCCAGTGGCAGGAGTCCGTGGCCGGCACGCCGGTCCGGGAGACCGACTTCACGAGCGTCTCGGGTCGGGAGATCGCGCCCCTCTATTCGCCCCTGGATCTGGGTCCGGACGGGTACGGGGAGCGCCTGGGGCTGCCCGGGGAGTTCCCCTTCACGCGGGGTCCGTACGCCACCATGTACCGGACCCGGCTGTGGACCATGCGGCAGTTCGCCGGCTTCGCCACCGCCGAGGAGACCAACGAGCGGTACCACTACCTGCTGAAGAACGGCCAGACCGGACTCAGCGTCGCGTTCGACTTTCCCACCCTCATGGGCTACGACGGCGACCACCCCCGGTCCCTCGGGGAGGTGGGCGTGTGCGGTGTGGCCATCTCCTCGCTGGCCGACATGGAGACCCTCTTCGACGGGATCCCCCTCGATCAGGTGTCCGTGTCCATGACCATCAACGGGCCGGCCATCATCCTCTTCTGCTTCTACGTGGCGGCCGCCGAGAAGCAGGGGGTCGACGCCTCGAAGCTCCGGGGGACGGTCCAGAACGACATCCTCAAGGAGTACCAGGCCCAGCACGCCTGGCTGTTCCCGCCCGAGCCGGCGCTGCGCTGCATCGTCGACATGTTCGAGTGGTGCAGCGAACACGCGCCCCGCTACAACCCCATCTCCATCTCGGGCTACCACATCCGGGAGGCGGGAGCCACGGCGGGGCAGGAACTCGCCTTCACCCTCGGCAACGGCTTCGAGTACGTGGAGCGGGGCATGGCCCGGGGGCTGGACGTGGACGCCTTCGCGCCCCGCCTGAGCTTCTTCTTCGACGTCCACAACGACTTCTTCGAGGAGATCGCCAAGCTCCGGGCCGCCCGGCGCATCTGGGCGAAGCGCCTCCGGGACGTCTACGGCGCGAAGAACCCGGAATCGTGGCGGCTCCGGACCCACTGCCAGACGGCGGGGGTGACCCTCACCGCCCAGCAGCCGGAGAACAACATCGTCCGGGTGGCCTACCAGGCCATGGCGGCGGTCCTCGGCGGGACCCAGTCCCTCCACACCAACAGCATGGACGAGACCCTGGCCCTCCCCACGGAGAAGGCCGTCCGCATCGCCCTGCGCACCCAGCAGGTCCTGGCGCACGAGACCGGAGTCCCCCACACCATCGATCCCCTGGCGGGATCGTACTACGTGGAGACCCTCACCGACGAACTCGAAGCCGAGGCCGAGGCCCTCTTCGCCGAGATCGAGGAGCAGGGCGGGGTGGTGCCGGGGATCGAGGCCGGGTGGTTCCAGCAGCAGATCGCCCACTCGGCCATGCGCCAGCAGATCGAGGTGGAGAACGGGGACCGTACCATCGTCGGGGTCAACGACTTCACCGACGGCTCGGAGCAGGTGGAGATCGACGTGCTGCGCATCGGTCCCGAGGTGGAGGAGCGGCAGCGGGCCCGCATGGCCGAACTCCGCAGTTCCCGGGACGCCGAGGCCGTGGAGCGGACCCTGGCGGCCCTCACCGCGGCCTGCCGGGACGGGGACAACCTGGTGCCCCGGATCCTGGACTGCGCCCGGGCCTACTGCACCCTCTACGAGATCCGCCACGCCATGGAGGAGGTCTTCGGGGCCTACCGCGAGCCCGTCTTCTTCTGAGGTTCGGGGGGCCGCGCCCATGACCGTCGACCCGCCGGTGAGGCCAGCCGGGCTCCGGGAGGGGAGCTTCGAGGGGCTGTCGTCTCTCGATCCCGAGGTTTACGGCCGGTGGGTGCGCATCACCTTCGGCATCGGGGTGATCGGCTACCTCACGGGGATCATCGTGGGGTGGCTCGTGGAGCCGGAGCTCTGGCGGTACCGGATCCCCGAGGTCCCGCTCCTGGCGCTGAGTGTCACGGGGTTGATGCTGGGGCGTAGGGCGGCCACCCGGGGATGGGCCCTGGTGTTCGTGGCCGGGGCGTTCCTGGAAACCCACCTCTTCTTCTTCGGCTACGGTATCGAAGGCCCCACGCTCCTGCTGGGGCCGGCCTTCGTCCTGGGGGCAGGCTTCCTCTTCGGAGAGCGGGCTCTGGGGATCACCCTGATCCTTTCGGTGGGAATCACGGTGGCGGCCGGCATCTCGGCGGGGCCTGCGGGGTTCACCCCCCGGGAGATCGAGCGGGTGATCTACCTGTTCGTTTCGGAACTCGGCGTGGCGCTCCTCACCCTCAACGGCGTCCGGGCGCTGGTGGCGAGCATGGGCCGGGCCGATCAGGCGCGCAGCAGGGCCGAAGATCTGGTGCTTCACGCCCCCGACGGGATCCTGGTCCTGGACGGCGGGAATCGGATCCTCCAGGCCAACCCCACGGCGGAGCGGTACTTCCGCCGCGCCCTCCACGACCTCCGGGGAGAGGAGTTCGACCGACTGCGCCACGCCTCCGACGACGGCGGGGCGCCGGTGGACTGGGGTCGGGGCACCACCGTGCCCGTCCTGGTCCGTGCCGTGGACGCCGAGGGGCGCCTGCGGCTGCTCGAGGCCACCTCCCGTCGGCTTCCCGACGACCTCGGCGAGGTCCGCACCCAGGTGATGCTCCGCGACGTCACCGAACGGGTCAGGGCCGATGCCCGGGAGCGGGAACTTGCCGAGGAACGCCGCACCACTCAGCGCCTCGAGGCCCTGGGGGTCATGGCCGGGGGCATGGCCCACGACTTCAACAACCTCCTCACCGTGATCCGCGGATCGGCCGAACTTCTCAAGCTCGGGCCGGGAGACGATCGGGAGGAACTGCTGGACGAGATCCTCCTGGCCCAGACCCGGGGCGCCACCCTCATCGGCCAACTCCTGGCCTTCGCCCGGAAGGACGTGGCGGTGCCCGAGCCCCGTCGGGTCTCGGACGATCTGGATCGGGGGCGGCCGGAGCTGGAGGGACTCCTGGACGACAGTCACACCCTGGAGCTCGATCTTCGGGCGGAGCGGTGGATCCTGGCCGACGCCCGACAACTCCTGCAGGTGGTGCGGGAACTCGTGGGCAATGCAGCCAAGGCGCTTCCCCGGGGAGGGCGCATCGCCGTCCGCACCGACGACGTGGCCGGGCCCGACGACGTCTCCGATTCCCGCTGGGTGCGGATCACGGTGACCGACGACGGCGTGGGCATGGCCCCCGACGTGGCCGACCGCATGTTCGACCCCTTCTTCACCACCCGGCCCTACGGCGAGGGGTCGGGACTGGGTCTGGCCATGGTCCACGGCATCGTGGAGCAGGCGGGGGGCACCATCGACGTGAAGTCGTCGCCGGGATCGGGCACCACGGTGGAGCTGCTGTGGCCGGCGGCCCCGGACCCCGACGATCGTCCCGCGTCCCTCGGCGACACGGCCTCGGCGTGAGGCCCTCCGACGCCCGGGCCGTGCTCTTCGACGCCGGCAACACCCTGGTCTTCGTGGAGCCCCGGCGGGCCCTGGAGGTGTTGGCGCCCTACGGGGCCACCACCGATCTCGACGCGTTCCACGGCGCCGAGCGCGCCGCCCGGCTCCGCCTCGTGCGCTCCCTGGCCGGACCGTCGCCCGTTCCCGAGGCCGACGCGTGGCGCGGCTATTTCCGGGCCCTCCTCACCGGCCTGGGCATCCGCGCCCAGGGGGCGGCCGAGGCCGGACGGGCCATGCTGGCGGCCCACGAAGCCGACCACATGTGGACCCGGATCGACCCCGCCACGCCCGGCGCCCTGGCCCGACTCCGGGACGCCGGGTACCGCCTGGGGGTGGTCTCCAACGCCGACGGACGCATGCCCGACGTCATGACCACGGTGGGGCTCGACCCCCTCTTCGAGTTCGTGGTGGACTCCCATCGGGTGGGGGTGGAGAAGCCCGACCCCCGGATCTTCCAGATCGCCGTGGAGCGCTTGGGACTGGCCCCCGAGGAGTGCGTCTACGTCGGCGATCTCTACGCCGTGGACGTGCTGGGGTCCCGGGGAGCGGGACTCCATCCCGTACTGCTGGACCCCTTCGATGCCTACGACGGCCTGGCCCTGGGGGTCGACCGCATCGCCGACGTGGCGGCCCTCCCGGCCTGGCTCGACGGCGCGTAGGGGCCGGGCCCGCGGGGTACGCCGGAACGGGCGTCGAGCCTATCTTTCGAGGGCTGTACACCAGCCTTCCCACGCCGCGGCTCCACCTCGCCGGAGCCGCCCGGAACGCACACCGAGTGGAGCTCCATGACCGACGACCGCAAGATCCGCGTACTGGTGGCCAAGCCCGGCCTGGACGGCCACGACCGGGGCGCCAAGGTGATCGCCAGCGCCTTCCGCGACGCCGGCTTCGAGGTGATCTACACCGGCCTGCACCAGACCCCCGAGATGATCGTGAGCGCCGCGGTGCAGGAAGACGTCGACGTGGTGGCCATGTCGATCCTCTCCGGTGCCCACATGACCCTCTTCCCCCGGGTCCGGGCGCTCCTGGCCGAGGCCGGAGCCGACGACGTGCTCCTCACCGGGGGCGGCATCATCCCCGAGGAGGACGTGGCGGCCCTGGAGCAGCAGGGCGTCGGCAAGCTCTTCGGACCCGGCACCCCCACCACCGAGGCGGTGGCGTACATCCGGGAGTGGTTCGCCCAGCGAGGCGAGCGGGTCTGATGCCCGACGGTCCCCGACGCCTCGACGCCCTGGTCGCCGATCTGGAGTCCCTCCGCACCACCCTGAAGGAGGGCGGCGGCCCACGGCGCATCGCCCGGCAGCACGCCCAGGGCAAGCTCACCGCCCGGGAGCGGGTGGAGCGGCTTCTGGATGCCGACGAGCCCTTCGTGGAAGTGGGACTCCTGGTGGCCCACGACCGCTACGACGGGCAGGCGCCGGCGGCGGGAGTGGTCACGGGCGTGGGGCGCATCGAGGGGCGGGAGGTGGTGGTGGTGGCCAACGACGCCACCGTGAAGGCCGGCTCGTGGTGGCCCGAGACCATCACCAAGATCCTCCGGGCGCAGGAGATCGCCATGCGCTGCCGGATCCCCATCGTGTACCTGGTGGACTCGGCGGGGGTGAACCTGCCCTACCAGGGGGGCGTCTTCCCGGGGCAGTACGGCGCGGCGCGGATCTTCTACTACAACTCCATCATGCGGCACTACCTCCGGGTGCCCCAGCTCTCGGCCGTCATGGGGCCGTGCATCGCGGGCGGAGCCTATCTCCCGGCCCTCAGCGACGTGATCCTCATGGTCGAGGGCACGTCGTTCATGGGGCTGGGCGGGCCCAACCTGGTGAAGGGGGCCACGGGGCAGAGCGTGGAGGCCGAGGAGCTGGGGGGCGCCCGGGTCCACACCGAGGTGAGCGGGGTGGCCCACTTCCGGGTGCCCGACGACGACGCCTGCCTGGAAAAGCTCCGGCGCCTGGTCTCCGAGCTGCCCCGGGACCGGGTCCCGCCCCCGGCGGGAGCCGGCACCCAACCCGGACGTCCGGCGTCGGACCTGGCCGCGCTCCTCCCCGAGGACCACCGGCAGCCCTACGACATGCACGCGGTCCTGGACGTGATCCTGGACGGCGAGGGCCTCGACGAGTTCCAGCCCGACCATGCGGCGGAGATGATCTGCGGCACGGGGTTCGTGGACGGTGTACCGGTGGGCGTCATCGCCAATCGTCGCGCCATGGTGAAGGACCGGCGCCCCGGACCGCCGCGCTTCGGGGGCATCGTGTACACGGAGAGCGCCCGCAAGGTGGCTTACTTCATCGAGACCATGAACCGCCACCGCACGCCGCTCCTCTTCGTGCAGGACGTGAGCGGGTTCATGGTGGGCCCGGAGGCCGAACATTCGGGCATCATCCGGGCCGGGGCCGAATTCGTGGAGGCCATGGCCACGGCGGCGGTGCCCAAGCTGGTGCTCACGGTGAATCACGCGTCGGGTGCGGGCTACTACGCCATGGCCGGGCAGGGATTCGATCCCGACTTCATCCTGAGCCTGCCCACGGGGCGCATGGGCGTCATGGAGGGCGAGAGCGCCGTCATGGCCCTCTTCAGCGGGCAGATCGACAAGCTCAAGGCCGAGGGCAAGGTCCCCGACGAGGACCTCACCACCCGGATGGACGAGGTCCGGGCCGAGTACGAGCGGCAGCTCGACGCCCGCTTCGCCGCGGCCCGGGGGTTCGTCGACGAGGTGGTGACCCCCGACGAACTCCGCCCGGCGCTGTCGCTCCTGCTGCGGGCGGCGCTGCACAACCCGGGACCCCACCTCGGGGCCTTCCATCTCGGTGCCTTCGACGAAGGAGCGTCGGACGATGCGTGACCTGCTGCGGATCGCCAGTGGCCAGGGCTTCTGGGGCGACGACCTCGACGCCCCGGTGCGCCAGGTGGAGGGCGGACCCATCGACGTCCTCATGCTGGACTACCTGGCCGAAGTGACCATGTCCATCATGCAGAAGCAGCGGGCCCGGGATCCCGGGGCGGGATACGCACGGGACTTCGTGCCCCTCATGTCCCGCATCTTCCCGGCAGTGGCGGAGCGGGGCATCCGGGTGGTGACCAACGCCGGGGGCGTGAA
The DNA here is from genome assembly GCA_030428885.1 of Gemmatimonadota bacterium. Taxonomy (GTDB): domain Bacteria; phylum Gemmatimonadota; class Gemmatimonadetes; order Longimicrobiales; family Gaopeijiaceae; genus Gaopeijia. The sequence continues at coordinate 556,777 of JAUIEJ010000002.1, read as the reverse complement.
TCCCCGGGGGTGCGCCGAGGCGCTGGTGGAGGCCGGACGGGAGGCGGGGGTGGCCGGCCGGGTGCGCATCGGCCGCGTGGAGGGCGACGACATCCTGGAGCGGCTCCCCGAGCTCATCGCCGCCGGCCACGCCCTGGAGAACATGGAGACGGGCGAGCCCCTGACCTCCATCCTGGACCGGGTCCAGAGCGCCAACGTGTACATCGGGGCGGCCCCCATCGTGGAGGCGCTGGAGCGGGGCGCCCACGTCATCGTCACGGGCCGCTCCACCGACACGGCCCTGACGTACGGGCCCATGATGCACGCCTTCGGCTGGAGCCCCGACGACCACGACCGGCTGGCCGCCGGCGTGGTGGCGGGCCACATCAACGAGTGCGGGGCCCAGAGCACGGGGGGCAACTGCCTCGCCGACTGGTGGACCCTGCCCGACATGGCCACGGTGGGCTTTCCCATCGTCGAGGCCCGTCCCGACGGCTCCTTCGTGGTGACCAAACATCCGGGCACCGGGGGGCGGGTCACCCGGCGGACCGTGACCGAGCAGATCGTCTACGAGATGGGCGACCCCTCCACCTACATCACGCCCGACGTGGTGGCCGACTTCACCACGATCCGCCTGGACGACGACGGGCCCGATCGGGTGAAGGTCACCGGGGTGAAGGGCGGGCCGCGGACGCCGTTCCTCAAGGCCTCCATCGCCTACTCCGACGGGTGGAAGGCCACGGGCACCCTCACCTACGCCTGGCCCGACGCCGTGGCCAAGGCCCGGGCCGCCGACCGGGTGCTCCGGGAGCGCATGGATCGACTGGGACTGGTCTTCGACGAGGTCCGCACCGAGTTGGTGGGGTGGGACTCCACCCACGGTCCCCTGGCCGGGGAGCCGCCGGCCGACCTCCCGGAGGTGCAGCTCCGCATCGGCGTGCGCGGGCCCGATCGGTCCGCCGTGGAGCGATTCACCCGGGAGCTCGCTCCCCTGATCCTCACGGGACCCCCGTCGGTCACGGGGTTCGCCGGTGGGCGGCCCCGGGTCCAGGAGATCATGGCCTACTGGCCCGCCCTCATCCGCCGGGAAGCGGTGGAGCCGGGACTGGCCGTCGACGTGGTGGAGGTGTGAGATGACCCGGGTTCCCCTGGTGCACCTGGCCCACGCCCGCTCCGGCGACAAGGGCGACACGGCCAACGTGGGCCTCATCGCCTACGATCCGGCCCACTACCCCCTCCTGGTGGAGGCCGTCACCGTCGAGGCGGTGAAGGCCCACTTCACCGGTCTGGTCCACGGCCCGGTGGAGCGGTTCGAGTTGCCCAACCTCCACGCCCTCAACTTCCTCCTCCACGGGGCGCTGGGGGGAGGAGGCACCCGCTCCCTCATGAACGACGCCCAGGGCAAGGTGTTCAGCACCGCCCTCCTGCGCATGGAGATCGACGTACCCGACGAGGTGGCGGCCGCCGTTCGTGGGCGAGGCCGGGTGCCCGCCGGATGGACGCCGGACCGGTACGGGTCGCCATGAGTGAGGTACTGCGGGTGGAGCGGCAGGACGGGGTCGCGATCCTGGAGCTGAACCGTCCGGACAAACGCAACGCCCTGAACGGCGCTCTCGTGGCCGCCCTGGCCGACGCCCTGGCGGAGACCGCCGGCGATCCCGACGTGCGGGTGGTCTGCCTCCGGGGCTCGGGGCCCGATTTCTGCTCCGGGGCCGACCTGGCCGAACTCGAGGCCATGGCGTCGTCGGGGCCCGTGGAGAGCATGGCCGACGCCCAGCGACTGGGCGACGTTCTGAGTGCCCTGCGGCGACACCCCCGTCCCGTGGTGGCGGCCGTCCACGGCAAGGCCCTGGCCGGGGGCTGCGGCCTGGCCACGGCCTGCGACCTGGTCCTGGCCCGGGACGACGCCCGCTTCGGCTACCCCGAGGTGCACCTGGGCTTCGTACCCGCCATGGTCCTGTCGATCCTGCGCCGGAAGGTGGGCGAGGCCCGGGCCTTCGAGCTGGTGGCCCGGGGGCGGCGCATCGACGCCTCCGAGGCCCGGGACCTCGGTCTCGTGAACCGGGTGTTCGGCGCCGACGAGTTCGACGGGGCCGTGGCCGCCTATCTGGCCGAGCTGGCGGCCCTCCCCCCCTCGGGGCTGGAGCTCACCAAGCGGCTCTTCTACGGCGTGGACGGCCTGTCGGTGGACGACGGCATCCGCCGGGGGGCCGAGGTCAACGCTCTGGCCCGCCTCACCGAGGCATGTCGGGCCGGGGTGCGGGCCTTCCTGGAGCGGGTGAACGACCGGCCCCCGTCGTGAAGGTCGATCGGGACCCCGGCCGGCCCGTGCGGCACCTGGAGTGGCGGGTCCGGCTGATGGGGGTGGGCGCGGTGCTGGCCCTGGCGGGCATGGCCATGGAACGCGCCTGGATGGTGAACGTGGCCATCGCCATTCTTGCCGTGGGGTTCTTCCTCCGGTTCATCCCCGGCCCCCACGACGGCGCCTCGGGGGACACCGATTCCGAGCTCCCGGATTCCGATCTGGACCGCTGACCGCCTCGAAGCGGAGTCCCTTGCACAGCGAAAGTGACGATGTCATTTTCGGTGCATGTCCGTCGGTGACCTCCAGTACCTGACCCTCCTGGCCGTGGCCCGTCTCGGGCCCCGGGCCGTGGCCCGCGACGTGCGGGCCGAGCTCGCCGACGTGGCGGGCCGGGAGGTGGCCGTGAGCACGGCGTTCGTCACCCTGACCCGCCTGGAAGACCGGGGCCTGCTGCGCTCCCGGCGCGGAGAGACGCCGGATCGGGGCGGGCGGGCCGTGCGCATCTTCGAACTCACCGAAGCCGGGTGGGCCGAACTCCGGGCCACCCGGTCGGCCAACGAGCGCATGTGGGAGGGCATCGGCCCCGCATGAGGCCCTGGCCCCGCCGCCTTCTGGAGAGACTCCTCCCCGACGACGACTGGAGCCGGGAATTCCTGGAGGCCCTGGACGACGAGGCGCGCGGGGCGGGGAAGGTCGGGGCACGGACGTGGTGGTGGGGTCGGCTGCTCCGACGAGACACGGTGGAATTCGTGCTGCGCATGCGGCGACGGCGACGGGCGCCGGCCGCGTCCACGAACGGTGAGGGGAGGTGGGGCATGGGGGGATGGCTGCTGGACGTTCGCCAGGCGGTGCGGTCGCTGGCGCGGGATGGTCGGGTCACCGGGTTCGTGGTCCTCACGCTGGCCCTGGGCATCGGTGCCAATGCCGCCCTGTACGGGGTGGCGGATCGCCTCTTCCTCCGGGGGCCGGCCCACGTCACGGCGCCGGACGAACTCGTCCGGGTGCTGCTCCACTTCCCCGGCGGTGAAGGAGTGCCGGCCCGCTCGAGTCCGTGGATCCCGTGGGCCACCTCCGAGGCCGTGGCGGGCACCGGCGCCTTCGACGACCTGACCCGGTACCGCTTCGAGGAACGCCTTGCCGGCGTCGGCACCGAGGTGCGCCCGGCCCGTCTGGCCGTGGTCGACCGCCGCTACTTCCCCCTGCTGGGTGCCCAGCCCCTCCGGGGACGGTGGTTCGGGCCCGACGACGGGGCGGAATCCGGGGCCGTGGTGTCGGCGTCGTTCGCCCGGGCCCGGTTCGGGTCGGCCGCCGACGCCGTGGGCCGGCGCCTCGATCTCGACGGTGCGGGCCATACCGTGCTGGGCGTGGCGCCGGAGGGCTTCTCCGGGCCCCACCTCGACGGGGTCGACGTGTGGGTGCTCCTGGATCCCCTCTCCACCGACAGCCGGAACTGGTACGTGGCGGCCCGCCTCGCCGACGCCGACCCGGCGGCCCGGGAGCGGGTGGTGGCCGCGGCCGAAGCGGCCCACCGCCGCACCGATCCGGGTCGGTTCTTCCAGTGGGCGCTGGACGGGTCGGTGACCCTGGCGCCCGTGGGGGCGGGAGACGACGGCGGCCGGCCGCCGGAAGTGGCGGTGGCGGCCCTGCTCCTGGGGGTCTCGGGGCTGGTGCTCCTCATCGCCGTGGCCAACGTGGTGAACCTCCTTCTGGCCCGGCTCTCCCGCCGCCGCCGGGAGGTGGCGGTGCGCCTGGCTCTGGGCATCGGCCGGCGGCGGCTCGCCCGGGTGCTCTTCACCGAAAACCTGGTCCTGTCGGTGGCGGCCGGCGTGGCCGCCCTTCCGGTGGCCTGGGGCGCGGGGGCCTTGCTCCGGCAGGTGCTCCTGCCCGGGGTCGCCTGGTCCACGACGCCTCTGCCCTGGACCGTGGTGGCGGCCACGGGCGGCGCCGCCCTCGCCACCGCCGTCCTGGTGAGCCTCGTGCCCCTGGCCCGGGCGGGCCGGACCGATCTGGCCCGTGCCCTGCGCTCGGGGGGGCGGGGGGCCGCCGGCGCCCGGGGGGGTCTGCAGCTCGCCCTGGCCACGGCCCAGATCACCCTGTCGGCGGCGCTCCTCCTGGGCGCCGGGTTGTTCCTGGAGAGCTTCCGCACGATTCGGGTGACGGATCTGGGCGTCGACGCCCATCGGGTGGTCGCCCTCACCCTGCGGGAGGCCGAGCCCGGGGCCATTCCCTCGCCGTCGCCCGAGGAGCACGCCCTCTACGATCGCGCTGCGGACGCCCTTCGAGGGGCGCCGGGGGTGGACGGAGTGGCCGTCAGCCTGGGTCTGCCCTTCGTCTACAACTTCGGACTCTCGGTGGCCGTGCCCGGACGGGATTCCATTCCCGAACTCCCGGGGGGCGGCCCCTGGCTCAGTGCCGTGAGTCCCGGCTACTTCGACGCCACCGGCACCGCCCTCGTCCGGGGGCGGGACTTCACCCCCGACGAGGTGGAGGCCGGGGCTTCGGTGGTGGTGGTGAGCGAGGCCATGGCCCGCACTCTGTGGCCGTCGGCCGAGGCGTTGGGGGCCTGTCTCCACGTGGGCTCCATGAACGACCCCTGCTCCCGGGTGGTGGGGATCGCCGAGGACGTGCACCGCACCGGGTACCGGGAGCCCCCCTCCATGCAGTACTACGTGCCCCTGACCCCCGCGGGGCGGTTCGGGGGCATGGCGCTGGTGGTCCGGGTCTCCACCGATGGGGCCGCGGCGACGGGAGACCTCCGTCGACGACTCGACGACCTGGATCCCCGGGTGGCCTACGTCGAAGCCACGGTGCTGGAGCGGGTGCTGGATCCCCAGGTGAGGCCCTGGCGCATGGGCGCCTGGGTGCTGGGGCTCGCGGCCACGGTGGCGCTCCTCGTGTCGATTCTGGGCGTGTACGGCGTGCTCTCGTATCTGGTGGAGCGCCGCCGACGGGAGATGGGGGTCCGGATCGCCCTGGGGGCGTCGGGCGCCGGGATCCGCCGACTCATCCTCACCCAGGGGTTGGGGGCCGCCGGCCTGGGCATCGCCCTGGGGGTGGGCCTGACCCTGGCCGCGGGACGGTGGCTGGAGCCGCTGCTCTTCGAGACCCGGGTGAGCGACCCCCGGGTGCTGGCCGCCGTGGTGGCGGTCCTCCTGGCCACCGCCACGGCGGCCTGTCTCCTGCCGGCGGGGAGGGCGGCCCGGGTGGAGCCGATTCTCTGCCTGAGGGACGACTAGAACGTCCTGATTCGGAGTGGATGAGACAGACGCGTCCCTCTGGGGGGCGCTTCATCCTGGAGCGAGTCGACGCCTCGCTCCGGCGCCGGGTGGCCGAAACGCAACAATCGGGGGCCGGAGCGGAGCCGGTTGATGCAAACCGGGCGGATATTCGTCGGTTTGGAGACAATCGCGGTGGCCGGCGTCACGGCGATTGTCGCGGATCGCCCCGGAAACCGTCACATATGCGACAATCGCCCCCGGGATCGGGGGCGATTGTCACGTTTCTGACAGCGGGAGGTGGGATCCGGCGAGGACACCCTAGAACCGGTTGTTCACCACGTTGTTGAAGATCGACCCGAACTCGAAGCTGAGGCCCACGGAGAACTCGTAGGCGTAGTCCGTGGGGCGGTCGAAGCGGCCCAGGAGGATGTCGATGTCGCTGAGGCCCTCGCCGGAGATGTAGAGCTGGTCTTCGATCCAATCCACCTCGCCCCGGAGATCGAGGGACAGTCCCCGGAGAATCCGGAAATTGAGGTTGCCGCTGAGGCGCAGGCTCCACAGGTCCAGATCGTGGAGGTACTGGCTTGCCTGGATCGACGCCCGGCTCTGCCCCCACGGCTGGCGCTGGAACACGTCGAAGCGGGCCGAGTGCTGGGGCCGGGTCTCGGAGGTCTGGCGGAAGATGGTCTCCTCTTCCCAGTCGAAGTACTGGACGCCGATCTGGTACCGGGTCGAGATGGAGCGGCGGGGCGCCTCGGGGTAGGGGGTGAAGCTGTACTCCAGGGCGGCGAAGACGTCGGCTCCCAGGTCCTGATTGCGGCTCGTAGAGGCGCCGGCGCCCGCCGTCATGCCCACCGACCAGTGTTCGGCGAGGCTGTAGACGACGAGGAGATTGGTGTTCCAGTTCGTGCGCTCGTCCACGATGGTGGTGCTGTCCGACAGCTCCCGCTCCGAACGGTTGAACCAGCCCCGACCCGAGAGCTCCACCTTCCAGAGGTCGGTGGTGCGCCGGGCCTCGATGCGGCCGTCGAAGCTCCGCTCGCTTTCGGTCTCCTCGCCCTCGAGGTCGAAGCCCGCCCCGATCTCGAAGACCCAGAAGTTCCACGGGTCGTCGACCTCCTGGGGGGAGACGAGGCGATCCACCGGGGGCGGCGGCGCCTCGGTGCCCCGGATCACCAGGTCACCGGCCCGTCCGGCCAGCGCCGCGTAGCGCGCCAGGCCGGCGGCCATGACCCGGGTCAGCCCCTCCACGATCTCGGCCTGGGTGTCGGTGGAGAGGGAGGTGTAGGTCAGGGCGTCGTCGGTGTCCTCCAGATCGCCCAGGCCGATGAAGTCCAGATTGAACTGCTGTCCTCCGCCTCCCGTCTGCACCGAGGTGAGGATCAGGTGGACGTCGGCCAGGGTCCGGTCCCGGGCCCAGTTCACGAAGGTGATCTCGGTGCGGAAATACCTCGAATCGCAGGACCGGGTGTTGCAGTCCAGGAAGACACCCAGGGCGCCGGCACGGATGCCCGGTTCGGGATCCTGGGCGGAGGCGGGAGAGGGGAACGAGGCGGCGAGTCCCGTGAGGAGACCCATCACGGGAAGGACGAACGATCTAGGAAACATCGGCTGAGGCCGGAGTGCGGGTCGGTCGGGCGGGGGAAGCCCGGGGAGGGTGGCGTATCGCGCCATGGAGGGGCCCCTCCTTACACACACGTTTCCCGGAGTTTCCGTTGGCTCCCCTCTGCCCGTGCTTCGACGTGTCCGGTTCGTCCGACCCCCTCCTGGCCGCTCTGCACCGCCATTTCGGGCACCCGGGCTTCCGCGCGGGCCAGGAGTCCCTGGTCCGGGCGCTCCTGGGCGGTCGCGACGCGGTGGGGCTCCTCCCCACCGGCGGGGGCAAGAGCGTGACCTACCTGCTCCCGGCCGCGGTGGCTCCCGGCCTCACCCTGGTGGTGAGTCCCCTGGTCTCCCTCATGGCGGACCAGGTCCGTCGGGGAGGGGAAGCGGGACTCCGGGCCGCCGCCCTCCACTCGGGGGTGCCGTCGACTCGCCGCCGGGCGATCCTCCGCCAGGCCCTGGCCGGTGAGCTGCAGGTCCTGCTGGTGGCGCCGGAGCGACTCCTCGCGCCGGGCTTCGCCCCGCTCCTGGCGTCGGGCCGGGTGGGGCGGGTGGCCGTGGACGAGGCCCACTGCCTGATCCAGTGGGGATTCGACTTCCGCCCGGCCTATCGGGCGCTGGCCGGGATCGGCCGCCGCCTCGACTGTCCCGTCCTGGCGGTGACCGCCACCGCCACCCCCCCGGTGCGCCGGGCCATGGAGTCGGTGCTGGGTCTTCGGGACCCCGTGCGGGTCCAGGGCTCGTTCGACCGCCCCAACCTGGCGTGGCAGGTGCGCCGTGTCCGGGGCGAGGCGGACCGATGGACCGCCCTCCGCCTGGCCCTCCGGCGCCCCGGGCCCGCCCTGGTCTACGCTCCCACCCGGCGCACCGTTGAGGCGGTCCGCGACGCCCTGGCCCGGCGGGGCATCGTGGCCGAGGCCTACCACGCGGGCCTGGTGGCCCCCGAGCGGGCCCGGGTGCAGGATCGCTTCCTGGCGGGGCAGGTGCGGGTGGTGGTGGCCACCAACGCCTTTGGCATGGGGGTGGACAAGGCCGACGTGCGTCAGGTGGTGCACTGGGCGCCCCCGGGATCCCTCGAGGCCTGGTACCAGGAGGCGGGGCGGGCCGGACGGGACGGGGCGCCGGCCCGCTGCCTCGTGCTCTGGCATCCGGACGACCTGCGGTTCCAGGCCCGCCTGGCCGCCTCCGGCGGCGGACGAGACGGAGCTTCGGCGGTGCGTCCCGACCGGGAGGCCCGGCGGTGGAGGCGTGCGTCCCGGGGTCGCCTGCGGGCGCTGGCCCGGTTCCTCCGGGGGCGGCGGTGTCGGCGTCGAGCCGTCCTGGCCTACCTGGGGGAACCGGACCCGCCACCCCGGTGTTCCGGCTGCGATCGGTGCGTTCCCGAGGGAGCCCACGTCCCTTTGAGCGCCGTCCCCGCCGCGGTACCTTGAAGGGTCCTGCGTCCCGTACCTCCCACCCCCGTCTCCATGGATCGGTATCTTTCCCATGACCACGTCGCCCTGCGAGCCCGCGTGGCCGAGTTCGCCCGCGACGCCGTGGCCCCCGTGGCCCGCGAACTCGACGCCACGTCGACGTTCCCGTGGGACAACGTCAAGGCCATGGGCGAGATGGGACTGCTGGGTGTGCCGGTGCCCCGGGAATACGGGGGACTGGGCCTGGACTACACGAGCTACATCCTCTGCGTCGAGGAGATGGCCCGGGTCGATGCCAGCCACGCCATCACCATCTCGGCCCACACCACTCTGGGGAGCGGGCCGATCCTCCAGTTCGGCACCGAGGAGCAGAAACAGCGCTACCTCCCGCTCCTGGCCTCGGGCGAGGTGCTGGGCGGATTCGGGCTCACCGAGCCCGGCGCGGGATCGGACTCGGGGGGCACGCGCACCCGGGCCGTGGCGGCCGACGGGGGCTACCGTCTGAGCGGGTCGAAGATCTTCATCACCCATGCCGGGGTCGGGGAGATCTTCACGGTGACGGCGGTGACCGATCCCGAGCGCGGATCCAAGGGCATCTCGTCGTTCGTGGTGACCAAACCCACGGTGGACGTGGAGCGCTGTGAGGCCCTGGGCATCGGGCACCGTCCCGACCGCCTGGAGTACATGAGCGGGGTGAAGTCGGGGAAGAAGGAGGACAAGATGGGGTGGCGGGCGTCCGACACCCGGGAACTCCTCCTGGACGACGTCTTCGTCCCGGTGGAGAACCGCCTGGGCGAGGAAGGCCGGGGCTTCATCAACTTCATGAAGACGCTGGACGCGGGTCGCATCGGTATCGCGGCCCTCTCCCTGGGGTTGGCCCAGGGGGCGTTCGACACGGCGTTCCGCTACACGACGGGGCGGGAGCAGTTCGGACGGCGGGTGTGGGACTTCCAGCAGGTGCAGTTCCCCCTGGCCGACATGGCCACGGAGATCCAGGCGGCGCGGCATCTGACGTACCACGCCGCGTGGCTGAAGGATCGGGGCCGGCCGTTCTCCACCGAGGCGGCCATGGCCAAACTGTACGCGTCGGAGCTGGCCATGCGGGCCACGCTCCGGGCGATCCAGTTGATGGGTGGTGCGGGGTATTCCGACGAGTATCCGGTCGAGCGCATGGCGAGAGACGCCAAGGTCTGCGAGATCGGGGAAGGGACCAGCGAGGTCCAGCGCCTGGTGATCGCACGCCACCTGCTCCGGACGGAGTTGGAGGCGTCGGCCGCCTGATGCCCGGGCCCTCCCGCCCGCCGGGCGGGGAGTCCTGCATCGGGCCACTACGGCGAATCCGGATCAACGACCGGGTCGAGGTGTCGCCGGCCGGGGGGTGGAGGATACCGATCCTCCCCGCCGACCGGGCCGACCTCGAAGCGGGCGGCGCCGGAACGGATCGAGCACAGACGAAAGGAGCGGTTCGCCTTGCGGCGTGAAATCCTCGTGAGCGCGTCCCCCCAGGAATCCTGGGTGGCGTTGCTCGAAGACGGTCAGTTGGTCGAGATCATGTTCGACCGGCCCGACCAGGGTCGCCTCGTGGGCGACATCTATCTCGGCCGGGTGGAAGCGGTGCTCCCGGGCATCCAGGCGGCGTTCGTCGACATCGGCGAGGAGAAGGCCGGCTTCCTCCACGTCTCCGATCTCCTGGGAGAGGAGGAGGACGACGACGACAACGGCAACGGGGGCGGCGGCGGTCGCCGCAGCCGGAAGTATCCCCCCATCCAGGACCAGGTGCGGAAGGGGCAGGAGATCCTGGTCCAGGTCACCAAGGAGCCCATCTCCACGAAGGGCCCCCGCATCACGGCCCAGGTCTCCCTTCCGGGGCGCTTTCTGGTCTACATGCCGTTCAGCTCCCACGTGGGGGTGAGCCGCAAGATCGACGACCGGGAGGAGCGGAGCCGGCTCCGGGCCATGGCGAAGGAGATGATGCCCAGGAATTCCGGGGGCATCATCATCCGGACCGTGGGCGAGGAGATCACCCGGGAGACGCTGGAGCGGGAGTTCCAGCGGCTCCACGCCAACTGGAAGAAGATCCAGCGGCGGGCCAAGTCCCAGAAGGCCCCGGCCCGGGTCCACGGCGAGGCGAAGCTCATCAGCGGGGTGATCCGGGACCTCTTCTCCGACAAGTTCGACGGGCTGACCGTGGACTCGAAGGAGATCCACAACGAGATCACCCAGTACGTCTCCAACGTCTCGCCCGAGCTCCTGGAGCGGATCCACCTCCACGACGACCCCGTCCCCCTCTTCGACAAACACGGCGTGGAGGAGGAGATCCGGAAGGCCTTCGTGCGGCGGGTGGATCTGCCGTCGGGGGGCTACATCATCGTCGAACCCACCGAGGCCCTGGTCTCCATCGACGTCAACACGGGGCGGTACACCGGTCGGAAGGATCCGGAGCACACGATCCTGCGGACCAACCTCGACGCCGCCCGGGAGGTGGCCCGGCAACTGCGGCTCCGGGACGTGGGCGGCATCATCGTCGTGGACTTCATCGACATGGAGTCCCAGGAGAACCGCGACAAGGTGCTCCACGAACTCCGGAGTCACCTGGGCCGCGACCGGGCCCGGACCAAGGCGTTCGAGGTGTCCGACCTGGGCCTCATCGAGATGACCCGGCAGCGGGTGCGGCCCTCCCTCTTCCAGTCTCTCACGGCGCCCTGCGAGCACTGCGGCGGAACGGGGCGGGTGTCCACGCCCGCCACCGTCGTGCGGCGCATCGAGCGATCGCTGGTGCGGGCCGCCGTGGAGAAGGAACGGAGCCTGGTGGTGCGGGTGCACCCCGAGGTGGCCCTCCAGGTCATCGAGGAGGAGCCCGACTTCCTCCAGCGGCTCGGCAAGCGGACCCGCATCGAGCTGGAACTGCGCGACGACCCGCTGCTCCGGGAAGACGAGTTCCACCTCCTGGCGGGGCCGTCGGAAGCCGACGTGACGGAGAAATACGTTCTTCGGTGACCCGACGCCCCCATGGGTTGACCCGGTGAGCCTCCGGGTGCAAGTTTACAGGCTCTGTTGATTGGACGGACCCCCCTGCGAACGGGCCCTGCGATGTACGCGGTGATCAAGACTGGTGGAAAACAGTTCCGGGCCGAGCCGGGGAAGACCCTTCGGGTGCCTTCCCTGGATATCGAGCCCGGCGAGACCGTCACCTTCGACGACGTCCTCCTCGCCTCCGACGGCGACGAGGTGAAGGTGGGGGCTCCGGCCGTCGAAGGCGCGTCCGTCACCGCCGAGGTGGTGAAGCACGGGCGCGACAAGAAGGTGATCGTCTTCAAGCGGAAGCGCCGGAAGGGCTACCGCAAGAAGCAGGGTCATCGGCAGGGGTTCACCGAGATTCGAATCGACGAGGTGAAGGTCTGACCGCCGGTCGGACCTCACTCGCTGCATAGAGGAGTCACCCATGGCTCACAAGAAGGGTGTCGGCTCGAGCCGAAACGGCCGGGACAGCAATCCGAAGCGCCTCGGCGTGAAGCGGTTCGGCGGCCAGCCCGTCAACGCCGGGGGCATCATCGTTCGCCAGCGGGGGACGAAGTTCCACCCGGGACGCAACGTGCGTCGGGGCAACGACGACACGCTCTTCTCCCTCATCGACGGCGTCGTGAAGTTCGAGAACTTCAAGCGTCGCAAGGCCGTCTCGGTCTACCCCGCCGGCGAGTAGTTCCCTCGGTCACCGAGGTCCGGTCCGCCCCAGGGAGGCCTTCCCCGGGCGGACCTTTTTCACGCGTGGGGCCGTAGAACCCACGATATCCACCCGGCGTTCCGGTCGCCCGACCTCCGATCGGCGACGCCGCTCCAGGACGGATCCCAGCAGGCACCCGGTGATCCAGATGTTTCCTCCTGGAGCTCATGCCCCGTCCGGTTTCTGGTACGGTTCGTGTATGTATCCCGAGCCGTATCCCGTGCACGGATGTGGACGAGGAGGTTCATCGATATGCACTTCACCGACGATTCGCGTCCCGGTGGTTCGACGCGCGGTTTCGGTTCCCCCGGACGTCCGTCCGGGATTCTTCCGTGGTCCGGCCTCCGGGTCGGGCTTGCCTTCGGGGCCCTGCTCGCCACGCTCGGCGCCGCATCTCCCGGCCTGAGGTCCCTCGTATCGGGCGAGATCGAAGCGGCGCCCGAGGCGGCTCTTCCCCTCCTGGACGACGAGGCCGTGGCCGAACTGCCCGTGGAGATCAACGAGCGGGTGCGGTACTGGGTGGAGCGGTTCACCACCGACGAGCGGCGCACCTTCGAGGAGTTCATGTCTCGGGAAGGGGTCTATGGTGACCTGATTCGAGCCAAGCTCGCCGAACGGGGCATGCCCGGGGAACTCATCTACCTGGCCATGATCGAATCGGGCTTCACGCCGGCGGCCACGTCCCACGTGGCGGCGGTGGGCCTGTGGCAGTTCATGGGACCCACGGCTCAGCAGTACGGGCTCCGGGTCGACGACTGGGTCGACGAGCGTCGCGACCCGATCCGGGCCACCGACGCCGCACTGGAATACCTCACCTGGCTCCACGATCGCTACGATTCGTGGTACCTGGCGGCCGCCGCGTACAACGCCGGCCACGGCCGCGTGGACCGGGCGCTCCGGCGCCAGGGGGCGCGCTCCGCCGAGGGCGACGCCGATCTGTACTGGGAGATCATCGACGATCTTCCCCGGGAGACCCGGGAGCACGTGCCCCGGATGCTGGCCTTCACCCTGCTGGCCCGGGACACCGACCGGTACGCCTTCGACATCGAGCCGGCGGGGGCCTACACCTTCGACCGGGTCTGGGTACCGGGGGGGACGCCGCTGCGCATCGTGGCCCGGGCGCTGGACGTGCCCACGAGCCGGCTCCGGGAACTGAATCCCCACCTGGTGCGGGGCGCCACGCCCCCGGGGGGGTCGTACGGGTTGCGGGTCCCCGTGGGCGACGTGGCCCAGGTGGTGGCCTCCATCGGGGGCGGACCCTGGGGAGCGCGCCGGGCCGACGACTGAGGGGGGTCGGGTAACGATCCCGACGGAGATCTGGCAAGACCGGGGGGGAGCGGGCGTATAGTGGACCATGCGCCGCTCCCCCTCGATTCGTTCTGTCCGGTCGCTCCGCGGCTTGGCCTCGGGGCTGGCCTATGCCGTGACGTGGGCGCTGGCCTGGGCCCTGGCCGGGGCGGGGGAGGGCGCGGCCCAGACCCGGCAGGCGATCCGGGGGTCGGTGACCGAAGAGGGGACGGGGCGTCCCGTGGGCGGAGCGTTCGTCTCGGTCCTGGGCATCGACGGCGACCGGGTCGCCGGGGGGCTGTCCCGGGATGACGGGTCGTTCCTCATCGAGGTGCCCGATCCGGGGGCCTACCGCATCCGGGCCGAACGCATCGGCTTCCGGAGCACCGAGAGCCTCGAGGTGCGGGTGCCCGAGGGCCAGATCGTCGACGTCGACGTGGTGGCTCCGGCCCAGGCCGTGCTCATCGAGGGGGTGGACGTGGAGGGCGGCCGCCGCTGTGACCTCCGTCCCGAGGCGGGCCGGGCCACCCTGGCCCTCTGGGAGGAGGCCCGCAAGGCCCTGGACGTGGCTCTCTGGACCGACGACGGGGGCCGCTTCGTCTACGAACTCGAGGCCTGGACGCGGCGCTTCGACCGCAGCGGCCGCCGCCTCATGAACGAGCGCCTGGACCGGCGCACCCACGTGGGCCGACATGCCTTCCGTGCCGTTTCGCCCGAAAACCTGGCGGAGAACGGCTTCGTCCAGGGCAGCAACGCCGAGGGGCGCTTCTACTACGCCCCCGACGCCGGCGTGATGCTCTCCGACGCCTTCCTGGGCACTCACTGCTTCGAGGCGGTGCGCGTCGACGAGCGCCTGGGCCTGGCCTTCACGCCCGTGCCGGGGCGGGGCCAGACCGAGGTGCGGGGTACGCTCTGGTTCGAGGAGGGCACGTCCCGCCTGGAGTCCCTCGAGTACCGCTACGTCAACGTCACCGAGGCCGTGGACGAGCGCTTCGGGGGCGAGGTGCAGTTCGAGGAACTTCCGGGCGGGGAGTGGATCGTCCGGGAGTGGGAAATCCGCATGCCGATCCTGGCGAATGTGGTGTCCCTCTCCGGCGCGCCTCGCATGGTGGTGGACGCGGTGGAGACCGCGGGGGGCCGGGTGGTGGAGGTGCGGGAGGCCGAGCGGGTCCTGCCCCTGGGCGCCTCCGGGGCCGCCGCCGGCCGCATCCAGGGGAGCGTCGTGGACTCCACCACGGGCCGGCCCCTGGCCGACGCGGTGGTGTTCGTGTCGGGGACGAACCGATCGGCTCGCACCGACGACGACGGCGCCTTCACCATGAACGAGGTGCCCGGGGGGCTCTACACCCTCCTGGTCGACCACCCCCGGTTGTCGGAACTGGGGATCATGTCGCCGGCGGTTCCCGTGGAGGTCCAGCCCCGGGCCGAGACCCGGGCCCGGGTGTTCCTTCCGTCGATCCGGGGACTCGTCTTCGATGCCTGCGCCCGGGTGGGGGCGGACCCGCCCTCCCCCGAAACGGCGGCGTTGGCGGGGGTGGTTCGGACCCGGGGACTCCCGGCCGACGAACTGATCGTCCGGGTGACCTGGTCCCGGGTGGAGCGGGGGGGCGGGGGTCTGGAAACGGTGGAATCCGGGGCCGACATCGTGCCTGACGGCCTGGGGCGATGGGGGGTCTGCCGCATTCCCTTCGATCGGAACGTCACCGTGGCCGTGGTCCACGGCCGGGACGCGGGGGCTCCGGTGGAGGTGGGGCGCATGCGCCGGGGCGAGTCCCGGTGGCTCATCGTCGATGCACCCGGGGGAACGGCGCCGGGCTCCGGCGGCTGACGGGAGTCCCCGGCCTCAGAACTGGTCCAGGAGAATGGGATTCCCGTCGGGGTCCACCAGCATGGCGCTGGCGGGGCCCTCACCGGCGGGGGCGCGAACCACCATCTCCACACCCTGGGACTCCAGATGGGCCTGGAGGGCCCGCACGTCCGGGGGATTGAAGGTCAGGGTGTTGGTGTCGAAGAGGCCCTGGAAGAGCCCGATCTTGGTGCCGGCGCGCTCCAGCATCAGCCAGGATTCGCCGTAGACCAGTCCCCCGGCGTCGGAGCCGGGGAGGGCCTCGAAGCCCAGGGTTTCGTAGAACTCCCGGGAGGCCGGCAGGTCCTGCACCGTCAGGCTCACCGAAAACGGTCCGAGCTCGGGGACCGGGAGCCGGGGCGCCGGCGCGGCGCCCGCCACCGCGGCCCCGGCGATCCACCCGGCGGCCAGGCCCAGGACGATCCAGCGTGCGTTCGTTCGTACGTTCATGGGTCGATCTCCCTTCCTCCGGTGGTTTCGATGGGGACCACGAGTTCGAGATCGAAGCGATCCCAGCCGATCTCCTCGGGGAGCCGCCGAAACAGCTCCGAGGCCGGCGCGTCGGCCGGGAGCCAGGGACTCCGAGGGAGCCACCGGCCGTACAGGTATCGGAGCGCCCGCTCCTCCACCGCCAGGTCACCGGCGCAGTGGACCGCCGCCACCGTGGCCGGGGCCCGGTCCGCGACGCTCATGCCCGCGGCCGGGGCTCCTCCCCGGGACCACGTTCCGGCCCGCTCCTGGAGCGCGGCCAACCCTTCGGCGTCGACCCCCCGCCGGGCGTACACGTCCCGGAGCAGGGAAGGCTCGTCGTCCAGGGGGACCACGATGCCCAGATCGTACCGACAGCGCTCCAGGGGCGTGATGGCCGGATCGTCCACGGCCGACCCCACGAACACCACGTCGCTCCGGTCCAGTCCCTGGTCTTCCACCCACCGCGCCACGGCGTGGTAGGTGTCCACGAGGCGAGGGTTGCCGTACGGGTCCAGGACCCGCACGTAGGCCACACGCCTCGAGGGGAGCCGCTCCACCCGCACCGTGGGTCGGAGGGCGGGATCGTCTCCGTCGAACTCGTGTGGATCGTAGTCCGTCTCGGGGCCCCCGACTTTGCCGATCTTGCGGACTTCCAGCGGGGAGCGCCGATCCCAGCGTCCCGGCGCCACGCCGAAGTGGTCGCCGAAGGCCCGGGAGAACTGGGGCAGACCCTGGAATCCCACCCGGAGCGCCACGTCGGAGACGGGCATGGTGGGGGCCGCCTTGAGGAGCCGGGCGGCGCGCTCGAGGCGGGCGCGACGCACGAACGCCCCCAGGGGTTCGCCCATGAGGGCGCCGAACAGCCGGTGGAAGTGGTAGGGCGAAAACCCCGCCACCCGGGCCAGGGCGTGCACGGAGAGATCGCCGGCCGGGTCGGAGGTGATGCGGTCCACCACCCGATTCACCGCCTGGACGTAGACGGGCCGGGCCCCGGCCAGGGCGTCGGAGGTCACCCGCGCACGTCGCCCGGCGGCTCGGGCGGGCCCCAGCGGGTGCGGCCCTCCTGGGCGTCCCGGGCCGACGCGATGATGCGCCAGATCACGTCCCGCACCAGTTCCTCGTCCACCTCGTGGGTCCGGGCGAGTTCGGCGGCCCGCCGCACCACCTGGGCTTCCCGGGCCGGGTCCAGGATCGGGAGTCCCAATTCGCCCTTCAAGCGCCCCACCTCCAGCACCAGGTTGCGGCGTTCACCCACGAGCTCCACCAGGGTGCGGTCCAACTCCAGGATCCGGTCCCGGATTTCGGCCAGGCGGGCGTCGGCGGGGTCAGCCATGGGGGGACTCGGAGACGGCGTGCAGGGCGTCGTCGGCCACGAAGCCCGCCACGTGGGTGGGATCCTGGGGGCGGGTGGCCAGGCTCACGGCGACCAGGACCGGGACGTGGACCAGGAGCCCCAGGATGCCTTCGTGGAGGTCCCAGGGCCGGAGCGAGGCGTTCTGGAGGAAGAACACACTGGTGGCCGACCCGGCGATCAACCCCGCCAGGACGCCCGGGGTGGTGGCCCGGCGCCAGTAGAGGGTGGCCAGCACCGGGGGAGCGAACTGGGCGATGATGCCGTAGGCCGTGAGGAGGAGCACCACCAGCGACGAGTTCTCGTCCAGGGCGAAGGCGTAGGCGATGACGCCCACCACCACCACCAGGATCTGGATGACCCGGCGCTGGGCGGCGTCGTCCATGGGCCGGAACGGTCGGATCCCGTCCTCCACCGTGACCGACGCGGCGGCGTGGAGCAGGGCGTCGCCCGTGGACATGGAGGCCGAGAGGGCGCCGGCGCAGAAGAGCCCCACCACGATGGCCGGGAGGTCGGTCTCCAGGATCATGAAGGGGAGGATGAAGTCGGGGGTCTCGGGCGCGCCGCCCTGGAAGAGCACCCCCGCGAAGCCGATGAGGAATACGGGAATCAGGAAGAGCTGGAAGGTGGGGAAGAGCACCACCGTGCGGCGCAGGATCTCGTCGTTCCGGGCCGTGAAGGCCTTCATGAACAGGTGGGGCCAGAGGCTGATGCCGATGGCGCTCACCAGGATCGACGACGAATAGGCGCCCCAGCTCCACGGCGAGCCGTCGGCGGCCAGGCCCGGCACCGTGAGGAGCTCGGGGCGCTGGGTCGCGATCTGCTCGAACATGGGGCCCACGCCGCCGTAGAGCCGGGTGGGGAGGTAGAGTCCCAGGGTCCAGGCGATGATCAGCATGAAGATCCCCTGGAACGTGTTGGTCCACCCCACGGCGCCCACGCCGCCCCGGAGCACGTAGATCACCACGATGCCGTAGGCCAGGGCGGCCCCGGCCCAGAGGGGAATGTGCCCGTCGGTCACGGCCTCGATGACGATGCCGGCGCCCTGCATCTGGAGGGTGACGTAGGGCACGAAGGCCGCCACCGACATGACGGCGAAGAGCACCGAGATGGTCCGGGACGGAAACCGACCGGTGATGAGCTGGGCCTGGGTGACGTAGCCCTCCCGACGGCCCACGGCGGCGGCCCGGGGGCCGATCCAGTACCAGGGGGCGATGCCCAGCACGCCGTACGCCAGGATGTAGAACGACGCCGCGCCCCGGGAGTAGGCCCAGCCCGGGCCGCCCAGGAAGGCGAAGGCGCTGAAGACCGTGGCGCCGGTGACGAAGTACATGACCAGGAGCCCGAAGTCCCGGTCGCCGGCCACGTAGCCCTGGACCGAGGCCGACCGCTTCCGGCCGGCCCGGAGTCCGATCCAGAGGGTCAGGGCGAGGTAGCCCGCCAGGATGGCCGTGACGACGTGCCAGCGCTCCACGTCAGTCGGCCCCGTCGTCGCCGAGGCCGCGGCGGGCCCGGTGGGTCGATTCCACCCGGTGGAGCATCCAGAGCACCAGACAGCCGGCCACGATCCAGATGGCGATCCACACCATGGAGAAGGGCAGCCCCAGGATCAGGGGGTGGATGCGGTTGAACGGCACCATGCCGGGCCAGGTCACCGCCACGGCGTAGGCGGCCAGGAAGACGAAGGCCAGGGTCCGGGCGTAGCGGAGGCTCACTCCGACCCTCCTCCGGACCGTTGCCGGCGGCTCTCGGGAAGGACCCGCAGGGGCACCCGCACCCCGTAGTCGGTGCTCCGGTCCAGGCGGGAGAAGTAGTCGTACACGGCCGATTGGACCGCCCGGATCAGGGCGTCCCCGTCGCCCCCGTAGTTGGTCATGACGGTGAGGACGTAGGGCCGATCCGGGAGTCCCACGATGCCCCAGGCCGTGGCCACCCCCTCCACGCCGCCGGGCTTCCAGGCCACGGGCACCGAGCTGGGCACCGGGTCCCGGAAGGCGCCGCCCTTGGGAAGGGTCAGGATCTCCTTCACCCGGGCGCAGGCCGGGGCGGACAGGGGGAGGTCGCAGCCGGCGATCCGCACCATGAGGGCCGCGGCCTCGGCGGGGGTGGAGAGGTTTTCCTCGCCCCGCACGCTGGCGTCGGGCCGGATCATCTTGCGCTGGAAGAGGGTCCGAGGTGCGCCGAGCTCGGCCATGAAGGCGTTCACCGCGTCCATGCCCACGGCGTCCACCAGGAGGTTGGTGGCCGTGTTGTCGCTGTAGACGATCATGAAGACCGCCAGATCCTCCAGCGACATCTCGGTGCCGCCGTCGCCCAGGTGCTGGAGCACCCCGCTTCCCCCGGTGCGCACCGCGTCGGTGATGGCGCGGCGCTGGGCCAGGAAGCCCGGCGATTCGGTCTCCCGGCGGAAGAGCTCCAGGAGGAGGGGGATCTTGATGGCGCTCCCCTGGGGGAAGACCAGGTCGGCGTCCACCGAAAAGGTCTCGCCGCTCACCAGGTCCACCGCCTGGAGGCCCGCTACGCCGTGGAAGGCCTGGGCCAGGCGTGCCAGCTCGGCGTCGAGCTTGTCCACGAGGATCGCCCGGTGGGTGTCCTGGGCGGCGAGAGGCCCCGGCAGGGCGGCCGCCGCCAGGGACGCAGCGGCCAGGACCAGGGTCGCGAGGCGGCGCGTCGAGCCCATGAGGTCAACTCCCGGTGAAAGTGGGGTCGCGCTTCTCCACGAACGCGGCGACGCCTTCCCGGCCGTCGTCGGAGGCGAAGGCCTCGAGAAAACGCTCCTTCTCGTAGTCCAGGCCCTGGGCCAGGGACACCTCGAGGCCGTGGCGCACGGCGTCCTTCACGAGGCGCAGCGCCACGGGACTCCAGCGCGCCATGCGTCGGGCCAGGGTGAGGGCGGCGTCCAGGTGGCCTCCCTCGTCGTCGGCCAGGATCTCCACGAGGCCCATGCGGTGGGCTTCGGCGGCGTCCACCAGGTCGCCGGTGAGGGCCATGCGCAGGGCCTGGCCCGGGCCCACCAGACGCGCGAGGCGCTGGGTGCCGCCGCCCCCGGGAATCAGCCCCAACCGCACCTCGAGCTGGCCGAAGCGGGCCGTGGGATCGGCCACCCGGACGTCGCAGGCCACGGCGAGTTCGCAGCCGCCGCCCAGGCAGAAGCCGTGGATGGCCGCCACCACCGGCTTGGGGAAGTCGGCGATGACCTCGTAGATGCGGCGGCGGTAGGTGACGGGGCGCTGCTCCTCCACGGTGCGGCCGGCGAACTCGGCCACGTCGGCCCCGGCCACGAAGGCCTTGTCGCCGGCGCCGTGGATCACCACGGCCCTCACCCGGTCGTCGCCGGCCAGGGCGTCGAAGGTCTCCACCAGGCGCCGCCGGATCTCGGCGTTGAGGGCGTTGAGTTTGTCGGGGCGGTTCAGGGTGATGCGGGCGACCCGGTCGTCGCCCACCTCCACCAGCACCACGTCGCTCACGCGTCGCTTCCCCAGTCGTAGAAGCCCAGGCCGGCCTTCTTGCCGGTCCGGCCCTCGGCCACCATGCGCTCCAGGATCTCCGGGGGACGGAACGCTTCCGAGCCCAGGGTTTCGTGGAGGTAGCGGGCGATGCCCAGGCGTACGTCGAGTCCCACCAGATCGGTGAGCTTGAGGGGGCCCATGGGGTGGCGGTAGCCCAGCTCCATGGCCCGGTCGATGTCCTCGGGGCGGGCCACCCCTTCCTCCACCATGCGCATGGCCTCGAGGCCCAGCACCACGCCCAGGCGGGAGGAGGCGAACCCCGGGGAGTCCTTCACCACGATGGGTTCCCGATCCAGACGCTCCACCCACTGGACGGCGGTGTGGAGCGTGGTCTCGTCGGTGGCCGGTCCGTGGACCACCTCCACGAGCTGCATGAGGTGGACCGGGTTGAAGAAATGCAGCCCCAGGAAGCGCCCGGGACGCTGAAGCCCCGAGGCGATCTCGCCGATGGACAGCGACGAGGTGTTGGTGGCCAGGAGGGCCTCGGCGGGGGCGTGAGCCTCCACGTCGGCGAAGATGCGCTTCTTCAGCTCCATGGACTCGGGCGCGGCCTCGATGACCAGATCGGCCTCGCCCACGGCCTCGGCCAGATCGGTGGAGGTCTTCAGGGCGGCCAGGGTGGTCTCCCGGACGGCGTCGGCCACCTTGCCCAGGTGGACCCCCTTGTCCAGGGTCTTCCGGATCCGCTGGAGGCCGGTCTCCACGGCCACGAAGTCCACGTCGAAGAGGGTCACGCCGTAGCCGGCCATGGCCGCCACCTGGGCGATGCCGTGGCCCATGGTGCCGGCGCCGAGGACAGCGACGCGATGAATCACGGTCTCTCCACCAGGGCGGCGATGCCCTGGCCGACGCCGATGCACATGGTGGCCAGCCCCCGGCCCGAGTCCCGCTGGCGCATCTCGTGGACCAGGGTGGTGAGGATCCGGGCTCCCGAGCAGCCCACCGGGTGCCCGAGGGCGATGGCGCCGCCGTTCACGTTGACCCGCTCGGGGTCGAGGCCGAGCTGCTCCATGCAGGGCAGGGCCTGGGCGGCGAACGCTTCGTTGAGCTCCACGAGGTCGACCGAGTCCAGGGTCCACCCGGCGCGCTCCAGGGCCCTGCGGCTGGAGGGCACGGGCCCCATGCCCATGCGATGGGGCTCCACGCCGGCCACGGCCCCGGCGACGAACCGGGCCATGGGCTCGAGGCCGAGTTCGGCGGCCCGGTCTTCGTTCATGACCAGGAGGGCCGCGGCGCCGTCGTTGATGCCCGACGCGTTGCCCGCCGTCACCGTCCCGTCGGTCGCGAAGACCGGGCGCAGCTTCGCCAGGATCTCGGGCGTGGTGTCGGGCCGGGGGTGCTCGTCCCGGGCCACCACCACCGGGTCGGCCTTCCGCCGGGGCACCGACACCGGCACGATCTCGCCGGCGAAGCGCCCGGCGGCCACCGCGGCGGCACAGCGGCGCTGGCTCTCCAGGGCGAAGGCGTCCTGGGCCTCCCGGCTCACGCCGAACTCCCGGGCCACCACCTCGGCCGTTTCCCCCAGGCCGATGGTCCACTGCGGGGGCAGGGCCGGGTTCGCGAAGCGCCACCCGAGGACGGTGTCGGCCGTCTCCGGAGTCCCCCGGGGATAGCCCGTGGACGGCTTGAGGGTGACCCACGGCGCCCGGCTCATGCTCTCCACCCCGCCGGCCACGAAGACCTCGCCCTCTCCGGCCCGGATGGCGTGGGCGGCCGACAGCACCGCCTGCAGTCCCGAGCCGCACAGCCGGTTCACCGTCTGGCCCGGCACCGACACGGGCAGCCCGGCCCGGAGCAGGGCCATGCGGGCCACGTTGCGGTTGTCCTCCCCCGCCTGATTCGTGCAGCCGAAGATCACGTCGTCGATCTCGGCGGGATCGAGGCCGGTCCGCTCCAGGAGGGCTTCGATGGTGAGGGCGGCCAGGTCGTCGGGCCGCACCGGCGCCAGGGCCCCCCCGTGTCGTCCGATGGGGGTCCGGACGGCGTCGACGACGACGACGTTCATCCGTCCACCGCGACCCAGACGCTCTTGGTCTGGGTGTACTTGTCCAGGGCGGCCTGGACGCCCAGATCCCGGCCGTACCCCGACGACTTGTAGCCGCCGAAGGGCGAGCCCGAATCGTACTGGTTGTAGGTGTTCACCCAGACGGTGCCGGCCTGGAGGTCCCGGGCCACCCGGATGGCCTTCCCGGCGTCCCGGGTCCACACGCCGGCGGCCAGACCGTACTCGGTGGCGTTGGCGATGGCGATGGCCTCGTCCACGTCGTCGAAGGGGATCACCGCCGCCACCGGGCCGAAGATCTCCTCCCGGGCGATGGTCATGTCGTTGGTCACGTCGGCGAAGACCGTAGCCGTGACGAAGTTGCCCTTGCCGTCGACGGTGGTGCGCTCCCCTCCGGCCACCAGGCGGGCGCCGTCGTCCTTTCCGGCCTGGACGTAGCCCAGCACCCGCTCGAGCTGGGCCTCGCTGACGATGGCGCCGAGGCGGGTGCCGCCGTCCATGGGGTCGCCCACTGTGGCCTTTTCGGCCCGGCCGGCAAAGGCCTCCACGAAGTCGTCGTAGACCGCCCGCTCCACGAGAATGCGGGACCCCGCGGCGCACACCTCGCCCTTTCCGTAGAAGATACCCGTGCCGGCCCCCCGGATGGCCGCCTTCAGGTCGGCGTCGGCGAAGACGATGTTGGGCGACTTTCCGCCCAGCTCCAGCGACACCTTCTTCAGGGTGTCGGCGGCGGTGCGGGCCACGATCTTCCCGACGGCGGTGGAGCCCGTGAAGGCGATGGCGTCCACCCCCGGATGGGCCACCAGGGCGGCCCCGGCCTCGTCGCCGAATCCCGGGACCACGTTGAGGGCGCCGGGGGGGAAGCCGGCCTCGGCGGCCAACTCACCCAGGCGGATGGCCGTGAGGGGGGTCTGCTCGGCGGGCTTGAGGATCACGGCGTTCCCGCACGCCAGGGCCGGGGCCACCTTCCACGCCGCCAGGGAGAGAGGGAAGTTCCAGGGCACGATGCACCCCACCACTCCCACTGGCTCCCGGAGCGTGTAGTTCAGGAAGGGGCCCGACACCGGGATGGTCTGGCCCCCGATCTTGTCGGCCAGTCCGGCGAAGTAGCGGAAGTTCTGCACCACGCTGGGCAGATCGACCTTCCGGGCCTCGAAGTAGGGCTTGCCGTTGTCCCGGGTCTCCAGGGCGCCGAGCTCGTCGGCGTGTTCCTCGATGAGGTCGGCCAGGCGCCACATGAGGCGGGAGCGCTTGTGGGCGTCCATGTGCCGCCAGGCGGGCGACGCCATGGCTTCCCGGGCCGAGGCCACCGCCCGGTCGATGTCGGCGGCCGATCCCCGGGCCACGGAGGCGAGGGTCGCCCCCGTGGCCGGGTTGGTCGTGTCGAACGTCTCGCCGGAAGCGGCGTCGACGGCCTC
Source organism: Gemmatimonadota bacterium (assembly GCA_030428885.1). Taxonomy (GTDB): domain Bacteria; phylum Gemmatimonadota; class Gemmatimonadetes; order Longimicrobiales; family Gaopeijiaceae; genus Gaopeijia. The sequence continues at coordinate 532,656 of JAUIEJ010000002.1, read as the reverse complement.
GTTGTGGATCCAGAGACGGGTGCGAATCGCGTCGCTCACCGCCTCAGCTCCCGGAGAAGTCGGCCTTCCGCTTCTCCACGTACGCCGCGATGCCCTCCTTGGCGTCCCGGCTCTGGAAGAGGAGCTGCTGCAGCTCCCGCTCCACCGTCAGCGCCTGCTCGAAGGGCAGTCCGAAGCCGGTCTGGACCGAGCGCTTGATGTTGCCCACGGCCTTCGACGCCTTGTGGGGCGTGGTGAACTGCTTGGCGTACTCCAGGGCCCGGGCCTTGAAGTCGTCGCTCGAATCGGCGTCGATGATCTTGTTGACGAGGTTCTTGTCGAGGCCCTCGTCGAAGTCGAAGAGGTCGCCCTCGACCATGAGCTCGATGGCGTGGGACTTGCCCACGATGCGGCAGAGGCGCTGGGTGCCCCCGGTTCCGGGCAGGACGCCCAGATTGACCTCCGGGAGTCCCATCTTGCCCCCGCCCTTCCGGGCCACCCGCAGGTCGGCCGCCATGGCGATCTCCAGCCCGCCCCCCACCGTGTGCCCGTTCAGGGCCGCGATCGTGAGCTTCGGCGTGTGCTCGAGACGGTTCAGCGTCTCGTTGGCGTGGAGGCAGAAGTAGTACTTGAAGGTCGGATCCGCCTCGTTGAGCATGGAGATGTTGGCCCCGGCCGAGAAGAACTTCTCGCCGGCCCCGGTGATCATGATCACCTCGACGTCGTTGTCCATGCGGGCGCGAAGCACGGCGGCGTCGAACTGCAGGAACATCTCGTAGGTGTACGTATTGGCGGGCGGGTCGTCGAGGGTCAGGATGGCGACTTTGTCCTGCACCTCGTAATGGACCAGTTCCTTCTCGGACATGGGCGACCTCGGGGGTGTTTTCCGGCGTTGGAGGGGCCCGGCGAGGGCCCCGAAAGGCAGATCGCGAAGCTACCCGGGGGGGTGTCGAGGGTCAAGCGAGGGAAGGGGGGTGGAGGGGTTTGCCCGAGGGGGGGAGAATCCGGTAGCTTTGCGCATGTCGTCGCCCCGTTTCGCCCCGTATCGCCTCGCGGCCCACCCGGCCCTGCGGGCCTTCGCCGTGGTGGGCGTGTGCCTGGGGGCGGTCGCCTGCCGGGACGCCCCCTCCGACCCCCTGGCCGCCCTGGTGGCCAACGAGACGGCGCCCGCGGTGGCCGTGCCCGTGGAGCTGCCCTCCCTGGGCGAACTCGCCGTCCGGCCCGACGTGCAGGACGAACTCGCCCCCGTGCTGGAGGCGTGGGTGTCGGGGTGGGAGTCGGAGGACCCCGAGCTGGGTCGGGCCGCCCGGGACGAGGCGATCCGCCAGGCCACGCCGACGCTCCGCGACGTCCTGGGAAGCGGAGGCGTCACCACGACCCTCCAGCCCCTCTTCGACGTGGGCCGCGATCTGGGCGAGATCGACGACGTCCCGGCGGATCTGGTGCCCCGGCTCCAGGAGGTGCGCACCCTCGTGGACGACGCCCGGGCGGCGCTGGACGAGGGCCGCTTCGATCGCGCCCTCACCACCGGTCTCCAGGCCTCGGACCGGATCCGGGCCCTGGGTCCCCGGGCCGTGGCCCGCACCCTCATCTCCCGGGCCGATCGGGCCCTGGTGCGGGCCGAAGTCGGCGAAACCCTCGACCCTCGCTTCCTCTCCCGGGGCGAGCGGCTGCTGGCCGGTGCCCGCCGGGCGCTGGACGAGGGGGAGGTCGACCTGGCGATCCAGCGCGGGTACTACGCCGTTCAGGTCCTGGAAGGGCGGGGCGAGGGCGGCTGACGTCGGAGGGACTCGATCAGGGTCCGATCCGGGCCTTGAGTCGCTGGGCCCCCGACCGGCTGGTCACGATCCGGGTGCCGTCGGCGAGACGGAGTTCCAGGCGCCGCTCGTCGTACCGGCGGATCGTATCCACCCGGGACAAGTTCACGATGTGGGATCGGTGCACCCGCACGAAATCCGCGGGGTCCAGGCGGGCTTCCAGTTCCGTGAGCGTCGCTCCCATCAGGAAGGTCCCGTCGCGGGTCACGAGGCGGGATCCTCCCGCTTCGGCCTCGATCCTCACGAGGGCCTCCACGGCCACCGGCGCCGTGGCGCCTCGGCGTTCCGCGAAGAGGCGCCGCGCGTGGCTCCCGCCGGAGGACGCCGCCGGGTCGGCGCTCCCGAGTCGGGGCGACCGGCCGAGAAGCCCCTCGCCCACGAGCCGGGTGCGGACCCGGGCCAGCGTCTCCACGAACCGTTCTCGGCCGAAGGGCTTCACCAGATAGTCCACGGCGCCGCGCTGGAAGGCGGAGAGTGCGTATTCTTCGTGGGCCGTGGTGAAGACCACCGCGGGCCGGTGGGTGAGGGCGTCCAACACCTCGGTACCCGTCATCTCCGGCATCCGCACGTCGAGGAAGACCAGGTCGGGCTCGAGTTTGTGGATCAGGCGCAGGGCCTCGGCGCCGTCCCGGGCCTCGCCCACCAGCTCCACCCAGTCGATTCCGTCGAGGTAGGTGCGGATCGCCCGGCGCCCCAGGGGCTCGTCCTCGCAGATCAGGGCCCGGATCCGGGCCGTCCCCCGCGCGCCGGTCACACGACCTCCGGCACTGCGGCGGCCTCTCGGGCCCGCGCCGGCGCCGGGCGGGCGGGAATCCGGATCGTGGCGCGGAGGCCGCCCTCGGGCCGCGCCGCCAGATCGAGGCGGCCGTCGGGGCCGTACAGGGCTGCGAGTCGACGGCGCAGGAGGCCGAGGCCGTGTCCGGCTTCGGGGCGGAGGGCGTCGGACGGGACGCCCGGGCCGTCGTCCACCACCTCGAGGACGAGGTCGTCGCCGTCGAGGCGGGCGTGGACGTCCACCGCGGCACCCTCGCGCCGGGGGGCCACCGCGTGCTGGACCGCGTTCTCCAGGAGCGTCTGGAGGGCGAAGGCCGGCGCCGCCACCGCTTCGGTCTCCGGCGCAACGGACCACTCCAGGCGCAGGCGGTCGTCGAGGCGCAGCCCTTCGAGGGCGGCGTAGCGACGGCAGAAGGCCACCTCGTCGGCGAGGGGCACGAGGTCGACGTCGTGGCGACGGAGTCGGTCGGCGTACCGGATCAGAGCCGCGACGTCTTCGATGGCCCGCTCCGCCGCCGCGGGATCGGCCCGGACCAGCAGCAGCATCGAGTGGAGCGTGTTGAACACGAAGTGGGGGTTGAACCAGGCCCGGAGCGCCTGGAGTTCGGCCTGGGCCCGGAGCATGGCCTCCCGGGCCGCCACCGCCCGGCTCTCCTCGACCCGCCGCACCGACTCGGTCCACATCAGGAAGGCCCCCAGGAGGACGTAGAGAAACACGCCCCCGATGAGCCGGTAGACGAACAGGGGCCCGGGGTCGGTCCACTGGGGGGGCCAGTCCACCCACCGATCGGTGACGGCGATGACCACCGTACCGAGGGCGGCCGCGCCGAGGGCGTAGAGCAGGGCCACGGCGGCGTTGAGGGCCAGCGTCACCAGGATCGGGCGCTCCGGCCGGAAGAGCCGCCGGGACTGGAGGGCCACCAGCACGCTCAGGGCCGCGGCGGGCACCACGTTGGCCAGGGCCCCGGGGAGGGCGAGCCCCGCCTCCTCCCCCTCGGCCACGCCCGAGACCGCCAGGAGGCCCAGGTAGGCCGTCCACCCCAGGGCGAAGGCGATCCAGAACCCCGGCGATCGTTCCCGGCGGATTGAATCGTTGCGGATGGGGGCGGGGTCGGGTGTCATGATCGCTCAAGATAGGCGTCGGGACGGGGCCCCGCCGTCATTCGGTGCGGAGCGCCCGCACGGGGTCGAGGGACGCCGCCCCCCGGGCCGGCATCCAACTCGCCAGGAGGGTCACGGCGAGGAGGAGTCCCCCGATGCCCGCGAGCGTGAGGGGTTGCACCGTGGAGAAGCTCGCCACGAGCGAAGACAGGAGCCCCACGAGAGGGAGGGTCAGCACGAGGCCGAGGGCCAGGCCCGCCAGGCCCAGCCACAACCCCTGACGGAAGAAGCTCCACACGACACGGTTCCGGGGCGCGCCCACCGCCATGCGGATGCCGATCTCCCGGCGACGCTGGGCCACCGTGAACGCGAGGACGCCCCAGGTGCCCAGCGAGGCGAGGATCAGGGCCACGACGCCGAATCCCCCGAGGATCGACGAAAACACCCGCACGCCGGTGAACGCCTGGTCCATGACATCGTCGTAGCTCGACACGTTGGCCAGGGCGAGGTCCGGATCCAGCTTCCGGAGCGCGTCGCGTACGCTCTCCGCCGCCGCCTCGGGGCGCCCGGTGGTGCGCACGAGCAGAGTCGATCCGCCGCCGTCGGACTGGGCCACGGGCAGGTAGACGGCCTCGGCGGTGGTGCCCGCCGCCCGGATCAGGGGGGCGACGTCGGACACGACCCCCACCACCGCCCGCTCCCGGCCCCCGACGACGACGCGCCGGCCGAGGGGGCCTTCGTCGCCCCAGCGGGAGCGGGCCAGCGACGCGCTCACCACGGCCACGGGCGGGTCGTCGGGCCCGTCGCTGGCCTCGAAGAAGCGTCCTCGCAGGAGGGCGAGGCCCACCGCCTCCACGTAGCCCTCGGCCGCGCCGATCCGGGTGACCCGGGGGGCGGGCGTGCCGTCATCCACCTCCCCCACGACCCGCAGGGAGTCGCCGGCCGGGCCGAACGTCCGCGGCACCGCGTCGGCGAGGGTGGCGGCCTCGACGCCGGGGAGCCCCCGGAGACGCTCCAGGATCCGGCCGTGGAGGGCCGTGCGGGCTTCGGGGGTGGCCACGTCCTCGGCCGGGGCGGCGAGGGACGCCGTGAGGATCCGGTCGCCCTCGAACCCCGGGTCGCCCCCCTGGAGCGACAGGAACGAGCGCACCAGCAGACTCCCGCCCCCCAGGGCCACGAACGAGAGGGCGATCTCGGCCACGACGAGGACCCGGCTCACCGTCTTCCGTCCACGTCCCACCCCCGCCCCCCGCCCCTCCCGCAGGGCGGTGGCACGGGCCCGACCCGACGCACGCCACGCCGGGACCAGCCCGGCCACGACGATCGCTGCCACCGACAGTGCCGCGGTCACCGCCAGGACCCGACCGTCGAGCCGAAGTTCGTACCCGGGGGGCAGGATGCCCGCGAAGGCCCCGGAGATCCACCGGATCCCGGTCCATGCGACGCCGACGCCCACGAGGCCCCCGGCGGCCACGAGCACGGCCACCTCGGTGAGCAGTTGGCGCACGATTCGGGAGCGGTCCGCGCCCAGGGCCGCCCGCAGGGCGATCTCCCGGCCCCGTTCCTGCCCCCGGGCCAACAGGAGGTTTGCCACGTTGGCACAGGCGATGAGGAGGACGAGCCCGACGCATCCCTGGAGCAGGCCGAAGAGGATCCGGCTCTGCTGGGTGGGGATGTCGTGGCGGAGGTTGTAGGTGTCGAGGGTCCACCCCGCCTGGTGGTCGGGCGCGTCGCGCTCCAGGGCCGAGGCGAGGGCCGTCATTTCCGCCCGCACGGTCTCGGTGGACACCCCGACCGCCATGCGCCCGACCACCATGTAGCGGCGGTCGTCGCGAGGGGCTTCCGACGGGGGTGTGGCCAGCGGGACCCAGACGTCGAGGCGGGGGAAGAAGAACTGGAAGTCGGGCTGCAGCACCCCGACCACGGTCCGAGCCCGTCCGCCCACGATCAGCACCTCGCCCAGGGGATCGGCGCCGGCCCCGAACCGGGTCTCGGCATATCCGTGGGACAGCATCACGGCATCGACGCCCCCTCCCTCGGCATCGGCGGCCCCGAGGCTCCGCCCTCGAGCGGGAACGGCGCCGAGGAGTTCGAAGAAGCGGGGGGTTACGGCGGCGCCGGGTACGGCTTCGGCTCGCTCCGACCCCCGGACCGGGAAGACGCGGTTCTCGAAGGCGGCCCAGTCGTCGATCGTGCGGGATCGTTCGGCGAGGTCGGCCCAGGTGGGGAGCGACGTCCCGAGGTTGCCCTGCATGGCCGGCGCGTCCGACCGGCGCTCGCCGACGAGGACCAGGCGCTCGGGCGCGTCATAGGGCAGCGGGCGGAAGAGGAACGTGTCCACGAGGCTGAAGACCGTCGCGTTGCCCCCCAGGGCGGCGCCCAGGGACAGCGCGGCGATGGCCGACACCATCCAGTCCCGTCGCATGCGTCGCACGCTGTAGATGAGATCCCGCCACACGTCGCCCATCGTCGTCGCTCCCGTCCGAGGTCCCGTTTTCGCGCGTCGGGACAACGCTGGAACAGGGGACACCGGGGCCGAAGGGATCTCCGTCGAACGCGCCGGATCCGGCGGTGAGCGAGCCGGATCCGGGTGCGGACGGCGGGAATGCCCGGCCGCGGCCCGGTCCCGGGCGTGATCAGCCCGGCACCCGAAACGCGGCTCGGGCCGCTTCCGCCGGGCCCCGCACCGGGCAGTCGTGCTGGTGGTCGTTCACCAGGCCCATGGCCTGCATGAAGGCGTACGCCGTCGTGGGGCCCACGAACTTCCAGCCCCGCTTCCGCAGGTCCTGCGATAGCGCCTTCGATTCGGGCGTGACGGCCATGGTCCGGAGTACGGCTTCCGTGAGCCGGGCGGGCCGGGACCCGGGGGCGGGTTCGAAGCTCCACACGTAGGCGGCCAACGACCCCTCGGTCGCGATCAACTCCAGGGCCCGCCCCGCGTTGTGGATGGCTGCCTCGATCTTGCCTCGATGGCGCACGATGCCGGCGTCGCCCAGAAGCCGCTCCACGTCGTCGGGGCCGTAGGCTGCCACGGTCTCGAGGTCGAACCCGGCGAACGCCCGCCGAAAGTTCTCCCGCTTGCCCAGGATCGTGCGCCAACTGAGGCCCGCCTGGAAGCCCTCGAGGCAGAGCTTCTCGAAGAGCCGGGTGTCGTCGTCCACGGGGAAGCCCCATTCGGCGTCGTGGTAGGCGCGGTAGAGGTCGTCCCCTGCGGGGACCCAGAAGCAGGTATCGGTGGCCATGGGGTGGTATCTGGCGCCGCGGGCCCGGGGGGGCAACAGGCGGGGGCGCCAGGGGGGATCGTGGGTGGGCGGACCTGCCGGGGCGTGGGCCGCTCGACTCCCGGCAAGTCGTCACGGCGACCTCCGGCCCAGTCCCGGGTCGAGTTGAGGGCCCCATGACGCCCCGATCCGTCACGGTGGGCTCGATTGTGCCGCCGCGTGTCGGTTCGGGGCGTCCTGGGGGCCCCGATCGGGCCGGCGAGCCCGATTCGGCGCGGGATGGCGAGTTCGTGCGGCGGGGCCGCCCCGCCACCCACCCTCTTGACGCTACATGCTGTATGCATACAAACTGTATGCAGTGATCCGGAGGGGCGACCCGACGTCCTTTCCCCGCCGGGTCCAGCCCCCGCCGATCCAGCCCCCGCCGATCCCGCCCTCCCCGCGTCCCGGAGTCCCATGCCCCCCACGCCCCGGCTCCTGCAACGCGTCGATCCCCACGACTTCGTGCCCCTCAAGGCGTCGGTCCTGGAGATCCTCATGGCGCTGGCCGAGACGCCCCTCCACGGCTACGGCATCCTCCAGCGGGTCCGGGAGCGGTCCCAGGGGCGGGTGGAGTTGGAGACGGGTCCCCTCTACCGGCGCATGAAGCGGCTGCTGGACGACGGCCTCGTGGCCGAGACCGACGAGCCCGAACACGTGGAGGACGGCGACGATCGGCGCCGCTACTACACCCTCACCGACCTGGGCCGCGACGTGCTGGCCCTGGAGGCTCGTCGCCTCGCGGGGCTCGTGGCCCGGCAGCGGGCGCTGGGGCTGTTTCCGGGATGAGGGAGTCCGAACCGGCGGCGGTGGCGGCCTATCGCCGGCTGCTCCGCCTGCTCCCGGGGGACTTTCGCCGGCGTTTCGCCCCGGAGATGGCCGAGAGCTTCGCCGCCGAGTGGTCCCGGGTTCGGGCCACGGAGAACCGGGTCGGGCGGGCCACGTTCCTGGTCCGCTCCACACTTCACCTCCTCGGGCTGGGGCTCGAGGCGCACTGGGACGCACGGATGGGAGGATGGGCCATGGACGGGCGGGGAATGGTGCGGGATCTGCGCGTCGCCACGCGCACGCTCCGGCGGGAGCCTGGGTTCACCGCGACGGCGGTGCTGGCTCTGGGACTGGGGATCGGCCTCACGGCCTCGGCGTTTTCCATCGTCCACGGCACGGTGCTCCGGGGACTCCCCTTCGACGCGCCCCACGAACTGGTGCACTTCGAGCGGGGGGACGACGAACGGAGCAGCCTGCCGGTGGTGCCCCACGACCTCGTGGACTGGCGGGAGGCGAATCGGACGTTCGTCGACCTGGCGGCCTACACCGAGGCCGTGGTGACCGTCACCGACGAGGCGGGGGCTTCGGAACGGGTGTACGGCACCTCCATCGAGCCCCGGGCGTTCGGGCTTCTGGGTGTCGACGCGGCCCGGGGCCGACTCCTCACCGGGGCCGACGACGTGCCCGGGGGCCCGCCGGTGGTGCTCCTGAGCCACGGGCTCTGGGCGCGGCGGTTCGACGGCGACCCGGGCGCCGTGGGGCGGACCTTCCGAATCAACGACGTGCCCCACACGGTGGTGGGGGTGATGCCCGAGGGCTTCGGCTTCCCCCTGAGCGAGGAGTTCTGGCTGCCTCTCCGCCTCGATCTGGCCAGCGTCGTGCGGGGGGAGGGACGCCTCGACGTGTTCGGTCGCCTCCGGCCGGGCGTGGGCCTGGACGAGGCCCGGGCCGACTTCGACCGCATCTCCGCCGCCCTGGCCGAGGCCCACCCGGGCACCAACGGCGGCGTCCGGGCGGTGCTCCGCTCCTACACCGACGAGTACGTGGGCGAGGAGTTCGGCCAGATGGTGGTGGCCCTCCTGGTGGCGGCGGGTTTCGTGCTGCTTCTGGCCTCCCTCAACGTGGCGTCCCTCATGCTGGCCCGGGGTACGCGCCGGGCTCGGGAGGTGGCGGTGCGGGTGTCGCTGGGGGCCGGGCAGGGGAGGGTGGTGCAGCACCTCCTGGCCGAAGCCGCCGTCCTGGCCGCCGGGGCCGCGGCGGTGGGGGTGGGGCTGGCGTGGCTGGGGGTGGGGTGGTTCGCCGGGCGCGGTGGCCGGCCCGGCACCTTCCAGTTGGCCCACGGCGACGCCGTGCCCTTCTGGTGGGACGTGCGCCTCGACGCCACCTCCCTGGCCTTCGTGCTGGCCGTGACCGTGGGCACCGTGTTCGTCACCGGCCTCCTGCCGGCCCTCCGGGCGCTCCGGGCCGAGCCCCAGCGGCTGCTTCGGGACGAGAGCCGGGGCGGCACGGCCCGCACCGGCTGGGTGTCCCGGGGCGCCGTGGTGGCCGAGATCGCCCTGGCCGCCGGCGTCCTCACGGTGTCGGGCCTCATGGCCCGGAGCGTCGTGGAGCTGGGCGCCGTGGGGCGGGGGATCACCACCGAGGGCGTGGTGGTGGGAGCCATCGGCCTCCCCGACGCCCGCCTGGGAGTCGACGAGTCGGCGTTTCCCACCCTGGAGGCGCGGCGGCGCTTCTGGGACGACCTCCGGGCCGAACTCCTGGCCGACCCGGCCGTGGCCTCGGTCTCGGTGACCACCGCCGTGCCGTTCCTGAGCGTGGCCCAGCAGCCCGTGGCGATCCCGGGGCGCGAACTCGACGCGGACGACGGCGACCTCACCGTGCCCACGGCCTTCGTGGACCCGGGATGGTTCGAGATGCTGGGGGTCGACGCCGCCGAGGGGCGCCTGGTCACCGCCGGCGACCGGGCCGGAGGGGAGGCCGTGGTGGTGGTGAATCGGAGCTTCGCCGCCCGCCGGCTCGACGGCGCCCCGGTGGGGCGCACCGTGGAGGTCCCGGGCCCCGACGGCGTCCTCGCGCCCGCTCGGGTGGTGGGCGTCGTGCCCGATCTCTGGATGGGCGGCATCCGGCGGGCCGACCTGGAGGGCCTCTATCGGCCCTACGCCCAGGCGGGGGCCGTGAACCGGACCGGCATCTTCGACCGGCGGGAGCTGCGCTACGCCCGGGTCATGGTGCGGGGCGTCGACGGCGCTGCGGTGGCGGGCCCGCTCCGGGCCGCCGTGGCCCGCCTGGCGCCGGGCGTGCCCGTGTACGGCCTCACCACCCTCGACGAGACCCTGGCCCGGGTCGGGGGGCAGTACCGGCTCTACGGCGGCTACTACGTGGTGTTCGGGGCCGTGGCCCTCTTCATGGTCCTCGTGGGGCTGTACGGGCTGGTGTCGTACACCGTGGGCCAGCGGGAGCGGGAAATCGGCATCCGGGTGGCCCTGGGTGCCGGGGGCCCTGGGGTGGTGGGGCTGATCCTGCGCCGCGCCCTGGCGCTCGTGGGACTGGGTCTCGCCGGGGGACTCCTCTTCGCCCTCTGGCTCCGGGGCGGCCTCACCCTGGTGCTCTACCGGGTGGAGCCGGGCGATCCGGCGGTGCTGGCGGCGGTCTTCGCGGTGCTGTTCATCACCACCGCCGCCGCCGCCGCGGTCCCCGCGTTCCGGGCGGGACGGGTGGATCCGGTGGAGGCCATGCGCCGGTAGGTCCACCGGGGGTGGCCGCCGAGGCCTGCGGGCCCTCTCTTGTGCGGATCTCGCCCACCTCACCGGAACGCGGTCCCATGGCACCCTTCCTTCGCACCCCGCTCGCCCCCGCGGCGGCCCTCGCCGTGCTCCTCCTCGCCTCGGCCCCCGCCGGCGCCCAGGAGGCTCGAAGCCGGTGGGAGCGCATGTGCACCATCCGGGCCGAGAAGTTCGATCACGTGCTGCCCGGCGCCCTGCGCGACAACGACATCGACATGTGGATCACGGTCATGCGGGAGGGGCAGCTCGATCCCCTGTGGGAGGCGCTGGGGCGAGGCTACGTGGGCGATTGGGCGTTCTACGTCTTCACCGACCGGGGCGGGGACCGGATCGAACGGGCGGCGCTGGGAGTGAGCGGGGGCATGCTGGAGGGGTGCGGGGTGTACGACCACTTCCTCGGCGCCGACGCCCTGGCCGACTTCGTGGCGGAGCGCGACCCGGCCCGCATCGGGGTCAACATGGCCGAGTCCATCGGCAACGCCGACGGCCTCTCGCACACGTCCTATCGGCACATCCGGGAGACGTTGGGCGCGCCCTGGGCCGACCGTCTGGTCTCGGCCGAGAAGCTCATCTCGGACTTCCGCTCCACCCGCACCACCGTGGAGATCGCCGCGTTCGCCGAGGCCGGGGAGATGTCCCGGGAGATCGCGGAGCGGGCCCTGTCCAACGAGGTCATCACCCCGGGGGTGACGGCGCTGGAGGACGTGGCGTGGTGGATGTGGGACCGCCTGCTGGAGCGGGGGCTCGAGTCGTCGTTCGACATGCCCTCGGTCTACATCACCGGGCCCGACGGGATCGAGGCGGTGTCCAGCGACCGGATCATCCAGCGGGGCGATCTGCTCATGATCGATTGGGGGGTGGGCTTCCTGGACTTCTACACCGACATGAAGCGGGTCGCCTACGTGCTTCGGGAGGGCGAAACCGAGGCACCCGAAAGCCTGCGGCGGGCCTACGCCCGGGGCATGGAAGCCCGCACCGTCATGACCCGGTCCATCCGGCCCGCACCCACCGCACTCCAGGCGCTGGAGCGCACCGAGGCGGCGCTGGAGGCGGCCGGCTTCAACATGGTGGCGTTCAACTCGCCCAGCGACGACCCGGCGGTGACCGACCTCGTGCTCGGGCCCCACTCGGTGGGGAACTGGGGCCACGGCATCGGCCCGTCGCTGGCGTTCTTCAACCCGACGCGCCAGGGGTACGAGCTGCGCCCCAACACGCTCCTGTCCATCGAGCTCTTCGCCTACACCGCCGTGCCCGAATGGGGCGGCGCCAAGGTGCGCATGCCCCTGGAAGACGACGCCCTCATCACGGAGCGTGGGGCCGAGTGGCTGTACCCCCCGGCGGATCGGATCCTGTTGGTGCGGTGAAACGGGTGATCCGGCGACGTCTCTGGCCTCGGGGACGGGGTGCGCGGTAGAGTGGCACCGCGGAATCCATCCACACGATTCGAAGGGGAGGTCGTCATGGGGCAGGTGAGGATCCTGGTGGGCACCAGCAAGGGATTGTTCGTGGCCACCTCCGACGAGGGGCGGCGGGATTGGACCCTGGACGGGCCCCACTTCGGGGGATGGCAGGTGATGCACGCCAAGGGGTCGCCGGCCGATCCGAACCGCCTCTACGCCTCGACCTGGACCGACTGGCACGGTCAGGTGGTGCACCGCTCCGACGACGGGGGCCGCACCTGGGAGGCCGTGGACAACCACTTCGCCTACGAGGGCGACGTGGGCACCCACCAGTGGTACGACGGCACGCCCCACCCCTGGGACTTCAAGCGGGTCTGGCATCTGGAGCCCTCCCTCGACGACCCCGACACGGTCTTCGCCGGGGTGGAGGACGCGGCGCTGTTCAAGTCCACCGACGGAGGCGCCTCGTGGTCGGAGTTGCCGGGGCTGCGCCACCACTCCACCGGGGGCATCTGGCAGCCCGGGGCCGGGGGCCTCTGCCTCCACACGATCCTCATCGACCCCACGCGTCCCGAGCGCATGTACGTGGCCATCTCGGCGGCAGGGGCCTTCCGCACCGACGACGGCGGGGAGAGCTGGAGCGTCATCACGAAGGGGCTGAGCTCCGAGTACATTCCCGACCCCGAGGCCGAGGTCGGGCACTGCGTGCACCGCATCGCCCTGCACCCGTCGCGTCCCGAGACGCTCTTCATGCAGAAGCACTGGGACGTGTGCCGGAGCGACGACGCCGGCGGCCAGTGGACCGAGGTGAGCGGCAACCTGCCCTCGGACTTCGGGTTCCCCATCGCGGTCCACGCCCACGAGCCCGAGACCATCTACGTCGTGCCCATCAAGAGCGACGCCGAGCACTATCCCCCCGACGGTCGGCTCCGGGTATACCGGTCGCGCTCGGGCGGGGGCGAGTGGGAGGCCCTCACCGAGGGTCTGCCCCAGGAGGGGTTCTTCCAGAACATCCTCCGGGACGCCATGAGCATCGACACCCTCGACCCCTGTGGCATCTACTTCGGGACCACCGGCGGCCAGGTCTACGGATCGCCCGACGGGGGCGACACGTGGACCACGGTGGCGGGGCACCTGCCCCGGGTGCTGTCCATCGAGGTCCAGACCCTGCCGTGACGGGCGAGGGCGCGCCCATCGTCGTGGCCCTTCCCACCCACCTCCGCACCCTGGCGGGGGTGGAGCGGGAGGTGGAGGTGGCCGTGCCCGGGCCCGGGGCACCGACCCAGCGGCGCATGTTCGACGTCCTGGAGGCGGCCCATCCCCGGCTCCGGGGCACGATCCGGGACCACGACACCGGGGTGCGTCGGGCCTACATGCGGTACTTCGCGGGCACGGCGGATCTGTCCCACGACGATCCCGACGCGCCCCTGCCCGAGGCCGTGGCGTCGGGCGACGAGGTGTTCCGGGTGGTGGGGGCCATCGCCGGCGGGTGAGGTTCAGCCCGCCCGGGCCGCCATCTCCCCCAGGGCCGCCACGAGCCGGTCCGTGTCGGCGGGGGAGTTGTACAGCGAGGGGGTGACCCGGACGCAGTCGCCGCCGGCCAGCCCCGTGCGGTAGACCGTGAAGATCCCGAACTCGTCCAGGAGGGTGCGGGCCACGGCCTGGTTCCCCTCCCGGGAGCCGTCGCCGTGGAGCCGGAAGCTGGTGATGGCGCCCACCAGGTCGGGGTCGTCGGGGGTGAGGATGTCCACCCCGGCGATCTGCCGGGCCGGGCCCACCCAGCGGTCCCGCAGGTACCGGATCCGGGCCGCCTTGCGCTCCACCCCGATGGCGTCCTGGAAGTCCAGGGCGTCGGGCACGGTCATGGTGACGGCGAAGTTGGTGGTGCCGGTGTGGAGTCGGCTGTCGATGCGGCCGCTGTCGGGCTCGCCCGGGGCGGGGGCGATGGCGTCGAGGCGGTCGGATCGGATGTAGAGGAGTCCCACACCCACCGGGGCCCCCACCCACTTGTGGAGGTTGATCCCCACGAAGGGCGCCCCCAGGTCGGGGAGCGCCAGGGGCACCTGTCCGAAGGAGTGGGCCGCGTCGACGATGACGTCGGCGCCCCGGGCCTCGGCCATCTCGGTGAGGGCCCGGACCGGGTGGATCAGCCCCGTCTTGTTGTTGGCGTGGGTCAGGAGGACGAGCCGGGTGCTGGGATTCGCGTCCAGCGCCGCCTCGTACGCCGCCAGCACGCCGTCGCGGGTCGCGGGCTCGGGAATGGTCAGGGTGGCCACCGTGGCCCCCCGGCGTTCGGCCAGGGCGTTCATGGCCTGCTGCATGGCCGGGTAGTCCAGATCGGCGTAGAGCACGGTGTCGCCGGCCCCCACGCCCCGGTACTGGAGGATCAGGGTCTGGAGCGCCTCGGTGGCGTTGCGGGAGAAGGCGATCTCACCCGGGTCGACCCCCAGGGCCCCGGCGGTGCGCCGCCGGGCGGCCCCCACGGCGGCCCCGTATTCCTGGCGGGCGTAGTACGAACTCGCCCGATTCACCCGGTCCACGTGGGCGTGATACGCCTCCAGGACCGGGGTGGCCATCATCCCGAAGTAGCCTGCCTCCAGATTGGTCACCTCGTCGGTGACCCGGTAGTTCTCCGCCACCCGGGCCCACCACCCTTCGTTCCGGGCCACGTCGGCCGGGTCGCCGGGGGGTGGGGCCGGGAGGGGTCGGGCCGACGGGCCGGCCTGCGAAACGGAGGGAGTCGGCTCGGCACAGGCCGGCAGGACGAGAGGGGCGGCCGACAAGACGCCGGCCCGGCGGAGAAACTCGCGGCGAGTGGTCATGGCCCGATGATACGGGCCGCCCTTCCGGGGCGAAACCGAACCGGTCGCACCCGTGGACCCGCTCCGGCTCCGTCGGCATCTTGAGGGCCATGTCGCCCCCGCTCCCCCTCCTCCTGTTCCAACTGCGCCCCGAGGACGCCGCCGCCGACGGCGAGTACGAGGCGATCCTCCGGTACGGCCGGATCCGTCGCGACGCCGTGCGCCGGGTGCGCCTGGATCGGGAGCCGTTTCCCGAGGTCGACCTCGGCGGCGTGGCCGCGGTCATCGTCGGTGGAAGCCCCTTCGAGGTGAGCACGCCCGAGGCGGACAAGAGCGCGGTGCAACAGCGCATCGAGGCGGGATTCCAGGCCCTCCTGGACCGCATCGTCGCCCGGGACTTCCCCTTTCTGGGGGCCTGCTCGGGAAACGGTCTCCTGGGGGCGTGGTGCGGGGCGTCCCTCTCGGGGCGCTACGCCGAACCCGTGGGCGGGGCCGACGTCACCCTCACCGAGGCCGGCCGGGCCGATCCGCTCCTGGCCGGGTTTCCCGACCGGTTCCGGGTCCTCCTGGGCCACAAGGAGGCCTGCGACGCCGTGCCGCCGGGCGCCGTTCTCCTGGCGGGGTCGGAGGCGTGCCCGGTCCAGATGTTCCGGCTGGGCGACAACATCTACGCCACCCAGTTCCATCCGGAGGGCGATCCCGAGGGCTTCGCCGTGCGCATCGAGGTCTACCGGAACCACGGCTACTTTCCGGCCCACACCGCCGAGGCGCTCCGGTCGGCCGTGGCCCGGGAGCACACGCCCTGGGCCCACGAGTTGCTGGCCCGGTTCGTGGCTCGCTACGCCCCGGGGGCGGTGGAGTCGCCGCTCCGTTCCTGAGGACTCCCGGCGGGGCGGGGGACCGGCGCGGCCAGGTCGAGAGCGTCCAGCTCCTCGGCGATCTCGTGGTGGGCCCAGAGCTGGAGTCCCAGGGGAACCAGGCCGGCCCCCGTGAACGCCCGGCGGTACCACGCCGGGTCCCGCAGATGGAAGCCCTCCCGATCGCCCTCCACCGGGTCGTGAGCGGTGAACACCTCCAGAAGCGCCACGCCCCCCACCAGGTCCACGAAGGTGTCGAGCCCTCGCAGGATCTCCTCGTCGCTCAGGTAGTGGAGCACGTCGGCGCACACCACCAGATCGAAGGGCTCGTCGAAGACGTGCACGTCCAGTTCGTCGAAGCGGCCCTGCCGGAGATTGCGGGTCTCGCCGAACCGCTCCACCACGTAGGGGCTCGGGTCGATGCCCAGGTACGCCGACTCGGGCCGAAGGCCGGCGATGGCCGGCTGCCACCGCCCCTCGCCGCACCCCACGTCCAGCACCGTGCCCAGCGGTCGATCGAGCACCGACTCGGCCACGGCCACCGCCAGGGCCACGTAGCGCTCCAGGGCGCCCGCCTGACCCTCGGGCGCCTCGGGCCCCCGGTACCAGCGGTCGAAATAGCTCCGGTCGTAGGACTTCATGACGCGGGTCGGCCCCTCAGCAGCCCGTGATTCGCACCGGGCGCCGGGGCGGGGGGCGCCGGCCGAGGATGCCCCCGATGCGGCTCCGGGCCTCGTCCTCCAGGCGCTGCTTCGCCGCGTCCTCGGCCCGTTGGCGGAGGAGAGCCGCGGTGACCCCCACCAGCGCCGACCGCGGGGCGGCGTTCTCCACGTCGGCCATCTCCTCCACGGCCTGCTCGTAGGCGCCCCGGTCGAGGTGACAGAGGGCCCGGGAGTAGCTCAGCACCGTGTCGAGGTCGTCGATCCGGTTCGACTCCTGCTGCTCCCTCAGGCGCGCCCGCTGTTCCTCGGTGAGGACGAGCCCCAACCCGTCGATGAACACCTCGGCCAGTTGCTGCTGGAGCTCGAACAGCCGATTCGCCGGCCCCGACACGTCGGCGGCCTTCACGATCTCGGCGGTCTCCACGTCGGCGATGCGGGTGTCCAGGAGGACCGACTCGTCGACCTGGCCCAGGGCTCCCGTGACCACGAACTCCGCCCCCACCATGAGGCCCGTGGCCTGGGCGGTGGAGGGGTCGACGTGGGCGGACTGCTGAAACTCGAGCTCGTCCTGGAGCGCCTCCATGCGGTCGCGCTCCACCAGCCGGATCTCGTCCAGGACCGACAGGTCGGAGATCATCATGGCGGCGAGGCCGCGCCCCAGGTTGTCGTACTTCGCATCGCCCGTGTGGTTTTCGAAGCGGAGCACGGCCACGACCCGGGGCTCCTGCCCCCGGGCGTCGGAAGGGGCGCCGGCCAGAAGCGCCGCCGGAAGGGCGGCCAGGGCCACCATCCCGGCGGTGCGCCGCCCCGGGCGCCTCACGGCCGGTTCGACGACACCACGTCGGCGTCGTCGGCCACGGCTTCGTCGAAATGGGTGCGATACCACCCCAGGATCCGGCTCCAGTGATCGTGGAAGTCCTCCACCGTTCCGGCCCGTCCGGCGCCGTGGCCGGCCCGGAGGTAGTTCACCCAGACCACCTCCTTCCCCAGGCGGCGCAGGGCGTAGTACATCTCCCGCTGGTTGGTGGCGGGGACGTTCCAGTCGCCCTCGCCCGTGAGGAGAAGGAGGGGCGTCTCGATGCGGTCGGCGGCCAGCACCGCCGTATGGGCCAGGTATTTCTGGGGCTGCTCCCAGAGGGTGGCGCCGATGCGGTCCTGCCCCGACTCGGCCGCCCGGTAGTTGCGGGTGGTGATCTTCTCGCTGTCGCCCAGGAAGCTGATGATGTTGACCTTGCCGCTGATGTTGATGGCGGCGGCGAAGCGGTCGGTCTGGGTCACGATGAGGTTGACGGCGTAGCCGCCGTAGCTCGTGCCGTGGATGCCCAGCCGGCGGCCGTCCACCAGGCCCCGGTCGATGAGGGTGTTGATCCCGGTGGTGACGCCCTTCATCCACGCCTCGCCGGGAAAGCCCTCCTCCAGATCCACCGAGGGGCGGAAGCCGAACCACCCCTGGCTGGCCACCAGGTTCATGCGGTGGTTGAAGCCGTTGTCGAAGAACTCCTCGTACACCTCGGCCACAAGGGGATACGCCCGCCCCTCCACGTAGCCCACGGGGTAGTAGAGGATCCCGAACTGCTTCTCCCCGTCCACGTCGAGGTACTCCACGAGCTCACTCCGGGTCAGGGCGACCTCGTCGAGCCAGGGGTTCAGGGTCGTGAGCCTGCGGGGGGACTCCAGGTCGGGCCCGGCGGCGAACAGTTCGTCGGGCCGATCGCCGTCGGACATGCGGTACACCACCGTGGACGCGTCTTCGCTCAGCGTCCAGGCGGAGTAGAGATTGGCGTCGGATCGCGCCTGTTCCAGGGTGCCAGAGGCGAGGTCCAACCACGCCAGTCCGCGCTGCCAGCGGTCCCGGGCCGAGGTGGCCACGGCGATGCGGGACCCGTCTGGGGTCCACCCCACCCGGTTGAGGCGGGGGCCCTCCTCCCGGGCCTCTTCGTCCAGGGGCAACACGAGGCGGGCGCTCCCCGAGGCGGCATCCATGAGGTGCCATCCCTGCTGGCTCGACACCAGGAGCCGGGATCCGTCGGGACTCCAGTCCAGGACCGAGTACCGGATCGTGGCGGTGTCGGTGGCCGACACCGGCCCCCGGTCGCCCTCGGTGAGGTTCACCGCCGAGTCGCCGTCGATGCCCCGGACGAAGACGTCGCCCCGGTCGGCGTAGGCCCAGCGGGTGCCGTCGGGGCTGAAGTTCGCCTGGATGCGGTCGGTGTCGGGCTCGACCAGTTGGGTCGTGTCGCCCGTGGCCAGATCGACCCGGAGCAGCCGCCACTCCGTGCCGTCGTTGCCCTCGTACACGGTCTTCAGGGGGCGTTGGCCGGTCACCGTGAGGGCCGACCCGTCGTCGGTGAAGGTGGACGCGCCCCAGCCGCCCTCGGGGAGGATCGGGCGCACCTCGCCGTCGAGCCCCACCAGAGCCGGTACCGTGAGGCCGCCCAGGTTGCGCACCCGGTCCCAGTCCAGGAACGGCTCGCTTCCGTCGTGGACCACGATGGGCCCCTCGGTCATCTCCAGGAAGGCGGCCCGGGCCTCCTGGGCCCACCCCTCGGCCCGGAACTGGACGAGCCAGCCCCGGCCGTCGGGGCGCCAGGTCAGCCCCGCATTGGAGGCGATGGCCAGGTCGGTGTCCAGCGACACCGCGGCGACGCGTCCCGAGGCGGGGTCCCATGTCTCGAGGTGATGCTCGTCGCCGTCCCAGCGGATCCAGGCCAGAGTGCCGCCGTCGGGCGAGAAGGCCACGTTGGAGACCTGAACCCGGTCGTCGAAGAGCGCCGTCTCGTTGCCGGTCCGGGTGTCCACGACCATGAGCGTCTCGAGGGACGGCGCCACGTAGGTGGGGTCGCCGAAGCGGAAGTGGTCGACGTTCAGGCGATCCTCGTGGGTCCGCACGGTGACGGCGGCCCAGCGGCCGTCGGGCGAAAGGCTCTCCACCGAGAGGGTGCGCACCGCCAGGGCGTCGTCGGGCGTGAAGGGGCGGGGGGACTGGGCCCGGATCGAGGGGACCCCGCCCAGGAACAGAAGAGCGAACAGGGTCAGGGCGCGGCGGATGAGAACGACGGACTCGGGCATGGACGGCTCCGGGGGACGGTCACGATGTACAACGGCAACGTGTCTCGCCGCCCGCCATTCGTCCACCGGGTTGCGGGGCGAACGCGGGCGGCGCGGGGAGCCCCGGCGATGGCGCCCTACCTCGTCTCACCAGGGGTTGAACTGGTATCCCTGCGCCTGGAACACGTTGAGGGCCGTCATGGCCGAGAGCCCGATCTGCACGCCGGGGAGCAGTTCCTCCTGCCGCACGCCCCGGGCGCCGGCGGTCTGGCCGCAGAGGACGAGCTGGACGCCGTTGGCCAGGAGTTCCTCCACCAGGGCCCGGGTGGGGTTGGTCTTGCCGTCGAACCGGGCCCCGTAGGCCTCGTCGGACATGAGGGCCGTCCATCCCCCGCCGTGGATCACGGCGGCGGCGTGGACCCGATCGTCGGGCACGCCGTGGCGGGCGTGGATGTTGAGGAATCGGGCCACGGTGTTCAGTTGGGGATTCATCTGGGTGCCGTCCGAATCCCCCTGGTTGATCTCGAACACCGCCCGGAACACGTGGTCCGCCGGGGCCACGAAGGAGGGGTTGTCCACGCCGAAGGTGGGCCCGCCGGACTGGATGCGGGGGCCCGAGGGCTGCATGCCCGCCGGCGGCTGCTGGGCCGCGGCGGCGGTCGGGAGTCCCATGGAGAGGGCGAGGCCGAGGGCCGGGAGCGTCGAACGAAGGAGGCGGAGACGGGACATGGGCGAAGCCGTTGGGGGCGGGGAGGGTCGAATGTCACAACTTCGGTGCCCACTGCGCAGTCCACAATGCGGACCCCGTCGTCGCCCCCGTAGCGCGACGGTCGGGGGGATCTCACATTGCGTGGCCGCGCCGACCGCATCCGCCGCGGACCCCCGGAGATGAGCATGCCTTCCAATCGCCCCCCCCGTCGCCTCCGCCGCGATCCCGTCGCCGTCTTTGCGCTGCTCCTGGCCGTGTCCGGCGGGACGCTGACGGCCTGCGACGACGGGGGGTCCGCGCCCCGGGGAGCGGCGGGAAGCACCACCGCCGCGCCGTTTCCCCTGGTCCCGGCCGACGCCACCATCGACGAGGTCAACCTCCTGCCCCGGGATCCCCGGACGGAAGAGGTGGATCCCGACCCCCGGGTGGCCGAGCAGATCCGCCTGGGATTCAACATCGCCCGGGACCCCCGGGGGTTCGGGGCCGGCGAATTCGTGGGCAACGACCTCTCCTGCTTCAGTTGCCACATGAACGGAGGCCAGCGGGAGCGGGCCCTGCCCCTGGTGGGAGTGGCGGGGCTGTTTCCCCTCTACCGGGGCCGGGACGATCGGCTCGTGACCCTCACCGAGCGCATCGAGGGGTGCTTCAAGCGGAGTATGAATGGGACTCCGCCGCCGCCGGATCACCCGGTGTCGCTGGCGCTGAACGCCTACGTCACGTGGTTGTCCCGGGGCCAGCCCGTGGGGGAGAGCCCGCCCTGGCGGGGCCGGAACCGGATCCCGGAAGAGGCTCGCCTGGCCATCGCCGACCTGGACGTGGAACGGGGGCGCGTGCTGTACGAGGAGAAGTGCACCATCTGCCACGGCACCGACGGGCAGGGGGTGGATCTGGGCCTCGCTCGTCCCGGGCCCCTGTGGGGCGAGGGATCGTGGAACGACGGCGCCGGCGCGTCCCGGATCTGGACCTTCGCGGGGTTCATCCGGTGGGCTATGCCTCTGAACGCACCGGGCACCCTCACCGACGAGGAGTCCCAGCACATCGCAGCCTACGTCAACAGCCACGACCGCCCGGTGTTTCCCTCCAAGGCCGCCGACTACCCCGGGGGCGGCCGTCCCGGCGACGCCGTGTACGACACCCTGGTCTTTCCCGTGCATCCGCTCCGGGGACGGTAGTCACCCCGGCGGCGAGCCCCTCCGGAGCCGGGCGACGCCCACCGTGAGGATGGGCAGGACGTAGATCGCCAGGATCGCCAGGGTCAGGGTGCCGTAGCCCGACGCGATGAGGCCCACGAGGCCGAAGCGGGAGATGGCGGTGCCGGCGGCCAGGAACGCCACGGCCACGGCGGGCCTCAGCCAGCGGGCCATCTCGCCGTGCCGGTCCCGGGCCAGGCCGGCGATGCGTTCGTTGACGGCGTGGATCAGCCCCGTGCCCGTTTCGATGAGGGTGCCGAAGAGCACGACCTGGAAGGCGATCTGGAAGCCCCGGGACCCCAGCACCTCAAGCAGTTCGTTGGCGGGCACGGGGCGATCCAGGATGCCCGGGTACCGGCCCACCATGGCGAGGTAGAAGAGGACGCCCGGAAGGATGGCCAGGGGGCCGGCCAGGGCGCCGGCCGTGAGGCTGTCCCGCCGGGACTCGTGGGTGCGGATCGTCACGAGGACCGCGGGGATCACCGCCAGGTTGTAGCCGGCGTAGCGCAGGCCGGCCCACGCCCAGCCCGTGCCGGCGGGTTCGGACGTGAGGGTCGAGGTGATGTCGGCGCCGAACGTCCGGAAGCACCAGACGAAGAACACGACGTACAGGGCGTAGAGCACCACCGACCACCCGGCGAGGAAGCGCTCCACGGCCTCGGAGCCCCCGAACACCAGGGCGCCCACGGCGGCCATGACGCCGACCACGCCGATCCAGTAGTTCCAGCCGAAGGTCTCCTCCAGGATCGTCCCGGCGGCGGCGGCGATGACGGCCAGGACGATGAGGAGGAGGATCACGTAGGCGATCTCGAAGAGCACCCACCCCCGGCCCAGCAGCTCCCGGAAGAAGTGCCGGTAGTCGAAGGCCCGGTAGGTGCGGGCGAACTCGAAGCTCACCATGCACACCGCGCTCCACACCACCATGCTCACCCCCATGGCCGCCAGGCCGCCCAGGGGTCCCAGGGTGAGGAAGAACTCCACCAGCTCCCGGCCGGTGCCGTAGCCGCCGGCCACCACCACCGACTGGAAGACGAGGCCGGGGAGGAGGATCCGGCGCAGAAACGAGGGTCGCGTCATGGGGCCCACGGTACGGGGGGCGGCATCGGGCCGCCAGCCGAGGGACCCCGGGGCGCCGTCGGGGGTTTGGCAGCCCCATGGACATGGGCGTGTACAGCTTCGCGGAGACCCGGGTCGATCCCGCCACCGGTCTCCAACTCGACGCGGGCGGGCGGATCCGCCGCCTCGTGGAGGAGATCGAGACGGCGGACCGGGTGGGGTTGGACGTGTTCGGCGTGGGCGAGCACCATCGCCCCGACTACGCCGTGTCGGCCCCGGCCGTGGTGCTGGCGGCGGCGGCGGCGCGAACCGAGCGCATTCGACTCACCAGCGCCGTGTCGGTGCTGAGCTCCGACGACCCGGTGCGGGTGTTCCAGGACTTCGCCACCCTGGACGGGATCTCGGGGGGGCGGGCCGAGATCATGGTCGGGCGGGGCTCGTTCACCGAGTCGTTCCCCCTCTTCGGGCAGGACCTGAACGACTACGAGGCCCTCTTCGACGAGAAGCTCCGGCTGCTGCTGGCGGTGCGGGACGACGTCCGGGTGCGTTGGGGAGGGGGGCACCGGCCCGCCATCGACGACCGACCGGTCTATCCGCGTCCCGAGCAGGACCCCTTGCCCATCTGGGTCGCCGTGGGGGGCACGCCTCGCTCCGTGGTGCGGGCCGCCCGCCTGGGGCTGCCCATGGCCCTGGCCATCATCGGCGGGGCCCCGGCCCGTTTCCGACCCATGGTGGAGCTGTACCGCAGTGCCGCCGCCGAGGCGGGCCACGACCCGGCGTCACTCCCCGTGAGCATCAACGCCCACGGATTCCTGGCCGACGACGGCCGGGCGGCCCGGGACGCGGCGTTCGGTCCCTTCGCCGAGACCATGGGCCGCATCGGTCGGGAGCGGGGCTGGCCGCCCCCCACCCGGGCCCAGTTCGAGGCCGAGTGCGCTCCGTCCGGGGCCCTCTTCGTGGGGAGCCCCGACGAGGTGGTGGAGAAGATCGTGTACCAGCACGAACTCTTCGGCCACCGCCGCTTCCTGCTCCAGCTCACGGTGGGGCCCATGCCCCACGCCGACGTGCTCCGGGCCATCGAGCTCCTGGGCACCGAGGTGGCGCCCCGGGTGCGGAAGGCGCTGGGAACCGGCGGCTGAGCCTACTTCGAGAGAGCCACCACCAGGAAGGTCACGGCCAGGACCACGGCCACGGGGGTCTGGATCCTCCGCTCGAGTTCGCTGGTGGACAGGCGGTTGCCCAGGATGCTCAGGCCGAAGACCCCTGCCAGGAGAGCGGTGAGGGTGCCGGCGATGCCGGCGGGCAACGCCGCGGCCACGGCGCCGCCCCGTTCCAGGACGGCCACCACCCCCACCCCCACCACCGCGGCCGCCACGAGACTCCCCAGGCGCAACGACCCGGGCAGGCGGCCACGGTGCCGCCCCCCCCAGGCCAGGGCTCCCCAGGGGGCGCCCGCCGCCAGGCCCACCTGGAAGACCACCAGGGCCGCGGCCAGGGCCGCCCCCAGCAGGGCGGCCACCCGGGCCACGTCGACCCGCCGGGTGAAGCGGGCCTCCCGCACCTCGCCGTCGGCGGTGGTGACCCGACAGCGGGCGTTGCCCAGGTCCCACCCCGTGTGGACGAGCCAGGGACCGCCGGCCGGCCCTTCGTCGACCCGGAGGAACGTGCCGGTGGCCAGGGTGGCCCGGGCGTCGGCCGCGGGGGTGCCCGGGCCCAGGGTGCCGCAGAGGACCTCCACTTCGATGGCCGCCTCGAAGAAGACGAAGACGGCCACCACCACCGCGACGGCGGCGGCGAGGCCGCCGGCCAGGGCGGGAAGGGACGGGCGGGGGGGCACCTGGGTGGGAGTCATGCCTGTGCTATGGCGGCCCGGCCCGGGTCACGCAATGGTGAGCCCATCACCACCCGGAGAGACTCCATGTCCACATCGCCCCCCCGCCGCCTCGCCCAGGGCATCGCCTCCGTCGCCGCGGCCCTGGTGGCCGCCTGCGCCGGGACGCCGTCGGCCGGGCCCGCCGACGACCCGCCGTCGACCCTGGCCCCCGGGGTCCACTGGTTCGACCTGGTGCACGACGGCCTGGATCGCCGGTACCGGGTGTACGTGCCCCGGGGCGCCGCCGCCCGCCCCGCCGTGGTGGTGGCGCTCCATGGCGGCGGCGGTAACGCCGAGCAGTTCGCCTCGGAGAACGGCCTCGATGCCGTGGCCGACCGCGAGGGCTTCCTGAGCGTGCATCCCGACGGGTCGGGGCCCCTGGCCGACCGGCTCCACACCTGGAATGCCGGGCCGTCGTGCTGCGGGTGGGCCATGGACCACGACGTCGACGACGTGGGCTTCCTCGAGGCCGTCCTCGACGATCTGGCCCGCCGCACGGCCTACGACCCCACCCGGGTGGTGGTCACGGGCCACTCCAACGGCGCCATGATGACCTACCGGTTCGCCGCCGAGCGTCCCGAGCGGGTGGCGGCGGCCGTCCCCGTGGGCGGCGCCATGGTGGCGTCGGGTCCTCGGCCGACGATTCCGGTGCCCGTGCTCCACATCCACAGTGCCGACGACCCCCGGGCGCTGTACGATGGGGGCGAGGGACCCCCCTTTCCCGGCACCGACCGAACGGTGGTGCACCGCCCCGTGGACGAGGCCCTGGCGTTCTGGGCCGAGGTGAACGCATGCGACGAAGACCCCCAGGTGGTGGAGACCCGCGAGGGACGCGGCTCGAATCGCGGCCAGACCCTGACCCACTTGGTCTGGTCCGGCTGCCGGGAGGGGGCCGCGTTGGAGCACATGCGTCTCACCGAGGTGGGCCACGGCTGGCCCGGGGCCGACGCCAGGCCCCTGCTGCGCTCCATCATCGGCCGCCCCACGACCCTGGTGGACGCCGCCGAGGTGGTGTGGGACTTCGGCTCCCGCTTCACCCGGTGACCGGGGGTCGGTGGGGCGCGGTGCTGGGCCTCGTCGTCACGGCGGCGTGCGCCGGCCCGGAGCCCGAGGCCGCCCCCGATCCCTCCGTCGAGGCGGCCCCGGCCCTCGTGGCCACCGCCGACCCCTTCGCCCGGGGCCTCGACCACGACGACTTCCCCCGGGTTCGAGAGGTGGCGCCCGACGTCTACACCTACGAGCAGCTCCGCTCCGCCGGCGAGGAGTGGTTCACCACCGTGAGCCTGTTCGTGGTGGGGACGGAGGGGGTGCTGGTGGCCGACGGCCAGGGCTCGGAAGACGAAACCCGCCGCCTGCTGGACCACATCGCCGAGATCACCCCCCGGCCCGTAACCCATCTGGTGGTGGCGTCGGATCACGGCGACCACACGGGGGGCAACGGCGCCTTCCCCGACGACGTCCGCGTGTTCGTCCATCCCACGTCGGCGGCCGCCATGGAGGCCGCCGGCGCCCCGGGACCCGCTCCCACCGATCTGGTGGCGGATCGGGCGGAGATCGACCTCGGCGGGCGCACGGTGGAGGTCCGGTTCCTGGGCCGGGCCCACACCGGGGGAGACCTGGCGGTCCACGTCCCGGACGGGGGGGTGCTCTTCCTGAGCGAGGCCTATCTGCACCGGGTCTTCCCGGCCATGCGCACCGCGTATCCGTCGGAGTGGGTGGCCATGATCGAGCGAGCCCAGGCCCTGGATGCCGAGGTCTACGTGCCGGGCCACGGCTTCGTGGACCCGCCCGAGGTGCTGGAGCGGGAGCTCGAGGTCTTCCGTCGGGCCGTGGTGACGGTCATGGACGAGGCGAGACGGCTCCACGACGCCGGGGTGCCCCTGGAGCAGGCCATGGAGGAGGCGCGCTTCGGCGAGCTGGAAGGGTGGAGCCTGCGGGCGTCTCAGGGCCCCCGGGCCGTCCAGCAGGTCTACGCCGAGTTGGACGGCCGGCTGCCCTGACGGAAGGCCCGCTCCTGGAACCACAGGTCCGCCAGCGCCTTGGTGACCAGGATCGCCGCGAGTCCCAGGGCCCCCAGCGACCGCCCCGCCACCGCCACCGCCACGAATACCATGAAGGGCCCGGCCACGCCGGCGAGCCAGTGGAGCAGGATCTGGTCGTTCACCTGGATCGAGGCGCCCTGCTCCCGGGCCCGGGCCATGGAGCGGCGGGTGGCGGTGACCCCGTGGACCCCCAGGGTGACCAGCGCCGGCCAGGTCACGGGGGCCAGGGCGGCCACGGTGCCCACCACCGACTCGGGCACCGTGCCACGGACCTTGGCCAGGAGGGCCCACATGAGGAGTCCCATGGGAAGGAGGAGGATCACCATGAGGACGCCCCGGATCGTGGAGCGCCGCGGATAGTCGAAGAGCCAGCCCAGGGCCGCCGCCAGGATCAGCACTTCGGACGACAGCACGAAGAGCGCGGCGTGGACGTCCCATCCGAACCACGCCACGCCCACCGCGGGCACCAGATCCGACACGACGCCCGTCCACGCCTGGGGAGGCAGCGCCCGGAGGCGAGGGAGGAGGGAAGGGGAACCGGGCACGAGGGCGAGGGGTGAAGGGAGCGTCGCGGTACCCATGATCGCGTCGAACGGCTCCGAGCCCGGCCATGCCGCGGCGTTCCTCCAGCCCCGCCCTCCTCCATGACGGACTCCGGCGCTCCTCCCGAGACCTCGGCCCTGCTCGACGCCTTCCACCGGGGGGAACAGTGGGTCCACCGGCGGTTGCTGCGGCTGCTCAACCTGGAGAGCCACGAGCGGGAGACCCAGGTCCACATGATGCTGGCCAATCGTCAGCGCGGCGTGGTCGAGTACTGGACGTTCCTGGTGCTGTCCATGTCCATCGCCACCCTGGGACTGGCCATGGACTCCACGGCCGTGGTCATCGGGGCCATGCTGGTGAGCCCGCTCATGGGTCCCATCGTGGAGTTCGCCATGGGGCTCGTCGTGGGGTCGCCGGTGCTCACGGTGCGATCCACGATCCGCATCGTCGGCTCGGTGGCGGTGGTGATCCTGGGGGCGGCCCTCATCACCCTCGTGCTGCCGTTCCGGGAGGTCACGGCCGAGATCGCCGGGCGCACCCAGCCCACCCTCCTGGACATGGCGCTGGCCGTGTGCGTCGCCCTGGCGGCGGCGCTCACCACCGTCAAAGCCCGGTCGGAGACCAACGTGGTGGCGTCGGGCGCCGCCATCGGCATCGCCCTGGTCCCCCCGATCTGCGTCGTGGGCTTCGGGCTGGGGACGGCCGACATGGAGATCGCCCGGGGCGCCTCCCTGCTCCTGGTGACGAACCTCTTCGCCATCATCGCGGTGGGGGCGTTCTTCTTCTATCTGCTGGGCTACGAGCGGGTCTCGGTGCGGGTCTGGGACGACGAGGCCCTGGCGGCGGCGCCGGCCGACAGCATGATCCGCCGGGTTCTGGTGGCCCTGGAGCGCGTCTTCGGGGGCCAGCGGAGCGGCGTGGTCCGCCTCGCCCTGCCGGCGCTCCTGTTGGCCGCCGTGTCCGTGCCCCTCTACCGCGGGCTCCAGCAGGTGAGTTGGGAGGCCCGGACGCGGGCTTCGGTCTCCCGGATCCTCTCCCAGGCCGCCGAGGAGACCGATTTCGACGTGCAGTGGGACGTCTCGGCCGGGCAGGTTCGGGTCCGCACGTACCTCGTGGGGCCCGTGGAGGCGGCCGACACCCTGCGAGCGCGCCTCGCCACCCGCATCGCCGCCGCCGCCGGCGTCGAACCCGACGTGCGGGTCACGGCGATGCCGACCTACAGCGCGCTCCAACTCGCCCGGGAGCCCGCCCCCCGGGGAGGCGAGGCGAACGCGGGCCCCCCGGGGGCCGAGTTGGCCCGGGTCCGGCAGGAACTCGCCTCGGCGTTGTCGGCGGCCTGGCCCGAAGAGGCCTACGGTCCCGTCGCCGGATGGCACGTGCGCCTCGCGGCCGACGGCGGCGTGGCTCTCCACGTGCAGCATCTGGGCCCCACCCCCGACGCCGGAGCCGCCCGTCTCCTGGCCGCGGCCCTGGGGCCCGGGCTCCCCGAGGGATTCGCCGTGCGGTTCGATCCGGTGGACACCGTGGGGGTGCGGGTGGAGTCGGAGGGGGCCCCCGCGTGGCTGGCGGCCGTGGCTCGTGGGGCCGGACTCGTGCGAGAGGCCGAAGGCGACGGCGTGCGCTTGTGCGTGGAGATGCCCGATTCGGCGGGGGTCGCCGGAGACGCGGCGGCCCGCATGGCCACCGATCTCGCCCTGCCCCTGATCGAGGGCCTGCCCGAGGGGACCGTGCGATTGGTCCGGGGCGGTGAGGCCTTCGCGGCGAAGGTGACGCCCTCGGCGTCGGAGGCGTCGTGCGGCGCCCCGGCGCCCGCCGTCGACGGCGAGGCCGGGTCGGATTCGCCGTCGGGGTGATCGGAGCCGCGGGGGGGCCGGGCAGGGGCGTCTTGCGCCGCTTCCGCCGGGCCGGCAGTCTCGGGATTCCCCCGCCCCTCGTCCCCTGGAGTGTACGCATGCGGCTCCTCGCTCTCGCCGCCCTCGCCCTGGCCTCCACCGCGTTGGCGACGCCCACCGCCTCCCTCGCCCAGCCGGTGGACTCTCTCGCCCTCCACGGCCTCGATTGGCGCATGGTGGGCCCCTATCGAGGCGGTCGGTCGTCGGCCGTCTGGGGCTTCACCGGCGACCCGGACCGGTGGATCATGGGCACCACCGGCGGCGGAATCTGGGAGTCCGACGACAACGGCCTGACCTGGTCGAACATCAGCGACGGGTGGTTCGGGGGAAGCATCGGGGCGGTGGCGGTGGCCGAGGCCGATCCCAACGTCATCTACGTGGGGCAGGGCTCGGTGGACATCCGGGGCAACACGTCGGCGGGGCGGGGGGTGTGGAAGTCCATGGATCGGGGCCGGACGTGGTCGTTCATGGGACTCCCGGAGGCTGGACAGATCGGGCGGATCGAGGTCCACCCCCGGGACCCGGAGTTGGTCTACGTGGCGGCCCTGGGGCACGCGTTCGGCAAGAACCCCGAGCGGGGGATCTTCCGGTCGTCCGACGGGGGGGAGAGCTGGGACCACGTCCTGGCCCTCAACGACTCCACGGGGGCCAGCGACCTCTCCATGGACCGCACCAATCCCCGGATTCTCTACGCCGGCATGTGGCGGGGCGAGCGGAAGCCGTGGGCCCTGATCTCCGGGGCCGAGGAGGGAGGCGTCTACAAGTCCACCGACGGGGGCGACAGTTGGACGAAGCTCGCCGGCGGACTGCCCGAGGGCCTGGTGGGCAAGGTGGGGGTGAGCGTCTCGCCCGCCGATCCCGACCGGGTGTGGGCGATCCTGGAGGCCGAGCCCGACGGGGGCGTGTACCGCTCCGACGACGGGGGCGCCACGTGGACCCGCACCAACTCCGACAACAGCCTCCGGCAGCGGGCGTGGTACTACACCCACGTCCAGGCCGATCCCGCCGATCCCAACACCGTCTACGCGCTGAACACCGGGTTGTACCGCTCGGTGGACGGCGGCACGACGTTCACCAACATCCCCGTGCCCCACGGCGACGTCCACGATCTGTGGATCCATCCCGGCGATCCCCGGCGCATGGTGGTGGCCGACGACGGCGGGGCCCAGGTGAGCGTGAACGGGGGGGAGACCTGGTCCACCTACTTCAACCAGCCCACGGCCGAGCTCTACGACGTCATCGTGGACAACGGCTACCCCTACCGGCTGTACGGCGCCCAGCAGGACAACACCACCATCTCGGTGCCGTCGTGGTCCGACGTGAACACGCTCTACGCCAAGCAGCACTGGCTCAACGTGGGGGGATGCGAAACCGGTCCGGTGGCCCTCCATCCCGATCGGCCCTCCATCGTCTACGCCGGCTGCTACGGCGGGGTCATGGATCGCACCGACCTGGAGCGGGGCCAGCGGCGCAACATCAACCTCTACCCCCAGCTCCAGCTGGGCATGGCTACCCGGGACCTGGAGCACCGCTTCCAGTGGGTGTCGCCCATGCTGGTGAGCCGTCACGATCCCAACACGATCTACCACGGTTCCCAGTTCGTGAACCGCTCCCGGGACGAGGGTGAGACGTGGGAGACCCTAAGCCCCGACCTCACCACGAACACACCCGAGCATCAGGACCAGTCGGGAGGGCCCATCAACGCCGACGTCACCGGGGTGGAGATCTACAACACGGTCTTCAGCCTGGCCGAGTCGCCCACCGACGCCGACGAGATCTGGGCCGGCACCGACGACGGTCGGATCCACCTGACCCGGGACGGCGGGGGCTCGTGGACCGAGGTCACGCCCCCGGCCATGCCGCGGTACGGTACGGTGGACGAGATCGAGTTGTCGCCCCACGCCCCGGGTCGGGCCTACGTGGCCGTGCAGCGCTACCGCCTCGACGACTTCGCGCCCTACCTCTTGCGCACCGACGACTGGGGCGCCACCTGGCGCCTCGTGGTCGACGGGATTCCCGGGGACGCCCCGGTCCGCACGGTGCGGGAGGATCCGGTACGGGAGGGGCTGCTCTTCGCCGGCACCGAGTTCGGGATCCACGTCTCGTTCGACGGCGGAGCCTCGTGGCAGCCCCTCCAGGGCGATCTTCCGGTGACGCCGGTGACGGGCATGCGGGTGGCCCACGACGACCTCGTGGTCTCCACCCAGGGCCGCTCCTTCTGGATCCTCGACGACATCACGCCCCTGAGGGAGATGCCCGGGGCCCTCACCGCCGACGCCCACCTCTTCACCCCCCGGGACGTGGTGCGCCAGACCAACGTGGGTTCGGGGGGGATGGCTGAATTCGACCCCGAGCCGCGGCCGTCGGGGGCCCTGATCCACCTCTGGCTCGATGCGGTGCCCGACGCCCCGGTGCGGGTCGACGTGGTGGACGCCGCCGGCGGTGTCGTGCGCACCTTCGCTTCGGACTCGGCCACGGCGGCGGCCCCGGGGGCCGTTCGCCTCGATCTGGAAGCCGGCCTGAACCGCTTCTCCTGGGACCTCTTCTATCCCGGTCCCGACCTTCCCGAGAGTGCGGTGGTCTGGGGCTACACCGGGGGTGTGGTGGCGCCGCCCGGGACGTACACGGCGCGCCTGACCCTGGGGGACCAGGTCCAGGAGCGGTCCTTCGACGTGCGCCCCGATCCCCGGATCCCCGAGGTGACCACGGCCGACTACGTGGCCCAGTTCGAGCGGGCCATGGAAGTGCGGGACTCCATCAACGCCATCGCCCGGGCCATCGACGATCTGGCGGCCATCCGCGAACAGGTGGAGGGGGTCATGGACCGGGCCGAGGCCGCCGGGCAGGACGCCACGCTCCAGCCCCTGGCCGACACCCTCCAGGACAAGTCCACGGCGGTGACGGAAGACCTCATGCAGACCCGGAACCGCTCGGGGCAGGACCCCATCCGCTTCCCGCCCCGCCTGGACAACCAGTGGCTCGAGCTCTACGGCCGCATCACCGGCACCGACGGCTACATCTCGGGGGGGGCCGAGGGGCGTCCCCACGAAGGCACCCTTCAACGGCTCGACGACCTCCAGGGCGAGTGGGGCGTCGTGCGGGCGCGCTACCTCGACCTCCTGGAAAACGAGCTGCTCCGGTTCAACGAGGCGGTGGAGCGGCTGGGCCTCCCGGCCGTGGTGCTGCCTCGGCGCATGCGCATCGTGAGCTGAGCGCCCCCGTGCCTCCCCTCGAACCCGAACGCGCCGGCGAGATCACCCGGCTGGCGTCGGCGTGGAGCCGAGGGGAGGAGGGCGCCCTGGATCGCCTCATCGAGGCGGTCTACGACGATCTGAGGGCCCTGGCCCGGCGCCATCTGCGGGTGGGGGAACGGGACGCCCTGGTGGACACCACGGTCCTGGTCCACGAGGCCTACCTGCGTCTGGCCGGGGTCGACGGCGCCACCTGGGAGAGCCGGGCCCAGTTCTTCGCCTTCTGCTCCAAGGCCATGCGGCGGATCCTCATCGACTTCGCCCGGCGGCGGCACGCCGACAAGCGGGGGGGCGACCGGGTGCGGGTGCCCCTCTCCGACGACGCCGCGTCGGTGGAGGCCCGCATCGACGACATCCTGGTGGTGGACGACGTGCTGCGACGCCTGGAGGCCCGGAGTCCCCGGATGGCGGCGGTGGTGGAATGCCGGTTTTTCGGGGGACTGTCGGTGGACGAGACGGCCGAAGCGCTGGACGCGTCCCCCCGAACCGTGGAACGGGAGTGGGCCCGGGCACGGCGCTACCTCCAGGCCGCCCTGTCCGGAGACGGGGAAGGAGAGGCGTGAGGGCTGGCGGGCGGCGTCCCGGCCCTGCGTTCGACGGAGGAGTGCGACCCCTGCCCCCGACCCTCCGCCCATGACCCCCGACGACTTCTGGACTCGATGGGACGAGGTCGACGCCCTGCTGGAGCAGGCGCTGGACCGCCCGGCCCACGAGCGTCGGGCCTTCGTCCAGGCCGCGTGCGGCGGCGACGAGGCGCTCCGGGCCATGGTGGAGCGCCTCCTGGACGCCGACGACGGCGATGCCCTGGCGCCTCCCGGCGAAGTGGTGCGGGCGGCGCTGGCCGACAGGCGCGGCGAAGCCGACGCCGAGGCTCTCGTGGGCTCCCGGGCCGGGGCCTACCGCCTCACGCGGGTCATCGGGCGGGGGGGCATGGGCACGGTCTTCCTGGGCGAACGGGCCGACGGCGCCTTCGAGCGGCACGTGGCGGTGAAAGTGCTGCACCGGGGGCTCGCCGAGGGCGCCGCCTGGGACCGTTTCCGGCGGGAGCGCCAGATCCTGGCCTCCCTCCAGCACCCGGCCATCGCCCAGATGCTCGACGGGGGCGTCACCGAGACCGGCCGGCCGTTTCTCGTCATGGAGCACGTGGACGGCGTGGCCATCGACGCCTTCGTCCGGTCCGGGCGCCTCTCGGTGGACGAGCGGATCCGACTGGTGATCCGGGTTGCCGACGCCGTGGACCACGCCCATCGGCACCTGGTGGTCCATCGGGACCTGAAGCCGTCGAACATCCTGGTCACCGGCGAAGGCGAGGTGAAGCTCCTGGACTTCGGCATCGCCAAGCTCCTGGAGCCCGACGCGGCCGCGCCGGCCGTCACCCGGGCCGAAGCGCGCTTCGTCACCCCCGAGTACGCGGCTCCCGAGCAGCTTCTGGGCGAGCCCGTGAGCACCCAGACCGACGTCTTCACCCTGGCGGCGCTGCTCTACGAGCTCCTCACGGGATCTCGTCCCTATGAACGCCGCCCCGACGGGTCGGTGCTGGAACGCATGATCCGGGGCGACGAGCCCACGGCCCCGTCGGCCGTGGTGGCCCACGACGCCGTGGTGGTGCCGGGTCTGGAGGGGGCGGCGCTCCGCCGTCGCCTGGGAGGCGACCTGGACGCGATTCTGCTCCGGGCGCTCCAGACCCGCCCCGAGACCCGGTACGCCTCCGTGGCCGCCTTCCGCGAGGACCTGGAGCGGCACCTGGCCGGGGCCCCCGTCGCCGCCCGGGGCGACGCCCGATGGTACCGCTTTCGCCGGTTCGTGCGGCGGCACCGGGGGCCCATGCTGGTGGCCGCGGGAGCGTTCCTCCTGGTCACCGGCTCGGCCGTGGGCCTGGCGCTGCAGCGGGCCGCGGTGGTGGAGGCGGCCCAGCGGGCGCGGCAGGAGGCCGCCACGGCCCGGGAGGTGACGGCCTTCCTGGTCGACCTCTTCGAGGCCGCCGACCCCGAAGCCATGCGCGCCGATTCCCTCACCGTGGCCGCCCTCCTGGACCGGGGCACCGCCCGCATCGACTCCCTGGCCGACCAGCCCGCCGTTCAGGCCGAACTGCTGGAGACCCTGGGGCGGGTCCAGGCCCGGGTGGGGGACTACGACGCGGCCCGGCCCCTCCTGGAACGGGCGGTGGAGGCCCGGCGAACGATGGAGGCCCCCGACTCGATCCAGGCCCGGACCCTGGTGGCCCTGGGGAACGCCCATCGCGGCGCCCGGTTCTGGACCGGGGCCGTGGAGGCGTATCGCCAGGCTCTGGGCCGGGTCGGAGACCGCCCGTCCCGAGCCCGGGCCGACGCCCTGCTGGGCCTCGCCAGCGCCGAGATCTTCCTCGAAGCGCTGGACTCGGCTCAACTCCATCTCGAGGCCGCCGTCCGGCTCCAGGACGAGCTCGGACTCGACGACGCCACGAGCCGCGCGAATCTGGCGGCCGTGCTCCGCCGCCGGGACGATCTGGAGGGGGCCGCCGCGATCTACGCCGACCTCATCGCCGAGAAGCGCCTCGATCCGTCGGGCGGGGGTGCGAGCTTCGCCACCCTGCTCAACAACCTCGCCGTGGTGCGCCGCATGCAGGAGCGGTACGACGACGCGTACCGCCTCTACCGGGAGGCCCTCGATTCGGCGCGGGCCGTGCTGGGGCCGGCCCACCCCCAGGCCCTCATGCTCGCCGGGAATCTCGCCGCGACCACCACACGCCTCGGCCGTACGGACGAAACCCTGACGCTGTATCGGGAGCGGGTGGCCGCCGCCGCCGAGGCCTGGCCCGACGGCCACTGGCAGCGGGCCGAGGTGTTGTGGAACCTCGGCGCGGCCCTGGTCCAGCAGGATCGCGATCCGGAGGCCGTCCCCGTGCTGTCGGAGGCCCTGGACATGGGGATCGCCCAGTTGGGCGCCTTCCATGCCTGGAATGCGGTCTACCGAGGCTGGCTGGCCCTCGCCGCGGCCCGCACCGGTCGCCCGGACGCGGCCCGGCAGCTCTTCGGCTGGAGCTTCGAAGGGGTCGAGGGCTACGACGACCTGCTCCAGGATTCCAACATGGTGGACCGGGTGACGATCCTGGCCGACGCCCTGGAGCAGAAGGGGTTCGCCGACGAGGCGGCCCGCTACCGGGCCGCCCTCGCCGGGGGTCCCTGACTACATCTCGCCGCGACCCATCTTCCGCAGCACGGTGTGGAGGATGCCGCCGTTGCGGTAGTAGTCCACGTCGACGTCCGAATCCAGCCGCACCAGGGCCTGGAAGCGGGTTTCGGTGCCGTCGGGGGCCGTGGCCACGACCTGCACCGTGCCACCCGGCTCCGGGCCGTCGGGCGAGATGCCCGTGATGTCGAAGGTCTCGTGGCCCGTGAGTCCCAGGGCCGGTGCGGAGTCCCCGTCCTGGAACTGGAGGGGAAGCACCCCCATGCCCACCAGGTTGCTGCGGTGGATCCGCTCGTAGCTCGTGGCGATCACGGCCTTCACGCCCAGGAGGGCCGTGCCCTTGGCCGCCCAGTCCCGGCTCGAGCCCGTGCCGTACTCCGAACCGGCCAGGACCACCAGGGGCGTGCCGGCTTCCTGGTAGCGCATGGAGGCGTCGAAGATGGACATCTCCTCGCCGGTGGGGAGGTGGATCGTGGAGCCCCCCTCCGTGCCGTCCAGGAGCAGGTTCTTGATGCGGACGTTGGCGAAGGTGCCCCGCATCATCACTTCGTGGTTGCCCCGGCGGGACCCGTAGGTGTTGAAGTCCACCACCCCCACCCCGTGGTCCTGGAGGTACCGTCCCGCGGGGCCGTTCTTGGCGATGGCCCCGGCCGGGGAGATGTGGTCGGTGGTGACGGAGTTGCCCAGAAGTGCCAGCACCCGGGCGCCCTTCACGTCGTGGAAGGCCGGGGTGTCGAGATCCATGCCCTGGAAGAAGGGCGGGTTCTGGATGTAGGTCGACTGATCGTCCCAATCGTAGAGGGCGCCCTCTTCCGGAAGGGGCAGGGCCTGCCAGTGCTCCTCGCCCTCGAAGACCTCGGCGTAGCGCTCCTCGTACATCTCGGGGCGGAGCGAGGCCGCCACCGTGTCACGGATCTCCTGCTGGGTGGGCCAGATGTCGCTCAGGAAGACGGGCGTGCCGTCCTTGGTGCGCCCCAGGGGCTCGTTGTAGAGGTCGATGTCGATGCGGCCCGCCAGGGCGAAGGCCACCACGAGCATGGGGGACGCCAGGTAGTTGGCCCGCACCAGGGGGTGGATCCGGGCCTCGAAGTTGCGGTTGCCCGAGAGCACCGAGGCCACGACCAGCCCTTCCCGCTGGACGAGCTCGTGGATCGGCTCCGGGAGGGGGCCCGAGTTGCCGATGCAGGTGGTGCAGCCGTAGCCCACCACCCCGAAGCCCAGGGCCTCCAGGTCGTCCAGCAGTCCCGAACCCTCCAGGTAGTCGGTGACCACCTTCGAGCCCGGTGCCATGGACGTCTTCACCCAGGGCCGCACCTGGAGGCCCATCTCCACGGCCTTCTTCGCCACCAGCCCCGCGCCGATCATGACCGAAGGGTTGGACGTGTTGGTGCACGAGGTGATGGCGGCGATGACGATGGAGCCGTCGCCGATCTCCACCTCCTGGCCCTCCCACGTGAGGGTGCGATACCGATTCCGGGACCCGGTGCGGTGGGCGCTCCGGATCTCGGTGCCGGTGGCCACGGGGACGTCGCCGCCCTCGCCGGCCCACGACTCCGAGGGCCGGGGTTCGGTGGCCCGGGGCTCGCCGTCGGTCTCGGCCTCGGGGAGGGCGAAGCCCGACGGGACCAGGGTGGGGAGGTGCTCGTCGAAGGCCTCCCGGATCCGGGCCATGTCGATCCGGTCCTGGGGGCGCTTCGGCCCGGCCAGCGAGGGCTTCACCGTGGAGAGGTCGAGTTCCAGGGTGGAGGTGTACTCGGGGTCGGGCGTGTCGTCGGTCCGGAAGAGCTCCATGGCCCGCGCCACCTTCTCCACCCGCTCCACCAGTTCGGGCGAGCGGCCCGTGCCGGCCAGGTAGCGCAACGTCTCCCGGTCCACCGGGAAGAAGCCGATGGTGGCCCCGTACTCGGGGGCCATGTTGGCCAGGGTCGCCTTGTCCGGGAGCGACAGGTTGCTGAGTCCCGCCCCGTAGAACTCCACGAAGCGCCCCACCACCCCGTGGTTACGCAGCAGTTCGGTGGTGCGCAGCACCAGGTCGGTGGCGGTGGCGCCCTCGGGGAGTTGGCCCACCAGCTTCATCCCCACGACCTCGGGCAGAAGCATGTAGTAGGGCTGCCCCAGGAGCACCGCCTCGGCCTCGATGCCCCCCACGCCCCAGCCCACCACGCCCAGGCCGTTGACCATGGTGGTGTGGGAGTCGGTCCCCACCAGGGTGTCGGGGTAGGCCACGAAGCCGCCGCCCTCGGCCCGGCGGTGCACCACCGACGCCAGGTATTCGAGGTTCACCTGGTGCACGATGCCCGTCCCGGGCGGGACCACCGAAAAGTTCTCGAAGGCCTTCTGGGCCCAGCGCAGCAGGGCGTAGCGCTCCCGATTCCGCTCGAACTCCCGCTCCACGTTGAGCTGGAAGGCGTCGGGGCGCCGGAAGAAATCGACCTGGACCGAGTGGTCGATGACCAGGTCGGCCGGCACCACGGGGTTGATGCGCTGGGGGTCGCCGCCCATGGCCTGGAGGCCGTTGCGCATGGCCGCGAGATCCACCACCGCCGGGACTCCGGTGAAGTCCTGGAGCACCACCCGCGACGGCATGAACGGCACGTCGGCGCCGCTGTTCGTGGGACTCCACGCCGCCACCGCCTTCACGTGGTCTTCGGTGACGTATTCGCCGCCCGCGTGACGGAGCACGTTCTCCAGCAGGATCCGGATCGAGAAGGGAAGGCGGTCGAGCTCGACCAACCCCTGCTCGTCGAGAACGCTCAGGTCGTAGTAGGACGTGGCTCCCTCGGCGAGGTCGAGGGTGCGAAGAGCGCCGAAGGGATCCCGGATGGCGTCGCCCAAGATGGTGTCACTCCGTCGAATGGTGGCGGTCGTGGGTGGGCCCCGGCCGCGACCCGTGGCGGATCCACGCACCGGAGCCTCTTACAATAGCAGAGTCGGACGGGCGCGATACAGGGCAGGGCGGGACGACCCTCCCGCCCGCCCCGGTGCGGCTGTAGGTTCAGGGCCGAGCCGGGGTGGCGGAACTGGTAGACGCAGGCGACTCAAAATCGCCCGGGAGCAATCCCTTAGGGGTTCGAGTCCCCTCCCCGGTATTCTTCGGCGGTTCGGTCCGCCCGTCCATTCGCCCGCGCCCGGCGCCGTGCCCCTTCGATCACCCCCCAAGGTCCTGGCCGTGGGCCTCGATTCCGTCGATCGGGGACTCCTTGTGCGGCTCATGGACGACGGGGCGCTGCCCCACCTGGCCGGACTGCGTCGGCGCGGTGGGTTTCGCCGGGTCACGAGTCCCCCTTCCCTCGGCGACGACGCGGCCTGGGCGTCGTTCTCCAGCGGGGTTCCCCCGGGCCGCCACGCCCGCTTCTTCTGGCGGCGTCTCCGGCCGGGGCGCTACGACATGACCGGACACGGCGACGACGGCTCCGTGCCACCGCCGTTCTGGGACGCCCTGGCCCGGGCGGGCCGACGGGTGGCCGTCGTGGACGTGCCCAAGTCGCCGCTGGTGGCCCGGGACGGCTGCGTGCAGCTCTGCGACTGGTTGGTCCACGGGCGCGACGGCCCCACCCGCAGCCACCCCCCGGACCTCGCCGGGCGGATCCTGGATCGCTACGGCGACGACCGGATCGACCGCCCCGGCACCGAGGACTTCCTCTGCCGGGAGCACGCGCTGCCGCCCGAACTCCACGACGAATTCCTGCGCCGGGTGGGGCACGGGCTCGACGCCAAGGGGCGGGCGGCGGTGGAACTGCTGGACGACGGCCCCTGGGATCTCTTCCTGGTGGTGTTCAAGGAGGGACACTGCGTCGGCCACGAGTTCTGGGACCGGGTCGGCACGGACGACGACCCGGTGAGCGCCACCTACCGGGCCCTGGACGACGCCGTGGGCGCCCTGCTGGACCGCGTCGGCCCCGACACCCACCTGTTCGTCTTCTCCGGGCTGGGCATGGCGGACAACCATACGGGGGAGCACCTCCTGGACCGGGCGCTCCTGCGCCTCGAACCCCGCCTGCCCCGGCCCCTGGCCCGGGCCTGGCCCCGGATCGCCGACGTGGAGGGCAGGGTCCGGCGCCGTCTGCGACTCGAGGGCCACGGCTCCCTCGCCCGGCGGCTTCGCACCGCCTATCAGGTGCCCCACAACGAGCTGGCCGGGGCGATCCGGGTCAATCTGAAGGGACGGGAGCCCTCGGGGCGGATCCGGCCCGGGGCCGAACTCGACGCCTGGTACGCCCGCATGGACCGCTCCCTCCGGGCCCTCGTCGATCCGGACTCGGGGCGTCCGGTGGTGGCCCGGCTGGTGCGGAGCGACGACGCCTTTCCCGGCGAACACCGGGACGCCCTCCCCGACCTGCTCGTGGAATGGCGCCGCGACGGTCCCATCGGAGGTCTCGCCTCGCCGGAGATCGGCGTGATTCGGGCCGACGATCCCGGCTATCGCTCCGGCAACCACGTGGCCGACGGATTCGTGCTGACGGCCGGTCCGGACGTGGCGCCGAGCGGGGCCGGCGAGGCGGTGTCCGTCCACGATCTCGGGGGCGAGATCGCGCGATGCGTGGGGCTCGCCGCCGGCGGGGTGGGAACCCCCGGCCCGGCGTGACGAAGAGGGGGGCCCGGGGGCCCCGATCCCGCTTGGGTTCCACTGGGGGACTTTGTATACTTCAGACCTGAAAGACCACCACGACCATCGGCGCCGGCCCTCCGACACCCGCGGCCGGCTGGGCAAAGGGAACGACGCATGTCCGACGAGAGCAGCGGAACCAGAAACACCCTGTCGATTCGCGACAACCGGACGGGGAAGGAGTACGAGGTCGAGGTCCTGGACGGCGACGTGATCCGGGCCATGGATCTGCGTCAGATCAAGGTGGACGACGGCGACTTCGGCATGATGTCGTACGATCCCGCATTCGGGAACACGGCCTTCACGCGGTCCTCCGTGACCTTCATCGACGGGGCCAAGGGGATTCTCGAGTACCGGGGCTACCCCATCGAGCAACTGGCCGAGCAGTCGAGTTTCCTCGAGGTGGCCTACCTGATCCTGAAGGGTGAGCTCCCGACCCAGACCGAGCTGGACCAGTTCGTCCACGACGTGACGTACCACACGTACGTCCACGAGAACATGACGGACCTGCTGGACGCCTTCCGCTACGACGCCCACTCCATGGGCCGGATGATCAGCTCCATCGCGGCGTTGTCGACGTTCTACCCCGAGGCGAAGGACGTCGACGATCCGGCCAATCGCTGGATCCAGATCAACCGCCTCGTGGCGAAGATGCCGACGCTGGCGGCCTTCGCCTACCGGCACCATCGGGGACTCCCTCTCGTCTACCCCGAGAACGAGCTGTCGTACACGGCCAACTTCCTGAACATGCTGTTCCGGATCGGCGTGAAGGAGTACAAGCCGAATCCGGTCCTGGAGCGGGCCCTGGACGTGCTGTTCATTCTCCACGCCGACCACGAGCAGAACTGCTCGGCCACCACCATGCGGGTCATCGGCAGCGCCCAGGCCGACCCGTTCTCGGCCATGGCCGGCGCCATGGCGGCCCTCTACGGGCCCCTCCACGGCGGCGCCAACGAGGCGGTCCTGCGCATGCTCCACCGCATCGGCGACGTGAAGAACGTCCCCCAGTTCATCGACGGTGTGAAGAACCGGGAGGAGCGCCTCATGGGGTTCGGGCACCGGGTGTACAAGTCGTACGATCCCCGGGCCGCCATCATCAAGCGCACCGCCGAGGAGGTCTTCGAGGTCACGGGCCGCAACCCGCTCCTGGACATCGCCCTGGAGCTGGAGCGCATCGCCCTGGAGGAGGACTTCTTCGTCTCCCGCAACCTCTATCCCAACGTCGATTTCTACTCGGGACTCATCTACCAGGCTCTGGGATTCCCGGTGGAGATGTTCCCGGTGCTCTTCGCCATTCCCCGGACCGTGGGGTGGCTCGCCCAGTGGGAGGAGATGCTCATGGACGACGAGCAGCGCATCGCCCGGCCCCGTCAGGTGTTCACGGGTCCGTCCCGACGGGAGTTCGTGCCCGTCGAGGAGCGGGGCTGAGGCTTCCGGTGACGGAGGGCCGTAGCGAGGCGAGGGGGCTCCCATGGCGGGGGCCCCTTCGTGCGTCCGGGAGCGTCGAATGACGCCGGGGCGCCTGCGCC
Source organism: Gemmatimonadota bacterium (assembly GCA_030428885.1). GTDB lineage: Bacteria > Gemmatimonadota > Gemmatimonadetes > Longimicrobiales > Gaopeijiaceae > Gaopeijia. The sequence goes on along the minus strand of JAUIEJ010000002.1, from coordinate 491,547 downwards.
TGGTGGACGTGGGGCTCGCCGGCCTCGACGGAGCGGTGTGCGCCACCCTCGTGGTGGGCGACGAGCCGGTGCTTGTGGATCCCGGGCCCAGCACGAGCCTCCCGCGTCTGGAGGAGGGGGCTCGGGCCATGGGACTCCCCCTGGACGACGTCCGCCATCTCTGCCTGACCCATGTCCATCTGGATCACGCCGGTGCGGCGGGGCACCTGGTGGATCGGTACCCCAAGCTCACGGTGCATCTCCACGTGGACGGGGCGCCCCACCTGGTCGACCCGACCCGCCTGGTGGCCAGCACCCGCCGGACCTTCGGGGAGGCCCACGACCGCCTGTGGGGCGACGTCCGGCCGATCCCCTCGCACCGGATCCGGGTGTGGCGGCCCGGTGACCGGGGGCCCTTACCCTGGTTCCGGGCGCTGGCCACCCCGGGGCACGCCGGGCACCACCTGTCGTATCTGGACGAAGTCGACGGGACCCTGGCCGCCGGCGACGCCCTGGGCATCCTGTTCCACGACGAAGGGCCGGTACATCCCGCCACGCCACCTCCCGGGGTCGACCTGGGCGCTTGGCTTCGGACCCTGGCCGAGATTCGTGTGGTGGGCCCCGAACGGGCGGTGTGGACCCACTTCGGGCTCCACGCCGATCCCCGGGCCCGGTCCCGGGAACTCGACACCACGCTGCGCCGCCTCCACGGGCGGGTGGTGGCGGCCCTGGAGGCCGGCACCGCCGACGCCGACGCCGAGGCCTTCGACGGCGAGAGCCGGGAGGCCCAGCGGCCCTTTCGCGGCGACGACGTGGACCGCTATTTCGACGCCTTCTCGCCGGCCACCGACTACGCCGGCCTGCGGCGGTTCGTGGAGAAGAACCCCGGCTGGATCGCGCCCCCCGACCCGGAGTCCCCGTGACGGTGCCCCTGCTCGCCTCTGGACGTCTTCGGACGACGGCCCTGACCCTCGGCGCTCTGTGGGCCCTCGGCGCCTGCGGCGGGACGGCCCCCGACGCGCCGGCGTCGAACGACGGTGCCGCGGTGCCCGGGCGTCTCGTCATCGTGGGTGGAGGGCTCGCCCCCGACAACGAAGCGGTGTACCGGGCCGTCCTGGACGGCCGCGACGGGAGCGGGCCGGTGTGCGTGCTTCCCACCGCCGGCGGCGACCCGGAAGCCTCCATGGCCTCGGCCGTGGACCGTCTGGACGGGTGGGGCGGCCCGGGCACCGCCCGGGGCATCCTCATCGCCGAGAGCGCCCCGGAGCGAGCCGACGACCCGGCGGTGGCCTCCCAGCTCCGGGAGTGCGGCGGGTTCTACTTCACCGGCGGGAGCCAATCCCGGGTGGTGGACACGTTTCTCCCCGCCGGCCGCTCCACACTGGCCTACGAGGCCCTCATGGAGCGTTGGCGGGGGGGTGCGGTGGTGGCCGGCTCCAGCGCCGGGGCCGCCATGATGGGGCGGCGCATGATCGCCGGAGGCGGGAGTCTCGAGGCGCTGGAGCACGGGGTCGTGGAACGGGGACCGGGCGACGACGACGGCGTCATCGTGGGCCCCGGCATGGGCTTCTTCGACCAGGGGTGGCTGGACCAGCACTTCCTGGCCCGGGGCCGATGGGGACGCCTGCTGGTGGCGTCGATGCACGCTCCGGCCTACGACGTGGGCTTGGGGATCGACGAGAACACCGCGCTGGTGGTGGACGGGGCCGTCGCCGAGGTGGTGGGGGCGTCGGGGGTGGTGATCCTGGACGCCCGGAGCGACCTCACCCTCGACCTCCTGGGCGCGGGCGACCGAGTCGATCTCACGACCCTCGTGGTGACCCCGGCCGCGGGGAGGGAGCCGGCGCCGGCCCCCGAGACCGAACCGGGCACGGACCCCGACCGCGTCGATCCCTTCGAACGCTGGCGACTGCTCCGGGACCTGGCCCGCACGGCCCCCGCCCGCGAGGGGCTGGCGTACCGCGCCGGCGACGGCACGGTGCTCGAACTCCAGCCCCTCGAGGGTTTCCGGGCCCAGGCGGCGCCGGGTGGGGCGGGGCAGGGGCCCGAGGGCACCGCTCGGGGGCTGTCGGCGGGTCCCTACCGCGTGGTCCTCACGCCGCCGGCCGGAGGCTGAGGCGCCCGGGGCGGGACTCCTTCGATCCGCCGGTCAGTCCTCCTCGGCGACCCGAGCGGCGAACCCCACCACGGTTCCACACGGCGCCAGGACGAAGACTTCGTCCATCCCGTAGAACGTGGTCCGCCGGGGCACCAGGACCTCGGCCTCGTCGCCGAGAGCCTCGATCACCGGGTCGAGAGCGTCCACCTCCACGAACAACGGCGTCCGGCCCGTGAGGTGGTCCAGCACCTGGGGAATGTCGTCCCGGATGCTGTCCATGCTCTGATACATGACCTGGACCCCGCCCTTGTTCAGCATGGCGAACCCCAGGGCGTCGCCGTGGGGCACGGTGGCCGTGAGTTCGAAGCCCAGGTGCTCGGTCCAGAAGGGGAGGCAGGGCTCGATGGCGTCGACGGTGATGATGGGCGTGAGCTTCTTCATGGGGCGACCGGTGTGGGGGTTCAGGAGGAGGACCGCGACACACGCTAACGCCGTGGCCTTCTGCCCGTCTTGAATGGATGCGTCACGGATGGCGCTCGAGGCGGAGGCTCCCCGGGGGGCGGCCCGCCCACGCCACCACCTCCCGGGTCATGTGGGGCTGGTCGGCGAAGCCCGTGCGGGCGGCTACGGCGGCCAGGGGGAGGTCGGGACGGGTGAGGGTCAGATCGGCGGCGGCCCGGAACCGCACGATGCGCCGGAGCACGGCGGGGGGCACCCCCACCGCCTGGTCGAACCGCCGCTCCAGGGTGCGGCGGCTGACCCCGAGGCTGCGGATCACATGGGCCACGTCCGGGGCCGACTCCAGGAGGAGCGCCGCCCGCGCTGCCAGGCCGTCGCCGGCGAGGCCGTGGTCCAGGCAGTCCACGAGGGTGGAGTCCAGCAGGGCCGTCCGGCGGGACGGGGAGGTGGCGGCCAGAGGGTCGTCCAGGCCCCGGAGCCCGTGACCCGGGCCCAGGATCGCGTCCAGAGGTAGGGCGTCGTCCAGGAGCTCCCGGGCCAGAAGGGGCATGAAGCGGGGCAGGCCTCCCGGGCGGAAGCGGATGCCCAGGGTGTCCACGGCGCCGTCGTGTCGGACCTCCAGGGGCCGGGTCATGGTGCCCACCACCGACGGCGCGGATCCGCCGGACAGGTCGAAGATCACGTCCATGCACCCGTCCGGCAGCACCCGGTGCGTCGTCCCGGCGACGGGGCGCCCTCGGGTCCACCAGTAGCACTCCACCCACGGTCGCAGGGAGGAGGCCGGCATCCGCTCCCGGTAGACGGGCCTTGCGTCGTTGGGATCCTGAATACATGGTTCACGCATATATAGTCTCACGCATGTAATGGACCGCCTCATGCCCGACACGTCGCTGCTGACGCCCCTGGAGTTCCACGTCGTCATGGCCCTCCGCCGGGGTGCGTCGTACGGCTACGCCCTAATGAAGGACGTGGAGCGCCAGTCCCGGGGCCGGCTCACTCCCGACGTGGGCACTCTGTACCGGGTGTTGGCCCGCCTCATGGCCGGCGATCTGGTGGAGGAGTGCCCGCCGCCGGCCGACGCCCCCGACACCCACCGGGGTCGCCCCCGAAAGTACTACGGCCTCACGCCCCATGGGGTCGGTGCCGCACGAGCCGAAGCCGAGCGCCTGGCCGAACTCGTGGAACTGGCCCGGGATCACGACCTCCTCCAGGGCGAGACCTCGTGAGCGCGAAGCCCATGGGGCCGTGGGAGCGGGCCCTGATCCGACTGGCGCTGCGGGTGTCGCCCCGGCCGTTCCGGACGCGCTTCGGCGAGGCCATGGCCGAGACCGTGGCCGACGGCCTGGGCGACCGTCGGGGCCTCGGTCGCCTCGTCTTCCTGGTCCAGAGCCTCTTCGGCCTGACCCGGGCCGGGCTTCGCGAGCAATTCGCCCCGACCCTTCCCGACGATTCCTCCCTTCCCGCCGGTACCATGGACGCCTTCGCCCAGGAACTCCGCTTCGCCCTTCGCACCCTCCGGCGGCGGCCGGCCTTCGCCCTCCTGGTGGTGGGCACCCTGGCCCTGGGCATCGGCTCCACCACGGCCGTGTTCAGCGTGGTCGACGGCGTGCTGCTGCGCCCCCTGCCGTTCCCGGAGCCGGACCGCCTGAGCATGGTGTGGGCGTACGACACCCAGAGCGACCCGGTGCGGGGGTCCATGTCGCCCCCCGACGTGGAGAGCCTTCGCGACATCGGGGCGCTGGCTGCGGTGGAGGCGTTCTCCACGAGCACCTTCACCCTGACCGGGGGCGACGCCCCGACCCGCATCTCGGGAGCGCGCACCACCGGGTCGCTCCTCTCGGTCATGGGCGGGTCGCCCTTCCTGGGCCGGGACCTGGACCATGGGGACGACCTCCCGGACGGACCCCGGGTGGTGGTGGTGGGCCACGGGTTCTGGCAGGATCGTCTGGGCGGCGACCGGGCTGTCGTGGGCCGGACCCTCGAGCTGGACGAGGAGGCGTACGAAATCGTCGGCGTCATGCCGCCGGGCTTCGCCTATCCCGACGATGCGGCCCTCTGGGTGCCCGCCGGGGTGAACCCCGCGGGATGCGGCCGGGGCTGCCACATCTTCCAGGCCGTGGCCCGTCTCGCCGAGGCCACGCCCCTCACCCGGGCCCAGGACGAGATCGACGGCCTGGCCGCGTCGTTGGCGGCCGCCTACCCCGGGACGAACCAGTTCAAGGGCTTCGACCTGGAGCCCCTGGCCGACTACGAAGTGGGCGACGTCCGCACGGGCCTGTGGCTCCTCCTGGGCGCCGTGGGCGGGGTGCTCCTCATCGCCTGCGCCAACGTGGCCAACCTGCTTCTGGTTCGCTCGGCGTCCCGTTCCACCGAAGTGGCCGTTCGCTCGGCCCTGGGAGCGGGGCCCCGGCGCATGATGGGGGCGATCCTCACAGAAAGCGGGTTGCTGGCCGCTCTGGGCGGCCTGGGGGGCGTGGCCCTGGCCATGGGGGCCGTTCAGGCCTTTCGCCTCGTCCCGCCGGGCACGGTGCCCCGCATGGAGCAGGTCGCGGTGGACGGCCGGGTCCTGGCATTCGCCCTGGGCCTCACCGTCCTGGTCACCCTCCTCTTCGGCCTGGCTCCCGCCGTGGGTCTCGTGCGCCGCTCCGCCGGCCAGCGCCTGGGTGGGGCCGCCCGCCCCGGCGACCGGCGGGAAGCCCGCTCCCGAGCCGTGCTGCTGGCCACCGAGGTGGGGCTGTCGGTGGTTCTCCTGGCGGGCGCCGGGCTGTTCCTGCGCAGCCTCGGGGCCCTCAACGCCGTGGACCTGGGCTTCGACCGGACCGAGGTGGTGCGCTTCACCCTCGACCTTCCCAGCGCCCGGTACGACGAACTGACCGAGATCTCGGGCTTCTACCGCCGCCTCGAAGAGCGTCTGGCCGAGGTTCCGGGGGTGGAGGCCGTGGGCAGCACCTGGGATCCGCCGCTGGGCAGCGGGCGCATCTACGGGACGGTGGAGGTCGAGGGACGTCCCGAACCGGCTCCCGGCGAGGAGACCGATGCGTCCATTCGTTCCATGACGCCCGGCTTCTTCGACGTCCTGGGGCTGCGTCTCATCCAGGGCCGGGGCATCGAGGCCACCGATCAGGAGAACACCGAGGGGGTGGCGGTGGTCAACGAGACCTTCGTGGCCCAGAACTTCCCCGGCGAGGACCCCATGGGCCGCCACTTCGACGTCTCCGCCAGCTTCGGATGGCGTCCGGAAGACGGCTTCCGCATCGTCGGCGTCGTGGCCGACGTTCGCCGGACCCCCACGGCCGAGCCGGCGCCGGCCATCTACGTGCCCCACACCCAGTTCGGGCCCGAGCGCCTCACGGTGCACATGCGGGGCAGGGCGGGGTCGACGGGTCTGGTGGACGCGGCTCGCGCCATCGTCGCCGAGATGGACCCCAACCTCCCTCTCTCCCGGGTGGAGACCATGGGTCAGGCCATGGCCCGGGCCACGGGCACGACGCGCTTCTATCTGGCCCTGGTGGGAGGCTTCGCCGCCCTGGCCGTGGTCCTCACCGGGGTGGGCCTCTTCGGCGTCGTGTCGTACCTCGTCTCCCGTCGCACCCGGGAGATCGGCGTCCGGGTGGCCCTGGGCGCCGGTGCGGCCCGGGTCCGGGCCCTGGTGGTGGCCCAGGGACTCGTGCCGGCTCTGTGGGGGGTGGGGATCGGAGTGGCGGCCACCCTCCTGGGGGGCCGGGTGGTGGAGAGCCTGCTCTTCGAGGTCCGGCCCCGGGATCCCCTGGTCCTGTCCGGGGTCGTGGCACTCCTGGTGACCCTCACCATCCTGGCCACGCTGCTGCCGGCGCGACGGGCCACTCGGGTCGACCCCGTGGTGGCGCTCCGTGCCGAGTAGCCCCCGGGCGAACCCTCTCATCCCCAGCTCTTCGTGCCGGGGGGATTCTGACGCAGGGCCGTGAGGTAATCAAAACCCGAATTGTTGTTCGGTTTACGGTGCTCCCCCCAGTACTCCAACGTATCGGGAAGCGCCGGTTGGAGGGTGGGGTCGGCGGCCCGGACCGCCCCCACCTCCGTGGCGATGACGTTCATGGTGGCGCCGTCTTTCTGGAGGCGTCCCCGGACCACCAGGAAGGGCTCGAGGCGAACCTCGGTGCGGTGCCGATCGTAGATATCGGGCTTTAGAATCACGTTGATGGCACCGTGCTCATCTTCCATTAGAACAAAGACATAGCCTTTGGCGGTGGAAGGTCTTTGGCGGGCGGTCACGAGGCCTGCCACCCGGACCATGCTCCGATCGGGCAGGTCGGGAAACCGGTCCGACACCACGGTGTCGGGAGGCAGTCGATCCCGGAGCAGGGAGAGGGGATGCAGCCGGGTGGAGAAGCGGAGCATGCGGTACTCCGCCACCAGTCGATCGGCGTCGCCGAGGTCGCCGAAGGAGAGCCCGGCGTAGGGGTCGTCCAAGGGGAGTTCCTGCTGGGGATGATCGTCCCGGCCGCCGGTTCGACGGGCGTCGGATTCGGGCCCGAGCCAGAGCCCGACCTGCCACAGAAGCTCCCGGCGGGTCAGGCCCGCGCGATCGAAGGCCCCCACCCAGACGAGGTTCTCCACCGCGGGCCGCTTCAGGGTCGCCGGAGTGCGGCGCAGGAAGTCCAGGAGGGAGGCGAAGCGTCCCCGCCGCTCCCGCTCCTCCACCACCCGCTCGGCCATGTCCGTGCCCAGCCCCCGGACGAAGCCCAGCCCCACCCGCAGGTCGTCGCCCTCGGCCGTGCACTCCACCCGGCTGCGGTTCACGTCGGGGAGGAGGATCCCGAGCCCGTTGCGCCGTGCGTCCCGGCCCAGGGCGTCCAGGGAGTAGAACCCCATGGGCTGGTTGTTGAAGAGGGCGACGTAGTACTCGATGGGGTGGTAGTGGCGCAGCCAGGCCGACTGGTAGGCCAGGAGCCCGAAGGCCGCGGCGTGGGACTTGGGAAACCCGAACTCGCTGAAGCCCGACACCTGCTCGAAGATCTTCCGGGCCACCTGTTCGTCCACGCCCCGCTCCGCGGCACCGTCCCGGAACGCCTCCCAGTGGGAGCGCATGGCCTCCTTGGAGCGCTTCCGGCTCATGGCCCGGCGCAGATCCTCGGCCTGCCCGTCGCTGAAGCCCGCCAGGGCCTGGCAGACCTTGAGCACCTGATCCTGGAAGATGATCACTCCCAGGGTCTCTCCCAGGGCCTCCTCCAGGAGGGGATGGTCGTAGGGCACCTGGAACCCTGGATCCTCCCGCAGCATCTCCCGCCGACGGACGTAGGGGTTCACGGCGCCCCCCACGATGGGCCCGGGACGGACGATGGCCACCTGGACGGCCAGATCCTCCAGGTTCCGCGGCCGCACCCGCCGGAGCATCTGGATCTGGGCCCGGCTCTCCACCTGGAAGAGTCCCACGGTGTCGCCGTCGCAGATGCGGTCGTAGATGGCCTCGTCCCGGTAGTCGATCCGGGACAGGTCGGGGGGCGCCCCCTCCCGCTCGGCGATGAGGTCGACGGCGTCTTCCACCAGGGAGAGCATGCCCAGGGCCAGAAAATCGATCTTGATGAAGCCCGCGTCGTCGCACGAGTCCTTGTCCCACTGGCACAGCACCCGGCCCTCCATGGCCGCCGGCTCCAGGGGCACGATCTCCACCAGGGGACGCGACGAAATGATCATGCCCCCCACGTGCTGGGAGACGTGGCGAGGGAGCCCGGCGATCTCCTCGGCCAGGGCTCCCAGAGCCTGCCAGAGGGGGGCCTGGGCCCGCTCCCGGAACTCGGGCAGGCGCTCCAGTTCCTCCTTGAGCCCCGTGGCCGAGCGGTGTTCGGCGAGCTTGGCCAGCTTCTCCAGATCGCCGAAGGGCAGATCCAGGGCCTTGCCCACCTCCCGCACCGCCGAACGCAGCCGGTAGGTGGGGAAGGCGCAGACCAGCCCCGCGTGCTCCTGCCCGTAGCGCTGGTAGACCCGCAGGATCAGCTCCTCCCGGATGTCCCGGGGAAAGTCCAGATCGATGTCGGGCACGCTCCGGAGCGCCTCGTTGAGGAAGCGCCCCAGGAAGAGGTCGGCCTTCACCGGGTCCACGTGGGAGAGGCCGATGAGGTAGCAGATGATGGACGACACCGACGAGCCCCGCCCCCGTCCGGGGGGGAGCCCGGACCGGGCCCGGGGCGAGTCGCCCCGAACCTCCAGGGCCACGTCCCGGGCCAGGTTCATGATGTCGCGGTAGACCAGGAAAAATCCCGCCAGCCCGTGGAGATCCACCAGCTTGAGCTCCTGGTGCAGCCGCTCCTCGGCGTCGGCCTCGAGTTTCGAGCCCGGCTCGTAGCGCTTCCCCAACTCCGCCAGGCAGACCGCGGCCAGGGTTTCCAGGGCGCCACCCCGCTCGCTTCCCTCGAAGTCGGGAAAGACGTAGCCGAGATCGCGGGTGAGGTCGAAGGCGGCGCAGCGCTCGGCCAGCACCAGGGTGTGGGTCAGGGCGTCGCGGCGACCGGTGAACCGCCGGGCCATCTCTTCGGCGGTGGCCAGGGCGTGGCAGCGATTCGGCCGCCGCACGGCGTGGGATCCGTCGAGGGTGGCCCGGTGCCGGATCGCCGCAAGAACGTCCTGGAGACGGTGGCGTTCGGGGCGATGGATGTGGACGTCGTTGGTGGCCACCACCGGCAGCCCCAGGTCGTCGGCCAGGCGGCCCAGCGCCTTGCCCCGGGCCGCGTCGCCCCGGACGCGGTTGTCCTGCAGTTCCACGAAGAGCCGATGGGGACCGAAGGCCTCCCGGAAACGGCCCAGCATGGCTTCTCCCTCGGCCCGGCTCGACTCCAGGGCCGCCCACACCGGACTCCTCCGGCACCCCGTGAGGCAGACGATGCCCTCCACCCGCGCGGGGTCCCCCAGAAGCCCATCCATGGGGAGGGACGGCGATTCCCGGGGGCTCTCCATGCGGGTCCGGGTGACGAGCCGGCACAGGTTGGCGTAGCCCGTGGGGGTTTCGGCCAGGAGGGTGACGTGATGCCCCCGGGCCGGCCACGCGGGCTGGGTATCGAGGTCGAGGCCCGGCACCACGTCCCGCAGCGTGAGCTCCACCCCGGTGATGGGTTGGAGGCCGTGGAGCCGGGCCGCCTGGGCGAACTCCATGGCGCCGTGGAGTCCGTCGTGATCCGTGAGGGCCAGGGCGGGGTAGCCGAGTTCCAGCGCCGCCAGGACCAATTCCTCCGGATGGGACGCCCCGTCGAGGAAGGAGAAGCCCGAATGGCAGTGCAGCTCCACGTATCCCGGTGTTCCCACGCGCTTCTCCGTTTTCGGTGTTCGTTCGGGTACCGAAGATACACCGAAGACCGACGTCCGAGCAACCCGACGAGGGGGCGGTTGCTACATTCATGGGGACTCCGTGACGAACCCCATGCCCGGGAGCGACGATGGGTGGACGACGAGGAGCCGCCGGTTCGGCGGCGGGAGTGATCACAGGGATCGCCTGTGTGACGATGGCGGCGTGCGGCGACGGAGACACGCCGCCCACCGCGGGCCCCGTGGTGCGCGACAGCGCCGGGGTGGAGATCGTCGAGAACACGGCGCCCCGCTGGGGCCCCGACGACGCCTGGACCCTCGCTCCCGAACCCGCTCTGGCCGTGGGCACCCTGGACGGCGACGATCCCTACCTCCTCGCCCAGGTGTCGGCGCCCACCCTTCGGAGCGACCGATCCCTCGTCCTGGCGAACCGGGGGACGAACCACGTTCGGGCCTTCGCCCCCGACGGGTCTCTTCTGTGGCAGGCCGGCGGAGAGGGCGAGGGCCCCGGCGAGTTCCTGAGTCTGTCGTGGGTGGCGGTGATCCCGGGGGACTCCGTGCTGGCGTGGGACTTCCGGTCCCGTCGCGTGACCGTGCTCGCCCCCGACGGTGAAACGGCGCGCACCTACACGCCGACGCCGGCCGAGGGCACCACGACCGCCGCGCCCATGGCGGTGCTCGACGGTGGCCGGGTCCTGGCGAACGGGGGCGTGACCTTCTCGGGCGGCGAGGGGCAGGGGACCGAAGTGGTCTGGCCCCAGGTGGGCTACTACCTCGCCGACCTGGAGGGCGCCATCCAGGACTCCGTGCTGTCGGCGCACACCGGGGAATTGGTCGTGATGCGCGACGCGGGAAGCATCGGGGTCATGCCGCCTCCCCTGGCCCGGACCGGATTCGTGGACGCCCGGGGCGACTGGATCGTCTCGGGTGCGAGCCAGACGGTCGACCTCGCCGTACGAACCTCCGACGGCACCCTGGTGCGCCGGGTGCGCCTGACGGTGCCGCCCGAGACGCCCGTGGACGGTGATCTGGAGCGGGCCGTGGACGCCCAGCTCGGGCCCGACGCCGACCCGGAGGCCCGCCGCACCCGCATGCGCCAGTTGGCCGACGTGTCGCTCCCCGATCGCTACCCGGTGGCCGATCAGGTGGTGGTGGAGGCCGACGGCACGATCTGGCTTCGCATCTGGCGTGCGCCCTGGGCGTCGGACGAACCCGCCCGGTGGCGGATCTTCGACCCCGCCGGGGCGTTCCTGGGCATCCTGACCGTGCCCTCGGGCTTCGATCTCCGGGAGATCGAGGGCGATCGCCTGGTGGGGATCCACACCGATGCCCTGGGGGTCGAGCAGGTCCGGGTCTACGCCCTCCAGCGGTAGGGCTACGCTACTCCCGGGCTTCGGCTCGGAGCGTCTCCAGGGCAGCCCGGGCCACGGCCCCGGTGAATCCCCGGCGGGCCAGGAAGCTGTGGAGCCGCCGCTGGGCCTTGGTCCGCTCGTCGCTCCAGTCGGCCGAGAGCAGGGCGTCGCGCACCGACGGCCCCTGCCGCCGTAGCCATCCCCGGGCCACGTCCACGGCCAGGGTGGGCACCGACACGGATTCCTCCCGGAAGACCTCGTCCACGGCGTCCCGGGCCACCGCGTCGTCCACACCCTTGCTCCGGAGTTCCTGGGTCATGCGTCCGGGACCCCGGGGACGCAGCCGGAGCCGGTCCCGGACGAGGCCCCGGGCGAAGGCGGCGTCATCGAGCCATCCCGCGCTCTCGAGATCGTCGAGGCAGGTCTGGACGACGGCCCGGGGGAACTCCTTTCGGCGCAGCCGATCGGCCAGCTCCTTCCGGCTGCGGGCCCGGACGGAGAGCAGGGAGAGTGCGGCGTTGCGGGCCCGGACCCGGAGATCGGACTCCAGGAGCCGGGCCTCGAGCTGGGGGTCCACCGGGTCGCCGACCCGGAGCCGGGCCTCGTCGGCCACCTCCAGCGCCACCTCGAGGGTGCGGCCGTCGTCCAACTCCACGGCGATCCGGTCGCTGCCCCTTGCCGCGAGGGCCGCCACCCGGGGGGAGGCCCCGGTCACTGCTCCTTCAGGAAGGTGTCCACCCGCTCCAGCTCGGCGGTCACCTGGGGCCACAGGGACTCCATGCGGGCCCGGTCTTCGTCGCGGCCGGCGGCTTCCATCTCGGCCACCAGGGCGTTGAGGCGATGGGCCTGGACGTTGCCCGCCGCCGACTTGATGGCGTGGGCGGCGTCGGCCACCCGCTGGGGGTCGCCCGAGTCCCAGGCGTCGCGGATCTGCTCCATGCGTTTGGGCAGATCGGCCTTGAACACCTGGAGGGTCGTCTCGAACACCTCCACGATGCCCGCGGCTTCGAGCACGGCGCGGAACCCGTCCAGGTCGACGGGAGGTTCGGCGTCGGCGGGAGCAGCCGCCGGATTCGGGTCGTACACGGGGTCCTCCGCAGGGGGGGCTTCGTCGGGTTCGTCGTCGTCGGGCCGGGTCCAGCGTTCCAACAGACCCAGAAGCTCCTCGGCCCGGAAGGGTTTGGCCAGGAAGTCGTCCATGCCGGCGCCCAGGCACCGTTCCCGTTCTTCTTCCAGGGCGTGGGCCGTGAGGGCGATGATGGGCAGGCGGCGGCGCTCCTGCTCCGCCTCCAGGTCCCGAATCACCCGGGTGGCTTCCAGCCCGTCCATCTCCGGCATCTGGATGTCCATGAGCACGAGCTGGAACTCGTCGTCCCGGACGGCGGCCACGGCCTCCAGGCCGTTGGTGGCCACCTCCACCCGGTAGCCCGCCTTCTCCAGGGTGGCGCACGCCACCATGCGGTTCACCGGGTTGTCCTCCACCACCAGCACCCGATGCCGGCGCAGGTGAGCCCCCAGGTTGGCGCCGGCCCGGGCGCCGTCGTCGTCGGGCTTCTCGGTGCGGTCGGCCCGGATGCCGGCCACGGCCCGAAGCAGGTCAGGGCGGGGCAGGGGCTTGAGGAAGTAGCCCTCCACGCCGAGTTCCCGAACCCGGCGCGCGTCCTCGGTGCGGTTGGCCGAGGTCAGGACCAGGATGGGGATCCGACTGAATTGTTCGTGGTTCGGGTCGTTGCGCAGTCGCTCGATGACCTGGAGTCCGTCCATCTCGGGCATCTGGACGTCCATGACGATGAGCCCGGGAGGCGTGCGGGACGCGTCGAGCTCGTCGAGGCGGTGGAGGGCCGCCGCCCCGCTGTCGGCCTGGTGCACCGTGGCTCCGGCCTCGCCCAGCACGCCCCGGAGAATGCGCCGATTGGTGTGGTTGTCGTCCACCACCAGCACCCGGAGGTCGGAGAGGTCCACGGGGCCCGCATCGGCGGGAAGCCGGGCCTCCGGCGGGGGATCGCAGGGCCGCAGCACCACGTCGAAGGTGAACGTGCTGCCCTCGCCCTCCTTGCTGGCGAGCTGCATCTCGCCCCCCATGAGGTCCACGAGGCGACGGGAAATGGCCAGACCCAGTCCCGTGCCCCCGTACCGCCGGGACACCGAGGCGTCGGCCTGGGAGAACTCCTGGAAGATCAGGGCCAGCTTGTCTTCGGCGATACCGATGCCCGAGTCCCGGACCGTCATGCGGATCCGGGCGGCGCCGGCGTCCCCGGAGTCCTCCATGAGACGCACGCCCACCTCCACCTCGCCGTCTTCCGTGAACTTCACGGCGTTGCCCACGAGGTTCGTGATGATCTGGCGCAGGCGGCCCGGATCGCCCTCGACCCAGCGAGGCACGTCGGCGTCGAAGTCCACCATGAGCTCGTTGCCCCGGCGCGAGGCCTGGATCGCCATGACCCGCACCGCATCGCTCACTTCCCGGTGGAGGTCGAAGGGGGTGGAGTCGAGTTCCAGGCGACCGGCCTCGATCTTGGAGAAGTCGAGGATGTCGTTGAGGATCCGGAGCAGGTTCTCGGCCGACGATCGGATCACGTCGACGTACTGACGCTGCTCTCCGTCGAGCTCCGTGTCCTGGAGCAGCTCGCTCATGCCCAGCACGCCGTTCATGGGCGTGCGGATCTCGTGGCTCATGTTGGCCAGGAACGCGCTCTTCATGTGGGCGGCGCGCTCGGCCTCCTCGGCCATGCGCTGGATGCGTTCCTGGGCCTGCTTCCACTCGGTCATCTCCCGGGAGATGCCCAACACGCCCAGCAGTTCCCCGTCGTCGGAGACGTAGGGGGTCACCACCGTCTCCCACACGCGGGCGGGGTGATCGGGATCGTAGTTGGCCTCGTAGCGGATGGGCGCCTGCCGCTCCAGCACCTCGGCGTCCATGGTCCGGTTGGCTTCGGCGAGGTCGGCGGGGAAGAGTTCGTCGTCGGTGCGCCCCACAAGGTGGTTCTCCGGCAGACCGAGGAGCTCGACGAAGGCGTCGTTGCTCCCGCGGTAGACCGAATCCACATCCTTGTAGAAGATCATGTCGTCGGACGCATTGATGAGGGACCGCACCAGGGAATTGCGACGGGCCAGCTCTTCCAGAGCCTCCCGTGCCTTCACTTCTGCGGTCACGTCCCGGGCGATGCCATGGGCGCCCACGACGGCTTCGGTGTCGTCCCGGAGGGGACTGCCCGAGAAGCTCATCCAGCGCCGCTCGCCGTCGGCCCGCTCGTGGACCGTGACGTGGTTCACCATGGCGCCGCCGTCCATGATGGCCCGGAGGGCGTCGGCGTCGGCGTCCCGGTGCTCGTCGGCACTGAGATCCAGGGCGTTGGTGCCCAGCATGTCCACCCGACCCACCCCGTAGATCTCCTCGGCCGCGGCGTTCAGGAACGTCCATCGGCACCGGCTGTCGATCCGCCAGATCAGGTCGTTGGCCGATTCCACCATGTCGGCGAGGTCGGCCTCGGCCTTCCGCTGGGCCTCCTGGGCGCTGCGCAGGCTCGTGATGTCCCGCAGTTGGAGGAACACCCACCCCTCGGCGTGGCCCGACGCCCGGGCCGCCGTGGCGATGAACCAGCGGGTCCCGCCGTCGGCCGACGTGCGGCATTCCCGTTCGCCCAGTCCGTCGCGGCGTGCGGTGCGCACGGTGCTGGCCAGCACCGCGCCCAGGCCACTGCCCGTGACGTCGCCCAGCGTGAGGCCGTCGTGGGGCGTGGCCGGCACCACCGTGTCCCGGAACTCGTCGTTCATCCGGGTGATGCGGTCGTCCGGGTCGATGAGGGCCATGGCGTCGGGAATGCTCTCCAGCACCCCGTCCAGGAACTCCTTCTCCCGGGTGGAGGCCCGGGTGGCGGCCTCGAGGCGGCTCCCGGTGGAGAGGCGCTTCACCAACTGGCCGTGGGCCCGCTCGTGGATCAGGGCCATCATGGCCCAGTACGCACCCACGATGACGAGGTCGTAGAACGTGTTCCGCCCGTAGCCCTGGAAGAAGGCTCCCACGGCAACGGGTCCCAGGATGAAGCCCGTGAAGAGATGAAAGCCGGGCCGGTCGGCCATGTGGGTGGCCGTGGCCGCCGCCACGATCCCCGCCATGGCCATGAGGTAGCGGATCCAGATCTCGTCGGGCACGACGGCGGCGAGGATCAGGGTGACGGCTCCCCAGGTGCCGGCCATGAGGACCGTGGCGAGACGGGTGCGGCGCAGCAGGAGGAGCGCGTCGTCGTGGATCGTCCGGGCCGATCGGTGGATGGTGAAGCGCACCGCCGTGGCCAGGGTGATGGCCGCCCCCATGGCCATCAGGAGGGAGGGGCCGACGAGGTCCCACAGGAAGAGGACGAGGATCACCACGACGCCCATGTGGGCCAGGGTGCCCGTTCCGGTCTCGGCGTGGAAGAGGCGGGCCAGGCGAAGCGTGGTGTCGTCCGAGGGGGCGGCGTCGGGAGGAGCGACGACCGCTACCTCCGGCTCCGGGGGCTCGGCGTGTGCCGGTGGATCGACGGTACGCGTCTCGTGGAGGCCCTCGCTCGAGGGCCCCCCAACGGGCGGTTCCGCCACCATACGTCGTCGATTCGTCATCGCTCCCGAAGCGCCTCGATTCCGGTACCGGATCGATGGAGGTCGTACTCCCCTCCGAGTCTCGTCGGCTGGGGGGGCGAGTTGAGGTTGGTGGACTACTCCTGCAGAAGGCGGAACGCGGGATCGTGGGTCAGGGCGCGATCGAAGGTCACCGTGGCCCTGGACGGAGTCCTCACCCCTGCCGGTACCACCCCGACCCCCACAGGTCGCGGTAGATCGTGGCCACCCGGCCCCCCTCCAGGACCACCACGTGGTATTCCCGCGAGACGGGGTCCCGCCACCACTCGTCGTCGATGCGCCAGGACTCGCGGATCGCCTCGACGCGGTCCCACTTGCGGCCGAACCACACGGCGATGGGGCGCCCCCCTTCGTCGGCCCGCACCCGGAGCACGTGGGGGGAGGCCAGGGGACGCAGGCGGGCGCCGGGGGACTTCGTGAGGGTTCGGTTCATGGATCGAAGTTGAGCAGGGCGTGGCGGCGCTCGGGGATCCGGGACCACGGATCGAGCTCCACCACCCGGTAGAGGGGGGAGTGGCCCAGGCGCAGCTTGAGTTCGCGCACGGCGGTGCGGAGCGCCCCGGGAATCGAGCCGCCGCTCAGGGTGCGGCCCTCGGCGGAGCGGCCGTCGGCGTCGGCGCGGTCGAAGAGGTCGTTCTGGGTGGAGGGGGGTCCGAAGCGGGTGAACTCCAGGGTGAGGGACACCACGGCCCGGGTCGGGGGCGAGAGGGCCATGCGGCTCCGGAGCACGTAGGCCAGGCGCCCCTTGTCGCCGCTGGGCTCCTTGAGCACGGTCTCGCTCGTCCACGAACCGCCCCCCTCCAGCGCCGCTTCGAGGCGGGCCGTCTGGATGCTGCGCCCCCGGCGGGCCGGACGGGAGAGGGCCCGCTCCAGGAGCCGGTCCAGGGCGCCGTGGAGCATGTCGATCTGCCCGGCGGGGCTCGGAAAATCGAGGGACGCCCGGATGGGGCGGGGGCGGTGCCAGGCCCGAACCGGGTCGACGCGGCGCCCCGACGCCCAGGCCAGGGCGTCGCGGCCGTCCTGGCCGAACTGGGCCACCAGCGCCGGCTCGGGCAGCTTCACGAGGTCGCCCAGGGTGGGCACGCCCAGGCGCTCGAGGCGCCGGATCATGTCGTCTTCCACCGGCAGGCAGGCCACGGGGCAGGCCGCCAGGAACTCGGCCAACCGCTCTTCGGGCACCAGGGCGGGGCGCCCCGGGCGGGCCCGCACCGCCGCCACCCACGCCCCGAAGGTGCCCGGCGCGAGCCCTGCCCGGGTCGCGGCCACCAGGGGGCGGGGAAACACCTGGAAGAGGGCGTGGAGCACCCGGCGCACCTGGTTGTGGGGCGAGCCGTAGAGGCGGCCGAGCCCGTCCATGCCCAGAAACACCCGCCCCCGCTCGGCCGACGGTTCGACCACGGGGGTCAGCCCCGACAGCGTCTCGAGCATGGCCTCGACGGCGGCGTCGTAGTGGGCCGGATCGGGCTCGAGCAGGGTCAGCGACGGGCAGAGCGAGACCGCCTGCGACACGAGCTGCCCCGTGCGCACTCCCGCGTCGTGGGCCCGCTCCGATACCTGCCACACCGTGCGCCGCACCCCGTCGCCGGGGGAGAGCAGGGCCACCGAGGTGCGGTCGAGCTCGGGAGAGCGCACGAGCTCGAGGCGCAGCTCGAAGGTGGGCAGCCAGAGGCAGAGGGCGGTGCGGCTGCCCCGACCCGACGAGGCGGGGGTGCGATCGTGGGTCGCCGCGAGCCCCGGAGAGGTGTCGGGACGGGCATCGACCCGGGGGTCGGTGCGGGCGGGGGCGCGGGTGGACGCGCGGCTGCGGACGTGGGACATGGGGGCTTCGGTAAGCGACCGGGAAGGGCGGAAAAAACCGAACAGAAACCGAAGACCGAATATACACCGAAGATGGGGGTGGGGCAAACGGGGAGAGATGGAAAACTTCCATCGCTGGGTGGTATCGTATATCATACCATATGATTCGGGTCGTCGTCGACACCAACGTGCTCGTGGCTGCAATGCGATCCCGTCGCGGCGCATCACACGCGTTGTTGCGATCTATCGGCCCGAAGGCGCCGTTCCGGATCGTCTTATCCGTTCCGCTCGTACTCGAGTACGAGATGGTTCTAGGCCGTCGAACGAAGCTGGAGCAGGCGGATGTGGAAGCGGTCATCGACTACCTCTGTCGGATTGGAGACCGGCAACCGATCTACTACCTCTGGCGTCCGTTTCTTCGTGACCCCGGCGACGAAATGGTGCTCGAGGTCGCGGTCGGGGCTTCCGCAGACATGATCCTGACCCACAACGTTCGGGACTACGCGGGCGTGGAAGAACGATTCGGAGTTCGTATCGTGCGACCGTCGGAGTTTCTCACGGAATTGGAGAGCGAAGCCCCATGAGCACGATGAGCTTGCGGCTCCCGGAGTCGCTCCATGAACGAGCACGGGAGTTGGCGAAGCGAGAGGGAATCTCGATGAATCAACTGATCGCGACGGCCCTCGCCGAAAAGGTCTCTGCCCTGGACACGGTGGCCTATCTGGAGGAGCGAGCCACGCGCGGTTCGCGTGACGCCTTCCTGGAGGTCCTGTCCCGGGTTCCGGACGTTGCTCCTACGGCTGGGGACGAACTGCCGGAGTAGCGGTCCTCCGTATCGAAGGAGAGGATATGGCCGAACGAGAAACGGAAATCCGGATCGCCGGCCTCCGAGATGTGGAGCGTCGGCTCGACTACTCCGACGCGTCTCCTGCCGAGCGTATCGGCGTGATGTGGCAACTTGCCGTCGACGCGTGGACCTTCATGGGCGAAGCGGATCGTGCTGAATCCCCACTTCAGAGAGATGTTGTCCGTATTGAACGACGAGGGCGTTGAGTACCTCGTCGTCGGTGCGTATGCCCTCGCCGCCCATGGGGTGCCCAGAGCCACGGGCGACCTCGACTTCTGGATTCGGAAGGACGAGAACAACGCCCGTCACTTGTTGCGGGCGCTGGAGAAGTTCGGAGCTCCGACCGAGGGCCTGGCAGAAGCGGACTTCCTTCGGGACGACCTCGTTGTCCAGATCGGTCGAGAACCGTCGCGGATCGACTTCCTGACGTCGCTCGACGGTTTGTTATTCCAGGATGCCTGGGACTCCAAGCTCCGGATCGAGGTCGACGGTATCCGTGTTTTCGTGTTGAGTCGCGGCGACCTCATCCGCAACAAGAAGGCCGTGGGCCGAACGAGAGACCTCGCGGATGTCGAGCAGTTGGAGTCGACGGAGCCCGAGACGTAGGCGTCGGAGCCTCAGGGCAACTCCCGGATGCCGTCGGGGAGGGGCGCATCGAAGTCGCCGATCCCGCGACACGGCGCAGCAGCTCGGAGAAATGGGTCTTGGCTTCGTGCACGTTCATGATGGCCATGTCCCGAGATTACGTTGGACCAACTCCTCGGTCTACCTCCCCGTACTCGAGGTCGAATCGTGAAGGTCTACACCTACTCCGAAGCACGACGTTGGCGGGCCCGTGTCCTGGACGAGGCACGCGAGGGCGGTGAGATCCGCATCAAGCGTCGCGACGGGTCCGAGTTCTCCCTCCGTCCGGTCCCGGACCGGTCGTCGCCGCTCGACGTACCCGGCGTGGACGCCGGTCTGAATCGAGAGGAGATCATGGCCGCCATCCGCGAAGGCCGCGAGCGAGATCCGGTGTGAGGATGTCCTTGCACAGATCGTAAATCGGATCTGCAATCCGTGCATGATTCGCCGAAACCGTGGTTCGGCTCGTCAGTCATCGTGGCGCGGCTGGTCCACGGTGGCCGCGACCGCCAGCGGCGGAGCGACGTCGACGTGATCCCGTGGCGCGAGGTGCAGCAGGTGGAGTGGGGAGGCCGGAACTCACATGGTTCCGCTTGTAGCTTGCGTTCTAGGCGGGGGGGGGGTATAGCTTAGGAGCATCTCCCGGGAGATCGCTCCATGGACCGCATCCCACTTCTCGTCGTGGGCCACGAGCCCGACTGGCTGGCGCAGCAGGTCGCCGACGTGTTTCGATCGCTGCCGGCGAACGTGCAGTACGTCCTGATGGATCATTGCCCGGAGCGCTCACCCGCCTGCTTCCTGGCCATCGACGACCTGCTCTGGCCGGACCTGCCCCGAACGGTGCACAAGCTCGCGCAGCGTACCCGCCGTGCGATCCTGTTGAGCTGGGCCGATCCGGTGGATCTACGGGTCATACGAGGTTGGCCGCTCCACGGCGTCTTCACCTTTCCGCAAGAGCAGGCGCGATTCCGGTCGTTCCTGTCAACGATGTCGGTCGCGCCCCGCCTACCGGACTTCGAGTTCCGGCCGGACGTGCCTGGAAACGTGGTGATGGCGGTGCGGTTCCTGCTTCGACACGCGAAGTCGCCGCTGGGCGATCCGCCACCTCGCTCCATCGCGGCGTTGGCGGAGCGTCTGGGCATGGACGCGGGTCATTTGGGGAGACAGGCTCGTGTGATCGGCCTGGATCTCGTTCGCGTGTGCTCGCTCGCATCGGTTCGGTGGGTCCGCCTCTACGTCGAGGCGTTCGGGCACGACGACCCGGGCCTCCCAGGGCGCTTGGGATACTCGTCGGACAGGAGCGTGCGACGGTTTGTGAGAGCTACCATGGCGGTATCGATCGGGGGATTGGTGACGACGGAGATCTCCACCCTCGATGCTCAGCTCGGTGGCCTTCTTCGCCCCGTGGGGCGTTGGCTCATCAAGACACCGGATTCCGTCCGGAATCGCAGGTATGGTCCATGATTGACGGCGGGCCGCGACTATGATTCTCATCATGTGATGCCCATGGATCCACTCGTCAAGGAGGAAGACAATGAAGCTCCTGATCGCAGCAGCCGCTGCGGCGGCTCTAGTTGGAATGGCCGGCCCCCCCGGCTCCCCCGCCTCGCGTGTCCTTGAATTGGCGGCGAATCTCCCGAGTTTCGCCTGCGACCTCCAGTGCACGAACTGCACAACCGAGGGTCAACATGCGGTGATTCAGCCCCAGATGGGGGAGGGCATTCACGGATACCACACCGAGCAGTGCACGCCGATCGGCTACTGTTCAGACCATCTCTGCGTCCAGCACGAGGAAGACCTGGAGGAAACCGAGGAGAAGCTGGCTGCACTAGCGGCGCAGATTGAGTCCATGCCCGCCGTCGCGGTTCGGGAGTTGGTCACCGTGGCGCCCGAGCGATTTAGTCTGAACGGGTCCCGTGCGGCGGTTCAGGTGCGACTCTGTCCGAATGCGATCGCTCTCTCGGTACCTCTGAAGCAGTCGGTCTGGGCCGCGGTTCAACCATGATGCGAAGTAGGCCGACCTGGCCCTCTGTCGTCGCTCTTCTGGCGATGGCTGGTGGAGGCTCGCTGAGTGGTCAGGAGTTGATTCAGGACTGCCTTGAGCCCTGTCCGTCTGTGAGACTCGATCCAGTGATTCAGTTGGGGACCGCCGATGGCCCAGGCATCGTGGAATCCGAGGGCGACTGGGGTCGCGTCATGCCCAACGGGGAGTGGGCACTGATCTCTGAAAGCGGGGATCGTATCCGAGTCTTCTCAAGCGATGGTACCTACTTGCGGGATCTGGGTCGGCGGGGAGAGGGCCCGGGAGAGTTCCAGTGGGTCTCCCATCTGCTCTTCGCGGGTGACACGCTTGTTGCCGTGGACCGACGACTCAATCGATTGACTTGGATGCGGGAAGACGGGACGGTGGTCCGTACCGAGCAACTGACGATTGCTCCGGGTCGAGATACCAAGCTGCTCCCCGACGGACGCATCCTGACGGCGAGTATCGACTACTCTCCCAACCGTGTCGGTTTCCCCCTGCACCTTGTCGGCTTGGATGGGAATGTCGTTCGCTCATTTGGATCGCTCAACCGAGGAGCGTTTTCGGCTGCCGAACAACACCTGATCGAACGGAGGGTGGCGCCGAGCGAGACTCCCGGGGCTATCTGGGCCGTATGGAGACCCCAGTACAGGATTGAGGAATGGTCGCTCGAGGGGGTCCATATTCGTACCCTCGTGCGGGATGTGGAGTGGTTTCCACCGGGGCGAGGGGTCATCAGCCTCGACAGGGCGCCCGACGCCGCTGTGGTCGGTTTTCAGGCGCGCGACGGCCTACTCTGGGTGCTGAGCGCTGTATCTGATGCGAACTGGCAGGAAGCCCTTGAAGTTGACCCCTCGAAGCCGCACGGCGGAGACGTCACCGACATGAACGGGATCTACGACACCGTGGTTGAGGCGATCGATCCTGTCACGCTCCGTGTGGTAGCATCCGCGAGAATCGACCCGTTCATCTACGCCTTTGCCGGTCCGGGACTCGTCGGTCACGTGACCTACGCCGGGCCCTCCCCCGTACCAGTCTATCAAGCTTACGCTCTTCAAATCCAGGAGAACGCGCCATGATCAAGGTGACCATTCTTGCCCTCGCCGTACCGGTTGCGCTCGCATTCGCGGGCGATTCTGGCGCAGAGGGAGCTTTCGATCGAGGGTTGGCACTGGGAACGCAACTGAATACTCTGGAAGTCCCGTGCGACAAGTACTGCGTCTGGTGCATGGTGGGGCATAAGGTTGTCGGCGAAGGTACCGGCGTGAAGCACTACCGCGGTCATGTGGAGTCCTGCCAGGCCACCGGCGATTGCTCGGACCACTACTGCTGGCCTCAAGAAGAGCAGGAAGACCGTCAGCTCTTGGACCGAATCGTCGAACAACTTGAGGGTGCGGGGATCGAGGAACTCCGCGGTGCATTGAAGGCGTCCCCAGACCGTTTGCTGCTCAGTGTCGAGCGACGCTCACTGCAGGTCACGACCTGCAACGGTAGGATCTCGGCAAACATCCCGTTGAGTGAAACAGAGTTCATTGCGCTTTCGGATTGAGGGATCACGTTTCCCGTCGAGTGTCGGGGGGCGGGCCCCGGCCCCCCGACACTTCGGGTGACCCGGCCTCGACTGCTGGTAGTGGTGTGCCTCGCTTACCTCCTCCTCATCGCTCCCGCGGCCGTCTCCGCTCAGACCGTCACCGGCGTGGTCCGCGACGAGTCCGCCGCCCCGGTCTCTGGGGCCGCCGTGCTGGCGTTCCGGGCCGATTCCCTCGTGGGCCGGGCCGTGACCGGCGGGGATGGAGCGTACCGGATCACCCTCGATCGCGGGGGAGTCCTCCGGATTCGGTTCGAGCGACTGGGCTACGGCACGACCGAGGTCGCGGCGCAGGTCGACTCGGCGTCGGTGACCCGGGTCGATGTCACGGTCTCCACCGCACCCCTCGAGGTGGCCGGCGTCGTGGCCGAGGTGCGCCGTGCCTGTCGGGAGCCCGAGTCCCCGCGGGCTCTGGCCGAGCTCTGGCTCGAGGCCCGCGACATTCTCGAGGCGCTGCGGAGTCCCCCGGATCCAGGGCGCGATTCGGTGCCCGTACTCGTCACCCGCCGCGATCTGGGACCCCGGGGCCGCATCGTCCACGCCGAGGCCGTCGACACGGTGTGGACCCGGGCCGGGGCACCCATGGGGGCATCCGTACCGATGTCGGACGAGGGCCTTCGTTTCGTGGACGTCGCCGGCGATTCGGCCGTCTACTTCGCCCCCGACGCACGCACCCTGTTGAGCGACCGGTTCCTCGCCACCCACTGCTTCGGCATGGGGCCGGCGGGCCTCACGTTCGAGCCCCTTCCGGAGCAGCGGGAGCCCGATATTCGAGGCGTGTTCGCCGTACCCGCGGCCGGCGAACGCACCGCCACGCTGGAGTTCCGCTTCACGGCCCACCCCTGGGACGTGCCGGCCGACGACGTTTTCGGCGGGCGCGTGGAGATGGTGCGCTCCGCGGAGGGCGGCTGGTCGGTGCGGGCGTGGAACATGGTGGTGCCCCGGGGGCTGAGGGACTCGTCGGGGACTCCCCTGGTGGAGCGCCGGGCGTGGTCGGCCGAGGTGGTGGAGCTGGGCGCCCCTCCGTCGGTCGACGCCCCGGCCTGCGCCGGCGTCGCGGGTACGTGGGCGCTCCTGCCGGACGCCAGCGAATACCTGCGCGACGCGCTCCTCCGGATCCGAACCTCGGGGGCGACCCGGGCCATCGAGGCGGCCACCACCGTCCTGGACGTGGCGCCTAGCTTCGAACTCGCCTTCGAGGGCGGTGCGGCCGTGCTCACCCCCGAGGGCCTGGCGCCGAAACAGGTGCCCCTGGACTCCGGCGCCCTCACCCTCACCACCGGCGTCGACGACATCGACCTGTCGGCGACCTGCGACGGCGACGCGCTGGTGGTGCAGCGCGTGAGGAGCGACGGCCTCCAGGCCGAGGAGCGTTACCGACTCGCCCCGGATGGCCGCCGTCTCGAGCTGCGGCGCGCGTTGACGTGGACCGGCCTCGCCCGACCCACCCACTTCACCCAGTGGTTCACCCGGGCCGCGGGGCCGGCGGGCCCTACGGCGTCACCGTCCCCACCCGCGATCCCGTGATGATCTGGAGGCCGTCGGCCGGGGTCAGGGAGACGCCGGTGCCGATGCCCGTGCCCGTCACGGTATGGGTCGTGGGCACCCCGGAACGGAGCAGCCAGTCGGTGTCGAAGCCCGGCGCACCGGCGAAATCGGGCGTTTCGAGCACGTAGGTGCCTGCGGTTCCGAAGAACTCCCGCGACGCCGTCATCACCACGCTCCGGGCGCCCGAGACGCCCGCCGCCTGGACGAACGACGCCCCCACGGCGCTTCCGTACGCGGTCGACCAGGCGCCCTCGGCGCGAATCCGGACCGAGGCGCCGCCGGGAACCGTCACCGTGGGCGCGTCCAGCGGGGGTCCGAACTCCAGGGGGAAGCTGTTGAAGTTGGTGTTGTAGCCCGTGACGGAGCGCGGCTCGGAAGCGTTGACGGTGGTGGCGACCAGTTGGTGCAGGTCTCCGGGGCGACGGAACGCCGCCGGCACGCCGGGAAGCCCCAGGGTGGTGTCGTTGCGGGGCCCGTAGAAGGCCAGGGGACCCACGTTTCCGTTGCCCGTGATGTACGAGCGGGCCACGGTGAACATCTCGCCCCCGAGATTCCGGAAGGTGAAATTGGCGGCCACGGTGAAAAGCCATTCGGAGCCGCCGAAGTCGAAGTCCGCCATGACGGCTCCGTCGGCCGGATCGATGTCCCGGCGCATGATGATGCGGTCGAACTGGCTGAACTCGGTGCCGGTGAGTACGCCCAGGTAGGCGATGATGTCGGTGCGCCCCTCCTTCACGCCCGAGAGGGTGAAATCGCTCCCCCCGGCCGGGATGATCGTCCCGGCGCCTCCGGCCACGATGCTGGCCCCTCGCAGATTGTTGATGCCGTTCACCATCCGCCCCGAGATCGTCTTGGTGGGGCGGTAGGTGGCGCATTCCTCCGCGGCCAGGGCGAGGATCTGCTGGGGCGTGGTGTTGAACACCGTGGTCTCCACACCGTTGGCGCCGTTCTGGACGATGGCCACCTGCCCGGCCTGGTCGAAGGCGAAGGCGTAGCTCTCGCCGGAGGCGTTGGCGGTGGCCGCGACCTGCGTCCAGGCGCCGCTGCTGCCGCTGCGCACGCCGAACCAGAGGGGGAAGCGGGCGGGGTCGCAGAACTGCCACTGGACGTCGGCGCTCCCCGAGGGGGCGTTGACCGTGAGGGAGAGGGTGGCCGACCGGGTGCCCGTGAGGGCGGCGGCCGTGCCTTCGACGGTGATGGGGTAGACGCCCGGCGCCACGGTCACCGCCGTGGTGATGTCGAGGGTGGCGCTGTCGCCGGCCGTGGCCGACGGGGTGAGGGTGGCCGTCATGCCCGCGGGCATTCCGCTGGCCACCAGCGTTACCGTGTCGGTGAAGTTGGTGCGGTCGATGGAGACCCGGGCCGAGGTGGCCTCGCCGGCCGTGACCGAGGCCACCGCCGGATCGATGCCCACGCCGAAGTTCGGCGGAACGAAGGTGCTGCTCGTCACCTGCAGGGTGGCCGTGGACGTGGCGTCGCCCACCGTCGCCCGCACCACGATGGTGTTGGTGCCCGACGGCGCGAGCTGGCTGAGGGTCAACACGAGCACGGTCGTGTCGCCCGTGGCCGGATTGGGCGAGAAGGTGCCGGAGAAGCCGATGGGCAGGCTCTCCAGGCTGAACTCCGCCGGGCCCGTCACGCCCTGGGCGCGGTCCAACCGCACCACGATGGGGTCGCTGGGAATGGTCTGGGTCACTGCCACGCTTCCCGTTCCCGCCGTCAGGGTGCCCGCCGTGGGCTTGGCCGTGACGATGAGCGTCAGGTTCACGGTGCGCTCCCGGGGACCGTTTTCGCTGGCGGTGAGCACCAGCGGGTAGGTGCCCGCCGCCACGCCCACGGCCACCGAGATGCCCAGGGAGGCGAGGGTGTCGGCCGTGGTATTGGGCGTGACCCGGGCCCGCACGTTCGTGGGGGCACCCGTCACGAAGAGCCCCACGTCGCCGGTGAATCCTCCGATCCGCTGCACCATCACCGATGCCGTGGCGGAGTCCCCTTCTTCGATGGTGAACGTCGTCTGGGACACCTCCACGTCGAAGTCCGCCTCGGGTGCCGGCGTCACCGTGAACGCGTAGGTGGCGGTGGCGCTTTCCACGCCGCCTCCGCTCGCCCGGATCGTGAGGGTGTAGGTGGCGGGGGTCACGCCGTCGCCCACGGCGATGTCGACGCTCGCACTGCTCACCCCTCCGGCCACCGAACTGCTGCTGAGCGCGGCGCTCACCCCGCTGGGGACGCCCTCCACCGCCAGAGTGACCGAGCCCGTGAACCCGCCGCCCCGGTTGATCGAGATCGTCACCGTGCTCGAGGAGCCCGCCTGGATCGATCCGGTCGTGGGAGACACGGCGATGCTCACCGTGCCCGACGGATCCGGGTCCGGACCGGTGCCCCCCCCGTCTCCCCCGCAGCCCAGGGCCAGGGCCAGGACGAGGATCGGGGCCAGGGGCCGACGACAACGCGACATGCAGGGACTCCGGAAGGGGACGACGGGTCGGATGTCCAGATGGCGACGAAGCCCGCCGAAACCCGCCACGCCGATCCCCACCGACCTTGCCCTCGGCCCGCCCGACGCCCAGGGTGCGGTCGGCGTCCAACGCTCGGCCCGGCCGTCGTGTCTTCTCCCGTGTGGTTCCACGCTCTCCCACCGCGGACCCCCTCGTGCTCCAATCGCAGCTCGCCCGGCTGATCGACTTTCGAAACGACCGCGAGTTCCGCGGGATGCTGCAAGCCGCCGCCTACGGCTTCTGCATCATGTTTTCGTACTACATCCTGCGGGCCGTGCGCGACGAGATCTCGGCCGAGGATCGGGGCAACCTCCAGATCCTGTGGACCGCCGTCTTCTTCGTCATGATCTTCGCGGTCCAGGGGTATTCCTGGGTGGCGTCCCGGTGGTCCCGGGGGGTGTTCGTGCCCTTCGTGAACCGCTTCTTCATCGCGTGCCTGGTGGCCTTCTGGGCGAGTCTCGTGTTCATGCCCGAGGCGGCGCGTCCATGGATCGACCGGGTGTTCTACGTCTGGACCAGCGTCTTCGCCCTCTTCGTGGTCACCGTCTTCTGGGGACTGGTGGCCGACTGCTTCACCAACGATCAGGGCAAGCGACTGTTCGGCTTCATCGCCATCGGCAGTTCGGTGGGAGGCATCGTGGGGTCGGCGGTCACCTCCTTCCTGGCGGTCCGGGTGGAGGTGTTCCTGCTTCTGCTCATTTCCTGCGTGCCTCTGGAGGTGGCGTCGTGGTTCGCCCGGGGACTCCATCGCGGCTTCGGAACCGGGGAGGTGCAGGGGGAGGGCGAGTCGGATCGACCCCTCCCGGGCACGATGTGGAGCGGCATGCGGGCCGTCTTCTCGTCCCGCTACCTCCTGGGAATCGCCGCCTTCATCGCCCTCATGACCTTCGCCTCGACGGTGCTCTACTTCGCCCAGTCGGACCTGATCTACGGCGCCATGACCGACCGGGGGGAACGGACGGCCTTCCTGGCCCGCATGGATCTCGTGGTCAACGTGCTGACCATCGTGTTCGAGGTGTACCTGACCGCCCGGATCATCAAGTGGCTCGG
This sequence comes from Gemmatimonadota bacterium, assembly GCA_030428885.1. Classification (GTDB taxonomy): domain Bacteria; phylum Gemmatimonadota; class Gemmatimonadetes; order Longimicrobiales; family Gaopeijiaceae; genus Gaopeijia. Next base: position 463,792 of record JAUIEJ010000002.1, on the reverse strand, counting down.
CGTGGGATGGACCCTGGCCCTGATCCCCATCGCCGTGGCCGTGGGCTTCCTGGCCCTGGGGGTCTACCCGACCCTGTGGACCCTGGTCATCGTCCAGGTCGTCTATCGGGCGGGCCGCTACGGTCTCACGAAGCCGGCCCGGGAGGTGCTGTTCACCGTCGTCTCCCGCGAGGAGAAGTACAAGTCGAAGGCCTTCATCGACGCGGCGGTCTATCGCGGAGGCGACCTTGTGAGCGGCTGGATCTACGCCGGTGCGGCGGCCGTGGGTCTCACCCTCGGGTCCATCGCCCTCTTCGCCGCGCCGGTGGGTGCGATCTGGGCCATCGTCGCCATCGCCATCGGTCGGCAGGGCGAGACCAAGGCGGCCCAGGGTGTGAAGGCCTGACGACGGCGAGGGACCCTCAACGAACCCATCGGCGTACGGGTCTTCCAGATGTCTTTTCGTTCCCTCCCGCCCCGATGAAACGACATGATCACTCGACGTGACTGGCTCCGACTCAGCGCCACCGCCGCGGCGGCCCTCAGCCTGAGGCCCCGACTCCTCGCGGCCATGCAGGACGGGCCCGTGCTCACCCGCCCCATCCCGTCGAGCGGAGAGGCCCTTCCGGTCATCGGCCTCGGGGGCCGGTGGATCAACACGAACTCCACGCCGGAAGAGCTCGCCGACCACCGGGCCGTCATGCACGAACTCGCCCGGGATGCCGAGGGGGCCGGTCGCCTCTTCGACAGCGCGGCCGGGTACGGAGGGGGCGGTTCGGAAGAGTACGCCGGTCAGTGGGCCGCCGAGGACGGCTTCGGCGACGACATCTTCTGGGCGACCAAGGTCAACGTGGTGGGGCGGGGGAGCGATTCGGCCGATCCAGCGGCGGTGCGGGAGCAGATCGAGCGCTCGTTCGATCGGATGCGCCGGGACGTGATCGATCTGGACCAGGTGCACAACATGGGCGATCCGCCCACCCAGTTGGGGATCCTCCAGGAGTACAAGGACGAGGGTCGCATCCGGTACATCGGCATCACCACCACGAGCTCGGGGCAGTACGACGCCCTGGAGCAGGTGATGCAGAACCACACCATCGACTTCATCGGCATCGACTACGCCATCGACAACCGGGGCGTGGAGGAACGCATCCTTCCCCTGGCGCAGGATCGGGGCATCGGCGTGCTGGTCTATCTGCCCTTCGGTCGCTCGCGGATGTGGTCCCGCATCGGCGATCGGGAACTCCCCGAGTGGGCCGCCGAGTTCGACGCCACTACCTGGGCGCAGTTCATGCTCAAGTTCGTGGTCGCCCATCCGGCCATTTCGGTGGCCTGCCCGGGTACCGGCGACCCCGAGCACATGATCGACAACCTGGGGGGCGGCCGGGGTCGGCTTCCCACGCCCGATCACGTGCGCCGCATGATCGAGTGGGAGGCGAACCTCCCCAGCGGCTGAATCCCGGGGGCGGTGCGGGTGCGGTGACCGCGCCCGCGTTACCGCGGCAACGTGGGGCGCCGACCGGTGCGGATCCGACGTTACCGCGGTAACGCGACCGCTTGCGCCCATCCTGCGCCAGGCCCACCGTACGCCCATGAGCCACCCCCGCATGTACTCCGACGACGACTTCGGCCTCGCCGAACTCCGGGAGATCTGCTTCGCGCTCCCCGACGTCGTGGAGATCGAAACCCACGGGCACCCCACGTTCCGCACGAAGAAGATCTTCGCGATCTACGGCGGCATGACGAAGGGCGCCGGCACCCTGAACCATCCGTACGCAGTCCTGGTGAAGATGTCTCCCGCAGGCATCCGCGTGGTGGACGACGACCCCCGGTTCTTCACGCCGGCGTACTACGGGCCGTCGGGATGGGTCGGACTCGATCTCAGCGTGGAACCCCTGGAGTGGGACCTCGTGCGGGACCTGGTCACCGATTCGTACCGCGCCACGGCGCCGAAGAAGCTCGTGGCGCGCCTGGAGGCGCCGCGGGAGTGATCGAGACCCGCGCCCTCACCAAGCGGTTCGGCGACACCACCGCCGTCGACGCCCTGGATCTCCGGGTCGAGCCGGGCGAGATCCTGGGCTTTCTCGGGCCCAACGGGGCGGGGAAGTCCACCACCGTGAAGATGCTCACGGGCATGCTCCAGCCCACCTCGGGCACGGCCCTGGTGGCCGGATTCGACGTGGTGACGCACCCCCTGGAGGCGAAGCGCCGCCTCGGCCTCGTGCCCGAATCCGGGGCGGTGTACGAGACCCTCACGGGGCGAGAATACCTGGAGATGGTGGCCGACCTCCACCACATGGATCCGGACCGCGCCGCGAAGCGCATCCGCGATCTCCTGGGCCTCTTCGACCTCCACGACGCCCAGGACCAGCGGCTCAAGGGCTACTCCAAGGGCATGCGCCAGAAGGTGCTCATCACCGCGGCCCTGCTCCACAACCCCGAGGTGTTGTTCTTCGACGAGCCCCTGAACGGCATCGACGCCAACGCCGCCATGGTGGTGAAGGACTTGCTCCGGGAGCTCGCCACCAAGGGCAAGACGATCCTGTTCTGTTCCCACGTGCTCGAAGTCGTGGAGCGCATCTGCACCCGCATCGTGGTCATCGCCGGGGGGCGGCGCATCGCCGAGGGCACCGCCGCCGACATCGCGGCCCGGGCCGGGACGGCGACCCTGGAAGAGGCCTTCGCCCAACTCACCGGCGTGCGGGACACGGGCGACGTCACCCGCGACTTCCTGGCCGCGCTGGAGTAGGGCCGGTGGGACTCCTCCGTGCCCTGGTCGAGGCGGCGGGCGCCGACTACCGCCAATGGAAGGCCCTGACCCGGGTGATGCTCAAGGCCGATACCCGCTCCACGGCGTTCGGCGGCGCTCAGGCCGGGGCGGCGAAGGAGGGCGGATCGGGGGTGGCGCGGTTCGGGACCATGGCGTTGATGTACGGGTTCTTCGGTCTGCTTCTCGCCCCCACCGTGTGGACCCTTGCCGATCCGTTCCTGTCGGCCACGGTGGTGTACACGGCGGTTCTGCTGATGGTGGGGTCGACGATCCTCATGGAGTTCCAGTCGGTGGTGATCGTCCCCGACGACTACGGCATCCTGGCCTTCCGACCCGTGTCGTCCACGACCTATTTCCTGGTCAAGCTCACCAACGTGGTCATCTACACCTCCACCCTGGCCATCCTCCTGGCCGCGGCCTCGGTGGTGACCCTGGGGGTTCTCCACGGCGTGGTGGTGGCGGGGGCGGCGCTGGTGGGACTCCTGGGACTGTCCCTCGCCACGGCTCTGGGCCTCATCGCCCTCTACGGCGCCGTGCTCCACTGGGTGCCGGCTCATCGTCTCGAGCGCATGCTGTCGTATCTGCAGCTCGTCACGTCGTTGGGCTTCTTCGCCTTCATCTTCCTGGGGCAGGAGCTGTACACGTCGCCCGCGGTGGCCGCGCTGGACGTGGAGCCTTCCGGGTGGACCCTTCTCCATCCCGCGACCTGGTACGCCGGACTGCCGGCGCTGGCCGCGGGGCAGGGCGGGGCGTTCGTGATCGGGGGACTCCTCCTGGGCGCCGTGGCCCTGGTGGGCCTCTTCCGGGTCTCCACCCGGCATCTGTCGCTGTCGTACGCCCATCGCCTGGCGGCGCGGAGCGAGGCGCCGCGAGAGCGGCCGAAGGCACCCGCGGCGGGGGCCCTCCCTCGCCGCGGGGCCCGCGCATGGTCGTGGATGTCGCCCGAGTTCCGCGCCGTGGCCCGCCTCATCCGGGCCCAGTTCCGCTTCGACACCCGGTTCCGCCTGGGGGTGCTCAGCGTGCTCCCCCTCTCGGTTCTGTACCTCGTCATGGGGCTCGAAGACGGCCGGCTCCCCGACCCCTTCACCGGGTCGGCCCTCCAGGCGGCCGGGGCGCTCAACCTCCTCCACATCGCGGCCCTCCTCATGCCCACCATGCTCATGATGAACGTGGGCTACAGCGAGTCGGCGCCCGCGGGGTGGGTCTACTTCGCCACGCCCTGCCGGGCCCCTCGGCTGCTCCGCCACGCCCGGATGGTGGTGATGATGGCCTTCCTGGTGCCCTACCTGGCGATTCTCGGGGGACTCCTGGCCTGGTTCTTCGGGGTGTGGTGGCACGGGGTGATCCACGTCCTGGTGCTGGGACTGGTGGCCAACGGGGCCCTCCAGTTCGCCCAGCTCCTTCACCCGGTCCTGCCGTTCTCCCAGTCCCCGCAGAAGATGCAGCAGAGCGGCCGCTTCTTCGGCACGTTCATCATCATGATCGTACCCCTGGGACTCCTCGGAGTCCTGATGGCCTTCGGCTATCGGTCTCCCACCGGGATTCTGGCGACTCTAGGGGGCCTGCTGGTGGCCAACGTCCTGGGAGAACTCGCCGTCTCCAGCAAGGTGTCGCGTCGCATGGAAGGCCTGGAGTTCACGGGCTGAGCGCGACCTACTCGTCGCTCTTGATCACCCCGGCCGGGTCGGTGCGGGCGGCGCGCCAGGCCGGGACGAGGCTCGAAAGGCCGGCGAGGGTCAGGGCCAGGGCCGCCACCATGGCGTAGACGGCGGGATCGAGGGGTTCGACCTCGAACAGGATCGAACGCAGCGTGCCCGACGCCAGTCCGGCCAGCACCAGGCCCGCCCCGGCGCCCACGGCTCCCAGCCGCACCCCCGTGGCCACGATCATGCGAATCACCTCGCCGCGCTCGGCGCCGATGGCCATGCGGATGCCGATTTCGCGCTTCCTCTGCCCCACGGCCTGGGACATGACGCCGTAGATGCCCAGGGCGGCCAGGAGGGCCGCCTGGACGGCGAAGAGCGACAGAAGGTTGGCCACCAGCCGCTTCCGGGACACGGTGCCGGCCACCACCGACGTCATGGACTCCCGCAGGAAGACCGGGAGGGTGGGGTCGAGGGAGTGGATGGCGGCCACGACCTCCGGGGTCACGGCCTCGGGCGTTCCCCGGGTCCTCACGACCCACGCCACATCGATGCCGATGCCCTGTCGATACGAGGCGTAGATGGTCTCCCGAGGCGCCGCGTCGAGTCCGTGCTGACGCACGCTCCCCACCACCCCCACGATGGTGCGGGGGGGCGCCGCCGGATTGGTGCCCAGCCGGATCTGGCGTCCCAGGGGAGACGTGCGGGGCGAATAGCGCTCCACCCAGGCCTGGTCCACCACAACGGCGAACTCGCCCTCGGCGCGATCGTCGAAGGTCAGGGCCCGGCCGTCCAGGACGGGAATCCCCATGACCTCGAAGTAGCTGGGACTGATCTGCCGGAACTCGGCGGTGCGGGCCAGGCTCGAGGACTCGGATTCGGAGCCCACGAGCGAGAAGTTCGCGCCGTTGAGTCGCCGCAGGGGCAGGCGGGTCACCAGCCCCGCCGACATCACGTCGGGCAGGTCCTCCATGCGCTGGAGCGCCTCGTCGTAGAAGCCGATGCGTACGTCGGGATCGAAGTAGCGCCCGTCCTGGGGAACGATGGTCCACGGCAGGTAGGTGCGCAGGGTCATGACCGGATCGGGGGCGAAGCCCAGATCCACGGCCATGAGGGACCCGTAGCTCTTCAGCGTCAGCCCCGAGCCCACCAGCAACAGGATGGAGAAGGCCACTTCGGCCACGACCAACACGCTCTGGGCGGTGCGGTTGCGATTCCCGGCTCGGGAGCCGTGGCGGAGCACGTCCTGGAGGTTCAGCCGGGTGAGGCGGACCGCCGGGATCACCGCCACCAGCATGGCCGTGCCCATGGTGAGGAGCGCGCTGAAGGCCAGCACCGAACCGTCGAGGGCCACGCCTTCGAGGCGGGGGAGGGCGGCGGCGGATCGGGCCCGGATCAGCCCCGTGCCCGCCGCTGCGATGAGGGTGCCCAGGGCCCCCCCCAGCAGGCTGATGGCCACTCCCTCGAGGATCAGCCCCCGGGCCTGGCCCATGCGGCCGGCGCCCAGCGCCCCGCGCACGGCGATGGCCCGGGTCCGCTCGGCCCCGCGGGCCAGCATGAGGTTGGCCACGTTGGTGCAGGCGATGAGGAGCACGAAGCCCGCCGCTCCCAGCACCAGGACCAGGGAGGTCCGGACATCGCCTACGATGCGCTCCTTCAGGGGCACCACCGAGGTGGTCCAGCGGGCCTCGGCGGGATACGACTCGGGGTACTCCTCCCGGATCGTGGCGGCGATGGCGTCGAATTCCGCCTGGGCCACCGCGGGGTCGACGCCGTCGGCCAGGCGTCCGAAGAGGGTCCAATTGCGGGCGTTGCGGCCCTGTCCGAAACGGGACTCCTCGGAGACGTCGATGGGCCCCCACATGGACACGGGGTCGCCGGTGCCGGCCTCGGGATGCTCGAACCCCGGCGGCATGACGCCGATGACCACGATGGGATCGTCGTCGATGAGGAAGGTGCGGCCGAGGACGTCGGGATCGGCGCCGAAGTGCTGCTGCCACGACGCGTAGCTGAGAATGGCCGAGTGCCCGATGTCGCCCCCGGCGTCCTCGGCCGTGAAGTCCCGGCCCATGAAGGGCTCCACGCCCAGCACCGAGAAGAAGTTGACCGTGACCACCGCGTCGCGGCTCCGGAACGGCTGATCGATGCCCGTGACGTTGACGTCGAGGATCCACGTGGCGGCGAGATCGTCCAGGGATTCCGACGCGGCGAGATAGTCGCGGTACTCGGGGGCCGACGCCGTGAGGTCCTGGGCCCCCAGGCCCGGGAGCTGGCCGCCCACCACCACGAGTTCGTCGGCGTCGGGGTAGCCCAGCGGGTCCACCAGCACCGCCGAGACCACGCTGAACACCGCGGTGGTCCATCCGATGCCCACGGCCAGCGTGAGGGTGGTGATGGCCGCGTAGCCCGGGGCCCGGGCCAGGGCTCGCACCGCCTGACGGAATTCGCGCAACAGATCCACGATCATCCTCCCCACCCCCCCGAGTTCGTCGGCATCGACCGTCGCCGGTGACGCCCGGCGCCCCCTCGACCGCCCCATCCTACCGGGGGGCGGGGAGACTCCGCAATCGAGTCCCTGCTCCTACGTCCGCATGACCTCCGACGGCGGAATCCGCAGGGCGTCGCGCAGCGGCCCCAGGGCCCCGAGGGCGAGGACGAGTCCCAGGATCCCCACACCCGCCGCCACTCCGGTCACCAGCATGGTGACGCCGGCCGAGGGATCTTCCACGATCATGCGGTAGAGCACGCTGGCCAGGGGAATTCCCAGGCCCACGCCCCACGCCAGACTGCCGCGAACGGACGTGGTGACGCTCCCGACCAGATCGCCCGGGGTCGCCCCCAGGGCCCGGCGGATCCCCAGCTCCCTCCGGCCGCTGGCCACCACGAAGCTCAGGATCGCGTAGACGCCCGAGACGGCCAGGGCCACCAGGACGACCAGGACCGTGGTCCACCCCACGCCCAACCCGATCATGAGGGTCCAGTCGTCCGGGTAGACGGCGCTCAGGGGGCCGAGGTCGTCCACGATGGCCTCGGGGGCTCGACCCGCGGCCAGGCTCCGCACCCGGGGTCCGAACGCGGCGGGGTCGCCGGCCAGGCGGAGTCCCAGGTGGAGAGGGGCCACGTCGCCCAGGCCCGTGGGCAGGTAGTAGGCGGAGCCGTCGCCGGGGTCGATGAGGTCCACACCGGCGTCGGGCACGACCCCCACCACCTCGAGCCACCGCGACGCCTCGTCGGAGCGGGGCTGGAGCCGGAAGCGGCGGCCCAGGGCCCCGCGCCCGTCGAAGACGCTGTCGATGAACGTGCGGTTGACCACCACCGATCGCACCGGCGCCACCGTGTCGTCGGGGGTGAGGGTGCGGCCGGCCAGCACCGGGATCTGGAGCCCCTCGAAGAAGCCCGGTGCGACGAGGATGCGGTGCGCGGCGGCGTACTCCCGGCCACCGGACAGGGGGCCGTCGGGCTCCACGCGCACCGTCCGGTGCTGCATGCGGGGCAGGGCCGAGGCCACGGCCACGCCCAGCACCGAGGGCTCGGCTCTCAGGTCGTCCACGAGGTCGGCCCGCACCTCGGGGGTGAGGACCGGCGTCGGGGCGGCGGCCGACGGAGTCGTGGGTTCGGCCAGGCGTACGCCCAGGATCGTCCGGTCGGGTACGGGCCCCAGTCCCTCGCCCGCCCGCACGTCGTCGATGCGTTCGAAGACGCCGGTGGCCAGTCCCGCCACGGCCACCGCCACGGCCACGTCGAGGATCACGAGGGCCGAGGTGGCCCGGCCGAAGGACGGTCCCCGGGCCGCCATGCGGCGGGTGGCGGTCCACGCCGGCAGCACGGACGCCGCCACGGCGCTCACCACGCCGAGGGTCAGGGCGAGCCCCACCAACCGGGGCGTCATGCGGGGCTCGACCCAGGTGGGCATGCCCCCGAGGGCGGGTCGGGTCGCCGCGGCCAGGAGGTCGCCGCCCGCCGCCAGGAGCGCCAGCCCCGCGGCGGTGGCCACCACGGCCACCACCAGGGCCTCGGCCACCACCTGCCCCACGATGCGGCCGCGGCCGGCCCCCAGAGCGGAGCGGATGCGGTTCTGCTCCTCCCTGGAGACGGCCCGGGCGTACATGAGGAAGGCGATGTTGAGACAGGCCACCGCCAACACCGAAAGCATGAGGATCCGGACCAGCCTCCAGAAGGGGTCGCCGGCCAGGCCGCCCCGCTGGATGCCCACCAGGAAGTTCGTGAGGCCCACGGTCTCGGCCCGGGCCCGCTCGTACCGGGCCGGGTGCTCCCGGGCGAGACCCGCCACGACGCTCGCCAGCTCCGCGTCCAGGGCGGCCGGGGAGACGCTCGTCGGGCGGCGCACCAGGAGGTCGACGGGCACGCCCTCGGCGGGGATCGCCGCCGGGGCCGGCCGCAGGGGCACCCAGAACACCGGGCCGTCGGGGAAGGCGAAGCCGTCGGGCATGACCCCCACCACCCGGGCGCGGCGGCCGCTCACCAATACGCTTCGCCCGACGATCTCGGGATCGCCTCCGAACGTCTCGAGCCACACCCGGTGTCCCAGGAGCACGACCTCGTCGGCGCCCCCGTCGGCATCGGCGCTGCGCAGGGTGCGACCCAGGGCAGGGGGGATCCGGAGCCAGTCGAAGAGGGCCGGCGTGACCTCGGCGCCCCAGGCTCCGGTGGCGCTTCCGGGCGGACCCAGGTTGCGCAGGACCGGTCGTACGGCGGCCACGTCCCGGAGAGACCCCCCGGACGCCTGGAGGACCTGGAGGTCGAACGTGCTGGTCCCGCCGGGCCACATGCGCAGCCCCACGATCCGTCCGTCGGGGTCGCCCGGCACCGGCGCGGCCAGGGCGTCTTCCAGCAGCAACGGCAGGAGGCCCACGGGGATCCCCACCACCAACGAGAACACGATCACCGCCGACACCACCGGGTGGCGCCCCAGCATGCGGGCCCCGAGGCGCAGGTCGAGGGTCGAGAAGGGAAGGACCCGGCGGTGGGTGCCGGTGGCCCATCCCGAGCGCAACGCGCCCATCAGGTACCGGGCCCCGCAGCCCAGGCGGCCGCGACCCCGGGCCCGTTCCCGGGCGTACACCTCGTCCAGGTCGGCGACGATGAAGCGGGCGTCGGGACCCGACACCCAGCGAGTCGCCCACCGGCGGAGCCAGGGAGGCGGATCCCCGCGTTCGGCGCTCACCGGCTCGGCTTCGTCAGGGCGGCGAGGCGGCTCGTCACCCCGTCGGCCGCCGCTTGCAGCGCCTCGTACGACGCCTGTAGGCGACGGGCGCCGGTGGGGGTCAGACGGTAGAACTTGCGAGGGCGGCCCGGGGTGCCGGGGGCCTCGACCTGGGACTCCACGATGCCGCGCTCGTCGAGGCGGCCCAGAGTCGTGTAGATCGATCCGGGCGACACGCTCCTCCCCGTGTGCTCCTCGATGGCGTCACGAATGGCCAGTCCGTAGGCGCCGTCGCCCAGGCGGAGGACCGTGAACAACACGATCTGCTCGAATTCCCCCAGGTGTTGTTTCATGGCGGCCTCGCTCCGACGGCTCGAGAGTGATCCCCACATTGTGGTGATCGATGTGGAGTCCCATGAATACGACAATGTGGTATTCGGCGAAAGAGGGGGGAGCCGGGGCGGGGGCGTGAGGAGGCCTTTCTCAGGCGCTGTCCGGCTCGCTCCAGCGGTAGAGCACGAGGGACTCCACGTCGAGCTCGTCGCGTTCGATGGCGACGATGTACTCGTCGTCCACGGCGATGACCCGGAAGCCCGGATCCTTCGTGAAACGGCCCCGAAAGCGGCCGTCCGGGGCGAAGAAGTCGTAGGTCTTGGACGAGAAGCCGTCCACCACGTCCCACCCCCGATCGGACCGGAGCACCAGGAGGGCGCCGTCGTCGCTGCCGTCGAGTTGGTAGATGGTGGGCATGAACTCGGGGAGGGGTTGGGCGAGGACGGCCGGGAGTTGTCGGCCCAGAATCGCGTCGCACTCCGGATTCCCACTCGCGGCACACCGCTCCTCCTGGTTCGCCGCGTAGCGGTCCCGGAGGGTGGGATCCACCGGCACCCGGTCCACGTGATTCGTCACGCGGCGGAGGAGGGGGCCGTCGGGAGCGTACACCTCCCAGGCGTAGTCCTCGCTGAACACCCGGTGCATCCGGCCCCGGCCATCGAACCACCAGGTCCACCGTTGTTCGACCATGGGCTGGACGGGTCCTCCCAGGGTCGGATCGTCCTCCCGTGGCGGGAGGCCGTCCCAGCGAAGTCCGGTGGAGTCGCCGATGGCGCTGTTCTCGAAGTCCAGGGCCAGAAGCGCCGTGGGTTGCCCGGGAACGGACGCGCCGGCCTCGAGGTCGTAGAACCGAGTCGCCTGCAGCAGGAACCGGGAGCCGTCGTAGGCGGCGGAGGTGGCGATGTGGCCGGCGGGGAGGAGGGGGCCGGCGGCGACCGTCCCCACCAACGTGCCATCGGGGCGGAACGCGTGGAACCGGCGACCGAGGTCGGAGACGACCAGTTGACCTCCCCCGGCCACGAGCCGCCCCGGTTGGCCCTCGAACTCCCCCGGCCCCTGGCCCTCCGAGCCGAACCCGTAGAGGTAGCTCCCGTCGGTGACATCGAAGACCTTCACCCGGTGGTTGCCCGAGTCCAGGACGTAGACCCGGCCGTCGTCGCCCAGGACGGCGTCCCGGGGGGTGAAGAACTGGGTGGCCTCGTCTCCGTCCAGACTGCCCACCCGCCAGACCTCGTCCAGGGCGAGGGCCCGGGCCGGGTCGAGGGTCTGCTCCACCAGCGTGACCCCGGCCGAGTCGGTCACCGACCACCCGGCTTCGCCCCCGCCCCCCTCGGCGCACGCCGCCGGCACGGTCAGGGAGAGGAGGATGGAGAACAACGGGAGGGGGCGGACGGGCGCAGGCATGGGGCGGCTCGGGTCGGAGGTGTGCCCGAACATGCAACGGCGCGGCCGCTCTCGCACCTTGTCCGCGCGTACGTGACACGACGACGCGTTTGACGCCGCTCCCTTCGTCCCCGCTCTTGAGGGCATGGACGATCTTCCCCTGCACGTGCTCGACGCCGAGGCGTTTCAGCGCCTCCGGGACCTTCTCACCGGGCACGACTTCACCGACGCCGGGGTCTGCCGCCGCGCCGGCGTGTCCACCGTGTTCGAGTACGGCACCCGGGCGCGGGACGGCGACGCCGTGGCGCTCGGCGACGGCCTGGACGTCCTCCTCCGGCTCTTCATGGACTCGGACGCCGTGGACGAGGCCGACCTGCGGTCCCACCTCCCCGATCCCGACGTCGAGTTGCTCACGGCCTTCGGGCTGCTGCGGCCCCCCGCCGACGGTTCGTCCCGGTGGGAGGCTCGGGTGCGCCTGTATCCCACCCTGGGCGTGTGGCTCGTGTCGGATCGGGACGGCCCGCCCGGGGCCGAACGTCGGCCCGACATGGTGTATCCCGTGCTCACGGGGTCGGGCCGGAGTTTCGTGGAGGTGGTGCCCACGGGCCCCGTGGGCCGGTACCTGGAGCTCTGCTCGGGCACGGGCATCGCCGCCCTCCTGGGGGCCGCCGCCGGGGCCGAAGCGGTGTGGGCGGTGGACATCACGGCCCGGGCCACGGCCTTCGCCGACTTCAACGCGCGGCTGAACGGCCGGCCCCAGGTCACGGCGTTGGAGGGCGACCTCTGGGCGCCGGTGGCGGGGCTCACCTTCGACATGGTGGCGGCCCATCCGCCCTACGTACCGGCGGCCCGCCCCGAACTCATCTACCGCGACGGGGGCGCCGACGGGGAGCAGGTGACCCGGGCCGTCCTGGCGGGGCTGCCCCGGCACCTGGCCCCCGGCGGGGTCTTCCAGTGCACCTGCGTCGTGTCGGCCCGGGCCGGGCGGGGGGCGCCCCAGCGGGTGCGGGAGTTTCTGGGCGACGAGCACGAGGCCTTCGACCTGGTGTTCATGCACAACGATCGCTTCGACTTCACGCGGCGTTTTCGGGCGCAGCTTCTGTCCGACGACCCGGAGGAGGCTGCCGCCGGCGCGGCTCTCCTGCGCCGCTTCGACGAGTTGAAGATCGAAGCCGCGCACTTCTGTACCCTGGCCCTTCGGCGTCACGGCCAGGACCGTCCGGGCTTCACGGTGGAGGTCCATCGGGGACCCCACACCCGCTGGGCCGACCTGGCGTGGGCCCTGGCGGTGGGCGACGCGGCGGCCGACGAAGCCGGGTTCGCGAGCCGGCTCCTGGACGCGCCGGTGGCCCTGGCGCCCGACGCCACCTTCGAACTCACCTACCGCCGGGGAGCGCCCGGGGAAGACCCCTGGGTGCCCACCGGCGGGCGCATCCGGGTGCAGCGCCCGTTCCCGTCGTCGGTGGAGGTGGGGCCGGCCGATGCGGCGATCCTGGCCGAATTCGACGGCTCCCGGACCCTCCGTCAGCACATCGCCGCCCTCCAGGCCGGGGGGCGCATGCCGCCCCAGGGCGATCCCGAGCGATTCGCCCGGGCCTTCGCGCCCATGGTCCTGGCGGGCATCGTGGACTCGGGGGTGGCCCCCCTGCCGGCGGCGCCCGACGCCTGAACGCACGACGGGCCCGGAAGCGCGCGCTTCCGGGCCCGTCGGCCTCCCGCATTCCCGCCGCGGTCACTCGCCCGAGGCGAGCCCCCGCACGGCGTCGGCCAGCGTCCGCACCTTGTCGGCGTCCAGCGTGTCGCCGGCGTCGCCCGCGATGCGGTCGGCCAGGCTGCGGAGCGCCGAACTCCGGGCGGAACCCGAAGCGGCTTCGGCCGCCGTGAGCTCGCCCCGCACCCAGGTGATCCACGGCGACGAGGCCGCACGGGACCGCTCCAACTGGTCGACGTACGCCCGGGCCAGGGAGAAGGTGGCGGGCCAGGTGTAGGAAGGCTGGCCCTGGGAGTTCAGGTAGTCGAAGCGCACCGTGTTGGCGGCATCGATCTCGTTCTGGGACAGCACATCGCTGGGCACCAACTCGAAGATGTCGAGGCCCCGGGCGATCTCGGAGCTCACGATGACCCCGTTGTACCAGTAGACCGACCAACTGCCTCCCGAGCCCATGCGGTCGGCGTCCGAGGGGCCCCGGTCGTGGAAGGCGATCTCCACCGGCCGGTCCGGATCGGTCCAGTCGAAGATGGAGATGCCGCCCTGGTACCACGACTGCACCATGACGTCCCGGCCCGGAATCGGGATCAGGGAACCGTTGTGCGCCACGCAGTTCTCAAGATTGGTCTGGGGCGCGGGCATCTTGTAGTAGCTGCGGAACCGGATGCCGTCGTCGCCCACGGTGAAGATGGCGTTGGCGCCCCATTCCATGGGGTCGCTGGCCCGGCACTTGGGCGCGCCGCCGCCGCCCCACTCGTCGGTGAAGAGCACCTTCGAACCGTCGTTGCTGAACGTGGCCGAGTGCCAGTACGAGAAGTTGGAGTCGGCCACGGCGTCGATCCGCCGCGGGTTCACCGGATCGGAGATGTCCAGGAGGAGCCCGTAGCCTTCACAGGCGCCCCCGGCCAGCCCGATCTCGGGGTAGACCGTGATGTCGTGACACTGGGTGGGGCCCCGGCCGGGGCCGTCGTTTCCGCCCTGGGGCCCGGCGATCTGGGCGGCCCAGGTGGGGAGGTAGTCGCGGAGCGCCGCGCTGTCGGCCGCCGTGGGCGTCTCGCGCCCGGCGGCGTCGGCGATGCTGTCCAGGAGGGGCCGGACGAACCGGTCGGGAAGCACCCGGGGCTGGCCGAAGAGGTCGGCCACGAACGCACCGCGGGCGCGGGCCTCCTCGATCTGCTCCAGGTCGGCGGGGGAGAGGCCGTGGGAGGGCGGAGCCACCAGGTCCTCGAAGATCCGGGGCGAGCTCACGATGGCCGCCGCCTCTGGGTTGGCCAGGGGGACCCGGATCACCTCGATGCGGAAGAGGGCCGAGTTGGGGTCCTCCTCGGGCATGGCGCCGGAGCACCCGGCCAGCTCGTCGGAGGGCCGCACCGGGGCCGAACCCGAGACGTAGATGTAGACGTTGTCGTCGTCGTTCGGGTCCTTGAGCACGGTGTGGGTGTGGGACCCCCGGCAGGTCTGGACGTTGGCGATGTACTCCGGATTCCGGATATCGGTGATGTCGAAGATCCGGATGCCTCGCAGCCGGTCCTGGCTCACGGCCTGCTGGACGCCTTCGGCACTGCAGTCCAGTCGCCCGCCGAGTCCCTCGCCCGAGACGAAGAGCAGGTCGCCGTACACCGAGACGTCACTCTGGGACGCCGGGCAGACGTACGCCGTGGTGAGTTCGGGAGAGGCCGGGTTGGAGATGTCCCACACCTGCACGCCGTTGTAGTTGCCCTGGATGGCGTACGGGCCCTTGAACGCCAGGTCGGAGTTCGTGATTCCCACGAAGGCCTCGGGGGGCGGGGTCTCCGACACCACCCGGAGATTCCAGACGGCCTCCTCGGCGTCGAACATGCCGGCCCCCAGGCCCACCCGAGGATCGGGGGAGGGGGCGGCGACCTCCAGGGGTCGCATGGAGCCCGACGGGGCCGGGTCGGGGGTCGCATCGCCGCCCATGGAGGAGCCGCCGCACCCGACGAGGGCGACGACCCCCGCCGTGAGGCCGAGGCGGAGCGGAGTGGGAAGGGTCATGATGGCGTCCTGTGATGGAGTGGGTTCGGCGTTCGCGGTCAGCGGGCGCCGGCGTCGGTCAACGCGTCGAGCATCCGCTGCATACGCGCGATTTCGGTCTTCTGATCGACCTGGATGTCCGAGGCGATCTTGAACACGGCGTCGTCTTGAGCGGCGCCGTCGATCTCGAAGAGGTCGTGGACCATGGTCACGGCCCCTTCGTGGTGCTGGATCATGTACGTCAGGAAGAGACGATCGAAGTCCAGGCCCCGGGCCGCGTCCAGGGCGGCGAGCTGCTCGGGCGAGAGCATGCCCGGCATGTGCACGTGCATGTCGCCGTGCATCGCCGGCATGTGGCCCGAGGGCTCGACTTCGGGCACGTCCCGGTCCCGCTCCCGGAGCCAGCGCTGCATGAGGGCAATCTCGTCCCTCTGGGCGTTGATGATCCGGGAGGTGAGGGTCTGGACGCTGGGGCTCGCACCGTGGTCCGGCGCCCACGCCGACATGACCAGTGCCTGGGCGTGGTGGTGGATCATGCCCTGCATGAACTCCACATCGGCGTCGTGGACGTTCATGAGGGCACTGTCGGCCCGGGCCCGGGCAACGGCCTCGAGGCGCTCGAGGTCCGGGCCGGAGGTGGCGGGGGCCGGTGACGACGGGGGAGCGCTCGCGTTCGACGAGGAGGCACAGGCCCCCGCGGCGAGGATTGCGACGAGGGCGGCGGTGGCGCGGACGGGGCGTGGCATCATGGAGCGGACCAGGGAGGGGACGCGGCAGCGACGGGGAATATATACCGAAACCCGGCCTCGGGTGCCCGGGACGGCTGGCGGGCGCCACCCAGGACCGACAGCTTCGGCCCATGCGTCCTCCTGAATTCGACCCGGCCGTCTGTGCCGAATGCGGGGCCCCGCTGACGGGGGCCTGGTGTGCCCGCTGCGGCCAGCGACGGCTTGGGCCCGGAGACCGTTCCCTCCGCCACCTGGTGGGCGAGGCCCTGGCGTCCTGGGTCAACCTCGAGGGTCGGTGGCTCCGAAGCCTGACCCTCCTCGTGGTCGACACGGGAACCCTGTCCCGGGCGTGGATCGAGGGGCGGCGGCGCCGTTACCTGCCGCCGTTCTCCCTGTTCCTCCTGGTCAACCTCGTGTTCTTCCTGGCCCCGCCCATGACCGACTTCGACCTGCACCTGAGTGATCATCTCGGGCAGCCGGTCTACGGCGAGTGGGCCCGTGGGCAGGTGGGGGAGCGGCTCGCCGCCGACGGCGCGGACTTCGACCGGTTCGCCGAACGCTTCGGCGAGACGTCGTCCAACGTGTCGAAATCGCTGGTGTTCCTCCACGTGCCCGTGCTGGCCCTGGTGCTCCTTGCCGCCTTTCGGGGGCGCGTGTGGACCGCGGCCGAACACACCGTCGTGGCGGTGCACCTCTTCGCCTTCCTGCTCCTCGCGGCCCCCCTGCTGAACTGGGTGGGGTTTCCCATCCTGTCGTGGGCCGCCGGGCTGATTCCCGGACTCCAGGGCCGCCTTCCTTCCATCGGCCTGGTCGGCCTGGGCATCCTGCTGGTCGCCTGGTACCGGGCGGTCGTCCGAGCCTATGGAGTGGGCCGGCGGGGTGCGGCGGGACTCCTGGCGACGCTTGTCGCCGGGCTCGCCGTGGCCCACCTCACGTACCGGTTCCTGCAGTTCGCGCTGGTCATGGCCCTGGTTTGATCACCCCCCGAGCACGGCTGCCAGGGCGGCCTCCAGCTCCGTCAGCCGCGCCTGGTCGGCGGCCGAGGGCGGATCGAAGTTGCCGTCGTAGAAGCGGCCGGCGTCGCCGAACGCCCGAGTGAAGACCGCGATGTCCCGGGCCAGGGTGCGGAGTGCCGCGCCGGTGGCTTCGTCGGCCCCGGCGGCAGCCCGACGGGCCTCTTCGCTCAGGGCGGCGGCTCGGAGCAGGAAGTCCTCCGAGGCCCGGTAGTCGGCGTCGGTGAGCTCCAGGAGGGGGTCGCCCTGCACGCCCACCGTGGTGCTGGACGTGGTGCCCCGAGCCTCGAGCGTCACCGTGTAGGTGCCCGGCGAGACGAAGGGGCCGCCGGTGGCCCGGGGCGGGCGGGGGTAGTCGGGATCGTTCCACGCCTCCCAGCGGTCCGGGGCGTCGGGATCGCCGTGGCGGAGGTTCCAGTTCACCCGATGCAGGCCGGGGGTCGAGGGCACGGTCATGCGGCGCACCACCGTGCCGTCGGCCCGGGCCACGCTCAGGGTCGCGTCGCCGCTCCCGGCCCCCAGGCGGTAGGTGAGCTCGATGCCGTCGGGGGGATTCTCCCCGGCGTACTCGGCCTGGGCCCGGTAGGAGTTGTCCTTCCGGTAGCGGAGCAGGGTCCCGTCGTCGGCGCCGAAGAGGCGAGCCGGCGCCGCCGCCGCGTCGGCGGTCCACCCCGCCAGGAACCGGGTGTCGTCCAGAATCCAGATGCTGCGCCCGTGGGTGCCCATGACCAGGTCCTTCTCCCGGGGATGGATCACCATGTCGTCGTAGGCGGTGGTGGGGAGGTTGGGGATCCGGGTCCAGGTGGCGCCGGCGTCGGTGGACACCCACGGGGCGTGCTCGGTGCCCAGGAAGAGGACGTCGGCGTTGTCGGGATGCTCCACGATGACGTTGACCGAACCCTCCGGGAGTCCCCCGTGAAGGGGCGTCCAGGTGGCGCCGAAATCGGTGGTGCGGTACACGTACGGCGCGAAGTCGCCGTTGCGGTGGTTGTCGAAGGTGGCGTAGGCCGTGGCCAGGTCGTGGGCCGATGCGTCCACCCGGCTCACGTAGGCCTCGTCGGGCAGGCCGGGCACGTTGCCCGACACTTCGGTCCACGTCGCTCCCTGGTCTCGGGACACCTGCAGCGCCCCGTCGTCCAGGCCCACCCACAGCACGTTCACGTCCAGGGGCGACTCGGCCAGGGTCGCCGTGACGCCGAAGCCCCCCACGCCGTCGCCGGCGGAGATGAAGATGTCGTCGTAGTCCACGCCCATGATGGAGCGGGCGGATCGATCGATGCCGTGGTCGAGCTCCTGGGTGCGGTCCCACGTCTCGCCGAAGTCCCGGGAGATGAAGAGGCGGTTGCCCCCCATGTAGAACAGCCCCTCCTGGTGCATGGAGGCGAGTCCCGGCGACGTCCAGTCGAAGCGGTAGTCCTCGCCCTCGGGCTCGGTGGGACCGATGGGGCGCTTGGTGCCGGCGATGACGTCGACCCGGTTGTAGCTGCCCTGGGTGGCCGCGCTGTACACGTAGCGGGGGCCGGCCTTGTCGACCTGCTGATACATGCCGTCGCTGAAGCCGATCTGCTGCCAATCGTCGTTGAGAATCCCGTCGTAGCGGCGGGTCTCGGAGGGCCCCATCCAGGAGTGGTTGTCCTGCATGCCCCCGTAGACCCAGTACGGGTCCCGCTGGTCCACGCCGATGGCGTAGAACTGCCCCACGTCGAAGTTGTTGATCTTCCGGTAGCTCAGGCCGCCGTCGAAGGTCTCGTGGAAGCCCCCGTCGCCGGCCAGGTAGAAGTGGTTCCGGTCGGTGGGGTCGAGCCACATGGCGTGCATGTCCAGGTGCACGCCCACGTCGTACGAGGGCTGGGCGGCGATGGTGGTCCAGGTCCGGCCGCCGTCCTCGCTCTTCACCGAGTTGGTCGACGCGCTGTAGACCAGGTTCGGGTCGTTGGGATCGATGAAGATGTGGGAGTAGTACATGGGCCGGCCGTTCTCCTCACTCATCTTCTGCCACGTCGCCCCGCCGTCCTCCGAGCGGTAGGTGCCCGTGTCGCCGGGATCGCGGCGGAAGCCGCCGAACTGGCCGGGCTGCCCCTCGGACGGGGTGTCCGATGGCCGGGCCGGGGCTTCCACCAGCGCCATGACCACGTTGGGGTCGGAGGCCGACACGGCGACCCCGATCCGGCCCATCTGTCCCTCGGGGAGCCCGTTGGTGAGTTCGGTCCAGCTCGCCCCCCCGTCGGTGGACTTCCAGATGCCGCTTCCCGGGCCCCCGCCGTTGAAGCCCCACGCCTTCCGCTCCCGCTGATAGGTGGCGGCGTAGAGCACGTCGGGGTTGGTGGCGTCCAGGGCGAGGTCCACGGCTCCCGTGTACTCGTCGACGTAGAGCACCTTCGACCAGGTGGCGCCGCCGTCGGTGGTCTTGAAGACCCCCCGCTCCTCGTTCGGTCCCCACAGGTTGCCCAGCCCGGCCACCCACGCCACGTCGGGGTCGGTGGGATGCACGTGGATCCTGCCCACGTGCCGGGTGCCCTCCAGCCCCAGATGCCGCCAGGTGGCCCCGGCGTCGTCGGAGCGGTACACGCCGTTGCCCCACGAGGTGGAGTTGCGGTTGTTCTGCTCCCCCGTGCCTGCGTAGAGCACGTTGGGGTTGGACGGGGCGATGGCCACGTCGCCGAAGGTGCTCACGGGCTGGTCGTCGAAGACCGGCGTCCAGGTGTGGCCGCGGGTGGTGCTCTTCCAGATGCCCCCCGAGGCCGTGCCGAGGTAGATCGTCGACGGGTGGTCGGGATGGATCTCCACGTCGGTGATGCGGCCCCCGGTCACGGCGGGACCGATGGCCCGGGGGTGGATCGCCGACAGGACCTCGGCCGACGGCGTGGGCGCCTGGGCTGCGAGGGGCGCGGCCGCCAGGGCGGCGGCCAGGGGCAGCGGGAAGCGGCGAAGGGCGGCGAGAGGCGACGGCATGGGGCGGCGGCTCCGGGGAGACGGACGGGCGGATCGGGTGCGCCAGACTACCGGTCCGCCACCGACCGGGGCAAGCGGTGCGGGGGCGTGGCAGGATTCCCGGGGGAACGTCGCCACGGGGGGTGAAGTCCCAGGTTCCCCATCCTTTCGGAGGTCCCCATGTACCGATTGCTCGCCACGGCGGCGCTGACCGTGGCCCTGCTCCCCGCAGGCGCCGAAGCCCAGATCCCCATCGATCCCAACTGCCCCCCCACCGCCTGGTGCCATCCCGACGGCGACGGCATGGGCGGCGTCAACGGCTTCATGGACGGTATGACCGACGCCGCCGACGCCGTGGGCCGGGCCCTGCAGGACTACGAGTGCAAAGGCGGGCTGGATTGCCTCGGCGTGGCCATGCGCGACCTCATGTGCGCCATCGACGGGCGGGAGATCGCCCAGATCGCCTGCGGGGGCGGTGGTGGCGGCGGAGACGGCGGCGGCTCGGGCGGAGGCGACGGCGACGGGGCCAAGCCCGACGACCCCGGGAGCACCGGCAACGAAGCGCCCGGAGACGCGCCGGCCCAACCCGACAGCTCCGCCACCACGCAGGTCCAGACCGGCACCCTGGCCCTTCGTCTCCAGGGATACCGGGCCAACGGGCTTCGGACCATGGTCCAGCGGGCTCGGGTCGGCAGCGCCCTGCGCATGGACGTTCCGGGCATGCGGTTCACCCTGAAGGGCAAGTTCGCCCGCAATCCGGAGAACCCCACGGAGTTCTTCGCGGTGGTGGAGGCGGCGGCTCGGGGGCTCCAGGCCACGGACCTGGTCGTGTTCGTCGATCGACGCGGGACCCGCGTCGTCCACGGCTCCGCGTTCCGGTCCGTTCGACGGGGCGACTGAACCACCGGGGACCGGAGGGGTGGGGGATCGGGAGCGCCCCCACCCCGTTCCGGTCCGACGGCTACTGCTCGCCCGCTTCCAACTTCCGGATCAGGCCCTGGATCTTCACGAGCCTCCGGAGTCCCACGAAGGCGATGGTGGTGAGGGGCCCCACCACCAGCACGGCGATGCCGCCGCTGATGAAGATGGCCTGCCGCAGGTTGTAGTTCCCCTGGAAGATGTAGGGGTAGAAGGAATTGAAGAACCAGACCAGGACGAGGAAGACGATCCCCACGATCCCGGCCACCACGACGAAGTCGGGCCAGCGCTCCACGATGATGCGGATCGCCCGCCAGGTCTCCCACGCCGTCCACACCAGGACGGCCAGCCCGATCCACCCGCCGATGACGGCGCCCAGGAGTCGACCGATGCTGGGGTCGAGCTGGAAGTAGAAGGCGAAGCCGATCCACAGGGTGGCCAGGTAGGCCACGGGAACGGTGAGGAGCGAGTAGAGCAGACCCAGAGCGGCGTGACGCAGAGAGTCGCCGAAGGTCATGTCGTGATCCCGGGCGAAGACCGCCAACACGAATCCGTGAAGCAGTCCGGCCAGGGCCCCGAACACGAACGTGCCCGAGAGGGTGACGAAGAAGTCATATCCGGGCAACTGCTGCGTCATGGTGAGGATGGTCCCCATGATGCCGAACAGAATGCCCCCGGACATGGCCCAGGAGATGACGATCCTACCGGGAATTCGTGCTTCTCGGGTGAGTGGACTCACAGTATGAGCGACCTTGCGTGGATGTGGCGCGGAGGGTCGACCGCGACCATTCTGGCGGTCTGGCCGCGGCTTCGCCAGAGGCTCCCCGCCCTGAACCAAGGATCAGCCCATGCCCTTCGCACCGCCTCGTCGACTCGTTCGCTCCCGCTTCCCGGCCGCCCTCCTCCCCGTTGCCCTCGGCCTGGGCGCGGCGGGAATGGGCGCTCAGCCTGCGGAAGGGCAGTTGGAGCGGGTGGCCCTGAAGCCCGAGGTCGGGGAGACGAAACAGTACGACGGCCTCGCCGAAGGACCCTACGGTCGCCTGGCGATTCGCAACGTCATGGTCCTCCCGGGTCACGGAGGGCCGGGACAGGGTCCCATGGACATCGTCATCACGGGCAACGTCATCGAGAGCGTGCGCATGCACGACCCCGACCGGGTCATCGAGGCCGATCGCGTCATCGAGGGGGACGGCGACACCTACGTGACGCCGGGGCTGATCAATCTGCACCTCCATCTCCGGGAGGACGCCCTCCCCCTGGACTACATCTTCTACCTGCAACTCGCCACGGGCGTGACCAGCATCGGGCCCGCCGAGGAGGGGCGGGTGCGGGACATCCTGGAGGCCGAGCGCAACAACGACATCCTGGCCCCGCGCCTCTTTCCCCTCTACGGCTGGGGATCGGGCACGGACTACTCGCCCGAGCAGCTCCAGGACACCACCCTGGCCCCCGAGATCGCCCGGGCCATGATCCAGGCGGGGGTGCGCCAGGTGTACGTGAACAACCTGGCGTGGAATCCGCCTCTCTTCGGCGCCGCGGCCCGGGCCATCGAGGCCGCCGGCGGGCTCACGGCGATCCACATCCAGCCCCAGCACACCGCGGTGCTCAACGCCATGGACGCCGCCCGCCTGGGGGTGACCATGATCGTGCACCACTACGGATACGCCGAGTCGGCCCTCCCCCGGGGGGTCCAGAGCTACCCGGCGGACTACCGCTACCAGGACGAGAACATCCGCTTCCGCGAGGCGGGACGGGTGTGGTACGAGGTGGGCGAGAACCCCGAGAGCCGGAAGCGTCTGCTGGAGACGCTGGTGGACTCCCTCGTGTACTACGGCGTCACCATGCAGCCCAATCGGGCCACCTACGAGGCCAACCGCGACATCATCCGGGCGTGGGGACTGCCGTGGCACGAGAAGTACACCCACCAGGTGTTGTGGGACTGGCATCTACCCAATCCGGACAACCACGCGTCGTTCCAGTACGACTGGACGTCCATGGACGAGTTCTACTGGACCTACATGTACGACCTGTGGGGTGACCTGATCTACGAGTTCAACAAGAAGGACGGGCGCGTGGTTTTCGGGACCGACGACAACTACCAGTGGTCCACCGGGGGCTTCGGCAACATCCGGGAGCTCCAGCTCATGCTGGAATCGGGCATGCACCCCCTGGAGGTCCTCCGCTCGGGTCAGATGAATGCGGCGGAGCTTCTCATGGAACCCCGTCTCGGCCGCCTCGAGCCCGGGTTCGTGGCCGACCTCCTGGTGGTGGACGGCAACCCGGCGTGGGACTTCAAGACGTTGTATCCCTTCGGCACGGTGCGCATGGATCCCGACACCCGGGAGATGTACCGCACCGGCGGGATCCTCCACACCATCAAGGACGGCATCGTCCTGGACAACGACGCCGTCATGGAGGAAGTGGCCCGCATCGTCGCCGAGTCGAAGCGGGGCGTGGGCCCCGACATCGTCACCGAACCCTTCGTGGTGGGACCCGGCGGGGGCGGGCGCTGAGGTGGCGTCAGCCGGTGCGGTTCCAGCGGCGGCCGAGCCAGTGCCCCACGGCGAACACCGCGAGGTCGACCACGGCGTTGGCCGGATGTTCGGGGCCCGAGGTCTCGAAGACGTCCTGGCCGGTCTCGGTCCGCTCGAAGGCCTGTTCCACCCCTTCGTAGGCGACGGCGGCGCCCATGGCTCCCGAGAAGGGAAGCTCCATCAGCCCGGCGGCGAGTCCCACGGCGAAGTGGACCGCGGTCCACGGGTCCACGGCGGCGCGGTTCTGATCGGGCTTGGCGGTGGCCAGGATCTTCATGGGTTGGACTACCCCGGGGTCGGGGAGCGGTGCCCGTGAGGGCCGAGGAGCGGGAGATCCGGTTCGACCACCTCACCTCTCCCGAGGTGGGGGCCGCTCTGGCGGAGGGGTGGACCACGGTGGTCTTCGCCTGCGGCGCCACGGAGCAACACGGACCCCATCTCGCCCTCTCCATGGACGCGAGCCACGGCACGGCGCTGGCCGAGGCCGTGGCGCGGCGGCTGGGTAGGGCCCTGGTGGCGCCCACCGTCCGGGTGGGGTGCTCCGAACACCACATGGCCTTTCCCGGCACCCTGACGCTCCGGAAGGAGACCTTCCACGCCCTGGTGGAAGACGTGGTGGCGTCCCTCGGCCGGCATGGGTTCCGCCGCATCGTCGTCCTTCCCACCCACGGCGGCAACTTCGCGCCTCTGGCCGACGGCATGGCGTCGTTCCGGGCCGCCGCCCCCGAGGCCGAGGTGCTGGCGTGCACCGACCTGGGGGTGGTCATGGAGGTCTGGACTCGGGTGGCCCAGGAGTTCGGGGGACTGGGGGCCGGTGTGGGGGGGCATGCCGACGTGGCCGAAGGTTCGATTCTCCTGGCCCTGCATCCCGAGCGGGTGCGCCCCCATCGTGTGGAGCCCGGCCGGGTGGGACCCCTGGACGCCGACGTCACGGCCCGGCTGTTCGCGCACGGCATGAAGGCCGTGTCGAGCAACGGGATCCTGGGGGACCCCACGGGGATGAACGCCCCCCTGGGTCGTCGGCTCGTCGACGCCCTGGCTCAACGGCTGGTGGAGGACCTGGGCGAGGCCTGAAGGACGGCCTCGAGCCGCCGCCCCGCCGCCAGGACGAGTTCGTCGGCTCCGCCCGGGGCCACGAGCTGGAGGCCCACGGGAAGTCCCCGGGGGTCGAAACCCACGGGGACGGTGAGGGCGCACAACCCCAGGGCGTTCACCGGGCAGGTGGGGCGGAGCAGGCCACGATTCACCGTCAGGTACCGATCCAGGTCGGTGAGGTCGTCCACCGGGGGTGGGGCGTGGAGATGGGTGGGCCACGCCAGGACGTCCACGTCGGCGAAGAGGGTCGGGGCCCGGGCGGCCAGGGCGTCCAGGGTCGCCCGATCCCGCCGGTAGGCCGGGGACTCCAGGGAGGGGGCGCCCTCCAGGCGGGCGGCGACCCGGGGGTCCAGGGCGCTCCGATGGTGGGGCAGCCGGCTCGCCACGAACGCCTGGCCCTCGGCGGCCACGATGGTGCCCTCCATGTACAGGCGCTCGGCCTCGTCCAGGAGTGAGCCGTCCACGGGGGTGACGGCGGCCGCGCCGCTCCGCGCCCACGCCTCCAGCGCCCCGTCCACCATCCCACCCAGAGCGGGGTCGACCTCGTCCAGGATCCGGGCCCGGGGCCGTCCCACCCGCAGAGGGGCGGCGTCGGCACGGCGGCGGACCTCGGCCACGAAGGCATCGGGGTCGCCCCACGCCGGATCCACCGCTCCGAAGAACCACGCCGCGTCGTCCACCGTGCGGGTGAGGGCTCCCACCGTGTCCAGGGTCGTGCTCAGGGGCACCACCCCCTCGGTGGACCACCGACCGTGGGTGGTCTTGTGTCCCACGGTGCCCGACAGGGAGGCGGGGATCCGGATCGAGCCCCCCGTGTCGGTGCCCAGGGCCACCAGGGCCGAACCCTCCACGAGACTCACGCCGGCGCCCGCCGACGAGCCCCCGGGGATCCGGTGGGTGTGGTCGTCGAAGGGGTTGCGGGGCGTGCCGTGGTGGGGATTGGTGCCCACGGCGCCGAAGGCGAGCTCCACCGTGATGGTGCGCCCCACGAATACGGCGCCCTGGGCCCGGAGCCGCGCCACCAACCACCCGTCCCGGCTCCACTCCTCGGGAAGGGGACGGGCCGTGCCCCCCCAGACCGGCTGCCCGTCCACGCCGTAGAGATCCTTCACCGAGACCGGGATCCCACAGAGGGGGCCCGGCGGCGGACCCCGTCCCCTCAGGCGCCGGTCCGCCTCGGCTGCCGCCGCACGGGCCCCGTCCCGATCCAGGTGGACGTAGGCGTGGAGGGCCGGCGCGCGCCCGTCGTGGCGGGCCAGGGCCTCGTCCAGGAGGGCCCCGGCCGATGTGGCTCCCGCCCGGAGCGCGGCGGCCACACCGGCCAGGGAGTCCGTCACGACGGGTCGGCCATGGCGGCCTGAGCGGCGGCCAGACGGGCGATGGGCACCCGGAGCGGCGAGCACGACACGTAGTCCAGGCCGAGTCGGTGGCAGAGGGCCACGCTCTCGGGGTCGCCGCCGTGCTCCCCGCAGATGCCCACCTCGAGCTCGGGTCGCGCCTCGCGCCCCGCCCGGGCCGCCCAATCCATGAGTTGTCCCACGCCGGCTTCGTCCAGGGTGGCGAAGGGATTGACCGGGAGCACCCCCGAGTTGAGGTAATCCACCAGGAACCCCTGTTCGGCGTCGTCCCGGGAGATCCCGAAGGTGGTCTGGGTGAGGTCGTTGGTGCCGAACGAGAAGAACTCGGCCACCTCGGCGATCTCCCCGGCCGTGAGGGCCGCCCGGGGGATCTCGATCATGGTGCCGAAGCGATACGGAATCTCCACGCCCGTTTCGTCCATGACGGTCCGGGCCTCGGCCTCGAGGATGGACCGCATGGTGCGGAGTTCGTTCACGTGGCTCACCAGGGGAATCATGATCTCGGGGTGTACGGCCACGCCGTCGGCGGCGCAACGGCAGGCCGCCTCGAACACCGCCCGGACCTGCATGCGGACGAGGTCGGGAATCAGCATGCCCAGGCGGACGCCCCGGGTCCCCAGCATGGGGTTTTCCTCGTGGAGCTGCTCGACCCGCTCCCGCACCCGCTCCTTCTCCCGGAGCTGCTCCAGGAGGGCATCGATCTCGTCCAGGGTGGCCACGTGCTGGAGCCGGACCTTCAGGTCGGCGATCTGCGAGAGGAGCTCTCCGTGGGCGGGGAGGAACTCGTGGAGCGGGGGGTCGATGAGGCGCACGATCACCGGCAGCCCGTCCATGGCCCCGAAGAGCCCGGCGAAGTCGCCCCGCTGGAGGGGGAGCAGTTCGGTGATGGCGGCCTCCCGGTCCGTGGGGGCGTCGGCCATGATCATGCGCTGCACGATGGGCAGGCGGTCGGTCTCGAAGAACATGTGCTCGGTGCGGCACAGTCCGATGCCCTCGGCCCCGTTCTTCCGGGCCCGCTCGGCGTCCCGGGGATAGTCGGCGTTGGCCCGCACCCCCAGGCGCCGCTCCTGGTCGGCCCACTCCAGGAGCCGGTTGAGGAACGGGTTGTCGAGGTCGGCCACCACGGTGGGGAGTTCACCCGTGAATACCTCCCCCCGGGTGCCGTCGATGGAGAGCCAGTCGCCCTCCCGGATCACCGAGTCGCCGATGTGGGCCTCGCCCACCACCAGGTCGATCTCCAGCTCCGAAACCCCCACCACGGCGGGTTTCCCGAACTGGCGCGCCACCAGGGCGGCGTGGCTGGTGCGTCCGCCCCGGGTGGTGAGGATCCCCCGGGACGCCAGCATGCCGTGGACGTCGTCGGGTTTGGTGTCGGGGCGGACCAGGATCACCGGTTTGCCCTCGGCGGCCCACCGCTCCGCCACGTCGGAGTCGAAGACCGCCATGCCCACCGCGGCCCCGGGCGAGACGTCCAGCCCCGTGCAGAGGGGCTCGGCGCCGTCCATGGCCTCGGGGTCGAACCTCGGATGGAGAAAGACGTCCACCTGGGCGGGCGACACCCGCGTCAGGGCCTCCTGGCGGGTGATGAGTCCCTCTTCGGCCATCTCCACGGCGATGCGCACTTCGGCTTCGGCGGTGCGCTTGCCGTCCCGGGTCTGGAGCACCCACAGGTGGCCCCGGTCGATGGTGAACTCCAGGTCCTGCATGTTGCGGTAGTGCTTCTCCAGCGACCGGGCGATGGTCTCCAGCTCGGCGTAGAGGTCGGGATGGCGATCGCCCAGCACCGCCAGGGGGCTGGTGGCCCGGATTCCCGCCACCACGTCTTCGCCCTGGGCGTTCTCCAGGAAGTCGCCCTCCAGCACCTTTTCACCCGTGGTGCCGTTGCGGGACATGCAGACGCCCGTGGCCGAGTTGTCGCCGATGTTGCCGTAGACCATGGTCTGGACGTTCACCGCCGTGCCCAGATCGTGGTCGATGCCGGCCGCGTCCCGGTAGTCCCGGGCCCGTTTGCCGTCCCAGCTCCGGAAGACCGCCTCGGTGGCCATCCGCAACTGCTCCCACGGGTCGGCGGGAAAGTCCCGGCCGGTATGGATCCGCACGATCTCCTTGAACCGGGCCACCACCGCTTCCCACGCCGAGGCGCTCAGCTCGCCGTCGCCCTTCACCCCGGCCTCCCGGCGGTGCTGCTCGATGACCGACTCGAAGGCGTCGTCGGGGATCCGAAGTACCACCGAGCCGAACATCTGGAGCAGTCGACGATAGAGATCGAGGGCGAAGCGCCGATCGTCGGTGAGGCGGGCGATGCCCTCCACCACGTCGTCGTTGAGGCCGATGTTGAGCACCGTGTCCATCATGCCCGGCATGGAGAACTTGGCGCCGGAGCGGCACGACACGAGGAGGGGGCGTTCCGGGTCGCCGAAGCCCCGGTCCACGGCCCGTTCCAGGGCCGCCACCGCGGCGGTGGCCTGCTCCCAGAGTCCGTCGGGAAACGACCCGTTGCTCTCCAGGAAGGCGTTGCATCCCCGGGTCGTCACCGTGAACCCCGGGGGCACGGGCACGCCCAGCCGCGTCATGTCGCCGAGGTTCGCCCCCTTGCCTCCCAGCAGTCCCCGAACCGCATCCCAATCGCCGTCCACGGCGGCTTCGGCTTCGTCGAGTTCCGAGAACAGGTAGACGTACTTCTCCACGGGAAACCTCCGGGACGCGAGGTGGACGCACGAACTCCTCGTCCAGTCTGTATCCACCGGGGGCTCCATGCATGTCGGGGAATGCCCGGCACGTGGTGCGGGGAAATCACGGGTCGCTGCCGAGGTTCCGGGCCATGTCCCGGGGCAGGGGAAACACCCGACGGAAGGCCGGGGGGTCGGGGACGTCGGCCAGGAGGTCGAGATAGATGGGAAGTCCGCCCCGCACCGGCACCCAGATCCGGGGGGCGTGGACCCGGGTCAGGAGGGCCGTGGCCTTGCGCCGCGCCCGGGGTCGGCCCAGGGCGCGGCGATCCACGACGCGGGTGAGAAACGCCAGGGTGGCTACCCGCACGGTGTCGCCCTCCACCTCGACCCGCGTGGCCACCATGGGCAGGAGGACCAGCGGGAGGGCCAGGGGCAGCGCCATGGCGGCGAAGCTCCAACTTCCGAACTTCACCGCCATGGCGGCCAGGAATCCCACCGCGGCCAGGGCGGCGATCCCCATCAGACGCCACACCCAGGCGAGCCAGCCGTATCGATAGACCGTCATGGAGTCCCCCGTGCACGAGTGCCGTTCGAAGGGGCACGCGTGCCGCGGCCCCCCGGGGGATCACCGTCCTCGTCGCGTCAGGCGATGCGCCCGCACCGGATCGAGAGGCCCGTGTAGCCCTTCTGCTGGGTGTAGTGGGCCCGGATGCCCACGATCACCTGCCGGGCTCCGCACTGCTGGGCCGCGTGCCAGTTGCTGCAGTTGGTGCGCTGGAAGGTGTTGGGCTGGGACGCCCGCTCCAGGGTGCGGTCGGCCCGGATCCGGGCGTACCAGAGGCGCACGCCCTTGATCTTGCCGCTGCCCGACGTGCAGACGGCCAGCGAGGTGGCGTAGTGCTCGTCGCCGGTCGGGACGCTCCTCTGGGAGATCAGATTGCCGCCGCTCAGGGAGTACCGGTGCAGCATGGAGTAGGCACAGGAGGTGTCGGCGCACACCTGTCGACCCACGAACTCGAACCAGACCGGGTCGTCGTTGCGCTCCCGCCAGTTCATGGAGGTGAGGGCCCAGTCGGAGTCGGCCGTCCACGTCTGCTGGGACTCTCCCGGAAAGCCCGTGGGGCCGCGCCAGCCCCCCTGCACGGTCCAGGTGAGTTCGGACGATGGAGTCGCGGATCCGGGGCGCACGAGGCGCGCCCCGGACACGACCTGGGCTTCGAGGGCCGTGCCGCCGGCGAGGAGGAGGCCGGCGGCGACGGTGGCGACACGCAGGGCGGGGTGCATGGGAGTCTCCGGTTGGGGAAGCGTTCGATCAGGTGGCGTCGAATGCTTCCGAAATCGGACATCCCGTCAGCCGCCGCCCCCTCCGCGCCGGTCGGGGCGCCGCCAGCGGATCGGCGGAGCCGGCTCGGCTCGGAGTTCCACGGCCTCGGTTTCGAGCAGGCGCAGCGCCTCGGCCACCGCGGCCTCGAGCTGGGGATCGCCCCCGGCCCGGACCTCGGCCGGGTCGTTGCGCACCTCGATGTCGGGGGCCACGCCCTCGGCTTCCACCGCCCACTCGCCGTCCACGTCGAAGAACCCGCCTCGGGGGGCCACGAACCGTCCGCCGTCCAGGAGCGGCGGGGTGTCCCAGGTGCCCACCAGTCCGCCCCACGTGCGGGTGCCCACCAGGGGTCCGATGCCCTTGAAGCGGAAGAGATAGGGCAGGAGGTCGCCGCCCGATCCGGCGCGCCCGTTGATGACCATCACCTTCGGCCCCCACAACCCCGCCATGGGCTGGGTGAACGGCCGCCGATCGGCCGCCCGGGAGTTGAAGTAGCCCGTGAGCTCACGGTCCAGGACCTCGACGATGTAGTCCGCCGCCGAGCCGCCTCCGTTGTTGCGCTCGTCGATGACCGCGCCGGCCCGGTCCTGCTGGGCGAAATACATGCGGTTGAAGTAGGTGTAGCCGCCCTGACCCGTGTTGGGCAGCCAGACGTAGGCCAGGCGCCCATCGCTGAGCTCGTCCACCCGGCGCTGGTTTTCGGCGACCCAGGCCCAGGTCCGGAGCTGGGACTCGCTCCCCGTGGCCTCCACCACCACGTCCCGGGCGCCGGTGCCGTCGGGGGCGTCGGCCACCGTGAGCACCACCGTGCGGCCGGCGGTGCCCTCCAGGAGCGCATATGGATTGGTGGGGGCACGGAGGTCCTGGCCCTCGATGGCCAGGAGCCAATCCCCCTCCGATACGGGGAGCCCCGGGAGGGACAAGGGCCCCGTGAGGCCCGGCGTCCAGCCCTCACCGGAATAGATGCGGGCGATGCGGTACGCCCCGTCCACCTCCTCCAGGTCGGCGCCCAGGAGCCCCGTCCGGGGGTTGTCGAGATCCGGATAGTCGCCGCCCCGCACGTACGAGTGGCCCACCGCCACCTCTCCCGACACCATGTCCAGGAGCTGGTTGAAATCGCTCCGGTGCTGCACGTCGGGGAGCCACGCCGAGTACCAGTCCCACACGTCGTTCCACGGGGCGCCGTGCACGTTGTCCACGTACAGGAAGTCCCGCATGAACCGCCAACCGTCGCGAAGCATCTGGGCCCACTCGGCCCGGGGGTCGACCCGCACCCGCAGACCGCCGACGTCGAGGCGATCCCCTCCGTTGCCGGGGGGTCCGCCCGCCGTCCCCACCACCGACCACGCCGACCCGTCGCGGATCAGCAGCGTCGAGCGGTCGTGGGAGGCCACGGCGCCGTTCACCCCCTCCAGGAAGGAGGTGGCCTCGGCGTCGTCCACGGCGTAGCGGTGCAGCGTCAGCCCCCCTCCCCCCGCCGGACTCTCGAGCACGAAGACGTGTCCGGCGGGACCCTCCACCAGGCCCAGGTGGTTGCGCACGGGCATGCCGGGCGCGTCGAGGATCCGCTCGGCCAGGCCGTCGAAGTCGATGGTGACGGGGGGGACGTCGCCGTCGCCGTCCGCCGGCGCGGAGGCCGGCGCGTCCGCGTCGCCCTCCACCGGCTCCTCGTCGCTCCGGGGCAGGAAGGGGGAGGGGGTGTCGTCGCCGAGAAGCGCCAGGTAGAGGGCCCGGGTCACGGGGCGGTCGAACGACGTCATGTCGAGCCAGCCCGTGTTGAGCCCGTAGTCGGTGCTGGCCAGGAACCAGAGGTAGTCCCCCGACGCATCCCAGACGGGGCTGACGGCGTCGGCCATGCCGTCGGTGACGGGGTGGGTCTCGCCCGACGCCGTGTCGTAGACGAAGATGGCCCGCAACTGGTTGTCCAGGCGCCGGGCGTAGGCGATCCAGCGCGAGTCCGGCGACCACACGGGATTGAGCGAGCGTTCCGGGTGGGCGAACCGGTCGGTGTCGGCGTGGGTCACGGCCCCGGATTCGACGTCGAGCACCAGAAGCCGGTAGTCGGTGTCGGTGAAGGCCAGGCGAGTGCCGTCGGGCGACCAGGCGGGCACGAAGTAGAACGACGGGTTCTCCAGCGCCACCCGACGGGCGTTCCGTCCGTCCTGATCCGCCACCACGAGTCCGTACTCGCCGCCCTCGTCGCTGAACCAGGCGATGTGCGACCCGTCGGGCGACCAGACGGGGTGCCGGTCCGCGGTCCCGGGGGAGTGGGTGATGTTGCGCCAGCTCCCGTTCTCCACGGGCACCGTGAAGATCTCCCCCCGGTGTTCGAAGAGAGCCCGTTTGCCGGTGGGCGACAGCCGGGGATTGGTGAGCCCGTTCGACGGCACGTCCTCCCAGCGGGGACGAGCCTGATTCTGATCGGCCCGGACCCGCACCTCGATGGTGCGCGTCTCCCCGGACGAAGGGTCCAACTCCTGGAGCCGACCGGCCTGCTCGTAGACCACCACCCCGTGCCCCGCCCCCAGGCTCTTCACGTCGAAGTCGGCGTGGAAGGTGTGCTGGGTCTCCTGACCCGTGGCCGGGTCCCACGACCAGACGTTGGCGGCCCAGTCCCGCTCCGAGACGTAGTAGACCACGCCGTCCAGCCAGACCGGGGTCATGTGGCGTTCCCCTTCCCACGGCGGCGTGCGCCGCTCCCAGGTGTCCAGGGACACCACGCTGACGGGCTGGGCCTGGCCGCCCCGGTGGTTGCGCCATTCGGGGTCCCAGAAGCCGATCTCCTGGTAGGCGAGCCAGGCTCCGTCGTCGCTCATCTCGCCGTCGAAGGCCTGGGGCGCTCCCACGTCCACGGGGAAGCCGCCGGCGGGGTCGACGGTGTAGAACTGCCACAGTCGGGTGGGCTGGCCGGCCCGACCCGACTGGAAGAGGACCCGCCCGTCGGGGGTCCAGCCCTGGACCACGTCGTCGGCGGGATGCCAGGTGAGGCGCCGGGGCTGCCCGCCCTCGGCGGCCACCACGTAGACGTCCACGTCCCCGCCGTACTCGCCGGAGAAGGCGATCCAGCGTCCGTCGGGCGAAAACGCCGGGGCGCTCTCGGCCCCGACGTCGCTGGTGAGACGTTTGGCGTCGCCGCCGTCCCGGCCCACGGTCCAGAGGTCGTTGGCGTGGACGAAGACGATGGACTCGGGGCCGACGTCGGGCTCCCTCAGGAAGCGACTGCCCTGGGCGGAGAGGGCGGGGGCGATGAGGGCGAGACCGAGGGCGGCCGCGGCGAGGGGACGGATCATGGGGCGGACTCCGATGGGGTGGGGCTCGCCCCACCGTTCATCGGCCGCCGGCTGGGGGCAAGGGGTCAGCCGCCCTCGGCGATGCGGTAACGCACGATGTAGTCGACGTCGAACTCGTCCCGTTCCACCCCCCACACGTCGTCGCCGTCGATGGCGAGCACGGTCAGACCCTCGGGCGTTCGGACCCGCCCCCGGGGCTCCAGGTCGCCGTCGAAACGCCACCACTCGGTGCCGGACCCGTCGGTGCTCTGGCGCTCCAGCCAGACGCCCCCCTCCCGGGTCAGCTTCATGGAGCGCACCCACGGCTCGAACGGGGGCACGTACATGGCCTCCCGGAGGTCGGCGGCGAGCGACGCCTCCGATGCCCCGGGAGACACCCGCTGCATGAACTCGATCATGCCGGCCGCCTGGGCGTCGGCCGCGCTGTCGGCCCGCGCGGGATCGAGGGGCACGGGATCGTACGGCACCGTCCGCCGGGCCACGGTGTCGCCGGTGGGGGCGATCCGGGTGAGGTGGAATGCGCTCTCTGCCGCGGTGGGGCTCACCCGACGATCCAGGACGGTGAAGACGTCGTCCGGACCGGGGAATCCCATGGAGCCGTCGCCGAACGGCTGTCGGGTGAAGGTGCCTCCGGTTTCGCGGAGGAGCGCCAGGACATCCTGGGTCCGGTAGTCCTGGATCCAGATCGTATCCAGGACCGCTCCGTCGGCGGACAGGCGGACGGTGGGGACCTCCGTGAGGGTGCCTTCGGCGATGGCCTGGGACCACGCGGGGGACTGGCCGATCCAGGTGCCGTCCCGCAGGGGCGTGGTCGGTCGGGGAGGGGGTGGGGCATCGGGAGAGGAAAGGCCCAGGTCGACCCCGGGCGTCGCCGTGCCCAGGAGCGCGCCCTCGGCGTCGACGTAGGTCGCCCGGTACGCCCCGAGGTCGAACACCCAGACCGAGTCCCCGAAGGCGCCCAGGCCGAAGGGGCGCTGGAATTCCCCGGGCCCCTCACCCTGGCGCCCGATGGTGCCGTCGGGCCGCCCCTCCGCCGTCCAGCGGCGCAGGATCGCCTCCTCGGGGTGGAGACTCAGGACCCGGCCGTCGGGCAGGGGAAGGAGGGCGCTGATCCGAGTGTAGGCGAAGTCGGGGTCGTCCACGGACCCGATGCGGAGTTCGGGGCCCTGGAGGACCGCCGGGGGGCGGGCGAAGGGGTCGTCGTCGGGACTGGACTCCCGTCCGCCTCCGCAGGCGACGAGGGCGGCGCAGGCGGCCGTGACGGCCACGCCGAGGGGCGGGTGGAGGCGATGGCGCACGAGTGGACTCCCGGGGTGGGGAAGGCGTTCCGCCACGCTATTCGTCCACACCTGTCGACGCAAGGAAGCCGCCGTCAGCGCCCCAGCACCACCACGTTGCCCGTCACCACGCGGGCGTCGTCGCCCGTGAGCCACACCAGGAGCGACGCGATCTCCTCGGGGGTGACCCAGCGACTCCGGTCCGCGTCGGGCATGGCGCGGCGGTTGGCGCCGGTGTCGATGGTGGTGGGGGCGACGGCGTTGACGCTCACGCCGTCGTCGCCGAGTTCGTCGGCCAGGGCCCGGGTCAGGGCTACGACGGCGCCTTTCGAAGCCGTGTAGGCCACCATGCCGCCACCCCCGCCGTGCACCGCCGGGGCCGCCGCGACGTTGACCACCCGCCCCCGCCCCGAGGACGCCAGGAGCGGCGCCATGGCGCGGGTCGCGGCGAACACGCTCCGGGCGTTGAGGGCCATCATCCGCTCCCAGTCGTCGTCGGTGGTGTCGCCCAGGGGGGCCATGGTGAATCCACCGACGAGATTGCACAGCACGTCCAGGCCGCCGGCCTCGTCGCCGAGGCGTCCGGCCAGGGCGTCGAGGCGACGGGGATCGGTCACGTCGGCCTCCACCAGGGTGAGGGCGGATCCCGCGTCGACCGTGGCCGCGAGGCGGTCCCGCTCGTCGGCGACGATCCAGGGCACCCATACCCGGTCGCCCCGGGCGAGGAGGGCCCGCACGACGGCCGTTCCCAGCCCCCCCGTGCCTCCGGTCACCAGACTCGTCCGCCGTGCCATCGTCCTGCCTCCTGGATGCCTTGATCCCCACTCGCGCCGCGGCCAACTTCCGGCGCCCCGTCCACCGGTACCGGCGGAACCCCCATCGGGTCCCCCGGCTACCACCTTCCGTGTTCCCGCCCACCCGGAGTCCCATGCACGTGCGCACCGCGTCCCGAGCCGACCTCGCGGACCTCGACACTCCCCTGCTCGTCGTTCCCGTGGTCGCCGGAGCCGACGGCCCCGAACTGCCCCCGCTCCCCGACCCCGTGGGAGGGGTGGCCGATCGTGAATCCGACGACCTGTCGGGCGCCGTGGGCCGGACGGTGGTGGCCCGGGTGTCGGCCGGCCCGGGCACCGCCCGGGTGGCCTTCGTGGGCGTGGGCCCGGGCGGCGACGCCCTGGGCGCCGAAGACCTCCGACGCTTCGCGGCCCGGGGCGTGCGGCTCGCCGAGGAACGGCGCCTCACGTCGGTGGCGGTTCTCCTTCCCGACGACCCCGGGTGCGGCGTCGCCGCCGCGGCCCGGGCCGCGGCCGAGGGCCTGGTGCTGGCATCGTGGCGCTTCCGGGAACTGAAGACCGGAGCGGGGGAGGACGAAGCCCCCACGGTCGTGGAGTCGGGGGTGGTGATCTCGCCGGCGGCGTCGGTGGACGCGGCCCGGGACGCGGTCCAGGTGGGCTCGGTGGTGGCGGCGGCGGAGAACCGCGCCCGCAACCTCCAGTCGCGCCCCGGAAACGTGGCCACGCCCGAACACCTGGCCGCCGAGGCCCGGAGCATCGCCGAGGAGGTGGGGCTGGAGATCGACGTGCTGGGGCCGGAGCGCATGCGGGAGGAAGGCATGGGTGCCCTCCTGGCCGTCACCGCCGGTTCGGACCAGGAGCCGCGACTCATCGTCCTGCGCCACCATGGCGGGGCCGACGGTGAGGCGCCCCTGGCCCTGGTGGGGAAGGGGCTGACCTTCGATGCCGGGGGCATCTCCATCAAGCCCGCCAAGGGCATGGAGGAGATGAAATTCGACATGTCCGGGGGCGCCGCCGTGCTGGCGGCCATGTGGGCCGTGGGCAAGCTGGGAGTGAAGCGGAACGTGCTGGGTGTGGTCCCCTCGTCGGAGAACCTCCTGGGAGCGTCGGCGGTGAAGCCCGGCGACGTGGTGACCACCCGCAACGGCAAGACGGTGGAGGTCATCAATACCGACGCCGAAGGCCGGCTGATCCTCTGCGACGCCCTGGACTACGTGGTGGGCATGGAGCCCGAGGCCATCGTCGACTGCGCCACCCTCACGGGGGCCGCGGTGATCTGCCTCGGGCATCAGGCCTCGGCGGTCCTGGGCACCGACGACGGCGTGGTGGCCGAACTCCGGGAGGCGGGGGACCGCACCGGGGAGCGGTGCTGGCCCCTGCCGCTCTACGCCGAGTACCGGAAGCAGTTGTCCAGCGAGACCGCCGACTTCAAGAACGTGGGCGGGCGCCCCGCCGGGACCATCACCGCCGCCGCCTTCCTCCGGGAATTCGTCGGCGACGTGCCCTGGGCCCACCTCGACATCGCCGGGACGGCCTACGGCGAGATCGACGACGTCCCGTACCGGCGGAAGGGCGGCCACGGAGTCCCCACGCGCCTGCTGGTGGAGTGGGTCCGGAGTCGCGCCGGGTGAGATCGCCTCGTCGGGCGGGCCCCGGGCTCGCGCTCCTCGTCGCCTTCGGGGCGATGCCCGGTTCGGTGCGGGGGCAGGATCCCGACTCCACCGGGGTGCTGACCCTACCGGACTCCCTGGAGCCCGGGGTGAGCGTGGTGGCGCTGGACTCGGGTGTGGTGGTGGACACCGTGGTGACCGTGCATCCCGACTCGGTGTTCCGACCCCTCCCGGGGCTGGTCTCCGGGGCCCCGGCTCGGCCCGAGTCCGGGGTCACGGTGTGGGATCTCGAGGCCCTCCTGGGCACGCCCGCCCTGACCCTGCTGGAACTGCTGAGCCGGGAACCCGACCTCCTGCCTCTGCGCTACGGCGACTACGGCGCCCCCGAGGCGGTGGTGGGGCCCGGGGCCGCCGGGGGGCGGATCCGGGTCCTGGTGGACGGGTTCGAGCAGACCCCCCTCACCGGCGCCGTGACCGATCTGTCCCGGGTGTCGCTGGCCGGGATCCAGGAGGTGCGGGTGGAGCGGGGCGGGGGAGAGATCCGGATCGAACTCACCTCGCTGGAGCCCTTCGACTCCCGCCCCATGTCCCGGGTGGAGGCCGGCACCGGAGATCTGGACACCAACCTCTTCCGGGGCACCTTCCTGCACCCTCGGGCCCTGGGGGGGACCGTGGGCCTGAGTATGGAACGCAACGACACCCAGGGCCGGGGCGGCAACGAGCCGGGCTCGCGTCAGGGGGTGTGGTTCCGCTACGCCGTGCACCGGGGCGACGATCTCGCCCTGGCCTTCGATCTCCGCAAGAGCACCACGGAAGTGGCCCTGGACTCGATTCCCGCATCGCTGGATCGCACCACCTGGACCGTCCGGGCCCGGGCGCGGCTGGCCGAGGGACTCGTGGCCGAGGCCTTCACGGGTTCGGCGAACCTCACCGCCGACGACGACGGTCTCACCCCCGTGGACCGTCGACAGCGCCAGCACGGCGCCCGCCTGTCGTTCGACCGGCCCCTGGGGGCGCGTCCGGCGCCCGTGGACACCGCTGAGGCCGTGGTGGTCGACCCGACCGCGGCGGATACGGTGGCGGCGGACACGACCGCGGCGGACACGGTCATGGTGCCCCCGGCCGTGGCCGACACGACCGCAGTGGATCCGGCGGTGGCCGATTCGGTCGTGGCCGAACCGGCGGCCACCCCCGCGCCACCGCCCCCCCCTCCACCCCCCGTCATGGTGGCCGACGGTCGCCTCTGGGCGCTGGCCGAGGGACGCCTCTTCTCCGGCGACCTCCCGTCCCGGAGCCTCGTGGCCGAGGCCGGCCTGGACTGGAACGCCCTGGGGGGTGTGGCGGTGGAGCTCCGGAGCGGCGCCTGGGCCGATCCCGTCCGGGATCTCTCGGCCACGACCCGGGGCGTGCGGGCGTGGACCGCGCCGGTCTTCGGGGTCTCCCTCTTCGCCGGTTGGGATTCGGGGGTGCGGGGGTCGAGCATGGAATCGGCTCGGATCCTGGTGCCCGAGC
Organism: Gemmatimonadota bacterium; assembly: GCA_030428885.1. GTDB lineage: Bacteria > Gemmatimonadota > Gemmatimonadetes > Longimicrobiales > Gaopeijiaceae > Gaopeijia. The sequence goes on along the minus strand of JAUIEJ010000002.1, from coordinate 425,764 downwards.
CCGACACGACGGCGGTGGACACCCTTCCTCCCGTGCCCGACACCCTCCCCGACTTCCACCTCTCCGACCGCACCGCCCTGCGGGCCGGGGCGCGGGTGGCTCTGGGACCGCTGGACGTGGTGGGGGCCTGGCATCGGGTCGACCTGGACTCGATTCTGCCGGTGGAGATCCTGGGCACCCGGGCCGGCGAGGCCGTCCCGGGCCAGGAGGTGACGGGGTACGAGGTGTCGGGGCGACTCGGGCTCCCCATTCTCTTCGACGGACTGGCCCTGACCGGGTCGCTCATGCAGTGGGAGACCGGGGGCTTCTACCGGCCCCGACGCCGGTACACCGGGGGGCTCGACTTCCACGACGTCTTCAAGAACGGCAACCTGGAATTCTGGACGTCCCTCCAGGTGCAGGGGCGGGACGGCATGGTGCTGCCCTGGCCCGAAACCGTCGACGACCAGGTCGTCTACCCCGTGGTGCCGTTCCACCAGTCGTGGGACTTCTGGCTCCAGGTCCGGGTCCAGACCGTGCGCATCTTCATCCGCACCGAGAACGTGACCCTGCGCCGGTCCAACCAGGACTTTCCCGACCGCCTGCTGCTCCAGACGCGGTCGGTCTACGGCGTCCGGTGGACCCTCTGGAACTGACCGATTAGGTTTCCGGGTTCCACGGGAGGGTTTCCGGATCACGTCGGGAGTGCCCCATGATCCGCAGCATGACCGGGTTCGGCGAGGCCGAGCACCCGGTGGAGGACGGGCTCCTCCGCGTCCAGATCAAGACGGTGAACCACCGGTTCCTGAACACCAGCGTGCGCACGCCGCCGGGATTCGATCGGGTGGAGCACGAGATCCAGCACTGGCTGCGGGTCCACCTGTCCCGGGGACACGTCTCCGTCTCCATCTCCTTCGACCGCGCGGAGGAGGCGAGCGACGACCTGCCCCGGATCGATCTGGCCCGGGCCGGGCGGTACGCCGGGCTGCTCCGGGAGATGAGGGACTCCCTGCAGCTTCACGGCGACGTGGACGTGGCCTCCCTGCTCCGGTTCGGAGACATCTTCCAGGCGCCGGAGGCGAGGGAACGCCCCGCCGTGGACCCGGAGGCGGTGCGGGAGGTGGTGGATCGGGCGGCCCGGTCGGTGGTGAGCCATCGGGAAGCGGAAGGGGAGCGGCTCCGGGCCGACATGGCCCAGCGCCTGGCCGCCATGACGGCCCAGTTGGACACCGTCGAGGAGCGGGCGCCGGAGCGGCTCCGGCAGGAGCGCGACCGGCTTCGGGCCCAGGTGGCTGAGTTGGCCGGGAGCGAAGAGGTGGACGAGGATCGGCTTGCGCGGGAAGTGGCGTACCTCGCCGAGAAGTGGGACATCAACGAGGAGATCGTGCGGTTCCGCTCCCACATCGAACTCTTCACGGAGGCCTTCGCCGCCGACGAGCCCGTGGGCAAGCGGTTGTCGTTCGTGGTGCAGGAGATGCACCGGGAGGCGAACACCATCGGCAGCAAGGCCAACGACGCCCGGATCTCCCACGCCGCGGTGTCGCTGAAGGAAGAGATCGAGCGCCTGCGGGAGCAGGTGGAGAACGTCGAGTAGTGGTGCTCGACGACCGGGCCCGGCCGGTGGTGCTGGCGGCTCCCTCGGGGGCCGGCAAGACCACCATCGCCCGGCGGCTGGTGGAGGGTCCGGGACCGTTCGTGTTTTCCGTGTCGGCCACGACCCGGGCGCCGCGGCCCGGAGAGCGGGATGGGGTGGACTACGTGTTCACCGACGAAGACGGCTTCAAGGAGATGGTGCGGGTCGGGGAACTGGCCGAGTGGGCGCGCGTACACGGTCGGCTCTACGGGACGCCCATCCGGAATCTGGACGATGCGGCCGCGGGAGGGCGATACCCTCTCCTGGACATCGACGTGCAGGGCGCGCGGCAGATCCGTGACCGGGTGCCCAACGCCCTGCTGCTGTTCGTGCTGCCGCCCTCGGTGGACGTGTGGATGGAGCGGCTCCACGGTCGGGGAACCGAGGGCCCGGGGGAGCGGGCGCGACGACTGCGGTCGGCGGCTCGGGAGCTGGACGACGTGACGGCGTTCGACGTGGTGGTGGTGAACGACGACCTGGATGACGCGGTGGCGCGAGTCCGGGACGTGGTGCTCCACGGGCACCCGGGACTCGGCGCCGAGGAAACGGAGGAACGGGTGGCGGCCCTGAAGCGGGGCGTGGCCCGGGCGTTGGAGGAGATGGAGACCGCCGTTCCCGAGGGGAGCGGCGGAGACTAGAGGTTCACGAACAAGGAGAACGACATGCGGGTGTTCACCCCGGCCGAAGTGGCCAAGAACACGTACAGCAAGTACCTGGGCGTCCTGGTGGCGGCCAAGTACGCCCGGGAGCTCAACAACCTCCCCCGTGAGGTCCTGCCCCTGGGCGAGGAGAAGAAGCTGACCACCCGGTCCCTCGAGGCCCTGACGTCGGGTCAGATCGAGTTCAGGCTGGTGGGCCGCCGCCGTCGCGAGGACTGAGCGGGAGGGGCGGGGCGTGCGGGTCGACGGGCCCCGGGCTCCCTGGGAGGGGCGTCGCGTCGTCCTGGGGGTGACCGGTGGCATCGCCGCCTACAAGGTCGTCCAGGTCGCCCGTGACCTCACGCGCCTCGGCGCGGCGGTCGACGTGGTCATGACCCGGGCGGCCCGGGAGTTCGTGCGCCCCCTCTCGTTCGAGGGGGTGACCGGCCGAGCCGTGTACACCGACCCCTTCGCCGCCGACGGCGCGGCGGTCCACATCCGCCTGGGGCGGGAGGCCGACGTGGTCTGTGTCGCCCCGGCCACCGCCGATGTGCTGGCCCGGGCGGCCGACGGACGCTCCGACGACCTCCTGGCCACGACCCTCCTCGCCACCCGGGCGCCCGTGCTTCTGTGCCCGGCCATGAACGACCGCATGTGGGCCCATCCGGCGGTGCAGGACAACGCGCGCCGGTGCGAAGCCCTGGGCTACACCCTCGTGGGCCCGGACCAGGGTGCCCTGGCCGTGGGCGAGGCCGACGGCCCGGGGCGGCTCGTGGAGCCCGGCGAGATCGTGGCCCGGGTGGGTCGGGCCCTGGGCGCCGCCGGGCCCCTGGCGGGCCGCCGGGTGCTGGTGACCGCCGGGCCCACCCGGGAGGCCGTGGATCCGGTCCGGTATCTGGGCAACCGCTCCTCGGGGCGCATGGGGTACGCCCTGGCCGAAGCGGCGTGGCTCGCCGGGGCCGACGTGACGCTGGTGTCCGGCCCCTCTTCGCTGCCCGCGCCCGTGGGGGTGACGACCCACCGGGTGGAGACGGCCCGGGAGATGCTGGAGGCCGTGCGGGAGCCCGTGACCCGGGCCGACGTGGTGATCTACGCCGCTGCCGTGGCCGACTTCCGGCCCTCCGATCCCGCCGACGCCAAGATGAAGCGGCGGGAACTGGACGGGCCCCCCACCGTCCCGCTCACGGCCAACCCCGACATCTCCGTGGAGTCCCGCCCCCTGCGGAAGGAGGGGGCCGTGGCCGTGGGCTTCGCCCTGGAGACCCACGACCTCCTGGACCACGCCCGGGCCAAGCTGGAGGAGAAGGGGTTCGACCTCCTGGTGGCCAACGACGCCGGCGATCCCGAGGCGGGGTTCGAAGTGGAGACCAACCGGGTCACCCTGCTGGAACCCCGGGCCGAACCCACGGCCCTTCCGGTGCTCACCAAGGAGCGGGTGGCCGACCGCATCGTGGGTCGGGCGGCCGAACTGCTTCGGGGTCGGGAGCACACGTGACCGACGCCGCCGAAGTGGCCCGGCTCCTCCGCCAGCGCCTCGACCTGGGCACGGCCCCCCTCTTCTTCGAGGGGCTCGACCGGGGCGAGGCCCTGGCCCTGGCCCGGGCCGGGCGCACGGCTCCGCGGAGGGCGCCCGTCCCGCCCGCCGCCCCGGACCCCATGGTCCGGGACACACCGCCGGCCCGGCCCCCGGTGGCCCCGACGCTCCCGGTGGCCGCCGTGGCGGCGCCGACGCCCGCCGCTCCTGCGGCGATCCCGGACCCGGGCACGGCCCTCCCGGTGGTCGGTGAGCTCGACGCCGGCGCCCTCCGCGAGGCCGTCCTGGGGTGCACGGGCTGCCGACTCCACGAGACCCGGACCCAGGCGGTGTACGCCGACGGCGTTCCCGACGCCCGGGTCATGGTGGTGGGGGAGGCCCCCGGGGCCAACGAAGACCGGACCGGGCTGCCCTTCGTGGGCGCCGCCGGGAAGCTCCTGGACCTCATGCTGGCGTCGGTGGACTTCTCCCGGAAGCGTTCGGTCTACATCTGCAACGTCCTCAAGTGTCGCCCCCCGGGGAACCGGAATCCCCAGCAGGACGAGATCGACACCTGTTCGCCGTTCCTGCGGCGCCAGATCGAGCTGGTCCGGCCCGAGGCGATCCTGGCCGTGGGCACCTTCGCGGCCCAGCTCCTCACGGGCCGGCGCGACGCGGCCCTGGGGAAGCTACGGGGCCAGGTCCACGCCTACGAGGGCGTGCCCCTGGTGGTGACCTACCATCCGGCGGCCCTTCTCCGGAACGGCAGTTGGACCCGCCCCACCTGGGACGACCTCCAGTTGCTCCGACAGGTGGTGGAGGGTCGATGAACTTCGACCTCGGAGGGCCCGTGCCCGACCGTCCCGCCTCGCTGGACCGGCGTCCGCCGTGGTCGCGGGAGGCCGAAGCGGCGGTGCTGGGCGGCATGTTCCAGGATCGGGACGCCGTGGCCCGGGCCGTGGAGATTCTGGACTCGGGCATGTTCTATCAGGAGTCCCACAGGATCCTCTTCCGGACCATGTCCCGCCTCTTCGAGCGGGGCGAGGCCATCGACCCCATCCTGACCGCCGAGGAGCTCAAGAAGACCGACGATCTGGATCGGGTGGGGGGCGTGGACTACGTGGCGTGGCTCCTGGACTCGGTGCCCACCGCCGCGAACATCGAGTACCACGCTCGCCTGGTGCGGGAGAAGGCGCTCCTGCGGCGCCTCATCGACGCCTCGCAGGAGACCATCCGCAACGCCTTCGAGCAGGGCGAGCGCGACGTCGACGAGATCCTGGACGAGGCCGAGGCCCGGATCTTCCAGGTGGCCCAGAGCCAGGAGCGGGAGGGCTTCGTCCGGATCAAGGACCTGCTCTGGCCCGCCTTCGAGGAGATCGAACGGCTCCAGACGTCGGGGTCGCCCATCACCGGCATCCCCACGGGATTCCCGAAGCTGGACAACATGAGTACGGGACTCCAGCCCGGTGACCTGTGCATCGTGGCGGCGCGGCCGTCCATGGGGAAGACGTCGTGGGTGTTGAACGTGGCCGCCACCGCCGCCATCGACCACCAGGTGCCCGTGGCCGTCTTCAGCCTGGAGATGAGCAAGGAACAGCTCCTGAAGCGACTCCTCTCCGCCGAGGCCCGGGTCGACGCCCAGCACATTCGCCGGGGCGGGATGACGCCCGACGAGAGCCAGCGCCTGGGGGCCGCCGCGGGGCACCTCAACAACGCCCCCATCTGGATCGACGACACCCCGGGCATGTCGGTCCTGGAGATGCGGGCCAAGGCTCGGCGTCTGGCCAGCGACGTCAAGGCCGAGGGGAAGGAACTGGGCATGATCGTGGTGGACTACCTCCAGCTCATGGGGGGCAGCGGCAAGTCCGAGAGCCGGGTCCAGGAGGTGAGCCAGATCTCCCGGGGCCTGAAGGCCCTGGCCCGGGAACTCGACGTGCCCCTCGTCGCCCTCTCCCAGCTCTCCCGGGCGCCGGAACAGCGCAACGACAAGCGGCCCATGCTGTCCGACCTGCGGGAGTCCGGAAGCATCGAGCAGGATGCCGATATCGTCATGTTCCTGTTCCGGCCCGAGTACTACTTTGGGGCGGTATCCGAAGACGGAACGTCCCTGGAGGGGAAGGCCGAGCTCATCGTGGCCAAGCAGCGGAACGGCCCCACCGGGGTGGTATGGCTCCACTTCCACAAGCAGTACACCCGATTCGACCCGTCCCACGACGAGGAATCGGGTCCCCAGCCCGACGGACAGGGGTGGTGACGGCGTCCGACTCGGGCGTGCGCGTGGGCCTGGCGGTCCCGGCGGCGGGGCAGGGGAGGCGCATGGGCGGGCGACGGAAAGCCTGGCTGGAACTCGCCGGTCGGCCCATTCTGGCCCGCTCTCTCGACGTCTTCCTGAGGCGCCCCGACGTGGTGGCGGTGGCCGTGGCCCTCTCTCCCGACGACGCCGCCTCGCCGCCGGCCTGGCTCCCGGCTCTGGATCCGCGCATCGCCGTGGTGGCCGGGGGCGATACCCGGGCCGCGTCGGTGGCCCGCGCCGTGGCGGCCCTCCCCGAGGATCTCGACGTGATCCTGGTCCACGACGCCGCCCGGCCCCTCCTCCCCGACGCCGTGGTCCACCGGGTGGTGGAGGGGGCGAGCCGGGGCGACGGAGCGGTGGCGGGCCTGCCCGCCGTGGACACCTTCAAGCGGGTCGACGCCGACGACCACATCGTGGACACGCCGCCCCGGGCCGGACTGTGGCACGCCCAGACCCCCCAGGGGTTTCCCGCGGCCCTCTTCCGGCGCGCCCTGGCGGAGCTGGCCCGGAGTCCCGAGCTGGCGGCCCGGGCCACCGACGACGCGTCTCTGGTGGAGGCCGTGGGGGGGAGGGTGGGCATGGTCCGGGGAGCCCCCCGCAACCTCAAGGTCACCCGTCCCGACGACCTCCCCCTGGCCGAGTGGTACGTGGCCCACCCCGAGGAGGGCGTGTGAGGGTCGACGTCCGGGGCCTGGAGGTGGACCCCGAGGCGCTGGAAGGGGCCTTGGCGCCGGCCCTGGCCCACGTCCGGCGCGACGGCATCCTGGCCTATCCCACCGCCACGGTCTACGGCTTCGGGGGGCGCACGACGCCCCCTGCGCTGGCCGCCCTGTCGGCGCTGAAGCGGCGGGATCCCGAGCGTCCGTTTCTGCTCCTGATTCCCCACGACGACGCGGTGTCGGGCCTGGTGTGGACCGACGAGGCCCGGGAGCTCGCCCGGGCGTTCTGGCCCGGGGCCCTCACCCTGGTCCTGGCCGATCCCCACGGGCGCTACCCGACGGGAGTGCGGGGGGCGGGCGGCGGCGTGGCCGTGCGCCGCAGCCCCCACCCGGTGGTCCGGGCGCTGGTGGAGGCCCTGGGAGAGCCCCTGACCAGCACGTCGGCCAACCTCCCCGGGGCGGCGCCGGCCTCCGATGCCGCGGGCGTGGCCCGGGTCCTGGAGGGGGCGGGCCCGTCCGGCGACACCGTGGTGGTGGTGGACGGGGGAACGCTCCCGCCCAGTCCTCCGTCTACCCTGGTGGACTGCACCGGCGCCGAGCCTCGCGTCCTCCGCTCCGGCGCCGTCCCCCTGGATCGGCTGCGCTGCGTGCTCCCCCGTCTCTCCGCCCCCTCCTCCGCCCCTCCTCCGCCACCGGAGACCCGACTCCCGTGACCGATTCCCCCGAGCCGTACCGGGTGCTCTTCGTCTGCACCGGCAACACCTGCCGCAGCCCCCTGGCCGAGGCCCTGGCCCTGCGCGAACTCGCCGCCCGGGGATGGAGGCACGTGGCGGTGTCGTCGGCGGGGACCGCGGCGTACGAAGGAGCGCCGGCGTCGGACGGATCGCTTCGCGCCGGCGCGGCCCACGGCCTCGACCTCACGGACCACCGGGCCCGGGCGTTGACGCCGGCCCTGGTGGACGAAGCCGACGTCGTCCTCACCATGTCCGCGTCCCACGTGGCCCGGGTGGTGGCTCTGGGCGGAGGGGAGAAGGTCGATCTCCTCACCCGCTTCGCCGGGGAGTCCGACGCCGGGGTCCCGGACCCCTTCGGCGGCGACGACATCGTGTACGCCGAGACCTTCCGGGCGCTGGAGGTGCTGGTGGCCGGCGCTCTGGACCGGCTGTCGTCGGTGCTGGATCCGTGACCTCGCCCCGGCCCGCCGTCACCGCCGCGACCCGGGTCTTCGCCGTCCTGGGCCGGCCGGTGGGGCACTCCCTCTCGCCCGATCTCCACGGCGCAGCGCTGGAGGCCCGGGGGCTGGACGCCGTCTACGTGGCCCTGAACTGCGGCGACGACGAGATCGGGGGACTGCTCCGGGGACTGGCGCTGGCCGGAGGCGGCGGAAACGTGACCGTGCCCCACAAGGCCCGGGCCGCGGCGGCGGTGGACCGGACGACCCCGGAAGTGGAGCGGACCGGAGCCTGCAACACCTTCTGGGCCCGGGACGGGGAGGTGTGGGGCGACAACACCGACGTGGCGGGATTCCGGGGTGCCGTGGCGGCCCTCCTCCCCGGGGGCGTCGCCGGCGGTCGCGTCGCCCTGGTGGGAGCGGGGGGCGCGGCCCGGGCGGCCCTGGCCGGTCTCGTGGACGACGGCGCCGGCGAGGTGGTGGTGGTGAACCGGTCCCGGGAACGGGCGCAGGCGCTGGTCGACGAGATGGGGGCCGGGCGGGCACGGGTCGGAGGGGGGCTCGACGCCCTCCAGGGGCTGGATCTGGATCTGGTGGTCCAGGCCACCTCCATCGGACTGTCCGACGGCGACCCCCTTCCCGTGGATCTGGACGGGCCGGCGCGGGTGGGCGCCGTGCTCGATCTGGTGTACGGGCCCTCGGGTACGCCCCTGGTACGCGCCGCCCGGGCACGGGGCCTTCCCGCCGCCGACGGCCGGGAGATGCTCGTGCTTCAGGGGGCGGCGGCCTTCCGCCGCTGGTTCGGCGATCCGGTGCCCCTGGACGCCATGCGGAGCGCCCTCTCTCTCCGGGGTCCGTGAGCGGCCTGCTCCGGTTTCTCCTGCCGCTCCGATGTCTCGGATGTGGGGCCCACGTGGCCGACCCCTCCGACGGCGGCTCCCCTCCCGCGCTCTGCCTCGACTGCCGGCTCCGGCTGCGCCTCCCTCCGGCCCCCCGGTGCCCCCGGTGCGATCTGCCCCGGGGCACGGGCCGGGATCGACCGGTCCGGTGCGGCCGCTGCGACGAGTGGCCCGAGGCCCTGGAGCGGGCCGTGGCCGGCGCGGCCCTGGAGCCGCCGGCCGACGCCCTGGTCCAGGCCCTGAAGTACGGCGGCTGGCGCCTGGCCGCCGACGTCATGGCCCGCCGCATGGCCCCCCGCCTGGCCGCTCCTGGGGTGCCCCGACCGGCGGTGCTGGTGCCGGTGCCCACCACGGCGCGCCGCCGCCGACGACGGGGGTACAATCAGGCCCGGATCCTGGCCGATGCCCTGGCCCGGATCCTCGATCTGGAGGTGGTGGAGGCGCTCGTCCGGAACCCCGCTTCGTCGAGCCAGGTCGCCTTGCCCGCGGACCAGCGCCGGGCTAACGTCTCGGAGGCGTTCGAGCCGGGGCCGGAGGCCCATCGGATCGGCGCACCATTCCACACGATTCTCGTGGACGACGTGCTCACCACCGGTGCAACCGCGGTGTCCGCTACCGAGGTGCTTTCCCGCCTCGGCGCCCGGCGGGTCACCGCTGCGGCATTCGCCCGGGCGCTGCCCCGTCCGGTGGGCTCGTCCTCCTAGCCCAAGGAGTTTTCATGGCCATTCGGGTCGCCATCAACGGGTTCGGCCGGATCGGACGCAACGTCCTCCGGGCCGCCAAGAAGAACGGCGCGACGGGGCTGGATTTCGTCGCCGTGAACGATCTCACCGACAACACCACCCTCGCGCACCTCCTGCGCTACGACTCGGTGCACGGCGCCTATCCGGGCACCGTGGAGGTCACCGATGGGGGACTCCGGGTCGACGGCGACGACCTGCGGGTCCTGAGCGAGCGGGATCCGTCCAAGCTGCCCTGGGACGAGATCGGCGTGGACATCGTCATCGAGGCCACGGGCATCTTCCGGGCCCGGGACCAGGCCCAGATGCACATCGATGCCGGGGCGAAGAAGGTCATCATCTCGGCGCCGGCCAAGAACGAGGACATCACCATCGTCCTGGGCGTGAACGAGGGCCGCTACGACCCGGCCTCCCACCACGTGATCTCCAACGCCAGTTGCACCACCAACTGCCTGGCCCCCGTGGTGAAGGTGCTCCAGGACTCGTTCGGCTTCCGCCGCGGCTTCATGACCACGGTGCACGCGTACACCAACGACCAGATGATCCTGGACCTGCCCCACAAGGATCTGCGCCGGGCCCGGGCCGCGGCCATGTCCATGATCCCCACCACCACCGGCGCGGCCAAGGCCACGGCTCTCGTGCTTCCCGAGGTGAAGGGCAAGCTCGACGGCATCGCCATCCGGGTGCCCACGCCCGACGTCTCCCTGGTGGACCTGGTGGCCGAACTCGACGCCGACGTCGATGCCGCCCAGGTCAACGCGGCGCTGCAGACCGCCTCCCAGGGGCCGCTGAAGGGCATCCTCGGATTCGAAGAGCAGCCGTTGGTTTCGGTGGACTACACGGGCAACTCCCACTCCTCGGTGGTGGACGCCCTCTCCACCGCGGTCATGGAGGACCGCATGGTGAAGGTCCTCTCCTGGTACGACAACGAGTGGGGCTACTCCTGCCGTGTGGTGGATCTGGCCCGGTACGTGGGGGAGCGGCTCTGAGTCGCAGGCCCCTCGTTTCGGCAGGCCCTCCGGGGCCGTCCCACGGGCTCCGGGGGCGCGGGCTGTGTAACCCGCGCCCCCGGATTGCGTACTACCGGACATGACGAGACGTGCGGTGGGTTCGACGGTGGAGTCCGGGCAGGACGCGGACGTACGGCCCCGGGAGGGGCGGAGCGTTCCGGTCCGGGAGAGCGCGCTTCCCCACGACTTCGAGGCCTGGTACCACGATCACCGTTCGGTGGTCTACCGGTACGTGCGCTTCCGGGTCGCCACGCGGGAAGCCGCCGAGGACGTGACCTCGGAGGTCTTCATGAAGGCCCTGCGGTCCCTGGACCGCTACGACGCCAACCTCGCCTCGCCGCGAACCTGGCTCCTCCGCATCGCCCGCAACGCGGTGACGGACCACCTCCGGGCGCTTCGGCGCCGGGGGTCGCTCCACGTCTCCCTGGATCGTGTTCCCGACCTGGTGGCCGACGTCCCCTCCCAGGACGAGCGGGTGCTGCGGCAGGAACGCATCCAGAAGCTCCTGAACGGCAATCAGACGCTGCGGCGTGCCGACCAGGAGATCCTCTCCCTCCGTTACGGCGCGGGCCTGGGCAACAGCGAGATCGCCGAGGCCCTGGGCATCAGCAACAACGCCGTGGCGGTGCGACTGCATCGGGCCCTCAAGCGGCTGAAGACCGCCGTCGAGAAGCTCGACGCTCCGAATACCTGACGATGCGACACGGTCGCCCATAGATTCGATGAACCAGCCTTCTCACCCCGAGCCCCTCTCCGGGCTCCCGCCCGATCTGGCGGAACTCGACGCCGAACTGGCGCGGTTCTCCGCCGCCGAGCGGCCGTCGTTCGCCCCCGAACTCGAGGCCGAACTCGAGGCGCGGTGGATCCGGGGCCCCCGACGCCCCGGCGGCGCCTTCGTGCGTCGCCTGGTGGCGGCGTCGGTGGTGTCCCTCACCCTCACCGGGCTGGCCGTGCCGCCGGCTCGGGCGTCGCTGGTGGACGGATTCCAGCGGCTCCTGGACGCCTTCCAGGCTCCGGCGCCGGTGGTGGCTGAGATCCCCGTGATGGTGCCCCAGGGCTCGGCGGAGGCCGTGCCCACCACGACCCTCCCCGCGGTGCGGGTGCCGGCGCCGTCCCAGCCCGCCGCGGAGGTGGTCACCGCCGCGTCGGTCGAGGAACTGCCGGCCTTCAGCCCGGTGGCCATGACCTTCCCGACGCTGGTGGACGAAGGCGCCGACCGGGAGGTCATCCGTCGTCACTACCCCGAGGCCCTCCAGCGGGCCGGGGTAGGGGGAACCGTGGGACTCCTCCTCTGGGTGGCCGAGGACGGGTCGGTGGACAACGTCCAGGCCCACCGGAACTCCGGCGTGCCGGCGCTGGACCGCGCCGCCATGCAGGGAGCGCGATCGCTCCGGTTCCACCCCGCGACCCGCGACGGAGTCCCCGTGGGGACCTACGTGGAGTTCGACCTGGTGTTCGAGCCCGTGCCCCTGGAGGAGGAGTGGACGCCTCCCGAGGTGGTGCCGGTGGCCGATCCCGAACTCCCCGACGGGTTCGCCTACGAACTCCCCGACGAGGGGCCCCTGACGTTCTCGGTGCCGACGAACATCCGCATGGAGGCCCGGGAACTCCTGGGTCTGGCCATGGGCGAGTCGGAGGAATCGGTGGAGGCCCGCCTGGGGTCGCTGGACGGAGTCCTGGCCGGGGAGCCGCCGGCGGGGGTGAGTCCCCTGCGGTGGCGTAGCGACGTGGTGCGGGAGTTGGAGCGGGCCATGGCCCGGGACCCCGACAACCCGGCGCCGCCCCTGGCCCTGGCCCGCATCCGCCGCAAGCAGGGCCTGCGGGCCGAGGCCCGGGATCTTCTCGCCCGCGGCCTCGAGCGCGCGAACCGCGGCGCCCGGCCGGTGTCGCCCCGCCTGGTGGCGGAGCTGAACTTCGAGCTCGGGAGCATCGTGCGGGAGTCGTGGCTCACGTCGGCCCACCTGGGCAGCGTGCCCGCCCAGGCCCTGGACGGGCTGGCCTGCTCCCGCCGCGACGGCGCCGGCTCGGAGATCGGCACCCTGGTGGCCTGGAATTACGTCTGCCCCGCCGACCTGGGGGCCGTCATGGCCGCCTCCTTCGAGCCCGTGGGCGACGGCCCGGCCGAGCGCCGGGCCATGGTGGAGCGCTTCGAGGCCGCCCTGGACGCCTTCCCGGGTCACGTGGGCGCCAACGTGGCGATTCTCCTGGACGCCGCCGACGACGGGATCTGGCGCGACGTGCTCAACGGGGCCCGTCGGTTCGCGTGGGCCACCCAGGGGCATCCCTACAGTTTCCTGCTGAGCGGGCTGGCCCTCCAGCGCCTCGGGCGCGCCGAAGAAGCCCTGGACGATTTCTCCCAGGCCTTCGTGGTGCTGGGTGAGGACGTCGAGGCGACCTTCCGCGACGTGGCGGTCCTCGATCTCGACGCGGGGTCCGAGGGCGAGGATCCGTGGCGCAATCTGGACCCCATCCTCAACACCTCGGTGAACGAGCGGGAGACCGAGCACCTGGCCCGGGCGGCGTACGCCTACCTCCGGTTCGGCGGGCTCGACTCCGACGCCGCCCGGCTCTGGCTGCGCTACGGCCGGCCCGAGACGGTGCGGGCTTTCGGCACGGCCGATCTCCGGACGGAGTTCTGGGACTACGGGCAGGGGCCCGACCTGACCTTCTCCAGGCCGGCCACCTCCGACACCCGCACGTACACGCCCGAAGCCGCGGCCTACCTGGAAGACCTCCGCAGCGTCTTCCCCCACTGGTACGGCACCCGGGCCCGGTCGCTCTTCTCCCTCCCGGCTCAGGCCGCCCGCTTCCGGGGCGACGCGCCGGGGACCGGGGAACTCGACGTCCAGCTCGAGGTGCCCCAGGCGCTGGAGACCTTCGAGGGCGACTCCCTCGATCTCGGGCTCTTCGTGCTGGCGGCCGACGGGTCGCGGCTGAGCGCCACGACCCGGCGCATCGCCGGTGACTCGGTGCGGCTGCGCACGGGCTTCGGCGCCGACGCGGCCGGCCTCGCCGTGGAGCTCTACAACCCCCGGACCCACCAGGCCGCCGCGCTCCGGCTCCCGGCCTTCCGCGGCGCCGACGCCACCGAGGATCGCCGGATCTCCGACCTCATGGTGGTGCGTCCGGCGGCGCCCATGGAGCGGGACATCGGGCGCACCGACGCCTGGGTGTCGCCCCTGGGGCGGCCCGACGTGGTGGACGACGACCAGGTCGGGATCCTCTTCGAACTGTACGACCTTCCCGCCGAGGGCAACCGGTTCTACCGGGTCAAGGTGGAGCTCGAGGCGGCCCAGGGGGGCGCGTCCCGAGCGGTGTCGTTCCGTCCCGGGGGGCAGACCCTCTTCGGTACCGAGTGGACCCGGAGTCCCGCAGGGCGGGGCGGGCGGGCGGTGGAGTACCTGACCCTCGATCTCGCCGACGTGGCGTCGGGCGTCTACACGATCCGCGTGCGGGTCGAACGGCCCGACGGATCGGAGGTGGTGGAGGAGCGGGCGGGGGTGCGGATCCGGACCGAGGCCGACGAGTCGGCCCCGGTGGGGGCCGGGCTGGAGGCGGCCTACGAGCTCGACTAGGTTTCGGGCTCTCCAACCCCCCCCAGCTCCACCCTTCAGGTGCCATGGCGAAGACCCTGCTTTCGGCCCTCCCCGACGGCGACCTTCGGGGCCGTCGGATCCTGGTCCGGGCCGACCTCAACGTGCCCCTCTCCCACGGGCGCGTGTCCGACGACACCCGGATCCAGGCCTGCCTCCCCACGCTCCGCCGTCTGACCGACGCCGGAGGGCGGGTGGTGCTCCTGTCCCACCTGGGGCGGCCCAAGGGCACCGTGAACCCCGAGTACTCCCTCGCGCCCGTGGCCCGCGCCCTGGACGACGCCCTGGAGGCGCCGGTGCGGTTCGTGGCCGATCTCGTGGGCCCCGAGGCCCGGGCCGCCGTGGAATCCCTGGGCGACGGTGAGATTCTCCTCCTGGAGAACACCCGATTCGACCCCCGGGAGACCGCCAACGACCCCAGCCTCGCCGAGGCTCTGGCGGGGTACGGCGAACTCTACGTCAACGACGCTTTCGGCACCGCCCATCGCGCCCACGCCTCCACCGAGGGCGTGGCCCGGGTGGTGCGGGCGGCGGGAGGGCGCGCCGTGGCGGGGCTGCTCCTGGAGAAGGAACTCACCTTCCTGGGCGAAGCCCTCGACGATCCCGAGCGGCCCTTCGTGGGGGTCCTGGGCGGCGCCAAGATCTCCGGGAAGATCGACGTGGTGGAGGCGCTCCTGCCCCGGGTGGATCGACTCCTGGTGGGGGGAGCCATGGCCAACACCTTCTTCCTGGCCATGGGACTCGAGGTCGGCGACTCCCTCGTGGAGCCCGATCGGGTGGACATGGCGCGGGACCTCCTGGACCGGGCGGGCGACAAGCTCCTCCTGCCCGTGGACGTCCGGGTCGCCCGCGAGATCGCTCCCGATGCCGACGTGCGGATCGTGCCCCGCTCCGAGGTGGCCGCCGGGGACCGCATCGGCGACGTGGGGCCCGACACCGAGGCCCTCTTCGCCGATGAGATCCGTTCGGCCCGGACCGTGGTGTGGAACGGGCCCATGGGCGTCTTCGAACTCGACCCGTTCCGCCACGGCACGGGGCATCTGGCCCGGGCCGTGGCCGAGGCCGCCGACGCGGGCGCCGTCACGGTCCTGGGCGGAGGGGATTCGGCGGCGGCGGCGGAAGTGGCGGGGGTGGCCGAGCGCCTGACCCACATCTCCACCGGAGGCGGCGCCTCCCTGGAACTCCTGGCGGGGCGCTCCCTGCCGGGGATCGATGCCCTCAGCGACGGAGAAGCCTCGTGAGCACGCCGCGGCGAGTGGTGGCTGGAAACTGGAAGATGAATCACGGTCCCGATGCGACCCGGAGCTTCTTCGAGGCTCTGGGCTCGGTGCCCGACGGGCCCCGGGTCGCCATCTTCCCGCCGGCCATCTGCCTGCCGGCCGCCGTGGGGGCCCCGGGGCGGGACGCCCGCATCGAGCTCGGCGTCCAGAACGTCCATGCCGCCGAGTCGGGGGCGTACACGGGAGAGACATCGGTGGCCATGGCGGCCGAGGCCGGTGCCGGGCTGGTCCTGGTGGGGCACTCGGAGCGGCGCCACGTCTTCGGCGAAACCGACGCCGACGTGGCCGCCAAGGTGGCGCGGGTGCTCCAGCACGGCCTCGAGCCGGTGATCTGCGTCGGCGAGACCCTGGACCAGCGGAAGGCCGGACAGCTCGAGGCGGTCCTGGATCGACAGATCCGGGCGGCTCTCGCCTCCCTCCCGGCGGGGGCACGGTACATGGTGGCCTACGAGCCCGTGTGGGCCATCGGCACCGGAGAGACCGCCACCCCCGACGATGCCGCCGAGGCCCACGGGCTGCTCCGGGCCCGCCTCCGGGAGGTGCACGGGGGCGACAGCGACGCCGTGCCGATTCTGTACGGGGGCAGCGTGAAGCCGGGCAACGCCGCGGACCTCATGGACGCCCTCGGGGTCGACGGGGTGCTGGTGGGAGGAGCCTCGCTGAAGGCGGAGGACTTCGCCGGGATCATCGCCGCCGCCTGACGCGCCGCCCGGTCGTTGACGGGCCGGGCGATGGACGCGACGTTATTGAGCTTTGCCACGTTCCACCCCACCCCCCGTGGGCGCTATGTACGGATTTCTTCTCACCGTCCTGATCCTCGACGCGGTCTTCCTGTGCGTCGTCATCCTCCTCCAGTCCGGGAAGGGCGGGGGACTGGCGGCCATGGGCGGAGGCGCCGCGGCCACCGACGGGATCCTCGGTGGGCGTCAGGCCACCACGGTCCTGACCCGGGCCACGTGGACGTCGGGCACGATCTTCATGGTCCTGTCCCTGGTGCTCTCCATCATGTCGTCCCGGTCGGCGGCGCCCACGTCGATCCTGCGGCCCGACGCCCCGGCCTCGGCCCCGGCGCCGGTGCTTCCGGGACTGGACGACGGCGCGCCGGCCCCGGCCCCCGGCGGCGCCGGGGGCGACGCGGGCGGCGAGTCCGGCGGCAACGCCGGCGGCGAGTCCGGCGGGAACTGAGCAGGACTCCATGACGCAGGTCGTCGACGACGCGGGTCTCCCACGAGGGGCCCGCGTCGTCGTGCGTTGGGGAGGGGGACGCTGATGGAGGTCACCACCGAGGCGCTGGTGGAGGCGCTGCTCCGGGCCCAGGCCCTGGAGGCCGAACTGGCGACGCTCCGCCCCGAAGGCCTGCCCGAGCCGCTGCGAGGCCCCCTCCCGGTGACGCCGGGGGTCCAGGCGGCGCTGGCCGCCCGGCGCGGCACGGAGTTCGACGATGTGCTCTGCCTCCGGCGGGCCTCCCCCGCCGCCGCCCTCTCCCTGGGGGTCTCGGCTGCGGCGCTGGCCCACGAGGCCGCCGGCACCCGGGAGGCCGCCGCCCAGGGACGCAGCCCCGGCGGGGTGCCCTCCGTACCCGGGGGCGGCCTCCTGCCCGCCGTGGATCCCCCCGGGACCATGATGGAAGTCATGGCCGGCGTGGCCCTCGCCTTCCGCCTCCGCAACGAGCCCCGGGTCGCCCTTCTCGTGGACGATGTGGACGACGCGGCGTCGGGGTACTGGCACGAGGGCCTGAACCTCGCCGGGGTCCAACGCGTGCCCCTGGTGGTGGTCATGGACGGGGGCCGGCGTCACGCCCTCACCGCCGCCGTGCCCCGCCTCTCGGTGCGCGCCCCGGCGTACGGCGTCCGGGCCGTGACCGTGGAGGGCGACGACCCCCGCATGGTGCTCCGGGCCGTGACCGAAGCGGTGGAGCGGGCCCGGGGCGGCGACGGCACCCAACTGGTGGAGGTGGTGCCGGGCGTTGAGCACGATCCGGTGGACCGCCTGGCCCGCCTGGAGCCGGGACTGGCCCAGCGGGTCACGGAGCTCCGGCGCATCGCCGCCGACGAGGCCCGGGCCGCCGCCGACGAGGCCCGGCGCGCCGCCCCCGCCGGCGCGGATGCCGCCCGCCGGTCGCCTTGGTCGCCGGACACGCTCCTGCCGCCGCCCTGGAGTCCCCCCGAACCGCTGGAGAAGTCGTCGTGAGCGAGAGACCCGAGCACGTGTCCCGCACCGCCCGGGGAGAACCCGTGACCCTTCTGGAGGCCGTGGCCGAGGCCCTCTACGAGGAAATGGAGCGCGACCCCGACGTGGTGCTCCTGGGCGAGGACATCGGCGCGTACGGAGGCGCCTTCAAGGTCACTCGGGGTTTCCTGGATCGCTTCGGGGACCGCCGGGTCATCGACACGCCCATCTCGGAAGGCGGGTTCACCGGGGCCGCCGCCGGGGCGGCCCACATGGGCCTTCGCCCCGTGGTGGAGATGCAGTTCATGGACTTCGTCTCGCCCGCCTACGACGTCCTGACCAACTACATCGCCACCAGTGCCTACCGGGGCGCGGGGCCGTTGCCCCTGGTGGTGCGGGGGCCCGTGGGCGGGGGCAATCGGGGCGGCCCGTTCCACTCCCAGAACGTGGAGATGGCCTTCTTCCACACGCCGGGGCTGAAGATCGTCTACCCCAGCACGCCCCGGGACGCCAAGGGGCTCCTGAAGGCCGCGATCCGGGACGACGGGCCGGTGATCTTCGAGGAGCACAAGGGACTGTACCGGGCCCCGGGACTCCGGGAAGTGCTTCCCGACGAGGACTACGTGGTCCCGCTCGGCGTGGCACGCACCGCCCGGGAGGGCACCGACGTCACGGTGGTGACCTACGGCGCCATGGTCCATCGGACCCTGGAGGCGGCCCAGCGCCTCGCCGACGACGACGGCATCTCCCTCGACGTGGTGGACCTCCGCACCCTCCTCCCCATGGACGACGAGGCCATCGCCGCAAGCGTCCGGCGCACCGGCCGGATCCTGGTGGTCCACGAGGACACCCGCACCGGGGGCATCGCCGGCGAGGTGGCCATGCGGGTCAACGAACTGGCGTTCGAGTGGCTCGACGCCCCGATCCTGCGGGTCACGGCGTTGGACGCTCCGGTGCCCTACGCCGGGCCACTGGAAGACCACTTCCTCCCTTCGGTGGACGACATCGTGGAGGCCGCCCGGTACCTCGCCCGATACTGAGCGAGAACGCCTTGCCTATCGAGGCGGTTCCGGTAAACTCAGACGTTCGGCCGTGACACACGGTCGGCCCGACCCTCACCCGTGCACAACGCTGGAGCGACGAGCGTGGCTCGCATCGAAGTCCCCATGCCCCAGATGGGCGAATCCATCGCCGAAGGCACCGTTTCGAAGTGGCTGAAGTCCCTCGGTGATGCCGTGGAGCGCGACGAGCCGATTCTCGAGATCTCCACCGACAAGGTGGACGCCGAGATTCCCGCTCCGGCCTCCGGCACCCTCGTGGCCATCCAGGTCCAGGAGGGGGAGACCGTCGAGGTGGGCACCATCGTGGCCTTCATCGACCCCGAGGGCGGGGCGCCCGACGCCTCCGCCGGGGGCGGGGCCGAGTCCGCGCCCGCTCCGGCGCCGGCCGAAGCCGCCGCGCCCGCCGAGGCGCCGGCGGCGGCTCCTGCGGCCTCCTCCGACGACGCGCCGGTGGAGCCCGACTCGGCCGAGGACCGGCTCCGTACCCGGTCCACGCCCGTGGTGCGTCGGATCGCCGAGGAGCACGGGGTCGACATCGCCCAGGTTTCGGGGACGGGCCACGCGGGCCGGGTGACCAAGCAGGACATCCTGGACTTCATCGAGTCCGGCGGGCCCGCCCGGACTCCCGCCCCCGCGGCTGCACCGGCCCCCAAAGCTGCCCCGGCGGCGGCGTCGGCGCCCCCGGCGCCCTCCATGGAGCCCTCGGAGCTGTGGAAGGCCTTCTACGGTCAGGTCCAGCATCCCGAGTTTCCGGTCCGGGAGGCCGACCGGGTCGAGCCCATGGACAAGATCCGGCGGCTCACCGCCGAGCACATGGTCCTGGCCAAGCGGGTGGCGCCTCACGTCCACTCGGTGATCGAGATCGATTTCACGGCCATCGACCGGATTCGCGCCGCCAACAAGGCCCGGTGGAAGGAGCAGGGGGCCCGGGTGAGCTACACGGCCTTCGTGGCCTGGGCGTGCTCCCGGATTCTCCGGGAGTTCCCCATGGTCAACGCCACGGTCTCGGGCAACAACATCATCTACCGGGGCAACATCAACCTGGGGATGGCGGTGGACCTGAACCCGGGTCTCATCGTTCCCGTGATCCACGACGCCGACGATCTCTCCCTGGTGGGCATCGGTCGCAAGATCATCGACCTCGCCGACCGGGCCCGGAACCGCAAACTCCAGCCCTCGGAGATCCAGGGCGCCACCTTCTCCATCACCAATCCCGGGGTCCTGGGCACCATGGTGGGGATGCCCGTGATTCCCAAGGGCACGTCGGCGATCCTGGGCACCGGCGCCATCGAGAAGCGGGTGGTGGTGCTGGAAGACGAGGCCACGGGGAGCGACACCATCGCCGTTCGCAAGCGGTCCCTCTTCAGCATCGGGTACGACCACCGACTGGTGGACGGCGCCGACTCGGCCCGGTTCCTGGCGCGCCTGAAGGACGTCCTGGAGCACTTCCCCGAGGACGCCTGATCGGCCCACTCCCCCCGCTGGAGGTGGTCCGGACCGGTCGGCTCGACTACCGGTCCGGGCTCGCCCTCCAGGCCGACCGTGTGGTGGCCCGTCGGGGCGGGCAGGTCCCCGACGCCCTCTTCCTGGTGGAACACGACCACGTGGTGACCCTGGGAACGGGGACCCACGACGAACACCTCCTCCACGACGAGTCCCGACTCAGGGAGCTGGGCTACGACGTGGCGGAAGCGGGGCGGGGGGGCGACGTCACCTACCACGGTCCGGGTCAGTTGGTGGGGTACCCGGTGCTGGCCCTGGAGGCCGAGCGCCGGGATCTGCACCGCTATCTCCGGGATCTCGAGGAGGTGGTGATCCGGGCTCTGGCGACCTTCGGCGTGGAGGCCGTCCGGGAAGAGGGCCTCACCGGCGTCTGGGTGCCCGGGGGAAAGCTGGCCGCCATCGGGGTCCGGGTGTCGTCGGGGTGGATCACCTCCCACGGGTTCGCCCTCAACGTCGATCCCGATCTCTCCCGTTTCGGCGCCATCGTGCCCTGCGGAATCGCCCATCGGCCCGTGACCTCCCTCGCCCGGGAGCTCGGGACCGCGCCCTCCATGCACGTCGTGGAAGGGGCGGTGGTCGACGCCTTCACCGACGTGTTCGGGCGCGTCCGGATCCCGTCCGAAACCGGGTGACGTTGTCCAGGCAACATTGTCCGCCGGCGGAACGGGACCGGACCGGAGCGGACTTTTCTCGTTCTTTTCGGTGCGAGCGGCGAGGGGTCGCCACGGCGGCTGGAGGATTCATGCGTTTCCTCCCCGAGTCCACTGTGTACCATTCGGAGCGACGGCCCGAACCCCCCGATCCGTAGGGCTACTCGGGATCAGCCGAAGGCCCTCCGAAGCCCCGATTCGGTGCCTTGCACCCGGACCTCGGGGACGCCATCATGGTGGTGCATTCACGATGCGGCTCGTTCAAACGGTGGCGTTGGCCATCCGACCGGACGACAGGGAATGCAGGGATCGCGAGGACACGACGGTGTCGAGGCGATCCAGCGAAGAGGAACCTTGAACGCCTCTTCGCCCGGAGGGGAGGTCGCTGGACCCCGCCGGACGCTCCCCGAGCGCTGGGGGCACCTCGCGAGGCGGCCGCGCGTCGTCGCAAGGAGAAGAAATCGGG
Source organism: Gemmatimonadota bacterium (assembly GCA_030428885.1). Taxonomy (GTDB): domain Bacteria; phylum Gemmatimonadota; class Gemmatimonadetes; order Longimicrobiales; family Gaopeijiaceae; genus Gaopeijia. The sequence goes on along the minus strand of JAUIEJ010000002.1, from coordinate 404,507 downwards.
TTCGCCGTCCGCACGCGGACGGTTTCAAGCGAGCCGGACGATTTCGCCAGCAACAATGGAAGCCCCCGGTGACGGCGTGCTGTCACCGGGGGCTTCTCGTCGTTCGGGGGTCAGCTCGGCGGAGGCAGGAATTCGTGGAAGTCCAGGTAGCGCCCCCGCTCCCGTTCCGCCTCGAGCCAGTCGGTGAAGCCCGACGCCACCAACCCCCCCGAATCGGTCTGGACCCGGGCCGCCCGGGTCGCCAGCTCGTTGGCGTACTCGTTGCGCGGGTGTCCCGCGTGCCCTCGCACCCACTCCCACACCATCTCGTGGGGCGTCATGGCGCCGTCGAGGCGCTTCCAGAGGTCGAGGTTCTCGATGGGGCCGGCCTTGCGCTTCCACCCCCGGGACTTCCACCCCGGCATCCACTCCCGGGCGCCTTTCACCAGGTACTGGCTGTCGGACACGAACCGTACCCGACAGGGCCGTTTCAGCACGGCCAGGAGCTCCAGGGCGCTCCGGAGAGCCATGCGGTTGTTGGTGGTGTCGGCCTCGGCCACCCAGTAGTCGCGCCGGATCCACCGATTCGAGCGCCAGACCTCCACGAGCCCGCCGGCGCCGCCGGGAGTGGCCCGATCCTGGAACTGGTTGCCGAGGCAGGATTCGTCGGCGTGGACGTGGACGGTTTCGAGGGGCATGGCGGGGTGGGGCGGGGTGGAAGGGGACCGGGGAAAGGTAGCCGCTTGACCCGAGGGCCGCCCCCTCTAGGTTGAGGCATGACCGCACCAGCATACCTCCTTCTGGAGGACGGCCGCCGCTTCGACGGCACGGGCCTCGGCGCCACCGAGACGACCCTGGGCGAGGTGGTGTTCAACACCTCCATGACGGGCTACCAGGAGATCCTCACCGATCCCTCGTATTCCGGGCAGCTCGTCACCATGACCTACCCCCTCCAGGGCAACTACGGGGTCAACGACGAGGATCGGGAATCGTCGGGTCCCCAGGTGGCGGGCTTCATCGTCCGGGAGGCCTCCCGGCGCCCGTCGAGCTGGCGATCCCAGGCGTCGCTTCACGAGTACCTGGTGGAGCACGGCATCACCGGCATCGCCGACATCGACACCCGGGCCCTCACGCGCCACATCCGGGCCGAGGGCGCCATGCGTGGCGCCATCGCGCCCGCCGACACGGACCCGGCCGCGGTCCTCGAGAAGATCCGGGCCCACCCCCTCATGGAGGGACTGGATCTCGCCTGCGGCGTCACCACCGAGGAACGCTACGTCGTGCCGGCGGTGGGCGAGGAGCGGTTCCACGTCCTGGCCTACGACTTCGGCGTGAAGGCCCACTCTCCGCGGCTTCTGGCCGAGCGGGGATGCCGGGTGACGATCCTCCCCGGGGCCACCTCGGCCGACGACATCGTGGCCGAGGCGCCCGACGGGTTGTTCGTCTCCAACGGGCCCGGCGACCCCGCCGCGGTGGAGCACGCCCGGGAGGCCATCCTCCGGCTTTCCGAGGCAGGGGTGCCGGTGTTCGGCATCTGCCTGGGGGCCCAGCTCATCGCCCGGGCGTTCGGGGGACGCACCTACAAGCTTCCCTTCGGGCACCACGGCGGAAACCACCCGGTGAAGCACCTGGACCGGGGCACGGTGGAGATCACGGCCCAGAACCACGGGTTCGCCGTGGAGGGGGCCGACGACGACACGGTTCCCGGGGCGCCGGATCTGCGGGTGACCCACCGCAACCTCTACGACGGAACGGTGGAGGGGATCGAGCACACGTCCCGACCGGTGTTCGCCGTCCAGTACCATCCGGAGGCCGCCCCCGGCCCCCACGACAGCCTCTATCTGTTCGACCGGTTCCTCTCCCTCATGGAGGCCCGGCAGGGCGCCTGACCGGGCCCTCGACCTTCCGGCGGCGTCGATCCTGCGCAAAAGCGCCTTGACGCTCGGGACGGCAGGGTGGTACGGTGCTCGGAGCAAAGGGGTTGGCGCTCTGCCGCCCCGCTTTCCACGGCGATGACGAGTTGGAGGACGCGGCATGACGAAGGCGGATCTTGTGGAACAGGTGGCCGAGGCCATCGGCCCGGGCATCACCAAGAAGGACTGCGCCCTCGTCGTGGACGGCTTTCTGAATGCGGTGAAGCTCGCCATGGTCAACGGCGAGAACATCGAGATCCGGGGCTTCGGCACCTTCAAGGTGCGGCGCCGGAAGAGCCGCATGGCCCGCAATCCCCGCACCGGCGACCCGGTGAAGGTTCCGTCCCGGGCCGTCCCCGTCTTCAAGCCGTCGAAACACTTCAGCGGCAAGGTGGCCCGCGCACGCCGTGACGACGACTGACCGGTCCGGTCCGCCACGCAGGATCCCCGGGGCCCGGGAGCGCACCGTCGCTCCGGGCCTCGGATCGTATCTCCCGGTGATCCCGGTTTAACGTTCCACGCCCCCCACGCATCCCACCATCGGTGACGAATCCATCGACTCCAGCTTCCCAGCCGGACGCCGAGCTCGTGGAGGCGGCCCGCCGGGGAGATCCGGCGGCCCAGGACCGGCTGGTGTCCCGGCATCACGAGGTGGCCTGGCGAGTGGCTCTCGGGGTGCTGAAAGACGAGGACGCGGCGGCCGACGCCGTGCAGGACGCCTTCCTGAAGGCGTTCCGGAGTCTGGATGGATTCCGGGGAGACGCCCGGTTCCGGACCTGGCTCCTGAGTATCGTGGTGAACGAGGCTCGGGGGGCGCTCCGGCGCCGAACCCGGAGACGGGAGTCGGGGTTGGACGATGTGGGACCGGTGGCTGACACCGCCGCACCCGTGGATCGGGAGGTGGTGATCCGGGACGAAGCCCGGAGGGCCCGGGCCCTGGTGGAGGACTTGCCGGAGAAGCAACGGTTGGCGGTGACACTGCGAATCGACGAAGGACTGAGCTTCCGGGAGATCGGCGAGCTCATCGGATCGTCCGAGGGGGCGGCCCGGGTGAACTACCATCACGGGATCCGTCGTCTCAGGGAGAAGATGACCGAATGAACGAGATGACCTGCGACCATGTCCTCGACCGGCTGCCGGAGCTGGCGGCCGAACGGGTGGGCGAACCCGACGCCGGGGCGATTCGCGCCCACCTGGGCGGGTGCGCCGCCTGCGCCGAGGCCTGGAGTGTGGTGTCCCTCCTGGCCGAGGCGGGCCCCGCCCCCGCGCCTCCGGGGCTGGAAGCGCGGCTCCAGGCCGCGGTCCGGTCCGACCAGGCCCGCACGGCGGCGCCGGCGGCCGCGGCCGGCCGTCGGCGGAGCATGCCCCACTGGAGGCTGGCCGCCGCGGCGGGCATCGTCCTGGCCCTGGCCACGCCGGTCCTGATGGACCGCATGGGCACCGAGTCCGGCGTGCTTTCCGACGACCTGGAAGTGGCCGAGGCCCTCACCGAGAGCCTCCCGTCGCCCTGGCTCGGTGAGGACGAGGGCATGGTGGCCGGCGCCCCGGTCCTGGACGGCCTCTCCGACGAGGCCCTGGAACAGCTCCTGGAGGAGATGGGCGGATGAACATGCGGACGACGACGGCGCTGCTCTTCACCCTGGCCCTGGGCCTCCCGGCTCTGGCCCCGACTCCGGTGGCGGCCCAGACGGCCCGGCAGGGGCCCCCCACGGAGGCGCGCCAGCGCCTGGAGCGGCAGGTCCGGGAGCGCTTCGAGACCCTGATCCGCGAGGAACTCGGCATCGACGAAGCCACGTCCACGGCCCTGCGCGAGACCATGGAGAGCTTCATGGGGGAGCGTCGGGATCTGGCGATGCGGCAGGCTGAACTCCGCCGCCGGCTGGGCAGTTCGGGAACGCTTCTCGACGAGGCGGGAGCCCGGGAGGTGTTGGACGAGGTGGTGGCGGTCCAGCGGGCCGAGGTCGATCTCCTGGCCCGGGAGCAGGAGGCGCTCCTGGGCATCCTGAGTCCGCCTCAGCTCGTGCGCTTCTACACGCTCCGGGAACGGTTCGGCGAGCGGGTGCGCACCCTGCGGGGCGGGCCCGCCGGCACCCGGCGTGGAGGCGGTGGACCCGGCGGCGGCCCCGGGGCCGAGTGGCCCGGGCCCTTCCTCTACTGAGGGCCGGCGGGGGCTTGTCCGCCGCCCCGGAACGGCATTCCTTTCCGGGCATGCAGGTCCACGTCCTCTTCTTCGCCGTCTACCGCGACGCCGTGGGCCGGGATCGCCTGTCGGTGGAGCTCCCCGACGGCGCCCGGGCCCACGATCTCGTGTCGACCCTCCGGGCGCGCGGCCACCCCTTCGACCGCCTCCCCGAGGCGCCGGCGGTGGCGGTCAACGAACGCTATGCTCCCCTCCACACCGGGCTCGCCCCCGACGACACGGTGGCTCTGATTCCCCCGGTGGCGGGAGGCTGACGGTGGCGGTCTGGACCCACGTGGGCCCCGAGTCCATCGACACCGCCGGGGTGCTGGCCCGGGTGGGCGACCACCGGGACGGAGCCGTGATCCTCTTCGTGGGCACGGTTCGGAACCACGCCGACGGTCGGCGTGTTTCCGGGATGACGTACGAGGCCTACGCCTCCATGGCCGGGGCGGTGCTGGCCGAGATCGCCCACGAAGCGGGGGCGCGCTGGGAGACCGACCGGATGGCCGTGGTCCATCGCACCGGCGCCCTGGAACTGGGCGAGGCCAGCGTGGCCATCGCCGTGTCGACGCCCCATCGGGACGCGGCCTACGAGGCGTCGCGCTACGTCATCGAGCAGATCAAGGAACGCCTCCCGGTCTGGAAGCACGAGCACTACGTCGACGGGGACTCCCGCTGGGTCCCCGGCCGTATCCCTCCCACCCCCGGCACCCCATGAGCGCAGATCCCGACGCGATGGTCGACGGCTTCGGCCGCCGCATCGAGTACCTGCGCATCTCGGTCACGGACAAGTGCAACCTCCGGTGCGTGTACTGCATGCCCCTGGAGGGGCTGGAGTGGCTCAAGCGCGACGAACTCCTCACCTACGAGGAGATCGCCGAGATCGTCCGGGTCATGGCGCCCCTGGGCCTCCGGCGCGTCCGCTTCACCGGCGGTGAGCCCCTGGTGCGCCGGGACCTCCCGGAGCTGGTGGCCATGGTGGCCGCGGTGCCCGGGATCGACGACCTCTCCCTGTCGACCAACGCGGTGCTCCTGGCCGAGCACGCCGAGGCGCTGAAGGCGGCGGGCCTGCACCGGGTGAACGTCTCCCTGGACTCGCTCCGGCCCGAGCGGGTCGACGCCATCGCCCGCCGCCCCGGGTCGTACGCCCGCATCATGGAGGGACTCCGGGCGGCCGAGGAGGTGGGCTTCGCCCCGTTGAAGATCAACGTGGTCCTCATGGGGGGCACCAACGACGACGAGATCGCCGACTTCGCGGCCCTCACCCGGGAGCGCCCCTGGCACGTGCGGTTCATCGAGGTGATGCCCACGGCCTCCAACCTCGATCTCTCCCGCCACAACTACGTCTCGTGCGCCGAGGCGCTGCGCCGGATCCGGGCCCTGGGGGAGCTGGAGCCCGTGGGGGGTCCCACGGGAAACGGCCCCGCCACCTACTACCGCTTTCCCGGCGCCGCCGGCTCCATCGGGGTCATCACCCCCATGAGCCACACCTTCTGCGACCGGTGCAACCGCATGCGTCTCACGGCCGACGGGCAGTTGCGGCCCTGCCTCTTCGGCGATCTCCAGACCGATCTGCGCACGCCCCTCCGGGCCGGCGAGCCCCTGGAACCGGCCATTCGCCACACCCTCCGGGTGAAGCCCGAGCGCCACGAACTGGTGCAGGGCAGCACCTCGGGTTCGGGCGGACTCGTGGCCCTGTCCCAGACCGGGGGCTGACGGGCCCCCGGGTCGCGTTGACACCGTTTCGGTGGCCAAATAGCTTGCGACGGCGGGTCCTTCCGCCCTTCCAACATCCGCGCGAAGTCGCCCTCGCGGGCCCTTCGTGACGCCTCCAGAGCCGAACGTCCAGGCACATGAGCGCCCACAAAATCACCGTAGTCGGAGCCGGGCACGTCGGGGCCACCTGCGCCCAGCGTCTCGCCGAGAAGGAACTGGCCCGCGACGTCGTCATGATCGACATCGCCGAGGGCATTCCCCAGGGCAAGGCCCTGGACCAATGGGAGAGCGCCCCGGTGGAGGGGTTCGACGCCCGGGTCACGGGCGCCCAGGCGTACGACGCCGCCGCCGGGTCCGACATCTTCATCGTCACCGCCGGCATCGCCCGGAAGCCCGGGATGAGCCGTGACGACCTCCTGAAGACCAACGCCGGCATCGTCCGGAGCGTGTCCCAGGAGATCGCCCGGGTCGCCCCCGATTCCATCATCATCATGGTGTCCAACCCCCTGGACGTCATGGCCCACGTGGCCATGGAGACCACCGGGTTCCCCCGGGAGCGGGTCATCGGCATGGCCGGCGTCCTGGACACCGCCCGCTACCGCTCCTTCATCGCCCTGGAGCTCGACGTCAGCGTCGAGGACATCCAGGCGCTGGTCCTGGGCGGTCACGGCGACACCATGGTGCCCCTGGTGAGCTACACGACGGTGGCGGGGATTCCCCTGACCCAGCTTCTGCCCATGGAGCGCATCGAAGCGCTCATCGAGCGCACCCGAAAGGGCGGGGCCGAGATCGTGGGGTACCTGAAGACCGGGAGCGCCTATTACGCGCCCTCGGCCGCAGCGGTGCAGATGGCCGAGGCCATCGTGAAGAACAAGAATCGCATCCTGCCCTGTGCGGCCCACCTGAAGGGCGAGTACGGTCACGAGGGCATCTTCCTGGGCGTGCCCTGCAAGCTCGGCGAGGGCGGGCTCAAGGAGATCATCCAGGTCGAACTCACGGACAGCGAGGAAGCGGCGCTCCGCACCAGCGCCGACGCCGTCCGCGATACCATGGCGGCTCTGGGATGACGACGACGGGGGAGGGGCCCATGGGGCGCCTCCCCCGTTCCGTTTTCGCCGGATCCTCGACCATCCGCTTCCTTCGTCGGGAGTCTCGATGCAACGCGTGGTGACGCTCTACCGATCGACGGTGGGGAAGAAGGTCCTGATGGCCCTCTCGGGCATCGTGCTCTTCGGGTTCGTTCTGGTCCACATGATCGGAAACCTGAAGATCCTCCAGGGCATGAACGACGAGGGCGTCTATGCCATGGACGCCTACGGCGAGTTCCTCCGGGACGTGGGCTACCCCCTGGTGCCCCACGAGGGGGTGCTCTGGATCACCCGGCTGATCCTGCTGGCGGCGGTCCTCACCCACATCGTCATGGCGGTCCAGTTGTCGCGGCGGAGCGGTGCGGCCCGCTCCCGGAGCTACGAGAAGAAGGAGAGTCTCTCGTTCTCGTACGCGTCCCGGACCATGCGCTTCGGCGGGGTCATCCTCGCCCTCTTCATCGTCTACCACATCCTCCACTTCACCACGGGGCAGGCCCATCCCCAGTTCGAGCACGGCGCCGTGTTCCGCAACTACGTGCTGGCCTTCCAGAACCCCCTGGTGTTCGTGGTCTACCTGGCGGCCCAGATCGCGCTCTGCTTCCACCTCTACCACGGCGTGTGGAGCGTTTTCCAGACCCTCGGGGCCAATCACCCGAAGTACAACCATCTGCGGCGTCCCTTCGCCGTCGGCTACGCCCTGGTGGTGTTCGTCGGCTTCATGACCCCGCCGGTCCTGGTCCTGACCGGGGTCATCGGCCTTTGAACGCGCCTCGACCCCGACTCGCGACCCGCACCCCGACCGAGGTTCTCCAACCGTGGAACTGAACGCCAAGATCCCCTCGGGTCCCATCGCCGAGAAATGGGACAACCACCGCTTCGAGATGAAGCTCGTGAACCCCGCCAACAAGCGGAAATACGAGGTCATCATCGTGGGCTCGGGCCTGGCCGGCGCCTCGGCCGCCGCCACCATGGGCGAGCTCGGGTACCGGGTGAAGGTCTTCACCTACCACGACTCGCCCCGGCGGGCCCATTCCATCGCCGCCCAGGGCGGGATCAACGCCGCCAAGAACTACCAGAACGACGGCGACAGCGTCTTCCGCCTCTTCTACGACACGGTGAAGGGCGGCGATTTCCGGTCCCGGGAGGCCAACGTCTACCGCCTGGCCCAGATCAGCCTGAACATCATCGATCAGGCCGTGGCCCAGGGCGTGCCCTTCGCCCGGGAGTACGGGGGACTGCTGGCCAACCGGTCGTTCGGGGGGGCCCAGGTGAGCCGGACGTTCTACGCCCGGGGCCAGACGGGGCAGCAGCTCCTTCTCGGGGCCTATCAGGCGCTGGAGCGGCAGGTGGCGGCGGGAACCGTGGCGGTGGACACCCGCTCCGAGATGCTCGACGTGGTGGTGGTGGACGGCGTGGCCCGGGGCATCGTGACCCGGGACATGCTCACCGGCGAGATCCGGTCCCACGTGGCCGACGCCGTGGTGCTGGCCACCGGTGGGTACTCCAACGTGTTCTTCCTCTCCACCAACGCCAAGGCGTGCAACGTCACGGCGACCTGGCGGGCACACCGACGCGGGGCCGGGTTCGCCAACCCGTGCTACACCCAGATCCACCCCACCTGCATCCCCCCGTCGGGCGACTACCAGTCCAAGCTCACCCTCATGAGCGAGTCGCTGCGCAACGACGGACGCATCTGGGTGCCGAAGAAGGAGGGCGACACCCGTCCGGCGTCCCAGATTCCCGAGTCGGAGCGGGACTACTACCTGGAGCGGCTCTACCCCTCGTTCGGAAACCTCACACCCCGGGACATCGCGTCCCGGCGCGCCAAGGAGATGGTCGACGCGGGGCACGGGGTGGGGGAGCGCAGCAACGGCGTCTTCCTGGACTTCAGCCACGCCATCGAGCGGCTCGGGGCCGACGCCATCAGCGAGCGGTACGGCAACCTCTTCGCCATGTACGAGAAGATCACCGGCGAGGACCCCTACAAGCGGCCCATGCGCATCTACCCGGCGCCCCACTACACCATGGGGGGCCTCTGGGTGGACTACGATCTCATGAGCACGGTTCCGGGCCTCTTCGTCATCGGCGAGGCCAACTTCTCCGATCACGGGGCCAACCGCCTCGGGGCCAGCGCCCTGATGCAGGGGCTGGCCGACGGGTATTTCGTGATCCCCATGACCATCGGGAACTACCTGGCTCGGGTGAAGCCCGGGGGGCTCGACACGGGGCACGCCGCCTTCGCCGACGTGGAGCGCGACGTGAAGGGCCGGATGGAGCGCCTGCTGGCGGGCAACGGGTCCCGCACCGTGGATTCGTTCCACATCGAGCTCGGGCGCATCATGTGGAACGCCTGCGGCATGGCCCGGTCCGAGGAAGGGCTGAAGGACGCCCTGCAGAAGATTCCGGAGTTGAGGGAGCAGTACTGGAAGGAGGTCAACGTGCCCGGCTCCGGCGACACCCTGAACCAGTCGCTGGAGAAGGCGGGCCGGGTGGCCGACTTCATGGAGTTCGCCGAGGTCATGTGCTGGGACGCTCTGACCCGGGACGAGTCGGCCGGCGCCCACTACCGGGTGGAGCACACCACCGACGAAGGCGAGGCCAAGCGCGACGACGAACACTTCGCCCACGCCGCCGTCTGGGAATTCAAGGGTGTGGGCGAGAAGCCCGAACGCCACACCGAACCCCTCGAGTTCGAGAACGTCCAGCTCTCGCAGAGGAGCTACAAGTAAGATGAGGCTGACCCTTCACGTGTGGCGCCAGGCCACCCCGCGGGACGCGGGCCGGTTCGAGACCTTCGACGCCCCGGACGTCTCCGAGCACATGTCGTTTCTCGAGCTGCTCGACGTCATCAACGAGCGCATCACCGAAAACGGCGGTGAACCCATCGCCTTCGAGCACGATTGCCGCGAGGGCATCTGCGGATCGTGCGGCATGGTGATCAACGGGCGCCCCCACGGGCCCCAGGACCTCACCACGGCGTGTCAGCTCCACATGCGCCAGTTCCGGGACGGTCAGGAGGTCTGGATCGAACCGTGGCGTGCCGAGGCGTTTCCGGTCATCAAGGACCTGGTGGTGGATCGCAGCGCCTTCGACCGGATCATCCAGTCCGGGGGCTACATCTCGGTGCGCACCGGGAGCGCCCCCGACGGCAACGCCGTGCCCGTGCCCAAGGTGTTCGCCGACGAGGCCTTCGACGCCGCCACCTGCATCGGGTGCGGCGCGTGCGTGGCGGCCTGCCCCAATGCCTCGGCCATGCTCTTCACCAGCGCCAAGGTGGCCCACCTGGGCCTCCTCCCCCAGGGCCAGACCGAGCGCTGGGACCGGGTCCTGGGCATGGTGGAGACCCACGACGAAGAGGGGTTCGGCAACTGCACGAACCACGGCGCCTGCGAGAATGCCTGCCCCAAGGGCATCAGCGTCGACTACATCGCCCGCCTCAACCGCGACCTGGTGAAGGCCACCCTGCGGGCCCGTCCCGTGGGGGCCAAGGACGCCTGATCCCCAACCCCGGCTCACCCATGCGCTTCGCCTCCGCCCTCGTCGCCCTGGTCGCCGGAGTCGGAGCGCCGGCGGCCGCCCAGCAGTTCGACCCCTCCGCCTACGACCACGTCCAGTTCCGCCACGTGGGGCCCGAGGGCAACCGGGCCATCGCCGCGGTGGGAGTGCCCGGCGATCCCCTGGTGGCCTTCGTGGGCGCGGCCTCGGGAGGCGTCTGGAAGACCGAAGACGGCGGCGCCAGTTGGCGTCCCACCTTCGACGACCAGGAGGTCCAGTCCATCGGGTCCCTGGCCATCGCTCCCACGGCCCCCAACGAGGTGTGGGCGGGCACCGGGGAGACGTTCATCATCCGGCCGGCCCTGGCCATGGGCGACGGCATCTATCGCTCCCTGGACGGGGGCGAGACGTGGGAGCACCGGGGGCTCGAAGCCACGGCCCGCATCGGCCGCATCGTCGTGCACCCCCGGGACGCCGACGTGGTCTACGCCTGCGCTCTGGGCCACGCCTACGGCGACCAGGACGAACGGGGGGTCTTCCGCACCGACGACGGCGGCGAGACGTGGGAGCACGTGCTCTTCGTCGATCCCGGCACGGGGTGCGCCGACCTGGCCATCGATCCCCAGCGGCCCGACGTCCTCTTCGCCGGGATGTGGTCTCTGAGGGTCGATCCCTGGGGACTCCAGTCCGGCGGGACCGGGGGCGGGGTGTACGTCAGCCGGGACGGCGGCGACTCCTGGAGCAAGATCGCCGGCCGGGGGCTTCCAGGCGCCGACGAAAGGGTGGGGAAGGTGAGCGTCGACGTGGCGCGGTCGAATCCGGACCGGGTCTACGCCCTCCTGGAACTCGACCACCCCACCCTCTACCGGTCCGACGACGGGGGCCGTTCCTGGCGCCTCATGAACCGGGACCACGACATGGCGGAACGGGCGTCGTACTACACCCGCTTCCGGGTCGATCCCTCCGACCCCGACCGGCTCTACTTCGCCTCGGTGCGCTTCGGCATGAGCCAGGACGGGGGGCGGAGTCTGGTTCCCGATCCGCCCCGGGGCGGGGGCGACACCCACGACATCTGGATCGATCCCACCAACGCCGATCGGTTCATGGTGGCCGACGACGGCGGCGCCACCATCACCCTGAACCGGGGCCGCACCTTCGAGCGGGTGGTGCTGCCCATCGCCCAGATGTACCACGTCTTCGTCGACGACGAGATTCCCTACAATCTGTACGGCAACCGCCAGGACGGCTGGTCGTACAAGGGGCCCTCCAACACCCGGGCCGGGGGGATCTCGGTGGGCGAGTGGACCGGCGTGGGCGGGTGCGAGTCGGGCTTCGCCATTCCCGATACCGTGGGTAACAACGAGGTGTGGTCGGGCTGCTACGACGGGGGGCTCGAAGTGTTCGACCCGGCCACGGGACACGCCCGCAACGTTCGGGTCTGGCCCGAGGCGGCCTACGGGTGGCGCCCCGCCGACCTGCGTTTCCGGTGGCACTGGACCTTCCCGGTGCTCATCTCGCCCCACGATCACACCACCGTCTACGTGGGCAGCCAGCACGTGCACCGCACCCGGGACGCCGGCGCGACGTGGGAGGTGATCTCACCCGACCTGACGCTGAACGACAAGTCGAAGCAGCAGGACTCGGGAGGGATGACCACCGACAACCTCATGACCTTCGACGGTTCGGTGCTCTACGCCCTGGCCGAGTCCCCGGTGGAAGAGGGGGTGCTGTGGGCCGGGAGCAACGACGGTCAGATCCAGGTGAGCCGCGACGGAGGGGCCACCTGGACCAACGTCTCGGCCCACCTCCCGGGGCTCCCCGAGTACGGCCAGTTCTCCAACATCGAGCCCTCGGCCTTCGACGCGGCCACGGCGTACGCCGCCGTGGACCTGCACCAGATGGCGGACTTCGACCCCTACGTCTACGTCACCCGGGATTACGGGGCCACGTGGAGCCGCATCGACGCCGGGATCGAGCGCTCGCCGTCGTCGTTCGTCCACGTGGTGCGGGAAGACCCGGCCCGGCGGGGCATGCTCTACGCCGGCACCGACAACGGCGTCTGGTTCAGCGTCGACGACGGCGCCCACTGGATGCGGCTCCGCAACGGCCTGCCGGCGGCGCCGGTGTACTGGCTCACGGTCCAGCATCGCTTCGGCGACCTGGCCGTGGGAACCTACGGTCGGGGCTTCTGGATCCTGGACGACCTGTCGGGGCTCCGGGCCCTGGGCACGGATTTGGCCGATGCCCCCGTGGCCGTGGTGCCGCCCCGGCCCGCCTGGCGCTTCCAGACGGTCCAGGGGCGGAAGAGCACCCCCAGCCACGTCTCGGGCCGCAATCCCCGCTACGGCGCCAGCATCGATCTCTGGGTGGGGCCCGATGCCGGCGGAGCCCTCCGCACCGAGATCGTGGATCCCCAGGGCACGGTGATCCGCACGCTCAACGGGCGCGCCGCGCCGGGCCTGAACCGGATCCAGTGGGATCTGCGCCACGAGTCCCCCCGGGCGCCGCGGCTGCGCACGCCGCCGCCCGACATGCCCTGGATCGCCATGGAGGACGACGGCACCCGCCGCCTCCGCACCTGGGATCTGGACCTCACGGGAGGGCAGGTGGGCCCCCTGGCCGTGCCCGGCACCTACACGGCGCGCATCGCCGTGGCCGGCCGGACCATCGAGACGCCGGTGGAGGTCCTCAAGGATCCCACCTCCACGGGCACCCTGGACGACATCCGGGCCCAGGTGGCCCTCTCCCTCTCCCTCCGGGACGACCTGGAGCAGATGGGCCGGATGATCGACCGTCTGGAGTGGATCCGGGAGCAGGTGGAGGACCTCCAGGACCTCGGTCGGGTGGAGGCCGACGCCGAGGCGGTGGCCGAGGCCGCCGCCCAGTTCCGGGACAAGCTTCTGGAGGTGGAGTCGAGCCTCTTCGACCTCGGCCTTTCCGGGGCCCGGGAGGACGCCTTCCGGGCGCCCATGAAGCTCTACGGCCGCATGTCGGCCCTGGGCAGCGACGTGAGCCGCTTCTCGGCGGACTTCGCCCCCACGACCCAGCAGAGCGAGGTGTACGACGTCCTGAAGGCCCGGTTCGTGGAGGCCCAGGCTCAGATGGAGCGACTGCTCCAGGTGGACCTTCCGGCCCTCAACGAGCAGCTCCGACTCCGGGGAATCCCCATCATCTCGTAGGGGGACCCTCGGGGATCAGGGCTTGAGCTTCGAGGCCACCTCGGATGCGTCGTGGCGGGTGGCCCCGAAGAAGCTGCTGGGGGTCAAGGTGTCGCGCCGCTCCTGGTGCAGGTGCGCCAGCACCTCCGACTCCATGGCCTTGAGGCCCTGGAGCAGGTCCCGACGGGACACCACGCCCACCAGCGCGTCGTCGTCGCACACCACCACCGTGGTCAGGGCCCGGTCGCGGAAGAGATCCACGATGCGGTAGACCTCCGTGCCCGAGGTGACCGACGTGGCGTCGGACATGCAGCGGCCCACCTCGAGCAGTTCCTCCCGGCCCTGGTCGTCGTAGGTGGCCGCGGCCAGCACCTCGAGGCAGTCCTGCTGGGTGACCAGGCCCAGCACCCGCCCCTCGTCGTCCACCACCGGCAGGGCGGGGAGGGAGTGGGAGAGGAGGAGCTCCATGACGTCGAAGACCCGGCTCGTGGGGGTGGCGGTGACCACCCGGGACGTCATGACGTCGGCGGCGGTGGACAGAGGCGTCTGGGTCATGGTTCGCGGTCCCGTGGTTCGGTGTGAGGTGGCGGTCAGGCGGCGTCGTCGAGGCCGCACTGCTCTCCGGGCGCCTTGCCGCAGGCGCAGGCGCTTCCGGCGATCCCCCCGCACGACCCCTTCAGTCCGGGGCGGCCCCCGAGAATGCTGACCGACAGCCCGATCATGATCCAGGCGATGGCGAGGATGGTGATGGCGATGGTGGCGATCATGGTCGACCCTCCGTTTCCGACTCGCCGAAGCGCGCGCGAAACGCCTCGGACGGGCGGGAGACGAAGCCCTCGCCCTCTCGTGTGATGAACAAGGCCGCCAGACCTTCCCGGTCGGCCACGGTCAGCCCCTCCTCGACGCCCAGAACCGCCAGGGCGGTCGCCCACGCATCGGCCACGGTGGCCGACGGGTGGACGACGCTCACCGAGGCTCCCCGGTGGCGCGCCGGACGGCCCGTGCGGGGGTCGAGAAGGTGTGTATGGAGAACCCCGTCCAACTCCAGGACGTTCCGGTAGTCGCCCGAGGTGGCCACCCCTTCGTCGGCCACCTCGACCACGCGATGGATGGCCCGCCCGGCGGGATCGGGCCGCTCCACCGCGACCCGCCAGAGGGTGCCGTCGGACTTGGGCGCGCCGGCCTTCAGTTCGCCTCCCACCTCCACCAACACCCGGCGGTAGCCCAGGGCCGCCAGGGTGTCGGCCACCCGGTCGGCGGCGTATCCCTTGGCCACCGACGAGAGGTCGACGGTGGTGGCGGCGTGGGCCCGGGCCACGGTCCCGGCGGCCCGGTCGATGAGGAGTCCCTCGAACCCCACCCGCTCCAGCAGTTCGGCCATGACCGCCGCATCGGGGGCGGCGGGCGGTGCGTCGGCGGCCCCGAAGCCCCAGGCCTCCACCAGCGGCGCCACCGTGACGTCCAGGGCGCCGCCACTGGCCCGGCCCACGGCCACGGCCACCTCCAGGACGTCCAGTGTGGCCGGCGACAGCGGGAAGGGCTCGGTGGTTCCCGCCCGGTTGAAGCGGGACAGCTCCGAGGTGGAGTCGTAGGTGGACATGAGCCCGTTCACCCGGTCCAGTACGGCCGTGACGGCCTCGGTGGCCCGGGCGCGCTCGTCGCCCTCCAGGGCGGGGACGTCGAGACGCACGGTGAAGGTGGTCCCCATGGTGGGACCCCGGATCTCCACCGCCGAGGGCGGCGGCTCGGCGATGAAGAACCGGTGGATCGACAGGGCCAGCAGCGCGACCAGCCCCAGGGGCAGGAGGACCTTCGCCCTCCCGCTCAGACGGCGGGGGGGGAGCACGGGATCAGCCGAAGTCGTCCAGCATGATGTCCTTCTCTTCCACGCCCAGGTCGATGAGCATGTTCGTGGTCGCCTCGTTCATCATGGGCGGGCCGCAGAGGTAGTACTCGCAGTCCTCCGGCGCCGGATGATCCTTCAGGTACTCGTCGTGGAGCACCTGGTGGATGAAGCCCGTCGAACCCGTCCAGTTGTCCTCGGGGAGGGGGTCGGAGAGGGCCAGCTTCCAGGTGAAGTTCGGGAACTCCTCGGCGATGGCGTCGAAGTCCTCCTGGTAGAACGCCTCCCGAATGCTCCGGGCCCCGTACCAGAAGGTCACCTTGCGGTCGGTCTTGATCCGGCGGAACTGGTCCAGGATGTGCGATCGCATGGGCGCCATGCCGGCGCCGCCCCCGACGAACACCATCTCCTTGTCGGTGTCGCGGGCGAAGAACTCGCCGAAAGGCCCGGTGATGTCGACCTCGTCGCCGGGTTCCAATCCGAAGATGAACGACGACATCTGCCCCGGGGGCAGGTCGGGCTGCCGGGGCGGCGGCGAGGCGATCCGGACGTTGAGCATGATGATGCCCTTTTCTTCCGGATAGTTGGCCATGGAGTAGGCCCGGGTGACGTCCTCCTCCACGATGGACTTGAACTGCCACATGTTGAACTTGTCCCAGTCCTCCCGGTACTCGTCGTCGATCTTGAAGTCGGCGTAGTTGAGCACGTGGGGGGGCGCTTCGATCTGGATGTAGCCCCCGGCGCGGAAGGGCACGCCCTCCCCCTCGGGGAGCTCGAGGATGAGCTCCTTGATGAAGGTGGCCACGTTGTTGTTCGAGCGGACCTTGCACCGCCAGCGGCGCACGTCGAAGAGCTCCTCCTCCACCTCGATGGCGCAGTCCTCCTTCACCTTCACCTGGCAGGACAGCCGCCACCCCTCCCGGGCCTCACCCCGGTTGATGTGGCTCTCCTCGGTGGGCAGGAGGGCCCCTCCGCCGGACATCACCTTGACCTTGCAGACGCCGCACGTACCCCCGCCGCCGCACGCCGACGGAATGAAGATCTTCTCCGCCGCCAGCGTGTTCAGGAGCGTGCTCCCCGCCGCCGTGGTCAGGTCGTGCTCGCCCCCGCCGTTGATGGTGATCTGCACGTCGCCGCTGGCCACCAGCTTGCTGCGTGCGCCCAGAAGCAGGCCCACCAGGGCCAGGATCACGAGGGTGAAGAACGCCACTCCCAGGAGAATCGTCGTCATAGCTGGATGCCCGAGAAGGCCATGAAGCCGAGGGACATGAGGCCCACGACGATGAAGGTGATCCCGAGGCCCCGGAGGGGTTCGGGCACGTTCGAGTACCGGATCCGCTCCCGCACCGCGGCCAGCCCGACGATGGCCAGCATCCAGCCGATGCCGGCGCCCACGCCGTAGACGGAGGCCTCACCCAGGGTGTAGTCCCGGTTCACCATGAAGAGCGATCCCCCGAGGATCGCACAGTTCACGGCGATGAGGGGAAGGAACACGCCCAGGGCGCTGTACAGACCCGGGGCGTAGCGATCCACGGCCATCTCCACCACCTGCACCACGGCGGCGATGGTCCCGATCAGGAACAGGTAGGTGAGGAACGACAGATCGGGTACCGGCTCGATGCCCAGCCACGCCAGGGAGCCCGGCTTGAGCAGGTTCGCGTTGATGAGCTGGTTCAGCGGCGTCGTGATCCCCAGGACGAAGATCACGGCGAAGCCCAGACCGATGGCGGTGTCGACCTTCCTGGACACGGCCAGGAAGGAGCACATGCCGAGAAAGAAGGCGAGGGCCAGATTCTCGACGAAGATCGCCGTGGTGAGAAGACTCAGATAATGCTGTAGCATGGCGCTCTACCTCAGAAGGGCCGTCTCGTGGGGCTCCAGCAGGTGGCCCGCGTGGAACTCCTCCTCCACCTGGTCCGGCTTCCGCCACCGGAGCACCCAGATGAAGCATCCGATGAGGAGGAACGCCGCGGGCGAGAGGACCATCAGACCGTTGGGCTGATACCAGCCCCCTTCCGTCACCGGGGTCAGGACGGTGAACCCGAACAACCGGCCCGTGCCCAGCAGCTCCCGGAAGAAGGCCACCACCAGCAGGATCATGCTGTATCCGGCGGCGTTCCCCACGGCGTCCAGGAACGAGAGCTTCACCGGGTTCTGGATGGCGAAGGCCTCGGCGCGGCCCATGATGATGCAGTTGGTGATGATCAGTCCCACGAACACCGTGAGCTGCTTCCAGATGTCGTAGACGAAGGCCTTGAGGATCTGGTCGGCGATGATCACCAGCGACGCGATGATGGTGAGCTCCACGATGATGCGGATGCTCGGGGGCAGCCCCTTGCGGATCGCGCTCACCGCCACGTTCGAGCCCACCAGCACGAAGATCACCGCCAGGCTCATGACCACCGAAACACTGAGCTTGGTGGTGACGGCCAGCGCCGAACAGATGCCCAGCACCTGGAGGGCGATGGGGTTGTTGTTCAGCAGCGGGTCGAAGAGGACCTCACGCTCCCTCTTGTTCACGAGATCCCCCTTTCGGCGCGGTAGCGCTCCAGGTACGGCCCGAATCCGTTCTCGCCGAGCCAGAAGTGCAGAAGGTTGGTGACGCCCCGGGAGGTGAGGGTGGCGCCGGCCAGCCCGTCCACCCGGTAGGGGTCGGAGGCCACCGGTCCCGCGGCGCCCTTGATCACCTCGATCTCGGGGTTCCACCCCTCGTCGAACGCTCTCCGGCCGGGCCAGAGGGCCTGCCAGCGGGGGTTGTCCACCTCGCCCCCGAGGCCGGCGGTCTCGCCGTGCTCGTAGAAGGTGATGCCCTGGATCGTCTCCAGGTCACCGCTGAGGGCGATGAAGCCGTACAGGGTCGACCACAGTCCGTAGCCCTGGATGGGCAGGATCAGCCGCTCCACTTCGCCGTCGGTGACCTTCTGGTAGATCAGGGCGTTGTCGGGCACCCGGGAGACCTTGGCGGAGTTGGCCGGAGCCACCTCGCTCTGGTCCGGGTCCTGGGTGGCCGCGCGCTGATCGAAGGTCAGGGGGTCGATGTCCGTGGACTCTCCCGTCTCCAGGTCGATGACCATGGCGGTGAGGTTCTCCTCGAACCGCTGGTTGATGGCCTCCCGGGCCAGAGCCTCGCCGGGGTCGGCCAGATCCGACACCAGCAGGACCTTGGAGCGCAGGTCCAGAACCCGGTTCTCCTCCTGACGGTCCCTCAGCGACACCGCCGAGCCGGCCACGAAGATCGAACAGACCACGCAGACCGCGGCGGCGAAGCCGACGGTCTTCAGTGCCTCAGTCTGCATAGCGCACCTTCCTCCGCTTCACGTTCTGCCGAATGACGAAGTGATCGATGAGGGGAGCGAACATGTTCATGAACAGGATCGCCAGCATCATGCCCTCGGGGTACGCGGGGTTCACCACCCGCACCAGGGCCACCATCACCCCGATCCCGATGCCGTACCACCAGCGGCCCACGTCGGTGTAGGCGCTGGACACGGGGTCGGTGGCCATGAACACCATTCCGAACATCCAGCCCCCGGCCACGATGTGCCAATGGAAGGGCATGGCGAACATGGGGTTGGTGTCGGAGCCGATGGCGTTGAACAGGAGCACGATCACCGCCGTTCCGATGGTGACCCCCGCCATGGTCCGCCAGGAGCCGATGCGGGTGTAGATCAGCAGCGCCGCCCCGAAGAGGCAGAGCAGGGCCGAGGTCTCGCCCAGCGATCCGGGCTCGAGCCCGATGAAGGCGTTCCACCAGGCGTCGGTGTTGGAGTAGTCCACCGGGCCCGCGGCGGCCTGGGCCAGGATCGTGGCGCCCGAGAAACTGTCCACGCCCCGAAAGTCCGCCGCGATCCAGGGGGCGTCGCCCGACATGGCCGCGGGGTAGGCGAAGAAGAGGAAGGCCCGGGCGGTGAGGGCGGGGTTCAGGAAGTTCATCCCCGTGCCCCCGAACACCTCCTTGGCGAACACCACCCCGAACATGGTCCCCAGGGCCACCATCCAGAGGGGAATGGCCGGGGGCACGATGAGGGGGATCAGGGCTCCGGTGACCAGGAAGCCCTCGTTGACCTCGTGCTTCCGGGCCATGGCGAAGGCCACCTCCACGAGTCCACCCGCGGCGTTCACCACCACGGCGATGGGCACGAAGAACAGCGCGCCGTAGATGAAGCAGGTGAGGACGTTGGAGGGGTCGAAGGCGAGGCCCAGGAGGTCGGTGTAGATCCAGGTCTGCCAGGTGTCCAGCGGCGCGGCGCCCTGGCCGATGGCCGAGGCCGCCTGGTAGCCGGCGTTGTACATGGCCCAGATGACCACGGGCTGGAGGGCCACCACCACCGTGAACATCATCCGCTTCAGGTCGAGCCCGTCGCGGACGTGGGACCCGCTCCGGGTCACGTGGCCCGGGGTGAAGGCCATGGTGTCGAGCATCTCGTACAGCGGGTAGAACGCCTCGAGGCGTCCGCCCTTCTGGAAGAGGTGCTCGGCTCGGTCGAACTGCTTCCGGATGAGCTTCATCAGCCTTCCCTCTCGATGATCTCCAGATTCTTCCGGAGCAGCGGGCCGAACTCGTTCTTGCCGGCGTCCACGAAGGTGCAGAGCGCCAGATCCTCCTCGGTGAGTTCGAGACAGCCGAGGTGCTCGGCGGTCTCCACGTCGGCCACCGCGAGGGAGCGCAGCAAGTAGGTCACCACCAGGTCGAAGGGCATGACCGATTCGTAGTTGCCGATGGGGATGATGGCCCGCTCCGACCCGTTGGTGCCGGTGCCCAGGGCCATCTCCTTCGGCCGGGTCAGCTTCGACACGAAGATCGGCAGCGTGGAGAACTTCCGGAATCCCGGCGACAGCCAGCCGATGAACTCCCGCTCCCGCTCTTCGGTGAGGACGCTGATCTGGTTGTCGAAGCGTCCCAGATAGCCGTACTCCTCGCCCATGGCGCGCTTGCCCGAGAACACCGAACCCGAGATGTAGCGCACCTCTCCCAACTGGGACTCCTCGGAGGCCAGGAGATCGTGGGTCGACGCGCCGGCGCGGGTCCGGACCAGGCGGGGGTCGGAGAGGGGCGGGCCGCCCAGGGCCACCACCCGGTTCAGGTCGAGGCGGCCGGTGGTGAAGAGGCGGCCGATGCACGCCACGTCCTGGTATCCCACGGTCCACACCGTGCGGCTCCGGCTCACGGGAGCCAGGCGGTGCACGTGGAGACCGGTGGTGCCGGCGGGGTGGGGCCCGGTGAACTCCTCCACCCGGGCCACGCCCTCGGCGCCCCGGGCCACGTTCGATCCGGGGGCCACGCAGAGGAACAGCTCGCCCGCCGAGAGCTTGGCCAGAAGTCGCAGGCCCCGGCGGAAGTCGTCTTCCTGGCCCTGGAGCACCACGTCCGGATCCGCGGTGAGCGGATTCGAATCCATGGCGTTGACGAAGATGCTGTGGGGCGCCGGATCGTCGGGGCGGGGCACCTTGCCGAAGGGTCGCGCCCGGAGCGCGGTCCACAATCCCGACTCCTGGAGAAGGGCCCGCACCGCGTCGGCGTCCAGGGAGTCGGGATCGGCGCCCGTGTAGCTCTCGAAGGGCTGGAAGTCGTCGTCGGCCGGACGCCCCTCCCGCTCCCGCTCGTTGAGCTCGATGACCACCGAGAGCAGGGCCCTTCGCGGACCCCGGTGGATGGCGGTCACGGTGCCGGCTCCCGGGGCCGTGTGGCGGACCTCGCCCCGGCGCCGGTCCTTGAACACGAGCTGGCCCCGCCGGACCGTGTCGCCGACGACAACTTCGAATCCGGCCTTCGATCCGGGGAAGTCGTCGGCCATGATGGCGACGTGCCGTACCGGCGGCGCGTCGGCGACGACCTGCCTCGGACTCCCGGCAATGGGGAGTTCGAGGCCCTTCTTCACCTTGTGGAGGCCCATGAGGTCTCGGAAATGGTGGGGGCGCTCTCCGGGTTTCCGAGGCTGCCTCGGTACCCGGCCCGACGATATTTCAGGCAAAAAGCAATCAGCGCGGGCGCGCGGGGGCAACCCCCCCACGGCATGGAGCCCCGGTGGTGTCGTACGCGCCCCGGGCGAAGGGCGCCGCGCCATGGTGCGAAGGGGCTCTCCCGGCCGTATCCTTTCGCCGTTCCCCGAGCCGGAGATCGCCCGTGATCGTCGACGCCGCACCCGCCCTCCTCCGCGCGGTCCCCCTGGCCGCGGCCCTCGTCGCCGTCGCTGTCGTGCCCGCCTCGGGCCAGGTTCAGCGCACGGCCGACCCCTACACGCGCTACGAATTGCAGGCACCGGGTTCGGGGGCGTTCCGCATCGTCTACGACGTCACGGCGGCCGGGGCGGGGCAGGGGTGGTACTTCAACGGCATCCGGGCCGGGGCCGAGGAGGAGGTCCACGGGGTCACCGACCTGGCCTCGGGCCGCCCCCTCGCCTGGGAACTCGTGGACGGCACGGTGGCCCGTGAGCGGGGCGTGCCGGGGGCGGGTGCGGAGTCCCACTACATCCAGGTCAACCTGCCGGGCCCCGTGGCGCCGGGGGCCGAAACCCGGATCCGCATCGACAAGACCTACGTCGACGACGCCAGCTATTTCGAAGACGGCGGCGACGTGGTGTTCGACCGCACCCTGGGCATCGCCCGGAATGCCGTGGTGCTGCCCCCGGGCTTCGAGCTGGTGTCGGTCAACCTGCCGTCCCAGATCGACACCGAGGCCGACGGACGCATCCGGGTGAGCTTCCTGAACCCCTCGGGAGAGACGCTGCGCTACCGGGTACGAGGCCGCCCCCTGCCCACCGATGCGGCGCGGGCCCTGGCCGAGCCACGAGGCGCCCCCTCGGCGGGGCCGGGCTCGGGGAGCCGAGGCGGGTACGACGGCACCTTCGCCCGCACCGACCGGACCTTCCCGGAGCGCGCCGCCCAGACCCGGGAGATCGTGTACTTCCTGGAGCATCCCGCGAGCCACGCCTTCCGCCTCTACCACGACTACACCGAGGAACGGGCCGGGGTGGACCGCTACCTCAACGTCGTCCGGGCCGGGAGCCGGGCCTTCGATCCCCGGGCCTACGTGCTCGACACCGGCCAGGAGCTTCCGGTGGAGACCACGATACGGGCCGAAGACGGCGCCGAGGTGGTGGTGATCCCCTTCGAGGCCCCGGTGCCCCCGGCCACGGTGCGGCTGCGGATCCACGAGACGTACGTGGATTCGGCCCGCTATCGGGACCTGGGCGACGAGCTCGTATGGGACCGCAACTTCGGCCGCGCCCGCAACCAGGTGGTGCTCCCCCAGGGGTGGTTCGTCACGGCAAGCGACCAGCCCGCCGTGGTGGACGCCCTGGACGACGGCCGCACCCGGCTGACCTTCTGGGATGGAGGACCCGACGGCGTGCAGGTGTTCCTCCGGGCCCGTGTCCGGCAGCCGGCGGCAGCCACCTCGCTCTTCGGCGAACCCCTCCATCCCCGCCCCCACCCGGACCCGAAGGTGCTGGAGGTCCTGGAGGCCGACCTCGCCGCGGCCCCCGACGACGTGGAGGCGGTCCTGGCCCTGGCCCGGGAACTCCGCAACGCGTTTCGCTACGACGAGGCCATCGCGCTCTATACCCGGGCCGTCGACCTCGCCCCCGACGACTGGCGGCCGTGGCGCTTCCGGGGGCACCGGATGCTCAGCACCCGCCGCTTCGACGAGGGGGTGGCCGACCTGGAGCGGGCCCGGGAGTTGGCGCCCTTCAACTTCGACGTGGCCTACCACCTGGGGCTCGCCTACTACCTGGTGGGGCGGTTCGACGACAGCGCCGCCGAGTACGGCCGCTGCGTGGCCCTGGCCGGCGATGCCGACGCCCGGGCCCGGGACGCCGCCGGGGACCTCGGCGATCAGCGCACCTGCATGAGCATCGCCACCAGCGACGACGCCCGGGTGGCCGTGGAGGAGTGGCGGTACCGGGCGCTGCGGCAAGCGGGCCGCCACGACGAGGCCCGGGCCGTGGCCGAGGCCATCCCCATGGAGATGGGGGTGTCCGCCAACGGCGCCTACCACCTCGCCCTCCTGGCCCACACCGGTCGGGCCGACCCGGCGCCCCTTGTGCTCCCGTTTCCCCCCGAAGGCCGCTTCGAGACCCGGGCCTACGGGGTGGCACTGGACGAGTGGTTCGACGGCGACCGGGACCGGGCCCTGCTCCTGCTCCGCCGCATCGCCGCCGACCCCCACTGGCCGGGCTTCGGACGGCTGGCGGCGGAGGCCGATCTCACGCGCATGAACGGAGGTGTCCCATGATGGCTCGACGGTGGTCTCGCGTGCTTCTCGTCGCCCTCGTGGCGGCGGCGCCGGTATCGATGTCGGCCCAGGTCGCCGCGCCCGCCCGTGCCGCCGTCGACGTGGCGGCGCTGGACGCCTACTTCGCCGACGCCCTGGCCGCGTGGCCGATCCCGGGGTTCTCGGTGGCCATCGTCCACGACGGCGAGGTGGTGCTGGAGAAGGGGTACGGCGTGGCCGACGTCCGGGGCGATGCGCCCGTGGACGAGCACACCCTCTACGCCATCGCCTCGAATTCGAAGGCCTTCACGGCGGCGGCCCTGGCCCGCCTCGTGGACGAGGGTCGGCTGCACTGGGACGACCGGGTGCTCGATCACCTGCCGTGGTTCCGGCTGTACGACGACTACGTGACCCAGGAGATGCGCATCCGCGACCTCCTCTCCCATCGCAGCGGGCTCGGCACGTACTCGGGCGATCTGCTCTGGTATGGGACTCCGTATTCGGCCGAGGAGGTGGTGCGCCGGGCCGCTCTTCTCCCCCCGGCCTTCTCGTTCCGGGACGGCTACGGCTACTCCAACCTCATGTTCATCGCCGCGGGCGAGGTGCTGCGGGCGGTGTCGGGTGAGGACTGGCACGACGTCATGGAGGCCGACTTCTTCGGGCCCCTGGGCATGGACCGCTCCGTGACCTCCACCCGTGACCTCCCGGGCCTGGACAACGTGGCGACCCCCCACAAGTACGTGGCCGGCGAGTCCATCCCCATCGAGTGGTACAACTGGGACGCCATGGGGGCCGCCGGGGGCATCATCTCCAGCGTCCACGACATGTCCCGCTGGCTCCGCACCCAGCTCGCCGGAGGCCAGTGGAACGGCGTCCGGCTCTTCAGCGAGGCCCGGCAGCGAGAGATGTGGAGCGTGGTGAATCCCCGGGCCGTGACGCCCCAGTACCAGGCCCGGTATCCCTCCACGAGCTTCCGGGGGTACGGTCTGGGGTGGAGTCTCCAGGACTACCGGGGCCGGAAGGTGGTGAGCCACGGCGGGGGGTACGACGGCATGTACTCCCAGGTGGCCCTGGTGCCCGACGAGGGGCTGGGGATCGTGATCCTCACCAACGGCATGACGGGACTGGCCCCGGCCCTGATCTACCGGGTGCTCGACGCCTATCTCGGCGGCGAGGCCCGGGACTGGTCGGCCGAGGCGCTCCCCCAGTGGGTCGCCTCACGCCAGGCGTTCGAGGCCCGCCAGACCGCCGCGGAGCGCGGCCGCATCGCCGGCACGTCACCCTCGCTGGGGCTGGACGGCTACGTGGGAACGTACGGGGGTCCCCTGTACGGCGACGCCGAGGTGGACCTGGAGAACGGGGGACTCGTCCTTCGCCTCCTACCCAATCCCGATCTCGTGGCCGACCTGGAGCACCTGCACTACGACACCTTCGTGATCCGCTGGCGCACCACACTGGCCTGGTTCGGTCAGGGCACGGCCCAGTTCGTCCTGGATCCGTCGGGGTCGGTGGCCGAGATGCGACTCGACGTGCCCAACGACGACCTGTGGTTCCAAGAACTGGAGATGACGCGGCGGCGCTGACGCTTCAGGCGTGGCGCCACCGCCGGATCAGACCCAGAACGGCTACGGCCACGGGAAGGGCGATCCAGACGGCCGCCCCGAAGGCCAGGACCACGGCTCCGGGCCCGGTCACCCGGAGGTCGGTGAACCAGATCTCCGGGGGATCCACCACGAAGAGGGTGACGAGCACGGCGAACGCGACGCTCGCCAGGCCGGAGGCGAACCGCAGGTCGGGCCACCGCCCGTAGACGGCCCGGAGGCCCCGCACTCCCTCCAGGGTGGCCCACCCCAGGAGCGCGAGCCCCAGCACCCACGTACCGAAAATGCCCACGGCCTCGAACACGCCGGGGCGCACCCCCCGGAGCACCGGGCCCGTGAGGGAGATCCAGACCGTGAGGATCGCCGACACGAGGAGTCCCGGCGCGACCCACATCAGCGTACGGGCCATGTCGCGGAGGACGTTGCGGGCCGGTCGGCGGATGTCCCGGGCCATGTAGCCCAGGAGGGCCCCATGGACGAGGCCGGCCCCGGTACCGAGGGCCCAGAGGAACACGGCGATCTGGGCCGCGGCGCTTCCCACCTCCTCGCCCGCGAGGGTCGTGGCCGCAACGAGGAATCCGCCGGACACGAGCCCCCCGGCGATACTCCACGAGACGAAGATCCGGCAGGGAAGTCGAGCGGCCGACGTCAGGAACGCCGGAAGGGTCGGAGCCGACACGTCGGGTACGGGATGCGGGCTCGCCATGGCCATGATCCACCTCCGCAGTGGCCCCTGGAGGCGGGAAGCATTCCCGTCTCGTATCTAGGTCGAGGTCCCGGAACGGGGCCGTGGCAGGCGGAGCGTGGGAGGGGCCTCGAAGACCGGAGCCCGAGGGTACCCGGAGTCAGGATGGGGTGGGTGGTGTCGGCACCGCCATGGGGAATCCTCCGCAGTTCCGGTGGGGAGTCCCCCCCGGTCGCCTGTCGGCTGTCCGGGTCGGGCTCACTCCGTCGGCTCTCACAGAGCCGCCGCGTGTCGCCCCGCCGCCCGCCCCGAAAACAGGCAGCCGCCCAGGAACGTGCCCTCGAGGGAGCGGTACCCGTGCATGCCGCCGCCGCCGAACCCCGCCGCTTCGCCCACGGCGTAGAGGCCGGGAATGACCGCCCCGCTCTCGTCCAGGGCACGGGCGTGGAGGTCGGTTTCGATGCCGCCCAGGGTCTTCCGGGTGAGCAGGTTGAGGCGCACGGCCACCAGGGGCCCCGCCTTCGGGTCCAGCAGCCGATGGGGCGGGGCCACCCGGATCCAGCGGTCGCCCCGGTAGTTCCGGGCGGTGCGCAGGGCCGCAACCTGGGCGTCTTTCGTGAACGCGTTGGCGAAGGCGCCGTCTCGGGCCTCGACGGCGGCGCGGACGCGGTCGGGCTCGAGCACCCCCGGGTCGCCGACGCGCTCCATGCCCGTGACTAGCTCGTCCAGCGTGGGGGCCACCACGAAATCCTCGCCCCGATCCATGAACGCCTGCACGGGCCCCGGGGGCCCCGGGAGCACCCGGCCGAGGACTCCCCG
This sequence comes from Gemmatimonadota bacterium, assembly GCA_030428885.1. Taxonomy (GTDB): domain Bacteria; phylum Gemmatimonadota; class Gemmatimonadetes; order Longimicrobiales; family Gaopeijiaceae; genus Gaopeijia. Next base: position 377,816 of record JAUIEJ010000002.1, on the reverse strand, counting down.
GATGCTCCGTCCCGTGAGGTCGGGGTTCTGCTCCGATCCCGAGAGGGCGAATTCCTTCTCGATGATGCGGCGGGTGAGGACGAACCAGGTGTAGTCGTGGCCGCTGTGCCCGATGTGGGCGAGGGTGGACAGGGTGTCGAAGCCCGGGAGGCAGGGTGGAGGGAGCCGACACCCCGTGGCGTCGAGCCAGAGGGACGACGGCCCCGGGAGGATCCGGATGCCGTGGTCCTTCCAGATGGGCGCCCAGTTTCGGATGCCCTCGGTGTAGTGCCACATGCGGTCGCGGTGGATCCAGCGGGCGCCCGCATGTTCGGCGATGGTGAGCATGGAGCCGTCGACGTGCTCGGGCACGCCCGAGATGAGGCGGGTCGGGGGCGGACCGAGGCGGTCGGGCCAGCATGCGCGCACCATGTCGACGTTGGCACCCAGGCCGCCGCCGGCCACGATGACGGCGTCGGCGCGGATCTCGAAGTCGCCCACGACCTCGCGCGACGTGCCCGTGCCACGGGGCGCTTCGCTCGGGGCCAGCACGTCGCCTCGCGCCCCCACGACGGTCCCGCCCTCGACGAGGAGGTCGGTCACCTTGTGGCGCCACAGGAGTCGAATGCGACCGCCGCTCTCGGCCTGCTCGACGCGGTTCGCGAACGGCTCCACCAGCCCGGGCCCGGTACCCCACGTCACGTGGAAGCGGGGCACCGAATTGCCGTGACCCTCGGCGAGTCCGCCGCCCCGCTCGGCCCAGCCCACGACGGGAAAGAAGCGGATGCCCCGTTCGTGGAGCCAGGCGCGTTTTCCGCCCGCCGCCCAGTCGACGTAGGCTTCGGCCCACTTCCGGGGCCAGGCGTCGTCGGCGCGGTCGAAGCCGGCGGTCCCGAGCCAGTCCCGCCAGGCGAGATCCCGGGAGTCGCGGATGCCCATGCGCCGCTGCTCGGGGGAGTCCACGAGGAACAGACCACCGAACGACCAGAAGGCCTGCCCCCCCAGATTCTGGCGGGGCTCCTGATCGACGATAGTGACCCGTCGTCCGGCGTCCAGGAGCTCGCAGGCGGCCACCAGGCCCGAGAGGCCGGCGCCGATGACGAGGACGTGGGGGTCGGAGGGCATGGGCGCCAAGGTCCGTCGCCGAGGCGATCTTCGCAAACGGTCGCCCTCTCCGACGAACGGGGCACCCTCCCGTTCGCCGCGACCCTTGCGTATCGTCGTACTACGATCATAGTATGGTCGTAATCGTACGATGCATGTCGCAGCCCGGGAGGTCGAACGTGGGTTCGAGTCGCAAGCGCAGGCGGTCTCTCTCCCCGCTGGGGGAGACCGAGATGGAAGTCCTGCAACACGTGTGGGATCTGGAGCGAGCCACCGTGGCCGAGGTGCACGAGCGGATCCTGGAGGACCGCAAGGTGGCCTACACGACCGTCATGACGGTCATGAAGAAGCTGGCCGAGAAGGGGTATCTCGGCGTGGACGACTCGGAGCAGACCTACGTCTACGCGGCGGCGCGGCCCGCTGACGAGGTGCGGGCGTCGTTGGTGGACGATCTCGTGGAGAAGGTGTTCCGGGGCTCGCCCACGGCGCTGGTGCAGGCGTTGGTGCGCCGGGAGTCCCTCTCGGACGACGACCGGGAGGAGATCAAGCGCCTCGTCGACGAACTCGCAGGCCCGTGAGGAGGGGACGATGATGGATGGGCTGATGGCCCTGGGGCGGTTCGCCGCCGGAGCGGTGTGGGCCCCCATGGGGGTGTGGACGGTGGCGGCGGGCGTGGGGGTCGTGGTGCTGCGGCGACAGCGGGGCGTCCATCCGCTGGTCCGCTACCGATTGGGGCAGGCGCTGTTGTTCGCCTTGCCGCTGGCCCTGCTGGTGGGCTGGGGGACGCCGGTGGGGCAGGGGGTGGAGCCGGTGCTCTCGCCGGCTCCTGTCCAGGGCTCGGCACGGGACGCGGTGGCGGAGCATCCCGTGATCGGGTCGCCCCGGGCGAGTGTGGCGCCTGGCGTCGATCTTCCGGTGGTGTTCTCGGGACTGGCGGCCGCCGGGGCCCTCCTCCTGGCTGCGTTCCATCTCGTGGGGATCCCCCTGCGACTGCGAGCCCTGGGTCGCATCGGTGCATCGGCGCGGCCGGTGGCCGATCCGGCGTCCCATGAAATGCTCGAGCGACTCCGCCGACGGCTGGGTGTGCGTCGGCCCGTGGCGCTGGTGCAAGGGGGCGACGGCTCGGTGCCCATGACCTTCGGGTGGCGCCGGCCCGTGATCGTGATCCCCGCGGCGCTGGTGGATCGGCCCGATGAACTCCGCATGACCTTGGTCCACGAACTGATTCACGTGGCCCGCCACGACTTCGCCTGGGCCGTGGCCGAGAGCTCGGTGCGGGCCCTCTTCGCCTTCCATCCCCTGGTGCGGCTTCTCACCCGCGATGTCGAGCGGCATCGGGAGGCCTCGTGTGACCTCGAGGTGCTGGCCACCCGCGAGGCCCGCGCCGGGGAGTACGCCGGACTTCTGTTCACCCTGGGTGCTCGCGTCCCGCCCCACTACGGACTGGCGGCCGGACTCGCGACACCCGTTTCCCATCTGAGAGAGAGGATCGAGACCATGAAGAACTTCGAGAATCGCGCGTCGTCGTCGGGTTTGGGAACGGGGCTGGCGGCGGCTGCGCTTCTGGCCGGCACGGCCCTTCTGGGGGCGTGCTTCAGCTTCAACGAGAGTGTGGTGGAGGGCGAGGCCGTGGAGGCGGAGCCGGTGGTGGTGGGTCAGGTGGCCGGCGTCGGGACCGTGGATGGGTCGATGTCCCTGGATCGGTTGATCTCCGTGGATCAGTCGGTTTCCGTGGCGGGCACGGCGTCTCTCTCCCAGGCCACGGAGCGGGCCCTGGCGCGACTCGACGCGCAGATCGGCTACCTGTCGGCGGAGATCGATCAGATCGATGCTCGCTTCCAGGCGGCGCAGGAAGCACGGGCCCGAGGCGAGGCCACCGAACTCACCCGGCGCCTCATGACCCGGGCGGGGCTTCTCCACGATCTGTACGAAGAGCGGGTGAGAGAGTACGAACTCCTCAAGCTCGAGCTCGTCGGAGCGTCGACGAGTCGCTGAGGCTCCGACACCCCCGCAACGCGCCCACCGGCCGCTGATCGCCCGCGGCCGGTGGGTTTCTGCTGCCGGGGCATCCGAGGTGCGCGAAAAGGCCCAAAACGCCCCGAACAACGCCCGAAACATGCCGTTAGATTCCAGGGGTCACGTCGGTCCGTATGACTCCGAACGGCAGGTCCTGTGATGGCTCCCTCCCACCTCGCCTTCTCGCCCTGGTACCCCACGACACCGCGTCCCCCCCTCGCCCTCGTCCGGGAATCCGCTCCGGAGTACGGCGCGATCCCGGCCGATCCGGCCGCGAGGCGCGCCGACGCCCTCCTCGAACTCGGTGACCGCATCGCCGAGATCGACCGATCGATCCGGGCCGCCGAAGCCGAGATGATGCGGCTGATCGTGGAGTTCGATGATGCCCGGGGATGGGAGGACGCCGGCTTCCCGAACTGCGCCGAGTGGCTGGCGTGGCGGGTCTCGGTGGGCCTCAACGCGGCCCGGGAGCGGGTCCGCACCGCCCGGGCCCTGGCCGATCTGCCTCAGATCTCGGCCGCCATGGACGCTGGCGAGCTGTCATACGCCAAGGCCCGGGCCCTGACGCGGGTGGCCACGCCCGAAAGCGAGAGCGCGCTCCTGGAGTTGGCCCAGGCGGCCTCGGCCGCGAAGGTCGAGCAGATCGTTCGGGCGTGGAAGGCCATGGACGATGCGCGGGAGCTCACCGCCGAACAGGCGCGCCATCGAAACCGCCGCTTCTCGATCCACGTCGACGACGACGGGAGCTACGTGGTGCACGGCCGCCTCGATCCCGAGGTGGGGGCCCTGCTGATGCGGGCGGTGGACGCGGCGTCGGACGTCATGTTTCGAGCGGAAGCCGACCACACCGAGACGACCCCGGCCCAGCGCCGGGCCGACGCCGTGGGACTCGTGGCGGAGCGGGCGCTGGCCGGAGGGTTCGGGAGCGATCCCCGGGGCAGCCGGGCGGACCGGTATCAGGTGTTGCTGCACGTCGAGGCCGATACGCTGCGGGCGGATCGAGCGTCGGGCCGGTCCGAACTCGATGGCGTGCGCGTGTGCAAGGAGACGGCGAGGCGTCTGACCTGCGATGCGGGTGTGGCGATGGTGGACGTGGCGCCGAAGGCGGAGGGCGCCGAAGAGCCCCCGCCCCACGTTACCGCGGTAACGTCGGCAGGCCGCCGCACCCGGACGGTCCCTCCGGCCCTCCGCCGCGCCCTGCTGGCTCGGGATCGGGGCTGCCGGTTTCCCGGGTGCGGGAGCCGCTTCGTCGATGCCCATCACATCGTGCACTGGGCGGACGGAGGCCCCACGACCCTGTCCAACCTCGTCCTGCTCTGCGCCCACCATCATCGAGCCGTTCACGAATCGAGCCTGTCGATCTGCATGGACCGGACGGCGGCCGTCGTGTTCTTCACCGCTCAGGGACGGGCCCTCACCGGGGCTCCAGCTCCCGCAGCCGGCCCTCCGCCGGCGCTTCCCTCCGCTCCGCCGTCATCGGCCCCATACCCCGGAGCCGCCCGCTACCGCCGCGACGGCGATGTCCCGTGGAGCATCGAGGCCCGAGCGCGGGAGGCCCTCGATTCGAGGTGAGGAGCGGCCGACTCTCCATCAAGGACGCCCGAAATCGACACCTCGCCTCAAGAGGAGATCCCATGAAACGCCTCGTGGACATGATCGGCATGACCGTCGGCGGATGGGTCGGATGGGCCATCGGCGCCCGGGTCTCCCTCTTCACGGCGTTCATGGTGGGGGTCGTGGGCACCGGCGTCGGCATGTACGTCGGGCGTCGAGCGGCCCACCGGCTGCTGCCCTAACAGGGTCGGCGACTACCGATACCGCACCCCCAGCAGATCCAACCGCTCCAGGATCGCCGGCAGCCGCCCCTGGAACGAAGCCCAGTCCCGGGCCTCGGCCGCACTCCACACCACCTCCGACAGCGCCACGGCCCGGGGGTAGGCCATGTACTCGACTTTCCAGGGAGCGGTCAGGTACTCGGCCCAGAGGTTCGCCTGGGCTCCCAGCACCCGCGCCCCGGCCGCGGCATCGAACGACGCCGGGATCGGCTCGAAGGCATAGACGTCCTCCAGCGTCGAACTGCCGCCGAAGGCCACGGGCTCGCCGGCGGGGTCCGCCTGGTAGTGGTCGAAGTACATCACGCTGTTGGGCGTCATGACGATGTCGTTGCCCTGGGTGGCCGCCAGTTCCAGGGCCGCCTGGTTCCAGTCCCGCCAGAACATGAGGGTGGCCGTGGGGCTCAGGCCTCCCTCCACGATCTCGTCCCACCCGATGAGGCGTCGGCCCGCGGCGTTCAGGTGCCCTTCGATGCGGCGAATGAACCAGCTCTGGAGGCCGTGTTCCCCGTCCAGTCCTTCGCGCTGAATGATCTCCTGGGCCAGGGCGCTCCGCTCCCATTGGGCCTTCGGCGCCTCGTCGCCGCCGATGTGGATCCAGGGGCCCGGGAAGAGTCCCATGACCTCGTCGAGCACCGTTTCGAGAAAGGCGAAGGTCTCCTCCTGGGGGCAGTAGATGTCTTCGAACACGCCCCAGAGCTGGGCCACCTCCACCGGACCCTCGCCGCAGCCGAACTCGGGGTAGGCCGCGATGGCCGCACTCGAGTGCCCGGGCATCTCGATCTCGGGCACGATGGTCACGTGGCGCTCGGCCGCGTACGCCACGACCTCGCGGATCTCGTCCTGGGTGTAGTAGCCGCCGTAGCGCTGCCCGTCGAAGGTGTGGGGGCGATTCCCGTAGTGGCCGAGAAGGGTCCCGTCGCGCCACGCTCCGACCTCGGTGAGCCGAGGGTAGGCCTCGATCTCGATGCGCCACCCCTGATCGTCGGTGAGATGCCAGTGGAAGCGGTTGAATTTGAACGTGGCCATGAGATCGATGTAGCGCTTCACGAACGCCACGTCGAAGAAGTGCCGGCTCACGTCGAGATGGAGACCGCGCCAGGAAAACCGCGGCGCATCGTCGATGGCCACGGCGGGAATCGTCCAGCCTCCGGGAGGACCGTCGCCCAGTCGTCCCCCCCGCTCCATGGCCGCTGGCGAGAGCTGGCGCAGCGTCTGGGCTCCGTAGAAGAGCCCCGCCGACGTGGCGGCACGGACTTCGACCCCATCGGCCGACACCTCGAGGCGGTATCCCTCGGGACCCCGGTTCACGGTGGGATCGAGGAGGAACGCCACGACGTCGCCGTCGGACGCCGCACCGGGGGCCGCGAGCTCCAGCGGGTACCCCGTGGCCAACCGCATGCGACGGGCCCACGCCTCGGCGGCCGCCACCACGGAAGCCGAGTCGGGGTGCGACACCACGAGGCGCGTCGCTTCCCCCACGGTGAACGCGCCGTCCCGGGGCTCCAGCGACCAGGGCCTGGGCACGACGGGGTAGCGGGCATCGTCGGACTGGGCCCGGGCGGTCCCGGGTGAGGCCGCCGGGATCGCCATGAGCAGGCCGAGGAGGAGGGCGGGGGAGAGGGGGAGTCGAGGGCGCATGTGGGGGATTCCGGGTGGGGACTCGGGGGACTGCCGGACGGTATCCACGCCGGGCCGAGGAGGCCAGTGTGCGGGGGCCTGAAACCCGGGGGCCGGTGGTCTCGTCTTAACATTCGGATGTAGAATAATTCACAGGAGCCCGCACCGTGCCCGATTCGTTTCTCGCCGAATTCGAGATGTACGTTCTGCTGTCCGCCGCAGCGTTGGGCGACGACGCCTACGGCGCCGCCATGCGCCGCGACATCGAGCAACGGGCCGGCCGTCCCGTCTCCATCGGGGCCCTCTACGCGACCCTGGGCCGGCTGGACGACAAGGGCCTCGTCGTACTTGAGCCCCGGGCGCCGGAAGAGGGGCAGCGGGGGCGCCCCCGGAAGTACTGCCGACTCACCCCCGAGGGGCGCGCCGCCCTGCGCCACTCCACCGACAAGCTCCGGGTCATGATGGAAGGCGTGCCCTGGCTCGACGGCGCTCCGGAGGTGGTGGAATGAAGGCCCCGCGCCCGCCCCGTTTTGCCCGGGCGGCGCTGGGTTGGGTTCTGGACCCCGCCGATCGCCCCTACGCCCTGGCCGACCTCGACGAGGAGTTCGAGACCCTGGCCCGGTCCTCGGGCCCAGGCGCCGCCCGGCGCTGGTATCGGCGCCAGGTCGCTGCGTCGTTGCTGCCGGCGCTCGGGAGCCGTCTGGGGCGGGCGAACCGGGCGGGCGGCCCGGGCGAGGGCATCCGCGAGTGGGGCCGGGACCTCCGGCTCGCCGTCCGCACCCTCGCGCGCTCCCCCCTGACCGTGGCCGTGACCGTGGCCTCGCTGGGCCTCGGCCTCGGCGCCGTCACCACCGTTTTCGCCGCCGCCGAGGAGGTGATCTGGCCCTCCGACCCGGGCTACCGGGACGCCGACCGGTTGGTCACGGTATACACCAGCGAAGACGACGGCGGCCCCTGGGGCGCATCGTCCTACCCGGACTACCAGGACGTGGCGGCGTTGCCGTCGATGGCCGATGCCGCCGCCGCCACCGTCTCGTTTCTCGACGCCGACCTGGGGCGGGGCCCGGAGCGCCTCATCGCCGAGGTGGTCACGCCCAACTACTTCGCCCTCACCGGGCTTCGGCCCGCGGTGGGCCGACCGCTGCTCCCCTCCGATCCCGGCGAATCGGGGCCCGTGGTGGTCATCGCCCACGATTTGTGGATGGAGCGGTTCGGCGGGGGCTCCGACGTGGTGGGCCGCTCGATGCGGGTCGACGGCCGTCTCGCCACCGTGGTCGGCGTCGCCCCCGAGGGACTCGGAAGCCGGCGGGTGCCCCTGGTTCGCCCCGACGTCTGGGTGCCCTTCGATCCAGCCACCGGCCGGGTTCCGGCGTCGAGGCGCGAAGCCCGGGAACTCGTGGTTCTGGCCCGCCTCGCCGACGGCGCCACCCTGGACCAGGTCCACGGGCAGCTCGCCGCCCTCGCCTCGGCGCTGAACGCCGAATACCCCGACGCGTGGCTCGACCAGGGCGGGCGAGAGCGTCGGTTCACGGCCCTCCCCGAGCGGGACTCCCGGGTGGCGCCCACGGCCCGGGCGGTGCTGGGGGCCGTGGCGGGGTTCTTCTTCGGCACGGCGGGGCTCGTGCTCCTCATCGCCTGCGCCAACGTCACGGGCCTGTTCCTGGTCCGGGCCCTGGCTCGACGCCGGGAACTGGCGGTGCGGGCGGCGCTGGGCGCCGGCCGGGGGCGCATCGTCCGCTTGCTGGCGGCCGAAGGTCTGGTGCTCGGGGCCGCCTCGGCGGTGGTGGGCGTCGGAGTGGCCCGGCTGATGTCCGACGCCCTTGGCCGCATCGCGCCCCCCGTCGACGTGCCGCTGCGCCTCACCGTGGAGCCGGGAGGGCGCGCCCTCGTCTTCACCGCCGTGATGGCCCTGGCGGTCAGTCTGATCTTCTCTCTGGTCCCGGCCATCCGGGGCGCCCGACCGGCGACGGGCTCCCGGCCCGGGGCAGGCGCCGTGGGCGCCCGCCGCGGCTGGCGTCCGGCCCCCGGCGGCCTGCTGGTGGGCGCCCAGTTCGCCGCCGCCTTCGTGCTCCTCGCCGGCGCCGGCCTGTTCCTCCGCTCGGTCCACGGAGCCGCCGCCCGGGATCTGGGCGTCGACCCCGCAGGCGTGGCGGTCGCCACCCGCTCGGCCCCCGACGGCGTCGGGACCGACGGCCTCCCGGCCTGGTACGCCGACGTGATGGAGCGGGCCGGGCGGGGAGCCGGCGTACAGCGCGTCGCCCTCTCCCGCAGCCTCGAGCTCACGCTGCTCCAGCTCGGGGCCATGGCCACGGTCCGGACCGGGGCGCCCGACGAGTCGCCCGGTGGGGTCGCGCTCTTCGCCAACGCCGTCACGCCGGGATACCTGGAGATGCTCGACGTGGACCTCCTCCAGGGGCGCACGATCCGGGACTCCGACGGGCCCGACGGCGAACCGGTGGCGGTGGTGAACCGCCTCTTCGCCGAGCGATTCTGGCCCGGTGAAGACGCCCTGGGGCGCACCTTCGAACTCGTGCGCCGCAGTGCCGACGACGGACCCGGCGCGACGCGGACCCTGCGGGTGGTCGGCGTCGCCGCCACCACCCCCACCGTCGACTTCGACGACGCGCCGGCGCCCTACGTCTGGACGTCCCTGGCCCAGGATCCGGCGCCCACCGTCGTGGTGTCGGTGGAGGGCCCGGACGCGGAGCGGCTCGCCACCGACCTGCGCACCCTCGTGCCTCCGGCCGAGGGCGAGGTGCCCGTGCTCGGGGCCACGACCTACGCGTCCCAGTTGTCTCTCCAGAGCGTCCACCTCCGGGTGATGGCCCGGGTGCTGGCCTGGGGCGGAGGGCTGGGCCTGTTCCTGGCGGTGATCGGCGTCTACGGGGTGGTGTCGTTCGTGGTCGTGCAGCGCATGCGGGAGATGGCGATCCGTCGGGCGGTAGGCGCGGGGCGCGGTCGCGTCGTCCGGGGCGTGCTCCGCAGGGGACTGGCACTCGCCGGGGGCGGCCTCCTGGCCGGCGGCGCCGTGCTCCTGCCCGTGGCGCCCCTCATGCGGGGACTCCTGGTGGACGTGGCTCCCCTGGACCCCCTCTCCCTGGGCGCCGCTGCGCTGCTCCTCCTCGGAGTGGCGGCGTTGGCGAGCTGGGTGCCGGCGCGGCGGGCCGTGGGCGTGGACCCCATGCGGGTGCTGGGGCGGGAGTGAGGTCTCGAACGTGTCACGGGGGTTGATCCCCCGACCCCTTCGCGGTATCTACCGAAGTCTCTGCCGCGATCCCCGCGGCGGAGCACGGCACCTGAAGGAGTGCATCGATGATCCAGGCCACCGTTCCCGCAGTCCCCTCTCCCGGGTGGCCTCTCTGATTCGGTGATTTCGCATTCGGCGCACCGCACGGCTTCCCGGCTTTCCGGGAGGCCGTTTTCATTTCCACGCACAGGTGCCCGCCATGCAGTCCCTCGAATCTCCTGAACTCCGTCCCCCCGACGCCGCCCGCAGTCGCCTCGGGCTCGTGGTGGACGCCCTCCGGGGCCGGGGCGGCGACCCCACCTCGGGCCCCCTGGGCGCCGCCATTCTTTTCCTGGCGATCCCCATGGTGCTGGAGATGGCCATGGAGTCGGTGTTCGCCGTGGTGGACATCTTCTTCGTGTCCCAGCTCGGCGCGGCGTCGGTGGCGGCCGTGGGGCTCACCGAGTCCCTCATGACCATCGTCTACACGGTGGCCATGGGACTCTCCATCGGCGTCACGGCCACGGTGTCACGACGAGTGGGCGAGAAGGACCCCGCCGCCGCCGGCGCCGCCACGGTGCAGGCCATGCTGCTGGGGGCGCTGCTCGCGGCCATCCTGGGCGTGTTCGGCGTGTGGCAGGCCGACACTCTGCTCCGCCTCATGGGGGCCGGTCCCGAAGTGGTGGCGGCGGGCCTGGGCTACACCCGGGTGCTCCTGGGCCTGAACGGCGTGATTCTCATGCTGTTTCTGCTCAACGCCGCCTTCCGGGGCGCGGGCGACGCCGCCATCGCCATGCGGGTGCTGTGGATCGCCAACGGCCTCAACATCGTCCTGGATCCCCTGCTGATATTCGGCGTGGGACCCTTTCCCGAGATGGGCGTCACCGGTGCCGCGGTGGCGACGTCCATCGGCCGGGGCGTGGCGGTGTGCGTCCAGATCTACACGCTCTTCCGCCTGTCGGACCGGCTGCGGGTGACCCTCGATCAGTTCCGGGTGCGCCTCGACGTCATCGTGCGTCTGGTGCGGCTGTCGGCCACGGGCACGTTCCAGATCTTCATCGGCATGGCCTCGTGGGTGGGGCTCGTGCGGGTCATCGCCGACTTCGGACCCGAGGCCCTGGCGGGCTACACGGTGGCGATCCGGATCGTGCTGTTCGCCCTGCTCCCCGCCTGGGGACTCTCCAACGCCGCGGCCACCATGGTGGGCCAGAACATGGGGGCCGGGCAGCCCGATCGGGCCGAGCGTTCGGTGTGGGCCGCCTCCATGATCTCGTTCACCTTCCTGGGGGGGACCGGGCTGTTGTTTCTGCTGTTCGCGCCGCAGCTCGTGGGCGTGTTCGGCGTGGACGAGGCCACGGCGGCGTACGCGGTCCGGGGACTCCGGATCGTCGCCGGCGGCTTCTTCTTCTACGGCCACGGCATGACCCTGTCGGCGGCGTTCAACGGCGCCGGCGACGCCTGGACGCCCACTTGGCTGAATCTGTTCTGCTTCTGGTTGTGGGAGGTGCCGTTGGCGTGGTTTCTGGCCTACCCCATGGGGTGGGGGCCCACGGGTGTCTTCACGGCGGTGGCCGTGGCGTATTCGACGCTGGCGGTGGCGGCGGCGATCCTGTTTCGACGAGGGCGGTGGAAGGAGGCGACGGTATGAGGGGCGAGGTGAACATCGACGAGCTGGGTCCCGACGAGTGGGCCCGCTTCCGCGAGATCCGCCTGCGGTCGTTGGCCGAGGCGCCGTTGGCCTTCGGCACGACCCTGGCCGAGGCCGAGGCGATTCCCCCCGCCACGTGGCCCGGGCAGCTCGCCGCGGCCGCCACCTTCGTGGCCCGGTTGGGCGACGATCCCGCCGACGTGGGCGTGGTGCGCCTGGCCCCGGACCGAAGCGACGCGGGAGTGGGGTGGCTCATCTCCATGTGGGTGGCCCCCGAGGCCCGAGGTCGGGGCGTGGGCGACGCCCTGGTGCGCACGGTCCTGGAACGGGCCCGGGCCCTGGGCCACCACCGGGTGTGCCTCGACGTGGCCGACATGAACCTCGACGCGGTCCTGCTCTACGCCCGTCACGGCTTCCGGGCCACGGGCGAAACGGGCACCCATCGGCCTCCGCGCCAGCACGTGCGGGAGCACCGGCGGGAGGTCCAGTTGGCGTAGGGGGGGACCGCCGCCGGCGACGGGCGGTACCATGGGGCGAACCTCATCGGAGAATCCACCATGCGCGTTGCGTTCGGCCTGGCGTCTCTCGTCGCCCTCCTCGCCGCCCCGGCGGCGGCCCAGACGGCGACGCCCTGGTGCTTCTCGGGCTTCCACCCCGGGGAAACCTCCGGCACCATCGGCCTCCCCGAGGGCGACCTGTTCTGCCCGCTCCTGGCCGATCCGAAGGAGGAGCACTCCTTCGCCAGCGTCCTCGAGGGCGACTTTCCCGTGCTCCGGGAAGGGGAGGGTGTCGACCCCCGGCTGACCATGGCGTCGGTGGGATTGGGCGACGCGTTTCCCCTGGTGCGCTTCGCCGGGGGCGGCGCGGGCAACGGCCTCCAGATCGGCCTCGCTGGATCGGTCTTCGCCCAGTTCGATCTCGACGCCGCGTCGTTCGACCTCATCAACGCCGACTACCTGGTGGGCATCCCCATCACCGCCCGGGTCGGGTCGTTCTCCACCCGCCTTCGGATCTACCACCAGAGTTCCCACCTGGGCGACGAATTCCTTCTGCGCACGACCCTGGCGCGGGAGAACCTCTCGTTCGAGGCCATCGACCTGGTGCTGTCCCAGGAGATGGGGCCGGCCCGCGTCTACGGGGGCGGCGAGTACATCTTCAACCGGGAGCCGTCGTCGCTGGCCTCGTCCCTGGCCCACGGGGGCGCCGAGGTTCGGGTCGGCTCGCTCCGGGGACTCCGCCTCGTGGCGGCCGTCGACGCCAAGTTCACCGAGCAGCACGACTGGGATCCGGGCATCAGCGCCCGCGCCGGCCTCGAGTTCGCCCTCTGGCGCGACGAAGTTCATCCGCCGCGCCTGTGGGGCGTCATGGTGGAGTTCTACGACGGTCCCTCGCCCTACGGCCAGTTCTTCCAGGAGCAGGTGCGGTGGCTGGGCTTGGGACTGCACCTGAGCCTCTGACCCCCCGTCCCTCATCGGTTGCCCGGGGGGTCCCGGGCCGGTAGCGTGGCCCCTCCACCGCTCCATCCGGAGGTCGCCATGGTTCGCCGCCCCCTCGTCGCCGTCTCTCTCGTCCTCGCCGCCTGCGTACCGGGCGACGGAGGGTCCACCGATCCGGGCGCCGATCTCGTACTCACGGGAGGCACGGTCTGGATCGGCGACGACGCGGGCACCCGAGCCGAGGCGGTGGCCCTGCTCGACGGGCGCATCGCGGCGGTGGGGTCGGCGGCCGAGGTCGGCGAGTGGATCGGCGACGATACGGAGGTCGTGGAGCTCGACGGCCGCTTCGTCTCGCCGGGCTTCATCGACAACCACACCCACTTCAACCGGGCCGGCGAGCTGCTGCTGGGGGTGAACCTGCTCGAGGTGAGCGACGCCGAGGGACTCCGAAACGAGGTGGCCGCCACGGCCGAACGCCTGCCCGCCGGCGCCTGGATGACCGGCGGCAGTTGGGGCGCCTACGAGCAGTGGGCCCTGAGCTCCACCGGCGGCGAAGGAGAACCCGCCCCCGACGCCCGGGCGCCCTTCGATCCCGACCGGTCCGTGATCGACGGAGTGTCTCCCGACAATCCGGCCCTGCTCTGGAACTGGGACCGCTCCCTCTACCTGGCCAACGGCGCCGCCCTCGCCGCCGCCGGGGCCGACTGCTCGTGGGCCGGCGTCGAGTGCGAGGCCGGTGAACCCACGGGCCGCCTCAGCGCCGAGGCGGCGGGGCGGATCCGCGGCGCGGTCCCCGACAAGACCCTGGAGCAGCGCCTGGCCGAGGCCCGGGCCGCCCTGGCCGATCTCGCCTCGTTCGGCATCACGACCTTCTTCGACATCACGCCGCCCGACCAGGTGGAGGTGTACGAGCGGCTGCGCGAATCGGGCGAACTCACCGCCCGGGTGAACATGCGCATGGTCCTGGACACCTGGGACGAGATGCGCGACGCCGGGATCACCGAGGGCTTCGGCGACGACTGGATCCGCTACCAGGGCCCCAAGGGCTTCGTCGACGGGATCATGGGCTCGTCCCAGGCCCGGTTCTACGAGCCCTACCTCACCACCGGGGTGCGGGGGTACTGGAGGGACGGCAGCAACACGGGCTACGTGACCGGCCAGGGGTCGGGCATGGCCCCGGCGGGCAACATGGAGCGCCTGGTGTTCGGCGCCGACTCGGCGGGCTTCAATCCCCGGGTCCACGCCATCGGCGACGAGGCCATCGACTCCATCATGGACCTCTTCGAGCGCGTCATGGAGGTGAACGGCCCCCGCGACGACCGGCGCTTCGCCATCATCCACAACCAGGTGATCCGGGGGCCCGAGACCGCCGCGCGCCAGGCCGAACTCGGCCTCATCGCCGAGATGCAGCCCTACCACACCATCGACGACATGCGGTGGATGGAGGAGCGCATCGGCGAGCGGGGCCGGTGGGCCTACGCCTTCAAAACCCTGGACGACGCGGGGGTGCTTCTTTCGTTCGGGAGCGACTGGCCCGGCACCAACGCCGCGTGGTACACGGTGAACCCCCTCCAGGGCATGTACGCGGCGGTGACTCGCATGACGCTGGACGGCACGCCCGAGGGCGGGTGGTTTCCCGAAGAGCGCATCGACATCGACACGGCCATGCGGGCGTATACGGTCAACAACGCCTGGGTCGCGGGGGAGGAGGATCGCAAGGGCCGCATCGCCGAGGGGTACCTCGCCGATCTCGCCGTTCTGGAGGCCGATCCCTACGCCGTGGCCCCGGAGGAACTGAAAGACGTGAGGGTCGACCTCACCATCGTGGACGGACGCATCGTGTACCGCAGAGCAGGGGAGGCCGGATCGTGAGGTCGAGGGTGGTGCAACGCGCGAGTCGGGGACTGTCGGCGGGCCTGGTGGCCGTGGCGCTTGCGGCGTGCGCCTCGTCGGGTCCCCCGGCGCCCGGGCCGGACGAGGTCACCTACGCGCCGGAAACCCAGGTGGACCTGTCGCGCATGGAGCGGACCAGCTCGGGACTGTACATCGAGGAGCTGTCGGAGGGGGTCGGGAAGTATGCCGTGCGGGGGGACCGGGTGCGGATCCACTTCATCGGGTGGCTTCCCGACGGCACCTTGGTGGACTCGAGCCTCCAGGGCGATCCCTACGCCTTCGAGCTCGGCAGCGACGAGGTGATCCGAGGGTGGAACCAGGGCATCGTGGGCATGAAGGTCGGCGGCCGGCGCCGGCTGGTGATCCGGCCGGGGCTGGGCTACGGCTCCCGGGGCCGGGCCCCTCAGGTGCCCCCGGACGCGGTGCTGATCTTCGAGATCCAGCTCATCGACGCCAACTGAGGCGACGGGCGCCGGGAAACCCCGGCGCTTCCGGAGCGTACCACATCGGTGTCCGGGGCCTCGCGCCCGCCGAACCCCTCGTCTCCGATGGTCCGATGCGCCTTTTCCGATCCTCTTCCGTACTCGCCCTCACCCTCCTCGCCGCCTTCGCCTCGGCGGCCTGCGACGACGACGCCACCGGGCCCCGGACTCCGGACGACGTGCAGTTCGACGCCTCGCTGGGGGTGAACCTGGACAACATGACCGAGCTCGACTCGGGCGTGTACATCCAGACCCTCACGTCGGGCGAGGGCGTGCCGGTGATCACCGGCGACCTCGTGGTGGTGGAGTACGCCGGTTTCCTGGCCGACGGCACCCAGTTCGACGCCACGTCCGCGGGCCAGACCGCCACCTTCCAGCTCACGGTCGGCGGCGTCATCGACGGCTTCCGCCTGGGCATGGAGGGCATGCTCAAGGGGGAGACCCGCCTCATCGTGATTCCTTCGTCGCTGGGCTACGGCGCCGGGGGTACGTCGGGCATTCCACCCCACTCGGTGCTGGTCTTCCGGGTGACTCTCGTGGATCTGAACCCGCCGGTATGACCGGGTCGGCTACTCGCCCTCGGGCCACCCCTCCTGGGGCATGCCCGACATGAGGCGCACGGCGTTCTCGAAGTAGACCTTCCGGAGCACCTCGTCGGGGAGGTCGATGCCGTAGAGCTTCCAGAAGGCGTGGTAGCCCCGGTAGTAGTCGAAGTACTCGTCGGCCGTCTCCAGCACCCGCCAGTAGTACGGATACTCGTTGGGCTGGAAGGCGTCCTTTCCGAACAGGATCCGGTCCTGGTAGCGCACGAAGAAGTCGTGGGCGCCCCGGGGCTGGCGGCCGATGTCGTAGAGCACGGCGCCGATCTCGGCGTACACGTTGGGATTCTCGTCGAAGAGGCGTCCCAGGGCCCCGAGATCGTTGGCCTGCCATCCGAGGTGGGCCGTCACGAAGACGGTGCCGGGGTGGCGACGGAAGAGGTTGTCCCGCTCCTCGAGGAGCTGCTCGAACGAGGGGAACTCGTCGGACGGATAGCGACGGTTCGGAAAGAGCCCCAACTCGAGCCACCGCTCGTTGGTGTTGTCGAAGGGCTCGAAGAACTCGGCCGGGTCGGCGGTGTGGAGGAACACCGGCAGCCCCAGGCGTCCCGCCGCCTCCCAGATGGGATCGAGATCCGGATCGTCGATGGCGAGTCGCGAGCCATCGGCCTTGGTGTAGCGCAGTCCCAGGGCCTTGCTGATCTCGCCGATGGCCACCGCGCCCGCCTCGGCGTCGGCTTCGAGCTGGGCCACCGCCCGCTCGGCCCACCCCGGCCCCACGTCGCTGAAGTCGATGCCCGTCATCACCCGCACCCGGTCGGGCCAGGGAGAGGCCTCGATGGCGGCGACGGTCTGGCGCAGGGCGTCGCCCGAGACGTTGTTGGCGGCGATCATGACGCCCACGTTGAGCTCGTCCATGGCGGCGATCATCTCGGCCATGGCCTCGGGGGTGGTGAAGCCCCGGGGGTGCCCGTGGAAATCGACGGCCGGAAACTTCGCCCGGGGCACCAGGTGCTCCGCGGTGACCAGGGTCGACTCGGGGCGGTAGTCCACGATGCTGGGCGGCGGCACCTGGGGCGCCTGACACCGGCCCGGCCGCACCTCGGTCATGCCCTCGGGGCACTGCTCCCCGGGCTCGATGGTGGCCGACGCGGCCCCGCCCATCTGGGCTGAAGCGGGGGCGGCGAGGGCGGCGGTGATCAGGAGGGCGGCGGCGAACGCGGGCATGCGCTTCATGAGAGGCCTCGGGACTGCGGGATCTGGAGGGACGGGGCAGGGCCCGCTCGAATGATGGAGGGGCGGGGGAGGCGGGGGAAGGAGGCGGGAGCGTTACTCCCTCCGCACCTCGAACATCTGGAGATGGGTGAGGTCGAGGTCGTCTTCCCACAGCCCGAGAGCGAAGTCCTCGCCGATGTGGGTCGGGACGAAGCCGTCGGGCAGATGGCCGTTCGCCACCCATTGGCCCGATGGATCGAAGATGGCCCAGCGACTGGCAAACTCCCCGGGTTCGTAGTGCTCGAAGACCCACAGGTGATCGGTGTCGTCGACGATCATGGGCGGGCCGGCCCTCTCGGGTAGCCCCGGCCACTCGGGCACGCCGAAGGCGGGCATGACCTCGGCGGTCTGGAGGGCTCCGTACGATCGCCGGATGGCCCGGGCCTGGTTCTCGTCCGTGGCCTGATCGAGCGCGCGATTCATGAGCCACTCGATGTGTCGCGGCTCCACCGGCACGGGTTCGAAGGCCCGCCGAACGATGCGGTCCAACACGCCTTCGGGCGTGAGGGCGCGGATCTCGTAGCGATCCGGGAGTCCCGCGTAGACGTGCGAGGCTCCGACAGCGAACGCCGTGCGCCCGGAGAATGACAGAGTCCGGCCTGTGAACGTCCCGGAGAACTCACGTACTTCGTACATGCGGGATCGGTAACGACCGAGCCGCCGCACGTCGTCGCCCTCCAGATTCGTCGTGGCCAGCACGGTTTCCAGCGGGATGAGGCCCGGCGTGGGCAGGGGAGACTCGTCGTTCCGGAGCACGATGCGCCCGTCGATCAGGCCCAGGGGAATGGCCAGCGGGAGTCCCTCGATGGGACTCCGACGTAGCGTCCGCCCGAAGTCTCCCTCCAGCGAGAATACCGACAGGCGGGGCGGGATCTGGTCGGCCACCAGGATCGAATCGCCTCGCCAGGCCCAGAGTCCGAAGAAGTCCGAGAGATCGCCCGGCCCCTGTCCACATCGGCCGAAGCGGTTCGTGACGGTGCCGTCGAGGCCCGCAAGCCAGATCTCGCAGGTGCCTCGGTTGTAGAACGCGAGCAGGGTGTCGGCGAGGACCCGTCCTCCTGCGGGAAGTGCGATCTCCCCGTCGGGGTCGCCCCCGAGATCGAGCGTCGGCTCGGGGGCCGTCGTCCACGTCGCGGAAGACGCGGGCGCGTAGTTCACCACGATCTCGATGCCCGTCGAGTCCCGCACCTCGACGAGCGGGGGGGCCTCGGAATCACCACAGGCGATGGAGGCGAGGGCGAGGATGGATGCGAGGGCGGGGATGCGGTTCGTCATTCTTCTCTCGAGGGGTAAGAAATCCTACGGGTGTCGAACGATGGTGGCCAGCCTCGGCCCTCTGGACGCCCGCCCCCTCCTCGACCATCGTCCGGTACCGTCGCCGATCCTCCCGATCCGCATCCGACGAGCAACCCGTGATGACGTTTCGCCGTTCGACCTTCGGTGTCCTGTCGCTCCTCCTCGTCACCGGCACCGCGCTGGCCGCGCAGGACACGCCGCCCCTGCCCGAGGTCGGCGAGTTCGACTTCGGCAAGATGTGGACGTTCGAGTACCCGCCGGTGGAGCACTTCGAGAGCACCTACGGCATCGACGCCTCGCCCGAGTGGTTCGAGCAGATCCGCATGGCGGCGCTGCGCATTCCGGGGTGCTCGGCGTCGTTCGTGTCGCCCCACGGACTCGTGGTGACCAACCACCACTGCGCTCGGGGTTCGGTCGCGGCGGTGACCCGCGACGGCGAGAACCTGCTCGACGACGGCTTCGTGGCCCGCACCCTCGACGAGGAGCGGCCGATTCCGAACGTCTACGCCGACCAGCTCCTGGCCGCTCTCGACGTCACCGACGAGATCGAGTCGGGGCTCGAGCGCGCCGACATCGAGGCCCGCCTCCAGGGAGAGTACGGCGCCGACGCGCGGGTGCAGTTCGTGCCTCTCTACAACGGCGGCCGCACGTCGGCCTATGTGTTCCGGCGGTTCACCGACGTGCGGCTCGTGGCGGCCGTGGAGCTCGGCATGGGCTTCTTCGGGGGCGATCCGGACAACTTCACGTATCCGCGCTACGCTCTCGACTACGCCTTCTACCGCATCTACGACGACGATGGGACTCCCTTCGAGACCGAGCACTGGTTCCGATGGGGGAACGGCGTCGAGGAAGGGGAGCCCATCTTCATGGTGGGCAACCCGGGACCCACGAATCGCCTGCTCACCGTGGCCCAGCTCGAGTACCAACGCGACCTGCTGGTGCCGGGACGGAAGGCGTGGTTCGACTCCCGCCTGTCGGCGCTGCGGGACGCGTACGCGGCGGACCCCGAGACGGGCGAGCGCCTGGGACTCCGCAATCAGGCCTTCTCCCTGTCCAATTCGCTCAAGGCGTACACGGGCCGACTGGCGGCACTGTCGAACCCCGAGATCATGCTGCGGAAGCAGGCTGCGGAGGTGGCGCTGATCGAGGACGCCGCCGACGCCGGAATCGCCGGGTCCCGGGTCACGGAGCTCCTCGACGGCCTCGCCCAACTCCAGATGCAGAAGCGGGAGCTGGGCGACGCCATGAACGCCTTCTATCAGGTGGGCAACGGCACCTACGGGTCGCGGGCGATCCTCCGTGGGATCCGGGTGGCTCAGATGGAGGCGGCCCGGGCGGCCGGCCAGGATTCGGCGGTGGCCGAGCTCCGGGCCGCGGTGCTTTCCCTGGAAGACCACCCGGCCGACCTCGAGGAGGACCTGCTCGCGCTGCGGCTGCGCGATCTCGAGCGGTATCTCGGGGCCGACGATCCGCTGGTGGCCTCGACGCTGGAAGGGCGCTCACCCGAGGGGGCGGCCACGGTGTTGCTGGGGGCCTCGGCCCTGGGCTCGCAGGCCGACATGGCAAAGGCCTTCGACGCGGGCGGTGTGCCGGCAGACGACCCGATGGTGCGCTTTGCGTCGGCGCTCCTGCCGCGCCTCGCCGCCAACCTGGGCGCTACGTCGCCCCTCGATGCCCGGGAGCGGGAGCTCGACGCCACGCTGGGCCGGCTGCGGTTCGACGTGTACGGCACCCGCATCGCGCCCGACGCCACCTCGTCGCCGAGGATCACCGACGGCGTAGTGCGGGGCTACGACTTCAACGGCACCCGGGCGCCCACCCACACCACCATGTTCGGCATCTACGACCGGTACTGGTCCCACCTGGGCAGCAGCGACGAGTGGCTGTTGCCTGAACGGTGGCTTCCCGTGCCCGAGGGCCTGGACCTGTCGACGAAGCTCAACTTCGTGTCGACGACGGATTCGTACGGCGGAAACTCGGGGTCCCCGGCCCTGACGCGGGATCTGGAGATCGTGGGCCTGAACTTCGATCGCAACATCGAGGGACTGAGCCGCGACTTCATCTACCTGCCCGATCAGGGCCGCAACGTGATGGTCGACGTGCGGGCGATCCGCCACACCCTGGACGTCGTCTACGACGCCGACCGCATCGTGCTGGAGATCGACTCGGGCACGATGGCCGAGACGGAAGAAGAGGCGGACCGGATCCGGGGGATGGGGGGCGGGTGAGGGGCGCCGCGACTCTCACCCTCGCGTGCATCGGGCTCGCCGGTTGCGGGGGCGGCACTGACGATTCGGAGGGCGACCTCGGGTCCGCCGCGGTCGAGTGCCGCATCCGGGCCGCACCCCGCCTCGTCATCGGCGGCCTCGAGCCGCCCGCCCACGTCTTCGGCTCCATCGTGGGGGCCTCCGTCCTTCCCGACGGTCGCACCATGGTCCTCGACGGCCAGGCCCTCGAGATCCTGGTGTTCGACTCGTCGGGAACCGTCCAGGCTCGGTACGGCGGCGAGGGCGAGGGCCCGGGCGAATTCCACTTCCTGGGAGGCTGGGTTCTGGAGGGGTTCGAGGTGTCGGCGCACGACCCACGCCTGGGGCGCGTCACGACCTACGACCTCCGCACGGGCGACTTCCGCACGGCTCTGCCGGACCGGGTGTCGAACCCGCGGGCGCACCTGGGATCGAGTGAAGGCGGCTGGATCTTCCACTCCCTCGGCCTGGGCGCCATTCCGGAGGGGGGCGGGTTCGGACGCCACACCCAGCGGGCGATCCGTGTCGATTCCACCGGAGCGATCCTCGACACCCTCGGGGTGTTCCCCGGGCGATTCACCGGGTGGGTGGACCGGGAACGGGGGGTGTCGGATGGCCCGACCTTCGGACCCGACCCCTCCTTCGCCACCGCCCCGGGTCGCGCCTACTGGGCTTCGGGGGACTCCGCCCTGGTGTTCGGTTTCGAGGGGGGCGAGACCGTCGAGATCCGGTGGGACGAGGCACCTCGGCCCGTGGATCCGGTGGAGTTCGAGGCCTACCGCACGCGTTGGCTGAACGAGAACCCCGACAACGAGTGGGGGCGGCGGATCCTCGACGTCATGCCGGTGGCCGACGCGTACCCGGTATTGTTCGACCTGGTGGCCGACGCCACGGGCGGGGTGTGGGTCGGCGGGTATCCGGTCCCCACGGAAGCCACGCGCCGCTGGACCCACTTCGTCGATGGCGCGCCGGTGTGCACCGTCGAGGGGCCCGCCGAGTGGAGGTGGTCGGCAGTCGGCCCCGACTGGATCGCCATGGTCGGCGAAGACGGGGCCGGTGCTCCTCGGGTGGAGATCCGCGAGCTGACGCGGTCGGGGGCGGGGCGGCCCTGACGGCGGTCCTCAACTCTCCCAGACTCCCCACGTTCGCGAGTGAATGTCGGTTTGGGGGCGCCGGGCGCCCCCAATCATCCACAACCTCTGGCGGGCTGAGGCGCTCGGGGTGACTTGGTGCGCCCTGGGCGCCTGGAGTCACCCGAACTCCCGGCCGGACCCGACCTGTGGAGATTTGGGGGCGTTCGGATAACCGCCGCCGGCCCCGCCTCAGCAACCCACCCGCCCTCCCCGGTGTAGCCCTCCCAGCAAACCCTCCCCCCCGCCTCCCGCATCCAACCCCAACGTGCCCGGCCGGAATCGCTCCGGGCCGCCGACTCTCGGAACCACCACCAAAGGCACCCTCGCGTGACCACCACCCACCAGACCGGCCTCGACATCGAGGTCATCCAGCAGAAGATCCAGCAGGAGAGCCAGTTCGTCGATCGGCTGCTCGACGAAGTCGGGCGCGTCATCGTTGGCCAACGGACCATGGTGGAGCGGCTGCTCATCGCGCTCCTCGCCGACGGGCACGTGCTCATGGAGGGAGTCCCCGGACTCGCCAAGACCCTTACCGTACGCACCCTGGCCGACGCCATCGACACCACGTTCCGGCGCCTCCAATTCACGCCCGACCTGCTCCCGGCCGACCTGGTGGGGACCCTCGTCTTCGACCCCCGGGACCAGGACTTCAAGACCAAGAAGGGGCCGATCTTCGCCAACATCATCCTGGCCGACGAGATCAATCGCTCGCCCGCCAAGGTGCAGTCGGCGCTCCTCGAGGCCATGGCCGAGCACCAGGTCACCATCGGTGAGGCGAGCTTCCCCCTCGACGACCCGTTCCTGGTGCTGGCGACCCAGAACCCCATCGAGCAGGAGGGCACCTACCCCCTGCCCGAGGCCCAGGTCGACCGCTTCATGCTGAAGTTGGTCGTGGGCTACCCCACAGGCGACGACGAACTCGAGATCATGCGGCGCCAGTCGGTGGGGCGGAACGCCGAGGTGAAGCCGGTGGTGACGCCCGACGAGATTCTCCGGGCCCGGAAGGCCGTGGAGATGGTCTACATGGACCCCCAGGTTGAGCGCTACATCGTGGCGCTGATCCTGGCCACCCGCGATCCCGCGGCCCACGGCCTCGGCGATCTCGCCGACCTCATCGCGTTCGGTGCCTCGCCACGGGCCACGATCTGCCTCGCCCGCACGGCACGGGCCCATGCCTTCCTCCAGGGCCGGGCCTTCGTCACCCCCGACGACGTGCGGTCCATGGCCATGGACGTGCTGCGCCACCGGGTGCTCCTCACCTACGAAGCTGAGGCCGAAGAGGTGGAGCCCGAAGAGGTGGTCACCCGCGTCCTCGACAGCGTCGAGGTTCCGTAGGAAGGGAGGCCGGTCGTGATCCCTCGCGAGATCCTCAAGCAGGTGCGTCGCATCGAGCTCTCCACCCGGGGGCTGGTCAACGACGTCCTCTCGGGCGAATACCACTCGGTCTTCAAGGGCCGGGGCATGAATTTCGCCGAGGTGCGGGAGTACCAGTACGGCGACGACATCCGCACCATCGACTGGAACGTCACGGCCCGAAACGGCACGCCCTTCGTGAAGATCCACGAAGAGGAGCGGGAGCTGACGGTCATGCTCGTGGTCGACCTCTCCGCGTCGGGCGACTTCGGCACCCGGGGCCGCTTCAAGGCCGAGGTGGCCGTGGAGATCTGCGCCCTGCTGGCCTTCAGCGCCATCAAGAACAACGACAAGGTGGGGCTCATCGTCTTCACCGACGACGTCGAGAAGTTCGTGCCGCCCCGCAAGGGTCGGCGCCACGTGCTGCGGGTGCTCCGGGAGCTCCTCTATCACAAGCCGCAGAGCAGGGGCACCGACATCGCCGCGGCCCTGGACTACCTGAACCACGTGCAGCGGAAACGGGCGGTGACGTTCCTCGTGTCGGACTTCCAGGACGACGGCTTCGAGAAGCCCCTGGCCGTGGCGGGCCGCCGCCACGATCTGGTGGCGGTGCGCCTTCGCGACGAGCGCGAAGCCGAACTGCCGCCCCTGGGGATCCTCGCCATGGAAGACCCCGAAACGGGCGAGCGCGTCATGGTCGACACGTCGCGCCCGGCCTTCCGAAAGCGCTTCGCCGCGACGGTGGCCGCCCGCCGCGAGGCCCTCGACAAGCGCCTGCGCCGCAGCAAGGTCGACGTCATCGACATCGAAACGGGCGAACCCTACGATCGCCCCCTCATGCGCTTCTTCCGCGAACGCGCCCGGAGGCAGCGATGAGGCGGGTGGTGGTGGCGCTCATGCTGTGCTCCGCGGTAGCCGCACCCCTCGCGGCGCAAACACCCACCCTCCGGTCGTCCATCGACACGACTCGGATCACGGTGGGGGACCGCATCCAGATGACCCTGGCCGTGGAGCACGCGCCGGGCGTGCGGGTCGTGTGGCCCGACTCCCTCGACCTGGCGCCCTTCGAGGTACTGGCGGCTCGGGCCGAGGCCCCGGCGGCTCGCGGTGAAACGGTGGTGTCCAGGGCCGTCCTCACCCTCACCACCTTCGAGCTGGGCGAGCTCGAACTCCCCTCGTTCGACGTGGCCGTCGAGGGCCCCGACGGCGCCCGGACGCTCCGCACCGATCCGTTCGGAATCGAGGTGATGTCCGTGGGGCTCGACGAAGGCGACGGCATCCGAGGCATCCGCGGTCCCATGATGATTCCCCTGAGCCCCGTGTTCGTGGGTGTGGGACTCCTCCTCGTGCTCCTCCTTCTGGCCGTCGCGGTGTGGGCATGGCGCCGGTACGGCGGCAGGGCAGGGGACGAGGCAGCGGCCCTGGCGCTCCCCCCGCGCCCGGCCCACGAAGTGGCGCTGGAGGCGCTGGACGCCCTGGAGCAGTCCCCCATGCTGGTAGAGGGTCGGGTGAAGGACTTCCACGTGGCCCTGTCCGAGATCGCCCGGCGCTACGTCGAGGCGCGGTTCCACGTGCGGGCGCTGGAGATGACGACGCGCGAGATCCGGCAGGGCCTCGCCGGGTCGTCGGCGCCCCCGGAGTTCGCCGCCGGGCTCGGCCCCGTGCTCGACCGCTGCGACCTCGTGAAGTTCGCCAAGGTGCGGCCGGCGGCCGACGCGGCCCGGGGCCTGGTGGGCGACGTCCGGGACCTGGTGCGCAGCACGATCCCCCGAGAAGAGCCGCCGGAGCCCCAACCGGCCGAGTCCGAGCCGGCGGAGGTCGCCCCCTGATGTTCCGCTTCGAAGATCCCTGGGTGTTGGCGCTGCTCGCCGTGATCCCCGTGGCCGTCTGGCTGCGGTACCGACGCGCGCCCAAACCCGCCACGCTGCGCTACGCCGCCGTCGACGCGGTGCGGGCGGCGGGGGGCGGCGTCGCGGGATGGCTCCACCGCATTCCCTCGGCGCTCCGGGCGCTGGCCGTGGCTGCGGTGGTGGTGGCCCTGGCCCGGCCCCAGACCGGAGTGAGTTCGGAGAACATCCTCACCGAGGGCATCGACATTCTCATGGTGCTCGACGTGTCCAGCTCCATGTTGGCCGAAGACCTCGAACCCAACCGCCTCGAAGCCGCCAAGATCGTGGCGGGCGACTTCGTGGCGGGGCGCACCAACGATCGCATCGGACTCGTCGCCTTCGCCGGCGAGGCCTTCACCCAGGCCCCCCTCACCGTCGATCGGGGCGTGGTCACGGGGCTGCTCGGCGAGCTGCGGGTGGGCATGATCTCCGATGGCACCGCGGTGGGTATGGGACTCGCCACCGCCGTCAAACGCCTCCAGGCGTCGCCCTCCGCGTCGCAGGTCGTGGTGCTCCTCACGGATGGGCGCAACAACCGGGGAGAGATCGGACCCGTCACCGCGGCCCAGATGGCCCAGGCCCTGGGGGTCAGGGTCTACACCATCGGCGTGGGCACCCGGGGCACGGCCCGCGTGCCCATCGACGACCCTCTGAGCGGCCGCCAGTACGTGACGATTCCGGTGGACGTCGACGAGGCCACCCTCCGCCAGGTGGCCGAGGGCACGGGCGGCCGCTACTACCGGGCCACCGACAACGAGAGTCTGGCCGCCATCTACGCCGAGATCGACCAGCTCGAGCGCACCGAAATCGAGGTGGAAAACTTCACCACCTTCGAGGAGCGCTTTCCGTGGGTCCTCATGGTGGCGCTCGGGCTGCTGGTGTTGGAGCTGGTGCTGCGCCAGACGGTGCTGAGGAGGCTGCCCTGATGTTCCGCTTCGCCGACCCCCTCTGGCTCGCGGGCCTGGTACTCGTGCCGCTCCTCGGTCTCGCCCTCTGGGCCGGCGCCCGGGCGCGGCGGCGGGCGCTGGAGCGGTTTGCCGACTCGCCCCTGGTGGAGCGCCTCACGGCCTCGGTGAGCCGGCGGGGGCGCCTGGCCAAGGCGGGGGTGCTGCTGGGGGCCGTGGCCCTCGCCGTGGTGGCCCTGGCCCGGCCCCAGTTCGGCACCCGGGTGGAGACGGTGCGCAGCCGGGGGCAGGACGTGATGGTGGCCCTGGATCTGTCCCAGTCCATGCTGGCCGAAGACGTATCCCCCAACCGCCTCGAGCGGGCGAAGCTCTCGGTGCTGCGGCTCATGCGACAGCTCGACGGCGACCGCATCGGTCTGGTGGCCTTCGCCGCCGACGCCTTCGTTCAGAGCCCCCTGACCATCGATTACGGCGCGGCGGCCATGTTCCTGGGGGCCATGGAGCCCGACCTCATGCCCGTCCAGGGAACGAACCTGGGCGAGGCGCTCCGCGTATCACTCGATGCCCTGGAAGAGGCCAGAGAGGCGCGGGTGCTCGTGGTGGTCACCGACGGGGAGGACCACGAGGGCGAGATCGACCTTCAGCTCCAGCGGGCCCAGGACATGGGCGTGCGCATCCACACCGTGGGGCTCGGCTCGGCCGACGGCGTGCCGATTCCGCAGTTCGACGAGCAGGGCCGGCAGCAGGGGTTCCTGCGCGACGACGAGGGCAACGTGGTCACCACCCGCCTGGACGAGGCGACGCTGGAGCGGGTGGCCGAGGCCACGGGGGGGCGCTACGTGGCGGCGGGCACCGGAGGATCGGCTTTCGACGACCTGGTCGACGAGGTGGCCCGGGCCGATGGCGAGGAGCTCGACGCCGAGCAGGTGACCCGGTTCGAGGAGCAGTTCCAGATCTTCCTGGCGCCGGCGCTGTTGCTGCTGGTCCTGGAACTCCTGATCGCCGATCGCCGAGCCCAGAGCGCAGAATGGACGGGGAGGTTCAACACATGACCATGCGACGATCGATCTCGATGCTGTTTGTGGCCGCGGCGCTGCTCGTGCCCACCCCCGGCGCCGCCCAGTCGGGCCGCGGAGCCGTGGGCGAGGGTAACCGGCTCTACGAAGAGGGCCGTTACCAGGAGGCGCTGGAGCGGTATCTGGAGGCGTTGGGAGAGAATCCCGAGTCCCCCTTGATCCGCTTCAACGCGGGCAACGCGCTCTATCAGAGCCAGGACTTCCAGCGGGCGCTGGAGGCGTACCAGGAGGCCATCGAGAGCGGCGATCCGGCGCTGGCGTCGGCGGCGTGGTACAACCTGGGCGACGCCCTCTACCAGAATCAGGATCTGCAGAACAGCGCCGAGGCGTTCAAGCAGGCGTTGCGGCTCAACCCCAACGACGTCGACGCCAAGCACAACCTGGAGCGGGTGCTCCAGCAGATGCAGCAGCAGGAGCAGCAGCAGAACCAGGACGGGGACGGCGAACCCAACGAGGATCAGCAGGACCAGCAGGATCAGGACCAGCAGCAACAGGACCCCAACCAGGATCAGCAGGGGGACTCCGGAGAGCAGAACCAGAATCAGGATCAGAACGAGGAGGGCGAGCAGCCGCCCGAGGACCCGAATCAGGACCAGGGCGACCAGGACGACGAAGGCCAGGATCAGCCTCCCCAGGACCCCGGCGAGGACGAGCAGGAGCAGGACCCGCAGCAGGGCCAGCAGCCCGCGCCCCAGGACGGCGCCATGAGCCCCGAGGAGGCCCAGCGCCTGCTCGACGCCATCGACGAGGATCCGGGCGACGTGAACCGTCGCGCCGCCTCCGCCCTCGGCCGCCGACCCCGGAAGAACTGGTGATGATGCGGGTCTTCGCCGGCGTGGGGGCCGCGCTCCTCGTATTCGCCTCGGCCACGGCCGGGGCGGCCCAGGACGTGTCGGTGCGGGCGTTCGTGACGCCCGGGTCGACCGTCGGGGTGGGCGGCAGCTTCATCGTGAACGTCGAGGTGGCGGGCTCGCAGCGCCTCGATGCCAACCCCGCGCCCCCGGAACTCGGCGCCTTCGCCCGGTACCTCGGTGCCGGGTCGTCGAGAAACATGCAGGTGTCCAACGGCCGGAGCACGGTCTCCCTCACCATCCAGTTCCGCTACCAGGCGCTGCAGGAGGGCACCTTCGAGGTGCCCCCGGTGACGGTGCAGACCGAGGGCTCGTCGTACACGACCGAGCCCCTGTCCGTCACGGTATCGGCCCAGGCCCCGGCCGGGTCGCAGGGTGGCGACTCGGGATTGCCCGGCCCCCAGGAGCTCTTCCTCGCCACCGAGCTCTCGTCTCGCAGCGTCCGTGTCGGGGAGCCCGTGGTGGTGGCCTACCGGCTGTGGACCAAGGTCGACGTGACGTCGTACGGCCTCACCGAGCTTCCCGAGCTCGAGGGATTCTGGGTGGAGGAGATCCCCATGCAGGGCAATCCCACGGTGGAGCCCCGTACGCGCAACGGAGAGGAGTACACCACGGCCGTGCTGCGCCGGGTGGTGGTGGTGCCCACGGGCGCGGGCCAGCGCACCCTCGACCCCATGGGCATCGAGGCCCGCGTGCGGGTGCAGCGGCAGGGCGTGTCGGCGTCCAACCCCTTCGACCGCGTCTTCGGTGGGGGACTCCTGGGCACGACGGTGGAGCCCGTGGCCCTGCTCTCCGACCGGGCCGTGATCGACGTGGCGCCCCTGCCGGCCGGGGCGCCCGAACCCTTCAGCGGCGTGGTGGGATCGCTGGCCGTGAACTCTTCGCTGGATCGGGCCACGGTGGACGCCGACGAGGCCGTGACGTTGACCGTGCGGGTGGCGGGCTCGGGCAACCTGCGGGCCGTGCCGGAGCCGATCCTCGATCTGCCGGCCGACTTCGAAGTGTTTCCCCCCGAGGTCTCGGAGTCGGTGGAGCCGTCCACCGAGGGGCTGTCGGGGGGCAAGACGTTCGAATACGTGCTGATTCCCCGGGCGCCGGGCGACCGGACGATTCCCCCGATCCGCTACGGCTACTTCGACGAGGCGGCGGGGGCGTACCGCACGGCTGAGACGGCGCCGCTGTCGCTGACGGTGACCGGTACCGCCACGCCCGATGGCCCGACGATCGGGGCCCGTCGCGGCGTGTCGGAGTTGCGTCAGGACATTCGCTTCATCCAGCTCGGGCCCACGAATCTGCGACCTACGGCGGGCGGGCTGGCGGGTCACTGGGCCTTCTGGGCCCTCATGCTGCTGCCCATGGTGGGGGTGGCGGGGGCGGCGGTGGTGGCCCGGCACCAGGAGCGGCTGCAGGCCGATGTGGCCTGGGCCCGGGGCCGGCAGGCGGGGCGGGTGGCGAGGAAGCGCTTCGCCGGGGCCCGGCGGTTGGCCGACGGGGATGATCCCCGGGCCTTCTACGCCGAGGTCGCCCGGGCCCTGCAGGGCTTCGTGGCCGACAAGCTGAACCGGTCGGCGGCGGGGCTGCAGCGGAGCGACGTGCGGTCGGGTCTGGAGGCGCGCGGCGTCGACGCGGCCCTGGTGGACCGGATCGCCGAATGTCTCGACCACTGCGACCGGCAGCGCTTTGCGCCCCGGGGCTCGGATCGGGGCGAGATGGCCCGCTTCCTCGACGACGCCTCGGCCCTCATGTCCGACCTCGACCGGGCGGTGCGATGAGGCGGTGGGTGTGGCTCGCGGTGGTGGTGGCGTTCGGTGCGGTTTCGCCGCCGGCCGCCGCCCAGAACGAGGCCTACCTGCGGGGCAACGAGCTCTATCAGGAGGGGCAGTTCGAGCAGGCCGTGGAGGCCTACCGCTCGGTGCTGGGGGCGGGGGTGGAGAGCGCCACGCTGCACTACAACCTGGGCAACGCCTACTTCAAGGCGGGCGACCTGGGCCGGGCGATCCTGAGCTGGGAGCGGGCCCTGGACCGGGACCGCGGCCTGGCCGACGCCCGCTCGAACCTGGAGCTGGCCCGCACGCTGACGGTCGACGACGTGGAGCCGCTCCCCACCTTCTGGCTGGTGAGCGCGTGGCGCTGGTGGGTCGACCTGCTGCCCCGGGCGGCGCTGCTGGGGGCGATGGCCCTGGGGTGGCTGCTGCTGTGGGGCGGGGTGGCCGGCCGGATCCTGGCCCGGGGCGAGGGCATGCGGCGGGCGGGCACACTGGCCGTGCTCACCGGTTCGGTGATGGTGGTGGTGCTGGGCGTGAACGTGGCGGTGCGGGAGTTCGGGGTGGGGCAGGTGAGCCGAGGCGTGATCCTGGCCGATGCCGTTCCCGTCCGCTCGGCCCCCACCGAAGACGACAACCTGACCCTGTTCGAGATCCACGAAGGCACGGTGGTCCGCATCGACCAGCGCACGGACACCTGGGCCGAGGTGGTGCTGGTCGACGGGAAGGTGGGCTGGGTGCCGGCGGGGGTGGTGGAGGAGTTATAAGGGACGGAGGTTCGCTGGTCGGAAGATCGTGCCAACCGGCCCATCTGGTGTGCGCCGCCTACGTAGCATCCATCAGCCTGCCACTCCAGGCTCCGGTGGGCGATTGTGACCATCGGCTGCCTGCCCCATCGCCGCGATGAACCGATGTCGGCATGCGCATCACTTGCGTTTTCGGAATCACGTGTCGCAGGTTTCCAATGTTCTCGCGACTTGGCGGGGGCGAATGGCCCAGGGGGCCGTTGAGGTTCCGGGAGCGTGCGCGGGGGTGGGCGGATGGGATGGAGAGAGCGTTTCGATCTAGATGCGGTGGCTTCCGAGCTTTCGCGCCCGAGCGGCGAAGACGACTTGTCGGTGACCGTCCTGCTGGCGGGGATCAGCCGACGATCCCAGGCATTGGATCTACACACTGACTCCGTGGAACGATGCGTGGATGCCTCTCGGGGCGACGTGCCCGGGAACGCGCGTCCTGATGCAACGTGTTCGCGCCGCCGGTGGGGGTGCCTGTGTTGCCGGTGATCGTGGTCGGGCGCGAGAGAAGATGGACGAGTGAACAAATCGAGACTCTGATTCGCCGACAGGCTCTACCAGCCGGTGCCAAGATTTTCCAACGGTGCCCGCTGGGCAGCGAAATGTGCCTTATCGCGACGATCTCGCTTGGGACGGCGGACCTAGTCTCAACCGTGTTGGAATCGGCTGCGCGCCTTCGGCCCGGAGGGTTCTTGGTCGTTCTGCACTGGGATGATCCAGTGCTCATTTCAAAGCTCTTGGGTTTGCCCGTTCGAGACGTCGTATCGCTTCCTCGGCAAATGGGAAAGCTATTGCGGCTGGTCGATGAGCAGAGACTCGAGCCAGCGCGGGGGCTGCGACTGGAACTCAAGCCCGGAACACCCCGCACCCTTTCCCGAGCTGTGGCCCTTCTGCTAGAGAAGGCCTCGACGTTTCCTGGCCCGCCCCCTCCGCGCACGATAGTGGCGCTTGCAAGGTCACTTCCGTGCTCGCGAAACTCTCTGGGCCCCGTCGCAACACGCCTCGGGGTGGACATGCGGAACCTGTGCGAGCTCGCAACGGTGCGGTATCTGTGGCTGAGGGTTCGCTCTGGACCGGTCCGTTGGGATGTGGCGGCGGCAGAGCTAGGGTTTTCGTCGAATCGAGGCCTCGGGAATCTAGTCTCGCGCACGGCGGGCGTCTCCGCAGGACGGCTGTCATCTACGGCAGTTCAAGAAATCGATCAACGCATCGTGGCATGCCTCACCCCGATTCTCGCCGGCCGTACCGACTGCGTATCGGGAGGTCGCCATTCTGCGATGGGCGCATAGAGGCCCGCAGGCGTGAGGCGTGCGTCGGCCGACAAGACTGGGCATTGGGTGGGTTGGGTCGTCCACCCGACAGGAACGATTCCTGGGAGTGGGAAGTCCACTCCGCCTCCCCGCCCGCGGATGACGCCTTTCAATCAACAATCATCAAGAGGAGAGACCCATGAGGAAGTTGCTTCGGAGTTGCCTAACCGTTCTGGCACTGCTGGCGGCTGCGCCTGTGGCGCTCTTGGCCTGCGAACCATGCCAGCAAGACTACCTTGGAGGTACCCAGTTCCACCGCTTCAATGGCGACGTTGGAGACGACTATATGTGTGGCAGTGAAGGGTGCCACGGGACTTGGAGCGAGTACTTTTGCGATTCGGACGCGCACGACCCGTGCGGTGCGACCGAGGAGGACCTAGAACTCTCGCCCGAGGAGTTCTTCGCGGCGGTGGAAGCCCAGGACTTGGGCGCGATCCGGTCAGTCCTAGATGGCGCGGCGGACCGCATCGCGCTCAATAGAGGGCGCCGGCACATTCAGTTCCTTGATTGCACCGGGCGGATTACGGCCTCTTTGGCCGTCAACTCTGCGAGTTGGGACACGCTCGTTGAGGCTCTTGAGTAGAGAGCAGGAAGTCTAGTCGCACGCCGGGCGGGGAGGGGAGATGGAGAGGGTTCGTCCGATTGTCCAGACCGGTCTTCTGCTGGCGGTTCTCGGGTGCGGAAGCAACCAAGAGGAGATGCGTTCCAGCGGGTTCGTCCTCGATGACGTTCGAAACGCTACGGTGGGACACGCCGAAGGGATAGCGCCGTCTATGCTGCTGTACCGTGTCGGTGGGGCCGTTGTCCACGAGTCGAGGGCCCTCGTCGCATTCGCAAACAATTCAAGTGAAATAGTGTTCGCCGATCTTGAGGCGGGGACCGAGGCTTCGGTGGGAGGCTCCGGCGATGGTCCGTTCGAGTTTCGTGCGATTCGGGGCCTTGGCGTAGCGGGGGACTCCGTCGTGGCGTACGCGCTTGATCCCCCGAGAGCCGTGTTCTTCGGTTGGGACGGCTCTCCGTTGCGAAATCTGCCGCTCCCGGTCCTTCCTCGAAGAGCTGCGCGCGTTGATGGAGGTTGGCTTGTCTTCTCACCCGGCCGGATCACTCAGTTCCCGTCCTCACCTGGGCTCTTCGGTTCCTTCGAACCGGTTACCCTCGTCTCTGCCACCGGGCATGCCGACACCTTGAAGATGGTTCCCGGTCCCCTCCGTTGGGGCACCTCCGAACGTTGGTGGCCGGCTCCCTTCCCACCACCTTGGCCCGCCCTCCTAAGCGACAGGTTTGTCACCTGGGAGCCGGAGTCGGCGCGGCTCGTGGCGATGGGCTTGGACGGAACGCTGCTCGCGGTGGCTTCCATTGGAATTGCGCCAAGGCCAGTTACTGAGAGGATGAAGAGCGATTGGTTTGCAACGCTCTTGGGCGACACACCCGTTCGTCTGGCGCCATCCCCGCTACAGGACATGCCATTCCCCACGCATGTGCCAGTCTACACTGATCTCCGCGGCGATGATGGCTTGGTCTGGGCGAGGAGAGGCCTGGGGCCAAGTGCAGCAGATCAACGTTGGGACGTCTTCACCGGTGACCTCAGCTATTTGGCGACTCTTGGCCTTCCGGGCGATCTCGACGTACGCCGCTTTTCTAGAACGCGAATCATTGGAGTCCAGCGCGATGAATACGATGTGGAGTCCCTCGTCAGCCTTTCTCTGGACCTGCCAAACTAGGCGTAGGCAAGCCGTCGTGGCCTTGGCCGTCGGATGGCTTCTCGGCGGGAGCCCCGTAGTAGCGCAGGACCGGGTCGAGTTGCCTCCGACGGTGTCGCTCCGTCCCTCTATCCGAGCCGCGCTCGGGCCGGCTCTTGGAATCTCATTGGCTCCTCTTGAGGGGAGGCCGATGGAAATCCTCCATATCGGGGGTGCGGGGCAGACGTTCTTGTCGGTCCCAACTCGGTTTGGTGAGGTGAACGAACTCTTCGCGACAGGCTCTGACGTGCTCGCATGCAGTTCGTCGAGATGCGGCTTCCTGGCGCTGGCCACGGGGAGAATTGAACGGGTCTTCGAAATACCAGGTCGCGTCCACGGCGCTGCTCCGGCGGGTGCCGGCCAATTGGTGTTGAACGTGGACGTTCGCACGGCTGAGCGGGCTGGTCTACCGCTCCACCTCATTGACGCGGCGAGCGGGAGGATCCACTCGTCGTTCGGACAAGCGGCCGAGGGGTGGAGACCTGGGGAGTCGCTCAGGCGGGTGTTTGCTGTTCGCGACTCTGTCGTCTGGATGTCGCCTGAAGACAGGGTGGAGTTGACTCGTTGGCGATTGGATACCGGGACTGAAGTCGGCCGCCTTGAGACTGAGGTAGACCTCGCCTCCTGGCCAGCCGTCGGACCAGTTCGTCCAGCGGTGCGTTCTATGATGGTCGGCGAAGACGGACTCTCTGTTCTGATTACTGTGCCGGATGAGGACCTCGTTCGCTCGGGCGAGGTGCCCCCGATGGAGATGCTCATCGATCCCATGTCATGGAGCGATGTCAGCGATACTGTCGTGTTGACTTTCGACTTGGAAACTGGAGCCCTGCTCCGCGAGCAGCGGTTCGATTTTCTCTCCACGTCGCTGGGTTCGGATGGTGCGATGTATCACTTCTTTCGGGATGGACCCCTTGCCTTCGTGGGGATTACCCGGCTCAAGTTCTAGCGGGGACGCCGCGGCATCTTCGTAATAGAGAGTTCAGGGGGGCTTCGACGAAGGGTTACAGCATTAGAGTTCGACCTGATTGGCGGCCAGAGCTCGCTGTTGTTGGAGGGCCCGGATCCTCGAAGGCGCCTTGGCACTCCTGTCGGACCTGGACCCGACTCGGGCTGCGCCATCTTCTGGCATCGCCAGCCCGGAGTCCCCCTCCGCATTTCTTCTTGACGCCAGAACAAACCCCCACCATCCTCCCTCGCATCTCGAACAGGGGAGGGGAGGATGGGCATGGTGGAGTTGAGCACGCTCGAGGAGTTCGTACTTCTGGCGATCCCGCGCCTCGGTGAGGCGGCCTACGGGATGCGCATTCGACGGGAGATCGAGGAGCGCAGCGGGCGTGATGTCTCCATCGCGGCGGTCTACGCGGCCCTGACCCGGCTGAGCGAACGGGAGTTCGTCGAAAGCTGGACGACCGACCCCCGGGCCGAACGGGGCGGTCGGGCGCGCCGGCACTACCGCCTGCTCCCTGCCGGGGCCGCGGCCCTCTGGGAGTCCCGCGACCAGACCGAGCGGATGTGGCAGGGTCTCGACGAGCATCCGGAGTTGGAGCGGGGCCGATGAGCGCCCGTCCGCCGCGCCTCTGGGAACGGGCCATGGGGCTTCTCCTTCCCGCCGCGGATCGCGTCGAGGCCCTCGGCGACCTCCACGAGGAGTTCCTCGAGCGCCTCGCGACCCACGGCCCCCGAGCGGCCCGGCGCTGGTATCGCCGACAGGTCGCCTCGTCCCTCCGGCCGGCCCTCGCGCGGTTCCGGGCGGGGTTCGCCGGAAGCGGTGCCGTGGGCGACCTGCGCCTCGCCCTGCGGGGCCTCCGTCGGCACCCGGTGCGGGCCGTCGTCCTGCCAGCGATCCTCGCCCTCGGACTCGGTTCGGCGGCGACCGTCTTCACCCTCACCGACCAGGTGCTCCTTCGCGGCCTGCCCTACGCGGAAGGCGACCGCCTCCACTCGGTGTGGAACGTCTACCCGGGGTGGCGCGGCGACGAGGTGCTCTCGGACTACTGGGACCAGGTCACGGTCTCGTGGCCCGAGTTCGAGGACATCCGCGACCGCTCCACGACCCTCGAGGCGTCGGCCGCCTACGGGTTCATCGATGGGGTGCTCACCGATCCCGGCGATCCGACGAACGTGTCCGTGGGCATGGCCTCGGCGGGGCTGTTCCCGCTTCTCGGCACGCGTCCGTTCCTCGGGCGCTTCTTCGCCCCCGGTGAGGTCGGGTCGGAGGCGAGCGCCGTCGCGGTCCTCACGCACGAATTCTGGGTCTCTCGTCTTGGGGGGGACTCCGGGGCGGTGGGGCGCACCATCCGGCTCCAGGGTCGCGCCCTCGAAGTGATCGGGGTGCTTCCGCCGGGATTCCGCCTGCGCGGACAGAGCCCGTTCGGCAAGGTCGGCCGTCAGGATCTGTGGGTCCCCGCGGGGCTCGTCGGGGGCGTGGATCAGCGGGGGAACCGGTCGTTCGAGGTCCTCGCCCGCCCCCGCGGGGAGATCGCGACGGGGGACGTCGAGGCCGAGCTGGCCCGCCTCGTCTGGCCCGGCGAGGGTGCCGACGGACGGCGCATGAGACTCGCCTCGCGGTTCGACGAGGAGGTGGCCTCGGTCCGGCGCCCCATGGAGGTGCTCCTGGGGTCGTCGCTCCTGCTCCTGCTCGTGGTCGCGGCCAACCTCGCCCTGGTGCGGATCGGGGACGCGTCGTCGCGCCGAGGCGAGTGGGCCACCCGCCGGGCCCTCGGGGCCGGGAGCGGACACCTGCTGCGGCTGGTCACGATGGAGTCCGCCGTGGCGGGCCTGATCGGGACTCTCGGCGGCATGCTGGTCGCGTCCGGACTGGTGTCGGTGCTGGTGGCACTCGCGCCCGCCGACCTCCTCCTGGGGGTCGACGTTCGCCCGGATGGGCGCACCCTGTTGTTCCTCCTCGGCTGCGGCCCAGGCATCGCCCTCGTGACCGGCCGGTTCGGGGCACCGGGGCGGTCCAGGCGCTCCACCGCCGCATCGTCCCGAACGGTGGCCTTCGGAGGCGACCGGGGTACGCGGGCCGTCCTCGTCACGCAGGTGGCCCTCTCCATGGTGCTGCTCTGCGGCGCGGCGCTCTTCCTGCGCAGCTTCCTCGAGCTGAGCGCGGTGAGCCCGGGGTTCGATCCGGAGGGGGTGCGCGTGGTCCGGGTCGTGCCGGGCTCGGAGGCGGTGGCCGTCGATCCGGCGGGATTCCACAGGGCCATCGAGGACCGCGTCGCGGCCATCCCGGGCGTGCGGTCCGCGACGGTCACGACGATCTCGCCCCTGGGACGGGGGCTCGGGAGTTCGTCGTTCGAGATCGCATCGCGACCCACGCCGGAAGGAGAGAAGTCGCCGGAGGCGCTCCGCCGCTACGTGGGGGCGGACTTCTTCGACGTGCTGGGTGTGCCGGTGCTCGAGGGCCGGCCGTTCACCGGTGCCGACGGCCCGGACGACCGCCCCGTGGCCGTGATCTCCCAGGCGCTGGCCGACGCGTGGTGGCCCTCGACGCCTCCCATCGGCGACGCGGTGATCCGCGACGGCGTGGCCTACGAGATCGTCGGCATCGTGGGGGACGTCGTGCGGGAGAGCCTGCGGGCGGAGCCGGAGCCCACCTTCTACCTGCCCATCGCCCAGGTGCCGGCGCGGGCGGTGGACCTCGTGGTGCGCGCCGACGCGTGGACCGAGGCGCGCTCCTCGGCCCTCCGCGCCATACTCCGGGACGCCGACCCTGGCATGGCGATCCCGCCGATCGAGACGATGGACGCCCGTCTCCGGGTCGCGGCCTCGGCCGATCGGTTCCGCTCCACGGTGGCGGCGCTGTTCGCCGTGGCCGCCGGGCTGCTCGTCGCCCTCGGCCTTTTCGGCGTGGCCCTCCAGGCCGCGCAGCGGCGCCGGCGAGAGGTGGGCGTCCGGGTCGCCCTCGGCGCCTCGACCCGGCAGGTGACGCGGTCGCTGATCCGGGCCCAACTCGGCCTCGCGCTGGTAGGGGTCGCGATCGGCGGCGCGGTCGTGTTGGTGCTCGGCCGGAGCTTCGGGGGACTCCTCTACGGCATCCCCTCCCACGACCCGGTGGCGCTTGCGGCGGCGGGTGCGGTGCTGCTGGGGATCGCCGTTGCCGCCACCGGCCTGCCGGCCCGGCGGGCCGCACGGGCCGATCCGAAGTCGGTGCTGTCGGAGGGGTAGGGGGGCGGCGCTCTACTCGCGTGTGCTGGCGAGTGTGATCGTCCTCACCACGGCGCGGGAGAGTAGTCCTTCAGGAACCGACCCCAGACGTGTCGCCCGGTGTTCATGCCGTCGATGATGGGATCGACGATCCGTGCGGCCCCGTCGACGATGTCGAGGGGCGGGTGGAATCGGTGGATCTTCGTCTTGCGGGCCGCGATCGCCTCGGGGTCCTCGTCGGTGACCCAGCCGGTATCGACGGCGTTCATGTGGATCCCGTCGTCGTGATAATCCGTCGCCGATGTGCGCGTCATCATGTTCAGGGCGGCCTTGGCCATGTTCGTGTGCGGGTGCCGGGTGGTCTTCGCGTTGCGATAGAACTGTCCTTCGACCGCCGACACGTTGACGATGTGTTTGTCGCGTTCGGGCGTGCGCAGCATGAGCGGCTTCAGGCGGGCGTTCAGCACGAACGGCGCGACCGCGTTGACCAGCTGCACCTCGAGCAGCTCGACCGTGGGTACGTCCGCCAGGAGCATACGCCACGAGTTGGTTTCCCGCAGATCGATCTGCTGGCGATCCTGGTCGAGTCGGCCCACGGGAAAGACCGCGTCGGCCGCCTCGTCGCCGTCCAGGAGAGGCAACTGGGACAGCTGGGCTGCGTGGGTCAGCCCCG
The DNA here is from genome assembly GCA_030428885.1 of Gemmatimonadota bacterium. Taxonomy (GTDB): domain Bacteria; phylum Gemmatimonadota; class Gemmatimonadetes; order Longimicrobiales; family Gaopeijiaceae; genus Gaopeijia. Next base: position 339,589 of record JAUIEJ010000002.1, on the reverse strand, counting down.
GCGCGATCGACGAGGCGATCTCGGCCTCGTCCGGCCCTTTCTCTCGCCGCTCTGCGCCCCGGGTCAGGAGATGGGGACTCCGGAGTCCCTCGTACTCCCCCAGGAGGTCGCGCACGGCGCGGGGGAACGCGTCGAGAGCCGCGGATTCGGCGGCCATCATGTGGACGTAGAAGGCCGGCGGTCGCCGGACGGTCTGGCAGGCGTTGTTGACGATGAAGTCGAGTCGCTCCCGCGTGGCGAGCAGGTGCGCGCAGAAGGCCTCGACGCTGGGAGTGTGGCGCAGATCGAGGCCGAAGATCTGGAGCCGGTCCGACCAGTCGTCGAAATCGGCCTCGGCTCCGTACCGGGCGGCCGCGTCGCGGGGAAATCGGGTCGTGACCACGAGTTCGGCTCCGCATCGCAGCAACTTGATGCCCGCCTGGTACCCGATCTTCACACGGCCGCCGGTCAACAGAGCCACACGCCCCGACAGGTCCGCGGTCTCGCTGCGCTTGCGGAAATTCAACGCCGCGCAGGGGGGGCACAGCTGGTCGTAGAAGTGGTGGATCTCGGTGAACGCCTCCTTGCAGACGTAGCAGTGCTGCGCGTCGACGTCGGCGTCCGGGCCCGGCGGCGAAGCGCTCTCGAGCGCGGGGGGATACACGTTGGGTGTGGTGAACGTCCGCTTGCGGCGCAGCCTGCGGATGCCGGTCTGCTCGAGCTCCTCTTCGTTCCTGCGGATCGCGGCGGCTTTTCTCTTGCGGGCGAGGGCGCGGGTCAACTGACGGCGTCGCGTCTCGTCGGGACACCACACCCGGCCCGCCGCGTGGGTCAGGCGGCGCTGATCGGCCTTGTCGAGACGCGCCAGGAGAGACCGGTCCTCGGCGACCTGCTCCAGGAGATCCGCGGCATCTCGCAGTCGAACGGACAGGTGATCGACGGGGTCATGCGGGGCGTCGGGATCGGGGTCGCGGGGCATTGAGTGGGGGGCGAAGGGCGCGAGTGCGACGGGTTCGGAGTGGGATCCGGCCCGGGCAAGATGCCGGCGGCGTGGGTGGGCGGTCCAGACCGGGCCCTGCTCCGGTCCGATTCCGGTGGCTGGAGGTCGCCGAGACGGAGCGGCACATCGCAGGTGAAGGTCGCTCGGCGGTTCCGACTCAGTCGGTGACCTCCAGAGCCCTCGCTGGGTCGATCCGGAGCGCGTGACGTACGGGCCAGAAGAAGGCCAGGCCCGCCGCCGTGAACACGATCGCCAGCGTGGCCCCGGCCACCGGGAGGTCCAGTCCCGACGTCCCGAAGAGGAGACTTCGAACGACCTGCAGCACGATCGACGTTCCGAGAATCCCCACCCCGAGGCCGGCTCCGAGGACGGCCGACCACTCCCTGGCGAGCAACCCGGCGATTCCGCTCTGCGTGCCGCCGAGCGCCAATCGCAGTCCCAACTCCCGCGTCCGCGCTCGGACCACGTGCGTGGTCACGCCGTACACCCCCAGGACGACGAGGAAGAGGCTGACGCCCGCGAAGATCGCCAGCAGGCGCAACGGCAGCCGCAGAAAGAGGAGCGAACCCCCCACGGCATCGCCGAGGGTGTCGACCCAGTAGTAGAGCACGGAAGGGTCGACCCCGGCCATCGCCTCGACTGCCAACGCGGACACTTCGGCGGGATCGGCGCGCGTCTTCGTGACGATCCTGAAGAACGAATCCGTGCTCTGTGAGAACGACAGGTACACGGCGCCTGGAAGCTGCGGGGCCGTGAGGCTGTTCTGCCGGATCGATGCGACGACCCCGATGACCTCGAGCGCCTCGCCCGGGTTGCCCGTGGGCTGGTTCAGCCAGATCCGTTTCCCGATCGGAGAAACGTCGGGCCACAATAGGCGAGCCAACCCCTCGTCGACGAGGGCCACCCCACGGCTGGCCTGGTCGTCGGTCCGCGTAAACGTCTCGCCGGCGAGGAGGCGGATTCCCATGGCCTCGAAATACCCACCGGTCACTGCCGTGCGGTAGGCCGACGTGCCACCCTCTCCCGCCGCGGTCGTTGCGCCATCGGGAAAGACGAGTGCTCGGTTCTCGACGTTGGAGAAGGGAAGCTGTGTGGCGATCGCCGCCTGGTCGACATCGGGGTGTGCCCGCAGTGCCTCGACCATCGTGTGCGCGAAGGCCACCCGCGACGCCGGGTCCGGATACGCATTGCGAGGAAGGTTGGTGGCTCCTACCGCGACCCCATCCGGCTCGAAGCCGACGTCGACCGCGCTCAGGTGGCGCAGGCTCTCGACGAGCAGTCCGGTCGTCATTACGAGAATGAACGCGAACGAGACCTGCAGTCCCACGAGCAGGTGATGGACGCGAGAGGGCCGGGCGTGGACGCCACCCCGGAATCCGCCGCCCAACGAGCGACCGGCACCCCACAGCAGGCCGCGGGCGGGGAGCAGGGCGGCCACCGTCCCGAGCACGAGTGCTGCGAGCATGCCCGCCGCGACGACCGTGGTGCTGATCCCCACCCGGTCGATGCGCGGGATCTCGTAGACCTCAAAGGCGTCGAGGAAGGTCAGGCTCCACACCGCCAGTGCGATCCCGATCGCGCCGCCGATGGCCGCGACGATCAGGCTCTCGGTCAGGAGCTGCCGCAGGACGCGTGAACGCGCGGCCCCGAGGGCGAGCCGGCAGGAAATCTCCCGACGCCGTGCCGTCGCCCGGATCAGAAAGAGGGTGGTGACGTTCGCGATCGCGGCGAGCAACACGATCACCGCCCCCAACCACAGAAGCAGCAGCGGGCGGCGAATCGACGACGTGAGGTCTTCGAGGTAGCCGCTGATTTCGGACCGAAACCCCGCACTCAGCGCCGCGGCTCGATTCTCGGGAGTGTAGTCGCCGACGAGGACCGCATTCAGGGCGTCGAGCTGCCGTTGTGCGGATTCAACCGAGGCGTCGGCATGAAGCCGAGCGACCATGTGGAACCGGTCGGCGTTGCGCGCCTGTGCGAAACGGGCCTCGGGTGCGAAGACGAGAGGTGTGTAGATCTGGGCGTCCCACGTTGCGAACTCGAACCCTTCCGGCATCACGCCTGTAACTTCGTGCGGTGTCCCGTCGAGTATGATCGTGCTTCCCACCACGCCCGGATCGGCGCCGAACGCAGTCCGCCACAGCGCGTTGCCAATCACCGCGTAGCTGGCGGCTCCGCGGACGAGGTCCTGCGGAAAGAGGCTCCCGATCGCGGGTGCGGCGGCGAAGACCGAAAAGAACGACGGTGTGACCTGCATCGCGAACACACGCCGTGCCTCGCCTTCCTCACCCACGTTGTGGCCGATCTCGGTGTAGAGCGCGACGTCCTGGAAGGCGTCGACGTCCTGACGGTCGTAGAAGTCTCGAACGCTGTTCATGGCGCGCGCGACGTCACGGCCCGGGTAGCTGTTGTGGATGCGGACGATTCGATCCGGCTCCGCGAAGGGAAGCGGCTCGAGGAGGATCGAGTACACCACGCTGAACACGGCCGCGTTGGAGCCGATGGCGATCCCGATCGTGGCTAGAAGCGTGAGTGTGAAGCTCGGGCGCCTCAGCAGGGTGCGAACCCCGAAACGCAGGTCGTGCGACAGGTCCTGTAGAAGGCGCACGCCCGTCTCGTTGCGGACCTCCTCCTTCGTCACCTCGACGCCGCCGAGGGCTCGCAAGGCGGCTCGTCTGGCCTCGGCCTGCGACATTCCCGACTCGACGTACTTCTCGGTGGCGGCGTCGATGTGGAATCGCAGTTCTTCGTCGAGGTCGTCTTCGAAACGACTCCGAGCCAGCAGCACGCGGCCCCTCTCGATCCAGCCTCGCACGAGGCGGATCATGAACCGGCCTCGGATGCCGACGGCCTGAGGGAGATGACCTGCTCGACGGCGCCGGCCGTTCGGGCCCAGCGGGCCAGCTCTTCCTTGAGGGCTCCCGCGCCGCCCGTGGTCAGTTCGTAGTAGCGAGCGCGCCGGCCGTTTTCTGAAACGCCCCAGCTGCTCTTGACGAACCCTTTGCGTTTGAGGCGTTGCAGCGCGGGGTATACCGAGCCCTGATTCACCTGGAAGACTCCGTCGCTCACCTCCTCCAGTCGTTCGGCCAGGCCCCAGCCGTGGTTGGGGCCCAGCTCGAGAAGCTTGAGCAGCAGCAGATCCAGCGTACCGAGCAACACATCGCTCTTCGGTTCACCCATCTTCACCCCTCCCGTCTACCTTTTGGTCGTCGACAGGACGATAGGGGATTACCTTTTGGCCGTCAACAGGTGAGCGGTCGCATTCGCGGTTTCTCGACCTTCAGTCACCGGACATGGACCGTCCGCTGTCGCACCACGAGTGAGTCGCCCGGCTCGACGCGCCCGCGCACGGCGACGAAGGCCGGGCCAGCACCCTGGAACACGACCTCTGTCTCGTGCGTGAACCCGGCGAGGTCGTCCGTGCAGTAGCTAGCCTTCCGGTGCCGGTCCAGGGGTACGATGGTGGCGGTGCGCCCCTCCACCGACACCGTGGTCGGCCCCTTGCTGATGCAGCCGCCTCCGTACGTGCGAACCGAAGCCCTGAAGGGGACTCCGGAGTCGACGGTGTCCGGCGCCTCGAGCAGCAGCGGCTGACCGTAGCTCACGATGACGCCCGGCCGGAGTTCCTCGTCAGGGCCCAGGAGTCCACAGCCGGCGAGGGCGAGGGCCAGGATTGCCGCTCGGGCCCTGGGGAACGGAGGCCAGCGTGAGCGCATCGGTGATCGCCTCCCCCTTCCGAGAACAGCACGAAGCAACCACACAATACCCGCCGGTGCACTGGCTCGTCCACACCACGAGATGTGGTCCCGGTCTCCGGATTCAGGAAGACCCGCTGGAAGTAGTCCGGGTACCGCAGCGGCAGGAACACCTCCCCGTAGAGCTCATTGGAAAGGTCCACCGCGACACGGGCCCCATCGTCGAACGCGATCCGCAGTCGGTGCGGCCCGGTGCACTCCACTTCGGTAACTCGAAGAAGCATGGTCTCGATCACGGGAGGGGCTCCACGGGCTGTAGCGGCCGAGGGGCCCGTGCATGCGTCCAGTTGCGAGTTCAGCTTCGTGAAGCTGGGTCCACTCGGTGGGCATCCGCAACGTCGACCACGCGGGCCAACCACGCCTCCGCCTGCGCCCGATCCGTGAAGAACCGGACCCGGTGTCCCCGGTTGGACTCCCGAACGAAGTCCTGGAACGCCGGGGAGTACGCCGCGGGGTCCGGCACCACGGCGGCGAGGGGGATCCGGTACTTGCCCAGTTCGTGGAGCAGGGTGCCGGCGGCCCCCGTGCTCAAGTCGAAGAAGTCGGGCGGAAGGGCGTTTTCGTCGAGGAGCAGTCCCTCGGAACCGCTTTCGATGCAAGCGGTGGCGAGTTGGTCGAGTGCCATGCCCGAGGGTGGGGCGAACCAGGTCATGGTGTTCGTCCTCCTGAGGCTTCGTAGGGCAGCGCCTCGTACGTGTACCCCGCTTCCAGCGGTTGGGGTGCCGCCACGTTGCGGAAGGTCACCGGGAGGGAGATCCGGCTCGTGTCGGTGATCTCGAGAAACACGATGAAGTGGAGGTGCTCCCGGGGACCCGTCAGCCCCGTGAATCCGCTGATGCCGATGACCTGACCCTGCTCGACCGGGTCCCCGAACTCGACGCGGCCTCCTCCTCGGGTCAGGTGGAGGTACTCGGCGAACGTGCCGTCGGCATGGGTGATCTGCAGCCAGTTCGTCTGCCGAGTGTCGTGGTTGCCGTCTTCGAACCGATCCACGAGGCCCGTGACGACTCCGGCGCGCGCGGCCTGGAACGGGGTACCGATGGGCATGTCGAAGTCGAAGCCGAACCAGTCGAGTTCGTTGTGGAAGCCGTCGCAGGGGGCCTGGGAGAGGTACGAAGTGGTCCCCACACGAAACGGCAGCACGTAGGGGCTGGTGTCGGGGTCGGGGTAGACCGCGCCGCGGCAGTGGTTGTTCAGCGACTTCTGCACGGCCTGGGCGGTCCACAGGGCGCCGATGGCGAGGGGGGCGAGCCAGAGGAGCTTGCGGCTCACCGGACGTGGACCGCCCGTTGATGAACCACGAGGGTGTCGCTCCGGAGTTCGAGCCCTCGCACGGCGACGACGGCCGGGCCTTCACCCTCGAATACGACCTGCACCTCGTGGGTGAACTCTGCCAGGAACGCGGCGCACGCGTCACTGGTGATCAGGTGGCGGTCCATGGGCACGAGGGTGGCGGTTCGACCCTCGATCTCCACTTTCGTCGTGCCCTTGTTCGTGCAACCCGCGCCAAAGGTGCTCACCGAAACGGAGAAGGGGACTGCGGAGAACACGGTGTCCGGTGCCTGGAGGAGGACCGGTTGCCCGGGCGCCAGGATAACGGCCGGGCGAAGCTCCTCGTCGGGATCCAGAAGTCCGCACCCGGCGAGGGCGAGGCAGAAGAGCGCTGCTCCCGCCCTCGGGAGGGGTCGCACACTCATCCACATGCTCACGCTCATCGTCGCATCCCGTTCGAGCTGAAACTCGCTCGCGTCTCAATGTGCATGTCCTGCATATACGACGAAAGACAGAACGCCCCCCTTCACCCCTCCGCCCGCAGCGCTTCCGAAGGCCGGATCCGCAGGCCCCGGGCCGTGGGTGGCCCGTCGGCCCATGGAGGTGCCCGGCGGAAGGTGGACTCTTCCGGGGGGAGTCCCACGATCTTGCCGTATGGAAGCCTGCGCTTCTTCTTCTCTTCGGGGGAGGGAGAACGGAAGGACCTCAGGACGGCGATTCGGGTCGCCGAGGAAAACCGCGATGACTTCAAGACGGCGTGGCGACGGTATTTCGCGGGTTGAGGTCTGCGACATTCGATCGGATGGCTTCACCGTCCGGCTCGGTGACGAGACCATCGCCGTCCCCTTCGCTGACTTCCCGTGGTTCCAAGGGGCGTCGGTCGAAGATCTACGCGCCGTCGATCGTCCCCAGCCCCATCATCTGCGATGGGAAGCTCTCGACGTCGATCTCACGGTCGATTCGCTGCGCCACCCGGAGCGGTATCCGCTGATCGCGAGGGGGTAGGGGCTTCCCGTCTCCCCGCGGATCCGGTCTTCGAGACGGAAGTCGCGTTCGGTCAGATCACCAGGACCAGGCGTTCCCCGAGGTGGCCGGGAATGAAGTCCCGCTCGCCGGAGAAGACGGGTATGTCGGGCTGCGTGATGTGATGCATGTGGTGGCCCGTGGCCTGCGCCCCGCCCTCTCGATGGGCCATGGCCGGCACGACCTGGCCCTCTTCGCCCTCCACGTCCAGGTGGACCCGAACGCAAGGAACGTGGACCGTCCACCGCGTCGTGCGAGTACGATACTTGGGCCTTCCCTTTGCGTCCCGTCCTGCCGGCTCTCGGGTGGACCACGTGAGCACCTTGGCCTTCGTGTACCGCTCGATGCGGACTCGCCTGGCCCACCCCCAGAGGTCGACGCGTTTTCCGACGAAGCGCGCGTAGTCGTCGTCTGCGCGCACTCGATGGAGTTGCTCGGGCGTCACCCGGGGCCACCGCGGGTAGAAATCCTCGAGGAATTGGGCGAACCCCGGGAGATCGAGCTTCGGGGGATCCCGACGAGGCAGGAGGTCGCGGAGGTCGACGGCGAACTGATGGATCGGTTCGGAGGGGACGTCGGGAAAGTCTCGCGACACGGGAACGAAGCCCACGTCGAAACCGTGCTCCACCAGGTACGGGTTGAGCCCGAGCTCTTCGAAGAAGAACGCCCTGACCCGGGTCGCCTTCTCACGCAACTGCTCACCCGCTTCGTGGTCCTCGGGGTCGAACAGAACGGCCACACCGAACCGGTCCGGGTCGAACCACGTCGGATCGATGGCCGCCAATTCGCTCGTGATCGGCGAGTCCAGCAGATCGCTCTCGAGCGCCGTGAGGGCCCGCCAGCGTTGGGCCGGGGTCATGTCGGCGAATTGTCGAATGAGGGATCGCGCGTAGCCCCGCTCGGTCACCTTCTCGGCTTCGATGTCGCCGCCGCGTCGAGTCACTTCAGCGCGATGGATCTTCCAGTCCCCGCCCCCCCGGGTGAAGCGGAAGTGGCGCTTGAAGAGCTTGGGAAAGAGCCAGGATCCGTGGTCGTGTCCCATGACGAAGACCTCGACGCTCCCCCCGGGTTCGTAGATCTCTTCGAATCGTTCGATGGGTGCCCGAGCTCCCTTGAACCACCCGAAGATGTCCAGCCGAGCCCACCATGGCCGCTTCCTGGACAACCGGCGGTAGATCTCGGTCTGGACGTCCAACGATGCATGATCGAAGACCAGGGAAAGGGCTTCGTATCCGGTGGCCTCGACCGCGAGCTCGGGATCCGCCCCCTCCTCTACTTCCTCGGCCGTGGGTTTTCGAACGACGCGGAGCGCTCGCACCTCTGAATTCCCGATCTTGCCTCCCGACCGCGCCCACAATCCCGCTCCGCTGTTCACGGCCTGGACGATGGCGGACACGGTGGCCACGTCCCGTTCCGGGCGGACCGAGGGAAGGGAGTCCCGGCGACGAATCGCGCCGCCGCCTCCGGGCTCTCGTTCAGCTCCCGCCGACAAGACGATCGCGGGTCCGGCGGGTGCTTCGGCTTCGATCGCCCGCAGCGGAGAGGGCCCCCGGACTCCGAGGCCGCTGGAGCCTTCTACTCCGAACCCCACGGCGCACAGGCGGCGAGGAGACCGAGCAGGACGAGAGGCGCCGGTCTTTGCTGAGCGCGGCGGGCGGCATGAGGGGTGGCCATGACGGAGCCTAGAACCCGAGAGGCGCACTCGCCAGTCGCCGGTCGTTCCTCGCACGGAAGTTGATCCCGTGGTTCCAAGGGCGTCGGTCGAAGTTCTACGCGCCGTCGATCGGCCCCAGCCCCATCATCTGCGATGGGAAGCCCTCGACGTCGATCTCACGATCGATTCGCTGCGCCACCCGGAGCGGTATCCGCTCATCGCGAGAGGGTAGGGGGCCGAGCGCTCACATCAGTTCCAGCCCCTCACCCGCGAGCCGCCCGAAATCCCCGCGATCGGACGTGGCGAGCACCCCGCCGTCCAGGAGCGCCGTGGCCGCGACGATGCAGTCTCCGAGGCTGCCCTTTCTGCGGCCCGAGGCGTTGAAGAGCCGCGCCGCCTCTTCCGCTTCGGGTGCTCCGATGGGCACCTGACGGCGAACCAGTCGGCGAGCGATCGGCACGTCGTCCGGGTCGAGGGGGCCGCAGAGGAACTCCCCCCAGGCCAGAGTCGACAACGCGAGCGGTCGTCGCGCTTTCAGCCACTCCCGGAGCGCGCCCCACTCGCTGGACGACGGGTCGAGGGCCCGGATGAGGAAACTGGTGTCCAGGTGAATTGGCGTCCCGCCTCGCCGGATCACGGGCCCCAGCCTTCTCGCAGTCCCTCGACCTCGCGGAGCCACGCCTCGGTCTTCTCGGGGGTGAGGGCCAGGCGCTCGCGGAGTTCCTCGAAGGCCGCGAGGGCGTCCGAGGCCGCGTCCGTCTCCTCGATGAGTGCGGCCGTCCGGACGATCCGGCGCAGGGCCTCGGACTTCGAGACGTCCCATGTGGCCGCGAGCCCGTCCAGAGCCTCGACGGTTTCGGGGTCGAGAGCGAAGGTCGATCGAATCGTGATCTTGGCCATGCCGGATGTTATGGCCATAAGCTCACCTCCGCCAGCGTAGTGAGTGGACTCGACGCTCGCGCCCGCCGCAGGGCGATGCGATGGCGAGGCGGGCCTCCGGGCTACCGCCCCCGCACCTCGATCCGCTCGATGACGTCACCCGCCCGGATCCGGCGGACTGCTTCGAGCCCGTCCACCACGTAGCCGAACACGGTGTAGTCGTGGTCGAGTCGGAGGTTGTCGACCAGGTTGATGAAGACCTGGCCATCGGCGGTGTCCCGACCCCGGGTGGACACGCCCAGGGTGCCGGCGAAGTGGCCCACGAGGCCGATCTCGTCCCGGGTGTAGTCCCCGTGGCCCGCGTACTCGTTGGCGTAGGGGCTGCCCCCCTGGACCACGAAGTTGGGGACCACGCGATGCCAGGTGAGGCCATGGAAGTCTCCGGCCCGGACCATACGCATGAAGCGCACGGCGTTGGTGGGCGCCTCGAAGGGCAGGGTGGCGATCACGAAGGTGTCGCCGCTCGCCATGGTGACCACGGCGACCGAGTCTTCGAGGGCGGCGAGTTCACCGAAGGAAGGCAGGGCGAGGGACGGGAGACCGGCGGGGGCCGCCGGGGTGTCCACACCGCTCCAGCGGGTGACGATGGAGGCCGCCAAGGCCGCCACCACGGGATCGGGGTCGGTGAGATAGGGCTCGACGCGAGGCTGGAACTCCCGTGCGCCGACCTCGCCCACGGTTTCCAGGAGTGCGACGCGGGCGTCCCGTAGAGTGGCCTGGACGGGCGTCGAGGAGCGATCCAGGGCGTCGAGGAGCGCCGGGGCGATGGCGGGGTCGGAGCGAGGCTCGAGCAGTGCCGACGCCGCCTGCAGGAGTTGGGGCTCGGGGCGCTCGAGCTGGGCCAGCACGACGTCGGTGGGGGCCCGCTCGCCCCACGCGAGGAGGGCGGTCTGTCGAACGTTGGCGTCAGGATCGGAGGTCAGACGACGGAGAAGCTCGTCGTCTTCGAGTCGACCGGCGGCGGTGGCGGCGGCCGTGCGCGCGAAGGGGCTGTCGTGTTCGACGAAGGCGGGCAACGCCTCCGAGGCGGCGGCCGGATCGAGTGCCGTGAGGGCGACCAGAGCCGCGGCCGGGCGGTGCCACGCGGCGGGAGTGCTGGGGAGCTCGTCCACGATGGAGCGGAGCGCGTCGGCGGCACCCTCCGCCTCTGCGCACGCCGGGGTGAGGCCGTTGATGGCGGCCAAGGCCGCCGCGTCACCGGGATCGCTTCGACCCGCCCGATTCGTGGCGGCGGCGATGAGAGGCTCGCACCCCTCGGTGCCGCGGGCCCGGGCGATCCACCCCTGGATGGCCGCAATCCTCACTTCGGCCGCGGGATCGGCCACGCCGGCCCGGAGCCCGTCGAGCTGCCAGGCCGTCACGGCGTCCGCCGAACGAGCCCCCGCCCACAGCATCGCCTCGCGTCGCACGGCCGGCGCGGGGTCCTCGAGAAGGCGCTGCCCTTCCGCGTCGCTCGGAGGCCGGCCCACCGAACGTCTCGCCGCGGTCGCCACACTGCGGACGACGGGGTCGGGGTCGGCGCTCAGGGCCTCGAGGAGGGGGAGTAGGGGGGTCGGGTCGTAGCCGGCGTATCCCCGTTGGGTGGCTCGCCGGTGACCGAGAGCCGCTCGGGCGAGGCCCAGACGGCCCATGGCGCCGTGATTGGAATCCCGGGCCCACGACGACAAGGCGCGGGCGACTTCCGTGGCCTGCGTCTCGTCGGCCGGCGGGATGCGGCCGACCGATCGCACGAGGGCGGCGAACACCTCCGGCGGTGACTCCTGGGAGACCCGGTCCAGGAGTGCGGTGATCGACGCCCGGCGGGTGTCCGCGTCGGCGGCGCGCACCGATTGGGCCACCGCGTTCGCCGCCTCGGCGCGGGTCGACGGTGCGGCTGTGGGATCCCTCACCACTTCGATCAGGGGCGCGGCCAGTTCGGGCCGTTCCAGTCGCCCCAGAGCGCGGGCGGCGGCCCGGGCGGTCCCGCTCGCCTCGGAGGCGAGGGCATCGAGCAGCGTGGTCAGGTCAGCCTGCGTCGGCGCGCGCCGATCCTCGGCGGCCAGCACGGCGAGGTAGCCCAGGGAGTCGCCCACGAGGTCGGCCGCGCTCAGGATCGGCGCGTCGACCGAAAACGGGCTCGCGGGCGGGGCCGACTCTCCACAACCGGCCAGCAGGACGACCAGGGGGGCGCAGAGCACCGGGAGCAGGCGGCGGACCATGGAGCACTCGCAGGAGGGGAGGGCGGGTGGGCCAAGATCCGGGGGGCGGGGGCGGCGCGCAAACGGACGGATCCCCTCTCGCCTCGTGTTGAGTAGCCCGCCCTTACGTCGTACGTTGCGCCCATGCCCCCGGGCTACCGCTCCCGTCCATCGATTCCACAGGGGGACTCGAATGACCCAATGGTTTCAGCGCCTGCGCGGCGCGTTCGGGATGGGGACGCTCTGGTCCGCCATCTGGACCGTGGTGGGAAGCGCCATCGTCCTGTGGCCGGGGGGCGTGACCGGCCATCCGTTCATGGCGTTCTTTCTCGGGTTCGTCGCTCAGTTCACGGTCCTGGGATTTCTCGGGGGCGTGACCTTCTCGCTGGTGGTCTCCCTGCTCGAGGGCCGCTCGAGCTTCCGCGAGATGACGCTGGCCCGCTTCGCCGCATGGGGTGCGTGCGGCGGGTTCATGATGTGGGCGCTCAGTGGAGCCGTGGGTTCTACCGTGATGAAGGTGCTCTTCGGAGCCGCACCTCCACCCGTACTGAACTGGGTGGGTCGCACCCCCGGAATCACCTTCGTGTTGTTGGGAGCGGTGTCCGCCGCAATGGTGCTCGCGCTGGCCCGCCTGGTCGGCGCATCGGACGAGGCCGAGTTGGACGAGGCCATGCCGGACGACGGCGACGAGCCCGGGCTCATCGCGGGCGTCGAAGCGTGGAGGGCCGACGTGGTTCCGAACCCCGTGGCGTCTCGGATCCCCCGCTAGCCGAACCTCTATTCCGCCGCCATGGCCCCCGCCGGGTCGATGGACGTCGCCTTCCACGCCGGCAGCCACGCTGCGGTGAGGCCGGCGAGGGCGAAGACGCCCGCCACGGTCGCGAAGACCGGGAGGTTCAGGGTCGGGACCCCGAAGAGGACCGACTCCAGGAATCGGCCCGTGAGCAGGGCGACCCCCAGTCCCATGACGAGGCCGAGCGCCACGAGCCGAACGGCTCGGCCCACGACCATGCTGACGAGGTCCTTCCGTTGCGCCCCGAGGGCCGATCGGATGCCGATCTCGCGGCTGCGGCGGGCCACGGCGAAGGCGAGGACGCTGTACAGCCCCAGCGACGCGACCAGGAGCGCCAGCACGCCGAAGGCCGAGAACAGGGTCGCACCGACCTTCCACGGGCCCCGCATGGACTCGATCCGGGTGACGGTCGGGTTGGCGTGCACGTACCGGATCTCGCTGGAGAGGCCCAGGAGATGCGAGCGAATGCGTGGAGCGAGCTCCAGGGGATCGCCCGCGGCCCGCACGAGGATCCCCTGGAAGCGGTCCAGTTCGAGGGGAAGGGGCCAGGTCAGCGACCACTGGCCCTCGTCGTCCACGCCCCGGACGATCAGGTCTTCGTAGACACCGACGATGGGTCGGCACGGCTCGGGGCCATCGTCGACGAACGTGCCGTCCCGGAGCGTCAGGCACTCCCGGAGCGGGTCGAGGCCGGGCCAGATTCCGTCGGCCATGGCGCGGCTCACCAGGAGCGGCTGCATCGCCCCGGCGGCGTACTCGGCCGGCTCGAATCCCCGGCCCCGCACGATTCGAAACCCCGCCGTCTGGACGAAGCCTTCGGACCCGCCGTAGGTGTACGGCCCGCCCTGGGCCGGCAGCGGGATGGAGTCGACGCCGGACGCCCGGAGGGTCATCATCTCGTCCCAACCGTGCACGGGTCCGCCGCTCTGGGAGAGGGCGGCGCGTTCGACGCCGGGCAGCGCCTGGACGCCGGCCAGGCTCTCCCGGAGGATCTCGTTTCTCTCCTGTCGGTCGACGCCCCCCTGGAGTTCGAGCACCACGGCGATGAGGGACTCGTGGTCGTAGCCCGGATCGACCTCGAGGGCGCGGTTCAGGCTCTGGACGAAGAGCCCGGCCGCCACGAGGAGCACGGTGGAGAGGGCGACCTGGCCGAGGGTCAGGGCCTCCCGGAGCCGGCCCCCGCCCCGGGTGGAGCCCCTCCGCGCGGTGCGCAGGACGTCGCCCGGGGCGGTTCGGAGCGCCTGGAGGGCGGGAAGGAGGCCGGCGACCCCCGTCGTTCCCACCACAACCACGGCGAGGAAGGCGACCAGCCGGACGTTGATCCCGGCGTCGGGCAGGGCGAACCCGGGAAGAACCAACTCGTACAGGGCCCGGCCACTCCAGATCGACACCAGCAGGGCCGCGGCGCCGCCGGCGGCGGCCAGGATCAGCGCCTCGCCGAGCGCCTGGGCCAGCAGGCGGCGGCGGCTCACGCCGAAGGCGAGTCGCACCGCGCGCTCGCGGCGGCGATCGATGCCCCGGGCGAGCATCAGGTTGGCCACGTTGGCGCACGCGATGAGGAGCACGACGAGACTCACGCCGGCGAGCCACAGGGTCGTGGCCGTGTCGTCGTCGGCATTGGGCCCCAGGGCCGCCATGAACGACCCCGTGTGCACGACGGCGGGCCGGGTGTCGTCGTCGTTGGGTTCGGACTCGGGACCGGGCGGAGGGATCGCCGCCCGGGTCGCTTCGGTCAACCGATCGCCGATGGCGTGGTCGTCCACCCCGTCTTCGAGGCGCACGATCACCCGGAACCACCAGGCCCCCCGGTTCTCCAGGGGGCGGGATCCGTTCAGCAGAATCGTGTTCATCCGGGCGGGCACCCACACGTCCACCGCCTGGAGGGTCGCGCCGGTGAATCCCCGCGGAGCGATGCCGATCACTTCGTAGTCGTGGGATCCGAGGGTTACGGTGCGCCCCAGGGCCTCGGCGTCTCCCCCGAACTCCCGCTGCCAGAACCCGTGGCTCAGCACCGCCACCGGGGGCGCGCCTCCGCGGTCGTCGTCGGCGCCGAAGAAGCGTCCCACGGCGGCCTGAACCCCGAGAAGGGGGAAGAACTCGGCCGTGGCGTTCTGGACCCCTACACGGCGGGCGCCTTCGCCCGTGCCCATGGTCATGATCAAGCGCGGGCGGAAGGCGGCCGCACCCGCAAGACCCGGCGCGTTTCGGATCGCCTCGTAGTCCGGGAACGAATAGGCCATCGGGCTGTTGAGCGTCCGGGGCCCGAGTCCGCTCAAATGGAGGAAGCGGAGGTTCCGGTGATCCTGCACGTGCTCGGGGGGACTGAGGAGCACCCGGTCCACCGCGCCGAACATGGTGGCGTTCGCCCCGAGGCCCAGGGCCAGGGTGAGGACCACGGCCAGGGAAAACCCCGGCGAGGACCGGAACACCCGGGGCGCCTGGAGGAGGGCTTCAGCGACCTCCCGGACCAGGGACGGGCCCGACGGCGCCAGGAGGTACCGGCTCCCGATGGCCACGACTTCTCGCCAGTACCAGAGGCGGGCCGCCAGCGCTCCGCGGCGCGCCCGGATCGCAGCGTAATCCTGCCGCAGATCTCCCACGATGAACGATTCGGCCCGGTTCCGGCGCAGGCACCACCGGAGGAGCCGCTCGGCGAGGCGGGGAGGGGAGGCCGACATCACGCCTTCTCCAGTTCGGGCTCGATGCCGTCCCAGAGCTTCAACAGCGCGGTACGGGACTCCCGGAGGGCTCGCCGGCCCTCGGCCGTGACCTCGAAGCGCCGCATGGGCGCGCCCCCCCGTTCCGGGATCGGGTTGGAGTCCTCCGTCCACCACTGGACCAGGCCCTTCGTCTCCATGCGGTCGAAGGTGCGGTAGAGGGCGCCCCGGGAGACGCTCCTCCCGGCCCGCTCCTGCAGCACGTCGCGGATGGTGGGCGCGTACGCCTCGTCTCCCGCCTGGAGAATGGCGAGAAGCACCATCTGTTCGAATTCACCGATGTGTCCCTGGGGCATCGTCGACCTCGGAGTCTGCGTTGTACACTCGGCGGAGTATACGACAGCGACTGCGAGGTGGGCAAGGGTACGGCCGAGACTTCTTGCGCGCTCACTGCCGTTCGCCTATATGTTGGATGCCTCTATGTCGGTCACCTGTGAACAGACGCGCGTCCTCATGCGACCATCGGGTCTCCACGCCTACGATCTCCCCCTCAACCCTCGCGTCTTCGCGATCCTCATGGCGCTACTCGAGGGCGCTGCCCACGGATACGGGCTGAAGCAGGCGGTCGAAAAGCGATCGAACGGACGAGTCCAACTCGATCCGGGATCGCTCTACCGGAGCATCGCGCGCATGGTCGACAACGGCTGGATCGAGCCGGTGGATGCACCCGGGGACCCCGACGACGACACGCGACGCCGCTACTACGGACTCACCGACCTCGGTCGCCGGGTGGCACGGGCAGAGGCGGATCGGCTGCGCTCGCTGCTCGACCATGCGAGCGAGGCGGAACTGCTGGGCGAAGGCTGAGGTGAGTCGTCGCCGACGGGCGTACCGGGTGGCGCTGCGGCTCTTTCCAGAGTCGATCCGCCACACCTACGGCAGGGAGATGGAGGATGTGGCGGCCCAGGCATGGCGCGAAGCCGGACGCCGTGGCCGGGTGAGCAAGGCTCTTCTGACGTTGCGCATAGGGCGCGACCTTATCGTGAACGGGCTCGGAGCCCGATGGGAGGAGGGCGGAGGGATGGGACAGGGATTCCAGGACCTACGGCATGCGCTCCGGGGACTCCGGCGCCGACCAGGCTTCACGGTGGTTGCGGTAGCCACCCTCGGACTCGGCATCGGGGGCAACACCGCCATCTTCAGCATGGTCGATGCGGCCTTCTTCGATCCTCTCCCGTACCCCGACGACGACCGCCTCGTCGTCCCGTACAATGTCCCCGCGCCCGACCAGGGGCGGGGCTTCGCGGCCTTCTCGTCTCCGCTGTTCGCCGCCATGCGCGACCAGGGGGTGTTCGCGGCCCTCGCCGAGATGGCCCCACAACCGCTGAACCTCGGCGGTTCGGATCGTCCCGAGCGTGTCACCGCGGCACGGGTGAACGCCGGCTTCTTCGATGTGGCGGGTGTGCCCCCCTTCCTCGGCCGCGGGTTCACAGCGGCGGAGGCGACGCTTGGGGGTCCGGACGTGGCGGTGATCTCCCATGGACTCTGGGAGCGTCGGTTCGCCGCCGATCCAGGTGCGGTCGGGCGTTCCATCGTGCTCAACGACCGCTCCACGGTCGTAGTGGGGGTCATGCCTCCTGACTTCGAGCTGATCTTTGCGCGGGTCGAGGTGTGGATCCCGACCCGGACGGATGAGGGGGCGTTCACGCTCACATCGGCGCAGAACAACAACCGGATCCTCGTGGGGCGGCTTGCACCGGATCGTTCCCTGCCCGCCACCGAGTCTCTCCTGGGCTCGGTGTCGGCGAGGGTACGGGAGCGCTTTCCGGGGGCACTCTCCGACGCCCACGAGATCCACCTCGTGCCCCTCCGCGAGCACCTCTACGGCGACGCCCGCAGTAACCTCACGCTTCTGCTCGGTGCGGTGGGGCTCGTGTTGCTCATCGCCTGCGCCAACCTCGCCAACCTGCTCCTCGTTCGGGGCGAATCTCGCCGCAGCGAACTCGGGATCCGGGCGGCCCTCGGCGCGAGCCGGTTTCGCCTGTTGCGGATCCTCTTGACCGAGAGCCTGGTCCTCGCGGCCCTCGGAGCGGCTTCCGGTCTGGCCCTCGCCCAGGGGCTCCTGCGGCTCGCTGGCCCGTACGCTCCCAGTTCCCTCCCGACTCCGGTCATTGGCCTCGACGCCTCGGTGATCGGCTTCACTTCAGCCGTTGCGATCGTGACGGGGTTGTTCTTCGGACTCGTGCCTGCGCTCCGCGGAACCGGGGGCAACGTGCGTGAGGCGCTGGCGGGGGCCGGACGGGGCTCGGTGTCCCGCCATCGCTGGAGTCTGGGCTCTGGGCTGGTGGTTCTCGAAGTCGCCCTAACCGTCGTTTTGCTCGTGGGGTCCGGCCTTCTCATTGGAAGCCTGTACCGGATCCAGTCCGTGGACCCCGGTTTCGGTACCGACGATCGGACCGTCCTTCCGCTCGCGCTTTCGGCGAGCGCCTATCCCGACGCCGCGAGCCTGAACGCCTTCTACCGTGACATGCTGGAGCAGTTGGAGGCCACGCCGGGCGTGACCGCAGTGGGTCTCGGCCAGTTTCTTCCCCTCAACGGCGCTTCGAACTGGGGGTACGAAGTGGAGGGCCAGCCCGATCGCGGCGTCGGATTCGCCGACTACACGTTGATCACACCAGGCTATCTCGAAGCCATGGGACAGCGCGTCGTGCGAGGACGGGCGCTGACCTGGGACGACGCCCGAGAAGGGGCGCCCGAGGTGATCCTCGTGAGCGAGTCCATGGCCGCCGAACTGTGGCCCGACGCCGACGCGATCGGGCAGCGCATCAACATCGATACCGAAGGCCGGGTCTGGCGCGAGGTCGTGGGCATCGTCTCGGACGTGCGGAACCGCGCACTCACTCGAGAGCCCGGCGCGATCATGTACTTCCCGCCCGTCCTTCTCCCGATGTCGATCCCGCGCGGGATGTCGACGGTGATCCACCACGCCGACGCCGCGCCGCCGGTCGCCGAACTCCGCGCCATCGTCGGGTCGCTCGACTCCACCGTGCCCGTGGCCCGGGCCGGATCGCTCTCCGACATCGCGGCCGCGTCCGAGAGCCGGCGTCACTTCATCCTGCTGCTCATGGGACTTTTCGCCGGAACGGCGCTGCTTCTAGCGGCGGTGGGCCTCTACGGTGTCGTGTCCTACAGCTTCTCGCTTCGGAGCCGCGAGATCGGGCTACGAATGGCCATCGGCGCTCGGAGGAGCTCGGTGCTGGGGATGGTGCTCGGCCAGAGTGGGCGCATGGTCGGCGTCGGACTGGTCGCCGGCCTCGCGATTGCGGCCGTATCAACTCGAGTGCTCGACAGCCTGCTCTTCGAGACCGCCGCCGTCGATCCGGTGATCTACGCGGCGGTAGCTCTCTTCCTCACCGTAGTCGCAGCCCTCGCGACCTGGATCCCCGCGAGGCGGGCGGCGCGGGTTGATCCGGCTTCGGTGTTGCGGGGCGCGTAGGGGAGGGTGTAGCGGCTTCTAGTTCGATCCCCACGGCGCCGGCGGCACATCGGTGGGGCGGGTGAGGTCGAACTCCACGCGGAACCGGCGATCGGTGCCCTCTCGACGCAATTGGTAGGCGAACACCTCGCCCGGGATCAGCTCCACGGTCCACACGTTGGTGGCGGCGGCGGGAAGCAGCTCGGCCGTGAACGCGTCGGCGGGGAACGACTGCCGGGTCGCGGTCCCGGGCTCTGCCGTGTCCCCGCCGTACTGGGTGACCTCGTCTTCGGTGCCGTCCTCGTGGCGATGGTCGTGCTTCAGGCGCAGGGCCCGGCCCTCCATGCTCGGCGTGAAGACCCAGGTGCGGGACCGGTCGTCGCCGACGAAGAACGGCACGCGGACTTCGTCGGCGGAGCACTCCCGCACGTGCATCACCAGGGACTGGCCCTCGAAGTCGGTGCTGGGCGGCTCGTTCTCGGTGAGCGTACCCTCGAACGCCTGGCCACACATGGCCCGGAGGGCGTTCCAGAAGGCGGTCTGTTCGACCGAGGTGAAGAGCACCGGCCCTGGGGATTCGGGCTCCGCGTCGGCGTTCGGAGGCTCTCCGCCGCAGGCGGCGAGGAGACCGAGCAGCAGGAGAGGCAGACCGCGTCGGGGGTTCGGCATCGGGGACGTCCGAGTGGAGGGGCGGGGGAGTCGGCGCGGAAATCATGGGAGATTCGCCGCGGTGGCGCACGCTCGAATTCGGGGGACGACTCGATCCGGGCACCCCCCTCCACCGGGGGGCCCCCATGTCCCGAGGCCGGACGTTCATCTTCCTGACTCTCTTTGCCGCGGGGACTGCAGCTTGGGGTTGGCGGCGGCCTTGAGCCCGCTCCGCGGGATCGTTCGCTCTCCAGGTACACACCCTTCCGACCCTCCCCGGAACTGGAGCGAACCATGGGCAGGCAGATGCGCGACTTCCTCGGCGCCGCGATCGTGGGATCGGCGCTCCTGACGCTGGCCATCCAGCCGACCGCCCTGGAGGCGCAGCGGGGGACGGCCGGGACGCGGCCCGTGGCGCGAGTCACCACGCCGACTCTCACCGCCATCACCTGTGGGAACCGCACCACCGCCTGTCCCGGTGTGCTGCGGCTGATGCCGGGTGAGCGGGTGGACGACCTCTTTCTCCACGGAACCGCTCTCGACGCCCTGGACCGGGCGAGTGCCGTGGGACTCCGCGATGGTGCCGAGGTCGAGATCACCCTGGGCGCCATGGCCGGGACCGGCAGTCGCCGGATGTCTCTCGAGGCCGTGGGCGGCCGAGTGCCGGTGCCGGGCGTGAGGTTGCGCCTCCAGGCGGGTCAGGCGGCGGTGGAGCCGGAGCTGGAGATCCTGATCCCCGGGGTCGACCGAACGAATCGGGCGGCCCTCTTCGACGGCCCGATCGCCACCGCGCTCCGCAATGCGCGCGTACGATTCGGCTCCTGTGGACCCCTCTCGAGCGAGTGGAAGATCCGCATCGACATCCCCTCCGCCGGGTACGCGTCCTCCGTCGACCTTCCCCGGGTACAGGACGCCTGCGTTGTGGAGCGCGATGTCATTTCTCGCTTCGAGGTGGTCGACGTGAGTCAGAATGGGGATCGGGCCATGGCGACGCTGCAACTGGAGTTCGGGACGATCGAGATGCGGGCGGGGCAGGCCGGGCTCACCTATCAGTACCGATCGGTCCGGTTCATCTCCCGGCTGCCTGTGGAGGTCTGGAACGGAAGTGTGCGGATCAACCAGGGACAGACCGAGTGGCGGCACGGGGGCGGGCAGTGGACGGGGAACCGTCTCGCGGTTGCGGCGGCGGGCTCGGGTCCGACGCCGTGGATGCGCGATCGCATGGACCAGATCAGCGGACAGATCCAACTCGCCCTCAACCAATCCCGTGGCGCATTGCGCGACGAGATCGTGCGCACTCTCCGGGACCGGGGCGTGCAACTGGTGCTCGCCCTGGACGAAGGCTCCAACGACGAGTGGGCGGTGATCTTCCGGGAGTGACGGGCCGTCGCTCCGTTGCCGTATCTGAGGTCGGAGACCCATATACAGGACGGCGTGGACCGAACGGGGAGGGGGGATGTCTGGAAGCGTAGAGCGAATGGGAATGCCCCGGTGGGCACCTGCCGTGCCCGGTCCGGGCGCCGTTCGCCTCCTGCTCGGAGCGTGGCTCGGGATCATGGCGGTCTCCTGGGCCACCATGGTCGGGTTCGGCGGCCCTCCGGGTCCGACGCTGACCTACAACCTCCTGGGGTGGGCCCCCTGGGTGCCCCTCACGTTCGCGCTCATCCGCGTCGTTCGGTGGTCATGGGACTCCACCGTGGGCGTCGGAGCCCTGGTCGCCGCGCATGTCGGCTTGTCCGTGGTGTGGATCGTGGGCTACTCGGTCTACATCGTGGTGCTGAACGTCTGGATGGCGGGGGGAGGAGGGGACGAGCTCCGCATGGCCGCGGAGCAGCGGCTCGGGTTCTGGATGTTCTTCGACTGGGTGCTCTACTTCGGGGTGCTGGCGGCCGCCTACGCCGTCGTCCACGCGCCCCGGTCCCGTGCTTCGACCGCGCCGCTGGATCGCATCGCCGTACGCTACACCTCCCGCGAGGTGCTCCTCGACCCCTCCGAGATCCACTGGGTGCGGGCCGAGGGCAACTACGTGCGGCTCGGGCGGGTGGGGCGCTCGGATCTCGCCCGCTCTACCCTCGACGGGCTCCTGGAGCAGTTGGGAGAGGACTTCGTTCGAACCCATCGCTCGGTCGCCGTCCGACGGACGTCCGTGCGCGAGATTCGGAAGCGGGACTCCGACTGGGTCGCGGTGCTGGAGGGCGACGTCGAACTCCCCATCGCTCGGCGGCGGGTCGCCGATGTGCGAAAGGGCCTCGGTTTGCGCTGAGTCAGCCCGCCCCGGCAGGGCCCGTCCGCGCGCACTCGGCCCGCTGGAAGCCTTCGACCCACGTCTCGCCGGCGTCGGTGCTCCGGGTGGAGACCCACCGGAAGGTCCGGTCGCGGATCGCGTGGAACCGGACCCGGCCCCGGACGACCCCGCCCTGGGCCTGGTACTCGAGGCGCATCTCGCCGTCCACCCAGCGGCCCGTCATGCGCCACCAGGCCGTGGACGGCCCGGACGACGGCATGAACACCATGCCCCATTCGTCGTTCAAGGGGTCGTAGATCCGAAAGGCGGGCCCTGAACTGCCCGGGTTCTCGTGGGGCCGCCAGTGGTCCTCGATGACGTAGCCGTCGTAGCCGAATCCGAAGATCCAGTCCGCCGTGCCGATGGTCCGGTCCGCGCCGTCGGGCCCCTGCACCCAACCTTCGCAGCGCCAGGTGCCCAGGAGCGGGGTCCAGTCGGCAAGCTCGAGGCGGGCGCGACGGTTCATGCCGGCGGGGGGACTGCCCATGGCCGTGGCCCGCCCCAGGCGGTCGCGCCAGAACGCGTCGGCCCGTTCCAGGAGGGCGTCGGGATCGGCGGCGCGGTCGAAGGCGGCCACGGTGTTCCACTCGTCTCGTTCGGAGAGGAGGACGAGCCGACCGTCGCGGATGCGGAAGGCCGTGGGCGTCGGCTCCCATCGACTCGGGGCGAAGCCCGCCGTGGCCGGGTCCACGCCGCACATGACGGCGTCCCAACCGCCGCACGCCGGTCGGTAGCGTTCCGGATCCTCGAGGAAGCGCCCCCGACGCTCGGCGGTGGCGAACCAATACGAGATTCCGTCGACCTCGACCGCGTGGGTACGCAGTCCCCGTTCCGCCACACCGTCGAAGTACCCCACCACGTCGAAGCCGTCCACGGCCACGCCCGCGTCGTTGACGTTGTACACCCACGCTACGTCCGCCTGGACCGATCTCTCACCCGCGACCAACGCCACGACCATGGAAAAGACCAGCATCCCCGCCCCCTTCGTCCGCTGAATGAACGGGCCCACCGCGGGCCCCGCCTGGGAGACAGGTTGGTATGCCGGTCACGCCCCCGGGAGCCGCGTGGGCCGAGGGGCGGTCGGTCCGGGACGAACGGTTGTCGGCCCGGGGTTGAACGGTCGGTGCCACCGGCGGCGTGGCCGGACACCCCTCTAGCCCTTCGTCGCCTCCCTGATCCGTGCGCGGTCCTCCTTGGACCACTTCTCGATGGCGTAGCGAAGGGTGGTGCGGGGCGTCCGGGGACCGTGATGGAGGAGAAACTCCTCCAGACGGTGGCGGTCCACCTTGCCCGCCTCCCGGAGCATCCAGCCCACGGCCTTCTGGATCAGGTCTTGGCCGTCGTCCTGGAGGCGCAGGGCCACCTCGTATCCGGCGTCCATCATGGCGGGGTCGTCCATGAGATTCACGAACGCCACGGCCGCGCCGCGGCGCACCCAGAGCACCGGCGAGGCACTCCAACCCACGACGTCGCTCACGAGGTGGGGGTGGGTACGGAGCAGGGGCGACAGCACCGAGGGCACGAGGTTGTCGACCAGTCCCCAGTTGCCGCAGTACGATTCCAGCCACCGGTGGATGGGCTCCAGCAACTCGGGCCCCGCTTTCGCCACGAAGTCCCCTACGGTCTGGAATCCGGTGCCTCGAGCTTCCAGGTGGGGGTCCTCCAGCATCGCCTCGCAGTAGACGAGGGCGTCGTCCAGCGTCCACGCGCCCCGAACCCGGGCCGCCAACTCCTCCCGTCGGGCCTTGAGGGCCTTGTGCTCCACGCCATAGATCGCCACCGGCTCCTTGAAGTAGCGCTGGAAGGAGGCCGCTCGGGCTTCGTTGGCGCCGGCCTTCAGGAAGGCGAGATCGTCGCGGGCCGCTTGCAGGGGCGATGGGCTACCCATGCTCCCCCAGGCCCAGCGCCGCCCGATTCGTCGGCGAGTCGTCGTAGACCCGCCACTCCAGGATGCGGTCGTCCTGGATCGTCGCCGACCACAGGGCGGGTCCGGCGAGGCGTGGGTCGGAGCACTCGGACCGCCCGCGGACGGCCACGCCGCCGTCGTTCGCCCGGGTGAATTCGAAGACGTTGCGGTAGTCGGGAAAGGCCGCGAAGAAGCCGGCCCAGGCGTCCAGGCAGGCGTCCCGACCGATCACCTCGCCCCCGGCCGAGTCGATGAACCGGTGAGTCTCGTGCATGAGGGCCCGCAGCGACGTGAGGTCGCGGTCGTTGATGCCACGGTTGAACGCGGTCACGATGGCCTGCGGCTCGGTCACCGGCCCTCCTCGGGTGTGCGGTCCAGGGGCGAGTCCCATCCCCGATGAACCACAGTAGATCGACCGCGTCGAGGAGGCGAGGCCCACCGACCGGGCCGCGAGACCCCGCGGTCCCGCGGCCCGATGGTGGTGCTCCGTGCCGGCGCTCTCCTCAGGCGGCCCCGAACCCCGCCAGCGTCGGGTAGTCGATGTAGCCCTGGGCGCCGCCGCCGTAGAAGGTGCTCCGGTCCGGGTCGGCAAGGGGCTCGTCCCGGCGGATGCGTTCCGGCAGATCGGGGTTGGCGATGAAGTCCGTGCCGAAGACGGCCGCGTCGGCGCGACCCGACTCGACGTGCGCCTGAGCCGCCGCGCGGTCGAGTCCGCCGCCCAGCAGGTACGGACCGTCGAAGCGCTCCCGCAGGAGGGCGTGATAGTCGGTTTCCCCCTCGAAGGGGCCGGCCACGTGGAGGTAGGCGAGACCCCGTCCCCGAAGCTGGTCCACGAGATGGGTGTAGGTCTCCACGGGGTCGGCGTCGACGACGTCGTTGAAGCCCTTCTCCGGGGCGATCTTGATGCCCACCCGTTCGGCGCCCGCCTCGTCGGCCATGGCGTCCAGCAGCTCGAGCACGAACCGCGCCCGGTTCTCGGCCGACCCGCCGTACCCGTCGGTGCGCTGATTGGTACCCGACGAGAGGAACTGCTCGGGCAGGTAGCCCGAGGCCGCGTGGAGTTCGACGCCGTCGAAGCCGGCCTCGAGGGCGCGGCGGGTGGCCTGCCGGTAGTCCTCGACGATTCCCGGGATCTCGTCCAGGGCGAGGGCCCGGGGCGTGGGAAGGTCCTGGGGACCACTCTCCGTGTACGCCTGCGCGTTCGGCCGCACGGCGGACGGCGCCACGGGGGTTGCGCCCTCCGGCAGCATGGACGGATGGGAGATCCGGCCCACGTGCATGATCTGCATGAAGATCCGCCCGCCCTCGGCGTGCACCGCGTCGGCCACGGCACGCCAGGCCTCGACCTGCTCGTCGGTGACGATTCCGGGCGTCTTGATGTAGCCCTTGCCCATGGGCGAGGGGAACACGCCCTCGGACACGATGAGGCCTGCGCCCGCCCGTTGGGCATAATAGGTTGCGGCGATGTCGGGCTGTACGCCGTCGCCGTCGGCCCGGGAGCGGGTCATGGGCGCCATGACGAGTCGATTGGACAGCGTGTAGGGTCCGACGTCGAGGGGGGTGAAGAGGTCCGCCATGGGAGGGTCTCCCGCCTGGGGGCGTTGGAAGAAGGGACACGAAGGGTTATTGTTTTCTTGCACGAAAGAAATAAACCAGAACGGGACCACGCCGTCAAGACGGTGAGGAGAAGAGCCGGATGGGACGCCCCAAGGCCGTCACCGACGAACAGATCATCACCGCGGCACGCCGCTGCTTCCTGGACCAGGGGGCGGGGGTGCCGGCCTCCGAGATCGCCCGCGATCTGGGCGTGAGCCACACGACGCTCTTCAATCGCTTCGGATCGAAGGAGGGACTCCTGGTGGCCGCCCTCGAGCCGCCCCGGGACGTGCCGTGGGTGGAGGCGCTGGAGGCGGGTCCCGACGGGCGTCCGGTGCGCGACCAGTTGGTGGAGCACGCCCGGGTGATCTCGGCCTTCTACCAGGAGATGGAGACGGGTCTGTCGCTTCTGCGGGCGGCGGGGGTGAAGCACGGGGCCGGAGGGTGCACGGCCGGAGCCGATGGGGGGCCGTCCGCCGCCGAGCGGGGCTACACCGCGCTGGTGGACTGGCTGGATCGGGCCCAGAAGCAGGAGTCCCTCGCCATCTGCGACTCCCGCACCCTGGCCTCCACGATCCTGGGTGCCCTACACGGCTGGACCCTCACCGCCACCGCGTGCGGTCAGGGCGAGCACGACGACGGCGACCGCTACGTGGAGCGGCTGATCGATTTGTTGTGGCACGGCATCGGGCCGCCTACATCCTGAACAGGTAGCTCACCTTCAGGAAGAAGCCGTCCGAGGTGCGGGTGAGCTCGCTGGGGCGCCAGAGTTCGTCGCCGTCGAGGCTCGATCCGTAGCCGGCGAAGAAGACCGTTCCGGGGTTGGGCTGGTAGCTGAAGAGCCAGTCCATGCGGAAGCCCCCGCGTTCGGTGGCCAGCGCCCGGCGGAAGCCGTCGGCGGTGCGAATGAGGATGGGGTCGCCGGTGCGGGAATCGTCGCGGAGGTCGTCGACCTTGAGGCCGTCGTACTGGCCCACGAAGCGCACGAAGACGGGCCGCGACACCTGGTACTCGAGCTTGATGCGGGGGATCGTGCGCAGACGCACCAGGGAGCCGTCGGTCTTTCGGTGGACCCGCTGCTCCAGGAAGCGGCCGTTCACCCGGATCTGATCCGTGGGCCGCCAGTTGGCTTCCACGGTGCTGTAGAGGATCCACGCCGACGACCATTCGTCGAAGTTGTCGTCCTGGCCGCCGATGAGCTGAACCCGTCCCGAAAAGCGGTTCCACTGGGGCGTGTTCACGGCCATCATGAGCCCCAGGTTCGTGAGGCGGTCGGTGCCCACGTAGGGCACGGTGTCCGTGGGCTCGCCCGCGTCGTTGCGCCGTTCGACGAAGTAGTCGGTGTACAGGTACTCGGGGTAACGGAACGACTCGCTCCAGTGGTACAGGGTCACGCCCCAGCCGCCCCGCAGCCGCAGGTTCGTGCTGCTGTTGACCTTGATGTCGTCGGGGAACGTGGCGTCCAGGAAGCGGTCCCAGGTCCAGGTTCCGTCGAGTTGGGGCGAGAACGAGATCGCCTCGAACACGCTGTTCTCCGGGTACCAGCTCCACCGGGGCGAGAGGTTGGCGTGGGCGATGCCCGTGCGGGCCACGAAGCCGCTCCGGGTCACGAATTCGGGGTGGCGTCCCTCGAGCAGAAAGGTGAAGCCGCGATCCCGGCCGGTCCGGGACAGATTCAGGTCGAAGAGGGGGCGCCAGGGCGTGGATTCGCCGCCGAATCGGCTGAAGCTCGAGGCGAGCTGTCCGCTGAGCACCCACCGCTCGCCCAGGAGGAGGCGGGTGTCGACCCCCATGACCCGGTTGTAGTCCGAGCCCCGGATCCAGTCGGTGTAGACCACCCCCAGGTTCGACTGGGGACCCACGTCGTGGCGTAGCCGCACCAGGTTGAAGACGGGGGAGTCGTCGCCGGGGGCTGCGTCGGGAGGGCCGTCCACGGCGGAGAGGAGTCCCACATTGAATCCGCCCATCTTGCCGCTGAGCTTGGCCGCGGCATCGGGCTGGACCATGCGGCGGGTGTAGATGAGGGAGTTGGGGACCTCGAAGTTCTCGCTGGCCTCCAGGAAGAACGGCCGCTTCTCGGGAAAGGACACGGCCTGGCGCGGATCGTAGATGACCTGTCCCACGTCGGCTTCGACCTGGGAGAAGTCGGGGTTCACCGTGGCGCTGAGCGAGGCGTTGGGGGTCACGCCCCAGCGCAGGGTGCCGCCGAATTCCGGCGTGTCGTTGTCGTAGCGCCATCCGCGGCCGGGCTCGGGCCGGGGTGCACCGTCGCTCCGGGCCGTCATGACCGGGTTCATGTCGAGCACCAGCCCCCGCCGCAGTCCCTCGAGTCCCACCAGCGTACCGCTCTGGCCCAGGAACGAGGGCGCGCCGCGCTCCGCCGCGGTCCAGGTCTGGGTGTGTCCCGAGTGCATGACCTTTCGCACGATCTGGATCCCCCAGATCTGCGTAGGGGACTGCTGATATCGGATGCTCTTGAAGGGCAGCCGGATCTCGATCTCGTAGCCGTCGTCGGTGACCCGTCCCCGGGATTCGTAGATGAAGTCGGGGCTCAGGTCGATCTGGGCGCCGTCGGCCAGGGTGCCGTCGCTCTGGATGCCCAGGGCGTTGGCCGAGAATACCAGCGCCCGGCGGCGGTCGTTGAAGGTGTCCAGGATGATCTGGACGTGGTCGTTGCCGTCGATGCGGTCCCGGTCGGCGAGGGTCGCCACCAGGCCGCCGTGGGGTTCGAACGCCCGCACCGCGAAGTAGATGGCGTAGTCGTCGTAGACCACCCGCACCTCGGTGGAGTCCACCGCCGCCGTGCCGTCCACCGGTTCGTACTGGGAGAAGCCGGTGAGGAGGGCGGCGTCGTTCCACGCCGCTTCGTCGAGCACGCCGTCGATGTCGAAATCGGCGACGGCCCGGGGCACCGTGACCTCCAGATCGCCGGCCCGGCCATGGTAGACGGTGGCGGGGCGCGGCGCCGCCGCGGGCGCGGCTGCGGGCGTGGGGTCGGAGCCGGCGGCGGCCGGGCCCTGGGCCCTCGCGGGCGCGGGCGTCAGAACGAGGACCGCCAGGAGGGCCGAGGTCGGCGGCAGGAGGGTCCGCAGGGTCACGGGCGATCCGTCGGGCACAGGGGAGGGAAGGGGAACCGCACCCAATCTAGAGGACGAGGGTCGGGCCGTCACAGGGTTGCCCGTCGTTTCGACGTGTCTATCTTGATGCGTAAGTCTTCGCTTACGCTTCGCGGAGACGACGGATTCCACGCCCGTTCGAGGAGGATCGGAGATGGGAGAGGCCGCAGCCCGCGCACTCGACGCCGTCGGTGAGCCCACCCGTCGGCGGGTGCTGGAACTGCTCCGGGGCGGGCCGCGGTCCGTGACCGACCTGGCCTCCGAGTTGCCGGTCAGTCGTCCTGCGGTCTCCCAACACCTGTCGAAGCTGCATGCCGCCGGATTGGTCACCCGCACGGTGGACGGGCGACGGCACCTCTACGCGCTCCGGAGCGACGGATTCGCGGCCATCCGCGAGTACGCCGGCTCGTTCTGGTCCGACGCCCTGGCCCGCTTTCGGATCGTCGCCGAAACGCTGGGGAACGCCGATGCCTGACGACCGCGTGGTGCGCGACGTCGAGGTCGCCCTCGGGGGCGGTGCGGCGTTCGCCGCATGGCACGAGCAGATCCACCTGTGGTGGCCGCCCACCCATCGGCTCGCCGGAGAGGCGTCCAGCCGGATGGTCTTCGAGCCCCGGGAAGGGGGCCGGATCCTCGAGCGCGCCGTGGACGGGCGGGAGTTCGAGTGGGGACGGGTGCAGATCTGGGAGCCCCCGTACCGGATCGTCCACACCTGGCTGCCCGGGGGGCCGTCGGACACGCCGACCTCCGTCGAGGTCGTGTTCAGTCCGGCCGGTGAGGGGCGCACCCTCGTTCGGGTCACCCATTCCACGGGGCAGCTCGGCCGGGAGGGGTGGGATCGGGCGAAGGTCCGGTTCGATCACGGGTGGACCGCCCTGCTGCGAGGCTTCGCCCATCACACTCAACGGGAGGTCCCCTCGTGACCCGAGCGGCCACCACGCGGCGCGTCTTCAGCCGCGAAACGAGGGTGGAGGCGACCCTCGCCGCACCCCCGGAGCGGGTCTGGTCGGTGCTGACCGATGCCCGCGAGTTCCCCCGATGGAACTCCACCGTCGTCTCCATCGACGGGCAGATTCGAGCCGAGGGGCGCATCACCCTGGTGTCGACCCTCGCGCCGAACCGGGCATTCAAGCTGAAGGTCCGGGAGTTTCAGCCGCCCCGGCGATTGGTGTGGGGCGACGCCATGGGCCGGCGGGAGTTCACCCTGGAACCCAGCGGCGACGGCACCCGCTTCACCATGTCGGAG
The DNA here is from genome assembly GCA_030428885.1 of Gemmatimonadota bacterium. Taxonomy (GTDB): domain Bacteria; phylum Gemmatimonadota; class Gemmatimonadetes; order Longimicrobiales; family Gaopeijiaceae; genus Gaopeijia. The sequence continues at coordinate 310,069 of JAUIEJ010000002.1, read as the reverse complement.
AAGATCGGGGGGCCGCTCTTTCCGCTGTTCTCCCGTATGATCCCGCCCTTCGACGACGCCTTCGATCAGTTCGTCGCCGACCTGGCACGGGAGGTCGCAGGCGGATCGCCGGATCGTCCGTGACGGCCGGCTCGCCCTACGCCCCGCCGCGGTCGTATCGGTCCAGGGTTCGCGCGACCTCCTGGAGTACCCGGCCCAACCGCGCGTTGCTGCCGTGGAGCTTTCCCATAGTCGTGATGCCCTGGAGGGTGAAGAGCAGGAAGTCGGTCAGCGTCTCGACGTCGTCGGCGTCGAGCTCTGCGGCCTCCAGGTTCGCCCGGATCGCATCGCCGATGGCGTCGATGGTCTCACCGACGCGCTCGAACGCCGCCGGAGGCACCAACGCCCGCTCGTTGATGGTCATGGTCATGAGGCATCCGCGGCAGTCCTCCTCGTAGTGCATCGCCGAGAAGTACGCACGGACGTTGTGGAGTCCCAGGGGCTCGGAGTCGAGGGCCGAGCGGGACTGCTGGAGTCCCCACTGGGTGTACAGGTCCACGGCTGCGGTGAAGAGGGCCTCCTTGCTGCCGAATTCGGCATAGAGGCTCTTGGGATTGAGGCCGGTGGCCTCGCACAGCATGCCGATGGACGTGCCCCGGAATCCGTGGCGCCAGAAGACCTCCATCGCCTGGGCCACGACGTCGGCGCGGTCGTACTTCTTGCGCGTCACGAGCTCCTGCTACCCTCCCTTCTTGGCCGCCAGGGCCCCGGCCGACGCGGTCTTCGCCCACGCGACCAGGGTCGCGGGATCGTCCAGGACCTCCGACGGGATGGTGTAGTAGGGCATTTTCCCGTGGCGGAGGGCTGCGCGCTCGATGAACTCGGGCTCCGACTCGGGGGTGACGCGCAGGTGAACGACCCCCCGCGAGTTCACCAGCCCGAACATGGCCCCGTCGTGGAAGATGCCGAACCCCCCGAACATGCCTCGCGCCCGCACGTCGCCCAGAGGTTCGAGCCGTTCGACCAGGTTGTCGGCGGCTGCCTGAGCTTCGCCCGACCGTCGTTCACCCTTCTTTGCCATGATGCGTCTCCGAGATCGTAGGTAAACGAATACTTACCTTCACCTGGTGTGAATCGCAAGAAGTGTCCCCCCCGGGGAGAAGCGTCGGGTTGAAACCCGCTCAGGGTACGAATCGTACAGGTACGAAACGTACCTAATTGAACGCGGTCGTTCCGAGCCGCGTACCGGAGGCCGACCTCGTGAGCCATCGCGACGACATCGAACGCCACCTGCCCTTGAAGGCGGTGGTCTTTCACATTCTCCTCGCCCTCCTGGAGGAGCCTCGCCACGGCTACGGCATCGTGCTGGAGGTGCGCGTGCGGTCCGCGGAACGGATTCGCCTCCAGACGGGGCCCCTGTACCGCCACCTCCGGAAGCTCCTGGACCTCGGTTGGGTCGAGGAATCCGACCATCGACCCGCCGAAGACGATCCCCGCCGAGGGGCCTACTACCGCATCACGGCCCGGGGTCGGGCGGTGGCAGCGGCCGAGGCCACCCGCCTCCGCACCCTCCTCGCCGCCACCGGCGAACTGGGGCTTACCTCGCCGGGAGAGGCCCCATGAGCGCGGAACGCGATGGACTCGTCCGGCTCCACGAACACCTGCTCCGGCTCTACCCCCGAGCCTTCCGGGCCCGGTTCGGCACGGGCATGCGGCACGTCTTCCGGCAGGAATTGGAGGAAGCCCGCGGCTCGGGCCCAGTGGCCGTGACCCGCCTCCTGCTTCGCACCGGAGCTCAGCACCTGGCCCTCGGCCTCGTGGAGAGAGGGCGGGCGGTGCTCGGTCGGGGGGGCGAGGGCGGTTGGGGGCGGGACCTGCGCCACGGCCTCCGAAGACTCCGGCGTGCTCCGGGCTTCACCGGGGCGGCCCTGGTGTCCCTCGCGCTTGGCATCGGGGGCACCGCCGCCATGTTCACCCTGGTGAAGGGAGTGGTGTTGAATCCGCTGCCGTATCCCGAGGCGGATCGCCTGGTGGCGGTGCAGCACCGCGCGGACGGGGCGGGCCTGCCCCTCATGGGGGTGTCGCTGGGCACCTACGTACACTACCGGGAGCTCAACCAGACCCTCGACGACATCACCCTCTACCAGGAGGGGGCCGTTTCGGTGGTGGGGGTCGACTCCCCGCTCCGGGTCCCGGGGGTGCGGGTGGGATCGGGGTTCTTCGTGCTGCTTCTCGACGCACCGCCGATTCTGGGCCGGACCATCGCCGAGGCGGATCAGCGCCCCGGCGCGCCCCTCGTCGCGGTCATCGGCGCGGCGCTGTGGCAGAGCCGATTCGGAGGGGACCCGGGTATCATCGGACGGGCCGTCTCCATCGACGGGCGCCCCACGGAAATCGTGGGCGTGCTTCCCCCCGGGTTCGACGTCCCCTCCGACGAGACCCAGGTCTGGCTTCCCCATCAGATCGACCCCGAGCGGGTGATCCTGGGAGGCTTCGGTCGGGCAGGAATCGCCCGCCTCCGTGACGGGATCAGCCCCGAACGGGCCCAGGCCGACCTCGAGAGCCTGGTGCCCGGGCTGGAGGCGCGCTTCAACCCTGCAGCCTTCGATCTCCTGGTCACCGGCGGAGGGCTCACCCCTCTCGTGCGCCCGCTGAAGGAGACGGTGGTGGGCTCGACGCGTCAGACCCTGTGGGTCCTCCTGGGCACGGTCCTTCTCGTCCTTGCCATTGCCGCTGCCAACGTGGCCAACCTCTTCTTGGTGCGGGCGGAGTCGCAGCGTCAGGAGGTCGAGATTCGGGCTGCCCTCGGGGCCGGTCGCGGGGCCATCGTGCGTCATCATCTGTCCGAGGCCCTGGTTCTGGGACTCCTGGCCGGCACCCTGGGCCTGGTCGGTGCCTGGGCCACCGTACGGTGGGTCGTGCGGACCGGGCCCGAGGCGCTTCCCCGGCTCCACGAAATCGGCCTGGAACCCCTGACGGTCGTTCTCACGTACGGCCTGGCCGCGGTCTGCGGCCTGGGCATCGGACTGCTCCCGTTGGTGCGGCGTGGCGCGGCGGCCGGGCCGACCCTTGCCCGGGCCGGGCGGGGCACGACCGCCGGTCTCTCCCGTTGGGGGCTCCGCAACGGCCTCGTCTCGGTGCAGGTCGCCCTGGCCTTGATGCTTCTGGTGGGGTCGGGGCTCCTGGTCCGGACGTACTGGGCGGTGCGGAGCGTGGACGCCGGCTTCCAGTCCGGCTCGGCCCTGGTGTTTCAGGTGGGTCTTCCCCGAGCGCTGGTGCCCGATCCCACCGACGCGCTCCGCATGCAGCAGGACATCGTCGCGGCCGTGGGCCGGCTTCCCGGTGTGGAGGCGGTGGGGGCCGGCGTGTGCCTTCCGCTAACCGGGTGCCGCAACGACACGCCCGTGTACGCCGACGACCAGCCGGTCGTGGAAGGGCAGACGCCGCCCTCGGTGGACGTCCTGGGCGTGACCGCCGGGTACCTCGAGGCCCTGGGGGTGCCGGTGGTGGAGGGTCGGACGTTCGACCTCGACGACCCCTTCCGGGACCCCCACGCCGCCGTGATCAGCCACGCCCTGGCTGAACGTCTGTGGCCCGGACGGAGTGCCCTGGGTCGGCGGATCCACCCCGATCTGCCCCACGATGAACCCTACACGGTGGTGGGGGTGGTGGGCGACATCCGTTCGCACGAACTGGTGGATCCTCCGCCCGAAACCCTCTACCTCTCCTTCCTGGGGCCGTATGCCTACAGCGCTCCGCCCCACACCCTGGGCTTCGTGGTGCACACCGGCGTTCCGCCGGCGAGCCTGGCGGCCGCCGTGCGAGAGGCGGTCCGGGAGCAGGCGCCCGACGTGCCCGTGGCCAATCTGGGAACCCTCGGCGACGTGATGGACGAGGCCCGGGCGCCCACGGCTTTCGCCATGGTCCTGTTGTCGGGTGCCGGCCTGGTGGCCGTGGTCCTGGGGTGTGTGGGCATCTACGGCGTCGTCTCGTACACCGTGAGCCGGCGCACTCCCGAGATCGGGGTCCGGATGGCCATGGGCGCCGAAGCCCGGGAGGTGCGCGGCATGGTACTTCGGCAGGCGTCCCTGTTCGTGGCCGTGGGACTGGCGGTGGGTCTGGTGGGCGCGGCGGCCCTGACGCGGGTGTTGGACGTGGTGCTGTTCGGCGTCGAGCCCTTCGATCCGCCGACATTCGCGGTCGGCGCCGTCGCTCTGGGCCTCGTGGCCACGATCGCCACCTGGATCCCGGCCCGGAGAGCCGCCGCGGTGGATCCGGCTACTTCGCTGCGAGAGGGCGGGCGCTGATCCGCGGGCCCGGCGTTTCGAACGGCGGAGCGCGGCCCCGGCACGCCCCCAAGTTTCCACGCCGGCCCGGCGGCCGGCGAAATGTCGATTTGGGGGCGCTGGGGCGCCCCCAATCCTCCACACTTGTCGGTGCGCTCGCCGGCAGGGTCGACTTCGTGCGGTATGGCGCCCCCAAACGGACCGAACGAATCGGCATCGGGCCGTTGTGGAGAGTTGGGGGCGTTCGGAAAGCCCCGCCGGCCCGGAAGGGTTGATCGCCCCTCCAAACGCGCCCGAGATCGTCGGCCCGGAAGGGTTCGCGTCGACGTGCGCCTCCCCGGAGCGACGGTCACCGAAGGTGAGCGAAGCGCCGGCGCGAGGGGAGGCGCACGCCGGCGTGAACCCGCCCCTGCCTACATCTTCGGCAGCGTCACCCCCACTTGGTTCATGTACTTCCCCTTCCGATCCGCGTAGGCCGTCTCGGGCGGCTCGTCGCCCTCGAAGAAGAGCAACTGGGCGATGCCCTCGCCGGCGTAGATCTTGGCGGGGAGGGGGGTCGTGTTGCTGATCTCCAGGGTGAGGTAGCCCTCCCAGGTGGGCTCCAGCGGGGTCACGTTGACGATGATGCCGCAGCGGGCGTAGGTGCTTTTCCCCACACAGACCACCAGGACGTCCCGGGGCACCCGGAAGTATTCCAGGGTCCGGGCCAGGGCGAAGGAGTTGGGGGGAATGATGCACTCGCTGGCGTTCACGTCCACGAAGGAGCGGTCGTCGAAGTTCTTTGGGTCGACCACCACGTTGTGGACGTTGGTGAAGACCTTGAATTCGGGGCTCACCCGGATGTCGTAGCCGTACGACGACAGCCCGTAGCTGATGCACCCGTCCCGCACCTGGCCGGCCTCGAACGGCTCGATCATTCCGTGGTCTTCGGACATCCTGCGGATCCAGCGATCGCTCTTGATGGGCATGGCGTCGGCTGCGGGTTCGAGGCGGCGGTTCGGGGCCCCCGGGGGCTCCGCGGGCCCCCCAAGATAGGGGTCGCCGGGCGGGGTCGCCAAACCCCCCGAAACGCGGCGTAAAACAAGGATTTCCCCGACTTGACACCCGCTCGCGGGGGCCGGTACGTTTCGAGCGCAAGGCATTTGCACCTGCTTTCACAAACCGGGGAATCCATGTCGGGATCCTACGTCCCGCTCCTGATCCTGTTCGGGGTCTCGGTCCTCAACGCGGTTGGAATGGCCGCCGCGTCCCACGTTCTCAACCCCCGTCGTCCCACCCCCCAGAAGGACATGCCCTACGAGTCGGGCATGATCCCCCTCGGCGACACCCGGGAACGCTTCTCGGTGAAGTTCTACATGGTGGCCATCAGTTTCATCGTCTTCGATCTGGAGACGATCTTCCTGGTGCCGTGGGCGGTGGAAATGCGCAGCCTGGGGTGGGCCGGCTTCCTGCCCATGCTCCTGTTCGTGGCGGTCCTCACCCTGGGGCTGGTCTACGAGTGGAAGAAGGGAGGCCTGGAATGGGATTGAACGACGACCGGGCCCTTCCCGGCGGAGGAAGGTCGGCCCGCTCGGGAGGCCTCTTCGGGGCGGGCGGTCCCACGTTCCTCACCACCAAGGTCGACTTCGTGGTGAACTGGGCCCGGAGGAATTCCCTCTGGCCCATGCCCTTCGGAACCGCCTGCTGCGCCATCGAGATGATGGCCGCCGCGGCCTCCAACTTCGACATCGCCCGCTTCGGCATGGAGCGCATGTCGTTCTCGCCCCGACAGGCCGACGTGCTCATCTGCGCCGGGCGGGTGCCCTACAAGCTGGCCCCGGTGCTGCGCCGCATCTGGGACCAGATGCCCCAGCCCAAGTGGGCCATCTCCATGGGCGCCTGCGCCAGCTCGGGCGGGGTGTTCGACACCTACGCCATGGTCCAGGGCATCGACACCATCATTCCCGTGGACGTCTACATTCCGGGCTGCCCGCCCCGGCCCGAGGCCCTCATCTACGGCCTCATGATGATCCAGGAGAAGGTGCGCCAGGAGACCCTGGCCGACCACGCGGTGAACCGGGCCGAGGATCCCCGGGCCGTGGCCCGCCCCCGGGCCGGTGACGCCGAGGTGAAGGGACTCACCGGGCCCTTCGGCAATTCCACCCGTCAGAATCGGATCGCCGGCCTGGTCCAGTCGGACCGGGTCGATCGCCCCGACGATCGCCTCCCCTGAGCCCCGAGCCCATGGCCCACGAATCCGGTAGCCATCACCCGTCGATTCCGGCTCTGGAAGGCCGATTCGGCGAGGCGGTGCAGTTTCACGAGACCACGGCGGGCGACCAGGTGTCGGTGGTGGTCGACGCCGCCCGGATCCGGGAGATCCTGGAGTGGCTCAAGACCGAGCCCTCCCAGCACTACGAGTTCCTCTCCGACCTCACCGCCGTGGACTTCGGGGGCGGGCGCCCCCTGCAGGTGGTCTACCAGCTCTGGTCGCTGGCCCACCGGCGCAGCCTCAGGGTGAAGGCCGAGCTGCCCCTGGACGCCCTGGAGATCGACTCGGTGGAGCCTCTCTGGAAGACCGCCGACTGGCTGGAGCGGGAGGTCTACGATCTCTTCGGCATCGAGTTCCGGGGGCACCCCGACCTGCGGCGGATCCTCATGCCCGAGGCCTACGCCGAGGGCCATCCCCTGCGGAAGGATTTTCCCCTCCGGGGCCGCTTCTCCCGGGCCGAGCAGACCCGGCGCGCCCTGCGCCAGGACGTGGAGGACTTCTACATCCCCCTGGAGATGGAGCTGGGCCGGGAGCCCCAGCTCGTGAACCTGTCTTCCGGGGACTCCGAAGCCGCCTCCGCCGACGCCCCGTCCGAGGACTGACATGGCTACGAAGACCGTCGAATTCACCGTGGGACGCTCGCCGGAGATGGGGTCCCAGGGAGGAATCGCCTACGCTCCTCTGCATCCGGTGGACCTTCCCGAGCCCGATCTGGGCTCGGAGCACATGCTCATCAACATCGGGCCCCAGCACCCCGCCACCCACGGGGTGTTGCGCCTCGTGTGCGAACTCGACGGCGAGACGGTGCTGAAGGTGATTCCCCACATCGGCTACCTCCACACGGGCTTCGAGAAGCTCGGCGAGTACCGCTCGTGGAATCAGGTGGTGCCCCTCACCGACCGCATGGACTACCTGGCGCCCCTGATCTACAACTGCGCGTACGTCATGTCGGTGGAGAAGCTCATGGGCATCGAGGTGACCGAGCGCTGCAAGGTCGTCCGGGTGATCATGATGGAGCTCGACCGCATCTTCGGGCACCTGCTCTGGCTCGGGACCACCGCCATCGACGTGGGGGCCTTCACGCCGTTCCTCTACGCCTTCCAGCAGCGGGAGAAGATCTACACGCTCCACGAGGCCCTCACGGGGGCGCGCATCACCACCTCGGCCACCCGCGTGGGGGGGATGATGGCCGACCTTCCCGACGGTTGGGCCGAGGCGGTACGGGACTTCGCCAACGGTCTGCCCGCCACGCTGGACGAGATCAACAACCTCCTCACCACCAACGGCATCCACCTGGGCCGCACCCAGGACATCGGCGTGATCTCGGGTGAGGACGCCATCAACTACGGCTTCACCGGACCCAACCTCCGGGCGTCGGGCGTGCCCTACGACGTGCGGAAGGATCGCCCCTACTACGACTACGAGACGTACGATTTCGACGTCCCGGTGGGGGAGATCGGCGACTGCTACGATCGCTACCTGGTGCGTATGGAGGAGATGGTCCAGTCGCTGAGGATCCTGCACCAGGCCCTGGACCGACTCCCGGGTGGGCCCATCAACGTCCAGGATCCCCGCATCTCGCTTCCCTCGAAGACGGACTGCATGAACGACATGGAGTCCATGATCCACCACTTCAAGCTCATCACCGAGGGCATCCGCGCCCCCGTGGGCGACTCGTGGTTCTCGGTGGAGGCGTCGAAGGGGGAACTGGGCATGTACGTGGTGAGCGACGGCGGCACCAAGCCCGTGCGCTGGCGCGTGCGACCGCCCTCGTTCGTGAACCTCTCGGTGATTCCCAAGCTGGCCGAGGGGCACCTCATGTCCGACCTGATCATGATCAACGCCAGCCTGGACATCGTCCTGGGGGAGATCGACCGATGAGCGACGTGCCCTTCCGCAACCCGGGCTGGGCCGGCAACACCGGTGAATTCGATCTGAGCGAGGAGCAGGTGCGGGGGGAGGACTTCGTGGGGGCTCGCCCGCTGGAAGGGGGACACCCGGCCGGCGCGTCGAGTTATCCGTACATGCTGGCCGACAAGAACCCCGACGCCCCTCTCTTCGACGGGCCCTACCAGGCCCGCTACGAGAAGATCCTGACCCGGTACCCCGACACCCGGGCGGCCCTGCTCCCGGTGCTGGGCCTGGCCCAGGAGGTGCGGGGACACGTCTCGCCCGGGACCATGAACGAGGTCGCCGCCCTGCTGGAACTCCCCGACGCCTACGTCCGGGGGGTGGCCACCTTCTACACCATGTACAACAAGGCCCCGGTGGGCCGGTTCCTGATCCAGGTGTGCACCAACATCTCGTGCAACCTGTGCGGAGCCGACGAGGTGATGAAGGCCTTCCTGGACGAGACGGGCACCGAGATGGGCGAGACGTCGGACGACGGCGACTTCACGGTGGTGGAGGCCGAATGCCTGGCCGGATGCGGTTTTCCCACCTGCGTGCAGATCAACTCCCGCTACTACGAGAACGTGGGCGCCGACGACGTGCCCCGGATCCTCGAGCACCTCAAGGCCCGGGGCGAGTAGCCCGGGGCGCGCGAGAACTCCATGGCCTATCCCTACGTGTCGGATCGCGAGGTCCGAATCCTCAGCACACACTTCGGCGACCCGAAGGCCCGCACCCTCGAGGGGGCCGTGGCCAACGGGCGCTACTCGGTGTTCCGGAAGGCCGTGGAGATGGGGCCCGACGCCGTCATCGACACGGTGAAGTCCTCGGGACTCCGGGGGCGGGGCGGGGCGGGGTTCCCCACGGGGGTGAAGTGGAGCTTCATGCCCAAGGACTCGGGCAAGCCCCACTATCTGTGCTGCAACGCCGACGAGTCGGAGCCCGGCACCTTCAAGGACCGGGAGTTGATCCGCTGGGACCCCCATCAGCTCATCGAAGGCTGCCTCATCGCCGCCTACGCCATCCGGGCCCAGCACGCCTACATCTACTGCCGGGGCGAGTTCTTCGAGGCTTCGTCGGTGTTGGCGCGGGCCGTGGAGGAGGCGTACGCGAAGGGCTACGTGGGCGCGGACATCCAGGGCACCGGCGTGGACATCGACGTCACCGTGCACGTGGGGGCCGGGGCCTACATCTGCGGCGAAGAGACGGCCCTCATGAATTCCCTGGAGGGCCGCCGCGGCCAGCCCCGGGTGAAGCCGCCCTTCCCGGCGGCGGTGGGGCTGTTCAACATGCCCACCACCATCAACAACGTGGAGACCCTGTCGGCGGTCCCCCACATCGTGGAACACGGGGGCGACTGGTACCGCCAGTGGGGCACCGAGAAGAGCCCGGGCACGAAGCTCTTCTGCGTGAGCGGGCACGTGAACAAGCCCGGCAACTACGAACTGCCCCTGGGATTCCCCCTGGGGGAACTCATCGACGACGTGTGCGGGGGCGTGCGTGACGGCCACACCTTGAAGGCCGTGATCCCCGGCGGCAGCTCGGTGCCCATTCTCGCGGCGTCGGAGTGCGAGAGCTGCACCCTGGACTACGAGGGGGTGGTGTCGGCGGGCTCCATGCTCGGATGCGCCTCGGTGATCGTCATGGACGAGACCACCGACATCGTGAAGCAGGTGCACCGCATGGCCTACTTCTACGCCCACGAGTCGTGCGGCCAGTGCACTCCCTGCCGCGAAGGCACGGCCTGGGTCACCAAGATCCTGAAGCGCATCGTCGACGGCCGGGGCACCGAAGAGGACCTGGACACCCTGGTGGAGGTCACGACCCGCATGACCGGCACCACCATCTGCGTGCTGTCGGACTCGGTAGCGGCCCCGGTGAAGTCCAGCATCACGAAGTTCAGGGACGACTACCTGGCGCTGATCCGCCGGGGCGAACGGGTGGGGGTGGCCTGAGCATGTCCGACACGACGCGCCCCAGCACCGTCACCCTGACCATCGACGGCCGTGAGGTCACCGTGCCCCGGGGCACCACGATCCTCAAGGCGTCGGAGTCCCTGGGCACCCGGATTCCCCACTACTGCTACCACGACGGCCTGTCGTCGCCGGCCATGTGCCGGCTCTGTCTCGTGGAGGTGGAGGGGGCGCCCAAACCTCTGCCGTCGTGCGTGACCCAGGCGGCCGACGGCCAGGTGGTGCACACCGATTCGGGGCTGGCCCGGACCATGCGCGAGGGGGTGCTCGAGTTCTATCTCGTGAACCACCCCCTGGACTGCCCCATCTGCGACCAGTCCGGGGAGTGCAAGCTCCAGGACTACGTCCACGCCGAAGGGCGGGCCCACGGACGCTCCCGGGAACCCAAACGGGTGTTCGGCCGGGACGATTTCGGCGGCGACGTGCTGTTCTACGGCGACCGCTGCGTCATGTGCACCCGCTGCGTGCGCTTCATGAACGAGGTGGAGAAGGACCCGCGCCTCACCGTGGTGGAGCGGGGCAACCGGTCGGTCATCGACACCTTCTTCGACGACGGTCTCGACGGCACGAAGTGGTCGGGCAACATCGTGGACATCTGCCCGGTGGGGGCCCTGGTCTCGAAGGACTTCCTCTACAAGCAGCGGGCGTGGGACCTGGACCACACCCCCAGCATCTGCACCGGCTGCTCCCAGGGCTGCAACATCGCCCTCCACACCCGGGACAATCTGGTGCAGCGGCTGAAGCCCCGGACCAATCTGGAGGTGAACGCCTTCTGGATGTGCGACTACGGGCGCCACGACTACGAGTGGATGAACCGGGGCGATCGCCTCGAGGCGCCGGTGGTGCGGAGCGGGGGCCGGGGCACGGCCGTGGGGTGGGCCGAGGCGTTGGAGGCCCTGTCCGACCGCCTGGACGAGTTGGGTGACGCCCCGGTGCGGGCGGTGGTGTCGCCCCGGGCGTGCAACGAGGAGCTGGCGGCGGTGCGGGCCCTGGTGGACCACCTGGGCGGCGGCGTCGTGGAGTACCGCCTGCGGGTGGCGCCCGACGAGGACGTCCTGGAGGGCATGCCCTTCGTGGCCCGGCGGCGGGAGCTGGCCCCCAACCACCGGGGGGCCGAGCTCGTGGGCGCCGCCCGGGTCGGGGGCGACGACGGTCGCGGGGGCTTGGACGAGGCCGGGGACCACGGCGGCGTGCTGCTGGTGGTGGGCGACGAGGTTGCCGATCAGCCGGCCGACTTCGGGGCCCAGGCCGATCTCTACGTCTACGTGGGCACCCACGGGTCGGCGGCCACCGAGGCGGCCCACGTCGTGCTCCCGGCCACGACCTTCGCCGAGCACGAGGGCACCTTCACCAACCGGGACGGCCGGGTACAGCGCTTCTGGCCGGCCCTGCAGGCGCCGGGGGCGGCCCGGCCCGCCTGGATGGTGCTCCGGGCGCTCCTGGCCCGGCGCACGGGAGGCGAGGTGCCCACCACGGCCGCCGAGGCCTTCGCCCTGGCCGCCGCCGAGATCGCCCCGTTCGGCGATCTGGACTACCCGGGCATCGGAACCCGAGGGGTCGTGGTCGACGCCCCCGCAGCCCTGGCCGGAGACTGATCCATGGACCTGCTGCAGCCCATCAGCGGAGGTTGGGGCCTGGCGGCCACCGCCCTGAAGGTGTTGGCGGTGTTCGGCGGCGTGATGGTGGTGGTGGCCTACACGACCCTGGCCGAGCGGAAGGTGTCGGCCTGGATCCAGGACCGGCCGGGTCCGAACCGGGTTGGCCCCTTCGGGCTGCTTCAGCCCATCGCCGACGGCATCAAGAACTTCCTGAAGGAAGAGACGCTGCCGGCCACGGCCAACCGGTTCTACTTCGTGCTGGGGCCCATGCTGGCCATCGCCCCGGCGCTGGTGACCTTCGCCGTGATTCCATTCGCCGCGCCCCTCCCCACGCCGTGGGGCGTGGTGGACATGATCGTGGCCGACATCCCCATCGGCGTGCTCTACATCCTGGCCCTGAGTTCCCTGGGCGTGTACGGCCTGGTGATCTCGGGGTGGTCGAGCAACAACAAGTACGCCTTCCTGGGCGGCCTGCGGGCTTCGGCCCAGATGGTGAGCTACGAGGTGGCCCTGGGGCTGTCGCTGGTGCCGGTGCTCATGCTGGCGGGCAACGTGACCCTGACCCAGGTGGTGTGGCAGCAGCAGAGTCTGGACCTCTGGTTCGCCCTCCCCCTGTCGCTGGGATTCATCCTGTTCCTGGTGTCGGCCTTCGCCGAGACGAACCGGCTGCCCTTCGACATGCCCGAGGCCGAGTCGGAACTGGTCACGGGATACCACACCGAATACTCGGCCATGAAGTTCTCCATGTTCTTCATCGCCGAATACGGCCACATGGTCACGGCGTCGGCTCTCATGGCCACCCTCTTCTTCGGCGGGTGGGACCTGCCGGGCACGTGGGACGACGCCGTCTGGTGGCAGGGCATGCTCATCAAGGGCTTCGACGACGTCGGGGCGCCCATCCTGGCCGATCCCGCGTGGTGGAAGACGCTCCTGACCTTCGCCGGTTTCGCCGTGAAGGTGGGCTTCTTCCTCTTCCTCTACATCTGGGTGCGGTGGACGCTGCCCCGCTTCCGCTACGACCAGGTCATGAGCCTGGGGTGGAAGGTCATGCTCCCGGTGGCCCTGGCCTACGTCATGGTGGTGGCGGGCACGGTGCTGGTGCTCGACACCCTGGGCGTGGAGTACGGCTTCACCTTCGGCCTCGCCCTCACGGCGGTGAGCGCCGCGTGCACCGGGGCGTTCCTCTTCTTCCTCGACCGCGGCCGCATCATCCGGGGCGCGTCGGTCCACGCCCCTCTCCGCATCCAGGATCCGGCATGACCATTCAGGTGAAGGTGGTGCGGCGCCCCGAGCCCGGAAGCACGTCGTACCTGCGGGCGGCCCTCAAGGGCATGGCGCTGACCTTCAAGCACCTCGTGAGCCCCCGGAAGGTGACCCTCCAGTACCCGGAGGAGCAGCCCGATCTGCACCCCCGCTGGCGGGGCACGCACCGCATGGAGGTCCACGCCGACGGGCGGCCCAAGTGCGTGGCCTGCGGCCTCTGCCCCACCGTGTGCCCGGCCAACTGCATCCGGCTGGTGGGGGGCGAGGACGATCAGGGCAACCGCTACCCCATCGTGTACGAGATCGACGAGTTCCGCTGCATCTTCTGCGGCATGTGCCAGGAGGTGTGCCCGGTGGAGGCGATCCACGTCGGGCGCCACTTCGAGAACGCCGAATACACCCGGGAGCGCTTCGTCTACGACCTGGACCGGCTCATGGAGCAGGAGCATCCCACCACCCTGCTGTGGGATCCGTCCGATCCCCGGTCCGAGTGAGGTCGCCGTGGCCGAGATCCTCTTCTTCGTGTTCGCCACCGTGGCCGTGGGCAGCGCACTGGGCGTGGTCATGGGCCGGAGTCCCGTGGCCAGCCTCCTCTTCATGGTCATGACCCTGGCCAGTGTCGCGGGAATCTACGTGCTCCTGGAGGCCCACTTCCTGGCCGCCATCCAGGTCATCGTCTACGCCGGCGCCATCATGGTGCTGTTCATGTTCGTCATCATGCTCCTGAACCTGGGGCACGATTACCAACGGGATCTGCGGGGCGGGCTCTTCGCCCTGGTGGCGTTCGTGGTGAGCGGCGCCATGGCGGGGCTCCTGGCTCGGCGCTTCGGCGGCGACGAGGCCCTCTTTCCCTTCCTCGAGGGGGCCGACGCCATCGACGCGGCCCTGGTGGAGAAGGGCGCCCTGGGCGTGATCGCCGAGCCGTTGTTCACCACCTATGTCGTGCCGTTCGAGATCACCGGGATCCTGCTCCTGGTGGCCATCGTCGGAGCCCTCGTCCTGGCCAAGCGCCGCGCGTCGTAAAGGAGCCCCGTCGCATGCTGTCCCAGGCATTGGTTCTGAGCGCAGTCCTCTTCGTCATCGGGACGTTCGGCGTCCTCGTGCGCCGCAACGCCATCATCATGTTCCTCTGCATCGAACTGCAGTTGAACGCGGTGAACCTCTCCCTCGTGGCCCTCTCCCGGGCCGTGGGGATCGACGGGCAGGTCTTCGTCTTCTTCGTCATGACCGTGGCCGCCGCCGAGGCCGCCGTGGGGTTGGCCATCATCATCTCCATCTTCCGCCACTACGAGACGGTCAACGTGGACTCCTTCAACCTCCTGAAGTGGTAGGCCGATGAGCGCTTCCCTCGGGATGTTCTGGTTGGACGGCGCCGAGAGCGCCGCCGCGTTCGACCCGGTGCTGCCGGGGCTCATCGTCCTCCTGCCGCTTCTCGGATTCCTGGCCAACGGATGGCTCGCGCTGCGCCACGCCGAACGGTCGGCCGACGCGGTGCGCCGGGGCGAGGAACTGGACCTGGACACGGGCGGACGCCCCTCCACCCACACCCTGCCGTCGCTCATCGGGCCCGGGGTGCTCCTGGCCTCCTTCGCCCTGGTGGTGGTGAACTTCGTGCGGATGAGCGCCGTGGAGCTCCACGACCCGGTGGTGGTGCGCTACTGGACGTGGATGGCCACGGGCACCTTCACCGTGGACGCCGCCCTCCAGTTCGACCAGCTCAGCATGATCATGATGCTGGTGGTGACGGGAGTGGGATTCCTGATCCACGTGTTCAGCGTGGGCTACATGAAGGACGACCCGGGATACCCCCGGTACTTCGCCTACCTGAACCTCTTCGTCTTCTTCATGCTGGTGCTGGTCACCGGGGCCAGCTTCCCGGTGATGTTCGTGGGGTGGGAGGGCGTGGGACTCTGCTCCTACCTGCTCATCGGATTCTGGTTCGGAGACCGGGAGAAGTCCGACGCGGGCAAGAAGGCCTTCATCGTCAATCGCATCGGCGATTTCGGCTTTCTCGTGGCGCTCTTCATCCTCTTCATCAACTTCCAGACCCTGGACTTCGTCACCGTCTTCGGCGAGGCGCCCGAGGCCCTGACCTACGGGGGCGGGGTGGTGACGGCCATCACCCTGTTCCTGCTGCTGGGCGCCGCGGGGAAGAGCGCCCAGATTCCCCTCTACGTGTGGCTGCCCGACGCCATGGCCGGCCCCACGCCGGTGTCGGCGCTGATCCACGCCGCCACCATGGTGACGGCGGGGGTCTACATGGTGGCCCGGGCCTCGGTGCTGTTCGCCCTCTCCCCCGTGGGCAGCGTGACGGTGGCGGGGGTGGGGGTGGCCACGGCGCTGTTCGCCGCCACCATCGCCCTGACCCAGACCGACATCAAGAAGGTGTTGGCCTACTCCACGGTGTCCCAGCTCGGGTACATGTTCCTGGGGGTGGGGGTGGGCGCGTACGCCGCCGGGGTCTTCCACCTCATGACCCACGCCTTCTTCAAGGCGCTGCTCTTCCTGGGGTCCGGGGCGGTGATCCACTCCATGCACCACGCCCTGCACCACACCCACAACCCCGCCGACGCCCAGGACATGCGCAACATGGGGGGCATGCGGCGCTTCATGCCGTTCACGGCCCTGGCCATGTGGATCGCCACCCTGGCCATCGCCGGAATCTGGCCCTTCGCAGGCTTCTTCTCGAAGGACGAGATCATCTGGTACGCCGGGGCCGCCGCCGTGGGCCCCTACGCCGGCCTCTACACGGTGTACTGGGTGCTGGCGCTGGCCGCCGCCATGCTCACCGCCTTCTACATGACCCGCATGATGGTCATGACCTTCCACGGCGCGAACCGCACCGGCGACGAGGAATCGAAGCACCTCCACGAGGCTCCGTGGACCATGACCGTGCCCCTGGGCGTGCTGGCGGTGTTGTCCATGTTCGGCGGCTGGATCAACGTGCCCGAGGCCATCCGGGAGTCGTTCCTGGGGCTCGGCGGGGCGTTGCCCATGAGCGAGTGGCTGCACCACTGGCTCGAGCCCATCACCCACGCCGCCACCCAGGTCCGGGAGGAGGCCCTCCTGGCCGCCGGCGCCCTGGCCGGGCAGGAGCACGACTACGGCTTCCTGCACCACGCGCCCTTCGGGGGCGGCGAACTCACCTGGGCCCTCGTCTCCACCGTAGCCGCGGCGGTGGTGGTGGCGGGAACGGTGCTCTGGGTCCGGGGCTGGTCCCTGGCGCCGGCCTCGGAGTCCCCCGAACCCACGGGTTTCCGGAAGGTGCTCTACGACAAGTGGTACGTGGACGAGCTCTACGACCGGATCATCGTCCAGCCCCTCCTGGCCGTGTCGCGCTTCTTCTGGCGGTTCATCGATCAGGTGATCATCGACGGCTTCGTCAACGTCGTGGGAGGCGGGGCCCGGGCCGTGGGATGGTTCGTGAGCCTCTTCCAGACGGGCTCGGTCAACACCTACGCCTTCGTCATCACCCTCGGGGTGCTGGCGATCCTCGGCGCCGTCGTGGCGGGAGGCTGAGATGACCGCGTTCCTCGAAGCGATCGGGTACGGGTCCTGGGGACTGCATGCCCTTGTGTGGCTCCCGCTACTGGGGGTGGCGCCCGTGCTCGTGGGCCCCGAGAGCCGGGCGAAGAAGGTGGCGTTCTGGTGGTCGGCGGGGGTGTTCGTCCTGAGCCTCGGACTGTGGTGGTCGTTCGTGCCGGGCTCGGCCGAACTCCAGATGGCCTCCGAGCGCCCCTGGATCGGCGCGTGGGGCGTACACTACGCCCTGGGGGTGGACGGAATCAGCCTCTTCATGGTGCTCCTCACCACGTTCACCACCCCCGTGGCCATCCTGGGGGCCTTCAACTACATCCAGAAGAAGGAGCGGGGCTTCTACGCTCTCATGTTGCTTCTGGAGACCGGGGTCGTGGGGGTGTTCCTCGCCACCGATCTGTTCCTCTTCTACGTGTTCTTCGAGCTGACCCTCGTCCCCATGTACTTCATCGTGGGGGTCTGGGGCGGCGAGCGGCGGGTGTACGCCGCGGTGAAGTTCTTTCTGTACACGGCGTTCGGATCGCTCCTCATGCTGGTGGCGATCCTCTACCTCCACGCCCGGGCCGGCGCCCTGAGCGGAGATCCCAGCTTCCTCATCGCCGACCTCATGCGGGTGCCCCTGAGCCTCCAGGAGCAGCTCTGGCTGTTCGGGGCCTTCGCCCTGGCGTTTTCCATCAAGGTGCCCCTGTTCCCGCTTCACACCTGGCTTCCCGACGCCCACGTGGAAGCGCCCACCCCGGGTTCGGTGGTGCTGGCGGCGGTGCTGCTGAAGATGGGGACCTACGGGTTCCTCCGGTTCCTGCTGCCCCTCTTCCCGGCGGCGTCGGCCCACCCCGCGGTGGTGTCGACCATGATGATCCTCGGGGTGGTGGGGATCATCTACGCCGCGTGGGTGGCGGCGGTGCAGCCCGACGCCAAGAAGCTGGTGGCGTACACGTCGGTGGCCCACATGGGCTTCGTGGTGATCGGGGTGTTTGCGTTGACCGTGAACGGACTCCAGGGGGGGCTGGTGGTGATGATCAGTCACGGCATCAGCACCGGGGCGCTCTTCCTTCTGCTGGGCATGCTCTACGAGCGGCGCCACACCCGCCTCATCGCCGAGTTCGGCGGGTTGGCCCGGGTGGCGCCCATGCTGGCCACGGCCTTCGTCATCACGGCCCTGGCCTCCATCGGACTGCCGGGCACCAGCGGATTCGTGGGTGAGTTCCTGGCCCTCCTCGGGGCCTTCGAGGCCCGGCCCCTCCTGGCCATCCTGGCCACCACCGGGGTGATCTTCGCCGGCTACTACATGTTGCCCATGGTCCAGAAGGTGTTCTTCAACGCCCTGGACCGGGACGAGAACCGGCAGGTGGCCGATCTGTCGCCCCGGGAGATCGCGATCCTGGCGCCCCTGGTGGTGCTCATGGTGGGGATCGGCGTGAACCCGGCGCCCATCATGGAACGCATGGAGCCCTCGGTGCGTGCGGTCATCGAGCGGGTCGAGGGCGTGGAGGTCGATCTGGGCCTGGCGGAGCTCGGTGTCCGCGCCGACATCGACGATCCGGACGAACCCGAGAGCCCGGAGGTCGCCCAATGAGCCTCGACTTCAGCCGCAACGTCCACTTCGTCTGGGCGCTGCTCCCGGAGATCGTGCTGTGCGCCTGGGGCATCGGCGTGCTGCTGGCCGGGGTGTCGGGCCGGCGGGATCCGCGGCGGGCCGGCGGGGAAGGGGCGGTGGAGGCGCTGCCGTCCGACGACCTGGGCTGGCTCACCCTGGTGGGCATCGCCGTGGCGGCCCTGGCCAACGGGTGGCTCCACGGGGTGACCGAGATCGGAGCGTCGTCCATGATCGCCGTGGACGGGTTCCGGCTCTTCGCCAACTGGATCTTCCTCCTGGCGGCGGCCTTCGGCGTGGTCATGAGCTTCACCTACGTCTGGCGGCAGCGCCTCCAGGCCGGGGAGTTCTACGCCCTGATTCTCTTCGCCACGGCGGGCATGATGTTCATGGCCGGGGCCCGGGACCTCATCGTGGTCTTCCTGGGGCTCGAGGTCATGTCCATCTCGGTCTACGCCCTCACGGCCTTCAACCGCCGGGACCGGCGTTCGGCGGAGGCGGGCCTCAAGTACTTCCTCCTGGGCGCCTTCAGCACGGGCTTCTTCCTCTACGGGCTCGCCCTGACCTACGGCGCCACCGGGAGCACCAACGTCACCGCCATCGCCCTGGCCGTGGAGAACGGCGCCGCCACGCCGGGACTCCTGGTGGCCGGGGTGGCCCTCCTGGCCGTGGGGTTCGCCTTCAAGGTGAGCGCCGTGCCCTTCCACATGTGGACCCCCGACGTCTACGAAGGTGCGCCGACCCCGGTCACCGCCTTCATGTCGGTGGCGGTGAAGGCCGCCGCATTCGTGGCCTTCTTCCGGGTGTTCCTGGTGGCCTTCGGCGGCGCCTACGCGTCGTGGTATCCCCTCATGTGGTGGCTCGCCGCCGTGACCATGGTGGTGGCCAACCTGGTGGCGCTGGCCCAGACCAACGTGAAGCGCATGCTGGCCTATTCCAGCGTGGCCCACGCCGGCTACCTCCTGGTGGCCCTCACGGCGGCCAACGAGCAGGCCACGGCGGGCATGCTCTTCTACCTCCTGGTGTACGCCGTCATGAACATGGGGGCCTTCGCCGTGGTGCTGGCCGTGGGGCGCCAGGCCGAAGACAACCTCCAGCTCGACGACTACGCCGGCCTGGGGAATCGACACCCGCTCCTGGGCGTGTTCCTCACCGTCTTCCTCCTCTCCCTGGCCGGGTTCCCCGGGACCGGGGGCTTCATGGGGAAGATCTTCCTGCTCCAGGGCGCGGCGGAGTCGGGACTCTGGACCTTGAGCGTGGTCCTCGTCCTCACCACGGTGGTGTCGTACTACTACTACCTGCGCCTGGCGTGGTATACCTGGATGCGGGACCCCATTCTCGACGACCAGCACGAGGGGGTGTTCGTGCCCCTCTCCCTGCGTATGGCCCTGGCCATGGGGGTGGCCGTGGTGCTCTTCCTGGGCATCTTTCCGGGAGGCTTCATGGCGCTGGCCCGGGAATCGGCTCAGGGGCTCGCCGGGGTGGGAACCCTGCTTCTGGGCATGGCGCCCTGACCGTCGCCGTTCGCCGGATCCCTCGGCCCGAGCCGGGGTTCCCCTTCCTCCGGCCCGGGCTCGCCCCCGGCCGACATCGACCCTCGACCTGATACGGAGTCCCCCCGCATGGCGGCTCTCGCAGCCCACATCTTCCGGCAGTACGACGTCCGCGGCATCGTGGGCGAGGATCTGGACGCCGCCGTGGCCCGGGGCGTGGGCCGGGCCTACGCCGCCCAGATCCGGGAGACGCTGCCCGATCGCACGCCCCGGATCGTCGTGGGGCGGGACAACCGCCCGAGCTCGCCGGCTCTGGCCGACGCCCTGGTGGAGGGACTCCGGAGCGGCGGCGTCGACGTCCTGGACATCGGCACCGTACCCACGCCCATGGTGTGGTGGGCCGAGAAGGTGTACGCCCTCGACGGCGCCATCCAGATCACCGGGTCCCACAATCCGCCGGAGTGGAACGGGATCAAGATGACCATGGCCGGGGGCTCGGTGTACGGCGACGTCATCCAGACCCTGCGAGCCCGGATCGAGAACGGCGACTTCGCCGCGGGGCAGGGGGCTCTGGAGGAGCGGGACGTCTACGACGCCTACGTGGAGGATCTGGTGGGCCGCTTCGAGATCGCCCGGCCCATGAAGGTGGTGGTGGACTGCGGGAACGGCTCGGGGGCCCTGGTGGCCGAGCGCCTCCTGACGGCGGTGGGGGTGGAGGTGGTGCCCCTGTACTGCACCTCCGACGGCACCTTTCCGAACCACCACCCGGATCCCACGGTGGACGAGAATCTCGTCGACCTCATCGCCGAGGTGCGGAAGACCGGGGCCGACCTGGGGGTGGCCTTCGACGGCGACGCCGACCGGGTGGGGGCCGTGGACGAGAACGGCCACGTGGTGCGGGGCGACATCATCGTGTTGCTCTTCGGTCTGGATCTCATGGCCCGTACGGGTCGCTCCGAGAAGCTCATCTTCGACGTGAAGTGCTCCCAGGCCCTGCCCGAGGTGTTCGGTGCGGCGGGGGGTGAGCCCATCATGTGGATGACGGGCCACTCGCTGATGAAGCAGAAGATGAAGGAGACGGGGGCCGCCCTGGCTGGCGAATTGTCGGGCCACATCTGCGTGGGGGGGGAGGAGTACTTCGGCTTCGACGACGCCCTCTTCGACGCCCTCTACCTCATCGCCCTGGTGTCCCGCTCGCCCGAACCCCTGTCGCAGCGGGTGGCGGCGTTTCCGAGCTACGTGGCCACGCCTGAAATCCGCATCGAGGTCACCGAGGAGTCGAAATTCGATCTCGTGGCCCGGGCCCTCGCCCACTTCTCGGCCACCCACGAGGTGATCGACGTGGATGGCGCCCGGATCCTGTTCGGCGACGGTTGGGGACTCATTCGCGCCTCCAACACCCAACCGGTGCTCGTAGCCCGCTACGAGGCCCGCACCGAGGAGCGCCTGGCCGAGATCCAGGCCGAGGTCGAGGGGTGGCTCCGGGATCAGGGGGTGGAGCCGTGAGGGGAGCCGGCTCGTGACCGACCGCCTCGCCCGGATCCGTGGGGGACGCCTGGCCATCGTGGTGGCGGCCCTGCTTCTCATCGCCCTGGTGGCCAGCCGGGCCCTGACCAACCTCTACGTCGAGGTCCTCTGGTTCGACGAAATGGGGTATTCGGGGGTCTTCTGGAAGCAGTGGGCGTGGGTGTGGGGCGTCCGGGGCGGCGCGGCGGCGCTGGTGACCCTGGCCCTCTACCTCAACCTGCGCATGGTGGGGCGCACCCTGGGCAGCCTCCAGATCCGTCGTCGGTTCGGCAACCTCGAGATCTCCGAGCGCTTGCCGGCCCACTACGTCACCGGCACCACCCTGGGGCTGTCGGCGCTTCTGGGGTTGTGGTTCGGGGCGTCCATCACCGAGTCGGTGGCCCGGGCGTCGCTCTTCTGGAGCGTGGCCCCGGAGTGGGCCGCCACCGATCCCATCCTGGGGATGGATCTGGGCTTCTACGCCTTCGCCCTCCCGGTGCTCAGGGCCGCCGTGACCTTCGCCCTGGTGGTGGCCTTCCTGGTCTTCACCGTGTGCACGGCGGGCTACGCCACCACCGGGGTGCTGCGCATGGGCGACGGGGCCATCGTCATGACCGACGGGGCCCGGCGTCACCTGGGCATCATGGTGGCGGTGTTCATGGCGCTGTTGGCGGCGCGCCTCGCCCTGGGCCGGCCCCTGCTGCTGCTCCAGGGGACGTCCGACGTCCAGGGCATCGTGGGGTACACCGACGTGGCCGCCCGACTTCCGGCGCTCCGCATCCAGGCGCTCCTCACCCTGGCCGGAGCCGTGGGTGTGGGCATCGGGGCGTGGCGGAACCGGCTCCTGCCGGCGGTGGCGGGGGTGGGGGCGGCGATCCTGTCGGCCCTCTTCGTGGGCCAGCTCTATCCGTCGTTCGTCCAGCGCTTCCAGGTGGTGCCCAACGAGCTCGACCGGGAGTCCCCCTACATCCAGCACAACCTGGACTACACCCGTCTGGGGTTCGGTCTCGACGAACTGGAGCGGACCCGCTTCGAGGCCCGCCCCGGCGGCCCCGTGGACTGGGCCGCGGCGTCGAGCCAGTTCGCCGGGCTCCCGGTGTGGAGCCGACCGGCGCTCCTCACGGCCTTCCGGGAGCTGGAAGCCCGCTTCCGCTACTACGAATTCACCGGCGTCACCTTCGATCGCTACGCGGCCCCCGACGGATCGGTTCACCCCGTGGCGTTGGCGGTGCGGGAAGTGGACCCCGAGGGCATCGAAGATCCCAACTGGCAGAACCTCCATCTGAGGGAACGCTACGTGGTGGGCAACGGGGCCGTGGCCGCCGACGTCACGGATCGGACCCTGGAGGGCCGCCCCCGGACCTTCCTGGCGGGGCTCCCGGCCGACACCCTGGGCGGCGCGCCGCCGGCCCTCGCCCTCCAGCAGGACGAGGTGTTCGTGGGCACCCGGGGGCAGCCCTACGCCCTCATCACCCCCACCGACTCGGCGTACCGGGGGCTCGACGGTGGGCCCGGCGTGGCCGGACGGGACTTTCCCGACGGGATCGCCGTGGGGGGGCTCTTCCGCCGCAGCGTCCTGGCGTGGTACCTCCGGGAAGCGAACCTGCTCTTCGCCGCCGGCGTGGGCTCGGAATCGCGCCTCGTGCTGCGGCGGGGGGTGTTCGACCGGGTCTCGCGCCTCGCGCCGTTCCTCTGGTTTCCCGAGGAGCCCTACGCCGTGGTCCACGAGGGACGGGTGATCTGGGTGCTGGAGGGCATGACCTCCACCCGCTTCTTCCCCCTGGCGAATCCCCACGCCATGCCCCTCGTCTCGTACGCGCGCAACAGCGTGAAGGTCACGGTGGACGCCGTCACCGGCGAGGTGGACTTCTATTCCGTGCCGGTGGACGACCCCCTCCGGGACGCGTACGACGCGGCCTTTCCCGGGCTCTTCCAGCCCCTGGAGGCCATGCCCGAGGGACTCCGGGATCACCTGCGCTACTCCCGGGCGCTTCTGACCCTTCAGGCCCAGGTCCTGCTGGACTATCACCAGGAGACGCCGGCCACCTTCTTCGGCCGCCAGGACGTCTGGGCCACGCCTCAGGAACTCGCCGAGGGGGCCACGCCCGTGGCCTACCGCCCCGAGTACGGCATCCTCCGGTTGCCGGGTGACGACGAGGCGGCGTTCCGCCTCACCACCACCTTCGTGCCCGCTGGACGCCAGAATCTCACGGGACTCCTGGCCGGAGAACTCCGACCCGACGGATCGCCGCGGCTGCGGCTCTTCGACGTGCCGGTGGAGAACCAGGTGGCGGGTCCCCGGCAGGTGGAGGCCCTGGTGGAGCAGGACCCGGAGATCAGCCAGCAGTTCTCCCTCTGGCGCACGGGGGGGAGCCGGGTGTGGACCGGTCACCTCCACGTGGTGCCCGTGGGCGACCGCTTCGTCTACATGGAGCCGGTCTTCCTGGCCGCCGAAGAGGACGCCATTCCCGAGCTGCGTCGCTTCGTGGTGTCCGACGGCCAGAGCGTGACCATGGAGGAGACCCTGTCCGGGGCCGTGGCCGCCCTGGGGGGCGCCCTTCCCGCGGCCGACCCCGGCGAGGGCCCGGGCGGCGCCGTGGATCTGCCGACCCTGCCCACGGGCGCCCCGTGGCCCCGGGAGGCCCTGGACCTGCTGGACCGGGCCGAGGAGCGCCTGCGGGACGGCGACTGGGCCGGATTCGGCGAGGCGCTGCAGCGGCTGCGGGAGGTGCTGCGGACCGCCGGTGGAGGCGAGGGAGCGGCCCCCGGATCCGGTTGATCCCCCCCCACGCTCGGGGTAGCTTGGAGGGCTGGCATTCGATGGCTCTTCCGCCCCTCACCGGGAACGACACTCCACGATGAATCTCCACGAATATCAGGCCAAGGAGATCTTCCGGGACCACGGCATCCCCGTGCCCCCCGGCAAGGTCGTCACCTCGCCCGACGAAGCCGCCTCCGCCGCCCGCGAATTCGGGGGCATGGTGGTGGTGAAGGCCCAGGTCCACTCCGGCGGCCGGGGCAAGGCCGGCGGCGTGAAGCTGGCGAAGACTCCCGACGAGGCCCGGTCCCATGCCGAGGCGATTCTCGGGATGCAGATCAGCGGCTTCACCGTGGAGAAGGTCCTGGTGACGCCCGCCGAGGACATCGCCACCGAGGCCTACGTGGGCGTGCTGGTCGACCGGGTGTCCCAGGCCCCCATGTTCATGGTCTCCTCGGAAGGGGGCATCGACATCGAGGAGGTGGCCCACACCAACCCCGACGCCATCCGCAAGCTCGCCGTGGATCCGCGTTACGGGCTGCTGCCCCATCAGGCGTACTGGCTGGCCAACAGCCTCTACGACGATGCGGGGCAGGTGAAGCAGGCGGCCAAGATCATGGGGCAGCTCTATCGGTCGTTCGTGGCCGCCGGTGCGTCCATGGCCGAGATCAACCCCCTCATCGTCACCGACGCCGGGGAGGTGAAGGCCATCGACGCCAAGGTCTCCATCGACGACAACGAGCTCTTCCGCAAGCCCGACATCGCCGCCTACCGCGACACGTCGGCCGAGCCCGTGGCCGAGACCGAGGCCCGGGACGCCGGCCTGACGTTCATCAAGCTCGACGGCAACGTGGGGTGCTGCGTGAACGGGGCCGGGCTGGCCATGGCCACCATGGATCTGGTGAAGTACTACGGGGGCGAGCCGGCCAACTTCCTGGACATCGGCGGATCGTCGAACCCGGAGAAGGTGGTCAACGCCCTGCGCATCATCACCTCCGATCCCGCCGTGAAGGTGATCCTCTTCAACATCTTCGGGGGCATCACCCGCACCGACGACGTGGCCAACGGCATCGTCGAGGCCACCAAGCAGATCGACATCCAGGTTCCCATCGTGATCCGGCTCACCGGAACGAACGAGGAGGAGGCCCTGGAGATTCTCCAACGAGCCGGCTTCGAGGCCTACACGTCCATGGACGACGTGGTGCAGAAGGCCGTCGAACTCGCGACCCAGGGCTGAGGAGACACCGAGATGTCCATCTTCATCGACGAATCGACCCGTCTGGTGGTACAGGGAATCACGGGCCGCGACGGCTCCTTCCACACCACCCAGATGATGGAGTACGGCACCCAGGTCGTGGCCGGAGTCACCCCCGGAAAGGGCGGTCAGACGTTCGAGGGCCCCGACGGCGCCCAGGTGCCCATCTTCAACGCCATGGACGAAGCCGTGGCGGCCACCGGGGCCAACACCTCGGTGATCTACGTGCCCCCGGCCTTCGCCGCGGGCGCCATCATGGAGGCCGCCGACTCGGGCGTGGGCTTCATCGTGGCCATCACCGAGGGCATTCCCGTGCTGGACATGGCCCGGGCCCACGCCTTCGCCCGGGACCGGGGCGTGCGGGTCCTGGGGCCCAACTGCCCGGGACTCATCTCCCCCGGAAAGGCCAAGGTGGGAATCCTCCCCGGCCAGATCGTCACACCGGGGCCGGTGGGCCTCGTCTCCCGCAGCGGCACCCTCACCTACGAGGCGGTGCACCATCTGACCCGGGCCGGCCTGGGCCAGACCACCTGCGTGGGCATCGGCGGTGATCCCCTCATCGGCACCAAGTTCATCGATTGCCTGGAGGCGTTCGGCAACGACCCCGACACCCGGGCCATCGTCATGATCGGGGAGATCGGCGGTACCGACGAGCAGGAGGCCGCAGCCTACGTTCAGGAGCACATCGACGTGCCCGTGGTGGGCTTCATCGCCGGGCAGACGGCGCCTCCCGGGCGTCGCATGGGACACGCGGGCGCCATCATCAGCGGGTCGGCCGGAACCGCGGCCGAGAAGATGGAGGCTTTCGAGGCCCACGGCATCGCCGTGGCGAAGCGCCCCGCCGAGATCGCCGAGCTGGTGGCGGCGGCCCTCGAGGGCGCGTCGGTTTCCTGATCGAGTGAGCCGGGGTCGGCGGCGCGTCCGCCGGCCCCGGCGACCCCATGATTCTAGCCGACTGCCTCACCGCCGCGTCGATCCGCGTCGACCTCGACGCCGGGTCGCTGGAGGCCGTGCTCCACGACCTCCTGGACGCCATGCTGGCCCCTGCGGTGGATCCGGCTCTCCGGGCCAAGCGGGCCCGGGACCTGGCCTTCGGGAGCCAGGGAGAAGTGGTGCGACTCCAGACCGACGTGGTCCTGGTGCTGGACGTCCAGGAAGGGGTGACCGAGCCCGTGGCGGGGTTGGGCCTGGCCCCCGAGCCCTTCACGGTGACGGCGGAGGGGAGCCCCGAGCCCGACCACGCCCGGGCCGCGTTCCTCTTCCTCCTCCCCGGGCGCCTCTCGGCGTTCCGGGGGCAGGCGGTGCCGGCCCTGGGGCGTTGGGTACGGGAGGGCGACCACGCCGCCCGGCTCGTGGCGGCCCGGTCGGCCGAGGCGGTGCGGGCCCTCCCCGGGCTCGGGCAGATCGTGGTCACCGACCGGTTGCGGGTCGACGCCGCCATGGCTCCCGTGACCTATCGGGTCTACCCCGAGACGCCGGCCGCCGAGGTCCTGGACCTCATGGTCCGGCGGGGCCTCCACGCCGTCCCCGTGGTGGGCGAGGAGTACGAGGTGCTGGGCATGGTCACCGTGGGCGACGCCCTGCAGCACCTGCTGCCCCACCGCCGGGGGCCCGACGGCGGCGACGCCCCCCTGGAGGTCGAGGGGCGGACGGCCCGGGACGTCATGACCCGCAGCGTCTTGTGCGTGTCGGAAGACCAGGCCCTCACCGATGCGGCGGCCATGATGGTCAACCGGGACGTGGAGGAACTCCCGGTGGTCCGGGAAGGGGAGTTGGTGGGCCTCCTCACCCGGGGCGCGGTGCTCCGCGCCCTCTATGGTCCCTAGCCGGACCCCTGAGCCCACACTCGAACTCGACTGCATTCACGACTTCACCGACGAGACGACGACATGAGCCGTACCCTCGCGATCATCAAGCCCGACGCCGTGGCCTCGGGCAAGGCCGGCAAGATCCTGGCCCACCTGGAAGGCGCCGGTTTCACGGTCCGGGCCCTGCGCCTGACCCGCCTCACCACGGCCCAGGCCGGCGAGTTCTACGCCGTCCACCGGGAGCGTCCCTTCTACGGCGAACTCGTGGAGTTCATGACCTCGGGCCCCTGCATGCCCATGATCCTGGAGGCCGAGGGCGCGGTGCCCAAGCTCCGGGAGACCATCGGGGCCACCGACCCCGCCGAGGCCGCCGAGGGCACGGTGCGCCGGCTGTACGCCGAGTCCAAGGGCCGGAACGCGATCCACGCCTCCGACTCCGACGACAACGCCGCGCGGGAAGCCGGGTTCTTCTTCGCCGAGGCCGACGTCCTGGCGATCCACGGGTGACCATGGCGGAGGGCGGGGGCGAACGACCCCCGCCCTCTCCGTTTCACGAGGGAGGGGAGCGACATGGTGCTGGAGAACGTGGGCATCGTCGGGGGCGGGACCGCGGGGCGGGGGATCGCCCGGGCCCTGGCTCAGGCCGGGGTCGACGTCACCCTGGTCGAGGCGTCGGATCAGCGCCTGGAGCAGTCCCTGGAAAACCTCCGGGAGGGCATGGACCGGGACATCGCGCGATGGTCCATCACCGAGAGTGAGCGGGACGCGGTCCTGGCCCGGGTGAAGGGCCGGGTGTCGCTGGAGACGGTGCAGGGCATGCCCGTGGTCATCGAGGCCATCTACGAGGACCGCAAGGACAAGGAGGCCCTGCTCCGGGAGTTGGACCGGATCTGCCTTCCCGACGCGGTGCTCATCACCAACACCTCGACCCTGTCGGTCTCGGCCCTGGCCGATACGCTCTCGCGGCGCCGGCGGCCGTATCTCGTGGGACTCCATTTCCTCCACCCGGTCACCCGGATTCCGGCGGCCGAGCTGGTTCGGGGCCGGGAGACGGGGCAACAGGCCCTGGCCGTGGCCCGGGCCCTGGTGGAGCTGCTGGGGAAGGAGCTCATCGAGGTGGCCGAGTATCCGGGCTACGTGACCTCCCGTCTCACCCTGGCCCTCATCAACGAATCGGTCCACGCCCTCATGGAGGGGGTGGGCACCCGGGACGGTATCGACCGGGCCATGAAGTTGCGCTTCGGCTGGACCCACGGCCCCCTGGCCCTGGCCGACGAGATGGGGTTGGACTCGGTGGTCCGGGCCATGGAGTCGTTGTGGGGCGAACTGGGCCTGCCCCAGTTCCGGCCGGCGCCCCTGCTACGCCAGATGGTGACCCGGGGCTGGCTCGGCGAGAAGAGCGGCCGGGGGTTCTACCGCTACGACGAGGCGGGCAATCGCCTGGCCGACGAGGAACTCGATCTGGCCCGCCCGTCGATTCCCGTACTGGACGAGGAGGAGGAGTGAAGGTCCTGGTCCTCAACTCCGGATCGTCGTCGGTGAAGTACCAGGTGGTGGACACCGACACCCGGGCGCCCCTGGTGGTGGGGCTCGTGGAGCGCATCGGCGCCGGGGGCGCCCTCCTCTCCCAGACCCGATCCGCCGACGGGCTGAAGATCCGGTCGTCGGCGGCCATCCTGGATCATCGGGACGCCATCAAGGCGATCCTGAACCTGGTGGCCGATCCCGAGCGGGGCGCCGTGGCGTCCCTCGACGAGATCGGCGCCGTGGGACACCGGGTGGTCCACGGCGGTGAGGACTTCACCGAGTCGGCGTTCATCGACGAAGAAGTCGTGGATCGGATCCGGGAGTCCATCGCCCTGGCGCCCCTGCACAACCCCCACAACCTGGCCGGCATCCTGGCGGCCCGGGAGCGCATGGCCGACGTGCCCCACGTGGCCGTGTTCGACACGGCGTTCCACGCCGCCATGCCGCCCCACGCCTTCCACTACGCAGTCCCCTACGTGTTGTATCGACGGCATCGGATCCGGCGCTACGGCTTCCACGGCACGAGCCACCAGCACGTGGCCCATCGCCTGGCCGAACTCCTGGAGCGGCCGATGGAGGAATTGCGCCTGATCTCGATCCACCTGGGCAACGGGGCCTCGGCGTGCGCCGTGGCCCACGGGCGGTCCGTGGACACCTCCATGGGCTTCACTCCCCTGGAGGGCCTGGTCATGGGCACCCGGTCCGGCGATCTCGACCCGGCGGTGATCCTCTACGTCATGGGGCGGGAAGAGCTCGGCGTGGCCGACGCCAACGCCCTCCTGAACAAGCACTCGGGGCTCCAGGGTCTGAGCGGGATCTCGTCCGACATGCGGGACCTCCTGGAGGAGGAGGAAGCGGGTTCGGAGCGGGCCGGGCTGGCCCTGGACGTCTACACGTACCGGGTGCGGAAGTACATCGGCGCCTACGCCGCGGCCCTGGGCGGGGTCGACGCCATCGGATTCACCGGCGGGATCGGGCAGAACGCCCCGAGCATCCGCCGCCGCTGCCTGGAGGGACTGGGCTTCCTGGGCGTGGAGATCGACGCCGACGCCAACGACCGGCTCGTGGACGGCGAGGAGGGCTTCTTCCACTCGGGGACGGTGGCCACCGCGGCCATCCGGACCGGAGAGGAACTGGTCATCGCCCTGGAGGCGGAGCGCCTCGCGGGCGTTGACCATGCCGGAATGGCCGGCTAGCTTTGCCAGCTATGCTCAAGCTCGACCTTCCTCGCCTCGAGCGGGACGGGTCGCTGTCGTTCGAGGCCTCCGTGCCTCCCGACGACCCCCTCTGGGAGGGAAGCGACCTCCGGTTCGAGGGCGACGTCCTCGTCCGGGGCCAGGCCTCGGTGTCCGGAAGCGGCGAAATCGTCGTGCGGATGCGCGTCGAGGGCCTGCGGATCGCCGAGTGCCGGCGGTGTCTCGCGCCCGTGCGCGAGCTGCTGGACGAGGACTTCATCGTCGTGTACGGTGACGCCGGCGAAGTGGGGGACGGCGAGGAGTCGGACATCCGCCCGCTGGCGGGAGATGTCCTCACCCTCGACTTGAGCGAAGCGCTGCGGGAGGAGCTGATCCTCGCCACGGACCGCTGGGTGGAATGCGGAGCCGACTGTGCGGGATTGTGCCCCATCTGCGGCGTGAATCGAAACGAAGAGACGTGCGATTGCAGTCCCGACGAGCCGGATCCCCGCTGGGATGCGCTCCGGGCTCTCCAGAAGGAGTGAGGCGACATGGCTGTCCCGAAGAAGCGGACCAGCAAGCAGCGCAAGCGGAAGCGGCGCACCCACTACAAGGCGGAAACGCCCACGCTGAACACCTGCCCCCGCTGCGGGGACCCGAAGCAGCCCCATCGGGTGTGCCCCGGCTGCGGCTACTATCGGGGCGAGGCCGTCATCGAAGTCGACGACATCTGACGGGCCCGGACCCGTGCGCATCGCCCTCGATGCCATGGGCACGGACGCGGCTCCGGCCACCGAGGTCGAAGGGGCGCTCCGTGCGCTGAAGGAACTCGACGAGGACATCGAGATCGTCCTCGTGGGGGACCCGGACCTCCTGGAGGCCGAGTTGGCCCGTCACGACGACGTCCCCCGGGAGCGTCTGTCGGTCCATCCCGCCCGGGAGCGGGTGCTGGCGGGCGATCCCCCCGCCACGGTGCTCCGTCGCAAGCCCGACTCGTCCATCGCCGTGGGGCTGCGGCTGCAGAAGGAAGGCCACGCCGACGCCTTCATCAGCGCCGGATCCACGGGGGCGGTCATGGCCGCCTCGCTCTTCGTGTTGCGCCCCCTTCCGGGCTTCGAACGACCCTCGGTGGGCACGTTCTTCCCCACGGCCCGGACGCCAACGCTCCTCCTTGACGCCGGGACGAACGTCGACTGCAAGCCCCGGCACCTTCTTCAATTCGCCCACCTGGGCCGGGTCTACATGGCCGACGTGCTGGGCGTCGACGAGCCCCGCATCGGGCTGTTGAACATCGGCGAGGAGCCGGAGAAGGGCGACGAACTGGCCCAGGAAACGCACCGTCTCCTCGCCGCCGATCCGGCCCTGAATTTCGTGGGCAACATCGAGGGCCGGGAAGTCGTGAAGGGGGCGTGCGACGTGCTGGTGGCCGATGGATTCGTGGGCAACGTCCTGCTGAAATTCTACGAATCCGTGGCCCAGTTCATCCTGGGCATGGTGCGCCGGGAGTTGAAGGACGCCGACCAGGTTCTCCCGCTCGAGTCGGTCATGCGACTCCTGGACTACTCCGAATACGGGGGCGCCCCTTTGCTCGGCGTGAACGGAGTCACCATCATCTGCCACGGCGGTTCGCCGCCCAAGGCCATCCGCAATGCGGTGCGCGTCGCCGCCCAGGCCGTCCGAAGCGGGATGGTGGCCGACATGGCCGCCGAGTTCGGTGAGGGAGCCCCCAACGGAAGCATGGCATGAAGACCCCTGAGCCCATCGTCGAGATCGCCGCCACCGGGCGGTACCTCCCGTCCAACGTCGTGACCAACGACGATCTCGCTTCGGTGGTGGACACCACCGACGAGTGGATCCAGTCGCGCACCGGGATCCGGGAGCGGCGCATCGGGCCCGACGACCTCCTGGCCGCCGAGATGGGCCGCCAGGCGGCGGCCCAGGCCATGGAGCGGGCCGGCGTCGAGGCCGGCGAGGTGGACATCATCGTGGTGTCCACGGCCACCCCCGACCGTTGGCTCCCTTCCACGGCCTGCGACATCCAGGCCCTCCTGGGCTGCGACAACGCCCTGGCCTTCGACCTCCAGGCGGCCTGCTCGGGATGGCTGTACGGGGTCACCATGGCCGAGGGGTTCCTGGCGGCCGGTCGGGGAGAAGTGGCCCTGGTGGTGGCCACCGAGAAGATGAGCAACATCCTGGACTGGACCGACCGCTCCACCTGCGTGCTCTTCGGGGACGGGTCGGGGGCCGCCGTGCTCCGTCCCAGCGACGGCCAGCGAGGCATCCTCTCGGCGCACCACCGGTCCGACGGCCATCTGGCCGAATTGCTCCACCGCCCGGCGGGAGGCGTACGCCAGCCCCTGGACGACACGGCCCTGCAGTCCCACGATCATCTGCTGAAGATGTCGGGCCGGGAGATCTTCAAGAACGCGGTGCGCTCCATGGCCGAGGCGTCGGACAAGGCCCTCCAGCAGGCGGGCCTCACGGGCGACGACATCGACCTCATGATTCCCCACCAGGCCAACATCCGCATCATCGAGGCCACGGCGAAGTACGCCGGAATCCCCATGGAGAAGGTCTACGTCAACGTGGATCGGTACGGCAACATGAGCTCGGCGTCGATCCCCGTGGCCCTGGACGAGGCCATCGAGGAGGGGCGGGTGCGCCCGGGCATGAACATCCTCTCGGCCACGTTCGGTGCGGGCCTCACCTGGGGCGCCATGGTCTGGCGTACCTGAATCCCATGACCCTCTCACTGTTGTTTCCGGGACAGGGGTCCCAGGCCGTAGGCATGGGCCGGGACCTCGTCGACGCGTTTCCCGCCGCCCGCGCCCTCTTCGACGAGGCCGACGAGGCCCTGGGCTTCGCCTTGAGCCGCGTCATGTTCGACGGGCCCGAGGACGAACTCACGGCGACCCGCAACGCCCAACCGGCGCTCCTGGTCCACTCGGTGGCGGTGCTTCGCCTGGTGGAGGACCGCCTGGGCCCGGTGGCCTTCGCCGCCGGGCATTCCCTGGGCGAGTTCAGCGCCCACGTGGCCGCGGGCACCCTGACCTTCGCCGACGCCGTGCGGGCGGTGCGCCTCCGGGGGGAGCTCATGTTCGCCTCGGGCGAGGCTCGACCCGGCACCATGGCCGCCGTCCTGGGCATGGACGACGACCAGGTGGAGGCCGTTTGTGCCGAGGTGGAGTCGGGCGTGTGCGTGCCGGCCAACTTCAACGCGCCGG
This sequence comes from Gemmatimonadota bacterium, assembly GCA_030428885.1. Taxonomy (GTDB): domain Bacteria; phylum Gemmatimonadota; class Gemmatimonadetes; order Longimicrobiales; family Gaopeijiaceae; genus Gaopeijia. The sequence goes on along the minus strand of JAUIEJ010000002.1, from coordinate 276,952 downwards.
GGCAGGTGGTGATCTCGGGCGACGAGGGGGCGGTGGACGAGGCCATGGAGCGGGCCGGAGCGGCCGGAGCCAAGAAGGTCGTCCGGCTTCAGGTGTCGGGGGCGTTCCACTCGCCCCTCATGGACGAGGCCCGGCAGGGGTTGTCCGAATTCCTCCACGGGCTCACACTCTCGGATCCCCGGGTGCCCGTGGTGTCGAACGTCACCGCCCAGGCCGTGACCTCGGCCGACGAGGCCAGGGAGCTCCTGGTCCGCCAGGTCACGTCGCCGGTGCGGTGGTCGGCCTCGATCCGCACCATGTCCGAGGCCGGGGTCGACACGTTCCTGGAGCTCGGGCCGGGATCGGTGCTCCGGGGATTGAACCGGCGCAACGCCCGGGACGCCACCACCACCAGCGTCGGCACCGCCGACGAGGTCCGGAGCATGGAGAGCCAGGCATGAGCCAGAGGGAACTGGAAGGCCAGGTCGCCCTGGTGACGGGAGGGTCCCGGGGCATCGGCCGGGCCATCGCCGAGGCGTTGGCGGAGGCCGGGGCCCACGTGGCCGTGGTGGCCCGCAACGCCGCCGGAGCGGAGGCCGCCGCCGCCGAGCTCCCCGGCGACGGACACCGGGGCTACGGCTGTGACGTGGCCTCCAGCGAGGCCGTGGCCGAGACCGTGGGCGCCGTGGAGGCCGACCTGGGCCCGGTGGGCATTCTGGTGAACAACGCCGGGATCACCCGGGACAACCTCCTCCTGCGCATGAAGGAAGAGGATTGGGACGCGGTCCTGGACGTGAACCTCAAGGGCGCGTTCCACACCGTGAAGGCCGTGACCAAGGGCATGATGAAGCGGCGGGACGGCGTGATCATCAACGTCGCGTCGGTGGTGGGCCTCATGGGCAACGCGGGGCAGGCCAACTACGCCGCGTCCAAGGCCGGCCTCGTGGGATTCACGAAGTCGGTGGCCCGGGAGCTCGCCTCCCGGGGAGTCCGGTGCAACGCCGTCGCACCGGGGTACATCCGTACCGATATGACGGCGGATCTGGGAGACGCCCAGGCCGAAGCACTGCAGGAGAGCATCCCCCTGCGACGCCTGGGTGATCCCGACGACATCTCGGGGGTCGTGCGCTTTCTCGCCGGCCCCGGGGCACGCTACATTACCGGCCAGGTTCTCGCCGTGGACGGCGGGATGGTCATGTGACTTCCGACCAACGCAATTCAACAGGAGAAAGGCATGTCCGACGCCGAATCCAAGGTCCGTGAGATCATCATCAACGAGCTGGGCGTCGAGCCCGAGAAGGTCACCGACGACGCCTCGTTCGTGGAGGACCTGGGCGCCGATTCCCTCGACACCGTCGAGCTGGTCATGGCGTTCGAAGAGGAGTTCGGATTCGACATTCCCGACGAGGACGCCGAGACGCTGCGCACCGTCGGCGACGCCATCAGCTACATGAAGAAGCGCTCGGCGGAGTCCAACTGACGCCGGGACGGCCCTTCCGATGACGGAATCGAGTGCATCGCCCCGGCGGGAACGCCGGGTGGTGATCACGGGCATGGGCGCGGTCACGCCCGTGGGCAACGATGTGCCCACGGCGTGGTCCGCCCTGCTCGCGGGCACCAGCGGGGGTGGACCCATCACCCAGTTCGAGGCCACCGAGGACTTCCCCACGCGGGTCGCCTGCGAGGTGAAGGATTTCGACGCCTCCCATGTGATCGACGCCAAGGAGATCCGGCGCTACGACCGGTTCGCCCAGTTCGGCTTGGTGGCGTCGGCCGAGGCCCTGGCCTCGGCGGGGTTGCCCGACCGCATCGAAGACGGCGGACCGGTGGATCCCACGCGGTTCGGGGTGATCTTCGGCAGCGGTATCGGCGGCATCGCCACCTTCGAGGAGCAGCACCGGATCATGTTGGAACGGGGGCCCCGCCGGGTCAGCCCCTTCTTCGTTCCCATGTTCATTCCCGACATCGCCGCCGGGCTCATCAGCATCCGGTTCGGCGCCAAGGGTCCGAACTACGCCACCGTGTCGGCCTGTGCCTCGTCGGCCCACGCCCTGGGCGACGCCTTCCGGGTGGTGGCGCGAGGCGACGCCGACGTCATGCTCGCCGGCGGCACCGAGGCCACCATCACCCCCATGACGGTGGCGGGCTTCGCGGCCATGAAGGCCATGACGACCCGCAACGACGAGCCCGCCGCGGCGAGTCGCCCCTTCGACGCCACCCGGGACGGCTTCGTCATCGGCGAGGGGTCGGGGGCCGTGGTGCTGGAGAGCCTCGAGCACGCCCTGGCCCGGGGAGCGCCCATCCACGGCGAAGTGGTGGGCTACGGCGCCACGGGCGATGCCTACCACATCACCTCGCCGCCGCCGGAGCACCTGGGTGCCCAGGACGCCATGCGCCTCGCGCTGGCCGATGCCGGCGCCGAGGCCGGTGAGGTGGACTACGTGAACGCCCACGGCACGTCGACGCCCGTCAACGACGAGCACGAGACCATCGCCGTGAAGGCGGTCCTGGGGCAGCGTGCCCGGGAGATCGTCATGGGCTCCACCAAGTCCATGACCGGGCACCTGCTGGGTGCCTCGGGGGCGGTGGAGGCCATCGTCTGCGCCATGGTGATGAAGGAGGGAAAGATCCCTCCCACCATCAACTTCAGCACGCCCGACCCCACCTGCGATCTGGACTACGCCCACGGCGGCATGGTGGAGCGGGAGGTGGCGCTGTCCCTCAGCAACTCCTTCGGGTTCGGGGGGCACAACGTGTGCCTCGCGCTCCGGAGGTGGGACGGCACCTGACGTGCGGGTCGGCCTCGGGTACGATTCCCACCGCTTCGATGACACACGCCCCCTGATCCTCGGGGGCGTGTCCATTCCGGGGCACGCCGGACTCACCGGACACTCGGACGGCGACGCCGTCTGCCACGCCGTCACCGACGCCCTTCTCGGGGCGGCGGGGGAGGGCGACATCGGCAGCCATTTCCCCCCGTCGGACGACACCTGGAAGGACGCCGACTCCGTGGAGTTGCTCCGCACGGCGGTGGAGGTCCTGGAGCGGGTCAACTACCAGGTGGTGAACGTCGACGTGGTGGTGATCTGCGAGACCCCGAAGATCGGCCCCGTGGCGGCGGCCATGCGGGAGCGTCTCGGCGAGGTGCTCCGCATCGGGCCCGGCCACGTGTCCATCAAGGGCAAGACCAACGAGACCATGGGGTGGATCGGCGCGGGGGAAGGCCTGGCCGTCCACGCCGTGGCCCTCATCGACCGGGTTCCCGAGGCCGGCGACCCGGGTCACGGCTGACGGCGGCCCGGCCGCCGGCGCCGTGTCCCAGGCTCTCGCCTTCCTGGCCACCCTCCCCGGGTGGGCCGTCTACCTGCTCCTGGGGGCGGGGGCGGCGGTGGAAAATCTCCTGCCCCCCATTCCCGCCGACACCTTCGTGGTGGTGGCGGGGCTCCTGGCTTCCCAGGGGGTGGTGGATCCCTGGGCCGCCGGACTCCTGACCTGGGGGGCCAACGTGGCGGGGGCCCTGGTGGTGTTCCACATGGGCGACCGCTACGGCCGGGGCTTCTTCGAGAACGGCGCCGGCCGCTGGGTCCTGCGGCCCGGCCAATTGCGCCGCATCGAGGCGTTCTACGCCCGGTGGGGCACCTGGGCGGTCTTCTTCGCCCGCTTCCTCCCGGGACTCCGGGCCGTGGTGCCGGCCTTCGCCGGCATCTCCCATCAGGGCTTCTGGCGCACGGCCATTCCCGTGGCCGTCGCCTCGGGGATCTGGTACGGGGGACTGCTCTGGCTGGGAACGGTGGCGGGCCGCAATCTCCCCGCCGTGGAGGACTGGCTCCAGGGCGCCAACCGGACCCTGCTGGCGGTGGCCCTGGTCCTGGCCCTCCTCATCGGCTGGTGGTGGTGGAGGACCCGCCATCCCGACGACGAGGAGGAGGCGTCGTGAGCGGGGGGGCCACGCCGGAGCAGGACGCCGTCCGGCGCCGTTTCCACGTGGAGCCGTTCCTGGACCACCTGGCCTTCGAGCGGGGGCTGTCGGCCCGCACGCTTGAGGCCTACGGCCGGGACCTGTTCCGCTTCCTGGCCTACCTCGCCGACCGGGGCGTGGACGACCTCGAGGCGGTGGAGGGGGCCCACCTCCGGGAGTACACCTACCGCCTGAAGGACGACGGACTGGCCCCCACCTCCATTCGCCGGGCCCAGTCGACGCTGCGCACCTACTTCGCCTTCTGCCTGGCCGAGGGGTGGGTGGCCGACGACCCCACCGAGCGCCTGGAGTCGCCCCGGACGTGGCGGCGGCTGCCCGACGTCCTGAGCCGGGACGAGGTGGTGCGGCTGGTGGAGGCCCCCGACCCCGACGCCGACGTCTTCTGGCGCGATCGGGCGATCCTGGAGGTGCTGTACTCCTCGGGACTCCGGGTGTCGGAGCTCGCCGACCTGCCCCTCACCGGCGTCGACCTGGACGAACGGGTGCTCCTGGTCTATGGGAAGGGCTCCAAGGAACGGCTGGTGCCCCTGGGGGGGCCGGCGGCCCGGGCTCTGGAGCGCTACCTGCGGGAGCTCCGCCCCGAACTGGATCGGGGGCAGGGCAGGGGACGGGTGTTCCTCACGGCCCGGGGGCGCCCCGTGAGCCGACAGACGGTGTGGAACCTGGTCCGGGCCGCGGCCCGCGCCGCGGGAATCGAGCGGAAGGTCTCGCCCCACACCCTGCGTCACACGTTCGCCACCCACCTCCTGGAGGGGGGCGCCGACCTGGCCGCGGTCCAGGAACTTCTGGGCCACGCCGACATCTCCACGACCCAGATCTACACCCACGTGGATCGCCGCTGGCTCGCCGAGGTCCACCGGGCCCACCATCCCCGGTCGAGTCTGGAGTCCCCCTCCGCCTGAGCCGCCGAGTCGGTGCGGGCGGCGTCAGCCTCCCAGTCGAGCCAGGTGATGGGACTCCAGGACGGCGGTGCCCGTGGCCGGATCCCGGGCGGCCTGGACCAGCGCCCGGGCCACGGTGCGGGCGTGGATGGGCCGATACCGGGTGAACGGCCCCTTGAGTACGGGCCGAAGGGACCCCATGAGGGCCCCCGACCACCGTTCCAGTGGGCGGGGCGTGGTCCGGTGGCCCAGGAGCAGCGACGGCCGGGCCAAGGTCAGGGACGGGAAGTCCAGGGCGTCCAACGCCTCCTCGGCCTCGCCCTTCACCTGGAGGTAGAAGTTCCGGGCCGTGACCGACGCTCCCACGCTGCTCACGGCCAGGAGGTGCGACACCCCGGCGGCGCGAGCGGCCTGGCCCACGGCCCGGACGTACTCCAGATCCACGCGGCGGAAGGCCTCCTTCGATCCCGCGGCCTTCCGGGTCGTGCCCAGAGCCACGAACACCGCCGGGTCACCCGCGAAGAGGTCGGTCCCGGTGGAGGGATCGGCCCGGAGTCCCTCGAAATCCAGGAGATGGAACGAGAGCGCCGGATCATGGTGACCGGGGAGAGGCCGGCGTCCGACCACCGTCACGGCCACCCCCGACGTGGTGAGCTCGCTCACCAGATACCCGCCCACCAGCCCCGTGGCCCCCAGGACCACGGCCGTGGGGGGCAGCCGGGGGATCACCGGGCTCGGGGTGCGGGGCCCGGGTTCAGCGCCGGGGTGCGGATCCCTCGCCGGCGGGCGCGCCCTGACCCACGTCGGACCCGTTCCGGGCGGCCTGGGCCGCAGCGGCGTAGAGCGCCGTCTGGGACGACGCGTCCCGGAGCAGGCGCACGGCTTCCCGAAGCACCGGGTCCCTCTCCTGGAGGAACCGGGCCCGGGCCCCCAGGTCGGCCATGCGGTCGGCGACGCTGAGGGAGGCGCGCCAGCGCAGGTAGTCCTCCACGCCCTCGGCCTCCAGGAGGCTCCGGTCGAGCCCGTCGGACACCAGCCCGTCGAGGAACGCCTGGAAGCGGTCCTCCCGGAGCGTGGGCGCCTGGTCGGCCTCCTGGAGCGCCTGGGCCTCGGCGAAGCCGAACTCGGCGATGCGGAGGGGGAGGGGCACCTCGGCTTCCACGGCGGCCTCGAGCATGGCCCGCTCCGCCAGGGTCAGGGTGTCGTCGGCCACGGCCAGGTCGGGGAAGATCCCGCCCACCGCCACCAGTTCCCGCCCCGCCTCGGAGCGGATCCGGGGGAAGGTGTCCACGTCTTCGGGAAGAGGCCGGCCGTCGCTGGCCCGGGCCCGGTGCAGGGACCGCCCCAGGGGCGTGAGCCACTCGCCCGTGGTGAGGCGCAACTGGCGCCCGTGGGGCAGGGGGAGGACCGTCTGGACCAGGCCCTTGCCGAAGCTGCGCTGCCCCACCACCAGGGCCCGGTCGTGGTCCTGGAGGGCACCGGCAAGGATCTCCGAGGCCGACGCCGAGAACTCGTCCACCAGCACCACCATGGGGACGTCGGGAATCCGGGGCGCCACCTGGTCGTTCCACGACTCCTCCACCCGCTCGCCGTCGGATCCCGGGGAGCGGGACCGGGTGCTGGCCAGCTTCTGCCCCGGCGAGAGGAAGAGGTCGGACAGCATGAGGGCCTCGTCCAGGTAGCCGCCGGGGTTGCCCCGGAGGTCCACGATGAGACCGTTCATGCCCCGGTTCTCCCGGATCACCGAGTCCACCTCCTGGACGGCGCCCCGGGCGAAGCGGTCCATGACGACGTAGGTCAGCCCGTTGTCGAAGCCGCCGGCCCGTACCGTGGGCACGTGGACCTCGGCCCGGGTCAGGTGGAAGGGAATGGGCTCGGTGTAGCCCTCCCGCTCCACCACCACGGTCACGTCGGTGCCCGGGGTGCCCCGCACCACCTTCGACACCGAGTCGGTGGTGAAGTCCCGGGCGTCGACGCCGTCGATCCCCACGATGATGTCGCCTTCCTGCATGCCCATGTCGTCGGCGGGCGTGCCGTTGAAGACGGCGGTCACCGTCACCAGGTCGTTGAGCTCCGTGATCTGGATGCCGATCCCGGCGTAGTTGCCCGTGTTCTGCTCCTCGAAGTCCGCCACCTCGTCGGGGGTGAACACCTGGGCGTAGGGATCGTCGAGCCCCTCGATGAGGCCGTCGATGGCCCGTTCCCAGAGGGACGAGTCGCTGGGCGCGCTCATGTGCAGCCGGGAGATGGCCTCCAGGGTGCTCATGAAGACGTCCTGCCCCGCGGCGGCGGCGGAGTCGGTGCCCCGGGGCGTGAGGCGGGACGCCGTCTGGGAGGCGGCCGGCGCGGCGGTGGCGAGGAGCAGCGCCAGGGCGCCGACGGTGCGTACCGGGAGGGTCGAGGCGGGCATTCCGGGGTTCCTTCGGGAGTCGCGGATCACGTGAAGGTGTAACCCCTCGTCGCCGAAGGGCGTTCCGGCAACCTGCCGGGTGCACTTCTTCCATGGTACCTTGTGCTGCCGGAATCCGCACGGATCACGCGACGCGCCGCGACCCGGCCCCCGTTCCCGCACTCCGCCGCCATGACGACTTCTCCCTCGGACTCCGCTCCCGGCCCCCTCCGCCTCGCCGTCGTCCAGTTCCGTCCCGAGAAGGCCCGGCCCGAGGCCAACCTCGCCCGGATCCGGGAACGGGTGGAGGCCCTTCACGGGGACGCCGACCTGGTGGCGTTTCCCGAGGCCGCCCTGTCGGGCTACTTCCTGGAGGGCGGGGTGGGGGAGGCGGCCCGGAGTGCCGAGGCGGTGGCCGCAGCGCTGGGCCCGGGAGGGCCCGGGGCCCCCGATGTGGTGGTGGGCTTCTACGAGCGGTGGCGGCGGCGGCTCTACAACGCCGTGGCCTACTTCGAGGCCGGGCCCGACGGCTACCGCCCCCTCCACGTGCATCGCAAGCTCTTCCTCCCCACTTACGGCGTGTTCGACGAGGACCGCTTCGTGGAGACGGGGCGCGAGGTGGTGCCGGTGGACACCCGCTTCGGTCGTGTGGGACTCCTGGTCTGCGAGGACTTCTGGCACGGCCTGCCGGGCACCGTGCTGGCCCTCTCCGGGGCCGAACTCCTGGTGGTGGCCAGCGCGTCGCCGGCCCGGGACTTCCATCCGGGTCTGGGAGAGCCGGCCAACCTGGCCCGTTGGACCCGCCTGGCCACGGCGGCGGCCGAGGAGCACGGCATCTTCGTGGCGGTGCCCCAACTGGTGGGGTCGGAGGGCGGCAAGCTCTTCCCGGGCGGATCGCTGGTGGTGGGCCCCGACGGCGAGGTCCTGGCCCGGGGACCCCTCCTGGACGAGGCCGTGGTGGAGGCCCGCCTCCACGGGGTGCGCATCGAGCGGGTCCGGGCGGGAGCGCCCCTCCTGGCCGACCTGGAGCAGATGTTGCCCCACCTCCAGCGGTCGCTGCGCCGGGCGGCGGGGCGGGGGGGGCGGAGGGACGCCGCGCCTTCCCGGGCCGACGCCGGTCCCGGGGCCGATCCGCCGGGGCTGAGGGGGGCCGCCAACGGCCACGCGCCGGCGCCCATCGTCTCCACCGACCCCGGGGTCCTGGATCTGGACCTGGAGCTGGTGGAACAGGCCCTGGTGCGGTTCATCCGGGACGAGGTGGTGGAGCGGCGGGGCTTCGGCAAGGTGGTGCTGGGGGTGTCGGGCGGGGTGGACTCGGCGGTGTCGCTCTACCTGGCCTGCCGGGCCCTGGGCCCGGAGAACGTCTACGGGTTCCGGCTGCCCTACGCCACGTCGAGCCCCGACAGTCTGGCCCACGCCACCCTGGCCCTGGAGGCCACCGGCGCCCACGCCCGCACCATCGAGATCACCGGTCCGGTGGACGCCTACCTGGAGGCCTTCGAGGCCGACGCCCCAGGCCAGCGGCGGGGCAACGTCATGGCCCGGACCCGGGCCGTGATCCTCTTCGACCAGTCGGCCAAGCTCGGGGCCCTCCCCCTGGGCACGGGCAACAAGAGCGAACGACTCCTGGGGTACTACACCTGGCACGCCGACGACTCGCCGCCCATCAACCCCCTGGGCGACCTCTTCAAGACCCAGGTGTGGGCCCTGGCCCGGCACCTGGGCGTGCCCGACGCCATCGTCCACAAGCCCGCTTCGGCCGACCTGATTCAGGGCGTGCACGACGAGCACGAGCTGGGCATCGGCTACCCCGAGGCCGACCCGATCCTCTACTGGCTGGTGCGGGGCTACACGCCCGACGATCTGGTGCGGAGCGGATTCGATGCGGCCCGGGTGGAGGTGGTGCAGCGGCGGCTGTCGTCCACCCATTGGAAGCGGGAGCTTCCCACCGTGGCCGTGCTGTCGTCGTCGGCCATCGGCGCCTTCTACCTCCGGCCCGTGGACTACTGACGGGGCGGAGTCCCCCGGGTCAGGACGAGATCCGGCCCACGGCCTTGCGTCGCAGGGACTCCAGGAGGGGCACGTCGGTGAGTTCGCCGTCGATGATGGCGGCCAGTTCCTCCTCCTTGCGCCATACCGCCTCGAGTTCGGCCAATTCCATCTCCAGGAAGCGCTGTTCGCTGGACTCGTGGGCGGCGATCTCCAGGGCGATGGCGCCGGTGCGTTGAAGGTCGCCCACCCGGCGTCCCTTCCGCAGGAGGATGCGGGTGAGGTCCCGGGCCGAGCCGGCCTCCTCGATGAGGCGGCTCGCCGAACGCACCCGCTGTTCCGAGGCGCCGTCGAAGTGGTGGTAGGCCAGGACGCGCTGGATCGTGCGCTCGGCCTCCCGCTTCTCCAGGCGCAGTCCCCCTCCCGCTTCCAGGTCCCGGCAGCGGGGGCACCGGGCGCCCAGGACCACCTCGCCGGGGGCGTCGGCCCGGGGCAGGAGCACCAGGTTCTGGCGTTCTCCGAACGACAGGTCCGTGAACTCGTGGCCGCACCGGTCGCAACTCCGTCGACCTCGCCACGCCGCCGACCCGAAGCGCATCCAGCGGGCCCCGCGTTTGATGCCGTCGGGCGCCTGGCTCCACAGCCACCAGCCGCCGATCATGGACAGGCCTCCGGCGGCCCACCCCCCCAGGACCACCGCCGCGCTGGCCGCCCCCGCCGCCGCCGTGAGCTTGCCGTACGAGCGGCGGCGCCGGATCAGCTCCCGCCCGTACCGCCACCAGGCCTCTTCGGTACGGGAGGCGCTTCCGACCCGCACCACCTCCAGGGGGCCCACCCGCATGAGGGCGATGGTGTCGGTGGTGGAGAGCACCTTCCCCCGGTCCCGCACCGCCTTCTCCAACTCCTCGATGGCTTCCCAGCGGTCTTCCAGCGGCACCAGCGACCAGCGCCGGCAGCTCTGGCAGATCACCCAGAGGCGCCCTCGATCGGAGTCGAACGCCACCCGCCGGCCCCGGGGCAGATGCTCCAGGGCCTCGTTCTCCTGAAACGGCACGTTGCAGACGAGGCAGGATCGGATCACGGGGGTCGGGCGCTCCTTGGGGACGGCTCTCAGAGTGGGACTCCGCCCCTGATACGGAAAGGACCCGCCCGGGGTTCACCGGGGAGCGGGGGCTTCCCCGGCCCGACGGTCGGCACCACGTTCTGGAGTCCCCCGGAAGTCGATCCCCGCGCCTTGTCCGAGCCGCCGTGCTTCTCGTTCTCGACAACTACGACTCGTTCACCTTCAACCTCGTGCAGTTCCTGGGGGAACTGGGCGCGGATCCGGTGGTGGTGCGCAACGACGAGTGCACCGTGGACGAGATCCGGAACCGGCGCCCGGAGCGCATCGTGGTTTCGCCGGGGCCGTGTACGCCCCGGGAGGCGGGCATCAGTGTCGAACTGGTCCGAGCCCTGGGCCCCACCACCCCCATTCTAGGGGTCTGCCTCGGCCACCAGGCCATCGGCGAGGCGTACGGGGGGCGGACGATCCGGGCCGGGCGCATCATGCACGGCAAGACCGATCCCATCGAGCACGACGGCTCCGGGATCTTCCGGGGGTTGCCCAGCCCCCTGACGGTCACCCGGTACCACTCCCTGGTGACCGACCCCGAGGCGCTCCCCGACGAGCTGGAGGCGGTGGCGTGGTCCCGGGAGGGCGACGTCACCGAGATCCAGGCCATGCGGCACCGGCGCTTCCCGGTGTGGGGGGTGCAGTTCCACCCCGAGTCACTCTTTTCCCAGGCCGGGAAGCAGTTGCTGGACAACTTCCTGGCGGTGCCGGCGCCCTAGAGTCCCGCCGCGGCGCGGCGGGCCGCGGCGATCCGCTCGGAGGGGGGTGGGGTCGCGACGCCCACACCGGGGCCATGGCACGGTTCTTCCTGGAGGTCCGGGTGTCGCCTCACCATCGCGCCCGCCCGATCTCACGGAGGTTTCGTGTCCGTTCTCGTCCGCCGTCCCGCGCTCCCGGTCCTGCTCGCTCTGGCACTGGCCCCGGCAGGCTGCTCCGACGGCGACGACCCCACCGACCCCGGCGTCGACGGCCCGGCGCGGCTCAACGTGATGATCACCGATGCCCCGGGCGACGTGGCGGCGGCCTGGCTCCAGATCGATCGGGTATATCTCCAGGGCGGCGACGGCCCGGTGGACCTCCTGGGCGAGCCCACCGAACTCATCGAGATCACCGAACTGGTGGGCACGGCGCTGCTTCTGGCCGAAGAGGTGGAGGTGGCGCCGGGCGCCTACGGTCAGTTGCGGTTCGTGGTGGGCGGTGGGGTCCTGGAGTCCGACGACGGCAACGTGTACGTGCTCGGCGACGCCGAGCATCCCGACGGTCTGCCGGCCACGGGCGACCTCCAGTGCCCGAGTTGTGCCCAGAGCGGGCTCAAGGTGATCCTGCCCGGCGACGAGATGGATCTGGAGGCCGGCGAGACCACCCTCGTCCTGGACTTCGACGTGTCGCAATCGTTCGGACACAAGGCGGGCAATTCGGGCAAGTGGGTCATGCACCCGACCATGCACGGGTCGTGGATCGAGGGGGACCCCGTTCTGGGCCCGGCCATCACCGGCACCGTCGCTCTGGCCGAGGGCGTGACGATTCCCACCTGCCCCGCGGGGACCGCCCGGAGCCTGGAGGACTTCGTGCCCGTGGCCACGGCCACGACGGTGGTGGGCGACGACGCGGCCCTCCTCGTACAGACCGGGACCACGGGCCTGGACGGAGCGTTCCTCCTGGGTCCGCTGGTGCCCGACGTCTGGACCCTCGACTACCTGGGGACCCTGGAGCTCGAGGGGGGAGATCTGGTCTTCGAGGCCACGGTGGCCCCGGGATCGGTGACCGTGGGTGACGCCGCCGTCGCGGGCGTGAGCTACACGATCACATCGGCGAGTTGCGTGGGGGCGTAGGCGACCCGCTGGGGGGTCATCCGTCCATGACCGGGCGGGTGTTCATCAGGTAGCGGTCGAACCACTCGGCGGCGGATCGGTAGGCGGCGAGCCAGTTCCGGTGGAGCAGGAAGCCGTGGACCTCGTCGGGAAAGACGAGGACGTCGTGGGGCACGCCGCGCAGGGTGAGTTCCCGGGCCAGGTCGACGGTTTCGCTGAAGCGCACGTTGCGGTCGTCGTCGCCGTGGATCAGCAGGACGGGATCCTCCCATCGCTCGACGAGGGCCATGGGCGACGACTCGAACGCCCGCTGGGCCAACTCGGGCATGTTCTCGGGCTCGTAGTCGGGCCGGAAGTTGCCGATGCCCACGTTCCAGTCGTGGACGCCGTGGAGGTCGACCCCGGCGGCGAACAACTCGGGAGCGTGGACCAGGGCCTGGGCCGTGAGGTAGCCGCCGTACGATCCGCCCCACGACCCGATGCGCTCGGGATCCACGTCGTCCCGGGAGCGGAGGTAGAGGGCGGCGCCGATGACGTCCCGTACCTCGCTGGCCCCGTCGGCTCCGTAGTCCTCCGCCTCCCGGAAGTCGAGCCCGTAGCCGACGCCGCTCCGGTAGTTCACCGCCAGAACCACGTACCCCTTCGACGCCATGTACTGGTTGAAGGCGTAGGCGTTGTGGTAGTAGCCCCGGTTGTGGAAGCCCAGGAGCATCTGGCGCCGGCTGCCGCCGTGGAAGAAGAGCAGAGCCGGCCGCCGCTCTCCGGCCCGGAGGTCGGGGGGAAGGAAGAGCTGCCCGTGGATGGCCAGGCCGTCGGTGGCGGGGAATACCACGGCCTCGGGCACCACCAACGCGTCGCCGGGAAACGAGGCCGGAAGGTCGCCCTGGGGGGCCACCCTTCCGCCGTCGTCGGCGAGCACCCAGGGCCGGGCCGCCATGCGGGCTCCGGACCCCAGAAACGCCACCCGCCCCGAGGCCGTGGCCACGGGCGCCCACTCCACGCCGTCGCCGGGGGTGAGGAGGGTGGGGGCGTCGGCCGAGGCGGTGGTGGTCCAGACGTGTTTGCGGTCGATGTCGTCCCGGTTGGAGTCGAAGACCAGCGTGCGTCCATCGGGGGCCACGGAGAAGTACTGGATGATCTGCTCGCCGGGGGTCAGGAGGCGCGCCTCGCCCCCGTCGGCGGGCACGGTCCAGGCCCGGCGCCACCCGTCCTTCTCCCACGGGAAGACCAGGTGGCCGTCGGTGGTCCACGTGAGGTTCGGCCCGGTCCATCCCGAGAAACGGCTGCCGGCGCCGGGGTCGGCCCGGAAGACGGTCTCGGCGTCCCCCGACGCCACGTCGGCCACCACGATCTCCCACGGGATCTCGGCGTCCGGCCGGGCGAAGAAGGGCAGCCCCGGCCCGGTGTCGGCCCACTGGCGCAGAAAGGCGATGCGATCGCCGTCGGGACTCCACACGGGGCTTCCGTCGCGCGTGACGCCGGCATCGAGGTAGCGGAACCCGCTCCCGTCCACGGCGGCGACCCCCACGTACGCGTGGTCGCCCCGGGACGTCACGAAGGCGATGTGGGCTCCGTCGGGCGACCAGGTGAGCTGGCCCGCGCCGCTCCGGGGGCGGGCGATGGGCTCGAAGGCGTCGGGCTCGTCGTCACCCTCATCACCGGTGGGCACGGGCCCCACCACGATTCGTCCGGCGCGTGAGCGGGCGAGGTGGGAGCCGTCGGGCGACAGCGTGCCCCACTCCACCTCCACCGGCTCGGCCGCGCCGCCGGACGGGAGCTCGACGCGCAGCGTCACCCGCTCCGCCCCGTCCACGTCCTGCGCCGGCGTGGGCGTCCACCCCTCCCGATTCGACGCCCCGCCCCGTCGCACGATGAGGTACGACCCGTCGGGCGCCAGTTCCAGCCCCGACAATTCCTGCCCGTCGTCGCCGCTCCAGTCGGTGACCTGCCGGGCACGCCAGTCCGGAGGACCGGCCATCCACACGTTGCGGGCGCCCCGATCATTGGAGATCCAGGCGATGACGTCGGCGTCCCGAGCCGCCACCAGTTGATCGGGAAACGGCGCCGACATGACGTCGTCGAGGGTGAAGGACTGGGCGGCAGCCGGGAGGGGGAGCAGGCAGCAAGCGATGCCGAGGGCGAGGGTGAAGCGAGGGGTGGTCACGCCGGAACCCCGTTGCGGAGCACGTCTTCCACGGCCTCCACGAACCGATCCAGCTCCTCCAGCGTCGTGTAGACCGACGGAGAGATGCGGAGTCCGTTGAACTCGTCGTGGTTGATGGGGGTCGTGTAGATCTTGTGGGTCCGCCACAGGTGGCCCTGGAGCTCGTTGGTGGCGATCCCGTCCACGTGGACGTTGGCGATCCCGCAGGCCATCCCGGGCTTCAGCGAGGTGTTGAGCGACACCCGATCGTGTTCCAACAGCCGCTCCGCCCAGTAGTTCCGCAGGTAGACCAGGCGCGCCTCCTTCCGGGCCGCCTGGAGGGCCTGATGGAAGGTCAGGGCCTCGCCCACGGCCAGGGTGTTGGCCGCCGGGTGGGTGCCCACTTCCTCGAACTTCCGGATGTCGGCGTCCTGGGTCTCGGCCGCCGCCATCAGGGGCCAGAGATCGGCGATCTTGTCCCGGCGCACGTACAGGAGTCCCGTACCGATGGGCGCGAAGAGCCATTTGTGGAGCGACGTGCTGTAGTAGTCGCAGTCGAGTTCGGCCAGGGTGAAGTCGAAGTGGGCCAGGGCGTGGGCCCCGTCGACGATGACCGGGATGTCGCGGCGCCGGGCCATGGTGACGAGCTCCCGGATCGGGAGGATCTGGCCCGTGAGATTGATCATGTGGCAGGCCAGGATCACCCGGGTGCGGGGGGTGATGGCCTCTTCGAAGAGCCGCACCACCTCGGCCGCGTCTTCGGCCGGCGTGGGGATCCGGATCTGGCGCAGGACGATCCCCTCCCGCCGCTCCCGCTGCTTGAAGGTGTTGATCATGCGGGGGTAGTCCTGCGTCGTGGTCAGGACTTCGTCTCCAGGCTCCAGGTCCATGCCGAACTGGCACGTCTGGAGCGACTCCGAGGCGTTGCGGGTGAAGGCGACCTCCTCGGGGTCGACGCCCCACTCACGGGCCATGCGCCGCCGCACGCCCTCGCGACGAGGCTCCTGGATCTGCCACATGGTGTAGGCCGGCAGCTCGTTGGAGAAATCGAGGTGGCGCTTCATGGCCTCCTGGACGAACGACGGGGCGGGGCTCACGCCGCCGTTGTTCAGGTTGACCAGGGTGCGGTCCACGGTGAACGCCTGGGCCACCTCGCCCCAGAAGTCCTCGTCCATGGCCACCTCCCGGGGTGAGCCGGTGTGGGACCGGAGCGTGGGAACCAGGTCCAGTGCCCGGGCCGAGAGCAGCGAGGGGCGAAACGGGATCCCGGAGGCGGCGGCCAGAGCCGGGAGGCCCAGGGCCGAGAGGAAGCGGCGGCGATCGGTCATGGAAACCCTTCCTGACGAGGTTGTGATTCGAGGCCAACATGGGGCGGGACGCCGCCGGAGGCCACCGAGGCGCCCCCGGGCCTCCCCTGGCTCCCGGCCCGGGGTTTCGTACCTTCATCGGGACCTTCCCCCCGCACCGTCACCCCGCCGTCATGATCCGAGTCACCTTCCTGGGCACCGCCGCCGCCCGGCCCACCGTGGGCCGCAACGTCAGCGGTCTCTCGGTCCAGCGGGAGGGCGAGATCGTGCTCTTCGACTGCGGCGAGGGCACCCAGCGGCAGATGATGCGCTACGGCACGGGGTTCGCGGTGGGGGCCATCTTCATCACCCACATCCACGCCGATCACTTCCTGGGGCTCACGGGGCTGCTTCGCACCATGGGACTCCAGGGTCGCACCGAGCCCATGGTCGTGTACGGCCCCCCGGGGTCGGCCCGCGCCCTGGGGCAGGCGGTCCATCTGGGGGTGGAGCGGGTGCCTTTTCCCGTGGACATCCGGGAGGTGGAGGCGGGGACCCGGGTGGGGAAGGGGGACTGGTTCATCGACGTCTTCCCGGTGCAGCACGGCATTCGGGCCGTGGGCTACGCCCTCCAGGAGGCCGATCGTCTGGGCCGTTTCGACGTGGAGCGGGCCCGGGCCCTGGGAGTGCCCGAGGGACCGGCCTTCGGTCGCCTGCACCGGGGTGAGACGGTGGAGGCCGCCGACGGTCGCCTCGTGGGCCCCGACCAGGTCGTGGGGCCCGCCCGACCGGGGCGCCGGGTGGTCTACACCGGCGACACCCGGCCCACGGCGTCGGTGGTGGACGCGGCCCGGGGGGCCGACCTGCTGATCCACGACGCCACCTTCCTGGCCGAGGACGCCGAACGGGCCCGGGAGACGGGACACTCCACCACGGTGGAGGCCGCCGAGGTGGCCCGGGAGGCGGGGGTGCGGCGCCTGGCCCTCACCCACGTGTCGGCCCGCTACGCCGAGGTGCCCCACCTGCTGGAGGGCGAGGCCCGGGCCGTCTTCGCCGAGACCGTGGTGGCCTACGACGGCCTCACGGTGGAGGTGCCCTACGCCGAAGGCGGCGAGGAGGAGTCGTGAGCGGAGGGCTGTTCCCGGCGCCACCGCCTCCGGACCGGGCCGGACCCGACGCCACCGAACACGTGGACCCCACGCTCCTGCAGGAGATGGAGCGGCGGTGGGCGGTGCGGGCCGCCCAGTGGCGGGCCACGGCGCTGGCCGAGTGGGCCTTCGACGGCCGGGTGGTGCCGCGCCTCGCCGCCGGACCGGGCGGGGGAGGCTTCCGCGCCCTCCTCGAACTCGAGGTGCCCTTCGACGACCTGGAGGCCCACCGGGAGGGCGAGGCCCGGTTCCTGGCGGCGGCCCGGCGGGACGAGCTCCTGGCCCGCATGCCCCTGGTGGTGCTCTTCGCGCCCCGCCCCCGGGTGGAGGCTCCGTGAGGCTCCCCGACGCCGTGGGGGTGGTGGGGCTGGGCGTCATGGGGGGGGCGCTGGCCCGGGCCCTCTCGGAACGGGGCGTGTCGGTGCGGGGCTGGTCGCCCGATCCCGCCGAAGTGCGGGCCGCCGTGGAGCAGGGGGCCCTGGCCTCGGCGGCCGAGTCGGTGGAGGACTCGGCCCGGGACGTGGACTGGTGGATCGTGGCCACGCCCCTGTCGGCCCTGCCCGAAGTGTTCCGTCGGGGGGCGGCGTCCGAACCGCCCCGGGTCATGGACGTGGCCTCCCTCCAGGGGCCGGCCCTGGCCGCCGCCCGGGAGGCCGGGATGGGGCGAGTCCACGTGAGCGCCCACCCCATGGCCGGCAGCGAACGGTCCGGATTCGGAGCCTCCCGATCGGATCTCTACCGGGGGGTGCCGGTATGGCTCTCCACCGGGTCCCAGGGGAGCGAGGAGCCCCTGGCCCGAGCCGAGGCGTTCTGGACGGCGCTGGAGGCCCGGCCCCTGAGGATCGACGCCGTCGAGCACGATCGGCGCATGGCGGGGGTGAGCCATCTGCCCCAGTTGGCCTCCAACGTCCTGGCCCGGGTGCTGGAGGCCGAAGGGTTCGCTCCGGGCGATCTGGGCCCCGGGGGGCGGGACGCCACCCGTCTGGCGGCGAGCTCGCCGGAGTTGTGGGGCGACCTGCTCGTCCACTCCGGGGCCGAAGTGGCTCCGCTTCTGCGGCGACTGGCCGCCGAGGCCGAGGCCCTGGCCGGCCGCCTGGACGCCGGTGAGCTGGACGACGTGAAGGCGATGCTGGATCACACCCGACGGTGGAGGACGTCGTGATCGTGCGTGTACCGGGAGACAAGTCGGTGTCCCAGCGGGCGCTGCTCCTGGCGGCCCTGGCCGAGGGGGAGAGCCGGCTGCGGGGGGTGCTGCCGTCGGCCGACCCGCGCTCCACGGCCGGTGCCCTCCGGGCCATGGGGGCCGTCATCCCGCCCCTTCCCGACGACGGGAGCGAGATCCGGGTGGTGGGCCGGGGACTGCGGGGACTCGAAGCGCCCCGGAGTCCCCTGGACCTGGGCAACAGCGGGACCGGTACGCGCCTTCTCCTGGGCGTGTTGGCGGGGCAGCCCTTCGAGTCGGTGGTGGACGGCGACGCCTCCCTCCGCTCCCGCCCCATGGCCCGGGTGACCGATCCGCTGGGGGCCATGGGCGCCCGCTTCGAGTGGCTCGGCGAGGTCGGACGCCTCCCGGTGCGGGTCCGGGGTGGGGCGTTGAAGGGTCTGGAGTACGACCTGCCGGTGGCCAGCGCCCAGGTGAAGAGCGCCCTCCTCCTGGCCGGCGTGGTGGGCGGCGTGCCCGTGGGTCTCACCGAACCCGGCGCCTCCCGGGACCACACCGAACGCATGCTCCGGGGCTGCGGCGTCTCGGTGCTCACTCACGTCCGGGGACCGGGGCGACGGGTCGAACTCCGGGATCCGCCGGCCCGGCTCCGCCCTCTGGATCTCGATGTTCCCGGCGACCTGTCGTCGGCGGCCTTCGTGGTGCTGGCGGGACTCCTGGGGGTCACCCCGGGGCCGGTCACCGTGGAGGGGGTGGGGCTCAACCCCACCCGGGACGGCATGCTCGACCTCTTCCGGCGCATGGGGGGACGCCTGACCGTGGAGGCCACGGGAGACGCCGGAGGCGAGCCGGTGGGCCGCATCACCATCGAGGGCGGTACGCTCCGGCCCATCGAGGTGGACGAGGCCGACGTCACCGCCGCCGTGGACGAGATCCCGGCTGTGGCCGTGGCGGCGGTGCGGGCGCCGGGGGTGACCCGGATCCGGGGCGCCGGGGAATTGCGGGTGAAGGAGACCGACCGCATCCGGGCCGTGGCCGTGAATCTGAAGGCCCTGGGGGTGGACGTGGTGGAAACCGACGACGGTCTGGACGTCACCGGCACCGACGCGCCCCTCCAGGGGCGGGTCGACGCCTTCGACGATCATCGCATCGCCATGGTCTTCGGGGTCCTGGGCGCTGCGCCGGGCAACCGGATCGAGGTGGAGGGCCGGGAGTCGGTGGAGGTGAGCTTCCCCGGGTTCTGGTCCCTCCTGGAGCGCCTGCGCCATGGATGAATCGCCCACGGCGGAACGGACCGTGGTCACCCTCGACGGCCCCGCCGGGGCCGGGAAGTCGTCCACCGCCCGGGAAGTGGCCCGCCGGCTCGGGTACCGGTACCTGGACTCGGGGGCCCTGTACCGGGCGCTGACGTGGGCCCTGGCCGAAGAAGGAGTCCCCGAGGAAACCTGGCCCGAACTCGACGGCGAGGCCCTGGACGCCCTGGGCGTGAGCGTGTCACCCGGCGCCGAAACGCTGGAGTTGGACCACCGGGGGCGGACCCTGGATTCGGAACTGCGTACGCCCGAGGTCACGGCCCGGGTGTCGTCGGTGGCCCGGCTTCCGGCGGTTCGGCGTTGGCTGCTCCGTCACCAGCGGGCCCTGGGGCGCCACGGGCGTCTGGTGGCCGACGGACGGGACATGGGCACGGTGGTCTTTCCCGACGCCGGGACCAAGGTCTTTCTCCAGGCCGACCTCGCGGAGCGAGCGCGGCGCCGACTCCGGGAGCAGGGGGTGGAGTCGCCCCGGCGGGAGGAGACGGCCCGGGAGGCGGAGCGTCTCGCGGCTCGGGACCGCACCGACATGACGCGCGAAACGGCGCCCCTCAAGCCCGCCCACGACGCGGTGCTCCTGGACACCACCGAGCTCGATTTCGACGAACAGGTCGAGGCCGTGGTGGCGCTGGCGCGGAAGGTCGATCCGGAGGCGGGACGGCGTTGACGGTCCAGGGGGCCGCCGATACCTTACCTCTGCTGTGCCCCCGGGGTGTCCTCCGGGGGCTTCATCGTCCCTGCAACCCGGCCCTCCTCGCGTACCGCCTTCGGTGCGTCGGTGCCGGCACACTCCCGCTCCGCGGCTTCTGCCGTGCGGGAAGTCGAGAAAACGCTTCATGACCGATTCCACCCGCGACGACACCTCCCCCGACGTCGAGTCCGACGTCGACACCCCCGACACCGAGGCTGTGGCCCCTGCCGACGAGGCCGAGACCGCCGAGGTCGACGCCCCCGACGCCGAGGCCGACGACGCCGCCTCCGAGGCCCCCGAGGCCGAGGACGCCGCCGACGAGGCCGAGGAAGACGAACCCGTTCCCGTGGAGGAGGAGTTCACTCCCGAGGAGCTGGCCGAAGAGGCCGCCGTCATGGTCGACGCGGCCACCGGAGAGGTGTCCCACGAGACTCCCCAGGAGAAGGCCGCTCGACTCGGCATCTCGGTGGAGCTCGTCATGGACCCCTACGGCGAGGAGCCCCTCGACGTCTCCCGCTCGGAGTTCGAGCAGCTCCTCGGCGAGTTCGGCGAGGACCTCCAGGACATCCGGGAGGGCGAGATCGTCAACGCCCGGGTCCTGAGCGTCACCGACACCTCGGTGATCCTCGAGTTCGGCTTCAAGTCCGAGGGCTCGGTGGCCCTGGACGAGTTCAAGGAGCCGCCGGTCGAGGGTGAAGAGGTCGAGGTCCTTCTCGAGCACCTGGAAGACGACGACGGCATCGTCGTCCTCTCCAAGAAGAAGGCCGACTTCCTGCGGGTGTGGGAGAAGATCAAGGAAGCCCACGAGGCCGATCGCCCGGTCAAGGGTACCCTCGTGCGCAAGATCAAGGGCGGCGTGACCGTCGACATCATGGGCGTCGACGCCTTCCTCCCCGGATCCCAGATCGCGCTGCGCCGGGTCCCGAACATCGAGGACCTCATCGGCGAGACGTACAACTTCAAGATCATCAAGCTCAACAAGCGGCGCCGGAACATCGTGGTCTCGCGCCGGGTGATCCTGGAGGCCGAGCGCGAGAAGAAGCGCGGCACGCTTGTGAAGGAGCTTCTGGTGGGTCAGGTGCGCGAAGGCACGGTGAAGAACATCACCGACTTCGGCGCCTTCATCGACCTGGGCGGCCTCGACGGCCTGCTCCACATCACCGACATGTCGTGGGGCCGGGTGGGCCATCCGTCCGAAGTGGTGGAGATCGGCTCCGAACTCGACATCAAGGTGCTGGACATCGATTGGGATCGGGAGCGCATCAGCCTCGGCCTCAAGCAGCTTCTGCCGTACCCCTGGACGGACATCGACAAGAAGTACCCGGTGGGTTCGCGAGTGCGCGGCAAGGTCGTGTCCATCACGAACTACGGCGCCTTCGTGGAGCTGGAGAAGGGCGTGGAGGGGCTGGTCCACATCTCCGAGATGTCCTGGACCCGCAACGTCCGTCATCCCTCGAAGCTCGTCTCCATCGGCGACGAGATCGAAGCCGTGGTCCTCAAGGTGGATCCGGACGACGAGAAGATCTCCCTCGGCATGAAGCAGATCGAGGAGGATCCGTGGCTGGCGCTGCCCCTCAAGTACCCCACGGGCACCACGCTCCAGGGTGTGGTTCGCAACCTCACCTCGTTCGGCGCCTTCGTGGAGATCGAGCCGGGCATCGACGGCCTGGTGCACGTGTCCGACATGTCGTGGACCAAGCGGGTAGAGCACCCCTCCGAGATCGTCCAGAAGAGCGACGAGATCGAGGTGATGGTCCTGGACGTGGACGCCGAGAACAAGCGCATCAGCCTGGGCCTCAAGCAGCTCCAGGACGATCCGTGGCCCCAGTTGTCCGAGCGCTTCGCCCCCGGGGTGGAGCAGGAGGGCACGGTGGTCCGGGTCCAGGACAAGGGCGTGGTGGTGGACCTGGGCGACGACGTCGAGGGCTTCGTGCCCGGATCCCACGCCGGGATCAACGACGCCGACCGCCTGCCCGAGTACTACCGGTCCGGTGATCCGGTGAGCCTCCGGGTCATGGAGTCCGACGCCGTGAATCGCCGCATCGTGCTCGAGGTCCTGGAAGTGCCGGAGCACCAGCCGGTGCCGGAGGAGCCCGAGGAGACGGCCGACGAGGGTGAGGAGGCCGGAGAGGTGGAGGCCGCCGACGAGCCCACCGCCGAGGTCGCCGAGAGCGAGGATGCCTCCGACGACGACTCCGACGACGACGACGAGTCCGACGACGACGAGTCCGAGGACGGCGACGATTCGGACGATTCGGACGACGACGCCGCCGACGAGGACGACGACGAGGAGGAGGACGAAGAAGAGGAGGACGAGGACTGAGGCCCCGGCCTCGGACCCGTTCCCTCCCGCCTCGCGGAGAGCCGTCGCAACGCCCGGGCACGCACGTCGTGTCCGGGCGTTGTGTCTCCGTGAGGGTGACCCCCCGATCCAGGAGCCGTCCATGGTGAAGCCTGCAATCCTCTCCCGATTCCGCCGCGCCCTCGGCGCGATGGTCACGGTCCTGGCCGTGGGCGCCGGAGCGTGCGCATCGGGCACGGGAAGCGCGCCCGAACCCGCCATGGGCCCCCCGGTGGTGACCCTGGCCCCGGGCCGGCTCTCGGCCGATGCCGAGGCCCGGGCGGCAGGCCTGCTCGCCGGCGCCCGGAGCGCGTTCGACGCCGGGCGCTTCGACGACGCCCGCACCGCCGCGGCCACGGTGGTGGAGGAACTGCCGGCGTCCCGAGTGTCGGTGGATGCCCTGCTGCTCCTGGCCCGGGCCGAGGCCGCCGCCGGCGAGGTGGATGCCGCCACGACCCACGCCGAACGCCTGGCCCGGGTGCTGCCCCCCGACGACGATCGCCAGACCGCCGCGGCCACGGTGCGGGCCCGGGCGTTGTCGGAGGCGGGGCGGCCGGCGGAGGCCGTGCGGGTGCTCCTGGCCCTGCCGCCGGCGCTGGTGCCCCAGGGCGGCGTGGCCGACGACCTGGTGCGATCGGTGGCCGAAGAGCTGGACCGGGAAAGCCTGGGGACCATTCTCCAGGAGGCTCCCCTGGGCAATCCCCTGGCCGTGCCGGTCATGCTGGCCTACGCCGGGCGGGTCCGCCTGGCGGGCGACGTGGAGAGTGCCCGTCGCCTGGCCCAGGCGGCGGTGGACGCCGGGGCCCGAGGCGACGACGAAGCCGTGGCCCGGGCCATCCTGGAGAACCGGGCGCTTCCCGGCGAGGCGCCGGGACGGATCGCCGCGATTCTGCCCCTGGGCGGATCGCCCGCCTTCCGGGCCTTCGCCCAGGGCGTACGGGAGGGCATCGAGGCGGCCGTGGCCGAGTCGCCCCTGGGCGAGAGCGTCACCGTGGACTTCCTGGACGACCAGGGGAATCCCGCGGCCGTGGCCGGCCTGGTGGCCGGGGCGGTGGGGCGGGGGACCGTGGGATTCCTGGGACCCCTCCAGGACGAAGGCGTCCGGGTCGCCGCCGAGGCCCGGACCGGGGTGGCGCCCATCGTGTCGCCCACGGCCTACGAGTTGCCCCCCGACGGCACCGGCGTGTATTCCCTCGCCTCCGTGGACCCCGGAGCCCCCCTTGCCCTGGCCGACTGGGCTTCGGAGGTG
The DNA here is from genome assembly GCA_030428885.1 of Gemmatimonadota bacterium. Lineage (GTDB taxonomy): Bacteria > Gemmatimonadota > Gemmatimonadetes > Longimicrobiales > Gaopeijiaceae > Gaopeijia. The sequence continues at coordinate 253,483 of JAUIEJ010000002.1, read as the reverse complement.
GGGCTCGATCAGGTCGTGGTGCTCCACCCCTCCAGCGGTCCCTCGGCCGAGGAGGCCCGCATCTTCATCGACCGGCTCCAGGAGCTGGGCGGCTCGGTGCTCCGGATCCTGACCTACGCGCCGGGCGCCACCTTCTTCCGGGAACAGATGCAGGCGGTCCAGGGCCTCCGGCCCGACGCCCTGGTCCTCCCCATTCCCCCCGAGGACGTGCAGGCCATCGCCTCCCAGGCCGCCTTCTACGCCCTGGACACCCTGGGTGTGCAGCTCATGGGCACGGCGGCGTGGGGCGATCCCGGCGTGCGTTCGGCGGTGAGCACCCGCTACACCGACGGGGTGGTGACGGCCACGCCGCGGTCCGCCGGGGGAGGTCCGGGCTACGACCGGTTCGTGGCCGCCTACGAAGAGCGCTTCCAGCGCACCCTCACCGACCCCGCCGCCGCGGCCGCCGGGTGGGACGCCGCCTCGCTCCTGCTCCGGGTGCTGGAGAGCGGCGCCCGCTCCCCCCAGGCCGTGGCCGCCGCCCTGGAGGAAGTGGACGACTTCGCCGGGGCCACGGGCACCCTCTCGGTGGACGGCGGTCGCATCGTCCGGCGCCACGACGTGCTGTGCGTGCAGAACGCCGGCCTCGTGGAACTGCCCCCGGGCGCGCGCCCCTGGCCGGTCTTCCGGCCCTATCCTCCCAACGAGGAGACCGGCATCGTGCCCGAAGGCCCCGGTCGTCCGGCCGGATTCACCTGTGTCCCCCAGGGCGACGGCCCGATTCGCTGATCGGACCCCCGACCGACCACTCGGAGACCCCCGCATGTCGATGAAGGACAAGCTGGCCCACCTCGAGCAGTTGCGGCGTCAATCCGAACTCGGAGGCGGCGAAGCGCGCATGGCCGCCCAGCGGGAACGGGGCAAGCTCACGGCTCGGGAGCGCATCGATCTGCTCCTGGACGACGGGTCGTTCGTCGAACTCGACCGCTTCGTCACCCATCGCTCCCGGGACTTCGGCCTCGACCGCAAGGAGTTCCTGGGCGACGGCGTCGTCACGGGCTACGGCACGGTCCACGGCCGGTTGGTCTACGTGTTCAGTCAGGACTTCACGGTGCTGGGGGGGTCCCTCTCCGAGACCCACGCCGAGAAGATCGTGAAACTCCAGGAACTCTCCCTGAAGAACGGTGCCCCCATCGTGGGGCTCAACGATTCGGGAGGCGCCCGGATCCAGGAGGGCGTGGTGTCGCTGGGCGGCTACGCCGACATCTTCCTGCGCAACACCCTGGCCAGCGGCGTCGTCCCCCAGATCTCGGTGATCCTGGGGCCCTGCGCCGGGGGCGCCGTCTACTCCCCGGCCATCACCGACTTCGTCTACATGGTGCGGGGCACGAGCTACATGTTCGTCACGGGCCCCAACGTGGTGAAGACGGTCACCCACGAGGACATCGACATGGAGGGGCTGGGGGGCGCCGACGTCCACGCCTCCAAGAGCGGCGTGGCCCACTTCGCCCACGATTCCGAGGCCGAGTCCCTCCAGGCCGTGCGGGAGGTGCTGCGGTACGTCCCCCAGAACAACACCGAGACCGCGCCCCCCGGAACCTCCGACGACCCCCACGACCGCCGGGACGAGGCGCTCCTGGCGATCGTGCCGGACAATCCCAACAAGCCCTACGACATGCGCGACGTGATCCGCGCCGTGGTGGACGACGGGGTGTTCTACGAGGTCCACGCCGATTTCGCCGGCAACATCCTGGTGGGCTTCGCCCATCTCGGGGGCCACGCCGTGGGGATCGTGGCCAATCAGCCCGCGGTGCTGGCCGGCGTGCTGGACATCGATTCGTCCGACAAGGGCGCGCGCTTCGTGCGGTTCTGCGACAGCTTCAACATCCCGCTGGTGGTGCTGGAAGACGTGCCGGGGTTCCTTCCCGGGGTCCACCAGGAGCACGGGGGCATCATTCGCCACGGGGCCAAGCTGCTCTACGCCTTCTCCGAGGCCACGGTGCCCAAGATCACGGTCATAACGCGGAAAGCGTACGGAGGGGCCTACGACGTCATGAACTCGAAGCACATCCGGGGCGACCTCAACTTCGCGTGGCCCTCGGCCGAGATCGCCGTCATGGGGCCCAAGGGAGCGGTGGAGATCCTCTTCCGGAAGGAGATCGCCGAGGCCGACGATCCCGAGGCTGCAACCGAGGCCCGCATCCAGGAGTACCGGGAGACCCTGGCCCATCCGTACGTGGCCGCGGCCCGGGGGTTCGTGGACGACGTCATCGATCCCCGGGACACCCGTCCCCGCCTCGTGTCGGCGCTGGACATGCTCCGCAACAAGCGCGATGCCAACCCCGTGAAGAAACACGGCAACATCCCGCTGTAGCGTCGGAGGGGCGACGGGAGGCGAAGGCCGCCGAGGGGCAACCCCCGGCGGCCTTCGTCGCATCCCATGGGGCGAACTTCCCACGATCGGCGGTCGGTCGACGGGAATCGAAGACCCGACAGGTAGGACCCCATGCGAACCATGAACGAATCCGGGCGTCGACGCCCTCGGATCCACCCGACGACCTTCGCCGCGGCCCTGATCGCGGCCCTCGCCGTGGGAGCGGCCCCGGCCATCGCCCAGGACCGCGAGGCCGATTGCCACTGCGTGGACCGGGACGGAAACCGCATCGAAGAGTGCGTGTGCCTCAACACGCCCTCGGCCAACACCTTCACCGTCATGGCGCCCTTCGTCCGGCGCTCCATCGTGGGGGTGACCATCGACTACACCCAGGGCGCCGAAGTCGACGCCCGGGGGGCCGAACTCCAGGACGTGCAGGACGACGGGCCGGCGGCCCGGGCGGGACTGCGGGCGGGCGACATCGTGGTGCGGGTCGACGGCCGAAGCGTCTTCGATCCCCTGGAGGGGAGAGCCGAGCGCGCCCTCTCCGAGTCCCAGTCCGTGCCGGTGCAGCGGTTCGTCCGCATGGTGGGTGGGCTGGAGCCCGACGAGCCGGTGGAGGTGGAGTACATCCGCGACGGGCGTACGGCGACGGTGACCCTCACCCCCGAGTCCGCCGGAGGTCTCCCGGGACTCACCATCTTCGGGCGGGGCGGAGAGGGGCTGCCGGGCATGTCGTGGCGGTTCGATCCCGAGGAACTCCGGGGCGAGATGGGCGAACTGTACGGCCAGCTCGAGGGATTCCAACGCGACGGTCCCGGCGTCTTCCGCTTCGAGGGCCCGGAGCGGAGTGGCGAGGTGCGGTTCTTCGGGGACTCCCTGGCCACGGGAGCCTTCCCCCGGCTGTTCCAGGGGGATCCCTGCATGAACGTCTCCACCGGAGACGGGTCGGCCCGGGTGTGGGTACTGGGGGGCACCAACTGCGTGGACGGCGTGGAATTCGTGGAGCTGAACCCGGGGCTGGGGGAGTACTTCGGCACGGATCAGGGCGTCCTGGTGGCCAACGTGGCCGAGGCCTCGACCCTGGGACTCCGGGCCGGTGACGTGCTCCAGGCCATCGACGGGCGGGAGGTCCAGTCTCCCGACCACGCCCGGCGGATTCTCGCCTCGTACGACGCCGACGAGGAGATCCGTCTCCGGATCGTTCGCAAGGGCGCCGAGACCGAGGTTCTGGCCCGGCGACGGTAGTCTGCAGCCTCTCGCAGGACCGTCGGGGGGAGGGGTCGACCAGGCCGCTCCCCCCGAGTACGTTTGGCCGTCCCATGCGCCTACCAGCCGGTCCCGCAGAGATGCCCCTCTTCCAGAAGATCCTCGTGGCGAACCGCGGCGAGATCGCGGTCCGCATCATTCGCGGCTGCCGCGAACTCGGCATCGCCACCGTGGCGGTCCACTCCGAGCCCGACGCCCGGTCGCCCCACGTGCTCCTGGCCGACGAGGCGGTGCTTCTGGGACCGGCTCCGTCGGCCGAGAGCTACCTTCGGATCGATCGGATCCTGGAGGCCGCCCACGCCACGGGCGCCCAGGCCGTGCATCCCGGATACGGCTTCCTGGCCGAACGGGCGCCCTTCGCCGAGGCGGTGGAGGGCGCGGGACTGGTGTTCCTCGGGCCCACGGCCGACACCATCCGGTCCATGGGCGACAAGACCGAGGCCCGGCGGCGCATGCAGGCCGCCCGGGTGCCCATCGTGCCCGGCCTGGTGGATCCCCTGGCCGACGTCGACGAAGCCGTGGCGGCGGCCGAAGAGCTCGGCTACCCGGTGCTTCTCAAGGCGTCGGCGGGCGGGGGCGGCAAGGGTATGCGGGTCGTGGACGACCCCGCCGAGCTGCCCCGGGCCTTCGAGAGCGCGGCCCGGGAAGCCCTGGCCGCCTTCGGCGACGGATCGGTGTACCTCGAACGGTACCTCTCCCGTCCGCGCCACATCGAGATCCAGGTCCTGGGCGACACCCACGGGCGGGTGGTCCACTTGGCCGAACGGGAGTGCAGCATCCAGCGGCGGCACCAGAAGCTGGTGGAGGAAGCGCCCTCGGCGGTCCTGACCCCCGAGGAGCGGGCCGCCATGGGTGCGGCGGCCGTCCGGGCCGCCGAGGCCGTGGACTACCGGGGGGCCGGCACCGTGGAGTTCCTCTACCAGGACGGGGAGTTCTTCTTCCTGGAGATGAACACCCGCCTCCAGGTGGAGCATCCCGTGACCGAGTTGATCACGGGACTCGATCTGGTCCAGTGGCAGATCCGGGTGGCGGCGGGGGAGGCCCTGCCGTTCACCCAGGACGACGTGGCCCTCAACGGCCACGCCATCGAGTGCCGCATCACGTCGGAAGACCCCTTCCACGGATTCCTGCCGTCCACCGGGCGCATCGACCACATGGAGGTGCCCACGGGCCCCGGCGTGCGCTGGGACGGGGGCATCGAGCCGGGATTCGATGTGGGACTCCACTACGATCCCCTCCTGGGGAAGCTCATCGTCCACGCCGACACCCGGGAGGCGGCCATCGATCGCATGGCCCGGGCCCTGGACGAGCTGGTGATCCGGGGTGTGGATACCTGCGTGCCCCTTCACCGACGCATCATGGCCCACGAGGCCTTCCGGGCCGGGGATCTGTCGATCCGGTTCCTGGAGGAATACGACGCACTGCTGGAGGAAGGGCCGGCGTCGGGTGTCGACGCCACCGCCGCGGCAGTGGCGGCGGCCCTTCTGGAGCACGCCCATCGCTCGGGTCGGGCGGCCCCCCGCATGGGAGCGGGCGCGGCCACCACGGCCCTGTCGGGGTGGCGGGCGTCGGGGTGGCCCTGGAACCGCCCCGCTTGAGTGCGGCGCCCGTGCTTCCGGTGGGCATCGACGCCATCGCCGCCGGGGGCGACGGCGTGGGCCGCCTGGACGACGGTCGGGTGGTGTTCGTCCCCCGGACGGCGCCGGGGGACCGGGTTCGGGTCCGGACCGTCCGGGACGGGGGCCGCTGGCTCCGGGCCGAGGCCGTGGCCTTCGACGTCACGTCGCCCCAGCGCAGACCGGCGCCCTGCGCCCTCTACGGCGAGTGCGGCGGCTGTCAGCTCCAGCATCTGGCCTACCCGGCCCAGCTCGAGGCGAAGTCCCGGGTGGTGGGAGACGCCCTCCGCCGGATCGGCCGCCTCGACGTGGCCGATCCCCCGGTGGAGCCGGCCCCGGACGAATTCGGCTACCGCACCCGCCTGTCCCTCACCCTGAAACGCCTTCGGAGTGGCCGGGTGGTGGCGGGCTTCCACGCCCGGGGTCGCCCCGGCCGCATCGTGGAGGTGGCGGACGAATGCCTCCTCCCCCGGGAGGCCGTGGGCCGAAGCTGGGTGTCGCTCCGGGGGAACTGGGGGGAACGGGCCCGACGGCTCCCCCCGGGCCCGGAGTTGCGCCTGACCCTCCGGAGCGTCGACGGGGGCGCGCTGCTGGCCGTGGAGGGCGGACGGGAGGGCGGCGACGCCGCGGCCCTGGTGGACGCCACCGACGGGCTCCGGGCGGTGTGGCATGCCCCGGTGGACGGGGAATGGCGGCACCTGGCCGGCGAGGAGGCGTCGTTCGAGACCACGCCGGCCCGGCGGGTCCGGGTGCTGCCCGGGGCGTTCGCCCAGGTGAACCCCGAGGTGGCCCGGTCCCTCCAGGCCCGGGTGGCCGAGGACGTGGGCGACCCCTCGGGACTCCGCATCGTGGACGCGTACTGCGGGGTCGGACTCCACGGTCGCCCCCTGGCCCGGGACGGGGCCACCGTGGTGGGGCTGGAACTCGACCCCGCGGCGGTGGCGGTGGCTCGCCAGGACGCGCCGGACGGCTTCCAGGTCGTGGAGGGGCCGGCCGAGGTCTCCCTCCCGGCGACCCTTCCCGCCGACGTGGTGATCCTGAACCCGCCTCGGGGAGGGGTCGACGCCCGGGTTCCCGAGGCCCTTCGTGCCTGTCCTCCCCGGCGGGTGATCTACGTCAGTTGCGACCCCGCCACCCTGGCCCGGGACCTGGCCCGCCTCGGCCCGTCGTTTCAGGTGCGCCGGGTGGCGGCCTTCGACCTCTTTCCCCAGACGTCCCACGTGGAGACCGTGGTGACGTTGGATGCTCTCGACGACTCGACGGATTCGTGATGCTCTACACCGTGACGCTGGACGGACGCAGTTGGGAGATCGAGATCGACGACGACGGCCTGCGGGTCGATGGGGAGCCCGTGGAGGCGGCCCTGACGTCGATCCCGGGAACCGACCTCCACGCCCTCCGCGTGGGGGCCGCCTCCCATCGCGTGGTGGCGGGGCGGGACGGAGCGGGTCGATGGCGTCTGAACGTCGACGGGCGACCCGCCGAGGTGGAGGTGGTGGACGAGCGCACCCTTCGACTCCGGGAGATGGCCGGCGCTGCCGGGGCGGCCGACGGTCCCCGGCCCGTGAAGGCGCCCATGCCCGGGCTCGTGGTGAAGGTGGAGGTGGAGGAGGGCCAGCCCGTGGCGGAGGGGCAGGGCATCGTCATCGTGGAGGCCATGAAGATGGAGAATGAACTCCGGGCGGCGGTTCCCGCTGTGGTGGCCCGGGTGCTCGTGGCGCCGGGCGACACCGTGGAAAAGGACCAGGTCCTGGTGGAGCTCGCGTCGCCCGACGGAGACGACGCGTGAGTCGTGCCGAGGGAGGCCGCGACGAGGTCGTCACCGACAGCGGCATCCCCGTGCCCCCGGTGGTGGGCCCCGAGGGGGCACCGGCCGACCCGGCCGGGTCCATCGGCGCCCCCGGGGCGTGGCCGTTCACCCGGGGCGTGTATCCCACCATGTACCGGGGTCGGCTCTGGACCATGCGCCAGTACGCGGGCTTCGGAACCGCCGAGGAGACCAACCGGCGCTACCACTACCTCCTGGAGCGGGGGCAGACGGGGCTGAGCGTGGCCTTCGACCTCCCGACCCAGATGGGCTACGACGCCGACCACGCCATGGCGGCGGGCGAGGTGGGGCGGGTGGGCGTGGCCATCTCGTCGCTGGACGACATGCTCACCCTCTTCGACGGCATCCGCCTCGATCAGGTGTCCACCTCCATGACCATCAACGCCACGGCGCCGATCCTCCTGGCGCTCTACCTGGCGGTGGCCGACGAGCAGGGGGTCCCGTGGTCGGCCCTCCGGGGCACGGTGCAGAACGATGTCCTCAAGGAGTACATCGCCCGGGGCACCTACATCTACCCCGTGGAGCCCTCCCTGCGCCTGGTGTCCGACCTCATGGCGTTCTGCGCCGCCGAGGTGCCGAAGTGGAATACCATCTCCATCTCGGGCTACCACATTCGGGAGGCCGGGGCCACGGCGCCCCAGGAGGTGGCGTTCACCTTCGCCAACGGTCTGGAATACGTGGAGCGAGCCCTGGCGGCGGGCATTCCCCTGGACGACTTCGCGCCGCGCCTTTCGTTCTTCTTCGCGGCCCACAACGACTTCCTGGAGGAAGTGGCGAAGTTCCGGGCCGCGCGGCGTCTCTGGGCCCGCCTCATGCGGGAACGCTTCGATGCGTCCGACGCCTCGTGCCGGCTCCGCTTCCACACCCAGACCGGCGGCTCGACTCTCACGGCGCAGCAGCCCCTGAACAACGTGGTGCGGGTCACGGTGCAGGCCCTGGCGGCGGTGCTGGGGGGGACCCAGTCCCTCCACACCAACGGCTACGACGAGGCGTTGGCCCTTCCCACCGAGGAGTCGGCGGGGCTGGCCCTCCGCACCCAGCAGGTCCTGGCCGAGGAGTCGGGGGTGCCCCGGACCGTGGACCCCCTGGCGGGCTCCTGGTTCGTGGAGCGTCTCACCGACGAGATCGAGGAGCGGGCCCGGGCCTACCTCGCCCGCATCGACGAGGGGGGCGGGGCGGCCCGCTCCGTGGCCTTCATGCAGGAGGAGATCCATCGGGCGGCCTACGCCCACCAGTTGGCCGTGGAAGACGGCTCGCGGGTGGTGGTGGGCGTCAACGCCTACCGGGAGGAGGGGGAGGGGGCGGCCATCGCCCAGCCCGACTTCTCGGCGCTGGAGGCCCGGCAGCGGGCGTCGGTGGAGGCGCTGAAGGCGAGGCGCGACGCCGACGCGGTGGCGGCGGCCCTGGCCGCGGTGGTGGAGGCCGCGCGCTCCGGAGACAACCTCATGCCCCGCCTGGTGGCGGCGGTGAAGGTCCGGGCCACCCTGGGCGAGATCAGCGACGCGCTCCGCGGGGAGTGGGGCACCTACGACTGAACCGGCCCGGGGCCCGCCTCCCCACCGAGGCTCCGAAATGCTAGATTTTCGGGCTGCGATCCGCGTGTACGAGACCGACCATGCCGACCTACGAATACCGGTGTCCCCAGGGGCACGAGTTCGAGCTCTTCCAGCGCATGTCCGACGACCCGGTGGCCGACTGTCCCGAGTGCGGCCAGGCCGCCGAGCGGCTGCTGTCCGCCGGCGGGGGACTGCTGTTCAAGGGGGAGGGGTTCTACATCACCGACTACCGCTCGGCGGACTACAAGAAGAAGGCCCAGGCCGAGACGAAGACGGGTGACTCGTCGTCGTCTTCGTCGTCTTCTTCGTCCTCCTCCTCGTCGTCGTCGTCGTCCTCGTCCTCTTCCAGCGACTGACGCCCGGTGTCCGATTCGCGCATCCGGGGAGCCGTCGCCGCGGCCCTGGCCGAGATGGGGGTGGCCGACGCCTCGGTCCATCTCGAGCGGCCCCGGGACCCCGAGCACGGGGATTGGGCCAGCAACGTGGCCATGACCCTGGCGGGGACCCTTCGGCGGCCCCCCCGGCAGATCGCCGAGGAGATTCGCGACCGCCTCGACCTGGCGGAGGCCGGCGTCACCGCCGTCGAGGTGGCGGGCCCCGGGTTCCTCAACTTCCGCCTCTCCACCGGGGCCGTGGCGTCGGAGCTTCCGGCCATCCTGGCCGCCGATACGGCCTGGGGGCGCAGCGCGGCGGGTGCGGGGCGCCCCATCATGGTGGAGTGGGTTTCGGCCAATCCCACGGGCCCCCTCCACGCCGGGCACGGGCGCCAGGCCGCGTTGGGCGACGCCGTGTGCACCCTCCTGGACTGGACCGGGTGGGCCGTCCACCGGGAGTTCTACTACAACGACTCGGGCAAGCAGATGGAGCGCCTGGCCGAGTCCGTGCGGGCCCGCTACCGGCAGTCCTTCGGTGACAAGGCCGAACTCCCCGAGGAAGGGTACCGGGGCGACTACGTGCGGGAGATCGCCGAGGCCTTCCGGGAACTCCACGGCGACGGCTTCCGCCACGACGACGGGCCCGAGGCCCTGGACGCCATGCGCCAGTTCGCCGTGGCCGAGCTCCGGGCGGTGCAGAACCGGGACCTGGGCGATTTCGGGGTGCGATTCGACCACTTCTACCTGGAGTCGTCCCTCTACGCCGACGGCCGGGTCGACGACACCGCTGAACGGCTCCGGAAGACGGGGCTCGTCTACGAACACGACGGGGCCACCTGGCTCCGCACCACCGAGTTCGGCGACGACAAGGACCGGGTCATGCTGCGCAGCGACGGCACCCCGACCTACTTCCTCCCCGACGTGGCGTATCACCTGACGAAGTGGGAGCGGGGCTTCCACCACGCCATCAACGTCCAGGGGGCCGACCACCACGGCACCGTGGCCCGGGTGCGGGCGGGACTTCGCGCCCTGGGACTCCCGGAAGGCTACCCGGAGTACGTGTTGCACCAGATGGTCCGGGTGGAGCGCGACGGCCAGGAGGTGAAGGCGTCGAAGCGGGCCGGGAGCTACACCACTCTCCGGGACCTCCTGGACGAGGTGGGCTCGGACGTCACCCGGTACTTCTTCCTCATGCGGAAGCCCGAGGGGCATCTGGTCTTCGATCTGGACGCCGCCCTGGACCAGTCCGACAAGAACCCGGTCTACAAGGTCCAGTACGCCCACGCCCGCATGCACTCCATTTTCGCCCGGGCGGGCACGAGCCCCGAGGCCGTGGAGGCCGAGGGCGTCGACCTGTCGGTCCTGTCCGACGACCACGAGCGGGAACTCATCAAGCGTCTGGCCGAATTCCCCGATGTGGTGGCTCGGGCCGCCGAAGCGCGAGCCCCCCACCTCGTGTGCGACTACCTGGAGCAGACCGCCGGGGCCGTCAACGCGTGGTACCACGCCGGCAACCCGGCGCGCAATCCGAAGCTGGCCGTCCTGGTGGACGACCCGGCCCTGCGGGCGGCGCGCCTCGTCCTCGCCCGGGCCGTCCTGGTGGTTCTCCGCAACGGCCTCACCCTGTTGGGCCTCTCGGCGCCGACCCGCATGGAGCGGGCCGACGACGACGGTCCCTGACCCGGAACAGATGTCGATCCTCGTCGTCGGAAGCGTCGCCCTCGATACGGTCGAAACCCCCTTCGGCTCCGCGGAGCGGGTGCTGGGGGGATCGGCCAACTTCTTCGCCGCCGCCGCGTCGCTCTTCTCCGGGGCCCGCGTCCAGGTGGTGGGGGTGGTGGGCGACGACTACCCCATGGCCGACCTGGGCTTCCTCTCGGAGCGGGGTGTGGACCTCTCGGGCATCGAGCGGGCCGAGGGCGAGAGCTTCTACTGGAAGGGCCGCTACCATTACGACCTGAATTCCCGGGACACGATCTGGACCCGTCTCGGCGTGTTTGCCGATTTCCAGCCCCGGATCCCCGAGAACTTCCGGTCGGCCCGGCACGTCTTCCTGGGCAACATCGATCCCGTGCTCCAGCTCGACGTGCTGGACCAGGTGGACGCGCCCGAACTCGTGGCGTGCGACACCATGAACTTCTGGATCGAAGGCAGCCGGGACGCGCTCCTGAAGCTGCTCCCCCGGGTCGACATCCTCATGGTCAACGACGCCGAGGCCCGGCAGCTCGCCGACCACCCCAATCTCCTCCACGCCGCGCGGTGGATCCAGGAGCGGGGTCCCCGCTGGGTCGTCATCAAGAAGGGCGAACACGGGGCCATGCTCTACGACGAGGAACGCATCTTCTTCGTGCCGGGATACCCCCTGGAGTCGGTCTTCGACCCCACCGGCGCAGGCGACGCCTTCGCCGGCGGGTTCATGGGCTACCTGGCCAGCGTGGGACCGGGCAACGGCGACGAGCTCCGGGCCGCCATGGTCTACGGGTCGGCGGCGGGGTCCTTCGCCGTGGAAGCCTTCAGCGTGGACCGGTTCCGGACCCTGACCCCCCTGGAGATCGCCCGGCGGGTCGAGGAGTTCCGGGAGATGACCTTCTTCGAACACGACGCGGGATCGATCCATGGGTGACGGCGGCTGGAGCTATCGGGACGCGGGGGTGGACCTCGACGCGGCGGAGCGGGCCAAGGAGCGCCTCACGTCGCTGGTGGCCGGAACCCGGGACGCCCACACCCTCTCGGGTCTGGGGATGTTCGGCGGCCTCTACGCCGTGCCCGACGACGTGGCCGGGCCCGTGCTGGTATCCAGCGCCGACGGCGTGGGCACCAAGCTCAAGCTGGCGTTCATGACGGGGCGCCACGACACGGTGGGCCAGTGCCTGGTGAACCACTGCGTCAACGACATCCTGGTCCAGGGTGCTCGCCCCCTCTTCTTCCTGGACTATCTGGCCACCGGCGCCATGGACGAGTCGGTGGTGACCCAGGTGGTCACGGGGGTCGCCACGGCCTGTCGGGAGAACGCCTGCGCCCTCCTGGGGGGCGAGACGGCCCAGATGCCCGACTTCTACGCCGCCGACGAGTACGATCTGGCCGGCTTCATCGTGGGGTTGGTGGCCCGGGACCGGATCCTCGACGGCTCGGCCATCGAGGAGGGCGACGTGCTCCTGGGGCTCCCGTCGTCGGGACTCCACACCAACGGCTACACCCTGGCTCGGCGCATCGTCTTCGATCACATGGGACTCCGGGTCGACGACGAGTTCCCCGAGCTGGAGCGCCCCGTGGGCGACGTGCTCCTGGACGTGCACCGGAGCTATCTCGGCCTTCTGTGGCCCCTCCTGGAGGAGGGCCGGCTCCACGGGTTGGCCCACGTCACGGGAGGGGGGATTCCGGGCAACCTCCCCCGGGTGCTCCCCGAGGGTCTCGGGGCCGCCGTGGACCGGGGAGCGTGGACCACGCCTCCCCTCTTCCGGGTCCTGGGCCGCGCCGGGGGGGTGGAGCGGGACGAGATGTACCGGGTGTTCAACATGGGCATGGGCATGATCCTGGTGGTGCCCCCCGGCGAGGTCGACGGGGTGGTGGCCGCCCTCACGGCGGCCGGCGAAACGGTGCCGGTGCTGGGTGAAGTCGTGCGGGGGAGCGGAGTGACGTGGACCGACTGAGGCGGCACCGCTCGGCGCGACGGCGGTCGACCGTGATCCTGGGGGCGGCCCTGGCCGCCGCCACCGCGGCTCCGGCGCTGGGACAGGACCGGGACCGCCTCCGGGACCGCTGCGAGGGAGGGGGGTCGCCCGCCGGACGCTGCCTCGACGCCGCCCTGGCGGTGCAGGCCATCACGGGAGGCGTCGGGTTGGCCCTCTCGGGCGGCAACGAGTTCCCCGGATCGGCCTCCACCCTGGGCAAGCGTTTCGGCACCACGCCCCGGGTGGCCGCCGGCGCCCGCTTCGGCCTCGTGGACGTGGGCGTCCCCGCCATCGACGCCGGGGCCGGCACGGCGGGAGAGACCTCGTCGTGGGTGCCCTCCCTCCAGGCCTCCCTGGCCGTGGGCCTCTTCGACGGCTTCCGGCCTCGCCCCACCGTGGGCGGCGTCCTGGCCGTGGACGTCATGACCACCGCCGGCGTGGCCCTGCTCCCCTCCGAGGGAGGATACGACGGGGCCGTGGCGGCCTTCGGCTACGGGGTCCGGGTGGGCGTCATCCGGGAGTCCTTTACCCTTCCGGGCATCACCCTCAGCCTCCTCCGACGCCACGGCGGCGCCCTGGAGTGGAACGGGGCCGACGGATCCGTGGACGGGGCGGTGGCGCTGGACGGGGTCACCACCACCTCCTTCCGGGGCACCATCGGACGCGAGTTCCTGGCCCTGGGCATCCAGGCGGGCTTCGGGTGGGATCGGGCCTCCGCCGACGGCTCCTTCACCCCTGCCGGGGGATCGGCCACGTCGGGCTCGGTGTCGTTCGACGGGTTCACCGCCGACCGCATGCTCTTCTTCGGCGGCGTCACCGCGACCTGGCTCGTGACCCAGTTCCACGGCGAGCTGGGGTACGCGGCGGGCTACGACGCCCGTCCCGACAGCGGTCCCGGCGCCTTCGATCCCACCGCGGGCAGCCTCCTGGCCACCCTCACGTTCCGCATCCTCTTCTGAGGTCCGCGCCACGCCCATGACCCCCCGCTCCCCGCTCTCGGACGCCGACCGGGCCCACCTGGAACGGGCCGTGGAGCTGGCCGCGCGGGGGTGGGGTCGGGTTCATCCCAACCCCATGGTGGGCTGCGTGCTCGTGCGCGACGGCGAGGTGGTGGGCGAGGGATGGCACGGGGTGTTCGGGGGACCCCATGCCGAGACCGTGGCCCTGGAGGCGGCCGGGCCCCGGGCCCGGGGGGCCACGGCGTACGTGTCCCTTGAGCCGTGTCGGCACGAGGGCAAGACGCCGGCCTGCACCCGGGCGCTCCTGGCCAGCGGCGTGGCCCGGGTGGTGTTCGGGGCGTCGGACCCCGGCGGGGACTCGGGGGGCGGCGGTGCGGAGCTGGCCGAGGCGGGGCTGGCGGTCACGGGGCCGGTCTTCGACGACGTCCGGGCTCGGCGGCTCAACCCGGCGTTCCACCACCGGTTCGCCTCCCCCCGCCCCTGGGTGGCCCTCAAGCTGGCCGCGTCCCTCGACGGGGGTCTGGCGGCCCGCCCGGGGACCCGCACCCAGCTCACGGGTCCCGAGGCCCAGGCCGAAGTGCACCGACTCCGGGCGGGGTTCGACGGCATCGTGGTGGGGGCCGAAACCGCCCGGGTGGACGATCCGCTCCTCACGGTGCGTGGCGAGGTGCAGCCCCGGGTGCCGCCGGTGCGCATCGTCCTGGATCCCGGGGCCCGTCTATCGTCCGACGCCGCCCTCTTCCGGGGCGACGGGGGAGCACCCGTGTGGGTCTTCACCCGGGACGACGCCCCCGAGGGCGAACTGGAGCGCCTCGAGGCCGCCGGTGCCTCGGTGCATCCCACGGCCTTCCGCGGCCCCCACGAATTGGATCTCGGCCGGGTCCTGGCCTTCTGTGGCGAGGCGGGGCTGTCGGCCATCCTCTGCGAAGGGGGCGGCCGGCTCGGGGCCGCCCTGGAACGGGCGGGGCTCCTGGATCGCCTCTACCTCTTCGTCGCCCCCCGGATCCTGGGCGAGGGGGCGATCCCCGCGTTCCCCGGGTGGACGCCCGAGGGGGCGTGGACCATGGCGGCGCCTCCCGCGAGCTTCTCCGACGACACCCTCCTCGTCTACGACCGGGTCCGGGAGGACTGACGTGTTCACGGGAATCATCTCCGCCCTGGGCACCGTGGCGTCGGTCCACGACGTGGACGGGGCCCGCAGGATCCACATCCGGACCCCCGACGGATTCCTCGACGGTGTCGCGGTGGGAGACTCCATCGCGGTGGACGGCGCCTGTCTGACGCCCGTGGCGGTGGAGACCGGGGGATTCCGGGTGGACGCCGTCCTCTCGACCCTGGACCGCACCGTGGCCGGCACGTACGGCCCGGGACGGCGCGTCAACCTGGAGAAGGCCATGGTCCTGGGCGCCCGCCTGGACGGGCACATGGTCCAGGGTCACGTGGACGGTCCGGGAGCGTTGGTGTCCGTGGAGACCCACGGCGATACCCGCTTCCTGACCTTCTCCGTGCCCCGGGCGGTGTGGGAGGAGACGATCCTCCACGGGTCCATCGCCCTCAACGGGATCAGCCTCACCGTGGACCGCCTGGAGGGCCCGGATCGGGTCCGGGTGGCCATCATTCCCCACACGTGGTCCCAGACCAACGTCTCCGATCTGGAACCGGGAGACCGGATCAACGTCGAGGGGGATCTGCTGGGGAAGTACGTGGGTAGGATTCTCGCCTCCCGCACCGCCGGGAGCCCGGAGAGCGGCCCCCCCGCCTCCGATCGCTGAACAGGAACGCAACCGCATGCCGTTCGACCGAGTGGAAGACGCCCTGGAGGACATCCGCCAGGGGCGCATGATCATCGTGGCCGACGACGAGGACCGGGAAAACGAGGGAGACCTCGTGTGCGCCGCCGACTCCGTCACCCCCGAATCGATCAACTTCATGACCAAATACGGGCGGGGGCTGATCTGCGTGGCCCTCACCCGGGAGCGGGCCGACGAGCTGGGCCTGGCCCCCATGACCGAGCACAACACCGACCCCAAGGGCACGGCCTTCACCATCTCGGTGGACGCCGACCCCCGCTTCGGGATCACCACGGGCATCAGCGCCCAGGATCGGGCCGTGACGGTCCAGCGGCTGGTGGCGCCCGACGCCCGCCCCGAGGACCTGCGGCGGCCGGGGCACGTCTTCCCCCTCCGGGCCAAACCCGGCGGGGTGCTTCGCCGCGTGGGGCAGACCGAGGCGGCGGTGGATCTGGCCCGCCTGGCGGGGCACTCTCCCGCCGGCGTCATCTGCGAGATCCTCAAGGAGGACGGCACCATGGCCCGGCGGCCCGAACTCCAGGCCTTCGCCGCCGAACACGGCCTGAAGTTCATCACCGTGGCCCAGCTCGTGGCGTACCGCCTCGCCCACGAACGTCTGGTGGAACGGATCGCCGAAGCTGAACTGCCCACCCGCCACGGCATGTTCCGGGTCATGGCCTATCGGAGCCTGGTGGACGACCGGGAGCACCTGGCCGTGATTCGGGGCGACATCGCCGGCAAGTCCGACATCCTGGTCCGCATGCATTCCGAATGCCTCACCGGCGACGTCTTCGGGTCGCAGCGGTGCGATTGCGGAGAACAGTTGGATCGGGCGCTGGAGCGCATCGCCGAGGAGGGCGAGGGCGCGGTGGTCTACCTGCGGCAGGAGGGCCGAGGCATCGGCCTGGGCAACAAGATCCGGGCCTATGCCCTTCAGGACGACGGGCAGGACACGGTCCAGGCCAACGAGTCCCTGGGCTTCCAACCCGACCTCCGGGATTACGGAATCGGCGCCCAGATCCTCCTGGACCTGGGACTCCACACGATCCGGATCCTGACCAACAATCCCCGGAAGATCGTGGGCCTGGACGGCTACGATCTGGAGATCACGGGCCGGGAGGCCCTGCGCGTGGCTCCCGGCGAACACAATCAGCGCTACCTCGAGACCAAGCGCACCCGTCTGGGGCACATCCTGTGAGCGGCCCGGGTTCGTACGCCGACGCGCTGGAAGGGCGGTTCGACGGCCGGGGGCTTCGCATCGGCCTGATCTGCGCACGGTTCCACGGCGAGATCACCGAGGCGCTCCGCGACCGGTGCGTCGCCACGCTGCGCCATCATCGGGTGGCCGACGAGGACATCGAGGTGGTGCGGGTGCCCGGGGCCTGGGAACTTCCCCAGGCGACCCATCGTCTCGCCGGCCTGGGGCGCTTCCACGTGCTGGTGGCCATCGGATGCGTCATCCGGGGGGAAACCCCCCACTTCGACTACGTGGCGGGAGAGGCGTCCCGGGGGCTGGCCGAGACCGCCCGGGAGCGTGACGTGCCCGTGATCCTGGGGGTTCTCACCACCGAAAACGAGGCCCAGGCCCGGGAGCGGGCCGCCGCCGACGGCCAGGACAAGGGAAGGGAACTGGCTCTCGCCGCCCTGGAGATGGGCCTTCTCTACCGGGGGCTGGCATGAGCGAGTCGTTCGCCACCCGTCGGGAGCGCATCGATCGGGTCCGGGCTCGGGCCTGGGCCCTCCAGGTGCTCTACCGCTGGGAAGCGGGCGGGGGAGGGGGGAGCAACCTCCGGGACGCCCTGGTGGAGACCACCGGCACCCGGCGCATCGCCCCCCGGCGCCTTCCCTACGTGCGCCTGCTCCTCACCACGGTGGACGAACACCTGGAGGACATCGACGCCCGTCTGCGCCGGTCGCTGGACAACTGGCGCATGGAGCGGTTGTCGGCCATCGACCGGGGGGTGCTGCGCCTGGGGGTGGCCGAACTCGTGTATCTCGAGGAGATCCCCCCGAAGGTCGCCATCCAGGAGGCGGTGCGCCTCGCCGAGCAGTACGGGGGTCCCGAATCGCCGCGATTCGTCAACGGGGTGCTGGACGCGGTCTACCGGTCGCTCCTGGCCGAACTGGAGAGCTGAACTGCGGATCCTGGTGGTGAACTGGCAGGATCGGCTCAACCCCCGGGCCGGGGGCGCCGAGATCCACCTCCACGAGGTGTTCGGCCGCCTCGTCGCCCGGGGCCACGAGGTGGACCTGCTCTGCTCCGGATTTCCCGGGGCGCCGCCCCGGGCGACGCTTGACGGCATGGAGGTCTTCCGGGTTGGGGGGCGCCACACCTTCCCCTTCCTGGCCCGGCGGCACTTCGACAGGCATCTGCGGCCCCGGAATCCCCAGGTGGTGGTGGAAGACCTCAACAAGGTCCCGGTATTCACCCCGCGCTGGGGGTCGACCCCGGTGGTGGCCCTGGTTCATCACCTGTTCGGGGCCACGGCCTTCCGGGAGGCGTCGTTTCCGGTGGCGGCGGCCACCTGGCTCCTGGAGCGGCCGCTGCCCCGGGTGTTCGCCGGCGTCCCCGTGGTGGCGGTGTCCGGGAGCACCCGCGACGACCTCGTGGCCCGGGGGTTTTCGTTCGACGCTATCGAGGTGGTGCCCAACGGGGTGGACCTGGAGCTCTACGCCCCCGATCCGGTGGTGGCGGAGTTCGACCGGCCCACCGTGCTCTACCTGGGGCGCCTGCAGCGCTACAAGGGGGTCGACCTGGTGATCCGGGCCGTGGCCCGACTCCGGGCCCTCGGGGTCGACCTGCGCTTCGTCGTGGCGGGCAAGGGCGACGATCGCCCCCGCCTCGAGGCCCTGGCCGCGTCCCTCGGCGTGGTCGACGCCGTGGAGTTCCGGGGCTTCGTGTCGGAGGCCGAGAAGGTGGAGCTGTTTCGTCGATCGTGGGTCCACGTCCTCACCTCGCCGAAGGAGGGGTGGGGCATCTCGGTGGTGGAGGCCGGCGCCTGCGGCACCCCGTCGGTGGCCAGCGACGCCCCCGGTCTGAGGGACTCGGTGCAGGACGGCACCACCGGTCTGCTGGTCCCCCACGGCGACGTGGAGGCACTGGCCGACGCTCTCGGACGCATCCTCGCCGATGGCGACCTCCGGGGGCGTCTGGGCGCCGGCGCGCTCCGGTTTGCCGGCACCCTATCGTGGGACACCGCCGCCCGTCGGTTCGAAGAGATCCTGCAGCGGCGGGTAGCCGACGCCCCGGGGCCTTCCTAGCTTTGTTCACAGGGTCCGTTCATTTCCCCGTTTGGAGGCTCAATGCGAGTCCAGATCACCGCCCGTCACTGCGACATCTCCGACACGATCCGGGATCGTGCCCACGAACTCGTCGAGAAGCTGGGCCGGTTCGATCCCCGTGTGTCCGGCGCGGACCTGGTGTTCGAAGAAGAGAAGCGGTCGAAGAAGGTCGAGGGCATTCTCTCCCTCGACCGGGCCGACCGCATCGTGGCCTCGGGTGAGGCCGACGAATGGCCCGCCGCACTGGATCAGTTGTTCGACCGCCTGTCGCGGCAGGTTCGACGGGCCCGAGCGCAGGCCGTGGACCACCAGGCCGCGGTGCCGGCCCGGGAGTCCCTCGGCGAGTAACCCCCCATGTCGGTCCCCCCTCCCACCGCACCGGATACCCGCCTCACCGTCGCCCACGTCTTCGAGACGAAGGAGGCGACGCTGGATCTGGAACTGCTGACCCCCGACACGTCTCTGGACCGGCCCGTGGCCGATCCCGACATCTCGTCGCCGGGGCTGGCGCTGGCCGGGTTCACCCAGCGGTTCGTGGCCGGTCGCATGCAGGTGCTGGGCGAGACCGAGATGACCTATCTGGCCACCCTCGGCGCCGACGAGCGCCGGGGGCGGATGGAGGCCCTCTTCACCTTCGAGATTCCCGCCCTCTTCGTCACCAAGAGGCTCGAGGTGCCGCGGGAGGTGGTGGAGACCGCCCTGGCGGCGGGGGTCCCCATCATCCGCTCCGGCCTCACCACGAAGGACTTCTACTTCCGCATCAAGCCGTTCCTGGAATCGGCCCTG
This sequence comes from Gemmatimonadota bacterium, assembly GCA_030428885.1. Taxonomy (GTDB): domain Bacteria; phylum Gemmatimonadota; class Gemmatimonadetes; order Longimicrobiales; family Gaopeijiaceae; genus Gaopeijia. The sequence goes on along the minus strand of JAUIEJ010000002.1, from coordinate 233,999 downwards.
GCGCCGGTGGTGAACCTCCACGGCTCGCTGGCCGACGTCTACGGTGTGGGACTGCTCTTCGTGGGAAAGTCCGGTGTCGGGAAGAGCGAGTGCGTCCTGGACCTGGTGGAGCGGGGACACCGTCTCGTGGCCGACGACCTGGTGCTGGCGAGCCGCCGGGCGTCCGATGTCCTCATCGGGCGAGGGCATCCGCTCCAGAAGCACCACATGGAGATCCGGGGCATCGGGATCATCGACATCCGGCAGCTCTTCGGGATCCGGGCCATTCGCCAGCAGAAACGCATCGAGGTCATCGTCCAGCTCGAACATTGGGACGAGGCCCGCACCTACACCCGGACGGGACTCGAGGTCGAGACCACCGAGGTGCTGGGCGTGACGCTGCCCCGGGTCACCGTGCCCCTGAACCCGGGCAAGAACATCACCGTGATCTCCGAGGTCGTGGCCATGAACCACCTGCTGCGCTACTCGGGGATCGATTCGGCCAACGCCTTCGATCAGCACCTGCGGGCCTACCTGGAGCAGGACTTTGAGTGAGGTCCGGGGGGTGCTCGTGACCCACGGGGCCATGGCTCCGGGCATGATCGACGCGGTGCGGCGCATCTCCGGTGCGCCCCCCGACGCCCTGGTGGCCGTGTCCAACGAAGGACGTTCGCCCGACGATCTCCGGGCCGCCATCGGCGACGTGCTGGGCGACGGGCCGGTGGTGGTCTTCACCGACCTCGGCGCCGGAAGCTGCACCCTGGCGGCTCGCCTGTCCTGTGCGGACCGGGACCGGGTGGCGGTGCTCACCGGCGTCAACCTCCCCATGCTCCTGGATTTCGTCTTCCATCGCACCCTCCCGGTCCACGAACTCGCCGCCCGGCTGGTGGACAAGGGCCGGTCCGGGGTGCGCCTCCTGACTGCGCCGGAAGCCCATGTCGATCGTCCTGCTTCGGGTTGACGAACGCCTGATCCACGGCCAGGTGGTGCTGGGGTGGGGGGGAGAACTCCACCCGTCGCGCTACGTCGTGGTGGACGACGAACTCGCGGCCAGCGAGTGGGAGCAGGATCTCTACCGCCTGTCGGTGCCCGACGAGGTGGCCGTGGTCTTCGCGTCGGTGGCCGACGCCCGGGAGGCCGTGGCCGGCTGGCGGGGGGACGCCGTGCGGACCGTGGTGCTGACCCGGGACATCCAGGCCATGGCGGCGCTGGCGGCCGGGGGTGCCCTGGAGGGGATGGAGGTGAACCTCGGGGGGCTCCACCACCGTCCCGGACGGGACGAGGTGAGCCCCTACCTGTTCGTGGACGAGGCCGATCGGGAGGCGGTTCGGGCGCTGGTGGAGGCCGGCACGGTCGTGAGCGGGCGGGACCTGCCCGGGGCGCCCCGGGTGCCCGTGGATCAGATCCTGCAATGAGCTTCCTCGCCCTGACCCTGCTGGGTGCGCTCCTGACCCTCGACGGAGTGACGGTGGGGCAGTTCATGGTGTCCCGGCCCCTGGTGGCCGGCGCCGTGGCGGGGCTGGTGGTGGGCGATCCCGTGACGGGCCTCATGGTGGGGGCGGTGCTGGAACTCTTCCTCCTGGTATCGGTCCCGTCCGGGGGAGGGCGATTTCCAGAGCCCGGCCCCGCCACCGTGGTGGGGGTCGCGGCGGCGGTGTGGACCGCCGGGCCCGGGGGCGTGGCGCTCGGGGTGGCGGCGGGGCTCGTCCTCGGATGGCTCGGCGCCGTGACCCAGTCCATGCAGCGCCACGCCAACGGTCGCTGGGTCCCGGACCCCACCCGGGAGGCGGTGACGCCCGACCAGGTGGCCGCCGGTCACGGCCTGGCCATCGCCCTGGATTTCGCCCGGGGGGCCCTGGTCACGGCGGTGGGACTCACCACGGTCCTGGCGGCCGGCCCGTGGGTGACCCGGGGATGGCCCCTGAGCGCCGCCGACACACGGGGGGCGCTCCTCCTGGGGGCGTTCGTCTCCCTGGGCATCGTGGGCCGCACGCTGCTGGCGGGACGGCGGTGGGTCGTCCTGGCCCTGGGCGTCGCGGCCGGACTGCTGGTGGGGTGGGTCCTGCCGTGAGCGTGGTGCCGCCCCTCCCTCCCGCCGTGCGGCGCCGCATCCAACTGCGGGCGTTCCTGATCCAGGGATCGTGGAACTATCGGGTCATGCAGGGCACGGGTATGGCCTTCGCCCTTCTTCCCCTGCTGCGTCACCTGGGACTCCGGGACGGCGATCTGGAAGACGCCGTGGGGCGCCACGCCGAACACTTCAACGCCCACCCCTACCTCTCGTCGGTGGCGCTGGGGGCCCTGGCCCGCCTGGAGATGGACGGGGCCAGCCCCGATACGATCCGCCGGTTCCGGTCGGCGATCCGGGGCCCCCTGGGGGCCCTGGGCGACCGGGTGGTCTGGGCGACCTGGCTGCCGCTGTGCGCGGCGGTGGGGCTGCTGTTGTACTGGGCGGGGGTGGGGGGAGGCTGGGCGGTGGCGGCCTTCCTGGTGCTCTTCAGCGCCCTGCACCTCACGCTGCGGTTCCGGGGATTCCGCCTCGGCTACGAGTCCGGGACGGCGGTGGGGCCGCGCCTCAAGGAACTCGCCCTGACCCGCCGCGCCGAGCGGGGCGCCGTGGTCCTGGTCTTTCTCGTGGGAGGGCTGGCCGGCCTCCTTCTCACCGGAGACACCGCCATGGGCGGCCTGAGTCGTTCCTGGTCGGCGGGCGCGGTGGCCGCGTTTCTGTCGGGATTGGTGGGAGGAGTGCGCCTGTGGCGGCCCACGGCGCTCCTCACGGTGGGCCTGGTGGTCCTTGTCACCTTCTTCGGCTTGCGAGCCGGCTGATCGGAAACGCCATGACGCACGAAGCCACGGTCCGAATCGTCAACGCCGCGGGGATGCATGCCCGCCCCGCGTCGGAGTTCGTGAAGCTCGCCGCCCGGTACCGATGCGAGGTGCGGGTGGAGAAGGACGGCCTGGAGGTCAACGGCAAGAGCATCATGGGCGTGCTGATGTTAGCGGCGGAGCGGGGGAGCCACCTGACCATCCGGGCCGACGGCGACGATGCTCCGGCGGCACTGGAGGCCCTGTGCGGCCTGGTCGATCGCGGGTTCGAGGAGGACTGATGTCGGTCACGCTCGATGGGTTTCCCGCTTCGGAGGGCATCGCCTGGGGCCGGGTGCGCCGCATCCCCTGGGGAGTCCCCTCGGTGCCCCACGAAGTGGTGGACGCGGGTCGGGTCGACCACGAGGTCGCCCGGTTCTCCGAGGCTCGGGAGGCGGCCCGGGAGCGGCTCCTGGAGTTGAAGGCCCGGACGGAGGCGAGACTGGGCCCCGTGGAGGCCCGGATCTTCGACCCCCAGATCCTCATGCTGGACGACGAGACGGTGGTCCGGGGTACCGAGGGCTACATCCGCGACACCCGGTTGACGGCGGCCCGGGCCTTCGAGTGGCGCATGCTCGAACTCAAGGCCCAGTGGACCCGCACGGCCAATCCCATGGTCCTGGATCGGCTGAACGACCTGGAAGATCTCCAGGTGCGCGTACTCCGGCACCTCCTGGGGCAGCACGACCCCCTGGATCTCTCCGACACCTCGGGCGACGTGGTGGTGGTGGCCCCCAATCTGACCCCGTCCCTCATCGCCCAGTTCGACCCCGATCAGGTGGCGGCCCTGGCCACGGACCAGGGCACCCGGACGTCCCATTGGGCGATTCTGGCCCGGTCCCAGGGCATCCCCGCCGTGGTGGGGCTCGGGGACGTGTGTCGGAAAGCCGCCGACGGCCAGGAGGTCATCGTCGACGGGCGCATCGGGCGGGTGGTGCTGGACCCCGACGAGCGGGACTGGCGGGTGTTCGAGGAGCGCCGGACCCGGATCCGGCTCCTGGAAGAGGAGGTCGAGGAGGTGGCCCGCCTGGAGTCGGTCACCGCCGACGGCCAACCGGTGGCCCTCCGGGCGAACCTCGACCTCCCGGTGGAAGCCGACAACGCCCGACGCCACGGAGCGGCGGGCATCGGACTGTTCCGCACCGAGTTCCTGGTGGTGGGTCGCAACGCCATGCCCGGCGAGGAGGAGCAGTTCCAGGCGTACCGGCGGGTGGCCGAGGCCTTCGACGGCGACGCCGTCTACATCCGCCTCTTCGACCTGGGCGGCGACAAGTTCCCCTCGTTCCTCCACATGCCGCCCCAGGAGAACCCGTTCCTGGGCTGGCGGGCCGTTCGGGTCCTTCTGGACGAGCCCGAGCTGTTCCGGGTGCAGTTGCGGGCGATCCTCCGGGCCACCGTGTTCGGGGACGTGCGCATCATGGTCCCCCTGGTCAACGACGTGGAGGAAGTGCAGCGGGTCCGGGCGCTCCTGGAGGAGGAGGAAGACGGACTCCGCCGCGACGGCATCCCCTTCAATCGGGGCTACAAGCTGGGCGTCATGGTGGAAACGCCGGCCGCGGCCCTGGACGCCGCCGAACTGGCCCGCCACGCCGACTTCTTCTCCATCGGCACCAACGATCTGGTGCAGTACACCCTGGCCGTGGACCGGACCAATGCCCGGCTCGCCCGCCTCTTCAATCCCTTCCATCCCTCGGTGGTGCGTCAGCTCCACTCGGTGGCCCGGGTCGCCCGGGCCGCCGGGATCGAGGTGAGCGTCTGCGGCGAGATGGCGGCGACGTCGTTGGGGGCGTTCCTCTGCCTCGGACTCGACATCACGGCCCTTTCCGTGGCTTGGCCGGCCCTCCCCGAACTCAAGAAGGTGGTCCGGGACGTGCGCATCGAGGACGCCCGCCGCGCCGCCCGGCGGGCCCTGGCCGCCGCCACCGCCCGGGACGTCATGGAAGCCCTGGCCGAGAGCATCGGCGACGCGGTGGATCTGTCGGCCTACGTGGGGCGCTGGAACCTCTCGTTGAGGAGCTGAGCACCCCCCTTCGGTTGCCTTGTCGCCGTTCGGCGGCTCGGGTAGCTTGCTTCGGTTGGGCTTCGGCCCCCGGTCTCCTTCTCGAAAACCCCACGCCATGCGTCTCTTTTCTTCCGAATCCGTCACCGAAGGCCATCCCGACAAGATCGCCGACCAGATCTCCGACGCCGTCCTGGATGCCATGCTGGCCGACGACCCGGCCTCCCGGGTGGCGTGCGAGACGCTGGTGACGACGGGGATGGCGCTCCTGGCCGGGGAGATCACCACCGAGACCTGGGTCGACCTTCCCACGGTGGTGCGGGACACCCTGCGCGACATCGGCTACGTGTCCTCGGCGTACGGTATCGACGCCCACACCTGCGCCGTGATCTCGACGCTGGACAAGCAGTCGCCCGACATCGCCCAGGGCGTCGACACGGGCGGGGCCGGCGATCAGGGCATGATGTTCGGCTACGCCTGCGACGAGACGCCCGAGCTCATGCCGGCTCCCATCGTCTTCGCCCACCGGATCACCCGGCAGTTGGCCGAGTTGCGCCACACCGGCGCCCTCCCCTGGCTCCGGCCCGACGGGAAGTCCCAGGTGACCCTGGAGTACGACGACGAGGGTCGCCCGGTGCGGGTCCACACCGTGGTGGTGAGCACCCAGCACGACCCCGACGTGAGCCAGGAGACGATCCACGAGGAAGTGCGGCGCCGGGTGGTGGCGCCCGTCCTTCCCGACGACCTCTTCGACGCCGACGACTGCATCTTCCACATCAACCCCACGGGGCGGTTCGAGATCGGGGGGCCCCACGGCGACGCCGGGCTCACCGGTCGGAAGATCATCGTGGACACCTACGGTGGGGTGGGGCGGCACGGCGGCGGGGCCTTCTCGGGCAAGGACGCCACCAAGGTCGACCGATCCGCGGCGTACGCCTCCCGATGGGCGGCCAAGAACGTCGTGGCCTCGGGAGCGGCCCGCCGCTGCGAGATCCAGTTGGCCTACGCCATCGGCGTGGTGGAGCCGGTCTCGGTGTTCATCGACACCTTCGGGACCGGGGTCGTGCCGGACCGGGACATCGAGGCGGCGGTGCGGGAGGTCTTCCGGTTCTCTCCGGCGGCCATCACGGAGGCGCTGAAGCTGCGGGACCCCATCTTCCGGCCCACGGCGGCCTACGGTCATTTCGGCCGGACGCCGGAGCAGCGGGAGGTCGGGGGCAGGACCGTCCAGTTGTTCCCCTGGGAGCGCACGGATCAGGCGGACGCCCTGAAGTCCCGTCTCGGACTCTGAGACGCGGTGAACCCAGGCCCCTCGCGCGAGGTTCTCGACAGGGACCCGTGGCGGATGGCTCGATTCGAGGAGTGACTACGGTGCTGGTCGAGGTGGAAGTTCAGAGTCTCGGGATGGACCAGTCGACGAAGAGTCCCGTGGTGGTGCTCCGGGAGAAGGACGGCGACCGGGTGCTCCCCATCTGGATCGGAGCCGCCGAGGCCAGCGCCATCGCCATGCACATGGCCGGGGTCGCCTTCCCCCGGCCTCTGACCCACGACCTCATCGTCTCCCTCCTGGACGCCATGTCCGTGGGACTCGAGCGGGTGGAGATCCCCCGGGTGGACGAGGGGACCTATCACGCCGAACTCGTGCTCCGACGGGGCGACGAGACACTGAGGGTCGATGCCCGACCCTCCGATTCCATCGCCGTGGCCCTCCGCACCCGCTCGGCGATCTTCGCCGCCGACGACCTGCTCCGACGCCTCGATCTCGACGTGGACGAGTCGGAGCAGGGCATGCCGGCCCCCCCGGACCTGGTGAGCGAGGTGGACCTGACGTCCGGCGGGGTCGACGCCCCCCCCGTGGAGGATCTGGAGTCCTACCTCCGGAAGCTCGATCCCGAGGACTTCGGCCGGTTCACGCCATGACCCGGCCTTCGATCCTGGGACTCCTGTGCGTCGGCCTCATGCTCCCGGCCGCGGGAGGGGCGCAGGAGGAGGCCCGCCCCGAACTCGACGGGCAGGCCACCCGGAATGGTGCCCCATTCCCGGGCGCCGAGGTGATCCTCCACCGGGTGTCGGCTACCGAAGCGGGAGAGATCGACACGGTCACCGCCGGACCCGAGGGACGGTTCCGGTTCGCCCTGCCCTCGGTGCCCCGGGAGGATCAGGAGGGGGACATCTACTTCGCCTCCGTGCGGCATCTGGGCATCGTGTACTTCGGCCGGGCCGTGAGTCGGGCGATCCAGCTCGACAGCCTCTACACGATCCAGGCCTACGACACCCTGACGGCTCCCGCCAGCGGGGCGCCCCTGCCGGTGGCCACCCGCTACATCATCGCCGAGGAAGGGCCCACGGGGTGGCTCATGACCGACCTCTTCGAGATCGCCCACGAGGGGGATCGCACCTACGTCCCCGCGGCCGAGGGCGCCAGCTGGCGCCATCCCCTCCCGGCGGGTCTCCGGAACCCCCAGGTGGGGGGAGGCGACGTGTCGTCCGACGCGGCCCAGGTCGAAGACGATGCCCTGGTGCTTTCGGGCCCCATCTCGCCGGGGGTGCGGCAGTTCGTTCTCCGCTACGAGGTCGACACGCTGGACGGGCTGGTGATCCCCCTGGCGCCCGGCACCCGGGTCGTGGAATTCCTGGTGCGGGAGCCGGCGCCGGATCTGGAGGTGGACGGCGTTCCCGGCGTCGAGACGGTGGAACTGCAGCCCGGCATGACCTTCCGGCGCTACGCCGGCGAGGCCCCGACCTCCGGCGCACTCCGGGTCACGGCGGCCGACCCCCCGGCTCGGCTTCCCATGGAGTGGGTGGCCGTCGTCCTGGCGATCCTCCTGGCGGCGGCGGGCCTCGTCGCCGTGGGGCGGGGCGGGGGCGCCACGGCCGGTTCCGCCGACCCCGAGGCCTGGACCGAAGCAGCGACCGGAGACGAGGGGGGCGACGAGCGGGCTCGCCTGCTCCTCGAGGTGGCCCGCCTCGACCAGCGGCTCGAAGGCGAAGCGCTGGAGCCGGCGGAACGGGCGGCCCTGGCCGCCCGACGGGCGGAGTTGGTGGCCCGCCTCTCGGTTCGGGCCTGACCCGACGCCATCGGTGGCGGTCACCCACACCGCGGCGCTGCTGCTCCGGGCCCATCCCTACGGCGAGACCAGCCGGGTGCTCCGGTTCCTCACCCGGGACCGGGGAATCGTGGGCGTCATGGCCCGGGGGGTACGCTCGGGGAAGGGGAGCGGCCTCGACACCTTCGCCGGGGGCCGCCTCACGTACTACCACAAGGAATCCCGGGACCTCCACAGCTTCAAGGAGTTCGGCGTGGAGCGCAGCCGGCGCGGCCTGGGCCGGCATCCCCTTCGCCTGGCGGCGGCATCGGTGCTCGCCGATCTCGTGTTGCGCCACGGCGGCGACGCCGATGCCCATGCGCTCTTCGACGCTCTGGACGGAGCCTTCGATGCCCTGGCCGAGGCCGCGGTGGACACGGTCCCCGGGGCGCTCCTCCGGGAGGGATGGCAGCTCATCGCCGTGCTGGGGTACCACCCCTCCCTCGACGTCTGCCCCGTGTGCGGCGCGACCCTGAAGGCCGACGACATGGGACGATTCGACTTCGAGCAGGGAGGGGTCCGCTGTCCGGGCTGCGCCGAGTCTTCGGGGGGACCCCGTCTCGGCCCCGGTGCCCGGGCCCAGCTCGAGACGTTCCTGGCGGGGTCGGTGCCCGCCGACCTGCAGCGGCCCCGGGCCCATCTCCAGTTCCTGAGCGACTTCGTCACCCATCATCTGGCGGGGAGTCGCAGCCTGGAGTCGTTCCGGGTCCTCGCCGCGCTCCTCCCACCCGACGAGGCCTGACGTGCACTGCGCCATTCTCGGCACCGCCGGGCACATCGACCACGGCAAGACGGCCCTGGTGGCGGCCCTCACCGGCGTGGACACCGATCGGCTCAAGGAAGAGAAGGAGCGGGGCATCACCATCGATCTGGGGTTCGCCGCGCTCCAGGGAGACGGGGTGCGCCTGGGGGTGGTGGACGTCCCGGGCCACGAGGGCTTCGTGCGCAACATGCTGGCCGGGGCCACGGGAATGGACCTCGCCCTCCTGGTGGTGGCGGCCGACGAAGGGGTCATGCCCCAGACCCGGGAACACCTGGCGATCCTGTCCCTCCTGGGCGTGACCCGGCTGATGGTGGCCGTGACCAAGGTCGACCTGGTGGAGGCCGACTGGATCGACCTGGTGGAGGACGAGGTGCGGGAGACCCTCGCCGAGGTCGGCTATTCGGAGGTGCCCTTCGCCCGGGTCTCGGCTCGCACCGGCGACGGAGTGGAGGCCTTGCGGGAGCGGCTGCTGGAGATGGCGGCCCGGTCGGCGGGCGCCGCCGCCGACGATCTCCTGGCCCTTCCCGTGGATCGGGTGTTCACCGTCCGGGGCACGGGGACGGTGGTCACGGGCACCCTCCTCTCGGGGCGAGTGACCGTGGGTGATCGGGTTCGCCTCCTGCCCTCGGGGCTGGACGCCCGGGTGCGAGGGGTCCAGGTGCACGGGGCCGACACCGACATGGCGGGGCCGGGCACCCGCACCGCCGTGGCCCTCACCGGAGACGGCATCGATCGCCACGCCGTGGAGCGGGGCGAGGTGCTGGTCTCGGACTCCGCCTGGGCGGCGTCCCACATGGTGACGGCCGAACTGAGGGTGCTGCCCGACACCGGCTGGACCGTGCGCCACAACCAGCGGGTTCGGGTGCATCTCGGCACCGCCGAGGTCATGGCCCGGTGCGTGGTGCCCGGGGTCGACGAGCTGGGGCCCGGCGAGACGGGCTGGGTCCAGCTCCGCCTCGAAGCCCCCGTGACCACCCGGGCCGGCGTCCGGGGCGTGATCCGGTCGTACTCCCCCGTCACCACCATCGGGGGGATCCGGGTCGTGGAGCCGGCGGCGCCGAAGCGGGGGCGATCGGCCCACGAACTGGACGGGGCCTTTCGCGCCGTCCTCGACGGCGACGCCGACGCGGCCGTGGCCGCCGTGGTGGGGTTGGCGGGGGCCGCCGGCGTGCCCGTGGCTGAGTTGCCGGTGCGGGTGGGGCGGGGTGCCGACGCGGTGGGGCGGGCGGTGGCGGCGCTGGAGGTCGGAGGAGGCGGCACGACGGCCGGGGGCCGGGCCGTGGCCCCGGGCGTCCTGGAGTCCCTCACCGGGGAGCTCCTGGAGACCCTGGACCGGGTCCACGACATGGAGCCGTGGCGGCCGGGCCTCCCGGTGGAGGCGTTGCGGGCCCGAGCTCCCGCCGGGGGCGCCGACGGCCTCGTGGACCTGGCTCTCGGGCGAGCCGAAGCCGCCGGACTCGTGGATGTGGAGGCGGGGGTCGTGCGCCGGTCGGGGTTCGAGGTCCGGCTCGACCCGGCCCGGGAGCGGTTGCGCTCCGACCTCCTCGAGCGCTACGAGACCGCCGGTCTGGCACCCCCCTTCGTGGCCGAGCTTCCCGATGAACTTCGGGCCGATCCGGCCTTCTCGGCCATCCTCCAGGGTTTGGTGGACCAGGGGCACCTGGTGGTCCTGGATCACGAACTCCACCTGTCGGCCCGGGTGGGGGCGGAGGCCGCCGACGCCGTGGTGTCGGCCCTGGGGGGACGTCAGGACCTGGGACCGGCGGATTTCCGCGACGTACTGCCCGTCACGCGGCGGCATCTCCTCCCCATTCTGGCCTGGCTGGACCGCTGCGGGGTCACCCGGCGCACCGGGAAAGGGCGGGCGGTACGCACCCGTGACGGAACCGGGGAACCCGGGGGCAACCCCGGGTGATAGGACATACGTCCCACAGGGGACGGCAGGCCGCTTGACCCTGGGGACGGCACCGGCCTACTATGCAAGAGGAGAGGCCGGTTTCGGCCCCACGAGCACGTCCCGTACGGGAGTTTCGTTTCGATCCACGGCTACGGCACAGGCAGGACTGTGCGGAGGCAGCGATGAGGCGCTTCATTCGCGTCTCGTTCGTCCTCCTTTCCATGATCGGCTTCGCAGTGCTTCCCGCTTCCGCCCAGGAGGTGGGCGGCGGGTCGTCTGGTCAGCAGGGCGTCGAACTCAGGCCCAATTACCCGAATCCGTTCAACCCGGAAACCACGATTCCCTTCGTGCTTTCCGAGTCGTTGTTCGATACCGGGCGTCCGGTGGTGGTCACCATCCGGATCTACAACCTGCTCAAGCAGCCGGTGGCTTCGCCCGTGGCCCTGCGTCATCCCGCGGGCGAGGGCGTGCCGCTGGTCAATCTCGAGTACACCCGTGCCGGGACCCACGAGGCCTTCTGGGACGGGCGGGACTCGTCCGGCCGTCAGGTGGCGTCCGGTCCCTACTGGTGTCAGATCACCGTGGCGGGCTATCCGCCCAAGATCATCCGGATGTTCGTCACCAAGTGACGCCGGAAGGCGCTCAGGACGCCTTCTCTTCCAGCAGGGCGAGGAATTCCTCGGGTGCCTCGATCTCGGCCAGGCGACCCGGTACATCGGGGTCCTTGGCGAACTGGGCGATCTTCCCCAGCACCGGCAGGTACTGGTTCGAGACCTCCAGAGGCGGAGCCACGATGAGGAAGAGGTTGTGGACCGGCTGCCCGTCGATGGCGTTGAAATCCACCCCCTCGGGCTTGCGCCCGTAGGCCAGGCGCAGGCGGTTCACCACCAGAGACCGGCAGTGGGGAATGGCGATGCCCTTGCCGATGCCCGTGCTGCCGAGGTTCTCGCGGCGCTTGAGGGTCTTGAAGAGGATCGCCTCGGACTTCGGGTCGAGTTCCAGGAGGGCCACGAGTTCCTTGAGCAGGTCGTCCTTGGACGACGACTCCAGGTGCAGGCTCACGCTCTCGGCGGTGAAGAAGTCCTTCAGTCTCATATCGAACTCCGGTGAACCGGATCTCGTTGCGGAAGTGAATCCGTAGTCTACTGGAACACCCGGACCACATGAAGATGGCCCGAGCGGCGGGTGCCTTCACCCCCCGGCCGCGCAACGATAGCTTCGACCCATGGATTCCCGATACCTCTCCGTCTTCGAGGGCGACTCGATCCCCCTCTTCCTCGCCCCCCAGGCCGGGGTGAGCGAGTCCCCGTTCCGGCGTCTGTGCCGGACCTACGGGGCCGACGTCGTGGTGTCGGAATTCGTCAGCGCCGAGGGCATCGTCCGGGGCAACGAGCGCACCCTGGACTACCTGCGGTTCGACGAGGTGGAGCGCCCCATCGGCGTTCAGATCTTCGGCGCAGATCCCGGGGCCATGGGCGAGGCCGCCGCCTTCGTCACCGAGACGTTCGGACCGGACTTCGTCGACATCAACTTCGGCTGCCCGGTGAAGAAGATCGTGAAGCGGAACGGGGGGAGCGGATGCCTCCGGGATCTCGATCTGGTGGAGTCCATCATCCGGGCCGTGGACGGGGCCACGCCCCTCCCCGTCACGGCCAAGATCCGCAGCGGCTTCGACCAGGAGTCCCGGGACCCGGTGCGCATCGCCCTGCGGTGCCAGGACGCCGGAGCCCGGGTGGTCACCCTCCACCCCCGCACCCGGTCCGACATGTACTCGGGCCAGGCTCGGTGGGACGAGATCGCCGCCGTGGTGGAGGCCCTGGAGGTCCCGGTGGTGGGCAACGGCGACGTGCGCTCGGGCGACGATGCCCGGCGCATGCGCGACCAGACCGGATGCGCCGGCGTCATGATCGCCCGGGGCAGCCACGGCGACCCGTGGATCTTCAAGCAGGCCCGGGCCGCCCTGGACGGGCAGGTCGTGCCCCCCGGGCCCACCGTGGAGGAGCGGTTCCAGGTGTGTCTGCTCCACGCCCGGAACGCCATCGCCTTCGAGTCCGAGAAGCACCGGGCCGTGCGGGAGTTCCGCAAGCACCTGGGGTGGTACACCAAGGGGCTCCCCAACGGGAAGGCGCTTCGGCAGGAACTGTTCCAGGTGGAGTCCCTGGAAGAGATGGAGGAGCACCTGGAGCGGTACGTCGCCGAGGCCCGGGAACGGGGCTGGGCCGACCGCCCCGTGGACGACGACACCCTGGCCCACGGGGTGGCGCCCCGGACCGTGGGCGTCTGACCCCGCACGGTGCGGTGGAGTCTCCCCGGGGAGCGGCCGATGCTTCCGTACGGCCCGGTCCCATGGACCTCCCGGGCCGGTGTCGTGTACCTTTCTTCGCTGATTGAAAGCACCACTGGGGGCGTCACGGCTTCGACGTGTCTGGTGAAGGTCGAGTAGCGTGCCGAGGTTCCGAACCTCGATAATCCTCGGAAAACCTTATAGCTGCCAACACTGATCTGGCGCTGGCTGCGTAAGTAACCCTTACGTGCCCGTCTCCCGAGTTGCCCGCCCGAGGCGGCTCTTGTAGACGACGATGAGTCGGGCTGGCTTGCCGGTGGCGTCGTCCCATCGGCGGTGAGATTTCAGACGACTGGCTGAGGTGCGGTTGTGTGCTGGCCGCCCGCAGCGAGATCCACAGCGCTCTACGCACGTAGAAGCTCGGACGAATCCATTCGCGGACGCGGGTTCGACTCCCGCCGCCTCCACTGCACAGGCCTGATCACCAACCCGGTGGTCAGGCCTGTTTGCGTTGGGACTCGCTCGTCGGTCGGGCGGCGGGAGGCGAACCCGCGTGCGGATCCGAGCGAAGCGAGCGGCCCGTTGACGCGTGGTTCGACCCGAGGCAGGGAGCCGGGGCAGTGAGGTGGTGAGGCGTTCGGGTGTGACCACGAACTCGGTCGTCGTCCCTGCCGAGGGGAGCGAGGATGCGGCGAAGCCGCACCGGAGCTCACTCCCGCCGCCTCCACTCAAACAGGCCTGATCACCATCCCGGTGGTCAGGCCTGTTCGCATTGGCACTCCCTCGTCGGTCGGGCGGCGGGAGGCGAACCCGCGTGCGGATCCGAGCGGAGCGAGAGGACGCAAGACGCGGGTTCGGCCTGAGGCGGACGGGGAAGGCCTGGAGGTGCAGATGAACCATTCGGGGCCGACCACCAACGCGCCGACCGTATCGGCCGAAGGAACGCCGCGGCGCGCAGCGCCGTGGCGGTACTCCCGCCGCCGGCCCCCCCCACCACCCCCAGTCCCACCACAGACCGTCCCCCCATCCGCGATCGAAGCGTACGGGTCAGCGCCCACCGGCGGTTCAACTCGCCGAAACCACCTGCATGGGAGCGAAACGTCGAGCTGGCGGCGGCGTTTCGCCGGTGAACCGGCGTTTTGGTTCGAAATAGGAGCAATACGTACGGATGACGGTCGCGTGGGCGGTGAACCGAACATCGTGCTCGCGCTGCGGTCCGCCGCACCTCATCGGGTCCCGCCGCGTCACCCCTCCGTCGCCTTCTCCAGTTCCCGGGCCTGGGTGAGGAACTCGTCCACGTTCATCTCCTTGAAGTAGATGAGGCCGTGGCTGGCGCGGATGCGGGGGTTTTCGTTGGTGTAGAAGTACTCCTTGCCCAGGAGGTACTGGATCGATTGGAGCTGCTCGACCCAGATCCGCTTGGCCAGGGTGCTGAACTTGCCGTCGTGCTGGTAGCTCGGAAACGAGGCGTCGACCTGGCTCAGGTAGCAGTCGCTGAACGACTTGTCGAGCACGTCCATGGCGTTCAGGCTCACGGGCACGATCACGTTGGCGTCGCTGGGCGCGAACCGGAACCAGACGTTGCGGTACCCCCAGATGCGGAGGTGGCCCAGGTCGGTCTCCTCGCGCCAAAGGCGCACCGCATCGGCGATGGCCTGGAGGACCTTGTAGTGCGTGTCGGGCCCGCTCCCCTCGGGGTCGAGAGCGAGGCTGATGACCGTAGGCTGCTCCTTGCGGAACTCCTCCAGAATGGGCGTGACGTCCCGGGCTCGGCTCGGCTGCTCGGTGAACAGATCGCCGGTGTAGAATCCCAGCCGTAGGTGACGCACGTTCTTCACCTGCACGCCGGAGTGGGCCCAGACGAGCTCCTCCTCGAACTCCCGCACCATGCCCTTCAGTTTCTGGATCCGGGGCGGGTTCTTCTGCCCGTCGTAGCTGTCGGCGATCTCGGCGATGATGGCGTCGATGGTGTTCCGGAGTTCCTCGGTGCTGCCCACGCCCCAGATGTCCACGATGGCGCGCACGACCCGGTGGCACAGGCCCCGCTCGCGGCCTTCGGGATCCTCGGAGGCCACGTGCATGAGGAAGTGGTACACGTCCTTGTCCCACTTGAATCGATACCCCGACTGGAAGAAGTCGGGGTACTTCACCATCTGGATCCGCCCTTCGTCCAGGAGCCGGCGGGTGGCCGCCAGGGTCGTGGTGATGAACCCGTTGGTGACCGCGGTGAATCCCGACGTGAGCACCGAGAACAACGACCGGTTCGTCGTGCCCCGGAGCGTGCGATTGATGTGAGGCTGGAGTCCCAGTTGGATGTCGTCGTGGTGCGGCCCGGTGTGATAGAAGGTCTGCCCCTCTTCCGGCCGGAGGCCCCGTTCGACCTTCGCCTCGATGGAGTCCATGACCGCCCGCACCGTGCCCAGGGACAGGTCGGGAATCAGGCGGCAGTACGGATCGGACTCGAGATCGGCCAGGGTCAGGTTGGGTCCGTAGGTGACGATCCGGCGACAGAGGTCGATGACCGCCCGTTCGGTCTTTTCGTGGGTCCAGGGGCCGCTGCGGTAGTACGCCTCCATGCTGTCGCCCAGCGTGGCCCCGGCACTCCGGGTGATGTAGAACCGGCTCCGGGGCAGACGCTGGAGCACGGTGGCCGGATACAACACCGACGGCTCCGACTCCAGGGCGTCCTTCACCACTCCCGCCTTGGCCTCCCCGGCGGCGAAGATCACTGCCACGGCGTTCCGGTCGAAGGTGATGGTGTCGAGCCCGATGGTGATCACCAGGCGGTTCTTCGACACCTCGATCCCCCCGAGGTCGCCGGCCGCCTGGGCCTGGGTCTCGAAGTTCGTCTCGGTGAGGCGGGTGGTGGAGAAGTGGTCCGATCCCCGGGTATTGAAGGCGATGTGGCCGTCGGGGCCGATGCCGCCGAGGAAGAACCCGATGCCCCCCAGAGCGCGGATCTTCCGCTCGTACTCCACGCACCAGTCGTCGATGAGGAAGATGGAGGACTGCTGTTCCCGCTCCTTCGCGGTCCGGGCCGAGCGGGTCCGGAGCGACAGGTCCACGGTGCTGTCGGGGAACACCTCCGAGAAGTGCTTCCCGCCGGCCAGGGGGATCTCGTCGCAGTTGATGAGGAGGGCCCGTTCCGGATCCAGTCCGAACCCGTCGATGTAGAACGTCGAGACGTAGTGGTGGAAGCTGTTGGACTGGGACGACCGGATGGGGTAGAACTCGTCGATCTGGACGAAGTGGAGCCCCCTCAGCGCCGGCTTGTCACGGACCTGGAGTCCGTGCTCCTCGCGGATCCTCCGGCCCTCTGCGGAGTCCCAGTTCTCCAGCAGGTACCGCGTCCACCGGATGAAGTGCTCGGGGGTCTTTCCGGTGGGTAGGCTGACCACACCTTCGGGATGCTCCGCGACCCATTCCAGGAACCGCAGGGCGGCGATCTTGCCCAGTTCCGGGAAGTTGTCGACCAGGACGTAGGGGATCCGGGTGGTGGTCTCTGCGACGCCCGATTTGCGGACGAAGTGGTCCTCGACCGGGGAGAAGGCCCCGGTACCCGTGGCGATCGTCATGTCGTTCATGGGCGTGGAGCGGTCGTCCCCAGCGGTGACCGAGGGGGACTCCGCGGTGGAGCGAGGGATATCACCGCACGAGGTGAAGGTACGACAGGGCGCCCCGCACGACAGAGGTGCGAAGGCGATCCCGGGTGGTCTCGATCAGGACCGCCCGAGGTGCTCGAGTTCCTCGAAGGTCTGGATCCCAGCGCGGTACCACTCCTCGCGGAACGGAATCGGGTCGACCTCGCCCACGTCGAGTCGTTCGAGCATGGCGTGATCGTGTAGCGTCAGGCTCCCCCCCTCGGCTTCGTGCTCCGAGTGCGGCGCGCCCATGAAGATGTTCACCTTGTACGGAGTCCCCGATACTTCGTCGACCGTGAACGCATGGTAGCGGTTGACCGCGTCGTCGAAGGTATGAGCCGTGACCTCCAGACCCAGGATCGGATCGCGCCCCCCGGACAGGCACAACCCGATCCGTGACTCGGTCTCACGAAGACCGACATCGAGATCGGCGGCGTAATGCGGCCGGTGCCACCGTTCGATCGCTTGCGCAGGGGACGCCTCGGTGCTCGTGCCGACGACGAAGGGGTAGAACGCGGCCTTCGGAAACGCCTTGCCCGTCTCGACGCGCGGCGGAGTGATGATGGCCATCACGGTAGCGGGTCGGGACCGAGGTCATCGCGGTTCTCGAAGAACCAGGAAGAGATTCCGCCGGCCCGTAGGAGGCCGGTCGGTGGAAGGGAGGTGTTCCCCGCTGGAGCGCAGGGTGTCTCGAAGAATCACCCGCTTGATGTGCGCGGGATCGTGTTCTCCGGGTCGCAGGAAGAAGCGGAGGCAGAGCAGGAATGCGATCGCCACCGCGACAACGGCCAAGGCGAGCAGGGCCCAATCGGTGAGCCCGGACGCCGCTACCTGCCGACCGTGGGGAGAGGCGGCGAAGTCCTGGGTTGCGACCGACAGCGCGAGAGCGCTCATCGGGAGCCTCTTCGCCGCACCTGCGCCACCTGGTCGGGGGTGACGGTGGGTGCGTCGTTGCCCCAACTCGTACGTTCGTGGTTCACGACGGCGGCCACCTCGACATCGCTGAGTTGCTGCGCCCACCCGGGCATGGCCGTCGGGTAGTCGACGCCGGCGATGGCCTCCCCCTGTAATCCGTACAGCACGATCTCAATGTGGCGGGTCGGGTCGTCGGCGACGACCACGGGATCACCCGCGAGGGGCGGGAACACACCGTCGAGGCCCACTCCGTTCGTCTGATGACAGCTCGCGCAACTGGTACGATACAGGGCCGCCCCGGCGCCGTCCGCCGAGGGTGTCCCGCCGGGCCCGGGGCCGATGTCCCCACCGATCTCGCCGGTCCACTGGGCGAACGTCGGAGAGCCCGCCATGTCGGGTGACGGTGACCACGTTCGCGCCGCGTAGAACATCGCCCACGCGACGGCGCCCAGAAACAGGACCCAGGCCCACGTCGGAATGGGGGCGGGAGTTTCGGCGCGTGCCGGTTCCCAGTTCTCCTCGTAGGCGCCACCGTAGGCGTTGACCAGAAGGTCGAGCGCACCCTCCACCACGTCGCCCCGCTTGAGGCCGTCCACCGCGATACCGGGCCCGTTCCTCACCTCGAAGGGAATGGTACGGACGCCGCAGTGACCGGAGCGATCCGTGGCCACGATACGCAGTTCGTGGGGCCCGTCTTCCAGGTCCTCCGTGTCGAGGCGAAAGCGGGCCGGAGGCTGGTAGATCCCGATGGGATCGTCGTTTCCGTCGAGGTACACCTCCACACGGCTCGGAAGGGCGTCACTGCTCATCGGGCGGCCCTCCCTGCCGGACGCGGGCGACGTCGTCCGCAGTCGTCGTGGGGGCCTCGTGACCCCAGCTCCGTCGTTCGTGGTTCACCACGGCGGCGACCTCCTCGTCGCTGAGTTGTTCGGCCCATCCGGGCATGACGGTGGGGTAGGTCGTGCCCTGGATGGTCTCACCCGACAGCCCGAAGAGGACGATCTGCACGTGGCGTGTCGGGTCGTCGGCGAGAACGACCGGGTCGTCGACCAGGGGCGGGTACACACCCGGCACGCCCTCGCCTCCGGCCTGGTGGCAGCTCGCGCACCGCGCGCCGTAGATCCTGACGCCCAGCGCCTCCCCGCTCGCATCCGTTGAGCCGGTGGGGTCGACGGTCGATGTCGCTCCGGGAAGGGGCGCCTGCTTCAACGCGAGTAGGTACGCCACCAGAGCGCGCGCGCGGGGTCCGGCGACGACGACGCCGTCGTCGGGACCGTGGGACTGTGGCACCGGCACCACGACATCGCCAGGAGCGGCCTCCGCCTTCGTCTCATAGAGCCAGGGGAAGGACGGCATCATCGACGCCCCTACCACGGCCCTCGGCTGATAGAGGTGAATGTGATGCCAGATGTCGCTGGGTTGGCGGTCGCCGATGGCCGACAGGTCGGGTCCGGTGCGTTCGGTACCCAACACGCTCGGCGTCTGACGCCACAGGTCCCGTGGGCCGAGTCGGGCGTAGTCACCCGGGGCCGAGGCCCGACCGTAGCGCGACGTGTCCTGGGGAATGGGCCGCACCTGCTGTGTGTGGCAGTAGACGCATCCTTCGGAGAGATAGACCTGCTGCCCGTCGGCCTCCTCGTCCGTCAGCGGCCGGGAATCGGGAAGGGGACGGTTGTTGTTCTGCACCCAGAGCGCCGGACCGACGGCGATGATGCCGCTCAGGGCGAGGAATAGACCGAACACGGTTCCGAACAGCAGTCGGTGGTTCTTGTGGAAGTCGAGCGTCATGACGTGGCTCCCGCAGGAGTGGGCTCGACTTGGGGGGGGCGCTGCACCGTCGTTCCGGAGTCCGCGAAGAGGGCCGGCGGACGCATGCTCCAGAGGTTCCAGGCGAACACCAGATGGGAGGCGAACATCAGCGTTCCCCCCACGGCCCGCCCCAACCAATAGCCCTCCATGAGGCGTACCGAGTCGAGGAAGTCGGTGCCCGACATCCAGCTCAGACCCCGGAGGGTCCCGCCGATGGAGAGGGCTCCGACGTAGACTACCAGCCCCACGAAAGCGAGCCAGAAGTGCATTCCGACCAGGAGTTGGGGGGGCTCACGGCCGGTGAGCCGGGGCACCAGACCGTAGATACCGCCCCAGATGAGGAACACGACGAAGCCGTACATCGTGAGGTGGGCGTGACCCACCGTGAAGTCGGTGAAGTGCCAGGCGCGGTTCAGGGTCCGGAACGCCTCGAAGGTGCCCTGGGTCGACCCGAGGAAATACGTTACCACCCCCACGAAGATGAAGGGAAGGGAGTAGCTCCGGGTGATGGTGCGCCAGCTGCCTCGCATGGTCAACAGGAAGTTGCCCGTGCCTGCGAACACCGGCACGAGCATGCCCACGCTGAACACGATGGCCACCGTCTGGAGGATCCACGGCGTCGGGCTGAACACGAAGTGGTGGGTGCCGATCATCGTGTAGAAGATCACCTGGGTCCAAAACGCCAGGACGCCCAGGGAATACGAGTAGATCGGTTTGTTGAGAAACTTGGGCAGGAAGTAGTAGGTGAGCCCCAGCACCATGGGCGTGAACCACTGGCCGACGCCCTGGTGCATGTAGTAGCCCTGGATCACCGTGTCGCCCAGGCCGTACTGGAACCAGGGCAGGTAGGCGATCGTGACCAGGATCGAGGTCATGATGAACGCCGCGAGAATGTACCAGTTGGAGATGTAGATCTCTTCGGTGCCGCGGCGAGCGATCGTCCGATAGAGGTTGTAGCCGAGCAGGACGAGGCCCGACGCGAAGAGGGCCATGATCGGCCACACGAATTCCCGGAACTCTCCCGCTCCGTTGGTCACCCCGGCGAGGAGCTGGATCACTCCGAGAATCACGGCCGCGTTCATGAGACCCAGGGCGACCCACGCCAGGCGCAGGCTGTGGAGGGCGCGCTGGCTGGTCCGGGGCACGACCCACAGGGCCAACCCGATCATGGAGAGCGACGTCCACCCCCAGAACACCACGTTGGTGTGAACCGGGCGCAGACGACCGAACGACAGCCACGGCGCCACGCCGAGTTCGGGCCACGTGAATTTCAGGCCCAGGTATTCGCCGATGAGCGTGCCGAATACCAGCCACGCCGTGGCGCAGGCGAGATACACGTAGACGAGCCGCGTCAGCCGGTGGTCGGCGTCGATGATCTCGTCGATGCGTGCCTTGGCCACCGTGAGCGGTCGGCCGACCGTCGGGTGCGGCGTCGTGGTGTCGGTTCCGGACATGTGGGTCGTGGGGGAGGGTGGAGTGAAAGACGGTCGCCTGAGGAGGTGTTCTGGTTACGCCTCGGAGAACCGCGGTGAGACGCTACGCCATCAGAACCGCTCCCCCTGGGCCTCGCGGAGATGGCTCCCGACCGGGCGGATCCGGGTCCACATCGTCCAGAAGTAGAGCCCGAGGCCGACGATCTGCCCCAGACCACCGACCACGACGACCCAGCCCAGAAGGGGCCGGTCGATGCCGGCCCGTGCGGCTTCGGCCAGGAATCGTCCTCCCGTCGCGATCAGCAGAATCCAGTAGGCGGCCTCGGCTCGACCCGGCGAATAGCGTTGGTCGTCCTTGGCCGCTCGCGGAAAGAGCCAGAGCGCGACTCCAAGGATCAGGAACATCACGAAGCCGATGAGGACCGCGTGGGCGTGGGCCGATACCAGGTAGGGGTTCGGCCACCGACCGAACAGCTCCCGTTCGATCAGCATCCAGGCTCCGAGCAGGAGTCCGGTGAACAGAAAGGCGATGCCGGTCTTGATGAACCGGCGGACGAGGGTGTACACGGTTCTAGGCCTCGGAATCGACGAAGACGATTCCGGATTCGTCCACACGAGCAGGGAAGGACCGGAGGGGGCGCACCGCGGGGAGCGCGCGCACCGCTCCCGTCCGAACGTCGTAGCGGGCACCATGCCAGGGGCAGGTCACGACACCGTTATCGATCGCCCCCCCGGCCAGGGGGAGCGCCTCGTGCGTACACTCGGCCGAGAGAACGCACACTCGTCCGTCGAAGAGACAATGGACCAGTTCCCGCCTACCGGCCCGGAAGGCCCGAACCTCGTGATCCACCAGTTCTTCGACCCGACAAACACGATGCTCGGTCATAGAGGTGGCTCGACGCGTGGCTCGGGCGCGTGACGGCTCATGCGGTCGGGAGGGTTGCCCATGACAGCGCGGTCCGGGATCGAAGTTGCGTACGGGAGCCCAGCATACCGGGGCTCTCGATATTTGTCAAGAAATATGCCATGATAATGGGGTGGGCGCTCTCGATGCCCGTCGAGTAGATGCCGACCCCGTTTCGAACCGGTTGGAGCCCCGCGTGCGACACGAGTCCCATCTCGGCCTGCTGTTGCAGCAGGCCTTCCCCTACGGTTGGCACCTGCGGTACGAGTGCACCCCCGACGAACGCCTTCGTGTCTGCCTCGAATTCCACGACGACGCTTCCAGGCGACGGCTGTTCGGGGAGGTGCACCGGCATCTGGACCGGGACCTCTGCGAGATGCAGTTCAGCGACCTCGTCGCGTTCGAACTGGGCAGCCATCTGCAACCGGCGGAGATGGGGCTGACAGCCCGGGATTTCCTGGCGTGGGTCGGGCGCCGGATCGCAGCCGGCACGGATCCGGCGCCCGACGGCTCCGTCAGTGCGCCACCTTCTCGCGGAGTTGGTGAGGGCCGCGATGAATCAGGGCCCGCGGGTTGACCGGGGAAAGCCGTAGGCGCAAGCACACGTTGTTCGGCGACCAGCCCCCCCAGATCGCGGAGCCGCACCCCCTGCCGTTGACGAAACGGGAGCTCGGCGAGGGCCTCGTCGATGCGACGTCCGAGGTCGAGACCCAGGGTCTGTTCGGAATCCGGATCGGGCGAGGTCATTGCGGGCTCGTGGGCCCACGCATGATCGAACACCGGGGTCCCGGGTCAGAGCGGCGATCCAGGTGTCCTGAACGACCTCTTCGGCGTCGTCGACGGTCGCCGGAGATGGTGACGGGGGGCCCGACGTTCGATCTGAGTCCGGAGAAGCCCGAATCTCGGGGGCCTCACAGGAACGGTCTCCGGAAGATGGGGAAGCGTTGCAGCACGGCGGGTGAACGCCCGAGGCAGGGCGATAATTAACGTGATGATGTCCTTGACAAATATCGTAAGGAGGGGTCTCTTGCGACAAGCCCGTGCAGTGAGGGGGGCCAGACGAACAACGCCCGGAGATCACTCGATGCTCACGGAAGCGGCGGCCCGCGCTGCCCTGACCTCGGTGCCCTACCCTGGACTCGAACGTGACATCGTCGCGCTCGGACTGGTGCGGGCCGTGACGGTCCGGAACGATCGCGTCCACGTCTCCCTGGTGCTCTCGACGGAACGCGACGACGTGCCGGACCTGCTGCGTGCCGCGATCCGGGAGCGCCTGAAGGATGCAGGGGCCGTTCGTTGCGAGGTCCAGATCCTGCCTCCGGAGCAGGCGCCCGGTCGGCGGAACCCCTGGGCCGGGCGATCCCGCTTGCCGAACGTCGGGCGAGTGGTGGCCGTCGGGGCAGGGAAAGGCGGGGTCGGAAAGAGCACCGTCGCGGTGAATCTCGCTCTCGCCCTGCGCGACCGAGGGGCGCGTGTAGGACTCCTCGACGCCGACATCTACGGTCCGTCCGTTCCCATGCTCGTCGGACTGGAAGACGGAGCGAAACGGGTCCGGATGAGTGATCGCAAGCAGGTGATTCCGCTCGAGGTCCTGGGACTCTCGGTGGTGTCGTTCGGGTTCTTCCTCGGGCCGGAATCGCCTGCGGTGTGGCGAGGCCCCATGGTGGGGAAGGCGGTGAAGCAGTTCTCCCGCGGCGTGCTCTGGCCGGAGCTCGACATCCTGGTGGTCGACCTGCCGCCCGGCACCGGAGACGTTCCTCTGTCGCTCGCCCAGGCCGTCGTGGTCGACGGTGCGGTCGTCGTGACGACCCCGCAGCGCCTGGCGGCGACCGAAGCCGCCAAGGCCGTGTCGATGTTCCGGAAGCTCGCCGTACCGGTGCTCGGAGTGGTCGAGAACATGGCCTTCGCGGAGTGCGCCTGTGGTCGTCGTTCCCATCCGTTCGGGCAGGGCGGCGGGGAGCGTCTGGCTCGCGAGGAGGGGATCGACGTGATGGGCTCCGTTCCCTTCGACGAGGCGACCGTCGAGGGGGGCGATACGGGGGTGCCCGCTGCTCTGCGCGGGCCGGATACCGGCACGGCACGGGCGTTCGCGAGGATCGCCGAGGGGGTCACGAGGCGCCTGACCCAGGCCCCGTGATCCAAGCCCTCCAAAGATGGCGTCGGAGACTCCTCGGGGTCCCCCTTCTCTACAAGATCCTCGTCGCCAACGGATTCGTCGTGGCGCTGGGAGCGGGGGCGGGAACGGCCTTCGTCACGCATGTCGCCCGAGCCCGACCCGGTCATCCGATCTGGCTCCTCGTTCTCACCGTCGGGACGGTGGGCGGAGCGGTGAGCCTGCTCGCCAACTGGAACATCCTGCGTTTCGCTCTCGCTCCCCTTCGCAGTATCGAGGAGGCGGCGCTCCGGGTGGAGTCGGGCGATCTGGACGCCCGCGCTCCGGTTTCGGTGGTCGCCGATCATTCCCTGGCGCGGCTCGGTCGCGTGTTCAACGACATGCTCGACGCCATCTCCCGGAGCCGGGTCCGTCTACGTCGGCTCGCCGCGGGTTCGGTCCGGGCCGCCGAGGAGGAGCGGAAGCGACTCTCCCGGGAACTCCACGACGACACGGCCCAGCGGCTGGCGGCCCTCATCCTACGCCT
Source organism: Gemmatimonadota bacterium (assembly GCA_030428885.1). Classification (GTDB taxonomy): domain Bacteria; phylum Gemmatimonadota; class Gemmatimonadetes; order Longimicrobiales; family Gaopeijiaceae; genus Gaopeijia. The sequence continues at coordinate 209,785 of JAUIEJ010000002.1, read as the reverse complement.
CCGGACCATCCGAAACGAGATCCGCGATCCCGCCGCCGACCGTCGTCTCGAGGCATTCCGCTCCGAACTCGTGGACATCGTCGAGTCGATTCGGCGGTACGCGCGGGGGCTGCGCCCTCCCGCCCTGGACGACGCCGGATTCGAAGCCGCCGTCCGGGGCCTGGCGCGCGACATGTCCGAGGTCGGGCTCGATGTCCAGGTCACCGTGGGACACCTGCCCGCCGGACTGGCCGGATCGGCGGAACTGAACCTGTACCGAATGATCCAGGAGGCCCTTTCCAACGTCCTGCGTCATTCCGGAGCCCGCGAGGCGACCCTTCGCGTGGCTTCGGATAGCGGTTCGCTTACCATTGCCGTGGTGGATCGGGGTGTGGGATTCGATGTGGAGCAGGAGTGGGACCGCGGGCGGGGCCTCGGGCTCTTCGGCCTTCGGGAACGAGCAGAGCAACTCGGGGCTACCGTCGACGTGGACAGCGCGCCCGGGGTCGGCACCACGGTGCGGATCGCCCTTCCGCTGTACGAGATCGAGTACGACGTGGCCGGTCCGGGCGATGGGCGGGTCCCTCGCTGAGGCGCCCATGTCTGCACGACCCACCCCCGATCCGCCGGTCCGTCGATGGGGCCTGGTCATGGGGATCGCACTCGTCGCACTGAATCTCCGGCCCGCGCTCGCCAGCGTGGGGCCTCTGGTGCCGGACCTTCGTGAGGCCACTGGGCTCTCCAACACGGCGATCGGAACGCTCACGACGCTCCCGCTGTTGGCGTTCGGGTGCGTGTCGATGTTCACCTCGGCCGTCACCCGGCGGGTAGGGGTGGAGCATGCGGTGGCCCTCGCCCTGGTGCTCCTCCTCACGGGAACCGCGCTGCGGGCGGTCCCCAGGGTCGAGGCGCTCTTCGTCGGGACGGGAACGCTCGGTGTCGGGATCGCCCTGGGCAATGTGCTTTTGCCCGCCATTGCGAAACGAGACTTCGCGGATCAGGCAGGCCCCATCACGAGTCTTTACTCGAGCATGATGGGCGTCGGAGCGATGGCCGCGGCGGGGTTCACGGTACCGCTGGCAACGGATCTGGGTTGGAGGGGCGCACTCGGCATCTGGGCGGTACCGGCGGGCGTAGCGCTCCTCGTCTGGGGTATCCGCTTGTCACGTCGGCGGCCCCCGCGCAGGGTCGGTGTCGGCGGAGTCTCGCTTCGGGCCCTCGGGCGGTCGAGACTCGCCTGGCAGGTGGCGCTCTACCTGGGGCTCCAGTCGATGACCTTCTACGTTGTCATCGCCTGGCTTCCCGACCTCCTGCAGAGCCGGGGTCTGAGCGGCGCATCCGCCGGATGGCTTCTCGCGCTGTCGCAAGCCACGGGGGTGGCCGGGACGAGCGTCGTTCCGCTCCTTGCCGGGCGCGTGAGCGACCAACGCCGGATCATCTGGACCCTGGCGGGCCTCGAGAGCGTCGGCATCGCCGGGCTGCTGCTACCGGCAGGAACCCTCGCGGCGGTGTGGGTCGCACTCCTGGGGTTCGCGCTCGGGGGAACGTTCGGGCTGGTTCTCACCCTCCTCGTTCTCCGGGCGCCCGATGCCGAGTCCGCGAGCGAGCTCTCGGGCATGGCCCAGTCCGTCGGATATCTCGTGGCCTCGACGGGGCCTGCCGCGTTCGGGTATCTCCACGATGCGACCGAGGGTTGGACGGTACCGCTCCTGTTTCTCGTCGGGGTTCTCGGAGCGAAGGTGTTCTTCGGTCTTCCCGCGGGTCGTCGACGGATGGTCGCATGAGTCGTCGCCTTCCACCGTTCATCCGTTCCATTCAGGTAGGTCGACCTCGATCCTTTGGCGCCGCCGACGCCGAAGACCCCGACCATCGGCCCTGGATCAGCGCCATCGTGAAAGAGAGGGTCGAGGGCCGCCGATGGGTGGGCCGCACCAACATCGAGGGGGATCGGCAAGCCGACCTGAAGCACCACGGCGGCCCGGACAAGGCGGTGCTCGCCTACGCAGCCCTGCACGATCCGGCGTGGAAGCGGGAACTCCCCGGCGTCGACCTTCCCGCGGGAGCATTCGGTGAGAACCTCACCGTCGCCGGCCTCACCGAGCGGGACGTGGCAATCGGCGACGTCTGGACGGCCGGCACGGTCACGTTCCAGGTGTCGCAACCGCGTCAGCCGTGTTGGAAACTCGCGCGTCGGCTGGGGGTGCCCGACATGGTGGTTCGAGTGCAGGACAGCCTCCGCACCGGGTGGTATTTCCGGGTCCTCGACGAAGGTGAGATCCGGGCGGGCGTCGAATTGGTGCTCGAGTCGCGCCCTCACCCCCGGTGGTCGGTGGCTGAGGCCGCCCGCGTGATGTTCCGGCACCGCGGCGCGTCCGATGCGGCCCTGGAACTGGCGGAACTGCCGGCACTGTCGACGAGTTGGAAGCGCACACTGCGGCTCCGGGCCGCCGGCACCGACGTGGATACCACGCTCCGTACCCGCGGGCCATGAGTCCGACGCGGAACGGACAGGCCGGAGCAGAGAGAATGATCCGTTTGAAGCGCGCGTACGACGAATCTGCGGCCGAGGACGGGTGCCGTGTGCTCGTGGACCGGTTGTGGCCCCGGGGTGTGAGCAAGGAGTACGCGGCCCTGGACCGATGGATGAGGGAAGTGGCTCCCAGCGACGAGCTGCGGACGTGGTTCGATCACGATCCTGAGAAGTGGGTGGAGTTCCGTCGGCGGTACGAGGACGAACTCGACGCGCGGGAGGACGATCTCGTCTTCCTGCGGCAGAAGGCTGAAGCGGGAACCCTCACCCTCGTGTACGGGGCCAGGGATACCGAACACAACCAGGCGGTCGTACTCGCAGAGCGTCTGGAACGGACCCTTGGAGATCGCTGACGCCGGAGTTAGCGGGGCGTTCCGCCCGATGGCGTCCGACGGGTGATCGAGCGGGACCTGTTGATCGCACTCGTCGTGCTGGTGGTGTTCCCCTTCCTGAGACGCTATGGTCGGTCTGGCTGGCCGCCACGGGACTCGCCTGGTTCGCCACCAGGTCGATCCTGAGTCTGACCATGGTGAGGAACCGAGACCATGGAGTCGGCCGAACCGCGAGGTGGATATGATTCGATCGCACGGATTCCGTTCTGTTGCATGCGCGCTGCTGATCGGTGGAGCGGTGGGGTGCGCTTCGCCCGATTCGAGCGGCGAGCCCGCTGCGGCGGATCCACGAGACGAGGGAGCCGCGGTCGAGGAGGCGTCCCCGATCCGGGCGACGCTGCCCGGGCTGTTCTCGATCATGGCCGGACTGCAGGGTGACATGGCCGGACTCGAGAGTGCGCTCTGGAGAGAGGATTTCGATGCCCTCGTCACACGGGCGACCGCCATCGCGGATCACCCGATGGTCCCCCCCGCTGAGGCCCAGGCCATCGCCGGAGTGCTCGGGCCGGATATGGGTGCGTTCAAGCAACACGACACCCGCGTCCACGATCTAGCGGTGCGTATCGGGGAGCTCGCGACTGTGGGGGACCTGGAGGGGGTCCTGACGACCCGGGCCGATCTCGTGGAGGGATGTGTCGCCTGCCACGTCGCGTTTCGTGCGCGGATTCGCGCGGGGCTTCGGTAGACTGGCGCACGCCGTCCTACAGGCGGCGGACGAGCAGCGAGTCCAGGGCCGTCGCCGAAACCACGCCGAGTTGGCCGGCCATGGCCACGCTGCGCGCCAGACTCCAGTCGGAGACGCCGACGCCCATCCCTCCCTGGATGATGGTGGGACAGACCACCTCATCCGACGACGTCGTCACATGCGTCATGGAGATCGGAGTGCCACCCGGTCCACGATGGGCCCCACGTCGGCGTCCAGGCCGTCGAGGCGGAACGTGGGCGCGCCGTTCTCGTCCAACAGGATCAGCGCGTTGGTGTGGGCAAACTCGCCGTCGCCCGCGGCCCGGTACTGGACCCCCAGGAGGACCGCCAGCTCGAGGATCTGGTCGTCCGACCCGTTGAGGAGCGTCCAGCGCTCGGGATTCAAGCGCGTCGACGCGGCGTAGGTCGCGAGGCGCTCCGGCGTGTCGCGCTCCGGGTCGATGGAGACGAGGACCAGTCCCACATCGGATCCCGCCGCCCGCCCCTCGATCTCCTTCATTCGAGCCACGATCCGGGGGCAGGCGAAGCTGCAATGGGTGTAGACGAACGCCACGACCTGTGGGCGCCCCGCCAGGCTCGACAAGGGCCGGAACTCGTCGTTCTGATCGCGCCAGTCACCCGGCAGCTGATAGACCGACGCGGTGGTCGTGGGGCCGGGCGCCGCCATCACCGGCATGCCGGCGTGATCGGCGTGGCCGGCGGCGTGGTCGTGGGTCGCGGTCGACATCGAGGCGTCGGCCACGGGAGCGGGGGTGGGCGCGCACCCGGCCAGGATCAGGAGCACGGCAGCGAACGAGGGGAGGGGAGGGAGTCGCATGGCAGTCAGGTCGGGTAGGCGCAGCGGAAGCCGAGGAGGAGCCCGCCCCGGGAGCCGTCGAGGCTGGCCCGGTGAGCGGAGCGCAGGAAGCCGGCGTAGTCGGAGGGGTCGGGCACACCCACCGATCCCGCCGCGCAGAACAGCTCCCGGTCCAGGCCCCGATCGTCGCGGCCGGCGCCGGTGAGCATCTGGTTGTTGAAGTCGGCGGTCCATTCGTGGATCACGCCGTGGAGGTCCCACACGCCCAGCTGGTTGCGTACCGTGCGCCCTACGGCTGGAAGAGCGTCGGGCCCCGGCCGCTGTTGATGCAGGGCCAGGAACCGGGCGTGGAGGGCGGGGCGATCGGCGGGGTCCCACCCGGGCTCGGGCAGGGAGGCCGCGTACTCCCATTCGTCCGTGGTGGGCAGTCGGCCGCCGTGGGCGGCGCAGAAGGCCCGGGCCGCGAACCACGACACCTCGGTGACGGGCCGGTCCAGTCCCTCGCCGGCGTCGAGATCCGAGGGCCACCCCGCCAGGTACCCCTCGTCCACGAACAGCTCCGGGGCCGTGTTCCGACGCCACTCCGGGTGGGCTGCCACGAAGGCCAGGAAGTCGCCCCGGGTCACGGCCATGGCATCGAGACGGAAGGGCTCCACCGAAACCGCACCGTCGCCCGTCACCAGAAGCGGGCGGTAGCTCCCGGCCGGGACGGCGACGGCCGCCGCCTGCCGGGAGTCCCCCTCCTGGGCCCCGACCGCCGGGGTCGAAGCCAGGAGGAGGACCAGCGGGAGCGAGGAGGCGAGGCGAAGCATGGTCGGGCGCGGCTCAGTGGCCGCCGGCGGCGGCGTCGCCGTCGAAGATCACGGGCATCTCGGGACCCATGACGTCGATCATGCCCAGGGCGCCCTTGTCGAAGGCGCGGAAGATGGCGTGGTCGACCATGATCAGTTCACCGGGCACGTCGGCCCGGAACTCGGTGACGGCGGCGCCGCCGGCGGGGATCACGGTGGTCTGCACGTTGTGGTTTACCGTGGTGCCGCCCTCGGGATACACGTTGTCGAAGATCTCGCCGATCACGTGGAAGCTCGACACGAGGTTCGGACCGCCGTTGCCCACGAAGAGGCGGATCCGCTCGCCCACGTGGGCCTGGAGCGCGTTGTCGCCCACCAGCGATCCCACGGAGCCGTTGAACACCACGTAGTCGGGGTTCTCGGCCACCGCCTTGTCGTAGTTGAAGGGCTGGTGCCCCTTCTCGCCGTGGCGACCCTCGGTGTAGAACTCGCCCTGCATCACGTAGAACTCTCGGTCCACCTCGGGCAGTCCTTCCTTCGGCTCGACCAGGATCAGGCCGTACATGCCGTTGGCGATGTGCATGCCCACGGGCGCCACCGCGCAGTGGTAGACGTACAGACCGGGGTTCAGGGCCCGGAAGCTGAACGTCTTTTCCTGGTTCGGGCCCACGAAGGTCGACTTGGCTCCGCCGCCGGGGCCGGTGACCGCGTGGAGGTCGATGTTGTGGGCGGCCATGCTGGTGGGGTGGTTCTTCAGGGTGAACTCCACCTCGTCGCCCTCCCGGACGCGGATGAAGCTGCCCGGCACGCTGCCGCCGAAGGTCCAGAAGGTGTATTCCACGCCGTCGGCGAGGCGCTTCGTCACTTCCACCGTCTCGAGCTCGACCTTCACGCGGGTCGCGTAGTCGCGGTCGATGGCCGGGGGCACGAGGGGGGCGGCGGTGAGGACCGCGGTCTGCTCGCCGCGCAGTTCGGGGAGTTCGGGGACCGGGATCGAGGGGAGACCGGTGGAGGTCGTGCGCGTGAGGCCCAGGAGGGCGAAGAGGACGATGGCCAGGGCCGCGCCGGTGATGCCGAAGAAGGTCGTGTTCTTCATGGTGCAGTCTGTGTCGGAGGGGGTCGGACTTAATTCGGACACGGATATCCTAATTCAACGGGGACGCTCGCTTCCGTCGGGTGCGGGAGGATCGGGTTGTGGGGAATAACCCGCGTCGTCGTCCGGACAAACCCGGACGGGGTCGGTACGCCCGCCCATCAACGCTCGAGTCGGAACGCGGCCTCGTGGATCACGGGCGCCCCTCCGCCGGGGAGCGTCCCGGGTCTGCGGTTGTATTCCGTCCAGGGAACGGACGGATCGGGGTGGAAGCCGACCCGGGCCATCTCGGCCAGCACCTGGTCCCGGGTGAGAAAGACCTGGGGGCGGCCCGAGAACTGCGTGAAGACGAACTCCTCGCCCGGCAGGGGAGCGACCCGGGGCGGAAGGGTGTCGCGGGAGAAGGTGAACACGAAGAGCCCGGCCCCCGGGCGCGCGACCCGCGCCGCCTCGGCCACGGCCCGCCGGAACACCTCGTCGGAAGGGGCCAGGTTCCAGATCCCGTGGGCGACGACGAAATCGACGCTCCGGTCCGCCACCGGCAGCCCGTCCAGGGGACCGAGCATCCACGTGGTCCGGTCCGAGACACCGGCAGCGATCGCCCGTTTCGAGGCCGCGCGGAGCATGGGCCACGACAGGTCGATGCCCAGGACGGACCATCCGCCGAGGGCCAGGGGGACCGCGTTTCGACCGGCGCCGCACCCGATGTCGAGAACACGCCGGCCTCCCCGACCCGTCTCCCTTTCGGCGAATCGCACGAGGACCGGGTTGGGAGCGGAAGCGGCGAATCCGCGGACGGTGGCCGGCGCACTCCAGTTCGTGCCGGCCAGTGGATCCCGCGTCGAACTCCGAGTCGCCACGGCCTACATGCGCTCGGCGAGCTCGATGAGGGTCGGCCGCCCCGAGAGAGTCACGAACGCGATGGTGCCCTCCGCGTCGACCAGGTAGACCAGGGGGGGATGGGTGATGTTGCCCGTGGACAGGTCCCGCTCCCGGGCGACGTTCCACGCGTCGAGCACCCCCTCGACGTCGTCGATGGAGCCGCCGAGCATGTGATCACCCGGGCCCAGGTGCCACCGGGTTGCCAGGTCGGCCAGTCGGTCCGGGGTATCGCGCCACGGGTCGAGGGTCACCACGACCAGGGCCGCGCTGTCGGGTCCCCACACGGCATCGCGGGCCGAGCGGGCGTTTTCCACCACGAGGGGGCAGATGTCGCCGCAGTGGCCGAAGGCGAAGGTCACAACGGTGGGGCGCCCGACGAGATCGGCCCAGTCGACGGCCGTTCCCGTGTGGTTCACGAGTCCCAGAGGCGGAGCAGGCCGGTCCTGCCGCGGATGGTCGGCGGCGGCCATGCCGGGAGGCAGCTGCACCTGGGCCGCCCGGGCCTCGGCCACCCGGGCCACCCGGAGGCCCGTGGCGGCCAGGCCGCCCACCGCCGCCGCCAGGACGACCAACCCGAGCACCCGGCCCCGCCCCGTATCGACGATCCAGGCGAGACCCCGGCCCAGGGGGCGGGGCCAGACCAGAGCCAGGAACGCGGCCATGCCCAGGGGCTGGCCAATGAGGAGCATCCATCCCGACACACCGGGCAGCCCGTCGGGCCCGAGGTCGAAACAGACCTCCCGGGCTCGGCCGAGCCATTCGGGCTCGCCGGCCGCGGGGGCCAGGGCCAGCAGCCACCACGCCAGGGTCACGCACCCGATGGCCCCCAGCGTCCAGAGGGCCAGGCGACCGTCGCGGTCGAGAGCGGGGCCTTCACCCACGTCAGCCCACCTCCCAGACGAACGACAGCAGAGCCCAATTGGCGAAGTAGTAGGTCACGAACGCCACGAAGAAGATGCCCACCAGAATGGCCGTGCCGGGCAACTGGCCGAGTTTGCCCGGGGCCTCGGGCTCTTCGTCGGTGTCGGGAATCTCCAGCCAGGGGCGGTTGATGATGCCCGGGGGGATGCTGTGGGCGTACTTCGCCTCTTCGCCGGCTGGGAGGGGTTTGCCGAAGAACACCGACCACACGGTGACCACGATGTAGATCGCCCCACCCACGATGCCCATGAGGCCGCCGATGGCCATGACCGCGATGATGATGTCGACGGCGGGTGAATACTGGACGTCGAACGGAGCGCCGGAGAACGAGATGTCCCAGTGGCGCCGCGGGATTCCGAAGGTGCCGGCGAAGGTCATGGCGAGGCTGAAGATCAGCATGCCGATGCTGAAGAGGTACGGCTGGATCTTCGCCAGGGGGTAGAACGCGATCTGCTTTCGGAAGATCAGGGGAATCACGTAGTAGGTGACCCCCATGAAGGCCATGGCCGTGCCGCTCACCACGGTGGCGTGGAAGTGTCCGGGGATCCGCAGCGTGTTGTGGGCGATGATGTTGATCTGTTCGGTGCCGAACGTCACCCCTGTGATCCCGCCCACGAACCCGAACACCACCACGCTGAACACCAGGGAACTGAAGCCCGGGTCGCCCCAGGGCGCCCGGCGCAGCCAGCCGAAGAAGCCCTGCGTGTACCCCCGCAGGCGCATGCCCATCTCCACTCCTGCGGGCACGGTGAAACCGTGCAGCATACTGGCGAGCACGGCCATGTACATGAAGTAGCTGGTGTTCCACACCTTCCACGCCGCCCCGAAGCCCGGGTCGACGAGCAGGTGGTGGGCCGACGCCATGGAGATGAAAAGAATGTAGAGCACGAAGGCCGTGCGGCTGATCTTCTGGTTCACCACCACGCCCCCTACGGTCAGGGTGGCGAGCAGATACCAGATCGACACCATCGCGGCCACGTTGATCTGCTGGGAGGAGTGGCCCAGTGCCCACCAGACCAGACGGTAGATCTGGGGGTCCACCGGCATGAGGTCCATGGACCACAGCCAGGTGGGAATGTAGATGGCCGCACCGTGAAGCAGGGTGATGACGGCGATGATGCCCGCCGTGATGGCTCCGAACGTCACGAGGGGCACCGACCCCTCGTACGTGCGTTCCCGTTTCGCCACGACGAGGGAGGCGAAGAACACGCCCGTGGTGACCAGGGCCCCCACGGCGAAGAGGATGATGCCCAGGTAGAAGTTGGGCGTGGCCCGGAGCGGGACGTAGCTGGTGAAGAGCACGTCGGCCTGGCCGGTCCACATGGTCCACTCGACCAGCAGAGCCCCCAACACCATGAGGCCGAACCCGCTCCATGCCACCTTCGGTGCCGGCACCCTGGAATTGAGCAGTACGGGCCCGGCGAACATCAACACCGCCATCTCGAAGAAGATGATGAAGAAGATGAGCATGTTCATGCCGTGCACCGTCAGGATCCTGTAGAACCACACCGGATCCAGCAGGTGGATCGCCTGCCAACGGGTGAGCAGCACGAGCAGGGCCGCGATGCCGCCCACGAGGAGGGCCACGGTGGCCGCCACCGCGTGGGCCTTGATGAGGCGGTCGGCGCTGCGATGGACCGCGAGGCCCGTGGTGGGGCAGGTCCGGAAGAGCCCGGCGATGCGACCGGTGGCCGATTCCGTGGTGGTGCCGGGGCCGGCGTCGGGGGCGTTCATCGGTCGTCTCCCACGTCGGCGGCCGCGGTGGCGTCGGCGGGCACCACCTCGATGCGACCCACCATGAGGTGGTGGCCCACCCCGCAGAACTCGTTGCAGACGATGCGGAACTCCCCCGCCTCGGTGGGCGTCACCTTCAGGGCGTAGTCGTAGCCCGGAACGACCTGGAAGTTGACGTTGAACGGGTAGAGGTTGAACCCGTGGTTCACGTCCACGCTGGACAGGTGGAGCGTGTACTCGGCGCCGGCCTGCAACCGCAGGATCGGGCGCCACTGCCACATCATGCCGATGAGGTAGACGTCGCTTCCCGGCGGCGGCTCCACGATGGGCATCCCGGCGTCCTCACCGACCTGATAGGCCGCGATGAACTCGTTGGTGCGCTCCCGGAAATCGGCCGGTTCCACCCGGTGTCGGATGCCCGTGGGATTCTGGCCGCCCCGCAGGTGCCAGAGGGGCATCATGGCGAACAACACCATGCACCAGATGAAGGCGATGGCGATCCACACCTTCTCTGCTCGGTGGGCCGGTTTCCACCACACGCCCTGGACCGATGCGATTCCAGACTCGTACACGGCAACCTCCGGTCAGGGGAGAGGGGCGGGGGGAAGGGAGCTGATCTCCCACAGGCCCCAACCGGTGAAGAACACGGCCATGATCAGGATCCCGAGGAACAGAAGCAGGAACGGCCGGTCGAAGAATCGCTGACCCCAGGGAATCTCCTCCGGGGGGGACGATCCGGGCGAAGGCGTGTCGTTCGGGGGAACGGGAGCATCGGCCATCGAACAACTCCGAGTCGAGGGGGGCCGCCCTTGTGATCGCGTGCCATCATGCGTTACGTCTTTTTCATTGGCAACACCCGGACAAGACGAACCCCGAGGTCCGCTTTCCACATGGACGCCCCTCCCAACCGTTCTCCGGGCCCTCTCCACCGGGCCCTCGCCGTCGTCGACGAAGGGTTCGACCGGGTCTACTCCTCCCGGTTGAACCCGATGTACCAGAGTGGCCCGCTGGCGGTGGCACTGTTCCTCGTTCTCCTCGCCACGGGGCTCTACCTGCTCTTGTTCTACCGGATCGGAGCCCCCTACGCGTCGGTGTCGCGAATCCACGATCAGGTCTGGTTGGGACGCTGGATCCGTTCCCTCCATCGCTTCGCCTCCGATGCCATGGTACTGGCGGTGGCGGTGCACGGCCTGCGCATGTTCGTGCGCGGTCGAAGCTGGGGGCCGCGAGCCCTGGCGTGGCTGTCGGGGCTCGTGCTGACGGCTATCGTGTTCGTCATCGGGTGGACCGGATTCGTCATGGCCTGGGACGTCCACGGGCAACTCCTGGCGGAGGAGGGGGCCCGTTTCCTCGACGCCCTTCCCATCTTCTCCGAGCCGGTGGTCCGGACCTTCATCGGGGAGCGGTCCATGCCCGGGGCCTTCTTCTTCCTGAACTACTTCCTGCACATCGCCCTCCCCCTGGGTGTGGGGCTCGTGTTGTACATCCACGTCTCGCGGGTGGCGCGCCCCCGACTCCTGCCTCCCCGAGCCCTCGCCTGGGGTGTCACTGCGGCCCTCCTGGCGGTGGCGGTCCTCTGGCCGGTCCCCCTGGCCCCCGCGGCCGATCCTGGAGTGGTGCCCGACGGCGTTCCCCTCGACCTGTTCTTCGGGTTCTGGCTCCCCCTCTCGCGTCGCCTCCCTGCGTGGGCGGTGTGGAGCGTCGGGGCGGTGGTCATCGGCGCGCTGGCGACGGCGCCCCGGTGGACCCGGCCCCGAGCGGGACCGCAACGGGTGCCGAGTCGGGTCGATCCCCGGCTGTGCACCGGGTGCGTGCAGTGCACCCTCGACTGCCCGTACGAAGCCATCACCATGGTTGAACGGGACGATGATCGACCCACCCTGGTGGCGTCGGTGAACCCGGACCTCTGCGTGAGCTGCGGGATCTGCGCCGGATCGTGTGCTCCCATGGGGGTGGGTCCCCCCGGGCGGGACGGGCGGGACCAACTGACCACCGTGCGAACGTTCCTCACCGAGGTTCGCCCTTCGGCCGAGGACGTGGTGGTCATCGCCTGTTCCCACGGAGCCGGGGGGGCGGGGTTCGCACCGTCGTTCGACGGGGCCCCGGTGCTGCCCGTGGATTGCGCGGGCAACCTGCATTCGTCGGTGGTCGAGTTCCTCGTGCGGGGAGGGGCCGGGGGAGTTCTCGTGGCGGCGTGCCCGGGGCGGGACTGCTGGAACCGGGAGGGGCCGCGCTGGACGCGGGCGCGACTCTTCGACGGACGAGAGGCCGAGTTGAAGGAGCGGGTCGACCGCCGGCGTGTGCAGATGGTCCAGGCGGGGCTCGGGGCGCACGGGACCATGATTCGCGCTCTCGCCGATCTACGGAGCGAGATTCGCGCCCTCGACGACCTCGAGGCCGAATCACACATCGAGCTGGAGGCCGAGTGCGTGGTGGGCCCTTCGGCCGTCACGGGAGTGGGTGAGGTGGGATCGTGAACGGCGGCGCCTTGCTCCGATGGGGGGTGTCGGCGGTCGTGGTCGCGCTCCTCGCAACGGCGTCGCGGGTGCCCATCTCCGCCCTGGACGCCGACCAGGCCCTGGTGCGCCTCAGCTGGCGGTTCCGCTCCGAAGAAGGGGCGGAGTGCCGCCGCCCGACCCAGGAGGAACTCGACCAGCTCCCCGTGCACATGCGCAACCCCGACGCCTGCATCGGTGAACTCGCGCCGTACGAACTTCAGGTGGACGTCGACGGCGCCCGCCGGGTGACCCGGGTGGTGCGACCCGCCGGCGTCCGAGGTGACCGGCCGATCTTCGTATACGAGGAACTATCGCTCCCTCCCGGACGATACACCCTCGCCGTACGCTTCGGGAACGTGGGGGAAGACTCGGCGGCGAGTCCTGCGCTGACTCTCGAGGCTCCCCTCGACCTGGACCCGGGTCGAGTGTTGCTGGTCACGCGAGACGGCGAGGGGGCTCTCGAGGCACGACGACCGGTCCGGTAGCCCGACCGCAGGCGGAACGGCCCGGGGCTCCGGCGGTACCCTCCACTTTCGAGGGACGATTCACGGGGGCCCGGGCCTGCACGGCCGGCGGGCGCCCGCACGGGATGAGCATCATGCGTATCGGGAAGAGCCAGGTCCGAATCCTGGAGCAGATCAAGCGAGAGGGGACCGACACGATTCCCAGGATGGCCGAGGCCCTCGGTCTCAACGTCGAGACGGTGCGGACCCACCTGCGGACCCTGTCCGAGGAGGGCCTGGTTCGTCGGGCCGGACGGCGCATTCGCGGCCGGGGTCGACCGGAAGTGGTCTACGAACTGACCGAGGCGGCCGAGGTGCACTTCCCGAATCAGGAGGGGGAACTCCTGAGCGAGCTGGCCGCCTTTCTCCGGGACGGGGGGCAGGCGGGCCTGATCCGGGACTTCTTCGATGAGCGGGCCCGCCGCCGCCGGGACGTGGTGATGCCTCGGCTGGAGGGCCTGCAGGGCGGGGAGCGCCTCGAGGAGGTCGTGCGCATCCTCTCCGAAGAGGGATACATGCCCGAGGTCGGCGAGGACGAAGCGGGTCGACCGGTGCTCGCCCTGACCCACTGCCCCCTGAGGGGTGTCGTGGACGTCACGCGGGCGCCCTGCCGGGCGGAGCTGGCCCTCGTCCGGGAGCTGGTGGGCGGGGAGTTGGAGCGAATCGCCTACATCCCCAGCGGGGGAGCGTCGTGTTGCTACGCATTGAAGGCCGCCGGCTGATCGGTCTCCTGGCGGCGGCCGGGGTCGCGGCGGTCCTGGGTGCGGCCCGGGGCGGTCCGGCCTCCCCACCCCAGGACGATCCCGTGGACCGGCTCGCCCAGCGGCTGGCGCGTGGAGAGGTGGCGCTGTCGTTCGACTCGGCGCGGGGATGGCTGCCCTCGTTGCTCGACGCCTTCGACGTCCCCGTGGAGTCCCAGATCCTGGTCTTCTCCAGGACGAGCCTTCAGACCGATCTGATCTCGCCCTGGACGCCGCGAGCCCTCTACTTCGGCGACGAGATCTACCTGGGGTGGGTGCCCGACAGCCCCATCATCGAGATCGCGGCCGTGGACCCCGACGGCGCCGCGGTGTTCTACACACTCGCCCAGGACCCGGACCGGGCGCCCCGCTTCCGACGGGAGTCCACTACCTGCCTCATGTGCCACGAGTCCCGGACCGTCACGGGCGGGCTTCCCGGCTTCATCGTGCGGTCGGTCCTGACCGACCGGCTCGGGTATCCCGTCATACCGCTCCACGACGGCTCCACGACCGATCGCACCGCCTTCGAGCGGCGCTTCGGTGGGTACTACGTCACGGGGTCCCATGGGACTCCGGGTCACGCCGGAAACGTCTACGCTCCGGTTCGGAGCCACGAGGTGGTGGACTCCGAGCGGTACCTGGAGGACTTCGACCTCCAGCGCGGCGGGGGTGCCCTGGACCTGGAGGGGCGGTTCGACCAGGAGCCGTACCTCGCTCCCCACAGCGACGTGGTGGCCCTCCTGGTGCTGACCCATCAGGCCCACGTCCACAACCTCATGGCCGCGGCCCGGGATGCGGGAGAGGAGGCCCATCGGCTCGAGGCGCTCGGTGGGGATGTCCCCGCCGCCGTCGCCCAGCGGGTGGAGGGCGCCGTGGAGCGGCTGCTCCGGGCCATGCTCTTCGTCGACGAGGCCCCCCTTCCCGGGCCCGTGGCGGGTACGAGCGGATTCGCCGCGACCTTCGAGGGTCGGGGTCCCTTCGACGAGCGGGGACGCACGCTCCGGGCGTTCGATCTGGAGTCCCGGCTCTTCAGGTTCCGTCTGAGCTTTCTCATCTACTCCGACGCCTTCCGGAGTTTGCCCCCGCGTGTGCGGGATCGCTTCTTCATCCGGCTCGCGGCCGTGCTTCGCGGCCGGGCCCGGGGAGAGGAGTGGCGTCATCTCGGCGACGACGAACGGCGAGTGCTGGTCGAAATCCTCGACGCCACCGAACCCGGGTGGGATCGCGAGGGGCGTTGACAGCCCACGCCGTTCGAGACTAGCGTTTCGGGCACAACTCGAATCGTGGTCTTTTGACGCCGCTTGCCGCCACGTAAAACAACGCGCTAAAGAGCGACCGCCCGGCGGCACGGTCCCGCCCGGGCTTTTTTCATGCCCCTACGGTTCGTCATGAGCGACGCTACGCTGCTTCCCTGCATCGACGGCATGTCGATGTGCATGTGCATGTGCCGGACTCTCCCCGAGGAGAGGCCGCGGGAGGCGCGCATCGGTCCATGACCACCGCCTGATCGCACCGGGCATCGCGCCCGGTCCCCGCCCGGCCCTCTCCTTCGAGGGGGCCGGGCTTTTTTTCGTCCCAGACCCATGGAGTGCCCCATGACCCCGCAGACCCTTCAGGACACCCCGGCTCGCAGCATCGACACGCGGGCCGTACACGCGGCCCAGGAAACGGCCGATCCCGCCACCGGGGCCCGAGCCGTGCCCATCTACGCCACGACCTCGTTCGTCTTCGACGGCCCGGACCACGCCGCCGATCTCTTCGGGCTCCGGGAGTTCGGCAACATCTACACCCGCATCATGAATCCCACGACCGACGTCTTCGAGCGCCGGATCGCCGATCTCGAGGGGGGGGTGGCCGCCGTCGCCACGGCCAGCGGCCAGGCCGCAGAGACCCTGGCCATTCTGAATCTCGCTCGCGCCGGGGACTCCATCGTGGCGTCCCGGGCCCTCTACGGCGGCACCGTGGCGCTCCTCGCCCACACCCTTCCGCGGTTGGGCATCGACACACGGTTCGTGGACGTGACCGACCTGGAGGCGGTGACGGCGGCCATCGACGGCACCACGCGGGCCGTCTACGTCGAGACCATCGGGAATCCCGGGCTCGGGGTGCCCGACCTCGAGGGGCTGGCCGCCGTGGCCCACGCCCACGGCGTGCCCCTCGTGGTGGACAACACCTTCGCCACGCCGGTGCTGGCGCGGCCCCTGGAGCACGGGGCCGACATCGTGGTGCACTCGGCCACGAAGTGGATCGGGGGCCACGGCACGGCCATCGGTGGGGTGGTGGTGGACGGGGGCCGGTTCGACTGGGCGGCGTCGCCGCGCTTCCGGGATCTCTACGTGGAGCCCGAACCCGCCTACCACGGCCTGTCGTTCGCCGAGGCGTTCGGCGACCTG
The DNA here is from genome assembly GCA_030428885.1 of Gemmatimonadota bacterium. Classification (GTDB taxonomy): domain Bacteria; phylum Gemmatimonadota; class Gemmatimonadetes; order Longimicrobiales; family Gaopeijiaceae; genus Gaopeijia. Next base: position 193,828 of record JAUIEJ010000002.1, on the reverse strand, counting down.
GGAGGCGCGAACCTGGCCTACGCGCTCCGTCTCCGGGTGGTGCTCCTCCGGGACCTGGGGGCGGCCCTCTCTCCGTTCAACGCGTTCCTCTTCCTCCAGGGGCTGGAGACGCTTCCCCTGCGGATCCGGCGGCACTCCGACAACGCCCTGGCCCTGGCCCGATGGCTTCAGGCCCACCCGGCCGTGACCTGGGTGAGCTACCCGGGACTGGCCTCCCACCCCTCTCACGAGCAGGCGCGACGGGTGCTCCAGGGGGGCTACGGCGGGGTTCTGACCTTCGGTGTGGAGGGCGGAGAGGCGGCGGCCCGGCGCGTCATCGAACGCACGGAGCTGTTTTCGCTGTTGGCCAACGTGGGAGACGCCAAGAGCCTGATCATCCACCCGTGGAGCACGACCCACGAGCAGCTCACCGACGCCGAGCGGCGGGGGGCGGGGGTGACGCCGGAGCAGATCCGTCTGTCGGTGGGGATCGAAGACGTCCAGGACCTGCGTGCCGATCTGGACCGAGCGCTCCAGGGAGCGAGTTGGACATGAGCGCCCCCCTGGTGATGAAGTTCGGCGGCACGTCCCTGGCCACGCCTCGACGCCTCGCGGGAGCCGCCGAACGGATCGCCCTTCATCGGGCCGGGGGGCAGGCCGTGGTGGCGGTGGTGAGCGCCCGGGGCGGCACCACCGACCGGTTGCTTCGCAGCGCGGCCCGGGTCGGTGCGGGCCGGGGCGAGGGGCCGAGTGGCGATGAATCGGGGCCCGCCCGGGAGACCGACCGACTGCTCTCCACGGGCGAGGATCGGGCGGCTGCGCTCCTGGCCGTGGCTCTCTGGCGCCGGGGAGTGCCGGCCCGCTCGTTCCGGGGAGGCGAAGCCGGCGTCCGGGGCGAGGGAGGGTTCGGCGCGGGTCGCATCGTCGCCGTGGACCCGGACCGGGTCCGCCACTGGCTGGCCCGGGGGGTGGTTCCCGTGGTGTCGGGGTTTCAGGGACTGCGGAGCGACGGTGAAACCGTGACCCTCGGTCGCGGCGGGTCCGACACCACGGCCGTGGCCCTGGCGGAGGCCCTGGGAGGAGCGTGTCATCTGGTGACCGACGTGGACGCGGTGTACGACCGGGATCCCGCGACCTGCCCCTCGGCCGTTCCCCTGGGGGAACTCGCCCACGACGACCTCGTGGCCCTGGCCGAGACGGGGGCCCGGGTCGTTCACGCCGAGGCGGCGCGCCGCGCCGCCCGCTCCGGGGTGCCGCTTCGGGTGTATCGCTTCGACGCCCCCGACGGGGTCGGCGGCACCCGGGTCGGAGGAGCCCCGTGAGCCCCCCGGTGCGCCGTCTCCGAACCGGCCCGTTCCGTCTCGACGACGGCACCCTCCTTCCGGAGGTGGAGCAGGCGTTCACGCTCCAGGGCCCCCTGGACCCCCACGGCCGGAATCTGGTGGTGCTGTTCCACGCCCTCACGGGGGGCCCGCGGCCCGAGGTGTGGTGGCCCGGCGTCGTGGGGCCGGGTGCGGCCGTGGACACGCGCCGGTGGGCCGTGCTCTGCCCGAACCTGCTGGGTTCGCCCTACGGCACCACCCGGCCGCCTTCCGGAGCCCGGGTGACCCCCCGGGACATGGCGGCGCTCGCGCGGCGCCTCGTGACGACCCTGGGGGTGGAGCGCCCCCGGCTGGTGGCGGGAGGGTCGCTGGGTGGAATGGTGACCCTGGAGTGGGTGGCCGCCGACCCGGAAGGGTGCGACGCCGCGGTGGTGTTCGCGGCGCCGGCGGCCCAGTGCGCCGACGCCGTGGGCCACGGGCACGTGCAGCGGCACGCCCTGGCGGTGGGCGGAGCCGAGGGCCTGGCCCTGGCCCGCATGGCGGCCATGCTCACCTATCGCACGGGAGGGGAGTTCGAGGAGCGGTTCGGGCGGCGCCGACGCCCCGACGGACGGTTCGAAATGCAGTCCTATCTCGACCATCACGGCCGGCGCTTCGTGGACCGTTTCGACGCCGAAGCCTACGGCGTGCTCCTGGACGCCATGGACGCCCACGACGTGGGCCGGGACCGGGGTGGCACGGTCGGCGCCCTGGGGGCGTTTCGGGGTCGGCTCGTCGGCGTCGGGATCCCCGGCGACCGCCTGTACCCGGCCCACACGGTGCGCGCCTGGGTCGACGCCGTCGGGGCCCGGTACGAGATCCTGGAGTCGTGCCGGGGTCACGACGCCTTCCTGCTGGAATCCGGGCGGGTGGGGGAGGTGCTTCGGGGCGCCATGGCCGCGGGAGAGGGATCGTGAGGCCGCTGCGCGTGGCCCTGGCGGGATGCGGCGCCGTGGGATCGGCCTTCGTGGAGCAGGTCGCCGACTGGAACCGCCGGCGGCGGGGGAGGGGGGCTCTCGAGGTGGTGACGGTTCTCGTCCGCGATCCCTCGCGCCGGCGGAGGGGGATCGATCGCCGCAGCATCACCGACGACGTGGGCGCGTTCCTGGCGGCCCCGGCGGAGGTGGTGGTGGAGGCCGTGGGCGGCCTCGACCCGGCCCTCCGGATCGCGCGCCACGCTCTGGCCTCGGGGCGGCCCTGGGTCACGGCCAACAAGGCGGTCGTAGCCCGTCACGGCGCGGCCCTCGCCACCGAGGCCCGGCGGGTCGGGGTGGAGATCGGATTCGAGGCGGCGGTGGGCGCCGGGATTCCCGTGGTGGCCACGCTGCGGCAGGCACTGGCCCACGACGAGGTCGTGGCCCTCCGGGGCATTCTGAACGGGACCACCAACTTCCTGCTCACGGCCCTGGAGCGGGGTGCGGCGTGGGACGACGCCCTGGCCGAAGCGCGTCGGCGGGGCTTCGCCGAGGCCGACCCTTCGCGAGATCTCCAGGGGTTGGACGCGGCCGACAAGCTCCGGATCCTGGCCTGGCTGGCCTTCGGGGTCGACCCGGCGTCGCTCGAGGTGGATGTGGTTCCGGTGTCCCGGGCCGGGGCAGCGGGCGCCGTGATGCGCCAGGTGGCCGAGGTGCGCCGGGATTCCTCGGGCATCCGGGGGTGCGTGGGGCCGGTCGAGGTGCCCCGGGACTCGGCCCTGGGCCGGACCACGGACGAGGGCAACCTCATCGAGATCGACACGGTCGGGGCCGGTCGGATTCGCCTGTCGGGCCCCGGGGCAGGGGGGCGGGCCACGGCTTCGGCCCTCCTCGGGGACGTCGTGGCCGGCCTCGGTCTCGCCGCGGGACGCGGGCCGTGACCGCCGTCCGGTGGCGTCGCGGCAGCCCCGACGGCTACGTTCGCCCACCCCACACCCTCCCTCACGGTTGTGTCATGGAGGTGCCACCATGAAGGACCTGCTTCGCCCCCGGACCTGGCTCGGGGCCCTCGCCGCCGTATTGGCCGCCGGCGCGGGCGCCGACGCCCAGACCGTTCCCCCCGAGCTCTACGAGAACCTCCGCTGGGAGAACATCGGCCCGGCCCGAGGGGGTCGGAGTACGGCGGTGGCGGGCAGCCGGGCGCGCCCCCTGGAGTACTATTTCGGAGCCACCGGCGGCGGCCTGTGGAAGTCGGTGGACGCCGGCACGACCTGGTCCAACGTCACCGACGGTCAGATCGGGAGCTCGTCGGTGGGGGCCGTGCAGGTCTGCGAGGCCGATCCCGACGTGGTGTACATCGGCACCGGCGAGACCCAGCTGCGGGGCAACATCCAGCAGGGCGACGGCGTGTACCGCTCTACCGACGGCGGGGAGAGCTGGACCCACCTGGGGCTCGCGTCGTCGCAGAACTTCTCCCGGATCCGGGTCCACCCCGACGACTGCGACGTGGCCTGGGTGGGGGCCTTCGGCAAACACTCGGCGCCCAACCCCGAACGGGGCGTCTACAAGACCACGGACGGCGGGCAGACGTGGCGGCCGGTGCTCCAGCGCGACGAACGCACCGGCGCGGTGGACATCAGCCTCGATGCCACCGATCCCGACGTGCTGTACGCCGCTCTCTGGGAGGCCTGGCGGAAGTCGTGGGGCATGAGTTCGGGCGGGCCCGGCAGCGGGCTGTTCAAGTCCACCGACGGGGGCGAGACCTGGACCGAACTCACCCGGGCGCCGGGCATGCCCGAGGGCGTCATCGGAAAGATCGGCGTCGCCGTGTCGCCGGCCGATCCCGATCGCGTCTGGGCGCAGGTCGAGGCCGCCGAGGGCGGGCTGTTCCGGTCCGACGACGGGGGGCTCACGTGGGATCTGGTCAACCCCGACCGGAATCTTCGTCAGCGGGCCTTCTACTACACCCGGGTCTACGCCGATCCCCAGGACCGGGACGTCATGTACGCCCTCAATACCGGTCTGTACCGGTCCACCGACGCCGGCGCGACCATTCAGGGCATCGGGGTGCCCCACGGGGACAACCACGATCTCTGGATCGCCCCCGACGATCCGGACCGCATGATCAACGCCAACGACGGCGGCGCCAACGTCTCGTTCACGGGGGGGGAGAGCTGGACGGATCAGGACTTCATGACCGCCCAGTTCTACCGCGTGACCACCACCAACCACTTCCCCTACCACATCTGCGGCGCCCAGCAGGACAACTCCACGGCCTGCGTGCCCAGCGGCGGGTGGGATCACCTCTACGGCGGCGACGCCGCCGAGCGCTACCTCTACGACGCCGGCGGTGGCGAGAGCGGATACATCGCCTCCAATCCCGACCGGCCCCACATCATGTACGCCGGGTCCCACTCGGGCACCCTGACGCGTAAGAACCAGGAGAACGGTCAGGAGCGGGCCATCAACGTCTGGCCCGAGAACCCCATGGGTCAGTCGTCGGCGTCGCTGGTGGAACGGGTCCAGTGGACGTTCCCCATCGTCTTCAGCCACCACGACTCCAACGTGCTCTACACCACCAGCCAGCACGTCTGGAAGACCACCAACGAGGGGCAGAGCTTCACGCGGATCAGTCCCGATCTCACCCGGGCCGACCCCATGACCATGATCGAGTCGGGAGGGCCCATCACCAAGGACCAGACCGGCGTGGAGGTCTACGCCACGGTGTTCGCCCTGGCGCCCTCCTACCACGATCCGGACGTGATCTGGGCCGGGTCCGACGACGGGCTCGTGCACGTCACCCGTGACGCCTCGGCGGCCGAACCCACCTGGACCGAGGTGACCCCGCCCGACGCCCCGGACTTCGTGCGCATCAACACCATCGAGGCGTCGCCCACGACGCCCGGGAAGGCGTACGTGGCCGGGATCCGCTACCTCGTGGACGACGACCGCGCGCCCTACGTCTGGAAGACGGAAGACTACGGCCGGTCGTGGGAGAAGATCGTCGACGGCATTCCAGCCGACGACTTCGTCCGGGCGGTGCGGGAAGACCCCCGGACGCCGGGGCTCCTGTTCGCCGCGTCGGAGCGCACCGTCTACGTGTCGTGGAACGACGGCGCGGACTGGCAGCCCCTTTCCCAGAACCTCCCCGTGGTGCAGGTGTCGGATCTGGTGGTGAAGAACGACGATCTGGTGATCGGCACCCACGGGCGGTCGTTCTGGGTGATGCGCGACATCACGCCGCTCCGGGAGATGAGCCCGGAGGTCGTGGCCGCCGACGTGCATCTCTATGCGCCCATCGACACCTACCGGGGGGTGAGCGACGGTGTCCAGGTCCGGTACTTCCTCCGCGACGACGCCGACGTCCGCCTCGACTTCTACGACGAGGCGGGTACGCTCATCGAGTCGTACGAAGGCGACGCCACGGTGGCGGAGTCGGCGCCCGGTCAGGGCCGCCGACGATTCGGAGGCGGCGGGCCCACCCGACCCTCGGGACAGGCGGGGGCGCACACCTTCCTCTGGGACCTGCGTTATCCGGGTTTCGTGGACTTCGAAGGCATGATCTTCTGGTCCGGGGCGAATCAGGGGCCCGTGGTGCTGCCCGGCAGCTACACGGTGGCCCTCACGGCCAACGGCGAGACGCAGACGCGCTCGTTCGAGGTGAAGCTCGATCCCCGAAACGAGCCGGTGACGGTGGCCCAGCTCCAGGCCCAGCTGGAGATGGCCCTCGAGGTCCGGAATCGGGTCACCCAGGCCAACGAGGCCGTGATCGACATCCGGGCCATCAAGGGCGAGGTCGACGACCGACAGGGTCGCACCACCAACCCCGAGATCCAGGAACAGGGCGACCTGGTGAAGGACAAACTCGGCGGCGTGGAGTCGGAGATCTATCAGGTGAAGAACGAAAGCCGGCAGGATCCGCTCAACTTCCCCATCAAGATCAACAACAAGCTCGCCGCGCTCCTCAATGGTGTGTCCCGTGGCGACTTCCCGCCGACGGAGCAGTCGCGTCAGGTATTCGACCGCCTCGACGGCCTCCTCCAGGAAGAGATGACCCGGCTCCAGGTCATCATCGATCAGGACCTGGCGCGCCTCAACGAGCTGCTGCGCGAAGAGGGCCTGGATCCCATCACCATTCGACGCATCATCAGCTGATCGGCGTCGGTCGCGGCGGCCCCATCGGGGTCGCCGCGACCGACCTCTTCACGCTCCGTCGCCGGGCGGTGTGTCAGCCGGGCCGATCCGCCGGAAAACGGATCGTGAACGCGCAACGGGATCTGCGGCCCCGCTCGCAGACCTCCGTGACGGTTCCTCCGGTCGTCGTTTCCACCAGAGACTGCGCCAGGCCACATACCCGGGCGTCCCGGGAGGTGACCGCCGAGAGGGGGCAACCGAATCCCTGGATGCGCCAGTGGTCGCCTTCCCGCCGCACTTCCACCGTGCCCCCCAGCCCTCGGAGCGCTTCGGCGGCGGCGGCGACCCGGTCCCTCTCGGATCCGGAGGCCGGGGTTGCGGCCCGGCTCCCGACCTCCTCCAGGGCGGACCGGACCTCGTTCGAACCGCCCCGTTCGTCGAGTACGCGCAGCAGTCCTTCCAACACGAACGCGTAGGCCTTCGGAAACAGCTCGTCCGCTTCTCTGGATAGGGAATAGACGGCGGCCGGCTTTCCGCCGGTGTCGCGACGGGCGTCGCCCTGGATCACCAGGCCGTCTCGTTCCAGCGCGGCCAGGTGTCCGCGGATCGCGTTGGAACTGACACCGATTTCCTCAGCGATCTCCTGCACCGTTCGATCGGTCCTCAGAAGGAGTTCCAGGACCGCAAGACGGGTGCCGCCCATGAGGCGATCGAGCACGGGGGATTGAGCGGACATGACAAGGGGACGAGTGGAAGTCGGATACACCATGGGATACTTGAGGAAGCCCCGTGGGGTTCCCTGAATGACCCATGATGAGCATAAAATATATTTACACAATGAAATAATTGACAAAGGGGTGAATGGGCGCCATCTTGCCGTTCATCGACATCGATATCCCTCCCCTCCAACCGCTCGGGACGAGCGAGGAGACTCAACATGAACGGCAGAGTGCAGACCCTTCTGTTTCTCGGCACCCTTATGGGTGCGGGCACGACCACCGCGGCCGCAGCACAGGGACTCGACGATCCGACCATCGCCCACATCGCGGTGACCGCCAATCATCTCGACGTCGTAGGCGCGGAGCAGGCCCTGGAGCGAGCGGCGGACCCTCGGGTGCGGGCCTTCGCCGAGACCATGATCCGCGACCACAACGGAGTCATCGAGCAGGCTGCCGCCCTGGCCGAACGCCTCGGCGTGACTCCCATGGACAACGACACGAGTCGCGGCCTGGCGTCGCGCGCGCAGGAGGTTCGGGACGCGTTGGGCCGGCTTCGTGGCACCGCCTTCGATCAGGCGTACATGGACAACGAGGTGGCCTTTCACGAGACGGTGATCGGCGCCGTGGAGAGCACCCTCGTCCCGAACGCCTCGAACGACGAGCTCAAGGGACTACTGCAGGCGGTCGTTCCCGCCCTGCGCGCGCACCTGGAGCACGCTCGGCGGCTGAGCGCCGAGCTTGCGAGCCGGTGAGCCCGAGACGGACGCGTCCCGTGTGGAGAATCCTGTGGGCGGCTCCCGTCCTCGTCGGCTGTGCCGGCGAGGGCGGGCCGGCGCCACGCCGAACGCATACGGTCGAGATCCGCGAGATGGCGTTCCATCCGCCGGACCTCCAGGTGAGCCCCGGCGACACCATCGTCTGGATCAACCGCGACTTCGTGCCTCACACGGCCACGGCCCGTGATTCGGCCTGGACATCTCCGCCCCTGGCCCGGGATGAGCGTTGGCGGATGGTGGCCGGCGCTCCCGGGACCGGGACCTACATCTGTGCCTTCCATCCCGTCATGGAGGCCCGCCTCGTGGTCGAGGCCTCTTCTTCCGCTTCGGAGTCGGACCGATGAACACCCGTACCCTCCTTCTGCTCTCGGCGGCCGCCCTCGCCGCTCTTCTCTCCACCGCCTGCGACGACTCGCCCATGGGCGGCGAAGACCCGGATCCGCCGCCCGACCCCAGGGAGGTGTTTCGGTTCGAGACCTTCGGCAACGAAACCTGGTGGACCGACACCCTGGCCATGAATCAGGTGATCCAGGCCGCCGTGGATCCGGTGACCGCACTGGCGGTGGGTCTCAAGGTCGACGCCGATGCCCTTCCCGAGGGCATCCTGGCGACCGTCGACCTCACCGATCCCGCCACCACGGTGGAGTTGATCCGCCTCGACGCGGTACTGGGGGTGAAGGGAGAAGTCGACGATCAGGGAAATCTCACCCGCATGGGAATTACGTGCGCTCTCTGCCACTCAACGGTCGACGACGCGGTGATGCCCGGGATCGGACGCCGCCTCGACGGATGGGCGAACGTCGACCTCAACCCGGGCCTCATCGTCTCCTTGTCGCCGTTCTTCCAGGACCCCTCCGCTCAGGCGGTCCTCACGTCGTGGGGGGCGGGGATGTTCGACCCCCGCTTCAACATCGACGGGATCAGCGACCCCGTCGTGATTCCCCCGGCCTACGGGCTCGACGGTGTGGCGCTGGAGACGTACACGGGCGACGGGTCTGTCTCGTACTGGAACGCCTACGTGGCCGTCACCCAGATGCACGGCCACGGCGACTTCGAGGACCCCCGCATCGGGGTGGCGGTGGACTGGGACGAGGACCTGGTGAGCCCGCTCCTCGGGACGCTCCTCGAGTACCAGTTGAGCCTGGCGGCTCCCCGGCCCCCCGATAGGTCGTTCGACCGCACCGCCGCGGGGTGTTCGAGGACGTAGGCTGCGCCGATTGCCATTCGGGGCCGCTACTCACCGATGCCGCCCAGAGACGCCACGAGCCATCGGAGACCTGCATGGACGCTACGCTGTCGCAGCGTGCCGCGACCGGGATGTACCGGTCCACTCCGCTTCGGGCGCTCTGGCAGCATGCGCCCTATTTCCACGACGGGAGTGCCGCGACCGTGGCGGAAGTGGTCGATCACTACGAGTCGTGCCTCGATCTCGGGTTGTCTGCGTCGCAGCGGGTCGACCTGATCGAATACCTGAAGAGTCTGTAAGCGCCATGGGCTCGACGAGCATCGATTCCCACACGCTCCCCGACCTCCTGCAGGGCCTGCCTTCGTCCTCCCTCCCCGCCGACGGCACGGTGGCGGGAAGGGTGGGCGAGGAGGCGCTCCTCCTGCTCCGGACCGAAGAAGGCGTCCATGCCGTTCAGGCGACTTGCCCTGCCGGGGCAGCGGTAACAGCGGCGGCCCTGGCCCTTTGGGAGGCGGGACATCGGGGTGAACTGATCCTGATCGACCCCGATCCCGCGGCGCCCTACGACCGTCCCAACCTCTCCAAGGACGATCTCGCCGGGACTGCGCCGGAGGAATGGCTTCCTCTTCGGACCACCGCCGACTGGGACGCCCTCCACATCGAACGGGACCGAGCGGCGGGGCGCATCGTGAGGGCAGTCTCGGGTACGGTCCGGTCGGAGGCCGACACGCCCCGGGAGTCGCGGGACGAGCCCGACCCCGTGGTCGAGGCGCTGCCGGCGCTCCTCGCTTGCATCGGGGCACCGGCCAGGGAGACCCAGGCCGTCGACGTACGGGGTGCGGCCGAGACCTTTAGGCGCCTCACTAGCGGCTACGGGACCGATCCCCGGGACCTCATCGGCGACGCCGGCTTCGCCGAGGCACGCGGTGAGGCGGTCGTGGTGCGCGACATTCCCTTCACGTCACTCTGTCGACATGAACTCGTGCCCTTCGGGGGCCGTGCCCACGTCGCCTACCTCCTGGGACCTTTGGTGGTGGGGTTCCCGAAGCTGGCCGGTCTGGTCGAACTCGTCGCTCATCGGCTCCAGAGCCGGAGAGTCTCACCGCCGACGTAGCGGAGGCGGTGCAGCAGAGCCTCGGAGCGGAGGGGGTGGGGGTACGGATCGAGGCCGAAAGGTGCGGCGTGGGCCGGGGGGAAACGGTGGTGACCCAGGCGTTCCTCGGCGCATTCCGATTGCCGCTTTGGCGTACGCGGCTTGCCGCGATGCTCTGAACTCTGTGCACCTCCTCCGCTCGCCTGACGACGAAGCGTCGAGCGACAGGGCAACCGGGGCCGGTCTTCCGGCGGTTGGCTGCCGTCGGTCCGGGTCCACCCTGCCTGATCAACGCCCCGGCACGACCATGACGGAACAGGGGGCGCTCTGGGTCAGTCCCATCGCCACGCTACCGATGAGGGCGCGGCGGATCGGCCCGTGACCGTGCGTGCCGAGCACCAGGACATCGTATGAGTTCGACGATATCGCAGGGAGGAGAACGTCGAGGGGATCACGGCCCCAGATGACCTGGGGGCGAGTCCGCCCTTCGGAGAGCCCGAGGGTGTCATCCAACCTTCGTGCTTCGTCCTGTGTGTCGGCGAGCGTCCGCTCCTTGTAGGTCGGGTCGAGCACCCGGAGGGTCACGTCGCCGGCGTGTAGAAGTTCGATCGTCGCACCGTCGGCCATAGGGATGAAACGGGCGCCGGCAGCGTGCGCACGCCGCGACCGGGCCGAGAAGTCCGTGAGGAACGCCACCGAGGTGAAGGGGACCTGCGGTTGGCCTCGAATGACGAGAACCGGTACAGGCGAGGCCCGCAGAAGGCGGTCTGCGGTGGACCCGATCCGATGGCCTTTGCCTGTCCGGGCGGTATTCCCCACGATGACCAACTCGGCACCCAGAGTTGCAACCGTCGTCAGGATCGCGCGATGCGCCGACTGGTCACTGATGAGGACAGGTTCCCCCACCTCGACGCCGGCCCCGACGAGGTCGCGAAGCTGAAGGGCGAGCGCCCTCTCGGCCTCGGCTTTGTCCCGCTCGTGCAAGTCTCGTCGGGCGGCTCTGGAGAGTCGGCGGTCGGATCTCGGCTCAACGGCGTGGACGAGGGTGACCTGGGCGCCGGACACACGCGCGAGATCGCGCACGGTTTCGAGGAGCACGCGAGAGCGGCCGTGCAGGTCCGTAGCGAATACGACCTGAGCGCGGGCATTGAGGATCGATGTCACGAATGTTCCCGGTTGAGGGACCTGACAGGCGATATCTAGTCTCGCGGCGGAAGTACGTCTCTTCTGTCAGGGGAGTCTCTCGAACGGTCGTCAGGAGATCCATCATCGTTACACTCCAGGTGGGAGAGCGGAACCGCGAATCGTCGCGCGCCTGAGGTGCGCTCGCTCGGTTCGATCGTCAACTCCTACACGGCTCTCCAGTAGAGACCACCCGACCGCGTCGGTTGCCCACTCCAACCATGGCACCGTGGGCGACGCTTCGACAATCCGGCCCGGTGGTGCCAATGCTGCCGTCGCTCCTCGTCCACCTCGGGGGGCCGGCCCGGGAGATCCAGGTATGTCTACGTGTGGAGTGCGGCCGAGACCCTGTCGACACGGGCTCGTGACCTTCGGTGGCCGGGCCTATGTCGCGTACCTCCCGGGCACGGCGGTCGTGGGGCTGTCGAAGCCGGCCCGTCTCGTCGACCTCTTCGTCCAACGACGCCAGGCCCCCGATCGTCTGGCGGACGGCGACGCTGGACCGTGCCGGCCGGACCGGGGCGAGACCGTTGGGACCCGGGCAGTTTCTCGATCCTTTCCGCCTACCGCGGCGGCAGACCCGAGTTGCCGGGATCCTGAGCCGAGGTGCTCCTCTTCAGCTCGACCGATTCACTTCACCAGGATGACCGTGCACCGCCCCCACGCCGCGACCTTCTGCGAAACGCTTCCGGCCAGGAGTCCCTTCAGATTCCCCATTCCCCGGCGACCCAGCACGACGACATCATGCTGTCCCAGAAAGACCTGGTGGAGAATCACTGTTGCGGGGTCCCCATCGTCCAGCGTGGTTTCAACCTCGCTCACACCGGCGTGCACCGCGTGGCTGCGGGCTTGCTCGAGCAATTCGAGCCCTTCCACCTCGCCTGACGCGGCCAGCTTCTCACGAATTTCCGCGAGCTCGCTCGCGTCCGCCTCCGGCGTGGTCCCGAGAAGATCTGCATACCTCGTCAGTTGTTGGCGCCCAAGGACCTTGGTCAGGACGTGCAGGAATCGAACGGACGCTCCGAAACCGACGGCCAGGTCCGCCGCAAACGTCACCGCTCGGCGGGAATGCTCGGAGTGATCGATCGGGACCAGGATTCGGGAGATCATTCGTGTCCGTCGGAACGTAGAGACCGACCGCCAACTAGAGTACCGGGGTCAGCAGAGGTGCGTTCCGCGGGAGCTCCCTCCGGGTCCGCCCGCTCGGCTCGGTCCACCACGGCGTCGACGAGGGCCGACACGGTCATGGGGCCCACACCGCCGGGCACGGGGGCGAGGGCGCGCAGATGGTCGATGCCGTCGGTGAGGTCGACGTCTCCCCGCCCCCCGGGGTTGAAGTAGCCGCCGTCCACGAGCACCGAGCGGGGCGCCACGTGCCCGCTCCGGACGACGCTGGGGCGGGCGAGGGAGGTGATCACCACCCGCGCTCCCACTAGGCGATCCCGCAGTCCGGAGGTGTCGGGGTGTTCGATCCGCACCTGGGCTCCCCGTCGCCGCAACGCCTCGGCCAGCATGCGATCGAATTCGGTGCCTTCGGCGATCACCACGGCGGGTTCGTCCGTGAGCTCGACGATGTGCGCGTCGAGCAGAGCGAGGATCGCGGTGACGGTCAGCGGCGGCGTCGGGCCGGTCCCAGCCAGGTACTCTCGCACCCGGTCGGGGCGCATCACGTCGATGTCCGCCCCGGCCGGGATGACGCCCGACACGCCGGCGCTGTCGACGTCCGGAGGGAAGGGAAACTGGACAAAGACCCCGTCGGCCTCGTCCGCCGCCACGGACGCCTTGAACTTGGCCCGGGTCTCCGCCGTCCCCACGCCGTGGGGAAGCACGAGTGTGCGGGTGTCGACGCCCGCCTCCCGGCAGGCGCGCAGTTTGCCGTCGATCCAGGGCGCGCGTCCGCTCGGCCCCTCGAAGGCCAGGATCAGGAGACGGGGCGGGCGGCCCCGTCGCGTCGCGACTGCCCGCGCCCGTGCCCGGATCGCCGGGTGGCGCGCCGCAGCCAGCGCGCGACCGTCGAGGATCAGGGGCGCCACGGTCCCTCCGGTCCCTCGCACTCCTCGCATTGGATCGCCACGAACCGGACCCACTCCACGAGCTCGGCGGGATCCGGATACGTGTGCCCGGGTTCGATGTGAGCGACGTGGAACACCCGATCCCATTCGTCGACGACGGCGAGCCACGCGTCGGGACCCGGCGCTTTCCCCGCTGGCGAGGTTGTCTCGAATCGTCCTCCCCAATCCCCGATCATCAGCGCCATCCGTTCGAGTTCGCGACGTCGCCGTCTTAGGCAGACGGCGCAGTCGTGGTGGAGGGCCATCAGCACCCGGGGACCCCGGTGACGGAGCGCGCCTCGCCGTGCCGTCGCCGGGGAGGGGCGGTACAGCCAACCTACGGTGGGGCGGTTCGAATCCGGTTTGTTCACGTCGTGGTACGCGTGCCGTGGGAAAGGGTCATCCGCCGCGCGCGAGGCGCACGGCCGCCAACACCGTCACGATGCCGGCGAGAGCGTTCACGCGTCCGATCCAGGCCGCGACGCGCCGGGTACGGCGGGCTTCGCCCGACGTCGCGGGAAGACGACCGCTCAGGGGTCCCCACACGAAGTCGTGCAGTGCGCTGAACACGATCATCGCTGTCACCGCAACCAGCTTCCAGCCCAGCGACCGTCCCATCGGCGAGTTCCAGAACTGCGCCGACCCCAGGAGATCGGCGTCGAGGAGTCCCCGAAACCAGAGGTTCGTGAGTCCCGTGCCGACGAGGATCGCCAGAAGGACCCAGCCGATCCGCCGGAAGCGACGCCCCAGGGCCTCGAAGAGCGCGGTGCGCAAGGAGGGCGGATCCACCCCGCGTAGGACGGGGGCGCCGACCAGGGCGAAGAAGAACATGCCCCCGAGCCAGACGATGGCCGCGAGGACGTGGATCGAGACGTTGGTGAAGTGCAGAGGGGCCATGAAAAGGACGCAACGGACCGCATTATCATGAGGGATGTCTTGACAATAAGAAGGGTGGGGTCGATGGTTGAGTCGCGCAAGCCTTTCGACCGGATCACGGTCGAGCCCCGTTCACGACAGCGAGACACGGCATGAACTACCTCGATCGCACGGTGGGCGAACTCGTCGCCGAAGACTACGCTCGGGCGGCGGTCTTCACGGAACTCGGAATCGACTTCTGTTGCGGCGGAGGCCGATCGGCGGCCCGGGCCTGCGCCGCGGCCGGCGTGGCTCCGGAGCGTCTCGTCGATGCCCTGTCGGCCGTCGATGCCCGGCGCGACGAGGGGGGTGCGTCCGACCCCCGGACCTGGCCGCTCGGTCGGCTGGTCGAACACATCGTCGACGAACACCACACCTACGTACGGCGCACGCTGCCCGTACTCGACGCATGGACGCAGAAGGTAGCCCGCGTCCACGGCGCGAGACATCCGGAGCTGGTCGAGATCCGCGGCCTCTTCGAAGGGCTTTCGGATGAGATGACCCGACATCTGGACGACGAGGAGGCAGTGCTGTTCCCGCGGGTGGCGGCGATCGCGACCTCCGCCGATGAAGACGGTCCGGTATCCGACTCGGTGGTGAAGGCCCTGGAAGATGACCACGACCACGCGGGCGCGACGATGCGGCGGATCCGGGATCTCACGAACGGTTTCACGCCGCCGGCCGATGCCTGCACCACGTATCGGGCCACGTTCGCCCTGCTGCAGGAATTCGAGCAGGACCTGCACCGCCATGTTCATGTCGAGAACAACATATTGTTCCCCCGGGCCCTCGAGGCGCTGGGGTCTGGGAGCACTGGTACCCCGGGAGCCCAGGCATGATCGTCCGGACGGCGCAGGCTCGATGGACGGGTGCCCTGAAGGGCGGGGAAGGGGCCGTCCGAGCAGGGGCCCTCGAGAGCGGCTACTCCTTCGCCTCCCGCTTCGAAGACGGCGACGGGACCACGCCGGAGGCGCTGATCGGGGCGGCCCATGCCGGCTGCTTCTCCATGGCGTTGTCGCTCATTCTCGGGGAGCACGGCTTCACGCCCGACGAGGTCCGCACGACCGCTACGGTACGGTTCGATCCGGTAGCGCTGGAAATCACGGGGATCACCCTGGATACCTGGGCGGTCGTCTCCGATCTGGCCGACCCGGCGGAGTTCCAGCGGATCGCGGACCTGGCGAAGGAGAACTGCCCCGTCTCGAAGGCCCTGGGCGCGGTGGATATCCAACTGGCCTCGGCGCGACTCACGGACACGTCGTCCGCTTAGAGGCCCCCTTGCCCGGCCCGTCGCTCGATACCCGCCCGGCCGCCTCGCCGATCGATCCCCTTGGGGTGACGGCGCCGCCGCCGCCGTTCCGGCTCCCGGGCGAGCACTTCGCCGCGGCGTTGGTGTTTCTCGCCCTCGGGTCGGTCGGCCTGGTCGTCGTCGCCCCCGAACTCGCGGTGGGCGCCTATCCTTCGGTTCGTGTGATCGGCGTGACCCACCTCTTCACCCTCGGCTGGATCACCACCTCGATCATGGGGGCCCTGTACCAGTTCGTGCCCGTGGCCCTGGGTCGGTCGATCCGGTCGGTGCGGCTGGCCCATTGGACGTTCGCCATCTACGGGGCGGGGTTGTCGCTGTTCGTCGGGGGACTGCTGGTCGGCCGCACCGCGGCCGCCCTGGTCGGGGCCCTCGCCCTGGCGGTGGGAGTCGGCCTCTTCCTGACGAACCTCGGCGCCACCCTCGCCCGGGCCCCCCGGCGCGACGTGACGTGGTGGGCGTTGGCCGGGGCGGCGTTCTTTCTCCTGCTCACCCTGATCGTGGGACTGGCCCTTGCGACCAACCTGTGGTCGGGGTTCCTGGGCGAGCATCGATTCCTGGCGCTGGGCGTCCACCTCCACCTCGCCCTGGGCGGGTGGGTGGGGCTGGTGATCGTCGGTGTGGGCCACCGGCTGCTGCCGATGTTCCTGCTCAGCCACGGCGTGGGTGAGGCACCGGTGCGGTGGGCCGTGGGGCTGATCGCCTCCGGGGCCGGAGCGCTGGCGATGTTCCACCACGCCTCCGAGCCCCTCTCCCGCTGGGGGCCGGCGCTGCTCATGGGAGCCGGCCTCGCGTGCTTCCTCGTCCAGGCGGCCCGACTGTACCGGAACCGGGTCCGCCGGTCCCTCGATCCGGGCATGCGCCTCGCCGCCGTGGCCCTGGCGCTCCTCGCCGTGGGCCTCGTGCTGGCCGGCCCCGTGGTCGTGGGGGGGGGCGACCCGCGGCTCGCCACGGCCTACGTGGCGTTGATCGTCGGCGGCATCAGCCTCTTCGTGGCGGCCCACTACTACAAGATTGTGCCGTTTCTGGTGTGGTATCACCGGTTCGGACCGCTGGCCGGTCGAGGCCCGGTTCCCCGGGTGTCGGAGCTGTACCACGCGCCCACCGCCTACGGGGCCGCCGTGCTGCTGACTCTCGGGGTGGTCGGTGTGGTGTCGGGCGTGCTTCTCGGCCACGGTACCGTCGTTCGTACCGCCGCCGGAGTGCTGACCGCAGGTGTGGGGTTGGAGGCGCTCCAGATGCTGGGCCTGGCGCGGCGGAGGCCCGCGTGACCGGCGGTGTGCGCCGCGGGGCCGGCCCGTCGGAACGGGAGGTGCGCGACGCGCTCCGGACCGTGATCGACCCCGAGATCGGCCTCGACCTCGTGACCCTGGGGTTGATCTACGACCTGCGGATCTCGGGCGGCGAGGCGATCGTGGTCTTCAGCCTGACCACGCCGGGCTGCCCCATGGAGGAACATCTGACCAACGCCATTCTGCACGCCGTCTCGGCCGTCCCGGGAGTCGAGCGCGTGGTGCCGGAACTGGTCTGGGATCCACGCTGGCACCCGGGGATGATCCAGGAGGGAGCATGGTGATGCGACCGAGCGACGGCGGAGAGGAGGGGCGGCCCGCCGCCCTCGAGGCGATCCCTGAGGACAAGACGGTGCATGTCGACGTCCGCGAGGATCTTCGGTCGGGTCGAGAGCCGTTCGACCGGATCATGACGGCCCTTCGTGAAGTGCCCCCCGGCGGAGCACTGTGCCTCCGGGCCATCTTCGAGCCGGTGCCCCTCTACGGGGTGATGGGCCGCCACGGTTTCGGTCACTACACCGAGCGGCTGGGGGGCGACGACTGGCGGGTCTGGTTCTACCCCGGTGACGACGACGCATCGGGTGAGCCCTCGACGGGGCTCGACGCCGGCGTCGCCGGCGATGGAGAGACCGCCGGCGACGAGGTGGGCGAGGACGTCGTGGTCCTCGACGTGCGGGGCCTGGAGCCCCCCGAACCCATGGTCCGCACACTGGCGGCTCTCGAGTCCCTCCCGGATGGCCACACGTTGGTCCAACTGAACGTCCGGGTGCCCCGGTTCCTGCTGCCGGAGCTCGAGGCGAGGGGATTCGGGTACGAGGTTCGCGAGGAGTCCCCCGGACTGGTGCGCGTGTTCATTCGACGGGTCGAGGGGGAGAACCCCGTCGCCGATGGATCGGGCGTGGTGGACGCCGCGCGGATTCTCGATGTTCGAATCATCCCGCCGCGGGAAAAGCACCCCACCATCTTCGGTCTCTTCGAGGCCCTCGACCCCGGCACGTCGTTCGTGCTCGTCAACGACCACGATCCACTCCCGCTGCGCTATCAGTTCCAGTTCGAGCACGAGAACGAGTTCACCTGGTCGTACCTGGAGGCGGGCCCCACGGTGTGGAGGGTCCAGATCGGCAAGCGGGGTGGGGCGTGACACTCGGTCTCTGCTCGGGAGCGCTTCCCGATGCCTCCCTCGACGACCTGGTCGAGGCGGTGGTGCGCCGAGGTCTCGCCGTGCTCGAGCTGCGGGCCGGAGACGCCCACGGGGTCGACACCGAGCGGCCCCTTTTCGCCGCCGCCGCCCTCGATCGCGTGCGCATCCGGGGCGTGGCGCTGTCGGCGTTCCGGGACCGCGGGGCCGGGTCGGCCCTCCGGCTGGCCCGGGTGGCGGAACTACTCGATGTGCCGATCCTCGTGGGTGGCCCGGCCGGGCTCTCATCCAGAATCGCCCGAGCGACCCGCGTGGTCGGCCACGGCACTCGCGTGGCCGTCGTGGTTCGAGGCCCCGGTGCGGTCCCGGCCGCCCGTGAGGTCGCAGGGCGGGGAATCGACGTGGCCTGGGACGTGGATCGGTCCGACGAAGCCCCGCATCGCACCGTCTCCGACCTGCTGGCTGCGGTGGGTCCACACCTGCGCCACATTCGCCTCCACGGGGGCGGTCCCGAATCTGCGCTTCAGGAGGGACGGGGGATCGGGGGCATGGCGGGACGCCTGGCCCTGGCCGGGTACGACGGCCCGGTGGTCCTGACCCCCGCCTCCACCGCCCATCGAATCGCCTGGCAGGCCTGGCTGGGGCGGCGGGGCGGGTGGGGCTGCGGGGGCGCGGCCCGCTCCGGCGAACTCGTGAACCTCACTACCCCCGACACCTGAGGAGGGCCACCGTGGACCGCATGGATCTGGACGTGCGACCGGTCGAGCCGAGACATCGGTTCGAGCGCATCATGGGTGCGTACGAGGGACTCCGGGAGGGCGGAGTCCTGCGCCTCATCGTCGATCACGACCCCCAATGCATGTACTACACGCTCAAGGCGACCCGGGGCGAACACGCCTTCGCCTTCGACTACCGGGAGGCGGGCCCCGAGACCTGGTGCGTCGACGTCACGAAGAAGGCACCGGTGCCCTCGTGATCGACGTCCTGCGCTGGAGTCTGCGAACGGCCCGCCGGCGCACCCTCGATCTGGTGGAGGGGATCGCTCCGGAGGAGGCGTGCCATCAGGCCGAACCCGGTGAACCCCATCCGACCTGGACCGTGGGGCACCTCCTGCTGTCCGACCGATATCTGCTCTCCCTTCTGGGGGACCCGCTGGCCGGCGATTTCGACCTCCTCCTCGAGCGGCATGGACCCGACGCGGCTCCCGTGGCCGACGCGGCCCGGTACCCGTCGCTCCAGATCCTGGCGGAGGGTTTGAGGTTCACGGGGCGGCGGCGCGACGAGATCCTACGGGACGCGGTGGAGGCGGATCTGGATCGGCCGCTGCCGGACCCCACGCTGGCTCGTGCCCAGCCCACGCTTCGGCATCACCTTCACGCGCTGGCGTATCACGAGGGCCATCATGCGGGACGCCTCACGGCCTGGCGGCGCCGTCGTGGGATGCCGGCGGTGGCCTGGGCCCACGCCGTTCCCCTTCCGGAGCCCGGGAGTCCCGAGCCATGATCCAGGCCCGTATCGGCGAGAGCCAGAGTCGGATGCTCGAGCTTCTCAAGCGCCGGGGCTCAGGGACGATTCCGGACCTGGGCGCGAGCCTCGACCTCAGCGTCGAGACGATCCGCACCCACATGAAGGCCCTGCGTCGCGAGGGGCTCGTGGAGCGCCGGGGGAGCCGGAGCCGCGGCCCCGGTCGGCCGGAGATCCTGTATGGGCTCACGGGGGCTGCCGATGCACTGTTTCCCAACCAGGAAGGGCAACTGCTGCAGGACCTGGCCTCGTATCTCGAACACCGGGGGCATGGCGACCTGGTGCGGGCGTTCTTCGATGCCCAGGTGGAGCGCCGCCGGGTGGCGGTGCGTGGGCGCCTCGAGGGTCTCGAGGGCGAGGCCCGGATCGAAGAGGTCGCCCGGGTGCTGACGGAGGAGGGCTTCATGGCCCACGTCGAGACCGACGCCGACGGACGCACGGTCCTGCGACTGTGCAATTGCCCGATGCAGAACCTCGTCGAGGTCACACGGGCGCCGTGCCGGTCGGAGTTGCGGTTCGTCCGGGAACTGCTGGGCGAACGACCCGTTCGCGTGAGCCACATCCCGTCGGGCGACGCGGCGTGCTGCTACACCCTGAACGGCGAGGACTGACATGGCGGAAGCGTGGCTGGAGGGGCCCGTCGCCGGCGTTCCGGATCTCCTGATGCCCGCGGCCCATTCGTTGATCGACGCCGTGGCCGACATGGAGCGGGCGGTTGCGGGATTGGACCCGTCGTTGCTCTGGCGCCGGCCCGGGGGCGTGGCCTCCATCGGATTCCATCTGCGCCACGTAGCGGGGAGCCTCGAGCGGCTGCTCACCTACGCCCGGGGGGAATCCCTGACCCGGGAGCAGCGGGCCGCGATTCCCGGCGAAGCCGAGCCGGGCGATCCGCCGGCGGCGCTGGAACCACTGCTGGCCGACCTGCGGGCCGCCCGCGACCGCACCCTGGACGCCTACCGGACCACCGACCCCGATACGCTCCTCGAACCCCGCGCGGTGGGCCGGGCCGGGCTGCCCAGCACGGTCCAGGGCCTGCTCTTCCACGCCGCCGAACACGCCCGGCGCCACGCGGGACAGGTCGTGGCCACGGCGGGCATCCTCCGGGGGGTGGCGGGGGACCCCCGGTAGGCGGGAGCCGGCCCCCCCTCACGGCCCGGGCCGCCCTGCCGCCTCGAGAAAGAGGTCCAGGACCGGCACCACGATGCGGCCCAGGTCCTCCCGGTACCGGTTCGCCAGGGCGATCACCGTGAGGCCGTCGTCGGGAAGCCGCGTCACGTTGGCGATGAACCCGTGGGTCATGCCGTAGTGGTAGCGCTGCCGCCGGCCGTCGTACGGCTCCACCCGCCAGCCGAAGCCGTAGTCCACGGTCCGGCCGTCGGGAAGCACCGTGGGGGCCCACATGAGGCGCTTCATCTCGTCGCTGACGATGTCGGCTCCATAGAGCGCCGCGTCCCACCGGGCCAGATCGCCCACGGTGGACACCAGCCCTCCGGCGGCGAGGGTCGCCGAAGGGTGCGATGCCGGGGTGTTGATCAGGGTCCGGTTGCGGTCCTGATAGTACCCCTCGGCCCGGTGCGGAACGACGGCTTCGGGGTCGGCCATGCGCGTCGAGGTCATGCCCAGGGGCGCGAAGATGCGCCGATTCAGCACCTCGCCCAGGGGCCGTTCCTCGACCGCCTCCAGGATCAACCCCAGGAGGTAGTACCCCGTGTTGCTGTACTCGAAGCCCGTGCCCGGCGGGAAGTCCATGCCTCGGGTATGGGCGATGGCCACGATCTCCTGGGCGGTGGCCCGCCGGTCGTAGATGCCGTACCCGGCGATGGCCTCGTAGTCGGGAATCCCGGAGGTGTGATTCAGGAGCTGCCGGACCGTCACCCCGCGCCACTCGCCGGGCAGCCAGTCCAGAAGGGCGTGGATGGGGGCGTCGAGGTCCAGGGCCCCTTCCTCCACGAGCTGGAGCGCGGCCGCTGCGGCGAACTGTTTCGTCACCGAACCGATCTCGAAGACGGTGGAATCGGTGACGGGGGTATGGGACTCCACGTCGGCGAGCCCGAACGTGCCGGCGTAGAGCACGTCGCCCCGGCGCACCACGGCCACCGCGGCGCCGGGGATGTTGTTGGACTCCAGGCGTGCCCGGATGCGGGTCTCGAGGGCCGAGATCTCGTCGACCGTGGGGAGCTGGGCCGCGGCAGGCGCCGCCGGGGCCGCCAGGGCGAGGAGCCCGGCGGCGAGGCGGCGGGAGGGGGCCGGGAAGGGGCGGGGCATGATGGACCGTCGGAAGGAAGGCGAGGGGCGTCTCCGTTCCAGACAGGCTCGAGGCTCGAGGGGTTGGACATGACATCGGGCATGGCCCGTATGTGCCCCCGTCGATCGTTCCTCCTGCACCCCGGATTCCCGAATGCGCGCCTTCTGCCCGGTGGCCGCCCCCGACCCCGCTCCCGGCCTCGAGGCCACCCTCGTGGGGTGGATGCCCTCCACCGGGATCTGGTGCCTCGGCGCCGACGATTCCGGTGACCCCGTGGAGGCCGCCAAGCGGTTCGTCGACGACCATCTCGCCGAGCCTTTCGACGTGGGAGATCTGAGCCGCGAGGCGGGTCTGTCCCGGAGCCACTTCACCCGCCTGTTCCGGGATAGGGAGGGGGTGTCTCCATGGGACTACGTTCTGACCCGCCGGGTGCATCGCGCCCGGGAACTCCTGGAGCAGGGGACCGGTCCGTCCGACGCGGCGCTGGAGAGCGGGTTCTACGACCAGAGCCACCTCACCCGCATCTTCCGGCGGGTCACGGGCACCACGCCGGGCCGGTACCGGCGCCAGGGCACGATCGTACAAGACGACCGGCCCGAACCCCGGTAGGGTGGGAGGTCGCCCCCCCGAGTCCCTCACCGGATGTGTTCGTGTCCCCCTCCGACGTCTCGACCCGTCCCGCCCCCGTCGACCTCGTAGACGAGCGGTTGTTCCGCGCCCGCACCGTTCTCCTCACCGGCTCCATCGATCACGACCGGGCCGCCGCCGTCGTCGCCCGCCTCCTGGCGCTCTCGGCCGAGAGCGACGACCCCGTCCAGCTCATCGTCAGTTCCCCCGGAGGGCACGTCGAGTCGGGCGACAGCATCCACGACGTGGTTCGGTTCATCCGACCCCGGGTGCGGATCGTGGGCACCGGGTGGGTGGCCAGCGCGGCGGCTCTCGTCTTCGTCGCCGTACCGAGAGAGGACCGGTTCTGCCTCCCCAACACGCGCTTCCTGCTGCATCAGCCCTCGGGCGGTGTGCAGGGGGCCGCCGCCGACATGGAGATCGGCGCCCGGGAGATCCTGCGCATGCGGGACCGGGTCAACCGGGCCTTCTCCCGTGCCACGGGTCGGAGCCTCGAGACCATCGTCCGGGACACTCGACGGGACTTCTGGATGAGCGCCGAGGAGGCCCGGGAGTACGGGCTCGTGGGGCGCATCGTGGAGCGGATGGGCGACCTCGACGCCGCCCCGGGCGCGTGACGGAACCGTGACCGGTGCGGCCCTTGCCGTTTCGGTGTTTCTTCGGTAGCGTTGGTGCCTGTCTACTTCAACCGGGAGGTGGTGGTATGGATGGATCGATGATGCTGCCCGAGTTCGAGCACGAAGCGGCCCTCACCCGCAGGACCCTGGAGCGCGTGCCCTTCGACCGGGCGGACTGGAAGCCCCACGAGAAGTCCATGTCGGTGAAGGAACTCGCCGTCCATCTGGCCGACATTCCCAACTGGGTCGATGTCACGGTGAATCAGGACGTCTTCGAGATGGACGGCCCGTACCAGCCGCCCCAGGCCGAGACCGTGGAGCAGCTCCTGGAGGTGTTCGATCGGAGCGTGGCGTCGGCCCGGGAGATCCTGGCCGGAGCCGACGGCCCCACCCTCATGGGCACCTGGACCATGAAGCAGGATGGTCAGGAAGTGCTGAGCATGCCGAAGGTGGCGGTGCTTCGCGGCTTCGTCATGAACCACACCATCCACCATCGGGCCCAGCTCGGGGTCTACCTCCGCCTTCTGGATCGGCCCGTGCCGGCCACCTACGGTCCGTCGGCCGACGAGCCGGGCTGACCTCTACTCCCCGGTGGGCGGGGCGGGGTCGGGCCCGTCCTCGCCCGCCAGGGTGCCGGACATGAGGACGCTCTGCCGCCGGATCGACTCCCGGTGGATGAGGTCGTACAGGCCTTTGACGTACGCCTCGTCCAGGCCCAGTTGCCGGCCCCGGGCCAGGCGGTTCTCCAGCACGATCATCCACCGGCGCAACTGGAGGGGGGCCACGTTTCGGTCGCGCTTCTGCCCGGCGATCCGGTCCACCACCTCCATGCGTTGGGCCACCAGGTCCAGGAGGTGTTCGTCCAGGCGATCGATCTCCTCCCGCAGCCCCTCCACCGACGCGGCGAAGGCCGCGTCCTCGTCGTGCCGGCGGACGGCGAGTTCGGCGACGATCTCACCCATGCGCTCCGGGGTGACCTGCTGGGCCGCGTCGCTCCAGGCCTGGTCCGGGTTCGGGTGGGCCTCGATCATGAGGCCGTCCAGGCCCAGGTCCATGGCCCGCTGGGCCACCCCGGCCAGGAGGTCCCTCCGGCCGCAGATGTGGCTGGGGTCGGTGAGGATCGGGAGGTCGGGGAGGCGGCGCCGGAGTTCCAGCACCAGACTCCACATGGGCGCGTTGCGGTACGGGGCGGCGTTGGCCACCGAGACGCCCCGGTGGATCGCGCCCAGGTCTCGGATGCCGGCCCGGGACATCCGCTCCAGCGCCCCGATCCACAGGCCCAGGTCCGGCGCCGTGGGGTTCTTGACCAGAACCGGGACGTCGGTGCCCCGGAGCGCGTTGGCCAGTTCCTGGACGGAGAAGGGGTTCACCGTGGTCCGGGCGCCGATCCACAACAGGTCGATGCCGGCTTCCAGGGCCGCGTCCACGTGGTCGCCGTGAGCCACCTCGGTGGCGGTGCGCATGCCGTGGCGGTCGCCCGCCCGTCGGAGCCACGCCAGGGCCGGGGCGCCGATGCCCTCGAAGCTGTCGGGGCGAGTGCGGGCCTTCCAGATGCCGGCTCGGAGGTAGTCGACCCGGCTGGGAGCCAGCCGGTCGGCCGCCTCCAGAACCTGGGCCTCGCTCTCGGCGGCGCAGGGGCCGGCGATGATCAGCGGGCGTCCCTCCACGCCGGACCAACGGACCATGGCGTTGACCGGGATGTCCATGTCGGTCCTAGAACTGTGGGGGCGGGGCAGGGTGGCGCCTCTCTGCGGAGGGCCCTAAAGTGGATTGCAGGGTCAATATGGGACGCCGGGCGGGTGCTCGGCCAGTCGTGGCGACCCCACCGGAATCCCCCACATCGGCGTTCGTCGGTGTGCCCCACACCCCGGAGGACACCATGAAGGTCGGCCAGAACATCGAGACGGGCCGCGGTGACTGGAGCTTCAGCGGCGCCGTGGCCGATACGTTCGTGGACCACGTCCGTCAGTCCGTCCCCTGGTACGACGCGGGGCACGACCTGATCTGTGGTCTCAGCGACTACTTCGTCCACAAGGACAGCGTCTGCTACGAGATCGGCGTCTCCACGGGCCAGCTCCTCCGGAAGCTCGCCGAATGGCACACCCACAAGCCCGACGTCCGGTGGGTGGGCATCGACCCCATCCCGGAGATGATCGAGAAGGCCCGGGCCCACTGCGACGGGATCGCCAACGTCGAACTCGAGGTGGGCGACGCCCTCACCTGGGAGTTCGAGAAGGCCGACCTCATCGTGTCGTACTATACGGTCCAGTTCGTCCCGCCTCGGCAGCGGCAGGAACTCATCAACCGCATCTACGAGCGGCTGAACTGGGGGGGCGCCTTCATCTTGTTCGAGAAGGTCCGGGGGCCCGATGCCCGATTCCAGGACATCTCGGTGTCGTTGTACAACGACTTCAAGGCCCGGAACGGGTTCAGCGCCGAGGAGATCCTCAACAAGACCCAGAGTCTCAAGGGCGTGCTGGAGCCCTTCTCCACCGCCGGGAATCTGGGGCTGCTGCGGCGAGCCGGCTTCACCGACATCGCCACCATGATGAAGTACATCTGCTTCGAGGGCTTCCTGGCCATCAAGTAGGGTCCTCAATCCCGACGGGGGGTGGGTCGAGACTCCCGGAGGCGCACCCTTCGGGTCGGCCCTGTCGCGTCCATGGCCCCCGCCTCCCCTACCGTAGATCCATGAGCACTCCCCACGTCGTCATTCTGGGTGGTGGCCCCGCCGGTGTCGGTGCGGCCTACCAGCTCCGCCGCCACGGCCGTGCCACCGTGACCCTCCTCGAGCGCAACTCCGTCTACGGAGGCAACGCCGGGAGCTTCTTCGCCAACGACCAGTGGCTGGACTACGGGAGTCACCGGCTCCACGCCGCCTGCGACCCCGAGATCCTGGCCGACATCCAGCGCCTGCTGGACGGGGATCTGGCCCATCGGGTCCGCCACGGTCGGATCCGTCTGCGCAACAAGTGGCTTCACTTTCCCCTCAAGCCCGTGGATCTCCTGCTCCGCCTCGACAAGGCGTTCGCCTTCGGGGCGGCGCTGGACATGGTCCGACGCGCCCTGCCCGGGGGCGGTGACGGCGAGGGGAGCTTCGCCACGGTGCTTCGGGCCAACCTCGGTCCCACCATTTGCGAGCACTTCTATTTTCCCTACGCCCGCAAGATCTGGGGACGGGAGCCCGAGGAGCTGTCGGGGATCCAGGCCCGGAAGCGGGTGACGGCGGGAACGTTCTCGAAGCTCGTGAAGCGCCTGGCCAAGCCGCCGGGAGCCGGGAAGTTCTACTACCCCCGGGAGGGCTACGGGCAGATCAGTGAAGCCTACGGGGCGGCGGCCGCCGATTCCGGGGCCGAGATGCTGAAAGGGTGGTCGGCGGCGGGGCTGGTGCGCCCCGCCGAGGCCGGGGGCCGCTGGACGGTCCGGGCCACGGGCCCCGACGGAGAGGAGCGGGACATCGAGGCCGATCACGTGTGGTCGACCATTCCCGTGACCCTGGTGGCCCGCATGATGGATCCCGCACCGCCCCAGGAGGTCCTGGAGGCCACGACCCGGATCGAATACCGGTCCATGGTGCTGGTCTACCTGGAGATGGAGGTGGACCAGTTCACCACCACCGACGCCCACTACTTCCCCGAGGCCCAGATCCGGACCACCCGGCTCTCCGAGCCCAAGAACTACTGGGGCGTGAGCGAGCCCCGGGGCCGGACCACCCTCTGCGCCGAGCTGCCCTGCATGCGGGGCGACGACATCTGGGAGGCCGACGACCAGACCCTCCAGGAGATGGTCATGGAGGACATGCGCCGTGCCGGACTCCCGGACGTGGGTGCCCCCCGGTCGGTCTTCGCCCGGCGTCTGCCCCAGGCGTACCCCATCTATCTCACCGGGTACGAAGAGCCGCTGGCCCGCATCGACGGATGGCTCGCGGAGCTCGACGGGTTCCTCAGCTACGGTCGCCAGGGGCTCTTCGCCCACGACAACACCCACCACGCCCTCTTCATGGCCTACGCCGCCGTGAACTGCCTCACGGATCAGGGGGGCTGGGACGCCGCTCGCTGGGCGGAGTACCGGGAGGTCTTCTCCACCCACGTCGTCGAGGACTGACCACCCATGGGCCCAGGCCCGGACGCCCGATCCGCGGACGACCATCGCGCCCCCGTGGCGTGGGTGGCGCTGGGGACGATCACGGCCCTGGCCCTGGGGCTGCGGCTGATCCGTCTCGACGCCGGACTGTGGATCGACGAGGTGTATTCCCTTCTCGACGCCTTCCGCCAGCCCTTCGGACACCTCCTCACGGTGTACGTCAGCGACAACCAGCATCCCCTCTACTCCCTGGCGGCCCGGGCGAGTCTGGGGCTGTTCGGCGAGTCCCCGTGGACGATCCGGCTTCCGGCCGTGCTCTTCGGCGTCGCCACGGTGCCGGCGCTGTACGCCCTGGGGCGGGAGACCGTGGGGGAGCGGGAGGGCCTCCTGGCGGCGGGCCTCCTGGCCGTGTCGTATCACCACGTCTGGTTCTCCCAGAACGCCCGGGGCTACACGGCCCTGGCGTTCTTCGCCGTGGTGGCGACCTGGGCTCTGCTTCGGGGACTGCGCACGGGGCGCCGGGGGCCGTTCGTGCTCTACGCGGTCCTGTCGGGCCTGGGCGCCTACACCCACCTCACCATGGTCTTCCTGGCCGTGGCCCAGGCGGGGGTGGCCGTGGCCGTCGTCCTGTTCCCCCCCCGGGGGTGGCGGCCGAACTGGACCGGTCTGGCCATCGCCTTTCCAGGAGGCGCCGTAGCGACGCTGCTGCTCTACGCTCCGGTCCTGACCCAGGTGATGGACTACTTCCTCAACACGCCGTCGCGCTTCGTGGGCGTGTCCACCCGCCGTTGGGCGATCCTGGAGACGCTGCGTCAACTCCAGGTGGGGTTCGGCGCGTGGGCCGGGGCCGCCGTGGCGCTGAGCTTCCTGGCCGGAGGGGTGATCCGGCTGGTGCGGCGGGCTCCCGTGGCCTTCGCCCTCTTCACCGCCCCCGCCGTGGCCGTGGTGGTGGGCGCCACGCTGGCCCGGGGCACCATGTATCCCCGCTTCTTCTTCTTCATGGCCGGGTTCGCCGTGCTGATCCTGGTGGAGGGCGCCATGCAGGCGGCCGCCGTGGTGGGTCGGGTGGCGGGGCGCCGTCCGGCGTGGTCGGCGGGCCTGGGGGCGGTCTTCGCCGGGGTGCTCATCGCCGGCTCGGCGGTGAGCCTCTCGTTCAACTACCGGTTTCCGAAGCAGGACTTCGAGGGGGGGCGTCGCTACGTCGAGGAACGCCGGTCTCCCGGCGACCCGGTCTACGTCCTGGGGGCCACCGAACGCCCCTACCGCGATTTGTGGGGGCTGGACTGGGCGGTCCTGGACTCGCCCGGAAATCTGGCCCCGGCGGGCTCGAGTGCCGATACCTGGGTGGTGTACGCCATGCCCCGCCTGACCTCGGCCACGTATCCCGAGATCTGGGCGACGCTGAGCGACGCCTGTCCCGACCCCGTCCGGTTCCGGGGCACCGTGGGCGACGGCGACGTGTACGTGTGCCGCATCCCCTCCACGACCCGCGGGTCCGGGAGTGACGCGTGAAGCTCATCATCCAGATTCCCTGCCTCAACGAGGCCACGACGCTCCCGGCGACCCTCGATGCCATTCCCCGCACCATCGAGGGCGTGGACGAGGTCGAGCTGCTCATCATCGACGACGGGAGCACCGACGGCACCGCCGAGGTCGCCCGGCAACTGGGCGTGCACCACGTGGTGCGGTTCGGCCGCAACCGGGGGCTCGCGGCGGCTTTCCGGGCGGGTCTCGAGGCCGCCGTGGCGGCGGGGGCCGACATCATCGTCAACACCGACGCCGACAACCAGTACGACGGGGGCGACATCCCCAAGCTGGTGGAGCCCATCCTCGCCGGCCGGGCCGCCATCGTGGTGGGCGACCGTGGGGTGGGGACCCTCTCCCACTTCAAGCCCTTCAAGCGTCGGCTCCAGCGCCTGGGAAGCTGGGTCGTGGGTCAGGCCTCGGGGTTGGAGACCACCGACGCCACCAGCGGCTTCCGGGCCTTCACCCGCGATGCCGCGCTCCGCACCCTGGTGCTCTCCAACTACTCCTACACCCTGGAGACCCTCATCCAGGCGGGAAGCCACGGCACGCCGGTGGAGTTCGTGCCCATCAAGGTCAACGCCATGACCCGGCCCTCCCGCCTCATGAAGGGGATCCCCGAGTACATCCGAAAGTCCGGGGCGACCATCGTCCGGGCCTACGCCATGTACCGCCCGCTCCGGGTGTTCACCGCCATCGGCGCGCTCCTGGTCTTCCTGGGCATCCTTCCGGGCCTGCGATTCGTCTGGTTCTACGTCAGCGGTGACCGGGTGGGCCACGTCCAATCGCTCATCCTCTCGGCGATTCTCACCATCGTGGGCTTCCAGGTCCTGCTCATCGGGCTCCTGGCCGATCTCATGAGCGCCAGCCGCCGGATCCAGGAGGATACGATCTACCGGGTGAAGCGCATGGAACTCGCCCTGGACGCGTTGCGAGGGGATCGAGAGGATGCCCGGGAGGACGAGGCCTCGTGAGCGCCGTCGCCACCCCCTCCGTGGCCCGGGAGGCGGACCCGGAGGTGGATCGTCGCCGGGCCCGGCGCCGGTGGTTCCTGCGGCTTGCGGGCAGTGCCGTCGTCCTGGCCCTCCTCTTCTCGTTCCTGCCCTTCGAGGAGCTGGTGGCGGCGCTGCGCCGGATTCCGGGTCCGGTGTGGGCCCTCTCGGTGCCCCTCTACCTTGGCCTCCATCTCCTGGGCATCACCAAGTGGCGCCTCATGGTGAATGCCGCCGACGGCGGCTTCGCGTTCCGGAGCGCCGCGCGCTGCTACTACTACGGCCTGTTCGGCAACACCTTCCTCCCGTCCCTCGTGGGCGGAGACGTGGTCCGGGCCGGTCTGGCCCTGCGCCTGGCGAAGAATCCCAGCGGGGTGGTCATCGGAAGCGTGGTGGACCGCACCCTGGATGTCCTGGGCCTGGCGTCGGTGGCGGGCCTCGGCGTCCTTTTCCTTCCCACCGCCCTCGATCCCCGCAACCGCCAGGTCTTCTGGGTCCTTCTGGTCCTCCTGGCCGTGGGGGGCGCGGCGGCCCTGGCCCTGGCGGCGTGGTTTCCGGCGCGGCGGGTGCCGTGGCGGATCCGCCGGATCCTGGTCAAGGTGCGGCGGTCGGTCCGGGCCATGGCCCGGCGTCCGGCTCACGTGGCCCTGGCGCTCCTCCTGGGCATCAGCCTCCAACTCCTGCTGGTGTTCCTGAACGCCTGGTTGGGGGTGGCGTGCGGGATCGAGATCCCCGTCACCGCGTGGCTGTTCGCTTGGCCCATGGCCAAACTTTCGGCCCTGGTGCCCCTGACCCAGGGTGGGCTCGGCGTCCGGGAGGCCGCCCTCGCCGCGCTCCTGTCGCCCTTCGGCGTCGAGCCGGTCCTGGCGGTGGCCGCGGGGCTCGTGTTCCAGGGGGTCATCATCAGCGGCGGGTTGGTGGGGGGCGGCATCGCATTCCTCCTGGGGGTCCTCGAGGGGACTCCGGAGCGGGCCTGACCGCCGTGTCGATCCGGAGTCGCCTCCGCACGACCCTCGCCCGCCAGATCCGGGAACCCTCGGGGTGGATCGGCGGACTGCTGGGTCACCTAATGGCCCTGGAACACCGGGCCCTCACGGCGTGGTGCCTGGACCTCGCCGACCTGGAGCCGGGGCACCGGGTGCTGGACGTGGGGTGCGGGGGCGGGTTGTCCACCCGGCGCATCGCCGAGCGGGTGCCCCGGGGGGCCGTCTCGGCCGTGGACTACGCGCCGCGCATGGTGCGCCAGGCGCGACGCCGCAATGCCCGGGCGATCCGGGCGGGGCAGGTGGAGGTGCGGGAGGCCGACGTGGCGGCTCTCCCCTTCGACGACGGCGTGTTCGACCGGGCCATCGCCATCGAGACCGTGCTCTTCTGGCCCCGTCCCGTGGACGCCTTCCGAGAACTCCTCCGCGTGCTGGCGCCCCACGGCCGCGTGGTGGTGACCGTGGATGCCAGCCGGGAGTCCCCGCAGCGCGAGGAACTGGAGCAGGCCGCCCGGGCCCTGAACTACACCCTCTACGGCGGCGACGATCTGGAGGCTCTCATGCGGGAGGCCGGATTCGGCGGGGTGGAGGTGGTGAGCCTTCCCGAGCGGGGCCGCGGCTGGCTGACGGTGACGGGCCGCCCATGACCGGGCGCCGAGTCGCCCGCAACTTCCTGGCCCTGGGCGCCGGCGAGGCCGTGGCCCGCCTCATCGCCTTCGGGGTCACGATCTACCTCGCCCGCATCGTCACTCCCGACGGGTACGGCGTGCTGGCCCTGGCCATGGGGGTGAACCTCTATCTGGCCAAGGTGGCCGATTTCGGCATCGAGACCGCCGGCACCAAGGAGGTGTCCGACGACCCCGAGGCCGTGGAGGCGCTGGGCTCGGCGGTCCTCAGCCTTCGCCTCCTCCTGGCCACCCTCGTCATGGTGGTGGCCGCCCTGGCGAGCCTGCTCTTCCTGCCGGCGCCGGAGGGGCCGGTCCTGGCCCTCTTCACCCTGACGCTCCTCCCCGTGGCCGGAAGCACCCGGTGGATCCACATGGGCCTTGAAGACGCCCGGCCCGTGGGCCTGGCCCGCATCGTGGCCGAACTCGGCGTGCTGGCGGCCACCGTGGCCTTCGTGTCGAGCATGGAGGATCTGTGGGTGGTCCCGGTGGTCCAGTTCGCGGGGGAAGTGGTGGTGTCGACGCTGCTCCTGGGGGTCCTGATCCGCCGGGGATATCGCTTCCGCGTGCGCTGGGACCCCGAGCGGGCGCTCCCCGTGTTCCGGCGGGGATTCCCGCTCCTGGTGCAGGTGCTCCTGGGACTGCTGATCTACAACTCCGACGTGGTATTCCTGCGAGTCCTCCGGGATCGGGCCGACGTGGGGTGGTACGCCGCGGCCTACGCCCTGGTGAGCTTCATGGCCAACCTGGGCATGGCGTGGGGCATGAGTCTGCTTCCGGCCCTCTCCCGGGCGGGGAGGGGGGCCGACGGCGACGAGGCGCTGTATCGCACCGGCATCGCCCAGGCCTGGGCCGTCGCCCTTCCCGTGGCCGTGGGCGCGTTCCTCCTGGCCGAGGGGATCATCGGGCTGGGATTCGGAGAGGGGTACGAGCCCTCGGTGGCGATTCTCCAGCTCCTGGCCGTGTCCATCCCCGTCATGGTGATCCGGAATCTCGCCTGGTACGGTCTGGTGGCGCGGGCCCGGGGCGGGGTGCTCACCAGCATCATGGCGGCGGCGGTGGTGGTGAACTTCGTCCTGAACCTGGTCCTGATTCCCCGCTACGGGATCCTGGGCGCCGGAGCGGCCACGGTGGCCACGGAGGTCCTGATCTGCCTGTGGATGCTCCGGCGGGCGTCCCGGGACGGCTTGCGTTTCGTGACCCCGGGCCGCCTCATGAAAGCGACGGTGGCATCGGCGGCCATGGCCGCGGCACTCCTCTGGCTGCCCCTGGGTGGAGTCGTACTCCCCACGTTGGCCGGGGCCGCCGTGTTCGCCGGTGCCCTCACCCTCCTGGGGGGCGTGCGCTGGCGTCCCTCTCCCGCGCTGACGGTCTGAGCCATGCCCTTCTCCCGTTCTTCGCCCCCCCGGGTCCGGGTCGACCGAGGTGCGCCGTGAGACCGTTGCGTTTCGCCTTCGTCACCACGTTCTATCCGCCGCACAACTTCGGCGGCGACGGGATCGGTATCCAGCGCCTCGCCCGGGGGCTGGTGCGCCGGGGGCACCACGTCACGGTGATCCACGACGTGGACGCCTACACCCTCCTCTCGTCGGGAAAGGACCCCGCGCCCACTCCCGAGCCCGACGGCCTGGAGGTGGTGCGACTCCGCACGGGGATGGCCCCCCTCTCGACCCTTCTCACCCAGCAGACGGGTCGGCCCGTGGTCAACGGAGGCCGGATCCGGAAGCTCCTGGCCGAGGGCGACTTCGATGTGGTGAACTTCCACAACGTCACCCTGGTGGGCGGGCCCGGAATCCTGTCGTACGGGGGCGACGCGGTCCGGCTGTACATGGCGCACGACCACTGGCTGGTGTGCCCCATGCATGTCCTGTGGCGGCACGGGCGGGAGCGTTGCACGGGGCGGGAATGCGTGCGTTGCGCCCTGGCCCACCGGCGACCGCCCCAGCTCTACCGCGCCACCGGATTCATGGGCCGACGCCTCCGCCACGTGGACCGGTTCATCGCCATGAGCCGGTTCAGCCGGGACAAGCACCACGAGTTCGGGTTCGAACACCCCATGGAGGTGCTCCCCTACTTCCTGCCCGACCCTCCCGAAGACGAAGACCCGTTCACCGAGCCCGACGAGGGCCCGCCCCGGGAACGCCCGTATTTCCTCTTCGTGGGACGTCTGGAGAAGATCAAGGGACTGGACGACGTGATCCCTCTCTTCGAGCGGTTCCCCGACGCCGATCTCGTGGTGGCGGGAGACGGCGAACACGGGGCCGCCCTGCGGGCGTTGGCGGGAGACTCTCCCCGGGTCGAATTCGTCGGACGTGTACCGTTCGAGGTGTTGCGTCGATACTACCGCCATGCCCGGGCCCTGATCGTCCCCTCGGTGTGTTTCGAGACCTTCGGGATCATCCTCATCGAGGCGTTCAGCCGGGGCACGCCCGTCATCGCCCGCCGCCTCGGTCCCTTTCCCGAGATCGTGGAGGCCGCCGAGGCCGGCGAGCTGTTCGAGACCGACGAGGAGTTGTTGGCGGCCATGGAGCGGATCCAGAGCGATCCGACCCATCGGGACCGTCTGGCCCGGAACGGATACCGGGCGTTTCGGGAACGGTGGACCGAACGCGCGGTGATTCCGCGCTACCTCGAAATCGTGGAGAGGGCCGCCGAGGACCGGGGACGAACCGACGTTGCCCGCCTCGCCGCGGCCCACAGGGAGACACACCCATGAAGGTGTTCATCACCGGCGGCGCCGGATTCATCGGATCCCATCTGTCGAAGGCCCTCCTGGACCAGGGTCACGACGTCCTGGTCCTGGACGATCTGTCCACGGGATCCATGCAGAACCTGGAGGCGCTCCAGGGGCGGGAGGGGTTCGACTACCGCATCGGATGCGTCACCGACGTGCCGCTGGTGACCGAACTCGTGGACCGGTGCGACACCACGGTGCACCTGGCCGCCGCCGTGGGGGTTCGCCTCATCGTCGAGAAGCCCGTCCACACCATCGAGACCAACGTCCGGGGCACCGAGGTGGTGCTGGGCGCGGCGGCCAAGAAACAGAAGCTGGTCGTCATCGCCTCCACGTCGGAAGTCTACGGCAAGAGCAAGGCGGTGCCGTTCCGGGAGACCGACGACCTCACCATGGGACCCACCAGCCACAGTCGGTGGGCCTACGCCTGTTCCAAGGCCCTGGACGAGTGGCTGGGCCTCGCCTACTACCGGGAGAAGGGTGTGCCGGTGGTGATCTGCCGGTTCTTCAACACGGTGGGCCCGGGCCAGACGGGGCGGTACGGCATGGTGCTTCCCACCTTCGCCCGCCAGGCGCTGGCCGGTGATCCCATCACGGTCTTCGGCTCGGGAGAGCAGAGCCGATGCTTCGGCCACGTCCAGGACACGGTGGAGGCCTTGATCCGGCTGATCCAGACGCCCGAGGCCGTGGGGCAGGTGTTCAACATCGGGACCGACGAAGAGGTGACCATCCGCCGGCTGGCGGAGCGGGTCAAGGCGGCGGCGGGGAGTTCGTCGGAGATCGTGACGATCCCCTACGACGAGGCCTACGCCGAGGGCTTCGAGGACATGCTGCGCCGGGTGCCCTCGGCGGACAAGCTCGAGGCCACCGTGGGCTTCCGGCCCCGGACGCCCCTGGAGACCACCATCGCCGACGTCCTGGAGCACGAACGAGCCCGGTTGGCCCGGGCCTGACCCACGAGCCATGCGGGCGGTCCTGACCTACCATTCCCTCGACCCCTCGGGGTCTCCCGTCTCGGTGGCGCCCGAGGCGTTCCGGCGGCACGTGGAATGGCTGGGGGAGGCCGGCCCCCCGGTGGTCCCGCTCCGGGACCTGGTGGCCGATCCCGCCGGCGACGACGCCCTGGCCCTCACCTTCGACGACGCCTTCGAGAACTTCGCGGAGGTGGCGCTGCCGGCCCTGACCGAGGCGGGACTGCCCGCCACGCTCTTCGTGGTCACCGACCACGTGGGGAGGGACAACGCGTGGGGCGGCGTGCGCACGCCGGGCATTCCGGTGCTTCCCCTCATGGACTGGGAGGCGTTGGGACGGGCCGCCGAGGCCGGCATCGAACTCGGCGCCCACACCCGCACCCACCCCCACCTTCCGGGGCTGGATCCCGCGGCCCTGACCGACGAACTGGAGGGGTCGGCCCACGCCCTCCGGGCCCGGACCGGGCACCGCCCCCGGGCCTTCGCGTATCCCTTCGGCGCCGTGGACGACGCCACGGCGGCCGCGGCGGCCCGGGTGTTCGATCGGGCGGTCACCACCGAGCTCCGGGTCCTGGGCTCGACGGAGGATCCCCACCGCATTCCCAGGCTGGACATGTACTACTTCCGAGCCCCGGGACGCCTGGAGGCGTGGGGGCGCGGGGGATTCCACCGCTACCTCGCCCTCCGGCGCGGCCTGCGCGCGATCCGCCGGGTGCTCTCGGGCTAGGACGCCCCGGGGTCGTCGTCGGCCAGGGGCACCCACGGCCGTCGCACGGTCCAGATGAACCCCACCAGGACGGCCATGATCAGGAGGGCGGGGAGGGCCGCGATGCCCGCCGACCCCCCGGGAAGGTAGGCGCCTCCCATGCGTTCCAGCGTCTCCAGGGCGGGAAGCTGCAGTCCACCGAAGAGGACCCGGACTGAGGCGGCCACGATGGAGGGTTCCTGTTCCTGGACCCGGGCCATGGCCTGCACCCATCCGAAGCCGATGGAGCCCAGGCCCAGGAGCCAGGCGAGGCCGCGGGGGAGTCCCCGGAGCACCACGAGGGTGAGGAGGAAGAGGAAGGGGACCGCGGGCAGCATGTAGCGCACGCCGGTGTTGTACTGGAGGCGCGTGTACTGCACCGAGGCGAAGAAAACGGTGAGGCAGACGAAGAACCCCAGGGCGAACCAGCGCTCCCGTCGGGGCAGGAGGGGGTCGGATCGCCGCCAGACCAGCGCGGCGAAGCCCAGGAGGAGGAGCGGGGCCGTGATGAAGAGCCCGAATCGTGGGTCGAAGAGGTTGAGGGACGCCAGTTCCCACGACGGCGCCGAGAACCCCTGGTAGCCCAGGTCGCTCCACCGGGTCTCGGCGGGCATGTGGTGCTGGGCCGGATAGAGGAAGTGTCCGAAGGCGGTCCACTGGTAGGCCCAGAGAGCCAGGATCGGGGGGACGGCCCCGGCGGTGTACCACGCGCCGCTCCTCACCAGATCGGCGGGCCCTCCGTCGTCCCAGCGGCGCCAGAGGGCGTAGAGCCCCAGGAGTCCCAGGGGAATCACGCCGCTGTAGTCGCAGAACACGCCGAGCCCGCCCAGGAGGCCCGCCAGGAGCAGACGCGCTCGCGGGGGGTGGGGGCTCCGGTCTCCCGGGTCCCACAGCAGGCAGAAGGCCACCAGCGTGAAGACCGCCACGGCGAGGTTCTGGTTCAGGTAGCCGGTGCGGAAGAAGACCGGGGTGCCCAGGCCGTAGAGGAGGCTCGCCGCCAGGGTCTGGCCCGGGGGCAGGCCGGCCCGGAGGAGGGTGCGGTACAGCACCGTGGCGCTCCACGCCGTGAGGGGCGCCATGAAGAACACCACGGTGATGAGACCCACCAGGCCGAAGCGGATGTCCCAGCCGTTCTCCCGGGCCATGCGGAAGAACTCCCGGCGAGACTCCCGGGGGTCGTCGTAGGCGACCTCGTCCTCGCCCGCCCTCCCCGCCAGGACCCGATTCACCACGGCGTCCACGGCGGGTCGGAGGACGGCGTAGGGCACGGCGGCCAGGTACGACACGCCGGGATTGGCGTTGTGGTAGGCGTGACCGTCGGCCGCCAGGAAAATGTCGGGGTGGATGCCGTAGTAGGGGTCGAGCTGGACCGTCCCGTCGTCCACGAGGCTGAGGACGAGGAAGTGCTCCCGGACGAAGTCGGTGGCGAAGTGGGTGCAGTAGACGACCTGCAGGGTCAGGAAGAGCCGCCACGCCACGCCGCGGGGATCGGTGGGTCGACCTCGGGTCATGGTCTCACCTCGCCCGGTGCCGGGCACGGAGGAACGGTCCAGGGAACGGGGTGCAGGCGAGCAAGAAGCGGACCCGGTCCAGGCGCCCGATTCCGGGCGTCGAAGCAGGGAGCGGACGCAACGATCGTGGCGGCGACGCCACACTCCCGGGGAGGCGGACGGCCACCGGGCCTTGGTCGAACGTCGGCTCCGGCCGGGGCATGTTGACCCTCCGCGGTCCGGGGAGCAAGGTGCGGGGGGCCGCCGACGCCCCGAGGCCCGGGTCTTGCTCTCCCTGCCGCGGCCGGCCCGATTGGACCCTCC
This sequence comes from Gemmatimonadota bacterium, assembly GCA_030428885.1. Lineage (GTDB taxonomy): Bacteria > Gemmatimonadota > Gemmatimonadetes > Longimicrobiales > Gaopeijiaceae > Gaopeijia. The sequence goes on along the minus strand of JAUIEJ010000002.1, from coordinate 156,258 downwards.
TCCCTCCACCTCTCGCCCTTCGTCCATGGCATCGACCGCCACCGCCGGATCCCGGAGACTCACCGGGGCCTCGGTGCCCCCCCTCGTGGGGGCGCTCCTCGCCTTGACCGCGGGGCTGTCTCTCCCCGTCTTCCGGGACCCCGAGGGGTTCCTCACCGGGGACGTGGCCCTCCCCCTGGGAGCCGCGGCGGCGGCGTTGGCCCTGGCGGTGACGCGCCGCCCGGGCTGGCGGGACGCCGGGGGGTGGATGGCCCTGGCGCTCCTGGGGCAGGGGGCCGCACTGAGCCTCGTGGACGCCGGGCCCATGGTGCGCTACCAGCATCTCTGGCAGGGGGCGGAGCTGGTGGCGGGCGTGCGGAGCTTGGCGGTGGCCGTGTTGGTCCTCCAGGGGCTCCTCCTGGCCGGGCGGGCCCGAGGCGTGGTGGCGGGTGCCCTCCGGGTGGCCCGGGCCCGCCTGGGGGCCCTGGGGTCCCTGGCGGTTCTCGGGGCGTTCGGCATCACCTCGGCGACCCTGTCGCGGGAGCTCGCGGCCTACGGCACCGAGCTCGTCCTGGCCACCGGGATCCAGGCCCTCCAGGCGGCCACGGTGTTGATGGCGGCGGCGCGCTCCCCGGGAGCGCCCTGGACTCCGTCCGACGAGGGGCCCCGGGACCGACTTCCGTGGCTGCTGGCCGCCTGGACCGTGGGGGTCTCGGCCGTCCTGGCGTGGTTCGCCTACCAGCGTCACGTGCACGTTCCCGACGAGGTGGTCTACCTGCTCCATGCCCGGTACTTCGCCCAGGGCCTCCTGGAGCTTCCCCTGCCTCCGGTCCTGGCGGGCTTCGACCTCGATCTCATGACCGTGGATCCGGACCGGTGGTTCAGCCCCGTGCCGCCAGGATGGCCCGCGGCGCTGGCGGTGGGGGTGGCCCTGGGCGCGCCCTGGCTCGTGAACCCGGTCCTGGGAGGGCTCTGCGTCCTCCTCACCCCCCGGGTCGTGGAGGCCGTCTACGGCGACCGGCGGGTGGCCCGCACGGCCACGGTGCTCCTGGCCACCTCCCCATGGTTCCTGTTCATGTGCATGAACTACATGACCCACACCCTCACCTTCGCCGCGGCCCTCACCGCGGCGTGGGCCGCGGGCACGGTCGTGCGGGGAGGGCACGAGGCCTGGCTGGTGCCGGGCGGACTGGCCATCGGCGTGGTGGCCCTGATCCGGCCCCTGGAGGGACTCATCGTGGCGGGCACTCTGGGCCCCTGGGTGTTGATGTCGGGAGGGGTGCCCCTGGGCCGTCGGGTGGTCCGGACGGGGGTGCTGGCCGTGGGGAGCTTCGTGGGGACGGCCGTGGTGTTCCCCTACAACCGGCACTTCACCGGGCGGGCGACCCATTTCCCCATCATGGACTACACCGATCGGGTGTACGGGGTGGGGACCAACGCCATGGGTTTCGGACCGGAGAAGGGGCTGGGCTGGCCCGGGCTGGATCCCTTCCCGGGCCATGGCGCCATCGACGTGCTGGTGAACGGAAACCTCAATCTCTACCAGGTGAACGTGGAGCTGCTGGGGTGGTCCGTGGGATCGATCCTGATCCTGGCCCTGCTCCTCTTCGGCGGCCGGATGCGCCGGGGCGACTGGATGATGCTGTGGCCCGTGGCGCTCGTGGTGGGCGCCCACGCCTTCTACTGGTTCAGCGGGGGCCCGGACTTCGGCGCCCGGTACTGGTACCTGATTCTCCTGCCCTGCCTGGCGCTGGCGGCCCGGGGGCTCCAGGAGGTGGCGGGGGACGAGATGGGGGGACCCCGGAGCTGGACGGCGGCGGCGGTGCTGGTGGCCGGGGCCGTGCTCGTGTTCGTGCCGTGGCGCGCCGTGGACAAGTACCACCACTACCGCAACATGCGCCCCGACGTCCGGGTGCTGGCCGAGGAACGGGGGTTCGGCGATGCCCTGGTCCTGGTGCGGGGCGACCGCCACCCGGACTACGCGTCGGCGGCCATCTACAACCCCCTGGACCTCCGGGGGGCCGGGCCCATCTACGCCTGGGACCGGAGCGCCGAGGTGAGAGCGGCGGTCCTGGAGGCATACCCCGACCGGCCGGTCTGGGTGGTGGACGGGCCCACCGTCACCGGCGGCGGATTCGAGGTGGTGCAGGGCCCGGTGACGGATCGGACCCGGCTGCTGCCGGCCCCCACGCCGGCGTCAGGAGGAAGCCCACCCTAGGCCGGCCCCGGCCGCGGCGGCCTGGTAGGCGTCCAACTGCCCGTGGGTGAACCCCCGGGCGTCGAAGGTGCCCTCGGCGCCGGCGCGGGCCCGGTACCACGCCATGGTGGCGTCCACGGCGCCCTCGAGGTCCAGGGCCGGTCGCCAGCCCAGGAGAGTGGCGGCCCGGGTGCAATCCAACCGCAGGAGCTTCGCTTCGTGGGGCGCCGCCGCTTCGCCGGCCGAGACGTCGTCCCAACGGCCCTGGCCCCACGCCTCCACCGCCCGATCCACCACCCGGCGCACCGTGGCGGTGCCGCCGGTGTCGGGCCCGAAATTCCAGGGGCCGGCGAACGCCCGGGGCGCGTCGTGGAGGCGCAGACCGAGCCACAGGTAGGCCGAGAGGGGCTCCAGGACGTGCTGCCACGGCCGCACCGCCTCGGGACTCCGGACGGGCACGGGCTCCCCGGCCGACAGCGCCCGCACCACGTCGGGAATGAGCCGGTCTTCGGCCCAGTCGCCCCCGCCGATGACGTTTCCCGCCCGGGCCGTGGCGACGCCCACCGCGGGCCTCTCCGGCGCCTCGAAGAACGAGCGGCGCCACGAGGCCACCAGGATCTCCTGAGCCCCTTTGCTGGCGCTGTACGGGTCGTGGCCTCCCAGCGGGTCGTTCTCCCGGTAGGCGTAGGCCCATTCCCGGTTCTCGTAGCACTTGTCGCTGGTCACCGCCACCACGGCCCGCAGGTCGGGGGCCCGTCGCAGGGCCTCCAGGAGGTGGGCCGTGCCCAGGATGTTCGTGGACCAGGTGTCCACCGGATCCCGGTACGAGGGTCGCACCAGGGAGCGGGCCGCGAGATGGAACACCACCTCGGGTCGCGCGGCCGCCACCACGGCGTCCACGGCGTCCCGGTCCCGGAGGTCGCCCAGATGGGAGTCCACGTCGGCGTCCACCCGGGCGTCGCGGAAGTACGACGGGCCGTCTTCGGGAGGCAGTGCGAAGCCCGTGACCTCGGCGCCCATGCGGGCGAGCCAGGTGCTCAACCAGCCGCCCTTGAATCCGGTGTGGCCCGTCACCAGCACCCGGCGGCCCCCATAGAAGGCCTCGAGGGGGGTCACGCCCAGACCTTCCACGGGGCCCGGCCCGAGGTCCACTGGTCCTCCAGCAACCGCTTCTCCCGGAGGGTGTCCATGGGCTGCCAGAACCCCTCGTGGCGGAAGGCGTGGAGCTGCCCCTCCTCGGCCAGACGCTCCAGGGGATCCCGCTCCAGGACCGTGGTGTCGTCGGTGAGGTAGTCCAGGACCGGGGGCTCGAAGACGAAGAACCCGCCGTTGATCCAGCCGGCGTCGGTCTGGGGTTTCTCGATGAAGCGGTCCACCCGGTCGCCGTCGAGGCTCAGCCCTCCGAACCGCGCCGGGGGCCGCACCGCCGTGACGGTGGCGAGGCCTCCGTGGCTCCGGTGGAAGTCCAGCAGGGCCCGGATGTCGATGTCGGCGAGCCCGTCGCCGTAGGTCACCATGAACGTGCCTTCGGAGAGCCACCGGGAGAGCCGTCGCAGCCGCCCTCCGGTCTGGGTCTCGAGCCCGGTGTCCATGACGCCGATGCGCCAGTCCACGGGGCTGGGGTTCACCACCTCCAGGCTGCCGTCCCGGAGGTCCACGAAATAGTCGCTGTCGTGGTAGAAGCGGGTGCGGAAGTACTGCTTGATCATGCCGCCCTTGTAGCCGCAGGCCACCAGGAAGTCCTTGAACCCGTGGTGGGCGTAGATGCCCATGATGTGCCACAGCATGGGGTGGCCCCCGATCTCCACCATGGGCTTGGGCCGGCGGTCCGTCTCTTCCGAGAGGCGGGTCCCGAAACCTCCCGCCAGGATCACGACGTGCATGGCGTCACACCAGTCGAGGGTGGGGCAGGGGAAGAAGGAAGCGCCCGCCCCGGGAGCGGTAGACGTGCTGCTGCTCCATGATCTCCTCGGCGAAGTTCCAGGCCAGGATCAGCACCACGTCGGGCTGGCGCTCCACCAGGGTGTCCACCGGAAGCACGGGAATGTGGGACCCCGGAGTGAACGTGCCCACCTTCAGGGGATTCCGGTCCACCGTCCAGGGCACGAGTTCGGTGTCGATGCCGCAGTAGTTGAGCTGGGTGTTGCCCTTGGCCGGGGCTCCGTAGGCCGCCACGGAATGCCCCTCGCGCTTCAGGCGGGTGAGGAGCTCCACCAGGGCCGTGCGCTGGGCCTCCACGTCCCGGGCGAACCGGTCGTAGCGCGCCGGGTCGCCGAATCCCCGGGCCCCTTCCTCGTCGGCCAGAGCCAGGACCTCGGGGGCGTGCTCGCGGCCGGCCACGGCGGGCGCGGCGTACATGCGGATGCTGCCCCCGTGCACCGGCACGAAGTCCACCCGGACCATGCGGAGTCCCGCGGCCTCGCAGAGGTGGAGGAGGGCCCGGATGGAGAAGTAGCAGAGGTGCTCGTGGTAGACCGTGTCGTATTCCAGTCCGTCCAGGAACTCACCCAGGTACGGCACCTCCAGGATCGCCAGACCGTCGTCGGCCAGGAGGGCCCGGTAGCCCTTCAGGAATCCCAGGGTGTCGTCCACGTGGGCCAGGACGTTGTTGCCGATGACCGCCCGGGCCGGTCCCCGCTCCTGCCGAAGCTCCCGCCCCACCTCCTCGCCGAAGAACCGGTTCACCGTCTCGATGCCGGCGGCGGTGGCCATGGCCGCGATGTTGGTGGCGGGCTCCACCCCCAGGGTCCGGACCCCGTGTTCCCGGAAGCAGGAGAGGAGACTGCCGTCGTTGCTGGCCACCTCCACCACGAGGTCGTCGCCGGCCAGGTCCAGGAGGTCCACCACGGTGCGGGCGTACTCCCGATTGTGGGCCGCGATGGTCGACGAGGTGCCCGTGACGTAGATGTAGTCCCGGAACAGGATCTCCGGGTCCACCACGTCCAGGAGCTGCACCAGGGTGCAGCGCTCGCAGAGGTAGACGTCCAGAGGGTAGGAGGCCTCGTCGGCGAACTCCGCCTCCGAGGCCAGGAAGGCGTTGGCCAGGGGGGTGGGTCCGAGTTCGAGGAATCGGTGCAGGGTGTCGTTCCCGCACCCTCGACAGGTGGACCGCAGATGGTGGCTCACGACTCGCCTCCGTCGGGGTGCCGGGTGGTGGAGACGTCGGAGCGGGGGAGGGGGGCGGCCGGCGGCGGCTCCCGATCCCCGCCCAGACGGTAGCGGGCCAGGTTGCCCAGGAACTCCCAGCAGGTGGAGGCCCGCACGTTGGACGTGCCGCCGCCCCGCGCCTGGGCCAGGACGTTGAACTCCAGCACCTCCAGCTTCAGACGCTTGGCCTTGATCATGACCTCGGCGTCCAGGAACCAGTCGGTGGAGCGCAGGTCCATGGGGGCCAGGAATTCCCGGGGGAACACCTTGGGGTTGCCGTTGATGTCGATGGACCCCAGGCCGCCGAAGAGCCCCGCGGTCAGGACGTTGTAGGCCACGGACACCAGCTTCCGGTTCCACCCGTCCATGCGGAACCGCCGACGCACCTTGGTGAGGCGGGGTTCCTTCGAGGCGGCGCACATCTCGTAGACGCGGACGACGTCGGCGGGCTCCACCTGGCCGTCGGCGCAGATGAACCCCACGTACCGGCCCGTGCAGGCGTCCAACCCCCGGAGCACCCCGTAGCCGTAGCCGATGTTGTCGTCGATGCGGACCTTCCGGATGGGGAGACCTTCGCCGATCATGTCGTCGATGAGGGCACCGGTACCGTCGCTGGATCCGTTGTCCACCAGGACCAGTTCCACGGCGATGTCCCGGGCCCGGAAGGCGTCCACCAGGCGGGTGGCGGTGCTGCGGATCACCTCCTCCTCGTTGTAGGCGGGGACCGAGAGGGAGATGTCGGGAACGGCGTGGGTCATGGGGAGACTCCGACGTCGGGGGCGGACTCGTGGAACTCCAGGGTGGCCCGGATGCCCGCGGCGGGATCGGTGGAGGGGACCCATCCGCCCGTGGCGGTCCGGAGCCGCTGGACGTTCACGGGGTCGTGGGCCATCTCCTCGGCCCGGCCCGGGAGGTCGCCGAAGCCGAGGCGCCCCGGAGCCAGGCCCGCCACCGACGCGGCCGTTTCCACGAAGTGCCGCACCGAGTGCAGTCGCCCCGTGGCGAGATTCACCACCGGGGGCGCCTCCCGGGCCGCGTCCGCCAGGCGAACGAGCCCTTCGGCCACGTCGCCGACCCAGGTGAAATCCCGGCGTTGGAGCCCCTCGGTGAGGGCGATCCGTTCGTCGTGGTGTCGAGCCCGGAGCACGGTCGGAAGGAGGCGCCCCGGGCGCTCTCCCGCGCCGTAGACCATGAAGAGCCGGGCCGTGAGGCCCACCAGGCCGTCGGCGGCGCGGCGTCGGGTCAATTCCCGGGTTCCGGCCAGTTTGGACATGCCGTAGAGGGTGTCGGGCGCCGGGGCCGTGTCCTCGCTCAGGTCGCCCCGAGCGTGGCCGTATTCCAGGGCGGATCCGGCGTGGACGAGGCAGGACTCGTCGGCAGCCCCGATGAGGGCGTCGCAGAGGTGGCTCACGAGGTCACGATTGAGGGCGTAGGCCGTGCCTTCGTCCCGCTCCCGCGGGTCGACTCCGTACCCGGCCAGATTGAAGACCACGGCTGGGCGCGTGCGGGTCACGAGGCCCCGAACCGCCGCCGCATCTCCAAGATCGACCGGATGCAGGCGACCCTGAACAGAGTAGGCCGCCATGAGGGGGCGAGCAATCGCCGGGTCCCGAACCCCGAGGTCCAGGTCCGCGCCGCGAGCCGTGAGGGCCCGGGCCACCCAGCGACCGATGAACCCGGTGGCTCCCAGGACGAGGACCCGGCGGTCCGACCAGGGGGCGCTCACCACGGCGGCGACCCGACGGGGGGCCGGTTCCCCGGATGGGGCGCCCGCCCTACCTTCGACCACGATCCCTCTCCCGGGCCGCGGGAAAGGGCCCACCCGCCGCCCACCCGTGCTCGGAGACCCGCGCGATGGCCTCGGCAGACTCGACTCCGTCGCGCCGCTCCCTTCGGGATCGGGCGATCGACCTGGCCAAGCATCACCTTCCTCCATGGGTTCGGGACGGGGTCGTGAAGCTGCAGCGTGCCCTGCGCCTCCAGTGGCCCCCCCGGGGGACCGTGCGCTTCGGCAGTTTCCGGCGCCTGACCCCCATCAGCCCGGTGTTCGCACTCGATCGGGGGTTTCCCATCGAGCGCTGGTACATCGAGCGATTCCTGGACGCCCGGAGGGCCGACATCCGGGGCGTGACCATGGAGTTCGGCGACACCTTCTACCTGGACAAGTTCGGAGGGGACGGCGTCGAGGTGAAGGATGTCTTCAGCTACGTCGAAGCGCCCGGGGCCACCATCGTAGGGGATCTGACGGGCGACGCGCCCCTTCCGGAAGGCCGATTCGACTGCATCGTCTGCACCCAGACGATCCAGATGATCTACGACATCGAGGGGGCGGTGCGGCGTCTCCACGCCATGCTGAAGCCCGGCGGCGTGCTCCTCCTGACCACCCACGGCACCAGCAAGGTGGGCCGCCACCTGGACACCGACGGGTGGGCCGAGTACTGGCATCTGACCCAGGAGGCGGCCCGCCAGCTCTTCGCCCGGAACTTCGACGGCGAGGTCGAAGTCGAGGGGTGGGGCAACGTCCTCTCCGCCACCTGCGCCCTCCACGGCCTGGCGTCGGAAGAACTCACCCGGGAAGAACTGGAGCACCGGGACCGGGACTTCGACGTCATCATCGGCGTCCGGGCGGTGCGAAGGGAGGGGTAGAGGGCGGACCCGCGCGGCGACCTCTACGGCCCGCCGTCGATCCCCTCGCCCCAGGCCAGCACCACGTGGGTGTCGCCCGCCTCCCGGGCCGCGGCCAGGACCACCACCCGGTGGGAGCCGGGATGGCGTGCCACGGCCGAGGCGCTGGGGCCGTCCACGTCGCCGCTCAGCCGGTGCTCGGCCCGGACCTCCCATCCGTCGCGTTCGAGTTCGGCGCGCCATTCGGCCACCAGGGCTTCGGGGTCACGGGGGGACCGGCCCGCCAGGGCGCCGAACGTGGCGTCTCCGGCCCTCCCGCCCACGATCCCCTCGAGGGCGCCCAATAGCGCAGGGGCAGGCACCCAGCGGGGCGGGGCCTCGGCGTCGGCGCCGGCCTCGATGAGGGCCACCTCGCCGTCGATGCCCAGTTGGAGTCGTCCCCCCCGGGCGTCGCCCGAGAGGTCCACCAGGACCTCCCCGTCGGGCCCCCGGACCACGAACGATCCGCCCTGGTCGTCGGCCCGGAGGTCGGCGATGAACTCGCCTTCGCCGGTCTGGAGGCGGAACGACCCCTCCACTGCCTCGCCGTCGCCGGCGTTCTGCGCCCGGGCGTCGGGCGCCGGTCGCGGCGCGGCGAGGGCCCGGCCCACGGCCGATGCCACCGACCCCACCTCGTCGTCCGGAATCAGCCCCAACTCGCCCAGGGTTCGAGAGACCGTTCCGGCCACGAGGGGGTCGGCGGCGGGGGCCCGGGCCGCCACCACCGACTCGAACTGCTCCACCGCCTCGACCACCTGGTGCCGTACGAAGCGGTACGCCAGGTAGGTCCCGGCGGCGCCCATGAGGGTCACGGTGGTCAGGCCCACGGCGATCCAGCCGAGGATCGACGGGCCGGATCGGGGGCGGGCGCCGGCGGCGCGCTCGAGTTCGTCGTACATGGGCGATCTCCGGGATGAGGAGCGGAAGGCTCACCCGATCCTACGAGAGGGGCGTGGGAATTGTTCGGGTGGCCTTTTCAGAGGCGTCCCGGGCCACCACGTTGCGGCCATCGGTCCCCCCCTGCGCCTCCGGAGGTGAGATGTTCGTCGCACTGGTCATGATCCGCTGCCATCCCGACACCGTGCCCGCCGCGGCCCGGGCCATCGTGGGCTTCGAGGGGGTCTCCGAGGTGTATTCCGTCACCGGGGAGTGGGACCTGGTGGCCACGGTGCGCGTTCCCGAATGGGACGACATCGCCGACGTGGTGACGGAGCGGATCACACAGGTGGAGGGGCTGGAGCGCACCGAAACCCTGGTGGCGTTCCGGGTGCTCTCCAAGGAGGACATGGACGCGGCCTGGGAGGGATTCGAGTAACGATGGACGTCGTGGTGGTGGGGGCCGGGCTCGTGGGCCTGGCCACGGCTCGGGCCCTCCTGGCCTCGGGCGCCACCGACGCCGTGGGGGTGCTGGAGAAGGAGGCCGCCGCGGCGCGCCACCAGAGCACCCACAACAGCGGTGTGCTCCACGCCGGCCTGGCCTACGCCCCGGGGTCGGCCAAGGCCCGCCTGGCCCGGGACGGGATCCGGCGCATGGTGGACTTCTGCCGGGACCGGGGCGTCGCCCACGAGGTCTGCGGCAAGCTCGTGGTGGCCACCGAGCCCGACGAGGTGCCGCGCCTGGAGGCGCTGGCCGACCGGGGTCGGGCCAACGGGCTCGAGGGGCTGCGGCTCCTCACCCCCGGCGAGGTTCGGGAGCGGGAACCCCAGGTGGTCTGTCGAGCCGGGCTCCTGGTCCCGGAAGAGGGGATCGTCTCGTTCGCCGGAGTGGCCGACGCCCTGGTGGCCGACATCCGGGCCCGGGGGGGCGAGGTCCGATCCGGCGCCCGGGTCGTGGAGGCCGTGCGGGAGGGCGGGGCGTGGCGGGTCGAGACCACGGCGGGCGCCGTTCGCGCCCGGGTGGTGGTGACCTGCGCCGGCCTCCACGCCGATCGGGTGGCGCGCCTCTTCGGCGCCCGTCCCGCGGTGCGGATCCTCCCCTTTCGGGGCGAATACATGCGGCTGAAGCCCGCCCGAGCCCACCTGGTGCGCCACCTGGTCTATCCCGTGGCTCGACCCGGCTTTCCCTTCCTGGGGGTGCATCTCACCCGACGCACCGACGGCACGGTGGACGCGGGGCCCAACGCCGTCCTGGCCTTCGCCCGGGAGGGCTACCGCCGCACCGACGTGGCCCCGGCCGATCTCCTGGAGGCGGTGACCTATCCCGGGCTGTGGCGGTTCGTCCTGCGCCACCGGTCCATGGTGGCCGAGGAACTGGCGCGGTCGTTCGGCTCCGGACGGTTCGTCGACCTGCTGCGCCGCATGGTCCCGGCCCTGGGAGCGGCCGATCTGGAGCCCGGTGGCTCGGGGGTGCGCGCTCAGGCCGTGCGGCCCGACGGACGCCTGGTGGACGACTTCCACTGGGTCGACGGGCCCGGTGCCGTCCACGTGCTCAACGCCCCGAGTCCGGCGGCCACGGCCTCGCTGGCCATCGGGCGGGAGGTGGCGGCGCGAGCGGCCCGACACCTGGACGGTTAGTCGCGAGGCGGGCCGCCGTCGAAGCGCAGCCGCACCCGGGTTCCCGCCGAATCCTCGGCCAGGAGGAATCGGGCGGGGCGGCCCGTTCCCAGGGCTCCCCGGTCGTCCAGGGCGTCTCCGAAGGGAATCACGTAGAGGTTGGAGGCGTCCAGGGTGTCCTGGGCCTCCACTCCCTCCAGGTCTCCGATGTCGGCGAACACCCCGCCCTCCCGGAGGAGCGGTCGGGCGTAGTCCACCAGGAGGTCGGCCCGGAGCTCGGGGAGTCCCGGGACCGCCACCGTGCCTCCCTGGACCAGGAGATCGGGCAGGCGCCGCCCGTTGAACGGCAGTCCCTCGTACACCCCGGGATCGCGGTCTGTGTACCGCCCGGTGGCGATGGCCTCCAGCGCCGTGACGATGCCCACGAAATTCGTGCGCCGCAGGTGCTGCTTCTGGGGGTCGTCGGCCCACCCGCCCGATTCGATGAGGATCGTGCTGGCGCCCCACGCCCCCACCAGGTCGCCGAAGGCCCGGGGGTTGAAGGTGTCGTCGTACTTGGCGATGTGATCGCCCACCAGGGGCGTCATGGCCTCCACCAGCAGCGAGGCCACCTGCATGGCCCGGCGCCGCTTGTCGTCCACGTCCCGGGCCTCGTTGAAGGCCGGGGCCAGGAGAGCGATGGCCGCCCCCCGGTCCGAATCCCCCACCCGGGTCGCCGGATCCTGGTCGTGGAGGTTGAAGCCGAAGTCGGGGCGGAGCCGGTCCACGGCGGCCTTCAAGGTGCGCCCCTCGGGGGTGACGAGACGGCGGGCGTCCCGGTTCACGTCGATTCCCTGGGCGTTCCGACGCTGGAAGCGCGCCGCTCCGTCGGGGTTCAGGACCGGGATCAGGTAGACGGTGGCGCCTCGGGAGATGGTGCGCACCACCGGATCCTCGGGGTTCTCGTCGACCCACCGGATCAGGTCGGCCAGAGCCATGGAGGCCGTGCTTTCGTCGCCGTGCATCTGGGACCAGAGCAGGACCGTGGTGGGGCCCGACCCGAAGCGGAGGAGTCGCAGGGGCCGCCCCTCGGCGCTCCGGCCGATCTCCTCGGAGCTGACGGCGCCGGCGAGGTGGGGCTCCACCGTCGACCACCACGCCTCCGGAGCGAAGCGCCGGTCGTCGAGGCCCGGGACCCGCACGCGGGTGTGGAGGTCCTCCAGGCGTTGGGCCCGGGCGCCGGGATCGGAGGGCAGCGAGGGGCCCGTGCCGGGGCCCGGGAGGGAACAGGCGGCGGCCACGAGGACTCCGGAGCAGACGGGCAGGATGAAGCGTCGCATGCGGGACGGGGCGCTCAAGCGAGGAGGGTGGCGGGGCGGGAGCGGGCGGCGTCCACGGCGGTCCGAATGGACTCCCAGTCGGTCATTCCGGTCCAGAACACGGTCCAATCGTCGAGCTTCACGGCGCCGTCCGCGTGGGCGAAGTAGAACTCGTTGATGGGATTTCGGCGGCGGGAACGCCAGAACAGCCGGGGGTGTTCGGCCCGCATGACGTCCCAGATGGCTCGACCGAGTCCCTCCCCCTGGGCGTCCTCCACCACGGCGAACTTGTCCATGTAGACGTGCCCGCCGTGTTCCAGGAGGACGATGGCGGCTCGGTAGTGCTCGCTCACGTAGACCTGGAGGGGGGTCACCGTGTCGAAGTAGTCGGGGGCGAGCTGACGCCCGAACCCAGACGAGATGAGCTCGGCCAGGCGGTCCCGATCCAGCTCGTCCCACGAGCTCACGGTGCGGATCCTCTCTCCACGCCGTACCAGGGTGCCCGACCCCCGGTGGGTGAAGAGCTCCTTCGCCATCTCGTCGGGTCGGGTGATGGAGAGGGAACTGCTGGGAGGCAGTTCCATGAGCATGTCGTGGATCTGCTCCATCTTCACCCGCATCCCGGAGTGGAGCCACGGCTGGCGCATCAGGTCGGCGTACTGGGTGCTGAGACTGATGGACTCGATGATGCGGCCGTCGGCGTCCAGCAGGCCTCCGGTGCCGGTGAGGAAGATGATCTTGTAGGGCTGCAGTTCCTTGACCAGCTCGTTGGCGGACCAGTCGGCGTTGACGTTGAGGATCTGGCCCCCGGCGGTTTCGCCCAGGGAGGCGATCACCGGGATCGACCCCGCATCGATGGCGGTGCGGATCCCGGCCACGTCGACCCGGACGACCCGACCCACCAGCCCCAACCGTTGGGGATCCACCGCCTCGGCCTCGAACACCCCCGACAGGATCGAGGTCGCCCGAACGTCGGACGACTGGAGGGCCTCCACGAGTCCCAGGTTGGCCCGTTGGGAGACCCGCCGCACCACGGCCAGCACCTCGGGCGTGGTGACCCGGAGGCCGTCCACCACCTGCTTCTCCAGGCCCGCGGCGTCCATTTCGTCATCCAGTTGGGGGCCGGCCCCGTGGACCACGATGGGGGTGAGGCCCACCTGTTGGAGGAAGGCCAGCGACGAGACCAGGGCGTCCAGATCGTCCCGGAGAACGGCGCCGCCCACTTTCACCACGGCGAACCGGGCGGCCTCGACCTGGGAGAAGCGACGGAGGTAGAGCTGGATCTCCCGCGTGCTGGCCATGTTGGACAGCAGGCGGGCGATGGTGGTGCGGACATCGGTCACGCGGAGCGCGTCCTGCGATGGAAGCGGAAGGGGACCCGGGAGCGCCCAACGTTGGGCAATCCCGGGTCCGTCCGCCACCGGGGCCCGGGCTACCGCCAGCGCGCGCTTCGCGTCTCCGCCGATCCCAGCCCGTCGGAGAGGGTCACGGTGATGTCGTCCGCCGGGGGCGACAGGCGGATGCTCCCGCCCCGGGCGAAGGAGAGGATCTGCCCCGTGGAGGCATCCCGGATCAGGGCCATGGGGCGGGTCGCGGCGTCCCAGGTGACGTCTACGGCGCCTCCGCCCGCCGCCACCACCCGGGTCTCGGGGGCCGGGGCGCCGGGGGCCCGGGCCGGCGCCCGGGTGCGGACGGCTTCGCGTCCGGAGCGGCTCGCCCGCAGGCTGGTGAGTCGGCTCACGTCGGCCGGGGCCAGGGGCACCACGAAGGCGAAGTGGCCCTCGTCGCCGGGGGCGTCGGCCACCGCCACCGGATCGAAGGTGAAGTCGAAGACCGTTCCGGAGCCGCTGCGGCCCTCCAGGCGCACGGCGCCCGGTGCGTCGGGAAGCAGGGCCGGGGCCCGGACCTGGAAGGCCGGCTCCAGGATCACCTCGCCGTCCTCCACCCGACCCCACACCAGCAGCCCGTCCACCGGGGCTCCCGCCGACGCGGCGGCCACGTCCGGGGCCGGTCCCCGGAACTCCAGCACCTTCTCGTACACGTAGTCGCTGATCCACTCCGGACCGCAGTAGGTCATGAGGTCGTAGGTGGAGGAGGGCGACTTCAGGGTCGAGGTGGCGACGTCGAGTCCCCAGGCTCCGATGCGCCCGCCCCCGTGGGGATACGCCCCGTCGGGATTGCCGGCGCCGCAGCCGGGGGAGTGGCGTCGACCGAAGTTGTGGCCCCACTCGTGGGCGGCCACGGAGGCCTTCCCGCCCCGATCCCACCCCAGGGCGATGGGCCACCCCACGTAGCCGATTCCCGCCACGCCCGACCCGTAGGTGGTGGGCACCACGCCGTAGTAGGCCCGGGCGCTTCCCTCGGCGGAACGCAGGGCGGCGACCTCACTGAGGACCGTGCTCCAGCCCGTGCCGTCGGACGACAGCACCGGCTGATCGGTGACGAACTCGGCGTGGAGCTGGGCGTCCACGTCGGCGAAAGGCATCATGCGCCGGGTGTCGGTGAGGAAGCTGTCCATGCTGCCCGCCGACACCGATCCCACCGTGTTGTTGGCGCTCTGGCGCACCGGGACGAAGGTCACCTCGAAGGGCGGGGTGGACCGGACGTCCAGGGCCAGGGGCGCGCCCCCGCCGGGCCAGACGTTGTCGGACTCGTCGCCCTCGTCGAACACGTCGTCGGGGTCCACCGTGACCCGGATCGCCAGGCCGGGCTGCACCAGGGCGCCGGGAAGGGCGACGTTCCACGATTCGCCCAGGCTGGACTCGTCCATGGCCGTGGGCATGGTGCCCATGGGCGCCGGCACCACCGTGTTCTGGACCGGGGTGGCCCCGAGGAAGAGCTCCACCCGAACGGCGGTGGCGGTGAGCCCGCTCCGGCTTCCCCGGGGGAACACCCGCAGCAGGCCGTCGATCCCCGCCACCAGCGGCACGTCGCCCGTGGCCCGCTGGACCCGCTGGACGATGTAGACGGCTTCCACGTCGAGGTTCGGCGGCGGATCGGGGGTGGTGACCGTGGCCACGTTGGACGACCCGGAGCACCCGGCCGAATTGCAGGCGCTCACCCGATAGGCGTAGGTGGCGGCGCCGGTGACGGCGGCGTCGACGAAGGCGGTGGCGCCCGCGGCCAATACCGCCTCCTGGCTCCACGGCCCTCCCTGGGCCGAGCGCTCGACCCGGAACTCGGTTTCGGCGGCCGAGGCGTCGGTCCAGTGGAGCTCCACCCGGTCGTGGGAGAGGGCCGTGGCCGTGAGGTCGGTGGGGGCGCCGGGGGGCGTCACCACCGTGGTCACCTGGGCCGGGTCGGTCCACGGCGAACACCCCACGGCGTTGCACGCCCGGAGCCGGAAGCCGTAGGTGGTGCCCCCCACCAGTTCGGAGTCGGTCCAGGTGGTGACGTCGGGATCGGTTGTGGCCCGGGGATTCCAGGCCCCTCCGCTCCCCAGGCGTCGCTGAACCTCGAAGCGGGACTCGTTGGTGGAGGCATCGGACCAGGTGAGGACCACGGAGAAGGGCCCGGTGGCGCCGCCCACGAGATCGAAGGGTGCTTCCGGAGCCACGTCGGGGGTGGTGGCGGCGGCTTCGCGCCAGGGCTCGGAGCAGCCGTGTTCGTTGCAGGCCCGCACCCGGTAGCGGAACTCGGTGGCGGGGATCGCCGTGTCGTCGGTCCAGCCGGAGGCGTCGGGCCCGGTCTCGGCCAGAGCGGTCCACTGGCCCTCGGGGCCCGTGGCCCGTTCCAGGACGAAGGTGTCTTCGTTGTCGGCGACATCGGTCCAGGCCAGGGTCACGGCCCAGGCGCCGTCGGCGGTGGCGGTGAAGTCCCCGGGGGCGTCGGGGACCCGGGGCACCTCGGTTCCGGCGAACTGCAGGTCCGCCTCCACGGCGCCGTAGGTGTCCACGGTCCCGGTGGTGGAGGTGAAGAGGAGGCGGTCGGGATCGAATCCCGAGAGCGCCACCTCGTACATGCCCCGGAGCAGGCCGTCGAAGGCGGCGTGGCCGTCGGGGCCCGTAACGGTGTTGCGGCTCTCCGGCCCCGTGAGGGTGACGTCCAGATCGGCGATGCCTTCCCCGCCCACCACGACCCGAACCGACACCGACGCATCCCGCTTGAAGCGTCCGGAGAACGCCAGGTGGGCCGCCGGACGGCTTCGATCGAGGGTCGCGCCGGATGTCCGCCCGTCCACCTCCACGTGGTCGGGGATCCCGCCCAGGGTGACCTGATAGGTGCCTTCCTCCAACCCGTGGAAGGCGAACTCGCCCCGGGCGTCGGTGATCCCGATCCGGTCCGGGTCCGGATCGGGCAGATCCAGGCGGACCTCCACTCCGGACAGCGCCGTACCCTCCACCCGGACGGCCCCGTCCAGGGTGCCGTCCAGCGGGTCGGGAGCGGTGGCGCCGTCGCAGGCCAGAACGACGGCGGCGAGGAGCGGAATGGCCCGGCGGATCGGAGAATTCGGCACGGGAGTCGGCGGTGCACGAGGCGACGGGCGATCCTCACGCCGTGTGCGGAGGGGCCCGATCCGCCCGGGGTGCAAGGCGTGGACCATGAAGCGACTCGCTGGCGGGGATCGGGGAATGCCGCAGAACCACGCCGTTGCGGGCCCCGGGGCCTCTCCCGCCGGGAGTCGGATTCCCCCGTCGTTTCGGAACCCCTTTCCGGGTTGGGGGAACTCCGTACCCAGGGGGCTCCAGCGCCGTGGACCGTCGTCCCTTGCGGGGGTCGGGTACCCCGGCCCATAGTGGGGCTCGCGATGGGGCCTCCGCCCCGCCGCCCTGGCCTGAGCGAACCGAGGCACGGATGGATCCTCAGAGCATCGCCGCTCCCCGCGCGTATCCCGCGCGCTGCTCTCCCTTGCCCCGGACGCGGGCCGTGTCCCCTCCCACGGTGCTCCCGACACTGTCGGCAGCCCTGGTTGGGGCGCTCCGGGCTGAGTCCCAGGGAAGGATCGACTGGCGGTCGGACGACGACGCCCTCCTCGACCGCTTCCTCGACCTCCTCGCCGGGGGCGATTCCGACACGATCCAGGCGGTCATCGATCAGCTCGTGGCCGCCGGCATCCGCGCCGACGACGTACTTCTGGGCCTCCTCACCCCCGCCGCCCAACGCCTGGGCGAGTTGTGGGAGGAGGACGCCCGGAGTTTCGTCGACGTGACGGTGGCCACCGGGAAGCTCCAGCAACTCCTGCATCGGATCCTCTCCCGTTCTCCGGCGCCGACGGCGGGGCCGAACGCGCCGAGAATCCTCCTGGTCACTCCGACCGGCGAGGACCACACCTTCGGGGCGCTGCTCTTTCATGCCGTGCTGCGGTTCCGCGGATGGGCGGTGGTTCCCGTCGCGCCGTTCTGGAGTCGGGTCGAAGCGGGACTCCGGGACTCCCGTGTGGTGGTGCTGGGCGTATCGGTGGGATCGGAGAGGAGCCTCTCGGCCGCCCGTTCGACGATTCGACGGGCCCGGGCGTGCGCCGCCAATCCGTCGCTGGTGGTCCTGGTCGGGGGGGCCCTCGCCGCCACCGCCCCCGACCGGGTCTCGCCGTTGGGGGCCGACGGGGTCGCCGGAGACGCCGAAACCGCCCTCGATCTGTTGCAGGAGCTTGTTCCCCAGAGGTACAAGCCCGAGTTTCAAGCGTAGGGGTCTGCGAGGCGCGGACCTCGGGCTTCCGAATCAGAGTGCCATGATTCCGCTGTCGGGTAGTGCAGATGTGACGCTGAGGGTGAATGCGGACGGCATCATCGACGATGCCGCCTTCGGCGTCGCACTGGCTGCTGAATCGGCCGATTCGTGGATCGGAAGGCCCTGGGCGGACACGGTGACCGACGCCACCCGGGCCAAGATCCAGCGGTTGGTTTCCGACGCCCGGGAGAGCGGGGTCTCGGGTTTCCGGCAGGTGAACCACACCATGCCCAGCGGCTCCGAGGTCCCCGTCGAATACTCGGTGGTCCGGGTGGACGCGTCGGGTGGCCTGATCGCGGTGGGGCGCAGCCTCCTGGTGGTGAGCGATCTCCAGCAGCGTCTGGTGAGCGCCCAGCAGGCGCTGGAGCGAGACCACTGGCGCCTCCGGGACATCGAGACCCGCTACCGACTCCTCTTCCATCGTTCGCCCGAAGGGATCGTGGTTCTGGATTCGAGCGACCTCCGCATCGTCGACTCCAATCCGGCTGCCGAGGAATTGCTCCAGTTCACGGGTGAGACGGGTCCCAGCGCCCCGCGCACCTTCGACCGGTTCTTCCACGTGTCGGATCGGGTCCGGGTCCGGAACCACCTGTTCCGTGCGCGGGACACGGGCCGGTCGGCACCCCTCGTGGTGCGGCTGGTGGGACATGCCGAGCCGTTCGAACTCCGGGCCGCCCTCATGTCGGGAGACGCGGACCCGCTGCTTCTCGTCCATCTGGGGCAGGGCGGCGCCGCCGCGCCTTCGGCCGAAGGCGGCATCGACCTCGGGGATCTCTTCGACCGGATTCCCGATGCCATGGTGTTCATCGCCGACGATGGGGAGGTGCTCCGGGTCAACCGGCGCTTCCTCACCCTCGTGGAGCTGCGGGCGCCCGAAGAGGCTCTGGGGGAGAACCTGTCCCGGTGGTTGGGCCGTCCCGGGGCCGACCTCACGGTTCTCCAGTCCATGGTCCGGCGCTACGGCTCCGTGAATCTCTTCACCACCCACGTGCTGGGAGAATTCGGTTCCAGCACCGAGGTGGAGATCTCGGCCGTGGCGGTGGGGGACGACGCCTCGCGCTTCGCCCTGCTCCTGCGGGACGTGGGCCGGCGCCTCGGGGAACATCGTCCGCCCTCCCGGGAACTCGCCGGTGCTCTTGAGGGGCTCTCCCGGGAGATCGGCAAGACGAGCTTGAAGGCGCTGGTGTCCCGCACCATCGCCCTCGTGGAACGCCAGCTCATCGCCGATGCCCTGGAGATGACCGAGGGCAACCGGACGGCCGCGGCCGAACTGCTCGGGCTCAGCCGGCAGGGGCTCTACACCAAGTTGTCCCGCTACGACCTGGACTCATCCCCGAGTGGATGACCCCGTGGTGAGCCGCCCTCCCGGTGCCACCGAGACCCCGTTCGGTCAGGCGGACCTGGCCACGTGCGAACACGAGCAGATCCACATTCCGGGGTCGATTCAGCCCCACGGTCTGCTCGTGGTGGTGGACGACGACGACCGGGTCGTCCAGGTCAGCGCCAACGTCGACGACCTTCTCGGTCGGCCTCCGGAGGCGGTCCTCGGTTCCCCCCTCGCCACCGCCGTCGGTGACGATGCGGCCCGTCTCGTCGGGGAAGTCCGGGGCAGCGGGGATGCCGACGACGTGGTCCACGGCCGGGTGAACCTGGCGGGGCGCCCGTGGGTGGCGACCGTCCACGGCATTCCGGGACAGGGGGTCGCGGTGGAACTCGAGCCCGCCCCGGAGGAGCCGCCGGACCGGCTCTCGGCCCTCTCGGCCGTGCTCGACCACGTGTCGACCGCGGTGTCGCTGGACAGTCTGTGCGCCGGATTCTCCCAGCTCTTCCGGAACGTGTCGGGCTACGACCGGGTCATGGTCTACCGCTTCGACGAAGACGGGCACGGCGAGGTGTTCGCCGAAGATCGGCGCGTCGATCTCGAGCCGTTCCTGGGGAACCACTACCCGGCGTCGGACATTCCCCAGCGGGCCCGGGCCCTCTACGTCCGGAACCGGGTGCGGATCCTGGGCGACGTGGATTACGTGGAGCAGCCGGTTGTGCCCGTGGAGTCGCCCCTGGACGGCCGTTCCCTGGACATGTCCATGTGCGCGCTCCGCAGCCTGTCGCCGATCCACCTCCAGTACCTGCGCAACATGGGGGTGGCCGCGACGCTGGTGGCGTCCATCATGGTGCACGGCAAGCTCTGGGGGCTGGTGGCCTGCCACCACTACGCGCCCCGGGTCCCGGCGCCGGACCTGCGCGGACTGGCCGAACTCCTCTCCGAGATGCTGGGCGTCCGGATCTCGGCGCTGACGAGCCTCACCCGGATCCAGGCCGAGCTGCGGGTGCGGACCCTGGAGCAGCGCATGGCCCAGTCGGTCTCGGAGGAGGGCGATTGGCGCCGGCCGCTCCTGGACGAGCCGGCCCACCTCCTCGGACCGGTGGCCGCCACGGGGGCGGCCCTCCTCTGCGACGACGAGGTGTTCGTGGTGGGGGAGGTCCCGGCGACGCGGGACATCAAGGCGCTGGCCCGGCATCTCTCCGGTCTGGACTTCGAGGGCGACGTGGTGGCCACGTCGTCCCTGGCCTCGGAGTGGCCCGCGTTCGACCACGTCGCCTCTCACGCGGCGGGGATCATGGCGGCCCGGATCTCGGCCTCGGAGCACGATTGGCTGATGTGGTTCCGGCCCGAACAGGTCCACACGGTGACCTGGGGTGGGGATCCGTCGGAGGCGGTCATCGAGGCCCACGACTTCAAGAGCCTGTCCCCGCGCCGCTCTTTCGCCCAGTGGCACCAGCTCGTGGAGGGGACCTCGGCCCGGTGGTCGGAAGCGGATCTGGCGTTCGGTCGGCTCGCCGGCAACTCCGTCGGCGACGTGCTGCTTCAGTTCCGCGCGGTCCGGATGCTCATCGCACGGGACCAGCTCCGGCAGGTGGACGACATGGTCCGGGCGTCGGGGCATCCCGCCGCCATCGTGGAACCCAACGGGCGCATCTCCCTGGCCAACCGGGGCTTCGAGGGGCTCTTCGGCGAGCGGCCCTGGGTGGGACGTCCGCTGGAGGAATTGAGTACCCTCTTCGTGTCGCCCGAGGGCTTTCTCGGCCTCTGTCGCCGGGTGCTGGACCAGCGTCACATGTGTCGGTCCGAGCTGTCGTTGCGTAGCGGCGAAGGTGCGCCGCGGCCGGTGTTCGTCCGGGCCGACGTCATCGGGTCGGGCCCGGCCGAGACCCTCGGGTACGTGGTCATGTTCAACGACCTCTCGCACCAGCGCGCCGCCCTCGTGGCCCGGGAGCGGTTCAAGAGGATCGTCGATTCGGCCCGGGATCCCCTCACGGCGGCGAGGACGCCCGAGGTCGGCGAGATCCTGGAGGGACTGCTGGACAACGCGGCGTTCGCGGCGCTCGAACTCGCCCAGGGGATCGAGGTCGCCGATGCGTCTCAGGCGATCCGGACGCTGGAGGTGTCCGTCCAGCGGAGTCGTCGCCTCCTGGAGGAGATCGTCCGGGACGCCGAGGTCGACGGGGACGGGTGATTCAGGGCGCCCGGGCGGCCCGGCGGCGCTGAAGTTCCTCGAAGATGGCCCCGTTCCGGTGGAAGGCCCGTCGCGCCTCTTCCACGAGGGCCTCGGCATCGCTCTCCGGGCCCAGGCGGTCCAGCGCCCCTCGGAAGCGGGCCTTGAAGGCGTCGACGTCGTCGATGTCGGGGAAGGCGTAGAAGGCGAGACCGTGGTCCTCGGCGAGGCCGAAGGCCTTCTGGACCTGTCTCCCCACGATCCGACCGCCGCTCAGGTCGCCCAGGTACCGCACGTAGGCGTGGGCGGCCAAACCCTGGGGAAAACTCCGGGCCAGCCCCCGAAGGTGCTCTCCGTACTCCAGAGCCGGTGGGGACACCTCCAGCCCGGTGCGCCAATCGTCGCCGTGGAGGTGCCGGAGATCGGACTCCAGAGCCGGCGCTCGTCTCAACGCGGGACTCGCCAGGGGTGGCGGGAGGGCGCCTTCGGGGGCGGCCTCCAGACCGCTCTCGAGCCCCTGGTAGACCTCCAGCAGGTCGCGCAGGAGCCACACGTACGCCTCGAGGTCCAGCCGCCCCCGGAGGAGGTCCTGGACGAAGGGCCGTCCCTCGGCGCGGCGGTGGTCGTCCGCGGTGGCCTGGCGGAATCTCGCCGAGAGGGGGGCGGGGGAGTCGGGCATGGGGGCCGGTCGTGGCAGGGACGGGTGCGACGGAATACGATAGACGCTCGAAGGAGCGCGGTCACCCCGTCCCCCCGTGTCATGGTTCCTCCCCCTCCCAACCCCCCCCGACCCCCGAAGCGGCGTCGCCGGTTCCGACTCCGGCCTGCGGCGGTGGCGGGGGTCCTCCTGGCCGCTCAGATGGGTGCCGGGGCCGCGCCCGTGGCCGCCCGGCAGTCCCCGGTGCCGCCGGACCGCTCCTGGAGCTGGGCGCGGGTCGGGGGCGACGTCCGGGACGCCGGGGTCGGATTCGCTCGGGACTTCTGGGCGGTGGTGTCGTTTCCCACCCGGCTCGACGGTGGGGGGTGGGCGACTCTCGGTGGGGTGGCGGCGGTGGGGGTGGGGCTCTACTCCATGGACGCCGAGATCCAGCGGGCCACCCGGCGCCAGGCGGGGCACCAGCCCCATGCGGCCCTTCGGGACGTGGGGGACTTCTTCGAGCCCGTTGGACTCATGGGCAACACCAACGCCCTCTGGGCCGGGGGGATCCTGGTGGGGTGGGCCACCGGGCAGGAGTGGCTCCGGGCGCCGGCCCGGGACCTCCTGGTGTCCCATTGGATCGCCGGGCTCACCCGCAACCCGCTGCGGGACCTCGTGGGGCGCCGACGCCCCGCCGACGGAGAGGGGCCCCGGACGTTCATCCGGGGGAAGGGCACGTCGTTCCCGTCGGGCCACGCCTCCACCATCGTGCAGGTGGCGGCGATCCTCTCGCACCACATCGATCGGTCCTGGGTCAGCGTGCTGCTCTACACGGCGGCGGGGACCGTGGTCTTCCAGCGGGTGGACGACGACAAGCACTGGGCGTCCGACGCCTGGATGGGGGCCGCCTGGGGGTGGGGGGTCTCCCGGGTCGTGTTGCGGGAGCCGGCCTCCGGCGACGGGCCCCGCCTGGTGGTGTCCCCGGGCGGCCCATCGGGGGCCGGGCCGGGGCTGGCCCTCCGGATCCCGTGGCCGGGGCCCTGACGAAGGGTCAGTACAGCCCGAAGGTCACCACCACGGCCAGGGCCGCCAGCCCCAGCACGAAGAACACCAGTTGGAGCGGGAGCATCCACCGGGCCCATCGGCCCCAGGGGACGCCGCCCAGGGAGATGGCCCCCATGAGGACGGCGTTGGTGGGAATGATGAGGTTGGTGAACCCGTCGCCGAGCTGGTAGGCCAGGACCGCCACCTGCCGGGTGAGGCCGGTGAGGTCGGCCAGGGGCGCCATGAGGGGCATGGTGAGGGCCGCCTGACCGCTCCCCGACGGGACGAAGAAGTTCAGGACCGTCTGGACCGCGAACATTCCCTGGGCGCTCCCTACCGGCCCCACGCCGTCCAGGAGGCCCGCCATGCCGTGGAGGAGCGTGTCCACGACCTGGCCGTCTTCCAGCACCACCAGGATGCCCCGGGCCAGGCCGATGATCACCGCCGTGGCCACCAGGCTCCGGGCGCCGTCCATGAACGACGAGGCGATGGCGCCCGGGGCCATGCGACCCACCACCCCCACCAGGATCCCCACCCCCACGAAGAGGGCGGCGATCTCTTCGATGTACCACCCCATCCGGACCACCCCCACCACCAGAAGGGCCAGGCCCAGGGCGAAGGTCAGGAGTACCGCACCGTGCCGACGGGTCATGGCGTCGGCGTCGGAGACCGCCATGGGCCCGGCGGGGCCGGGGGCGGCACCGGGCCCCTCCACGTCGTGGAGGACGCTCCGGGCCGGGTCCCGCCGGATGCGCCGGGCGTAGAGCATGACGAACCCCACCGCCAGCGCCGTGGTGAAGAACCAGAGGACGATGCGCACGCCCATGCCCGAGAAGAGCGGGACATCGGCGATGCCCTGGGCCACCCCGATGGTGAAGGGGTTCAGAAAGGCGGCGGCGAATCCGGCCTGGGATCCCACGAAGGGGATCGCCACCCCCACCACGGCGTCGTATCCCAGGCTCCGGGCCAGGGGCACGAACACCAGGACGAAGGGAATCGTCTCCTCGGCCATGCCGAAGATGGCGCCCCCGAGGGAGAAGAGCACCATGAAGAAGGGGAGGATCAGCCGCTCCAGCGTTCGGGAGCGGTCGGCGGCCCGAACGAGCCGGCGCAGGGCCGCGTCGATGGCGCCCGTGGCCTGGAGGACGGCGAAGGCGCCCCCCACCAGCAGGACGAATCCCACCACGTCGGCCGCCTCCACCAGCCCCCGGATCGGAGCCTTGAGGACCGCTCCCACTCCCTGGGGGGAGGCGTCGGCCACGGGGGCGAAGGAGCCGGGCACCACCACGTCTCTCGCCCCGGCGCCGGGCACATCGATGACCTCCTTCTCGAAGGCCCCGGCGGGAACGATCCAGGTGAGGATCGCCGCCACCACGATCATGGAGAAGACGATGAGGGAGGTGTCGAACGAACGCACCCTCGGCGCTCCGGCGCCGGACGGCTCGGTCATGGGCGGTGGGGGTCAGTCGTGGTTGGCTTCGTACTCGAGGCGGGCCTTCATGTTTTCGTGCTGCTGCCGGTCGTCGCGGCGCCTGGCGGCGCGCATGCTCCGGGCCCGGGTGGTGCTGGAGTGGACCGTGGGGACCGACATCTCCCGCTCCACCGACGTGGCGCCGCAGGCGGGGCACGGGGGTCGATCCTCGGGCTTGCGGACCCAGTCCTCGAACCGGGCCTGGCAGCTTCGGCAGGTGAAGTCGTAGGTGGGCACGGGCGCTCCTGGGCGGTGGGTCAGGGAAGCTCGGCGCATTCCGGAGCCCCGGCCCCCACGGCCGGCGGTCGGGGCGTGATGGTGCCGATGAAGAAGGCGCAGGTGTCGGGGGTCCCGTCGTGGTCGGCCGACGCCGTCCACCCCTGGGCCGTGGCGGAGATGGCCACCACCACACCGTCCGACGCGGCGAACCCCAGGTCCTGGGGCGAGGTGGAGTAGGTGCCGTGGTCGTTCCAGTAGATCTCCTGGAGCGTGGCCAGGTAGCGCAGGTCGGCCATGAGCATGGCCGTCACCGCCCGCTCCCGGGACCGGACGAAGCGGGGAAGGACGATGGCCGCCAGGGCGGCGATCACCACCATGACCACCAGGAGCTCGATGAGGGAGAAGCCGCGCCGGCGGGGCATGGACCTCTGCAGGGAAGGGGGCGGGGGTGGGCGGGGGTCAACCTGACCCTGGAATTCCCGCCGCGCCACCCCACGCCGTCACCCGTCCCGGAGCGCCTCCACCGGGTCGAGTCGGCTCGCCCGGCGGGCGGGAAGCCAGGCGGCTGTCGTCGCTACGGCCAGGAGAAGGACCGTGACCGCCGCCAGGGTCCCCGGATCGGCGGCCGTGATGCCGAAGAGCATCTCCTCGAGTCCCCGGGCCGCCACGACCCCCAGGACGAGACCGGCCACCACCCCGGCCCCCACCGGCACAAGAGCCTCCCCCACCATGAGCCCCCGGATGGAGCCGCGGCCGGCTCCCAGGGCCATGCGAAGGCCGATCTCCCGGGTCCGTTCTCCCACGCCGTGGCTCACCACCGCGTAGATCCCCACCGACGCCAGGACGAGGGCGGCCGCGGCGAAGGCTCCCAGGAACAGCGCCAGGGCCCGTTGGGTGCCGTTGCGCGCCTGGAGGCGCTCCCGCACGGTGGCGACCGAGTACACCGGCTGCTCCGGGTCCAGGCCCTGGACCACGGTGCGGATGCCGGCCAGGGCGTCGTAGGGGTCGTCGACGGTGGTGCGGACCACCAGGAAGAGCTGGTTCGAGCCGCGCCCCGCCTGCTCGTGGGAGGCGTAGACTTCGGCGGCGGGCGGGGTGTCGAGTCCCACGTTGCGGACGTCGGCGGCCACCCCCACCACCGTGAACCACGGGGCGTCGGCCGCAGGCCCCTCCAGTTGGATGCGGCGTCCCACCGGATCCTCGCCGGGAAAGAGGAGCCGGGCGGCGGATTCGTTCACCACCGCCACCGGCGCGGCCCCCGGACCGTCGGCCACGGTGAATCCCCGTCCCTGGACCAGGGGGATGCCCACCACGTCCAGGTAGTCCCGGGTGGTGAGGGTGGCCAGCGTACGGGGCACGGGGGCGTCGCCCTCCACACGCCCCTCGGGCCAGAAATTGCGGCGGGCGAAGGCCACCCCGGGGTACTGGAGCGTCGCTGCGGCCGATGCGACCTCGGGGAGGCCTTCCACGGCGTCCACCAGCTCCTGGAAGAAGAGCTGCATGGCGTCGCCGGGATACCGCTCGGGGGGAACCGTGAGGCGCATGGTGAGGAGCCCGTCGGCGTCGAAGCCCGGGTCCACCCGGGACACCCGGACCAGGGTGTTGGCCAGGAGTCCCCCTCCCACCAGGAGCACGAGGGCCACGGCCACTTCCACGGTCACGAAGGTGCGCTGGAGGCGCTGGCGGGAGCGGGACGGCGTGAGGCCGGCGCCCTCGGTCCGGAGGGTACCGGCGGTGGAGGCGTTCACGGCGTGGACGGCCGGAACCACGCCGAAGAGAAGCGCGGCGGCGCCCGTCACCGCCGCTGTGAAGGCCAGGACCCGGAGGTCGAGGGCCACCTCTCCGGGGAGGCCCAACCCCGCCACCGCCACGACCGAGCGGATCCCCCGGGTGCCCCAGGCCGCCAGGAGGAGGCCCCCGGCCCCCCCCACGCCCGCCAGGACGGCGCTCTCCACCACGAGCTGGCGGAACAGGCGCACCCGGCCGGCGCCCAGGGCCGTGCGCACCGCCAGTTCCTGCCGCCGCCCCCGGGCCCGGGCCAGGAGCATGTTGGCCACGTTGGTGCAGACCAGGAGGAGGAGAAAGCCCACGGCGCCCAGGAGAATCAATGCCTGGGTCCGGACGCCGGCGACGTTGATGTCGGTCCATGTCCGGGCCACGGCCTGCCACCCGTCGTATTCGGGGAACTCGGCGGCATGTTCCCGGGCCACCCGCCGGGTGATCTCGGCAAGCTCCGCATTCACCCCCTCCAGCGAGGCTCCCGGGGCGATGCGGCCCACCATCTGGAACTGGCGCCGGTCCCGGGGAAACTCGTCGGGGGCGATGGGCATGGGCAGCCACAGGTCGGCCCCATAGAAGAGCACGCCGGGCGGGGCCACCCCCACCACGGTGTAGGGCTCGTCGTTCACCTGGACGGTGCGGCCCACCAGGGTGGAGTCGGCGCCGAACCGCTCCGCCCATAGACGGTGGCTCAGCACCGCCACGGCGTCGCCGTCGGCGGTCTCCCGGTCCGAGAAGCCCCGTCCGAGCCAGGCGGGCATCTCCAGGGTGCGCAGGGCGTCACCCCACCAGAAGGCCGTGAAGGTGTTGGTGGGCACGCCTCCGGCGGCGATGCGGCGGTTGCCCAGGTCGAAGGCCACCAGGTCCTGGAGGGTACGGCTGGTCCCGGCCACGTCCCGGTACTCGGCGGGGGAGGCGTGTTCGAACCAGCTCAGATCCCGGCCGATCCGGGGGTAGCCCGTGCCTACGCCCACGATGCGGTCGGGCTCGGGGAAGGGGAACGGCCGCAACACCGTGCCGTCGACGGCGGTGAAGATCAGGGTGTTCGCTCCGATGCCCAGGGCCAGGGTGGCCACCACGGCCAGGCTGAACCCGGGCCGGCGGACCAGTGCCCGGATGCCCGTGCCCACGTCCCTCATCCATCCCTCCATGCCTCCTCCTCCCTTTCCACGTGTGTGCTCGCCCCGGCGGCGGGCCAACAGCGGAATCGACGAACGAAGGGCCTGCCGGGCGGCCCATCGTCGAGCGGCCCCCGCGCCTCCGCGGGCGCACCGCTCGTGGTACTCCTCCTGGAGGTCGCCCAGCACACCGTCCCGCAGGTGTTCCGGGGCGACGGCGCCCAGGAGCCGCAGGACCCACCGAGGGGGTCCCCCGACGCCGTCGGCGCTCATGCCGAGCCGGCCCCCGGTTCGAACCCGTCCCACAGGGCGTCGAGCATACGCCGGGCCTCGTCCAGCGCCGTGCGGCCCTCGGGGGTGATCCGGTAATGCCGGGGCGCCCGTCCGCCCCGGGTGGGGCTGGGCGTCCCGGCGTGGGAGTCCAGCAGTCCCTTGGTTTCGAGGCGGTCCAGGGTGGCGTAGACCGCCCCGACGCTGGCGTCCCGACCCGTGCGGGCCTCGATCTCGGCCCGGATCGTCACGCCGTAGCCGTCGGGATTCAGGCGAAGGACCGCCAGGAGGACCACCTGTTCGAATTCTCCGAGGTGCTCGCCACGGGGCATGGGGGACTCCGTTCAGGGGGGACGCCGAGGGGGCTCGACCCAATCTATACAAAATAGAAGAAAGGAGCGCCAGACGTGCGGGGACTGGAGACCTCGGGCGCTTCGGCCCATGATGACCCCGGCGCCGCCCCCTGCGGCCCACCACGATCCTTCCGGAGAGACCATGCACGGGGCCCCTGTTCCCTCGCCGTGCCGCCGGCCCGACGCCCTGGACCGACGGTCCTTCCTCGCCGCGCTGGGGGCGGGGCTACTCCTGCCTTCCCGGGGGTGGTCCCTGGACCCCGGGTCCGCGTCCACCCTCCACGCCCTGGTGCTCGGCACGGCGCAGGACGCGGGAGTGCCCCAGGTCGGATGCTATACGCCCCGGTGCGACCGGGGGCGGCGAGCCCACGCCGAGGGGCGGGGTCGATTCGTGTCGAGCCTGGCCCTGGTGGAGCCCGAAGAGGAGCGGTACTACCTGGTGGACGCCACCCCCGACATCACCCGGCAGATCGACCTCATCGACGAACCCGGTTTCCGACGCCGGGCCGGCGAGCGAAGGCCCTTCGACGGCATCTTCCTCACCCACGCCCACATCGGCCACTACGCGGGGCTGGCGGTCCTGGGAAACGAGGGGCTGGGGATCCGCGATACGCCGGTGTACTGCACGGCGGCCATGGCCGATTTCCTCACATCCAACCAGCCGTGGGCCTTCCTGGCCGAGCAGGGACGCATCGTGCCCACCCCCCTGGACCCGGGCGTGGTGCACCGGATCGACCCCCTCCTGGAGGTGGAACTGTGGCCCGTGCCCCATCGGGACGAGTTCGCCGACACCGTGGCCTTCGTCTTCCGGGGACCGGGGGGCAGCCTCCTCTTCCTTCCGGACATCAACGCCTGGGCCCGGTGGGACCGGGATGTGGCGGAGGCCGTGCGGTCGGTGGACGCGGCGCTCCTGGACGGGTCTTTCTGGTCGCTGGACGAGTTGCCGGGACGCTCGGTGGACGACGTGCCCCACCCCCTCATGCGCCGGACCATGGACCGGCTCCAGCCCGTCGTGGACGCCGGGGAGGGTCGGGTGGTCTTCACCCACCTCAACAACTCCAACCCGGCACTGGACGAGGGTGGCCCCGAGCAGGCAGAGGTGCGCCGCCGGGGGTTCGAGATCGCCCGGGAAGGGCTCCGGATCCCCCTGTGAGGCCCGCGCCGTGCGGGCCGGGGTGCGGACGACGCCCGGAAGGCCCATCTTGAGGGCATGAGCCGACTCCTCGCCTATCTCGGGCCCCCGGTGCGTCTCGCCGACGTGCTCCACCACCCGGGCCACTCGCCGTTCCGTCCCGCGGTCGTGGGCGAGAACGGCGGCGGCGACGGATTCGGCATCGGGTGGTACGTCCCCGAAGTGTCGCGGAGGCCGGGGGTGGTGCGCATCATCCGGCCCCCCTGGTCCGACGCCAACCTCCGGAACCTGGCGGCCGTCTCCAGCAGCCCGTGCCTCGTGGCCCACCTCCGGGACGCCCGGGACCGGGAGCCCGTGAGCGAGGTGAACTGCCACCCCTTCAGCCACGGGCGGATCCTCTTCGCCCACGGCGGACGGGTGGGAGGCTTCGGACGGGTTCGGCGGGTGCTGCTCGAGGCCCTGTCCGACGAGGCGTTCTCCATGATCGCCGGATCCACGGACACCGAGCTGATCTTCGGTCTGTTCCTGGACATCCTCTGGGCCCGGAAGGAGGTCAACGCCCACCGACGCATGGCCGGGGCCCTGAACGAGGTGGCGTGGCGTCTCGTGGCCACCCTTCAGGGAAGGGCCCCGGGAGAGGGACTCCGCTTCAACGTGGTGGTGGCCGACGGCGATCACCTGGTGGCCTGTCGGTTCGCATGGAACGAGGACCGGCTCCCCGATCCCCTCCACTACCTGAACCAGCCCCTCTACGACCTGACCCACCCGCCGCCCCCGGCCCGACGGGCTCGGGAGCGTTCGGTGGTCACGACCCTCTCGTCCGAGTGCCTCACGCCGGACCAGGATTGGGTCACCGTGCCGCCCGGTCAGATGATCCTGGTGGACCGGGACGTGGAGCCCCTCCACTTCGACATGCGGCCCGGGGGACTCGTCCCGGCGCCGCGGCCTACGGGACGGGCGCTCCGGATTTCACGATGACCCCCCGGCGGGTCCGCCCGTCCACGGCGGCCCGCAGCGGAGTGTTCAGGCGGATGCGCCGCACGCACCCCAGCGTCTCCACCGGGTCCAGGGCCAGGAGCCAGTCCCAGTCCAACCGCCCGATGCCCGCGTCTTCATCGACGGTGAAGTAACCCACGTTGAGGGACACGAGGTTCTGGAAGAAGTGGGTGCCCTGGGACGGCGTCACCCGGATGTCGGGCAGCCCGGCTTCCACGATCACCCGGGCGCCGGCGATGTCCTCCCACCCCACCGGGATGCCCAGCCACGGTTCGCTGGACCCCCAGCGCCCGACCCCCACCAGCAGATAGGGACGGTCTTCCCGGACCAGATGGGCGTTCAGGCGGGCCACGTGGCGCCCCGTCTCCCGGGAGCGGGCCCGGTCGAACGACCCGGGATCCACCAGCACGACGTCCCACAGATCGTGGGACCCGTTTCCGAGCACGGCCGGGCTCTCGCACAGCACCTGGTCCGGTGGCACCTCCGGTAGGTCCACTTCGCCCTGCACCAGGGAGGCCAGGGGCCGGAGCTGGAGGAACCCCACTTCCGGGGGGCCTCCGTCGTCGGGGTGGAGGTCCACGGCGAACTCGATCTCCACCGGGAGCCGGGTGCCGGCCATGCCGAGGATGAGCAACTCCTGGACCACCTCGGAGAGGGGGAACACCCGGTGTTTGAGGATGGGGGCGAAGGTCACCAGCCGGACGCCCGGGCGCCCGATCCCGTCGTAGATCCGGGCGTTCTCGGCCGAGTAGGTCGACGCCACGGGGGCCAGCGTCCCGTGGGCCTCGGCGTCCCGGAGGGTCATACGTCGCAGGGGGCCGTCGGCGCTCCATCCGCCTTCCGGTGCCGGCGCCGCCAGGTCCAGGGCCCAGAACTCCCGCTGACACGTCTCCAACATGTCGTCCACCGACGAGAACTCGACGATGTGCTCCGGATAGGGCGGGGCGAAACGCAAGCAGGGTTTTCCTTCCGCCACGGTCTTCCCCAGCCCCAGGGCCACGGCGCAGACGCCGTCTTCGGTGCGGGCCGGGGCCGTGGGGTAGAAGTTGTGGGAGCGGGCCACCCCGGCGAGATCCGGATAGAAGACGTCGCCGTGCCGTCGCCCCACGAGGCGCTGGATCACCACGGCCATGGCTTCTTCTTCCAGGCGGTAGGGCGTGGCGCCCAGGAACGCCCGGGATCGCCGGGTGAAGGTGGAGGCGTAGACCCGCTTCACCGCGTCCTCGAGCTGGCGGGCCCGCTCGTCCGGATCGGGATCGATGTTGGGCACCAGCCAGGTGGAGTAGACCCCGGCGAAGGAGTGGCTCGGGGAATCCTCCAGGAGGGACGACGACCGCACGGCCAGGGGCCGATCCATGATGCGGGCCACGTGGGCCAGGGCCGAGCGCACCTCCTCGGGAAGGGGCGAGGCCATGATCCGGTTGCGGGTCACGGCGTCGTCCTCCGACCGGAGAGCCAGTTCCCGGAGGCCCGACTCGGTGAAGAATGCGTCGAAGACGTCGGTGCCCAGCACCACGGCCGGAGGCACGCGGATGCGCAGGTCGGGGAACCGGTTCGCCAGCCGCACCTCGTCCATGAGGCGGGACGCGAAGGCGAGTCCCCGGCCTTTCCCCCCCAGGGATCCCCCTCCGATCTGGACGATCCCCTCCTCGCCGTCGAAGAAGCGGGGGCGGAACGGCGCCACCGTGCCCCGGCTGCGCTCCCGCCGGAAGTCGTCGACCGTTCGGATCAACTCGTCCCGAAGGGCGTCCAGGCTCTCGAAGTCCTCCACCTGTCGGGGGCGCAGGGTGTCGGCGAGGCCGAACTCGGCGCGGGCCCTCAGCCAGCGGGAGAAGTCGTTGCGGCCGGCGTGGAAGGCGAGGGAGGCGTCGGGGAGGGTGCGCAGGGCGTCCACGAGGGACCGCAGGTCGGCGCTCCGGAGCAGTTCCGACCCGTCCCGGGGGTCGCGGAACACGAAGTCCCCGAAGAAGAGCCGCTCGGTGAGGGTGTCCCGCAGCCGAGCCAGGAAGTCCGGCGCCCCCTTCAGGAGGAAGTCGGCTCCCAGGCGCCGGGCCAGGGCCCGGTTCTCCTCCCGGGACGAGGTGAGGACCACCGGGACGTCGGGCTGCAGCGCCCGAACGGCTTCGGTGAACTCCACCCCCGCCGACCCGGACGACTCGCCGCCCCGGGGAAACTCGATGTCCGAGATGACGCCCGTGATGGTGTCCCGGTAGTCCTTGAAGTCCCGGAACGCTTCCTCGAAGGTGCGGGCCAGGAGGATCTTCGGGCGCGCCCGCACCCGGAGCAGCCGCTGGAGCCGGTTCCCCGCTTCGGCCAACACCGCCCGGGAGAGGTTCAGGACCTCGCTGTACACCACCGGGAGAAACGACGACGCGAACCGGATGGAGTCCTCCACCACCAGCAGGACCGGGACCCCGAGCCCCGTGTCCAGGGGGGCGTTGAGGCGATCCTCCACGGCCTTGACGATGGCCAGGAGGATCCGGGCGTCGCCCTGCCAGAGAAAGGCGTCGAACACCTCGCCCCGCCGGGCCGGCCGCACGTAGGGCGCCACCTTGGCCGGGGTGTAGCCCAGGACCACCACGGGGACTTCCAGCCCCTCGTCACGGATCACGCCCGCCAGGGCGCCGGCGTCCATGTCGCCCACGTCGGGGCTCGCCACCACCAGGTCGACCCGGGGGCGCCGACGCCGCAACAACTCCAGCGCCTCCCGACCCGACGAGACCCGCATGAGGTCGGGGGGGCGGAGGAGGGGAGTGGCCAGGAACTCCCCCATGACCCGCTCGTGGAACTGGCCGTCCTCGGCGAGGATGAACGACTCGTACAGCGACGAGACGAAGAGCACCCGGTGAACCTGCTCCCGCATGAGGTCCCGGTATCCTCCGGCTCGTCCGCCGTACCGCTCGGAGAACTGGAGGAAGCTCTTCATGCCCTCGGGAGGAAGGGGGCACCCGGAGGCCTCGAGGGCCCCCGGGTGCCCGGGGGATCAGACGATACCCTGGTCCATCATGGCGTCGGCGACCTTGATGAAGCCGCCGATGTTGGCGCCGTTCACGTAGTTGCCCGGCGTTCCGAACTCGTCGGACACGGCCACGCACGTCGCGTGGATGTCCTTCATGATCCCGTGGAGGCGCCGATCCACCTCCTCACGGGACCAGGAGAACCGCATGCTGTTCTGGGCCATTTCCAGCCCCGACACCGCCACGCCGCCGGCATTGGCCGCCTTGCCGGGTCCGTAGAGGATGCCGGCGTCGAGGAACACCTCCACGCCGCCGGCCACCGTGGGCATGTTGGCGCCCTCGGCCACGACCTGGACCCCGTTGGCCACGAGATTGCGGGCGTCCTGCTCGTTGATCTCGTTCTGGGTCGCCGAGGGGAAGGCGCAGTCCGCCGCGTGGTTCCAGAGGGGATTGTGGTCGGCTCCGTCCTCCACCGGCGTGTAGGCCGCGTCGGGATACTCCTGGGCGTATTCCTCGATGCGCCCCCGGCGGTGGTTCTTCAACTCCATGACGAACGCCAGCTTCTCCCGGTCCACCCCCGCCTCGTCGTAGATGTAGCCGCTGGAGTCCGACAGGGTCACGACCCGCCCCCCGAGGTCCAGGAGCTTCTCGGCGGTGAACTGGGCCACGTTGCCGCTCCCGGACACGAGGCACGTCTTGCCGTCCAGGGTGTCGCCCCGGGTCGCCAGCATCTCGGCCGCGAAATAGACCGTGCCGCACCCCGTGGCCTCGGGACGGATGAGACTCCCGCCCCAGTTCAGGCCCTTGCCCGTGAGTACCCCGGTGAACTCGTTGGCCAGACGCTTGTACTGGCCGAAGAGGTACCCGATCTCCCGACCGCCGACCCCGATGTCGCCGGCGGGGACGTCGGTGTTCGGGCCGATGTGGCGGTAGAGCTCCGTCATGAAGCTCTGGCAGAAGCGCATGACCTCACCGTCGCTCTTTCCCTTCGGATCGAAGTCCGATCCGCCCTTGCCGCCGCCCATGGGGAGGGTGGTGAGGGCGTTCTTGAACACCTGCTCGAAGGCCAGGAACTTCAGGATCCCCAGGGTGACCGACGGGTGGAAGCGCAGCCCGCCCTTGTAGGGGCCGATGGCGCTGTTCATCTCCACCCGGAACCCCCGGTTGATCCGCACGTCGCCCTGGTCGTCGACCCAGGGCACACGGAACAGGATCACCCGCTCCGGTTCGATGATCCGCTCCAGAATGCGCTGGGAGCGGTATTCGGGGCGGCGGTCCAGCACCAGTTCCAGGCTGTCCACCACCTCCTCCACCGCCTGGTGGAACTCGGGCTGGGCGGGATTCCGGGCCTTCACGTCGTCCATGAGTCGGACGAGACGGTCGTTCATCGCAGGTCCTCGCGTTGACGGTGTCGAGGTCGGAGGGTCGACGCGTCGAAGCTGCGCGCCGGTGCGCGGGGCTTCTCCCCGAAGCTGGGCCCGGGGAACCGCCCCGTCCGTAGGGAACACTCCGCCCCGGGGCGTGGGGCGTCCCCCGTTGCGACGTCGCCCGGTTCACACCATACGGGGCACATCGGGCTCGAAGAGGGAGCGGGGACGCCCGAAGGTGTCCTGGGTGGCCCCCACCGTCCGGTCCAGAATGTCCACGGTGGTCTCGTAGAGGGCCTCGGCCCCCTCGGCGCTGTCGCCGATGGAGGTGATCCCCAGTTTCCCGTACTGGGACAGCGCCCCGATCATGAAGAACAACACGCCGTTCAGGCTGAGCTGCTTGAAGTGGATGCCGTACTCCACCATGAGGTCCAAGAGGTCCTCGGGCAGGAGCCCTCGATAGGCAGGAGACTTCAGGTTGTCGGTGGCGTAGTAGTACTTGGGCTTGCCGTCGGCGGCGAGATAGAGCCCCGAGCCCGGGTCCAGGCGTCCGCCTCCCAGGAACTCCAGGGCCATGAAGGGCGGCGTGGTGCCCCCCATGCGCAGATTGATCTCGATGGCCCACGCTTTCCAACTGCCGTCGGGCTGACGGGTGACCACGAAGTCGATCCCGAAGCGGCCCAGCACCCCGTGGCGGGCCAGGACGCGACCGATGGCCTGACCGGCGGCCAGGATGGGCGCCCGGTATCGCTCGTCGGCGGGGAAGCGGCAACCGAGATAGACCTGGCCCGTGGAGCCTCCCAGGACCTGATCGTGGGTGGAGACCACCTCCAGGGTGCGGTCGGGGTGGACCCGGAGCTGGACGCTGGGGGACTCCTTCTCGTCTCCTTCGATCCACTCCTCCACGACGCCGCCCATGGAGGCGAGCTTCCCCAGGAAACTGCCCAGGTTCTCCCGGCCGCCGGGCCATTCCAGGTCGTCCAGGGCCCGGGAGAGGGCCAGGAGCCGGTCGGTGGGGTCGTCGGGCAGGGGATGGGGGAACCGGAAGACCGCGTTGCCCTCCCCGGCGAAGCTGTCGTTGAGTTTGACCACGGCTTTCCGGAGCCCGGGGCGCTCCTGCCCCAGGAGTTCCAGGGCCCCCACCACGTCGTCCCGGGTCCGGACGCCGTTGGCCCCCATGGCGAAGTCCACCCCCGCCTCGGCGAAGACCCGGCGGGCCCCGGACTTGGTGCCCATCCACAGGAGCTCGGGGTCCAGGGCGTGGAGGGGGATCCCCAACTCCACGGCCAGACGACGCTCCAGCACCGTGGAGTTGTAGCACGTCAGGTAGGCCCGGGCAGGGTCGCCGATGAAGCGGCGCATGCGCTCCATCACCCGGGGCCGTTCCAGGATCTTGGTGGTGAGGGGGCGGGGGCTGGCGTCGTAGAGGCACACCACCATGAGCCGGTTCCGGGCGCGGCTCAGGGGGATTCCCGGCAGGTGCTGGAGGTAGTACTCGAGGATCTCGCCGTGGATCGGCTGGCTGGTGACGTAGATGACACGGCTCAGGGGGTTCCGGAGCCGGATCAGGGTGAAGAGCAGCCGTTCCTCGTAGAACGCCGAGCCGTCGATCTTGGCCAGTTCGTCCTGGTCCACGCTGATGGACGGCACCACCACCGACGTGTGCATGGCCTCGCCGGCCCGGTACGCACGGGAAATGGCCGGCAGGCGGGCCTGGAGGCGGGCGAAGTGCTCGAGTTCCCGGGGCGAACCCAGGGGGCCGAAGGGCGAGGAGGCGTGCACGGGGCCCCCTCAGCCGCCCGAACTCCGGCGAGCTGGGCGGCAGGACGGCCAATCCCGGTCCAGCGCCCGCTGCTCCGTGCCCACCCGCTCCGGGTCCTCCGAGGCGAGGTAGGCCAGCATGGCGGCCAGGGTCGCGTTGTTGCGGAGATCGTCGAACACGAGCTTGTCGTACGTGTCGATGTCGGTGTGCCAGGTGTACTGGCGGTAGTCGGGGTAGTGGGACTGGAGGCGGAATCCCGCCGTTCCCCGGCAGATGAAGCTCATGTGATCGCTGCCCCCCGTCTCGGGCACGCCGGGCACGTCGAGCTCGATGTGCTGGGTGATCTCCCGGGGCATGGCGCTGAACCACCGGCCGAAGTGTTCCCCGGCGCCCAGGAAGCCCTGCATGCGGATGAAGTCGATCCGCCAGGTGCCGTTGTCCTGGTTGAAGGCGGCCTGGAGCCCGTCCACCACCTCGGGGTGATCCTCGGCGAAGGCCGACGACCCGATCAGCCCCTGTTCCTCGCCGCCCCAGTGGGCCACCAGGATGGTGCGCCGGGGATTCGGATACACCTGCTTCAGGATCCGCATGGCCTCCATCATCATGATGGTGCCCGATCCGTTGTCGGTGGCTCCCGATCCGCCGTCCCACGAATCCAGGTGCGCGGTGAGGAGCACGTACTCGTCGGGGAGTTCGGTGCCCGGGAGTTCGCCGATGATGTTGTACACCGGCATCTCGCCCAGGAACTCGGCCTGGGCGTCGAGGCGGAGGCGGGGCCCCTGACCGTGGGCGGCCAGGCGGTGGACCAGTCCGTAGTCCTCGCAACTCAGGTGCACGGCGGGAATGCGCTCCGTGGGAGCGCCGAAGATCTTGTTGGCGCCCCATCCGGCCGACCAGCGACCGGTGAGGACTCCGGCGGCTCCGGCGTCTTCGATGGCCTGGATCACGGCCCCCTGTCCGCCGGCGGCCCGGATCGACGTAGCCCAGGCGCGGGCGGTTTCGGTCTGGAGGGCCTGCATCCGCTCCCACGATTCGGGGGTGGCCAGGGCCTCCCAGCTCTCCGGGGCCCGGCAGGTGGGCTCGGCCGCGGAGAAGGCGACGAATCGACCGGCGATTCCCGCCGCCCACGCCGTGAGATCCTGGGGGCCGGAGAAGGTGGGAAGAGCGACGATCTCGCCCTCCACCGGGCCCTCGGTGCCCGGGCTCCAGGCGAGCATGGTCCCGTTGAGGGTCCGCACCCGGGGCTCCAGAAGGTCGATGTGGGTCCACCCCCGATCCCATCCCCGCCACGTGCCGTACTGCTCTTCCCGGGCCTCCACGCCCCACGAGGCGTAGGTCCGGGTGAGCCAGGCGTCGGCGGCCCGCTGGCCCGGGCTGCCCGACAGCCGCGGGCCGATGGAGTCCATGAGGACCTGGGCCAGCGGTTCCACCATGGAGGCCTCTCCCATCCCCATGTCCCAGATCGCCCGGATGACGGGGTCGTCGGTGGGCAGCGTCTGGGCGGAGATCGCCGCCGTGCCCGGACCGGAGACGATGGCG
This sequence comes from Gemmatimonadota bacterium, assembly GCA_030428885.1. Taxonomy (GTDB): domain Bacteria; phylum Gemmatimonadota; class Gemmatimonadetes; order Longimicrobiales; family Gaopeijiaceae; genus Gaopeijia. Next base: position 118,675 of record JAUIEJ010000002.1, on the reverse strand, counting down.
AGCGCGAGGAAGGCGAGAGGGCGAACGGAGCGCATGGGCAGGCCGGGGATGACGGCCGGCGCAGCGGAGCCGCCGGCCCGTGGAGTCGATCGTCGCGGATCGGGGCAGGATACGCCCGCGATCCCGTACGGGAAAGGACGCCCGGGGGGGCGCACGGTATCCGCGCGCGGCCATCTAAAGTGATCTTCAACGACTTCCGAAACTCCGACCTGGAAGCGATCACGTCCGTACGGCACGTCGGAGGAACAACACAATGGCATGGGTCCCGGTGGACCGGGCGGAGGCGGGCATGGCCCTCCTTTCCCCCGTGACAGATCGCATGGGTCGGCTCCTGATCCCCGCGGGGGCGGAGTTGTCTGCTCGCCACGTGAACGCGCTGGCGGCCTGGGGCGTGGACCAGATCGAGATCGAGTCCGACGAGCCGCCGGAGCCCGAGGTGGAGATCTCGCCCGAGATGGAGGGTCGAGCCCGGACGGAGATCGCCGACGTCTTCCGCCACGCGGGCGACGATCATCCGTTCGTTGCGGGGCTGCGGGAACTCGCCGTGGCCCGGCGGGCCCGCGCTCTCGCCCAGGCGTCCGCCGGGGGTGCGTCGTGAGCACCCGCGCCGAGGCCCTGGCCCGCACCGCGGCCAGCGTCGCCTCGCCCCCCCTGGTCTACGATCGCCTGAACGAGGTGCTGGCCCACCCCCACTGCGGGTCGGCCGACATCGCCCGGGTCATCAGCGACGACCCGGGGCTCACGACCCGGCTGCTCCGACTCGTGAACTCGGGCTTCTTCGGCTTCTCCCAGCCGGTGGAATCGGTGGCCAAGGCCGTCACCGTGGTGGGGACGGCCCAGATCCGCGATCTGGCCCTGGCCACCTCGGTGCTTTCGGCCTTCGACCGCATTCCCCGGGAGATCGTCGACCTGCACGCCTTCTGGCTCCACAGCCTGGCCTGCGGCGTCACGGCCCGGATCATCGCGGCCCGTCGGCGGGTCGACAACGTGGAGCGGTACTTCGTCGCCGGACTCCTCCACGAAATCGGACAACTGGTGATGCTGGCCGGAGCCCGGGAGGAATCGCTGGCGGTGTGGGAGCGGTCCCGGACCACCGGGGCACCCTGGCTCACCTGCGAGCGGGCCGTCATGGACACCGACCACACCGAGGTGGGGGGGGCGCTCATGCGGGCGTGGAATCTCCCGGAGGCGCTGCAGGAGGCCGTCGTCTGGCACCACGATCCCGAACAGGCCGGGAAGTACACCGCCGAGGCGTCGGCCGTCCACGTGGCCGAAGCCATGGCCCACGCCCTCTCCTGGGGTCGGAGCGGCGACGGCCGGGTCCCGCCCTTCCGACCCGAGGCGTGGGACGCCGTGGGCCTCGATCCCGACGATCTCGGCGAACTCGCCGCGGAAGTGGAGACGCAGCTCGAGTCGGCCATGCACCTCATGGGGGCGGCGTGAGCGATTCACCGGCACAGGGAATCCCTCCGGTCCTCGCCCAGGAGGCGGCGACCATGGAGGTCCTGGACTGGGTGGCCAGCGCCCTGGAGTCGGTCACGGCGCTGGGCTACGGCTCCCACGGTGCGGTGTCTCGCTGCCCCGACGTGGCCACCCTCTTTCCCCGGGCGGCGCCCCTCTTCCGACGGGTCGCCGAGTTCCGGGCCGTGAGCCTCCTGGCCATGGACGACGACGGCCTGGGCTTCACGCCGGTGGGTGTGGATCCGGCGGTGGACGGCGATCTGGTGGCGCGGGAGGTGGAGCATCAGATCCGGCAGGGCGCCTTCGCCAACGCCCTCTACGAGCAGCGCTGCTTCCGGGTCCCGGGGCTCGACCCCGGCTCCTGGACCGTGCTCCACGTGATGTCGACGCCGGCCCGCACCCTGGGAATGTTCGTGGGACTCCTGCCTCAGGGCACGAGCTTCCTCCCCGACGTCTCCCAGAAGGTCCTGGGCACCGTGCTGGCCCAGTGCGCCGCGGTGGTGGAGTCGGGCACCCTCTACGCCGAGCTCGAAGCCCACAACCGCAACCTGGAGTCCGTGGTCGAGGAACGGACCCGGGCCCTCCGGGCGTCGGAGGCCGAGGCCCGGGCCCTGGCCCAGGCCAAGGCCGAGTTCCTGGCGAACATGAGCCACGAGATCCGGACCCCCATCAACGGGGTCATGGGGATGACGAGCCTCCTCCTGGAGACGCCCCTGGATCGGGAACAGCGGAAGCAGGCGGAGATCGTCCTGCGATCGGCCGACGCCCTGCGCTCCATCGTGAACGACGTCCTGGACTACTCCAAGATCGAGGCGGGCAAACTCGATCTGGAACTCGACGTGTTCGACCTGCGCCTGGCGCTGGAAGACGTGCTGGAGCTGCTGGCGCCCAAGCTGGCCGACAAGCCGGTGGAACTCGTGCTGCGCTTCGTGGGCGACGCGCCCCGGTTCGTGCGGGGCGACGCCGGGCGGATTCGCCAGGTCATCATGAACCTGGCGGGCAACGCCGTGCGGTTCACCGATCAGGGCCACGTCATGGTGGTGGTGTCCGCTCCCGGCGACGGTCGCGTCCGCTTCGACGTGGAGGACACCGGGGTGGGCATCGCCCCGGATCGCCTGGAGCTCATGTTCGAGAAGTTCACCCAGGCCGAGAGCGGCCCGGCCCGGCGCGCCGGGGGCACGGGGCTGGGGCTGTCCATCTCCCGAAGCCTGGCTCGGCTCATGGACGGCGACGTCACCGCCACCAGTGAGGAAGGGGTGGGGTCGACCTTCACCCTCACCATCCCCCTGGAGTCGGCGAGCCCCGCGGCGCCCCCCTTCGTGCCCGAACTCGGCGGCCACCGCGTCGCCCTGGTGGCCCCCGATGCCATGGTCCGCCGGGCGTTGGACGAGCTCGTGAGCCCACCCGGGGGATCGATGGCCGTGGTGGAGCCCGACGACCTCATTCGGTGGATCCAGGGCGTGGAACCCGGCACCGAGGGCGTCTCGCTGGTGGTGGACGGACGGTGTGGGGAGGGCGTGCTCCGGGGCGCCGTGGCGGCGGTCCGCCGCCTTCCTGAAGCTCGACGCCCCCGTCTGGTGGCCCTCCTGGGGACCGCCCAGCGTCGGTGGGCGTCCGACCTGAAGGACGCGGGCTACGACGCCTGGCTGCCCAAGCCCGTCCCCGAGGGCCGGCTCTGGGACGCCCTGGGCTTCCTGGAAGTGGTGCCCGAGGGGAACCGGGGGGCCCCGCAGGGCGACGCCCCCGCTCTCCAGGGGCGCGTGCTCCTGGCCGAGGACGACATGGTCAACACCATGGTGGCCACGGCCATGCTCAAGAAGCTGGGGTGCGAGGTGGAGGCCGTACCCGACGGGCGCAAGGCGGTGGAGGCGGCCGCCCGCCGGGCTTTCGACGTCATCATCCTCGACGGCCGCATGCCCGAAATGGACGGTTTCGAGGCCGCTCGGGCTCTCCGGGAGCAGCCCGAACTCGACACGGTGCCCATCCTCGCCCTCACGGCCGATCACCGGGAATCGGAACGGGAGCGGGCCCGGGCCGCCGGGATGGACGACTACCTGACCAAGCCCATCACCCTGCCGGCTCTGCGGGCGGCCCTGGAGCGCTGGATGGCGCCCGGCGCCCGGGCCTCGGCCGCGGGAGCCGCGGAGGAGTCGGACGCTGCGGTGGATCGGGCGGCCTCGGCCTGACCCTCAGCCGCCGGCACCGGGGAGGAACACCACCTTTCCCCACCCCTCCTCCCGGGCTCCGAAGGCCCGGTAGGCCTCGGGCGCCGCGTCCAGCGGCACCCGGTGCGTGATCAGGGGGGTCAGGAGAGAGGCGTCTCGGTGGGCGAGCTCCAGGGCCTCGGGAAGGAATCTCCGGGCGGGGCAGCGTCCCGCGCCGTAGGTGAGATTCCGGTCGTAGAGCTCCCCCGGCGAGAGGGCGAGGTGGGGTTCGGTGTGGACGCCCACGGCCGCCAGGAACCCCCCCGGTCGGACCAGGTCGGCGGCGGTTCGGGTCGCCTGCGGGCTCCCCACTGCTTCGATGGCGGCGTGGGCTCCCCGGCCGTCGGTGAAGGCGGCCACGACGGCCCGGGGGTCGTCGTCCAGGGGCGCGGGGCGGGCGCCGAGACCTTCGGCCAGAGCCAGCCGGGACGCGACCCGGTCCACCGCCACCACCGTGGTGGCGCCCCGATGCAGCGCCGCCCGCACGGCCATGAGACCTACGGGACCGCACCCCACCACGGCCACCACCTGGCCCGGACCCACCCGGGCGAGCTCGGTGCCGAAGAGGGCCGTGGAGAGGATGTCGCCGGCCAGGAGCGCCAGGGCGTCGTCGTCCAGGGCGTCGGGCACCGGCACGAGGGTGCCGTCGGCCAGGGGCACCCGGACCCGCCGGGCCTGGGCGCCGTGGAGGCCTTCGCCCCGCTCCCGCCATCCGAAGAGCTGACCGCGGTCGCACCGGGCCGTGAGACCGCTGCGACACGGCGGGCAGGTGCCGCAACTCGTGGTGAACGGCGCCACGACCCGGTCGCCGGGAGCCCGGGTGCGCACCTCGCCGCCCACCGCCACGATCCGGCCCACGAACTCGTGGCCCATGACCGTGCCCACGTCGATGCCCGTCTCCCGGCCGAAGTAGGGGTGGAGGTCGGACCCGCACAGCCCGGCGGTGTCCACCTCCACCACGGCGTCGTGGGGCGTCTCCAGGCGGGGGTCGGCGACCTCGGTGACCGCCACCTGCTCCACGCCCTGGAACACGACGGCCTTCACGATCTCGCCTCCCCACGAACCCGGAACGGCCCCCCGGGAGTATCACCCCCCGTCCGCTCCACCCCCGCCCTCCTGCGAACCGGCCCATGCGTCCACGCCTCGTCCCGATCCTCCTCCTCGCTCTGGCGGGGTGCGCCGCGCCCTCCGTCCCGGCGTCGGCCCAGGACGTCGACACCGCCGGCCTCCTCCACGACCTGGAGGTGCTGGCCGCCGATTCCATGTCCGGACGGGCGGCGGGGACCGACGGGGGGCGCATGGCCCGGGACTACCTGGTGACCCGACTCCGGGCCATGGGATTCGAGCCGGCCCAGGACACCTTCGCCGTGATGCGCCGGGACGGCGAGGTGGAGGGCGTCAACGTCCGGGTCGCCCTGGACGGCACGGTCCATCCCGACCGCACCATCGTGGTGACGGCCCACTACGATCACCTGGGCGTCCGGGAGGGCGAGATCTACAACGGGGCCGACGACAACGCCTCGGGGACCGCCGGACTGCTGGCCCTGGCGGCCGACTTCGCCTCCCGCCCCCCGGACCACTCGATCCTGCTGGTGTTCACCGACGCCGAGGAAGGGGGCCTCCAGGGCGCCCGGCACTTCGTATCGGCGCCGCCCGTCCCCCTGGACGCGGTGATCCTCAACGTGAACCTCGACATGGTGGCGCATTCGGACGCGGAGTTGTGGGTGACGGGGACGTTTCCGTGGCCGGCGCTGCGCCCCGTGGTGGAGGCGGTGGAGCCCGTGCCCCCGGTGACGCTTCTGTTCGGACATGATACGCCCGACGACGAGGGCGCCGACAACTGGATCATGGCCTCGGACCACGGACCGTTCCACGCCGAGGGCATTCCGTTCCTCTACTTCGGGGTCGCCGACCACCCCGACTACCACCGTCCCTCCGACGACGTGGACACCATCGACCCCGCCTTCTTCCGGGCGGCGGTGGAGACGGTGGGCCGGGTGCTCCGGGCCGCCGACGGAGCCCTGGCAGGGGAGCGGCCCGCCGGCTGACGCCCCCGAAGGAACGGTCGGCCTCCCCCTTCGGTATTGACCCCTGTTTCCGGCCCTCCCCGCCTCACCTTCGAGCTGCCCATGTGCGCCCGTCTGCGCGGAGCGTTCGTCGCCCTCGCCGTCCTGGGAACTCCCGGGATCCTCCCGGCCCAGGATCCTCCCGTGGAGGCCCCGGCCGAAGCCGTGGATCCCTGCCTCGACGCCGTGTCCGTCGACCCGGAGTGGAACTGGCTCGGGGCCATCTCCGCCCGTCCGGGGCGGGAGCTGACCCGCCGGTCGCTGGAGGGCATCGACGCCACGGTCCTGGCACGGGGCGTCCAGCGGCTGCGGCGGGCCATGACCACCCCGCCGGTCTGCCCCGCCGACGCCGTGGCCCTGGCCGCCCTGGCCACGGCGCTCCAGGACCGGATTCCCCTGCGGGAGGCCCGGGAGGCCCTGGAGGACCGGATCGACACCCACCCCGACGACCCGGTGGCCCGACTGTGGCTCGCCCGGGCGGCGGCGGCGGCCGGTTCTCCCGACGCCCCGGCGCTGGCCCAGGCCGCCATCACCGCCGGCGCCGACCGGACCGGGGCCGCCCTGGCCGCCGCCCGGGCGGCCTTCGCCGAGGGTCGGGACCGCCCGGCCACCGCGGCGTACTTCCAGGGTCTGGACGCCGTCACCGATGGGGAGGCGCTGTCGGGCTACATCGGCGACCTCGGACCGGTGGTGCGGCCCGACGAGAGCCGGGAGTTCGGGGCGCTGGACGCCGAGGGTCAGGCCCGTTGGTTCGCCCGGTTCTGGCTGACCCGGGCGGCCGAGAGCGGCGTGTCGGTGGAAGAACGCCTGGCCGAGCACTATCGACGGGTCCGGGAGTCCTACACCCGCTTCTGCGGGACGTGCATCCTGGAGTCCGCGGTGGACCCCGTGATCCCCTACGGTCGGGTGGGCATGGGTCTGGACGAGCGGGGGCTGGTATTCCTCCTCCAGGGCGAGCCCGAGTTGGTGGTGGAGACCGAAGGTAACGAGCTGCCGCCCAACGCCAGTTGGGTGTGGCGGCGGGGCGAGGAGCAGCGGGCGGTGCACTTCGCCGTGATCGACGTGGCGTCCGGGTGGCAGATCATGGAGGACCCCCTGGCCGTGGTGAATCCGGTGCGGGACCCCCTGGCCACCGACAGCATGGATCTCCCCCAGCGAAATCCGGTGCGTTCGTGTGTGGTGGACGGGTGCGAGGGCCGCTACGTGGCCGACTTCTACCGCTACCTCCTGGATCGAGGCTCGTTCGATCCCCGCTTCCGCACCCTGGCGAACCAGTACCGGAGCCGGCCCTCGGACTGGGGCCCCACCGACGTGTCGGGCTTCGTGATGGGGGGCCCCCTGTCGGGGCAGCCCTCGTTCCGCTTCGAGGCCGAGGAGGACCTGGCCGAGATCCGCGCCCGGGACGTCTTCGCCCCGGGGGGCTTCCAGGTCGGCGATCCGGCGCTCCGGGCGGTGGCGTTCCGGGATGCCGACGGCGCCACGCCGGCGTGGCTGGCGGTGAGCGGCACCTGGCCCGACTCGGCGCCGGCGGTGGGCCGGGTCGACGCCACCCTCCTCGATGCGGAGGGCGACGCGGTGGTCCGGGGATCGGGGGGCGGGGCGGCGGGCGCCTGGGCCGTTCCGTTCGCGGCCGACGGCGACGGGCCCCGGGCCGTGGCGGTGGTGCTGCGGGACGGGGAAGGGGACGGCGCGGGAATCCTGGCGTCGGTCCACGGCACGGTGGACGTGGCCCGACCCGGCGACGCCTTCGCCGTGTCCGATCCCGTGGTGTGGAACGGGATCGGGGGAGAGGCAGAGGTGACCCGGGCCGACGCGGTAGCGCGGCTGCAGGCGGTCCCCCGCCTCACCCCGGGGAGCCCCGCCGGTCTCTACTACGAGATCTACGGGTTGCCGCCGGACCAGGTGTTCGAGACCCGCATCCGGATCTCCCGGGCCGAAGACGGCGGGGTGTTCCGGAGGCTGCGCTCCCTCTTCGGGGGCGACGACCCGTCGGAGCTGATCTTCCGGGGCGAGACCGGGCGGGACCCCCTACCGGTGCGGTCCCGCAGCCTCTCCATCACCCTGCCGGAGTTGGACGAGGGCCGCTACCGCCTGGAGCTGGAGGTGCGGCACCGCCTGGAGCAGGTGACCCGCACGCTGGATTTCGTGGTCGGAGGTTAGGCGCCCCCGCCGGGGTCGATCCGGCATTCGTCCAGAATCCGGGCCCGCTCCACGGCCCGGCGCGCCGCGGCAGAGTCCACCTCCACGCGGACCCGGGCGGTCTCACCCTCCCGGGTGGCGGTGAGGGTGTAGCGGCGCGGGCCGCATTCGGTGGGGAGGTCGACGTCGGTGCGGATACTCGCGCCCGGCGCGTCCAGGTCGAAGCGCCGGCTCCCGTCGCCGGGATCCACGTTCAGGGCGTATCCCGCCGAGGTGGAGTAGAAACGGACGCTCACGGGGTGCTCGTAGCCCCCCAGGACCCGATTGCCGCCGCGGCGCACCTGGACGTCCTCCACGACTTCGTCGGTGTCCCCGTAGCGCGCCGATAGAAGGGCCAGGATCCGGTCCACGGGGTCGACGGGTTCCACGGGGACGGGATCGGGTTCGGGCGGCGGCGGGGAGGGGGCGGGGTCGTCCCGGTCCGGGATCGACACCGAGTCGGTGGGGGCGAAGGGGTCGTCCTCCGACGGGGGTGTCCACAGACCCCGGATCAGGAATCCGGCCCCCAGGGAGACCACGGTGACCCCCACCACCATGAGGCTCCGCAGGGGGTGTCGACCCTGGAGCACCACCGGCGCACCGAAGGCCACCACCACGAAGCCGGCGGCGTAGAGCACCAGCGCCGAGGTCATGAGGGTGCCCCGGGCGGGGTGGGATTCGGCGACGAGACCCACGAACTGCAACCCCGCCCACCCCAGGGCGCCGTAGGCCAGGAGCGCCTGAACGGTGGGTCGAGCGCGCAGATTCCGGAGGGCCCGGTGCAGCAGATCCGGGGCCCGTTCGTCCGTGTCTCCCGGTGCGTCGACGGCCAAGGAACGTCCTCCCGTGGAAGGTCGGGGCGAATATCGGCGCCCTCGGTGGCGACGGGCAATGGACTTAACGGATCGGGCCCCGTCCACGTCTCTCCCTTCGAGCGGCCCGGAGTCCCCCGGACACCCGCCGTCCCTCCCACGCCGTGGAACCATGACCGCATTGCGCGCCCTCAACCGCTTTGGGCTCGGGGCAGGCCCGGGAGACGCCCGGGCCCTGGACGACCCCCGGGGCTGGCTGGAGTCCCAACTCGACTCGTCGGCGCCCCTCCGCCCGACACCGGGTGGCGACGTCGACGTGGGCGCCCTGGTCCGGGAACAGCGGGCCCTCGCCCGAAGCGACGACGACGCCCGGCGGAGCGACCTGCGGCGGCGCATCCTGGAGTTCACGGTGACCGAATCCCGGGACGCCCTGACGGCCCGGACCACCTCTGCGCGCCCCTTCGTGGAGCGCCTGGTGGCGTTCTGGTCGAACCACCTTTGCGTGTCGGCGGCGGCGAAGCTCCCGACCCGGCTCCTGGCGGGATCGTACGAGCGGGAGGCCATCCGGCCCCACGTCCTGGGCCGGTTCGACGAGATGGTGCGTGCCAGCGTGCGTCACCCGGCCATGCTCACCTACCTGGACAACGCCCAGTCCGTGGGACCCGATTCCCCGGCGGCCCGGACCGTGGCGCGGCGGCGCCGGGGCGAGGATGCCCCGCCGGTGGGCCTGAACGAGAACCACGCCCGGGAACTGCTGGAACTCCACACCCTGGGCGTGGACGGCGGGTACGATCAGGACGACGTGCGGGCCCTGGCCCGTGTGCTCACCGGGTGGACCGTCACGGGGCTGGGCGGAGCGGGAGCGCGGTTCGCCCCCGGGGACGGCGTGGGATTCCGGTTCGTCCCCCTCCTCCACGATCCGGGAGACAAGACCGTCCTGGGCCGGCGGTACGGCGAGGGCGGGGAAGGGGAGGGGGACGCCGTGATCCGGGACCTCTGCCGCCACCCCTCCACCGCCACCTTCGTGGCCACCAAGCTGGTGCGGCACTTCGTGGACGACGATCCGCCGCCCGACGCCGTGACCCGGGTTGCCCGACGCTTCCGGGACACCGAGGGCGACCTGCGGGAGACCGCCCGGGCCCTCGTCCACCTCGACGCCGCCTGGTCGGACGCGCATCGCAAGTTCCGCACCCCCCAGGACTGGCTCGTGGCCATGCTCCGGGGGCTCGGGGCCCGGGAGGCTCCGCCGTCGGTGCTCGGGGTGTTGCGGGATCTCCGCCATCCCCTCTGGGCGCCGCCGTCGCCCAGGGGCTTCGGCGATACCATGGCCGAGTGGGCCGACCCCGACGGACTCCTGAACCGGGCCGAACTGGCCCGCACCGTGGCCCGGACCCCGGCGGGCCGCCGCGTCGGTTCCGGACCGGGGCTCCCGGCCCTGGCCGACCTGGCCGAGGGGAGCGGGGACGACCCGCTCCGCGCCGTCCTGGCCGATTCCTCCATTCCCTCGGACGAACGGGTGGCCCTGGCGTTCGCCGGCCCCTCGTTTCAGTGGAGATGACCATGGATCGCCGCGATTTCCTGCATCGGGCCGGCATGTGCTTCGGCGGAGTGGCCACGTTCGGGTTCCCCACGGTGCGGTTCGCCTCCGTGCCCGAGCCCGGACGCCTCGTGTTCGTCCTCCTCCGGGGGGGATTCGACGGACTGGCCGCCCTGGTCCCGGCCGGCGACGACGGGTACGCGTCGCTTCGGGGGGCCATGGCCTTCGCCCCCGACGCCCTCCATCCCCTGGAGGCGGGATTCGGTCTGGCGCCGGGGCTGGCCCCGTTGCGGGCCTTCTGGGAACGGGGCGAACTGGTGGCGCTCCACGCCATGGCGATCCCCTTCCGGACCCGGAGTCACTTCGACGGGCAGGCGGTGCTGGAGACGGGGATGGATCGCCCCGAGGGATCGGCCGACGGGTGGCTGAACCGACTGCTCCAGGTCATGGAAGGCGAACGCTCGGGGATCGCCGTGGCGGCGGGAATGCCCCGATCCATGATCGGCGCCCATCCCGTATCCACCTGGTCGCCGGCGGAGCTCGGCGCCGTGGACGACGCCTACCTGGATCGCCTGCACCTGCTCTACCGGTCCGATCCCCGCCTCTTCAATCGGTTCGAGGCGGCGGTCCAACAGCAGGCCCGCACCGCTGAGATGGAGATGGACGAGGGCATGGGTCGGGGCCCCGGGACCGACGTCTCGGCCCTCTTCCGGGCGGCGGCGCGGCTGATCCGCCCGGCCACCGGCCCCAACGTCGCCGCCATGGAGCTCTCGGGGTGGGACACCCACGCGAACCAGGGCCTCGAAGGAGGGCCGCTGGACCGGCTCCTGGGGCGCCTGGCCCAGGGACTGGTGGCGTTCCGCGACGAAATGGAGGCGGCGTGGGCCGACACCACGGTGGTGGTCATGACCGAGTTCGGCCGCACCGCCCGCCCCAACGGCACCCGGGGCACGGACCACGGCACGGCCGGCGCCGGCTTCGTCCTGGGACCCCGGGTGGCCCGGAGCGCCGTGGTGGCCGATTGGCCCGGGCTGGCCGATCACGCCCTCTTCGAGGGGCGGGACCTGCGACCCACCCTGGACACCCGCGCCGTGTTGAAGGGCGTGGTGACGGGCGCCTTCGACCTCACCGCGGCCCAGGCCGATCGGGTGTTTCCCGGGTCGGCCGGCGTCCGGGGGCGCACCGACCTCATGGGGTGACGCGGGGCCGGAAGGCGCGCTAGGTTGCGCGGCCCTTCCGACCCCCTCCCTCCATGACCCGACTTCATCAACGTCTGGCCCTCGGCGGCCTCGCCGCGGCGTGTCTGGCCGCCGCCGGAGCGTTCGCGTGGGCCCTGGTCCCCGCCGGTGGGGGGCTGGCGGGGGCGGTGCTCCTGGCGTTCGCCACGGCGCTCCTCATGGCGGCGCTGGTGGTGCTGGGGGGCGGGGGGAACGGGGGGGCGGGCGCCCTGACCCTGGCCGTGTTCACCCTCGTGGTGGTGGTGGGCGGGGGGGTGGCCGGGGCGTTCCTCCTGGGGGCCCCCGAGGGCCCGGACACGCCCCTGTGGGGCGGACTTCCCCGGGGCGCGGCCCTCCTGGTGTACGGCGCCGGCCTGATTCCCGCCGTGGCCGTGCCTCTGATCTACGCCTGGACCTTCGACCGCACGACCCTCCGGCCCGACGTCCTGGACGAGGTGCGGCGCCGGGGGCGGGAGTTCGAGCGGAGACACCCGGACCTCGGGGACCGGGAATGAGCGTCCGCACCCTCATCGTCGTCGTGGGACTGCTCTACGGCGCGGCCACCGCCGTGGTGGGCATCCTGGCGGCGCGCCGGACGCGGACGGCCCGGGACTTCTTCGCCGCGGGGCGGGGAATCGGGCTGATGGCCCTGGCCCTCTCCACCATGAGCGCCTCCCTCTCGGGCTTCGCCTTCATCGGGGGACCCGGGCTGGTCTACTCCGTGGGATTCGGAGCCGTCTTCATCGTTCTGCCCGCCGCGGTCACCAACGCGCTGGCGGCCTGGGTCCTGGGCAAACGACTGCGGCTGCTGGCCGAGATCCGCCCGGTGCTCACCCTTCCCGACGCGCTCCGGCTTCGATTCGACTCCCCGGCGGCCCAGGGGCTGGCCGCCGTGTCGATCCTGGTGGCGGTGGTGGGATACCTGGGGGCCAACGTCCTGGCCATGGGGGTGGCGGTGGACGTGATCTTCGAGGTGGGCACCCCGGTGGGCATCGTGGTGGGAACGGCGTTGGTCCTGGGCTACTCGGCGGCCGGAGGGATCGTGGCGGGGATCTGGACCGACGTTCTGCAGGGGGTGTGGATGGCCGTGGCGTCGGTGCTGGTATTCGTCACGGTGCTGGAGGTGGGGGGCGGGCTCGACGGACTGAGTACCGCCATCCTGGGGGCCGATCCGGGCTTCCTGGCGCCGTGGGGTCACCTCACGCCTCTGGGCGCCATGGGGTTCTACTTCGTGTTCAGCGTGGGTGTGCTGGGCCAGCCCCACGTGATCCACAAGTTCCTCATGCTCCGGGACCCCCGGAAGCTCAAGTGGTTTCCGGCCCTGGCCACCCTGGCCCTGGTCCTCATGATTCTGCTCTTCGTGGGGGTGGGGTTGGCCATGAAGGCACTGGTGGCCCAGGGCGTCGTGCCGCCCCTGGACAACCCCGACGACGCCACGCCCACCTTCCTCCTGGGCTTCGCCCCGGCCCTCCTGGCGGCTCTCGTGTTTTCGGGGGTGGCGGCGGCCATCATGAGCACGGTGAACTCGTTCCTGTCGGTGGGGGCCGCGGCGGTGAGCCGCGATCTGCCCCGAGCCCTGGGGCGCCCCCTGGGCGACGAACTCCGGGCCGGCCGGATCGCCACCGCCGTGATCTGCGTCGCCGCCGCCGTCACGGCCCTGAGTTCGGGCACCCTGGTGGTGTTCCTGGGCATCTTCGGCTGGGGCCTCTTCGCCTCCACGCTGGTGCCGGCTCTGGCCATCGGCCTCAACTGGTCCGGGGCCACCGCCTCGGCCGCGGTGGCGTCCATCGCCACGGGCCTGGGGCTCACGGTGGCGCTGGAGGTGGCGGGGTGGTTCGACCTCTGGACCCTCCCGGCGGGCCTTCCGGTGGCTGCCGTGACGCTGCTGGCGTCCATCACCGTGTTCGTGGGCGTGTCGCTCCTCACCGGGGGTCGAGACGCGGCGGAGTCCCTGGATCCCGACGTGCGGTTCGTCCTCGAGGCGTAGAAACCGGGCCGGGACGGGTCCCGTAGGCCTCCGTACGTACCCCGACGGCGGGCCGAGGCGTCGGCGCCGCCGCACCCCAGCGGAGGCGAGGACCATGGAAGGGGCGGCTTCGACGGCACGGCGAACGGGACTCGTCATTCGTGTCGGGGTGCTGATCGCCGCCGTGGCCCTGGTGGTTCTGGCGCGCCTCCGTCCCGATTGGCCGTGGTTCTCCCTCTGGCTGTTCGCCCTCGTGGCGGGGGCGGGGCTGCTTTCCGTGCCCCGGGTGCGGGGGGCCCTCGGCCTGTCGCCCTTCCGCGTCACCCTTGCCACCCTGGCGGGGGTGGCCCTCTTCAACCTCTTCCTCTTCCACGTGGAGACCCACCGTCAGCGCAGCGAGCGGCTGGAGGTGGGGGGCGTCTGGTTCGACGCCAACGTGGAGCGGATCCGCATCGGTGTGGGAGGCGAGGATCTGGACGTCCGCCTCGATGGATCGCTCCTGGATTTCGACCGCTGGAGCCTGAACGTCCGGCCCGTGGGGAGCGATCGCTTCGCCGTGGAGGACCTCCGGCAGGTGGACCTGCTCCGGGTCCGGAGCGACGGCGGGCCCTGGGGGTGGGGTGGACGTCTCGCGCCGGCCTCGGGGACCGAGGTCGCCGCCGACCGCCCCGTGGCCGTGCCCGGCGCGGGGGACGACTCGCTCCGGCTGGTGGTGCCCCGGGCCGGGGGGCTGCCCCGCCTGACCTGGGGCCGGTCTTCGGCGCCCCTGGCCCTGGACGACCCCATCCTCCACCGCCGTCTCGCCGGGCGGCTGCGCCAGGGGGTGCCCCTGGCCGAACTTCCGTGGGACTCGTTGCCCCACCGGGAGGCGGCCGAGGACCTGGTCCTCACCCGCACCGATCCGGGGCGGTCGCTGGGCCGCCTGCGCCTGACGCTTCCCCGGTACCGCGTGGCGTCCAGGAGCGGGTCGCCGGGGGAGGCCGAGGAGGCCCCCGTCCTCCTGGAGGTGGGCGACACACTCTGGATCACCTCCCGGGGCAAGCGGTGGGCCGTGGCGGTGGACCGGGTGCCCGGGGTGTCCCGGGTCGCGGCCCCCACGGCGATCCGCTTCGTGGAGCGCCCCCGATCGGCGGGGTGGGCGCTGCCCTCGGCCGAATCCTGCGGGCGGGATGCCGATCGCTGCGCCGTGATCTCCACCGGTGAGCTGCCACCGCCCCAACCCCGCTTCGCCCTGGGAGGCTTCGGCCTCGACACCACCCGGTACGCCGTGCTGGCCCGCCTCGAAACCGACCGGGAGGGCGTTCGGCTGGTGGGGGCGCGGGAGACCACCGCCTTCGGGTACGGAGAGGAGGTGCCCTACGCGGCCCGGGCCCAGGACCCCGACGATCCTGCGGCGGGCCTGCTCCTCCGGGTGAGGCGCGCCGCCGAGGGCCGGCAGGGCGCCGTGGTGCTCACGGTGGGGGCGCTCTTCGCCCTCTTCCTGGGGGCCCTCCTCCTTGCGTCGGGAGACCGGCGCATCCAGGCCCTCCGGGACTCCACCCACCCCCACGCCACCGCCGCCTGGGGATTCCTGAACCTGTTCCTGGTCTTCCTCGGCATGCGGCTGGCTCTGGGACTCCGGGTGGCCTACACCCCGCCGTTCTACGAGCGGGCCGCCGTGACGGCGGTGGGGCTGTGGATCACCGTGGCGGTCCTCCTGGTGGCGCTGGCGCGCTGGCCATCGTGGAGTCCCCGGTTCTTCCGCCTCGTGCGCCGCCTCGAGCGTCCGCTGTCGCGCCTCTTCCTCCCGGGGTTCGGCGGCGAGAGTCGGGGAGAGGCCGGGACGCGCTTCACCCTGTCGCCGTCCGGGGAGCCCACCGAGGAGGAGGCCGAGGCGCTGCGCCGCGCCCGGGGACGAAGCTGGATGGGGGCGGCCCTGGCGGTGCCGGCGCTGGGGGGCCTTCTGGTCCAGCGACCCGAGGCCGGCGCGGCGCTGTTGGTGGCCCTGGCGGCGCTGGCGGGATGGCTGGCCATGGGTGTGGCGCGACGGCGAAGCGGGCACTGGCCCCTCACGGCGTACCCCCTCCGGGTGGTCACCGCCGACGCCGAGGCGTCCCGTCCCTCCCTGGCGTTCGGGATGGCGGCGGGAGGGTCCATCGTCCTGGTCCTGGCCATGCATGCCCCGGAACTCGCCCTGGCCCCCGTGTTGGGGCTCCTGGCCCTCTTCGGCGTGGACGGGGCGGCCCGCCTGGGTGGGGCCCCCGCCGATCGCCGGGCCTGGCTCGTGGTGGCGGCGTTCGGGGCCATGCTCCTGGCCGGCGTGATGCTGTTCGCGCCGGCGGCGGGCCCGGCATCGGCGGCCGTGGCGGCGGTGCTGGCCGCCGGCGCCGGTCTCCTGGCCACCCGACGGGCCGGCGAGGCGGGCCCGGAACGCAGAATCCGGGTCGTCCAGCGCAGTTTCGACGAGCTCCGCACCGCGGTGCTCTCGGGGGTCGGGTGGGTCGGCGTGTTGCTGGTGCTGGGCGCCCTGGTCTTCCTCAACACCCAGGCCATCCCCCCCTTCGTCCGCTTCGCCCTGGTCTTCACGCTCTTCCTCATGGCGATCCGGGCCGGGCTGGCCTGCCGCCGGGTGCTGGGGCAGGGCACCCGTTGGGGCCGCATCGAGGCCCTGGCCCTCCTGGTGATTCCCGTGGGCGTGCTCCTGGTCTTCATGCTCTTCGACTTCGGGCTCGGCCTGGTGTTCTTCGTGCCCATGTTCCTCACGGTGCTCCTCTCGGCCCGGATCGACCGACTTCCCGGCACCCTGGCCCTGGGGGCCGTGGCGGTGGTGGCGGTCATCGGCGTGGTGGCGGGCTCGGTGCTGCGCCCGTCCCTGGACGGCGTCCACGCCGCGGCGGATCTGGCGGCGTTCGACGAGGAGTTCCGCTCGGTGGGCAATCCCCTGGTGGACGGGCTCCGGACGGCGGGACTTTCGGGGCCCATCACCCGGGCCACGGTGCGGAGCATCGCCGCGTCCGACCCGGGCCTCCTGGAAGACGCCCTGGCCTTCGCGGGCCCGTCCGAGGCCCTGGTGGCGTCGGCGCCCTCGCTGGAGCAGGTGTGGGGTGGGCGGGCGTACGCCGCCAGCGGGTGGACGGGCACGGGCTTCGCCGGCACGCTGCTCCTGGGACGAGGCATTCCCACGGCCGTATCATTCGCCGAGAACACCTTCTCGGTCTACGTGCTCTCGGAGCACGGGGCCCTGGGGGGCCTGGCCGTGCTCCTGGCGTACTGGGCGCTCCTGGCGGTAGCCGGCGGCTGGATCCTGGCCGTGTACCGCACGGTCCAGGACACGCCCCTGGGGCTGGCGGTGGTGGCCCTGGTGGTGGGGGGGGTGGCGTGGCTGACCCTCCCGGCGGCGTACGTCGCGGCCTCGAACCTGGGCGTGGTCCCCCTCACGGGGCAGAACATGCCGTTCCTCGGGCTGAACTCCTGGGCCGACGTGGTGCTGGTCTCGGGACTGGCCACGGCGATTCTTTCGGGCCTGGCGGCGCTGGACGCGGCCGAGGCGGGCCCCCTGCGGGAGGCGGGATCATGAGCGGCCCCACGACGGATCGACGAGAGCCCGAGGGCGGAGGTCGGGGACTGCTGTGGGCCGTGGCCCTCCTCCTGGGCACCACGGCGGCGGCGCTGGTGGCCGTGGGATGGGCCGTGGTGGATGCCCGGGACGAGGCCGAGGTGCGGGAGGGTCTGGACTACGACGGCTTCCTGGCCTCCCTGGACGAACTCCTCACCCGGGCCGGGTCCGACGGCCTGGTGCGGTTCGAGCCGCTGGAGGGGCGCCTCGCCGACGGGCGGGAGGTGACGTGGGACTCCCTGGTGGTGGAGGCGGACCCGGACCGGTATCCGAGCCTCCGGCCCGGGGGATTCCTCCACGACCAGGTGGAGCGCTACAACCGCTTCCAGCGGGAGCGCCTGGCCCTGGGACGGGAGCGGGCGGAGTGGTTCGACCGCCTGGCCCCCTACAACCCGTCGGTGTTCCGGGTGGACCGGGACGGGGAGGGCGCCCGGCGGCTCTCCCGGTCGGCCGAAGCGTGGAGCCTGCGGGTGCGCTCCCCCTTCGAGGGCCGGTGGGGGGGGGAAGTCCGGGCCCGGGACGCCCGGCGAGGCGCGGGCCTCCTGGGTCCCGGCGTCACCGTGTCGCTGCGTCGGCCCACCCGGTTGTTCCGCACGGTGGACGGCCGCCGCCAGCGGTGCGAGTTCGAGCCCGGCCCCATGGAGGTGCAGGCCTTCTGCCTCTCGGAGCAGCGGGTGCCCCAGGCCATCTTCCGCCTCGCCGGCGACGATCCCACGCCCCGGACGGCGGTGGCGGGGTGGACCGACCTCTGGGTCGACGGCGACCGGGTGTCGTCGGGCGACTCGGTCCCGGTCCGGGAGGGGAGCGTGCTCCAGCTCGACCCCCTCGAGCCCATGCTCCTGGGGGAGTTCTGGGACGGAATCCTCTCCAGCGAGCAGTGGGTGAACGGGCGGGAGCGCCGGATGTCGGACTTCGCGCCCCCTCTGGACCTCTTCGCGCCTCTGGACGATCCGGGCACGGGGGCGGCGGCGGCGTCGGACGCGGCCGTGGAGGTGAGCGTGCATGCCGGGGCCAGCCGCGAACTCACGGCGTCGCTGGCCGACTTCGTGGAGCGCCGCATGGACCTGCCGGTGGACGTGGCCATGGTGGTCCTGGCCCGGATTCCCGACGGGGAGATCGTGGCGGTGGCGGAGGTGGGGCGTCGCGTCTCGCCGGGGCGGAGCGCCCTCTTCGAGCCGGTGGCTCCGGGATCGGCGGTGAAACCTCTGGTGGCCGCCGCCCTCCTGTCCCGCCGCCCCGATCTCGGCTCGTTGCGGATTCCGGCACGGTCCGGCGACGTGCGCAGCGTCCTGGGGCTTCCGCCCGTGCCGGCCCGACGGGCGTTCGAGTCCCCCCTGAACTGTGGCATGCCCGACGACGGGTGGATCGGACTCCGGGACTTCGTGCGGTGCTCCAGCAACGAGTACGCCGCCTCCCTGGTGACGGCGGGCCTGCTTCCCGAGGGGGTCTGGCGGCGGGCCGGCGACGGGGACCTCCGGGTCGGTCGGTTCCGCCTGGGCGGGTCGACCTGGTCCGGGCTGCGGAGCCCCTCGGAGTGGCCCGGCGAGTCGGCCGGACGCCTGGGCCGCACCACCCTGCTCACGAGCCCCCTGGCCGCCGGTCTCGGCGCGCTCTTCGACGTCTCGCCCGACCCGGTGGTGGTGGACCGCACCCGCCGGACCGACGGGGTGTGGCGGGACCTCCGCCTCACCGACGGGACGCCCCTGACGGCGCCGTTGGAGGCCCGTCCCTCGGTGTCCCGCCCGCTCCTCCTGGCCTCTCCGGCCCGGGAGGACACGGAATTGGGACTGCTCTTCCGCTGGTCGGTGGGCGCGTGGGAGAACCGGTGGACCCTCCTGGGCCTGACCGAGGCCTTCGGTCGGGTGGTGAGCGACCGGCGCATGGGCCTCCGCTTCTCCCGCACCCCGGCCGCGGCGGTGGTGCCCGAGTCCGCGGGCCTCTCGGAGGGCGCCTGGTATCCCGAGCTCATGGCGGGGCTGCGGGACGTGGGTCGCACCGGAACCGCCCGGGGGCTGGAGGAGGCCTGGAGCCGGGACGGCCTGCCCCGGGGCGTGCTGGCCAAGACGGGCACGCTGGCCGAGGCGGGCGAGGCGGGGAGAGGCGACGATCTATTCATCAAGTCCCTGCTCTTCGCCGCAGGGGAGACCGCCGGCGGCCCCGGGGAGCCCCTGACCTGCGGTGTGGTGGGCGCGGTCTACGTCCGGTTCGCCGACGGGCCGGCCCGGGGCGCGCTGCCGGCGGCCCAGCTCGATTTCGCCCGGGAGCGCCTCGGTCCCTTCCTCCAGGACCACTGGGAGACCTTCGGCGTCTGTCCCGGCGGTTGACGGGTTCGGGCTCGGGGCGCAGGATCGGGCCATGCATACCGATCCCCACGTCCTGGGCCGGGCCCTCGCCTGGTACGACGAGGGCCGGGGCGTGGCCCTGGCCACGGTGGTGGAGACCTGGGGCTCGGCGCCGCGGCGCCCCGGGAGCCACATGGTGGTGGACGACCAGGGCCGCTTCGTGGGCTCGGTCTCGGGGGGCTGCGTCGAGGTGGCGGTGGTGGACGAGGCCCGGGGGGTGTTGAGCGACGCACGGCCCCGGGATCTGCGCTACGGCGTGGCCGACGCCGACGCATGGGCCGTGGGGCTGGCGTGCGGCGGGTCCATCCGGGTGGTGGTCCATCCCGTGGGGGAGGAGTCCGGCGGCTGGCCGCCCGGCCTGCTCCGGGCCGTGAGCCGGGTGGGGCCGGGAGACGACGGCCGGATTCTGGCCCTGGACCTCCAGGGCGGCGGGGTCGCCGACGCGGCCCTCCAGGCCGATCTCCCCGAGGAAGCCGTCCGGGAGGCATGGGCCGGTGGGGGGCGGGTGGTGGAGGGCCCCCACGGCCCGGTCTTCCTCCGGGCGTATCTGCCCCCCGTCCGGATCGTGCTGGTGGGCGCGGTGCACATCGCCCAGCCCCTGGCCGCCCTGGCTCGGGTCGCCGGGTTTGCCGTGAGCGTCGTGGATCCCCGATCCGATTTCGCCTCCCCCGAACGGTTTCCCGACGTGGACGTGGTGTCGTCGTGGCCCGCCGAAGGGCTCGAAGCCCTCGCCCTGGACGGCCGCACGGCGGTGGTGGCCCTCACCCACGATCCGAAGCTCGACGACCCGGCGTTGGCGTACGCCGTCCGGAGCCGGGCCTTCTACGTGGGGGCCCTGGGCAGCCGGCGTACCCACGCCCGGCGCCGGGACCGCCTGGGTGAGGCTGGACTCACGGCGGCGGAACTCGACCGCATCCACGCCCCGGTGGGCCTCGACCTGGGAGGGCGGGCGCCGGAGGAGATCGCCGTGTCGATCCTGGCCGAGATCGTGGGGGTGCTCCGGGGGGGCGGCGCGGTCCGTGGCGGGTGACCCCGGCCTCGCCGGCGTGATCCTGGCCGCCGGCCTCTCCACCCGGGCCGGGGAGGGCACCAAGCTTCTGTTTCCCGTGGAGGGCGAGGCCATGGTGGCCCGTGTGGCCGCCACGGCCGCCGCGGCCGGCCTGGAGCCCGTGGTGGTGGTCACCGGACACGAATCCGCGGCCGTGGAGGCGGCGGTGGCGCATCGGGGGGTCGTGGTGGCCCGGAACCCCGATCCGGCCCGGGGGCTGGCGTCCTCGCTGGTTCGGGGGGTCGAGGCGCTCCCGGAGAGGGCCCGGGGCGTGGTGGTGCTCCTGGGGGACATGCCCTGGGTGGCGCCGGCCACGGTCCGGCGTCTCGTGGCGGCGTTCCGCCCCGATCGGGGGCATTCGGTGTGCGTGCCCCGGCACCACGGCCGCCGGGGCAACCCGGTGCTGTGGGGCGCGGAGCACTTTCCCGCGATCCGGCGTCTCACCGGGGACGCCGGGGCCGGTCGCCTCCTGGAAGGCCGGCCCCACGCCGTGGCCTGGGTCGACGTGGACGATCCGGGGGTGCTCCGGGACGTGGACCACCCCGACGACCTCTCCCGCCCCGAGACGGAGTCGTAGGGGGGCTCTGGCGGACGCCCGTCGGACGACGCGATCTTTCCAGACTCCACCGGGCCACCCCCACCGCCCCCTCCGTCGCCCTCGCCCATGTCTTCCGCTCCGTCCGGAGCCCCGGCGATCCGCCCTGCGACACCCGACGATCTCGAGGCCCTGGCGGCACTGGAGGTCGCGGCCTTCGACGACGACCGGATCACCCGGCGCGCCCTCCGGCACCTCCTGCTCCGGGCTCACGCCGCCGTTCTGGTGGCCGACGATCCGGACCACGGCGTGGTGGGAAGCGTCATCCTGCTCTTCTCCCGGGGAACGGCCACGGCTCGGCTCTATTCCATTGCCGTGGATCCCCGCATGCGGGGCCGGGGCGTGGGACGCCGCCTCGTGGAGGCGGCGGAGGCCGAGGCGTGGTCCCATGAACGGGCGTGGGTGCGGCTGGAGATCCGGCGGGACAACGGGGCGTCCGTGGCCCTCTTCGAGTCCCTGGGCTATCGACGGTTCGGCGAGTACGCCGACTACTACGCCGACCACATGGGCGCGTGGCGGTACGAGAAGGCCGTGGACGCGGGGCTCCGGCCCACCCTGGTGCGGGTACCCTATTATCGCCAGACCCTGGACTTCACCTGCGGACCGGCGGCGCTCATCATGGCGTTCACGGCCCTGGATCCCGACCTGGTGCCCGACCGGGCCCTGGAACTCCGCCTCTGGCGCGAGGCCACCACCGTCTTCATGACCTCGGGCCACGGCGGATGCGGCCCCTACGGACTGGCCCTGGCGGCGTGGAACCGGGGCTTCGACGTGGAACTCCACCTGAGTTCCGAGGGCAGCCTGATGCTGGAGTCGGTCCGGAGTCCCGAGAAGAAGGAGGTCATGGCCCTGGTCCAGGCCGACATGGAGCGGGAGGCGGCCCGGGTGGGCCTGCCGGTGCACTTCGGGCGGGTGTCCCCGGAGGCGCTGGAAGACCGGTTCCGCGCGGGGGCCGTGCCCGTGGTTCTCATCAGTTCGTGGGCCATCTACGGAACCCGGGCGCCCCACTGGGTGGTGATCACGGGCTTCGACGAACACTTCGTGTACGTCCGCGATCCCTTCATCGACGAAGCCGAAGGGGAGACGGCGGCCGACTCCATCAACATGCCCATCGGTCGGGTCCAGTTCGACCGCATGGCCCGATACGGGCGCCGGGGGCTGGGCGCCGTGCTGTTCATCGGCCCCCACCGCCCCGGCGAGGCGTGACCATGTCCGAACACATCGTCCTCCTGGACACGCCCGGGCCCGTGGCCCAGCGGTTCGCGCCCCTCCACGCCGTGCCCGTCCGGAGCTATCTGACCGATCCGGCCTGGTCGGAGCGCCGGGGCGTGCGGGT
This sequence comes from Gemmatimonadota bacterium, assembly GCA_030428885.1. Classification (GTDB taxonomy): domain Bacteria; phylum Gemmatimonadota; class Gemmatimonadetes; order Longimicrobiales; family Gaopeijiaceae; genus Gaopeijia. The sequence continues at coordinate 96,318 of JAUIEJ010000002.1, read as the reverse complement.
GGTGAATCTGTGTCGGGACATGCAGTACCACTCGGCGGGGTACTACGCCTCGCTCCTGGCCGAAGCCCGGGGGCACCGGGTGCTGCCCTCGGTCCGGACGATCCAGGACCTGAGCCGGAAGACCCTGTACCTGGCCGACGTGGAGGCGCTGGACGCCCGCACCCAGAAGGCGCTGACGGCCCGGGTCGGGGAGGGCGCGGACACCCAGGACGTGTTCCTGGTCTTCGGCGAGTCCGAGACGCCTGAACTGAAGGGACTCGGGCGGGCCGTCTTCGACGCCTTTCCGGCCCCCCTCCTCCGGGTGGAATTGCGCCGGAAGGAGGAGTGGCGCATCACCGCCATCCGGACGGCGGGGTGGTCCCGGGTCCCCCCCGAACTGGAGGACCGGGTGCTGGCCGCGCTCCACCGCCACCTGCGGCGGCCGTGGCGTCGCCCCCGCACCCGGGTCGCGGGGCGGTGGGAGCTGGCGGTGCTCCACGATCCCGACGAAGCCCTCGCCCCGTCGGACCGGCGGGCGCTGGCGGCGTTTCTCCGGGCCGCCCGGAGGGAAGGGCTGGCGGCGCGTCTCATCACCCGGAAGGACTTCGGGCGCCTCGCCGAGTTCGACGCCCTCTTCATCCGGGAGACCACCAACGTCAACCACCACACCTACCGCTTCGCCCGGCGGGCGGCGGCCGAGGGACTGGTGGTCATGGACGACCCGGATTCGATCCTGCGCTGCACCAACAAGATCTACCTGGCCGAGCTCCTGGCCCGGGAGCGGGTGCCCACGCCCCGGAGCGTGGTGGTCGCCCGGGACGAACTCCAGCGGGCCGAGGACGCCCTGGGCTACCCCATGATCCTGAAGGTGCCCGACGGGGCCTTCAGCCGGGGGGTGTTCAAGGTGGCCGACCGGCAGGAGCTCGAGGCTCGGGCGCTGCCCCTCTTCGAGCACTCCGAGCTGCTCCTGGCCCAGGCGTGGACCTACACGCCCTACGACTGGCGCATCGGCATCCTGGCCGGGGAACCGCTCTTCGCTTGCCGCTACTTCATGTCCCGGGGACACTGGCAGATCCTGCACCACGGGGCTCCCGCCGGCGACCGGGAGGGGGCGGTGGAGACCGTCCCGGTGGACGAGGTGCCCCGGGCCGTCCTCGAGACGGCCTGCCGGGCCGCGGGCCTGGTGGGCGACGGGTTGTACGGCGTGGACCTCAAGGACACGGCGGAGGGCGTGAAGGTCATCGAGATCAACGACAATCCCAACATCGACGCCGGGGTGGAGGACGCGGTCCTGGGCCCCGAGCTCTACTCCCGGATCGTGCGGGAATTCGTGCGTCGGCTGGAGGCCCGCACCCGCCCGACCCGGGGGTGAGACGTCACGCCAGGCGGGCGATCTCGGTGTCCAGCGCCCGCCGGTAGCTGTCGGAGTGCACGTAGAAGGTGTGGCGGGGGGAGGCGAGGTAGCGACGGCCCCCCCGGAGGTCGGGGCGATACTCGGCCCGGCGCCGATCCCACGCCTCTCGACGCGCGGGCGGAAGCTGGGGATCCAGGGCCGCCGCCACCAGGCGACCCTGCAGTCCGAACAGGGGATAGGCGGCGCCGTCGGTCTCGAACAGCCCCAGCACGAAGAGATCGGGCACCCGCCGGTGCGCCGTCTGCAGGTACAGATCGCCCGCCCCCGCGCCCAGGTCCAGGACCTCCGGCGCCAGGAAGGGAAGCGTCTTCCGATACCCGGTGGCCCACACCACCACGTCGATCTCCTCTCGCCGGCCGTCGGCGAACTCCACCTCCGATCCGTGGAGGGCCACCACGTCGGGACGGACTTCCAGATCGCCGTGCCCCAGGTGGTGGAGCAGTCGGGTGTTGAGGATCGGATGGGACTCCAGGAGGGCGTGGTCGGGCGCCGGGAGCCCGAACCGGGTGAGATCGCCCACCAGCAGCCGCCGGAGCAGGAAGCCGAAGACCCGTCGCTCCAGCCACCCCGGGAGGGGGGGGCCTTCGTGGGCGAAGACGTCGGCCGGCCGACCGAAGATGTACTTCGGCACGAAATGGTATCCGCGGCGGAGGCTGATGAACGCCCGACGAGCCGAGCCGGCGGCGTCGCAGGCGATGTCGCAGCCCGAGTTGCCGCCCCCCACCACCAGCACCCGGCGATCCCGAAACACCTGGGGCGAGCGGTAGTCGAAGGAGTGGAACGCCGTGCCGTCGAAGGCGCCGGGCACGTCGGGCGTCACCGGGTGCCAGTTGGTGCCCACGGCGGCGCACAGGGCCCGATATCGGTGCTCGGTGCCGGCGTCGGTGCCCACCGTCCAGTCGCCGTCGCCGGCTCGCCGCGCCGACGTCACCCGCAGCCCGAAGCGGGTGTGGGGGGCGAGATCGTGCTCCCGGGCGTACGCCCGCAGGTAGTCCAGGATCTGGTCGTGGCGCGGATAGTCGGGAAACCCCACGGGCATGGGGTGGCCCGGAAAGGCCGACAGCGTGCGCGACGAGATGAAGTGGGCCGAGTCGTACATGGGCGTCTCGGCCCGATGGATGTCCCAGATCCCGCCGAAACCCGCTCCGGCGTCCAGGATCTCGAAGTCCAGACCCCGCTCCCTCAGGGCCGCGGCCATGGCCAGTCCGGCCGGACCGGCCCCGATGATTCCCACGGGTCGTCGTTGCATCCCGCCATGCTCGTGGTCCACGGCGCCTGGGGCAACACCCGGAGGGGCCCCGACGGCGCGGGCCCCCCGCGCACGAGGCGCGAGGGGCCCGGGACCCGCTCCGGTGCCCTCTCGACTAGAGGGTCAGCACCAGGGCCAGGCGGAAGAAGGTGTCGAGCTTCTCGAGCTCGGCCAGAACCGTCCGGCCCGTCTCGATGCCTCCCGACGACACCAGCGGCACCTCGGCCAGGGAAGGCCGGGTGCGGTACAGGAGCTGGAGGCTGGGCTTGAGGGCCAGCTTGTCGCTGACGTTCACCGCCAGGGAGTTGGTGAAGTCGTACCGGACGTCGTCGGTCTCGGACAGGTTGAGGTCGACCAGGAGAGTGCTCTCGAAGGTGCTGCTCGACGACACCTGGTTCCAGTACTCCCACCCCAGGCGGGCGCCGGGGAAGTTCTTGTCGGCGTCGGGCCGCTCCACCACGTCGGTCTGGACCGTGTAGGTGACGGCGTAGTTGGTCTTGAAGCGGACGTTGTCCCGGTCGATCCAGGTGTTGCCGGCGCCGGCCGCCATGAGGAATCGGCTGTCGATTCCGGCGAAGGTGTTGCGCAGCCAGTCCACGGCGCCGTACACGAAGAACCGTTCGCTCAGGGTGCGATCGTACCGGGTCTTGGCATAGTACGACTCGGCCGTCTTCTCCGAGTTGTAGGCCACGTCGACCTCGAAGTCGTCGTCGGTGCCGATGGCCTGGCGGGTGATGCGCGACGATTCGGTCTGGATCCCGCCCACCTCGAAGCGCAGGGCGTCGTTCTCCCACTGCCGACGCACGACGACCCCGAGCCCCGCGGTGAACGACTCGGAATTGCCCTGGCTGAGGAGGGTGGTGAGTTCGCCCTGGAAGACCCACCGGGTCCGGGCCGGATCCTCGTCCTGTGCGGCGGCGGATCCGGGGGCGAGGAGGACGGTCAGCGCGGCGCCCACGAGGGCCGGGCGAAGAAGGGAACGCATGGAGGAACCTCTCGGAAAACGAACGGGGGGGTCGATCAGTCCGAGATTCCACCCCTCGGAGCGCCGCCGGGTTCCGTCGTCCGCGGCCCGCCCCGTCGTCAGCCGTACTTGCGACGAAGGAGCCGCTCCAGAAAGGTCGTGGCCTCCCGGTGCACCTGGGCCATGCGGTTGAGGCGGGTACGCACCTCGCCCCTGGATCCCGGCACGGCCTTGAGCCCCTCCTGCAGGATCGCCCCCATCTCCCGCATGGAATCCACGTGGAGGACCAGGGCCCGAGCCGGATCGCCCACGATGCGGTAGTAGTCCCGGCGGGCGCCGGGCCGGGGCACCCGCTCCACCAACCCCAGGCGTTCCAGATAGCGGGCGCCCGTGGATGCGCTGGCCTTGCTGATGGAGAGATCTTCGGTGAGCTGATCCAGCGACGTCGGGTCCGACGCCAGGAGCAGGTGGCCGAACACCCGTCCGGTGGTGCGGGGCACGCCCTGGCTCTGCAGATGCAGGGCCACGGCTTCGATGAACGTCTCGGTGTCGTCGCTCATGAGGGGCTCGAGGTGGGGCCGCGGGAAGCGCCGGGGCCGGCGCGGATCAGCGGTAGGAGCGGAACACCGAAGTGGAGCCGTCGTCCCCCAGGGCCACGACGTCGTAGGGGTCGGCGGCCTGACCGGGCACCTCCATGCCGGGCGAACCCACGGGCATGCCCGGCACGGCCAGGCCCCGGACGCCGTCGGGGGCGTCGGCCAGCAGGGTCTTGATGTCGCCGGCGGGGACGTGGCCTTCCACCACGTAGTCCCCGATCTCCGCCGTGTGGCACGAGCCCATGGGGGCCGGAATGCCCAGGGCCGCCTTGACCGTCGCCAGATCGTCGGTGTCCACGACCTCCACGGCGAACCCGTTCTCCCGGAGGTGGGCCACCCAGTCGGTGCAGCAGCCGCACGTGGGGGACTTGAAGACCCGCACCGGGGGAAGGGAGGGATCCACCGAGGCCAGGGTGGCGGCGGGTGCCGGAGCGGCGTCCTCGGTGGCCGCGGGCTGGTCCGGGGCGGGGGTGCGGGCACGGGACATGCCGAGCCAGACGATGCCGCCCAGGGCCACGGTGGCGACGAGTACGAGGGGACCGCGCATGGGTGGGCTCCGGGAGTGGGGAAGACGGCGAAGAATGGCCCGAACCCCCGGTTTCGTTCAAGCCCCGAGGGTGAAAGGGGAACGGTCGACGCCCCCGCGGGTGTATCGTTCTGGACACCCCGTCGTCGAATCGAACCCCGCCTGCCGTGCGTCGAAAGCTCCTCATCCCGCTCCTGGTCCTTCCCTCGGTTCTCACCGTCGACTTCGTCACCAAACGGTGGGCCCTGGCGGCGTTGGAGGAACGCTCCATGGAGTTGTTCGGGGGACTCCTGCCCCTGACGCTGGCGTTCAACAAGGGCGCGGCCTTCGGCCTCTCGGTGGGCGACGATTCCCGGTGGCTCTTCGTGCCCATCACCTTCGTGGCCCTGGGGCTGCTGGCCGTGTTGTTCCGCCAGACGGCCCAGTCGGATTGGGTCCGCATCGCCGCCATCTCCCTGGTGACGGCCGGGGCCCTGGGCAATCTCTACGATCGGGTGCGGTGGTCCCGGGGAGTGGTGGATTTCTTCGGCCCGGTGGATCTGGGCTTCTGGCATTTCCCCATCTTCAACGTCGCCGACATCGCCATTACGTGCGGGGCCATCCTCCTGGCCCTATCGTTCTGGAGCGAGGAACGACGGGAGCGGGCCGCCGCGGCCGTCGCGGCGGAGGCGGCGCCCGTGCGCCCCGAGATGGGCGAGCGGGCCCCCGACGCCGCAGGGTGATGCACCCTCGCCCTCGCGGCGCCTTTCGTTCCATCCCCTCGCCCCGCCCATGACCGTCGAGCAACTCATGGACGCCACCCTCGGTGGAGTCCCCGTGTCCCAGATCCTCGTGGCCCTGGCCTCGGCCGTCGTGGCCACGTTCCTGCTGCGCCTCTTCTTCGGATTCGCCCTGAGGCGGGTCCAGAAGCTCGCCCGGCGGACCACCACCGACATCGACGATCTGGTGGTGGAGTTGCTGGACAAGACCCGGATCCTCTTCATCGGGCTGGTCGTGCTGTGGGCGGCGGCGCGTCCCCTGGACCTGCCCCCCGAGGCCGAGGTCGTGCTCCGGGGCATCCTGGTGGTGGGCCTCCATCTCCAGTTCGGCTTCTGGGGCATGGGGGTGGTGAACTACCTCCTGGCCCGGTGGAAGCGGGAGCAGTTGGAGGAGGACCCGGGCATCGCCACCGCCGTGGGGGCCGTGGGATTCATCGCCCGCCTGGGGCTGTGGGCCATCCTGGCCCTGACGGCGCTGGGGACCCTGGGGGTCGAGGTGAGCGCCTTCGTGGCGTCGCTGGGCATCGGCGGCGTCGCCGTGGCCCTGGCCCTCCAGAACGTCCTGGGCGACATCTTCGCCTCCATGTCCATCGTGCTGGACAAGCCCTTCATCATCGGGGACTTCGTCTCGGTGGGGGAGCTGAGCGGCACCGTGGAACACGTGGGACTCAAGACGACCCGCGTGCGGTCCCTCTCGGGCGAACAGTTGGTGTTCTCCAACTCCGACATGCTGAACTCCCGGATCCGGAACTACGGGCGCATGCGGGAGCGTCGCGTGGCCTTCGAGGTGGGGGTGGAGTACGGAACCCCTGCCGACACCCTGCGGGCGATTCCCGGCTACATCCGGGAGGCGGTGGAGGCCAGCGACAACACCCGGTTCGACCGGTCCCACTTCAGCGGCTTCGGCGCCTCGTCCATCGACTTCGAGACGGTCTACTACATGTCGGTGCCCGACTACGCCGCCTACATGGACACTCAGCAGGCCATCAACCTCTCGCTCTACGAGCGCTTCGGCGACGAGGGCATCGAGTTCGCGTTCCCCACCCGGACGGTCCACGTGATCCGGTCTGCCGGCGAGGGCGACGAACCGGTTCCCGCCTGAGTCGGCGTCAGGGTCGGGCGTCGCCGTCGGCGCCGTTGCCCCGGAGCGGCTGCCAGACCGCGTATTCGATGCGGCGTCCCCGCATGCGGGTGATGCGGAACGATCCGGCCCCCTCCACCTCCACCACGTCGCCCACCCGTCCCACCCGGCTCAACCGGCCGAAGAGGTAGCCGCCCAGGGTGTCGTGGGGCTCCTCCGGCAGCTCGATGCCCAGGCCGTCGGAGACCTCCCGCACCGGCACGCCGCCCCAGACCCGCACCCGCCCGTGCTCCAGGGCGTAGAAGTCCTCGGGTTCGTCGCCTTCGTGCTCGTCCTGGATCTCGCCGATGATCTCCTCGATGAGGTCTTCCAGGGTCACGAGCCCCGCGGTGCCGCCGAATTCGTCCACCACGATGGCCATCTTGTTGCGCTGGACCCGCATCTCGGGGATCAGGTCCTCCACCGGTTTCCCCGACGGGGCGAAGAGGGGCGGGCGCATGATCTCGGCCAGGGGGGCGGTGCCGCCGTCCCGGTGGGCGCCCCAGAGGTCCCGGGCCAGGAGGATCCCCACGATCCGGTCGGTGGACCCCTCGTAGACGGGCACGCGGAGGTGTCCCTCGTCCAGCATGAGGTCCATGGCCTGCTGGAGTGACGCCTCCACCGGGATGGCCACCATGTCGGTCCGGGGCGTCATGACCTCGGCCAGGGTCACCTCGTCGAGGCGGATCACGTTGGACACCACCTGCCACTCGTCTTCGTCCAGCGTGCCCTCCCGGCGCCCGATCTCGGCCAGGACCTCGATCTCGGCCCGGCTCACCGAGGGCCGGCTCGTGTCGCCGGCGATGGCCCGGGCGAACCACGAGAGGGGCACCAGGATCGGCTTCATGAGGATCGTCATGACCCGGAGCACCCAGGCGGCGGGCCGGGAGAGGACGGGCCAGAAGGTGGCCCCCAGGGTCTTGGGCACGATCTCCGAAAAGAGGAGGATCGCCAGGGTCAGGCACGCGCCGAACACCCCCATCCACCCCTCGCCGTAGATCTGGACCACCAGGGCGCCGGCCGTGGTGGCCCCCAGGGTGTTGGCGATGGTGTTGAGGGTGAGGATGGCGGCGATGGGCTCGTCGACCTTCCTGCGCATGTGGTCGAGGAGATCGCCGGCGGGATCGCCCTGCTCCTGGAGCATCACCACGTGGGAGTGGGTGATGGAGAGGAGGACCGCTTCCAGAATCGAGCACAGGAACGACGTGGCCAACGTCGCGCCCAGAACCCAGAGGAGGGTGGAGAGCATCGCGGGGAGCAGGAGTGCGGGGGGGAGGTCGACGCGCGCGACGCCGACTCCCGGGCGACGCCATAGGATCGGAGGGGCGGGGTGGGATCACAAGGGCTCGCGTGGCGGCGCCGGACCCGGAGGGCCATTCTGGACCTCATGGATGCCTCTTCGCCGCGCCCCGCGGGGCGCCCTCGTTCCCCCCCGTCGAACCGTCCGACGCTGCTGCTGCGCCGAATGGCCCGGGGCGACGCCGAGGCCTTCGACGAACTGGTGCCCCTGGTCTACGACGAGCTCCGGGGCCTGGCCCGGAGGCACCTGCGCGGCGAGGCCGAAGGCCACACCCTGGGGCCCACGGCTCTCGTCCACGAGGCTTATCTGCGGCTCATCGGGGTCCACGACACCGCCTTCGACGATCGGACCCACTTCCTGTCGTTCGCCTCCCGGGTCATGCGGCGGGTCCTGGTGGATCACGCCCGGGCGCGGCGCACCGCCAAACGGGGCGCCGGCGGCGTTCCGGTGCCCCTGGACGCCGTCGTGGTGGGACACCTCGATTTCGACCTGGACGTCCTGGCCCTCGACGAGGCCCTGGGGCGGCTGGAACGGCTGGATCCCCGGGCCTGCCGCGTGGTGGAGTGCCGGGTGCTGGCGGGACTCACCGTCGACGAGACGGCCCGGGCCCTCGGCGTGTCGGCCCCCACCGTGAAGCGGGCCTTCGCCTTCGGACGGGCCTGGTTGAACCGGGAACTCTCGTGAGCGGATCGAGCCCCGGACCGGACTCCGACGCCGTGCGCCGGGTGCGCGCGCTCTTCGACGCGGCGCTGGAGCGGGGCCCGGCGGAGCGCACCGCGTTCGTGAGGGCGTCCGGCTCCGACGCCGCGACGATTCGGGAGGTGCTGTCGCTGCTGGAGTCCCACGAGACCGGGGGGCGGCTCGACGCCGTGGAGGCGGCGCTGGCACGGGGGGACTCCCCGGAGGGCGAGCCCACCCGCTTCGGGCCCTATCGGGTCCTGGAGCGGCTGGGACGGGGGGGCATGGGCACGGTGTATCTGGCCGAGCGGGACGACGGCCAGTTCGAGCGACGGGTCGCGGTGAAGGTGGCGGAGCGGGGAGGTGCCGAGGGGGAGGTGCGGGTCCGCTTCGATCGGGAGCGGCGCATTCTCGCCGGCCTGGCCCACCCCCACGTGGCCCGCATGCTGGACGGGGGCGTCACGGCGTCCGGCCGCCCCTACGTGGTGATGGAATACGTGGAGGGTCGTCCGCTCCTCGAGGCCTGCGACGCCGAACGGGCCCCGGTGGGACTCCGGCTCGAACGCTTCCTGGCCGTGTGCGACGCCGTGGGGTACGCGCACCGCGGCCTGATCGTCCACCGGGACCTCAAGCCCTCCAACGTCCTTCTGTCCAGCGACGGGCAGGTGAAGCTCGTGGACTTCGGGATCGCGAAGCTCCTCGGCGACGGGGTCGACCCCGGCCTCACCCGGACGGGCGTCGGTCCCCTGACGCCGGGGTACGCGGCCCCCGAGCAGCTTCTCGGGGAGCCCGTCACGGTGGCCACCGACGTCTTCCAACTCGGACTGCTGCTCTACGAACTCCTCACCGGGCGTCGGCCGTTCGGAGAGGGCGCGGACGGGGGCGGCGTCGCGGCGCTCACCACCGATACCGCCCGCCCGTCGGGGGTGGTGACCCACCCGTCCGACGACCGGGACGGAACGGCCGGCCGGGCGGCGGCGCGGGCCTCGTCCCCCGAGCGCCTCGCCCGCCGCCTGTCCGGCGACCTCGACCACATCGTCCTGAAGGCCCTGCGCCGTGAACCCGACGAGCGGTTCCAATCGGTGGACGCCTTCGCCGACGACGTGCGCCTGCACCTCGAGGGGCGGCCCATTCGGGCTCGGATCGGCTCGCGCCGGTACCGGGTCGGGCGGTTCGTGCGGCGGAACCGGTGGGGGGTGGCCGGGGCCGCGGCGGCCGCCGCGGCGGTGGTGGCGGGCGTCGTGGGGACCACGTGGCAGGCGGGCCGAGCGGCCCGGGAGGCCCGGGCGGCGGCCGAGGCCCGGGACCGGGCGGTGGCCGAGGCCGAGCACGCCCGGGAACTCACGGCGTTCCTCACGGGCTTGTTCGCCGAGGCTACCGATGCCGCCGTCCGACCCGACACGGTGCGGCTCCTTCCCGCGCTGGAGCGGGGCGTGGCCTCGCTCCAGGACTCGGTGGCCCTGGCCCCCGACGCCCGCCGCCGGATCCTGAACGCGGTGTCCGAGCTCTACTCCCGGTTGGGTCGGCTGGCCGAGGCGGAGGCGACGGCCCGGCAAGCCCTGGCCGTCGCCGAGTCCCGGAGCAGCGAGGACCCCCGGGGGCTGGGCGAGGCCCGGGAGCGGCTGGGGGCGGTGTACTTCGCCCGTGGAGACGTGGCCGAGTCGCGGCGCCTCGCCGCCGAGGCCCTGGCGGTCTACGACTCCCTGGCGGACGAGGGGGCCGGGGATCTCGGGCCGGTGCGGGCCGGGGCGCGCCTCGACCTCGCCGTGGCGGAGTGGCGCCTCGGCGCCGCCGGGGCCTCGGATTCGCTGGCGCGGCTGGCCCTGGAGACCTTCCGGGCCGAGGGCGACACGGTGGAGGCGGCCCGGGCCCTCGACCTGCGCGGCGCCATCGTGTTCGACGGCGGCGATCGGGAGGCGAGTCTCGCCCTGCGGCGGGAGGCCCTCGAGCTCCGCCGCGCCGCCCTGCCCGAGGCCGACAGCCGCATCTCGTCGAGCCTCAACAACGTCGCCACCACGCTGGCCTACCTAGGACGCGTCGACGAGGCGGTGGACCTCCACGAGGAGGTGCTGACCCGTCGGCGAGCCCAGTTCGACGGCGACCATCCCTCCGTCGCCGCGTCGCTCCACAACCTGGGGGTGCTGTACGCCGATCTCGAACGGTTCGACGAGTCCGCGGCCCGGTTCCAGGAGGCGCTGGACATGCGGCGTCGGGTCCTGGGACCCCGGGCCGGCGACGTGGCCATGACCCTGGCGTCGTGGGGCCAGGTCTGGATGGACCGGCGGGACCGGTGCGACCGTGCGCTGCCCCTCTTCGCCGAAGCCGCCGACGTGTGGGCCGAGGCCCTGGGGCCGAACCACGGACTGGTGCTGAAGGTGCGGGGTGCCCATGGGGCCTGCCTCGCCCGGTCGGGTCGCCGAACCGAGGCCGAGGCCGAACTTCTGGCCGCCCACCGGGCCCTGGTGGACCTCGTGGGGTCGGAGCACGGCGAGACCCGCACCGTCGCCGACTACCTGGCCGAACTCTACGGCGGGTGGGACCGCCCGGCCGAGGCCGCACGCTGGAGGTCGGCGGCCGGCGGCTGACCGATCACGAGCCGGTGAAGTCGACCACGGCGACCTGGTCCTGGACGACCGTGACCTCCTGCTCCTCGGCGGGGAACGTCGAGCCCTCCGGAGGCACGATTCGGACGCGGTACGTCCCCGGGACCAGGTTGACGAAGATGTAGTCGCCGGCGGCGTCGGTGACGCCCGTGAAGACGATGGGCCCGTCGAGGGCCACGGGGACGTCGGCCACGCCGATCCCGCCCACCGTGACCCGCCCCCGGATGCCGGTGACGGGCACCGAAGTGACCGACACCGAGGCCGAGCCCACGAGGCCCTCGGGGTCGGCGGCGTCCAGGGTGAGGGTGTGGGCGCCGGGGGAGAGCAGCGCGTCCACCGAGGGCCCGGTTCCCAGGGCGCCGTCGATGCTCGACGTCCACGTCAGCCGGTCGTCGGGGACCGTGCCCGATTCCGGGTCGACGGCGCTGCCCAGGAGCCGCACGGATCCGCCGGGGATCGAGGCGCCGTCCATGGGGTTGGCGATGGAGACCAGGGGCGGCCCGTTCTCCCCGCCTCCCCCGGGGGCGTCGACCCGAATCTGCACGGTGTCGGCGGCGAGGAAGCCCGCCGGCGTCGTGTAGGCGGCGACGAGGCGGTGGTCGCCCTCGCTCAACGAGACCGTGCCCGACGCCGCGGTGAGGATCGGGCCGTCGAGAGACGAGGTCCAGGCGGGCGCGCCGGGCGAGGTGACGGAGGCGCTGACGTCGGGACGGAGTCCCATGCGGCGATCCCAGACGGCACTCAGCGCTACGGGACTCGTCACGACACCGCCGTCCGGGGGCGCCGCGATGCGCACCGATGCTTCGTCGAAGTAGGCCAGGTCCAGGACGACCACATCGCCCTCGCCTCCGAACCCGCAGACCCGGAGTCCGGGCGCCGATTGCTCCGGGAACCCCTCCAGGGGGGTCGGAGCGACCTCGGCGCAGAACCGGCGGGCCTCCGGGTAGTCGTCCTTCACGTCGACGCCGAAGCGGCCCTGGGCATCGGGTGTGATCCGGGCCACTTCGCGTCTCGCCTCCACCACGACCACCTCGCCCTCGGTGACGGGAGCCCCGTTCAGGGTGACGGTCCCGCCGATGGCCGTTTCGCAACTGAACGCGAAGGGAGCGCACGTGCATGCCGAGGTGCCGGCCCCCGTGGCGAGGAGGAGTCCCAGATGGGCGAGCCTGCGCAGGAGGCGGGAGGGCGGAGTCATGACAGGTCCGGAGTGGGTGATGGCCGTCGGGCCGTGGATCGAACCGTTCGACTCCGTTGGCGAGAATCGTCGGCCAAGGGGATCACCCCGGGGCCGGACCCTGGCGGGACGGCGCCGGAAGTGTACCCTGAGGCACTCGTCCCAACCCCCTCTTCAGCCCCCTTCGTCATGGCCCCGGACACCGCCGGACCGCCGCCGCCGCTCCGCCGCGAGGAACGCCTCGACCCCTCGGTGTTCCATCTCCCTGCGGATCGGATGCGGCGGGGCTACTACAGCGACAAGTATTTCGTCCGCACGCGGGAGGTCCTGCAGGGCGAGGGGGAGGCCCCCGTCGTCACCATGCAGGTCTTCCAGAAGAACCGGGCGTACGTCGCCGGCACCGACGAGGCCATCGCCATCCTGAAGCTGTGTCTGACGGAGGGGTACGAGTTCGGCGATCTCGAGGTGTGGTCGCTTCGGGATGGGGATTCGGTGGCTCCGTGGGAGCCGGTGATGCACATCGTGGGCCCCTACACGGCGTTCGCCCACCTGGAGACGCTCTATCTGGGGGTTCTGGCCCGGCGGACCATGATCGCCACCAACACCCGGGCGGTGGTGGAGGCGGCGTGGCCTGAACCGGTGCTGTTCTTTCCGGCCCGCCACGATCACTGGATGGTCCAGACCGGCGACGGGTTCGCGGCCCACGTGGCCGGGGCCATCGGCGTCTCCACCGACGCCCAGGCCTCGTGGTGGGGATCGGAGGGGGTGGGCACCGTGCCCCACGGGCTCATCGCGGCCTTCGGGGGCGACACCGTGGCGGCCACCGAGGCCTTCGCCCGGCACATGCCCGACCACGTGCGGGTCATCAGCCTGGTGGACTTCACCAACGACTGCGTGGAGACGGCGCTGGAGGTGGCTCGGGCCCTGGGCGACCGGCTGTACAGCGTGCGCCTGGATACCTCGGGCAACCTGGTGGATCGCTCGGTCATTCCGGACATGGGGGAGTTCGATCCCCGGGGGGTGAACCCCCACCTGGTGTGGAACGTGCGCCGGGCGCTGGACGCCGAGGGATTCGGACACGTGCGCATCGTGGCGTCGGGCGGATTCGACGCCGCCAAGATCCGGCGCTTCAAGGAGGCCCGCGTGCCCGTGGACGCCTACGGGGTGGGGTCGGCGCTGATCCGGGGCCGGTACGACTTCACCGCCGACGTGGTCCGTCTGGACGGGAGGGACGTGGCCAAGGTGGGACGCCGCTACCGGGAGAACCCGCGACTGGAGCGGGTCTCGTGAAGGGCCGCCGCGTGGTGGGATGGGTGGTGGACGTGCAGAACGACTTCATGCGTCCCGACGGCCGGTTGTACGTGAAGCACCTGAGCGAACCGGAAGACCCGGGCGCCGCCGAGGTGGAGAGGCGGATCGCCGATGCGGTGTCGTGGATGCGGGAGCACGGCGAGGTCGTGGTCTACACCGGCGACTGGCACGCCCTGGACGACGACGAAATCGATCCGGTGGCTCCCGACCCGGCGAAGGGCACGTATCCGCCCCACTGCATGGGTCGATCTCCCGACCCCGTGGAGCGGGAAGGCGCCGAGCTGATCCCGTCGGTGCGCCCCACCGACCCCCTCGTCCTGGACGTGGAAGCCGATCCGGCCCGGGGCGAATCGGTGGCCCGGGAGGCCCTGGACACCGGACGCCCGGTGTTCATCCGAAAGACCCGGTTCGATGTCTTCGCCGGAAACGAGGCCACCGAGGCCTTCGTGGCGGCCCTGGCCGCCGAGCTCGCCGACCCGGAGTTCGTGGTGGTGGGGGTGGCCCGGGACGTTTGCGTCACCCAGGCGGTGGACGGTCTCGTGGAGCGGGGGTACCACGTCACCGCCCTCCGGGACGCCACCTGGGGCCTGGGACTCGAGGCCGAAGACGTCACCCTCGCCCGGTGGGCCCGGGGAGGTCGGGTGACGACCCTGGAGGTGCGCGCCGCCGAAGGGCGGGAAGCGGACTGACCAGATCCCGGGTCAGGCGGCCTGGGCCTCCAGCTCCTCTTCCTTGTCGGCGACGGTGGGACCCGCCGGCCGGTTCATGGCCGTGTGCCTCGATCCATGGCGGATCACGGGGCGGAGATATTCCCGACCCATCATCTCGAGCTGGGCGAGTTGAAGGTCGGAGAGGGACGGCCAGCGGTCGGCCATGTAGTCCATGGTGTCGTCGAGCCACTCGGCCCGATGCTCCATGGCGGCGTCCAGAACGTCACAGCGCACGACGTGGCTCATGAGTTCGTCGCGGGCCTTGTCGAGATCGGTCTTGCGATGGGACTTACCCAAACCTGCTCCTTTTCGGGGTGGGTGAAACGATTGATCGATCAATCATTCACGGGAGGTTCCGACGGGTTCCGGGGCGGGTGGGTGCGCATATATCGCGCCGCAACATCCTGCCACGGAAGCCGGATGTCCATTGGCGACGGAGGCGTCGGGGGCCGTCGTCTCGGAGGTCGCGACGGGCCCGAGCCGGCGCCCCCCGCCCCCCCATCGGGCCGGCCCCGAACGCACGACGGCCGGAGCGCGGGTGTGCGCTCCGGCCGTCGTGGTGAGGCCCCGGGAGGGGCCGGAATCAGGTCGTGGGGCGGTTCCGCGGAGTGATGCGGATCGACCAGAGGCCCGAGTTGAAGTCGCTGAAGAAGAGGTGGCCCTTGAAGGGCTGGGGGCCCCAGGCCATGGGGCCGTTGGAGACGAAGCCGTTGGGGTCCTGGGCCTTGAAGACGGCCATCTCCCGGCCCTGGGTGGCCAGGTTGCCCATGAGTTCGCCCCCCACGTCCACCACCCGCACGCCTCCCTCGTAGTAGGCGACGTAGAGCACGTCGTCTTCGACCCAGAGGTTGTGGGTGCCGAATTCGGGCACCTCGTAGCGAGCCACGTCCTTCGGGTTCTCGGGGTCGGTGAAGTCGATGATGTGGATGTAGCCCGACGTCACGGTGGGCTGCTGGCCCGGCTCCCGGGGAATCCCGGCGAGTCCGGCCCCTCCGTAGGCGGCGCCCCGGCGGTTCAGGATCTCGTCACCCAGGAAGAGATACACCTTCCCGGTGGACTCCTGGTAGTAGGGGAACGCCGCGTGGGTCCGACCCACGGGGTAGGGCACGTTGGTCACGAACACCGGGTTTTCGATGGTCCCGCCCCAGCGCCCGTTGCCCACGTCCACCACCACCACGCCGTTGCCCCACTCCGACGAGTAGGCGAGGCCGTCGTACACCCACACGTCGTGGATGCGGCTGTCGGGGTGGTTGTACTCGCTGACGTAGGTGGGATTCTCGAGGTCCCGGACGTCCAGGATCACGTACTTGTCGCCGCCCGAGAGGGCGAAGAGGTAGTCGTCGGTGGCGAACATGTTGTGCACGCCGCCCGTCAGGCCCTCGTCGAAGGTCGAGACGATGCGGGGGGCCCGGGGATCGGCCAGATCCACGAGCACCACGCCGTTGCGGCGGTTCGAGGCGCCTTCGCGGGAGAGGGCGGCGTACCGTCCGTCGGGGGAGACCTTCACGTCGTTCACCGTCCGGGCGTCGATCTGGATGGAGTCGACCTTCATCACCGAGGCCGGGTTGGTGACGTCCCAGAAGTACGACCAGCCGTCGCCCCCCCAGGTGCCGGTCACGGCGTAGTCCCGGCCGTCGAGTCCCTCGAACACCCAGAGGTCGGAGGTGTGGACGTGGCTCACCGAGCCCTGGCCCATGACCTCGACTTCCCGGATCGCCTCCCGGGGGCGGATGTCGATGCTGCGCCGGGCCACCAGATCGCCGGCCGTGGCCACGATGGTGTACTGGCCCGGCGACTCGCCCACGAACCGGCCGTCTTCCACGATGCCGGCGGCGCCCGGCGCGTTGATGGTGTCGTCGGGCACGTAGTAGGTCGCCCAGGTGATGGGCAGGTCGGAGACCGTGCCTCCGGCCCCCTGGGCCACGGCCTCGAAGGCGACCACGTCGCCCTGCAGGGCCTGCTCCCGACCGCCTTCGATCTCCAGCGACTCAGCGGGGAAGGCCGGGACGTCGTAGGTGACGGTGCCCCGGGCCCCCTCGGCGTCGGCCCGGATGGTCACCGAGCCCGCCCCGTGGGCCTCCACGTTGCCGTAGCTGTCCACCGTGGCCACGGCCGGGTCCGACGACGACCACGAGAACGTCACGTCGGGCCGCTCCGATCCATCGGCGTGGAGGGCCACGGCGCCGTGGCGGATGCCCGTGCCGGCGTAGAGCCGGTCGGCGGATCGGGCGGTGATGTCGATGCGGGCCACGGCGGGCCACGTCACGGTCACCGGCACCTGGAGCTGGGGCGGCTGGCCCTCGAAGTCCTCCGGCACCACCAGGGAGGCCACCACGGTGGCCGACCCTCCGGCATCGCCGGTGAGGGTTCCGGCCTCCAGGTCCACGCTCACGCCGCGGCCGAACACCCGGATGGGCGCGTCGGCCACCACGGCGCCCGACGCGTCCAGGGCCACCACGCGGAAGTCGACGCTGGTACCGCGTTCCACCGTGACCTCGGCGGGCTCGGCCCGGAGGGAGGCGACGCGGCGGGCGGCCTCGAGAGAGGCGTCCTGGGCCGCCACCGGAGCGACGACCAGGGCGGCCGCCACGGCGGCCAGGGCGAAGGGTCGGAGGGTCTTCATGATTCTCGCGCGGACCGGGAGGGGATACGGACCGGGCGCGGATGCCGTAGCGGCACCCGGCTCGGGCGTCTAGAGTACAGAACCCGAGTATAGGCAACCCGGCCTTGCCACGCACCCGTGAATCGAACGTCGCCCCTCCCCATGACGCCCTCTCTTCGCCCGCTTTCGTTGTCCGCTCTTCTGGCTCTCGCGGCCTGTGGCGGCTCCACGGCTCCCGCCTCCGCGCCGGCCCCGGCGGGCGCCGCCGCCACCCCCGAATCGACGTACTACGTGTACGTGGGCGCCGAGTCGGCCGACCTCATGCATCGAATCCGCCTCGATGCCGACGGGGTCGCCGTGGACCGGACCGTTCCCGTGGGGGAGTTGGCAGTGGAGAACGAGGGGCCCCACGGCTTCGCCACCTCGCCCGATGGGCGCTACGTGTACATGACCACGGGGCACGGAGTCCCCGACGGGAAGCTCTGGAAGTTCGACGCCGGGGCCGACACCCTGGTGGCCGAGCCCATCCTCCTGGGGTGGTTTCCCGCCACCATGGATCTCACCCCCGACGGCCTGTACGCCCTCATCGTGAACTTCAACCTCCACGGGGAGATGGTGCCCAGCACCGTGTCGGTGGTCTACACCCCCGACATGGTGGAGGTGGATCAGATCGAGACCTGCGTCATGCCCCACGGTCTGCGTCTCGAGCCGTCGGGCCTCTACGCCTATTCCAACTGCATGATGGACGATCTCATGGTGGAGATCGACACCCGCACGTTCCGAGTCGCCCGGCGGTTTTCCGTGGCGGTGGGGGCCGAGGGGCCGGCTCCCGGCGCCATGGCCATGGACCACGAGGGCATGGATCACGGGGGCATGGACCACGGCGGCATGGGCGGCATGTCCATGGACCCGAGCTGCTCCCCCACCTGGGCCGAGCCCTCGGCCGACGGCTCCAGGGTGTACGTGGCCTGCAACAAGGGCGATCGGATCCTGGAGATCGACCGGCAGGGGTGGTCGCTGCTCCGGGTCTTCGAGACCGGACGGGGGCCCTACAATCTGGACATCACGCCCGACGGTCGCCTGCTCGTGGCCACCCTGAAGCAGGGCGCCGGGGTGGAGTTCTTCGACCTGGCGTCGGGGGAGAGCCTGGGCACGGTCGCCTCCACCACCACCGTCACCCACGGCGTGGTGGTGAGCCCCGACTCGCGGTACGCCTTCGTGAGCGTGGAGGGGGTGGGCGCCGAACCGGGCAAGGTCGACGTCTACGACCTCGCCACGCTGGAGTCGGTGGGATCGGTGGAGGTGGGCCAGCAGGCCGGCGGCATCACCTTCTGGAAGATGGAGCCCGCGCCGGTCAACTGATGGGCCGGTCCCGGGGCACGATGCGCACCGACCACAACCCCGAGTTGAAGTCGCTGAAGAAGACGTGCCCCTTGAAGGGCTGAGGGCCCCAGGCGTTGGGTGAGTTGGCCATGAAGCCCAGGGGGTCGAAGGCCTTGAACACCGACATCTCCCGGCCCTGGGTCGCCAGGTTGCCCATGAGCTCGCCGCTCACGTCCACGACCCGGAGTCCCCCTTCGTAGTAGGCGACGTAGAGCACGTCGTCTTCCACCCAGAGGTTGTGGGTGCCGAACTCGGGCACCTCGTAGCGGGCCACGTCCACCGGGTTCTCGGGATCGGTGAAGTCGATGATGTGGATGTACCCCGAGGTGGGGGACTGCACCCCGCCTTCCCCCGTGGCAGGATCGTACGGGTCGTCGCTGCCGTACCCTTCGAAGGCGGCCCCGTCGCGGCTCAGGATCTCGTCGCCCAGGAAGAGATAGACCTTCCCGGTGGATTCCTGGACGTAGGGAAAGGCCGCGTGGGTCCGACCCACGGGGTAGGGCACGTTGGCCACGAAGACCGGGTTCTCCAGCGAGCCGCCCCAGCGCCCGTTGCCCACGTCCACCACCACCACGCCCGTGCCCCACTCCGACGAGTACGCGATGCCGTCGTGGACCCAGACGTCGTGGATCCGGCTGTCGGGGTGATCGTACTCGCCCACGTACCGGGGGGCGTCGAGGTCGGTCATGTCGAGGATCACGTACTTGTCGCCGCCGGAGAGGGCGAAGAGATGGGACTCCGTGGCGAACATGTTGTGCACGCCGCCGGTGAGGCCGTCGTCGTAGGTGGCGGCGATGCGGGGTGCCCGGGGGTCGGCGAGGTCGAGGATCACCACGCCGTTGCGGCGGTTGGAGGCCCCTTCCCGCGAGAGGGCGCCCCAGCGTCCGTCGGGGGAGACCTTCACGTCGTTGACGGTGCGGGCGTCGACCCGGACCGAGTCGTAGACCATGGGAGACGCCGGGTCGGTGACGTCCCAGAAGTAGGCCACGCCGTCTCCGCCCCACGTACCCGTGATGGCGTAGTCCCGCCCGTCGGTGCCCTCGAAGACCCAGAGGTCGGAGGTGTGGACGTGGCGCACGCCCCCCTGTCCCGTGAACTCCACCTCCCGGATCGCCTCCCGGGGCCGGACGTCGATGGTGCGCCGGGCCACCCGGTCGCCGGCCGACGCCAGCACCTCGTAACGCCCCGGAACCTCGCCCACGAAGCGGCCTTTCCGGACCAGGGCTGCGGCCCCCGGCGCGTGGATGGAATCGTCGGGCACGAAGGTGGCGCTCCACGTCACGGTGAGGCCCTCCACCGGCGCGCCCGAAGCGCTGCGGGCGTCGACCCCGAAGGTGAGCACGTCGCCGGTCCGGGCCCGGTCGGCGCCTCCGGTGAGAGCCATGGTCGCCACCTCGAAGGGGGCCACCCGGACCTCCACCGACTCCCGGGCGTCGTCCAGCGAGGCCGTGAGCGTGGCCGTGCCCGGCGAAACGCCCTCCACCGTGCCCCAGGGGCTGACCCGGGCCACCGACGGGTCCGACGAACTCCACGCCACCTGGGGCGCGGGCCGCTCCGACCCGTCGGCGTGCCACCCCGTCACGCCGTGTTCGAGGCGGGTGCCCACGTAGAGGCGGCCCGCCTGGGACTCCACGTCGAGGCGGGTCACCGCCGGCCATGTGACCGTCACGGGAATCCGCACCGAGGGGGGCTCGACACCGGCGTCGGCGGGCACCACCACGGTGGCCACCACGTCGAACGATCCCGGCGCCAGGGCCTCCACCATGCCGTTCCGAACCCGGAGCGACCGGCGCGGGGCCGCGAACCGGACGGGGACGTCCACCGCGGCTCCGGCGGCGTCCACCACCCGCACCTCCAGGGCCGACGATTCCCCCACCACCAGGGCGAGGGAGGCGGGTTCGGCCTCCACGGTCATGGCGGCCCAGTCCTGGGCGTGGAGGGGCCGGGTCCCGAGGAACCCTGCGACGGCGAGGGCGAGGGCGAGAAGGGGTGCGGGGCGACGGTGCATGGTCCGGCTCGGCGAGAGGGGAGGAGCGGTGCGACAAGGTGGTCCCGGCGCCCCGGATCCGGCAACGGAACGGGTCCGGGCGTTGAAGGACGGGCGCGGGGCGTTACCTTCCACCACCCCTCGAACCGTACAGGAAACCATTCATGAACCAGCGTGTGCTCCCGGTCCTCGCGGCCGCCACCCTTCTCACCGCGGCCTGCGCCGACGCCGGCGATTCGTCGTCGGCGGCCCTCGAAACCCAGGACCAGATCGCCAGCTACGGCATCGGGATGAACATGGGGCAGGGGCTGGCCGCCGCCGAGGGCAGCCTCGACATGGCCGCCTTCATGCGCGGTGTGGAAGACGCCATGGCCGGCAACGATCCCGCCCTCGACCCGGGGGAGATCCAGACCGCCCTCAACGCCTTCAGCCAGGCCGTGAACGAGCGCATGATGGCCGAGCGCGAGGTCGAAGCCGCCGCGAACATGGAGGCGGGTCAGGCCTACCTCGCCGAAAACGCCGCCCGGGAAGGCGTGCAGGTCACCGAGTCGGGCGTCCAGTGGGAAGTGCTGGAAGAGGGCAGCGGAGACCGGCCCACCGCCGAGGACCGCGTCCGGATCCACTACACGGGCACCCTGGTGGACGGGACCGAGTTCGACGCGTCGGGCGACACCCCGCTGGAGCTCGGCGTCAGCCAGTTCGTGCCCGGGTTTTCCGAGGCGCTCCAGCTCATGCCCCTGGGATCCCGCTATCGTTTCGTGATCCCCAGCGACCTGGCGTACGGCCCGGGCGGATCGCAGGGCGCCATCGGCCCCAACGCGACGCTGGTCTTCGAAGTGGAGCTCGTCGAGATCCTCTGATCCACGGGCGCCCCGAGGGGCCCACCCGGATCGCCCCGCCTACGCCCTCCCCGCGCCTCAGCCGCCGGGGAGGGCGTAGCGCGTCAGGACCGGGTAGTGGTCGGTGGTGCTGGACCCGTAGTCGGCGATCCACTGGTCCACCCGGAAGGCTTCCGCCGACCCTGCCTGATACCACGCCCCGGCCTCGTCCGAGACCAGGTGGTGGTCGATGACGTCGTCGAATCCCACGGTGGAACTCAGGCCCTGGAGGGAGAGGGCCCCCGTGGGGAAACTCCAGTCGGGCGCCCCCACGAAATTGGCGTAGGGCGACGCGGCCCCGGCGGTGATGGAGGTGTCCACGTCGTCGTTGAAGTCGCCCAGGACCCAGACCGGGCGGATGGGCCAGGTCGCGCCCAGGTAGGCTTCCAGGGCCCGGGACGCCGTCTCCCGCCGGCTCCGGGACGGGGCGTCGTCGGAGGCCTTGGCGTGCAGCACCACGATCACCGCCTCGATGTCGGCTCCGGCGGGGTCGAGGCGCACCCGGACCTCCAGGGGCGGCCGGCCGGCGAAGGCGTGGTCTTCGCCCGTGAGGATGATGCGCGCCCCTTCCACCGTCAGGGCGTCGGTGCGCCAGATGAGGGCCACCTTCTGTTCCCGGTCCCCGAAGTCCCGGTACCACTCGGGGCCCCCCTCCACCGACGGGTCGTCGGCCACCAGTCCGGTGTGGCCGGGCACCGCGGCCACCAGGGCGTCGAAGGCCCCCTGGTCCACAACCTCCTGAAGGGCCCACAGATCCAGGTCGGCCCCGGCCACGACGTCCCGGATGTTGCGGAGCTGGAGCGCCTCGTCGGAGGGGCCGTTTCCGGTGTCGCCGAACCAGTCCAGGTTCCAGGTGGCCACGTCGAAGGTCGCGGCCGACCCCCGGGCCGGGATCTCCACGGGGGTCTCGTCGTCGGGAGGGCGGAGTTCGGCGGGCGAATCCGAGCCGCCGCACGCCGACGCCACCAGCACCGGCAGAAGGGCCGGTCCATGCCGGCGAAACACCTGGAACAGCACGGTTCACACCTCACGAGGGGGGAGTCGGAACCGGAAGATAGCGCCCCCTCGGGGCGGTGGGACCCCGGTCTTGCCCGGGGGTGCGGCGCGCGATACGGTTGCGTTCTCCGAAGCCGTCCGCTTCTTCCAGGATCCGCCATGACGCAGCGCGCCTTTCGCCGGTTTCCCGGCGTCTTCCTGCTGGCCCTCTCCCTGCTCCTCGCCGCTTCGTCGGCCCGACCGGGAGCCGCCCAGGTCGACGGTCCCCGGCGGTCGGACATCACCACGCCCGAGGCCTTCCTGGGCTTCGAGATCGGGGCCGACTACCAACTGGCCACCTACCAGCAGCTCATGGACTACTGGGAGCTCCTGGCCCGGGAATCGGATCGCATGGTGCTGCGGAGCATCGGGGACTCGGAATTCGGGCGTCCCCAGCTCCAGGCCATCATCACCTCGCCCGCCAATCACGAGAACCTGGATCGCTACCGGGAGATCTCGGCCCGCCTCGCCCGGGTCCGGGGGGTGGACGAGAGCGAGGCCCAGCGCCTGGCGGCCGAGGGCAAGGCGGTCATCTGGATCGACGGCGGGCTCCACGCCACCGAGGTGCTCGGGGCCCAGCAGCTCATGCAGCTCGTGTACGACATGGTGAGCCTGGACGATCCCGAGACCCTGCGGTTCCTCGACGACGTCGTGCTTCTGGCCACCCATGCCAACCCCGACGGGCACGCTCTGGTGGCCAACTGGTACATGCAGAGCGAGGACCCGCTGGAGCGGACCAGCGCCGGAGTCCCCGATCTCTATCAGAAGTACGCGGGACACGACAACAACCGCGACTTCTACATGGCCAATCTGGCCGAGACCCAGAACATGAACCGGGTCATGTACACGGAGTGGTACCCGCAGATCGTCTACAACCACCACCAGACGGGACCGGCGGGCACCGTCATGTTCGCCCCCCCGTTCCGGGATCCCATGAACCACTTCCTGGATCCCATGCTGAAGACGTCGCTGGACCAGGTCGGTTCGGCCATGCATCAGCGGTTCATCGTCGAGGGGAAGGGCGGCACCGGGATGCGGAGCACGGCCGGGTACTCCACCTGGTGGAACGGTGGACTCCGGACGACGCCGTACTTCCACAATCAGATCGGGCTCCTCACCGAGACCATCGGGCACCCGACCCCCATCGAGATCCCCTTCATCCCGCGGTGGCAGATCTCGTCGGCCGACCTCCCCCTCCCGGTGGAGCCCGGTCCCTGGCACTTCAAGCAGTCCATCGACTACTCCCAGACCGCCAACCGGGCCGTCCTGGACTACGCATCGCGGAACCGGGAGCACCTGCTCCACAACATGTGGCGCATGGGGGCCAATTCCGTCGAGCGGGGCAGCGTCGACTCGTGGACGGTGTTGCCCTTCGAGATCGACGCGGCCCAGGAAGAGGTGCGCCGGGGCACGCGGGACGACTGGGAGCGGTTGCTCCGGGCTCCCGCCGACCGCGACCCCCGGGGCTTCGTGCTTCCGGCGGATCAGCCCGACTGGGGGCGGGTCCAGAAGTTCGTCAACGTGCTCCTCATGAACGGCGTCGAGGTGCACCGGGCCACCGGCGACTTCACGGCGGCCGGCACCGCCTATCCTGCGGGATCGTTCGTGGTGCGGGCCGACCAGGCGTTCCGGCCCCAGGTGCTGGACATGTTCGAGCCCCAGCAGCACCCCAACGACTTCGCCTATCCCGGCGCGCCCCCCACGGCGCCCTACGACAACGCCGGGTGGACCGTGGCCCTGCAGATGGGGGTGGAGTTCGACCGGATCCTGGACGGCTTCGAGGGGCCGTTCGAGCCGGTGGAGGGCTTCCGCATCGACGCCATGGCGGCGGCGGTCGAAGGGCCCGCGTCGGGGGCCGCGGGCTTCCTGGCCGATCACCGGGCCACCGATGCCTTCGTGCTGGTGAACCGGGCCCTGGCCGAAGGGGGCGACGTCTACTGGCTCACCGACGCCGTCACCGTCGACGGCCAGACCTATCCCGAGGGCGCCTTCTACTTCGACGGCGAAGGTCTTCGGGGACTCCTCACCGACGGGGCCGCCGACACCGGCGTGCCGGTGCGGGCGGTGGCCGAACGCCCCGGGGCGTCGGCCATGAAGCTGCGGCCGGTCCGCATCGGCCTGTGGGACCGGTACGGGGGCTCCATGCCGTCGGGGTGGACCCGGTTCGTACTGGAGCAGTTCGAGTTCGACTACGACGTGGTCTACCCGCCGGAGATGGACGCCGGGAGCCTCCGGGACAACTACGACGTGCTCATCTTCCCCGACGGAGCCGTGCCCGCGGGGGGTGGCGGCGGCGGATTCCGGGGCGGTTCGCCCGACGACATGCTGGCCGGGCTCCCCGAGGAGCTCCGGGAGCGGGTGGGCAACGTGAGCGTGGAGACCACGGTGCCGGCGATCCTGGAGTTCATCGAGGCTGGAGGGACCGCCGTGGCCGTGGGATCGTCCACCAGCCTGGGCATGCACGCCGGCCTTCCCATCGCCGACTACATGGTGGACGAGTCGGGGGAGCACCTCCCGTCCGAGGCGTACTACACGCCGGGGTCGGTGCACCAGGTGAAGGTGGAGGCGGTGTCCCCCGCCACCCATGGTCTCGGGGAGCACGTCAACATCATGCACTCCCACAGCCCCGTGTTCCGGGTGGACCAGAACGCCACCAACGTGAAGATTCTGGCCTGGTACGACTCGGAGCACCCCCTCCTGAGCGGGTGGGCCTGGGGACAGGAGAAGCTCGAGGGCGGCGCGTCCATGCTCGAGGCCGACGTGGGCCAGGGCAAGCTGTTCCTCTTCGGGCCCAAGATCACCTTCCGTGGCCAGTCCCACGGCACCTTCCCACTGCTCTTCAACGGGATCTACTACGGCACCGCCCAGCGCAACGTGATGTTCTGATCCGGTGGCGCGGCCCCGGGGTCTCGGCGACGAGGCCTCGGGGCCGCGCTCCGGCCGCCGGGCGCCTCAGTCGTCCCGCAGCGCCACCACCGGGGCGACCCGCGACGCCCGCAGCGCCGGAAGCAGGAGGGCCGTCAGGCTCACCAGGGCGAGGAGCAGGGGCACGCCGCCGAAGGTCCCGGGGTCGGTGGCGGTCACACCGAACAGTTGGCTCTCCAGGGCCTTCCCCAGGAGAACCGCCAGGATCAGCCCCACCAGGATGCCGGCGGCCAGCGGGCGCGAGCCCTGGATCAGGATCATGCGGACGATCCCCGCGGGCTCGGCTCCCAGAGCCATGCGGACGCCCACTTCGGTGCGTCGGCTCGACACTGAGAACGACATGACGGCGTACAGCCCCGTGGCCGCCAGGACCAGGGCCACGACCCCGAAGATCGAGAACATCCACCCCAGGATCACGAACTGGAGCAGGGCGTCCTGCTGCCGGTTTTCCAGGGTGTCGAGCCACTCCACCGGGAGATCGAGGTCGACGCCGGCCACGGCCTGGCGAAAAGGTCCGGCCAGGGCCAGGGGGTCGCCGTCGGTGCGGACCAGGAGGTTGTAGCCGGAGCGGGGGTGCTGGGCCAGGGGCACGTACATCCCCTCGGGAGGGCGCCCGCCGTAGTTGTCGGGGCGGGTCATGAGGATGTCGGGGACGACGCCCACCACGGTCATCCACGCATCCCGGCTGTCGGAGCGGCCGAGGCGGACCTGCTGCCCCAGGGGGTCGCGGTCCGGCCAGTTCCGCTCCACGAACCGCTCGTCGACCACGACCACCCGCTCCGATCCCGGGCCGTCGCCGCTGGTGAAGCCCCGACCCCGGACGAACTCCACCCCCAGCACGTCGAAGAACCCGGGGGTGACGGCGGTCCAGACGGCGAAGGGGTAGTCGCGGTCGGTGGCGTAGCTGCGCCCCTGGAGTTGGTACCACGAGGTCCCGCCCCCCAGCCCCGGCAGGGCGCTGGCCAGGGCGGCGCCCCCGGCGTCGGGGAGCGCCGCGAGCCGCTCCACCATGCGATCCTGGAGGAGAATCCGTGACGCGCTGTCGGGATAGGACTCCGACGACGCCGTGGTGGAGGCCGTGAGGACCCGCTCCGCGTCGACCCCGTAATCGGCGTTCCCCACCGCCAGGTTCGTGCGGACCAGGAGTCCGGCGGCGATGAGGAGGGCGCACGACACCGCCACCTCCAGGCCCACGAGGCCCGTGGACCAGCGGTGCACGCTCCGGCTCGTGGTTCCCCGTCCCTGATCCCGCAGCACGCCGGCCACATCGGCGCGGGTGGCCTGGAGCGCCGGGAGGAGGCCCGCCGCCAATGCGGCGACGAAGCTGACGCCCACGGCGAAGAGCACGACGGTGGGACTCAACTCGAATCGGATCCACGACGGGGGATTCAGGGGCGTCACCGCCCGGGTGAACGCCTTCAACGACACGAACGAGAGCCCCATCCCCAGCAGCGCCCCGGCCAGGCTCAGGACGACGCTCTCCAGGAGGAGCTGACGCAACACCCGCCAGCGATCCGCCCCCATGGCGGTACGCACGGCGAGTTCCTTTCCCCGGGCCAGGGTCAGGGCGAAGAGGAGGTTGGCCACGTTGGAGCAGGCGATGAGGAGGACCCCCACCACGGCCACGAACATGGTGTAGAGGATCCCCCGGAGCTCGGCGTCCACGAAGGCGATGTCGCGCCAGCTCTCCAGGACGGGGATGATGTCGCGGTTGGCTTCGGGGTACTGCAGGGTCAGCCGCTCCCCCAGGGCCCGCATGCGGGCGGAGGCTTCGTCCCGCTCCAGGCCCGCCAGGGGCGTGGCGATGACCTGGAGCCCCGGCCCCGTCCCCCGGTCGTAGCGGGCCGGGTCGACGCCCAGGGGCGTCCACATGTCGTGGGTCTCGGGAAAGCGGAAGCCCGGAGGCATGACGCCGATCACCGTGGTGGGCCGGGCGTTGAGACGCAGCGACCGGCCGATGATGGCCGGGTCGCCCTCGTAGCGGTTCTGCCAGAGGTCGTAGCTCAGGACGACCTCGTCGACGCCCTCCACCAGGTCGTCGGCCGGGGTGAAGCGGCGCCCGAGGATGGGTTCGACCCCCAGCAGGTCGAAGATGCTCGCCGTCACCCGGGCGCCGTTGAACCGCTGAGCCCGATCGTCGTCTCCCGACAGCGTCACCGACCACCAGAGCCAGGCGCCCATCTCCTGGAAGGCGTTCTGGCCTTCCCGCCAATCCACGTAGTCGTGGATGCGCACCGACTGGAGGAAGGTGGCCTGGGGGACCGTGGTCCGGATCTGCACGATCCGGTCGAAGTCCCGATAGTCCGGGCCGTCGAGGATCACGCCCTCGATGATGGCGTAGACGGTGGCCGTGAGGCTGATGCCCAGGGCCATGACCACCAGGGCCACCGCCGTGAAGGCCCGGCGCTTCGCGAGAAAGCGCACCGCGTACACGAGATCGTGCATGGACCGCTCCTCCCCCGGGCCTATCCCCCCGCCTTCCAGCGGTCGTAGCGCATCCGGAGGGTCCGCACCGGGTTGGCGTCCTCACCGGGGTCCAGGGCGTCGTCGGTGACGTTCAGGTAGAGGTGGTAGTCGCCGTCGTTGTACGAGGCCCCCGACGGATCGTCGGGATCGGCCACCAGGAGATAGGCCACGAACGACGTGCGGGCGGTGCACGGCGCGTCGGGCACCGGTTCGGTGGCGCAGGTGCAGCGCGAGTCTCCTCCGGCGGCGTCGGCGGCCTCCATGGCGGCCATGACCCGGTCGGTGACGTCGCCGTCGGCGGCGTGGAAGGCCGCGAGGGCGTCGTGCACCACGGCGTCGGACGCCAGGATGTTGCCCTGGATGGAGACGTGGATGCCCGTGCCGGGCACGCTGTCCTGGGCCGAAAGGGACGCCGCCCCGTTGTCGACGCCGGAGAAGCCGGCGCACCGGCCCCGGAGGTCCACGATGCCGAACTGGCGCCGCTCGATCTGGGGATCGGCCTTCAGGAGCGTCAGGATCGAGTCGGGGGCCGTGCCCCGGCGCAGTTCGTCGTAGACCAGGCGTTGGTTCGCCCGGGTGGCGTCGACGCCGGCCTGGGCGGCCGCCACACCGACCCCGGGCACCACGATGGCCTGGATGTCCATGAGGCCCTGGGCGGGGAAGCCGGCGAAGCGCCCCTGGGGTACGCAGGTCGCCGAGGCGATGACCACCCGCCCCGTGGTGCGATCCACGGCGATGACCGACCAGGTGGCTTCGACCCTGGAGGGAACCAGGGTCGCGGCGGCCAGGGCCGGGATCAGGATCGCCTTCCTCATGGCCGCGGCTCCCGAAGGCTCGGTCGCAGAGGATGGGCGTCCTGGTTCTCCACCTCCCGGACGAGGGCGTCCATCTCGTCCAGGAGTCCCGAGTCCACCGCACCCCTCACGTCGCCCTGGAGGAGTCCCAGGATCCCGGGGCGATGGCGCGGGGACTGCACGAAGACCGTGAAGGCGGGCATGAGCCGGTAGTAGAGGCGCACGAACCGTCGCCAGACCGCCGCCTGACCAAACAGCTCGTCCTGATAGGGGCCCAGGGCCCGGGCTGTGGCGCCGTCGCCGCGCAGAGCCGGCACGGCGTGTCGGGCGGCGGACCGGGCGGAGGCCACGGCCACTCCGACCCCGGACGAGAACACCGGATCCACGAATCGAGCCGCGTCGCCCACGGCGAGCCAGCCGTCGCCGCAGACCCGCTCCAGGCCGTAGTTCACGCTGGTCTCGGCCTGGAGGGTGCGGGCCATGTGGCCCTGGGCCAGGGCGCTCTGCAGACCCGGGTGCTCGGCGACGCAGGCGCCGAAGAACTCCTCCGGGCCCAGTCGCCACTGCTGGAAGCTCTCCCGGTCGGTGACCAGCCCCACCGAGGTGTACCCGTCGGTGAGGGGGGCGCACCACGCCCACCCCCGGTGGACGGGGAGAAAGAAGATGTGGACGTGGCCCGCGGTGTCGGCGGGCCCGGTGTCGACGTTGGAGAACCAACTGTGGAAGGCGACCTGATCCAGCTCCGGGTCCCGGACCCGGAGGTCGAACTGTCCCCCCAGGAGCGTGCGGTGGCCCGTGGCGTCCACCACCAGGTCGGCCTCCAGGTCCAGCGTCTCGGTACCCACGGTGGCCACCACGCCCGTCACCCGGCCGCCGTCGTCGGTGGTGGCGTGCCGGGCCGTGGCCCCCTGGACGATACGGCACCCCAGGCTCTCGGCGTGCTTCAGGAGCAGCATGTCCAGACGGGCCCGGTCGGCGTGGAAGCTGTGGTCGAAGCGGGGCGGATCGCCGGGGAACTCGTCGTATCCCACCACCACCGGCGGGTCGTCCAGGGTGTGATAGACGATGCCGTCGGCCCGGCGGAAGCCGGCGTCCCGGACGACGCCCAGGAAACCGATCTCGTCGAACACCTCCAGCGCCGAGGGGAGGAGGGTCTCGCCCACCCGGGGGCGCGGATGATGGCCCCGCTCCAGGATCACGTGATCCACACCGGCTCGGGCGAGGTGGCACCCGAGGGTGAGGCCGGCGGGGCCGGCCCCCATGATGACGACGGAGGGCACCGTCAGTTCCGCAGGGTGCGGTCGAGGTAGGCCTTGAGGCGCTGCCAGGCGTCCAGGGCCGGGGCCGTCCGCACCTCCGGGTCCTGATCCACCCGGAGCCAGAAGCCGTGGTCTACGTCGTCGTAGATGTGGAGGTCGTGCTCCACGCCGGCGGCGTCCAGAGCCGCCTCGAAGCGCTCCACGTCGGCGGGGGCCGGGCCGCTGTCCTCGGCCGCGAAGGTGCCGTAGACCTCGTGGTCCATGCCCTCCAGGGCCGCCGGGTCGTCCAGGAGCTGGCCGTAGAAGATGGCCGTGGCGTCGTGGTTCACGCCCCCCAGGCCGTAGGTGAGGACGATGCCGCCGCCGAAGCACCACCCCATGGACCCCACTCGGCCGGTGACGTCGGGACGGGCCCGGAGAAACGCCACCGCCGCATCGAGGTTGGCGATCATGGTGGGCTCGTCGGCCAGGACCGATTGCACCAGGGCCATGTTCTCGTCGCGGTTGGCGCCGGTCTGGCCGGCGTAGAGGTCGGCGGCCAGGACCACGTAGCCTTCGGCCGCCAGGTCGTCGGCCATGCGACGGACCCGGTCCACGAGTCCGTTCCACTCGTGGACGATGACCAGGGCGGGGAAGGGGCCTTCGCCGGCGGGCACGGCCAGGTAGCCCTCGGTGGCGTCGTCGCCCGGGACGTACTGGACGCTCATGCCGCGCATGTCGCGTTCGGCGCCGAGAATGGCCGGGGGCAGTTCGTCGGCCCCGGTGGGGTCGAGGGGAATCGAGGTCTCCTCGGCGGCCACGGGTGCCGGGGCGTCGTCGGCCTCGTCCATGGCGGTGTCGGACTCCTCGGGCTCACCGCCGCAGGCGGCCAGCACGAGGAAGGGGAGGGCGAATCGGGTGGCGCGGAGGGGCGAACGCATGGAAGGCTCCGTGGAATTGCGAGGGGGAGGGACGGGGTCAGCCCACCGGCGCCAGTCCGGCCTGGGCGAGGACGATGAGGAGCACGCGCTGGATGCCCCGGGGCCCCTCGTGATTGAGGAACCACTCATCGAGGCTGTGGGAGCTGCCCGCCACCCCTCCACCGCCCAGGGTCACGGCGGGAATCCCCAGGGAGATGGGGATGTTGGAGTCGGTGGACGACCGCCCCAGCGACGGGTCCAGTCCCAGGGAGAGGGTCGCCGCCACGGCCCGCTGCACCAGGGCGTCTTCGGCGGGGATCTCCCCCGAGGGGCGCGTGCCGATGCGGTCCACGACCACCGTGAGGGCCTCGCCCCGCACCCGGGCCTCGTTCTCCTCGTCCAGGCCGGTCTCGATGGCGTCCATGAGAATGGCGTCGATCCGGTCCAGCGACGCCGGGCTCTCCGAGCGCATGTCGATCTCCATCCACGCTTCGAAGGGCACCGAGTTCACCGACGTGCCGCCGCCGATCACCCCCACGTTGTAGCTCGTGCGGGCCTCCTCGGCGGCGGTGAAGGGCGCGGCCGCCTCGTCGAAGGCGCGGATCGCCCGCCCCATGGCGTGGGCGGGGTTGGCCAGGCCGAAGGCCCCCCACGAGTGGCCGCCGGGGCCCTGGAAGGTCACCCGGTAGCGGTACGATCCCAGGGCCTGATGAGTCACCCGGGTGTCGGACGTTCCGTCCACCGAGAGGAAGGCGTCGATCCGGGGTCCCCCGTCGCGGAAGAGGTGCTTCACCCCGCGCAGATCCCCCAGGCCCTCTTCGCCCACCGTGCCCACGAAGAGCACGTCGCCGCCGGTGCGGACGTCGGCCTCGTTCATGACCCGGAGCACGGCGAGCACCGTGGCGAGGCCCCGGGTGTCGTCGGCCACGCCCGGGGCGTAGAGGGTGTCGCCCGCCTCCCGGATGGAGACGTCGGTGCCTTCGGGAAAGACGGTGTCGAGATGGCCGGTGAGGGCCACCACCGGTCCGTCGCCCGTGCCCCGGCGGAGGCCCAGGACGTTGCCCTCGGTGTCGACCCAGGCCGAGTCGACTCCGAGCTCGCGGAGCATCTCGAGAAAGCGGAGGCCCCGCTCCGTCTCCATGAACGGGGGTGCGGGAATCTCGGTGAGCTCCCGGAGGTCGGCCATGGTGAGGGCGTCGTCGACCTCCAGGAGGCGGAGGGCCTCCTGGACCCGGCCGTCGGCCTGCAGACGTCGGATCTCGTCGACGTACGCGGCATCGGGATCCTGGGCCGACAGGAGGGACGGACTCGCCAGGGAGAGGACCACGGCGACGAGACTGAGGCGGGAACGGAGCATGGGGACCGGGGGTTGGTTGATTTCGGCCGGCGGAAGGTCGATCCTAGGAGGCTGTCCTGCCGCCGTGCAACCCCCTTCTCGTACCGCATCATCGCGTGAGTACATCCGCCCGAAGCCCTTCCGAGATCGGGGCCGTCCGCCGCTGGTTCGGGGGGGTCGGCCGTGGAACGGAACTCGTCTTCGACCACGCGGGCTCCCTGGGGGTGTTGGCGTGGACCGTGATCATGTCGCTGTTCCGCCTCCGGGTGCCCCGGAAGGAGTTCCTGCGACAGATCTACGTCATGGGCATCGAGAGCTTGCCCATCGTGTTCGTCACCGGGGCGCTGGCGGGCATCGTCACCAGCCAGCAGGGCGGCTACCAGATGACGGGGGCCATCCCGCCCTACGTCCTGGGAAGCCTGGTGGCCCAGACGGTGGTGCTGGAGATGGGCCCGGTGCTCACGGCCATCGTCCTGGTGGGCCGGGTCGGCGCCCGCATCACCGCCGAACTCGGGACCATGAAGGTGTCGGAGCAGATCGACGCCTACCACTCCCTGGGCCGGGATCCGGTGATTCTCCTGGGGGCCCCCCGGATCCTGGCGGGCCTGATCGTGATGCCGGCCCTGGTGGGCTTCGCCGACATGGTGGGGATCCTGGCCGGGATGGTGGCGGCCCGCATCGATTCGGGGTTGGGCTTCGAGTCGTTCCTCTACGGCGCCCGCCTCTTCTGGCACTCGTGGGACCTCTTCTATTCATTCGCCAAGGCGCTGGTGTTCGGGGGAGCCATTCCCCTGATCTCGGTGCACATGGGATTCCGGACCCGGGGTGGCGCCGAGGGGGTGGGACGCACCACCACCGACGCCGTCATGTTCATGACCCTGACGATCCTGATCCTCGACGCCATGTTCCCGCCCCTCCTGCTCAACTGAGGGCCCGGTGATCGAGTACCGTCAGGTGTACAAGCAGTTCGACCACCCGGTCCTGGCCGGGGTCGACCTCCGGGTGGAGTCGGGTGAGATGTTCGCCCTCTTCGGGCCGTCGGGTACGGGTAAGAGCGTGCTTCTCAAGACCACCATCGCGCTCATCACCCCCGATCGGGGTGACGTGAGGATCGAGGGGGAGTCGGTGTACTTCGGCCCCGACGGCGCCCTGGACCGGGCCCGCCGCAAGGTGGGCTACGTCTTCCAGCACGCCGCCCTCTTCGACTCGTTCAACGTGTTCGACAACGTCGCCATGGGCATCCCGGAAGACGTCCTGGAGCGCATGCCCCGGCCCGAGTTGGCGAAGAAGGTGTGGGAGGCCCTGGAGCTGGTGAACCTGGAGCCGGGGGAGGTGCTGTCGAAGATCCCCTCGGAGCTGTCCGGGGGCATGAAGAAGCGGGTCGGCATCGCCCGGGCCATCGTGGGGCGGCCCAAGATCCTGCTCTGGGACGAGCCCACCACGGGCCTCGATCCCATCAACACCGCTGCGGTGGAGCGCCTCATCGTGCGCCTCTCCGACAACCTCGACGTGACGTCCCTCGTCGTGACCCACGACATCGAAGGGGGACTCCTCATCTGCGACCGGGTCGCCATGCTGGATCAGGGGTCCCTTCGCTTCTGCGGGACCCCCGACGAATTCCGGCGCAGCGACGACCCGGTGGTCCAGGCCTTCCAGGATCGGGCCGCGGCCGAGCGGGCCCTCGACATGGAAGAGCGTTGAATGCATACCCTTCCCGGTGAATCTCCATGAACGACCGATCTTCCGGACCGTCCGAACGCGAACTCCAGACGGCGGTGCCCCGGGGCACGGGCAATCGTCACGTGCGCATCGGGATCTTCGTCATTCTCGGGCTCGTGTCGTTTCTGACCGTGCTCTTCCTCATGACCGATCCCGCCGGGTTCCGGGGACGGTACAACCTGGTCACCGAGCTGGTGGACGCCGGCGGCGTCCGGGCCGGCGACCCGGTGCAGATGCGGGGGGTCATCATCGGCCGGGTGACCAACTTCCAGATGACCGAGTCGGAGCGGGTGGCCATCACCCTGGAGCTCTACGACCGCTGGCAGATTCCCCTGGGGTCGTCGGCGACCCTGGCCGAGGCCGGGGTGTTCGGCGGCCGGACGGTGGAAGTGGTCCCGGGCAACGGACCGGGCGTGCTCCAGCCCATGGACACCATTCCCGGCGACGACGGAGGCGGCGGGATCTTCGAGACCGTGGGTCGGGTGGGGACCGAGGCCGAGGTGGTGCTCCAGCGGCTGGAGATGCTCTTCGACACCTCCACGGTGCGCTCGGTGCAGGGATCGACCCAGGCCGTCGAGTCCCTGGCCCGGGATCTCCGCTCGGTGGTGGCTGACCAGCGCGACGAGCTCGCCCGCATGACGTCGTCCCTGGCCCGGGCCGCCGAAGGGCTCGAGGCCACGGCCGGCGACGCCGGGCCGGATCTGGCCAGCGCGGCGGCCCGCGCCGACTCGCTCCTCCTGCGCATGGAGGCCACCACCGCCCGCCTGGACGAGGTCCTGGGGTCGCTGGACACCGTGCTGGGACGCATGGCTCGGGGCGAGGGCACTCTGGGACGCCTCTCCCAGGACGAAGCCCTGTGGGACAACACCAACATGGCGTTGGTGAGCCTGAACGACCTCCTGGTGGACATCAAGGAAAACCCGGGGCGGTACGTGAAGATCGAGATCTTCTGATCCGGGACTCCTCCACGTGCGAAGGCCCGATCCCCGCCGGGGGATCGGGCCTTCGTCGTTTCGTTCAGACCGGAGGGGCCGGGATCACCACCCCGGCGCCAGGTTGAAGCCCCAGTGCCAGCCCTTGTCCGGGCGCTGGAAGGGGTAGGCGAAGTAGGTCTCCAGGACCAGGAAGCCCAGGATGTTGGTCCGGGCCGAGAAGCCGGCGCTCACCACGGGAATCCGCTCCAGCGACGTGGTGCTCCACTTGAAGGTGGGGGAGTTGTCCAGGTCGTCGGAGACGCCGAAGGTGGCGTTGTCGGCCGGGTCCTGGTCGTACCACGCCACGCCGGCGTCCACGAAGGCCGTGAGCTCGGTGGGCAGGAACGGGAAGGCGATGAGCCCGTACTGCTCGACCCCCAGGAGCGGAATCCGCATCTCCAGGTTGGCCACGGCGATCTGGTTGCCGAACAGCCGGTCGAAGACCGGGCAACTGTTGCCCACCGAGTCCTCGGGGCTCGAGCACTCCGAGGCGTCGAAGCTCTCGTAGGCGTAGCCGCGAATGTTGGTTTCCCACCCCAGGAAGAAGGGCTGGATCACGTTGCCCTGCTCGATGCCCCCGTACCGCCCGATGTGCTGCCCCCGGAAGGCCACGGTGAGATTGCGGTGCGGCGCGAAGTACCGTCTCCAGTCGGCGATGGCCGTGAAGTAGTTCTCCGTACCCACGGTGGCCTCGACCCCGAAGCGGAACCGTCCGCCCCGGATCGGCGAGGTGAAGCCGAAGTTGGAGTTGTCGCCCACGTAGGCCAGCCCCGCCGACCCCAGATTCAGGGTCTCGTACCGGCTCTCCAGGTCGGGGCGATCGATGCGCTCCCGGGCGAAGATGCGGCCGAACTGGTCGAGGTAGAACCGGTCCTCCTCGAAGTCGTAGGAGTAGCGCCGGATGCCCAGGCTCCCCTCGATGCGGCGGGTCGTGGAGAACGGATACGCCAGGGCTCCCGAAGCCGAGGTCTCGAAGATCCGCTGTCGGATCTGGGACACCGACGGCGCCGTGATGGAGTCCCCGAAGTTGTACTGCTGGTAGAGCAACTGATATGGGATCCGTCCGGCCTGGACGCCCCAGTTCCAGCGGTCTCCGATGTCGGCGTACTGCACCTGCCCGCCCACGTCCTTGAAGGTCCCGTTGGCCTGGACCGCGACTCCCAGGAGCTTGTTGCCCAGCATGTCGCTGAAGAATGCCGAGGCCCCGCCTCCCAGGTAGGTGCCGAACTGGTCGGCGGCCACGCCGATGGAGGGCTGCCCCAGGTAGTCCAGGGCCAGGGACGGGTCGTACTCCGTGGCGTCGGTCCGGGCGAACAGGCCCTCGGGCTCCAGCCCGGTCTCGGCGTCGGCCAGATACTCGGCAACCCGGCTGAACCGGTCGGGATTCAGGGGGGGCAGGTTGCGCCCCAGACCGTCGGACGACGGATCGCGCTCGGCCACCCGCACCAGGGCGGTCCCCGGGGGATTGGCCGGCAGGCGGTGGATCTTGAACCCGAACTCCTCGAAGACCGAGAAGGCCAGCTCCCCGGTGCCCGACGACACCGACATGGCCGGCGACATGGCCACGATGCCGCTCACCGCGGTGGAGAGGCGGGTGATCCGCTCCACCGAACCCGTGGAGACGTTCGTCCGATAGATGTCGGCGAAGCCGTCGGCGTCGCTCAGGAAGTACAGGGTCCCGTCGGGGGCGAACTGGGGGTTGGAGTGGCGAACGTCGCCCAGGAGCGGCAGCGTCCGCACGCCCCGGGTGGAGAGATCCAGGAGGGAGATCCGGAACGACGAGTACGTCAGGGTCTCGAAGTTGGTCTCCGGTCCCCGATCCGACGTGAAGGCCAGGGTCTGACCGTCGGGCGACCACGCGGCGTGGAAGTCGGCGTGGCGATCGTTGGTGAGCTGCTCCAGCTCCCCGCTCTCCAGATCCCAGAGGAACAGGTCGGCGATGCCGCCCTTCATTCCGGTGAAGGCGATGTAGCGGCCGTCGGGCGACCAGGCCGGGTTGGAGATGGACCCGATCCCCTCGGGCCGGATCCTGCGATCCAGGTCGCCGTCGGAAGTGTCGACGATGTTGATCTCGTTGTCGCCGCCGGCGAACACCACGTAGGCGAACTGACCGCCGTCGGGCGACCACGTCCCTGACGAGTCGATGTAGCGCAGGGCGTCGGCGTGGGGATCGGAATCGGCGCTGGTGAGCTTCCGGATCACCTCTCCGGTCTGGGCGTCGGCCAGGAAGAGATCCACCGAGAAGAGGTCCTTCTCGGAAAGGAACGCCACGTAGCGGCCGTCGGGGCTCAGGCTCGGCGCGATGTTCTGGCTTCCGGCGTTGTCCTCGTCCAGGAGAATCCGCCCCACGCTGTCGGGATGGGTCCGCCCTTCCATGAGGGGCCCGTACGCGTCCGCCACCGCCCGGCGCCACTGCACCGAGAGGGTGTCGGTGGATACGCCCAGCACCTGCTGGATGGCGGGCTGGAATCCGATGCGCAGGGAGCGGCGGAAGGTCTGGATCACGGCGTCGTCGCCGTAGACGCCGCCGATGTACGCCCACAGCGCCTGCCCGAAGCGGTACGGGAAGAAGCGCTGCTCCCGGGTCATCTGACGAATGGTGGGGAAGTCGTCCCGGAGGATCGCGTCCCGAAGCCACATGGCCGTCAGGGGGTCGTCCCGGCCCACGGAGAGGTATTCGGCCATGCCCTCGATGAGCCAGAGGGGGTTGGCGTAGAGACCCTGGAGTCCTCCACCCTGCCGCGACTGGGCCACGTTGTACTGGAAGGCGTGGACCAGCTCGTGCCCGAGGACGTGGTCCGTATCGGCGTACGAACCGGTGACGGGCATGATCACCCGGTTCTTCAGGGACTCCGTTACACCTCCCGTGCCCTCGCCGATGGCACCCGACAGCGTGTTGGTCTGCTGGAAGTCGGGGTGGTCGGCGTAGAAGATCAGCGGCTTGGGCTCTTCGAACTCGTGCTGGAAGGTCCGGGCGAGGCGCTCGTACCACCGCTCGGACTGGCGGGCCAGGTCTTCCACGACGCCCGACATGGCCGAGTAGTAGTGGAGGTCGAAGTGGTCCGTCCCGAGCACCTGCCAGTCGAAGTCGTCGTACTGGACCTTGTTGCGGCCGAAGTACGACTGGGCCTCCGCCGTCATGGGCAAGAGCAGCGGAGCGACCACGGCGGCTGCGACCAGGAGGAGGCCTGGACGTCGGAGGTGGGGGCGGGACGCGTTCATGATGACCTTGGTCGTGAAAAGGAAAACCCCGGCGGAGCGGCGCTCCCGGATCGGCCACCGGGAAACGATCGAACGCCGATCGATCAACACCTCGGGAACCTCGGTGGGTTCCCGGGCCTTCCCCCGGAGTCGCGGTCCGATTGCGTGCGGTGCGACCCTCCATACCTTAGAGGCCGCGTCGCCCGCCATGCTTTGCGACGCTTCACGCAAGAACCCTGCCGACAGCGGTCCGTTCCGTCCCGATCCCGTGCGAGGCCCGACATGCAACGCCTTCGAGTCTCCCTACGTCGCGGCCCCCTGGGGCTTTCCGGCGCCCTGATTCCGGCCCTGGCCCTGGCGGCCTGCGGCGGCGGCGAGGCTCCGGCCGACGGGGATGCCCCCGACGTGCTCGGCGCTTCCGTGGAACTCCATGTGCCCGCCGTCGAGGGCAGCGGTGAGCCGTTCCTGTCCTCCGACGGGGACAAGGTGTGGCTCAGTTGGCTCGAGCCCGCCGGCGAGGCCTGGGCCCTGCGTCTCGCCGAGGTGGGCGACGAGGTGGGCGCCCCGGTCACGGTGGTGGAGCGCGACGACTTCTTCGTGAACTGGGCCGACTTCCCGTCGGTGGCGCCCCTCTCCGACGGCCGCCTCGCGGCCCACTGGCTCCAGCGCGGAGGCGACGCCACCTACGACTACGGGGTGCGGGTGGCGTGGTCCGACGACGGGGGCGTCACCTGGTCCGAGCCCTGGACGCCCCACGACGACGGGACGCCCACCGAGCACGGCTTCGTCTCGCTCATGCCCGCCGCCGACGGGTCGGTGGGAGTGTTGTGGTTGGACGGGCGCCGGTACGCCGACGGTCCCGACGGCGCCGCCACCGAGGAGATGACCCTCCGCCACCGCACGGCCCACGGCCCGGGGTCGATGGGATCGGAGGTGCTGGTCGACGATCGGGTCTGCGATTGCTGTCAGACCGGCGCCGTGCGCACCGCCGACGGGTGGGTGGCGGTCTGGCGGGACCGCTCCACCGACGAGATCCGGGACATCTACGCCGCCCGCTTCGTGGACGGGGCCTGGACGGAAGGCCGTCCGGTTCATCGGGACGGGTGGCACATCGAGTCGTGTCCGGTGAACGGCCCCGCCGTGGACGCCGACGGCTCCCGGGTGGCGGTGGCGTGGTTCACCGGCGCCGGAGAAGTGCCCCGGGTCTCGCTGGCCTTCAGCGACGACCAGGGGCTGACCTTCACCGAGCCCGTGCGGATCGACGACGGGGACCCGGTGGGTCGGGTCGACGTGGTCATGGACGGCGACGGGGCGCTGGTGAGCTGGATCGAGAGTGTGGGCGACGATGCCGAACTGCGCGTGCGCCGAGTGGGGTGGGACCGCGCCCTCGAGACCCCTCGCCGGGTGGCGGGGCTCTCGGGCGCCCGCGCCTCGGGATTCCCCCGCATGCTCCGCCACGATGGCGACCTGATCTTCGCCTGGACCGACGCCGGCGGCCCCGAAACCCGGATCCGCATGATGCGCCTGCCTTCGGAGGCACCATGACCGCCCCACGCTCCCTGGCCGTCCTCCTCCTGGTGGGCGCGGTCGCGGCCTGCGGCGCGGTGGACGACATCCCCCGGGCGCCCCAGGTGGGCGAGCCTCTGCCGGACCTGGCCTTCGCCACCCTCGAGGGAGATTCGATTTCCCTGGGCGACCTGGACGGCCGACCGACCCTGGTCAACGTCTGGGCCACCTGGTGCCCGCCGTGCCGCGCCGAGATCCCCTTTCTCCAGTCCATTCACGAGGAGTACGAGGCCCGGGGACTCCGGGTGGTGGGCATCAGCGCCGACAACGCCGGTGCGCTGGATCAGGTCCAGGACTTCCTGGCCGAGGCCGGGGTGACCTACGAGAACGCCCTGGATCCCCGGGGCACCACCATGGACGCCTTCCGCCTCCTGGGACTCCCGGCGACCTATCTCCTGGATGCCGAGGGGCGGGTGGCCCTCGTGCGCGCGGGGCCGGTGTCGGAGAGCGACCGCTCGTTTCTGGAGACCATCGAGGCCCTGACGGCGTCGGAGGCGGGGGCGTGAGCCTCGACCCCTCCACCGTCGAAACCCCGGCGGCCGTGGTGGATCGGGCCCGCATGGAGTCCAACGCCCGACGGGTCGCCGACTACTGCGCCCGCCACGGACTCTCCTGGCGCCCCCACGTGAAGACCCACAAGTCGACGCGGGTGGCCCGGATCCAACTCCAGGCCGGGGCCCGGGGCCTCACGGTGGCCACGCCCCACGAGGCCGAGGTGATGGCGGCGGTGTGCGACGATCTCCTCCTGGCGTATCCCCCGGTGGGCGAGGCCAAGCTAGCCCGGATCGTGGGGCTGCCCCGGTCGGTGCGCCTGACGGTGGCGCTGGATTCCCTGGACGTGCTCCGGCCCCTGGCGGCGGCGGCCCGGGAGGCCGGCCGGACGGTGGGGGTGCTCGTGGAGGTCGACGTGGGACTCCGCCGAGTCGGAGTCCAGGGCACGGAGGCGGCGGTGCGCCTCGCCCGGGCCGTCCAGGACGAGGAGGGGGTGGAGTACCGGGGCGTGCTCTTCTACGCCGGGCACATTCGGACGCCGGGTCCCGAGAGCGACGCCGGCCTGGCGGCGCTCTCCCGACAACTCGGGGGACTCCGGGAGGCGCTGTCGGCCGCCGGCTGCGACCCCGAGGTCGTGAGCGGGGGCACGACCCCCACCCTCTGGCGCAGCCACGAGATCGAAGGCCTCACCGAAGTGCGGGCCGGGACCTGCATCTTCAACGACCGGGACGCCCTCCGGGTCGGGGCCGCCGACCCCGGTGATCTGGCGTACTCGGTCCTGGCCACGGTGGTGAGCACGGCGGTGGACGGCCGGGTGGCGGTGGACGCCGGTTCCAAGGCACTGGCCAAGGAAGCCCGGGGCGGCGACGGCACCTTCGGCGTGCTCCTGGATCGACCCGAGGTGGAAGTGGTGGCCCTGTCGGAGGAACACGGCATGCTCGACCTGGGCGCCACGGCTTGGCGGCCCGCCGTGGGGACCCGGGTGCGCATCGTGCCCAACCACGTGTGCGTGTCGGTGAATCTCCAGGACCGCCTCCTGGTGGAGGGCCCGGACGGTCTCGAGGCCTGGCCCCTGGAGGGGCGGGGACGTCTGGGGCGGCCCACGTGACGTCTCGGGGCATGGCGGGCCTGGGGCCGGAGCGGGCGGAGTCCATCCTGAGTGCCATGGCCGGGGTGCGGGCCCTGGTGGTGGGCGACCTCATGCTGGACGAGTACGTCCGGGGCTCGGTGGACCGCATCTCGCCCGAGGCCCCGGTGCCCGTGGTGCGGGTGGAGGAGGAGTCCTGGGCCGTGGGGGGCGCGGCCAACGTCGCGGCCAACGTGGCCGCTCTGGGCGCCACCTGCGACGTGGTGGGCGTGGTGGGCGACGACGCGGGGGGCGCCCGTCTCACCGAGGCCCTCCAGGCCGTGGGGGCTCGGGTGGGAGGGGTGGTGGCCACCCGCCGGCGACCCACCACGGTGAAGACCCGGGTCCTGGCCCGCAGCCAGCAGGTCGTGCGCTTCGATCGGGAGACCGCCGACGACGTGGACTCCGAGCTGGCCGACGCCCTGGTGGCTGCCATACGCCGGGAGGCGCCCGGATGTCAGGTCCTGGTCATGGAGGACTACAACAAGGGGGTCCTCACGTCCCCGGTCATCGCCGCCGTGCTGGAGGCCGGCCGCACCCTGGGGATTCCCACCGTGGTGGACCCGAAGCGGCTCCGGTTCTTCGACTATCGGGGCGTGACGGTCTTCAAGCCCAACGCCAAGGAACTGGCCGACGCCCTGGGTGAACACCTGGCCCCCGACGACGCCGGGTGGATGGCCGAAACCCGTCGACGCCTGGGGTGCGACACGCTCCTCCTGACGCTGGGGGAGCGGGGCGTGGCCCTGGCCACCGCCGACGGCCGCTTCCTCCGGATTCCCGCCGTGGCCCGGTCGGTCTACGACGTGTCCGGGGCCGGCGACACGGTGGTGGCGGTGGCCGCCGTGGCCCTGGCGGCGGGGGCCGACGAGGTGGAAGCGGCCATCCTGGCCAATCACGCCGCCGCCATCGAAGTCCAGAAGGCCGGGGTGGCCACGGTGTCGCCCCGGGAGATCCTCGCCCAGACGCGAACCTATCACGAGAAAGGCAGTCCATGACCCTTCATCGAGTACACACCGACGACGCTCCCGCCGCCATCGGACCCTACAGCCAGGCCATGGTGGCCGACGGGTGGGTGTTCTGTTCCGGTCAGATCCCCCTGGACCCCGTCAGCATGGAACTGGTGGACGGCGACGTGTCGGCCCAGACCGAGCAGGTGATGACCAACCTGCGCGTGGTTCTCGAGGCCGCCGGTGCCCGCCTCGACACGGTGGTCAAGACCACGATCTTCCTCGCCGACATGGGCGATTTCGCCGCGGTGAACGCCGTCTACGGCCGCCACTTCGGCGACCACCGCCCGGCCCGGGCCACGGTGGCGGTCCGGGAGTTGCCGAAGAGCGTGGCGGTGGAGATCGAGTGCGTGGCACGCGTGGGGTGACGGGACGTCCACTCCCACAAGCACCGTACGGTGCGTAATGACGGGCCAGAACGTGTTGCTTGACAGTGCTGTAAGGGGGATGTAAGGTCGCCCCACCCCGGAATTCGGGAACGATTCGGTCACGGTGATCGGGTCCCCCGAAATCCGGGCGACCCTCCCTCGCCCCTCACGGGGCCATTTGGGGTTGGGTGATGTGCGGGGCGGTCGGGTGGAGCGGGAACAACGGGTTTTAGGGAGCCGGAGGGCTCCTGATCGGGGCCCCGGAGAGGGGCCATTCACCAACCCCCCAAAGCCAGAGGAAGGGTATGATGCGTTCATCTACTCCCTCGTTCCTGGCGAGATGTGCGACCCGGGTGTTCGGGGTCGGTCTCGTCACGGTCCTGGCGGCGCTTCCCGTTTCGGCCCAGACAGGACAGGTCGTGGGAACGGTCCGAGATGCCGGATCGCTGCAGCCGCTGGAGGCCGCGCAGGTCTACGTCGCCGGAACCGGCGTAGGTACACTCACGCAGGCCAACGGCCGTTACGTTCTCCTGAACGTGCCCGTGGGCGAGATCACGCTCGTCGCCGAGCTCGTGGGTCGCCGCTCGTCCACCCAGACCGTCACGGTCACCGAGGGTGAAGCGGTGGTCGCCGACTTCACCCTGGAGCAGACCGCCATCGCCCTGGACCAGATCGTGGTCACCGGGGCGGGCGTGGCCACGGAGCGCCGGAAGCTCGGCAACTCCATCGCCACCATCGACCCCACGTCGCTTGAGAACGCTCCGGTCAACGACTTCTCCCAGCTCCTGGCGGGTCGTGAGCCGGGCGTGGTGGCGTTGCCGTCGTCCGGGGCCACCGGCGAAGGGGCCCGGATCCGCATCCGCGGATCGTCGAGCCTCTCGCAGCTCAACGAGCCCATCATCTACGTCGACGGGATCCGGGTGGA
This sequence comes from Gemmatimonadota bacterium, assembly GCA_030428885.1. Lineage (GTDB taxonomy): Bacteria > Gemmatimonadota > Gemmatimonadetes > Longimicrobiales > Gaopeijiaceae > Gaopeijia. The sequence goes on along the minus strand of JAUIEJ010000002.1, from coordinate 52,994 downwards.
CCGGTCCGCCGTGGGCGTGGGCGCAGGCGGTCAGGGCAATCCCTCCCGTCTCGACGACATTCCCCCCGACGCCATCGAGCGGGTGGAGATCCTGAAGGGCGCCGCCGCGGCCACCCTGTACGGCACCGAGGCATCCAACGGCGTGATCCAGATCTTCACCAAGAAGGGTAGGGCCGGCGCGCCGCGGTTCTCGGTCCAGACCGAGTTCACCGGGGTCACCGTGCCCTCGGGCCGCATGGATCCCCTGGCCGACTTCGCCCGGGACGCCGACGACGTGGCTCAGATCCAGCAGCGCTTCGGCGTGAGCGTTCAGCCCTACGAGCCGTTCGAGCAGGATCTCCTGCCCACGCTGTTCAGCACGGGCTTCGCCCAGTCCTACTCGGCGTCGGTCCAGGGAGGCTCGGAAGGCTTCCAGTACTTCGTGTCCGGCCGCTACCAGAACGAGGATGGACCCTACGATGCGCCGAAGAACTTCGACGCGGCGCCGGGGCTCGATCCCTCCAACGACATCAACGAGCGGTTCCAGGCCACGACCAACTTCACGCTGATTCCCAGCGGGAAGTTCCGGATCGGCGTCAGCGCCCTCTACGCGCAGACGAACCAGGAAACGCCGGACAACTCCAACAACATCTACGGCGTGTTCTCCTCGGCGCTCATGTCGCAGCTTCGCCTGGCCGAAGACGGCAACTATTTCGGTCAGCCGGCCTTCGCGACCCTGCGCGAGAACATGTACCAGATCAATCAGGCCAATTCGACCCACGTGGCCGGTAGCGTCACGGCGGGCTTCACGCCCACCGACGACTTCCGCCTCGACGGGACGTTCGGCTTCGACTTCACCTCCGACGACGTGGTCAACTTCCGGCCCTACCGCTGGAACGTCGACGACTACTCGGGCTCCACGCCCGACGGAAACCGGCAGGCCACCGAGCGTCGCTCCCGCGACCTCACCGCCGACCTGAAGGGTACCTGGACGAGCCGCTTCGGCGAGTTCGAGAACGTGCTGCTCTTCGGCGGACAGGGCTTCGTCCGTCAGTCCGAGTCGGCGGGTGGTGGCGGTCAGGACTTCCCGGGGCCGGGCCTCGAGGTGGTCAGCGCCATCGACAACCAGTACGCCTTCGAGTCGTGGCTCCGGAACGCCCAGATCGGTGGGTACCTCCAGAGCCAGTTGGGGTGGCGGGACTGGGTGTTCTTCACCGTGGGCAACCGGTGGGACGCCAACTCCGCCTTCGGTGAAGACTTCGAGACGGCGTCCTACCCGAAGGCCTCCATCTCGCTGGTGCCGAGCCAGGGCCTCGGCTGGGAGAACGAGACGTTCTCCACCTTCCGGGTCCGGGCCGCCCTGGGGCAGTCGGGCCTTCAGCCCGGCGCCTTCGACAAGTTCACCACCTATTCGCCCCTCCCCTCGTCCGAGGGTCCCGGGGTCCAGCCCTCCAACCTGGGCAACGACGCCCTGAAGCCCGAGGTCTCCACCGAGTGGGAGATCGGGGCCGAGCTCGGTCTGTTCAACGACCGGGCCAGCGTCGAAGTGACCTACTGGGATCGGACGGTGGCCGACGCCCTGGTGGCCCGGCAGTTCCCGGTCACCGGCGGCTTCACCTCCACCCAGCTCGACAACATCGGTGAGATGGTGGCCAGCGGTGTCGAGGTGGCCATCCGGGGTTCGGCGATCCAGAGCTCCAACTTCTCCCTCAACGTCTTCGCCAACACGGCGTACCTGAAGGAGGAGATCACCGACCTGGGCGGCGCGCCGCCCCTGAAGACCGGTGGATCCTACCCCCGCTACACCAACTACCTCGTGGAAGGGTACGCCCCCGGCGCCTTCTTCGGGGCCGAAGTGGCCGACGTCGACATTCCGCTGAACCTCGACGGTTCGTGCGTGGAGCCGACCCGCGACGCCGCCCTGGCGTACTTCAGCGAGCCGCGGGACCCGAGCTCCTTCAAGCCGCTGGCCATCGGCAACAGCGACTTCGGGACGCCCAACGGGGCCCTGTCGTCGAACAACTGTGGTGAGGGTCTGCTCCTGACCAACCTCGGAAAGCCGGCTCCTGACTTCCAGGGATCGTTCGGCTTCGACGCCAACATCGGCGCGGCCTGGACGCTCAACACCCTCTTCGAGTACAAGGCGGGCAACTACTACGTGCAGGACCTGTCGGGCATGTTCCGTCGGGCCCACCCCCTCATCGGGCGCAACACGCCCGATGCCGCCCGTCTCAACGCCATCATGCAGAACCCCGCCTCGACGGCCGAGCAGCGTCTCGATGCCGCCGTGGAGTGGGCCCGGACCGTGGAGGGCCTGTCGCCCATGTCGGGCCTGAACGGCGTGAACCCGGCCGACTTCGTGAAGCTGCGGGAGATCTCCCTCAGCTACCGGGTGCCCAGCAGCTTCGTGGAGCAGTGGGGCCTGGGCACGGCCACCCTGACCCTGGGTGCGCGGAACCTCGCCACCTGGGTCAACGGCGCCTATCCGGGCATGGACCCCGAAGGCAACGTCCTCGGACGCTGCAACGGCGGTCTGGACTGCAACTTCCTCGACTCCACCGAGGGATGGGGTGTGCCCATTCCCCGGCGGATCACCTTCTCCACCCGCGTGACGTTCTGAGGAGGACGACGATGCGTATTCGTGCACTCGCTCGGGCCTCCGTCGCCGTCGCCGGAATCGCCGTCCTCGGGGCGTGCGACATCCTGGACGTGGAGAACCCGAACAATCTGGTGGAAGAGAGCATCGAAAACCCCGCCGCGGCCTCGGCCGTGGTGAACGGGACCCTGTCCCTGGTGTCCGGTGCCATCTCCAGCATGTGGGAGCCGTACCTCGTCGCGACCGACGAGTTGTACTGGATCGGTTCCCGGGATGCCTGGTACGAACTGGATCAGGGCTTCATCGGGAACGAATTCAACGAGTTCACCGATGCGGCCTTCCCGAGCCTGGGAGAGGCCCGCTGGATGGCCGACCGATCCATCGGCATCCTGGAGAACCACGTGGCGAACGATCCGTCCAACGACATGCGGACCGATCTCGCCCGGGCCAACCTCTACGCCGGCGTGATCTACATGATCATCGGTGAGGTCCAGGAGGACTTCGCGTTCTCCGACAAGACCACCGAAGCGCCGCCGGTGGGCCCGACGAACATGAGCATGGTCTTCGACGAGGCCATCAGCCGACTGGACGAGGCCGTCTCCATCGCCGCGTCCGTGGGCAACAGCGAGCTCGAGACCCGTGCGCTGGCCATTCGGGCTCGGGCGAAGTTCTCCAAGGCGCTCTGGGGCAAGATCAAGCCCTCGCCCAACACCTCGGCTCCGCTGGTTTCGGCGTCGGGTGCTGCGGCCGATGCCGCCTCGGTGGTGTCCCGGGTGGGCACCACGGTGGACTGGAGCTGGGATCTGGAGTACTCCTCGGCCACCATCAGCAACGGGTTCGCGGGCAACGTGAATTCGCGGCAGGAGAACGCCTTCGATCCGTCCGTCGCCGAGGCCGCGTCGTCCGACCGGCCCTTCGACATCGTCGGCGTGGCGTTGATGGATCCCGTCGACGGCGTGCCGGATCCCGTGATCACCACCAAGCTGAACGAGTTCAAGGGTGGTGAGTTCACCAACACGGGCAACGGATTCGCTCCGCTGAGCCTGGTGGACGCCCGCATGATGCACCTGATCCTCGCGGAGGATGCGCTGGCGGGTGGCGATACGGGTGGCTTCACCACCCACATCAACCACATCCGGGCCATGGACGGACTGACCGACTTCAGTGGTCAGATCTCGAACATGGACATGCTCATGCACACCCGGCGTGTGAACACCTTCCTCATGGGGCTCCGGCTGATGGACATGTACCGGTTCGGCCTCACCGACGGATTGTGGCAGGGAGGCTCCGACATCGTGTCGTCGCCGGGTACGCTCCTGCCCATCACCATCATCGAGATCCGGGCGAACTGCTATCTGAACGGCAGCTGCTCGGGCTGATCCACGCGGTCCGATGACGGAACCCGGCGCACCCGCACCACCCCAGGTGCGGGTGCGCCGCCGTTCCGGGCCCCGGCACAGGAATCCGCAATGACCCCACGTTCGTTCGCCCCTCTTCTTCTGGCCGCCTTCCTCGGACTGGCGGCGTGCGATGCCTTCGAAGACAAGACGCCCCGCCAGGCCCGGGTGCGGATCACCGGGACCGCGGGTCAGGAAGCCACGGTGATCTTTTCGTCGCAGTTCGTGGCCGGTGTCACGGAAGCCGGCGTCACCCAGGTCAGCATCTTCGAGAGCGACACCATCACCCGGACCCTGCCCATCGACACGGTGGTGGACATCGAGGTGTCCCGCCGCCTCTTCTTCGAGCTCGCTCCCCAGGGCGCGGCCCAGGCCATGGTCCGGATCCGCGTCGACATCGACGACCGGGGAATCTTCAACGAGGAGGGCGACGTCTTCGCCGCCAGCCCCTTCCGCTACATCTACCTGTTCAACGAGCCCACCACCCGGGTCATCGAGGTGATCTGATGCGCCGCTCTCTCTTCGGTCGGTGGGTGGCCCTCGCGTGCCTCCTGTCCACGGCGGCCTGCTATTCCTATACGCCCATCCGCGAGCCCGTGCGCGGCTCGGTGGTGCGGGCCGTGATTCCGGTACGGTCGGCGGCCCAGGGGCGGGGCCCGGAGGGCAGCGCGGTCCTGGAGGGGACGGTGGTGCTGTCGTCCGGAGACTCGGTCCGGATCGAGACCCGGAACCGTCAGCAAGCCGGGTTCATGCAGGAGATGCTCCTGGTGGACACGGTCCGCATCGCCTACGACGACCTCATCGCCCTCGACGAGCGGGCCTTCTCGCCGAGCCGGACCGCCCTCCTCACCGCCGGAATCATCGCGGGCACCGCCCTGGTGGCCTTCGGCATCACCTCGGTGGTGGGGGGCAACGACGGAGACGGGCCCGGCGACGGCGGAGACCCGGCCCAGCGGGTCGGTCCCGGCACCGACGTCTTCCGGATCCGACTGCCCCTGGGAGGGCGCTGACCCCGGTTGCGCCCTCCCCGGCGGCTTCGTACCCTCGCCCCACCACACCGAACCACCCCATCACAGGTGACATCATGAGTCAACGGTCCACGCGGCGCGGGACCGCCGTTCTGGCCTTCCTGGGCCTGGCCGCGGTCGGCGCTCCGCCCTCCGCATCCGCGCAACAGGTCGACGAAGCCCTCTACGACGCCCTTCGCTGGTCCAACCCGGGTCCGGCCCGGGGCGGCCGCTCCACCGGGGTGGCCGGGTCCGATGCCCGCCCCTTCGAGTACTACTTCGGAGCGGCTGGGGGAGGGCTCTGGAAGACCGACGACGGGGGCCTGAACTGGGAGAACGTCACCGACGGGTTCATCGGCAGCGCGTCGGTGGGTGCCGTGGGGGTGTGCGAAGCCGATCCCGACGTGGTGTACATCGGAACGGGGGAGACCCAGCTCCGAGGCAACATCATGCAAGGCGACGGGGCCTACCGCAGCGACGACGGCGGTGAGAGCTGGGAACACATCGGCCTGGCCGAGACCCAGAACATCGCCCGGATCCGGGTTCATCCCACGGACTGCAACACGGCGTGGGCCGCCGGCTTCGGGAAACACTCCGCCGAGAACGAAGAGCGGGGGATCTTCAAGACCACCGACGGCGGACAAACCTGGCGCAAGGTCCTGTACCGGGATGCCCGCACCGGTGGGGTCGATCTCTCGGTGCACCCCGGCAATCCCGACATCGTCTACGCCGGCCTCTGGGAGGCGTGGCGGAAGTCGTGGGGCATGAGCTCCGGAGGCCCCGGCTCGGGGCTGTTCCGCTCCACCGACGGAGGCGAGACCTGGTCCGAGATCACACGGAACCCGGGACTCCCCCAGGACGGCTTGATCGGCAAGGTCGGCATCGCCGTCTCGCCGGTGGACGCCCAGCGGGTCTACGCCATCGTGGAGCACGACGAGGGCGGGGTCTTCCGGTCCGACGACGGCGGCGACACCTGGGAGCAGACCAACGACGAACGGCGCCTTCGGCAGCGGGCCTTCTACTACACCCGCATCTACGCCGATCCCCAGGAGCGGGACGTGGTGTACGTGCTCAACACCGGGTTCTACCAGTCCCGGGACGGTGGCGAGTCGTTCCCCCGGTCCTACCGGGTGCCCCACGGCGACAACCACGACCTCTGGCTCGCCCCCAGCGACAACTCCCGGATGATCAACTCCAACGACGGCGGAGCCAACGTCTCGGTCAACGGCGGGGATTCCTGGACCGATCAGGACTTCAGCACCGCCCAGTTCTACCGGGTGATCACCACGGCGCACGAACCCTACCACATCTGTGGAGCCCAGCAGGACAACTCCACGGCCTGCGTTCCTTCGGGGGGCTGGAACCACCTCTCCCAGAATGCCGGCGGTCCCGACTTCCTCTACTCGGTGGGCGGGTGTGAGTCGGGCTACATCGCCCCCCATCCGGTGGACACCGACATCTTCTACGCGGGCTGCTACGGCGGAAGCCTGAGCCGGTACGACCACGGGACGGGGATGACCCGGGCCATCAACGTCTGGCCCGAGAACCCCATGGGGCAATCGGCCGAGGACCTGGTGGAACGGGTCCAGTGGACGTTCCCCATCGTCTTCTCGCCCCACGACCCGAACCTGCTCTTCACCGGGACCCAGAAGGTCTGGCGGACCCGCAACGAGGGTCAGTCGTGGGAGCAGATCAGCCCCGACCTCACCCGGGCCGATGCCATGACGGTGGGCCCCAGCGGTGGACCCATCACCCGAGACCAGACGGGGGTGGAGACCTACGCCACCGTCTTCGCCATCGCCCCCTCGCCCCACGACGCCGAGGTGATCTGGGCCGGGTCCGACGACGGATACGTCCACGTCACCCGCAACGCGTCGGCCGGTGAGCCCTCCTGGACCAACGTCACACCGCCCGATGCGCCGGACTTCGTTCGGATCAACACCATCGAGGCGTCGCCCACCACCCCGGGCAAGGCCTACGTCTCGGGGATCCGGTATCTCGTGGACGACGACCGGGCGCCCTACATCTGGAAGACCGAAAACTACGGGCAGAGCTGGACCAAGATCGTCACGGGCATCGAGTCCGATCACTTCGTCCGGGCCGTCCGGGAAGACCCCATGCGGCCCGGCCTGCTCTACGCCGCCACCGAGGAGACGGTGTACGTCTCCTGGGACGACGGCGCCCACTGGCAGCCCCTGACGCTGAACCTCCCCAACGCCCAGATCTCGGACCTGGTGGTGGAGGACCACGACGTGGTGGTGTCCACCCACGGCCGGTCGTTCTGGGTGCTGGAGGACATGCTGCCGCTCCGCCAGATCACGCCGGACATGGCCCAGGCCGACGCCGTGCTGTTCGACCCGGTGGATCCGATCCGCGGCTTCGACAACAGCGTCCAGATGTTCTACTACCTGGCCGACGACGCCGATCAGGTGACCTTCGAGTTCGTGGGTCCGGGCGGCGACGTGATCCAGACCTTCGAGAGCCGCCCCGCCGGCGATGAAGATCAGGCCGGCCAGGGTGGCGGCGGCTTCGGAGGCTTCGGTGGATTCGGGGGCGGACGCCCGTCGACCAGCGCCGGATCGAACCGCTTCTCCTGGAACATGCGCTACCCGGGGTACACCGACTTCGAGGGGCGGATCTTCTGGGCGGCGGGCAATCAGGGCCCGGCGGCTTTGCCGGGCACCTACACGGTGCGCATGACGGTGGACGGCACCGCCTACGAGCAGGACTTCGAGGTCCGCATGAACCCCCGGGCCGCCTCCGAAGGGGTCACCATGGCCGACCTCCAGGCCCGCTTCGATTTCGCCATGCAGATCCGGGACCAGGTGAGCGCGGCCAACGAGGCCGTCATCCGCATCCGGCGCATCAAGGAGCAGATCGACGCCCGGCAGGAGGAGTCGGGCAACGCCGAACTCCAGAGCCTGGGCGACCAGGTGGAGACCAAGCTGGGGGCGGTGGAGCAGGAGGTGTACCAGGTCCGGAACCAGTCGAACCAGGACCCCCTGAACTTCCCCATCAAGCTCAACAACAAGATCGCCGCCCTCCTCGGGGTGGTTGAAGGCGCCGAGTCGCGTCCCACGGACCAGTCCATGGACGTGTACCAGAAGCTCACCGGGGAGCTCGACACCCAGCTCGAGCTGCTCACCATCATCATCCAGCAGGACGTGGCCCAGCTCAACGAACTGCTCCGCGAGCTCGGGCTGGATCCCATCCAGACGGAGAACCTGATCACCTGACCCCTGCTTCCGGCCGGGATCGTCACCGGGGCCCGTGGGGGCCCCCTGGAGCCGCGCTGCGCTTCCACACGTTGCGTCGGCCGTCTCCAGGGGACCCTCGCGGGCCCCGGCTCCGTTCACCCCCGACCCGGGGTCTCCAAGTTCCCCGAACCGCCGGCCCCCCGAGGGAAATGTCGATTTGGGGGCGCCGGAGCGCCCCCAATCTTCCGCACCACGCGGCGGCCGAGCCGGTTGGGGTCACTTGGTGCGGCCAGGCGCCCCCAATCCTCCACAGGGGTCCGACTCTCGGGCCTCGTGGAGACTTGGAGGCGTTCGGAAAGGCGCGGGATCCGGCCCCGCGCCCCCAACCCTCCACAACGCCGCCATACCGGAAGGAAATGTCGATTTGGGGGCGCCGGAGCGCCCCCAATCGTCCACAAGCACCGGCGGCCCCGCGAGTCCGGTCAGCTTCAGGCGCCCAGGCCGCACGAATCCACCCGAAGCCCCGGCCGGGCCGGAGTTGGGGTTGGTTGAGGGCGGTCTCCAAGTTCCCCGAACCGCCGGCCCCCCGAGGGAAATGTCGATTTGGGGGCGCCGGAGCGCCCCCAATCGTCCACAAGCACCGGCGGCCCCGCGAGTCCGGTCAACTTCAGGCGCCCAGGCCGCCCGAATCCACCCGAAGCCCCGGCCGGGCCGGAGTTGGGGTTGGTTGAGGGCCGCGCACTCCGGCGGGATCGGCGAGGCGGTCGCACCAGCCCCCGACCATTGGAAACCCGGCCCCCCGGATAGGGGCGGGACGCGGATTGCGCCCCCGGGAGGGGGTGGGCTGGCCCCCGCCCCACCACGGCAGGACCCGGCTGGAGCGGGGGGAGGGATGGATCCTCCGGAGACGGCCCACGCGCAGCGTGGAAGCGCAGCGCGGCTCCGGAGGATCCCCGACCCTCCCCCCGCGTTGCTCAGAGGTTACTCGCCGTACGGCACCCAGACGTTCTTGATCTGCACCGCCTGCCGCAGGAACTCCGGCCCCTCGCCCTGGCGGGCGTCGGTCCACCGTCGCACCCGGCCCTGGCTGCACCACAGCCGCTTCATGTTGCCCACGGAGAGGGCCTCGACCTGGGCGCACAGCTCACGGTCGGCGAAGGCCCACAGGCCGTCGACGCCGTCGTGGGCCGCCAGAGTGGGGACCACCTCGTCCCGGGTGCCGGTCACGAGGTTGATCACCCCCGCGGGCACGTCGCTGGTTTCCAGCACCTGGTAGAGGTCCACGGCCGCCAGGGGGAAGCCGGGGGAGGGGAGGGCCACCACGGCGTTGCCCATGGCCACCAGGGGGGCCAGGCCCGACAGGAGTCCCAGGAGAGGGGCCTCGGCCGGGGCCACCAGGCCCATGATGCCCACGGGTTCAGGCATGGCCAGGGTGACGTTGCGGAACGGGGTGTGGTGCACCCGCCCGTCCCACTTGTCGGCCCAGGCCGCGTAGGTGAAGAGGCGGCGCACCGCCGCATCCACCTCGGCCCGTGCCGCGTCGGACGCGCCGTGCCACCCTTCCAGGCGCCGAGCGAACTCGTCGGCCCGGAGCTCCAGGTTCTCGGCCAGGAAGTAGAGCACCTGGGCCCGGTTGTGGGCGGTGCGCTTCGCCCAGGCCCCCTGGGCCTTCCGAGCGGCCTCCACGGCGTTGCGCACGTCCTTCCGGTTGCCCCGGGGGACCTCGGCCAGGAGCCGGCCCTTCCGGTCCCGCACCGGGAGCACGTATTCGGCGTCGGGCCGGACCTGGCGTCCCCCGATGTAGTGCTTGGGGGTGCGGTCCACGGCGCCCGAAGCCTCCCCGGCGTCCGCCGCCTCCGGCGCGGCCATCAACGCGGCCTCGGCCGCCGCGTCCCGTACGGGAGCGTCGCCCTGGTCCGAGGGGCGCAGGTATTCCCGGAGTCCCTCGATTCCCCCTTCGCGACCGTACCCGCTCTCCCGGACCCCGCCGAACCCGGCGGCGGCGTCGAAGAGGTTGCTGCAGTTCACCCACACGGTGCCGGCCTTGACGGCGGGGGCCACGTCCAGGGCCAGGTTCACGTTTTCGGTCCAGATGCTGGCGGCCAGGCCGTAGCGGGTGTCGTTGGCCAGTTCCACGGCCTCGTCGGGCGTGCGGAAGGTCATGAGGGCCACCACGGGACCGAACACCTCCACCTGGGCCAGGGTCGAGGCCGGCGCCACCTCGGTGCAGAGAGTCGGGGGGTAGAACCATCCCTCCCGAGGGGCGGCCCACGACGGCTGCCACACCGTGGCGCCTTCGTCCTCGCCCCGGGCCACCAGCTCCCGGATCCGCTCGAGCTGGACCGGCGCCACGATGGCCCCCATGTCCACGCTCTTGTCCAGGGGATCACCCATGCGAAGGCGTTCCATGCGGGCTCGGAGCTTCTCCACGAGCCGGGGGGCGATGCCTTCGTGGGCCAGGATCCGGGACCCCGCGCAGCACACCTGGCCCTGGTTGAACCAGATGGCGTCGACCACGCCCTCCACCACCGAATCCAGATCGGCGTCGTCGAAGACGATGAAGGGGCTCTTGCCTCCCAGCTCCAGCGACAGGCGCTTCCCCGAACCGGCCGTGGCCTTCCGGATGATGCGCCCCACCTCGGTGGAGCCCGTGAAAGCGATCTTGTCGACGCCGGCGTGATCCACCAGCGCCGCGCCGGTGCGACCGTCTCCCGTCACCACGTTGAGCACACCGGCCGGGAGTCCCGCGTCCCGGGCGAGTTCGGCGAAACAGAGGGCCGTGAGGGGCGTGTATTCGGCGGGCTTCAACACCACCGTGCACCCCGTGGCCAGGGCCGGGGCCACCTTCCACGCCAGCATGAGGAGGGGGAAGTTCCACGGGATGATCTGCCCCACCACCCCCACGCCCTCGGTGCCGGCGAGTTCGGGCTCGGCGTCCATGAGCTGGGCCCACCCGGCGTGGTGGATGAAGTGCCGGGCCACCAGGGGAATGTCCAGGTCCCGGGACTCCCGGATGGGCTTTCCGTTGTCCATGGACTCCAGCACCGCGAAGAGCCGCGCCTTGCGTTGGAGCGCCCGCCCCAGGGCGTAGAGGTGACGGGCCCGGCCATGGGGTCCCAGATCCCTCCACGCGGGAAGGGCTGCGCGGGCCGCCGCCACGGCGCGGTCCACGTCGGCGGCCGACCCCTGGGTCACCGTCGCCAGGAGGGTGCCGTCGGAGGGGCGCCGGGTCTCCAGCGTCTCGCCGTCGGATCCCTCGACCCAGGCCCCGTCGATCCACAGACCGAAGGTGCCGTCGTGGGCGTCGATCCAATCGTTGGCGGGGCCCGTGGCCTCGGGGGCCGGGCCGTACTCCATGGTCTCGAAGATCTGGGACACCTCGGTCATGGCAGCGGACTACGCGAGAGGATGGCGATGGAAGGCCGAGTACCGGCCGGTGACGTGGTGCTCGAGTTGCCGCTCGATGTCGGCGAGGAGCGAACTGGCTCCGAACCGGAAGAGGTGGGGCGACAGCCAGGGATCGCCGGCCTCCTCCTTCATGAGGATGAGCCAGAGCAGCGCGTCCTTGGCCGTGCGGATGCCGCCGGCGGGTTTGAAGCCCACCCGGGCGCCGGTGTGCTCGCCGTATTCCCGGAGCGCCCGCACCATGGTGAGCCCCACGGGAAGGGTGGCGTTGACGCCCTCCTTGCCGGTGCTGGTCTTGATGAAATCGGCGCCGGCCATCATGGCGACGAGGGACGCCCGATAGACGTTGCGGAGCGTGCCCAGCTCGCCGGTGGCGAGAATGGTCTTCAGGTGGGCGTCGCCGCAGGCGTCGCGGAAGGCGCGAACTTCGTCGTAGAGGGCGGTCCACTGGCCGGTGAGGACGTGGGACCGGGTCACCACCACATCGATCTCCCGCGCGCCGGCGGCCACCGACGCCCGGATCTCGGCCAGGCGGGTCTCCATGGGCGCGAGGCCGTGGGGGAAGGCGGTGGAGACGGCGGCCACGGGAATCCCGCTCCCCGTGAGGGCATCCACGGCCGCCTCCACGAAGCGGTGGTAGACGCACACGGCCGCCACCGTGAGCCCCGCGTCGGCCATGCCCAGCGCCTCCAGCAGATCGGGTCGCACGGGGCGGCGGGCCTTGGCGCAGAGGCGCCGCACCCGTCCCTCGGTGTCGTCGCCGGCCAGCGTCGTGAGGTCCATGAGCGAAATGGCTCGGAGCAGCCATCCCGCCTGCCACGCCTTCTTCACCGAACGTCGCGTGCCCAGGGTCGCGGCTCGGCGCTCCACGGCGCTCCGGTTGACCCGGACCTGCTCCACCCAGTCCAGTTCCAGGGGCATCCCGGGATTCCGCGGGGGCTCGGCGTGGGGCGGGTGCCCGGAGGACCGGGGTCCGGGAGGGGCTTCGGGGGCGGTGCGGGTCTGGACCATCTCACACTCCGGAGGGCCGGGAAGGCGGTGGGAAAAAGGTAGTGTGGGGCCCCTTGAGCCGCGAGGCGTCGCCGCCGATGTTGGAGCGCGTCGCCGGGCGACGCGACGAGGGGGCGGAGGGGGCCTGGTGGCCCCACCGGTCTTCAAAACCGGCTGGCCCGGCCAACCCCCGGGTTGGTGGGTTCGATTCCCACACGCTCCCGCCACACGTGCACCGGGTCGGTGGGGCCTCGCGCCCCGCCGGCCCGGCCCCTTCACCGGGGGGGCGGGTCGCCGGTATCTTCCGCGGTCCGTCGTCCTCCGCCCGGAGTGCCCCACTCGTGCGAGCCCTGCGCCCCCTGGTCCTGCCCCTGCTCTGGGGCGCCGTCACGGCGTCCGGTGCGGCCGGTCAGGTCGACGTCCTCCCCCCGGGGAACGACGAAGGGCCCGAGCTGCTCCAGGCGTCGGTGGACACTCTGGAGGTCGATGGACCGGTGAGCCCCCTGGGCGCGTTCCTCCGGGCCATCGCGGTCCCGGGGTGGGGCCACGCCGCCGTGGGCACCCACGGGCGCGGCGGCTTCTACGTCACCACCCAGGCCGTCACGGGCTACATGCTCGTGCGCACCCGATCCCGCCTGAACGACGCCCGGGAACTCCGGGCCGTGCGGGAGGCCCAGATCCGGGCCGACCTGGCGGCGGAGGGCGTCACCGACGAGACCCTGGTGACCGCGGCCCTGGAGGCCGACGACGGGTGGGCCGGCGCCGATCGCCTCACGGGCGCCCGGCAGCAGCAGTTCGAGGACTGGCTCGCCCTGGGCATCTTCACGGTCCTGCTCAGCGGCGCCGACGCCCTGGTCTCGGCCCACCTCCAGGACTTTCCCGACGTGTCTGCCGTGCCGGTGGGCGACGAGGGGCGCATGGAGGTGCGGGTCACCGTCCCCGTGGGGGGCTGAACCCGTCAGCCTCCGGGAGGGGCGTCGCCCAGGGGGGCGCCGTCGGGCCACCGGAGCAGCCGGGGCGGCTCCCCCGGGACCAGTTCGGCGTACGAGCAGTGGTGCACCCAATCGCCGGTGTTGACGTACCACCGTCCCGGTGCCGCCTCCACCCGACGGGGCAGATGGGTGTGGCCCAGGGTCAGGAGGTCCAGGTCCTCGCGCTCGGCGAGCTCCGCGCAGGCCCACGCCTCCAGCACCGCCGACCGTTCCACGTCCGTGGGCGTGGGGCCCGCCGCCCGTCCCTCGGTGTACGACGCGTGGCCCGCCACCCGGGCGCCCCAGTCGGGGTGGAGCCATCGGAACGACCAGACGAAGAGGGGACTTCGGATCACCCGCTTCAACACCTTGTAGCCCGTATCCCCCGGGCCGAGGCCGTCGCCGTGGGCCACCAGGGTGCGGTGTCCCGCCAGGTCGAGTTCCACCGGCTCGCGGTGGAAGCGCAGGCCGATCTCGTCTTCCAGGAAGGAGCCGCCCCACCAGTCGTGGTTGCCGCCGGTGAGGTGCACGTCCACGCCGGCGTCCACGAGATCGGCCAGGACGGCGAGGGTGCGCGTGTGGCCCCGGGGCACCACGTGGCGGTACTCGAACCAGAAGTCGAAGAGGTCGCCGTTGAGCACGACGGTGGACGCCCGGCTCCCGGCCTCTTCGAGCCAGGCCCGGAAGGCCGCCGCCCGCTCCGGCGAGACGGCGCCCAGGTGGATGTCGCTGGCGATGAGGACGGTGGACGGCGGCATGGCGTCGGGGAACGAGAAGGGGGTCGAAGAAGTATGGCGGGTCACGCCGGGAATGCCACGGGGTCCACTTCGCGGGCCGACCCGGCCCCACTACTTTTCAACTTCTGCGCAGCCTGGCCCCGGGACGTTCCGGGGCCCCCGGCCGCCCATCGACGACGAGTCTCGCGAGGTCATCCGTGAACGTCCTCCTCCCCCTCCGCCGCCGCCGGGTCCGTCGTTCCCGCTTCGTACCGGGGGCCGCCGTCGGCCTGGCCGTCCTGGCCACCGCCTGCGGACCGGGCCGGGTCGTGGTGCTGGAGCCTCCGGTGAACGCCCAGGAAGTCGTCTCCCGCCTCGAGGCCAACGAGCGCCTCACGGCCCCCCTCCGGGTGATCTTCGATTGGGAGATGAGCGAGCAGGGGGTGCGGGTCGACGGTCGGGGGCTCGCCCGCCTCGAGCCGCCCTTCAAGGGGCGCCTCGATCTCTTCCTGGGCAACAACGAGGCCGCAGGGCGCGCGGCGGTGGTGGACGACGAGCTGCGCATTCCGGCGGAGCTGCCGCCCCAGGTGCTTCCCCCGGCGAACCTGTTGTGGAGCGCCCTGGGCGTCTTCCGGCCCGGCCTGGGCACGGTGCTCCTGGGCGCGGAGCGGGTGGACGGGGCCGTTCATGTGCGGTACGGGCTCCCGGGAGATCAGGAGGCCATCTACCGTGTCGACAACGGACGCATCGTTCGCATCGAGGTGATGCGCGACGGCTCGGTGGTGCAGCGCCTCACCGTGGAGCGCGACGCGCTCCAGATTCCCGTGGAGGCGGTGTACCGGGATCTGGTCGAGGTCCGGGAACTCCGCCTCGTGCGGGAGACGGTGTCCCAGACCGAGCCGTTCCCGACGGACATCTGGAGGCCGTGATCGTGGGGCTGCGGAGGTGGGCGGGGGCCGTGGTGCTGGCCGCCGGTCTGGCCGGGTGCTACAGCTTCCAGGCCGGCACGGGGCTCACGGGGGTCGAGACCATCGCCATCCTCCCGTTCGACAACACCACGACCCGTCTTGAACTGACCCAGGACGTGCAGGACATCCTCCTGCGGGAGCTTCCCGGGTCCCTGGGACTCCGTCTCGCCGGCGAGGATCAGGCCGACGTGGTGGTGCGAGGGCGGATCACGTCGTACGATCTCGTGGCGCCGAACTACCGCCCGGGCCAGCAGGGTCAGGCCGCGGAGGTGCTCCAGCGCCAGGTGGTACTCACCGTGGGTGTGGAGATCCTGAACATGCGGGACCGCACCGTGCTCTGGCAGAGCAACGCCCTCCGGGCGCAGGGCGAGTATCTGGAAGCGACGGAAACCGAAGACACCGGTAAGGCCGAGGCCCTGGAAACCCTCATCCAGCAGATCGTCGACGGCGCACAATCCAACTGGTGACCCTCCGGGGCGCCGACGCTCCACCCCCCACTCCGCACCGACCCCCCGCCGCACGAGAGGAGGACACACCGCCATGCCCACGAAGACGACACGGGGCTTTCTCGGCCTGAGCTACCCCATGAAGCTCGCCGCCCTGGTGTTCCTCGCCGGCATGCTCTGGATCGGAGGCCCGGACGCCCGGGCCGAAGCCGCATCCGTCCCGGTGCCGGCGACCGCCGTCCAGGAGGCGGCAGAGATCCCCCAGGAGGCCGCCGCCGCGGCCGACGAGGAGCATGCCGCCGACGAGGAGCACGCCGAAGAAGACGGCCACGGCGCCGATCCGGCGACGTTCTTCCTCGTCATCATCGGGATCCTCGTCTTCGCCAAGGTCTTCGGTGAACTCGCCGAGCGGGTGGGGCAGCCCGCCGTGCTGGGTGAACTGGTGGCGGGACTCGTGCTGGGCGCCAGCGTGCTGGGGGTGGTCCCCGCCGCCGGACCCATTGCCGAGGTCATCCATCTGTTGGCCGAGGTCGGTGTGGCGATCCTCCTCTTCGAGATCGGCCTCGAGACCGACCTCAAGGAGATGTTCCAGGTCGGCACGTCTTCGGCCCTGGTGGCCATCGTGGGCGTGGCGCTGCCCTTCGCCCTGGGCTTCGCGTACTGGCTGTGGGCCGATCCGTCCATCGGCGCCCACCCCGCCGGCGTCACTCACGGCATGGTCTCGGTCTTCGTCGGGGCCACCCTCACCGCCACCTCGGTGGGGATCACGGCCCGGGTGCTCACGGACCTGAAGCTCATGCACCGGGCCGAGTCGAAGATCATCATCGGCGCCGCCGTCATCGACGACGTCCTGGGGCTGGTGATCCTGGCCGTGGTGAGCGGCCTGGCGGGAGGCGCCGCACTCTCGGTCCTGGGCATCGCCCGCACCTTCATCATCGCCGTGGGCTTCCTGGTGGTGGCGGTGATCCTGGGCAACCTGCTGGCCCCCCGGCTCTTCGGCCTCATCGATCGCATGCGGGTGCGGGGCGTGCTCCTGGTGAGCGCCTTCTGCTTCGCCCTCCTCTTCGCCGCCCTGGCCGCCAAGGCCGGCTCGGCCATGATCATCGGGGCCTTCGCCGCGGGCATCGTCCTGAGCTCGGTGAACCAGTTCGACCTCATCGTGGAGCGCATCGAACCCGTGGCCGACGTCTTCACCCCCATCTTCTTCGTGTCGGTGGGGGCTGCGGTGAACGTGGGGCTCTTCATTCCCGGGCACGCCGACTTCAACTCGGCCGTCATCATCGTGGGGGCCCTCCTGGTGGTGATCGCCTTCATCGGCAAGCTCGCCGCCGGGTTCGTCGTGGGGTGGGGCCGGCAGAAGCTCAACCACATGGCCATCGGTGTGGGCATGGTGCCCCGGGGGGAGGTGGGCCTGATCTTCGCCGACATCGGGCGCCGGGCCGGCATCCTGTCGTCGGAGACCTTCTCGGCGATCCTCATCATGGTCATCGTCACCACCTTCATCGCCCCGCCGCTCCTCAAAGTCGTCTTCAAGCCCACCGACGAGGACCGGCACGCGCCCCAGCCGGCCACGGGGCACGGCCACGGATGACCCCCAAGCTCCTCTCCCGGGACCAGCTCGTGGCGCGCTACGGGCGGCCCCGGGAGGGGACGGTCGTGTTCACCAACGGCTGCTTCGACCTCCTCCACCCCGGCCACGTGGCCTACCTCGAGGAAGCCCGCAGCCTGGGCGACGCCCTGGTGGTGGGCGTCAACACCGACGCCTCGGTGCGGCGCCTCAAGGGGCCCACCCGACCCCTGGTGCCCGAGCTCGATCGGGCCCGGGTCCTGGCGGGCCTGGGGGCCGTGGACGCCGTCACGCTGTTCGATGAAGACACCCCCGCCGAACTCATCGCGGCCCTGCGCCCCGACGTCCTGGCGAAGGGCGGCGACTACACGCCCGACCGCATCGTGGGGCGCGACACGGTAGAAGCCGACGGGGGGCGGGTGCGGGTCATTCCGTTCCTTCCCGGGTATTCCACCTCCGACCTCGTGCGCCGAATCCAGTCCCTCCCGGAGGCCTCGTGACCGAAGACCGCTCTCCCGACGTCCTGCGCCCCCTCACCCTGGAGCCGGGGTGGGCGCCCTACGCCGAGGGGTCGTGCCTCATCGCCACGGGCAACACCCGGGTGCTCTGCACCGCCTCCATCGACGAGTCGGTGCCGGCCTGGCGGGAGGGTTCGGGAAAGGGATGGGTCACGGCCGAGTACGGCATGCTGCCCCGCTCGACCCACAGCCGTCGCGGCCGGGAGCGGAACGGTGCCGGCGGGCGGACCCAGGAGATCCAGCGCCTCATCGGGCGCTCGCTCCGATCGGTGACCGATCTGGCGGCGCTGGGCCCTCGCACCATCACCCTGGACTGCGACGTACTCCAGGCCGACGGCGGCACCCGCACGGCGTCCATCACCGGCGCCTACGTGGCCCTGGAACTCGCCTGCCGCACCCTGGTGTCCCGGGGACTCCTGGACGACACGCCGGTGCGGGAGGGGGTGGCGGCAGTGAGCGTGGGGATCGTCGACGGTGGGCTCCGCCTCGACCTCGATTATCCCCTGGACCGGGACGCCCAGGTCGACATGAACGTGGTGGCCACCTCCTCGGGGCGGCTCGTGGAGGTCCAGGGCACCGCCGAGGGGCATCCCTTCACCCGCCAGGAGCACGACGGCCTCCTGGATCTGGCCCTGGAGGGGATCCATCGCCTCCTCGAGGTCCAGCGGTTGGTGCTGGAACGCATCTGATGCGGCTCCTCGTGGCCACCCGGAGCGCCCACAAGCTCGAGGAGATCCGGGCGATTCTCTCCGACGTGCCCGACCTGGAGCTGGTGGGCCTCGACGACGTGGGGGTGGCCGCCTCGCCCGAGGAAGACGATCTGGAGCCCTACGACACCTTCGAGGCCAACGCCGAGTCCAAGGCCCGCTACTTCCACGAGCGCACCGGCCTGCCCACGGTGTCCGACGATTCGGGTCTGGCGGTGGACGCCCTGGACGGTCGCCCCGGCGTGCGGTCCAAGCGGTTCGCCCCGGGCGACCTGGAGGGTCTGGCGCGGGACCGGGCCAACAACCGGCACCTGGTGGAGCTGCTCTCGGGGGTTCCCGAACCCCGCCGCACCGCCCGGTACGTCTGCGCCGTGGCCCTGGTGGACGGCCCCGGCCCGGCCCATCTCGTCCGGGGGGAGTGCGAGGGTCGCATCCTCGACCAGGAGCGGGGCGGGGGAGGCTTCGGCTACGATCCCCTCTTCTTCATTCCCGACCTCGGGCACACCTTCGCCCAGGTCCCGGCGCGGGAGAAGCACGCTCGCAGCCACCGGGGGCGGGCCTTCCGGGCCCTGGCCCATCACCTCCGGTCCCGGGCCGGAGCGTGACCCCGGGGCTTCGTCCCGCCGACGTCCGGCCCACGGACGACGGCACCCGCCTGGCCATCGAGTGGCGCGACGGCACCGTTTCCACGTACGCTCCGAGGGCCTTGCGCCTCGCCTGCCCCTGCGCCGGGTGCGTCGATGAAATGACGGGCCGGCCCCTCCTGGATCCCGGCCGGGTTCCGGACGGCGTCTACCCCCGGGCCATCGAGTACGTGGGCCGCTACGCGCTGCGCTTCGAGTGGAGCGACGGGCACGGCACCGGCATCTATCCCTTCGACTTTCTCCGTGAGCTATGGGACTCCGGGAGGGCGGAATGACACGTGTTGCGTCGGTGATGACGGTCCTGCTGCTGTCTCTGGGGGCCTGTGGTCGGGACGTGGAGCCCACTGGAGTCGTGGACAGCGGCACCCTGGTGGCCCGCACCGACCTCGACGGGTGGGCCGTGCCCGGAACGGTGTTCCAGGCCGTGGGGCCGTCGGGGACCCTCACCGTGGTGGCCGACGCCGACGGCGGAGCCAGGGCGACCCGCCTCGTCCCCGGCCTCTACTCGGTGCACGTGGTGGACACCGACGCCGACGCCCGATTCGACGGCCCCCCGGTGCTGGTGGAGGTGCGCCCCGACGCCGCCGACACGGTGGTGGTGGTGGGGCGGTTCGATCCGGGCCGCTTCAGCCGAGTGGCCGTGGGTAATGCGGTCATCTGCGCCCTCAACGACAACGGCAACCCGTATTGCTGGGGGCTCGGCGAGGCAGGCGAACTGGGCACGGGCTCCACGGGCCGCACGGCGACCCCCATCCGGGCCCGGGCCCCCGAGCCCCTGGTGGACCTGGCGGCGGGCTCCCTCCACATGTGCGGCGTGGGCGAGTCGGGGGTGGGGTACTGCTGGGGCCTGAACGCCGGGGGCCGCCTCGGCGCCGGACTGTCCAGCACCGAGGCGCCGTTCCTGGCCCTCCCCACCCCGGTAGCCGGTGGGCTGCGCTTCAGTCGCATCACCGCCGGGACCAGCTTCTCCTGCGGCATCGAGGCGGGTTCGGGCCGGGCGTGGTGCTGGGGATCGGCGTTCCGGGGCCAGTTGGGCAACGGAGAGCGCTCGGGCTCGTCGGCCGTCCCCGTGCCCGTGGATACCGAGGCCCGGTTCGCCCACCTCGAAATCAAGGACCACTGGGCCGGCAGTCAGGCGGTGGCGGGCCGCACGGACGACGGTCGGGTCTTCGTGTGGGGAGCGAGCCCCGACGACGGCGATAGTTGGCTGGCCTATTCGGGAGCTACGCCGATGGAGGTGCCTCTCCCGGGCCCCGCCCGGGTCGCCACGGCGGCCTGCGCCCAGTTGGAGTCCCAGGTCTTCTGCTGGCCCGACCTCACGGGCAACGTGCCCCAGGAGGTGCTGGACGTGCTCCAACCCACGGCCCAGATGGGGCTTCGCATGTACTCCACCACGGCCCTGGACGACGTCTTCTTCCAGGGGGGCTTCCACTGCCGTTCCGTGGCCGGCGGATACGACTGCTCCAACGCCTGGGCGTTCCCGCTGCCCCTCCTGACCTTCGCCGGCGAGACTCCCATGGACGTGGCCTCGTTCGGCCTGGGCGGATGCGCCGTCACCGACGCCGGCAACGTGTGGTGCTGGAACGGCGACTTCTTCCAGGCGGTCCTCCGGGCCGGCCCCGGCGCGGGATGAACCCAGGGCGTCCGTAGGCATCGCAACGACCACCGACGGGAGAGACCATGCAGGCGAGTACGTGGTCCGGTTTCGGATCACGAACGGGAACGGACCGAATCAGTCCGGCACCGACCCGGCGTGGTTGACGCGGTGAGCGCGTGGACACCCGGCGCGTCGGGGTAGGATTCGGAGCTACTGGCGGTTGACCGGTCGTGGCCGGTACCATGCTTCGAGCCTTCCCGGACCCGGAGAGAACCGTGTTCAACAACCTGTTCAGGCGCCTCAGGGGAATCGTGGGGACGGGTATTTCGTGGGCCGCCATGACGTCTCTGGCGAAGGGGGCGCATCGGCGGGAGATCGCGCCGCCGGGCTCGGTCTCGTCGCGGCGGCTCACCGAGTCGGCGCTGCTGTTCCTGGGACTCCTCCTCGGCGCCGGACCCGGTTCGGCCCAGTCGAGTGAGATCGAAGCGGCCCTCGTGCATCCGCCGGTGGCGGCACGGTTCCAGTGCTCCGAGCACGCCCTCGGCGCCGAAGACCACGTGCCCGATGCGCTGGGGGCCGACTGCGTGGTGGTGCGGCGGACCGGTGGGCCGGCGGGGAACCTGAACTCCCTCTACTCCGGCGACGGGAGCCGGAACGAGGACTGGCACGGGTGGCGGGAGCCGTTGCTCGCTCCCTGCGATGGACGGGTCACGATCGTGAGCATCAACCCGGAGACGACCCCGCCGGGCGAGTTCGGTCCCGGCCGCTCCAGTGCGATCCTCTTCCGGTGCGGCGACGACGCCGACCCCGATCCCGTTCAGGTGGCCCTGATCCACGTGCGCGAGGTCGAGGTGGCGGAGGGAGACGCGGTGGAGGCGGGCCAGATGGTGGCGCGCATCGGCAACAACGGCAGTTCGTACAATCCCCACGTCCACATCGGAGCGTTCCGCGGAGCGTTGTTCTCCGACGACGCCGTGCCCCTTCAGATCCGCTTCGACCTGGCGGCCATGGGCCGGATCCCGGCGACCGAGCCGGGGGGGCACTGAGCGTGGTCGACGGCAAGAAGCTCCGAGAGGCGGCTGCCGGTTTCGTGGTCATCGTCGTGGGCGTCCTCGTGGCACTGGCCGCCGATGCCGCGTGGGCGCAGCGACAGGACCGGATCCGGGAGCGGGAAGCGTTGGTCGATCTGCTGGAGGAGTTCCGGGAGAACCGCGCCACACTGCTCGCCGACATCGAGACGAACCGGGCGGCCCAGCGCAGCGGTCGTGCCTGGGGCGACGTCATGCGGGGCGCAACGACCGCATCACCGGACTCGGCCATGGCCTTGCTGGTCACCGCCCAGTTGGACGCCCGGTACGACCCCCGCACCGGTGCGCTCCGGAGTCTGGTGGACGGGGGTCAGCTCACCCTGATCGAGAACCTGGAGCTCCGTCGGGCCCTCGCGGGGTGGGAAGACCGGGTCGCTGAGGCGAGCCTGACGGCACGGGCGTACGATGCTCAGCGAAACGCTCTCCTATCCTACCTGCTCGACCTACCGGCGGACGGCGCCCTCACCCCGGGGCAGGCGATGGCGGTGCGGGTCTACGTCGAATCGGTCGCCGGTCAGAATGATCAGCTCGAGGCGCTGATCGAGCCCATCGACGAGATCATCGCCATGATCGAGGCGGAGTCGGTGCGATGAAGGCGATGATGAGACCCCCCCTGGCGATGCTTCTGGTTTGCCTGTGTGGGGCGGGGTGTGCCGATACGAACCGGGAGGGGACGCCCGCGTTCGCCCTCGTCGACTCGGGCGGCGTACCCATCGCCTCGAACTCCGCCGACGCGATCCGAGACGCACCCCGACGTGTGCTCCGGGAGGACGTTCGCATCGGGACGGTGGACGGCCCGCTGGAGGAGGCGTTCGTCGGGATGCTCGACGTGGGAGTGGATGGGGAGGGCACTGTGTTCGTCGCCGACCTGGCGGCTCGCACCGTGCACGTCTTCGATGCCGGCGGAGTGTGGCTCGGACGGTTCGGACGGCCTGGGGACGGCCCCGGCGAATTCCCGAACGAAATCCTGCGGATGGCCACGGGGCGGGACACGATCCTGCTCCTCGACCGATTCAGGCTCCATCTCTTCACCACCGACCGGCGGCACCTCCACACTACCGAGCAGAAGGCCGCGGGCAACGAGATCGTTCCGACCCTGGGGCCCGGCGCGGACGGCTGGGTCGTGGGGCGCTCGGAGTCGACTCGGCCGAGCGGGGAGACGGACCGGATCCGGCAGGACACGTTCCGGGTCCGGCCCGTGAACGTGGAGACGGGCGCGCCGGGGGCGCCCCTCATCGAGATTCCGGCGGGGCGGCGCTGGTACTTCGACGACCTGTTCCGCTCCTGGCCCCAGTACCTCGCCCCCGAACCCAGGGCGGCGGTGCGGGAGAACGGCGAGATCTTCGTCACCGACGGGCTCACGTACGACGTGGCGATCCACTCCCCCGACGGCACCTTGGCGCGACGGGTCCGGGGCGGCGTCACGCCCCCGCCGCTCGGACCCGAAGCGACGGACGAGGCGGTGGACCGGATGACGGCGTACTACGACAGCGCCGGAGCCCAGTTCCGACCGCTCCGCGACGGCGTGATTCAATCGGCGGGGGCGCTGGGTCCGGCCCCGGCCCGGCCGATTCCAGGGCGGCTGCTCGTTGCCGCAAACGGGTCGATTCTGCTGGAGCGCCGGGACCTCGATCCCGATCCGTTCATGCGCGCCCGCGCCGATTCCACCACCTGGGACGTGCTCGATGCGGAGGGTCGGATCGAGGGTCGCATCGTCCTGGGACCCCGGGTCGATCCGGAGCAGTTCACCGGTGATGCGTTGTATACCGTGGAGCGGGACGACCTCGATGTGCGGTACGTGGTGAAGTACGGTCTGGTCCCGCCCGAGGGCGCGGCCCGACCACGGACGGCCCGGTGAAAGCCCTCGGTCGTCGAGCGAAGGGGGAACGCCTGGAGCGGATGCGCCAATCTCCCCAGTGGGACGGCGGGTCGTTCGCGAACCGGTCCATCCGCTCCCTGGATCATCCACGGGAATCCATGCCCCTGGCCGAGTTCCTGTGTCCGAGTCAGCGCCGGTCCCCCCTGGCGCCGCTCCCCTCGGCGAACCCCGGGCCCACCTGGGCGCGGCCCCCCGAGAGCGGCCTTCGCGCTACCTGGCTCGGTCACTCCACCACGCTCCTGGAGATCGGCGGACGTCGGATTCTCACCGACCCGGTGTGGGGGCCCCGGGCGTCGCCCAGCGGCCGGATCGGTCCGAAGCGGTTCCAGCCGGTGCCGATCCCCCTCGCCGACCTCCCCCCCATCGACCTCGTGGTGGTGTCCCACGACCACTACGACCACCTGGACTACCCGACGATCCGGACGCTGGCCGAAACGCCGGTCCCGTTCGTCACGTCCCTCGGCGTCGGTGCCCACCTCGAGGCGTGGGGTGTGGCTCACGACCGCATCACCGAGTTGGACTGGTGGGAGACGGCCGCCGTGTGCGGCGACGACATCGAGATCACGGCGACGCCGGCGCAGCATTTCTCGGGGCGTTCCCCGACGACCCGGAATCAGACCCTCTGGTCGTCGTTCGTCATCGCGGGGGACTCGGGCCGGATCTACTTCGGAGGGGACTCGGGGCTGATGACGGGATTCGCCGACATCGGGCGGGAGTTTCCCGGGTTCGATCTCGTGCTGCTGGAGATCGGCGCCTATCACCCGGCCTGGGCCAACGTCCACCTGGGACCCGTGAACGCCCTCTCGGCTCTCGCGGCCCTGGGGGGCGGCCCGTTGCTGCCCATCCACTGGGGAACCTTCGACCTGGCGACCCATCGCTGGGACCAACCCATCGAGACGCTCGTCGCCCGGGGGCAGGAGGGGGGCGCCGACGTGCGGACGCCCCGCCTGGGGCAGCCGATGGAACCGGCCGCAGCCCGGGAGCCCCAGGAGGCCTGGTGGCGCGACGTCTCCCGACTCCACCCCGCAGACGGCGACGCGGCCCTCGATGAGCAGGCCGCGCCGCCTCCGCCGTCGGACTGACGCCGAGCGACGCCCTCAACCCACCCCAAGTGCTCGGGGACCGAGACCTCGGGTGGGTTGGTGCGACCGGGCCGCCTCAAGTTGACCGAACGGTCCAGGCCACGGTGTGGAGTGGATGATTGGGGG
This sequence comes from Gemmatimonadota bacterium, assembly GCA_030428885.1. GTDB lineage: Bacteria > Gemmatimonadota > Gemmatimonadetes > Longimicrobiales > Gaopeijiaceae > Gaopeijia. The sequence goes on along the minus strand of JAUIEJ010000002.1, from coordinate 28,114 downwards.
CGCTCCGGCGCCCCCAAACCGACATCTTCCGGAGGGCGCGGGCAGTTCGGGGAACTTGGGGACCGGTGCCTGAGCGGCGTCAGCCCCCCGCCCGCTTCACCAGCGTCTCCCGCTCCCGCTCGTTGTCGGTCATGGAGGCCGCCCGGGCGAATTCGCGCCGGGCCTCCTGGGTTCGGCCCAGCCGCTCCAGCAGGTCGCCGCGCACGGCCGGGAGCAGGTGGTAGCCCTCCAGGGCCTTCTCGCCGGCCAGGGCGTCGACCAGCTCGAGTCCCGCCTCCGCGCCGAAGGCTCGACCCACCGCCACCGCCCGGTTGAGCTCCACCACGGGCGACGGCATGAGTTGGGCGAGGGCGTCGTAGAGGGCGGCGATGGCGGGCCAGTCGGTGTCGTCCGGGGTGGCGGCTCGGGCGTGGCGGGCCGCGATGGCGGCCTGGAGGGCGTAGGGGCCGAGGGCGCCGCCCTGTCGCTGGGCGAGGTCGAGGGCGGCCAGGCCGCGCTGGATATGGAGGTGGTCCCAGCGGGACCGGTCCTGCGCCATGAGTAGGATGGCTTCGCCGTGGGCCCCGACCCGCGCGGCGAAGCGGGAGGCCTGGAGCTCCATGAGCGCCACCAGGCCGTGCACCTCGGGCTCGTCCGGGGCCAGCCCCGCCAGCACCCGCCCCAGCCGCAGCGCGTCCAGGCAGAGCTCGGGCCGGATCCAGTCGCGACCCGCCGTTGCGGCGTACCCCTCGTTGAAGATGAGGTAGACGACCCCGAGCACCGAGGCGAGACGCTCCGGCAGCTCCCGCTCCGGCGGGAGTTCGAAGGGCACGTTCGCCTCGCGGAGCGTGCGCTTCGCCCGCACGATCCGCTGCGCCAGGGTGGCCGTCGGGACCAGGAACGCCCGGGCCACCTCGTCGGTCGAGAGGCCCCCCACCAGCCGCAGCGTGAGGGCCATCCGTGCTTCGACCGACAGGACGGGGTGGCAGCAGATGAAGATCAGGCGCAGCACCTCGTCATCGATGGGCTCGCCGAGGTGTTCGTCGGGGGCCTCCACCGAGCCGCTCACCTCGAGCTCCACCGCCAGCTCGTCGTGCTTGCGGCCGGCGAGTTCGCGGCGCCGTACCTGGTCGATGGCCTTTCGGCGGGCCACGGTCGTGAGCCAGGCGCCCGGATTGTCCGGGATGCCCGACTCCGACCACTGCTCCAGCGCGGCCAGAAGCGCGTCCTGGGCGAAGTCCTCGGCCCGACCGACGTCGCCGATCAGGCGCGTGAGCCCGGCGATGATCCGCGCGGACTCCATGCGCCAGACGGCCTCGACCGTGTTCCGGACGTCGGGTCGGCTCACACCGGGTCGGCCGCGACCGGCCGGTACCGGAGCAGGGTGCAGCCCGGTCCTAGTTGACGGGTGCCGAGGTGTTCGAGCGTGACCGGCGTGGGTCTCGGTTTGAAGAACGGAGTCCCATGGCCCAGGACCACGGGCACGAGGCCCAGCCGCACCTCGTCGACCAGCCCCGCGCCAAGGAGCGAGTCGCAGAGATCGGCGCTTCCGAACACGAAGAGGTCGCCCTCGCCCTCGATCGCCTTCAGCCGCCGCACCTCGTCGACGGCCTCGGACCGGACCAGGCGAGTGTTCGCCCAGTCCGCTTCGGCCAGCGTACGGGAGAAGACCACCTTCGGCACGCCGTTCATGAAGTCGGCGATGGGCCCCTCGGCGTTGGCCCAGTAGGCGGCCATGCCCTCGTAGGTGACGCGCCCGAAGAGGAGCACCCGGACCTCCTCGGCCTGCTCGAGCGAGAAGGCCTCGAGTTCCGGCCCCCAGGCCGTCTCGTGGAAGGCGAGGTCCCACTTCTCACGGCCCTCGAAGTAGCCGTCCAGGGTGACGACGTCCCAGAGCAGGAGGCGACGAGGCATGTCAGGACTCCCGCTTGGGGCCCACGTATTCGCCGTCCTTCACCCACACGATGTCCACGGGCCGCACCTCCATGGAGAAGCCCACCTCCCAGCCGATCTGGGCGGCGGGGTGCAGGCGGGCGATCTCCACGGCGTGGTCGAGATCGTCGGCCTCGATCATGAAGTACGAACCCACGACCTCCTTCGCCTCGGCGAACGGGCCGTCCGTCACGGTCTGACCGTTCGGGCCGGGGCGGATGTGGGCGCCGAAGGGGTGCTTCAGCGACGCGACGTCGAGCACCTTGGCCGTGCCGAAAAACTTCTCGTCGTGGGGCCGGCAGCGTTCGCCCAGAGCCTTCCGCTCGGCGTCGGACATGGCCTCGTAGACCTCGGGGGCGTAGTAGCCCAGGCAGAGGAACTTCATCGCCCGTCCTCCCCGCGACGATCGCCCATCTCGAAGTCGCCGATCTTCTCCTGGACGTCTTCGGGGAAATCGTCGAAGGACTGCACCTGGCGCACTTCGATGATCTCGTCGTCGCCCATGGGCGCCTTTCGGGCCCACTCCACCGCCTCCTCTCGCGAGGCGACCTCGATCATCCAGTACCCGCCGACGACCTCCTTCGCCTCGGCGAACGGACCGTCCACGACGCTCGGCGTGCCGCCCGAGTACGAGACGCGGAAGCCCATGGACGGCGGATGCAGGCCGTCGAGCGCGAGCAGCACCCCTGCCTTCTGAAGGGACTCGTTGTACTTCATCATCTTTTCGACGGCGGCCGGGTCGTCGGGCACCGTTCCGGGGGCGGCGTGTTCGTATCCCTTGGGGATCACCAACATCATGAATCGCATCGGGGCTCCTGGCGTGGGTTCATGGCTCCTTCACCCTCTCGTCGAACGGGGGACTCCGTGTTCGACACGGGGCGGGAGATCGGGCGCCGGAGGTCGGATCGAGGCTGGCCCGAGGGGCACGGCGGGGGTAGCATGCCTCCCCACCGGGCCGGAGTCGAGGGCCTCGGTCCACCCAGGCACAGGGGGCTGCATGACGACGGTCTGGAGAGAGGCGTGCAGGGCGAGCACCCGCGCCGTCGTGCTGTCCGGGTCGCTGCTGCTCCCGACCGTCCTGGGCGCCTGCTCCAGTCCCCCGATGCCCGAGGCCGACCTCGTGGTCCGTGGCGCGACGGTCATCGATGCCACCGGGAGTCCTCCACGGGCCGACACCGACGTCTTCGTCCGCGACGGGCGGATCACCGCGATCCTTCCGACCGGTGAGGCCGAGCCTCCCGCGGACGCGACGATCGTGGATGCCGCAGGAGCCTTCGTCATGCCCGGGCTCTCCGACATGCACGTGCATTTCAGCCTCGGCCTGCCCGGTCCGGGGCCGGACGACCAGACCGAGCAGGTGCTTCGGCGTCTGCTGTACTACGGCGTGACCTCGATGCTGAATCTCGGAGCGACGGACGGGAGCACCGAGTCCATCCGGGACCTGTGGGCGAGGATGGAGCGCGGGGAGGTGCAGGGGCCCACGGTGTACGGGACCGGAGGGCACCTGACCCTCCCCGGCACCCACCCCGTCTGGACGATCTTCCCGCCCCCGCGGCGGGAGGCCGCCCAGGCCATCGTTGACGCCACCCCCGAAGACGAGCCGGCGAACCTCTACCCCCTCGGGCTCGGGATCTCACTGGTCCGGACCGCCGCGGCGGCTCGGCGAGCGGTACAGGAACGGGCCGCCGGCGGGATGCACGCGATCAAGATCACGGTGGAGACGGGCCCGTCGGAATTCGGCGACGATCACCCCCTGATGCCGGTGGAGATGATCCAGGCCATCGTCGACGAGGCGGCGGCCCACGACTTGCGGGTCTTCGCCCACGTCTCGTCGCCCCACGAACTCGAGGCCGCCATGGCGGGCGGGGTGGCGGGGGTGGTGCACGCCGTTTCCGAGCGCCCGTTTCCGAGCACGACGGTGGGCGCCGATCTGGCGGACCGGGACTTCCACACCGTGGCGACCCTGTCGCTCTACGACGCCTTCATTCGCTACGTGGAGGACCCCAGCAGGCTCGATGATCCGTTCCTGCGCGAGACCGTCACCGACGAGGAGATCGAGGCATTCGCGCAGGCGGGCATGCTGGATGCGGGCGCCGAGGCCGACTCGCTTCCGTTCTGGCGCGCCGAGACCGATGCGGTCATGGGGGAGGTGGCCGACCTCCACCGCCTCGGCGTGCCCATCGTGCTGGGCACCGACGTGGGCAACCCCATGGTCTTCGCGGGCTACTCCGCTCACGAGGAACTGGCCCACCTCGTGAAAGGGGGACTGACCCCGCTGGAGGCGATCCAGGCCGCCACCATCAACGCCGCCCGCATGGTCGAGGACACCGAGGAGTTCGGGACCATCGAGGTGGGGAAGCGGGCCGACCTGCTGATCCTCGACGCCGATCCCCTCGCCGACATCCGGAACTCCCGCCGCATCCGGTCCGTCATCGCACGGGGGCGTCTCGTCGACCGGGCGGCGCTCATGGGCAACTGAGGCGCGTCAGCCCCCGACTCCCAACTGCTCCACGAGGCCCGCCACGTCGATGAGCTCCCATTCGTCGACGATGCGCCCCTCCAGCACCCGGCTGAGAACGATGCCGTCCACGGCCACCGCCTGCCCCGTGGCGGGCAGGCCCATGAAGGGTCCCGTGTGGGTTCCGGTGAGGGTGAAGGTCGTCGCCACCCGGTCGTGGGAGCCGAACATGTCGTCGATGCCCACGGCCAGGTCGGGGAATGCCTCCCGGTAGCTGCTGAAGAGCGCCCTGAGGGCGGCGGCGCCGCTCAGCTCTTCGCCGGGAGTGCGAAAGACGTACTCCTCGTGGAGCAGTTCGGGCAGCAGGCCGTAGTCCTGGCCGTTGATGACCTCCTCGATCAGACGTCGGACGACGGCCTGGGGGGATGCAGCGCTCATGTCGGGCTCCGGGCAGGGGTGAGGAGAACGTGCCGAAAACTCGATCGAAGCGGGGGACCCGTCTTTGCCCCGGGCGCCACGTGCATGTGCCGCGCACGCCAGGACCGGCTTTCGGAAATGCGGGGAAGCCGCGATCGTAGCGCATATGGGGGGCGGTGCGGCCACGGAGAACGCGACATCAACGGTGTGGGGCAGTCATGAGGATCACGCGACTCGTCGGCATCGTATCGGCTGTGACGCTGCTCGCGGCTTCCGCCTGTGAGGAGTCCCCTACGGAGCCGACCGAAATGCGGGTGCTCGGGCTCGTCGCCACGCCCGCGGGAGGGCTGCAGTTCCCCGGGATCGAGACGAACCCGGGTGCCTGGATCGTCGAGGGGCGCCGCATCCGAATCGCCATCACGACCGAGGGCCTGTGCGACGTCGTGCGGCCCGACTGGGACGTGAGGGTCGCCGACGGTTCGGTGGAGAATCCAGGCCTCGTCTTCATTCTGCCGTACGAAGTTCGCTCGACGCGCTGCGTCGGCTCATCTACGGCCGACCGCGAGGGCCCGCCTCGTACGACCTTCACCGACACCCTGGAGATCGAGTTCGCCACGGCCCTGGAGGCCACGGTGCGGGTGGTCAGCGGCGACGGGCAGGTCTTCGATCGCCCCCTGGACTTCCATCCCGGTTGGCCGCCGGAGCCGGCGGGACCCCGATGACCTCGATGCCCAGGCGGGTAGCGGTGGCCCTCGAATTGCTGCTGGCACCTGGGTCGGCCATGGCCCAATCCGTCGAGGACTCGGTCGCCGTCGTCCGACTCGCGGCAGCCCATCCACGCTTCGCGATGGGCACTCGATCCACACCCTGTGCCGATTCCTGAAGAAGGACGGGCGTTGGGAGATGGCCGGACGGTGTGGGGGACTCCGGATGGTGCACCAGTCGGCCGCGGCGACCCAGCCTCCGCCGCCCCGCGTGCAGCCGACCGCGCCATGTCGTCCATAGGGTGGCTCGGACGCGACGGCGGCACGCCGATCCGGCTGGAACTGAAGCCGGGATGCCGCGTGGCGCCCGACGCCGAACCCGGGCTCTGGCTCGAGATCCCGACGGCCATGCGGGTAGGGGGTGGGTTCCGCGTATCGAGCCTGCTCCCTCCCGTGTTCGATCGGTACGCCCGGGTGCTGCACCCGGCGAAGGACCGACTCGGAGTCCTCGTGCCGTGGCGGCAGGTGGCGGAAGCCACGGGGCGGGTGATCCACCCCGAGGTCCAGTGGGAGCCTCTGCGCTCGGGCCCCCTCGGGGCCGCACCCGGCGACCTGGTCAGCCCCTGGCACAGCCACACCCACGGGCTCGTCACGGAGTCCCTCGTCCGCGTCCTCTTCGGCGGCTCACCACCGAAGGCTTGCTGGAGCGCGATCTGGCGCGGATGTGCCGGGGTGGAGGAGGCCTTCAACGCCCCGTTGCTTCGCCGCGGAATCCGGGGCTACCTGCTGTTCCGGACCACGCCCGAGGCCGTGGACGATCCGTTCCTGTCTCGCTCGGGGCCCATGCCCGGAGTGTGGTGGCCCGACGACCGGTCGTTCTGTGTGCTGAAGGACACCGATCTGTGCTGGAGCTACGTGGGAGGATCCCACGAGGTGATCGAGGGGCTGTTGAACGACGGGGAACTCGAGGTGCTCGAGACCGAGCCGGACCACCGCGTGGACTACCTGAGCGACACCGTGAACGGGCCGGTGAAGCCGACCTACGAGTAGGCTCGCCGAGAGGGCTGACCTTAGGAGGGCCCCCGAGGCGGCTCCTGGCTCCGAGGAGGGATTGGGTCGGGTCTCGGGTAGGGCAGGGGTGCAACGAGGCTTGGAGCCGACCGGGAGGGTGAGATGCGGCCGGCGTGCATCTACTCCGCTCGGACGGCATCTTGAGCCGGCGGGTCGGGATCAGCTCCGGTCGAAGGAGGTGCGCGGTGATCACGACGGTCGAGGTGCCGAAGGACTTTCTCATGGAGTTGCTCGAGGAAGAGGGAATTCCAGTGTACAGCATGTCCTGGGACAGCGGCGGCCCCATGACTGGCACGGTCTCGGTCTGGGCGTTCCGAGAGCACTTCTTCATGCACGAGGATGCATCTGGCATGGTGGACTCGCTGCGGGCGGAGTCCGTCCACGCAGCGCTCGATCACTGGGATCTCTGGAGCGTTGGGGACGCCGATGTGAGCCTGTCGGTGGAACTGCCTGACGAGGAGCTTCTCGCCCGGCTCAAGCCCTTGGAGGAGGCCGAGGGCGAGTGGGTCACCGAGGTCAACGGGCGTCCCTTCCACTTCCCCTCGAAGACACCGGTCGACGCTCCCGAGTAGGCGCTCGAGGGGCCCCACGGCGGCTCTGAGCGCCGGAGAGGGCGGTCTGCTGGTCCCGGGGCCGGACCTGAGCCCCGCCGCCCTCTGGAGCCGACTGGGGGCTGCGGCAAAGGCGGGGGGCGTGTATCCTGAGGGCTGCCTCCCCCTTCACCCCCGCCCCTCCTGGCATGACCCCATCGCCGGAAGCCGACGCCCGACGGGCAATCGACGACATGCTCGAGGAGGCGGGCTGGGTCGTTCAGGACTACGGGTCGATGAACATCCAGGCCGCCGATGGAGTCGCTGTGCGGGAGTACCCCCTCGCATGGACTTCCGGCGGCAGCCAGAAGAAGGGCTTCGCCGACTACCTCCTCTACGCCCAGGGGAAGGTCATCGCGGTCGTCGAGGCCAAGCCGGTCGGCTACACCCTCCAGGGGGTCATCACCCAGTCGGAGCAGTACCAGTTGGGGGTGGCGGAGAACGTCCCGAGCTACGGACGGCCGATCCCGTTCGCCTACGAGTCGACGGGGAAGGTCACCCAGTTCCGGAACGCCCTCGACCCCGAGCCGCGGAGCCGGGAGGTGTTCCATTTCCACCGCCCCGAGGAACTCGTCCGCCTCGCCGGGCTCGATTCCCAGTTGCGAGCCAACCTCCAGGTCATGCCCCCGCTCCAACAGGGCCGCCTCTGGCCGGTCCAGTTCGAGGCGATCCAGAATCTTGAGGCCTCCCTGGCCCAGAACCGCCCTCGCGCCCTCATCCAGATGGCCACCGGGTCCGGGAAGACCTTCACGGCCTGCTCCTTCTGCTACCGGCTGATCAAACACGCGAAGGCGAACCGGATCCTGTTCCTGGTCGACCGGAACAACCTCGGGAAGCAGGCCCTGAACGAGTTCCAGCAGTTCTCGGCCCCGGGGTCCCAGTACAGCTTCGCTCAGGAGTACAACGTCCAGCACCTCAGGGCGAACACGATCGATCCGGCCAGCAAGGTCGTCATCACGACGATCCAGCGGCTCTACTCGATGCTGCAGGGCGAGGACGAGTTCGAGGAGGGCAACGAGGCCGGCTCGCTTTTCGAGGCCGAGAACCCCCTCCGACGAGAGGCGATCCCCGTCGAGTACACCCCGCGGATCCCCATCGGGACCTTCGACTTCATCGTCATCGACGAGTGCCATCGGTCCATCTACAACGTCTGGCGCCAGGTCCTCGACTACTTCGACGCCTTCCTGATCGGGCTCACGGCCACGCCCTCGGCCCAGACTGTCGGGTTCTTCCGGAACAACGTCGTCCAGGACTACTCCCACGAGAAGGCGGTGGCCGACGGGGTGAACGTCGGATACAGCGTCTACCGGATCCGGACGAAGGTCTCCGAGGGGGGAGGGGCCCTGAAGGCTGAGGCCGGCACCTTCGTGCCCCACCGGGACCGCCGAACCCGGGAGAAGACGCTGAAGGAGCTGGACGACGACCTGACCTACACCGCGAACCAGCTCGACCGGGACGTGGTGGCGATGGACCAGCTGCGACTCGTCATCCGCACGTTCCGCGACAAGGTCCGGACCGAGATCTTCCCCGGCCGTACAGAGGTCCCTAAGACCCTCGTCTTCGCCAAGCAGGACTCCCACGCCGACGACATCGTGAAGGTGATCAAGGAGGAGTTCGGGAAGGGGGACGAGTTCTGCCGGAAGATCACGAGCAAGACCACCGGGATCTCCCCCGAGGACCTTCTGAGCCAGTTCCGGAACTCGTTCAACCCGCGGATCGCCGTCACCGTCGATATGATCGCCACCGGGACCGACGTGAAGGCCCTCGAGTGCCTGCTCTTCCTGAGAAACGTGAACTCGGCCGCCTACTTCGAGCAGATGAAGGGCCGCGGGGTCCGGATCATCAACGAGAACGACCTGCAGGCCGTGACGCCCGACACGAAGGCGAAGGACCGGTTCGTCATCGTGGATGCCGTCGGGGTCTGCGAGAGGGACAAGACGGCCTCGAAGCCCCTGGACCGGAAGCCGTCCGTGCCCCTGGAGAAGCTCCTTCAGGCGGTGGCCACGGGGGTCCTCGACGCCGACATCGTCTCGACGGTCGCCTCCCGGATGGCTCGTCTCGACCGCCAGCTCGACGATGAGCAGCGAGACGAGATCGCCGGCCTCACTGGCGGGCTGGATCCCTCTGCACTGGCCTCGACCCTCCTGGAGAGCATCGACCCGGACGAGGTGGCCAGGGAGGCGGGGGTGCGGTTCGAGGTGCCCGAGGGCGAGGAGCCGACGGAGGAGCAACTCGCTGAGGTCGAGTATGACCGGATGAAGGCCGCCGTGAAGCCGTTCATGAGCCCGGACGTCCGGGACGGAATCCTGAACATCAACCGTCAGCTCCACCAGATCATCGACGAGGTGACGAAGGATGTCCTCCTCGATGTCGGGTTCGACGAGGCCGCGGTGGAGAGCGCTCGTTCGAAGCTTGCGGATTTCCGCAAGTTCGTGGAGGAGAACCGCGAAGAGATCGAGGCGCTCCAGATCCTCTACTCGCGACCCTACCGGGCAGGGCTGCGGTTCTCCCAGGTGAAGGAACTCGCCGCCGAGCTGCGGAAGCCCCCGGTCGCCCTACAGGACCCCGCCGGCCGGCTCTGGTCGATCTACGAAGCCGTGGAACCCGAGAAGGTGCGGGGGAAGGGGGGAAAGGAACTCGTCGACCTCATCGCCTTGGTTCGGCACGCGATCGAGCCCGATGAGCCGTTGGTGCCGGTGGCGGACCAGGTAGAGGCGCGGTACCAGGAGTGGTTGCGGGAGAAGGAGCACAGTGACGGCCCGTTTGCGCCGGAACAGCGCGCCTGGCTCGACGCCATCAGGGACCACGTCGCGACGAGCCTGACGGTTGCACCCGATGACTTCGAGTACGCCCCCTTCAACCAGATGGGCGGGCTCGGGGCGGCTCACCGTGCGTTCGGCGATCGGCTGACCGAGGTCCTGAATGAGCTGAACGGCAGGTTAGTGGCGTGAGGGACTTGCCTGAGGGATGGAGGTACTGCCGACTCTCTGAGTTGGCCTCGGTGAACCCAGCCAAGGAGAAGCCGGAATATGCCGAGGACGAGCCTGTCACCTTCCTACCGATGGCTGCCGTCGAGGAGGAATTCGGCGGCGTAGCCGCGCCTGAACGCCGACGCTTCAGTGAGGTGAAGTCGGGCTACACACAGTTCAAGAGCGGCGATGTCTTGTTCGCGAAGATCACTCCGTGCATGGAGAACGGTAAGGTCGCCATCGTACCCGACATTGATCCTCCCCATGGCTACGGGTCTACGGAGTTCTTCGTTGTTCGGCCGGATGCTCGTTCTGTGGAGGTCCGGTGGGTTGCCCGCTACTTGGCTTGGCGGGACTTCCGACGGCAGGCACAACACAACATGCGAGGGGCTGCGGGGCAGCTCCGCGTTCCGAAGACCTGGTTCAAGCAGGTTGAGCTGCCGGTCCCGCCCAGGCCTCGTCAGCGCGCGATCGTCGCCAAGATCGAGCAGCTCTTCTCAGAACTCGACGCCGGCGAGGCCGCACTCAAGCGGGCCCAACGCAACCTCGAGCGCTACAGGGCCTCGCTCCTGAAGGCCGCGGTAGAGGGGAAGCTGACCGAGGAGTGGCGCAAGACGAACCCGCCGGAGGAGACAGGGGAGGAGCTACTGCAGCGGACACTCGCCGAGCGCAGGAAGCGGTGGGCGGAGGACTACCTCTCGAAGTACGAGGCGAAGGGCAAGAAGCCCCCGAAGAACTGGCGGTCGAAGTACGAGGAGCCGAAGGGGGCGGATACGGAGGACCTGCCGGAGCTGCCTGAGGGGTGGTGTTGGGCTGCGCTCGGGCAACTGACAAGTAGGCTGACGAGCGGCTCCAGGGATTGGAAGCCCTACTACGGGCGAGGTACAGGCGTGTTCATCCTCGCCGGCAACGTGAAGCCCGGTCGCCTTGACCTAGCCGAGAAGCAGCATGTCGATCCACCTGCGGATGACCCGGCGCGACGACGCTCGCAGGTCAACGAGGGTGATATCCTCGTCACGATCGTTGGCGCCAACACAGGGGACGTCTGCCGGGTGGCACGGCCACTGCACGAGCACTATGTCTGCCAGAGCGTGTCCCTCGTCCGGCTGACCATGCCGGGCAGCTCTGCGTTCGTCGACCTTGTCTTGAACTCACCTTGGGGCCGAGGTGTGTTCGCGGAGTTCATGTACGGTGAGGGTCGACCTCACCTGAGTTTCGATCAGCTGCGATCAACCCCGGTTCCCCTGCCGCCAGCCGCGGAGCAGGACCGAATTGTTGGCGCGTTTGCCACGGTCGAAGCGTCGATAGGGCGGGTCCTTGAGTCAGTCGGCGTCCGGCTCGCCAGTGGCCGGGCTCTGCGGCGCGGTATACTGGCGAAGGCATTCGACGGCTCAATGGCGGGCGGTGAGGATTCTCACTCCAGTGCGGCGGTGCAAGATGCCTGAAGGTCCTTCGCAGATCGTCAACAAGGCCTGGAGCTTCGCCCACGTCCTCCGGGACGACGGTCTCTCGTACATGGCCTACACGGAGCAGATCACCTTCCTGCTCTTCCTGAAGATGGCCCACGAGCAGACCCTGCCGCCGTGGAACCGGGACCCCATCGTGCCCGAAGGCCTGGACTGGCCGAGTCTCCTCGAGCGCGACGGGGAGGAGCTGGAGACCCACTACCGCCACATCCTCGCCGAGCTGCCGAAGCAGGGTGGCATGCTCGGAGAGATATTCAAGAAGGCCCGGCAGGAGATCCAGAACCCGGCCACCCTGAAACGCCTCATCGTGGACCTCATCGACCCCGAGGACTGGATGTCGATGCAGGCCGACGTGAAGGGCGACATCTACGAGGGGCTCCTCGCAAAGTCGGCCCAGGAGTCGCCGAAGGGTGCCGGTCAGTACTTCACCCCGCGGCCGCTGATCCAGGCCATGGTGGACGTGATGCAGCCCGGGCCGGACGACACGGTCTGCGACCCGGCCGCGGGGACCGGTGGCTTCCTCCTCGCTGCGCACGACTACGTGGTTCGGGAGCACGGGCGTGAGCTGGACCCCGACGAGAAGCGGCACCTGAAGGAGCGGTTCGCCCAGGGCTGGGAGCTGGTCCCTGCCACCGCCCGGCTCTGCATCATGAATCTCTACCTCCACGGGATGTCGGCCGACCCCTGTCCGATCCGTTCAGGGGTCGACAGCCTCGCCTCGGACCCGGGCGACCGGTACTCGATGGTCCTTACGAATCCCCCGTTCGGGCGGAAGAGCAGCATCCAGATCGTGAACGAGGAGGGCGAACTCGAGTCCGAGACCCAGAGCTACGAGCGGCAGGACTTCTGGACCTCCACGAAGAACAAACAGCTCAACTTCCTCCAGCACGTGAAGACGCTCCTGACCATCCACGGCCGGTGCGCCATCGTCGTGCCGGACAACGTCCTATTCGAGGGCGGGGCAGGGGAGACGGTCCGGAAGAACCTCCTGCAGCAGTTCGACGTCCACACGCTCCTCCGCCTGCCCACCGGCATCTTCTACGCCCAGGGCGTGAAGGCCAACGTCCTGTTCTTCGACGCGAAGCCGGCGCGGGAGAAGGCCTGGACCGAGAGGCTCTGGATCTACGACCTCCGGACCAACATGCACTTCACCCTCAAGCAGAACCCCCTGACGCGTGGGGGCCTCGACGAGTTCGTGGAGTGCTTCCGACCAGGCCAGCGGCACGAGCGGGAGGCGACGTGGAGCGAGGACAACGAGGGCGGCCGCTGGAGGGCCTACGACTACGAGGAGCTGGCCCAGAGGGATAAGCTGAACCTCGACATCTTCTGGCTGCGCGACGACTCGCTCGAAGACTCGGAGAACCTCCCGGAGCCGGCAGTCCTGGCGGCCGAGATCGTCGAGGACCTCAGGGCGGCCCTGGATGCGTTCGAGGCGATCGAGGCGGAGTTGGAGGGCTAGAACCTGGGGTGCCACAGCGGAGGGACGATGTACAACCTGATCGTGTGGATGCTTCCTTCGGACGTCTCTGGGGGGACGCTCGAGATCCCACGCCAGCGGTTCTTGGAGTACACGTCGCCGGCTATCCGGGATCGTCTCTCCACGGTCTCCCGTGAAGCCATCAAGGCGCTTGCCTCGTGGCCCACCATCCTCATGGAGGAGGGTCGGGCAGATGAGCAGGCCTACATCGTCAGAATCGAATCGGTCCGTCCCACCTCCGAGAATCTGGTCATCCGGCTTGACGAGGAGGCACGGGGCCCGATTGCGAATGCTGAGCTGTGGTCGATGCGACGTCGCCTCGATATTGCGGATTGGGAGTTCAGCCGAAGCCACTGGGCGGTGAAGGAGATTGATCTCGCGCCTGCGGCGGCGGATCTGGGCCTGGGGCTACCGCCTTCCCTCGTTGACCGTCCGGCCATGGCGTCGGTGACACCGACTCGGGGGGAGATGGTGCGACTCCGTCCCGTCCTCGCAGCTCTATCGGTCGAGGAGCAGGATGACCTGCTGATGATGGCAGGTGTCAAGGGCCTCGGCGTGTACGAGGTGAGCGGATTTCCGGAGGAACGAGCGCGGACGATTATTGAGTTCGTGCTCGAAAACCCGGGGGCCGTGACCGCCGAGGGCAGGCTCCTATCGGCCTTCCTGCGAGATCACCTCCGCCCCGGGAGAGGCTCCGAGGAGGGGGCCAATGGGCGGGAACCGGACCGAGTCTTCGTTGTCCATGGACGGGATGTTGCGGCGAAGGAATCGGTTGTTGAGTTCCTCCGGGGGGTTGGCCTAACGCCCATCGTGCTTCACGATCAGCCGAACAAGGGGCGACCCCTCCTAACGAAGTTCTTTTCGGAAGCGCAGCTCGTTACGTTCGCCGTCATCCTGATGACGGGAGACGACGTGGGGGGCCTCGATGAGGGGAGTCTCACGCCCCGAGCACGCCAGAACGTCATCCTGGAGTTGGGTTACTTTCTCTCTCATCTGGGGCAGCCTAATGTATGTGCCCTGGTGGGGGTGGGCCTGGAGGTGCCATCTGACTTCCACGGCATCGTCTATGTCCCGTTGGATGATCAGATGGAGTGGCAGAGGGAGTTGCTGCGCGAGCTGCGTGCCGCCGGCCTCCCCGTTGTGACACGCGACGCGTGAGGTCGCGGAGCCGGCGCCCCTTCCCCTACATGGAGGCAACGATGGGCTTCCTCAAGGCCATGGGCAATCCGAATTACGGCCTGGGCTACTCAAACACCACCGCCTACGTGAAGGCCCGCCGCCGCGGCCGTACACATGCTGACGCCCTTCGCTTTGTCGTCCAGTCCCGGTACCTCAGGGTCGGAAATTCCGTCCCGCCCAACGTTGGCGAAGTGCTCGACGATGAGGACCTCGGCCAAGATGTCCTCGCCGACTTTGCCAAGCTCCTGAAGGCGATCTTCTCCGCCGAGGTCGATCCACTTCATCCCCACTACCTCACCGCCTTCGATTCGATGGGCGAGGGATTCCGCGACGTAGCCGAGAAGAACCGCGATCTCTTCCCGGGTCTGGAGTGACCCGGTAGCTGCGGTGACCCAACTGGAGGGCCAAGATCATGGAGGACGCGAGGGCGAGGGCGAGGGAGGCTGTCGAGGCGTTGGCGGAATACGCGGGTGAGAGGCTCTCAGAGAGCGACTGGACCCTCCTCACTCGGCGTGCCGAGGTGGCGAGTGACATCCCGCATAGCGACAAGCCCCGCTACGCAGAGTTGGGCGAGATGATGCACCGTGGGTTCTTCATCGCCGCGGTCAGGGGCCACGAGTTCGTTCCTCGGGAAGTCGTGCAGGCGGAACGTGGTCAGACCATCGCGGCGAACTATCCGGAGGCGAGTACGGAGTTCCTACGGTTCGCGAATTCCTTCTGGACGCTGAAGTACCTCGCTGACGAGATGAGGGCCGAGGATCCGTACCTCGCCCTCACTTCCATGCTGACAGGCGTTGATCGGCAGCTTGGGCCGATCTTCTTTCCGGTCCCGGGGCCTGTTCGCATATCGCCAGCCCGCAGGGAGGCTGACCAGCGGAGAATCCTGGAGGCACTCGCTCGGGGGCTGGACATCGACTCGTTCATGAAGGGCAACCCCATCCTGAGGCGGGACAGGGTCGCCGGCGGCTCGGGGTGTCTCGGGGCGGTGGCTCTCGTCGGGGCGTCCGTGACAACCCTCGTCAGGTGGCTGACCTGAGGTTCGGAAGTCAGGCCAATTCGTCTCGTCGGCGTCGAAGTCGGATCTGGATCCGATTCACACGCCCCGTGGGCCGCCCAACTCGACAGATCCACTATCCGATTGCGGCCTCTGCGGCGCTGGGTGGGGTGTCTCCGGGCCCCGAGTCAACTCAGGTAATGAAGGGCCGGCACCCACCCAGGTGCTTCCGCGCGGGGAGAGGAACCCCGAAGAAGAAGGGAGCCAGGTCGGGTGGTGGGTACTGCCGAGCCTACATCGTGGAGGTGGTGCTCAAGACGCTCCAGGTTCAAGCAGGTACACCAGTTCAGGGGCGATCTGCTTAAGGGCTTCCGGGAGGAGCCACGGGCGTACGGCAACAAGACGCCTCTCCGAAGCATCGTGGTCGGTTAGGATGCCAACGAGCTCGTGCCGGCCGCTCTCACGCGTCCGCCAGACCCCCGATCCGGAGATACCGCGTAGGTTGGTGGCGGGTGCCTTCCGGCCGTCGATGAACACCTCGTCCTCGTCGTAGTTCAGAATCAGGTGAGTCGTGCGGCCCGTCCTGGAATCAACGCGCTGGCGGGAGGCCATGAGATGGAGATGAAGGAGCCGCGTCTCCATGTGGCCGTCCTCCACCGCCGAGTCCTGTATCGCAAGCGGTGACCCGATCAGCTTGAGGATGTCGCCTTCGTAGCCGGATTCCGAGAAGCTCACCGCTCTCGGAGCGAGACCGGGGAACGACCCAAGCCCGAGATGAGCCGTGTCGACCTCGGCCAGGGCAAGGGCCTACGGATCACCCGGACGACCGAAAGGCCGGGAAGTGGTCTTCGCGACCCTGCCGTAGAAGGGGACCAGGTCGGTCCCGAGAGCCACGTGCGGCTTATCCCAGACCTTGAACTGGTCAAGAACGTGTGCGGCGCTCGCTACGAAGACACGGTCGGAGAGCCTGAGTATGACCCCGCTCCCCACCTGCTCAGGCCTTTCGGGGTCGTGAAGAAGGAAGATCGGTGTCGTGCATGCGACGGCGTGGTCCTCGCCATGGTACTCGCTCACTCGGGCCTCCGACGTCCTGTCAGTGTGGAGGGAGAAGGGTCCTGCTGGAAGCTGTTGGACTAAGCCCGGCGGGCCTAGAGATGGCCCCCCCGACAGTCACCCCTCGATCGTGGTGCGCCAGACGGTGTCAGCATGGAAGGGCACCGGCCCGAGCCCGTCGTCCGGTAGCCTGAACTCCCCTCCGGCGCGTACGAGTTCGAGGATCGCCGCCTGGGCCGTCTCGGCCTCGGACAGGGTCTCGAGGGCGTAGACGACCGAGGTCCGCTCGTCGTTGCCTTCCATGGCTATCGGCGGAAGATCGCCACCGAGACGAAGCACCTGACGGACAAGGACCGGGCGAAGGTTGGGGGCGGGAAGAGCGCGGAGACGCTCCGCCGGGTCTACGACGACGTCGACGAGGAGAGTATGTTGATCGTCGTTCAGGAGCGTCGGGTGTGGCGGGAACAGGCGGGAACAGGCGTGAACATGCACACGCTACATGCACAATTCGGTTCACGCGGGCGGGGTCTGGGGACGTAGGTTGTTGAGCAGTAGTACGACGGGGCGTAGCGCAGTCCGGTAGCGCGCCTGCTTTGGGAGCAGGAGGTCCCGGGTTCGAATCCCGGCGCCCCGATTGAAGGAAGCGATAGCCCGGCAAGGCGTTATGGCCCTGCCGGGCTTCGTGTGTCAGGGGGATTCGGGCGGTTCAGAGTCGGAAACAGTGCCCAGAGGGCTCATGATCTCCAGCTTCATCGCTTCGAAAGCGGCTTCCTGGGCGGTCATGAGTTCAGGCATTCGGTCGAAGCCCTCGACAGCCCATTCCCCGGCCTTGGCCGCGTCGCCCAACTCCATCGCCCGACCCATGCGGCGGGACAGATGAAGCACGCGGCCGATCTCGCGGTCGACACCCCCCAGCCGCCGCGAGACACGACCGGAGATGAGCAGGCGGTTCCTGTCGACGGTTGAAGCCAACGAGTTCTTCGCATTGATCGCCCGCAGGTGCTTGGCCTGGTGGCCCTCGACGTCCGCCTCGTCCGCGAGGACGGCATCGTAGGTGGCCTCCACCGCATCCCTCATCTCCGAGTAAAGCTCCTGGATGGCCTCGTTGCGGACCCCAAGGAGCCACCGGAAGCCGGCGTCGTGCTCGGCTCTTCGCCGTTCGTCATCGGCTTTCTGGCGTTGGATTTCCCGTTCCGCCCCCAAGCGCAGCTCGGATCGGAAGGCCTCAAGGTCGCGGTCGAGCGACGCCTTGTGGGCCTGGAGGTCGGCGGCGAGGAGGGCGCGGATGACGGCGCGCCCCAAGAAGGCGACCAGGCCGGCCAGTACCGCGATCGAAGCCGAGTTTATTCCGAACTGCGTCCAGTCCACATCGACCTCCTGTTTGCGTCACGGAACGTTGGCGGGCAAACTGGCCTTTCGCCCCTCGATTCGAAACTCCACCACCTCGCTCCCTCCTGCCACCGCTCGGTCGTGGAGGTGGCCGTACCGGTCCTCGATCATCGACGTCGACCGGTGGCCGAGCTCCCGGGCCACGGTGTGATCGAGACGGGCGCCCCGCGGTCGAGGGTTCGCCTTCCCGCAGTCGAAGATTACCGCGGCGTTCGGCACTTCAATCGGCCAGACGGTCTAGGCTCGGGCCTACGGCGGCCCCGTCGCCGCCGGCCGCGCCTACCTGGTGGGCGAGCGTGGTCCGAAGCTGTTCGTGCCCGGCGCCTCCGGGGCCATCCGGCGGACTCTCGGCCCATCCTCAATCTCAACATCGACGTGAGCCGGCTCCCCCGGCCGGCTGACCCGCGGATCGCCGCTTGCGACCGGGGGTTGGCTCGGACTCATCCGCCGCTCCGTCCGCGCCCTCCATGAGCAGGGATTCTCGTTGGCGCGGTAGCGAACGCGGCCCGTCTCACAACCATCGAATCGGGGGCCGCCCGGCGTCCTTCCCGTAGGCCCGGTCGATCAGGCGCTCGAGAGCCCATTCGACGAGATCCTCGGAAGTGTACCGCGGCTCGCCTTCAGTTCCCCAAAGCCACAAGTCGTCGTCCACGGGTTCGAACGATAGTTCGTGCCGCTCGCTGATGTCCGGCTGTGGGAAGACTCGCCCTTGGACGCTGTAACGTCCCGTCGCGTAGGCCACGAAGAGCGAACGGTTGTTGACGAAGGGGGGCCGTTCGGGGGCGACCACGAGCGTCTGAATCGAGTCGCCCTCATAGATCACCGCGTGCTCGTCGCTAGACTGGTTCTGACCGTACTTGAGTTCCGCCCCCGCCTCGGCCCTCAGTTCATTCACTCTGCGCACGAGGGCCTCCACGACGCGGGGGAGTTCCTCAGCGAAGCGGCGATTCCCGTGCGTGCGGAGCGCCAACGCCTTCCTCTCCATTGCCTCAGCGCGCTCTCGGTGCCGACGGGCTTTCTCGACAACGCTCTCACGGCCGACGGACCCGCCGCGTTCGTCGACGCGGTCAGCCGTGATGATCGCGAGATCCCGGAGGCTCCTCTCGGGGAACTGCGCCCAGATCATCCGGCTTCCGGTGAACCAGTCTGGGGGTTCGCTGTCATCAAGTCGGACGACGATGATCGAACGCGGGTCGCCGCCCTCGAGGTATCGGTCGCAGATCGCGTCGTGCTCCAACCTGGTGTAGCCCCGCGCTCCCCAGCCCTGGCGGAGGAAGATCACCACGACCCGGGCCCGGCGCCGGAAGACGTTCGCGAACACGGATGGCCCGTGCTCCCCGATGAGCTTGTCCTGGATAGGGGCGTAGAAGAACACCGGTCCCCGGACGTGTTGTGCCAACTCGTCGAAGAACTGGCCGACCACCCCCACATCCTCGTTCAGGAGCGAGATCGCGACGTCGTAGCTGTCTTCGAGGTCGAACTGGGAGCGGTGCATAGGGTCGGTCATCGGAGTGATGTGGCCGTGTCGGTTCCGAAGGGCCGGAGGAGGTAACCGTCGTTCACACCCTCCAAGGTGATCGCCGACCGCCGGCAGAGAACCTTCAGCAGGCTGACGAACGCGTCGTTGGCCGCTTCCTCCCCGGGGCGGGTCACAACCACATGATGGAAGGCCTTCAACTGGCGGACGACATCAGGGCAATCGTGGAAGACCACGATCGCCTCATTCAGCGCCTGGAGGACCGCCACGCTCTTCATGTTGAAGCGGTTCGCGAGGAGCTTCCGGACGGTGTCCACACGGACTCTGCGTCGCTCGAGGCGCCGATAGGCCAGCGTGGAAACCAGGACACCGATCAGGCCGGATACGAGGGACGAGACCACGGTGACTCCAACCCACACGAAAGTGCTGTCTGGCATCGGTGGTCATCCTGATGCGGGGCGAGTTCGAAGGTCTAGCCGCATTCTAGGAGCCCCGATCCAGTCGTAGTAGGCCCCGACCGCGCCGCCAGACCCTGCCGCCGGTGGCCTCCAGTGCCAGAAACAGTGCCCACAGCCACCGCCGCTGGCCATCGCTGGTCACCGCACGAAAACCGAAATGTCGCATGGAACGGGCGAATCCGCGGCGGTGGGCGATGCTTCGGACGCTTTGGGAGCAGGAGGTCCCGGGTTCGAATCCCGGCGCCCCGATTCACGCCGCCCGGCGAGGTGGCGTTACCCGTTCGTGACCGCCCCCCCTGCCGCGGGGGGCCCCGCCGTGCCATTGTGAGGGCGTGAGTTCGTTCGACCCTTCCGCGCCGTCCGGCATCGAGCCCGGATCCGACCCGTCGGTCCCCGAAGAGGGGCTGGAGCGGCCCGTTCTCCCGTCGACCCATGACGAGGAGCCCCGCACCCGGGCCCCGGTCATCCCCGAAGAGCCCCGGGTCGGCGAGTCGTGGCAGGACGACGACGAGAGCCTCATGCGGCCGCCCCGGGCCGTGCGGCCTCGGGCGCTCCCGCGGGCTCCCTCCGAACTCGACGCGGCCGAGCTCTACTTCAACCGTGAGCTCTCCTGGCTGGACTTCAACTGGCGGGTGCTCCAGCAGGCCGTGGACCGTCGCACGCCCCTCCTGGAGCGGGTGCGCTTCCTGGCCATCACCCAATCCAACCTCGACGAGTTCGTGCGCAAGCGGGTCGGGGGCCTCAAGCGTCAGCACGAGGCCGGGGTGCGGTCCCTCTCCCCCGACGGCCGAACGCCCTCCGAGCAGCTCGATCTGATCCGGGCCTCCATCCGGGAGATGCAGGAGGCCATGTCCCGCACGTGGACCGATCACCTGGTGCCGGCGCTGGAGGGTCACGGGATCGTCATCCGGCGCCATCGGGATCTGGACGGGGCCGAGAAGGAGCGCCTGCGCAGCTACTTCCTGGACCACATCTACCCCGTCCTCACGCCCCTGGCCGTGGATCCGGGACACCCGTTCCCGTTCATCTCCAACCAGAGCCTCTCCCTTGCCATCGTGCTCCAGCATCCCGAGCGCGACGGTGTGCAGTTCGCCCGGGTGAAGGTGCCCCTGAACTGGGGCCGCTGGATCGAGCTCGACCGGTCCGGGCACCTGCTGCCGGTGGAAGATCTGGTGGCCCGCCACGTGGACGAGCTCTTCAAGGGCACGAAGATCCTCTCGGTGCACCCCTTCCGGGTGACCCGAAACGCCGATCTGCGGCGCGACGAGGAAGAGGCCGACGACCTCCTCCACATGATCTCCGAGGAACTCCGGGAGCGGCGGTTCGCCGCGGTGGTGCGCCTCGAGGTGGCTCGGGAGACGCCCCGGCCCGTGGTGGAGCTGCTGAAGGAGGAGCTGAACCTGGGCGACGAAGACGTCTACCGGGTCGACGGCTTCATCGACTTCACCGATCTCAACCACATCGCCGACTTCGATCGGCCGGCGCTCCGCTTCGCCCCGTGGGAGCCCGTGGTGCCGGGCGAGCTCACGCCTCCGCTGGACGAGGAGAGCCCCAGCATCTTCTCGATTCTCCGGGAGCGCGATCTCCTGGTCTATCACCCCTACGAGTCGTTCCGGGCCTCGGTCCAACGCTTCGTGGAGGAGGCGGCCGACGATCCCCGGGTGCTGGCCATCAAGCTCACCCTGTACCGCACGTCCCAGAACTCGCCCATCGTCCAGGCCCTGGTCCGGGCGGCGGAAGCGGGCAAGCAGGTGGCGGTCCTGGTGGAGGTCACGGCCCGCTTCGACGAGGCCAACAACATCGAGTGGGGCCAGATGTTGGAGCGAGCCGGGGTCCACGTGACCTACGGGCTGGTGGGCCTCAAGACCCACACCAAGGTGACCCTGGTGGTGCGGGAGGAGGGCGACGGCATCCGCCTCTATTCCCACGTGGGCACGGGCAACTACCACGCCACCACGGCGCGGCTGTACTCGGATCTGGGACTCCTCACGGCCAACCGCGACGTGGGGCTCGATCTGGTGCGCCTGTTCCACTACCTCACGGGTCACGCACCCGAGCAGCGATACCGGGCCCTGGTGGTGGCTCCCCGGGACATGCGCGGGGTGTTCGAGGGACTGGTGGCCCGGGAGATCGCCCTCCATCAGCACCAGGGGGGTGGCCGCATCATCCTGAAGATGAACGCCATCGACGACATCGGGATGATCCAGGCCCTCTACCGGGCGTCCCAGGCCGGGGTGAAGGTCGACCTGGTGATCCGGGGGCACACGCGCCTCCGGCCCGGAGTCCCCGGAGTCTCCGACAACATCCGGGTGGTCTCCATCATCGGGCGCTTCCTGGAGCACGACCGGGTCTTCTTCTTCCGCAACGGCGGCGACCCTGACGTCCTCATCGGCAGCGCCGACTGGCGGCGGCGCAATCTGGAGGAGCGGGTCGAGGCGGTGGTGCGCATCGCCGACCCGGTGCTCCGGGAGCGGCTCCACCGGATCCTGACGCTGGCCCTGGAAGACAACCGACTGGCCTGGGATCTCCACCCCGACGGCCACTACACCCTGCGCAGGCCCCCCGACGGCGGTCCCGTGCGGGACTTCCACCGGTCCCTCATGCGCGACGCGTTGGAGCGGCGACGCAGCTTGCTGTCGGGGCCGCCGGGCCGGCCCCCTCGCGATCCCACCTCGGCCACCCCAGAATAGACCCATTCCTTCTCGCGAGCCGGTCGACGCCGTGGCCCCCGAAACCCGCTTTCCCTTCCGTGTCGCCGCCATCGACATCGGGTCCAACGCGATCCGCTTCGTGGTGGCGGAGTTCGTGGCACCGGGGAGCTGGATGGAGCTGGAGGTGCAGCGCGTGCCCATTCGCCTGGGGCACGACGTCTTCCTCACCGGGCACCTCGATGCCCGGGCCATGTCCGCCGCGGTGGGGGCCATGGCCGGCTTCCGCCGGGCCATCGACACCCTGGGCGTTCCGCGCTATCGGGCCGTGGCCACCAGCGCCGTGCGGGAGAGCCGCAACGGGGGCGAGTTCGTCGACGCCGTGCGGCGGGAGACGGGCATCCAGATCGAGACCATCACGGGCAGCGAAGAAGCCCGGCTGGTCTGGATCGCGGTGCGCAACCGCGTCCCCCTGGGCGATCGTCCCTGGGTGACCGTGGATCTGGGAGGCGGATCCCTCGAGGTCTCGCTGGTCTCCAACGAGGGGATCCACTGGGCGGAGTCCCATACCATGGGTACGGTGCGGCTCCTGGAAGACCTGGGGGGCCCCGACGGGGATCCCGCCGAGTTCCGGGGACTGGTCACCGAATACGTGAACACCCTGCGCTTCCAGGATCAGATCGATCGCGACGAGATCGGGGGACTCCTGGCCACCGGCGGAAACATCGAGGCGCTGGCGAAGCTGGCCGGTGCCGAGCCCGGGGACTCGGGGGTGAGCCGACTCCCGCTGAAGGCCCTGCGGAAGCTGGTGAAGCAACTGGGACGCATGAGCGTGGCCGAGCGCATCGCCACCTGGGGCCTGCGGGACGACCGGGCCGACGTCATCCATCCCGCGGGACTCCTGTACGAACGGGTGGCGATCCTGGCGGGGGTGGACGAGATCCTGGTGCCCCACGTGGGCGTGAAGGAAGGGGTGCTCCTGGACGTGGCCGAGGATCTCCTGGGGCCCGGGGTCCACGCCTCCCGGCTGGAGCAGCAGGCCTTCGTGGGGGCCCTCG
Source organism: Gemmatimonadota bacterium (assembly GCA_030428885.1). GTDB lineage: Bacteria > Gemmatimonadota > Gemmatimonadetes > Longimicrobiales > Gaopeijiaceae > Gaopeijia. Next base: position 4,795 of record JAUIEJ010000002.1, on the reverse strand, counting down.
CCCTGGGGCGCCGCTTCCAGTTCGACGAGACCCACGCCCGTCACGTGGCCCGGCTGGCCCTCTCCCTCTTCGATCAGTTGCAGGATCTCCACGGCCTGGAAGAGGCTGATCGCCGCGTGCTTCTCGTGGCCGCCGTGCTCCACGACGTGGGGCAGTTCATCTCGTACCGGAAACATCACAAGCACTCCCTCTACCTGATCCACAACTCCGAAGTCCCCAACGTCTCGTCGGCCGAACTGGAACTCGTGGCCCTGGTGGCCCGGTATCACCGACGGGCCGAACCCAAGGACGAGCACTTCCTGTACACGTCGCTGGGAGAGCCCGAGCGCCTGCGCGTGCGCCGGATGGCCAGCCTCCTCCGCGTGGCCGACGCCCTGGATCGGGAGCATCTGCAACGGGTCGAGAGCGTGCGGGCCCTGGTGGACGACGACGAGGTGGTGGTGGAGGTGGAGGGCAGGGGAGACCTGCTTCTCGAGCAGTGGGCGCTCCGGAAGAAGGCCCGCATGTTCACCCACGTCTTCGGGCGCGACGTCCGCCTCGCCGTAGCGGAGCCCGCCCTGGGACCCCAGATCATCTGACGCCCTTCAGGATCATCCCCATGCTCGCAATCCGCCGCTCGGGAAGGCTCGCCCTGGCGCTGGCCCTCGTCGCGGGGGCCACCGCGTGCACCCGGGTGGGGCAGCCCGTGACCGACCCCGCTCCCCATGGGGCCGCCGAGCCCGAGCCCGTCGCGCTCCCCGATGTTTCGGGCGCGTGGACGGGCTACCTTTCCGTCGAAGGGCAGGGATTGGACGGTACGCTCCAGATCGAGCAGGATGGGGGAGAGTTGTCGGTGGTCTTCGAGGCGCCGGATTTCGGTCTCCGGGCCGAGGGTGCCGGATCGGTGTCGGCCGAGGGCGAGGTGGCCGTGACGCTGGAGTACGACCTCCAGTGTCCCGGGACCGCCGAGTTGGCGGGCCTGCGTTCCGACGACGGTCTGGTGCTGGACGGGAGCCTCTCGGCGTCGGACTGCACCGGAAGCAGTGCGGGGAGCTTCTCGTTCCGGCGTTGAACGGCCGATCCCCCTGGTGTGCGCCTGTAGCTCAGATGGATAGAGCATCCGCCTTCTAAGCGGACGGTCGCAGGTTCGAGTCCTGCCAGGCGCGTTGGGTGTCGCCGCCCCGGGGGCCCATGGGCTTCCGGGGCGGAATCGTGTGAGCCCGACTTCGCGGGCAGGTCGCTACCGCGGGTGAACGTCAGGGTCCTCCTCGCCCCGGTGAACCGCCATGCCCGTCTCCCGTCGCGACTTCCTTCTTCGCGCCGGCGCCCTGCTCGGCGCCTCGGCCCTTCCCGGAGCCACCGTCCTTCCCCGGCTCCGGAGTTCCCGGCGGAGCGCCCGGGTCCTGGTGGTGGGAGCCGGGCCCGCGGGGCTCGCCGCCGCGTGGGAACTGACCCTGGGGGGCCACGACGTGCGGGTGTTCGAGGCGCGCGCCCGCCCCGGGGGGCGGACGTACACCCTCCGGGAGCCGTTCTCCGGCGGGTTGTACGCCGAGGCCGGCGCCATGAACCTGCTCTCCACCAACCCGGGCCTGGAGTACGCGCGGGAGTTCGGACTCGACCTCGTCCCCCTCCGGTTCGACGCCTCGGTCGGCACCGTCGATTTCCTTCGGGGGCGTCGGATCGTGCATCGACCCGGGGCGCCGGGGACGCTGCCCGGCGACCTGGCCGTCGACGAACGCGAGATGAGCGTGTCCCAACTCCAGACCAAGTACTACCGGGCCCCCGTCGCGGCCCTCGAGGGCCTCGGCCGCCTGAACGACCCCGACTACCCGAGGGACGACGCCCGGGAATGGGACGCCACGTCCATGCGGGACTACTGGCGTGGCCTGGGCGCGTCGCCCGACGCCATCGAGTTCATGTCCCGACGGTACTTCCCGGCCTACGGACGATCGCTCGACGAGGCCAACCTGCTCCAGATCGCCCGGGAGATGGCCTCGTTCACCCAGGTCACCGGAGGCTTCCGGGTCGCCGGGGGCAACGACCGCATCACTCGAACCCGGTTCTGGGAAGCGCACGGACTCGACGGGGGAGCGGTGACCGACACGGCCGTGGGATCGATCCTCCACGAGACGACGGATCAGCGGGCCGAGGGAGGGATCCTGGGATCCATGACCTACGGCGACCGCGCCGATGCGCTGGCGGCTCTCCCGCCCGAGGGTCGGGTCGAGTGGCTCCGACAGGTCGTGGGGCAGGCCCTGCCGGGGCCCGCCACCTTCGACGGGGCCGGCGCGTCGGTGGCCTGGGGGCAGGAGGAAT
>JAUIEJ010000019.1 GCA_030428885.1 Gemmatimonadota bacterium | reverse complement strand
TCGGAGATCTCGGGGCCCGGCCCCCCGCCGGGTCGAGAGTCGGAGGGCGCGGGAGGGGGCTCGCGGACGGCGTTCGATCAGGTTGCAGGACGCGGGCCACCGCGGAATCCCGAGACCTGTCCATGGCCGGGTGGGACGGGACCACCGACTGCGGCGAAGCTGCGACCCGTCGCGCCGAAAGGCCCGCCCGCCTGCCCGGCCCCCCCTCACCGCACCCGGATCGTCGCCGCCACCGGCTCCAGTCCCTCGGCCGTGACCGTCACACGCACGGTCCCCGCCTCGGCCCCCGCCTTCACGATGAGCATGGCCTTGCCGTAGAAGAGGTCCACGTAGTCGGCCTGGAACGGCTCGAAGTTGCGGGGATTCCCGTTCCCCACCCCCGCCAGCGAAGCCGGTCCCTCCACCTCCACCCACACCCGGCGGCCGTCCAGGGGCTGGGGCGTGCCGTCGCCGTCCAAGGCCTCCACCAGCACGTACGACAGGTCCATGCCGTCGGCGTCGATCTCGGCCCGGTCCGGCGACAGGCGCACCTCGGCGGTCTCACCGGCCGTGCGCACCACCGCCTCTCCGATCACGGCGCCCTCCTTCGATGCCACGACCCGGAGCTCGCCGGGTTCATAGACCACCTCGGGCCACATCAGCCGGGAGCGCTCTGTCGAGACCTCGGATGTGGGGTCCTTGCAGTCGACCCCCTGGGACTCGCCGTTCAGGAACAGCTCTCCGCAGTCCCCGTTGGTGTACACGAAGACCGGCACCTGCATGCCCACCCGCTCCGGCCAGTTCCAGTGGGGCAGGATGTGCACCGTCGTGGAATCCGGCAGCCATTGGCTGCGGTAGAGCCAGTAGCGGTCCTTGGGGATCCCCACCAGATCCACGGCCCCGAAATACGAGCTGCGCGACGACTCGGCGGGATCGAGTCCCATCTCGGGCATCATGAATTCCACGTAGGGCGTGGGTTCGCCCAGGTAGTCGAAGCCGGTCCAGACGAACTCCCCGGCCAGGTACGGTTCCTCCGCCAGCCATTTGAAGTCGTCGTCCAGCACCTCGGCCCACCACGGAGCATTGAGGTCGTACGAGCTCACCTGCATCGAGTTCGTGAACGCCGTCGGCTCCTCGGGCAGGGGCAACTCGTAGAAGCCCCGGGTGCTCAGGGTCGATGCCGACTCGCTGATGAGGATGCCCTTGTTGGGCTCCATGCGCCGGGCCAGGTCCCACCGCCGGGAGTAGTTCCAGGCGAGCACATCGTAATAGTCGAAGGCCCGCTCCACGGGCGCATCGGGGTTGTCGTTGACCAGGGTCACCGGCCGCGTCGGGTCGAACAGCCGCACGTACGACACCATGGTGTGGAGCTTCTGGAAGCCCCGGGCGGCGTTCCACTGCACGTCGCCGATCTCGTTGCCCACGCTCCAGAGGAACACCGAGGGGTGGTTGCGGTCCCGCACCACGAAGCTCCGGATGTTGCGCCGGGCGAATTCCTCGAAGTCGGTCTCGGGGGTGATGTCGGCCTTGGCGTCGTACTTGTCGAAGACCTCGTTGAACACCAGGAGGCCCAGGGTGTCGGCCATGGCCAGCACCTCGGGGGCTTCGGCGTTGTGGCTGGTGCGGATGGCGTTCACCCCCATGGACTTCATGATCTCGAGCTTCCGCCGCATGGCCCGGGGGTGGAAGGCCGCCCCCAGGGGTCCGTGATCGTGGTGCAGGTTCACGCCCTGGAGTTGAACCCGCCGGTCGTTGAGCCAGAACCCGTGGTCGGGATCGAAGCGGATCGTGCGGACGCCGAAGGGGGTCTCCACGGCATCGGTCGATCGGCCTCCGGCGTCCACCGTGGTCCGCACCGTGTAGAGCGTGGGATCGTCCACGTCCCAGCGTCGGGGGGCGGTGAGGGGAATCGTCACCTCGAGGTCGCCGCGTGATCCGGCGGCGAGGGTGTCGGTGGTCTCGGCTTCGCCCACCGGGCGCCCCTCGGGCGAGACGATGGTCTGTCGCACCGTGACCACCCGGGGCGCGGCGTGGGCGTTGCGCACGGTGGTGCGGATCCGCACGTCGGCGTAGTGGGGCTGGACGATGGGGGTCGTGACGTAGGTGCCCCACACGTCGACGTGGACCGGGTCCACGGCGATCATGCGCACCGAGCGGTAGATCCCCGCCCCGGGGTACCACCGGCTGTCGTGGCGCCGGGTGTCGGCCCGCACCACGAGGACGTTGTCGCCCCCGGGTTCCAGATGGTCGGTCACGTCCAGGAAGAACGACGTGTAGCCGTAGTCCCAGGTGCCGGCGAGGGCGCCGTTCACGTACACCTGGGGAGAGGCCATCACGCCGTCGAAGAGCAGGTACACCCGTCGGCCGTCCCACGACGCGGGTACGTCGAGAGGGCGCCGATACCACCCCTCGCCTCGCCACGGGAGTTTGGCCGTGGACCCGTCCCCGCCGTCGATGTAGGGCCCGGCGATGGCCCAATCGTGGGGCACGGTGACCGCCTCCCACGACCCGTCGTCGAAGTCGGGGCGCGGTGCGTCGCCGTGATCGCCTCGAGCGAAGCGCCAGCCGTCGCGAAGCGTCACCACGGAGCGCAGGGGACTCCCGTCGGATCCTGCGGCAGCCTGGGCCCGAGCGGGGTGGGGAGCGAGGGCGAGAGCGAGGGCCGCGAGGGCCGCGAGGGCCGGTGCTGGGAGGGGGGCGGGTCGGACCATGGGGTCTCCTGGGGGCGTCAGTTCCGCTTGAACCGATCGAACACGGTGATCACCGGGCGGGCGTCGCAGTTCTCGTCGAAGAACTCGCTGGGGCATCCCGTGGCGGGCTCCCACCAGAACACGCCCTTGATGCGCCGGTCCGAGATGCCCAGCAGTGTGGCGTTCACGGCCTCGAGGAACGCCTTGTGGGGTCCGTCGGGGGCCTCGGGGTCGTACGGGGGCAGTTCGCCCGCCTCGTACTGGTTCGGTCGGTATCCAACCTCCACCACGATGACGTCCTTGTCGGGGTAGCGCTCCAGGGTCGAGAGGAGGGTGTGGCGCAACTCGAGCAGGTTTCCGTGCCACCACGGGTAGTACGACAGGCCGATGACGTCGTACGGGATTCCGTAGCGGTGGAAGGTGTCGAAGAACTCCCGGGAGCCGTCGGCGTCGGCCCCGTTGTCGTAGTGGAGCATGATCAGCGGGCGCGGTGCCTGGCCCCGTCCCGCGTCGATGCCGTCGAGGCCGGCCTTGAAGAGTCGGGCGAAGTTGTCCCAGTGGTCGGGCAGCCGACCCAGGGGCCAGATCATGCCGTTGCGTACCTCGTTGCCGATCTGGACCATGTCGGGCATGACGCCGGCCTCCCGGAAGGCCTCGATGGTGCCCCGGGTGTAGTGGTAGACCGAATCCACCGCCACGTCGATGTCGGTGGTGTCCCACGCCGCCGGCGACCACTGCTGCTGGGGGTCGGCCCAGTGGTCGGCGTAGTGGTAGTCCAGGAGGAACCGGAAGCCCCGGGCCTTGGCGTCCCGGGCCAGGGCGATGGTGTATTCCAGGTCGTTGGGCAGCCGGTCGGGCGTGTGGAAGAGGCGCAGCCGGATCCAGTCGTAGCCGTGGTCCCGGAAGATGTCGAGGCCCGGGCGCTCCACGCCGCCGTCCCGGAAGCGCACGCCCCGGTCCTCGGCCGACTTGAGGAACGACAGGTCGGCGCCCACGGCGTAGACGATGTCGGCGCGGGCCACCGCGTCCAGGGAGTCGGGGGTCTGGGCGGCACTTCCTCCGGGCCACGCGACCAGGGCGCAGGCGAAGGCCGCGGCGAGGCCGTGGCGAACGGAGTGGGGCATGGGGGACTCCTGGCTTGGCATCAGTGGTCGAGGCCGGCTTCGATCATGGTTTCCACGGGGTCCACCACGGGGGTGAGCCCGAAGCGAGCGCGGTAGCCCTCCACGATGTGTGTGCGGAACGCGGGAACGGCGGCGCGGTCCACCAGATGCACGGTGCACCCGCCGAACCCGGCGCCCGTCAGGCGGGATCCGTGGACCCCGGGCACGTGGGAGGCCAGCTCCACGAGGGTGTCCAGATGATCCGAGCTCACGTCGTAGAGGTCCCGGAGACTCGCATGGGACTCGGTCATGAGGGCCCCCAGGGCCGGGGCGTCGCCCCGGCGCAGGGCATCCACCGCCCCCAGCACCCGGGCGTTCTCCCGGACCACGTGGCGGCATCGGGACAGCACGGTGGGGGAGAGGTCGGCGGCGTGGGCGTCCAGAGCGTCTTCGGCTACGTCCCGGAGGGCCCGGATGGTGGGGTCGAACCGCCGAAGAACGGCCACCCCCTGATCGCACTCGCCGCGGCGCGCGTTGTAGGCCGACGCCGCCAGGCTGCGGGGGGCGCGACTGTCCACCACCACCACCACGCACCCCTCCAGCGCCATGGGGACCTGTTCGTAGGCCAGGGTGCGGCAGTCCAGGAAGAGGGCGTGGCCGCTCCGACCCAACCGGGAGGCGAACTGGTCCATGATCCCGCACTTCACCCCGATGACCTCGTGCTCCACCTCCTGTCCCCAGCGGGCGGCCGTCTCGGCCTCCACCGTGAATCCGCCTGCGGCCTCCAGGGCCAGGACGGTGGCCATCTCCAGGGCGGCCGACGAGCTGAGCCCCGACCCGATGGGGACGTCGCCCTGGATCACGGCGTCCACCCCGTGCGCCAGGAGGCCGCGGGTGAAGAGCAGCCGGGCCACCCCGGCCACGTAGTCGTACCATTCCGACCCGGGGGACCAGGGCCCGGCCAGGTCGGTCTCCGTCTCCGCGTCGAGGTCCAGGGACGCCAGGCGCAGCCGCGTGTCCCGGCGGGCCCGGGCGGCGACCCGGACGACCCGGCCCAGAGGCATGGGGAGCACGAACCCGTCGTTGTAGTCCGTGTGGTCGCCCATGAGGTTCACCCGCCCCGGCGCCCGAGCGACCCGGACGGGCCCTTCGTCGGGCCCGAACCGCTCCTCCAGGGCCCGGACCAGGTGGGTCGCGGTGGACGCGACGAGGGGGCTCACGGCCGCCTCCCGGGCACGGCGGCGCCGACGGCGAGGGGCTGAATCACGAACGACACGGCGAAACCTCCAGGCAGATCAGGGGCTCCTGAATCGGTTCAATCCGTTCAGGGATCCGGGAGGGGCGGCTCCCTATGGCTACGGCGACGGCGGCGTCCCCGCAAGGAAGGGTGGGGTTCATGGGTCTGGGTCGGCCCGTGGCGGGGCCGTTGCCGATCCCCTGTTTGGAACGTATGGTGTCGAACGGAGTCGAATCGGTTCAGGTGTGTTCGCCGAATTCAGGAGTCCCGTGAAAGATCGACCCACCATCGACGACGTGGCCCGACGCGCCGGAGTCTCCAAGGCCACCGTGTCGGCGGTTCTTAACGACAAGGACTCGGTGGCGTCGGGGACCCGGTCCAGGGTCCGAGGCGTCATCGAAGAGCTGAACTACCGTCCCCGGTACGTGGGGGGGCGCCACGGACGCCGACGCCACCGTTCCGTGGGGCTGCTCGTGAAGGAGATCGAGAACCCCTACTACACCGAGATCGCCGGGGGCATGAGCGCCGGCGCCCGGGAACACGGGTACACGCTGCTCATCGCCAGTTCCGAGGGCGACGGGGCGGGGGAGCGGGAGGCCATCGAGGTGCTCCACGCCCAGGGCGCGGCGGGGATCGTCGCCACTCCGGTGAGTCACGACGAGGGCGGCACCGATCTCTCCCATCTCTTCGAACTGAAGCGTCGCAACGTGCCCTTCGTCCTCCTGGAACGGGTCCGGGGCCTTCAGGCGCCCGTGGTGGACATCGACAACGCCGAGGCGTCCCGGGAGGCGGTGGACTACCTGATCGGGACGGGGCACGAGGGGATCGTTCATTTTGCCGGACCCCCGTATTCCCTGCATTCCGAGGAACGGGTGGCCGGGGTGCGCCGGGCGTTCAGCGCCGCCGCCCTCTCCCTCCCCGACGACGCCGTGGTGCCCGCCGGAGCGTCCATGGCCGACGGACATCGGGCCGCGTTGGACTACTTCCGGGACCGGCCCCCGGGGCGACGCCCCACCGCCGTGACCTGCTACAACGATCTGGTGGCCCTGGGCGTGTGCCGCGCCCTGACCGAACTGGGTCTCTCCGTCCCCGAGGACGTCTCGGTGGTGGGGTTCGACGATCTGGACATCCTGGCCCACACCGGGCTCGCCCTCACCACCGTGTCGGTCCCCACGGCCCGCATGGGCGCCCGGGCGCTGGACATGCTGGTGGAGCGGATCGAGTCCCCCGTGGGCCTCGCTCCCGAGAGCGTCGTGTTCGCGGCCCGTCTGGTGGTTCGCGGCTCCACTGCGCCCCGGAACGAAAGGTCCTCGTGAACGCCGACCTCTCGCCTTCCCTCCGTCGCGGTACCCGCCCCACGGCCGGTGCCGGGGTTTTCCCCGCAAGAACACTCTTGCGAGACCGGGGTGGGGAGAGTTTGTTCGTTCAGGTAACGAAACAACCATGTGACCGAACCGACTCCGGTCGGTCATGGGCAGGGGTTCGTCGCCCGGCGGTGACGCCGATGTGGCGAGCCCGTCGACCGTGTCCGCCGGCGGGCGGCACGAACCATCGTTCTCACCGCGGAGGCTCATCGACATGAGTAGGGTACGAACCGTTCTCGCGGCGCTCGTCACGGCGCTGCTGGTGGCGGTCCCCGGCGCTGCCCAGGCGCAGACCGGTACCGTCACCGGCCGCGTGTTCGACGCTTCGAACATGCGACCCCTCGAAGGTGTGCAGGTCCAGGTGGGTGAGACCGGTGGATTGACGAACGCTTCCGGGCGGTTCGTGGTCACCAACGTCCCGGTGGGCACCGTCACGGTACGGGCCACCATCATCGGGTACACCTCCACCGAGACCACCGTCACCGTCACCGCGGGTCAGACCGCCTCCATCGACGTCCAGCTCACCCAGGAGGCCATCGGTCTCGAGGGGCTGGTGGTCACCGGCTACGGCGAACAGGAGGCTCGGGACCTCACCGGGGTCATCGAGGCCATCTCGGTGGAGGAGTTCAACCAGGGGGCCATCGCGAGCCCCGAGGAACTCATCCAGGGCAAGGTGGCCGGCGTCCAGGTGGTCACCCCCGGCTTCCGCGGCGGCGTCAACATCCGGATCCGCGGCGGCACCTCCATCAACGCCTCCAACGAGCCCCTCTTCGTCATCGACGGGGTGCCCGTTCAGGTGGGCGGCGGCCTCTCGGCCGGATCCAACCCCCTGGCCTTCCTCGACCCCGACGACATCCAGAACGTCACCGTCCTGAAGGACGCCTCGGCCGCCGCCATCTACGGCTCCCGGGGCGCCAACGGCGTGGTGCTCATCGACACGAAGACGGGGCGGGGCATCGAGGGCCCGGCCCGGGCCAGCTACACCGGGTCGTTCATGGCGTCCAGCGTCATCGACGGGCTGGACCTGGTGTCGGCCTCGGACTTCCGCCAGGCGGTCCAGCAGTACGCCGACTTCAACGCCGGCATCCTGGGCAGCGCCAACACCGACTGGCGCGGCGAGATCATGCGGGTCGGGTACGGTCAGGAGCACGACCTCGACTTCGCCGGAGGCGGGGACCAGAGCAACTACCGGGTGGGTCTGGGCTATGCCCGCCGCGACGGGGTGGTGCTGGGGTCCGACACCGAGCGGATCAGCGCGTCGCTGAACCTGAACCAGATCCTCCTGAACGATCGCCTCAGCCTCGAGGCCAACGTGAAGGGGTCCCGGATCGTCGACAACTTCGAGGGGTCGGCCATCGGCAACGCCACCGGGTTCGCCCCGACCCAGCCGGTCATGGACGGCACCGACTACTACGAGTGGGACGCCTCGGCGGGACTGTCCCCCGAGAATCCCCTGGCCGAACTCGAGGCCATCGAAAACAACGGCACGGCCTACCGGAGTCTGGGCGGCCTGAAGATGGACCTGGACATTCCCGCCGTCACGGGGCTGCGCCTCACGTCCAACCTGGGCTACGACATCACCAAGACGGAGAGCATCTACTTCGCCCCGTCGTTCATCAAGGCCCAGGCCGGCGGATCCAACCCGGGTACCGTGAGCCGGTCCAACAACACGAGCCTGGGCGTGCTCTGGGACGCCTACCTCAACTACAAGCGCCCCATCGGCGAATCCAACGACCTGGAACTCACGGGGGGGTACTCCTACGAGAACACCCGGAATGAATTCCCGTCGTTCTACGCCAACGGCCTGAGCGGCGACTTCCTCGGGGGGAGCGGGATTCCCGACGCCAACGAACTCGGCGCCGACCTCTTCGTGGACGAGGCCCGCCTGATCTCGTTCTTCGGGCGCATGAACTACTCCATCGCCGGGAAGTATCTCTTCACCGGGTCCCTGCGCCGGGACGGATCGTCCAAGTTCGGTCCCGACGAACAGTGGGGCATCTTCCCCTCCGCCGCCTTCGCGTGGCGGCTCATCGACGAGGACTTCCTGGCCGACTCGGACCTCTTCTCCGACATGAAGCTCCGGTTCTCGTGGGGCGTCACGGGGAACCAGGCCTTCGCCAGCTACCAGCAGTACTCCGACTACCTCATCTCCGACCCCTTCGCCCGGGTGCAGTTCGGTGATCGGTTCGTGACCACCATCCGTCCGTCGGCGGCCGATCCGGGGATCAAGTGGGAGGAGACGACGTCCTACAACGTGGGACTCGACTTCGGGCTCTTCGAGGGCCGCTTCACCGGCGCCGTGGAGTTCTACAAGAAGGAGACCGACGACCTCATCTTCACCGTGCCCGTGGCCGCCGGGACGAACCTCTCGGACTTCGTCACGACGAACATCGGCAGCCTGGAGAACACCGGCTTCGAGTTCACCCTCGACGGCGCGTTCATCGAGGCCGTGGATCCCGGGGACTTCGGGTGGGACGGGACCTTCACCCTGGCGTGGAACAGCAACGAGCTGACCCAGATCAACGCCGCCGGGGCCGGGAGTGAGCAGATCCTCGTGGGCGGCATCGCCGGGGGCGTGGGCAACACCATCCAGGTGCTCCAGCCCGGCTACGCGGTGAACTCCTTCCACACCTATCGCCACATCCGGGGCGCCGACGGCAAGCCCCTGTGGGAGGACGTCAACGGCGACGGCACCATCAACGAGCAGGACGTCTACGTCGACGTGAACGACGACGGCGTCATCAACCAGGACGACCGCCAGGCCGAGCACAGCCCGGCGCCCGACTTCATCATCGGGCACTCGTCGTACTTCTCCATGGGCCGGCTCGACCTGAGCTTCGCCCTCCGGGCGTACCTGGGGAACTACGTCTACAACAACATTGCGTCCGACGCCGGGCACTATAACCGCCTGACCGGCGCCGTCCCCTACAGCCTCCACGCCTCGGTGCTGGAGAACGGCTTCACGTCGCCCCAGTACTTCTCCGACATCTACGTGGAGGACGCGTCGTTCCTGCGCATGGACAACCTGACCCTTGGGTACAACGTCGAGGATGCGGGTATTCTCAGCGGGGCCCGGCTGTTCGCCACGGTGCAGAACGTGTTCACGCTCACGGGCTACAGCGGGATCGATCCCGAAGCCCTGCTGAACGGAATCGACAACAACCTGTATCCCCGGTCCCGGACGTTCACGTTCGGGCTGACCCTCGGGTTCTGAGGGGGCCGGCGATGAGACACGCGACCCTCGAGAAGGAAACGAACATGCGTACGCCGACGATCAAGACGACGCTGCTCGCCTTCGCCCTCGCCCTCGGCGTGGGAGCGGCCGGGTGCACCGACCTCGTGGTCGAGCCCGAGAGCACCGTCACCGGTGCGAACATCTTCAAGCAGGAGAGTTCGTACGAGCAGTTCCTGGCCAAGCTCTACGCGGGACTGGCCCTCACGGGGCAGAGCGGCCCCGACGGGTCCGGAGACATCCAGCGGATCCCCGACGAGGGCTTCTCCAACTACCTGCGCCTCTACTGGGTGCTCCAGCAACTGCCCACCGACGAGTCGGTGATCGGCTGGGGTGACCCGGGGCTTCCCGAGATGAACACCCAGGAGTGGGGCTCGGCGAATTCCTGGGTGGGCGGGATGTACTCCCGGGTCTATTTCCAGGTGGCCATGGCCAACGAGTTCCTCCGGGAGACCACCGACGCCAAGCTCGACGAGCGCAACGTGAGCTCGGGCACCCGGGCCCAGATCGCCACCTTCCGAGCCGAGGCCCGATTCCTCCGGGCCTTCTCCTACTGGCACGGGATCGACCTCTTCGGAGCGATCCCCCTGGTGGACGAGACGTTCCCCATCGGCGCCACTCCGCCCCAGCAGGCCTCCCGCGCCGACGTCTACCAGTTCATCGTGGGTGAGCTGACGGCCATTCGCTCCGAGCTGCCCTCTCCCGGGGCCGCGGAGTACGGGCGGGCCGACCAGGGTGCGGTGGCCATGCTCCTGGCCAAGCTCTATCTGAACGCCGAGGTCTACACGGGTGCGCCGGCCTACGATCAGGCGCTCCAGGAAGCCCAGGCCGTGATGAACCTGGGGTACTCCCTGGACGACGACTACCGGGAGATGTTCCTGGCCGACAACCACACGTCGCCGGAGCTGGTCTTCACGGTGCCCCAGGACGGGCAGAACACCCGGACCTGGGGGGGCACGACCTTCCTGGCCCACGCCGCCACCGGCGGGAACATGAGCGCGGGAGACTACGGCCTCGACTTCACCTGGTGGGGACTGCGGGCCAAGCCCCAGCTCTCCATGAAGTTCAACGGCGGCGTCCTGCCGTCGGGCGATGCCCGGGCCGACGACATCTTCTTCACCGACGGCCAGAACATCCAGGTGTCGAGCCTGGGCGACTGGTTCCAGGGGTACGCGGCGCCCAAGTACCAGAACGTCACCTCCACCGGGCAGCAGGGATCCAACCTGACCCACGTGGACGTCGACTACCCGGTCTTCCGCCTCGGGGAGGCCTACCTCATCTACGCCGAGGCCCACCTCCGGGGTGGAGGGGGCGACGCTGCCACGGCCCTGAGCCTGGTGAACGAGCTGCGGGAGCGGGCCTACGGCGACGATTCGGGCGACATCTCCGCCGCCGAACTGACCCTCGACTTCATCCTGGACGAGCGGTCCCGCGAGCTCTACTGGGAGGGGCACCGGCGTACCGACCTGGTGCGATTCGGGGTCTTCACCGGGGGCAGCTACATCTGGAGCTGGAAGGGTGGAACCCAGGACGGACGGGCCACCCAGGACTTCCGGGATCTCTATCCGCTCCCGGCGTCCGAACTGCTCGCCAACCCGAACCTGACCCAGAACACGGGCTACTGAGTTCCGGGTTCCACGGACGAGGGTGGACGGCCCGGTCGCCTCGCGCGGCCGGGCCGTGTTCGTCTCAGGGTGACTCCACGTCGAAGGCGAAGCGGGTTTCGTGGCGCCAGACGTCCCCGGGGTCCAGGCGGGTGGACGGCCATTCGGGATGGTTCGGGGCGTCGGCGGGAAACTGGGTCTCCAGGGCGACGCCGCCCAGGTCCGGCGCGGTGAAGACGTGGACGGCGGGGCTCGTGGTGGCGACCCGGAGCCGCCGCCGGGACCGGGGACCGCGCAGGACCGCCGCCTCACGCAACTCCGGAGGTGGCGCCCACCCGCGCACGAGCCAACTGTGGTCGAATCCGCCGGGGCCCCGGGGATCGGCGAGGGCCTCATCGAGGCGGCGGGGTCGTCGCAGGTCGAAGGCGGTCCCGGCCACGGGGCGTCGTTCACCCGTGACCAGGCGGTCCTCGTCCACGCACAACACCTCGTCGGCGGCGATGGCCAGGGACTGGTCCAGGGGACGCTCCCGGCCGTCCAGGTCGAAGTAGGCGTGGTTGGTCAGATTGACGTGGGTGGGCGCATCGGTCACGGCCCGGAAGGCCACCGAGAGGGTCGTATCCCGGAGCCGGTATTCCACGGCCACGGTCAACTCCCCGGGGAAGCCCATATCGCCGTCGGGCGAGACCAGGGTGAACTCGACCCGGGCCTCGCGGCCGTCGGCGTCGAGGGCGCTCCGGGTCCACCGGCGGCGGTCGAATCCGTCGGGGCCCCCGTGGAGCTGGTGGGTTCCCTCCTTGACCAGGTCGACCCCGCGGCCGTCGAGTTCGAACCGACCGTGGCGGATCCGGTTGGCGTACCGTCCCACGATCCGTCCCCGGTAGGCCGTGTCCGCCTCCCACGCGCGGGGGTCGACCACGCCGGCCACGACCGGTCCCACGCCGCCCGCCCCGTCGGGCATGTCCAGGCCCACCAGCGTGGCCCCCATGGACGTCACCCGGGCCTCGGCGCCTTCGGGCGTGCGGAGCGTCACCAGATCCACGTCTTCCCCGGTGGGGAGGGCGCCCCAGGGGCGTGCGAGGGCGGAGGCGGCCACGGGGGGGTCAGGAGGGGAGGGAGTCGGCGAGCATCTCCAGGGCCCGGGCGACCCGCCGGGCCCGAGTCTCGGGTCGCTTCGCCTCCGCCACCCAGCGGGCGTACTCCTTCCGGTGGGTGTAGGCCAGGCTCTCGAAGTGTTCGGCCAACTCGGGTCGGGCCCGGAGCGCGACGACCAGGTCCCGGGGGACCTCCACGGTCCGAGGGGCGTCGTCCCGGGCCACCTCCACCTGGACCGAGTCCCCCACCTCCTTGCCCAGGGCGTTGCGAACCTCCCGGGTCACGCCGAGGATCGGGCCTCCGTCCATGAACACCACGGTGCCCCGGTACTCCGCCGAGCCGTCGAACAGGGCCCGCACCGGGACCCGGCGGGCTCCCCAGGTCGCCTCGACGTCGAAGGGCACCGACACGAACGCGCCGCCCCGAGGGCCGGCCCGGAGGACGGCGTCGAAGCGGTGGAGGGAAGGGGGCTCGGTGGGGGTGGACATGGGGGTCTCGGGAGTACGGCGAAACGCGAGGGGAAGCCCCACCGTTCCGAATCCGTGGCGACGGCGCAAGACCCGGGACGAGGGTGGTCGTGCCCCCTTGATCGCCCCCCACGCAGGATTTACCTTCCAAAGCTCATTCCGAAGCCAACCCTCGCCGCCGGTAGCGTCGGGGGTGGTCGCTTTGTCGGTCGGGAAGGTCTCCCCGGATCTTCAGGTGGTTCCCACCTCGAGCCGATCGCGCGGGCGCGAGGTGACGGCGTGGAACGCGGTAGGGTACCGAAGCGGTCAAACGGGGCAGACTGTAAATCTGCTGGCTCAAGCCTTCGAAGGTTCGAATCCTTCCCCTACCATGTGGCCGTCGTCCCGGAAGGGGCGGCGAGTTGGAAGGTCGCGGGAGTAGCTCAGTTGGCTAGAGCATCAGCCTTCCAAGCTGAGGGTCGCGGGTTCGAGTCCCGTCTCCCGCTTCCGGCCCCCTCGGGGGTCGCAGGATGGTGCTCCGATAGCTCAGGGGTAGAGCGCTTCCTTGGTAAGGAAGAGGTCCCGGGTTCAATCCCCGGTCGGAGCTTCCCCCACGGGGGCGATGGTTTGCATCCGGGCCCGGCGCCTCCGGGTCCCCAACACACCGCACGAGGGCGAGCGACATGGGCAAGGCGAAGTTTGAGCGGACGAAGCCGCACGTGAACGTGGGCACGATTGGACACGTGGACCACGGGAAGACGACGCTGACGGCTGCGATCACGGAGATCCAGGCAGCGAAGGGCCTGGGCGAGTACGTGTCGTTCGAGAACATCGACAAGGCGCCCGAGGAGCGGGAGCGGGGCATCACGATCGCGACGGCTCACGTGGAGTACGAGACGGAGAACCGTCACTACGCGCACGTGGACTGCCCGGGCCACGCGGACTACGTGAAGAACATGATCACGGGAGCGGCCCAGATGGACGGGGCGATCCTGGTGGTGAGCGCGGCGGACGGCCCGATGCCGCAGACGCGGGAGCACATTCTGCTGGCTCGTCAGGTGAACGTGCCGTACATCGTGGTGTTCCTGAACAAGTGCGACATGGTGGACGACGAGGAGCTCCTGGAGCTGGTGGAGCTGGAGGTTCGGGAGCTGTTGAGCGAGTACGACTTCCCGGGCGACGACATTCCGGTGATCCAGGGTTCTGCGCTGAAGGCGCTGGAGAGCGGGGACCCGGAGAGCGAATGGGGCCAGAAGATCGGGGAGCTGATGGACGCCATCGACTCCTACATCCCGGAGCCGGAGCGTGACATCGACAAGCCGTTCCTGATGCCGGTGGAGGACGTGTTCTCCATCACGGGCCGGGGGACGGTTGCGACGGGCCGGATCGAGCGCGGGATCGTGAAGCAGGGCGAGGAAGTGGCCATCGTGGGGATGGGTGGCGACAAGAAGACGGTGGTGACCGGGGTGGAGATGTTCCGGAAGCTGCTGGACGAGGGCCGTGCGGGCGACAACGTGGGTCTTCTGCTTCGGGGTGTGGGGAAGGACGAGATCGAGCGGGGTCAGGTGCTGGCGAAGTCGGGGTCGATCACGCCGCACACGAAGTTCAAGGCCGAGGTGTACGTCCTGACGAAGGAAGAGGGCGGACGTCACACTCCGTTCTTCAACAACTACCGTCCGCAGTTCTACTTCCGCACGACGGACGTGACGGGTGCGGTGGAGCTTCCGGAGGGAGTGGAGATGGTGATGCCGGGGGACAACGTGCAGATGGAGGTGGAGCTGATCACGCCCATCGCCATGGACAAGGAGCTGCGCTTCGCCATTCGCGAGGGCGGCCGCACGGTGGGCGCCGGCGTCGTCACCGAGATCATCGAGTAGTAGTCGCTAGAACCCACGCGAGACCAGCTCCGAATCGGTCGTAGCCCCGAGGGCTCGGCCGCGGTCGGAGTCGACGAACGAGAGGCGCCATATGCCGCGGGACAAGGTCACCCTCGCCTGTCAGAAGTGCGAGGAGAGAAACTACTCCACCACGAAGAACAAGCGCCTGCATCCGGAGCGGGTGGAGTACTCGAAGTACTGCCCCCGGTGCCGGACCCACACGGCGCACAAGGAGACGAAGTAGCGCTCATGGCCATCGAGAAGATCCGGGAGACCCGGACGTTCATCGAGGAGTCCTGGGACGAACTCCAGAAGGTGACGTGGCCGGACTACGACCAGTTGAAGAACGCCACCATCGTGGTGATCGTGTTCTGCATCATCATTTCCGCCATGATCTGGGCGATGGACGGGGTCATCCGGGTGCTGATCGACGCGATCATGGGAATCTTCGGGGCCTGATGTCCGACTCCAGACGCTGGTACGCGATCCAGTCCTACTCGGGCCACGAGAACAAGGTCAAGCGCCTCATCGATCGGAAGATCGAGGAGGAGCCGGGCGAGGGCGACGAGCGCGAGATCATCGAGTGCCTCGTGCCCACCCAGGAGGTCATGGAGGTCCGGAACGGCAAGCGCGTCCAGGTGACGAAGCGGCTGTACCCCGGGTACGTCCTCGTGCACATGGCGCTCAACGAGCGCACGCAGCACGTGATCAACAACATCCAGGGTGTGATCAAGTTCGTGGGCAGCGGCAAGGATCCTCAGCCCCTGCGCGACGACGAGATCAACAAGATCCTGGGGATCGAGACCCCCGGGACGGAAGAGAAGGAGAAGGAGGACATCCCGTTCCACGTCGGCCAGGTGGTCGAGGTGATCCAGGGCCCGTTCTCGGACTTCTCCGGAACCGTCCAGGAGGTCTTCCCGGACAAGGGCAAGGTGAAGGTCGAGGTGTCCCTCTTCGGACGGCCCACCTCGGTGGAGTTGGACTACACCCAGTTGAAGGGCTTCTGAACGGGTCGGCGCCTCCGCGCCCGCTCCGATACAACGGTTGAGGTAGACGAACCATGGCGAAGAAGGTCGCGGGCTTCATCAAGCTCCACGTTCCGGGTGGCCAGGCCAATCCGGCCCCCCCCGTGGGTCCCGCTCTGGGGCAGCACGGCGTGAACATCATGGAGTTCTGCAAGCAGTTCAACGCGAGGACGCAGGACAAGCAGGGGCTGACGATCCCGGTGGAGATCACGGTCTACGCCGACCGGTCGTTCACCTTCATCACGAAGACGCCCCCGGCCGCCGTCCTCATCAAGAAGACCCTCGGCCTGCCCAAGGGCTCGGGCGTTCCCAACACCGAGAAGGTGGCCAAGATCTCCCAGGCCCAACTCCGGGAGATCGCCGAGGTGAAGATGCCGGACCTGAACACCAACAGCGTGGAGTCGGCCATGCGGCAGATCGCCGGTACGGCCCGCTCCATGGGAGTCGAGGTCGAGGCCTAGCCTCGATCCCACGGGTGGCGTTCCCACCCGTCCTGCGCCCCGCGCCTCCGGGTTCGTCCCGGACGACGACGAGGGCGGTCCGCCGAACCACCGCGTGCCGAGCCGCCACCGGTGGGAGGATGAGAACGAGCCGGCTTGGAGAGACATGCCGAAACACGGGAAGAAGTATCGCCAGGCCAGGATCGCGGTCCCGGCCGGAGTGACCTTCGAACCCTCGCAGGCGCTGAAGCTCGTGAAGGAGATGGCGTTCGCCGGCTTCGACGAGTCCGTCGAAGTGGCTACGCGTCTGAGCGTCGACCCGCGCAAGGCCGATCAGATCGTTCGGGGCACGGTGGTTCTGCCCCACGGGACGGGAAAGACGGTGCGCGTGCTGGTCGCGGCCCAGGGGGAGAAGGAGAAGGAGGCCCAGGAGGCCGGAGCCGACTACGTCGGACTCGAATACGTGGAGAAGATCCAGCAGGGCTGGCTCGACTTCGACGTGATGGTGGCCACCCCCGACATGATGGGGAAGGTCGGTCCGCTGGGGCGGATCCTCGGTCCGCGGGGGCTCATGCCCACGCCCAAGGCCGGGACGGTCACGTTCGACGTGGGCAAGGCCGTGTCCGAGATCAAGGCGGGTAAGATCGAGTTCCGGGTCGACAAGACCGGAAACGTCCACGCCCCCATCGGTCGGGTGTCGTTCGAGGAAGATCAGCTCAACGACAATCTCGCCGCGTTCATGGACCAGATCGTCCGGGCGCGGCCCGCGGCCGCCAAGGGTTCCTACGTGCGGAGCGTCACCGTCTCCAGCACCATGGGCCCCGGGGTTCCCATCGATCCCAACCTCTACCGACGGAGCGTCT
Organism: Gemmatimonadota bacterium; assembly: GCA_030428885.1. Classification (GTDB taxonomy): domain Bacteria; phylum Gemmatimonadota; class Gemmatimonadetes; order Longimicrobiales; family Gaopeijiaceae; genus Gaopeijia. Next base: position 13,230 of record JAUIEJ010000019.1, on the reverse strand, counting down.
GATGAAGCGGAGCGACAAGGAAGCGTTCGTCGCGGACTTCCGGGAACGCGCGTCGGGAGCGCTGGTGATGTACCTCACGGACTTCTCCGGGCTGGACGTGAAGTCCATGACCACCCTCCGGCAGAAGCTGCGGGAGAGTGGTGCCGAGTACGTGGTGGCGAAGAACCGGCTGGTCCGCCTGGCGTTGGCCGAGACGGATCTGCCGGACATCACGTCGGCGCTCCAGGGACCCACGGGTGTGGTCTTCGGGTTCGACGACGCGGTGACGCCCGCCAAGGCTCTCACCGATTTCGCGAAGGAACACGACGATCGCCCGGTCTTCAAGATCGGCGTGCTCGAGAACAAGATCCTCGAGCCCGCCCAGATCGACCGGTTGGCGAAGCTGCCCCCGAAGGAACAGCTCCTGGCCGAACTGGCCGGAGCCATGCAGGCGCCCCTCGCCGCCCTTGCCGGCGCGCTCGAGGGCAAGCTTCAGGAGATGGCCGGCCTCCTGGATGCATACAAGGCCAAGAAGGAAGCCGGCGAGTAGTCCGGTAATCTCGGAGTTCAACCCCTACACCGGCCGAGAGCCGGACCAGTCCAAGGAGTTAAGAGAACCATGGCGACCAAGCACGACGAGCTGCTCGACACCATCGGGAACATGACGGTCCTCGAGCTGTCCGAGTTCGTGGACGCGTTCAAGGAGAAGTTCAACGTCCAGGCCATGGCCGCCCCGGTGGCCATGGCGGGCGCCGGCGCCGCGGGCGCCGAGGCCGCCGAGGAGAAGGACGAGTTCGACGTCGTTCTCGAGGGCATCGGCGACAAGAAGATCCAGGTCATCAAGGTGGTGCGCGAGCTCACCGGCCTGGGCCTCAAGGAGGCGAAGGAGGCCGTGGACAACGCGCCGACGACGCTGAAGGAGGCCGCCTCGAAGGAGGACGCCGAGGCCATGAAGGCGAAGCTGGAGGAGCAGGGCGCCACCGTCGCCCTGAAGTAGCAGGTCGACCGCCTCGCGGCCGGGCCGAGGACATCGGCCCGGTCGCGGGCTCGGCGGTCGGACCTGACGCAGGACAGCATCCCGGACGCAGCCTGCGTCCGGCCCGCGTGGGTCCCCGCCGTGGGGGCGTCGTTTTCGACGTCTCGACGGTCCGGGGATTTCGGCGCTTGACGGTTGTTGCACACGACATGCTCGGGGTTGCGGGGATCCACCCGCGACGCCGGCCAAAGGGGGAATCCCGTTGGATATTCGGAACGATGGTCGGTCGGTGGTGAGCTTCGCGAAGCTGAAGCCCGTCATGCCGATGCCGAATCTGCTGGACGTCCAGCTCCGCTCGTTCGAGCAACTCATCGAGACCGATGTGGCCCCGGAGGATCTCTGGGACTTCGGCCTCGATCGCGTCTTCGGGGAAATCTTCCCCATCTCCGACGTCAACGAGAACTTCACCCTCGAGTACGTTTCGGCGTCGCTGGGGGAGCCGAAGTACTCGGTGGAGGAGTGCATCGAGCGCGACATGACCTATGCGGCGCCCCTCAAGGCGCTGCTGCGGCTCATCGTCTGGGAGGAGCTGGAGGACGACGAGCGTCGTCCCCGGGACATCATCGAGAAGGAGGTCTATCTCGGTGATCTGCCCCTCCTCACCGAACTCGGGACCTTCATCATCAACGGCGCCGAGCGCGTCGTGGTGAGTCAGTTGCACCGCTCGCCGGGCGTCGTGTTCGAGGAGAACATCCACCCCAACGGGTCCAAGCTCCACAGCGCGCGGATCATTCCGTTCCGGGGGTCGTGGGTCGAGTTCACCATCGACATCAACGACATCTGCTACGTCCACATCGACAAGAAGAAGAAGTTCCCGGCCACGGCCCTTCTCCGGGCCTTCGGCTACGGGACCGACGCCGAGGTCTACCGGCTCTTCTTCACGGTGGGCGAGGCCGACGTCACCGCCGAGGACAAGCAGGGGCGTCGTGAGGTCCTGGGTTCGGTGCTGGCCGAGGACATCGTCGACCCCGACACCGGCGAGGTCGTGGTGGAGGAATCCACCGAGATCGACGACAACGTGCTGGGTCGGCTGGACCGGGCCGAGATCACCTCGGTCCAGGTCTACATCAGCGAGCACGACACGGGACGGGGCGAGTCGCCCATCGTCAAGAACACCCTGAAGAAGGACCCCACCAACAGCGAGGAAGAGGCGCTCCACGCCATCTACTCCCTCCTGCGCCCCGGCGAGGCTCCCAACATGGAGACCGCCCGGGCCGCCCTGGATCGGGTCTTCTTCAACCCCAAGCGGTACGACCTGGGTCGGGTGGGGCGCTACAAGATCAACCAGCGCCTCAACGTCGACGTGGCCCGCACCGAGACGGTCCTCACGAAGGACGACTTCGTGGCGATCCTCCGCTACCTCATCGAGCTCTCCGAGGGGCGCGGATTCGTCGACGACATCGACCACCTGGGCAACCGCCGGGTGCGCACCGTGGGCGAGTTGATCGCCAACCAGTTCTCCGTGGGCCTGTCGCGCATGGCGCGGCTGGTCAAGGAGCGGATGTCCATCAACACGGACCCCGAGAAGATCAACATCGACGACCTGGTCAACGCCCGGACGGTGTCGGCGGTGATCCAGGCGTTCTTCGGGTCCAGCCAGTTGTCCCAGTTCATGGACCAGACCAACCCCCTGGCCGAAATGACGCACAAGCGGCGTCTGTCGGCCCTCGGTCCCGGGGGACTCACCCGGGAGCGGGCGGGCTTCGAGGTCCGGGACGTGCACTATTCCCACTACGGGCGCATGTGCCCCATCGAGACGCCCGAAGGTCCGAACATCGGGCTGATCACGTCCCTCACGACGTACGGGCGGATCAACGAGCTGGGCTTCGTGGAGACGCCCTACCGGAAGGTGGTGGACGGCAAGGTCACGGCTCAGATCGAATGGCTGAGCGCCAACGAGGAGGAGGAGGCCCGGATCGCCCAGGCCAACGCCCCCCTGGACGCCGACGGCAACTTCGTCAACGAGTTCGTGCTCTGCCGGGAGAGGGGTGACTTCCCCCTCCTGAAGCCCGAGGACATCGACTACATGGACGTGGCCCCGGACCAGATGGTCTCGGTGGCGGCGGCCATGATCCCGTTCCTCGAGCACGACGACGCCAACCGGGCCCTCATGGGCTCGAACATGCAGCGGCAGGCGGTGCCGCTCCTGTACACCGACGCGCCCCTGGTGGGCACGGGGTTGGAGTTCAAGGTCGCCCGGGACTCGGGAGCCGTGATCACGGCCCGGCGGGGCGGGGAGATCGTCCACGTCACCGCCGACGAGATCGTGGTGGACACGGGGTCGGCCTCGGCGGCGGGTACCCTGGATCAGCCCCTGGCCAAGCTCGCCCAGTTCGACCGGTACCGGCTCAAGAAGTTCTGGCGCACCAACCAGGACACGGCCATCAACCAGCGGCCCCTCGTGCGGCTCGGCCAGGCCATCGAGCCCGGCCACATCATCGCCGACGGGCCCAGCACCGACAACGGTGAGCTCGCCCTGGGCCGGAACGTCCTGGTGGCGTTCATGCCCTGGTACGGGCACAACTTCGAGGACGCCATCGTCATCAGCGAAAAGCTGGTGAAGGACGACGTCTTCACCTCGATCCACATCCAGGAGTTGGAGCTCCACGTCCGGGACACGAAGCGGGGCATGGAGGAGATCACCCGGGAGATCCCCAACGTCGCCGAGGAGTCCCTCGTGGACCTCGACGAGCGGGGCATCGTCCGGATCGGCGCCCGCGTGAAGAGCGGCGACATCCTGGTGGGGAAGATCACGCCGAAGGGCGAGACCGAGCTGTCCCCCGAGGAGAAGCTCCTCACCGCCATCTTCGGTGAGAAGGCCAAGGACGTGAAGGACTCGTCCCTGCGCATTCCCCCGGGAATGACGGGCACCGTCATCGACGTGAAGATCTTCTCCCGTCGCATCGACGATCCGCTTCTGGAGAAGGAACACGGCGCCCGCATCGGTGAGCTGCGTCAGCAGGAGCGCGACGAGATCCAGCGCATCACCGAGGCCCGGGACGAGGAACTCGGTGACCTGCTGCAGCGCCAGACCGTGGCCCTCATGCTCAAGAAGGGCTCGGTGGAGCCCTACCTGGACGAGGGCACCAAGCTCAACAAGGCCGAGATCGAGGGGATCAACTTCTCCAAGGTCGACCTCTCCACGCTCAAGGTGTCCAACAAGGACGCCAACGAGCAGATCCGGATCGTGGTGGACGAGGCCCAGCGGCGTATCGAGCGGGTGCGGGAGAAGACCGAGGAGCAGATCGACAAGGTCTTCCAGCCCGACGAGCTGCCCCCGGGCGTGGTCCAGCTCGTGAAGGTCTACATCGCCGAGAAGCGGAAGATCTCGGTGGGCGACAAGATGGCCGGACGCCACGGCAACAAGGGCATCATCGCCCGGATCGTGCCGGAGCAGGACATGCCGTTCCTGCCCGACGGGACCCCGGTGGAGATCGTTCTCAACCCTCTGGGGGTGCCGTCCCGCATGAACGTGGGGCAGATCCTGGAGACCCACCTGGGGTGGGCCGCCCGGATCCTGGGCTTCGAGGCCAAGACGCCGGTCTTCCAGGGCGCCACGGAGCACGAGATCGGGTCGCTCCTGAAGGTGGCCGGGCTCGAGTGGGCCCAGAAGGCCATGGACCTGAAGGAGGCCCACCTCGACGTCTCCGCCGGCCGGATCCGGGAGGTCATCGCCGCGGCCCAGGCGCTGCCGGCCGATGCCGGGTCCCATCGCAGCAACGGGACCAACGGAAACGGCAACGGTGGGGGCCCCCGGCCGTGGGAGGAGACCAACGGGATCGGCGCCACGCTCGACGTCTTCGCCGAGCAGAAGCTCCCCAAGGAGCAGAAGGCCGTCCTGGACGACATCCACACCTTCGTGGTGGCGGCCGGAAAGGAGATCGCCGGGCGCACCGGCGAGAAGCTGGAGGACATCCTCCCCGACGTGGCGGCCATCGCCAAGAAGCGCACCGCCGGCGCGGGGCTGGATCGCGCCGCCGTGGCGCTCATGAAGCACGCCGGGATCTTCCCCAACGGAAAGGTCTGGCTGCGGGACGGCCGGAGCGGTCGACGCTTCGACTTCCCCATCACGGTGGGCGCCATCTACATGCTCAAGCTCAGCCACCTGGTGGACGACAAGATCCACGCCCGGAGCATCGGACCCTACTCCCTCGTCACGCAGCAGCCTCTGGCCGGTAAGGCCCAGTTCGGCGGGCAGCGTTTCGGGGAGATGGAGGTCTGGGCCCTGGAGGCCTACGGAGCGGCCCATACGCTCCAGGAGATCCTCACGGTCAAGTCCGACGACGTGACCGGACGCTCCAAGGTCTACGAGGCCATCGTGAAGGGCGACAACCTTCCCGAGCCGGGCATCCCGGAGTCCTTCAACGTGCTCGTGAAGGAACTCCAGGCTCTCGGACTCAGCGTCACGCTGGGGCGGGAAGAGTAGGGCGCAGGCGGACACTCAGGCGACACCAGGGACACTCCCCGAACGGGTCACGACATGATCGATTTTCCGAGAGCTCGGGAACAGCGCAGCGCCGACTTCGACTTCATCCAGATCAAGCTGGCTTCGGCCGACGAGATCCGGAGCTGGTCGTACGGCGAGGTGACCAAGCCCGAGACCATCAACTACCGTTCGTTCAAGCCGGAGCGGGACGGGCTGTTCTGTGAGCGCATCTTCGGTCCTGTGAAGGACTGGGAGTGCCACTGCGGGAAGTTCAAGCGCATTCGCTTCCGGGGTCACGTCTGTGACCGGTGCGGGGTCGAGGTGACCCTGTCCAAGGTCCGGCGCGAGCGCATGGGGCACATCGAGTTGGCCGTGCCCGTCTGCCACATCTGGTTCTTCAAGACCCTGCCGAGCCAGCTCGGGTACCTGCTGGGCATGACCCTGCGGGACCTGGAGAAGGTGGTCTACTACGCCTCGTACGTGGTGACCCAGCCGGGCAAGCAGGACGTGGAGTTCCAGGACCTGCTGGACGAGGACGAGTACTACGACCTCCGGGTGAAGGCCCGGGAAGAGGGCGACGATCGCTTCAAGGCCGAGATCGGCGCCGAGGCCGTCCGCACCCTCCTGAAGATGCTGGACTCCCCGGAGCGGAAGATCGGCGATCGCAACACCGACGGTCGCGGGCTCGATCGGCTCGCCGATTGGCTCCGCCACGAGATCGCCACCGAGACGAGCCAGCATCGGAAGAAGAAGAAGCTGAAGCGCCTCAAGGTGGTGGACGCCCTGCGCAACTCGGGCGTGAACCCCGAGGACCGCAACCGCCCCGAGTGGATGGTCATGGACGTGGTGCCGGTGATTCCGCCGGACCTGCGCCCCCTGGTGCCCCTCGACGGCGGCCGCTTCGCGACCTCCGACCTGAACGACCTCTACCGCCGGGTCATCAACCGGAACAACCGCCTCAAGAAGCTCATCGAGATGCGGGCTCCGGAGGTGATCCTCCGGAACGAGAAGCGCATGCTGCAGGAGGCGGTGGACGCGCTGTTCGACAACGGCCGCCGCTCCAAGGCGATCCGGGGTCGGGGCAAGCGACCCCTGAAGTCCCTCAGCGACATGCTCAAGGGAAAGCAGGGCCGGTTCCGTCAGAACCTCCTGGGGAAGCGGGTGGACTACTCGGGCCGGTCGGTCATCGTGGTGGGCCCCGAGCTCCATCTGCACCAGTGCGGCCTGCCCAAGGCCATGGCCGTGGAGCTCTTCAAGCCCTTCATCATCCACGAGCTCGAAAAGCGGGGTGAGGCCGAGACGGTCAAGCGCGCCAAGAAGATCGTGGAGCGGGACGACCCCAAGGTCTACGAGGTCCTGGAGGACATCATCAAGGACCACCCGGTGCTCCTGAACCGGGCGCCCACCCTCCATCGCCTGGGCATCCAGGCGTTCGAGCCGGTGCTGGTCGAAGGAAAGGCCATCCGGATCCACCCCCTGGTCTGCTCGGCGTTCAACGCCGACTTCGACGGCGACCAGATGGCGGTCCACGTGCCCCTGTCGTTCGAGGCCCAGCTCGAGGCCCGGGTCCTCATGCTGTCGTCCAACAACATCCTGCTGCCCTCCAACGGGCGGCCGGTGGCGGCGCCGACCCAGGACATGGTCATCGGGTCGTACTACCTGACGAACCCGCCTCTGGCCATGAAGGACCTGGAGGCGGCGCTCAAGAACCCCAAGATGTCGAAGAGCGCGCGGCAGGAAGCCGAAGCCAAGCTCGACGCCATGTACGAGGGCGCCGTGCGCTACGGCTCCTACGGCGAGGTCGAGATGGCCCTGGGCACGGGCCGGGTGGAGTTCCACACCCTGGTCTGGTACTGGTGGCCCCGCGTCACCGACGAGGGCGAGGTCACGGGTCGCTGGCTCCGCACCACGGCGGGCCGGGTGCTGTTCAACAGCATCATTCCCGACGAGATGGGCTTCCTGAACTACACCTTCGGCAAGAAGGAGCTCGGGGATCTGGTCTTCGACTGCTTCACCGAGGTGGGCCTGTCGGCCACGACGCGCTTCCTGGACAACCTCAAGGACTTCGGCTTCCGGTACTCCACCATGGGTGGAATCTCGGTGGGCATCGAAGACCTGGAGGTGCCGTCGGAGAAGCTGGAGATCCTCCGGGATGCCGACGAGCAGGTGTCGCGCTTCACGCGGGCGTACGCCAGCGGGTACATCTCCAACGGCGAGCGCTACAACAAGGTCATCGACACCTGGACCCACGCGAACAACGACGTGGCCGACGCCATGGTGCGGCACCTGGAGCGCTCCAAGGAGGGCTACAACCCGGTCTTCATGATGATGACGTCCGGCGCCCGGGGTAACCGGGACCAGATGCGTCAGTTGGCCGGGATGCGGGGCCTCATGGCCAAGCCCCAGAAGAAGCTCACGGGAGGCATCGGCGAGATCATCGAGAGCCCCATCAAGTCGAACTTCCGGGAGGGCCTCACGGTGGTGGAGTACTTCATCTCCACCCACGGCGCTCGGAAGGGTCTGGCCGACACGGCCCTGAAGACGGCCGACGCCGGGTACCTGACGCGGCGTCTGGTCGACGTGGCCCAGGACGTGGTGGTGACCGTGGAGGACTGCGGCACGATCCTCGGCCTGGAGATGACGGCCCTGAAGGAGGGCGAGGACATCATCGAGCCCCTCAAGGACCGCATCGTGGGCAACGTGGCCCTGGAGGACGTCTACGATCCCATCGACGGCGAGCACCTGGTGGGCGCCGGCGATCTCATCGTGGAGGAGATGGCCGACGCCATCGAGGACGCGGGGATCCAGTCTGTGAAGATCCGCTCGGTCCTCACCTGTGAGGCCAAGCGGGGCATCTGCCGCATGTGCTACGGCCGCAACCTGGCCACCATGAAGATGGTGGACATCGGCGAGGCCGTGGGCATCCTGGCCGCCCAGTCCATCGGGGAGCCCGGGACCCAGCTCACCCTCCGGACGTTCCACATCGGCGGTACGGCGTCGCGCATCGCGGCCCAGACCCAGCGGAAGTCCAAGATCGACGGGGTCATCAGCCTCGACCGTGTCACCACGGTGGACACGCCCGACGAGACCCGCATCGTGACGTCGCGGGAAGGGCAGATCGTCCTGAAGACCAAGGAAGGCCAGGTCCGCTCCCGCCTCTCCGTGCCCTACGGCGCGACGCTGTCGGTGGAGGAGGGCCAGGTGATCGAGGCCGGGGAACTGCTCTTCAGTTGGGACCCGTACTCCGAGCCCATCGTGGCCGACTTCCCCGGGGTCATCCGCTTCCACGACATCGTGGAAGAGCAGACCATGCGGGAGGAGCTGGACGAGTCCACGGGTCGTCGCCAGATGACCATCATCGAGGACCGGGACAAGCGCCTGCATCCCACGATCCAGATCGTGGAGAAGGGCAAGAAGGGCGAGAAGCAGCGCGAGTTCATCGTGCCGGTGGGCGCCCAGCTCACCGTGGCCGACGGCGCCGAGGTGGTCCCGGGCGACACCCTGGCCAAGATCAGCCGGGAGGTCTACAAGACCCGGGACATCACCGGGGGTCTGCCCCGGGTGGCCGAGCTCTTCGAGGCCCGGCGCCCCAAGGATCCGGCGGTCATCACCGAGATCGACGGACGCGTCTCGTTCGGCGACATCAAGCGCGGCAAGCGCGAGGTGGTGGTCACCCCCGAGTCCGGGCCCGCCCGGACGTACGACGTGCCCGTGGGTAAGCACATGCGGGTCCACGAGGGCGACCAGGTGCGCGCCGGGGATCGTCTGAGCGAGGGGCCCATCAACCCCCACGACATCCTTCGGATCAAGGGACCCCGGGCGGTCCAGGAGTACCTCCTGAACGAGATCCAGGAGGTCTACCGCCTCCAGGGCGTGAAGATCAACGACAAGCACATCGGCGTCATCGTGCGCCAGATGCTCCAGAAGGTCCGGATCACCGATCCCGGAGACACCGACCTGCTGGAGGGGGAGAACGCCGACCGGACCGAGTTCCGGGAGGTCAACCGGGCGGCCATGTCCGACGACAAGAAGCCGGCCCGGAGCGAGCCCCTGCTGCTGGGCATCACCAAGGCGTCCCTGACCACCGAGTCGTTCATCTCGGCGGCGTCGTTCCAGGAGACGACCCGAGTGCTCACCGATGCGGCCGTCCGAGGCGCTCGGGACGACCTGAAGGGCCTGAAGGAGAACATCATCATCGGGCACCTGATCCCGGCGGGAACCGGCATCCACCGGTACTCCGACGTGGAGTTCATGGTCGAGCAGTCGTACTACGACGAGGAGATCCTGCCCCTCTCCGAGCCCGGAGCCGACCTCCTGGAAGGCCTCGGTTCCGAGATCGGCGTGGACTGATCCCACCCCCCTGAGGGGCGGGGTAGGACGAGGGCCGTTCCGCTTCGGCGGGGCGGCCCTCAGCCGTTGACACCTCCGCCTTCCTGGAATAAGTTACCAAGCTCTGTCCGAACGGCCGTCGAGGTACGCGCGGTCCGACGTCTCCCAGCGATAGTCAGCATGCCGACCATCAACCAGCTCGTCCGGAAGGGCCGCAAGGCTGTTCAGAAGAAGAACAAGTCCCCGGCCCTCCAGAAGAACCCCCAGAAGCGGGGGGTCTGCACCCGGGTGTACACGACCACGCCGAAGAAGCCGAACTCGGCGCTTCGGAAGGTCGCCCGCGTGCGTCTGACGAACGGGTACGAGGTGACGTCGTACATCGGGGGCGAGGGTCACAACCTGCAGGAGCACAGCATCGTGCTCATCCGGGGTGGCCGCGTGAAGGACCTTCCCGGCGTGCGGTATCACATCGTCCGGGGCACCCTCGACGCGTCGGGCGTGAACGACCGTCGTCAGGGCCGTTCGAAGTACGGCGCCAAGCGCCCCAAGTAACGGAAAGACACGAATGAGCCGCCGTTCCAGGGCTGAGAAGCGAGAGGTCGCCGTCGATCCGAAGTTCGGGTCGGAGGTGGTGACGAAGTTCATCAACGGACTGATGCTCGACGGAAAGAAGTCCACCGCCGAGGCGATCTTCTATCAGTCCATGGAGGTCGTGGAGGACAAGGCCGGCCAGTCGGCCCTGAACGTCTTCCAGCAGGCCCTCAACAACGCCAAGCCGGCCCTGGAGGTGAAGAGCCGGCGGGTGGGTGGAGCGACCTACCAGGTCCCCATCGAGGTGCGCCCCGAGCGGCGCCAGGCGCTGGCCATCAAGTGGATGATCCAGTACGCCCGCGCTCGCTCCGAGCGGACCATGGCCGAGCGGTTGGCGGGAGAGATCCTCTCCGCCGCCCGGGGTGAGGGAGCCACGGTGAAGAAGAAGGACGATACCCACCGCATGGCCGAGGCCAACAAGGCCTTCGCCCACTACCGGTGGTGATGTAAGCAGGACTCGACAGCGCCGGGCGGCGGTTCGCCCGGCCTTGTGGGGACACGCGATGGCCCGCGGGCCCTCTCCGGTCGCCAGGAAGCGCGGATTGCGCGCGGCCTGCCGGAGGTGGGCCGACCAGCGATCCGCGCTTCTCGTTTGTGATGACGAAACGTTCGAGGACCAGATAGATGCCTAGACAGACTCCGCTCAAGCACCTGCGCAACATCGGCATCATGGCGCACATCGATGCCGGAAAGACCACGACGACGGAGCGGATCCTGTTCTACACGGGACGCACGCACCGGATCGGTGAGGTCCACGACGGTGCGGCGACCATGGACTGGATGGAGCAGGAGCAGGAGCGGGGGATCACCATCACCTCCGCCGCCACCACGGCGCACTGGATCCGCAACGAGATCGACTACCGGATCAACATCATCGACACCCCCGGGCACGTGGACTTCACCGCCGAGGTGGAGCGCTCCCTGCGGGTTCTCGACGGTGCGGTGGCGGTCTTCTGCGCCGTGGGCGGTGTGGAGCCCCAGTCCGAGACCGTGTGGCGGCAGGCCGATCGGTACGGCGTGCCCCGCATCGCCTTCGTGAACAAGATGGACCGCGTCGGCGCCGACTTCGAGAACGTCGTGGGGATGATGCGCGACCGTCTCGGTGCCAACGCCCACCCCGTCCAGTTCCCCATGGGCGAGGGCGAGATGTTCACGGGCATCATCGACATCGTGAGCGAGACCGCGGTCCATTACGAGGACGAGCTCGGCTCGAAGTTCTCCCAGCAGGAGATCCCCTCGGACCTCAAGGACAAGGTGTCCGAGCTGCGGCATCAGCTCATCGAGGCCGCGGTGGAGCACGACGAGGAGCTGCTGGAGAAGTACCTCGAGGGCGGTGAGATCACCACCGACGAGCTCCGGCAGGCCATTCGCAGCGCCACCATCGAAGGGCACCTGTTCCCCGTGTTCTGCGGCTCCGCCTTCAAGAACAAGGGTGTTCAGCCGCTCCTCGACGCGGTTATCGACTACCTGCCGTCGCCCCTCGACATTCCGGCGATCCAGGGCCACCTGCCGCACCACGACGAGACCCACGAGAGCCGGGAGGCCGACGACGCGGCGCCGTTCAGCGCTCTGGCGTTCAAGATCATGACCGACCCGTACGTGGGTAAGCTCACGTTCTTCCGGGTCTACTCGGGATCGCTCCCGGCCGGCTCCTACGTGCACAACGCCACGAAGGACAAGCGGGAGCGGGTGGGCCGGATCCTCCAGATGCACGCCAACAAGCGGGAGGAGCGGGAAGAGGTGTACGCCGGCGACATCGCCGCCGCCATCGGGCTGAAGGACGTCAAGACGGGCGACACGCTCTGCGACGCCGATCACCCGATCATCCTCGAGGCCATGAAGTTCCCGGAGCCGGTCATCGCCGTGGCCATCGAGCCCAAGACCAAGGCCGACCAGGACAAGCTGTCCACGGGCCTGGGCAAGCTGGCCGACGAGGATCCGACCTTCAAGGTCCACACCGACACCGAGACGGGTCAGACCATCATCTCGGGCATGGGTGAGCTCCACCTGGAGATCATCGTCGACCGCCTCCGTCGGGAGTTCGGCGTGGAGGCCAACATCGGCCGTCCCCAGGTGGCGTACCGGGAGACGATCCGGCAGGCCGCCCAGAAGGTCGAGGGCAAGTTCGTCCGCCAGACCGGTGGGCGCGGGCAGTACGGCCACGTGGTCATCAACATCGAGCCGGCCGAGACGGGTGGCGGGTTCGTGTTCGAAGACAAGATCGTGGGCGGCGTGATTCCCCGGGAGTACATCCCGGCGGTGGAGGCGGGCATGCGGGATTCCCTGGACAACGGGATCCTGGCCGGCTTCCCCCTGATCGACATCAAGGTCGAGCTCATCGACGGCTCGTACCACGACGTCGACTCCAACGAAATGGCGTTCAAGATCGCCGGCTCCATGGCCCTCAAGGAGGGCGTGCGCCGGGCCAAGCCGGTGCTCCTCGAACCCATCATGGACGTCGAGGTCGTGACGCCGGCCGATTACATGGGAGACATCATCGGTGATCTCTCGTCCCGCCGCGGAAGGGTCGGAGGCATGACCGAGCGCGCCGGGGCCCGGGTCATCGGGGCCAGCGTCCCCCTGGGTGAGATGTTCGGGTACTCCACGACCCTCCGCTCCATGAGTCAGGGGCGGGCGGTCTACACGATGCAGTTCGCGCACTACGAGGAAGTGCCGAAGTCGAAGGCCGACGAGATCATGGCCTCGGCCGGCAAGTCCGACTGACGCAGCGATCCACCAACGCATACCGACCACCGCGAGGAAGCACGATGGGCAAGGCGAAGTTTGAGCGGACGAAGCCGCACGTGAACGTGGGCACGATTGGACACGTGGACCACGGGAAGACGACGCTGACGGCTGCGATCACGGA
>JAUIEJ010000018.1 GCA_030428885.1 Gemmatimonadota bacterium | reverse complement strand
GTGCTGGTCTACCTCCAGGCCGACGGCCAACCGGTGGACCCTTCGGCGTGGACCCAGGACGATCCGTACCGGGCCGTGCTTCGGGCCTCCGACGGCCAGGGCGGGTGGCAGGACCTTCCCTGGGACCGCCTCCACGGCGACCGGGACCCGGACTGGCGCATCTTCGCCCGGTCGGCGTCCGACTCCAAGGGGCCCAACGTCCAGTTCCTCACGGCGCTGGACCTCCTGGACCGGGCCGGCGTGGAGCCGGACTTCGATCTCAAGGTGGTGGTGGACTTCGAGGAGGAACTGGGCTCGCCCCGGCTGCCGGCGGCGGTGGAGGCCCACCGGGACGTCCTGGCGGCCGATCTCCTGGTCATCTTCGACGGGCCGCCCCACTACTCGGGCCGCCCCTCCCTGAAGTTCGGGGCCCGGGGCATCGCCACCGCCACCCTCACGGTGTACGGTCCCCGGGTGCCCCAGCACAGCGGCCACTACGGCAACTACGCCCCCAACCCGGCCCAGCGCCTGGCCCGGCTCCTGGCGTCCATGAAGGACGACGACGGCCGGGTCACGGTGGCGGGCTTCTACGACGGCGTGGCCCTGGACGACGAGGCCCGGCGGATTCTGGAGGCCGTGCCCGACGACGAAGCCGAGATCCGCCGGTCCCTGGGCATCGCCGCGCCCGACCGCGTGGGCGGCAGTCTCCAGGAGGCCGTCCAGTACCCCTCCCTCAACGTCCGGGGCCTGTCGTCGGCGTGGGTGGGCGACCAGGTGCGCACCATCGTCCCCGCCACGGCGGTGGCCGAAATCGACGTGCGGCTGGTGCGGGAGACCGCCGGCGATCGACTCCTGGCGTCCATCCGCGACCACGTGGAGGGGCAGGGATACCACGTGGTCACGGGGCGCGACCCCACCGACGAGGAACGGGCCCGCCACGACCGCATCGCCCGGTTCGACGGATCGGTGTCGTACGCCGCCTTCCGCACCGACTTCGAGTCCCTTCCGGGACGGTGGCTCGACGGGGCGCTCCGACGCCTCCACGGTTCCGAACCGGTGAAGATCCGCACCTCGGGGGGCTCGATCCCCATCTCGCCCTTCGTCACGACGCTGGACGTACCGGCGGTGGGCGTGCCCACGGTGAACCCCGACAACAACCAGCACTCCCCCAACGAAAACATCCGGGTGGGGTCGTTCCTCGACGGCATCGCCACCATCGCCGCCGTGCTCTCCGAACCCCTGGCTCCCTTCGTGGGCGGGCGGTAGCCGGCGTTAGGGCGCGGGTCGCTCCGCTCAGCGCAGGGCGTCTTCCAGGGCGGTGGCGGCGTCGGTCTTGTCGTCCCGGTATTTCACGATGACGGGCGTGTAGAGCTGGACGCCCCGCTCCGCGGCCCACGGGCCCGAGGCCGGGCGGGACCCGGGCACCACCACGGCTCCGTCGGGAATGGTCAGGGGCGCGTCTTTCGAGGCCCGGATCGTGGTCTCCCGCACCAGATCGTACACCACGGTGGAGGCCGTGAGCTGGACGCCTGCGGCCAGAACGGCCCGGCGTCCCACGAGGGTGCCCTCGAACACGCCGCAGTTGGCGCCCACCATGGCCTCGTCGTCGATGATGACGGGGCGGAGTCCCACGGGCTCCAGCACGCCCCCGAGCTGGGCGCCGGCGGAGAGATGCACCCGCCGGCCCACCTGGGCGCACGACCCCACCAGGGCGTGGGAATCGATCATGGCGCCCTCTCCGACCCACGCCCCCACGTTGACGTACGCCGGGGGCATGATGACCACGCCCCGGGCCAGATGAGCGCCGTGGCGCACCGAGCTGCCCCCGGGCACGATGCGCACCTCCTCGGCCGGTCCGTCGGTGGGGCGGAGGGGGAGGGTGTCCCGGTCCGACCAGTGGAAGGTCGACCCCTGGAAGGCCGGGTTCGGAGCCGGAGCGTGGGGGGTGAATTCCCGGGTGCGCCCGACCCGGAAGGCCAGGAGGATGCCCTGCTTCACCCACGGGACCGCGGCCCATCCGTCGCCGGTCCGCTCGGCGGACCGGACTTCGCCCCGGGTGAGGGCGTCCAGGAGGCGGGCCACCACGGGACGGGCCCGGTCCCGGTCCACGTCGGCACCGGCGGCGGCGAGGGACTCGATCTCGGATCGGAGGTTCATGCCGTGGGGGGGACGAAAGGTTCGACGAGTCCCACCTCCTCCAGGGCCTCCCGCAGCGCGGCGCGGGCCGGATCCCGGGGGGGCAGGCGGAGGAGGGGCAGGCGGAAGTGGGCCGGGGCCTTGCCCATGAGTTCCAGGGCGGTCTTCACCGGCACCGGGTTGGCGGTGACGAAGTTGGCCCGCATGAGGCGCAGCAGCCGTTGGTGGATCGCCCGGGCCTCGCCCAGGTCGCCGTCCCGAACTGCTTCGACCATCCGCACCATGGGCCCCGGCGCTTCGTTGGCCACCACCGACACCACCCCGTCGCCCCCCAGGGCCAGGAGGGGAAGGGTCGACTCGTCGTCGCCCGAGAGCACCACGAAGTCGTCGGGGCGGCGCGCCAGGAGGGTGGTGATCTGGGGCAGGTTTCCGGACGCCTCCTTGATGCCCACCACCTGGGGCACCTCCCGGGCGATGTGGAGGGTGTCGTCGGCGGTGAGGTTCAGACCCGTGCGCCCCGGCACGTTGTAGACGATCACCGGGAGATCGGCGGCCTCGCCCACGGCCCGGTAGTGGGCCACCAGCCCGTCCAGCGCCGGCTTGTTGTAGTAGGGGGTCACCGAGAGGATGCCGTGGGCTCCGGCTTCGGCGGCGGCGGCGGCCAGTTCCACGACCCGGCCGGTGTCGTTGCCGCCGGCGCCGGCCAGGACCGGGGCGCGCCCGGCGGCGATCTCCACCACCCGACCCACGATCTCGGCCTGTTCGGCGGGGGAGAGGGTGGCACTTTCTCCCGTGGTGCCGCAGGGCACCAGGGCGTGGACCCCGGCCTGGAGCACCCACTCCACGTGGTCGGCCAGGGCGAAGTAGTCCACCGACCCGTCGGGCTGCATGGGGGTGACCAGGGCCGGGGCCACGCCTCGGAAGGCGGAGCCGTCCCAGGTCCGGGGGGCGTCGGGAGGAGCGGTCTCGTCCATGGCGTCGATCAGGGGGTGGGAGAGGGAAGGCGGTCCCGGAGCCAGTCCTCCAGGGTGTGGAGGCCGGGGCGGCCCCGGACCCATTCGGCGCCCTCCACGGCGCCCCGGGCGAAGGCGCCCCGGTCCCGGGCTTCGTGGCGCAGTTCGATGCGGTCGTGGGGGCCCTCGAACATGACCGCGTGGGTGCCGGCGATCTCCCCGGCCCGGGCCACCGAGACGTAGAGCACGTCGGCAGCCGGCGGACCGTCGGGGGGCGTGTCCACCCACCGGGACTTCCGGCCCAGGGCCGCCACCACGGCGTCGGCCAGCATGCGGGCGGTGCCCGACGGGTGGTCGGCCTTGTGCCGGTGGTGGGCTTCGTGGAGGTGGACGTCGTACTGGGGGAGGCCCGCGGCCAGACGGGCGGCCTCCCGGACGAGGTGGCCGAAGAGCGCCACCCCCAGAGAGAAGTTGGGCGCCACCAGGAGGCCCGTTCCCGCCGCCTCCACCGCCGCCCGCACCCGGGGGGCGTCGCCGCTCCAGCCCGTGGTGCCGCAGGCCACGTCCACTCCCGCCTCGGCCAGACGCACCAGGTTGTCCGGCGCGGCGTCGGGGAGGCTGAACTCCACGGCGACCTCGGCGCCCCCGAGGGCATCGGCCGTGAGGGCGTCGCCCCGGCCGAGTCGGGCCACCACCTCGTGGCCCCGTTCCAGGGCCGCCGCCTCGGCGGCCCGACCCATGCGCCCGTATCCCACCAGGGCGATCTTCACGGAGCGACCTCCGAACCCACGGGCCGGGCTTCCACCAGCTCGGCGTGAAGTCGCTCCACCAGGCCCGGGGCGTGGGGTTCGCCCACCACGAACGACAGGCTCACGTCCGAGGCCTGGGACACCAGGTGCACCGGGGTGGAGCCCACCACGCCGAACACCCGTCCCACGATGCCCGGCTCGTCCAGGAGGCCGTGCCCCACCACGCTCACCGTGGCCAGGTCGGGCCGGACCGTGACGTCGGCGAAGACCCGGAGCTCTCCGGCGGCCCGCTCCAGGTCGGCGCCGCCGTCCAGGGTGAAGGCCGTGCTGGTGTGGGAGGTGGCCACCAGGTCCACCGGGAGCTTGTGCCGGGTGAGGACCTCGAACACCCGGGCCAGGAACCCGTAGGGCATGGCGCTGGGGTGGGAACGCACCTGGATCAGGACCACCCCGGGCTTGAAGGCCACGGCCGCCACTCCCGCCGGCTCCCACCGCTCCCGGAGGATCAGGGTGCCGGGACGATGAGGGGCGAACGTGCTCCGGATCCGCACCGCCAGCCCCCGGGACACGGCGTGTTTGGCGGCGCCGGGGTGGAGCACCTTGGCGCCGAAGTACGCCAACTCCACCGCCTCCTCGTAGCCGATGCGGTCGAGCCCCCGCGGGGCCGTCACGGCCCGGGGGTCGCCCGAGAGAATCCCGTCGACGTCGGTCCAGATGTGGACTTCCCGGGCCTCCAGGGCGGCGCCCAGGAGGCTGGCGGTCCAGTCCGATCCGCCCCGCCCCAGGGTGGTGGTGCGACCGTCGGGGGCCCGGCCCACGAAGCCCTGGACCACCACCACCTCGCCCGCCGCCAGGGCCGGGAGGATCCGCTGCCGGGCCGCCCGTGCCAGGTCGCCCTCCCGGGGCTCGGCGGCGCCGAAGCGGGCGTCGGTGGGGATCACGTCCCGGGCGTCGACCCGGCGCACCGGGTGTCGCCGGGCCTCCAGGGCTCCCGCCAGGAGACGGGTGGACAGGTCCTCGCCCAGGGCCCGGAGCCGGTCGCCGTCTTCCGCCGAGCCGGGGGTGGGGGCCCGGGTCTCGTCCAGGAGGTCGTCCACCACCCCCTCGATTTCCGCCGCGACCCGCTGAAGCACGGGGGGCGCGTCGGCCAGGAGGGCCTCCGCCAACGCCCGGTGCCGGAGGGCCACGGCCCGGAGATCGTCGGACACGTCGTGGCCCGCGCCCCGGCGCCGCACCAGGGCCGAGAGGCGGTCCGTGACGCCGGCCACCGCCGACACCACCACCACAGGAGGCGGATCGGCTGCCGCCACCAGGTCGGCCACGTGGCCGATCCGGGCCGCATCGCCCACCGACGAGCCCCCGAACTTGTAGACCACCGGGCCCGCCGGGTCGGTGCGGCCCGTCACGACAGTCCTCGACGGACCCGGCCCCGGGCCGCCGCCAGTTCGGCGTTGACCAGGGCCGCCCCGGCGGCGCCCCGTTCCAGGTTGTGGGACAACACCAGGAAGCGGAGGGTGAACACCGGACAGGGGCGCACCCGTCCCACCACCACGGTCATGCCGTCGCCCCGCCCCCGGTCCAGGCGCGGCTGGGGACGGTCCACCTCCGTGGCCACCTCCACGGGGATCGCCGGCGCCGTGGGCAGATCGGCGGTGCCTTCCGGTCCCCGGAACTCGGCCCACGCCGCCCGGGCCTGCTTCGGAGTGGCGGGGGTGAGGAGCTCCACCGACACCGATTCCAGGTGGCCGTGGAGCACGGGAACCCGGGTGGCCGTGGCGCTCACCGTCACCTCGGCCGGCGTCACGGCGCCGTCCATCAGGCGGCCCAGGATCCGGCGCGGCTCGGCGGCGATCTTCTCTTCTTCGCCGCCGATCCACGGCACCACGTTGTCCACCAGGTCGGCGGCGGCCGGCCCCGGGCGCCCGGCGCCGGAGATGGCCTGAAACGTGGTCACCACTACCCGCCCCACCCCGAAGCGGGCGTGGAGGGGGGCCAGGGCCGTCACCAGTCCGGCCACGGCGCAGTTGGGATTGGTGACGATGCCCCCGCCCGAGGGCCAGCGATCGCCCGGGGCGTCCAGCAGGGTCAGGTGATCCGGGTTCACCTCGGGCACCACCAGGGGCACGCCGGGGTCGG
The DNA here is from genome assembly GCA_030428885.1 of Gemmatimonadota bacterium. GTDB lineage: Bacteria > Gemmatimonadota > Gemmatimonadetes > Longimicrobiales > Gaopeijiaceae > Gaopeijia. Next base: position 24,756 of record JAUIEJ010000018.1, on the reverse strand, counting down.
CCCGGAACGCCGAGGCGTTGCTCACCACCAGATGGCCCCGGGCGGCCAGCTCCGGCTCGATGGTCCGAGCCGCGTCGGCGGGGAGGGCCGACAGCACCAGGTGCGAGGCCAGGGGGCCGTCCAGCGTCCCCAGCTTCCGGGCCGCGTCGTCGGGGTGCAGGTGCACGTCCGGAGCCACCCGGTCGCCCAGACGCTCGCCCGCCGACCGGTCCGACGCCGCCACCTCGGCCAGGGCGAACCACGGGTGCCCCCGGAGGCGCTGCACCAGCCGAGCGCCCACGGTCCCGGTGGCGCCCAGGACGGCCACGGGCACGGGCCCGGCGCCGCCGGCGAGGGATGGGGGAAGGGGCGGGGAAGGGGGGGAGGGCGTCACGGTGGGGTGGGGCTGAGGTCGGGGAACGGCCGGTGGAGAATATAACGACGCGCCCCGGCCGGGGTTCCGAGGTTCCCCTCCCGTCCCTTGACCCGCCCGTCCCCCGGTGTGAATATCGAGCGACGTAGTATCGAGCGACGATATTGTTCACCCCCTCCTCCGGGAGTCCCATGGCCGACGACGTCCTGCCTCCTGCCGAGTTCCGGATCCTGCTGGCCCTGCTGGACGGACCGAAGCACGGCCACGGCATCAAGGTCGACGTCCGGGATCGTACCGGCGGTCGGGTCGACATGGGGCCCGGCACGCTCTACGGCGCCATCAAGCGCCTGGTGGCTCGGGGTTGGCTCCAAGAGGTCGCCGATCCCGCGGGGGCGCCCCGGGACGACCGTCGGCGCTACTACGCCCTCACGCCCGAGGGGCGGGGCGCGGCGGCCGCCGAAACCGACCGCATGCGGGAACTCCTGGCCATCGCCGAGGCCAAGGCGCCGGGGCGGGCCTGAGCTCGTGTTCACCCGGATCTACCGCGGCGTTCTCCGCCTGGTGCTGCCGCCCACCTTCCGGCGGGAATGGGGCGGGCCCATGGAACTCGAGGCCCGGCTCCAGTGGGACGAGGCGCGCCGCTCCGGGAGGCGGCTGGCGGTGGCATGGAGGCTGGTGCTGGACGCCCTGGGCACGGGGCTGGACGAGTGGCGGCGAGCCGCTACGCAACGAACGATCCACGGACGGGGGGGAGGGACGATGATGCAGGGACTCGGCATGGACCTTCGGGTGGCGCTGCGCACGCTGCGACGGAGCCCGGGCTTCACGGGTTCGGTGGTGGTCACCCTCGGATTGGGGATCGGGGCGCTGGCCCTGGTCTTCTCCCTCGTGGACGCCTTCCTGCTCCGCACGCTGCCGTACCCCGAGCCCGACCGCCTGGTGGCGGTGTGGCCGGGCAACAACTGGAACCGGGCCATGGTGATGTCGGGTCGGGAGGAGCTCGACGGCCTCGCCATCGTGGCCGGGGCCACCAGCGAAGTCCTGGTTCTGGACGAGGGGGGGGAGCCCATCGAGATCGTCGGGGGGCAGGCCACGGTGGGCTATCTCGACATGCTGGGGGCCCAACCCGCCGAAGGACGGCTCTTCACCCCCGATGACGAGGCCCCCGGGGCCGAGCCGGTGACGGTCCTGTCGTACGCGTTGTGGTCCAGCCGTTTCGGTGGCGATCCCCAGGTCCTGGGCCGGGTCGTCTCCCTCGGGGGGGAGGATGCCTCCCGGCGGAGGGTGGTGGGGGTGCTGGCGCCGGGCTTCACCTCGCCGGTGGCCCGGGGCGCGGAGGCGTGGATTCCGGTGGTGCTGGATCCCGGCCAGGAGGGGTGGGACTCGTCGTTCTTCCTCACGGGCCTGGGGCGCATGGCGGAGGGGGCGTCCCTTCCCGCCGTCGACGCCCAGGTGGAAGCGTGGGCCGAGGCGCTGCGGGCCGAGCAGCCCGGCCTCTTCTCCGACGACGAGGTGGCCACCGCCGGGGTGCGGCGACTCCGGGACGAGATCGGCCGGGAGCGTCGCACGCCCCTCTGGATCGCCCTGGGCGCCGCGGCGCTGGTGCTGCTGGTGGCGTGTGCAAACGTGGCCAACCTGGTCCTGGCCCGGACCTCGGGCCGGGGCGGCGAGCTCTCCATTCGGGCGGCCCTGGGGTCGGGACGGGTCCGGGCCGCCCGGGGGGTGGTCCTGGAGGCCGTGCTCCTGGGCGCGGGAGGGGGACTCCTGGGCTCGACCCTCGCCCTCCTGGGCATCCGCCTCATCACGTCGACCCTGGCGTTCCAGGGACTCGACGTTGGACCCCCGAGCCCCCGGGTCCTGGCCGTGGCCCTGGGCGCCACGGCGCTGGCGGCGCTGCTGGCCGGCGCGATTCCCGCTCTGGGCGTGGCGGGGCGGGATCCGGCCCGGCGCCTCACCTCGGCCCGGGGCGCCGTGGGCGACGGTCGCCTGCATCGGGTCCAGGGCGCCCTGGCCGCCGCCCAGCTCGCCCTGGCCCTGGTGGGGGTGACGTCGGCGGGACTCCTGGGACGCTCGCTCCTGGCCCTGGCCGACGTGGATCCGGGCTTCGATCCGTCGGGGCTCGTCACCTTCCGCATGACGGTGCCTCCCAGCACCCACCCCGAGGCCGACGACGTCCTCCGCTTCCAGGTCGAGGTGAGAGACGCCCTCCAGGGCGCTCCCGGGGTGGTCTCGGCGGGGCTCGTGAACCGGCTGCCCATGGGGAGGGGCACGAGCCGCATCACCGTCTTCCCCGAGGGGTTCGAGCCCCCGGAGTCGGGGGAACTCCCCGAGGTCACCCACCGCCTGGTCACCGCCGGATACCTGGAGGCCCTGGGAGTGCGGCTGGAGGAAGGGCGCCTGCCGGGTCCCGAGGAAGACCGGGCCGAGGGTGTGCTGCAGGGCGTGGTGAACCGGGCCGCCGCCGAGCGGTTCTGGCCCGACGGTTCGGCGGTGGGGCAGCGCTTCCTCGGTCGGGGCGGGGTGGTGTGGATGGAGGTCGTGGGGGTGGTGGACGACGTGCGGGAACTCGGCCTGGGTCGGGCGGCCGAAGACCCGGCGGCCTACATCCCGGTGCGGGACTGGCCCTGGCGGACCATGCAGGCCGTGGTGCGCACCCGCCCCGGCGTCGATGCCGCAGACCTGAAGGCGGCGGTGTGGTCGGTGGCGCCGGGGGTGCCGGTGAACGATCTCCGACCCATGACCGCCGTCATCGACGACACCACCCGTCCCGCTCGTCTCCTGGCCCTCCTGGCCCTGGTGGTGAGCGTGGTCACCGTCGTCCTGGGGGCCGTGGGCGTGTACGGGGTGGCCTCGTACGCCGCGAGCCGGCGTCGACGGGAGTACGGCGTCCGGGCGGCCCTGGGCGCCGGCCGTCGCCGGTTGCTCCAGGGCGAGTTGCTCCGGGCCGGCCGCACCGTGGCCCTGGGGGTGGCGGTGGGACTGGGGGCGGCGTGGGCCGCCGGGAAGGGACTGGCGGCCGTCCTCTTCGGCGTCCACCCCGGCGATCCCGTGGTGCTGGCGGCGGCGGCGCTCCTCCTGGCGGCCGTGGGCCTGGCCGCGGCCTGGTTCCCGGCTCGCCGGGCCGCCGGGGCCGATCCGGTGGACGCGCTCCGGGCCGAGTGACCCTCGGGCTGCAGCTTTGACAGCCCCCCGAGGGCGGGCCTGTCCCTTCGACAGTCGCCGCCCGGTCTCAACCCGTTGCCCACGTTCAGTTTGACAGATTCGGCGGGCGGCTGGACTGGCATGGGGGTTGCACCGGGTTCAGGACGGCGGCCGCCCCCTGGATCGTGCGGCCGGAGTGAACCCCCTTGTAGACAGAGGAGGAGACGACATGGCGATCACCCGATGGACGAACCGGAACCCGTGGCGCGATCTCGACGCCCTCACGAACCGGCTGGCTCTGGCCTTCGACGACAACTTCCCGACCCCGTCCACCAGCGGCGCGTGGATGCCCGCGGTGAACGTGGAGGAGACCGCCGACGAGCTCGTGCTCACGGCCGAGCTTCCGGGACTGACCCACGACGACGTGGAGCTCGAGGTCGAGAACAACATCCTGACGCTCCGGGGCGAGAAGTCCCAGGTGCGCTCGGAGGGCGATGAGGGCCGGAAGTACCACCTCTGGGAGCGTTCCTACGGCAGTTTCCAGCGCTCGTTCACCCTGCCTCGCACCGTGTCGGCCGATAACATCGTGGCCGAGTTCGAGCACGGCGTGCTGCACGTGCGCATGCCGAAGGTGGCCGAGGCCAAGAGCCGCCGCATCGACATCGGGCGGCCGGCCGAGGTGAAGTGACGCCGAGCGTGGGAGCCTGACGCGGGACGGCGGCCCGGGGCGGAATCATCCGCTCCGGGCCGCTTTCTGCTACCTTACCCTGCTTCGGAAGACATGGAGTCCCACGTCATCAGAGATCGGAACGTCAGTGCCATGAGCGGAAGCGACACGACGAAGCGTCGGCGGATCTTCAGCGGCATGCAGCCGTCGGGCGAGGCCCACCTGGGCAACTACCTGGGGGCCCTGAAACGGTGGGTGTCCCTCCAGGACGATCACGACTGCATCTGGTGCATCGTCGACGACCACGCCATCACCTCGGGGGGCGACCCCCGGGAGCTTCCCCGGCGCACCTTCGACATGGCGGTGAGTTACCTCGCCGTGGGACTGGATCCGGACAAGGCGATCCTCTTCGTCCAGTCCGACGTGCCCGAGCACACCGAGCTGGCGTGGCTGTTCAACGCCGTCACCCCGGTGGGCGATCTCGAGCGCATGACCCAGTACAAGGACAAGTCCCAGCACTTCGAGTCGGTCCCCGCGGGCATCCTGAACTACCCCATCCTCCAGGCCGCCGACATCCTGCTCTATCGGGCCGACGCGGTGCCGGTGGGGGAGGACCAGCGCCAGCACCTGGAACTCACCCGGGAGATCGCCCGGAAGTGGAACGCCGCATACGGCGACGTCTTTCCCGAGCCCGACGCCCTCATCGGTCGGGAGGGGCGGATCCTGGGCCTCGACGGCGAGGCCAAGATGAGCAAGTCCCTGGGCAACACCGTGGGCATCCTGGCCGAGCCCGACGAGGTGTGGGCCCGGGTTCGGACGGCCGTGACCGATCCGCAACGGGTGCGCCGGGACGATCCGGGGCGGCCCGAGGTCTGCAACGTCTTCAGCCTCCACGGGCACCTCACCGATCCCGACACCGTGGCCCGCATCGACGGCGAGTGCCGGGCGGCGACCATCGGCTGCGTGGACTGCAAGAAGATCTTGGCCGAGAGCATCGTGGAGACCTTCGCCCCCATGCGGGAGAAAGCCGCCTGGTATCGGGCCCACCCCGAGGAGGTGCGCCGGATCCTGGACGACGGCGCCCGCCGGGCCCGGGCCATCGCCCGGGACACCATGGCCGAGGTGCGGGCCCGCATGGGCCTGGACTGGCGCGAGGCCGCCCCGGCGGAGTAGCTCGACGCCGCCCCGCTCAGGTCCCGGGCCCGAGGGTGAACCAGGCCTCCCGGGCCACGGTCGCCGCCAGGGCCTCCTGGGACTGGTGCAGCGACCGGGTCATGACGCAGAGGGTGAAGGGGCCCTGGGGCGCGTACACGATGCCGCATTCGTGGAGCTGCCGGCCGCTCTCCAGGTCCCGGGCGTCGAAGTGCACCCCGTACTTCGAGACCACCACGGCGTCGGCCGGGAGGCCGGCCCGAAGTCCGTCGTGAAAGTCGGCCCGGCGCAGGAGCTCCAGGGCGTACTCCGACGTGGAGCGCGCGAACACCGACGAGTGGTAGAGCAGGCGGAAGAGGGCGGCGTAGGCGCGAGCCGTCATCACCGAGCGGCCGTCGTCGTCCACCAGGGCCGGCACCCCCACCCGGGTCATGAGGGTGTCGACCTCCGCCGGGTCCACCCCCCGAAGCAGCAGGTCCTTGGCGTGGTTGTCGGAGTGGACCACCATGCGTTCCAGGAGGTCCTCCACCGAGTAGCCTTCGCCGGGGATCATGTGCCGGGGCGGGGCGAGGCCCGAGAGGTTGTCGGGGCTGGGCATGGCCCCCGGCCCGGGATAGACGATCCGGCGTTGGGCGAGGGATGGGTCGGCCTCGAGCCGGTGCAGCGCGTGGAAGAGCACGGCGACCTTCATGAGGCTGGCCGGGACGTACGGCGCGTCTTCGTCGATTCCGGTCCATGCGCCGCCCTCCAGGAGCCGCAGGTAGACCGACACGCCCAGGGTGGGATCGGACCGGCGGCCTGCGTCCACCAGGGCCCGGACCCGGGCGCCGAAGCGGGCCAGACGCGGATCGGCGTCCCGCACGCCCGGATCCTCGATGAACGGCCGGGTCAGCCGGGTGCCGCCGATCCGCCCCTGCTCGACGCCGGGCCCCGGGACCTGGGCCGGGGGCCGGTCGCCGGTGGGAAACCAGCCCAACGCCCCGGCCCCCACCACCGCGGCCAGGATGGCTCCCGCCACGAGCATGGTTCGTCCAACGGCGCCCACCGCCATGGTTCTCCCCGCCGCAGCCCCGGCGCGCGCGGGATGCGCTCGCCATGACGAGGGGGACGCGAGGCGGCCCGGAAGTGTTGAGCCCGATCCGCCCGCCTAGAAGAACACCACCCCCCGCCGGCTCTCGAACCGGGGGTTCACCACGTTGTTGAAGATGGACCCGAAGCGGTACGAGAGGCCGATGGAGCTCCAGTACTGCCGGTTGGTCTCCCGGGCCTGGATCTGGAGGAGGATGTCCTCGTCGGAGAGGCTACCGGCCTCCAGGTAGAGCTGGTCGGCGACCCAGGAATACCCGCCGAAGATCTGCAGTTGCAGCCCCCGGACCAGCCGGAAGTTGAGGGACCCGCTGACGCTCACGTTGTAGAACGACGTGTCGTGGAGGTACTGGAGCCCGGAGAGATTCACATCGGCCTGGCCCCACGGCTGAACCAGGCCGAGGCCCACGGAGAGCTGGTGATTGGGCCGGGTCTCCTCCAGCAGGCCGTAGATGGTCTCGGCTTCGTAGTCCCAATGGGTGAGACCCACCACGTACTGGAGGATCAGCCGGCGCCGCGTGCTCTCCGAATAGGGGAAGATGTCGTATTCCACGCCCCCGGCCGCGTCCCAGCGGAAGTCCTCGTTGTTGAAGGTCGAACGCCCCATGGACGCCCGCACACCCGCCGACCAGTGGGGGCCCAGGCTCCGGGCCAGAAGGCCCGACACGGACCACCGCTCGATGACCGACGTCACCGTGGTGTCGGTCAACTCGAACTCGCTCTCACTTCGGCTGTAGGAAGTGGAGGTGCGGATCTTCCACGCGTCGGTGATGCGATCGGCCCGCACCGAGCCACCGTACGACGACGACGTCTGGGTGGACTCGCCGTTGAGGCTGCCGTTGACGCCCAGGTTGAAGACCCAGTAGTCCCACGGGTCTTCACTGGGCGGTGGGCCCGCGCTCGGCGGAGGGCCCCCGGGGCCCCGTCCCGGCCCCTCGCCCCGAAGCTGGAGGCGCACCTGCCGCCGACCGGGCCCCCGGGCCAGGTACGGTCCCAGGCCGAGGCCCAGGGCGCTCACCAGTTCCTCCCGCCGCTCGTCCTGGGTGGCGTCCCCCGAAGTGGAGAGGTCGATCTCGTCTCCCACGCCCTCGTAGGCGTTCCGGCCGATGAACGCCAGCGTGTACAGGCGGCCTCCCGAGCCCGTGGTCTGGCTCGACACCAGGAGGTGCACGTCGGCGTCGGCCCGATCCCGGACCCAGTCGACCCACTGGATCTCGTCCCGGACGAAGGTGGACTCGCAGCCCATGGGGCAGTCCAGGAACACCCGGAGCCGTTCGGCCTCCGGGGTCTGAGCTCGGGCCGGGGCCGCGCCCCACGCCCCCATCACCATACCGGCCCACACCACACCCATCCCCACCGCGCCCCGGCCCCTCCGTCGCTTCGTCCGGTCCACGTCGTCCACCTCGTCCGTAGTCGTCCCCGTCGCCGCCGCCCGCGAGTATGCTTCCATCGCGGCGGAAGCGCAATGAGGTCCTACAGATGTAGCACCAACGGGTGGGTCAGGGGGCGCGGGAGACGGTCCGGGCCGTGGTGAGGAGACCGATGATGAGGAGGAAGGCGGCGCCCGCCAGGACCGGAATCGAGACGAAGCCGAACACCAGGACGTAGCGGCCGGTGCACGGCGCTCCGGCGTCGCACGACACGATGTCCAGGGAGGGCTGGAACTGGAGGGCGACGTGGTAGGCGGCGACGACGAAGCCCACCACGGCCAGGGGAAGGCCGTAGCGCCACGCGCCGGCGTCCCGGCTCACCGCGGCCACGCCTGCGATGACCACCAACGGGTACATGGCGATGCGCTGGTACCAGCAGAGCAGACAGGGGGTGAAGCCCACGCCGTCGGAGAGGTAGAGGCTGCCCAGCATGGCCACCAGGGCCACGCCGCCGGCCCATCCCAGGAGTTGCACGGCCTGGCCCTGAAAGCGGGTGCGGAGCGCCGCCCGGCCCGACGCCGTGAGGTGGGCCGCCAGGAGGGCGAGGCCACCCGCCAACGCCACGATGGCCAGGATCGAGAGGGTGCGGATCAGGACGACGTAGAAGCTCATGCCCCGAACCTAACGTGCCGACGCTGAAACGGGATGGGTGCGTGCCCCGGGAGTGCGTTCCTATCTTGGAACGTAGGCTCCTGTTTCCTCCTCCGACGGGCCTTCCGATGGTCGAGATCTTCAAGGCTGCGATCCAGCGCGGCGCCAGCGACATCCACTTCAAATCGGGCGACGTGGTCCGGGCCCGGATCCACGGCGCCCTCGTGCCCCTCACGCAGCAGAAGCTCAACAGCGATCAGGTGCGCCAGCTCGCCATGAAGCTGATGCCCCACGACGAGGATCGGGCCCGCATCGATCAGATCCTCGACTACGACTGCTCCTGGGGCCTTCCGGGCCTCGGCCGCTTCCGGGTGAACATCCTCCGGCAGCGGAGCAGCTTCATGATCGTCATGCGGGTGATTCCCATCGAGATCCCCAACTTCGAAGACCTGAAGCTCCCCGGCGTGCTCCGGGAGATCGCGGACTACGAACGGGGCATGATCCTGGTCACGGGGGTCACGGGTTCGGGAAAGAGCTCCACCATGGCGGCGATGATCAACCACATCAACGCCACCAAACCCATGCACATCGTGACGCTGGAGAACCCGGTGGAGTTCCTCCATCGGGACCAGCGCAGCTCCATCACCCAGCGGGACATCGGCACCGACACCGACAGCTTCATGATGGGACTCCGGGCGTCGCTCCGTCAGGATCCCGACGTGATCCTCATCGGGGAGATGCGGGACAAGGAGACCATCGACACGGCGCTGAAGGCCGCCGAGACCGGTCACCTGGTGATCTCCACGGTGCACACGAAAAACGCGGTCCAGACCCTGTCGCGGCTCATCGCGGTGTTCGATCCCAACGAGCAGGAGATGATCCGCATTCGTCTGGCCGAGTCCCTCCAGGCCGTCATCTCCCAGCGGCTGATTCCCACGAAAGACGGCATGGGTCGGGTGCCCGCTTGCGAAATCATGCGGGTGACCGGCACCATTCGCGACTGCATCCGGGATCAGAGCCGCCTCGACGAGATCTTCGACCTCATCGAGGAGGGGCGGGCGCAGTACGGTTCGCAGAGCTTCGACCAGCACCTCATGGATCTGGTGAAGGCGAACCAGGTGGACTTCAAGGTCGCCAAGGCGGCGGCCAACAACCCCACCGACTTCGACCTGAAGATGAACACCTTCGGGGGCGGCGATACGGGATCCCGGGCAGGCGACCCCGCGGCCGAGAACGGCGGCCCGCGGCAGGACATGGCCAACGAAATGACCCAGATCTTCGGGAGCTGACATGCCGATCGACCTCGCGGGCGTCCACATTCCCACGGTCACGCCCTTCTCCCCCCGGGGCGAGGTCGATCTCGACGCCTTCGAGGCGAATCTCCACGCCTGGGCCGCCTCGGGCATCCGGGGGTTCGTGGTGGGGGGCTCCACCGGCGAGGCCCTGCTCCTGGACGCCGCCGAACGCTCCAACTCCTGGGCCGCGGCCCGGGAGGTGGCCCCGGATCTCGCGCTCATCGCCGGCACCGGCGCCGAATCCACCCGCACCACCGTGCGCATGTCCCGGGCTGCGGCCCAGGCCGGGGCCGACGCGGTGCTGGTCCAGCCCCCGGCCTTCTACCGGGGCGCCATGACCCGGGAGGCCCTGAGCGATCACTACCACGCCGTGGCCGATGCCTCGCCCGTGCCCGTGATCGTCTACCAGGTGCCCCTGCGCATGAGCACCCTGGATCTTCCCCTGGGACTCCTGGCCGAGCTGTCGGAGCACGACAACATCGTGGGCGTGAAGGACTCCCGGGGCCGGCTCGAGCTGATCCGGGACATCGTGGACGCCACCACCGACGACTTCCAGGTGCTGGTGGGGAGCGGCGCCCTCCTCCAGTCCGCCCTGGACGCCGGAGCGGTGGGGGGCATCCTGGGCGTGGCCAATCTGGTGCCCGAGTGGTGCGCCCAGATCCACGCCGCCCAGGGCCGGGGCGACGCCGAAGAAGCCGCTCGGCTCCAGTCCCGGGTGGCCCCTCTCCACACCGGGATCGTGGGGGGCATGGGCGTGCCCGGCGTGAAACACGCCCTGGACCTCCTGGGCCGGGCCGGCGGCGCCCCCCGGTCGCCCCTCCGTCCCCTGGCCGAGCCGGGGCGGGTGGAGGTCATGCGTCTCCTCTCCGAGGCGGGTCTCGTCTCGAATTGACACCCCTTCGGGGGGTTCATAGCTTGTCCGGGAAGCTGTCTCGGCGAGAGCCCTTCCCCCGGGGGAGGGCTCTTTTTTCTTGGAGTGGACTCATGTCTCGAACGGGTGCGTGCACCGTCGTCGTCGGCTGTCAGTGGGGCGACGAGGGCAAGGGCAAGATCGTCGACGTGTTGTCGGAGTCCGTGGACGTGGTGGCCCGCTATCAGGGGGGCGCCAACGCCGGACACACCGTCCACGTGGGCTCGGAGGAGTTCATTCTCCACCAGATCCCGTCGGGCATCCTCCACGCCGGGACCCGCTGCCTCCTGGGCAACGGCGTCGTCCTGGACGTGGAACAGTTCTTCGAGGAATTCGACGCCCTGGTGGCCCGGGGCATCGACGTGGCCGGACGGGTCGGGGTCAGTGAGCGGGCACACCTCCTCCTGCCCTATCACCGGGTGCTGGACCGGGTCAGCGAGGACCGGGCGTCGGAGAAGATCGGCACCACCGGTCGGGGCATCGGGCCCGCCTACGAAGACAAGGCGGGCCGTCGCGGCATCCGGGTCGCCGAACTCAACCAGCCTGACCGCTTTCGCCGACGGGTCGACGAGGGCGTGGCCCGGGCTCGGGCCCGCCTCGAGGCCGCCGGCGAGGCGGCGGAGCTTCCGGCCCTTCTGGAGGCGGTGGAGCGCAGCGTGGCCCTGGGTGAGCGGCTCCGGGCGCTGGCCACCGACACCGGGCTGGAGATCATCCACGCCCTGGGGCAGGACCGCCGGGTGCTCCTGGAGGGCGCCCAGGGGACGGCCCTGGACCTGGATCACGGCACCTATCCCTTCGTCACGTCGTCCAACACCACGGCGGCGGGGGCCGCCATCGGGGTCGGGATCGGGCCCACCCGCATCACCGACGTGGTGGGGGTGGTGAAGGCCTACACCACCCGGGTGGGCAACGGACCCCTTCCCACCGGGTTCGACCCCGAGATGGACGAGCGGATGCGGCGGCTGGGCGGCGAGTTCGGGGCCACCACGGGCCGCCCCCGGCGCTGCGGCTGGTTCGACGCCGTCCTGGCCCGCTACGCGGCCCGGGTCAACGGCCTCACGGCCCTCGCCGTCACCAAGCTCGACGTCCTGGACACCCTTCCCGAGATCGGGATCGGCCTCGAGTACTGCACCCCGGAGGGGGGCTGTACCCGGGAGTTCCCCGCCGACACCTACATGCTGGGTCGGGTGGAGCCCACCTTCGAGATGATGCCCGGGTGGGAGTCGGACATCACGGGGTGCCGCACCCTGGCCGACCTGCCGAGCAACGCCCGGGCCTACCTCGACCGGATCCAGGAACTCACGGACACGCCCATCCGCTGGGTGTCGGTGGGCACCCGTCGCGACCAGATCATCGAGGTGGCGTAGGGTGCGGGCGCTCCTCGCCGGAGCCGCCGCAGTCCTCGTCGCCGTGCCGTCCGTGAGCGCTCAGCCGTCTCCTCCCCCCGAGCTCGCCGACGCCTGGGCCGCCGTGGCGGCCGAGCACCGCACCCGGGTGGAGGAGGCGGGCATCGTGGGGAGCGCCCTGGCCCTGGTGGTGGACGGCCGCATCGTGGCCCGGCAGGCGGTGGGCATGGCCGATCTCGCCGCCGGTCGGCCCGTGGACGACGCCACCCTGTTCCACTGGGCGTCCATCACCAAGACGTTCACCGCGGTGGCGGTGATGCAGCTCCGGGATCGGGGGCTCGTCTCCCTGGACGATCCCATCGTGGACTACGTGCCGGAGCTCGCCGGGGCCCACAACCCCTTCGGCTCCATGCGCGACGTCACCGTGGGCCACGTCCTCTCCCACGCCGCGGGATTCCGCAGTTCCACCTGGCCGTGGGACGGGGGCGAGGCGTGGCAGCCGTGGGAGCCCACGGCGTGGTCCCAGTTGGTGGCCATGATGCCCTACACCGCGGTGGAGTTCGCCCCGGGGTCCCGGTTCCAGTACTCCAACCCCGGGATCATCTTCCTGGGACGCCTCATCGAGGGCCTCACCGGCGATCCCTTCGAGGCCTACGTGGAGAAGAACCTCTTCCGGCCCCTGGGCATGCCCACGGCCTACTTCGACGCCACGCCGTGGCATCTGGCCGACCACCGCTCGGAGAACTACCGGGTGGAGGGTGGTTCACCCGTGGCCAACGGCGATTTCGACACGGGCATCACCGTATCCAACGGCGGGCTCAACGCCGCCGTGGACGACCTGGCGCGCTGGGTGGCCTTTCTCACGGGCGACGTGGCGCCGGGCTCGCCGGCGGAGCAGGTCCTGGACCGGGCCACCCTGGCCGAGATGTGGCGCGAGGTGGTGCCGGTGGGCGAGATGGAGCTGGGCCACGAGGGCATGGGCCGGGCCTTCTGGCTCTATCCCGATCGGGGCCTGGTGGGCCACACCGGGAGCCAGCGCGGCTTCTTCTCGTTCATGCTCCTCGACCCCGAGGGGGGCCGGGGCGTTCTGGCCGCCTTCAACACGGCCGGGGGCGACGAGACCGGGCCCGACACCCGGGCCGTGCTCAACGCCGTGCGGAAGGCCGCCGCCGACGCCCTCCTGGTCCGTCCCGGCGGCTGACCCCTCGCACGGGCCGCCTCAGTAGCGGGCGGCCCGGATCCAGACGTCGGCGTCAGCCCAGGCGCCGTCGAACTCCCGCCGGACCAGTCCCGCGTCGCCGTGTCGGCCCTGGGCCCGGAGGGCCTGCTCCAGGCCGAACAGGCTCCAGCCGTTGAGGGGGTGGTCGTCCAGCGCCGCCCGGAAGACGCCCTCGGCCGCCACGGCCTCGTCCATCTCCAGGAGAAGCGCCCCCAGCCAGTGGCGCACCGAGAAGGGCAGGGGTTCGGGCTCGTCGTAGCGGAGCCCGTCCTCCACCGCCACGGCGTCCTCCAGAACGGACCGGGCGTCGCCGAGTCGGCCCTGGCTCCGGAGGAGTTCCCCTTCCAGGAGTCCCCCGAGCACCCCCAGGAGCTGGGTGGCGGTGTGTCCCCGGAACTGGGCTTCGTCGCCGTGTTCGGCCACCAGCGCCTTCACGGCGTCGAGATGGGCCCGGGCGCTGTCCGGCGCGTCGGTCCAGACGTGGCCCACCCCCCGGGCCGCGGTCCACAGCCCCCGGAAGACCGGGTCGTCCGGGGCGTCGTCCAGTTCCACCAGCTCGTCGAAGCGGCCGAAGCGGAGCAGGGTCAGGGCCACGTAGAACTGGCCCCCCTCCACGAGCCGGGCGTAGTCCCGGGCGGCCTGCAGAGCCACGGCTCCCTGGCCGTCCATGGAGGCGGCGAAGAGCAGCATGTGGAGGTTGTGGGACGGGTAGATGGCGAAGCCCTCGCCGATGGCGGCCTTCTGATCCGAGTGCCACGCCTGCTGGTTGGCCCGCACCGCGTCGCTCCATCGCCCGATGCGGTTGTAGGTGTGGGACGGCATGTGGTTGATGTGGCTGGCCCCGGGAATGGCCGACCCCAGGAGTTCGGCGCAGGGCTCGGCCTTCCCCGCGTCGGGCGTGGACTCGGTGGCGTGGATGTAGAGGTGGCAGGCGCCGGGGTGGGAGAGGTCCCGGGCCAGGGTCTCCTCAAGCACCCCATGGATGCGCCGCACCGACGGCTTCTCCAGGGGCCAGGTGCCCCGACGGGGCTCCAGCAGCATGAGGGACTCCCCGTAGAGGGTGCCCACCTCGAGGTCGTGGGGGAAGCGGGCGTAGACGTCGGCCAGGGCCCGGGCGTAGGCCGAGTCCCGAGCGGCCCGCCCGTCGGGGTCGGGGCGGGGGGCGTAGCGCACCGCCATGGCCTCCATCAGGGCGAGCTCCACGGGGGTGGCGCCGCCGGGACGCCGGGCCAGCTCCAGGGCCCGGGTGGCCGACTCGTGGGCCCGGGGTTCGTCGGCGTCGTTCATGGGGCCGTTGAGGTACGGACCCAGCGCCCACGCTTCCCCCCACCGGCACATGGCGCAGTCCGGGTCGACGCTCCACGCCTCCCGGAACGAGCGGAGACCGTCGCCCACGGCGAAGGCGTACATGAGCTGGAGTCCCTGGTCGAACCACGCCTGCGCCTCGGGCACCTGGGTGGTGACGGGGCGGCTCAGGGGTCCCAGACCCACCGTGTACAGGGGAATGCCGTCGTCGGCCGGGGCCTCCTGCGGCGCGGCGGCGGCGGGGGCCGCCAGGAGGGCGGAGAGGCCCAGGGCGATGGAGACGGGAGAGGGGCGTGGGCGCATGGCTGGATCGGGGCGGGTCGGGGTCAGGCGGAGGCGTCGAAGATGTTGCCGGGGGCCAGGAGGCCCCGGGGGTCCAGCTCCCGTTTCACGGCGCGCATGAGGCCGATCTGGAGGGGGCTCATCTGGAGCGGCAGCCAGCGGGCCTTGAGTTTGCCCACGCCGTGCTCCGCCGCCACGGTGCCCCCCCGGGGCAGCACCGACGACGTCAGGACGTGTTCCACGCACGCCTCGATGCGCTCCACCTCGTGGGGGTCCCGGGCCACCCAGTTCAGGTGGGGATGCCCGTTGCCCAGGTGGCCGTACACCACCGGGTCGGCCACGCCGTGCTCCCGGGCGGCCCGGCGGGCCTCGGCCAGGGCCGCCGCCGCGTCGGGGAAGGGCACGGCCCAGTCGGTGGAGATGCGTCGGCCGCCGGCGGCCAGGTACGGCCCGGTGGCCTCGTGCATGGCGGCGGGGCAGGCGTGGCGAATGTGCCGGGCCTGCCGCAGTTGGGCCTCGTCGTCGAAGACGGCGATGGCGTCGTCCCGGGCGCCGTGGTCCTCGGCCAGGGCGAGCCACGCCTCGAAGTCCGGGTCGTCGGGGCCCGCCTCCTCCAGGTAGACCATGGTGCCGTCGGCGTCGGCCCAGGCGCCTCCGCCGTGGGCCTCCCGGGCGAAGCCGAAGGCCGTGGCGTCGAAGTACTCCAGACAACGGGGCGCCACTCCCGGCGTGGTGCGTGCGGCGGCCACGAAGGCCAGGGCGCGGGCCTCGTCGGGAAAGGGCACGCCCAGACCCACCACCCGATCCGGGAGGGGCAGGAGCGACAACTCGGCCTCCACCACGATGCCCAGGATCCCCTCGCTCCCCACGAACCAGTCCACCGGGTCCTGGGCCGGGAGGAGTCCCACGGTATTCTTCTCGAGATCGGGGCGGCGGAGCTCCACCACCCGCCCGTCGGCCAGGGCCACCGTGAGCCCCCGGACGTGGTTCCGGGTGGGACCGTAGCGCAGGGTGCGGGCCCCCGAGGCGTTGCAGGCCACCGAGCCCCCCACCGTGGCCTCGTTTTCGCTCGTGGGGTCGGGGGCGAAGAAGAGTCCCTCGGGAGCCAGGGCCCGGTTCAGGTCGCCCAGCACCACCCCCGGCTCCACCCGCGCGCGGCGGCGGGTCGGATCCACGTCGAGAATCCGGTCCAGGCGGGCCGTGGAGAGAATCACGCCGCCGGGGCCGGGAATGGACGCTCCGGTCGTGCTGGTCTGGGCGCCGGCGGCGGTGACGGAGCGCCCCTCCGCCGCGGCCTGCCGGAGCACCTCCACCACCTCGTGGGCGGACCCGGGGCGGGCCACGGCCTCGGGCACCCGGGTCAGCCCGGACACGTCGCCGGCGTAGGCGGCGCACACTTCCGGATCCCGGGCGAAGAGCCCCGGGGGGCCGCCCTCAGTCGTCGCCATGGAAGCTCACCACCGTGACCCGGGCCACGTCGGGGAGTCCCAGGAGCTGCTCGGCCAGGTCGGGGGGCGGGGGGCCGTCGAGGCTCACCACCGCCAGCGCCTCGCCCCCCTGGGCCATGCGGGCCTGGTGGTACTCGGCGATGTTGACATGGGCGTCGCCCAGGAGCGTCCCCACGTGGCCGATGACTCCGGGGACGTCCCGGTTGTGGAGCACCAGGAGGGTGCGCCGGGGGGCCACGTCCACGTGGAAATCGCCGATGCGGGTGAGGCGGGGTTCGGCGTCCACCGGCGCCACCCCCCCCACTCGCACCTCGTCGTCGCCGGCCTGGACCCGGACCTCCAGGGCCCGGCTGTGGGGGGGGACCCCGCCCGATCCCAGCCGCAGTTCGATGGAGCGTTCGGCGGCCACCCGCCGGGCGTTGATGAGGTTCAGGCGTCCCGCGTCCACCACGTTCTCCAGGATGCCCGCCGAGGCCGCGCTCAGGAGGACCGTGGCCGCCGGGGCCAGGTCGTCGCCGATGCGGAGGGTGAGGGCGCGGATGGCCGTGGCGCCCCGGGCCGTGAGGAGGGCCCGGGCCACGGTGGCGGCGCGCCGGGCCAGCCGGAGGGCCGGGGCCAGGGCGTCGATGTCGGCTTCCCCCACGTCGACGTTGAGGGAGCGGCTCAGATCGTCGTGGAGGAAGAAGTCCCGCACCCCGGCGCAGACGTCCACCGCCACGTTGTGCTGGGACTCCACGGTGGAGGCCCCGAGGTGGGGGGTGAGGACCACGTCGGAGCGGGTCCGGAAGGGGTGTTCTCCCTCCAGGGGTTCGCCCTGGTAGACGTCCAGCACCGCCCCCCGGAGCCGGTCCGTGGCGAGTTCGGCCATGAGGGCGTCTTCGTCCACGATCCCGCCCCGGGCCATGTTCACCAGGACGGCCCCGTCCCGGAGCTGCTCCAGGGCCGGGGCGTCCACCATTCCTCGGGTCTCGGCGTTCAGGGGCACGTGGAGCGTCACCACGTCGGCCGTGGACAGCAGTTCGGCCAACGACCCGAGCCGGGTCACGCGCAGGCGCAGAAAGCGCTCGTCGGCGACGTAGGGGTCGTAGGCGGCGAGCTTCATGCCGAAGGCGTGGGCCCGGTGGGCGACCTCGCTCCCGATGCGCCCCAGCCCCACGATGCCCAGGGTCTTGCCCTTGAGCTCCGTCCCGGTGAGGGCCGAGCGCTCCCAGCGGCCGTCGTGCATGGTGCGGTCTGCCCGGGTCACGTACCGCAGGAGGTTGAGCACCGCGCCGAAGAAGAGCTCGGCCACCGCCACCGTGTTCCCGGCGGGCGCGTTGATCACGGCGATGCCCAGCCGGGTGGCCTCGTCCATGTCGACGTTGTCCACCCCCACGCCGGCGCGCCCGATGCACTTCAGCCGCCGGCCGGCCCGGAGCAACTCGGTGGAGACGGTGGTGGCGCTCCGGCCGATGAGGGCGTCGTAGTCGCCGATGCGCTCCAGCAGGACCTCCGGGGGGAGGGTGGGTTCGACGTCCACGTCGAAGCCGGGGGTGTCCTGGAGGAGGGCGATCCCGATGGGATTCACCCGGTCGGTGACGAGAATGCGGACCGACATGGCGTGACGGGGCGGGGGCGGAGGCGACTTCGGCGGGTCCGGAGCCGGCGGGCCCCTGAGACTATCGCCGGGCAGGGTCCGTCGGAAGGGACCGCTTCACACGCTTCCCCCCGGCGCTTACGATATCCCATCGGACCCGGCCCCGAGGGGCGGGCGTTCCCATGGCGACGCGGAATCGATGTTCGAGGAACTCAGCGACAAACTGGACGGCGTACTCTCCCGATTCCGGCAGCGGGGGGTGCTCACCGAACCCATGATCCGGGAGGGGCTGCGGGAGATCCGCAGGGTCCTCCTGGAGGCCGACGTCAACTTCAAGGTGACGCGGGAGTTCCTCGGGCGCGTCCAGGAGAAGGCCCTGGGCGAGGCGGTGGTGAAGTCGGTCTCGCCGGGGCAGCAGATCGTCAAGATCGTCCACGACGAGCTGGCGGGGCTGTTGGGCGAAGGGCGCCCCACCATCACCTGGGTGTCGTCGCCCCCCACGATCCTCATGGTCGTGGGACTCCAGGGCTCGGGAAAGACGACCACCACGGCCAAGCTGGCCCTCCGGTTTGCCCGGGAGGGGCGCACGCCCATGCTGGCGGCCTGCGACCTCCAGCGGCCCGCCGCCATCGAGCAGCTCCAGACCCTGGGGCGCCAGATCGAGGTGCCCGTCCACGCCGGCACCTTCGGCGGCGACCCGGTGGCCACGGCCGCCGCGGCGGTGGAGGCGGCCCGGGCCCAGGGCCGCTCGGTCCTCATCGTCGACACGGCGGGGCGACTGCAGATCGACGAACCCCTCATGGATGAGCTCCGGCGCATCCGCGACGGGCTCCAGCCCCAGGAGATCCTCCTGGTGGCCGACGCCATGACCGGGCAGGAAGCGGTGCGCATCGCCGAGGGCTTCGACGAGGCCCTGGACATCACCGGCGTGGTCCTCACCAAGATGGACGGAGACGCCCGGGGCGGTGCGGCCCTCTCCATCCGGGGCGTCACGGGCAAGCCCATCAAGTTCGTGGGCGTGGGAGAAGGGGTCGACGACCTCGACAGCGCCGACCCCGAGCGCCTGGCCGGTCGGATTCTCCAGATGGGCGACGTGGTGGGGCTGGTGGAACGGGCCCAGCGCACCATGGACATGGAGGAGCAGGAGAAGCTCCAGGAGAAGGTCCTGGGCAAGGGGAAGTTCACCCTGGAGGACTTCCTCACGGCCATGCGGCAGATTCAGCGCATGGGTCCCCTGGATCAGCTCCTCAAGCTGATCCCCGGCGCCGGTCGCCTGAAGATCCCCGGCGGGCAGATGGACCCCAAGCGCATGAAACACGTGGAGGCCATCATCCTCTCCATGACCCCCGAGGAGCGGGAGAATCCCAAGATCATCAAGGGCTCCCGCCGGGCCCGCATCGCCCGGGGGTCGGGGCGGCCCGTGGCCGAGATCAACCGCCTCCTGAAGCAGTTCGGGGAGATGCAGAAGTTCATGAAGCAGATGAAGGGCATGGGCGGGATGCTCGGAAAAGGGGGGGGACTCCCGGGAATGCCCTTCGGGCGATGAGCGTCGTGTGATCGTCTCGTCGCGCGTCCGGGGCGCCCTGGGCGCCTGCCTCCTCCTCACCGCCGCGTGCGCCGGTGGAGGCCTCCGGGTGTCTCCCGACGAGATCCCCTCGCTCCAGTCTCGCCTCGACGAACGCCCCGACGACGCCGACACCCGCCTGCGCTACGCCGCCGCCCTCTTCGCCGACGGCCGGTGCGCCGAGGCCCGGGTGGAAGCCGAGACCGCCGCCGCCGTCCGCCCCGACAACGGGGTCACACCCCTCATCCAGGGCCAGTGCCTGGAGGCCGCGGGCCAGCTGGCCGAGGCCGTGGACGTCTATGCCGGCTACCTCCGCCAGTACCCCGCCGGCGACGGGGCCGACGCGGTGCGGGGCCGCCATCTCCTGGCCGAGCGGGCCCTGGCCGATGTGCGGGCCCGGGCGGCGCTGGCGGCCGAGGCCGAGGTCTCGGCGCTGCCGCCGGAAGACGATCTCGTGGCGGTGCTCCCGGTGGCGATCCTGGGGGATCTCGACGACCGCTACGCCGGGCTCTCCACCGGCCTCGCCCAGATGCTGGTCTCCGACCTCTCCCTCCTGGGCCGCCTCCGTATGGTCGAGCGGATCCAGGTGAACGCCGTGCTCGGCGAACTGACCCTGGGGCAGAGCGGCCGGGTGGATCCCGCCACCGCCGCCCGGGTGGGTCGGCTCTTCCGCGCCGGCGAGATGGTGGCGGGAGCCCTCGTGGTGAACGGCGACGACGTGCGCCTCGAGGCGACCCTGGTGAACGCCGACGGCGCCCGCCCCGGCGCCGATGACGCCGAGGGGGACGTCCGGGCGCTCCTGGAGTTGGAGAAGCGTCTGGCCGTGTCCCTGGCCGACCGGCTGGCCGGCCCCCTCAGCCCGGCGGAGGAACAGCGGATCCTGGAGAACGGGCCCGGGAGCGTCGACGCCTTCCTGGTGTGGGCCGAGGGCCTGCTCCTGGAGGACCAGGGCGACTACGCCGGAGCGGCGGCCGCCTACCGCAGCGCCGCCCGCATGGATCCGGGCTTCGCCGACGCCGGGGAGCGCTCCCGTCGGGCGGCGTCGGCGGTGACGGTCATCGGCCGTCCCCCTGCCGAAGTGGTGGGGTTGGGTCGGGTGGCCTCCCGGGCCGCCGCCGGGGTGTCGAACCCGGGGCTGGCGGGGGTGCTGGCCGGGGCCGCCCGGGACGTGGCGGCACTGGGGCCCGAGATCGCCATGGACGCCCAGGCCGGCGTCGGGGCGCCGTGGAGCCCCGGAGCCGAACAGGCGGCGCCGGCGCTCCCCACCGAATTGATCCTCCGGATTCTCGTCCGGATCCCCCGATGACGGCCCGCGCCCTTCGTCGGCTGGCGGCGGCCGTCCTGCTCCTGGCCGTCCCCGCGGCGGCCCAGACCGGCCCCGCCACCACGGTTCGAGGGGGGATCGTGGCCGAGGGCTTCACCTTCGACGGCGACCTGGGCTTCGACGCCCTCACCGAGATCTCGGCCCCCGTCCTGGTGGAGACGGCCCTGGGGAGTCGGGCGGTGCTCACGGTGGCCTCGGGGTGGGCCCGGGTGGACCTGGACCTGGCCGACGGCACCACCCGCTCCCTCTCCGGTCTCCTGGACACCGAGGCCCGGGTCTCGGTCACCCTCCTCCGGGACCGGCTGCAGTTGCTCCTCTCCGGTTCCGTGCCCACGGGCATGGGAGCGGTCTCGGAGGCCGACGCCGCCCTTCTGGGGCCCCTCTCCTACGACCTCCTGGACTTCGCCACGCCGACCCTGGGCACCGGGGCCGTGGTGGGGGCGGGCCTGGCCGGGGCCGCACCGGCGGGTGGGGCGTCGGTGGGGTGGGCGGCCCACGTGCGGGTGCCTCTCTCCTACCAGCCCCTCTTGGGATCCGACGACGAGGTGCGGGCCGGCGTGGAGGTGCGGGGGCGCCTCGGCCTGGAGACGCCCGTGGGGCGCCGCTCGTTCTTCCGGGTGGCCGGGGTGCTCTCCATCCGGGGGAAGGACCACTTCGACGACGCCGTGGTGAACGGCGTGGGCAACCGCCTCGCCGGCTATGCGTCGTTCGATACGCCCCTGGGCGGATCCCTGGCCACCGTGTGGCTGTCGGGGCTGTACCGCTCCGATCCCACCCTCGAACCCACGGCCGTGGGGAGTTCGTTCGTGCCCCGGGGGGGACTCCTGGCCGCCGGGGCCCGCCTCACCATGAACGTGGGGATGTCCCGTCTCGAGCCCGAAGTGGAGTTCCGCACGGCGTCGGCGGCCCCCGACGCGGCGGGACTCGACCTGGAGACGTTGGGCCGGGTGGTCCGCATGGGACTGCGCCTTTACCGTCCCGTGGGCACGGGGATGGGGCTCGTGCTCTACGGCGGCGGCGTCGTGGGGACCGTCCAGGACGGCCTCCGGACCGCCGACACTCGCGGGTATCGCGCGTCCCTCTTCCTCGAATGGACCCGGTGAGCCCCGTGCGACGCGCCCTCGCCTGCTCCGCCGCGCTTCTGGCCGCCCTCGCCTGCGGCGACACCCCCACCGAAGCCCGGGGCGGGGCGGCGCTGCGCATCGTCCCCGTCTTCCGTCAGAGCCAGGGCGATCTGCCCATCCTCGATGTCGACCAGCTCCGGGTGCGGGTCTACGATCTCGCCGGCGAGACGCTCCTGACCCAGGCCACCGAGCCCGTGCTCCCCTCCGACGTGGAGGTGGAGATCGAGATCGAGGTCGACGCCACGCCCGGGGAGGCGGTCACCGTGGAGCTGGCCCTCACCGACGACGGCTCGGAGGTCTACGTCGGGGGCCCGGTGGCGGTGGTCCCGGCCGAGGTGCCGGTGGAGGTGGCGGTGGACTACGTGGGCGCCGGAGCCTGCGCCCAGTCCGAGGGCTCGGTGGACGTGGGTCCGGTGGGAGGCAATCCGGCGGTGGTCCTGGGACAACTGTCCCTGGGAGACTGCTATCGGGCCGACGAGGACAGCTTCACCGACCGGTGGCTCCTGGAGCTGCCCCGGGACGCGGGGCTCGACATCGGGGTCGTGGCCACGGGGGGCACGGGCGATGCCCACGTGCGGCTCCTGACCCCCGACGGCACGGTCATGGTGGACGCCGACACCGACCGCTTCGCCCTCTTCGTGGCGGCGGGGTCGTACGTGGCGGAGGTGGTGAGCGCCACGCCCCTGGCGTCCCTCTCCTACCGCATGTCGGTGGTGGAATTCGACCGCTGCGACGCCGAGACCGGGCAGCTCGCGCCGGGGGTCACGGCCAGCCAGGCGCTGACCACCATCGACTGCCCCCTGGCCAGCGGGCGCTCCGCCGACCTGTGGGGACTCGAGGTGAGCGGCGACACGCCCTACCGCATCGATCTGGAGAGCGACGCCTTCGACGCCCAGCTCCTCCTCACGGCCGACGGGGTCCTGGATCCCTTCCTGGGGCAGCCCCTGGACCAGGACGACGACCACGGACTGGAGACCGACGCCCTCCTGGCCGGCGTGCTCCCGTCGGGCCGCTACCGGGTCTGGGCCACGTCGTTCTCGTCCGCAGAGGTGGGGCCCTACCAGATCTCCATGCGGCCGCTGGCCACCGGCGCCCCCACCCTGGAGGTCCGGGCGGTGGACGCCCTGGGCCCCGGCGGACCCGACGACACCTGCGGGCTCGCCCAGGCCTTCGTCTTCCGCTTCGGGTTCGAAGACGGAGACGGCGATCTGGTGCAGGGCGGGGGGGTCACCATTCGCCTCACCGGGATCCCGTCGGGGCTGCAGGAGACGAAGGGGTTGGGCTGGGAGCAGTTCCCCGACCTCGGGCCCTACGCCGGGTTCGCCGAGATCATCACCTGCGAGACCTTCGGCACCAGCGACACGGCGAAGCTCGCCGAGTTCTTCATCACCGACGCCGTGGGCCGCAGCAGCGCCATCTACTCCACCACCCTGGTGCCCGTGTCGTCAGGCCGGGGTGTGGACGGCGCCGGGGCGCCGGTGGCGGCGCCTCAGCCCGCGGCGGTGGGTCGCAACCGATAGTGCCGCAGCCGGTGGACCTGCTCCACCAGCCGCTCGGGGCCCAGGTAGCGGTGGGCGTAGCTCGCCTCCACCGGGCGATCGCAGTCGTGGACCAGGACGTCCACGTCGGTGGACCGGCGGGCCAGCACCGAGGCGGTGTAGATGCTCTTCATGCGGCCCGGGCGCTTGCGGCTCCCGCCCTGGGGCGAATCCACGAAGATCACGTCCCAGTTGGTGGAGAGGATCCGGTTGGGAAGGTCCTCCATGAAGAGGCGGTCCCGACGTTCCATGAGGGCCTTCCACTGGGTGCGCCGGGTGTCGTAGCTCACCTGCACCACGTCCACCCCCGGGAGCTTCTCCCGGGTGACCCGGATCCACTCCGGTTCGTGCTCCACGAACACGGTGGTGCCCCCGGCGTTGGCCTCGAGCCAGAAGCGGGAGTCCTTGCCCACGCCGAACACCAGGAGTCGGCAGGGCGCCTTGGCCCGGATCGCGTTTCGAAGGTGGCGGTATTCTTCGAACGAACCCTGACCGGGATTGGCGTCGACCAGATCCCTGAGGTCCTGGTCGACATCCATCGATGGTGGGGACATGGTACCCGACGTGGGGGGATGGGGGACTCCGGAGTGTCGTTCCCTCCGAGCCCCTCCGGCAAGTCGCATTCCGGAAAGGCTTGTGCCGGTCCTCGGCCCGGAATACGTTAAAAGGCTCTGCGTTCCGGGGTCGTCAACGGCCCCGCCCGACTCCGCTCCGATCGCGGTGCCCCCAGAGGGGGGTGATCCGATCCGGGCACAACCGCACAAGTGATGGCCGTACGTATCCGACTCAAGCGGATGGGCCGGAAGAAGCAGCCCCACTACCGGGTGGTGGTCGCCGATTCCCGTTTCCCTCGTGATGGACGATTCGTCGAGAGCCTGGGCTACTTCAAGCCCCTTTCGAGCCCCGCCCGCCTCGTCCTCGACATGGATCGGGTGGACTTCTGGCTCGGGGAAGGCGCTTCGCCCTCCAACACGGTGAAGACCCTCATCTCCAAGGCCCGGTCGGGCGGAGACGGCACCGTGGCCGTGGGCGAGATCGACGTCGAGGCCGAGAAGCAGAAGGCCCAGGAGGCGCTGGTCGCCCGCCGCGCCGCCGAGAAGAAGGCCGAGGAAGAGGCCGCCGCGGCCGCCAAGGCCGAAGCCGAAGCGGCGGCCAAGGCCGAGGCAGAGGCCGCCGCCGCCGCCGAAGCCGAGGCCGCGGCCGAGGCCGAGGAAGGCGCCGAAGACGCCGACGCGGCGCCGGAGGCCGAGGGTGACGCCGAGGCGGCTGCCGAAGCCGAGGGCGAAGAGGCGGAGTCGGAGAAGTCCGAGTAGGTCCGCCCGGGCTCGGTATGGATCGTCGCACCGAGCCCGAGTTTCTCGTGGTGGGGTTCATCAGCAAACCCCACGGCATTCGAGGGGAGGTCT
>JAUIEJ010000013.1 GCA_030428885.1 Gemmatimonadota bacterium | reverse complement strand
GCTTCACGCTGCCCAGCGAGTGGGTGGGCTTCGACGGCACCATGTCGTCGGACAAGTTCGCTCGTCTGATCTCGTCGTGGCGCGCGCGTCTGAAGACGCAGGTGGCGCGTTCGGCGGCCGATCGGGACGCCCTGAACTGGCAGGACATCATGTCCGACCTGCAGGCGGGTCTCGGTGCGGATGAGGACTACGCGGTGTACGACGACGGCTCCCAGTGGGCCTGGATGCGGGACAAGCTGCACACGGCGGCCATCGCCGGGTGGGCGCGTCTCGACGTGCGTACCTACGGCCCCTCGGACCAGTCGGGTGCGTTTCAGACCTGGCTGGCCACGGCGCCCGACGATCGGCGTCCCTTCGACGTGGACACGGACGACAGCCGGGTGACCGGCGGTGCGCCGGACGCGGACGGCAGCTACGTCGCCTACATCGGCTCGTCGCCGTTCCCGGCCAACCGTGGGTACTACCACTACTCGAACTACCTGGACGTTCGGTGGAACTACTACTCCTCGGGCTTCGTCGGGCGTCTGCCCGAGTGGGATCCGAAGGAGCGGGACTTCCTCATGGCCGAGGCCATGTACCGGACGGGCAACCCGTCCGGAGCCATGGACATCGTGAACACGTATCGCACGGCGGCGGGACTGCCGGCGTTCACGAGCCCCACGGGCACGGCGCCGGGCAACCGGTGCGTGCCGCGCAACGCCGACGGTTCGTGCGGCGACCTGTGGGAAGCGCTGAAGTACGAGAAGCGCATCGAGCTCTTCCACTACGGTCCGTTCACCGAGTACTACGACGACCGTGGCTGGGGTGACCTGGTGCCGGATACGCCGACCCAGTTGCCGATCCCCGGTTCGGAGCTGCTGCTCCTGCTGGAGGACATCTACACCTTCGGCGGCCCGGGCGGAAACAGCTCGGCCCCGAGCGTGATCTCCGACCTGTCGGCGGAGGGCATCGCCCAGAAGCGGTTCGCCCTCGAGAAGTACCGCGAGGCCCTCATCGATGCCGAGGGTGGTCGGCGCGGAGTCGTCGCCCACTGATCCACGGGTGACGTCGCCGTAGAAGTTCGGAGCGGGTCGTCGCGCAGCACGCGCGGCGGCCCGCTCTGCCATTCATCGACCCTGGAGGACGACGTGAAGAAGACGATCCTGTCCACGGCCCTCACCGCGGGTCTTCTCCTCACCGGCCTGGGCGCCTGCGCCTCGGGCGGCGGTTCGGAGGGCAACAACCTCTACCGGGAGAACCTGGGCCGGGTCCTGGCGGGCCCCTTGGAGGCCGCCCGGGAGCAGATCTGGGGCAAGCACGCCATTCCGGTGGAGCGGCGAACCGAGAGCCCCCAGAACATCCGGGTCGAGTCCCGGTGGATGGTCCGCTCCCCCGAACCCGCCGAGGCGGCTCAGGGCGTGATCGAGGCCCGCAACCAGGTGATCCTCGACGCCCGCTTCCTGGAACGGGAGATGGACATGTCGGAGGGCGTGTATCGGGCCACCTTCGAGGTCCGGAACCAGGTCCGGACCGAGACGGCCCGGGATTGGCACCCGGGCCCCATGCCCGCGGCGGTGCGGGACCGATTCCGCCGGGTGTTCAACGACATGCGTCTCGAGGTGGCCACGGGAATCCGGCGCTGACCGACGAATCCCCATGAGCGAGACGGACCCGGGCCCGTCGACCGGAGGGTCGGCGGGCCCGTCGTTCGTGGGGCTCGTGTCAGTCGACCAGGCGGATCTCGGCGACGCGCCGCAGGGTCTCGCCCCGCAGTCCGTCGGTGACCTCCACCTCGAGTCGGTAGCGGCCCACGGCCTGATCCCGGAGCGCGATGTCGAAGAACTCCCGGTAGGTGGACCCCCGGGGTGTGAGGCGCACCTGATCCAGTTCCAGGGCCTCCCGCTCCGGATCCACCGCGCCGTCGTCGTCGATGGGGACCACCCGGAACCGCGCCCTCACGTCGGAGGAGCCGTCGGCGGCCCGCCCGATGTGGTAGAGCTCGAGGTAGATCCGGAGGGGGTCGCGCCGCCACAGGCTGCGCGCCGGAAGAACGTCGTAGACCAGGCCCTCCGGATCGATCCCGGGCGGGAGGGGCGTGCCGGTGAGGAGATCGCTCATCTCGAACCGGGTCGTGTCCGGGTCCAGGGGCGCTCCGGGAACCAGGTGGACCTGCCCCGGAAGGCGCCGGGAGGCCACCAGGGTGTCGGAGGGTGGGGCGTTGGCGGCCTCGGGGTCGTCGGGGTCGGCCTCGGGGGCCTCCTGGAAGGTCTGGGCCGTCACCGTGAGGTGGAGGGGCTGGGGGACGTGGCGAATCACGAACGATGCCACGTCGGCCTGGCGGGGATCCACGGGCCGGACCAGGCGGCCCACTTCGTCCAGATCCTGATCCCGGATGATGAGGGAATGGCGCATGGTCCACCCGGGGAGGGCGAGTTCCTGACGGTACGCGGACCGGAAATCGGCGGTGAGCCGGGGCGCCGAGGCCGACAGCAGCACCAGGAGGGGAACCCCGTCGTCGGAGAGGGTCCGGACCATCTGGGCCACGATTTCGTCCCGGGCCCGGCCTTCGAACTCGGAGAGGACCGGGACCTGGGGAGGATTGGGCGGGTTGTACGTGTCCTCGTCCCGGAACCGGAACTCCAGGGCCTCCAGCTCCGATTCCTGGGGTGCGGCCCCGGTGGCGCTCACGTAGCTGCGTCGCCGCTCGGTGTAGGAGTTCCAGAGCCGCTCGAGTTCGCCGAAGCGGCGGCCGAAGTGCCCACCCAGCACGGACAGGTCCTGGTAGTAGAAGAGCTGGAGGTAGTGCTCGGCGGGCACGCCCCCCGAGGTCGCCCGGGCCGAGGCGGCCGACCGCGCCGCCGGGGGAATCAGTTGGTGCACCCCGTCCACCAGTTCGAAGGGGCCGGTCCCGTCGACGTTGCCGAAGAGGAAGTAGGTGAACCCCTGATCGTTGAGGCTGTCGTAGACCCACACCTCGTACTGGGGGCTCACGTCGTAGCGCCGGAGGTTGGCCCGATCGGCCGAGTGGCGCGCCCCCGGGAGGCGGAGTCGCATCTCCTGTTCGCTGGCCCCCAGGAACCCGTGGTCGGAGCGGTCGGGCTCTCCGAACCGCAGATAGACGAGGCCCCGGTCGTCGGTGCCGATGATGGAGCGGGTGTTCTGGACGAACCGTCCCCGGGCCTCCCGGATCCGGGACCAGTGCTCGATGAGTCGCTCGTTCTCCGGGGTGGTGGGGGTCGGGTCCTTCTCCACCCAGAACCGCTTGATGCGACGCACCACCTCTTCGTCGGAGGCGTCGTCCAGGGACTCCCACTCCCGCCGCTGGTCTTCGGGCAGGATGACCCGGATCCGTTCCAGTTCCGCCCGGACGGCATTGGACGCCGCGTCCACCGGGGAACCCGACAGGCCCCACAAGACCATCTCGGTGGCGGTGTCGTAGAGGTCGGAGGCGTCGTTGGCCGTGGCGATCTCCACGAAGCCGAGCCCGATCCGGGGATCCTGGACCCCCGCCGCCGACAGGGAGTCCCGAGCCCGCTCCCAGAACTCCAGGGCGTCGCGCCACCGTCCCTCGCCCACCAGGGCCATGCCCTGGGCGTAGGCGTCGGTGGGCGAGGCGTCCTGACGACCGGCTGGGGCCGACGCCGGCGCGCCCTCGACCTGGGCCGGAAGGACCCCGGGGACCCAGAGCCCCAGGGCCAGGGGCAGCCACCGGGCCGGCCCACGGCCGTGTCGGCGCATGGAGACGGGAGGAGGGACCATGATGGGGTCAGAACACCCGGACGGAGAGTCCGGCGATGACCGCGATGTCGTTCTGGACGTTGCCGTCCGCCCGGTCGGATCCGCCGGTGTAGCGGCCCACGTAGTCCATCCCCTCCACCCAGAGGACGGCGGGACCCAGGTTGCCGTTGAGGCGGATCCCCCCCATGAGGAACGGGCTGATGCCGCCCTGGTCCTGCCAGATCTCGGAGGTGAACTCGCAGATCACCTGCCAGTCGGTGGGATCGTTGCAGTCGATGGTGCCGAAGCTGTACTTCCGCAGTCCGGCGCCGATGTGGAGGGAGGCCCGGATGCGGTCTCCGGCAGAGCCCTGGAGGAATCCCATGTCCACGGCGAAGGAGCGGACGTCCGAGGCCGTCTCCACGGGTTGGCAGAGGGCCCCTTCGAACAGCGGGTTGTCGGGGTCGCCGCACACGCCCAGGCGCCCGGAGACGACGCCGTCCAGGGTCGTGGTGAAGCGGGCTCGGATGGTGGTCTCCCCCGAGGCGGAGGTCAGGGCGATGCCGCCGCCCACCACCCCCGAGTTCTGGCGGTCGGCCACGACCTGGAGCACCGGCACCTGGGGAATCGTCCCGGCGTTCTTGCCGAGCTGCCGCAACGGGATCAGCCCGCCCCCGTGCGCCTCGATGGAAAACGTCCACCCGTCGGGGAGCTGGGCCCGGGTCGGAGCCGGTACGAAGGCGCAGCCCACGAGAGCGGCCAGCAGGATTCGGGTCGAGAGTCGGTGCACGGGTTCCTCCGGTTGGGCCGGCCCGCAGGCCGGTCTCTGGGTGCTGGTCATGGGCCGCTTCGCCGGGGCGATCGCGGACGGATCTGCTCCCGGATCCTTGATCCGGGCGTCTCCGCGCCCCACCCTCAGCGCGGTCCGCGTTACACGTACGTTGCGAGCGTCCGAGGGTTTCCGCGACGCTCCATGCCGGAGAACCCCTTCTGTCCACCCCCGTTCCGTCCGCCGACGGCGTCTCCATCGCCCTGGGGCTCGGCGCCAACCTGGGCCGGCCGCGGGAACGGTTCCGGGCCGCGATTCGGGGGCTGGAGGCCGCCGGGTTCCGGATCCAGGCCGTGTCGTCCCTCTACGCCTCCGCTCCGGTAGGGTACGACGATCAGCCCGATTTCATCAACGCCGTCGTGGTGGGCCGCTGGTCGGGGCGGCCCACGGGCCTCCTGCGCGTGACGAGACGTCTGGAAGAGGCGGCCGGGCGCACCCGAATGTTCCGAAACGCGCCCCGGACCCTGGACGTGGACCTGCTGCTGGCGCCGGGGGTGGGAAGCGAGGGTCCGGAGCTTTGGCTGCCCCACCCACGGTGGGCGGAGCGTTCGTTCGTCCTGGCCCCCCTGGCCGAGGTGGCGCCGGGGTGGACGGATCCCTCGTCGGGCGAGACCGTTGAGGAGATCTGGACCCGGGCCCGGACGGCGCTTCCGCCGGTGGAGGTGGTGGGTCCCCCTTCGGAGTTGTGGAGACCGCCGACATGAGATTCCTTCTCGCCCTGACCTGCCTCGCCCTGGGGGGCTGCGGCGACGCGGACGCCGAGATCCGGGCGACGGAGAGCGGCGCCGACACCCTGGTGGTGGCCTCGGATCCCGACCTCCGGCGCCTCGCCGCCGAGCTCCTGCCCCAGCTCTCCCGCCGGTCCGGGCTCGAGCTGGACGCCCCGGTGCGGTTGGAGCGGCGGAGCCGGGCGGAGCTGGAGACCTACCTGCGCGAGAAGCTCGACGAGGAACTGCCGCCGGAGCGGGCCCGCCATCTCGCCCGGAGCTACCACCTCCTGGGTCTGGCTCCCGGGGACCTTCGGCTCCGGGACCTGCTCCTCTCGGTCTATCTCGAGCAGGTGGCGGGCTTCTACGACCCCGACTCCACGGCCCTCTTCGTGCTGGATGACCAGGGCCCCGACCAGCTCCGCCCCCTCCTGCTGCACGAACTCGTCCACGCCGTGCAGGACCAGACCGCCGACCTGGACGCCCTCACCGCGCCCGAACTGGGCAACGACCGCCGCAAGGCGGCCCAGGCCGCCATCGAGGGCCACGCGACCCTGGTGATGATGGAGCACGTGTACGGGGAGATGCAGGGAGAGGAACTGGACCTGTCGGAGATTCCCGACATGGCCGATCAGCTTCGCCCCGCTCTGGAGTCGGTCCAGGCCCAGTTTCCCGCCCTCGCCGCGGCGCCGGCGGTGGTGCAGGAATCCCTGCTCTACCCGTACCTGGAAGGGGCGGGGTTCGTCCTGGCCCTCTGGCGTTCCGGGGCGGAGCGAGGGGCGGCCTTCCGGGGGAGTCTGCCCCTCTCCACCGAACAGGTGACGGCCCCCGAGAAGCTCCTGGGCCCGGGCCTCGATGCGCCCACCGGGGTCACCCTGACCCCCGACGGCGGCACCGTGCTCCTGGCCGACAACCTGGGGCAGGTCGAAGTCGACCTCCTGCTCCGGGAGGTGGGGGGGAACGCCGGGGCTCGTGCCCGGGGGTGGGACGGCGACGGGTACATCCTGGTGGACGGGGGGGACGGCGCACCGTCCGGGCTCGTGTGGGCTTCCGTGTGGGACGACACCGACGCCCGGGACGCCTTCGTCCGGGCGCTGCGCCCCGGGCTGGCGACGCTTCCCGCCGACGCCCGCCTGGACCCCGGGACGGTGGACGGGCGTCCCACGGCGGTGCTCCGGGTCGGCACGTCCATGGCGGTCACGGTGCATCTGGACGGCGGCGAACCATGAGGGACTCGGCTCCCGTGGAGTTCGACGTCCGGGCCGGGGGCGGCGCACGGGACTACGGCGTGGTGGTGGGCCGGGGGCTGCTGGACCGGGTCGGGGCGTACGCCGCGGCGGCGGCGCCGGGGGTGGTGCGGTGGATCGTCATCGCCGACGACACCGTGGCGGGACTGTACGCCTCCCGGGTGGCCGCATCGTGTTCCCCGGACGGGGTCGACGTGCTCACCTTTCCGGCGGGGGAGTCCCACAAGAACCGAGCCCAGTGGGCCGACCTCACGGATCGACTCCTGGCGGCGGGGGCGGGACGGGATGCGGGGATCGTGGCCCTGGGCGGGGGCGTCACCGGCGATCTTGCCGGATTCGTGGCGGCAACCTACCTGCGGGGCGTCCCCGTGGTGCAGGTGCCCACCTCCATCGTGGCCATGGTGGACAGTGCCGTGGGCGGCAAGACCGGCGTGGACACCCCGGCCGGGAAGAACCTGGTGGGGGCCTTCCACCCTCCCGCGGTGGTGCTTGTGGATCCCGAAGCCGTGGGCACGCTGCCCCGGCGGCAACGGGCCGAGGGGCTCGCCGAGGCGGTGAAGCACGGCGCCATCGTGGACGCCGATTACGCCCGGGAGGTGGGCCGCCAGGCCTCCGCCCTCCTGGCGGGAGACGTATCGGCGGTGGAACGCATGGTGGTGGGCTCCATCCGGGTGAAGTCCCAGGTGGTCAGCAGGGATGAGCGGGAGGGAGGGCTCCGGGAGATCCTGAACTTCGGGCACACCCTGGGGCACGCCCTTGAGGCGGCCTCGGAGTACGAGGTGACCCACGGCGAGGCCGTGGCCGTGGGGATGGTCCTGGAGGCGCGGCTCGGCGAACGGGTGGGGTGCACACGCCCGGGAACGGCGGCGGAACTGAAGGCGCTCCTGGAGGCCGTGGAGCTTCCCACGGCGCCCCCTCCGGGGCTCGACCTCTCGCGCGCGCGGGCGTTCCTGTCGTCCGACAAGAAGGTCCGCAAAGGCCGGCCGAGGTTCGTGTTGTTGTCCGAACTCGGCGCCGTGGACGACACGGGAGGCCGTTGGGCCCGGCCCGTGGACGACCGGGTCGTCTCCGACGTGCTGGAGTCGGCTTGAGAGCCATGGTGGGGGCCCGTATACTCCAGCCTCCCCGACCGCTCACTCGGAGGTGACATGGCGCTCCTCGAGCGCTACCGCCGCGCAACGCTCGCCTCGGCCCTCGCCCATCGGGCCACCGACGGCCCCCAGGGCGACTTCCTGATCCACGGCGACCGCATCGACTCGTTCGGTGAGGTCGATGCGCGGGCGGAGGCGCTGGCGGCGTCCCTCCACGGCTTCGGGATCGAGGCGGGGGACCGGGTCGCCCTGATCCTCCCGCCGTGTCCGGAATTCGTGGTGAGCCTCTTCGCCGTGGCGAAGCTGGGGGCCGTGGCGGTCCCCCTGAATCCGGCCCTCACCACCGCCGAGCTGCGCTACCGGCTGCGGCACTCCGAGGCCGTGGCCGCGGTGACGGTGGAGACGGCGGAGGGGGTGGACTACCTCCAGGTGTTCGAAGCCCTCATGCCCCAGTTGCCCGAACTCCAGTACCTGGTCACGGTGGGGGAGGAGGATCTCTGGTACGACGACCGGATCTTCCAGTGGGAGGACCTGCTGTCGGCCGGGGCCGGGCGCCACTATCCCGAACCCGGGACCACCGACGACCCGGCGGCGCCCATCGCCCTGGTCTACACCGCCGGGACCACGGGCAAGCCCAAGGCCGTCACCCTGAGCCACGAGAATCTGCTCTACCCCGCCGCGGGCACGGCCGACGCCCTGGGGCTGGGCCCCGACGACCGGGTGGTGGGGCTATCGGCCCTCCACCACGTCTTCGGGCTGGGCCCGGGAATCCTGGGCTGCCTCCTCTCCGGAGCCGCCCTGGTGTTGGCGGAGGGCTCCGACCCCGGCGAGGTCCTCGACCTCGTGGAAGCTCACGGGGTGAGCGTGCTCTACGGGATCCCCACCCTCTTCTTCACCGAACTGGGGGAACAGGAGGCCCGGCCCCGGAACCTCTCGTCGCTGCGCGTGGGCCTGGTGGCGGGCGCCCCGGTGCCCGAATCCCTGGTGCGCCGGGTGGAGGCCGAGGTCTGCCCGCTGCTCCTGGTGGGGTACTCCATCACCGAGACGGCGTCGATCCTCGCGGTGACCCGGCCCCACGACCCCCCGGGCCAGCGCCACTCCACCGTGGGACGACCCCTGGAGGGCACCCGGGTGCGGGTGCTCCAGGACGGGCGGGAGCTTCCGGTGGAGAGCATCGGTGAGATCGCGGTGGCGGGCCCGGGGGTCATGGGCGGGTACTACCGCCAGCCCCTGGAGACCCGGGAGAGCGTCGATGCCGAGGGGTACTTCGTCACCGGCGACCTGGGCATGGTGGACGAAGACGGATACATCCATTTGGTGGGGCGTCGCAAAGGCGTTATCATTCGATCTGGCTTCAACGTGTACCCCCGGGAGGTCGAGGATCGCATCCGCGCCCACCCGGCGGTGCAGGAAGCCGCGGTGGTCGGAGTCCCGGACCCGGTCCTGGGTGAGGCCATCTGTGCCTGCGTGATCCCCGTCGAGGGAGCCATCGTCGACGAGGGGGATCTTCGTGACTGGTGTCGCGAGACCCTCTCCGACGACAAGGTGCCGGACCTGGTCCGGCTCCTGGAGCGCTTCCCCCGCACGGCCACGGGAGACGTCCGAAAGGTCGAGCTCGCGCGGTGGGTCGGCGAAGCCGGTGTTCCGGTCGAACCGAATCCCTCGTAGGCCACTGCCACGCGTCGTGCGCTCGCCCCGGCCTCGAGAGGTCCGGGTGGGCGGAGGCCCGCCGAGGTGCGGGCGCTCCGGACTTCCCTGCGCCCGGCCCCGTTCTGCCGGGGGACCGAACGGTCCTCCCAGGACACGGGGAGGGGCAGGGGAGGTCTCACGGCAGACGACATTCATACCAACGCTGTGAGAACACAGGCATGAGCATGCCCTTCACCCGCGCTCCCCATCGGGGAGACGCCTACTCGTCCGTCGCCCCGCCCGCCGCTCCCAACGCGGCCCTCCTCATCGACTTCGACAACGTCACCATGGGGATGCGGAGCGATCTCTCCCGGGATCTTCGCAAGCTCCTGGAGTCGGACATCATCAAGGGGAAGGTGACGGTCCAGCGGGCCTACGCCGACTGGCGCCGCTATCCCCAGTACATCGTTCCCCTCTCCGAAAACTCCATCGATCTCATCTTCGCCCCGGCCTACGGGTCGTCGAAGAAGAACGCCACCGACATCCGCATGGCCATCGACGCCATGGAGCTGGTGTTCGTGCGCCCCGAGATCGGGACCTTCATCCTCCTCACCGGCGACAGCGATTTCTCGAGCTGCGTGCTGAAGCTCAAGGAGTACGGCAAGTACGTCATCGGCGTGGGGATCCAGGAGTCCAGCTCGGACATCCTCGTCCAGAACTGCGACGAGTACTACTCGTACACCAGCCTCACCGGGCTCACCAAGACCACGGGCGGCGACCAGAAGTCGTCGGACCCCTGGGTGCTGGTGGAGCAGGCCATGAAGCGCATGGTGGACCGGGACGACGTCATGCGGTCCGACCGGCTCAAGCAGGTCATGATCGAGCTCGATCCGTCGTTCGACGAGGGATCGTTCGGGTTCAGCAAGTTCAGCCGGTTCCTCACCGAGGCGGCCTCGAAGAAGCTGGTGGACCTCCGGAAGATGGAGAACGGCCAGTACGAGATCTCGCCCGTGTCGGGGAAGGGGTCGTCGGGAGGCGGTGGACGGTCCCGCCGCGACGATCGGAAGGACGACCGGCGGTCCCGGTCCCGGGACCGGTCGTCGGGACGCGGGCGAGACGACGGACGGGGCCGCTCCGCTCCCGAGTCCGAGGGTGCCGACGAGGCGACCCCGGCCCCCGAGAGCGGCGATCCCCTCCAGGACGCCTACGCCCTTCTGGTGCGGTCCCTGGAGGCCCTCCGGGACGACGGCCGGCATCCGGTGCGGGACTCGGACGTGAAGCGCCGCATGCTGGAGTTCGACGGGGGCTTCGACGAGGGCGAGCTCGGCTTCCCGAAGTTCAGCCGGTTCCTCCAGCAGGCCGACGAGCACGACGTCATCGCGCTCCGGAAGGAGGAGGGAGGCAACTACCAGGTGTCCCTCCCCGAAGCCGGGGCCGCGGCCCCCACCAAGACCACCGCGCCGGTGGAGCCCGACGAGGCGCCCGAACCCGACACCTCGACGCCCGAGGCCGACGTTTCGGCGTCGACTCCGTCGGGCCCGGTGGTGCGGGAACTCCGCCCCGAGGACGTCATCGACGCCGATGCGCCGGGTCGACGCCTCGGTCCCCGGGGCGGCACCACCCGCCGCCGGGACGACGACGCCCCGCCGCCGCTCCTGCCCGGTCAGGCCGGAGGGGGCGCCGGCGCTGCCTCCCACGAGGAGGCCCCCGAGGCCGACGGGTCGGCGGACGGGCCGTCCGGGCCCGTGGACATCGACGCGTTGGGTCTTCCCGCCGACGCCGACGCCCAGCTCCGCTACCTCTCCAACTCCTATCGGGGGGTGGGGAAGAAGACCGCCGAGGCCCTGGTGGAGAACTTCGGGGAGGACCTCTTCCGGGTGCTCCACGGCGACCCCGACCGGGTGCGGTCGGTGGTGCCTCCGGGACGGGCCGACGCGGTCCTCGAGGCCTGGCAGGAGGATCTCGCCCGGCGCAGCGGGGATGGGGACGGCGAGGGCGACGGACGCAACGGGGGCGGACGGAGCCGGGGTCGGCGTGGACGCCGAGGCCGGGGCGGTCGCGGCAACTGATGCGTCGGCGATGCCGCCTGCCACCGACGAAACGGGGCTGCCCTGGCACGACGCCGGGGCGCCCCGTTTCGGCGTCCAGGCCCCTCGGCGGCCGGTTCCCGCGCTCCACGGGCCCGTGCCGGCCGTGGCCCGGGATCTCCTGGGCATCCGCCTGCGGTCGTCGGTGGACGGCGAGGTGGTGGAAGGGGTGATCGTGGAGACCGAGGCCTACCTCGGCGCCGACGACCCCGCGTCCCACGCCGCCACGCGGGGCGGGCCCACGCCCCGGAACCGGGCCATGTTCGGGCCCCCGGGGCGCGCGTACGTCTATCGCAGCTACGGGATCCACTGGTGCCTGAACGTGGTGGCGGGACCCGAGGGCGAGGGCGGTGCCGTGCTCCTCCGGGGACTCGAACTCGTGGCCGGATTCGACACGGCGGCCCGGCGCCGTGGGCGCCGGGATCATCCCGCCGACGGTCCGGGACGTCTGGCCCAGGCCCTGGGGGTCACGGACGGCCTCTACGGCCACGACCTGGCGGCGCCGCCCCTGGAACTCCTGCCGGGGTGGTCGGTGCCGGACGCGGCCGTGGCCGTCACCCCCCGGGTGGGGATCCGGAAGGCGGCGGATCGCCTTCTGCGCTACCATGTCCGTGGCAGCCCGGGCGTGTCCCGGTAGCCCGCGCTCCTCCCTCCCTCCCTCCGCGCCGCCGTGCCCATGTCCGCCGACCCGTCCTGGATCTCGCTCCTGCCGCCGCTGGTGGCCATCGTCCTGGCCATCGTCACCCGGCAGGTCTACCTCTCCCTGGCCGGGGGCATCTGGCTGGGGTGGTCCATCATGAACGGGTGGAATCCCCTGGTGGGGATGGCGGCGTCCATCGACGCCCTGGTGGACGTGTTCGTGGACCCCGGCGAGACCAAGGTGCTGCTCTTCACCCTGGTCATCGGCGCCCTCATCGCCACCATCGAATCGTCGGGGGGCGTCCAGGGCTTCATCCGGTGGTTGGAAGCTCGGGACCGGGTGCAGACCGGGCGGGGTGCCCGGCTCCTGGCCGTGATCACGGGCGTCGTCATCTTCATCGAGTCCAACATCACGGTCCTGGTGGCCGGGTCGGTGGCGCGCCCTCTCTTCGACCGGTACAAGATCTCCCGGGAGAAGCTCGCCTACCTCATCGACTCCACCTCGGCGCCCATCTGCATCCTCATTCCCCTGAACGCCTGGGGCGCTTACAACCTGGGCATCCTCTCGGGACTTGGCGTCGAGGACGCCCTCACCGTCTTCGTGGAGTCCATCTTCCTGAACTTCTACGCCCTGGCCGCCGTGGGCCTGGCCTTCGTGGTGGCCTGGACCGGGTGGAGTCCCGGACCCATGGCCAAGGCCGAGGAACGGACCCGGGACGGCCGCATGCTGTGGCCCGACGCCACGCCCATGATCGACGCGTCGGTCCTGTCGCCGGAGCTGGACCCGGACGTCACGCCCCGGGCCGCCAACATGATCGTCCCCATCGCCGTCATGGTGCTCTCCATGCCGGTGGGGTTGTGGATCACCGGCGACGGAGTGCTCTCGGAGGGAGACGGGTCCACGTCGGTGCTGTGGGCGGTGCTTCTGGGACTGCTGGCCGCCTGGATCCTCCTCCGGAGCCAGAAGGCCGCCACGGTGGACGACCTGGTGCGGACCGGCCTCAAAGGTGCCGGCGGGCTGGTGCCCCTGGCGGTGATTCTCTGGCTGTCGCTGGGCATCAAGGACGTGGCCTCGGCCATGGGGACCGGCCCCTTCGTGGCCCAGGTCACGGCGGGGGTCCTGCCCCCGGTGGCGTTCCTCCCTCTGGTCTTCCTGGTGGCGGCGGGCATCGCCTTCTCCACGGGCACGAGCTGGGGCACCTTCGGCATCATGCTTCCCATCGCCGTGCCGGCGGCCGAGACGCTGGGTCTGCCCCTGGCTCCCTTCGTGGCCGCGTCCCTCTCGGGGGGGATCTTCGGGGACCACTGCTCCCCCATCAGCGACACCACCATCATCTCGTCCATGGCGGCGGCCACGGACCACATCGATCACGTGCGGACCCAGTTGCCCTACGCCCTCATCGGGGGCGGCATCGCCACCCTGGCCTTCGCCGCCGTCGGCGCCACGCTCTGAGCTTCCTGCGCCGCTCCCGACGGGCCCCCGCACGCGGTTGAACCGGGTCGGGGCCGTCTCTACATTCCGACGTTCCGACCCACACCACCGAGGCTGGAGCCTGACCTCGTGAACATCACCGTCTGCATCAAGCGGACCCCGGATACCGAGACGCGGGTCCGCATCGCCGAAGACGGCGTCTCCATCGATTCCGGGGGCGTGAAGTACATCGTGAGCCCCTACGACGAGTTCGCCGTGGAAGCCGCCCTCCGCATGCGGGACGCCGCCGGGGAGGGCGCCGTCACCGTGGTGACCCTGGGGGAGGCGTCCGCCGCCGAGCAGCTCCGCTCCGCCCTGGCCATGGGCGCCGACAAGGCGCTCCTGCTGGAAGGGCAGGCGGGCATGGACGGCCTGGCCACGGCTCGGGCCCTGGCCACGGAGATCCAGGGGCACGACGCGCCCCTGGTGCTCTTCGGCGTGAAGGCCGCCGACGACGACGCCCAGCAGGTGGGGCCCATGGTGGCCACCCTCCTGGAGCGTCCCTGCGTCACGGCGGTGGGAGAGTTCGAACTGAACGGCACCACGGCCCGCTGCCACCGGGAGGTGGAGGGGGGCACCGAAGTGGTGGACGTGGATCTCCCCGCCGTCCTCACCATCACCAAGGGCGCCTTCGAGCCGCGGTACGCGTCGCTCAAGGGCATCATGGCGGCGAAGCGGAAGCCCCTGGAGCAGAAGGCCGCCGACGTTCCCGCCTCCCGGGTGACCCTGGAGGCGCTGGAACTGCCGCCGGCGCGTCCCGACGGGCGCATCGTGGGCGAGGGACCGGAGGCGGCGGCGGAGCTGGTCCGCCTGCTGCGCGAAGAGGCCAAGGTACTCTGATCGGAGGATTCCATGGGCGACGTTCTCGCCTTTGCAGAACAGAGGGACGGAGTCGTACGGGGCGTCACCCACGAGGTGGTGTCGGCGGGCGCGGGGCTGGCCCAGTCGCTGGGCGGGGAGTGCCACGCCCTGGCCGTCGGGGGTGACGGCCTCGCCGAGGCGGTGTCGGGTCTGGGGGGCGCCGGTGCAGCCCGGGTGAAGGTGGCGGCCCACGGGTCGCTGGCCGGATACGCCGCCGAGGCCTACGCCCGCATCGTGGCCGACACGGCCCGGGACGGGGGGTACGCCGCGGTGCTCTTCCCGGCCACGGCGGTGGGGAAGGACCTGGCGCCCCGGGTGGCTGCCCTGCTGGACGTGCCCCTGGCCTCGGACGCCACCGAGGTGTCGGCCGACGGGGGCGCGGTGGTGGTGAAGCGCCCCGTCTACGC
Source organism: Gemmatimonadota bacterium (assembly GCA_030428885.1). Classification (GTDB taxonomy): domain Bacteria; phylum Gemmatimonadota; class Gemmatimonadetes; order Longimicrobiales; family Gaopeijiaceae; genus Gaopeijia. The sequence goes on along the minus strand of JAUIEJ010000013.1, from coordinate 172,803 downwards.
CGGAAAGGCCTTCGCCCGCCTGCGCATGGAGGCCTCACCGGCGGTGGTCTCGCTGCGGCCCAACGTCTTCCCGGTGGAAGAACGGGGCGCCGCCGGCGCCGTGGAGACCGTGGCCGTGGACGTGGATCCCTCGTCTTGGGGCGCCCGGGTCGTGGAGTTCCGCTCCGCCGCCGCCGGCTCCCTGGACGTGAGCGAGGCCTCGGTGGTGGTGGCCGGTGGCCGGGGCATGAAGGACCCGGAGCACTGGACGCTTCTCGAGGCCCTTCGCGACGCCCTGGGCGCCGACGTGGCGGCGCTGGGCGCGTCCCGGGCCGTGGTGGACGCCGGGTGGCGCCCCCACGGCGAGCAGGTGGGCCAGACGGGCAAGACCGTGTCGCCCAAGCTGTACGTCGCCGTGGGCATCTCCGGGGCGATCCAGCACCTGGCCGGCATGCGGACCTCCGGGACCATCGTGGCGGTCAACAAGGACCCCGACGCGCCCATCTTCGGCGTGGCCGACTACGGCATCGTGGGCGATCTCTTCGAGGTCGTGCCTCGGCTCACCGACGAGGTCCGGGCGCTGAAGTCCGGCGCCTGACCCGTCGGCGTCGCGGCGTGCACGGGCCCGTCTCCTCTCCGGGGGGCGGGCCCGTGGTGCGTTCCGCCCCCTGCGGTGTCCTCCCAGGAGGACGGATCCGGGGGGCGCACGGCAAAACGTCGCGGCCCACGGCCACGTTTCGGGGTGGTACGGAGCGTGCAATCAGGCGAGGCGTTCGAATTCGCTACCTCGAGGAGGACGCATGCGTAGACGGTGGATGGGTGCTCTCATGTTGGCCGCGGCCCTGGGAGCCTGTGAGGACGACTACTACGTGTCGCCCGGCGACGGGGGGCCGGCCGAACCTCGCAACCTCGATGCGTGGTACTACGCCGGCGCCGTCAACGTCACCTGGGAGTTGAGCCCCGGGTGGGACGGGGAGGCGTTCCGGGTCTACGCGAAGCGGGACACCGATCGGGACTACTTCCTCATCGCCGAGGTCACGAACTGCGCCGACGGATTCTGCTCCTACGCCGACGTGAACATCGTGGCGGGGCAGACCTACGACTACTACGTGGCGGCGGTGGACGGCGGGGGGTACGAGACGGCCTCGTCGGAGGCGATTCGGGTGGACGTGCCCCTCATGAGCCCGCCCCCGGTGCCCGGAGGCGTTCTCGTGGTGGCCCTGGACCACGCGAACTACATCGTATGGGACTCCGGGGCGCGGTCGGCCGACGATTTCGCCTTCTACCGGGTGTACTTCTACGACGGCTCCACCAGCTTCCTGCTGGGGGAAACGGACTCGGAAGGGTTCCTGGACCTCCTGGCCGCCAACGGGACCACGTACAGCTACTTCGTGACGTCGGTGGACGATCAGGGGCACGAGAGCCAGGGGAGCGCGGCGGCCGACGGAACGCCCCGGCCCGACTTCCACGGCGACGTGGTCTACGACTACTTCGCCCGCCCCGACCTCTCGGGCTTCGTGTTCCAGGACGACGAGGCCACGAATCCGGTGGTGGACGGCGACGCCTCGGGCCGGGACTTCCGGTTGGAAACCGACGCCGACGGGTGGTGGTTGGTGCCGGGTCCGGGGGTGAGCGTGTATCCCCAGGGATTCGAGACCACGGCGTTGAAGTGCGGCCCGGCGGCCGACGCCGGGTGCGTGTCCCTGGACGTGGCCCCGACCTCGGGGTACCAGTCCGGCGACGTGGGCCTCCTGCCCCAGACGACCTACGTGCTCCGGATTCCCGCCCAGGGCGGAAGTCGGTACGCCGCGATCCGGGTGGAGCTGCTGGGCTTCGATCAGGCGGGGGACCCCCTCATGATCTTCGACTGGGCGCATCAGCTCCAGGTGGGGAACCCCAACCTGGCGCCCCGGTCCGGGGGGAGCTTCCGGATCCGTTGATCCGGGCCGGTGGGCGGGCCCCGGGGAGCTATGCCTTCCCGGGGCCCGCTTCGTTTGCCCGCCCCCGGGTGCCCGGTGGTATCTTGGGGGGATGATCCCCGTTCTCGAAGCGGTCCCGAACTTCAGCGAGGGGAGGGACCCGGGCTTCCTCCGGGAAGTGACCGACGAAATGGGTCGGGCCGGCGTCGATGTCCTGGATGCGTCGGCCGACCCGGACCACCACCGTGCCGTGGTGACCCTGGTGGGGCCGCCCGACGGCGTCGAGGCCGCGCTGGTGGCCGGGGCCACCGTGGCGCTGGAGCGCATCGACTTGCGGAGCCACCGGGGCGTCCACCCCCGCATCGGTGCGCTGGACGTGGCCCCGGTGGTGCCGGTGGCGGGGGCGCCCATGGCCCTGGCCGTCCACACGGCCCGCCGGGTGGCCCACGGCATCGCGGCCCTGGGGGTCCCGGTCTTCCTGTACGGGGACGCGGCTCCCGGTGGCCCCGGGTTGGCGGTGCTCCGCCGGGGCGGCTTCGAGGGGATGGTGGCGGGGTTTCCCCCGGATCGGCGGCCGTTTCTGGACGGGGGCCGACGGGGCGCCCATCCCACCGCCGGCGCCACCTGTGTCGGGGCGCGCCCGGTGCTGCTGGCGTGGAACCTCCAGGTCGAGGGGGTCCCCCTGGAGTCCCTCGGGGCCATGGCCCGCCGGCTCCGGGAGTCGGGGGGTGGGTTCGAGGGCCTCCGGGCCCTGGCCCTCCATCTCCCGGAGAGCGGCGTCACCCAACTCTCCATGAACCTCGAGGACGTGGAGCGCCGGGATCCCGAGGCGGTCTTCCGGGCCGTGGAGGTCGCCGTGGAGGCCATCGGCGGCCGGATCCGGGCCACCGAGGTCGTGGGGATGATCCCGGATGCCCTTGTGCTCCGAACCTCCGCCCGCAGATTAGATCTTCTGGACGCGCGCCCGGACCGCCTGTTGTCGGCCCGCCTCGCGGACCACGTGGCGCGACGGGGGTCGAGGGACCTCGACACCTTGATCTCCTGGGCTCGAACCGCCGGACCCGGAGTCCCAGCCGACGTGCGAGGCGCTGCCGAGCGTCTGGCCCTCTCATCGACCACCACGCCGATCCCGGGCGATCCCGCATGAGCAACATCGAAGGTCTCAAGGAGCAGGCGCGCCGCCACGAGCAGAAGGAGGAGTGGCGGAAGGCGCTGGACCTCTATCAGCGGGCCATCACCCGTCTGGACGAGGAGGATGCCCCCGACATCGGGCTCTACAACCGGGTCGGGGATCTCTTCATCCGGGTGGGCGAGGTCGATCAGGCGGTGCGGGCCCTGGAGCAGGCCGTGGAGCTCTACGTGGACTCGGAGCTCCCCAACAACGCCATCGCCGTCTGCAAGAAGATCCTCCGGAACGTCCCGGATCGGTACGCCGTGTTCCTCCGCATGGGGGAGATCCGGGCCGACCAGGGCTTCCTGGTGGATGCCCGGACCCACTTCCTGACCTACGCGGAGCGGGCCCAGGCCGCCGGGGAACTGGACGAAGCCCTGCGGGCCATGGTGGAGTTCGCCGACGCGGCCCCGGACGATACGGAGATCCGCCTGGCCGTGGCCGGCCACTTCCAGCAGCACGATCGGGTGGCGGAAGCCGTGGAGCAGCTCGTCCAGGGCTACCGCTCGGCCCGGCGCCAGGAACTGGACGACGTGGTGGCGGTCTTCGTGGAGCGCCTCGCCGAGCTTCGCCCCGGTGAAGATCCCGACGACATCGCCCTGGAGTCGGACGGGGGCGACGCCCTCGACGCCCTGGACCCGGGGGGCCTGGACGAGCTGCACCCCTTCGAGCAGGACGGCCCCTTCGCCGGAGCCCCGGACGATGGGGGAGAGGACGACGCCGCGTGGGACTACGGGGACACCCAGCCCCTGGACGAGTCCGCGGTGGAGGCCGAGTCGGCGGAGGACGTCGCCGCCGCGGAGTCGGACGAGGGATCGATGGAGCGGGCCGACGCCCTGGAAGAGGCGACGTGGGAGCCCCGGCCCGTGGCCGACGAGGAGGAGGCCTGGGGCGAGATCGTCGACGTGGCGGACGACGCCGTCGACGAGGCGCACGACCGACTCGGCGCCGCCATGGACGACGCCATCTCGTCCATCGGTCCCGACGTCAGCGGGTTCGTTCGCTCCGTGGACGAATCGAATCCCCTGGAAGGATTCGACGTGCTGGACGACGCCGACGGCGCCCTCGACGACACCGACGACGAAGACGAGCCCCTTCCCCTCACGGTCTTCCACGACGGGGACGACGCCGGGGAGGTGGAGATCCTGGACGATGCCGACCCGTGGTCGGACGACGACGACGACGACGGCGACCTGGAGCTCCCCCTCCTCCATGTGCCCGAGCCCGACGACGGCGAAGCCCCGGTTCAGGAAGTCGACGACGTCGAGATGGACGTCCAGGGTGACGACCCGTGGGCCGAAGCGGTGGAGGACGCCCGTTCCGAGGTCGGCCTGGTCAGCGACGAGGCGTCCGACGCTCCGTCGGAGGCCGAGGCGTTGGCCGCCAGGATCGCGGCGGCTCCCGACGATCTCGACCTGCGGCAGCGCGCGGTGGAGATGGCCCACCGATCCGGCGACGAGCAGTCTCTGGTGGAGGCCTACGTGGGATTGGGCGAGGCTCTGCGGCGCTCCGGGTCCGAGGCCCGGGCCCAGGCCGTGCTTCGGGAGGCCCTCCAACTCGATCCGGACCATCCCGCCGCCCGGGCCGCCCTCTCCGGCGCGCCCGATGCCGCCCGGGAAGTGTCGGAGGTGGCGTCCAACGAGGACTACGTCGATCTCGGCGCCCTGATCCTCGGCGAAGACGAAGAAAAGACCACCCGCTTCGTGGTGGCCTACGAGGAACCGTCGGGGGACGAACAGGCCGACTTCGCCAAGATGTTGACCCAGTTCAAGGCCAAGGTGGCGGAGAACGTCGACGCCTCGGACGTGAAGGCCCACCACGACCTGGGCACGGCCTACAAGGAGATGGGACTCCTGGACGAGGCGGTGGAGGAATTCCAGGCGGCCCTGCGGGCGTCGGCGGATCACCTCCCCACCTACGAGATGTTGGGTCAGACCTTCCTGGAGAAGGGCACGCCGGAGACGGCGGTGCGGGTCCTGTCCCGGGCGCTGGAGGTTCCGTTCGAGGTGGAGGACGAACTCCTGGGCATCTACTACTGCCTGGGCCGGTCCCATCAGGACATCGGGAACACCGATGAAGCCCTGGAGTTCTACGAACGCATCTTCTCCCTCGACATCAACTTCGCCGACGTCACCGAGCGCCTGCGGGCCCTCCGCTGATGCTCCGGATTTCGCGCGCGCAGCCGGTGTTCCCCTCGTGACCAGTCGTTCGGATTCCGCCGCCGGGTCCCTCGTGGGGCCCCCCACCCTGGAGTCCCTCCAGGAACCGGTGGGAGACGGTCTGGACCGGGTGATGGACGAGCTCCGTCGCATCGTGGTGTCGGACTTCGGGATGATCGAGGAAGTCAACGACTACCTCCTCATGGTCCGGGGAAAACTCTTCCGGCCGACCCTCACGCTGCTGTCGAACCACGTGGGGGAGCGCCCCGACGATCGGGCCGTGACCCTGGCCGCCGTGGTGGAGTTGGTCCACCTGGCGACCCTGGTGCACGACGATGCGGTGGACCATTCGGTGTTGCGTCGAGGGCAGCCCACGGTCAACGCCCTGTGGACGCATCAGGTCGCCATCATCATGGGCGACTACCTCTATTCCCGCGCCGTGACGGAGCTGGCTCGTCTCGGGATCATGGACGCGGTCCAGATCATGGGCACCGCCGCCAGCGAGATGAGCGTGGGGGAGATGCGTCAGCTCACCTCCTACGACGCCCTGGACTTCTCCGAGGCCGACTACGACCGGCTCATCGCTGCCAAGACCGCATCGCTCATGGCGGCGGCCTGCGAGCTGGGGGCGGTGGTGGGCGTGCCCGCCTACCGGGAGCCCCTGCGGCGGTTCGGGCACAATCTGGGCATGGCGTTCCAGGTCGCCGACGACCTCCTGGACTACACGGGCACCGAAGCCGAGACCGGCAAACCCACGGGGCACGACCTCCGGGAACGGAAGGTGACGCTGCCCCTGGTGTGGGCGCTCCGGAGTGCCTCCGACGTGGAACTGGCCGAGGTGCGCCGGTTCTTCACCGGGGAGCGGGAGCCCGAAGACGACGAGATCGCCCGGGTCGTGGAGATCGTGGAGCGCCGGGGTGGACTCGACTACGCCCGGAGCCGGGCGCGGGCGTTCGCCGGGGCCGCCGAGGAAGCCCTGGACCGGGTCGGCGACGGAGACGCACGCCAGAGCCTGTTGGCCTGCGTGGCCTACGCCACTCAACGGAGTCGATGAGCGTGCTGGCCGATCAGCGACGGCTCAGTGCGGGCCGATTGGTGTGGACCCTGATCCTCGGGTTCTTTCTCGGGGGACTCCTCACCCAGCTCGCGGAGATGTTCCTCCCCGACAGCGCGGCGCGGACGTTCCTGACCACGTCCGTTTCGGCGTCGGTGGGGCCGTTCTCCATGGATCTCGTGGCCCTGGCCTTCACCCTCGGGCCCGTTTCGGTGTATCTCAACGTGCTCACACTCGTCGGAGTCTTCGTCGTGGCGTTCATCGCCCGGTCGTGGATCTGACTCGCAGGGAGAATTCGTACCATGGGTATCGGTGGACTGGGAATGTGGGAGATCCTCCTGATCTTCCTGATGGTGCTCCTGCTCTTCGGCGCCAAGCGGTTGCCGGAGATCGGCTCGTCTCTCGGTAAGGGCATCCGGGAGTTCAAGAGTTCGATCCGTGAGATCGAGAACGAGATCAAGGCGCCCGAGGAGCGGAAGGGCATCCATGCCCCTCCGGCCCGGGGACCGGGGGCCCGCTCCGATCGCTCCGCCGAGGAGGTGGGGAATCGGGACGAGGGCGGCGAGGCGCCTCGCCGGCTCACCACCCGGGAAGACGACTCGGCGTCGGCCTGACCCCGGCCCGCCGGGGGTGGAATGCGCGAGAGGGCGCCGACCGCGACGGTCGGCGCCCTCTCTTCGTTTCGTGTCCGACGCCCCCGCAGGGGCTTTGGGTCAGAAGCCGAAGCCGCCCTGGGGGAGGGGAGCGCTTTCGTCCACCGGCTGGAGCACCTCTTCGCGCCGGTCCACGATCCGAGCCGCGGCCCGGAGGCTCGTGAGCCACTCCTGGAGGCGGCGCTGCTCGATCTGGGCCCGCACCTGCTGGCGCTGGGTCTCGCGCTGACCGAGCCACTCGGTGGAGTCGGCGGGGGTGCGCGCCAGGAGCTCCACGATGTAGGCGTTGGAGGGGGACTCCACCACCCCGCTCACCTGGCCCACATCCAGCCCGAAGGCGGCGCCGATGGCGGCATTGTAGCGCCCCAGCCCCGGCACGAAGTCGTTCCGGGCGAAGGGACCCGCCGGACGGACCTCGAGGCCGGCGTCGGCGGCCACGTTGGGGAGGGCTTCGCCGGACCGGATCCGGCGCACCAGCTCCTCGCCCGTCTCCCGGGCCCGGGCCATCTTCCGCTCGAAGCGGAGAATCTCGGTGATGGTCTCCCGGGCGTCGTCCAGGGGCAGGACACCGGCGGGCATGGTGGAGAGGACCTCGATCATGTAGAAGGCCTGGCTGGTCTCGAAGACCGGGCTCACGTCGCCCACGGCCGCCTCCTCGAACGCCCAGTCGGCCCCCTCGCCCACCTGGCCGGCGCCGGAGAGGAGGGCGAACTCGGTGCTGAGCTCGGCCTCCTGGGTCTCCATGCCCAGGGTCGCGGCGGCGTCGGTCACCGAGAGGGTCTCGCCCAGGGTCTCCAGGGAGTCGGCCATGGTGAGGAGGGCGATCTCGGCCGAGTCGGAACGGGCCCACGGCACCAGAATGTGGGACGCCTGGATGCTGTCCTGGCCCCACCGCTCGCCCACCCGGATGACGTGGAGCCCCACCGGCGACGAGACGGGGCCCGTCACCTCGCCCACGGGGGCAGCGAACACCGCCGAGTCGAAGGAGGCGATCATCTGCCCCTTCCGGAAGACGCCCAGGTCTCCCCCCTCGGCCGCCGACACCTCGTCGGACGACTCCAGGAGGGCCACCTCGGCGAAGTCCTCGCCCTCCTGGAGGCGGCTCAGGATGTCCTGGGCCCGGACCAGGGCCTCGGCGCTGTCGGCCGCCGTGAGGGCCTTGGAGAGCACCACGGCCCGGACCCGGGCCCGCTGGGGCTGCTCGAAGTCCTCCTGATGCTCGTTCCAGTAGGACCGGACGTCGGCGTCGGTGATCTGGATCTCGTCGTCGGGAATCCGCTGCCCCGGGTCCAGGGGGATGTAGCGAATCTCCACCGTCTCGTTTTGATCCCGCCACCGCTGCCAGAGCAGGTTGTCGGGAAGATAGATGCCCGTGGAGATCTGTCGGACCAGCTTGCCCCGGGGGATCACGTCCCGGTAGTAGGCCTCGAGCTGAAGCAGGAGGGCCTCGTCGGCCTGGTTGGCCAGGAACTGCTGATACTTCTGGAAGTCGAACTGGCCGTCGGTGAGGAAGCCCGGGTTCTGGGCGAACTGGGGCGGCGGATTGAACTGGGCCGCCTGGCGCACTTCGTCGTCGGTGACCCGGATTCCGCGACGCTCCAACTCCTGCCGCACCAGGATCGCGTTGACCACCTCGTCGAAGGCGGCGTCCTCCATCTCGCTGACCTGCTGCGACGTGATGGGCTCTTCCTGCTGGAGCTGGACCTGGTCGTAGAGGTTGCGATAGACGGCCAGGTACTCGTCGTAGAACACGGGAGTCCCGTTGACCCGCCCGATCTCACCGACCCCTCCGGCGGAGCGCCCGGTGACGTCCATTCCCCACTCGAAAACCATGAGAGCCACGAAGGCCAATGCCGTCACCAGCATGATCCACTTCGTGTTCTCCCGCATCTGCCGCATGACCATGGCGTGACGTCTCCTGAGCCTGCTCTTCGTGCCGACTTCGTGAACTCGGGCCGGGTGAGATCCCGGGCGTGCCCGGCCCCGTAGGGCATGGAACCGACAAAGGTAACCGAGCCGGGGAGGGGCCTCAAGCCGATCGTGCGCCGTTCCCACGGGGGTTCGTTGACACCGTTTCCGCGGGTCGTCTATCTTCCCCGGCCCGTCGTGTCCTCGCCGCGTTCCTGCGCCATCCGACGCCCCGGAGTCACCGGTGCTGCCATCCATCGAACAGGAGATCCGCGATCTCCACGCCCTCTTCGGGTCGCCCCGCGACCCCGAGGGGCGGGCCTTCGTTCCCCTGGCCGACGCCTATCGGCGCTCGGGAGATCCGTCCCGGGCGCTGGAGATCCTCGCCGACGGTCTGGATCGCCATCCGGCCCTGGCCGCCGGGCACCTGGTGGCCGGGCTGACCCGCCGGGACCTGGCCGACGACGCCGGCGCCGAGGCGGCCTTCCGAAAGGTGCTGGAGCTCGACGGCGACAACGCCCGGGCCCTGGTGGGCCTCGGGCGCATCGTCCGGGCCCAGGGCGACGAAACCCAGGCCGAGGCCCTCATGGCCCGGGCCCTGGCGCTGGATCCCCTCCTGGGGCGGGACGTGGCCCCGGACCGGGTGCCCCGTCACTCCACCAACCCCGAGGTGGTGGGGGTCATGGCTCGGGAGCCGGACGACACGGCGGCCCTGGGCGCAGCGCACCGCGCCGAGGCCGCCGAACCCGACGACGGGCTGGCCCCGCTGGAGTGGGAGGTCCTGGATCCCGCCGCGGAGGGCACTCCCGTGGAGGCCCCGGAGGACGGGGTGCTGGACGTGACGGACCTCTCGCCGCCCGAAGGCGGCACGGCCGACATCCAGGCGTTCGGCCCCGACGCCACCGCGGCGGAGGAAGCGGTCGAGCCCGGTGAGTTCCTGGTGTCGGCCGACGCCGAAGCGGCCCTCTTCGACGCGGTGGCGGCGGAGCCGGCCGCCGCCGAGGGGATCTGGTCGGGGGGCGACCTGGACATCGACTGGGACGTGGAGTCGTCGGAGGACGAGGCGCCGCCGGAGGAGGAGGCGCCGCCGGAAGCCACCGTGGAGGCGGCGCCCCCGCAGGCGCCCGCGCCGGACGACGACGACCTGATTCTGGATCCCGCCGACCTGGCCCCCGACGACTGGACGCCCGACGAGTCCATGTACGGGGCGTTGGCCTTCGCCGACGAGCCCGAGCCCGAGCCCGAGCCCGAGGCGGAGCCCGAGCCCGTGCCCGAGCTCGAGCCTGCGGAGGCGGAAGCGGAGGCCACGGAGGTCGCGGTGGAGGTCGTCGAAGTCGAGGTGGAGGTGGAGGCCGACGCGGACGCCGAAGTCGACGTGGACGCCGCCCTCGAGGTGGAGGCCGAAAAGACGGCCGTCGACGCGAACGACGCGGCGGAGGTGGAGGTAGTCCACGACGAGCCCCGGGTGGAGACCCTCGAGCCCACGCCGGCCATCGCGCCGCCCGGAGGCGACCTCCTCATGGAACTGGCCGACCTGGCCCCGGACATCGAGCCGGGCAGCCGCCGGGACGAGCCCTCCGCCGAGGAGGCCCTCCCCACCCGCACCCTGGGAGAACTCTACGCCCGCCAGGGCCTCACGGGGGAGGCGGTGAAGGTGTTCGAGGACCTGGTGGCCCGGAATCCGGCCGACCCGGACCTCCGGACCCGTCTGGACGAACTCCGGGCCCAGGGACGCCGCACGCCGGCCGCCGAGGCGGACGCCCCGGCCGCTCCGGAGTCCCCCGAAACCCCCGATCAGGAACCGCCGGTGTCGGCGTTCCTGGCCGACCTCCTGGCCTGGACCCCCGACGACGAAGATCCCGAGGCGGGCCCGGCATGACGGGCCGGCGGATCACGGTCATCCACGGGCCCAACCTCCGGCTCCTGGGCCGGCGGGAACCCGAGATCTACGGCACCGCCACCCTCGAGGCCGTGAACGCCGCGCTCTGGAGTCTGGCGGAGGAACTGGGGGTGGCCCTGGAGACCTTCCAGTCGAACCACGAAGGCGAGATCCTGGACCACCTGGAATCGGTGGCCACCCGGACCGACGGCTTCCTGGTGAACGCGGCGGGACTCACCCACACCTCGGTGGCGCTCCGCGACGGATTGCTGGGGGTGGGGCGGCCGTTCGTCGAGGTGCACCTCTCCAACACGGCGGCCCGGGAGTCGTTTCGCCACACCTCGCTCCTGGCCCCCGTGGCCGCCGGTGTGGTTTATGGATTCGGCCTGCAGAGCTATCTTCTCGGGCTGCGGGGCCTCGTAGCCCATCTCCACGATCGCGCGCGCTCCGGCGCGCCCCACGACTGACCCACGGAACGGGAAGCGCATGGCGAGCACGGCCGACTTCCGCAACGGAATGGTTCTCGACATCGACGGGGGCCTCTGGACCATCACCTATTTCCAGCACGTCAAGCCCGGAAAGGGCGGCGCCTTCGTCCGCACCAAGCTGAAGAACGTCCTCACCGGAGCCGTGGTGGACAAGACGTTCCGCTCGGGTGAGAAGGTGACCGACGTGCGGCTCGAGCGGCGGCCGGTGAACTACAGCTACACCGACGGTCAGCTCTACTTCTTCATGGACGCCAACACCTTCGAGATGATTCCCCTCTCGAAGGACGTCATCGGCGACACCCAGCTCCAGTATCTCAAGGAGAACATGGAGTGCGAGGGACTGGTCCACGACGAGAAGGTGATCTCGGTGGACCTCCCCCAGTTCGTGGAACTCCAGGTGTCCGAGACCGACCCGGGGGTGCGGGGCGATACCGCGCAGGGCGGCACGAAGCCCGCGACCCTGGAGACGGGCGCCGTGGTCCAGGTGCCCCTCTTCGTGGAGATCGGTGACGTGATCAAGGTGGACCGCACCGAGGACAAATACCTCACGAGGGTGACTGGATGATCGATCTCGACTTCCTCGAACGGCTGATCCAGGCCATCGACCAGAGCAGCATCGACTCCATCGAGATCGAGCGCGGCGGCACCAAGGTCCGGATCGGGAAGACGCCGCCCCAGACGGTGGCCCCGGCTGCGGCCATGCCCGTGCCCATGGCGGCGCCGGCCCCCGCTGCGGCTCCGGCTGCGGCCCCCGGGCCGTCGGCGTCGGAGGCGGCGCCCGAGGCCGGGGCTCCGGCCTCCCACCTCGTCGACGTTACGTCGCCCATGGTGGGCACGTTCTACCGCGCCCCGGCGCCCGATGCACCGTCCTACGTCGACGTGGGGTCGACGGTGGGGCAGGGGGACACCCTGTGCATCATCGAGGCCATGAAGCTCATGAACGAGCTCGAGGCCGAGATCTCGGGCACCGTGGCCGAGATCTGCGTGGACAACGCCGAGCCGGTGGAATACGGCCAGGTGCTCTTCCGCATCGATCCGTCCTGACCCCCGCTCCGGTGGGGGGCGGCGGTTCCGACGCCTTCCGCCGACCCGATCCGGTCAACGAGGCAGGCAGCGTGTTCAAGAAGGTACTCATCGCCAATCGGGGCGAGATCGCCCTCCGCATCATCCGGGCGTGCCACGAGCTCGGGGTGAAGACCGTGGCCGTGTACTCCGAGGCCGATCGGGAGTCGCTCCACGTCCGGTTCGCCGACGAGGACGTCTGCATCGGTCCGCCGGCGGGGAAGGAGAGCTATCTCAACGTTCCCCGGATCATCGCCGCCGCCGAGGTGACGGGGGCCGAGGCCATCCACCCGGGCTACGGGTTCCTCGCCGAAAACGCCGAGTTCAGCGAGATCTGCGCCCGTTCCGATCTGGTCTTCATCGGCCCCACGCCGGACCAGATCCGGTCCATGGGCGACAAGGCCACGGCGCGCCGCACCATGATGGAGGTGGGCGTCCCCACCGTGCCGGGCTCGGAGGGGATCCTCACCGACCCCGACGAGGCCGTGGAGGTGGCCCGGGGCATCGGCTTCCCCATCATGATCAAGGCCTCGGCGGGAGGCGGTGGAAAGGGCATGCGCATCGCCCACGACGCCGAGAGCTTTCCCCGCCTGCTCCAGGCCGCCCAGAACGAGGCCCAGGCGGCGTTCGGGGATCCGGGCGTCTACCTGGAGCGCTGCATCCTGCGGCCGCGCCACGTGGAGTTCCAGGTGTTCGGGGACTCGTACGGCCGGGTCATGCACCTGGGGGAGCGGGACTGCTCGGTGCAGCGCCGTCACCAGAAGCTCATCGAGGAAGCGCCGTCCCCCGCCCTCACCCCCGAGCTGCGGGCCGCCATGGGTGAGGCGGCGGTGAAGGCGGCCCAGGCCATCGACTACGTGGGCGCCGGCACCGTGGAGTTCCTCCTGGACCAGAGCGGGGAGTTCTACTTCATCGAGATGAACACCCGGATCCAGGTGGAGCACCCCGTCACCGAGGTGACCACCGGCCTGGACCTGGTGAAGGAGCAGATCCGGGTGGCGGCGGGCGAGAAGCTCTCGTTCCCCGACAACGTCCAGCTCCGGGGGCACGCCATCGAGTTCCGGATCAACGCCGAGGACCCGGAGCGGGCGTTCGCGCCGAGCCCCGGAACCATCGCCACGTTCCATCCGCCGGGGGGTCCCGGGGTGCGTCTCGACACCCACATCTACGGGGGCTACAAGGTCCCGCCCTTCTACGACTCCCTCCTGGCCAAGCTCATCGTGAGCGGCAACACCCGGGACGAAGCCATTTCCCGGGCCCGCAACGCCCTCCAGCACCTGGTCATCGAGGGCATCCACACCACGACCGACTTCCTGGGCGAGATCGTCCGGGATCGGGAGTTCGTGGCCGGGAACGTCGATACGGCGTTCCTGGAGCGGTTCGCCGAGCGACGGAGCGGCGACGGCGGCGCCTCATGAGGGTCGACGTCCGGTTTTCGGTGGAGGGGCTGTCCAACGCCGATCTGGGCGGGGCGACGGTGGTGGTGGTGGACGTGATCCGGGCCACGAGCTGCATGGTGCAGGCCCTGGCTTCCGGGGCCCGGGGAATCTACCCCACCGCCTCCACCGAAGAGGCCGTGAAGCTGCTCCAGTCCATCGGTCGCGACGACACGCTCCTCTGCGGGGAGCGGCGCGGCGTGAAGATCGAAGGGTACGATCTGGGCAACTCCCCGGGGGAGTTCACCCCCGAGGTGGTGAAGGGCAAGCGGCTCATCATGAACACCACCAACGGCACCCGGGCCTTCAGCGCCGCCGAGCACGCCGACCGGGTGGTGGTGGCGTCGTTCCTGAATCTCGGTGCGGTGACCGTGGCCGTGTCCGGGACCGATCGGTTGGTGGTGGCCTGCGCCGGCCGGAGCGGGGCCTTCGCCCTGGAGGACGCGCTCTGCGCCGGGCATCTCATCCGGCGCCTCCGGGCCGCCGGGGAGCCCCTGGATCTGGGAGACGGCGCCCGGGCCGCCGAGGCGCTGGCCGACGCCTATCCGGTGGACGCCGATCGCCTGGCGGACACCGATGCCGGACGCGCCCTCGCCGAGATCGGCCTGGGCGACGACGTGGCCCTCTGCGCCCGCTTCGACGTGCACCGGATCGTGCCCGAACTGGACGATCGAGTCGTGCGCTCCCGCCATGGCGCGTAGGAAGAGCGGCGGGAAGCGGTCCCGGAAGAAGGGGTCGGGGGGCCTTCTCACCCCCGAACAGCAGCGGGACCTCCTGGGGGTGGGGCTCCTGGCCCTGGCCGTCTTCGTGGCGGCGGCCCTCCTTCCCACGGGATGGCTCGGCGGTGGGGCCGCCGGGTGGTTCCCCTCGGGCAACGTGGTGGGGGCCGTGGGCGTCCGCCTCCGGGCCGCCCTGGTGGGTGCCGTGGGGGCCGCCGCGCCCCTCACCGCCGTCCTCCTGGCGGTGGCGGGACTCCGGGCGGGAGAATGGCTCGATCGGGAGTGGAGCTGGCGGGCCGCCGCCCTGTCGGTCGGTCTGGTGGTCCTGATCCCTCTCCTGGTGGGCGCCCTCTGGCCCGCCTCGCCCCTGGCCGGTTGGATCGGGACGGCCCTGGGAGTGCCCCTGCGGGGGGCCGTGGGACTCCTGGGCACGATGCTCCTCCTGGGCGTGGCCTTCGTGGGGTTGTCGGTGCTGACCCTGCGCTGGAATCCTCTCCACACCCTGGGGACGGGGGTGGCCCGGGGCGGGGAACTGGCCGCCCGGGGCGCTCGGGCCCTGGGGGAGACCTACCGGGACAAGCGGGAGAAGGACGCGGCGGCGGCCGAAGCCGACGAGCCGCTGCCCGACGAGCACTGGACCGGCCCCGAGACCGGCGACGCCGAGGCCGCGGCCGCGGAGGAGGCCGAGGAGGAGGCCGAGGTCGCCGAAGAGGACGAGGCCGAGCCCGTCGAGGAGATCCCGATTCCGGTGCCCGCCGCCCGGGCCGTCCCCGCCCCCGACGACCTTCCCGACCCCGCCGATCCCCGGGATCTCCGGGGCGGGGCCCTTCCCGAGCTCGGCCTGCTCACGGCCGAGGAGCGGGAGGATCGGGCCCACATGGAACGGGAGCTCCAGGCCCTGGGCGGAGTCCTGGTGGAGAAGCTCAAGACCTTCAACGTCGACTGCGCCCTGGGGGGGCGCACCACCGGCCCCGTGGTCACCCAGTTCGAGGTGGTGCCGGCGCCGGGGGTGAAGGTGAACCGCATCGCCAACCTCGACGCCGACCTGGCCCTGGCCATGAAGGCGCCCAGCATCCGCATCGTGGCGCCGATCCCGGGGAAGGGGGCCGTGGGGGTGGAGATTCCCAACCCCCACCCCTCCATCGTGCAGCTCCGGGACATCCTGGAAGCCCGGGAATACCGCAACGCCCGGGGCTCGCTGCCCCTGGGCCTGGGCAAGGACCTCACGGGCCGCCCCTACGTGGCCGACCTGGCCAAGATGCCCCACCTCCTCATCGCCGGGGCCACCGGCTCGGGGAAATCGGTCTGCATCAATACCATCGTCACCAGCCTGGTCTACCGGCACACCCCGGAGACGCTGCGCCTCCTCATGATCGATCCGAAGATGGTGGAGTTGTCGGCCTACGCCGACCTCCCCCACCTGCGGCATCCGGTCATCACCGACCCCTCCGACGCCGCCGCCGTGCTGAAGTGGGCCGTCATGGAGATGGAGCGGCGCTACCAGTTGCTGGCGGCCAACGGGGTGCGCTCCCTGGCCGAGTTCAACCAGCGCCTGGCCAGGGGCGTCGTGCTGCGCCGGCCCGACGCCGACGGCGAGGAGGGCGACCCGGACCGCTGGATCTACGACGACGGGCCGCTGCCCTACATCGTGGTGGTGGTGGACGAGCTCGCCGACCTCATGATGCAGGTCCAGAGCGAGGTGGAACGGCCCCTGGCCCAGCTCGCCCAGAAGGCCCGGGCCATCGGGATCCACCTCATCGTGGCGACGCAGCGTCCGTCGGTGAACGTCATCACCGGCCTCATCAAGGCGAACTTCCCCACCCGCATCGCCTTCCGGGTGGCGTCCAAGACCGACTCCCGGACCATTCTCGACCAGAACGGCGCCGAGTCGCTCCTGGGCAACGGCGACATGCTCTTCCTCCCGCCGGGGCAGAGCGAGCCGGTGCGGATCCAGGGCGCCTACCTCTCCACGGAAGACACCGACCGCCTGCTGTCGTGGTACCGGGAGAAGGCCGAGGAGCGCGACGGCGACGGCGAAACGGTGGCGCCCATGCACGCCGAGGTGGACATCCTGGAGGAGCTTCGCCGCAACGAGATGGACGAGGCCGCCGCCGCCCAGGACGAGATCGTGGGCGATTGGGACGAGCTCTTCCGGGCCGCGGCCGAGGTGTGCATCCAGAACCAGGGGGGCTCGACCTCGCTCCTCCAGCGGCGCCTGAGCATCGGATACGGTCGGGCGGCCCGGATCGTCGACCAGTTGGAGGACGCCGGGGTGGTGGGAGGGCAGGACGGCTCCCGGCCCCGGGAGGTCCTCATGACCCTGGACGAACTCGACCGGATGATGGGACCCGGGGGCTGAATCCCCGTGTAGGAGTCCCCGAGCATCGTCGTCGTTCGTTCGCGCTCCCCCGAGTCGGGTCTTCTCCCATGTCGTCCATATTCTCCGTGCTTCCGACCCTGGCGGTCCTGGCGGCCGCCCTCCCCCTCCGAGCCCAGGATCCGGGCCTGGCGGCCCTGGAGGCCGCCTCGGAGCGCTACGCGGCGCTGGGCTCCATCTGCGCCGACTTCGTCCAGGTGCTGGACAACCCCCTCCTGGGGTCGGCCAAGACGAGCCGGGGCCGCCTCTGTCAGGAGCGCCCCAACCGCTTCCGCATGGACTTCGCCGACCCCGAGGGCGACGAGGTGGTGGCCGACGGGTCGTGGTTCTGGGTCTACTACAAGAGCCTGGATGAAGGGCAGGTGCTGCGGTTCCCCCTGGATCCGTCCCGGGGCGGACTGGACTTCTTCCGGGAGTTCCTCTCGGATCCGGCGGCGAAGTACGACGTGGTGACCCAGGGAGAGGAAGCCGTGGACGGCCACGGCACCCTCCGGCTGGCCCTGACCCCGCGGTCGGCTCGTGGACTGGTGTCGGCCCGGGTGTGGGTCGACCCCGAGGCGCGGCTGATCCGGCGCATCGAGGTCACGGAGGACAACGGCCTTACCCGGCGGGTGAGCCTGTCGGCCCTGGCCCTGGATCCCACCCTCGCCGGCGACTACTTCGAATTCACCGTGCCCCCGGGCGTCGACGTGGTGTCGAACCGGTGACCCGACCGCCGTCTCCGCCTCTCCGGGGCGACGTGGGGCGGGTTCGGGAACTCCCCGTGTTCCCCGTCACGCCGGGACCCGTGCGTCCGGGCGTGGATCCGTCGGTGGCCCCGGCGACCTTCGATCCGCCCGCCGAGGGGCCCCTGGACGGGCCCCGCATCGCCCTGGTGACCCTGGGGTGCGACAAGAACACGGTGGACTCGGAGCGCATGATGGCGGCGCTGGTGGGCCACGGCGCCCGGGTGGGGGTGGAGCCCGACGACGCCGACGTGGTCATCGTCAACACCTGCGGCTTCATCGAGGCGGCCAAGGCCCAGTCCATCGAGACCCTCCTGGAGGCCTGCGAACTGAAGGACGGGGGGCGCCTCAAGGCGGTGGTGGCGGTGGGGTGCATGGTCCAGCGCTATCAGGACGAGCTGGAGCGGGAGATTCCCGAAGTCGACCTTTTCATGGGACTCACCGAACTCCAGGGGCTCGTGCCCGAACTGCGGTCCCGGGGACTCCTTCCCGACGAAGCGCCCGAGACCGTGCCCCTCATGGAGCGGCCGCTCCGGATCCTCACCGGCGAGACGCGCCACACCTCGTTCCTCAAGATCAGCGAGGGGTGCGATCACACCTGCGCCTTCTGCGCCATTCCCATGATGCGGGGGCTGCACCGCTCCGCGCCCCTGGACGAGCTCGTGGCCGAGGCCCGGAGCCTGGGACGCGCCGGCGTGCGGGAGATCAACGTGATTTCCCAGGACACCACCTGGTACGGTCGGGATCTGCGCCGCCGCGATCCGGCGGCGCCCCTCCTGCCCGATCTGCTCCGGGCGCTCCTGGAGCGCACCGAGGTGGACTGGTACCGGCTCTTCTACATGTATCCCTCGGGAATCACGCCGGAGCTGGTGGACCTCCTGGCCGACGGGGTGGAGCGCCGCGACGGGCCGCGCCTGGTGCCCTATCTCGATCTTCCGCTCCAGCACGGGTCGGACCGGATCCTGGCGGCCATGCGCCGCCCGGAGCGCCGGGCCACGATCCGGGAGCGGGTGGCCCGGCTCCGGAGCGCCGTGCCGGGCATCACCCTCCGCACCACGGTCATCGTGGGTTTCCCCGGCGAGACCGAGGACGACTTCCAGGAGCTGGTGGACCTGCTGGAGGAGCTGGAGTTCGACCGGGTGGGGGCCTTCGCCTACTCGGTGGAGGAGGGGACCCGGGCCGCCGAACTCCCGGACCCGGTGGACGACGACGTGAAGCAGGATCGCCTGGAGGCCCTCCTGGACGTCCAGCGGGGCATTTCGTTCGAGGCGAACCTGGCGCAGGTGGGATCGGTGCGGCGGGTCCTGGTGGACCGCCGCCTCGACGGCGACGACGCCGATCCCGACTTCGGGGCCGTGGGCCGCACCGAAGGGCAGGCGGTGGACGTGGACGGCGCCACCCAGATCCTCCACGGCGACGGGCCGGCTCCCGAGCCGGGTCGCTTCGTGGAGGTGGAGATCGTGGACGCCCTGGAATACGACCTGATCGCAAAGGTGGTGGAGACGTGAGCGAGTGCCGTGGAGGGCGACGGGTGGGCATGGTGGTCGGGGCCCTGGCGGTCCTGGCCGCGGCGAGTCCCGCCCGGAGCCAGGATCTGGCCGACTTCGACTACGAGAATCTCTCGTTCCGGGGCATCGGACTCGACGTGGGGGTCATCGCCCCGAGTCGGGTGGACTCGGACCTGTCGGTGGGACTCCGGATGGACCTGGGCTACCTGGGACCGGGACTCCGCATCGTGCCGACGGTGGGCTACTGGTCGTCCCGCATGAAGGACGCCGAGGTGCGGGAACTGGAGGTCCGCCTCAACGAACTCGTGGACCGGTCGAGTCCCGACGGCACCCCGCCCGCCGACGTGGACCTGGGGATCATCAACTGGTCCGACCTGGTCCTCGGCGTGGACGGCCACATCGTGTGGTCCGTGCCCTACGGACTCCTGACCTACCTGGGGGCCGGGGCGTCGGCCCACATCATGAACGGCGACGGCGGGGCCATCGGGGGCACCTTCATCGAAGACCTCCTGGACACCGTCACGGCGGGCTTCAATCTCCACACGGGTCTGGAGTATCCCATGAACGACCGCGTCCGGCTGTACGGCACCCTGCGCTACGAGCTCCTGGGCGACCTGCGCTACGGTCAGGTGAGCGTGGGGACCCAGTTCATGTTCGGGCCGGCGGCTCCGGGAGAGATCCGGTGACCTCTCCCGGCGAGACCCTGCGGGTGGGGGTGGTGGGCACGGGGGCCGTGAGTCAGTTGGTCCACCTCCCTCTCCTCAAGGAGCGCCCCGACGTGGAGGTCCTGGCGGTGGCCGACCAGGACGAATCCAAGGCCCGGGCCATCGCCTCCCGCTTCGGCGTGGAGCGGGTGCTGGACGACGACGCCCTCTTCGCCGACGGCGACGTGGAGGCCGTGCTCATCTGCACCCCCAACCACCTCCACGAAGCGCAGGCGGTGGCGGCGCTGCAGGCCGGTCTCCACGTCCTGGTGGAACGGCCCCTGGCCCTCACGGCCGCCGGCTGCCGCCGGGTGCTGGACGCCGCCGAGGCGGCGAAGCGGTCGGTGGTGGTGGGCATGAGCCACCGGTTCCGCCCCGACGTGGCGGCGCTGCGGGCGTTCGTGGGGGGAGGGGAGCTGGGCCGGCCCTACGCCGCCCGGGTGGCCTGGATGAACCGCCAGGTGAACGTGCGGCGCACCACCTGGCGGCAGCGGCCCGACGAGGCCGGGGGCGGCGCATTCATGGACCTGGGCGTCCAGTCGCTGGACCTGGGACTCTGGCTCCTGGAATCGCCCCGCATTCGCCGGGTGAGCGCCGTCATGACCCGGGACGAGTTCGAGGTGGAGGACGCCGCCACCGTCCTCATGGAGACCGAGGGCGGCGTGGCCCTCACCGTGGAGGTGAGCTGGAGCTACAACGCCTCGGAGGACCGGCATTTCGCCCGGGTGCTGGGCACCGAGGGGTCGGGCTCCCTCCCACCCCTGGAGGTGTTCAAGCAGCTCGGCGGACGCCCCATGGACGTCACGCCGCGCCAGGCCCCCGTGAGCGGGGCCAACCCCTACATGAACGCCTATCGGCGGGAGATCGATCACTTCCTCCGGGTGGCCCGGGGCATCGGGGCCGACGACGGCGCCCACGACCAGGTCCACCTCATGGAGGTGGTGGAGGCGGCCTACCGATCGGCCCGGGAGCGGGTCGAGGTCACGCTCTGAGGAGGGCGGCCGTGTCGCGGGGGATCCGGGTGTGGGCGGCGGCCCTCCTGGCGGCGGTGGCCCTGGTGCCGGGCGCCGGGGCGGGGCAGGAGGACGGCGACGCCTCCCCTGGGGTGGACGACCCCCGGCGGGTGTACCTGGTGACCATGGCGCCGGGGTTGGAGGTGTGGAACCGGTTCGGCCACAACGCCCTCTGGATCCACGACGAGGAGACGGGGCAGGACCTGGTCTGGAACTGGGGCCTCTTCACCTTCGACCAGGTGGGCTTCATTCCCCGGCTGATCCGGGGGCAGATGCTCTATTCCATGGGCGGCATGACCATCGAGCAGACCATCGCCCGGTACGGTGCCGAGGGCCGGGACGTCTGGGCCCAGGAGTTGGCCCTGACGCCGGCCCAGAAGGCCGATCTCGATCGATTCGTGCGCACCAACGCCCAGCCGGCCAACCGGGACTACTACTACGACTACTACCTGGACAACTGCTCGACCCGGGTCCGGGACGCCCTGGACACGGTGCTGGGCGGGGCCATCGAGCGGCACTTCTCCGGGATGGAGAGCGGCACCACCTGGCGCTGGCACACCCGGCGCCTGCTGCGGCCGGCGCCGTGGGCGTACGGAGGGGTGGCCCTGGTCCTGGGGCAGCCCGGCGACGAGGCCATCTCGGCCTACCAGGAGATGTTCCTCCCCATGCGGCTCCGGTCCCATCTGGCCGGGCTCTTCGTGGAGCAGCGGGACGGCTCCATGCGTCCCCTGGTGATGGGGGAGACCCAACTGGTGGAGGGGCGCCTCGATCCGCCGCCCACCGAACCGGTGACCACCTGGCCCCGGTACCTCCTGGCGGGGCTGGTGGGGGCTGCCCTGGTGCTGGCGGCCGGTGCGGTGGCCTCGCGGGGGGCGGCGGGTCGGGCGGCGGCGGCGGTGCCCCTGGCGCTCTGGAGCCTGGCGGCGGGGGTGTCGGGCGCGGTGCTGGTGGCGGCCTACCTCACCGACCACACCTTCTGGTACCGCAACGAAAACGTGCTCCAGGTCTCGCCCCTCTCCCTGGCCGTGGCCGTCCTGGTCCTGGGGGCCGTGGTCCGGCCCCGGCTCGTGGGGAGCGCCGCCCGGGTGGCCCGGTGGATCGCCGTCCTCTCGGTGGTGGGGTTGGCCGCCAAGGTGCTTCCCTTCTTCGACCAGGGGAACGCCGAGATCCTGGCCCTGGCGGTTCCGGTGAACCTGGCCGTGGCCGTGGCCCTGGGGCGGTGGCGCGCCGCCCAGGACGACGGATCGCCCCGCCGGGCGTGACCTCGCCTCCGTCTTCCCCGGGGGCCGACCGGGCCGCCGTCGTGTCGGCCCTGCTCCTGGTGGCGGCCGCGCCGCCGTCGCCCCTTCCCCTGTTGGTGCTCGGGGCCCTGGCGCCCCTCCTGGCGGCCCTCGCCCGCCTTCCCCCGGGTCCGTCGGGTCGCCTCCGGGCGTTCCGGGCCGGGGCGATCCACGGGGCCGTGGCGTGGGGCCTCCTCCTGCTGTGGCTCCCCCGGGCCGCGCCCCGGGTGGGGGCGTGGACCCTCCTGGCCTGGGTGGCCGTGGTGTCGACCCTGTCCCTCTTCAGCGGGGGCGCGGCGGTGGGCGTGCACCGCCTCGCCGCGGGACGACGCCTGCCCCTTCCCGTGGCGGCCGCCCTGGCATGGGGCGGGGTCGAGTGGATCCGCTCGGCGTGGATCGGGCCTCTGAACTTCCCCTGGATGGGACTGGCCCTCCCCCTGGCCGGCGTCCCGTCGCTGATCCAGGGCGCGGCGTGGGTGGGGGAGATCGGCCTCGTTCTGGCGGTGGCGGCGGTCAACGGGGTCGTGGCGGGGGCGTTGTCGGTGCCCCGGCCACGGGCGGTGCGGCGCCTGGCCCTCCTGGGGGCCGGGATTCTGGTGGTGGGTGGCGTGGGCCGGGCCCGCATGGAGCGGGCGGCCGTCACCCCGACGGTGCGGGCGCTCCTGGTCCAGCCGGCGGTGCCCCTGGCCGTGAAGCGCGGCGACGACGAGGCGGCGCTGGAGGCCTCCCTGGCCGCCGTGGACGCCGCCCTCCCCCCGCCGGGGCCACCCGTGGCCCCGCCCGTGGGGGGCGACCTGGTGGTCCTCCCCGAAACGGCGGTGCCGGTGGCCCTGGACGGCCCGGACGCCGCGCCGGTGCGGGCCCGGGTGGCCGGGTGGGCGCGGCGCATGGGCGCCCCGGTGCTGGTGGGGGCGTGGGCCCAGGGGGAGGGGCGCGGCGCCAACGCCGTCTTCCTGGCGTCTCCCGACCCCTCCGCCCCGTGGCCCGTGAGCCGGAAGGAGCGCCTCGTTCCCGGGGTGGAGTGGATTCCCGGGCGACCCGAGGCCTCGGTGGAGCGGGGCCGGCCCGCCGTGCTCTCCCTTCCCGGCGGGACGGCGCTGGGCCCCCTGGTGTGCATCGAGTCCGCCGGCTCCGAGCCGGCCCTGAGGCAGGTGCGGGCCGGCGCGGACGTCCTGGTCGCCGTCACCAACGACGCCTGGCTCGCCGAGGCCCCCTGGTGGACCCGCACCGCCGCCTTCCATCAGCACCCGGCCCACCTCGCCTTCCGGTCGGTGGAGACGGGGGTGGGGGCGCTGCGGGTGGGCAACAACGGCCTCACCGAGGTGGTGGATCCCCTGGGCCGGCGGCAACGGGTCGTGGCCCCCCACGGCCCCGGCGTGGCGTCGGTGACGGCCCACCGCCTGGTGCGTCCGCCGCCCTTCGTGGCCCTGGGCCCGTGGCTCGGGCCCGTGGCGGCTCTGGGCCTCGTCCTGGCGGTGGGGGCGCCGGTGCGGGGACGGGGGGCGGCGCCCGTTGATCCCTCTTGACGGCTCTGATATACTTTCCGGGCTATGACGGAGCGGCGGATCCCCGCCGACTCCCCCGGGCCCGCGCCGCCGGATCGACCCTCGGTCGACGGCGGTTGGAGGGCCCGTTCGATTCAGGACCGGAGATGGACCATGAAGCAGGGCATCCACCCCGAGTACACCGACGCCGTCATCGTGTGCTCGTGCGGCAACCGGATCGAGACCAAGTCGACGCAAGACGAGATCCACGTCGAAATCTGCTCGGTCTGTCACCCGTTCTATACCGGTAAGCAGCGCCTGGTCGACACCGCGGGCCGCGTGGAGCGGTTCAAGCGGAAGTACGCCAAGAGCGGAAACTGATCCGGGAGGCGCCTCCGCCCTCGTGAGCCCCGTCGACCCGGATCCCCGGCTCCTGCAGCGCCTCGCCGAGGTCCAGGCCCGTTTCGCCGAACTCGACGAGCAGCTCGCCGACCCCCGCGTCTTCGAGGAGCCCGACCGGCTCCGGGCCCTGGGCCAGGAGCGGGCCGCCCTCGAACCCGCCGTGGAGGGCGGGCGCACCCTGGAAGGACTCCTGGCCGAGCTCCAGGGGGCCCGGGAGATGGTGGAGTCCACCGACGGCGAACTCCACGATCTGGCCGTGGACGAGGTGGCGTCGCTGGAGGAGCGGATCGGTCCCCTGGTGGAACAGGTCCGGGAGTTGCTCCTTCCCCGGGATCCCATGGACGACCGCCCGGCCGTCCTGGAGATCCGGGCCGGCACCGGCGGCGACGAAGCCGGCCTCTTCGCCTCCGACCTCCTGCGCATGTACACCCGCTACGCCGAGCGCCAGGGGTGGTCGGTGGAGCTGCTCACCGTCTCGGAGGGCATTCCCGGGGCCGTCCGGGAGGCCGTGGCCACCGTCTCGGGCCGGGGGGCGTTCGGACGCCTCCGCTACGAGTCGGGGGTGCACCGGGTGCAGCGGGTGCCCGAGACCGAGAGCCAGGGGCGGATCCACACCTCGGCCGCCACCGTGGCCGTCCTCCCCGAGGCCGAGGAGGTGGACGTGGAGATCGACCCCTCCGAGCTGCGCATCGACGTCTTCCGCTCGTCGGGCCCCGGGGGCCAGTCGGTGAACACCACCGACTCGGCGGTGCGCATCACCCACGTGCCCACCGGCCTCGTGGTGAGCTGCCAGGACGAGAAGTCCCAGCACAAGAACAAGGCCAAGGCCCTGAAGGTGCTCCGCTCCCGGCTGCTGGACCGGGCCCTGGCGGAGCGCGACGCGGAACGGGCCGCCGAACGCCGGGCCCAGGTGGGCACGGGCGACCGATCGGCCAAGATCCGCACCTACAACTTCCCCCAGAGCCGGGTCACCGACCACCGCATCGGTCTGTCGGTGTACAATCTCGACGCGGTCCTGGACGGCGATCTGGACGAGTTCGTCCGGGCCCTGCGCCTGGCGGCCCAGGAGGAACGCATGGAGGCCGAGGCGTGAGCCCGGCGGGCCAGGGGACGGGCACCGCCGATCCCACCGCGGGGCCCTGGACCGTGCTCCGGGTGATCCGCACCGGCGCCGAGTGGCTCCAGGAGCGGGGGGTGGAGTCGGCCCGCCTGGACACCGAACACCTCCTGGCCCACGCCCTGGGCACCGATCGGCTCCAGCTCTACCTCCAGTACGACCGGCCCCTCACCCCCGACGAACTGGGGAGCTTCCGGCCCCTCCTCCGGCGCCGGGGCGGCCGGGAACCGCTCCAGTACATCACGGGGCGGGCCGCCTTCCGGGAGTTGGACCTCACGGTCGATCCCCGGGTCCTCATTCCCCGGCCCGAAACCGAGGTCCTGGTCCAGGTGGTCCTGGACGCCGTGGCGGGCGGTGCCGACCTCACCGCCCTGGACGTGGGAACGGGCTCGGGCTGCATCGGGCTCTCCCTGCTGGTGGAGGGCCCCTTCCGCCGGGTCCTGGGTACGGACCCCAGCGCCGACGCCCTGGCGGTGGCCCGAGCCAACGCCGACGCCCTGGGTTCGGCGGCCGACGGCTTCGAGGTGCGCCGGGGCGGGGGGTTCGACCCCCTGGCCCCCGACGAGACCTTCGACGTGATCGTCTCCAATCCGCCCTACGTGGCCGACGGAGAGGCGGCGGGCCTCCAGCCCGAGGTGCGGGACTGGGAGCCCGCCGGCGCCCTCTTCGCCGGGGCCCAGGGGCTCGACGTCCTGGACGTCCTGGCGGCCTCGGCCGCGAAGCATCTTCGCCCGGGGGGGTGGCTCGCCCTGGAGGTGGGCCCCGGGCAGGCGAGCACCCTCAAGACCCGTCTCGACGGGTCGGGGCGATTCGCTTCCTGCGCCATCCATCGTGATCTTTCGGGCCGCCCCCGTATCGTGGCGGCCCGGACGGCGTAACTTGTCGCCGTCCCCTCTACTCGAACGAAGACGGAGTCGCCGATGTCCGGCATCATGGAGCAGGCGCGGAGCCTGGGGAACGCCCTGGCCCGCACCGACGAGTACCAGGCCCTGCGACGGGCGGCCCAGGCCGCCGACGACGATCGGGAGATCGCCGAGCAGCGCAGCATCCTGGAGCGCCTCGAGGGCGCCATCACCACGGCGCTCCGGGCCGGGCAGGATCCCGACGAGGAGACGGCCAAGGCGTACGAGGCCGCCGTCTCCAAGCTGCAGGCCAACAGCACGTATCAGCGCCTCGTCGCGGCCCAGTCCAACTTCGACAAGGTGGTCCAGAAGGTGAACGAGACCATCGCCAAGGGACTGGACGAAGGGGCCGACAGCCGCATCATCCTGGCCTGAGGGGCGGGTCCCCCGGCCGTGTTCAACACCGACATCGAGAAGCGAGGAACACCGTGAAGGAACGTCCCGAGATCCGTTCCGCCGAGGGGAAGCTGGGCGTGCTTCTTCCCGGATTCGGCGCCGTGGCCACCACCTTCGTCGCAGGCGTGGAAGCCGTGCGCCAGGGGCTGGCCGTGCCCATCGGCAGCCTGACCCAGATGCAGACGATCCGCCTCGGCAAGCGGACCGAGAGCCGGACGCCCCTGATCAAGGACTTCGTCGATCTGGCGTCCCTGGATCAGCTCGTGTTCGGCGCCTGGGACCCCATTCCCGACGACGGCTACGCCAGCGCCGTCAACGCCGGGGTCCTGGATCGCCACGAGCACCTGGAGCCCATCAAGGACTTCCTCCAGTCGATCCAGCCCATGGCGGCGGCCTTCGACCCGGAGTACGTCAAGAAGCTCAACGGCCCCAACGTGAAGTCGGGGCCGAACAAGCGCGATCTGGCCGAGCAGATCCGGTCCGACATCCGGACCTTCAAGGAGACCCACGGCTGCGACCGCTGCGTCATGGTCTGGTGCGGGTCCACCGAGATCTTCCTCCGCCCGGGGTCTCAGCACGAGACCCTGGAGGCGTTCGAGAAGGCCATGGAGGACAACGACCCGGGCATCGCCCCCTCCATGCTGTACGCTTATGCCGCGATCATGGAAGGAGTCCCCTACGCCAACGGGGCGCCGAACCTCTCCGCCGACTTCCCGGCGCTGGAGAACGAGGCGGTGAAGCGGGGCGTGCCCATCGGCGGAAAGGACTTCAAGACGGGCCAGACCCTCATGAAGACCATCCTGGCCCCGGGCTTCAAGGCCCGCATGATCGGACTCCGGGGCTGGTTCAGCACCAACATCCTGGGCAACCGGGACGGCGAGGTGCTGGATGATCCGGCGTCGTTCAAAACCAAGGAGGAGTCCAAGCTCGGAGTACTGGAGCACATCCTCCAGCCCAAGATGTACCCCGAGCTCTACCAGGACCTCTACCACAAAGTCCGGATCAACTACTACCCGCCCCGGGGCGACAACAAGGAGGGGTGGGACAACATCGACATCTTCGGGTGGCTGGGATACCCGATGCAGATCAAGGTCGACTTCCTCTGCCGGGACTCCATCCTGGCCGCGCCCATCGTCCTGGATCTGGCCCTCTTCCTCGACCTGGCCCAGCGGGCCGGCATGTCGGGAATCCAGGAGTGGCTGTCGTTCTACTTCAAGAGCCCCCAGACCGCGCCGGGGCTGTATCCCGAGCACGACATCTTCATCCAGCACTGGAAGCTCAAGAACACGCTGCGCTGGATGATGGGCGAGGACACCCTGACCCACCTGGGGCAGGACTACGACGAGTGAGTCGAGGGGTGCAGGCGGGCCCGGCGGCGGCATGAGCCGGGCCCGCTTCATCGTCCTGGAGGGGGTGGAGGGGGCGGGCAAGACCACCCAGATCCGCCTCCTTTCGGCGTGGCTCGCCGGGGCCGGGGTGGAGCACGTCACCGCCCGGGAGCCCGGGGGCACCGAGGTGGGCGAGGCGATTCGCGGCGTGCTCCTGGCCCATCGGGAAGGCGACGTGCCCCCCGAGACCGAACTGCTCCTCATGCTGGGGGCCCGGGCCGCGTTCGTGCGCCAGGTGGTGCGGCCGGCCCTGGCGGCGGGGAAGGTCGTCCTGGCCGACCGCTTCGACTTCAGCACCTTCGCCTACCAGGGGTACGGCCGGGGGCTCGACCTCGACGCTGTGCGGCGACTCAACGCCTTCGCGACGGACGGCCTGGTCCCCGATCTGGTGGTGGTCCTCGACCTGCCGGTGGGGGAGGGTGCCGAGCGGCAGGCGCGGGAAGGGAGCGAGCGGGACCGGATCGAGGTGGAGGGCGCGGCGTTCCTGGAGCGTGTGAGGGAGGGATACCGGGCCCTGGTGGCCCAGGAGGGACACGCCCGCATGGTGGACGCCCGGGGAGACGCCGAGGCGGTGCACCGTCGACTCCGGACCCTCCTGGGCGATACGTTTCCAGAAACCTTCCCGGGTCGGGCGGGGTCGTAGGAAGGACACGTGGGACGCGCCCGCGGCACGCGGGCCTCAACGAACGAGATAGGGGAAGCGCATGCGCGCAGGACGGATCGCACCGTTCCTGGTCCTGGCCGGAGCCACGCTGCTGGGCGGGTGGTTCCTCCAGGAAGGGGTGGCTCGGGAGGAGAACGTCTACACGCAGGTCCGCCTCTTCCAGGAGGTCGTGGACTACGTGTCGGAGCAGTACGTCGAGGAGGTCGACCGGGGCGAGATCTACCAGTCGGCCATCGACGGAATCCTCGGCCAGCTCGGCGATCCCCACACCTCGTTCATCCAGCCCAGGGAGTATGAGAACGTCCGGATCCGGACCCAGGGCGACTACGGGGGCGTGGGACTCGAGGTCCTGCCCCGGGACGGCCGGGTCACGGTCATGAACCCCATTCCCGGTGGACCCGGCGGACGAGCCGGCATCCGCCCCGGGGACTGGTTCGTGGAGATCGGCGGGGAGCCCGCCGAGGACCTGGACGTGGACGCCGCGGTGGAACTGCTCCGGGGAGAGCCGGGCACCGAGGTGGAGGTGCGCATGGGACGGCCCGGCGTGCCCGAGCCCATTCCCTTCACCCTCCGCCGCGAGGTGATCCTCATCAAGGCGGTGCCCTTCGCCACCCGCCTCTCCGGCGACGTGGGCTACGTGCCCCTGCAGGCGTTCCAGAGCACGGCCCGGGACGAGATCCGGGCGGCGGTGGACTCCCTCCGCGCCGAGGGGATCCGGGGTCTGATCCTGGATCTCCGGGGCAATCCCGGGGGACTCCTGGAAGAGGGCATCGGCGTCACCGAACTCTTCGTGGACGACGGGGCCACGGTGGTGGAGACCCGGGGCCGGGGACCGGGGCAGTCGGCTCGCTACGACGCCCGGGAGGGTCCGGCGTTCCCGGGCCTGCCCGTGGTGGTGCTGGTGGACGGCGGGAGCGCCAGTGCATCGGAGATCGTGGCGGGGGCGCTCCAGGACCACGACCGGGCGGTGCTCGTGGGGACGCCCTCGTACGGGAAGGGGTCGGTCCAGACCCTCTTCCGGGTCACGGGGGGCGGCGTGCTCCGCCTCACCACGGCCCGGTGGTACACGCCCGTGGGGCGCTCCATCGATCGGGAGGTGGGCGACGCGTCGGCGCCCCGGCCCGACCATGCGGCGCTGGCCCTCTCCGGGGCGGTGGTGGCGGTGGAGGGCGACATGGAGCGTCCGGCCTTCCGCTCCATGGCGGGGCGGCCGCTCCTGGGCGGCGGGGGCATCGTGCCCGACGTGGAGGTGCTCCCCGACACCCTGTCCAACGCCGAGACCGGCGCGGTGCGCGCCCTCTTCAGCCAGGGCGGGGCGTTCAACACGGTGCTGTTCAATTACGCCGTGGCCTACATCCAGGATCGCCCGTCCCTTCCCGAGGACTTCGTGGTGGGGGCGGCCGAACTGGCGGGGCTGAAGGCGGCCCTGGACCAACGGGGACTTCAGGTCCCGGACGACGTCTACCGGGAGGCCGAGCGATACGTGCGGTATCGCCTGGAGCAGGAGATCGCCCTTCAGGCCTTCGGGGACGAGGGGCAGTTCCGCCACACGCTGCGCTGGGACCGTCCCCTGGCCGAGGCGCTGGCCCTCATGGAGGGCGCCGGCACCACCCGGGAACTGCTGGCGGCGGCCCGGGACATGCCGGGCTCCACGGCGGCTCGCGCCGAAGCAGCCAGCGCCGAGGTGGCGGCGGCCGATTCGGTGCCCGCGTCCCGGTGACGGCGGGGGCCCTCGCGGCCTCGGCGGCCTTCGGGCTGTTCAGCGGCGCCCTGGCCGGTCTCTTCGGGATCGGCGGGGGCGCCGTCATCGTTCCATTCCTCTATGCCCTCCTGGGGGCGCCGGAGTGGAGCGGCATCGCCCTCCCCGCCGGCGAGACGGCGGTGGTGGCCCACGCCACCTCCATCGCCGTGATCCTCCCCGCCTCCCTGTCGGCGCTGTGGGGGTACCACCGCTCCGGCGGCGTGCCCTGGTCCATCGTGGTACGCATGGGATCGGCGGCGGCGGTGGCGGCCGTGGTGGCGAGCCGCCTGGCGCCCCACCTCCCCGAGGCGGCGCTTCGGGGGGGCTTCACGATCTTCCTCGTGGCGGTGGGGCTCCGCATGCTCCTGGACCGGCGGGGTGCCGATCTCCGGGCGCTCCAGGAGGAACGCCGGGGCGACGGCCTGCTGGTGTTGGGAGGCCTGGCCTCGGGGGCGCTGGCCTCGCTCCTGGGCGTGGGTGGCGGGATGGTGGCGATCCCGTTTCTGGTGTATGCGGTGCGCATCGACGTTCGCCATCTGGCGGCGGCCTCCATGGGGGTGGTGGCCACCTCGGCGGCGGCCGGAGCGCTGGGCTACGGACTGGCCCGCCCCGCCACGGCCCTTCCCTGGGGGGCCGTGGGCTACATCTTCGTACCGGTGGCCGTGGCCCTGATCCCCGGCGCCATGCTCGGGGCTCGACTGGGCGTGCGCCTGAACCGGCGCCTCGACGCCCATCGGCTCCGGGTGGCCTTCGCCTGGCTGCTCCTGGTGCTGGCGGCGCGGCTGGCGTGGGGCGTGGTCTCCGCCGCCTGAGCCCGTCCGTCGTCCCGTCTCGTTCCTCCATTCTTCCGCCCCTCCCCATGCCCCATCGTTTCGTTGCCGGCGACGGAGGCGTCGTCGGGATCCCCGGCGAGGTCGTGGTGCGCCGGGGTGGCTGGGTCGAATCCCGGCATCGGGTGCACGCCGTGGTGGTGAGCGCCGATGGAGGGATCGGGGCCCGGGTGGGCGATCCGGCGTTTCCCACCTTCTTCCGGTCCGCCGCCAAGCCGATCCAGGCCCTTCCCCTGGTGACGGACGGCGCCGCGGGGGCCCTGGGCCTCGACGCCGCCGATCTGGCGCTGTGCTGTGCGTCCCACAACAGCGAGGTGCGGCACGTGGCGGGGGCCCGGCGCATCCTGGCCCGGGCCGGGGTGTCGGAAGAGGCCTTGGCCTGCGGCGGCCATCCGCCCCTGCGGCCCGAGGAGGGGCGCCGCCTGGCTGCCGAGGGACGCCGCCCCGGGCCCGTGGACAGCAACTGCTCGGGGAAACACGCGGGCATGCTGGCTCTGGCGGCGCACCGGGGGTGGCCCCTGAACGGCTACGTCGAGGCCGACCATCCGGTCCAGCGCCGGGTGGCCGCCGAGGTGGCCCGGTGGACCGAGCTGCCCGAGGAGGCGCTGGAGACGGGCGTGGACGGCTGCGGCGTGGTCTGCTTCCGGGTGCCCCTGGACCGCATGGCCCGGGCCTACGCCCGGCTGGCGGTGGCCGCCAGGGAGGGCGTGGAGGGGCCGCGGCAGGTCGTGGCGGCCATGACCGCCCACCCGGGGCTCGTGGGCGGGGTGGGGCGGCTGGACTCGGCCGTCATGGAGGCCACCGCCGGGGCGGTGTTCGCCAAGGTGGGAGCCGAGGGTGTGTATGCGGCCGGGTGCCCCGAGGCGGGATGGGGGCTGGCGGTGAAGGTGGAAGACGGAGCGTGGCGAGGGGCCGACGTGGCCCTGGTCCGCCTCCTGGACGCCCTGGGGGCGACCCGGGCGGGACGCGACGACGCCGTGGCGCCCTTCCGGCGGCCGGTGATGCACAACACCCGACACGAGGCGGTGGGGGTCGTGGAGGCCCTCTTCGACGTGGAGACACCATGACGGGAGAATCGGAGTCCCCGCTGGGGCCGGAGGTGACGGCGCTGGTGGCCCTGTCGGCGGCGGTGGCCGCCGGCGACCGGAGCCGGGTGGCGGCGTGCCTGGACGACGCCGCGCTCCGGGCCGACCCGGTGGCCGTGGAGGAGGCGATTCTCCAGAGCTACCTCTTCGCCGGCTTCCCCGCGGCCCTGAACACCTTGGCCCTCTGGCGGGAGCGACGCGGTGAGGTGGCGGCTCCGGTGGAGGGGCCCGATTCGGAGCCGTGGGCGGAGCGGGGGGAGGGGGTGTGTCGCACGGTGTACGGGGGGGCGTATCCGGCGCTGCGAAGCGGTGTGGCGGCGCTCCATCCCGATGTGGAGGCCTGGATGGTCCAGGAGGGCTACGGCAAGGTGCTGGGGCGGCCGGGGCTCGCCCTGGGCGTCCGGGAGCTCTGCATCGTGGGACTCCTGGCGGCCCAGGACGCCCCGCGCCAGCTCCATTCCCACCTCCGGGGGGCCCTCAACGCCGGCGAGACCGAGTCCAGGGTGGACGCGGCGCTGGAGGTGGCCCTGGCCGAAGCCGCCCGGGCCGCCGTGGATCGGGACGGCCGGGAGAAGGGCCATCGGGGGGTGTGGGCCGTCGTCCGGGATCGGCACCGGAGCAAGGAAGGAACGTCCCGGGGTCTCGGCCCCGGCGAGGAGAAGCCATGATGTTCGTCGATCGGGCGGTGGTGGAACTCACCGCCGGCACGGGAGGGTCCGGAGCCGAGTCGTTCCGGAGGGAATCGGGGGTGCCCCGGGGGGGACCCAACGGAGGAGACGGCGGGAAGGGGGGCGACGTGGTCCTGGTGGCCGACCCCCAGCTCACCACGCTCCTGGACGTGTCCTATCGCCGCCACTACAAGGCGGGCCGGGGACAACACGGCATGGGGAAGAACCGGACCGGCCGGGACGGCGAAGAGCTGGAGCTCAAGGTGCCGCCGGGGACCGTGGTCCGGGACCTGGAGACCGGCGAGGTGCTGGGTGAGCTCCTGGAGGCCGGCGATCGGATGGTGGCGGCGAAAGGCGGCCGGGGCGGGCGGGGGAACGCCCGGTTCGCCACCTCCACCCACCAGGCGCCCCGGCGGTGGGAGCCTGGTGAGGAGGGCGAGGAGCGCACGGTGGAACTGGAGTTGAAGCTCATCGCCGACGTGGGACTCGTGGGGGAACCCAACGCCGGGAAGTCCACCTTCCTCTCCACCGTGAGCCGGGCCCGCCCCAAGGTGGCCGACTACCCGTTCACCACCCTCACCCCCAACCTCGGCGTGGTGGAGCTGTCGGGATTCCGCTCCTTCGTCGTGGCCGACATTCCCGGGATCATCGAGGGCGCCCACGAGGGGAAGGGGCTGGGACACCAGTTCCTGCGCCACGTGGAACGGACCCGGACCCTGGCCCTCATGGTGCCGGTGGACGCCCCCGAGCCCCAGGCCGAGTACGCCCGCCTCCGGGCGGAGCTGGAGAGTTATGCGCCGGCGCTGGCCGCCAAGCCCCACTGCCTGGTCCTGACGAAGGCCGATCTCCTGGGCCCCGACGAGGAGCCGCCCGAAGTCGAGGCCCCCGAGGCCTGGGGGCGCTTCCTGGTGTCGTCGGTGAGCCGCAGGGGCGTGGCCGAACTCATGGAAGGTCTGTGGGCCCGGGCGAAAGACACCCGGGAGTCGGAGGTCGAGTCCGCCGAGGAGCCGTGGTGAATCCCGTCCCTCCGGACGAGCGGCGGGACGAGGTGCGGGCCCTGCTCCGCTGGTGCGGAGCCGAGGGCGTGGGGTTGAGACGGCTCCGGAAGGCGGTGGAATCGGTGGGGTCGGCCCGGGCGCTCCTGGGCTCGGACCGGGGCGCCGATCTCCTGGGCGCCGACGCGCGTCCCGGGCCCGCGGCCGAGGCCGACGCCGTCCTCCACGCCTGCGGGGAGACGGGCGTCCGGGCCCTGGGGTGGAGCGATCCGGCGTATCCACCGGCGCTGCTCCACCTGGACGATCCGCCCCCCGTGCTCTTCGTCCGGGGCCTCCTGCCGGCCCCGGATCGGCGGGCCGTGGCGCTGGTGGGGTCGCGCCGGGCCAGCGCGTACGGGAGGGGGGTGGCCCGGGCCCTGGGGCGGGGGCT
This sequence comes from Gemmatimonadota bacterium, assembly GCA_030428885.1. Lineage (GTDB taxonomy): Bacteria > Gemmatimonadota > Gemmatimonadetes > Longimicrobiales > Gaopeijiaceae > Gaopeijia. The sequence continues at coordinate 138,667 of JAUIEJ010000013.1, read as the reverse complement.
TGCGGAGCACGCCGTGCCCGTGGTGTCGGGCCTGGCCCTGGGGGTCGACGGCGAGGCCCACGCCGGGGCGCTGGAGGGCGGAGGCCCCACCGTGGCCGTGCTGGGGGGAGGCGTGGAGCAGGCCCGGCCCTCCAGCCACCGGCGTCTCTACCGGGACCTCCTGGCCCGGGGCGGGGCGGTGGTGGGGGAGTGGCCGCCGGGAACCCCGGCCCGCCCGTTTCACTTTCCCCGGCGCAACCGGATCCTGGCCGCCCTCTCCCACGTGGTGGTGGTGGTGGAGGCGGGCGATCGGAGCGGGGCCCTGAGCACGGCGGCCCACGGCCGGCGGTTGGGGCGGGAGGTGGCGGCGGTTCCCGGGCCCATCGATCGGCCGGGGCACCGGGGGTCGAACCGGCTGCTCCGGGACGGCTGTGCGCCGATCCTCGAAGTCCGGGACGTCCTGGACCGGGTGGGGGTGCTGGAGGGGATGGGGGCGGCCCCGGCCCCCGAGCCGCGCCTATCGGGCGACGCCGTCCCCGTGTGGCGGAGTCTGGAGGAGGGCCCGGCGCCGCTGGAGACCCTGGCCGAACGCGCCGGCCTCCCGGTGGCTCGGGTCCTGGGCACCCTGACCCGCCTCGAAGTGGAGGGGTGGGTGCGGGTGGTGGGCGGGCTCCACGCCCGGGCCGCCGGGGGCGCAACCCCGTGAATCCCGTGGAAGTGGCCGCGGTCTACCTCCACGCGCCCTTTTGTTTACGGCGCTGTTTCTACTGCGATTTCGCCGTGGACGTGCACCGCAGTCCCGAGCCCGAGCCGTGGTGGGCGGCGCTGGAAGCCGAGTGCGGTGCGCTGGCCTCCGAAGGCCGGGTGCGGCTGGCCCCGCGCCTCGACACGGTCTACGTCGGGGGGGGTACCCCCTCGCTCCTGGGGCCCGAAGCCATGGCCGGGGTGGCCCGGATTCTCGGCCCCGGGCGTCTCGACCACGACGGGGTGGAGTGGACCGCCGAGGCCAACCCCGAGAGCTTCGACGGGGGAGTCGCCGCCGGGTGGCGACGGGCCGGCGTGAACCGCATCTCCCTCGGGACCCAGAGTTTCCAGGAGAACGTGCTGCGCTGGATGGGCCGGCTCCACGGTGCGGAGGGTGCCGAGCAGGCCGTGGCCACGGCCCGGAGGGAGGGGTTCGCCTCCACGAGCGTGGACCTGATCTTCGGGCTCCCCTCCACCGTGCCCCGGGACTGGGGGGCCGACCTGGACCGGGTGCTGGCCCTGGACGTGCCCCACCTGAGCCTGTACGGACTCACCGCCGAGTCCGGGACGCCCCTGGGGAGGGCCGTGGCCGAGGGGCGGACCGTGCTGGCCGACGAGACCCGGTACGAGGACGAATACCTGGAGGCGTCGGAGCGCCTGCGGGCCGAGGGGTACGAACACTACGAGGTGTCCAACTTCGCCCGCCCCGGGCACCGTTCCCGGCACAACGCCGTGTACTGGTCGGGCGCGCCGTACCTGGGGCTGGGCAACGGCGCCCACAGCTTCCTCCCCCCGGAGCGACGCTGGAACGTCCGGGACTGGTCGGTCTACGCCCGCACCGTGGCCGGCGGGGCCCTGGCCGTGGAGGCCCGGGAGGAGGTGGAGGGGTCGGCCCGGCGATTGGAGGAACTGTGGCTGGGACTCCGGACCGACGGGGGGATCCGCCTGGCGGCTCCCGAGGGGTCCGGCGCCCGAGCCCTGGCCGAGGCCTGGGTGGGGGCCGGGCGAGCCCGGTGGACCCCCGACGGCCGCCTGGTCCTGACCCCCGCCGGATGGCTGCTCCTGGACCGCCTGGTGGTGGATCTCGCCGGCCGCCTCGACGACGACCCCCGGCCCCCATCGGTTGACCCGCCGCGCCCGGGCCGCCGATCTTCTTGAGATGTCCCGGACAGTCCGGGCCCGTCCGCCCCCGGCGAACCGCCAGGAGCGCCACCATGCAGGAATCCGAGAGTCCAGGACCGCGCGTCCACAACCTCACCGAGCGGGAACGCCAGGTGCTCGAGGCGGTGGTGCGTACCTACGTGGACACGGCCGAACCCGCCGGGAGTCGCACCGTGTCCCGGCGCCACGGGCTCGGCGTGTCGCCGGCGACGGTCCGGAACACCATGAGCGACCTCGAGGACAAGGGGTACCTCTTCCATCCCCACACCTCGGCGGGTCGGATTCCCACCGACATGGCGTACCGCTTCTTCGTGGACCAGGTGATCCGCCCCACCGACCTGAGCGAGGCGGAGCGGGAGCGGATCCAGCAGGAGCTGGAGGGAGCGGGGCACTCGGCCGTGGAGCGCATGGTCCGCCGGGCCACCCGGGCTCTGAGCGTGCTCTCCTACGAGCTGGGGCTCGCCGTGGCGCCCCGCCTCGAGGACGCCGTGCTGGAGAAGCTCGACCTCATCCAGGTGTCGTCGGACAAGGTGCTCCTGGTGGCGACGATCCGGTCCGGATTCGTGCGGACCGTCTACGTCGATCTCCCGGGGGAGGTGCCCTCCGACACCCTGGTCACCCTCGCCATGCTCCTCAACGAGCGTCTGGCGGGGCTGACCCTCAGCGAGTTGCGCAGTTCGCTGCCTCAGCGCCTCCGGGACGCCTCTCCCGGCGACGACCCGGCGGGCGAACTCCTGAACATCTTCATGCAGTCCGGCGCCGAGCTCTTCGACTGGTCCGGCACCGACGCCGGCCACGTCCATCTCGGCCAGACCAGCGTCCTGGCCGCCCAGCCCGAGTTCACCAGTGGGGAGCGGCTCAAGAGCCTCATCGAACTCACGGAGCGGCGCGACCTCCTGGCGTCGGCTCTGGGATCCCGGGAGCACGGCGGGGGTCTCAGCATCACCATCGGGGGGGAGCACGAATCCGAGATGCTCACCGACTTCACCCTGGTCACGGCCGAGTACCGGGCCGGGGGCATGAAAGGCGTGATCGGCGTCATCGGCCCCACCCGCATGCCCTACGAGAAGGTGGTCGCCATCGTGGACTACACGTCCCGGATGGTCTCCGACCTCCTCTCCCCCTAACGCGTTTCATCGACCCTCCATGGCCGACTACTACCAGCTTCTGGGCGTGTCCCGCGACGCGGGCGCCGAGGAGATCAAGAAGGCGTATCGCAAACTCGCCCTGAAGTATCATCCCGACCGCAACGACGGCTCCAAGGAGGCCGAGGAGCGCTTCAAGGAGATCACCCAGGCGTACGAGGTGCTCCGGGACGCCGACAAGCGCCAGGTCTACGATCGGTACGGCGAGCAGGGACTCCGGGGGCAGCCGGGAGCCGGCTTCGGCCAGGGGTTCGACTTCTCCGACGCCATCGAGGTCTTCATGCGGGACTTCGGAGGCTTCGGCGGGTTCGGAGACCTCTTCGGGCAGCAGCGGGGCCGCCGCGGCCGGGCCGGGCCCCGGAAGGGCCAGAGCCTCAAGGTGCGGCTGCCCCTGACCCTCACCGACGTCATGACCGGTACCACCCGCACCCTGAAGGTGGCGGTGCTGGAGGAGTGCGACGCCTGCGCCGGATCGGGCGCCGAGGGCGGGGGGGCGGCCACCCCCTGCGCCACCTGCGGCGGAACCGGCGAAGAGCGGGTCCAGATGCAGGGCCTCATGGGCCGGATGGTGGCGGTCCAGCCGTGTCGCCGCTGCGGCGGCGAGGGCCGGCTCATCGAGGACCCCTGCAAGCGCTGCAACGGCGACGGCCGGGTCCGGTCCCATCGGGAGGTCACGGTGGAGGTGCCCCCGGGGGTCACCTCCGAGAACTACATCACCCTCCGGGGCGAAGGGAGTGTGGGACCCCGTGGCGGCCCCCGGGGCGACATCCTGGTGCTCCTGGAGGTGGAGGACGATCCCCGCTTCGTGCGGGACGGCGCCGACCTCCTCACCGAACTCCCCGTGACCTTCGCCCAGGCGGCCCTGGGTGACGAGGTCCGGGTGTCGGGGGTGGACGAAGAGGTCAGCGTGAAGGTGCCCTCGGGGATCCAGAGCGGAACCGTCCTTCGGGTCCGGGGCCGGGGGCTGCCCGAACTTCAGGGCCACGTGCGCGGCGACCTCCTGGTCCGGGTGGCGGTCTACACGCCCCGGGATCTCGACGGCGCCCAGCGCCAGGCCATGGAGCGGCTGCGGGAGGTGGAGACGGCGGCCCCCGACCGCATTCCCCGGGACGAGGGGCGGGGCTTCTGGTCCCGGGTGAAGGAGGCCTTCTCCGGCGGATGAGCGCTCCGACCCGCTGGCTGGTGCTCCGGGCCCGGCCGGCCCCGGGGGTGGACGACGACGGCCGCCTGGCCGATGCCCTCCTGGAACTGGGCGGCCGGGCGGTCCATCTGGACGACGGGTGGTGGACCACCCACCTGGCCGAGGGTGCCGCCGACACCGACGACCCCCGGGTCTGGCGGGATCGAGTGGCGGCGTACCTCCCACCGGGCGGCGCCGAGGTGGAGGTGGACTGGCAGGAACACGGCGACTGGGCCGAGCTGTGGAAGCGCGGTCTCGAGCCCCGCCGCGTGGGGCGTCGGTTTCTGGTGACGCCCTCGTGGTGCACCCCCGATCCGCGTCCCGACGACCTCGTCCTCACCCTCGATCCGGGCATGGCCTTCGGCAACGCCGAGCACGGCACCACCCGGGGCTGCCTCCGGCTGCTGGAAGCGGCGGTGCGGCCCGGCGACCGGGTCCTGGACGTGGGCGCCGGATCGGCCGTGCTCTCCATCGCCGCCGCCCTCCTGGGGGCGTCGGAGGTGGTGGCCGTGGAAGCCGATCCCCTGGCCACCCCCGCCGCCCGGGAGAACGTGGAGGCGAACGGGGTGGCCGACCGGGTGCGGGTCGTGGAGGCCCGGGCCGACCAGGCCTCTTTGGCGGCCCTGGGGCCGCGCGACGGGGTCGTGGCCAACATCGAGACCGGCATCCTGGGCCCCCTCCTCCCCGGGTTTCGGGCGGCCCTCGCCCCGGGGGGGTGGCTGATCCTCTCCGGCGTGCCCGCCGAGGAGTGGGACGCCATGGCGTCGGCGGCCGACCGGGCCGGCTTCACGCCCGATGCGGTGGACGCCGACGGGGAGTGGCGCAGCGGGCGGTTCACCCGCCGCCCCTGACCCCCCGGCCGGGCACTCACTCCCAGCGGGCCGCTTCGGCCTGGAGCCGGAGCCAGCGACACCGGTCCAGGGCGGAGCGGGCGTCCAGCGCCGACTCGAGGTGGGCGAGGCTGCGGCTGTCGGGCCGGGCCCGGAGCGGCCCCGGCGCGTCGCTTTCGGGGAAGGGGAATCGGGGAGAAGGAGAGAGGAGCCATCCCCCGCCGCGGGTGCGGACGCGTCGACGGGCACGGCGGCGAGGGGGGGAGGCGGGGGGATCGACGGGGTGGGCCACGGGTGCTCCGGGTCGAGGGACGGGGTGTGGGCGCCCACGATGGAGCCGCCCCCGGGGCGTCACCATGGCCGGCCCGGCCTTCCGGGTCGACGCCCGGTTGCCGCCGATGCCGGGGCGGCCCAGACTGGATGCCCCCACCCCCTTCAGCCCGCTCCGCCATGACCACCGATCCCTCCTGCCTCTTCTGCCGCATCGCCTCGGGAGACCTGCCCTCGGACCGGGTGCTGGAGACCGAACACGTGGTGGCGTTCCGGGACATCGCTCCCAAGGCCCCCACCCACGTCCTGGTGATTCCCCGGGAGCACATCCCTTCCCTGGAGGGCCTGGAGGAGCGCCACGGCGAGACCATCGGCCGCCTCCACGTCGCCGCGGCCCGCATCGCCCGGGAGGAGGGCCTCGAGGACGGATGGCGGGCGGTGATCAACGTGGGCGCCGACGCCGGGCAGACGGTCTTCCACGTCCATCTGCACCTCCTGGGCGGTCGCCCTCTGCACTGGCCCCCCGGGTGAGGCCGGCCCCGGGGGTCGCCGGCCCGGACGGCCCCGTTGATCGCCCCGGAGAGCCCCGATAGCTTCCGGCACGCCGTCCCCCATCTCTCCCGGAGTCCCCGTGTCCTCCCCCCTGAAGCGTCGCCTCCAGGCCGACCTCGACGCCGCCCGTCGGGCCCGCGACAAGGCCCGCACCCTGGTCCTGTCCACCACCCTGTCGGAGGTGAAGAACCGGGAGATCGACGCCGGCGCCGAGGCCTCCGACGACGACGTCATGGCCGTGGTGACCAAGGCCATCAAGCAGCGGCGGGACGCGGCGGAGCAGATGCGGGCGGGAGGTCGGGAGGAACTGGCCTCCAAGGAGGAAGGGGAGGCCGAACTCCTCTCCGACTACCTTCCCGAGGGACTCTCGGAAGACGAGGTGCGGGCCATGATCCGGGAGATCGTGGCCGACGGCGCCGCCGGCATGGGTCCGGTCATGGGACGTCTCATGCCACGCCTTCGGGGCCGCTTCGACGGCAAGGAGGCGAACCGGATCGTGCGGGAGGAGCTGGAAGGGTCTTGAACACCCGGGGTGGGGTCGCATGAACGCCCACGCCCTCGAGGTCCTCGACGTCCAGGGCGCGCTGGATTGGGTGTCCCAACGGGCCGCCGGCGATCTGGGACGGGCCGCGGTGCGCGGACTCCGTCCCTCCTCCGAGCCCGGGGTGGTGGCGGCCGAACTCCGACGGGTGGCCGCCGTCATGGCCTTCGCCGACGCCCGCCCGGGCTGGGGTCCGCCGGCAGTCCCCGACCTCCGGGCCCCGCTGAGCCGGCTGCGGGTGGAGGGGTCGGTGCTGGATCCCGCCGAACTCCACGGCGTGGGGGTGCTCCTGGAGGCGTCGCGCCGGGTGGCCGAGGCCCTGGACGGCTCGTCCGACGACGAGGAAGCCGACCCCCCGTCGTCGCCGGAACTCGCCCCCCTCCGGGAGCGCCTGGTGGCGGTGCCGGAGCTGGAGGCCGAGATCGGGCGCACCGTGGACGCCGAGGGCTCGGTCCTGGACACGGCGTCGAAGGAGCTCCGCCGCATCCGCGACGCTCTCCGCTCGGCCCACGGCCGGATCGTGCGGCTGCTGGAGCGCTACGCCGCCGAACTGCCGGACCGCTTCGTGGTGGAGGACGCCTCGGTGACGATCCGGGAGGGGCGGTACGTGATCCCCCTCCGCCGGGAGGGGCGGGGGCACGTCGGCGGTGTGGTCCACGACGAATCGGGCACCGGCGCCACCATCTTCGTGGAACCCCCGGTGGCCGTGGACGCCATGAACGACCTCCGGGACCTGGAGCGGGACGAGCGCCGGGAGATCCAGCGCGTCCTCCGCACCCTCTCCGCCCGTCTGCACCCCCGGGCCGGGGAACTGGCCGGGTCGCTGGAGGCCCTGGTGGACTTCGACTCCCTCCACGCCCGGGCCCGGGCCGCCCTGGAGTGGCGAGCCGATCCCCCCGAGGTGGTGCCGGTGCACGAAGGCCGCCTGCGCCTGGTGGGCGCGCGCCATCCCCTCCTCATGGCCCGGGGTGTGGACGTGGTGCCCTACGACCTGGAGTTGGGGCCCGACGAGCGCACCCTGGTGGTGTCCGGTCCCAACACCGGCGGAAAGAGCGTCTTCCTGAAGGCCGTGGGGCTCATCTCCCTCCTGGCCCAGAGCGGAGTGGTGCCTCCGGTTCGGAAGGGCACCACCCTCCCGGTGTACGGCGACGTCTACGCCGACATCGGCGACGAGCAGTCCATCGCCGAGAGTCTGTCGACGTTCAGTGCCCACCTGGAAAACCTCCGGGAGATCCTGGACGGGGCCGACGCCGGGTGCCTGGTGCTCATGGACGAGATGGGGACCGGGACCGACCCCACCGAGGGGGCGGCCCTGGCCCGGGCCATCCTGGAGGAGCTCACGGCCCGGGGCGCCCGGAGCGTGGTGACCTCCCATCTCGGGGCCCTCAAGACGCTGGACACCGACGGGAGCGGCGTGGTGAACGCCAGCCTCCAGTTCGACGCCCAGCGCATGGAGCCCACCTACCGCCTGGTGAAGGGGCGGCCGGGTCGCTCCTACGGTCTGGCCATCGCCCGGCGCTTGGGGTTTCCCGCCGGGATCCTGGATCGGGCCCAGGGGCTGGTGGACGACGGGGCGGCGTCGCTGGAAGACCTTCTGGAGCGTCTGGAGGTCCGGGAGCGGGAGGCCGAGGAACTCGTGGCCCGGCTTCGGGGGCGGGACGAGGCCCTGGCCCGTCGCGAGGCTGAGGTGGAGTCGAGGGACACGGCGTTGGAGAAGCGGGAGCGGGCCGCGGAACGGACCGCCCGGGACGAGGCCCGGCGGATCCTCCTGGAGGCCCGGGAGGAGGTGGAGGCCGCCATCCGGGACGTGCGGGAGGCGGGGGCCCGGGAGCTGGACGAGGCCGCGCACGAGGCCCGGAAGCGGGTGGAGGAGGCGGCCCGCCGTCACCGTCGGTCCGGGTCGTCCGAGGCCTCGACCGCCGGTCCCGTTCCGTCGTTGTCCGAGGGGGTGCGGGTGCGGATCCCCGGGGGGTCGTCCAAGGGCACCGTGGTGGAGGTCCGGGACGAGCGGGCCGTGGTGGAGGTGGGAGGGCTGCGCATGGAACTCCCCCTTCGGGAACTCGAGCCCGTGGGCGGGGGCGAGGCCCCGGCCCCCGCGATCCGGGAGCGGGGATGGCACGGCGATCTTCCCGACGCCTCCATGGAGATCGATCTCCGGGGACTGCGGGTCGACGAGGTGGGCCTGGCCCTGGGACGGGGCCTGGACGCCGCCGTCCTCGGGGGGCTGTCGGAGGTGCGCGTGATCCACGGCAAGGGCACGGGAGCCGTCCGGGCCCGGGTCCAGGAACTGCTCCGGGACGAGGCCCGGGTGGCCGAGCACCGCCTGGGGGTGACGGGTGAAGGCGGCGCCGGCGTCACGGTGGTGCGTCTGCGATGATCTCCGAAGACCAGAAGGAGGAGATCAAGGCCCGGGTCGACATCGTCGACGTCATCGGCGAGCACGTACAGCTCAAGAAGACCGGGAAGGACTACGTCGGGCTGTGCCCCTTCCACGACGAACACACGCCGTCGTTCAACGTCGTCCCGGACAAGCAGTTCTACCATTGCTTCGGGTGCCACGCCTCGGGCGACGTCATCGAGTTCCTGGAGCGCAAGGCCGGCATGGACTTCATGGAGGCCATGCGCTACCTGGCCGGGCGCACCGGGGTGGCCCTCCGGGACGAGCGGAGGGACCCGGAGGAGGGGGAGGCCCATCGGGAGGCCCGGGAGGTCAACGCCTTCGCCGCCGACTGGTTCGCGCGCCAGCTCGCCGATCCCCGGGGTGGGGCCCGGGCCCGGGAGTACCTGGATCGGCGGGGGATCGATGTCGAGACCCGGGAGCGCTTCGGTCTGGGGTGGGCTCCCGAGGAATGGCAGGGACTCCGGTCGGCCGCCCACGCCGTGGGGTACGACGACCCTCTGCTCCTGGCCCTGGGCCTGGTGAAGAAGAAGGACCCCACCTCGGACCGCGATCCCTACGACGTCTTCCGGGGCCGGGTCATGTTTCCCATCCGGGACGTCCGGGGGCGGGTGGTGGCCTTCGGCGGACGAGCGCTGGAGAAGGGTCCCCCCAAGTACCTCAACACCTCCGAGACCCCCCTCTACACCAAGGGGGAGCACCTCTACGGGCTGGATCGCAGCCACCGGGAGATCCGCCGGGACGACGAGGCCCTCCTGGTGGAGGGCTACATGGACCTGGTGTCGCTGGCGGCGGCGGGGTTCCACAACGTGGTGGCGGGTCTGGGCACGGCCCTGACCTGGGACCAGGCCGATCTCCTGAAGCGCTACGCGTCCAAGGTCCGGCTCCTCTACGACTCCGACGCCGCCGGTCTCCGGGCCACCTTCAAGGCCGCCGACGTGCTCCTGGCTTCGGGGATCCAGGCCTACGCCGTGACCCTTCCCGCCGGCGAGGATCCCGACACCCTGGTCCAGAGCCAGGGCGCCGAGGCCCTCCAGACCTGCCTCGACGACGCCGTGGACATCCTGGAACGGAAGCTCCAGATCCTGGCCGAGCGGGACTGGTTCTCCACGGCCGACCGGAAACGGGAAGCCCTGGACCGCCTCCTCCCCACCCTCCGGGCCGCGGTGGATCCCGCCCTCCAGGACATCTACGTGGGGGAGGTGGCGGAGCGGCTGGGCATGCGCCGCGCCGTCATCGAGGCCGAAGTGGAGCGGGCGGGGCCCATCGTCCGGGCCCCGGTCCACCGCCCCGTGGAGCCCGCCGCGCCCCGGGTTCGTCCCGCCCGGACCAGCGCCGGGCCCGCGTCCCGACTGCTCCGGGTCCTGGCCCAGGATCGGGAGCGCCGCCACGAGCACATCTCGTCGATCCTGGAGTCCATCGGGCCCGAGGACTTCAAGAACGAGGCGGAGAGGTCCATCTTCCAGTCGTTCGTCGACGACCCGGACCTCGAGCGTCCGCCCCCGGGCATGGACCCGGCCACGGCCGCACTCCTCGAGGAATTCCTGGCCGTCGCCGCCGACCCCGACGAGTTGGCCTCGGCCGGGCGCGCGCTCCACGACAGTGTGCGGCGCCTGGCCGAAGACCGGCTCTACGACGAGATGGACCGCCTCCAGGCGGCCATCGAGGCCACCGACGACGTGGACGAGAAGATCCGACTGACCCGGGAAAAAGCCCGCCTGCGCGGCGAGGCCAGCGCCCTCGGCATTCGCTGGGCGCCGTCCCTGAGGAAACACAAAGGACTCAACGAGCGGAACCGATGACCGACCAGACCCGAAACGCCCTGAAGGAACTGCAGCGCCTGGACGAGGAGATCGAAGAAGCCCGGGCTCGCATCGACGACATCGTCGAGCGCATCGCCGACGTGGACGAGCCGGCCCTGGCCCTCGAGAGCGAGGTGGGCACGACCCGCGGCCGCCTCCAGGAGCTCAAGGTCGAGGAGCGGCGGGTGGAGTTGTCGGCCCGGGAGAAGGGGGCGCGCATCGAGCGGCTGGAGGAGCGCCTCAAGGGGGTCCGGAACGTCCGGGAGGAGTCGGCCGTGAGCGCCGAACTGGACATGGTGAAGCGGTCCCTCGAGACCGAGGAGCAGGAGGCCTACTCCCTCATCGATCAGGTCCGGAAGCTCGGCCTCCAACTCGAGGAGCAGGAGTCGGCCCTCGAACAGGCGAAGGCCGAGATCGAGCCCCGGCGCCTCGAGCTCCAGCAGGAGCGGGCCGACCAGGAGAGTGCCCTGGCCGAGATGAGGTCCCAGCGGGCCGCCTTCGTGGAGACCGTGCCCGACGGCGAGATCCGGATGTACGAAGGCATCCGGAAAGGGGGGCGTCGGCGGGCCGTGGCGGCCCTCACGGAAGACGGCGCCTGCGGCCACTGCTTCAGCGTGCTGCCCCTTCAGCTCCAGAACGAGATCCGCCACGGGCGCGACCTCATCCGGTGTGAGGCGTGCGGGGTGATCCTGGCCCAGCCCTCCCCCGAAGAAGAGGCCGCCGACGACGACGGGGCCGACGACGCCGAGGCGGCGGACGCGGCAGCCGCCGCCGTGGACGACGGCGACGGCGAAGCCGCCGAGTGACCTCCGGGGGCCCGGGGGTGGTGGCGCCGGCCCCGCGCTGGCGCCTCCCGGATCCGGTGGACGAGGCGGGGGCCGCCGCCCTGGCCCGCGCCCTTCGGCTTCCGTCGTCCCTGGGGCGACTCCTGGTGGCCCGGGGGCTCACCGACGCCGAGGCGGCCAAGGGGCACCTGCGCCCGCTCCTGGCGGCGCTCCGCCCTCCGGCTGAGCTGACCGACCTCCCCGCCGCGGCGGCGCGCATCGACCGGGCGCTGTCCTCCGGCGAGACGATCCTCGTCCACGGGGACTACGACGTCGACGGCATCTCCGCCGCCGCCCTCCTGACGCGGTGGCTGCGGCGGTTCGGGGGGCGGGTCGAGACCTTCGTCCCCCATCGCATCCGGGACGGCTACGACCTGGGCCCCAGCGGCGTGTCCCGCGCCGCAGAGGTGGGGGCCACCCTCATCGTCACGGTGGACTGCGGCATCATGGCCCACGGGGCCGTGGCCGACGCCGGAGCGGCGGGGATCGACGTCGTGGTCACCGACCACCACACCCCCGGCCCGACGCTGCCGGCGGCGGTGGCGGTGGTGAATCCCCACCGGGCCGCTGCCGAGGCGGGAGATCCCGTCCTCTGCGGTGCGGGGGTGGCCTTCAAGCTGGTTCAGGCCCTGGCCGATGGCCGGGGTCTGCCCCTGGAGGCCCTGCTCCCGGATCTCGACCTGGTGGCCCTGGCCACGGTGGCCGACCTCGTACCCCTCACGGGCGAGAACCGGATCCTGGTGCGCTACGGTCTCCGGGCGCTGGAGCAGACGGAACGGCCGGGACTGCGGGCCCTCATGGAGGTCGTGGAGCTGCCGCCGGGTCCCCTGGAGGCCGGACAGGTGGGATTTCGCCTGGCGCCCCGGATCAACGCCCTGGGGCGCCTGGACGAGCCATCGGTGGCCCTGGACCTCCTCCTCACCGACGACCCCGACGAGGCCCGGCGTCTGGCCGAGCGTGCCGAGGAGGTCAACGGGCGGCGTCGGGAGGAGGACCGGCGCACCCTGGACGCCGTTCTCCGGCGGCTGGAGCGGGAGTACGATCCCCAGGGGGACTTCGGCGTGGTGGTGGACGGTGAGGGGTGGCACCCGGGGGTCATCGGCATCGTGGCGTCCCGGGTGGTGGAGCGGATCCACCGGCCCGTGATCCTCCTGGCCCGACAGGGCGACCGGGCCCGGGGCAGCGGGCGTTCGGTGCCCGGATTCCACCTCCACCAGGCCCTCACCCGCTGCGCGTCCCATCTGGTGCGGTTCGGCGGTCACCGGCAGGCCGCGGGGCTGGACCTGGAAACGACCCGCATCGAGGCGTTCCGGGAGGCGTTCAACCAGGCGGCCCGGGACGAACTCGCCGGGGCCGATCTCCGGCCCGAGGTCCGGGCCGACCTCTCTCTGGAGCTGGGGGCGGCAGACCTGGCCCTGGCCGACCTCTTCCGCCACCTGGGCCCCCACGGCATGGGCAACCCCCGCCCCGTCTTCTGGGCCGAGGGACTCCGTGTGGTGGGGCGCCCCCGGGAAGTGGGCACCGGGCACCTCAAGGTCTCCCTGGAGCAGGGCGGGGTGACCCGGCCCGCCATCGGGTTCGGACTGGCGGAGCGCATCGCCCCGGACGACCTCACCGGGAGCCGCGTGGACGCCATGTTCCACCTCACCGCCAACGAGTACCGGGGCCGCCGGTCGTCCCAGCTCCGTCTCCTGGACCTGCGTCCCTCCCACGCCGGGGCGGCGCCGTGAGGATCATCGGAGGCACCTGGCGGGGGCGCCGCCTCACGGCCCCGGACGGGCGCCGCGTGCGGCCCACCTCGGATCGGCTGCGGGAGGCGTGGATGTCGGCCATGGGCGGGCGGTTCGACGGCCTCCACGTGGTGGACCTCTTCGCCGGCTCCGGCGCCCTGGGATTGGAGTGCCTGAGTCGGGGAGCGGCGTCGTGTGTCTTCGTGGAGAACGACGCCGCGGCGCTCCGGGCCCTGGGCGACAACGTGGCCCGGGTGGGGGCGGCCGACGCCGCCACGGTGGTGCGGGCCGAGGCCCTGACCTGGCTGGACGGGCCCCTCCCGGTCTCGTTCGACCTCGCCCTGGCCGATCCTCCCTATTCCCGGGGTCTGGCCACGGCCGTGGCGGATCGATTCATCCGAGCGCCCTTTGCGCGGGAACTCTGGGTGGAGCATCGTTCCGACGAGGCGCTGCCCCCGACACCGGGGGCGAAGCAACGCCGCTACGGCGACACCCTCCTCACCACTCTGGTGGCTCCGTCATGAACGCCCAACGTCCCCTGGTGGCCGTCTATCCCGGCTCGTTCGATCCCGTGACCCGGGGCCACGAGGACATCGCCCGGCGCTGTCTGCGCCTCGCCGACCAGGTGGTGGTGGCGGTGGCCCACACGGCCACCCAGAAAAAGGCCACCCTCTTCGACGTGGACGATCGGGTCACCATGATCGGCGAAGTGTTCGCCGACGAGCCCCGGATCATCTGCACCTCCTTCCAGGGACTCCTGGTGGATTTCTGTCGCTCCCGGGGCGCTCAACTGGTGATTCGGGGACTCCGGGCGGTCTCCGACTTCGAGTACGAATTCCAGATGGCCCAGATGAACCAGGAACTCTCCGACGATCTCGAGACCGTCTTCCTGACCCCCGACGTGAACTACTCCTTCATCTCGGCCTCCCTCGTCCGGGAGGTGGCCCGGCTCGGCGGCGACGTGTCGGCCTTCGTCTCGCCCCCGGTGCTCCGGCGTCTCCGGACGGCCTTCCAGGAGACGCCATGAGTTCCCTCTTCCAGCAGTCGGTGCGGGATCGGGCTCGGGCCGCCGGCGGCCGGGTGGTGCTCCCCGAGGGACACGACCCCCGCACCCTGGACGCTGCCGCGGCGCTGGCGAAGGACCGCCTCGTCCGTCCGGTGGTGCTGGGCCCCCTGGAGGCCACCCGGGATGCCCTGGCCGCCCGAGGGGCCGGCGACGTGTCGGTGGTGGATCCGGCCCGGGCCCCCGAATCCATGGCGGTGGCCCTGCAGGCCGCCCGGGCCCATCGGGGCATGACCCTGGAGCAGGCCCGGGAGTTCGTCACCGACCCCCTGGTCCACGGGGCCATGATGGTCCGGGACGGGACCGTGGCCGGCTCGGTGGCCGGCGCCGACAACGCCACGGGCGACGTGTTGCGGGCGGCCTTCTGGTGCGTCGGCCCGGCCCCGGGCATTCGGACCGTGTCGTCGTCGTTCTACATGGTGGTGCCCGACTTCCGGGGCGCCGGCGAGGAGGTTCTCACCTTCTCGGACTGCGCCGTGGTGGAGGACCCCACGCCGGAGCAGCTCGCCGACATCGCCTCTGCGGCGGCCACGTCCCGGGCCCGGGTGGTGGGCGACGAGCCCCGGGTGGCGTTCCTGTCGTACTCCACCCGGGGAAGCGCCGAGGGCCCGGCCATCGACCGGGTGCGGGAGGCCCTGCGCCTCTTCCGGGAACGCCGACCCGACGTGGAGGCCGACGGCGAATTCCAGGTCGACTCGGCCCTGATCCCGTCGGTGGGGAGCCGGAAGGCGCCGGATTCCGCCCTGGCGGGCCGGGCCAACGTCCTCGTCTTTCCCGATCTCGACGCCGGCAACATCGGCTACAAGCTGGTGCAGCGACTGGCCGGGGCCGCCGCGGTGGGTCCCATCGTCCAGGGACTGGCCCGGCCGTGCAACGATCTCTCCCGGGGAGCCTCGGTCCTGGACATCGTGGAGGTCGCGTGCATCACCGTCCTCCAGGCATCTTGATCCCCCCGCCGCCACCGGATTATCCTTCAAACTGCGTATCCTCCGGCGCCCCCGGAGGATCCGCGCGCCGGCCCGGGCCCTCCGCGCCCGGCGGACCGACCGATCTGGGAGAACGACTCGCATGGGTTTTTCGGTAACGAAGCAGGGCGGCGTGACCGTCATCGACGTCGAAGGTCAGCTCATCGTCGGCAACCGTCAGGAGCTGAAGTCGAAAGTGCTCGAGGAACTCGACGGCGGCGATCGGAAGTTCGTCATCGACTTCTCCCGCACGGGCTACATCGACTCGTCGGGCCTCGGCGTGCTGGTGTCCCTCTCGAAGAAGATCCGCGAGCAGGGCGGGGAGCTTCGCCTCTCGTCCCTCAACGAAGATCTCCGGACCCTGTTCGAGCTCACCAAGCTCGACACGCTCTTCCGGATCGCGGACTCGCGGGAGGACGCCCTCGAGGGCTTCTGAGATCCGTGGACACCCTGGATCCGAAGCTCGTCCTGGACGTCCCCAGCGACGTCCGGGCCATCGAGGAGGCGGTGGACTACGTCCTCCAGCGCTGCTCCGAGTGCCGGGCCCAGGCCCGGCGTCTCCGTCTGAACTTCCGGGTGGGGCTCACCGAGGCCCTCTCCAACGCCGTCCTCTACGGGAACGGTGAGGACCCGTCCAAGCGGGTCCGGGTGGAGGTGGTCATCGGGGGAACCGCCATCACCGCCCGGGTCATGGATCAGGGCGAGGGATTCGATCCCCGCTCCGTGCCCGATCCCACCACGCCGGACAACCTGTGTCGGGCCGGCGGCCGGGGGCTGTTCCTCATGCGCCAGCTCCTGGACGAGGTCCACTACAACGATCAGGGCAACTGCGTCACCCTCGTGCTGAGGTTCGACTCCGGGTTCGGGGGGGCAGCGACGGCATGAGCCCGGCCCGTCGCCACTCTCCTCTCCCCGAATCCGTTCGCGAGTCCCTCGACGACTTCGTCCAGCACCTGGGGGTGGACCTCGCGCTCTGGGCCCGGGACGACCGGGAACCCCGGCGGATCTACCCCGATCCCGAGTCCGCGGGAGACGAGCCCGACCTTCCCCCGGCCCGTCGCACGGTCCAGCCGCGGGACGGCTCCGATCTGGAGCTGCGGGTCTGGAGCCGCAACGGCGCCGACGCCGACGAGGTGGCCGATCTGGTGGCCGGGGCCCTGGTCCGGGCCCTGGATTCGGCCCACGAGATTCGCTTCTTCACCTTCGAACTCTCGGAGCGGTACGAGGAGATCAACCTCCTGTATTCCATCTCCGAGACCCTGGGATCCATCCTCCGCCTCGACGAGGCGGCTCGGGTGATCCTCGGGGAGGTGTGCGACGTCATGGGGGCTCGGCGGGGCTCCATCTGGGTCCACGAGTCCGACGAGGGGCTACTGCGGCTGGTGGCCTCGGTGGGGGACGGCGGTGTGCGGGGTCCCCTGCGGGCCGACGACTCTCCCGCCGTCACGGCCCGGGTCTTCCGGGACGGTCGCCCCCTCATGGCCCTTCCCGACGCCGAGCCCGCGGGCGACGTCCCCGCCGGCGCCATCGACGAGCGGGAGACGTTTCTGTCGGTCCCCATCCGCTACTCCCCCCCCGAAGGCGAAGCGCGCACCGTGGGGGTCATCAACCTCATCGGCCGGCGCCACGCCGGCCGGTTCACGGCGTCCGACCAGAAGCTGCTCTCGGCCATCGCCACCCAGGTGGGCGCCGCGCTGGAGAACAACCGGCTGATCCGCCAGAGCCTGCTCCGGGAGCGTATGGCCCGGGAAATGGAGCTGGCCCACAACCTCCAGATGAAGCTCCTGCCCGCCGTGGACCGGTTCGACGGCGTGCGGGCCGCGGCCCGGGTGGAGCCCGCGGAGATGGTGGGAGGGGACTTCTACCAGGTCTTCCAGCTCCAGGACGACAAGGTGGGCGTCATGATCGGCGACGTCTCCAGTCACGGCTTCCCGGCGGCCCTCATCATGGCCCTGGCCATGAGCGCCGCCACCATCTACGCCTCGGAGTTCTCCATGCCCGCCAAGGTGCTCCGGCACCTGGACGACGCCCTGCGGGACGAGTTGGAGTCCACCGAGATGTACCTGACGCTGTTCTACGGCGTGCTCGACCCCCGGGAGCGGACTCTCACCTGGGCCAATGCGGGGCATCCCCACGCCTTCGTGGTGGGGGCCGACGGCGCCGCCCAGCGCCTCCGGGCCACCGATCCCCCGGTGGGGATCGCCGGGCCAGGATCGTACTCCCAGGAGGTCCGGCCCTGGGATCCTTCGGGAGACCTGGTGTTCCTCTTCACCGACGGGCTCTCCGACGCCGCCCCGGGGCCCGACGGCGAGAAGGGCGAGGACCGGGTGCTCCGCACCGTGGTGGAGCACCGCACCCGGCCGCCCGAGGCCATCGTGGAGGTCCTCTTCGACCTCGTGGCCCACACGCCGGCGCCGGTGCCCGCCGACGACCGGACCGCCATGGTCCTGGCCGGGGTGGAGTGAGTTCCGACCCCCGGGCGCCCGACCACGGGCGGGCCCGGCGGTCGTTGGGCCAGAACTTCCTGGTGGATCCCAATCTCCAGCGTCGCATCGTCGACGCGATGGGCGCCGGGCCCGGGGACGAAGTGGTGGAGATCGGGCCGGGGCGGGGCGCCCTTACGCTGCATCTGGAGGGGTCGGTGCGGCACCTGGTCCTGGTGGAACTGGACGACGACCTGGCGGCCCACTGGGCCCAGGTCTTCCGGGATCGGACCGACGTGGAGGTGATCCACGACGACGTGCTCCGCGTCGACCTCCCGGCGGTGTCCACCGATCCCGGCGCCCTCAAGGTCGTGGGCAACATCCCGTACAACATCACCACGCCGATCCTCTTCCATCTCCTCCGGCGGCCCCGTCCCGCCCGCATCGTCCTCATGGTGCAGAAGGAGGTGGGGGAGCGCATCGTGGCCGACCCCGGGACCGGTGCGTACGGGGCCCTGGCCGTGGGCGTACAGAGCGTCGCCGACGCCCGCCTGCTCTTCAAGGTGGGGCGGAAGGCCTTCCGCCCGGTTCCCGGGGTCGACTCGGTGGTGCTGGAGATCGTGCCCCACGCCCCGCCTCGCCTCGACGTCCGGGACGAGGCGGATCTGAGGACCCTCACCCGCGCCGCCTTCCAGTGGCGCCGGAAGCAGTTGCAGAAGACCCTGCGGGATCACCCGGACCTGGGGCTCTCCCGGGAGCGGGTGGAGGGGGTGGGGGCGGACCTCGGCCTGGACCTGCGGCGCCGCCCCGAGACCCTGGCTCCTCACGACCTTCTGGCCCTGGCACGGGCGATCCGCTAAGATTGTGAACTATTTCACAAGCCCTCCGAGACCCCTCCGCACGTCCCGTGTCGCCCAAGGTTTCCGACTCCACCATTCGACGTCTGTCCCACTATCTCCGCATCCTGGAAGCCATGGAGCGGAGAGGGGGAGGGACCGTGAGCAGCACCCACCTCGCCGAGGCGGCGGGGACCACGGCGGCTCAGGTGCGGAAAGATCTCTCCCTCTTCGGGTCGTTCGGAAAACGCGGGCTCGGCTATCAGGTGGCCGACCTCGCCGGGCGGGTGCGGGACATTCTCGGTCTCGACCGGGGTTGGCGGGTGGCCCTGGTGGGCGCCGGCCGGATCGGCTCGGCCCTCTTCGAGTACCGGGACTTCCGACGTCGGGGCTTCCACATCGTGGCGGTCCTGGACCGAGACCCGGCCAAGGTGGGGGTGCGGTGGGGCGAGGTGATGGTGGAGGATGTGGAGACCGTGGAGGCCGTCCTGGAGCGGGAAGCGGTGGAGGTGGTGATCCTCACCGTGCCCGCCCCGGCGGCCCAGCAGATCGTGGACCGGGTCGTGGGGGCCGGCGTCCGGGGAATCCTCAACTTCGCGCCGATCCAGTTGCGCACCCCCCCCGGGGTCTTCGTCCACGACGTGAACATGGTCATGGAGCTCGAGGCCCTCTCCTTCGACCTGACGAATCGGGACTTCGACGTCGAGCGCTCCGGCGAGGGCTGACCCCGCGGAAGGCGGGGGAGGGGGAGCGGTGAGCGGGCCCACGCGGCGGACCCTGGTCCAGCGGGTGGCCGACCGCCTGGCCGACGGCCCCGTCCACACCCTGGCCCTGGCCCGGGAGATCCTCCGCCTCGAGGGGCATCCCGGCGCCGCCTCGTCGGCGGTCTTCGCCCTCCTGGGATCCGACCCCCGGTTCGTGGTGGACGCCGGCGGACGGTGGTCGCTCCGGGGCCGGCCCCCGGGGGAGCCGCTGGAGCGGGTGCCCTTCGCCGTGGTGGACGTGGAGACCACGGGCGGCCGGGCCGGGCAGGGCGACCGCATCACCGAGATCGCCATCGTCGGCGTCCTGGGGGGCGCGGTGGTGGACGAGTACTCCACCCTGGTGAATCCCGGCCGCTCCATTCCCCCCATGGTCCGGCGCATCACCGGGATCGACGGGGCCATGGTGGCCACGGCCCCCTTCTTCGAACACGTGGCTCCCGACGTGGCCTCCCGTCTGGAGGGGCGGGTGTTCGTGGCCCACAACGCCGGCTTCGATCTCGGCTTCGTGCGCTACGAGCTCCAGCTCGCCCTGGGCGAGGCCGACCTGGGCGCACCCCTCTGCACGGTGCGCCTGGCCCGGGGCTTGCTCCCCCGTCTGAGACGCCGGAACCTGGACGCCCTGGCCCAGCACTACGGCATCGGCAACCACGCCCGACACCGGGCCCACGGCGACGCCCTGGCCACCGCCCGGATCCTGATCCGCCTCCTGGACGAGGCCGCCCGCCAGGGGTTCCACGACCTGGAGTCCCTTCGAAAAGACCTGCGCCGGCGCACCCGCCGCCGGAGCCGCCGTTCGCCTCAGCGCACCCTGTGGGAGGAGGAATCATGACCACCCGCTCCATCGACGATCTGCCCCTGGTCCGGACCACCGACGTGGGAGGCATCCGCGTCCACGCCCTGGAGGCGGGCCTCCAGTGGCTCGACGGGGGAGCCATGTTCGGGGTCGTGCCGCGCCCCCTCTGGTCGCGGAAGATCCAGCCCGACGAACGCAACCGGATTCCCCTGGCCCTCCGCTGCCTCCTGGTGGAGGCCCCCAACGCCCTGGTCCTGGTGGACACGGGCATCGGCAACAAGCAGGACGACCGGTTCCGGGAGATCTACGGGGTGTCCAACGAGGGCGAGCCCACCCGCCTCGAGGACGCCATCCGGGCCGCGGGCTTCGCCCCGAACGACGTGGACATCGTCGTCTCCACCCACCTCCACTTCGACCACGCCGGCGGCAACACCCGCCTGCGGTCGGTGGGCGACGTGGTGCCCTCGTTCCCCGACGCCGAATACGTGGTCCAGGACGGCGAATTCCGCTTCGCCCATCGCAACAACGAGCGCATCCGGGCCAGCTACCTCGCTTCCAACTACGATCCGGTGGAGAAGGCGGGGCTGTGGCGCTTCGTGGACGGCGACGTGGAGGTGACCGAGGGCGTGGAAGTGCTCCGGACGCCGGGCCACACGCCCTGGCATCAATCGGTGCTCATCCGGGACGCCGGGGAGACGGCCTGCTTCCTGGCCGACGTCTGCCCCACCACCGCCCATCTGGGGTTGCCGTGGATCATGGGGTACGACCTGGAGCCCCTGGTCACCCTGGAGTCGAAGCGGGGACTCTGGGAGAAGGCCTTCGAGGACGACTGGCTCCTGATCTTCGAGCACGATCCCGACGTCCCGTGGGGGCGCCTGGATCCCGACGTGGACCGGCCGGCGCTGCGATCGCCGGGCCTCTGAACGCACTCCGTTCGAGCGAGGGCCCACGGGGGGCGTACAGGGTGCCCTCGGCAGGCGGAATTCCCTATTTTTGAATGCTGAAGGATTTCACCCGCCGTCCCCTTCGAACCCACGCCCGTCGCCCATGTCCGATCCCGCACGCACCCCGGTTCTCGTTTCGTACGCGCGGACGCCCATCGGCCGGTTCCTCGGCGGGCTCTCGCCTCTTCCGGCCACCGAACTGGGCGCCGTGGCGATCCGGGCCGCCCTGGAGCGGTCGGGGGTCGACCCCGAGGCGGTGGACGAGGTCATCATGGGCCACGTGGTGCAGGGCGGGGCGGGGCAGGCGCCGGCCCGGCAGGCGGCCATCGCCGCCGGAGTGCCCGCCACGGTTCCCGCCGTGACCATCAACAAGGTCTGCGGCTCGGGCCTCAAGGCGGTGATGCTGGCGGCCCAGGCCATCAAGGCCGGCGATCTCCAGGTGGCGGTGGCGGGCGGCATGGAGTCCATGTCCAACGTGCCCCACTTCCTCCGGGGCTACCGGACGGGGGTGAAGTTCGGCGACCGGCCCCTGGTGGACGGCCTGATCCACGACGGCCTCTGGTGCTCCTTCGGCAACTGCCACATGGGCGGCCACGCCGAACACACCGCCGACAAGGCCGGCGTGTCCCGGGAGGATGCCGACGCCTTCTCCCTCCGGTCCCATCAGAAGGCGGTGGCGGCCATGGACGAGGGCAAGTTCCAGCGGGAGATCGTCCCCGTGACGATCCGGGGGCGCCGCGGCGACACGGTGGTGGACACCGACGAATCGCCCCGGCGGGACACGTCCCTGGAGGCCCTGGGCAAGCTGCGGCCCGCCTTCCCCTCCGACGCCCCCGACCACATCGAACACCTGGTGGTGACGGCGGGCAACGCGCCGGGCCTCAACGACGGAGCGGCGGCCCTGGTGGTTTGCTCCCAGGCCTTCGCCGACGCCCACGGCCTGGCGGTGGAAGGGGTGATCACGGGGTACGCGTCCGGAGGCACCGAGCCCCGGGATCTCTTCTTCGCCCCCATCGCCGCCGTGCGCCGGCTCATGGAGCGCACGGGCGCGGCCATCGGCGACTACGACCTGGTGGAGGTCAACGAGGCGTTCGCCGTCCAGGCCATCGCCGACATGCGGGAGCTGGGCATGGACGAGGAGCGGGTGAACGTCCACGGGGGGGCGGTGGCCCTGGGCCATCCCATCGGGGCGTCGGGCGCCCGGATCCTGGCCACCCTCCTCTCGGCCATGGAAGACCGGGACGTGGGTACGGGGCTGGCGACCCTCTGCCTCGGCGGAGGCAACGCCGTGGCCCTCTCGGTGTCCAGGGGCTGAGCCCCTCGCACCGGAGCCTGCCGTGGACGGCCCCGACCGACGCCCCCCCACCGGTGGGGGAGCGCTGTTCGGTCGACTGGCCCTCTTCGGTTTCCTCACCGCCGTCCTGACCTTCGCTGCGGGGTTCGTCCTCCCGGCCGGGGGCGTGGTGGCGGGAGCCGGCGTGCTCGGATTCGCCGCCCTGGTGTCGGGGTGGGTGCTGGCTCGCCACGACGGCCGCCCCCCGGGGGCCGTGGGCGTGGTGCCCGACCGGCGCGCGGTGGTGGAGACCGCCGCGGGGCTGGGGGCGGGCGTGGCCGTGGCCGCGGTGGCCATGGGCGGCATGGCCGCCCTGGGGGGGCTCGGGTGGGCCCCCGACGGCGCCGACTTCGGGGTGGGTGCCTGGCTCACCGAGGGACTGCGGTCCCTCACGTGGCTCGCGATTCCCGCCGCGGCCGAGGAACTGCTCCTCCGGGGGTACGTCCTCGGCGCCACGGCGGCGGTGGTAGGCCCCGCCTGGGCACTGGTGGCCACCTCGGTGACCTTCGGTGTGCTCCACGGGGCCAACCCCGGCGTGGGGCCCCTGGCCCTGGCGGGGGTGACGGCGGCGGGACTGTTCCTGGGGGCCCTGGTGCTCCGCACGGGATCGCTCTGGCCCGCCGTGGGCGCCCACCTCGGCTGGAACTGGGCGCTGGCGTTTCTGGCCGACGTCCCGGTGAGCGGGCTGGAGGTGGCCGACGCCCCGGGATTCGACGGGGCTGCCGCCGGGCCGGCCTGGCTCAGCGGGGGCGCCTTCGGTGTGGAGGCCAGCGTGGTGGCGGTGGCGGTCCTGGTGGGAGCGGCGGCCGTGACGTGGCGCTGGACGCCACCGGTCCCGGCCCCCGGGCGACCGGCTCCGCTGTGGATGGACGAGACGACGACAACGACGACTGGACACGGGACGGCGACATGAAGCGAGTGACGGTGATCGGCGGCGGGACCATGGGCAACGGCATCGCCCACGTCTGCGCCCAGGGCGGCCTCGACGCGACCCTCGTGGACGTGGATCCGGCGGCCCTGGAGCGGGCCCGGGCCACGATCCGGAAGAACCTGGAGCGCCAGGCCCGCAAGGGACTCATCGACGAGGGCGAGGTGGAGACGATCCTCGGGCGGGTCTCGGGGGCCACGTCGGTGGCCGACGCCGTGGCCGACGCCGATCTGGTGGTGGAGGCCGTGCCCGAGAAGGCCGAACTGAAGTACGACCTCTTCCGCACCCTGGACGAAGCAGCGCCGGCCGGGGCCATCCTGGCCTCCAACACGTCGTCCATCTCCATCACCGAAATCGCCGCCCGGACCGGGCGTCCCGGACGGGTGATCGGAATGCACTTCATGAACCCGGTCCCGGTGATGAAGCTCGTGGAGGTCATCCGGGGCCTGGCCACCAGCGACGACACCACCGAGGCCGTCATGACCCTGGCCCGGGCCCTGGGGAAGACCCCGGTGGAGGTGAACGACTTCCCGGGCTTCGTCTCGAACCGGGTCCTCATGCCCATGATCAACGAGGCGGTCTTCTGCCTCATGGAAGGGGTGGCCGAGGTCGACGCCATCGACACCGTCATGAAGCTCGGCATGAACCACCCCATGGGCCCCCTGGCCCTGGCCGACCTCATCGGCCTGGACACCTGCCTGAACATCCTGGAGGTGCTCCACCGGGAGCTGGGCGACGATCGCTATCGGCCCTGCCCGCTCCTCCGCAAGTACGTCGCCGCAGGGTGGCTCGGCCGGAAGACGGGCCGGGGATTCCACACCTACGACGCCTGATCCTCCCACCCCTCCGCATGATGCTCACCGCCGACCAACTCGAGATCCGGGGACTCGCCCGGGATTTCGCCCAGGGCGAGATCGCTCCCCACGTCGAAGCGTGGGACGCCGCCGCGGCCCTCCCCGACACCCTCTTCGGGAGTCTGGCCGAATTGGGGTTCCTGGGCATGCTCGTGCCCGAGGCCTACGGAGGACTGGCCCTGGACATGGGGAGCTACCTCGTGGTCATCGAGGAACTCGCCCGGGCCGACGCCGCCACCGCCCTCTCGGTGGCCATCCAGAACGGCCCGGTGGCCGGGGCCCTCCTGGCCCACGGCTCGGAGGCCCAGAAGGAGCGGTGGTTGCCGGCCCTGGCGTCGGGTGAGGTGCTGGGCGCCTTCGCTCTCAGCGAGGAGGGCGCCGGCAGCGACGCCGGCGCCGTGGAGACCGCCGCCCGCCGGGACGACGGCGGGTGGATCCTGACGGGCCGGAAGAAGTGGGTGACCAACGGCGCCCGGGCCGGTCTGGTCCTGGTGTTCGCCCGCACCGGGGCCCCGGGGGAACTCGGCTGCTTCCTGGTGCCCACCGACACCGACGGCTACACGGTGGGACCCCGCACCACCACCATGGGCCTGCGGGCGTCGGAGACGGTGGACGTGGTCCTCGACGACGTGCGCCTTCCGGACGATGCTCTTCTGGGAGAGGTGGGGCGGGGCCTGTCCGTGGCGCTGGACGCCCTCACCGTGGGGCGCATCGGGATCGCGTCCCAGGCGGTGGGGATCGGCGCCGCGGCGTTGGAGCACGCCGTGCGCTACGCCCGGGAGCGGGAGCAGTTCGGGCGGAGCCTCTCCGAGTTCGGGGCGATCCAGGCCAAGCTCGCCGATATGGCGTCCCGCGTCTCGGCGGCCCGGGCCACGGTCCGGGAGGTGGGGGCCCTGGTCCAGGCCGTCAGGGACGGATCGTCCCACGACGGCCGGGGCGCCGAGTCCCTGGTGGCCCGGGTGGCGGGCGCGAAGCTGGTGGCCAGCGAGGTGGCCATGTTCGCCTCCGACGAGGCCGTCCAGATCTTCGGCGGCTACGGCTACATGCGGGATTACCCCGTGGAGAAGCTGATGCGGGACGCGAAGGGAACCGAAATCTACGAGGGAACCAGCGAGATCATGCGCGTCGTCATCGCGCGAGAGATCCAGCGCACCGCCGACGGGCGCTGACGTCCGACCCCCGGCGACGCAACCGACCAAACCAGGAGCATGGCAGGATGGAAATCTTCGAGATGATGGGCAGGTACGAGCACGAGCAGCTCGTGTTCTGGAGTGAGCCCGAGCTCGGGTACAAGGGGATCATCGCGATCCACGACACCACCCTGGGCCCGGCCCTGGGAGGCACCCGCTTCTGGAACTACGACTCCGACCGCGACGCCATCATCGACGCCCTGCGCCTGTCCCGGGGCATGACCTACAAGGCGGCGGTGAGCGGACTCAACCTGGGGGGCGGGAAGTCGGTCATCCTGGGCGACAACCGGGTGCCGGACCGGGAGATGATCTTCCGGGCCCACGGGCGCGCCGTGGAGTCCCTGGGAGGACGCTACATCACCGCCGAGGACGTGGGGACGTCGCCCGAGGACATGGACTTCGTCCTGGCCGAGACCGACCACGTGGTGGGCATCTACGGCCGGTCGGGTGACCCGTCGCCCGTGACGGCCCACGGCGTCTTCGTGGGCATCCGGGCCGCCGTGGCCCATCGCACCGGGTCCGACGACCTGGACGGCAAGCACGTGGCGGTGCAAGGGGCGGGGCACGTGGGCTACTGGCTCTGCAAGTATCTCCACGATCACGGCGCCCGCCTCACCGTGACCGACATCGACGCCGCCCGCGTCCAGCGGGTCGTGGACGAGTTCGGTGCCGACGCCGTGGAGACCGACGCCATCTACGCCGTGGACGCCGACGTCTTCGCGCCCTGTGCCCTGGGGGCCGTGGTGGACGACGAGACCCTCCCGGTGCTCAAGGTCGGGATCATCGCCGGCGCCGCCAACAATCAGCTCGCCCTGCCTCACCACGGGCAGGCGCTCCACGACAAGGGTATCCTCTACGCTCCCGACTACGTCATCAACGCCGGGGGACTGATCAACGTGTACGGCGAACTCCACGAGTGGTCCCCGGCCCGCAGCAAGCGGAAAGCGGGAGAGATCTACGGATCCCTGCGCCGCATCTTCGCCACCGCCGACGACGAGGGCATTCCCACGGGCGTGGCGGCCGACCGCCTCGCCGAGGATCGGATCTCCAAGGCCCGCCACCTTCAGCGCAGCTTCGTGTGAGCATGGATCATTCTCTCTCCCACATCGCTTCGACCGACCCCGAGGTCCACGCCGCGGTCCGGGCCGAGGAGGCCCGCCAGCTCGGGGGCCTGGAACTCATCGCTTCCGAGAACTTCGCCTCCCCGGCGGTCCTGGAGGCCATGGGCACGGTCCTCACGAACAAGTACGCCGAGGGACTGCCCGGCAAGCGCTACTACGGCGGCTGCGAGCACGTGGACGTGGTGGAGGAACTGGCCCGTCAGCGCGCCTGCGCCCTCTTCGGCGCCGATCACGCCAACGTCCAGCCCCACGCCGGGGCGCAGGCGAACATGGCGGCGTTCCTGGCCTTCCTGGAGCCCGGCGACCGGGTGCTGGGCATGGACCTGAGCCACGGGGGCCATCTCACCCACGGGTCCCCGGTGAACGTGTCGGGCCGGTGGTTCCAGGTCTCGTCGTACGGCGTCCACCCCGACACCGGCCGGCTCGACTACGACGCCATTCGGGAGACGGCCCGGGAGGTGCGGCCCCGGATGATCATCGCCGGCGCCAGCGCCTACCCCCGCACCATCGACTTCCAGGCCTTCGGCGAGATCGCCCGGGAGGTGGAGGCGGTGCTCCTGGTGGACATGGCCCACATCGCCGGCCTGGTGGCGGCGGGGGTGCATCCTTCGCCCGTCCCCCACGCCGACGTGGTGACCAGCACCACCCACAAGACCCTCCGGGGCCCCCGGGGCGGACTGATCCTGGCCCCCGAACGCCACGCCAAGGCGGTGGACAAGGCGGTCTTCCCGGGACTCCAGGGCGGACCCCTCATGCACGTCATCGCCGCCAAGGCCGTGGCCTTCCGCGAGGCCCTGGCCCCGACGTTCACCGAGTACGCCCGCCAGGTCGTGGTCAACGCCAAGGCCCTGGGCGACGCCCTCCTGGCCCGGGACTTCCACCTGGTGAGCGGCGGGACGGACAACCACCTCCTCCTGGTGGACCTCCGGCCGAGCCATCCGGACCTCACGGGAAAGGAAGCCGAGCATGCCCTGGAGGCCGCCGGCATCACGGTGAACAAGAACACCGTGCCCGGCGAGACCCGCTCTCCCTTCGTCACGTCGGGACTGCGCATCGGCACGCCGGCCCTCACGACCCGGGGCATGGGCGAGGCCGACATGCATCGCATCGGCGAGTGGATCGCCCGGATTCTTTCGGCGCCGGAAGACGAGCGTCTGATCCGCCGCACCCGGGACGAGGTGTCGGAGCTGGCGGGCGGCTACCCGCTCCACGCCGTGCGCGCCCCGGTTGGGTGACGCCCCGTCGGTCGAAGCCGGTCGGAAATTGCCGCGACCCTTCGCCATCGGTACTGGCGTGGGAACGCAAAGCGCGTAAGTTTGGGCGCCATGACGGAACTGCAATTCGCCGACGAGATCCTGGGACGGCTCCAGGAGAAGGACCCTCGCTTCCATGCGAAGGCCTATCTCTTCGTATTGTCAGCTTTGCAGGCCGTCGTAAGTGGTCTCCAGCCGCCCCGACACATCTCGGGAAGCGAGCTGGCCCTGGGCGTGCGGGACCTGGCGCTGGAGCGATTCGGGCCCCTGGCCCGGACGGTGCTCGAGCACTGGGGCATCCATGCGACCGACGACGTCGGGCGCATCGTCTTCGCGCTGGTGGAGTGTGGGGTGCTGGTGAAGCAGGAGGACGACCGCCTGGAGGACTTCCGCGACGTGTACGACTTCGAGGAAGCGTTCGAGCGAGGATACCCCTGGGGGACCTCGCACTGAACTCGACGCCCGGGATACGCCCGGTGCGTCCACCCACACAGACCCGCATCCACCCGCCGATGGGAGGGGTAGAACATGGAAGATCAGGGCTTTCCCCGTTGCCTGAAGTGCGAGACGGGACTCTTGCTCCCGCTCTCCGACTACGGGCGCGATGGGGCCCCGATCCGGTACAAGGCCTGGGTCTGCTCGAATCCCGAGTGCGGCTTCAACATCCGGATCGACAACGGCGAGATCACTCTCGGCCGCAACATCGGCCAGAGCTACAAGTAGGCGACACCTCCATGGCGCCGTTCGGCGCCGGTTCCCGCCGGCCGCTCGCGGGCCGGCCTTCTCCCCAACGACACCGTCCCTCGCCCCCCGATCCGGCACGTTCTGCCGGACCCGGGGCGGGCGTCGTCCGTCCCCTTCGGTGATCCCTCCGCTCCGTCCCTGGTCCCGGGGCGCGGTCCCGGTGGTCACCGGGTCCGAGGCCGCGGACTTCGATCGGCGGGCCATGGAGGGCGTGGGCGTGCCCGAGGCGGCCCTCATGGAGAGTGCCGGCCGGGCGGCCGCCGATCTGGCCGACCATCTCGCCCCCCGGGGTCGGGTGGTGCTGGTGGCGGGATCGGGCAACAACGGGGGGGACGCCGTGGTGGCGGCCCGCACCCTGGCGGCCCGGGGCCGGGACGTCCAGGTGCTCACCGTGGGGTCCCGACCCGACCCCGACCCCCTGCTCCACGGGTGGAGCCTCTCCCGGGCGCCCATCGAGGAGATGGACCCGGACGCCCTGGCCCGAGTCTTCGACGGCGCCGCCCTGGTGGTGGACGGGATCCTGGGCACGGGCATCCGGGGCGCGCCCCGGTCCCCGGCGGATCGGGTGATCCGGGCCCTGGGGGCGGGCGGCGGCGCCGTCCTCGCCCTGGACGTGCCGTCGGGGGTCGACGCCGACACCGGCGCCGTGGCCGGCGACGCCGTGGACGCCACCGTCACCCTCTGCTTCGGCTGGCCCAAGCTGGGCGTGCTCCTGGAGCCCGGACGGCGTCGGGCGGGGCGGGTGGTGGCCGCCGAGATCGGGTTCCCTCCGCCCGGCGACCCCGGCTTCCGGACCCGGCTCCTGACACCGGCCTGGCTCCGGGGCGTCGTTCCGCACCGGGACCCGGACACCCACAAGAACCGGGTGGGGGCCGTGGTGGTGGTGGGGGGCGGCCCGGGCATGGCCGGGGCCGCGGTGCTGGCGGGCCGTGCGGCCCTCCGGGTGGGGGCCGGCTTCGTCCGGGTGGCGGGCGGGGCGGCCAACCGGGAGGTGGTCCAGGCGACCCTCCCCGACGCCCCCTTCGTGCCTCTCCACGACCTCCAGGCGCTGGGCGAGGCGGTGGAGTCCAGCAGGGCCGTGGTGGTGGGCCCGGGGCTGGGCACCGCTCCCGAGGCCGTGGCGGCCCTGGCCCGGGTGCTGGAGGCGCCGGTTCCGGTGGTGCTCGATGCCGACGCCCTGAACCTCCTGTCCGCGGGGCGGCCCCGGAGCGTGACCGAACTCGCCGGGGCCGGGCCACGGGTGCTCACGCCCCATCCCGGCGAGATGGCCCGACTCCTGGACGGCGCCGTGGCCGACCTCGAAGCCCGGCGCCCCGACACGGCCCGGCGTCTGGCTCGGGAGAGCGGCGCCACGGTGGTCTACAAGGGGACTCCGTCGCTGGTGGCGTCCCCCGACGAGGCGCTGGACGTGAGCGGCATCGCCTCGTCCGACCTGGCCGTGGCGGGCATGGGCGACGTGCTGGCCGGGTCCATCGGCGGGCTCCTGGCCCAGGGACTCGGGCCCCGGGACGCCGCCGGGGCGGCCCTCCTCCTGGGGGCCCGGGCCGCCCTGCGCACGGGGCTGGGCGCGGGACTGGCCGCCTCCGACGTTCCCGACGCCCTTCCCGGCGCCCTGACGGAGGTGGACGGGCGTGGCCCCGACCTGCCGTTCCCGTGGGTCACGCTCGATCTGGACGCCCCCCGATGACCCCCACGCCCCTGGGCCCGGGGGTCGAGTTCGACCTGATCCGACGCCTCACCGCCGGGATCGACGACGCCCCTCCCGGGGTGGAACTCGGGCCCGGCGACGACGCGGCGGTCCTGGACGGCGGATGGGTGGTGAGCACCGACCTGGTGGTGGAGGACGTCCACTTCCGCCGGGGGTGGATTCCCCCGGAGGAGATCGGGGGCCGGGCCGCCCGGGCCGCCCTCAGCGACCTGGCCGCCATGGCCGCCGAGCCCGTGGGCGTGTTCCTCTCCCTGGCCGGATCCTCCGCCGACCACGGCGACGGAACCCTGGAGGCCGTGGGCCGGGGAGCCCGGGCCGCCGCAGCCGCCTGCGGGGCGGCCCTCCTGGGAGGCGACGTCACCCGATCGCCGGGACCCCTGGTGCTGGACGTGGTGGCCCTGGGCCGCACCCGGCACCCGGTGCGTCGGAGCGGCGCCCGCCCGGGCCACGAGGTGTGGGTCACGGGCGAGCTGGGGGCCGCCGCCGCCGCCGTGGGCCGCTTCCGGGAAGGCCGGCCCGTGTCGGGCCCGCTGCTCCGGCGCTTCGCCCGGCCCGCCCCGCGCCTGGCCGAGGCCCGCTGGCTCCGCTCCACCGGCCTCCTCCGGGCCCTCATGGACCTGAGCGACGGCCTCGCCGGTGACGCCGGGCACCTGGCCGCCGCCTCGGGGGTGGCCCTGGAGATCGACGGGGCGGCCCTTCCCGTGGCCCCCGAGGCGGTGGAGGCGCTGGGGGCCGAGGCCGCGGCCCACGCCGCCCTGGCCGGGGGGGAGGACTACGAACTCCTGGTGGTGGCCGAACCCGGGCTGGATGCCCGTGTACCGGACTTCGCCCGGGCCTTTCCCGGGCTCCGCCTCACCCGGGTGGGGCGCGTCGTGGCGGGAGCGGGGGCAGCGCTGCGCTCCGCCGACGGGTCGCTGCGTCCCCTGGAGGGCGCCTTCGATCACTTCGATGCCGGGAGCCCCGCGCCGTGATCCGCCTCCTCAACTCCCTCCGGCTCTACGTGGTGGGTCTGGCGTCCACGGTGTTCTACGCCATCCGCATCGTGGGGGCCACCACCTTCAAGACCCGCAACATGGAGCGGATCTGCTGGACCGGGCCCCGGGGCTGGTGCCGCTCCCTTCTGCGGGCGGGAGGGGTGACGGTGGAGTGGGAGGGGCTGGAACACCTGGATCCGCCCCGTCCGGCGGTGCTGGTTTCCAACCACGAGTCCTGGTACGACGTCTTCGCCCTGGGGGGGCATCTCCCGGTGGACTACCGGTTCGTGGGCAAGAAGGAGCTGGTGAAGATCCCCTTCTTCGGACCCGCGTGGCTGGCCTGCGGCAACATCCCCATCGACCGGTCCAACCGCACCGCGGCCTTCGAGTCCCTCCGCATGGCCGGAGAGAAGATCCGCCGCGAGAAGGCCGTCGTGATTATGTTTCCCGAGGGCACCCGGTCGGCCGACGGCGAGATGCTGCCGTTCAAGAAGGGTGCCTTCGTGCTGGCGCTGGATCTCGGGGTCCCGGTGATCCCCGTGGGGGTGGTGGGCTCCCGGGAACTCATGCCCAAGGGCTCGTTCCTGGTGCGGCCGGGCCGCATGACGGTCCGGATCGGCGCCCCCATCGAAGTCGACGGCATGACCGTCGACGACCGGGGCCTGCTCCTGGAGCGGGCCCGGGCCGAAGTGGAGCGACTGAGAAGCGGACTCCCGATTTCGTCGGGAGACCCGGACAACGACATCGAATCGTAGCGGAGGACGCCGTGTCGGCGATCGTAGACGTGCGTGGGCGTGAGATCCTGGACTCCCGGGGCAACCCGACGGTGGAGGCCGAGGTGATCCTGGAGACCGGAATGCGGGGGCGGGCGTGCGTGCCCAGCGGGGCCTCCACCGGGGCCCACGAGGCCGTGGAACTCCGGGACGGGGACCGGGACCGGTACCTGGGGAAGGGGGTGCTCCACGCCGTGGAGCACGTGAACACCTCCATCAAGGAGGCCATCCGCGGTTTCGAGGCCCGGGAGCAGCTCGACATCGATCGCACCATGATCGAGCTCGACGGGACCCCCAACAAGCGCAACCTCGGCGCCAACGCCATCCTGGCGGTGTCCATGGCCGCCGCCCGGGCCGCCGCGGCGGAAAACCACATGCCCCTCTGGCGGTATCTGGCGCCCACGGGATCGGCCGACACGCTCCCCGTCCCCATGATGAACATCCTGAACGGCGGCGCCCACGCCCCGAACAACGTGGACATCCAGGAGTTCATGGTCATGCCCGTGAACTTCGATTCCTTCCGGGAAGCCCTGCGGTGCGGCGTGGAGGTGTTCCACGCCCTCAAGGCGGTGCTCTCGGCCCAGGGGCGGAGCACGGCGGTGGGCGACGAGGGCGGCTTCGCGCCGGATCTGGACAGCAACGACGCCGCGGTGGAGGTGGTCCTCCAGGCCATCGAGAAGGCGGGCTACCGCCCCGGTGAGGACGTGATGCTGGCCATCGACGCGGCGGCCAACGAGTTCCACCAGGACGGCCAGTACCGCTTCTGCAACGGCGAGGTGCGGGACGTCGCCGCCATGATCGACTTCTGGGCCGAGTGGGTGTCCCGGTACCCCATCCGGTCCATCGAAGACGGCCTGGAGGAAAACGACTGGCGGGGGTGGAAGGCCCTCACCGAGGCCGTGGGCCAGGAGGTCCAGCTCGTGGGCGACGACCTCTTCGTCACCAACACCGAGCGGCTGGAACAGGGCATCAAGGACGGCGTCGCCAACGCCATTCTCATCAAGGTGAACCAGATCGGCACCCTCACCGAAACCCTCCAGGCGATCCGCATGGCGGGAGAGGCCGGCTACCACTCGGTCATCAGCCATCGCTCCGGCGAAACCGAGGACACGCTCATCGCCGACCTTGCGGTGGCGACCGGCGCGGGCCAGATCAAGACCGGGAGCGCGTCGCGCACGGACCGTGTGGCGAAGTACAATCAGCTCCTGCGTATCGAAGAAACGCTGGGCGATCGGGCACGCTATCCGGGACGGACGTTATGGGACGACTGAGCCGGCTCCTCTTTTTCGGAGCTCTGGGCATGGCGGCGTACTACGCCGTCTTCGGCGGGCGGTATTCGGTGTTCGAACTCCGCTCGGCCCGAGCCGAGCAGGCCGCCCTCACCCAGGACCTCGACTCCCTCCTGGCGCGCAACGCCCGCCTGGAGGCCCGGATCGATTCCCTGGAGACCAACCCCCACATCCTGGAGCGGGTGGCCCGGGAGGAATACGGGCTGATCATGCCCGGAGAGCGCCTCTATCGGCCCACCGAGCCCGACACCACCGCCCACGACGAAGGGGCGGAGGCCTACTGACCCTCCGCCCCCTCGCGCCGGTCAGTCCTGGTCGCGCCCCTCCGGCGCCCGGGACGGGACGGGCTCGGCCTCGGTGCGGCTTCCCGGATTCAACCCCAGGGCCTTCCGGGCCACCTCGGCCAACTGCTCCCGTGACGCACCGTCGGGGAGAGCCAGGGGGCCGGAATCCTCGGCCTCGTCGCCCTCCGCCCGGGGGAACCCGCCGTCCTTGACGCCCGTCGCTCGCTCGATGAACGGCCGGAAGATGTCGATGGGGATGGGGAACAGGGTGGTGGAGTTGTTCTCGGCGGCGATCTCCACCACCGTCTGCAGGAACCGGAGCTGGAGCGCTGCGGGGTGCTTGCCGATGACGTCGGCGGCAAGGGCCAGCTTTTCCGACGCCTGGTATTCACCGTCGGCGCTGATGACCTTCGCCCGCCGCTCCCGCTCGGCCTCGGCCTGACGGGCCATGGCCCGCTTCATCTCCTGGGGCAGGCCGATGTCCTTGATCTCGACGCTCGTCACCTCCACGCCCCACGGATCGGTGCCCTGGTCGATGATGCCCCGCACCACGTCGTTGATGCGGTCCCGATCGGCCAGGAGTTCGTCGAGTTCGCTCTGCCCGATGACCGAGCGGAGCGTGGTCTGGGCCAACTGGCTCGTGGCGAAGTAGTAGTCCTCGATCTCCACCACGGCCTTCGACGGGTCGGCCACCCGGAAGTACACCACCGCGTTGACCGTCACCGACACGTTGTCCTTGGTGATGGTGTCCTGGGGCGGGATGTCCAGGGCCACGATGCGCAGGTCCATCTTGCGCATGCGCTCGATGCCGAAGGGCAGGAGGAAGATGAGGCCCGGACCCCGGGCCCGGACCAGCTTGCCCAGGCGGAAGACGACGCCCCGCTGATACTCGTAGAGCAGGCGGAGGCTCGAGAGGACCGTGACGACGCCGACGACGCCGACGGGAATGAGGATGGCACCCAGATCCATGGGACCGACTCCGATTCGGACGTGAACGAGGTCACCCCGGACTACGGTTCACGAGGGGCGATCCTTCTTCCCGAGCGTGCCGGTTCTCGGCGCCCCGCGCAAGCCTTGTCCGAACCCCCCAGGACATGCGGCTCCGGCGCGCGACGCGATGCACCCGGAAATCGACGTGACGCAACGACGAGCGCTGGGACGGCATTCGTGGCCTGCCGATGCCCGACCAATCTCGATCGAGGCGGGCCATGTGGGGCGCGGATTGCTTGTCGACAACCTAACCGCTATCCTGATGGTGCCCCCCCGGCCCCTCTCCAATTCACGAGGCGGAACGCCATGAGACGAATAAGGTCGGTGGTGCATGTGTTGGTCGCGGTGCTCTTCGCGGCGTGCTCGGAGGTCGCCCCCAGCGGGCCGGTCGCATCGTCGACCATCACACAGCAGGTCGTAGATCACCCCTCAGAAGTGGCCAAGGAGTTGGCGCGAGTGCTTGAGGAGGAGACGACCCGCCGCTCGATCCGGGACCTGCTAAGGGCGAGCCGGCAGGAGCACTTCGCGGCAGACCCTTCGAGCCTGTTCGATGGCCGCGGGGTCATCGCCGAGGGCCTTCGGGGTAGATTCCGGGCAAAGGGCCTCGATCTGTCCGAGTTCCTATCGGAGGTGCGGGGACTTGAGATCCTGATGCCCTCGGAGTACCAACGGCGGCGATGGACCCCGGAGGAAGAGGTCTTCGTGGCGGTTGCGCCGGAGGACAGGGCCCTTGCGATGGTCGCCTATGGGCCGTCTGGAACTGAAAGGACGATCCCGATCACCGGCGTTCCGGAGGTGAACCTGCTTCTGCTCCGGCCCTTTCGAAGCCTCCAGAAGGCGAGGGGACGGTCGCCCTTGGAGGACCCGGACCGCGAGACGATTGAGGACCCAAATGTACCCATCATCATGATGATAGGTGACGACTGCACTCCTGAGATCTCTCAACAGCCCGGTGGCCCCCTGCTTTCCGATTGCGACCCCCCTCCGGGGCCGTGCGTGGAATGCGACGAGTGGTCCATCGAGCCCGATGTTCTGTGTGCGCCGGATGCTACCTTCCAATCTACGCCGTTCAACGATCTCGATTCGGACGGAGTCCGAGACTATTGCGAGGAGCACTTGGCTCGGACTTTCGAACCCATCATTGAATTCGCTTGGGGTGAGAATTGGTCGCTCCGCGAGCCAAAGTTCGCAGCAATACGGAGTAATCCGTGGAGTTCCGGCATCTCGATCATGTACCTGCTTTCTTACTACGAAGACGGCGGCTATGCTGGTGGAGCATTTTCGCATGCGGGAGACTCCGAGTTTATCATCGTGGAGATCGGCCCAGACGGACCGAACTGGCGCCCGTGGAGGGTCTTCACTTCTGCCCACTACGGCTCTCCTGATCCCCGTTCCGAGTGGAATCTCATCACCCGCTTTCCCACGGCAACGGCCCCACATCCCCTGGTATACGCATCGAAGGGAAAGCACGCGAACTATGCAGAGACCGGCGACTGCCAACTCGTGGAGACGTGTGGTGGCGGTTGGCAGCAGTACGCGATGCTGGGTGAATGGGTTAACATCGGATCCCTCTCCCATCCCTTCGATATCGATCCGGCAGTGACGTTCTCCGGCCCCAGCTGCGCATCGAGTGGCGGGTCGGGCACAGGCTGGCTAGAATGCTACCGAACCAGTGCGGACTTCACCGGGTGGCAAGGGGGGACCGGTACCACCTCGACCGCCTACAAGCACCTGCTGAACGACTTCGGCTTCTGACATGTCCTGTTCTGCTCTAAGGTCCGCCTTCGCAGTTGCATTGCTTGTCACGAGTGCGGTGGTAGGGCCGAGGGAGTCCGCGGCCCAGATGCGGCTGTTTACTGGGGTCGGGCTCGGAGTCGGCAGTCTGGACGCGGATGGTTTCGAGCGGCGGGGTGGGCTTGTCGGTTCCGGCGTGGTGGGCCTACGGTTTGCTGAGGCGGCCGCGGTGTCGGCGGAGGGATCGCTATTCCGGCGGTCGATCGACGAACGCAGCTACGAAGTGCGACGGTTGAGCGGTGTGGTTCATCTTTGGATTCCTGGCACGGAGTGGGTGCGTTTAAGGGGAGGGGTGGGGGTGTCAGACTTCTCCGTTGGCTTTACGGATGACTCGTCCGTTTCCGATGACGGGGTGGCACTTCTTCTTGGGGCCACGGGCAGTGTTCCCCTTAGCCCAGCGTTTCGCCTGGAGCCCTATGTTGAGTGGTTTCGCCATGATTCCTCGTCCAACGATCGCGGAGCGACCATGGTCCATGGAGGCGTGATGCTTACCTATTGGTTTGGACGATGAGGACCGGGTCGTGACGTGGCCGCTTCTGACCACCTGGGTGTGTCTCCTCTGCGGTCCAGGAGCACCTTTGCCGGGCGGGCTCCCGATCCCTTCCCGCACAGGCGTTCCCAGGGTCGACATCTTGCGAGCACCCTTGGGAACGCCCGATGCGTTCGCGTCCGGTCACGACCTTCCCGACGTCCGGTCGCTCGTCAGTCCATTCAGCCTTCCTCAGGACTCACGACCCGGTAATTTCAAACTCGGGGCTCTCGTGGGAGGAGCGGTGGCCTTGGTCCTGCTGGCACCATTGGGCGACGGGGGATCGGTGGTGTTCCCATGGGTGCCGATCTGTGCGCTCGCGGGAGGCATGTTGTTCTGGACGATCGGGATCGGGTAGGCGAGTCCGGATGGACCCGATCGACGCGTTCGGCGCCTCTTGACACGGGCCGGTTGGATTCTGAGCTTTTCCGTCTCCCGCCGGAGTAGCTCAGTCGGTTAGAGCAGCGGAATCATAATCCGCGTGTCGGGGGTTCGAGTCCCTCCTCCGGCATGGTACGGCCACGGCGGCTCCGGTCCACGGCGACCGGGGCCGCCGTCGTCGTTTCCGGGCCCCTCAGGCCGCGGCGGCGCCCTTCGCCCGCATGCGGGCCACCACCCAGGCCCCTCCGGCCACCCCGGCCACCAGGAGTCCCAACCCCAGCACCCGGAACGCGCCCCCCACGGCGGCGTCGGCCCGCAGCAGCCCCAGGGGCTCCAGGATCGTGAACCAGTCGTGTCCCACGGGGCCGTCTCCCACCGTGACCAGGTGCAGCTCCTGGGCCCGGGCGTCGGCGGCGTAGGGTGCGGCCTCGATGAAGAGCGTGCCGGCCCACCACACGGCCACGGCCACCGCGAACACGTCGCGCTGCCGCCAGAACGCCACCCCCGTGCCCACGATGCAGAGCAGGTGGAAGAGGGTGCCCCCGGCGGCGGCGATCCACGGGCTGCCGAACCACCCGAACACCAGGTGGCCCGCCTCGTGGAGCACCAGGTTCAACCCCGCGTAGATGCCCCGGAAGTCGGCGTCGCCCAGGTGGCGAAGCGTGAACCAGGCGAGCAGCCCGAGCAGGGCGCCCCGGGCCGCGACGCCGCCGGGCCCGGTGGGGCCGATGCGGGCGTCGAGGGCGGCGAGAAGCCCCGATCCGGGGGGCTTCGGCGGCGTGGTATGCCGGATCGTGAACCGGGGCGCTTCGGGCGGGGTGGGGCTCACCGGTCGCGCACCACCGTCTCGCCGCCCTTCATGACGAACCGCACCCGGCGGAGTGCCGTCACGTCGGCGGTGGGGTCGCCCTCCACCGCCACGAGGTCGGCCAGGAGTCCCTCGGCCACCCGCCCCCGGTCGTCGAGCTCCAGGATCCGGGCGTTGCCCGAGGTGGCGGCCACGAGGGCCTCGAGGGGGGTGAACCCCATCTCCACCATGAGCTCGGCCTCCCAGACGTTGTCGCCGTGGTCGAAGACGCCGACGTCGCCCCCGAAGCAGAAATCGACCCCGGCGGCCCGGGCCCGGGCCACGCTCTCCCGCTTCGCCCGCACCCGGGCCGGCTCGGGATCGGTGGCGGGGTCCCATCCGCCGTAGGTGCTGATGGCCCACCCGGCGGCGATGGTGGGGCAGAGGGCCACGCCCCGCTGGGCCATGAGGGCGAACACCTCGGCCGTGCCCCCGTCGCCGTGCTCGATGGTGCGGACCCCGGCCTCCACCGCCCGGCGCATGCCTTCGGCCGACGAGGCGTGGGCCACCACCCGCCGTCCCGACGACTCCACCACCTCCACCAGGCGCGTCAACTCGTCCAGGGTGAAGGTGGGGGCGGTGGCGCCCCCGGCCCCCCACCGGTAGTCGGCGTAGACCTTCACCACGTCGGCGCCCCGACCCATCTGGTCCCGGGCGGCCTGGACGAGTTCGTCCACGCCGTCGGCCTCCTGGGCGCCCTTGGGTAGGGACCACTCGGGAGCGCCCTTGGGGTTGTAGCTCCCCGTGGCCACCAGGGCGGGGCCCGCCACGATGAGGCGGGGGCCCGGCACCACGCCCTTGTCGATGGCGGCCTTGAGCCCCACGTCCATGTACCCGGCCCCCTCGGCGCCCAGGTCCCGGGCCGTGGTGACGCCGGCCTCCAGGGTGCGCCGGGCGTGGACCACCCCCCGGGCCACCCGCTCCCCCCACGACTCCAGGAGCACCTGGTCTGTCCAGGGCGTCTCGTCGTACGGGTGGAGCAGGAGGTGGGAGTGGCCCTCGATGAGGCCGGGAAGGAGGGTGGTGCCGGGGAGCTCGATGCGCTCGCCGCCCCCGGCGGCCACGGAGGCGGCGGGGCCGGCGGCGGCGATGCGGTCCCCTCGGACGCGCACCGCCCATCCGGTGTGGAGTTGCTCCCCGTCGAAGACGGCGTCGGGGACGAGGACCCGGTCGGGGCCGGTCTGGGCCTTCGAGAGCCCCGGCAGGAGGGCGAAGGCCAGGGCGGCGAGGGCGACGACGGGGGAGCGCATGGCGGGCTCCGGCGTTGGAGGACGGACGATCGGGGGAAGATGGGCGTCCGGGGGCCGCGCTTCCAGGGCTTTCCATGGAACAGTGGCCGCGCCATGTTCCTCGGCGCATCCCTCCCCGTACGACCGAGGTTCCCCCATGCGAGACCGCGTCGCCACCCTGATTCGGGGTCGCCGCGAGCGCCTGACCCGGGCGCTGGGCCGCCCCCTGGCCGAACCGGTGTCCGACCGGAGTCCCCTCACGGAAGAGGCCCGGCAGCACCTCCTGGAAGAAGCCCAGGACCTGTACTGGAACGAACTCGAGTGGGAGAACCTCACCGAGGAGGAGGCCACCGACGGTGCGCCGCTGTCGGAGCTCACCTTCCCGGGGCTCCTGGCGTTCGTCCGGGGCCTGCTCCTCACCGAGGTGAATCCCGACGCCCTGGCCCCGGCCGAGCCCCGGCCGGCGGTGGTGGAAGACATCCTGGCCTTCCTGGCCGGGAGGATCGTGGAGCTGGAGGAACGGCTCTCCGCGCCCGGTGACGACGACGATCCCGCCCAGCTTCGTTCCGAGTTCGACACCACCGACCGACTGCTGGACCTGGTGTTGTACCGGTATCACGGCCTCGCCCCGGAGATCGTGGAGCGGCTGGAGACGTCCCGGCCCCACTGACCGGGGCTCGGCCGCCCGTGTCTTTGCTGCCCCGCGTCCGGCCCGGGCACCCGTACCTGGCGGGGGCGCCCATCTTCGCCGCGCACCGGGGCGGGGCCCGCCTGGCGCCGGAAAACACCATGGCGGCGTTTCTGGACGCCCGGGACCGGTGGGGCGTCGACATGCTGGAGATGGACGTCCGGCTGAGCGCCGACGGGGTGGTGATGGTGATCCACGATGAAACCGTGGACCGCACCACCGACGGCACGGGCCGGGTGGCCGACCTCCCCCTGACCGCCCTCCGGGAGCTGGACGCCGGCGCCCGCTTCACCGATCTCCACGGAGAGCCGTCGTTCCGGGGGCGGGGCGTGGGGGTGCCCACCTTCGACGAGGTCCTGGAGGCGTTCCCCCGCACGCGCCTGAACGTGGAGGCCAAGTGCGCCGAGGTGGCAGCCCCCCTGGTGGAGGCGATCCGCCGCCACGGCGCGGCCCACCGGGTCCTGGTGGCGGCGGAGTTCGAGCGCAATCGGCGGAGCGTGCGCGGGTACGAGGGGGCGTGGGGCGCCTCCCGCTCCCAACTGATTCCGTTCTGGATCCTCCACCGGCTCCCCGGGGCGGGGCGCCTCTACACACCGCCCTGCGACGTGCTCCAGGTGCCCCGCAGCTTTCGGGGCCGTCCCGTGGTCACGCCCCGACTGCTGGCCGAGGCCCACGCCCGCAACATCCCGGTCCACGTCTGGGTGGTGGACGACCCCGGCGAGATGCGCGACCTCCTGGCCCGGGGCGTGGACGCCATCCAGACCGACCGCCCCGACCTCCTGGCCCGGGTGCTCCACGAAGAGACCGGGCGCCCCCTGCCGCCGGGCCTGCGCGGCGGGGGCGGGGCCTCGCCGTGACCGGCGGGGCGGAGGGGGGCGATCTGGGCGGCCGGGTGGCCCGCCGCCTCGCCGAGGCGGGGCTCGGTCCCCGGGCCCGTCTGGTGGTGGGGTGCTCGGGGGGCGGGGACTCCATGGTGCTCCTCCACCTGCTCCGCTTCGCGGCGGGGCGGGAGCCCGGCACGGTGGTGGCCGCCCATTTCGACCACGCCATGCGCCCGGGCAGCGCCGGCGACGCGGCGTGGGTGCGGGGCGTGTGCCGGGCGTGGGGCGTGGGACTGCGGGAAGCCCGGGCCCCCGTGGCCCCGGCGGGGGAGGGAGAGGCCCGGGCCGCCCGATGGGCCTTTCTGGAGGGGGTGGCCCTGGAGGTGGGGGCCGAGGCCGTGGCCACCGCCCACCACGCCGACGACCAGGTGGAGACCGTGCTGCACCACCTGGTGCGGGGCACGGGGCTCCGGGGGCTGGCGGGGATGTCCCTCCGGGCCCACGGCCGGGTGCGTCCGCTCCTGCCCGAGTCCCGGGCGACCCTCCGGGCGTGGGCCGGCCGGGTGGGGCTCGCCTGGCGGGAGGATCCCACCAACGCCCTCCTCCACGGCCCCCGGAATCGGATCCGCCACCAGGTGGCGCCCCTTCTGGAATCCCTCCGGCCCGGCGCCTCCCGGGGGATCCTCCGCACGGCCCGACTCGCCGCCGCCGAGGAGCGGGCCCTGGTTCAGGCCGAAGACCGGCTCCTCCCGCCCCTGCTCCTCCGGCGAGATTCGGGGCGCCTCCGGGTCGATCTGCCGGCGCTGGTGTCCCTGCCGCCGGAGCTCAGAGCCCGCCTGCTGCGCCGCCTGGCCCGGGACGTGGGCGGGCGCCTCGACGCCGCCGGAACCCGGACCGCCATGGAGTTTACCACCGGGACCTCCGGCGGCGGGGAGTGCCGCATTCCGTCGGGGGTGGTGTTGCGGCGGTCTCTCGGGGAACTCGAGGTGGAGGGGCCGCTCCACGAGTCCGGGGGCCCCGATCGGCCCCTGGACGTGACCCATCCCACGACGGGGGGGACCGACGAGGTGGTGACGGGAGGAGAACGCTGGACCGTGCGATGGGGCGCCGACGAGCCCGACGTGCCGTGGACGGCGCGGTTCCGGGCCGAGCCCGGTCCCCGGGCGTTTCGCGTGCGGGCGTGGGCGCCGGGAGACCGCATTCACCTCGCCCAGGGAGAGGTGAGCGTGGCCCGATTGTGGCAGGAAGCGGGCGTTCCCCTCCACGACCGTCGCCGTCGCCCGGTGGTGGAGGACGGGAGGGGGCGACTACTTTGGGTTCCGGGTTCCGGGCGTGCCGCCCACGCCGAAGGAGGACCCGGTCCTTCGTTCTTCATCGGAATCCGGCATGTCGACAATTCCTGAGGCCGCCGCGGGCCAACTGGGTGGACGCACCATTCGTCGGGTCGTCTACTCGGAATCCGACATCGCGACGCGCGTGCGCGAGATGGCCGAGGAGATCACCGCGGCCTTCGAGCCCCATGATCAGCTCCTGGTGGTGGGACTCCTGAAGGGCTCGTTCATCTTCCTCGCCGATCTCGTCCGACGCATCCAGCGCCCCCTCCACGTGGACTTCCTCGTGGCGTCGAGCTACGGCTCGGGCACGGTGTCGTCGGGCGACCTCCAGTTGCTGTACAACCCCCAGGCGTCCCTCCGGGATCGCTCCGTGGTTATCGTTGAGGACATCATCGACAGCGGACACACGCTCCAGCGGCTGATTCCCCTCCTCCGGGAGCGGGAGCCTCGCAGCTTGGAGGTGTGTACGCTGCTGCACAAACGCCTCGTCACGCTGGACCCCGACGCCCGCTGGGTCGGGTTCGACGCACCCTCCGAGTTCCTCGTGGGGTACGGACTCGACCACGCGGAAGATTTCCGCCATCTGCCCTACATCGCCTCGCTGTGACGGCGACGGGCGGGCGGCTGCACACGAGACACCATGGCTGATCAGGGACAGGGACCGCTCCGGAACGACCCGGACAACCGCTTCGGACGACTCTCCAGGACGCTGGCCCTATGGGTCATCATCGTGGTGATGTCGATCTTCGCCGTGCGCTTCGTCCAGGGTACCGACGAAACCCGGGTCGAACTCGACTACACCGAGTTCATGGACCAGGTGGAGAACGGCAACGTCCACGAGGTCGAGATCATGCAGTACGATCTCGACGGCGAACTGCGGTCCCCCATCACCCGGGACGGGCAGCAGTACACCCAGTTCTCCACCTACCTCCCCATGGGTGTCCAGGAGACGCTGGTGCCCAACCTCCGGGGGAGCGACGTGATCGTGAAGGCCCGCCCGCCCCAGCAGGGGTGGGGCACCCTTCTCATCAGCGCCCTGCCGTGGCTCCTCTTCATCGCCTTCTGGATCTGGATTTTCCGCACCATGCAGGGCGGGGGGAATCGGGCGTTCCAGTTCTCCCGCTCCAAGGCGAAGATGATCTCGCCCGAGGCGCCCAAGGTGACGTTCTCCGACGTGGCCGGGGCCGACGAGGCGAAGGAGGAACTCCAGGAGATCATCGAGTTCCTCAAGGACCCCCAGAAGTTCGCGCGGCTGGGCGGGCGACTGCCCAAGGGCGTGCTCCTGGTGGGACCCCCGGGAACGGGGAAGACCCTCCTGGCCAAGGCCGTGGCCGGTGAGGCGGGTCGGCCGTTCTTCCAGATGTCGGGATCGGACTTCGTGGAGATGTTCGTGGGCGTGGGCGCGTCCCGGGTCCGGGACCTCTTCGAGCAGGGCAAGGCCCACGCGCCGTGCATCATCTTCATCGACGAGATCGATGCGGTTGGCCGGCACCGGGGCGCTGGACTCGGGGGTGGGCACGACGAGCGGGAGCAGACCCTCAACGCCCTCCTGGTGGAGATGGACGGGTTCGAGTCCAACGAGGGCGTGATCCTCCTGGCCGCCACCAACCGCCCCGACGTCCTGGATCCGGCGCTGCTGCGGCCCGGCCGGTTCGACCGGCAGGTGGTGGTGGACGCCCCCGACGTGAAGGGGCGGGAGGCCATTCTCCGGGTCCACGCCAAGAAGCTGCCCCTGGCCGACGACGTCGATCTCTCGGTGCTGGCCCGGGGGACTCCGGGGCTGTCCGGGGCCGACCTGGCCAACATCTGCAACGAGGCCGCGCTTCTGGCCGCCCGGCGCAACGCCGACAAGGTGGCCCAGGCCGACTTCGAGACCGCCAAGGACAAGGTCAT
This sequence comes from Gemmatimonadota bacterium, assembly GCA_030428885.1. Classification (GTDB taxonomy): domain Bacteria; phylum Gemmatimonadota; class Gemmatimonadetes; order Longimicrobiales; family Gaopeijiaceae; genus Gaopeijia. Next base: position 94,766 of record JAUIEJ010000013.1, on the reverse strand, counting down.
GCTGGGCACCGAGCGCCGGAGCATGGTGCTCACCGAAAACGAGCGGAAGCTCACGGCGTGGCACGAAGCCGGTCACGCCGTCATCGGCCTCCGGGTGCCCGGGCTCGATCCGGTGCACAAGGTCACCATCGTGCCCCGGGGCCGCGCCCTGGGCATCACGGCCTCCCTCCCCAAGGAAGACCGCCACTCCTACACGAAGGAATGGCTCGAGGGGCAGCTCACCATGTTGTTCGGGGGCCGGGTGGCCGAAGAGATGGTGTTCGGGCCGGAAAAGGTCACCACCGGCGCGGGCAACGACATCGAGCGGGCTACCCAGATGGCCCGCCGCATGGTGACGAGCTTCGGCATGAGCGAGGTCATCGGACTCATGGCGGTGGGGGACTCGGAACAGGAAGTGTTCCTGGGCCGGGAGATCGGCCACCGCCGTCAGGTGTCGGAGCACACCGCCCAGCAGGTGGACCAGGAGGTCAAGCGGATCCTGGACGTGTCCCACGATCGGGCCCGGACCGTTCTCGAGGAGCACGAAGACCTCCTGGAGCGCATCGCCCTGGCCCTCCTGGAGCGGGAGACGCTGGACGCCGACGAGATCGGACTCCTGGACCGGGGCGAGTCCCTGCCGCCGGTGGAGATGCCCGGCGAGGCCCTGGAGCCCGGAGCCGGCGAGGGGTCGTGGGCCCGTCTCCGGGGAGACGCGGGCACACCGGAAGCCGTGTCCGGCCCGGCCGGGGGCGCCACCGACTCGGGCTCGGCGGCGCCGGCGGAGGGATGACGAAGGACCCTCACCACTGGCAGCTTCCCGGGGGCGTGCTCCGACTGGACCGGCCCCGGGTCATGGGGATCGTCAATCTCACGCCCGATTCGTTCTCCGACGGGGGTGAGTCGTCCGGGGTGGACGGCGCCCTGGACCGGGCCCGGGCCATGGTGGAGGCCGGGGTCGACCTTCTGGACGTGGGGGGCGAGTCGACCCGCCCCGGAGCCGACGCCGTACCCGTGGACGAGGAGATCGCCCGGATCCTTCCCTTCGTCCAGGAGGCCGTTCACAGGTTTCCGAACGTTCCCATTTCCGTGGACACCCGCAAAGCGCCTGTGGCCGAGGCCGCTCTGGAGGCCGGAGCCCGCATCGTCAACGACGTGTCCGGGCTCACCTTCGACCCCGCCATGGCGTCCCTGGTGGCCGCCCGGGGAGCCGGCGTCGTGGTCATGCACATGCGGGGCACGCCCTCCGACATGGCCCGTCGCACCGGGTACCACGACGTGGTGGCCGAGGTGCGGGAGGAGTTGACCCGGCGCCTCGATCGGGCACGGGAGGCGGGCATCGCTCCCGAGGCCGTGGTAGCCGACCCGGGTCTCGGGTTCGCCAAGACGGCGGCCCAGAGCCTCACCCTGCTCCGGCATCTGCATGACCTCGCCGACCTGGGCGTGCCCCTTCTGGTGGGACCGAGCCGGAAGAGCTTCCTGGGCGCGGTCCTGGGCGAGCCCCCCCACCGCCGGGGCGCCGGCACCGTGGCCGCTTGCGTCCTGGCCTATCTTCGGGGTGCCCGGATCGTCCGGGTGCACGACGTGGAGCCCGTGGTCCAGGCGTTGGCCGTGGCCCACGCCGTGGAGACGGCCGACCCCCGCGACGTCGTCGCCCCGCCCATCCTCGCCACCGACGGACGCGCCCCCTCGTGAGTCGGTTCTGGGACACCCTCCAGCTCTTCCGGCCCGGGTGGCTGGATCTCGTGGAGATCCTGCTGGTCGCGGCGCTGATCTACCGGCTGCTCCTCCTGATCCATCGCACCCGGGCCATGCAGATGCTGCTGGGGGTGCTGCTGCTGGCGTCGGTCTTCCTCCTGGCCCAGCTCCTGGGCTTCCAGCTCATCGAGCGGATTCTCCAGACCCTGTTCCAGTACGGCGCCATCGCGGCCCTCGTCATCTTCCAGCCCGAGCTGCGCTCGGCGCTGGCGCGGCTGGGCCAGAGTCGCATGCTCCGGCCCTTCACCCGCCTGGAGGATTCCCAGGTGGTGGACGAACTGGTCCACGCCGTGGAGCGGCTGGCCCGCTCCAAGATCGGCGCCATCATCGCCGTGGAGCAGGAGGTGGCCCTGGACGAGTACGCCGAGGCCGGAAGCGCCGTGGAGGCCCGGGTGTCGGCCGACATGATCGCCACCATCTTCACCCCGTATTCGCCCCTCCACGACGGGGCGGTGCTCCTGGCCGGCGATCAGATCCGGGCAGCGGGGGCCATCCTGCCCCTCACCCAGTATCCGCTGGTGGACCGCTCCCTGGGCACCCGACACCGGGCCGCCCTGGGGCTCAGCGAGGAGACCGACGCCATCGTCATCGTGGTGTCGGAAGAGACCTCCCGGGTGTCGGTAGCCCGCCGGGGGCGCCTGGAGCGGGACGTGTCCCCCGAGCGACTGCGGGAGATCCTCACCGGTCCCGCCGAGCCGTCCCGGCGGGCCGTTCCCGGCCGTACCGGAGGGGCCTGAAAGCCACGGTCGGGCTACGCGTACGAAACAGAAGAAGGGCGCGTTGACAGGGTCGACGAGCCCCCCCTACATTGCCGCGTCTCTGAACCTGGGTACCACGCCGCCGGCGGTTGCGCGGCCTCTTCAAGGAGTACGGCTTGGACAGCCAGTACAACATCCTCACGCTGTTCGCCGACGGCGGACTGATGATGTACCCCCTCGTGCTCTGCTCCCTGGTGGCGCTGGGCGTGATCATCGCCAAGGCGTGGACGTTGCACGCGGCCCACAAGGGCGCGCACAAGGTGCTGACCGAGGCCGAGGAAGCGGCCCGGGCGGGCCGGCTGGAAGAGGCCATGGAGATCTCCCGTGGCACCCCCGGACCCACGGCGGCCATCCTCATGGCCGGCCTGCGGCGGATCCGGCAGGGAACGGTTCGGACCAACGAGATCGATCAGGCCATCACCACCACGGGAGCCATCGAGCTGGGCTTCCTGGAGCGGGGCCTCGTCATTCTGGCCACCATCGCCAACGTGGCGCCTCTCATGGGCTTCCTGGGCACCGTGGCCGGAATGATCCAGGCCTTCGGCGCCATCGAGGCCGCCGGAACCGTGGAGCCGGGTCTGGTGGCGGGCGGGATCAAGGTGGCGCTGCTGACCACCGCCACGGGTCTCGTCATCGCCGTGCCCATCAACATCGCGTACAACTTCTTCGTGACCCGCATCGACACCCTGATCCTCGACATGGAGCAGGGCGCCCAGCGTGTCCTGAACATGGCGTGGGACATGGAGAAGGACGGGAGCCTCACGGTCATCGACGACGTGCCCCTGGCCCGGGAGGCCGTGCCGCCGTCGGCGGCTCGGGGCACCGAGATCACCGACGCCTCCCCCGACGTCTGACGGAACCGAACTCCGCCACGCTTGTAGAAGCCGAAGCATTCCTCCACCGAGGTCCCCATGGCCGTCCTGAACAACAAGAAGTCGAAGGTCAGCGACGAGGTCCCGTCGTCGTCCATGGCCGACATCGCCTTCCTGCTGCTGATCTTCTTCCTGGTCACCACGGTGTTCCCCAAGGACAAGGGGCTCTCCATCGTGCTGCCGGAGGAATCCGAGCAGGTCGAGGTGAACCAGAAGAACATCCTCCATCTGGTGATCCAGCCCAACGGGATCGTCGAGGTGAAGCGGGGTGAGTCCCAGTCGGTCCAGACCGTCCAGCCCAGTGAAGTCGAGGGCATCTGGCGGCAGGACGTGGCGGCCAACCCGAACCTCATCGCGGCCGTGAAGACGCACCCCGATGCGTCGTACCGCTTCATGGTCGACGTGCTCGACGCCCTCAAGGTCGCGGGCGCGGAGCGGATTTCCCTGCAGGTTCTGGAGAACTAGCCATGGCCATCAAGAGCGGCGGGTTCTCCCGCAAGTCGTCGGCCTCGGACAAGGTGCCCGATTCGTCGCTGGCCGACATCGCGTTCCTGCTCCTGATCTTCTTCATGGTCACGACGGTCTTCCGCACCGACAAGGAGCGGGACATCGAGTGGCCCCAGGCCGAAGCCACGGAGAAGATCGACGAGAAGTCGAAGAACATCCTGAACATCTGGGTCGAGCAAAACGGCTCGATCTTCATGAACGACACGCCGTACACGATGGATCAGGTGTCGGAGTTCGTGGGCCCGCTCTACGCCCAGTCCGACCAGCACCTGGTGATCTCGATCCGTGGGGATCGGGACGTCCCGTATCGCACGATGGACCAGCTCCAGAAGGAGTTGGTGGCCGCCGGAGTGGTGCGGGTGGTGTTCGCCACTGAACTCGAACAGCGCGTGACGAGGGCGAGACGATGACCGCACAAGCCGTACCTTCCGATACCGGCTTCACCGGCGAGTCGGCCAACGACCGCTTCAAGCGGAGCTGGGACAACTGGTTCTGGGGCTCCATCATGGCCGCGGTCCTGGTGCACTTCATGGTGTTCCAGTTCTGGCCGGACATGAACGCCGAGGACGTGTCCTTCGCCGCCACCGAGATGGAGGCCATCGAGCTCCCGCCGGAGATCGAGATCCCGCCGCCGCCGGAGGCCATCGCCCGGCCCGCCACGCCGGTGATCGCCGAGGCCGAGGTGGCCGAGGACATCACGATTGCCCCGACGACGTTCGAGGACAATCCGGTGAGCGACCTTCCGCCGCCCCCGGACAACTCGGGTGACGCCGACGTCTCCTCGGCGCCGACGTTCACGCCCTACACCGTGGCTCCGGACCTCATCAACCGGTCCGACGTGCAGCGGGCCCTGGAGCGGGAGTACCCGCCGCTCCTCCGGGACGCCGGCATCGGCGGCACGGCCCGGGTGTGGTTCTTCATCGACGAGGACGGGTCGGTGGAAGACACCCGCATCGAGACGAGCTCGGGCCATGCCCAGCTCGACGAAGCCGCCCTCAAGGTGGCCGACATGATGCGCTTCACCGCGGCCCTGAACCGCGACAAGAAGGTTCCGGTCTGGGTGGCGTTCCCGATTACGTTCCAGGTTCGCTGACGCGCAGACCTGCGGTCGTCGTTTTCGAGGCCCCGCCGGCGCTGCGCCGGCGGGGCCTCGCTGTCTTCGGCAGTCCCATGGTATGATTGACCATGTCCGAGACCCTCACCGTCCAGTCCTACGCCGAGCGCCTCTCCGACGCCCTTCCCCGGGTGCGCGGCGAGATCGCCCGGGCCGCGGCCTCCGCCGGTCGCGACCCCGGGGACGTGCGGGTGGTGGCCGTCACCAAGGGACATCCGGTGGAGGCCGTGCGAGCGGCGCTGGACGCCGGACTCACGGACCTGGGTGAGAACCGGGTGGCGGAGCTGGCGGGAAAGGTGGCGGAGGTGGGGCGGGGAGGCGTGACGTGGCACATGATCGGGCACATCCAACGTCGCAAGGTGTCCGATCTTCTTCCGGTAGTGGATTGGATCCACGCGGTGGATTCCCTGCGTCTCGCCGAGCGGATCCACCGTCTGGCCCCGGAAGCGGGGCCGCCGGTGAACGTGCTGATCCAGGTGAACACCTCGGGCGAGGACGCCAAGGGCGGATTCCAGGGCCCCGGCGCCCTGGACGAGATCCTGGAGGTGGCGGGGTGGTCGGGTCTGAATGTGCAGGGACTCATGACCATGGCCCCCTTCGTCGATGATGAAGGGGTTCTGCGGGGGACCTTCGGTGCCCTGCGGCGCCTGCTGGAGGAGGTGCGCCGGCAGGATCCCCGTGTGGGACCCCATCTGTCCATGGGGATGAGCAACGACCTCCGCTTTGCGGTGGAGGAGGGGAGCACTATGGTGCGTATCGGAACGGCCCTCTTCGGCGCACGCCCCGGCACCGCCGGGGGGGCTTGAACCAGGTGGGGCGCCACGCGCCCCGTCGAGCTACGGGATGGCGAGCATGATCGACCTGACACCTCTGGACGTCCGCAAGAAGCGCGGCGACTTCAAGAAGAGCCTGCGGGGATACGACCCCCTGGAGGTCGACGGCTTCCTGGAGCTCGTGGCCGAGCGCATGGAAGAACTGGTGAAGGCCAACATCACCCTGGAGGAGCGCGCCCAGCGCCTGGGCGAGCAGGTGGTCTCCCTGGGGGGGAGGGAGCGGGCGGTCAACGAGGCGCTGGTCACGGCCCAGCAGCTCCGGGACGAGATCCGGGGCCAGGCCCAGCGCGAAGCCGACCAGCTCCGGAAGGAAGCCGAGCGGGAGGTCAGCCAGCTCCGGAAGGAGGCCGAGCACGAGGCCGAACACCTGGCCAAGGAGGCCCGCCTCGAAGCCAAGGGCATGCTGGCCGACGCCGAGCGGCAGCTCGAGGAGCGAAAGCAGGCCCTGGCCGAGATGGAGTCCCAGCGCACCCGGTTCATCGAGTCGTACCGGCAGTTGCTCCAGCGCCAGATCGAAATGGTCCAGATCGAGGCCAACCGCTCGCCCCTGGACGAGGTGGCGGTGGAACTCGACCTGGGCGGCGGGCGCATGGACGCCCCTCCGGTGTTCGACATGGACGAGCCCGAGGCGGCGGCCCCCGAGGTCGACGAGGCTCCCGAGGTCGACGAAGCCGACTCGGGCGACCCCGAAGAGGCGGCGGTGGCCCGGGCCGACGAGCCCGCGCCCGAGCCGGAGGCCGAGCCCGAACCCCGGGCCGAGCCGGCCCCGGCGGCCGTGATGGCCGTGGTGGATGCGGTCCCCGCGGACGACGACGACGACGACGCCATGCCCGTGGAGGGCCTGGCCCCCTCGTTGGAGGAGATGGAAGCCGACGCCACGATCCTCCCCCACCCCGGGTCGAACGTGCGGTCGCTGGCCGAGGCCGGAACCGGTCGGGGCTCGACCCTGCGGGAGCTCCTCGAGGATACCGGCGAGGCCGGAGGCCGCGACGGCTGACATGTCCTATCCCGAATTTCCCTCCTCCCTCCAGGACCTGGAGGAAGGCCTCCTGCCGCGTTGGCGTCAGGAAGACCTGTTCCGCGCCACCCTCGAGGCCACCGCCGACGGCGAACCTTTCGTCTTCTACGAGGGCCCGCCCACGGCCAACGGGCGCCCCGGGCTGCATCACATCATCAGCCGGGCCATCAAGGACCTGGTGTGCCGCTACCAGACCATGCGGGGCCGGTCGGTCACCCGCATCGCCGGGTGGGACACCCACGGGCTCCCGGTGGAGATCGAGGCCGAGAAGAAGCTCGGCATCAGCGGCAAGCCCGAGATCGAGGCGCTGGGGATCGAGCGCTTCAACCAGGCCTGCCGGGATTCGGTCTTCACGTACAAGGAGGAGTGGGAGCGCCTCTCGGAGCGCATCGGGTACTGGCTCGATTACTCCCGGCCGTACGTGACCTTCCACGCCGACTACATCGAGTCGGCGTGGTGGATCCTCAAGCGGTTCGCCGACGAGGGGCTGCTGTACCGGGGGCACAAGAGCGTGCCCTACTGCCCTCGCTGCGGCACGGCGCTGTCGAGCCACGAGGTGGCTCAGGGCTACGAAGACGTGGAGGACCCCTCCCTGACGTTCCTGGCCCCGGTGCTGGGGCCCGACGGCTCGCCCGACGGCCGGTACTTCGCGGTCTGGACCACCACGCCGTGGACCGTGCCGTCCAACGTGGGGCTGGCCGTACACCCCGACCTCGCGTACGTGGAGGTGGAGCACCAGGGCCGCCGCCTGCTTCTGGCCCGGGACCGGGTGGAGGCCGTGGTGGGGGAGGGCGCCACCATCGTGGCCGAGCACGTCGGCCGGGATCTGGCCGGGCTGCGCTACGGTCGCCCCGTGGACCTCGTGCCCGCGCCCGCCGAGGTGGGCAACGCCTGGACCGTGGTCCTGGAGGACTTCGTCAGCGCCGACGACGGAACCGGGATCGTCCACATGGCGCCGGCCTTCGGCGCCGACGACTACGCGGCCGGGCAGCGGCACGATCTGCCCATGTTGCGCCCCATCGACGACGCCGGGGTCTTCCGGGCCGACCTGCCCGTGGTGGGCGGCCTCTTCGTGAAGGACGCCGACGCCCCCGTGGTGGCCGAACTGGAGTCCCGGGGACTCCTCTTCGAGCACGGCACGGAGGTCCACAGCTACCCCCACTGCTGGCGCTGTCGTTCGCCCCTCATCTACATGGCCCGGGACTCGTGGTTCGCCGCCACCTCGACCCGCAAGGACGAGATGCTGGCCAACAACGCCCAGGTGGCCTGGCACCCGCCCGAGGTGGGCGAGAAGCGCTTCGGCGAGTGGCTCAAGGGCAACGTCGACTGGGCCCTCTCCCGGGACCGCTACTGGGGTACGCCCCTCCCGGCCTGGGTCTGCGAGAGCGACCCCGACCACGTGGTGTGGATCGGGTCGTACGCCGAACTGGCCGAGAAGGTGGGGCCTCTGGGCGACGACTTCGACCCCCACCGGCCCTTCATCGACGAACTCACCTGGACCTGCGACTGCGGCGGCACCATGCGGCGCACGCCGGGGGTGGTGGACGTCTGGTTCGACTCGGGATCCATGCCCTACGCCCAGTGGCACTATCCCTTCGAGAACGAGTCCGAGTTCGAGGCCCACTTCCCCGCGGACTTCATCTGCGAGGGGCTGGACCAGACCCGGGGGTGGTTCTACTCCCTCATGGCCATCTCCACGCTCCTGGGGCGGGGCACGGCCTTCCGCAACGTGGTGGTGAACGACCTGATCCTCGACGCCGAGGGTCAGAAGATGTCCAAGTCCCGGGGCAACACGGTGAATCCGTGGGACGCCGTGGCGGAGCACGGCGCCGACGCCGTGCGGTGGTACCTCATGACGGTGTCCAACCCCTGGGTGCCCAAGCGCTACGACCCCGAGGGCGTGAAGGAGTCGGCCCGGAAGTTCTTCGACACCCTGGCCAACACCTACCGGTTCTTCGCCCTCTACGCCTCCATCGAGGGGTGGGCGCCCTCGGACGCCGACCCGGAGCCCGCCCAGCGGCCCATCCTGGACCGGTGGCTCCTGTCGCGCCTCGACGGCCTCACGGCCCGGGTGGGCGCCGAACTCGACGGCTACCAGCTCACCCGGGCGTACCGGGAGGTCACCGACTTCGTCGACGAGCTCAGCAACTGGTACGTGCGGCGCACCCGGAGCCGGTTCTGGGGCAACGGGGACGCCGCCGACGCCCGGGCCGCCTTCGCCACGCTCCACGAAGCGCTGACGGTGGTGGCCCGTCTGGTGGCCCCCGTGACCCCCTTCGTGGCCGACTGGCTGCATCGCTCCCTCACCGGCGACCGGTCGGTCCACCTGGAGGCGTTTCCCGACCCGGTGGCGGGCCGCCGGGACGAGGCGCTGGAGGCCGAGATGGAGGCGGCCCGGGTGCTGGTGTCCCTGGGCCGCGCCGCCCGGGAAGAAGTGAAGATCCGGGTGCGGCAGCCCCTCCGCCGTCTCCAGGCCGTGGTGCCCGGAGGGCGGGAGATCCGGGACGAGGTGCTGGAGACGGTGAAGGACGAACTCAACGTGAAGGAGATCGCCTTCCGGGCCTCGGCCGAAGGGCTGGTGCGCCTGGAGGCGCGGCCCAACTACCGAGCCCTGGGACCCCGGTTCGGAAAGTCCACCAACGACGCCGCCAACGCCCTCCGGGCCCTGTCGTCCGACGCCCTGGCCGCGTTCCGGAGCGGCGAGCCCGTGACCTTCGAGCTCGACGGTCGGGAGTGGACGGTGGAGGACGGCGATCTCGAGGTGGAGGAGACCGCCGAGGGCGAGTGGGTGGTGCGGAGTGAAAACGGCCACACCGTGGCCCTGGACCCCACCCTCGACGACGCCCTTCGAGCCGAAGGCATGGCCCGGGAGCTGGTCAACCGGATCCAGCGGCTTCGGAAGGACTCGGGGCTCGAGGTGACCGACCGCATCGTCCTGGGCATCTACGGCCCCGAGGCGGTGCGGGGTCCGGCCGAGGCGTGGCGGACCTTCATCGGGGGTGAGACCCTGGCCGTGGACGTCACCGTGGCGGCGGCTCCCGAGGGGGCCTGGGACGGCGACCAGGAGGTGGACCTGGACGGCGTCGCGGCGCGGCTCACCCTGGCTCGGGCCCCGGCGCCCGCCACGTGACGAACGCCGGGCGGGTCCACCGCCTGCGGGTGCCCGACGACGCCGGAGACGGAGGCGAGCGGCTCGACGCCTGGCTCGCGGCCCGTCTCGACCTGTCCCGCACCCGCCTCCACAAGCTCCTGGCCGAACGCCGGGTCCGGGTGCGGGTGGGCGCCGAGCCCTGGCGGGTCCCCCGGAAGTCCGACGCCGCCGAGGCCGGGCTGGAGATCGAGGTGGACGTGCCCCCGGCCCGGCCCGTGGACCTGGTGGCCCAGGATCTCCCCCTCACCCTGGTCTACGAGGACGACGACCTGGCCGTGGTGGACAAGGCGGCGGGCATGGTGGTTCACCCGGCCCCCGGCCACCGGGACGGCACGCTGGTCAACGCTCTCCTCCACCACCTCACCGACCTGTCGGGGGTGGGCGGGCGGCTCCGCCCGGGCATCGTGCACCGTCTGGATCGCGACACGTCGGGACTCCTGGTGGTGGCCAAGACCGATCGGGCCCACCACGCCCTCTCCGACGCCCTGCGGCGCCGGGAGGTGAAGCGCATCTACCGGGCGGCGGCGTGGGGCCATCTGGACGAGAGCCCCGTCACGGTGGATCGGCCCATCGGCCGCGACCCTCGGCAACGCAAGCGCATGGCCGTGGTGGAGGGCGGGCGCCGGGCCGTCACCCGGTTCCGCCTCCGGGAGCGCTGGCCGGCTGCCGAACTCCTGGACGTGGCGCTCCAGACCGGGCGTACCCACCAGATCCGGGTCCACCTGGCCAGCCTGGGGCACCCGGTGGTGGGCGATGCGGTCTACGGCGCCGGCTGGGAGCGGGGCATGAGCGGCTCGGTCCAGGCCTGGGCCCGGGAATTCGCCGGCCGCGTGCCCCGCCAGTTTCTCCACGCCGCCCGGTTGGCGTTCCATCATCCGGTCACGGGAGAACGCATGCGGTTCGAGTCGCCCCTTCCCCCGGATCTGGCCGAGCCCGCCCGCTGGGCGCGGGAGTCCATGGGAACGTAGGGCATCCGGGCTTTCATTCGCCCCCGGGGGGGCCGATACTTGTCCCAACCGCGGGACCCTGCTCGATCCCCCCATCCTCCGCGGAGCGCCCCGATCAGCCGATGAAGGATTCGGATCCGAAGCTCACCTTCGAGACCTTCGTGGTGGGGCCGGCCAATCGGCTGGCCTCCGCCGCCGCGCGTCGTGCGGCCGAGTCTCCGGGCAAGAGCTACAATCCGCTCTTCGTCTACGCGGCGTCGGGGCTGGGCAAGTCCCATCTGCTCCTGGCCGTGGCGAATCACGCCCAGCGGGCCGAGCCTCCCCTCCGGGTCAACTACGAGACGCTGGAGGAATACCTGGCGGCTCTGGCCCAGGCGCTGGAGGAGGGCACCCGGGAGGATCTCCGGGACCGGTACCGGGACCTGGACATCCTCCTCCTGGACGACGTCCAGTTCCTCGCGGGCCAGCCCGAAGCCCAGGAGATGCTCCTGGCCACGCTGGATTCCCTCACGGGTACGGGGCGGCAGATCGTCCTGGCCAGCGATCGCCCGCCCTCGGAGATCAACGGTCTCGACGCCCGCCTGGTGTCCCGCTTCTCCGGGGGACTCATCGTCGACATCGCCCCCCCGGAGTTCGAGACCCGGGTGGCCATCGTGCGGCGGAAGGTGGAGGAACGGGGGCAGGTCCTGGGCGAGGGGGTGGCCGAGGCCGTGGCCCGGTATCCCATCAAGAACGTCCGGGAGCTGGGCGGCGCCCTGAACCGCATCCTGGCGGTGCAGGAACTCGAGGATCGGGCCGTCACCGCCGACGACGTGCCCTCGTTCATGGGCGACTTCGCCGAGCCCGGAACGCGGGAATCGGGCCCCGCCACCGCCGCCGAGTTCGACGACTTCCTGGATCAGGTCGCCGGCGCCGTGGCCGACGCCGTGGTGACCCAGGAGGCCCCCTGGCGGAAGGCCTACCGCGAGGCGGCCGAGGCCGCCGAACGGGAAGGCTTCACGGCTCGCCGGCTCCGCACCGCCCTGGAGGCCAAGGTCGAGCCCTCGTCCTGGCAGGGCCGGGTCGAGGCCTTCCGACACGACGTGATCCGCCTCCGGGAGATCGACGACGAGTTGACCCGCTTGAAGAACCCCTGGCCCGAAGCCGCCTCCAGCGTGGTGAAGGATCCGGACCGGGTGGAAGAGGCCGAGGCCCTCCTGGCGTCGGTGCGGGAGCGGGTGCGTCCCTTCAAGGAAGTGGGCCCCGGGCCGTCGCTCCGGGAACTGGAGGAACAGCTCCCGCCTCTTCCCCTCAAGGCGGCGGCCCAGTTGGTGTCGCTGGACAAGCCCCAGTACAACCCCCTCTTCCTGTGGGACTCGGAGGGCTCGGCGGCCCGGGGCCTCATGGCCTCGGCGGCCCGGGGGTTCCGGTCGGCGTTCCCCGGCGGGCGCATGGCCGTCACGTCCGTGGCCGATTTCGCCCAGGACTTCATCCGGGCCCTCTCGGAAGGGGTGGCCGGGGCGTGGCGGGAGCGGTGGTGGACGGTGGATCTCCTCCTGGTCTACGGCGTGGAGCAACTTTCCGAGACCGAGCGGGCCCAGGACGAGTTCTTCCACCTCTTCGAGGCGCTCAAGCGCCGCGGCGCCCGGGTGCTCCTGGCCGCCGATCGGCCGCCGTCGAAGGTGGAGGACATCGACGAGCGGCTCCGCTCCCGTTTCGAGGGGGGGCTGGTGGTGGAGGTGGACGGCCGGGACCTGGGCCCCGACGCCCGGGAGTGGACCCTGGTCGACCCCATGCCGGCCCCGGAGGACGATCCCTTCTGGCAGGGGCTGTCGTTCGACCTGGGCGACGACTTCCTCGAGGGCGCCGACGGGGCGGGGGAGGAGGCCGCCCCCGCGGTGGGCGCCGACCACCGTCCGGGCATCGACACCGATCCCTTCACGGGGCGCATCGGGTCGCCCGACGACGATCCTCCGGTGATTCCCCCGCTCCACGAGCTGGACATGGGCGACGGGCGGGGGGGGCTGTTCTTCGACGAGCCGCCCGAGAAGCCCCGTCTGGAGGTGTCTCCCGAGGACTTCCTCCCCGATCCCATGGGGGGGGATTTCGAGGCGTCCAGCCCCACCAGCCGGGCCTGGCGACCCTCCCCCGAGAAGGTGGTGTGGCGGTGGCCCCACCCGGATGAACGCCTGGTGGAGGAGCTGAACTGATGGCCATCGAAGGCGCCCTCCAGGACGTGAGCATGGCGGACATCTGCCAGCTTCTGGCCATGGGCCGGAAGACGGGCTGCCTCTCCGTCACCGACCGCTCCAACTTCGGGTACGTCTACTTCGAGAACGGGCGGGTCATCTACGCCTCGCTCCTCAACCGACCCGACCGCCTGGGCGAGCTCCTGGTGCGCAACGGGGTCATCACCGAGGACCAGCTCGACGAGGCCGTTCGGATCCAGTCCGAACGCCGCGGCGTCCCGGTGGGGGAGATCCTCCTGGAAGCGGGCACCATCTCCACCGACGACCTGCACCGGTTCATCCGGGTGCAGATCGAGGAGGCGGTCTACCACCTCTTCTCCTGGAACCGGGGCAACTTCCACTTCGACGCCGATCAACGGCCCGAGGAGGAGGGCTTCTTCCTGGTGGACATCCCGGCCGAGAGCCTCCTGCTGGAGGGGGCCCGGCGGGTCGACGAGTGGTCGCTCATCGAGAAGAAGGTGCCGTCGTTCGACCTGGTCTTCGAGGTCATCAAGGACCCCGCCGACGAGCCCGACGTGGAGCTGGAGGAGAACCAGTCCCGGATCCTGCCCCTCATGGACGGCCAGCGCACGGTCCAGGAGATCGTGTCGGCGGCGGGCATGGTGGAGTTCGACGTGGGGAAGGCCCTCTACGGGCTGATCCAGGCCGGCTTCGTGGAGCGGACCGGTCGACGTATGGCCGACGGGCCCGAGATCGACGAACAGGTGCGCCAGCATCTGAACCTGGGAGTCGCCTTCTACCGATCCGGGATGCTGGAAGACGCCACCCGGGAGTTCAACGCGGTGCTGCAGAAGGACCCCACCAACGTGGCGGCCCTCCATCGACTCGGGCTCATCGCCTTCCGGAGTCGGCGCTACGACGACGCCCTGCGCTTCTTCGATCGCATTCCCGCCGAGGGCGACACGGCGTGGGTGGTGCAGCGGAATCGGGCCCTGACGCTGGAGATGCTGGGGCGGTTCGACGAGGCGCTGGAGGCCCTGGGCCGGTGCGACGCGGCCCGCCCGGGGGATCCCGAGGTCTCCCTGGCTCGGGGGGTGCTGCTCCTCCAGGCCGGGGCGCCCGTGGAGGCCCTGAGCGAACTCCAGGACTACCGGGGCGACGCCGATCTGCGCCGTCCCTCGGCGCTGTTCTACTCCACGGCCGTCCTGGCGTCGGCCATGGCCGGCGAACTCGATCGGGCCGTCACCCTGGGGCGGGAGGGGCTGGGACTGTATCCCGAGTCCGGGCCCCTCCTGGTGAACACCGCCGGGGCGCTGGAGGAGCGGGGCGACCACCAGACCGCCGAGGCCCTCTACACCCGGGCCGTGGCCCTCACCCCGGCGCCGGCCCAGGCCCACAAGGCCCTGGGCGATCAGGCCTACGGCCGGGGCGATCTGGACCAGGCCCGCATCCACTACGAGAAGGCGGTGAAGATCGATCCGCGTCTGGGCGACGACGTCTACCTGCGCCTGGGCACCCTGGCCCACGGCGACGCCGATACCGACGTGGCCCGTCTCCTCTGGCGCCGCGCTCTGGAACTGAATCCGGCCAACGAGGCCGTGCGAGCCCACCTGGAGCTCATCGACCAGGGTGGGTAGACCCCGCCGCGCCCTCGGGCTGGTGGCGGTCGCGCTTCTGGTGGTCTGCACCGGGGGATCCGCCGAAGCACAGCGCCGGCCCGATTCGGTGCCCGGCACGGTGGTGGGCGACGGGTTCGTGGTGCGGTATGGCCGCGGCGATTCCCTCCGGGCCGAGGCGGTGGCCGAGGCCCTCACGGCCCAACCCGCCCTCCCGGCCCTGGCCGACAGCCTGCCCCGGGGCGTCACGGTGATCCTGGCCCCGGACGAGGCCACCTTCCGGCGTGCCGCCGGCGGCCGGCCCCCGGACTGGAGCGCCGCCGTGGCCATTCCGTCGGTGGGGCGCATCGTCCTTCCGCCCTTCGGATCCGACCGGAGCATGGGGGGCGACCAGTGGCGGACGCTCCGCCACGAGTGGGCCCACCTCGGGCTACGCCAGTCCCTCCCGGGTCTCCGGGTGCCCCGCTGGTTCGACGAGGGCTATGCCCAGTGGGCCGCCGGGTGGGACCGGGTGGAGCTGTGGCGGCTGAGACTCCGGGTGGCCCTGGGGCGGACCCCGCCCCTGGATTCCCTCACCTTCCGGTTTCCCGGCGACCGGGGGTCGGCCCGGGACGCCTACCTCCTGTCGGCCACGACGGTGGAGTACCTGGTCCAGGCCAGCGGCGACGAAGCCCTGGTCCTCTTCCTGGAGCGCTGGCGCGCCCGGGGGCGGTTCGAAGACGCCCTCCGGGAGGTGTACGGCGTGACCACCCCACAACTGGAGGAGGATTGGCGTCAGTGGCTCGAGGATCGGTATGGTTGGGTATCGGTCCTGACCAACTCGTCCGTGGCCTGGATGCTCCTCGCCGTGCTGGTGGTGGTGCTCCTTCGCATTCGCCGCGGTCGGGACCGGGAACGACTGGCCCGCCTCCGGGCCACCGAGCCCCCGCCCGCGCCGGAATTCTGGGTCGAAGGCGCGGGTGAACCCGGAGGGGGGCGATCCGGGTACGACATCGGTAACGGGTCCGGGACGGACCCTGCTCAACCCCCAGTGGATCAGAGATGAACGGTCGGATCCTCGTTGTCGACGACGAAGAAGGCCTGCGCGAAGCGCTGGCCGAGAAGCTCCGCCACTCGGGCCACGAGGTCGAGACGGCCGAGTCGGCCGAGGTGGCCCTCTCGGGGCTGAGCCGGTTCGAGCCCGACCTCATCGTCACCGACCTCATGATGCCGGGCCTGTCGGGCCTCCAGCTCCTGGAGAAGGTCCAGGAGACGGTGCCGTCGCTGAGCGTGGTGGTCATGACGGGCCACGAGGACATGTCCAGCGCCGTGGACGCCATGAAGGCCGGAGCCTTCGATTACCTGGTGAAGCCCGTGAAGCTGGCCCGGGTCGACGATCTGGTCACCCGCTGCCTGAAGGAGCAGGCCCTGAACCGGGAGGCGCAGCGGGAGGCCGAGAAGGCCGGCGAGGCGCCCCGTTACGGGGCGGCGGGTCGGGTGGTGGGGCGGGACCCCCGCATGATCGAGATCTACAAGATGATCGGGGTCCTGGCCCGGAACCGGGCCACGGTGCTCATCCGGGGCGAGACGGGCACGGGGAAGGAGATGGTGGCCCGGGCCATCCACGACAACTCGGCCCACGCCGACGAGCCCTTCGTGGCCGTCAACTGCACGGCCCTCTCCGAGACCCTCCTGGAGTCGGAGCTCTTCGGCCACGTGAAGGGGTCGTTCACCGGTGCCGTCTCGGCCCGGCGGGGCTACTTCGAGATGGCCGGAAGCGGCACCGTCTTCCTCGACGAGATCGGCGACACCTCTCCCGAGTTCCAGACCAAGCTCCTGCGGGTCCTCCAGGAGCGGACGTTCTACCCCGTGGGAGGCGAGACGCCCAAGCGCACCGAGGCCCGGATCATCGCCGCCACCCACCAGCCCATGGAGACGCTGGTGGAGGAAGGCAGCTTCCGGGAAGACCTCTACTTCCGCCTCCGGGTGGTGGAGATCGAGGTGCCCGCCCTCCGGGAGCGCCGCGACGACATCCCGCTGCTGGCCGAGGCCCTCCTGGAGCGCATCCGGGCGTCCACGGGCAGCCGGGTCCGGCACATCGGCCCGGGGGCCATGGCCCGTCTGCGGTCCCACGACTGGCCCGGAAACGTCCGGGAACTCGAGAACGCCCTCACCCGGGCCGCCATCCTGGCCCGGGGCGCCGCCGTCGGCGAGGAGCATCTCGTGTTGGGCATGGACACGGAGCACGGCACCTTCGGCGCCGCGCCCCGGAGCCAGGAGGACGATCCCGACGACTTCTCCCTCGACACCGCCGTGCGGAAGCACGTCCAGGTCGTGCTGCATCGCACCGAGGGCAACAAGAGCGAGGCGGCTCGGGTGCTGGGCATTTCCCGCTCCCGCCTGCAGCGCTACGTCGATCGCTTCGACCTCCACGTGCCGTCGTGAGGCCCGGCGGCCCACTTGATCGGCACCGGGGTCCCCGGTAGCCTTCGAGCATGCCGAAGCGCACTGCAGCCACGTCGGGCGACGGGTCCACGCCCTCGCTCCATTTTTCCCCGGTCAACCTGTCCCTGGGCGGAGCGGGTCTCCTCGCCCTGGTGGTGGGCTACTGGCTCCTGGCCGGTGGATCGGTGACGTTGGCGCCCCTCCTCCTGGTGCTGGGCTACGTCGTTCTGCTCCCCCTGGCCATCATTCTGTGAGGCGGTCGTGCCCCCCTTCGCCTGGATCCTCGCGGTCGTCGCCGTCGGGATCGTCCTGATCTTCGGCGCCTCCCGCGCCACCGTCAGCGTGAACGAAGGCCGCACCTTCGTGCGCTGGATGCTGGTGGTGTTCGCGGCCTTTCTCCTGCTGGCGTCGATTCCGGTCCTCGCCGGAAGCTGACCCGCGCTCGGCGGGAACGCGCCGTCGCGGGATCGTGACGGAGCCGTTGCGGTCCGGGCGGTCTCGGTGTTCCGGGATCGTCCGTTTTCATGCCCAGGTTCGGGCTTCTGTCTCCATGCACCCGAACCCGGAGCGATCCGTGCGCCGTTCCCTTCCCGCGCTCGCCGCCCTGGCGGCCACCCTGGCCGCCTGTAGCGACACCCCGGTGTCCCCTCTCGATGCCCGCGATCCCACCACCACCGTCCGAGCCGACGCCACGGCGCCGGGGGTGGCCCTGGTCAGCTCATCGGCCGACAGCGGCCCCGGCACGCTCCGGGACGCGGCGGGCACGTCGGGAGTGAAGACCATCGTCTTCCGGCGGGGGCTGGGCACCATCCTGCTGGAGAGCCCCGTGGTCTTTTCCGGAAGCCAGGACATCCGGATCCAGGGCAACGGCGCCACCATCGACGGCAGCGGCGTGGCCTACACGCCCGAGCCCGCCGTGACCCTGGACGCCGACCCGAGCCCCAGCGCGCTCCAGTTCACCGGCGGCGGCGACGTGGTCATCGCCGACCTCCGGGTCATGAACTCGTCGGGCCATGGCATCTACGTGCCGATCCCGTCCAACGCCTCGGGCCGGGTGGACGTTTTCCTGAGCCGGGTGGTGCTGGAGGGCAACGGTCTGTCGGGCCTGTGGATCGACGACCAACTCCACGACTCCGATGCCTCGGTCTCCGCCCGGCTGAACCACGTCGACATCGTGGGCAACGGCTTCCGGGCCGACGTCTTCGACTTCGACGGCGTGCGGGTGAACGAGGGAGGGGAGGGGTCGCTCCGCATCGAGCTGAACCGGGTGAACGCCCTGGAGAACGCCGGGGACGGCGTGGAGGTCGACGAGACGGGCGCCGGCGACGTCTGGATGTGGTCCCGCCTCTCGAACTACAACGACAACGGGACCCAGCCCCAGAACACCGACGATCTGGAAGACGGGCTCGACGCCGACGAGGTCGGCCCCGGGTCCATCATCGCCTACGTCCAGGGCGGCACCATCAACGGCAACCGGGACGAGGGCTTCGACCTCGATGAGGAAGGCACCGGCGACATTCGGGCCGTGGTCATCGGCGTGACCCTCCGGGGCAACGGCGACGAGAACGTCTCGTACACCGAGGACGAGGAAGAGGAAGCCGGGGGCGACGTGATCCACGTCTTCCACAACGTCACGTCCGAGGCCAGCGAAGGCGGCGACGGCATCAAGCTCGAGGAGTTCGGGCCCGGCGACCTGAAGGGCACCATGTCGAACATGGAGCTCAACGACAACGACGACGAAGGCGTGCAGTACGAAGAGGTGGGCGACGGCGACCTCGACGTGCGGATGATCAACTCCGACGTGGAGAACAACGGCGGCGGGGGCGTCCAGGTCGAGCAGAAGGACGACGGTCAGGGCGTCTTCCGCATCCGGAACGTCGACTTCGACGACAACGGCGACGGGCCGGAAGACGACATCAAGGACGAGGGCGTGGTGATCCGGAACTACTGATCACGGGGGACTCCGTCCCGACAGGAACGACAGCGGGGGTGGCGGCCGACGCGGCCGCCACCCCCGTGTGTTTCGCCGTCCCGGCGCCTGCGGATCAGGCGTCGTCGCCCGGGGCCAGGAGCTTGTCGATGGCCCCCAGGAGTTCGTCGACGGTGAAGGGCTTGGGCAGCACCCCCGCGCCGAAGGCCCGGGCTACCGAGAGGGCCCCCTCGGGGTCCATGGAGTGGGGCGAATCGCCGCCCCCCGAGACCGCCAGGATCGGGGTCTGGTCGCCTCGATTCCGGAGTTCCCGCATGAGCCCCAGCCCGTCCATGTCGGGCATGTAGACGTCCAGGATCAGGAGGTCGAAGGTATCGCCTTCGAGGCTCCGGAGGGCCCGGGCCCCGTCGGATACCGCGGTCACGGAATAGCCCGAGACTTCGAGCACCCGCTCGATGGACCGACGGACGTCGGCCTCGTCGTCGACGACCAGAACTCGTCGCGCCATGAGATCTCCTTTCCCTGCCTCGTCCGACGATCGTTCCGGGAGGGGGAACGGCGTTCGGAGAAGGAGACAAGATGGGGACTGCGGGCGCGCCCGCCAAGGGAGCCTCTACGGCGCGAGTGGCGAATACTGGCGATGCGGACCGGAGCGGATTAGCCACGTGGCGCGACAATTCGGGGGCCTAAGCATCGTTTCAGGATCGTCGCTTGCGGTAGACACCGAAGCTGCGTAAAGATTTCTTCAACGATTTGCGCGCCTTTCATACGCGGTCACCGGACGGACTTGTTCCGGCGACCGTTCCGTAGCCCTGGAGATGTTGTAGATGCGAAAGCTCACCCTCGTCGTCGCACTTGCAGGTCTCGTGGCTTGCGAAGACGGCACACTCACTGAGGCCGAGGCACCCCGGCTGCCTGAACTCGCGGAAGCCATCGTAGATGGCAGGGACGAGGGGGGGAACACCTTCTTTCACTGGCAACCGCCGATCGCCACGGATACCTATCGTCCGTCTGGTGAGTTCGCGTCCGAACTGTATCACCTTCTCTCGGTCGAGATCTGTGAGTGGGGCGGAGACGGGTGTGTCGGAGAGCCGGTCGCTCGCTTCAGCAGCAGCGGGCGAGGTGCCGAGAAGCTTTCCATGTTCAGGCGCTGGGGTGTGTTCAGCGCCGTCTGGAATACGAGGCGCGCGAGGGTGGACCGGTCGAAGCTCTACCGCATGATCGTCCGGGCCGACGGTGTGGAACTGGGCTTCGCGGACATTGATATCGTGCGGCGGCTCTGGCAGGCGTGGCGGGTCGATCGGGACGAATTCGTGCCAGTGTCCGAAAGGCTGGCGCTCCCGATCGTCTTCACGGTCGAGCGTGGCGCTTTGCTCCGCACTCTCGATGTCTCAACCGAATGCGCGAATTCTGCGTTCAAGCCAACCTCCGAGTGCGGGGAGCCGGGGTTTGCGAATCCGCTGACGGGTGATGCTCGGATCGTTTCGATGCCCTCCGGCCTTCTCATCGACGGGGCGGAGGAGAGCGCGCGCGCAGAGTTCTCTCACGGATCCGAGGTCACACTTCGCGTCGAGGGAGGGTCATCGGGTCCGTCAGGCTACCCCTTCGCCGTTCTCTGGGGGGGCGACTGCGAGAACACCCTCTGGCCGTCTCGCGAGTGCGTGGTCGACCTTTCATCGGATGGCGACGTCGATATCCGATTCGAGTACTTGCCCGAATCCGAGCTCAGGTGTCGCCCGTCTGCCGTTTGCTGGGAGGGTGCGATCACTGTCGACGTCCCATCCGCCCTCCCCTACCCAAACGGGAGGGTTCAATTCGGGCAGCCCTTCACAGGCTGGTGGCCTATCGGCACCGAGCTGACCATGACAGCGCATCCCCCGTCGTCCGGCGGGTACCCGGGCTGGGAGTTCGATGGATGGCGGACCCCCTGCCTTTCGAACCCGGACGAGCGGTCGTGCCGGATTTCGACGGAGTATGCGCAGTACGAGGTTCTCTTCCGGGCCCGGTCCCCCTCGATCCCGGAGCTTGTCGGTCCCGCGAACGGAGCCGCAGCGGCGTCTGCGGTCCTAAGCTGGACTGCGGTCGAGCCGTGGGAGCACATTTCCTATTCCGTCCAGGTGGCTCTCGATGAGGCATTCAGCGACATCGTCATCGACTCTACCGTACAGGGCACTGAGTTCCTGGTGCCCCTCCCGCCAGGGACGTACTGGTGGCGCGTAGGGGCGGGCAACGGATTCGTGAACCTCACTCTGTGCGACTGCTACGGGGAGAGCCAGTACAGCCCAGCGCGGGAGCTGACGCTGCTTGCCCCTCCGGCCTAGCCCCTCAGGGGCGCGTTCCGATTGCCGAGTGGGTGCGCCATCTCGCGGCGCTGGTCTCCAACCTGCGGCGAGGATGGTCTCGCCGGGATGACAGCCGTTTCGATGGGGCTCCATGCCTCTGCAATGCCCAGATCGGGGGAGTGAGGCGTGGTATCAGGCGCCGCGACGGCTGCGGCGAGCCCAGCGTTGGCACGAGTCGCTGGTGATGGATGGGGTTGGACCATCGCAGGGAATGGGTATCTTCCTGTGGATTGGTCAGCATCACGGGCGCTTAGCTCAGCCTGGTCCAGAGCACCTGCCTTACAAGCAGGGGGTCACTGGTTCGAATCCAGTAGCGCCCACTTCCGACCCCGCCCCCACGTTACCGCGGTAACGCGGGGCGCGGGGTCGCTCTTTTGGGACGTTTCCGCGGGAACGCCCCTTACATCCCTCCCGCCGTCCGGGGCAGTCTCGGGTGGGCGATGAGAGGGAATTCGCCCGTGAGGGATTCCAGGAAGGCCACCAGGGCGTCGACCTCGGGCTCGGTGAACTCCTGGCGCAACTGGACCCGCCCCATGATCTCCACGGCGTCCCGCAGCGTCGCCGCCGAGCCGTCGTGGAAGTACGGCGCGGTCATGGCCACGTTGCGCAGGGGAGCGATGCGGAACATGTAGCGGTCGGCGCTGTCTCCCGTGACCTCGGCCCGGCCCTGGTCGTCGGAACCCACGACGTGGGAGAAGCCGGCGAAGCCGTTCCCGCCCAGCAGCACCCCGTTGTGGCAGCCGATGCAGCCCCGGTCCTGGAAGATGCCCAGTCCCTGGCGCTGGAGCTCCGACAGGGCGTCGCCCTCGCCCGAGAGGTAGCGGTCGAAGGGCGCCCCGGGGGTGATGAGGGTCCGCTCGAAGGCGGCGATGGCCCGGGCCAGGTTGTCGAAGGTCAGGGGCTCGGCCTCCTCGGGGAAGGCGGCTTCGAAGAGGGGGCCGTACCCCGTGTCGGCCAGGCGGGCCATGGCCTCGTCGGGGGTGAGGTCCATCTCCACGTGGGCCTGGATCGGACCCTTGGCCTGCTCCTCCAGGGTGGGCGCCCGGCCGTCCCAGAACTGGGCCGAGAGGAAGGCGGCGTTGTAGACCGTGGGGCTGTTCCGGGGTCCCTCACGAGCCCCTTCGCCGATGGCCACGCTGCGGCCGTCGATGCCGGCGGCGCCCACCACGTGGCAGGTGTTGCACGAGATCACGCCGCTCCGGGAGAGCTTGGGCTCGAAGAAGAGGCGGTGGCCCAGGTCGACCCGCTCGGGGGTGGTGGGGTTGTCGTCCGGGGCCGCGACTTCGGTGGGAAGGGGTTCGAAGAGGGGCGAGACGTCGGCCGGGCGGGCGGCCAGCATCTCGGGTTCGGATGCGGCGTCGGGACCGCCGTCGGGGGCGCAGGCGGCGGTGAGGAAGGCCAGGACGGGAACGGCCCGGAAGAGGCGCGGGCGAAGCATGAAGACCTCCGGTTCGTCGATGAACACATCGGCGCCCCCGTACGCCGACGAAGCCGGCACGGGGCGGGGAGGGCCCGCTGTCCGAAATCTCCCGACGACCCCACCCGGAAACAAGGGGCGGGCCGGGGGCGCGCCCGTGGCCCGGGGCCCGGCGGGCGGCTAGATTCACGGGTCGTGTCCTCGTTCCTCCACACCCGCCCGCCCGTGACGGAAGCGCCTCTCCGCCGCCGACGCGCCGGTGTGTCCGGGTTCCGCCGGACGACGGTGCTCGGCGCCGCCTTCGTGCTTCTCGCCCTCCTTCCGGGAGGGGCGTCGGCCCAACCCGCCGCGGCGTCCCCCGATTCGGTGGGCGCGGTCGCCGACAGCGCGGCCGCGGTACGGCCCGCCGGCGAGGGACCCTTCGACCTGCGGGTCCGGCCCCTGGGTCCACTCCGGGTGGCGGAACGGAATCCCCTGTACCACCTCTTCCTCACCCCAACGGTGCGGGGGACCGAGGTGCTGGCGACGGGCGGCTGGCGGGTGGGACTCTCCACGGCCTACTCCAACATCTTCGAGTACAACGCCTCGGAGTCGTTTTTTCAGCTCTTCGACCTGGAGCGGTCCACCACCGTCGTGTCCCTGGCCCGGGGATTGGGAGGGGGGGTGGAGGTCGGGGCTTCCCTGGGACTCCAGCACAACTGGGGGGGCTTTCTGGATCCGGCGATCCAGGGGCTCCACGATCTCTTCGGCCTGCCCAACGCCGACCGGGAGAAGGTGGAGAACGGCGACTTCGGCGTGTATCTGGGGAGCCGGGTCGGGCGGACCCAGGTGTACCTCGATCTTCCGCCGGGGACGGGCATGGAGGCGCCCCGGATGTGGGTGGCGTGGAAGGTGGCCGGGGGGCCCGACGCCCGGGGCGACGTGACCCTCCGCACCACGGTGAAGCTGCCCTACGGCGATCATCGGGCCAGCAGCCGGGGGACGGACGTGGCCGCCGAACTCGCCCTCCGGCGCTCGTGGGGCGCCACCCATCTGCATCTCTCCGGGGGCGTCGTGCGCTTCGACCTCCCCGAGCGACTGGCGCCCATCATGCGCGACGGCGCCTGGTACGGGAGCGTGGCCCTGGAGCAGCGCGTCCTGGAAGGGTTGTCGCTCCTGGGACAGTTCTTCGGCGGCAGCCGCTACGCCTCGGGGTTCGGGTTCGCCGAACTCGACAACCTCCCGTTGAATCTGTCCGTGGGAGGGCGGGGAACGCTGGGCGAGGCGTGGCGGTGGCAGATCAGCTTCACCGAAGACGTGCCCCCCAACAGTCCCTCGGTGGACTTCACGGTGGACGTGGCCCTGACGCGGGTCTGGTCGCCGGGCGGGTGAAGGGTCGGGAGGCTGGCGTCGGCCCCGCCGCCACACCACACTAGGGGCGCCGCATGTCCCGCTGTTTCCGCCCCACGCCTGGAGGATCGCCATGGCCCGGAGCTTCACCGATCGCATGATCGGAGCCGCGACGCTGGACGTCGCCACATTCGAAGAAGTCGAACACGACGAATCGGCCACGGTGCAGGCCGCCGGAGTGGTGGCGCTGGTGGCCGCCGCCAACGCCGCGGCGTCGCTGAGCGCCGGTCCCATCGGCATGGTCCGGGCCGCCGGCGGCGAACTCATCGGCGTGGGTCTGTGGTGCGCCATCACCTACTTCATCGGCACCCGGCTCTTCTCGGGGACAGCCACGGTGGGTGAGGTGTTCCGCACGGTGGGCTTCGCCCTGTCGCCCCGGATCCTCGTGGTCATCACCATGCTGCCCATCATCGGCGGCCTCTTCTGGATCCTGTCGCCGATCCTGGCCATCTGGGTCCTGGTGTCGGTGGTCATCGGCGTGCGCCAGGCTCTGGACGTGTCCACGGGGAAGGCCGCCCTGGCGTCGCTCCTGGGGGCGGTGGCCTACGCGATCCTGGTGCTCGTGGTGCCCGGCCTCTGATCCTTCGGGCGCCCTGCCGCCCTCGTCCTTCCGGAGTCCCCTTCATGGCCCGCCCCTCCCGGAGCACGGCCCGCGTACCGGTACAGCGGTACCGGAACGGTGACGTGCGTCGTTCGAGGGACACGGTGTCGCTGGAGGAACCCCTGGAGATCCGGGTGCGGCCCCACGGAGCCGGGGAGGGGGTGGCGGTGGCCGTCACCATGCGCACCCCCGGGGAGGACTTCGAGCTGGCGGCGGGATTCCTCCTCACCGAGGGGGTCGTGGCGGCGCCGGCCGACGTGGTGGAACTCACCTACTGCCGGTCCCGCACCGGGCCCCAGGAGTACAACATCGTGGAGGCCCGGCTGCGCCCCGGCGTGGACGTCGACCTGGCCCGTCTCAGCCGCAACGTCTTCACGTCGTCGTCGTGCGGCGTGTGCGGCAAGGCCTCGCTGGAGGCGCTGGAACTGGGGGGCTGCGCGCCCCTCCCCGACGCGGGCACCCTGCGCGTCGGGGCCGACGTCGTGGCGCGTCTTCCCGACGCACTCCGGGCGGGGCAGGCCGACTTCGAGCACACCGGGGGGATCCACGCCGCGGCGCTGGCGGCGGCCGACGGCTCCCTCGACGGCGTGCACGAGGACGTGGGACGCCACAACGCCGTGGACAAGGCGCTGGGGACCGCGTTCCTGGCGGGGCGCCTGCCCCTGGGGGACCGGGCCTTGGTGGTGAGCGGCCGGGCCTCGTTCGAGATCCTCCAGAAGGCGCTGGCGGCGGGGGTGCCGGCGGTGGTGGCCGTGGGGGCGCCCTCGTCGCTGGCCGTGGACCTGGCCCGGCGCTTCAACGTGACCCTCACCGGGTTCACCCGGGGCGGCGGCTTCAACGTCTATGCCGGCGAGGGGCGCATCGAGGCCGCGGGAACCCCGGGGGCCGACCGGTGACCGGGGCGCCCCGCCTTCTGGGCGTCGTCCTCGCGGGAGGCGACAGCCGTCGCTTCGGACGGCCCAAGGGCGAGGCCCGGGTGGGCGCCCTCACTCTGGTGGAGCGGGCCGCCCGCACCCTGCGGCCCGTCTGCGCCGAGGTGGTGGTGGGGCGGCCCCCGGGGCTGCCCGATCTCCGTCCCGGCGAGGGCCCCCTGGCGGGGATCGAGGCGGCCCTGACCCGGGCGGCCGACACGGGCGCCCAGGGCGTGGTGGTCCTGGCCTGCGACCTGCCGGCGGTCCACACCGCCACCCTGATCCGGTTGGTCACGGCCTGGCGGCGGGCCCCGACGCCCCGCTCGGCGGTGGTGGTGCCCCACGATCCCCTCCAACCCCTCTGCGGCGTGTGGGGCGTCGAGACCCTGGGCGCCGTGGGGCGGGCCCTGGACGAAGAACGCCGGAGCGCCGGCGACCTGGTCCGGGCCCTGCCCGGGCTGGTGGCGCTTCCCGCCGGCGACCTGGCCGACGAGCTGGGCCTCATGGCGCCCCAACTGCTCCACAACGTGAACCATCCCGAGGCGGTGGACGAGGCCCGGGAGCTGGTGCTGCCCCCCGTGGTGAGCGTGGTGGGCTGGAAGGACTCGGGAAAGACCACCGTGGCGGTGGCCCTGGTGAAGGCCCTGGTGGAGCGGGGCGTGGACGCCGTGGCGGCGAAGCACGGCCACCGCTTCCGCCTGGACACCGAGGGCACCGACTCGTGGCGTCTCCGTCACGACGCCGGGGCCCGGAGCGTTCTGCTGGCGGGGCCCGACGGCATGGCCCTGGTGGGCGGCTGGCGCCGCCGGGAGCCGGGGCTGGGTGGGCTGGTCCGGCGGTGGCTCCGCGACGCCCAGGTGGTGGTGGCGGAGGGGTGGAAGGAGGGACCGTGGCCCGCCATCGAAGTCCGGGATCCGGGCTCCGACGGCCCGCCCCTCCACACCCCCGACGGCGCGGACGCCCACCGGTTCCTGGCCGTGGTGGGCGGGCCGGGCCTTGCCCGGGATCGGCCCGACCTCGGCGAACGTCTGGCCGATCTCGTGGACGATCGGATTCTGCGCACCGTCGATTGACCCCCGGGGTGGTTCCCCGGAGGACCTCCGCCTATCGTTTTTGGAATGGATACGCCCTACGCCACCCCCCGCGAGACGGCGCCCCTTCCGGTGCCCGAGGCCCGGCCATGGGCCCTGGGGTTCATCGTGGCGGCCATTCTGGCCCTGGCCGGCGTGCCCATCTACACCAGCCAGTCCATCGCCGACGAGGAAAACCGCATCGCCGAGGTGCTGGAGCCCGCCCAGCGCCACGCCGCGGGGTTGGCCCTGGTCCAGACGCGGCAGATGCTCCGCTTCCGGGAGTACCTCCTCACCGGCGATACGGATGCCCGGGTGCGGTACCAGGCCCTGGTCCTGGAGGAGGACTCCATCCGGAACCAGTTGGCCGGCCTCCTGGACCGCATGGAGCTCGACGCCCGCCAGCAGGTCCTGCCCCTCTTCGACGCCTCCATCCAGTGGCACCAGGGACACCGGAGCGCCCTGGAGGGCAACCAGGCCCGCCTCGAGTTCCTGCCCCTGGCCGACCAGGACCTGGAGCGCTACGAGAGCATGCTCCTGGCGTCCCAGGCGTTCCGGGCCGGCATGAACCGCCAGATGGAGGCCGGGCGGGAGGCGGCCCGCCAGGCCCGCCAACTCCAGGTGCGCCTCACCATCGTGCTCCTGGCCCTGGCCCTCCTGGCCACGGTGGCCGTGGCCGTGGTGGGCCGCCGCCTCCGGGGCATCATCCACGAGGCCAACCTCCGGCGCCGGGACGCCGTCCGGGCCCGGTGGGAGGTGGACGCCATCCTGGAGGCCACGGGCGACGGGGTGCTGGGGTTCGACCTCGACGGCCGGCTCCTCACCCTCAACGCGCCGGGAGCGCGGCTCCTGGGCTACACCGAAGAAGAGGCCCGGGGCCGGAGCGTCCACGACCTGCTCCACGGTTCGGCGCCCGACGAGGAGTCCCACGACGAACACGCGTGTCCCCTCATGGAGGCCCTCCAGGGCGAGAGCGGCGCCGAGCGGCTCGACGACACGGTGTGGCATCGTCGGGGCCGGCCCGTGCCCGTGCGCTGGGCGCTGCGGCCCCTGGTGGACGGCCGGCGGATCCGGGGAGCGGTGGTGACCCTCACCGACATGACCGAGATCCGGGAGGCGGAGCGGGCCCTCCGGGAGGCGGTGCGGGCGCGGGAGGAGACCATGGCGGTGGTGAGCCACGACCTGCGCAATCCCCTGGGCTCCATCTCGGCGGCGGCGGAGCTGCTCCTGGACGTGCCCCTGGACGAGGAGCGGACCCGGCGCCAACTCCGCACCATCATGAAGGCCGCCGAGCGGAGCAACCTCCTCATCGAAGACCTTCTGGACGTGGCCCGGATCGACGCCGGAGGCCTCTCGGTCCGGGCCGAACCGTGCCCCGTGCGCCCCCTCCTGGACGAGGCGGCGGCCCTCATCGGGCCCCGGGCCCTGGAGAAGGACCTCACCGTGGAGGTCCGGACCCCCGGCGACCTCCCCCGGGTGCGGGCCGATCGGGACCGCATGATCCAGGTCCTGGGCAATCTCCTGGGCAACGCCGTGCGCCACACGGCGGCCGGGGGGGAGATCGGCCTCTCCGCCGAACGCCGGAGCGACGCCCAGGTGGCCATCCAGGTCCGGGATACGGGGGAGGGCATCCCCGACGAAGATCGGGAGCACCTCTTCGACCGCTTCTGGCGCCGGGACCGGGCCGACCGCTCCGGTGCGGGGCTGGGCCTGGCCATCGTGAAGGGCATCGTGGAGGCCCACGACGGCGTGGTGGAGGTCGACAGCACCGTGGGGGAGGGCACGACCTTCACGGTGGTTCTCCCCGTGGCGCCGGCTATGCGCTCGGTGCCTCCGGAGCCCGATCCCGCCACGACAGCAGACGCTCCACCTGGTT
The DNA here is from genome assembly GCA_030428885.1 of Gemmatimonadota bacterium. Classification (GTDB taxonomy): domain Bacteria; phylum Gemmatimonadota; class Gemmatimonadetes; order Longimicrobiales; family Gaopeijiaceae; genus Gaopeijia. Next base: position 66,088 of record JAUIEJ010000013.1, on the reverse strand, counting down.
CGTCGTGAACCGCGACACCCCGGCCCGGCGCAGCGCTTCGGCCTCGGCGGGGTCGTCCACGGTCCACACGGCCACGTCGATTCCCCGGTCCCGGGCGTCGGCCACGAGGCCGGGCTCCTTCAGCAGGATCCGGTGGTCCACGTCCACGATGGCGCGTTTCTGGGGCGTGGCCCGCTCCAGCGCCTCCTCCCATCGGTGCCGCTTCTCCACGATGTAGCCGATGCCCACGGTGGGGTCCTGTCCGGCGATGCGCTCCAGGATGCCCCAGTCCATGGAGATGAACACCGTGTCGTAGGCCAGATCGGCGTCCCGGACGATGCGGGCCATGCGGTCCAGGTCCTCCAGTTCCCGATACCCCTTCACCTCGGTGTACACTCGCCCCACCCGGCCCTTCACCACCTCCAGCGCCTCGGCCAGCGACGGGATCCGCTCTCCGGCGAAGGCCGGATCGAACCAGGCCCCGGCGTCCAGGGACTGGAGCTGGAGGAGGGAGCGCCGGCGCACCGGGCCGAAGCCGTTGGTGGTGCGCCCCAGAGAGGCGTCGTGGATCAGGACCGGGGTGCCGCACGAGGCGACGTGGATGTCCCATTCCACGGCGTCGGCGCCCGCCTCCAGGGCCTTCTCCACCGCGGCCAGGGTGTTTTCCGGCGCGACGGCGCTGTACCCCCGGTGGGCGATGATCTCGGCGTGGAGGGTCATGGCGTCCGGTCGCCGGACTCCAGGGCGCGGTCGAAGTCCCGCACCTCCTCGAGCTGACGCACCGTGCTCTCCATGGACTCCAACTGCTGCTCCAGCAGGGCGACCCGACGCTCGGTGATGGCCACGGTCTCCTCCACGCCCCGCACTTCGTTGACCTTGCCCAGGGACTCCACCAGGGGCTTGAGGGCGAAGCGGGCCGTGAGCCCGGCGATGGGAATCAGCACCACCGACATGCCCATGACGATGGCGACGATCTCGGTGAGATCGATGGGGAGCACTTCCATGGAAACCTCGGCGTGAGGGGGCTCGTCGGGAGCAGGGGGCGACGTCGCAGGCTGTCACCCCGAGGGACCCGACGCAAGCGGGGACCATGGGGTTCCAACCCTGGCGGGGTGCACCCCGTCCAACGTCGTGAATCCCAAACTGGCGTCCCCTACTCCGAACCTCCAGTCCGTGTCCGCACTTCGAGTGACCTCCTCGACCGATCCCCTGGGGCCCGACGCCGCGTTGGCCGGCCGGGGTGATCCCGAGGCCTTCGAGCGGCTCTATCGCGCGACCTGCGATCGGGTGTTCGCCCTGGCCCGCCGCATGGCGGGACCGGGGGCGGCGGAGGATCTCACCCAGGAGGTGTATCTCCGGGCCTGGAGCAAGCTGCACACGTTCCGGGGCGACGCCCGGTTCAGCACCTGGCTGCATCGGCTGGCGGTGAACCACATTCTCGGGCGTCGGGAAACCATGCGTCGCCGCGAGGACCGCTACCGCACGGGGGAGGGGGTGTTCGAGGGGATGGCGGCCCGCATCGGCCGGCCGGGACTGCGCATGGACTTCGAGCGGGCGCTGGAGCACCTCCCGCCCCGGGCGAAGACCGTGTTCGTGCTTTACGACGTGGAAGGCTACGCCCACGACGAGATCGCCCATCGCCTGGGCATCACCGTGGGCACGTCCAAGTCCCAGTTGCACCGGGCCCGCATGCTTCTGCGCACCCATCTGGACTGACCCATGGCTCGTCACGACTTCTGGACCGACCGACTTTCGGATCACCTGGACGGTGAGCTCCCCGACGAGGAGCGCCGGGCCGTGGAGGAGCATCTGGCCGGCTGCACCGACTGCCGACAGGTGGCCCACGAGCTCGCCGAGGTGAAGCGCCGGGCCCGGGCCCTGGGTGGGGTGACGCCCCCCCGGGATCTCTGGCCCGACATCCGGGCGCGGCTCGACGGCGACACCGACGTGGTGGACCTGACGCTGCGCCTCGACCCGCCGCCGTCCTTCCGGGGTGACGCGCCCCGCCGGCGCCGCGGTGGGGTGTGGCGCGCGGCGGCGACGGTGGCCCTCATGGCGGGAACCGGCGCGGCGGGGTGGGGACTCCGGGCGGGGCTGGAGGGCGACGGAGCCCCGGCCCCGGAGTCGGTGGCCACGGCGCCCGTTTCCGACGGCACGTCCCCCGCGACCTTCGTGGCCGAGGGTGTCGACGCCGCCGTGCTGGCCCGGGAGGTCTCGGAGCTGGAGCGGCTGCTCAGCACCGATCCCGCGGGGCTCGACCCCGAGACGGTCCAGGTGCTGAAGAAGAACCTGTCCATCATCCAGACCGCCGTGGCCGAGAGCCGGGCGGCGCTGGAACGGGATCCGGACAACGCCTACGTGCGGCGGCATCTGGAGGGGGCGGTGGCCCGGCAGCGGGCCTTCCTCCGCCAGGCCACCTCGCTCCTGGCCGCGGACGACTGAGCCGTGCGACTCCTCGCCCTGATTCCGGTGGCCGCAGTGGCCGGCGTGCTCGTGGCGGCGCCCGAGGGGCGCGGCGTGGACCCCGTGGGCGTCGACGGCGCCCCTCCCGCGCCGGTGCTCGACACCCTGGTGCCCGTGGAGCCCGGCGACGTGGTGGTGCTGGAGGCCCGGGAGGGCCGGGTGGTGGTGGAAGGCGTGCGGGGGGGCGACCTCCACGTGGAGGACCGGGATCGCCGCAGCGGCGTGGCGGTGACCCGGCGCGGCCGCCGGGTGGTGATCCGCCCCCGGGCGGCGGATCGGGAGTTGGACCGGACCCTGCGCCTGGGCGTGCCCCCGGGGGTCGAGGTGGAGATCTCGGGGCAGAGCCTCGAGGTCTCGGCTCGGGCGCTGGGCGGGGGACTCCGGGTGGGCGTGGTGGACGGCGACCTGCGGGCGTCGGGGATCCAGGGCGACCTCGATCTCCAGACCGTGGACGGCGACATCGAGATCGACGACGTGGGGGGGAGCGTGCACGCCCACACCGTCGACGGGCGGGTGCGCATGCGCGACGTGCGGGGCCCCCGGGCGTCGGCCCAGTCGCTGGACGGCGACCTGATTCTCGACGGTGTGGCGTCGAGCGAGGTGGACGCCACCACGGTGGACGGCGACGTGCACTACCGGGGCCCCCTGGCCCGGGGATCGCGGGTGCACATCGTGACCCACGATGGAGATGTGGTGGCCATCGTTCCGCCCGACGCCGAGGCGGACGTGGAAGTGGCGACGTTCGACGGAGAATTCGTGCCGGGATTCCCGGTGCGGGTGGGACGGGTCCAGGCGGGGCAACCGCTCCGATTCCGCATGGGATCGGGGGGCGCCCAGTTGGACATCCAGGTGTTCGACGGTGACATCCAGCTCCGGCACGGGCCGGGGCGCTGACCGGGAGAGAGGAACGATGCGAGCGAGGACGGGACTGGGAATCGCGGTGGTGGCGGTGGCGGCGGGCGTGGTGCTCACGCCCCGACTCATGCCGGGCCACCCGGTGGTGGCGGCGGTGGATCGGGTGGTGGACTCGGCGGTGGAGGCGGTGCTCCGGGTCCTGGGTCGGGACGTGGTCCACACCGTCACGGTCGTGGACGTCCGGGACGGCGATGGCCAGACGGCGTCGGCCGACGACCCCTTCCGGTGGGCCGGCACCCTGGCCGACGGGCAGGTGGTGGAGATTCGCGGGGTCAACGGTCCCGTGGAAGCCGTGCCGTCCAGCGGCGACCGGGTGGTGGTGACCGCCGAGAAGTCGGCCCGCCGCTCCGACCCCGACGAGGTGCGGGTGGTGATGGTGGAGCACGACGAGGGCATGACCTTCTGCGCCGTCTATCCCACGCCCTCGGGCGAACGGGAGAACCGGTGCGGCTCGGGGGACGACTACCGCAGCAGCGTGCGCAACAACGACGTCTCGGTGCGCTTCCGGGTGGAGGTGCCCGCCGGGGTCCGTCTGGACATCCGCACGGTGAACGGCGACGTGGACGCCCAGGAGCTGGTGTCCGACGTCTCGGCCCGCACGGTGAACGGCGACGTGGAGGTCACCACCCGGGGCTTCGCCCGGGCCCAGACCGTCAACGGCTCCATCACCGCCGCCATGGGGCGGTGGATGCCCGAAGGCGCCGAGTTCGAGACGGTGAACGGCTCCATCGAACTGGACCTTCCCGACGACGTGGACGCCGACCTGGACGCCTCGTGGGTGAACGGGGGACTGGATTCGGATCTGCCCCTCATGGTGGACGGCCGGGTGGGCCGTCGCAGCGTGCAGGGACGCCTGGGAGACGGCGGACCCGATCTCGACATCAAGACCGTCAACGGGTCCATCCGGATCCGCTGAATTCGAACAGGGAGACGCTCGTGCGACGCATGACGAAGGCCGCGGTGGTGGCCATGGCTCTGGCGGCCGTTCCGGTTGCCGGACAGGAGACCTACCGACTGGATGGGCGGCAGGTGGCGGTGTACAACCTCGCCGGTGACGTGGAAGTGGTTCGGGGCTCGGGGAGCGAGGTGGTGGTCACCCTCATGCGGGGCGGCGACGACGGCGGAGCCCTGGAGGTGGAGACCCGGGACGTCCAGGGGTGGGACGCCCTGGTGGTCCGGTATCCCGACGACGAGGTCGTCTACGACCGGGGCAACGGCGGCAACTACTCCACGACCCTCCAGGTGCGGGACGACGGCACCTGGGGCGGGGGATGGGGCGACCGGGGCGACCGGGTCCGGGTCCGGAATTCGGGCCGGGGGCTGGAGGCCCACGCCGATCTGCGCATCGAGGTGCCCGAGGGTCGGGACATCCGGGTGTACCTGGCGGTGGGCGAGGCGTCGGCCCGGGGACTCCGGGGAGACGTGGAACTCGATCTCGCCTCGGGGCGGGTGGACGTGGAGGACGTGGTGGGCCGCGTCTCGGTGGATACCGGGTCCGGGGGCGTGAGCGTGTCCGACGTGGAGGGTGAGGTGGCGGTGGACACGGGCTCGGGCTCGGTGCGGGTGGACGGGGTCCGGGGACCGGCGCTCCTGGTGGACACGGGCTCCGGGTCCGTGGACGCCGCCGACATCGAGGCCGACGTGGTGGAAGTGGACACGGGGTCCGGGGGCGTGGATCTGGTGCGGGTGGCCGCTGCCGACGTCCTGGTGGACACGGGGTCGGGGGCGGTGGACGTGGAGGTCCTCACGGCCGTGGATCGGATCGAGATCGACACGGGCTCGGGGGGCGTCACCCTCCGGGTGCCCCAGGGCGTGGACGCCGAGATCGAGGCCGACAGCGGAAGCGGCGGCATCAACGTGGACATTCCGCTTCAGCTCCGCACCCAGCGCCGCAACTACATTCGCGGGGTGCTGGGAGACGGACGGGGGCGCATCACCATCGACACCGGATCGGGCGCCATCCGGATCGTGGGGAACTGACCCGCGCCGGGTCTTCGCTCACCGCCCGCCGTGGAAGCGGGTGGGGGCGAAGGCCCGGGCCCACGGCTCGGAGAGCATCTCTCCGGCCACCAGCCCGGCCACCGCCTCGGCGGTGACGGGCGCCAGGAGGATCCCGTTGCGGTGGTGGCCCGTGGCATACACCAGCCCGTCGAGCTCGGGATCGACGCCCAGGACCGGCAGGTCGTCGGGGGTGCCGGGGCGCAGCCCCGCCCACCGGGCGTGCTCGGGCGCCTCCCGCAGCTCGGGCACCAGGGCCTCGGCGGCTCGGCGCAGGCCGTCCACCGTGGGGTCGTCGGTGGCCACCGTGAACCCCGCCTCCTCCATGGAGGCCCCCACCACCAGGAGCGGCCGGTCGTCTTCCCCCCGCCGGGGGATCAGGTAGGCGCCGGCCCCGGCCACCAGGCCGTCCACCACGGGGGCGTCCAGCTCCAGGGACAGCATCTGTCCCCGCACGGGTCGAACCGGCAGCGGGCGGGGCAGGCCCGACAGGCCGCCGCTCCAGGCGCCGGCCGCCACCACCACCGCCCCGGCGGCCACGGTGGCCCCGTGGGCGGTCCGCACGCCCCCGACGCGCCCGTCCAGGCGCAGGATCTGCTCCACCGCCTCGCCGAACCGGAGCTCCACGCCGGCGCTCCGGGCCGCTGCGGTCAGCGCCCGCCCGGTGCGCCGGGGGTCGACTCGAGCCTGGTCCGGGAGATGCAGCCCGTGGGCCCACCGGGGGGCCAGGGCCGGGGCCACCCGCTCCACTCCCGCCCGATCCAGCCAGCGCACGTCGTGGCCGTCGGCGTCCTGCCAGTCGAACCGCCGACGGAGGGCCGCCGCCGCCTCGGCGTCGTCGGCCACCAGGAGCTTGCCGCACCGGGTGAAGTCCACGGGGCGCTCGGCGGCCTCCTCCAGGGTCCGGGCCCAGTCGGGCCACGCCGCCAGCCCCGCCAGGCCGAATGAGAGGAACGGGCCCGGGTCGGGGGCCTCCCCCAGGGGCACCAGCATCCCGCCGGCGGCCCAGGTGGCGCCTCGGGGCACGGGGTCCCTCTCGAAGAGGGTGACGGTGGCGCCGCGCCGGGCCAGGGTCCAGGCGGCGGCCAGACCGATGATGCCTCCGCCAACGATGACGGCGTCGGGTCGGGATGCCATGGTGCGACAGGTGCGAGGAAGGAGGTCGGCGCCGGAAGGTAGGACGCCCGGGCGGCGGGATGAAGGTCCGGTCCGGGAACCCTCGCCCCGCCCCGGGGTGAGGGAGCGGTCGACCTCTCCGGGAGAGCCCATGGACGAGTCCCCCTTTCGCTTCCACCACCCCGTCGACGTCCGCTTCAAGGACGTGGACATCGGGGGGCATGCCCACCATTCCCACGCCCTGGTGTATTTCGAGGAGGCCCGGGCGGCGTACTGGCGGGAGGTGGTGGGGCGGGGCACCCTGGACGACGTCGACTACATCCTGGGCGAGGCTCGGATGCGGTACCACGCCCGCATCCTGTGGCCTCAACGCCTCGATGTGGCGGTGCGGGTGTCGCGCCTGGGCAAGCGCCACTTCGAGATGGAGTACGAGGTGCGGTCCGGGGAGGGGGAGCTCCTGGTCTCCGGGGCCACCACCCAGATCATGTACGACTACGAAGCCGCGCGGAGCAAGGCGATTCCCGACGAGATGCGCGGCGCCATCGAGGCGCTGGACGGGCCCTTCGCCCCCGGCGGGCGGCCCGTGACGGGGCCGTGACGATCTACGGGTGTAAGGGATCGGCCCGGGGCCGGTATGGTATTTGCGGAAGGGAAGGGTGACGACGGACCCCCGTGACCGGTGCCCCCGGAACGGCTCGGATCCACTCGTCGGTTGACCCCCCACGGTGGGGGGGCATAGATTGGCCGGCTTTCGCCCCCAGGCGGAACCTCGGAACAATTCGGAGCAGGTCTTCGGTATGCTCACCCGAAGAGCTGGACAGGCCCCCCAGGGCCCACGCACACCACTCGGGCCCCGTGCCCAGGGAGACAGAGAATGATTGGACGGCTGAAGCTTGCAGTCGTGGCGATCGCCGCCCTCATCGTCGCTCCGGTCCTCACTGTGGAGGCCGTGTCCGCCCAGCAGGAGATGGGGCGGGTGAGGGTCCTCGTGCCGGACCTGTTCGCCACGGACGGACAGGATCGCGGTTGGGGTGAGGACGTCGCCGACGAACTGCGGGACATCATCAATGAGCTGGCCACCCACCAGCCCATCGAACGCAACGACATCCGGGATCAGCTCCGCCGCTTCGATCTGAAGATGGAGGATCTGAACTGCATCTCCACGATCCAGTTGGCGCCTCAGATCAACGCGGGAATCGCCGTGTGCGCGAACTACCGCGTGGAGGGCGACAACCGGACGTTCTACGACATCGAGTTCGTGGACGCCCAGGGTTCGGCCCGGTTCCCCGTGGACGGCTTCACGGTCCACAAGGACGAGAAGGAAGAGGCCGCCCAGCGCATCGCCGGGGCCTTCGACGAGCTCGTCCAGACCCTGCGTCTCCGCCTCTTCTGCTTCGACTACGCGCAGCAGGAGGACTGGGAGGCGTCGCTGCGGAACTGCAACGACGCCCTGGCGAAGAACGAGGCCGACACGGGCGCGCGTTACCAGCTCGCCCAGACCCTGCGCCAGCTCGACCGGAACGAGGAAGCCCTCACCAACGTCGAGATGATCATCGAGGTCGATCCGTACAACGAGGACGCCCTCAACCTGGCCGGCTACCTGGCCACGACCCTGAATCGTCCCGAGGCGGGCCGGGAGTATTACAGCCGGTACCTCGAGGTGAACCCCAACGCCGACGCCGTGCGGCGCCGGATCGCCTACGACATGTACCAGGCCGGCGACGCCGAGGGCGCCATGCTTCTCCTGGAGCAGGGCATCGAGGGCGAGGGCTCGCCCGACCTCCTGGGCGACCTGGGCAGCTACGCCATGGAGGCGGCCCGTCAGGCCACCCCCGAGGGGACGCAGGCCGGGGGCGCCGAGAGCCTGCCGCCGGAGGTGGTGGCCCTCTACCAGAAGGCCATCGACGCCCTGAGCCGGGCCTTCGAGGCCCGGGGTGACTCCATGGAGGTCGGCATCGTCCGGAACGTGGTCTCGGCCTACGCCCAGATCGGTGAGGCCGACAACGCCGTCTCGTTCGCCGAGGAGGCCCTGGGCGTCTACGGCGACGAGCCGTCGCTCCTCTCGGTCTACTCCACCGCGCTCCAGCGGCTGGAGCGCATCGACGACGCGGTGAACGCCCTGGCCCGCATCGAGGCCATCGATCCCGAGTACCCGGATCTGTACGCCCGTCAGGCCAATCTCTTCATCGCCGCCGGCCGCCGCGACGACGCCCTGCCCCTGATGCACCAGGCGGTGGAGCGTGGCGCGGATCCGAATCGCATGGGCCAGCTCCTCTTCGCCGATGCGTACAGCAAGGGGCTCGACACCCGGAACCCGAACCGGAACCTGGACTACGGCATCGCCGGCGTGGAGGCCGCCAAGGAGTTCGACCTCAACGCCGAGCTCACGGCCCAGATGGACTTCTGGCACGGGTACGGCCTCTACCTGAAGGGTGTGGCCACCCAGGAGCCCAACACCCTGGAGACGGCCCGGGCCTCGCTGCCCATGTTCGAGCGGGCCCTCCCGCTCCTCCAGGCCGGTGCGTCGTACGCCCCCACCGTGGGGATCAACCCGGACCAGATCATGGACAACGTCCGGCAGTACATGGAGATCCAGAACGCCATCATCCGGCGGGGTCGCTGACGCTCCACCCGACTGGGTTCACGGTCGGCGCCACGACGGCGCCGCGGGGTTCGCCCCGCGGCGCCGTTTTTCTTGTCCGTAGGGGACGCGGGGGAGGGCGGGGGCATGCTCCGGGGGATGAAGTGGGACGACGTCTTCGGTCTTCGGGTTTCGTTCGGAATCCGGCGCGTCGGGAGGGAGGTCTGAAGGCCGGTTCGTGGCGGAGAGATGCGGTGGATCGGGACTCCGGGGAGGCTGCGGCGCTGGGGCGTTTTCCTGGGAAACCGATCCTTGCGCCCCTCTCGGCGCCCACCTATCTTGCCTGCAGTCCCCATTTCATGCCTCACAATCCCACTTCGTACCCTCGTGAACGGGTTTCTGGGCCGCTACGAGCACCAGATGGACGAGAAGGGGCGTGTCTCCCTGCCGTCGGCGTTTCGCCGCGCGGTGGACGGAGACCGCTTCGTGCTCCTCCAGTGGGAGCGGCCGTACCTGACCCTCTTCCCCCCCGAGGTGTGGTCCGAGGTCCAGGGGCGCCTGGTGGAGTTCCGGAAGACCGAGCCCGAGGCGTGGCATCACGTGCGGGAGATCGTCTCCACGGCCGTGGAGGTGAGCCCCGATAAGCAGGGGCGGATCCTCGTGCCGTCCTGGCTCCAGGAGGCCGCCGACCTGGGGGGCACCGTGCTGGTCAACGGAAATATCGACCGCATCGAGTTGTGGGACCCGGCCACCTACGAGTCCACGGTCAAGAAGGCCACCGCGCCGGACCTGGCCAAGGTCGCCCACCGGATCTTCGGATGAGCGAGACCACGCCGCCGGACTTCCACCACGTGCCCGTCCTGGGGCCGCGTTCGGTGGAACTCCTGGACCCCCGGGACGGAGGGCTCTACGTCGACGGCACGGTGGGGGGTGGGGGACACGCGCGCCTGATCCTGGAGCACTGCCCCGACTGCCGCCTCCTGGCGGTGGATCGGGATCCCCGGGCCCTGGCCGCCGCCCGGGAGGCGCTGGCGCCCTGGGCCGATCGGGTGCGCTTCCTCCAGGTGCGCTTCGACGACGTGGTGGACGACCTGGAGGTGCGGGACCGGGGCATCGACGGCGCGCTCCTGGACCTGGGCATCAGCTCGCACCAGATCGACGTCGACGCCCGGGGCTTCACCTTCCGGGAGGGGGCGCCGCTGGACATGCGCATGGCCTCCCAGGGGCCCACGGCCGCCGACCTCCTGAACACCGCCGCCCCCGAGGAGCTGGAGCGGATCTTCCGCACCTACGGCGAGGAGAGGCGGGCCCGGGCGCTGGCCCGGGAGGTGGCGCGCCGTCGCGAGACGACGCCCTTCGCCACCTCCGAGCATCTGGTGGCGGCCGTGGTGCGGGTGCTGGGGCCCCGCACCGACGCCCAGGACAAGGCCCGGATCTTCCAGGCCCTCCGCATCGCCGTGAACGGCGAGCTGGAGGCGTTGGAGGCGGCCCTCCCGGCCCTGCGGGACGCCCTCCGGGCCGGCGGGACCCTGGTGGTCATCGCCTACCACAGCCTGGAAGACCGGATCGTGAAGAACGCCTTCCGGGAGTGGAGCCGGACGTGCGTGTGCCCCCCCGAGTTGCCGGTGTGCGTCTGCCGGGGTGCGGCCCTGGGATCCCTCCTCACCCGGAAGCCCGAGCGTCCCACCAGCGACGAGGTGGACGCCAACCCCCGGGCGCGGAGCGCGCTCCTGCGGGCGTGGAGGAAGGCGGCATGAAGGGCGGCACCATGACCCGCATCGCCCTGGCCCTGGCCGCGCTCCTGGCGGCCCTGAGCCTCGTGGCGGCCCGGCAGGGCCGGGGGCTCCGGGTGCTCTCCGAGGTGGAGGACCTGGAGTCGCGCATGGAGCTGCAGCAGGCCCGGGAAGACGAGCTGGTGTCCCGGATCCGGTACCTGGAGAGCCGCAGCGTCATCGTGACCCGGGCCCAGAACGAACTGGGCATGCACAACCCCGAGGGCGAAGAGCTCCAGATCTGGGCCGGAGCGGGCCGATGAGCCGCCGCCGTTCTCCTGCCGCTCCCCCGGCCTGGCGCCGGCGTGTGCTCCTGGCCGGGTGGCTGGGCGCCGGAGCCCTCATCGTGCTCCGGGCTTTTCAGGTCCAGGTGCTGGAGGCCGGCGACTGGCGGGCGGCGGCGGCGGAGCAGCAGCTCGCGTCCACCGAGATTCCGGCGCCCCGGGGCGCGATCCTCGACCGCAACGGCATTCCCCTGGTGGTGAGCCGGGAGCGCTTCGAGATCGGTGTGGCCGCGGATCAGGTGCGGGAGTCCCAGCGGGACACCCTCCTGGCGATCCTCCGGGACGACCTGGGGGCCACCCGGTCCCAGCTCCGCCAGATCTCGGAGTGGAAGCCCGGCCGCGACGCGTGGGTCGTCATCGGCACCCGCTACGGCGCTGCGGACCAGGAGCAGGTGCGGCGGTTCCACGGCGTCCACATCCATCGGGAACTCACCCGGGAGGCCCCTTACGGCGACCTGGCTCTGGGACTCCTGGGCCGGGAGGTCGACGGCGTCTGGCGGGGCGGCATCGAGCAGGCCTTCGACGCCCACCTGGCCGGAACGTCGGGGCTGGAGCAGACCGCCAAGGACAACCGGGGCCGGGCCATTCCGGGGCAGACCGTGGTGCTCCGGGAGCCGTCGGCCGGCGGCGACGTGGTCCTCACCATCGACGTCGACCTCCAGGAGATCGCCGAGACCGAACTCCGGGCGGCCATCGCCGAACACGACGCCCTGGGGGGCGACGTGCTGGTGGTGGACCCCCACACCGGCGACATCCTGGCGCTGGCCAGCGTCCAGCAGGGCAACACCAACGCCCTCTCGGCCATCAACGCCCCCTACGAGCCCGGCTCCACCCTCAAGCCCTTCACCGTGGCGGCGGTCCTCTCCGAAGGCGTGGCCACGCTGGAGGACTCGGTGGACATCGGCCAGGGGTGGTGGCGCATCAACGGCCGGACGCTGCGCGACACCCACGGCTCGGGGGTCATCACCTTCGCCGAGGCCCTCCGGGAATCGTCCAACGTGGGGATCGCCAAGGTGGCCCTGGGGCTGACGCCCGAGGCCCAGTACGCCCATCTCCGGGACTTCGGCTTCGGCTCCCCCACGGGGCTGACCCTCCCGGGCGAGGCGTCGGGACTGCTGCGGCGGCCCGAGGACTGGTCCGGGCAGAGTCCCCAGTCCCTGGCCATCGGGTACGAGCTCAACGTGACCCCCCTCCAGATGGCCATGGCCTACGGCTCCCTGGCCAACGGGGGGCGGCTCATGGAGCCCCGCATCATCCGGGAGACCCGGACGCCCGCGGGCGCGGTGGACGCCACCCGCCCCCGGGTGGTGCGGGACGTCGTGTCGGCGGCCGTGACCCGGTCCATCAGCGAGGTGCTGGTGTCGGTGGTGGAGGACGGCACGGGCACCCGGGCCCAGATGGACACCTACCGGGTGGCGGGGAAGAGCGGCACGGCGCGGATCGCCGAGAACCGGTCCTACGGAAGCGACTACTACGCCTCGTTCGTGGGGTACTTCCCGGCCGACGACCCCCAGATCGTGGTCTACGCCAAGCTCGACGCCCCCCGGGGCGCCGAGTACTACGGCGGCGCGGTGGCCGCGCCGGTGATCCGGGCCACCATGGAGGCCGCCCTGGCCTCCCGCCAGTCGCCCCTGAGCCGGGCCCGCCTCATCCAGGCCCGGCGTTCGGACCGGTCCGTGGAGGCCTCCGACGGCCTCCTGGACTCCCGCTTCGTGGCCGTGGACACCGAGGGCGCACCCGCCACGCCCCTTCCCCCGGAGGGCGGGGACCTCCGGGTGCCCGAGGTGAAGGGGCTCACGCCCCGGGCCGCCATCCGCCGCCTCCACGCCGCGGGGTTCCGGGTGTGGTCGGACGGGGCCGGCGCGGTGGTGGGCACCGATCCCGGTCCCGGCACGAGACTCCAGCTCGGCGACACCGTGCGGCTGCGGGTGCGGGGAGGAGGACCATGAGCCCGGGGATCCGACTCTCGGCCCTGGCTTCGGTCCTCCGCGCCGACGGTCTCCTGACGGAGATCGTGGGCCCGGAGGACGCCGCGGTTCTGGGGGTGTCCCAGGATTCCCGAACCGTGGAGCCCGGCGACCTCTTCCTGGCGTGGGCCGGATCCACCACCGACGCCCACGATTACGTGGCCGACGCGGCCGCCCGGGGCGCCGTGGCCGCCGTGGTGGAGCGGGCCGTGAGCGGGGTCATGATCCCCCAGCTCGTGGTGTCCGACGGACGGGTCGCCGCGGCGAAGGCCGCTGACGAGGTCTTCGGCCGCCCCTCCCGGAGTCTCCGGACCGTGGCCGTGACGGGTACCAACGGCAAGACCACCACGGCCGTCCTGACCCGTCACCTCCTGGCCGCCCAGGCCCCTGCCGCGGCCCTGGGCACCCTGGGCGTGGTGGGCCCCGACGGCCAGATCCACGGGGGCGGGACCCTGACCACCCCCGGGCCGGTGGAACTCGCCCGGACCCTCCGGGACCTCCGGGACGTGGGCGTGGAGTGGGTCGTCATGGAGGCGTCGTCCCACGCCATGGACCAGCGCCGGCTCGACGCCCTGAGCTTCGACGTCGCCGTCTTCACCAACCTCTCCCTGGACCACCTGGACTACCACGGCACGTTCAGCCGCTACCGTGACGCGAAGCTGCGTCTCATCGAGCTGCTCAAGGTCGACGGCCGGGCGGTGGTGAACGCCGCCGAGGCGGCGTGGACCCGGGTGGAACTGACCCGCATGCTCCGGTACGGCGTCCACATCGAGGCCGACGTGGCCGCCGACGACGTGGAGTGCGGTCCCGCGGGCAGCCGCTTCACCGTGCGGTGGGGCGACGAGCGGGCCACGGTGAAGCTCCCCCTCCCGGGGCGGTTCAACGTGGAGAACGCCCTGGCCGCCCTCACGGCGGCGCTGGTGGCGGGTGTGCCCTTCCAGACCGCGGTGGCCCGCCTGGCCACCGCCCCCCAGGTGGCGGGGCGCATGGAGGTGGTGGCCCGGGAGCCCTTCGCCGTCATCATCGACTTCGCCCACACCCCCGACGCCCTGGAGAACCTCCTCACTTCGGTGCGGCCCCTGGCCCGGGGCAGCCTGCGGGTGCTCTTCGGCGCCGGCGGCGACCGGGACGCCAGCAAGCGCGGTCCCATGGCCGAGGCCGTGGCCCGCCACGCCGACCGCATCTGGGTGACGTCGGACAACCCCCGCACCGAAGATCCCGAGGCCATCCTCGACGACCTGGAGGTGGGGCTCGCCGGGGCGGACCACGTGCGGGAGGTGGACCGGGTGGCCGCCATCCGCGGCATCATCGCCGAGGCCGTCACCGGCGACGTGGTGGTGCTCGCCGGGAAGGGGCACGAGACCTACCAGATCGTGGGCACCGAGCGGCGCGCCCTGGACGAGCGCACCGTGGTGGCCCAGGCCCTGGCGGATCGGAGGGGCGGATGACCCCGGCCCAGCCCTTCGCCTGGAACGACGCCGAAGTGCGCACGGCGCTGGGACTCCGTCCCGCCGGCGACGACCTGGGCCCGTCCTACGATCGGGTGACCACCGATTCCCGCAGCGTGGAGGAGGGCGACCTCTTCCTGGCCCTGGTGGGTCCCCGCTTCGACGGGCACCACTTCGTGGCCGACGCCTTCGCCTCGGGAGCCCGAGGCGCCGTGGTGTCCCGCCCCGTCACCGAAGCCGGCGAGGGGGTGCTCTACCCGGTGGACGACACCCTGGTGTCCCTGGGCCGTCTGGCGCGGCACCGCCGCGACGCCCTTCCCGCCGCCGTGGTGGGCATCGGCGGGTCGGCCGGGAAGACGTCCACCAAGGAACTCACCGCCGCCGCCCTGGGCGCGGGCCGCACGGTCCACGCCACCCGGGCCAACGAGAACAACCGCATCGGCGTGCCCCTGACCCTGCTCCGGGCCCCGGCCGACGCCGGCGCCGTGGTGGTGGAGATGGGCACCAGCGAGCGGGGCGAGATGGCGGCCCTGGCCGAGATCGCCCGGCCCGACGTGGCCCTCCTGGTCACGGTGGGGGAGGAGCACCTCGAGGGGCTGGGCAGCCGGGACGGCGCCGTGGAGGAGGAACTCGACCTGCTCCGGGGCCTCGCCGCCGGCGGCCGCGCGGTGGTGGGCGACACGCCGGCCGACCTCCCGGATCGGGCCCGGGCGGTGGTGCCCGGCGTCCGGGTCGCCGGGTGGAGCGAACGGGCCGACGACGACCTCCGCCCCCGGGACGTGGAGGTGGACGTCTGGGGCTATCACTCCTTCCGCTGGGAGGGCCACCGGGTGCGCCTGCGCATGGCGGGGCGCCACGCGGTGGTGAACGCGCTCCTGGCCCTGGCCGCCGCCCGGGAACTGGCCGTGGACCTCCGGGCCGCCGCCGAGGCCCTGGGCGGGGTGGAGCCCCGGGGCATGCGGGGCGAGATCCGGCGCATCGGCGATCTGGCGGTCATCGTGGACTGCTACAACGCCAACCCCCAGTCGGTGGGCGTGGCCCTCGACCTCCTGGAGCAGCGGGCGCCGGGATCCCGGAAGGCCGTGGTCCTGGGCTCCATGCTGGAGCTGGGCGAGGAATCCGAGGCGCTGCACCGGCAGGTGTGGCACGACGCCCTGGGCCGGGACGTGGACCTGCTCCTGGCCACGGGGCACTTCGCCGACGTGGCCGAGCCCCGGTCCCAGGGCACCCCCCGGGTGCTGGTGGAGTCCGACGCCCGCGCCGGCTACGCCCTGCTCCGGGAACACCTTCGGGGAGACGAGATCGTGCTCCTCAAGGGGTCCCGCGGCGTGGCGCTGGAGCGGCTGCTCGAGCTCCTCGAGGTGGACTTCGGAACCGAGGGAGAGGGCTGATGCTCTACCATCTCCTGCCCCGGTTCGCCGAGGTGCACATCCTCTTCAATCTGTTCGTATACAACACGTTCAGAGCCGCCGGCGCGCTGGTGACGGCGCTCCTCATCGCCTTCGTCCTGGGGCCCGCCGTGATCCGGGCCCTCACCCGGATGAAGGTGGGGCAGATCGTGCGGGAGCACGGACCCGAGGCCCACCTCACCAAGGCCGGCACCCCCACCATGGGGGGCACCCTCATCATCGCGGCCTGCGTGGTGTCGACCCTGCTCTGGGCCGACCTCACCAACTGGTACACGGGCCTCTGCCTGGCGGGACTGGTGTGGATGGGGGCCATCGGCTTCCTGGACGACTACCTGAAGATCGTGCGGCGCTCGTCGGAGGGGCTGGTGGCCCGGGCGAAGCTGCTGGGCCAACTGAGCTTCGGGCTGGCCCTGGGCGTCTTCCTGGTGCTCCACCCCATTTCGCCGTTTCCGTCGACCTGGACCGGGCTGCCCTTCTTCTCCGAGTACGCCGCGGCCTTCTGGCCCCCGGCCTTCGTGGCCTTCGTCACCCTGCTGGTGGGCTTCACCTCCAACGCCGTGAATCTCACCGACGGCCTGGACGGACTCGCCGGCGGCCTCGGGGCCATCGCCACGGCCACGTTCGCCCTCATCGCCTACATCACGGGGCGGGTCGACACCTCGGCCTACCTGGGCCTGTTCTACCTCCCCGGGGCAGGGGAGATGGCCATCTTCGCCCTGGCCCTGGCCGGGGGCATCCTGGGGTTCCTCTGGTACAACGCCCACCCCGCCCAGGTCTTCATGGGCGACACGGGGTCCCTGGCCATCGGAGGCGCCCTCGCCGTCATGGCGATCCTCCTCAAGGCCGAGTTCCTCCTCCTCATCATCGGAGGCGTGTTCGTCGCCGAAGGGCTCTCGGTGATGATCCAGGTGGGCTGGTTCCGCTACACCAAGCGCCGGTTCGGCGAAGGCCGGCGCGTGTTCCGCATGGCTCCGCTCCACCACCACTTCGAGAAGCTGGGGTGGGACGAGACCACCGTCGTCATCCGGTTCTGGATCCTCGGGATCCTCTCCGCCATGGTCGCCATCTCCACCCTGAAGATCCGGTGACCGCCGTCGCAATCCTCGGCCTCGGGAGCAGCGGCGACGCCGCGGCCCGTCTGGCCCTCGCACAGGGAGCACCCGCTTATGTCTCGGATCTCCGCACTGACGCCCCGACTGCAGCTCGTGGAGCCCAGCTCCGAGAGCTGGGCGCCGACGTCGAGTTGGGAGCCCACGACCTCGATCGGATCGCCGCCGCCTCCGTCGTGGTGGTCAGTCCAGGAATCCCTCCCCACGCTCCGGTGCTCCGGGCGCTTCGGGAGCGGGGATGCCGCTGGGTCTCCGAACCCGAGTTCGCCGTTCGGTTCTTCCGCGCGCCACTGATCGCCGTCACCGGTACCAACGGCAAGACCACCACGACGCTCCTGGTGGCCCACCTCCTCCGGGAGGCGGGACTGCGGGTCGGCGTGGGGGGCAACGTGGGCGGGGGGCTGGCCCCGGCGGCGTCGGAGCTGGTGGCCCTGGAGCCGCCGCCGGCGTGGTACGTCCTGGAGGTGAGCTCCTTCCAACTCGCCGACACCGAGCGCTTCGCGCCGGACATCGGCGTCCTCACCAACCTGGCCCCCGACCATCTCGACCGGTACGCCGACGTGGAGGCCTACTGGGGCGACAAGGCCCGGCTGTTCGCCAACGCCACGCCGGCGAGTCGCTGGGTCCTGGGCGATCAGCCCGAGGTGAGGGCCCTGGCGGGAGGGTGTCCCGGGACCCGCTACACCTTCAGCACGACCCGCACCGAGGGCGTCCAAGCGTATCTGCGGGAAGACGTTCTGGTGCTTCGTCTCGACCCCCATGGACCCGAGGAGCCCCTTCTGCCCCGGGCCGACGTGCCCCTTCTGGGACTCCACAACGTGGCCAACGCCCTGGCCGCCGCCCTAACGGCCCGCCTGGCGGGCGTGTCGCCCGAGGTCCTGGCCCGGGGCCTGGCTTCGGCCCGGGCGCTTCCCCACCGCATGGAGCCCGTGGCCCGGGGCGGGGGCCTCACCTGGGTGAACGACAGCAAGGCCACCAACGTGGCCGCCACCGTCAGCGCCGTCACCAGCGTGGCGGCCAGGGTCCTGCTCCTCCTGGGCGGCACCGACAAGGGCGAATCGCTGGAGCCCCTGGCCGCCGTGCTTCCGGGACCCGTGCGGGCTGCGGTGTGCTACGGCGCCGCCGGCCCCCGCTTCGCCGCCCGCCTCCGGGCCGTGCCCGGACTCGAGGTGGTGGAGGCCCCCGATCTCGCCGGCGCCGTGGCCGAGGCCCGGGCCCGGGCCCGGGAGGGCGACTGGATCCTGCTGAGTCCGGCGGCCTCGTCGTTCGACGAGTTCACCAACTACGAGGCCCGGGGACGTCGCTTCGCCGAACTGGCCCGGGAGGCGGCGGCATGAACGATCGGCGACCCCTGGACCTGGTGACCAAGACCGTGGCCCTCCCCGACGTGGGACTGGGTCGGGGATGGGAAGGCCCGGCGCTCTTCGCGGTGACGCTCCTGCTCCTGTCGTTCGGTCTCGTCACCCTCTACTCGGCCAGCGTCTTCATGGCTCAGCAGGCCGGGCTGGCCGATCACTACTACGTGTTGTCCCAGGCCACGGGCGCCGCGGTGGGGCTGGTGGCCCTGGTGCTCTGCGCCCGCCTGCCGTACCGGCTGTGGGAGGCCCTGGCGTGGCCCATGCTGTGGATCAGCGTGGTGCTGCTCCTCATGGTGGTGCTGCCCTTCACCGAGGGGCTGACCCACGCCGCCAAAGGCGCCCGCCGGTGGCTCGATCTGGGCATCCGCTTCCAGCCCTCCGATCTGGCCAAGGTCTCCATCGTGACCTGGACGGCCATGCTGGCCGTGCGGAAGCAGGGCGAGTTCCGGAGCCTGAGCCGGGGCCTGGCGCCGTTCCTCCTGATCTGGGGACTGCTCCTCGTCCCCATCATGCTCCAGCCCGACCTCTCCACGGCCCTGCTCATGGCCACGGTGGCGGCGCTCATCGTCTTCGCCGCCGGAGGGCGGGTCGGCCACTTCGCGTTCCTGGGACTCCTGGCGGTGCCCATGCTCCTGGCCCAGTTGGCCTCGGGCTTCCGGGCGGCCCGCATCCAGGCCTTCCTGGATCCGGCCTCCGATCCCTCGGGGGCCGGCTACCAGCTCTACCAGTCCCTCATCGCCCTGGGCTCCGGGGGACTCACGGGTCGGGGCTTCGGCAACGGGCAGCAGAAGTACGCGTTCCTCCCCGAGCCCCACAACGACTTCATCTTCGCCATGGTGGGCGAGGAGTGGGGCTTCCTGGGCGTGGTGGGTGTGGTGGTGCTCTACATGGCCTTCGTGGTCCTGGGTTTCCGCATCGCCCGGCGCGCCCCCGACCTCTTCGGCCAGTTGCTGGCGCTGGGCATCACCAACCTCATCGCCCTCCACGCCGTGCTCCACATGATGGTGGGCGTGGGCCTCCTCCCCACCACGGGCCTGGCCCTGCCCCTGGTCTCGTACGGGCGGACGAACCTGGTGGTGACCCTGGCCGCCGTGGGGATCCTCATGGCCGTGGCGCGGGAGACGGATCGGGACTGGCGGCCGGAGCAGGAGGAGCGCCGCCGGACCGACGATCTCGCCCGGAGTTCCCGCTCCCGGGCCTCCCTGGCGACCCGGAGGGCCCGTGCATGAGGCGCCTCCCGTGGTCTTCTTCGCCGGCGGTGGGACCGGGGGGCACCTCTACCCGGCCCTGGCCCTGGCCGACGCCCTGGGATCCCTCCGCCCCGGGCTCCGTCCGGTGTTCATCGGCGCCGAGCGGGGTCTCGAGGCCCGGATTCTCCCGGAGCGGGGGCTCGAGCACGTGCTGCTCCCGGTCCGGGGGCTCCGCCGGGGCGGGGGCGTGGTGGCGAACCTCGCCGTGGGGGGCGCGCTCGTCCGCTCCATGGCGTCGCTTGCGGGCCGGTTCCGCCGGCTCCGGCCGGAGCTGGTCGTGGTGACCGGCGGCTACGCCGCGGCCCCGGCGGGCCTCCTGGCGGCCCTTCTGGGGGTGCCCCTGGCCCTCCAGGAGCAGAACGCCCTTCCGGGGGTCACCACCCGGCTCCTCGCCCGGTTCGCCGACCAGATCCACGTGGCCTTTCCCGAAGCGGCCGACCATCTGCCGGCCCGGGCCAGGACGGTGGTGGAGCATTCGGGCAACCCGGTGCGGGTCCCCACGGCGCGGGACCGGGCCGCCGACCGGGCGTCGTTCGGCCTCGATCCCCGGCGTCCGGTGGTTCTGGTGACCGGGGCGAGCCAGGGCGCCCGGGCCCTCAACGACGCCGTCCTGGAGTGGGTGCGCACACGCCGGGACGACCCGCCGGCCTACCAGATCCTCTGGTCCACGGGCCCGACCCACATCGAGGGTGTGGCCGCGGCGCTGGACGAGATGGGGAGTCCGACCTGGGTCCGGGCCCTGGGCTACATCCACGACATGCCGGCGGCTCTCTCCGCCGCCGACGTGGCGGTGGGTCGGGCCGGAGCCATGTCCACCGCCGAGTTCCTGGCCTGGGGCCTGCCCTCCATCGTCGTCCCCCTCCCCACGGCGGCGGCGGACCACCAGACCCTCAACGCCCGTGCGCTGGCGGCGGCGGGGGCGGCGGTTCACCTCCCGGAGTCGGAGTTGGACGGCGCGGCGCTGGGTGCGGCCCTGGACGACGTGTTCGGGAATCCGGAGCGCCGCGAGGCCCTGGCCGCGGCCGCCCGGGAGCGGGGCCGCCCCCACGGCGCCCTGGACATCGCCCGGCGCCTCGAGACGTTGCTTCCGCCCCGGGCCCACGAGGGGGCGTCGTGATCGACCTCGCCGCTCTCTCCCGCACGGGCCCGGTGCACTTCATGGGCATCGGCGGCGCCGGAATGTGTGCCCTGGCCGAGTGGCTCGTGGACGAGGGAGGCCGGGTCACGGGCTGTGACCTGAAGGCCGGACCCGCCACCGCCCGCCTGTCGAGCCTGGGGGCCCAGGTGTCGCTGGGGCACGATGCGGCCCACGCCGACCATGCCGTGGCCCTGGTCTACACCTCGGCGGTTCCGGCGGGGCACCCCGAACTGGCCCGGGCCCGGGAGCGGGGCATTCCCGTCCTGAAGCGGGCCGAAGCGCTGGGGTCCCTGGTCTCCCGGGGAACGGTGGTGGCCATCGCCGGCACCCACGGAAAGACGAGCACCACCGCCCTCACGGTGGAGGTCCTGGCCGCCGCGGGGCTCGATCCCACGGGATTCGTGGGGGGCACCGTGCCGGCGTGGGGCGGCAACGTGCGGCGAGGCGGCGGCGAGCTCTTCGTGGTGGAGGCCGACGAGTTCGACCGGTCGTTCCACGCCCTGGCTCCCGACGTGGCGGTGGTGACCAACGTGGAGGCCGACCACCTGGACATCTACGGCGACGTGGACGGCGTCCGGGCCGCCTTCCGGGAGTTCCTGGAGCGGGTGCGCCCCGGGGGCGCCGTGGTGATCTGCGGCGACGATCCCGGCGCCGCCGCCCTCCTGGCCGACCGACCGGGCGCCGGCCCCACCTACGGCCTGTCGGCGGGCACCCAGCTCCGGGCCGTGGACGTGCGCCACGACGCCGCCGGGTCCCGGTTCCGGGTGATGGAGACGGGGGTGGACCGGGGCGAGGCCCGCCTGGGGGTGCCCGGCGACCACAACCTGCGCAACGCCCTGGCCGCCGGCGCCGTGGCCCGGCACCTGGGTGCGTCGTGGGACGACATCCGACGGGGGTGGGCGGCATTCCGGGGCGTGGGCCGCCGTTTCCAGCACCTGGGCTCGGCGGGGGGGATCGACGTGGTGGACGACTACGCCCACCACCCCACCGAGATCGTGGCCACCCTGGACGCCGCCCGGGCCGCCTGGCCCGGCCGCCGCCTCGTGGCCGTCTTCCAGCCCCACCTCTACTCCCGCACCCGGGACTTCGCCGACGCCTTCGGCCAGGCCCTGGCCCGGGCCGACCGGGTCTGGCTCACCGACGTGTTTCCCGCCCGGGAGGCGCCCATCCCCGGGGTGGACGGCACCCTGGTGGCCAATGCCGCCCGGCGTGCCGGAGCCGACGTCGCCTACGAACCCGCGCTGGATCGACTCGCTGCCGCGGTGGCGGCCGACCTGGAGCCCGGAGACGTGGTGCTCACCATGGGCGCGGGCTCCATCGACGCCACCGGCCCGGCTCTCCTCGCCCACCTGAAGGCCACCGCCCATGCGTAGTCCCCCGTTCTCCCTCCACGGCCGCGGGCCGGTGGTGCTCAAGTCCCTGGCCGCGGTCGTGGTCGTCGGGGCCGCCGTGGCCGGGTTCCGGTCCCTCCCCGGCATGCTGGCCAGGGTCCCCCTCTTCGACGTCGCCACGGTGCGGGTGGAGGGGGCGCGACTCGTGGACGACCGGGAGATCCTGGAGCGGGCCGGCGTGCCCGATTCGGCCTCGGTGTGGGACGACCCGTCGGCGTGGGAGGCCGCGGTGGCGGCCCACCCCGTGGTGCGCCACGTGCGGGTCCGCCGCCGCCTGCCGTCGACCCTCGTGCTGGAGATCGAGGAGCGGGAGCCCGTGGCCTTCGTGGCCACCCCCGTCCTGGAGCCCGTGGACATCGAGGGCCGCATCCTCCCGGTGGATCCGAGCCGGGTGCATCTCGACCTCCCGGTGGTGCGGCTCCGGCCCGCCGAGGGCGCCGAAGACGGCGTGCTTCCGCCCCACCGTCTCCGCCGCCAGGTCGAGGCCGTGGCCGCCCTCCGGCAGGATCCGGCCTTCCACGGCCGCCTCTCCGAGTTGCGGGAGGAAGCCGACGGCTCGTTCACGGCGTTCTGGGGCTCCTCGCCGAGCCTCCGGGTGAAGATGCGCCTCCCGGTGGATCCTGCCCGGATCGACGCCGGCCTCTCGGTGCTGGGCATCGAACTCGAAAACGACTCCACGGCCACCCCCCGCTTCATCGACGTGCGGTGGGACGATCAGGTCGTCGTGGGCCTGGGAACCGGGTGACGCCATGCGAACGAATCTGATCGCGGGACTGGACATCGGCACCACCAAGACCTGTGCCGTCATCGGGGAGCTTCCGGTGGAGCCCGGGCGGCCGTCGGGACTCAAGATCCTGGGCGTGGGCCAGACCCGCACCGCCGGCATGCGGGGGGAGCGGGTCACCAACCTCGAGGAGACCACCGACTCCATCCGCACGGCGCTGAAGGAGGCCGAACTCATGGCCGGCGTCACGGTGGATCGGGTCTACGCGGGACTCTCGGGGGACCACATCGAGGCGTGGCCCTCCATGGGGGTCGTGGCCGTCCACGACGACGAGGTGACGCCGGGCGACGTGAACCGGGTCCACGAGGTGGCCCGGGCCGTGGCCCTGGGACCCGACCGGGAGCTGCTCCACGCCATTCCCGTGGAGTACGTGGTGGACCACCAGCGGGGCATCAAGGACCCGGTGGGGATGAACGGCACCCGCCTCGAAACCGAGGTGCATCTGGTGAGTTGTTCGGCCACCGCCGCCGGCAATCTCCGCAAGGCCGTGACCCGGGCGGGCTACGCGGTCCAGGAGCTGGTGCTGGAGCCCCTGGCCACGGCCCGGGCCGTCCTCACCGAAGACGAGAAGGAGGTGGGGGCCGCCATGGTGGAGATCGGCGCCGCCACCACCGAGATGGCGGTCTACTACGAGGGCAAGCTGCGCCACGTGGCGGTGATCCCCGTGGCGGGCACCGCCGTGACCACCGATCTGGTGAAGGGGCTGTCCATTCCCTTCGCCGAAGCCCGGCGCGCCAAGGAGACCTTCGGCGCCGCCTCGGGCCGGTTCGTGGATCCCCACGAAACGGTGGAGGTGCCGGGGCCCGCCCCGGGGCAGGTGCGCCACGTGGCCCGGGAGCTCATCGCCCACATCGCCGAGCAGCGGCTGGACGAGCTCTTCGGCCTGGTGCAGCGCGAGCTCGATCGGGCCGACCTGGCCGACAAACTGGGCGCCGGGGTGGTCATCACCGGGGGCTCGGCGGCGCTGCCGGGCATCATCGACCTGGCCGAGCAGGTCTTCGCCGCCCCCGTGCGCCTGGGATTCCCCGGCGAGGGGCTCGGCGGACTCGCCGACAGCGTGGGGCGTCCCCGCTTCTCGGCGGCCGTGGGGCTCACCCTCTGGGGCAGCGAGCGCTTCCACGAGACGGGCGAGGGGGCCACCACCGTGGCCTCGGCCGTGGTCTCCAAGGTCGGCGCCTGGCTGAGGGAGTTCTTCTGATGTCCCGCTCCTTCACGCCGGCGGCTCGCCCCCGGGCCGGACCCGATCCGCCCCTGCGACGAATGCGGGCGCCACCCCGGCGCCTCGCCCATCCCACCGATCCCCCGTCCCGAACGAACGCAGGAGCGAGAGAATGATGATCTTCGAATTCGAGGAGACCCCGACCCAGAACGCCGCCATGAAGGTGGTGGGCGTCGGCGGCGCCGGCGGCAACGCGGTCAACCGCATGGTCGACGAGGAGCTGGAGGGCGTGGAGTTCATCTCCATGAACACCGACGCCCAGGCCCTGAAGGGCTCCCTGGCCCAGGTCACCATGCAGATCGGCAAGAAGCTCACCCGGGGACTGGGCGCCGGAGCCCGCCCCGAGATCGGTCGTCAGGCCGTGCACGAGTCCCAGGAGGACGTGCGCAAGGCGCTGGACGGCGCCGACCTGGTGTTCATCACCGCCGGCATGGGCGGGGGCACCGGAACCGGTGCCGCCCCCATCGTGGCCGAGATCGCCCGGGAGATGGGCGCCCTCACCATCGGCATCGTCACCCGGCCCTTCGCCTTCGAGGGCAAGAAGCGGCTGCGGCAGGCCGAGCAGGGGCTCGCGGAGCTCAAGCGGTCGGTCGATACTGTGATCGTGGTGCCCAACGACCGGCTGCTGGCGGTGGTGCCCAAGGGCACGACGTTCAAGGACGCCCTGAAGAAGGCCGACGAGGTGCTCCTCCACGCCACCCAGGGCATCAGCGACCTGATCCGGGTGTCGGGTGAGGTGAACGTCGACTTCGCCGACGTGCGGACCATCATGTCGTGCCGCGGGCCGGCCCTCATGGGGTCGGGCTTCGGCGAGGGCGACAACCGGGCCCAGGAAGCGGCCCAGGAGGCCATCTCCTCGCCGCTCCTGGACAACGTGTCCATCGCCGGCGCCAAGGGCGTCCTGATCAACATCACCGGAGGCATGGACCTCGCCATTGACGAGGTCACCCAGATCTCCACTATCATTCAGGAAGAGGCCGGCGACGAAGCCGAGATCATCTTCGGCGCGGTGCACGATCCCGAACTCGAGGGGAAGGTCCGGGTTACGGTCATCGCCACGGGCTTCGATTCGCCCGGCGAGGAGCGGCAGGTCATCAACCACGATTTCCGGCGTCCGGCCCCCCAGCCGGCCCGGACAACGGCCCAGCGGCCTGCGGTGTCCAAGGTGAAGCAGATGGACATCGAAACGCAGATCGCCGAAACCGCCGTGCCGCAGATGCAGCGGCAGGTCGCGGTGGGAGGGGGAGCGTCGTTCTCCGTGGAGCCGGCGCCCAGGCTCGGTCGCATGCCGGGCCGACCGGTGTCGTCGACCGAGATCGGCGAACTCGACATTCCGACGTTCATTCGTCGGCAGATGGACTAGGCGACCCGGGGCGCACGCTCCGACTCGCCGGAGCGTGCGTCCCCGGAGACCCATGACCTCAGCCCGAACTTCCGCTGCCCCGCTCCACGGCCTCCTGGCCGTGGGTGCGGTGTTGGCGTCCGCGTGCAGCACGCCCGACGCCGGGGTCCTGGAGAAGATCTACGCCGAACCGGCGGAGCACCGGGAGGTGCGCATCCTCGGCCCGGGCGAGACCCTGGGGGGGATCCTCGAGGAGAACCTGGACCGGGGCGAGCAGCAGGCCGTGCTCCTGGCGTTTCAGGAACGGGCCAGTCCCCGTCGCCTCAAGGTCGACTCCGAGGTGGTCCTCCGCTTCGTGGGCGAGGGCACCCTCCGGGGGGTCGACGTGGTGCTCAACCCCGACGAGACCGTCCGCATCACCCGGGGTCCCTACGCCTGGTCGTCCACGGTGGTGGAGACCCCCACCCGCATCGACACCCTCCTGGTGTCCGGGTCCATCGAGCAGTCCCTCTGGGCGTCGCTGGTGGAGAACGACGACCTCCTGGACATGCCCTACAACGACAAGGGCATCCTGGTCGACGAGCTGGACAAGGTGTTCCAGTGGCAGCTCGACTTCTCTCGCCAGATCCAGCCCGGCGACGAGTTCCGGGTGGCCTTCGAGCGCCAGGTGCGGCCCGACGGATCCATGCGGGGCGGCCACGTGGTCGCCGCCGAGTTCGTCAACGTGGGCAAGGCCTACCGGGCCATCTGGTTCGATCCCAACGGCGACGGCGAGGGGTCGTACTACGACGAGGACGGCAATTCGGTCCGGCGTTCGTTTCTGTTGAAGCCCCTGACGTTCCGCCGCATCTCGTCCCGGTACAACCCGGGCCGCCGGCACCCCATCCTGAACACCATCCGGGCCCACCGGGGCGTGGACTACGCCGCCGACGCCGGGACGCCCATCATGGCCACCGCCGACGGCGTCGTGCAGCATCGGGGCGCCCTGGGGGGGCTGGGCAACGCCGTGGTCATCGCCCACGCCAACGGGTTCACCACCCGCTACGGCCACATGAGCCGGTTCGCCGCCGGCGTCCGGGTGGGGTCCCGGGTGTCCCAGGGCGACGTGGTGGGCTACGTGGGCATGACGGGCCTGGCCACCGGGCCCCACCTGCACTACGAGATGATCCGCAACGGGCGCCACGTGGATCCCCTGGCCGTGGATCTGCCCAACGGTGACCCGGTGCCCGGCGAGGTCATGGACCGGTGGACGGCCGAACTGACCCCCCGCATGGCCCTCCTGGAGCTCGTGCCCTCGCCGTCGGCCGATCGGATCGCCGACGTGGACGAGAACGATCCTCCCGCCGATCCCGGCGAGCGCATGGCCGACGAGTCCGGCGTGCCGCCGTCCGAGGCGCCCCAGCGGTGACGCGGCGGGTCCCCGCCTCACGGGGGCGGGAGAGGGACGGCCGGATCGGGCCGGAGCGCCGGTGACGGGTCCCCTTCTGGCGGGTGTGGCGGCGGTGGCGGCGACGCTCTTCGCCGTCCAGGTCTATCGGCGGCGGGAGCTCCCCATCGCGGGTCGCGGCCGTCTGGCCGCGCTCCGGGCGGCGATCCTCGTGGGGGTCCTGATCCTCCTGGCCGACCTCTCCCTCCCCACCGCCGGCGGCGACGGCCCGCCTCGGGAGTGGGTCGTGGTGGACGCCTCTCCGTCCATGGAGGTCCCGGGCCCGTCGGGGACGTCGCCGGCCCAGCGGGCCGCCGCCGAACGCCCCGCGGACGACGACGATCTCCGCACCGCCGACTTCGGGGCGCCCACCGCCGACGGGGGCGCCGACGAGGCCGGCAGCCGCCTCGCTCCCGTCCTGCGCCGGGCCGCCGAGGCCGGGGCCCGGGAGATCACGGTGCTGAGCGACCTCCGCCTGGCCGACGTGCCCGAGGTGGCCGCCCTCCGGGAGAGCCTGGAGCTGGCCCTCCGCTTCGTGGACGTGGGCGAGGACCTCCGCTCCGCGGGGATCGCCGGGCTGGACGTCCCGGCCACGGGGCGAGCCGAAGAAGAGGTGGAGGTGACGGTGGAGGTGTACGGAACCGCCGCCGCCGAGGGCGCCGAGGCCCGGGTCGAGCTGCTCCGCAACGGCGAGCCCGCCGGGGAGTCGTCGGTGCGCCTCCCGGGACCGGGGCGCACCGTGTCGGTCCGACTCCCCGTGGCCCTCCCCGATACGGCGGGACCCGTGTTGTGGCGGGCCCGGGTGGTGCTGGAGGCCGACGCCGTGGCGGCCGACGACGTGCGCTCGGCCTTCACCGAGGTCGATCCGCTGGAGGGGCTCCTGGCCCTGGTGTCGCTGGAGCCCGACTGGGAGCCCCGCTTCCTCATGCCGGTGCTGGAGCGGGTCACGGGGCTGCCCACCCGGGGATGGCTCGCCGTGGGCGACGACGCCTTCCTCCCCATGGACGGGAGCGGCGGCGTGCTGGACGACGCGGCCCTCTCCCGGGTGGCCCAGGATGCCCGCTTCCTGGTGGTCCACGGGCTCACCGGGCAGGCCCCGGCCTGGTTGGTCCGGGCCCAGGCCGAGGGGCGGCGGGTGCTTGTGTTCCCCCACGACGTGGAGGGCGCCGCCGCGGCGGGCGTTACCGCCGACGGTCCCCGGACGGGGGAGTGGTACGCCGCGGCCGCCGGGGGCCCCCTGGCGGCGGCCTTCGCCGGGGTGCCGTGGGCCGACCTCCCGCCCCTGGCCTCGCCCCTGGCGCCCGACGCCGCCGGCACCGCCACCGCCCTGGAGCTGGAGCGGGCCGGAGGCCTCCGGGCCGGGGTCGTGGCCCTCCAGGAACGGGACGGGGGCCGCCGCGCCGTGGTCCTGGCCCGGGGCTTCTGGCGCTGGGGCTTCCGCCCCGGTCCCGGCACCGACGCCTACGACCGCCTCTGGTCCGGGGTGGCCGGGTGGCTCCTGGCCCTGGACGACGAGGCCCCCGGCGGCGGTCTGGGTCCAGCCGAGCGGGTGGCCCCGGCCGGGCGCCCCGTGGCGTGGTGGGCGCCGGTGGCGCCAGGGGGCACGGTGGAGGTGGTCACCGCCGGCGTGGACGGCGCGGGCTCCCGCACCGACACGGTGCAGGTGGGCGACGACGGCCGGGCCACCCTCCCGTCCCGGGAGGCCGGGAGCTACGCATGGACGGCCCGGGTCCTGGCTCCCGACTCCCTGGCCGCCCGGGACCGGAGCTGGTCCGGAAGACTGGAGTTGGAGTCCCATACCGACGAGTTTCGGTGGCCCCGGGACACCACCCTCACCGCGTGGGACCCGGGCACCGACGCCGTGCGCACCGCGGGTCCCGGTCGCCCCCTGCGCACTTCGCCCTGGCCGTACCTGCTGCTTCTGGGCCTCCTGTCCGCGGAGTGGATCCTCCGCCGCCGGTCCGGACTGCGCTGATCCTCCCGCTTCGCCTCCATGGCCCGTCTCTTCAAGAAGTCCGCCGAAAAGAAGAAGTCGCTCTGGCGCCGCGCCGTCGACCTCATGATGACCGACGTCCAGGTCCTGGCGAAGGGCGTGGACGACGAGACCCTGGAGTCGCTGGAGGAAAAGCTCCTGGCCTCGGACTTCGGGGTGAAGGCGACCCTCCGCCTCGTGGACCACGTGGAGAGCGAGAACCGGAAGGGGAAGGTGCAGAAAGGCGCCGACTTCCGGGCCGCGCTGGAGGGGGAGCTGCGCCGGATCCTGGAGCCGTCGAAGGACGCCTACCTCCACGCCGCCGACGCCGGGCCCACGGTCTACCTCATCGTGGGGGTGAACGGGGTCGGTAAGACGACCTCCATCGCCAAGTTGGCGAACCGCCTGGTGCAGGAGGGCCGCTCGGTCCTCGTGGCCGCCGGCGACACCTTCCGGGCCGGCGCCGTGGAGCAGCTCGAGATGTGGGCGAAGCGCATCGGCGCCCAGTTCCTCCGGGGCCAGCAGGGCGGGGATCCGGCGGCGGTGGCCTTCGACGCCGTGGAGGCCGCCGTGGCCCGGAACGTCGACGTGGTGCTTGTGGACACGGCGGGCCGGCTCCACACCAACCGCAACCTCATGGAGCAGTTGCGGAAGGTGCACCGGGTCATCGAGCGGAAGATCGAGGGCGCGCCCCACGAAACCCTCATGGTCCTGGACGCCACCCTGGGCCAGAACTCCCTCTCCCAGGTGAGGGCCTTCGGCGAGGTGGTGGAGGTGTCGGGGGTGATCCTCACCAAGATGGATTCGTCGGCCCGGGGCGGCATCATCGTGGCCCTCCAGGAGGAGTACGGACTCCCGGTGAAGCTGGTGGGCACGGGCGAGGGCGTGGACGACCTCCAGACCTTCGACGTGGACGCCTTCGCGGAGGGCATCTTCGAGTGATGCCATGAGCCGGGGCCGTGAGGTGGACTTCTCGCTCCTGGACAAGCCGGTCCAGTTTCTGAAGGGCGTCGGTCCGCGGCGCGCCGAGGGGCTCCAGCGCATGGGACTCCTCACGGCCCGGGACGTCCTCTTCCACGTGCCCCGGCGCTACGACGACGCCTCCACGGTGGACGACATCGCCGACCTGGACGTGGGGATGGACGCCACGGTCCGGGGACGGGTCCGGACCAAGGGGGTGATCCCCACCCGGGCCGGTCTGCGGATCTTCCAGGCGGTGCTGGAAGACGCCACCGGGCGCATCACCGTGGCCTGGCCCGGTCAGCCCTGGCTGGACCGGAAGCTCCGGGAAGGCGACGTGCTCCTGGTGACCGGGCCGGTGAAGTTCTTCCACGGCCGCCAGATCCAACCCCGGGAGTTCACCCTCATGGGACGGGGCGACGAGGGCGACACGGGAGAAGAGGGCCCGGAAGGCGCCATCTTCGTGGCCTATCCCGCCTCGGAAGACGTGCCCCAGTGGGTGCTCCGGGGCGTGTTCGAGAAGAACCTGGAGAGCCTGCTCCGGCTGGTGGCGGCGGAGGAGTACCTCCCCGACGACGAACGGACCCGCCTGGGACTCCCGGGGCTGGCCGAGGCGCTGGAGTCCCTCCATCGCCCCACCTCCCTGGCCGACGCCGAGACGGGGCGCAAGCGGCTGGCCTTCGACGAGCTCTTCTTTCTCCAGATCGTCCAGGCCCAGGTCCGGCACCGCCAGACCCGGGAGCGGCCGGGCATCGCGGCCCAGCGCACCAACACCCTGATCCGCCCCCTCCACGAGAGCCTGCCGTTCTCCCTGACCCACGCCCAGGCGGCGGTGCTCCGGGAGATCACCGCCGACATGACCTCGACCCGGCGCATGAACCGCATGCTCCAGGGCGACGTGGGGGCGGGGAAGACCCTGGTGGCTCTGTTTGCCATGCTCCTGGCCGCCGAGGGCGGGTGGCAGTCGGTGCTTCTGGCCCCCACGGAACTGCTGGCCGAGCAGCACGCCCGGAAACTCCGGGAGCTCACCGCCGACCTCCCGGTGGAGGTGGCGCTCCTCACGGGCCGTCTGGGTGCCGCCGACCGACGGAACGCCCTGGCGGCCCTGGCCGGGGGCGACGCCCAGCTCGTGGTCGGCACCCACGCGCTCCTGCAGGAAGGCGTGGAGTTCCGCCGGCTCGGGCTGGTGGTGGTGGACGAACAGCACCGCTTCGGGGTGCGGCAGCGCATGCTCCTGGCCGAGCGGGAGCCGCCGCCCGACGTCCTGGTCATGTCGGCCACGCCCATCCCCCGCTCCCTCGCTCTCACCCTCTACGGCGACCTGGACCTGAGCGTCCTGGACGAGCTGCCCCCGGGGCGGAAGCCCATCCAGACGTTTCTTCGCTACCCCCGGAGCCGGGACGCCGTGTACGGCTTCGTGGACGAGCAGTTGTCCCAGGGGCGCCAGGCCTACGTGGTGTATCCCCTGGTGGAGGAGTCGGAGAAGGTCGACCTCCGGGCCGCCACCCAGGAGTTCGAGCGGCTGTCCAGCGAAGTGTTTTCGCACCGGCGCCTGGGACTGCTCCACGGCCAGATGCACTCCGACGAGAAGGACGCCACCATGCGGGCGTTTCTTTCGGGAGAACTGGAACTCCTGGTGGCCACCTCGGTCATCGAGGTGGGCATCGACGTGCCCAACGCCACGGTCATGGTCATCGAGCACGCCGAACGGTTCGGCCTCTCCCAGCTCCACCAGCTCCGGGGGCGGGTGGGGCGGGGGAGCGACGAGAGCTTCTGCGTCCTGGTGGCCGAGGTGGGGGGCGACGCCGCCGAGCGCCTGAAGGTGTTCCGGGACACCACCGACGGCTTCGAGATCGCCCGGGCCGATCTCCGGATCCGGGGGCAGGGCGATCTCTTCGGCAGCCAGCAGCACGGCCGCGACCCGGTCCTGCGCTTCGCCGACCTCTCCCGGGACGAAGGGATCCTCCTGGAGGCCCAGCGCCTCGCCCGTCGCATCGTGGAGGCCGACCCCGAACTGGACGATCCGGCCCACGTCCGGGTGCGGGGCGTCCTGGAGGCCCGCTACGCCGAGCGCCTCAAGCTGTTCGGGGTGGGGTAGGGGGTGCGGCCTCCCGCCGATTTCGGCACATTTCACCCCGCACGTCCGACGTCTCCGGTTCACCCCGCACCTTCCTGACGCATGGCCCATTCCGTCGAGATCCGCGACCTGAACGCCCATGTGGGCGAGGAAGTCACCGTCACCGGTTGGGTGGAAACCACCCGGGCCCACGGCAAGGTGGCCTTCGCCGTCGTCCGGGACGGCACCGGCGTGGTCCAGGGCGTGTTCCTGAAGAAGGAGCTCGACCCCGCCGTGTGGGAGTCCCATGGCACCCTCACCCAGGAATGCACCGTGGCCCTCACCGGGGCGGTGCGGGAGGAACCCCGGGCCCCCGGCGGATTCGAGCTCGGGGTGACGGGGCTCGAGCTGCTCTCGCCCTCCGACGAGTACCCGATCCAGCCCAAGGAGCACGGGGTCGATTTCCTCCTGGATCACCGGCACCTTTGGCTGCGTTCGAGCCAGCAGCGGGCCGGGCTCAAGGTCCGGGCCGAGATCTCCCAGGCCACCCACGACTTCTTCTACAACCGGGGCTTCACCCGCATCGACACCCCCATCCTCACGGGGTCCATCGGGGAGCACGCCGGCACCCTCTTCGAGACCGACTACTTCGGCGAGAAGGCGTATCTGGCCCAGACGGGGCAGTTGTACGTGGAGACGGCCTGCCCGGCGTTCCGTCGCGTGTACTGCTTCGGACCCACCTTCCGGGCCGAGAAGTCCAAGACCCGGCGGCACCTCACCGAGTTCTGGATGGTGGAGCCCGAGGTGGCCTTCGCCGATTCCGACGACAACATGCGCCTCCAGGAGGACTACGTCTCGTACCTGGTGGAGCGCGCCCTGGAGCGGTGCGGCGAGGAGCTGAAGGTGCTGGAGCGGGACACCTCGAAGCTGGAGCACGTGAAGGCGCCCTTCCCCCGCATCTCGTACACCGACGCCGTGGCCCGGCTGCAGGAGAAGGGCAGTGAGGTGGAGTGGGGTCAGGACCTGGGGGCGCCCGACGAGGTGTCCCTCACCGAGGACTACGATCTGCCCCTCTTCGTCTACAACTATCCGAAGGCGGCCAAGGCGTTCTACATGAAGGAGAACCCCGACGACCCCCGGACGGTGCTCTGCGACGACCTCCTGGCTCCCGAGGGCTACGGCGAGATCATCGGAGGTTCCCAGCGCGAAGACGACCTGGACCGGCTCCGGGAGCGCATCGCCGAGGAGAAGCTCCCCGAGGAGGCCTACGGCTGGTACCTGGATCTGCGGCGCTACGGGTCGTTCCCCCACTCGGGCTTCGGACTGGGTATCGAGCGCACCGTGGCGTGGATCACCGGGCGCCATCACATCCGGGAGTTCATTCCGTACCCCCGCCTCATGAACCGCCTGAATCCGTAGGGCGAGGGCGACCGTGGCCCACGTCGTTCTGGACATGAACGACCAGCGACCGGTCTGGGCCCGCCCCGACTGGTTCGCCGCCGAGCTCCGGGAGGCCCTCCCGGACGACTGGACCCTGGCGGTGCTGGACACCCCCACCGAGGGTACGGGCGACGGCACGGCCCGGGCCCATCCAGCGGTGCTGGAGGCCGTGGCCGACGCCCGCATCTACATGGGCTTCGGCATCGCCGAGGACGTGCTCCGGGCGGGACCCGACATCGGGTGGGTCCACACGGGATCGGCGGGGGTGGGCAGCTCCATCACGCCCACGCTGCGGGAGCGGGCGCCGGTGTTCACCAACTCGGCGGGAATCCACGGCCCCCCCATGGCCGAGGCGGTTCTGGGCATGATTCTCCACTTCAGCCGGGGCTTCGATTTCGCGGTGCGGAACCAGGCCCGGGGGCGGTGGGACACGGATCCGTTCTACGCGGCCGAGGCCCCGATCCGGGAGCTCTCGACCATGACGGTGGGGGTCCTGGGGCTCGGGGGAATCGGCACGGAGGTGGCCGTGCGACTGCGGTGCCTGGGGGCCCGGGTCGTGGGCCTGAAACGCACGGCGGGCCCGGGGCCCGAGGGCGTGGAGGTGGGGGTGGGCGAGGCCGGCCTGGCCCGGTTGCTGGAGGAGAGCGACGTGGTGGTGGTCACGGCCCCCGACACCCCCGAGACCCGGGGACTCCTGGATGCCTCGGCCTTCGCCCGCATGAAGCGGGGCGCCGTGCTCGTGAACGTCGCCCGGGGGAAGATCGTGGTGGAGGACGCGCTGGTGGACGCCCTGCGCTCGGGACACCTCCGGGGGGCCGGCCTCGACGTTTTCGCCCGGGAGCCTCTGGGCCCCGAGTCCCCCCTCTGGGCCATGGAGCGGGTGCTGGTCACCCCCCACGTCTCGCCGGTCACCGACGGCTTCTGGCGCCGGGAAGCGGATCTGGTCCTTCACAACCTGGCGTGTTTCCTCGACCACCGGGTCGAGGCCATGCGCAACCGGGTGGACGTCGACGCCGGATACTGAGGGGCCTCAGCCTTTCTCCGCGGCCTTCACGGCGTCCCACAGCCCATCGAGTTCGGCGAGGGACGCCTCTCCCAGCACCACGCCCCGCTCCCGGGCGAGCCCTTCCAGCGCCTCGAAGCGTCGGTGGAACTTGCGGTTCGCCCGGTCCAGGGCGCCCACCGGGTGCGTGCCCGCCAGGCGCACCAGATTGACCACGGCGAAGAGCAGATCGCCCAGCTCCTCCTCCACGGCCTCGCTCTCGCCGTCCTCCAGGGCTTCCCGCACTTCCTCGAGCTCTTCGGCGACCTTGTCCCAGGCACCCCGGTGGTCGTCCCAGTCGAAGCCCACCCCCGCCACCCGGTCCTGGATGCGGTGGGCCCGGGTGAGGGGGTCCAGGCCCGAGGCCAGGCCGTCGAGCACGCCGTCGCTTTCGTCGGCCCCCTCCCGCTCCCGGGCCTTGAGGCGCTCCCAGTCCTCCTTCTCCCCCAGTCCGTAGAGATGGGGGTGGCGCCGGGCCATCTTCTCTTCCAGCGCCCGGGTCACGGAGTCGCCGTCGAAGGCGCCGGCCTCCTCCCCCAGCACCATCTGGAAGGCGAGGTTCAGCAGCAGGTCGCCCAGTTCGCCCTCCAGGGCCCGGGCATCGTCGCCGTGGATGGCGTCCACCACTTCGTGGGTCTCCTCCACGAGATGGGGCACCAGGGTGCGGGGCGTCTGGGCCGCGTCCCAGGGGCAGTTCGCCCGGAGGAATCGGACCAGGGCCAGGGCCCGGTCCAGGGAGCCGGGGGTGGTGCGGGCGTGGTCGGAGCCGGGGACGGGATCGGGGGGAGTCGCCATGGTCCGAGAACTCGCCCGAACGGCCGCCGGTGTCAACGCGGGTCCGCCGGTTCCGCCTCCCTTGTTCCGTTCGGGCGCTTCCGCATCTTTCGTCCACCATGGACATCCCTCCCCGCACCCGCGCCTGGATCGAGGTCGCGGCCCCGGCCCTTCGCCGCAACTACCGGCGCGTGGCCCGGGCCCTGGGTCCCGATCCGTGGATCGTGCCCATGGTGAAGGCCGACGGGTACGGGCTCGGGGCCCGGCAGGTGGTTCAGGCCCTGGCCCCCGAGGGCCCGGCGGCGTGGGGGGTGGCCACCCTGGCCGAAGGGGCCGCGCTGCGGGATGCCGGCGTGGACGATGCCGTCATCGTCTTTTCGCCCATCCCCCCCGGGGAGGTGGAGGCCGCGGTGGCCCTGGAGCTGGCCGTGGCGGTGTCCGACGGGGCGTTGCTGGACCTCCTGGCCGCCGAGGGACGTCGCCGGGGGCGGCCGGCCCGGGTGCACCTGGAGGTGGACACGGGGATGGGGCGAGCGGGGTTTCCGGCGTCGTCTCCGGCCCGATGGGCCCCGGCCGTGGCGGCCCTCCGGGACGGACCCGCCGGGGGACTCCGCTGGGACGGCCTCTTCACCCACCTCCACTCCGCCGACGAGGCCGGGGGGCCGGGGGTGGACGATCAGCTCCGGGCGTTCCAGGCCGTGGTGTCGGCCCTGGTCCCTCCGCCGTCGGTGCGGCTCCACGTGGCCAACTCGGCCGGGGCCTTCCGTCTCGGGGCCCGGGCGGGCGGGGCCCGGCCCGGGATCTTCCTCTACGGCGGCGGCATCGGCCCCGACCTCCCCACCCCCGAGCCCGTGGCGGCCGTGCGGGCGCGCATCGTCCGGGTGGCCGACGTGCCGGCCGGCGCCACGGTGGGGTACGGCGCCACCTACCGGGCCGAGAGGCCCGAGCGGTGGGCCACCCTGGCGGTGGGCTACGGCGACGGGCTTCCCCGCTGTCTGGGCAACCGGGGCCACGCTCTGGTGGCGGGGCGGCGGGTGCCCCTGGTGGGGCGCATCTCCATGGATGTGGCGGTGGCAAACATTTCGGGCCTGCCCGGTGTAGAGGCGGGGAACGTGGCGACCCTGGTGGGACGCGACGGCATGGAGGAGATCTCCCTGGACGAGGTGGCGGCCCTGGCCGACACCATCTCGTACGAGATCCTCACCGGCTGGACGCCCCGCCTTCCCAGGACCTGGACGGAGGCGGAGTGAGGCTCGACGACGATGCGCTCCTCGCCCGTGCCCGCGCGGCGCGCGGCCGGGCGTACGCTCCCTATTCCGGGTATCCGGTGGGGGCCGTCCTGGAATCGACGGACGGGTCGTTGTTCGAGGGGTGCAACGTGGAGAACGCGTCGTCGCCCGTGACCCTCTGCGCCGAGCGGGGGGCCCTGTCGGCCGCCGTGGCCGCGGGGCACCGGTCGTTTCGGCGTCTGGCCCTGAGCACCGAGGGGGTCGAGGCGGTGGCGCCCTGCGGCGCCTGCCGGCAGGCGTTGACGGAGTTCGCTCCGGACCTGGAGATCGTGTCCGAGGCGGGGGGAGACGTGCGGCGTTGGACGCTGGACGTGCTTCTGCCCGTCCGGTTCGTATTGCGAGATCATCGGCGACCCGCGGCGGCGCCGTCCGAAGACGAGGAGATCGGGTGAAGCGTGCGTGGTTGGTGGCGGGAATCGTTTCCGCCTCCTGGGGACTGCTGGCCTGCGAGGAGATCACGCCCACGTCGTCCGACGGCGGGCTGATTCCCCTGGAGCCGCGGACCGTGGAGATCGTCCTTCCCTTCGCCGATTTCGCCGAGGGTGTCCAGGGCTACAGCGGGTTCGGTACGCCCAGCGAGCTCTTCGAGGCGGTCCTGGCCCAGGACTTCGAGGGGTCGCTGGACTCCCGGGTGATCACCCGGTTCAACGTCTTCCCGTGGGTGGCCTCGGTGGTGGACTCCACGGGGACGACCCGGGCCGACTCGTCCTTCACCTTCCTGAGCGGCTACCTGGTGGCCCGCTTCGACACCACCGAGGCCAATCGCCCCGACGGGCCGGTGCAGGTGTCGGCCGGGGCCCTGACCCGGGCCTTCTACGGTCCCTCGGCCTCGTGGACCGTGGCGGTGGACACCATCAACGACCTCCAGCTCTGGGACGAGCCCGGCGCCGGTCCGGTGATGCCGTTGGGGTCGGCGGAGTGGGACCCCGAACAGGGCGACTCCATCGTCATCGAACTCGACTCGGCCACGGTGGCGACCCTGGGCGACACCCTGGAGGCAGGGCCCGGGGTGCGGTTCGACCTGGAGACGCCGGGCATCCGGATCAACCTGGTGGACGCCGACCTGCGCCTCCGGGCCCGGCCCAACATCCACCAGGACACGGTGGTGATCCTCAACGCGCCGCCCACGGCCCGGACGTTCATCTACGATCCCCTTCCCACGCCCGAGGACGGGGGCATCCGGGTCGGGGGCGCTCCATCGTGGCGGTCGGTCATCACCCTCGACCTTCCCGAGGCCGTGGAGGGTTCGCCCCAGGTGTGCGCCCTGGTGGGCTGCCCCCTGGAGCTCACCCCCGAGCGCCTCAACAGCGCCACCCTGATCCTCACCACGGCGGCGACCGAGGCGGCCTTCCAGCCCGCCGATTCCATCTTCCTCGACGCCCGGGCGGTCCTGGCGCCGGATCTCCTGCCCAAGTCGCCCCTGGGCACGTCCCTGGTGGGGGCCCTGGGGGTCTCCATGGCCCCTGAGTGGTTCGGGGACGGGGCGGGGCAGACCGTCTCCATTCCCGTGACGACCTTCGTCCGATCGCTGGTGGACGACTCGGTGGGGCAGAAGGTGCGGGACCTGGTGCTCCTCACCCCCCTGGAGCCTCTCTCCATCGGGTTCGGGACCTTCGCCGGTCCCGGCACCGAGGGGGCCCCCGCCCTCCGCCTGATCCTGACCGTGACCGACACCGTGGAGATCCGATGAGGACCCTGCGCTCCGGCTTCCTCGCGCTCCTGGTGCTGGCGGCGGCGGCTCCGGCCCACGCCCAGTCCCTCCTGTCGTCCCGCGGTCTGGGGCTTCCCCTGGTGGCCACCGACGGCCGGGGCGTGGCCCTGGGCAGCATGGGCATCGGCCTCATCGGCGGCGAGCTGTCGGTGGTGGATCCGGCGGCGGCGGCCCGTCTGCGCATTCCCTCGGTGGGCTTCTCGTTCCAGACGAGTTGGGCCGACTTCGAGGGCGACGGCGCGGCGGGCGACTTCTCCGGCACCCGATTCCCGTACATCTCCCTGGGGTATCCGGCCACCTTCGGCACGGTGACCGTGTCGTTCGGCGGACTCCTGGATCAGCGCTGGACCTCTTCGTCCACCGAGCGCATCGACCTGGACGGGCAGGGCAGCATGGGAGTGGTCACCGACGAGTTCCAGTCCGACGGCGGCATCTCGTCGGTGCGGCTGGGGCTGGCCCGGTCCCTCACCGACAACGTCGATGTGGGACTCCAGATCGGGCGCAACATCGGCGACGTGTCGCGGGTGTTCACCCGTTCGTTCGACTCCCTCGATGTGGGGTCCACCCTTCCCACCTTCCAGATCGGCGGGCGCTGGAGCTACCGGGGGTGGATCGCGTCCCTGGGGGCCGCCGCCGACCTGGGCGACATCCTCCACGTGGCGGCGGCCTACACCTGGTCCAGCGATCTGGACGCTCTCCCCGACGAAAACACCGCCGGGGCCGAAGCCACCTTCGCCCTCCCCGACGAGATCCGGGTC
This sequence comes from Gemmatimonadota bacterium, assembly GCA_030428885.1. Taxonomy (GTDB): domain Bacteria; phylum Gemmatimonadota; class Gemmatimonadetes; order Longimicrobiales; family Gaopeijiaceae; genus Gaopeijia. The sequence continues at coordinate 27,137 of JAUIEJ010000013.1, read as the reverse complement.
GGCGCCACGGCGGTACTGTCGCCCCAGCTTCGGGCCGTCCTGGGGATGCACCGGGCCGGGTGGTCGTCGGTGGACGGGTCGTTCGACGACAGCGGCGCCCGGGACACCTTCGCCTGGGGCGGAGGGGTGGAGTGGGGCGGGGCGTCCATCCTGGGCAAGCCGTCCCAGTTGCGCCTGGGGTATCGGGACACGCCCCTCCCGTTCACCACCGACGGCGCCGCCGATCCCGGGGAGTCGGCCTTCTCCGCCGGCCTGGGCATGGATCTCCTCACCAGCGGCGAGGTGCTCCTGGCCCGCCTGGACCTCGCGCTGGAGCGGGGCATGCGGCAGGCCGGCGGCTTCGAAGAGCGGTTCTGGCGCCTGGCCACGTCGGTGCGCCTCTCGGGCTTCTAGACGGGCCCACCCGGTGCGGGTCCACTACCACACCTTCGGCTGCAAGGCGAACCAGTACGACACGGAGCGCATGCGGCAGGAGCTCGAGGCCCGGGGCGCCGGCACGGTGAGCGAGGCCGGCGAGGCCGACGTGGTGGTCCTGAACACCTGCACCGTCACCAACCAGGCCGACGCCGACGCCCGCCGGCTCGTGGGGCGGCTCCGCCGTCGCCATCCCGGCGTGCGCATTGTGGTGGCCGGCTGCTCGGCCGCCCTCAAGGCGCCCGACTACCGGGCCATGGGGGTGGACGGCGTGGTGCCCGGGCACGACCCGGTGGAGGTGGCCGGGGCGGTGGGGGGGGCGGCGCCGGCCCTGGTGCAGCTCACCGATCGCCGGGGGCTGGACCGGCTGGACACCGAGCCCGTGGGCGCCGAGCTCCTGCGCCGCCGACGGGGTGGAACCCGGGGCTGGCTGAAGATCCAGGACGGCTGCGACCGGAAGTGCGCCTTCTGCGCCACGCGACTGGCCCGGGGGGCGAGCCGGTCCCGATCCCCCGACGAGGTGGTGGCCGAAGCGCGGGTTCTGGCGGCGGCCCACCCGGAGCTGGTCCTCACCGGCGTCCACATCGGCCACTACGGCCTGGACCTGGACGGTGCCGAGACCCTCTCCACGCTGGTGGAGCGCCTCCTGGACGGAGTCCCCGACGTACGCTTCCGACTGGGGAGCATCGAGGCCACCGAGATCGACGATCGCCTGGTGGACCGGCTCGTGGACTCGGGGGGGCGGTTGGCGCCCCACCTCCACATGCCGCTCCAGTCGGGGGCTGATCCGGTCCTTCGCCGCATGCGACGCTGGCACACCCGGGAGCAGTACCGCCGGAGGGCCCTGGAGATCGCCGAACGTGTCCCGGTCCTTGGACTGGGGGCCGACGTCATCACCGGGTTCCCCGGCGAGACCGAGGCCGATCACGCCGACACGGCCGCGCTGGTGGATGAGTTGCCCTTCACCTACCTCCACGTCTTTCCGTTCTCGCCCCGGGACGACACGGTGGCCGCCCAGCTCCAGCAGGAGATGCCCGTGCCCCAGCGCGTGGCGGGAGAACGGAGCCGGGACCTCCGGGAGCGGGTGTCCCGGAAGGGCGCCGCCTACCGCGCCGCCCGAGCCGGAGGCGAGGCCGAAGTCGTGCTGGAAGACGGGGGCCGGGCCCTCACCGGCGACTACCTGCGGGTGCGGGTCGAGACGTCGATTCCCGTGCCCGGGAGTCGGGGGCTGTTCCGGGGTCGCCTCCATGCGGGGCCCGACGACCTGTATATTGACCTCTTCGACCCTGTTCCCGCCCACCCCGCGTCGGCACCATGACCCGGACCCAACGCGCGTACGTCGAGACGTACGGCTGCCAGATGAACATCAGCGACGGCGAGCTGATGGCCGGCATCCTCGAAGCCCGGGGGTACGCCATCGCCGACCGTCCCGAGGACGCCGACGTGATCCTGGTCAACACCTGCGCCATCCGGGAGCACGCCGAGCAGCGGGTGCTGGGGCGGGTGGCCCAGCTCAAGGGGTTGAAGACCGAGCGGCCGGACCTGGTGCTGGGGGTCACGGGGTGCATGGCCCAGCGCATGGGCGACGACCTGGCGCGCAAAGCGCCCTACGTGGACCTGGTCATGGGGCCCGACGGGTACCGGCGCCTTCCCGACGTCCTGGACCGGCTGCGGGACGGCGGCGAGGCCGAGGCCGTGCCCCCGGCGCTGGCGACGGTGGCGTCGCCCGGGTCCCGGAAACGGGGTCCCCAGTTGACGGTGCTGGATCTCGACACCGGGGAGAACTACCAGGGGCTGGAGCAGCGCCGCACCTCGGAGGTGGCGGCGTGGGTGCCCATCCAGCGCGGGTGTGACCACCGCTGCACGTTCTGCATCGTGCCCTACGTCCGGGGTCCGGAGAAGAACCGGGATCCCCACGAGATCCTGGCCGAGGTGGCGGGCATCGCCGCCGGCGGCGTGAGCGAGGTCACCCTCCTGGGGCAGACCGTGAACTCGTACGTCGCCGGCGAGTGGAGCTTCGCCCGCCTGCTGGAGGCCGTGGCCCGGGTGCCCGGGATCCGCCGCGTGCGTTTCACCTCGCCCCATCCCAACGATCTCACCCCCGAGCTGGTGGAGGTCATGGCCCGGGAGCCGGCGGTGTGCGAGCAGCTCCACCTCCCGGCCCAGTCGGGCAACGACCGCACCCTGAAGCGCATGGTGCGGCGCTACACGGTGGACTCCTTCCTGGAGAAGGTGGAGATGGCCCGGCGGGCCATTCCCGATCTGGCGCTGAGCACCGACATCATCGTGGGCTTTCCCGGCGAGACCGACGACGAGTTCCGCGATACCCTGGACCTCATGCGCACGGTGCGCTTCGACGACGCCTTCACCTACAAGTACTCCCTGCGGGACGGTACGCCGGCGACCCGGCTGCCCGAGGGCGACTTCATTCCCGACGCCGTGGCCCAGGCCCGCCTCGAGGAGCTCATCGACGTGGCCCGGGGCATCCAGGCCGAGATCAACGCCGGCGAGGTGGGACGGGTGGAAGAGGTGCTGGTGGAGAAGGGAGCCCGGGACCCGGGGCACGTCCTGGGTCGCACGCGGCGCAACAAGGTGGTGGCCTTTCCCGGCGACCTCTCCTGGGTGGGGAGCTACCGCACGGTGGTGCTGACCTCCACCACCGGGGCCACCTTCGCCGGCGAACGGATCACGGCCCACGAGGCGGTGGAGGTCGGGGGGTGAACCGCCTGGGAGGGGTCCTGGGCGTGCTGCTGGTGCTGGTGGCGTCCATGGGGTTCGCCGCCCTCAACGGCGGCCAGCGGGTGACCCTCCGCCTCGGCGTGGCGACGCTGTACCGGGTCCCCCTCACCGCCATCGCCTTCGGGGCCCTGATCCTGGGCATGGTGGTGATGCTCCTGGCCGGGATCCACTCCGACCTCAAGGTGCGGCGGATCCTCCGGGAGCGTCTGGCCGACGAGGATCGGGAAGAGCGGGCCCGGATCTTCGTGGACCGGAATCAGACCAACCTCTTCGAGTCGGAGAGCGAGACGACCTGAACGGCCCTCCACGGGGTGGTGAGGCCCGGCCCTGAGCCGCCGCCTCCCGCCCGTGACGGGAATGGCCCTGGCCCTGGCGGCCGGCGCCGCCCTCCCTCCGGCGGGAGTCGACCTCCTCCCCGCCGCCCTCCTCTTCCTGGCGGCCGCCGTGCGTCCCATGGGCCCCGGCGCCCGCCCCCCGGGCGCGGGGGGCGCTCCGTCGGTGGCCGGCGGTCGGCGCCTGGGGGTGCGCTGGATTCCCCTGGTGGCCCTGGGCGGCCTGGTCCACGGCAGCCTCGCCACCCGGACGGCCCTGGACGACTGCCGGTGGAGTCGGGAGGCGGGCTCCCTGACCGTGTCGGGGTGGGTGCGGGAGGTGGAGGCGCCGGGGCGGGTGGTGGTGGAGGTGGTGGACGGGCCGTGTCCCGGCCCGGTGCGGGTCCAGGGGGCCGCACTGGACGGCGCGGCCCGACGAGAGGGCGTGGGCGTGCGGGTCCAGGGCCGCTGGGTGACCCGGGCCCAGGCCGCGCCGGGCCTCGACCCCCTGAGGGCCGGGGTAATCCTGGCCCGCGACGTGGAGGTCGTGGAGACCCGGGTTCCGGGCCTGGGGCCGGCCCTGGCCCGGGTGCGGCGGGCGGGGGTGGCCCGGGTGGAGCGGCGCTTCGCCCGAGAGGGCGACCTGGTGGCGGCGCTTGTCTTCGCCCGCCGCGACGGCCTGTCCCGGGAAGTCCGGGAGGCCTTCGCCGCCACCGGCACGGCCCACCTCCTGGCCATCTCGGGCTTCCACGTGGGGGTCCTGGCCGGATCGATCATCTGGCTCGCGGGGCGGGTCGTGCCGCCGCGGCGGGCCGTGGCCGCCGGGGCGGGCGCGGCGTGGGCGTACGTGGCGGTGCTGGGCTTTCCCGATGCCGCCACACGGGCGGCGCTTCTCCTGACCCTGGTGGGCGTGGGGCGCTGGGTGGGGCGGCCCGTCTCGGCGGCAGGGGCCCTGGGCACCGCGCTGCTCACGCTGGTGCTCCTGGACCCGGGGGTGGCGGGGCGCATCGGGGCCCAGTTGTCTTTCGCCGGGGCGCTGGGGCTGGCCGTCTGGGCGCGCCCCTGGACGGCCCGGGCCGTGGCGGCGTGGACCGCCCGCCGGGGGGATCCGCCCGGCGGCCGCATGCGGGCGGCCCTGGAGGCGGTGGTGGTCACGGTGGCCGCCACGGTGGCCACCCTTCCGTTCGTGGCCTGGCACTTCGAGCGGGTGTCCACCGTGGCTCTCCCGGCCTCCCTGGGGGCCACCCCCCTGGTGGCCCTGGCCCTCCCGTCGGTGCTCGCCGCCCTGGTGCTGGACGCCCTCTCCCTTCCGGGCGCCGCCGTGGCGGCCACCGGGGCCGAGGGGCTCCTGGGTCTCGCCCGGGTGTGGGTGGAGGCGTGGGCGGCGGTGCCCGGGGCCTCCTGGGCCCTGGCCCGCCCCGACGTGGTGGCCGCCGCCGGAGGGGCGGGGGTGGGGTGGTGGCTCGCCCTTCGTCGCCCGGGCGTGGGGGTGGCGGTGCGGGGGGTGGTGGTGGCGGCCGGGGCGGTGGCCGGGCTGTCGGCCTGGCCCGTTTCGGGCCACCTGCTCCGAAACGGGTCGCTCGAAGTGCACATGTTCGACGTGGGGCAGGGCGACGCCTTCGGTCTCCGTACGCCCGGCGGGCGGTGGGTGGTGGTGGACGCCGGCCCGCCGTCGGGTGTCCGGCTGGCCGCCGATCTGCGTCGGGCCGGGGCCCGGACCCTCGATCTGCTGATCCTCTCCCACCCCGACGCCGACCACGTGGGTGGGGCTTCGGCGCTTCTGGACGCCTTTCCGGTGGGGGCCGTGGTGGGCCCGGGCACCGTCCGGGGCGCCGGGCCGTGGCGTGACGCCGTGGATCGGGCCGTGGCCGACGGAACGCCGTGGCGGCTGGCCAGCCGGGGCGACAGCCTGTCTCTCGACGGCGTCTCCATCCGGGTTCTCCACCCGCCGCCGGGCGACGCCCGGGCCCGGGATCCCAACGAGGCCTCCCTCATGGTGGAGGTGGTGTGGAGGGGGGTGTCGATCCTCTTCACGGGAGACGCGCCCGTGAGCGCGGAGCGGGAGGTCCTGGACCGCCTCGGCGGCGTGGACGTGCTGAAGGCGGGGCACCACGGCAGCGCCACCTCCACCGATCCGGCCCTCCTGGACCACGTCCGGCCCCGGGTGGCTCTGGTCTCGGTGGGGCGGGGCAATCGCTACGGTCACCCCGATCCCGAGGTCCTGGCCCGCCTCCGGGAGCGGGGCGTGGAGATCTGGCGCACCGACGAGCGCGGCGCCGTACGGCTGCGGGTCGACCCCGCCGGGACGTGGAGCGTGGTCTCGGGACGTTGACCCGCCCGAAGCGGAGTCGTCTATTCACCGAATACCCCCTGGCCCTCCCGCCGCACTCCGACCCGCGTCGCCATGCTCGATACCCACATCGTCACCCTCTCCCGGCACATCGTCGAGCAGGAACGGCGGTATCCGGAGGCCACGGGCCAGTTCACCAACATCCTCTTCGATCTGGCCCTGGCGGCCAAGGTCATCGCCCGGGAGGTGAACAAGGCCGGGATCGTGGACGTCATCGGGCGGACGGATCAGGTGAACGTCCACGGGGAGACGGTGCAGAAGCTCGACGAATACGCCGACCTCGTGATCCTCAACGCCATGGACCACACGGGAAACCTGTGCTGCATGGCCTCGGAGGAGCACGAAGACGTCATCGCCATCCCGGCCCGCTTCCCCACGGGGGAGTACGCCCTCATGTACGATCCCCTGGACGGGTCGTCGAACATCGACGTCAACGTGTCCATCGGGACCATCTTCTCGATCCACCGGAAGGTGTCCAAGGGTCCCCGGGGGGCTCTGGAGGACTGCCTCCAGCCCGGCCGGGCGCAGATGGCGGCGGGCTACGTGGTGTACGGGTCGTCCACCATGCTGGTCTACACCAGCGGGGCAGGGGTCCACGGATTCACCCTGGACCCCTCCATCGGGGAGTTCGTCCTCAGCCATCCCGACGTCACGCTTCCCGACCCCCCGAATCGGGTCTACTCGGTGAACGAGGCCTACGCCCCGAGGTGGAGTGGGGGCCAGAAGGCGTTCGTGGACCGACTGAAGCAGGAGAACTACACCCAGCGCTACATCGGGTCGCTGGTGTCGGACTTCCACCGCACGCTCCTGCGGGGCGGCATCTTCATGTATCCGCCCGACGCCGAACAGCCCCAGGGCAAGCTGCGCCTTCTCTACGAGGCCGCCCCCCTGGCCTTCATCGCCGAACAGGCCGGCGGGCGGGCCAGCACGGGGCGGGGCGACATCATGGACGTCCAGCCCACCGAGCTCCACCAGCGCACGCCGCTCTTCATGGGGTCGGCCCACATGGTGGACCTCGCCGAGGAGTTCCTCGCCCGGGATGACGGCGCTTCTCCGGGGTGAACAGATGTTCCGGGTGGACCCACGGATTTCCGACCCTCGGAGGTCGAATCCACAGATTTCCGACCCCGGGCATCATCTCTAAGTCGTTGTGTGGTAGGCCATTTCCCGGGGCGTATTCGTGGCACGCCTCTTGCGATTCGCCCGGGATGGTCTTGCGCCCCAAGCGGCGCCGTCCGGCTCCGACCGGGCGCATTCTCCAACCACACCATGGACAGAGCAGACATGAGAAAGCTCCACAGGCTCCTCATGGCGGCGCTGGTCCTCGTACCTCTCGCGGCCTGTGACGAGGGTGATGACAACATCACCCCCGTCGACGAAACGGCCGTCGGTACCGTCTCCGGTACCGTTTCCGTAGAGGGACAGGGACTGGCGGGAGTAACGGTCCAGCTGGCCGGCGCGTCGTCGCAGTCGACGACGTCCGGTTCGGATGGTTCGTTCTCCTTCGCCAACGTGGTCGAGGGGAACTACTCCGTCACCCTGAGCAGCATCCCGGGTGACGTCGTGTTCTCCAACACCACGCAGAGTGTTTCCATCGCCACGGATGGTCAGGTGGCCACGGCCGACTTCAACGGTCAGTTCGTGCGCACCGCCTCGATCCTCGTGACGGTGACCCGGGCCGACGGCTCCGGCGTCGTGACGAACGTTCGCCTCCAGGGCGACGGCGTCGACCAGACGCTGGGCACCAACGCCCAGGGCAACGTGACCTTCTCCGGCCTCAAGTCCGGCGACTACACGGTCTCGATGCCGAACCCGCCCGCCGAGGGCTTCGATGACACCCCCACCACCCAGAACGTCTCGGTCAACACCGGCCAGGCTGTCCAGGTGAACTTCGTGGGTGACACCGAGATCGTGCCTCCGGAGGTTTCCATCGAGCGGATCACGTCGGCGGCCACCACGCTGCCCGTGGACCCCGACTCGATCGTCGGCCGTGTCGACGTGACCGTCCAGGTCGAAGACAACGGCAACGACCTCCAGACCGTGGAGCTGTGGGTCCTCCAGAAGTCCACCGGGACCATCTGGAAGATCGCTGAGCAGCGCTTCGCGTCCGTCGCGCCCGAGATGCAGGACGGGAGCAACGACGACACCGAGGTGACGTTCTCCTGGAACTCCGATGCGTTCCGCCGCAAGGACGGCTCGCATCCGTCGATCAAGGTGCTCAACACCTCGACCGACATGTTCGATGGAATCGGCGCGGACGCCATGCGCCCGTACCACCCGATCTTCATCAACGGCGACTACGAGATCCATGGTCGTGTGACCGTCGCCGAGTTCGAAGAGGGCTTCAACGCCATCGTCGACGTGACGCTCGAGAACCGCGATGCCATCAACCTGGGCGTCGTGGCCGACAACACGGACTGGAATGATCCGACGACGGGTGAGCCCTTCCCGAACTTCATCATCCAGAACTCCACCGGCCTGCGTTGGCTGTCGGGTGACATCTACGTCACGGTGTACCCGATCATCTACTCGCAGGTGTTCGACCCCAACAACCCGCTCCTGCAGCGCGGAAACCTGGCGTTCGACGCCTTCCGCTTCGGGTCGGATCTGGGGATCGGCGGAGCCGAGCTCACCACGCCGAACGCGGACGGTACCTTCACGTTCACGTTCTGTGAGGCGGGCGGCACGACCAGCACCGCTGGTTCGGCCTGCTACGCGTCCATCAACGACGTCAACACCGGTCTGATCGGTGCGCGTAACATCATCATCCAGACCAAGACGGCCTTCGGTCAGTTCGGGCCTGGGTTCAACGCCGCTGCCGGCGTGAACAACATCAAGAACATCGAGTTCTTCAACGAGGACCTCCAGTCCGGTACCGGCGTCCTGAACGACGTGCTGCGTATCGACAACGAGAGCCCCGTGAACGGGTCGGTCAACTCGTACATCGACCACCCGGCCAACGCCTTCATCGGCGTCAACGGCTTCTCGAAGACGGGTCTCGGCACCTGGAACGACGCTTCGGACGTCTACCTCGGCTGGCTGAAGTGGGACGATCCCATCGATGATCGTGTCCAGGCCTCGCCCGACGACCATCCGTTCGTCTACCCGGCCACCGACAAGAACGGCAACGCCCCCACGGGCGGTGTGTGGGTGGGCTACGACGCCAACGCGGCGTTCGCCCCCGGTGCCGACCTGTTCGGTATCGGTAACCCCGCCGGGAACCCGCACCTGAGCTACATCGCGGGTCCGGACGTGTCGGCTTCCATCGCCGGTGGTGGTGCTTCCGTGTCCAGCGTCGTGTCTGCGTCGAGCTTCTCGACCATCGATGCGGTCGTGGGTGCGGATCTGCCCCCCGAGACGGACTCGCCCGGTCTGACCGACGCGGGTTCGGCCGACGGCACGCCGTTCTCCGACACGGAGACGGACTACGCCATGGCCGGCCGTCACTGGGACCAGTTCGGTAACTGGATCAACACCTCGAACTACATCCTGTTCGGTGTCGACGGCCGCGAGCCGATCTTCTCCGACGCCGCCGGTACGACCGATCCGGACAACAGCCTGACGCTGGTGGATCCGACGGTTGCCGGCACGCAGTACAACACGTACGACGACGACTTCTACGACCTGGATCTCCGGGGCGGTGCCAACTACACGACCTTCGGTAACGAGGTCTGGAACAGCACCACCACGGGTGTCGCTCCGTTCGTGCTCGGTAAGGCGCGCGGGTCGTACGCTGGGTACACCACGGACCGCGGCAACGGGTTCTCCGGTGTGGCCGGTGTGGTCGTCGAGGACTACGAGCAGGGCTGCGGCTCGGGTGAGCTCGCCTGCTTCAGCACCACCACCACGCGTTGGGGCTTCACGCTCCAGCCGGTGGTTCCGGGTGGATCGGCCATCGTTCTCGGCTTCGCGTTCGACGGCCAGAGTGATGTGACGCCGGCCGGTGCCGACACGTTCTCCGACGTGTCCGAGACCGGTCGTGTGGCGGTTCACACGGTTGGCACGCCGTTCCGGGCCTACGTGGCCACCATGGACGTGCCCGGTCCCCACGATGGGTACCGCGATCACAACATGCGGAGCTATGACCGCGCCGGTAACGTCCGGCAGGACATGTCGCCGCGCGAGGGGATCGCCGACCACGACGCTCCGAACGTGGGTAACGTTCAGATGCCGACGGTCGTGACCTTCGATCTGAACGATCCGTACTCGTTCTTCGGTGAGAACCTGGACAACGCGGATCTGAAGATGTCGGACTTCTCGTTCGACTTTAACTCGATCCTGTCGCTCCAGCTGTACGCCAGCCTCTCGGCGGCCAGCCACCCGAACTTCGTGCCCGGCTCGCAGGTTCCGCCGGCCGATGTGGACGGTGTGCCGTTCGAGGAGACCACGCTGCAGCTTCCGCTCGAGAACGTTGCCCACACGGCCTTCGGGTCGCAGGACATCTTCCTCGGCGGTAACCTCGCCATCACCACCGAGTTCATCGGCTGCCTGGTGCGGGCCGACGAGTACGGCTTGGCGAACGTCGCTTCGGCCAGCACGGCCGTCGTGGCTGACGTCGATCCGCTCGGTGGCACCGAGCCGCGCGTGCACCGCCCGCGTGGTCCGCGGTGGCGGACCTGGGACCACTCGTCCGCGTATGGTCTCGTGAACACGCAGTTCAACACGTTCGTCCAGACCTCGATCCCGACCTGCTTGGCTCCGGGAACCATCGCGACCAACTTCGTGCCCGCTCTGGGTGCGGTCGGTCCGGGTGCGGACGGCGTCGGCGGCAACGCTGACGACGGTTCGGGCCCCGATGGAATCTTCGGGAACCAGGACGACGACTCCAGCTGGATCTTCAACCTCGATTCCGGCGGGCGTCCCCGGATCACGTTCAAGGGGCAGACGGCGACGTTCGTCCCGAACATCGATCCGAACACCGACGTGAACATGTACTACCTCGACACGGCCGGTCGTGCGCGTCTGCTGGACAACAGCGCGTTCACGCTCCGCGTGTCCGACCTCGGTACGGGTGCCTTCGGGCGGTGGTACGAGTACACGCTGACCAACCCGATCCCCGGTGACATCATCGATCCGGCGGACATCCCGGCCGACAACGGTACGTTCGGCAAGAACGGCTGGTTCTTCATCGTGAAGGGCTCGGCCACGAACGGAAACGACGGCCATGCCGTCATCTGGGATGAGACCTCGAACCCGGCTGGTGTCGCCGTCGCTACCGCGCTGGTTACGGACGGTACGATTGCCACCACGCCTGGTGCGAACCAGGGTCGGTTCCAGTTCACCACCGGACCCAACACCGGGTACCTGGTGCAGGCCGCGAGCGATGTTCCCGGCTCGCTGCGCGTGAACCCGATTCGGAACCAGCTCGTCGTCGCCGACGAGGAGTCGCTGGGTCTGACGGAGCAGAACTTCATCGCCTGGGTGGCCACGGGTACCACGGTTACGACCGTGTACACGGGCGCGACCTGGATTGGTGAGGTCAACGCACAGATCTGTGCCGTGTCGTCCGTCGCGGTTGGCGGGTCGACGCAGGTGACCCTGGCCGGAACCGACTGCCTCGTGCAGCCCGGTGACGGTACTGCCACCGGCTTGACCGGCAGCGTGGGCATCGAGGCGCAGATGGTGACCGTGTCGCTGACTGCGGGCACCAACTACACCATCACGGGGTCCACGGACTTCGTGGTCGGTGATGTCGTCAACCCCGGATTCATCGTGGTTGGCCCGGACGGGAAGTTCGTCACCCGCGCCTGGGACAACTTCGACGAGAACGACGAGGTCGCGACGTTCACTGCTGCCGATACGGGCACCTACACCATTCTGGTGCACGGTGACCTGGGTGGCGGCGACGTCGGTGACATTCGGGTTGCCGTCGCGCAGAACTAAGCCTCTTCGGAGGGCTGTCCAGTAGGATCGGACAGCAGGAACACACGGCCCCCGTCCAGCTTCGGCTGGGCGGGGGTTCGTGCGTTTCCTCCCTCCGGGCGCCCTGCGGGCCGGCCTCGTCGGTGGGGGGACGAGGTTCTTCTGCGGGCCGGTGTGGCGAGCGTCCACGGTGCGCGTCAGGTGTTCCTGTCGGGAACATCTGACGGTGGCGTCAGGAAGGCGGAAAGGGGGTCGGAATGTGGCGGATTTACGTGGGCGTTACCGACACCCTTTGAGTTTGTAACGGGGCCTGTTTAGCTTTTTTCCGTCGTCAGGATCGCCCTCGCCATCCACCTTCGGAACTGCGAGCATGCCCCGCTTCGGGCCCGGTGATCGGGCGGATTTCACCGCCCTCCAGTCCGGGGTCTCCCACCCCTTCGTCGGTGCCCTCTCGTGGGGTAGCACGGTTCTGTACGCCGCGTTGGAAACGTTTGTTGTTCCCCCACCCCGACTCCGGTTGAGTCGGGGTTTTTGTTGTCCCTTAGGAGGAAGACCATGAGAAAGCTCTGTCTGCCCGCGGTTCTCGCGGCGCTGCTGGCGTTCGGGGGGTCCCCCCTGGCCGCTCAGGCGCCCGGGTCCATCGAGGGCCGGGTGACGTCGGAGGGGCAGACCCTCTCCGGCGCCCAGGTCGTCGTGACCGAGGCGTCGTCGGGTGCCCAGTCGGGCGCCCTGGCCGACGCACAGGGTCGGTACACCATTCCGAACCTGCGCCCGGGCCGGTACACGGTTCAGGTGCAGATCATCGGCTTCACCAGCCAGACCCGCGCCGACGTCATGGTGAGCGCCGGCCAGGCCAGCACCGTCGACTTCGAGATGACCAGCGAGGCGGTCTCCATCGCCGGCCTCGAGGTGTTCGCCTCCCGGGCCACGGAGCGGAAGACGCCCGTGGCCTTCACCGACGTGGACAAGGTGCAGCTCCAGAACCAGCTCGGTTCCCGCGACCTGCCCCTGGTCCTCAACACCACGCCCAGCGTCTATTCCACCCAGCAGGGTGGAGGCGCCGGTGACGCCCGGATCAACGTCCGGGGCTTCAGCCAGCGCAACACGGCCGTCATGATCAACGGCGTGCCCGTGAACGACATGGAGAACGGGTGGGTGTACTGGTCCAACTGGGACGGTCTGGGCGACGCCTCGACCAGCATCCAGGTCCAGCGGGGGCTGTCGGCCGTCAACCTGGCCACGCCCTCCATCGGTGGTACCATGAACGTGATCACCGACCCGACGGCTCAGGCCGGTGGGGTGCAGCTCAAGCAGGAGTTCGGCAGCGGGTCGTTCCTCAAGACCACGGCCACCGCGTCCACCGGTGAGATCGGTCGGTTCGCCATCACGGGCGTGCTGTCGAAGAAGACGGGTGACGGCCAGTACATCGGGGCCTACACCGACGCCTGGTCCTACTACCTGGCCTCGTCGTTCCAGGCGAGCCCCACCAACCGCCTCGAGTTCTACATCGTGGGCGCGCCCCAGACCCACGGGCAGAACCTCTACAAGCTCAATGCCGGGACCATCGACCAGGAGTTCGCCGCGGGCCTCGACGGGTATGAGCCGGCCGCCCTCAGCGACTTCCCCCAGGCCCCCGAGATCGACGGCAAGCGCTGGAGCCCGAACATCGGGCCCGTGAGCACGTCGTACCGCGAGCAGCAGTACGCCTCGGTGGGTCCCGAGACCGGTCGCTTCGACCGTCAGCTCGACGGCTACCTGCAGGAGCGGGAGAACTACTTCCACAAGCCCCAGGCCAACCTCAACTGGTACTCGTACTTCGGGAACGGCCTCACCCTCTCCACCGTGGGGTACTACTCGGGCGGCGACGGCGGCGGTTCGGGCACCATCGAGAATCGGGACGCCGGTCGCGTGCAGTGGATCTACGACTACACGCAGCGCTATCCCGACTGGGACGCCACCATCGCCATCAACCAGGCCAGCGACATCGGCTCGGGCGGTATCCTGCGCTCGTCGGTGAACAGCCAGGACACCTGGGGCGTGATCTCGAAGCTCCGGAAGGACTTCGCCAACGGCTTCACCACCGAGGTGGGCGTCGACTGGCGGACCGCCACCATCAGCCACTACCGGGACATCCGGGACCTGCTGGGCGGGTCGTTCTGGATCGATGACGACAACGAGTTCGAGGGCGCGCAGCAGCGCACCTACGGCGACCGCATCGACTACAACGACCAGAACACGGTGGACTGGGTCGGCGGTCACTTCCAGGCCGAGAAGTCGAGCCAGAAGGGCTCGATCTTCGGGATGTTCGGCCTGTCGCAGATCTCCTACTCGTACGAGAACTTCTTCGTGCGGGACGAGGTCAACACGAGCGAGACCCTGAAGCTCGAGTCGGGCAACCTGACGGGCTACCAGGTGAAGGGTGGTGCGGTCTACAACCTGACCGACGAGTGGTCGACCTACACGAACCTGGGTTACGTCTCCAAGGTGCCGATCTTCGACGGCGTCATCGACGACGGCGCGGGTGTGAAGAACCCCGACCCGACCAACGAGACCTTCCTCTCGTTCGAGGGCGGCTTCACGTACCGCTCGCTGGAGAGCGGCGTGTCGTTCGACATCAACGCCTACCACACCACGTGGCGGGACCGGACCCGGAACCAGTTCGTCCGGAACATCGACGGCAACAACACCGACGGTCTCGTGAACCTGCTGGGACTCGATGCCCGCCACATGGGGATCGAGGCGTCGGGCGCCTTCCAGCCCAGCCCCCTCTTCCGGTTCGACGCCGCGGCGTCGCTGGGCAAGTGGGAGTACATCAACGACGTGTCGGGCACCTACCGCCCCGACGAGGGCTCGGGTGAGGTCCAGACGTTCGACTTCTATCTCGACGGCCTGAAGGTCGGTGACGCGCCCCAGACGCAGTTCGCCCTGGCGGCGTCGGTCTTCCCGGCCGCCGGAGCGTCGCTCCAGCTCGTGAGCAAGCTCTTCGGCAAGCACTGGGCCGAGTACGATCCGTTCAGCCGGACCGATCCGGACGACACGACCCAGTCCTGGCAGGCGCCGGGCTACAGCGTGTTCGACCTCCACGGGTCGTACAACGTCAGCAACCTGCTGCCGGGTGCCCGGGGCGGAGACGTGCGCCTCTTCGTGAACGTCTTCAACCTGTTCGACCAGATGTACGTGCAGGACGCCGTCGACAACTCGAGCTTCAACGGGTTCGACGGAGACCACGACGCCGACGATGCCGAGATCTTCATCGGCCTGCCGCGCTCGTTCAACGTCGGGTTCTCGATCCGCTACTGATCGCTGAAACCCCGAGTTCGCCGGCCCCCGTCCCGCCTCGTGCGGGGCGGGGGTCGTGCGTTTGCGGGGGGGATTTCCGAACGCCCCCAACTCTCCACAAGTGCACGAAATCGTGCGCCGTGGAAGATTCGAGCGCCCAGGGCGCATCAACTCTCCACAACCGGCTCGCTCGCCCGGCGTTGTGGAGGATCGAGGCGGTATGGCGCCCCCAAACGGACACACTGCGCCGGGGGCGAGCCGTTGTGGAGACTTCGGGGGGCTCGCAGCGGCGCGACCCGGGGGGATCGGCGCTCCGGTGCGGTGGAGGCGTCAGGTCCGGGGGTGGCCTCGGGCCCGGGACGGCGGCATCGTATCGGGATGACCGATTCCACCGCCTCCGCTCCAGGGCTCGCCCCTCGCACCGTTCTCGTCACGGGGGGGGCGGGGTTCGTGGGGTCGGCGTTGGTGCGGCATCTGATCGGACGCACCGCCCACCGGGTCGTCACCGTGGATGCCCTGACCTACGCGGGCGATCTCCGGGTGCTGGCCGGCCTGGCCGACCACCCCCGGCACAGCTTCGAGCACGTCGACGTGTGCGACGGGCCGGCCCTCACGGAGGTGGTGCGCCGGCATCGGCCGGGGGCGGTGGTGCACCTGGCAGCGGAGTCCCACGTGGACCGCTCCATCGACGCCCCGGCGGCCTTCGTCCGGACCAACGTGGTGGGTACGGCCACCCTCCTCGATGTCGTGCGGACCTGGCTCGATGGAGACGGCGCCGGCCACCGCGAGTCGTTTCGTCTCGTCCACGTCTCCACCGACGAGGTCTACGGCGACCTCCCCCTCACCGGGCCCGAGCGGTTCCACGAGGGCAGCCCCTACGCGCCCCACTCTCCCTACGCGGCGAGCAAAGCCGCATCGGACCATTTCGTCCGGGCGTGGTCCCATACCTACGGGGTGCCGGCCATCGTCACCCACGGCACCAACACCTACGGGCCGTGGCAGTTTCCCGAAAAGCTGATTCCCGTGGTGGTGCTCCGGGCGCTGGCGGGGGAGCCGATTCCCCTCTACGGGGCCGGGACCAACGTGCGGGACTGGATCCACGTCGACGACCATGCCCGTGCCCTGGCGGCGGTGCTGGATCGGGGCGTCGTGGGCGAGACCTACGACATCGGGGCCCGTTGCGAGAAGACGAACCTGGAGGTGGTGAGGGCGGTGTGCGGGCTCCTGGACGAACTCGCCCCGGCGCCGTCGGGGCGGCCCTACGCCGACCTGGTGACCTTCGTGGACGACCGGCCGGGGCACGACCGGCGCTACGCCACCGACCCGTCGGCGGTGGAGCGGGCCGTGGGGTGGCGACCGGAGGTGACGTGGGGCGCCGGGCTACGGGACACGGTGGCCTGGTTCGTGGCCCACGAGACGTGGTGCCGGGAGCGCCTCAGTCGAACGTGACGCCGCGACGGGCCGACCAGTCCTCCAGCACCGCCAGGGTCCACAGGGCCAGCCCAAGATCGCCCCGGCCCCCCTCGAACTGCCGCCGCACGTCGGCCACGGCGGAGAGGTCGTAGAGGCCGCGCTGGGCCAGGTGGTCGGGGTGGAGGCGTTCGGCCATCCAGTCCGACATGTCTTCCCGGAGCCACCGCTCCACGGGTACGGTGAAGCCCATCTTGGGGCGCTCCATGAGCTCTTTGGGCAGGTAGCGCTCCACCAGGCGGCGCAGGGGCCACTTGGTGACGCCGTCCCGGATCTTCTGGTCGTCGGGGAGCGTCCAACTGAACTCCACCACCTTGTGGTCCAGGATGGGCACCCGGGCCTCCAGGGCGGTCCACATGGAGGCCCGATCCACCTTGGCCAGGAGGTCGTCGGGGAGGTAGTCGAGCTGGTCCAGGAGCGCCATGCGGGCGTAGAGGCTGCCGTCGTGGCGATCGAAGGCGCCGGTGTCGATGCGAGGGCTGGGTCCCGGGGCCCCGGGGACGGGAGGGGAGGGGAGTCCCACGGCCATGGCCTCGAGGTAGGCGGCTCGGGCGTCCCGGGCCCCGATGATCCCCGCCGCGCGCTGGAGGCGGGCCGAGAACGATTGCTGATCGCCGTAGTTCCCCGGCTGGAGGCGACGCCCCAGGGCCTCCACCGCCGAGCTCCCCACGCCCGCTTCCATGAGGCGGGCCGCCAGTGGGCGCAGCGCCGAGGGAATGGCCGACGCCTTGCCGATGATGCCCGGCGCCTGGACGTAGCGGTTGTAGCCCCCGAAGAGTTCGTCGCCGCCGTCGCCCGAGAGGGCCACCACCACGTCCTGCCGGGCCACCTGACACACCAGGAGGGTCGGGAGGATGGAGGGATTGGCCAGGGGTTCGTCGAGGATGTGGCCCAGTTCGGGGATCAGATCCCGCACCCGGGACGTGGGCATCTCCACGGCGGTGTGGCGGGCGCCCAGCCGCTCCGCCACCTCGGCGGCCATGGGTCCTTCATCGAAGCGGGGATCGTCGAAGCGGATGGTGAAGGTCCGCACCGGCTGGTCCATCTGGGCTGCCATGAGGGCCACCACCAGCGACGAATCGATGCCCCCGGAGAGGAGGGCTCCCACGGGAACGTCCGCCACGAGGCGAAGCCGGATCGACTCGGCCAGGATGTCGTGGAGCTGGTCCACCGCCTCGTCCGGGGTGCGGCCGGTCTCCACCGAGGCCGACGCCACCTCTTCCAGATTCCAGAAGCGGTGCTCGCGACGGGACTCCACGCCGTCGGGCCCGAGTCCGAAGCGCACGAGGGTGCCCGGCAGGAGCTTTTCCACGCCCTCGAGCATGGAGAGGGGCGCCGGGACGTAGAGCGTGCGCAGGTAGTGCCAGGCCGCCTCCCGGTCGCCCCGGGCTTCGATGCGGGGGTGGGGAAGTAGGGTCCGGAGCTCGGAGCCGAAGACCAGGGCCGGTCCCCGGCGGGAGACGTAGAGGGGCTTGATGCCCATGCGGTCCCGGGCGAGCCAGAGGGCCCGCTCGTGCCGATCGAAGAGGGCGAAGGCGAACATGCCCCGGAGGCGGGCCACGGCCGCTTCGGGTCCCCAGGCCTCGAAGGCCGCCAGGATCACCTCCGTGTCGCTCCCGCCCCGGAACGAGAATCCCAGCTCCTGAAGCTCCACCCGGAGTTCCAGGAAGTTGTAGACCTCGCCGTTGAACACCATGACGAAGCGCTTCGACGCCGACTCCATGGGCTGGTGCCCCAGGGCGCTCAGGTCCTGGATGGAGAGGCGTCGGAAGCCCAGGAACACCCCCAGGTCGGGGTCGCTCTCGTAGCCGACGTCGTCGGGCCCCCGGTGCTCGATGGTGGACACCATGGCCCGGAGCACGTCGTCGGGACCGTGGGCGCCGGGGAGGGCGGGGTCGATGAATCCAGCGAAGCCGCACATGGGGGGGATGATCGGAACGAAGGCCCGAACACTCGAGGCGCGAACCTCTGAGGATAGGGGCTCGGTCGGCAGGCGTCGAGGGCGGAACGGCGCTTTTGACGGTGGATTGACACCGCGCACCGATCTTCCATTCCGATCGGCCCGGTGTTCGGTGCTACGCGGGGGGCCGCGCCCGGGCGCCGGTGTCCGATCGTCTTTTGTTTCCTACGGGGGACCCCCGCCCGCCGGACCATCGTTCGGAGGCTCCTCGAGGACACCGTACCGCTCCTCCCGCCACAACGTGACGTCCCGGAGGAGGAGGCGGGTGTCGACGCCGGCGCCACGGACCACCATTCGCCACCGAGTGTCGGGCTGGTTTGCCACGCCGAGGGGATGGACGGCCACCACCGTGTCGTTGACGGTGACCGAGAACCGCCCGTCGGCGCGAAGCTGGACGCCCAAACGCTCCCAGCGGCCGGATCGCAGTCGGGATCCGATGGGGACCGCACCAACCGGCTGCCCGGCCGACGACAGAGTGATCGCCGTCGTGTCGATGTCGGC
This sequence comes from Gemmatimonadota bacterium, assembly GCA_030428885.1. GTDB lineage: Bacteria > Gemmatimonadota > Gemmatimonadetes > Longimicrobiales > Gaopeijiaceae > Gaopeijia. The sequence goes on along the minus strand of JAUIEJ010000013.1, from coordinate 8,251 downwards.
GGGGCCGCTGGCGGCCGGCCAGATGACGCAGGCCTCCTGGCGCAGAGTCCAGTCGCTGAATACGCCGGGGCGGGGAGGGGGATCTCCGTCAACCAGGCATACGACGATCCGATTCCGATCCGGTCGAGCGAATTCTGTGAGTCGGAAGGTGGCTTCGAGTGTGGCGCCGCCCGGGACGGCAAACTCCTCCCAGGACGCGATCCCGTCGGAGTAGCGCCCGTCGCCCGTGAGGTCCAGGGCCGGACGGGCGTCGTCGTCGAACAGGGCTGCGGGGGGCGGGTCACCAAGCACGATCCAGCGGGTGGTGTCGATCGACGGAAAGGAGTCTGCAAGAGCGAGGACGGCTGTGTCCCCAGGCGCCGCCACAACCTGGATCGACACCGAGTCACGGAGCCAGTCGTCCACGACGGCTCGCAGTGTGGCCTGACCCGGGCGATTGCCGGTCACCGTGCCGTCCGCATTCACTGAGGCGATCTCTGGCTGGGCCGACTCCCAACGGACCTCCCGTTCCATGACCCGATCGCTTGCGTTGTATACGCGAGCCACAGGGGTCGATCGGCTCCCCCGATCCAGAGTATCGTCGGCTGCGATGATCTCCACGCGCCCCGGGGCACCAACGCGTTCAGGAATCCATAGAAGTGGAGTCCGTCGAGGCACGACTGGGCCGTTTGACAGGACCACACCCTCGAGATCCTGCACGACGAGCCGACCACCGCCGTCGCCGTCGCCCGTGACGTAGGCGAAGGCGCTTCCGTCAGGCGAGCACACGGGGGGCTGGTGTGGAACGTAGCGGGGTCGGAACCGTGTCAATTCCCCCGTCGACCGCCGCCAGAGGTCGTGGCGAGTCAGTTCCGCCGCGGGAATCGATGAAAGGAGGTAGGTGTCGCGCCCACAAGGCACGGCATCCCGAAGATGGGGGCCGGGAGACGGGAGCGTGGCCAGGCGACGACCGGAGGGGCTGATCAGGGCCAAGGTGTCCCAGGGCGCGTCGATTCGAACGGCTAGAATCCGACCATCTGGACTCCAGTCGAGGGCGTGGCTGCCTGTTTCGCCCGCCGACAGCACGGTCGTATCCCGGCGACCCCACAGGTCGACACGCACGAGCATGGATCGGTAGCGGGACGAGTCCGGGTTCTCCACGTGGAGCAGGGCCGTCCGCCCGTCCGGTCCGATGAGCTTCAACGCGTCATCGCCGGGGCTCGAGTAGACCGTGTCCACCTGCCCGTTCCGAACGAGGATCGCGTCGGGTGCTTCCTCTTGATCGCTGGCGGAGTACCCGGCGATCACGACATCCCACGTACCGTCGGGCAGGCGGATCCTCTCCCGCGGGTTGAGGGACTGGACGCCGTCGGGAATGCGGATCGAATCCACCCGCTCCCACGGGTCGTTGCCCCCCCGGAATCGGTGCCCGACCCACTGTCGTCCTTCCATCACCCAGAGTGTCCCGCCACCGAAATGGGGAGCAGGGGCGGATCGGGGCCGAAGGAGGAAGAGAGCTGCGGCTGCGATCGAGACCGCCGTCGCCGCGATCATCCATCGTCCCCAATGGGGGCGCACGGCTCCCCTCGTAGCGTCCGAGGCGCGGGCTCGAAACGCCTCCGCCAGCTTTTCGTGGGCGAGTTCCAGGCGGTCGTCCCGAGTCCACCGCACCAGGCCCCGATCGAGGAGCGTGCGCACGGCCGCTTCGACCTCGGTGCGGCTCAATTCGCCGGACCGCTGAAGCGCCGAGGGCTCCCGGGGCCCGCCCTCCACCGCCAACTCCGCGCCGACCCGGCGTGCCTGGTCCGACAGTTCCTCGATTCGAAGGGCGAGGGCGTCGGGGAGGGAAGAGGGCAGCTCAACGGCCTCGGCGCTGGTGTCTTCGGCGAGCAGCCAGAGCCCGTCTTCGTCCAGTCCCAGGAGCCCCTGGCCTCGGAGCACCTGGAGGATCTCAACGATGTGGAAGGGCGAACCACCCGACGCGACGTGGATCCGGGTGGCGAGGTTGGCGAGCACCTCGGGGTCCGAGTCCGGGAGGAGCAGCGCCACCAATTCCCGGACCTCGCTCTGGGTCAGCGGACCGAGCTCCACCACGGCGCCCGAGCCTTCCTCCACGGCGCTTCGCAGCGCGGTGAGCCCCCGGTTCGGAGTCCCGTGCTCTCCCGGACGGCAGGTCCAGACCATCAGGACCCGGGATCCGCGGAGCAGGCGCGCCGCCCGGAGGAGAACGATGGCCGAGGCCTCGTCGATCCAATGTGCGTCGTCCACGACCAACAGGACCGGGGCCTCGTGGGACACGGCGTCCAGGAGGTCGGCGAGGGCGTCCGCGAGGGTCGTGGACTGGGGAACGGGTGCTACGGCGTCGCCCTCGGAGGGAACCAGGCTGCGGAGGGCCTGAGCCGACCCTGGACTGGTGCCTGCCGCGCCCGGACGCCGAATGAGGTCGGCGACGACGCTGCCCACGACGCCGAGGTCGAGCCCGGCCTCGGCGCGGACGGCCCGGACCTCGAGGGTTTGCCCTTCGTCCACCTCCGCGTACCGCAGGGTCTCGGCGGCCAGCGCGGTCTTGCCGGTGCCGGCCTCTCCCACGATGCCCACCACCCGACTCCTGCCGGAAAGCGCGCTTCGCCACGCCTGCATGAGGGCGGAGAACTCCTCCGACCGGCCCACGAATTCGGGTACGAGACGTTCGCCCGGGTCGCCGTATGCCGTACGCCGAAGGAGCCGGATTCGCCGCTCCGCCTCACCGACGAGTTCGATGTCGTCTTCGTCGGCGACCTGGCGAAGCTGAAGCATGGCCTCGTCCGCGCCCTCCGCGTCGCGCAGGTCCACGAGTGTCTGCACGAGGGCGAGCCATGCCTCCACCCGGTAGGGACGCACCTCGACGGCCCGGCGGAGCCAGTCGGCCCGCTCGTGGCCCTCGGCAGCCGCGGCCCGGTCTTCGACGGCCTGTCCCACCTGGCTCTCCCAACGGCCTCGGACCGTGTCTGCCCAGGCGAGCCACGGTCGGGCGTCGGGAACGCTGAAACCGCTCAGGGGACCCCCGTTCCACCTCTCGAGGGCCTCGGCGAGGTCGCCCCGGGCGAGGTCCCCTCCCAGGGCCGCCAGGTCGGTCTGGACCACGGTATCGTCGAGGGTGAGCTCGCCCTGCTCCTCGCGAACGATGTCGCCGTCGGTCTCCTTGCGGATCAGCCAGAGGGCCTGGCGGATGGAGGCCTTGGCCCGGGACTCGGGAGAGGAGGGCCAGAGCATGCGTGCCAGATCGGAACGGCGGACGCCTGAGGGCTCCAGCGCCAGGTAGCAGAGCAGGGCCAGGGGTTTTCCAAGGGGGAGTTCGGCGGTGCCGTTCAGGCCCTCGACCCGAGGCGAGCCGAGGAGGTGGAGGGTGAAAGGGGCGGAGCCGCTGCTCATCGATACCGCTCCTCGGACCAGACCGACACTTCTCGCAGGAGGAGCTCGGTGTCTACGGCGGAATGTGCAATGGAAATATGGAATCGCGCGTCGGGTTCCATCCGCAGGGGTGCGGGGTGCACCGCGAGGATGGAGTCATTGGCGACGGCCGAGACCGTGCCGTCCGCCCGCACCTGGATCGCAAGGGTGTTCCATTCCCCTGGAAGGACCCGACCCCCGAGCGGGATCTTCCCGAGGGTGCCACCGGAGACCTGGAGCAGAATCGCGTCAGGGTCGAAGTCGAATCCCTCGGCGGCGGGCCATGTGACGCATGTGAACCGAGCCGGCACCCCGTGGGTTCGATGTCGATCGTCCAGGCAAAGCTGCACTCGCTGCCGATCGATGCGGGTGAAGTCGCGGAGGCGGAAGAGGATCTCGACCGTCCCCCCCGGGCCGAAGTCGAGGCGTTCGGTCGTGTCGATGGCGTCGCGATACCGTCCATTGCCGTTCAGTCGAAGCGCCGGTCGGGCCCCGATGCGTATCGGCACGGGCGTGGAGTCACCGACGGGATTCCATCGAATGGTATCGAAGTCGGGGAAGGAGTCGACGAACACGAGCTCGTCGATCCGGTTCCTCTGCACGACGGTGACCAAGAGCGAATCGGAGAGCCACCCGTCAACGTGAGCGGCGATTGTGGCGCGGCCCGTTCGGTTCGCGACGATGGTGCCGTCGGCGCGGACCGACGCAACCGCCGGGTCCGAGGATGACCACCGTAGCTGGGCCGTTGTCCGTCGGCCATCGGCGTCGAGGGCGAAGGCCTCGACCCGTCGGCGAGCCCCCCGTTCCAGCTCAACCGAAGTCGCCCCCACGGCGACCAACACCGGTGCGGCTTCAATGGGTGGCTGCCACTCGACCCAGTGCACTCCACGCCCGGTCAGGTTGAACCGCTCGAACTCGGCACCATCGAGGTCGCGAACTACGAGATACTCCTCGGTAGGGTTGCCCTCCACCGTCGCCACCATGGAGCCATCAGGAGAGCACGTAGCCCCTGCGAACTGGGCCACTCCCAAGTCGATCTGGGTGGGCCCGCTCTCGCTGGGGTGCCACAGCCATGCGCGGATCGGCTGGGCCGGTGGGGTGCCCCACACCAAGACTCCTTCGCCGCAGGGCTCGGCGCCGAGGAGCTCGGCGATGGGGGCTTCGAACTGGTCGAGCACCCAGCCGGATGGGTCGACGACGCGAATGGAATCGACGGTGTTGTCCACGCGGACGATGACGCTCTGGCCGTCGGGAGCCCAGCCAGCGGCGGAGTAGCTGCCCAACCCCGCGGCGAGGACCGTCGTGTCACCACTCTCGAGGTCCATCCGGACCACCATGGACCGGTAGGTCGAAGTGTCCGGATTCTGGACATGCAAGAGTGCCGCGTCCCCCTGCGGTCGCAGGATCGCCGCAGACGCATCACCCGCCACCGTGATCAACGTGTCGAGCCTGGATCCGTTCCAGACCACCGCCGCTGGGGGGGCGACGACGTCGGAGAGGGCTGTCCCCCCCATCCAAAGCTCGCCGTTTCGATGCTGGATTGCCGTCCTCAGTCCGATGCCGTCCGGGATGGGGTGGCTCCCCACCCGGTTGAGCTGACCTGGCTCGACGCCTGGTTGAAGCATCAGGATCGAGTCCGCACTGCGGAGCATCAGTGTGCCCCCGCCGTAGGCCGCGGCTCCCTCTTCCGCGGCACCGCCCCGAACCGCCCAGGCCCCGGCCACCAACAGGGTGATCCCGGCGGCTGTACTCCACCAGCGCCATCGCTTCGCGGTCGCCCCCGACGGCGTCGATGGGCTGTCCGCCTGGAACACCGCCCGCAGAGAATCGTGGGCAATCACCACCCGGTCGTCCCGCGTCCAGCGCGCCAGGTCCCGAACCAACAACTGGCTCAGGGCCTCGGTGCATTGATCAGCCGTGAGAGCCGAGCGAAGGCGGAGCGCGTCCACCGTCAGAGGGTCGAAGGCCTGAGACAAGAGCACGCCCAGCCGCCGGGCCTCCGGCGTAAGCCGTTCGACGCGGTCTCCCTGGGTCTCCTCGAGGCTCTCGCGAAGTTCCAGGGTAGGGCCGATGTCGTCCGCCAGCCTCCATCGTCCGCTGCTATCCACTCCGATCGCGCCTCGGTCCCGGAGATCCTGGAGGAGCTCCACGATGTGGAGGGGCACGCCCTCGGACCGCCGGTGAAGCTGATGAGCCAGATCATCGAACGTGCCCGGGTCACTCCCGGAGAGCATGAGGCCCACCATCTCGGCCACTTCCGCCGGCCCGAGAGGTGGAAGCTCGAGCAGCGTGGCGCTTGCCGAGGAAGCGGCATCGGTCAGGGCGGCGAAGCCGGTGTTCTCGGCTCCCTCCGTCCGACACGTCCAGAGCATCAAGACCGGGGTGCTGCGGAGACTCCGAACGGCTCGGAGCAGCACCACGGCCGATGCGGTGTCGATCCAGTGGGCGTCTTCGACGAGAAGCAGCAGCGGCGTCTCGTCGGCGACTGCCGCGAGGAGGTCGGCGAACGCATCGGCCAGGACCGTGGCGCGGGGGGAGGCCACGGGTGCCGTTGAGCTTTCCGAGGGGACCAGGCTCTTCAGCACCTGGGCCGACGCGGAGCTGGTCCCGGCGGCTCCGGGGCGCCGAAGGAGTTCCGCGACGAGGCTCGCGAAGACGCCGTACTCCAAGCGCGCTTCGGCACGGACGGCCCGGGTCTCCACCACTCCGGCGCCGTCGGCCTCGCAATGCCGCACTGTTTCGGCGGAGAGCGCACTCTTTCCGATGCCGGCGGGCCCCGTGAGCCCGACGACCCGCGGACGCCCCGAACGAGCGGATCGCCAGGCCGCCATGAGTTCGGCGAACTCGGGCGCACGGCCCACGAAGTCGGGCACGAGGCGGTCGGACGGATCGTCATACGCGGATCGTCGGAGTAGTCGGACCCGGGCCTCGGCTTCGGCCACGACCTCGTGGTCCTCCGGGTCGCTCACGCTTCGAAGCTGGGTCAGGGCGGCCTCGGCGTGGTCGAGGTCCCGCAGTTCCACGTGTGCCTCGACGAGGCCGAGCCAGGTCTCAGCGCGGTAGGGACGCACGTCGACCGCGCTCGTGAGCCACGCGACTCGCTCGGCGCCGGCTGTGGCGGCCGCCCGGTCTTCGAGAGCGCGGCCCAGGTGGGCCTCCCATCGGCTGCGAACTCCGTCGGCCCATTTCAGCCACGCGGAGGCGTCGGGAATCGCGAATCCGACGAAGGGCCCGCCCGACCAGCGGCCCAGGGCGTCTTCCAATCGCCCGGAGACCAGGTCGGACTCGAAGGCGGTCAGATCGGTCGCGAGGATCTCCGGGTTCACCTCGAGAGAGCCGTTGCTCTCGATGACGATGTCGGGATCGGTGTGCTTCCGAATGAGCCAGAGCGCCTGACGGATCGACGCCTTCGCCCGGGACTCGGTGCTGGACGGCCATAGCAGGCGCGCCAGATCGGACCGACGCACCGCCGTCGGCTCCACCGCCAGAAAGCACAGGGCCGCCAGGGGCTTCCCCAGGGGCAGATCGACGACGTTGCCGTCGTGATCCAGGATGTGTGGCGATCCGAGAACCCGCAGCTCGAACCGGGCCATGGGCGTCGCTCCGCGTCGACGGTCCAAGGTCCGCAGCCCCCCAGCCACGATGCGGAGGATCTGCGCTACCCGTCTACTTCAGATTGGCTGCGGAGCGTAATACGGCAAGGGGGTGGGGGTGGAAGCATGAGGATTGACGGGGGATTGACGCATGGATCCGCCCGCTAGGCAGATTCCAGCGACCGGCCCAAACGGCGTTTCGGCCACGACCTACAACCCCCCGAGGGGCGTTTGACGCGGGTGTGACGGTGGGAAGCCATTGGTGTCGACCCGCCCGAACAGGCGCGGCAGACAGGTGCCCGAGAGTGGGCCGGCATCATCCTCCTCGAAGCGACTTGCATCATGAGAGCAGCTAGGGTTCGGTCAACGGCTAGGCTCGTTCGATTCATCGTGGCATCAGTTCTACTCGTTGCGTGCGGCGATGGCACAATGGTCGATCCGCCTCTGTCTTCGCCGGGACCCGACCTGACACCTCCAAGTGGTCCAGCGAACCCGCCGGTGGGCCAGGACGTTGGCCCAAGTCCGGCCTTCAGATGGGCTTCCACGACTGGCGCGACCCGGTACGCTATTCAAATCTCCGCAACGTCGGACTTCTCACAGCCGATAGTCTCCGCTGAAGTCGACGCGCCGAGCTATCAGTTGGACAGTGGGTTGGGTGAGGGGTCGTACCATTGGCGGGTTCGGGCGGGATCTCCAAGCGAGTGGGGAAATTGGTCTGCCCCTTGGTCCTTCAACGTCCGTGAAAGCGGGAACGATAGCGGGCCTCGGACGCTGAACTTCAGCCAGAGCGGTTCGGGGAGTGTGAGCTCGAGTCCGTCGGGGATCACGACGAACACGAGCACGACGAACGACACGGAGACGTTCTCGAACGGAACGACCGTGACGCTGACGGCCAATCCCTCAAGCGGGTGGCAGATCGGCGGCTGGGGCGGAGCATGCGTCCCGGCGGGGACATCTACGACGTGCACCGTGTCGATGACGTCGAATCAGACGGCATCGGTGAACTTCGTGCAGGCGCCCCGGACGCTGAGCTTCAGCCAGAGCGGGTCGGGGAGCGTGAGTTCGAGTCCGTCGGGGATCACGACGAACACGAGCACGACGAACGACACAGGGACCTTCTCGAACGGAACGACCGTGACGCTGACGGCCAATCCCTCAAGCGGGTGGCAGATCGGGAGCTGGGGTGGAGCCTGCGCATCGGCGGGCTCGTCGGCGACGTGCACGGTGTCGATGACGTCGAATCGGACGGC
>JAUIEJ010000012.1 GCA_030428885.1 Gemmatimonadota bacterium | reverse complement strand
GGTCCCAGGGAAGGTCCTGCCACCCGCCCTGGCCGTCGGAGGCCCGAAGCACGGCCCGGTACGGATCGTCCTGGGTCCACGCCGAAGGGTCCACCGGTTGGCCGTCGGCCTGGAGGTAGACCAGCACGGTGGCCGACGGATCCGCCACCCGCCGCTCCGCCACCAGCAGGGGCAGCCCCGGTGTCTCGAGGCGGGTCAGGGCGAAGCCGCGACGGGAGAAGGCGTCTTCCACCCAGGCCAGGAGGGGCACCAGGGCCTCGGGGGACCGGGCGTCGTTGGGCAACGCCAGGTACTCCCGGAACCGATCCAGAGCTTCGGGGGCGGCCTCGGCGACCCAACTCCGGATCTCATCGGGGGACTGCTGAGCCGCCAGATCCGGCGCGCCGGCGCCCGGGGCGAGGAAGAGGAGTGGCGCGGCGACGAGAAGACGGCGACGGAGAGACGGCACGGGACGCTTCCGGACGGCGGACGGACGGTGGGGACCGGGCGAAGGTAGGCCCGGCGCGTCGGTCCGGCGAGACGGCCGGCGTCTCCGGGGGTCAGTCCGGGACGACGGTGGCCCGGGCCCGCCGGGCCGCCCCCATGGCGGGGCGGAGCCGCCGGGGCTCCAGGGCGATGCGGTGCCGCTCCAGGGCCTGCTCCATGCCCCGGCGCAGGGGGCCGCCCGGGTCCAGGAGGCCCCCGGCCAGGGCCACCCGGGGCCGGGCGTGCCACGGTCCCAGGGTCTGGAGAAGGGTCAGCACGTGACCCTCCAGATCCTCCACCGCAGACACCAGGATCTCGCCCGCCACCGCGTCGCCCGCGCCGGCGCCGGCGGCCACTACGGGCACCAGCCCGGCGATGTCGCCCTTGGTGGCGTCGTGGGCCCAGACCACCAGTTCGCCGGGATCGGCCAGGCCCAGGGCGCCCATGACGGCGTCCCGGAGACCCGTCTCGGGTCCCCGTCCGTCCACGGTCCGGAGCACCCGACGAAGGGCCTCCAGCCCCACGGCGTACCCGCTTCCCTCGTCGCCCAGGAGCGATCCCCACCCGCCCACCCGGGCCACCCGTCCCCGCTCCGATCGGCCCAGGGCCACGGACCCGGCGGCCGACACCAGCAGGATGCCGGGCCCGCCGTCGAAGGCGTCGTCGAAGGCCGCCTCCACGTCGGTCCCCACGCCCACGGCGTAGGCGAGGCCCCGGGCTTCCAGGGCGTGGGCCACGCCGGTGCGGGCCGTCTCCCGCCCCGTTCCCTCCAGGCCCGCCCACAGTCCCGCCACGGGCAGCCGGGCGCCGGCCGACGCCAGGGCGTCCTTGACCACCTGGGCCACGGCGTCGGCGGCCCGCTCGGGATGGCGGGCGTCCACCGGCGTGGGCGGACCCTCGGCCCGGGCCCGCTCCCTCAGATCGCCGTCCACCACCACCACCCGGGTGCCGGCCGTACCCCCGTCGACGCCCACGAAGAGGGCCCGGGAGGCGTCCAGGGTGAAGGAACGGGAGGTGGGGGACATGGCGGCGCGCAGGGGGCTCGGGTTCAGCGAGTGGGGGCGGTCCGTCCTCCCCGGCCGAGGGCATACCCCACGACGCTCGTGAGAACGGAGCCCACGAGCACGTACCACGGCCAGGCCAGGACGGCGCGATGGGCGGCCCAGATCCAGGTGACGACCCCGATCCCCACGAGCATGCCCACCGCGACGCTTCGAGCATCGGCACGCCGGGAGAAGATCCCCAGTGCGAAGGCGCCCAGGAGTCCCCCGTACACCAGGGACGCGACCCCCAGGGCCACCTCCACGGCGGCGGCACCCTCGCCGATGCGGAGGAAGATCAGGGCGCCCCCCACCAGGAGGGCGGCCCACAGCAGGGTGAAGAGCCGCCCGACCCGGAGGATCCGGGCGTCGTCGTCCCGGGCGTCGGCCAGAGGCGCCCACAGGTCGTAGGCCGTGGCCGACGCCAGGGCGTTGATGGACGACGACAGCGACGACATGGCGGCGGCCAGAACGCCGGCCACCAGGAGTCCCGTGAGCCCCGCCGGGAGTTCCTCCACGATGAAGCGGGCGAAGATCTCGTCGGAGGCGTCGAAGGGCCGGCCCCCGTAGAACGCCCACAGCCCCAGTCCCACGAAGAGGAAGACGGCGAACTGCACCATGACCAGCACCCCCGACCCCACCAGGGCCCGGCGACTCGACGAGAGGTCCCGGCAGGTCAGGAGGCGCTGGACGATGAGCTGATCGGCGCCGTGGGACCCCATGCTGAGGAACGCCCCGCCCACGATCCCCGCCCAGAGGGTGTAGGCCGTACCCGGGTCGAACGAGAGATCCACCACCTGGAGCTTGCCGGCGGCGGCGGCCTGATCGACGATGGCGCCCCACCCGCCGGGCACCAGGCCCTGGAGCGCCGCCGCGGCGGCCACGGCCCCCACCAGGTAGAGCACCATCTGGACGGCATCGACCCAGACCACGGCCTTGATGCCGCCGAAGTAGGTGTACACCACGGTGAGGGCCCCGATGACCGCCACCGACACCGGATAGCTCCACCCCGTGAGGAACGCCAGGGGAATGGCCGTGGCGAAGAGGCGCACCGAGTCGGCCAGGAGGCGGGTGCCCATGAAGACCGTGGAGGTGAGCCGCCGGGTGCCCGTGCCGAACCGGGACTCCAGGAGTTCGTAGGCGGTGGCCAGTTCGCCCCGGTGGTAGGCCGGAAGGAGCACCCCCGCCACCACCACCCGCCCCACCAGGTACCCCAGGGTGAGCTGGAGGAAGGTGAGGGTGCCCAGGTAGGACACCCCGGGGATGGACAGGAAGGTGAGGGTGCTGGTTTCGGTGGCCACCACCGAGAGCATGACGGCCCACCAGGGCAGGTTGCGGCTGCCCAGGAAGTAGTCCCGCCCGCCGGTCTGGCCCCGGCCGAGCCAGGCGCCCCACGCCGTGACCCCCAGGAGATAGGCGAGGAGGACGGCGAGATCCAGAGCGTTCACGAGGGCCTCTCCCCGTGGAAGGGAACGGGCGTGTTCTCCAGCTCGATGGAGCGGCGGGACGGGCGGAGATTGCGGGCGATCCACCAGAAGCAGACCACGGCCAGGATCAGGAGGCCCGAGGCCAGCAGCCGCTCACCGAAGATCCACTTCCCCACGCCGAACAGAGCCGAATACACCAGGACCACCCCCGCCACCCAGTTGGTCCAGTTGAGCCGGCCGCCGTCCACGGGCTCCATGGCGAGCCCCAGGGAGGCCGAGATGGGCGTCCATCCCCGCCCCCCGGGGCGGACCCGCAGGTAGAAGCGGCGCAGCGCCGCCTCGGGCTCGGGGGGGGTGAGGAAGGTCGCCGCCACCCACACCACGGTAGAGCCGGCCACCGTCGCCAGCATGATCCACGCCCACTGGACCGGGTCGTCGGGGTCGAGCCCCGCCCCGAACCACAGCGCCAGGCTCAGGACCAGCGACGCCACCATGGCGGCGATCTCGGACCAGGCGTTGATGCGCCACCAGTACCAGCGCAGGATCAACACCAGCCCCGTGCCGGCGCCCAGGGCCATGAGGAACCGCCACGCCTGCTCGATGGACCCCATGAAGCTGGTCACCACCAGCGACAGCACCATGAGCACCAGGGTGGCGATCCGCCCGGCCCGGACCAGCCGGCGCGGGTCGGCGTCGGGCGCCACGAAGCGTCGGTAGAGGTCGTTGACCAGGTAGCTGGCGCCCCAGTTGAGCTGGGTGGAGATGGTGGACATGTACGCCGCCGCGAAGCCCGCCAGCACCACCCCCGTCACCCCCGGGGGAAGGAGGTCCATGACCGTCCGGACGTACCCCTCCCGGGGATTGTCCAGCCCCGGATAGAGGAGCGGCACGCACAGCGCCACCAGGATCCACGGCCAGGGGCGCACGGCGTAGTGGGCCACGTTGAACCAGAGGGTGGCCAGGAGGCCGTCCCGCTCGGAGCGAGCCGCCAGGATCCGCTGGGCCACGTAGCCGCCCCCGCCGGGTTCGGCCCCGGGATACCAGGCCGCCCACCAGTTCACCCCGAGGTAGACCGCCAGGGTGATGAGGGGCATCCACGCCGCGCCGGTGGCGGGAAAGAACGCCGTGGCCGCTTCGGTGGTGCCGTACACGTCGGCGAGGCCGGACTGGAGTCCCTCGATCCCCCCCACCGCCCCCACGGCGGCCACGGCCAGGATCACCGCCCCCGCCGCCGCCAGGAGGAACTGGAAGAAGTCGGTGACCACCACGCCCCACAGCCCGCTCAGCACGCTGTAGCCCGCAGCCAGGAAGAAGCAGACCAGGAGCGCCGCCACCCGGTCCACCTCCAGCGCCACCCCCACGATCTCCACCATGGCCAGGTTCACCCACCCCATGATGACCAGATTGATGGGGAGGGCCAGGTACGCGGCCCGGAATCCCCGGAGGAAGGCCGCCGGTTTTCCCGCGTAGCGAAGCTCCACGAACTCGGCGTCGGTGACCACTCCGGCCCGGTGCCACAGGCGGGCGTAGAAGAAGACCGTGAGCATTCCGCTCATGACCAGATTCCACCAGAGCCAGTTGCCGGCCACGCCGTGCCGGGCCACCATCTCGGCCACCGCCAGGGGGGTGTCGGCGGCGAACGTCGTGGCCACCATGCTCGTGCCCGCGAGCCACCACGGGAGGGATCGTCCCCCCAGGAAGAACTCGGTCATGGAGCGGCCCGCCCGGCGCGACAACGCCACGCCCACGGCGCCGGCGAACACGAAGTAGAGGGCCACGACCCCCCAGTCGAGACCGGTCAATTCCCGCCTTCCCGGGGGTCGGGCGGAACGTCGGTGACGGCCCGGGCGGCGAGATCATGGATCGCTCGCCGCAGGGGCACGTGGCGGGTGTTGTCCCGGGTGGGATTCACCCGGTTCGTCAGCAGGACCACGAAGAGGTCCCGCTCCGGGTCCATCCAGAGGCTCGTGCCCGTGAAGCCCGTGTGGCCGAAGGACCGCGCCGAGAAGAGATCGCCGGCCGACGACCGTCCCGACGGGGTGTCCCACCCCAGGGCCCGGGACGACTCGGGTCCGGCCCGGCGGGTGAAGAGGGCCACGGTCTGGGAGTCCACCAGTTCCACCGGGGCGGGCCGGCTCCGGGGGCAGGGCCGGCCTTCGGGGGCCGCGGCGTCACACGCCAGCACCCGCCCGCCCCGGAGGAGGAGGTCGGCGAAGACCGCCAGGTCGGCGGCGGTGGAGAAGAGGCCCGCGTGCCCCGCCACCCCGCCGTAGGCGTCGGCGTTTTCGTCGTGGACCCGCCCCCGCACCAGGGACCCCCGCCAGAGGGTGTCCAGTTCGGTGGGGGCGATCCGGGGGAGGAGCGAATCGTCGGGGAGGAATCCCGTGTCGGCCATGCCCAGGGGCTCGAACACCCCGGCGTCGAGGACGGCGTCCAGGGGCTCGCCGGTGAGGGCCTCCACGATGAGGGCCACGGTCATGACCCCGATGTCGGAGTAGACGGTGGCCGTGCCGGGATCGCTCTCCAGGGCCTCGTCGGCGATGGCTTCCCGGTACGCCTCCCGCCCCTCGAGCTCGAAGAACCAGCGCCGGAAGGCCGGCAGCCCAGCCCGGTGGATCAGGAGCTGCCGCACCGTGACCTGGGCCTTCCGGGGATCGCCCCGGGACCACCACGGCAGGTGCTCCACCACACGGTCGTCGAGAGACAGGCGACCCTCGTCCACCAGCAGCATCACCGCCGTGGTCGTGCCCACCACCTTGGTGAGGCTGGCCAGATCGTAGATGGCGTCGGGCCCCACCGGCGTGCGGTCGGCCCAGTCCAGGGCGCCGTAGCCCCGGAGCCGCACCAGCCGCCCGTGGCGCCCCACGGCCAGGGCGGCCCCGGGCGCGGCGGAATCGGCCAGGGCCGCCAGGAGGGTGGAGTCGAGACGAGCCAGGACGGCGGCGTCCATGTCCACCGTGGCGGGATCCACTTCGACCCCGGCCGTGGGCGGCGTGCCGGCGGTGCCCGGGGGGGCGTCCTGGGCGGGCCCGGGTCGGGCGCAGGCGGAGAAGGTCGCCGCCACCCACCCCAGGACGACGGCTCGCCGCCGCCACGAGCTCATCGTCCGCCTCCGGCCGGCGCCGGCGAGAGGCCGTCGCCGATGGAGAACCACGGCCGCATCTCGATGGGCGTGCGTCCGGCCAGTTCGCCGCCGAAGAGGGCCTGGGCGGCGGCGCGCTGGGCCACGGTGGAGCCGCTCCACGCCAGCATGTAGGCCTGGACGTCGGGCATCTCCCGGAGCAGGTACGGATTGCCGAACGAGATCACCACGTGGGGCACCCGGGCCTGGGCGAGGCCGTCCAGGAGCTCGGTCATGCCTTCGGGGAGCGGTTCGTCGGCCGACGCCGAGCTCCAGTTCACGTAGAGCGACACCACCACGAGCTCGGAGCGGGCCGCCTGGCGCAGGAGCTCCTCGTAGACGTCGTCCCGGGTGTCCCGGGTCACGGTAGCCGTGACGAGGCGGGGATACCGGTTGCGCAGCTCGGCGTCGAAGGTGCGGCTCGCCTGGAGGTCGGAGGTGCGCCGGAGCGACAGCGACATGACCCGGGCGGTGCGGGTGCCCAGGAGGGGCAGCAGATCCCGGTCGTTGCGAAGGAGGGTCACGGCGCGGCGAGCCACCTCCTCGGCCACGGCTTCGTGGGCCGGAATCCCCACCACGTCGGGAATGCGCTCCAGGGGCACGGTGCGGATCCGATCGAGACCCAGCCGTTCCTTGGCCTCCAGGAGTTTGGCCACCGAACGATCGATGCGGGCCTCGGTGATCCGCCCGCTCTCCACCGCCGCCACGATGGCGTCCACGGCGTCGGGCACGCTGGGGGGCATGAGCACCACGTCGGCCCCGGCCAGCACGGCTCGCACCGACGCCTCGCCCCGGGGGAACTCCCGGTCGATGGCGGCCATGTCCATGGCGTCGGTGAAGAGGAGGCCGTCGAAGCCCATCTCGTTCCGGAGCAGGTCGGTGAGGACCCCGGGCGCCAGGGTCGACGGAAGCTCGGTCCCGCCGTTCAGCGACGGCACGGCGATGTGGGCCGTCATGATGGCGCCGACCCCCTCGTCCACTGCGGATCGGAACGGCACCAGTTCCACCGAGTCCAGCCGGGCCCGGTCGGACCGGATCACCGGGAGCGCGAGATGGGAGTCGGTCTCGGTATCGCCGTGCCCCGGGAAGTGTTTGGCCGTGGCGATGGCGCCGTGGTCCTGCAGCCCCCGGATGAACGCCCCGCCGAGCCGGGCCACTTCCCCGGGGGACTCGCCGAAGGAGCGGGTGTTGATGATGGGGTTGTCGGGATTCGAGTTGACGTCCAGCACCGGGGCGAAGGGTACGTGGACCCCCACGGCCCGGGACTCCAGGGCGGTGATGCGGCCCATCTCGTAGGCCAGGGTCGCATCGCCCGTGGCCCCCACCGCCATGGGGGGCGGGAATTCGGTGGCGCCCCCCAGGGGGATGTTGCCCGGCAGGTGCACCGCCCCCCGGAGCCGGAAGCCCGCGCCGGTCTCCATGTCGGCCCCCACCAGGAGCGGCAGGCGGGAGTGGCGCTGGAAATCGTTCAGCTTCAGGGCCACGTCGGCCGGCGCCCCCACCGAGACCACGAGTCCCCCCACTTCCTGGTTCTCGATCATGTCGAGGATCCGGTCGTGGCTCTCCGAGCCCTCGGGCTGATAGTCCCCCAGCACGAAGGGCATGATCATCTGCCCCACCTTCTGACGCAGGGTGAGTTCGGCCAGGGTGCGCTGGGCCCACGACGCGTCGGGAGGCAGCTCCACCGCCGGGGCCTCGGGCGCCGGCTCCACGGGCGCCCGCTCCACGGGGGCGGGGTCGGCGGCGGGGGCCGGGTCGGTGGCGGGGGCCGGCGCCTCCCGGGGGGCCAGGTCGGTGACGGGAGGCGGCGGCGCGGCCTCGGGGTCGGCCGCAGCCGAAGCGCATCCCCCGATTCCCGAGACCAGGACTCCGGCGAGGAGGAGGCGGATCGGCGAGTGGGAGGGGAGGCGCATGAGGTGGGGTCGGGCCGGAGGCGGAAGGCTCGGCGTTTGACGGTGGGGGGAAACGGGTTCGAAGTTCAGCCGCCGGCGCGGGCGGTCCGCCCCGGCACACCGTCCGGATGACGAGGGAACGTATGGCGTCGCAGCAGCCCCCACAATCCCGTCGGATCGGGGCCGGCGGCCTCGCGATCGCGGCCCTTCTCCTGGCCTGCGGAGGCCCCGGCGGATCGGCCCAGGACCCCCCTCCGGATCCGGCGGCCGACGGGGTCGCGGACGCCGCGGCCGACGTGCTCCCGGGGGTCGACGTGC
Organism: Gemmatimonadota bacterium; assembly: GCA_030428885.1. Taxonomy (GTDB): domain Bacteria; phylum Gemmatimonadota; class Gemmatimonadetes; order Longimicrobiales; family Gaopeijiaceae; genus Gaopeijia. Next base: position 195,155 of record JAUIEJ010000012.1, on the reverse strand, counting down.
TCTTCCGCGACTCCCTTCATCTGGTCCGGGGACGTCGGGTCGGCCTCATCACCAATCCCACGGGAATGGACGCCCGGGGCCGGAGCACCATCGACCGGCTCCACGACCACCCCGAGGTGGAGTTGGTGACCCTCTTCGCCCCGGAGCACGGCCTGCGGGCCGCCGAAGGCGAGGGCCAGCACATCGAGGATTCGGTGGACCCGGCCACGGGACTCCCGGTGGTGTCGCTCTACACCGGGTCGAAGCGCGCCCCGTCGCCCGACGATCTGGCGGCGCTGGACGTGCTGATCTTCGACATGCAGGACGTGGGCTCCCGCTACTACACGTACGTCTACACCATGGCCCTGGCCATGGAGGCCGCCGGAGTCGCCGGCGTGCCCTTCGTGGTCCTGGATCGTCCCAATCCCATCGGGGACCCCGTCCAGGGCAACGTGCTGGACACGGCGTTCTCCACCTTCGTGGGTCTGTACCCCGTCCCCATGCGCCACGGCCTCACCGCGGGGGAGCTCGCCCGCCTCTACCGGGGCGAGTTCGGCGTGGAGGCCGACCTCACGGTGGTGCCCGTGTCGGGCTGGGATCCGGCCCGGCTCTTCGACGCCACCGAGCTTCCGTGGGTGGCACCGTCGCCCAACATGCCCGACGTCACCAGCGCCCTCCACTACCCCGGGACCTGCCTCTTCGAGGGCACGAACCTCTCGGTGGGTCGGGGCACCGAGAGGCCCTTCCAGCAGGTGGGGGCCCCGTGGCTCGACGGGGAGGCCCTGGCCGCTCGCCTCGAGGCCCACGGCCTCCCCGGCGTGCGCTTCGAGGCCGTGACCTTCACCCCCGAGGCGCCCACCGACGGAAAGTGGGCGGGGGAACGGGTCTCGGGGGTGCGGTTCGTGGCCACCGACCCCACCGCCTACGACCCCACCCGGGCGGCGGTGGCCACGCTGGTGGAGGCCCACGCCCTGGCCGGAGAGGAGTGGGCGTGGAACGTGGCCCACTTCGATCGCCTCGCCGGCACCGACGCCCTCCGGGTCGGCATCGAGGCCGGGGCCGCCCCCTCCGACCTCACGGCCCCCTGGGTCCCGGCCCGGGCGGCCTTCCAGGCCCGGGCCGCCCCCTATCGCCTCTACGCACGCTGAACGACGACGGGGCCCCGGCGCGCCTGCGCCGGGGCCCCGTCTCCTCGGTGGATCCGCCCCCGGTCAGGGAGCGGTGGGCGGCGTGGGTCCGGTGCAGCTCCCGGCCACCTGGGTGAAGGTGCCCGCCACCGCGCTGGCCGTGGCGGTGTTGGCCGCCGCCAGGGAGACGTCGACGGTGGTGGGCGCACCGGCGTCCACGAACTGGAACACCGACGCGGCGCTCTGCTGCACCTCGATCCCGAAGGCCCCACCCGAGCCCGCGCTGGTGTTGCCCGTGATCTGGGAGCAGAGGGTGTGGTCGTTGTCCGTGAGCACCTGGATGCCCCCGATGCCCGGGGTCTCGGGCGCCGCGACGACGTTGTTGGAGAGGATCAGGTGGGAGTCCACGTCGGCGGCTACGCCGGTCTCGCTGTTCACCGAGAAGATCCCGGCGGCCCCATGGCTGTTCAGGGTGCTGTTCTGGATCTGGAACCGGCTGGTGCCGGTGCCGGAGTGGATCAACGAAACGCCGTTCCCGCCCGGCGCTCCCGACCCCACCCCCCCGGTGCCCACCGTGATGTTGTCCACGGATCCGTCCAGGGTGGCGCCGCCGGCCTGGGAGAAGTACACCCCCGAACCCGCCGACAGGTCGACGGTCCCTCCGGACACGGCCGCCCGCACCGAGGCGCTCCCCTCGGCGAACACGGCGATGGCGCCGGCTCCGGACCCCGTGTTGTTGAGAATCGCCCCCGAGGTGGTCACGTCCAGCGAGGCCGAGGCCAGGCCGTAGGCGAAGATCCCCTCGCCCTCCACCGACGCGAAGTTGGTGCCCCCGGTGACCGCCAACCGGACCGCGGCGGACCCGTTGGCCACCACCCGGACGCCGTCCTGGCCCACGCCGGTGGCGATGCCCGTGCGGTTGTTGCCGATGACGCCGCCGCTCACCGTCAGTCCGACGGTTCCCGTGGCGTTCTCGAGTCCCAGTCCCGATCCCACGTGCCCGTCCAGGACGGTGTTGGAGACCGTGGCGGTGCCGAAGAGGCCGTCGGGACCGCCCGAGCCGCCGAAGTTCAAGGCGTTGTCGCCGGCGCCGTCTCCGGCGTTGAGGATCTCGGAGTCGGAGATGGAGAGACCCGTGACCCGGGTCCCGTCGACCCCGTGGTCGGCGGTCCGGGACACCAGCACGTTGGCCAGGGCCAGGCCCGGGCTTCCCGTGACGTCGGTGGCCACGATGCCGCTGCCTCCGATGGACACCACCGCGTCGGGGGCCTGTCCCGACACCGCCGTCCCGTCGCCGATGACCATGTTGGCCAGGGACACGGTGGAGGCCGCGTTGAACGACGCCCCGTCGCCGGTGGTGTTGGTGATGGTGCCGCCCGATCCGTCGGTGGTCCCGACACCCGTCACCGAGAAGGGCCCGGCGCCGGTGCCGTCGACCACGATCCCGGAGGCCGCGCCGTCGGCGTCCACCCGCTGGAAGGTCACGCCGGCCCCACCGATGGTGGTGGACGTGATGGTCACGGGCGTGCCCGTGGTGGCGGTCACGGCGTTTCCGGCGCCGGTCACCGTCACGGTGCCGCCCCCGGTGGCCGAGAATCCGGCCGCCGTGGTGACGTCGATGTCCAGTCCGCCGCCGGTGAAGGCCACGGTGGCCCCGGTGTTGTTGAGGAGCACCACGCCCGGATTGACGCCGGTGTTGATCACCTTCGACACGCTGGAGAAGGTGAACGTCCCGCCGGTGTTGTTGTCCACCTGGATCCCGGCGCCGGTGTCGGCGATGGTGCCCGAGTGGGTGATGCTGCCCCCGGTCACGCCCGAGATCTCCACCGAGCGGCCGGCGGTGTTGGTGATGGCGGCGTCGGAGGTGATGGTGGCGGATCCGCCGTCCACGTCCACGGCGGCGCCGGTGGCGCCGGTCACCACCACGCTGGTGAAGGTCCACGTCCCCGCCGGAGCGTCGAGGTCGATGCCCGGTCCGCCGGCACCCGACACGGTGACGGCGTTCACGGTGGCCCCGGTGACGGTCGTGGCCAGGATTCCCGCGCCCGTGGGGCTCGAGATGTCCATGCCCCGGAGCACCGCTCCGTCGGCCAGGGTCACGCCGGCGCCCGCCCCGTTGGTCAGGACGGGTCGGGACGCCGCCGAGGCGGGCACGATGGTGCCCTCGACGGTGGTGAGGCCCGCGGGCTCACCCACCAGTTGCTGGCCCGCCTGGAAGGCGAACCCACCCGGGAGGGGCGTCACCCCGGTGTTGCCCGGGTAGACGAACACGACGTCGCCGGGGGCGGAGGCCCCCGCCGCCGCGGCCAGACTCGTGAAGGGCGCGCCGGGGGTCCCGTCGGGCGTGCCGCCGAAGGTGTCGTCCACGAACCAGACCGGCGTGGTGAACGAGATGGTCACGGTCCGGGTCACCGGCGTGATGCCGTCGGTCACCGTGTAGTCGAAGGTGTCGTCGGCCGTCCGTCCCGCCGGGGGCGTGTAGACGAAGGTGCCGTCGGCGTTGACCGTCACCGTCGCGCCCGCCGTCACCGATCCGGGCACCAGGGAGGCCGTGAGGCCGTCCAGGTCGAGGTCGATGAAGTTGGAGACCAGGTCTCCGGTGACGAAGAGAGCCGGCGTCACCGACCGGGCCGCCGCCACCTGGATCGGCACGTTGGTGTGGGTCGTGAAGTTCTCCACCGGCGACGCCACCACGATGGGCGGATCGTCGGGATCGGGCGTGATGTTGATCCCCACCGTGGCCGCGGTGGACACCAGCGTCCCGTCGCTCACGGTGAAGGTGAAGAGGTCGAACCCGCTGTAGTTCACGTCGGGGGTGTAGGTCACCCGGGCCGTGAACGGGCCGAGGTTGGTGATGGCCCCCAACGTCCCGTGGGACGGCGCCGTGGCCACGGCGAAGGTCAGGGGGTCACCCTGCTGGTCGATGCCCGTGAGGGTGATGTCCAACGCCATGTCCTCCACGGTGGTGACGTTGGTGGCCTGGGCGATGGGCGCCTCGGTCTGGAGCTGGACCGTGAAGGTGGCCGGGGCGCTGAAGGCCAGTCCGTCGGTCACCCGGAACGTGAAGGTCTGGGGACCCTCGCCGGCGGCGCCGGGAGAGTAGGTCACCTGGGCCGTGTTGGGGCCGGTGGAGCTCACGGCTCCCAGCGTCCCCACGGTGGGCGCCGTCACGATCTCGAAGGTCAGGGGGTCGCCGTCGGCGTCGGCTCCGGTGAGGGTCAGGACCACGTCGGTGGCCACGAAGCCCACCTGGGAGGCGTTGAACGCCACCGGCGCCTGGTTGACCACGGTGATGGTCACCTCGAACGACACCACGTCGAGCCCGTCGTCCAGCACCAGGGTGAAGGCGTCGTCTCCCGCGAAGCCCGGGTTGGGCGTGTAGAGCACGTCGTAGCCGTCCTGGGTGGGCTGGAGATCACCCAGCGAACCCTGGGCGGGGCTCGTGCCCACCGTGGCCGTCACGTCGTCGTTGTCGGCGTCGACCACCGTGATGTGGATCAAGGTCGCCTGGTTCCGCCGCACCTGAGTGGGAAGCCCGTCCTCCACCATGACCTCGGGGAGCCGGTTGGCCGTGAGGGACACGGTGGCGGGCGACGATGCGTCGGTGCCGTCGGTGGACCGGTAGGTGAAGGTCTCGTCGTCCAGGAAGCCCTGGTCCGGCGTGTAGGTCACCTGCACCGTCGTGGTGGCCGGCGACTGGGCCTGGGGTGACGCGGCGGGCCCGGCGGCGCTGAAGCCCGAGAGGGTCCCGCCGTCGGGACCGTCCACCACCTCGAAGGTCAGGGCATCCCCATCGGGGTCGGTGCCCGAGACCTCGAAGGTCACCGGTTGGGTCGCCGGCCGCCGCAGCGTCACGGTGGAGGCCGTGGGGGGCGCGTTGGTGACGGTGATGTTCACCTCGCCGTCCACCGTCGACACCCCGTCGTCCACCCGGAAGGTGACCTGATCCTGCCCGGAGAAGCCCGTCGTGGGGGTGTATCGCACCCGCACGCCCGTGCTCAACTCCGTGATGTCCACCGTGCCGTTGGAGGGGCCGGTGAGGATGGCGTAGGAGAGGGTCCGATCCTCGATGGAGCTCACCGCGATGGTGGCCTCCACCGCCGTGTTCTTGGCGGTGGACACCGACACCGGGCTCAGACTCGTGGGGAGCCCGATGTCCGGGCCGGACGGATCGGGATCGTCCTCGCACGCAGCGAAGGCGAACAGGGCCAGGACCAGCACCGGAAATCGGCGAACGTGCGCACGCATGGGACTACCCGTTGAGGGTCGGAAACGTGGGAACCTCTCCCTCATTCTTCCACGGTCGCGACCCGTGCGCAACACCTGATAAACATTTGATTATGCCCGAACGGTCCGGCTCCCTCAGCGGATCTCCACCCGGGTGCCGGGAAGCGGAAGCGTCCAGCGCCCGTCGTCTCCCCCCAGGGCACGACGCAGGCGAGCCACGAAATCGGGAAGCAGGGTGAAGGGCACGGGCGCGGGATCGGGGGAGGGCGCCACGAAGAAGTTCTCCCAATGCCCCAGCAGCACATGGCGGGCCCGGGTGTTCTCCAGCACGGCCTCGGGGTGCCAATCCACCTCGGCGTAGGTTGCGGGCACCAGGATCGCCACGTCGACGGAGTCGGTCCCCGCGGGAACGAAGCCCCACGGTTCCCGGGCCACGGCGTCCTGGACGTAGATCCGGAGGGCCACGCCCCCCCTTCCGTCCAGCACCTCCAGGAGAAACGCCAGGGTCTGCCCCTCGAGCCATTCGTCGGCCGCCACCGGGGGCACGGGCATGTCCTCCCGTCGTTCGCCGTCGTAGAGGGTCATCCCGGCGAAATGGGGGGCGTGATCCGATCGCAGGGGCAGCAGGCGAAGGTCCGGCCCCAGGGAGATCCACCGCCCTCCTCCGTTCACGTCGGCGGCGGCGTCGGAGACGTCGTCCACCCGGGAGGGGTCGATGTCCCATCGCGCCAGGATCGGCGCCAGGGTGCGGGCGCCGGTGGTGTTGACCACGATGCGGGCGTCCCGGGCCAGCCGGCCGGCGATCCAGGGCACATCCATGAGGTGGTCGTAGTGGGCGTGGCCCGACAGGATGGCCGTGACGTCGGACACGTCGGGGGCACCGAACCGGGCGAGCCCTTCGGCGATGGCCGCGGTGTCGGCGTCGATGGTGGCGAACCCGGCGCGCCACAACGAGGGGTTGGAGAAGAGGGGCGCCGTGAGGACCCGGGTGCGGGGCGTCTCGATGAGCCACCCCCCCACGCCCAGGAAGGTGAGGGTCACCGGGGCCGGAAGCGCCCCGGCCGAGAGGTCCAACCGGACGGCGCCTCGGGCGAAGTCACGGGACTCCAGGGCCGGAGCGCATCCCGCCACCACAGCCAGGGCCAGAGCCAGGCCGGCCCGGCCCCTCGGGACCACCGCGTCAGCCACCTGCCGCGTGGCGCTCCACCCGCTCCAGGAAGGCCTCGAACAGGCGCCGGGTCACGGGTCCCACCCCCCCCTTCCCCACGGGCCGCCCGTCGATGCGAACGGTGGGCCGCACCTCGGTGGTGGTGCCGGTGAAGAACGCCTCGTCGGCCCGAGCCAGTTCCTCCACCTGGATGGGCCGCTCCTGGACCTCCAGCCCCAGGTCCCGGGCCATGTCCACCACGTACCCCCGGGTGATGCCGTGGAGGATCACGTTGCTCTTCGGATGGGTGACCACGGTCTCGCCGAACACGGCGAAGAAGTTGTTGTGGGCCCCCTCCAGGGCGATGCCGTCGCGCACGAGAAGGGCGTCGGCGACCCCGGCGTCGACCGCGGCCTGCTGGGCCAGGACGTTGGGGAGGAGGGCGATGGTCTTGATGTCCACCCGGGCCCACCGCCGGTCGGGCACCATCACGGCCTCGAAGCCCCGGTCCCAGACCTCCCGGTCGGGACGGCGGTACGGCCGGGCGAAGGCGTACACCGTGGGGGCCACGGGAGCCTTGGGGAAGGCATGGGTCCGGGGCGCCACGCCCCGGGTGATCTGGAGGTAGACGTAGGCCACCTCCTCGTCGGCGAGGCCGTTCTCCCGGAGCAGGCGGTCGTGGACGCCGGCCAGGCCCGAGGTGTCGGCGTCGATGCGAAGCTCGCACAGCCCCTTCAGGAGGCGGTCCCGGTGCCGGTCCATGAGGAAGAACCGGCCGCGATAGGCCGGCGTCACCTCGTAGATCCCGTCGGCGAACAGAAAGCCCCGATCCTCCACCGGGATCCGGGCCTCGGCGGCGTCCATGAAGGCGCCGTTCAGATAGACGATGCTCATGCCCCGATCCTACCCACGGCGCGCCCCCGCCACAACGGGGTCCGAACGAAGAAGGGGCGCCTCCCCCGGAGGAGAGACGCCCCGCACCGACGCACGACCGGGACCGAGACCGATCAGGCCTCGGCGTTGCGGTTCTCCAGGTCCTTGAACTGCTCCAGGAGCTCCGCCTCGGCGATGCCGCTTTCCTCGGCCTCGTCGCCGTCCTCCACGGCCTCCACCTCGGCCTCCTGGACGTCGTCGGCGGCCGCCGAAGCCTCGGCGCCCTCGTCGTCGTCGCCCGTGCCCAGCGCCTTGGGCTTCTCCGAGCCCGGCAGCAGACCCATCTGCTGCTTCAGGGCCAGGAGCTTGTCGTCCATGGTGGAGTCGCCCCCACCGGATTCCAGGCGCATGAACTCGGTCTCGAGGTTGTCGCTGCCCAGGGCCTCGTCCACCTCGGCGGCGGCCAGGCTCTTCCGCTCCGACTCCTCGATCTTCTCGGCCATGCGGTTGAAGGCTTCGAAGGCCGACGTGTCGGAGAGCCCCGACATGGTCTCGTGGATGCGCTTCTGGGCCTGGGCCCGCTTCTGCTTGGCGATGAGCAGATTCCGCTTCCGCTTGGCCTCTTCGATCTTGTCGTTGAGCTGACGGAGGGAGCCCTTGAGCTTCTCGGTCTCGTCGGCCTGGGCCCGCCAGGTCTGCTCCAGCATCTGGACGCGTTGGGCGTGCTCCTGCTGGCGCATGAGGGCCTGCTTGGCCAGGTCGTCGCGGCCTTCCTTCACCGCCAGCATGGCCCGGCGCTCCCAGTCCCGGGTCTGCTTCACTTCCTCGTCGAGCTGGCTGCGGAGCTTCCGCTCGTCGGCGATGGCCGCGGCCACTTCCCGCTTGGCCTTGGCGAGCTGGTCCCGCATGTCGAGGATGATCTGATTGAGCATCTTCTCCGGGTTCTCGGCCCGGGAAATCAGATCATTGATGTTCGACTTGAGGAGCGTCGAAAACTTGGAAAAGATCCCCATCTCGTCAGTCCTCCTTCCCGGCCACGCCCGCGAGATCGCGGATGCGTTCCATGTGCCCGGAGGCGGCGAGATGGATGCTCTCCACCGACGCCTGGATCTCCACGAAATCCAGGGTCTCCAGCTCCAGGGTGTCACTGATGATCAGCTCGCCGTCCTCGATGCCGTAGGCGCCGTGGACCACGTCACTGGCGTTCAACTCAAGTAGTGTGCGATACAGGGCTTCGTTCCCCGCTCCGTCGGGAAGGTCCATGACCTTCATCCGGAGCAGGAGCAGCGGCGGCGCGTAGCTGAGCACCAACGGATACCCTCCGTTGCGCGTGCGGACGAGGAACATGCCCTCGTCCAGCTCCTGGTACTCCACGTCCAGGCGGATGAGAAAGCTCTCGAGGTCCTCTCGGGTGACCATCGACCACTCCGTTGTTCTGGGTACGGCGGCGTCCCGGCCGGGACGAAACAGCGCGCCCTTTCGGCGCACGAGCGAGTTCCGCCCCGTACGCGACGGACGCCCCGGGGGTTTCCCGTGGCTCGAAACTACAGGGATCGGGAACTCGGCGCGACCGTGTTCACCGCCTCGTTGCACACCGACTACGGCGATCCGGGCCGCCACCTTCACCCGGGCACCGTGGCGAGGAGCGGCGCCAGGTGGCGACCGGTGTACGACGCCTCGCACGACACCACCGCCTCCGGCGTCCCCTGGGCGACGATGGCGCCGCCGGCGGCGCCCCCCTCGGGGCCCAGGTCGATGATCCAGTCGGCCGTCTTCACCACTTCCAGATTGTGCTCGATGACCACCACGGTGTTGCCCAGTTCCACCAGACGGTGGAGCACGTCCAGGAGCACCCTCACGTCTTCGAAATGGAGTCCCGTGGTGGGCTCGTCCAGGATGTAGAGGGTGTTGCCGGTCTGACGCTTCGACAGCTCGGTGGCCAGCTTGACCCGCTGGGCCTCCCCGCCGGAGAGGGTGGTGGCCGACTGCCCGAGGTGGATGTAGTCGAGCCCCACGTCGTGCAGGGTCTGGAGCTTGGCCCGGATCCGGGGCACGGCGTCGAAGAACTCCAGCGCCTCCTCCACGGTCATGTCCAGGACCTCGGCGATGTTGCGGCCCTTGTACCGCACGTCCAGGGTCTCCCGGTTGTACCGCTTTCCCTTGCAGACGTCGCAGGGCACGTAGACGTCGGGGAGGAAGTGCATCTCGATCTTCACCAGTCCGTCGCCGCTGCACGCCTCGCAGCGCCCCCCCTTCACGTTGAAGGAGAACCGCCCCGGGGCGTACCCGCGCATCTGGGACTCGGGAAGGGTGGAGAAGAGATCCCGGATGGGGGTGAAGAGACCGGTGTAGGTCGCCGGATTGGATCGGGGCGTGCGCCCGATGGGCGACTGATCCACGTCGATGACCTTGTCCACCAGGTCGAGGCCGTCCAGCCCGCCGTGGGGGGCCGGCGCCGCCTTGGCCCGGTAGTAGTGCCGGGCCAGGGCCGTGTAGAGGGTCTCGTTGACCAGGGTGGACTTTCCCGACCCACTCACCCCGGTGACGGCGGTGAACGTCCCCAGGGGGAACTCCACGTCCAACCCCCGGAGGTTGTTGCCCCGGGCGTCCCGCACCCGGAGGACCCGCTTCGGGTCGGTGGGGCGGCGCTCGGCGGGGACGGGAATCCGGCGGTCCCCCCGGAGGTAGGCCCCGGTGAGGGACCCCTCGGCCTCCAGCACCGCCGACAGGGGGCCCTGGGCCACCACCTCTCCCCCGTGGCGCCCCGCCCCCGGACCCAGGTCCACCACCCAGTCCGCCGCCCGGATCGTGTCTTCGTCGTGCTCCACCACCAGGACGGTGTTGCCCAGGTCCCGCAGCGCCCGGAGGGTGCCCAGCAGCCGCTCGTTGTCCCGCTGGTGGAGGCCGATGGACGGTTCGTCCAGGATGTAGAGCACCCCCACGAGGCGGCTCCCGATCTGGGTGGCCAGGCGGATCCGTTGGGCCTCTCCCCCGGAGAGGGTGCCCGCCGACCGCCCCAGGGCGAGGTAGCCCAACCCCACGTCGGAGAGGAATCCGAGGCGTTCCCGGACCTCCTTCAGGATGGGCCCGGCGATCTCGGCGGGGAGGTCGGGGGCCCCGGGGCGCAGCTCGTCCACGAAGCCCAACGCCTCGTCGATGGGGAGATCCACCAGGTCGCCCAGGGAGCGCCCGCTCACTGTGACGGCCCGGGACGCGGCCCGGAGGCGCGAGCCGTGACACGCCGGGCAGGTCAGGGTGGACATGTAGTCCTCGAGCTGGTCCCGGACGTTGGACGATTTGGTCTCGGCGTATCGCCGCTGGACGCCGGCCACCACCCCTTCCCAGGTGTCCTCGTAGTGGCCCTTCATCTTTCCCGAACCCGACCGGTAGGGGAAGCGGATCTTCATGGCCCCGCTGCCGCCGAGGATCGCCTCCCGGACCACGTCGTCCAGATCGCCCCACGGCGTGGAGAGCTTGAACTCGTAGGCCTCCGACAGCCCGGGGAGCACGGAACGCTCCAGGTGTCCCCCGGGCACGCCCCACGGAAGCACCACCCCTTCCAGGATCGAGAGGGAGTGGTCGCCCAGGAGGAGGTGGGGATTCACTTCCTTCCGCGTGCCCAGGCCGTCGCAATCGGGGCAGGCGCCGTAGGGCGAGTTGAAGGAGAACTGCCGGGGCTCCAGCTCGGCCAGGGAGGTGCCGCACGAGGTGCAGGCGTAGCGCTCGCTGAAGACGTGGATCACGGGATCCCGCCGCCGGACGTGTTCCACCACCTCCACCACGCCGTCGGCGGTGCGGAGCGCCGTTTCCACCGAGTCCGCCAGGCGGGAGCGGTCGCTCCGGTCGAGGGTCAACCGGTCCACCACCACGGCGATGTCGTGATTCTCGTATCGGTTCAGGGTGGGCGGCTCGGCGAGATCCACGGTCTCGCCGTCGACCCGGGCCCGGACGAAGCCGTCCTTCCGGGCCTGTTCGAAGAGCTCGCGGAACTCCCCCTTCCGGCCCCGGACCAGGGGCGCCAGGACCTCGATGCGGGTGCCGTCGTCGAGCTCCAGGAGGCGGTCGACCATCTGGGTAGCCGACTGACGCAGCACCGGTTCCCCGCACGTGGGGCAGTGGGGCACCCCCACCCGGGCCCAGAGCAGCCGCAGGTAGTCGTAGACCTCGGTGACGGTGCCCACGGTGGAGCGCGGGTTGCGGCTCACCGTCTTCTGCTCGATGGAGATGGCGGGCGACAGTCCCTCGATGCCATCGACGTCGGGCTTCTCCATGAGGCCCAGGAACTGCCGGGCGTACGCCGACAGCGACTCCACGTACCGGCGCTGGCCTTCGGCGTAGATGGTGTCGAACGCCAGGGAGCTCTTTCCCGACCCCGACAACCCGGTGATGACCACGAGCCGTTCCCGGGGCAGGCGCACGTCGATGTTGCGCAGGTTGTGTTCCCGCGCGCCGCGGACGATGAGGGTGTCGTGATCCATGGACCGAAGATTAACCGAAGACGAGTGAGGGCTCAACGCCCTTCGGGATCCGGGGGGTAAGCCCCCACGCCGAGCGGGGACAACCCCCCACACCGGAACCGCGAACCGAGTCGTAGGTTGGAGCAGAAACGGACTTCTGGCCGGGATCCGCAATGCTCCGATCCATCGTCGTGCCCCTCGACGGAACGCCGCGGGCCGAACGGGCGTTGCCGTGGGCCGCGTACGTCGCCGGCTCCACGGGCGCCGCGTTGCATCTCGTTCGGGTGCGACCGGTTCGCGCCACCATCGCGGCGACGTCGGCCTACCCCCACGAGGGCACGGGGTTGCCTCCCGCCGTGGATCCGGGGCCGGACGGGGCCGAGGAGGCGTATCTGGAGCGTATGGGACTCCAGGTCGGCCGGGACCTGGAGTCGTCGGTGAGCTGGTCCCTCCTGGAGGGAGACGTGACGCCCTGCCTGGCGGCCCACGTCCGGGACGTGGACGCCGACGGGGTCATCCTGGCCACCCGGGCCCCCGGTCCCCTGGGACGCATGCTCCTGGGGAGCACGGCCGACGCCCTCATGCGGGCCGTGGATGTGCCGGTTCTGGCCGTCCCCGGGCGCAACGGCGAGGGGGGACCCCCGGGGCCCGAACCCGGGCGTCCGATTCTCGTGGCCGTGGACGGGTCCGAGGCGTCGGAGTCGGTGGTGCCCGTGGTGGCCCGACTCGCGCCCCTCCTGGACGTCCGGGTGACGCTCCTCCACGTGCTCCCGTCGGACGATTCGGCCACCGGCGTGCCGTTTCAGCTCGCCGGCGACTGGGAGCGCACCATGCGGGAGGGCGAGCGCTACCTGGACCGGCTCCACGAGCGCCTCCGCCGCCGTCGCATCCGGGCCGACACCATGGTCATGGCCCACCCTTCCGCCACCCGGGCCATCTGCGAGGTGGCCGACGAGATCGACGCCGGGTTCGTGGCCCTGGGCACCCACGGCCGCAGCGGGCTCAGCCGAGCCCTCCTGGGAAGCGTGACCCGGGGAGTGGCCACCCACGGGCATCGGCCCGTGCTGGTGCAGAGCCTCGACTGATCGGTCGGCGCCCGTCGCTCAGCGGCCTTCCAGGGCCATGAGGCGACGGATCCGCTCCTCCATGGGCGGGTGGGTGGACAGAAGGGAGAGGAGTCCGCCCCCCCGCCGCCCCGACAGGGGATTCACGATGGCCAACTGGGCCGCGGCGGGGTTCACGTTCATGGGAATGCGCTTCGCGTACCCGTCGAGGCGCTGGAGGGCCCCGGCCAGGCCCCGGGGAGAGCCCACGATCTCGGCGGCCGTGCGGTCGGCCTGGAACTCGTTCTGGCGGCTGATGGCCATCTGGATCAGACCCGCGGCGAGGGGCGCCACGACGAGCATGACGAGCCCCCCCAGGGGGTTGTTGCGGTCGCCGCCCCGGCCGCCCCCGAACAACGCCCCGAACACGGCCAGCCTCTGCAGCATCAGGAGGGCGCCGGCCATGGTGGCGGCCACCGTACCCACCAGCATGTGCCGGTGCTTGATGTGGGCCAGTTCGTGGGCCGTCACACCTTCGAGTTCGTCCATGGGAAGGGCCTGGAGGATGCCCCGGGTGAAGCACACCACACCCCGCTCGGGGCTCCGCCCCGTGGCGAACGCGTTGGGCTGATCCTGGGGCGATACGGCCACCGTGGGCGTGGGAAGCCCGGCCCGCTCCGCCAGGCGCTGCACCATGGCATACAGTTGCGGGGCGTCGTCGGGACCCACCACCTGGGCCCGGTACATGCGCAACACCACACGGTCGCTGAACCAGAAGGAGCCCACGTTCATCACCGCGGCGATGACGAACATGGTCACGGCGCCTCCCGAGCCTCCGAAGTACGCCCCTCCCCCCACCAGGAGGAGGGTCAACACGGTCATGAGACCGAACACCTTCAACGTCTGCATCGCCCGCCTTCCCGTCGCGGTGAAATCAGGGGGTTCACCCTCAATACCCCCATTCCCTGAAAAGGGAGAACCCGAAGATGAGACGGCTCTCGATGTCGGCGGCCCGGAAGCCGAAGCTGCCGGTGCGGAAGAAGCGGTCCTCGGCGAAGATCTCCAGGAGGTACTGGGCGCTGGCCTGCCACTCGATGCGGGCGCCGCCGAACACCGCCCCGGTGCCGGCCGAGCCCGTCCCGGCCAGAGGTCGGAACGAGAACGCCGCGAAGTAGTCTCGCCCGAGGTACGTGCCCACTTCGATCTGGGTGCCCGAAAACGACTGGCCCAGTCCCTGGGCGCCCACCCCCACCGCCGAGGCGTCGAAGGCCTGGGAGATGGAGACGAAGTCGATCCAGCCCGAGCCCTGGGCCAGGGTGGAGAGGGACGAGGTGAGGGTCCCCCCCACGAAGCCCCCCACGAAGCCTCCGGCGGCGGCTCCCACGTCGCTGGTGATGGACGACGCCGGCTGTCCCACGGCGATGTAACTCAGGATGTCGGACTGGGACACGGCGGCGTCGGGGGTGGTGAACTCCACCCGGGGTTCGATGAGGGTCCCCCCCACCTGGGCGGTGATCTCCAGGGGCTCGGCCCCCTGCCGCCGCCGCACCCGGGCCAGGGCCTGGATGTCCAGGTCGGGATTGATTCCGGGAATCCCCACGAACTCCACCGTCCCCCCCTGCACCTCGAAGTTCTGCCCCAGGAACTGGTACTGGCCCCGCACGGCCTGGAGTTCGCCCACCATGACCACGTCCCGGTTGGGTCGGTCGTAGGTGACGATGAGGTCGCCCCGCATCTCCACGTCCAACTGGTCCGACCGGAGCCAGGTGTTGCGCTGCACTCCCAGGTCGATGGCCACCAGCAGGTTGTCCATGAAGGGATTGCGGGTCTCGGCCAGGAGGGGGCGGCTGGCCAGCAGATCCTCGCCGATGAAGGTGAAGAAGCGGGGGTCGGTGAGGTCCACCACGCCCACGTTGCGGGCGAACTCGTCCAGGAAGAGGTCGCCCCGCTCCACCTGCAGTGAGCCCAGAACCCGGGGCTGCCCGTAGCGGCCCTGGAGCTGGAGGTCGCCGCTGACCGCCCCGGCGATGTCGCGCCGGTCCACGGCGTTGAACGACTGGAGGGCGATGTCCAGGTCCAGCGCGGGGCTGGCCAGGGAGTCCAGGGTCACCGTCCCCGTGACGTTCACCGACCCCCCGGATCGGCCCGAGGCCTCCACCTGGACGATGCGGTCGGCCTGGACGTCGAACGTGGCCTGCACCTGCTCCTGCCTCACTCCGAGAGCGCCCACCGTCCACGCCCCGCCGTCCAGGCGGAGGAGCCCCCGAGGCTCCAGGGCCGCCGGCGTGCCGGCCACGTCCAGGGTGCCCGAGATGGTGCCCTGGGTGTTTTCCAGGTCCTCCAGGAGCGAGAGCACCAACCCGGCGGGGAGGGAGTCGGCCCGGACCGCCAGGTCCACGCTCCGGTCGGACACGTCCCGGGTGGAGCCGTCCAGGGCGAACGCGTAGGGCCACGTCCCCTCGACCCGGAGCACCCGGAGTCCCCGGGCCCAGGCGTCGAGTCCCATGTCGATCTCGCCGTCGGCGTACGACACCGTGCCGTCGAGGCGCTCCAGGGTCAGGTTGCGGGCCACCAGGTCCCGGGTGGCGATCTCGCCGGAGAGGGTGGGGTGGGCCGCCGTGCCCCGCACACTCCCGGTGAAGTCGATGTGTCCCGACCACTCCAGGTCCTCCCGCTGGGCCACCCGCACCAGGCGCCGAAGGTCGAGGTTCTGCACCTCCAGGTCGAAGTCCGCCGCACCCCGTCGCGGGAGCACCCCGGCGGCCCGGATCCCCACGGGTTCGGCGCCGCTCCCCACCAGGCGGAGGGAATCCACGGCGAAGACCGAATCGGTCCAGGTGATGCGGCTGGCGTGGGCCGTCCGGTAGCGCAGGGAGTCGATGCGCATGGTGGCCTCTTCCAGGTCCACCGTGCCCCCCAGGGAATCGAGCTCGAAACGTCCCGTGAGGCGGTAGTCCTCGGTGGAGTCCCGGGCCAGGGACACCACGGCCCGGCCCTGGGGGCGGGTGAAGTCCAGAGACACGGATCCGGTGGTGAACTCCCGGTCGGCCACCACCGCCGAGTCCAGGACGAGGTCGGCGTGGAGGGCCCCGGCCAGGCCGGGGAGGTCCCGGGCTTCCAGGTCCAGGCGCCCGCCCCGGGCCGACGCCCGGCCGTAGCGCAGTCCCTCCCCCTCCACCCATCCCGAGGCGCTGAACGCGGCGATGGAGCCGTCGAGGACGAACTCGCCCCGGAGGGTCCCGTCGGCGGCCACGTCCGCCGCCAGGGGCAGGGTGTCGGGGTCGACGCCCCGGAGCACCAGGACGTCCCGGTCGAGGGGGGTGAGGTCGTCGGCGGTGAGGACCGTGTCTCCCCGGAAGACGGCCCGGATGCCCGTGAGGTCGTCGCCCTGGAACGCCAGGCGAACCCGACCGGCGGGGCGCATGGAATCGGCGGCCAGGGTGCCCTCACCGTCGAAGTCGAGGCCCGCCACCGCCGCCGTGATGGTGTCCAGCACCACCACCCCGTCGGCGATGCGGGCCACGGCCCGGGCCGAGTCCACCCGCACGCCCCGGACGTCGGCCCTCTCGATGTCCACGAGGCCCGACGCCTCCAGGGTGGCCAGGTCCACGCCCCGCCCCGCGAGCTGCACCCGTCCCGTGACCCGGGTGGGCGCGGGGAGGGCGGGCGCCAGGGCCGAGGCCAGGAAGTCGGTGACCCGGGCGTCCACCTCGTAGCGCTCTCCGGGCTCGCGGAGGTCGAAGCGGCCCGTGAGGTCCACGTCTCCTTCGGGGGTGAGGAGGTTGGCCCGCACTTCCAGATCCCGGAGTACGCCCCGGGCCCGGGCCGGGCCCGTGAGGGTGCCGCGGAGGGGAAGCTCGCCGTAGTCCCGAGCCAGGGCGTCCAGGGAGAGGGGCGCCAGATCGCCCTGGACGTCCACCCGGATGCGATCGTCGCCGGCGGCGTAGACGTTGCCCTGAAGGAGAACGTGGCTGGCGGCGGTCCCCGGGGGGGCGTGGCCGAGATCGGCCTGGACCGCCAGTCCGTCGGCCAGACTCCCCGTGGCCTCGACCTCGAGCCGTCCGGGCCCCGTGAGCTTCACCGCGGGCACGACCCGACCCACCACGGTCCAGTCCAGGGGATCCAGAACGAGACGGAACGCCTGGAATCCCACACGGCCCCCGGCCGTCCGGCGCACCCCTCCCTCGAAGGCTGCCCCCACCGGCGTGTCCACGGCACCGTCCAGGGTGAGCTCGCCCGAGAGCTGGAGTCGATCCACCGGCCCGGAGAGGGCGACCCGGCCCGACACGGCCCCGTCCACGCCGGGATCCCGGGGCAGGTACGGGTCCAGGGCGTCCAGGGGGAGGGAGGCCACCCGGAGATCCACGTCGTCGAAGGCGGTGCGCCCGTCCAGGATCGCGGTGCCCCGACCCTGCACCCGTCCGCCCGCCCAACGCCCGTCCACGTCGTAGGCCGTCCACCGTTGCTCGCCGGGCCCCAGTCGCCCCCGGAGGGCCAGCGACCCCACCACGGGCGGCACCCCGTCCACCACCCAGTCCCACTCCCGGAGATCGGCCTCGTCGAAGGTGGCGTCGATGTCGGTGACGGTCCCCTCCCCCCCTTCGGCGGGAGCCACGTCCACGAGTCCCGACCCGGCGATGCCCGGTCCCACGATCCGCCCCACGTCTGCGGCCACGACACCGTCCTTCACCGAGACCCGGACCTGGAGCTCGGCCAGGGCGAAACGCCGCGCCAGGAGGTCCAACTCCCCCGACGCCCGGGCGACCTCCACCTCGACGCCGATGGCGGGAGAGAGCTCGATCCGGGGCACCCATCCGTCGAGGCTCCGGAAGTCCATGGCCCGGCGCGGGTCGCCCAGGGGGCCGGGTTCGGTGCGGAAGACGCCTCCAGGCTCCAGGTCGCCCGCCATGCGCAGCGAAAAGGTGCCGCCTTCGATGCGGACGTCCTCCAGGAGCACCGAGGGTCCGCCCCCGCCGCCGCCCGGGTCCGGAGCCCGGTCCCCCCGCAACCAGCGATCGAAGGTGTCGGTGCCCGCCGAGTCCCGCTCCAGCACCACCCGGGGGTTCCAGAGGTGGACGTCCTGGAACGCCAGGGCGCCGGTGAGGAGTCCCCGGATGGAATAGGTGACCTCCACCGAATCGGCCTCCACGAAGGGGTCGCCTTCGGGGGTGGTCAGGCGCACCCCCACCAGGCGGGCCCCGTCCAGGAGATCGGCGGACCGGATCTCGTCGACCTCCACCGACCCGGCGACCCGTCCGCGAAGCTGGTCCAGCCCCCACGCCAGGACGACCCGGTGTCCCACGGCGGTGCGCACCAGCGCCACCAGGAGGAGGGCGAGCCCCAGGACGACCCAGAGGAGCGTGCGCACCGTGGCCCGGGCCAGCCGCCACCGCGCCTTGAGGCGCAGCCCCTTCCGGGGCGAGGGGTCGGCGCCCTCCGGCGAGGGATCGGGGCCGGGACCGTCCCGGATGCCCGTGGGTTCGGGGGCGTCCATCAGAACGCCTGACCGATGGAGATGTGGATCTGCAGTCGGGACCAGGACCAGCGGCCGCCATCGCCGCCCACCTCGGCCCCCTGGGCCAGGAAGGCCACCTCGTTGTTGTCGATCCACGGGAGTTCCCGGGAATCGCCGCCGGCCCAATCCACCACGAGGCAGCTCGAGGCCTCGGGGTCGCAGGGAGACAGACCCTGGGTGGCCACCGGCAGGACCTCTCCGCCACGGAACCGGTAGGCCACGTCGACCCGCACCGGTCCGATGGGGCTCAGGTACCGAACGCCCAGCCCCGGCGTCGCCTCGAGGTCGGCCAGGTGCACGTCGCTCCGGTCCCCCCAGACCTGGCCCACATCCACGAAGCCCACTCCCTGGAGCACCGAGCTGAACAGGGGGAACCGCATCTCGGCGTTGGCCTCCAGGAGCACGCTCCCCCCCACCGGCTGGGACACGAAGTCGCCGTCGGGCAGACCGCCGGGATCGCAGGTGCGGTCCAGGATGCTCTCGGGACTGCACACAGGCCCGGCGTCCTGAGGCGCGGCGTACCCCAGGAGGCTCGCCACCTCGGCCGTGAGGACCCGGGGTCCGAGACGGTTCTCGGCGAATCCCCGCACCGAGTTGGCACCCCCGGAGTAGAAGCGCTTCTGGGGGTGCACCACCCGCAGCCGACCGTCTTCCACGTCGGCGAACCGCCCCCGCCCCACCCATCCGCCCTGGAGCCGGCCCGCCAGGACCACCGTCCCGACGCTCCCGTAGGTGGATGCCTCGGCCAGGAGTCGATTGTACTCGAAGTCCGACCCGGTCCAGGTCCGGGCCTGCTCCAGGTCCAGCACCCACGCGTAGCCGTCGGAAGGGTTCAGGAGGCTGTTGCGGCGGTCCTGGGTGAAGTTGAGGGCCAGGGGGGAGAGCCAGTTCGCCCCGTCGAACAGCTCCACGTCGGTGGGGAGACACGCCGCGAAGGAGGCACAGAAGAAGAGGTCGGCGGCGTCCAGGTCGGTGAGGGCGGGCCGGAAGCCCACCGTGCCCACCAGACCCCGCCCCAGGTTGCGGGAAAACGCGAGGTCGAGGCCCACGGCCCGGCGCACGAAAACCGGGTCCACACTCTGCCGCTCCACGAAGGCGCTGGCCGAGAACGAATTCCGCGACGAGAAGGCGAACGGCTGGAAGAGTTCGAGGCCGAGCTGCCAGTTCAGGCGGGCGAACTCGCCGTCGCCCACGGCCCGGCACGCCGTTTCCGCCAATCCCTCGGCCAGGATGTTGGAGATCCGGCCCCGGGCCGTGAGCCGCCGCCCGCCTCCGAAGAAGTTGCGGCTCGCCCAGCGGGCCTCGGCGGTGAGACACTCGGCTTCATTCCATCCGAAGCCCCCCCGCACCCGGTGCACCTGCCCCTCCGACACCGCCACCTGCACGGGAACGAGCGTGTCGGCGGCGCTCACCATGGAGAGGTCCGATCCCCCCGTGACCTTCAGGGGTCGGACCGTGGCGCTCTGGATGAGTTCCAGGCCGTACAGGTTGCGCTGGCCCTCGGCGATCTGGTTCTCCCGGTAGAGCTGCCCCTGGCGGAAGGGCAGCATGCGCCGCACCGCCACGGTGTCGAGCTCCCGGTTGCCCGAAATGCCGATGGCCCCGAAGCGGGCCCGGGGGCCCGTGGCCACGTCGAACATGACCTGGGCCGTGTAGCTGCTGTCCCGGGGCACGTCGTAGTTCACCAGGACGTCGGCGTAGGCGAAGCCGTTGTTCTGGAAGCGGGCCTCGAGGGTGTCGCGGGTGGCCTCCAGGAGCAGCACGCTCAGAGGGTCGCCCACCTGGAGGGGGAGGTCGCCGAGGAACGACGAATCGGGAATCTCGTCGAAGCTGAAGACCTCCACCGAATCCACGGTCACGGGCCGGCCTTCGACGATGGTGAAGCCCAGCACCGCGCCGTCGTCGGTGCGCACCACCGAGGTGTCGACCTGGGCCTCCCGGTAGCCCCGCTCCAGGTAGTAGATCTGGAGGCGGAGGGCGTCCCGGGCCACCTCCCGGGGACGGAGGTAGCTGCGCCGCCGCACGTCGATGCCCACGGCGCAGATCCACCCCGGCAGACGGCAGTCGGTCTTCCGGTTGACGATGGCCCGGCGGAGCAGCTCGTCGGGGAACGCCTCGTTGCCCTGGAACTGCACGTCCAGGAGCTCGGGGCGGTCGGTCTGGGCGGCCGCCGGCGCGGCCCCGAGGGCTCCCCACGCCAGGAGCGCCACGGCCACGGCCACGATCCGGCCCGGGCTCAAGGGAGCCTCCCCTGCTCCTCCTGCCCGAGGGGGAGCCGCTTCGGCCGGAGATCCACGGGCTCCCTGGCGAGGAAGGTGCGCACCAACCAGAAGGTGACGGCCGCCGTGCCGAGCCCCACCATCAACGCCGCCCCGGCGGCGGCCGAGGTCTCCCGGGGACCCGGGGGCGTGGGAATCCAGGCGGGTTCGTTCATGCCCCGGTCCGTTCCCGGGGGCCCAGGGGAAGCCGGATCACCCCCTCGTGGAACCACGCCTCGTTCCGGCGAGGGAAGGCGTGGACGCTGAACGGCTCGAAGCGCCCCGTTTCGTCGAACAGCATGTGGTGGGTGATCTCCAGGGCCCGGTCCCCGATGCGGATCACGTTGAACGAGTTCTTCTCCCGCTCCCGGGCCCGGCCTCGGCCCGAGGTGGTGGTTCCGCTCTGGACGATGACCACGCCCTGGGACCGGTCCGCTCCAGGGTGCACGTCCAGGGAGTTGCCGATGTAGGCCCGGTGGAGGTGCCCCCCCAGGATGAGTTCCACCCCCATGGCGGTGAGGGCCTCCAGCACCTCCCGAGCCCGGGGCATGGACTTGTCGCCCTCGTAGTCGGGGGCCGGGGCGAAGTGGTGGTGGGCCACCACGATGCGGATATCGCCGTCGGGAGCCGCGGCGAAGGCCTGCCGGGCGAACTCCACCTGGTGGGGCCGGATCCGTCCGTTGACGATGGCGGTCCACGGCGCCGTGGAATCGAGCGACACGATGGTGGCGCCGGCGATCCGGGTCACCGAGTCGAGCTCGTCGGTGATGTACTCCCGGTAGTTGCGGTGGGGCGCCAGGAGCCGCTCGAACACCCGGTAGACGGGCACGTCGTGGTTGCCGGGCGTCACCACCGTGGGCACCGGGGGCAGGCGCTTCAGGAACGCCGCCGCATCCTGGAACTCCTGGACCTTCGCCCGCTGGGTGAAGTCCCCGGACACCACCACGGCGTCGGGGGCGATGCGATGGGCCGCCTCCACGAACGCCTCGGCGGCGGCCGGCTTGAACGGCTCGCCGAAGTGGATGTCGGACGCATGGACGAGGGTGATCACGAGGGGGTCCTCAGCGGGCCGTGGCGGGCATCTTGGCGGGAGGCTGCTTGCCCAGGCGCACCATGCCCACGATCCCGGCGGCAAGGAGTCCCATGGAGATGATCTGGGCCAGGGTCAGGGCGCCGAAGAAGCGGTCGTCCTTGGCCCGGAAGATCTCCACGATGAACCGCTCCACCCCGGCCATGGCGAGCCAGGCCATGAACAGCCACCCCGCCGCCCGGGGCGTCTTCCGCATGCGCCAGAGCACGAAGAAGATCAGGGTCGACATGGCCACCTCGTAGAGCTGGGTCGGGTGCACCGGGAGTACGTTGCCGTACGTCTCGATGAGGGCCGGGTCGGGCTCGATGCCGAATCTCCGCAACTCTTCCACCGTGGACGGGGGCGCGCCGTTGGGGAAGGCGATGCCTACCCACGAACCGGTGGGCCGGCCGTAGTCGTCGCCCACCAGGAAGCAGCCGATGCGCCCCACGGCGTAGGCCAGGGCGAGGGACGGGGCCGCCACGTCGGCGATGGTGGGCACGTGGAGCTTGGAGCGTTTCGCCTCCCACGCCACCAGGATGGCGGCCAGGATGAAGCCGCCGTACCAGACCATGCCCCCGCGGTTGAAGACGTACGAGATGCCCTGGGCCTGGAGGCGGTCGAAGTTCAGGAAGACGTAGTAGAGCTTCGCCCCGATGATGCCCCCCACCACCGCCATGAACAGGAGGTCCCACGCCTTCTCCTCGTCGAGGCCCAGCCGGCTCATCTCGGCCCGGGCGATGAGCCCCGCCGTGACGAAGGCGAGGAACATCATGAGGCCGAACGACGTGATGACCTGGCCCCCCAGGAAGGGGATCCAGTCGGGAAGGGTGAAGAGGTTGGGGTACACGGCGCAGGGCTCCCTTGGCGAGGATCAGCCGGCTCGGCGGGCGAGGCCGGGAAACGGCAGGTCGGGGCGAGCGGTGAGGTCGGGGCCGGCCACGTCGCCCCGGTCGAGGCGGAACCGGCCGGCGCGGGCCACCATGGCCCCGTTGTCCATGGCCAGGCGGGGCGAGGAGTGGAAGAGGCGGCCCCCGGCTCCCAGGCGCGCGGCCATGGTCTCCCGCAGGCGGCGGTTGGCCGAGACGCCCCCGCCCAGCAGCACGCGGCGGCAACCCGTGTCGTCCACGGCCCGGAGGGTCTTGGTCACCAGGACGTCCACCACGGCGTCCTGGAACGAGGCGGCCACGTCGGCCCGCCGGGCGTCGAGGGCACCCTCGGCTCGGAGCCCCTCCACGGTCTGGAGCACCGCCGTCTTGAGGCCGCTGAACGACATGTCGTACCACCCGTCGTCGTCGGGCGTCTGATTGCCCCGGATCATGGGTCGGGGAAAGACGAAGGCCCCGGGGTCGCCGGCGGCGGCGAGTTCGGAGAGGGGCCGTCCCCCGGGGTAGGGCAATCCCAGGAGCTTCGCCACCTTGTCGAAGGCCTCGCCGGCGGCGTCGTCCCGGGTCTCCCCCAGGAGGACGTAGCGTCCCCACTCGGGAACGTGGAGGAGCAGCGTGTGCCCCCCCGAAACCAGGAGCGCCACGAAGGGCGGCTGGGCCTCGGGGTCTTCCAGGGAGGGGGCGAAGAGGTGGGCCTCCATGTGGTGGACCGGCACCAGGGGGCGATCCAGGGCCACGGCCGCCGCCCGGGCCCAGCCCAGCCCCACCAGGAGGGCGCCCACGAGACCGGGGCCGGCGGTGGCGGCCAGCGCGTCCACGCGCCCCAGATCCAGGCCGGCCTCGTCCAGGGCCCGGTCCACCACCCGATCGAGGTGGACCAGATGCTGGCGGGCCGCCAGCTCCGGCACCACGCCGCCGTACACTTCGTGGACGTCCTGGGAGAGGATGACGTGGCCCAAGATGCGGTGATCGCCGTCCAGGACCGCCACCGACGTCTCGTCGCAACTGGTCTCGATGCCCAGCATCACGGGTCCCGTCACCCTCCACCTCCCGGGCCCCCGGAGGAGGCGTCGGGGGGCGGGCGGCGCACCGTGACCGAGTCGTTGGCGGTGAGCACCCGGAGGTAGGGGTCGTCCACGCCCCCCACCCGCACCGGCACGCGCCGCTCCTCGCCGGGGCCGATGTCCAGGACGTCCTCGTCGGACACCATGAGGCGGAGCCCGGACAGGTCGGCGTCGGCGGCCCGGCGGGCCGGGCCCCGGACCGTGACCACCAGCGACTCGGGCACCACGGTGAGCCCGGCGGCGGCGGGGCCCTCGATCTCCACCAGGGTCGGGGGGAGGACCCGGTCCACCGCCGGCTCGATGCGCACCGTGGCCTCCACCTCCAGCGGGTTGATGCTCAGGTCGCCGTACCCCGTGGTGTCCACGGGCACCACCACCCGGGCCGACCCCTCCAGCCCGTCGAGGTCCACCGGCCGGGTGAGCATGGAGTCGAGGCCCGCCACCCGGCTCTCCGGACCCCGCACCCGCACCACGCCCGGCGACGCGGTCACGGGGCCGGCCAGGGCGAATCCGTCGCCGGGGGTCCCGGTCACGGTGAGCACCACCGGGATCGCCTCCATGGTGGTGCGCTCCAGGTGGATGTCCACGGTGGAGGGCAGAACGTCCTCCACCACCAGCCCCGAGGCCCCGTCCACCACGACCCAGTCGCGACGGAGCTGGACCGTGGTGTCGGCGGAGGTCACCACGTCCAGGGGCACCCGCACGGCGGCGGTGGCCCGGTTCAGGGCCAGGATCTGGCGGGCGGGTCCGGCGAAGCGGACCTGGACGGTGGAGGGCTGGGGCGGCGAGGCTTCGCGCCAGTCCAGGTCGCCGATCTGGACCAGCACCGGCACCTCGGTCAGCATCTCCCGATCCGGGGGCTCGGCCCGGACCACGGCCCAGAGGAAGACGGCCAGGCCCAACGACGCCAGCTTGAGGGTCCAGTTCCGCGTGGCCACCGCCGGAAGAACGCTCACGGGCGCCCTCCCCTCAGGAGTCCAGCAGGCGCCGGATCATCTCCTGGTACTCGGGAGAGTCCCACTCGGTGGGACCGGCCACCTTCTTGTAGATGACCCCGTCGCGCCCGATGACGAAGCTCTCGGGCACTCCCGTCGTCTGGTAGATGCGCTGGATGCTTCCCGGCGGGTCGTGCCACACCGTGAAGGTCAGGCCGTTCTCGGCCATGAATCCATCGATGTCGCCCCCGACCCGACCGAAGGCGTCGGCCTCACCGGCTTCGGCGTCGATGCTCACGGCGACGATGGCGAAGTCGTCGTCGTCGATGGATTCGTGGAGGCGCTGCATGGAGGGCATCTCCCACCGGCACGGGGCGCACCAGGTGGCCCACACGTTGAGGAGCACCACCTTGCCCTCCAGGTCGGCCAGGGCGACGGGATTACCCTCGAGGTCCACCACCGAAAACGCGGGCGCGCTGCTCCCGGCCGTGACGGCCGAGTACCGGTCCCGGCCGGCCCACGCCGCCACCACCACGATCCCCATGAGGAGGAGCGCGGCGACGTAGGGAAGCCTCGAGGGGCGACGGGGGGTGGTTTCAGCGTCCATGACACCTCTGGAATTGCTCGGATTTCCTACCATTCTGCCGTCCCCGGGGTTCCCGGGGAAGGCCCGTCAGTCCCCGCCCCGACGTCCCACCACGAGACGCACCGCCGAACCCCGTTCCATCTCGGTCCCTCCGGGAGGTTCCTGGCCCACCACCCGACCCTGGTCCCGCCCGAATCGGAACACCTCCTCCACGTCGCCCACCACGAGTCCCAGAGCCTCCAGGGAGTCCCGCGCCACCACCTCCGACAGGCCCAACATCACGGGCATCACCACCGACGGCGGCCCGAGGCTCACCGTGAGATGGACGTCGGCGGGAAGGGCCAGGGCCGATCCCTCGGCGGGGTCCACCGCCACGATCCGCCCCCGGGGCCGGTCGCTTTCCACCGAATCCACCGTGACCTGGAAGCCCGTGGCCCGGAGGAGATCCACCGCCTGGGTCGCCGCCAGGCGCGACACCGTGGGGATGGGTCGCCGGTCGGGCCCCACGCTCACCGCCACCCGGATGGGAGCGCCGGGAAGGAGGAGCTGCCCCGGCAGGGGGGCCTGCCCCACGACGGTTCCCGAGTCCAGCGCCGGATGGTGGAACTGCTCCACGGCCCCCAGTTCCAGCCCGGTCTCGGCCAGCGCCTGCTCCACGCCGTCGAGGGTGCGACCCTGGACGTCGGGTACCTCCACCAGCCCGGTGAGGGCGTCGGGGGCCGGGAAGAGCATGCGGGTGGCCACGCCCCAGCCCACCGCCAACCCCAGGAGGGCCACGCCCAGGGCGGCGCCCAGCACCCGGGGGGTGAGGAGCGCCGCGGGCCCCCGGGGGGGCGCCGACGCCGGCTCTCCGCCGGCCTTCCGGCCTTTGCCCCGGCGTCGGCGGATGGAGCTTCCCAGATTCATGTGCGATTCCTTCGTTCGTTCACGGACCCGCTCCCGCGGAGTGCTGCCGTCGATCCCCGTCCACCCGCCGCAACCGGGCGGCGAAGGCCCCGTCGAACCCCCCGGACTCGGGGAGAACCCGAAGCAGGCCGTCGCCGTCCACGTCCGGCAATTCCACCCCCGTGGGAGGCTCGAGACGGAACTCCCCGTGGTCGCGGAGGAAGGCGTGCACCCGCCCTTCGTTCTCCTCGGGCTCCAGGGTGCAGGTGCTGTACACCAGAAGTCCCCCCACGGGTACACACCGGGCCAGCCCCCGGAGAAAGCGGTCCTGGACCTCGGCCAGACGACCGGGTGCATCGGGCGTCAGACGCCACCGGGCGTCGGGGTGTCGGCGCAAGGTTCCCGTTCCCGTACACGGCACATCGGCCAGCACCAGATCGGCCCCCGCCACCGGGGCCGCTTCGGCCAGGGCCTGGACGACCCCGATTCGCGCCCCGGTGCGGGCCACGTTGTCCCGCAGCGGCCGAAGGCGCGCCGCCGAGCGATCCGACGCCACAACATAGGCCGCCCGTCGGGCCAGATACAGGGCCTTTCCCCCGGGGGCGGCGCAGACGTCGGCCACCACGGCGCCGGGGGGCGGATCGGCGTAGCGGGCCACCAGGGCGGCCCCGGGATCCTGGATCCATCCCGGCACGGACTCCAGGAGGCCGGTGGGGTCCAGGCCCTCCACCCAGAGGGCTCCGCTCCCCCGCCCCGCGGGCCGCGCCGTCCCGCCCCGGGCCTCCACCGCCTCCGCCGCGGCCTCCATCTCTCCCAGGGGGACGAACCCCAGGGGCGGCACCCGGTTGTCGGCCTCCACCCGGGCCCGGACCGCGTCGGCCCCGTCCCGGGCGAGCCATCGGTCCACGAGCCATCGGGGGTGGGACCCCCAGGTGGCCAGGTGGGCCCCGGGATCGTCGGCGAACGCCGGAAACCGCTCCTCGCCCGTGCCGTTCCGGATCAGGGTGCGCAGGACGCCGTTCACCAGTCCCGACGCCCGCCCCTCGCCCACGGCCCGGGCCAGATCCACCGACTGGCTCACGGCGGCGTAGTCGGGAACGCCGTCGAGTCGAACGAGTTGGACCGCCCCGAGGCGGAGCACGTTCAGCACCCGGGGCGAGAGCCGGCCGAGTCCTCCCGTCACGGCCCCGGCCAGGAGGTGGTCCAGGCGCCCCCGGAGCCGCACGGCCCCGTACGCCAGTTCCTGGGCGAACCTCCGGTCCCGGGACTCCAGACCCCGGGCCCGGTCTCCGAAGGCCCGATCCAGACGGCGGCCCCGCCCCACCTCGGTGAGGACCTCGAAGGCGACCCGCCGGGGGGCGAGTTCGGCGGAAGGGGTCAGTCCAGCATCCCCTTCGACGGCGACGACGGCACGGCGATCTCCCGGGACGGCATGCGGCCGGCGCGGAACGCCAGGCGCCCGGCCCGCACCGCCAGCCCCATGGCCGTGGCCATGGCCACGGGATCGTCGGCGGCCGCCAGGGCCGTATTCATGAGGACCCCGTCCACACCCTGCTCCATGGTGATGCAGGCGTCGGACGCCGTGCCCACCCCGGCGTCCACGATCACCGGCACCTCCAGGCGTCGCTTGATCTCCCGGATGAAGTAGGGGTTCACCACGCCGAGTCCCGATCCGATGGGACTGGCCAGGGGCATCACCGCGGCGCAGCCGGCGTCCTCCAGGCGCAGCGCAGTGATGAGGTCGTCGTTGGTGTAGGCCATGACCTTGAAGCCCTCGTCGGCCAGGACCCGGGCGGCCTCGATGGTGGCGGCCACGTCGGGAAGCAGCGTGGTCTCGTCGCCGATGACCTCGAGCTTGAGGAAGTCGCTGAAGCCGGCGGCCCGGGCCAGCCGGGCGTACCGGATGGCGTCGTCGGCCGAGTAGCAGCCGGCGGTGTTCGGCAGGAGGAAGAACTCGGCCGCGTCCAGGTGGTGGAGGATCCCCTCCTCCTTGCTCCGGTCGAGATCGACGCGCCGGACCGCCACCGTGACGCAGTCGGTTCCGGAAGCCCGGAGGGCGTCCACCATGACCTCGTTGGTGGCGTACTTCCCCGTGCCCACGATGAGGCGCGAGCGGAATTCCCGCCCGCCCACCACCAGGGGGGTGTCGGAGGCCTCGGCCTTCGTCGTCGTCTCGGTCATGCTCCCGCCGTTCTCCCGGCCGGTCCTCCCGGCCCGTTCAGAAAAGTCAGCCGCCGCCCACGAAGTGGACGAGTTCCAGGACGTCGCCGGCGTGCACCGGCACCTCGGGGTAGCGGTCCCGGGTGAGGATCTCCCGATTGCGCTCCACCACCACGAGCTCGGGGCGCAACTCCAGCGATTCCAGGAGCTCACGCACCGTCATTCCCGGCGCGATGTCCCGGTCCTCCCCGTTGAGGCGGACCCGGATCGTCTCTTCGCTCATGCGTGCCTCCATGCCGAAAGGTATGCATCCAACGCCACCAGGGGATCCCGGGCGTGCCACACTCCCCGGATCACCGCGACGCCGGCGGCCCCGGCCGCCCGGGCCGCCGCCACTCGCTCCACCGTGACCCCGCCGATGGCCACCACCGGCGCCGCGGCCGCAGCCACCATGGACGCCAGATGGTGCTCCCCGCCCCCGGCGCGGCCCGGGTGGGAGGGCGTCGCCCAGATGGTGCCCGCCACCAGCCAGTCGGCCCCCCGAGCCGCCGCCGCCTCGGCCTCGTCGTGGACCGATGCGCCCAGGGGGAGGTCGGTCGCCACCCTCCGGGCCGCCTCCAGGGGAAGGGAGCGTCGGCCGAGCTGGGCGCCGTCGGCGCCCACCGCCGCCGCCACGTCCACCCGGTCGTTCACCACGAGCCACGCCCCGGACCCCGACCGGACCGGGACCAGCTCCGCCGCCAGGGTCTCGAGGCGCCCCCCCGGCGTGCCGGGGCTTCGGAGATGCAGGGCCAGATCGGGGCCGCCCGCCTCGAGGAGGGCCCGGGCCAGAGCCGGGAAGTCGGCCCGGTGGAGCACGGCGTCGTCGGTGACGACGTGGAGCGGCGGGAGGGCGCGGGCCCTCCCCGGGGCGGCGCTCATTCGAAGCGGGTGCCCGCCTCCACGCCGCGGCCCAGCAGCCAGGCATCGGCGTCCATGCGCCGCTTGCCCGGCGGCTGCACCTCTCCGAACCAGACCGGGCCGTCGCCGGCGGCCACCCCGAGGCCCCGCCCCGAGCCGCCCTCGGCGTCCACCACCGTGCCCGGCGCCGCCCCCTCGTCCAAACGGGGCGCCGCCTGCTCGCCGTGGGGCGACCCCAACGGCCGATAGAGCTTCAGGGGCTGCCCGTCCACGGTGGTCCACGCCCCGGGGACGTCGTCCATGGCCCGCACGTGGTTCACGATTTCCCGGACCGGCCGGGCCCATTCCACCCGGGCCGACGCCCGGTCCACCTTGGGGGCGAAGGTGGCGGCATCGTGGTCCTGCTCCACCTCCTCGATGGCCCCGAATTCCAGGAGGGTGAGGGCCTGGATCAGGGCGAGGGCCCCGATCTCCGACAGCCGGATCGTGAGATCGGCCGAGGTCTCGGCGGGACCGATGGGTTCTTCCACCCGATGCAGGATCGGGCCGGCGTCCATGGCCTCCACCATGCGCATGATGGTGACCCCCGTGGACTCGTGGCCCCGGGCGATGGCCCAGTGGATGGGCGCCGCCCCCCGCAAAGCCGGGAGGAGGGAGGCGTGGACGTTGATGGAGCCCAGGGGCGGCACGTCCAGCACCTCCCGGACCAGGATGTGTCCGTAAGCCACCACCACGCTGATCTCGGGCTCCAGCGCCCGGATTTCGGCCAGGAATTCGTCGCCGCGGGGCCGTTTCGGGGTGAGGACCGGCAGCCCCTCGGCCCGGGCGAAGTCCTTCACGGCCGAGGGTCGCAGGTGACGCCCCCGCCCGGCGGGACGGTCGGGCTGGGTCACCACGCCCACCACCTGGTGCCCCTCTTCCCCCAGGGCCCGGAGCGTGGGGACGGCGAACGCCGGAGTCCCCCAGAACAGCACCCTCACGCGTCGCTCTCGTCCTGCAGCTTGCGCCACTTCTTCAGAAGCATGCGCCGCTTCAGGGCGCTCACCCGGTCCAGGAAGAGCACCCCGTCCAGGTGGTCGATCTCGTGCTGCAGGGCCCGGCCGAGCAACTCGGAGGCCTCCACCGTGAACGGCGTGCCCCGGACGTCGAACCCCCGCACCTCCACCACCGCGGGACGCTCCACCAGTTCCTCGAGTCCCGGGATCGAGAGGCACCCTTCCGACGCCTTCTCCGTCTCCTTGCTCACGGCCACGATCTCGGGATTGACCACGGCGAAGCGCCCTGCGGCGGGGTCGTCGTCGTCCCGGACGTCCACCACCAGGATCCGTTTCGACAGGCCGATCTGGGGGGCGGCGAGTCCCACACCCTCGGCGTGGTACATGGTCTCGAACATGTCGTCCACCAGCGACCGGAGGGCGTCGTCGAACGACTCCACCGCCTCGGCCGGCGTCCGGAGAACGGGGTCCCCCAGGAGGACGATGTCGCGAATCGCCATGGTCAGCCCTTCTTGGCCCCGGCCTCGGCCTTGTCGTCCACGCCCACGACGCCGGCGATGCGGCCCCGCTGGACCACCAGGCGGGTGCTGTCGGCGGTCTTGATGGTGAGGCGGTCCTCGGCGGCGTGGACCACGGTCCCGATGATGCCCCCGCTGGTCACCACCTCGTCACCCTTCTTCAGGGCCGCCAGCATCTCCCGGTGGCGCTTGGCCTCCTTCTGCTGGGGGCGAATGAGGAGGAAGTAGAAGATCGCCACCATGGCGCCGATCTGGAGCAGCATGACCGTACCCGCACCGGCCCCTTCCCGGGGGACCATGAGGGCGAGGGCGGGCAGGAAACCCGGAGTGGGCAGCATGGGTGGAGACTCCTCGGAAGACGCGGTCGAATGAGGCGGTGACGCCGGGCGTTCAGACCCCTGCGGACCGGTACCGTTCCAGCCAGTCGGCGCTCCAGGCCCCGTACTCGCCGGCGCGGATCCGGGCCCGGGCCGTTTCGGCCAGGCGCACGAGAAAGCGCAGGTTGTGGATGGACACCAGACGGTGGGCGAAATGTTCGCCCGCCGCCACCAGGTGCCGGAGGTAGGCTCGATCGTAGTGCAGGCAGGCGGCGCAGTCGCAGCCGGGATCGATGGGGTCGGTGTCCCGTTCGAACCGACGGGCCTTCAGATTGATCTGACCGTCGGTGAGGGTCCAGGCGGTGCCGTGGCGGGCGTTCCGGGTGGGGGCTACGCAGTCGAACATGTCGATGCCCCGTCCCATGGCCTCCACCAGGTCGTCGGGATACCCCACCCCCATGAGGTAGCGGGGCCGGTCCCGGGGCAGCTCGGGGTCCAATACCTCCAGGATCCGCCACATGTCGGGCTTGGCCTCGCCCACGCTCAACCCGCCCACGGCCAGGATCCGCCAATCGCCGACCGACAGCACCTGCCGGGCGTGGTCCCGACGAAGGTCGTCGTAGACGTTGCCCTGGATCACCGGGGCCAGGGTCTGGACCGGGCCGAGGGGATCGGCGGCCACCAGCGCCTCGAACCGGGTTCGGCACCGCTCCAGCCACCGGGTCGTGCGCTCGTTGGCCTTCTCGGCCGTGGCCCGGTCCGCCCCGCCGGGGGGACACTCGTCGAAGGCCATGATGACGTCGGCCCCCAGGGTCCGCTCGATCTCCATGACCGATTCGGGAGTGAAGCGATGGGTCGATCCGTCGATGTGACTCTGGAACTCCACGCCGTCGTCGTCGATGCGCCGGATCCCCGCCAGGGAGAACACCTGGAACCCCCCCGAGTCGGTCAACGTCGGGCCGTCCCACCGCATGAAGGCGTGGAGCCCCCCCAGGTCCCGGACGAGTTCGTGCCCGGGCCGGAGGTAGAGGTGGTAGGTGTTGGCCAGGATCATGCTGGCCCCCAGCCCCCGCAGTTCGCCGGGCGAGACGTGCTTCACCGCCCCCAGGGTGCCCACGGGCATGAACACGGGCGTCTCCACCGGCCCGTGGGGCGTGTGGAGGGTGCCGGTGCGGGCGGCGCCGTCGGTGGCGTGGAGGTCGAAGTCGAACATGGCCGGGGAATCTAACACCTCCCCTTCCAACCTCCCCGTCCCGGCGGGGATCGGACTCCATGGGTTGTCGCACATACCTTGTATAGCATAGTATGTACTGCAGTGCAGGCCGACCGCGACTCGAGGGGGAGAGGGGACATGGGACTGGACCGGGAATGGATGCGGGGCGCGGCGCCCCTGGCCGTCATGACCCTGTTGGCCGAGGGCGAGATGTACGGCTACGAGCTGGTGGAGGCCCTGGAAGCCCGCTCCGGCGGCCTCCTGGACATGGGGCAATCCACCGTCTATCCCCTGCTCTACGCCCTGGAGAAACGGGGTCATCTGACCCCCGCCTGGCGGGAGTCCCCCACGGGACGCCGCCGGAAGTACTACCGACTCACCCCGGCGGGGCGGGAGTGGATGGCCGAGCAGCAGTCCCAATTCGAGCGCCTGGTGGCGGCCCTGCGGCGCCTGGGCGAGGGCGGCGCGGCGGATCCGGAGCCGGCGGAGGCCCCGTGAGTCGTCACGACCTCCCCCCCGCTCTGGAGTCCCTGGTGCGGGACACGGTGGAGGCGTCGGGTCTCACCGGCGCCGACGCACGGGACGTGGCCGAGGAACTCCGGACCCACCTGAGGGACGCCCTGGACGCCGGCCGCTCTCCCGCCGAGGCGGCGGCCCGGTTCGGCGACCCCGAGGCCACCGGTGCCCGCATCGCCCGAGCTCGCCGGCCCCACCCCCCCATGGAATCCCACGGACGACGACGCGGAGGAGGACGAGGAATGGGACTCGAAACGCTGGTCACCGAACTGCGCCGGGCCGTGCGCACGCTGCGCCGGGCCCCGGGCTTCGCGGCCCTGGTGGTGCTCACCCTGGCCCTGGGGGTGGGAGCCAACACCGCCGTGTTCACCGTGCTGGACGCGGTCCTCCTCAAGCCCCTGCCCTACCACGAACCCCAGCGGTTGGTGCAGCTCTTCTCCCGCTGGGGCGGGCCCGGGAGCGAACTCTCCGAGTACCTCCGGGCCCCGACGATCCGGGCGGCCGACGGATTCGACGACCTCTTCGACGGCTTCGCCTCCATCTTCACGTACCGGGAGACGGGGCGGGACCTCCTCACCCCCGGGGCGCCGCCGGAGCGGGTCGTGGCCGGGGTGGTGAGCGCCGGGTGGTTCGAGATGCTCGGGGTGGCGCCCCAGTTGGGTCGCTCGTTCCGGCCGGAGGAGTCCACGGGACCGGGTGAAGCCGACGTGGACCCGACCCCTCGGGTGGCCATCCTGTCCCACGGACTGTGGCAGCGCCGGTTCGGGGGCGACCCCGGGGTGGTGGGGCGGACCGTGGACCTGAGCGACGAGTCGTGGGAGGTGGTGGGGGTGATGCCGGCGGGGTACCTGGATCCCCTGGGACCCCGGGCCGACCTCTGGATCCCCCAGGATCTGAGAAGCGGCGGATCGAACGGGTGGAGCAACTTCTATCTCACGGGCGTGGGGCGCCTGGCGCCGGGGCTGAGTCTCGCGGCGGCCCAGGACCGGTTCGAGGCCCACTGGGCGGGGGTGGTGGAGGCCGATCCCGACGCCGGAGACGTGGACCTGGTGCTCCAGCCCCTGGTGGCTTCGGTGGTGGGCACCCGTCGCGCCTCCATGCTCTGGATCCTCTTCGCCGCCGTGGGCCTGGTGCTCCTGAGCGCCTGCGTCAACGTGGCCAACCTGGTCTTCGCCCGCTCCCTGGCCCGGGACCGGGACGTGGCGGTGCGGGGCGCCCTGGGGTCGGGGCGGGGCCGCCTGGTGGCCCATCTCCTGTCGGAGAGCGTGGTTCTCGCCCTGGCCGGCGGAGCCCTGGGACTGCTTCTGGGGTGGGTGGGCATCGACGCCCTCCTGCGCCTGGCCCCCGACGCCCTCCCCTCGGTGGCCGAACCTCGGCTCAGCGGCCGGGTGTTCGCCTTCTCCCTCGCCGCCACCGCCCTGGCCGTGGTGGCCTTCGGTCTGGCACCCGCCCTGCGGTCGGCCCGCACCCCGGCGGCCGCAGCCCTCCGGGCCGGGGGCCGGCGCGGCACGGAAGACCGCCGCCTGCGCCGGGTGCGGGACGGGCTCGTGGTGGCCCAGGTGGCCGTGGCCCTGGTGCTGGTGGTGGGGGCCGGACTGCTCCTGCGCAGCTTCGACGCCCTGCTGTCGGTTCCCCTGGGGATCGAGACGGCCGACGTCCTCACCTTCGAGGTCCACCTCCCCGGATCCCGCTATCCCGAGGGCGCCGATCGACACCGCTTCCACACCGAGTTGGCGGAGCGGGTGACGGGACTCCCCGACGTCGTCGCCACCGGCAGCACGTCCTGGCTCCCGGTCAACGGACGCTACCATTCGTGGGGCATCCAGTGGAATCCGGACGGCGGCGAAGAACTGCGGGACGGCGCCTGGGAGAACTCGGACATGCGCATCATCGCCGGCGACTACTTCGGGGCGCTCGGGGTGGACGTGATCCGA
The DNA here is from genome assembly GCA_030428885.1 of Gemmatimonadota bacterium. Taxonomy (GTDB): domain Bacteria; phylum Gemmatimonadota; class Gemmatimonadetes; order Longimicrobiales; family Gaopeijiaceae; genus Gaopeijia. Next base: position 160,550 of record JAUIEJ010000012.1, on the reverse strand, counting down.
GGGCAGGGACCCGGGTCCGTGGACCCCGACGGGGAGCCGGTGGCGTGGATCAACGCCTCGCTGGCGGCGGAGGTCTTCGGTGAGACCGACCCCGTGGGGCAGCGGTTCTTCGCCGGCAACGCCATGCGCCGGATCATGGGGGTCGTGGAAGACGTCCCCCACGACGTGCGGGGCGACACCTTCCGGAAGACCTACCTGCTCCACGCCCAGTACGCCGACAACCGCAACTGGGCCCTGACCCACGTGGTTCGGCTGCGCTCCGGGGCGGACGCCGTGGCGGTTCGGGAAGCGATCCGGGGCGAACTGGCGGCCCTCGACCCGGCGCTGGTGCTCTACCGCCCCCGCTCCCTGGACTCCCTCCTGGACAGCCGGCGCGCACAGGACCGCTTCGCCACGACCCTCATGGGGGTGTTCGCCGCCCTCGCCCTGGTGTTGGCGCTGGTGGGCACCTACGGGGTCCTGGCCGGCGCCGTGGCCCAGCGGCGCCGGGAGATCGGGATCCGGATGGCCCTGGGGGCCGATGCGGGCCAGGTCCGGGACATGGTGCTCCGCTCCGCCGTCGGGCTCGTGGGCGCCGGGCTGGTTCTGGGCGCCGTGGGGGCGTGGTGGGGCGGTCGGTGGCTCTCCAGCCTGCTCTTCGAGGTCGCCCCCGCCGACCCCGCGGCGTGGGGGGTGGGCGTGGGACTCCTGGCCGCCCTGGGTCTCCTGGCCGGATGGCTCCCGGCCCGCCGGGCCACCCGAGTCGATCCGGCCCGGACGCTGGGGGCGGAGTAGCCCCCGTCAGGGCACGAACTCGCCCCAGATCGCCGCGCCGAACAGGTCGCCGGCCGAGGTCCCGAAAAGGGAAAAGGGCCCGCGGAAGCCCTCTCCCGTCCACCCGTAGGCGGCGAAGAGCGACCGGACGGTCAGGCCCGGTTGGAACTCCCAGTCGGAGTTCCACCCGGTCACCGCCGTGAGGTCGGGGACGGCGATCTCCAGGTCCGAACCACCCGCCCACGCCGACGACACCACGACGATGTGGCCCAGGGATTCGAGGCCCACCGTCTGTTCGAAGGCCGCGAACCAGTAGTCGCCGTATTCGGGCTGGGAGGTGTAGCGGGCCCGGCCCCGGACGGTGGAGCCGCCGGGAACGGCGTCGAGGGTGGCGCCCACCAGGTCGGGACCGAAGGTGAGGGTCTGGTCGCCGCCGGTGGTGACGTACCGGGACACCTCCCGGAAGCCGGTGCCCGGCGCGGACGAGCCGTCGAAGGTGGAGGCCCGGAAGGCCAGGAGGTCGCCCTCCACGAGCCGGTCGTCGGGCACCAGGGGCACGGTGACCGGGGTGCTCCCCGTGATGAGCGCCTCCAGGAGCTCGCCCACGGTGGAGCCCGTGTCCAGGTGCACCGTGAGAACCGTGGCGTCGCCTCCGGCCCCCGCCACGCTCACGGTGGCGTCCACGGGATCGAAGCCGAAGGGGCCGGCGAAGTTCATGGGAATCGTGGCCCCGTCGGCCGGCTCCAGGCCCCGCTCGACGTAGAGCCGCTCCACCGTGGGCACGCCGGGCCCGGTGATGCGGCCCCGGGAGCCGATCAGGTCGACCATGCCCTCGGGCACCTCGTCCACGTCCAGGGTCAGAGGACCGGTGGTGATGCTGCTGGACGTCAGGCCGCCCAGGGCGGCGGCGGCGTATTCCGGCGCCACCAGATCGGGACTCACGTCCACGAACACCGTCTTCGAGCCGATGGTGCAGTTGTCGGCCAGGAACAGGGGCTGGGAGGTGGCGAACTCCTCCCGGGCGAGGAACACGGTGTAGAGGGCCGTGACGTCGTCGTCGGCTTCCACCAGGTAGGCCACGCCTCCCCGGTCGGCGGTGATCCGGAACGAGAACAACCCGCCCTGGGGCGTCACCGGCGTCCACGGACCGTCGCCGTCCTGCACCGCCACGAAGAAGGGGGGCGGACCGCCTTCACAGATGTCCCAGGCGACGTCGACCCCGGCCGCGGTCACGGTGACGGTGAGAGTGGCGGTGCGGTCATCGGTGCCGTCGCCCGCCGCCGTGAGCACCAGCGGGTAATCGCCCGGCGCCACCGAGCCGCCCACGCTCACGTCCAGGGTGGTGGCCGTGCCGGCGAGGCGGGTCTCGGCCAGGGTCGCCGTCATGCCCGCGGGGGCGCCGGCGATCTCCAGGTCCACGGGACCCGCGAAGCCTCCCGACCGGTCCAGGTTCACGTCCACCGTTCCGGCCTCGCCCTGCTCCAGGGAGAGGGTCGCCGGGTCCACGTCCACCGCGAAGCTCCCCACCGGCGCGGCGGTCACGGCCAGGGCGAACGACGCCTGGGCCGCCGCCACGCCGCTCCCGGCGGCGGTGACGCCCACGGTGGCCGACCCCACCGCCGCGGCCGCCGTGGCGGTCAGGGCCACCACGGCCTGGTTCGAGCCCGCCCCGATGGACGCCGCCGCGGCGGCCACACCGGTGGGGAGTCCCGAAAACGTCAGGGTCACGGATCCGGTGTACCCCCCGCCTCGGGTGAGGGTGATGGTGACCGTCACCTCGTCGGCCTGTTCCAGCGACACCGACGACGGCGACACCGAGACGGTGATGGTGGGCGTGGGGGTCGGGGTCGGGTCCGGATCGGTGCCCGAATCCCCGCCGCATCCCGTGGCCAGGGCGGCGAGGATCAGTACGACGGCACGAAACGGCGGGGTGCGGCGGAGGAACGACACACGAGGCTCCGGTGGGGGAATACGGTCTCCTTCCCCACGCGGCATCCCCGTCGCCCGGGGATCACCCGCCCGGGTTGCCTCCCCGCACCGGCCCCGGTTGGGGCAGGGTGGAATCCCGCCGCACGACGCCGTCCTGGATGTCCGGAGGCGCCGCCGAGAGGGTGTTGTCGCGCCACAGGCGCCACTCGCCGTCCCGGATCACGTAGACCTGCTCGGCCCGCCGGGTGGGGCAGCACATGGGATCCCGGGGGGCCTGGGTGGTGATGACCACCACCAGGCTGTCGGCCAGGGTCTCCATGCTGTGGATCTGCTGGCGATCGCCCAGGACCTTGTCGGCCACCTGGACCGGACCGTCCGGGCCCTCCTGGAAGGCCACCAGGTGGGTGAACACCCCCGTCCCCCCCGGTTCGGCCACCACGAGAGCCGCCGTCTCGAGGGTGCCGTCGCTGTCGAAGTCGCCCTGGGCCTCGTACGCGGCCAGCAGGGTGATGCGGGACCCGTCCATGGCCACAGCGCCCCCCTCCTGGAGTTCCACGGCGAGGGAATCCATGGCCGAAAGGGTCACCCGGGACCCAGCGAGGTCGGCCACGGTCGGGGCCGAAGGCGGACTCGAGGTGTCGCCGTCGGCCCCGCCGTCGGCGCAACCGGCGGCCGCCAGGGCGAAGGTCAGGAGCAGGGTTGGCAAGCGATCCGACATCGGAAACCGATCACGACGAGGGTGGAGGTCCCGGGGGCACCACCATGGCGTCCCCGTAGCTGAAGAAACGATAGCCCCGCTCCACGGCGACGCCGTAGGCCCCGAGCACCGCCCGGCGGCCGGCGAAGGCCGACACCAACATGAGGAGCGTGGATCGGGGAAGATGGAAGTTCGTCACCAGAGCGTCCACCACCCGGAAGTCGTAGGGCGGGCGGATGAAGAGATCGGTGCTCCCCGATCCCGCCCGGATCCCCCCGGCCCCGTCGGCCACCGTCTCCAGCGTCCGCACCACCGTGGTCCCCACGGCCCACACCCGTCCCCCCCGCTGCCGGGCGCGGGCCACGGCCCGGGCCGCCTCCTCGGGCACGTGGTAGAGTTCGGCGTGCATCTCGTGGGACTCGGGATCGTCGGTCTCCACCGGGCGGAAGGTGCCGATCCCCACGTGGAGGGAGACGGCGGTGCGCTCCACCCCCCGGGCCCCCAGCCGGTCCAGGAGTTCGGGGGTGAAGTGGAGACCGGCGGTGGGCGCCGCCACCGACCCCGGCGTCCGGGCGTAGACCGTCTGGTAGCGCTCCCGGTCCCCGGGCTGGTCGTCGCGGTCGATGTAGGGGGGCAGGGGCACGTGTCCATGGCGCTCCAGCGCCTCGGCCACGGGGCCGTCGCACTCGAGGCGCACCACCCGCCCCCCTCCCGGGGCCGGCCCCAGAACGGCGACCCGGAACCCCTCGGCCACGTCGACGACCCGACCCGGCTTGAGCTTGCCGCCGGGCCGCACCAGCGCTTCCCACACCCGGGCGTCTTCGACCCCGGACACCCCGCCCGTGGCGTCCAGCGCCCCGTCGCCGCTCCCGCCCTCGGGAACGGGCCGCACCAGGAGAATCTCGGCCGCCGCCCCCGTGGGCTTCCGGCCCAGGAGCCGCGCCGGAAGCACCCGGCTCTCGTTCACCACCAGGAGGTCGCCGGGCTCCACCAGTTGGTCGAGGTCGCGAAACCGCAGATGGCCCAGGTCGCCGCCCCCCCGAGGCACCACCAGGAGCTTCGATTCGTCGCGGCGCTCCGCCGGCATGGCGGCGATGCGGTCGGCGGGAAGGTCGTACTCGTAGTTCGAGAGGCGGTCGCCTCCGGAGGGCTCTGCCGTCATTCCCCGTGATCGAAGAACGACCCCTGGGAATGGCTCGCTCCCGGGGGCGGCGTGTACCCCAGCCGCCGATAGGCCCGGGAGGTGGCCGCCCGTCCCCGGGGCGTGCGCATGAGGTACCCCTCCTGGATCAGGAACGGCTCGTAGACCTCTTCCAGCGTGGCCGTATCCTCGCCCAGGGCCACCGCCAGGGAATTGAGACCCACGGGCCCGCCCTCGAAGGTCTCGATGAGGGCCTTCAGGACCCGGGTGTCCATCTCGTCCAGGCCGTACTCGTCCACGTCCAGGAGGCGGAGGGCCGCCTGGGCCACCTCCCGGTCGATGCGGCCGTCGGCCCGGACCTGGGCGTAGTCCCGCACCCGACGCAGCAGCCGGTTGGCCACCCGGGGCGTGCCCCGAGCGCGACGAGCCAGTTCCGCGGCGCCGTCGGCGGTGGTGTCCACCTCCAGGATCTCCGACGAGCGGCGCACGATGGTGGCCAGCTCCTCCGGCGGATAGAAATGCAGGCGCTGGACGATGCCGAATCGGGCCCGCATGGGCGCCGTGAGGAGACCGAACCGGGTGGTGGCCCCGATGAGGGTGAACCGCTCGATCTTCATGGTCATGGTCTGGGCCCGCGGGCCCTCCGCCAGGCGGATGTCCACCTGCCAGTCTTCCATGGCCGGGTAGAGGAACTCCTCGATGATGGGGCGCAGCCGGTGGATCTCGTCGATGAAGAGGATATCGCCCTCACGCTGGTTCGTGAGGATCCCCACCAGATCCGCCGGCTTCTCCAGCACCGGGCCCGAGGTGGTCTTGATGTTGACCCCGAGTTCCCGGGCCATGAGAGACGCCAGGGTGGTCTTGCCCAGCCCCGGAGGCCCGTGAAACAGCACGTGGTCCAGGGGCTCCCGCCGCGCCAGGGCGGCCTCCACGGCGATCTCCAGCGCTTCGCACACCTTCTGCTGCCCGATGAACTCCGCCAGGCGCTGGGGCCGGAGGGAGTTCTCGGCCTGGTCTTCCTCGGCCAGGGCCTCGGGGGTGGTGATCTCGGTGCGCTCGCTCATGGAAGGCTGAAGATGTTCGGGTCTCCTTCGGGGAGCAAGCCGACCCGGGACGTCAGCCCTGGACCCTGCGCGTGAACACCACCCGGAGCAGCCCCGGGGTCGGGTCCAGCAACTGTTCCCCCTCGAAGGCGGGGACGAGTTCCAGGAGCCGTTCCCGCTGGACCCCGTCGGGGGCCTCGGCGTCGAACGTCAGGTTCGACCCCGACAGGTCGAACTCCATGCGCCGGGAGAAGAGGAGCTCCCGGTAGGCGGCGTTGGAGGCGAAATCGATCCGCACCCCCGTCTCGGTGGTGCGGAAGGTCCCGCCCAGAGTGGTGAAGATGTCGGTGATGGGGTCCTGGAACACCACCTGCGCCGTGCGTCCCGGAGCCAGAATGAGCTGGACGTTGTCCTGGCCCAGCGTGGGGAGCACGTCGGTGGAGGGAAGGCTCCCCTGGGGGTCGAACCGGAGGGTGGTGAGATCGTACGTGCCCACCACGAGATCGAGGTCGAGACCTTCGGGCTCGGTGCTGGAGTCGCCGCAGGCCGATGCGCCCACGGCGAGGGTCAGGACGGCGGCGACGGCAAGAGAGCGAACCCGGCGAGAGCGGGGAGAATGGCGGAGCATGGAGTGCGGACCGTTGGGGTGGAGAGAGTCTTCACGTCTCCCCTACCCCCGACCCCCCGCCTTCGCTCCGGACCCCCGCGACGCCGGGCTCGGACCGCACGGCCCGAGCCCGGACCCCCGGGACACCTCGTCAACTCGTCATCCGGGCGCGAGAGCAGAACACCGCCAGCCCCACTGCGCTGTTCCGCGACCCCGTGTCGTACTCGAGCCGCACGGCGGTCACCACCTCACCAGAGGGGCACCCCGACACCGTCGAGCTCCAATTGTTGTTGCACCGGGGGCGCGTCTCCTCCAGGAACAACCCGGGATCGCTCCCCACGCCCGACACCGAGATGGGGGCGGCCCGGAGGCGAATCCCCTTCATGCGGTTGTTGTTGGACCGGGTGCAGAAGCGCACCTGACGCACGCCACGGGGCGCGTTGGACGAGTAGCGGAACCAGGTCTGGAGCCGGTCCCCCTGCCCTCCGGTGCATCCCCACGATTCGTTGGAATCGCGGCCGTTCCCCTGGAACCGGAAGACCATTCCACAGGGCCGATCACCCCGCTCCCAGAAGTCGATGCCGGTGAGGACCTTCCCGGCGGGGGCCCGGATGACGGTCCGCCTCGCCCCCGGGTGCCCCGTGGTGGAGCGCCACCCCGATCCGCTGCTCACGGTGAGGGTGGTGGCCTGGGAGAGCTGGGCGGTGACGGGAGCCGCCGGGAGCGCCAGGACGGCGCCGAGGGCCAGAAGGGGTACGAACGGTCGGAATGACATGAGCGGGGTCCTCCGTGAGGATGCGGGCGTGAGCGGGGTTCGGACAGTTCGCGCCGCTCCCCCCCGAATCCCGCCACATCTCCGGTCCCGCCCCCCGTCTCAGGCCGACGGCGGATCCGGCTGGAGGTCCTGATCGATCTCCTTCCGCAACCACGCCCGGGCCGCCGTCCACTCCCGCTGCACCGTGCGGGTGGAGATGTCCAGAAGGACCGCCGTCTCCTCCACCGACAACCCGGCGAAGAACCGGCACTCCACCACCTTGGCGCCGCGCTCGCTGGCCTGGCCCAGTCGGGAGAGGGCGTCGTCCAGGGCCAGCACCTCTTCGGCTTCCGCCTCCGTCAGGGCCTGATCCGCTTCCTCCAGGGGCACCGTGGGCACGCCTCCGCCCCGCTTGTCCCGCTTCTTGGCCCGAGCCCAGTCCACCAGAATGCGGCGCATGGTGCCCCCGGCCACGCCCAGGAACTGCACGCGATCCTCGGCCCGGATCTGGCGCTGCTTCGAGAGTCGAAGGTAGGCTTCGTGCACCAGGGCCGTGGCCGACAGCGTGTGGTCGGCCCGTTCGTACTGGAGGTGGCTCTGGGCCACGCGGCGCAGTTCGGCGTACAGCAGGGGCACGAGCTCGTGCAGCGCGGCTTCGTCGCCGGAGCGGAGTTGCTCCAGGTAGAGGGTGATGCGGCCGGGCTCCATGGCGGACGCTCCGTGTGGAGAGGACGGAGGCAGAGTAGGGGCTCCCTGGAGGATCGGCTACCCCGCCCCGCCGCCGAAGAAGACCGGCCCGACCGTCGTACCCTGCACAGGACCCGTTTCCCCACCGAACCGACGTTCCATCCATGCCCGCCACCGCCCTGCGCCGGATCCCCCTGGCTCTCGCCGTCGTCGGCGCGGGGTGGTTCCTGGCCGAACGATTCCTCCCCACCACGCCGACGTGGACCGCGGGACGGGTCCTGATCCCCCTGATCTTCGCCCTCACCATCGCCATGGAGTGGGTCGCCGACATGGACACGGAGGAGGGCCTCCTCCACGCCGTGTTCGGGAAGCTGAAGGAACTCTGGGAATCATCGGGCGCCGGCTTCTACGGTGCGGTGGCCGCCGCCACCTTCGTCCGGGAAGAGGCCCAGACGTTCGCCCGGGAGTGGAGCGAGGCGGGCTCGCTGGTGGAGTTCGTCAAAGGCGAACTGGTGGAGACCGTGCTGGGCTTCAGCCTGGCCAGCCTCATGAACCTCGTGGAGGCCGCGGTCTGGTTCATCGAATGGCTGAGCTTCCCCCTGCAGCACGCCGCCTTCCTCCTGGCCGGATCGTTCGTCGCCTACGCCGCGGGGCGCTGGGCCTGGCCCGACCCGGGCCGGGAGGACGCCCTGGAGTCGGCGCTGGAGCGACTCACGGGAGGGGAGTAGACCCGTCCCGGCGGGCCGGGCGCCGCCCCGGCCTCGTTGACAGCGGGGCCGAGCGGCGCGTACGGTCCTGTTCACGATGCTCGGGTCTTCCCTTCCCCGACGGGCCCTCGCGGCTCTCCTTCCGGCGCTTCTCGTCGCCCTGGGGATCGGTGCCCCCCTCCTGGATCGAGGGGGTGCGGACCGGGACGTTCGATACGAGAGCCGTCACGATCCCGGCTCGTGCCCGACCCTGCACGACCACACAGTCTGCACGCAGTTGGGCCACGACGCTTCGTGGGCCGCGCCCCGCTCTCCCGTAGCGCCCCCCCGGGTGGTGGCGCCCATCGCGGTCCGTGCCACCTCCTCGACCCGGCGCGCCCAGGATCGTCGCGCCGGTCCCCCCACCCGCGCTCCCCCTCGGATCGGATCGACCCGGCCCTAGAGCGGGCCACCCCTCGTTGCCGGGCCTTTCGGGCCCGAACACCGGTCGAGTCCTCCCTCCGAGGAGCGCACGTGTACCCCCGAGCCTTTGTCCGGGCATGCCGCGGAGCATGCCTCCTCTTCGCCGTCTGCTTCGGCGTGGCGGTGCCTACCGCCACCGCCGCCCAGACGCCCGCCGACTCGGTGCGAGCCGAGCTCCGACGCCTCGCCGCCCTGGTCGACAGCCTCCGGGCCGAGGTCGAGCGCCTCCAGTCCCAGGGGCGGGAGGAGGAGGCCGGAGACGCCCTGGCCGATCTCCGGGCTGCTGCGGCGGCGGCCGCGGCGGCCGGCGGTCCCCCACCGTCGCAGGACGCCCCCGAAGACACCGAGTTCGTGGGCCGTCAGCGGTCGCTCCAGGCCCTGAACCCCGAGATCAGTCTCAACGCCGACGTCCTGGGCCACGTGAACGTCGACGACACCGGCGAAGACCCCTTCGTGGCCCGGGAGTTCGAGCTCTCCCTGGTCTCCAACCTGGATCCCTATTCCCGGGCCAAGGTCTTCATCTCCCGCCACGTGGGGGGCGCCGAGGTCGTGCCCTTCGTGCACGACGAGGAGCACGACGAACACGGGGGCGGGTTCTCCGTCGAGGAGGGCTACATCGAGTGGGTCGGGCTCCCCGGGGGCCTGGGCTTGAAGCTCGGGCGCTTCTTCCAGCAGTTCGGCCAACTCAACCGCTGGCATTCCCACGCCCTGCCCTTCCAGAGCCGCTCCCTGCCCCATCTGGCGTTCATCGGAGAGGACCCCCTCTCCCAGACCGGAGCGTCGCTGCACTGGCTCGCACCCATCGGAGGCTCCTCCGGCACCTACGAGGCCACGGTCGAGGTGACCCGCCGCGAGAACGAGTCCCTCTTCGGCGAGACCGGCGGCGTGGCGGTTCTGGGCCACGTCAACGGCTTCTGGGAACTGTCCGAATCCACCGACTTCGATCTCGGCGTGAGCTGGATCCGGGGCGGCATCGAGTCCGACCTGGGCTCGGCCGACCGCACCCTCGTGGGCGTGGAGGGCGCCTTCCACTGGCGTCCGCCGGGCCGCTCGCGCTACCGGGGCCTCATGGTGCGCGGCGGGGTCATGATCCTGGACGGTCTGCTCCCCCACGACGACGAGGGCGAGGCCGCCCACGAGCTCGCGTCCCGGGCCACCGGGCTCTGGAGCCTCGCCGAGATGCGCCTCTCCCAGAGCTGGCTCGCCGGCGCCCGATTCGACCGCACCGAAAACCCCGAAGACCCCGACGAGACCGCCTGGCTCTTCTCTCCCACCCTCAGTTGGTGGCAGAGCGAGTTCGTGCGCGTCCGGGCCGAATACGACCTGCTGGGCCGCAGCTTCCTCACCGACCGGGAGGGCCGCTTCCTCCTGCAGGTGACCTTCGCCATGGGACCCCACAAGCACGAGACCTACTGATGCGACCGACCCCGATTCTCGCCGGCCTGCTCCTCGCCGGCGTCGCCTCGAGTGCCGCCCCGGCCCAGGAACCTCTGCGAGTGGTGGCCACACTCCCCGTCTACGCCAGCCTCGTGGAGGAGATCGGGGGCGACGCCGTGGAGGTGTCGACCATCGCCAACCCCAACGAGGACGCCCACTTCGTTCGGCCCAAGCCCAGCTTCGCCCTGGATCTGCGCCGGGCCGACGTCTTCGTCACCACGGGACTGGACCTGGAGGTGTGGGTCCCGACCCTTCTCGACCGGGCCGGCAATGCCGACGTCATCGAGGGCGGGCGGGGCTACATCACCGCCTACACCGGCGTCCAGCTCCTGGACATTCCGGTCTCCACCGACCGGAGCGGGGGCGACGTCCACATCTACGGCAATCCCCACCTCACCACCGACCCGCTCCGCACCCTCCAGGTGGCCCGCAACATCACCACGGGGCTCAAGCGGGTGGCCCCGGATCGGGCCGACGTGTTCGACGCCGGTCTCGCCCGTCTCACCGACCGCATGCACCGCCATCTCTTCGGCGACCGGCTGGTGGAGCTCATCGGGGGTCCCACGCTGGAACAGCTCGCCACGAACCACACCCTCTTCGGCTTCCTCGCCGAGCAGGAGTACGAGGGCCAGCCCCTCACCGACGCCCTGGGCGGCTGGCTCGCCACCGCCGAGGCGTTCCGGGGCCGGCAGATGATCTGTTACCACAAGAACTGGGCGTACTTCGAAGACCGCTTCGACGTCACCTGCGCCGACTACGTGGAGGCCAAGCCCGGCGTGGCCCCGACGCCCGGCCACGTGGCCGAACTCATCGCCAGCATGCAGAGCAACGACCTGGGCGTCCTCTTCGCCGCGAGCTACTTCGACCGGGACAAGGTGGAGACGGTGGCCCGCCGCGGAGGAGCGGTTCTCGTCCAGGTGCCCATGATGCCCGGCGCCCGCGCCGGCGTCGACGACTACTTCCAACTGGTGGACCTCTGGGTGAACGAGCTCGCCAACGCCTTCCACTCCCGCTAGCGCCCGCCCAGGCCACGTCCCTCCCCACGCCGGACCCGTCCATGCTCGACCTCATGGTGCCGCCCATCGTGGCCGCCCTCGTGATCCTCTCGATCCACGCCTATCTCGGGCTCCACGTCATCGGTCGCGGGGTGATCTTCGTGGACCTCGCGTTCGCCCAGATCGCGGCCCTGGGTACGACGGTGGCCCTCCTCCTGGGGATCGAGGTGGGCAGCACCGCCTCGCTGGCCTTCGCCCTGGGTTTCACGCTGCTGGGGGCCCTCCTCTTTTCCATCACCCGCATGGAGGAGTCCATCGTGCCCCAGGAGGCCATCATCGGCATCTCCTACGTGGTCTCGTCGGCGGCCGTGATCCTCCTGGCGGGACTGACGGCCGAGGGAGCCGAACACGTGAGCGAGACGCTCACCGGATCACTGATCTGGATCGACTGGCCCACGATCTGGAAGATGGGGGCCGTCTACACGGTGGTCGGGGCGCTCCACTACGCCCTCCGGCACCGCTTCCTCGCCATGACCTTCGCCCCGGAGCGGGCCTCGAACGTCCGCCTGTGGGACTTCGTGTTCTACATGACCTTCGGCGTGGTGATCGCCTTCTCGGTGGAAGTCGCGGGGGTGCTCATGGTGTTCAGCGCACTGGTCATTCCCGCCGTCGTCGCCTTCCTCTACACCCACCGATTCACCGCCGCCCTCATGGTGGCCTGGCTCGCCGGGGCGGTGGCCATCGTGGGGGGGATCGGCACGTCGTTCTACCTCGACCTGCCCACGGGCCCCCTGCTGGTGGTGGCCTTCGGCGTGGTGCTCGTGGTGGCCGCCCTCCTGCGCCCCCTGTTCGGCCGGCGGCCCGAGGGACGGATCGTGGTCACGGGACTGGCGGACGGGGAGGGTGCACCGTAGCTCGCCACGGCGGCTCCCGGCGCGGCCCCGGGGCGCGTCGGGTGAACTCCTGGCCGCGGACGTTGCCGTGGTAGCGCGTGGCGCCGGGGTCGGCCGACCTGGACGACCGCCCGATCTGCGCACCGGGCCACGGCAGCGCCCCCGATTCCGGCAGCGCCCCCGATTCCGGGATCGGCCCCGTCTCCGGCTCGCCACGCGGGCCAAAAACTCGTCACGGCGACTCGTCGAGGGGCGGCCGGGCGACTTGGGTACCGTATTTCACCCTTATTCGTCACGATGGCCGCCCTTGGGTAGTGGCGTGGCGATCTTGGGACGAATAGCCACCCTTTCCCGACGTGGGCCCGCAGTTCCGCTCGTCGTGACGGGTTGTGGCCCGCGATTCCCCAGGCCGCGAACCTCGACCCGCCGAACCATCGCACCGCCCCGAACTCGAGGTCATCGTCTGGCCGGGGACCCCACGACCCTTGCCGAGGTCGGAATGCTATCATAATGATATCACCCATGTCGAACATCGCCCTGCGAGGCCTCTCCGAGGCTCTCCACTCCGCCCTCCGCGACGCCGCGGACCGCAATCACCGCAGCCTGAACGGGGAGATCCTGGCGCGGCTGGAGGCCTCGTTCCGCGCCGGTCCCCGGGACTCGGCGGCGATTCTCGCCCGGGTGCGGGCGCGGGCGCAGCGTCTGGAGATTCCCGATCTCACACCCGAAGTGCTCGAGGGACTCCGGGAGGAAGGGCGGCCGTGATCGTCGTCGATACGAACGTCCTGGTCCATCTGGTGAGCGGCACCGGGCCCGCAGGCGAGCGGGCGGCGGCCCTGTACGCCGGTGATCCCTCGTGGTGTGCGCCGGCGCTGGCACTCAGCGAGCTTCGCAACGTGCTCGTGGGCATGGTGCGACGCGGATGGATCGACGCCCGGGACGCCGACGCCATGCACGACGACGCCCTGGACATCCTCGGACCCCGCATCGCGGCGGTCCGGGGCACGACGGTTCTCGAGACCGCCCTCGCCCTCGAACTCACGGCCTACGACGCCGAGTTCGTGGCCCTGGCCGAAGAACTCGACGTGCTCCTGGTGACCCGGGACCGGGCCATCCTGGAGGCCGTACCGGGGCGGGCGCAGGGACTCTGACCCCGAGGCGGCCGGGCCACACGGTCATCCCCGCCACCCAGGCGCGTATCTTCGGGGGCCATGCTTCCACCCGACATCCTTCGCGCACGGGCCCCCGGGCGCTTCTGGACCGCCTTCCGCCGTTGGACGCCGAAGTGAGTCTCGATCGCCGATGACCCGACGCGCCTCCGCACTCGCTCGGGTGCTCGTGCTCCTCACCGTCCCGTCGGCCTGCTCCGACGCCGTGGTGGTAGACCGGGGCAAGGTGGAGATCGACCCGCCGGCGGTGTACGGCGTGTGGTGGTCCGAGGTGGAGGACTGCTCGGGGATCGGCGGCGATTTCGACGGCGTGCGGTGGTTCGCCGTCTACGGGTTCGCCGACGGATCCGGGATCCTGGGCCAGTGGAACGAGCGGCGGGAAATCACCGTGCGGTCGGACGTGTGGCTGGACCGGGACGTGGTCCGCCACGAAGTCCTCCACGATCTGCTGCGGGGCGACCGTCTGCATCAGCGGTCCGAATGGACCACCTGCGGCATCGATACGGGCGTCGACACGGGCTGACCGCCCGCGCCCGGGTCACGCCGTGACGACCTCCATGACCTTGTCGAAGGCGTTCTTGGGGCGCCCGTGGGAGGTGGCGAAGCCCGTAACCAGGTTCTCCACAAGGGCGTCGCCGGCGCTCATGAGCCGGAACCCGGAGTCGGAGAGGTAGTCGGATCCCCAGGCCTTGAGGTTGTCCAGGTGCCGCACGCCGGCCTGGAACTGCTCCGACGAGATCTGCTGCCCCCCGGGCGCGTACATGGCCAGATACCGCATCTTGTCGCCGCAGATGCCGGTGTTGAGGGTGAGGATCGCGATGAGGGGGTGATTCAACGCGGCCGAGCGGTACCACTCGTTGAAGGCGAAGGGACGCCGGTGGAGGCCGTCGCCCCCGGCCTGGGCCTCCCAGTGCCCGCGAGCCGCGGTGCAGAAGCGATTGAAGTGGAGGGTCTCGGCGAGCTTCCAGATGAACTTGATGAGCAGTTCACCGGCGGCGATGACCATGTTGACGATGGTGGCGCCGCCGAAGCTGGTGGCCTGCATGGCGATGCCTCCGGCTCCCTTGAGGACTCCCCACAGGCCCTGGAACAGGCTCGCCGTCATGGCCCGGGTGATGGAGTCCACCACGGTGCTGGGGTGGCCCAGGGCGATCTCCACCTTCTTGCCGTCGGCCCAGGTCCGGAAGCGGGTCACGGCGGCTTTGAGGGTCTCGCCCACGGCCTTGGCCAGGTCGAGGCCCGCCCCGACGAAGGGGGCCGCCTGCTTGGCCACGATCTTGACCAACGCCAGCACCAGGGACTTCACAGTCGCGGCGATCCCGGCCAGGGTGCCGAACTTCTTCTCCAGGATCCCCACCACCTTCTCGACGAGCATGTCGAACCACTGCTGGATCTTGGCCATGATCGCCTGACCCACCTGGGTGATCCGGGCCCCGATGCTGGCCGCCTCCTGCTGGATCTTCTCCGAGCTGACCACCTTGGGGCCGGCGGGAACGCTGGGCGGCGCCCCCTGGGGCAGCGACATGTTCTGGGGCTGGGTGGGGGCGAAGATCTTGTTCTCGATCTTCTTCTCCACGGCCGACCCCAGGGGTTTGGCCACCTTGGACACCTTGCCCGACACCGACTTGAACGTCTTCTGGTCGGCCGCGCTCGCCCCCCCGAGGTCCATGGCCTGGCCGGCGATGTCCAGTCCCGAGTCCAGGACCAGGGTGAAGAGGCCCGGAGCCACGCTCAGGCGGCTGAAGAGGTAGAGCACGCCGAGGCGGGCGTTGATCAGGTCCTCGTGCATGAAGTCCGGGACCCGGCCCATGTGGAAGGCCGTGTCGTCGTCGGCGCCCCCCTGGAGGAGCACCGCCAGGCGATCGGCCGCGCGCTTGTGGTTGCGCGACGACTTGCGCCAGGCCTCCCCGGGACCCGCCTTGGTCTTCCACGCCTCGAACGCCCGCTCCAGCCCCTGTTTCGACGCCGGGGTGCCCAGCTTCTCGTGGGTGAGGAACGCCTGGTCCACCGCCACCAGCTCCGGGCTCCTCCGCAGTCCGAAGCGGGCGGTATCCTGCATCCAGGTATCGTAGTCGATGACGGGCATGGGCGAGCTCGTGGGGGGGGGACGGGGGGAAGGTCCAGACTAACTCCGGCGTGGGGCCGCCGCGAGGAGACCGCCGTTCGCCGCGGCGGCCCGCCTCGACTCGCCGGGCGGGGCGGCGCCGCGATGGTGCTCCCGCCGCGCGACGGCGCCGGCGTCAGCCCCCCACCACGCCCTCCAGGTCCCGGAGCATCTGCCGGGATCCCTCGTGGTCGGGATCGAACTCCACCGCCCGTCGGGCGTGTGGGAGGGCTTCGGCGTAGCGCTCGAGGAAGATCAAGGCCCGGCCCAGGTTGAAGTGGGCCTGGGCCAGGCCCGGATCGGCCGCCACCGCCCGCCCGTAGGCGTCCACCGCCCCGGCGTAGTCCTCGGCCCGGAGTGCCAGGTTGCCCAGGTTGTTCCAGGCGATGGCCTCGTGGGGGTTGAGCGCCACGGCCCGTTCGTAGGCGGCCCGGGCTCCGGCGGCGTCGCCGGAGGCGCCCAGGGCCACGCCCAGGTTCACCCAGGCCATGGGGCGGCCGCCGTCGGCCTCCACGCTGCGGCGGTGGGCCGCCACGGCGTTGAGCAGATCGCCGGCCCGGGTGTAGAGCTGGCCCGCCGCCGAGAGGAGGGCCGGATCCCCCGGGCGCAGTTGGAGCGCCTTCTGGTAGCCGGCCAGCCCCCGGGTCCAGTCGCCGGCGTCCCGGTACCGGTCGCCCAGGAATCCCAGGGCCAGGACCTGGCGATCCCGGAGCACGCCCCGGGCATCGGCCTCCAGGGCCTGCACCAGAAGCCGGCGCACCGTCGGGTCATCGCCGGCGGACCAGTGCAGAGTCGCCAGGGCCAGGGCCCGGACGTCGAGGTCGGGGTCGGCGGCCAGCGCTTCGAGGCGCTCACGGGCCGCGGCGTCCAGGGGCGCATCGGGAGGCAGCGCCGACAGGAACCGGGTCAGCCCCTGGAACTGGGCCAGGGGGTCCACGACCCCCGGGTGGAGGAGTGCGGCCGCGGCGGCGTCGCCGGACCGGAGTCCCCGGATCGCCTCGCGCTGGGGACGCAGCTCCCCCCACCACGCGTCGGCGGCCGCCTGGAGTTCGGTCGTGGAGAGGTCGGCGTGACAGAGACCGCAGGCGGAGGCCCCCCCGGCTTCAACATCGAGAGCCGGGCGGGGCACGGGAATGGTGTGATCGGACCGGGCGAAGGGGACGCCGTCGCCCACCTCGGGGTGCTGCAGGTACGGCATGTGACACGACACGCAGCGGCTGCCCTCCGACTCCGGGGCGTGGAACGTGTGGGCCGACACGTCTCGGGCCTTGCTGGCGTGGCACGACAGGCACTGGCCGTCGTCGAACGGGCTGTCCAACGGGCGCTTGTTCGTGTCCTGGTAGCCCTGGCCGTGGGGCTCGTGGCAGCTCACGCAGTCCATGGGCCCGTCCAGGTAGCACTGACTGCCCAGGTGGGTGCCCTGGTAGGCGAAGGTCCGCACCCGCAGGTCGGCCCGGTACGGTTCGTCGCCCAGCATGGGGAACTTCAGGGCGTAGTAGGCGGCCAGGGGCGCGCCCGGCAGGTAGCCCTCCCTGACCACGTCCTTCAGGGCGTGGCAGGCGAAACAGGTCTCGAGGGAGGCGTCCTTCCCCAGCCCCGTGAGGGGCGACAGCCCGAGCTCCGACGCCAGGGTGCCCGCGTCCGCCGACGCCACGTGGTCGGCGCCGGGGCCGTGGCACGACTCGCAGTCCACGGCCAGGGTGGTCCACGTCGTGGCGTACCCTTCGCCGGGGACGTCGTCCACCACGATGCGGCTACCGTGACAGCCCTGGCAATTGCCGAACCGGTCCACCACGCCCAGGGGGCGCACCGGAGGCCAGTCCCCGCAATCGGCCAGGGCCATCTCGGGAGTCACGGGGTCCCACCCTTCGTCGAGCCGGGACCCCGTGTTGCAGAACCACACCGCCCCGGTGACGGACCAGTCGAAGGGAAGAAAGCGCACCGTGCCGTCGGCCATGCGGGTCACGAACCCCTGGGTGCCGCCGCCGATCATGTGCCCGCCCCCCACCACGCCGTCCACCGTGTAGACGAGTTCGTCGTGGCCGTTCTGGCGCACCACGAAGCGGGTTTCCGCCCCTCGCCGTTCCGGGATCACCACCCCGTCGGCGAAGACGATGGGTGTGCCGTCGAAGGGGGCCCGCAGGAGATCGGGGGACGGCGCCCCGCCGGCCCGCCCGTGGGTGGAGCGCGACCACGCGGCATACTGGTCGGCGTGACAATCGGCGCAGGCCGACGCCCCCACGAAGTCGTCGGGGGAGGCCGCCGGAGGTGGCGGGGACGGCGCCGAGGGAAACGCCGCCAGGGCCACCGGACCGCCGCCCTGGTCGGCGGAGCCCCCTCCGTCGCCACAGCCGGCGAGGACCAGGACGACAGCGAGGCCGGCCCCTGCGAGCCGCCTCACCCGCCCCCCCCGTCCCGGGACCACGCCGGCGCTTCACATTCGCAGAGGGTGCGAAGCTGGGCCACCAGGGCGTCGATCTGCTCGGGGGTGAGGAATTCACCGAAGGCCGGCATGAGGGGACTGCGCCCCAGCACCCACCCCCCTCCGTGGATTCCGTCGTAGAGCACGTCGTCGGGCCGGGGGGAGAGGACGGCGGGGTCGGAGTGGACGGTGGGAGGCACGGTCAGGGCGTCGGCGTTCCATCCGTCGCCTCCGCCCCCGGGCCCGTGGCACGCCGCGCACCACGTGGCGTACAGGACCGAGCCATCGGCGGCCGAGGTCGTGGCCACCGCGCGTCCGCCCAGGGACGGGATCACCCGGCCCGGGGTCTCGGAGGAAGGCCCCCGCCACGGCCCGTCCAGGCTCAGGAGGTACGCCGCCAGGATCTCGGCCTCCCGGGGGGGCATGGGCTGGCGGGGCATGGCCGACCCCGGGCGGGCGGCGGCGGGGTCGGCGATCATGCGCGCCACGAAGTCGGGGAGGAGCCGCTCCGCCACGCCGTCCAGGGGCGGCCCCACCGCCCCGCCCCGGCCGGCCACCACGTGGCAGCCCCGGCAGGCGTAGCGGGTCTCCAGGAGGCGTTCCGCCCGGGCGGCCCGAACCTCGGGGACGCCGTCCGACATCCAGCCCGGCACCGCCGGGTCGGCCTCCCCGCCCCGGCCGTCGGCCCCCGTGAGGGCCGAGGTGACGACGTCGAGTTCGGCCTCGGTGAGGCGGAAGTCGGGCATGCGGGCCCCGCCGAGATGGGCCGGCCGCACCGGCCCGGGCTCGTCCAGCCAGCCCCGCACCCACCGGGGCCGGAGGCGGTCGGCGGCCCCCGCCAGGGACGGGGCCGTCCCCGGGGGCTCCGGGGCGTCGGCGTGGGTGTGGCATCCGGCGCAGCCCAGGGCCCCGAACAGCGCCCGCCCCACCCCCGCATCCGACCCGGGATTCCGGCCGACCGCCGCCGAGAGGGCCGGTCCCGGGTTGCCCTCGCCCAGGAACCGGGCCAGCGCCACCCGCTCCCCTTCCGAGAGCTGGAAGTCGGGCATGCGGGACGGGGCCACTTCGGGCCGCCGGGACACCGGATCGCCCAGGTACTCGAAGACGAAGTCGCCGGAGAGGGGCGGCGCTCCGGGCCCCAGCGCGGGAGCCGCCGCCCGGGCGGCGTCGGGAGCCGGCAGGCCCTCGTGACACCCGCCGCAGCCCAGCGCCGAGAGAAGGGCGTCGTCGGGCCCGGCGTCGGGGGGCTCGGACGCCAGGGCCCACGGGGCTCCCAGGGCCACCGGGAGTCCCAGGAGGAAGAGGGCCGGAACGACGGTTCTCGCGGGCATCGCGCGAACCTATCGCGGCCCCGGGGACCGCCGCCACCGGACCCGGTCCTTGCCCCACCCCCGGGTCCCGCCACAGCGTTCGAGAAGGGCCCGTCGAGGCCCCCACCCCCTCACCACCCCCTGCACGGCATGCTCCGCACCCGTTTCGCGCTCCTGCTGGCGTGCGCCGCCCTCCTGGCCTGCGGCGACGATCCCTCCGACCCGTCCATGGACGAGCTCGGCTCCATCCGCGTCTTGATCACCACCACCGGCGACACCCCCGACCAGAACGGGTACGCCGTGTCTCTCGACGGAGGCGCCGCTCGCACCGTGGCCGTGGACGGCACGGTGGAGTTCAGCGACGTGGACGCCGGGAGCCATACCGTGGAGATCCGGGACCTGCAGGTGAACTGCTCGGTGGACGAGCCGGCCCCGTCGGTCACGGTGACCCCCGGAGCCACCGCCGAGACCCGCTTCGACGTCACCTGCCCCCTGGCCCTCTTCGATCAGATCGTCTTCACCGCCGACCCGGGTCTGGGCACGGGGGGCGACCTCCACCGCATGAACCCCGACGGTTCGGGCGTCGTGCGCATTCCGTCCACCGACGGGGCCGACGCCTTCGCCGCCGTGAGCCGGGACGGAACCCGAATCGTCTTCAGCGCCCTCGTGTCGGGCAACGAAGACGTGTACGTCGTGGGCGCCGACGGCACGGGCCTCACCCGACTCACCACCGACGCGGGACGGGACCGGGAGCCCACCTGGTCGCCCGACGGGGCCCGCATCGCCTTCGTGAGCGAACGGGACGGAAACCAGGAGATCTACACCATGGCGGCCGACGGCACCGACCTCCGCCGTCTCACCAACGAGCCCGGCTTCGACAGCCAGCCGTCGTGGTCCCCCGCCGGCACCCGCATCGCCTTCACCAGCGAGCGGGATGGCGATACGGAGATCTACAGCATGGCCACCGACGGCTCCGACGTGGTGGCCCTCACCGACGATCCCGCCGTGGACGCCCAGGCCGCCTGGTCGTGGGACGGCACCCGCATCGCCTTCACCTCGAACCGCAACGGCACCTTCGATCTGTTCACCATGAACATCGACGGCGGCAACGTCCAACCGCTGGTCGCGGACGCGTCCTTCGACCGCTCCCCGGTCTGGTCCCCCGACGGGTCGGCCGTGGTGTTCATGTCGGACCGGGACGGCAACTTCGAGCTCTACCGCGTGCCGGCGAGCGGGGGCGACGCCGTCCGGCTCACCGATCGCCCCGAGTTCAACCAGGTGTGGGTCCAGGGCTGGGGTCCTCCCCCGCCGTGAGGCGAACCGCCGTCCCCGTCGACACCGCCGTCGCCCCGGCCGCCACCACCTCCATGGCGGCGAGCCCCTCCCCATGGGTCACGGCGAAGGGGCGGCCGTCGATGCACCGGTCGATGAAGTCCGCGGCCTCGGCCTTGTAGGCGGCTCCGAAGCGCTGGATGAACACCGGCGCGTCGGGCCCGTAGTCCCGGAGCTCGAAGACCCGGTCCTCCAGGGCCTCGTGGTCCACGCCCACGGCCCGGACACGCACCCGCCGGGCGTCGCCCTCGAAGGGCCCCACGTGGATGAGGCCGTCCCGCCCATACAGCACGCACTCGTTGCGGTAGCCCGCCACGTGGTTGCGGCTCACGGTGAGCTGGGCCGTACATCCCGCGCCCATCCACAACTGGATCAGGGCGTCGTCGTGTTCCTCGAACGTCACGCCCGGCAGGGTCTGGTTGTGGAGGCGCCCGCCGAAGCCCGCGACTGCCGTGGGGGCCCGCCCCCCGAGCCAGAGGATCTCATCGGCGTTGTGGACCCCCATGTCCACCAGCAGCCCGGGGCTTTCGTACCCGGCGGGCGGGGGCACCGGGTCTTCCAGCACCGAGACGATCTTGAAGAGCCGGCCGATGGCGCCGGCCTCCAGGAGTTCCCGGGCCCGGAGCATGGCGGGGTCGTAGCGCCGCTGGAACGCCAGCATGACGGCGCTCCGCCGAGCCTCGTGGGCGTCGAGCCAGGCCACGAAGTCCCGGGACTCGTGGAGGGTGCCGGCCAGGGGCTTCTCCAACAGGATCCGGAGTCCCCCCTCCACCAGGGCCGTGGCGTCGCGGCGATGGTCGGCCGTGCGCGATGCCACCACCACGGCGTCGGCCACCCCGGCCTCCACCAGCGCCTCGGGCGAGGGGAACGCCCGGATGGGCTCGGACTGGTCGACCCCGAGGCGTGAGGCCACCGCGCCGGCGGTGTCGCCGTGCCGATCGGCCACCGCCACCAGAACGCAGTCGCCGCGCTCCGCCGCCAGTTCCTGGAGATGGAGGGCGTGGTACGCGCCGATGCGTCCCACCCCCATCACGGCCAGCCGCAGTCGTCTGCCCACTCGGTTCCCCCGGGGTTCGGGTCTGGAATGCACCGAGTCTCGCTGCAGCGCGTCCCGGAGGCCAGCGCCGTCCCGGGTTGCCCGGGCCCGTGCGGGGTCCCATCGTCGCCGATCGCCTTCGCTCCCCCTGCCCCGCGCCGCCCGTGATCCTCGCCGGATTCCTCGGATTCACCCTCCTCGTCGCGGTGGTGACCTACATCGGCACCCGCCGGCACCACGTGGGCGACACCCCCGAGGGCTTCTTCCTGGGCGGACGCAGCCTCACGGGGTGGGTGATCGCCGGGTCGCTGCTCCTGACCAACCTCTCCACCGAGCACCTCATCGGGCTCAACGGCGACGCCTTCCAGCACACCGTGGCCGTCATGGCGTGGGAGACCACCGCGGCGCTGGCCATGGTGCTCACGGCGCTGGTGTTCCTCCCCCGATACCTGCGCATGGGGATCACCACGATCCCCCAGTTCCTGGAGTCGCGGTTCGACCGGACCACGCGGGTCATCATGTCGCTGCTCTTCCTGGCGTCGTACGCCGCGGCGATCCTCCCCGTGGTGCTCATCTTCGGCGCCGCGGGCCTGGAGAGCCTCTTCGACGTCTCGGCCCGCCTGGGCATCGGCATCGACACGGCCCGCTGGGGCCTCATCTGGGGCATCGGCACCCTGGGCTCGCTCTACGCGATCTTCGGGGGACTCCGGGCCGTCGCCATCTCCGACACGGTCAACGGCGTGGGCTTCCTGGCGGCGGGCGTCCTGGTGACGGTCCTGGCCCTCCTCACCGTGGGTGACGGGAGCGTGCTCGCCGGCTTCCAGACCGTGTATCGGGAAGAGACGCCGAAGTTCGACATCACCGGCAACGAACCCGGGAGCTTCCTGCCCTTCGGCGTCCTGTTCACGGGCATGGTGGTGAACCAGATCTTCTTCTGGTGCGTGAACCAGTCCATTCTCCAGCGCGCCCTGGGGGCCCGGAGCCTGGCCGAGGGGCAGAAGGGGGTGCTCATCGGGGCCTTCCTGAAGCTGCTGGGGCCCCTGGTGGTCGTGCTCCCCGGGGTCATCGCCTGGCACATGTTCAAGGGGGAATTGGCGCCCACCGACGGGATCCTGGCCTACCCCACCCTGGTGAAGGCCGTGCTGCCGCCGGCCCTCACGGGCATCTTCGCGGCAGTCATGGTGGGAGCGGTCCTCAGCACGTTCAATAGCGTGCTCAACAGCGCCGCGACCCTGTGGAGCTACGGGGTCTACCGGGCCCTGTTGAACCCCTCGGCCGACGGGCGGCAACTCGTGCGGACCGGCCGCACGTGCAGCGTCGTCCTGGCCGTGGCGGCCATGGTGGCGGCGCCCTTCATCGACACCGAGGGCAGCCTCTACAACTACCTCCAGCAGATCAACGCCACCTTCTTCGGCCCCATGCTGGCGGTGGTGCTGGCGGCCCTCTTCACCCGGCGGATCACCGCAGCGGCGGCGAAGACGGCGTTGATCGTGGGCCCCGTGCTCTTCTTCCTCATCAACTTCGCCTTCCACGACCCCATCCAGGCCCGCCTCGCCGCCACCTTCGGCTTGAGCGAACCCGTGCATTTCCTCCATTTCCTGGCCTTCGTGTTCGGACTCGTGGTGCTCCTCATGGCCGCGGTGAGCCGGTTCGGCGCGCCCTCGCCCGCCCCGGCGCCCGCCGGCGCGGCCGGGCCCGATTCCGGTGGGTTCGTGGACATGAACCCCTGGCGGCACGCCCGGCTGGTGTCGGTGCTGGTGGTGATCTGCACCGTGGCCACCTACGTGGCGCTGGCTCAGTAGGGGGAGCGAGGGTACACTCGAACCATGCGCGGACCCACGAGCTCTCATCCCGGGATCCGGGGGACTCCGGTCCGTCGATCCGATCCGATCGGTCGCGTGGGGACGTACCTGGAATGTCCGCAGGACGCCTTCCCGCTCAGCACGAGTTCGGTCGCATGCCTGGTCAGTCCATCCACTCCCGGCGGTGCCCGTGGCGTCCGCTGAACGATCCGACGCCGCGTTGGTGGCTGCGGTCCGGGCGGGTGACGAGCGGGCCTTCGGCGAGTTGTACGACCGCTACGTGGATCGCCTGTTCTCCCTCGCTGCGGCCATCGTCGACGATCCCGCCGACGCCGAGGGGGCGGTGGCCGACGCCTTTCTTCGCCTCTGGCGCGACCGCGACCACGACGCCGATCGCGGCAGCGTGGGAGCCTACCTGGTCATGATCACCCGGAGCCGCGCCCTGGACCGGCGCCGGGCCGACCGGCGCCGGCGCCGGCGCGAGGAGAAGGGAGCCGAGGCCGATCCGGCCGGACTCACCGTGCCCCTGGCCTCGCCGATGCCGGCCCCCGACCGCGCCGCCGAGATGAGCGAGGCGGGGGAGCGGGTGCACGAGGTGCTGGCCCAGGTCACGGAGAAGCAGCGCGCCGTGATCGGCCTCGCCTATCTCGAGGGACTGACCCACTCCGAGATCGCCGACCGTCTCTCCGAGCCCCTGGGCACCGTGAAGACGCGACTGCGGGACGGCATGAACAAGCTCCGGGAGCTGGCCGCGGCTCGGAGGGCTTCGCCATGAACGGACCGAACCGGGCGGACCTGGCGGCCGCCTACGTCCTCGACGCCCTGGACGCCGACGAGCGGCGCGCCTTCGAGGCCCGGATGGCCCGGGATCCGTCTCTCCGGGCCGAAGTGGACAGCTACCGGGAGGCCATGGGACTCCTGGCCGAGGCCGTGCCCCGTCGCTCGGCGCCGTCGGCCCTGCGGGACCGGGTCATGAGCGAGGCCCGGGCCGTGCGCCCCATGGCCCCGGCCCCGGCGCCACCGCCCTCCCGGCTTCCCTGGTACCTGGCCGCCGCCGCCGTGGTGGCCGCCGTCTCCCTCGGCCTCGCGAACCGGCAGCTCCTCCAGAGCCGCGCGTCGCTGGAAGCCGCCCTGGAGCGGTCCGACGAGCAGGTGGCGGCCCAGTCCGCCGAGATCGCCTCCCGGGACTCCCTGCTGGCCGCCTTCCTGGGCCCCGACGTGCGCTCCACCACGCTGGTGAGCACCGAGGAGCTGCCCGCGGCCCGCATCTTCCACAACGTGGCCTCGGGCAGCGTGGTCATCGCGGCCTTCGACCTGCCTCCGGCGCCCGTGGGCCGGATCTACCAGTTGTGGGGCATTCCCGACGGCGGCGATCCGGTGAGCCTCGGCACCTTCCAGACGACGGCGGCGGGCACCGCCCTGCTGCGGACGTCGGCGCCGGAGGGATCGACCTTCGCGGTGGGCGCCATCACCGAAGAGCCCGAAGGCGGCTCGGCCCAACCCACCTCCACCCCCTTCCTCGTGGGGGAGTGGGCGCAGCAGTAACGCCGCGTTCCAATCCGCTCGGCGGGGCGGTGACGTAGCCAGGGTGAACTCAACCCCAACCCAGGCTACACCATGCCACGCAACCCCTCGCAGTTCCTGCTCCGCTCCACCCTCGGGATCCTCGCCGTGGGCGGGGTGGTGGTGGCGGCCAACCTCGACGTGCGCGCCGCCGACCACGCCGACTCGCCCGACACCACCGAAGGCAACCTCGACGCCAACGACCTCTACGTCTTCGCCCGGGGCGACAATCTCGTCTTCGCCCTCACGGTGTCGCCCCTGCTGGCGCCGGGGCAGGCCACCGCCGACGCGGCCTTCAATCCCGAGGGCCTCTACCAGTTCAATCTCGATCGGGAGCGGGACGGCGTCGCCGACGCCGTGATCCAGGTGGCCTTCCTCGGGTCGGGCACGGACCAGATGGTCGACGTGCGAGGGCCCGTGGCCACCACCGCGACGACCATGGGGGTCGTATCGGCACCCTCGATCCGCGCCCCCTTCGACCAGACCGTGGTCCAGGGCGGCACCTCGATCTTCGCCGGTCCCCGGGACGACCCCTTCTTCATCGATCTGTTCGGCGACCGGAGCGTCACCAGCGTGCTCAACGCCGCCTTCGGCGCCGCCCTCGGTGAACAGGTGGGCGCCGACGACGAGCAGTCCCTCGAGTTCAACCCCGACGCCACCGACGACCTCGCCGGGCTGAACACCCTCGCCATCGTGGTGGAGGTGCCGAAGTCGCAGGTGGCCGGCGCCCTGGGCATCGGCCCCTCCGACGCCTTCTTCGCGTGGGCGACCACCGGTGTGCGCCAATGATCCGACCCCTCGACCCGTTCCTTCGCCGCACCGACGCCTCCCCACCGGAGTTCCCCTCCATGAAGACCTCTCCTCTGTTCCGTACCCTCGCCGCCCTCGCCACCGTGGCCGCGCTGACGGCCTGCGACGACGACACCGTCGGGCCGGTGGCTCCCATGGTCGACGCCGACGTCATGTCGGTGGACTTCGGCGCCCTCGACGTGGACTTCGGTCCGGGCATGACCCGGATCGTCACTCTCACCAACACCGGATCCGAGTCGGTGATGCTCGGCGCGCCCTCCGTGTCGGGCAGCGGTGCCGCGGCCTTCATGCTCGACGGCGCGCCGGGCCTCACCACCCTGGCCGCCGGCGCCACCCTGGAGATCGGTCTGATCTTCGATCCCGTCTCCGCGGGTCCCACCTCGGCCCAACTCGACGTTCCGGTGACCGGGGGCGACGCGGTCATGGTGGCCCTGGCGGGCACCGGCGCCGACTACGTCTACCGCCAGGTGGACCGCATCGGCATCCCGGCGTTGAACACCGTGTTCAACCACCCGCCGGCCTTCAGCAAGGTCGACTACAACACGGCGTCCCCGGCCGACGATCTGGCGACCTACACCGGCCGGTTCGAGACCGTGCTCGGGGCCGTGGCCAACCCCGATCCCTCGGGCACGGCGGCCCTGCTCCTTCCCGACGCGCTGCCGGTGAGTCTGGCCGGTGAGACGAGCTTCGCCACCCTCACGGGCCGCGACCTCGCCGACGACGCCGTGGACGTGGCCCTCAGCGTCACCGTGGGCATCGAGAGCCTGAAGAGCGACAACGTCGACGCCAACGACGTCGCCTTCCTCGGGAGCTTCCCCTACCTGGCGATGCCGAACAACTGACGGCCCCGAGGCGTTCGGCCCCGGTCGCGACCGACGTATCGCGGCCGGGGCCACCCTCGTCGTCCTCTCCCGCTGCCGCCCATCCTCCCGATCCGGAGTCCCCCGTGGAATCCACCGCCGCCCCGACGACCCGAACCCGGGCCCTCCGCTGGGCCCTCCTCCTTCCCCTGGCCGTGATCCCCCTGCTCCTCACCCGGTCGAGTCCCAGCCACACGGAGGTGCCCTCGGTCCTGGTCCCCGATTCCTCGCTGGAGAGGGTCCTGGCCGCCACACCCGCACCCGAGGGACTCCGGGCCGACGAACGGGCCTTCTTCGAGGGGCGCCTCGCCCTCGACCCCAC
This sequence comes from Gemmatimonadota bacterium, assembly GCA_030428885.1. Lineage (GTDB taxonomy): Bacteria > Gemmatimonadota > Gemmatimonadetes > Longimicrobiales > Gaopeijiaceae > Gaopeijia. Next base: position 133,715 of record JAUIEJ010000012.1, on the reverse strand, counting down.
CGATGTCCTCGCCCTGCGCCGGCTCGCCGCGCTCCACCAGATGCGGTTCCGGGCATGGGGAGACCCGCAGGAACTCGTCCTCGGCGCCGGTTACCTCGACCGGCTCGCCGAACGGCACACGGGCGACGCCTCGTTGTGGTCCCTGCGCACCTCCCTGGCCCTGGCCCGGCACGACTTCCCCGGAGCGCTGGACGCCGCGAGTCGACGGCGCAGCCTGGGCGACCCCTCCGACGACAGCGGCGCCTACGGCGCGTTCGACGCCCTGTGGGCCTCGGGCCGCTATGCCGAGGCGCGGGAACTCCTGGAAGGCCTCACGCCCGAACGGGAGTCGATCCTCCATCTCTCCCGGGAAGCGCGGCTCATCGACGGATTGGGAGACGTGGATCGGGCCGCCGCCATCATGGACCGGGTGGTGGAGCTCACCGACGCCTGGGCCGAGCCGGCCCTGGTGCGGGCGTGGGCCCGGGTGGAGCACGGCCACTTTCTTCTCCATTCGGGATCGGCCGAGCGGTCGGCGGCGCGGTTCCACGAAGCCCTCGCCCTGATCCCCGCCTATCCCGCCGCTCTGGAAGGTCTGGCCTCCATCGCGTACGGCGTGGACGGCGGCACGGCGGCGGCGGAGCGGCTCTACCGAGCGGCGCTGGACCACGGGCGCCATCTGGATCTGTACGGCGTACTGGCGGAGATCGCCGACGCCACCGGGGATTCGGCCGCCGCCGACTCGCTGCGCTCGGCGTTCATGGCCCGGGCCACGGCCGATTCCGCCGCCGAGCGCCTGTACCGGCGCCCCCTCGCCCTCCTCCTGTCCGACGATCCCGCCACGCGCCCACGAGCGCTTCGCCTGGCGGAGACCGACCTCGAACAGCGGCAGGACCGCATGGCCTGGGTCACCCGCGGATGGGTGCTCCACACCATGGGGCGGTCCGAGGAGGCCGCGGCCGACGCCGAGCGGGCCCTGGCCTGGGGCGCCCCCACCCCGGAGGTGCTCTATCGGGCGGGATTGATCCTGGCGGCGGCGGGGGAGCGCGCCCGGGGACGGAGGCTCGTTCGGGACGCATTGGAGGGCCGGGTCGAGCTGGGGCCGGTGACGAGCGCCATGCTGGACGACTGGCTCGCCCGGGGCTGAGTGGGGGGCCTGACACCGGGCACGGCAGGGCTCGTATGGAAGTGGGACGGTCCCCACGCCCCTCCCGCCGGATCCTCCCGTGAGCAGTCGAACCGCAACCGCCGACACCCTGGTGCTCCCCGCCGCCGAGCCCCGGACCGTTCCGGAGGCCGGCGGCGGCGCCATCGACGACACCCGGGAGGCCCTGGCGATCTGGGGGGTGATGGCGACCCTCCACGCCCTGCGCCTCGGCGTGGACAAGCTCCTGGGCGCGCCCGTGCCCCACTCGGCGTGGGTGGTGGACGTGGGGATCTGGTGGGGGGCGTGGGTGGCCCTGACTCCGGCGATCCTCCTCGCCACCCGGCGATGGTCTCCGGCCTCGCGCCCGTGGTCCGAGGTGATCCCGGTCCATCTCGGGGTGGGCACGGCGGTGGCCCTGGCCCACGTGGTGGCCATGGCCGGGATCTTCGCCTTCATGGACGCGGGCGGGGGCATGGGGTTCGGGGAGCGGTTCCGGGGGTTCCTCCACAACTACGTCCTCATGAACGTGGCGAACTACGGGCTCATCGTGGCGTGGTCGTGGGCGCGAGCGTTCCATCGGAACTGGCGCACCCGGGAGGAGTCGAGCCGGCGGCTGGCCGTGGAGGCGTCGGACCTCGCCCTGGCCTTCACCGAGGCCCGCCTGGCGGCGCTGGAGCGGGAATTGAATCCCCACTTCCTCTCCAACGCCCTCACGTCGGTGTCGGCGCTGGTGCGCCGGGGCGACATCGACGGAGCGGTGGGCACCCTCTCCCACCTGGGGGGACTGCTCCGAGCCGTGGTGGCCCGGGAGGCGCCCCGGCGCATTGCCCTGGCCGACGAACTCCGGCTCCTGGAGGATTTCCTGGCCGTGGAGCGGATCCGCCTCGCCGGGCGGCTCGAGGTGGAGCTGGACGTCGATCCGGGCCTCGAGGGCGTGCCCGTGCCTCGCCTGATCCTCCAGCCCCTGGTGGAGAACGCCCTGCGCCACGGCGCCGACGCCCGGGGCCGGATCGACGTCCGGATCCGGGCCGTGTGGGCCGGCGACCAGATGGTCCTGTCGGTGCGGGACCGGGGCCGGGGATTCGCCGACGATGGACCGGACTTCGGGGTGGGGCTGTCCAACACCGCGGGGCGCCTCCACCACCTCTTCGGATCCGACGCGATCCTGGACCTCCGCAACGGACCCGAGGGCGGCGCGGTGGTCACCATCCGGATCCCCCTGGCATGAGGGCCCGGGCTCTCATCGTCGACGACGACCCCACCGCCCGGGAGTGCATCGAGGCGGCGCTGGCCGGGTTCGACGCGGTGGAGGTGGTGGGCGCCTGCGGGACACGCAACGAAGCGGTGGCCGCGTTGTGCAGCGAGCGTCCGGACGTGCTCTTTCTGGACATCCACCTGGATGACGGCGACGGGTTCGACGTGCTCCGGCGGGCCGCCCCCTGCTGCGATCCGGCGGTGATCTTCGTGACCGGCGACGAGGCCCAGGCGCTGCGGGCCTTCGACGTGGCGGCCGTGGACTACGTCGTGAAGCCCTTCGACGACCCCCGACTGGTGGCCGCCACCCGACGGGCCCTGGACCGGCGGCGGACGGGGACCGGGGTCACGGCCGAGGCCCTGGGCGATCTCCGGGACGAGATCGGCCGCCTCCGGAATCGACTGGAGCGCCCGTTCGTGCGCCGGCTGGGCATCCACGATCAGGGCACGACCCGGTACGTGCCGGTGGACGACGTGCGCTGGTTCGCCGCCGACGGAAACTACGTGCGGGTGGTCACCCGGGCCGGAGACCACCTGGTGCGGATCCCCCTGTCCACGCTCCTGGAGCGCCTGGACCCCCGGGACTGGGCCCGGATCCACCGGTCCACCGTGGTGCGGATCGACGAGGTGCGTCGCCTGGAGCCCTGGGGAGGGGGCGATCTCGTGGCGGTCCTCCGCGACGGAGCCACCCTCCGGGTGAGCCGGCGGTACAAGCAGCGGCTCCTGGACGCGGCCCTCTGACGGACCGCTCGTCCCCGGCGGTTCGCCGCTCGCCCCGCGAGGCGGGCATTCCCCCGGGCGGTGAGGCACGGTGGGGAGGTGGTGTCGTCTTCCCCCTTTCCGGAGTCCCGCCGTGGCCCGTCTCTCGTTCGAATCGTTCCCCGCCGGTGGTTTCCTCGCGCTCCTCGTCGCCGGCGGTCTCGTCGCCTGCTCCAGCGGGGCCAACCCCACCCCCGCCCCGGGTCCGCCGGCGGCCATCCAGGTCAGTCCCCCGTTCCGATCCCTCGTCCATCTCGACGAGACGGCCACCCTCTCGGCCGTGGTCACCGACGCGTCGGGCACCGTGCTCCCCGACGCGGCCGTGGCGTGGGCCAGCGGCGATCCGTCGGTGGTCTCGGTGGACGCCCAGGGGACCGTCACGGCCCGGGGATTCGGGTCGTCGTCGGTCACGGCGTCGGTGGGCTCGGTGAGCCGGTCCGTCTCCGTCACGGTGACGGGCGAGACGGACCTCACGTTCCTGGAGGGCGGGTGGACCCTCGAGGCCGACGTCGCCCCTCCCGGCGTGGCGTCCGACGGCACCGTATCGGTCCGGCGGGACCAGGGCGACGCGCTCCGCATCGTCCAGTCCGGCACCCGGGACGGTGCCCCGGTCCAGTCCGTGGCCCTGGTCATGCCGCTGTTCAACACCGGCCGCTGGCTTCTGGCCCGGGTCGACGGTGCCCGGGGCCGGTACGGCGTGTTCGACGGCACCGTCGCCCCGGGCCGCATCGAGTTGGGATCGGGATCCCGCCTGGGCGCCGGTACGGAGGAACGGGTGGTGCTCTCCGAATTCCGGGCCGCGTCGTTCCGGTGGACCGTGGAGGGGTCGACCGACGGGGGCGCGACCTGGTCCACGGTGGAGGACGCAGTCTGGACGCGAAGCGCGTCCAACCCCGTGCCCGACGATCTGGACACGCCCAGCGCCGCTTGCGCCGACGCCGATCACCGGGCCTTCGACTTCTGGCAGGGGAACTGGACCGTCACCGTGCCGTCGGGAGGCGTGGCCGGTACGAATCTGGTGCACCTGGTGGCCGGCTGCGGCGTGCAGGAGAACTGGCGCGACGCCGGGTCCGGGGGCGGCGTGAGCCTCAACGGATTCGACCCGGTGAGCCAACGCTGGGGACAATTCTACGTGGCGTCCACCGGCGGCGTGATCGAGCTCTGGGGTACGGCCGACGAGAACTCCATGACGCTCCTGGGACCCCAGTTCGGCAATCCCTCCGTCACCGACCGGGTCGTGTGGACCCGCCTGGCCGACGGTCGGGTCCGGCAGCGCTGGGACGCCAACGCCGGGGCCGGGTGGACCCTCGTCTTCGACGGGACCTACTCGCCACGGTGAGGATCAGCCGCCGTCGGCTCGATACCGTGCCCCCTGGACGAGCCCGCCCCGGGCGTCCAGGGGGCCGTCGGCGTTGCGGTAGTTGAGAGGGAGGGTGGCCTTCCGGCCGAAGTCGGTGCCGTCGCGGAAGAGCGCCACGTGGAGGTGGGGGCCCGACGAACAGCCCGAATCCCCGCTCAGGCCCAGAGGCTGACCGGCCTCGACCCGGGCGCCCGGGGCGACCAGCGCCCCGCCCGTGGTCAGGTGGACGTACTGCATGACGGTGCCGTCGGCGTGGCCCACGTAGACGTAATTCTCCTGGCCGCAGATCCGGCTGCCGTCGGGCCACCGCTCCTCCACGAAGAGCACCTGCCCCGCCCGGGACGCCACCACCGTGTCGCCCACGGGCATGCGGAAGTCGTAGGCGAACCACCGGTGGTGTCCCCAGGTGGGGTTGGACGGGCAGTAGCCCTGGTTGATCTCGTAGCTCCGCCCCGGGGGGAACGGCAGCACGTAGGCCGACGCATCGGGATCGCCGAAGAGCCGCCCGCAGTCGATCTCGCTCTTCTCCACCACCACGGTGAACGAACGGGCCGCCGACGCCGACGAACTGGACGCCTCCAGGCGGAGGGTGTGGGAGCCCACGTCCCGCCACCCCGGCGTGCCCCCCAGTGTGGAGGTGGCCGAGTCCCAGGTCATCCACGCCGGTCGGGTCGGCGCATGGACCCGCACGGGCTCACCCCCGGCGTCGATCACCACCCGAGCCTCGTACGGGTGGTCATGGAAGGCCCGGAGGGGAGGGGCCGGGATCTGAAGCGTCGACGGAGGCTCGGGGCCCGAAGGGTCCAGGGGACCGGGCGACGGCTCCGAACAGGCGACGAGGGTGAGGGCCAGGGCGAGGACGGGAACGGGGACGGGTCTCATGCCTCACCATGGCGCCCCCACGGAATCGACACCCGCCCCCCGACGCGGGCGGCGACCCCGCCGGGCTCGGCGGCGAGAGGCCGGGGCCGGCGGCGCCGGCCCCGGCGCGCCTCAACTGATGGGCGGACGCACCCGCATGATGAAGAGCCCCTCGCGCACGCTGGTGAAGATGACCAGACCGTCGCCGAAGAAGGGGTAGTTGCTCCAGGCCCCGCTCTGGGCCGCGCTGAATCCGGGCCCGTCGTCGTTGTAGGGGGCACTGTCGAAGAAGGCGATCTCCACCGGGTTGGCCCGGTCGCTGATGTCCAGCACCCGCAGACCGCTCCCGTAGTTCGACTGGTACATGTAGTCGCCGTCGACGTAGAGGTTGTGGTCGGAGGCGGGTACCGGGCCCAGGTATTCGTTGGCCACCACCGGGTCGTCCAGATCGGTGAGATCCCAGACGATGGTGCGGGTGCGTTCGACGTTGCCCGCCACCTCGTCGCCCTCGTCGTTCATGTAGAAGTAGCGCTGGTCTTCGTCGAACCATCCCTGGTGGGCGTAGGCCACGTTGGGGTAGCTCATGCGCGACACCGTCACGGGGTTCGCCTTGTCCGTGACGTCGGCGATGTTGATTTCCGACTCGTTGGACCCGATGCAGAGCTCCCGCCCCCCGTAGTCCGGGTCGGGTCCCTCGTAGACCAGGCACTGGGCGTCGTGGGTGTAGCCCCGACTTCCCGCGCTGGCCGTGTCGTGGTAACAGCCGGCGAATCGGGGATTCAGGGCGTCCCGGGCGTCGACCATGTGGAGGCCGCCGCCGCAGGTCTCGCCGCCGCTGTTGGCGCCCACGATGTAGAGGAATCCGCTGGCCGTGTCGGCCACCACGTTGTGGGCGCTGGCCATGTTCCGGTACGTGGCGTCGGGTTCGAAGTCCACCGGGCCGTCGGCCACGTCGCGCAGGCGGGTCAGGTCGAACACCTGCATGCCGTGGGCCCCGGCGCCGTCGGACACCACGTAGGCGGTGGTGCCGATGACCTTGATGTCCCGCCACACCGACGGACGCGACCCCACGGTGCGGGGGAGGTTGCCCACCACCCGGGGCGCCGACGGGTCGGTGACGTCCACGAACGAGGCCCCGTCACGCCGGGCCACCAGGGCGTACTGCCGTCCCGTGTCCGGATCGGTCCACCCCCAGACGTCGTTCACCCAGGCGCCCCGATCTCCCCCGAGGTCGTCGATGGAGACGTGGGCCACCAGCTCGAGATTGGAGCACGGGAACTCGGTCATGGCTCCGTTCTCGCACCGGGCCCCGGAGGTGAGTTCGGAGCCGATGCGGAAGATCCGTCCCTCCAGGACCCCCGCCGACTCCCACCGGTCGTCGACCCGCCGAAGGGCCATGGCCCGCCCCTCCCCGAAGTCCCGGGTGGGCATGCCTACCACGGCCCGGTCGCCGGCGGCCGCCACGGCGTAGCCGAAGCCCAGGGGCCACGACCGCCCCTCCACGTCGTCGGGATCGATGCGCTCCGCACCCTGCCACCCCCCTCGACCGTCGGGCGTGAACCGGTAGACCCGGCCATTGCCGCCGTCGACCCCGGGGGCTCCCACCCAGAGGCCGTCGGCGGTCCCCGAAAGGGCCATGCCGAAGCCCGATCCCGGGGGGTCGTCGTGGGGGCGGAGCGTGCCCGTCGGCGCCCACGTTCCGTCGTCGCCCCGGGCCAGGTGCACGACCCGTCCGGCCCCCGGGGCACCGAGGTAGGCCCGGTCTCCCACCACCAGCACCGCCGTGCCCAGGCCGGCCCGACCCCCGAGATCGATCCGGGGAAGCTCCAGGGCCCGGGGCGTCCCCCATCCCTCGGCGGTCCGGGGCACCGCATAGCCCCGCCCTCGAAGGGAATCGGCGGCGGGCGCCCCCACCACCAGGGCGTCTCCGTCCCAGCTCAGGGCGCTGCCGAAGGCGGCGGCCCCGTCGCCTCGGGTCGGCCGGATCGTGTGGGCCAGCCTCCAAGCACCGTTCGACCGGCGGTAGTGGTAGACCACGCCGGTGCCGTCCACGGCAGGGGAGCCCACCAGGAGATCGTCGCCGGACAAGGCCAACGCCGCGCCGTACTCCCGGTGGTCGGCGTCGCCGGCGGGCTCCACCACCGCTTCGAGAGACCACCCGACCCCCGACCCTTCCTGCTGGAACGTGTAAACCACTCCCGATCCGTCCCGCTTCCGGGGCGCACCCACCACGAGGGTGCCGTCGTCCAGGGCCAGGGCCCGCCCGAAGTCGTCCATCCGGGACGAATCCGGCGCCGTCAGGGGCGTCGGATCGCCCCATTCCCCCGCCCCCCTCGTCGGGTATACGTACACCACACCCGGCCCGTACCAGTTCACGGGCTGGCCCACGGCCAGGGTGGCGTCGGTCAGGGCCACGGCCCGGCCGAAGTTGGGCTCCTGGGCGTGGGCGTCGAGGGCGGACACGCCCACTGCGCACGCGGCCGCCACGACGGCGCCGGCGGCGGTGGGAAACGGGGCGGTGAGCACCGGGAAAAGGCGGCGGATCATGATGGTCGGGGCTGGAAGGGAGGTCGGTTCCCTGGGTACGCCGGGACACCGGGCCAGGATCCCCTCCGCACCCGGCCACCGCCTTGACCCGCGCGACGCCGCCGCGCCATCGTTCGTGCTCTCCCCCCGGTCTCCTGGGGATCCTGCCCCGACGCTCTCACCGCGAGGCCCCACGTGGGGAAGCCCTCCGCCCCTCCCCCTCCCTCCGGGAAGCCGAGGAGGCGCGCACCGCGCCCCGTCATCGGCTGGAGGGAATGGGTCGGGCTCCCGGACCTGGGCATCGAGCGGATCAAGGCCAAGGTCGACACCGGAGCCCGAACGTCGTCGCTGCACGCCTTCCGGCTCCAGAGCTTCGAGCGGGACGGGCGCCCGTGGGTGCGGTTCTTCATCCACCCCGAGCAGGACCGGGGGGAGCCCAGCGTCCCCGTGGAGCTGCCCCTGGCCGACCAGCGGCACGTGCGCAACTCCGGGGGCGAACAGGAACTCCGGCCCGTGGTCCGGACCCGGGTCCGCCTCGGCGAAGAGAGCTGGCCCATCGAGATCACCCTCACCCGGCGAGATGCCATGGGCTTCCGCATGCTCCTGGGACGCCAGGCCATTCGCGGCCGGTTCACGGTGGACCCCGGGGCGTCGTTCCGGACCGGCCGCCGGCCGCCCTCCCGACCCTCGAGTCCCTCCGAACCGAGTCCCCCATGAAGCTTGCGATCCTGTCGCGGGCCCCCGACGCCTACAGCACGCGCCGCCTTCGGGAAGCCGCCGAGGCCCAGGGCCACGACGTCCGCATCCTGGACACGCTGAAGTTTTCCATCGAACTGGAGACGGGCGAGCCCGACCTCTGGTACGCGGGCCGCCGCCTCCAGGCCTACGACGCCGTGATTCCGCGCATCGGCGCCTCCATCACCCCCTACGGCACGGCCGTCGTGCGGCAGTTCGAGCAGTTGGACGTCTACACGCCCAGCTCGTCCCACGGCATCGCCAACTCCCGGGACAAGCTCCGGGCGCTCCAGATCCTCAGTCGACACGACATCGGCATCCCCCACACCATGTTCGTGCGCCGACGCCAGGACGTGCTCCCGGCCATCGCCCGGGTGGGCGGCGCCCCGGTGATCATCAAGCTGCTGGAGGGCACCCAGGGGGTCGGGGTGATCCTGGCCGAGACGGAGAAGGTGGCCGAGGCCATCATCGAGACCCTGCAGAAGGCCGAGCGCGACGTCCTCATCCAGAAGTTCGTGGGCGAGAGCTCGGGCCGCGACATCCGGGCCTTCGTGGTGGGCGACCGGGTCGTGGCGGCCATGCGTCGCACCGCCCGGGCGGGGGACTTCCGCAGCAACGTGCACCGGGGGGGAGTGGCCGAGGCCGTGGACCTGGACGAGTCCTATCGGGACACGGCCATCCGGGCGGCCCAGATCATGGGACTGAAGATCGCCGGCGTGGACATGCTCGAGGGCAAGGACGGCCCCCAGGTCATGGAGGTGAACTCGTCCCCGGGCCTGGAGGGCATCGAAACCTCCACCCAGCTCGACGTGGCCGGCGCCGTCATGGACTTCGTGGGACGCCAGGTCAGCTTTCCCGAACTCGACGTTCGACAGCGACTCTCGGTCAGCGCCCACTACGGCGTGACGGAACTCCACCTGGGGGAACAGTCGGAACTGGTGGGCACCTCCATCGGGGACTCGGGACTGCGCGCCCGGGACATCGTCGTCCTCACCCTGCATCGGGGCACCACCGTGATCCCCAATCCCCGGGAGTCCCGGGTGCTGGAGGTGGACGATCGGCTCCTCTGTTTCGGCAAGCTCGAAGCCATGCGCGACCTGGTCCCGGCCCATCGCCGCCGGAAGCGTTCCAGGGTCCGGCCCCTGGCCCCCGACCCCGAGGGGCCCGGGACCCCATGACCCACGACGAGAAGTGGGCCGCTGCGGCCCGCTGGAATGGCGAAACCGTGGCGCCCGGCACGCGGCACGACATCACGCTGACGGTGAGTCGGAGCTACAGCGGCGCCGACATCGGCGTGCCCATCCACGTCTGGCGCGGGCCCGAGCCCGGACCCTCGGTGTTCGTGACCGGGGCCGTACACGGCGACGAGATCAACGGGACGGGCACGGTGCGGCACATCCTCCAGGAGCGCCCCTTCGACCTCCGGGCGGGCACGCTGGTGCTGGTCCCGGTGGTGAACATCCCCGCCTTCGAGCAGTTGTCCCGGTACTCCCCCGACCGACGCGACCTGAACCGGAGCTTCCCAGGCTCGCCCACGGGCAGCCTGTCGAGCCGCCTGGCCCACGTGACGTTCCAGAACATCGTCGCCCGATGCGACTACGGCATCGACCTCCACACCGCCGCCGTGCGCCGGACCAACTACCCCAACGCCCGGGCCGACATGAACCAGGAGGCCACGGCCCGCCTGGCGACCCTCTTCGGCGCCGAGCTCCTCATCAACTCCCGCGGGCCCGAGGGCAGTCTCCGGCGGGCGGCCCTGGCGGCCGGGTGCGCCACCATGACCCTGGAGGCCGGCGAAGTCTGGAAGGTGGAGCCCGCCGTGGTGGAGTACGCCCTGCGGGGAATCCGCAACGTTCTGGTGGGGCTGAAGATGATCGAGGGCGACATCGTGGAGCCGTCGTACCGCACCGTGGCCGAGGACACCCGGTGGATCCGGGCCGAGGAAGGGGGATTCCTCCGCTTCCACGTCCACCCGGGCGACACGGTGGAGAAGGGCCAGCCCCTGGCCACCAACACGAGCCTGGCGGGACGGAGCCTCAACACCCTCACCGCTCCCCGGGACGCCATCGTCCTGGCCATGACCACCCTCCCCGCCGTCTCTCCCGGCGACCCGGTGGCCCACCTGGCGTTCCCCAGCGAGTCCGCCCTGCGAAAGATGGAGCAGGCCCTGGGCAAACTCCCGGAAGACAGCCTCCTGGCCCGCCTCCACGACGACCTGGCCAGCAACGTCATGCTGTCGGACCTGGACGACCCCTACGAGCAGTAGTGCGACGGACGGACGCCGGCAGCATGCACTTTACAAACAAAAGTACTTGACACCTCCTGCGCCGACGCCCACATTCGAACCATGCCTCCCCTCTCCGCCCCCTCCGACTCCGAGCCCATCGCCCTGGGGCACCGGGCCATGGAGGACCTGCGCTACATCCGCCGCACCATGGAGCGGGGCCAGGCCTTCACGGCGGTGCCCGGATGGGGCGGCGTGGCCATGGGAGTGACGGCGCTGGCCGCCGCCGCCGTGGCCTCGGGCTCCGGCGCCGAGCCCCGGGCGTGGCTGACCATCTGGGGCGTGGAGGCGGTCCTGGCCGCCGGCGTGGGCGTGTGGGCGATCCAGCGCAAGGCGCGGCGCTCCAACCTTCCCATGCTGTCCGGGGCGGGGCGCAAGATGCTCCTCTCGTTCCTGCCTCCGGCCCTGGCCGGCGTGGCCCTGACCCTGGCGCTCTGGCGGGCCGGAGCCATGGACCTGATCCCGGGCGCCTGGCTCATCCTCTACGGCGTGGGGGTCGTGGCGGCGGGCACCTTCAGCGTCCGGACCGTCCCGGTCATGGGCATCTGTTTCATGCTCCTGGGCACGGCGGCGCTCTTCTGGGGCCCCGGGGCCGGCGACGCCTGGATGGCCGCCGGATTCGGGGGACTCCACGTGGTCTTCGGCACCATCATCGCTCGGAGGCACGGTGGCTGACCCGGCGCGGAAATCCGACGATGGGCCGGCACCCCGGCAAGGAGGGGCGAAGATGACGGCCACGGCCGGTGCCGGCACCAACCCGGTGGAATTCGACCGGCTCATCCACGGACGGGTGCGCCTCGGCATCGTGAGCGCCCTGGCCGTGGAGGAGTCCCTCACCTTCAACGAACTGAAGGACCGGCTGGAGACCTCCGACGGCAATCTCAGCGTCCACGCCCGCCGTCTCGAGGAGGCGGGGTACCTGGAGGTGACGAAGTCGTTCGAGGGACGCATGCCCCGCACCGACTATCGCCTCACGCCGGCGGGTCGAGACGCCCTCAAGCGGTACCTGGATCACATGGAAGCCCTCATCCAACGGGTGCGGGAGTAGCCCCTCCGTCGCACGGTCCCTGTTTTTTTCGGAGTAGACTTTATGGTTTCAAGTACTTTGGCGACCGTGCGCTCTCCCGAGCCGACATCGGGCCTCCACGTGGCCATCATCATGGACGGCAACGGGCGCTGGGCCCGGGCCCGGGGCCGACCCCGCCGGGCCGGGCACGTGGCCGGGGCGGCGGCCGTACGCCGGGTGGTGGAGGCGGCGGCGGGGATGGAGATCCACACCCTCACCCTCTACGCCTTCTCCGCCGACAACTGGACGCGGCCCGCGGCGGAGGTGGGGCACCTCATGCGGCTGTTCGCCCGGCACCTCCGCTCGGAGGTGGCCCACTGCGTGGACCACGGGATCCGGCTCAGCGTCATCGGGCGCCGGGACCGGCTCTTCCGGGCCCTCTCCCGTCGCATCGACGCCGCCGAGACCCGCACGTCGGCCGGGTCCCGACTCCACCTGCGCATCGCCATCGACTACTCGGCCCGGGACGCCCTGGTGGAGGCCGCGGCACGACTGGGCGGTGCGCCGGCGCCGAGCCGGGAGGCCTTCGCCGGAGCCCTGGCCGCCGCCACCCACGCCCCCTCGGGCACCGGCGACGTCGATCTGCTCATTCGAACCGGTGGCGAGCAGCGCCTGAGCGACTTCCTGCTCTGGGAATGCGCCTACGCCGAGCTCGTTTTCACCCCCGTGGCCTGGCCCGACTTCGGAGCCCCGGAGCTGGAGGCCGCCGTGTCGGCCTTCCGGCGACGGGATCGCCGCTTCGGGGGGCTCCCCTCGCCCGACGCCCCTCGCCTCACCACCTCTCGACGGAGTGTGGGATCATGACCGCGCGCCGACTCCCCGTAGCGGCCATCGCCACCGCCGGACTGGGCCTGGGCATGGCCGCCGACGTGCTCCTCCGCACCGAAGGCGGCCCCGGCCTCAACTTCGCGCTGCTGTTCTGGATCCTGGCGGCGTCGGTGGCGGCGGTGAGTGCCGCGGCCGGGGTGCGCCCCGGTACCGAAGCCCGAGGGTGGCTGGCGGTGGGGGTGGTGTTCGGGGGACTCCTGGTCTGGCGCGGCTCCGAGTTGCTCAATCTGGCCACCTTCGGGGCGGCGGCGGCGGCCTTCGCCCTCCCGGCCTTCCGGGGTGGGAGGGGCTGGGTGGGGAGCGCCCGGATCGACGAGCTGGTCGAGGCCCTGGCTTCGTCGGGCCTCCATGCGGGTCTCGGGGCCTTTCGCCTCTTCCGGGGCGGGGCCGACGAGGTCTCGGCCCAGTCCCGGGCCACGGCGTGGACGGTGGTGCGGGGACTCCTCCTGGCCGCCGTCCCCCTGGCGGTTTTCGGGGCCCTCTTCGCCTCGGCCGATGCGGTCTTCGCCGGGCTCGTCCGCGACGTGGTGGCCGTGGACGTGCGGCGGTTCGCCGGTCACGCCCTGGCCGTGGGCGTGGTGGCGTGGTTGGCCAGCGGGTGGCTCGCCGGTTTCGTCACCGGGACCCGGATCGACGCCCTGGATCCCGTGCGGCGGGCTCGCCCCCGGGTTCGGGCGGGGGAGGCGGCCCTGGCCCTCGGCCTGGTGGACGTCCTCTTCCTGGCCTTCGTGGCGGTCCAGGCCGGCGCCCTCTTCGGCGGGGCGGTCTGGGTGGAGCGTACCGAGGGGCTCACCTACGCGGCCTACGCCCGGGAAGGCTTCTTCCAGCTCGTGGCCGCCACCGCCCTGGGACTGCCCTGGCTCCTGGGCATCCTCGGCCTCCTGGACGACCGGCCCACGCCGGCCCGGTGGGCGGTGCGGGCCCTGGCCGGCGCCCAGGTGGCCCTTCTCGTGGCCATCGTCGCCTCGGCCGCCGTGCGCATGGGCGCCTACGTCGCGGCCTTCGGATGGACCGAAGACCGCATGGTGGCCTCGGCGATCCTCGCCTGGCTCGCCGGGGTCGTGCTCTGGTTCGGCGCCACGGTCCTCCGGGAGCGCCCGCGCAGGTTCGCCGTGGGGGTCGTGGCGGGGGCGTACGCGCTGGTGGCGGGACTGCTCGTCCTCAACCCGGCAGCCCGGTCGGCCCGGGACCAGTTGGATCGCTGGCGCCAACCCGACGGAGGGTCCCCGGCCCAGGCCCCCGACGCCCGCTACCTGGCCTCCCTGGGCAGCGACGCGGTCCCCCTCCTGGTGAACCGGCTCGACGAACTCCCCCCGGAGGCGCGCTGCATCGTGGCCCGTCGCCTGGTGGACCGATGGGGCCCCGCGCGATCCGGGAACTGGCGGGCGTGGAACCGCGCCGACCAGTCGGCCCGGAGTGCGGTGCGGGGGGCCCTGCCCCGGCTGGAGGCGGCCCGGGGGCCGGGCGACGACTGCGCGAGATGAAAACCCCGGGGGGATTCCGGCGCTCTACGAATCGAACACCCACTGCACCCGCGTTCCCGATTCGTTCCGGAGTCCCCCATGCGTCGCCGCCGATTCTCCCCCGCCCTGCCCCTGCTCCTCCTCCTCGCCCCGAGCGCCTGCACCACGTCGTCCAACTTCCTCGAGCCGGACCCGGAGGAGCCGGAGCAGGAGGCCGCCCCCACGGTGCGCCTGGTGGCCCCCGCCGCCCTCCCACCGTTCGCCACGGATCAGTACAAGGCCACCTGCCAGACCACTTCGGGAGAGTGCCCCGTGGTGCGCTGGCAGGAGGTGGACTACGTGGCACTCTCGTTCCACGACAACCGGAGTTCGTTCGCCGTCCACGCCTTCGACGCCGCCGGATCGACCCTGGGGGTGCACGAGGCCGTGGGTGCCCGCTACCTGGCCGACATCCGCGTCGACACCGAGGCCCGCACGGTCACCTTCGTGGGCCAGGCCGAGCGCACCGTCACCCTGACCTGGGACGCCCTCACGGCGATCCGGTGAGTCCCCCGTCGGGGGCCGGGTCCGGGGGCTGCCAGTGGGGGCCGGCGAAGGCGGGGCTCCGCCGGGCCGCCCACACGCCGGGCAGGACCACCCGGGCCCACTCCGCCAGGTCCAGCGACGACATCTCGGCCCGGGACACGAAGCGCTGTTCCAAGGCCTCGTCCGACCCGGCCGGTCCGTGGCGCCGCACCGGGACGGCGGCGAAGACCGACATGACGTACGTCACCTCGTCGCCGTTGGCGTACCGGACCAGAAACTCGGGGCCACCGAAGACGCCCAGCAGGCCGTCCAGCCGGGCAACCCACCCCGTCTCCTCCCACAACTCGCGGAGGGCGGCATCGGCCGGTCGCTCGCCCGGTTCGATCATCCCCCCGGGAGCCAGCCAGCGCCCCCCCTCCCGATGGCGGATCAGAAGAATCCGATCCCGGTCGTCGAACAGCACCGTCGTCACCGACGGCAGGGTGATGAGGCGGGGCCCGATGAGGGCCCGGAGTTCACGGATGTAGCCACCCATCGTCTTCCTCCCGAGCTCGCGAAGGTCCGGGAGACAACCTACGGCTACTCGTCCCGCAGCGCCCGGGCGGGAGCGACCCGGCCGGCGCGAAGGGCCGGCACCAGTCCGGCGCCCACGGCCACGGCGAAGAGCAGGGCCGCCACGGCGGCCAGGGAGGGGGCGCCCAGGGGGGTGACGCCGTAGAGGAAGCTTCCCACGCCCCGGGCCACGAGCCACCCGGCTGCGAGGCCCACGGCGCAGCCCGCGCCGGCGAGCACCGCCCCTCGCCCCAGCACCCGGGCCACCACGTCGCCGGTTCCGGCCCCCAGGGCTCGGCGCACCCCGAACTCCCGGGTGCGCCGGGCCACCTGGTGGGCCAGGACGCCGTGGAGTCCCAGGGCCGACAGAAGGAGACCCACCACGCCGAAGGCCCCGACCAGGCCCGCCGCGATGCGGTGGGGATAGAGGCTGAACCCGATCAGGGCTTCCAGGGGGCCGGCCAGTTCCAGGGCGACGTCGGCGTCCATACTGCGCACGATCTCGCCGAGTTCCCGGAGGGCCCGGGCTTCG
The DNA here is from genome assembly GCA_030428885.1 of Gemmatimonadota bacterium. Classification (GTDB taxonomy): domain Bacteria; phylum Gemmatimonadota; class Gemmatimonadetes; order Longimicrobiales; family Gaopeijiaceae; genus Gaopeijia. The sequence continues at coordinate 117,844 of JAUIEJ010000012.1, read as the reverse complement.
GAGCCCGGGGCCCGAAGATGGATGGACGCCGCCGTGGGGGACATCTGGTCCAGGGGTTGGAACACGGCCGCGGTGGGCTCCTCGGTGGCGAAGACGTAGCGACCGTCCCGGACCACACCCACCACCTCCACCTCCTCGCTCCGGTTCATGGCGCCCCGCAACCGCCGCCCGACGGCGGTCTCGCCGGGCCAGAGGCGTTCGGCGGCGAACTGATTCACCACCGCCACGGGTGGGGCGTCCGGACCGTCGGACGGACGGAAGGCCCGCCCCTCCACGATCTCGACCTCCAGGGCCTCGAACCAGCCCCATCCCACGAAGTCGCTGAAGGCGTTGACGCCCGGTGCGTCGGGGTCGTCCGCGGCCCGCACGTCGCCGCCCCACCGATCGCCGGACAGGAGCACGAGCTGGGCCAGCCCCACCGACTTCACCCCGGGAATCGCCCGGGCGCGGTCCCGGAGCTCGGACCAGAAGCGCAGCCGCGCGCCGCCGTCGTAGTCGTGGGGGGCCCCCAGATCGATTCGGGCCACCACCACTCCCGCCGCATCGAACCCGGGGTCCACGGAGGCTCCCGCCCGAAACGACCCCGCGAAGAGCGCCGCCGTGGCGAGCAGCAGGACCGAGAGGGCGACCTGTCCCCCGACGAAGAGGTCGCGGGTCCAGCCGCCGCCGGCGGTGGCTCCCCACCCTCCGGCCCGAAGGGCGCCGATCAGGCCGGGACGGGACGCCTGCAGCGCCGGAACGAGCCCGAAGACCAGACCCGTCCCACCCGTCACCGCCAGGGCGAACACGAGCACCGTCCGGTCCGGCGCGAGGTCGAGGATCACGGGAGCCTGCGGCGGGAGCGGGATGGACGCGAGGGCGGCGGTACCCAGGTACGCGAGGGCCACACCCGCGGCCCCGCCCGCGACGAAGAGCAGCAGCGCCTCGGCGAGGAGGTGGCGCACCACCCGGGCCCGGCCGGCCCCCAGGGCGAGGCGGACCGCCGTCTCCCTCCGCCGGGCGAAGGCCCGAGCCAGGAGCACGCTCGCGATGTTGGCCGCGGCGATGAGGAGCACCAGTACGGCGAGGCCCAGGAGCAGTCCCAGGAACGCCCCGACCACACCACGCCCCTGGACGGGAACGCTCTGGACCGGATCGAGGGTAGCGCCCCGGATCGTCGCATTCGGGTCCGAGGGGATGGCTCCGGCGGCGGCGTCCACCACCGCTGCGGCCCGGGCCCGGTCCACGCCGTCGGCGAGACGGCCCAGGGGCACGACCCGGAGTCCCCAGGAATCGGGCTCCAGATCCCGGATGCCCACCGGCGCCCAGAGGGCGTCGGCGAAGGCGGTCACCCCCCGAAAGCCCCGGGGTCCGACCCCGACGATGGTCACGGCGGCGCCGTCCAGCGCCACACGGCGACCCACCACCTCGGGGTCGCCCCCGAAGCGGGCCAACCACAGATCGTGGGAGATCACGATCTCGGCGTCGTCGTCCCCGGTGTAGACCCGCCCCAGGATCGGGCGAATCCCCACGGTCTCGAAGAAGCCCCCGGACGTCAGGGCGCCGTCGACGTGCACCGTCACGTCGTCGAGACGCAGTGCGAATCCGTCGAGGCGCACCGCCGCCGTGGACCGGAACACCCCTTCGGTGGCGTCGGCGTACGCCTCGAAGCGCGGATAGGGGATCAACATGCCCTCCACGCCCGTGGACACGGCGCCGCTCCGCTGCTCCTGGATCGACATCAGCCGGTCGACCTCCGGGATGGGCAGCGGCCGCAGCAGGAGGGCCCGGGTCACGCTGAACACCGCCGTCGTGGCCCCGACCCCGAGGGCGATGGTGACGACGGCCGCCAGGGTCAAGCCGGGCTCCCGAGCGAGGGACCGCATCCCGAATCGCACGTCCCGCACCAGCGGTTCCAGCACGGGCACCCGGCGGCCCTCCCGCAGCGCCTCCCGGTGCCGCTCGACCCCTCCGAAGGCCACCGCTGCCCGGCGACGAGCTTCGGCGGGATCGACCCCCTGGGACTCGAGCTTTTCCGCCTCCATGGCGAGATGGAACGCGATCTCGTCGTCCATCTCCCGGTCCAGCCGGCGCCGGAGGAGCGTGTGGCGGAAGCGCGCCCGGAGTCCCCGAAAGACCCGGAGCAGACGCTGGAGTCGGCCGGAGGCCCTCACGTCCCCTCCAGGATCCACTCCACGGCCCCGCAGTAGCGCCGCCACTCGTCGGTCTCCCGGGTGAGGCCGTCCGTGCCCGCCGCCGTCAGGGCGTAGAACTTCGCCCGGCGGTTGTTGTCGCTCGTGCCCCACACGCTCGAGACCCAGCCCCTCTGCTCGAGGCGCTGGAGTGCCGGATAGAGGGATCCCTGATTGACCTCCAGGAGCCCCTTCGACCCCTCCTGGATGCGCTGGCTGATGCCCCATCCGTGCATGGGGGCTTCGGCCAGGACCGTGAGGATCAGAAGGTCCAGCGTGCCTCGGAGAACGTCGGCGTTGGAGGACTTCGACACGGGCGGCCCACTCCTTTCGGGTTTCGACAGGAGGAAGATGGAGCGCTTCCTGTCGGAACGCAACAGGAAGGACTCGGGGCCGGGCTCGCTACTCGTCCCGCAGCGCCCCCACGGGGTCGAGGCGACTCGCCCGCCGGGCGGGCACGTAGCTGGCCAGGAGCGCCACGCCGAAGAGCAGGGCCGAGACCGCGGCCAGGGTGCGGGGGTCTCCGGGCTCCACCCCGAAGAGGAGGCTCTCCATGAGGCGCGTGAGGGCGATGGAGGCCAGCACGCCCAGGACGACCCCGGCGCCGGCCAGGACCACGGCCCGGCGCACCACCATGCCCCGGACGCTGGCGGCCGACGCCCCCAGGGCCATGCGCACCCCGATCTCGGCGGTGCGCTCGCTCACGGTGAACGCCATGACGCCGTAGATGCCCACCGCCGCCAGGACGAGGGCGAGCACCGCGAAGAGCCCCAGGAGCAGGGCGTTGAATCGAGGCTGGGCCACGGCGGCGGCCACCCGGTCCTCCAGGGTGCCGATGCCCGTGAGGGGAAGGTCGGGGTCCAGATCCGACACGGCCTGACGCACCGCCGACACCAGCGCCGCCGGGTCTCCCGCGGTCTTCACGATGAGGGTCTGGCCGGCGCCGAAGGTGCTCTGGCGCAGGGGGAGGTAGACCGACGGCTGGGATCCGTTGCCCAGCCCCGCGTTGGCCACGTCGGCCACCACCCCCACGATCTCCCGGGGCTCGTCGTCCAGGGTGAGGAGGCGGCGTCCGATGGCGTCCTCGCCGGGGAAGTGGACGTCCACGAACGCCTGGTCCACCACCACCACCCGGGGGGCCCCCAGGCGATCGTCGTCGGTGAGGGTGCGCCCCCGGATCAGGGGGATCTCCATGGTCTCGAAGTACCCGGCGCTCACGGGGCGCAGCCGCACCACGGGCAGGTCCATGGTCCAGGCGTCGTGGACCCCTTCGAGGCGCACGTGGATCTGGGGACCCCCGGCCGGCGGCACCCACGGGTTCAGAGCCGCGGCCTCCGCCCCGGGAAGGGCCTCCACCGATTCCAGGAGGGCGTCGTAGAAGCGGGTCTGCTCCTCGAGGCCGGGATACGACGCCGCCGGGAGGGCGAACTGGGTCACGAGGCGGTTCTCCACCGCCACGCCCACGTCCACGGCCAGGAGGCGCTGCACCGTCTGGAGCATGAGGCCGGCGCCGGTGACCAGGACCAGGGCCAGGGCCAACTCCGACACCACCAGGAGCGACCGGAGCCGATGGCCGCCGGCCGCGGTGCGACTCCGCCCTCCCTCCCGGAGCGAGGTCTGGAGGTCGGACCGCCACACGGCCACCGCCGGGGCGGCGCCGAAGACCACCCCCGTGACCAGGGCCGCCAGCGCCGTGAGGCCCAGCACCGGGAGGTCGATCTCGATGGTCCCACCCCCGGGCACGGTGAGGGGCCCCAGAGCCAGGAGGGCGTCCAGCGCCCACCCGGCCAGAAGCACACCCAGCACCGCCCCGGCCCCGGCCAGCACCACACTCTCGGTGAGGAGCTGGCGCACGAGGCGCACCTTGCCCGCTCCCAGAGCCGCCCGAAGCGACATCTCCCGGGTGCGTCCCGCGGCTCGCACCAGGAGGAGGTTGGCCACGTTGGCGCAGGCGATGAGCAGCACGAACCCCACGGCGCCCAGGAGCACCCAGAGCATGCCGCTCACGGACTGGGTCATCTCGGCGTGGAGGGGGCGCACGTCGGCACCCCACCCTGCGTTGGATTCGGGCCATTCCTCGGCCTGACGAGCGGCCAGGGTGCGGATCTCGGCCCGGGCGCCCTCTACCGAGACGTCGTCGGAGAGGCGGCCCACCAGGGTGAGGAAGTGCCAGTTGCGATCGTCGAGTTGGGCCTGGCTGAACACGAGGGGAGTCCAGAGCTGGGCCTGGCTGGGAAACTGGAAGCCCTCGGGCATGACCCCCGCCACCTCCACCGGCTCCCCTCCGATGCGGATCGTGCGTCCCACCAGATCGGGATCGGCGCCGTAGCGTCGTTCCCACAGCCCATGGGACAGCACCACCACCGGGGGAGCCCCCTGGACGTTCGACGCCGGACCGAAGGGACGCCCCCGGGCGGGCCGCACGCCGAACACGTCGAAGAAGTCGGCCGACACGGCCATTCCCGGGACCTGCTCCGGCGGGCCGTCACCGTCGGTGAGGGCGTAGCTCTGCCCCCGGCCCGCCGCCAGAGCCTGGAAGGCCCGGGTCTCGGCGCGCCACGCCAGGAAGTCCTCGGCCGACGCCGGGACCCGGTCCCACCCCCGCTCGTTGTCCTGCTCCCACACCAGGGCGAGACGATCGGGCTCGGGATAGGGCAGCGGGCTCAGCAGGACGGCGTCCACCACGGTGAAAATCGCCGTGTTGGCCCCGATGCCCAGGGCGATGGTGGCCAGGGCCAGGGCCGTGAAGGCAGGCCGCCGCCCAAACGAGCGAACGGCGAGGCGAAGGTCCTTGGTGAACGAGTCCAACGTCGACTCCCGGGCGCGAAGGGACAGGGCATCGGCCAGGGCCAGGGCGGCCCGGTAGACGAGACGAACGCGACCCCACGGCCCCGGCGGCCGGCGAGGGGGTCGGGGGTCCAGGGCGTGGGCCAGCTCGGCGTCCCACTCCCGACGAAAGGCGGCCCGACGGTCCAGGGGCACCAGGGCCGCCGCCGCCCGGGTCAGGGCGCCGCAGAGCCGGGCCGTGAGGCCGGGGGACCGGAAACCCATCAGCCGGCTTCGGGCTCCGGGTCACCGAAGATGCGCGCCACCCCCGGGAAGCGCGCGCGAGCCTGATCCAGAAGCGCCCGGCCGTCGGGGGTCAGCCGGTAGTAGCGCCGCGCCGGCCGGTTGTGATCGGCCGCCTCCTGATGGTCTTCCCACCGGGCCTCGAGGCACCCGGCGCCTTCCAGGCGTCGGAGGGCGGGATACACCGTGCCGTCGGGGATCCCAGTGGCGTCCATGATGTCGAAGCCGTACCGGTGCCCCGCTTCGATGGCGGCGAGGACGACCCCGGTGAGGTAGGTGAGGCGCATGGGCGAACTCGGGCGAAAGACGGGAAGGGGGGCGTGCTCCCCCGAAATCTATATAGGGGGTCCCGAAGCGTCCAGAGGACGTCTCGCTCGAGGCGACCGCCCCAACCCGTCACGCGGCCCGCGTCTCAGGCGCCGTGGCAGAACCGGGCGCCCATGACGCCCCAAAAACGACCCGCGACGCCCGATCCGGCGCAGCATGACGGGAACGGGACACATAGCCGCCCCGATCCGGCGCGCTGCTCGAATCCGGGCCGGCGTGGCGGGTTGAGGCCCCCTGGTCCGGGCGAAGGATACCGCCGGGCCGGCCTGGAAGGCTGTGGTGCCCCCCCTACCCGCCCTTGAGGGCCTTCCGGATGAGTTCGTCGGTGGAGGCCACCTCGCCCTGCGCCAGCACGGCGCCCACCGCGGCGTCGGCATCGGCGAACGTGAAGCCCAGGGCCACCAGCGCCGCCACGGCGTCCTGGCTGCCGGGCGAGGCCGGAGCACCATCGCCCGCACCCCGGTGCACGGCCAGATCCGCCACCTTGTCGGCCAGATCCAGGACCAGCCGCTCGGCGGTCTTCTTGCCCACCCCGGACACCTGGCGCAACGCCGGCACGTCCTTTTCCACCAGCGCCCGGGCCAGCCGCGGGGCGTCGTAGGTGGAGAGCATGGCCAGGGCCAACTTGGCCCCCACCCCGCTGGCCCCCAGCAGTCGCTTGAAGAGCTCCCGCTCGCCGGCGTCCACGAACCCGTAGAGGGCGGTGGAGTCCTCTCGAACCACCTGCAACGTGCGGAGCTCCAGCGCCGTGCCCACGGCCGGAAGCCGACGGAAGACCGTGAGGGGCACGTCCACTTCGTAGACCACCCCGCCCCCCGTCTCCACTTCGACGCGGTCGGACGATTTGGTGAGGAGCGTGCCTTTGAGACGGGAGATCATGGGGAGCCGGTGCGGAGGGGAGGAAAGGAAGCCGGACGAGGCGACGGCGGCGCCGCCCGGCGGGGCGTCAGGGGCGGGGCCACGACCCCATCATGCAGTGGCAGAGCGCCACGGCGACACCGTCGGCGGCGTCGTGGGGCGCCGGCGGCGACTTGAGACGGAGCTGCTGTTGCACCATGAAGGCCACCTGATGCTTGGTGGCCCGCCCCGTGCCCACCACGGCCTTCTTCACCTCCGGCGCCGTGTATTCGGCCAGGGCGATCTCCCGGAGCGACACGGCCAGGAGGATGGCTCCCCGGGCGTGCCCCAGGGTCAGGGCGCTCCGCACGTTCTTGCCCTGGAAGACGTCTTCCACGGCTGCGGCGTGGGGCCGGTGGCGCTCCATGAGGTCGCTCACGCCCTCGAAGACGTCCCGGATGCGCCGGGCCAGGGGCTCTCCCGCCGCGGTCCGGATCACCCCGCACTCCACCAGGCGCACGCGCCCCCCCGGGCGCCGGGCCACCACCCCGTACCCCGTCACCGCCGTTCCCGGGTCGATTCCCAGGACCAGGCGTTCGTCGGAGCCGGAGGCGGCGGAGGGCGGCATGGCTGGAAGCTAGAAGGGTCTTGGAGAAGGGGAAGGGACAGGGCGGGACGACGGGGCGAGGCTCCCGGGAGGGGGACCGGGTCCAGGCCGGAGGTGCCCTGGGGCTTGCCCTTTGTACTACGACGTGGTAGATACCGGCGTCGCATTAGTCCTACGGCGTAGGAGTTCCGTGTCCAAGACCCTGGGTGAATTCGAGCAATCCGTCCTCTTCGCGCTCCTGGAACTGGAGCGGGAGGAGGCCGAGGCCTACGGCGTGTCGATCCGGGAGACGATCCGGCGGCGAACGGACCGATCGGCCTCCACCGGCGCAGTCTACACGACCCTCGATCGACTCCGGGAGCACGGACTCGTGGACTCCTGGACCAGCGAACCCACCGGGGAGCGGGGGGGCCGACGGCGTCGACTCTACCGCCTGACCCCGGAGGGCGCCGAGGCCCTGTCCCGCTCCGTCCGGATCTTCCAGGACATGTCCCGGGGACTCCTGGGACACCTGGAGGCCCGGGCCGGCGGCGGGGTCGACGGGTGAGACTCACCCGCTGGCTGGCGGCCCTGATCCGGGGACCCGACGCCGAGGTGGTGCGGGGTGACCTGCACGAGGCGTGGCGGTCCGACGACGACGGCTCGTGGCGCGCCCGGGGGGCTCACCTCCGGGACGTGGTGGCCACGGTGGCGGCCTGGTGGAGTCCGGCGGCAGTGCGACGCAGGCGGCGCCTCGCTCGGCGAGGCCCGGGAACGAATCCCACGGGAGGAGGGGGAGGCATGAGTGGATGGTGGCGGGACCTGCGACTGGCGGCGAGAAGGGCACGGCGGCACCCCCGGGCGGCCCTGATGGTGGTGGGTGTACTGGGGCTTGGCATCGGCGCCACCACCGCGGTCTACAGCGTGGTGGACGGCGTCATGCTGCGCTCCCTTCCCTACCCCGAGGCCCAGCGCCTCGTGGCCGTGGGCGTCACCTTCCCCGGCCGGGAGTGGCGGGACGACGCGGCGGGTCTCCAGTACCTCGCCGGCGTCTCCTACCTGAACTTCGCCGAGGTCCGGGATCGGGCCCGGACGCTGGACCGTCTGGTGGGCCTCCAGCGATTGGGCGCCCTGATCCCCGACGGCCCGGCGGGCCCGGAGCTGGTGGGCATGATGGCGGTGACCGAGGGCTTCTTCGAGACCCTGGGGGTGCGGCCCCACCTGGGACGCCTCTTCGGCCCCGACGATTTCGCCGGGCGGACCGGCTCGGTGACCCTTCTGACCTACGGCACCTGGATGCAGCGCTTCGGCGGCGACCCCGACGTGATCGGGCGACCCGTCTCGAGCCAGGGGGCGGCCCAGACCATCGTGGGGGTGCTCCCCCCCGACTTCCAGGCCCCCGAGGCCGTGGCCGGGGACGACAACGAGTTCTGGGTGCCTCTGGAACTGGACCACCCCCGCTACGAGAGCCGGGGGAACCGGAGCCTCACGCTGTTCGGACGCCTGGCCATGGGGGCCACCCTGGACGAGGCCCGCACCGAGCTCGATGGTCTGGCGGCCGACCTGGCCCGCACCTGGCCCGACGGCAACGTGTACCCCGACGGCACACACTTCGGCTGGGGCGCCAATCTGCTGCGGGCCGAGACGGTGGGGGCCACCGGCCGCACCCTCCTCATCTTCCTGGGGGCCGCGGGACTCCTCCTGGCCATCGCCGTCCTGAACGCCACCAACCTGCTCTTCGTCCGAAGCCTGGAAAGCGCCGGCGACCTGGGCGTGCGGACGGCGCTGGGCGCCAGCCGCTCATCCCTCGTGCGGCAGAACGTGGTGGAGGCCCTGGTCCTGGCTCTGGCCGGGGGACTTCTGGGGTCGGGCCTGGCGGCGGCCTCGGTGGCGGCCTTCCGAAGCCTGGCCCCGGGCCTGGTGCCGCGGATGCAGGACGTGTCGGTGGACCTGCGCGTGCTGGGGGCGGCCGTGGCCCTCTCGGCCCTGGTGGGCGTCGCGGCGGGGCTCGTCCCCGCCCTGCGGGTGGGCGCCGGCAACGTCGCCCAGGGGCTGCGGCGCTCGGCCGGGGCCGTCGCCGGGGGGCGGACGGCCTGGATGGACGGGGTCGTGGCGATCCAGGTGGCCCTGGCCCTGGTGCTGGTGACGGGCGGGACCCTCCTGACCCGGTCCTTCGTGGAGCTCCGCAGCGTGGACCCGGGGTTCGACCCGGAGGGACTCACCACGTTCAGCATGGGCACCAAGCGGGGCCCGGATCCCGAACCGGCCGGTGACGCGTGGATGGCCCTCCTGGACGAGGTTCGGGCCATCCCCGGACTCACGGCGGTGGCCGGCGCGTCGAACCTGCCCTACGAGAACCCGAACTGGGCCCCCTCCCTCCGTCGGCCCGGCTCCGCACCGGACGAACTGATGCTGGGCAACGCCGGCTACCTCGTCACACCGGGCTACTTCGAGGCCCTGGGCATTCCGGTGCTCCGGGGACGCGGGATCCGCGCGTCCGACGGCCCCGACGACGTCGTGGCGGTGGTGGTGAACCAGGCCTTCGTCGACACCCATCTCGCCGGCGACGACCCCCTGGGGGCCACGTTCCTCCTCGGCGATGAGGACACGCCGGCCCAGGTGGTGGGGGTCGTGGGCAACGTCGTCCAGACCCGGGCCGAAGAAGGCCTGCGCCCGGCGGTCTACCTGTCCTTCCGTCAGGGGGAGGGGTGGCCGTGGATCCGGGTGATCGTCCGGAGCGACCGGGAGGCCCAGGCGCTCACGACCGACCTTCGGGCCGCGGGCGCCCGCTACGCCGCCCACCTGCCGGTGGACCGGCTGTCGTCCATGGCCGATCGCATGGCGCGCACCCGCTCCGAGCCCCGGATCAACATGCTGCTGCTCACGGGCTTCGCCGGCGTGGCGCTGCTGCTGGCCGCCGCCGGCGTCTACGCGACGCTGGCCCACGCCGTGACCCTGCGGCGGCGGGAAATGGGGATCCGCATGGCCCTGGGTGCCGACGCCGGGGCGGTGCTGGGCCTGGTGCTTCGACGCAACCTCGTGCTGGCCGTCGGGGGGCTCGCCGTGGGGTTGGCGGCCTCCTGGGCGGCCACGGGCGTGTTGGGCCGCTACCTCTTCGAAGTGACGGCGCGGGACCCCGTGTCCCTCGCCCTGGCTACGCTGGTGCTGGCCATGGCCACCCTCGCCGCGGGCCTGGCTCCGGCGATGCGGGCGACCCGGGTCGATCCCACGGGATCGCTGAACGCGCCCTGACGGGCCCCGGGCCGGCGGCCTATGCCTCGGCCAGGACCTCGTCGTCGATGTCGGCGTTGGTGTGGACCTTCTGGATGTCGTCCAGATCGTCCAGGGCGTCGAGGAGCTTGAGGAGCTTCTCGGCGTCTTCGCCGGCCACGGCCAGGGTGTTCTGGGGCACCATGGTGAGTTCGGCCTCGGAGAACTCCACGCCGGCCTCCTTCATGGCGCCCTGGACCTCGTGGAAGCTCGCCACCTCGGTGGTGACGACGAACTCGTCGTCGTCGCGCTTCACGTCTTCGGCGCCGGCCATGAGGGCCGCTTCCAGCACCGCGTCCTCGTGGTACCGCCCGGCGTCGACGTAGATCATGCCCTTGCGGTCGAACTGCCACGCCACCGATCCCGAGGTGCCCAGGGACCCGTTGTGGCGCCCCAGGACGTAGCGGATGTCGGCCACGGTCCGGTTGGGGTTGTCGGTGAGGGTCTCGATGAAGAGAGCCACGCCGTTGGGCCCGTAGCCTTCGTAGGTGATCTCCTCGTAGTTCACCCCTTCGAGTTCACCCGTGCCCTTCTTGATGGCGCGATCGATGTTGTCGTTGGGCATGTTCTCGCCCTTCGCCGTATCGATGGCCAGCCGGAGCCGGGGATTGAAGTCCGGATTGCCCCCGCCTTCCCGGGCCGCCACGGTGATCTCACGGATCAGCTTCGTGAAGATGGCGCCCTGCTTGGCGTCGTTCGCCGCCTTCTTCCGCTTGATCTTCGACCATTTGCTATGACCGGCCACACATCCTCCGGAGCCGCCGGGAATCGCCAGGGTGAACGGACAAAGGTAGGCGCCCCCCCGGGGGAGGATCAATCGGGGGCCGGGCGCCCCGGCTCCGCCAGTTCGGCCCAACACGCCCGCTCGGCCAGGGCGGAGCCCAGATCCGCCACGTCGAAGGCGTGGGCCTGGGTCGACCCCGACCCCTCGGTCACCACGAAGTCCAGGGCCCGCCCCGCCAGAGCCCGGGCCGTGAACGAGGCCACGAGGTCGTCGGGAGCCACCACGGCGTCGGTGGGCCCGGACTGGACCGGCCAGGGCCCCAGGGACTGCCACTCCCCCTCGTCGATCCGGGCCCGCACCGTCACCTCAGGGCCCTCCAGGCGTCCCGGCACGCTCAGGGTCAGGTGGCGGCGGCCGCCCTCCCCACACGCCCACGACAGGATCGACGACGTCCGGAGGGCGAAGAGGGCCGTGTAGCCCCCCGTGTCGTCCTCGCCCTGGAGCACGGCCCCGCCGCCCACCCGCACCGAGTCGTCCAGCACCATCTGCTGCAGCGACGCCGGATCGGCGGTGGTCTCGTCCGAGACCACCAGTTCCAGTACCGGGACCTCGTCCAGGGGAAGGGTGAAGGTGCCCAGGAATTCCACCTGGGTCCTCAGGGTGTTGGCGTGGAAACGGAGTCCCTCGGGAAACGCCACCAGCCGCTCGGGAAGCCGGGGCTGGACCGTCCGCCCCGGCGGGATGGTGGCCAGGCGGGTGTGCCAGAAGCACCGGTCGATCCAGACGTCCACCGTGTCGGGACTTTCGTTCACGAGACGAATGCGCCGAGGCACGATCCGACCGTCCCCCCGTTGCACGGGCAGCGGGCAGGTCAGCTTCGAAGGAGCGGGGGCGGGCGCAGGTCGGGGTCCCGGGGCCGGCGGCGACGGCCCCCCGCACGCCGCCAGGAGGAAGATGCCCACCCCCACCCCACGCCGAACCAGTCCACCCGGCATCTCCTCGCTCCTCCTCTCCATGGGATACGGAGTGGCCCCGGAACCCCAACATCTACATCAGTAGAATGTGGGACTCCGGGGCCGGAGGCAAGGGCGGATCGCCCGCGGGGTCAGCCGTGGCCGCCGTTCTCCGCCTCCCGGGCAGCCACGATCTTCTGCGTCTCCTGATCGGGCACGAACTCGTAGCCCACGAAACGCCGGGTGTGGTGGGCCCGGCCCTGGGTCATGGAGCGAAGGGAGTTGGCATACTTGTAGAGTTCGGCCTGGGGGATCCGGGCCTTGATGGTGGTCCGGCCGTCGGCCGAGTCCATGCCCATGACCCGCCCCCGCCGCTGGTTCATGTCGCCCATGATGTCGCCCATGAACTCCTCGGGCGTGGTCACCTCGACCTCCATGATGGGCTCCAGCAACTTCGGTCGAGCCTTTTCGGCCACCGAGTGGAACGCCATGGAGCCGGCGATCTTGAAGGCGATGTCCGACGAATCCACCGAGTGGTACGAGCCGTCGTAGACCTCGGCGGTGAAGTCCACCAGGGGGTATCCGGCCACGATCCCCCTGGCCGCCGCCTCCTGGATCCCCCGGTCCACCGAGGGCACGAACTTCCCGGGAATCACCCCGCCCTTGATGGAGTCCACGAACTCGTACCCCTCGCCCCGGCCCCGGGGCTTGAGGCGAATCCAGCAGTCCCCGAACTGACCCCGCCCCCCGGTCTGCTTCTTGTACCGCCCCTGCCCTTCGGCGGCACCGGTGAGGGTCTCCCGATAGGCGATGCGAGGTTCGGTGGTGGTGACCTTGACGTGGTACTTCCGCTGGAGCCGTTCCAACTGGACGTCGAGATGGAGTTCTCCGAGACCCCGGGCGATGGTCTGGTGGAGCTCGGCGTCGAACTCGGCGTGGAAGGTGGGATCCTCCTCGTGGAGCTTGGGCAGCACCTCGCCGAGCTTGTCCTCGTCGTTGCGGGTCTCCCCCACGATGGCCACGGCGATGTCGGGCCGGGGAAACTCCACGGGGTCGAGAGCCACCGGAAGATCCTTCGAGCAGAGCGTGTCGTTGGTGTGGGTGTGCTTGAGCTTCGCCACCACTCCGATGTCGCCGGCGTGGAGACGTCCCACCTCGACCCGTTCCTTGCCCAGGGCGATGGCCAGGTGTCCCAGCTTCTCCGGGGCGCCGTCGCTGGCGTTCACCACCTCGTCACCGTTGGCCACCGACCCCGAGAAGAGGCGGAAGAACGAGAGTTCGCCCACGTGGGGCTCGGTGGTGGTCTTGAACACCAGCGCCGCCAGCGGGCCGTCGTCGGAGCAGTGGAGCTCCACCGTCTGCTCCAGATTCGGGCGCCGACCGACCTCGCCCCCGGCCTCGCCGGGATGGGGAAAGAGCTCCACCATCTTCTTCAGCAGCGCCCGGGTGCCGTAGCAGGTGGAGCCGCTGCCGCAGAAGAGGGGCACCAACTCGCCTCGCGCCATGCCCCGCGCCATGGCCTCCAGGACCTCCTCACGGGAGAGCTGGCCGCCCTCCAGATAGTGCTCCAGGTAGGTCTCGTCGATGGTGGCCAGGCGCTCCTGGAGTTCGGTCTCCCACAGCTCGAAGCGCTCCTTCAGTTCGTCGGGGATCGCGTCGTGGGTGTACTCCCCCGTCTTGGTCCCCTGGGCGTAGAAGTGGGCGTGCTCGGAGAAGAGGTTGATGATGCCGTGGAAGTCGTCGCCCTCGCCGATGGGAATCTCCACGGGCACCACCTTGTCGGTGAGGCGGGCCCGGATGTCCCGGTAGACGGCGGTGAAATCGGCGTTCTCCTTGTCCATCATGGACACGAAGATCATCCGGGGCAGTCCCCGCTCCTTGCAGTACTCCCACACCTTCTCCGTTCCCACCTCCACTCCCGACGTCGCTCCCACGACGACGACGGCGGCGTCCGCCACACGGACCGCCGCCTTGGCCTCGCCGGTGAAGTCCAGGTATCCCGGCGTGTCGAGGAGGTTGATCTTGGTGCCCTCCCATTCGGCCCACGCCGGCGTCAACTGGATGGAGATGCCGTGGGCGGCCTCCTCGGGGGTGTGCATGGTGAGGGCATGTCCCTCACCTACGTCTCCATGTCGTTTCGAGACCCCGGTCACCCAGGCCAGGGCGTCGACCAGCGTGGTCTTGCCCGAGCCTCCGTGCCCGAGGATCGCCACGTTGCGGATGTCTTCTGTGCGGTATTCCTTGGCAGACGCCATGCGTCGAATCTCCTGCCTGAACCGTGCCTGAAGGAGCGGCGCGCCGCCCTTCGTCGGAGGGAGGGGGCAGGCAGAATAGACGCCCGGGCCGGGACGGGTCAAGCAGGCTAAACCCTTCCCTCCACGGCCTCACCGCGGGTATGGTCGAGGCGCCTGGCAGACCCCCTTTCCCTCCCGACGAGGTTCCCATGGACCGCTGGATGAAATGGATGCTCGCCCTCGCGTTCCTGGCGGCGCCCCTGGCCTGTGGCCCCGGTGACGCCGACATGGACGCCGCCGGCGACGACGAGACCGAGATGGCCGACGGTGACATGTCCGACACCGAAGGCACCGACGACGAAGCCCTGCGCACGGTGGAGGGCGGCGGCGACCTCGCCGGCTGGAACGGCCGGACCGACGACGACGCCCCCTTCGACGACGTCCTGGTGGCCCAGGTGGACGGGACCTGGCAGGTCGACAACGGCCCCGCCGTGGTGCTCTGGCAGGACGACATGACGGCATCGGGGAGCTACACCCTCTCCGGCACCTTCCATCAGGTGAGCAGCAAGGGGCACCCCCACGGGACCGGCCTGGTCTTCGGGGGCACGGCCATGGACGGGCCCGATCAGGCCTATACCTATTTCATGGTCATGGGCGACGGGACCTACCTCGTGAAGACCCGGGACGGCTCCACCACGTCGTGGGTGCTGCCCAGCGGCGACTGGACCGAAGACGCCGCCGTGAACGGCGACGACGAGAACGGCATGTACACGAACGAGCTCGCGGTCCAGGTGGGCGACGCCGAGACGGTCTTCCTGGTCAACGGCACCGAGGTCTTCCGGGCCGACAACGCCCAGCTCCACACCGACGGCAACTACGGTGTGCGCATGAACCACAACCTCACGATCCAGTTCAGCGATCTGGAGGTGTCGGGCGGGATGTGACGGATACGCCAGGGGGGAGGCCGGCGATCCGCCGACCTCCCCCCGCGTTCCCGCGCGCCACCGGGGCGGAATGATCAGCCGCCGGCGGGCACCTGGGCACCGTCGGTGAGTTCCCGCACCAGCGCGCCCATGTCGTAGACGTTCTCCAGCGCCTCCAGGATGCCCCGGATGTCCACCGTCACCGAACGGTTGAGCTCGGGCAGGAAGATGTAGTCTCCGGGCAGGCTCTGGATGTTGCCGTCGAACACCACCCCCACCACCTCAAGATCGGCGTTCAGCACCGGGGATCCGGAGTTGCCGCCGATGATGTCCACCGTGGACACGAAGTTCACGGGCGTGGACAGATCGAGGCCCGAGGGCGGCGTGGCCCACCGGGCCGGGAGGTACCAGGGCGAGTCCTCGGGGTCACCGGCGTACTCCGGTGCGAAGGCGTAGTGACGGTCGTACATGCCGAAGAACGTGGTGGCGTACGGCGCCTGGGTCCCGTTGTACGGATACCCGCTCACCACCCCGTCGGCGATGCGGAGCGAGAAGGTGGCGTCGGGGGGCACGTCGGTGCCGTAGATCTCGTAGCGGGCCCGCCCCAGGAGGGCGGCGATCTCGCTTTCCCGCCGGCCGGCCTGGGCCACCACCTGCTGGAAGCGCACGAAAGCCGGGACGTAGAATCCCACGAACCGGAGCGCCGGATCGTTCACGTCCAGCGTGCCGGTGCGCACCGCCTCCACGGCCTGGGCCGAGTCGGCCAGGGCCGAGGTCTCCACCAGCACGGCGGCCGCCCCTTCGGGCGTACGACCGCCCAGGATGTTCAGGATCCACCGTTGGTCGTCGCCGTACGCGGCGATGAAGTCGCCGATGCGGGCCTCCACCAGCATCTGGTCCAGAACCTGGGGAACGTCGCCCACCTCCATGAGCTGCTCCATGAGGTCGGCGGTGGCGTCTTCCGGCGCTCCCTGCTGACGCATGTTCACGATCTGGAACGCCAGGAGCGCCCGATGGAGCGTCGGCGACGCGTAGTCCCCCACCGTGAGGGCCAGGAAGGCCCCGAACCCCTCCGACGCCGCCCGCTTGGTCTCCTGCAGATCGGCCATCTCGTCGATGAGTCCCCCGTACCGGGCCGCCAACTGGGGATCGGCCTGGATCGCGTCCCGGAAGCTCCGCTCCGTGTCGCGACGGCGGGCCAGGATCACCGGGTCGGCCAACCCCTCGAGCTGGCCGTTGTAGGCCTTGTCCGAGTTCAGGAGTCCGAAGAGCACGTTGCGGAGGTCGTACTCCTCCGCCTCCTCGGGGAAGGCGTCGATGTACTCCTCCAGCACCCCGGCCCGATCCCGGAGGAACGCCAGAACCGCCCGGTCCGAGACCTCTCGCCGGAAGATCAACTCCGCCACCGTCTGGAGGCGCGAGGTGGACCCCGGGTTGCCCACGATGAACACCGGGTCTCCCTCGGCCACGCCGTCGGCGGCCACCGGGAAGTACTCCTCGGTGCTCAGGGGCTGCCCCTCGTCGTCGTAGATCCGGAAGAACGAGAAATCGAGGTTGTAGCGGGGGAAGGTGAAGTTGTCCGGATCCCCACCGAAGAAGCCGATCTGGAGCTCCGGCGCCATGACGAGCTTCACGTCGGTGTAGGTCCGGAAGACGTAGGCCGAGTAGCGGCCGCCGTTGTAGAGCGACACCACCTCGACCTTGAAGCCGGCGTCCTCGCCGCCCCGGGCTTCGAGAAGCCGCTCCACGATCTCGTCGCTCTTCTCTTCGATGCGATCGGCCCGCTCCTGACCCGTGCGGTTGCCCACCGCGTCGTCCATCTCGGCCGTGACGTCGACGATGGCCACGAGCTGGTCGGCCTCGAAGTCCTCCACGGCCCGCTCATCGGCCAGGGTCCGGGCATAGAACCCCTCGTCCAGGAGATTCTCCCCTTCTTCGCTGACCTGCGACACGAACTCCCGTGCGCAGTGGTGGTTGGTCATGACCAACCCGTGGGGCGAGACGAAGCTCGCCGAGCACGACGGGATCCGCAGGGCGCCGAGCCGCGCCCGGGCGAACCAGGCGCTGTCGGCGGCGATGCCGTAGGTCGTGCGGAAGTAGTCGGCCGGGGGAACGTCGAAGGTCCACATGCGGCCCTGGTCGAACTCCCCGGCGCGGATCGTGTCCAGGTCCACGCCGAAGGGCGCCGCCTCGGCGGCCATGCCCATGTCGGCGGAGACCATGCCCCCGGGCTCCTCGTCGGTACGGACGGGGCCGCGACGCTCCTGGGGTGCTCCGGACTCGGCGGGCGGCGGGGGCACGGCCGTGGGAGGCGCCCCGGCGCTCCCGGGAGGGGCCATGGTGTTGGCGGCGCACCCGGGAAGGGGGAGGAGGAGGGCGGCCAGCAGCGGAACGGACCCCAGGCGGAGTCGCCGGGGCGAGGATGTCGTATCGGTCATGGATTGGCGGGCTGGGCCGGAGACTCCGGCCGTGGACCGGTGCAGTGCGAGAGGGAGAGTCCCTGCAATATAGTCGCGCCGGCGCCCTGGGGGTCCGTCGTCAGCCTCCGCCGGCCGCCCCCACCTCCAGGATCCACGTCGACACGCGCTCCAGAGCCCCGGGATCGAAGGTGGTCTCGATGGAGCTGTACTCGGTGGGCATCCCCGTGCCCGCGGGCTGGAAGAGGTGGTTCAGCCCGGGCAGTTCCTCCACCGTGACCCCGGGACGTCCGCCCAGCGCCGCCCGCATGGGCGGGAGGTTCACGTCGGCCAGGACCTGGAGGTCGTTGCTCCCGTTCAACGCCAGCACCGGAATCTCGAGGGACTCCAGGGCGGGCACGGGATCGTAGCCGACGAAAAACGCCATCCAGGGGTTGGCGAACGAGGCCACCTGGGGATCCACGGCGGCCCGGGCCTGTTCGGCCGACGCCCCCGGGGGCACCGACTCCAGGAGGGCGGCCCGGACCTCGTCGGTCCAGACGTCCTGGGGGCGAGTGGTGAGGATCTCGGCCACCGCCCGGATGGCCCGCTCGTTGGCGTCGATCTGCGGCGCAGGCACCCCCGACCGCCGCTGCATGGCCGCCGTCTGCGACACCAGGATCTCGGTGCCGTCCACCCCCGGGCCCGCCAGGAGGACGACGAAGGCCAACTCCGGGTCGGCCGCGGCCACCATGGGCGCCACCAGACCGCCCTCCGAGTGGCCGGCGACGCCCAGGGCCCGGCCGTCCAGCCCGGGTCGGGTCCGGAGGAACGCCACCGCCGCCGCCGCATCCGACGCGAAGTCCCGGGAGGTGGCCGCGGCGAGGTCCCCCCCGCTCTCCCCCACGCCCCGGTCGTCGTAGCGCAGCACGGCGATCCCGTTCCGGGTGAGGTGATCGGCCAGCACGTGGAAGATGCGGTGGCCCGCCACGACCTCGTCCCGGGTCTGGGGGCCGGATCCGCTCACGAGGACGACGCCGGGAAACGGCCCGTCGCCCGGGGGCATGGTGAGGGTGCCGGCGAGTTCGATCCCGGCGTCGGGGTTGGCGAAGCGCACCTCCTCCACGCCGTAGGGATAGGGGGGCTCGGGGTGCTGGGGGCGGACCGGCTCCGGCGGCGCTCCCGCGGCTCCGCCCCGGACCAGGTCCAGGGCGAGAGACTGCCCGCCCTGGCTCCAGCGGCCCGTGAGGGAGTCGCCGTCGATGCGGCCCCGATAGCCGCCTCCCACGGCCGGTACGGAGATGATCAGGGAGTCCCCCGCCATCTCCACCGATCCCGTGGGGATGCCCAGCGCCCCCTGATCCGGAGAGTCCATGGTGGCCGAATAGCCGTCCTCGCCGGCCACCACGTGGAAGACGATGCGGAGCGAGGCCCCGGACACCGAGAGGGCCCCGTTCCAGTCGCCGGCGGGGTCCGCATCCTGGGCGAGGGTGGGAGCGGGGACGCCCAGGGCGACGGCGGCCAGGGCGAGAAGGGGGACGGGGGAAGAGCGGCGGAGCGGAGGCATGGCCCTCGGGGGTTGGAGACGAGACGGATTCTCTCCCTTACGAGCCGGGCGCACGCGATCTTCACCGCCCCCGCACCCACGACGCCCGCCCCGCCGACCGGAAGGCCGACGGGGCGGGCGGATTCCGGCGCCGGGACGGGCGCGCCGAGGGTCACGACGTAGGCGGGAGGAGCACCGCGTCGATCACGTGGATGACCCCGTTGGCCGCCTCCACGTCGGTGACCACGATGGAGACGGTGTTCTGGGCCCCCTCGATGGCCGGTCCGGAGGCAGGGAGGCGCACCGTGAACGATCCGCCCTGGAGCGTGGTGGCCGCGAGGCCGTCGGAGAGATCGCTCGACCGTACCTCTCCCCCCAGCACGTGGTAGAGCAGGATGTCGGCGAGAACGGCGGGATCGGTCGGAATGGCCGACAGCGCCGAGAAGGCCGCCTCGGTGGGCGCGAAGACCGTGAACCCCGCCCCTCCGTTGTCGCCGCGCAGGGCGGCCTCGAGGCCCGCCGTCTGTACGGCGCCGACGAGCGTCCCGAATCCGTTCAACACGGCCTGATCGACGACGTCGAGGTTCTCGAGCAGCACGCCGTCGATGAGGTGGATCACGCCGTTCTCGGTCTCGATGTCGGTGGCGATGATGTTCGCCCCATTCACCTTCGGCCCGCCGTCCAGGTCGATGGTCACCGTCCCACCCTCGACGGTGCCCACCGCGGCGCCGTCCACGAGGTCGGCCGCCCGCACCTCACCGGGGATCACGTGGTACGTCAGCACCTTCTGGAGCAGCGCCTGGTTCTCCGGCGCCAGGAGGCGGCCGATCTGCTCCGCCGGGATGCCGGCGAAGGCGTCGTTCACCGGCGCGAAGACCGTGAACGGCCCCGGCCCCGACAGCACGCCCGCCAGGTCCGCGGCGCCCACCGCCGTCACCAGCGTCGAGACGTCCGACTCGATGGACGCGCGCTGCACGATGTCCAGGCTTTCGAGCAACACGCCGTCGATCAGGTGGATCACGCCGTTGTCGGTCTCGATGTCGGTGGCCACGATCTTGGCCCCGTTCACCTTCGGCCCGCCGTCCAGGTCGATGGTCACCGTCCCACCCTCGACGGTGCCCACCGCGGCGCCGTCCACGAGGTCGGCCGCCCGCACCTCACCGGGAATCACGTGGTAGGTGAGGATGTCCTGCAGGAGTCCCCGATTGCCCGGCTCCAGCAGGGTCGCCACATCCACGTCGGCGAAGGCGTCGTTAACCGGCGCGAAGACCGTGAACGGCCCCGGCCCCGACAGCACGCCCGCCAGGTCGGCCGCACCCACCGCCGCCACCAGCGTCGCGACGTCCGGCGTCAGGGACGCCCGCTCCACGATGTCCAGACTCTCCAGCAGCACGCCGTCGATCAGGTGGATCACGCCGTTGCCCACACCGATGTCGGCGGCGATCACCGAGGCCCCGTTGATGGACGCGCCGCTGTCCAGATCGACCGTGACGCGGCTTCCCTCGAGGGTGGTGAGCGTCTGGCCGTCTTCCAGGTCGGCGGCCCGAACCTCCCCGGGAACCACGTGGTAGCGCAGCACCCGATCGAGAAGGTCGCCGTCGGCCAGGAGGGCATCCACGTCGAGGGCGTCGAACGCCGCGTTGACGGGCGCGAAGATGGTGAAGGGTCCCGGCCCCGCCAGGGGATGGGCCAGCCCGGACGCCTCGAGGGCCGCCACCAGGGTGCTCACCTCGGGCGTGAGGGCCGCGCGCTGGACGCCGTTCAGCCCGTTCACGAGTACCGCATCGATGACGTGGACGATGCCGTTGCCCGCCTCCAGGTCGGCGGTCACGACGGCCGCGCCGTCCACGCTCACTCCGCCCCCACCTTCCACTCGCAGGGACTTTCCGGCGAGGGTCGGGAGCACCGCGCCACCGGCGAGCTCGGCCGCCGTGAATCGCCCGGAGACCACGTGGTACGTGAGCAGGTCGGTCAGAGCAGCTCGGTTGTCCTCGGCGAGGAGCGCCGAGACGGTCGTCGATCCCAGCGCCTCGAAGGCGGCGTCGCGGGGCGCGAACACGGTAAACGGCCCGTCGGCCTGCAGCGCCTCCACGAGGCCCGCCGTCTGCAGGGCGGTCACGAGGGTGGAGAGTTCGGCACTGGACGACGCCAGCTCGGCGATGTCGGGCCGGGCGTCGGGGGTCGTACCGGAATCGTCGTCGTCGCAGGCGGCGAGGCCGACGGCGAGGACCGGGATCACCAGGGCCCGGAGGGCACGGGAGGTGGGAATCAGGCGTCGCATGAGAGAACGTCCACGGTTGAGGAGTCAGTGTGTACAATGTTTGTACACCTCAAACTTGGACAATGACTACCTGCGTGCAGGGACCGGGTTCCGCCCGGTGTGAAGGAAGGCGCGGGGGACCCGCCGTCGGGGCCCGCCGGCGTCAGCGGGACAGACGGACCGTCAGCAGGGGGGTGAGGCCCGGGAGGGTACGGGGCTGCACCTCGTAGACCAGGGCCTCGTCGTCCAGCGTCCGGCGAAGGAGCTGGTCCAGGACGTTGGCCCGATCCAGGAGGTTGCGGACCTCGCCGCGCACCTCCACCCGGGTGTCGCCCAGGGCCCCGACCCACCCCACCGTGAGATCGAGTTCGATCAGGGCCGGGAGGCGGTCCTCACCGGGGCGCCCCAGCTCCGGTCCGTCGGGGGCCGCGTCCAGGGCCAGCACGTCGTAGTAGGAGCGCCGGAGTCCCCAGGTGCGGCCCCACACGCCTCGGCCGTCCAGGCGTACGGTCCACCCGGCGGCCACGTCGGCGTCGATCCCGGCGTACAGCCCGTGGGGCTCCACCCAGGGCGCCGGCTGCCGCTGCCCCTGGAAGCGTCCGGGAAAGGTCCGCTCCGACGCCGAGTAGTCGTATCCGAGCTGGAGCCGCAGGTCGTCGGTGACCCGGGTGAGGCGCAGCCCCGCACCCCAGGCCGTGCCCTGGCCGTCGCCCACGAACTCGGCCTGGGCCTGCAGTCCCTCGGCGGGGTCGCCCACGCCGGAACGGAGTGCGGGGTAGTCCAGATCCAGGAGCCGATCGAGCCACTTGTGGTACGCCTCGGCCCGCACCTCCCACCCCGCCGCCGGGCTCCACACCCACTCCCCGGCCAGGTGCCGCGCCTCCGGCGGCTCGATGCTCTCGTCCACCGGCAGCCAGAACTGGACCCCGGACACCAGGGCGCTGGGCCCCACCGTGGTGAGATCGAACCGGTTGGTGAACTGGCGATAGATCCCCGCGGCGACCCGGGCCGACCACGGCCCCAGAGGCCCATCGTCGCGATCGACCCGCACCGACAGCCGGGGCTCGAGCCAGGGCCCCCCTCCCGTATCGAGCCAGGTGCTCCGGAGGCCCGGTTCCAGCGTCCAGGCGTGACCCAGGATCCAGCGATCCTCCACCCACACCACCCCGCGCCACTGGTCGGTCACCGAGCGGACGGGGCGATAGTAGGGGCCCTCGAGCTGGACCCGACTCCGGACCCGGAGTCCCTCGATCCCCCCGGACAGGAGATGGCCCGGAGCCAGGGAGTAGTCGAACCGGCCTTCCACGGCCCACTCGCTGATCTCGCTCCCGTCCCACGCGTTGCCTTCGTCGTCCAGCGCCGCGCGGAGGGCCCCCTCGATGGCGTCGAGATCGGCCCCCTCGGGGACGTAGCCGCCCTCGTCGCCGTAGACCATGCCGTAGCCGTGATCCACCGAGTGGAGGCTCCCCCGCACCCGGACGGCGGCCGAGGCCCGATTGCCCACCAGGCTGTGGAAGCGAACCTGACCGGCGGTATTCTCCCACCCGTAGCGATCCCGGGAGAGGAAGAGGGGATTGGTGAGTTCCCCCGGCACGAGCCCCGAGGCCAGGAGCTCCGACCCCACGGTGTTGGTGCCCCGATAAAGGGACGCCGACACCGATCGAAAGGGGCCCACCGGGAGGTCCAGCGCGGCGTGGATGTCGGAGAACGACAGGTCCGAGCCCGCGCGGCGAGGCTCGAACTCCAGTCGGTCGGTGGGGGCTTCGCCGTCGCCCACCACCGAGCGGAGGAGCACGGGGTCGGGGGTGTTCCACGACCGGAGCGCCGCGGCGAGGGAACTCTCCTCGAAGACGTCCCAGAGGGAGGTCCGGGCCGCCACCAGCGCCGCGCCGGGCCGTCCGGCCACGTCGAAGGGCACCCGCACCCGACCGTTGAGGGCATAGGGATCGGCGAGTACGGTGGCGCCGGACGTCCCTCCCCGCACCGGCTCGTGCTCCACGTCCACCGCACCGCCGATGAGGCTTCCGGTGGAGGCCCCGAAACCGGCCTTCCGCACGGTCATGCGTTGCACCGCCAGGGGACTGAACGCGCCCAGGATCCGGCCCAGGGAGACGGGCTCGAACACCGGGGCGCCGTCGATCCGCACCAGGTGCTCGCCGGATCGTCCGCCCTGGATGTGGAGGTCGGCGAAGAAGGGGGCCCGGGCCACCCCCACCGATTCGCCGGGGCGCACGCCCACGCCCCCGGGCTCCAGGGGCGCCACGTCCTGGCCCAGTGAACCCCGTCCCGTGCGGCGCTCCATGCCGTTGACCACCAGGGGTTCGAGCTCCACCACGGTGGGGGAGAGGACGATCCGGCGGCGAACCCCCGCATCGGCGGAGACCTCCACCGAAGTCCGGGCCGGACGGTAGCCCAGGCGCCGCACCACGACCTCCCGCACGCCGGGAAGGAGCTGGGGGAGGCTGAAGAACCCCTCGGCGTCGGTGAGGCTGCGGGCGGTGCCGTCGGCCAGTTCCACCACGGCGTACGACACGGGACTCCCGGTGGTCTCGTCCACCACGAGGCCCGAAAGATGGCCGTGGCGAGGCGGCACCTCGGCCGGCGCCACCACCACGTAGGTGCCCGACGACCGGCGCACGAAGTCGAGACCGGCTCCCTGCACCACGCAAGCCAGGAGCGCCTCGGCGGTGGCGTCGGATCGCTGGCAGAAGGTCCGGCGGCCCTCCACCACCTCCGACGAAAACACCAGGTCGATGCCGGTGAGGGTCACCAGGCGATCCAACGCCTCGGCCACGGGGACGTCGCGCACGGCCAGGTCCCACCGGCCGAGCGTCTGGGCGCCGAGGTGGGCGGGGCCGAACGTCAGGACCACGGCCCCGGCGATCCGGGCGAGACCCCGGAGGGTCCGGGGGCCCGGGAGCCGGCGGATCACGGCGCGGGAAGGACTTCCCAGCCCCCCGCCGTCTGGCGGTACCGGAGACCCAGTGTCGTCACCACGTCGTCCAGGACCGCTTCCAACTCCACGGGCCCGGAGTAGTAGAGGGTGAGCCGCCGCTCCAGAGACGACGCCGGGAGCGACCCGGTGCGAATCTCCACGTCCCAGCGGCGCTCCAGTTCCTGCACCACGGAGGCCAGGGGGGCGTCGGTCGCGGAGAATCCGCCTCGCCGCCACGCGGCCACGGGGTCGGCCCCGGCGGTCAGGACCCGGAGGGCACCCTGCCCCGCCGTGACCCGTTGACCCGCCGTGAGGACCACGGCGCTCGCCGCCGCGTCCACGACCTCCACCGAACCTTCGTCCACGGCCACCAGGGTGCCTTCGCCGGGCCGCACCCGAACGTTGAACCGGGTGCCCAGCACCCGCACCCGGGCGTGGGACGTCTCCACCCGGAACGGCCGGCCGTCCCGGGTCACGTCGAAGAAGGCCTCGCCGGAGAGGTGCACCACCCGATCGCCCCGGTCCACCCCGGGCAGCCAAGAGAAGCCTCGGGCCCACCGGAGGGAGGAGCCGGCGTTGAGGGCCACCTGGGTGCCCCCGGGGAGCACCACCTGGACGCGTTCCCCCGGGCCCGCCTCGGCGGTGGCCGGCACGCCGTTCCAGACGCCGGCGCCCCCCACGAGGAGGAGCGCCGCCACGGCGGCGGCTCGACGCCAGGGCGAGGCCGTCGACGGGGAGGCGACGCGCGTTGCGGGGGCGACCCGGGCGGGAGCCGCCCCGGATTCGGCGTCGAGCCGGGCCTCGAGTCGGGCCCACGCCCCATCCACGTCTCCCCGGGGCGACCGCGGTGCGGCGTCACCCAGGAGGTCCCACACGCCCGCCAACTCGTGGGCGTCCGCTTCGCCCGAGAGATCGGGGGCCGCGGAGCGGGGATCGGGAGAGGAAGGGCGGCTCATGACGGCAGCAGATCGGGCTCGAGTTCGACCGCCCGGGCGCGGATCGTGCGAAGCGCCCGGACCAGGTGGTTGTTCACGGTTCTCGGCGAACACCCCATCACGTCGGCGATCTCCCCGTGATCGAGCCCTTCGAAACGACTGAGGCGCAAGGCCTCCTGCTGACGTTCCGGCAGGGCGTCGATCCACTCCTCGAGCCGCTTCCGCAACTCGTCGGCCCGGAAGGTCTCGTCGGGCCGGGGGGAGGCCTGGATCGGGGCCTCGTAGCGCTCGGCGAGGAGCGAGGCCCTGGTCCGGGCGTCCCGGGAACGGTTCAACGCCTGGTTGCGCACGGTCTGATACAGAAAGGCCTTGAGCGACCGCTGAGGATCGAGCCGCTCGCGTCCCTTCCACACCCTCACGAACGCGTCCTGCACCACGTCGGCGGCCGCATCCCGATCATCGGGATTCAGATGCCGCGCCGCGTATCCCACCAGAGGATCGTGGAGCGCCCGGAAGACCGCTTCCAGAGCTCCCCGGTCGCCCTCGCGCAGTCGGCGGCACCACACCTGGAAGAGATCCACCGGCGGTGAGCCGGAGGCCTCTCCCCCCACCGGATCCGGACCATCCGGAACGGCGGGGTGGGGCTTCTCGACGGGGGTGTTCGACACGGATACACGCCAGGAGGGGAGGATGACCACCGGGGCGAGCCCCGGGAACGCGGCCTGCCGGGTACCCGACGGTGCCCGGGAGGTTCGCCCCTACGTACGTCGTGCCCCCCACGACGTTGCGGGGAGGCGACCCGAAGGCCGCCTCCCCGCGGGTGCCGTCGATCCGGCAGGGGGGGTCAGGCGCCCCCGGCGCCCTCGCCCTGCCCGTCGGCCACGGAGGCGGAATCGCCGCCGGCGTCCAGATCGTTCCAGTTGAGGATGGCGTTGAATCCCAGGAAGAAGTTGCCCTGGGTCTGCCACCGCCAGAACGGACGAATGGCGAACATCACCACGTGGCCGTCGCCCACCGAGGCGTCCACCACCTGGGCCCGGCCCTCCAGGGCCTCGCCCCCCCCCAACGCCCCGGAGAGGAGCATGCGGTCGGCGCTGGAGGGGAACGCCATGACGACCCGGGCGTCGGAGCTTCCCCCTCCGCCGAACCCGAACTGCCGGGCCATGGCCCGGAAGCGGGCCATGTCCGCGTCTTCCCCAGCCTCGTCGTCGCCCCCGGTGGCCGAACCCTCCCACGCCGACAGCTCGGGGCGGTTGGCCATGGGCGTGGTGTTCTGCCAGGTGGCCCCACCCCCGCCGAATCCGAAGCCGCCTCCGCCCCCGCCGGCCGACATGACCACGTCGCCCTTGAAGTAGACCGGGACCTGATCGCCCTGGAATCCGTACGCCAGGGGGCTCGTGGGATCGGCGATGATGCCCCGGTGCACCGAACCGGGCGTCACCAGCCCATCGGGGCTCTCGATGCTCACGCCGGACGTGATGCCGTACTCGGGGAAGATGGTGGAGGTGGATCCCTCGGTGATGAGGGTGCCGCCGTCCTGCACGAAGCGGGCGAGTTCCACCAGACCGTCCCACCCCATGCCGCCCCGGATGTCGTCACTCTCGTCCAGTCCGCCGAGGTTGGGGGTCTCGGGAGACCGACGGTACGGAAGGGGGAGATCGCCGGTCATGGCGATGCCTTCCACCTGGGACTGGGCGCTGCCCCCCACGTGGGGGTAGATGATCACGTCGTACTTCGCCCGGAGGTCGCCGTCCACCAACCGCTGGTCGGCGAAGTAGTCGTAGGGAATGCCGTAGGTGTCCAGGGCGGCCCGGACCCACCCTTCGTCCTGCGTGCGCCGCCACGAGTGGATGTAGCCGATGCGGGGCACGTCCAGCTCGTGGGTGGGCACATCGGGTGCATCGTCCACGGCCCACCCCGACAGCCCCAGTTCCTCGAGCGTCGGGCCGAGCACCGTCAGGTCGGCGTTCGGCACGATGAAGGCCCCGGCCCGGAAGTCGTGGCCCTCGAGCTCGAAGTCCTCCTCGGCGGCCTGCATGGCCACGCCGGCGTGCCGGAAGCGGAAGGTCACCAGGTTGTTGTCGGTGGTGTGGTCCACCACGAGCACGTCCCCGTCGCCCCGCACACCGCCCCAGGCCGACACCGGACCGTCGATGGGGCTCATGTCCTGCTCCAGGATCTCGGGATCCTCGACGATGTGCATGTCGAGGTTCCGCTGGAGCTGGAACGTCCACCCCGTGTCGTCGTAGGGCCGCGGATTGTCGAGGCTGAACGCCTGGAGCGAGAAGTACATGTCGGCCAGGGTGCGGAAGGGCTGGTCGGCCCGGACGATGTAGTCGCCCTCGTGCACGTCCACCCCCGCCACCTCGAAATCGTCGTCGGCGCGGTGGAACTCCAGGCCCTGGAACATGAGGTCGTTCACCGCCTGGGCCGCGTCGGACTTCCGGCGCTGCTCGGCGGGAATCACCCACGCGTGCACCGGACCGTCGACGCCCTTCTGCACCGACCGCTGGTTCTTCATCCAGTAGTTCTCGAGGAACCAGTCGGGGTGATCGGCCACGTACTTCAGCGAGAGCAGCACCCCGGACTGCTGGATGTTGGTGTTGTTCCGGGGTCCCCACTGGATCTCGGAGAGAGGAGGATTGGGCCGGAACCACTCGCGGCTCGTGGTGCTTCCCCCGGCCCGGAGCGTGCGGTTGTCGGGGCCGTAGCTCGCCACCTCGTAGAACCGCCCCACCGCGTTGTGGGCGTGGGCGATGGTGAACATGTAATTGGGCGTCCACCCGTCGTAGAAGTTGTACGTCCAGACGCCGGGTACCCCCCGCTTGGTCATCTCCACGACGTCGTTCTGGGCCAGGGTCCACCACTCGCTGATGGTGATGGCGTCGAACGCCTCGTTGTACGGCCCCGTGCCCGTGGAGGAATACAGGTAGGTCTGCTGTTCGTGGAGGTCGTGCATGATGATGGGGGCCCACTCGAGCTGGACCTTCAGCACGTTCTTCGTCAGGTCGAGGAACATGCCCATCCCGTCCCGGTTGTTGTCGTGGGCCACGTACTTGCCCCAGTACATCAAGGGCAGGTTCGCCTCACCGTCGGGGCGTTCCTTGTTGAAGTAGTACGTGTCGACCTGTCGCTCCCGGCCGTCGACCTCGATGACCGGCGTGATGAAGGTGATCACGTTGTCGCGGATGGTCCGGACGAAGTCCGATTCCTGCACCACGAGCCGGTAGGCCAGCTCCTGGAGCATCTCCGGGCCGCCGTTCTCGGTGGAGTGCATACCCGAGGTGAGCCAGTAGAGGGGCTTGGCCATGCCCTCGATGAGCTCCCGGGCCCGCTCCTCGGACGTGACCCGCGGGTCGGTGAGTTCCTGCAGGTACCCCTTGTAGCGCTCCAGATCGGCGATGGTCGCCTCGTCGGCGATGGCCATCATGATCATCTCGCGCCCCTCCTCGCTCTCCCCGATGGACCAGACCGTGGCCCGGGGCGACGCGTCGGCGATGGCCCGCATGTACCGATGGATGTCGGCGGCGTAGGTGAGCTCGCCCGGGGTGCCGATGATGCGCCCGTGGAAATCCAGCGGCGTCGGCACGGTCTCCGAGGCCGGCAGGTGGTCGACGAGTTCGGTCGTGATGCGCTCGTCCTGGAGATGCTCCTGGATGAGACGCGTGTACTCCTCGTCGATGGCCTGCTGAGCCGAAACCACCGACGGCACCACCACCGCCACCGCCGCCAGCGCGCACCACGCGCGCCCACCTGCACGAGTCCTGCGGGACATGAAACCCCCTTCGGGAAATGGGACGTGGTTCGGGTCTAACGGTCCTCCGCACCATGCGCAAGCCGAGGGGGGATGGGGGACTCCCGGCGGTCACTCCCGCTCGTGGATGCCGGTGGCCTTCAGGATGTCCTCCATGAGGCACCAGCGGGTGAAGGACGACTGGATCAGGTTCACGCCGACGAACGCCGTGAAGAGAAACGCCCAGGGCGTCACCCACCAGCCGATGGCCAGGGACAGGAGGATGAACGACCCGGCGATGAGGCGGATCTTGTGATCGAGGGACATGGGATTCTCCGGGGATCGGGGCAGGTTCAGGCGGTGCCTCCGGCGGGGCCGGAGTCGATGCTCCGCTCGATCTCGAGCTGGAGCGCGTGGACGGGGTGTCGGGGGTCGGCCAGGCCGTCCATGTCGCCCACGGCCTCCAGGAGGTCGTCGGCCCGGTCGGCAGGCACCACCGTGAAGGCCATGCGGGAGCGGTAGGGCGCCACCGACCCGTACCATCCGGCCAGTCCCGCCCCGTGTCCTTCCAGGGTGAGGCGACTCCAGGCCAGGACGCCGTGGTCGGTGAGGAGCCGAGCGACCCGGGGGTCGTCGTCTTCGAGGTAGAGGAACACGATGAGCTTCATGGATCGCGACTCCGGAGTGCGGGCTCAGACGGCCGGGCCGGACACCGTCTCGGCGCCGGCGGGCGGGGTGGGGGTCGAACCGTTGCGGCGCATGAGGAAGTAGATCCCGGGCACCACGATGAGGGTCAGAACGGTGGAGGCGAGGGCGCCGGTGATGAGGGCCACGGCGAGACCCTGGAAGATGGGGTCGAAGAGGATCACCACGGCCCCGATCACCACCGTGCCGGCGGTCAGGGCGATGGGCCGGGTGCGGATGGCCCCGGCCTCGATGACCGCCTGCTTCAGGGGCACGCCCTGGTGGATGCGGGCCTCCAGGTAGTCGATGAGGAGGATCCCGTTGCGCACCATGATCCCGGCCAGGGCGATCATCCCGATCATGGAGGTGGCGGTGAAGAAGGCGTCGAAGATCCAGTGGCCCGGGGCGATGCCCACCAGGGTCAGGGGAATGGCGGCCATCATGACCAGGGGCGTGGAGAAGGAGCCGAACCACGCCACGATGAGCACGTAGATGAGCACCAGGGCGCCGGCGAAGGCGATGCCCAGGTCCCGGAACACCTCGTAGGTGATCTGCCACTCCCCGTCCCACTTCAGGAGCGGGCGCTCGGCCGAGGTGGGCTGGGCCGTGAAGAGCTGGGGCAGATCGCCGTCGTCGCCCAGGGCGGCCAGTTCGTCCTTCAGGTCCAGGATGGCGTACACGGGACTCTCGGCGCCCCCGGCCACCTCGGCCGTGACGTACACCACCTCGAGTCCGTTCTTCCGATCCACCACCTGGGGCACGGTGGCCCGCTTCACCGAGACCACCTCCTCCACCGGGACCATGGCCCCGGTCCGGGATCCCACGTGGAGCCCGGCGAGGCGGTCACCGCCGGCCCGGGCTTCGGGAGCCAGGCGCACGCGAACGGGCACCGGGGTGCGGGCTTCGGGGGCCTCGAGGTGGGTCACCACCTGCCCTCCCACACCCACGGCCAGCACCTGCACCACCTGACCCTTGTCGACCCCCGCCAGGGCCGCCCGCTCCGGATCGACCCGGTAGCGCAGCTCGCCCTGGGGAGCGGTGAGGGAGACGTCCACGTCCACCACCGAGGGGTGGGCCTGGAACCGCTCCGCCACCCGGGCGGCGAGATCGGCCCGGGCCTCGGGGGTGGGGCCGTAGATTTCGGCCACCAGGGTCGCCAGGACCGGGGGCCCCGGCGGCACCTCGGCCACCTTCAGGCTCACGTCCAGGTCGTGTCGGGCCGCGGCCTCCAGCAGCAGCGGGCGGAGAGCCAGGGCCACGTCGTGGCTGCGGCGGTTCCGCTCCCCCTTCTCCACCAGATTCACCTGCAGGTCGGCCACGGTGGGCCCCTGCCGCAGGTAGTAGTGGCGGATCATGCCGTTGAAGTTGAAGGGCGCGGCGGTCCCGGCGTACAACTGGACGTCGGCCACTTCCGGAACCGTGGCGGCGGCCCGGGCCACGTCCTGGGCCACCGCCAGGGTGGCCTCCAGGGGCGTGCCCTCGGGGAGGTCCAGGATCACCTGGATTTCGTTCTTGTCGTCGAACGGGAGCATCTTCATGCGCACCGTCCGGGTGAGGAACATGGATCCGGCGCCCAGGAGAAGCACCACCACGACCCCCAGGGCTCCCCACAGCCTGGCGGGCCGGTCCAGGAGGGGTTCCATGAACCGCGCGTAGATGCGGTAGATCCGGGTCTCCTCGAGAACGTAGCCTTCGCCCTCGCCGTGGGGTTCGCCGTGGGCTCCCCCCAGGAGCCGGAAGGCCAGCCAGGGCGTGATGATCAGGGCCACCCCCAGGGAGAAGAGCATGGCCACCGTGGCCCCGATGGGCATGGGGCTCATGTACGGACCCATGAGGCCCGACACGAAGAGCATGGGCAGCACGGCGGCGATGACCGTGAGGGTCGCCAGAATCGTGGGATTGCCCACCTCGTCCACGGCGGCCCGGGCCGCGGCCCGGAGGGGGCGGTCCCGCATGGCGAAGTGTCGTTCCATGTTCTCGGCCACGATGATGGAGTCGTCGATGACGATTCCCGTGACGAAGATCAGGGCGAAGAGGGTGACCCGGTTCAGGGTGTACCCGAAGATCTGGTAGACGAAGAGGGTGAGGGCGAAGGTCACGGGCACGGCCATCATGACCACCACGGCGCTCCGCCACCCCATGGTCACGGCCACCACGAGCCCCACGGCCAGCACCGCCATGAGGAGGTGCTCCTGGAGGGTCAGGACCTTCTCCCGGGCGGTCTCGCCGTAGTTGCGGGTGATCTGGAGCGTCACGTCGCCGGGAATGACGGCCCCCTGGAGCTCGTGGAGCCGCTCCTCGAGAGACCGTCCCACGGCGGTGGCGTCGGCGCCGGGGCGCTTCGAGACCGCCAGGGCCACGAAGGGACTCCAGTCGCCGGTGGCGTCGGTGTGGAAGGTGTAGGCGTCCACCTCGGCGGGGCCGTCCACGACCCGAGCCACGTCACCCACCTGGATGAGTTGGCCGTCCCGGACGTCGAGAACCACCCGGGCCACGTCGTCGGCGTCGGCCAGGAACGGCCCCGCCACCACCCGGACCACCTCGCCGTCCCGGGTGAACGACCCGGCGTCGGCCCGGACCCCGGCGTCGGCGAGCCGGGCCGCCACCAGGGCCGGGTCCACCCCGAAGCCCGCGAGGCGGTCGGGGAGCAGTTCCACCCGAACCTCCCGGGGCTCGCCCCCCACCACCGACACGTCCCGGACGTCGGGCAACGCCATGAGGTCGACCCGCACTTCGTCGGCCAGGGAGCGGAGGGCGGCGGGATCGGCCGCCGGCGCCCGGAGGGTAGCGGCGAAGAACGGCACGTCGTCGATGGTGACCGTCTTCACCAGGGGCATCTGGGCCCCGGCGGGCATGCGGTCGGCGTTCTTCATGAGGGTGGAGTAGAGCTGTACGAGGCTCTCCTCCATGTCGCGACCGACCTCGTAGCGCACGGTGACCAGCCCGAATCCCGGCTGGGCGTGGCTGTAGACGTACTCCACACCCTCGATCCCCGTGAGCACGTTCTCCAGGGGCACCAGCACCCGGTTCTCCACTTCCTGGGGCGTGGCCCCGGGGTACGGAAGGTAGAGGTCGGCCAGGGGCACGATGATCTGGGGCTCCTCTTCCGAGGCCATGGTGGCCAGGGTCCAGGCCCCCACCGCCAGGGCCGCCCCCATGAGGAGGGGGGTGAGCTTCGAGTCCAGGAAGGCGTCGGCGAGACGCCCGGCGAGATTGCCCTTCATCGGGCCTCCTCCCGGGTGGTGCCGGACACCGGCTGCCCGTCGACCAGGTCGGCGTCGGGGCGCCGCACCACGGTGAGGGTCCCCTCGGGTCCGGCCAGGATCTCCACGGCGTCGTCCACCCGGCGCCCGAGCCGCAGCCAGCGCAGCCGGAGGGTATCGGATTCCACCGCGAAGACGCCGGCGAGCTGACCGCGACGCACCACGGCGTCCTCGGGCACCCATCGGCTCCCGCCGCCGGCCCCCGCCAGCACGAGCCGCACCACTTCACCCGGGCTCCAGGGGGCCTCTCCCTCGATCCGGGCCTCCACCCGGAACCGCCGGGACACGGGGTCCAGGGCCGGAACCACCCGGGTGACCGAGGCCCCTGCGGCGCGGCCCTCGCCCTGGACGCTCACGGCCGTGCCCGGGGCCACCAGGCCCTGGGCGTCGGCGGGAAGATCGGCCACCACCAGCGTGGCCCCGGCCCCCTGGATGCGCAGCACCGGGCGGCCCGGAACCGCCAGGTCGCCGGGGTCGGCCATGCGGGCCGACACCACGCCGGCGAAGGGCGCCGTCACCTCCACGTAGCCGGCCTGGGCCCGGGCCTCGGCGAGACCGGCCCGGGCGGCCTCCAGGGTGGCCACGGCCTGGTCCAGCTCCTGCTGGGACGCGGCGCCCTGGGCGGCGAGTCGGCTGACCCGCCCGTGGGTCTGTTCGGCCAGGGCCACCTGGGCCTCGGCCCCCTGGATCCGGGCCGAGACGTCCTCGCCGTCCACCACGGCCACCACCTGCCCCGCCCGGACCCGGTCGCCCACGTCCACGGGCATCGAGCGCAGCGTCCCGCTGGTGCGGGTGGCCACGTCGGCCTGCCGGGACGCCTCGATCCGGGCCGCGAAGGTGCGGTCGGCATCGGCGTTCCAGGCATCGGTCACGGTCACGGCCACGGGGGCCCGCTCCACGGGCTCCACCGTTTCGGGAGCGCCTCCGCAGGCCTGGAGCCCGGCCAGGGTCAAACCGGCGGCCACGGCCCCGGCACGCATGGTGGACATCTTCATCGGATCCCCCCGAAGGAGTCGGAATCGGTGGTGGTGGTGGCGCCGGGAGCGGCGCCCAGCACGAAGTCGAGTCGAGCCAGCGCCATGCGCCAGCGGGCGTCGGCCTCCACGAGGGCCGCGTCGAGCCCGGCCGCTCGGGCCTGGGCCTGGAGGAGGTCGGCCAGGGTGGCCATCCCCTCGTCGTACCGGAGTCCCAGCAGCCGGGCGGCCTCGGTGGCGGCGTCCCGGGCGGCCCGGGCCGCATCCCGGGACTCCCCGGTGGCCGCCACGCCCCGGCGAGCCGCGGCGACTTCCACCGAGGCCCGGAGCACCCGGTCCCGGTGTTCGGCCTCGGCGGCCCGGGCCTCGGCCTGGGCGGCGGCCTTCCCCGCCCCGAGTCCGAAGCCCGTGAAGACGGGCACCGAGAGCTGGAGTCCCACCGTCCAGTTGGCCGAGGGATCGTCCAGGAACCCCGGCGCGTGGGTGCCGAGCTGACCGAAGGCCTCCACCGACGGGAGGCGGGCGGCGGACCGGGCCGACACCTGGGCCCGGGCGGCCTCGAGCCCCGCCGCCGACGCCCTCAGGTCGGCCCGCTCCGAGGCCGCCTCGGGATCGGCGGAGCGGTCGGGCAACGTGGGCAGACCGGCGGCGGGCACGGGAATGGAGTCGCCCGACCATCCGAGCTGGAGGGAGAGCTCCCCCGCGGCGTCCTGATAGGCGGCCTCGGCCAGCCGCAGCCGGGCCTGGGCGTCGGCCACCGCCGAAGCGGCCTGGAGCCGGTCGGCCTCGGTGGCCAGCCCCTCGTCGACCCGGCGGTCGACCCGCTGGGCCGTCTCCCGGGCCGCCGCCAGTTCGGCCTCCACGGCGGCCCGGCCGCCCCGGGCGGCCACGGCCTGGAGGTAGATCATGCGGGTGCCCAGGATCACGGCCTCGGCCGTCCGATCCCGTTGGGCGCCGGCGGCCCGGGCGGCGTGATCCGCCGCTCGGCGTTCGGCCCACCGGGTCGGATCGCCCACGGCCCACCGGGCGCCGACCCCCGCCGTCCAGTCCGTGGCGGCCTCGGGATCGTTCAGGGCGGCGATGGCGAAGTCGGCCTCGCCGAACACACCCTGGCGCAGCTTGGTGCCGAAGACGCCCACGGG
Source organism: Gemmatimonadota bacterium (assembly GCA_030428885.1). GTDB lineage: Bacteria > Gemmatimonadota > Gemmatimonadetes > Longimicrobiales > Gaopeijiaceae > Gaopeijia. The sequence goes on along the minus strand of JAUIEJ010000012.1, from coordinate 82,882 downwards.
ATCGTCGGTGCGGACGACTCCCGCCGACGCCTCGACGCCGGGCCAGAGAAAGGCGTCGGCGGCCCGGGCCTGCCACTGGGCTCCCTCGACCCGTGCCGACGCCGCGGCCAGGGCGGGATTGCCCCGGAGCGCGGCCGCCTCGGCCTGGGCCAGGGTGACCTCCACGGGCCGAAGCTCCTGGCTCGCGGCCGGGAGGGCAGCCCCGGTCACGGCCCCGAGCACGAAGCCCGCCCATCCCCAAGAAGACGACGATCGCATCACCCCTGCTCCTGCGCCGCCGAGCCGCGAAGGCACGACAGCACCTTGAGCGCCCGGGGGTCCCCCAGGCGGTAGTAGACGTTCACCCCGTCCTTGCGCCGGGCGAGGATTCCCTTGTCCCGCATCAGATTCAGGTGCTGAGAGCACACGGCCTGTTCGATCTCCAGCGCCTCGTAGACCTCGGTGACCGTGGCCTCGTCCCGCCGCTCCAGGTAATCCAGGATCCGCAGCCGCACGGGGTGCCCCAGGCAGCGGAGCATGCGCGCGGTGGTTTCCACCAGCGGATCGGGGAGGTCGGTGGTCGAAGAGGACGACATGTGGGACTCCATGTTCGAGGCATCGAGATATAGTAATATTGCAATATCTTGATGTCGTCAAGACCGGAGCATGCCGAAGGGCGTTCCCGGGGATTCGATGTGCTGTGGGGGGTGCGCCGCGGGCGAACGCCCGAGGCGATCAGTTCATGCGGCGGCGGCGGGAGACCTCGTCCAGGAGGGCCCGCTCCTCCTGGGTCAGGGACGCCATGCCCTGGGCCGAGATCTTGTCCAGCACACGATCCACCTCGTCCAGGAGTCCCCCCTCGTCCTTCGGCGGCTGCTGGTGGCGATCGTCGCCGCCCGACGCGCCGCTCCGGCTCCGGGTGATCTCCCGGGGCACGATGGCCAGGGGACGCGGCGCCCGCCCCGTTCCCCGCTTCTTCATGCGGGCCAGGGTCGCCCGGGGGCGCCAATCGGCCTTGAGGTAGAGGAAGGCCGTGAGGAGTCCCCCGAGATGGGCGAAGTGCGCGGTGGAGCTACCGGCCGCGTCGAAGGTGCCCACCACCGAGAGGACGAAGAAGAAGCCCACGAGCCACTTCGCCTTCACGGGGAAGATGCCCCAGACGTAGATGGGCGCGTTGGGCCAGGTCATGGCGAAGGCCAGCATGACGCCGTAGATGGCCGCCGACGCCCCCACCACGGGCCCGTTGGCCAGGAGCAGCCCCAGGGCCGCGCCTCCGAGGCCCGCCACGAGATAGAAGCGGAGGAATTCCTGCCCGCCCCAACGGGCCTCCAGGGGAGGGCCGAAGAAGAACAGGACCAGCATGTTCATGAAGAGGTGCCAGAAGCCCTGATGCACGAACATGTAGGTGAACAACCCCCAGAACCGGGTCAGGGGCTGATCGGGGCGGAAGGCGAGCCATTCGTAGGTGAAGGCGGGTCCGGCCAGGAGCGTGAAGCCGAACACCACGGCGTTCACGATGAGCAGCCGCTTCACCACCGGAGTGATGGAAAACGAAAATCCTGGGCCGCTGTCTCGGTACATGCTTCGCCTCGTCTCGCAACACGGACACCCCGCTGGGGGGTCTCCCCCGCTCTTCCACCATGCGACGGAGGCCGGGTTCCGGTCAAACCCCCCGTGGCCGATCCAGGTTCCGGCGGCTCCGCTCCAGGGCCAGGTGGGCGATGCGTTCGCAGAGTTCGGGAAACGCCACTCCGGCGGCCCGGGCCGCCTTGGGCAGAAGCGAATTCGCCGTCATGCCCGGCAGCGCGTTGGCCTCCAGGCACCACACCGCCCCGTCGTCGTCCACCATGAAATCGACCCGGGAGTAGTCCGACAGACGAAGGAGGTCGTGGACCCGGAGGGCCTCGGCCTGCATGCGGGCGGCCAGGGCCGGGGCCACGTCGGCGGGGAAGATCTCGGCGGCCATCCCCGGTTGGTACTTGCACGCGTAGTCGAAGAGCTCGTTTTCCGGCACGATCTCGCCCACGGGCAGCGCCTCGCCCGCCAGGACGCCCACCGTGAACTCCCGTCCACGGACGAACCCCTCCACCACCACCCGGTCTCCGAACGATCGACTGCGTTCCACGGCCCGGGGCCACTCGTCGGGGCCGTGGACCAGTTCCAGACGGAGCGACGACCCCCCGCAGGCGGCCTTCACCACCACCGGCCATCCCAGGCGCCCCTCCACGACCTCCAGCGACGGCTCCCCCATGAGCCAGTTCGGGGTGGCCACGCCGGCGTCGCGGAAGAGGCGCTTGCTCAGTTCCTTGTCCATGGCGAGGGCGCACCCCACCATGCCCGACCCGGTGAAGGGAGTGCCCAGGGCCGAGAGGATGGCCTGGAGGCGCCCGTCCTCCCCTCCCCCGCCGTGGAGGGCGAGGAAGAGCAGGTCGCTCCCCCCGGCCTCGGGGTCGTCGCGGAGAAACGCCACGTCGCCGGCGAGAATCCGATCCCGGGCGCCGGGGGCCGGAGGGTCCACCCCCACCCCGTGGGCCCGGACGTGATCCTCGTCGGCGGCCGACAGCACTCCGCCCACGGTGTCGAACGCCACCACGTCGTGACCCCGGTCCCGGAGGGCCGCCGCCACCTGGCACCCCGACGCCAGACTGACGTCCCGCTCGTCGGCGTCTCCGCCGGTGACCACCGTGATGCGCATGGAGGGGTCTACCCCCGCGACCGGGTCAGGGCTCCCACGGCGTCGTAGCGCGTGACGATGCCCCGCAGACTCCCGGCGTCGCCCACCAGCACCGCCGCGTTGGTCCGGAGCAGCCGGGTGACCTCCTCGGCATCGGTGCCCGATCCCACCACGGGATACGGACCCTCCATGACCGACTCCACCGGCCGCTCCAGGAGGCCCGGGTCCTCCAGCACCGCCCGCATGAGTCCCGACTCCCGCACGGCGCCGACGCACGCGCCGTCCCGCACCACCGGCAACTGGGACACGCCATGGCTCGTCATGGTGGAGAGGGCCATCTGGACCGGGGTCGACGGCTCGGCGGTGAGAAGGGCCGGGGCATGGGGGCTCCGGGCCTCCAGGAGGTCGGTGACCGTGCGACGCCGGGCCCGGGTGAGGAACCCGTTCTCCCGCATCCAGTCGTCGTCGAAGACCTTGGTGAGGTAGTGCTCACCCCAGTCGCAGAGCACGGCCACCACGAACGCCTCGGGATCGTCCAGCTCCCGCGCCTTCCGCACGGCCGCCTCCACGATGAGTCCCGCCGAGCCGCCGACGAAGAGGCCCTCTTCCCGGGTGAGGCGGCGGGCCATGCGGAACGAATCGCCGTCGGACACGGTGACGTATTCGTCCACGATGTCGAGGTCCAGGGTGCCGGGAATCTTGTCGTTGCCCAGCCCCTCCACCTTGTAGGGATGCCCCTCCACCTCCTCCCCGGTGTTGAAGAACGGCCCGATCATGGACCCCTCGGGATCGACGCCGCAGACCTTCACGTCGGGATTGCGGGACTTCAGATAGCGGCCCGTGCCCGTGATGGTGCCCCCGGTGCCCGCCCCGGCGAAGAAGTGGGTGATGCGCCCCTGGGACTGCTCCCAGAGTTCGGGGCCCGTGGACGCCTCGTGGGCCGCCGGATTGGCCGGATTGTAGAACTGGTTCGCCAGAACGGCCCCGGGCGTCGCCTTGGCGATGGCCTTGGCCTTCATGACGTAGTTCTCGGGGTGGTCGGGCGGGACGGCGGTGGGGGTGATGATCACTTCGGCCCCGAAGGCCCGGAGCAGTTTCACCTTCTCCGAGCTCATCTTGTCGGGCATGGTGAAAATGCACCGGTACCCCTTGATGGCGGCGGCCATGGCCAGGGCCAGCCCCGTGTTCCCGCTGGTGCCTTCCACCACCGTGCCCCCGGGCTTCAGGGTGCCCTCGGCTTCGGCGGCCTCGATCATGGCCAGGCCGATGCGGTCCTTCACCGACCCCCCGGGGTTCATGAATTCGCACTTGCCGTAGACCGGCGTGCGAGCCCCGTCGGTGACCCGATTCAGGCGGACCAGGGGGGTCCACCCCACCATCTGGAGAACGTCGTCGTAGGGGGCGCGGTGGCGTTGGGACATGGCGGTGGGGGCTGGATGTGGAGTGACAGGGGACTCCCGTCAGGGAGGCCGGACCTCGAAGACCCGACCCATGGGCCAGGCGTGGACGAGGTCCAGGGCACCGGGGCGGGCGGCCTCCAGCGCGTCGACGCGCTCGTCACCGGTGGGACGAAGGTAGGGGTATTCGTGGGCGGCGGGCACCACCAGGTACCGCACCCGAGCGGTGTCGAGGGCCGTCCAGAGCCGCTGGGCATCGGCGGTGGTGGGCACCAGACGGACCCGGCGGCGGGTGTGGAGGTGGAGTCCCTGGGCCTCGTCGGTGGCGGCCAGGATCGCCCCCGAGTCGGTCCGGGCGTCGATCCACTCCACGGCCCCGGTGAGACGGTCGGACTGGAACTTGGGGACCCCGGCCCGGTGGAGGACGACCCCCGCCACCAGTCTCGGCACCCCCAGGAGGAGGAACACCACCCCCCACACCGGCGCCCACCGTCGCGCCGCCGGCACCGCCGGGAGGCGCACCCAGCGGGGCGCCGCCACCCACGCCGCCACGGCGGCCCCGGCCCAGACCCCGACCCAGGCCCACCCCTGCCGGGAGCCGGGGCTCCGGGCCAGGGTCTCGGCCGCGGCCACCCCGGCCAGGAGGGCCAGGCGGACCGCCAGACGCCGCCACCCCTCGGGCGTGACGGGGCGGAGGGCCCACACGGCCTCGGCACCCCGGACGACGAAGAGCAGCAGGAGGGGGAGGACGGGCACCAGGAAGCGCGTGCCCTCGTCGAAGGGCCAGAGCGCCAGGATCGAGCCGTACGCCAGAAAGAACCATCCGGCCACCGGATTCGGGCGACGCAGCTCCGCCACCACCCCGGCTCCCACGAGAATCGCCAGCACCACCTGGGGCGCCCCGAAGAAGAAGGGGTGGAGGGGGGTCACGTTGGTGAGGATCTCCACCCCGTGGCCGAGCTGGACGGCCGTCTGGTCCAGTACCCGCTCCACGAGCTGGAGGGGACCCGCCGCGCCCAGGTCCGGCTCGTGGGGGTCGACCATGGTGAGGAGGCTGCCGTAGGCCCGATCGTGGTCGAAGCGCAGGGTGCGCCCCTTCCACCACACCTGGTAGAGCAGTCCGCCCGCCAGGGCCGATGCGGCCCCCACGGCCCACGTCCGGGAAGGACGCTCCCGTCGAAGGCGCGTGGCCACGAGGGCCACGCCCAGCGCCGCCGGGAGGGCGACCCCGATGGTGCGCACCGCCGGAAGGGCGGCCCCGAGCACCAGGCCCGCCCCGGCCACGGCCCGGAGGAATAGGGGCCGTCTCGTCTCGCCGGGGGGCCTCGCCCCGACCTCCAGGAGGGCGAAGAGGAGTCCCCAGACCCCCAGGAAGAGCCCCTCGGAGCGGAGGTCGGTGAAGACGTCGAACACCGCCACCGAGGCCAGCACGAACCAGAGGTAGGGCGCCGCCCGGGCCACGTCGGAGCGGCTCCGGAGCCAGAGGGCCACCGCTCCCAGGCAGACGAGACTCCACACCGTGGTGTAGGCGAAGAGGGCCGGGGGATCCACGCCCCAGCGCTCCACGGCGGGAACCAGAACCAGGGGAAGGCCCGGGGGATACACGGCGTGGGCGAGACCGTCCAGGGTGTAGCCCGCGCCCTCGCCCAGGGACCGGGCCAGGCCCACGTACCACGCCTCGTCGCCGGCCAGGAGCGGATCGCGTCGGGCCCCCAGGAAGTACACGGCGGCGAGGGCCGCCAATCCCGCGGCCAGGAGGAGCCGGCTCAGCCTGCCGGGGTTGTCAGCCCCCTCCGCCACCCGGCCGCGCCCGCTTGGAGAACTCCACGGGCACCTGAGCCCACACCTCGATGCGGCGCCCGTTGCGGCGCGCGGGCTGGAACCGGAGCGCGCGGGCCCCGCGCACCGCGGCCGTGTCCAGGGCGGCGTGACCGCTGGACTGCATGACCTCGACCTCGTCCACCCGCCCCATCTCCGTCACCCGGACCCGGAGGAGCGTCTGTCCTTCGATGTCCTGGTCCCACATGGAGAGGGGGTACTCGATGGGGACGTCGGTGAAGAGGGGGGTGGGCCGCTCGATCTGCTGGTCCCCCGCGCAGGCGGCGAGGACCGGGACGAGACAGGCCAACGCCAGGGGCCGGGCCCTCACGATCCACCTCCGCCCTTCACCCGGCGCACGTAGTCGTCGAGGAGGCGCAGAGCCTCCAGGGGCGTGATGCGATTCACGTCGAGATCCTTCAAGGCGTCGAGGACCGGATGATCCGGGGCGGTCTGGAAGAAGGAGAGTTGATCCGGGGGCGGCTCGGAGGCAGGTCGATGACGACCGTGGCGCCCGAGACCCTCGCCTCCACCGGAATGTGTTCCCTCCAACTCGACGAGAAGTTCCCGGGCCCGGTCGATGACGGCCCGGGGCACGCCGGCGAGGCGGGCCACCTGGATGCCGTACGAGCGATCGGCGCCGCCCGGCTCCAGGCGCCGCAGGAAGACGATGTCCTCGCCCACCTCCCGCACCGACACGTTGAGGTTGCGCACCCCCGGGAGCAGATCGCCGAGCTGGGTCAACTCGTGATAGTGGGTGGCGAAGATGGCCTTGCACCCCACCTCCTCGTGGAGGTGTTCGGTGACCGACCAGGCGATGGACACCCCGTCGTAGGTGCTGGTGCCCCGGCCGATCTCGTCCAGGAGCACCAGGGAACGCTCGGTGGCCCCGTGGAGGATCGCCGCCGTCTCGTGCATTTCCACCATGAAGGTCGACTGGCCCCGCACCAGATTGTCCGAGGCGCCCACCCGGGTGAAGAGGCGGTCGGCCACGGGAATCCGGGCCTCGTCGGCGGGGACGAAGGCCCCCATCTGGGCCAGGAGCTGGATCAGCCCCACCTGGCGCAGCACGGTGCTCTTTCCCGCCATGTTGGGCCCGGTGAGGATCACCAGGAATCCGTCGTCGTCCAGGGCCAGATCGTTGGGAATGAACTCGTCCCGGGGCATGGTGGTCTCCACCACCGGGTGGCGGCCCGCCACGATGCGCAGGTCGTAGCCCGTGTGGACCTCCGGGCGCACGTACCCCCGGGACACGGCCCCTTCGGCCAGCCCCGCCAGGACGTCCAGGGTGGCCACGCCCGCCGCCGTGTCCTGGAGCCGGGTGATGCGGGCGGCCACCTGCCGGCGCACGTCGGCGAAGAGATCGGCCTCGAGGTGGGCGATGCGGTCCTCGGCGCCGAAGACCTTCTCCTCCCACTCCTTCAACTCCGGCGTGAAGTAGCGCTCGGCGTTGGCCAGGGTCTGCTTCCGCACGTAGGCCTCGGGCACCCGGTCCAGATTGGCCTTGGTGACCTCCAGGTAGTACCCGAACACCTTGTTGAACCCGACCTTCAGCGACCCGATGCCCGTGGCCTCCCGCTCCCGGGCCTGGAGCCGGGCGATGAAGTCCACGGCGCCGTCCCGCACCTCCCGGAGCTCGTCCAGTTCGGCATCGAAGCCGGCCCGGATCACGCCCCCCTCCTGGAGGGTGACGGGCACCTCGTCGGCCAGGGCGGCGGCCAGGAGCTCGGCCACGTCGTCCAGGAGGTCCAGTTCGCCCCCCACCCGGCGGAGGAGGTCGGCGGAGGCCTGGGCGGTGGCCTCCCGCAGGCCCGGCAGCATGCCCAGGGAGCGGGCGAGGCCCGCCAGGTCCCGGGGGGCGGCCCGCCCCGTGCCCAGCTTCCCGGCTACCCGCTCCAGGTCGGTGATGGGGCGGAGGGCGTCCCGGAGCCGGCGGCGGAAGGCCCCGTCGGCGGCGAGTTCCGCCACGGCCTCCTGCCGCGCCCAGATGGCGGCGGGATCGACCAGGGGCCGCAGCACCCACTGGCGCAACAGGCGCCCCCCCATGGCGGTCACCGCTTCGTCCAGGACCCCCAGGAGCGTGCCCCCGGCCTCGCCGGAGCGGAGGGGCTCCACCAGTTCGAGATTCCGCCGAGTCATCTCGTCCAGGACCATGCTGGTCCCGGGGCGGAGCACCCGGGGGGGCCGGAGATGCTCCACGCCCCCCGGGCGGATCTCCTGGACGTAGGTCACCAGGGCGCCGGCCGCCGCCACCAGCCGGTGGTCCCCCGATTCCAATCCGAAGCCCTCGAGGCTCTGCACGCCGTAGCGGGTGACCAGTTCGTCCCGGCCCAGGGCCGGATCGAAGACCCAGGGGTCCCGCCAGGTGTGGGCCGCTCCCGCCGAGACGGCCGAGAGGGCCGCGGCCAGGTCGGGGGCGTCCTCGTCGGGGCGCGCCAGGAGCAGCTCCGACGGCTCGAGACGCCCCAACTCGTGGGCGAGCTGCCCCTCCGACACCTCCTGGACCGTGAGTTCCCCGGTGGAGAGGTCCAGGGCCGCCACCCCCCGGCACCCGTCGGACGCCGGCGACACCGCCACCAGGAAGGTGTTGCGCCGATCCGGGAGCAGGGTGTCGTGGAGCACGGTGCCCGGCGTGACCGTCTCGGTCACCTCCCGGCGCACGATGCCCTTGGCCTCGGCGGGGTCCTCCACCTGCTCGCAGATGGCCACCCGCCGGCCCGCCTTCACGAGGCGGGCCAGGTAGTCGTCCAGCGCCTTCACGGGAATCCCCGCCAGGGGCACCCGGGCCGCGCCCCCGTTGTTGCGGCTGGTGAGGGTGAGTCCCAGGATCCGCGACCCCTCCTCGGCGTCGCCGTGGAAGAGTTCGTAGAAGTCTCCCACCCGGAAAAACACCAGGGCGTCCCTGTGCCGGCGCTTCACCTCGCGCCACTGCTGCATGAGGGGCGTGTCCTGGACTTCGGCCATGGCGGAGACGACGGCGGGAAACGGCGGACGGGGAACCGGGGAGCCTCGAAGCTACCGGACCCGCGCCACCGGGATCAACCGGCGCGCGGCGGGACGCGCCGGGCGGCCGCCCCTGCTACATTGATGTCGAGATAGCCCTCCCCGACCCGGAGCGATCCATGGACCGATGGAAGATGACGATGTGTGGGGTGGTGTGCGCCCTCTGGATGGTGCTCCCCGCCCCGGCGGCGGGCCAGACGGCCGCGACCACCCCCGACCCCGCCGACGTGGAAACCCTCGACGGCATCCTGGCGGCGGTGTACGAATCCATCTCGGGGCCGGCGGGAGCCCCCCGGGACTGGGACCGGTTCCGCACCCTCATGGCCGACGGCGCCCGCCTGATCCCCACCGGCCGGGGGCCCAACGGGGCGGTGGGCATGCGGGTACTCGCTCCCGAGGAGTACATCGAGCTGGCCGACCCGGGGCTGGTCCAGGGCGGCTTCTTCGAGACCGAAGTGGGCCGGGTGGTGGAGCGCTACGGCGCCGTGGTGCATCTCATGAGCGCCTACGAGTCGCGGCGTGCCGCCGACGATCCCGAGCCCTTCCAGCGGGGAGTGAACTCCTTCCAGTTGCTCCACGACGGCACCCGGTGGTGGGTGGTGACCATCTTCTGGGCGGGTGAAACGCCCGACACCCCGATTCCCGACCGCTTCCTGGGCGGCATCGGCGGGTGACCCGCCGGGGGGTGATCCGGGGAGGGGCCGTGACCGCGGTGGCCTTCGCCGGGGTCTTCGCGGCGGGGCCCCGGGTGGGGGTGGACGTGGACCCGTCTCCCGCCCCGGTCCCGCCGGTGGACGAGGTGGTGGAATGGCTGGCCGCCTCCGAGGCGTCCGTCCCGGGACTCCGCCCCGGCGCCGAGAAGACGGTGGTGTGGGCCGACCCGGACGCCCCCTCCCCCACCCCCCTCTCGGTGGTCTACCTCCACGGCTACTCCGCCACGCGCCGGGAGGCCGCCCCCCTGGCCGACTCGGTGGCCGCGACCCTGGGCGCCAACCTCTTCTACACCCGCCTCACGGGCCACGGGGGGGACGGCGAGGCGCTGGCCGACGCAACCGCGGGCGACTGGCTGAGAGACGCCGCCGAAGCCGTGGCCGTGGGTCGGCGGCTGGGGGAACGGGTGGTGCTGGTGGGCACCTCCACCGGCGCCACCCTGGCCTTGTGGGCCGCCGCCCGCCTGGACGAGGCCGACGCCGTGGCCGCGGTGGTGGCCCTCTCCCCCAACTTCCGTCCCGCCGACCCGGCGGCGGGCATCCTGCTGTGGCCGTGGGGCGGCGCCATCGCCCGGGCCGTGGTGGGCCCGACCCGGAGCTGGGAGCCGGCCAACGAGGCCCAGGGTCGGTGGTGGACCACGGCGTACCCGACCCGGGCGCTGCTGCCCATGATGGCCCTGGTGGACCTGGTGGACGACGGGGTCCTGGCCGACGTCCGGGCTCCGGCCCTGGTCGTCTACGCTCCCGGCGACCGCGTGGTGGACGTGGACGCCATCCGCACCCGGAGTCGGCTGCTCGGCGGCGCCCCCACCGAGGTGGTGGCGTGGGACGGGCCGGTGGGCGACCCGGGCGTCCACGTCCTGGCCGGTGACATCCTCTCGCCGGAGAGCACGGCGCCCCTCGCCCGCCGGATCGTGGCGTTCCTGCGCGCGCTTCCCTGAAGTGCGACGGGGGCGGACCCGTGGTGGGCCCGCCCCCGTGCGGCCGCGGCGCTGCGCGGTCCGCGGTCACGACGCGGTGGTGACCTCTTCCAGGGCGTCGAAGAAGTCGTCGGCCTCCTTCGAGGCCTCCCGCTCGGTCTTGCCGTAGCGCTCCTGGAGGACGCCCACGAGGCGCTCCCGCCGACCGTCGATGCGGTCGAGTTCGTCGTCGGTGAGTTCGCCCCACTTCTCCTTGGCGCGACCCTTGAGCTGCTTCCAGTTTCCTTCGATTTCGTTGCGATTCATGATGCGAATCTCCGTGGTACGGGGATCTCTCGTTCGTCGTGGGGTCCCTCAGAAGAGGAAGGCCAGCACCGCCATCACGATGAACACGAAGAAGGCGAGCTTGGCGAGTCCGGCGGCCGTGCCCGCGATGCCTCCGAATCCCAGGACCGCGGCGATGAGGGCGATGACCAGGAAAGTGACGGCGAGGCCGAGCATGATGGTTCTCCTTGAGGGATGGTTCTCACGAATTCACCCCCCTGGAAGAGCAACGGGCGTGCCGGACCGGCCTTCGTGGCGTCCCGCCGCGACGTTCCGCCGGATCCGGGCCCCGGTGGAAGGGAGAGGGCCGAGGGGCGGCGTATTCAGTTCGCACGACGCGCTTTCAGATTGGTCGTTCGATCTGATGGTTCGGCGGGATTCCAGGCCCCGTAGGGCTGGCACGGGGGTTGCGAAGGAAGGGGTGTCCCTTCGAGTCCCCAACCCAGGAGCCGTCTCGTGCCCTCGCCCTTCACCGCCCTCTTCCGCCACCGCGGAGCCCGCCTTGTCCTGGGGGCCCTGATCCTCACGGCCGGTGCCGGCGTCGCGTCGGGGTTCGGGCGAGGGGCGCCGGCCGAACTCGACTCGCGCCTGCAGACCCGCCTCGCCCGCATCCACGCCGCCTCGGCTCACGGCCTCGATCCCGCCGCCTACGGTGCAACCGAGGTGGCCGCCGCCCGGGCGCGGGGCGCGCGCCCGTCTGCCCTGGACTCGCTCCTGGACGACGGCCTGCGCCGTCTCCGGAGGGACCTGGCCGCAGGAGCCACGCCGCCCGATGGACGCCCCGAGCCCTATCGCAGCATGGAGGCGGCCGGCGGCGCGCCGGACGACGAATTCCCCCTGCCGGTACACCCCGAGTACCAGCGTCTGGTGGAATGGCTGGCGGTGTACGAGGATCGGGCGCGGGACGGCGGGTGGCCCGCCCCGGGTCCCGCGCCCGCCGCGGCCCTGCGCGTGGGGGACTCGGGACACGCGGTGGTTCGACTGCGGGCCCGTCTGGCCGCATCCGTAGACGCCGCCGAGGCCCGGGCGGCGGGGCGAGGCAACGTGCGCCCCGCCACCTTCGACGCCGACCTGGAGGAGTCGGTCCGCCTCGCCCAGGGCCGCCTGGGGCTGGAGCCCGACGGGGTGGTGGGCGACGACACCTGGGCCGCCCTCTCGGAGCCGGTGGAGGAGCGGGTCCACGCCCTGCGCTCGACCCTGGAGCGGTGGCGGTGGTTGCCCCGGACGTTCGGAACCGAGCTGACGCTCTGGATCGACGTCCCCTCGTTCGAGCTGTCCGTCGTGGATGCCGGGGCGTCGATCCTCCACATGCCCGTGGTGGTGGGCGCCCCCGACACGCCCACGCCTCCTCTCGCCGACACGCTGGAGTCGGTGGTGGTCCACCCCGAGTGGAACGTCCCCGAGTCCATCCTCCTGGGGGAGCTGGCGCCGGCCCAGGCCGCCGATCCCGGCCATCTCTCCCGGGGAGGGTACGAGGTGCTGGACGGGTCCGACCGGGCGGTGGACCCGGCCGACGTGGACTGGTCCCGCCCCGGGAGTTGGCCGCCGGGCCTCCGGGTGCGCCAGCGCCCCGGTCCCACCAATGCCCTGGGGGCCATCAAGTTCCTCTTTCCGAACCACCACGCCGTCTATCTCCACGACAGCCCGGCCCGTCACCTGTACACCCGGGCCGATCGGGCGCTGAGTCACGGGTGCGTGCGCCTGTCCGACCCGTGGGCGCTGGCCGAACTCCTGGCGCGGCGCGGGGTTCTCCCTCTCGACGTGGAGGCGGCCCGCCGAGAAGGCTCCCGCACGGCCACGTCCGCCCGGGGCACCGTCCCCGTCTTCTTCACCCATTTCGCCGCGCGGGCGGATCGACCGGACCGCGCACCTCGATTTCCCCGTCCGCTCCCGGTGGCCGATTTGTCAGGCGCCGCGGATCGGCTCTAGACTCCACTCGTATGGAAGACTCCGCCCCCACCGTACTGCTCGTGGAAGACTACCCGGAGACCCGGGCGATCTTCAAAATGGTCCTGGAATCCGGCGGATTCCGGGTCCTGGAGGCCGCCAGCGCCGAAGAGGGACTCCGGATCGCCGCCGAGCACCGGCCCGACGTGATTCTCACCGATCTGGTCATGCCCGGCATGAGCGGCATCGAGGCGGCCCGGATTCTCAGGGAGCGGAGGGACACGGGGACGATCCCCATCGTGGCGGCCACGGGCAGCCTCTCGGCCCGTTCCCTCGGCGACGAGCTCAAGCAGTGGTTCGTGCAGGTCCTGGAGAAGCCGGTGGAGCCGGCCGTTCTGGTCCGGGCCGTGCGAGAGGCCTTCCAGGACGGCCACGCCGCCTGACCGTGTCTCCCCCCGTCTCCACATCGGACCAGGGCCCCGACGATCCGGCCGCCGTGCGCGACCTGGGCGCCTATCTCCTGGAGCGGGCGCCCGACCTCACCGACATCTGGCATCGCCGGCTGGGCACCGAGGCGCCGGAGTTGTTCGAGCGCGGCGGCCCCGTGGACGACGCCGCCCGGGACCTCACCGAGGCCGTGGCCATCTGCGGGGTGGGCGAGGTCCGGAAGGAGTTCCAGGCCGAGACCCGCTCGTCGCTGGCCACCCTGGTGGGGGCCTGGCGCCGAGCCGCACTCCCGGAGCACCGCCTGGCCGAGAGCCTGTCGTACCTCGGCGACTGCATGATCGAGGAACTGATGCGCCTCCCCGCGGGGGCGGCCGACGCGGCCCCCCGGGCCCGGGCCGCCGCGTGCGTCCTGGACGCGACCCAGATCCTCATCCGCCGGGCGGAGCGGACCTTCCGCTCCTGGAGGGACCGGAGCGAGGCCGACGACGTCCTCTCGGTAGCCATCTTCGGCGAGGCCCTGGGCCACGAGATCCGCAACCGGATCCACGCGGCGGAAACGGCCCTGCGTCTTCTCCGGAGTCCCGACGACGACGGGGGCCTCGCCCCCGACGACCGTCGCCGCCTGCACCGCCTCCTCCTGGATGCCGTGGTGGCGGCCCGCCGGGCCGTGTACGACGTCCGCATCATCACCTCGGAGGAAGAGCGGGCCCACGAGGCGCCGGTGACGGCGTCCCTCCACGAACTCGTGCGCCGGACCGTGGATCAGGCCCGGGTGGTGGCCGGAGAGGCGGGCGTGGACATCGTCCTCCCCGGACCCGTGCCGGTGGTCCACGTGGACGCCCGCCACGTGCAGGTCGTGCTGAACAACATCCTCGGCGTGGCGGTGCGACTGTTGGCGGCCTGCGGCGGCGCAACCCTCCGCGTATCGGCTCGGCACCCGTCGAAGCGGTCCCACGTGGAACTCTCCTTCGTGGGCGACCGCCGGTTTCTGGAAGAGGGGCACGAGCAGGTTCTCTTCGAGGCCGACCTCGTGGACCTGGCGGACAACGGCGATCACACCCGATCCGACGAACTCGGACTGTGGCTGACCCGGGAGGCGGTGGAACAGATGGGCGGCGATCTCGACGTGCTCGACGAGGATTCGGACACCCCCGGTGCCCTCGTCGTCCGGATCCCCGTGGCGGCCCCGCGGGGCGATTCAGAATGAACGACTCCCTTCGTTCTGAAACGCCGCGCCCCCGCGTCCTGGTGGTGGACGACGAGTCCCACGCCCGGGAGGTGGTGAGCCTGGCGTTGGAGGTGGGAGGATTCGACGTCCTCACGGCCATGGACGGTCGGGAGGGACTGGAGCGAACCCTCCAGGAGGTGCCGGACCTGGTCCTCACCGACATCCACATGCCCCGCATGGACGGCGACGAACTGGCCCGGGAGATCGCCCGCCACATGGGAGACGATGCGCCCCCGGTGATCGGATTCACCGCCGATCGCGACCTGGTGAGCTCGCTCCGGGACCAGGGGATCTTCCGGGCCGCCATCCGGAAGCCCGTCTCGCCCTCGGCGCTGATCGAACTCGTGAACGCGTGCCTGGCGGGCGAGCCGCCGGAGGAGTTCCAGTGAGTTCGGGCGGGGCGCCGGCCCTTCCCCCCGCGGTCCTCGAGGCGCTGGACCGTCTCATCGCCGAAGGGGGGCCCTCCACCGCCTCTGGAGAGGCGGTGGAGGCCATGGTCCTGGCCGCCCGGGAAGCGGCCGAGACGGCCCGGCATCGCCTGGGCCGGGTCCCCGCACCCCCGCAGCGGCGGCTCGACCCCGCCGATCACCTGGCGTCCGACCTGGTCTACTGGGGCGACGCCCGGGTGGACGACCTGATCCGTCCCTGGGAAGACGATCCCCCGCCGTCGGACGACGAGGCGGCCTGCGGCCTGCTGAGCGAGGTGGTGGCGGTGAAGCGTTCGGTGCGCCTGGCCGTCTTCTCCGTCGACGCCCACATCCGCAACGTGCATCGGCGCCGCGCCGCCGAACGCAGCCGGATCCTGGGCGAATTCGGCCGCACCCTGGCCCACGAAATCAAGAATCGCCTGGGCGCCGCCGAGACCGCCCTCCTCATGCTGGATCAGATGGGCGACGCCGACGAGGCCACCCGCGCCCGCATCTATGGCCTGGTGGCCAGCAGCCTCGAGGGCGCCCAGGGCTCGGTGGACGACGTCCGCAGCCTCGCCCTCTACCGCGATCCCAGCCGCTTCCCCACCACCCGGCCCGAATCCCTGGGGGAGGTGGCCCGCCGCGCCGCCGACGGCGTGCGATTCGACGCCGAGGAGACGGGCGTCGAGATCGTCATCGACCGCCTTCCCGCCGTCCGGGTGGACGGGGGTCCGGCCCGGCTCGTCCTCACCAACCTCATCGAAAACGGCGTGAAGTACTCCGACCCCCATCGGACCGAGCGCTGGGTGCGGGTCCGGGCCCGGGAACTGGACGGCGCCGTGGAGGTGGTGGTGGAAGACAACGGCGTGGGAATCCCCGAGGCGTTCCACGAGCGGGTCTTCCACCGCTCGGTGCGCGTGGCCGACGACGATCGGGGCACCGGACTGGGGCTGGCCATCGTGCGCGACGCCCTCCAGGAGTTGGGCGGCTCCATCGCCCTGGAGAGCGAACCGGGCCGGGGCACCTGCATCACGGTCACCTTCCCGGTGCGGCCCCTGGGGTCCTGACGACGCTCTTCCGGGGGATCCATGGCACGCCGCTTGCCTCCTTCCACGGCGTCCGTTCGACGTTCCCACGCCTTCCCTCGGGGGTATCCGCATGCGCCGCATCGTCCTGGTTTCCACGGGACTCCTTCTCGTCATCGCCGCCGTGGTGGCTCTGGCCCGCGGCGGAGTCCCCTACGAAGATTCGGAGACCCTTCTCGACGTGGGTGACATCGAACTGTCGGCGTCGTCGGAGGAGGAGTTCAACGTCCCCCCCCTCGTGGCGGGCCTCGTCCTGATCGTGGGCGGCGGGCTCGTCTTCGCCGGAGCCCGGAGCAGCCGATGAGCGACGCTGGAGCGACGCGCCTCGAGATCCTCGTGGTGGACGACGAGGAGACGGTTCGGGAGACCCTGGCCCTCTGCCTCGAGCGGGACGACCACAGCGTGACCCGGGCGGCCGACGCCGACGAGGCCATGGCCTGCGCCCGGAAGGGCATCTTCGACCTGGCCTTCGTCGACCTCCGCCTCGGGGCCGATTCGGGGCTGGACCTGATCCCCCGGCTCCTGGGGCAGGCGCCGTGGATGAAGATCGTCCTCATCACGGCCCACAGCTCGGTGGAGACGGCGGTGGAGGCCATGCGCAAGGGCGCCAGCGACTACCTGACCAAGCCGGTGGACCCCCACACGGTGCGGGTCCTGGTGGAGCGCATGGCGGCGATCCGCCGGCTGGAGCGCCGGGTGGAGGCGCTGGAAGACCAGATGGACCGGGCCACGCCCCGCCCCCTCCTGGACAGCCGCAATCCCGCCATGCGCCGGATCGTGGAGATGGCCCGGCGGGTGGCCCAGAGCGACGCCCTGGTGTTGATCCGGGGCGAAAGCGGCACGGGCAAAGGCGTCCTGGCCCGGGAGATCCACCAGAGTTCGACCCGGGCGAAGGCCCCCTTCGGCGTGATCAACTGCCCGTCACTCAGCGCCGAACTGCTCCAGAGCGAACTCTTCGGCCACGTGAAGGGCGCGTTCACGGGAGCGGTGAAGACCCAGGCGGGGAAGATCGACCTCACCGAAGGCGGGACGCTCTTCCTCGACGAGATCGGCGACCTTCCGGGATCGATCCAGCCCAAACTGCTCCGCTTCGTCCAGGACCGGGAGTACGAGCGGGTGGGCGATCCCACGCCGCGAAAAGCCGATGTCCGGATCATCTCGGCCACGAACCGGGATCTGGAGAGCGCCGTGGCCGAGGGCGAGTTCCGGGAAGACCTGCTCTACCGTCTCAACGTCATCGAACTCACGGTGCCGCCCCTCCGGGCCCGCCCCGAAGACGTGGAAGACCTGGCCCGCCGGTTCCTCCGCTTCTTCGCCCACAAGTACAACCAGAGCCTCTCCGACTACTCGCCCTCGGCGTGGGACTGGATCCGGCGGCATCCGTGGCCCGGCAACGTCCGGGAAATGCAGAACGCCGTGGAGCGCGCCGTGATCCTCTGCACCACCCGGGAGGTACCCCGGGAGCTGTTTCCCGACGACGGCGACCGGCGCACGGTGGTGACCGCGCCCGAGCCCTCCCGGACAGCGCCCGCCTCGCCTCCGCCCCCGCACCCCGGCGACGGCTCGCCACCGGCCGCCGATGGCCACGACCCCGTCGAGGTCGACGCACCCCAGGGGTCGTCGGTGTCGCTGGAGGAGATGGAGCGCCGACACATCGCCCGGGTACTGGACGATACCGACACCCTGGAGGAGGCCGCCGACATCCTGGGCATCGCCCCTTCCACACTCTGGCGGAAGCGCCGGAAGTACGATCTCTGATTCGGTGAGGGAGTTCGACTAGTGGCCCTGCGGTTGGTGGAGATCCGGATCCCGGCGGGCGACACCGAGGGCCTCCACGAACTCCTGGCGGAGGCCGACGTGGTGGACGAGTGGCCGGTGGGCTCCACCGACGACGTCCACACCCACCGGGCGCTGGTGCGGGCCGAGGCCGTGGAGGCCCTCACCGACGCCATCACCGACCGCTTCCAGGGCGACGACGCGCTGCGCATCGTCCTTCTGGCCGTGGAGGCCACCCTCCCCCGGCTCGAGAAACCGCAGAAGGACGACGACGAGTCCGGCGACGACGGCGGCGAAGCCGAGGGGGGCGTCTGGAGCCGGGTGTCCCGGGAAGAGCTCCATCAGGAGTTGGAATCGGCGGCCCGGGTCGACCCCGTCTACCTCGCCGGCGTGGCCCTCTCCACCATCGTGGCCGCCGTGGGTCTGATCCGGGGCGACGTGGCCGTGATCATCGGGGCCATGGTCATCGCCCCCCTCCTGGGGCCCAACGTGGCCCTCTCCCTCGCCGCCACCCTGGGCGATCTCGACCTGGGGCGGCGGGCCCTGGTGGCCGCCGTGACGGGAGCCGCCGTGGCCCTGGCCATCGCCGTGGCCATCGGCTGGCTTTTTCCCATCGATCCCACCGTGGCGGAACTCGCCGCCCGGACGCGGGTCGGCCTGTCCGACGTGGTGCTCGCCCTGGCCGCCGGAAGCGCCGGCGCTCTGGCCTTCACCTCCGGCCTCCCCACCGCCGTGATCGGCGTCATGGTGGCCGTGGCCCTCCTGCCGCCCCTGGTGGCCACGGGGCTCCTGGCCGGCCAGGGCATGGCGCCCGAGGCCCTGGCGGCGGCCACGCTGGTGGCCACCAACGTCACCTGCGTGAACCTGGCCGGCGTGGCCACCTTCCTGGCCCGGCGGGTCGGCCCCCGGGAGTGGTGGGAGGCCGAACGCGCCCGCACCACGACCCGCATCGCCATGGGACTGTGGGTCACGTTGCTGGCCGCCCTGGTCCTGCTGATCCTCTTCGCCTGGAACTGAGCGGACATGCCCCTCGCCCTTCCGTTCCGGCGCGCCGCGTCCCTGGTCGGCCTGAGCCTGGCCCTTCTCCTTCCCGGCGCCGCATCGCCCCCGGGCGCCGCGGGGCAGACGGTGCCGGCCATCGCCGGCGCGGCGGGGGGATTCGTGGCGGGCACGTACGTGACCACCGCGGTCTACGTCACCAAGGCCCGGTTCGGCCGGTTCCTCTTCTCCCTCGACGACGCCCTGACCTTCACCCCCGAACTCCTGCCCATGGTGGCGGGCCCGGTGGCGGGGGGCTGGCTGGGAGCGGAGTCCAAGGTGGCCCTGGGTCGGGCCGTGGGGTGGGGCGCGGTGGGGTTCTTCGGCGGCGCGGCCCTGGGATTGGGGGCCGGTCACCTTCTCTGGGGCGACGTGGAGGGCCGCTGGGCCGGCGCCATCATCGGCAGCGCCGCGGGCATGCTCACGGGCGTGGTCCTGGGGGCCCTGGACGGGCTCGACGACGAGGGCGGAGAGCCGGCCGTGGTCCCGGTGTTGAGCGTCCGCATTCCCCTGGGAGGCGGGTGATGTCCCGTCGTCGCCGCACGTTCGTCCTCGCTTCGGCCCTCGTGGCCGGCGCCTGCGCCACGGGTCCGGCTCCCGAGTTCCACGGGACTCCGCCCCTGGACTTCCCCGAGCCCGACGCCGTGGACGCGGTGGTGTTCCTCATCGGCGACGCCGGAGTGGCGCGCTCCGAAAGTTCACCGGTCCTGCGACGCCTGGGCGCCGAAGTGGAGTACTGGTCCCAACGCCTGGAGCGGGACTCCGCGGTGACCGTGGTCTTCCTCGGCGACAACGTGTACCCGGTGGGGGTGCGGGATCGCTCCCATCGTGAATTCCCCACCGACTCCGCCCGGCTGTGGAGTCAGGTCTCGACCCTGGCGGGGCCGTCGGCCCGGCAGCGGGGCGCCGTGGGCCTCTTCCTGGCCGGCAACCACGACTGGGGCAACACCACGGGCGAGGCCGGCGTGGCTCGTCTTCGCAACCAGTCCCATCTCCTGGACGCGGCCCGGGCCCAGGGCATCGGCGTGTCCATGGTGCCCGCCCCGGGCGAAGCGGGCCCCTGGGTGCGGGACGTCCGCTCCAACGTGCGCCTCATGGCCCTGGACACCCACTGGTTCCTCCAGGCCCCCGACGCCGTGACCCGCACCGACTTCTTCGCGGAGGTGCGACAGGCGCTGGAGGATGCCGAGGATCGCCACGTCATCATGCTGGCCCATCACCCCTACCAGTCCGCCGGTCCCCACGGCCTGTTGTCGCCGGGAGACGAAGGATTCGGGATCCTCTATCTGCTCCATCGATCCGGCACCCTGGTCCAGGACCTGAACTCGCCGGTCTACCGCGACTTCCGGGGGCGCCTCGACGGGGCCCTGCGCAGTGTGGGGAAGCGCCCCCTGGTGTTCGCCGCCGGCCACGACCACTCCCTCCAGGTCCTCGACCCCGACTCCGACGACGGACCCGAGACGGTCCTGGTGTCGGGGTCGGGGAGCAAGCTCACGCCCCTCACCGACGCCGACAATCTGCGCTACGGGGCGAGCCGGCCCGGATACATGTCGTTGGTGTTCCGACGGAACGAGGCCGTCGACCTCTACGTGATGGCGGCGCCCACGGATCGACCCGCCTGTCCCGATACCTCCGCCGAGGCACGGGAGGCCTGCATGGGCGAGGCGGTGGCCGCCCTGGAGCTGGTCTATTCCGAGCGGCTGGCGCCCGAAGCCTCCCTTCCCGGCGACGACGACCCCCGGGGGCGCTGACCCGCCGCCCCGGTCAGGGGCACCGCAGCCGCACGATGGGGGCCCGGCCCTCGTCCTGCTCCGAGGTCAGGATCAGCATGTCGGCTCGGATGAAGTCCAGGCCCTCGCCCTGGGGCTGCCAGGCGCCGATCTCGCAGAGAACGGGAGACCCCAGGGGTCGCTGCACGTCGAAGAGGTAGACGGCGTGGTGGTTCCGCACCGCCAGCGTCGACCCGTCGGGCGAGAGCGCCGCCCCGGTGATGCGCTCCCGGGAACCGTCCACCACCACGGGGAGCGATCCCACGAGGGTCGCGGCCCGAACGCCGTCGTCGGCCCCGTCGTCCGACGCGCCCAGCGACACCCGGTAGAGGCGGCTGGAGCCGTCGTTGCCCTTGGTGGCCACCAGGGCCTGCTCCCCGTTCAGGACCGCCAGAGCTTCCGTGTCGGCCGGCCCGTCGGGGTAGCGGAACCACACCCGTCTCAGGGGACGCACCGCCCCGCCCTGCTCCGGGTCCGGTTCGGCGAAGATGTCGATGGCGTAGCGGTCCCGTTCGTCGTCGTTGTCGCCGAAGTCGCCCAGGTAGAGACAGTCGACCCGGGGCGGCCCGTCGGAGGGACACCGGGCCAGGGCCATGTCCTCCCAGTCCTCGATGTCGGCGCCCTCCACGCCCACCGACCCCACCGTGGTGCCGTTGGTCCGGATGGCGTAGAGGCGCCCGTCGTCGCCGTCGTTGTGGGTCCAGACGACCCCGGGCCGCGACCGACTCACGGCCAGTCCCGAACTCTCGTCCAGGTCGGCCCCGAGTTCGCCGAGGCGCACCACCCGGGCCGTGTCCTGGACCCCGCCGTTGGCCAGTCGGCCCAGCGACGCAGCCGCGTCGCCTCCCAGGGTCGGGTCCGCCGGGTCCGGGAGTCCCCGGATCCCCAACGCCCACGCCACCAGCGAGACGATGGCGAACAAGCCGATCGCCCCGATTCCCACGAGCATGATGCCCGGTCCACCGTTTCGCGTCTCGAGTGCCATCAGAACAGGAAGCCGAAGTCGAGGTAGGCGCGGACACCCTCGTCTCCGCGCATGAACGTGAGGCCCACCGCCCGGTCCACCGACGGCAGACGCATCCACAGCCCGCCCCCCGCCGCCGTGTGCCATCCGGCCGACGACGGTTCGTCGAACCAGACCCGGCCCCCTGTGGCCACGCCGTGGACGCCGATCTGGAGTTCGGTGAGGACCGTGGGCTCCAGGATCCTCCAGCGGAGCAGCGCCGTCCCCGACGCGGCGCCGGTGCCCACGAAGCGCCGCGACGTGAAGCCCGGCAGGGTCGCCGCACCGCCCAGGTAGGGCAGTTCGAAGAACGGCGTGCGCCCCCAGCTCTTCTCGGCGGCCACGCGGAGGTGGGCCGTGGGTTCGCCGGGAAGATCGGCCGAGAGGTACTCGGTCCAGTTCACCGACACCCCTCCGAAGGTGTCGTCCACGTCGAAGAGCGAGGGCACCACCCGGGCCTGCACCTCGGCGTGGCGCCCGCTCCGGGGGTAGCGGGGGTTGTCCCGGGTATCGAGGTCCAGGTCCCCCCGGAGTCCGAGACGGGTGAACGATCCGGCCCCGTACACGTCCAGGGAGTCGAAGACCACGCCCCCGGGCTTCACGGCGCCCGAGGTGATGAACTCGGGCCCGAGGGCCACCGTCCACCGGTCCGTGACCCGGTAGCGGGCGCCGAGGCGGGCCCGGAGGGAGCTGCGGTGCGACCGGGCCTCTTCGGACGAGACGTGGGGTCGGACGTCGTTGCCGAAGCCGTAGAGCCAGACGGGTTCGTCGGTATGGGACTGCACCTTCGCCTCCACCCGCCATCCCCGCTCCCCCACGGCCCGGTCCGCTTCGAGGTCCACGATCCACTGGGCCGGGTCGAGGCCGTTGAGGACCGAGAGCGACACCTTGCTGTGGTACGGAAGCCGGCCGAACCCGAACCCGTACCGGGTGACGCCGGCCCCGGCGAAGAGGCCGATGTCCGAGTCGTACCACACCTCGGGTCGGGGCAGCCAGGACGACCCCCAATCCCTGGAGTCCCACATGAAGTACGCCGTACGCAGGCTGTCCTGCCCCAGGAGGGGACTGTCGGTGGTGACGGCGTCCGCCCCCACGGCGATCTCGTCGTCGCCCGAGCCCTCGTACACCACCAGGTTGGCGCCGCCCCCCGGCCCCAGGATTCGATCGTCGCCCGACGCCCCCACCACCCGGACCGGAATCGCGAGGGGCCCCCGGGCCACCACCACGTCGTCGCCGTCCCGGAGGTAGATGCGGATGTCCCGGGTCTCGTCGGGATCGAACCGGCGATCGTACCGCACGAAGTCGCCCTCCCGCGGGGCCCAGGCCGTCACCCGCACGCCGTGGCCGTCGCCCACCACCTGAACCGAATCCGTCTCCTCCGTGCCGTGGACGTCGACCCACCCGGCCAGGAGCCGGTAGTACTCCCGGGCGACCTCGGGCAGGGCGTCGCGCCGGATCCCCAGCGCCCGGCGCAGATCGTCGCCCACCGCGTCGAGGTACGACGGGGGGAGCACGGAGACGGCCCGGTCCAGCGCCGCGTCGTCGAGGCTCGCCACCAACTGGGCCGCGATGCGGGTGAAGTCGTCGCGGGAGAGACCGCTCAGGTGGGTGCGGTCGACCCGCTGGGCGCTCCAGTGCAGCCGGAAGACGTCGGGGGGTTCGGCGCCGAACCCGGTGTACTTGGGCATGTAGAAGCCCACCAGACCGGGCAGCAGACCGTCGATGCGGGAGAGAGCCCAATCCCGGTCCCGGGGGATCGGCTCCCAACGGGTGCGCTGCCCTTCTTCGTAGCTGGCCCAACGCCACTGGTCCGAGTGCCGGTCCCAGTCCCCCACGAGCATGTCGATGAAGCGGGCCCGAAGCAGTTGTTCGGCGTCCACGTAGCTCTCGGGGTCGTCGATCAACTCCTCGTAGAGCTCCTCCGACCCGGTGATCTTGGCCGACCCGGCGAACCCGGCGTACTCCACGCCGTCGTCGGTCTCCCGCTCGTCGGGGCGCACCTCGATCCACCCCATGCGGCCGGCGAACACCTCCCGGAACTCACCGAGGCGGGGATCGTCGGGCATGACCACGGGCCGGGGTTTGGCCACCAGCACCCCCGCCGATTCCAGGAGCTCGGCCACCACCATGGCCGACAGGGGAAACTGGGCGGCCATCTGGTCCTGGAGCGCGTCGTCCACCGCCGTGGACCGCAGGGGCGAGGGTATGGCCCGGGAAGCCGTCTTGAGAATGCTCCGGAACTGGTAGATCAGCCCGTCCCGCCCCCGGAACCGGAGTCCCAGCGTCTGCTTCCCGCCGCTGAGCTCGTCCACGACGAGACCCCCGCCCACCGAATCCAGATCCAGGACCGGCACGGCGAAGGGCAAGTGCCACAGATCCCGGTTCAGGTCGCCCAGGAGGGCGCGATGGACCGGGCCCGCGGGATACACCTCCCCGGGAGCGGCGTACACCGTGTCCCGTCCCCACCGCAGGACCTCGGGCACCACGGCCGGAGGGGGGGCGTCGAGGGTGTCCGACACGGACTGGGCGGCCGACGGACCCGGAGCGAGGAGGGCCGCGAACAGCAGCGCGGCGGGGGCTACGGTCTTCATGTCAGCCTCTTGCGAAGGCCCTTGATGGGCTTGAGTTCGGCGGCCCTGCAGACCTGGTCCCCACCGCACCCCAGGTGGTCGATCATCTTCCCCACCTTCACCTTCTTCTTGAGGCGGAGCAGGTACTCCAGGGCGGTGAGGCCCGACCCGTTGCGCTGGATCTCGTCCACCAGCACCCAGCGTCGCGCGTGGTCGTCCAGGATGGGCTCCACGTGTTCGGCGGCGGCCTCGGCGTCCTCCGCGTAGACCAGGAGGAGCGTGTTGTACTTCTTCTTCTTCCGGAGCGCGTCGCCCCGAACGTAGTCGGCCAGGCGCTCGATGTGATCGGAGAGCTGGGGGAGGTCGTCGGCGTGCACGGGCTCCACGACCTCCTCCTCCCCGATGACCACGGCCTTGTGGGATTCCCCGGGCACCAGGGCCTCGGCCAGGGCGACGCCGCCGTGGCTCAGGGTGAGGCTGGGGCCCACGTCGCCGACGTTCAGCCGCCAGAGGGCGTACGCCAGGAGGCAGAACACCGTGGCGATGGCCCCGGCCAGGGTGAAGTTGCCGGTCCCGGTGGCGAGGCCCACGGCGATGGCCGCGAAGGCGAACACCGCGTCCTGGAGGTCCTTCACCGTGGTCCGGAACCGGACCGCGGCCACGATCCCCGCCAGGGCGAAGGCCAGGGCGAGATCGCCCCGGACGACCTGCACCACACCGGCCACCACCACCGGGAGCGAAGCCAGGAGGCGGACGAACGACCGATCGTAGCCCTCCTGGCGCATGATGACCGTGTAGATCCAGACCACCGGGACGGAAAACGCCAGGGCGGCCAGGAGCGCCAGAAGGCCCAGGAGCGCGGTCCGGGACACCGTCGTCATGATCTCCGACGCCGAGGGACCCACGGCGCCGTCGGCCCCGGGAAACGCCTGGGCTCCGGGGGCCGACGGCACCAGAAGGTCGGGCACCCAGGGAACCGTCACGGCCACCAGGGCCAGGACGGCGGCGAGAAGGGCGAAGTAGCCGAGGAGCTTCACCATCGGCGACTTCAGGAGGGCCTGGACGTCCATGAGGGGTTCCCTCGACTCCGGTGAACGGGGCCGCGCCGGGGCGCGGCGGGACCGGCGCCCCGGAACTCGGGCCGCCGGATTCGACGGAGTGGAGAGGGGCAAAGCCCGTGCCGGGGAAAATCGGCCTCCTTCGGCCTCCCGATCCTCCGATTCGCACGATGGGCAGGGGGGGATCGTGCGATTCTGCAATGCCGTGGGATCAGCTGGGGTCGGCGGCCGTACGTCGGCGCCCGGCCCACACCCCGGCCACGGTGAGTCCCACCACCAGCCCTCCCGCGGCCCCCAGCACGGCGCCGGCCCAGGGCGCCGACCGGCCCACCCAGACGGCCGGGCCCACCCACCATCCGGCGGCCCCGGCCAGGCCGGCGGCCACGAGCCCCCTCCACAGGGCGCCCACCCCGCGACGAGGCGCTCGCCACGCCACCACGCCGCCCACCACGAGACCCGCCCAGGTGGGAAGAGATTCCCAGCGCCAGAGGGTGAGGTCGTCCAGGGAGTACACGTAACGGCCGGCTCGGGCCTCGGCGACGAAGATCGCCAGGGTCACGAAGAACCCCACCGCCAGCCCCACGACGCCTCCGGCGATTCCGCGGGTGAGGCGCCGCGCCCACCCGGGCCCCCGGCTCATGCGCCCTCCCCGGATCGAGCCCCGGCCGGGGCGGTGGAGTCGGGGGCCATGGAGTCCCGTCGCTCCTCCGGCGGGATCCACCAGGGGGTGGGGGCCCGCCCCGAACCCGACGGCTGGACCGCATCCCCGTCCCGGCCCTCCACGAGGGTGGCGGAGAACCGCACCCGGAGGGAATCGAGCCCGGCTCGCATGCAGGCCGGGACCTCGTCGTCGGCCAGGAGGGGGCCGGTGCACGACAGGTGGTCGGGATCGCCGGCCACCACGAACAGTTCGACCCCGTCGTCGGCCCGGAAGACCAGGGTCATGTAGCCGGGGCGAGAGGCGCCGTACGCCATGCCCGGGGCGTCGGTGATGGGCGTGAGTTTGCTTCCGGCACCGCTCACGAGAATGTGCGCCGGGTCGTCGGGCCCCTCCCCCCGGAGCACCTGCAGGGAGTGGTCGTGCCCCCCGGCGAAGATCAGGGGGGGACGGCCCGTCTCGACGAAGGTGCGGCGCAGTCGCCTGCGGAATTCGGCATACACCGGTGCGTCCAGGTCCTGGACCAGGGTGCCGGTCTTCTTCAGGAGGAACGGGATTCCCAGGGCTTCCGGGCCGGGGAGGAGGGCGTCGTGGGGACCGGCCGAGCGGTAGGGATGGTGCTGGACCATGATCACCTGTCGATCGTCGGCGCCGGTGAGGGCGTCGGCCAGGGCCTCGAAGAAGGCGTCCTTTTCCCGGGGCGCCCGGGCCTGGAGGAACCAGTGGGTGTCGACGAAGACGAGGCGGACGTTCCGCCGGAGATCCCGGATCACCGGACCCGGTTCGCCGGGGCCCGGGAGGAGCGTCACCTTGGGCCCCGTGGTCCGAGCCCGCTCCAGGGCCCGGGCCAGATTCTCCACCCGGCGCACCCCCGCCTCGCCCCGGGCGTTGCCCCAGTCGTGGTTGCCGGCGAGGAAGAGCCCCAGGGAAGCGTGCTGCCGGGATGCCGGTCCGGCCACCAGTTCGATCTGGTTCCAGAGCCGCACGGAGTCGGTCTCGAAGTCCGGATGGTCCCGGTCCCGCACGCCCACGGGATACACGATGTCGCCGGGGTAGACGACGCTCACCGCCGAGTCGCGCCCCAGGGCGGACGACCAGGCCTCCACGTCCCGGGCCAGGGCGGCCAGTGTGGGAGAGCGCCCGGCTTCGGTGGCCCCGCCGTCGCCCAGGAGGAAGACCACGGCATCGACGGACGCCGGGTCGGGAATCTCCACGGGGTCGAAGGGCGGGAGGTCGGGGACCGCGGCATTGCCGCAGCCGGTGGCCGCCAGGGCCCAGGCGGCCACGGCGACGGCCCGGCGCCAGGAGCCTCTGCACTGCTCGCGCGCCTCGCGGCCGGTCCGTGGGGACGGATCTCGGAGGGATTCGGTCGGGGGAGTCATGCCCCCCCCGAGGCGCAAACCCTGTGCCATGGCCCCGCCCCTTCGGTCGGCGGGCGGCCGTCCTAACGCCCGGGGGCCTCCAGGGGTGGGAAGCCCGGCGGCGGGCGACGGTGCCCGGTGGCCTGCTCGTAGGCGTAGGCGAACACGAGCAGTCGGGCGTCGTCCCAGGGCCGGCCCAGGATCTGGAGGCCGGCGGGGAGTCCCCCGTAGGTCTCGCCCATGGGCACCGTGAGGGCCGGCGTGCCCGTGGCCGGCGCCACCCGCTGGCTGTTGTCCCCCCGGTACTCCTCCCCCGCCCGGTCGAGGTGCGCCGGCGGAGCGAGCCAGGTGGGGTAGATCAGGGCGTCCACCTCGGCGGCGTCCATGGCGTCGACGAGGTCGGCCCGAAACGCCTGCCGTCCGGAATGATCGGCGAAGTCGGGGCACGCCTCGTCCCAGTCCCCCGGGGGCACGTCGGCGGGGAATCGGGCGAAGGACCGCAGTCCCCCCTCCACCGAGGGGTGGTAGGCGCCGGTCTCCAGCACCTCCACCACGTCGCGGATCGGGGCCCCGGGACCCAGGGTCTCGAGGTAGCGCGCCATGTCGTAGCGGAAGCGGCGGCAGAAGAGGCCCGGCCGCTCGAGTTGGGCCGCCACGTCGAAGTCCACCTCCACCACCTCGGCCCCGGCTCGCTCCAGATCGGCCACGGCGTCGGTGAAGAGGCGGAGCACGGCGGTGTCGGCGTCTTCGTCGTGGACCAGCGCCGTCAGGATTCCCAGGCGGGCCCCCTCCAGGCCCCGGGCGTCCAGCAGCGCCGTGTAGTCGGGCTCCCGGTGGGCCCCGGCTTCGGCCGTGTAGGGGTCGGCGGGATCGGGGCCCGCCACCACCTCGAACACCCGGGCCACGTCGTCCACGGTGCGGCCCATGGGCCCGGCCACGTCCCGGTCGAAGGAGAGGGGGATCACGCCGTCCCGGCTGGTGAGCCCCAGTGTGGAGCGGATGCCCACCAGTGCCAGATGCGACGAAGGGCCCCGGATGGAGTTGCCCGTGTCGCTCCCCAGTCCGATGACGCCGAAGCTCGCCGCCACCCCCGAGGCCGTGCCCCCGCTGGACCCGGCCGGCACCCGGTCCAGGGCGTAGGCATTGCGGGTGGTGTCGCCCGCCGAGCTCACCGTCTCCCGGGGGCTGAAGGCCCACTCGGCCATGTTGGTCTTGGCCACCACCACCGCCCCGGCCTCTCGGATGCGACGCACCATGAAGGCGTCGTCGGGGGGGAGACTCCCGGCCATCGCCACCGACCCGGCGGTGGTGGGAAGGTCGTGGGTGTCGAAGTTGTCCTTCACCAGCATGGGCACGCAGTGGAGCGGGCCCATGACCTCACCCCGAGCTCGGGCGGCATCCAGGGAATCGGCTCGGGCGCCGGCCCGGGGATTGAGCGCCGTGACGGCATTCACACGGTCGTCGTAGGCGGCGATGCGGGCGAGATGGGCGTCCACCACGGCCCGACAGGTGGTGCGCCCGTCCCGTAGGGCGGCGTGGAGCTCGGCGATGGAGGTCTCGGTGACCTCGAAGGGCTCGGGCGAGGGGGCACAGGCCGCCAGGGCGGCGAGGGCGAGGGCCTGGAGCAGGCGTCGGAAACCGCGGGCGGGTGTCATGCCCCCCACCCTGGGCCCTCAGCGCCGCCGCGTCCAGAGGCCCACCACCGTGCACCGCAGGTCGGTCCGGGTCCGGGGGGTCGTGAGTTCCACCGGCGCCTGGCTCATGCCCCGGTACGTCTCCACCGCGACGAGGCTGTACGCATCGATGACCATGTCCAGGGGCAGCTCGTCGATGATCACGCCGCCAGCCGTGCGGATCTGAAGAGGCACGTGGACTCCATCGATGAAGATCAGGGGAACGCATCCCCCCGGGCCCCGGAGCTTGTGCTGGCCCAGCCGGGCCGTATCCTGCACCGCCCGGATCCACGGCACCACCGCACTCAGGGCCCGGGCCACGGGCACCCCCCGCCACGGTTCCACGTCGGCCCGGGTGAAGAACCGCCCTCGCCCCTCCCGGGAGTACCGGTCCATGCGGTCGTAGAAGCCCCACAACCCGGGCGGTTCCAGGATCTCCCACCAGGGACGCCGGGACGCGGTGATCTCCAGTCCCTCCAGGAGCACCGCCGCCTCCCGGAGGGTGATGCGAAGGGACACGGAATCGGCGGGCTGGAGCGCCAGCGGCTCGGAGAGGAACGGGGCGTACCCCAGCCGTTCCGCCCGGAGCCGGACGTCTCCGCTCACGCCGTCGAAGCGGAACGCCCCGCGCCCGTCGGTGACGGCCCGCAACACGGGGAATCCCGGGTCCACCACCACCGGAAACAGCCGCACTTCCACGTCCTGGAGCGGCCGCCCCTCCCCGTCCACCACCTGTCCCGTGATCCCCTGCCCCCGCAACGGGGCCGCGGCGGCCCACAGCGCCACCAGGGCCCCCAGGGCGGCGGCGCGGGACATGGTCAGGCGGCGCAGGTGGCCGGCGTGGAGCCCGGACGGGTCCAGTCCACCCGCACCGTGGCCGCGGCGGGGCCGGCGGTGACGCAGGCGTCCAGGATCACCACGTCGCCCCAGCGGGTCTCCACGGCCACCCGCCCCGGGCCCGTCCCGCCCACGGGGACCAGGGTCCGGCCGCCGTCGCCGCCGAAGGTGTCGCCCAGCGCCTCCAGGGGGCCCGAGAGCACCCGGAACCGCCACGGCACCTCGTTGGCGACCCGGTCGAATCCATCGCCGCTTTCCCCCGAGAGACGCAGGGCGCCGTCGCCGGAGGTGGTGCCTCCTTCCTCGATCCACACCAGAGTCTCGATCTGCCCCGGCAGCACCTCGCCCTCGATGTCGGCGACCGCGAGCTGGAGTCCCCCGGCGTTCAGCACCCGCACCCGCAGCTCGCAGGTGCCGGCCCGATCGCCCAGACGCCACACGGTGGCGGCGAGGCCATCGGTGTCGGTGCGATCCGCCGGGTCGTCCACCGTGCCGCACCCCTCCCCCCGGGCCTCGAAGAAGGCCCGGAGGTTGGCCAGCGGTTGGTCCTCCGACCCCGACTCCGACACGAAAATCTCGATGCCCGAGACCGCGGCCCCCACCGAGTCCGACACGGCCACACCCACATAGGTGATGCGCACATCGTCGTCGGGGCCGGGATCGGCGATGCTGGTGTCGAGACACGCCGACGCGGTCAGCGCCGCCAGCACCGGGGACCAAAGGGCCCACCGGGGCCGCCTCATCATCCGCCCCTCCCGGACTGGAGTTGGAGCTCCAGCTCCCGGGCCGTGGTGCGGGCCCACTCCAGGAAGTCGCTGGTGGCGGGCATCTCCTCCCACGGCGCTCCCACGCCCATGCGGACCTGATGGTCGATGCGGACCGTGGTGACGTACACCTCCGACGCTTCGCTCATCTGGCGGGCGCGCCCCGTGATCCGAAACCGGGTCCGGACCTCGGTGGCGCCGGCCGCCCGCTCTTCATCGGTGGGCAGCCCGGCGCGCCATAGCGAGCGGATCAGGATCGAAGGCGGTCCATTCTCCACCTCGATCTCGTATCCGGCACGTCGCAGGTAGTCCCGGGTGTCCAGGAGCAGCTTGTCGGGCTCCACGGCGCCCACCGACGCCGTATATCCCGACGCCCCTCCCTGCCCTCCTCCGGCGCATCCCGCCAACGCGGCCACCGCGGCCAGCGTCCACGTCCAGTGCCGTCTCGTACGTTGCTGGAGCCCCACACGTCCTCCCGTTTCGTGAGGTGCGGCCCCGGGGGGAGGTCCTTACCCCCCGGGGCGCGCGTTCCTCGTGGTTCACGACGATCGTCGACGACGACCGTCAGCCGGCCTCTCCTCCGGACGAGGCGGCCGGTCCGCCGACGCCGCCGAAGGTGTAGATGGCCAGGTTGGTGTTGGCGAGCTCCCGGCCGGGAATGGGCATGTGCTCGAAGGTGCCTTCGGTGAGCTGCCCGAAGCCGCGCTTGTCCATCCAGGCCCGCAGCGCGTCGGTACCCGTGAGCTCGATCATGCGCTCGTAGTACAGGGCCCACTCCAGGTCACCGCACGACCCGTCGGCCCGCCGGGGCACGCAATCGTCGGCCTGGGGCACGCCCGACGCCGTCACCGGAGGCAACTCGCCGTTGGCCACCCGGGTCTGGTTGATGATGTCGGCGGCCCCGGCGGCGTTGCCCATGCGGAGCATGGCCTCGGCCCGATAGAGATTCTGCTCCTCGATGTGGTAGAGCACGGCGGGACCGTTCTCCCAGAACCGGTCGCCCACGTCGGGGGTCTGGCCGATGTTCCACTGGTACCACGAGAAGTGGTACGTGCCCCGCTCGGGGCGGAACCGCTCGGTCTCCACGTACCGGAAGTACTTCCCGTCCTCGTCGGGCGCCTCGCCGGTGATGCGACGGTCGGGCGTGGTGATGAGGAACTTGTTCCGGTCGGCGACGGGGGTATTCAGCCACTGCTGGAACGACCCCGAGACGTCGGCCCACCCGATGTGTTTGTAGTCGGCCCGCTGCTGGAACGACCCGTCGTTGGCGGCCCGGAAGTACATGGTGCTCTCCCGGATCCCGTCTTCCTGCAGGGTGACGTGGTCATCCACCAGCCCGTTGTTCGTCACCTGGAGCACCTTGCTCCAGTCCACCATCTCCCGCTCGGCGGGCGTCCGCGCCCCCAGCACCATGAATCGGGCGATGTAGGCGTTGGAGAGCTGGACGATGAGGTCCCGGGTGACGGGCACGCCGTTCAGCACGTCTCCCGCCAGAGTGAAATCGGACCCGGACTGGGCGAGTTGGATGGCCTCCTCCAGCGAGGCGATGGCTGCAGCCACGATGTCCGGGTAGGGTTGGAGTTCCAGGGCGCCGAGATCGGAGTCCTCCAGGACGATGTAGCCCTGATCGAAGATCATGCCCACGTAGCCCAGGGCCACGCCCTGCATGTGCTTCGCCCACACCCGGGTGGCGTGGGTCCGGTCATCGCCCGAATCGTCGACGATGATCAACCCGTCGGCGATGGCCCGCAGCCCGTCGTTGGCGTTGGAGAGGGCCAGATACCAGTCGTCCCACTGGAACCGCGGAATGCCCGACGCCGTGGCCGTCGGATTGTTGTTCAAGGCGATGCGGGGCTCGGACGAGAGCTCCAGCGCCGAGTTGTTGGCGTAGGTCGCCGTCATTTCGTCCGACACCACGGGCATGGCATTGACCGACGACGACGACGTGTGGGTGCGGGACCAGTAGGGGTTCCACGCACTCACCACGAGGGACTCCACGTCGCTCGGGTTGGCCAGGGCCCGATCCGCATCGGGCTGGTTCGTATTGACCACGTCGAGGTCCTGGCACCCGGCCAGCACGGCCAGGGTGAGGACTCCGAGGGCGGTCGTTCTCATATTCGTCATAGGTCCGTCCTCAGAAGACGATGGAGAGCTGACCCGTCAGGGTCCGCATGTTCGGATACGCGAAGTCGTCGACCCGCTCCAGCACGTTGCCCACCTCGGGGTCGTAGCCCGTGTAGTCGGTCATCGTGAACAGATTGCGACCCACCACGCCGAACGAGATGGACTGGGCGCCGATGCGGTCGAGCTTGAAGCGCGTCATCTGCGACGGCGACAGCGTGTAGTTCACCGCCAGTTCCCTCAGCCGCACGAACGACCCGTCTTCCACGAAGTGGCTCGTGACGTTGTTGAAGTTGTAGAGGGCCTGGTAGTAGTCGATGGTCTTCCTGTTCGGGATCGGCTTGTCGATCTGCGCCACGTCGCCGTGACGGATGTCCTGGTAGCCCCGCTGGCGCGACTGGTTGTAGATGGCACCGCCGAAGTTGGCCTGGAGCTGGGTGAAGACCGACAGCCCCTTCCAGCGGAAGCTGTTCACCAGCCCGAGCTGGAGGTCGGGAAAGCTCTGATCCAGGAGCTGGACCAGGGGGGCCCCGTTCTCGTCGAGTTCGACGATGGGCATGCCCCACCGAAGCGCCGAACCGCCGTACTCGAGATCGGCCGACGTGGTACCCCAGAGGTTGTTCTCGCCGGCCGGAGTCAGACCGTCGCGCCACGAAGCGCCCGATCCCACCCACACCAGGTATCCGTCGTCGTTCACCTGGAACTGGTCGGCATGGGCCTGGAGTTCCGCGGGCAACTCGGACGCACCGCCCAGGAACCGCTCACCCCACATTTCGGCAAGCCCCGACCCCTGGCAGTAGTTCTGCTGGTCCTCGATGCCGTCGAAGAAGCACGACCGATTCCACTCGGTGATGGTCGACCGGCTCCGGTCGGCCACCAAAGTGGCGGTCCAGCTCATGTCCGGCGTCTGGATCAGGGCCGCCTCGAGCTCCAGCTCGAAGGTGTTGCCCGTCTGCTCACCCGTGTTCTGGTACTGGGTGCTGTAACCGGTAACGGCCGACAGCGGCACACCGATGATCAGGTCCTCGGTGCGGGTCCGGATGTAGGAGAACCGCACCTGGAAGCGATCGTTGATGATGGCGTCGAAGCCCATGTCCTGCTCGTGGGTCACCTCGGGCCGGAGGTTCCGGTTGCCCAGGGTGCCCTTGGTCACGGCGCCGGTCTGCCCGTTCACACCCCACGTCTCGTACCGACGGCTGAACGAGGGCCGGTTGCCCGCCGTGCCGTAGGCGTAGCGGATCTTGAACTCCGAGAGGGCGTCGATGGGCCACCAGTCCTCCCGGCCCATGAGCCAGGCGCCCCCGGCCCGGAAGAAGGTGTTCCAGCGGGCGTCGGGACCGAAGAGGGACGACCCGTCGCGCCGCACCAGGAAGGACCCGGTGTAGCGGTCCTTGTAGTCCAGGGCCAGATCGGCCAGGAATCCGTTGGAGCGGATCTCCTGGAGGTTCGACCCGCCGAACAGCGACGCCGCGGCGTCGATGTCCTCGACGCCGAGCACCACGAAGTCCCGTCCTTCGACGTCGTTCCCGAACGACCGCTCACGCTCGAAGATGCCCCGCAGGGTCGTCCGCGCCGTGAGGTCCTCCCAGTTGTAGATCAACTGGGCGTCGATGGATCCGTTCAGGGCCTCGATGTCGTCGTTCTCGTAGGCGAGCTGCCCCGTGGACTCGGACTCGGTGGAGACGTCGGTCACCACGCCCCGGGCCACGTACACCTTGTCGTCCCGCTGGAACCGATCGTACGAGAAGTTTCCGGCCACCCGGAGCCAGGAGAACGGCGTGAACCGCACGTCACCCGACGCCAGGGTCCGGTTGCGCTTGTTGATGTTGTCCCGCGAGCCCTGACGCCAGATGGGGTTTTCCGTGAGCTGGGTCGGATCGGGAAGCTGGAGGAAGTTCCCGTCGGCGTCCCGGGCCCCGAGGTTGATGTCGGGCTCGTACGACAGGATGGGACGGAACGGCGACCCGGAGAGCTCGTCCTGCTGGCTCACCGAGTGGAACACGTTGGCGCTCAGGCTGAGGTTGTCCCGGAGCCGGTGGTCGACGTTGACCCGGAAGCTCGTCTGCTCGAAGCCGTCGTTGTTCTCCAGGGCGCCTTCGGTGTGCCGCTGCTCGGCCGACACGAAGAAGTTGGTGCTGGCCGAGTTCGAGGCCATGGTGGCGGCCAGCGACGAGAAGCCACCGGGGTTGAAGAACGCGCCCAGATTGTCGAAGAGGGGCGTCTGATAGGGCTGGTCCACCATGTTGTTGGGCGCCAGCACCCGGTTGGAGCGGTCCACCACGTTGCCGGCCTCGTCGATCCACGCCCCGTCTTCCCGCTGGAGGTACTGATGGGCCAGGGCCTGGTCCACCTTGTTGGGCAGTGAGCTCTGACCGTACTCCGATCGGAGGGTGAAGCGGGTCTGCCCCTGGGCGAGTTCCGATCCCCGCTTGGTGCGGATCTGGATCACGCCGTTGGCCGCCCGGGACCCGTACAGCGACGCTGCGGCGGCGCCCTTCACCACCTCCACCGACTCGATGTCCAGGGCGTTGAGGTCGATGGTGGAGCCCACGCCCGTGGAAGTGGAGAGAATCACCCCGTCCACCACGTACATGGGGTTGGAGTTCTCGTAGATCGAGGTGGGAGTCCGGAGCAGCACGTCGGCGCCGTCTCCCGGCTGCCCGCTGCCCTGCACGATGTTCACCCCGGCCACCTTGCCCGCGAGGGCGTTGATGGGGTTGGCCGTAGGCGCCACCTGCAGGTTCTCGGCGCTCACACGACCCACGCTGAAGGGCAGCTTGATGCCCTCCACCGGATCCACCACCCCGGTGACCACGATTTCGTCGAGGGAGAGGGCCGTGATGGACATGGAGATGTCCAGGACGGTCTCCTGCCCCGCCGCCACCACGACGTTGGTCTCCCGCTTGGTGGCGTACCCGATGCGCTGGGCCGCCACGGTGTAGGTGCCCGCGGGCACGTTCAACACGAGGAATCGACCGTTGGCCTGGGAGAGGGACCCCAGGCTGGTGCCCTCGACGTAGACCTGCACGTCGGAGAGGGGCTCGCCGGCCGTGTCCATGACTCGGCCGAGGATTCGGCCGCCGGTTTGATCCTGTGCCGCCAATGCGGTGGGCACGAGGAGGGCCGCGGCCATCGCCAGCCGGGGCCAATCGAACATGGTTCGCTTCATGGTTGTGCTTCTCCAGACTCGAAAGAATCGAGACCCGGGGCGAGAGCCTCCGGGCCGGACCGGCCCCACTGCGGCCGGCGTCTCACGGACGTGGACGTCGAGGACCTCCCGGTTCGGGGCGAAACCAGGCCCGAACGGGACGAGTCGGAGATGTGCGAATCGGGGTCCCGCAACCGGAGGGTCGCGGTGGTCGAGAGGTCCGGATGGACCTCGACGGAGAGGCGGACGCCTCCCCAGGGGTCGTGAAACCCGTTCGAGTCATTCCCCACACGTCGTCATCATCCCCGCCCGACCCGTCGGGCGTTCACATGGAGTCCCACCCCCTGGTGGAACCCGTCCATCGAATGTGGCTCTCCCCTCCCCGGTTCGGAAGAGGGGGCCACTCTCACCTACGGAACCTCTCCCAGCGGATTACAGGGGCCCGCCCACCTTCCGGAGAACGGCCCCCACCTCCAGGGACTCCAGCACCTCGAGTCCCTCCACCACCCGCCCCACCACCGTGTGGGCACCGTCCAGTTCGGGCAGACGGTCCAGGGCCACGAAGAGATCGTCGTCGCCGGCCGCCCCATCCCTGGCCAGCGCCACCGTTCCCCGGTCCACCGGGAGCGGTCGCCGTTCGGGCCGGGTCGCTCCCGCCCCCACGCCTGCCCGTCCCCACTGGATTGCCGCTCCGGGCACGACCCGCAGGACCCGCACCCCGTCGTACGCTCCGGCTCGGGCGCGTCGCACCAGATGGAGCACGGCCGCCGGCGCGCCCCGGGGGTCCAGGGCCACCCCCACCGTGCCTCCCCCCTCGAACTCGAGGGTGAGTCGAGGGGCCGGGCCCAGCGCCTCGTACTCCTGCCAATCGTCGGCCGTCCACAGCCGGACGGGCGCCACGTCCGGCCCCGGCGTGGATGGCGCCGAGGCCGGCATCGGGGCCGCCTGCCCCTCTGCCCCACGCCCCAGCGCCGCCAGCCCGCGGGCGGCCGCCCGTGCCACGGCCGGGTCCGGGTCGTCCAGGGCGCGCTCCAGGGCCGGCACCGTCAGGATCCCGTCGGTGTGGCTGCTCAGAGCCTCCACCGCCGCCAGCCGAGTCCGGGGATCCGGGGCGTCTGCGGCCCACGGCTCCAGCTCGTCGCGCGGGAGGAGGCGCCCGAAGCCCCGCAGGAGGACGCGGGCCGCGGCGGCGTCACGGGGAAGGGCGGTCAGCAGCTCCCGGATCCGTGCCCGGTGCCGGATCCAGAGATCGGCGGCCCCACTCCACACGAGCCCCCGGGCGGCGAAGGCCGCCTCCGGGGCATCGTCGCTGGCAAGGCGCGCCACCAGGGTGTCCACCACTTCGCGGGTGCTTCCCCCCGCCAGGGCCCGGTACGCCAGGGCTTCGGTGGCCGCCGTCCGGTCCCGGCCCCCCAGAGTGGCGAGCCACGGTCCGTCGGCGGGTCCACCGCCCCGTCCCACCGCCCGGATCAGAGCCCGGCGCACCGCGGGGTCGTCTTCGTGGGTGAGGGCCTCCCGCACCACCTCCGACGGGGTCCCTCCGGGCGCGAAGCCCAGGGCGAAGGCCGCCGCGGCCCGCACCCGGGGTTCGGGGTCCTGCACCAGTGGGGCGAGGGCAGCCGCGGACGCCGAATCCCCGGTTCCCACGACCCCCAGCGCCGCCCGCATCCGGGCGTCGGGACGCCCCTGGGCCATGTGACGCCGCACCGCCTCCCCATGGCCCGCGGAGACCGCCGCCACCACCTCCCGCTCATCCGGGAGCAAGGGCTCGTCGCCCCGGCCACACGCCCCGGCCACCAGCCCCAGGACCACCACCGCTGCCCCGGGCCACGACCCGTTTCGTCGTCCCCTCATCCCCTCCCCTCCCCTGTGTCGTCCACCGACCCCGCCGGCGGCGCCCCGAGCCTACTCGATGAAGATGGTCTCTTCGGCCGACACGAACAGTACGTCGCCCAGCCCCTGATGCTTGCGGAAGAAGTCGGCTCCCTTCTGGCGGATGCGGTCGTCGGTGAAGCCCCGGATCACCAGATCGGCTCCCTCGCTCTTCACTTCCACGAGCCGCGAGAAATCCGTGCGGTCGTCGGTGCCGAAGACCTGGAGGTTCTTGTCGGTGATGAGGAGCCGCCCCTCCCGGATCATGGCCTTCAGCTCCGCCGTGCGCTCCTTGACCTCGCTCTTCGGATAGGCGGCGTAGAGGGTGATCTCGCCGTGCCGCCACGACGGGTGGCCCAGGAGGATGTAGGCCAGGAGGATCATGAGGTTGGCGTTCCGATAGTCGTGCCACGTCAGCCAGACGTGGATCGACCGACGGTTGCCGAAGAAGTGGTCGGTGTGGCGGAGCACCAGCCGGTTCATGCGGGCCACGCCGGCCAGTCGGGTCCCGGCCACGATCTCGTCCACCACTCCGGGCGCATCGTGCACCGAGTACTCGAAGAGCACGGTGTTGTTGTCCATGCCGCTGATGCCGGGCATCTGGAGGCTCTGGGCCAGCGCCGACTCCATGGACGGACTGATCATGGTATCCACGAAGATGGCCCCGGCCCGCTCGCTGGACGACGTGACCAGGCGACGCTGGACCTCCCGGGACTGCTTGAACGTCTCGCCGTCCAGGAGTCCCCGGATGTGATGCAGGTAGGTGCCGAACCCGTACCGGTGGCACACCCACTCCAGGAACTCCATGGGGGCGTGCCGATCGAAGGTCCGGGGGGTGATGAGGATCACCGAGGGACGCCAGTCGGTGCCCGGCGTCTTCTGGAGCTTGATCTGCATCCAGCGGGTGGCCTGGGTCATGACCCCGTGGAAGATCTCGGCCAGGTCGTCGGTGGCGTCGGCCCGGCTCCGACGGATCACCAGGTACAGCGCCACCATGAAGGCGATGGCCAGGGCCGCGAAGACCAGATCCATCTGGAGCATCAGCACCAGGCACGCCACGGCCCCGAAGAGGCTGGCCCACCAGGTGGAACGGAAGCTGGGCCGGTACGACGGCCGGGCCGCGAAGTGTTCCAGGAAGCTGATGGCGCAGAGGGCCCCGTAGGTCACCATGAAGAACATGGAGACGATGCGGGCCACCAGGTCCACCGACCCCAGGAGCACGAAGACCACGGCCAGGGCCGCCGTCACGAGGGTGGCGTTGCGGGGATCGTTGGCCAGCCCCACGCCCTGGGCCAGGAAACGATTCACCCCCTTCGCCCGCACCACCTCGTCGGCCGCCAGGGCCTGGAGCGTGCGCGGCGCCACCACGATGGACCCGATGGCCGAGCTCAGGGTGGCCATGGCCAGCCCGATGGGAATGATGGGCGCCCAGAGGGCGATGCGGCCCATGATGAGCTGATCCGCCGCCAGTTCGGCCGCTGGCGCCGACGTGCCCAGCTTCCATACCACCGCCACGTAGACCAGCATGCCCGCCAGGGTGGCCGACAGGATCCCCAGGGGAATGGACCGCCGGGGGTTGGCCAGGTCGCCCGACAGGCCGACCCCTGCGGTCATGCCGGTGAAGGCCGGGAAGCAGATGGCGAACACCAGCATGAAGGGGTCGGCGTCGGCGATCCCGCCCATCCACGGCACGGCGTCGCCGGCGTACCCCTCGATGGGGCCGCCCAGAAAGAACATGGCCAGCGACACGAAGAGGATCCCCGCCACCACGTAGAGGGCCCGGACCCCCAGATCCGCCCCGCGCACCACCACCAGGAGCGTCAGGGCCAGGAGGGCCGGAAGGGACACGAAGCGCAGGTCGAAGCCCATGCCGATCCAGTCCTCCACCCGTCCCACCAGGGGGGTGAAGGCCTCGGCGAAGGCGATCATGTAGAAGGCCACCGAGATGGCCTGGGAGAGGTAGAGGGAGATCCCGATGGCGCCGCCGATGGTGGTGCCGAAGGAGCGGGAGATGATGAAGTACTCCCCTCCGCCCTCCACCCGGCGATTGGTGGCGATCTCGGCGATGGCCAGGGCCGTGGGGATGGTGACCAGGTGCCCCACCACGACGATGAGCACCGCACCCAGGACCCCGGTGTGCCCCACGGCGTAGCCGAACCGCAGGAACATGACGGCGCCGAGGATCGTGCTGATGCTCGCCAGGAAGACGGGGCCGGTGCCGAACCCGTACCCTCCGGTGGTGGGTTGGGCGTCGGTGGCGGCGCTCATGGCTCGTCCACGGGTACGGTGAACACGAACTCGGCCCCCCCTTCCCCTCCGTCGGCGGCCTCCAGGTCACCCCCGTGGGCCCGCACCAGCCCCCGGGCGATGGGGAGCCCCAGACCGACGCTTCCCCGCCGCGCTCCGGCGCCCTGCCGGTACCGGTCGAAGAGGTGGGGGCGGAGGTCGGAGGGAATGCCGGGACCGGTATCGCTCACCCGCACCGCCACGGCCGTGTCGGTGCGTTCGGCGGCCACGGTGACGGTGCCCCCGCGGGGGGTGTGTCGCACGGCGTTGGAGAGGAGGTTCTCCAGCACCTGCAGCAGGCGCGCCCGGTCTCCCGGGACCGAGGGCAACGCCGCGGGCACCAGGGGTCGGAGGGCCACCCCGGCCTTCTCCGCCGCGGGCCCCTGCACCGCCAGCGCCTCCAGGATCAGGGCCCCCAGGGCCACCTCCTCCCGGTCCAGCTCCAGCATGCCGTCTTCCAGCCGGGCCGCATCCAGGAGGTCGCGGGTGAGCTGGTCCATGCGGCGGGCCGCGCCGTGGATCGCCTCCACCAGCGCCCCTCGGCGCTCCGGGGCCACGACGTCGCCCTCCAGGAGGGCCGCTCCCGCCAGCACCGCGCTCAGGGGATTGCGAAGGTCGTGGGACACCACGGCGAGAAGCTCGTCCCGAGCCCGGGAGCTCTCCCGGGCCTCCCGGTAGAGGTCGGCGTTGTCGATGGCCAGCGCCGCCCGTTCCGCCAGCTCCCGGGCCAGGGCGAAGTCGTCGGAGTCGAAGACCCGCCCCGAGGGCCCGTGGACGAAACCCAGCACCCCCAGCACCCGGCCCCGTGCGGCCATGGGGACCAGCATGACGGACTCCAATCCCAGGGCCCGGAGCAGCCGAGCGTGTCCCGGACCCCGAGCCCGGGCCTCGATGAGTCCCTCGGGCACCACCGGAATGAACTCCGACTCGGCCCGGCGCCAGGCCGCGGCCACCCCCGCCGGGTCTTCGAGGCGGGGCGGCCAGTCCCGGGCCAGTTCGTCGGCCCAGGCCTGCCGTTCCGGGGGCCCCGACGCCACCACGAGGCGGTGGAAGCCGCCTCCGGCCGCCACGTCCACCGCGACCCAGTCGGCCAGGTGGGGCGTGGCCAGGCGGGCCACGGCCTCCAGGGTCTCCTCGTAGTCCAGCGACGACGCCAGGATCCGCCCGGCCTTCGCCAGGAACTGGAGCGCCCGCCGCTCCCGATCCATCTCGGTGACGTCCTGGGCGCTTCCCAGCATGCGGACGGCGGTGCCGTCGGGGCCCATCTCCACCCGCCCCCTCCCGTGGATCACCCGCACCTGGCCGTCGGGGCGCACGATGCGGTGGTCGTGGGCGAAGGTGCCCCCGGTCCGGAGGGTGGTTTCCACCACCTCCATGTGATGATCCCGGTCGTCGGGGTGGAGCCGGCTCCGGTAGGTGTCCAGATCCACCGGGTCACCGTCGGGGTCGAGGCCCGCGATCTCGTACATCTGACGAGACCAGGTCAGGGTCCCCCGCTCCACGTCCCACTCCCAACTTCCCACGCTGGCGCTCCGCTCGGCCTCCTCGAGCAGGCTCTGATCGTGGGCCGACATCGGGGTGGACGACATGGGAGGGGCCGGAAGGGAGGGGGTGGAACGACGCGGGAATATGCCACGGGCGTGCCCTCGCCGGACAGGGCCTTCCCCGAGGGGGCGACCCCCGGCACCTTTGGCCATCGCCCCGTTCTCCACCTTCCCATCCGAGGCTCCACCGCCATGGCCGACCTCGCCTACGGCATGCAGAAGACCCTTCCCCTGGCCATCGACGACGCCGACGCCCGGGTCCGGGCCGCCCTGAAGGACGAGGGCTTCGGCGTGCTCACCGAAATCGACGTCCGGGAGACGCTGAAGAACAAGCTCGACGTGGACTTCCGCCCCTATCGCATCCTGGGGGCCTGCAATCCTCCCCTGGCCCACCAGGCCCTGTCGGCCGAGACCGACATCGGCCTGCTCCTGCCCTGCAACGTAGTGGTCTACCAGGGCGAGACTCCCGACGAGACGGTGGTGTCGATCCTGGACCCCGAAGTGCAGCTCGCCGTCACGGGCCGGGACGACATCGGGCATCTGGCCCGGGAGGTCCGCTCGCGTATGGCGCGGGTCCTGGACGCGCTCTGAGCCGACGTCCATGGACTCGGGGACGCGCTTCCACGACGACGAGATCCGTCGGATCCTCGCCCGGGCCGCCGAACGCCAGGAGCAGGCGGAGCGGGCGCTTCCGGCGGCGAGCGCCGGATCGGCGGCCGGTCCCGAGCCCGGTCTGACCCTGGCGGAGCTCCAGGAGGTGGCGCAGGAGGTGGGCATCGCCCCCGCCCACGTCCGGGCGGCGGCCCGGGAGGTGGCCTCGGGCACCGACGGCCCGGCACCCCGGTATCGCCTGCTGGGCATCCCGAAAGACACGGCGGATCACCGGGTGGTGCCGGGCCGGCCGACGGATCGGGAGTGGGAGCGGATCGTCCAGGAGCTTCGCGAGGAATTCCGCGTTCCCGGGGTCACCAACTCCTTCGGCGACGTCCTGGAGTGGTGGTCCAGCGGGGTGTCGTCGGTGGGCGCGGTTCGGCTCCGCCTCGAACCCGGCGAGCAGGGCGCCCACGTGACCCTGCGCCGCTCCAACGCCCAGATGGCCAATCTGACCCACGCCCTCGGGTGGACCTTCGCGGGAATGGCCGGGCTGTTCGGTGGTGCCCTCGCCCTGGGGGGGTTGGGACCCAAGGCCATCGTCGCCCCCCTCTTCTTCGGGGGACTCTCGGCCGCCACCGTTCTCGGGGGCCGATTCCTCTCCCGCTGGTCGGCTCGTAGGGAACGGGCCCGCTTCGCCCGGATCCTGGATCGGATCGACCTCATCGTCCGGGGCGGGGGATCCCCCTGACCGCTTCGGCGGTAGATTCCGGGGTGTCCGCTCCCCATTCCCGCACCACCGGCACCATGGCCCGACTCGCTCGTACCTTCGCGCCCTCCCTCGTGCTCCTGGCCGTCCTGGCCCCCGCCGCGGCGGCCCAGACCCCCTGGGCTCCCGACGCCCTCACCGTGGACGACTACGAGCGGGCCGAGCGACAGCTCGCCCAGTTCAAGCGGCCGCTGGTGGTGGGCGGGCAGGTGGCGGCGCAGTGGATTCCCGACGGGGGACTCTGGTATCGGCAGTCCCGGGCCGACGGATGGCGTTTTCTCCGGGCGGGTCCCGGTGCGGGCGATCCCCGGCCGGCGTTCGACCACGAGGTCCTGGCCGGCGCCCTGGGCACCACCCTGGGACGCACCATGGACGCCGACCGCCTGCCCATCGAGGACCTGAGCTGGGACGGCGCCGACCT
Source organism: Gemmatimonadota bacterium (assembly GCA_030428885.1). GTDB lineage: Bacteria > Gemmatimonadota > Gemmatimonadetes > Longimicrobiales > Gaopeijiaceae > Gaopeijia. The sequence goes on along the minus strand of JAUIEJ010000012.1, from coordinate 39,741 downwards.
GGTGGTCACCGTGGACGGCACCCGCTACCGGTGCGCCGGGCGGGCCGCTCGCTGCTCTGCCGAGGGCGCCGTGCCCGAGGGGCCGGGGCGAGACTACGTGGTGTCCCCCGACGGCTCCCGGGCCGCCTTCACCCGGGACTTCGACCTCTGGGTGGTGGATCTGCAGACCGGCGAAGAGACCCGCCTCACCCACGACGGCACGGAGGATCACGGCTACGCCACCAACAACGCGGGCTGGACCCGGAGCGACCGGCCCGTGGTGCTGTGGGCGCCGGGCTCGGACAAGCTCGCCACCTTCCGCCACGATGCCCGGGGCGTGTCCATGATGCATCTGGTGGGCACCGAGGTGGGCGCGCCCACGCTGGAGTCCTGGCGGTACCCGTTCCCCGAGGACTCGGTCATCTTCCGCATCGAGCGCATGGTGGTCCACATGGACGGGCGGGTGGTGCCTCTGGACATGCCGCCGGACCAGCACCGGTCCACCATCTGCGACCACATCTACTGCGGGGGGCAGTTCTCCGACGTGGAGTGGAGCCCCGACGGGTCGACCCTGGCCTTCGTCTCGAGTTCGCGGGACCACAAGGAGGCCCTTCTCCGGGTGGCCGATCCGGAGACGGGGGCCGTGCGCGACGTCATGGAAGAGCGGGTGGACACCTACTTCGAGTCCGGGGTGGACGGCGTGAACTGGCGCGTGCTCCACGATGCCGGGGAGGTGCTGTGGTGGTCCGAGCGGGACGACTGGGGCCACTTCTACCTGTACGATCTCGAGACGGGTGAGTTGAAGCGCCAGGTGACGTCGGGCGACTGGGTGGTGCGGGAGCTGCGGCACCTGGACACCGACGCCCGGGAGGTGCTCTTCACCGGCGCGGGCCGGGAGCCCGGAGACCCCTACTTCGAGTACCTCTACAAGGTCGACCTGGACTCGGGCGACCTGACCCTCCTCACCCCCGACAGCGCCCACCACCAGGTCCAGATCGCCCCCGACGGAGAGACCTTCGTCGACACCTGGTCCACTCCCCTGGTCCCGCCGACGGTAGCTCTCCGCAACCGGGACGGCCGCGAGTTGTCCCGCCTGGACGAAGCCGACATCTCGGGACTCGTGGCGTCGGGGTGGAAGGCGCCCATGCCCTTCACCACCAAGGCCCGGGACGGGGTCACCGACCTCCACGGCCTCATGTACACCCCGTCGCACCTGGATCCGAACCGGCGCTACCCGGTGGTGAACTACCTCTATCCGGGACCCCAGTCCGGGAGCGTGGGCAGCCGGGCGTTCAGCCCCGCTCGCCGCGATCACCAGGCCCTGGCCGAGCTGGGCTTCATCGTGGTGGAGGTCGACGCCATGGGCACGCCGGGCCGCTCGAAGTCGTTCCACGATGCCTACTACGGCAACATGGGCGACAACGGGCTTCCGGATCAGGTGGCCACGATCCGGCAACTCGCCGAGCGCCACCCCTACATGGACCTGGATCGGGTGGGCATCTGGGGACACTCGGGAGGCGGCTTCGCCTCCACCGCCGGCATCCTGCGCTACCCCGACTTCTACTCGGTGGCCGTGTCCCAGGCCGGCAACCACGACAACCGCAACTACGAGGACGACTGGGGCGAGAAGTGGCAGGGCCTGCTGGTGGAATACGACGACGGCACCACCAGCTACGACAACCAGGCCAACCACCTGCTGGCCGACCGCCTGGAGGGAAAGCTGCTCCTGGCCCACGGCCTCATGGACGGCAACGTCCCGCCCTCCAACACGCTCCTGGTGGTCCAGGCCCTCATCGACGCCGACAAGGACTTCGACCTCGTGGTCTTCCCCGACGCGAGCCACGGGTTCGGCAACACGCCCCACATGATGCGGCGCCGGTGGAACTACTTCGTCCAGCACCTCCTGGGGGCCGAGCCCGCCACCGAGTTCCGGTTCGGGGGACAGCGGCCCCGCATGTAGCGGAGGGGTCGGGGGTGGGCGGGAGCGGCGGGGCCGTCGGCGTCGCCCTGGCGGCGGCGCTCTGCGTGGGGTGCGCATCCCCCTCGGCGGCGACCCGCCTCACCTTCGACGGGGCACCCAAGGGACAGCCCGCCCTCTCGCCCGACGGGATGAGCCTGGCGTACGTGGCCGACGGTGGCGACGGGTGGCAGGTCCAGCTCCTGGACCTGGAGAGCGGTGACCACCGGGCCCGCACCCGCGTTCCGGGCCCGGTCGGGGGGCCCGCCTGGTCCGGCGACGGGGCGACCCTCCACTTCTACGCCGCGTACGGCGACACGTGGCGGCGCTTCTCCGTGCCCGCCGAAGGTCCGGCTCCCGAGTCCCGGCTCACACCCCTTCCGGATGGGGGACTCCGGGCCGCCTTTCGACCCCGGCTGGAGCCCGGTCCGGGAGGGCGGGTGCTCCTGGACGGAGTCCGGACTCCGGGCGAGGACCACGACCTCTTCGTCCTGGACCCGGCGAGGGGCGCCCTCCGCCGCCTCGCCCCCGACCCGGGCTACGACTCCGACGCCCGCTGGGCACCCGATGGGTCGTCGGTGGTCTTCCACTCCGACCGGGGGCGGGGCCGCCACCGACTCCGGGTGTGGCGGGTCGATGCCGACGGGGGAGGGCTGCGCCCCCTCACTCCCGACGACGACGCGATCTACGCCTATCCGGCCTGGTCGCCCTCGGGGCGGTGTATCGCACTCACCGTGGAGCGCCGGGGCGACCGGGACCTGCAGATCATGGACCCCGACGGCGGCGACCCGGTGCCGGTGGAGGGCCGGCCGGGCTTCGACGGCGACCCCGAGTTCACCGCCGACGGTCGGGGGTTGATCTTCGCCACGGATCGATGGGGTGGAGTGGAGCTGGCTCGGGTGGCCCTCCCCCCTACGCTTCAGGCCCGGTGCGCCCACCGCCCGGGCGAGGGACCTCCACGGGATCTCCACACCGTGCGGCCATCGTAGGACCGTACCGAGTTCCCCCGATCCGAGGTCTTTCCATGCCGGCCTTCACCCGTCTTCGCGCGTTCCTCCGGAGCCTGACCCCCCTCCTGGTCCTGTCCGCCCCCTGGAGCGGCGCCGCGGCCCAGGGGCCCCCGCCCGAGGTGAGGGAAGCCGTGGACGCAGTGGTGCGGTTCCTGGACGGCGGCGCCGAGATCGACGTGGACGCCTTCGCCCGGGACCGCCTCACCGCCGACTATCGGGCCTCCTTCACCGACGTCGAAGCGCTCCGACATCACCTGGCCACCCTTCGCGAGGCGGGGGCCGGCCACACGGGGAGCGTGTCGGTGGAAGCCGAGGACGACGGCCTCCGGCTCATTCTCGAGGGCGAGATCCAGATGCTCCTGGCCCTGGCTCCGGGCACGGCACTCCTCTCCCGCCTCGAGCTCGTGGCCGTCACGGGCGACGATCCGGGGGGAGACGTCCGGAGCGTCGTGGACGGGCACATGCGAGCGCTGGAGGACCTCGCCCGGAGCGATCCCGCCGCGCGGCAGGCCTTCGCCTCCGATCATCTGGATCCGGCTCTGGTCCGGGCACTCGGAGCCGAGGAACTGGAACGGCTTCTCTCCGAGGTCCGGCGCCTCGCCGCCACCGCGTCGGGGGTCACCGCCGACGTGGCCCCCGACGGGTACCGCCTGGGATTCCGGGGTACGGGGGCCGACGCCGACGTGCTCTTCAACGTGTCCGACGCCCCTCCCTACGCCATCACCGAACTCCGGCTCGCGGCGCCGCCGGACCGGGGCGGGGCGGACACGCCGCCCGTGACCTGGGCCACCCTGGAGGAGCGGCTCGACGCCCTGACCGAGGGAGGATTCGCCGGTGTGGTCCTGGCGGTCCGGGACGGCGAGCCGGTGCTGCACCGCGGGTTCGGCGCCGCCCGGGCCGAGGCCGGTCGCCCCAACGGCACCGCCACGGTCTTCGGCATCGGCTCCATTCCCATCGACTTCACCCGGGCCGCCGTGCTGCTCCTGGTCCAGGACGGCCTCCTCTCGCTGGACGACACCCTGGCCGACCTCTTTCCCCAGGTCCCCGCCGACAAGCGGGCCATCACCGTGGCCCAGCTCCTCGACGGCACCTCGGGGCTGCCCAACTTCCACCACACGGCCGACGACGACGACCGGGATCTCACCTGGATCGATCGCGAGGAAGCCGAGGGGCGGATCCTCGGCATGGAGCTCCTCTTCGCCCCCGGGACGTCCCGGGCCCCCTCCCACTCGGCCTTCGGCCTCCTGGCCGCCGCCGTGGAGCGACGCTCGGGCCGGACCTACCCCGACTTCGTCCGGGAACGCCTCTTCGGCCCCGCCGGGATGACCCGCACCGGATTCTACGGCGACGACGGCGGCCTCGACCCCGACGAGTTCGCCGCCGGGTACGGGGGCGACCAAGTGGGCGAGCACAACATCCCACCGGAGTGGGGCCCCACGTCCTGGCTCGTCATGGGGAGCGGGGGGATGTGGTCGACCCCCGCCGACATGGCGCTGTGGTTCGACGCCATGCGGTCGGGGCGGATCCTCCGGGGCGACGCCCTGGCCCGCTACATGGACCGGGGGCCGGCCCTGGGCGCCAGCGATCGGGGCTTCCTCTTCGTCCACGCCTGGACCCAAGGCGACACCTCGATCTTCCTGGCGGGGAACGCCGGAACCGAGTCCCCCGACGTTCAGGCGTTCGTGCGGGGGCTCCTCCAACTGGTGGGAGCCCGCCCCATCACCTGAAGAGGCCCTCCAACCCCCGGGGCGAGGTGAACATGCTCCGGGAGGAGTGCCCCACTCCCGGCACCTCGGCCAGGCGGTGGTGGTGCTGGAGGCCGAGGGCGTCCAGAAGCGCCAGGAGCCGGCGGCCGCGCTCCAGCCGGTGTCGCCCCTGGAGCATGGCGCCGCACGACACGTCCAGCGACGCGTCCAGGGTGTCGGCGGCCCCCAGGAGCACCCGGACGTCCCGCCCCAGGAGGCGGGCGGAAGCCTCGTCGATGGACACGCGCTCCATGTAGCGGTTCCGGTCCTGGAAGCCGTAGTGCCAACGGTCGTAGTCGGGGCACGCCGACCCGTCGGGAACGGAGAGACCCCCGTCGATCCACCGACGGGGCGTGGGAATCAGATAGGTCGAGGGATTGGCCACCACGAAACGAACCGCCACGCCCCCGGGGATTGCCGCAAGCGCGCTACGGGCAGCGAAGCGGTGCACCACCTGGCCGCCGGCCGAGTGTCCCGCCACCACCACCTCGGCGACGCCGGGAAACCGGCCGGGGTCGGTGGCCGCAGCCAGAAGCGCGTCCAGCACCTCGTACGACGACACCGGCGTCCGTCCGTCGTCCACCGAGAGGTGCCCACGCTTCCACCCCCCGGACGTCCACCGGGGATCGCCCGGGGGCGGATCGTCGTCGGCCGTGCGGAAGCGGGGGGCGAGGACCAGGGTGCCGGCATCGACGCCGGCGGCCACCGCGGCCGCCACGCCCGTCTCGAAGTAGTCGTCGGCGTTGCGGTCGGTGCCGTGGATGATCACCAGCACCCGGTCGATCTCCGGGTGGACCCCGTCGAGATCGTGGGTGGCGTAGACCGGCACCGAACGCCCGGGCACCACCGTGAACGGGCGTCGACACGCCGGACGCGCATCGGAACAGGCCGGGGCCTCCCGGGGACCCACCCCCTCGTCCCCACACCCCCAGGCGGCCGCGGCGAACGCCACCGCCAGCCCCCCGCGCCTCAGGTCAGCGCGCGACCACTCGCTCACGCCGGGCGTCGTTGACCAGGGCGCCGTCGCGTCCCCGGGCCCGGACCCGCTCGAGTTCTCCGGCGGCGTCCTCCAGGGTGGCGAAGCGTCCGATGCGCACCCGCAGAAGGGAGCTGTTGGGGATCTGCACGAGGCGGGCGTCGAAGCCTTCGGCCACCAGATCGTCCACGAGCCCCGCCGCCCCGTCCGGATTGCGGAAGGCCCCGATCTGCACGGCGAAGGCGCCTCCCTCGGCGGCCCCGGGAACCGGAGGCCCGGTTTGGACGCCCGGCGGACTCGGCTCTGGCGCGGGCGTGGGATCCTGTTGCGCCGGCGTCGGCGTCGGCGCCGTGTCGGCCGGCGGAGGCCGCACCACCGAGTCCGCCTGAGCCGGCGGGGGCGCCGCAGGCTCGGGCGCCGGCGGCGACTCCACGGCCGCCGAGTCCGCCGTCGCCGAGTCGGGCGCCACCCCGGGCTCCGGGGCGGGCGGATCGGTGGGCACCGAATCGGCTTCCGCCGGGCGAGCGGTCACCGAGTCGCTCACCGTGGAATCGGTCCCGGCCGGAGGCGCGGGTCGAGCTTCGGTGGGCGCCCGGACCTGAGGGGCCGGGGGCGTCGAGTCGTTCCGAGCCGTCTCCGGTGGCCGGGGAGGCGCCGAGGGCGGCGCGGGTTCCTCCACCGCCAGGCCTCGATCGTGCAGCCACTCCCGCGCCCGGTCGGCCGACTCGGAGTCGGGGAAGTCCCGGACGACCCGGGCCCGGAAGGCCATGGCGGCCCCTTCGTCCCCCGCTTCGGCGGCGGCGTCGGCCAGCCAGGTGAGGGCCTGGGGCGTGTAGGGGCCCTGGGGATGCTGCTCCACGAGCCGCTGGAGATCCTGAAGGCCGGCCGTGCGATCTTCGGCCAGGCGCCCTCGGAGCCAGAGTCCGTGCTGGAGTTCGTCGGACGTAGCGGCGTCGCCCCGGATCTCGAACCAGGCCATGACCTCGGCCCGGGCGTCGCCCAGGCGCCCCTGCTCGGCGAAGAGCTCGGCGAGGTGGAGGGATTGGGCCGACACCCCGGTGGGTACCGCCCAGGCCAGGGCCGCCCACGCGAGAGCGGCGCCGGTCCGGCGGCGTCGGGGTGATGTGTGTCCTCGGCGAATCATGCGGCCTCCCGGCGGCGGGTCTCAAGACCCAGCAACCACTCCTCGAGCACGAGATCTTCAGGCAGGGGACTCGACTTCAACAGACGATCGACCCGCAACAAGCCCCGCAGGGCCTCGTCGACCTCGTCCGCGGTCCACTCACGCGCGAACCGGCCAAGCTTTCCCGCCACCCAATTCTGCCACGGCGGCAGGAGTTTCTCCAGAGCCCGGGGTCCTTCGTCCACCACCACGCCGAGGCGGAGGAGCAGGGTTCCCAGCCCCAACGTCACGCCCACACCCGATTCCCCGGACTGTCCAAGGAGCACAGGAAGGGTCCGGGCGGCCTCGTCGAATCGGCGTTCCGCCACCAGGTCGAACCAGGCCCACCGGTCCTGGGCGGGCAGAACCGTTCCCACCGCCGAGACGTCGTCCCGGGTCACGGGGCGGTCGCCCTCCACGTACTCCTGCAGCTTGGCCAGTTCCTGCTGGAGTACACCCAGATCGGCCCCCACCGCCTGGGCCAGGGCCCGGGCCGCCGCCTCCTCGAGTTCCATCCCGAAACCCTCCCGGGCCCGGGCCACCAGCCACCCCGGAACGTCCTCCAGGGCCACGGGGGTGTAGCCCACCGAGCGGGCGACCTTCTTCAGCTCCCGCCACAGCTTGGCCTTGGATCCCGAGATGTCGGCCGAGATCACGAACGCCAATCCCGGAGGCGGCGACCCGGCGATCTCCAGTAGCAGCGACCGGGCTCGGGAACTGCCGGCCAACGGTTGGGCGTCCCGGATCACCACCACCCGCCACTCGGCCATCATGGGCGGCGTGGCCAGGATGGAGGCCAGGGCGTCCACGTCCACATCCCCGCCCCGGAGCTGGTCGAGATTGAAGTCCCGCACGCCGGCGTCCACGTGGGCCTCCACGAGGGTGCGGAGACCCTCTTCGCGGCGGAACGCGTCTTCGCCGTGCAGAAAGAACACCCCGCCGAGTCCGTGCCGGTCGAGTGCGGCACGGAGGGGATCCGACACCGTACTCCTACTCCAGCCCGAGACGGGACGAGGCGGCTTCGCGGTAGCGGGCCCGTACCGGGGCGTAGTCGTAGAAGAGAGCCGTGGGCTGGCGCCAGAGATCGTCGCCCCGGAGCTCCAGCGCCGCCGGCGACAGGGACGCCGGAAGCATGCTCGGGAGGGGAATGCGCAGGCTCGGCAGACGCGGGGACGGGGCACTCACCACGATGGGCGACAACTCCACCTCGGGGTCCGGCTCCAGCAGAGCGGGCACGCCGACCAGGGCCGCGAACACGGCGGCGGCTCCCACCACCAGAAGGGACGGATGGATGCCGGCGGCCGAGCGCGCCAGCGCCCGCTCGTCGTCCACGTGATAGAGCCGGTGCTGCAGGCGGGGGTGGAAGTCCTCGGGGACCTCCAACTCCTCGGGCTCGGTGGCGAGGATGCGCAGCCCGCCGCGATACACCTCTTCGTAGCGGCGACAGCGGACGCACCCGTTCCGGTGACGCAGAGCGGCCTCCCGCACCTCGGGGGCCCCCGTGTCGTCGACGTAGTCCGAGAAGGACTCCATGAATTCGGAACAGGTCATGGCAGGTTCTACAGCGTGCCCCCGAATGGGGTTCCCGGTTCCCGAAACGAAGCGGGGCCCCGGACGGCGAACCGTCCGGGGCCCCGGCGTCGACTCCACCACGGAGGTCAGCCGATCATGGGCGCGATGATCTGGGCGAAGTTGTTCCGAGCCCGGTTCAGCCGGCTCTTCACGGTCCCGAGGTTCACTCCGGTGATGTCGGAGATCTCCTCGTAGGTCTTCCCCTCGAGCTCCCGGAGCACGAACACGATCCGGTGGTGTTCGGGCAACTGGGCCACAGCCTCGTCGACCTTCTCCTTGAGATGCCGCTTCCGGAAGAGGTCGTCGGGCTTGTACTGGGTGTCCTCCCACTCCAGGGGCCGGTGGTCCGCATCCCAGTTCTGCTTGATGGCCTGGAAGAGGACCAGGGGATTCCGCGAGCGATTCCGGAGCTCGTTCTTCGCCAGGTTGCTGGCGATGGTGTAGATCCAGGTCGAGAACTTCTTCGACTGGTCGAACCGCTCCAGGTGGCGATACACCCGGACGAAGGTCTCCTGGACCAGGTCTTGGGCCCGCTCCCGGTCGCCCACCGTGCGGTAGACGAAGTTCAGGAGCCGGCTGTCGTATCGCCGGACCAGCTCTCCGAAGGCCCGCTGCTCACCGTCGAGGAACGCCTGGACGACGTCGCTGTCGCCCAACGTCCTCAGGTGCTTGCGATGCTGGACGGCGTCGCCTTCGCGGGCCGCGAGGTCCGTCCGAGGCTTCTTCGACGTCTGAGCACCCATGATCCACCTCTCCTGAGGGAGGGATTCGCCGGCGAATCCCGTTGTCGGCTCCGGTCGATCCGGAGTCGTCCTGCTCGTGCCGGCACCCAAGGTCGAATGCACCTTCCGTGCCAGGGGGTTCAGCCCGTTCCCACGCCATGTCGAGGCGGGAACGTCCTCTCCAGGGGACGCCCTGTCGCACCCCCGGACACGCCGATTCGCCCCACCCTGCCGCCGCTATGGCCGGGGGCTGCCATCCCGGCGCGCCGGGCCCTTCAGGACGAAGCAGGCCGCGTACAACAGCGTGGCGATGCTCTTGCAGTCGGTGATCGTCCCGTCCCGCACCATGTCCAGCGCCCGGGAGAAGGGCATCCGCACCACCTCGACGAACTCGTCGTCGTCCAGGTTGGACGCGCCTTCCTCCAGGTCCCACGCCACCCACAGCCGGATCAATTCGTCGGTGAACCCCGGCGTCGTGTGGATCCGGGTGAGGGGTCGAAGATGGTCCGACCGCCACCCCGTCTCCTCCTCCAGCTCCCGCCGAGCCACCTCCTCCCACGGCTCCCCCACCCGGTCCGGCATCCCCGCCGGCACCTCCCACATCACGCCGCCGGCGGCGTAGCGGTACTGGCGGAGCAGCAGGACATCGGGGTCGTCGTCGTCGAGCCCTCCCACCACGGGAAGCACGCACGACGCCCCGGCGTGGGCGATGAACTCCAGCTCTCCCACCGATCCGTCGGGAAACCGCACCGTATCCACCGACAGGTCCACGATGCGGCCCTTGTAGATCGGCCGGCGTTCCAGGCGTCCCGGACCGTCGGCGTCGCTCATGCGTCCTCCAGACGCGCCGCCGCCCGGCGCCGCGCTTCTTTCTGGGATACGATCGGGCCGCCCGGGGGTTGCACGGGGGCCCGGGGGATCACCGGTCGTGGACGGTCACCGGGCCCACGTCCAGGGCCTCCAGGGCGGGGGTGACCGCCTCGGCGTCGCCCACCACCACCACCGTCAGACGCTCCGGAGCCACCCATCGCCGGAATGCCTCGTGGGCGCCGGCCCGGTCCACCGCCCGGATGTCGTCCCGATAGCGGGTCCACGCGTCGTCGGGAAGCCCGTACACCATGAGCTGGGCCACTCGCCCGGCGATCCGACCCGTGGTTTCGAGCTGGAGGGGAAACACCCCGGCGATGTAGTCCCGGGCCGACCGCACCTCGTCGTCGGTGGGGCCGTCGGCCACGAAGCGGAGGACTTCGCCCAGGGCCTCCCGCACCGCCTCGGCGGTGACGTCGGTGTCCACCGCCGTGGAGACGGTGAAGGGCCCGGGTCCCCTGCGGAACGCGAACTGGGAGCGCACCCCGTAGGTGAAGCCCCGGGTTTCCCGGAGGTTCATGTTCAGGCGCGATCCGAAGGTGCCCCCCAGAACGGCGTTGGCCACCACCAGCGCCGGGTGATCGGGGGTGGTGCGGGGCGCACCGGGATGACCCAGCCGGAGTTCGCTCTGTACCGAACCGGGCCGATGGATCACGTGGACCGTGCGCTCCTCGAACCGGGCCCGACCCTCGGGCGGCGCCGGCACCACGGCCCCGCCGCTCCACCCGGCCAGAACGCCGTCGGCGACCTCCCGCACCTCGTCGGCGTCCACGTCGCCCGCCACCACCAGGGCGGCGCCCTCGGGTCGGTAGGCCTCGTCGGCGAAGGCTCGAAGCGCGCTCCGGTCCAGGGGCCTCACCGACGCCTCGGTGCCCCGGAGGGGCCGGCCGTAGGGCTCCCCGTCGGCGTAGAACAGGGCCGCCGATCGGTCCGCCGCCAGGGCCGACGGGTCCTTCGACCGCTGCCGGATGCGGGCCAGCGCCTGGTTGCGGGAGCGGTCGACCTCTCCGTCGGGAAAGGCCGGCGCCAGCACCATCTCGGCCAGGAGGTCCAACCCCTCGGCCCAGCGGTCCGTCAGGCAGGACACCGAGGCCGTGGTCGTGTCCCACCCGGCCGCCACCGAGGCATCGGCCCCCGCGGCCTCCAGCGCCTCGGCCAGGGCCGTGCCGCTGCGCCGGGTCGTCCCGCCCTCCAGGGCGTCGGCCGTGAGGGAGGGAAGGCCCGCCCGCTCGACGTCCACCGCCGACTCGCCGGCACCCCGGAAGACGAAGGCGGCCGTGACCACCGGGAGCCGGGGCACCTGCACGACGCTCACCGGCAGTCCGCTGTCCAGGCGCATCCGGTGGATGGGCGGCACCCGGAATGGCCGGAGGGGCCCGGGGGCGGGAGGGCCGGAACGATCGGGACCGGCGCTCACGACGCGTCTCCCGACGGGCGGTAGGCCACCACCGCCCGGTTGTCGGCCCCGAAGAACGACCGGGACACGGCCCGCACGTCGTCGGTGTCCACCGCCCGGATCCGGGTCACGGCATCGTTGAGGCGGCCCGGGTCGTCGAAGACGGTGGTGTACATGGAGAGCACGTCGGCCCGCTGGGCCATGGACTCCAGGCCCCGCACCTCCCGGGCTTCGGCCAGCACCCGTCCCCGCTCCACCTCGGCGTCGGTGACGTCCGCCATGGAGTCCAATTCGTCGCCCAGGGCGGCCTCGAGTTCGGCCAGATCCGTCTCGGGATACCCGGTGACGAAGGCGAGCATCATGGACCCTCCGGTCACCAGGGGCAGGGCGTAGGTGGAGGCGGCCCGGGCCACCCGCTTCTCCCGCACCAGGGACCGGTACAGGCGGGAGCCCCTTCCCTGCCCCAGGATCTGTGCCGCCATGTCCACGGCGTCGAAGCGCGGATCGGTGTACGGCGGAATCCGGAGCGCCACGATGAGGCGCGGCAGGGGCACGTCCCGGGAGAGGTCGGCCCGGGGTGTGGCCCCGAGCACCGGTCCCGCATCGATCCTCCCGGGCACGGGAGGGGGAGCGGCCCCGGCGGGGATGTCCCCGAACCAGTGTTCGGCGGCCTCGAACACCCGCCGGGGATCGGCGTCCCCCGCCACGGTGAGCACCGCGTTGTTGGGCACGTAGTAGGTGCGGAAGAACTCCGCCACGTCGTCCAGGGAGGCGGCGTCCAGGTCTTCCATGGACCCGATGACCGTGTGGTGATAGGGGTGGTCTTCTGGCCAGGTCAGACGCTGCACGTGCTCGTCCCAGTCGCCGTAGGGCTGGTTGTCGTACCGCTGGCGTTTCTCGTTCTTCACCACGTCGCGCTGGTTGTCCAGCTTCTCCTGGGTCATGGCGTCGAGCATGAATCCCATGCGATCGGCCTCCAGCCACAGGCCGAGATCGAGGTGGTGCGACGGCAGGGTCTCGTAGTAATTGGTCCGGTCGTACCAGGTCGACCCGTTGAGGGAGCCCCCGGCCCGTTCCACGTGTTCGAAGTGGCCGTTCTTCTCCACGTGGGCCGACCCCTGGAACATCATGTGTTCGAAGAGGTGGGCGAACCCCGTTCGGCCCGGACGCTCGTCCCGGGATCCGACCCCGTACCAGAGGTTGATGGCCACCACCGGAAACGACGGATCCGGGGCCGCCACCACCCGGAGTCCGTTGCCCAGGGTGTGTCGCTCCATGGGGAAGCCGAGTCCCGCGTCCGGCTTCGTCACGGCCGGGCCGCCAGGCGCTCGCGAAGCGCCGAGGGAGCGAGGGTCGATACGAGAAAACGCCGGGCGGCGTCGGGACTGTCGTTCATGCGATCCTCGGCTTCGTTGACGGTCAGGGCGTCGGTTCCTTCGGCCCGCAACCGCGCCCGTTCCAGCATCTCGAAGGCGCCGTCCTCCATGCCTTCGGCGGCCAGTGCCAGGGCGGCCACGATCTGGGCCTCCACGTCGTCGTCTCGGGACCGGGCTCCGGCTTCGAGTTCCACCACGGCCTCGTCGAGGCGGTCGTCCAGCACCAGCATCAGTCCCAGCACGACCCGGATCCAGCCGTCGTCCGGGTCGAGCTCGGCGGCGCGAAACAGCCCGGCGATAGCGTCGCTCCGCCGATCCGACGCCCAGTGCCACACGGCGGACTCGTACCGGATCACCGGGTCGTCCGGATCCAGCTCCAGGGCGGCGTCCAGCTCCACCCGGGCCTCGGCCAGCATCCCCTCCCGGGTCAGGTATGCGCCGTACATCCACCTCGAGAGCGGCACGTCCCGGCCGATGACGGCTCCCGCCCGGAGCGCGGGCTCGGCGTCGGGGTCGTCGAACGCCGCCAGGGCGTTGCCCGCGGTGGTGAGGATGAACGGGTCCTGGGGATCCTGCGCCAGGGCCTGCTTGAAGCGCTCGTAGGCCACTCCCGTGAGTCCCATCTCCCGCTCCACCACACCGAGCCAGCAGAGGACCCCGGGAGAGGGTTCCCCCTGGGCCAGGGCCTCCCGGAGCAGCTCGGCGGCGGCGGGCCAGTCGCCCTCGTCCGCCAGGCCCAGGGCCTGGTCGAGCACTCCCGGATCCTCCATCAGTCCCGGACCGCCAGCGAGGTGCCCGTCATGGGCTCGGGAGCCGGAAGGTCCAGATAGTCCAGCACGGTGGGGGCCACGTCGGCGAGGCGCCCCCCGTCCCGAAGGCCCGTGGTGGCTCCCGTCGGGTCGAACACGGTGAAGTCCACGGGCTCGGTGGTGTGGGCGGTGTGGGGCTCGCCATCGGGGGTGAGCATCGTCTCGCAGTTCCCGTGATCGGCCGTCACCAGGGCCACCCACCTTCCCGCGGCGTCGGCCACGGCGTCCAGCAGGCGTCCCAGGCACCCGTCCACCGTTTCCACGGCCTTCACCGCGGCGGGGATCACGCCCGTGTGCCCCACCATGTCGGGGTTGGCGAAGTTCACCAGGATGAACGAGACCTCGTCGGCGGCCAGGCCCTCCAACACGGCCCCACAGACCCCCGCGGCGCTCATCTCGGGTTGGAGATCGTAGGTGGCCACCTTGGGCGAGGGCACGAGCACCCGCTCCTCTCCCGTCTCCGGCGTTTCCTCGCCCCCGTTGAAGAAGTAGGTCACGTGGGCGTACTTCTCGGTTTCGGCCACCCGAAGCTGGGAGAGCCCGGCCTCGGAGAGCACCCGACCCAATCCCTGATCGATGTTCTTCGGGGGAAACGCCACCCGGACCGGCAGCTCGGGGGTGTACCGAGTCAGGGTGGTGGCATCCTCCACCGGCCCCCCGTCGCGGTCGAACCCGTCGAAGCCGGGCATGGTCAGCGCCGCCCCGAGCTGCCGCATGCGGTCGGCCCGGAAGTTCAGGAAGATCACCGCGTCGTCGGGCCCCATCCCCTCGCCTTCGACGTCGGCCAGGACCGTGGGCTCCAGGAACTCGTCGGTCTCGTCGGAGCGGTACCGGTCCCGGATGAAGCCCACGTCGTCGGCCACTTCGTCGGCCCGGCCCCGGGCGATGGCGCGCCAGGCCCGCCGGGTCCGCTCCCAGCGCTTGTCCCGGTCCATGGCCCAGTAGCGGCCCACCACGGTGGCGATCCGCCATCCCGGGGCCGGCTCGCACCGCAGGGCGATGTGATCCACGAACCCGGCCCCGCTGGTGGGCGAGGTGTCGCGCCCGTCGGTGATGCAGTGGACCCGCACCGGGAGATCCCGGGGCAACCGATCGAAGACGGCGTCGAAGTGGCGAATGTGGCTGTGGACGCCTCCGTCGGAGACGAGTCCCAGCAGATGCAGCCGCCCCCCCCGCTCCCGCACCCGGCGCACCACGCCCGGCAGATCGAGGACCTCGGCGAAGCTGCCGTCGGCCACCGCCCGGTCGATGCGGGCGATGTCCTGGAAGACGATCCGGCCCGCTCCCAGGTTCAGGTGTCCCACCTCGGAGTTCCCCATGAGGCCCGGCGGCAGGCCCACGTCCTCGCCGGAGCAGGCCAGGCGGGTGTGGGGGTGTTCCGCCAGGAGCCGGCGGAACCGGGGCACCTCCGCCTGTTCGACGGCGTTCCCGGGATCGGGGTCGGGGCCGAAGTCCGAATGACCCCATCCATCGAGGATGACCAGCAGGACCTTCTGCATCGGGTGGGTTCTCCCGCGTGCCGACGGCAGGACTCGCCGGGGGTGGGTGACGAGGGCGCCGGAATGTAATCGGGCTGGAGGCGGCCTCAAACCGCCCCTATCTTCGTCTCACCCATCCCCGCCGCCCCTCCGGATCCACCCTGGAGAACTCCATGCTCCGCGCCCCCCGGTCGTTCGCCCTGACCGCCGCCTTGGCGGCCTCCGTCCTGGCCTTCGGGATCCCGGCGACGGCGGCGTCGTCGCTGCACTTCGAACTGCGCCGCTCATCGCCCGCCGCCGACACGGTGCTCCCGTCGTCGCCCCCGCGGATCCAGCTCTGGTTCTCCCAGGAGCCCCAGACCGAGGGGGCCCGGATCCGGCTGGTGGACAGCGCGGGCGAGCAGGTCGAGCTCGGCGCCACGGCGCCGGTGCCCGACACCGCCACCTCTCTTCGCGCCTCCGTCCCCACGTCTCTGGCCGCCGGAGGGTACACGGTCCATTGGCGCGCCATGGCCGCCGACGGCCACGTGGTGACCGGGGAGATCCCCTTCAGCGTGCAGGGCGACGCCTCTCGGTGACGTCGGCGTCGTGACGACCCTGGACGTGGCCGCCCTGGCGGGGCGGGGCCTTCACCTGACGGCCCTGGCGGTGATCGTGGGCGCCGGACTCGCTCCGGAGCTGCGAGCCACGGCGACGGGCACCGCCTCCCGCGGTCCCGACGCCCTGGCGGTGGTGTCGGAGCGGTGGCGGCGAAGCG
The DNA here is from genome assembly GCA_030428885.1 of Gemmatimonadota bacterium. Lineage (GTDB taxonomy): Bacteria > Gemmatimonadota > Gemmatimonadetes > Longimicrobiales > Gaopeijiaceae > Gaopeijia. The sequence goes on along the minus strand of JAUIEJ010000012.1, from coordinate 23,935 downwards.
GCGCCGTGGGTCTCCTCCTGGGCCTTGGCGTGCTCCTCGTGGCCCAGGCCGTGGCCTTCCGGGACCCCTTCGAACCCTGGCTCCCCCAGGTCCAGGCGCTCCTCCTCCGCACCGATTGGGGCCGGACCTTCAGCGTGCAGGCCGTGGTCGCCGCCGGTCTGTGGATTCCGGCCGTCCGGACCCGGAGCCGGGCCGTCCTGTCTCTGGGACTCCTGAGTGCCGGGACCCTGGCCTTCACGGGCCATTCCTGGGCGGCCGCCGAAGGGGCCTGGGTCGTGGCCGCCGATGCTCTCCACGGCGTGGCGGCGAGCCTCTGGGTCGGAGGACTCCTGGTTCTGGTGGCGGCCGCCCGCCTCGATCGCGCCGCCGCGGCAGGTCAGGGCGTGGCCGTGGCCGACGCCGGCCGCTCCTTCGATCTTCCGGGCGCCGTGGGGCGCTTCTCGACCCTGGCCCTGGTCTGCGTGCCGACGGTGGTGGGGACGGGAGCCGCCGCGTCGTGGGTCCACGGGGGAGGCCCCGGCGCTCTCCTCACCCCGGGGTGGGGGCGCGCACTGGCGGTGAAGCTCGCCCTGGTGGGCGTCATGGCCCTCCTGGGGCTGTTCAACTGGCGGGCGACCCTCCCGGCGCTCCGGAGCCGAGGCGACGAGGTGCGGTTCGGTTCGGGCCCCGCCGCCTGGGAGGCCGTAGTGGGCGTCCTGGTGCTCCTGGCTACGGCGGCGCTGGTGGCCCTCTCGCCGCCGGGATAGAACCTCGGCGCCCGGGCGTCTTGCTCCCCCCTCGCCGGGACTGGTACCCTCGCTCTGCGCCGTCCGTATCGACCCGGGTCTTCCGAGGAGTCCCATGCCCGCCCCTCTCCGCCGCACCTTCGCCCTGGCCGGGACCGCCCTGGCCCTACTGGCCCTCCCCTCCCGTCCCCTGGCCGCCCAGGCCGAGCACTACGACGTCCTGATCCGAGGCGGACAGGTCATCGACGGCACGGGCAACCCCTGGTACCGGGCCGACGTGGCCATTCGCGACGGCCGCATCGCCGCCGTGGGCACACTCCCCGACGCCACCGCCGATCGGGTCATCGACGCGGCGGGGCGGATCGTGGCCCCGGGCTTCATCGACATCCACTCCCACGCCGACGACGGGAGTGCCCGCATCGGAGGCGCCACCATCCGAACCGACTCCCTCCGTCGCAAGGCCATGCCCAACATCGTGGCCCAGGGCGTCACCACGGTGGTGGTGAACCACGACGGCCGCTCGCCGTGGCCCATCGCCGAACAGCGGGACCTGGTGGCCCGGCAGGGCACCGGCGCCAACGTGGCCCTCATGGTGGGACACGGGGAGGTGCGCCGGCAGGTCATGGGCGACGACTTCATGCGCCCGGCCACCGACGACGAGGTGGTCCGCATGCGGGCGCTGGTGCGCCAGGCGCTGGATGAAGGCGCCGTGGGCATGAGTGCCGGCCTCGAATACGTGCCCGGCCGTTGGAGCACCACCGACGAGGTGGCGGCCCTGGTGGGCGAACTCACTCCGTACGACGCCGTCTACATCTCGCACCAGCGGTCCGAGGGGGCCGATCCCATGTGGTACTGGCCCAGCCAGGACGCCCCCGGCGCCCCCACCCTGGTCGACGCCATCATGGAGACCATCGAAGTGGGCCGCCGCTCCGGTGCCCGGGTGGTGGCGTCCCACATCAAGGCCAAGGGCGCCCACTACTGGGGTTCGAGCCACACCGCGATCCAGCTCATCGAGCGGGCCCGATCGGAAGGCGTGCGGGTCTTCGCCGACCAGTACCCCTACCCCACCTCGGGCTCGGACGGCAGCACGGTGCTGATCCCGGGATGGGCGCTCCAGGACGAGGCGGCCACCAACCGGCGCGACGCCCGCCCGCCCGCGGTCATGTTGGAGGCCAACCTCGCCGACCCCGACGCCGCGGCGGCCATCCGAGGCGACATCGCCCACGAGATCCGGCGGCGGGGCGGCGCCGATCGCGTGGTGGTGTTCGAGTATCCCGACGACGCGGTGGTGGGCCTCTCCCTGGCCGAGGTGGCCGAGGCCTGGGGCCTGGACCCCGTGGAGGCGGCCATCCAGCTCCAGCTCCGGGGCGACCCGAGCCGCCGGGGAGGCGGACGACTTCGGGGCTTCTCCATGTCGGAAGACGACGTGAACACCTACGCCGCCCTCCCGTGGGTCGCCACCGCCTCCGACGGCGGGCTCGCCCACCCCGACGACGAGGGATCGGTCCATCCCCGCTTCTACGGCACGTTTCCCCGGAAGATCGCCTGGTACGCCCGCGACGCCGGCGTCCTCTCGGTGGAGAGCGCCGTGCGGTCCATGACCTCCCTTCCCGCGCTCCTCATGGGCTTCCGCGACCGGGGCCAGGTGCGGGAGGGCTTCGTGGCCGACGTCGTGGTCTTCGACCTCGACACCCTGGACGACCAGACCACCTTCTTCGAGCCCCACGCCTATCCCTCGGGGATCGAGCACGTTCTGGTGGGGGGCGAGCCCGTGGTGGACGGCGGTGAACTCACCTGGGCCCTCCCGGGTCGAGTGATCACCAACGGACGGGGTTCCCGCCCCGCCACCGACGGCGACTCCTTCTGACCCTCCCGGAGACCCCATGGACATTCAGTGGCAGGAGATCTTCGGCCTCGTGGACACGGTCCTCGAAGCCAGCTTCACCATCGGCGGATCGGAGGTCACCGTAGCCGACCTCCTGGTCGTGGTGGCCCTCCTCTTCCTCACCTGGGTGTTCTCCCGGCTCTTCCGCCGCGGCCTGGATCGCGTCATGCGGCGCCGGGGCGTGGACGACGAGGGCACCATCGCCGCCACCCTGCGGATCACCCACTACTTCGTCATGATCCTGGGCTTCCTCACCGCCGTGTCGCAGGTGGGGATCAATCTCTCGGCACTCTTCGCCGCCGGGGCCGTGTTCGCCGTGGGGATCGGGTTCGCCCTCCAGGGGCTCGCCCAGAATTTCGTCTCGGGGGTGATCCTCCTCTTCGAGCGGTCCATCAAGCCGGGAGACATCGTCGAGGTGGACGGCTACGTGGTGCGGGTGCTCAAGCTCGGGATCCGCACCACCCTCTGCCGGAACCGGGAGGACGAGGAGATTCTGGTCCCCAACTCCCACCTCGTGGAATCGTCGGTGAAGAACTTCACCCTCCACGACAACAATCTGCGGCTGCGGGCCGCCGTGGGCGTGGCGTACGAGTCCGATATGAAGCGGGTGTTCGAGGTACTCCAGACCATGGCCGACGCCCTGGAATGGCGGCTCGAGAGCCGGAGCCCGGTGGTGCTCCTCACCGAGTTCGGTTCCTCGTCGGTGAACTTCGAGGTCAGCGTCTGGACCGACGATCCGTGGCAGGCGCCCCGGCGCCACTCCGACCTCATGAAGGGCATCTGGTTCGCCCTCCAGGAGGCCGACCTCACCATCGCCTTCCCCCAGCTCGACGTGCATTTCGACGCCCCCGTCGACGACGCCCTCTCCCGGCTGCCCCGGGCTTCCTGACGTGAACGACGTCCTCCACGATCTGGAGCTGCTCTTCCGTAGCCGGCACGGCATCGTCCACCTGCGCACCGACGAGGAGGAGAGGGCCCGGGGACTCCTGCACCACGTGGCCCACCGTCTCGGGGTGCCGTTTTTCGTCTGGACCCGGTCCCGGGGACTGTCCCGGGCCGGCATGAAGGGAAGCGTGTACGGCACCGACGAGCCTCTCAAGGCGCTGGAGCACGTGGCCCACGCCCGCATCGACGCCCTCTACCACTTCCAGGGCGTGTCCCGGGCCACCCTGGAGGGCGATCTTCCTGCGGCCCTGGTGCGGGACTGCGCCCGGGCCCTGGAGTCCCTCACGGGAGCCCTGGTCCTCACCGGACCCGACCTCGACGTGCCCGAGGCCCTGGCCGGCGTGGTCACCCACTCGGCGCTGCCCGGCCCCACCGAAGACGAACTCCGGGACCTCCTGGGCCAGGTGGTGCGGGACGTGTCGCTCCGCCGGCACGTGACCATGGAGATGGAGCCCGACGAGGTCACGGCCCTCCTCACCCACCTCCGGGGCCTCACCCTCATGGAGGCCGAGAAGGTGCTGACCCGGGCCCTGGTGGAGGACGGCGTCCTGGACGCCCGCGACCTCCGGCTCGTGGCCGACGCCAAGAAGTCGCTGGTGGAGCGCGACGGTCTGCTGGAATACACCCCGGTGGAGGCGTCCCTGGCCCGGGTGGCCGATCTGGCGGGCTTCAAGGCCTGGCTGGCCCACCGCACCGCAGTGGTGCGCAATCCGGCCCGTGCCCGGGAAGCGGGCCTGCCCTTCCCCCGGGGCGTGCTGCTCCTGGGCGTGCCGGGCTGCGGCAAGAGCCTGGCGGCGAAGGCCGTGGCGTCGGAATGGAGGCTCCCCCTGCTCCGTCTGGATCCGTCGGGGCTGTACAACAAGTACATCGGCGAGAGCGAGAAGAACTTCCGCCGGGCCATGGAGACGGCGGAGCGGATGTCGCCGGTGATCCTGTGGATCGACGAGCTCGAGAAGGCCTTCGCCTCCGGAGGGTCGGAAGATGGGGGCGTCTCGCAGCGGGTCCTGGGGACGTTCCTCTCGTGGCTCCAGGAGCGGACGGGCGACGTGTTCGTGGTGGCCACGGCCAACGACGTCCAGCGGCTGCCCCCCGAGTTCCTCCGCAAGGGGCGCTTCGACGAGGTGTTTTTCGTCGACCTCCCCGACGCCGAGACCCGGGAGGAGATCTTGCGTATCCATCTCGAGGGGCGGGACCAGGAGGTGGAGCGGTTTCCCCTGACCGATCTGGCGGCGGCGGCGGCCGGTTTCTCCGGCTCCGAACTCGAGCAGGCCATCGTCTCGGTCCAGTACGCGGCGTTCGCCGAGGGGGGGCGCATCGGCCCCGAGGCCCTGGCCGCCGAGATCGCCCGCACGCGCCCCCTCTCCGTGACCATGGCCGAGCCCATCGCCGCCCTGCGGGAATGGGCCCGGGAACGGACCGTCTCGGCTCATTGACGGCCGGTGCTCAACCTTCCCGAGTCACGGCACGACAATCGAACGTAGTCCCACCGCGCCCATCACGGGTCGGCGGTGGTTCGTCGTTGAACGTGGAGACGCACCGGACGTGAAAGACCCCCACCGCCACCGAGCACGCGCGGCCCGGGCCCTCCTCTGCGCCACCACCCTGGGGGCCCTCGCCTGCGGCGCCGAGCCCCCGGACGTCCCCACGGCCGAGTCCCTGGGGGTCCAACTCTCCGATCCCACCCTCCCGGCCTGCGGCCCCGAGTACCCCCTTCCCGCCGTGGCGGTGGACACCCTGGCCCGGGGGCTCGAGATCCCCTGGGACGTGGTGTTCCTTCCCGACGGCCGCGCCCTCCTCACCGAGCGCGTCGGCCGCATCCGGGCGGTGGACGTGGCCACGGGCCGGGTCGACCCCACGCCGTGGGCCGAGGTGCAGGGACTCGCCGACGACGAGGTGGGCCTCATGGGGATCGACGCCCGGGTCGATGACGACGGGCGGATCCGGGTCTACGTGGCGGCGGCGGTGGACAACACCCTGGGCCCCGCACCGGTGCGCATCCTGAAGGGCGTCCGTCGCCGCCTGGCGCGGGCCTTCGACTCCCGAGGCGGCCAACCCCGGACGCTGGAGGTGCTCCGGTTCGACGTCGACCCGGCCACCGGAGCCGCCGGCGCGCCCGAGTCGCTGGTCCAGGTGACGCCCGAGGGGGAGATCCACGGCGGCGGAGCCCTGGCCTTCGGGCCCGACGGCTTCCTCCACCTCAGCAACGGCGACAACCAGGAGCCGGGGTGGGCCCTGGACCCGGAGTGGGCCGCGGGCAAGCTCCTGCGCTACGACGCCGAGGGCGCGCCGGCTCCCCTCGATCCCGGCGATGCGCTTCCGGTGGTTCTCCGGGGACTCCGGAACAGCCAGTCCATGGCGTGGCACCCCGACACCGGGGAGATCCTGCTGGTGGATCACGGGCCGTCGGGACGCCCCAACGACCTGGGGCGCGCGGGCAACGACGAGTTCAACATCGCCCGGCCCGGCGACGACCTGGGCTGGCCCATCGTGGCCGGCGCCTCCGAGGGTGGAGGCTTCGTCGGACCGGCGGTGGAGTGGACCCGCACCATCGCCCCCGGCGGCATGGCGCTCTCCTGGGACGACACGCCCTGGGGGCGGGCGGCCCTGGTGACGGGACTGGTGGACGGGCGCCTCCGTCGCATGCCCTTCGCCGACGCCGAACCCACCGCCGTGGTCTGCGAGCAGTGGATCGTGGACCGGGGCTACGGGCGGCTGCGCCTGGTGGCCGTGGCACCCGACGGCAGCATCTGGCTGGGGACCAGCAATCGCGACGGTCGGGGAACGCCGCGTTCCGGCGACGATCTGCTCCTCCGGGTGCGGGCTCTCGACGCAACCGTGGCACCGGACGCCGGACGTTCCGATATTGCGTCATCCGTTTCCCCGAGGCCCGGCTCATGAGTGCCAAGGTCCTTCCACCCCATCTCGACGGCGCCATCGCCGTCGTCGGCCTGTCGGTCCACGTGCCCGGCGCCCAGGACCTGGACACGTTCTGGGCCCACCTCCGGGACGGCGTGGAGAGCATCGGGCACCTGAGCCCCGACGAGATGCGGGAAGCCGGGGTCGACCCGGCCCTCCTGGACCATCCCCGCTACGTCCGGGCCGGCGGGTTCCTGGACCGCATGGAGTGGTTCGACGCCGGGTTCTTCGGTCTGAGCCCCCGGGACGCCGCCGTCATGGACCCCCAGACCCGGCACTTCCTGGAGTGCTGCTGGCACGCCCTGGAGCATGCGGGGCACGTCCCGGAACGCTTCGAGGGCGCCATCGGCGTCTTCGCCGGCGCCGGCGCCGGTCAGTACTTCTGGAAGAACGTGGTGCGGGACCCGGAGCTCATGGAGAGCGTGGGCTACTTCCTGCTGCGCCACACCGGCAACGACAAGGACTTCCTCTCCACCCGGGCGTCGTACGAGTTCGATCTCACCGGCCCCAGCGTCAGCATCCAGACGGCGTGTTCCACGAGCCTCGTGGCCATCCACTACGCCTGCCAGAGCCTCCTCTCGTGGGAGTGCGACATGGCGTTGGCCGGGGGGGCCACCATCGAGCAGCCCCACCGCCACGGCTACCTGTACGAGGAAGGCGAGATCCTGTCGCCCGACGGACACTGCCGGTCCTACGACCACCTCTCCGGCGGCACGGTGTTCGGGAGCGGCGCCGGTGTGGTGGCCCTGCGGCGCCTCGCCGACGCCGTGGAAGCCGGCGACACGATCCACGCGGTGATCCGTGGATCGGCGGTGAACAACGACGGCGCGGGCAAGGTGAGCTACCTGGCGCCCAGCGTCGACGGGCAGGCCCGGGCCGTGGCCGAGGCCCTCTCCCTCGCCGACGTGGACCCGGCCACCATCGGGCTGGTGGAAGGGCACGGCACCGCCACCCCCGTGGGCGACCCCATCGAGGTGGCCGCCCTGACCCAGGCCTTCCGCACCGGAACCGACGCCGTGGGCTACTGCGCCCTGGGCTCGGTGAAGTCCAACCTGGGACACCTGGACACGGCCGCCGGCGTGGCGAGCTTCGCCAAGGCCGTCCTGGCCCTGGGGCATCGCACCCTTCCCCCCACGGTCCACTTCGAGGCGCCCAATCCCCTGCTCCAAATGGAGTCCTCCCCCTTCTACGTGAACGGGGAGGCCCGGGACTGGCCCCGAGGCCCCGAGCCCCGGCGAGCCGGCGTCAATTCCCTGGGCGTCGGCGGCACCAACGCCCACGTGATCCTGGAAGAGGCACCGGAACTGGAGGGCGGCGACCGGGGGCGACCGGTCCACCTCCTCACGTTGGCGACCCGGTCCGCGCCGTCGCTGGAAGACGCGTCCCGGGAGCTGCTGGAGCACCTCGAGACCCATCCCGACGCTCCCCTGGCCGACCTGTCGTACACCCTGCGCACCGGCCGACGGGCCTTCGCCCACCGGCGCGCCCTGGTGTGCCGGACCGCCGACGACGCCGTGGAAGCGCTGGCCACCGGGACCGGCGCCTCCCTGGTCTCGGCCCAGGCCCCCAGCGAGGCCCGGGACGTGGCGTTCCTCTTCGCCGGCGGCGGCGCCCAGTACCCGGGCATGGGGCGCTCCCTCTACGATCACGAGCCCGTGTTCCGCCGGGAGGCCGATCGCTGCCTGGCGATCCTCGACGGGATCCTGGACTTCGACCTCCGCGCCCTCCTCTCTCCCGGCCCCGAGGCCGACCTGGACGCGGCGGCGCAGGAGCTGCAACGGCCGTCCCGGGCCCTTCCCGCCCTCTTCACCGTCCAGTACGCCCAGGCTCGGACGTGGATGGCCTGGGGCGTGGATCCGGCCTCCATGGTGGGGCACTCCATGGGCGAGTACACCGCCGCCTGCCTGGCGGAGGTCTTCTCGCTGGACGACGTGCTGTCGGTGGTGGCGCTCCGGGGCCGCCTCTTCGAGACGGTGGAACGGGGCGCCATGCTCAGCGTGGGCCTGGACGAGGACGCATTGCGCCGGCGGCTCCCCCAGGGGGTCTCCATCGCGGCGGTGAACGCCCCGGAGGTCACGGTGGCGGCGGGCCCCGAACACGACATCGACGCCCTGGCGGCGGCCCTGGCGGCCGACGAGGTGGAGACGCGGCGGATCCGGATCGACGTGGCGGCCCACTCCGCCATGCTGGAACCCATCCTGGCCCCGTTCCGCGCCCACCTGGAGACCCTGTCCCTGGCACCGCCCACCCGGGCCTTCGTCTCGAATCTGTCGGGGGAAGTGGCGGGGGCCGAGGTGGCCACCGCCGACTACTGGGTCCGGCATCTCCGCCACACGGTGCGATTCGGTGACGGCATCGGCCGGCTCCTGAACCCCGACGGGCCCCTCCTCCTGGAGGTGGGCCCGGGCCGGACCCTGGCCACCCTCGCCCGCCTCCACCCCTCGTGGACCCCGGATCAGCCGGCGATCCCGTCGCTCCCCGGCCCCCGGGACGACGACGATGCCCAGGCGTTCATGCTCGGCTCCCTGGGCGAGGTGTGGGCCCGGGGCGTGTCGCTGGACTGGGCGGGGTACGACGAAGGCCAGGATCGGCGCCGCGTGCCTGCGCCCCTCTACCCCTTCGAGCGGAAGCCCCACTTCGTCGGGCCGCCGAGCGCCCGGCCCGAGGAGCACGCGGCCCCGGACCCGTCTCGCACGTCGGCGACCCTGGACGCCGAGGGCCGCTTCGTCGACCTGGCCGACTGGGTCCACCAGCCCGACTGGCGGCCCCTGCCGCCGGCCGCACCGTCTCCCGACGCCCCGGCAGGCCCCACCCTGGTCCTGGCCGATCCCGGCTCCCCGGGTGCCGAACTGGCCGCCCGGCTGGCGGCCACCGGCGCCGACGTGACGGTGGCGGCCACCGGTTCGGCGTTCGGCACCGGGCCCGAGGGCCCGACCCTCCGGCCCCACTCGGCCGACGACTGGACGCGCCTCTGGGCCCACCTCGCCTCCGACGGCGGCCCCGGACTTCCGGCCACCGTGGTCCACGCCTGGTGCCTCGCGCCCACCCACGACGAACCCATCGACCCCACCGACCGGGTCTTCCTCCCGGTCTTCCACCTGGTGCGCACCCTGGAGGAAGCCCACCCGGGGCACGCCCTGGCGTTCGTGGCCGTGGCCTCCGGGGCCCTGGGCGTCTCGGGTGAGTCGGCCCACCCCGACCACGCCCTTCTCCAGGGTCCGGTCCGGGTGGTGCCCCGGGAGCTGCCCTCCATCTCCACCCGGCTGGTGGACGCCGGCCGCCTGCCCCGGGCCGCCGGAGCCCGAGGGGCCGCCCTGGCGCGCCTCGTGGACGAGATCCGGGCCACCGACGCGCCTCGCTTCGTGGGCTACCGGGGTTCGGAGCGGCTCGGGCTGGCATGGGCCCCCGTGCCCCTGGCCGACCCCGGGCCGGTGGACGGGCTCGACGACGGCGCCGTGGTGCTGGTCACTGGAGGGCTCGGCGGCATGGGGCTCGCCCTGGCCCGGAGCCTGGCCGCCCGGCGGCCGCTGCGGTTCGTTCTGGCCGGCCGATCGGGGCTCCCGCCCCGGTCCGAATGGCCCGCCGTGAAGGCCGCCGCCGCCGAAGACGACAAGACGGCCCGGGCCATCCGGGAAGTGGAGGCGCTGGAGGCCGCGGGCTCGCCGGTGGAGGTCGTGGCCGCCGACGTGACCGACCCGGCGGCCGCCTCGGCCCTGGTGGAGGCCGCCCGCGCCCGCTTCGGCGGCCTCGACGTGGTGGTCCACGCCGCCGGCGTCCTGGACGACGGCCCCCTGTTGGGCCGCACCGTCGATCAGGTCCGGGCCGTTCTCGACCCCAAGGTGGCAGGGGCCCGGGCGCTGGAGGCCGCCGTGGCCGACCTCGACCCCTCGCTCTTCGTGGTCTTCTCGTCGGTGAGCGCCGTGCTGGGGGCCGCGGGGCAGATCGACTACGCGGCGGCCAACGCCTGGCTCGACGTCTTCGCACGGGCCCGGGAGCACGAGACGGGTCGGCGCACCGTCTCCCTGGCGTGGGGCGCCTGGCGCGACGTGGGCATGGCCGCCGAGTTGGCCGATTCGGCCCACTACGGCCCCGAGGCCGGCGACGGACCCGAAGGCGACCCCCTCGATCACCCCCTCTTCCACCGCCGGGTGACCCGGCCCGACGGCGGCGTGGCCGTGCGCATGGAGTTCGAATGGGGCCGCCACTGGATGCTCGACGAGCATCGCACACGAGCCGGTGAGCGGATCCTCCCCGGATCGGGATACGTGGCCCTCATCGAGGCGGCCACCGAGGTGGTGGACGGCGGCCCGGACCGGGTGATCCGGGACCTCACGTTCCTGCGGCCCTTCCGGGTCGCCCGGGACGAGGTGCGGGAGCTCGAGGTTCTCCTGGAGCCCCGGGGCGAAGGGTGGACCGTCCGGGTCCGGGGTCGAAGCCGGGGCGAGCACGGCTGGACCGACCACGCCACCGCCCGGATCGGAGACACCCGGCAGGCAGGCCGTCGGGAGTCCCTCGATCAGGTTCTCGCCCGAGTGGGCCGGCCCGACCCGACCCCCCGACCCGAACACCCGGTCATGGATTTCGGCCCCCGCTGGGGCAACGTGGTGGGGGCGGCCCTCTCCAACGGCGAAGCGCTCCTGGCCCAGCGCCTCCCCGAACCCTTCCTCGCCGACCTCGCCGAGTCCCGCCTGCACCCGGCCCTCCTGGACATGGCCACCGCCGGCGCCCCCGACCTGGTCCCGGGGATCGACCCCGCCGCCCATTTCCTCATTCCCGCCGGATACGGCGAGGTGCGCCTCCGGGGCGCCCTGGGTTCGGCCCTCACCAGCCACATCCGGCTGCGGGACGCCGACGCCGAGGGCCTGCTGGCGTCGTTCGACGTCACGGTCTACGACGAATCGGGCGCCGTGCTGGCCGAAGTGGACGAGTTCAGCATGATGCGGGTCGACCGCGACGCCCTCGCCGACTCGGGCCCGGGCTCCGACGAGCCCGACTGGCTGCGCCACGCCATCGACCCCGCCGAGGGCGCCGAACTCTTCCGCCGCATCCTGGCCCGCCCGGGAGCCCCGCACCTGGTGGTGGTCCCCCGCCCCCTGGAGGTGCTCCAGGACGAGGTGGGCCGGGCGCCGGCGCCCCGCAGTCGGGGGGCCGCCCCGGCCGGGCCCCGTCGGGTGCTCCTGCCCGAGGTGGCCGCCGTCCTGGAGGCCCACGAGGCCGTGGCGGAAGCCGCGGTGCTGGGTTCGGAAGACGAAGCCGACGGCCCCAATCGCCGGGTCGCGTTCGTGGTGTACCATCCGGGCATGCAGGCCACGGTGAGCGAGCTGCGCCGGTTCATGCGGAAGGCCATGGACCGGAAGGCGGTGCCCCAGAACTTCGTGGAGATGGTGGGGCTGCCCCGGACCGCCGACGGCGAGGTGGCCACGGACCAGCTCCGGGACCCCTTCGCCGCCACCGACACCTTCGTGGCCCCCCGGACCCCCACCGAGACCGCCATCGCCGAGATCTGGAGCGAACTCCTGGGCCTGGAGCGCGTGGGCATCCACGACAACTTCCTGGACGCCGGCGGGCACTCCCTGGTAGGGATCCGGGTGCTCTCCCGCATCCACAAGGCCACGGGCGTGCGGCTGGAGGCCAACGCCCTGACGCTCCAGACCCTGGAGCAGTTGGCCGCGGAGGTCGATCGGTCGTGAACCCCTTCTACTTCGGACGCTCCGAGCGCCCTCTCTTCGGACTCTTCACCCGGGGCCGATCCACCCCCGGCGGGGTGGCGACGGAAGAGCGGGCGGTGCTCCTCTGCTATCCGGTGGGGCCGGAATACCTCCGGGCGCACCGGGCCTTCCGGCAGTTGAACCAGCTTCTCAACCGCTCGGGCTTCCACGTGTTCCGCTTCGATTACGCCTGCACCGGCGACTCGGCCGGCGAGGGCGTGGAGGCGTCGTTCGACGAGTGGGTCGACGACGTGGACTGGGCCATGGACGAGCTGCTGGACACCGCCGGGGTCGACTCGTTCGACGTGGTGGGCCTGCGCTGGGGGGCGGCCCTGGCGGCGCTGGCCGCCCGTGAGCGGGACGAGGTGGGGCACATGGTCCTGTGGGACCCCGTGGTGTCGGGACAGGACTATCTGGATGAGGTGTTGCCCGGCGGTGGCGTCGAAGGCACCGTCGGAATCGAGGGGTACCCGTTCACCGCCGAGCTCCGCGCCGCCCTGGCCACGGTGGATCTGCGCGCCGATCTGGCCGAGGGCGAGGCTCTCCGGACCAGCATCATCGTGGCCGATGACTCTCCCGACGTGGCCGCCCTGAAGGCGACGCTGGAGGGGCGCGGGGACCGGGTCACCCTGGACGTGGTTCCGTCGCCGGGAAGCTGGTCCGAGGTGGACCCCTTCGGCGACGCCCTGATTCCCCAGGACATCATCAAAGCCATCGTGGACCGGCTTCGGAACGAATCATGAGAGAACGCGCCCTGGTCTTCGGCCCGGCCAATCTGGTGGGGATCCTCACCCAGCCCGACCCCGAGGTGGCCCTTCCCGACGCGCCGGCCTTCGTCATCCTGAACTCGGGAATCCTGCACCGGGTGGGCGCGAGCCGGCTGTACGTCCGCCTCGCCCGGACCCTGGCCCAGGAAGGCTTCACGACCCTGCGCTTCGACTTCTCGGGCGTGGGAGACTCGGAAGTGCGGAAGGACGCCATCCCGGTGGAGGAGCGGTTCGTCACCGAGACGCGGGAGGCCATGGACTACCTCACCGCCACCACCGGGGCGTCGTCGTTCGTGGTGGGGGGCCTCTGCTCCGGCGCCGACGGAGCGTTCTTCACGTCGCTGGAAGACCAGCGGGTGGTGGGCCTGTGGCAGATCGACGCCTTCTGCTACCGCACCCCCGGCTACTACCGGCGACGCTACCTCCCCAAGCTGGTGGACCCCCGGGCCTGGGCCCACTCCATCAAGGTCCGGGTGGCTCCGGACGCCGAGGAGGAGCGGGACGAGGAGCAGTTCGTCAAGCCGGAATACCGCAGGATCATCCCGCCGCAGGAGGTGGTGGGCGACGGTCTGGGCTCCCTCCTGGACCGGGGTGTGGCGTTGTACTTCCTCTTCACCGACGGTCTGGAGGACTACAACTACGCCGAGCAGCACGCCGAGGCGTTTCCCGAACTCGATCTGGGACGCCGCTCCGAGATCCGCTACATCCCCGAGAGCACCCACATGGTCACGGGGCTGGAACACCAGGAGGTGTTCCTTTCCGACGTCCGCCGGTGGGCTCGGCGGTTCGGGGCCGCACGGCGGGAGCCCGTTCCGGCGTAGCCCGCGATGCGCCACGCGCCGGGAGGTCGAGCCCCCCGGCGCGTGCCGGTCCATCACAGGAAATCTACGCCTTCGTCTCGGCTGATCATCGTCGGTTCTCCGTTCCGGGCCTTCGTCGTCCTTCTCTTCCCGTTGCGGCGGAACCGGTCGAAGTGCGACAAGGCGTTTCCGGTCCAAGCCCGAAAGGGGCGCGCCGGGTTCCCGCCGCCTCAGTCGATGCGCATGGCCGTGGTGGGATCGACCCGCACCGCACGCCGGGTGGGCACCCACGAGGCCGCCACCGCCACCGACGTCAGGACCACCGCCGCGGCCACGAACGCCCCGGGGCGGGCTCCCCCGTCGAGACCGAAGATGCGGCTCGACAGCGCCTGGAGCCCCACCCCGGCCACCACCGCCCCCACCGCCAATCCCAGCCCCGTGGCCCCCAGGCCCCGGAGCAGCACCCCCCGCCCCACCCGCAGTCCGTCGGCCCCCAGGGCCATGCGGATGCCGATCTCCCGGGTGCGTTGCCCCACGAGCTGGCTGACCACGCCGTACAACCCCACCGCGGCCAGGACCAGGGCCAACGCGGCGAAGGCCGTCAGCAGAGTCGTGGCGAAGCGCTCCCGCCCCACCGTCGAGGCCAGCACGTCGTCCAGGGGACGCGCTTCACCGATGTGGGCGGCCCCGGCGTGCTCCCGCACGATCTGCCGCGCCTCGGGGAGGATCGCCGCGGGATCGCGCCCCGGGGCCACACGAACGAAGAAGCTCGCCCCCGTCGAGTAGAGGGGCCGGTTGGGCCAGTACATCTGGAAGCGGCGGTCGGTGGTGGCGAGCCCGGTCATGGGTACGTCCACGGTCACGCCCACCACCGTCTGCCAACTGTCGCCGCCGCCGATGCGGATCCGCCGACCCACCACCTCGGCGTCGTCGCCGAAGAACCGCCGGGCCGCCCCCTCGCCCAGCACCACCACCTCCGCCTCGGGGTCGGCGATCTCGGCGGCCGTGAAGCCCCGCCCCCGGAGCATGGGCTGGCCCAGGGCCTCGAAGTACCCGGGGCCCACCGGCGGACCGTGGAAGGTGAACGTCTCGTCCACCGGTTCGGCGCCCGCGACCTCCACCGTACCGAAGGTCACGCCGGCTGCGCCGGGCATGCCCACGCCCCGGGCCACGTCGTCCACCCCCGGCACCGCCGCGAGCCGCTCCTGGAGGTCGTCCAGCACGGTCACCCGCTCGTCCACGGAGTCGTAGCGCCACCGGGGCAGGTCCACCTCCAGGACGGCCACCCGGCCCGCATCGAATCCCGGATCCTGGTGGAGCAGGCCCCGGAGGGAGCCCAGGACCAGGATCGACCCCACAAGGAGCGCGAAGGAGAGGGCCACCTCGGCGCTCACCAGGACCCACCGGAAGCGGGCCCCCAACGCGCCGGATCCCACCGAGCGGGCCCCGGCCCGAAGGGCGTCGGCGGCCGCCTGACGCGACGCGTGCACCACGGGCACCAGACTGAAGAGGAGACTCGCCGCCAGGGTCACCCCGAAGGCGAACACCAGAACCCCCCCGTTCACCGAGACGGCGTCCAGGGTCGTGAGGTCGGGCGGCCGGAGGGCGTGGACGACCCGGAGTCCCCCCAGGGTCAGGGCCACGCCGACCCCGCCCCCCAGGAGTCCCAGAGCGAGACCCTCGGTCATCATCTGCCGGGCCAGGCGACCCCGACCTCCCCCCAGCGCCGACCGCACCGCCGTCTCCCGGCGGCGCCCCTCGGCCCGCCCCAGGAGCAGGTTGGAGACGTTGACGCAGGCGATGAGCAGGAGGGCCACCACCGCCACCATGAGGATCGTCACCGTGTCGCGCATGCGGTCGGCCAGGGAGGCCACGACCCCCCGCCCCGTTCCCACCGCCTCCGTACCGTCGCCGAGCAGCACCGGCGCCTCGAGACGCTCCAGCGCGGATTCCAGGCTCACCCCCTCCCGGAGCACGCCCACCGGGGGACTCTGGACGGGACCCGGGGGCAGGGGCCGCCAGAGGTCCACCTCCTGGATCCCGAAGTGGACCACCGGCGAGCGACGGGGCATGACCCCCACCACTTCCCACGCCTCGCCGTCGAGATCCACGGTCCGCCCCACGACGGCGGGGTCTCCGCCGAACCGCGACCGCCACAGGGCGTGACCCAGGAGGACCACCCGGGCGTCGGCGCTCATCTCCTCCTCGGTGAATGCCCGACCCAGGAAGGGGAGGCGTCCCGTGAACGCATGCCAACTGGGGCGGACCAGGGCCACGTCCAGCAGCGCCGGTTCCCCCGACCCGGTGAGGGTCATGGTGCTCAGCGCCGACTGCTCCACCGCCTCGAACACGTCGTCCATGGCGGCCCACGCCTCCACCTGCTCCGAGGCGGGCGAGCGCATGGCCCCGGAGGTTCCGATGGGCCGCATGAGGGTGACCATGCGGTCGGCGTTGTCGTACGGCACGGGGTTCAGCACCACCGCGTCCAGCGTCGAATAGATGGCGGTCACCGCCCCGATGCCCAGGGCCACCGTGATCACGGCGAAGGCCGTGAACGTCGGTCGCCGGGCCAGCGCCCGGACCGCGTGCACCCCGTCGTCGATCCACCCCTGCATGGTTCCCCCTCCCCTCGTCGTCGTTCGTCGTCTCGCCACGAAGGCGTGTCCGTGGCGCCGCCGCTCCCGGCGCAAGCGCAGGCCCGTCCGGGCCAGGTCCGCCGCCTCGGCCATCCACAGGCGGAGGCGCGCCCCAGGCGTCGTCCGGCTCGCCAGGGCCTCCCGCCACACCGCCTCCATGGCCGCCCCGTGGCGCTCCCGGAACGCCGCCGGAAGGAACAGGCGGCGCATGAGGCGGTGCAGCATCACCGCCCCGGCTCGACCACCGTGGGCCCCTCGGGCGCCAGCCGGCGTTCCCGGGCCACCCGGAGCACCCGCACCATGCGCTCGGCCTCGGCTCGGGCCAGGTCCCTCCCCTCGTCGGTGATGCGGTAGGTACGGCGCCGCCGGTCCTCGTCGGGGAGTTCGTCCGGGGGGACCTCGCCGATGAGCCCGTCGGCCATGAGGCGCTCCAGGGCGGCGTAGAGACTCCCCGTCCCCGGGGTGAGCGCGCCGTCGGTCTGGTGCTCCACCGCCTGCATGAGGGCGTAGCCGTGGAGATCGTTCTCGGCCAGGGCCAGGAGCAGGGCCATGGTCAGGGGCGTCAGAGGCAGGCGGGGGTCGGAGGCCGGAGCCATGGGCACTCGTCCGATGAGTGGAATATTCCGATGACCGGAACAGTCGTGGGACGGGCGGGGGTCGTCAAGCCCACCTTGCCGCCCCCGTCGACGCCCACCTACCGTGACGGCCCCACACCGCCCCGTTCCGTTCCGCCCGCCAGGAGTCGCCGATGCCCGCGTCCCTCCGCCCCGTCCCGGGCTCTCTCGCCCTCCTCTTCACCCTGGTCGCCGGGCTGAGCGCGCCGGCCGCCGCCCAGACCCAGCGGATGACCGACGCGCCGGCGGTGATCCCGTCGCCGGAGGAGTTCTTCGGCCACGTCATGGGAGCCGACCGACAGCTCGTGCGCTGGGATCGGCTGGTGGAGTACTACGAGCTTCTGGGCGAAGCCAGCGACCGCATCGACGTGCGCAACGTCGGGCCCTCCACCCAGGGCCGGCCGTTTCTGGTGGTCTTCGTGTCGTCCCCCGAGAACCTGGCCGACCTCGACCGTATCCAGTCGTTGAACGCGCGCCTCCAGGATCCCCGGGGGGCCTCGGACGAACAGATCGAGACCGCCATCGACGAAGGGAAGGCCGTCGTGGTGCAGTCCTACGGGCTCCACTCCACGGAAGTGGCGGGCTCCCAGACGCCTCCCGAGGTGCTGTGGGAGATGGCCACCCGGGACGACGAGGCCATGGCCCGGATCCTCGACGAGACGGTGTCGATCCTCATTCCCGCCTTCAATCCCGACGGCAACCACATCGTCACCGACTGGTACGACCGCTGGGTGGGCACCGAGTTCGAGGCGGCCCAGCTCCCCGAGCTCTACCACCCCTACATCGGGCACGACAACAACCGCGACGCCTTCATGCAGAACACCGTGGAGTCGCAGTACGGCGCCACGATCCTCTTCCGGGACTGGGTGCCCCAGGCCTACGTGGACCACCACCAGATGGGCGCCTACGGCGCCCGCATGTACGTGCCGCCCTACGCCGAGCCCATCCGCCCCGAGGGGGACCCCCTGGTCTGGCGGGAGATGGCATGGTACGGCGCCCACATCGCCTACGGCCTGGAGCAGGAGGCCCGGGAAGGCATCGTCAACGCCGCCGTCTACAGCGGTTGGGGTCACTTCGGCTTCCACTGGATCACCCCGTTCCACAACATCGCCGGCATGCTCACCGAGTCGGCCAGCGCCCAGTTGGCCACCCCCCTCTACGTGCATCCCGAGCAGCTCACGGGGTCGCGCCAGCTCCCGGAATACGAGGCCCAGACGACGTTCCCCAACCCGTGGCCCGGAGGGTGGTGGACGATCCGCGACATCGTGATCAACCAGCGCATCGCCACCTTCCAGACCCTGGACATCGCGGCGAAGAACCGGGAGATGGTGCTCCGGAACGCCTACCTCAAGTCGTCGCGCCAGGTGGAGCGGGGACTCCAGGGCGACGTGAAGGCCTACCTGATTCCCGCCGAGCAGCACGACCCCCTCACCGCCGCCAAGATGGTGGGCAAGCTCCTGGGCCAGGGCGTGGAGATACGCCAGTCCCGTGAGGCGTTCACCCACGAGGGCCGAGTGTACGGCGCCGGCAGTTGGATCGTCACGACGGCCCAGCCGAAACGCGGCGTGATCCGCTGGCTCCTGGAGCGCACCTTCTACCCTCAGAACAGCTACACCCGCAATCCCGACGGCAGTCCCATTCGCCCCTACGACATGTCGGGGGACGTGTTGGCCGAGTTCATGGGCGTGCGGGTCGATCCCGTGCTCACGCCGGTGGAGGTGTCCTCGACGGTGGTGGAGGGCGACGGATTCCAGCTCGTGGCCGACGGGGGCTTCGTGGAACGGGGCCCCGAGGGCTTCCACATCGTGGGCACGGCCAACGACGCCTTCCACGCCGTGAACCTGCTCTGGGACGCCGGAGTGACCGTGCACCGGTTCGTTCAGGATCACGGGCCCCACGCCGCCGGCGACTTCTGGGTCCCCGACGCCCCCGACGCCCTGGTGGCGGAGATCGCCGCGAGCACGGGCGTGGACTTCCGGGCCATGGGCGTCGATGCCGGCGACGACTACGCGCCCGTGGCCACCCGGGAGCGGGTGGGCCTCTTCCAGCGCTACTGGGGCGGCAACATGGACGAGGGGTGGACCCGGCTGCTCCTGGAGCAGTTCGGCTTCGCGTACGAAACGGTGCGCGACGCCGACATCCTGGGCGGCCGGCTGCGGGAGCGCTTCGACGTGGTCGTGCTGCCCGACGACGGACTGGCCCGGATGACGGGGGACTGGAGTCAGCCCGAGGCCTATCCCGACGAATTCCGGAGCGGGTTCGGCCGGGCGGGCATCGAGGCCCTGGAGGCCTTCGTGGAGGCCGGGGGCACGTTGGTCACGTTCGCCGAGGCCGGCGATCTGGTCATCGACGGATTCGGCCTTCCGGTGCGCAACATCGTCGACGGGGTCCCCACCACCGAGTTCTGGGCCCACGGGTCGACACTCCGGGTGAACGTCGACACCGATCACCCCCTGGGCTGGGGCATGCCCGACGAGGCGCTGGTGGTGTTCTTCGGAGCGAACCAGGTGTACGAGGTGGAGCGCTCCGGCGACGGCCAGGCCTACCACCGGGTGGCCGACTACGTGTCGCGGGACGTGCTCCGGAGCGGTCAGCTCGACGGCGAGGGGCTCATCGCCGACCGGGCCGCCCTGCTGGCCATCGACCACGGCGACGGGCAGGTGGTCATGATCGGCTTCCGCACCCAGCACCGGGCCCAGACCCACGGCACCTACAAGTTCCTCTTCAACGCCCTGGTGGGGACCGAGTGAAGACCCCGCTGCGCCGGATCGCCGCCTCCGTGGGGGTGGCCGGGCTCCTGGCCGCGTGCGGCGGCGGCGAGGCCCCGGGCGGGGCGGCCGTGACCATCGACACGCTGCCCGGGGGACGGGTGGTGGTGCACAACCCCGAACCCGCGGCGCCCGATGCCGGCGTGGAGCGCTGGACGCTCCGGGAGCGGGTGAGGATCGGCAGCCTCGACGGGGAGGGGGCCGATGTGTTCGGCCAGGTGGTCGCCGTCGAAATCGGGGCGGACAGTTCGATCTACGTGCTGGACGGTCAGGCCGAGGAGGTGCGGATCTTCGGCCCCGACGGGGCGTTCCTGCGCACCCTGGGCCGGTCGGGAGAGGGGCCGGGTGAACTCTCCAGGCCCGCGGGAATGGCGCTGGACATGCGTGGGCGCCTGTGGGTCCTCAACTGGAGCAACGCCCGGTACACGGCCTACGATCCCTCGACAGGCGAGGTGGTGAAGGAAGGGCGGCGGCCGGCGTCGTTCGTCGAGTTTCCATGGCCGGGCGGGGTCGACCGGGAGGGACGGATCGTCGACGTGGGCCTGGCCGACGACGGTGACGTGGCCCTCCTGCAGGTGGATTCGGCGTTCATCGCACGGGACACGCTGCGATTGCCGCCCGAGTCGGACGAGTACCGGATAACCATGTCGCAGGACGAACGGATGATGATGTCCATGTCCGACCCCTTCGCGCCGCGGCAGGCGTGGGCGCCCCACGCGTTCGGCGGCATCGTCGTGGGCAACGGGGGCGACTATGCGATCCACAGGGTGGGGTTCACCGGAGACACGACACTGACCATGGTCGTGGACCGTCCCCCTGTGGCAGTCCCCTCCACCGAGGCGGATTCGGCCCTCGCCGCCTTCGAGGAGCTGATGGGTGCGATGGAGGGCATCCGCCCGAGTCGCGATCCTCGGGTGCCCCCGCACAAACCGGCGCACGGGGCGCTTCACGTCGACGGCGACGGTCGCACCTGGGTTCAGGTCACCACCGACGGTGGTGCGGCCTGGGACGTCCTGGGGCCCGACGGGCTCCTCATCGCCACGGTGGACCTGCCCCCCGGACTGACTCAGGGACCCTCGGCGGTGCGGGGTGGACGAGCCGCGGTGGGACTGCGGACCGGGGGCTTCCCCACGGTGGTCCTCTACGACATCGTGCCCGGCGGCGACGGTGGGTGACGCCCCCGGGGCCATTCGCCCCTACCGACCGGGCGACCGGGAGGCCTGCCTCGCCGTCTTCGACTCCAACGTCCCGACCTACTTCGGCGTCCACGAGCGGCCCGAGTTCGGGGCGTTCCTCGACGACCTGCCGGGCCCGTATCTCGTGCTGGAAGACACCAGGGGGCGGGTCGGGGGGTGTGGCGGATGGGCGATCCGCGACGACGGCGTCACCGCCGATCTGTGCTGGGGCATGCTCCGACACGACCTCCACGGCCGGGGGTGGGGCCGGGCCCTGGCCGAGGCCCGCATCGGCGGAATCGATGCCCAGGGGGGCGCGGCCCGCATCGAGCTCCAGACCAGCCAACACACCCGGGGCTTCTACGAACACCTGGGCTTCGAGGCCCGCACGCTGGAGCCCGACGGGTTCGGGCCGGGCATCGACCGCATCGTCATGGTGCGGGAGCCACCGGGCTGAATCGACGGGCCGGAGCACACGGCGGTGTGAGCCGCCGGCGGGCGCGACGTCGCTTGGCAGGGGAGACTCCTTTCCCCTCCTGCGCCGCGCGGGCCCGACATGCCTCTCCTCCCGCCCCCATCGATCGACCGTCAGAATCGACACGGCCCTTCGTGGCGCCGGAGCCGCCGGTCGCTCCACGCCGTGCTCGTCCTTCTGGGCGCGGGGCTGTCGGGGGGGTGCGAAGACGGAGACCCCAGCCGGGACGGTCAGAGCTTCGCCGGCCCGACCCAGCCGGGCTCCAACCCCACCCAGATCATCGTGAACGTGGCGACCCAGGGTCTGGACGAAGACCTGAGTCTGTCGGGGTACACCGTTCAACTCGGCGGCGACGCCCGGGGCGTGCCCATCAACGGCCAGGTGCGGTTTCAGGATCTGCAGCCCGGCACCTACACTCTGACCGTGACCGATCTGCCGCCGAATTGCTCGGTGACGCGCATCGTGCAGCCGTCCGGGTCGGCCGTGACCGGCCAGGCGTCCGTCCAGGCCGCGTTGCCGGTGGGCACGACCCTGTCGTACCGATTCGAGGTGGGCTGCGCCCCCAACGTCGGTCGCATCGTGGTCTTCAACGACACCAAGGGCGACCCCGGTGTCTCCACGTACTCCGTCATCGTAGCCGGCCCGGACCAGAACGTCGCCCTGGGCACACCGCCGAACTACAACCTCTACGTCGACGACATCCGGGTGGGGCCCGTCACGGTCCAGCTCGGCGGCATCCCGGCCCACTGCCTGGTCGCGGGCGACAATCCGGTCCAGGTCGACCTGGCGTTCGGCCAGTCCATCACCGTGCCCTTCTACCTCGACTGCTCGGGCACCATGGGCTCGTTGAGCGTGACGACCCGCACGTTCGGCGCCAACCCCGATCCCGACGGCTACCTGGTGAACGTCGCCGACCAGACCATCGGGTTCTCCAACAGCATGACGTACGACTTCGGGTTCCTCGCCGTGGGGGACTACGTCGTCACCCTCTACGACGTGGCGCAGAACTGCACGGTCTCTCCGGCGAGCCCCCACACGGTGACCATCCTCCCGGGCGTGCCCACGGACCTGGTCTTCGACGTCACCTGCGGCGCGGTGGGAAGCGTGAGCGTGGACCTCGCCACCGGGGGCGTATCCCTCGATCCCGACGGCTACACGCTGGTGGTGGATGGCCGGAGCCAGGCCGTCCCGATCAACCCCCTCTCACCCATCGTGGTGGACGCCCTTCCGGCCGGCTCGGACGTGGAGGTGCGCCTCGACGGCATCGCCTCGGACTGCGGCGTGGCCGAGGCCAACCCCCAGAGCGTCACGGTGGTCCAGGACGTCGTCACGCCGGCTCCCGGGTTCACCGTGACCTGCCTCGCGCCCACCCCTCCCGTGGTCTTCGAGAGCGACCGGGACGGCGACTTCGACATCTACGCCATGAACCCCGACGGCAGCGGCGTGGTCGCCCTCACGACCAACGGAGCCATGGACATCGACCCCTCGTGGTCGTGGGACAACCAGCGCATCGTCTTCGTGAGCGACCGGGGCGGACAGAGCGACGTGTGGGTCATGAACGCCGACGGCTCGAACCCGATCCAGATCACCGCCGACGCGGTGGTGGTAGGCACGGCGGTGGTGAACGTGGTCGCCGGGCATCTCGACGACAAGAACCAGGCGAAGGACGGCCTGGCAGACGCGGTGGCCGGCTTCGTCGCCGAGCTGGCCGCGGGGGTCGGCAAGGGCTGATGCCCCGGATCGTGGACCGCGGCGCCCGGCCGTGGTCCGCTCAGCGCGACGGCTCTTCCGCCACGCCGTAGACATGCATCGGCTGCGCCACGCCGGCCACGGCGTGGCTGCCGAGGTCTTCCAGCCCGGGCAGCCCGGGCCGCCGACCTGCACCGCCTGGCGCAGGCGTCGACAGGGCCTCGACCAGCGGTGCCGACAAGAGTGCCGAATGGCCAAGCTGCTTGGTCAACGACTCGATTCTCGCCACCTCGTTGGCACACGGGCCGATCACCGAGAACTCCACCCGTGACGGCACCCCGATGTTGCCGAACAGCACGTCGCCGATGTGCAGGGCCACGCCGAACCGGGCCGGGCGGCCCTGTTCCAGCAGCCGACGACCCCGTGCCCGGGCCTCGGCCAACGCGGACAGCGCATTGGCACCGGCTGTCGCCAGGGAGTCGCCGTCCGGCACCGGGAAAATGGCCAGCACGATGGGCACAGCCCCACGCAAACCCACCCAAGCGACAAAGAGCATCTCCTTGAACGTAAAGCGGAAGAAATACAGACAAGGAAACACCGCCAAGGGCCGCGTCAGCATGCCGGCGGCAGACGTCTATTTCTGAAAGGGGCGCATATGCTTCTGGCCATTGACTGCGGCAACACGAACACCGTTTTCTCGATCTGGGATGGTGAGAAGTTCCTGTGCACCCTGCGCACCTCGACCCACCACGCGCGCACGGCGGACGCCTATTTCACCTGGTATTCCACGCTGGTCAAACACTTCGGGATCGACGCGGAAATCACCGATGTG
>JAUIEJ010000023.1 GCA_030428885.1 Gemmatimonadota bacterium | reverse complement strand
AGTTCCACCGACGTCCGGCGCCGGATCCCCGCCACCAGGTTCGTCGCCGACTTCTCGGCGAACCCCGGGAGATCCACCAACTGCTCCGGCACCAGATCGAAGAGGTCGGCCAGTTCGCGCACCAGTCCCCGATCCACCAGGAGGGCCGCCGTCTCCTCGCCCAGCCCCTCGATGTCCAGGGCGTTCCGGGACCCGAAGTGGACGAGGCGCCCCTTCAGTTGCGCCGGGCATCCGAACCGATTGGGGCAGACGGTGCGGGGCCCGTCTTCCACCACCGGGGTGCCGCAGGCCGGGCAGGTGTCCGGCATCCGGAACGGAGCGGCGCGCTCCCGGTCCGGCTCCTCGATGCGCTCCACCACCTGGGGAATCACGTCGCCGGCCCGCTGGATCCGGACCCGGTCGCCCTCCCGCACGTCCTTTCGGGCCACCTCCTCCCGATTGTGGAGCGACGCCCGGGAGATGGTCACGCCGCCGACCTGGACGGGCAGGAGCAGGGCCACGGGGGTGAGGATCCCCGTCCGCCCCACGGAGATGGCGATGCGTTCGACCCGGGTCACCTCCTTCCGGGGTTCGAACTTGAACGCCATGGCCCACCGGGGATGATGGGAGGTGGCCCCCAGATCGGCCCGGGCGTCCAGATCGTCCAGCTTGATCACGACCCCGTCGATCTCGTAGTCCAGGTCGTCGCGCTCCTCGGCAGTGCGACCGTGATAGGCCACGATGGCGTCCACCGAGTCCACCACCTCCACCCGTTCGGGGCGCAGGAACCCCCACTCGCCCAGGGCTTCGAAGGCGTCGCGGTCGCGGCGGAACCGGTCGCCTTCCACCAGGAGCACGTCGTAGGCGAAGCAGACCAGTTCCCGCTCCGCCGTGAGACGGGAGTCCAACTGCCGGATGGCCCCGGCCGCGGAGTTCCGGGGCGAGGCGTAGGGCTCCTGGTCGCTCTCCAGGAGCCGCTCGTTGAACCGTTCGAAGGCGCTCACCGTCATCATGACCTCGCCACGCACCGCGAGCCGGCGCGGCGACGGCCGGGCGTCCCGCAGGCGCAGAGGCACGGAGGCGATGGTGCGGATGTTCTCCGTGACGTCCTCCCCCCGCTGCCCGTTGCCCCGGGTCACGGCCCGGATCAGCACCCCGTCCTCGTAGACCAACTCGATGGACGCCCCGTCGAGCTTGGGTTCCAGGAGGTACTCGGGAGGGTGCTCCAGGGCCTTGCGCAGCCGCTCGTCGAACCGCCGCACCGCCTCTTCCTCCTGGCTGGAGTCCAGGGAGAGCATGGGGGCCACGTGGCGGACCGTCTCGAAGGCGTCCTGGGGCTCGGCTCCCACTCGCTGGGTCGGGGAGTCGGGCGTGCGCAGCGCGGGGTCGGCCTCTTCCAACGCCTGCAGCCGGGCGAAGAGGCGGTCGTACTCGGCGTCCGAGATCTCGGGCCGCGCCTCGGCATAGTAGAGGTAGGCGTGGCGGTGGAGCGCCTCCCGCAGTCGGCGGGCCTCCCGGGCGGCGGCCTCCGACGGAGCATCCGCCGGGGGAACCTTGGCGTCGGACGTGCGTTCGGCCACAGGCGCTCGCGGGAGAACGGGAGATTACGGGAACTCGAAAGGTGGCGAATCCTCCGGAGGCCGTACACTCCCCGCGCGGGAGGGCGAGCCCCGGGCGCCCCCGGCGTTGCGCAGGGCCCGCGGCCCCATCTATATCCACCGGCACCCCTTCCCCCGGGCCGGGCCCAAGACTCGTCGGGCTCGGCGGCACCCCGGTCCACGAGGCAATCCCATGAATCGCTCCCGTCGTAGTTCCCTCGCCCTGGGCGTCGCCGCCCTCCTCGCCCTCGCCCTTCCCGCGGGGGCCCAGATGGAGGAGACGACCCGCCGGGGCGCCGACGAGGGAGGCGGCCCGTACGATCGGCTGGTCATTCGGGGCGCCACGATCCTCGACGGGACCGGCGCTCCGCCCCAGGGTCCCGTGGACATCGTCATCGAAGACGACCGCATCGTGGAGATCCGTTCGGTGGGCTACCCGGGGGTGCCCATCAACGAACGACGCCGCCCCGAGGGGGGAGAGCGGGTCATCGACTGGGAGGGACGCTGGGTGCTTCCCGGGTTCGTGGACATGCACGCCCACACCGGCGGCGCCGGCAAGGCGCCGCAGGCCGAGTACACCTACAAGCTCTGGCTGGCCCACGGCATCACCACCTCCCGGGGCGTGGGCCACGGGTCGGCCACGTGGTCGCTGCAGGAGAAGGCCCTGTCGGAGCGCAACGAGATCGTGGCGCCCCGCATGTTCACCTACGTGCGCCCGGGTGAGGTATGGGACGGCGGGCCCGTCGACACGCCCGAGCAGGCCCGAGCCTGGGTGCGCTTCATCGCCGAGTACGAAGTGGACGGCGCCCGGGTCGACGGGCTCAAGCTGTCGGGTCCCAACATGGATCCGCCCGTCTTCGCCGCCCTGGTGGACGAGGCGGCCCAGCACGGACTGGGCACGGTGGCCCACCTGGGACAGACCCACCTCGCCCGGCTCACGGCCCTGGACGCCGCCGAGGCGGGTCTCGACATGATGACCCACTACTACGGGCTGTTCGAGTCGCTGCTCACCGACTACAGCATCCAGGACTGGCCCCTGGACTACAACTACAACAACGAGCAGCACCGGTTCGGTCAGGTGGGTCGCCTCTGGGAACAGAGTGCCGAGCCGGGATCGGAGGCCTGGAACGCCCTCATCGATCGTTTCCTGGAACTGGATTTCGGCCTCGACCCCACCATGACCATCTACGAGGCGAGCCGGGACGTCATGCGGGCCCGGGAAGCCGAGTGGCATGACGAGTACACCCTTCCGAGCCAGTGGGACTTCTACCAGCCGTCCCGGGAGGCCCACGGATCGTACTGGTTCTACTGGACGTCGGAAGACGAATTCCACTGGAATCGGTTCTACCAGAAGTGGATGCGCTTCCTGAACGACTACAAGAACGCCGGGGGCATCGTCACCACGGGCTCGGACTCGGGCTTCATCTACAAGCTGTACGGCTTCGACTACATCCGGGAGTTCGAGCTTCTCCGGGAGGCGGGCTTCCACCCGGTGGAGGTCATCCGGGCGGCCACGTATCACGGCGCCCTCCAACTCCACAAGCCCAAGGGTCTCGAAGACCAGTTGGAGTTCGGGATCCTCCGCCCCGGCATGAAGGCCGACCTGGTGCTGGTGGAGGAGAACCCCCTGGAGAACCTCAAGGTGCTCTACGGCACGGGGGCCGTGAAGCTGAACGACGACACCGGCGAAGTGGAGCGGGTCGGAGGGATCAGCTACACGGTGAAGGACGGCATCGTGTACGACGCCAAGCAGCTTCTGGCCGACGTCCGGGAGATGGTGCGGGCGGCCAAGGCCGCGGGCCCGGTCACCAGCGAATCCGGAACCCGCTGACCTGGGCTTCCGCCGCCGTCAGTCGGTCTCGGTCACCCGCCGGAGCCGCGACGAACGCAGCGTCGTGCTGGAGGCCCCTTCGGGCAGCGCCTGGAGGAGCTCCCGGAAGCGGGCGCGGCAGTCGGGGGGCAGGGTGAAGGCGGCCCACAGCCCCAGCCGGCCGCGCACGATCTCGGCATCGGCGAGACGAGCCAGCAGCTCCGGGCCCACGGGAATCACCACCGTGGCCCGGGGCTCGTCGTCCACGAGATCCACCCGGAAGCTGTTGTCCGAGATGCCGGGTTCACCGGCGAACAGCTCTCCGTCCACCTCCAGGATCAACTGGCGGCTGGTCCGGAGCAGCCCGGGCACGTCCTGGCCCTGGACCTCGATCATGAGGGCCAGTTGGTCCATGGGCCCGCCGGCGCTCTGGAAGCGCGCGAAGAACGCACCCACGTCGAGTTGCGCCGGCCGGTGGCCGGCGCCGTCGACGACACCCACGTGGATGGGGCTGAGGAGCAGGGTGCGGACGTCGGGCGTGGGACCCTCCACCCAACGGACCGCGGAAGGCGATCGCTCGGCCTCCGGAAGACCAGGAGCATACGTGGCACAGCCCGATACCAGCGCGACACCCGTCAGGGTGAGGATGGCTTGGCGGAGCATGGCAACCTCCTTTCTTCCCGGGGCCCGGAGCCCGTTACGTCATGCCGACATTCCGTGTTACGGAAGCGATATGATTCTGTTACGTATCTACAATTTAATGCCCGTCGGACTGCGCGATAGGGATTTGTTTACGCTGTTACGATGTGGAGGCACCCCGTGACCCGGGCCCTGGACCTCCAGCGACTGCGGGACGAGACGCCGGGCACCGCTCATCGGATCCACCTGAACAACGCCGGGGCGGCCCTCATGCCGACCCCCGTGGTGGAGGCGATTCGGACCCACCTCGCCCTGGAAACGAGTATCGGCGGGTACGAGGCCCGAGCGCAGGTCGAGGCCGCGGTGATGGACGCCTACGCCGAGGTGGCGGCCCTCCTCCACACCGAACCCCACCGGATCGCCGTCACCGAGCACGCCACCGCGTCGTTCCAGGCGGCGCTGTCGTCCGTGCCCTTTCGGTCCGGGGACGTGATCCTCACGACCCGGCACGACTACGTATCGAATCAGATCCAGTATCTGAGCCTCGCCCGCCGCCTGGGCATCGAGGTGGTCCGGGCGCCGGACGGCCCCGACGGCACCCTCGATCTGGAGGCCTTCCGGGGCCTGGTGCATCGCCGCCGCCCCCGCCTGGTGGCCGCCACCCACGTGCCCACCAATTCGGGAATGGTCCAGGACGTGGCGGGCGTGGGCCGCATCTGCCGGGAGCACGACACCTGGTTCCTCCTGGACGCCTGCCAGTCCCTGGGCCAACTGGACCTGGATCCCCAGGCCCTGGGGTGCGACTTCCTCACGGCCACCGCCCGGAAGTTCCTCCGGGGCCCCCGGGGGGCCGGCCTCCTCTGGGTGTCGGACCGTGCCCTGGACGCCGGCCTCGAGCCGCTGCTTCCCGACCTCCGGGGCGCCGACTGGATCGACGCCGACCTCTACCAGCCCGCCCCCGACGCCCGGCGCTTCGAGACGTGGGAGTTCGCATGGAGCCTCGTGTTGGGCTTGGGGGGGGGCCGCCCGCTACGCCCGGGAGGTGGGCGTGGACACCGGCGGAGCCCGGGCCGCCGCCCTCGCCACCCGACTCCGAGACGGTCTCGCGGCCATTCCCGGGGTGACGGTCCTGGACCGGGGGCCCCGACTCTGCGCCATCGTCACGGCCCACGTGGCCGGGGTGACGGCCCCCCTCCTGATGGAGCGGCTCCGGAGTCGGGGGGTCAACACCTCGTCGCTGGACCGGGCCGCCGCCGTTCTGGACTTCGACGACGCCGGCGTGGAAGGGGCCCTGCGCCTGTCTCCCCACTACTACAACACCGAGTCCGAGATCGACCGGGCACTGGAGATCCTGGAGGAGTCCATGGGCGATTGAAGGGAATCCCCGCCGACCGCGTATCCACGTCGAACCCAGGAAGGGAGTCGAGTTGCAACCGGAGGTCGAGAAGGAGTTGATCCGGAAATGTCGCGCCGGAGATCCCCGTTTCTACGAACCCCTCGTGCGAGCCTACGAAGGCCC
>JAUIEJ010000001.1 GCA_030428885.1 Gemmatimonadota bacterium | reverse complement strand
CGACCTCCAGGGCGCGCCCCTCGTCTCCACTCTCACTTCTCATCAGCCTGCTCACGCCCGCTATCTCCTCTGAGAAGACACCCCAAACGCACAGGTAGGCGAAACCCTCACGGCCATCTCGGATAACTGACGTTTAGTGGTCGGAACGGTTCGGAAGAGCGGTGCGGGGGATTTCCGCCCGCGGGCCGTGCGGCTCACTCGGCAAAGTCCCCACGGAACCGATCCTTCCGAACCAGGACCGGGTCACACGATACGCGCGGGTGGGCGCGGGTGCCAGTGGGATGGCGGCTGTGGGGTGCGGAAAGGGCGCCGCATCGGGGAGGTTGGCGCGGAGCAGGTGGAATGGATTCGTCCCGACGCGCCATGCCTTCGCCCCGTCTGCGCCTCCATCCTTCGTCGGTCCCTCCTCGAGCCCGACGCGGATCATGTCCCCTCCCCTTCTCATCGCACAGGCACCCGACGGCACCCTGCTTCTTCGGCTGGTGCGCTGGAGTGAGCAGGAGCTCCGTTGGATCAAACGGCTGCCGGGTGCCCGGTGGGACCCAGGGAATCGGCTTTGGCGCGTGCCCCGGAGTCCATCGGTGGTGGATTCCATCCGTGAGCGTCATCCGGGCCTACGGGTGCCGTCCCGGCGGAGCGCGCCGGCCCGCGAACCTCGGCCACAGGAGCGACACACCGAACAACTCCCGGACCACTGGCCGGACACCCTTGAGGCGGCCGAGCGGATCATGTCGCTTCGCGCGTTCTCGCCCCGTACCCGGAAGGTCTACCGCAACCACCTGAAGGGATTCGCCCGGTGGTTCGGACGCGCCCCAGACGCCACGACCGAGGCCGATGTGAGAGCGTACCTGGTCGAGCTCGCCGACGAGCGGAAGCTGTCTCGCTCGTACCACGCCCAGGCGCTGAGCGCGCTCCGCATGCTGTTCATCCACGTGCTGCGGCGGCCCCTGGTGGTCGAGGCGGTTCCTCAACCGCGTCGGGCGCGGAAGCTGCCGGTGGTCCTCAGCCGTGACGAGATGCGTCGGGTGGTCGACGCGGCGGCTTCACCGCATCAGCGAGCCCTCGTCATGATGCTCTACTCCACCGGGCTTCGGGTGAGCGAGGTCGTTCGTGTGCGCGTGGAAGATCTCGACGGTGACCGGGGCATGCTGCGCGTAAGGGCCGGAAAGGGGGCCAAGGACCGGTATACCCTGCTCTCGGACCGCTGCCAGGCAGCCATCAACGACCACCTGCGATTCCGGACCGCCCGGGACGTCTGGCTGTTTCCCGGAGGCCGCGAGGGTCGGCACGTGACGACCCGGAGCGTGCAAAAGACGGTAGCCCGGATCGGACTCCGAGCGGACCTGGGCAAGCGCCTCACGCCCCACGTGCTCCGGCACACGTTCGCGACCCACCTCCTGGAGTCCGGCACCGACATCCGGTACATCCAGAAGCTCCTCGGGCATTCCACAACCCGCACCACCGAGATCTACACCCACGTATCCAACGCCCATCTGGCGCGGATCCGGAATCCCCTGGACGAGCTATGAGGACGTCTCGATGCGCCCTACCGGATCGGGAACCGCTGCAGGTAGCGGTCGATGAACTCGATGGCGAGTTCGCGGGTGGCGAAGCGGAGCTGGTCCTGGAGGTCTCTGGGGTCGACGACGTCGCCCAGTGTGCGGCCGGTCCAGAGGACCACCCACGTGTCCAGGCGGCCCAGGCGGTCGGGCTGGCCCAGTTCGAGCCGTGCGGAATAGGCGGAGATGCCGCCCCAGTCGGGCACCCGCGACGATCCCTCCACGATCCGGAGGTCCAGGCGCAGCACACAGCAGTCCCCCTCCCTCGGCGAGGGGAGGTCCCGGAGGATGCCGGCGCGCTGGAGTTCACCGGTCAGGAGCGACTCGAGTGGGGCTCGGAGTCCAGCGGCGGCTCCGCCTACGACGTCGACCCGGACCGCCAGCGACCGGATCTCGTCCAGGACGTCGTCGGAGGGGCCGGCCTGGGCCCGAAGGCCGGCAGGCACGCAGGCGGCCATGGCCAGGCCGGCAACCAGGGATCGAACGGAGAGGTTCATGCAGGCGAGTATCGGCAGGGTGGCGAGGGAAGGCCACCGGGGCGGCGGACGAGTCGTGGGCTGCCTCGTGCGCGGGCCGGCTCGGCGCCGCACCTTGGGGACAGCCGTCGCCCGCCCGCCCCCTCCCTTCACCCTCCGCGTCATGACCCTCCGTTCCTTCGGCGTCCTCGCCGTGGCGTTGTTCGTCTCCGTGGTCCCGATTCGGGGTCAGGGACCCGAGGAGATCCTGTCGTTCGACGTGATCCTCGACGTGCACGACGGCAACCGCATGACGGTCACCGAGCAGATCACGGTGCGCTCGGCAGGACAGCAGATCCGGCGCGGCATCTTCCGGGACTTCCCCACGACCTTCCCCCGGTTCCTGGGCCTGGGGCAGATCGAGGCGCCGTTCGAGGTGACCCAGGTGCTGCGCGACGGGTCGTCGGAGCCGTGGGCGCTGGAGACCATCGGCGGCGAGTGGGGGCGTGGCGGCGTGCGGATCCGGATCGGCGATGCGGGCGTGTTCCTCGACGACGGCGTCCACGCCTACACGATCCGGTACGAGACGGCCCGCTGGACGGAGTTCGGCGACTCGGCCGACGCCCTGTACTGGAACGTCACGGGCACCGGGTGGGACTTCCCGATCCTGGAGGCGTCGGCTCGGGTCCGGTTCCCCGGCGATGTCGACGGCACGGCGGTGCGCCTCGAGGCCTGGACGGGGGCCGAAGGGGACACCGAGTCGGCTGCGACGGCGAGCTTCGACGACGGATCCGACGAGGCTCTGTTTCGCACCGCGGCTCGGCTGGGGCCCCGGGAAGGGCTCACCGTTCGGGTCGTGTTTCCCAAGGGGGTGGTGGCCCCGCCGTCGGCCGAGACCCGGGCCGAGTGGTTCGCCCTGGATTGGGGCGGCTACATCGAAGCCGCCCTCATCGTGGCGCTG
This sequence comes from Gemmatimonadota bacterium, assembly GCA_030428885.1. Taxonomy (GTDB): domain Bacteria; phylum Gemmatimonadota; class Gemmatimonadetes; order Longimicrobiales; family Gaopeijiaceae; genus Gaopeijia. The sequence continues at coordinate 736,581 of JAUIEJ010000001.1, read as the reverse complement.
GTGGTGGCGCTCTATCTTGTGATGTGGCTCCTCGTGGGCCGCGATCCGCCCAAGGCCTCGGTCGTGGTGCGCTACGAGCCGCCCCGGGGGTACTCGCCCGCAGCGGTGGGATACCTGAAGGAGCGGTCGTGGGACTCCCGGCTGCTGTCGGCCACCCTGGTGAGCCTGGCGGTGAAGGGCGCCCTGACCATCCGCCAGAAGGACGACGTCTGGACGCTGCGCCGGACCGACGACGGTCCGCCCGACGCCCTGGCTCCCGAAGAGAAGCGGCTCTTCGACGCGCTGTTGAAATCCCGGAAGACCCTCACCATCTCCGACAGCCGGTCGAGCAAGCTCCGCTCGGCCATGAGCACCTTGAAGTCGGGGCTGAAGAACGCCCTGGAGAGGGACTACTTCGTCCTGAATCGGAAGTGGTTCGCGGCGGGGCTGGTGGCCAGCGTACTCGGGCTCATCGTCATCGCGGTGCGGGACCCGTACGGAGTCCCCCTCCCGGCGTGGTTCCTCATGTTCTGGCTCTCCATGTGGACCATCGGCACCGGCACCCTGTTGGTGCGGGTCGTCTACGCGTGGCGCGAGGCGTTGAGCGGCAAGGGCCTGGGATCGTGGGCGGGGGCGGGCTCCATGACCCTCTTCGCCACCCCCTTCGTCGTCGCCTGGCTCGTGGTGGCCGGAATCCTGTTGTTCATGGTGCCCCGGGCCATGGCTCTGGCGGCGGCCCTCCTGGGGCTGGTGAACGTGGGCTTCTACCACCTGCTGGAGCGACCCACCCGGAAGGGGCGGGGGGTGCTCGACGAAATCGAGGGGTTCGAGCGGTTCCTCACCGCCACCGACGCCGATCGGCTCGACCGCATGATGCCGCCGGAGCGCACCCCCGAGCTCTTCGAGAAGTACCTGCCCTACGCCATCGCCCTGGGTGTGGAGAACCGCTGGGCCGAGACCTTCGAAGACGCCACCACGCCCCGCCCCGAGGGCGGGACGACGCGCGGGGTTACCACCGGCGTCGGCTCGAGCATGGCCTGGTACTCGGGAGGCGCCGCGGCCGGGTTCGCGGGGCTGGCCGGATCGTTGGGGAAGTCGTTTTCGAGTTCCCTGTCGTCGGCCTCCAGCCCGCCTCCCAGCAGCGGGAGCAGCGGCGGAAGCTCGTTCTCCGGCGGTGGGTCTTCGGGCGGAGGCGGTGGTGGTGGAGGCGGGGGCGGCTGGTAGCCGTCAGCCCAGCATGCGCAGGAACCAGTCCACGGCGAATCCCAGGAATGCCAGGAAGAGGATCAGCATGACCACGTCTTCCACCGACGAGAAGCGACGGGCGAGGGACCGACCGAGAAGCGTGAGGGCCGAGGGCGAGTCCGCTCCGGGGTCGTCCCGCCGGGTGGCGGCCTCGGCGACCCGCTTCCGGGCATCGGCGCTGCCCTGAACGGCCCGCCCTCCCTCCCAGACGGCGGTCACACGACCCCGCCAGTCGTGGGCCACGTGGGGTCCCCGATGGCCCGACTCCAGGGTGCACTGCCGGCCCACCCCCGGGCACGGAATGTGGCATCGCTGCACGCCCAGCCCACGAGGCGGCTTGATGTGGGCGTAGCGCTGGATCGACTCCGGATCGTGCTCGAGGGTGAGCTTCATGGCCCGGTCTCCGGTGGGGCGACCGGCTGGACGACCACGTACTCGACGTCGAGATCGTCCCGGTAGGTCGCCACGAGGTGGTCGGCGTCCACGGAGCGCGGAATCCACCCTTCGGGCACGTTCACGCGGCAGACGACCGTGCCGTCCGACTCGAAGACGAACCACGGCGACGGTCCTTCGTCGAGAGGCCGGCGGTAGTCCTCGACCCAGAGACGGCCGCCGGGCGTCGCCAGCATCCGACCGTGGCCGGGGAACTGCTCGGCCACCGGTCGGTGGTCACCGGTTTCACGGCGGAGGGCCTCTTCGATCCGGGCAGACTCCAGACCCCGGTCCGCGAGCCGCCGCCGCAACTCGGCTCCGTAGGCGTCGACGTCAGCGGGACGGACCGCGCGGTCTCGCGCTTCCCAGCGGATGATGCGCCGGAGCGCGCCATCGGCAGCGTGCGATTCCACCTGGGGCTCCCGGGCGGGCCCGTAGACGAACCCGTCGCCCGCCACGGGGACCATGGCGGCCCACCCCCCGAAGAGCGGTGGACCGGACAGCCCCATCTCAGGGTCGAGCCAAACGATCCGGTGCACCCAGAAGGAACCGGCCGTGCCCACGGCCGTGCCCGATTCGTCATGTCGTGCAACGTCGGCGGTCCGGTCCGCCGGATCGGGCGGAGCCGGAAACCCGTCGGGCTGGGTCGCCGCGAGGTAGCCCGCGCCGGCGGAGAGGGGGAAGGCGAATTCCGGGCGTTCGAAGACGACCGGATCGAGGGTGGCCGTCCGCACCCAGGATCCGTCGGCGTGGAAGAGGTGGAACCGGGCGGGCCGAAGATCGAGGACGATCAGTGTGTCGGGAGCCCGCAGCCAGAGGCTCCACAGGTCCTTCAGTTCTCCGGGTCCCTGGCCGCGCCGGCCCATGTGCAGAAGCCACTCGCCCTCGGGCGAAAACAGGGTGACGCCGATCTCACCTCCGTCCACCCCCACGGCGATGCGGCCGTCCGGGAGACGTAGAGCGCCGAACACCCCATCCAGGGCGGTCCCATCGTCGCCGTCCACCGACCCGATCCGCACCGGCTCACCCTGCAGCGCGCAGGTGGGCGCCGAGGCATCGATCCGGGTCGTGACGATCTCGATGCCGGCGCTGTCGACGCGGGTGACCGGAGCCCCGTCGGCGGGTGCGTCACCACCACAGGCGTGCGCCGCGAAAGCGACGGCCAGAACGAACGGCCGGTGAGGTCGTGGTTGGAACGGCATACCCGACAGTTCACCGACCACCGATCCGGCGCAAGAAGCCCTACCCGCCCCCCTCCGGCCGGGTGACGCCGGGGTAGCCGGCGCCCACGCGCCGCAGCGTCCAGAAGGAGGCGGCCAGGCCCAGGGCGGCCAGGGGCCAGGCCCAGGGGGGGAGCGCCATGTCGGGGGCGACCCAGCCGGCGGCTACGGGGAGGAGGGCCACGGCGTTGTTCAGGGCGTGCCAGAGCATGGCCGGGAAGAGCGATCCGGTGAGGATCGTCACCAGAGCCAGCATGGTGCCCAGGTAGGCCGTGGGCAGGATCCGGAAGAGGCTCACGTGGAAGAGGCCGAAGATGCCGCCCACCACCAGGCAGAGCGCCCAGGGCTTCAGCCGCCTGCGCAGGCCGTGGAGCAGGAGTCCCCGGAAGGCGATCTCCTCGGTGATGCCGGGGAGCACGGCCAGCAGCAGCACGAGCTGGACGAGTCCCATGCCCTCGGGCAACAGGAACTGGCCGAAGGCTTCCAGCACCTGGGGCGGCACCGGGAGGAACACGCCGGTGATCTCGGCGAGGCCGATGCCCACCACGAACCCCGACGGGGCGCCCACAAGCACGGCGGGCCACACCAGGGGGTGCACGGGTCGGAGCGCCAGGGCCTCCCGCACGGGCAGGCGGTAGCGCCGGAGCATGAGGACCGAGGCGCCCAGGAAGAGGCCCAGGAGGTTCACCAGGACCTGCCCCCGGATGCCCAGCCGCTCGCCGAAGGCCAGGGACAGGCCCAGCAGCACCACCCACATGAGGCCGAACCACCGGAGCACCCGGTACGGGAAGAGGGCCGGCCCGCCCAGGAACTCGGCCCGGTCCGCCGCTGAATCGGCCAGCATGCGCTCCGTCGACAGGGTCGAGCGCGCTGCCGACGAGGCCCAAACGGCGGCCCCCGAGGTCACCACGAAGGCCAGGGCACCGAACAGCAGATCGCCCCGCCCCGCCAGCACGTCGCGCATGGCCAGGGCCACGTTGGCCACGGGCAGCAGCACCACCGCCGAGCGCAGCTCCAGCCCGGGGAGCGCGGCGGCGGCCGAGGGCAGGAGCATGAGCAGGAAGACCGGCGCGAACCAGAGCTGGTATTCCCGGTAGGTCTTGGCCCACCCCGACACGAGGAGCAGCACCGCCGACAACAGGGCCACCACCGGCAACAGCAGCAGGAAGAGGGCCCCGAGCCCCCCGGGGGTCAGGGAGACGTCCAGCGCCGCCGGGATCTCCATGAGGCCGAAGCCCACCCAGACGCCCAGGTTGGCCACGTTCAGCACGGTCATGACCAGGGCCACCAGGGCGATGGCGAGCCCCTTGGCGGCCACCACCTCGTTGCGCGACACGGCGGTGGTGAGGAGGGTCTCCAGGGTGCCCCGCTCCTTCTCGCCGGACAGGGTGTCGGCAGCCACCAGCGATCCTCCGGTGAGCATCATGGCCACCAGGAGGGGGAGCAGGAAGGTGCCCAGGAGCGCCCCGGCTTCCCGGCCCGCCGCCGCCACGTTGGTGGTGCGCACGGGGAGCACGGCGGCGGGATCCACCGGGAGTCCCCCGGCGGCGTAGAGGGAATCCCGCAGCGCCACCCGCACCCGCTCCAGGCGGGCCGAAAGGCGGTCGGCGGCGGAGCGCGAGAGGTCGGACGAGGCCCGGTAGCGCACTTCGAGACTCGGCAGTCCCCGATCGTCTGGGCCCTCGGCCCGCACCAGGAGCTGGAGGCCGTCGGCGCCGATGAGGGAGTCGGCGGCGGGTCCCTCGTGGAACGTCATGCTCAGGGGATCGCCCACCAGGCTGTCGGGCACGGTCCCGGCCCGTTCCACCAGCGAGCGCGCCCATCCCGAGTCCGATCCCAGGAAGGCCACGCCGATGGAGGTGTCTCGTACCCGCTCCTCGTCGGCTTCGGTGGTGAGGTTGCCGATGACCAGGATCCCGGGCAGGAGCACCGCCGGCAGCACCACCGCCAGGAGGATCGTCCGGGTGTCCCGCACGAGCTGGAGCAGCTCGTAGCGCACGAGGGTGCCGAGGGTGTTCACCGGATCACGCCTCGGCGGCCTTCACGTAGTGCACGAAGATGTCCTGCAGGTAGTGCAGCCCCGTGGCGTCCCGGAGTTCGTCCAGGGTCCCCATGGCCAGGATCCGCCCCCGATGAAGCACGGCGATGCGGTCGCAGAGCCGCTCGGCCTCGCTCATGATGTGGGACGAATAGATCACGGTGCGGCCCTCGGCCCGGAGTTCCTCCACCACCTCCAGCAGGGCGATGGCGTTGAGCACGTCCAGGCCCACCGTGGGCTCGTCGAAGATGAGCACCGGCGGATCGTGGGCCAGGGTGCGGGCGATGGCCACCTTCTGCTTCATGCCGCTGGAGAGCTTCTCGACCCGGGCGTCGGCGTATTCGCCGATGCCGAACCGTTCGATGAGGGCGTCGACCCGGGGCTTCACCTTCGACGGGTCGAGGCGGTTGACCCGGGCGAAGAAGTCCAGGGTCTCCCCGGCCGTGAGGCGGGGGTAGAGGGCGGTGGAAGCGCTGTGGAACCCGAGGGACCGCCGCACGGCCTCGCCGTCGGTTTCGGCGTCGTGCCCCAGCACCCGGGCCGTCCCCGCCGTGGGGCGCAGTACGGTGGAGAGCATGCGCAGGGTCGTGGTCTTGCCGGCGCCGTTGGCCCCCAGCAACCCGAACACCTCGCCGGCCCGGCAGGTGAAGTCGATGCCGTCCACGGCCCGCACCTCGCCCCGTCCTTCCTCCAGGAACGACTTGGTCAGGCCCCGCACCTCCACGGTGAGGGGGGCGTCGGACTCGAGGGGCGCCGCGGGGGCGGATGCGCGGGAGGGATCCATGGGGGACGGCGTCATGGGGTGGGCGGCCAGGGCGGGGGGCACGGGGGCCGGGAGTCGAGGAGAGACCGGGTCATGGATTCGGCGTCGAGGGCGACGTCCGGCGGCGGCTCCGGAGCCAGCTCCAGAACGATCCCTCGAAGGCGCCGGTCACCACTTCCTCCCGGACGACGAGGGACCGGGCCAGGGCCAGGCACACCACCACCAGCGCGGCGTTCACGGCGAAGGCGGTGAGGAGAAGCCCGGTATCGCCCCGACCCAGGATGGCGTCCTTGAGGCCCAGGGTCACATTGGCCACGGGCACCAGGGAGAGGGCCGGGGTCAGGCCCCGATCGGGCGAGCCGCTGAGGAGCAGGGGCGCCAGGGCCAGGTAGTAGGCCGGCGTCACCATGGCCTGGCCCTCCTTGAAGGTCCGGGCGAAAGCGGCCAGCACCATCATGAGGGCGGCGAACAGCAGGGCCAGGAGCACCGAGACCGCCAGCATGACGGGCACGGCCTGGAGGGGCAGTCCCAGGGCCAGATCGGCCGCCCGGTCGCCGGCCAGGGGCGCGATGATGCACCCCAGCGCCACCGAGATGGCCAGGACGTTGAGCATGCCCGCCACCACGCCCATGGTGGCCACCAGGAGGTACTTGGCCAGCACCACGCTCCCCCGGGATACGCCCGTGGTCCAGAGGGTCTCCCAGGTCGAGCGCTCCCGCTCGCCCGCCGTGGTGTCCACCGCCGGGATGAAGCAGCCCAGGGCCACCATGAGGGTGAGGAAGAGGGGCACCATGAGGGCCAGGATCAGGCGGCCCGCCTCCCGATTGGTGGCCACGTTTTCCGTGTCCAGGGCGAAGACCCGGAGTCCCACCGTGTCGAGGCCGAGCCCCGTGGCTTCGGCCATGAGGCGTCGGGCCCGGAGCGAGTCCACCACGGCCTCGATGCGCTCGGCGGCGCGGCGGCTCCGGGATTCGGCCCGGTCGTAGGCGATGCGCACCGTGGGGTTGTCGGCCAGGAGTCCCCCGGCATCGCTCTCGAAGCGCACCACGGCGTCGAGATCGCCCCGGGCCAGGCGGGCGTCGAGGGAGTCGGGCGCCACGTCGGCGTCGTCCAGACGCACGTCGGAGCGGGACTCCAGCGCCGTCACCAGCGCCGGGAGGGGCCCGGCGTCGGGCACCACCACCCGCGACACGAAGCCCTCGGCCTGACCCTCCACGAAGGTCATGGCCGTGAACATGGCCCACAGCAGGAACGGGTAGAGGAAGATGGGGATCAGGATCCCGTTCACCACGATGGAACGCTCGCGCAGGGCGGAGCGGAGCTCCCGCAGGTAGAGCACCCGCAGGTCGCGGAGGAAGGCCATCACGCGGAAGCCGTCAGTCGCCCAGGGCTGCCCGGGGGCGCGCCGTTTCGAGGACCGCCGACAGCACCGTGAGCAGGCGGTCCACGTCGTCTTCCACCGTGGCGATGCCCACCGAAGCCCGGACGGCCCCCACGGCGATCCGGTGTCCGAGGCACTCTCGGAACCGAGCGAGGGTGAAGTCGCGGCCCAGGCGCTGGAGGCAGTCGCGGGTCTCGGCCGCGGGCATGCCAAAGGCGGTCTCGGCGGCCCCGGGGTTGCAGAAGCAACCGCCCCGCACCGAAACGCCGGCGTCCCGGGCGGCGGCTTCGACCTGTTCGTAGGGCACCGGTCGGCCCTCGCGATCGAGCAGGTTGAACGAAATCGTGCCGCCCCGGGCCGCGGTGTCGGCCGGGCCGTAGAGGGCGAGCCCCGGCGAGCCGTCGCCGTGACGCAGGCCGGCGAGCCCCTCCAGCAGCCGAGCTGAAAGGGCCCGCACCCGGCGCTCCAGGCGGGGCATGCCCACCTCGGCCAGCAGGTCCAGCCCCGGCTCCAGGGCGGCGATGCCCAGGAAGTCGGGGGTGCCGTCTTCGAAGCCCCCGCCGTCGGGCCGGAGCTGGTGCACCTCGTTCTGAATGGACACGAAGTCCACGGTGCCGCCGGCGTACCACGGCCGGGTGAGCTCGGCCAGGGCCTCGCGCCGGGCCAGCAGCGCGCCGAGGCCCGTGGGGTAGCCGAACATCTTGTAGAACGAGATGCAGGCGAAGTCGGGCCGGGTCTCGCCCACGTGGAGCGGCGTGCACGGAGCGAAGGCCGCCGTGTCGAGCAGCACCCGGAAGCCCCGCTCCCGGGCCGTGGCCACCAGCTCCGGCGGGTGCTTCACCCCGGAGAAGTTGGACTGGGCCGGATACGCGAAGAGCGACGGGTCGTCGCCCGCCGCGCCCATGTGGGCCTCGGGATCGTCGAGGCGCAGATCGGCCGTCAGGGGCAGGCAACGGCACTCGGCGCCCGCCCGGCGGGCGTACTCCCGGATGCCCCCCACCGAGTTGTGGTTGTCGGTGGCCAGGACGTAGCGCGAGCCGGGACCGAAGGGAAACGCCTCGCCCACGAGCTTCAGCGCCGCCGTGGCGTTGGCCGTGAAGACCAGATCGTACTCGGCGGGATCGGCGCCGAAGAACGCCATGACCCGTTCCTTCACCCGCTCCACCTCGTCGGTGGCGGCCAGGGAGGCGGGATTCTCGGAGTGGGGATTGCCCAGGACCCGTGCGGCCAGCCAGTCCCGGTGCCAGCGAATCTGGGACGCGCCGTAGAGGCCGCTGCCCGTGTAGTCCAGATAGGCGTGATGGTGCTCGTCGAGTCGGGCGTACTCCCGGGCCCTCAGGGCGCGGAAGAACGTCGCGTCGTCGGCGGGTGTCACCATCCACATCCTCCTCGGGCTCTCAGTCGTTCGACGTGGGACTCCAGGGACGCCGTGTCGGCCAGGGCCCACGGCGTCGTCACCGCTTCGCCCGCCTCGGCCACCCGGGGCTCGCCTCCGAAGTACCGGGAGAGGTCCGACACCTCGGCGAACCGCGCCGTCAGGGCGCTGTCAGCGAAGGCGGGAAGCACTGGACTCAAGATCTGTGTGATCCAGGCGTTCACGCCACCGTCGAGGACCACGGCGTCGCGTCCCCCGGCCCTCAAGATCGGCCACGCGGCCGCGGCGTCCAGTCCCTCGTCGACCAGGACCAGGGTCTCGGGGCCGGCGGGCGGGGCTTCGTCCAGGAGGGTCGGCAGGTCGATGCGCTCCGAGCCCGGGAGGCGGAAGAGGGCGAACGACGCCGAGTCACGGAGGTCGGCGACGCGGAGGCCCGGCGTGCGGTCCCGGAGGCGACGGGCCAGTTCCACGGCGCCCAGGGTGGGCACCCGTTCGCCCGCCGCGGCCACCACGGCGCCCACCCGCCCCCCGCCGCCGGGGAGCGGATCGCCGGCGGCCAGGGCGGCCACGCCCAGGACGGCGGCCGCGGCCACGAGTCCGCGGTGGACGCCCGTCACGGCTGCACCACCCGGCCCCGCCGGGCCTCGATGCGTTCGGCGGCGGCGAAGGCGACCAGGGCCGCCCCCGTCACCAGCCCCACCACGAGCCCGTACGGGAGTCCCAGGGCCTCGGGGATGGTGACGTAGCGGTCGGTTCCGTAGAGCCCTTCGAGGCCGTTCCACGCCTCGGCGAAGAGGAGCACCCCGGCGCCCATGCCCAGCACCGCCGCCAGCCCGTCGAAGCGCCCGGACACGGCGGCCACGCACGAGGTGCCGGGGCAGAGGCCCGCCACCACGAAGCCCACGCCGAAGAGGGCGCCGCCGGCGAGCTGGGCCAGGGGAGCCGTGGGGGGCAGGGCCACGGCGTTGAGGTCGATCCAGCCCACCCGGGCGAGCCAGAAGCCGCCGAGCATGGCCGTGAGCACCGCCGAGAACATGATCTTGAAGACGGCGAGGTCCCGGAGTTGGAACTGCCCCGCGAGCTTGCACGCGTCGCCCATGCCGCCCCGCTCCAGCGCCCAGCCGAAGGCCACGCCGATGACGAAGGCCGGCAGCCACGCGGCACTCATCGCCAGGCTCCCCGCACCAGGGGCGCCGCCACGTATCCGGCGCCGAAGGCCGACGCGATGAAGATCCAGGCCCCGGGGGCCAGGAGCGCGCCGCCGGTGAGGGCCAGCCCCGAGGTGCATCCCCGGGCCAGGAGGGCGCCCACGCCCATGGCCACGCCCCCGGCCGCCGCCATGGAGAGGCGGGACGACACGCCCACCCCCTCGCCCCGGGTCACGCCGGGACGGAAGCGCCCGGCGAGAACGGCCGAGGCGAAGCCCCCGACAAGCACCCCCAGCATCTCCACCACGAGCCAGCCCGAGGGGGAGAGCGGCGCGCCCGGGGGGGCGGCGCCGGACGGGGCGTCCGGGGAGCCGTTCTGGGCGGCGCCGTCGGCCAGATACCCGGCCAGGGGCGGCCGGGCGGCGGCATGCTCCGGCGCCACCGCCGCCACGGTCTCGGCCGCGACCCGACCGAAGGCCCCCGAGGCCCCGAGCCCCCGGCCGGCGAAGACGAACGACGCCAGGAGCACGAGGCCCAGGCCCACCCCCGCCACGTACGGATCGGCGTAGGGACGGGGCCCGGAGGCCCCCGGGGTCATCGACCCCCGCCGGCGGCCTCGAGGGGGAGGGAGCGGTCGGCGGCCCACTCGGCCATGGAGCCGTCGTAGAGCATGGCGTCGTAGCCCAGGGTGCGGGCGGCGAAGAGCACGGCCGAGCCCCAGAGACCGATGTGGCAGTAGGTCACCACCTGGTCACCGTCCTGGAAGCCCGCCGCCTCGAACAGGCTCCGGAGCTCGGCGGCGGACTTGAAGCGCCCGTCCTCGCCGGTGAGGTCGCCCACGTACAGGCTGCCGGCCCCGGGAATGTGGCCCGCCCGGCCGTCGATCTCCTCTTCCACGCCGTCGTAGTGGGCCGGGCGGCGGGCATCGACGAGGGCGATCCCCGGCGCCGTGCCCCGGTCCCGGACGAACGCCTTGTCGACCCGGCGATCGAGGCGGGGCGCGGCGGTGATGCGGCCGGGCGTCGGCGGGGTGGCGTCGGTGACCATGGCCCCGCCGGCGGCGGTCCACGCCGTGAGGCCGCCGTCCAGGAGGCGGGCGTCGTCCTTGCCCAGCACCTGGAGCGTCCAGAGGGCCCGGGTGGCGATGGGGAGTCCCCGACCCTCGTACGCGATGACCACCGTGGAGCCGTCGGACACCCCCGCGGCTTCGAAGGCGGTGCGGGCCGTGGCGAGATCCGGCGGCAGGTCGAGCATGACGTGATCGGGATCGTCCATCTCGCCCTCGCTGTAGGTCAGGGCGTTCACGTCGAGAAGGGCCGACCCGGGAATGTGGCCGTCGGCGAAGGCCCGCCCCACGTGGAGCACCACGAGATCGGGGTCGTCCATATGGGACTGCACCCAGTCGGCGTCCACCAGCAGGGCCGCCCGGGGATCGTCCTGGGCCAGGGCCGGGGCGGCCAGGGTCAGGACGGCCGCGCCGGCGCCCAGGAGGGCGCGGGTGCGAGGGAAGGTCGTCGTCATCGTCATCGTCGTCTCCGTCGAGTCGGGTCAGGGTTCCTTGAGGACCTGCATGGGATCGAGGGCCGCCGCCCGTCGGGCGGGACCCCACGCCGCGGCCACGGCCACGGCGGTGAAGAGAAGGGCCGTGAGACCCAGAGTGAGGCGGTCGTGAACGGCCACGCCCCAGAGGATCGTGGTGAAGAACGAAGCGAAGGCCCGGCCGAAGCCCCAGGCGAGGATCAGCCCGGCGCCCACCCCGGCCACCGCCACCACCAGCCCTTCGCCCACCACGCGCCGGGTGAGGTTGGCGGGGGTGGCCCCCAGGGCCCGGCGGATCCCCAACTCCCGGGTGCGGGACGCCGCCGAGAGGGCGGCCACCCCGAAGATGCCCGTGACCGCGAGGCCGGCGGCCACCGCCGCCATTCCCCCCAGGAGCCACGCCAGGAAGCGACGCGGCCGGGTGCGTTCCTGCCGGAGTCCCTCGAGAGAAGCGAAGTCCGAGACCGGGAGATCGGGGTCCACGGCCTGGACCCGCCGGGCCACGGCCTGCTCCAGGCCTGCCGGGTCGCCCCGCACCTCGAGCACCAGGTTCTCCCCCCCGTACACCGGGTTCTGCCGGGCCACCTCGTAGACCTCGGGGGCCACGGGTTCGTCGGGGCCGTCGAAGCGCACGTCGGCCACCACCCCCACGATGGTGGTGGGGGGGAGGCATTCGTCGGGCCCGTGACACCGGACCATGGTGGCGCCCACCCCGAACCGGCCCCCCATGAACCGCTCGTAGAAGGTGTGGTTGACCACGGCCACGGGGGGCGCGTCGGGACCGTCGGCGCGGGTGAAGGCGCGACCCCGCTCCACCGACATGCCCAGGATCTCGAAGAACCCCGGATCCACCACCCGGCTCAGGGCCGTCACGGGCTCCCCCCCGTCGGCGTCGGCGCCGATGAAGAAGGCGTCCCGGTGCATGTAGCCTGAGAGGGGTCCCATGACGACCCGGGCCACCTTGCCCACGGCGGGCTCCTGGCGAATGGAGGCGGCCAGGCGATCGAAGAGGACCCGAGCCGAGTCGGGGCTGCGGTATCGCTCCTTGTCCACCGAGATGGTGAGGCTGGCCACCGAGGTGGTCTCGAAGCCGAGCTCGGTGGATCCCACGGTCCAGGCCGTGCGGAGCGCCAACCCCGCCGCGCTCACCACGGCGAAGGCCACGGCCACCTGGGCCACCACGAGCCACCGCTGAAGCATGCGACCGCGAGCGCCCACGGTGGCGGCCCCCGACTCCATTCCCGTGGCGCGCACCCGCCCGCCCACCCAGAGGCCGGGCACGGCACCGAAGACGAGGCCGGTGACGACGGAGAGGGTCGCCGCGAAAGCGAGGACGGCCCCGTCGAGGCGGATCTCCTGGGCCCGGGTGGTGAAGCGTTCGGCAAACCCCACCAGGAGGTCGTGGCCGCCCAGGGCGACGCCCAGGCCCAGCACCCCGCCCGCCGCCGCCAGGAGCAGACTCTCCCCCAGGAGGGTGCGCACCAGGCGCCCCCGACCCGCGCCCAGGGCCCCCCGCACTTCCAGCTCCCGAAGGCGCCGCCCCGCCCGGGCCAGGGCCAACCCCGCCGCGTTGGCGCATGCGATGAGGAGCACGAACGCCGCCACCGCCAGGAGAGCCGCCGCCAGGGGACGCACGTCGGCCACCATGTCGTCCCGGAGGTCCACGACCCGCACGTCGAAGCCCCGCTCCACGGGATACGGGGCCGGATCGGCGGCGGCCAGGGCGGACAGGAGCGAGTCGGCGCGTTGGCCCGCCGCCGCCACGTCGGTCTCGTCGTCCAGGCGCGCGTAGGCCCACATCATCCGGGCCGACGGATCGGCGATGAACGCCGGGTCGCTCCGGGTGGGGCAGGCCGAGATGGGCAGGAAGATGTCGCCCGCCACCGGGAACTGGGGTCGGGGCGGCAGCACCCCCACGATCTCGTGGACCCGGTCGTTCATGCGCACCCGGGTGCCCACCACCGCGGTGTCGCCCCCGAATCGCTCCATCCAGTACCCGTGGGTGAGGACGATGACCGGCTCGGCGCCCATGTGGTCCTCGTCGGGGTGGAGCACCCGGCCGTGGAGCGCCTCGAGCCCCAGGAACTCGAAGTAGTTGGCCGAGACCACGCCGGCCCGGACCCGATGGGGACCCCCGTCGTCGATGAGGGTGAAGGTCATGGCGTGGAACTCGCTCATCTCCACCAACCCCGGCACCCCGGCGCCGTAGGCCTCCAGGTCGGTCACCGAGAAGCCGGCCCGGGCCGGGGCGGCCCCGGGGTCGGTGGCCGGGGGCGCCTCCTGCACCAGGCGCACCAGGCGGTCGCCGGAGGCGAACGGAAGGGGCCGGAGCAGCGTGCCGTACGCCACCGAGAAGAGGGCCGTGTTGGCGCCGATGCCCAGCGCGAGGGTGGCGATCACGGCCGCCGCGTAGCCCGGGGAGCGCCCCAGGGCCCGGGCGCCGATTCGCAGGTCCTGCCAGGCGTCGGCGACCCGGTCGGCCACCCCCGTGCGGGGAATCCGCACGCGGCTCCGCCCGGCCCGGTACCCCCGCCGCGACAGTCGCTCGCCGAGACCGGTCCGCACCGTGTCGACGACGGTCCGGGCCCAGAGGCGCGTCACCGCGCCCCGCCCCCGGGGCCGCGTCCGGGCCAGGAGGTCGTCGAAGTCGGCCTCCAGGTCGGCGCCGTAGAGGCGGCGGAAGGGGGCGGGATACGCCCGGAGGAGCCAGCGGTAGAGCCTCACGCCGTCTCCCCGCCCTCCGCCGCCCGGGTGCCCGTCGCCTCGCTTCGGGCCACGTCGATGAGGACCTGGAGGCGATGGGCTTCGGCGGCCACCACGGCGTGCCCCAGGGGCGTGCGCCGGTAGTACTTGCGCCGGGCGTCGGCGCCCTCGGGGCGGTCGGCCTCCACCAGCAGCCCGTCGTCGAGCATGCGGTTCATGGTGGCGTACAGGGTGCCCGGCAGAATGGCCGCCTCGCCCCCGGTCTTGGCCTCGATGGCCTCGAGGATGCCGTAGCCGTGGAGGGTGTCGTGGCCCAGGGCCAGGAGGATGTGGAAGACCGGGGCGCCCAGGGGCAGAAACTCCCGGGCCCGGGTGTGGAGTTCGGGGGTCACGCTCATTCGCTCCGGAGGGCCTGCATGGGATCGACCCGGGTCGCGCGGCGCGCCGGGAGGAAGGCGGCCACGAAGGCCGTGAGGGTCAGGGCCCCGGCGGCCCCGGCGAAGGTCAGGGGATCCAGGGGATCGATGCCGAAGAGGAGTCCCCCCAGGGCTCGCGCCCCCAGCGCCGCCGCAGCGCCGCCCAACACCAGGGCCAGCCCCACCAGGAGAACCCCTTCACCCAACACGGTCCGGAGCACCGAACCCCGATCGGCACCGATGGCCATGCGCAACCCGAACTCCCGGGTGCGCTGGCTCACGGAGAACGCCAGTACGCCCAGCACCCCCACGGCGGCGATGGCCAGGGCCAGGACCGCGAAGGCGCCGAACAGGGTGGCGTTGAGGCGGGTGGGGGCCACGTCGTCGGCCACCAGTTCGTCCATGGTGCGGATCCGGTCCACGGGCCGGGTGGGGTCGTGGGCCCGGATCCGCTCGGTGATGTCCCGGGCCAGGGGCGCGGGATCGCCCGTGGTGGCCGCCACCACCGTGAAGCCGTACCCCACCTGGTCGGCGGCCTGGTAGACGATGGGCACGGCCGCTTCGCCCAGCCCGAACTGCCGGGCGTCGGCCACCACGCCCACGATGCGGTTCCACGGCCCCACGGTGCCGCCGCTGAACGCCCACGCGATGCGGCGGCCCACCGGGTCCTCGGCGCCGAAGAGGGTGCGGGCGAGGCCTTCGCTCACCACCACCACCGAGTCCGTCTCGGCCCGGTCGGCCATGCCCAGAGGGCGACCCCGGAGCACGGCGAGCCCCGTGGCGTCGAAATAGCCCGGCGACACGCTGTTGAAGGCGGCCATGACGCTCCGTTCGGCGCCGTCGTCACCGCCCTCCACGGCGAAGTTCCACGCCACCGGATTGCCCCCGGTGAGGGGAGCGAACGAGGCCACCGCCACCGCCCGCACTCCGGGAAACGCCATGACCTCGTGGCGCACCTGACGGAAGAGGTCGTCGTTGGAGAGCTGGGGGCCCGTGGTGGCGAACGACTGGAACGCCTCCATGGTCACCACGTTGTCGGTGTCGAAGCCCGGGTCCACGGACTGGAGGGCCAGGAGACTCCGCACCAGGAGTCCCGCCCCCGTGAGGAGGGCGAAGGAGAGGGCGAGCTGGGTCACCACCAACCCCCGCTGCACCCGCTTCCGGGCCCGCCCCCCGGTGGCGCGCCCCGCCGCCACCGACAGGTTGCCGGCGGCCGGGGCCACGGGCATGCCCGGCAGGAAGGCCAGGAGCACGGCCACGCCCACCCCCACGGCCAGGGTGAAGCCCAGCACCGGCAGGCTCAGCCCCACCTCTTCGGCCCGCACCGTGAATCGCGCCGCGTAGGCGGACAGCGCCCCCTGGCTCACGGCGGCCAGGAGGAGTCCCAACGCCGCGCCGCCCAGGGCCAGCACCACGTTCTCGGCCACGAGGCCCGTGCGGAGTTCACCGGGCGACGCCCCCAGGGCGCCCCGGGTGGCCAGCTCCCCCTCCCGGCGCACCAGCCGAGTGAGGGTGAGGTTGGCCAGGTTGGCGCAGGCCAGGAGCAGCACGGCCGCCACGGTGCCCATGAGGAGCAGGAAGACGGGCCGGGCCTCGCGGGTGAGCTCGTCCTGCCAGCGGGCCACCGTGAGGTCGAAGCCCAGGCGCTCCGGGTAGGCGTCGGGGTACTCCTGCCAGAGCCCCGCCGCCACGGCCCGGGACTCCTGCCGGGCCGACTCCAGGTCCGACCCGGGGGCCAGGCGGGCGAAGACGTCGGTCATGCGGTGGGTGCGGCTGTCCAGCATGGACGCACCCTGGTAGTGGTCGTTGGTGGTGTAGTTGGCGTAGAAGTCCTGCTGCCGGGAGCCGGTGTAGTGGGCCCCGGGCTCCAGCACCCCCACGATGCGCGCCCGCTTGCCGCTGAGCTCCACGGTGCGATCCAGCACCTGGGGATCGGCCCCGAAGACCCGGGTCCAGTAGCCGTGGGTCAGGACCATGACGGGCTCGGCCCCGGGACGGTCGTCGGGGGGGCCCAGGGTCCGGCCCAGCGCCGGGCGCATGCCCAGCACCTCGAAGTAGTTGCTCGTCACCAGACCGGCGATGGACCGATGGGGCTCGATGCCGTCGGAGGGCACCACCGAGAAGGTCCAGTCGCCGAACTCCACCACCTGATCGAAGGCGTCGACCCCCGCCCGGTAGTCGGCCACCTCGTGAAACGAGAAGGTGGCGTTGGGCACCCCCGCCCGCACCGCCGGCTGCTGGAGGTAGACGATGCGGTCGGCGTCCTGGAACGGCAGGGGCGCCAGGAGCACGCCGTGAACCACGCTGAAGACGGCCGTGTTCACCCCGATGGCGAGTCCCAGGGTCACGACGAAGGCCGCCGCGTAGCCCGGATTGCGTCGTACCGCCCGGAGCGCCGCGGCCCCGTGATGCCCGATCCCCATGCCCCACCTCCCCGTGCAATAAGTCTTATGAAATAAGATTTATCGCAAAAGATCGACCCGTCAAGGCCGGGTGACGCGCGTCAGGCTTCGGCGCCGATCTGATTCCAGAAGGCCGACAGGTGATGCGACACGTCCTGCATGGCCAGAATCGAGAGCTCGTCGAGCTGGCGGGCGATGGTGCCCCCCACCAGCCCCCGGAGAAACGTCAGGGGATACTCCAGGTCCCAGTCGAGAAAGGGGGTGGGACCCCGTTCCAGGTTCTCCAGGATCCGGAGCACGAGATAGGTGTCGTCCAGGAGTCCCGCGAGACCGTGGGTCATCTCGGGAATGAGGTCCACCGGGCGCGTGAAGTAGACCACGGCCCGGTCCAGGAGGGGCTGGACCACGGGCACGAGGTTGCGCTCCTCGGCCTCCTGGGCCGCCCGGGCCAGGAAGACGGGCACGGTTTCGATGATCTCCAGCGCCACCTCGCTGGCCTCCTTCACCTCGGCCTCGTCGGGGTCCTTCAGCCGGCGGCGGATCCAGCGTTCCAGTGGATCGGTGCCCCGGGCCCGGGCGCTGGCGATGACGGCCTGCACGTCGTGCAGATTCATGGGGGGCGGGGGATTCGACGTGGGACTCACGAGTCGGCCTCCAGGAGCGCGACGAAACGGGCGGCCAGGGCGGGCCCGGCGGCCTCGTCTTCGTGCTTGAAGAAGACGAAACGATCGGCGACGTCGAGGGCCTTCAGGCGCCGGGCCCACTCCTCGAGGTCGCCCTCGCCGTAGTCCTCCCGGCGCAGGCGGGCGTAGCACCACCCGCCGCCGGCGGTGAGGGGCGGGTCCTTCTCGGCGTTGCCGGTGTCGGCGGCGGCGAAGGCGTGGCCCCGCTCGGCCAGCGCCTCCATGACCTCGCTCTCGAACCACGACCGGCTCCGGAACTCGAAGGCCGCCCGCACGCCGTCGGGAATCCAGTCGAGGAAGGTGCGCAGCAGGTCGAGGTCGGCCTTGAGCCAGGGCGGCGTCTGGATCAGGAGGGCGCCGAAGCGGTCGCCCAGGGCCTCCAGGTTGCCCACCAGGAACCCCAGGGGCTCCCGGGCGTCGGGACCCAGCTTGCCGTTGTGGGTGATGCGCCGCGACGCCTTGATGACGAAGCGGAAGGTGTCGGGCACCTGCTCGGCCCAGGCCGCCAGGACGTCCTTCTTCGGCAACCGGTAGAAGGTGTTGTTGACCTCCACGGCCTCGAGGCGGTCGGCGTAGTACGACAACATGTCGCCCTTGGCGAGATCGTCGGGATAGAAGCGGCCCTTCCACTCGTCGTACTGCCACCCGCTGGTGCCGACCCGGTCGGCCATGCCCGCCTCCGTGGTTGCTGCCGGCTCCGCCCACCGGAGCCCGGGGCGGCAAAGTACGCGCCCGCGCCCACCCGCGCAGGATGGCGCCCGGCGGTCCCCCTCCGCACCTTGCGTCCATGGCCTTTCCCGACCCCCGCACCCGTCACCGCCTTGCCCGGGATTGGATGCCGCCCCCGGGCACCCTGCGCATCACCACGGTGGAGGCCCACACCGAGGGCGAACCCCTCCGGGTGATCTTCGCCGGCGTGCCCGAACCCGAGGGCGACCGCGTGCCCGCCCTTCGATTGGCGGCGGCCGACACGTTGGAGGCCTACCGCCGCGCCCTCATGTGGGAACCCCGGGGCCACGCCGACATGTACGGCGCCCTGCTCCTGCCTCCGGTGCGCCCCGGCTCGGCGGCGTCGGTGCTCTTCCTCCACAACGAGGGGTGGAGCACCATGTGCGGCCACGGGGTGCTGGCCCTTGGGCGGGTCATGGTGGAGACCGACCTGGTGCGCACCGAAGAGCCCGAGACCCGCTTCACCCTCGACACCCCGGCGGGGCCCGTGGACGTGGTGTCTTCGGTGCATCGGGGGCGGGTGACGTCGGTGCGCTTCCGCAACGTGGCCTCGTGGGTCCAGGCCACGGACCGCACGGTGAACGTCCCGGGCCTGGGGGCCGTGACCTTCGATCTGGCTTTCGGCGGGGCCTACTACGCCTTCGTCGACGCGCCGTCGCTGGGACTCCCGCTCGAGCCGTCCGGCGCCCGGGCTCTGGTGGAGGCGGCCCGGGCCATCAAGGCCGCCGCCGCCGAGGCCGAGCCCCCCCGCCATCCCCACGAGCCGTCCTTGTCGTTTCTCTACGGCGTGATCTTCACCGGCCCGCCGGCCGACCCCGCCCACCACTCCCGCCACGTCTGCGTCTTCGCCGACGGCGAGGTGGACCGGAGTCCCACGGGCACGGGGGTGAGTGCCCGAGCGGCCCTTCTCCGGGCCCGGGGCGAGCTCGAGGTGGGCGAGGAGCGAGTGGTGGAGAGCATCGTGGGGGGCCGCTTCGGGGTATGCGTCGTGGAAGACACGGAGGTGGCGGGTCGACGGGCCGTGATCCCCGAGGTCTCGGGGCGGGTCTCCATCGTGGGACGCAGCGAGTGGTTCGTGGAGCCCGACGACCCCTTCGGCGACGGCTTCCTGGTGCGCTGACGTCGGCTGGCCCGAACACCGGGGGGCCCGTACCTTCCGCGGTCGCCGTTCATGTGTCGTGGATCGAGACAGGAGATGACGGGGTGAAGCTCCATACGAAGATCGCCATCGGGCTCGTGGCGGGCGCGGTGGCCGGGGGACTGGCCAACGCCCTGTTCCCCGGAGCGGGATGGGTGGCCTGGATCGCCGACAACGTGGCGTACCCCGTGGGCCAGGTGTTCCTGCGACTCCTGTTCATGACGGTGGTGCCCATCGTCTTCACCTCCATCGCCCTGGGCGTGGCGGGGATCGGCGACATGAAGACCCTGGGACGCCTGGGCGGGCGAACCATGGGGTACTTCGCCTTGAGCACCCTCATCGCCGCCACCATCGGACTCACCCTGGTCAACACCATCAAGCCGGGTGGAGGCCTCACCCCCGAGGTGCGCGACGAACTCATGGCCCAGTTCTCCGGGGGCGCTAGCGATCTCGCCGCCTCGGGAGCGACCGACTTCGGGGTCTCGACCTTCGTGAACATCGTGCCTCGCAACCCGGTGGCGGCGGCGGCCGACATGGACATGCTGGCCCTGATCTTCTTCTCGCTGATCTTCGGGGCCGCCCTCACCATGATCCCGAAGGCGAAAGCCCAGCCCGTCATCGACGTCCTGGACGGCATCGGCGAAGCCATCATCCGCATCATCGACATGGCGATGCACCTCGCACCATACGGCGTGTTCGCCCTCATCTTCGTCATCACGTCCCAGTTCGGCTGGGGGATTCTGGCCCAGCTCTCCATGTACGTGATCGTGGTGCTCCTGGGACTCCTGCTCCACGCCACGGTGGGCATCTCGGCGCTGGTGAAGATCTTCGGTCGCATGAGCCCCATGCGGTTCTGGAAGGCGGTGACGGCGCCCATCGTCACGGCGTTCTCCACCAGTTCGTCCATGGCCACGCTGCCGACGTCCATCAAGACGGCGGAAGACGAACTCGACGTCCAACCCAAGGTGGCGGGCTTCGTGCTGCCCCTGGGCGCCACCATGAACATGAACGGCACCTCCCTCTTCGAGGGCGTGACGGTGCTCTTCCTGGCCCAGGTCTTCGGCGTCGATCTGGGGGTGGGCGAGCAGATCGTGGTGGTGATCCTGGCGGTGCTGACCGCCATCGGCGCCGCGGGCGTACCCGGCGGGTCCCTGCCCCTCATGATGTTGGTCATGGCCACCGTGGGCGTGCCTCCCGAGGGCATCGCCATCGTGCTGGGCGTCGACCGGATCCTGGACATGTCCCGCACGACCCTGAACGTCTGCGGCGACATCTCGGCGGCGGTCTACGTCGACCGCATCGACCGGGATATGGAGGGCATGGCGGCGGCCAACCCGGCAGGGGCGACGTCGTAGCGAGCGGTCAGCCCGCGGGTACCAGCCGCCACACCGCCAGGCGCTCCACGCCCAGGTCGTCGACGGTCACGCCGATCACGCGGCCCTCCCGGATGCGGAGCAGGCGGGTGCGGGGGGGCAGCGCCACGGTGCCCCGGTAGCGGCCGTCGGGCCCCACGACGTCCCAGAAGGGGCCGCCCCACGCCGTCGGCGGGTCGGGAGTGTTCACGGCGCCCGGCCCCACGAAGGCGAGATCGCCCCGGCGCTGGACCCACCACGTGCCCTCGGGTCCCGCCCGAACCGACGTCACCCCGGGCAGGGATTCCGGCAGGTCCGTCTCCATGGACCGGGCAGCGGCCGGGTCGCCCCCCAGCGCCCCGAGCCGGAGGCCCAGGGCATCCACCAGCGGCCCCCGGTGGGCCGAGGTGGCGGCCTCGGGACTCCAGGCGACCCGATGGGTAGTGAGGCGCAGGCCCCCGTCGGGTGCGTGGATGCGGAGTCGCCCGTCGGAGAGGGTCACCCAGGCGAACCCACCGTCGTCGGCCACGTCCCACGACGGCGCGTCCACCACCAGGGGCACCCGTACCGCACCGGGCCCGCCCAGGTCGGTCTCGGGGTACCGGAAGACCCACACCTCCCGGGGCTCGCCGTCGCCGCCCAGGCGGAAGAGACGGTCGTCCCCGCCCCACCGCCCGTCGTCCCGCACCACCCGGGTCAGGGATCGGAACCACACCTCGCCGTCCCGGGCTCGGCGCCACCAACTGCGCGAGCCCGCCGGACCCGGAAGGGGCCGGGACTCCAGGGCCACCCCCTGGCCGTCGAACCGGATCCGGGCCCCACGCCCCCAGTCCACCACCGTGAGGGTGTCGCCCCGGGCCACCAGGGAGCCCGCGAATCGGGACAGTTCGCCCGGGCCGTCGCCGGGCCCACCGAACACCGACACCGCCGCCCCCCCGGAGTCGAAGAGGCGGATCACCTGGCTCGGTCCATCCAGCAACGCGATCCGCCCCCGCCCGTCGATTTCCACGTCGGTGACGGCCCCGAACACCGGGCCGTCGGCCCCGTCCGCGGCTCCCACGGTGATCACCGGCTCGAGGACCCAGGGACCGGGCCGATCGGGCACCGCGGCGTGGGTCACCACCCGCACGCCGGCGCTGTCCACCTCCGTTCCCGCCCACGTGGAGCCGTCGTCACCCCCGCACGCCCACACCAGCGCCACCGCCGTACACCCGACCCACGCGCCACCCCTCGCCATGCTCCACTCCCTCCGTCGATGCCGTCTCCGCTCTCCCCCCCGGGGGAGGCCGCCTCGCGTCGAAAGGGTGGACCCACCGGTCGGTGCGCGCCATCCTCATGGGCGAACCCCGACCCTCCCACCTGGAGCTCCCATGCGTGTTCGTCGTTGGATTCCCGCCCTGGCTCTCGCCGCCGCGGTGGCGGCCCCCGTCTCGGCCCAGTCCTTCCAGAGCGAGGTCGCCCTGGACGTGCGGGCCGTGGGCGACAAGTACGTCTCCCTCGCCCGGGCCATGCCCGCCGACGCCTACGACTGGCGGCCCGCCGACGGCGTGCGGTCGGTGAGCGAAGTCTTCATGCACATCGCCGGCGCCAACATGGGCCTGCCCTTCAACTTCATGCAGGTGCCCCCGCCGGCGGGGTACGCCCAGGACTGGTTCGGCACCGCCGAGCAGATCACCGACAAGGACGAGATCGTGGGCCATCTGGAGACGGCCTTCGAACACATGGCCTCGGCCATCGAAGGGCTCAGCGACGACCAGCTCATGCAGTCGGTGAACGTGTTCGGGCGCGACACGAATTGGATGGGCGCCGTGCTCCTCCTCCAGACCCACAGTCACGAGCACCTGGGCCAGGCCATCGCCTACGCCCGCACCAACGGCGTCGTGCCGCCCTGGAGCAACTAGCGCCCGTCGTCACCCCTCCCGGAGGCTCCGCACCGGATCGGTGCGGGCCGCCCGGGCGGCGGGAATCAGGCAGGCCGCCAGTCCCACCGCACCGAGAAGGGCCGCGGTGAGTCCCAGCGAGAGGGGGTCCCGTGCGGGGACCTCGAAGAGGAGTCCCCGCACGGCCCCGGCGGCCCCCAGGGCCCCCACCAATCCCAGGGCCAGGCCGGCGACCACGGGCACCATGCCCTGCCGCACCACCTCGGAGCGCAGGCGGGCAGGGTCGGCCCCCACGGCCAGCCGGACGCCCATCTCCACCCGCCGCCGGGCCGTGGCGTAGGCCAGCGTGGCGTAGGTGCCCACGGCGGCCAGGGTCACGGCCACCCCGGAGAACAACCCGAGCAGCAGAACGAGAAAGCGCTGGGGCGCCACGTCGGCGGAGCGGGCGGCCCGGAGGGTCGACACGTCCGGCTCGGGAATCCCGGGCCCCATGCGCGGGATCTCGTCCCGGAGCAGCCGGGTCAGGGCCGCCGGGTCGCCCGACGTGCGCACCGTGAGGGTGGCCCCGCCCTGGGGTCGCTGGAGGAAGTCCAGGATCAGGGTGCCGTGGGTCTCGGCCTGCAGGCTCTGCTGCTTCACGTCGGCCACCACCCCCACCACCTCGTGCCAACGGGGTTCGTCGGCCCGATCCACCACCCAGCCGATGCGGCGGCCCACGGCCGGCACGTCGCCCCACAGGTCCCTCGCCAGCGACTCGGTGACCAGGGCCACCGGGGGTCCTCCGATGTCCCGGTCCTCGAAGAGACGGCCCTGGAGCAGACGGATCTCCAGAGCGCGATAGTAGGCCCCCGACGCCAACTGCAGATCGGCGCTGGGCGCCTCGCCCGGCGCCCCCACGGGCTGGCCGTCCACCGCTACCTCGTAGTTGATGCGGCTGTCGTCCAGCGGGCGGATCAGCGCCCACCCCGCTTCCTCCACCCCCGGCTCGGCGGCCACCCGGGCCTGGATGCGCCGGTAGAGGTCCCGCCGGGCCTCGGCGTCGCCATAGACCTCCGGGGAGATCTCCAGTTCGGCCGTGACGATGCCGTCGATGCGATAGCCCGGATCCACCTGCACCAGGGTCAGGAAGCTGCGGCCCAGCACCGCCGCCCCGGCCAGGAGCACCGTGGCCAGGGCCACCTGCACGCCCACGGTGGTGAACCGGCGGCGCCCCTCGCCCCGCCCGCCCACGGCGCCCCGCCCCCCGTGCACCAGGCGAGCCGCCGGCGCCGCCGCCACGGCGCGCACTGCCGGGATCCCCGCCGTGACCAACCCCACCGCCAGCGCCACCACCGCCCCCACACCCAGCACGCGGCCGTCCACGGCCACCCCGTCCAGCCGGGGCAGGTCGGCGGGTCCGAAGGCCCGCATGCCCCACACCAGTGCGGTGGCCACCCCGGCGCCCAGCGCCGCCGCGGCCCCCGTGAGGAGCAGCCCCTCGCCCACGAGCTCGGCCACGATGCGACGTCGAGCGGCGCCCATGGAGGCCCGGAGGGCCAGTTCGGCGCCCCGGGCCCGCCCCCGGGCGAGATAGAGGCCCCCCACGCTGACGCACGCCATGGCCAGGAGCAGCCCGGTGGC
The DNA here is from genome assembly GCA_030428885.1 of Gemmatimonadota bacterium. Taxonomy (GTDB): domain Bacteria; phylum Gemmatimonadota; class Gemmatimonadetes; order Longimicrobiales; family Gaopeijiaceae; genus Gaopeijia. The sequence continues at coordinate 712,538 of JAUIEJ010000001.1, read as the reverse complement.
CGCCAGGAGGAGCCAGAGCGCCGAGCGAATGTCGTCCACCAGGTAGGCCTGAAGGGGAAGCACCGTCACCCCGGCGTCCAGGATCACGTCGGGGTGGGCGTCCCGAAGACCCTCCCACACGCTCTCGGCTTCGGCCCGGGCCACCCCCACATCGACCCCGGGGGCGAGGCGAGCCAGGCCCCCCAGCCAGATCAGATCCCGGGCCCGGAAGGCCCCCTCGTTGCGGAAGGGCACCCACACCCGGGCGTCGGGGGCCAGGGGCACGGCCACACCTTCGGGCACGATCCCCACGATCTCGGTGGAGCGGCCGTCCACCATCACGCTCCGCCCCACGACCCCCGGATCTCCGCCGAAGGTCTCGGTCCACAGCCCGTGGCTGAGAAGGGCCACGGGAGGGGCACCTTCGGCCAGGTCGGCGGGCGAGAGATCCCGCCCCACGGCCGGAGCCAACCCCAGTGTGGCGAACACCCCGTCGGTCAGTTGGACCGCCGGCATCTGGCGCACGGGCCCCTCGCCGGCCTCCAGCAGCACCGATCCCCGGGAGTAGAGCACCAGCTCCTCGAAGGCCCCCACCCCGTCCCGCAGGTCCAGGCCGTTGGGGCCCGACAGGTTGGTCGGCTCCCCGTCCTGGGTCATCCACACCGTCACGAGTTCGTGGGGCCGGGGCAGGGCCAGGGGGCGCAACAGCACCCCGTCCACCACCGAGAAGACCGCCGCCGCCGCCCCCAGCGCCAGACCCAACGTGACGGTCACCGCCGCCGTGTACCCCGGCCGCCGCCCCAACGTCCGCACCATGCGCTTCACTTCACCCCATCCCGGCATCGCTCCTCCTCGTCCACGTTCGTCCCATACCCCCCTCCACACCGCCCCCACCGAGGCCAGCGCCCGCCGGCCGTAGCGTCGCCGCGCCTCGGCCGGACCGATCCCCCGGGCCACTTCGGCGGCGAACCGCTCCTCCAGGTCGCCCTCCACCAGGTCGCGCGTCTCGCCCCTCACGCCGAGGCGAACGGCCCAGCGGGCCCATGCCGGGGGGCGTGGTCCCGTCATCCGCCGCCCACCCCCCGGAGCCGATCGATCTGTCCGTCGGCCATGGCCGACAGGTGGCTCCAGGATTCCTCCAACGACCGGGCCCCGGCGCTCCGGAGCCGGTAGAACTTCCGGGGCCGTCCGGCCCGCCCCGCCCCACCCCCCTCTCGCCGGGAGTGCACGAGCCCCCGGTCTTCCAGCCGGCCCAGGGCCGTGTAGATGGAGCCCGGCGACACGTCGCGGCCCGTGCGCTCCTCGATCTCCCGGGCGATGCTCACGCCGTAGGCCTCGTCGCCCAGGCGCAGGACGGCCCAGAGAATCAACTGTTCGAATTCACCGAGAATGCTCATGGAGGCTCCGACGTAAAACTACACTGTAGGGTTTCGGAGTATACCTACACTGCAGGGGTGACGCCAGACCGCCCGACGCCCTACTCTCCGGCGTCGCGGCGGCCCCGGACACCGAGGGGTCCCGCCGCTCCGCAGTCCTCCATGAATCCGCAGAAGAACGCACTCCACGGGAGAGGGATGGGAATGGGAACGACCCGCGTCCGCCTCGTCGTCACGCTCTGGGCCGCCGCGGCCCTGGGCGCCTGCAGCATCTTCGGCTCCGATCCGGCGCCCCCCGCACCCACGCCCCCCGCCGGAGGAGGCCCCCGAGGGGGCGCCGACACCGACGGGCCCAAGCCCTTCGGCGAAGTTGTTCCCGATGACGCCGTCACCGATTCGGGCATGGTGGTGGTGCACCAGGTCGACGGGGACTGGTACTTCGAGGTGCCCGAAGCGCTCCTGGGGCGCGACCTCCTCTTCATCACCCGTATCGCCGGCGTGCCCGAGGGGTTGGGAGGCTACCTCCCCGCCGGCGCCAGCATGGCCGAGCAGGTCATGCGCTTCGAGCGACGGGGCGACCGGCTGCTGCTCCGCAAGCAGTCGTTCCAGCAGGTGGCCGACGACTCCCTCCCCATCGCCACCTCGGTGGTGCAGAACAACCTCCCCCCGGTGATCGGGTCGTTCGAGATCGAGGCCCTGGGCCCCGACTCCGCGGCCCCCTCGCTGGTCATCGACGTCACCGACTTCTTCGAGGGGGATACGCCGGCCCTCAGCGGCATGCGCGCCTCCATGCGGCGCCAGTACCAGGTGCGCCGGCTGGACCCGGCCCGGAGTTTCGTGAGCCGGATCAGCAGCTACCCCGAAAACGTCGAGGTCCGGCACACCCAGACCTTCGACGCCGGAGCGCCCCCCTCCGACCCCGACGCCAACACCATCACGGTGGAGATGAGTCAGTCCATCGTGCTCCTCCCCGCCGAGCCCATGCGGCCCCGCTACGCCGACGCCCGGGTGGGGTACTTCTCCATCGGGCGAGTGAACTACGGCCTGGACGAGCAGAAGGCCGGCGAGGAGACCTTCATCCGGCGCTGGCGCCTCGAACCCTCCGACTCGGCGGCGTACTTCCGGGGCGAACTGGTGGAGCCCCTCGAGCCCATCACCTACTACGTCGACCCGGCCACGCCGGCCCAGTGGGTGCCGTGGGTCAAACAGGGTGTGGAGGACTGGAACGAGGCCTTCGAAGCCGCGGGATTCCGCAACGCGATCCGGGCCCTGGACCCTCCGAGCCCCGAGGAGGACCCCGAGTGGGACCCCGAGGACACCCGCTACTCGGTGGTGCGCTGGGCCGCCTCCCTCACCCGGAACGCCCAGGGGCCGTCCACCTCCGATCCCCGCTCCGGCGAGATCATCGAGAGTGACATCGTCTGGTACCACAACCACATGCGCTCGTACCGCAACTGGCTCATGGTCCAGACCGGCGCCGCCATGGAGGAGGCCCGCAGTCTGCGCATCCCCGAGCGGGTCATGGGCGAGGCCATGCGCCAGGTCATCGCCCACGAGATCGGCCACGCCCTGGGGCTGCCCCACAACATGATCTCGTCGTCGGCCTACCCCACCGACTCCCTCCGCAACGCCGACTTCTCGGCCCGCATGGGGGTGGCCCCCTCGGTCATGGACTACGCCCGGCAGAACTACATCGCCCAGCCCGGCGACGGCCTCGACGCCATCGACTTCCTGCGCAAGATCGGCCCGTACGACCACTACTCGATCCACTGGGGCTACCGTCTGATCAACACGCCCCGCCCCGTGGACGAGAAGCCGATTCTGGCGGGCTGGATCCGGGAGAAGGCCGACGACCCCATGTACCGCTACCTGCCCCAGGGCGGACTGGCCGGCGTCGATCCCCGGGCCCAGACCGAGGACATGGGCGACGATCCCGTGGCCTCGAGCACGTACGGCATCGAGAACCTGAAGCGCATCGTGCCCAACCTCCCGGCCTGGACCGCCGCCGACGGCGAGGACTACACCGATCTGGAAGAACTCTACGGCGAGGCCCTGGGCCAGTACTCCCGCTACATGGGCCACGTGGTGAGCCTCATCGGAGGGGCCTACGTCGACCTCAAGACCAGCGATCAGGCCGGGGCGGTCTACGACGGAGTCCCCCGGACGAAGCAGCGGGAGGCCGTGCGGTTCCTCCGCACCCACGCCTTCAACGCCCCCACCTGGCTCAACGATCGCGAGATCCTGGATCGCATCGGACCCATGGGGCGGTTCGAAGGACTCCAGGCTCGCCAGATCTCGGTGCTGAACAGTGTGCTGGACCCGCGCCGCCTCACCCGCCTGGCCGAGCTGCAGATTCTCCAGCCCGAGGACGCGTATCCCCTGGCCGAGTTCCTGGACGACGTCCACGACGCCCTCTGGGGCGAACTCGCGGAGGGGCGGGCGGTGGCGCCCTACCGCCGGGCGCTGCAACGGGCCCACCTGGAGCGCCTCGAGACCCTCATGACGGTGGAGCTCGAGTCCAGCCCCTTCGCCGGGCCGGCCCCCGCCCTGGACCGCTCCGACATCCGCCCCCTGGTCCGGGCCCAGTTGCGCACCATCGACGACGACGCGGGCAGCGCCCTGCTCCGGGTGCGGGACCGTCTGACCCGAGCCCACCTGGACGATGTCCGGGCCCGCATCCAGGCCATCCTGGACGGGGAGGGCGGGGACGCATGACGCGGCCCGCGAGGGTCCTGGCCGCGGCCCTGGCCGTGGCGGCGTGCGGCGGAGAGGCCCCGTCCGACGACCCGGCGTCGGCGCCTCCCGAGCCCGCTGCCATGTCCATGGAGGTAAGGGGCCCCGACGCCCGCCTCTTCACCGTCGAGGGCCTGTCGGGTCCCGAGGCCGTGAAGTACGACCCCGTGGACGACGTCTACCTCGTGAGCAACTTCGGCGACGACGACGATCCGGAGGCCAACGACGGGTTCCTGACCCGGGTCTCGGCCGCCGACGGTGCCGTGGAGACGCTGCACTGGGCCGTGGGCGACGACGACCGACCTCTCCAGGAGCCCCGGGGCATGGCCCTGGACGGCGACACGCTCTGGGTGGCCGACGCCCGTGGGCTCCACGCCTTCGACCGGGCCACCGGAACCCAGCTCCGGTTCGTCGACCTCACGGCCCTGGAGCCCGGGTTCCTCAACGACGTGGCCGTGGGCCCCGGCGGGGTCTACGTCACCGACACGGGCACCTCCCGCCTCATCCGCCTCACCGACACCGGCGGCGAGGTGGTGGCCGAAGGGGAGGCCCTGGGACCGCCCAACGGCGTCACGTTCGACGCAGGCTCGGGGGCGTTCGTCCTGGTGCCGTGGGAGGGGGGCGGGGACTCCATCCGGGCCTGGGACCCCGTGTCCCGCACCCTGAGCATCGCCGGCCGCACCCCCGGGGGCCGCTTCGACGGCGTGGAAGTGGTGGACGGCGCTCTGGTGGTGGCGAGCCAGGCCGATTCGGCCCTCCACCTGGTGCGGCGGGGCACCGGCGCACCGTTTCAGAAGGTGCCGGGCAGACCGGCCGACATCGCCGTGGACACCCGGCGCCGGCGCATCGCGGTTCCCTACATCGCCCTGGACCGGGTCGACGTCTTTCCCGGGCCCGGCGGCCCGTGAGCGCGCCGGGTCGGCCTCACAGCTCCTTGCGGTAGAGCACGGCCCGTTCGACCTCCGCGAAGCCCCGGGCCTCGTGGAAGCGCCCACTGCCCTCGTTGTCCAGCGCCCGATCGCTGGCCATCTCCGTGCAGCCCCGGGCCCGGGCCCACGCCTCGCCGGCGGCCAGCAGGGCTGCGGCCACCCCCCGCCGTCGGTGCCCGGGGGCCACGTAGATCCCCTCCAGGTACCCCACGGGGCTCGACGTGCAGCCGTCGGCGTACTCCCGCAGGCGCAGCTCCGCGAAGCCCGTGAGGCCGCCGTCCGGACCCTCGGCCACCAGGCAGGTCTCCCGGGCGGGCGGGTCGGAGAGGAAGGCCCGGATCTCGGTCCGGTGATCGTCGGGCGTGCCGGGCCAGAGGGCGTCCCGGAGCCCGAACCAGGCCTCGGCGTCGGCGACCTCGACCGGTCGGACCCGGATCACGGAGCCTGGGCCGGGCCCTCGGCCCCGCCCGGCCACTCGAGGGCCTCGCGGTCCCACCGGGCCAGGTCGGCCGCCGCCGCGTAGGTGTCCTGGGCGAAGTCCAGCAGCGCCCCCTCGGGATCGGGAGCCGACCGCACGGCGTCGTACGGAAGCACGTACTCCCCGAGATCGTCGACCCAGACGGCGCCCTCGGGGCGGGGGCCCGCCTCGGAAAATCCCTCGGGCGACGGGTAGGCGTAGGCGTAGACGATGGGATGGGGGTGGCTTTCGCCACCGGGCCAGAAGCCCAGGCTGCTCACCTCGTGGCTGTACGCCTCCCGGGCGACCCAATCGGGGAGGGCCGGGATCCCGGCGGGGTGCACCGGCGCGGGCCGTCCGCTGAAGCGGGTCACCGCCAGGTCGAAGCTGCCCCAGAAGAAGTGCACCGGGCTCGACTTGCCCACGAACCGCGCCCGGAAGCGCTGGAAGACCCGCTGCATGGAGACCAGCACCTGCCAGAACCGGCGGGCCGCGTCGCCGTCGTACGCCTCGTGCTCCCGATCGTCCTCGAAGGGAATCCCGTCGGGAATCTCACTGGGCACGGTATGGATGGCGGTGGCCAGGCCCAGGTCGTCCAGGCGGCCCATGACCTCGCCGTAGAAGTCGGCCACGGTCCGAGGCCGAAGGGCCACCGAGGCGTCGCCTCCGTCGGACGCGGCGATGTCCAGCACCTGGCGCCGGAAGTCGAACGCCATCTCGAAGACCCGTCCGTCGGCGGGAATGGCCGAGGTGGTCAGCCCCCGGGCCGTGACGTAGAGCGGCACGTGCCAGGAGTGGTTGATCCACGGCGTGCGCTCCAGACGCACCTTGCCCACGATCTGGGTCCACAGGTGCAGGGTGGCCAGGGTGTCCTTCCACTCGTCGTAGGGAAGGGCCGGCCAGGGGGAGGAATGGGGCATGACGACCTCGGGGCTGAGGGGGATCTCCGTCCCTAGAACACCAGTACCCGCGTGATGTTGAACCCGAGCCTCCACTCCCCCGGCTCGAAGGCCACGTCGGCCCCGGCCAGGAACTGCGACGGGTTGGGGCGCACCGAATTGGTGACCATGAGCTTGAAGAAGTGCCCCCCGGTCTCCAGTTCCAGCGCCAACGTCCCGGCGTCGTGGGTGAAGTCGCTGTACCCGTCCGTGGCGTTCCATTCGAAGAGCAGGCTGGCCTGGTCGGACATGTACCACTGGCCGTACACCCCCACCCCCACGGCGGTCTCGGCCTCGGGGGCCTCGAGATCCGGATCCCGCAACACCCACGGCACCACCCCCAGACCGAGGCGGTCGCCCAGCATCGTATTGACGATGGCCTGACCGTAGAACTGGGTCTCCCGCTCGGTGGAGGCCGGCAGTTCGCCGTTGTACGCGAACCCGCCCATCACCCCCAGCATGAGGGGCAACGCCCCCCGCACCTCGGCGACCCGGAGCTTCAGGCTCACGTCGTAGTTGTCCTGGAGGTTGCTCCGCTGCACCCCCACCATGGCTCGATCCGTCAGGGCATACGCCAACCCGAGCCGCAGGAACACCGGGCCGTCCAGGCCGAAGAGGGCGTCTTCGGCCTCGGAGATGGCCGGCCCGAAGCGATGGGAGATCTCGAACAGGAGTTCCCCGCCGGCCAACGTCTCCGCGGTGGGCAGGTTCGCGGCCTGGGTGCTGTGGAAGAGCGCCAGGCGGGGCTCCGTGGGACCCCGGTCCCGGCTCCAGCTCGGCTCCTGGGCCCGGAGGGGTCCGGCCAGGGCCCCGGCCACGGCGGCCGCGACGACGGCGGAACGGATCATGGGTGGAGCTCCTGGTCCCCGGACGCGGGTCGGAGACGGAAATCGAGTTCGAGCCCGATGTCTTCGGCGAGCTTGAGGAACATGATCTTGGGAATCTCGATGTCGTGATCGGTGAGGTTGACCTGAAACGAGCAGGCGACCCGCCACCCGTCTCCGTCGCTCCGGATGCCGCACTCGAGGCTGCGGGGTTGTTCCACTCCGTGCACGGTGAACGTGCCGGCACTCGTGACCCGAAACCCGGCCCCGTCCTCCGCGATGGCGTCGACGGTGCCGTCGAAGGTCGCGTACGGGTGCTCCTCCACCTCGAGATAATTGTCCCGCATGTGTCGGTTGCGCAGTCCGATCCCCGTGTCGAGAGACGCCAGGTCCACCTCGAAGTAGAGGCGAGAGCCGGCGAACTCCGTCCCCGGCCGCACGCCGTCGCCGTCCAGGAGAACGTACCCGTCGATCCGGTTCGTCACCCCTTCGAACTCCTCGATGGATGCCCTCGAGAGGAACGTGACCCGATTCTCGGCCCCCGTGTCGACGTGGAATTCCTGGGCTCGGCACGGCGCCACCAGCGCGAGCGCGGCCGCCACGGCCGTCAGGGGTCCGGCCCGGGGTCCCATGGAAGAACTCCGCCGGCCGCCCATCAGTTGTTCGGGGCGCCGGTGTTGATCCAGTTCTTGATGTTCGTGAGGTCGGTGTTGTCCAGGACGCTCATGTTGAGAGGCATCCGGTCCCCCACGCTCTGCCGCCCCTCGAGCTTGATGACGAGGTAGCTGTTGTCGGCGTCGTTGGGGATCACCCGCACGATGGATTCGGAGGTCGCCACCACGTTGACCAGGGCGTCGTACGCGGCACTCGACCGCAGATCGAGACCCGCTTCCTGGGTCGAGCCGTGGCAGGAGGAGGCGTTGCATCCCCGCCGGGTGAAGATCTCCTGGATGTCGGCCCCGAACTGGGGATTCGCCTTCACCACCCGCCCTGCGCCACCCCCGCCCCCCCCTCCGCCGCCCCCGCTCCCGCCGTCGCCCCCCGGGTCGGTGGGGTCGTCGCCTCCGCCGCATGCCACGGCGAACAGAGCGGCGGTGGCCAGGGCGAACATCCGGATCGAACGGTGAGCGGCCATGGGGTCTCCTCTTTCCGGGGGTTGGGTTCGACATGAACTGTCGAACCTTCGACGCTTGATACGTCACGTGTTGTTTCGGATTACCGAAACTTTCATACCCGGATACACGGGACCGCGGGGGAACACCCAGCGGGGTTCAGCCCCCGTAGATCTCGATGCGGTCCTGAACGTCGAACGAGCGCTTCCGGGCCTCGTCGGCGGCCTTCAGGAGGGAGTCGGTGGTGGAGAGGTTGGGGGCGAAGCAGGCGATGCCGCACCCGAGGGAGATCCCGGCCACGTCCTGCCAGGTCTCGAGCCCCTGGAGCACACGGTCGGCGAAGATCAGGGCGCCCTGCCGGTTGCAGTCCACCAGCAGCACGTCGAACTGCCCGTTCCGGGGCATGGAGACCCGGTCCGTCTTGCGGCAGAGGTAGGCCACGGCCACCCGAAGCCGGTCGAGGCTGGGACCCTCGGGCACCTCGCCGTCGCCGTCGGGAGCCAGACGCACCACCGCCAGGGGGAGTCCGCGGTCGGCGATGCCGATGGCGAAGTCCAGGATCAGACGGAAATCGGATGGCGAACAGAGGTCGGACATGGTTCGCGTCGTCGTGGGCCCGGGGGGGAGGGAACCTCGTAATGGAAGCCCCCCGTAGGGGAACAGCAAGGGTACCCTGCGCCCCTCCGTGCGTCTAGCTTCGGCCCCATGATCTCTCCACACGAGGATTCGTGACCGCCGCGGCCGTGGCCCTGGGCGGCGCCCTGGGGGCCCTGGCCCGTTGGGGGATGAGCGATTGGGTCCAGGGTCGGGCGGGCCTCCGCTTTCCGTGGGGCACCCTCCTGGTCAACCTCACGGGGGCGTTTCTCCTGGGACTGGCGTACGGGGTCTTCGAGCACGTCCGGCTCTCGGCCGACGCCCGGGCGTTCCTGACCCTGGGTTTCCTGGGGGCCTTCACCACCTTCAGCACCTTCAGCTACGAAGCGGTGCTGCTGCTCCAGAACGGGGAGACCGGGCGAGCCCTGGGATACCTGGGGGGAAGCGTGGTGGCCGGGGTGATCCTCGCTGCGCTGGGCCTCTCCCTGGGGCGTGCCTTCGGTCCGGGATGAAGGCGCTCTCGACGCTTCCCCCCCTCCTCGCCGAGCGCGTCCACGTGGTGGGCGACGGCGACCCGGGCCCGGGGCCGGTGATCTACTGGATGCGGATGGCCGTGCGCGGGCACGAGAACCCGGCTCTGGACGTGGCGCTCCGGACCGCTCGTCACCTCGACCGACCGGTGTTCGTCTACCACGCTCTTTCGGAGCGCTACCCCTTCGCCTCCGACCGCCACCACCGGTTCATCCTGGAGGGGGCCCGGGACGTCCAGGCCGAACTGGCCGAGCGGGGTATCGCCTACGCCTTCCATCTCGAGCGACCCGGCCACCGGGGGCCCCACCTGAAGACCCTGGGGGCCCGGGCCGCCGTCCTCGTCACCGAGGACGTGCCCGTGGCGCCCCTGGACGGATGGACCCGCGCCCTGGCCGGGGCGGTGGAGGTCCCGGTGTGGGCGGTGGACGCCTCGTGCACCCACCCCATGCGCCGCGTGCCCCGGGGGTCGGTGGACCGGGCCTACACGTTCCGGAAGGCCACGGCCGACGGTCGCACCGAGCGCCTGGCGGCGGCGTGGGTCGACGAGGAGCCCCACCGGAGGCCTCGACTTCCCGACCTGCCGTTCGAGCCCCTGGACCTGGCGGTCGCCGACCTGGACGCCCTGGTGGCCCGGTGCGCCATCGACCACGCCGTGGCCCCGGTGCCCCACACGCCCGGGGGCTCGCAGGCCGGTTACGCCCGGTGGACGGCCTTCCTCGAATCGGGCCTCGCCGGGTACCGAGGCACCCGCAACGACCCCCTGAAACCGGGGGTGAGCCGGATGTCGCCATATCTGCACTACGGCCACGTGTCGCCGTTCCGCCTGGCCCGGGACGCCGCCGCAGCGGGGGGCCCCGGGGCCGAGAAGTACCTGGACGAGCTCCTGGTCTGGCGCGAGCTGGCGTGGGCGTTCTGCGCCGCCCACCCCGAGTACGCCACCGTCGACGTCCTCCCCGAGTGGGCCCGGCGCACCCTGGCCGAGCACGAATCCGACCCGCGCCCGGCCCTGCCCTCCTGGGAGACCCTGGCCCGGGGCCGCACCGGCGACGCCCTGTGGGACGCCGCCCAGCGCTCTCTCCTGATCCACGGGGAGCTCCACAACAACGTGCGCATGACGTGGGGCAAGGCGTTCGTCGGATGGACGCGCACCGCCGGCGAAGCCCTGGCCCGCATGGAGGACCTCAATCATCGCTACGCCCTGGACGGTCGGGACCCCGCATCGTACGGGGGACTCCTCTGGTGCCTGGGCGTGTTCGATCGGCCGTTCACCCCCGAGCGGCCCATCGTGGGCACGGTGCGGCCCCGGGCCACGAGTTCCCACGCCCGCAGGCTCGACCCCGCGGCCTACGCCGCCCGGACCACTCGTGCAGCCCAGACCCATCCGCCCCGGGTGGCCGTGATCGGCGCCGGCCTGGCCGGTCTGGCGTGTGCCCGCACCCTGGCGGACCACGGCCTCGACCCCGTGGTGTTCGACAAGGGTCGCCGGCCGGGCGGACGCTGCGCCACCCGGGAGAGCCGGGACGACCCCACCTGGGTGTTCGACCACGGCGCCCAGTATTTCTCGGCCCGCACCGAGCCCTTCGCCCGCCTCGTGGCCGCCTGGCTTCACGACGGCCGGGTCGCCCCCTGGCCCGGCTCGGTGGCCCGGGTGGAGGGCCGCCGCCTCGTGGACGCCGAGGCCCGGGTGCGCTGGGTCGCCGTTCCCACCATGGCGGCCCTCCCCGCCGCCCTGGCCTCCGACCTCCGGGTGCGCTGCGGCGTGCGGATCGAGACCGTGACGCGCCGCGACGGCGCCCTGACCCTCACCGCCGGAGACGGCGCCGAACACGGCCCCTTCGACGGGGTGGTGGTGACGGCGCCCCCGGCCCAGGCCGTCCCGCTCCTCTCGGCCTCCCCCGCCCTCTCGGCGGCGGCGGGGCGCTGCCGCGTGGCGCCGTGCCAGGCGGCCCTCCTGGCCTTCGACGCGCCCGTCGACCTCGACGCCGACGCCCTGCTCTGCGACGACCGGGTCATGGCCTGGTGCGCCCGGGACTCGGGCAAACCCGGGCGGCCCCCCGGGGAACGGTGGGTGGTCCACGCCACCACCGAATGGTCCCGGAGCCACCTGGACGACGAGCCCGAGGCGGTGGCCGCCGCCCTGGCCGGCGCCTTCGCCGATCTCCTGGAGCGCGTCGGCCGGCCCCGCGCCGAGGCGGTGCGTGCCGAGGCCCACCGGTGGCGGTACGCCCGGGTCGATCAGGGGCCCCAGGCCGACACGCCGGTTCTCGCCGACCCGGCGGCGGGCCTGGTGTGGGCCGGCGACGCGGTGGCCGGCGAAGGCCGTCTCGAGGCGGCGTGGACCAGCGGTGTCGCCGCCGCGGCCCGGCTGCTGGCCCTCGGTGTCGAGGGCCCGACCCGAAGCGGCGCCCCCCCGTCGGAGACGCCCGCGGGCGCCGAAGCCCAGACCGACCTCTTCGGCTGAGGGAACGACGGCCTCGACGCTGAGCGCGAGGCCGAACTCGGCCCTCATGGGCCCCGGGGTGGGTCTCTCGTTCCCTCTGGGCGGAGACGAGTCGTCCCTGTAGGTTGGCGCCGCAGCCGTCGGGTCGTCCGGCGGCCGACTCCGACCTGGACCCCCCTTCGTGAGCACCGATCGCGTCACCGCGGTCCAGGAGGCCCTCGACGACCTCCTGGACCGCGCCCGCCCCGCCTTCCGCGCCCTGGCTCCCTCCGACCCCCTCGTGGAGGGCTCGTCCCTCACGGCCGGCGGTGCCCTCCGGATCTTCGAAGACCAGCTCCTCTCCCGGGCCATCGACGTGGAGGCCCGACGCCTGAAGGCCACCGGCCGGAGTTTCTACACCATCTCGTCGGCGGGGCACGAGCAGAACGCCGTCCTGGGCAGCCTGCTCCGGATCACCGATCCGTCGTTCCTGCACTACCGGTCCGGGGCCTTCATGATGGCCCGGGCCCGCCAGGGCCTGGATGCGGGGATCGGGGGCGATCCGGTCTACGACACCATGCTGTCCATCTGCGCCTCGTCCGACGACCCCGTGGCCCGGGGTCGCCACAAGGTGTGGGGGAGCCGCTCCCTCTGGGTGCCGCCCCAGACCAGCACCATCGCCTCCCACCTGCCCAAGGCCGTGGGCGCCGCCTTCGCCCTGGCCCGGGCCCGGCGCATGGGCGTCGATCCCAAGGTGCCCGCCGACAGCATCGTGTGCTGCACCTTCGGCGACGCGTCGGCCAACCACGCCTCGGCGCTCACGGGAATCTCGGCGGCCCGCTACGCCAGCCGGCGGGGGAATCCCATGCCGATTCTGTTCGTGTGCGAGGACAACGGCATCGGCATCAGCGTCGAGACCCCCCGGCGCTGGATCCGGGACACGTTCGGCGCCTTCCCCCACCTGCGCTACGTCGAGGCCGAGGGGTCCATGGAACGGATCTGGGCCGCCACCCGGGAGGCGGTGGACACCTGCCGCTCCCTGCGCATGCCCGTGTTCCTTCGCCTCGTCACGGTGCGGCTCTGGGGCCATGCCGGCTCCGACATCGAGACCGCGTACCGCAGCCGCGCCGACATCCGGGAGACCGAAGCCGCCGACCCGCTGCTGGGCAACGCACGGCTCCTGGTCCGCTCCGGCGCCGCCACCCCGGAGCACCTCCGCGGCCTGGTGGGCTCCACCCGCGAGCGCGTGCGGGAGGCCGGTGAGCGGGCCGCCACCCGCCCCCACCTCTCCACCGTGGCCGACATCGTCCGCCCCCTGGCCCCCTTCGACGAAGCCGCCGTCCGGGCCGACGCCGCGGTGAAGGTCGACCCGGCCCGCCGCCGGGACTTCTGGGACGGAGAGTTGCCCGAAGAAGCCGCGGTCCCGGTGAAGCGCACCCTGGCCGCCCACCTCTCGTCGGCCCTGGCCGACGAGATGCTGAAGCGCCCGGAGGTGCTGGCCTTCGGCGAGGACGTGGGCCGAAAGGGCGGCGTCTACTACGTGACCGCGGGCCTCCAGAAGCGCTTCGGGCTCACCCGGGTCATCGACACCCACCTGGACGAGACGAGCATCCTGGGCCTCGCCCAGGGCGCCGGGCTCCTGGGGCTGCTCCCCGTGCCCGAAATCCAGTACCTGGCCTACGTCCACAACGCCGTGGATCAGCTCCGGGGCGAGGCCTCGTCCCTGTCGTTCTTCAGCGACGGCCAGTACCACAATCCCATGGTGGTGCGCATCGCGTCGTGGGCCTACCAGAAGGGCTTCGGCGGCCACTTCCACAACGACAACAGCATCGGGGGACTCCGGGACATCCCGGGCCTGATCCTGGCGACCCCGTCCAGGGGCGACGACGCCGTGAAGATGCTCAGGGGCTGCATGGCCCTGGCCCGGACCTCGGGTCGGGTGATCTGCTTCCTGGAGCCCATCGCCCTCTACCACGAGCGGGACCTGCACGAGGAAGGAGACGGCGCCTGGCTCTCCGACTATCCCTCACCGGGCGAGGTGCTGCTCCCCGGCGAAGTGGGACTGCACGGCGACGGCGAGATCCTCATCGTCACGTACGCGAACGGTGTGCGCATGTCCCTCCAGGCCGCCCGGACCCTGGAGCAGGAGCACGGCATGAAGGCCCGGATCCTGGACCTCCGCTGGCTCAACCCCCTCCCCTGGCCCGCCCTGGACCGGGCCGCGGCCGACGCTCGGGCGGTGCTGGTGGTGGACGAAGCCCGGGCCACCGGCGGCGGCATCGCCGACGCCGTCGTCGCCCACCTGGCCGAAGCCGGCTACGACCGCCCCCTCGCCTCCGTCCGCGCCACCGACACCTTCGTCCCCCTGGGCCCCGCCGCCAACCTCGTCCTCGTCCAACCCGCCGACATCGTCCAAGCCGCCCTCACCCACTTCAGGTAGGCAGGCGCCACCGCGAAGGGCAAGACGAGCGAGCCCCGCGAAGCATCCGCTCTGTGCCCGGGGGGGATGCCCCCACAAAGGACAGACGGCCCCCCCGCCCGACGGCGGCCCCACCGGCCCGAAAGGGCGAACCCCCGCCACCCCCCTCCCGGAGACGGTCACGGCTCCGCCGTGAGCGAAGCGTCGGCTCCGGGAGGGGGGTGGCGGGGGTTCGCCCGCTCTTCAGCCTACGACGGTCAGCGACCGCCGCCGTAGCGCGAGCGCATCTCGTCCTGCAGATCCTCGGACGCGAAGATGGCCACCTCCACCCGGCGGTTCGCCTGGCGGCCCGCGTCGGTCTCGTTGTCGGCCACCGGCTCGGACTCACCCCGGCCCACGGCCTCCACCCGGTCGGGGGTCAGCCCCTGGGACAGGAGATAGGTCCGGGCCGCGCCGGCGCGCCGCTCCGACAGGCCCTGGTTGTAGGCGTCCGTTCCCCGGCCGTCGGTGTGTCCGACCACGAGGACACGGGTGCCTTCGTACTCGTCCAGGCTGGCGGCGAGGTCGGCCAGGTTGGCCCGGGCCTCCGACCGCAAGGCGTCGGAATCGAAGTCGAAGAGGATGCCCGAGTCGAAGGTCACCTTGATGCCCTCGCCCACGCGCTCCACCTCGGCGCCGGGAAGCTCGTCTTCCAGCTCCTCGGCCTGATTGTCCATGCGGCTGCCGATGGCGGCACCGGCGGCGCCGCCGATGGCTGCGCCCAGAATGGCCCCCACCGCCGTGTTGCCGTCGGTGGCGTCGGCGATGACGCCGCCCAGCACGGCACCGGTGGTGGCGCCACCCACGGCGCCCTTCTCGGTGTTGCTCAGGCCCGAGCAGGCGCCCGTGCCCACGAGGAGCGCGAGGACGAGACCGGACGTGGTCCGACGGAAGAGGGGTCGATGCGAAGGCATATGGTTCATCCCGTTTTCAGGGGTTCATGGGGTCGACCGATCATTTTGCAAGACCGATGCCAGCCGCGGAATCCCTTGACGGGACGGGGGGCGCCTCTCAATTTTTAGGCACACCTAAAAATCGGACCCCCCATGATCGATCCCCGCCTCGCCCTGGCCCTCTTCGCCGGGGCCCTCCTCCTCACCGCCGTCCTCTTCTGGCCGGGCAGGGGCCTCGCGCCCCGGGTGATCCGCCGGCTCCGCACCGGCGAACGGGAGTCCCAGGAAGACGCCCTGAAGCACCTCTACAAGACCGACCGCCGCGGCGGGGCGCCGTCGCTGGAGAGCCTGGCCGGCGCTCTGGGCGTGCCCCTGGCCCGGGCGGCGCGCATCGTCGATTCGCTGGCGACCCACGGTCTGGTGCGGGCCGACGGCCCCCTGATCCTCACCGACGAGGGGCGAGCCTACGCCCTCCAGGTGATCCGCACGCACCGCCTCTGGGAGCGGTACCTGGCCGACCGCACGGGCACGGCGCCGGGGGATTGGCACGACCGGGCCGAGGCCCGGGAGCACGAGCTCTCCCCCGCCCAGACCGACCGCCTGGCGGCGCGCCTGGGGGATCCCCGCTACGACCCCCACGGCGACCCCATCCCCACGGCCTCCGGCGAGATTCCCGATCCCGAGGGCACGCCCCTGCCCTATCTGGCCGAAGGGGCGTCGGCCACGGTGATCCACGTGGAAGACGAACCCCGCTCGCTCTACGACATCCTGGTGGCCCAGGGCATCTCGCCGGGGATGCGGCTCACGGTGCGGGAAACCCGCAACGGGCGCATGCGCCTGGACAGCGAGGGGCGGGCCATCGATCTGGATCTCACCACGGCGGGCAACGTGACCGTGCGGCCCCGAGCCGCCTCGGCCGCTCCCCCGCCTCCCGAGTCCACCCGCACCCTGGAAGACCTGACCCCTGGAGAGGAGGCCGAGGTGGTGGGCCTGGCCCCCGCCTGCCAGGGCATCCAGCGGCGACGGCTCCTGGACCTGGGCGTGGTCCCGGGCACCCGGATCCGGGCCGAACTGTTCAGCGCCAGCGGTGATCCCACGGCCTACGAGATCCGCGGCGCCCTCATCGCCCTTCGCCGGGAGCAGCAGCGCTGGGTCCGCATTCGCCCCGCCCGGGAGCAGGCGGCCTGATGGGCGTCCGACTTCCCACGGTTCCCACCGAACCCGGCGTCGCCCCTCACCGGGCCCACAACCTGGAGCGCCTCGGCCTGGAGCCCGGGCGCTGGGACTACCTGGTGGCCCTGGCGGGCAATCCCAACACGGGAAAGAGCACCGTCTTCAACGCCCTCACGGGCCTCCGGCAGCACACCGGGAACTGGCCCGGAAAGACGGTGGTGCGGGCCGAGGGCGCGTACGGCTACGAAGGGCGCCAGGCCAAGGTGGTGGACCTGCCGGGCACCTACTCCCTCCAGGCCGGCAGCGCCGACGAGGAGGTGGCCCGGGACTTCATTCTCTTCGGCCGACCCGACGTCACCGTGGTGGTGGTGGACGCGACGCGGCTGGAGCGCAATCTCAACCTCACGCTCCAGGTCCTGGCCATCACCCACCGGGTGGTGGTGTGCCTCAACCTCATGGACGAGGCGCGCCGCCACGGCATCGCCATCGACGTGGGACGCCTGGAACAGGAGCTGGGCGTGCCGGTGATCCCGGCGGTGGCCCGGGCCGGTGAGGGGATGGAGGCCCTGGTGGCCGCCATCGACGATGTCGCCACCGGACGGCGGGTGCCGGACCCGGTGCGGATCGAACACTTCGACGGGCCGGTGGAGGCCGCCATCGCCGAACTGGTCCCGGTCATCCGCGAAGCGTTCCCCTCCCTACCCAACGCCCGCTGGGTGGCCCTCCGCCTCCTGAACGCCGACTCCCGGGTGGAAGAAGCGGTCCGGAGCGGCGAGATCGGGCAGTTGGAGCGAAACGCGGCACCCCCACCCGTGACGGGACGCCGGGTCGGGGGCACCCTGGACGACGGCGGTGTCTCCGGCGGCGCCCCACCGGCGGCGCCGGCGCCCACGGCGGAGTCTGCGCGCCGCGTGCTGGCCACGGCCTCGTATCTGCGCTGGCGCCTGCCCCCGGACTTCCACGACAGCATCGTCTCGGTGGTCTACCGCAAGGCCGAGGCGGTGGCCGCCGCCGCCGGCGGCACGGCCCTGGCCCGGACCAAGCGGACCCTGGACCGGACCCTGGACCGGCTGCTCACGGGGCCGTGGACCGGGTTCCCGGTGATGCTCCTGATCCTCATGGCCGTGTTCTGGATCACCATCGCCGGCGCCAACGTGCCCTCGGGCATGCTGGCCACCCTGCTCGTGGACACGATCCACCCCTGGCTGGTGGGCGTGGGGCAGTCCGTGGGCATGCCGTGGTGGTTGAGCGGCTTCCTCTTCGACGGCGTCTATCTGGCCACGGCCTGGGTCATCGCGGTGATGCTCCCGCCCATGGCCATCTTCTTCCCCCTGTTCACCCTCCTGGAGGATTTCGGCTACCTCCCCCGGGTGGCCTTCAACCTCGACGCCATCTTCCGCCGCGTGGGGGCCCACGGGAAGCAGGCCCTCACCATGTCCATGGGGTTCGGGTGCAACGCCGCCGGGGTGGTGGCCACCCGCATCATCGACTCGCCCCGGGAGCGCCTCATCGCGATCCTGACCAACAACTTCTCCCTCTGCAACGGCCGCTGGCCCACCCAGATCCTCCTGGCCAGCATCTTCATCGGCACCCTGGCCCCGGCCCATCTGGCGGGCTTCGTCTCGGCGTCGGCCGTGGTGGGGATCGCCCTCCTGGGCGTGGCCGCCATGCTCTTGAGCTCGTGGATCCTCTCCCGGACCGTCCTCGAGGGCGAGGCCACCACCTTCTCCCTGGAGCTGCCCCCCTACCGGCCGCCCCGAGTACTCCAGACCCTCTACACCTCGCTCATCGACCGCACTCTGATCGTGCTCTGGCGGGCCGTGGTCTTCGCCGTCCCCGCCGGCGCCGCCATCTGGCTGTCGTCCAACATCGTGGTGGGCGGCACCAGCGTGGCCGAGCACCTCATCGACTGGATGCAGCCGTTCGGCCTGCTCGTGGGGCTGAACGGGGTGATCCTTCTGGCCTACGTGGTGGCCATTCCCGCCAACGAGATCGTGATCCCCACGATTCTCATGCTCACGGTGCTGGTGGCCGGCGACCCTTCACTGGGGGCCGGCGCCGGCGTCATGTTCGAGGGCTCGAGCGCCGAAGTGGAGCTGCTGCTCCGGGACAACGGCTGGACGCTCCTCACGGCGGTGAACGTCATGCTGTTCTCCCTCCTCCACAATCCGTGCTCCACCACCCTCTACACGATCCATCGGGAGACGGGGAGCTGGAAATGGACCGCCGTGTCGGCGGCCATGCCCCTGGCCATGGGCTTCGGGTTGACCTTCGTCCTGACCCAGGTGGTGCGCTGGGTCGGCGGCGCCTAGCGCCTAGAATCCCCCGGTGCGCCGGGCCAGGCCGTCGTGGAGCGTCTCGGCCAGACCCCGATGGAAGGTGGGCAGCTCGGTGAGTTCCTCGACGCTGGCGTGCCGGAGTTGCCAGAGGCTCGCGTAGCGATCGGCCACGTGCTCCCGGCGCTTGGCGCCGATGCCCGGAAGAGCCAGCCGCTCGAGGGTCGCCAGGATGTGGGCCCGCTCCAGGCGGAGTCCCACGTCCTTCGGGTCGGAAATGTCGTGGCCGCCGTTGGAGAGGCCCTCCATGAGGTGGTTCCAATCCTCGTGGCTCCACCCGTGGATGTGCTCGTCCACGAACTCCTTCAAACGTGCGTCGATGCCGTCGACGCTCTGGCTGCGCGCCATGGTCACTCCCCGCGGTCTGCGGTAACGGTCCGACCCGGGCTCTTTTCGGCTCGGGCTCATGGTGTGAATAGTTAACGCCGTCTCATCGTCGTTCCCACCCCTCCCAGTAACGAATCCATGACCTTCGCCGAAGGCAAGATCCCCTTTCTCCCCGAACGTCTGGTCGGTCTCGCCGACGTCGCCCTCAACCTCTCCTGGCGCTGGAGCCGGAGCGCCCGGGCCATGCTCAAGGCCGTGGACCCGGCCCTGTGGTCCCTCACGCGTCACAACCCGGTGGAGATGCTCCGCCTGGTGGAGCCCTCGCGGCTCGTGGAGTGCTCGACGGACCCCGAGTTCCTGGCCCTCTACGACCGGGCCATGGGCGAACTCACCGACGCCCGGCAGGCACAAGACACCTGGTACCGCACCACGTTCCCCGACGTGGGCACCGGGAGGATCGCCTACTTCTGCGCCGAGTTCGGGCTGCACAACTCCATTCCCATCTACTCCGGCGGCCTGGGCGTACTCGCGGGCGACCACTGCAAGGCGGCCTCGGATCTGGGCGTGCCCCTGGTGGGTGTGGGACTGCTGTACTCCAAGGGCTACTTCGATCAGAAGATCAGCCTCGAGGGATGGCAGGAGGACTCCGACGAGCCCTTCGACCCCTCCATCATGCCCCTCACCCGGCTCACCAACGACCAGGGAGAGGCGGCCATCGCCACCATCCACGGCTGGGGGCGGACCATCGAGGTGGGGGCGTGGCGGCTCCGGGCCGGACGCGTCGACCTGATCCTCCTGGACACGGACCTTCCGGGCAACGAGGACGACGACCGGGAGCTGACCCGGAAGCTCTACGGAGGCGGCCAGGAGTACCGGCTGCGCCAGGAGTGGATCCTGGGCGTGGGCGGCGTGCGGGTGCTCCGGGCCCTGAACGTCGAGGTGGCGGCCTACCACGCCAACGAGGGCCACGCGGCCTTCATGCTTCTGGAGCGGGCTGCCGAACTGATCCGGGACGGGTGGACCCAGGAGGACGCCATCCGGGAGATCCGCTCCCACAGCGTGTTCACCACCCACACGCCGGTGCCCGCCGGCCACGACGTCTTCTCCGGCGATCAGATCGATACCGTGGTGGACGACCGCTGGGCCGACTTCGGGATGGACCGGGAGTCGTTCCACGCCCTGGGGCATCACCCCCAGCTCGACCACGGCCGCTTCCACATGACGGCCCTGGCCATTCGCCTCTGCCGCCACGTGAACGGCGTAGCCCGCATCCACGGCGAGGTCACCCGGAAGCTGTGGACCTCCCTCTGGCCCGGCCGGGAAGCCGAGACCGTGCCCATCGGTCACATCACCAACGGTGTGCACCTGGAGAGCTGGATGGCCAACCGGGTCATGGGGCTCCTGGACCGGGAACTGGGTGAGGACTGGGAGTCGCAGGTCGACGACGACGCCTTCTGGGACCGCATGCTGGAGCTCGACGACGACGCCCTCTGGGGCGTGCACATGAAGCTCAAGTACGCCCTTCTCAACTTCGTGCGGGAGCAGGCGCGGCTGCGGTGGAAGACCCACCAGTGGAACGCCACCCACCTCGTGGGGTCGGGCACCCTTCTCAGCCCGGTGCCCCTCACCATCGGATTCGCCCGCCGCTTCGCCACCTACAAGCGCGCCGGGCTCCTCTTCCGGGACACGGCCCGCCTCGAGCGGCTGCTCACCAACGAGCAGCATCCGGTCCAGTTGGTGTTCGCCGGGAAGGCCCATCCGGCCGACGACGACGCCAAGCGCATTCTCCAGGAGATCTTCCAGGCCACGCGAGACCCCAAGTTCCAGGGTCGGGTGGCGTTCATCGAGGACTACGATCTCCACGTGGCCCATCGACTGGTCCAGGGGGTCGACCTCTGGCTCAACCTCCCCCGGGCGCCCATGGAGGCGTCGGGCACCAGCGGGATGAAGGCCGCCCTCAACGGCGTGCCCCAGCTCTCCACCTTCGACGGCTGGTGGGCCGAGGGGTACACCGGCTCCAACGGGTGGGCCCTCCCCCTGGCCCGGGGCACCGACGACGAGGTGGACGCCGCCGACCACGAGCAGGTGTTCTCCCTCCTGGAGCGGGAGGTGGTGCCCCGGTACTACCGCCGCGACCCCGAGGACCTGCCCCTGGAGTGGATCCGGACCATGAAGGAGTCCATGCGGGAGGCGGGGCGGTTCTTCACCACCCGGCGCATGGTTCAGGACTACGCGCGGGACTACTACGTGCCGGCGCTCCGAGGCGACTCGGCCGGCGACGACCCGCCCACCGGGTGATCTCGACCCGACCCGGCGTCACCGACGCCGGGTCGGGCGTCGGGGCCGGGCCGCGGCTCCGCCCACCCGCCGGTACACCCGGAGGGTGAGGCCCGGGAGGTCCATCTCCAGCCGGTGCTCCCGGCCGAGAAGCGGCTCCGGCCGGGTGGCCGCCCGGTCCACCGGCGTCCGGCCCAGCCCCCCGAAGGCTTCGGCGTCGGAGTCCAGCACGCACTGGTAGGTGCCCTCGAAGGGGGCGGGCACCGGCCACGCCGGACGATCCACGGGGGTGAAGTTGGCCACCACCAGAACGAAGTCCTTCCACTCCCGGTCCCACCGGAGCCAACTCGCCACCGAATGGTCCCGGTCGTCCACGGTGAGCCACTCGAAGCCTTCCTCCCGGAAGTCGAGGTGATGGAGCGAGGGCTCGTCGCGGTAGAGGCGGTTCAGGGCCCGGACCCAGTGCTGGACCCCGCGATGGGCCGGGTAGTCCAGCAGGGGCCAATCCAACCCCGCCCCCACGTTCCACTCGGTCCACTGGCCGAATTCCCCGCCCATGAAGAGCAGCTTCTTGCCGGGCTGCATCCACTGCCAGCCCAGGAGCAGGCGGAGGTGGGCGAAGCGCTCCTCGTAGGTCCCGGGCATGCGGCCCAGGAGCGACTTCTTGCCGTGGACCACCTCGTCGTGGGAGAGGGGCAGCACGAAGCGCTCGGTGAAGGCGTACATGAGGCCGAAGGTGAGCTTGTCGTGCAGGTTCTTCCGGAAGAGCGGGTCGGCCGAGAAGTACTCCAGGGTGTCGTTCATCCACCCCATGTTCCACTTCTGGTCGAAGCCCAGACCCTCCCGATCCGTTCCGTGGGACACACGCGGCCAGGCCGTGGATTCCTCGGCGATCATGACAGCGCCGGGAACGGCCTCGTGCACGGCGTCGTTCAGCGCCCGGAAGAACGACACGGCGTCGTGGTTCTCCCGACCTCCCTCGGGATTGGGCAGCCACTGGCCCTCCTCCCGGGAGTAGTCGAGGTACAGCATGCTGGCCACGGCATCGACCCGCAGCCCGTCGGCGTGGTAGCTCTCCAGCCAGTGCAGCGCCGACGAGATGAGGAACGACTTCACCTCGGGGCGCCCCACGTCGAAGACGTAGGTGCCCCAGTCCGGGTGGTAGCCCCGGCGGGGATCGGGATGTTCGTAGAGGGACGTGCCGTCGAAGCGCCCCAGCCCGTGGGCGTCGGTGGGGAAGTGGGCCGGCACCCAGTCCAGGATCACGCCCAACCCCAGGGCGTGGGCCCGGTCCACGAAGGCCCGGAGGTCGTCGGGGTTTCCGTACCGGGAGGTGGGGGCGAAGTACCCCACGGTCTGGTAGCCCCAGCTCTCGTCCAGGGGATGCTCCATGACCGGAAGCAGTTCCACGTGGGTGAAGCCCAGCTCCTTCACGTAGGGCAGCAGGGTCTCGGCCAGCTCCCGGTAGCCGAGCCATCCCTGGCTGCCCGTGCGGCGCCACGAGCCCGGATGCACCTCGTAGACCGACATGGGGGTGAGGCCCTCCCGGGCCGGCCCCCGACCGGCGATCCACTCCTCGTCACTCCACGTGAACGCGCTGGGCGCCACCACCACCGACGCCGTGGCGGGGCGCAGTTCCATGCGGAACCCCACGGGGTCGGCCTTCACGTGGGCGCCCCGCGGGCGGGTGGCGATGTGGTACTTGTAGAGGGTCCCGGGCGCCACGGACGGGAGAAACAGTTCCCAGACGCCCGTGGCGCCCCGGGGGCGCATGGGATGGAGGCGGGGATCCCACCCGTTGTGGGAGCCCACCACGCTCACCGCCCGGGCGTGGGGCGCCCACACGGCGAACCGGGTCCCGGCCACGCCCTCCACGGTGCAGGGGTGGGCTCCCAACACCTCCTGGAGCCGCACCTCGTCGCCCCGGAGGATCGCCTCCACCCGGGCCTCGTCGAGCGTGGGGGGGAACCGGTAGGGGTCTTCCCACTCCACCGTGCGGCCCGTGGGATCCTCGGCGGCGAGGCGATAGGCGAAGGGGCCCTGGGCCCCGGGAATCCGCGCTTCGAAGAGGCCCTCGGCCAACGGGGCCATGGCCACCTCCTCGCCGTCCTGGGGCCGGACCCGGGGATCGGCGGCCCACGGCAGCCAGGCCCGGACCCACCAGCCCCCGTCCCCGTCGGGGTGGAGTCCCAGGTCGTCGAAGGGGGTGGGATGGCGGGCTTCGGCGAGTGCCCGGTGCAGATCGGAGGCCACGGCGACTCCGGGAGGAGGTGAATCGGAGGCCCTGTGCCCGAGCCTCCGCAGGAGGTTGCACCCGGGCGGCCCGCGCGTCTACCCTCCGGGGGTCCCGTCGGCCCTCGTCCCCCAGCCCAGGCCCCCATGCCCCTGGCCCCCCTCGCCGATCCCGGCCAGACTCCCCGCCGCGCCCCGGTGGTCCATCTCTGCGCCGAGTACTGGCCCTTCGCCCGCACCGGCGGACTGGCCGAAGCGGTGCGAGGCATCGCCACCTACCAGGCGGTGTCGGGGCGCCCCACGGCGGTGATCATGCCCTTCTTCCGGTCCGTGCGGGCCGGGTTTCCCGAGATCGTCCACACGGGGGTCCGGGAGACGATCCGCATGGGCTCCCGGGCCGAGACCGGAGCCCTCTACGAACTGCCCGTGGCCGACGGCGCCGTGCGGGTGTTCTTCGTGGAGCAGGACGACTACTTCGAGCGGGGCGGCCTCTACGGCGAAAACGGCTGGGACTACGAGGACAACCACCGCCGGTTCGGCTTCTTCTCCCGCTTCGTCGCCGAGGCGGTGCTGCCCCGGCTGGCCACCGGCCCCTTCGTGCTCCACGCCCACGACTGGCACACCGCCCTGTCGCTGGTCTATCTCCGCACGGTGCTGGGAGGCACCCCCACGGCCCGGGCCGCCGCCACCGTCCTCACCGTGCACAACGCCGGCTACCAGGGGCACTTCGGCCACGAAGTGCTTCGGGAGCTGGGGCTGCCCCCGTCCCTCTGGGACTGGCGATGGATGGAGTGGTACGACAAGGTCAACGTCCTCAAGGGCGGTCTGGCCTTTTCGGACATGGTCACCACCGTGAGCCCGAGCCATGCCCGGGAGCTCTGCACGCCCGACGGCGGCTTCGGGCTCCACGACGCCTTCAACGACCTGGGCCCCCGTCTCGTGGGGGTGCTCAACGGCATCGACCAGGACGTGTGGGATCCCACCACCGATCCCCAGATCGCCTCCCCCTTCGACGCCGATGACCTGGCGGGCAAGGCGAAGTGCAAGGCCTGGCTCCAGGAGGCCCTGCACCTTCCGGTGGACCCCGACGTGCCCCTCTTCGGGATGGTGGCCCGCATCGTCCAGCAGAAGGGGTTCGACATCGTGCTGCGGTCCCAGGCCATGGGACGCCTCCCGGCCCAGTTCCTCTTCGTGGGAGAAGGTGACCCGCGCTACCAGGACGCCCTGGCCCGGTTCGCCGCCCGTCACCGGACTCGCATCGCCACCCGGTTCGACTTCACGGAGCGGCGGGAGCACCGCATGATCGCCGGATGCGACGCCTTGCTCATGCCCTCCCAGTACGAGCCGTGCGGCCTCACCCAGATGCGGTCCCAACGCTATGGGACCCTGCCGGTGGTGCGGAGCGTGGGAGGCCTGGCCGACACCGTGGACGACGAGATCAACGGCTTCCGGTTCGACGCCTACACGCCCGAAGCCCTGGACGGAGCCCTGGAGCGCGCGGTGGATCGGTACGCCCAGCCGACGCGGTGGAACGAGATGGTGCGCACGGCCATGGGGCACGACTTCTCGTGGCCCGTGCGGGTGCGCGAGTACGACGACGTCTACGCCGCGGCCCTGCGCAGGACCGGTCTCGCGGACCGGGACTGACCGGGCCCGGGCCTCAGAAGCGGGCGCCCACCCGGAGCACCAACTGGGCGGGGCCCTGACGCGGGAGTTCTCCGGCGACCTCGGTGAACACCCCGGCGGGCCCCAGACCCACCCGGAGCCCGAATCCCGCCACGGTCGTGCGGACCGACGCGCCCGGGCCCGGAGCCAGGTCGCGAATCCCCAGCCCCGCCAGGAGGTACGGGCGGATCAAGGGAGCCGGCACCTCCACCGTGCCCAGGAGGGTGCCGCTCCGGTAGTGGCAGTCCCCCACATCGGGGGGGCAGTCCACCCCGTACCAGTCGCCCACCGCCGTGACCCCCACGGGCCCCAGTTCGAGTCCGGCCCGGAGGCCGAAGCCGTCGGCACCCCCGAAGAGATCCGGCGCCCGGGCCACGTGGGCACCGAAGACCAGTTGGCCGCTCGCCCCCGGAGCACCGAGGGCCAGCGCCACCAGGGCGAGGAGCCACGCCCCGCGCCTCCATGGCAGGATCACGACGTCACTTCCCCGGGTCGAGGATCTCGATCCGGTCCTCGGCATTGGGCACCACGCACAGGAACTCGAAGGGCTGGTCGCCCTCGGCCCGGTACCAGTGGGGGACTCCCGCGGGAATGTAGACCACGTCGTCGGCCGACACCGTGAAGGTGTCGTCGCCGATGCCCACCGTGGCCCGCCCCCGGAGCACGTACTGCTCGTGCTCCACCTGATTGGTGTGCCGCGGCATCCCGCCGCCGGGCTGCATGATGAAGCGCCGGAGGGCGAAGTTGGGACCCATGTCGGGACCGATGAGGACCTGACGCTCGGTGCCCGATCCCGCGGAGACGGGATCTCGGGGAATGTCGGCAGCGTGTCGGACGGCCATGGCGGGGGGAATCGTGAGGGGGGGGAAACGGGTGTTTCCCCAGAATCGCCCGTGGCGCCCGTTCGGGGCAAGGAGTTTCGTCGAGGAACCAACCGCCACGCCCCGGGGTCGGGGAAGACACGCGTCGCCTTCATCCGGTCCGCCCGTGCGCTCCGACCTCCTCACCACGAAGCTCCACCGGCCCGACGGCGGCCCCACGGTGGTGCCCCGGCCCCGCCTGACCGACGCCCTGGAGTCGGGGGTGGACGGTCGTCTTCTGTTGGTGGCCGCCCCGGCGGGGTTCGGAAAGTCCACCCTCGTGGCCCGGTGGCTCGAGGGGCGCGAGGGCCCGGCGGCATGGGTGTCTCTCGAGCCCGACGACGACGAGCCCGACCGCTTCTGGGGGTACGTGGTGGCCGCTCTCTCGCCGCTCCGGCCCGAGGCCACGGCCGACGCGCGCCTTCGCCTCGAGGCCCCCCGCCCGGACTTCCCGTCGGTGGCGAACGCCCTGGTCAACGGCTTCGCCACGCCCTCGGGCGCACCCGTCGTTCTGGTTCTCGACGACCTGCACGCCATCGGCTCTCCCCGGGTGCTCCACGACCTGGCCCGCCTCCTGGAGCAGCGACCGGCCGGCCTCCGGGTCGTGGCCACGAGCCGGACCGACCCGGCCCTTCCCCTGGCCCGCTGGCGAGCCCGGCGCGACCTCACAGAGATCCGACAGGACGACCTCCGGTTCACCCTGGACGAAGCCCGGGCCTACTTCGAGAGGCTCGGCATCGCCCTCCCCGACGAGGCCCTGACCCTGCTGACCCGACGGACCGAGGGGTGGGCCGCCTCGCTCCAACTGGCCGCCCTTTCCATGGACGGGCTCGACGATGGAGAGCGGCGCCGGTTCGTGCGGGGCTTCTCGGGCGACGATCGCTTCGTGGTGGACTATCTGGTCGACGAGGTCCTCGACCGTCTCCCCTCGGGGGTCCACCGCTTCCTCCTCGCGACCTCGGTTCTGGACCGGCTGAGCGGGCCCCTCTGCGACGCCGTCGTGGACGGGCTCCCCGACGTGGACCGGCCCGACCTCGAGTCCCTGGAGCGGCAGGGCCTCTTCGTGATCCCCCTGGATCGGCGGCGCACGTGGTACCGCTACCACCACCTGTTCGCCGACCTGCTCCGATTCCGCGCCGACGAAGCCTTCGACGTCCCCCGACTCCTCCGGCGGGCGGCGGCCTGGTGCGAGGAGCGAGGCCACGTCGAGGAAGGGGTGCGCTACGCCCTCCGGGCCGCGGACCCCGAGGCGGCGGCGGGGATCCTCGAACGCTGCTTTCCCCATCTCATCGGGCAGGGGCGTCTGGCGACCCTCACCCGCCTTCTCGACGAACTCGCCGCCGGACGGGTCGAAGGGTCCGTCGACCTCTGCATGGCGAGGGCCTATGTCGAGCACCTGTCGTCGAATCGCGCCGGGGCCCGGGAGTGGATCGACCGGGCCCGGGCCCTGCCCCTGGACGACGACAAGCCCGGAGACCTGGGCACCCGGGAGGGCCACCTCGCCCTCCTGGAGACCTTCCAGGCCATGGCCCGCCAGGACGTCGACGCCGTGGCCCGGGGCGCGGCCACCGCCCGGAAGACCTTCGCCGAGATTCCCTTCATGCGGGCCGTGGTGGAGCAGGCGGCGGCCCTGGCCGAACTCAGCCGGGAACGGTTGCCCGAGGCCGATCGGCTCGGTCGGGCCGCGTGGGCCAGCGGCCTCCGGGGAGGCAACCGCCTCGCCGGCGTTATCGGCGTGCATACCGCCGCCCTCGCCGCCGTGGCCGCCGGCCGCTTGGCCGACGCCGCCCAGCTCCTGGACGACGCTCTGGACCGCGCCGCCGAGGTGCCCCGCGACGAGCCGCTGATCCGAACCCTCCTGGATCTTCGCCGCAGCGAGGTGCGGATCCGCCAGGGTGATCTCGACGAGGCCGCCGTCCGGATCGAGGCCGCCCTCGCCACGTTCGAAGCCCTGACGTACGAGACCGGACTCGGCCTCGCCCTGGCCGAACGCCTTCGCCTCGCCCTGGTGCGCGGCGACGGGGCCGCGGCCGCCGAGGCCGCCCGGGCCCTGCGACCCTATCAGCGCCAGGAGCGGGTCATGACCCTCGCCCAGCCGCTCCTCGCCGACCTGCGCTGGCAGGGCGCGCCCCACGCCGACCCGCCGGTGGACGGAGGCCCCCTGCCCTCCATCGTGGCCCTCACCGACGCTCGCCGCCGGGCCGCCGAGGGGGAGCACCGGGACGCCGCCGGCCGGGCCCGCCGCGTGGGCGACGACCTCGACGCGGCCGGAGCCCACGGCTGGGCCCTGGATGCCCGCGTCCTGGAGGCGATCCAACTCGATCGGCTGCGCGACGGGAGGGCCGGCGAAGTCCTGACCTCGGCTCTGGTGGCGGCGGCCCCCCACGACCACATCGGGCCGTTCGTCATGGCCGGATCCGCCCTGGGCGATCTCCTGGCCCGCACCCAGGCCAGGGGCGCGGGCGACGTGCCCACGGCCCTCGTGGCTCGGATTCTCGCCGCCATCGACGCCGACGACGGCGGATCCGACGGCCTGCTCTCGGACCGGGAGGGGGAGGTGCTGACGTTCCTGGCGGCGGGCCTGAGCAACGCCGATATCGCCCGGCGCCTGTTCGTCTCGGTGGGCACGGTGAAGCGCCACACCCACAACATCTATCGCAAGCTCGAGGTCTCCCGCCGCACCGAGGCCGTGGCCGAGGCCCGCCGCCGGGGGCTCGTCGACTGAGACGGCTCACCCACCGGCCACCAGGGGTGCCGCGGCGCCGGTCCGGGTTCAGCGTCGGCGGAGCGTGGCCACCACCGGGAGGTGGTCCGAACCCACGTCCTCGGCCACCCGCACGTCCACCACACGCCAGGCCCCGTCCACCAGCACGTGGTCGATCCGCGCCTGGATCCACCCGTTCAATCGGGTGGCCCCCAGCCCCGCGCCCCGGGCGTCGAAGGCATTGGTCCAGTCGCCCCAGGCCTGGCGGTAGATGCGGCTCTCCGGAGGGGTGTTGAAGTCGCCGGCCACGATCCGCGGCGCCGGCAGGCTGTCGACCCATCGTCGCGCGTGGCGCAATTCCACGCTGCGCAGAAACGACTTCTCCCGCAGGGGGTCCAGCGCCTCCCGCACCCGCCCCATCCGCACCAGTTCCAGGCCGGCCCGCTGGGTCTCGAGGTGGAGATTGGTCACCCGCACCGGGTCGCCGTTCCAGTCGAGCAGGTAGCTCCACACCAGTCCGGCCCCCCCGGCGAACGCCAGGGCCTCCCGATCCATCTGGGACGCGTCCACGAGATCCAGACGCGTGACCAGGCAGAGCCCCGAGGCAGTGTGGACGTCCAGCGGACTCCCGGGGCTCTCGCCCAATCGGCGGATCTGATCCCGGAGGGGTCCCCCGCACTCCTGGAGGACCACGACGTCGGCGTTCCACCGACTCAGCAGTTCGTCGATGCGCGGAAGATCGTCGCCCCCCCGGGCGTTCAACGTGGCCACCCGCAGCGTCGGCCCCGAGCCCTCGGGCAGGAGGGTGCGCCACCCGGTCCGGAGTCCCACCAGGGGCCCGGCCCCGAGTAGACCCGCCAGGAGGAGGGGCACCAGCCACGCCCGATCCCGTACCGCGGCCCACAGCAGAAGGGGGACTCCGGGCAGGAGGAGCACCCACCGGGGCCCGAAGAGCAGGATGGTCGCGGGCCACCACACGTCGGCGAAGGCCCACAGGAGAGCAGTGGCGACGACGATGCCCACGACCCACGCCACCGCCGCCCCGTGGACGAGTCGGTCGACGGGGTGGGGGGCGACGGGTCGGAGGAGGTTGAGCACGACCGCCGCAACCCGCCGGCCCCGCGTCGGGTCCACGGCCGCCCCGCATCGGGGACAGCGAGCCGACGCGAAGAACCGGCGACCGCCGGCCAGGCGCACGCGATGGCCTCCGCCGGCGCAGGGGACGATGGGCTCACGATTCCGCATGCACGAAGAATCGGCGAATCAACCCGGATATCAACCATCGTTCGCCCGCGGGGCCCCGGTCGGTCGGTAGCGTGGTTCCACGGCGGCGGGATGCCCCCGCCGCGCTCCCGGAGGATCCATGTCCGACACCCAGTACTCGATCCGCGTCCGGGGTCGCCTGCCCGAACGGTGGGCTCCCCGGTTCGCCCCCCTCTCGCTTCGCGTCGAGCCCGACGGCACCACGCTGCTCCGCGGTCCCCTTCCGGATCAGGTCGCCCTCCACGGCACCCTGGGGAGACTCCGGGACCTGGGGGTCGAACTGGTCTCGGTGGAGTGCCCGGTGCGCGGTCGGGAGCCCGCGCCATGAGCCGCCCGGGACCGTGGGCCGTGCTGCTGGCCTGGACCGTGACGACGGCCTCGGCCATGGCCCAGGACGCTCCGACGCCCCCGTGCCCCTGCCCCGGGCCCCCCTCCGCGACGCCGGACCCGGCCCTCGCCGGCCTCGTTGCCGAGGCCCTGGCCGGCAATCCGACCCTGCGAGGGTCCCGCCTGGATCTCGACGCCCGCCGGGCCTCGGTGGAGGCGGCCCGGGCACGCTTCCGCCCGACCCTAGGAGTGGAGGCCCGCTACACCCGGGCCGACGGCGGGCGCACCCTGGAGTTTCCGGTGGGCGACCTCCTCAATCCGGTCTACGGCGCCCTCAACGACCTCACCGCCACCGACGCGTTCTCCCCCATCTCCAACGTGAACACGCCGCTGCTTCGTCCCCGGGAGCAGGACACCCGGCTGCGGGTCACCCAGGTCATCTGGTCGCCCGCGGCCTCGGCCGAGACCCGGCGCCGGGAACGGGACGCCGACGCGGCGGAGTCGGACCTCGCCGTACAGCGGCGCCGGATCGTCCTGGACGTGACCCTGGCCTGGTACGCCTGGATCGACGCACGGCGGACCGTGGAGATCCAGCGGGCCGCCCGGGACCGGGTGGCCGAACACGAACGGGTCGCCGCCCGACGACTGGCGGCCGATCTCGTGACGCCGGACGTGGTCGCCCGGGCGCGGGCCGAGCGGCTGACGGTGGACGAAGCGGTGGCCCGGGCCGAAGCCAGCGAAGCCGATGCCCGGGCCCGGGTCAATCTGCTGCGCCACGTCGCCCTCGACGCGCCGCTCCCCACGCCCACCGAAGTCGTCTCCGTGCCGGTGACGGCCGGAGCCGGGAGCACCCCACCCCGACCCCGACGCCCCGAGCTGGACGGACTCGACCGGCGCGTCGCCGCGCTGGACGCGGCCGCCGACGCCACCACCGCCCGGCGACGCCCCACCCTGGCCGTGGCCGTGGACGCCGGCATCCAGGGCGCCGATTACGGACTCGCCGCCGACGACCGGTTCGTGACCGGTTCCCTCGTGGTGACCTGGCCCCTCTTCGATCGCACGGTGGACGCCGAGGCCCGGGCGCTCCAGGCCCGTGCTTCGGCGCTCCGGGCGAGCCGCGAGGCCACGGCCGCCGCAGTGGACTTCGAAGTCGACGCGACCCGGCGCGCCTTCACCGTGGCCATGGACGGCATCTCCCGGGCCGCGGCTCGCCTCGCCGCCGCCGAGCAGGCGTTCCGGCTCGTGGAGCGGCGGGTCGACGAAGGGCTCGCCACGCCCCTCGAGTTCCTCGACGCCCGGGCCGCCCTCACCGACGCCCGCCTCGCCGAGGCGTCGAGTCGCACCGCGGCCCTGACCCGGCTCGCCCGGTGGCGCCACGCCCTGGGTCTCGACGCCCACATCCCCGCCCTTCCCGACGCAGGAGTCTCCCCATGACCGTCTCCCCTCTCGTGCGCGCCCCCCTGGCGGCCCTGATTCTGGCGGCCTGCGGCGGCGAGCCGGCCCCCGTGGAGGCGCCCGAGCCCGACCGGGTGCCCGTCCGCACCGTGGAGGCCGTCGCCGACTCGGCCCCCGACCCCATCGTGGTGCCCGGGCGCGTCGCCCGCGACGCCGAGCGCACCCTGGCGTTTCGGTCGCCCGGACTCGTGGACGCGGTGGAGGTCGATGTGGGCGACCCGGTCCGAGCGGGCCAGCCCGTCGCCCGCCTTCGCACGGTCGACGCCACCTCCCGCCTCGACGCCGCACGGGCCGACGCCCGTCAGGCCGCCCGCGCGGCGGAGCGCTTCGAGCGCCTCCACGCCGACTCGGTGGTGGCCCTGGCCGCCCTCCAGGACGCCCGGGACCGGAGCGCCCGGGCCCAGGCCGCGGTGGACGCCGCCACGGAGGAGGTCGAGCGAACGGTACTCCGGGCTCCCGCGGCGGGGCGCGTGGCAGCCCGGATGGTGGAGCCCGACGAATGGGTGGGGCCGGGTACGCCCGTGGTGCGTCTCTCGGCGGGGGACCGGTGGACCGTGGATGCGGCCCTGTCGGATCGCGACGCCTTGAGGGTGGCGGTGGGGACGCCGGCGGAAGTGACCACCGACGCGCTCCCCGGCGTGGTCCTGTTCGGGCGGGTCACCCGCACCGGAGCCGCCGCCGATCCGGGCACGGGGACCTTCCCGGTGGAGGTCACCCTGGACGGCCCTGCGGCGCCGCTCCGCTCGGGTCTGGTGGTGCGCCTCACCCTGCTGCCCCCGGAGACGGGGCCGGGCGTCTCGCTCCCACCGGAGGCGGTGGTGGAGGCCCGGAACGGGCAGGGCACGGTGTTCGTCGTGGACGCCGACACGGCCCGGCCCCGGACGGTGCAGATCCTCGACGTGGGCACCGCGGGGGTCCGGGTCCGGGGCGGCGGGGTCGGCCCCGGGGTCGCGGTCGTCACCACCGGCGCCGCGTACCTGCGGGCGGGCACCCCCGTCCGGGTCGTTCCCTCGCCCAGGCTCTCGGCGGAAGGAGGCCTCCCATGAACCTCCCGGAACAGGCTCTGCGCAATCCCCGGTTCACGGGGATCGCGGTGGCCCTGGGAGCCGGCCTCGGCCTGGTGAGCTTCGTCACCATGCCCCGGTCCGAGGATCCGGTCTTCGACGTGCCCTCCTCGACCATCGTGGCCGTCCTCCCCGGCGCCGACGCGACGGACCTGGAGTCGCTGGTGGTGGACCCCGTCGAGGAAGAGCTCCGGGAGCTCGACGACGTCGATCGGGTGCAGTCCACCATGGACGACGGCCTGGCCCGGATCTCCGTCGACATGGTGGTGGGCACCGACCCCGACGACGGCTACGATCGCGTGCTCCAGGCCGTGAACCGGATCCGGGCCGACCTTCCCGCCGAACTCCGCACCCTGGACGTGATCCAGGTGAGCCTGACCGACGTGTCGGTCCTCCAGATCGCCCTCCGGGCCGACGACGACGAGATCGAACGGGTGCGCCGCTCCGCCGAACTCCTGGAGCGGCGCCTGGAGCGGGTGGCGGGGGTGAAGGCCGTCGACGTGTGGGCCCTGGCCGAGCGCGAGGTCCGGGTGGCCGTCGACCCCGTGCGCCTCGACTCCCACGGCCTGGGGTGGGAAGACGTGGCCGCCGCCCTCCGGGGGGCCGGGCTCGACCTCCCCGGTGGAAGCGTCGATGCGGGCGCCCGCCGGTTCAACGTGCGCACCACGGGGGAACTCGGCTCCCTCGCCGCCATCCGGGAGGTGGTGGTGGCCGGCCGAGGCGCCCAGCAGGTGCGGGTCGGCGACGTGGCCGAGGTCTTCGAGACCCGGGAGGACGACCGCCACCGGGTCCGGGTGTCGGGGCGGCCCGCCGTGCTCGTGTCGGCGACCCAGCGGGACGGAACCAACGTGATGGACGTGGTCGCCGCGCTCCACGACGAGATCGAGGCCTTCCGGACGACCCTCCCGGACGGGGTCGAGATCCTGCCCCTCTTCGACCAGTCCGCCAGCGTCGATGCCCGGGTGGGAGGCTTCTTCGCCAGCCTCCTCCAGGGTGTGGCCCTGGTGGGGTTGGTCATGGTCGTGTTCCTGGGGTGGCGCCCCGCCCTGCTGGTGGTGATGACGATTCCCCTCGCGGTCCTCCTGGCCCTGGCCGGGGTCGACGCGGGCGATTTCGGACTCCAGCAGATGTCCATCGTGGGCCTGGTCATCGCCCTGGGACTCCTCGTCGACGACGCCATCGTCGTGGTGGAGAACGTGGCCCGACACCGGCGACTCGGTCGATCGCCCCTGAAGGCCGCCCTGGAAGGGGCCGTGGAGGTCGCCGGTCCCAGCACCAGCGGCACCGTCACGACCGTGCTGGCCTTCGTGCCCATGATCGCCATGCCCACCACCACG
Organism: Gemmatimonadota bacterium; assembly: GCA_030428885.1. GTDB lineage: Bacteria > Gemmatimonadota > Gemmatimonadetes > Longimicrobiales > Gaopeijiaceae > Gaopeijia. Next base: position 678,275 of record JAUIEJ010000001.1, on the reverse strand, counting down.
GGAGACTACATCCGGAGCCTGCCGGTGACCGTGGTCTACGCCCTCCTGGCGTCGCTGCTTCTGTCCCTGACCTTGACCCCGTGGCTGGCTTCTCGACTTCTGGCCGGCCGGTCGGGGGCGCCCTCCAACGCCCCACCGTCCACCGCCGAGGCCGGACCGCCGGCACACCGCGGTGATCGCCTCACGGGCCTCGCCACGGGTCCGTATCGCCGGGCCCTGGAGGGGGCCCTCCGCCATCCGGCCCGGGTCCTGGGGGGGGCTGCCCTGGCCCTGGCCCTGAGCCTCGCCCTCTTCCCCCTTGTGGGCGTCTCCCTCTTCCCCGCGGCCGAGAAGCCCCAGTTCCTCGTCTCCATCGAGGCCCCGGCCGGCACGTCCCTCGACGGGACCGACGGCGTGGTCCGGAGGGTGGAGGAACTGGTGGCCGGGCTGGACGACGTGGAACGGGTCGCGGGCAACACCGGGCGGGACCACCCCCAGGTCTACTACAACGTGGTGCCCCGCGGGGAGACCTCCAACGTCGGCCAGGTGTTCGTCCAGACGGCGACGTTCGCCGATCACGCGCGGGTGATTCCCGCGCTGCGTGACTCCCTCGCCCGCATCCCCGGAGCCCGCTTCACCGTGGTGGAGTTCGAAAACGGCCCCCCGGTGGAGGCCCCGGTGGTCTTTCGGGTCGTGGGCGACGAGATCGGCGAACTGACGCGCCTCTCCCGCCGGATCGAGGAGATCCTCCGGGCCACACCCGGGGCCCGGGACGTGCGAAACGCTCTGGGGGAGCGCCGCACCGATCTGGCCCTCCGGGTGGATCCGGGCCGCCTCCACCTCACCGGACTCGACCCGGCGACCCTCGACCGCACGGTCCGCGCCCATCTGGCCGGGACCCCGGTCACCACGTGGCGCGACCCCCGGGGCGAGGAGCTCGACGTGGTGGTGCGCATGCCGATCTCCGGAGAGCATCCCACGCCCGACGACCTCGACCGGATTCGGCTTCGGACGCGCACCGGGGCCCGGGTGCCCCTGGCCCAGGTGGCCCGGGTGGAGCTGGTGGAAGCCACCGGCCTGCTCGAGCACTACGACGGTGAGCGCGTCGCCACCGTGACGGCCCGGGTCGACGCCGACGTCTCGGCCCTGGACGTGACCCGGGCCGCGCGCCAGGCCCTGGAATCCGAGCCGTGGCCCGACGGCTACCGCTGGATCGCCGGGGGCGTCTTCGAGGAACAGCAGGAGGGGTTCGCGGGCATGCTCCGGGCCCTCTTGGTGGCGGTCTTCGGGATCTTCGCCGTGCTCGTCCTCCAGTTCCGTTCCTTCGTCCAGCCCCTCGTGATCTTCGCGGCCGTGCCCCTGGCCTTCGTCGGCGCCGTCCTGGCGTTGCTCGTCACCGGATACACCTTCTCGTTCACCGCCTTCATCGGCATCACCAGCCTCGCCGGCATCGTGATCAACAACGCGATCCTGCTGGTGGAGTTCGCCAATCGGGCCCGGGGAGAGGGCGCCGACGTGGACGAGGCGCTGGCCCGGGCCGGCGAGGCCCGGTTCTCACCCATCGTCCTCACCACCCTCACCACCATCGGGGGACTCCTGCCCCTCACCCTCACGGGGTCGTCGCTGTGGAGCCCGTTGGGGTGGGTCATCATCGGGGGACTCCTGGTCAGCACGGTGCTCACCCTGTTCGTGGTCCCCGTGCTCTACCGCCTCGGTGCAACCCTTTCGGGACGGGACCTGTCCCACGAGATAGAATCATTTTGACAGTGTCCAGTCGACAGTAAACACCGAGCGTCCTCCGTGCCCGACTCCCGCGCCCACCCGCCCCTCCACCCCCTGGAATTCCGGATCCTCATGGTCCTGACGGCCGAGCCCAGCTACGGCACGGCCATCGTCCGGGAGATCGAACGCGCGGAGGGGGGCCGAATGACCATCTACCCGGCCAACCTCTTCCGACGGATCCGTGATCTGTCAGCCCGGGGCCTTCTGGAGGAGTGCCCGTCGCCGGAGGGCGCCGATCCCCGGCGCACCTATCTGGGCCTCACTCCTGCGGGACGGCGGGTCGCCCGGGACGAGGCCCGGCGGCTCCGGGACCTGGTGCGCGAAGCCGACGCCCGGGACCTCCTGGGAGAGGCCGAGGGGTGAGGCGGCGACCCGAGCACCGGCGGGCCCGGGCCCTGTATCGCCGCCTGATCCGCTTTCTGCCCCACGACCTGGGGCGACGCTTCGGTCCCGACCTCGAGGACCTCTTCGCCGTGCGCCTGGGGGCGGCCCGAGGGCCCCTGGGGCGAGGGTGGGTCTGGGCTCGGGCGATCCTCGATCTGGGCGTCCACGGGGTGCTCGCCCCGGAGTGGCGCCCCACGTACATCGACAGGGAGGACGGGATGGGCGGATGGCTGCAGGATCTACGACAGGGCGCGAAATCTCTCGGTCGCCGGCCTCTGGCCAGCGCGGGCATCGTGGGCACCCTGGCCCTGGGGGTGGGGGCGGCCACGGCCACCTGGTCGGCGGTGGATGGGGTGCTGTTGACCCCCCTGCCCTACCCCGAGCCCGACCGTCTGGTGGCGGTGTGGCCCACCATGAACTTCAACGGCGCCATGGTCCGGGATGCGTTGGCGGCGTCTCCGGCCCTGGAGTCCATCACGGGGTACAGCGGGTGGGGATTCACCCTCACGGGCCAGGGCGAGCCCCTGGAGGTGCGGGGAGCCCGGGTCTCGGTGGACCACTTCCGGGTCCTGGGGGCCCGGCCGGTCCTGGGCCGGGACTTCGACGCCGGCGAGGGCGTACCGGGCGCCGGTGACGTGGTCGTCCTCTCCCACGGATTCTGGGTGCGGGCCTTCGGGGCCGATCCGGCGGTGGTGGGCCGCCGGATCGCCCTGTCCACCAACGACGCCGATACCCGGACCGTGGTGGGGGTGATGGGTCCCGAGTTCCACCCCCTGGCCCACGACCCCGACGTCTGGGTGCCCCTCACCCTCCCCCCGGGCACCGACATGGCCGACGACGACACCTGGTACGTCAACGACCGGGTGGCCCGGCTGGCCCCCGGCGCCACCGTGGCCGAAGCCGCCGAGCAGATCCGCGGGTGGGCCCGGGACGTCCGGGAGCACATGCCCCGCCTGGTCACCGACGAAGACGTCCGGGAGGCCGACGTCCGCCCCCTCCATCTCGACGCCACGGCGTCGGTGGGCCCCGTGCTGTGGGCCTCGCTGGGGGCCGTGAGCCTGGTGCTTCTCATGGCCTGCGCCAACGTCGCCAACCTGCTTCTGGCCCGGGGCGAAGGACGGGGCCACGACCTGGCCCTCCGGGCGGCTCTGGGAGCCCGCCGCCCCCGCATCGTGCGGCTGCTCCTGGTGGAGAGCACCCTCCTCGGGGCGGCGGGGGGCGCCCTGGGGATCGCCCTCTCCTTCGGCCTCGTCCGGGGACTGGTGGCGCTGGCGCCCCCCGACTTCCCCCGCCTCGACCAGATCGGGGTGGACGGCTCCGTGCTCCTGTTCGCTCTGGGCGCCACCCTCCTGGCCACGCTGGTGGCCGGCGTGGTCCCGGCCCTCCGCACCTCCCGGGTCGACGCCACGGCGTCGCTGGGACGGGCCGCCCGGGGAACGGGTCGTCGGGGCGGATCCCGACTCACCCCGATCCTGGTCACCGCCGAGGTGGCCCTTGCGGTGGTGGTGGTGGTGGGGTCGGGACTCATGCTCAAGTCCCTCCATCGCATGACGTCGGAAGAGCTGGGCATCGCCCCCGACGGCCTCGTGGTGCTCCGGCCCAGTCCCCCGACGGGTCGCTACCCCGACGGCCCCGCGTTCCGCTCGTACTACGCCCAGGTGCTGGAGCGGGTGGAGGCGCTCCCGGAAGTGGAGCGGGCCGCCGCAATCCACCTGCTGCCGGGCACCAGCGACAACTGGAGCTTTCCCACCCGGCCCGAAGGGTTCGAGTCCACCGACGGGACCACCCCTTCCGTGAACATCCGACTCGTGACCCCCGGCTACCTGGAGACGGTGCAGGTGCCCCTTCTGCAGGGCCGCACCCTGCAGCCCACCGACGACGAAGGCGGCGAGACGGTGGTGGTGGTCAATCAGGCGTTCGTCGACCGCTACTGGCCCGCCGAATCCGACCCCCTGGGTCTGACCCTGCGCATCACCTCCACCACCGCCCGGGTCGTGGGGGTGGTGGGCGACGTGCGCCAGCACGGCTTCGGCAGCGAGCCCCGCCCCGAGATGTACTTCGCCCACGGCCAGTTGACCTGGGACGCCACCTTCTGGATCGTGGCCCGCGTCCGCCCCGGCATCGATCCGGCGGCGCCGGCCCGGGCCCTCCGGGACGCGGTGTGGGCCGTGGACCCCGACGTGCCCGTCGGGGGGCTGGAGCCCCTCACGTCGGTCTACGCCGACTCCGCGGCCACCACCCGCTTCCTCGCCACGGTCCTGGGGGGCTTCGGCCTCCTTGCCCTCCTCCTGGGGGCCGTGGGCGTGTTCGGGGTCACCGCCTTCGCCGTGGGGCGACGCACCGGGGAGTTCGGCGTTCGTGTGGCGTTGGGCGCCCGGCGGCGCGAGGTCCTGGGCACGGCGGTGGGCCGGAGCCTGGTTCCGGTGGCCGTGGGCCTGGGAGTGGGACTCCTGGCCGCCGCCGTCACCAGCCGGGTCCTGGCGTCGGTCCTCTACGACGTGGCCCCCTCGGATCCGGCCACCTTCGGCGCGGTGGTCCTGACCCTGGGGGCCGTGGCCCTGGGGGCGGCACTCCTGCCGGCGTGGCGGGCGGCAGCCGTGGATCCGGCCACCGTCCTGCGGCGGGAGTGACGCCCCCTACCCCGGAATCACTCGGCCTTCAGGGCCCGGACCGGATCGATGCGCGCGGCCCGCCGGGCCGGAATCCAGGTGGCCGCGGCGGCGACGGCGGCGAAGCCGGCCACCACGGTGACGTAGGTGGCCGGATCGGTGGGGCGCACCTCGTAGAGCAGGGACGACAGGAAGCGCGACAGGAGCACCGCCGCCACCGTCCCGGCCAGGAGTCCGGCCACCACCATGGCGGCCCCCCGCCGGAGGAGGAGTCCCACGACGGTATGGCCCTGAGCCCCCAGGGCCATCCTCACGCCGATCTCCCGCACCCGGCGGGTCACGCCGTATGAGACCACCCCGTAGATTCCGATGACGGCCAGGAGCACGGCCACCAGCGAGAACGCGCCCATGAGCACCACGGTGAAGCGCGGCTGGGAGACCGCGGCGGCCTTGATGTCCGCCACGGTGCGGACCTCGGCCACGGCCAGGGTGGGATCCATGCTCCGGATGAGGGACCGGATCGGGGCGGCCGCCGTGGCCGGATTCCCCGCGGTTCGCGCCACGTAGCGCATGGAGTTGGGGCGTCCGCCCCCCGACGCGGCGTTCCACTGGCCCAGGGGCACGTAGAACTTCCGCTTGATCTCGGCAGTGAGTCCGTTGTGGGTCACGTCGCCCACGACGCCCACGATGGTCATCCAGGTCGGTTCGTCGGCGCCGGTGTTCATGGCCATGCGCCGGCCCACGGGATCGCTGCCGTCGGGCCAGAAATGGCGGGCGAAGGCTTCGTTGACCACCACCACCATGCCGCCTCGCTCGTCGTCTCCGGGCTCCAGCGTCCGGCCCCGCACCAGGGGAATCCCCATGACCTCGAAATAGCCAGGAGCCGCGATCTGCCAATCGCCGTTCATGGGCAGACCCGGAGCCGGCTCGTACCCCTCCAGACTCACCCCCCAGTCCCCGATCTGGGACGCCAGGGGGAGGATGCGGGCCGCCGAGACCGCCTCCACGCCCGGGAGCTCGCCCATGGCCCGCAGCGCCTCCCGGTGGAAGGTGAGCATCTCCTCGGGGGTGGTGTAGGTGGTGGTGGGCAGGCTCACGGCCAGCGACAGCACCCGGGATCCGTCGAAGCCGGCGTCGATGGTGGTGAGGTGATCGAAGGTCCGGACCATGAGGCCCGCGCCCACCACCAACACCACCGCCAGCGCCATCTCGAAGGCCACCAGCGCCCCCTGCCAGCGACTCGTACCGCTACCGCTGCGCCCCCCCATACGGTGCCGCAGCCCCGGGCCCACGGCCTGGAACGCCGGACCGACCCCGAAGAGGATCACCGTCCCCACCGTGGCCGCCACCGAGAAGGCCACCACCGCGGCGTCGATGCGCACGTCGCCCACCCGGGGCAGGGTGCCCGGATCGAGGCGCCGGAAGATCTCCACTCCGGCCCAGGCCAGCCCCAGGCCCAGCGTGCCCCCCACGCCCGCCAACACGGCGCTCTCGGTGAGAAGCTGCCGCACGATGCGGCGACGCTCGGCCCCCAGAGCCGCCCGCACCGCCAGTTCGGACGTGCGGGCCCTCGCCCGGGCGAGGTGCAGATTGGCCACGTTGGCGCAGGCGATGAGGAGAACGAACACCACGGTGCCCAGGAGCGCCAGGACCGCGGGCCGGAGGGACCCCACGATGTCGTCCTGGGCCGCCAGGACGATGGGCTCGAAGGCCCGCTCCGGCGGGTAGGCGCCGAACTCCGCCCGGAGCCGATCCACCACGCGGCCCACGTCGGCCCGGGCCGCTTCCACGGTGACCCCGGGCTTCAGGCGGGCCGCGCCGAAGAGGAAGTGGGATCCACCGCCCTGCGAAAAGCTGGACGGCACCTCCCGGGGCAACGCCATGGGGAAGTAGACGTCCGACACCGTGGCGGTCCCGAAGTCGGTGGGGAGGCGAAACCCCTCGGGCAGGACGCCCACGATCTCCCGCGCCCGTCCGTTGACCTCCACCCTCCGCCCCACCGTCGCCGGGTCCGCCCCGTACCGCCGCAACCACGCCTCGTGGGAGATCACGATGCTCTCGGCCGGTCCCACCTCGGCCTCCAGGCCCTCCTCTTCGGTGAAGAAGCGACCGGCGGCCATCTCGAATCCCAGAACCTCGTCGAGGTCGTGGGTCGCCAAAGCGCCCGACACCCGTTCCGGGTTGTCGGGGCTGGAGAAGTTGACGTTGGTCCCTCCCCAGACCGCCACGCCCTCGAACGAGTCGGTCATGCTCGAGTACGCCTGGGCCTCGGACTCGGAGAGCCAGGTCTTCTCGAAGCCGCGCCACGAACTCCACAGCGTCACGACGCGGTCGGGGTCCCCGTACGGAAGGGGGCGCAGGAGCACCGAGTTCACCACGCCGAAGATGGCCGACGTGGAGCCGATGCCCACGGCCAGGGTCAGGACCGCCAGGGCCGTGAACCCGGGGGACCGTGAGAGCGTTCGAACCGCGAATCCGAGATCCTGCCGCACACCATCCATCACCACCTCCCATGGGTTCTCGTTGGATTCCCTCGCGGCCCAGGCCTGCCGCCAGGCGTCGGGGACCGCTCGCATGAGATCGACGACGGTCTCTCCCCAGAAGCGGAGTCTCCCGGCCCAACCCTCGTGGCGCGCCTCGCTCCGGCGAGCCCGGAAGAGCTCGACGAGACCGGGCCCGAACCGGGCGCGGAACGCCCGAGGGTAGAGGTACAGTGCCCCCCGATAGACCCGGTCCCCCCACCCCCCACCCCGCCCCGTCATGCCCTCACCGCCCCCGGGAGAGGGCGGCCCGGGCCCGGTCCACGAAGGCTCCCAGTCGCTCCACTTCGGCGGTGAGGGCGGCCAGGCCCAGCGGCGTGACGTCGTAGTACTTCCGTTGCCGCTGGTCCTCGTCCGACGGGGGGCGGTCCCGGGATTCCACCACGAGCCCCAGGGTCTCGGCCCGCTGAATCGTGGTGTAGAGGGTCCCGGGCCCCATGCGCACCACCCCCCCGGTGTGGTCTTCCACCCACTTCATCACCGCGTAGCCGTGGCGTTCGCCCTCCTGGAGGGCCATGAGCAGATGGAGCAGGCTCCGGGACAGGGGCAGTACGGCATCGAGGTCGGCGTCGGACACGGGCACACCCTATCGAAGTTCGTCATGTCGATCTTCGATATGTTTGGTCCAGAGGGGACCGACTGTCAAGAGCCCGCGCCGGGGCGGACCCGCCCCTCAGTTCCCCACGAGGCGGGTCATGAGAAGCGCCGCCCGCTGCGCCGCCCGCTCCAGGGAGCGCAGGTTCACCGTCTCCTCGACGGTGTGGGACCCGCTCCCCTCGGGACCCAATCCGTCGAGCCCGGCGTCCACCACCGAGGCCACGAACGAGATGTCCGCCGCACCTCGGCGCCCGGGATCGAAGGGCGCCACGGGCCCCACGCCCAGGTCCTGGCTCACGCCGCTGAGCACGGCCAGGAGGTCGCGGTTGGCGTCGGTGGGGGGCATGGAGGGGTACCCGTCGTGAAACGTGATGCGGGCCGACGTGCCCGGAAGAGACCGGGCCACGATCTGCCGCATCTTCTCCCGGGTGCGCTGGAGCTGATCGTCGGTGATGGTGCGGATGTCGCCCGTGACGATGGCCACCGGCGGCACGACGTTGGTCTTGCCGAAGGCGGTGCCCCGGGCGGTGACGTCGTCCCAGGCGGCCTCGGTGCCCCCCACGATGGTGGAGGCGTTGAAGGTGAGATTCTCCTCACCCCGGATCTCGGAGTAGAAGTCCTCCAGAATCCGGGCGGCCTCGTAGATGGCGCCGGCGCCCACGTTGTCGTTGAACACCCCCGACGAATGGGCGGTGCGAGCCTCCACCTCCAGGCGCCACGAACTCGAGCTCCGGCGCGCGATGACGCCCAACCCCCGGGTCCCCCCCTCGAACCCCAGGGCGATGTCGGCGGCCTCGCCGGCCTCCACCAGCGCACGTCGCGCCTCCACCACCGGGTCCCCGGGCCGTTCTTCGTCGCCGGTCATGACGACGGTGATGGTGGCGCCGTCCAGGGCCCCTTCGGCCTCCATGGCCGCCAACGCCGACCAGATGACCACGTCACCCCCCTTCATGTCGGACGCGCCGGGCCCCCGCGCCACCGAGTCGTTCACGAGTTCCCAGCGCTGAAAGGGACTGTCCTCCTCGAACACCGTGTCCAGGTGACCGATGAGGAGGAGGTGGGGGCCCGAGGTGCCGCTGCGCCGCGCCACCAGGTGACCGCCTCGGTTCTCAACCGCCGGCACCACGTACTCCACGGTGAAGCCCAGAGCCTCGAACCGGGGCGCCAGGACGTCGTACACGGCCCGCTGGCCCGCCGCGTTCAGGGTCCCCGAGTTGATGTCCACGAGTTCCTGGAGGAGCGCCACGGCGTCGGCTTGGTGGGCGGCCACCGCCTCGGCGATGCGGGACTCCCGGGGGGTGAGCTGAGCGGACACGGCTCCGGCGTAGACGAAGCCGAGGGCGGCCGCCGACCACGAACGGCGCAGGAGAGGAAGGAGCACGGGATTCCCGGGGGCTCGGGGAGCGGATGTGACGGGTTGTGCCCCAGCCTACGCCCCCCGGGGCAGCGCCTCAAGGCGAGGCCCGTCGTCTTGCGGGCCCGGGAGTCCCATCCCACGGTTCCGTGCATGAAGAACATCTTCCACGACGCCCACCACCGGTCGCTGGTGGATCGGGTCACCCGGCTGCGCCCCGACGCCCCCGGGCGCTGGGGCCGGATGAGCGCCCCCCAGGCGGTCTGCCACCTCAACGACGCCTTCCTCATCGTGCTGGGCGATCTCCCCACGGGCGTCCGGGCCGATACGCTGTTCAACCGCACGGTGGGCCGGCTCTTCGCCCTGACCCTTCCCGTGCCCTGGCCCAAGGGGGTCCCCACGGCGCCGGAGGCGGACCAGGAGAAGAAGGGGACTCCGCCCGGAGAGTTCGACCGGGACCGCCGGAAGCTCACGGACCTCATGGAGCGATTCCGGGCCACCCGGGGACGGGGACTCGACCCCCACGTGGCCCTGGGGCGCCTCACCCCCGGCGAGTGGGGCCGCTGGGGATACCGCCACGTGGATCACCATCTGCGCCAGTTCGGCGCCTGACTCAACTCCTGGAACGGGCCACTACGGCGCCCACCAGCCCCCCCACCACCATGGCCACGGGCACGAAGAAGAGGGGCACGATCACGAGTTCGAGACCGTGGGGAAAGCCGGGAAACGCGCGGCCCGGCAGATAGAGGGGCCACACCTCCAGGTTGGCCCACACGAGGAGCAGCAGCGACGGGATCACCCCGGCCCACCCCACCGCGCCCACCCATCGATCGTCGCGGTTGCGCCGGCGCAGAAGCGCCAGCACTCCCAGGAACAGACCCATGGGCAGGAGGCTCAGAAACCCCGGGGTGATGAGGGCGGGACGGCCCCGGATCTGACCCACCATGGCCCCCCAGGCCTCGCCGGGACCGAGGCCTGCGGCCAGGGCCACGGCCAGGAACGCCACGGGCGGGATCAGGAACGGCCCCACCAGGGCCGCGGCGAGAAGCCATGGACGGGTGGGGCGAGGCGACGCGGACATGACGGGCCCTCGGCGAGGGGGAGTGAGGCGACGGACCCGCCCACGGTAGGGGGTCGACGCCGATCCCGCGACGGTCAGAGGCGGCCCCCGGCCTCCCGGGGCCGCACCACCACCACGTCGCACCGGCGGCGCTCCACTCCGTCGGACGGACGGTTCACGACGCCCCGCCCCGTGAGCGCCATGGTCGTCGACCCGCCGCCGTCGAGGTTGTAGACCCGGTCGGCGCCTTCGTTTCGGAGCAGATCGGCCATCTCCCGCAGGGTGGCCCCGACGCTGAAGCCCTCGGCCCGGCCGTCCACCACCAGGAGGTGGACCACCGTCCCCCCCGGCTCCACCCCCACGGCGGTCCGGGGGTGGCGCTCCGTGACGAAGCTCTCCCGATACGCCGCCGGGTCGAAGGTGGTGTGGACCACGCCCCCCTCGGCCACCAGGGGCCCGGCCGAGGTCACGTCGCATCCGGCGAGGTCCAGCGGCGCGCCGTCGGGGCCCTGAACCTCCACCCCCACGGCCAGGACGTCGCCGGGAGCCAGCCCCTCCAGGGCCCCCGCCCGACGCCCCGAGGCCGACACCACCAGGGCGTCGTCGGGAATGGGCGTGGACCCCGACGTCGAAACGGCCGCCACGCGCCCGTCGCGCACCACCACCTCCACGCCCCCCGGGGCCGTGAGGGTGGAGCGCCCCCAGATCGGCTGGTAGACCACCACGTCGTCGGCCTCCCGGGCTCGGTTGAGTCCCGCGGGCCCGTCGCCCACCGTCACGGCGAGGCGCGGCTCGACGATCCGGATCTCCTGGTGGGCCTCGCCGTCACAGAAGGCCAGGCCGGGTCGGCCCGCCACGGGTTCGCTCACCGGCACGCCGTCCACCACCACGAATCCCGCCGGATCTCCGTGGATCAGCGACCAGGGATCGTTGGACACGGAGAAGCCCCCGTTCACACCGGCCAGGGCGCCCGAGCGCTCCACCACCGAGCTGGTGGTCTCCTGGCCCGTGATCTGGTCCATGGCCAGGACCACGTCGAGCCGATGGATCGTCAGGTCCACCGTGAGGAGGTGCCCCGACCACGGAGCGCCCCCCGAACCGCCGGAGGCCGTGAGCGCCGTGTACGACAGACCCGGCGCCACCTCCTCGACGGTGCGGTGGACCGCGGCCGACAGGGCCTCCGGCTCGGGGGCCGGCCGATCTCCGCACCCGCTCGCCGCGGCCAGCGCGACCACGGCGCCGAGGCCGAGAGTCCGGGTCACGCCGGAGCGGCGGCAAGGGGCACGTACGGCTCCGTCACCAGGGCCTCGTCGTCCACCGGGTGCCTCCTCGGAGTACGATCGCGTTTCGGGTGTCATGGAGAGAAAGCTAGACGGGGCGAGGTGACCTCGCTCGACGCTCCTTGCGCACTTGCACGCGGCGCCCCGGCCCACCACCCTGCGCCCATGTCCCGGTCTCTCTCCTCCGACCCCATCCCCGTGGTGGCCGCCGTGGTCACCCGGGACGGGCGCTACCTCCTGGGACGCCGACCGGACCACAAGCGCCACGGCGGCCTGTGGGAGTTTCCCGGCGGGAAACTCGACGCCGGGGAAAGCTGGGAACAGGCGGCCGCCCGGGAACTGGACGAGGAACTGGGACTGCGCCTCACCCGTGTGGGCCGCGCGCTCTTCGAGGTGCACGATCCCGGGAGCCCCTACCTCATTCGGTTCGTCGAGGTCGAGGTCTCGGGGCGCGTGGACGCCAGGGAACACTCGGCCGTGGGGTGGTTCACGCGCCGGGAGCTGGCCGACATGCCCCTGGCGCCCTCCGACGCCGCGTTCGTGGCGGGACTCGCGCCGTGACCTCCCCCCCGCCGATCCTCGTGGTCGAGCCGGCCTGGCACGGGGCCTTCCACGTGCCGTTCAACGCCGGCGTACTGGAGGCCCTCACCGGCGGATTCCCCCACCGCCGGGTCGTGTTCGCGGCGGAATCGGGCCACGGCGAGCGGGTGATGGCGCTCCTCCCTCCCGCGGTGGCCGAACGCGTGGAGCGCCTCGACCTGGAGGCCCGACCCTTCGACGACCTCTGGTCGAAGCATCTCGCGGCCGTTCTGGGACGGACCGAACCGGTGCGCGCCGTGTGGCGTGCCCGCGCGCTCCTGACGCGTATCCTGGAGTCCCATCCGGGCCCCACCGACCTGCTCCTGACCTCCACCACCCCCTCGACGCTCCTGGCCCTCCGGCTCCCCGGCCTGGAACGACACGGGCTCCGGAGCGTGGAGACCATCGTCCACGGGGCCCTGGGTGATCTGGACGGCTGGCGGAGTCGCCGACCGGTGCGACGGGCCCTCGACCTTCGCGCCGCCCTCTCCTACTGGATCGCCGGCGGACGGAGCCTGACGGTCCTGGAGCGCCACATCCCGGAGCAGGCGGCCCGCCGACTTCCCCGTCTCGGGGCCCCCGGCGCGTTGAAGGTGTTCCCCCACCCGACCCTCGACGGCCCGGCCGACGAACCCGGCCCCCCACCCACCACGCCCCTCCAGGTGGGGTTCCTGGGGGCGGTCACGGACGCGAAGGGAGGGTCCGTCTTCGCCCGACTCGCCCGGGAGCTGGCGCACCGGACCGACCTGGACTTCCGGCTGTGCGGCTTCCTCCCCGGGCCCGAGCCCGGAATCGACCTCTCCTCCTTCCACGATTCCGTCTCCACCGAACTCCTCCCCCGGGACCACTACGAGGAAGGGGTCCGCCGGCTCCACTACGTCTGCCTCCCCCTGGGGGGCGAATACTACGACCTGGCCGCGAGCGGGACGGTGCTGGACGCGGTCCTCCACCTCAAGCCCCTCATCACCCTCGACCGCCCCCTCACCCGCCGCCTCTTCGCAGACGCCGGCGACATCGGTCACCTCTGCGCCGACGAAGACGACCTCCGGGTCACGCTCCAGGGGTTGGCCGACGGGGTCGACCCCCAGCGCTACCGGCGACAGGTGGCCCACCTCCAAACCCTCAGGGAGTCCAGGCGCCCGGCAGCGTTGGCCGCCTGGACCCGGGACCACTGGTTCACATGACTCCATCCCGCCGCCGATTCCTCGGCATCGTCGCTCGGGGCGCCGCCGGCGCCGGCCTGGCCCCCCTCGCCGCCCCCTTCGTGAACGTCGGGCGATACCGTCTGTTCGCCGCGTCGCAGGCCACCTACTCGGCCCGGTGCGTCGAGCTCATGGAGGAATCCCTGGTCATCGACATGCTGGGACTCCTCAGCCTGAACTCCGAGACCCAGGCCCGGTGGGGCCCGGACCTGGCGGGACTGGCCGACGAGGACCTGCAGCACTTCCGGGACTCCCGAATCGACGTCTTCCACATCGCGTCGGGGGTGGGGGGCCGCTCCACCGAGGACGCCTACCGCAACGTCCTGTCGTTCGTGGGCCAGTACAACGGCATCGTCGCCAACCGGCCCGACGTCTTCGTCCGGATCGACTCGGCCGCCGACCTCGACCGGGTCCACGGGTCGGACCGGGTGGGGATCCTGGTGGGCCTCCAGAACTCCGAGCATTTCCGGACGCCCGACGACGTCGACACCTTCCACGCCCTGGGCCAGCGGGTGAGTCAGCTCACCTACAACGCCCGGAACCGCATCGGCAACGGGTCCACCGAGCGGGTCGACGGAGGGCTGAGCGATTTCGGGCTGGCCATCGTGGAACGCATGAACACCGTGGGCATGGCCGTGGACGTATCCCACTCCGGCGATCGGACCACCGTGGACGCCTGCGCGGTCTCCCGGGCGCCGGTGCTGTTCACCCACTCCAACTGCCGGGCCCTGAACCCGGGACACCCCCGCTGCAAGACCGACGACGCGATCCGCCGCATGGCGGAGACCGGGGGTGTCATGGGCATCACCGGAGTCCGCAACTTCGTGGCCCCCGCCGAGCCCACCACCATCGAGCACTACCTGGACCACTTCGACCACGTGCGCGACCTCGTGGGCATCGAGCACCTGGGGATCGGTTCGGACATCGACCTCTTCGGCTACGACGCCATGCCCGCCGAGCAGTACCGGGCCTTGAAGGCCAACTACAAGGGGAGTTACGCCTTTCGCGACAAGATCGACATCGAGGGCATCGACCACCCTCAGCGCATGTTCGACGTCACCGAGGGCCTGATTCGCCGCGGGTACACCGACGAGCACGTCCGGGCCGTCCTGGGGGGGAACTTCCGTCGCGTGCTCGGCGAAATCTGGGACGTCTGAAGGCCCCGGGGCACGACCGGCTTGCGTCCGAACCTCACAACACCGTAAGGATTCCCGCGCGCCACCCACCCCTCCCCGAGCCCCGTGTCCACCATGAAGACCCTCCTCCGCTTCGCCGGGGGCCTCGTGCTCCTGGTCCTCCTCGTCCTCGGTGTCGGCTACTTCTGGGCGTCCCGGGCCGCCGCCAGCACCTTCGATCGCACCATCACCACCCACGAGGTGGACTTCCCGGTGCCCTACCCCGCCCCGGTGATGGCCGGGGCAGCGGAGGGAGAAGCGGCGGAGGGCTCCCTCGCGGGCGCCGAGGAAGACGGGGTCGACCCCCTGGCGGCGGCGGTGGCCCGGGGCGAGCACCTGGTCCGCGCCCGCTACGCCTGCGCCGACTGCCACGGCGAGGACTTCTCCGGCGGCGTCATGATGGACGCCATGCCGGTGGCCCGGGCCTTCGGACCCAACCTCACCGGGGGCGAGGGAAGCCCCGTGGCGAGCTTCTCGCCCGCCGACTGGGACCGGGCCGTGCGCCACGGCGTGGGGGGCGACGGCCGACCCCTCATCATGCCCTCCGAGGACTTCCAGCGCATGTCGGACCAGGAACTCTCCGACATCGTGGCGTACATCAACTCGTTCCCCGCGGTGGACAACGAGACCGAGCCCCTCACCCTGGGCCCCATCGGCAAGTTCCTCATCGCCCGGGGCGCCCTCCGCCCGTCGGCCGACGGGGTGGACCACGACGAGGCCCATGAGCCGTACCCTCCTTCCGCCGCCCCCACCGAGGTGTTCGGCGCCCATCTCGCCGCAGCCTGCGTGGGGTGCCACAAGGAGGACTACACCGGGGGAGAGATCGGCGGCGACCCGAGCTGGCCGCCGGCCGCCAACCTCACGGCCGCCGGGCCCGTGGCCGACATGAGCCTGGACGACTTCTCGTCGATTCTCCGCACCGGCGTCCGACCCGACGGCACCGAACTCCTGGAGCCCATGACCTACGTGGTGCCCCTGGCCCGGCGCATGACCGACGTGGAGGTCGAGGCCCTCTACCGCTTCTTCCGGTCGCTTCCCGCCCGGGAGACCGACGACTGAGAACGCCCTCCGGTCACGTCCCCCGGTGCTCGGTCGTTCATAGGGTATGAAGACGAACCCGAAGGTCCTGGCTCTCGCGGTGCTCTTCGGCCTGGTGCCGGCCGCCTGTTCCACGTCGGTCTCCGGCCCGGCCGATCCGGAGCGGGTCGTTCTGGACGTCCGGGTCACCGGGGGCATCGCCGGCGTGGACTACCGGATCCGCATCGACGGCGCCGACCGGGAGGTCGACCACACCTGCGCGGCCGGCTGCGTTTCGTCGTACGAGCCGTTCCTCTCCCTCACCTCGTCCCAGTGGGCCGATCTGGTCGACGAAATCGTGCGGGCGGGGATCCCGGACATGGGCGAGAGGGACTGGGGAGGGTCGTGCTGCGACCTCTTCTCGGTGGAGATCGGCTACGACGACGGGGAGTCCGAGGCGCGGGTCTCGGGCGACGAGACGACGTTTCCTCCCGCGGTGGCGGCCGTGGCCCGGCGCCTCCTGCGCCTGCGCGACGGCACCGTTCCCGCGCTCTACCGGCCCGGCGTCGCGTCGGGCTCCGGTCCGTCGGATCACCTCACCCTGGACGGACTCACGGTGGGGGGACTCCTCCTGGAGGCGTCGGTGGCCTACTCGGGAGGCTGCCGGCGCCACGCCATGGACCTGGTGTTCAACGGCAACTGGATGGAATCGAATCCGGTCCAGACCACGGCCTGGCTCACCCATGACGGGCGGGACGATCCCTGCGACGCCCTTCCCCACGAGGTGCGAACCTTCGATCTGGGCCCCCTGGTGGAGGCCTATCGCTCCGTCTACCCCGGCGCACCCTCGGGGACCCGGGTCGTGGTGCACGTCACGGCCCCCGGATCGGGCGACAGCGAGACCGTGGAGGTCGTCCTCCCCTGACGGGCCGTCACTCGGCCCCGGCGTCCACCTCCACCACGTTCCGCAGCCACTTCCGGCGTCCCCGGGGAATGTGCTCCAGCAGGCGCCCCTCCCGGACGAACCCCCACCCCACGACATGGGAGCCGGCGGGGCCCTCGAGGCCCAGGGCCCGGTGCCCTCGATCCACGCCCGGCACCTCCACGAGCCGACCGTCCAGAAGGTCGCGCCAGACCCGGGGCGACAGATCGAGGCGGTGGTTCCGCACCCGCTGGTCCAGCCACTGGAGCAGATCGTTGGTGGGCCGGGGCGGGCCGTCGCCCGAGAGGTCCACGGCCCGGAGTCCCAGCGCCACCATGCGCCAGTGCCCTCCGGGCTCCCATGCGTCGATGGGCCATCGGTCGAGCCCGTGGAGCCATAGGTTCGAGCCCCGGCGCATCCAGTCGTGTCCGGCGAAGGCGTCCCTCGCCACGCCGTAGTGGGACTCCAGAAGGGCCAGGGTGGCGGCCACGTCGTCGTCGGCCGGAGGATCCGGCGCATCGCCCGGGTACACCCGGGGCACGGCGGACCATCCCTCGGGCTCACCGGCCCCCGCCTTGCGCAGACGGCAGAGGAACAGTCCCCCGGAATCCAGGTGATGGGGATAGATGCGGGCGGCGGCGGCGACCCGGGCATCGAAGACCTCTCCCTGCCACGCCGTCACCCCCGGGGCGTGGGGCACCGCCAGATCCAGGGGCTCCACGTCCACGGGCGCGTCGGACAGCACCCGGGACACCACGGCCTCGTTCTCTTCGGGACCGAAAGTGCAGGTGACGTAGAGCACGACGCCGCCGGGCCGGGTCACCTCGATGGCGCGGCGCAGCAGCCGCTCCTGGGCCCGGGTGACCTTCTTCATGAACCCTTTGGACCGGGTCGGGAGCTTGCCCTTCTTGCGCAGCGTGCCCTGGGCCGAGCAGGGCACGTCCACCAGCACGCGATCGAAGGTGGCCCCGGTGGGGAATTCCCGCCCGTCTCCCGAGATCACCAGCACGTTGGGCGTGCCGAGCCGGTAGACGTTGCCCAGGAGGGCCCGGATCCGCCCTTCGTTCACCTCGGCAGCCACCACCGTACCGCGTCCCTCCATGGTCTCGGCCAGATGGAGCGTCTTCCCCCCGGGCGCGGCGCACAGGTCCAGGATCCTCTCGCCGCTCCGGGCCCCCAGGAGGTCGGCGGCCACGCCCGTGGACGCCTGCTGGATGTAGAACCATCCGGCCCAGTGCCCGAAGGTGTCGGAGACGTTGCGGGGCCCGTCCACGATCCGAAGGAACCAGGGCTGATCGGCCACGCCCTCCACCTGGAATCCCTCGGCCTCCAGGGCCGTCCGCACCGTGGCCACGTCGGTCCGGAGGCGGTTCACCCGCAGCGTGGTGGGCTCGGGGCGCTCCAACGCCGCCACGAACGCGTCCCAGTCGTCCACCAGGGGACGGAACGCCTCCAGCGCCGAGCGGCTCACGGCGTCACCGCGGCCCAGCCCGGGAAGATCTCGGTGAGGCCGGCGGCGATGAACTCCACCGCCACCGCCGCCAGGATCAGCCCCATGAACCGGGTGGCAACGTTCATCCCCGTCTGACCCAGGAAGCCCGAGATGGGCCCCGAGGCCCGGAGGATCGCCCAGATGGAGAAGCAGACCGTCAGGGCCGCGGCCAGCGCCACCACGTGCCCCATGAGGGCGCCGTCGGTTCGGGTGGCGGCGAGAATCATGACGCTGATGGACCCGGGTCCGGCCAGGAGGGGCATGGCCAGGGGAACCACGGCGATGTTGTGCCGCTCCGGCGCCTCCTCCCCCTCCTCGGGGCGGTACTTGGTGCTGGACATCTTGGC
Source organism: Gemmatimonadota bacterium (assembly GCA_030428885.1). Taxonomy (GTDB): domain Bacteria; phylum Gemmatimonadota; class Gemmatimonadetes; order Longimicrobiales; family Gaopeijiaceae; genus Gaopeijia. The sequence goes on along the minus strand of JAUIEJ010000001.1, from coordinate 659,956 downwards.
CTGAAGCATGCTCCACGCCATTCCGAAGATCAGCAGTCCACCCGCCACCCGGAGGGAGGCGATGCGGATGCTGAAGAAGGCCAGCAAGGCCTCGCCGGCGAGGTAGGCCACGGCCAGGATCACGAACGCCGCCAGGGCGGTGGTCCGGGGTAGCCGGCGCCGGGCGGTCCGGGGTAGCGATCCCGTCATCCCCACGTAGACCGGAAGCGCGGCGAAGGGATTGACGATGGAGAAGACCGAGACGGTCAGGGCGACGTATTCCGACACAAGACGACAGGGAGGGACGTAGAGGGGCTGCGGTGCGCCAACATCGCAGTCCGCCGCTCCGTCGAGAACCCCCCGGGGTCCGGCGGGGGTACCACCGGCCGCACGTTCCCCTCTCGGAGATCCCTCCATGCGCCGAATTCCCGCCCTCCTGCTGGCCTCGGCCCTCGTCGCGGCCCCGTCCGCCGGCCATGCCGAGCCCCCCCCTCTCGCCTCGCCCCCTGCGTTCACCGGGGGACCGCTGGCCGGGTTCGGCTACGCCGTGGCCATGGACGGCGACCGGCTCCTGGTGGGGAATCCGGACGAGTTCCCGTTCTTCCCCATGCCCCCGGCGGCCCCGGGCTTCGTCCACGTCTTCGAGGCCGGGGCCGAGGGGTGGGCCGAGGCCGGCGCCCTGACGTGGTCCGAAGGCAGTGTGGGCGACGGGTTCGGCAAGGCCCTGGCCGTGTCCGGCGACTGGCTCGCCGTGGGGGCGCCCGGCGCAGCCGAGGGCCGAGGGGCCGTGGTGGTGTTCCGCCGAGACGGCGCCGGGTGGTCCGAGGCCGGGACGGTGTCCCTCTCCGACGGGCAGCCCGGCGACGCCTTCGGGCAGGCCATGGCCTGGAGCGGCGGGACCCTCCTGGCCGGCGCCCCCGGCCGGGACGAGGGGAGGGGGCTGGTGGCCCTCTTCCAGGCCGACGGCTGGTCCGAGACGGGGCGCCTGGCCCCTGCCGACGCCGTGCCCGGCGGCCGGTTCGGCAGCCTGCTGGTGCTGGACGGCCATCGGCTCCTGGCCACCGCGCCCGGCGCCGGGGTGGAGGCCTTCCAGGGAGGCGGGGGCTTCCAGGCCGGACGGGGCTACCTCTTCGAGGCGGGAGAGGCGGGGTGGACGGAGACGGCGGTGCTCTCCACCGGTGACGCGACCCCCGCCGGACTGGGCCTCTCGGGCGTGATGGTCGGCGACGAGGTCCTCCTGGGCGCGCCCATCGCCGGCGGAGCCGCCGGGGCCGTCCACCGGTTCGCCCCCGACGCCACCGGCGCCTGGACCCACGCGGGGGTGGTGGCCGTGGAGGGATTCGACGCGCCCCAGGCCCTGGTGGGCATGGCCATGGCCCGGGCCGGCGACGACGTCCTGGTGGGCGCCCCGTTCGCCAACACCCTCCTGGTTCTCTCGCCCGGGCCCGACGGCTGGGCCGAGACCCAGCGCCTCCACTACGAGGGCAGCGGCCAGGACTTCTTCGGGATGGCCCTGGCCGGCGGCACGGAGCGGGCGGTGGTGGGCGCCCCCGGGGCGTCTATCTTCGCCGGACTGGGCGAGGTGGTGGAGCGGGCCGGAGACGGATGGACCCTCGCGGGCCCCGTGGCCGAGCGCATGCGCACCCGGGACGTCATCACCGCCGACGAGCCCCTGACCTGCGCCGACGGCGCGGTGGCCGGCTTCGGGTGCGAGAACGTCGATCTGGCGGCCTTCATTCCCCTCTCGGCCCTGGGGGCCGATCGGGGCGTCATGGTCAACGACGTCTGGGGGTGGACCGACCCCGAGACGGGCCACGAGTGGGCCCTCGTGGGCCGCACCGACGGGATGGCCTTCGTCGACGTCACCGACGCGGCGGCGCCGTTCTACGCCGGCGAGCTCCCACTCCGGGAGGGCGCGGCCTCGAACATCTGGCGCGACGTGAAGGTCTACGCCGACCACGCCTTCGTGGTGGCGGACGGCGCCGGTAACCACGGCATGCAGGTGTTCGACCTCCGCCGGCTCCGGGAGGTGGCTCCCGGGGATGCGCCGGTCACCTTCGACCAGGACGCGGTCTACGACGGCATCGCATCGGCCCACAACATCGTCGTCAACGAGGAGACCGGCTTCGCCTATGCCGTGGGCGCCTCCATGGGGGGCACGACCTGCGGCGGGGGACTCCACATGATCGACGTGCGGGATCCGGTGAACCCCACCTTCGCCGGCTGCTTCCAGGACGCCACCACGGGCTCGGCGGGAACGGGGTACAGCCACGACGCCCAGTGCATCGCCTACCACGGTCCCGACGAGGACTGGACCGGCCGGGAGATCTGCTTCGGGGCCAACGAGAACGCCCTCTCCATCGCCGACGTCACCGACAAGGACAACCCGGTGGCCATCTCCACGGCCCGGTATCCGAACTCGGCCTACCTGCACCAGGGGTGGGTGAGCGAGGACCATCGCTGGTTCTTCATGAACGACGAGCTGGACGAGCTGTCGGGTGTCGCGCCCCGGACCCGTACCCTGGTCTGGGACATCGCCGATCTGGACGACCCGATTCTGGCCACCGAACACCTGGGCACCACGTCGGCGTCGGACCACAACCTCTACGTGGCCGGCGACCTGATGTACCAGTCCAACTACGTGAGCGGCCTCCGGGTCCTGGACGTGTCCGACCCGGCCAACCCGGTGGAGGTGGGGTGGTTCGACACCGTCCCCACCGGCGGAGACGTGCCGGGCTTCGCGGGCTCGTGGAGCAACTACCCGTTCTTCGAGTCCGGCACCGTCATCGTGACGAGCATGCGTGAGGGGCTGTTCCTGCTCAAGGTCCGGCCGAGGGTGACGGTGTTCTGACGCCGGGAACCCGTTCGTGACCCGGGGGTTTCCCCGGGTCGCGACCCTCCCCTCCGACCCCGCCCTCCATGGCCTCCAGACTCCCCCTTCTCCTCGCCGGACTCGCTCTCGCCGCCTGCGGCGCCGATGCCGAGCCCGAGTCCGAGTCCGCACCCGCGCCGGCGGCCGCCGAACCCGAGATGATCGCCTCGGTGGAGATCGTCGCCCCCGCCGACGGAACGACCGTGGAAGGTCCGTCGGTCACGGTGCGGCTGTCCACCAGCGGTGTGCGCATCGTGCAGGCCGGCGACACCACGTCCGGCACCGGGCACCACCACCTGTACCTGGACGACGACCTCACCCCGGCCGATCAGCCGGTCCCGTCGGTCCCGGGACGGATCATCCACATGGGCGACGGGTCGGCCGAGTACACCTTCGAGGACGTGGCGCCGGGAGAGCACCGCCTCATCGCCGTGGTGGCCGACGGCGTACACGTGCCCCTGCAGCCGTGGGTGGTGGACACCGTGACCTTCACGGTGCGGCAGTAGCGGCGCCTGTCAGGCCCCGGCGCCGGGCTGGCTCACCACCCGGCCGGCGGCCTCGAGCAGTTCTTCGCCGTTGAAGGGCTTGGCCAGGAAGCCGTCGCCGGGCCGCCGCCGTACGCGCCGGTCCAGGGCGTAGCCCGATACGAAGAGGATCGGCAGGTCCCGCCGCAGCATGCGCAGGCGCTCCGCCAGTTCCTCTCCTCCCATCTCCGGCATGCGCAGGTCGGTGACCACGAGGTCGACCCGACCCCGCAGGTCGCTCCACATGAGGAGCGCGTCGGCCCCGTGGCGCGCATCGTGGACCATGGCGCCGGCGCTTTCGAACGCCGCTCGGACCGACCGCCGGATGGCCAGTTCGTCGTCCACCACCAGGATCGTGCGGCCCCGGAGCACCTCGCTGGGCAGGCTTTCGGGCCGCCGCCGACGTCCGGAACGGCCGTGGAACGGATCTGCTGGACGCTCCCGCGGAGGCTCCTGCGGCGTGGCCGCCACCGGATCCGGCGGCGGATCTCCCCGCCCCCGCTCGGGGGGCTTGAGTTCCTGGGTCAGGTCCCGGGCCCGCCGCACGTTTTCGGCGATCTCGTCGATCTCCTCCACCACCGGATGATCGTCGGGCAGGCCGAGGCGGGCGAGCTCGCATCCGGCCAGCAGGGCCGTCACCACGTTGGAGAGGTCGTGGAGCAGGTCGGCGGCGAGGCGCCCGGGCTCCATGCCCCGCCGCTCCTCACCCGGGGGCAACTGATCGACCCGGGTCAGGGCCACCACGAAGGTCTCGCCTTCGGGAGCTCCGTGGCTCCCGCCCCGGCCCCGGGTCGTGACCACCGACCCGTCGCCCCGGTGCACGTCCACCGTGGGAGGCTCGCCCGTCGCCTCACGAAGAGACCGCCAGCGGGGCACGAACCGATCCAGGGGCTCGCCCTCCACCCCCGTCCGGGACGCGAAGAGCCGCCGGGCCGCCGTATTCGTGCGCACGATGCACCCGTCGGCGTCGGCCACCACCAGGGCGTCCCACGAGAGGTCGGTGACCAACCCCAGGACGAGCCGTTCCCGCTCGGCCCCTCCCCGCTCCTCACGAATCCGGGTTGCCGCCACGGCGCACCCGGTGAATCCGCGGAAGACGCCTCCGGAGATCTGGGGGACCCCCGCGATGCGGACCCATCGCCAACTGCCGTCATGGCGTCGAAACCGGGCTTCCGTCTCGAAGGGTTCGCGACGGGCGTTGGCCGTGAGGTGGGCGGCCTTGAGGGACACCCGATCGTCGTCGTGCAGGAACGCCAACCAGCCGTCGCCGGCGGCGGCGTCGGCGGGACGGCCGGTGAACCGCTCCCAGGCGCCGCCCATGGCGACACACGACCCCGAGGCGTTCGTGGCCCACAAGGCCACCGGCGCCAGGTCGGTCAGGCTGAACGACGACGGAATGACGGGGTGGGCGACCGAGCCCCCGAGCCGGCCCGGATCGAGGGGGAAGACCCCGAGCCGGCCGGGCTTCCGGGTCATGGGACTACGAGGTCCCCGGGGTCGTCGAAGCGGGAGTACTCGTCCCGCATGGCCCGTCGGAACGCCACCGGATCCTGGGCGTCCACCGCCGATTCCAGGGCGTAGATGCGGTCGAGGAGCCCCAGGGCCAGATGCAGGTCCAGGGGGGTCGACCGCGGGCCCCGCAGGGCCGGAGACACGTCGTCCAGGATCCCGACGACGGCCTTCAGCGCGTCATGGGACTCCTGGAGGAGGTCTTGAGACAGAGGCGCGCGCCGGATCATCGCCGATTTCAGAGGTCGCCGGACTCGACGATCCGACGGGCCGTCTCGGCCATCACGTCGGGGCGATCGTAGTACCCGGAGGCGAGTCGCCCCCGGATCCGGACCACCAACTGGGGCAGCAACCCGTGCTGCTCCGTCTCCGCCGCGGCGAGCGCCCGGCCCTCGGCCGAGATCTCCACGCGGTCGGATCGTTCCCGGCCTGCTGCCGCGCCGTTTCGGGCGTCGTCGGCTGCATCGGCCGGACGGGGGCCCGATGCCCCCTCGGGCCCTCGAGCCCCATTGGGACCCATGCCGTTTACGTACATGTCCATCTCTCCAATCCCGCTGCGAATCGCGAATCCCACGTTGGTCCTTCGTATCTTCCGAGTATCGGAAACGGGGTACGGAGGTTTAGAGGTAGGCGCTGAAGCTTCCCCCCCGTTGTCCCCCTCCCGTTCCGGGCCGGTTTCCGCCGAACCGTGCGGCGTCGACGCGGCGATCGAACTCCTGCAGTTCCTCCAGCGCCTCGGCCCGAACCCGGGCGATGCGCGCCTCCAGATCGGTGGCCAGGGCGGCCACCTCCCGGGCCAGCTCTTCGGTCGAGCCGTCGTCGCTCCCCTCGGCCAGGAGGCGGTCGTCCCGGGACTCGTGGTCCTCGCTGGACCGATCCTCCTCCCCGGACTCGCCCTCATCGCGCATGAGGCCCACGAGGTCATCGATGCGCCCTTCGTCCAGCGCCCGATGCTGGGCCGCCAGGCCGTCGCGGCGGCGCTTGAGCCAGGTGCTGGACGACGGTCCCGATACCGACGAGACGGCCCGGATTCCGTTGGTGATCATGGTCCGGTACCGGCGGGAGCTTCGGCGTCGGCGCCTTCGGTCAGCGTGCCGACGTGGCGCCAGGAGCCGTAGAGTCCGTCGATGAGCGAGATGACCCGCTCGAGACGGGCCGTCTCCAGGCTGCGGCTCACGGCGTTGATCTCGGAGATGAAGAAGCCGTAGAGGCTCGCCAGCCGACCGGCCAGGTCTCCGCCCGCATCGTGGTCCAGGGTGCCCAGAAGCTCGAAGAGGATCTCCAGGGCATGCTCCATGCGCTGGGCCTTGAGCTCGTAGTCCTGGTCGTGGATGGCTCGCACGGCGCCCCGCAGATCGGCGAGGAGGCGCTCGTACAGCAGCACGACCAGGCTCTCACGCCGAGCGCCCACCACCCGGCTGTTCTGGTACATCGCGGCGCCACGAATCATCGGTTTCCTCTCGTTTCCTTCGGCGTCAGCCGTTCTGGCCCGCGCTCGGTGTGCCCAACAGTGAAGCGAACTGTGCCGCCAACCAGGCGGACTGGGACTGGGCCTGGGCCAGGGCCAACTCCAGGGCCGTGAACTGTCGCACGAGCATTTCCCGGCGACGCTCGAGGCGGTCTTCCCACCGGTCGACCCGCTCGTCGAGCCGGGTCACCGAGCGATCGAGGCCCTCCTGGATGGCGGTCACCGATCCGGAATCCGTTCCCAGCAGTCCCTCCAGGACGGTCTCCAATCGGGCGGCCACGCCCACGCTGTACGTCACGGTGCCCACCGTGCCCGTGCCCGAGCCCGTGCTCACGGCCAGGCCTTCGGCTGCGGTTCCCGCGGCCCCGGTGAGGATGGCGCCCACGCCCGTGGCCGCCTCTCCTCCGATGGTGCCCACCACGTCGGTGCCGGCGTAGGTGCCGGCGGTGAGGCCGAGCTGGCCCGTGCCGTCGGTGCCGCCACCGGTGAAGCCCAGGGTGAATCCCCACGCCGACCCGGCCACGGGGGCGCGGATCTCGATTTCGCCCCCCACGACCTCGGCCTCGAGGTCGGAGGCGTTCCGGCCTTCCACCGTGGCGTCCAGGGTGCCCAGGAAGGCGCTGTTGCCCGAGATGTCCGACCCCACGGTGACCGCCAGGAGCGACGAACCCGCCGTCGAGGCCTGAATCGACAGGGCGCCGTTCTGGATCGACACGTCGGCCGACCCGGCCAGCGCCGCGGCGAGGGAGTCCCGGAGGTCGCCCAGAGTCTGGGTGCCCGGATCGGTGACCGTGAAGGTGCGCAGGAACGAGACGCCGTCGGCGCCGGTCCCGCTGAAGGTCACCACCTGCCCCGCGCCGAAGCCGGCGTTGCTCCCGTCTCCGTAGTGAAGGTCCGACAGAAGCGTGTTCTCGTCGGCGGCCGTGGTCCCCCCGGGGTCGGAGTAGACGGTCCGGCTCGCGGTGAGCTCCCGCGCCTGGGCCGTGGCCAGCTCGGTGTTGAGACGATCCACGATGTCCTGGAGCGAGTCGCCGTTGTTCAGGGCGATCTCGTAGACCCGGTTGGTCGACGTGTCGGTGAGGGACAGCAGGTCGGCGACGCCGTCGTCCACGTAGGTCGCCGCGGCCCCCACCGAGGTCAGGGTCGCCGTGGTCGCGGCGGCGGTGACCTCGATGTCGTAGGTGCCCTGGGCCGTGGCCGACGACGACCCGACGAACGACAGGGCCGACGTCGACGTGAAGCCCTGCCCCCGGAACAGGTCGGCCGTGCGGGCAAAATCCTGCTGGAAGGCCGCCGTGAGGGCCGTCTTGTCGACGGAGAAGCTCCGGTCCTTCTGGATCTCGATGCCCACGTCGGCGAGGCGCGTGGCCCCACCCCCCAACACCTGGAGAATCTGGGACTGCATGGCGGACTGCAGCGCCGTGCGCATGGAGCGCAGGACCGCGTCGCCGGCCAGCGGGGGGCGGGCGTCGCCCTGGACCCCCAGCCCCAGATCCACGAACTCCGTCACCTTGTTGTAGGCCGCCACCAGGGTTTCCACCGCCGCCACCGCGGCGCCCACGTCCCGGCTCACCGTGATGTCGACTTCGGTGGACGGGTCGGCCGTGGTGAGGGTGAGGGTCACACCGTCGATGGCGTCGGTGATGGTGTTGGACGCCCGCTCCACGTAGGTGCCGTCGACCTCCACCAGGGCGTTGGTCCCGGCGACGATCTCCCGCCGCCGCCCTTCCTGGGCCACCGTGAACGCGCCGGGATCGAGAGCACCGCCGCCCTCGTTGCCCGCCAACATCTCCAGGTCCAGGAGCGAAGCCCCGGCGGACCCGTCGGTGACCTGAATCCGTCCCGCGGCCGACATCGAGGCGGTGGCGGAGCCGTCGTATCCCTCGGCGCCGTTGAGGCGGTCCAGGATGGTCTGGAGGGAGTCGCCCCCGGCCACGGTGTGGGTGAACTCGAAAGTCGACCCATCGCCCTTCGTGCCCCGGAACGTGAGGGTGTCGCCCACCGTCACTCCGGCGGCGGCGCCGCCGGTCCACAGGTCGGCCAGAAGGGTGCCGGCCGTGGCCGGCGTGCCCACTCCGTCGGTCGCCAGGACACCGCCTTCGATGCGCTGGGCGACCGCGGACCGGCCGCCTTCCACGGCGCCCAGGATCTGGAGCACGCCGCCGGCGTCCACGTAGGCGTTGGTGCCCGACACCACCAGGCGCTCACCGTCGGTGGTGGATTCCACCGACGCCGCCACGGGGCTTCCCGCCGTCCCCGCAGCGGTGTTGATGGCCGAAGCCACGTCGCTGAGAGACATGGTGCTGAGGTCGATGGCCACCGAGAACTGACTGGGTCCGGACCCGAGCTGGATCGTGCCCACACCCCCACCGCCCGTCAGCCCCCGGAGCGAGGCCACCGTGGAGGTGGCGTCGGCCAGGGCGTCGCCGGTGAAGCCCGACGCCGTGCGGTTGCGCAGCGCGGTGGTGGTGTCCACGAGCCCGAGGGACTGGAGCACTCCGTCGGGGTCGGCCAGGCGAACGCCGGCCTCGCCGGTGTCGGTGGCGGCCAGGAGGAGCCGGTACTGCCCGTCCACCGAGGCCACCGTGGCGGCGACCCCGGAGCGGGACGAGCCGCTGTTGGCCGAGTTGAACTTTCCGGCGATGTCGTCGAGGGAATCGGTGGCCTCGACCTGGAGGGCCCGGCCGTTCACGAGCAACTCGCCCGACAGTCCCAGGGCGTCGGAGCGGGAGGCCTGGAGGGCGCCCCCGACCATCTCGGCCTCGGCTCGAGCCAACACCCGGACCGTGTGGGTCCCGGGGGTCGCCGAGGAACTCGCCGATGCCTGGACCGAACTGCCGGTGGCGGCGGAGAATCCCGAGAGGGAAACGGAAAACGCCTGGAGGGCGCTCGTGGCCGAGGTGAAGCCCTGGGTAGCGGAGTTCACCGACTGGAGCAGGGTCCGGACCGTGTCCCACGCGTCCGTCTTGATCTGCTGCTCCTCGATCTGGGCCTCCAGCCGATCCACCGGGCGACGTTCGACGGCCATGAGGTCGTCGATGATGTCGGCCCACTGGATGCCGCTGGCGATGCCGCTGATCGAAGCTTCCACGGGTCCCCCTCGTCAGTCGTTCGTGTGCGGAAGCCCGGGACCGGAATTCCCGGCCCCGGGCGCACCGCAGTCCTTCACGCGTCGTCCCTCATCAGGACTACTGGAGGAGACGCAGCACCAGCTGGGGGCTCTGGTTCGCCTGGGCGAGGACCGAGACACCGGCCTGCTGGAGGATCTGGTTCTTCGTGAGGTCCGCCATCTCGGCCGCCATGTCGGCGTCACGGATCACGGACTCGGCCGCGGCGAAGTTCTCGATGGCCGCGTTCACGTTGGCGCTGGCATAGTCCAGCCGGTTCTGCTTGGCGCCGATGGTGGAGAAAGCGTCGGAAACCGTACCGATGGCGGCATCGATGGCCGTCAGGGCCGACTCGGCCACCGTGTCGGTGGCGAGGCTGGCGCCCGTGAGGCCGAGACCGGCCACGGTGAGGTTCAGGCCCGACATGGTGATCTTGTCGTCGGCCAGCGTGCCCGACGCGCCCACGACGAACTCGGCCGTGGTCCCCGCAACCACCAGGTCGCCCGCACCGTCGCCCGCCGCCGTGATGTCGAAGGCGTTGGACGTCTGGAGCGTCACACCGAAGGCGTCGAACGAGATCGAGCCGCCGGCGGTGAAGCCCACGAGGCTCACGGTCTGGGTGAGCGTGCTCGTGCTGTTGGCCAGCGTGATGGTCTCGGCTCCGCCCGTGGCGTCACGAGTGAAGGTGTACGTTCCCGCGGCCACGCCGCTGATGGTGGCGCCGGTGATCTCGGTGCCGCCGGCCAGCACGGTGCTGTTGGCCACGTTGGTGTCGACCTGGGCGCCGAAGCTGCCGTCGAGCAGCGCCGAACCCTGGTACTTGGTGGAGTCGGCGATCCGGCCGATCTCACCTACCAGCTCGGTGAACTCCGTCTCGATCCGGGCGCGACCGGCCGAGTCCACGTTGTCCGACACGGACTGCGTGGCGAGTTCCTTCATCCGCTCCAGGATGCCCTGGATCTGCTGGGCGCCACCCTCGGCGACCTGCAGAAGAGCGTTGGACTGCTCGGCATTCCGGGACGCCTGCTTCAGCGCGCGGAGGTCCGCACGGAGCTTGTTGGCGATGCCCAGGCCGGCAGCGTCGTCGGCCGCACGGTTGATCCGGAAGCCCGAGGACAGACGTCCGAGGGACCGGCTCACCGAGGTGTTCGACATGCCGAGCGAGCGCTGGGCATTGATCGAGGCGACGTTGGTGTTGATGCGCATGGTACGGCTCCTTCCTTGGAGTGTTGAGCCGGGGCATCCTTGCCCCGGTGCAGGTTGGCCTTCCAACCTCTGATGCGTAGTGTCGGGAGGTGCGGAGAAACCTTTAGAGCCAGGAACGCCCCTCGGTGAACGCCTCCGAATCCCCCCGCGTACTGCGGGTTCTCGTGGCCGACGACGACCCTTCCCTGCGCCTCGCCCTCACCATGATCCTGGAGCGGCGCGGACACGCCGTGGTGGCCGCCGCGGACACCGACACGGCCCGGGCCCACCTCGAGACGGACCGGCCCGACGTGGCGCTGGTGGACGCCGGGATGCCCCGCAACGGAGTGGCCTTCTGGGAGGAATGCGACGCGGGGGGTCGGATCCCCGCGGGAGCCCTCCTTCTCACCGGCGACGTTGGGGCCCTGGGCGAGTTGGCGCACCACCCCCGGGTGTTGGAGAAGCCCTTCGACTTTCCGGGACTGGTGGAACGGGTGGAGCGGATGGTCCGGGAATCCGAACCGTAGGGGGTGGGGGGCTCAGGCCCCGTCGCCCGATCCCGGGACGGTGCCCGGGACGGTGGGGCCCGGGTCTCCCGGAGCCGCACTGGCGACGAACAGCGTCACCCGACGGTTGCCGGGATTCCGCGGGTCGTCGGGGTACCGGAGCTCGCGATCCGCGTAGCCCCGCACCTCCATGACCCGGGACTCGTCCAGCCCCTGCCCCACCAGGATCCGGCGTGCCGTGTTGGCCCGGTCCACCGAGAGTTCCCAGTTGGTGTAGTTCGCCCGGGGATAGGGAGCGGCGTCGGTGTGGCCCTCGATGATCACGGAGTTCGGCAGGCCGGCCAAGGACGCCCCCACCACCGCCAGGACCCGGGACAGCGCCTCCTCCGGGCGGGCGGAGCCGAACTCGAAGAAGGTCTCGCCCTCCGCGCCCTCGGCCATCTCGACCCGGAGTCCCTCGGCCGTCACCGAGACGGCGATCTCCGCTTCGACGCCCTGGAGCTCCAGGTTCTCCACCCCACTGCGGATCTCCCGGGCCGCCGCCTGCAGTTCCTCCTGCACGGGGGCTCCCGGCGTGTGGGCCCCACCGATGGCGCCCCCGACCCGGTTGGGGCTCGCCACCGCTCGCGGGGGCGCGCTCACCGGGTCGCTTCCGGGAAACACCGGGCTGTTGCCGGTGGCGTACCCGCGGCGGAATCCGATGGGGTTGTTGAAGTACCCCTCCACCACGTCCTTCACGCCCTCGTCCATGCTCACGATCCACATCACCATGAAGAAGGCCATCATGGCGGTGACGAAGTCGGCGTAGGCCACCTTCCAGGACCCGCCGTGATGCCCCCCGTCGCTCTTCTTCTTGCGGGGGCGGACGACGATGATCTTCGGCGACGTCTTCATGGAGCGCCCACCGTCAGGCCACCTTCTTCGTGCGCGTCATCTCTTCGACTTCCTCGAAGGACGGGCGCTCCTCGGGGTGGATGCTGCGCCGGGCGAACTCCACGGACGTGAGGGGCGAGTCGCCCCGGGCGAACGAGAGGATCGCCGTCCGGATGCACAGCATGTAGACGTGCTCCGCCTTGATCCGGCCCTCGATGGACTTGGCGATGGGGCCCACGACGCCGTAGGCCAGGAGGACGCCCACGAAGGTGCCCACCAGGGCCGCCGCCACGCTTTCGCCGATCACCGCCGGCTCACCGCCGATCTTCCCCATGGTGATGATGACCCCGAGCACCGCCGCCACGATGCCGAAGCCCGGCATGGCGTCGGCGATGGTGGCCACCGCGTGGGGAATCTCCATGCGCTCGTCGTGGTACTGGTCGATGTCCAGATCCAGGATCTCCTGGAGGTGGTGATCCTCCACGGCCCCGGTGAGGAGTACCTTCAGGGTATCGGCAAGGAATCCCACGGCGGCGTGGTGCCCCCGAAAGGTGGGGAACTGGTTGAAGAGCTCGCTGTTTTCCGGGGACTCGATGTGGTCTTCGATCCCGATGAGGCCGTCGCGCCGCGCCGTGTAGAACAACTGATAGAGGACCTGGAGCAGCTCCTGGTACTCCTGGCGCCGGTAGGGCGCGGGCTTGAGCAGGGCCAGGATCTCGTGGAAGATCTCCTTGACTACGTGGGGGGGATTCGCCACGACCAGGGCTCCGAGTCCGGCACCTCCGATGATGATGAACTCGGAGATCTGCATCAGAACCATGAGGTTGCCACCATGCATGGTGTACCCCACGGCAATGCTGCCGAAGACGAAGACCATCCCTACTATGACGAACACGTCGAACCGGCCACGTTGATCGGAGGAATCGCGCCCACGCGGGCTCCCGATCCGAGTATCGACGTGGGACCCCAGAACTGGAGGCCGTGTGCCCCTCGGTGAACCCCCTCCGTCGGAGCCCGAACAGACCCCCTCCGAGGCCCCGGTTTCGGCCACGGAGCGGGTCCTGGCCGGGTTCTGTCACGACCTGAACGGTCAACTGGCCAACGCCATGGCGTTCGCCTACCTGCTGGGTCCCGACGCCGATGCCGAAGGGCCGGGCCGCCACCTCCGGGAGGCCCTGGATCGCATGGAGGAGCTGGTGCGACGACTCCGCCTGCTCGTGCGGGACGAGGACCGTACCCCCGAGCCCGCCAGCCTCGGCGACCTCCTGGGCGCCCTCGCCGCCGTCCTCCCCCTCCATGGCCGGTTCCGGCACACCGAACTCCGGGTGGACGACCCGGCCGACCTTCCGGCGGTGCGGGTCGACTTCGCGTCGGCCCTTCGGGTACTCCTCCTGGCCGTGGACGCCGGCACCGGAGCGGACGCCGGCGACACCGTGGAGTTGGTGGTCACGGTGGAGCCGACGGAGGTGGGGGTGGGCCCTGCGGGCACGGCCGTCGGGACCGCCTCGGCCATGGCGGCGCTGGACCGGGAGCTCGCGGAGGCGGGTCTCACCCGGGTGGGGGGCGGAGGACGGGGCCCGCTCCGGGTCGTCCTGCCACGCCTGGGTTGAGGCGGGTCAGTCGGAGGCCGACTCGTCGCCGTCCCGGGAGATGAGATCGGCCAGGGGGCGGGGCTCGGCCTGAGCACGGATGTTCTCCGACTCCACCTCCAGGACGAGTTCCTCCCGAAGGATCGTCACGTCGCCGGGCGCGTCGATGCCCAGCCGCACGCCACCGTCTCCGGTGGCCATGACGACCACGCGGATGTCCTCGCCGATCCGGATGGCCTCACCCGTCCGACGGGACAGGATGAGCATCAGGCGATGCTGAGCAACGTCTGCAGCATCTCGTCGACGACGTTCACGATCTTTGCACTGGCCGCGTAGGCCGCCTGGAACTGGATCACCTTCACCAACTCCTCGTCCGTGGACACCCCGACGAGACTCTCCCGGCGCTCGAGGGCGGCCGCCCGGAGAGACTCTCCGGCCGCAACATCGGTCGACACGACGTTTACCGCCAGCCCCACCTGCGTCACCAGGCTGCGATAGGCCTCTCCCGCCGTCGACCCCCCGAGATAGCCGGGACTTCCCGCCGTGCGGAGACCCGCCAGGGCCAGGGCGACGTCGTTGGCGCCGGGCTGGTAGGCGCCGCCGCCGTCGGCCGTGCCGGCCGATACGTTGTCGGCGTCGGCCAGGATGGCGGCGTCGAGGGAGATGGATCCCGCCGTGACGTTGGCCAACCCGCCGGACACGTCGAAGAAGTCGATTCCCGTGGTGCCGTTGGGATTCGTTCCCGTGGTGTGGAGGGCGTTGACCGACTCGGCGATGCCCCGGGCCAGGTCGTCGAGGGCCGTGCGGAATCCCGGCTCGTCCTGGGACAGGACCTGAAGGGCCGCGCCGGCGGTTCCGCCGGGTGCGCCGAGGGTGAAGCCACCGGAGGTCTGGAGCGACCAGGTGCCCGATCCGCCCACCACCGAGATGGACTCGGCCGACACGCCGTCCACCAGGGAGATGCCGCCCACGGTGACGGTCACGTCGCCCCGGGCCTGGGGATGGACCTGGATGTCCAGAATCCCCGCCAGGGCGTCCAGGGCCCGGTCCCGCTGGTCGCCGAGGTCCGGCGCCGAGTTGCCGTTGGCCTGGGCCGCCACGATCTGGCGGTTCAGAGCCGCCACCTCGCTCAGGAGGGCGTTGGCCCGTCCGGCGTCGGCCTGAAGCTGGTTGGCCGCGGTGGTCCGGAGGTCGTCCAGTCCCCCCGACAGGCGATTGAGGTGCTCGGCGACCTGACGTCCCCGCTCCACCAGCACCGACCGGGCGGCCGCCCCGGTGGGATCGTTGGCCAGATCCGACCAGGCGGAGTAGAAGGCGTCCAGGGTGCCCCCCAGCCCCGTCCCGCCGGGCTCGTTGAGGAGCGACTCCACACCCGAGAGCAGATCGAAGCGCATCTGGTCGCCCATGAGATCACTCGTGGACGATCGGACCTGGCGGTCCAGGAGGGCGTCGCGGCTCCGGGAGATGTCGGTCACCTCCACCCCGGTCCCCAGCATGCCCTCGGGCATGAAGAGGGGACGACGGGCCGCGAGTTCGACCCGCTGACGCGAATACCCCTCGGTGTTGGCATTGGCCAGGTTGTGGCTGGCCACCTCCAACTGGAGTTGCTGCGCCGCCATTCCGGAGCGCGCGACGTTCAGGATCCCGAACAAAGAGCTGGGCATAGTCAGATCTCCCGATCGAGGAGTCGGCGCGGCGCGGCGGCCGCGTAGCCCGCACCGTCTCCAGCGGCGCCTCCGCCCCCCAACAGGGTGGCGAGGTGCGCACGGTTGTCCTGCATGAGGCGTCGGAGAATCGTCCGGTTGAGTTCGACCTCCCGCCGCAGGTCGGCGGCGGTGGCCTGGAGCGCGCCCCGGGCCTGGATGAGGTCCATGCTCATGCGCTCCCCCAGCAGGTCGTCCAGGTCCCGCAGGTCGGCGTCTTCCCAACCGGCCACGGCCCCCAGGAGAAAGCGCCGCCGCCGCCGGGCTTCCGTCAGGGTCCCGGCGATGCGGCTGGCGGCGAACACCGATTCGTCCACGGCCTCGGGGTCGGACTGGACCAGGGCCTCGCGCTGGCTCCGAAAGATGGAGGTCAGCTCCACCAGGAGCCGCTCCTCTTCCACGAGTGCCTCGGCGAGGCGGTTGGGGTCCACGTCCACTCCCGGGTCATCGTAGGTCGACGTCATGGATGTCATCACGATCCTCCGGGTTCAGGATCGACGGCTCCTACGAGTTGCTTGAGCATGGCGGCCGACAGCCCCAGTCCGTCGTCGCCTGCCAGGACGTCGGCGAGATGGTCGTCGAACAGGGAGGTGTACAGCTCTCCCCCCGGGGCGTCGGGAGAGCCCCCGTCGGGCACCGTGCCCCGGAGGGCCCGCACCAGTTCCCGGGCGAAGACGCCCTCGAGGGCCACCGTGGCCTCCCGAAGCCGGGGGTCGACGCCGGCGGCGGCGTCGGTTCGCCGGGCCTGCACTCCCCCCTCGGGTTCGGACATGCGGGCCTCGGGCCGGGCGGCCATCCGGAGCGCGGCCCGGAACGGATCGCCCGCCGCGCCCGGGACCTTCATCGGACCACGACCCGGGCTCGGAGCGCCCCGACCTGATGCAGCGACTCGAACACGGCGGCGATGGACTCGGGTGTCGCCCCCACGGCGTGGAGAGCTTCCGCCACATCCTGAACACGCACGCCCGGATCCATCCGCACCGCGCCCTGGGGCGGAGGGTCGGTCCCCTCGGCGCCCACGGTCAGGGTGAGGTACCCGTGGCTCACGACCCCGGGGCCCACGAGGAGGGGGCCGCCGGCGGCCACCGTGCCGTCCCGGGCATCGATGACGACCTGGGCCGCCACGTCGGGGGTCACTTCCAGTTCGCCGAGGCCGGCGAGGACGGTGGCCGGATCCTGATCGGTGGGCAACACCACGGCCACGGCGCCCGGGTCTTCCACGCGGGCACTGCCGTCGCCCAGCGATCCCACGATGGTTTCGGCGATGCGCTGGGCGGTGGTGAGGTCGGGCCGGTTCAGAAGGAGGCGGCCCACGCTGGAAAGACCCAGGGACGCCAGGTCGGCCACGGCGACGCCCCCCGAGGGGAGCCGGCCCGAGGTCTCCACGGCCCGGGCCCCGTCGAGGTTGCCCTGACTCAGGACGATGGAGCCCTGGGCCGTTCCGATGGGCTGACCCTGGAGTTCGCCCACCAGGGGCGTGACCCAGAGCTGACCGCCCCGGAGCGACGTGGCGTCCCCCAGCGAGGCCACGGAGACGTCGAAACGATTTCCCCGGCGCAGGTAGGACGAGACCTCGGCGGTGACGAGCACCGCGGCGGCATTGCGCGTGCGGATCACGTTCTCCGGGACGTCGACCCCCAGATTGCGGAGCAGATTGGCCACGGACCGCACGGTGGCGCCGCCGCCCTGGGAGGTCCCCACGGCCCGGTCGCCCGTGCCGTCGAGGCCCACCACGAGGCCGTACCCCACGAGCCGTACGGGGACGTCGCCCTCGATGACGGTGAGGTCCTTGATGCGGGTCGACAACTGGGCCTGAAGGCCGCCGGCGCCGAGGGCGAGGAGGAGAAACGCCGACAGGACGCCGCGATGCACGAAGTGGGTCATGGCCAGATGAAGCCCAGGAGCTTCATGATGATGCTCTTCTTGGGCTTTCCGAGTTCGCCGTTGGTGGAGTAGAGGATCTCGGCCTCGGCCAGGCGCCACGACTCGATCGTGTTGCCGGGAGCGACGTCGTTGGGGCGGATCCAGCCGGTCACCACGACTTCCTGTTCGTGTTCGTCGATGACCAGCTTCTTGCGTCCCTCGAGCCGGAGGCTGCCGTCGGGGTTCACCTCGACGACCCGGGCCGTGATCTCGGACTGGAGGCGGTCCTGGCGGGTGTCCCGCCCCCGGCGATAGCTGTCGCCGGCGACCCCGGTGCCGAGGCGCGCGTCCTGACCGAAGCCACTCGAGCCCCCGGCCACCTGCGCCCGCCCACCGAGTTCACTCGATCGCTCTTCGGTGGCCACCGTCGACCGATCGGCCGAAGCGGCGGTGTATTCGTCCACCAGGATCGTGATGACGTCGCCCACGCGGTACATGCGGGCGTCGGTGAGCCAGCCGTAGGCGCCGGCACCCCCCAGGACCACGGGAGCCGGTCGTGCGGTGGCGGGCGGCGGCGCGGCCGCCGCCGGATCGGTCTGGGTCGGGGGATCGGCCTGACCCGCCGCCACGGCGGGAAGACCCGCCACCAGGGCGAGAACGGCCGCGGCGCGCATCGCCATGCCGAACATCTTCATCGATCTCCTCCAGCATCGAGGGCGACCCGGCCCGGACCCACGGTCCGACCCTGGACTCGACGCCCATCTTCGAGACGTACGTGAACGCGCTCGCCCGGGCGGGCGTCGGCCAGGGCGGTGCCCCGGAGCGCGATGGTGACGGGACCCCGCTCGTACACGACCTCCACGGGATCCCGGGACTCGACCCACGGGCCGGGAGCCACGGCGGGCTCCACCAGCGCTTCGCCGGTGGAGATGCGCCGCTGGCTGCGAAGTCCCACGGGGTCGGTGGCCGGCGCCCCGGGGGGACCCCAGATAACGTCCTCGCGCCACACCACGTCATCGGAGGTCAGTTCGGTGCCCCGGGAGAGTTCCCGGGCAGCCGCAGGCACGCGGGTCCGAAGGCCGGCCTGGACGAGGACCCGGCGGGGCCCATCGTCGCCCTGCGCCGGGACCGACACGGTCCAGGCACCGGTGGTGCCCCCCGTGAGTTCGGCGCCGTCGGCGGCTCGGGCGCGGATCCGGGCGGGGGTGTCGCCCCAGTCCAGTTCGATCCGCCCGGGGGCCACGGCCCACCGCCGCCCGATCTCCCCGGTGAGCCACTCGGAGAGGGGCGCCGCCTCGGCGGAGGGAACGTCTCGGGAGGCGAGGGCGGCCGGCGCCGGAGCTCGCTGGGCCTGCGCCGGGGCGACCGGGGCCGCCGCCAGGATCAGGACGAGAACGGCGGAACGCATCACCGGACCATGCTGTTGGTGGTGTCGGCCATCTGTTCGCTGGTCTGCACGGCCTTGGAGTTGATCTCGTAGGCGCGGAGCGCCGCGATCATCTCCACCATCTCCTGGACGACCTCGACGTTGCTCCCCTCCAGCGATCCCTGCACGATCCGGCCGACCCCGTCCTCCTGGGGCACGCCCAGAATGGGGTCCCCCGACGCCTGGGTCTGGGAGAAGAGGTTCTCCCCCAGGGCCAGCAGTCCAGGCGGATTGGAGAAACGGGCGAGTTCGATCCGACCCAGTTCCACGGGCTCTTCGGAGCCGGACACCAGGGCCGTCACGATGCCCGTGCGGGACACGCCGATCTCGGTGGCGCCCTCGGGGATCGTGATGTCGGGCACCAGTCCGTAGCCGCTGGAGGTGACGATCTGGCCCTGATCGGACACGCTGAAGCTTCCGTCCCGGGTGTAGGCGAGCTGCCCGTCGGCCCGTCGGACCTGGAAGTAGCCCTCGCCCTCGATGCCCAGGTCCAGGGGGCGCCCGGTGATCTCCAGGGAGCCCTGGAGGTCGATGCGCTGAACGGCCGAGAGGCGCGTGCCCCGGCCGATCTGGACCGCCGGCAGCGTCTCGGCCTCTCCCGTGCCCAGGGTCGTCTGCCCCTGGACGGTCTGATAGAGCAGATCCTCGAAGTGGGCCCGGGAGCGCTTGAACCCCGGCGTGTTGACGTTGGCCAGGTTGTTGGAGATGACCTCGACCCGGGTCTGCTGGGCGATCATCCCGGTGGCGGCGGTGCGGAGAGACGGATCCATGGAAGGTGTCCTGTTCTAGCGGGGCGCGGGCGGCGTCAGCCGACCCGTCCGATTCGGTTCACGGCGGTGTCGAGGATCTCATCCAGGACGCGGACGCTGTTCTGGACGGCGTCGAAGGAGCGCTGGACCACGCCCAGCTCCACCATCGATTCGAGGGGCTGGACGTTGCTGTCCTCCAGGTATCCCTGGCGGACGGCTCGGACCTCCAGCGGGATCTCGGCCCCGGTGGAGCGGAGTTCCGCTCGTCCATCGCGGCCCGGTGCGGCCTGGAGGGCGGCGGGATCGGCCATCTCCATGCGGAGTCGGCCCACGTCCACGCCCGCCACCAGCACCCGGCCCTGGGCGTCGATTTCCACGGGACCCTCGGGGAGGATGAGGGGACCGTTCTCGGCCATGAGCTCCCGGCCCCGGGGGTCCACCACCTTCCCGTCGCGGTCCAGGGTGAACGAGCCGGTCCGAACCAGGCGCTCGCCCTCGTCGGAACGGACCACGAACCACCCCTCGCCCCGGACCGCCAGGTCCAGGGGCGATCCGGTCTGGCGCAGGGCGCCGGCCCGGTCGTCGGTGCGGGTGCCCACCCGGGGCACGCCGTCGGCCATCATCTCGGTGAACACCCGGGCACCCCGGAATCCCGCCGTCTCGGCGTTGGCCAGGTTGTGGGTCACCACCTCGGCTCGACGCTGCCAGTAGCTGAGCGCCTGGCCGGCCGCCCGCAGGCTTTCGGGTCCTCCACTCATGTCAGGGTCTCCCGGAATGCGGGGCGCAGGGTCGTGCACCCGTCGTCAGGCAACCGCCGTGCCACGACCGAAACCCGGCGAACGGCGCAGGATGACGCCACGAAACGCCTCGGGCGGGACCGTCGGAAGCGTGCCCGCGGCCCCGCGAGCCCGAAGACCCGGCAGGGGCTGCCGGGCCACCCGGCGCGTCCCGCCGGGGCGTCACCGGTCGCTCCCGACCGGAACCGACGGGGCCAGACGGTCGGCGAGACGCCGGGCGTCGGAGGTGGCCTGCCAGGCCGCGCCGCTGGGACGGCGCCGACCCCACATCCAGGTCAGGGCCAGGAGGGCCAGCGCGGCCACGGCGGCGAGGGGGAAGAGCGCCAGGGGCCGGCCCGCCCGAAGTCCGTCGAGCCAGGTGCGGGCGGTCCACTGCATCAGGGCGGGCACGGAGGCGGCGGTGGGCAGCGCCCCCCGGGCCTCGGCCGCGGGGGTGACGGGTCGGATGGCCACCCCCGCCCCGTCTTCGTCGAGCACGGCCGCGGTGCCCGGAGGCAGTTCGGCCTCGACCTCCACGCCGAAGGGCGCCTGGCGGACCCGCACCGAGACGAATCCCGACACCCGCTCCGGGGCGTACCCGTGGGGCAGCGACGTGCGGGCGCCGGGCAGGCTCACCACCACCCGGGTGGGAGCCCCGGCCTTCATGACCTGCTCGAGGGTGGGCAGACCGTACCCCCCGAGCTCCAGGAGCAGTCCCCCGTCCCGGGCCCGCAGGCCCCGGAGGACGAACGGACCGTCGGCCGCCGCCATGGCCTCGCTCTCCAGGGCGGCCCACGCCTCACCGTCGTCGGATCCGCCCAGGGCGGCCCGAACCAGGTCGGCGCTCCGGGCAGCGTCGGCGTCCTGTCCGGCCAGGGGGACCCCGGCGAGACCGGCCAGCAGGAGTCCCGCGAAAAGCGCGGTGGGAACACGGAAGACCGAGTTCATGGGGCCTCCACACCGTGGAGCGACAGCATGGATCGCAGCGTATCCATGGCCGCGTGACGGATCTGGGACACCCGGGACTCGGTGACTCCGAGAATCTCGGCGATGCCGGCGAGGCGGAGTCCCTCGAAGTAGTAGAGCGACAGCACCTGGCGCTCCCGCTCCTTCAACCGGGCCATGCACCCCTGGAGGATCTGCACCTCCTCTCCGTGGTTGATGCGCGACTCGATCTCATCGCCCGTTTCACCGGGTACGATCTCGATTCGCGCGTCGGAGCCGTCGTCGTTCCGGGGCTCGTGGAGGGACACCACGTGGGTCCGGGCCACGGCGTCGTTCCACCGGTGCAGGTCGGGGACGTCGAGCTCGAGATCCCGAGCCACCTCCACCGGCGTCGGCTCGCGCTGCAGCTCCTGGCGGAGCGAGGCCTCGGCCTTCTGCAGGGCGCGCTGCTTCTTCCGGACGGAGCGCGGGGCCGGATCCCAGCGTCTCAGCTCGTCGAGAATCGAGCCCCGGATGCGCATGACCGCGAAGGTGCTGAACGCGTGTCCACGTTCCGGTTCATAGGATTCGACGGCCTGAATCAGGCCCACCGATCCCGCGCTCACCAGGTCGTCGACATCGACCCCCGGGCCCGCGGTGCGGGCCAGCTTGAGGGCCACGTGACGAACGAGTCCCATGTGGGATTCCAGGAGGGTGTCCCGGGCCACCGGGTCCCCGGCCTGCATTCGTTCCCACAGCTCGGTCTGATCCTTCATCGGTCTGCCACCGTAGCGAGGAGTTGCGTCAGGACGGCGTCCGCCAGTCCCTGGAGAGGGCTCTCGGCGAGAACGCCGGGAAGCGTGGCTCCCTGCTCGATGGCCGCGGCGAGGCGCGCATCGAAGGGCAGGGAGCCGGAGATGTGGAGGGGCACGTCGAGGAACCGCTCGACGCCCCCGCGGAGCACCTCGGCCCCGCGCTCCGCCTCGTGGGCGGCGGCGCGGTTGAGGAGCACCGACGTGAAGAGGCCCGGCGCGTCGAGTGCCGCGGCCTTGAGGAAGGCATGGGTCGTTGCGATGCCCACGGGGTCGACCTGGCCCACCACCAGCAGCGCCCCCACCCCCAGGTCCCGGCAGGTGCGGAGGCTGGAGCGGCGGCTCCCGGCGTCGACCACGACGGCGTCCCACGAGGAGAACAGCGCGGCCATCCGGCGGAGGAGCGTGCGGGTCTCGCCCTCGGGCGGGACGTCGCCCCCCGGGCTGAGTGTGGCCAGGGAGAGGGACGCCGACACCGGGACCGTGAGGTCCTCGGGCTCGAACGCACCACCCCG
The DNA here is from genome assembly GCA_030428885.1 of Gemmatimonadota bacterium. Taxonomy (GTDB): domain Bacteria; phylum Gemmatimonadota; class Gemmatimonadetes; order Longimicrobiales; family Gaopeijiaceae; genus Gaopeijia. The sequence goes on along the minus strand of JAUIEJ010000001.1, from coordinate 637,576 downwards.
CATGCCCGCCAGGCCCGGACCCTCGGCGACGCCCCACAGCAGGTGTTGGGTGCCCACCAGGGGATCGGCGTCCACCAACAGCACCCGCCGTCCGGCGACCCCGGCACGGGCGGCCAGGAGCCCGGCCACCAGCGACGTGCCGGCCCCCCCGCGACCCGAACCCACGGCCACGACCCGTCCCGAACTGCGGCCCCCGGAGGCGCCGCGGCCCGCGACGAAACGACGAACCTGCACGGCCTGGAGGCTCACGACGCCTCGGCCCGGGCCGGAAGCCAGGGACCCCGCTCGTGGGACAGGCTGCGCATCAGGCGGCCCCCGGCCTCGTGGAGGTCGCCGGGCACGTCCTGACCGTCGCTCACCCACCGCGTGGGGAGTCCCACGCCGTCGGCCAGCTCGGCCACGCCCTCTTCCCACGGCACCTCGTCGAGCTTGGTGAGGAGCAGATGGGTCGGAGAGAGGGGCGAATAGAACTGACGGAGGCCCGCGGCCACTTCCGGCCGCAGACCGGCCGGCAGCACCAGGTGGACCTCCTCGGGGCGGAGGAGCTTGAGGATCCGCCGCCACGACATCTCGTCTTCGCTTTCCCGCGGTCCCCGTCCGGGAGTGTCGATGAGGACCGTGTCGCAGGTACGGAGACGCTTGAGCGCCCCGGGCACCTCCGCCACGTCGGACAGGATCTCCAGGGGGAAGCCGGCGAGGTCGGCGTAGGTCTGGATCTGCTCCACGGCCCCGATGCGGAAGGTGTCGAGCGAGATCACGCCCACGTTGCCGCCGCCGAAGGCCCGCTCGCCCAGGGCGAGCTTGGCCAGGGTCGTGGTCTTGCCCGAACCGGTGGGGCCCACCAGGGCCACGATCCGGAAGGCGCGGCCGAAGCGGGGCCCGGCCACCGGGGCCGGGCGCAGCTTCCGCTGGAAGGCGTCGAGCTCCCAGGTGGTGGTGGCCTGGACCCGGATTTCATCGCCGACCCGACGCGTCCGGAGGACCACCGCGTCGTCGCCGAGGACGGTGCGGACCTCCTCGAGGGCGTGACGGCCCTTGGAGGCACGAAAGGTCTCAATTCGCATGGTTCAACTCCCACGTCGCGAGGGACGTCAGGTTGGCCTGGGCGGGCAACTCGGCCAGCGACAGGACGGGCAGGGTGGGCATGACGGGCTCGAGCAGGCGCCGGACCCCCACACGCAGGGACGGCGGGGTGATGAGGGGCACGGGTTGGCCGCCGGAGTTCAGGTCGCGGGACAGGGCGTCCAGGCCCCGCAGCGCTTCGGAGAGGTCCTGGGGACCCATGGTGTCGCCGGTGCGGGCCCGGGGGCTGAAGAAGCCCATGAGGGCCGCCTCGAGGCGGGGACCGATGGTGATGCCCCGGAGAACGCCGGCGGCGTCGGTGTAGGGCTCGGCGATGACGTGGCCCATGGCGCGCCGGACGTACTCGGTGAGGGACTCGGGGTCCTTCGCCGTCTCGGCGTGGTCGGCCACGGCCTCCAGGATGGTCACCAGATCGCGGATCGGGACCCGCTCCTTGAGGAGGCGCTGGAGGACGCGGTGTACCAGGCTGAGGGACACGCGGGCCGGGACCACCTCTTCCACCAGGGCGGGCTGGGTCTCCTTCAGCGTGTCCAGCATCTCCTGGACGTCCTGACGCCCCAGAAGCTCGGCGGCATGCCCCTTCAGGGTCTCCATGAGGTGGGTGGCCAGGACGGCGCCGGGATCCACCACCATCCAGCCGCCCGCCTCGGCGTCGGCCCGGGCGGTATCGGGAATCCAGCGCGCCGGGAGCCCGAAGCTGGGGTCCCGGGTCTCCACGCCGTCCACGGGCCGGGACACGGTGCCCGTGTCCAGGGCCAGCAGGCGCCGCTGCATGAGTTCACCCCGAGCCACCTCGGACCCCCGCACCCGGATCACGTACTCCCCGGGGGAGAGGTCCACGTCGTCGCGGATGCGGATCGGCGGAATCAGGAGTCCCAGTTCCAGGGCCGCCTGCTTGCGCAGGAGGCGCACCCGCTCCAGGAGGTCTCCCCCCTGCCCCTGATCCACCAGGGGAATCAGGCCGTAGCCCACCTCGAGCTCCACCGGGTCGAGCTGCAGGAGTTCCTGCACCGGAGACTCCCGGGGCTCGATCTCGGTGCCGCTCCCCGCCGTTCCCACCTCGGGGACCGGCTCGGGTTCGGGCTGGTTCTGCACCAGGAACGCGGCCCCCCCGCAGGCGGCGGAGAGGAGGAGGAAGGGCGTGGCCGGGAGGGCGGGCACCAGGGCGAGCCCACCCAGGATTCCCGCCGCCGCCCAGAGGGGCTGGGGAATCCCGAGCTGCTTCGTCAGGGCCGTTCCGATCCGGGTGCCCCCGGCGGAGTGGGTGACGATGATGCCCGCGGCCGTGCTGACGATGAGGGCCGGGATCTGGGACACCAGGCCGTCACCCACCGTGAGGACCGTGTACTGGTCCACGGCGCCGGCGAAGCTCATGCCCCGCTGTGCCACGCCCACCACGATGCCGCCGATGATGTTGATGCCGGTGATGAGCAGGCCGGCGATGGCGTCTCCTCGGACGAACTTCGCCGCACCGTCCATGGACCCGTAGAAGTCGGCCTCGGCCGAGATCTCCTCGCGGCGGCGCTTGGCCTCGCCGTCGTCGATGAGCCCGGCGTTGAGGTCGGCGTCGATGCTCATCTGCCGACCGGGCATGGCATCGAGGGTGAAGCGGGCCGCCACCTCGGCCACACGGCCCGCACCCTTGGTGATGACCACGAAGTTGATGGCCACGAGGATCAGGAAGATCACGATCCCCACGGCGTAGTTGCCCCCCACCACGAACCCGCCGAAGGCGCCGATGACCTGCCCGGCGCTTCCCTCGCCCAGGATCAGGCGCGTGCTCGAGACGTTGAGTCCGAGGCGGAAGAGGGTAAGGAGGAGGAGCAGCGTCGGGAAGGCGCTGAAGTCCAGGGCGTCCCGGGTGTCCAGGGCCACGAGGAGCACCACCAGCGACGTGGCGATACTGATGGTGATCATGAGGTCCAGGATCACCGCCGGAAGGGGCAGCACCAGCAGCCCCACGATGAGGATCACCGCGACGATGATCAGCAGCTCGGGAGCCGCCTGGAACCCGCGCTTCTCCCGGGCGGCGCTCATGCCTGGACCTCCACGAGGCGGCGAGAGCGACCGAGGCCGTGGCGGATCACGAAGGCCAGCACCTCGGCCACGGCGATGTAGAGGGCCGGGGGTACGGGACCACCCACCTCGGCGGTCTTGAAGAGGGCCCGGGCCAGGGGCTTGTTCTCCACCACCGGCACGCCGGATTCGGCCGCGATCTTCTTGATGCGCTGGGCCGTCTTGCGGGCGCCCATGGCCACCACGATGGGCGCGGGCGACACGGTCACGTCGTAGCGCAGCGCCACGGCGATGTGGGTCGGGTTGGTCACCACCACGTCGGCCGTGGGCACCTCGGCCATCATGCGCATGCGGGCGAGGGAGCGACCGAGCTGCCGCAGCCGGGCCTTCACGAAGGGATCACCCTCGGTTTCCCGCAGTTCCTTCTTCACCTCTTCGCGGGTCATCCGGAGTTCCTTCTCGTGTTGCCACACCTGGTAGGCGTAGTCGGCACCCGCCAACGCCATGAGGGCGAGGGCCGAGGCCACCAGCACCCGGACGACGTAGATCGAGAGGAGCGAGAGCAGGCTCCCGGGCGAGAGCTGGGGCAGTCGAATCAGATCGGCCCACGCGCGATCCAGCACCACCCAGATGACCACGCCCACGAGCCCGACCTTGAGCACGGCCTTGAGGAGCTCCACGAAGGGCTTGATGCCCACGAACTTCTTGATGTTCTTCCACGGCGCCAGCCGCTCCCAGTTCACCTCCAGCGGCTTCGTGGTGAGGGTGCCCCGGGCCTGGAGGGCGGCGATGAGGAGTCCCACGGACGCCAGCGTGACCAGGAGCGGGACGAACGACATGAGGAGCGTGCCCAGGCTGCCCCGCATCCAGACGGCGGTCCACTCGGGACTGGCCAGCATGCCCCCCTGGGCGGCGAGGCTTTCGCGGAAGAACCGCTGAAGGGCGTCGCCCGAGAGCTTCACGGCCGGACCCAGGGCCAGCCCCGCGGTGAGGAGGCCGAAGGCGCTCCCCACTTCCTGGGACTTGGGGATCCGCCCCTCGTTCCGGGCCTCCTGGCGACGCCGGGGAGTCGCCTGCTCGGTACGCTCCTGGAAACCGTCGTCGGCCATAGCTCAGAGGCCTCCCGCCATGGCCCGGACGAACGCACCGCTCATCTCGTCGATGCGCAGGGGCCAGGAGGCGAAGTAGGTGGCCAGGAGCGGCAGGGCGGCGCCCAGGACCAGGAGTCCCAGAGCGATCTGCAGCGGGAAGGAGACCGCCAGCACGTTGAGCTGGGGGGCGGTCCGGGCCAGCACGCCCAGGGCCACGTACCCCACGGCCACCGTGCCCACGACGGGGGCGGCGAACTGGAGGCCCGCGGCGAAGAGCCGGGCGCCGACCCGGATCGACGAGGCGGCGCCGGCCAGGAGGTCCGGATGGGACCCCATGGGGATCCACGCGTACGAGCCGGCCAGGGACTCCACCATGACCAGGTGACCCCCGGTGACGAGGAGGAGCGTCACCACCATGAAGCCCAGGAGCTGGGCCATGGCGGAGCTCCCCTGCCCCGTGAGGGGGTCGAGGACCGAGGCGCCGGAGAGGCCGGTCTGGGTCCCCAGGATGTCGCCGGCCATGTCGGCCGCTCCCACCAGAACCGCCGCTCCGAAGCCGATGCCGAAGCCCACGAAGAGCTCGGTGGCCAGGGAGAGCAGATCCACCCGGGGATCGGCTCCCGGCGTGGACAGGGCGATGGGGGTGATCACCACCGTGAGGAGGAGTGCCAGGGCGCCCCGGGTCTGCATGGTGAGGAGCCGGCTGGCGAAGAACGGCGCGATGAGGAAGAGCCCTCCCAACCGGAAGAGCACGAGGATCGCCGCCGCGCCGTAGGTCAGGGGAGCGTCGACCATCATCGCACCATCACGGGGATGGCCCGGATGATCTCGGTGGAGAAGCCCACCGAGGTCTGGAGGGTCCACGGGAGGAGGACGAAGAAGACCACGCCCACGGCCAGCAGCTTCACCACGAAGGCGACCGTCTGCTCCTGCACCTGGGTGACGGTCTGCACCACACTCACGGCCAGTCCCACCACCAGGGCGGAGACCAGGAGGGGCCCGGACAGCAGGAGCGCCATCATGAGGGTGTGCTGAGCGAGATCGACGACGGTCTGATAGGTCATGATCCCGGCCTCAGACGAAGCTCTGGACGATGCTGGTCACCACCAGCGACCACCCGTCCATGAGGACGAAGAGCATGAGCTTGCAGGGCAGCGCGATCATCGTCGGGGGGAGCATGAACATCCCCATGGACGTGAGCACCGCCGCCACCACCAGATCGATCACCACGAAGGGCAGGAAGAGGGCGAAGCCGATCTCGAACGCGGCCCGCAGCTCGCTCATGGCGAAGGCCGACATGAGGGTGACGTTGGAGATGTCCGCCTCGGAGGTGATGGGCCCGGTGGCGCCCAACTCCAGGAAGGTCTGCAGGTCTTCGGGACGGGTGTGGTCGAGCATGAAGTTCCGGAGCGGAACCACGGCCCGCTGCATCATGCCGCCCTCGTCCAGGGTGCCCTGGCTCCAGGGCTGGATGGCCGTGCGGTTGATCTCCGCCATGGTGGGGGCCATGACCACTCCGGTCAGGAGCAGCGCCAGGGCGGCCAGCAGGTGTCCGGGAGGCGTGTTCTGGGTGCCCAGGGCCTGCCGGAGGAAGTGGAGCACCACCAGGATCCGGGTGAAACTCGTGGTGAGAAGCAGCAGGGTGGGCGCCACGGCCAGGAGGCCGAGGAGCACCACCGTGCCCACGGTGCCGTCGAGGCGGAATCCGTCGCCCTCGGCGCCCATCTGGACCGAGAGAGGCGGGAGCTGGCCCAGCGCCGGCCCGAATCCCTGAGACGGCACCACGGCGCTGCCGGGGGCGCCGCTGGGCGCCGCCACCGGGGGCGTCGCGGTGGAGGGGGCGACCTGGGCCGAGGCGGACGCGGCTGCGCCCAGGGCGGCCAGGCCGGCGATCAGGAGGGTCGTCGTGAGCCGACGGGCCCGGCGCCCAAGGGGGAACGCGATGGCCCGGGCGGGGCGAGGGGCGGGGCGCGCCTCCTCGGGGTTCTCGTCGACGCCCGGTGCGTCCGAGGCCGCAGCGTCGGCCGCCGTCTCGATCCGCCGGACCCCACCCTCGCCGTAGGACACCAGGATCGTTCCGGCCCCGCAGCGGACCAGGGCAAGTCCCTGATTCCGCCCCAGGGCGAGCCTCGACACCACCTGGAGCGACGGCTCGGGCCCCCGGGCCCGGGCGGAGCCGAAGCGCCGCACGAGCCAGAGCGCCCCGAGGAGTCCCCCCAGGACCAGCGCCAGGCTGGAGAACGCGGAGACGAGCAGCTGCGACATCAGGCCTCTTCGCCCACGCTGGACTTGAAGATGCGCGTGATGCGGACGCCGAACTGCTCCCCCATGACCACCACCTCGCCGGCGGCGAAGTGGCGATCCGAGACGTACACGTCCACGGGCTCACCCACGAGCCGTTCCAACTGCACCACCGAGCCGCGTCCCAGGGCCAGGACCTCCTGGACCGTCATGCGCGTGCGACCGAGCTCGATGGAGACCGGGAGGGTGAGGTCGTAGAGGGCCTCCAGCGATCCGGCGGGACCGGCCGCGGCCGGAGCGGGGGCGCCGGCAGCGGGGGCGCCGGACGGGGGAGCGCCCGGAGCGGGAGGGGTGGCCTGGGGAGATTCGGTGGTCATGGGTCTGGGCGGATGGGAAGAAGGGGGTCAGTCGCCGGCGCGGGCGCCGACGATTTCGTCGAGGATCTGGGCGGAGACGTAGTTGCCCTTGCGCCCGACCCGAGCCCGGTAGCGCCGGTGATCCTGGATGAGGATCTCGGCGAGGCTGTCGGTGGGGAGCGGGGTCTGGAGCACGTCTCCGGCCTTCAGGGACGCCAGGATCCGCATGTGGATCGGCGTGGCGGGAAGGCGCGCGGCCACGTCGACCTCGGTGCCCAGGACGGCTTCCTGCACAAGGGCGCGCTCCATGCGACGCTCCTCGGGGTTGCCTTTGGCTCCGTGGACCCGGCGTTCGGAGGATTCGGTGAAGAACCGCTCCAGGACGCTGAACGGGATGCAGAGGAGGATCAGACTGCGGCGGGTTCCGAACCGGACCTGGAGGTTGGCCACCAGGACCGGATCCTCCGGGGCCGCGACCTGGATCATCTCCGGCAGGGTCTCGAACCGGCTCCAGGACGTGGGGATCGGCACGTGGTCGCCCCACGCCGCGCTGAGCTCGTGGGCGGTCTGATCGGCGACCACCCGAACGACGCGGCGCTCCAGGGGCGTCAGGGCGCGCTCCTCGATGCGGGGATCGATGGCGCCGCCCAGGAGACGATCCAGGAGAACGAAGGCCAGGTCCTGGCCCAGGTTCACCACGAGCTGTTGTCCGCCCGAATCGTCGATGTCGTAGACGAAGGCCGAGCAGGGGGAGTCGAGAGACAGGAGATACTCGGTGAAGCTGAACTGCTCCACGGAGAGCAGTTCGACCTCCACCTGGGACCGCACCCGGCCGCCCAGCCAACTCTCGACGGACTTGGCCACCAGGCCGTACATGGCTTCGAGGGAGCGGTACCGCCCCTTGGAGATCCGGCTGGGACGCCGGAAGTCGTAGGGCTGCACGGCGACCTCGTGGAAGCTCGCCACCGCCTCGTCCGCGCCGGAGTCCTCCTGCACGCCGAAGAGCTGGTCGATCTCCTGCTGGCTGAGACTCTGATTCTCGGTCGCCACGGGCGTGCCTACTGGATCACGAAGCGAGGGAGGTAGAGCCGCACGACCGCGCCGTCACCCAGGAGCTCGTTGAGCCGCAGACGCAGTTCCTCCCGGATCGCGGGCCGCGCGGTGACGTCGGCCAGTTCCTCCACCGTCTTGGTGGAGAGGAGGGTCAGGATCACGTCGCGCACCTCCGGGTCCCGGGCTTCGATGGCGCCCTGTCCCGATCCGTCCTTCATCTCCAGAGCCAGGGACAGCACCAGGAAGCGCGTCCCGTCGGTGCCGGCGGGGTTGAGGATCAGGTCGTCGAACTGGACGAACCGATCGGTGCCGCCCTCTTCGCCGTGACCGCCCCCGTGTCCGTCCCCCCCACCGAAGGGGAGGGGGATGGCCGCCCAGACGGGGCCGGCATCGGCCGCGCAGGGGGCGAGCCGCGGCGCCAGGCGCGGGGCGCCCTGCCAGGCGCCCAGACCGATCCCCACGGCGACGGCGCCGAGGAGCAGGCCCTTCCGCGACTTGGCGGGAGCGGCCTCGGCCTCTTGATCGGCGTCGAGGGGGGCGTCGGGGGTTTCGTCGTTGGTGCTCACGGATCCCGTCCGGGGAGGTGGTCGTCTGTGCGACCCTCTCCGTTGGCACGGATCGTACCACCCACCACGAAACTTGAGGACTTCCGTAATAGATTGTCACTAAATCACTTACGAAAGATGCCCCAACGCCGGCGCTCCACGCCCCTCCGGCGAGGGGGCCCGGTGCGGAAGGAGTTGCAGGGGGGGACCCGGCGAAACCTGCCGCCCCTACGACGACGGCCACCGCCCCCGGGAAGGGGGGCGGCGGCCGTGCCGAACCCGCGGTCGTCGCGTGCAGGGACTACCGCTTGAGGCTCACCAGCTCCTGGAGCATCTCGTCGCTGGTGGTGATCACCCGGGCGTTGGACTGGAAGCCCCGCTGGGCGGTGATCATGTTCGTGAACTCCTGGGCCAGATCCACGTTGGACATCTCGAGAGCGCCCGACGTGATGACCGACTGGCTTCCCTCGCCGGCGTAGTTGATGACCGCCGTTCCCGAGTTGTTGGACGGCGCGTACATGTTGTCGCCGGCCCGGAACAGCCCGCTGGGGTTGTTGAAGTCGGCCAGGGCGACCTGCCCGAGGAGGAGCGTCTCCCCGTTGGTGAACGACCCGGATATGATGCCGAACTGGTCGATGCTGATCTGCTGCAGGTCACCCATGGTGAAGCCGTCCTGCTCGCTCAGCACCGCGGTGGACGCCGACGAGAACTGGGACAGTCCATCGATGGTGTCGGCGGTGCCGAAGTCGATGGTGACGACCTGATTCGCACCGAACCCGGTGGGGGTGAAGTCGAAGTCGATGCTCTCGGGCCCGATGAGCGATCCGTCGTCGTTGAACGTCAGGGTGCCGGTGTCGCCCCCGTTCACCGTACCCCCGGTGGCGGTGATGGCGAAGTCCCAGGTGTTGGCGCCGTTCTTCGTGAACGTCACCGTCACCTCGTGCTGCCCCCCCTGCTCGTCGAAGATGGTCATGGTGGTCTCGCGGGTGTCGCCGTCGGCGGCCGCCGCGTCGAGGTTGCCCGTCATGTCCATCATGCTGGTGGGCTGGGCCGCGGCGCGCTGGCCGAAGGGCAGGATGATGTCGCCCACCGTGTCGGTCAGGGCCCCGGACACGGCCTGACGGCCCTGGACCACGAACCCGTTGGCCGCCACGAGCCGGCCCTGGGAATCCAGATTGAAGTTGCCGGCCCGGGTATAGAAGTTCTGCGATCCGTCGCTCACCACGAAGAACGAGTCTCCCTGGATGGCGAGGTCGGTGGTGCGGCCGGTGTTTTCCAGGTTGCCCTGGCCGAAGAGCATGTCGATGGAGCCGATGTTCATGCCCAGGCCGACCTGCATGGGATTGGTACCACCCGTGAGGGCGTTCCCGGAGCCCGGCCCGCGCACGAGCTGGGCGAAGGCCTCCTCGAAGGTGACCCGGCCGGCCTTGAAGCCGACCGTGTTGACGTTGGCGATGTTGTTGCCGATCACGTCCATCCGGACCTGGTGGTTGCGCAGGCCGGAGACGCCGGCAAAGAGCGATCGCATCATGGTGGGGTTCCTCTCCTCAGGGGGTTCAGTTCGTGATTTCCAGGACGGAAGCGAACGGGACTTCCCGTCCGTTGATGACGAAGACCAGACCGTTGGGCCCCCAGCGGACCCCTTCGACCCGACCCGACGTGTACGTGGTGGCGGTGACGGCGCCGTCCGCGCCCACCGCGTCGATCTCGACCGTGTAGGTGCCCGCACCGATCGAGTCGAGGTCGATCTGTTGCCGGCCGGCCGTGAAACTCCCGGCAGCGACCGTGTGCACGACGTTGCCGTCGGCATCGAGCAGGCGGACGGTGACGTCCGCGTCCTGCGGCAGGTCGAACGTGAGCTGATCGCTCCCGTCTCCCGCCGCTTCGAGGGTGTCGCCCACGGCCAGGACCGAGTGACCGATGGCCGACACGGCGGCACTGGTCTGGAGTCCATCGGCGAGATTCGCCTGGACCGTGACCTGGGCTTCCAGGAGTTCGTTGGTCTTGATCTGCTGCTCGAGCCCCGAGAATTCGGCCAACTGGGAGGCGAACTCCTGGGCCTCCATGGGATTCAGGGGATCCTGATAGCGGAGCTGGGCCACGAGGAGCTGCAGGAACTCGTCCTTCCCCATGTTTTCGCCCGAGCCGAGCAGACTGGGCTCGGAGCCGATTCCAGCCGCCTGGAGCGGGTTGATGGCGTTGATCATGCTTCCTCCTCCGGTTCCGGTTCTCCGGAGGACGGACGGTCCTCGCGGAACCCGCGACGTTGCTCGGTCAGGTCGCGATTCGCCTGACCCTGTCCCTGTCCGTGGCCTTCCCCTCCCCGTTGACGGCCGGCTTCACTGCCGGTCGTCCCCCGGGTCGCGTCGATGCGGAGCTCGGAGGCCAGGGCGGCGTCACCCCCCGTCCCCGTGCGCACCCGGAGTCGTCCGGGGTCCACGCCCTCCGACGCCAATTGGGCGCGGAGAGACGCCATGTCCCGCTCGATACGTCGAGCCAGCCCCGCGTCGTTCACGTCGAAGAGGGCGTCCACCCGCTCCCCCCGGACGTCGAGGCGAACCTGCCCCACCGGGGTGGCGTCGGCTCCCTCCAGGGCGATGAGAACGCGCCGAAGCGCCGACTGGGGCGAGGCGTTCTGGACGGCGTCGATGCGTCGGAGCATCTCGAGGCCGGGCACTCCGTCGCCGATGCGACGCACCCAGTTCTCGAGCCCACGTTCGGCGGCATTGCCCACACCGAAGAGGGGCGTCTCGGCCCGGGCGACCCGGGCTTCCTTCGACCCCTCCCCGCCGGCGCCGCTCGCCGGGCCCCGGTCCGATCCTCCGTCGGGCTCCATCCCGCCCAGGAGGGTGGTGGTGGCCTCGGCCGACGCCAGCTTCTCGTCGATCAGGGCGGCGGTGGACTCCAGGACCGGCGGCTCGGGAGCCGCCTCCGGGGTCGGTGCCGACGCCGCCGCCATGGGAATCGTCCCGCCGGGTCGCGCCACCGGCGCCACCCGCGCAACGGGGGCTACACGAGCCACTCCCCTGCGGCCCCGGGCGCCTTCCGACGACGCCGCCGCACTGGTGGCGACCGGTCGGAACCGCTCCCGGAGTTCCTTGGCGAGCCCGAGTTCATCGGCCTGGGCGGCGAGCCGATCCAGGTCGCCCGGGAGTTCGATGTGACCGGGGTCCTTGGGACCGAGGGTCCGCAGTCCCTCTTCCGACGCGATGCGCGCCAGGAGGAGCGCGTCCCGTCCCTGGACCCATTCCCCGTCGATCATGAGGTCGGCCGCGGCTCCCACGGTGTGCCGGGAGTCCTTCGTCCAGGTCACCACGGGACCGGGGCGACTGCGGCCCTGAGCCCACAGGTCGTTCTGCCGGGCCTGATCCCGGAACCCCTCGATGACCTCGACGTCGAGGCCGTACTCGGCCTTCATCCGCTCCACGACGCGAGCCAGACGATCCTGGAAGTCGGGATTGAACCCCCATCCTTCCAGGGTGTCGGCGGCCACGGGGGTGGGCGCCGCTGCCGACGCCGGAGCCGCGACGGAGCCCATGGCCCCATACTCGGAGAGGACGTCGGCATGGGCCGCCATGAACGAGCGGAAATCGGCCACGAGCGCCTCGCGCGCCTCCAGATCGCCCGACGCCAACGCCTCTTCGATGCGCTCGCCCAGGGCCCAGAAGTCCAGGGCGGCCCGAAGTCCCGCCTCGCCCTCGATGTACTCGAGCTCCTCGCCCAGGGTGAACGCGGCCTCGGCCAGGGCGTCGAGGGAGACCGCCTCCTCTTCGCCGGGCACCGCCACGGGCGCGGCCAGGGGCGTCGTCGGAAGCTCCGCTTCGGCGGGCGCCCCCAGAAGGGTCAGGAAGACCGCGGGAAAGGCGGCCCGCTCGAGGCGCTTCCGGGTCCGGGATTCGTTCTCCCGCTCCCCCTCGGCGGCATTCACGTCGCCGGCCTGCTCGACCCCCTGCGTCGGTTCCCGCCGCACGGCCGAACCGGCGCGTTCGGGCATGGGGGTCGAGGCGGCGAACGGCATTCCGCCCATCTGCATGGCACTCATCCCTCACCTCCGGGGGACCCGCCACCGATGACCCGTCGGCTGAGCACCGCCGCCCGGGAGGGGTCCATCTTGTTGAGGATCGCTGCGGCGGCACGCTCGGGCATGCTCACCAGGATTCGTTCGGCCTCGGCGTCGGAAAGCTCCACCATCACCGCCGCCGCCTGCTCGGCCTTCATGTTCGAGAAGATCCGGGCGAGGCGTCGCAACGCCGTGGGATCCGGGGTGGGGGCCAACACGATGGGATCCACGGCCGGCGCCGCCGGATCCACCGACCCGGACGGCGGGGCGTCGATCTCCTCGGCACCGTCCCCGTCCCCGGGGGCGGCCTGGGGCTCCACGGCGGCCGCGGCTTCCACCGCCCCCGGCACGGAGTCCATGGATTCGCCTTCTCCGGTGAGGTCGGGCACCGGGCCCATGGACCCCACCGTGTCCACGTCCATGGAGTCGGGGGCGAGGTCCTCGCCCAGGCTGTCGGCCGCGGCTTCGTCCGGCGTCCCCTCGGATTCGTCGTGGGAGTCCACGACCTCGGAGTCGCACCGGGCCAGGAGGAACGCGCCTCCCGTGGTGCCGACGCCACCGCCGACCAGGAGGCCCGCCAGGGCCAGGATCACGGTCTTCATCAGCGATCTCCCGACGGCAGGAGGCCGTCACCGCGCCAGAAACGGCCGGTGGCGATCTCGTCTTCGCGCTTCCGCTCCCGACCCTTCCGGGCCAGGGCCACCCGCACGTCGCGGCGCTCCTGGACCTTTTCCACCGCACGCCGCTCGGCGTGGGCCTCCAGGTACGAGTCGGTCTGCTGGCTGACCCGGTGTTCGGCGGCGTGGCGCGCCCGGTCCGCCAACTCGATGCCTCGCTCGAGCTGCTCCATCATGAGAGAGAGGGCCTGCAACTGGCCCACCACGGCGGCGCTGGCCTCGTTCATCCCCGAGCGCAGGACCTGCCACTCCTTCCGGAGCCGGGCGAGGGTCTCCTCGGCCTCGGCCACGGCGCCCTGGGCGTCCACGAGCGCCTGGATCTCGGATTGCTCCTTCCATCGCCGGACCTCGAGCACCTTGTCGAGGCGGGCGCCATCACGTTCGTCGGTCATGCTCGGGCCTCCGAGGGCCGCACGAGAGTGGAGAGTCGGTCGAGCCAGGCCTGGGTCTCGGCCTGGCTGGAGATCTCGGCGGTGTCCTGTCGCAGGAACCGGATGATCTCGCTTCGGGTGGCGATGGCACGATCCACGTCGGGATCGGAGCCGGGCTGGTAGGCGCCTACGGCGATGAGGTCTTCCTTCTCGCGGTAGACGGCCAGGAGGTGCTGGATCGCGTTCACCGTCTTGCGGTGCTCGTCGGCCACGACGCGGTCCCGGAGCCGGGAGACGCTTTCGTTCACGTCCACGGCGGGGAAGTGACCGCTGGTGGCGAGTCGTCGGCTCAGGACCACATGGCCGTCCAGGATCGATCGGGCCGCGTCGGCGATGGGGTCGTTGAAGTCGTCCCCCTCCACCAGCACGGTGTAGATGCCCGTGATGCTGCCGTTGTCGTCGTTCCCGGCCCGTTCCAACAGGCGGGGCAGGTTGGCGAACACCGAGGGCGGATATCCCTTCGTCGTGGGGGGTTCACCCACGGCGAGACCGATCTCCCGCCACGCCATGGCGACCCGGGTCACCGAGTCCACCATGAGCAGCACGTGGAGCCCGTTGGAACGGAAATGCTCGGCGATGGCCGTGGCCACCAGGGCTCCCCGAGCCCGGAGCAGCGCGGCTTCGTCGCCGGTGGCCGCGATGACCACGGAGCGGCTGAGGCCCTCGTCTCCCAGGGAGTGGTGGAGGAAGTCCCTCACCTCCCGACCCCGTTCCCCCAGGAGGGCGATGACGTTGACGTCGGCCGAACTGCCTCGGGCGATGCTGCCCAGGAGGGAGCTCTTTCCCACGCCGCTTCCGGCGAAGATCCCCACCCGCTGTCCGTGACCCAGGGTCAGGGGGCCGTCGATGGACCGGATGCCCGTGACCAGGGCTTCGTCGATGGTCTCCCGCACCAGGGGGTTGATGGGGACTCCGGCCAGGGGAACGCGCGTGTCCCGACGGAGGGGACCGAGCCCGTCGATGGGCTCGCCCATGGCGTTGAGCACCCGGCCCAGCAGTCCCTGGCCCACCTCGATGTGGGGCGAGAGGCCCATGGCCTCCACGGAGCTGCCGGGGTGGATGCCTTCGAGTTCGCCGAAGGGCATGAGGAGGACTCCGTTGGCGTGGAATCCCACGGCCTCGGCCAGCACCTCACCGTGGCCGCTCAGGGGCCGAACCCGGCAGATGGCCCCCAGGGGCACGTCGATGCCCGTGGCTTCCATCACCAGGCCCACCACCTGGCTGATGCGGCCGTGGTGGCCCAGCCGCGGCACGGCGGCCATACGCTCGAGGGCGGGGGCGAGCTCGATCACCCTTCCTCCTCGCACAGGGCCCGGTAGATCCGCTCCAGGGCGGCGCTCACCCGACCGTCCACCAGGCGTTCCCTGCTTTCCACCAGACACCCGCCGGGGCGCACCTCGGCGTCGGAGATCCACCGGACCGAACGACCGGTCACGGGCCCGTCGGCTTCGGCCTGGGCGCCCATGGGCCCGGAGAGCATGGCCAGATCCCGGGGGTTCACCCGGACCCGCACCGGCTCGTCGGGGAGGAACTCCGAGACCGCCTGCTGAACGAGGCGACTCAGGATGGTGGGATCGGCCTCCACGGCGTGGCCCACGAGGTGCGACGCGATGGCGGTGGCCAGAGCGGGAATGTCCCGGATGGCGGCCTCTTCCATCTGCACCATGCGGGCCTCGACCTCGGTGACGGCCCGGGCGGCCGCGTCCAGGGCGCTGCGGGTGCGGGCCTCTTCGGAGCGACGCCCCTCGGCCACCCCGGCCCGATGCCCCTCGTCGAATCCCTCTTGCCGCGCGGCGGCCACCGCGGCGTCCCACGCCTCGGCGGGGGACACGGCCGGTTCTCCGCCGCGAAGCGCCGGCACCGGGGCGGAATCGACCACCTCGCCCATCTCCCAGACCCGGGGCTCCCGCTCCCCCTGGACCGGGGCTTCGATCCACCCCTCGGTGACGAATCGGCTAGAGGAGGACATCGTCGTCGCTCCCCGTGCTGATGACGATCTCGCCCGCCGCTTCCAGGTCGCGTACGGCCTTCACCACCGCGGCCTGCGACGCCTCCACGTCCCGGAGGCGCGTGGGGCCCATGAACTCCATCTCCTGCTCGAGCCCGGCCTTGGCCCGCTGGGACATGCAGCCGAGGATCTTCGCCTTGAGTTCCTCGCTGGCGCCCTTGAGGGCCCGGGCCAGTTCCCGGACGTCGGCCTCCTGGACCACTTTCTGCACGGCCCGGTCGTCGAGGCGCAGGATGTCCTCGAAGATGAACATGAGGCTCTTGATCTCGTCGACCAGCTCGGGATCCTTCTGCCCGACCCCGTCCAGGAGTTCCTTCTCCAGGGCCGAGCTCGAGAGGTTGAGGACCGCGGCCACGGCCGCCGGGCCCCCGGCGGCGGCGAGGTCCCGGGAGAGGGCGATGTTCGTTTCGCCCCCGAGGGACCGCTCCACGATTTCGAGCACCTCGGGATGGACCTTCTCCATGCGGGCCATGCGGAGCATCACCTCCGCGGCCACTTCGGGATTGAGGCTCCGCACCACCTCGGCCACGAGCGACGTCTCCAGGTGCGCCATGATGAGGGCGATGGTCTGGACGTGCTCGTTGCGGAGGACGTTGGCCAACTGAGACGGGTCGGCGTGCCGCAGGGAGTGGAATCCCGTGCCTTCCCGCAACTGGCTCTCGATGCGGTGCAGCACTTCCTCGCTGCGATCCGGGCCCAGAGTGTTGCGCAGGATGTCCCGGGCCGTGTCGACGCCCCCCGTGGCCAGGGTGAACGCCTCCTCCTCGGTCTCGAACCACTCGGTGAGCACCCGCTCCACCACGCTCGGGGGCACGTCCTCGAGCTGCGCCACTTCCA
This sequence comes from Gemmatimonadota bacterium, assembly GCA_030428885.1. GTDB lineage: Bacteria > Gemmatimonadota > Gemmatimonadetes > Longimicrobiales > Gaopeijiaceae > Gaopeijia. The sequence continues at coordinate 621,178 of JAUIEJ010000001.1, read as the reverse complement.
GCGACAGCACCTCGATCTCCTCGGGCGTGAGGTTCTGGGTCAGGGCCGGAGCCCCCTCGGGACCCAGGGTCATGAGAAGGATGGCCACCTTCTGACGGCCCGAGAGGTTCTCGAACTTGATGGCCCGACGGCCGTTCGCCACGGCCACGTCAGGCGTCCTTCATCCAGGCGCGGAGTACGCGGGACGCGTTCTCGGGCCGTTGAGCCAGGAGGTCGGCGAGCTGATCCCGGGCGGTCACGGCGGTCTCGCCCCCGGCGGTCAGGCGGGCGCCGTCCGGTGTGTCTCCCGCGGGCAGGGCCTCGCGGCGGGAGAGGTCGGCGGCGGCGGTCTTCAGGGTGCCCAGGGCGCGGAAGGCCACCACGAGGGTTACGATCATGGCCAGGGCGGCCACGATCTGCCGCTGATACTGGAGCAGGACGGCCAGCCAGGCCGGTCCGCCGGTCTCTTCGGGAGTCGTGGGCGCCGCGGTGGGCTGCTCGAAGGGCATGGCCTCCACCGAGATCTCGTCGCCGCGCTGGTCGTCCAGGCCCACGGCGTTGGCCACCAGGCGCTGGACCTGCTCGAGCACGGCGGGGCCCCGCTCGCCCAGGGCGGCCTCGTTCAGGGCCACCGACACGGTGAGGCGCTGAATCGAGCCCGGGGTGCGCTCCACCGTCTCGGTGCTCTGGTTGGTCTGGAATTCGTTGTTGTAGATGGTGCTCGCCGCACCCTGCGACGGATCGCCCGGCACCACTTCGGAGCGCTCTTCGTTCATGAGCACCGACACCTCGGGATCCACGGCCTGGGTGATCCGCTGCACGCGCTCGTAGTCCAACGCGGCGGCGACCCGTACCCGGACGTTGGCCGCTCCCACCAGGGGCGTGACCAGGTCCTCGGCGCGGCGCTCGAGATAGGACTCCAGGTCGCGCTGGAGGGCCATCTGACGGCGGCTGTTGCCCGACGACGAGAGACCGGGCTCTTCTCCGGCGGAGAGAACCCGACCCGTGTTGTCCACCACGCTGACGTGGTCCGAACTCAGTCCGTCGACACTGCGGGCCAGGAGGAACGTGATGGCCTCCACGAGTTCCCCGCTGGGACGGGCGCCCGTCGCCACGCTGAGCATCACCGACGCCTCGATGGGGGCGGTGCCTCCGCGGAGGGAGGGGGACTCCCGCATGCCCAGGAGCACGTCGGCGCTGGAGATGCCCTGCATCTGGGCGATGCTCCGCGCCAGTTCGCCCTCGAGAGCCCGGCGGTAGTTCACGCGCTGGGTGAACTCGGTCATGCCCCACGACGGCTGGTCGAAGATGGTCCACCCGGGCTTGCCGGCCGGTTCGATCCCGGCCTGGGCCAGGGCCACCCGGGCCTGGGCCACGTCGGACTCCTCGACCTGGATCTCGGTGCCGCCCATGGTGAGGCGGTTCTCGATCCCCGCATCGTCCAGCAGGCGGGTGTACTCGCCGATGGACTCCACGGGCAGATCCCGGAAGAGGGGCACCCACGTCGGGGCGGTCCCCCAGGCCACCAGGCCCCAGAGGCCCGCCACGGCGATCCCCACCACGGCGAGGAGGCCCAGGATTCGCGGACGTCCCAGGTCTCGCACGATCTCGTTGAACGATGCCATGTCAGGCGGCCCTCATCAGGTCTGCATGCCTACCACGGTGCGGTAGGCTTCGGTGAGGCGGTTGCGGAGTTCGATCAGGAAGTCCAGGGCGATGCCCGCTTCCTCCACGGCGGCCATGACCTCGTGGATTTCCACCGGCTCCCCCCGGAGGAACGAGCCGATGGCATCCGACGACTGGTCCTGGAGCTGCTGGACGTCGCCGAGCATGGACTTCAGGGTGTCGCCGAAGCCCGGCGCCGCATTGGACAGTTGGCTGCCGGGGCGAAGAGGCGCGGCACCTTGAGCGGCGGCCGCGGCGCGGATCTGGTCGATGGCACTCATACGCGGACATCCAGACGGACGCCCCGGCGAGCCTGACTGGGCTGCTGGGGTCCGGCGCTCGACGACGTGGAGTAGGTGAGGGGGCCCATGGACCGAAGTCGCGTGAAGTGGGCCCGCTCTTCGGTGGTGAGGACCGCCCAGAGTTCGGGGTCGGTGCCGGGAGGCACGTCGCTGGGCGCGGTGTTTCGACCGGTGGCGACGGACTCGCTCCGGCGCGACTCGGCCTCGGACGGGGCCGGGTCGGCCTCACGGCCCCCGCCGGCCCGGGTCGGGGAGCCGAGAGGCCCGAGCCCCCCGGGAAAACTCGAGACTCCGGGAATGCCGAGACTCATCTAGATCTCCAGGGCGCGCTGCAGCATGGACTTCATGGCTTCGAAGGCGGTGGCGTTGGCCTCGTAGGCCCGGCGGGCCTCCATGAGGGCCACCATCTCCTGGGCCATGTCGACGTTGGGGTACTCCACGAATCCGTCGGCATCGGCGTCGGGGTGGGCGGGGTCGTAGACCCGGGGCCCGGGGGTGGTGTCTTCGACGATGCCGGCGACCTCCACCCCGTTGGGCGTCGGTTCGCCGAAGGGGGCGTCGCCGGGACGGGGCACGTCGATGGGTCCCAGGCGGGAGGGGTCGGGTGCCGGCCCGTTGGGAGGGGTCTCCTGGGCGCGCATGAGCTCGACGAAGCGCCGGCGGTAGGGCCCTCCCTCGGCCGTCCGCGTGGTTTCGGCGTTGGCGATGTTCATGGCGATGGCATCCAGACGCCGCCGCTGGGCCGTCAGGCCGCTCGCGGAGATCCCCAGACCGCGGAGAAGACCGGGAACGCCGCCCGACTCGCTCATCCGCCCCTCACACTGGCACGGACCTGCTGGTAGACCTTGGAGAGCATCCGGCTCATGGCGTCGAAGCGGATCTGCTCGTCGGCCAACCGGACCATCTCGGCTTCCACGTCCACCGGTTCACCATCCACCGTGGCGCCGTTCTGCGCGGCGTCCAGGGCGTCGGTGAACGAGGCGTCGGTGCCGTTGAAGGCGTTGGCGATCCGATCCGAGCCGGCCCGGGTCCGTTCCATGGACGCGGTCAGCTCCCGCCGTAGATCGGCGGAGGTGGATCCGATTCCCGTGACATCGTTGAGCATGCAGTTCCTCCCGTGGGTGCGGGAGGGTCCTTGAGCAACGCCCGTTCCACAGGGCGGCACGTGGGGATCGCCACGGCCGGAACAGCGTCGCCGCAGCAGCCCAAAGCCCTACTGCATAAAGTTTTACGAGAACGACACTCCCGGGAGACTCCCGGGGAGGTCCGAGTTCGCGGAGCGGCGTGGCCCCGGGACGACCCGGCCGGAACGGAAGCTTCTGCCGGGCTGCCCCCGGCGGATCCTTCCTACTTGTTGAGCTTGGACCGGAGCGTACGCACGCTCATGCCCAGGAGTCCCGCCGCCTGGGTGCGGTTGCCCTCGGTGCGTTCCAGCGCCGCTTCGATGAGGGCCTGTTCGGCTTCGTCGATGCGGAGACTCGTGAGGACCACGGCCCCGTCGGGAAGGGCCGCCCCGGGCATCCCCGGTGCGTCCCCCAGGAGATCGAAGGCCTCGGGTCCGAGTTCGGGCCCGGGGGAGAGGATTACGGCCCGCTCCACGGCGTGGGCCAGTTCCCGGACGTTGCCCGGCCAGGCGTACCCCTGGAGGCGCTCCACGGCATCGGCCGAGAAGGTGGGCGCGGGACGATCCAGCTCGCTGGCCGACCGTCGGGCGAAATGGCGAGCGAGACGGGGAATGTCGTCGGGCCGCTCCCGGAGCGAGGGGACCCGCACCGGAAGCACGTTGAGGCGATAGAAGAGATCCTGGCGGAAGCGCCCTTCCTCCACCTCGGTGGGGAGATCCCGGTTGGTGGTGGCGATGACGCGCACGTCCACGCGCACGGGGGACGTCCCGCCCACGCGCTCGAACTCGTTCTCCTGCAGGGCCCGGAGCAGCTTGGCCTGGAGGTCGAGTCGCATCTCGGAGATCTCGTCCAGGAGCAGAGTCCCGCGATTGGCTCGCTCGAACGCCCCTTTCACCTGTTTCACGGCCCCGGTGAACGCCCCCTTCTCGTGCCCGAAGAGGATGCTCTCCACCAGGTGCTCGGGCATGGCCGCGCAGTTCACCGTGATGAAGGCGCCATCGTCCCGACCACTCAGGGTGTGGAGCGTGCGGGCCAGGAGTTCCTTTCCCGTACCCGACTCACCCTGGAGCAGCACGCTGGCCCGGGTGGGCGCCGCAGCCCGGATCACTTCCAGGAGCTTCTCGAACGCCGCGCTCTCGCCCACGAGTTCGTGTCCGGCGCGGAGCTCGGTCACCTCGCTGCGCAGGGCCTGGTTCTGGCGACGCAGGCGCACCAGCTCCAGAGCCTGTTCCACCACCAGTTCGAGCTGACCCGCCCGCACGGGTTTGGTGACGTAGTCGATGGCCCCGGCCTTCATGGCCGTCACCGCGTGCCCCACGGAGGCGTGGCCCGTGATCATGACCAGGGGCACGTCCAGGCCCTCTTCCTGGATCAGGTTGAGGAACTCCAGGCCCGAGGTCTCGGGCATCCGATAATCGGAGAGGACGAGATCGACGCCGCCCCGCCCGAGAACCGCCATGGCGGCCTCGACGTTCCGGACCCCCACGGGCTCATGACCCGCCTGTCGGAGGGTCTCCTTCAGGATCTCGAGGGCACCGGCCTCGTCGTCCACGCACAGGATCCGCGCCATCGCTCGTGGGGCTGGGGGAACGACTCAAGTTCCCGGTAGGGGGGCCGAAACTACCCGGGTAGACTACGAGCCGGGCCCTCCGGACTCAACTCGACGAGAGGTGGACGCAGTGCGGATCACCAACAATCTGACTCTCATGCGCAGCCTGGGGACGGTCCAGCGCGGCCTTTCCGAGGTGGCGGACGCCCAGAACAAGGTCTCCACCGGGCAGCGCATCAACCGGCCGTCGGACGATCCCGCCACGGCGAGCCGCGTGCTGGCGACGGACTCCGATCTTCGCGCTCTGACCCAGTACGGCCGCAACATCTCGGCGGCCCGGGAGCGACTCTCCGTCGAGGAAACGGCGCTGGATCAGGTGTCGGGCATTCTGGAGCGCGCCCGGGAACTGGCTTACGGGCAGTCCGGCGCCAACGCCAATGCCCAGACCCGATCGGTCACGGCCGACGAGGTGGACGAGCTCTACCGGCAGGTCGTGCAGATCGCCAATACCCAGTCGGGCGACGCCTACGTGTTCGGCGGTCTCTACCCCGATCGCGCCCCTCTCGACGCCGTGACCGGCGCCGAAGATCCCGCGGCCCCCACCCGCCAGTCCCCCTCGTACGAGGTGGGCGCAGGGAGCGTGATGCAGGGAGCCCATGGGGCCGGCACGCTGTTCATCGATTCCGACGTCCTGGCCTCCATCGAGGCCCTCTCCACCGCCCTCCGGGCCAACGACACCGCCACCATCCAGGGAAGCGCCGACCGCATCGACGCAGCCCACTCCAACCTCCAGGGGTTCGTGGGTGAGGTGGGTGCTCGTCAGATCCGACTCGACGTGGCCGAGGCCAACGTGGAGTCCCTCGATCTCAACCTCCGCAACCTGAGGTCGGACCTCATGGACGTGGAGATGGAAGAAGCCATCACCGTCCTGGTGAACCGTCAGGCCGCCTATCAGGCCGCCCTGCTCTCCACCAGCCGGATCCTGGACACCACCCTCACGAACTACCTGCGATGAGCGCCGCCATGACCCTGCCGTCGCCCCCCACCGGTCAATCGGGCGACGATGAGCCCTTCATCGGCCAGCCCGTGCGGTTTCCCCGGGGGCTCCTGGGCTTTCCCGATGCCACGCGTTACAGCCTCGAGGCGGCCGACGTCCCGGGCTTCTACTGGCTCCGGTCGGAGGAGCACGCTCCCCTGGCGTTCGTGCTGGTGGACCCCTTCCAGGTCATCGAAGGCTACAGCGTGGACCTTCCCAACCAGGAAGCCGATGCCCTGGGCGTGAAGCAGCCCGCCGACGTGGCCATCCTGGCCATCGCCACGGTGCCCCGGGATGCGGGCGAGATGTGGACGGCCAACCTGCAGGGTCCGGTGGCCATCAATCTCAAGGCGGGTCTCGGCGTCCAGTTCGTCCGCTCCGACGCCCCCGGCGTCCGCACGCCCTTCCGGCCCCGCGTCACCGGCGCCTGACCGGACCCCGCCCGGGCGAATCAGGCCCCGGCGTCGCGCTCCAGCCGCGACACCAACTGCTCCACCACCAGGGGGCGGGCCAACACGGCACACCCCCACCGCTGCTCCAGCACCCCGATGCGGGTCGGTGACGCCACATCGACCAGCAGGACCGTCCGGCCCACCAGCTCGGGGGCCACTTCCCTGAGGTCGGAAACGAAACGCGCGCCCCCCGACTCGTCGCCCCCCACGGTACACACCACGGCGTCGGTCACCCCGCGCTGCACGAGCTCCGACACCGCGCTCCGGGCGCTCCAGGCCTCCCGCACGGTCATGCCCACGGTGCCCAGGATCCGAGCCACGGCGCGACGGGTGTCTTCGGCCTCGTCCACCACCAGCACCGACCGCCCCGACAGGACGGGCGAACGGAGACCGTCGGAGGGACCGGGCGCCGGGGCCGACGGCCCCTCCACGGGCACCCGGACCACGAATCGCGCCCCGGTGTCGGAGTCGTCCAGGATCAGCGATCCGCCCACCAGTTCCAACTGACTGCGGGCGGTGGCCAACCCCAGCCCCAGGCGACCAGCGCGGCCCGAGGCGAAGGGGCGGAAGACGGCCTGACGCCGACTCCCGGGCACTCCGGGCCCCGAGTCCTCCACGGCCACCCGGGCGCTGCCCTCGGCGGCCTCCACCGTCACGGCGATGGTCCGTACCGGGGCGTCGTCGAGAGCGACCCGGGCGTTTTCCACGAGTTCGTCGAGAACGGCCACCATGAGGTCTTCGGAGACGGCGAGAGACTCCTCGCCCACGCCGTCGTCCACGGACACCGTGAGTTCGATGCCCTGGTCGGCCAGGAAATCGGCCCACCGGCTCCGCACCCCTTCGGCGACGTCGGCCCTGGCCACCCGCCCCTCGATGCGGGCGATGTCGGTGAACTGGCGCAACCGCTGGTCCAGGGCCTCGAACTCCAGGCCCAGTCGCCGGGCGTCCGGGCTGCCCGGCTCGCTCCGGACCAGCGCCCGCACCCGGTCCCGGAGTGTGTCCACGAGTTCCACGGCGAAGTCGCCCACCCGGGCCATGCGGTGGAGACGCCGATGATCCTGGGGAGGGCGTCCGTCGGCGGCGGCTCGGCGGAGCACCAGGAACCCGGCGCCCTGGCGACTTCCGCCCACGACCCGCGACGGGACGAGACTGGCGATGCACTCCCCGCCGCCCAGGTCGTCTTCGGAGAGGGTGAGTCGCCCGGCCCACGGTTCCTCGGCCCCCATGGCCTCGACCAGCTCCTTCAATCGCCCGGGGTCGACGTCCACGAGGCGTCGCAGGTGGCGCCCCACGACGTCCGAGTCGTCGGCGGCCCCCACCTCCGGAAGTCCCCACGCGCCCAGAATCCACAGATCGGCGGAGAGGAGGATCAGGGCCTGCTCGGGAATCCTCCGGGCCACCGCCGCGAGAGCGGGCACGAGAGTCCGGGCCACGTCCTGTTCCGGGGGAGTCCAGAAGGCCAGCACGGCCACCTGACCCTTGAACGAGATCGCCTTCACGTGCCACCGCACGTTGGGTGTGCCCGACAGGCTCACGGACCATTCCGCGGTCCCCCGTTCCAGGGCCTGGCGCAGATAGACCCGGCTCGCGCCCCGATCCTGCGCCGCGAGGGAGTCGCCGACGTCGGCGCCGAGCAGGGTTTCCCTGGGACTCCGGGTCGCCTCCACGAAGGCGGGATTGGCGTCCACCACCCGGCCGTCGTCCCGGAGGGTGACCAGGGGGATGGGGGCCTGGAGGTAGAGGGTTCGGTAGGCGTCGGTGACCGCCATGCTGCTACGCGCCGCTCCGAGCCTGGTCCAGCACCTCCCGGACGATGCCGCGCAGCTCCTCGGGACCGAAGGGCTTCTGGAGCAGGCGCCCGGCCCCGAGCTCCACGCCCTGCGCCTGGAGCCCGTCCTGGGTGTACCCGGTGAGGAGCACCACGGGGAGATCGGCCCGCACCTGTCGGAGACGGGTCAGGAGGTCTTCGCCGGTGAGTTCGGGCATCATGACGTCGGTGACCAGGAGGTCCACGGCGCCGTCCCGATCCTCGAAGGCCGCGATGGCCTCGTGGGGCCCGTGGGTCTCCACCACCTCGTACCCGACCCGTCGCAGCGCCGACGCCAACATGCGCACGACCCCCGGGTCGTCGTCGCAGAGGAGCAGGACCTCGGGCCCCCCGCCCGCGTCTTCCACGGGCGGTTCCTCCTCCCGGGGCATCAGATCCTGGGGCGCCGGCAGACGGATGGTGAACGTCGTGCCCTGGCTCGGGGCGCTGGCCAGTTCGATGCGCCCGCCCAGGTCGTTCACCACATCGGCCACCACCGCCAGCCCGAGTCCCGTGCCCACCCCTTCTTCCTTGGTGGTGAAGAAGGGCTCGAAGACCCGGGTCCGGGTCTCCTCGTCCATGCCGATGCCCGAATCGGCCACCTCCAGAACCACCCACGGCCAGGGCGCGCCCGGGTCCGCCTCCACCCGGGTGGCGATGCGGACCCACCCCGGACCCCGGACCGCGTCCCGGGCGTTGAGGGCCAGGTTCAGGAGCACCATCTCCAGGTCGTGGGCCACGGCGTTGACCCGGGGGATCTCCCGGTCCAGCTCGGTTCGGATCTCCAGGTCCGGCCCCACCACGCGGCGAAGCAGCGCCTCGACCTCGGCCACGCAGTCGTTCAGATCCAGCGCCGCGGCGCGGGACTCCCGGGCCCGGCCCACGGCCAGGAGCTTCCGGGTCAGGGCCGTGCCCCGGTCGGCGGTGGACCGGATCTCCCGGATCACCGCCGCCGTGGTGGGCGACGCCCCGTCGGCGGCCAGTTCGGCGAACCCCTGGATGGCCGTGAGGATGTTGGCCAGATCGTGGGCGACGCCGCTGACCATCTGGCCCACCACCTCCATGCGTTGGGCCTGTCGCAGCTCGCGCTCGGCACCCCGGTCGCGGGCGGAGGGCTCGGATCCCAACGCCGAGGCGGCGGGGTCGGGAGCAGAGAGATCGGGGGCCTGTGGGGACGTCCGCACGGGGCTTCTCGTAGGGGGGGCGCGGCGGGAAACCTACGGAGCGCCGGGGGTGGCGATCAAGCGTCGCGGCCGAGAGCCGGCGTCCACACCACCCGGCCTTCGGGCCGGTCCCAACTGACGGCGGCGGCCAGAGTGGAGTCCCATGGCACCGAACGCATGCACCACCCGCGGACGTCGTCGGCTGGATCGTCGATGGCCAGGATCTCCCGCGGGGGCTCGGCCCGGGCCGACACCCGGAACCCCGCCAGCGGATACGACAGCCCCCGGCCCACGGCCTTGATGAACGCCTCCTTCCGGCTCCAGACCCGGAAGAAGGCCCGGGTCCGTTCCTCGGGCGACGGCTCGTTCAGGACGTCGTCGGCCTCGGCGGGGTGGAAGGTGTTGCGGGCGAGGTCGTCCAGGTCGTGCAGGGTCCGGTGGACCTCCACATCGACCCCGACCCGTCCCTCCGACGCCACCCCGAGCATCCACCACTCTCCGGAGTGGGACTGGTTGAAGGCCGGTCCACCGGGAAGGTGCGGCTTGCCGTGCTCCCCCACCTCGAACCTCAGGTCGGCCGGATCCCGGTCCACGATCCGGGCCAGGACCCTGCGCAGGAGCCCGGTGGCGGCCTCGTGGCGCCGCTGCAGGTGGGGAAAACGGAAGCGAGCGATGCGCGCCCGCTCGTCGTCGGAGAGGACCGCGGCCAGGTGCTCCCGGGGCCAGGGGGGCGCATCGAGACGAGCCCGGACGAGATGCAGGACCCCCGGCTGGAGCGGGACGGCGGCGGGGGAATCGGGGGAGTGCGCCATGGCGCGAAGATAACGCTCAGCGGCGGGGCCGCAGGGCGCCCACGACCCCGGGCACCCCCGAGGCCCGGGCGTGGAACTCCCGGGCGCCCGTGAACCGCGCCAACTCCGCCGCGTGATCGCCCCGGACCCCCCCGCCCACCAGCACCACGATGCGGCCGGCCGCCCGCGCCACGAGACGTCGAAGCCGGTCCCTCCCCTCCCAGGCCCGGCCCGGGCCTCCCCCCGTGAGGACGCGGGTCACACCGAGTTCCACCAGGGACTCCAGGGCAGCGTCGGGGTCGGGCCCGTGGTCGAAGGCCCGGTGGAAGGTGATGGGGAGCCCCGCCGCGGCGGACACGAGCGCTTCGGTAGCGGGGCCGTGGACGTCGCCCCGTTCGTCCAGGACCCCCGCGACGAGACCGGCGACCCCGGCCCGGCGGGATTCCTCCACGGACCGGAGCATGGTGTCGACCTCGCCGGGGCGAGGCCGGAAGTCGCCCGCCCGGGGCCGGACCATGGCGAAGACCGGCACGTCCACGCCCTCCACCACCGCCTCCACCAGGTCGGAGGGGGGGGTGAGTCCCCCCACCTCCAGATCCACGCACAGCTCGAGGCGGTGGGCACCGGCCCGGGCCGACGCCACCGCCTCGGCGAGGGAGGTGACGCAGGCCTCGACGAGGACGCCCTCCGACGGGTTCAGGACGCGCCCTCCGCCCGAAGCATACGGACGATCCAGCGGTCGGCGGCGTCGCGGAGCGCCACCAGGAGGCGGTCGCCCTCCTGGTCCAGGATCCGCCATCCCGCGGGCACCACCACCCGACCTTCGGCGTCGAACCCTGCGTCCATGCGGGCCCAGGTCACGGAGTCGGCTGTGGGGAGCACGTACGCCCGGACCCAGAGATGCCCGGCCCGGTCGCCCCGAAGTTCGGAGAATCGGGGGAGCGTGTCCCTCGCCGGAAGACTCGTCCAGAGGTCTCGCGAATACTCCAGGAGCGTGGCGAAGTCCAGGGTCGGGTTGTACGGCGCGATGCGCGCCCAGACGGCGCTGTCGGCCGCGACTCCCGCCTGTCGCACGGCCGACTCGGCGTCGGGATTTGCAGCCAACGCCGGCACGGCGATCCGGGCCGGATCCAGGGGCGCACCCGTGGGGTCGAGGCGCGTCAGCTCGGCCGTGTCCGTTCCGCCGGCCACCACCGTGGGGCCCATGACCGTGGCCCGGGGCTCGGAGCCGAACACCACCAGGGGGGCGCCGCTCTGCTCGCCGTCGGAGGCGACGAACCGCTCGGTGCCGGGCCGGGCGAGGAGGATCCGTGAATCATCGGCTCCCACGGCGATCACCCGGGCCGTGTCGCGATGTTCGCCCTCCACGGCACCGGTCAGATCGTTCTCCCGAGCCCCGTGGAGCACCACGACGGTGCCGTCGGCCAGGAGTCCCACAGGCGCGCCCGATCCCCGGGGCCCGGCGGCGCCCAGGTCCAGCGAGCGGGTCGAGGGGTCGCCCTGGAGTCCAGGAAACGAGGTCACACGGTTGGCCTGGGGGTCCCACGCCGTCACCCCGACCCCGTCGGGCGAGTCCACCCAGTTGATGAAGGTGAATTCACCGGGGCCCTGACCTCGCCCACCCCGGGCGCCCCGAAAGGCCCCTCGGCCATCGTAGAACCGCACCTCCAGGGTCTGGCCCTCGCCCAGGGCGAACCCGCCGTCGTCCAGGAGCACGCCCCCCATCACCCCGCCCAGGATCATCCCCTCGGCCTCGTCGGCTCCCCCCACTTCGGCCTCCACGGAGAGACTCCACCGGGGCACCGACGGGTCGAAGGCGTGGGACTCGGGATCGGCGTCGGGGGCGGCGCACGCTCCCACGCCCACGCTCAAGGAGACGAGGACACGGAGGTGGGTGCAGTGCTGCATGAGGGTGGCCGGGTCGGAGGGGAGGCGGGCGGGCAGGGCGCTCATGATGCGACGAGGGCCCCGATCCCGCGAGCCTCCAGGTGAGGGCGACGGCGCTGCTCTCCGGGGATCTACGGACAACCCAGGGGAGAATCTCGACGGCGGAGCACCGCCATCTCCCGACGGTGGGCCACCCCGGTTCGGGGCGAGCTTCCATGGGCCCGTCGGGTCCCATCCTCCTGCCCCACCACGGCCATGCGATCCAGAGCGCTCCTCCTCACGGCCCTCCTGGGCCTCGCCCTCCCCGCCGGGGCCTGCGGCACCACCGACGAGGCGGTCGCGGCCGATCGCGTGCGGGCCTTCAACGAAGCGGTCACCGCTCGAGACCTGGACGGCGCCGTGGCGCTCCTGGCGCCGGGAAGCGTGCAGTTGGTGCGGGGTGCGTCCCACGCCGACATGGGCGAGACCGACGACCGGCTCGCCCAGGACCTCACCACCCAGTGGCAGGTCGTGGGGGCGGTGCTGTTCTCGTCCACCGAGTCGTACGAGCGCTCGGTCCGGGTCACGTCGGTGGAGGCCCGGGGCGACGTGGCCACGGTGTGGACCGACACCCGCACCGCCACGGTCCAGGCCGCCGGCGCCCCCGCCGCGGTCCTGGAGTTCAGCGAGGTCTGGCTGCTGCTCCGCCTCGACGGCGAGTGGAAGATCGCCGCCCTGGCCAACAACCGCCCGGTTACGGCACCGTAGCCCCCCGAACCCCGGGCTACTCGACGACCCGGATTCGGTACCCCACCACGGTGGGCACGTCGAAGGCGTCGAGTTCCACACCCCAGATCTGATCCGCCCCGAGCCAGACGGGACGCATCCCCAGGGGGAACTCGATCCGGCCGAGCCAGCGCCCGTCGTCGGCCACCAGGTCCCAGAGCGTCTCGTCCCCCGGCGTGAAGGGCGTGGGATCGAGGTCGGCCCGCTGCACCAGGATCGTTCCGTCCGCCGACCCCAGGAGGCGTCCCACCACCGGCCGCGCGGCCGGAAGCCCCCGACGCCGGACGGCCGAGAAGTGATCGTCGAGCAGCGGCACGCAGAGAGCGGCCCCGTCGGAGGCGCGACACCGAGCGTCCGTCGCCGTCTCGTACCGGTCGAAGTCGGCCTCGCTCACGGCCACGAGGGCGTCGGTGAACCGGTGGACCGATTGGACCCGCCCCCGGGGGCCCCGGCGCTCGATCCGGTACTCCACGGCGTCCGATACCACGATTCCGTCGCCGTGATGCGCCACCCGGGCCCGCGGGGCGAACAGAGACGGAGTCCCCGCCTCCTGATAGGGCACCTCGAGAACCGGCTCGCCGGTCAACAGCCCGGCGAGGTCCATGGCGTAGGCCCGACGAAGCTGCCCGCGGCCCGGCACCACTTCCCGGATGAGGGCGATCCAGCCGTCGTCCACGGGGCTGATGGACTCGAGAAACGAAACCCGCTCCAGGGGCCGGGGGGTGAAGGTGCGGATGACCTCGCCCTCCGCCGTGAAGACGTTGACTCGGAATCCGTCGGTGGCCACCACCGTGTCCCGCCCCACGCTCACCAATGGCCCGCCGTTGAACTCCCCCGGACCATCCCCGCTTCGACCCCACGCCCGCCGGAACGCGCCGTCGACGCCGAACACCCGCAGCCGGTTCGAGACTCCGTCGCCGACGTAGACCTCACCGGCGTCCACCTCGACCTGGAGGCTCACCACCGAACCCCACTGGGTCTCGGGTGCGCCGTCCACGGTGCCGATGCGGACGAGGGGCTCGAGGGAGAGTTTGCGAGACGGCTCCACCACGACGACGGTACTGTCGATGGCGATCCCGGGATCGCTTGCCTGCCCGGCGAGCGGACACGGCGCTCCCGTGAGGGCGGCGGCGAGACCCGCCGCTACCGCATGCCCGTGTCGAAGTACACGGTGACGGCGGTCCACTCGCCGCGGCTCACCGTGACCTCCACGGGGCCGGCGTAGGGGAACGGGTTGCCCGACTGGGGCTCCAGGACGTAGTCGCCGGGACGGAGTCCCACGTGGAAACGCCCGTCGGCGCCCGAACGGAGCCGGGTGACGTAGCCGCCGCCGGCGTCCCAGAGATCGAGGGTCGCCTCGTAGGCGACGTCGGGACAGGGCGAGCCCGGTTGGACCACCGGGCACTGGGGTCCCAGAAGCACCAGGCCGTCGATGCCCTGTTCGGCATCGGGTCCCAGGAGCCCGGAGGCTCCCGAACACGCCGCCAGGGCGCTCACCGCCAGGATCCAGCGAATCGGATGCGCGAGCCCGCGCATGGTCCACCTCCCGAGAAAGATCACCCACCAGAGAGTGAACGAACCGGACGGCGTACCTGTGACGGTTCACGGGCCCAGGGCGTCGCCGGATCCCTCGTCGGGGGACTCCAGGAGGGCGAGCTCGGCCTCCAGGCCGCGGATCACAGAAAGAGACCGGACCGTCAGCCCCACGGAGAAGAGGGTGAGGCCCACGATGAGCGCGGTGCCGAACGGGTTGGTCGCCCCCATGACCACCGCCACGAAGACGGCGACGAAGACGGTGAAGAACCATCCGCGCACCAGGTCCCGACCGACCCGTTCCCGCTCTTCGGCGAGGTCGGCCGCCCGTTCCAGGAATTCGTGGGGATCGCGCATGCCCCACCATGCGGGTTTCCAACGGGCGGCGACAGGGGGTGAGACGGCGGGGCCCTGATCGAAACGTGCGGATGAACGGTCCCGCGAGATCCAACCACACGGAAACCCTCACCATCGACCACAAGTCGCGGTTGGTCGGCGGCGGCCTCCATTCATCCGCCACTTCGCCCTCCCATGTGAGCGAAAGTGCCCGTTCGATCCCGGCAACGGATTCATCCGCACGTTTCCCTGGCGTCCGCCGCCGATCGAAACCCTACGCGGGAGGCACCTCGGAGACGAGGAGGCGGCCGGCGGCGACAGGGGGCTCACGCCTCGGGCGGCGTCAGTCCCAGCGTCACGGGGGCGAAGGCGTCGAGCATCTCGGCCTCGGAGCGGGGATCCACGATCCGGAGGTCGTCCAGCCGCGGGTAGTCGGTGGCGGCGAAGGAGGCGAAGGCCGCGGCGCGGTCGTAGTCCACCCGGCGGAACTCAACCCCCCGGGGGCCCAGGAGCAGCCAGTGGGCCCCGGGTTCGCCGAAGGGGAGTCCCACACTCCCGCAGGTCACCACCCGCACCCCGCCCACCCGGCGATCCACGGGCATGTGGGTGTGGCCGCACACCACCAGGTCGGCGCCGGTGGGCTCGAACACCGGGCGGAGGGCGGCCTCGGGCGAGCGGCGGGTGAAGATCTCCCAGTCGTCTCGCGGGGTGGCGTGGCAGAACAACACGTCGCCCACGGCGTCCACCTCCAGACGCACGGTGGAGGGCCACGCCGCCACCGCGTCGAGATGGCGGGGCTCCAGGGCCTCCACCGTCCAGCGCAGCAGGTCGTGGAGTCGTTCGGGCACCCGGGTCACGGCCTCGCCCCGATGAAGGCGCACCACGTCGGCCTCTCCGTTGCCGTAGAGCCGGTGCACGGGGACGTCCAGGGCCTGGAGCCGGTCGAGGCAGGCGCCGGGCAGCGGACCGGGCATGACGTCGCCCCCCACCACCACGGCGTCGACCCCCACCGACGCCACGTCGGCCAGGGCCGCCTCCAGCGCCGGGAGGTTGCCGTGGATATCGTAGAGCGCCGCGACGCGCACGGGCCGGAGGCTCAGTACCCCGTGGAGAAGTCCCGGAGGCGGAACTCCAGGGTCTGGAGCAGGGGCAGCTTGGACTTCAGCATGACCAGGAAGCGCTGCACGTCGTCGGTGAGGTACAACTCGGCCTCGCCCCCCTCGCTGAACAGCCCGCTGGTCTGGATCGTGGGGCGAACCACGATGGTCTGGAACTCGCCGGCGGGCACCTTCACCGTCTCCCGCCGCAGCACGTCCAGCACCACGGGATTGCCCGACTCCTTGTAGTAGTCGTCCAGGACGTAGCGCTTCCCCACCTCCAGCGGCAGGGCCCGCACGTAGTAGATGAAGGAGACGTCGTCCAGGGGATACTGGGACGACAACGCCCCTTCTTCCTTGCCGTCGGTACGCCGCCACATGCCTTCGTCCAGGAGGAAGTCGAAGGTCTCGTGGGTCTTGGTCCGGGGCTCGTCCTGCTGCTTCTCGAACCGGAGGGCCCGCATGGTCTCGGGGTCCATCCACGACTGGAAGAGGTTGTCCACCTTCAGCGAGCCGAAGAGGGCCGAGGCCTGGAGCTGGAGGCGGGTGTTGTAGACCGGGATGCCGTGGAGCGAGTCGGCGCGGATCTCCAGCACCGCCTCTCCCACACCGCCCAGGATGCCCACGTGGGCGTCGTAGACGAGGCGCTCGCCGGGGCGGTAGGCGTGGTACATGCCCTCCCGGGGAGGAAGGTCAGCCACGGGCAGGCCTCCATCGCCCCCGGATCCGCCGGACCCGTTGGACTGCATGGCGGCCGTCCCCGACGCCGACAGGCCGGCGGCGGTCAGGGCGAGAAGCAGGGCGCGAGCCGTCGTGGAGATAGGCATCGGATCGGAAGATGAGAGGGAGGGACAGGTACCTATCCAACACCGGGGCGCGGTGGCGCGTTCCTCGACTCTTCCGGATTCCGGGCTCGGACGTAGACGACCCCACCCCGGGGTCCCTCGGCCCCGCTGAGGTGGAAACCCAGCTTCTCCGCCACGCGCCGACTGGCGCCGTTGGCCGCGTCCGTGTGGATTTCCAGGCGCTGCACCCCGGGAAGGGCCGAGGCGGCGTCGGCCAGACACCCGGTGGCTTCGGTGGCGTACCCCTGCCCCGCCGCGGAGGCGCGCAGCCAGTACCCCAGTTCCAACGCCCCCGGGCCCACCCGGGCGTACGCCCCCACGCCCCCCACCAAGCCGCCGTCGCGGCGGAGAATGGCGTAGATCACGTTTTCGCCCCGGGTCCGCTGCGCGAGCCACCCCTCGAGGAGCCGGGCCGCCTGCGCCGGATCCGGCGCCCGCCCGGTGGCCCACGGAATCCAGGGGTACAGGTGATCGACGCTTTCGCCCAGGGCCTCGTGGAGGGCTGGGGCGTCTTCGGGACTCCACAGCCGGAGCACCAGGCGCTCGGTTTCGAGGCGCTCCGGCAGGTCGAGGGGGACGGTGCCGGGAATGGGATCCCGGTCCGGAGCCACGAAGCCGGCCCGGGCCTCGTCGGACCAGAGCCGCTCCGGCGAGTAGTGGGTGGTCATGATCGCCGGATCGAGAAGCGCCGGCGACGCCGCGATGAACTCCTCGAACGAAGCCGCGGGCGGGCACCGGTCCATGAACACGCCCACGGCGCCCACCCACGCCCGGGTCACGGTCTCGTGGTACTTGCCCGGGTCCACGCCGTGGGCATCGAGAAAGCCCCGGATGGCCGCCCGCACCGCCCCATGGGCCGCGGCCACGTCGCCCGCCACCCGGTGCACGTAGGCCAGGCGGAGGTGGGCCCGGTGATCGAAGTCCGCCGGGGCCAGCCGGCCCGACTCCACGTCGTCGGCGAAGCGGCGATCGTGGGGAGAGACGGCGTGGCCCGTGCCCGCCCCCATCACGCCTCCGGGAGGTCGGCGTCGCCGAAGTCGAAGAAGACCGGCGGTGAGGTGGGGTCCTGGTCGAGGGTTTCCTGGATGAACCAGATGGCGCTGAGCTCGATCTTGTAGACGGCGCCGAAGCTCCGGGCGAACTCGTCCAGCGACAGGCCGTCTTCGAAGCGCCGCACGCTCACCTGGAACGCCTCGGGACAGGCGAGCCCGCCGCCGCCCTTCAGCTCGAAGTCCACCTCCGGGGTGTTGAGGGTGTGGCGGAGTCCGAAGAGAAAGACCCGCTTCTCGTCGTCCGGGAGTCCCGCGAACCGCTGCAGGTGCCGCTCGGACATGCGGGTGATGGAGGCGATGGCCAGCGACGGGACGGGCCCGGGCACCTGGGCCACGTGCATGATGTGATCGGTGCGACGGGTGGGATACCGCACCTCGTACCGCCACTCCATGCGGGGATCGTCCACCTGCCGGAACTCGCACTGCATGGCCTCGAGCCACGAGGCCACGGTCTCTCGGAG
The DNA here is from genome assembly GCA_030428885.1 of Gemmatimonadota bacterium. GTDB lineage: Bacteria > Gemmatimonadota > Gemmatimonadetes > Longimicrobiales > Gaopeijiaceae > Gaopeijia. The sequence continues at coordinate 603,334 of JAUIEJ010000001.1, read as the reverse complement.
GTCCTGCGCCATGCTCGGCTCCCGGATTCCGGGGGAACGCTCGTTGGGCCCCGGAAGATGGCGACGGCCGGCGGTCGACGCGACCGGGCGATCGGCCGCTCCGTCGGATCGGTCAGTCCACGCGGACGCTGTCGGTGAGGACGAGGACTCCGCCGTCGGGATCCCTGCCGACGACGTCCACGATCGCCCACCCCCCGGAGGGGAACTCCACGACCACGTGGTGCGGGGATCCCGTCGTGGCCCGATCGGGGCACGCCTCCCGGATCTCGAACGCGAACACCGCCACCCGGCGCCCCTGCCGCTCCACCTCGGTGTCGGGGCGCACGAGGCGGCACGACCCCACCGTGACGGTTTCGACCCGGACCCGCCCGCCGGAGAGGGGAAGGAGCACGGGATTGGGCCCCTCGTAGCCGTATTCGGCGGTGGCGAGGGTGGCCAGCACCCGCACCTCGTTCGGCGCCGTGGGCGACGAGCAGGCGGCACCCCCCACGAGGAGCGCGGCCAGAACTGTTAGTATACCCCTCAGCATGAACCCCTCCGATCTGGCAGGCGTCCTGGAGTTTCTCCGGAGCGCCGAACGGCTCAAGCACACGGTGCGCTCGGCGTGGACCTCCGCCGGCGAGCCCGAGAGCGTGGCCGAACATACCTGGCGCCTGTGCCTCATGGCCCTGGTGTTCGCGCCCCGGTACCCCGAGGTCGATCCCGCGCGCCTGCTCAAGATGTGCGTGATCCACGACCTGGGGGAAGCCATCGGCGGCGACATTCCCGCGGTGGATCAGGACCCCACGGCCCCCAAAGCCGACGATGAGCGCCGGGACCTCCTAACCCTCGTCGAGCCCCTTCCCATGGGACTCCGGAGCGAGATCGTCGACCTCTGGGACGAATACGAGGCGGCCGAGTCGCCCGAGGCACGGCTGGCGAAGGCGCTGGACAAACTGGAGACGATTCTGCAGCACACCCAGGGCCACAACCCGCCGGACTTCGACTACGCGTTCAACCTGGACTACGGCCGCCGCTACACCAGCGGAGACCCCCTCTTGGAGGCGGTCCGGGAGATCCTGGACACCGAAACCGAGCGGCGGGCCCGGGAGGGGTGAGTCGATGATGTGCCGCGCGCGCCGCAGAACGCTCCCGCTGCTCCTGGCTCTGACCCTGGGAGGGGCCCGGCACGTCGGCGCCCAGGAGCCCGTCCAACTCCAGGTGGCCGCCACCGCCACCGAGGGCCGGTCGTACGTGAGCGCCGTGGCGGAACTGCCCGACGGTCGACTCGTGGTGGTGGACATGATGGAGCGCTCGGTCCTCGTGTACGGTCCGACTCTCGACACCCCGCGGACGGTGGGCCGCAGCGGACAGGGGCCCACCGAGTACCTGGCCCCCCAGGGACTCACCACCCTGCCCGACGGGCGCATTCTCGTGCGAGACCCGGGGAACGGGAGGCTGCTGGAGCTGGGCCTCGATGGCGTTCCCACCGGGAACGTCGTCACGGCGGGCGATCTCCCGACCCAACGGGTGCTGGGAATCGGAGCGGCCGCCCCCGTGGTCGATCACCTCGGCCGCTGGACCATGCGCGGAGACGTGATCCGCGGGGACGACCGGAATGGAATGATGTTCGACTCCCTGGTGCTGGCCCGCTGGTCGGGGATCGCCGGCGAGCCGATGCGTCCCATCGCGTCCATGCCGATTCAGGTACGCAGCCGAGGAGGAGCATTCCGTATCTCGACGTCCTGGGCTCCGTTTTCCGTGGCGGCGGCGGACTGGGCCGTCTGCCGCAACGGCACCGCGTTCGTCGTCCTCCCCGAGCCGTACCGGGTCCGGGTCTTCTCCGACGCAGGCCGGATGGTGGAGGGCCCCGTCGTCGACTACCGTCCGGTGGCCGTGACCGACGCGTGGGTCGAGCGCTGGTGGAAGGAGGTGGGACAGAGGCCGAACGACGTCTTGCAGGTCGGCTTCGGAAGTGGATCCTCGGTGGAGTACCGGGTGCCGGAGCGGACGGATCTCGACCTTCCCGACCACCTCCCTTCCATCAAGCGGGACGCCGCCCACTGCGGACCGGACGACCGACTCTGGGTGGAGCGACACGTCGCCGCCGACGAGCTGCCGCGCATCGACGTCTTCGACGGGCGCGGCGTCCGCATTCAGCGGTTCGACCTGCCCATGGGCTCCCGCATCGTCGGCTTCGGCGCCTCGTCCGTCTACGTGGTGCTGCGGGACGAGGTCGACCTGGAGTACGTCGTCCGACTCGAAGTCCCCACCGGATCCGGGGGGTGAGATGCGGCGAGGGCCCACCCAGCGAAACGCTAGGCGGGCCCTGGCGATGCGGCAGTGGACCTGGGTGGACTTGAACCACCGACCTCACGCTTATCAGGCGTGCGCTCTAACCACCTGAGCTACAGGTCCCTGGAGCCGCTAAAGGTAACTCCGACGTATCGTCGGTCAACCGTTTCGGGGCGGGGTCGGGCGGCGGCGTGACACGGCCGCGACGGGGTCCCACCTTGGGGGAGCCGGCCGCCGGGCCGGAACCCGCCCCACCCACCCCTGGCCCACCATGTCGTTTGCCGCCCGCTTTCGCGCCCTCTGGACCTTCGGCCGGGGGGTGGCCCTGGGGCTTCCCGACCCCAGGGGCGACGAAGACCCCATCGCCCTCTTCCGGAGCTGGTTTCGCGACGCCGAGCGCTCGGGGCTGTTCATGCCCGAGGCCATGAGCCTGAGCACCGCCACCCCCGACGGGCACCCCTCGAGCCGCATGGTGCTCCTCAAGGACGTGGGCCCCGACGGCTTCGTGTTCTTCACCAACTACGAGAGCCGCAAGGCCGGCGAACTCGAGGCCAACCCCCGGGCGGCACTCCTCCTCCACTGGGCGATCCTGGAGCGCCAGGTGCGCATCGAGGGCCCGGTGACCCGGATCTCGGAAGAGGAGTCGTTCGCCTACTACCGCACCCGGGGCCGGGGAAGCCGCATCGGCGCCTGGGCCTCGAAACAGAGCCGCCCCCTGCCCGACCGCTCCGAACTGGAACGCCGGGTGAAGGAATTCGACGACCGCTACCCCGGCGACGACGTGCCCCTGCCCCCCTACTGGGGCGGCTTCCGGGTCGCCCCCCAGCGCATGGAATTCTGGCAGGGGCGGGCCAGCCGCCTCCACGATCGCTGGGTGTGGTCGCGAAGGGAGAACGGGGCCTGGGGCGTGGAGCGACTCTACCCGTAGACGCCCGTCCACGACTGCATGGCGTCGGGCCCGGCCAGGATGCAGATTCGGCGGCCCCCCGACCCTTCCCGCACGCCTGAAGCCACACCCATGACCGACGCCGCTCCCGCCCCCGAGCTCCTGGTGGAGTCCCGGGGCGACGTGTTGCTCCTCACGCTCCACCGTCCCCACCGGCTCAACGCCGTGAGTCCCGGGTTGTACGGGGCCCTGGACGCCACCCTGGAACAGGCCGCCCGCGACCCCGCGGTGCGGGCCGTGGTGATCACGGGCACGGGCCGGGGGTTTTGCGTCGGCGCCGACCTGCAGTCCCATGGCGACACCCCCCTGGGACCCGACGAGCGTCGGGACTACGTGGCGCTGGCCCAGCGGGTGAATCACCGCATCCAGACCCTCCCCAAGCCCGTGGTGGCCGCGGTGAACGGCCACGCCGTGGGGGCCGGCTTCGAGCTCGCCCTCTCGTGCGACCTCATCGTGGTGGCCCGGGAGGCCAAGCTGCGGTTGCCCGAGGCGGCGCTGGGCACCTTCGTGGGCGGCGGGGTGACCTATACCCTGGTGCGGCGGCTGGGTGAGGTGCGGGCCCGGGAGATCCTGCTGCTCTGCCCGTTCCTCCTGGGAGATGAGGCGGAGCGCCAGGGGCTGGCCAACCGGGTGGTGGACGCCGACGACGTGCTCCCCACGGCCATGGACATGGCCCACGAGCTCGCCCGCCGGGCACCCCGATCAGTGCGACTCCTGAAGGAACTGCTCCACACCGCCGTGAGCGACGGGCCCGAGGTGGCGCTCCAGCGGGAAGCCGACGCCCTCCTGGAGTGCATGGGCACCGCCGACTGGGCCGAGGGCATCGCGGCCTTCCGCGAGAAGCGCGACCCCCGCTTCACGGGAGAATAGGTCCCGTGGACGCCTTGAACGCGGTGCTTCGACCCCGGGGGGTGGCGGTGGTGGGGGCCTCGGCCGATCCCCGCAAGCGGGGGCACCAGGCCGTGCGGGCCCTCCAGACGGCGGGCTACCGGGGGGCGATCCATCCGGTGAACCCCCGGGGGGGTGAGGTGCTGGGACTCCCGGTCGTCCCCTCCCTCGACGCGGTGCCCCAGCCGTGCGATCTCGCCCTGGTCTGCACCCCCGCGGCCTCGGCGCCGGAGGTGGTGGCCGACTGCGGGCGGGCGGGCATTCCCGCCGCCGTGCTCCTGGCCGTGGGATTCCGGGAGAGCGGAGCCGACGGGGCGGCGCTGGAGCAGGCCGTGGCCGAGGCCGCTCGGACCCACGGGGTGCGGTTGGTGGGCCCCAACACCTCGGGCCTTCTCAACCTGCCCCTGGGCCTCAACCTCATCGGGGCCCGGGGCGTGCGGGCCGGGAGCCTCGGCCTCCTGGTCCAGTCGGGGAACCTGGCCCTGAACCTCATGCTCGACGTGACCCGCCGCTCGGCCGACGGCGTGTCGGTGTGCGTGGGCGTGGGCAACGAGCTCGACCTGGGCTTCGCCGAGTTCCTCGGCGCTCTGGCCGACGACCACGACACCCGGGCCATCCTGGTCCACGCCGAGGGCTTCCGCCGGGGCCCCGCCGTCCTGGACGCGGCGGCCCGGGCCACCCGGAAGAAACCCGTGGTGCTCCTCAAGGCGGCCCGCACCGAGGCCTCGGAATCGGCGGCCCGGTCCCACACCGGGGCGGTGGCGGGCCACTACGCCGTGCTCCGGGCGGCGCTGCGACAGGCCGGGGTGGTGGAGGTGCAGCGCAGCGACGAACTCTTCTCGGTGGGGCTCACCCTGGCGTCCCAGCCGCCGGCCCCGGCGGGCACGGGGGTGGTGATCCTCTCCGACGGCGGAGGCCAGGGCACGCTGGCCATCGACCTCCTGGACGAGGCCGGGATCGCCCGGGCCGAGACGGGGGCCGGGACCCGGGCGGCGCTCCGGGAGTTGCTGGGGCCGGCGGCGGCGGTGACCAACCCGGTGGATCTGGCGGGGGCCGCCGACGCCGATCCCGAGCGGTTCGCCCAGGCGCTGGAGCTCCTGGTGGCCGACCCGTCGGTGGGGGCCGTGCTGGTGGTGGGGCTCTTCGGCGGGTACGGCGTGCGTTTCGACCCGGCCCTCTCGCCGGCGGAAGAGGCGGCCGCCCGGCGCATGGCCGAGGTGGCGGCGAAGGCGGGGCGGGGCCTGGTGGTCCACACCATGTACGCCCCCGAGGACACGGCGCCGCTGGCGGTGCTGCGGGAGGCGGGGGTGCCGGTGGTGGAATCGCTGGAGGTGGCGTGTCGCTGCGCGGCGGCGCTGGTGGAGCGGGGGGCCGTGCTGGCCTCCCCTCCGTGGCGGCCCGCCGCGACGCCGCACGAGATGGCCGTCGACGAGCCCGTGGCCCTCTCCGAGCCCGAGGCCCGGGCGGTTCTGGAGGGGGCGGGACTGCCCCTGGTGCCCGCCGCCTTCGCCTCCGACGGGGGTGCCGCGGTGGCCGCCGCCGCCGGCTACGAGGGGGCGGTGGCGCTGAAGGTCGTGGCCGACGGCATCGTGCATAAGACCGACGCCGGAGGGGTTCGTCTGGGACTCCGGGGTGACGAGGCCGTCCGCCAGGCCTTCGACGCCATGGCCGGAGCCGCCGCCGACCGGGGGGCGAGGTTCCGGGGCGTGCTCGTCTCGCCCATGGCGGCCCCGCCCACCGTGGAGTTGTTGCTGGGCGGCCGGCGGGATCCCCAGGTGGGCCCGGTGGTGACGGTCGGGGCCGGGGGGACCTGGGTGGAGATCGTGGCCGACGTGGCCCATCGGCTGCCGCCCCTGGACGACCGCGCCGTCGACGCCATGCTGGGCGAGCTGCGCATCGCGCCGATCCTCTCCGGCGCCCGGGGCCAGGCCGGCGTCGACCGGCGAGGGCTGCGGGAGGCCGTGCAGGCCATGGCCCGATTGCTCGTGGACCGGCCCGAGGTGGCGGAGGCCGAGATCAACCCCCTCTTCTGCCGCCCCGACGGAGTGGTGGGCGTGGACGCCCGGGTCTACGTCACGCCCCCTCCGGGAGAGGGATGATTGCATACGGGGGGCGTCCCTCGAAGATTGTCCCCCCCATTCCCCCACACCCGTTCGCCATGGTCTCGACGCCCCCCCCTCGTCGCCGGTCCCTCTCGCGCCTCGCCCTGGCCTTCGTGGCGGCCCTCGGTCTCGCCGCCTGCCAGGAGGAGCCCGAGCCCCTTCCGCGCTTCGATCTCATTCTGGCGGGAGGCACCGTGGTGGACGGCACCGGGGCCCCGGGTCGGGTGGCCGACGTGGGCATCCTGGACCGGCGCATCCACACCGTGGGAGACCTCTCGGAGGCCGAGAGCGACGAACGAATGGACGTGTCGGGAAGCACCGTGGTCCCGGGCTTCATCGACATGCATTCCCACGCCGAGCTCTCGGAGGACTACGGGCGCGACGGGCGGCCCTTCCTCCACCAGGGCATCACCACCGTGGTCATGGGGGTGGACGGGGGAGGCACCCACGAGGTCGGCGCCCGCCTCCGGGAGTGGGCCGACAGCGGGATCGGGGTGAACGCCCTCACCTACGTCGGCCACGGGCACGTACGGGAAACGGTCATGGGCATGGACGACCGCCCCCCCACGCCCGACGAGATGGAGACCATGAAGGGCATGGTCCGGCAGGCCATGGAGGAGGGAGCCCTGGGACTGTCGTCGGGCCTCTTCTACACCCCCGGGTACTACGCCTCCACGGAAGAGGTGATCGAACTGGGGGTGGTGGCGGCGGAGTGGCCCGACGCCATCTACGACACCCACGACCGGGATCTCGGCGCCACCTACCAGGGCGTGGGCTACGACGCCTCGGTCCAGGAGGGGATCCGCATCGGGGCGGAGAGCGGCCTCCGGGTCATCTTCTCCCACTTCAATCCCCAGGGGGCAACGAACTACGGGCGGGCCGACGACGGCGCCCGCATGATCGAGGCCGCCCGGCAACGGGGCGTGGAGGTGGTGGCGGCCCAGCACCCCTACACCGCCACCCAGTCCAATCTCCGCTCGTACGCTCTACCCCGATGGGCGGCCGCCGGGGGCCAGGAGGCCGTGGCCCGTCGCTTCTCCCGCCCCGACACGGCCCGGATCCTCCAGGTCCAGATCATGGAGTCCCTGGCGCTCCGGGGCGGCGCGGAGAAGATCCTCTTCGGCGATCCCGACCCTCGCCTGAACGGAAAGACCCTGGCGCAGGTGGCGGCGGAGTGGGGCCTGTCGGTGCCCCGGACGGTGGAGCGGATCCTCCGGGAGAACGGCAACGCGTCGGTCATGAATCTCGATCTCTACGACGCCGAGAACACCCGTCTCCTGGCCACCATGCCGTGGATGATGACCTGCACCGACGGACGGACCCCGGCCGAGGGCCAGAACGTGGTGCACCCCCGGGTATACGGCGCGTTTCCCCGGAAGATGCGCCTCTACGCCCTGGACGGCACCGACATCTCCGTGGCCTTCGCGGTGCGCAGCATGTCGGGCCTCGCTGCCGACTTCCTCCGCCTGCACGATCGGGGGTACGTCCGACCCGGGTACCGGGCCGACGTCGCCGTCCTCGATCTGGACGAATACCGGTCCACGGCGTCGTACGAGAACCCCCACCAGTACGCCCATGGCGTGCGACACCTCCTGGTGAACGGGGGCTTCGCGATCCGGGACGGCGAGTTCCTGGACGGCACGCTGGGCATGCCCCTGCGCAAGGACGGCTCCCCGGTCACACCCGGGGGCTGACCGACACGGGGCGGGCCGGCACTCGCCGACCCGCCCCCCACCGCGACCGGTTCCCGCGCATCAGCGCAGGTGGGCCTCCACGGCGATGTCGATGTCGACCTGGCCGCCCACCACCAGGGTGGCGGCCCAGTTGCCGGTGCCGACGCCGAAGTCACCCCGATCGATGCTCAGCGACGCGTGGAACGAGGCGATGCGCTGGGCTCCCCCCAGCATCTCCTGCATCTCGGCGGGAATGTCCTGGATGCCCAGGAGGGTGATGGGGAGTTCCACCTCACGGGTCACGCCCTTGATGGTCAGATCGCCCGTAGCCACCAGGCCCTGGTCCCCGTCGGCCCGCACCGAGGTGCTCTCGAAGGTGATGGCGGGGTGGGCCTCGGCCTCGAAGAAGTCGCCCGACATGAGGTGCTGATCCCGACGGTCGTTGTTCGTGTTGACGCTGGCCACCGCGATCCGGGCCGTCACCGTACTCGCCGGGGGGTTTTCGGCGTCGTACTGCAGATCGACCTCGAAGTCGTCGAACTGGCCCTCCACGGGGGTGAAGAAGTGCTGCACCGAGAAGCCCACCGTGGTGTGGTCGGCGTCCACGGTCCAGGTCATGGGGGCCGCGGCGGGGGCGGCGGCAGCGGTCAGGGCGGCGGCGGCGAGAGTGCCGCCTCGGAGAATGGAGGTCATGGGAACGGCTCCTGTCGGGTCGATGGTGGTACGCGCGCCGGGCTCCGAAATACGCTCGGCACGTCATTGATTGACTGGACAACTGGTAAGATCATCGCACAGTTCCCATGACGTGTCAACCATTCAATCTTGTTGTATTGGAATACCCCCCGGAGCGGAGACGGTCGTTCGGTTCGCCCGCTCGGTCACGCCCCGCTAGCAGCGGCGCACGCGACCCTGTCCCTGGCTCAGATCGGCCAGAGCCCGCTCGAAGGCCGGAACGTGCATTTCGGGGAGGTCCACCACGTAGCGCACGTCGCCCCCGTACCGCTCGTCCACCTGGAGCCCGTCCAACTCGTCGAGAAGGCGCTGGAGACCATCGACGTGGGGGTAACCCACCACGATCTCCAGCCGGGCCCGCTCCACCCGGGCCTCCACCTCGAGCTGCTCCAGGGCCGCCTTCACGCCGCCGGAGTAGGCCCGGGAGAGTCCGCCGGTGCCGAGCTTGGTCCCCCCGTACCAGCGCACGCACACCGCCGCGATCTCTCCCACGCCGCTGTGGAGCAGGGTGGTCAGCATGGGGCGACCCGCAGTCCCATGGGGCTCGCCGTCGTCGCTCATTCCGATGGACGCCGTGGAGCCGGGCGGACCCGCCACGAACGCCCAGCAGTGGTGCGTGGCGTCGGGGTGCTCGTCCCGCAGGCTCTGGAGAAGGTGGTGGGCGGCTTCGGGCGTCGGGGCATGGGCCAGAGCGGTGAGGAAGCGGCTGCGTTGAATCACCTCTTCCACCCGCACGGGCCGCGCGGGGATCGGATACCCCCCCGACAGGGTCACCGCCGGCGACGCCTCACCGTCCCCCCGTGGGCCCCGCCATGCGGTCCAGGAACTGGCGTTCGGACGGGGTGAGGCCCCGGGCGCCCAGGGTCCGGGCCTTGGCCAGGAGGTCCCGCACCTCTTCGCGGTTGAGCTCGTGGAGCCCCTCGACGTCGATGGACTCCCACCGGGAGAGCTGGGCCCGATCCGACAGCCCGGCCGACGGCTCGGCCGCCCGCTCCATGCGGCGCTGGAAGTCCCGTCGATCCGACCCCTTCCGCCACTCCCGCCACTTCAGGTAGGCGAAGGCGAAGGCCAGTCCCCCGAGATGGGCGAAGTGGGCCGTGTTGCCCCCGGCGCCGCCGAAGCCCATCCACAGGCTCGCCCCCACCATGAGGGTCACCAGCAGCCACGCCTCGATGGGCAGGACGGCCCAGATGTAGATGCGCTCCCGGGGCCAGATCATGGCGAACGCCAGGAGGATGCCGTAGATGGCCCCCGACGCTCCCACCACCGCGGCGCCGGGCTCGAAGAAGAACGAGAAGGCCGCACCGCCGAAGCCGGCGACGAAGTACAGCTTCAGGAAATCGGCCCCACCCAGCCGCTGTTCGAGTCGGGGGCCGAAGAAGAACAACCCGATCATGTTGAAGAGCAGGTGCGACCAGCCGCCGTGGAGGAACATGTACGAGATGCCCGTCCAGGGGCGCTGCCAGAGCAGCTCCGGGATCAGGACGAAGTCCCGATAGAGATACGGCAGGAAGTAGGCGCTCAGCACGAAGATCGCCACGTTGGCGATCAGGAGCCTGCGTACCCACGGGGTCATCATGAACATGGACGTGTCCGCCAGCCACCGCGTCGTCGGGGGTCGCTCACCCTCGGCCTCCCCTCGGGTCATCGTCCGCCGGGACCCCGCGAGGGGGGCCGCCGGGAGCGCCGCGGCCCGGGGCCGCGTGAACGATCAAGATCAAGCCGCCCACCGAGGTCGAGCAACCCCGGGATGACGGGAGGCCCCCCTCAACCCGACTCGCCCTCCGCCTCGGGGGGCGCCGCGTCGGCCACGGCTCGGGTGTACAGGACCGCGTCGAAGAGGAGGCGGAACGACCCCAGGGGCTGGCCGCGCCACTGGGGCCTCAGGCCCATGAGCACCACCCGCCCGTCGCCGTGTCGGGCCTCCAGGACGGCCGCGGCCCCGTGGAGGTGCTCTTCGCCCAGGAGGTAGCCCGACAGGAGGGGCGAGCCCTCGTCGCCGTACCACGCCACCACCCGACCCTCGAACCCTTCGTCGGGCCGGAAGACGGGGCTCCGATCCACGAACACCGGGGCCCGTTCCCGCATGCCCGCCGTCAGGGGGTGTTCGGGGTCGGTCCGGATCTCCAGGAGCGACCCCGACACGAAGTACTCGTCGCGCCCGAGGCCTCCCACCACGTTGGTGACGGGGAGGTGGAAGGCCTCCACCGGCAACTGCCAACTGGCGTTCAGTGCCACCAGCGTGCCCCCGCCCCGGACGAAGTCGTCCAGCGCCCGGACCCCGGACTCACCCATGCCCCCGGCGTATCGCCCCGGCACGGTGCCGGTGGCGTGGCCGTTCCGGAGCCGCCCCGCCGACTCGGAGGGAAGGACGATGACGTCGTAGCGATCCCCCAGGCCGCCGGCCCGGAGGTCGGCGTCCCGGAGCGACGTGAAGGCGAACCCGTACCGCTCCAGGAGCCACCGGGTCCACCCTTCGTCCATGCTGGCGGTCCACGGCCGGTAGAGCCCCACCCGGGGGCGGGCCACCGGGGTGCCCCGGGCCGGACCCCGGGAGGCCTGGAGGTGGAGTTCGTCCACGAGGGCGCTCGCGGCGCCGCTCCCCAGCCCCGTCACCACCCACCGGGGGCCCCGGCCCCCCTCCCCCGCCGCCCACCGCACCTCGGCGCCGGCGTCCCAGGCGCGGTTCAGCGCGGTGAACGCGTTGTTCTGGGCCGGGTCGAGATGGAGGGCGGGACCCGATCCCTCGAGTCGACCCGGAAGGGGGACGATCCCCGCCGCCACGGGATGACTGTCGAAGCCCACGCCGGGCACGGCGTCGAAGGGGGCGGCATCGTCGGCTCCCGCGTCCCAGGGCACCGCCTCGGCTTCCACCGGCACCAGGGCCGAGCGCACGTCGTCGCCCAGAGGCGCCCGGGCCGCCGCCACCCGGACGTCGGCCTGGTAGGGCAGCGTCCAGCCGGCGGCGTCGTAGGGCTGTTCCGGCGGACCGTCGGGATACTCCCGCAGGTCGGGGTACGTCTGGACCTCCAGGAGCTGGCGCGCCAGCTCCCCCATGGGTTGATCGGCGGGAATCACCCAGGTGCCCGCGGGCCAGCGCAGACCGTCGTGCTCCACCTCCCGATCCAGGGTCGAGATCCGCACGCCGTTGAACGCGAGCCGGCGCAGCAGCTCGGCGGGGGCCACGGGGTCGCGCTGATCCCGGGGGACGAACCACGCGAAGGGCGGTTCGGACCGGTAGTGGTCCACGACGCTGCGCCCCGACCGCCAGCGGTTCAGGAGCAGGTCTTCGCGATACTTGGCGGCGTAATCCAGCACCGCCACCGAAGCCACCCGCATGTAGTCCACCGCGTCCTGCAGTCGCCACCACCCTCCGGTCCAGGGGCTCGAGTAGAGGGACTCCTGACGGAGCTCCCGGCGGCCCGGGGGAAAGTCGCTCAGCGTGTAGAACCGCGGGGTGGCGTAGCGGTACAGGGCCGTCTCGGTCCAGAACGCGATCTGGTGCCGGAGCATGGGCAGGTAGTCCACGTAGCCCGGATACCAGGCGTCGAAGCCCGTGCCCATGTGCACGGCCCCGGGCATGCCCCGTCCTTCCAGCATCTGGGCGATGGCCATGCCGATGGTGTTCACCTGCCGGGACATGAGGGCCGGCACCCGGGGCGCCACGGGTTCGGCGAAGGGCGGGAGCCAGATGCGGGTGGGGAACGGCGACGACTGATGGTGCACGTAGATGATCTGGGGTTCCCACTCCTGCCACGTCCGGGCCAGGACCCGCGACTCGATCATGTTGAGCATGTACGCGTCGCGATTGTTGTCGTGGCCCAGGTAGGCCTGGTACAGGAACGGGAGAGGCGCCGTCTCGTAGGGCGTGCCCACGTTCTGCATGTACCAGTCGGCCACCATGGTCTGGCCGTCGGGATTCAGGGACGGCCACAGCACCACCACCACGTCGTCGAGGATCGAGGCGATGCGGGCGTCGTCGTCGCCCCCGGACACCAGGTCGTAGGCCAGTTGGATCGTGTGTTGGACCCCGGCCACCTCGGTGGCGTGGAGTCCCCCGTTGATGTCCACCAGCGCCGGCGTAGCGGCCACCAGCTCCCTCGCCTGGGCTTCGGTGAGGGACTCGGGGTCGGCCAGGCGCCGCGCCGCCGCGCGAATCTCGTCGAGGCGGGCCAGGTTGGCCGGCGACGACACGACGGCGAACACCCAGCGCCGCCCCTCGGTGGTCCGGCCGGTCTCCACCAGTTCCATGCGCGGCGAGGCCGCCGCCAGGGCCTCGAAGTACTCCAGCGATTGCTCGTAGGTGGCCAGGTGGAAGTCGTCGCCCGGGGTGAAGCCCAGCACCGAAGCCGGCGTGGGAAGGGCCTGCCCCGCCCCCGGCCCGGCGGTCAGGGCCGCCGCCATCAGGCTCCACACGGCCGCGCCGCCCCGGCGCCACCGCCGGCCCACGTCAGCTCCCTCCCCCGGACCGACCCGACTCGCCGCCGGGCTCGTCCTCGCCGGACTCGTCGTCGGGCGCCGTCCAGAACGGCTCCCCCTCGGGTGCCGCACCGGCCACGATGGAGTCGTACAGCGCCGCCCCGAAGAGCACACGGAACGATCCGAAGGGCTGGCCCCGCCACTGGGGGCGCACGCCCAGGAGCACCACCCGCCCCTCGCCGTGGCGCACCTCCACCCCCGCGGCGTACCCCTGGAGGTGCTCCTCCCCCAGGAGGTAGCCCGACAGGAGCGGCGATCCCTCGTCGCCGTAGCGGGCGAACACCCGCCCCTGGAAGTCGTCGTCCACGGTGAAGACGGGCCCGCCCCCCACCAGCATGGGCGCACGCTCGGGCATGCCCGACATGACCGGGTGGGACGGATCGGTGAGGAGTTCCAGAATGGAGCCGCTCACGAAGAAGTCGGTGCGCCGCCGCCCGTCGGACACGTCCCGTACCGGCAGGTGCAGGGCGTCCATGGCGAAGCGGCTGCTGCCGTTGAGGGTGACCAGGGTGCCCCCGCCCCGGACGAAGGCATCCAGGGCCCGGATGCCCTCGGCGCCGATGCCGCCGGCGTAGCGCCCCGGAATCTCGCCGGGGTCGTACCCGTCGACGATCTGGCCCGCCCGCATGTCGGCGATGACGATGACGTCGTACCGCTCCCCCAGTTCTCCGGCCCGGACGTCGGGGTTGGTGAGTTCGGCGGGCTGGAAGCCGTACATCTCCATGACCCACCGGGTCCACCCTTCGTCCATGCTCGGCTGGAAGGGGTGGAAGAGGCCGATGCGGGGTCGCCGCACCACCACCCCGTCGGCGCCGCCGCCTTCGGCCTGGAGGGCGAAGTCCCGGACCATGGCGGTGCGGGCGTCGCCCGACAGCCCCGAGACGATCCACCGCCCCGAGGTGCCGGCCTCACCGGCCCCGCCGGCGACTCCGGGACGGAAGCGCACCGTGGCCCCCAGATCCCACGCCCGGTTCAGCGCCTTGAAGGTGTTGTTCTGGGCGGGATCGAGCACCAGGGCCCCACCGCCACCCCGCACCGTTCCCGGGGGCGGCACGATGCCCGACGCCACCGGATGGCTGTCGAATCCCACGCCCGGGGGCGTGTCGAAGGCCGCGGCATCGGCGTCCCCCCCCTCGCCCCCGTCCCAGGGCCGGGCCTCGCCCGACACCGGCTCCAGGGCGCCGTCGAGCCCGTCCACGGGCGATTGGGCCGCCACCACCCGCACCCCCATCTGGAGCGGGAGCGTCCAGCCCGCGATGTCGTACGGCTGGTCCGGGGGTCCCTCGGGATACTCCCGGAGATCGGGGTACTCCTGCACCTCGAAGAGCTGCTTCACGTAGTGGGCGAAGGGCTGGTCCATGGGAATCACCCAGGTGCCCGCGGCGTGGGCCACACCCTCGAACTCCACGTCCCGGGTGAGCTGGGACACCTCGATGCCGTTGAAGGCCAGCCGCCGCAGCAGTTCCACGGCCGCCACGGGGTCCCGCTGGTCCCGGGGCACGAACCACGCGTAGGGCGGCGCCGACGCGTACCGGGCGATGACGTCCCGCCCCGCCTGGTACCGGTTGTAGAGCACGTCGGAGCGGTACTTCGCCGCGAAATCCAGCACCGAAAACGACGCGGTCAGCATGTAGTCCACGGCGTCGCCGATGCGCCACCATCCGCCCTCCCACGGGGAGGAGTAGAGGGACTGGGGGCGGAGGTCCCGGGCGTTCTGGGGAAAGTCGCCCAGGGTGTAGAAGTGGGGCGTGGCGTAGCGGTACAGCGCCGTCTCGGTGAGGAACGACGCCACGTTGTGGAAGTTGTTGGCGTGGTCCATGAAGCCCGGGTACCAGTTGTCGAACCCCGTGCCCATGTGGGTCGCCCCCTTCTGGCCCCGCTCCTCCAGGGCGTGGGACATGGCCATGCCGATGAGGTTGACCGTGCGCCACATGAGGGGATGCACGTCGGGCGAGACGGGCTCGGCGAAGGGCGGGATCCAGATCCGGGTGGGGAACGGCGACGTCTGGTGGTGATTGTAGAGGATCTGGGGCTCCCACTCCCGGGTGACCCGGGTCACCACCCGCGACTCGATCATGTTGATCATGTAGCCGTCGCGGTTGTTGTCGTGCCCGATGTACTTCTGATAGAGCTCGGGCATGGGGGACACCTCGTAGGGCGTGCCCAGGTTCTGCCGGTACCACTCGGCCACCATGGTCTGGCCGTCGGGATTGATGGAGGGCCACAATAGCAGGATCACGTTGTCCAGGATGGCCGCCACTTCGGGATCGTCGTCGCCCGTCACCAGGTCGTAGGCCAACTGGATCGTGTGCTGGGCGTGGGCCACCTCGCTGGCGTGGAGCCCGCCGTCGATGTGGACCAGGGCCCGCCCCTCGGCGGCCAGGGCCCGGGCCTCGTCGTCGGTGAGGCCCTCGGGGTGGGCGAGCCGCTGGGCGATCTCCCGATGCCGCTCCAGGTTGCGGAGGTTGGCGGCTGAGCTCACGAAGGCCACGAACCACGGGCGGCCCTCCGAAGTAACCCCGACCTGGCGCATCTCCACCCGGTCCGAGGCCGCGTCGAGAGCCTGGAAATACGCCATGGACTCTTCGTAGGTGGCCAGGTGGAAGTCTTCGCCCACCCGGTGGCCCAGCACGGATTCGGGAGTGGGGACCTGGCCCAGAGCGAGCCCGGGGGCCAGCATCAGGGCGGCGGCGAAGAGGCGAGCGGCGGCACGGGACGGGGACATCGGCATGGACGGGAACGGGGGTGGGCGGGAGCCCGGCGGGCCTCCTGGGCTGCAAAGTGGCCCCCCGCCGCGCCCGCGGCCAGACGAGGTGGAGCGGGGCGTCCCGCTCCTCAACGTGCGCATCCTTTCCGCCGACACTCCCTGGTGAGCGGTCGCCCCCCGCACATCTTTCCCGCACCATGCCCGGATCTCGCTCCCTCCACCCGATCCCGCCTCAGCTCCTCGCCAACCTCGTGGAGCAGACGCCGGCCCTGGTCCTCCTCACGGACCGGGACGGGCGGATCGTGTACGTGAACGAGGGCTTCACCGAGATGACGGGGTACACGCCGGCCGAGGCGTTGGGCCAGAGCCCCCGGCTCCTGAAATCGGGACTCCGGGACCAGACCTTCTACGCCCACCTCTGGGAAACCGTGCTGTCGGGGCGGAGCTGGAACATGCTGGTGCCCAACCGGCGGAAGGACGGCTCCACCTACTGGCAGCAGACCAACATCTTCCCCCTCACCGACGACGACGGGCGCATCGTCTACCTCGCCGGGGTGGGTCGGGACGTGACCGACCGGGTGAAGATGACCGAGGAACTGGCCACCGCCCGGGATGCCGCCGAAGCGGCGGCACGGGCCAAGTCGGAATTCCTCGTGAACATGAGCCACGAGATCCGCACGCCCCTGAACGCGGTGCTGGGCATGGCCGACCTGCTGGCCGACACCGACCTCGACGTGCGGCAGAAGGGTCAGCTCGACGTACTCCGCACCGCCGGGGAGTCCCTCCTGGGCCTCGTGAACGAGATCATGGACCTCTCCAAGCTCGAGGCCGGCGGGATGCGCCTCGAAGAGGAGACCTTCGACCTCCGGACCCTGCTGGAGGGCGCCGCCTCGGTGGTGGCTCCCATGGCCCACACCCGGGAGCTGGAACTCCTGGTCCGGGTCCAACCCGACGCCGATCGGCCCTGGCGGGGCGATCCGGTCCGGGTGCGGCAGGTGGTCATGAACCTCCTGAGCAACGCCGTGAAGTTCACCGAGGAGGGCGAGGTGGAACTCCGGGCCGAGTTCGGGGGCCCGGATCACTCCGGGGGACTCCGGATCGCCGTCCGGGACACGGGGGTGGGGATTCCCGCCGAGCGACTGGAGAGTGTCTTCGAGCGCTTCAGCCAGGTGGACGGGTCCATGACCCGGCGCCACGGAGGGAGTGGTCTGGGACTGGCCCTCTGCCGGGAACTCACCACCCTCATGGGGGGCACCCTCCGGGCCGAGAGCGAGCCGGGGGTGGGGAGCACCTTCACCGTGGAGGTGCCCCTCCGCCCCGCCGAGGACGCCCCCCCCACCCCGACCCGGACCCTGGCCGGCGGGCGCATCGTCCTGGCCGACGACCACGGAGGCCATCGTGCCCTGCTCCGGGATCTCCTGGAGCGGAGCGGCGCCACCGTCACCGAGGTCGACGCCCTGGAGCAGCTCGGCGGGGTGATTCGCGACGCGGCCGAGGCCGGACGCCCCTTCGGCGTGGCCGTGGTGGACGACACCTGGGCCCAGGGCGACCTGGAGGGCACGGTGGACGGGATCGCCCGGGGGCCTCACGCCCCGGGGCTGGTGCTGGTCACCCGGGTGCAGGACGCCCACGACCCCGGCGCGTCGGTGCACGAGCGGGTCGTCCAGCCCGTGTCGTGGAGTCGCCTCAAGGAGGCGGTGTGCCGGGCCCGACGCCGCGGGGCGTCGCCGTCACCCGATCCCTCGGGAGGCGACGACGGCGGTACCGCCGACCCCGACTGGCCCCGCCGCGTGCTGGTGGTGGACGACAACGCCGTGAATCGGCTTCTCGTTCGGGCCCTCCTCACCAAGCAGGGCTGCGAGGTGGAGGAAGCCGAAAACGGCCGGGAAGCCCTGGCCCGCCTGGACCGCCCGCCGAGGGTGGGCGCGGTCCTCATGGACCTGGTGATGCCCGAGATGGACGGCTACAGGGCCGTGCGCACGATCCGGGCTCGGGAGGCGGACGCCGGAGACCCCGGCGTGCCCGTCATCGCGTTCTCGGCCTCCACCGCGCCCCGGGAGGTCGAGGCGGCGCTGGAGGCCGGATGCGACGGGCACGTGGGGAAGCCGGTACGGAAAGAGGAACTCCTGGACGGGATACGGGCCGCCGTGCGCAAGCGGCGGGTCCTCCCCACGACCTAGAAGGGTGTTGAAGAAGTGGGGTGCGGTCGCGCGCCGGGGTCTTCCGGGTGTCCAGAGGTAGGAGAGACGACGAGTCGTGGCAGCGTCACGACGAGGAGGAAAGACGACGCCTGGGCCCCGGAACCCCCCGCGCCCGGAGGGTTGGGGGCGGCACAGGGCCATCTCCTGCGTTGGCCCGTCTCGCCGTAGCTATGGCTATGCCTTCGACGAGCCGCCTTGGATCTGGCCCTGTGGCGCCCTCAACGCGACTCGCCCCACTTCTTCAACACCCTTCTAGTCCTCGTCCCACTCCTCGTCGTCCCAGTCCTCCTCCTCGTCGTCGTCCATCTCCTCGTCTTCCTCGTCGTCCCAATCGTCGTCCTCGTCCCAGTCCTCGTCTTCTTCGTCGTCCTCGGACCAGGCCTTCTCCTCCCAGTTCTCGTCGTCGTCCTGGGCCCGGATGCCGAGGCGGGCGAGGGACTCGTCGTCGAGGGCGGGCAGCAGCAATGCGTCCATGCGGAAGGTCTCCTGGAGGGGTCGGTCCGGGTGGAGCCACCCACCCGGATTCGCCGCGAAGGTAATCCGACGCCATCGACTGTCAAGCGTCTCCCCGGTGCGGGGGCCGGGGCGCCCCGGGCGCTACCCGCCGGACCCGTCGTCGGACCCGGCCAGCGCGGCTTTCAGAAGGATCGGACCGGCCAGGATGTTGCCGATGATGACCGACATTCCCAGGGCCACGACGCCGGCCCCCACCGACGGGAAACTGCGCTCGATGAGAAGCACCAGACCGAGGGTCACGCCACCCTGGCTCACGAGCCCCCGCCAGGTGCGCTCCCGGATCCGGGCATCGGCCCGCGCCGCCCGCGTACCCCATCGAGCCCCGAGCCAGGTGAACCCGGCCCGGGCCAGGAGCAGCACGAGGGCCGGGAGCCAGAACCGCCCCACGGCCCCCAGGTCCAGGCTGGCCCCCGCCACGGCGAAGAAGAAGGCGAAGATCACCACGGAGACGGCTTCGATGCCCCGGATCATCCGATCGCCGGCCGGGGACAGATTCTCGATGACGAATCCGGCGGCCACGCCGGCCAGGAGCAGCTCCACGTGGAGGCGATGGGCCACCACCACGATGAGGTAGGCGAAGAGGAAGGTGGCGAAGGGCGGGCGGGGCCTTCCGTCGCCGCCCTGCAGGTAGAGGGAGAACACCCACCCCAGCACGGCCCCCACGGCCAGCGCACCCCCCACCTCCCGGAGCAGATCCACGAGCACGTGGGCCGAAAAACTCTGGGACGGCTCCACCAGGGGACCCACCAGGGCGAGGGTGAGGGTGAACAGGACGATGACCACCACGTCCTTCACGATGGTGATGCCGAGGATCGCGTCGGTGAGGGGCCCCTTGGCCCCGGTCTCCTCGATGACCGCCACCGTGAGGTCCGGCGACGAGTTGGCGGCCCACACCCCCAGGAGGAGGGCCACCCCCACCGTGGCGGTGAAGGGCAGGTCGGCGAGGAAGGGAACGAGGGGCCTCAACGCCACGAGGGTGCCGGCCACCCCCACCCACACCACCCCCGTGACCAGGAGGGTGGTGTAGGCGATGGTCCGAGCCTGGGGCCTCAGGGCGGCGAGCTTCAGCTCTCCCCCGGCCAGGAGGGCGATGAGGGCCAGGGCGAACTCGTCGATGAGGCGGAGATCGGCCACGGCCCCCTCCGACAGGATGCCCAGGACCGACGGGCCGGCCAGGATGCCCACCAGGAGGAACCCCGTGAGGCGAGGCAGCCCCACCCGCGAGGCCAGCCCGCCGGTGACGCTGGCCGCCAGGAGCACGAAGCCCGTGAGGACCGTGAGGCGCCCCCCTTCGTAGGCGTCGGGACTGGCCCACATGGCCAACGCCGTCACCCCGAACACCAGGAGGAGCGTCAGGGCCAGGTCCGGCATGCGACGGGACGGGCCCCGGAGGTCGGACACGGTGTTGGCGGATCGACTCATGCGGTACCATACCACGCCCGCCGACCCGTCTCAAAGAGGGAGTCCCCATGCGTCGTGATCCCCCGGGAACGTTCGCCGCGGCCGTGATCCGCCACGTGCGAAGGATTCCCCCGGGGCGGGTGGCCGCCTACGGCGACATCGCGGCCCTGGCCGGGTCCCCCCGGGCGGCCCGGGGCGTGGGAGCGGTCCTGAACGGACTGGGCCCGGACCAGGACGTGCCGTGGTGGCGGGTGGTGAACCGGGTGGGCCGGCTGTCGATCCCCGCCGACCTGGGCCGCCGCGCCCTCCAGCGGCGCCTCCTGCTGGACGAAGGTGTGGCCTTCCGCGACCGGGACGCCGTGGACCTGGAGCACCACCACTGGGACGGCGACGCGTGACCGACCGCCCGTCCCTTCCGTGGCGCGCCACGTTGGCCATGCTGCGACGCCTGCCCCAGGGACTCCTGAGCCGGGCCGCCGGGGGGCTGGCCGACCTCCCCCTCCCGGGCCCACTCCGCCGCCCCGTGCTCTCCACCTTCGCCCGAGCCACGGGCATCGACGTCTCGGAAGCCCAGGGCACCCTGGGGGACTACCCCAGCGTCAACGCCTTCTTCGTCCGGCGCCTCCGCCCCGGGGCCCGGACTTTTCCCGACGACCCCGGGGTGCTGGCCTCGCCGGTGGACGGCATCGTGGGAGCCGTGGGCGTGGTAGAGGCGGGACGGGCCCTCCAGGCCAAGGGCCGGGACTACGCCGTGGCCGACCTGGTGGGCGACCCCGAGCGAGCCCGGGCCTTCGAGGGAGGGCTCTTCGTCACGGTCTACCTCTCGCCGCGCCACTACCACCGCATCCACACCCCCCTCCCGGGCCGCGTGGTGGACGCCCGCCACGCGCCGGGCCGCCTCTTTCCGGTCAACGCCCCGGCGGTGGCGTGGGTCGACGAGCTCTTCGTGGTGAACGAGCGCCTGGTGGCCCACCTGGACACGGCCCTGGGGCCCGTGGCCGTGGTGGCCGTGGGCGCGTACAACGTGGGGCGGATTTCGGCGGCCTTCGATCCCGAGTGGTCCGGCGGCGCCGGGACCTCGGTGACCAACCGGGGTACGCCTCCGCCGCCCCATCGGTCGTACGACCCCGGGGTCCGGGTGGACCGGGGCGCCGAACTCATGGCGTTCCACCTGGGGTCCACCGTGGTCGTCCTCACCCCTCCCGGCCCGGTCCTGCGCGGCGACGTGCACCCCGGCCTCGAGGTCCGGGCCGGGCAGCCCCTCGCGGCCCCGCCCCCTTCTCCGCATACTGGGGCCGCCGCTTCCCATCCCCCACGCAGGCCATCGTGACCGAACCCAACCCCCTCCTCGCCGAGGCGCCCCGCCCCCTCTTCCACCGCATCCGGGGCGAACACGTCGAACCCGGCGTCCGGGAGGTCCTCCGCCGGGGCCGCGAGCGCCTGGAACGGCTGGCCTCCGACCCGGCGCCGCCCACCTTCGACAACACCCTGGGGGCGCTGGACGATCTGACCCGCTGGGTGGCGGAGCGTCTCACGCCGGCCTCCCATCTCCTGTCGGTGGCCGAGACCCCAGAGCTCCGGAGCGCCTACAATGCGGTCCTCCCGGAGATCTCCCAGTTCTGGACCCGTCTGACGCTCCACGAGGGACTGTGGGCTCGCCTTCGGGCCTACGAGGCGTCGGACGAGGCGAAGGGACTCCAGGGACTCCGGAAGCGGCATCTCGAGAAGACCATGCTGGAGTTCCGCCGCTCCGGTGCCGACCTCCCCCCCGACGATCGGGCGCGGCTGGAGGAGGTCCAGGTCGAACTTTCCACCCTTCAGCAGCGGTTCGGCGAGCACGTCCTCGACGCCACCGCCGCGTGGGAACTCCTCATCACCGACGAGGCACGCCTCGAGGGGATTCCCGACGCCCCCCGCCGCCGATACCGGGCCGCCGCCGAGGCCTCGGGGCGGGAGGGGTGGCTCCTGAGCCTCGACTACCCGTCGGTGGAGCCGGTTCTGAAGTACGCCGTGGACCGCCCCCTGCGGAAAGCGGTGTTCGAGGCGTTCACCACCCGGTGTCGCCAGGGCGAACACGACAACCGCCAACTCCTGGTGGAGATTCTCCGCCTCCGCACCGAGCAGGCCGGTCTCCTGGGCTACGACGGCTTTCCCGACTACGTCCTGGAAGACCGCATGGCCCGCTCCGAGGCCCGGGCCCGGGCGTTCGAGGCGGACCTCGCCGAACGGGCGCGCCCGTACTGGAAGCGCGACGTGGCGCGCCTGCAGTCCCATGCCTCCGAACTCGGCCTGGATCGGCTGCGCCCCTGGGACGTGTCGTTCGTGAGCGAGGACCTGCGCCGGAAGGAGTACGAACTCGACGACGAAGCCCTCCGGCCCTGGTTCCCCCTGGATCGGGTGGAAGCGGGACTCTGGGAACTGGCCCGGCGCGTCTTCGGCCTCACCGTGGAGGAGCACCCGGTGGAGGAGGTGTGGCACCCCGACGTCCGCCACTTCGACCTCCGGGACGAGGACGGCACCCACCTGGGCTCGTTCTACACCGACTGGTTTCCCCGCAAGGAGAAGCGCCAGGGTGCCTGGATGAACGACTTCCGTTCCGGCGGCCCCCGCGCCGACGGCGGATTCGACCCCCACCTGGGCGTCATCTGCGGAAACTTCACCCCCCCCGAGGGGGATCGCCCCGCGCTCCTCACCCACCGGGAGGTGGAGACCCTCTTCCACGAGTTCGGGCACCTGCTGCACCACTCCACCTCCCGGGTCCCCATCCGGTCGCGGGGAGGCCTGAACGTGGCGTGGGACTGGGTGGAGCTCCCCAGCCAGATCATGGAGAACTGGACCTGGGAGCGTCCGGCGCTGGACCTCTTCGCCCGCCACCACGAGACCGGCGAACCCCTTCCCGACGAGCTCTTCGAGCGCATGCGCCGCGCCCGTCGGTTCATGGGGGGCTGGCAGATGATGCGCCAGCTCTCGTTCGGGACGGTGGATCTGGAACTCCACGGCCCGTGGGCCCGGGAGATCGACGGCGCCGGACCCGACGAACTCATGGCCTGGGTGCGAAACCGCTTCGTGGAGTTCTCTCCCGACCCCGAGTTCGCCCAGTACCACATCCTCACCTCATTCACCCACCTGTTCAGCGGCGGGTACGCGGCGGGGTACTACAGCTACCTCTGGTCCGAGGTGCTCGAGGCCGACGCCTTCTCCCGTTTCCGCGACGAGGGGATCTTCAACCGGGAGACCGGGCGGGCGTACGTGGAATCGATCCTGAGCCGCGGCGACAGCGACGACCCCGAGGTGCTCTTCCGCGCATTCCTGGGGCGCGACCCCGACTCCCAGGCCCTTCTCGATCGAAATCTGGGCCCCCTCCCAGCGTAGAGAGTGGCGCGTCCCTTCAGAGGAGTCCCCGCGTGATCCAGCTCCCCCGCGTTTCGCCTGCCATCGTCGCCCTCGTTCCCCTCGTCCTGGGTGCCTGCGCCGAGGAACAGGGGGCCTACGGCGACGCTTCGTCCATCGTCACCGCCGTGCCCTCCGACGTCTGGGACCAGGTGCAGGACTCGGTGTACGGGGCCCTCGAGCCCACCATCTACACGGTGCGCGACGAGAAGACGTTCACCGTCACCCACGTGGATCCCCGGGACGGGGCGACGTGGGGCGACCTCATGCGCTTCCGCCAGCTCCTGGTGGTGGGACCGGCCGACGCCGACTGGGTGGCGCCGGTCCTGGCTGCCGCCCGGGAGGAGGACCGCGGCGGCGGCGTGGTCCAGGCGTTCGACGTCTGGGCCCGGGGACAGACCGTCACGGCGGTGGTCACCGAGGGCGACGTCACGAGCGCGTTCCTGGCCTCGCTGGACCACCTCCACACCCTCTACGACCGCCAGTACCGGGAACTGGCCGAGGCGCGGATGTTCGTGTCGGGGCGGGATTCGGCCCTCTCCGACACCATCATGAACCGGGCCGGCTTCTCACTCCTGCTGCCCACGGTCTACACGTGGGACACCCGGGACTCGGTCTACATCTTCCGCAACGACAATCCCGACCCCTCGGAACTCATCCGTCAGGTGGCCGTGACCTGGGCCAGTCCCATCCCCCAGGGCATGGAGGGCGAGGATTTCCTGGCGTGGCGCCAGGAACTGGCCGACCAGTACTACAACGACGAACAGTTGGCGGTGCTGGACAACATCCAGGGAGGCCGCTTCACCCACGACGGCCTGGACGCCTATCAGATCCAGGCCGTGTGGCGGAGCCCGCCCGGGGCATGGCCCGCCGGGGGTCCCTTCATGCTCCGGGCCGTGGCGTGCCCCGCCCAGGATCGCATGTACCTTCTCGATGCCTGGCTCTACGCCCCGGGCAAGGAGAAGTACCAGTACATGATCCAGCTCGAAAACGTCCTGGACTCGTTCGTCTGCGGGCGGTAGCTCAACCGCCGAAGGTATCGCAGGACTGGGGGTCGCCCGACTGGAGGCCCCGGTTCAGCCACTGTTGCCGCTGGGCCGAACTCCCGTGGGTGAACGCCTCGGGGACCACGTCCCGCCCGGCCCGCCGGAGCAGGCGGTCGTCGCCGATGGCCGCCGCGGCGGCGAGTCCCTCTTCGACGTCGCCGGGCTCGAGCATGCGGCTCGTGCGGTTGGCGTGGTACGCCCAAACCCCGGCGTAGCAGTCGGCCTGGAGCTCCAGACGGACCGAGAGGGCGTTGGCGTCGGCCTGGGACCGACCCTGCTGCATGCCCCGAACCTGATCGGACGTGCCCAGGAGATTCTGGACGTGGTGGCCGACCTCGTGGCCGATGACGTAGGCCGCGGCGAAGTCGCCGGCGCCCCCCATGCCCGCCAGGTCGTCGAAGAAGGTGAGGTCGAGATAGACCTCCTGGTTCGGCGGGCAGTAGAACGGCCCCATGGCGGCCGAGCCCATGCCGCAGGCCCCGGCGCTGGTGCGCCCCGAGAAGAGGATCAGCCGGGGCTCACGATAGGTCTGGCCCGACGCCCGGAAGATCTCGCCCCACACGTCTTCGGTGGACGCCAGCACCGCCGAGGTGAAGTCGGCGGCCTCGGCCTGCTCCGCCGGAGGGGGGCCGGACTGCACGGCGCCGCCGCTCCCGCCCACCATCTGGAGGAGGGCCCGGGGGTCGCCCCCCAGGAGAAGCACCACCAGCGCCACCACCAGCAGACCCAGTCCACCGCCGGCGGCCGCCTTGCGGCCCCGACGATCTTCGATGTTCGAGCTTCGACGGCCCGACTGCCAACGCATGGTGCCTCCCCGGACGGTAGTGAAGGAGCCGCCAATCTTCGGCATGGCTCCCCCCGCCGCAACGATGGAACGGGCTCGCCCCGTCTACCGCACGCCGAAGGTGGCGTGGACCGTCACGGTGATCTCCTTGTCCCTCGTCTGGGTGTCGTAGACCCCGTACCCCTGGACCTCGGTGGAGTAGGGCTCCCGGATCTGGAAGACGCCGGCCCGGGCCTCGATCATGTCGCCCAGACCGTCGCCGGCGATCTCCCGGGCCCGGGCCCGGGCGTCGTCGGAGGCCTGCTGGAGCAGGGACCGCTTCAGTTCGGCCATGCGGTCGTAGAAGTATTCCAGGGTGGAGCCCTCGAGCTGGAGTCCCTCCCCCACCAGATCACCGGGATCGAGGGCCAGGGACTCCACGGCGTCGAGGTCGGTGCTCACCACCAGCACGGTCTGCTGGATGCGGGTGCCCGACACCCGGCCGTCCCGGTCCCAGATGGGATTGGTGGTCATGGGTTGGAGGGAGATGGCGTCCGGCACCACCCCCGCCGAGGTCAACCGCTCCACGATGCGGGAGCGATCGTCGCGGAGCCGCTGGAAGCCCTGGGCCTCGGCTCCCGGCGTCACGGAACGCACCAGTTGGACGCGCCACTTCACCACATCGGAGGTGAAGGGCACGGTGGCGGCCCCCACGACCCGCACGGTGCCGGGCGCCCGGCGCCCTTCGACGAACGACCAGCCCAGGACGGCGCTGGCGAGAACGAGGGCCAGAGCGAGAATCCAGGCCCAGGCGGAGGTGGTGCGAAGGGTGGCCGACATGACGACGACTCCAGGGACGAAGCGGGGGGCGGCGGGGACGGACGTCCAGTGATGCAAACGTCGTACCCCGCCGCTCCACGGCGGGCTCCCCGCCTCACCGCTCGCCGGCGGCGCCCCCGAGGGTGAGACGCAGGCCGAACTGGGCCTGCCACTGGGAATCGGGGGTCAGAGTCGACCAGGGCTCCGAGGCCCGGAGGCTCCCGTCTTCGTTCCGGAAGGGCAGGACGGCGCCGGCCCACCCGGACTGGAGCGCCCCGATGCCCCGGGTCTCCAGACGGCCCAGGGGCTCCAGGAGCGAGACCACCGGCCGGATGGACTGGATCGTGCCCCAGTCCCCGTTGAGGAGGTTGAGGACGTTGATGAGGTCGCCTTCGAGGCGGATCTCCGAGCCGAAGGCCCGGAGGGTGTGGGAGAGGCGCAGATCCAGGCGGTTCTGCCACGGCGCCCGGCAGGCGTTGCGTTCCAGGATCTCGCCCCGAGCCTCCGCCAGGCAGGACTCGTTGTCGATGGCGCTGCCCAGGAGCTGGTAGGTGGCCGCCCCGGCGGGAAGGTCGGTGACGGGATCGGGCACGAACACCAGATCGTTGTTCCGGTCGAAGGCGGGACCCAGGCCCGGATAGCCGTCGCCGTTGAGGTCTCCGCGGTAGACGTACGAGTAGGGCAGTCCCGACTGCCCCGTGTAGAGAAGCGACACCTGGGTGTCGTCGAGACCGGGAAAGGGCGCCCCGTACACCGAGAAGACGACCTTGTGGGGCCGGTCGAAATTCGACGTGGTGACCTGGGGGCGATTGGGGTCGAAGCGGGTGGGGTTGAACCCGTAGTTCGAGATCATGTCGGCCGACACGAGGCTCATGCGGTCGTACGACTTCGAAAACGAGTACCCGGACTGGAAGGCGAGTCGGTCGGTGAGGTTGCCCCGGAGTTCGGCGGTGACGGCGAAGGCCCAGTCCTCGGTCTCGTTCCGGGCCAGGAGCACCTGCTCGTAGCCGTCGAGTTCCCGGTTCGGGGTGAACCCCCGGGGCGCCGCACTTCCGAAGTACCGCCGCTCGAAGCCCCCGTACCCTTCCAGGGGTCCCAGCGACGACGCCCCCTCGAGGTTCAACTCCTCCAGGGCGATCTGGTTGATGGCCCGATTGTAGAGCACACCCAGGGAGCCGCTGACGCCGTCGGACAGCTGCTGGTCCACGGTGGCGGAAAACTTCAGGTCCTGGGGGTACTTGAAGCCCGATTCGAACACGGTGACGGTGCGCAGCCGCTGGAAGTCACCGGCGGCGCAGGTTCCGATGGGCGCTCCCAGGGGGTCGAGGGGCGGCACCGTGTTGCCCGTGAGGGGATCGTCGGTGACGCGTCCGGTGCAGACCACGGTCTCGGACCGCAGGCCGTTGTTGTGGAAGGCGTTGGAGAGCCACACGTAGGGGAGCTGCCCCACGAAGAGGCCCGCGCCCCCCCGGACCTGGGTGGTGCGCTCGCCCTCGCTCTGCCAGTTGAAGCCCCAGCGGGGAGACAGGAGCACCTGGCCCGACGGCACGTTGGCCGTGCTGTGGCCGAACTCCTGGAGGATGTGGGGATTCTCCATGGGGGAATCGAGGACGATGGGCACGTCGGCCCGGAGTCCGAAGTGCATGGTGAGCCCCTTCCCCGCCCGCACCTCCCGCTGGGCGAAGAGCCCCCACTCGGTGACCCGGATGCCCACCGTGGGGTCGAACCCCGGTTGGAGGACGGTGCGCTGATACCGCTGGGGAGCGTTGTTGCGCAGGTCCTGGAGGCTGGCGAAGAAGTAGTCCCCCACCGCCCCGGGCAGGAAGCGGTGGCGGAGGTCGTGGAACGAGCCGGCCAGCCCCAGGGTGAGAGCGCCCCCGTCGCCCTGGACCAGATTCAGGCTGTTGGTGAACCCCACGCTGGTCTGGGAGAGATCATTGTCCTGGGCGAAGAACTGGGACCCCACCCGGACCGGGCGCTGATAACTCGCCCCGTCGATGGAGCTCACCAGGTCGATTTCGATCTGGGGCCAGTCCACGTCGGGCGTGGTGGCGTCGGTGCCCCGGCGCACGGTGAACTCGAACTCGTTGGCCGCCCGGTCGCCGAAGGGCGTGAAGAGCTGGAGGGAGGTGGTGTTGCTCAGGGCCTCCCGGAACACGGCGTTGGAGGACAGCTCGTACGGTTCGAAGGCCGCTCGGTTCGGGCTCTCGTCGTTCCGGGCCCGGGCGAAGATGTTGCGGACGATGAGGCGGCTGCCGCCGGCGAAGTTCCAGTCGAGGCGGGCGAAGACGTTGGCCAGATCGGTGGAGAGGGGATAGGCGTCGGCCCGGCCGGACTCGACCCCCAGCGCCTCCAGCAACGAGGTGGCCTCGGTCAGGCTCTCCGAGCCGACCCGCACCAGCAGGGGGTCGTCGCGGCCGAGGTTGAAGCCCGACGGCGGTTGATTGCGGCGCTCGAATTCCCCGGAAACGAAGAAATGGGCCCGGTCCCGGATCAGGGGTCCGCCCACCGAGAGGCCCACCAGGGACCGGTCCACCCCCGACGCCTCCACCGGACCCGTGGGGAGGGTGAGGTCGCCGATGAGGGCCTCGGCCCGGTGGACGCCCAGGGCCCGGAGGTGCCAGTCGTTGGTGCCCGTCTTGGTGATGGCGTTCATCACGCCGCCGGTGAAGCCCGACAGGCGCACGTCGAAGGGCGCCACCAGCACCTCGTACTGGGCCACCGCATCCAGGGGAATCAGCTTCGCCCCCGCCTGGGCCCCGGGCACCCCCCCGGCCGTCTGTCCGAAGAGATCCTTGTTGAGGACGCCGTCGATGAGGATCGAGTTGTAGCGGTCGTTCTGCCCGGCGATGGAGAAGCCGCCGCCCTCGGTGGTCTTCACCAGGGGTGAGAGCACCGCCAGTTCCATGATGTCCCGGGAGAGGATCGGCATGGCCTCGACGGTGCGCTCGTCCAGGCGGGTGGCGGGGCCCACCTGATCGGGGGTGAAGATCTCGCCCCGGTCGGCCCGCACCTCGATGCCCTCGAGTTCCAGGGCCTCCTCCCGGACCTCGAACTCCAGCGACACCACTTCGCCCACCTGGAGTTGGATGCCCTCCCGGATCACGGCGGCGAAGCCCAGAGCCTCCACCGTCACCGTGTAGGGTCCGCCGGGCTGGAGGAGTTGGACCAGGAACCGGCCCTCGGGCGTGGTGGCCGTGCTCCGCGTGGCCCCGGTCCGGGTCTGGCGCACCGTGACGGTGGCGAACGAGACGGGCGCTCCGGACGCGGTGGTGACCGTGCCCCGAACGGCCGATGTGGTGCGGGACTGGGCCCGGAGGCCGTCGGCGGGCGCCCAGGCGGCGAGGAGGGCCAGGACCGGAAGCGCCAAGCGGCGGAGGGGGAGAGAGATCACGACCGGGGAGGGTGGAGGGGGGAAACGACGCCGACGGCGTTTGACGGGCCGGGCGGTCTGCGCCACCCTGGGCCCCGAACGGGCCTCGGGGGTGGCTGTGTCTGGAGACGATCGGGCCGGGTGAATTCTGCCGGCCGACAGAATCCCACCTCCTGGATCGTCTTTCGGAAGAGCCGTCGGATGTCGCCGCCCGCCGCACGCTGCCCAGGAGTACCTGTGATCGCCAACCGCGCCGTTCGGGCCCTGGCCGGGGCCGGGATTCTCGCCCTCGGGGTGGGAGCCGCAGCGGTGCGGGCTCAGGAACCCGCGCCCGAAGGCGACATCGCCGGCGCCGTGGTGGACGCCGATTCGGGCCGTCCCGTGCCCGGCGCACGGGTGCGCCTCGATGCCGTGGAGCCCGGCGACCCCACCCCACCGCGCCGGGTGCAGACCGACGCCCGGGGTCGGTACCGCTTCGCCGGCGTGCCGGCCGGAGAGTGGCGGCTGTCGGTGTCGGCCCTGGGCTACCGGGACGGCGAAGTGTGGCTCGACCTCCCCGACGCCTGGCGGATCCGCCGGTCCGTGGGCCTCTCCGTGGCCCCCGTGGCCCTGGCACCGGTGACGGTCGACGTCTCCCGGCAGGCGCTGCTGGACGGGGGACTTTCCGCCACGGGCGCGGCGGCGACCGGGAGTCTCGGGGCCCCCAAGGGGCGAGGTCTGGCCCTCGATGCCCGGGTCACCCGGCCCGAGTCCCTGGACGGCCTGCGGTCGCTGGGCGAGCCGGACGTGCTCCGGGCGCTCCAGCGGCTGCCCGGCGTGAGCGGGCAGGGCGACTTCGCGGCCCAGCCGTGGGTGCGGGGAGCGCCGTGGTCCATGACCCACGTGCTCTACGACGGACTTCCCCTCTTCGACCCCATGCACCTGGGAGGCATGACCACGGCCTTCGCCGGCGAGGGCCTGGAGACGGCCACCCTCCACCCCGGGGTCCAACCCATGGCCCTGGCCCGGGGGGCCTCGGCCACCCTGGACGTGCGGACCCGCCCCGCCCGGGAGAACCGGCGCAGCGGCGGACTCTCGAGTCTGGGCGCCCGGGTCCACGCCGAAGACCGCTGGATCGACGGGCGGGTGGGGCTCTCCCTCACGGGGCGCCGATCGTGGTGGGATCTGGACGACGGGGTCAACTACGCGTTCGGCGACGTCTCGGCCCGGGCCGACCTTCGCCTCGACGACATCGTCTCGCTGGAAGGGGGCGGCCTCTGGGAGGGCGACCACCTGACGGGACGGGTGGGCGACGTGGTGGCGCCGGCCCGGGGCCGGTGGGGCAACGCCCTGGGATGGGGCGCCGTCACCGGCGCCTTCGACCACGCCCGGGTGCGGGCCATGGTGGGGCACGTGGGGTACGGTGCCTCGGCCGTGCCCACGCCCCGCCCCCGGCACCTGGGTCCCGACCCCGACGCCCTCCTGAGTCCCGTGGACACCCGCCTCACCCACACCGTGGTGCGGGTGACCGCCGAGGGCACCCTCCCCGGCGAAACCGCGTGGTCGGCCGGCGTGGAGTCGGTGCGGGAACGGCTCTCCCAGCAGGGCGACGACCTGAGCGAGCGACGTCTGCCGGGCGAGGACGCCGCCCTGACGACCCGGCGGGAGGCGGTCTGGCTGGAGTCGGCCATGCCGGTGGGGCCCGTGGACGTGGCCGCCGGCGCCCGGGCCGAAACCGCGGGCCCCACCCTGGCCTCGCTCCGGGTCCGGTGGACCCCCCTGCCCCGCCTGTCGCTGGAGGCCGCCACCGGCACCAGCCGTCAGCACACCTATCCCCTGGCGGTGGCGGGATCCGGGCTGGGTCCGGGGCTCGCCGTGGCCCACGTCTGGATCCTGGCGGGGGACAGCCTGCCGTCCCTCGACGCCCGTACCACCACGGGGGCGGCCACGGCCCGCCTCACCGAGGCTCTGACCGTGTCCGTGGCGATCTGGCGGCGCACCGTGACGGGCCTCTACCTCGACGGCGTCTCCGCGGTGCGGGAGGGACTCCTGACCCAGGCCTCCCCCGACGGGTCGCCGGGGCGGGAGACGGGGCGAGGCCTGGAGATGGCCCTGGAGGGCCGCTGGGACCGGGCCCACGCCCACCTGGCCTACTCCCGGGGACACTCCACCTTCCGGGGCCAGGACGGTCTCACCTGGCCGTCGCCGGCGGGCCGGCGCCACTCGTTCGAAGCCGGCGCCCAGGTCCGGTTCGGCGCCGCCCTGCGCGGCTCCACGGCCCTCACCGTGGAGTCGGGGTGGCCCTACGTGGAGGGCCCGGCATCGGGCTGCGCCGGCCTGGAGGTCGAGTGCGGAGCGGAAGGGGACGGGGGCCCGGTGGAGCATTCGGTCCGGCGCAGCGCGCCCTACGCCTCCCTCGATCTGGCCCTGGACTGGCAGCGCAGAACCGGTCCCCTCACGTGGGGGATCACGGCCTCGGTGCGAAACCTCCTGGGAGCCTCCAACCCGGCGGCCCTGCGTGGCTCGTCGTGCGTCGGGGCCGAACTCATCTCCAGCGCCTGCGACGTGGCCGGCGCCGCCGATCGCATCGCTCCGGGCCTCACGTCTCCCACTCCCGCCCTCGCCATCCGTGTCGTCTTCTGACCCGCATGGACCTCGATGACGCCTTTCGTCGCTGGAACGTCCCCCTCTTCCGCTATCTGGCCCGGAGCTGCGGTGATCCGGTCCTGGCCCGGGACGCGGTCCAGGAGACGTTCCTGCGGCTCCACGCCCGGCGCGACGATCCGCCCCGGGCCCTTCGTCCCTGGCTCTTCACCACGGCCATGAACGTGGTGCGCGACACCCGACGCACCGAAGCGGGCCGGGCCGACCTCCTGCGCCGCCACGCCGACGGGGTGCCCGGGCCCCGGGCCGAACCGGACCCGGACCGGGAGCTCGAGCGGGCCCGCATCCGGGCCCGGGTGCGCGGGGCCCTGGACCAGCTCCGGGAGAAGGAACGCACCGCACTCCTCATGCGGGAGGAGGGCTTCAAGCAGCGGGAGATCGCCGACGCCCTGGGCACCACCACCGCATCGGTGGGCACCCTGGTCGCCCGGGCCCTGGACAAGCTCGCCCGCACCCTCGAGTCGCCCCACGGAGGACTGCCATGACCCACGCCACCGACGGTGACCTCCTGGCCTGGATCGACGGGGATCTCGACCCCCCGGCGTCGGACGCCGTCGAGGCCCACCTGGGCGAATGTCCCGACTGCCGCCGCCGGAGGACGCGCCTGGAGGGCGACGCCCGGCAGGTGCGGGAGTGGCTGCGGCGCGCCGACTCCCCGGCCCCGCCCCCCGAGGCCTACGCCCGGCCCTGGCGAGCCCCGGCCCCCGGGGCGGGCCGGCCGGCCCGGCACTGGATCCGAGCCGCCGCCGCCGTGGCCGCCCTCGCCC
This sequence comes from Gemmatimonadota bacterium, assembly GCA_030428885.1. GTDB lineage: Bacteria > Gemmatimonadota > Gemmatimonadetes > Longimicrobiales > Gaopeijiaceae > Gaopeijia. The sequence continues at coordinate 570,614 of JAUIEJ010000001.1, read as the reverse complement.
TGGCGGTAGGACCGGCCCGGGCGTGGATCGCCCGGTCTCTGGCCTCCAACCCCCCGGCCCCGACCCGGGAGGCGCCCGCTCCGCCGGCTCCGGCCCCGGCGCAGGCCCCCCAGGCCACCACCGCGTTCCGCCCCGAAGGCGCCCGACTCACCGTGGGCCTGGGGGCCGACGGCGACGCGGTGCGGATCCGCTTCGAGGCGTCTCCCGACGACCGGGTGCAGCTCTGGGCGCCGTGGGACGACGTGGGCATCACCGTGCGTCCCGACCGGGTCGACCTGTCCGAGGTCGCCGGTCGCAGCGGTACCCTGCGCCTGGCCGTGCCCGCCTCGATCCGGGGCGTAACCGTGGTCACCCCGGCGGGCGCCCGCCGGTCGGTGGCCGTGGACGCCGACGAGCTGCCCCGGACGACGGGCCCGGGCGGAGGCCCGCCGGACGCCGGAGGACGCTGAGCCGGGTCAACCCCGCCCGGCCTACCGCTGGTAGCGCGCCGCCCCCAGGGTCACCCGGATGCCGAACTGGGCCTGCCACTGGGAATCCGGGGTCACGATGGACCACGGATCCGACGCCTGGAGCGTGCCGTCGTCGGCCCGGAACGGCAGCACCGCCCCGGCCCACGCCGACTGGAGCGCCCCCGACCCCTCGGCCCGCCCGACGGGCTCCAGGAGCGAGACGACGGGGTCGATTCCGTCGATGTTGCCCCAGTCCCGGTTCAGCAGGTTCAGGACGTTGATGAGGTCGCCCTCGAACCGGATCTCCGAGCCGAAGGCCCGGAGGGTGTGGGACATGCGCAGGTCGAGGCGGTTCTGCCACGGCGCCCGGCAGGAGTTGCGCTCCATGATGGAGCCCTTGTTGGCGATGAGGCACGCGTCGTTCTCCAGCGCACTCCCCAGGAGCTGCCACATGGCGAAGCTCCCGGGCACCTCGGTGGCCACTTCGGGCACGTAGACCGCGTCGTTGGTGCGGTCGAAGGCGGCGCCCAGGCCCGGATAGCCGTCGCCGTTCAGGTCGCCCCGGTACACGTAGGTGAAGGGCAGCCCCGACTGGCCGGTGTAGAGAATCGACATCTGGGTGTCGTCCAGCCCCGGGAACGGCGACCCGTAGATCGACAGGACGACCTTGTGGGGCCGATCGAAGTTGGACGTGATGACCTGGGGGCGGTTCGGATCGAAGTTCGTGGGGTTGAAGCCGTAGTTCGAGATCATGTCGGCGGACACGAGGCTCATGCGGTCGTACGACTTCGAGAACGAATACCCGGTCTGGAAGGCCAGCCGATCGGTGAGGTTGCCCCGCATCTCGGCGGTGAAGGCGAAGGCCCAGTCCTCGGACTCGTTGTAGGCCAGCAGCACCTGCTCGTAGCCCTGGAGTTCCCGGTTCGGGACGAAGCCCCGGGCCGACTGCCGCCCGAAGTACCTCCGCTCGAAGTTGCCGTAGCCGTCCAGAGGCCCGGTGTTGCTCGGACCGTCGAGGTTCAGTTCCTCCAGGGCGATCTGGTTGATGGCCCGGTTGTAGAGGAACCCCAGCGACCCGCTCACCCGGGACGAGAGCTCCTGGTCCACCCCCACGGAGAACTTCAGGTCCTGGGGATACTTGAAGTCCTCGGTGAAGACGGTGACGGTGCGCAGGTTCTGGAAGTCGCCCCGGGCGCATTCGGTGATGGGCGGGGCGTTGGGATCGAAGGCCGGCACCGTGTTGCCCGTGGGCGGGTCGTCGGTGAGGCGCCCGGTGCAGACTGCGGTCACCGAACGGAGGCCGTCGTTGTGGAAGGCGTTGGAGAGCCAGACGTAGGGCAACTGGCCCACGAACATCCCCGCCCCGCCCCGCACCTGGGTGGTGAGCTCACCCCCGCTCTGCCAGTTGAATCCCCAACGGGGCGAGAAGAGGATCTGCCCCGACGGCACGTTGGACGTGCTGTGGCCGAACTCGTTCAGGATGTCGGCGTTCTCCGGAGGCGAATCCAGCACGAACGGCACGTCGGCCCGGAATCCGAAGTGCATGGTGAGCCCCTTCCCCGAATCGATCTGGTTCTGGGCGAAGGCGCCCCACTCGCTCACCCGGATTCCCACCGTGGGGTCCATGCCCGGCTGGAGCACGGTGCGCTGGTACCGCTGGGGCGCGTTGGCCACCAGATCGTTGTACGAGGCGTAGTAGTAGTCCCCCGTGGCCCCGGGCAGGTAGCGGTGCTGGAGGTCGTGGTAGGCGCCGGTGATGCCGAACGTGTAGTTGCTCCGGGCCGGGGACCAGTTGATGGAGTTGGTGAAGCGGACGGTGGTCTGGGAGAGGTCGTTGTCCTGGGCGAAGAACTGGGATCCCACCCGGAGGGGGCGCTGGTAGCCCGCTCCGTCGATGCTGCTGACCACGTCCACCTCCACCTGGGGCCACGCCGTGGCCGCCTCGGTGCCGTCGGAGGAGCGCTGGATGCTGAGGTTGAACTCGTTGCTGCTCCGATCTCCCAGGGGGGAGAAGAGCTGCACCGTGGTGGTGTTGTTCGTGGCCTCGCGGAAGACGGCGTTGGACGACAGCTCGTAGGGTTCGAAGGCCGCCCGGTTGGGGCTCTGATCGTTCCGCGCGTGGGCGAAGATGTTGCGCACCGTGAGGCGGTTGCCGTTGGCGAAGTTCCAGTCGATGCGCCCGAAGATGTTGGCCAGTTCGAGGCTCAGGGAGTAGGGACCCGCATCGCCCACGTCCACGCCCCAGCGATCGTCGAAGAGGGACCTCACGTCGCCCACGGCCTCGTTGCTGATCCGCACCAGGAGCGGATCGTCCCGGCCCAGGTTGAAGCCCACCGGGGGCTGCTTGCGTTCCTCGAACTCTCCCGAGACGAAGAAGTGGAGGCGGTCCCGGATCAGCGGTCCGCCCACCGAGGCGCCGAAGAGATTCCGCTCCACGCCCGAGGCCTCCACGGGTCCGGTGGGGAGGTTGAGGTCGCCGATGAGGGCCTCGGTGCGGTTCACCCCGAAGAAGCGGGCGTGCCAGTCGTTGGTGCCCGTCTTCGTGATGGCGTTCATCACGCCGCCGGTGAAGCCCGACAGGCGCACGTCGAAGGGCGCCACCAGCACCTCGTACTGGGCCACCGCGTCCAGGGGAATCAGCTTCGCCCCCGCCTGGGCCCCGGGCACTCCGCCCGAGGTGAGGCCGAAGAGGTCCTTGTTCAGGAGCCCGTCGATGAGGATCGAGTTGTAGCGGTCGTTCTGCCCGGCGATGGAGAAGCCGCCGCCCTCGGTGGTCTTCACCAGGGGCGAGAGCACCGCCAGCTCCATGATGTTGCGCGACATGATGGGCACGGCCTCCACGGTGCGCTCGTCCAGACGGGTGGCGGGCCCCACCTGGTCCGGGGTGAAGATCTCGCCCCGGGCCGCATTGACCTCGATGCCCTCGAGATCGATGGCCGCCTCGTTGGCGGTGAACGCGAAGGTCAGCGTCTCGCCCACCTGCAACTGGATGTTCTCCCGGATGATCTCGGCGAATCCCAGGGCCTGGACCGTCAACACGTACGGTCCTCCGGGCTGGAGGAGCTGGAGGAGGAACCGCCCCTCGGGGGTGGTGGACGTCTCCCGCACCGCTCCGGTCTGGGTCTGGCGGATGGACACCGTGGCGAAGGCCACGGGGGCCCCGTTGGACTGGACCACGGTGCCCCGGATGGCCGAGGTGGTCCGGGACTGGGCCCGGGCCGGGAGGGCCAGGATCGCCGCGAGAACGCAGGACGTGCCGAGGGCCAGGAAGAGGGTGCGCAGAAGGCGCGGCATGAGGTCGTCCGGAGAAGGGCGAGGGAGGTGCGAATGGCCGGGGAGAGGTACGGCCCCCGAGGGCCATTCTTACGACAGCGAAAGGCGCCGGAGTGTTGGACGCCGGTGGCCCGCCCGGTGGCGGCGGAGGGGAGAGGCCCGAAACCCGCATTCCGTCGCGGTCCGGGCCGTCCGGGATTTGGCCCCGGCGGTTCCCCGGTCTAGAGTGTAGGGCCTTCCTCTCGCCTTCCGCCGTCTGCGCCGTGTCGTTCGTCCACCTCCACACCCACTCCGAGTACTCGCTCCTCGACGGCGCGAACCGCATCTCCGACCTGGTCCACCGGGCCGCCGAGTACGAGATGCCCGGCCTGGCCCTCACCGACCACGGCTGCATGTTCGGCGCCTGGACGTTCCAGAAGGCGGCCAAGGCCGCCGGGGTGAAGCCCATTCTGGGCATGGAAGCCTACGTGGCCCCCGGCGATCGCCGGGATCGTTCGCGCTCGGGTCAGGGCGAGAAGGCGTACTACCACCTGGTGCTCCTGGCCCGGGACCGGCAGGGCTACCGGAACCTGGTGAAGCTCACCTCCATGGGGTACACCGAGGGCTTCTACCACAAGCCCCGGGTGGACCGTGAGCTGCTCCGCCAGTATGGCGAGGGGCTCATCGTGTCGTCGGCGTGTCTGGCGGGGGAAGTGGCCCGCCACCTCATGGCCGACGACTGGGACGGCGCCCGGGAGGCCGCGGCCTGGTACGCCGACGTCTTCGACGGGCGCTACTACCTGGAGGTCCAGGGCCACGACTCGGAGGGGCAGAGGGAACTCAACGGCAAGATCTTCACCCTGGCCGACGAGCTGGGGCTCCCGGTGGTGGCCACCAACGACGCCCACTTCCTGTCGGAGGGCGACCACGAAGCCCACGACGTGCTGTTGTGCATCGGCCTGGGCAAGGACCGCAACGACCCCAACCGCATGCAGTACGACCGGGGGCTCTACTTCAAGAGCGGCCCCGAGATGGCGGAGCGGTTCCCCGACCGGCCCGACGTCCTCGAAAACACCCTGGCCGTCGCCGACGCCGTCGACGTCTCGTTCGACAAGCAGTACCACCTGCCGGCCTTCCCCCTCCCCCCGGGCCACGCCGACGAAAACGACTATCTGGAGTTCCTCTCCCTCGAAGGGGCGAAGGAGCGCTTCGGCGACCCCCTCCCCGACGACGCCCGGGAGCGGCTGGACTACGAGCTCGGGGTCATCAAGGGCACGGGGTACGCCGGGTACTTCCTCATCGTCCAGGACTTCATCGCCTGGGCCCGGGAGCAGGGCATTCCCGTGGGACCGGGTCGAGGCTCGGCCGCCGGATCGCTGGTGGCCTTCGCCCTGGGGATCACCAACCTCGACCCCCTGGAGCACGACCTCCTCTTCGAGCGGTTCCTGAACCCCGAGCGCGTGTCCATGCCCGATGTGGACATCGACTTCTGCTTCGAGCGCCGGAGCGAGGTGATCGAGTACACCCGGCAGAAGTACGGCAAGGAGGCCGTGGGGCAGATCATCACCTTCGGGACCATGAAGTCCCGGGCGGTGATCCGGGACGTGGGGCGCACCCTGGGATTCGAGCCCGGCGAAACCGACCGCATCGCCAAGCTCATTCCCAACGCCCCGGGCCAGAGCTTCACCGTGGAGGAGGCGGTGGAGCAGCTCAAGGAGGTGCGCGACCTCTACAAGCTCGACGAGCGCCACCGGCAGCTCTTCGACTACGCCATGACCCTCGAGGGACTGTCGCGCCACGCCTCGGTCCACGCCGCGGGCGTGGTCATCGCCCCGGGCCCCATCGACGACTACGTCCCCGTCTGCGTCCAGACCGGCAAGAACGGCGGCGAGGACGGCATGGTGGTGACCCAGTACGACATGAACTGCCTCGAAGAGGCGGGCATGCTCAAGATGGACTTCCTGGGTCTGAAGACCCTCACCGTGATCCACGACGCCGTGGAGATGGTGAAGGACCGGGTGGGCGCGCTGAAGCACCCCGACACCGGCGAGGTCTACGAGAGCATGGACGACGTGCCCCTGGACGACCCGGCGGTCTACCGCATGCTGGCCCGGGGAGGCACCAGCGGGGTGTTCCAGTTCGAATCGTCGCTGGCCACCGACAAGCTGCGGTCCATGCGCTGCGACCGATTCGAAGACCTGGTGGCCACCAACGCCCTGATCCGCCCGGGCCCCCTGGACTCGGGCATGACCGACGTCTACATCCGCCGGAAGCTGGGCCAGGAGCCGGTCACCTACGACCACCCGGACCTGGCCAAGTCGCTGGAGCCCACCTACGGCATCATCGTCTACCAGGAACAGGTGATGCGGATCGCCAACATCCTGGCGGGCTTCTCCCTGGGCGAAGCCGACGTGCTGCGGAAGGCGGTGGGCAAGAAGAACGCCGCCCTCATCGCCGAACAGCTCGGCACGTTCGTGGAGAAGGCGGTGGCCCGGGACGTGGACGAGCGGGTGGCCCGGGACCTGGCCGACCAGATCGAGACCTTCGGTCGCTACGGCTTCAACAAGAGTCACTCGGCGGCCTATTCCCTGGTGAGCTACCACACGGCGTGGCTCAAGGCCCACTATCCCGCCGAGTTCATGGCGGGACTGCTGTCGTCGGTGCTGGACAAGACCGACGACGTGGTGAAGTACATCGCCGAATGCCGCGATCTTCCGCGCCACCTGCCCAAGCTCGAAGACGGCGTGGAGGTGCTCCCGCCCGACGTCAACGAGTCGGGGTGGAAGTTCACCGCCATCGGCGGCAATCAGATCCGCTTCGGACTCGGTGCCGTGCGGGGGGTGGGCTCGGGCGCCGTGGCCTCGGTGCTGGAGGCCCGAAAGGACGGTCCGTTCGTGTCGCTCTTCGACTTCCTGGAGCGCATCGACGTCCGGGCCCTCAACAAGCGGGCCTGCGAGGCGCTCATCGCCGCGGGGGCCCTGGACGCCTTCGGGCACCGGGCCCAGCTCCGGGCGGGCCTCGACACGGCGTACCAGGAGGTCCTCACCCGCAAAGCCGAGGAGGAGGCCGGCCAGGCGTCCCTCTTCGGGGCCGACGCCGGACCGGGTCTGGCCCGCCAGCCCCCGCCCCTCCCCGATGTGCCGGACTGGCCCGAGCCCGAGCGTCTCGCCCGGGAGAAGGAGGCCCTGGGCTTCTTCATCAGCGGGCATCCCCTGGACCGGTTCCGGGACGTGGTCCAGGCCTACGATCGGGTGAACTCCCGCAACCTGAAGGAGCACGCGGGACAGAAGATCGAACTCGCCTGCGTGGTGACCTCCATCAGCCGTCAGATCTCCAAACGCGACAATTCGGAGTGGGGCAAGATCGTGGTGGAGGACTTCCACGGCACGGCCACCATCCTGGGGTTCAAGGACGCCTGGCAGACCTCCAAGGAGGCGCTGGCGGTGGACGCCGTGGTCCTGATCCGGGGAGCCGTGAGCGGCCGGGAACGGGACGAAGAGGATCCCCCCATCTTCCTCGACGGCGTGGAGCCGCTGGAAGCCCTCCCCCTCTCGGGGCAGCTCAGCCTCGAGATCGAGATGGAGCCGGGACGGAATCTGGGGGACGACGCCTTCGCCCGGGCGAAGGCCGTGCTCCAGTCCCATCCCGGCGCCGCGCCGGTGGAACTCACCCTGGGATCGGATAACGGCGTGAGGGCGCCCCGCTTCCGCTCCCGGAGCCTGCGGGTGGATCCCCTGGGCGAGACCCTCCCCGAGCTCCGGAAGATCTTCGGCAAGGCGCGCGTGCGCCTGGTGCGCCGGGGCGCGGAGCGGTGACCGTACCGGGGCTGCGTCGTCTGCGGCGCCCGGCCCTGGTCCTCCTCCTCGCGGCCTGCGGGGATCCCATCATCGAGGCGCGCATCGAGAATCGGCGTCCCTTCGATCCCCTCCCCCCGTACGCCGACCTCCACGAAGCCGTGGAAGCCTGCTCGGGTCGCACCGGCCCCTTCGGCCGCATCCGATGGTTCCTGGCCTCGTCCATCGTGGCCGACGGGCGCGTCGCCCGGGCCCGCTGGTCGCCGCCCCACGACATCGTCATCGTCGCCGGGTACGAGACCAACGACCGCACGGTGTCCCACGAGATGCTCCACGACCTCCTGGACGGCGATCCGGACCACCGCGACACCGCCTGGGACGACTGCTCCCTCCGGTTCGGCTAACCCGCCCCCCCGCACACCCACCGGAGCCCGCGGGTGAGCCCCGGCTGCACCACCGACGTGTGGGTTTCCCCGTCCACCACGGCGTGGGCCACCCGAAGGTCGGGTTCGGGGCGACCGGCCAGGACTCCCGCCAGCGCCTCCACGTTGGAGACCATGCGCCAGGGCGCCAGGAACGGCAGGTGATCGCCCTCCTCCCCCCGGCCCACGGCGAGGAACACCCGCCCCTCCCGGGCCGGCGCGTCGGGCCGCCGTTCCCGCTCTCGCCGCAGCGCCAGCGCGTCGTCCCACCAGAGGGCAGGGCTCACGGCGATCCAGCTCTGGAACGCCTCGGGCCGCTGCTGGAAGAGGTGGACGACGAAGAGGCCTCCCAGGGACGACCCGAACAGAATGTCCCGGCCCGGCGCCCCACCCATACGCTCGTGCACCCGACGCCGGGCGCCCAGGAGCCGCTCGGCGAAGGCATCGGCCCGGCCCAGTCGCTCCCCCGGAGGGAGGGTGGGGGCGGCGCCGGGCATGGACCCCACGGAGGCCTCGAAGCCGGCGTCGGCGGTGGGGGTGAAATCCCGGGCCCGGAGTTCGGCCTGCACCCGGGCGTCGACGTCGGGATACGCGATGCCCGCCACGATGAGGGGCGGCAGCTCCCCGAAGAGCTGGGCCATGAGCCGGGTCGTCTCGACCACGGTGCCGAAGAAGAGATTGGCGTCCAGGACCCAGAGCACCGGGTAGGGGGGCTCGGGAAGGGGCAGGGCCCCGGCGACGGGGGGGGCGACCCACACCTCGAGGGGGGTGTCGCCGCCGTCGTCCAGAGGCCATCGGAGGGTGTGGGGTAGAGTGACCATACCCCACCCTCGACCCTCACGTAGGGGAAGGGTCAAGGGCCGGCGGAGAACCTACTCGGCCGACAACACCTCCCGGGGGTCCACTCGCGACGCCCACCGGGCCGGAATCCACGCCGCCACGGCGGTGGTGACGGTCACGGTCAGCACCACGAGGATCCAGGTCAGGGGATCCCGGGGCGACGTCTCGAACAGGAGGGCGTCGAGCCACCGCGCGGCGTACCAGGCAACGGCCAGTCCCACCGCGAGTCCCGCCCCGGCCAACCCCAATCGCCGCACCACGAACCCGCCCACCAGGGAGCTCGCCTCGGCCCCCAGCGACATGCGGATCCCGATCTCACGGAACCGCCCCCGCACCTCGAAGGCCGTGAGTCCGTACAGCCCCACCACCGCCAGGGCCAACCCCACCGCGGCGAAGGCGGCCAGCAGCACGAGGTTGAACCGGGGCTCGGCCAGGGCCCGCTCAACGGTGGCCTCCAGCGCCCGCACCTCGGGGACCGCCACCCCCGGGGCCGCCTCCCGCACGGCGTCGCGCAGGCCCGTCGCCGCACTCCCCACGGCGCCGGCCCGCACCCGGGCCACCAGGGTCATGGAGGCCCAGGCGATCTGGCGGTGGGGCCGGTAGACCATGTACATGGGCTCCCGATCCAGCCACACGTCCCGCATGGTCTCCACCACGCCCACGATGCGGATTCGGGACCCGTCGGGGTCGCCCCACACCAGGTCGCGACCCAGGGCCTCCGCGGGCGATCCGTAGAGGTGTTGGGCCAGGCGCTCGCCCACCACCACCGGAAACCCCTCCCGGCCGTCGTCGCCGTCGGTGAAGGCCCGCCCGGCCCGCACCTCGAGTCCCATGGCGTCGAAGAAGCCCGGGGTCACCACCCGCCAGTGGATGGGGGTGAAGTCGGCGGCTCGATCGGGCATGCGGTCGCTGGCGGCCACGAAGTTGGCCAGGGCGTAGCCCGAGAACGGATCCACCGAGGTGGCCCCCAGCGCCTCGACCCCGGGCACCTCGCGCCCGAGGCGCAGGATCTCCTGCACCAGGGGACCCCGCTCCTGCCACGAGTACGCCGCGTCGGGCATGGCCAACGAGAGGGCGACCCGGCCGTCGACCTCGAAGCCCGGATCCACCTGGTTCAGCCGCATGAACGAGCGGAACAGCAGTCCCGTGCCCACCAGGAGCACCACGCTGGCGGCCACCTGGGTCGCCACCAGCAACCGGCGGGCCCCGGCCCCGGCGGCGCCGCCGTCGCGGCCCGCGCCCCGGAGCCCCCGGGCCAGGGCCCCGCGACCCGCGTTCAGGGCGGGCACGGTGCCGAAGATCCCCACCGTGAGGGCCGCCACGCCGCAGGCCACCGCCGCGCCCAGGAGGTCCACCTCGGCGCCCTCCAGGCGGGGGAGTCGCCCGTCGCCCAGTCGGCGCACCACCGGCAGCGCCAGAGTGGCGAAAAGAATGCCCAGCCCGCTCCCCAGCACCGCCAGCACACCGGACTCCACCGCGAGCTGCCGGACCAGGGCCCCGCGCCCCGCTCCCAGGACCGCCCGGAGTCCCAGTTCGCCCCGCCGCACCGTGGCCCGGGCCAGGAGGAGGTTGGAGACGTTGACGCAGGCCATGGCCAGCAGCAGCCCGGCCGCGGCCAGGAGCACCCAGCCGGCCCGGATGGTCTCGGCCCCCAGGAGTTCGACCTCCAGCGTCTTCATGGCCCCCCCCCACCCTCGATCTTCCTCGTAGGTGGCGCTCTGCCAGGCCGTCACGGCCTCCAGTTCCTCGCGGGCCTGCTCCAGCGTCGCGCCGGGGGCGAGGCGCGCCACCACGTCGAGGTAGTGCTCCCCTCGATCCATGGCGGGGCTGGCGGCCAGAGGGGTGAGGAGGTCCACGGGACCGCCGAAGAGCACGTGCACGGCCTCGGGCAGGACCCCCACCACCTCCAGGACCCGGCCGTCCATGTCCACGGTGCGGCCCACGGCGTCGGGGGCGCCGCCGAACCGTTCGATCCAGAGTTCCCGCCCCAGGAGGGCCACGGGCGCCGGTTCGCCGGGACGGTCTTCGTCGGCGGTGAAGAGACGCCCCACCGCCGGCTCGACCCCCAGCATCTCGAGAAGGCCCGCGTTGGCGTACCCCCGCACCACGGCCCGGGGCTCACCGGGGCTGCGGAGGGTTTCGGTGCGTCCCGCGTAGGCCCCCACGTCGGTCAGCGTGCCCATGCGTTCCCGCCAGTCGAGGAACGCCGGCTCGGCGGTGGAGAACGGATCCCCGGCCGGTGTGCGCATCTCCAGGGCCACCAGGTCGTGGGGCTCGGAGAAGGGGAGTGGATCCAGCACGACGGCCCGGACCACGCTCACGATGGCCACCGCCGCCCCGATCCCCAGCATGAGGGTCAGGCTCGCCACGCCGGCGAAGCCCGGGGCCCGGCGGAGCTGACGCAGGGCCCACTCCACCTCCCGCCGCACGCTCCCCCCGGGGCCCCGCGTCCCTCGGGGACCCGCCGTCGACCCCGCCTGGACCGTGGCCCGGCGGAGCCTCGCCCGGTCGCCGAACTCGGCCTCGGCCCGGGCTCGGGCCTCCTCCGGGTCCACCCCGGCCTCGGTGAGGTCGTCGATGCGGTGCTCGATGTGGGCGGCGAACTCCTCGTCCACGTCCTGCTCCACCCGCTCCCGCCCGAAGATGGCCCGCAGACGGTCGAGGCGCCCCCGGCTCACGCCCCCTCCCGGGGGGCGTCGGCCAGGACCCGCCCCACCGCCTGGGAGTAGCGGTCCCACTGGAGCGCCTCCGCCGCCAGGGCCTCCCGCCCCGCCGGCGTGAGTTCGTAGAACTTGGCGCGGCGGTTCTTCTCGGACCGGCCCCACTCCGACTCCACCCACCCCTTGGCCCGGAGGCGATGGAGCGCGGGGTAGAGCGCCCCCTCCTCCACCTGGAGCACGTCCTCCGACAGCCGCTTGATGGCCCGGGCGATGTCGTACCCGTGGCGGGGGCCTCCGGTGAGGGTCCGGAGGACGAGGACGTCGAGCGTCCCCTGGAGAAGGTCCATGCGCGTCATGGCGGCCACGTCGGCTCGAGGGAGTCCCATAAGATGTCATGGGGAAACTCCCGACAATCCCCTAAGATGTCAAGGGGACTCCGGACCGACGGCGGCGTACGCGGCGTCGAGGGTGGCCACCACCCGATCCTCGCAGATCAACTGCACCCGCACCCGGAGCCGGGCCAGTCCGTTGCGGCGATATCCGGAGGCGAACCGCCGCCAGGCCAACGGATCGGGGGGAAGGGCCCGGGCGACCATGGGACCCGGGGCCGGCGAGGAATACCGCACCGCCACCCGCTGGATCACGATGTCGGCTTCCAGGCCCGCCTCCAGCACCAGGAGGTGCACCAGGCTCCACCCGGCCAGGATGCCCAGGGCCGAGGCCGATCCGCCGAAGAAGGTGCCGTGGTGGTTGGTGTTGGGGCCCAGGGGCGCCACGATGGCCAGCCCCTGGTCGGTCCACGACACGACCTCGGCCCCCATCTCCCGGGCCAGGGGAATTTCGTCGTGGAGCAGCGTCTGGAGACGCCGGACGGGGAAGGAGTCGGGCACGGAAGGGCCGAGGAAGGAGGGTTACGGGCCGGGCGCCAGGTCCACGAACTCCGCCTCGGCGCCGTCGGGCCCCAGGTGGAGAATGGCCAGGGTCACGGGCAGGGAGAAACGGCGAGGCCCGGCGCTGCCGGGGTTGAGGAAGAGCACCCCGTCCATGCGCTCGTTGCGGGGGCGATGGGTGTGGCCGTGGATCACCACCGAGACGCCGGCGGCCCGGGGATCGACGTCCAGGTCCTCGGGAATGTGGACCATGTAGACGACGTGCCCCGCCACCTCCACGGCGTCGGTGAGGGGAAGGGCCGCGAGAGCGCCGCCGTCGACGTTTCCCCGCACGGCCCGCACCGGCGCCACCTGGGCCAGGGTCTCCAGGATCGCCGGGTCCCCCACGTCGCCGGCGTGGAGGATCAGGGCGCAGCCCTGGAGGAGGGGGACGACCTCGGGGCGCAGGAGCCCGTGGGTGTCGCTGACGACCCCGATGCGGATCCCCCCGGGGGCGGCGTCCTGCGGACTCAATGGTCGGCTTCGGCCAGACGGTAGCCCCGTCCTCGGACGGTCTGGATCACCCGGGCCTCCCCACCGGCCTCGAGCTTCCCCCGGAGGTTGCCCAGGTGGACGTTCACCACCCCGGTCCCCGGGTCGAAAGTGAGGCCCCACACGAGCCGCAGCAGCTCCTCCTTGGAGAACGTCCGGCCGGGCCGGAGCATGAGGGTCTCCAGGAGCTTGAGCTCGATGTTGGTGAGGGGCACGTCGCGTCCGCCGCGGCGCACCTCCCGCTTCACCCGATCGAGCTCCAGGTCCTGGAAGGCCAGGACCGTGTTCGCCTCCATGCCCACCCGACGCTTCAGGGCCCGGAGGTGGGCCTGGAGTTCGCCGATGCGGAACGGCTTGGGGAGGTAGGCGTCGGCGCCTTCCTCCAGCCCGTGGATGACGTCCTCTTCGGTGTCCTTCTGGGTGAGCATGAGGATCGGGGTGGTGATGCCCCGGTCCCGCAGCTCGCGAGCCACTTCGAAGCCGTCGATGCCCGGCAGGATCACGTCGAGGATCACCACGTCGAACGACCCGGCCGACGCCATCTCCAGGCCCTTCTCGCCGGTACCCGCCGACGACACCCGGTAGCCTTCCTGCTCCAGGCCCTGGCGGATCACGTCGACGACCTCGGGCTGGTCGTCGACCACCAGGATCTCCAGGGGCCGGACGTCGTCGGTCACGGGGTGCCCCACACGGGGAGGGGAGGCTGATGAGGCATGATGAAAGAGTATTCCCGGGCCCCGCCCGGACGCCACCCCCCCCACTGCGGAATACACGACGAAACCCCCGGAGGCCGCCGTGCGTAGGAGTGCACGTCCCGCTCCCCTCACCAAGTGAGATGAGATGTCGCCCAAGCAGGAACGCACGGTGCTCCCCGGCACGGTGGAACTGGTGATCCTCCGGACCCTGGCCGACGAGCCGCTCCACGGATTCGCCCTCTCCCGTCGGCTCCTGGACCGCTCCGACGGAGTGGTGGAGGTCCAGGACGCCGCCCTCTACCAGGCCCTGCATCGCATGGCCCGCCAGGGCCTCATCGAGGGCGAGTGGGGACGTTCGGACAACAACCGGCGGGCCCGCTTCTACCGACTGACCGCCAAGGGGCAGCGCCGCCTCGCGGTGGAGGAGCGGGACTTCCGCCGCTACGTCGATGGCGTGCTCCGGATCCTGGCCCCCGACCCGGACGTGGGCGCCGGGGGGTCGCCGTGAAGGAGCCGCACCGCCGGACCTTTCGCCGCGAGGCCGGGAACCGGAGCGACGCCCGGGCCGAGGTGGACGAGGAACTCGCCTACCACCTGGACCGCTGCGTCGAGGAACTGACCCGGGACGGATGGACCGAAACCGAGGCCCGAGCCGAAGCGGAGCGCCGCTTCGGCGACCTGGAGGTCACCCGGGCCGTCTGCACCGACGAACACGCCCGGGCACGGGCCGGGAAGAGGAGAGGACGACGAATGGACGAGCTCGCCCAGGACGTTCGCTACGCCCTGCGCACCCTGCGCCGGGCGCCCACCTACGCCGGTGTGGTGGTGGCCACCCTGGCGGTGGGCATCGCCCTGAACACGCTGGTGTTCAGCCTCATGAACCCCTACCTGGTCCGGGCCCTTCCGTACCACGAGCCCCGTGAACTGGTGGCCGTGGGCGGCGTGGACCGCCTCGAAGGGTGGGACCTGGGGCGGTTCTCTCCGGCCCAGATCGCCGACCTGGAGGACCGCACCCGGGCCTTCGACGACCTGGAGTACTACGTCTACGGCTCGGCCAATCTCACCGGCGACGAGGGCGCGGTCCGGGCCTCGTCGGCCCACATGAGCGCCGACCTCTTCGGCCTGCTGGGCATGGACGCCGCCCGGGGGCGCACCCTGGGGCCCGCCGACGCGGCCGACGGCGCAGCCGACGTGGTGGTGATCTCCCACGGTCTCTGGACGCGGCGCCTCGGAGCCGACCCCGACGCCGTGGGGTCGGTGGTCCGACTGGACGGCACCCCCCACACGGTGGTGGGCGTCATGCCTCCCGACTTCAACTTCCCCTTCAACGCCATCGACCTCTGGCTGCCCTTCCGGGGCGACCCCCGGGCGGCGGACCGCAGCTTCCAGAACAGCCTGGCCGTGGGACGCCTCGCCGACGGATGGACGCCCGAGGCGGCCCGGGCGGAGATCAGCGCCATCCAGGCCGACCTGGCGGCGGCGTATCCCGAGACCGACGGGTCGTACGAGACCCTCTCGGTGAAGCCCCTCCGGGAGGCTCTCAACTTCGCGTGGGCCATCCTGCGCCCCGGCTTCTGGATCCTCATCGCGGCGGTGGCGCTGGTGCTCCTGGTGGCCTGCGTCAACGTGGCGTCCCTCACCCTGGCCCGGGCCGAGGCCCGGGAGCGGGAGGTGGCGGTACGGGCGGCCGTGGGCGCGGGCCGGGGTCGGCTGGTCCGGCAGCTCCTGGCCGAGAGCGTCACCCTGGCCGTGCTGGGCGGCCTCCTGGGGGTGGGGCTGGCCGTGATGGGCATGCGGCTGGTGGGCGGCATCCTGCCCGCCGACCTCTACCGCGTGGGCGACGTGGGGGTGGACCGCACGGTCCTGCTCTTCAGCACCCTCCTCACCCTGGCCACCCCCCTGGCCTTCGGCCTCGCCCCGGCCTGGCACGCGGCCCGGCGGGGGCTGGCGGGCGTGCTCCGGAGCGCCGGAGGCGCCGTGGGCTCGGGCCGGGGGGCGTCCCGGACCCGCCGGGCCCTGGTGGTGGTGCAGGTGACCCTGGCCGTGGTCCTGGTGGCCACCACGGGCCTCATGGTGCGGAGCTTCGCCCACGCCATGGACACCGACCTGGGCTTCGACCCCGACGGGCTCCTGGTGGCGACCCTGACCCCGGCCGAGGCAACCTACCCCGACGCCGCCGCCCTCGCCGCCTACTACGACGACGTCACGGCGCGCCTCGCCTCCCTGCCCGGCGTCGCATCGGTGGGAACGGTGAGTCACATTCCCCTGAACCACGAGACGGTCCCGGTCCGCTACACCACTCCCGACGGCGAAGACCAGCCCGTGGAAGACCGGCCGTCGGCCTACACGAGCCGTGCGGGCCCCGGCTACTTCGCCGCCATGGGCATCCCGGTGTCCGAGGGCCGACCCTTCGAGGCGGGCGACGCCGAGGCCGCGGGGAACGCTCCCGGCGTGGTGGTGAGCCGGCGCCTGGCCGACGACCTCTGGCCCCGGGGAACGGCGGTGGGGAGCACCCTGGTCTACGGGTCGGGCGACGACCCGGTCCGGGCGGTGGTGCGGGGGGTGGTGGACGACGTCTACTTCGACGGCGTGGTGGGTGCCCCGCGCCCCCACGTGTACCGGATCCTCGAGGGCACGACCACCCGGCGACGGTTCCTCGCCATCCGGACCGAAGCCGGGGTCGACGCCGCCACGCTCACCGGTCCGGTGCGGGCTCTCTTCCGGGCCGTGGACCCGGAGCTCCCCCTCACCCTCCGGGCCATGCCCGACGTCGTCCTGGAATCCACCGGCGTGTGGGCCCTGGGATCGGGCTTCCTGGGAGCCTTCGGGCTGGTGGCCCTGGGGCTGGCCGCCCTGGGCATCTACGGACTGGTCACCTTCACGGTCCAGCGGCGCACCCGGGAAATGGGACTGCGCCTGGCCCTGGGCGCCGACGCCGCCCGCCTCCAGGCGTCCATCGTGGCCGACGGTCTCCGCCTGACGTCGGTGGGACTGGTGGTGGGACTCCTCCTCGCCGTGGGGGCGGGGGCGGCCCTGGCCGGGGCGCTGCTGGGCGTGGGGCCGGCGGACCCGGTGTCCCTGGGCGGCGCCGCCGCGGTCTTCGCCCTGGTGGCCACGGCGGCGTCGTGGCTCCCGGCCCGGCGGGCCGCCCGGGTGGACCCCGTCAGGGTCCTGCGTTCCGAGTGACCCTCTGGAAGCCCAGGAAGAACGTCACCAGGAGCACCGGACCCGACAGGACGGCCAGGGCGAGGACGGCCAGGATGTAGCCCTGGCCGTCGCCGCCCATGGCCGTACGGTGACTCCCCAGCACGATCAGGCCGAAGATGGTGAGAAGCTCCAGCCCCACCAGCGCCATGAACCCGCGCATGTACTCCAGAATCGCCGGCCGGACTTCTTCGGGGAAATCCTCCAGCGACTGCCCCGACGGGAGGTTCATGGTCCGGGGTCGGCGCACCATCCACTCCCGCCCTCCGAGCACCAGGGCCCAGCACGCCACCGCCACCACCGGCAGGAAGAACCACGACGCCAACGTGGTGTCGGTCCAGCGGTCCGGGGCCCCGTCGGGGCCGAAGTGGGCCGGAATCCGCTCGGGAAGGCGGGGCCAGGCCCACACGGCGTAGCCCACGATCCCCAGGGCCAGGAGGGCGTTCAGTCGGTCCAGCAGGCGGCGCATTCCGTCTCCCGTGTCCAGGTGCGACTTCGTCCATGTCCTACGGGCCGTTCCGGGCCCTTCTTCAGTCGGCCGGGCCCAGAAACCCCTCCACCGCCGCCTGCCACGCCCGGGGATCCTCGAGGTGGACCGCGTGGCCCGCGCCGGCCACCGCGATCCTCCGGGCCCGGGGAAGGGCCTCGGCCATCCTCCGGGCCAGGGCCTCGAACTTCTCGTCCAGCGAACCCGTGAGGAGCAGCGTGGGGGAGGTCACCGCCCCCAGGGAGTCCCAGTAGGACGGTTGGGTTCCGGTCCCGCCCCGCCGGAGGCACGCCGCCAGCGCCGCCGGATCGGCGCCCAGCCGCCGGCGGCGCTCCCGGGCCCGGACCGGGGCCGGCAGCCGGCGCTGGGTGGCGAAGAGGGGCAGCTCCAGCCACCCGTCCACGAAGGCGCCGATCCCGTCCCTCTCCAGGGCGGCCGCCCGGTCTTCGTCCAGGGCTCGGCGTCGGGCCCGGTCACCGGCGTCGGCCAGCCCCGGCGACGCCGATTCCAGGATGGCGCGCCGGGGTGCCAGGTGCCCTTCCGCCACCCCGGCGAGGACGATGCGCCCGCCCATGGAATAGCCGAGCCAGTCGGCCGGGTCCAGCGCCAGGGCGGAAGCGAGACGTGCCAGCAGGGCCGCCACCCGGGGGACCCGGTACACCTCCGGATCGCCGGGGCGGTCGCTCCCCCCGTGGCCGGGCAGTTCGGGAACCACCACCGTGCGGGTCCGGGCCAGGCGGGCCGGAAGTTCACCCCACGCCGGGGCCGATCCCATGAACCCGTGGACCAGCACGAGAGGGGGGGCCTCGCGGCCCGCGCCCCGGCCCCAGATCTCGGCCCGAAGGCTCAGCCCCGTGTCCACCTCGACTCGCACCACCTCCCGAGGGGGCCGTGCGGTCATGCCCGAGCCGGACCCGCCGCCGTCACCGCGCTACGTCCAGGGCGTCGCAGACCAGGTGCAGCAGGGGCTGCCCGGCCATGGCCGAGTCCACCACGTCCCGGGCGAAGTCGGGAGACACCACCCGCCCCCGCTCCAGCTCGGCCACCGCGATGAAGTCCTTCCGCCTCAGGTCGTCGGCCAGGGGGTGCTCGCCGTCGAACCCCCGGGGGATGCGCTTCAAGGAGTCCCCCGCCAGGGCGAAGCCTTCCTGGGAGAGGGCATCCACCGCGGCGCGCCATCGCTCCGGGGCATCGACGAGGGCCGTCCGGATCGCCCGCAACGGAGCCGATGCCGGGCGCCACACGCCGAGGCCCACGAAGCAGTTCTCCGGCTCCACGTGGACGTAGAGACCCGGCGCGTGGGCGTCCTTCCCCGCCGAGTGGCGGAACTGGATCCCCGCATGGGTCTTGTAGGGGGTCTTGTCCTTGGAGAACCGCAGGTCCCGGTGGATCCGGAACATGGAGCCCCCGACCCGCCGGGGGTCGGCCCGGAGCGACGGACTCAGCCGATCCAGCTCCTCCCCCACCGCCAGGATGAACTGCTGGGACGGCTCGATGAGATCGTGCAGGTAACGATCCCGGTGTTCTTCGAACCACTCCCGGGTGTTGTTCTCCGCCAGATCGGCGAGAAAGGAGAACGTCGCGTCGGTGAACCCGGCGGAAGTCGTCATGTCGGCGGGGGAGGTGGAGGGAGGCCCGGCCCGGGGGCGCGGACCTCCACTCCCCGTCCGGGCTACTTCGCGCGACCGCGCTTGCCCTTCTTCTTCTTGGGCTTCCGCCCTTGATTCGGATGCTCCAGATGCCGCCAGGTCTCCCCGCGGCGGAGCATGTGAATCGTGCTGGGGGAGACTCTCAACTTCCGGGCCCATTCCGACCCTGCGGTTCCCCAACGGTCCTTCTCTTCGTCCCAGTCGTCCAGGACTGCCACTGCCTGCGCCTTCGTCAGTTCCGCGTGCGGAGACCGTTCTCCCTGGAGCCAGACGTTCCGGCCGTTCCAACGACCGGGCGACTGGAGCGGACCCGGCAGGTGTTTGCCGGACGTCCCCAGGCAGTAATGCCGCACCTGATCCGCCGAGTACTTGGTGTATCGCCGAGCGATTTCCGCGTACGACTTCCCAGATGCTGCGAGGTCCCGCCACTTCACCACGAGGGCGCCGGGGGGCTTGGGCATAGGCGCACCCTCCTTCGAAGTGATGGTTGTCACGTCGTGGACATCATAGCACGCGGATCCCCGGATGGAAACGCGGCACGGGCGCAACAGGTCGCCACAGCCTTTCCGCCGGCGGGAGAGGGCCCTACGCGCCCGATCCGAATCCCGGATTCAGCCGCACGATGGCGCCGTTGAGGATCGCCGCGAAGGTCACCCACGCGACGTAGGGAAGCATGAGGATCCCGGCCACGCCGTCCACCTGGAAGAACAGCCAGGCCGACGCCACCACCGACCCCCAGAGAAAGACCACCTCGGCCAGGGCCCAGTCGGGCCGACGGGCGCCGAAGAACAGGATCGACCAGAGGCCGTTGAGGAGCAGATGGACGCCGTACACCACCAGGGCGATCCACACGCCCTCGGTCTCGAATCCCGCCCGCCAGACCTGCCAGGAGGCCACGCCCATGAGGATGTAGAGCACGAACCAGGCGGGGCCGAAGAGCCAGTTCGGCGGCGTGAAGCCCGGCTTGGTGAGGCGGGGATACCAATCCCGGATGCTCCGGGCGGTGGCGGCGCCTGCGGCGACCCCCACGACCTGGGGAACCACGAGGGCGACGACGAGGCCGATCCAACTGTTCATGACGGCGGGGCTCCAGGGGAGGACCGAAGGGTCTCGAGGAAGGCCCGGATCTCGGGCCAGACGCTGCCGTACGGATCCGTCCACGGTGCGACCACCTCGAAATGACCGGCTCCGGCGGGTGTGAGCAAGCGGGCATCGTCTCCGGCGGCCCGCGCCGCGTCCACCCAGGCGGCCCCGTGGTCGGCGGGAACCGTTTCGTCGAGGGCACCCGTGACCAGCAACTGGGGGACTCCCAGGGGGAGCAGGGCGTCCGGAGAGGTGAGCGACAGGCGCGTCGCCGCCTCGGCCAGGGGAGCGTCGAGAAGCGACTCCACACTGGCGGGCCCGCACCCGCCCCCACCCCGGTGGTGGAAGTCCACGAGGTCGGCGATGGCGGCCAACCCCACGACCCCGGCCACGGGGAGCGGGTCGTCCCGGCGCAGCCGCGGGCCGCCCGGGGCGTCGGCGGGAAGCCGCCGGCGCCCCGCCAGCCACAGGGCCAGGTGCCCCCCCGACGAATGCCCCACGGCCACCACCCGCTCCAGATCGAGATCGAACTCCGGGGCCAGGGCCCGCAGGTGGTCGGCGCCGGCGGCCACGTCTTCCAGGATGCCGGGCCAGGCGCCTCCGTCCTGATCGATCCGCCGGAACTCCAGGCTCCACACCACCCAGCCGGCTTCGGCCAGGGACCGCCCGAGACGGCTCACGTACGACACGTCGGCGATGGACCTCCAGCAGCCTCCGTGGATCAACACCACCACGGGGTGGGGACCGGGTCCCCCGGGGCGGTACAGTTCCCCGAAGGCGTGGGGCCCTTCGCCCCAGGCGATGCGGCCATGGGGCTCCACCCGTTCCACGGACCGGAACTCCGACCAGGTGTAGGGCTCCTGGCCCGCCACGGGGTCCCCCGTCACCAGCGCCGCCGCCACGAGGATCGCGCCCCCCCGGATCACGACGGGCGTCGGAGGCGGGCGCCGTACGTGGCCCGCCACTTGGCCACCTTCGGCGCCACCACCGCCTGGCAATACCGCTGGTTGGGATTGTCGCGGTAGTAGTTCTGGTGCTCCACCTCCGCCGGGTGGAACGGGCCGTCCTCCACCACCTCGGTCACCAGCGGATCGTCGTACCACCCGGCCTCCGTCACTTCCCTCATCACCGTCCGGGCCGCTTCGGCCTGCTCCGGCGAGTGGGTCATGATGAACGACCGGTACTGGGGACCCGTGTCGTAGCCCTGGCGGTCGGGCGTCGTGGGATCGTGGATGGTGAAGAAGATCCGGAGCAGATCGGCGTACTCCACCTTCGACGGGTCGAAGGTGACGCGCACCACCTCGGCGTGGCCCGTGGTGCCCGTGCAGACCTGGCGGTAGTCGGGATCGGACACGTGGCCCCCGGCGTAGCCCGAGACCACCGAGTCCACCCCCACCACTTCCTGGTAGACGGCCTCGAGGCACCAGAAGCAGCCACCGCCGAGGGTGGCCATGTCGGAACGGGAGTCGGATGGGGTCATGGGTCGGGGTCGCAGGGGGGGTCGGTTCGCCGGCGGGAGCCGGGACGGCGTCTCTACCCCCGGGAACACGCGGAGTGCGCACGTTGCTCCCGCCCCGGTTCTCGCTCACACTTCGGCGTCGCCCGTGTCCCCTCGATCCGAGACCCGCCGTGCCCGTCGCCGACGTCGCCGAGATCCGCAGTCATTTTCCCGCCCTCGATCGGCTTCAGGCCGGGCGGCCCGCCGCGTACTTCGATGGACCGGGGGGCACCCAGGTGCCCTCGGCGGTGCCGGCGGCCATGACCCGCTACCTGCTGCGCCACAACGCCAACACCCACTGGGAGTACGCCACCAGCGCCGAAACCGACGCCCTCCTGGAGGGGGCACGGGGGGTCGTGGCCGCGTTCCTGAACGGCGACCCGGAAGAAGTGGCCTTCGGGGCCAACATGACCACCCTCACCTACCACCTCTCCCGTGCGGTGGGTCGGGGACTCCGGGCCGGCGACGAGGTCGTGGTGACCCGACTCGACCACCAGGCCAACGTCGCCCCGTGGAAGGACCTGGCTCGGGACCTGGAGTTGGTGGTGCGGGAAGTGCCCTTCGATCCGGCGACCGGGCGCCTCGACGTGGACGCGTTCCACGACGCCCTGGGTCCGCGCACCCGGGTCGTGGCCCTGGGGGCGGCGTCCAACGCCCTGGGCACCGTGACCGACGTGGCCCCCCTGGTGGCCCGAGCCCGGGAGGCCGGGGCGTTCACCTTCGTCGATGCGGTCCACTCGGCTCCCCACGCCCTTCCCGACGTCCGCGCCCTGGGGTGCGACGCCCTGGCCTGCTCCCCCTACAAGTTCTACGGCCCCCACCTGGGCGTGCTCCACGTGGCGGCCGAGACCGCCGCCCGCCTGGATCCGCCCCGGCTGCCCTGCGCCGGCGACGCGGGTGGAGAGCGGTTCGAAACGGGCACCCTCTCCCACGAGGCCATGGTGGGGGCGGCGGCGGCCGTGGAGTTCCTCGCCGACCTGGCGGGCCCCGGCGAGGGCACCCTCCGGGAGCGCCTCGAGACGGCCTTCGCGGCGCTGGAGGCCCGGGCCGACACGCTGCTGGCGCGCCTCTGGACCGGCCTCGAGGCGCTGGACGGCGTGACCCTCCACGGCCCCCGCCCCGGCACGCCCCGCACCTCGACCCTGGCGTTCACGGTGGACGGGACGCCGGCGGCCCAGGTCACCCGCCACCTCTCGGACCACCACGGCGTGTTCACCTCCCACGGCGACTTCTACGCCACCTCGGTGGTGGAGGACCTGGGGCTCGAGCCCCACGGCCTGGTGCGGGCCGGCGTGGCCATCTACACCACCGCCGACGAGGTGGACCGGCTGGTGGCGGGGGTGGCCGACATCCTGGACGGATGAGCTACTGTCGGACGGGTCCGCCGCAGGGCATCTTGAAGGGATGAGCACGCCCCGCGCCCAGTACAACTGCCTGAAGTGCCCCGGGTACTGCTGTACCTACCCGCGCATTCCCGTCACCGACGCCGACATCGAGCGCCTGGCCCGGCGGTTCGAACTCACGCCGGCCCAGGCCCGGCGGCGGTTCACCAAGAAGGGGGGCGAGGAAGGTGAACAGGTACTCCGCCACAAGGACGACCCCATCTTCGATACGAGCTGCCGGTTCCTGGACTCCGAGACCCGCCGGTGCACCATCTACGAGCACCGGCCCGCGGCCTGCCGCGAGTATCCGGGCTCGGGCCGGTGCGGGTACTACGACTTCCTCGCCTCCGAGCGGCGGCGTCAGGAGGACCCGGACCTGGTCCTGACGGCCTGGGTGACGGATCTCTGACATGGCGGCCGACCATCTCACCGTGGGGGAACTGGCGGAACGGACCGGGCTCACGGTTCGGACGCTCCATCACTACGACCAGATCGGGCTTCTGCGTCCCGCGGCCCGCACCCCGGCCGGATACCGGCTCTACGGTCCCGCCGAGGTCCGGAAGCTGCAGCATGTGGCCTCTCTCCGGAGGCTCGGACTCTCCCTCGACGACATCGCCCGCTGCCTCGAAAACGACGACCCTCCCCTCCCGGTGGTGCTGGACGCCCACCTCGATCACCTGGACGAGGAGATCCTCACCGCCATGGAGCAGCGGGACCGGCTGCGGCGCATCCGGAAGCGCCTCGACGACACCGACGTGGACGTCGACGAGTGGCTGGTCACGATCCACGAGACCCTGACCTTCGAGCGCTTCTACACCTCCGAGCAGCTCGAAACGCTGGCGGAACGGGCCGACGACATGGGGCTGGGACGCCTGGCCGAGGTTCAGGCCCAGTGGATAGAGATCTTCGACCAGCTCGGGGAGGCGGTGGACGCCGAACTGCCGCCCACCCATCCCCGGGTGGTGGCCCTGGCGCGCCAGGCCCGGGGGCTCATTTCCGAGTTCACCGGCGACGATCCGGGCATCGAGCGGTCGCTCCAGGCCATGTACGAGTCCGAAGGGGCCCGCCCCCTGACCGATCGGGGCATCCACATGCGCCCCGACGTGTGGGAGTTCCTGGGCACGGCCATGGAGGCCGAGCGCATCCGGGCCACCCCCACCGACGACTGAGCCGGGGCGCCTACTTCCCCCGGTTGGGCCCCAGGTAGTCCCGCCGGAAGCCGTGGTGCTTCACCGCTTTCTCCGGGGGGCCCAGTTGGTGGGTGGTGCCCCCGGTCATCCACACCACGTCGTGGGCCACCGCCAGGAGGTCGTCCACGTCGTGGCCCGACACCGCCAGGCCGCACCCCTCTTCGGCCAGGCGGCGGAGGGCGCCCCCCACGGCGGGCCGGTCGCCGGGTGCCACCCCGGCAAAGGGTTCGTCGGCCAGGAGGCAGACGGGCCGGCGCAACAGGGCCAGGGCCAATGAGGCCCGCTGGCGTTCGCCGCCCGAGAGCTTCCGGGGCCGGGATTCCCGGTGGGCGTCCAGGCGCAGGTCGGCCAGGAGCCCGGGAATCCGTTCTCCACCGCCCCACCGGCGGGCGAACGCGTCGAGGTGCTGCCCCAGGGTGAAGTGGGGCGTGAGGGCCGATTCCTGGGCCAGGTACATGAGGCCCTCCCGGGACAGCCGGGACAGGGCCGGGCGGGGGCGGTAACGCCCTCGGAACAACACCCGGCCGTAGTCGGCCCGCACCCGCCCCACCACGATGCGGAAGAGGGTGGACTTGCCGACCCCGTTCCGGCCCAGCAGCGCGGTGATTCGCCCGGGCCGCACCCGGAGCCCGGCGGCGCGGAGCACGTCCCGGCGTCCGAACGCCTTCCCCACCCCGTCCACCTCCAGGACCGGCGCCTCCGCGGCGGGCCCCTCCCGGTGCACGGGGTCGACGGTCACGGCGCCAGCAGTTCCAGGGGGAGGGCGCCCAGGGCCCCCAGCACCCCCACCGGCCACCGGGGAATGCCCAGGTTGGCCAGGAAGAGGTCTTCGTTGCGGCGCCGGGCGTCCCCCAGGACGAGGCCGCCCACCACCAGGAGGATGAAGGCCTCCTGAAGTACGTTGGCGTCGGCCACCCCGCCGGCACCGGCGAAGATCCGCACCCCCACCCACACCACGGCCCCTCGGATCAGCACCGCATTGCGGAAGGGCGCCAGCTTCAGGAACTCCCGCACGAGACGCCTACCCCGAGGCGTCGGGGTCGGCCTCCCCCCAGATCCCGGCCTTGCGGGCGACCTCGAGCCCCTGGTTCAGATACCGGGAGAGGTGACCCTCCATGGCCTCGGGATCTTCGTCCACGGCGGCCAGGGTCACGGCCCCCGCGGCGAGCTTGGCCGCCACGTCGGGAGGGGCCGGCGAGGGGGGCTGGCCCGGGCCCGGCGGCGGACCGGCGGTCATGAATGCGGCCAGGGCGGCCAGGGTGGTGGCGTCGGGCTTCTTCACCGCATGGGCCACGTCTCCCGCTTCCACCCGCCGCGCCTCGGAGGGCTCGGACAGCCAGGCCCGGGTGGCCTCGATGCAGGGCTTCCGGGCGTCGGGCACGGGCTCGCCGGCCGACTGGAGCGCACATCCCCACCCCCACCACACCGCCGCGTGGGGCGGGAGATTGTGGGCGAGAAAGCGCACGGCGTCCTGGGAGTGCCCCGCCTCCACCAGGCGCTGGAAGAACTCCTTCGGGCCCTCTCCGTCCCGGAGCAGGACCAGGGCCTCGGCCTCCACTTCGGCCCGTTGGGCCAGATCGGCGGCCAGGGCGGTGGCGTCGGGGCGCTCGTCGGATGGCGTGTGGGTCGACATGGCTGCCTCCGCGTCAGTTGATCTTCACGATTCCGCCCTGCACCTGCACCATGGCCGACCCCTTCACGGTGGTCATGGCGGCCGCCGAGACCTCGGCGGTGGCCTGCCCCTTCATCTCGGCCTGGACGCCCGAGAGTTTGATGGAGGTCGGCTCCATCACCAGCTTCGACACACCGCACTTGAGGGTGATCTTCTTCATGGCTTCGATGGTGATCTCGCCGAGGCTCGCCTTGATGGTGATGTCACCCATCTTCGCCACGGTGGTGATGTCGCCCATCTTGGCCTCGGTGGTGATGTCGCCCTGCTTGGCCGTCTCGACGATGTCGCCCTGAAGCACGGTCAGGGAATGGCCCTTGTCGGCCTCCACGTCCTGCTCCTTCTTCACGTGGACGAAACGGTTGGAGTCCACCACCAGGACGTCGCCCACGGGCTTGTCCCACTTCCCGTCGGTCTTCACGTCGCCCAGTTCCTTGGTCTCGTCCATGGAGATCTTGGACTCGCCCTCGATCTGGGCTCCCCGTGACCCCTTGATGAGCTCGACCTGGTGCTGGCCGATCCAGCGGCTCTCGTCCCGCAGCACCTTCTCCTGGTGATTGCGTTGGGCGTGCATCCGGATGAGTTCCTTGTCCTTCTCGTCATCCATGATGAGCTCGTTGTAGCCGCCGCCACCCTTCGAACTCCGGGTCTTGATCCCCGACACGACCCCCTTCTCGGGCAGAGGGTAGGGGGGCTTGGCCTCGGCGTTGTACACGCTCCCCACGATGATGGGCCGGTCGGGGTTGCCCTCCAGGAAGTCCACGATCACCTCGTGGCCGATGCGGGGAATCTCGATGTGCCCCCAGTTCTTCCCGGCGGTCTGGGTGGCCACCCGGATCCAGCACGAGCTGTTCTCGTCGTGTTTGCCGTACTTGTCCCAATGGAACTGGACCTTCACCCGCCCGTGCTCGTCGACCCAGACCTCCTCGCCCTTCTTCCCCACCACCATGGCGGTCTGGGTGCCCCGGACGATGGGACGCCGGGCCGCCCGATCCGCCCGGAAGGGAAGGTCGTCGGGAAAGGCCGTGAACTCGTTGCTGTAGTGGAACCCCGCCTCGTTCCACGCCCGAAAGGCCCCGCTGTGGGCGCTGTGCCGAATGCGATCGAGGTAGTAGCTCCGGTTCGACGAACTCCGGACGTGCCCCTCCGTCTCCACCACGAAGCCCGACCGGAGTCCCCGGACCGACGACGTGCCCGTGACCTTGTGACGCCCCTTCTCCCTCCGTTCCAACTCGACCCGGGCCAGGTATTCCCCGTCGTTCTTGACGGTGAAGAGCCCCGGATAGTCGAACACCGGATCGATCTGGACGTCGCTTCCCCGCTCGGTGCCGTCGAGCTTCAGCGAAGGCTGGAGGGGGTCGTAGTCCAGGAGCATCACCTCGTAGCTCCCCACGCCGTGCTCGTGCACGAACGAACGCACCACCTGTTCTCCCGGAGCCCCCTTGGGGTCCATTCGCAGGGCGTCGTACTGGGGCAGGGGCTTGAAGGTGGTGTGGCCGTCGGCCAGGACGAGGGTGTGGTCGCTCTCCGTGTGTTCGAACCAGTAGAAGATGCCTTCGTCTTCCAGCAGCCGGGAGACGAAGTTGAAGGCGCTCTCCCGATACTGGACGCAGAACTCCCGCTTGGGATAACTCCGGCTGCACCGGTTCAGGTGCTTCACGGCGCCGACGGACCCCGCGTTTTCCAGCACGTCGGCCACGATCTCCAGGACCGTCATGTTCTGGAAGATCTTGCAGTCCACCGTCTGGGTCAGGAACCAGAACGCCGGCACCACCTCGGCCCGGTATCGAGCCAGGCCTTCGGCCATGTCGAGCTGCACGAACGAGCGGATCAGCCCGTGGGTGAGGAACGGATCCTGCTCGGGCTCGGCGGCGATGGACACCAGCGCCGGCTTCCGGAGAAGCTCGGCGGGATCCACCTCGGGGTCCTCGGAGAGGAGGTCCAACGTGTAGAGGTACGGCCGCGACAGACCCTCTTCGGCCTCGAAGGCCTCGAGGAGCAACGTGTCCTCGGGGAGGGGCGTGTCGACCCGCATGGGCCGAGCCTTCTGGGAATAGTTCATCGTCGGACCTCCGGGTGGATCAGCTCTCGGCGTCTACGCCGGCGTATTCGAACCGCCCGCCGTCGCCCACCGACACCTGGATGGCGCCGGGACGGGACTCGTCCATGAGCCAGTTCAGGATCAGGCGCGACACGTCGGGCATGACCGTGTTGGTGAGAATGTTGTCGATGTTGCGCGCTCCGCTCTCGACCTCGGTGCACCGGTCGGCGATGGCGTCCATGACCGGCTCGTCCACCACCAGTCCCACACCGTGGGCATCCTGCAGACGGCGGCGCACCTTGTTCATCTTCAGACCGATGATGGTGCGCAGCGCCGCGTCGCGGAGGGGGAAGTAGGGAATGATGACCGTGCGGCCCAGGAAGGCCGGCTGGAAGGTCTTGTCGAGTTCGGGCTTGAGGGCCTTCACGAGCCCCTGCGGTCCGGGCATGGTCTCCGGATCGGCCGTGAGCTTCATGAGGGTGTCCGTGCCCGCGTTGCTGGTGAGCACGATGATGGTGTTCTTGAAGTCGATGAGCCGCCCTTCGCCGTCTTCCATGCGGCCCTTGTCGAAGACCTGGAAGAAGAGCTCCAGCACGTCGGGGTGGGCCTTCTCGATCTCGTCGAGCAGCACCACCGAGTAGGGGCGTCGGCGCACGGCCTCGGTGAGGACGCCGCCCTCGCCGTAGCCCACGTAACCCGGAGGCGAACCCTTCAGGGTCGAGACCGTGTGGGCTTCCTGGAACTCCGACATGTTGATGGTGATGACGTTCTCCTCACCGCCGAACATGAGATCGGACAGACTCAGGGCCGTCTCGGTCTTTCCAACGCCGCTGGGTCCCACGAGGAGGAACACGCCCACGGGCTTCTGGGGGTCGTCGATGCCCGCCCGGGACGTGCGGATGCGCTGGCTGATGACCTCCAGGGCGTGGTCCTGCCCGATGATCCGCTCCCCGAGGCGCGCTTCGAGTTCCAGGGCCATGGTGATCTGGTCGCGCATCATCTTGCCCACGGGGATCCCGGTCCAGCCGGAGATCACCCGGCCCACCAGCTCGGCGTCGACGAACACGGGCACCAGCCCGTCCTCGCCCTGCACTGCCTCGAGTTCGTCCATGAGGGCCTTGAGGCGCTCGCGCAGATCGTCGTCGGACAGCTCGGCGATCTCGCCCCGATAGGCGTCGTCGGCGGCCAGGGGCGTCTCCGACGCGCCCTCGTCGCCCTCGGCCGCGGCTTCCTCGGCCGCCGCCCCCTCGCCCTCGGGCTTGCTGGCCGTCCGAACGCCACCGCCGTCGATCCGCCCTTCCAGTTCCTCCCGAACCGACCGGATCCGGCCCACCAGCTCCATCTCCTTCTCCCACCGGGCGCGCAGACCCTGGAGTCGCTCGGTGACCGCGGCGGTCTCTTCGGCGATGGCGGCGAGGCGCTCGCCGTGGTCCCCCCCCGTGGCCTCCTCGCGGCGGAGCACCCGCTCCTGGACCTGGAGATCGGCCAGGCGCCGCTCGGCGTCCTCGATGGAGGCCGGCGTGGCGTTCTGGCTCAGGGAGAGCCGGGCGCAGGCCGTGTCCAGGACGCTCACGGCCTTGTCGGGCAACTGGCGGTCCGGGAGGTAGCGGTTGGAGAGCCGGACGGCGGCGTCGAGTCCCCGATCGAGGATCCGAACGCTGTGGTGTCGCTCCAGGTGCGGCACGATGCCCCGCATCATGACCAGGCACTGGTCCTCCGAGGGCTCCTCCACCTTGATGAGCTGGAAGCGCCGGGCCAGGGCCGGGTCCTTCTCGAAGTACTTCTTGTACTCCGACCAGGTGGTGGCGGCGAGGGTCCGCAACTCGCCCCGGGCCAGGGCCGGCTTCAGGAGGTTGGCTGCGTCTCCCTGCCCCGCCGTACCGCCGGCTCCGATCATGGTGTGGGCTTCGTCGATGAAGAGGATGATGGGCGTCTCCGATCCCTTCACCTCTTCGATGAGGCCCTTGAGGCGGTTCTCGAACTCGCCCTTCACCCCCGCGCCGGCCTGGAGCAGGGCCAGATCCAGGCTCCGGATCGTCACGTTGCGGAGCGGCGGGGGCACGTCGCCCTCGGCAATCCGCATGGCGAAGCCCTCCACCACCGCCGTCTTCCCCACCCCGGCCTCACCCACGAGGATCGGGTTGTTCTGGCGCTTCCGGGTCAGGATGTCCACGACCTGCCGGATCTCCATGTCCCGCCCCAGGACGGGGTCGAGATGACCGTCCTTCGCACGCTGGGTCAGGTTGACCGTGAACTGGTCCAGGTTGGGTGTGGGACCCCCGGCCGCCGGTCGACCCGGGCCCGCGGCGGCGCCGCCGCCGGTGGCCAGGGGCGCATGCACGTCCTCCGACGTGCCCTCCACGATGGAGGCGAACTCGTTGCGAAGGGCCTCGGGGTGGATCCGCTCCAGGGCCCGGGCCGCCTCGGTGACCTGCCGCCGGAGGTCGGCGTCCAGGACCATGGCCAGGATCGAATGTCCCGACCGCACCTGACCGGCGCCGTGGTCCAGCGAACCCAGGGTCCAGGCGTCGGTGAGCATGCGCACGAGCCCGGGACTCAGCGACGGCGTCCGGGCGTTTCCGGTCTTGAGCCGGTCCAGGGCCGCCGTGAGCTGCTTGGCCAGCGCCGAACGGTCCACCTCGAACCGCTTCAGGATCGCCAGGAAGTCGCCTTCGGGATGATCCAGGAGCTTCAGGAGGTAGTGCTCCACCTCCACGTCGTAGTGGGTCCGGGAGAGGCACAGCCCCGCGGCTGCCTCCACCGCTCCGCGTGTGGTGGGGTTGAGTCGGGCGATCAGGGCTCGGAGATCGACGTTCATCGGTGGTGTGCTCAGAGGGTGAGAAGGGTCTCGTCCGGATCCCGTTCCATCGGCCGGGTCCGAAGCCACGTGGACCACCCCAGGCTGGGGCCGTCCCGCTCGTCCGACACGACGCAATCGGGCACGTCGTTCTTCTCCAGGACCAGACACGCTTCCACCACGAACTGGTCGTGTACGAAGAAGCGACAGAGGTCCCGGAGTTTTTCATGGTGGACTCCTCCCGGGAGGAAGGAATCGAAGGTGGCCCGGTCCAGAGGTCCCAGGCGAATGCGCACCCGAGCATGGGGATCCCAGAACTCGTCCCCCACCACCGCCCCCTGCCCGAGTCGCGTCGAATCCATGTCGGAGCCCAGATCGCAGAGGTCCTCCTCGGAGAGCCGCACCCATGCGCCCACGAAAGGCTCCACTTCCACGGGTACCCCGAACCGTCCCTCCACCAGGAGTTCCAGGGCGAAGGTGCTCCTGCGCTGAGGGCCCGGAAGGGCCGCGAAGGGGGCGATGTCGTCGGGCGACATGCCCCCGTGATCGCCCCATTCCGCCACGAGGCCGGCGAAGTCCAGCAGGTGGTTGCGGAGGCGATCGGCGTCGGGGCCTCCGGCCTCCCGGGCCAGCGCCGGCGTGGTCTTCCGAAGGGTGCGGACCAGCAGCGACAGAAATCGGTGCTGGAAGATGTCCAGGAAGTCCCGGAGCGCCGGGTTGCCCTTCCGGAGCTGGTCCGCCACCAACTGGGTGTAGACGTGGGGCAGAACGCCGTCGGGCCCGATCAACCCGAAGAGGTTGACCACGAGGCGATCGGGATGCCCCTCGTCCGCCTCGTGGACATGCACGTCGCCGGGAGGGAACGCGATGGACGGGCGAACCGAGAAGTGGACGACCTCCGACTCGGGCTCGGACCACTCTCCGACCCGGGTGCGCTCGGGGTGCAGGGCCTCGAGCAGGCGCACGGCCTGAAGCAGGTCCATTCCCGCCGCATGCTCCTCCAGGACGCGGAGCAGTTCGTCGCGACTCACAGCAGCACCTTCCGTCCCGATCGGGCGGGCCACCGCCCCAACGGCACCCGGCGCTGGCTCGTGTGGGCCGTGACCTGGGCGAAGCTGTTGACCGTCACCGACAGGCCCAGGAATCGCTCCACCACACTGGCGAAGAGGTAGGCGCCGCCGCCCGTGAAGGCCTCTTCGTCGAGGGTCAGCGACACCCGGGTGCCCCGCACGAAGGTGGGGCCGTGGGCGGTGTCGATCCGGGCGTGTCCCGGCCGTCCCTCCAGGCCGATGAGGCCCCGGATCTGGCCGTCGCTCCCGGGGCGAGACGCGGCGTTGTGGAGTTGAAGCAACTCCTGGAGCGGCCCGGGCCCGTGGTCCACCAGCGACACGTAGTTGACGGCGAGCTGGGAGATGAGACGCCACATCTGGCGACGCCCCAGGGGGGCCAGCACCGGCTCGGTGGGCTTCACCACCGTGACGATGCGTTCCCACGGCCCGCTGCCCGCCATCTCGAAGTCGCCCCGCTCGTCGCCGAAGGGCAGACGCGCCGGGAGCGTGCCGTTGTAGCACACCAGATCGGCCGAGACGCTGTCGAGCCCCGGCCGCACCATGCGGGCCTCGGCGTCGGCGAAGGCCACCACCACGTCGGCGGCGCCCCCGGCCTCGCCCGCACTCCGTCGGCGGGCGTGCCAGAGGATCCGTTGCCGGTGGCCCTCCCGCCGACCCGCCGGCGCCCCGTGGAGCGGTTCGAACTCGATCTGCCGGTCCCCCACCGCCGCCTTCACCGCCTCCACCGAGTAGATGCGGGTGGTGGAGCGGTTTCGGGCATCGGCCACCACCGGGTACTCCATGCGCCGATGGGACAGGAGCACGGGCTCGGAGGTGTGCCGGAAGAGATTCACGATGGGCACGCACCCGAGACGGAAGAGGTCGGCCGTGACCCCGTGCTCCAGAGTCCGCTGCCGTTCCGACCGCTCGAAGGTGCGGATGGGGATCACCACCTCGAACCCGCCGTCCCATGCCTCCCCTCTCACGCCCTCCAGGCCGTGGAGGTCCACGAACAGGTACTTCTCGGGGAACGAGAAGTACTCCTGGAGAAACCGGTACGGCAGGAACGAGCGGTGGGGGTGAGGCAGCAGCCCCTGTTCGGGCTCGAACCCCACGGGCTCGATGCGTCCCGGGCGACGCAGGTCGCTCCCACCCGTGGGGCGGATGACCACCTCTTCGGCGCTGGCCAGCAGCAGTTCGTACACGGTGTAGGGCAGGCTGCCGTCCCCGTGGAGGAAGAACCGCAGCGTGCCGAGTTCCAACTGGCCCAGGGGCACCTCAGCCACCGACGAGAGGCGGATCCGGAATCCGCCCACCACCCCCCGGGGGACCCGGAAGCCCAGGCCCTGGACCGGCACCCACGACGCCTCGTCCACCGTCAGCGGCCAGAGGGTGGTCTCGTACCCGGTCCGGAACCGGCAGGCCACGCCGTCGACCCGTCGGGAGTACAGCTCCTGTCCCGCCGGCACGGTGTAGCCCGAGGTCACCTTCCCCTGGTCGGGGTCCAGGTGCATCTGCACGAGAGCCAGGGAGGGGATGGGGCGCACGTACTGGGGGTAGGCCACCGAGAGGAGCGCCTCGCTCAGCTCCGGGGCGTCGTCGTCCAGCCGCCGGTGGATGCGGCCCGCCAGGAACGCCGCCCCCTCCAGGAGCCGCTCCACGTGGGGGTCGTCGCACTTGGCGGCCTCGAGCCCCAGCCGCGACGCCACGGACTCGTACCGCCGGGCGAAGGCGGCCCCGGACCGACGCAGGAAGCTGAGCTCGGCTTCGTAGTAGTTCAGGAGTTCGTCAGACATGGTCGTCCTCCACCCGGAACTGTCCCCGACCCACTTCGAGGCGCGTGTCGAAGGCGATGGGCACCGGTTCGGGCTCCACGTCCAGCATGGCCTCCACCAGGAAGTGGAGGACCCGGGAGTTGGGGTCGTCGTCCATCACCGCCGTGACCTTTACCTGGGAGAGGCGGGGCTCGAAGGTCCGGATGGACTCGGCGATGTCCCTCGCCAGGAGATTGGCCGACACGGTGGAGCCTCGCTCCAACGACGACACGTCCATGAGGCCGTATCGGTAGAGGGACTTCTCCAGTTCGGGTCGACCGTCGCCCACACCGGTGTAGATGCGCCGCGTGTTGAGCAGCCACTCCAGGTCCCGGAGCACCGCGGCCTTCACCATGGCCACCGTTCCGTACGAACGCGTCCCTCCCGCCCCGGCCTCCCCGATCAGCCGATCGAGGACCGAAGGGCGGATGGCGAGATCAGGATTCCTCGAACTCACCGTCGGTCTCTACGGCGTCGTCGGCCGAACCCTCGTCCTGGGTGAAGAGGATCGCCTGCATGGGATCCAGGCGGCACACGCGCAGGTAGAGCTCCTGTTTCTCCGACTCGTCGCCCCCCATGCGGTCGATGCACTTGTACAACATGGCCATGGGCACGGCCACGGTCTCGGGGGACTCCCACTCCTCGAGGCGGAACTCCTCGATGCGGGCCATGACGTCCCGGAGGATCGGCATGGCCACCGGCGCCAGGTCGTGATCCACCATGACGCCCGCGGCCTCGGCCCGCCGGAGCGAACGGCCCCGCTCGCTACGCTCCTGGTCGGCGGCCTGCATGAGGAGCTCGATGGCCTTCTGGGGCTGGCCCGCGCGAACCCGCTCCCGAGCCCGCTCCGAGACGTCCCGGACCGACGCCACGGAGACGGCCGAACCCGCCTGCATCCGGGCCTGCTCCTCCTCGGTGAGGGGTCCCAGGAGACCTTCCTCCTGAAGCCACTGCCGGGTCTCGCGATTGGCCGTGGGCGTGTCGTCCATGAGGGTCAGGTCCGGAAGCGACGGCAGGTCGATGAGGAGGGAGCGGAGCGCCCCCTTCAGCGACGCCTCCACCTGATCGTAGCCCGCCCCCAGGCCGTCCAGCGCGGTGAAGACGTAGCGCTGGAGATCGAGCCATCCGCGACCGAAGGGCGAGGCCATGACGTCTTCGGCGTTCTCCAGGAGCGCCTCCCACTTGTTGTCCAGGAGGAGCCCCTTGAGCCGGGTGCGGGTGGCCGTAGGCGGCGCCTCCAGCAGCCGGGGGTCCACCGACGCCCCGCCCTTTCGCAGCTCGCCCCAGCGCATGCCCCGAATCATGAGGTACGCCGCGGGATCGTGGGGGTCGTTCTGGCGCAGGAAGCGCGCCACGGCGGCCACCCGGATCCCGGCGTCGCGACGGGACACGGGCTCGATGGGCACGCCGCCGTCCTCGCCCACCTCGACCGCGCCCATGTCTCCGGCGTCGTCCTCGAGGGTCTCGACGATGGGATCGGGGTCCTCCTCGAGCTTCTTGTCGAGGATCGGTTTCACGACCCGCTGCAGAGCGGCGATCTCCTCCTTCAGGGTCCGGAAACTCGGGGCGTCGTCGGGATCCAGCTCCTGGAACCGCTCCTCGGCCAGGGTGTCCAGGGCGTCGACCGCCTCGGTGACGGCGCCCAGGTCGGCCATGAGGGCCTTGTAGAAGGCCTTCGGGGTGGAGTCCACCGCCGCGTCGAACTCCTCGGGCGGGAGCTTGCCCAGATCGATCTCGGCCTGCCGCGCCTGGGTCTTCTCGTAGTCGCCCCCCAGGTCCTCCTCGTACCCCACCGACCGACCCTGCTGGAACTCGATGATGGTGAGGCCCGAGTTCGTCAGGGGCACGGACTGCAGGCTCGGCCCCAGGTAACCGGCCACCCACTGGACCGGCGCCGCCCGGAACGACAGGTCGCCGTCGTCTTCGTCGATCTCGGGAAACACGCCGTCCCAGAATTCCTCCAGGAGCCGGCGCTGGAGGGTCACGCCGGCCACCATGCCCGGCACCCCCTCCAGATGGGTCCAGGCCTCGGCGAGCCACGCCGCGATCTGGAGGTGCTTGCACCGGGTCTTGAGCACGTCCTCGGCGATCTTCCGCACTTCGCGGAAGTCGGGGATCACGGGAGGCTCGGCCAGGGGGTCGGCCTCCCGGGCCTCCCGGACCTGGTCGTAGACGATGTC
This sequence comes from Gemmatimonadota bacterium, assembly GCA_030428885.1. Taxonomy (GTDB): domain Bacteria; phylum Gemmatimonadota; class Gemmatimonadetes; order Longimicrobiales; family Gaopeijiaceae; genus Gaopeijia. The sequence goes on along the minus strand of JAUIEJ010000001.1, from coordinate 535,038 downwards.
GTAGCGAATGTCCTCGCCGGTGGGTGCCGACTCCGAGATCGGCTCCAGGAACGCCTCGATGTCGGGCATGGCCACGTCAGGCAGAGGTGATGACCAGCTCCCGCACGTCGAGGAGGTGCACGGGTTCGTCGTCGACGAGGAGGATCCGGGCGCCTTCGGGCCGCTCCCCACGGTCGTCCGTGACGGCGACGGTGGTGTGCCCCAGGCGGACCAGGGGATCCTCGTGCTGGAAGGCGAGGGGGGTCACGACCGGCAGCAGGATCTCGCCGAGATCCAGGTCTTCCAGCTCGGGGCCGGTCTGAATCCGAGCGGTGCACCACAGCCGGTCCCGAAGCTTCTCGGGCTGTTCCACCGCCAGCCGGGCGATGTGCTTGAAGGGGATCCACATGTACTGACCCGCCGCGAAGATCTCGAGGCGCGCGCCCAGGCGGGGATCCAGGTCTTCGATGGTGGAGAACGGGGTGCCGTTCAGCGTTCCCGCCGGTGGGGCCGGAGGCTCGCCCAGCGCCGGAAAGGCCCCGGTCTCGAACATCTCGATCCGCTCGCGCGCGGCATGGATGGCCGTCTTCAGGAAGAAGCCGCCCATGCGGGCGTCTTCACTCTGGTCGGCCAGGAAATCGAGGTGCTTCTCGGCCCGGTCGAAATCGCCGTTGTAGCAGAGCAGTTCGAAGAGAAACGTCCGGCTCCGGGAATCCAGCGGGGATTCCCGGAGCCGTCCGCCCAACTCCTCGATCGCGTCGTCGAGGCGTCCTGCCTCGTAGAGCTGTTCGGGAGTCACGTGGTCACAGGCTCAGAAGTCCTTCGTCTGCGTCCGGACGTTCCACGATCCGGTGGGCTTCTTGGCCGCAGCGCCCTTCTCGTCCTGCTGCGAGTACGTGACCTTCACGGCCCCGAAGTCGAAGGAAGCCGACTCCATGGGACGGTCGTCGCCGCCCGTGCCGCCCGACCACTGGAGCGACGAGCAGTAGACTTCCTTGAACTCGAAGATGAGGAACGGCAGGGCCGCGTCTCCGCCGGACTTGTTGAGGGTCACCGTGGCCGTGGGCCAGTGCTTGCCCTGCATGCAGTTCTGGAACATGACCGGGCTGGTCGTGTCGGTCGTCTTCATGATGTTGAAGCTCGAGATCGTGCCCTTGCCGACGCCGGCACCCTTGGTGCTTCCCGAGATCGAAGCGGGGTTCGCCGCACCGAACGAGAAGGAGTAGATCTCGATCTCACCCTCGTGATCCTTCCGCTCCGACTCGCCCTCGAGTCCTTCCAGCTTGAGATACGCATCGAACGCCATCGTGTCCTCCGGAGTGTAGTGGTGGAGATGAATTCAGGTGCTGTACAACGGGAAGCGACGAAGCCGTCGCCTCTTTTTCATCGGGGGCCCGATTCCGTCGGCCCCGAGGTCATCCCGCGGCCTGCGGCAGTTCGGCGACCAGGCGCATGGAGACGCTGAGTTCGTCGAGCTGGAAGTGGGGACGCAGGTAGGCCACGGCACTGAACGCGCCGGGCTTGCCGGGAATCTCGACCACGTCGACGCGGGCCTCCCGCAGGGGGCGTTCCGCCTTCACCGAGAAGGCGGCGTCGTCGTTGGACACCACGTAGTTCGAAATCCACTGGTTCAGGAACGACTCGATCTCCCCGCGGCTCGTGTACCCGCCGATCTTGTCGCGCATCATCACCTTGAGGTAGTGAGCGAACCGCGACACGGCGAAGATGTAGGGCAACTGGGCCGAGAGCCGGGCGTTGGCCGACGCGGCGTCGGAATCGTACAGCTTGGGCTTCTGGGCCGACTGCACGCTGAAGAAGGCCGCGTTGGGTGTGCCCTTGCAGTGCACCAGGGGCGCAAAGCCCAGGTCGGCGAGCTCCTTCTCCCGGCGGTCGGAAATCTGGGTCTCGGTGGGGCACTTCATGGCGATGTCGCCGGCCCCGGTCTTGAAGTTGTGGACCGGGAGGCCTTCCACCAGACCACCGCTCTCCACGCCGCGGATGGTGGCGCACCACCCGTACATGGAGAACGCCTGCGTGACCCGGGCTCCCAGGGCCCAGGCGGCGTTGCCCCACAGGTACTGGCCGTGATGCGTACCGTCGACCTCTTCCTCGTAGTTGAAGGCCTCCACCGGCACGGTGCTGCTGCCGTAGGGCTCGCGGAGGAGCATGCGCGGAAGGGCGAGGGCCACGTAGCGCGAGTCCTCGCTGTCGCGGAACGCCTTCCACTTCGCGTACTCGGTGGTGTCGAAGATCTTGGCCAGATCCCGGGGCTGATCGAGCTGCGTGTAGTCCTCGAGGTTGAACATCTCGGCGCCGGCGCCGGTGATGAACGGCGCATGGGCGGCGGCGGCCACCTCGGAGATCTTCTGCAGCAGCTCGATGTCCTGACCCGACCGCCCGAAGTGGTAGTCGCCCATGAGGGCGCCGAACGGGTGTCCACCGAACACCCCGTACTCCTCTTCGTAGACCTTCTTGAAGAGGGCGCTCTGGTCGAACTCGGGGGCCTTCTGCAGGTCCTTCAGAAGCTCCTTCTTCGAGACGTTGAAGATCTTGAGCTTCAACATCACCCCGGTCTCGCTCTGACCCAGCAGGTACTTCAGCCCCCGCCAGGTGCCCTCGAGCTTCTGGAACTCGGGGTTGTGCATGACTTCCCGGAGCTGCTTCGACACGATGGCGTCGATCTGGGCGATGCGGCTGTTCAGCATCGTCTCGACGTCGGCCGAGACGGTGATGGAGCCCTCCAGCACTTCCGACACGAAGCGCTTGATGAGGCCCCGACCCTTCTGCTGAGCGGCCTCGGCCGACCCGAAGCGCCCCCGCTCGACGATCTGGTCGAGGAGGCCGACTTCCTCGGTGGTCTCCTGCGCCTGTGCGGCGTCCTTCTGGGCCTCAGCCATCGGAATCCTCCTCGCCGGGCTCGCTTCCGATCTCGTCCTTGAGCTGAGCCAGCTTGCCCTCGTCGCTCAGCGTGGCCTGGAGGATCTCCTCCAGCTTGTCGTTGCCCTGGAGGCTGCCCCGGACGTCGGCGAGCTGCTGGCGAAGCTCCAGGAGCTTGCGGAGTGCGGGGATCTGCTGGGCCACCCGGTCGGGATCGAAGTCGTCGAGCTCCTGGAAGCGGAGGTCGACGCTGAGCTTACCGGCCTCGGGATCGTCGCTCAGCGTGTTGTCGACGGAGAAGGCGAGGTGGGGCTTCATGCTCGCCAGCACCTCGTCGAAGTTGTCCGGATTCACCTCGGTGAACTTCCGGTCCTTCAACCGCTCGAGGGGCTCCTCGGGTTGCCCCGTGAAATCGCCGAGGATTCCCATGACGAAGGGGAGCTGGCGCATCTCGATCGCCCCCCCGGTCTCCACCTTGTACTCGATGTTGACCCGAGGTGCTCGGACCCTCTTCAACTTGTCCTGAATGCTTTCCGCCATCGCCGGGGTGCCTCCGATGGGTTTCGGGTGGGGACGCGGGGGCGAGAGTGCCGCCCAGAAGGCGACCATAGGCGGCCGTCCCTTCGGAAGTCAAGCTGGATTACGAGATTGCGACGTTTCGTCGAGGACGCCGCCGACGGCCCCTTGCCCCGGACGCAGGGTCCGGTCGAGCTTGCGCAGGTAGCGCGGATCCGAACCCGTCTTCCCGAGACCCGGCGAACCCCATGCGACAGATGCAGCCCGTGCTGTGGACCAAGGGCGTCCTCCTGTCTCCGCAGCACCTCCAGGTGCAGGACCGCTTCCTGGAAGATCTGGTCGCGTTTCGGCTCTCCGCGGTGGCGGCCTGGCGATGGGGGTTCGCGTCCATGACCCTCGACTCCGAGGCCCTTCTGGACGGCATGGTGGGCCTGGACGAGGCCCGGGGGGTCTTTCCCGACGGACTGGCCTTCGACGTGCCCGGATCCGACCCGGCCCCGGCGGCCCGGAGCATCGAGGAAGTGCTTCCCGAGAAGGCCTCTTCGGGGCTGGTCCACCTGGCCATCGCCGAGTGGAAGTCCGGCGGCACCAACGTGGCCATGACCCGGGGCAGCGACGCCCGCTTCGACGCCGAGATGGTCTACCGCCGGGACGACACCACCGGTGACGGCGAGAAGGCGATTCTGGTGGGCCGGAAGAACCTCCGCCTCATCGGCGAGGAGGAGCGCATCGAGGGCCTCATGACCCTCCCCGTGGCCCGCCTGGTACGGGACGAATCGGGGGAGGTGGTGGCCGATCCCAATTTCGTGCCCCCGGTGGTGAACCACGCCGCGAGCCCCCACCTGGTGTCGCTCAACCGTCGCCTCGTGGAGATCATGACGGCCCGGAGCTCGACCCTGAAGGGACTCCGCCGCCAGCGCAGCGAGTTCCTGGCGGACTTCAGCCAGTTCGACGTGGCGAGCTTCTGGTTGCTCTACACGGTCAACGCCCACCTGCCCCTGATCCGCCACTTCCTGGACAGCGGCGAAGGACACCCCCTCGACCTCTTCCGCACCTGGTCGGCCCTGGCGGGGGCCCTCACCACCTTCTCGCCCGACGTGGATCCCGCCGACCTTCCGGCGTACGACCACCGGGACCTCCAGGCGAGCTTCGAACGGCTCGACGACCTGATCCGCACGCTCCTGGCCACGGTGGTGCCGTCGACCCACGTGGCCCTCCCCCTCCGGCCCACCCAACCCCACATCCAGGCGGTGGCCCTGGACGAGGAGCGGTATCTGGGCGCCACCGAGATGTACCTGGCGCTCCGCTCCGAACTCGACGGCCCCGAGTTGGCCCGCCGGGTGCCTCAACTGGTGAAGATGACGTCGGGAGACCGGATCGAACTACTGATCCGCCAGGCGCTGCCCGGTGTGGGACTCCGTCACGTCACCGAGCCCCCGGGGTCGCTCCCCATCAAGCTGGACTACCAGTATTTCCGCCTGGAGCGGACCGGCCAGGAGTGGGACGCCGTGCGGCGGGCCCGCAACGTGGCGGTCTACCTCCCCTCCGACTTCCCCGCCGCCGAGGGCGAGCTCGTCCTGCTGCTCCCCCGGCAGCGCTGACGGGTCGGCGGCGTCGGCCGCCGGCCGGGCGGTGATCACGATCACCACCACGAGGGCCACGGCCAGGAGCACGATGGCCACCAGGATCCACACGAAGGCCTTCGTGGAGGGCGGTGCGTCGTCGGCGGGAGCCGGCGCAGGGGTCGGAGCGGGGGCGGCGGGCGCCGCGGGAGCGGCCTCCACGGGCTCGGCCTCGGGCAGTCGAATGCCCTGGATGATCCGGGTGTACTCCCCGGGGCCCGTGTCGGCGTCCGCCTCCGGCTCGGGGACGGGGGGCGGTGCCACCGGCGGGGGCGGGGAGCCCGGCGGCGCGTAGAGCCGGTCCGAATAGTCCCCGCCCAGCCCGTCGAAGGGGAATCCGCTGTCGCCCGGGGCCGGCTCGGCGGGCTCGGCCATGGGCGGCGGCGCGGGGTCGGGCCGGGAATACCGGGGTTCGGGCAGATCCGTGGGCGGAGGCGACGGCGACGACCCGGCCCCGAGGCCGAAGTCGGGTTCCGGCGCCGGATCGAATCCCCCGGCCGTGTCGTAGCGGGGTGCCGGTGGGTCGCCCCCGGCTCCCGTCCCCCCGGCGGGGGCGGACGGCGGCGGGGGCGGCGAGGGAAACGCCCCGAACTGCCGGGTGAATTCCCCCATGCCCGCCTGTTCGGCTCCGGGGGGCGGGGCGTCGGCCTCGGGCGACCCGGTCGGCCGGTCCAGCGCACCGAACTGACGCGTGAACTCGCCGGGCTCTCGGGAGGCCGGGGGCGGAGCCGGGGTCGGCGTGGACGGCGGCCCCTCGGGCGGGGACGCGGGTCGATCCAGCGCGCCGAACTGCCGGGTGAACTCCCCGGGCTCGGACGAAGCCGGCGGAGGAGACGGGGGCGTCGCCGGAGGCGGGGGGGTCGGTCCGGGTTCCTCGGGCACGTCGGCGGCCCGGAACATCCGGGTGAACTCGCCCGGTTCGGACGCCGGGGTCTCGGGGGCCGGGCTCCCGGCCGCCGGGGGCGCCGGCGCTTCGGCGTCGGCGGCCCGGAACATCTGGGTGAACTCTCCCGGCGCCGCGTCGCCGGAGGGCGCGGGCGGAGGGGGGGACGGAGACGCGTCCGCGGGGGCCGATGACGGGACGTCCACGGCGCCGAACGCCCGGGTGAACTCGCCCGGGCCGTCGCCCCCGGGGGCCGAGGGGGGTTCGGTGGGCGCCGGCGACGGGGGCGCCCCGGCCCCGTGGTCCGGCGGGAGCCAGCGCTCCAGTCCCTCGAAATCCATGATGAACCGGGTGACCACCACCGGGTGCCCATCGACCTCGAGGCGCTCCAGGATCCGGGAGTCGCCGGCCTCCAGGGCGACGGCCGTACGGCGCTCCAACGCCGCGACGTCGTCGGGGTCGCCATCGTACACGTGCACCATGACCACGGCCCCCTCGGGGCTGAGGGCGTGGTGGGTGATGGCACCCCCGGATCGCGACGCGGTCTGGAGGAGCCGATACCGGGCTTCGAACTCGTCCCGTTGCATGGAGGGGGCGAGGGGAAGGCGAGGGGCGGAGGACACCCGCCGGCGGCGGCTGTCCCTCCGTGGGCGGGAGTCGTAAGATTATGGCTATGGCGCGATCCAGGGCAAACGCCCGGACGCGCGCGTCCGCCGAGCCTCGGCCCTTCAACCCCTCCCGGAGCGCGATGCGCAACCTGTCGCCGGTGGTCTGGAGCGAAGGCATGCACCTCGCTCAGCACCATTTCCAGTTGCAGAGCCGGTACTTCGAGGACTCGACGTCGTTCGCCCTCGAGACCCTCTTCCCCACCCCCTGGGGCGTCGTCACGTCGGAACTCGACGACGAGGCGCTTCTCAACGGCACCGTCTCGATCCTTCGCCTCAAGGCCGTCTTCCCCGACGGACTGGCCGTGCAGATCCCCGAGGATCCGGCTCCGGTGCCCCTGGAGGTCCGGGAGCGGTTCTCCCCCACCCGGGAGTCCCACGTGGTGATGCTCGCGGTGCCCCCGTACCGCCCCGAAGGTGCCAACTGCACCGCCGAGGACGCCGCGGCGGCCCGCTACCGTGTGGGAGAGGTCGACGTGGTGGACGACACCACCGGCGGCACCTCGTCGCGCGTGAAGGTGGGGATCAAGAACCTCCGGATCGTTCTGGACGTGGACCTTCCGGAGGACTGGATCGGATTGCCCTTCGGCCGCATTCGACGCGACGGCTCGGGTCACTTCATCTACGACCCCGCCTTCATCCCGCCGGTGCTCCAGCTCCGGGGGTGCCGGGGACTCGTGGACCGGCTGCGCCGCGTCGTGGAGCTCATCGAGGAGAAGACCCGGACGTTGTCGGCCACCCGGGGCAGCGCCGGCGGCGACACGTCGAGCTACGCGGGCTCCGACATCGCCGGGTTCTGGTTTTCCCACGCGCTCCACTCGGCCCTGCCGCCCCTCCGGCACCTCCTGGCCACCCGCACGGGCCATCCCGAGGAGCTGTACCTGGAACTCGCCCGCCTGGGCGGCGCCCTCTGCACCTTCACGGCCACGGCGTCCATCGCCGACCTGCCGGCGTACGACCACACCGACCTCGAGCGCACCTTCGACGGACTCGTGCGTCACATCCGGCGCAACCTCGACGTGGTGCTCCCCACGGGAGCCGCCGTCATCCCCCTGGAGCCGGTCCAGCCGTCGTTCTCCAAGGGCACGGTGGACGACCGCCGCTGCCTGGCCCCCACCGCCGAGTGGTGGCTCGTGGTGCGCCCCGACGGGCCCGCCCCGGAGCTCGCCGCCGGCGTGCCCCGTCTCGCCAAGGTCTGCTCGGCGAAACACATCGTGCGCCTGGTAAAGGAGGCGTATCCGGGCATGGGGCTGACCTACGTCGAATCCCCCCCGTCGGCGCTGTCGCCCAAGGTGGGCCACCGCTACTTCCGGGTGGAGCGCACCGACCCCTGCTGGAGTTCGGTGGTGGACACCGGGGAGATCGGGCTCTACACCCCCGAGGCCCTCGGGGCCGCCCGCTACGAATTCGCCGTCCTCGTCGACTGAGCTGACCATGGCCCCCACCGACGCACCTCCGGCCCCGGGCCTCCCGGCCCACCGCGGTCGCCTGGCCCACGCCCTCCAGGACGCCTTCACCGTCACCGTGCGGGTGCGCACCGGGCGTCAGGTCGCCGCCGACGCGGGCCAGTTCCGCACCCGCATGAAATCGCTGCTGGCGGCCTCGGATCGGGAGGCCCGCCAGGCCGGGTACTCCCCCGACCTCGTGAAGCGGGCCATCTACGCCTTCGTGGCGTTCCTGGACGAGTCGGTCCTGAACAGCCCCCAGGCCATGTTCGCCGACTGGGCGCGCCAGCCGCTGCAGGAGGAGATCTTCGGCGACCACATGGCCGGCGAGACCTTCTTCCGCCATCTCCACGATCTCCTGGGGCGGCAGGACTCCACCGAACTCGCCGACACGCTGGAGGTGTATCACCTCTGCCTGCTCCTGGGCTTCCGAGGACGCTTCGGATCCACCGAACACGGCGACCTCCGGGCCCTGGTGGCCGAGGTGGGGCAGAAGATCGCCCGGATCCGCCAGGGTCCCGAACCCCTGGCCCCCTCCGCGGGCCTCCCCGCCGAGGTGCCGGTCCCGCCCCGGGACCCCTGGCTGCGGACCTTCGCCCTGGTGGCGATTTCGTCGCTGGTCCTCACCATCGTACTCCTGATCCTGTTCCGCTTCCTCCTGTCCGGCGCCGTGGGGGGGATCGAATCCCTCGCGGTCGCGGGCTGACGCCGGGAGAGCCGTCGCATGCGGACCCGCCTCAGAGTCTGGCTTCTCACCGCCCTCACCCTGGCCGTCTTCGGCCTCCTGGCCTGGGTGGTGGGCCTGGTGCTGGGCGACGCCGTTCCGCCTCAGGCCGTCTTTCGGATCCGGATGGCCCTCCTGGCCTTCGGCATGGTGGCGGCGGCGGTGGTGTTCCGCTTCCTCTCCAAGCAGTGGAAGGGTCGGATCCGGGGCGAGAAGGCGGCGGCCCGGGAGGACAAGCTCGGCGCCATCTTCAAGGCGGCCCGCAAGCGTCTGGCCGCCAGCCCCAAGGCCCAGGAGAAGAACCTCCGGAAGCTCCCCACCGTCCTGGTCCTGGGCCCCCGGGGCGCCAGCAAGACCACCGTGGTGGTGGAGTCGGGGCTGAACACCGAGTTGCTGGAGGGCGACACCCACCAGGGCGACGCGGTGGCTCCCACCGAGATCGCCAATCTCTGGTACGCCGACGACACGGTGTTCGTCGAGGCCGGGGGGGCGCTGCTGGACGACGCCGAGAAGTGGGAGGCGCTGCTCTCCCACACCCAGCCCGCCCGCTTCCGGGCCGCCATCGGCCTGGAGCGTCAGGCCCCCCGGGTGGCCCTGGTCTGCGTCGGCTGCGACGAGTTCACCCAACCCGGCGCCGCCGAGTCGGTGACGGCCCTGGCCCGCAAGCTCCGGGAGCGCCTGGTGGAGGCGTCGGAGGCCCTGGGCATCCAACTCCCGGTGTACGTGCTCTTCACCCGGGCCGACCGTGTTCCCTACTACGACGACTTCGTCCGAACCCTGGGGGAGCGGGAGGCGGCCCAGGCGCTGGGGGCCACGCTGCCCCTGGCCGATCCGGGAGCCGCCCCCCACGCCGAGGCGGAGGGCGCCCGAGTGGACCGGTACCTGGGCGAGCTGATCCACGCCCTGCGGCTCAAGCGGCGCGAGTTCCTCCAGCGCGAGCGCGACGCCGAGGTGCAGGCCGGGGTCTACGAGTTTCCCCGGGAACTGGAGAAGCTCCACGGCCACCTGCGGCGGTTCCTGGTGGAGCTGTGCCGTCCCAGTCAGTTGGGCCGCAGCCCGTTCCTCCGAGGTTTCCACTTCACCGGGGTCCGGGCCCTCATGGTCGACGAGCCCGGCGCAGCGGCCCCGGCGGCGCCCACGGCCTCCGACCCCTCGTCCATGGGCGCCACCCAGGTGTTCGACCTGGCCCAGGTCCAGGCCGCGGCGGCCCAGCGGACCTCCAGCGGCCGCACGCGCCGCGTCCCCGACTGGGCGTTCCTGAAGCCCTTCTTCCAGTCGGTGCTCATGCCCGACGAAGTGGCCCGGGTCCGGACCAGCGGAGGCGCCCGGGTCGACGTGCTGCGGCGGGGCCTCCTCACGGCGGTGGGACTCGTGGGGCTGGTGTGGATCGTGGGCCTCGTCCTCTCGTTCCGGGGCAACCGGAAGATGATCGGGCGAGTCGAAGCCGCCTCCGCCGTCGTGGAGAATTCCGAGATCCAGCGCTCGGCCATTCCCTCCCGGGAAGTGGTGGAGCGCCTCGATACGCTCCGCGCCGAGCTGGCGGCCATCCGGGCCTATCGCACCGACGGCGTCCCCATGGGACTACGGTGGGGCCTCTACGCCGGTGAACGGGCCTTCGACCCGGGCCTCCTGGTCTATCTGAGGGCCTTCGAGACGGCCCTGGGGGGCGAGGGGCGGCGCCTGCTCCTGGACCGCCTGACGGGGCTTCCCGACGCCCCCGACGAGTCCACCGAGTTCCGGCCCACGTACGACGCGTTGAAGGCCTACCTCATCACGACCGACCACCCGACCAGGAGCACCGTGCCGTTCCTTCCCGACGCCGTCCTGGCGAACTGGGACGCGGCCCGGATCCGGGACGAGGAGTGGGAGGGACTGCTCCGCCGCCAGTTCACCTTCTACGGCCAGGTGATCCAGGACGGCAACCCCCTGGAGACGGCGCCGGAAGGGGCCACGGTGGAGCGGTCGCGGCGGTTCCTCCGGAGCATGTCCGGGGTGGACCAGTTCTACGCCCAGCTCCTGGGGGCGGCGGCGACCCGCGGCGAGGAGATCCGTCTGGCCACCCACGTCCCCGGGTCCCAGGGCCTTCTCCAGAACGACGAGGTGGTGGAACCCCACTTCACGGTGGGCGCCTACGAGTGGGTCCAGGCGGTGGACGCCGCCGAGATGCTCCAGGGCGAGGAGTGGGTCCTGGGCGAGCAGACCCAGGCCCTCACCAACATCGAGGCCCTGGGCGACACGGTGAAGGCGCGCTACCGGGCCGAGTACGCCGACGAATGGGTCCGCTTCCTGGAGGCCACGCAGGTGGTGCCCTTCCGGAGCGTGGCCGACGCTGCCCAGCGCCTCGACGGCCTCTCCGACGCCGACTCGCCCCTTCTGGGCTCCATCGCCCTGGTGGCCCGCAACACCCGGCCCCTCCCCGAGGCCTTCCAGCCGCTCCTCTCCATCTATCCGGCGCCCCCTCCCGCCGAAGACGGCGGCGAGCCCGACGAGGATCCGCGGCTGGTGCGGGAGTCCAACGACGCCTACGTCCAGGCGCTGCGGTCGCTGGGCGACGCCGTGGAAGAGGTCCAGCAGAGCCCCGACGATCAGGGAGCGGTCCAGGGCGCCAACCGGGCGGTGCAGGACGGCGAGGGGGCGGTGGTGGCCATGGCCGACCAGTTCCTCCTGGAGCCCGACCTGGCGCGCCGGGCCGGCTCGGCGGTGCGCCGACTGCTGGAGCAGCCCCTGGATCGATCCCGGGGCCTCCTGGGCAACTTCGGCGACGCCCGCCTGAACGGCGAGGGCGCCTCGTTCTGCAGCGACTTCAACCGACTCCTGGCGGGGTACCCCTTCGAGCGCACGGCTCCCAACGAGGTCTCCATGGACGACCTCATGGAGGCCCTCAAGCCCGGAGAAAGCCTCCTCTCCGACTACATCGCGAGCCTCGAGGAACGGGGACTCCTGACCCAGCGCAACAACCGGGTGGTGGAGAACCGGAGCGCCGACCCCCGTCCCACCGATGCCTTCGTCGCCTTCCTGGACCAGGCCCTGGCCATCTCCGAGGCCCTCTTCGATCGGGGTGAGCCCCGGGTGAGCTTCGCCATGACCCCCGAGAACACCCAGGTGCTCTCGTCCATCACGGTGCGGGTCGACAACGTGCGCCAGGAGACCCGGCCCACGAACCAGGGAAGCGAGACCTTCGTGTGGATCGGCGCCGAGGCCCGGGAGGCCGAGGTCTTGGCCCGCATCGGCGACGAAGACGTGTCCCTCCTTTCGCCGCGCCCCGGAACGTGGGCATTGTTCCGACTGTTCGAGACCGCCGACTGGACGGATCTCGGCGGGGACGCCTACCGGCTCGAGTGGACCAACACGGGAGCCGGCCAGGCCCTGCGGGCCGAGCTGAGGCTCACCGATTCCCCGCCGATCTTCCGCCGCGGGGTCCTCGACGGCCTGAACTGCGTATCCCGGATCGTCCGATGACTCGAATCGACCCAACCTTCGTCGCCCGGCGTGCCGGCGCCTTCGCCCCCCCTCGGATCGTCCTCGCCGCCGCTCTGGTGGCCCTGGCAGCCTGCGGGGGAGGATCGTCCGGCGGTCCCGGTCCCCAGGCATACACTCCGCCCCCACCCCCCGCTCCGGTGGAGCAGCGCGATCGCCTCTACTACGGCGACCGGGGCGGCATCGCCGACTCGGTGCGCATCGTGGCCGACACCGAAGCGGCGTACCAGGAGGCGTGGGGGCGCGCCACCTCCCGTCAGTCCTCTCCCCCGCCGGCACCCGCCGTGGACTTCTCCAGCCGCATGGTCGTGGTGGTGGGTGCCGGGCGCATGACCACCGAAGACCGCATCCGGGTCGAGCGCGTGGGCATCCGCCCCGAGACCACCGCCGAGGGGGGCACCATCGAGGTGCTCCTGGTGGAGGTGCGCACGATCCGCGGGTGCGGGCGATCCACCCTCCAGGCGTTCCCCCTGGAGATCGTGTCGGTGCCCCGGCACGACCCGGCCCGGGTGCGCTTCGAGGAGATCGCCGAGCGGGACCCCAACTGCGGAGACCCCGGAGCACCGGGTCCGTCGCCTTCCGCCACGGGGTGATCCGTTGGCCGACGCTCCCCCGCCCCCGACCGAGTCCTCCGACCCCTCCCCGACGCCCGCCGATCCCCTGGTGGGAACGGTCCTGGCGGGTCGGTACCGCATCGTCCGGCAGCTCGGCGCCGGCGCCATGGGATCGGTCTACCTGGGCGAACACCTGCGCTTCGGGCGGCTCGACGCCATCAAGGTCCTGAAGGCGGGGGTGGCGGCCGAGCCCGGTGCCGCCGATCGGTTCCTCCGGGGAGCTCGCAACGTCTCGGCCATCAACCACCCGAACGTCTGCACGGTCTACGACTTCGGCGACACCGACGACGGCCACCAGTTCCTGGCCATGGAGTTCATCGACGGCGTATCGCTGTCGGACGTGCTGGACGCCGAAGGGAGACTGCCCCTTCGCCGCGGCCTCGACATCACCCGGCAGATCGGCGAAGCGCTGGATGCGGCCCACCACATGGGCATCGTCCACCGGGACCTGAAGCCCGGCAACGTCATGCTCGTCACCGACCGCACCGGCCGGGACGTGGTGAAGGTGGTGGACTTCGACATCGCCAAGGGGTCGTCCGACGGAGAGGAGGCCGAAGTCACCCGCACCGGCTTCGTGGTGGGCACCCCCGAGTACATGAGCCCGGAGCAGCTCACGGGTGACGCCCTGGATCTGCGCAGCGACGTCTATTCCCTGGCGCTCCTCTTCGTCCGCATGATCACCGGCCGGCTGCCGGTCCGGTCGTCCACGACGCAGAACCTCATGGTGGAGCGCCTCACCCAGGACGCGCTGCGCATCTCGGAGATCGCCGCCGACCTGGTGGTGCCCGAGGGCGTCCAGGACGCCGTGGACCACGGGCTTCAGCGCCGGCGGGAAGATCGGCCCCCGTCGGCCGGGGCCTTCGTGGCGGGCCTCGTCCGAGGCGCCCGCACCGGCAGCGGCGCGGCGCCGTCCCACGCGCCGGGATCGCCGGCGGCCCCGGCGGGCGTCGGCGCCGAGTCGGTCCCCGCCACCCGGGTCGGCGAGGCGCCGGTGGGCGCCCGGGTCGCCTCCGGCGCTTCCTCGCCCCTGCGCCGGTTCGCTCCCCTGGCCGTGGGCGCCCTGGTGGTGGTCGCCGGCGGGTTCGGTCTCGTCCAGTGGCTCGGTGGCTCCGACGATCCGGGGTCGGCCACGTCGACGCCGGCCGTCGGCGCCCCGACCTCGGCCCAGGGACCCGGCGAGGCCTCCTCCGACGGCGAAAACGACCCCTCCCCCGACGGCCCCACGGAAGGGGGCGGAGCGACGGTGACGCCGTCGTCGGGATCGGGAGGCGCCGATCCGGAACGAAGCGAGCCGCCGCCCCCGGATCCCGTGACGCCCCCGACCACCGGGACCACCCCGACCACGCCCCCGGTCACGCCCGCGGCCCTCACCGCCGACGGCGCCCGGGCCCTGCTGGCGCGCCAGGAGGACCTTCTCCTGGGCGACATCTCCGCCCCTACCCTGGCCGCCGTCGCCGACAGCGCCACCCGGGTCTGGGACACCGCCGAACTGCCGGGTTCGGTGCGGGCGTACGCCGCCTTCGTCCTGGCGCAGCGCTACGGCATGGAGGACCGGGCGACGGAGGCCCTCCCGTGGGCCCGGCGGGCGGTGCAACTCGATCCCGGCGACGAAGGATACCGGACCTTTCTCGAGCTCCTGGGGGGGCGCCCGTGAACGGCGACCTGCTCCCGGGCCGATCCCTCCGCATCGAAGTCCTGGCCGTCACCGACCCCGGGCGGAAGCGCACCGAAAACCAGGACCAGTTCCTGGTGGCGAGCCTGGACGGCCGCAATCCCGACGGTCCCCTCCTCTACGGGGGCGACGATCGGGCGGGGCTGCACGGCCCCGAAAGCTTCGAGGTGGGCCCCCGGGGCGCCCTGCTCCTGGTGGCCGACGGCATGGGGGGAGCGGCCGGGGGAGCCACCGCCAGCGGCATCGCCACTCGGGTGGTCCACGGGATCATGAGCACCCAGTGGGGGGACGAGCGGCGCCTGGTGCCCAAGACCTTCGCCCAGCACCTGGCGGCCGCCCTGGAGCAGGCCAACACCCTGATCCACTCCCGGGCCCAGCGGGAGGCGGAGTTGGGGGGCATGGGCACCACGGCCACCGCCGTGGGGGTCCTGGACAGCCACCTGATCCTCGGTCAGGTGGGCGACTCCCGGGCGTACCTCTTCCGGGAGGACGTCCTCACCCAGCTCACCCGGGATCAGTCGGTGGTCCAGATGCTCCAGGAATCGGGGGCACTGGACGCCACCGAGGCCCGGACCGACCGCCGGGCGAACCTGATCCTCCAGGCCCTGGGAAGCGCCCCCGCGGTGGACGTCGAACTCACCCACCAGCCCCTGCGTCGGGGCGACGTGGTGCTGCTCTGCTCCGACGGCCTGTCGGGAGAGGTCGAAGACACCGAGATCCGTCGGGCCCTGGCCCATCGTACCTCGCTGGCGGCGGCGGGCACCGAACTGGTGGAATGGGCCAACGCCCGAGGCGGCCCGGACAACATCACCGTGATCCTGGCCCGCTTCGACGGCGACGCCCTCCCACCCCCGGTCTCGGGTGAGGTGGTGGGGCGCCAGTTGCTGTCCATGGAGGACTTCTGAGCGGCGGGACCCCGGACTCGTCGGCGCCGGCCCTCCACCTGCGGATCTGGACCGGCGGGCGGGCCGGCGAGATGCGACGGTTCCCCGAGGCCCGGGTGGACGTGGGACGGGCCGAGAGCACGGGACTGCGCTTCGATCCCGGCACCGACCTCCACGTGTCGGCCCTCCACGCCCGCTTCGAGCGCAGGGGAAGCGAGTGGTGGATCAGCGATCTCGGAAGCCGCAACGGCACCTGGGTCGACGGGGCCCGGGTGGAGGCGCCGGTCCGGGTCCGGGTCGGTCAGCGCATCCGGTTCGGATGGGAGGGCCCCGAGGTGGAGGTGGTGGCCGGCCCCCACGCCCCGCCCCCCGACGACGCCGCCCGGGGTCTCGCCCGGCGCAACCACGTCCTCATGGCTCTCCTGGCCGTGGTGGTGGTGGGGGCCGTGGCCGCCGTGACCCTGTCGACCCTTGGCCGGGCGTCGGCCATGGAGGCGTGGGAGCAGGAGCGGGCGGCCCTGGTGGCTCGCACCGACAGCGCCCTGGCCGCGGGACGCCAGGCGGTGGCTGCCCTGGAGGGCGAGATCGACGGCCTCGCCGACGCCCTCTCGGCGTCCGAGTCCCGGGTGCGGGAACTCCAGTCCGAACTCGAGGCCATGGCCCGCTCGGGCCGCCCCGATCCGGTGGAACTCGCCCGCCTGCGCGCCCAGATCGACGCCGCCACGGCCACCGTGTCGGGGCAGCGCCGCGCCGCGGACCTCGATGCCGTGGGACTGCTGGCTGCCATCCGGCCCGCCGTGGTCATGGTATACGCCGAGTTCGCAGACGGCCGACGCACCATCTCCACCGGGTTTGCCGTGTCCACCGACGGTCGGATCCTCACCAACCGCCACGCCGTGTCGGATCCCGACGGAGGCGAGAGGGCGGTGCGCATCGGCGTCCAATTCTCGGGAAGCACCCAGACCTGGCCCGCCGAGTTGATTCGGGCCTCCGACGAGGTCGACCTGGCGCTTCTCCAGGCCCGGCGACTCGTGGGGGCCAACCGGAGCATCGCCGGCATCAATCCCCGTCCCGACACCCTGGCGGTGGGCACTCCGGTGCTCCTGGTGGGCTTCCCGGGGGCGACCCCGGCCCCTGCCGACGGCCCGCCGCCCCGGGCCGTGGCCATGGCGGGCGCCGTGGCGGGCCTTCAGGACGACTGGCTCACCCTGGAAGGATGGGGCGCCGCCGGGGCCAGCGGCAGCCCGGTGGTGGGCGAAGACGGCCGGGTGATGGGGGTCCTGGTGGGGGCGTCCTCAGCCCCGGGAGACCGTCGTCTCGTGGCCGTTCCCGGCTTCCGGATCGCCGCCTTCCTGCGGGACTGACCGCCTCACCCCGTAGGCAACTGCTCCAGGCGCTCCCGGGCCTGGGTGAAGTCGGGCCAGTCGGTGGTGACCCGCTCCAGGAGTTCCCGGGCCTCGTCGGTGCGCCCGGCGTCCTCCGCTCGGATCGCCCGGGAGTAGAGGATCACGGCCGGGATCGGCGGCGACTCCTGCTCCTGGCGCTGAGCCGCCACGTCCTCGGGAAGGCTGGGCAGTTCCAGGCCCTCCGTGATGGCGTCGGCCAGCTCGATGAGGATGTCGTAGATCTGCTCCCGCCGGTCCTGCACACCCCGGGCCCGGACCAGCTCGCCCGTCTCCACGTCCACGATCCGGGCGTCCATGCGCACCTGACTGAAGACGTCGACGAAGCTCCCCATCACCATGTAGCGGGCCCCCACGAGGCGGCCGATCTCGGCGGCGGTCGCCGGCTCGACCCGACCCTCGGTCCCGAGCTCCTGCTCATCGAGAAGGCTCTCCACCGCGCTCCGCTCCACGATCCGAAGGGCGGGATTCTGGGACAACTCGGTGGCGAGCATGACCTGGAGTCCCACTTCCAGGGCCTCGAAGTCTCCTTCCTCCGCATCGCCCCCGTGGGATCCCGCGTTGTCGAACCGCATCACCGCGATGCCGGGGCGAAGGTCTTGTTCATCCTGGCCGGCGGCGCCCCCGGGAAGGGCGAACACCGTCAGAAGGGCGAGCAGGGGGACCAGGCGACGGTGCATGGGGCCTCCCGAAGGAGCGGGGTGACGGGATGGGGTCCAACCTCCTACCCCTAAGCATTCAGCAGGTCCCCCGGCTGTGGCAATACCGCATCATTGCCCCCCTGAGAGAGCCGCCCCTATCTTCGAGCCCCCATGCCCCCCGCCCCCCCTCGTACAGACCCGCCCATGCCGCTCATCAACGGCCGGTGTTTCACCGGTCTCGTGTTCGGCGCGCTCCTCGCCGGTTGTGCTACCCAACCGAGCGGCGTGATCGCGCCCCCCCCGGAGGCCGCGGGACAACTCCGCATGGCCCTGGCGACCGACGCAGACAACCCCGATCTGTCCTGGCGTCTCGCCGCATCGTTGCGGGCGGGAGGCGAGACGGCCGAAGCGTCCCAGGTCGTGGACCGTGCCCTGGCCTCGTCTCCGACCCACCCCGCCAGCCTGCACATGCGGGCGGCGCTCCTCGAAGAAGACGGGCAGTATGCCGAGGCCATCGCGGCCTACGAGCGGTTTCTGGCGGTGGACGGATCCCAGCCCCTGGCCCGGGAGGCCGAGAAGCGCATCACCTGGCTGCGACGTCAACTGGTCGAATCGCGCGTGCGCGAGGCTCTGGCCCAGGAAGCAGCCGTGGCCCAGGGGGCACCGACCCAGGGGACCCTGGCCATCTTCCCCTTCTCGTTCGTCGGATCGGACGCCACCCTGGGCTCCCTGAGCCGGGCCCTGTCCCACATGCTCGCCACGGACATGGCCGCCACGGGGCGGATCGACGTCCTGGAGCGGGTGGAAGTCCAGCTCCTGGCCGACGAGATCGCCCGCACCGACGCCGGCTACGTCGACCCGGCCACCGGCGTCCGGGGAGGCCGCATGCTGGGGGCCGAGCGGGTCGCCCAGGGCCAGGTCGGCGGCGATGCCGCCCGACTGCTCCTGTCGGCGGCTCTCCTGGAGACGGCGGCGCCCGAAGCCGCGCCCACGCCGGTGGAGGTGGATGAAGCGCTGGATCGGTTCTTCGAAGCGGAAGGCGCGCTGGCCCTGGGCCTCTTCGACGCCATGGGCATCCAGCTCACGGCTGCGGAGCGCGAGCAGGTGGGACGCCGGCGCACCGAAAACCTCCAGGCGCTCCTGGCCTTCGGCACCGGCCTCGAGGCCCAGGACGAAGGCCGATACACCGACGCGCGCCTCGCCTTCGAGGAAGCGGTGAGCCTCGACCCCGAGTTCGAGGACGCGGCTACGGCCCTCCAGGAAGCCACCGACCTGGAAGAAGCCGAACAGGACGATCCCGACGAGGTCGCGGCCCTGGGCGGCGACCTCCTCCGTCCGTCCCCCTGGGAACTCTGGCTGGACCGCCGGGGCACGTACCTCCCCATCGAACGGATCATCCCCGACGTGGGTGGCCGGGATCCCTTCGAGGAACTCGGCCCCGGCGAGAAGATCGGACCCCAGTCCGGCTCCATCCTCATTCGTATTCCCCGGCCCGGAGGCGGCTCATGAACCGCCCTGCCTGGCTCGCCGTCGTCGCCGTGGTCGCTCTGGCCTCCCCGGCAGCCTCCCAGAGCACCGGACTCGGCGTGGGGGGACTCCTCCAGCGCTACTCCTTCGACGACCCGGAAGCGGCGTCGGTGGAGTCCATCACCCTCACGGCGCTCCCCTTCTTCGGCACGGCGGCCCTGGGGTCCCGGGTGTCCCTGGGCGTGTCCGGAACCTGGGCCCGGGGCGAACTGGAAGACCCCACCCGGGGCACGCTGGAGATCCAGGGACTCACCGACACCCAGGTGAGCCTCACCTTCGCCGGTCGGGGCGGCGCCACCAGCGTGTCGGCGGTGGCGCTCCTCCCCACGGGCGTCGAGACCCAGTCCCTCTCCGAGTCCCGGGTGGCCGGGGCGGTGGCATCGGAACTGCTGCCCTTCGCCATCTCCAACTGGGGCACCGGCGGGGGCGCCGGCCTCTCCATGGCCACGGCCCATGCCGTGGGCTCGGTGGGGGTGGGACTGTCCGCCTCCTACATCGTGCGGCGGGAGTTCTCGCCGCTCGAGACCGAGACCTTCGCCTACCGTCCCGGCAACGTGCTCCGACTCGTGGCGGCCCTCGACGGCACCCTGGGCGCGGCCACCAAGGGCACGCTCCGGTTCAGCTACTACCATCACGAAGATGATCTGGCCGACGACGCCAATCTCTTCCGCTCCGGCAATCGCCTGGAGCTGCTGGGAAGCCTCGGATTCCCCGTAGGCGCCCGCTCCACCGGCCTCGTCTACGGGATCTTCCACACGCGGCAACGCGGGACCTTCCTGTCCGACGACGGTACGCTGGCGTCTCAGGACCTGATCCTGGCCGGGGGCGGACTGCGGAGTCCCGTGGGCGGGATTCTGCTCCAGCCCCGGATCGAAGGGCGACTGTTCCGCCGGGACGACGGGGTGGAGCAGGGCTACGACCTCGGCATCGGACTCGACGCCGAGGTGCCCGTGGGCACCACCATCTGGGTCCCCTCGGTTCGCGCCCATCTGGGCAATCTCGAGGTGCGGGAAGCCGTCGAGACGGGGTTCAACGGCGTCGAGATCGGTCTCGCGCTTCGATTCGGAGGCACTCCATGATGCGCACCCTCGCGCGGGGTGGATGGGTGGTGGTGTGCGGCCTGGGCATGGCCGCGTGTTCCGATGGGTTCTTCCACGATCCCGCCGCGGACTCGGCGGGGAGCCGGGTCGCCATCCGGGCCCTCCAGGTCGACGACGGGGCCCAGGCGGCCTTCGACAAGGCCGACAACCTCTCCGTGCGGGTGCTGGAAGAGGGGTCGGGCCGGGTCCTGTACGACCGCTCCCTGTCGGTGAGCGCCGACGGCGAGGCACTGGAGGTCCCCATCGACGTCGACGTCGCCGGGCGGGACACCGATGCCATCCTGGAGATCGACGTGCGGCGCGGCACCGACGACCTCTTCGTCGGGGAATCGCGATTCCAGCTCGTGGCGGGCCGTCAGAGCGACGTGTCCGTCGCCCTCACCCCGGTGGCGGCCGGCCTCGACCTCCCTCCGATTCCGTCGTTCGACACCTTCGGCCAGGCCGTGCCTCTGGACGGCGAGGTGGTGTTCGCCACCGGTGACCCGATCCCCGGAGCCACGGTGAACTGGCAGTCCCTCACGCCCGACGTGCTGTCGGTCCGGGAGCGGGACGGCGGCGGGTTCGAGGCCGTGGCCCTCGCCGACGGCGAGGGGTCCCTGCAGGCCGGCTTCGAGGCCACGGTCCGCACCGTTCCCGCCCCGGTCCACGCCGTGGTGGTGGCGGCCGAGTTCGTACCCTCGTCCCTGACCCTCCCCCCCGGGGGGGCCTCCACCCTCCAGCTCTTCCTCTTCGATGCCGCCGGGAACCCCGTTCCCGGCCGTTCCTCGGTCTGGACGTCCTCCGACCCGTCGGTGGTGACGGTGACGGACGATGGCGCCGTGACGGCCGTGGGTCTGGGTTCGGCCGACGTCATGGCGATCCACGACGGGGTCAGCGCCCTGGCCGTGGTCACCGTCCGCGATCCCGCCCCCGGCGTCGGGGGCGTGTCGAGCCAGGGCGTCACCGCCAACGGAGCCACGGTGGTCGGTCAGGTGGATCCCAAGGGCCTCGCCACCACCGTCTGGTTCGAGTACGGCGTCCAGCCCGACCTCTCCGACGGCGTCCTGAGCCCGCCCACGTCCGTCCCGGCCGACGCAGGAGGGCCCGTGCCCGTGCTGCGGTCCCTCGTGGAGCTCATGGACGGGACCACCTACTACTTCCGCATCATCGCCGAGAACGCCCTGGGCCGGACGGTGAGCGACATCTTCACCTTCACCACCCTGGTGGCTCCCGACGCCCCCTCCGGGCTCACCGCGAGCCGGGATCTGACGTCGCGCATCCACCTCGCCTGGGACGACAACAGCGACGACGAAACCCGTTTCGAAATCGAGCGGCAGGTCGACGGCGTCGCCTCGGTGATCGGCTCGGTGGGACCCAACATCACCGCCTACGTCGATGCCATGCCTCCCTTCGGCACCCAGTCCTACCGGGTGCGGGCGTGCAACGCCAACGGGTGCTCGGCCTGGTCCGATCCGGTCATCGCCCCGCCCCCCGGGGATCCCAGCATTCCCGGTCCCGCGGTCACGACCCGGCCGCCCCAGGTCACGGGCCTCGGATCCGCCGTGTTCGAGGCCGTGGTGGACACCAAGGGCCGCGTCACCTCCGTGCAGTTCGAGTACGACACGGATCCGGCCCTGGCCCAGCCGAACCGGTCGCCGGTCTCCACCGTGAGCGGAACGCTCGCGGGATCGGTCTTCACCCCCGTCACGGGTCTACTCCCCGGGGCCACGTACTACGTGCGCGCCGTGGCCATGAACGCCGGCGGCCAGGCCGTGGGGGCCATCCTCTCGTTCCAGACCCTGAACGTCCCGTCCACCCCCACCGGTCTCATGGCTTCCGACAACGGCGGCGGAAGCGTGCGGCTCGGCTGGAACGACGCCAGCGCCGACGAAGACGGGTTCGAGATCGAGCGCGAGTCCGTCCTCACGGGCCAGCAGGCCGCCTTCACCGCGGCCGCGGATCAGACGTCGTTCATCGACCTCGGCCCCCCGGCCGGTGACCTCCGGTACCGGGTTCGGGCGTGCAACGTGGCCGGGTGCTCACCCTTCTCCCCCTGGCTGACCTACGTGGCGCCGGTGGTGCCCGGTCCCCTGGTCATCACCCTCTCCCCCCAGGGCGTCCTGCCCGACGGCGCCGATCTGCGAGCCTTCGTCGATCCCCGGGGAGCGGCCACCACCGTGGAGTTCCAGGTAGGCACCGATCCCAACCTCACCGGCGCCGCGACGTCACCGTCCACCGTGGTGGCCGGCACCGATCCGGCAGGTGAGGTGGTGGTGGCCATGAGCGGGCTCGTCCCCTCGACCCAGTACTTCGTGCGGGGTGTGGCCTCCAACGCCCAAGGGCAGCAGCAGGGCGGCATCGTCTCGTTCACCACGGCTCCGCCGCCGCCGCCCCCCGCGGCACCGTCGGCCCCGTCGGTGACGCCCCTGGGCGCCGCCGGACTCCAGGTCGACTGGACCGACAACAGCCCCGACGAGACCGGGTTCGAAGTGGAACGACTCCTCGTGGGCTCGGGGTCGCCGACGGTGATCGCCGTCGCGGGTGACGTCGTCCAGTACACCGACGCCGCACCCCCTGCGGGCCTGGTGCAGTACCGTGTGCGCGCCTGCAACCTGGGCGGTTGCTCGGCGTGGTCCGCGCCGGCCCAGGCCTACTTCGGCCTGGCGCCCGCCGTGACCCTCGACCCCATCACCAACATCAGCATCGTCAGCGGTGACGCCACCGCCCGGGTCACGCCCTTCCAGGCGGCCACGACGGTGGTGTTCCGGGTGTCCACCGACGCCGGATTCGCCACCTCCTTCGTGCTCCCGGGCACGCCCCTGAGCGCCGGGGCGGGCGCCACCGAGACGACGGTCAACCTGACGCTCACCGTGCCCGACGACGTCACGACCTACTACGTCCGGGCCGAGGTGTCGAACCTGTGGGGAACGACGTTGTCCAACGTGCAGTCCTTCACGACCCTCGGGGGAGACGGCTGAGACACTCATTCCGGCCACGAGCCGCCACCGCCCTGGCGGCGGCTCTTCTGGTCACGACCACGGGATGCGATGAATGGCTTCACCCTCCGGCGACGGAGGGTGAAGCCGGCATCGTTCTGACCTTCGCCCAGGGAACGGGGAGCGGCGGCGCCGGAGCGGCCTTCGACGCCGCCGACAATCTGGCCGTGGACCTCCGGGTCGACGGGGAGACCCTGGTGGGCGAGACGATTCCGGTCTCGGCCGGCGGCGGCTCCATCGAGACCCGGCTCGACGTCTTCCTGCCCTCGGGAGCCGCGTCGGCCCTGGTGAGCGTGGACGTGCGTCGGGGCACCGACGACCTCTTCACGGGATCGACCACCGTGGAGGTGGTGCCCGGCGAAGAGACCATCGCCACGATCTCCCTGAGCCCCGTGGTCCACGGCGTGGACCTCACCCCTCCGCCGGTCTTCACCATCTTCGGTCAGACCGCCGACCTGGAGGGATACGGCGTGTTCGCCACCGGCGACGTGGTGCCGGGGGTGGCGGTCGCCTGGACCTCCCAGGACACCGACATCGTGGTGGTCCGGCAGGTGGGCGCCCAGTGGTTCGCCGAAGCCGTGGCCGACGGCACGGCAACCCTTCGCGGCAGCGTGGGCGGACTCACCAGCACCGTGGACGCCGAGGTGGACGTCGTGGTCACCGACGTGGAGGTCCTCCCGTCGTCGAGCACGCTGAGGCCCGGGGGCACCCTCGACCTCACGGCGATTCTCCGGGACGCCGGGGGCAACCTGGTGCCGGGACGCACGCCTTCGTGGACCTCCGACGACCCGTTGGTGGCCACCGTTTCGGCCACGGGCGTGGTCACCGCGGTGGCCGTGGGCGCCACCGACATCCGGGCCAGCGAGGACGGTGCGTCGGGCGCGGCCACGGTCTCGGTGCAGCCTCCCGGCCCGACGGTCAGCACCCTTTCCCCCACGGGAGTCACCGGCGGAGGCGCCACCCTGCGGGCCACGGTCGACCCGGTGGGAAGCACGACCACGGTGGTCTTCGAGTACGGTACCGATCCGACCCTGGCCTCGCCCACGGTGACGCCGCCGTCCACCGTATCGGGATCGGCCGGGCCCACCGAGGTCGTCCGGGCCGTCACCGGCCTGGCCGGCGGAACTACCTACTACGTGCGTGCCGTGGCCACCAATAGCCTGGGCACGTCCCAGGGCGACATCGTCTCGTTCACCACCCCCGACGTTCCCACGGCCCCCTCGGGCCTCACCGGGACCTACATCGGGGGCGTGCGTCTGTCGTGGCAGGACAACAGCAACAACGAGACCCGCTTCGAGATCGAGTGGGAGTACGAGGGATCCCAGGGCGAGGCGCCGCCGCCGCCCGCCCGGGTCTACGACCCCATCGGTTCGGTGGGCCCCGACGTCAGTTCCTTCGACGACGACTTTCCCATCACCGGCGAACAGCGCTACCGGGTGCGGGCGTGCAACGACGACGGGTGCTCCGACTGGACCCCGCCCCTGACCTGGTTCCACGGGCTCGCGCCCCTGGTCCTCACGCGCCCCGCCAGCAACGTGAGTTTCGATCAGGCCACCGTGGCGGCCTTCGTGAACCCGTTGAACGCCCCCACCCAGGTGTACTGGGAGGTGAGCTACGACATGACGTTCACCACGCCGCCTCCCGAGATGTTTCCCACCTCTCCCCTGGCGGTGGGCGAGGGCAACATCGACGTGTTCCGACAGACCCTGGCGGACAACCTCAGCCCGGGCCTCACGTACTACGTCCGGGCCATCGCGGTGAATCCGTGGGGAACGACCATCGGCAACGTCGTTTCGTTCATGACGGACGCCGGCGGCTGATTGCGTTCGTCATCAGGACAACAGCCTTGTCGGGCAACATGAAGGAATCATATGTTTCCCCGACGATATCTCATCCTTCCCTACGGGAGCACAGTATGAAGCGACTGTTCGGCAGTCTCCTTCTCGCCGCCGCCGTGACGTTCGGCGCGTCGTCCGAGGCCCAGGCCCAGTTCACCTTCGGGCCCATGGCCGCCTTCCACGACGACTTCGACATCGGGGTCGGAGCCCACTTCACGACCCCCATGGCCAGCATCCATGAGCAGGTCGGTCTGTGGGGTTCGTTCATCTACTTCTTCCCGGATGAGGGCGCTTCGTTCGGGGGGGCCAGCGCCGACCTGAAGTACTTCGAGATCAACGGCGGACTCTCGTACATGTTCCCCATTTCGGGCTCCATCGAGCCGTTCGTGGCGGCCGGACTGAACATCGCGCGAGCCTCGGTGGACTACTCGGGCCCGGGTGAGGAATTCGTCGGGGACCTGGGATCCAGCACCGACATCGGACTGAGCGTCGGCGGCGGGATCATGACCGGTCTCGGAGACTCGCTGACCGGAATGCTCGGCGGACGTCTCGAGCTGGGTGGCGGCGAGGGTCTCGTCATCGAGGCGGGTCTCGGCTTCCCCATGGGCGGCTGATCGACGGAACTCCTTCCGTCCGTTCGCACGAGGGCCCCGGGCAACCGCCCGGGGCCCTCTGTCGTACCCGCATTTCGCCACGGTCCTTGCAGATCCACGACGGCCGCCGCCGGGCCGCTCCGGCACCGACGGCGCGGCGTGTCGCGATTCGTCGCATCCCGCGGCGACGTTTCGCCTTCCCGACCCGCCCGTCTCCTCCGCGACCCGGTCCGGCACGGGGGTTGCGACGCGTGGAGGAGTCCCCCTCCTGTCACGACTGCGCACCGTGCCCCACCGACTTCCTCTCTCCGACGTCGTCGCGTCGTTGTCCCACGCCCTCGATCTGACCGAGGGCCAGCCCCAGGGCCACTCCATTCGTTCGTGCCTCCTGGGCATGCACGTGGGGCGGCAGGTCGGCCTGGACGCGGACACGCTCTCCCACCTCTACTACGCCCTGCTCCTGAAGGACGCGGGCTGCTCGGCCAACGCCGCGCCGGTGGCCGAGGCCTTCGGCAGCGACGACCGCACGGTGAAGCGGGCCCTCAAGACCACCGATTGGTCGAACACCGTCGCCGCCGCCACCTACGTGGCTCGTCACGCCGCCCGGGGAGGCACGCCGTGGCAAAAGCTCCGGCACCTGGCCGGGTTCGCCCGGGGCGTGGGCGACCAGGCGCGGGATTTCATGCGGATCCGGTGCGAGCGAGGCGCCGGTATCGTCACCGACCTGGGCTTCCCCGGCCCGACCGCCGAGGCCATCCGGGCCCTGGACGAGCACTGGGACGGCAAGGGGCATCCCGAGGGTCTGCGGGAGGAGGAGATCCCCCTCCTGGCCCGCATCTGCGGCCTGGCCCAGACCAGCGAGGTGTTCCTCCGAAGCCAGGGGGTCGACGCCACGATCCGGATGCTCGTGGAGCGCCGAGGCACCTGGTTCGATCCCCGCCTCGTGGACGTCCTCCTGGACGAAGCCGGAAACGTGCCCTTCTGGAGGCAGGTGGCCGCTGCCCATCGCCCCGCCGCCCTCTCGGGTCAGGAGCCCGCCGATCGGGTGCACTGGGTGGAGTTCGGCGACCTCGATCGGGTGGCCGAAGCGTTCGCCGACATCATCGACGCCAAGACCCCCTACACGTACCGCCACTCCAAGGGCGTGGCCGACATCGGCCGCAACATCGCCCGGGGGCTCGGGTGCTCCGCCGCCGACGTGCAGCGGGTCTATCGGGCCGGGCTTCTCCACGACATCGGCAAGCTGGGCATCTCCAATCGGATCCTGGACAAACCCGGCAAGCTCACCGAAGCGGAGTTCGCGGAAGTGCGACTGCACCCCCGGTACTCCATGGAGATCCTGAGCCACGTCACCGCCTTCGCCGAACTGGCGCCGGCCGCGGCCCAGCATCACGAGCGCCTGGACGGTGGAGGGTATCCCTGGGGACTGAACGGCAGCCAGCTCGACCTTCTGTCGCGGATCGTGGCGGTGGCCGATGTCTACGAGGCCCTCACGGCCGATCGACCCTACCGAGCGGGCATGGCGCCCACCCAGGCGCTGGGAATCCTGCGGCGCGAGGCCGGTACGGCCTTCGACGGCGACGCGGTGACGGCCCTGGAGCGGTGGGTTCGGGAGATGACGCCCGACGCCACCGTGGCCGTGTCCCTCAGCGCGTGAACCCGAAGAGGAGCAATCCCAACACCGCCGCCGCGCCGGCGGCGATCCGGGTCACGCTCCACGAGCCCCCGTCGTCGGGGCGCCGCGTCCAGAACAACACCACGCCGCAGTCCGGATCCGTCTGGTAGGCCGCCGGCGCCTGAAGGGCACGGCGGTAGATCTCCACACCGGCCAGATTCTCCGACTGGAGCAGGTCGTCCACCGTGAAGGCCGGCCCCTGCCGAACCTGCACGCCGTCGACCCACACGTTGGCCAGGCACCCACGACCGCCCCGCCCGCCCCCCAGGACGATGAGTCCCCGGTCGAGCTCGCCGAAGGGGTTCTGGGCCGTGAGTACGGGCTGGACCGTCACCCCGGCGATGCCCTGGACGATCTGGCTCGCCGAGGCCAGAGGGCGCCGCTCGATATCGGCCCGAGTCAGGAACACGCCGCCCGGTCCGGCGGGGTTGGTCCGACGCGCCTCGAATTCCTCGAGATGGAAGGCCTCCGGGGAGCGCCGCCCCACCACCACCAGCGGGTCCAGGGGGATGGCCCGGAGTCCCATGCGAAGTTCCAGGGCCACCACCGCCCCCTCCTCGAACCCCAGGGCCTCCGATTCCCACGGCTGGAAGCCCGGGTGGGTGGCCCGGATGCGGAAGACGCCGGGCCTCGGCAGCTCGGCGCGAACGGCACCGGCCTCATCGGTGGTGCCGCGCCACGCGGTGCCCCCGTCGGCGTCGACGAATGCCACGTCCACGCTGGCGATGGGGTCTCCGGTGGCGTCGTCCACGGCCTGGAGGCGCACCTCCTGCGCCCCGAGGCCCCCCCCTCCCCAGAGAAGGAGTCCCACCGCCGCCCGCATCAGGTACCGGACCGACCGTTCAGTCATGGCCTTCCCCTCGAGTGGAGCCGCCGGTCTCGAACCGTTGCAGGAACCGGCGCACGTCGCCCGGCGTCGTCAGGACGTGGGCCGTGGCACGGGGTCCGAGGGCGGCCAGTCGGGCCAGGATACCGGGTCTGCGGCGTCGCCGATAGGTGAGGATCCACCAGACGAACTGGAGGGTGACGCGGTCCGGGCACCCGGGCGCCATGGAGGGGCGGGAGCGCCCTCGATGGCGGAGCCGACGGGCCACGACCCGGCCCAGACAGCGCCAGCCCGGCACGTCGAGAAAGACCACGGTGTCGGCCCGGGCCAGACGAAGGTCCAGAGTGCCCCCGTAGTTGCCGTCGAGAATCCAGCGCGGTTCGGCGGCCAGGTGGACCACCCGGTCGTGCCACTCCGCCGCAGGGGTGGGCACCCACCCCGACGACCAGTAGCGGGCGTCGAGATGCACCAGGGGAAGCCCCGTGCGTTCGGCCAGCGCCCGGGACAGAGTCGACTTCCCCGACCCGCCGCACCCGATGACCATGACGCGCCGGGGACCGTCTCCGCTCATTCCCGCTCGATCACACACCCCGACCCCAGGTACGAGGCCGTGGCGCCGGCCCGTCCGTAGCAGCCGGCTCCGGTGGAGATGCCCCCGTTGTCGGCTTCCCGCAACGTCACGGACACGCTGAAGTCTCCGTCCACGTAGGGCAGCCGGATCTGCCACCGGGTGTCTTCGATGACCAGGAGGGAGGGGTCGATGCGCAGGTAGTCGTGGACGGCCGGCGCGTCCTCCGGCGGAAGCCGACGAGACGAGACCAGCTCCACGTCGGTCGCCGCCGCCGCCGGCTCCCGCACCCGGAAGGTGAAGTCGTGGCGTCCCCGAAGGGGCTCGGGAGTGGCCACCGTCGTCGCCACCTCGAAGCGCACCGTGTACGTGCCCGGCGACAGCCCTTCGGCGCCCGACGGCCCACTCGTGTCGCCGCACGCCGCGGAGCCCGCCACCAGGGCTACGGTCAGGCCCCGGAGTGCCGCGCGTCGAATTCGCTGCGCGTGAGGGTCAGGTCGTCGTCGGTCCACTCGTCTTCCAACTCCACGCCGAGGCCGTCGGCCAGGCGATTCACGTAGTTGTAGTAGGCCACGACCTGACAGATGTCGAGAATGGCCGTGTCGTCGAATCCGTGGTCTTTCAGCCGATCCACGTCGGCCTCCCCGACCGAGGCCGGACGCCGGGTGAGACGCGCCGCGTAGTCGAGCATGGCGCGATCGGCCGGAGAAACCTCGGCCCCGTCGGGGTCCAGGGCCAGAGCCCGGGACAGATCCGGAGAGCCGGTGAGCGTACGGAGGCCCGCCCCGTGATGGTTGATTCAGTAGAAGCAGTCGTTGATGGAAGAGACCGCCACCGCCAGCATCTCGCGCCGTACCCGACTCAGGGGCGACCGCCCCCGCATGAGGTGGGCGTACAGCTCCACGTGGTCCCTCAGGGAGCGGGGATTGAGGGAGTGGATGCGGATGATGTTGTCCAGGCGCCCGTCGCCTCGATCGTAGGTGCGGTACAGCCGGGCCAGCAGGCCCTGGGCCTGGTCGTAGTCGACGTAGGGAATGTGGGCCACTCCGCCTCCATGATTTAACGTTCCCGGTGGCTCGGGCGTCTCGTCCCCGGGGGCGGCCCGGCACCCGGCTGGAACGTGTCGCCCCGGTCCGGGCACGGGCAAGCCGGCGGCCCTCGTTCGTTCAACGCTTCGGGGCTCTCGGCGGTCCTCTGTGGACGAGATCCCGCACCCTCCCGACATTCCACCGTCCGCAACCGCGGACGAGTTCAAACGATATTCAGGGGTTCCCCATGCAGACGTACTCGAAGAGACTCGCCGCGGCCCTGTTGGCGGGAGCGATCCTGGCCCCGTCGTCCGGCGCAGCCCAGGACCCCGCCCTGGGTGTGGTGGAGCCCTACACGGTGGGCGAGGCGCGCCCTCCGGCGGACCCCGGCGTGACCCTGACCTCCATGACGCTCCAGGAGGCCATCGATCGAGCCCTCGAGGTCAACCTGAACCTCCAGAGCGCCCGGCTGAACCCGGTGATCCAGGACTACAACCTGCGCTCCGCCCAGGCCGCCTTCAGCCCGACGCTCAGCGGCACCTTCGGCTTCAACAACTCCACGTCGCTCTCCACGAGCCAGCTCGACGGAGGCTCGTCCATCACCAGCGAGCGGGCCACCTTCAACACCTCGGTCTCGAAGCTCCTGTCGTGGTCGGGAGGCCGGTTCAGCGCCAATTTCAACAACGCCCGGACCGAGACCAACAACTCGTTCGCCACCCGGAACCCCAGCTACAGCTCGTCGCTGAACCTCAGCTACAGCCAGCCCCTTCTGGCCGGGTTCAGCATCGACAACCAGCGGGCGGCCCTCCGGACGCAGCAGATCCAGA
Organism: Gemmatimonadota bacterium; assembly: GCA_030428885.1. GTDB lineage: Bacteria > Gemmatimonadota > Gemmatimonadetes > Longimicrobiales > Gaopeijiaceae > Gaopeijia. The sequence continues at coordinate 504,679 of JAUIEJ010000001.1, read as the reverse complement.
GCCAGATCACCGATCTCCAGCTCGAGACCCAGGCCGCCAACATCGTCCTCCAGGTGCAGAACGCCTACTGGTCGCTGCGGGCCGCCATCGAGCAGATCGAGATCCAGCGGCTCAGCCTCGCCCAGGCCGAGCAGCTCCTGGCCGAGAACCAGGTGCGTCAGCAACTGGGCCGGGCCACCGAGTTCCAGGTCATCCAGTCGGAGGCCCAGGTGGCCAGCGCCCAGCAGGCGCTCCTCAACGCCGAGATCACCTGGCGGAATCGGGAACTGGCCCTCAAGCAGCTCCTCCTGGACGGCGCCGGCGACCCCCTCCTCACGGCCACCCTCAACCCGGTGGATCTCCCCACACTGGTGGACACCGAGGTGGACCTGGACGACGCCATCCAGCGCGCCCTGGCCCAGCGGACCGACATCCGTCAGCAAGAGCAGCAGCTCCGCATCTCGGAGGTCAACCTCGACGTCTCCCGGAGCAACAAGCTGCCCACCCTCGACCTCACGGCCTCCTACTCGCTGGCGGGGGTGGGCGGGGATCTCTTCCAGCGGGGCGACCTGGGGGGTGACCCGGTGCTGGTGGCGGCCGGCGGATACACCGACGGCCTTCAGTCCATCGCCGACTTCGAGGCCCCGACCTGGAATCTCTCCCTCAACGCCTCCTACCCCCTGGGCACCAATTCCCAGGCCGCGGCCCTGGAGCGGGCCCGGCTCCAGTTCCGGCAGCAGGAACTGGCCCTGCGCAATCAAGAACTGGGCATCGTGACCCAGGTCACGTCGGCGGGGCTCGCCGTGCAGAACACCTTCCTGCAGTACGAGGCGGCCCAGCGCAGCCGGGTGGCGGCCGAGCAGAACGTTTCGGCCGAGTTGGCGCGGTTCGAGGTGGGCGTGGCCACCAACTTCGAGTTGGTCACGGCCCAGAACTCCCTCACCACGGCTCGCCTCTCGGAGCTCCAGGCGCTCATCAACCACATCAACGCCGTGGCGGAGTTCCAGCGGGTCCAGCAGGTGGGGAACTGATCCTCGAGTCGGTTCAGCGACGGCCGGTCGGACGATTCATGACCCAGGTGTCCATGCCTGGCGCGATCTCCGACCGGCCCACCACCTCGTAGCCCACGTGCTCGTAGAGGGGCACGTTCGCCGGGTCCTCGGTGGTGAGCGACACCCCCACACACCCCGGAACGTCCACCGCCAGGCCGTGCACCTCGTCCAGTAGCGCCCGGGCCAGACCCCGCCCGCGGTGCACGCCCCGGACACCCAGCATGTTCAGGTGGACCCGCATCCCGTCGGGAAGGAGCCGGGCCCACACCTGGCCGCAGGCTTCGTAGCGGGATCGGGGCCCTTCCCCCAGTTCCTGCCAGACCGCGTCCCGGGCGCTCCCCAGAGCCGTGGGCGCCGCCCTCCTCACGGGAAACGACACCAGGGCCACACCGGCCAGGGTCCCTCCCACCCGGACTCCGAAGGCCGGCTCGCCCTGGATGAAGCGGGCGGCGACGAAGAAGCGCACCAGAGCCCGCACCCGGTGGGGTCCGTGATCGTCCCCCAGGACGTGCCGGATCACCGGGTACCTCCCGAACGCGTCCACCAGGACGTCGACGATGGGCGCTTCGTGGTCCGGTCCGAGACGCAGGACCTCCACGGCGCCGGGGTTCACCGGACCCGCCGCAACTCGAAGAACACGCCGTCCCACGGCGTCATGGCCCGTCGCTCGTCGAGCACCATGACGGTCTGACCCACGGCCCCCCACGACGCGCCTTCGCAGAGGACGTCCACGACGGTGACCTCGTCGAACTCCGCCATGGGCGGCACGGTCTCCACGGGGACTCCGTACTGGCCCGACAGCAACCCATCGGTGCTCACCACCCGCTCGGTGAACGAGGCCTCGACGCAGTCGCCGTTGGGCGAACGGGCCGATCGGGGCCCGTACTCCAGCGAACGCCCCGTCCAACTGGCGGCGCGACTCGTGCTCATGGCGCTGACCCCGGGCATGACGTGACCCACCACCCGCCATTCGCCGAAGGCCCTTCCGCCCGGCACCGGCCCCTGGGCGACCGCGGCAGGGCTCTCGCCCTCCGCGGCGTTCGGGGCGTCGGGCACCGCCCCGTGGCGGATGCGGAGCACCTCCACGAGTTCGCCGTTCATGCCCATGGACAGCAGGTCGGGACGCAGGCGCACGTCGGCCACCACCCCCGCCCCCTCGATCTGGAAGGCCTCGGGGAGGTTCACCGGGGACCAGGTTGTCCCGGTGGGCTCACGAATGAGCCACATGCCGCCCTCCAGCTCCTGGTGCTCCACGAAGCCCACCACGTTCACCGCCGACTCCCCGTACTCGTCCCACCCCTCCAGGGTGGTCCACGGATCGCCCACCGACGACCGCTCGGACGGTCCGCAGCCGACCACCGCGAGCAGGGCCAGGGGCCCGGCCATGGGCACTCGTCTCATGGGATCAACTCCTCGCGGCGGGCCGCCAGTTCGTAGACGCGGGCATCGGACTCGGAGAAGCAGCAGAAGACCACCCGGGGGCGGGGGTTCAGCTCCCGGAGTGTGTCGGCGACGCTGCCGGCGGCCACCGCCGCGGCTCGCTCCAGGGGAAACCGGTAGGCACCGGTGGAAATGGCGGGAAAGGCGACGGAGGCCAGCCCCCGGGCCGACGTCTCCTCCAACGCCCGACGGTAGCACAGGGCCAGGAGGGCGTCTTCCTGCCGGTCGCCCCCGGCCCAGACCGGGCCCACGGCATGGGCCACGAACCGAGCCGGAAGCCCGTACCCACCGGTGAACTTCACCTCCCCGGGCTCGGCCCCTCCCAGGGCGCGGCACTCCTCGAGCAACCCGGGGCCGGCGGCGCGGTGAATCGCCCCGTCCACCCCCCCGCCCCCCAGGAGGGTGTGGTTGGCCGCGTTCACCACCACATCGACGTCGAGGGTCGTGATGTCGGCCACCACCACCTGGACCGGGGGCTCCGGTTCGGGCGCTGGAGGGGGGGCTGCGGTCATGGCGGGTCCTGGTGGGCAGTGGGCTTCCGTTCCCTCTTGCAGAATAGCCCTTCCAGGGTCGTCACCGCATCAACGGCGTCGCCCCCTCGGATCCACGCCGCGGATCGTGAGCCAGAGGGCGAACGACAGCTCGGCCACCAGGGCGGGGGCGAAGACGACGACCAGGAAGACCGACTCCCAGCGGGCGTAGTCCACGAGCAGGGTGCGGCCCAGGGTATCGACGATGTAGCCCGCACCGGCCACCAGCAGGAGGATGCCCAGCACCCGGGGCACGAACCCCGACCGCGCCACCAACACGCCCATGAGAAGGCAGTGGACGCCGAAGAAGAGCAGCCCGATCTGATACCCCACACCGTGGGTGTCCAGGAGGAGGGCCACCAGGGCATCGATCTGGGCCGGCTCGAAGGCGGCCGTCCACGCCCCGCCACCCACAAGGGTCAGGGGCACCCAGGCATTGAGGAGGTTCACCGCCACCACGGCGCCGTGGGTCAGGCGGAAGCAGGCCGCCAGCAGCGCCAGATTCCGGTCCACGGAGCGAAACACCACGTAGAGGGCGGCGGCCAGGCCGACGTCGCACACCAGCATGACGAACTCGGCGGCGATCCCCAGGCGGAACCGCCCGCCGGCCGCGGCGAGGTTCGCCGCCGTGGCCCCGGCGTCGCCGTCGACGATGAGGGCCGAGCGCACGAAAAACTCGGCGAAGATCCCGGTGACGATGATGGCCAGATAGGCGACCCCGGCACTCCGCGCCCAGCTCCTCAGCGTCTCCCCTTCCCCGTCGCCTCCGCTCACGAGGCGCCCTCGGGGTCACGGCGGTCGCGCCGGCGCTTCCAGACGAGCCGGAGTCCCATGAAGAGCACCGCCGCCACCACCAGCCAGGGCACCAGGAACACCACCAGGTACACCAGGCTGGCCAGAGAGCGGGCGAAGACCTCCGCGGCATCTCGGAGCGCCTCCCGCACGGGGCGGAAGGCGCCGTCGGAGATCACCGCCCCGGGCTCCACCAGGAACAGGCTCAGATCCGACTCGGCGATGCGGCGATCGTAGTAGACGATCTGCCCCTTCAGGCTCTCCAGTTCCTCCACGGCCCGTCCCAGCTCCCGCTCGATGGCCAGGAGTTCCTGAAGATCGCCACCCCGCTCCCCCAGATCCCGGAGCCGCTGAACGGTCTCCTCCCGCACGGCCAGACGGGTCTCGAGATCGAAGTACTCCCGGGAGACGTCGGTGACACTCACCGACTCCGAGACGACGCGGCCCAGGCCCCCGAGGTCGTTGACCACGGCTTCGAACGAGGCCGCAGGCACCCGGAGCAGGATCTCGGCCACGCGGCCACCGTCGCGTCCCTGTTCCCGGATCTGGCTCTGGGCCACGAAGCCGTCCGCGTCGCCGACCAGTGCCGTGGCCGCCTCCATGGCGGCGTCGAGATCGTCGACCTCGATGCGCATCGACCCGTTCCGGATCAGCCGGGACGGGACCTGGACCTGAGGCGGGTCCTGACGTCCGGCCTGAGCCCCGAACTCCGCCTCACGGGCGAGGGACGGTGCCGGCATGGCCATGTCGGAGGCCGGAGCGCTGGCCGGCTCGAATTGCACGGAGGCGTCGCCGCCGCCACCGGGATTGCAGGCCGCGACGGCCAGGCCGATGGCCGCAGCCAGGGAGGCGGCGAACCGAAAGGGGAGCAACGACGACGAGGGCATGGAGAGCCGCCGGGAGTGGGAACGGGGGTGGGGCACACTCAGGCCGGAGAACGTACGCTGGCCCGGGCCGCGTCGCACTCGGCGCACCGGGCCTCGGGACCGTGGAGGAAGAGCAGCGGCTCGGCCCGCACCCGGGGCACCACCGCCTCCATGACGGCCCGGGACGGCACCAGGCGGGCCTGGGCCGATCCCACGGGGCCTTCGCGCTGCGCCCCGGCCGCCCTCACCCACTCGTCCACGAGCACGAACCGCTCGCAACAGTGGTCGTTCTCGCCGTACTCCACCGTCACGGGCCGCCCCTCCCGGAGTACCACGCATCGCTTGGGCACCCGGTACGGCGCCCCCCCTTCGAGTTCGGCCAGGTGGACCGTGGTGTCGGCGTCGTGGTTCACGCCCAGGAGCAGGATCTGGCCGTCGGCCTCGTACACGCGCCCCACCGGACTCTCCAGGCGATGGGGCGGCAGGGGCAGGGGATCGTCCACCACGAACTCGGCTCGGGGCCCGAAGGCCAGGAAAGCGTGGGGGTGCCCGCTACGCACGACCCCCGGGTACGCCTTGAAGGTGGCGGGCACGACGCCGAGGGAGGGCGACACGGGGGTGCGCACCGAGTCGAAGGGGCCGTCCCCCCGCCCCCACCCGGGCATCACCACCGTTCCGTCGGGGCCCACCGCGGCGATGAGGGCCTCGATGAGTCCGCGGGGTCCGCCTTCGACGGGGGCCACGGCCCGAAACGAGGTATGCACCAGGAGGACGCCGCCGGGCTCCACACCGAGGGAGCGGAGCTGCTCCGTCACCGCCGCCCGGGGCGTCGGGGCAGCGGTCAGCGGTGACCCCCATGCCGGGACGGATGCCGCTCCCGGTGCCAACCGGTGGCGGGGCTCTCGGGACCCGACATACGCACGCCCCGTTGCCACCCCGGGGCCACCCGGATCACGGCGAAGTCCACATCGTGGCTCGGGTCGAACACCTCGAAGGGGGCCGGCGTCCCCATGGACTTCCGCGGGGAGGCCACCTCGGCGGGCCCCGTGAAGAGCGTCAGGGTCAGCGCCCCCGACACGACGGCGCCGACGCCGATTCCCACCAGGGCCGGCACATCGTGGCGGTTCATGCGTCGGCCTCGCCGGCGCCGAGCCGACGCCGGGCTTCGATGTGGCGCACGGCCAGCCCCTGGACGATGCCCACGGCGCCGCTGGTGGCCAGGTAGAGACCGAATCCCGCCGACAGCGTCAGCGCCATGACGGCCGAGAGTGTGGCGGACAGGGCCAACGTCCAGGTGGGCTGGGTGTCCGACGCCCCGGCGGCGGCGCCGAGCCCCACCAGGGCGAACACCAGAACCGCGATCCCCAGGTCCGGGCGGGCCAGGCTCGCCACCCACCACACCCCCTGCTCGCCCAGGCGCGACGCCAGGGCGGCCCGCACGGCGTGGAAGACGCCGATGAAGATGGGCGCCTGGAGGGCCGCGCCCTTGAAGAGGCCCAGATCCACCATGGAGAGCCCGTGGCGCTGGAACACCGCCGAGGTCTCCTGGATCTGGCGGCGGGGGTCGTCGGCGTACCGTTTCCGCACCGCCTCGAGCTCGGGCTGGAGCACTTTCATGGCCCGGGCCCGGGCCCGGGCCCGGAGGGTCGCGCGGATGGACAGGGGCAGCACGGCCAGGCGGGCCACGGCGGAGAAGGAGACGATGGCGGCCGCCAGATTGCCGCCCCACGCCTGGGTGAGCCAGAACAGCCCGCCTCGGAACACCTCGAACACCATGGACCCGATCCCGCTCATGTGCCCTCCACGGCCCTGCGTGTGTCGTCACCCCACCCGGCGTCGTCCCTCGTGATGTTCCATACGAGCCACGGCCCCAAACCGTTCCCGCGTCGCGGTCGGATCAGTTCATGCGGGGATCGAAGGGCATTTCCGAGAGCCGCTCGTACTCGGGACCCTGGCGCTGCAGGATCCGCTTCCACAGCGACTCGGGCTCGCGGGTGAAGACGTCGTCCACCACGGGCTCGGCCACGATCCAGGAGTCCTCCGTCATCTCCCGTTCGAGCTGGCCCGGCCCCCACCCCGAGTACCCGGCGTACACCCGGGCCCGCAGCACGCCGGGCCGGAGATCGGCGGGGACGTCGCCCACCAGGAACCCCACGTTCTCGAAGACCGGAAGATCGGCCAGATCGACGTGGGCGAACTCGGCCAGCAGCACGGGACTCGTGGGCTGAACCGGGCCACCCTGATAGAGCGCGGTCCCCTGGTCCACCAGGCGAGCCAGCGGCGGAACGGCGTCTTCGACGCTCACCCCCAGGGGTCGATTGAGAACCACACCCAGGGCGCCCTCGTCGTTGTGTTCACCGATGAGCACCACGGTGTGGCGGAAGTTGGGGTCGAAGAGCCCCCCGCTGGACACCAGCAGCCGCCCCTTGAGGCTCGTCATGCGCGCCATCCCACGTAGAGCCCCCGGGTCCGGAGCGCCCCGCTCTGCCGCTCCACGGCCAGTCCGGCGCGGGAGAAGGCCTCTTCCATCTCGCCCTGGGTGAAGAGCCCCAGTTCGTGGAGTTCACTGCGGCGCTCCACGCCCGACTCCCGACCCACCAGGTACTCGAACTCCAGACGGGACATGCGGCCCTCCACCACGGTCCGGGACATGCGGCACACCGAATGGCCCTCCCCCTCCGCCACCAGCGTGGTGATCCGTCCGTGGGTGAGCTGGCCCGGCTCGAACCAGGGATCCACGAGCAGGGTGCCCCCCGGCGCGAGGAGAGTCCCCATGCGCCGCACCGCCTCCTGCAGTCCCTCCGCCGTGCGCACGTAGCCGATGGCCGAGAAGAGGCAGGTGACCACGTCGTAGCGCCGGTCGGACTCGAGAAGGAGCATGTCCGCCACGCGGAAGCGGCCCTCGGGGCATTTCTCGGCGGCGATCCGCACGAACGCGGGCTCGAGATCCACCCCGTCGACGGCGAAGCCCGCGTCGATGAGAGCCCGGGCGTGGGCCCCGGTGCCGCATCCCACATCCAGCAGGGTCCGGGCCTCGGGATTCCGGGACTGGATCACCCAGGTGAGGAGACGGGCCTCGGCCGCATAGTCCTTCTGCGTCCGATAGAGCAGGTCGTAGTACTCGGCAGCTTCGGCATAGTGGGCCATGATCCACGATGCACCAACGAGGTGCCGGCGCGCCAGCCGCCCCGGGTCAGGGGTCGAGGACTCTCAGGTCCGTGAGCTCGATGCCCTCGTCGCTCCGAACGCCCGTGGCCCGGACCCGACTGCCCACATCGGCCCCCTGGATGCGCTGGTAGAGGGCGATCCGTTCCTCGCTGGGCGGAGGCTGGGTGAAGAGGGACCCGAAGAGCAGGCGTTCGGTGGCGCCGCCATCTACGGTCAATTCGATGGTGACGCCGCCGTCCACCGGCGTCTGGTCCACGATCTCGGTCACGGTGCCCTCGACGGTGACGGCCCCGTCGTCGACGGGGGCCGTGCCTCCCAGGGTGCAGCCGGCGAGGCTCAGAACCAGAGCGGCAGCGAAGGGTCGGATGGAAGGCACGGGGGACTCCGGGTCGAAGGGGCGTCGGCGAGGTCTCATACCTCGAACGAATGAGCCGCCCGAATCTGCACACCTGTCACGACGAACGCACACGACTCGTTCCAGCAGCGACCGATCGATCCCCCTCCGGAGTCCCCCATGCACCCGTCGCGCATCGTCGTCCTCACGCTCACCACTGCCCTGTTCGGTGTCCTCGCGGCGTGCTCCGAAGGGACGGGCCCCGGCACCGAAGACGGCACCTACGCCCTCATGGACATCGACGGAGCCGTCCTCCCCGTGGAGATCGCCGGTGAGTCGTGGGTGGCCGACACGATCCGTATCGACCGGGGGGATTGGGCCCGGGTGTCGGTGGTGCTCCAGGACGACGAGACGGTCCGACGGGAGTCGGACGGCTTCGTTCGCCGCGACGGCAGTCGGCTGGTCCTGGACTTCTTCTGCCCGCCCAACGCCCTCTGCCTGGCGCCCGACACCGTGTACCTCATCGCCGGGCAGCTCCTGCGCACCCACGTGCGCTACGACGAAGACGCCTCCGACGACCCCCTGTTCCGGTACACCGAGGTGCGGTGATCAGGGGGGGGGCCACTCACGGCCCCTACCTCATCCGATGCGCACGCCGACCTGGATGAAGGGCAGGAAGCGCCGCTTGTCCAGTAGCCGGTTGGCGATGCCGATGGTCAGGCCCACGCCGTCGGCACGCCCGCGAACGCCGACGAGGCCCTCCACCACCGCGTCGCGGTCGGTGGCGTTCTCCACGTCCACGGACACACCCGAGTCGAGGATCACGGTCCGGGACGCCCTCTCCCACCGTCGCCACGCCACGTCCACGGCCGCGAGCCAGCGGAATTCCACGCCGGCCCGTTCCACGGCCGGCCCCGCCACGGGCAGGCGCACGCCCCCTCGGAAGTCGCTCACCTCGCCTCGGTCGGCGTCGAACCGATCCAGGAATCCGAACACGGTGCTCTCCACGAACGCCGTGGGGCAGAGGTGGAGGCCCGCCACCCGGACGGGCGCGCCGACGGACGCCGCGCGCCGGGTGGCCGTGCCCCGACCGGTGTCGTAGCCGCCGAAGGTATAGTTGCCTTCGACGTACACGCGCCCGAAGAGATCCATGCCCAGCTCCAGTCCACCCAGGCCCGCGGCCGCCCCCGCGGCGTAGTGCCCCCCGGCCCAGAGCCGGTTTTCGTCGGAGGGCATGAGGGAGCAGCTCTGCCCGGCGAGAGGCGCGGCCATGGCCAATACAACCGCCAGACATCCCACGGTGCGTACCCTCATGTCGACTCCCGGGGCCACGGGCCCCACAGCAGGTGGTCAGGATAGGGGAGGGGCAGGTCCGGAGCGTCGGTCCGGGAGAAGAAGGCCACCTCGGCGATCTCGGCCGAGTCGCTCGGGGCACCCACGAAGTCCACCCGGGCGGCGAACACGAAGATCTGGTATTCCACCGGATCGCCGTTGGGATAGGTGTGGCGGAAGTCCGCTCCGCCCACGGCGCCCACGAGGGCCAATTCACCCGGAGTGACGCCGGTCTCCTCCATGAATTCCCGGTGGGCGGCGGCGGCCGGAGATTCGCCCGGCTCCACGGCGCCGGCCGGAAGCCCCCACACACCCGACTCCCGGTCCCGGACCATCAGGAGGCGCCCCCGACCATCGCGGGCCACCACGGCCACGGACGGCACCAGCAACAGGCGTCGACCCACCAACTCCCGAAGACCACGGATGTAGCCGGGCGTCATCGATGGAGCCCCACGGACTTCTTGAACCTGTGGATCACGGCGCGGGGCCTCGATGGGAGATGTCTCGAATGGCTCGTACGTCGTCCCATAGTGGGCGGGAAGGCCGCCGACGCGCCAGCCTCCTCCTCGGTGGCGCCGGTAACCTCTCCGGTTCCAGCGCCGTAGCTGTGATCGACACCCGCGAAGCGTCGACTTCAGACAGAGGGGGACTCCATGCCGACTCGCTCACGCCGCTCCCGACCCGACGGGGGCATCCCCTCGTCGTCCATGGCCGACATCGCGTTCCTGCTGCTGGTGTTCTTCCTGGTGACCACCGTCTTCCCCAAAGACCAGGGTCTGGCGGTGGTCCTGCCCCGGGCCGACGAGGTGGTGGACGTCTCCCCGCGCAACCTGCTCCAGTTCGTGGTGGACCCGTCGGGCGGCGTGGAGGTGGTACGGGGCGCCGATTCCCGGGGGCAACGCCTGCCGGTCTCGAGAGTGGCCGACGTATGGCGCGAGGAGGTGGCCGCCAACCCCAACCTCATCGCCGTGGTGCGGCCCCACGGGAACGCGCGCTACGGAGCCATGGTGGCGGTGCTGGACGGCCTCAAACAGGCTCGTGCCCAGCGGATTTCCCTGCAGATGGTTCCTGCGGAAGGCTCCGGTACCATTCGGTGAGCGCGTCCGCCTGCGCGGCCCGGACCGCTTCCTCGGTGTCGGGACGATCGTCCCACCCGGTGTTCGTCACGATGAGAACCACCGTCAGACCCAGCCCGGCCTTGAACCGGCCCGAGTCCGGGTCCCAGCACGCGACCTGAACGGATTCCAGGTCTCGGGAGAGGAGGTCGTTCTTCTTCTCCGATTCCTGAACCACGGCGTCGTCGACGACCACGACGGGATCCACCCGCACCTCGGGTTCGGGCACGATCATGCGGCGACCGTCGTCGCTGATGGTGGCCGCCGGCGAACACTTCAGCACCGACCCGGGAGCCGGCGAGGCGAGTGCCGCCACGAGGCCGAGGGTCAGGAACGACGCGATCATGGGGACTCCGGTATGGGGTGAACGCATCTTTGGTACGCCGGCGGCGGGTCGCAGGTTACGCACCCCCTCCACCGCCGGACGCCGAGTCCCTGCGGGCATCGACATGCCGCCGGACCGCACGAGCCCGTTCCTGGATCGACTCCCATCGCCCCTGCTCCTCCAGTTCCCGGATCAGGTCGGCCTCCAGGTCCGCCCGCTCCAGGTCCCAGGGGCGGACGCCGAAGCCACATCGAGCGGCATCGGGGCCCCCGCAGAACGGAAGGGCGACTCCTCCGATCGTGAGCACCCCCGGAGCCAGGCGGAGTCCCCCGTCGTCACCCCAGGTCGTCAACTTCATCGAATCCCGGCCGGCCACCTCCGGGGGGCGCGCCAGAGTGGCCGCGATGATCCCCGATACCCTTCCCTGGGCGACGGACCGATTCGGGAGTTCCCCGGCGGAGACGTCCACGAGCCGGGGATCCGGGCCCGACGATCGAAGGCGGGAGGCCGCGGAGGCGGCTCCGAGACGAGGAGCCGGTCCGGACGCGATGGGAACGTCGGGCGAGTTGGATCGGTCCGCGGGGTCCTCTTCCATCGGCGTAGGATCCGACGACTCCGACCCGACGAGGGCGGGCGGCTCGTCCGGCACCCTCAGGTGCACGACCTCGACTCCCGACCACGGCTCGTCCGACGCGCGTCGGTCCGAACCCTCCGACTCGACGCTCCCCCTCCACGGAACCACGAGGACCGCGAGGTGAACGGCAGCGGAGCCGACCATGGCCCACCGGAGCCGACGACGCTCACGCCTGCGGCGGAGCTCCCGGCTCTTCCGGCTGCCACGGTCGTGGTCCACGCTGTCTCACGGAACGGGCGAACAACCCCTCACCCCACTCCCTCCCGACCGGTGGGATGTCGACAGGCGGCCCGGGTGTTGCCTCGTGTGGGAGAGCCCTCAGCGAAACGGTGCACCACAGGTGCGCACCGTGAGGGCGGACGGGAGGCGCAGAGCGAGCACGGACTCGATCCCCAGGTCGTCCGCCCCGATGCCCAATGCGGCGTCCCGACCCACGTCCGTCAGTTCGAAGCGCGGTGGAAACTCGACCACCCCCAGGTGGAGTCCCGCGGGATCCAGGACATCCCAGGTTTCGCGGTCTCGCCCCGGACGAGGAGCCCAACGGGCCCAGACGCAACCCGACCCATCCACCAGCATTCCGGCCCACGCCGGAAGTGTCGCCCTCAACGGAGGATCGTCGCCCAGGGCCAGAGCCTTCGCGGCCGGAGGCGCTCCCATCTCCCGGAGAAGCGCCTCCCGTTCGGCAACCCAGGCATCGAGGTGCCGCGGCTCGGTGCGCTCGGCCTCCCTCGACAACGCCAGTTTCTTCTTCCGGCCCTGGAGGTCGTAGAAGGTCATCGAATACTCGACCCCATCGCTGAACGCCACGACATCCCCCCGGGCCGCGACGGTCGAGCGGGGACCCAGGGGCAACGCCAGGAATCGGCCGGACGCCCCCCACCACCCCAACCCCGGCACCCGATCCAGCACCCGCGCCGGCTGTCCGCCCGTCAGGTCCGCGACGAAGAGATCGACCTCGCGCCGGACCCACACGTTCTCGCCGGACGAGGCGGGGAGCGGGAACCGCGTGAGCGCCACGATCCGCTGCCCCTCCAACGCGGCGAGCGGGACGTTGAATTCGGGCACCGGTTCGAGAGCTCGACGCACCGTCTCCGTACCCGAAGCGTCCAGTAGCCGCGCGGATCTCTGTTCGTCCACCACCAGAAACCCGCCGTCCGAAAGCCAGTCCCACCAGTACGCCGCCGTGAACTCACCGGGCCCCTGGCCTCGCCCGCCCACGGTCCTCACGAACCGCCCCGTCGGATCATGGATCCGGAGTTCCACCAGCCCGTCCATGACGCCGATGGAGTCTCCGGGGCCGAACCGAGCGCGCCGGGGCATGAAGAACTGGGGGCCGCCCGGAGCTTCGGACCCGCCCATGACCAGTGCCGTGTCGGCCACGGCCCATGTCTCGTCGGACTGGGCCACGGACGTGGCCGTGGAATCGTCGACCGAAGAGCAGCCGGCGAAGATCAACGCCGTAAGGAATGCACGGCGCCTCGACACTCGGCTCACCATGGACGCCACGCGGGGTCGGGGGCTCATGGTCGCATGATTTCCAACCCGCCCCCCCGATGCAACGGTCTACATTCGTGTCGACCTCGCCCCGCACCCCCGTCCGTCATGCGTCCTCGTTTCGAGCCGCTTCTCGTCTTCACGCTGCTGGCCGTCCCCCACGGGGCGGGAGCACAACCCGAAGGCGCATGGTCGGAGGAAGGGCTGGAGGCCGTGCGGTCGTTCTCCGACTCCATCGGCACGGCCGCGTTCCTTCTCCTGACCAACGGCGCGGTGGAGGCGTCCTGGGGGAACATCGCCAAGCCATTCCGCGCCCACTCCATCCGCAAGAGCCTTCTTTCGGCACTGGTCGGGATCTCGGTGACCGCGGGAGAACTGGACCTGGACATCACGCTCGGCGAGTTGGGCATCAACGATCGGGAACTCCTCACGGACGCTGAACGCACCGCGACCGTTCTGGACCTGCTGCGATCGCGATCGGGAGTCTACCACCCGGCGGCCTCGGAGACGGTGGAAGCCCGGTCCACCCGCCCACCACGCGGAAGCCACCCCCCGGGCTCCCACTGGTACTACAACAACTGGGACTTCAACGCCCTGGGGACGATCTATGCCAGCGCCCGTGGCCAGACCGTCGGCGATGCGTTTCGCGACCGGATCGCTCGACCGCTGGGCATGCAGGACTATGACGAAGATCGGGACTTTCGCTATCAGTTGGAGCCGCATCTGTCGCGACATCCGGCCTACAAGTTTCGACTGTCGGCACGGGACCTCGCACGATTCGGCCAACTGTTCCTTCAGCGCGGTCACTGGGACGGCGCAACGGTGGTCCCCGAAACCTGGATCACCGAGAGCACACGGGTTCATTCTCACACGGGCGACTCGGGCACCAAGAGCGGGTACGGATTGATGTGGTGGGTCGTCGCGACCGACCGAGCCGGGCTCCCCCAGGGCAGTTTCACGGCCAGCGGATCGGGAGGTCAGCGACTGACCGTCATCCCCCAACTCCAGACCGTCGTGGTCCATCTCATGGACACGGATGTCGAAGGTGGCCCCCGCATCGGCACCTCCACCTACGACGCCCTGCTTCGTCGCCTCATGGAGGCGCGAGTCCCGGCGGGAGAAGGCTGAGCCCGCCTTCACGGACTCGTGGAAACGCCGAAGGGCGCCGGCGAACTCCCACTCCTCCTCGGAGAACTCCGGCACCGTCGAGGACGGTGGGACAGGGGTGAGGTCGCGCTCGAAGGCCACGGGTTCGAAGGGGGGTCGCTTCGGGCCCAGGCCATCCGCCAGCAGGACCCGGTAGTCCTCCGGCCCATGGAAACTGACGTCCAGGCGCCGAAACGGACTCGCCCCGCGAAACCAGTACCGGAGGTGGTCGCCAGGGCGACGGTGATGGCCGCGTCCGGCGACCGATGCCCGTCGACTACGGCACCAGCACCGTGGGCGCGCCGGGTCCCACGACCATTCCCCCATGAGCCGTGTTGGAGGTGAGGCGCGTGACGGGTTTGTTCATGGCCAGAACCGTCGGCGACCCCATGACCACCGTGCCGGGGGGGCCGACACAGACGGTGACGTCGCCCATCACCGACGCGGGCATGTTCATGACCAGCACCGTTGGAGCGCCCGGTCCCGCGATGATGCCACCGACGTGCGGCACCACCCCCGTGACCATGGGGCAGACGTGGCTGTCGGTCAGCCGGCAGACGGGAAAGGGCATGGATCTACGTCGGGTCGAGGCTCGAAGAAGGCCGGGGCACTTCCGCAGAATTGCCCGGACGCGTCGGATCGGTCAAGGAACGTGGCGTCATCGCCCGTTGTGCTGCTCGGCGCGAGGGGCGTCGACCCCGAGGGCGTCCAGTACTCGAGCCGCCGGAGTGCCGGACCATTCTCCGGCTTCGCCCACCAGGGCCGCCAGGACCGGACTTTCCTCCAGGGCCAGGGGCGAGATGGCGTCGCCCTGGAGTTTGAGGTGGGCGTAGAAGGGCACCGACGAGGTGCGCTGTGCCAGTACGCCGCCGTCGGTCCCGCGGCGACCCGGCAGCACCTTCAGGCTCACGGCCCGCAGGACGTTGCCTCCGATGGCCAGGATCCGGGCCTCGTCTTCCTCGACCTGGACCACCACGTCGCAGTGGCTCCGGGCCCCCTCGCCCATCTGGTTCCGGCGCTCCGCCAGGTTTCGGTACCGGGGGCGACTCGACGTGCACAGGAGGTCGCCGGGCTCGACCTCGCGCTCGCCCACGTCATAGGCGACGTAGGCCGCAGCATCGGCCCGACCGTCCCGGGAGCGAATCGCCTGGTCCACGTAGCTCCAGTGGGCGATGGCCCGATGAAATCGGTCGCGGGTGTCCAGGCCGGCCTCGCACATGACCCACGAGATGAAGGCCGCCGACCACGGGGCGTTCCATCGAGTGCCGGCGCCGCGCTCGGCCCAGCGTCGAGCCTGGGCGTCGACGATCCCCGGTCCCTCGGGCGTGACCGCCCAATATCCGGCGATGGTGGCGCCCACCCGCTCCCCTTCCCGGGCGGAGGGAGTGGGAGCCCGTCGGGTCGTGCGCTCGAACACCACGGGCCGGGCCCACATCGCCGCCCCGGGGAGCAGTCGCGCTCCGTTGAGGCGATCCAGGACCGGGAAGCCGAAGAAGGCCCATTCCTGGACGGCAATGTCCACGATGCGCCGCCGCAGGTCCGTCGAAGGAAGGGGACTGCACCCCCGCTCCACGACCCGCATGGCGCCCAGGGCGCCCTCCACTCTCGCCGAGGGAGCCAGCACGTCCAGCACCTCCGGCCCCACCCGCCCCGGAAGAACCTGTCCGGCGGCCGGAAGAGCCGAGAGAAGCGCGACGCCGAGCGCCGAGACGGAGAGAAGGGAAGATCGCATTCGTGGAGGGGGCGGAGGTCGAATCGGAAGGGTCGCGTCGGGACCGACTACGATCTTGGACACGATATCACGCCGGAGAGTTGACTGCTCGACCAGGGAAGCGTCGAACGACCCGTAAATTTTCAGCCGGGCGAGGCGACTCATCCACTCCCGAGCCGGTACCGAACCACGCTCTCCACGTCCAGTTCGTCGCGCTCGACTCCCCACACGTGTGTACGGTCCGCCGCCCACAGCGTGACGTTCGCCGACAACATCACGTCGGCTTCGGGCTCCCCGGTGGGCGACAGGACCCGCCAACGGCGTCCCTCGGGCCTGGCTCGCATGCCGATCCAGACCCGCCCATCTCGGCCCACCACCAGGCGCTGGGCCTCGGCGTAGATCTCGGGAGCGACGGGCCGCAACTTCGATTCCGTCTCGGCGGCGAGATCTCCAACGCGAGCGGCGGCCGCGAGGATGGCCGAGTCCATCCGGGCCGTGGGTATGGGCACCGCCTCGAACGGATACGTGCGATCGAACACCGTGGCGCCTGATTCGTCCTTCACGAACACCCGATAGGTCGGGAGGGGGGCGCTCGAGACGTCGGTGGACAGGTGGGCGAACCGCGTTCCATCGCCCGATACGACCCAATAGGGCCGGGCCACGAACGGAATCTGGGCCATCCGAAACCCGCCCGAGACCTCCATCCGAACCGAACCGCCTTCCATGGACGGAACCCGGGTCATGACGTGCCGAATGGTGCCGTCGGCCGATACCCTCAGCATCGGACTCCCCTCGTCGGGAATCACCCAGTCCCCGGCCGCCGGGCGAATCGCCCAGACGAGGCTCTCCCCGTTTCCGTACATGGCGTAGGGGAAGGGCTCCAGGTACCCGCTCAGGCCCGTGGTGTCGTCGGGGGGCGGGAGCGCTGCATCGTGGTTCCGGACGGTGCGTACGGCTTCCAGTTCGGGCGAAATCACCACGACCCGGCCGAGCTGCGTATCGCTGACCCAGAGACTGTCGCCGATCCACCCGGCCCGGACGGGGCGTCGAAACTCCCCGGGGCCCTCCCCCTCCCGTCCGACGGTGCCGAGATCGGTCCCCTGAGCATCGAAGAATCGGACGACGTAGTCCTGCCACTGGATCAGGGCCATCCGGCCGCCACCGTCAACGCCCAACCAGGTGATGGGCACGAGGTCGTGCTCGTACCCGTCGATGCGGAGGTCCTCCGTGGCCGCAAGGGATGGGACGGCAGCCCCGTCGCCGGAATCGCCCTCTGTACCCCCACACGCGGCGAGGGCCAGAAGCCCCACGAGCAGCCTGCGACCCTTCATGTCCGTCAGCTCCCCGGTGCGGCCATCAGCCGTGCCCGCACCACCCAATCGAAACGTCGGTCTCGTCGGTGACCGAAGCCCGCCTCGTCAGCTCGGCGACTCCGGATCGGCTCCAGGTTCACGGGGACCATCATGCGGGCTCCGCAGCCTTCTCGCCAGCGGATCGCACCGCCGCCGGACCCAACCCGCCATCGACGTGCCCGCCACACCACCCACGGCCGCGAGGAGGTTGAACCCCACGTCGCGGAGGTCGTACACCCGTCCGGGCACGACCGCCTGGATGCCCTCGTCGACCCATCCCAGGATGCCCGCCGCCAACACGGCCACGACCCCCGGCGCCCACACCCGCCCTCCGGCCCGCACGCGCTCGGCGAGGGCTTCGTAGACCAGCACGCCCACGAGGGCGTACTCGAACAGGTGGGTGCGATGGGCCGGCGACACTCCGAGGCGCACCAGGATCATGCCCAGGGCGGCGACGACCCCGACCACCAACCAGAGCTGCCGCCGGGCACCGGGATCCTTCACCGCATTCCCGACGAGGGCCACCGCCACGAGGACGAACCCCGCGGCGAACGCCGGCTCCAGGATCCCCCGCTCGGCCAGCAGCCCGGACAGCGCCCCCGCCCACGCAGCCGACAGGTAGATCCCGAGCACAACCGCACCGGTCCAAGCCCACAAACGGGTTTCGCGGGAAGAGCGGATCTCGAGCATGGGCAGGCTACCTCCCTGAGGAACGAGCCTGTCGAAGATCGCCCAACCCGCGCTACTCTGCACGCATCCCGGAGCCCTTCTGCCACCCGGAGCCACCGTCATGCGCGGTCGCCTCATCGTACTCCACGGCCTTTTCGCCGCCACCGTTGCGGCGTGCGGCACCGAGCCTACGCCCCCCGACCCCGCCCAGCTATCGATCCAGACCCCGGACGTCGTGACCCTGAGCCGGGGTGAGACGACGCGCCTCACCATCCGGGTCCTGGACGCCGCCGGAAACCCCATCGACGACCCCGTCACCGCCACGTGGTCGTCATCCGCCCCGCAGGCGATCCAGGTGGACCCATCGGGAGAAGTCACGGCCCTCGCCGAGTGGGGCACCGGACGCATCCACGTCGACGTCGACGGCCTCCGTGACTCCGTCGACGTCTGGGTTCAGCCGGCCGAAGACACCCCATCGACCTTCGCCATGACTCTGGTGTTCGACGACGACGTGCCCGGGTGGTGGCGCGAGGCGCTGGAGCAGGCCCGTGCGCGATGGGAGCAGGTCATCCGTCGCCCCCTGCCGCGGGTCGAGGTGGCGGAGATGCAGAGGCACTGCACCACCGACTATCCCGCAGCGGTCGTCGAAGGCTTCGAAGACGGCGTACGGGTGCACGTGCGGGTCTCCCACGACTTCCCCGAGGACACCTACGTGGAGGCGGTGGGCGGCCCGTGCATCCATCGCGGACTGCCCTGGCCCACGACCGTGGTGGGCGAGGTGACCCTCAATGCCGACCATTTCGACGGCGGAGTGGAGACGGGGCGCCTCGCCTACGTGGCCCATCACGAGGTGGGACACGCGCTGGGACTGGTGGGGGTGGTGCAAGGCTTCCAGCCACCCTGGCTCGACCCGGGCCCGGGCCGCTACCTCGGCACGTTCGGCCTCTTCGGGCACTTCCAGGACACCGGGCGCCGTGCCACGGAGTTGAGCTTCGCCGACGGCAGTCACTGGAACGGCGCCGACCTCATGGGCACGATCCCCGCCGATCGCATCGGCCGAGTGACCATCGGAGCGTTGATCGACCTCGGCTACCCCGCCGCCTGGTTCGCCGCCGGACCCCTCTGAGTCGGCCCCTCTGCCGGCGTGCGTCCCACGAACGCAAACCGGGTCGTGCTCCAGAAGTACCGCCCCTGGTGGGCGAGCTCGTGCAGTTCGGCCAGAAACCCCTCGTAGTCGACGGCCGCAAGGAGTCCCCGTTTCACCATGGACCCCATCCCGAGGGCCAGGGTGTGGCCGTGATCCCCTTCACCGAAGGTGGTGTTGATCATGGTGCGGGCCTCGACCCGGCCCTCGAAGCGGTCGCTGCCCGCGACTGCTTCCACTCCGCCCACGCCGTCAGGACCCGCCGGGTTCGCTCCCGGTTGCTTCCGGCATAGGTCTGGGTGCCCCTGTCGTGGTGCGCGGCCACCACCTGCCCGCCGGGCTTCAGCACCCGTGCGATCTCGTCCACGAACCACGCCGGGTCGCAGCAGCTCCAACCCGCGCCCACAACCCAGATCCACGACGGTGCCCGCCGGCGGAAGGGCCACCAGACCCACCAGCCAGTCCCTGTGCCGTCCGAGATCCGTGGGTGCGGTCATGAGGTCCTCCGACCGGGGGGCGACAGCGATAATGGTCCCGTTGCCGTCGGTTGCGCCACCACTCCCGCCCCCCAAACCCTTCTCGCCGCCTGAGGAGTTCGATAGCGTTCCGACCATGCCCTATCGATCGGGAGAGTCGTTCGCGGAGGCCGCGCTGCCCTACCGCGGCTGGATCATCGGGGGAGGCGTCGGCCTTGCCGCACTCGCCGGCTATGTCAACGTGATCGCCTTGGGCGTGTTCGCCGTTCCCGTGAGCCATATGTCCGGAGCCGTTTCGAGGCTCGGCATCGACGTGGCCACGGGCAATGCCGCTGACCTGGGGCTGGTGGTGCTGATTCTCGTGGGATTCCTACTGGGTGCCGTAGTCTCTGGAGCGATCATCGGCGAGCCTCGACTCGAGCCAGGGCGACGCTACGGTTCCGCCCTGATGTTCGAAGCCGCCGCCCTGGCGGGAGCGGCGGCCCTCCTGGCGGGGGGGTCCCGCCTGGGGACTCCCCTGATAGCCCTGGCTTGCGGCACCCAGAACGCCATGGCCAGCAGCTACTATGGCCTCATCATCCGAACGACGCATGTCACCGGCATCGTCACCGACCTGGGGATGATCGCGGGCCAGCGCCTTCGCGGCGTCCGCGTCGAATGCTGGAAGCCGGCACTTCTCCTGGGGCTGCTCGGGGGCTTCCTGGTGGGTGGAATCGCCGGCCAACTCGCTGTAGAGCGAGTGGGCTCCACCGCCCTCGCGCCCGCAGCCCTGGGGTGCTTCCTGGGTGGGTTCGTATATTACCGTTGGCGGGCGGCGCAGCGGGCTCGGTAGCCCGCGGTCACGGCGCGATCGCGCTGACGCGCCAACGATCCTCCACCAGCTTCCCGTCGAGGCGGTAGCGCACGACGACTTCGGTGCGATCGTCGGAGAGAGTCACCGTGAGATCTTCGGCGAGATCGGCGGGGAGCCACTCCCGGAGGACGGCGGTGTCGCCGACCATTTCGACCTCCGCGGCCCGATAGGTGCCGGAGACGAGCGTGAAGTATTCGCCCAGCGAACATTCGGGGTCGCCGATGCCGCAGCCGAGGAGCAGGCACGTGGCCAGGGCCGCCGAGGCCGTCGCGACGCGCCTCATCGCACCACCTCGACTCGAAGGCGGCTCGACTCCGGGTGGGTCGGGCCGTCCCTCAGGTTGACATAGAACCACAGTCGATCCAGGTCATCGACACTGACCACACCCGCGAAGGCGAAGTCCGCCGTCGGAACCGAGTCGGCGGGCACGCCGTCGACTGTTCGCGCCATGAGGCGCAACTCCCACGTCTCGGCGAACGGAGTGGGGGTGCAGGCGCCGCACGGCGTGGGGCGGACCAGGAACGCCAGAAGGCCCACACCCAGCACGGCGCCCAGAGCGCCCGGCACGAAGCGAATCCACCGATTCATCGCTCTACGTACCGGGTCCTGCGGAGGGCCAGGGGGACCCCGTCGCACGCGGTTCTCACCGCCGTCACTTCGGCCCACGGAATCCGGTTCGTCCCCGGAGCGTCGCGAACGGCGTATGCCGCTCGGCCTGCGAGATGATCGGGGTCGCCCCCGAGGCGAATCACGACCCCACCGATGGGCCCGGGAAACGTGATGTCGATGGAGTCCCCCGGAATCCGCCGCAGGGTCTCCGGATCGCCCTCTCCTGCTGCCCACAACCGGCTGCGACGGGCGTGATCGGACGGCATCGAACCGTATCGCGACCAGGCGGGAGCCCACTCCTCGTCGGTGGGCAGGAACGACCATTGCCCGTGCTCGGTCACGGCCAGGCGGAAGTGGTCGGGCAACTGGTATCCCAGCGTGTCCGCGAAAGACTCCGGAATGTTCGAGTCCATGGCAAAGCACCCCAGAAGCGTCTCCGGGGCGGGGTCCGGGGGTACCGTGAGCCCGCAGCCCACGGCGATGGACGACAGCGCCATCAACACCGGGACCTTCAACTTCGCAACCCTCATTCCTCCTCCCTTTCCCGGTGGTGTCCTCAGCGCCTCGCGGGCACCTGGAAGCCGCTCGTCCAGAACACGACGCCGCCGATGAGCGCGCCCAGCGGCACGTACAACATCTCGTCCTCCCGCGTTTCCGTCTGCTGGGCGATGTACGCCCCCACGAGCGCGCCCACGATGGCACCGAATACGAAGCTGCCGGGCCGATCTTCCTGTTGTCGGAACGCGTCGGCCGGCAGGGGCCGCGGCGGCGCCGGCGGTCGCAGGAGTTCGAAATCGTAGGGAACCCGGGCCCGGAGTTCCACCACCACCGACGGCTTCCCATCGTCGACGGTCGACGTGGACTCGACGACCTGGGCTCCGCTCGATGCCGGGATCCCCACGAGCGCCATCGCACCCACGATCCACGGCAGGCGAACCCGCGTGAGCCGGACGCTACGCCTAGGCGTCGCCATCCGCCGTCTCGATGGGGTAGATCCTCACCCGCTCGACATCCAGTTCATCGAGCACGACCCCCAGAATCGACCCGTCCGTGATCTCCAGGATCCGAAGGCCCGCCGGGAGGTCGGCCACGGCGCGGTGCGTTCCGTCGGGGTCGAAGACGTCCCACTGCTCCGGTCCCTGGTGCCCGGGGCGGACGAAGCGTTTGGCCCATACGGCCCCGGTGGTGGAGACGAAGAGGCCCTCCAGGACCGGAAACTCTTCGGCGAATCCCTGGGCGTCGATCAACTGCCGGCTGCGCCGCTGATCGTTGTCGGAGGCGCCCTCGAGGCGGTCGGCGATGTAGCGGTCGATGTGGTCGGGGGTCACGGTGCGGTCCCCCGCCGACCATCGGACGACCGTGGTCAGGGTCCCGTTTCCATCGAACCGTCGCAGTTCCGGATCGCGCGCGATCCCCACCCAGTAGCCGTCGGCAGCACCGGCCGTCACGGACCGGAATCCGAATACGGGTCCACCGACCATCTGCACCTCTTCCAGCCGACCCATCTCGGCGAGGGGCTGTCGAGGGAGGGAGTCCAGGATCTCGCCATCCGGACTGATCCTGACGTAGGCGGTGTACATGAGCTCGAAGCCCACGTCGGGAATGGCGTACTGGTCGCTTCCCATCACCACGGTCCCGTCGGGAAGCAGCGTCACCGGCTCGGCGTTCAGGATCTCCCGGCTGATGGTGCGAACCCCGAGGAGTTCGAGGTCGTCGGTCCGGTAGTCGCTGAATCGACTGTGCACGGGATCCCAGACCCGGAGCGTATCGCCGCGCAGGAACATGTGGGCGGGAAACCCGAACTCGCCGGGGCCCTCCCCTGCTCCCCCGGCACTCCGCTCGAACGAACCGTCTCGGTCGAAGACCCGCAGTTCCCTGCTCGCACCGTTGGAGATCACGATGCGGCCGTCGTCGAGGAGGCGTCCGAAGGCCACCCTGGACAGCTCGTATTCGGGCTCCCCTGCCACGACCCCGATGGACAGGGTCGGATCGCCCACCGTCCACCGGTCGGAGGGCGGCGCGTGGTTCTCCACCACGGCAACGCCGGCACTGTCGGTGCGGACGACGGGCATTGGCCCCTCACCCGAATCCGAGCAGCCGGCCGAGACCCAGGCCGCCAAAGCGACAACGGGCGCTCGCCAGGGCCACATCACTGGAGTGGAGCGGGGGTGGGATCGCACAACGCAGGTCCGGCGCGAGGATCGGTGCTCAGGTTGCGCATGCTACCGGCAAGGGGGGTCTCGGCGCCAGGGTTGGTGAAGGGCCCTCCGACCCCCGACCGGGACCGCTAGTCCAACGACTCGAAGAAGGTGCGGATCGCGCCCCGGGTGAGGAGAAAGCCGCTCAACTGTCGATCCCCCGCAACGAGCGTCGGAATGGCCCGGACACCGGCCTCTCGAGCCTGGGCCCGATGGGTCAGGAACTCCACCTTCTCCACGTCGATCCCGGGAAAGTCGGGCTTCAGCGACGCCAGCCAGAGTTTGGCCAGGCCGCATCGGGGGCAGATGGCGGAGTGGTAGAAGGTCACGGTGGTCATGGGACTCCCGACGACACGCGGCGCGGTCGGTAGGTGGCGAGCGAGAAGAACTTCCGGCCCAGGGCCAGCACAGCCACCGCCGCCATGACGATCCTGCCCGCGGTGTAGGCGGAGGCGAGGGGAAGAGAGAGCCAGAGAGCAATGGTGGCGATCCCACCGACCAGGCAGACCCAACCCACGAATCGATGCACCCTTTGCCAGTCGAACGGCTCGGAGGTCATGGACCAGGGCGATTGGAGCTTCGGCAGGGTGTTTCCGAAGTAGACGAGGAAGAGTCCCATGGAGACGCCGCCCAGGCGGAGGCCCGTCATGGCCGTCGCGGGGTCCACGAGTTCGGCGGCGAGAGCGAGCCTGCAGGCGATCTTGAGCGACATCGTGAATCCGGCCCAGGCGATGACCGTGCGATGGAGCGTCATGAGGGTGCGTCCGGTGGCCGGGTCCGGGCCCCGCACCTGGGCGAATTCCACGTACGCCCACATCGCCGGAAGAGCGGCGCTTAGAAGGACCCACACCGCCAGCTTCTCGGGACGGAGCGTCCAGCCCCAGAACGCCACGGCTCCGGTAGTGGCGACGGCGACGCCCGTCAGGACGGGGGCGAGTCGGGACCGGGCGAACATCAGGGTCCGTCCTCAGCCAGCCGACCGAAGAGCGGACGCCGTGCTTCGACCGCAGATTGGGACGCGAACGCCTCGGCGAAGCTCAGGAGCGCGTCTTCCAGGACGGACAGCTTGAGCCGGTAGGTGAGGGTCGTGCCGTCCCGTTCGGTGTAGACCAGATCGGCCTCCCGCAGGACGGCGAAATGGCCGGACATGGTGGGCTTGGAGAGCTCGAACTCGTCGGCGAGCTCGCCGGCCGTCATGGGTCGCTCGTGGAGGAGCTGGAGCACCCTGCGCCTCGTAGGATCGGACAGCGCCTTGAAGACTCGATTCATATTTCGGAGTTTAGCGAAACACCGAAACACGCGCAATGTCTGCGACCGCCAGGCTCCCGAGGGTCAGCCGCCCAGCGCCTGCCGGGCCCGGGACGCCGCCACGTTCCGGATCGTGTCCACCAGCACCGACAGGGCGACCGGCTTGCGCAGGACCGCGCCGATGGGGGCTCCATCCAGCCGATCCAGGATGCTGTCTTCGTTGTATCCGCTGATGAGGACCACGGGGACGTCGTCGCGGATCCGGCGAATCTCCTGCAGCACCTCGTGTCCGCTGAGGCGTGGCATGCTCAGATCGAGCAGCACGCAGTCCAGAGCCGCGCCCTCCCGGGCGAACACCCTCACGGCGTCTTCTCCATCCACGGCCTCCACCACCGTGAATCCGCCGCCCTCCAGGGCGAGTCGGAACACTTCCCGGGGGCCGTCCTCATCGTCCACCACGAGGACGCGACCGGCGCCCGGCCGCGGGACCTCGCCGCCTTCGACCTCGACGTGCTCCTGAACGGGAGGGGCCACCGCAGGAAGGAAGACCTCGAAGGAGGAGCCCCGCCCCGGCTCGCTCTCCACCCGGATCGCGCCCTGGTGTCGCCGGAGGATCCCCGTCACCGCCGCGAGCCCCAGACCCCGTCCGGTGAACTTGGTGGTGAAGAACGGATCGAAGATCCGGGCCAGGGTCTCGTCGTCCATTCCCGCGCCGTCGTCGGCCACGGCCAGGCGCACGTAGCGCCCGGGTCGCGACGAGGCGTCGAAGTACATCTGGCCCAGGGCGGCCGAGTCCAGATCCACCACCTGGGTGGACACGAGGATTCGGCCTTCGTCGTCTCCGATGGCCTCGGCGGCGTTCGTGACGAGGCTGAGGACGACCTGGAGCAACTGGTTTTCGTCGGCCTCGACGTGGACCGGCTCGTCGTGAAGCGAGAAGACGAGCGACGTCTTCTTGGTGAGGGCGACGTGCGCCAGATCCCGCACTTCCACCAGAAGGGCGTTCACCTCGATCCGCCGGGTGCGGATCGCACCGCGCCCGGCATAGGCGAGCATCTGGCTGCAGAAATCGCCGGCCCGCTGACTCGTGAGAACGATGCGGTCCAGCATCTCCCGGACCTCGTGCTCGGGCGGCAGATCGAGCAGTGCGAGTTCGGCGTTCCCGCTGATGGTGGTGAGGAGGTTGTTGAAGTCGTGGGCGACGCCCCCGGCGAGTACGCCGAGGGCTTCCATCTTGGCGGCCTGACGCAACTGCTCTTCCAGTTCCGCCTCTCGCCGCCTCTGCTCGCGAAGCGCTTCTTCGACACGGCCCCGCTCCACCGCCAGCCCGGTCATGCGGGCGGCAGCCCGCAGGCCGCTGAGCTGCTCCTCCGTGGGGGCTTCGGGTCGGGGCGCATAGAGGGCGAGGGCTCCGAGCACCTCGCCGGCGCTGTTGGTGAACGGATGCGACCAGCACGCCGCCACCCCCGCGTTCTCGGCGAGTTCGGCGAACTGCCGCCAGAGGGGGTCGGCCTGGATGTCCTCCACGATGACGGGAGCGTTCCAGTAGATGGCGGTGCCGCAGGACCCCACGGCGGGCCCGATCTCCTCTCCGTCGATGGCGGCGTTGTACTCCTCCGGCAGACTGGGGCCGGCGCCGCGGGCGAATCGGTCCCGGTTCTTCAAGAGGATCGAGCACCGGTATCCCGGATTCTGGTCCTCGACGATCCGGGCGATGGTCTCGAGGGTTCCCGCCACCGTACCCCGATCGAACTCCTCGGCGTAGGCGTCCAGGATCCCGTCGTCGGGGTGGAAGCGACCACACACGGTCCACCCCTCGGGGGTCTGTCGTGCGGTGACAGCCAGAGTCAGTGGAGCACCGTTCCGAGTCGTGTGACCGGTCCAGAAGCGACCGTCCTGTCCGCACCGCAGAATCGCCTCCAGCTCCTCGCGGCCGGACGGGTCGACCCACTCGGCGAACGGCCGCTCGGCCAGGTCGGCAGCGGACAGACCCGTGGACTTCCGGAACGCGGCGTTCACCCACACGGTGGCCCCTGCCTCCAGGCCACGAATCACCATGGGACGATTGAGGTCTTCGCTCACTCTCGCATGCTCCGGGACACGGTGGATCTGGCCAGTATCGGGACTCCACCGAGCCGCGGCAACGCGCGAACCTCACCGAGGTGCGTTCCCGTGGAAACCCGCCACGGGGAACCCCGGGCTCGAGCCCGGGTCCACAGGCCCATGACACCCCCCACATCCCACACTACCCGGCCCCTCCTGGTCACCGGCGCCAACGTCGGCGTCGGGTACGAAGCCGCGCGTGCCCTGGCCGCGGAGGGCCACCCGGTCGTGCTCGTCTGTCGCAGCCAGGAGCGCGGCGAGGCGGCCATGGACCGCATTCGTGCCGAGACCCCCGCCGCTGATCTGGATCTGGTGGTCTGTGACCTCGAGGACTTCGACGCGGTCCGGCAGGCGGCGCCGCAGCTCGCCGAACGGGCGCCCCGCCCCCTCGCCCTGGTCAACAACGCCGGGGTCTACCGGGCCCGGCTGGAGCGCACACCCGCCGGATTCGAGCGCACCATGGCGGTGAACCACCTGGGGCCCTACCTCCTGACCCGCCTGCTGGAACCGACCCTCAGGGAATCGGGAGCCCGGGTCGTTCAGGTCGCGTCGGCGGCGCACCGGTCGGGGAAGCTGCAGCGGAGTCCCCTACGACAGATCCTCCGGGAGCCCTCGTCGTACCGGGGCTTCGGCGCCTACGCCGACTCGAAGCTGGCCAACGTGCTGTTCACCCGGGAACTCGCCCGGCGGTGGCCCGAGGTGACGGCGCTGGCGGTGCATCCGGGCATGTTGTCCACGGCCATCTGGGACCGGAACCGCACCGTGGGCATGGCCCTCGTGCGCCTCATCAAGCCGCTCATGGGCGACCCCGCCGACGGTGGAAGGGCCGTCGCCGAGGTGGCCACCCACCCACGCTTCGACGCCCACGACGGCGCGTACGTGAACCGTACCACGGTGGAGCCGGCCCGCCTCCCGGACGGAGCCGACACCCTGGCTCGGGAATTGTGGGAGGTGAGTGCCGAGGCGCTGGGCCTGGAGTCGTAGTCGCCGGCCCCGCTCAGGGCGTACCGGGGGTCAGCACCCGGAGCAACCGGCCCCGATAGGCGGTCATGGACATGATGGGGGGGATCCGGTCGAGGGCGACCATGGGAGGGCCGGGGACCCGCAGTTCCCATCGACTGACCACCCATCCGAAGTCGGTGGGCGCGAGTTCCACCACGCCCCCGAGGCGGGGATCGGGCGCATACCTCCACGGGTGGGAGGTGAAGGTGAACTCGATGAGGGGAAGCTGGGATTCGTCCAGGGGGAGCGCGAAGACGCCTCCGATGTCCCGGGGCGTGCCCGCCGTCCGGGGCGAGAACTCGATCTCCAGGTACCCGGCCCGATCCTGGACTTCGGGCAACCGGTAGCAGTGGGACGCGATGAACTCCGGCGAGAGCAGCACCCGAGCGTCGGGCCCGTAGTAGACCACCGTGGAGTCGGACTCCTGGACGACGAATCCGTCGCGGGTGAGGGCGGACGGATCCTCCGTGCCGAAGGGCACGACGTCGGCGGTGACGAGGGTGTCGGTGAGCATCCGCGCGACCTCGTGGCCCGCGGACGTCAACTCGGCCTCGGAATACTCGATCTCGAACCGCCGGGGCTCGTCGCGGTCGAGTTCCTGCAACGAAGCCAGGAGGGGCCGGAATCGGGCCCACGCATCGGCCAGGGCGGCATCCCGTGGGTCGGCCGGACACCGGTCCACCGCCTCGACGGCGATCCCTTCGATGGGCACGGGGCGCACGGGTAGAAGGACCTCGAGTTCGGCGCCCCGGGCATGGTCCTCGATGGACACGGTCACGACACCCAGACCGATTCGCTCGGCGCGGAGCCCACGCCCGACCCCCTCCGACGGCTCCCGGATCTCGAACCGGCCACGGTCGTCGGTCAATCGACTCGCCACCGCGCGCCCCGTCTCATCGAGGAGCAGCACCAGGGCGAGGGAAACCGGCTCTCGGGAGTCCTCCTGAAGCACGGTCCCGCGGATCGTCTGGGCTTGGAGCCCTGTGGGAGCGACGGCGAGTGCCGCGATCAGGGTTCCCACGGCGCGCCACGAACCGAAGCCTCGCCGGCGCCTCGGGCTCATCTACCGCCGCGCCACGCCCGCCACGTGGGGCGAGAAGGGGAAGAGGGACGTGGAGACGCGGAACCGCTCTTCATCCACCGAGTCGAAGCCCGCGGCTCGAATGATGGCGCCGGTGTTGCGGCGGAGTTCGCAGCCCTCGAACGCCCACGACCACGGACGTCGGAGCCAGCCCTGGACCCGATGCAGGTTCGTGCCCGGATCGGCGGACACGTGCTCCAGGAAGATGAAGCGGCCCCCGGGGCGCAGCACCCGCCGCACCTCGGCCAACACCTCCCGGGGATCGCCCACGCTGCACAACACGAGAGTGGCCACCACCGCGTCGACGCTGGCGTCGTCCAACTCCATGGACTCGGCGCCGTGAGGGCGCAGGTCGAGGTCGATGTCGTGCTTCCGCGCCGCCTTGCGGAGCATCCGGTGGGCGTGGGGCGCGGGCTCCACGGCGATGACCCGGGTTCCCGGGCGATAGTAGCGCAGGTTGGTGCCGGGCCCCGGTCCGATCTCCACCACCGTGTCGGGCAGGTCGGCGAAGAGCGCGCGCTTGCGGCGTCCGTAGACGCGGTGCATGCCCCCGGCGAGGGCCCGGACCCCCAGGGCGTTCAACCACCCGCGAAGCGACGAGCGGCCGGCGTCGCGCGTGCGAGCAGCGCGCGACCGGCGATCATCGGACGAATCGAAGAGCGAATCGTCGGGTTCGGGGTCGGACCAGGAGAGGGTCATCCGCCTCTCGGTGAGGGACCGGTCGGGAGGAGAGAACGGGGAATCATAACCTTGGCCCGTTCGCTTTGACGAACTCCGCAGACGGCGACTAGCGTCCGCCCATGACACGCGACGATCGAATCCGGGAAGTCCAGCGGCTCTATCCGCTGCTCTATTTCGCCTCCCACGACTCCCACCGACGCTCCGACGGGCTCAGTGAGAGTGCCATGAGACTGCTCCATCACATTTCCGCCACGCCCGGGATCATCGCGGCTGACCTCGGTCGACACCTGGGCCTGTCGCGCTCGCGGCTGTCCGAGGCGCTGCGGGCACTGGAGCGCGACTCGTTCATCGAACGGACGCCGGGGGCCGGGGGCCGGAAGGAGATTCGGCTCACGCCCGACGGCCAGGACGCCCTCACGTCCAGTGAGGGCATCCACCCGAGGGTGGTGGGCGCGATCCTCGATCGGCTGAGCGATGCCGAGCAGGAGCGTGTGCTCGAGGGGCTGCGGCTCGTGAAACGCGCCATCGGGGAACTGCAGGCATGAAGATTCGTGGATGGGCGGGCGTCGGAGTCGGGGGACTCCTGGTGGCCCTGGCCGGCGTGTGGGGCGTGGGTGCCCGACTTCCGCAGAACCACCGGGCCACCGTGAGCGCCACGCTCTCCGTGCCCGCGGACTCGGCGTGGAATCGGATTCGCCGGGTCGAGGATTGGCCCCGGTGGCGGGACCTCACCGTCGAGGATTCGGGAGTCGACCACGTCACGGTGCGGGAGGGTGGCGACGTGGTGCGGTATCGGCTCCATGAGGCCGCCCCGCGCACCCTGGTCACCACCATCGACACCCCGGGACTCCCGTACGGCGGACGCTGGACCTGGACCGTGGAAGACGAGGGTGAAGGTCGGTCGACCGTCACCATCGTCGAGGAAGGCGAGGTCTACAGCCCGGTCTTCCGTTTCGTGAGCCGGTACGTCATGGGGCACGATGCCACGCTGAAGGCCGCCCTGCAGGAACTGGTGTCGTCGTTCCAGCCGTGGCCGAAGGAGGCCCAGGAGACCCGGGGCTAGAGGGGGTCCACTCCGCCTCCGCCCCGCAGCGCCGCCAGCCGCTCCCGGGCGTTGTCGTTGCCGGGATTCAGTTCGAGGGACTTCTCGTAATTCTCGATCGCCTCGTCGGTGCGACCCGCGGCGGCCAGGGCTTCGGCGAAGGAGTCCCAGGTGTTGAAGGAGTTCGGGTACGACTCGGTGTTGAGTTCGAGGAGGGCCAGCGCCCCCTCCAGGTCGCCGCCGTTCAGCAGAGCGTACCCGTAGGCGTTGACCTCGATCTCGGTGTAGAGGCCCGCCGTGCCGGGATTGCTCTTCCACTCCCGGTAGAAGGTGCGCATGGCGTCGACGCCGTCGGTGGAGCGCACGGCGGCCAGCCGTTCCCAGAAGGCGGCCAGGGTGAGCTGACGCACCGTGCTCTTCGGCACGGGCGGCGCCTCGGCCGTGGGCGGGAAGCGGTTGATGAAGTCGTTGACGTAGAGACGGTCCTGGGTGGGCCCCGCGGCGATGCCGTTGGGCCAGGTGAAGGACGACTCCAGCGCGGGGCCGTCCACCTCGGCCGGCGTGCCCGTGCCCGCGACGTGGGTGACGTCGCCGGACGTGGTGATGCGGTAGAGGCGGTGGCCCTGGAAGCTCGTGGCGTAGAGATCGCCCCGGGCCATGGTCACGTGGCCGTTGCCGCCGCCGGGGAGGACCGCAAGCTCGGTCACCGAGGCGTCGGTGCCCACGGCCAGAAGGCGCCCGTCGCTGAAGTTCACCACGTAGAGGGTCCCGTCCGGGCCCCGGGTGATGCCGTTGGGACAGTTCAGCAGGTCGCTCTCGGCGAACGTCGAAACCACACCTTCGGGGGACACCCGGGCGATGGAGTTCGCCCGACAGTTGCAGACGAAGAGCTCGTCGCCCTCGCCGACGGCGATTCCCACGGGCCCCTGCAGTCCCTCGGCGAAGGTCGACACCGTGCCGTCCCTCTCCACCCGTGCGATGCGGTTGCCGGTGAACTCGCTCTGGAGCAGGCGCCCCTTCGAGTCGATGGCGTTGCCCGAGCTCCCGTAGAGCCCTTCGGCAAACACCGACCAGCGCCCGTCGGGCAACACCTTGTAGACCCGCTCACCGAAATCGGCCACGTAGATGGCGCCCAGCCCGTCGACGGTGACGCCGCCCACGCTTCCCACCAGGGTGTCGGTGACGGTGCGGACCCGATCGCCTCGGGGTCCCTGGGCCGCCAGCAGTCCCGGCAACAGAAGGGCCCCCACGAGCCCGACCCCCATCGCCCGCCGCCCCCTCGTGACGGGAGAAGCCGGACCGCCACCGGACACGGGTACCTTCCGGCCGGCGCGGCCACAGGCGACGAAAAGACGACGGAACGATGTGGTCATGGGATCGGACTCGAACGTGGGGGGGCCGGTGAGCACTCATGCGGAATACGGCACACGTCGCATCGGATTACATATATGCGTTTCGATGCGTGTGAGCCAGCCCTCGTCTACAGCCGGTCCGTCCCCGTGGTCTCCGTCAGGATCCGCGCCGGTTCGCCGCGGGGTGGCCCTTAGCATCCTGCGACGCAAGCTTGGGCGTTCGCGAGCTCGCCCATCGCACACACCAGAGGTTCCGACATGGAATGCCCGACGACCGCCGGTCTCTCCGGCTGCCTGATGGTGATGTCCATGCTGACCTCGCCCCTCACCGCCCAGGAGCCCCCGCGAGGACCGTGGGGACCGTCGCCGTCCCTGCACGAGGAACTCCGCATCGGCAGCCTCGCGGGGCCGCCCGAGTCCACGTTCGGCTCGGTGGACGACCTGATCGTGCTCGACGACGGGTCGATCTGGATCCTGGACGGCCAACAAACCACGATCCTCCGCTTCGACGCGTCGGGAGCCTACATCGGATCCGTGGGTCGGGAGGGGGAGGGGCCCGGCGAGTTCAGGCGCCCCCAGTCGCTGGCGGCGCGGGGACCCGATCGAGCCCTGGTGTGGGACAGCGGTCTGGGCCGAGCGACCACCTTCGATCTTCACGGCGACCCCATCGGTTCCTTCCGAGGCCCCTCGGGCATGGTCTGGAGTGCATACCACGAAGAGCTGATGGTGTCGGACTCGGATATCGTCTGGGTGCTGACGACCTCCGCCTTCGGGGCTCTGGCCGAGGCGCGGGGCGACCCCGACCGGCTCCGTGCCCTGGCGAGGGACCCTTCCCGCAACGGGTGGGTGCGGTTCACTGCGGAGGGGGAAACCCTGGACACGGTATGGGTCCCTGAATCCGACTCCGAACCCGAGGTCTACGGGCTGGACGCCGTTGGGACGATGCGTTCCCAAGGGGACGTCATTCGGGTCGTCGGCGAAGAGGTCGGCTACACCCTGCACGTGGGAAGCCGACGGATCGAGCACACGTCGCCGCGCGTCGCCTTCACCCGAGGCGAGCGCGCGGAGATCGAGCGCAACGAGCGCGTGTTCGCAGGTCGGCGGGGCAGCGCCCCGAAGACGGTGCCCCGGTACAAGTCCCCCATAACCGGACTCTGGATCGACGGGCACGGCAGGATCTGGGTGCACCGGGCCACCGAAGCGGTGGAGGGCGAGCAGTCCCCCGGCGAGATCGAGCTTCGGGAGCGCTACGACGGCGTTCCCTGGACGTGGTTCGAGCCGTTCGTCACCGACGTGTTCGACGCCGACGGCACGTTCCTTGGGCAGGTGACCTTTCCCGAACGACGCTCGATGCTGCTCTGGGCCGAAGGCGACGAAGTCTGGGTGAGGGAGACCGGCGAATACGGCGAACACTACGTGGTGAAGTACCGGATCACGCGGTAGCCCGGACCATCGGGTTCCGAATCGGAATCGTCGAGAGCACAGTCGTCCCCCAGCAACGTCAGGAACCCGCCGCGGCCCTGGACCCCCACTTTGAATGCCGCGCAGGAGCGACGGACACGTTTGGACCACCCCCGATGACCATCTCGGCCAGCGAAACGCATGGTTGAATCGATTCGCCGAGTTCACCTGTGGGGTTTCGCCCATTATTGACGAAAACCGGCGATTCGCGGAGTCCGGCGCGAGTTCAGACGGCGATTTCGACCACATATAGCCGAAACGTCGATCTGAATTCGCGATCCGCCTTCATCCGTACGTTTCGATCACTCTCGGGGAACGAGGCGACGGCGGACCCGAGGCGGCGCCCCGCAGGGTAGGGATACCACCGCGGTAGGTCGCGGCGCTCGTGGACCGCGGCCGGAGGCGGCCCACGCCGCAGGCGTGGAGCGAAGCGTCGGCTCCGGCCGCGGTCCACGAGCGCCGCGACCGGAAGAAGGCCAGGAAGCCTCACTCCCCCCGGAGCAACACCTCGCGGAACACGATCTCTTCTCCCGCCAGCACGAACAACGTCGTCGGCAGCCCCTTCGTGCGCTCCCGCATGGACTCCACGTAGACGCGGTACCCTTCGTCGCCCCGGGTCTCGGGAGCCTGGAGTCCCATGAGCACCAGGTCGCTGTCGGTGGACACCTCGTGGAGGATGTCGTCGAAGGGGCGTCCCTCGGACACCACCACCACGGGCCGCACGCCGGTGCGGGTGGCCTCCACCACCTGGCGGAGGTGGGCCAGGGTGCGGTCCCGGGCCTGCTCGTTGGGCACCACGGTGATCATGCGCACGTCGGCGCCCCGCCAGCGCAGACTCGACCGCAACAGATAGCCCAGGATCAGGAGGAGGGCCCCGTTGCCCTGGAGTCCCCCCCACCAGATGTCGACGCGCTCCCGCTTGCCGAATCCGCGGTTCTCGGCGTCGCGCACCACGACGATGTTGCGGCGGGCGGAGTGGAGGCGCTCGATCATGGTGCAGTAACGGTCCCGCAACTCGAGGCGGGCCGTATCGCCCACGAGGACCGTGTTCGGCGACAGGGCTCCCAGGCCGTAGTACTCCACCAGCCGCTCCGCCCCGGAGAACGGGTCGGGCGCGGGCACGACCCGCACGAGACCCTGCACGCCGCGCTTGGCCAGGTACTCGCGAATGCCCTGCTCCTGCGACTCCCGACGTTCCGCCGAGACCGCCTCCAGCGGCACGACCGTGGCGACGGTGAGGAGTCCCCTACCCTGAGTGAAGCCGTCGGCGAGTTCGATGAGGGGCCAGCGCTTCGTGGGCGCCCCCGACAGCACGAGAAAGTGGGGACGCCAGTTCCGGGGATCGCTCTCGGAGCGGATCCGGAGCAGCCCGGTGCGGGTGAGGGACATCCACACCCCGCGGCGCACGTCGCCGAAGGTGGCCTCGAGTCCCTGCCGCTCCAGGTAGACGAAGACCCCCAGCACCACCACGGCCGCCGCCGCCGTGGCCATGGCGTTGATGAGGAGCATGACGGCGATGCAGCCCACGGCCCCCAGAAGGGAGACGGCCCAGGGCACCTGGAACTGGGGGCGGTACGAGGGACTGCCGAGAAACCGCTCCACCCCGGCGGCGACGTTGAGCACGCCGTAGGTGGTGAGGAAGAACATGGTGAGGACCGGAGCGATGAGGTTGAGGTCGCCCACCCACACGGCCACCAGGGCCAGGGCCAACGTCAGCACCGTGCCCGCCCGGGGCGTGTCTTCGGGACCGCTGCCCTTGCCCAGCCACCGGAGCGGACGGGGCAACACGCCGTCCCGAGCCAGGGCCTGGAGCACGCGGGGGGCTCCGAGGATGCTCCCCACCGCCGACGACAGGGTGGCCCCCCACACCCCCAGGAGGATCGCATCGCCCCACAGCGAGACCCGGCGCATGACCAGGGGGTCGACCAGCAGACTCGCCGTGTCGGCCCGGGTCACCAGGAGGATGGGCAGGGCCATGTAGATCACGTAACCCACGGCGATGGCCGCGAAGGTGCCGCGGGGAATCGACCGCCCGGGATCGGCCAGATCGCCCGACATGTTCACCCCGGCCATGATGCCCGTCACGGCGGGAAAGAAGACGGCGAAGACGGCCCAGAACGGCTCCCGGGCGTTGTTGATCGTCCGGACGGTGGCCTCGGTGTTGTCGGGATCCAGGGGGGACCCCAGGGCCAGCGAGATCAGGGAGAGGGCGATGGCCCCCATGATGATGTACTGGCTGCGAATGGCCACCCGGGCCGAGATCAGGGCCAGGGCCGCGACGGCCACTGTGGTGACCACACCCACGGTGCGCGCGTCGAAGCCGGGAAAGGCCCCCACCACGGCCTCGGCGAACCCCACCGTGTACAGGGCCACGGACAGGGCCTGGGCCAGGAAGAGGGGGATGCCCACGGCCCCGCCGGTCTCGATGCCCAACGACCGGCTGATCATGTAGTACGCGCCGCCGGTGCGGACCCGCTGGTCGGTGGCGATGGCCGCGATGGAGAGGCCGGTGAGGAACGTGATGGAGGTGGACAACGTCACGATCACCAGCGTGCCCACGAGCCCCACGTTGCCCACGACCCAGCCGAAGCGCAGGTACATGATCACGCCGAGGATCGTCAGCAGCGACGGCGTGAAGACCCCGCCGAAGGTGCCGAGGCCGCCCTCGCGGCCCGCCACGACGGGATCGCGGGGAGGTGGTGTGGAGCGTGCGGTCTCGGGCACGGAGGCGGGGGCGATGAGACGACGAAGGGGCGCGGGACCGGGCCGACGCGCGGCCCGGCAACCTAGGGGATCGGGACCCGCACCGGAAACGACGGGCGCCGCGGAGGGCCCCGCGTCGGTGGGTCAGGGCTGCCCGAACTTCGTCTCGATCTGGATTCCGCAGTTGCGGAGGAAGGCCGTGGGGAGCACGCCCCCGGCGAAGATGAAGACCTGGTCGGCGGGGACGGCGACGGCCTCTTCCTCGAGTTCCAGGTGCACCGCCTCGGGTTCGATGCGCGTGGTGTTGGACCGCCAGAGTACCTCCACCGCCCCGTCGTCCTGGGCCCGGGCGATGCGGTCGAAGTTGCCGGGCTTGATGCGGTTGAAGGCCTCGCGGCGGTACGACATGCGCACCTCGGTGTCGGGCTGGTCGGCCAGGGCGAGAGCGGCCTCCACGGCCGAGTCGCCGCCACCCACCACCAGGACCCGCTCCCCCTTGTACACCTCGGGCTCCCGGAGCGAGTACTGCACGTGGGGGGCCGCCTCCCCCGGCACCCCGAGCTTGCGGGGGACGCCCCGCCGGCCGATGGCCAGGATCACCCGGGCGGCCTCGTACGTGCCGCCGCTGGACACCACCCGGAAGTGGTGGCGCCCGACCTTCTGGATGCCCTCGACGGTTTCGCCGGTGAGGACCTCGAGCCCCGAGCGGTCGATGACGTCCTGCCAGACGCCCATGAGCTCTTCCTTCCGCACCTCACGGAAGGAGAGCTTGCCGTAGCCCGGCACCTTCACGGGCCGCGTCATGACCAACTTCTTGCGGGGGTAGTGGGCCACGGTGCCGCCCACGTCCTCCTTCTCCAGGGTCAGGAACGTCATGCCGTGGTGGAGGGCGGTGAGGGAGGCGGACAGCCCCGCGGGTCCGCACCCCACGATGATGAGGTCGGCGATGCCCGGCGGACCCTTCGCGGACTCCTTCACGATGCCCTCGATGCACTGCCGTCCCTGCTCGAAGGCGTTGGCCACCAGCCCCATGCCCCCCAGCTCTCCCACCACGTAGATCCCTTCGACGTTGGTCTCGAAGTTCTCCTTGATCCGGGGCAGCTCGACGCCCCGGGTGGCCGTGCCGAATACGAGCTGGATCGCGTCGACGGGGCACACGCGCTCGCAGAGCCCGTGGCCGATGCAGCGGGCCGGCCGCACCGCCACCGCCTGCCCGTGTTCGATGCCCAGTACGTCTTCGGGGCAGACCTTCACGCAGTTGGAGATGCCGATGCACCCCCCCGGATCCACCACGGGATGAAGGCTCGCGGGGATGTCCAGGCCGTAGCGCGACGCCTCCTCACGGGCCTCGATGGTTTCGAGCTCCTTCCGCCGGGCATGGAGCACGAAGGGCAGCGAGACCACCGCCGTGAGCAGTCCCGCCAGAAGCCAGAACACCAGCGGGTTTTCCAGGAGGGCCGGATCCATCACGAACTCGTCAGAAGACGCGACTGAGATTGAACTGCACGAACTCGCTCCGCACCGCGTCGCCCCACCGTCCCCGCATTCGCAGGGTCGCTCGGACGCCCCCGGAGAAGGGTACGTCGATGGAGACGTCGGGCGAATGGGTGGTGCGGGCCCGACCGAGAACGTCGGAGGAGTAGAACCGATAGCCCGTGCGGAGGCGGGCCGAACCCCACCGCCACGACAGGGAAGGAGCCATCGAGAGGGCATGGCCCGTGTCGCCGTCCCACCACGACGCCGAGGCGAGGAAGCCCACGCTCCCGGCGACCCGGGGAGCAGAGAACGACGACGTGACGGAGCGGGTGACGTTGCCCGCCACGTCGCGGTTCAGCCCGACGTCGGTGGACCAGTAGCGACCGCCGCCCCGGATCGAGACGCCGACGTCGGCCCGGTCCCGCCGCGATGAGAAGAGGTCGTCTCCGTCCAACGCCCAGACCAGGTAGGTTTCCCGACGGGAGACGCCGGCTCGCACGTCGAAGGCCGGGGACGCCGCGAAGGAGGCCCGCGCGGTGAGGAGGGAGAGGTGGAGACCCCCCTCGAACGGGTCGCGATCGACCTGGACCTCCTGCCGCAGGCGGAGTCGGTCGGTGGACACCCGCTGTCCGAACCCGAACCACGTATGGGTGGGGGCGCCGTCGCTGGGCCACGCCACGTGGGCGGACACGTCGCCGAGCCAACGCACCCCTTCGCCGTTCCTGTCGAAGTCCATGAACACCGACGCCTTGGGGAGGTCGGCCGTGGGGAGCTGGTTCCATCGATCGGGCTGGAGTCCGGCTATGGCTCCCACGCCGAATCCCTTGCCCCCGAGGCGCAATGAGGCGCCGTCCCAGTAGCCGCTGAACGACTCCCCCGGAGAGTGGAATCGCCCCAGGACGAGGTGCACCGGGGCCCCTTCGAACCGGCGCTCCAGTGACGCCTCGTAGACCCGGGGAGACCAGGTGGGGTCGAAGCCCGGGTCGGTGCCGTAGCGGTACGTCGTGCGCGTACTGAGGCGCAGGTCGAAGCCCCCCACGGCCCCGGGCGCCCGTAGATCGAGTCGCAGCGCGGGCGTGGCGAAGGTGCGGGAGATCTCCACCGGATCGACCTCGGTGCCCACCTCCGAACTCGAGCGATTCACGGCCATCTCCAGCGACCAGCGACCGCTCGCGGGCACGGCCGGGACCCTCGGGGCCCGGACCGGGGCGGCGGAGGCGGCGCCCGGGGGCGACGGGTCGTCGCTCCCGCCCTCGACGGGCTCCGCCCCGGCTTGCGAGGCGCCGGCCCGAGAGCGCCCGGCCGCCGGCTCGGGGGCCTCCGCCGGTTCGTCGACGGGAGGCGGTTCGACCGAGGGGGCTCGCAGCAGCCCGAACGCCAGGACTTCGCCCCGGGTCACCGAGAAGGCCGCCCCGGCGAACGAAAGCACCGACCGGACCGGACTCGCCACCGCCACGGTCAGTCGCCCGACGACGGTGTCGGCGCCGCGGCGGGAGACGTCCAGCGTGTCGCCCACGGCCAGACCGTGGTCCGTGCCCAGGTCGACGTAGATCGTGGAGCCCGCCACCTGCCGCACCCGGGCTTCGACCCGAGGCCCCGGTGCGGGGTCCTGGGCGTGAAGGTCCACCGGCGCCCCGGCGAGGGTGGCGGCGACCATCCAGGCGGCCACGCCGGACCCGATTCTCATTCGCTTCTCCCGTTGGCGTGGCAGGAGTAGCAGGCGGCGCTGTCCCACGCGTATCCCGACTCGTCCTTGTGCTGATCATCGGCCTTCGACTGTCGGTGCTCGTGGCAGTCGATGCAGGTGAAGACGGCGTAGTCGAGGGGGTCGGTGTGGCACGTGGAGCACTGGTTGCCCCACTCCGTGCGGTGCTTGCCCGAGAAGATCGGGAAGTACTGGGCGTCGTGATCGAAGCTCGAGTTGTCCCAGGCGGTCTGATCGTGGCAGACCAGACAGGTGTTCGGATACCCGCTCCCGGCGTGCTCCCCGTCGTAGTCGGTCTGGTGGCACGCCACGCAGTCGTCCTGGAACGACGGGGTTCCCGTGTGGAGCGCGTACCCGGGAATCACGTGGCACGACGCGCACTGGGCCGCGTCGTGGGCCCCCACGAGGGCGAAGCCCGTGGTCCCGTGGTCGAACGTGGCGCCTTCCCACGTGGTCTGGCTGTGGCAGTCCAGGCAGGTGGTGGGCAGCCCCGACCCTCCGTGCTCGCCGTCGTACTCGAGCTGGTGACAGGTCACGCAGTCGTCGGGACCCGAGGGCTGGGGCACCACCAGCGTGCCGCCGTCACCGTGGCACGTCGCACAGTCGGCGGCGTCGTGGGCCCCCACGAGCGGGAAGCCGGTGGAGGCGTGGTCGAAGGTGGCGCCCTCCCAGGTCGTCTCCGAGTGGCAGTCGAGACAGCTCGTGGGGATGCTGGTGCCGGCGTGCTCGCCGTCGTAGTCCGTCTGGTGGCACGACACGCAGTCGTCGGGGCCCGAGGGCTGGGGAACCACCAGGGTGCCCCCGTCTCCGTGGCAGGTCGCGCAGTCGGCCGCGTCGTGGGCCCCCCTCAGCGGGAAGCCGGTGGTGGCGTGGTCGAAGGTCGCCCCCTCCCAGGTGGTCTCGGTGTGGCAGTCCAGACAGCTCGAGGGGAAGCCCGACCCGGCGTGCTCCCCGTCGTAGTCGGTCTGGTGGCACG
Source organism: Gemmatimonadota bacterium (assembly GCA_030428885.1). GTDB lineage: Bacteria > Gemmatimonadota > Gemmatimonadetes > Longimicrobiales > Gaopeijiaceae > Gaopeijia. The sequence continues at coordinate 464,630 of JAUIEJ010000001.1, read as the reverse complement.
ACACGCAGTCGTCGGGGCCCGTCGGCTGGGGAACCACCAGGGTGCCCCCGTCGGCGTGGCAGGTGGCGCAGTCGGCCGCGTCGTGGGCGCCCCTCAGCGGGAAGCCGGTGTCGCCGTGGTCGAAGGTCGCCCCCTCCCAGGTGGTCTCGGCGTGGCAGGACGCGCAGTCCAGGGGGAAGCCCGTACCGGCGTGCTCGCCGTCGTAGTCGGTCTGGTGGCACACCACGCAGTCGTTCTGACCCGAGGGGGCCGCCCAATGGAGGCCGAAGTCGGGCGTGGTGTGGCAACTGGCGCACTCGGCCTGGGCATGACGACCGAGCAGCTCGAAGCCGTTGGCCATGGCCGGGTGGTCGATGGTCGCGTCGTCCCAGTCGTTCTGGTCGTGGCAGTCGAGGCAGTTCGTGGGAAAACCCGAGCCCGCGTGCTCATCGTCGTAGTCGGCCTGATGGCAGGACACGCAGTCCTGGGGGCCCGACGGTCGGGGGACCACGAGGGTGCCTCCCGGACCGTGGCAGATCGTGCAATCCTCGTCGGCGTGGCGACCGACGAGGGGGAAGTTCGTGTCACCGTGATCGAACTCGGCGTCTTCCCAGTCGTCGACGGTGTGGCAGGACGCACACTCGAGGGGGAACCCGGTGCCGGCGTGTTCCTCGTCGTAGTCGGCCTGATGACACACGACGCAGTCCTGCTCGTCGGCGGGGGTGTCGAACCAGAGTCCCCGGTGCCCGTTCGTATGGCAATCGCCGCAGTCCAGAGGCGCGTGGGCCCCCAGCAGATCGAAGCCCGTGAGGTCGTGGTCGAAGTCGGTGACGCTCCACTCGTCGACGGTGTGGCAGATCGTGCAATCGGTCGAGAAGTCGGACCCGGGATGCTCGCGGTCGAAATCGACCTGGTGGCACGCCACGCAGTCGTCGGGGCCGGCCGCGTCGAAGATGGGCGCCATTCCCGGCACGACGTGACACGAGGCGCACTGGACCTCCCGGTGGGCGCCGAGAAGGCCGAAACCGTCGGAGGCCGCCAGGTGGTCGAACAACGGCGCATCGGACCATCCCAACGCCGTGTGACACTGGGTACAATCCGTCGGGTAGCCGGCGGCCACGTGGTCGACGGTCTCGGCGGACTCGAAGGCGTTGCGGTGGCAGGCGGCACAGTCGGGGTCGAGGCCCGTGTAGAGCCCGCGACCTTCATCGGCGTGACAGCCCTCACACGGCACTTCCAGATGGGCACCGTCGAGGGGCAGGGCCGTGAGGGCGTGCACCAGGGAGCCGTCGACGTCCCGGAAGCTGTCGGTGTCGTGGCAGGAGGCGCAGTCGTTCAGGAGCTGACCGTCGTGGACGTCGACGTGGCAGCCTCCGCAGTCCGCGGCACTCACCGTGGGGCCGTCGAACCGCAGATCGAGGTGACACGAGGCGCAGGTGGCCTCGGCGTGGGCACCGGTCAGCTCGAATCCCCGGAGCCCGCCATGGGTGAACTGGAGGTCGGGCCGGAGCGGCGCCCACCCCGCCGGCGTGTGGCACGCCGCGCAGTCCAGGTCCCCGGGCAGGGGCCCGTGGGGATTCTCCTGGGCGGCCACCGGAGCGAGGAAGCCCGAGGCCGCCAGGGCGAGCCATGCCGTGGCCGCCCCCAGGGCGCCCCGAAGCGGGCGGAAGAGGAGGGGGAGGGTCACGGGGTACCTCCGTGGCAATCGCGGCACTCGGTGCCCAGGGGTCGATAGCGGATCCGGGTGCCCCCCGCCCCGTCGGGCTCGGCCCGATGGCAGGAGGCGCAGTCGAGGTCCGCGTGGGCTCCGTCGAGGGGATAGCGGGTGGCGTCGTGATCGACGGCCACCGGGGTGAACGCGTCGATCCCGTGGCAGGAATCACACGTGCGGTCGGCGAACTGCTCCCCGTGGGGATCGTCCACCGCGTGACAGGTGGCGCAGCCGTCCGGCACCCCGATGTCGAAGCGCAGAGCGCCGTCGGGCGTCTCGTGGCAGGTGACGCACGGGACGACCGCGTGGGATCCTTCCAGACGGAAGGCGGCCTCGGCGTTGTGGCGGGTGAGGTCGTAGTCGGCGGGCAACCACTCCGCCACACCGTGGCACTCGGCGCATTCCGGACCACCCGGACGGTCGTCGAAGAGGCCCTCGTGGCGGTCGACGTGACACGCCATGCATCGGTCGGAGGCCGGGGGAGGGAAGGCGTGACCTCGGCTCGCGGGATCGAAGGTGAGGGCGATGCCGTCGAGGCGGCCGGCAGCGGCCGCGTCGTGGCACGAGGCGCACTCCAGGGCGCCGTGGGCGCCGATCAGATCGAACCCGGTCGTGGTGTGATCGAAGCTCGATTCCACCCGGCGGCGGTCCACGCCTCGCCACCCGGACGTGGCATGGCACGACGAACAGGGACCGGTCATGGCTCCGCCGTGGGGATCGTCGGCGGCGTGACAGTCGGTGCAGGCCCCGGCGAGAACCCCGTCGAATCGAAGCTCCACGTCGGGACCCCACCCGTCTCCGGCGCCCCGGGCCGGCAGGTTCACGTGGCATCCGGTGCAATCGGCCGCCCGGTGCCGGCCCGTGAGGGGGTAGGAAGTGTCGGCGTGGTCGAAGCCGTCGGCCCCCGCCCAGTCGGTCTGGTCGTGGCAGTCGGTGCATGCCTGACCGGGGAAGGTGCCGGCGTGGGGATCGTCCCCCGCGTGGCAGTCGAGGCACCGGGTGGCCAGACCGAGGAACGTCCGATCCAGGCCCCCCCGCTCGGCCTTGACGCGGCGCACCTCGGGGTCGGCCACGGCCGACGGGGTGTGGCAGGTCCGGCAGCCGGCCTCGGCGTGGGCACCTTCCAGGACGTGACCGGTGCGATCGTGATCGAAGGCGAGGGTGTCGAGCTTCACCAACTCGAACTCCACGCCGAAGTGGTCCTTGTGGCACGAGGCGCAGTCGGGCTCGGCCAGCGAGGCGTGGAAGCCCTCGTCGCGAGTCAGACGGGCGCCGAGGGGGGTGTGGCAGTCCAGGCAGAGATCCCGGCTCACGCCGCGCCGCCCGAGCTGGTGGCATCGGGTGCAGTTGCGGATCCCCTCGAGTTCGGCGTGGGGCGCCGCGAGCTTGCCCGGAGAGATCAACTGAGCGGCCGCCGGCGACGCGGCGAACAGGGTCGCCGTCGCGGCGAGGAAGACGCCGATGGAGGCTCTCCGGGCCCCCATCACCGGTCGCCTCCGAGACGGTCCAGCGCTTCCCGGGCCCGGGCCCGGAGGGCGCCGTCCGACGTGGTGGTCACCGCGCGGTCGAACCACCGGCGAGCCCCCTCCGTGTCCCCGGCGTTGGCCCGGAGCGCCCCCAGGTTGTACATGGCGACGGCGTCGTCGGGGACGTCGTCCAGCCGGCGCCGCAGGACGTCGGAGGCCCCCTCCCCGTCGCCGGCCGCCGAAAGAGCCGCGGCCAGATCGTAGGTGACCTCGGCCCGGCCGGGCTCGAGTTCCTGGGCGCGCCGGTAGAGGGGGACGGCCTCGTCGGGGCGATGCCCATCGTGGAGCAACCGGGCGAGTTCGAGCACCCGGTCGAGATCGTCCGGGGCGGACTCCATGCGGGCGGTGAGGGAGTCGATCCGGGCCTGGAAGCCCGGGGCCACGGGCCCCACGTCGCCCACCACGACCCCGGCGGCCTCGTGGGCCCGGGCGGCGGCCGCCGCCGGATCGTCCGGGGCGGACTCCGGTCCCCCGGCGCGCCGGGCATACAGCACCCCCGAGATGGCCAGTCCGAGAACGAGGGACAGGGCGAGGGGGAGGCGGGCGGAGGACGGCATGGTCAGAAGATCCAGGTGTAGCCGAACGCCACGGCCACCGCCACGTGCACCGCGAGGATCACGAACATGGTGACCGCGAGGGGCAGATGGACGACGTGCCAGTACCGGAAGAGGCGCTGGAACGGGTGGAGGAGGAGCGCCTGCCGCCGCAGCCGGTGCTGCTGGGCCGCGAGATCGATGAACCCGGCGTGGAGGTCGGCGGGAACCGATCGGGCCCGAAGAAACCGCCGCACTTCCCGGCGGGTGCGGCGACCTTCGACGTCGGACCGCACGGCCAGGGCCAGGGACCCCACCAGCCCGGGGGCGCGAGCCGGAACCGGGTCGCCCTCGAGGAGGGCGCGGATCTCGTCGGCGGCGATTCCGGTCCGTTCGTGGAGCGTGTCCACCAGGGCCCGACTCCGCTCGATCACCGCCTCGAGATCGAGGAATCGACCCTGGATGGTCTTGGGAATCCGGGCGTAGACGTAGCGTCCGAAGACGCCGCTGGCCACGACCACGGCCATGCTCCAGAACGCCACGGAGATGATGCCGCCGAACTTGAAGGTCGTATGCAGCATCACGAAGTAGGGCCCGAGGGTGCAGAGGAAGATGTGCACCTGGAGCCAATGCCGGAGGGAGCCGGCCGACTGCAGGACGCCGACCCGTTTCCGCACCATGTAGCCCACGACCCCGAGGGTCATCATGGCGGTCCCCACGATGCCCAGTCCCTGGCCCCACAACCCGGTGGGGCCCCATTGGTCGAACAAGGGGGAATAGGCACGCTGATCCAGGGGAAGGAGGTAGAAATCCAACCCGGACCACGTGACCCACCCGGCGATCCCGATCCACAGGACCGCGAGAACCGTCGCGAGCACGTCGTTTGTTCTCCTGTCTGGAAAGGCCGCACGGGAGGGCGTGCGGCCGGGTGTCTTCACGGTTCGTGAGGACCCCGTCGGGGGGCGCCCGCATCGAGCGCCTCCGGCCTGGAATCCCGGCAACCGGGCCATCCCTCTTCCGAGGGACCCCTGGCTTTGCGTCCCGCCGTCACCGACGGTTTGCCGCTACGGGCTCCGACGTTCTGCCGGTCCGTACGTAGATCTCCGGATGGCAAGATCGGTGCCGAAAATCGCACGATTCAGTGCATTTCGAACGACCCGGACGGTCGCAGAATACCCTCAGCCCGTCTCCCGGAGGCGCCGATAGGCCGCCAGATGGCGCACGGCCCCCTGCACGTCGCCGGCCCGTTCCAGGAGTCGGGCCAGATTGAAGTGGGCCTGGGGAAGACCCGGATCGCCACCGATGGCGCGGCGATAGGCGACGATGGCGGCCTCGGTCCGGCCCTGGTCCTCCAGGGCGACGCCGAGGTTGAAGCGTGCCACGGCGTGATGCGGATCGGTGGCCAGGGCCGCCCGATACCGGGCCTCGGCACCGGCCGGGTCACCTTCCTCGTGACGGAGGCGTCCCATGTTCACCAGGGCGTCGGGATGCCCCGGATCGAGGCGCAATGCCTCGGCATAGGCCCGTTTCGCCTCGACCATGGACACGGCCTCCAGGTCGAAGCCCAGGTCGTACCAGTCGTCGGCACCCATGTCGCCGGCGGCCTCGCGCTCCCGGGCCATGCGGGCGGCGAACGGTTCGACCCGGGAGGCGAGTTCGCCCACGGAGAAGTCGAACGCCACCTGCTCGGTAGCGGGGGCCCAGACCGTGTCGGCGTCCCGGACCAGCACCTCGTCGCCCCGGGCGGCGATGCGCACCGCGCTCAGGGGGCGGCCTGCGGGAAGCTGGGTCGCCAGGCTCCGAAGCGCTCGGGCGATGCGCTGGCCCGAGACGCCGGCCTCCCGCAGTTCCTCGGCGGCCCGCAGCAGAATGATGTCGGGAAAGGTGAACCTCCACCCGCCGTCGGCACTTTTTGCCGCCTCCAGAAGCCCCTGCCGGGCCCACCGCCGGAGGCGGTCGGTCGGAATCCCGAGAACCTCGGAAACCTCGCGGGTGGTGTATCCCGTCAGCCTTCCTCCACCTCGAAGACCATCTCGATCTCCACGGTCAGGTTCACCGGCAGCGCGGCCATGCCCACGGCCGACCGCACGTGGCGGCCCCGGTCGCCGAAGACCTCGTTGAGGAGTTCGCTGGCGGCGTTCATCACCTGGGACTGCTGGGTGAAGTCGGGGGCCGAGTTGACCATGCCGAACACCCGGACCACCCGCGTCACCCGGCTCAGGTCGCCGATCTCGGCCTTCAGGGAGCCCAGGATGCAGATCACCACCTGACGGGCCGCGGCCTGGGCTTCCTCCAGGCTGGCCTCGGTGGGCACCTTGCCCCGACCCGTGCCCTCCCACTCGCCGCAGGGGGCGTGGCCGGCGGTGAAGACCAGGTTGCCCGTCCGGACCGTGCGGTCGTAGGCGGAGCGACTGGGCCCCTGGGGAACGGGCAGGGTGATGCCCAGGTCGGCCAGGCGGGCCTCGGGGTCGTAGTCCTGGGCGGCGGCGGCCGAGGGGGCCAGGAGGGCGGCGGAGAGGAGGACCGCGGCAGGGATTCGCAGCATGGTGTTCACCGGGCGGAGGGGTCGGCGGGGGCGGGAGGACGATGATCGGGGGGGGTCGGAGGCGGCGCAAGCGGTCCAGTCCTCAAGGGAAGCACCGTGAAGACCTCCAGGGGGGTGCTCCGCCCCCGCAGGTCGAACGCGCCCAGGTTCTCCGACCGGAAACCGGGAAGATCCAGGTGAGTGCGAAGCGATTCCGACACAAGCAGCGGGCGGTTCAGGCTGCTGGCGAGCCCCTGGAGCCGGGCCACCGTGTTCACCGTGTCGCCGTGGAACGCGAGTTCCCGCTTGGCTTCACCCACCCAGGTGGTCACCACCGGCCCTCCGTGGATGGCGCCTCGCACCGCGGGCCGGCGACCGTAGCGGGCCTCGTACCGGTCGCCCTCCCGGGCCAGGGCCGCCGCGATGTCGAAGAAGCAGTGCACGCACGCGCAGTCGGCCAGGGCTCGGGCGAAGGGCCACGACACGATGACCGCATCGCCCGCGTGCTGATAGACGAAGCCGCGGTGGGCCAGGATCGGCTCGGCCATGTCCCGGAAGGCGTCCCGGAGGAACGAGCTGTACGCCGTGGGGCCCAGGGATTCGGCGGCGCCGGTGGAATCGGCCAGGTCGACGAACAGAAAGACCCTCCGCTCCACCCGGGGACTGTGGAACCGGCCCGTGAACAGGCGCCACAGTTCCTCCCGGTTGTGGAGGCGGCGCATCTGGAGGAGGAAGGTCATGACCAGCGAGGCCACCAGGGCGATTCCGATGTCCCGGAGCGGATGGCCGTTCTCCATGAACGAGCCGAGGGCGGCCGCGGGGCCGAGGCCCTCCAGAATCATGCGGGGCAGGGCGTTGCCCACGAAGACGGCGGCGCTGAGTCCCAGCCCGAAGATGGTGAGGCGGAAGGCGTTCAACCTCCGGAAGCCCCAGGAGCGGGCGAGGCGGGGCACCAGGTATTCCTCCGTGAGTCCCACCACGAAGCCGGCCCAGAATCCCACCACCGCGCCGTGGAGGGAGGGCCGACCCACGGCACCGTCGAACGACCCCAGGGCCAGGCCGATGCCCGACCCCAGGATGACGCCCAGAGCGACGAACGCCGCCACCGCCCTTCGGCGGTAGGCCCTGAGGCGACCCTTCATGGAGGATCAGCCCCCGGCGGCCTTCTTCTTCCTGCCGGTGCCCCTGCTCGTCTTCTTGCCCGCCTTCGCCGCCGGCTTGCGGTCCCCTTCCTCGGCCAACGACGCCTTGAGCGCCGACATGAGGTCGATGATCTGGGTGGCGGGCTCTTCCTGGGGCGCCGTGACGATCTCCTGCCCCTCGACCTTGCCCTGGATCATGGCCAGGGCCCGCTCCCGCACCTCGTCGGTGTACCGGGTGGCGTCGAACGCGTCGCTGGCGGCCTGGTCGATGAGCTGCCGGGCCAGCTCCAGTTCGGCGTCCTTCACCTCGGCCTCGTCGATGGGCACCTCGTCGAACCGGCGCACCTCCTCGGCGTAGCGGAGCTGATCGAGAACCAGTCCCTCGTCGTTGGGACGGATCTGGACCAGGTACTGCTTGCCCCGGGTGGCGTAGCTGGCGATGGCCACCCGCCCGCTCTCCCGCAGCGCCTTGGACAGGAGTCGGTAGGCCCGGGCCGCGCCCTTGTCCGGACCCAGGTAGTAGGGCTTGTCGAAGTACACGGGCTCGACCTCGTCGGCCGGCACGAATTCGTGGATCTCGATGGAGTCCTTCTTGGGCATCTCCAGCGCCTTGAGCTCGTCGTCGTCGAAGAGCACGTACTGACCCTTGGCGAACTCGTAGCCCTTGGTCATGTCGCTCCGGGGCACCACCACGTCGCATTTGGGGCAGATGTACTGCTGCTTGACCCGGGTGCCGCACTCCTCGTGCATCATGTTGAACGAGATGCGGCGTCCGCTCTCGCCCGTGGAGTACAGCTTCACCGGAATCGAGACCAGACCGAACGAGATGGTGGACGTCCCGATGGCGCGTGCGCTCATGGACCGGATCCTCGTCATGTGTGGTACCGGCGCGTCCCCGCGCGGCGTCGTTGCCGAGGAGGGTGCGGGCCGGAGGACCCGAAACATGTGTTCCCCGCAGCGGGCGGGGCAAGGATCTCAGCTCCGACGGAGCCCCCGAACCCGGACGGCCCGGCGGTCCATCTCGGGCCAACCGCCCTCCACCGCCCCCGACTCCACCGCCTCCACCAGGGCGTGGGCCAGCGCCCCGGCCGGGTGGTGCACCCCCTCGGCGGGACCGTCCAGGTTCACGGCGTCCATGAGGAGGTCGGCACCGGCCGCCAGGGCGGCCACCGCCGCCGGCACCGACCCCTGCCCCGCCCCGCCCATGTCCAGTGAATCCGTGGCGACGACGCCCTGAAAACCCAGCTCCTCCCGGAGCACGCCCCCCAGCACGGCCGGGGAGGCCGACGAGGGACGATCCGGATCCACGGCGGCCCACACGGCGTGGGACGCCATGACCATCTCCGGCGGCACGGGATCGGCCAGGAGCGCCCGGTAGGGGTGGAGTTCCCGGTCCGGGTCGTAGGTGTCGCCCAGCACGGGTCGGGCCCGATGGGTGTCCAGCTCCGGTGAACCCAGGCCGGGGAAGTGTTTGAGGCAGGTGACCAGCCCCTCGGCCCGATGCCCCGCCACCAGATCCCGGGCGCAGGCGACCACCGCCCCGGGGTCGGCGTCGAAGGTGCGCTCCTTCCGGGCCAGGGGGCCGTCGGGACGGACCGCCAGGTCCACCACCGGCGCCAGATTTCCGTCGAACCCGAGCTCCGCCAGCTCCCGGGCCTGGCGCCGGGAGGCCGCCACCCGCTCCGCCGACGGGAGACGGGCGAAGGCCGCCGCCGACGGCAGGGTGGCCCGAAAGCCCCGCTCGGGTCGGAGACGCGCCACCGCCCCCCCTTCCTGGTCCACCAGGATCACGAGCCCGTCGCCCAGCCGGGCCCGGAGGTGGGCACAGAGGGCGGCCAGTTGTTCGGGCGACTCCACGTTGCGGACGGCGGCTCGACGGGCGTCGTCCGGGGCCGCCCCCTGGGCAAGAAGCGCCCGATATCGGGGCACGTCGACGTCGAAGAGCACCACGCTGCCCACGCCCGCGGCGGCGCAGACGTCGAGATCGGCTTCGAGGCGGGGATCGCCGGGCACCGCTCCTCGCACGCCCACCGAGAGCAGCGCCCCGGCCCGCCTCACGGGGTCGGAAGGGCTCATGGGCTGAAGTTGCGCCCGGCGGCCTCCCGGGCAACCCCGGCCGCCGCGCAGGGGGCCGGGCGGGTGGCGCAGGCGGGGCCGCCCCCCGACTTTCGGGGCGTCGACCGCACCCATGGAGACTTCATCATGCGCTTCCGCCCGGCCCCCTTCGCCGCGCTCCTCTCGCTTCTGGCCTGGATCCCCGTCGCCGCCTGCGGCGGGAACGCCGGCGACGAGAGCTCCGACCCGTCCACCGAACCCGCCGTTCCGGCCCTCGCCGACGACGGCCTCTCCCGGGCCGAGCGCCTGGGCGCGGCCCTCGGCGTCCTGGCGTCCGACGAGATGGAGGGCCGCCGCACGGCCACGGCCGGCGAGATCCGAGCCCGGGACTGGCTCGTGTCGGAACTGGAACGGCTCGGCGTGGAGCCCGCCGGGGAGGACGGGTACCTCCAGCCCGTGCCCCTGCTGCGGGTCACCGACAATCAGGGCCGGACCCGCCTGAGCCTCCCGCCCCAGGGCATGGGCCTCGACGGACTGGCCGACGAGGACCGGGCCACCGCGTGGAACGTGCTGGGCATGATCCGGGGCGACGACCCTGCCCTGGCCCACGAGGTGATCATCGTGGGGTCCCACTACGACCACATCGGCGTGGGCGAAGCGGTGGACGGCGACTCCATCTACAACGGCGCCGACGACGACGCCTCGGGCACGGTGGCGGCACTGGAGATCGCCCGGGATCTGGTGAGGGAACGCCCGGGGCGCAGCGTGCTGGTGGCCCTGTTCTCCGCCGAGGAGATCGGCCTCCTCGGGCCCCGCTGGTTCCTGCGCAATCCAACGGTGCCGGTGGATTCCATCGTGGCCGATCTCCAGATCGAGATGATCGGCCGTCCCGACTCCCTGGCCGGGGGCCCGGGCAAGGGGTGGCTCACCGGGTACGAGCGCTCCACCATGGGCGACTGGCTCGCCGCCGCCGGGAGTCCCATCGTGGCCGATCCCCGCCCCGAGATGCGGTTCTTCTTCCGCAGCGACAACCTGCCCTTCGCCCAGGCCGGGATCCCGGCCCACACCCTCTCGTCGTACAACCTCCACACCGACTACCACCGGCCCAGCGACGAAGTGGAGCTCGTGGATCTGGAGCACATGGCGGCGCTGACCGAGGCCGCCATCGCCATGGTGCAGGGCCTGGCCCGGGGTCCCCGACCCCAGTGGAACGAAGGGGGACGCCCGGAACCGCCCACCCCTGGGGGAGGTTGATCCGGGGGTGGCCGATCGCCTCGACCGCTACCGGGAGAAGCGGGCGGCGGGACGCACGCCCGAGCCGTTCGGGGGCGCCCGGAGCGGCTCCGGCGCCCGCCTCTTCGTGGTGCAGATGCACGCCGCGCGGAACCTGCACTGGGACCTGCGCCTGGAGATGGACGGCGCCCTGGAATCGTGGGCGGTGCCCAAGGGGCCCTCTCCCGATCCCGCCGACAAACGTCTCGCCGTCCACGTGGAACCCCACCCCCTGGAGTACGCCGACTTCGAGGGCGTGATTCCCGACGGTCAGTACGGCGCCGGGCCCTCCATCTGCTGGGACCGGGGGGTGTGGGTGGAGATTCCCACCCAACCCGGGGGGCCGCCCCACGGCCTGGAGCACGGCAAGCTGCTCTTCGAGTTGCGGGGCTACAAGCTCAAAGGTCTGTGGACCCTGGTCCACACGCCCCGGAACGGCGACAACCACTGGCTCCTCATCAAGGAGCGCGACGCCCTGGTGGACGAGGGGGGCACCGACATCTACCCCCGGGACTCCATCCTGTCGGGACTCACCGTCGACGAACTGGCCGAGCCCGAGGCCAAGGAGGCGCGACTCGTGGAGGAGGCCGCCGGGGCCGGGGCCCGGGAGCGGACCCGGGACGGCAGTGCGCCTCCCCTCATGCTGGCCACGGCCCTCGACGAGCCGTTTTCCCGCGACGGCTGGGTGTTCGAGATCAAGTACGACGGCTACCGCATCGCCGCCGAACGCACGGGAGGCGGCGCCGTGCTCTGGTCGCGCAACGGCAACGACCTCACCGACACCTTTCCCGAGATCGCCCGGGCGGTGCGGGGATTGCCCTACCCGGGCCTGGTCCTGGACGGCGAGGTGGTGGTCCACGACGCCCGGGGCCTCCCCTCGTTCTCGCTCCTCCAGAAGCGGGGACGCCTCACCAAGCGGCCCGACGTGGCGGCGGCTTCGGTCCAGTTGCCGGCCACCTATTACGCCTTCGACCTGCTGGATTTCGGGGGACTCGATCTCCGCCCCCTCCCCCTTCTGGTTCGGAAGCGCCTGCTCCGGGAACTCCTGCCCTCGGTGGGACCCATCCGGTTTTCCGAACACATCGAGCGGGAGGGCGAAGCGGTGTTCCGCCACGCCGCCGGATTGGGCATCGAAGGCGTGGTGGCCAAGAAGGCCGACGCCCCCTACGCCACGGGCCGATCGGAGGACTGGCTCAAGATCCGCACGATTCGCGGCGACGACTTCGTGGTGGTGGGGTGGACCGATCCCCGGGGCACCCGGAGCGCCTTCGGCGCGCTTCACCTGGCCCGCTGGACCTCGCCGCCGAAGGACGACCCCGGAGCCGAGCTGGTCTACGTGGGGTCGGTGGGCACGGGATTCGACCAGGCCAAGCTGGAGTCCCTCGAGACCCTGCTGGCCGAACGCCCCGTCGACGATCCGCCCTGCACCGGCGAGGTGCCCCGGTCCGGCGGGCACCATTGGGTGGAGCCGCGGCTCGTGGTGGAGGTGAAGTACAAGGAACTCACGGGGGCCGGACATCTGCGGCACCCGGTGTTCGAGCGGCTCCGGGACGACAAGGACCCCACCGAGTGCGTGGGTCCCGCGGGAGACCCGGGCGCCGATCCCCGGGCGGCGGACCCCGAGGCCGACGCCGAGGACCTCCTGCCCGAACCGGGGCCGGTGACAGGGGGCATCGAACGCTCCGTGGCCCTCACGAATCAGGACAAGGTGCTGTACCCGGAAGCGGAGGTGACCAAGGGCGAGGTGATCGCCTACTACGACGCCATCGCCCCGTGGATGCTGCCCTATCTGAAGGACCGCTGCCTGGTGCTCACCCGGTATCCCGACGGCATTCACGGGTCGTCGTTCTACCAGAAGAACGCCCCGGACTGGGCGCCGGAGTGGATCCGCACCGAGACGGTCTACAGCGAGGGGAGCGAGCGAGACCTGGACTACTTCGTCATCGACGATGCCCTGGGACTCCGGTACGTCGCCAATTCGGCGGCGCTGCTCATGCACGTGTGGGGCAGCCGGGTCGATACCCTGGGCCACCCGGACTGGTGCATTCTCGACCTGGACCCCAAGGAGGCCCCCTTCACCGACGTGGTGGAGCTGGCCCTGGCCATCAAGACCATCTGCGACGACATCGCCCTGCCCCTCCACCTGAAGACCAGCGGGTCGTCGGGACTCCACCTGCTGGTGCCCCTGGGGGGCCGACTCACCCACGAGCAGTGCAAGCTCCTGGGCCAGCTCCTGGCCACCGTGGCCGTCCAGGAGCGGGGAGACATCGCCACCATCGACCGGGTCATCGAGCGCCGGGACGGGAAGGTCTACGTGGACTTCCTCCAGAACGGATGGGGAAAGCTCCTGGTGGCCCCGTTCTCCACGCGCCCCGTACCCGAGGCCTCGGTGAGCATGCCCCTGGAATGGAGCGAGGTGACCCCCGAACTCGGCCCCCGGGACTTCACCGTGCGGGACGCGGCGGAGCGCATGGAACACCTGGGCCGGGACCCGCTGCGGGCCGTGCTGGACGAACGCCCCGACATCCTGGGCGCGCTGGAGCGGCTGCTGGGGCGGGTCGGCTAGCTCAGCGGCGCAGCGGGCCCGAGGCGGCCCCGTTGGTCCAGACCGGGTCGGCCACGCCCACCCACGCGCCGGTGGAGTCCCGGGCGACGGCATTGAGGCGGGCGAAGTACGACCGCTCCCGAACCTCGACCGACCAGCCGGCGGCCTCCAGCGCCGGCACCACGGCCGGATCCCAGCGGCCGTCGACGTAGACGGTGCCGCCGGTGGGGTGGAGCCGCGGCGCGGTGAGGGCGTCGGCCAGGTCGGCGCCGGCGGCCGTCCGAGCCACGGCGCCCACGGCGGCGGAGATGATGCGTCGGCCGCCGCCGCCCCCCAGAGTCAGCACCGGCTCGCCGTCCCGGAGGGCGATCATGGGCGATTGGCTCGACCACGCCCGGGTGCCCGGCCCACCCTCGGCCAGATACCCGCCCAGGGTCGAGGCGTACAGGAACCCCAGGGACGGCGTGGCCACCATGGCGCCGAACTGGGGTCCCAGCGACTGGGTGAGGGCCACCACGAACCCGTCCCGGTCCACCACGGCCACGTGGGTCGTGTGGTCGGGTTCGCCGGCATCGCTGGACGGGGCCGCGGCGGTGAGTTCGTCGGCGTGGCGCCGGGCCAGGGAGTCGGAGGTGATCCAGGCCACGGCTTCGCCGGGATCGGCGTCCTGCACCGAGTCGCGATCGGCGTAGGCGTGGGTGAGGGCGCCGGCCAGGGCCACGGCCCACGAGGCCGGGCCGGCGTCGGGCCCGCGCCCCGCCGCGTGGAGGATCTGGAGGGCCTCGATGGTGGTGGCACCCCCCGCCGGAAGCCACGTGCCCACCAGGTCGAAGGCGCCGAACCGCCCCCGGGCCAGGACGGCGTCCAGGGCCCGGTAGCCCCGGAGGTCGGCGCTGCGCACGTACCCGCCGTTGCGGGCCATGTCGGCGGCCACGGAGTCGGCGATCCAGCCCCGGTAGAAGGCGTCGGCCCCCTCTTCGGCCAGCGTCTGGAGCACCGCCGCCAGCTCGGGCTGGTCCACCATGTCGCCGGCCGCCGGAGGCCGACCCTCGGCGTCCAGGAAAAGCGCCGCCGCCGACGGGTGGGCCGCCAGGGCTTCGGCCGACGCCGACCAGCGGGCGGCTTCGCCCGACGGCAGTTCGAACCCCACCGTGGCCAGGGTCAGGGCCGGGGCGACCACGTCGGTCCAGGGCAGCACACCGTGCTCGCCGTGGAGGCGGCCCAGTCCCGCCACCATTCCCGGGATCCCCACCGCCCCGTGACCCTGCTCGCCCTCGGGCGCCGTGGCGGGATCGTACGAGGCGGGCACCACCGAGGTGGCGTCGATCCCCCCCAGGGTGCCGTCGGGCGTGCGGAAGACGATCTGGGTGCGCCCCCCGAGCCCCGATTGGGACGGCTCGGTCACCGCCAGGGCCAGCGCCACCGCCACCGCCGCATCGGCCGCATTCCCCCCCGCCGCCAGGATCGCCGCCCCCGCCTCGGTCGCCGGCGGCGACCCCGACACCACCATCCCCTCCCCCGACACCGCCCGATTCGTGAGCGGCGCGCGCACGACGACGTCGTCCTGGGCCGTCCGGTCGGCACACCCCGCAGCAGTGACCACACTGCACAGCAAAAACGCAGCGATGCGAAGCGAGCGCGACAGCCCCGCCCCCCCCGCACGGCGGCCCCCACCGGAAGCGGATGGGGCGGGGGCAGGCCCCGGAGACGGTCCACGCCCCAGGCGTGGAGCGACGCGAAGCGAGCGCCGGCTCCGGGGCGTGCCCCCGCCCCATCCGCGTTGTCCCTGGGTGATCATCAGCGCAACAACTCCTTGACCCGCCGATACAACTGGTCCCTGCGGTACGGTTTCTTCAACAGCGGCAGGTCGGCCCGTTCCGCCACCGCCCCCGCCGCGTCCAGATACCCCGTGGACAGAATGATGGGGACATGGGGGCGGATGGCGCGAATCGCTTCGGCGGCCTCGGCCCCGCCCATGCGGGGCATGGTGAGGTCCATGAGGATCAGGTCGACGTCGTCGGGGCGGAGCTCGAAGAACTCCAGAGCCTCCAGGCCGTCCCGGGCCAGAACGACTTCGAGGCCCACCACCTCCAGCATGGTGCGGGCCACCTCCCGCACCGTCTCCTCGTCGTCCACCACCATCACGCGACCCCGGAGCTCGCTGCCGTCGTCGAGGTCGAGATCCCGGGCGGCCAGCGCCGGCTTCAGGTGCGACGGCAGGGCCGGCAGCACCACCTGGATCTCGCTCCCCCGCCCCTCGGTGGTGCGCAGGGTCAGGGCGCCCTTGTGACCGCGAACGATCCCCAGGACTGCCGCGAGTCCCAGCCCCCGGCCCCGGGCCTTGGTGCTGAAGAAGGGGTCGAAGATCCGGGTGCGGGTGTCTTCGTCCATGCCCATGCCCGTGTCGGCCACCCGCACCCCCACCCAGGGGCCCTGTTTGGGGCGCGCGTCCACCACGGCGTCCTGCTCCCGCACCGGATCGCCGTCGTCCCGGAAGGTGGCGATCTCGATCCACCCCCGGCGGCCGCCCACGGCGTCGGCGGCGTTGGTGAGGAGGTTCAGCACCACCTGCCGGAGCTGCACCACGTCGCCGTTCACCGCCGGGAGTCCCGGGGTCAGGCGCAGGGCCAGCTCGGCCGTGGGCGGGAGGGAGACCTTCATGAGGTCGGTCATCTCCTGCACCACGTCGTTGATGTCCACGGGCTCCACGGTGGACCGGCCCTTCCCCGCGTAGGCCAGCATCTGCTGGCACAGGTCGGCGGCCCGCTGGGAGGCCCGCAGCACCTCTTCCACGTGGTCGTGGGCCGGGTGATCAGGCTTGAGCGCCGATTCGGCCAGATCGGCGTTGCCCATGATGGCCACCAGCAGATTGTTGAAGTCGTGGGCGATGCCCCCGGCCAGGAGTCCCAGACTCTCCAGACGCCGGGTCTGCTGCACCTGCTCCTCCAGGCGACGCCGTTCGGTGAGATCGCGGAGCGCCCAGATCCGGCCCGAAACCCACCCCTCCCGTCGGAGCGGCGCGCTGAAGCGCTCGAAGCTGCGCCCGTCTTCCAGGGCAACCTCGTCCAGGATCTCCTGCTCCGATCCCAGCAGGCCCGGCAGGGGGTCGTCTTCCACCTCGAGAAGGGCCATGACCCGCGGGTCGTCGTGGGAGAGGCCGGAGGGGGGCGGCTCGGTGGCCGTGGGATCCCACAGGCTGGCGAACCGCTGATTGGCGAACGACACCCGCCCCGTGGTGTCGGCGGCCACGATGGCGTCGGCCGTGGCCTCCAGCACCGATCGCAATCGCTCCTGGGTTCGCACCAGCGCCCGGGCGCCCCGCTTCCGGTCTTCCACCACGCCGGCCACGACCAGGGCGGTGATGGCGTTGATGGCCACGAACAGCCAGAGCTGGAAGAGCCGCTCGTTGGGGGAGAGGGTGGGGATGGAGAAGGGCCCGGTGTCCAGGGCCATGGCCCCCATGGCCACCACCGAGAGGATCAGGTTGGCGGCGGCGGCCCCGGGAATGCCGAACCGGATCCCGGCCCAGATGAGGAGGGGAAAGGGTGCGTACAACAGGCGCCGACCCGGCGTGTCGGGGTCGTAGGCCCAGAACACCAGGAAGCCCAGCACGGCCACCGAGGTCATGGCCACCGTGGCCTCGGCCACCCGGGGCACGCTCCAGTTGCGGGTCTCCCGCAGGGCCAGGACCAGGGGCGCCAGGAGCACCATGCCGTTGGCGTGGGTCAGCCACCAGAGCACCTGGACCGAGGCGTAGTCGGACCACGGCGTGCCCTGGAACCACACCAGGGAGAGGGTCGACAGGGCCGCCCCGAGCCCCCCGGCCAATCCCGCCGCCAGCACCACCAGGGCGGCGATGTCGACCCCGCTCTTCAGGTTCTCGTCGACGCCCACTCGGCGGAGCAGGAGGCCCGCCACCACCGCTTCCAGCGAGTTGCCCACGCCGGCGCCCAGGCTGTGCAGGAAGCCGCCGCCCGTGACCAGGGTGACCACGATCTCCCCCAGGAAGATCCAGGGCCATACCGAAAGTCCGAGACGGAGCACGGCGGCCAGGGCGATGCCGCTTCCCAGCCACACGACCCGTCGCAGCTCGAGATCGAACCCGAACCAATCGGGTTGGAGGGTGGGCAGTCCCAACGCCACGTAGGCCGCCATGTACCCGGTCGCGGGCAGGGCGATGGAGCGGAGGGGGCGAGGGATCAACGCAGGGGGGCGTCGGGGGTCGGCAGGGTGTCCGAGCCCGAATCATGCACCCCGGGCACGGGGTCGGCAACGACGTCGCCCCGCCGCCCACCCCTTGCGGTGCGGGACTTCACGACGACTTTGCACTCGCGTCACACGCCCCCCTGCACCCAGGAGCCCGCCATGTCCTCGCGCCGCCTCGCCGCTCGCTTCGCCTGGATGGTCCTTCCCGTGCTCTGGCTTCAGGCTTGTGGCGGCGAGGCCCCTCCCGCCGACGAGCCCATGGACCCGGCCCCGGCGCCGGAGGCGGCTCCCACCCTGGCGTCCCTCCTCTCCGACGGGTCGGCCATCTTCGGGACCTTCTCCGGTCCCATGACGGCGGAGCAGGGCGCGGCCATCGTGGAGAACCGGGCCGCCGACTTCATTCTCTACTCCATGGAGAGCGGCCCCTTCGACGTGGCGGGCATGCGGGCGTACATGGACGCCATGGAGACGGCGGCGGGCGGACTCGACCTCACGCCCCAGCCGGTGATCCTCCGGGTGCCCCCGATCCACACCGACACGGCGGCCGCCCCGGACTACGTGCGCCAGGCCATGGACGCGGGGGTGGCAGGCATCGTGTTCCCCCACGTCACGGCCGCTCCGGAAGCGGCCACCTCGGTGCGCCTCATGGGGGAGCCGTGGCCGCTGGGTGAGGCGGGCCTCGACATCCTCATCGTGGAGGACCGGGAAGGGGTGGCCAACGTGCGGGAGATCATGGCCACGCCCGGGCTGTCGGTGGTGTTCGCCGGGCCGGGCGACCTGCGACGGGCCTACGACGGCGACATGGAGGCCGTGGAAAACGCCATCCAGGCGGTTCTGGCGGCCTGCCTCGAGTTCGAGGTGGCCTGTGGGGTCACGGCGGGGTCGGACGACATCGGCACCCGCCTGGACCAGGGCTTCCGGGTGATCATCGTCACGGAAGACGAGGCCCTGGCGGTGGGCCGCCGCCACGTGGGTCGCTGACGAAGGTCAGCAGCTCAGGCACTTGTCGTTGTTCTTGCTTCCCAGGCTCTCCAGGAGGGCCACGGTCTCGGGAAACGGCTGCACGCGCTGAACCGGACCGTTGGCCATGTCGGCCGTGGTCTGGCCGTTGCGGGCCAGGAGCGTCACGTCGGCGCCGTGCTCCACGAGGTAGTGGATCAGCTCGTTGTCGCCCCGGGACGCGGCGTGGTGCACCGGTGAGTAGCCCTCGTGGTCCCGCGCGTTGACGTCGGCCCCCAGTTCCTCCACGAGGTACTGCACGGCCGGAAGCCACCCGTCGGGCACGTGCCGATGGGAGTTGGCGGCGAAGTTCTTCCCGTAGCCCACCCCGGAGGCGGCGTGGATCGGGTAGATGCCCGGGCCGCCCACGGGAATGGGCTCCAGGCCCGACGGATCCTCGTCGGAGTACGTGCTCCGACGACGACGCCGCTCGGCGGGCTTGCGGGTGGGGATGTCGGGATCGGCTCCGTTGGCCACCAGGAGCTCCATGGCGGCCACGTCGGTGGCGTAGGCCGCCCGCCAGAAGGCCGTGGCGCCGTCCATGTCCACACCGAGCAGATCGAAGTTGTACGACATGAACCAGATGTGCTTCGACACCCGGGCGTCGGGGTCGGCGCCGGCGTCCAGAAGGCGCTGCATGTAGTCCAGATACGAGACGGTCTGCTGCTCGTAGGCCCGGGGCTGGGGATACAGCGCCTTGGGCGCCCACTGGACGTTCACCGCGGCGAAGAGGGCCGCCACCCCGGCATCGGAGGCGCCGTTGACGTCGGCGCCTCGGGCCAGGAGTTCCAACCCCATGTCGAAGTGGCCGTTGATGGTGGCCAGGACCAGGGGCGGGGTGCCGTCGCCCCCGGTGGGCGCGTTGACGTCGGCCCCGGCGTCCAGGAGCGCCAGGACGGCCTCGGTGTGGCCCTCCCGGATGGCGTGGTGGAGCGCCGACAGACCGCCGTGGCCCCCCACGAGATCGCCGTAGCTCAGGGGCTCGGGGGCCTCGTCGTCGTCGCTCTCGTCTTCGTCGGCCTCGGGTACCGGAGCCTGGGCGTCCGGATCGGGCACCCGGTCCCGGGCCTCCTCTTCCGTCGCGTCGTCCTCGGCGGCCTCGTCGTCGGCCGGCTCGTCCTCGTCGTCGTCGGCCGCGTCGGCCGGGGCCGGCGGCTCGGCGCAGGTCTCGCACTCGGCGGCCGCCTCGGCCAGGCGCTGGGCCCGGATCTCGGCCATGCGCTCCCGACGCGCCCGGCTCTCCACCGCGTCTTCGGCCTCCAGATCCTTCACCATCACCACCTTCTCGGTGGCGGCCACGTCGGCGCCGGCGAGGACCAGGAGCCCGATCACCTCGGTGCGGCCGTTGTCCGCCGCCCACATCAGGGGCGTCTGCTCCCACGACGACTCCACGGCGTCCACCGCCGCGCCCCGGTCCAGGAGGGCCGACACGGCCTCGGCGCTGCCCGACGCCGCGGCCAGGTGGAGGGCCGTGACCCCGGAGTTCGTGGCGGCATCCACCGACGCCCCGGCCTCCAGGAGCCGGCTCACCACCGGACCGTATCCGCCCCGGGCCGCCACCATGAGGGGCGTGTAGGGACCGATGCGGGTGGCCGCCCGGGGATTCGCGCCGGCGTACAGCAGCATCTCGGCGAGTTCCAGGCTCCCGTGCTGCGCGGCCCAGTGCAGGGCGGTCATCCCGTCGCCCTGGGCCGCGTTGACGTCGGCGCCCCGCTTCAGCAGGGCCCGCACCTCGGTGACGTCTTCCCGCATCGCCGCGTCGGCCACCGGCGCCTCGGTCCCGGGGTTGCCCCCCAGAAGGAGGAGGGCGGTGAGGGCCGAGAGGGCGTCGACCCGGAGCCGACGCCGGGCCGGGGTCCGGTGGGTCATCCGGCCTCCATGGAGACCAGGCCGGACTGGCCGAAGGAGAACTCGCCTGTGCTGTCGCCGAAGGTCTCCATGTCTTCCAGACCCATGCGGTGCATGAGGGAGAGGAGGACGTTGGCCATGGGGGTCCCGTCTTCGGCCCGGATGTGTTCGCCGCCGGCCAGGGCCCCGTTGGTGCCGCCCAGCACCACCAGCGGGCACCGCTTGTGGTTGTGGACGTTGGGGTCGCCCATGGGCGAGCCGTAGAGGATCGTCGTCTTGTCCAGGAGGCTGCCGTCGCCCTCCTGCATCTCGGCCAGACGATCCAGGAAGTAGGGCAGCATGCCCACGTGGTACCGGTTGATCTGGGCGAAGTCGATGATGTTCTGCTCGTTGTCGCCGTGGTGCGACGCGGGGTGGAACGGCTTGTCCACGCCGCTGCCCGGGTAGACCCGGGACGATCCGTCCCGGCCCATCTTGAACGAGAACACCCGGGTCACGTCGGAGGCGAAGGCCAGGGCCTGGAGGTCGAACATCAGCTTGACGTGCTCCTCGAACGAATCGGGCACGCCCGCCGGGGCCGACGGCAGCTCCCGCACCTCGCCGCTGCGGTTGCGGGTCTCCACCATCTCGATGCGACGCTCGATCTCCCGGATGTTTTCCAGGTAGCGATCGATGCGCCGCCGATCCTCGGTGCCCACCGCCCGCTTCAGCTCCGCCACTTCCCGGGTGACCCAGTCCAGGATGCTCATGTTGGTCCGACGCCGCAGGGCCCGCTGCTCGGCGGTGCCCCCCGCACCGAAGAGCTGATCGAATACGACCCGGGGGTCGCGGATCATGGGCAGGGGCTCGGTCTCCGACGCCCAACTGATGGTGTCGGTGTACACGCAGGCGTAGCCGTAGGCGCAGCCGCCGGCCTGGTCCACGGGCTCGATGCAGAGCTGCATGGAGGGAATGGGTGTGGTCTGGCCGTAGCGGTCGGCGAACATCTGATCGAGGGACTTCCCGACCCGCACGTCGGAGCCCTCGGTCTGATGGGGCCGGGCCTGGGTCAGGAACACGGCACTGGACCGGAAGTGGTCTCCGCCGATCTCCTCGGGCTCGAACGCCTCGGCCATGCGCACGTCGGTGTTCGAGACGATGGTCATGACCTTCCGGTAGGCCTCGAGGGGACTCAGGGAGCTCCCCGAGAGGTCGAAGTCACGCCCCACCTGGGCCGGGGCCCAGAGGTTGTTCTCCAGCCCGTACTTCGCGGCGCCCGCCGATCCGTGGACCATCTCGATGGCCACCAGGCGGCTGCGGTCGGCCTCGGCGCGGATCTGCCCCATGACCCGCCCCGCCGGTGTCATGGCGTCGAGGAGGGGGAGGGAGATGGTGGCGCCGAGGCCCCGAAGAAACGTGCGACGGGGAATGTGCTTTCCGGTGAGGAACATGGCGGGTCTCGCGTGCGGGGGGCGGGGGGTCAGTAGGATGCGGCGTCGGTCACGGCTGCGTCGGCGGCCTTCAGCCGGAACGCGTCGCTGTCCACTACGCCGAGAATGTAGGCCGAGAGCCGATGGTCGGCGGCGGCGGCCCGGCGCGTGATGGCCCGGATCGTGGGCATGTCGTAGTACTCGACCCGGCGGCCCAGGGCGTAGGCCATCAGGTTCTCGGTGAACGTGCGCAGGAAGGGCTCGGGGCGCTTGAGGAGCGCCTCACGGAGATCCTCCACCGAGTTCAGGGGCGTGCCGTCGTAGAGCTCGCCCCGCACGTCCACGGGGTTGCCCGAGTCCTTGATGCGCCAGCGGCCGGTGACGTCGTAGTTCTCCAGGGCCAGGCCCAGGGGATCGATCACCGAGTGGCACGAGTTGCAACTCGGGTTGGACCGGTGCAGTTCCATCTGCTCCCGGACGGTCAGGTAGCGGCCGTCCACCGCCTCGCTGGTGGCGTCCAGGTCGGGAACGTCGGGCGGCGGGGGCGGCGGCGGCGTGCCCAGGAGGACCTCCATGACCCACTTGCCCCGGAGCACCGGCGAGGTGCGGTTGGCATGGGAGGTCAGGGTCAGGACGCTGCCGTGGCCCAGCAGGCCCCGGCGATGCTCCATGGGATACGACACCTGCTCGAAGTCGTCGCCGGCGATGCCCGGAATCCCGTAGTGCCGGGCCAGGCGCTCGTTGACGAAGCTGTAGTCGGCGGTGAGAAGATCGAGGACGCTCTCGTCGGCCTGGACCAGATGGTTGAAGAAGCGGATCGTCTCCTCGACCATGTCCTCCGACAACTGGGTGTCGAAGTTCGGGTACTTCAAGGCGTCGGGATGCACCTTCTCGATGTCCGACAGGCGCAGCCACTGGGCCGCGAACCGCTGGCCCATGGCCTCGGCGGCGGGGTCGGCCAGCATGCGGCGCACCTGGGCCTCCATGACCTCGGTGTCGGCCAGCCGCCCATCCCGGGCCACCGCCAGGAGTTCACCGTCCGGGGGCGCGCCCCAGAGGAAGTACGACAGGCGGGTGGCCAGGTCGACGCCGGTGAGGGCATAGACCCCGTCCACGTCGGTGGGCTCGCCCAGCTCCTCGATGCGGAAGAGGAAGTGGGGGCTCGCCAGCATGGCCTGGATGGCGGTGCGGATGCCGGCCTCGAACCCGCCCTGAGCGTGCCCGTCGCGGTAGAAGGCCAGCAGGTCGGCCAGGTCGTCGTCGGCCACGGGACGCCGATACGCCTTCGTGGAGAGGCGGGTGAGGATCCGCGTCGCGCAGGGCTCCTCTTCGGCGGGGGCGGTGGGACGGCAGTGGAAGACCTCACGACGGCTGGGCGTGTCGGAGACGCCCGTCACCTCGAAGGGCCCCCCGATGCGGAGTTCCCGGAGGTGGGGCACGGTGGTGATGCCGTACGCCAACCCGATCTGGGTGTCGGCCAGGCTGTGGCCGATGGGCGAGAGGACGTCGACGACGGGCCCTTCCTGGGTGGGGAGGAACGCCGCCGAGATCCGGTGGGGTCCGGCCCGGACGGGCACCACGTCGGTCTCCATCTCGGTGCCGTCGGGATCGGACTGGGACATCCAGCGGTCGATCTCCAGGAGAGCCACCCGCTCTCCGTCCACGCTGATCTCCAGCCGCTCGTCGCGAGCCGTCCGGGCGAACAGTTCGCCGGTGGGCGTGGGCTGGAGGAGGATCCGGAACCGGTATTCTCCGTCGGCAGGGAAGGTGTGGACCACGCTGATGCCGCCCCGGGTGCCGAAGGGCGCGCCCTCCACGTGCTCGGTCTGGGACGCCAGCCGGGGCACCTTGTAGGTCGCCTCGCTGGGAATCGCCTCGGGATCGCCCACGGCCAGCCGCGCCACTTCGGCCGCGGCGTTGAGGTAGGCGTCCATGAGAATCGGCGACAGCAACTGGGCGTCGGCGATGTTGTCGAAATTGGCGCTCTTGGTGTCCGGGGGCAGGTAGCCCTCGGGATCGATGTCCAGGGCCAGGAGTTCGCGGATCGACGCCGCGTACTCGGCCTGGTTGAGGCGCTGGAAGGTGCGGGTCCCGGGGTTCGGCCGCAGCGCCGACGCCGAGTCGATGGTGGCCTCGAGCTGGGTGGCCAGGCCCTGGAGGGTGGCCTCGTCGGGACGCTCGGTGCCCGGGGGCGGCATCATGCCGGCCCGGAGCTTCCGGATCATGCGCTCGGCGGTGGGAGCCTGCTCGTAGGCCAGGGCCGCGTCGAAGTCGGCGAGGGACATGTTGCCACTCATGCGCCGGTCGTTGTGGCAGCGCTGGCAGTACTCCTCGATGACCTCGTTGCTCTCGTCGGGCGACAGCGCCCGGAACGACGCCATGGCCGGTTGGATCTCCGGTCCGGGGCCGGCGGCACCCGGCTCCACGGACGCCGCCACCAGCACCGCGCCGAAACCGGCGAGGAGTCCGACGACCTTCATACACGACCTCTGTTGTCGAGGGTAGGGTTTTCGCTCCCGCCCGCCACGCCCCGCCCTGGTTCCCACAGACCGTCAGAATACGGTGGCTCCGGGCGTTCGCGCCAGCAATTCCCTTGCCAGCACTCCGCTCCCCGACCCATGATCCCTCCCGCTCGAGCCCCGGCACCCGTCCGGGGGCGATCGACGAACCCCCCGTCGGAGGTGTACTCCATGCCCTCGCACCGCCTCGCGTCGGCGGCCCTGGCCGTCGCCCTCCTGGCCGGAGCCGACGCCGCGGCCCAGCAGCCCGACGCCGCCGCCCGGGCGGCGGAACAGGAGCGGCGCTACCAGGAGGAGATGGCGGCGCCCCGCCCCATCGCCGCCCTGGAGTCGGTCTGGCTCGAGGAACTCACCTGGCTCGAGGTGCGGGATGCCCTCCGGGCCGGGACCACCACCGCCATCGTGTCCACCGGGGGCATCGAACAGAACGGCCCGTACCTGGCCCTGGGCAAGCACAACTACGTGCTCGAACTCGCCTGCGAGGCCATCGCCCGGGAGTTGGGCGACGCCCTCTGTGCTCCCGTCATCAAGCTGGTGCCGGAGGGGAACATCGACGAACCCTCGGGCCACATGCGCTACCCGGGCACCCTGAGCCTGCGGGAGGAGACCTTCCAGGCCGTGCTCACCGACGTGGGCGAGAGCCTGGCCGCCCACGGGTTCGAGACCGTGGTCTTCATCGGCGACAGCGGGGGCAACCAGCGGGGCATGGAGGCCGTGGCCCAACGCCTGAACGCCGAGTGGAGCGACGCCCGGGCCCTGTACGTGCCCGAGTTCTACCGGTACGCCGAGGTGTTCGAGTACATGGAGCAGGAGTTGGGCATTGTGGAGCCCACCAACGACGGCCTCCACGACGACTTCGTCATCACCTCCATCATGATGGGCCTCGACCCCGAGACCGTGCGGCTGGAGCAGCGGAGGGCCGCGGGCAAGGCCTCGATCAACGGGCTGCCCCTGGAGCCCGTGGACGAAACCATCGAGGTGGGACGCAAACTCCTGAAGTTCCGGGTCGACGGGACCGTAGCGGCCATTCGGGCCGCCCGTTCCGCCGGCGGCTGAGACCAACGCTCCGGACCCCCGGGGGGTCTCGGAATTCGGGTGGGGCCCGGGAAACGCAGAGCAGGAACCAGGAGCAGGCAGCATCGTGGGTGAACTGATCGCCACCGTGGCGCGGGCCGTGTTCGTCACGCATCCCCTGCACAGCATGACCGTGCACTTTCCCATCGCCCTGTCCATGGTGGGATTGCTCTTCGTGGTCCTGGCCCTGGTGAAGAACGACCCCGCCATGGAACAGGCGGCCTTCGTCTGCCTGACCCTCACCGCCGTCACCGGCTTGCTGGCGGCCTTCACCGGGTACCGGGACGTCCTGGTCCGATTCGACGGCGAGGCCCAGTACGTCGGGGCCAAGGCGTTTCTCGGCGCCACCCTGATCCTCCTGAGCGGCGGCATGGCCTTCGCCCGCTGCCGCCGGAGTCGCCTGCTCTGGGATCCCTCCACCATGGTGCTCTACGTCAGCGGCTTCGTGGGCACGGTGGCCCTCACATCGGTCCTGGGCTTTCTCGGCGGGGTGATCCTCTATGGCTACTGAGACGCCGCCTCCGGACCGGCGACCCGTGGTCTGGCCCGACGGATCCCAGATCGCCCGGCAGGCCGCCATCGTGGCCGTGGTGATGCTCGTATGGGGTGGGCTGTTCTGGGGAGCCATGCGGATTCCCGGAGAGGCCTCGAGCGAACGCTCCGCTGCCGCCGAGGCACGACGGGACGCCCGCCGTGCCGCTGCGGAGGCCGACGCGGCTCCCGGTGATTCCACGGCTCCGGCACCCGAGGACGCTCCCGCACCCGAGGAGACCGTCACCGCCCAGGCCGACCCCGCCCCGAGCCCGCCGACCGGCGATGCGGCGCCCGCTCCGGTCCCCGCCGCCGAGACGACGGCGGCCACGGCGCCGGACCCCGAGCCTGAACCGTCGCCTCCCCCGGCGCCTGCGGCCGCCGCCGACGACCGCCTCGCGGCGACCCCGGCCGACGTGCCCATGGAGGAGATGACCCTCGATCCCATCGACGAGGCCGCCGCCGCGGCCGACGACGTGGGCGAGGTGAGCTTCGCCGCCGACGTGCTCCCGATCCTGGAGCGCCGCTGCATCAAGTGTCACGGGGGACTCCGGGACGACGGCACCCAGCGCATCGAGGAGGGGCTGAACCTCCTCACGGTGGCGGACATCCTGGCCGGGTCCACGTGGGGCAGCGTGGTGGAGCCGGGAGACGTGGCGGGCAGCTACCTCTACGAACTCGTGGAGAGCGGCGACATGCCGGACAACGAGCCCCGCCTCCTGCCACGGGAACTCCGCCTCATCGCCGCCTGGATTCGCCAGGGCGCGTCGTCGAACTGACCCTTCGGCGCGTCAGCCCCCCGGGGCCGGCGCGCCGAACCGGAGCAACGTCGAGGTGACCGACCCGTCGGCCCCCAGCACCACCACGTAGATGCGATCGTACTCGGCCTCGTGAATGGCCGAGACCGGGTCGCCACCGAGCTGCTGCACCAGGGCCGGGGTGGTGTTGGAGTGGCCCACCACGACGTGGCGCCCGGGGGCGTGGAGCGACTCCACGAAGGCCGCCGTGTCCCGGGGGTCGTACGCCTCCACCGGGAGGCCCAGGGCCTCGGCGAGAGGCGCCGCGGTCTGCTGGGTGCGGCGGTACGGGGTGGAGTGGATCGAGGTGATTCCCGCGTCGCCCAGGAAGCGGGCCAGTTCGGCGGCCCGGGCCCGACCCGTCTCGGAGAGTTCGGGATCGGGCTGATCGGCCATGCCGTCGTCGGCCCGCTCGGCGTGGCGTACCAGCCAGACCACGCTGACCCCCTCGTCGCTTCCGGTCTGGGCCGCGACGGCCGCGGCTCCACCGGCCCACAGGGCCAGCACCGCCACCACACCCCGCGTCCACGTCGTCCACCCTCGCCTCATGCCGATTCCTCCGGTCGCAGTCCGGCCCGGGCCGCCGCCGCCCACCCCTCGAGGCGACGGGCTTCGTCGAGGAGGCGGCCACGGCCGTCGGACGTCAGTTCGTAGTATTTACGGCGGCCGTCGTCGTCGGGGGCCTGGTCGCCGTCGAGCTCCACGATCCATCCGGCATCGGCCAGATCGCGCAGCACACCGTAGAGCGTCGCCGGCCAGAGCACCATACCCCCGTCGGTGCGGGCCTCCACCGCCTCCCGGATCGCGAACCCGTGGCGGGGGTGCTCCGAGAGGGCCAGGAGAACCTGGAACCAGTGGGGCTTCAAGGGCGTGTCGGGTCGAGACACGGCGTCACTCCGATCTCAGGGCCTCGACGGGGTCCACCCGGGACGCCCGCAGAGCCGGTATGAAGCTGGCCAGGAGACTCACGGCCAGGAGGAGTCCCGTGGTCCCCCCCAGGACCAGGGGATCGGTGGCGGACACGTCGTAGAGCAGGGATCCCAGCACTCGGGTGAGGGCCATGGCGGCCACCAGTCCCACACCCAATCCCACCGCCGTCACCACCAGGCCCTGGCGCACCACCATGCCCCGGACGTCGCCGGCCGCGGCGCCCAAAGCCATGCGCACCCCCAGTTCCCGGGTGCGCTGGGCCACCACGTACGAGATGACGCCGTAGATGCCCACGGCCCCCAGGGCCAGGGAGAGGAACGACGCGATCCCCAGGAGCAGGGCGGTGAACGACGTGTCGGCCAGATCCCGGGCCACGATCTCGTCCATGGACTCGGTGATGGAGATGGGCACGCCCGGATCCAGTTCCCGGAGAATCGAGCGCATCTCGGGCACCAGCAAGCCGGCGTCGGGCCCCTTCACCAGCACCGCCATGCCCAGGGCCGGCTCACCGATGTCGGCGGTCTCCACCAGGCGCAGCATGCCCGGGCGCAGGTCGGCGTCCATGCCCTCCATGCGCACGTCGCCCACGACCCCCGCCACCACCATCCACGGGGCCTCTTCACCATCGCGGATCCGGCGGCCCACGGGGTTCGGGCCGATGAAGTTGTCGGCCAGCGTACGGGTCACCCACACCACCTCGGCCCGGTCCTCGGAGTCGGCCCAGGTGGGGGCCCGACCCGCTTCCAGGGGGATGCCCAGGGCCGCCAGGTAGCCCGGGGTGACCCGCTGGCGGAAGGCCACCACCGGGGGCGCGTCTTCGGGGCGATCCCACCCCTCCACCTCGAATGATCCCGCCGACTGACCCCGCCCCTCCAGGGGTACTTCACTCACCATCCCCACGGCCTCCACCCCGGGAAGGGCCTCGAGGCGGGTCTGGAGGTCGCGATAGAACCGCGTGGCGGCACCGGGCTCCAGGTACGTCTGATCCAGGGAGATCCGCACGCTGGTGACGCCGTCCGGATCCACGCCCGCATCCACCGCTCGCAGGGCCTGGAAGCTCCGGAGCATCAGGCCGGAGCCGGCCACGAGCACCAGGGCCAGCGCCAACTGCACCACCACGAGCCCGTTGCGCATGCGCAGGGTGCCCCGGCTCCCGGTGCCGCCCCGGAGTCCCTCCTTCAGGGTTCCGGCCACGTCCCGGACCCGGGCCCGCACCAGGGGCACCAGGGCGAACACCACCGTGGCGGCCAGGGCCAGGGCGCCGGCGAACGCCACCACCTCGGGCGAGACGCCGATGGCCTCCCGCCGCGGCAGACCCCGGGGCGCCAGCGCCAGCAGTGCCCGAAGGGTCACGGAGGCCAGGGCCAGCCCCACCACGGCCCCGGCGGCCGACAGCACCGCCGATTCGGCCAGGAATCCGGCGAAGAGGTCGCCCCGGGCAGCGCCCAGGGCGGTCCGCACCGCCGTCTCCCGCTGCCTCGCTTCGGCCCGGACCAGCACCAGGTTCGCCACGTTGGCTGCGGCGATGAGGAGCACGAACCCGACGGTGCCCATGAGGATCCAGAGGGTCTGGCGCACGTCGGCCACCACCCGTTCCTTCACGGGGGTCACCGACGCCGTCCAGTTGGCGGCCTCCAGGAGTTCCACCCCCACGTCGGGGAAGAACTCGGGGATCCGGGCCTGGAGCGCCGTCACCTCCTCCTGGGCCTGGGCCAACTCGACGCCGGGGGCCAGGCGGGCGGCGCCGCCGTGGTGGAAGCTCCCGAACCCCTCCTCCGGGTCGAGCTCCATGGCCACCAGGGCGTCGAAGTCCTCGTCGGGCAGCCGGGTGCCCGGGGGAAGGATCCCCACCACCTCCACCGACTCGCCGTCGAGACGGATGGTGCGCCCCACGACGCCGGGGTCGGCTCCGTAGCTGTTCGTCCAGAGGTCGTGGCCCAGGAGGGCCACCGCCGGGGCACCGAGTTCCGA
This sequence comes from Gemmatimonadota bacterium, assembly GCA_030428885.1. Lineage (GTDB taxonomy): Bacteria > Gemmatimonadota > Gemmatimonadetes > Longimicrobiales > Gaopeijiaceae > Gaopeijia. The sequence continues at coordinate 435,059 of JAUIEJ010000001.1, read as the reverse complement.
GTCCCCGGGGACCAGGGCCCGGCCCGCCGCGGGCCGTACGCCGAACACGTCGAAGTAGCCCGACGACGCCGACAGGACGGTGATGCGCCGGGCTTCCGTGCCCGGGTCGCCGGCCAGGGTCCGGCCCTCGGTTTCCAGCGCCGCGTAGGCCGAGAACGAGCGGACCTCCCGCTGGTACATGAGGGAGGTGCCGTCGGACTGGGGCAGTTCGGGAAGATCGATCCCCGGCGCGTGATGGGCGATCCAGACGATGCGCTCGCCCTCGGGGTAGTCCAGAGGCTCGAGCAGGACCCCGTGGACCACGGCGAAGATGGCGACGTTGGCGCCGATCCCCAGTCCCAGGGTGAGAATCGCCACCGCCGCGTATCCCGGACGCCGAAGGAGTCCCCGCACCGCCCGTCGCACCCGCGTCACCGCGTTGCCCATCGTCTCACCTCGCCCCGAAGGTCCATGCTCCCGCCGTCGTTCGGCGGGAATCCGCGCCACGAGATCCACCAGGGACCGCACTGCCGCACCGGCAGCGCCCCGGCGTCCTCCTCGTTCCGACGCCCGGCGCACGGCCTCGGCCGCGTCGTCGGCGGCTGCGGGCAGCACGTCGCGGCGGAAGCCGCGGGGCAGGGCTCGACCCAGGCGCAGGTACAGCGTCCGGAGCCGTCGAGCCCGTCGGTGATGAGGCGTGTGTGGAGCGGTCATGGAAAACGATACGAAATCATATTGAATATGGTTTCATACCGAGTTCATCCACGCTGCCGCGCCCCGGGCCAGCGACTCCACGACGGCGTCGTCGTCGCGCCCCGAGCGCTTGCGCACGTGGAAGCCGTGATCCGCATCGTCTTCGAGGTGGAGGGTCGCCCGGGCCCCCAACCCGGCCACGACGGGCTTCAGGAGATCGAGGTGGGCCAGGGCGTCCCGGGTGCCCTGAAGGAAGAGCATGGGGCGGTGCACGGCGGAGAGGTGTTCGGCCCGGGCGATCCCGGGTCGCTTGGCGGGATGCAGAGGGAAACACACCAACACCAGGCCCGCCACGCCCTCCATCGCGTGCTCGGACTCGGCCGTGGAGGTCATGCGACCGCCGAACGACTTCCCGCCGGCGAAGACCGGCTGGCCCGGAAGGAATTCGTCGCGGAGGCGGACCCCCTCCGCCACGGCTCGGCGCACCGCCGGCACGGCCACCCCGGGGCGGTCGGGGCGACGGGAGCCCGACGCCATGTAGGGAAACTCCCAGCGGAGCGTGGCCACCCGGGACCGGGCCAGAGCCCGGGCCAGGGCCTCCATGAACCCGTGGCGCATGCCGGCCCCCGCGCCGTGGGCCAGGACCAGGAGGGCCCGGGGTTCGTCGGGGACGAGGAGGATCGCCGGGAGGTCGACGTCGTCGGGGCCGGAGCCGGCAATGGAAACGAGGCGCTCGATCATGGAGAAAGGATACCACGAAACCCGGGCACGGGTGCCGGGGGTACTCGGGTCCATGATCGAATTCACGGCCCTGGGAGCAGGGCGCCACGAGCTCCGAACCGAGACCGTGCTGCCCCTTCCCATCGACGAAGTGTTTCCCTTCTTCGCCGCGGCGGAGAATCTGGAGCGCATCACCCCCCCGGAACTGGGGTTCCGGATCCTCACGCCCACGCCCGTGGACGTCGCCGAAGGCACGCGCATCGACTACCGACTCCGGCTGTTCGGCGTGCCCTTCTCGTGGCGCACCGTGATCTCCGACTGGTCGCCTCCCCACGCCTTCACCGACGAGCAGGAGTCGGGCCCCTACCACACCTGGATCCACACCCACGAGTTCCTGGCCGTGGAGGGCGGCACCCGCATGACGGATCGCGTCGTGTTTCGGCTTCCCCTGGGACCCCTGGGCGGCCTGGCCCTCCCGGTGGTCAAGGTCCAGCTTCGCCGCATCTTCGGATACCGGGGCCGGGCCATTCGACGCATCCTCCTGGGGCATCCGGCCGGAGCGTGAACCCTGGACGGGGCGCCGCTCCGTACGGACATTCCGGCGGACCCTTGGACGATTCCCCAGAGCGGAAGGGACGATGTGCGGATGTGATCGGGTGCGGGCGTGGACCCTGCTGGCCTTGCTCCTCCTCCCCGGGGGTCTCCGGGCCCAGGACGAGGTGGACGTGCTTCCCTCCCCGGGCGTGGCCCTGGTGGTGGGGGCCGTGAACACCGACTTCGGCGAGGTGGACCCCGCCGACGGCGGCACGGCCGTGGGACTGCGCTTCGACCTTCCCCTGGCGTCGGTGGTGGTCCTGGAGCCGTCGGTGGAGCGGGTGTCGCTGGACACGCCCGACGAGGCGTCGGTGCGCTGGCAGCTCGACTTCGCCGTCCGGGGCGAGGCGCCCCTGGGTCGGCTGCGCCCCTTCGCGGGCCTGGCGGTGGGTGCCCTGATCTGGCCCGGCGACGCCCGGCCCGCCGCAGCGGATTTCGTCGTGGCGACCTACGGGGGGCTCGCCGGCGCCCGTTGGCAGGCCACCTCCCGACTGGACCTCCGGGGCGAGGTGCGCATGCGGTGGCTCGACGGCCTGGAGTCTACCACCACCACGTTCGACGCCGGGGTGGGCTGGCGGTTCTGAGGCGCCCTACCCCGACGACCCGTCGTCTTCGCCGGCCAGGGACTCGGTGACGATGGCGGCGGCCATGTGGCCGGTCATGTTGGTGCCGCTCCGAAACATGTCGGGGATCCGGTCGATGCCGAGAAGGATCCCGAGCCCGGCGAACGGCGCCCCCACGGCGCTCAGGGCCGGGGCCAGGGTCATGATGGAGGCGCTGGGCACCGGCGCCACCGTGGAGGCGGCGAAGAAGCAGGCCAGCGCCGCCCCCACCCACGCGCCGCCGGGCACGTCGATGCCGTAGAGCCACGCCAGGAAGACCACCGAGGCCCCCTGGAAGAGCCCGCTGCCGGCACGATTCAACGAGGCCGCCAGGGGAAGCACCAGGTCGGTGACCCGGCGGGACACCCCCAGGGCCGGCGCGTCCCGCAGCAACACCGGCAGGGTGGCCACGCTGCTGGTGGTGGTGAAGCCCATGGTGTAGCTGGCCAGCGTTCCCTGGATGAACCGCCGGGGCGACACCCGTCCCACCAGGGCCACCACCGGCAGATACACCACCGTCATGAAGACGAACAACGTGACGATGACCGTCACGATGAAGACGGCCAGGCTCTGAAGCAGCCCCAGACCCATGCGGGCGGTGGCGGGGGCCACCAGCCCGAAGATCCCCACGGGGGCCGTCCACAGGATCCACTGCACCAGCACGATGAAGGCGTCGGAGACGGCCTCGGCGACGCCCACGAGCCGGTCCCGGGCATCGGCGGCCAGGGTGCCCGCCGCCGCGCCGAAGAGGATCGAGAACACCAGGAGGGGGAGAAGACGGCCCTCGGCGGCAGCCGCGAAGGGATTGCGGGGAATCAACCCCACCAGGAAATCCACCAGGCCCGGCAACTCGCCCACCTCGGCCGCCACCGCGCCGTCGGGCACCGGCACCGGCGGCACGAACCCCAGGGCCAGGTGCATGGCCACCATGCCCATGACCACCGCCGGGGCCGTGGTGAGGAGGATGAAGCCCAGCGCCGAGCCCCCCATGCGGCCCAGCGTGCGGGTGTCGCCCAACCGGGCCACGCCGGCGAAGACGATGGCCATGACCAGGGGAATCACCACCATCTGGATTCCCCGGATGAACAGGTCCCCCAGCGGGGCGGAGGCGGCGGCCACGCCGGTGAGGATCGGCGAGCCGGTGGCGGAGGCGACCAGCCCCACCACCAGGCCGGCCACGAGACCGAGAAGCATCAGACGGTTGCTCATGGCGGCCGAAGGTAGGGTGGGGCCGCCCCACCGGCGAGGCCGACCCCCGTCAGCCCGCGGCGAGCTCCCGGAGGACGTGGCGGAAGGCCGCCAGGGAGGCCACGGCCCGGAGGCGGCCGTCGGCGACGGCGGTGGCCAGTTCCGGGGCCGCCGGACCGCCCACCACCACGCTCACCTCGGCGGGGAGGGCGTCCAGCAGCGCCTGGAGCTGCCCCGGGATCCCGTCCACCGAGAGAGGGTTCACCGCACTGATCCCCACCATGCGGGCCCCCACCGTCCGGGCGGCGTGGGCGAATTCCTCCGGCGGAAGGTCCTGGCCCAGCACCGTGACGCGCCAACCGTCCAGCGCCGCCGTGGCCCCGGCCAGCAGCGCACCGAGGCCGTGGAGTTCGCCCGAGAGGGTGCCCACCACCGCCCCGGGTCCGTGGTCGTCGGCCCGGGCGGGCTCCACCATCCAGTGGAGGACCCGCTTCACGACCTCCGTGGCCACGTGCTCGTGGGCCGGTCGCATGCTCCCGTCCCGCCACTTCTCGCCGATGGCCCGGAGCAGCGGCGCCACGAGGTGATCGGTGAACGCGATGCTTCCCAGGGTGACCACGGCCCGACGCAGCTCCGTCTCCAGTCCGTCGGCATCCATGGCCTCCACCGCGGCCCACGCCGCTGCGAAAGCCCGCTCGACCTGGGCGTCGCCCGCGGGGGGCGCGGGAGCCCGGGCACTGCGGTCCTCCTCCACGAGGGTCCGGAGTTCGGCCACCGGGAGGTCGGCCACCAGGCGGATCGCCCGGCCGGCGTCGGTGGCCCGCTTCAGGAGCAGCAGGCGCTCGATGTCGTCGTCGGAGTAGAGCCGCTGCCCCCCCTCCGATCGCCCCGGCTCCACCACGGAATACCGTCGCTCCCACGCGCGCAGGAGCGTAGGGGTCAGGCCGGTGCGGGCCGCGACCACGCGGATCGGGTGGCGCGCTTCGTGGGGTGAGATCGCCGTGTCCATGTCTTCATCCTGACTCCTTGTACAGCGAATGTCAAACCTATTTCCTCTACGGATGTTGACAGCGTGGAAGTTTTCGGATAGGATAGTTGCACAAATCATGTACGCAGGACGTTTCCATCCCCTTTCGAGGAGTTGCAGAATGAATCGCTTCAACACGATGGTCGCCGGAGTCGCGGCCGCTGCCGTCCTGGTCGCTGCTCCGGTGTCCGCCCAGATGGACGAGGCCGACATCGTCGACGTGGCCGTCCAGGCCGGAAACTTCACGACCCTGGCGGCCGCTCTCGAGGCGGCCGGACTGGTCGAGGTGCTCAAGGGCGAGGGCCCCTTCACGGTGTTCGCCCCCACGGACGAGGCGTTCGCCAAGCTCCCCGAGGGCACGGTGGAGGCCCTGCTGCAGGACAAGGAGCGTCTCACGGCGATCCTGACCTATCACGTGGTCCCGGGCTCGGTCATGGCGGCCGACGTCGTGGGCCTGGATGAGGCCGGCACGGTGAACGGCGCCACCATCGACATCGAGGTCGACGGCAGCACCGTCATGGTCCAGAACGCCACGGTCACGGCCACCGACATCACGGCGTCGAACGGCGTGATCCACGTCATCGACACCGTCATTCTCCCGCCGGAGAACTGACGCGCTCCTCGAGAGCGGAGCCCCGGAATCCGGGGTTCACGACGTCTGCGACGCGCGGTGGTCGACTCCGGTCGGCCACCGCGTTTCGTCGTCGGGGCTGGCCGTGCCGGGGGCCGGGAGCCATGGTCGCACCATGTCCCGACCTCCGGCCGCCCCTCCGTCGCCTCGGGCCCTCGCATCCGCGCTGGGCCTCGCCTGGCTGGTCGCCGGAGTCGCGTCCGGTGTACGGCTCCACCTCTCCGGCGGGGTGTTCGGCGACGCCGTGCCCCTGGGTCCGTCGGTGGGCACCCGGCTCCTCGAGGGACTGCCGTGGGTCGGGGCGGCGGTCGTGGCGTGGTGGGCCGCCGGTCGGTGGCCGGTGACGAAACGCGACGTCCTTCGGCCCGTGACCGTCCACGCCTGGCTGGGTCTCGCGGTGGTGACGGCGATGCAGGGGGTGCTGGCGGCGCTGCGGGCCGGCTTCGTCCCGCCGGGCCTGCGGCCTTTCGATCCCTGGAGCGCCCTTCCGGGCGAGCTCACGGGCCGGGCCCCGCCGGCCCTGCTGGTCTATGGGACGCTGGTGGCGGCGGCCCTGGTGTGGCGGCGATCGCCGCCGGACGGTCAGGAGGTGCCGGGAGCCGGCCGGGGCGACGACGAGTCGTCCTGACGCCGCCGGCGAGCCGAGCGCCGGGCCCGCCGCTCCGCCTCCACCATGTTGTCCAGGAATCCCCGCTCGGCGGGAGTCAGGGCCCGGACGTTGGTGGCTCTCAGCTTGGCCAGGACGCTCTCCATCTCCTCACGGTTCACCGGGTGGAGGAGCGACATGTCCACCGATTCCCAGCGGTCCTTGGCTTCCAGATCCAGGACGTACTGGGACTTGTACTCCGAATTCGGAGCCTCGACCCGACGGATCTTCTGGGCCTTCCGCGCCTTGCGGTAGAGCGCCCAGACCACGGCCAGGGCCACGGTGTTGATCCCAAGCAGTATGAAGAGCAGCGTCGTCATGTCGTCCGTATCCCGTCCCCGTTGTTCATCCCGTCCTCTTGGACGCGAAACCCCGCCCGATGGTTTCGTCGGCGCCCCGAATCACTCGGCCCGCAAGCACTCCGCCGGCGCCACCCGGGCCGCGCGGAGCGCCGGAACGAGCCCTGCGAAGAGGGCGGTGACGGCCAGGAGTCCCACGGCGGACACCAGGATCCACGGCTGCACCTCCGGCACGCCAGGAAGTCGGGCGACCACCCGGGGGCCCAGGAACCAGGCGGCCAACGCGCCCCACGCCGACCCCAGGGCCACGAGGCGGACGATCCGCCCCAGGACGGCCCGGACCAGGCTCGGGCCGTCGGCGCCCAGGGCCCGACGAACGCCCATCTCGCCCCGACGGCGGTCCACGGCCTGGCGGGTCACACCGTACAGCCCCAACACGGCCAGCCCCAGGGCCAGGAGCGCGAATCCTCCGAACAGGAGGGTGGCCAGGCGTTCCCGGGCCAGGGAAGCCGTCCGCCCTTCGGCCAGGGGGCCCACGGCGCCCAGGTCGAGGGAGGGATCGAGCCGGGTCACGATGCGCTCCAGCCCCGCCAACGCCGCCGCCGCCTCCTCGTCGTCGGCCCGCAGTACCACGCTCATGCGGCGAAAAGGCGCCTGCCGGAACGGAAAGTACACCGCGGGCTCGGCGTCCACCGCCAGGTGGCGGTACCGCAGGTCGTCCACCACCCCCACCACGCGAACCCGGTCGTGGAGCATGACGCCCAGGGGGCCGAAGAGCTGCCCGGCGCCCTCCAGCACGCGGCCCACCGCCGGCTCGCCGGGCCACAACATCCGGGCCGCCGATCGGTTCACCACCACGACGCCGGGAGCGTCGGCGTCGTCGCCGGCGACGAATCCCCGCCCCTCCACCACCTCCACGCCCAGGGTCGCGAAGAACCCTTCGTCGACCTGCCGGAACCACGGCCGCCGAGGCAGGACGTCGGTGGCCGCTTCGCCCTCCCGCCGAATGGGCGCCGGATAGTCCACGGCCGGACCGAACGGAACCTGGGAGGTGAGCCCCACGGTCTTGACGCCCGGCAACTCCGCCGCCGCCTCCCGCACCGCTCCCAGGAAGCGTGCGACCTCATGGGGTTCGGGGTACCGCACCGGCGGAAGGCTCACCTCCGCGGCCACCACGCCGGCATCGTCGAAGCCGGGGTCCAGGGTCACCAGGGTCCGCAGGTGAGCCACCAGGAGGACCGCACCCACCACCAGCGTCGTGCTCACGGCGAGCTGCACCGTGAGGCAGGTGCTTCGCAGACCTTCCCTCCGCCCCCGCCCCACTCCCCGGGGGGACTCCCCCAGGATCGGGCCCGGCGCCACCCGGGACAGTCGCACCGCCGGCGCCACCCCGGCGGCCAGGGCCGTGACGGCCACCACGAGGACGGAGAAGGCCAGGACGGGCCCCGACAGCGAAGCTCCGGCGAGGCGGGGCACCTGGTCCCGGCCCAGGGCCACCAGCCCCCGGAGGGTGAGGGCCCCGAGCCCCAGCCCCAGTACGCCGGCCACACCGGCCAGGAGGGCCGCCTCGCTGAGGACCTGACGGGCGATGCGTCCCCGTCCCGCGCCCAGCGCCGCCCGGAGCGCCACCTCGCCCCGCCGCTCCTCGGCCCGCCCCACCAGGAGGCCTGCCACGTTGGCGCACACCACCAGCAGGACCAGGCCCGCGCCCCCCAGGAGGGTCCAGAGCAGCGGCCCCACGTCGCCCACCACCACCGCGTGGAGGGGATCGGTGCGGAACGACCACCCTCGGGCCCGTTCCGGATCCGCCCGGCGCACGCCCTCGTAGGCCGCCTCCAACGCCGCATCGAAGGCCCCGGCATCGACCCCGGCCCCGCGCCGGGCCACCACGCTCAGCCACCGATCGGTGTAGGACGGCTGGACCGGAAGCCCCACGAACGGAAAGACGGCGTCGGCGTCGCCCACGAGCCACTCCAATCCGCCGGGGAGGACGCCCACCACCGACGACACGGCGCCGTTGGCGAAGGCGACGGTCCGGCCCACGGCTTCCGGATCGGCGGCGAAGAGCCGCTCCCACCCGCCGTGGGTCAGCAACACGACGTCGTTGCCGCCCTCCCTGCCCACGCCGTCGGCCGCCGCGAACACCCGTCCCAGGGCCGGCTCCACGCCCACCACCCGGAAGAGCTCGGCCGTGACGCCGAGGGTCCGGATCCGCCGCGAGGTCTCCCGGGCGCCCTGGAGGATGGTGGCCTCGGTGGCGAACCACCCGGCCAGGCCCTCGGCCGCCTCGACCTCGGCCATGAGCACGTCGAGGTCGGCGGGCGAGATCAGGAAGCGATCCTGCCCCGCTTCGGCGTTGTGACTCCACACCCGCACGAGCGAGGCGGGGTCCCGTACGGGAAGGGGCTCCAGGAGGACGGCATGGACCGCGCTGAAGACCGCCGTGTTGGCCCCCACCCCCACGGCCACCGTGGCCACCAGGGCCGCCGCGAACAGGGGCCGACGGGCGAGCCCCCGGGCGCCGAATCGGAGATCGGCCACCCACCCGGACCACCCGGGCGCCCGGGACCATTCCAGGGCCAGGGTCCGGACGAGGTCGGGCACGGTCCGGCACCAGACTCCGAACCACGGCCCCACGCCCCGTCCCCGGGCCTCGCGCACCCGCTGTCCGAAGACCTGGGCCATCTCGGACCCGTACCGCCTCCGGAACGTCGGGGGCAGCAGGGCCAGCAGAATCCGGATCACGATCCCGCCGCGCCTCCCAGGATCCGATCCCGTCGCACGGCCTCCACCACCTCTTCCAGGCGCCGGGCCTCGGCCTCCAGGACGCTCCGCCCCAGGGGAGTGAGACCGTAGTAGCGGCGCCGGGCGTCGGTCTCGTCGGAGGGGGCCGGCGCGTCGGTCACCAGTCCCCCCTCCAGGAGCCGGTTGAGCAGGCGGTAGAGGGATCCGATCTCCAGGGTCACCCGTCCCCGGGTCTTGTCCTCCACCGACTTCATGATGCCGTATCCGTGGAGATCGCCCCGAGCCAGGACCCACAGGATGTGGAAGTCCTGGGGCTTCAGGGGAAGATGATCCAGGGGGTCGGACGAGGGGTTCGGCATGGGGCTCTCTCCCGGGGGACACGGTCCGGGACTGTACTCGCCTTACTCATAGGAAACAAGTCGGCACACGTCTTGGGTACGGAGGGCCCCGGGGCGATCTTACCGCGTCGAACGTCGCGTTTCGGACCTCCACCGCCGTCGCCCATGAACGCCGTCACCCGCTCCGCGCTCCCCGTGGTCGCCCTCCTGGTCTTCACCGCCGCCGGGGAACCGCCCACTCCGCCGCCCTGGGGGGAAGCGGGCCACGTCATGGCCGCCCGGGCCGCCGCCGAAGCCCTCCCGGCCGAGATGCCGGCCTTCTTCCGCGACGCCGCCGATCAGCTCGCCTGGCTCGACCCCGAGCCCGATCGCTGGCGCAGCAGGGAGCTCCAGGCCATGGACCAGGCCTTCGCCTACGATCACTACATCGACCTGGAGAACGTCCCGGAGGGCGCCCTGGACGCACCGGACCGGTGGCGCTTCGTGGAGGCACTCTACGACGCGGGTCTGGACCGTCCGGAGCGGGACGTGGGCTTCCTGCCCTACCGCATCGAAGAGGTCTATCAGCGCCTGCTCACCGGATTCCGGATGTGGCGGGCCGCGTCGGGACCGGAGCGGGAGTGGATCGAGGAACGGATCGTGAACGACGCGGGGGTGTTGGGGCACTACGTCACCGACGGGTCCCAGCCCCACCACACCACGATCCACTTCAACGGATGGAACGCCGGGTCCACCCAGGCTCCCAACCCCGAGAGCTTCACCACGGAACGGGACTTCCACGGCCGGTTCGAGAGCGGATTCGTCTCGGCCCACGTCCGGTACGGCGATGTCCGCTCCCGGGTGGCCGACGAGGTCGGAACCCTGGGGACTCCGGACGCGGTGCGGCGGGCCGTGCGGGCGTACCTGGTGGAGTCCCACGCCCAGGTGGTGCCCCTCTACCGGCTCGAACAGCAGCAGCGCTTCGATCCCGACGGGGCCGCACCCCGGAGTCACCGGGACTTCGCCGCCGACCGCCTGGCGGCGGGGGCCCTCATGCTCCGGGATCTGTGGTGGAGCGCGTGGGTCGACAGCGCCCGCCCCGTTCCCGAAGACGGGCGGTAGGGCCGGGACCCGGCGGGGCCGGAGCGGTAAACACCGCGGCGGTGGGGCGTACCCCTCCCCATCCTGCCTCCCCCCGACCCGGTCCCTCCATGCCCCGAACCTCGTTCGCCGCCCTCGTTCCCCTCGCCCTCCTCACCGCCGCCGTCCTCCCGGCCCCGTCCCTCGCCCAGACCGGATCCGAGCCCTCGGTTCCCGTGGCGGGAGACTGGACCATCGCGGCCTCACTCTTCGAACCCGACGCCGGGTCCCTCTTCGGCCTCGGGCGCATGTTCACCGACCGCCTGGCGCTGGGACTCGAACTCGATCTCCGGGACAGCGATTCCCGGGAGACGGTGGAGTCGAACATCACCACCCGCGGCGAAGCCCGGAGTACCGACCACACCGTGGGGCCGTTCGTGAAGTGGTACGGCGCCCGCGACACACCGGTCTCCCCCTACCTCCGGGGCAAGCTGGCCCTCGGATGGGACGACGGCGAGCTCATCATCCAGGGGGACCAGCAGCAGTACCAGGACCTGTTCACGGTCCAGGCGTCCCTCTCGCTGGGCGCCGAATGGTACGCCCTGCGGTATCTCTCCGTGAGCGGCCACGCGGGACTCCAGTGGCGCCGCGACACCATCGACTCGTCGGCCAACGGCGTCATGCGGGACCGGGAAACCACCACCTGGGGGACCTTCCGCTCGGGCCTCGAACTGAATTTCTGGTTTCGCTGACCGGTTCGCCCCATACATGGAAACCTTCCCGGACGCCGCAGCGTCCAAGAAGGGGGAGCCGTGTCCAACGACGGAGGCCGCATGGGTGACGAGAGGCGGGATGAGGGCGTGGAGTCCGGTGGGGATGCCCTGGCCGGGGTCGACGTCGACCTGAACATCTTCGCGCTCGCCAACGGCATGGACCTCTACCGGGACCACACCGACCCGCCCGATCGGGTGCTGGAATGGTTCCGGGACGGGCTGGAGCGCCGGATCCACCTGCGACCCTCGCCGGCCGGGACCCTGGACATGGAAGTGGCGGCCCTGGGCAAGATCGACGGGGAACGCCGGGTACGGCGGGCTCCCTTCCGGTCCTCCGTCGCCACCGGGGAACTCCGGGGACTCCTGATCGAGGCCATCGACGCGGCCAACGCCCTGCGGCGCGACGAACTCACGTGAGTGCCCCCTACCACCCCATCGACTGCGGATTGCACGACGAGCTCCAGCTCCGGGTGCTTCGGGGGCGGGCGGTGGACCTGGCGTGGCGCGACCCCTCGGGCGAGACCACGCGGCGCACGTCGGTGCTCGTGGACGTGTTCAGTCGCGACGCCGCCGAGTACCTCCGTCTGGACGACGGCACCGAGGTGCGGCTCGACCATCTGATCGCGGTGGACGACGTGGCCTTCGACCCCCTCGCTTGCGGCACGTCGCGCCCCTCGGCCTCTTAGCGGCACGGGGCGGCCGACTCCCGGCCCCCACGCCTCCTGCCGATCCAGCTCCATGAAGCGACGCGACTTCGTCCGCACCGCCGCCGCAGCCGCCGGGGCCGTGGCCTCCTCGTCCGCCCCCCTCTCCGCCGCGGCCCGGGGGCCCGAGCTCTGGCTCCGCCGAGCCGTGCGCCCCGTGGTCGTCTCCGACGTGAGCGGAATCCGCTACACCAACGGGGGGCCCGAGTCGGCGGTGGAGCGAGCTTTCCGGGGGATCGTGGAGGGGGAGGACCTGCTGGATGCCCTGATCCACGGGGTGAACATCCCCGAGCTGGACCCGGAGGAAACGGGCATCGGCTTCGGGGGACTCCCCAACGCCGACGGGGTGGTGCAGTTGGACTCGTGCTGCATGCACGGGCCCCGGAAGTGGGCCGGCGGCGTGGCGGGCATCGAGGGCGTGCGCACCCCGTCCCGGGTGGCCCGGGCCGTGGCCGAGCTGACCGACCACCACCTCATCGCCGGCGTGGGCGCCCGGGAGTTCGCCCGGGACCTGGGCTTCCAGGTGGAGGACGACCTCAACACGCCCCGCTCCCGGGAGTTGTGGCTGGAGTGGCGCCGCCGGGTCGATCCGGGCCACTGGCTCGACCCCCGGGAGCGGCTCCGGGGGCTGGGGGAGCGGGGCGGCGAGACCGACCCCGATCTCATCGGCCGAGGGCGCTCGGGCGGAGGGCAGGCCTCCCTCGATCCCGGGGCCATGCGGCGCCGATCCGACGCGTGGTACCGGGCGGGCCTGGAGATGGTGCGGGACGGGCTCATTCCCGAACACTCCTTCTGGGGCACCATCAACTGCGACGCCGTGGGGCCCACGGGCGACGTCTGCGGGGTGACCACCACCAGCGGACTCGCCTGGAAGATTCCGGGCCGCATCGGCGACTCGCCGATCCTGGGCGCGGGCCTCTACGTGGACAACGAGGTGGGCGCCGCCGGCTCCACCGGCCGGGGCGAGGCCAATCTCTACAACCTGTCGTCGGCCATGATCGTGGAGTTCATGCGCCAGGGCATGCACCCCAAGGACGCCGGCATGGCGATCCTGGAGCGGATCCGGGCCAACACGGTGGAACCCCGCCTCCAGGACGAAAACGGGGAGCCGTCGTTCGACGTGCGCTTCTTCATCGTCAACACCGCCGGCGAGTACGCCGGCGTGGCCCTGTGGGGCAGCGGGGAGAACGCCTTCGCGGTCTGCGACGAGAACGGCGCCCGGGAGGAGCCCCTCGAGGGCCTTCTGACGCGCTGAGGGACGGTCGCCTCAGCCGGGCCCGGGATCGGCCAGGATGCCGGCCCGTCGCCGGGGAGCCAGGCGCACGGGAATGCGCCGGAGGTGGCGACGGAGGATCCCGGCGGGGGTGAGTTCCTCGTCGGTGATCCGGGCCAGTTCCTCCTCCCGCTGCCACATGAACTCCACGGCCCGCACCTCCAGGTCCAGCATGCGCCGCTCCACCGTCTCGGAGAGGGCGATCTCCAGGGCCACGGTGCCCGCCGTGCCCATGCGCCACAGGGTCTGCCGCTGCCGGGTGGAATCCAGGGCGAATTCGCCGGGTGAACCCGAGGTCTCGATGGCCAGGGTGGCGTCGCGGATCAGCCGCTCCCCGGCCCCGGTGATGTTCTGGTAGGCCAGCACCCGCCGGAGCACGTGCTCGGCCTCACCGCCTTCGATGCGGTAGATGTGCTCGGGCGTCCAGGGATCGCAGCGCGGGCACGGCACCCCCACCGCCATGCCGCCGTCCTCTCCCTCCAGGGGATAACACCACCAGGAGAGGTCGTAGCGCAGGGCCCGGAGGGTGCTCTGGCAGAAGGGGCAGGTGGATCGCCCGTGCCAGGCGGCCCACCCGAATCGGCGCCAGCGGAGCACGTCGGCCACCGGGGTGTCCTGCCAGTCCACCGACACGTCCGGGTCGGCCAGCCCCAGCACCTCGCCCACGAAGTTGAGGGCGCCGAAGGTGTAGGCCGTGACCCGCGATCTCCGACTGTCGAACGACGCCTTGCGACTCCGGAGCTCCCGTCCGTAGCGCCACCACGCCTGTTCGGTGAGATCGGCCGCCCCCACCCGCACCAGGATGATGTGCTTGAGGCGGAGGAGCCGGATGTTGGCCGTATGGGCCACGGGGATCGCTTCGTCCCGGGCCGCCCGCTCCAACTCGTAGAGGGCCGCGTCCCGGTCTTCCATGGGCACGAGCGTCCACCGGAAGCAGTGGCCGCAGATCAGCCAGAGACGACCCCGGTCGGGATCGTAGGCGATGCGTCGCCCCTGGGGCAGTTGTTCGAACCGCCCGTTGTCGGGAAACGACTTCTGACAGAAGAGACACCGTCGCGACACGTCCACCCCCCGCTCCGGAACCACCGGGGCCGTCGCGACGGCTCCCGGACCACTGCAGGGAAGATACGGGTTCGCGACCCGACGACGACAGACCAGGGGCCGGAACGGGACGGACTCACCACACACCACCCCACATCACCACCCACAACCGCCCGCCCGACCCCTGGCACATCGGCGAGGCCCGATCCATCAGGGCCACGCGTGTATCAACGAGACGAGCGGGCGGAAGGTTACAGCCGTGGCCGAGACGTTACCGACGGTAGGCCACGTTTCCGGCCAGAATGGTGACGTCGACCTCGGTGCCGGGGATCTCGGCTTCGGGCACCGACAGGATGTCCCGGGACAGGATCACCAGGTCGGCGTACTTCCCCGGCGTGATGGAGCCCAGGTCGTCTTCCTGGAAGGCGGCGTAGGCGTTGTTCAGGGTGTAGGCCCGGAGCGACTCCATGCGGTTCAGGGCCTGATCGGCGTAGAACTTCTCGCCGGTGTTCATCATCCGGCTCACCATGGAGTAGTACGACGCCAGGGGATCCACGTCCTCCACCGGCGTGTCGGTGCCGTTGGTGACCACCGCTCCGGAGTCCCACAGCGCCCGCCACATGTAGGCCCCGGTGGCCGACCGCTCGTCGCCGAGCTTCTCCGGCACCCACGGTCCGTCGGAGGTGGCGTGCACCCCCTGCATGGAGGCGATGACCCCCATGCCGGTGAACCGGGGAATGTCGTCGGGATGCAGGTGCTGGGCGTGCTCGATCCGCCACCGCAGATCGTCGCCTTCGATCCCGGCGTCGTCCCAGGCCCGCTGGTAGAGATCGAACACCTCCCGGTTCGCCCGGTCGCCGATGGCGTGGACGTTGAGCTGGAATCCGTGCTCCGCCGCGATGCGCGCCGTTTCCTCGACGTCGTCCACGGGGGCCGTGTTCAGCCCCGCGCTGGAGGGAAGGTCGGCGTACGGCTCCAGCAGCCACGCCCCGTGGGACCCCAGGGCGCCGTCGATGGACCGCTTGATGGAGCGGAAGGTGAGGAAGCCGTCGGCGTACCCCTCCATCCGGTGCTCGTCGAGGTTGGCCTCGAGGTCGGCATTGCTCGTCCGCACCATGGCGTAGAGCCGGATGGGGAGCGCGCCCTCGTCGGCGAGGCGGCGGTACCCCTCGATGGTGCCGAAGCTCGTGCCGGCGTCGTGGAACGACGTCACGCCCTTGGAGAGGGCCTCCTGGCCCGCCAACTCCACCTGCCGCCGGAAGCGGGCCTCCCGTTCCTCGGCGGTCATCTCCCCGGCGCCCACGCCGCGCACGAGCCCCTGGGCGGTCTCCCGGAGCAGCCCCGTGGCCCGCCCCGAGGCGTCGCGCACGATGGTGCCGCCGTCGGGATCGGGGGTCGACGCATCGATGCCCGCCAGCTCCAGGGCCCGGCCGTTGACGAAGGCGGCGTGGCCCGAGGCGTGGGTGAGATAGACCGGGTGGTCGGGAGAGACGGCCGAGAGGTCGTCGTGGAGGGGTACCCCGTCGACGTTGGGCTCGGGCGTGGCGCTCCACTTCTCCTGGTGCCAGCCCCGGCCCCGGATCAGGGTGCCGGCCGGGGCCGCGGCCACCGCCTCGGCCACCTGGGCCACGATGTCGCCCCAACTCGTGGCCGTGGTGAGGTCGAGGATCATGCGGGAATCGCCGAGCCCCGTGAAGTGCCCGTGGCCCTCGATGAAGCCCGGAATCACCAGGCGCCCTTCGGCGTCGATGACCTCGGTGGCGTCGCCCACGTAGGCCTCGATCTCGGCCGCCGTGCCCACGGCCACGATGCGGTCGCCCCGCATGGCCACCGCTTCGGCTTCGGGACGATCGTCGTCGACGGTGACGACCCGGCCGTGGGTCACCACCAGATCGGCGGGTTCTTCGGCCGGCCCCTGGGGACCGCAGGCGGAGAGGGTCACGGCGAGGGCCGCGAAAGACGAGACGACGAGAGAGCTGCGCATGGAAGACGACCCGGGTCGGGGTGGAGCGGTGGGCGGGCTACTCTACGGGCGAAGCGTCGCCCGGCGCCAGCGTCGCGGCGGCCCGGCCCGCGGCCAGGCCCGCGGCACGGCCCGTGGCCCACGCCCACAGGAAGTTGTGTCCGCCGATGGGTCCGAAGGCGTCGAGGATCTCGCCGCAGAGGTGGAGGCCCGGCGTCACCCGGCTCTCCAGCGTGCCCGGATCCACCTGGTCCAGCGCCACGCCCCCGCCCGTGACCTCGGCCTTCTTGTAGCCTTCGTCTCCGGTCCAGGGCACGGGCCACGACGTGAGGGCCTCCACCAGCCGACGGCGCTCGTCGCGTCGCAGGCGGGCGGCGGCCCGATCCCGGGGCACGTCGGCCTCGTCCAGGAGCCGCAGGGCCAGACGATCGGGAAGCCGGGCCGACACCACCGACGCCACCCGCCCCGTGCCCGACGCCTGCAGGAGGGCGTCCCACGCCCCCTCGTCGAGGTCGGTCCACTGAACGGTGAGGAGCTGCCGCGTGCCCTCCCGGGCCGACAGAATGGCCAGATGGGACGCATCCAGGACCGTGGGCCCGCTGTAGCCCCGGTGGGTGAAGAGGAACCCCCCGGTGGTCTCGAACCGGGGTCGGGCGCCGGGGGCCCGGAGGGTGACGTCGAGAGACACCCCCGCCAGTTCGGCGTGGGCCGGGTCGCCGGTGAGGGGGGTGAGGGCCGGGTAGGTGGGGTTCACCCGGTGTCCCAGGGACTCCATCCAGGCCAGTCCCGCCCCGTCGCTGCCGGTCTTCGGCACCGAACGGCCGCCGGTGGCCAGCACGACCCGGTCGGCGTCCAGCCACCCCCCGTCGGCCAGGCGCACCAGCCAGCGGTCTCCCGGTGTCCGGGGGGGCACGAGCCCCTTCACACGGGTCTCGAAGCGGAACCGTCCACCGGCCCGAACCACGGCGGCCACCAGGGCGTCGCGCACGTCCCGGGCTCGGTTCGACGCCGGAAAGAGCTTGCCCGACTCGGGCTCCAGGACCAGTTCCAGGCCCAGCTCGGACTCGAAGAACGCCCGCTGCTCGGCCAGGGGCCACGACCGCAGAATGCGCTGAAGGGCCCGGGGCGACGAAGCCGTGACGTAGTCCCGGGGCCGCGCCCGCCCCGGCAGGACGTTGCAGCGGCCGCCCCCGCTGATCAGGATCTTGCGGCCTCCGTCGGCGGTGGTCTCCAGCACCTCCACCGCGGCGCCCTCCGCCGCGGCGAAACGGGCGGCGAGGAGGCCGGCGGCACCGGCTCCGACCACGAGCACACGGGGAGCGGACATGGAGGGGAAGATAGCGCCTCTTGTGGAGTGGGCGCCCCGGCCCCACGCTTCCGCGCCCCACCACCTCGAGGCCCCCCCTGACCCGTCCCCCTCTCCCCCTCCGCGTCGGACGCCCCGTCGCCCTCCTGGCCATCGCCGCCGCCCTGGCTCTTCCGGGGTGCGCCCCGGAGACCTCCCGGGGATGGGAGTGCCTGGCTCCGGCCAACCCCGGCGGCGGGTGGGACCGGACCTGCCGATCGGTGGGTCGGGTCCTGGAGGACCTGGGGCTGTCGCCGGGGACCGTCCGCACCACCAACCTCCCGGGCGCCGGCGGCGGCGTGGCCATGGCCCGGGCCGTGACCCGGCGGGCCCAGGACCCGAGCCTCCTGGTGGCGGCGTCGTCGGGCACCACCCTGCGCCTGGCCCAGCGCCAATACGGCCGCCTCGACACCGACGACGTACGCTGGATCGGCGCCGTGGGGGCCGAGTACGGCATCCTGGCCGTCTCCCGGGACGCCCCGTGGCCGGATCTGAGCGCCCTCATGCGCGAGTGGGCCGCCGACCCCGGCTCCATCGTGGCCAGCGGCGGCAGCGCGGTGGCGGGACAGGACCACATGAAGCTCCTGCTCCTGGCCCGGGCCGCGGGCATGGACCCCCTCCAGATCCGCTACGTGCCCTTCGAAGGCGGGGGCGAGGCCATGACGGCGCTCCTCGGGGGTTTCGTCCAGGTGTTCTCGGGCGAGGCCAGCGAGGTGGAGGGCCAGGTGGAGGCGGGCAACCTCCGGATCCTGGCGGTGCTGGCCCCGGAGCGCATCGCCGGCGACCTGGCCGGGGTGCCCACGGCCCGGGAAATGGGCTTCGACGTGGAATGGGTCACCTGGCGGGGATTTTTCGTCCCGGCGGCGGTGCCCGACTCGGTGGGCGACCGCTGGGTGGCGGTGCTCGATTCCCTGGGGCGCTCCGAGGCGTGGGCCCAGGAACGGGTGCGCAACGGCATGCGACCGTTCCTCCGCACCGGCGAGGAGTTCGAGGCGTTCGTGGCGGCCCAGGTCGACGACTTCCGGGCCATGTCCCGGAGCCTGGGCCTCCTGCCGCCGGAAGGCGGATGAGCGACGCGCGGCGGTGGGCCGTGGCCCTGGGTGCGCTGGGGGCCGGGGCGGGGCTGGCCGCCCTGGGCTTCCGGGTGGCGTTCGTCACCGATCCCCTGGGGCCCCGGGCCTTTCCGTGGCTGGCCTCCGCCCTCCTCCTGGGCGCGGCCGTGGGGCTGGCCCGCCACCCGGGCGACGACGCCGTCTGGCCCGCCCCCGATGCCCGGCGGCGCCTGGCGGCGGTGGTGGTCGCGCTCCTGGCCTGGTCGTTCGTCCTGCCTCTCCTGGGCTTCGTGGCGGCCACCACGCTGCTGCTGGCCGCCCTCGGTCGCCTCTTCGGCTCGGGGTGGGTCCGAGGGCTCGGCGCCGGACTCGCCGTCTCGGGAGTCCTCTATCTGCTGTTCGCCTGGGGCCTGGGCCTCTCCCTCCCCGCCGGACCCTGGGGGTAGCCGTGCCCGAAGCGCTCCAGCTCCTGGGCGGCGGGTTCGCCGTGGCGCTCCAGCCCCTCAACCTGGCACTGGTGCTGGTGGGCGCCGTGGTGGGCACCAGCGTGGGCATGCTTCCGGGCATCGGCCCCATCAACGCCATCGCCCTCCTGCTGCCCCTGGCGTTCGCCGTGGACCTCCCCCCCGAGTCCATGCTGATCCTCATGGCGGGGATCTACTACGGGTCCCAGTACGGCAACTCCATCAGCACGATCCTCCTGAACGTGCCGGGCACGGCGTCGGCGGTGGTGACGGCCATCGACGGCCACGCCCTGACCCGGGCCGGGCGCGCCGGACCCGCCCTGGCCATGAGCGCCGTGGCGTCGTTCGTTGGGGGTACGTTGTCCATCTTCGGCCTGGTGCTCCTGGCGCCGGTCCTCTCGGCCTGGGCGCTGCGCTTCGGGCCCGCCGAATATGTGGCCCTCATGGTGTTCGCCTTCGTGGCCCTGTCGTCGCTGGCCGGACGCTCCATTCCCAAGGCCCTGGCGGCCACCGGATTCGGCCTCCTGCTGGCGTCGGTGGGCCTCGACCCCCAGAGCGCCGTGCCCCGATTCGCCTTCGGCCAGCTCGAGCTTCTCGACGGCATCGACTTCCTGGTGGCCACCCTGGGGCTCTTCGCCGTCAGCGAGGTCCTCACCCTGGCCGAGGAGTCTCCCGTGGGGCAGTCCGCCGCCGCGGCGTGGGGCCGGGCCCGGCTCACCGCCGCCGAACTCACCGAGAGCGGCTGGACCATGGTCCGGAGCAGCGTGCTGGGGTTCGCCGTGGGCGTGCTTCCCGGCGCCGGGGGCACGGTGGCGTCGTTTCTCGCCTACAGCACGGAGCAGCGCATCTCCGACGACCAGGGCACCTTCGGCTCGGGCGACCTCCGGGGCGTGGCGGCGCCCGAAGCCGCCAACAACGCCGCGGCCAACGGCGCCATGATCCCCCTCCTGACCCTGGGGGTGCCCGGGAGCGGCACCACCGCCGTGCTCCTGGGGGCCCTGCTGGCCCTCAACGTGACCCCGGGCCCCCTCCTCATCGAGCAGCGCCCCGAACTCTTCTGGGGACTGGCCGCGTCCATGTACATCGGCAACGTGGCGCTCCTGGTCCTGAACCTCCCCCTGGTGGGCCTGTTCGTGCGGGTGCTGGCGCTCCCCCGGTGGATCCTGGTGCCGGGGGTGGCGGCCCTGAGCTACACCTCGGTCTACGCCGTCACCAACAGCGGCTTCGACCTGGTGATCCTCACGGTCCTGGGGGTGGTGGGATGGGCCATGCGGAAGGGGGGATTCCCCCTGGCTCCCGTGATCCTCGCCCTGGTCCTGGGCCCTCTCCTGGAGCGCAACCTCCGGCGCTCGCTGGCCCTCTCGGGAGGGGACTGGGGGGTCCTGGCCTCGAGCCCCATCGCCGTGGGACTCTGGGTCGCCGCAGCGGCGGCCCTGGCCCTGCCGCCCCTGGCGGCTCGGCTGCGCCGCAGCGTGGCCCCTCGGGCCGGAAGCGGACCGCCCTCCCCCTAGCAGGGGGTCAGCGCAGCTTCCAGGCGAAGAAGCCCAGAAGCGCGCCGAAGACGGCGCCGGGCCATTCGGCCACCCCGAATCCCACGCCGCCGCCGGCGAGGGTGAGGGCCCACCACGGCACGGGAATGCGTCGGGGGCCCGGGGATTTCCGTTTCGGGTCGCTCACTCACCACCTCCCATCATGCCCAGGATCCGGTCGCGTCTCCACGCCATCTCCCCGGGCGAGGTCACGGGGTTCGAAGTCAGGGGATGGGGAAGAATCGCCGCCAGCGTCGCCGCCTGCGAGCGATCGAGGCGCGACGCCCCCACCCCGAAATAGGCCCGACTCGCCGCCTCGACGCCGAAGATGCCCGGGCCGAACTCGGCGGTGTTGAGGTAGAGCTCCAGGATGCGGTCCTTGTCCAGGATCCACTCCAGGCGCCGGGCCACGACGAATTCGCCCACCTTGCGCCGCAGGCTCCGCTCCGGCGTGAAGTAGAGGTTCTTGGCCAGTTGCTGGGTGAGGGTGCTGCGCCCCTTCACCTCCGACCGCTGGGCCCACCCCCGCCGCACCGCCCGGGCCACCGCTCCGAGATCGGAGGGGCTGGTCCAGGAGAAGGGGGGCTCGCCGTCGTAGTCCAGCTCCTCGCCCAGGGCGATCCAGTCCACGCCGCCGTGCTGCCGGAACCGCTGATCCTCCGCCAGGATCACCGCCCGGGGAATCTCCGGGGCCATCTGGGCCAGGGGCACCCAGTCGTGGCGGATCTCCAGGGACTCCCCCTTCTCCGCCGCCTGCTCCATGCGATACTTCATGAACGACGTGAGCTCCGGATCGCGCCACTTCCACGCCACGGGCCAGGGCAGGAACAACCACCCCAGAAAGGGAAGGCCGAGCCCGACCAGGAGGCCCCAGCGCAGGGGCCGCTTCAGCTTCCGGAACCACCGCTTCATGGCCGTGAATCTATCGCATTCCTCTCCATCGTGACGGCATCTCCCCTGGTGGTCGACGTCCTGCGGGTCGTCGTGGGCCTGGGCGTGGTGACCGCCGGCGCCGACCTCCTGGTGCGGGGCGCGTCGCGCCTGGCCGCCCGGTTGGGGATCCCCCCCCTGCTGGTGGGCCTGACCGTGGTGGCGCTGGGCACCTCGGCCCCGGAGATCGCGGTAAGCGTCGACGCCGCCATGGCCGGGCGCGGCGACGTGGCCCTGGGCAACGTGGTGGGGAGCAACATCTTCAACGTCCTGTTCATCCTGGGGGCCAGCGCCCTGGCCGCACCCCTGGTGGTGAAGAGCCAGCTCGTGCGGCTCGACGTGCCCCTCATGGTGGCCATCTCGGCCCTGCCCCTCCTCCTGGGGTTCGACCGGGTGATCTCCCGGGCCGACGGGGTGGCGCTGCTGATCATGCTGGGGGCCTACCTGCTCTTCCTGGCCTTCCTGGCCCGGCGGGGACGGGGCGCACCGGCCGGCGGGGAGCCGCCGACCGAGGCCGTCGTCCCCGGCGGGTCACCGCTGCGGGACGGGGCGTTGGCCGTGGTGGGCCTGGTGCTCCTGGTGCTGGGGGCCGACGCCCTGGTGGAGGGCGCCACGGCCCTGGCCCGGGCCGCCGGGGTGAGCGAGCTGGTGGTGGGCCTGACCCTGGTGGCCGCCGGGACCTCGCTCCCGGAGCTGGCGACCTCGCTGGTGGCCAGCCTCCGGGGCGAACGCGATCTGGCGGTGGGGAACGTGGTGGGGAGCAACATCTTCAACGTCCTGGCCGTGCTGGGGGCGGGGGCCGTGGCCGGGGGCGGCATGGACGTGGCCGGCGGCCTGTTGCTCTTCGACTTCCCGGTCATGCTGGCCGTGGCGGTGGCGTGCCTCCCGGTCTTCGTCACCGGCGCGTCCATCAGCCGGCGGGAAGGGGCGGTCTTCGTCTTCTACTACGTGCTCTACGCGGTGTATCTGGGACTCCACACCGCCGATCACCCCTTCCGGGAGGAGTTCGGCATCGCGGTCCTGGGCGGGGTGCTCCCCCTGACCATCGCCGTGGCCGCCGCCATGTGGATCCGGGGCTCCGACGACCCGCCCGACCCCACGCCTGAAACGTCCTGATTGGAGGGGGTGGGGCCGGTGCGAGCAGAACGTGCGCCTGGACCGCCTCGCGAGAATCAGTCGCGCGTTTCGGCCCGTAGGGCAGCAGAATCGTCGGTTCGTCCCCGCGGCGCGGGATTCGGATGCACGTTGTGCTCCGATTTCATCACCTTCGTGCAAACAGGGTCCGCGGGAGTCGTCAGCCGCACGTTCTGCCTGGGTGCGAAAGGATGCCCTACCCTCCCAGCGCGCCGGCTCGCCCCTCGGCCTCGTTCACGGTGGCGAGGAGGAGTCCCCCGAGAACGAAGAAGATGAGGATCGTGGCCATGCCGGCCCGTTGCGATCC
Source organism: Gemmatimonadota bacterium (assembly GCA_030428885.1). GTDB lineage: Bacteria > Gemmatimonadota > Gemmatimonadetes > Longimicrobiales > Gaopeijiaceae > Gaopeijia. Next base: position 412,023 of record JAUIEJ010000001.1, on the reverse strand, counting down.
GGTCATCTCGGTGACCAGGCCCAGGAGAAACGGTCCCATGAAGGCGATGGCCTTTCCGGAGAAGGCGAAGAAGCCGTAGAACTCGGTCTCCTTGGACCGGGGCACGAAACGGCCCAGCAGCGACCGGCTGGCGGCCTGATTCGGCCCCACGAAGATCCCGACCCAGAGTCCCGCGAGATAGAGACTCGTCTTGGTGTCGGCGGTGACGGCCCAGAGTCCCCCGATCATGAGCCCCACCAGGGTCACGAAGAGGGTCCGCTTTCCGCCCATGCGGTCGTCCAGGAAGCCCATGGCGAAGGCGCCGAGCCCCGCGGTGACGTTGAGGGCCAGCCCCCAGTACATGACCTCGGTGAGGGTGAAGTCGAAGGTCTCGGCGGCGAAGATGGGGCCGAAGGCGAAGATGGTGACGAGGCCGTCGTTGTAGACCATGCGCGCCACCAGCAGGCGGAAGATCTGCCGATAGCGGCGGATCTCGCCGAAGGTCCGGCCGAGCTGGGCGAAGGCGTCGCGGACGATGCGCCCGAAGGGAGGGCGGGGGGCCGTGCGCTTGGGCTCCCGCACCCACAGGAACATGGGCAGGCTCAGCACCCCGAACCACGCGGCCACCAGGAGGGTGGTGGCCCGCACGTGCTCCCCCGTGTCGGCGTCGAGGCCGAACGGCGGGGTCTCGGGGAGGATGAGCACCACCAGGGCCACGGCCATGGCCAGGAGTCCCCCGAGATACCCCAGGGCCCAGCCGTACCCGGAGATGCGGCCGATCTTGTCGGGCGGGGCGATCTCGGGAAGGTACGAATTGTAGAACACGCCGCAGAGTTCGTAGGCGATGTTGCTGATCACGAAGATGGTCAGCGCCAGGGCCACGTCGCCCGGACCCGGAGCGAAGAGGGCCGCCACGCCCACCACGGTGATCCCCGTGGCGGCCAGGAGCAGGGGGCGCCGCAGCCCTCCCCGGTCGGCCAGCGCGCCCAGCATGGGCGAGAGGAGAGCCACCACGATGGCCGTGATGGTCACGCCCCGGGACCAGAGCGCCGTGCCCGTGATACCGTCGGGGGCGATCTGCTGCGTGAAGTACACGGAGTAGATGAAGGTGACGATCAACGTGGTGTACGCCGAGTTGGCGAAGTCGTAGATCGCCCACCCCCAGACGGCCTTCCGGTCGCCCTGCTGGGACATGATGTCTCCGGGTCGGGAGGAACGAGCCACTCTACCGCGCCGCCCGGTCGGCGTCCACCGGACCGGCGTCACGAATCGGCGGCGTCGACGCCCCATCGGCCCCCCGCTCCGTTGGCGTCGAGGGAATGGGCCCGTATTGTTCGGGCTCTCCCGCCTTCCACGCCTACGCCATGCCCGTCAATCGCATCCGGGGCCGCACGGTCCTCGTGACCGGCGCCACCGCCGGAATCGGCGCTTCGTGCGCCCGCTACTTCGCCCGGGAGGGCGCCCGGGTCGTCCTCACCGGCCGCCGCCGGGAGCGCCTCGACGCCCTGGCGACCGAGTTGAGAGACGCCCACGGCGCCGACGTGTTCGCCGCGCCCCTGGACGTCCGGGACCGGGCGGCCGTCACCGCCCTGCGCGACACCCTCGCCGCCCAGGGGTTCACCCCCGACGTCATCGTCAACAACGCCGGTAAGGCCCGGGGCATGGATCCGCTCCAGTCGGGCGACGCCGACGACTGGGACGAGATGATCGACACCAACGTGAAGGGGCTGCTCTGGGTGACCCGGGCCTTCCTTCCGGCCATGGTGGAGGCGGACCGGGGCCACGTGGTGAACATCGGCAGTATCGCCGGGCGCTGGGTCTACCCGTCCGGCAACGTCTATTGCGGCACGAAGTACGCCGTGCGGGCCCTGAGCGAGGGGCTGAACATCGACCTGGTGGGCACCCGGGTGCGGGTGTCCAGCGTCGACCCGGGCCTGGTGGAGACCGAGTTCAGCGAAGTGCGCTTTCACGGGGACACCGAACGGGCCGAGGGGGTCTACCGGGGCTACACCCCCCTGACCCCCGACGACGTGGCCGACGCGGTGCTGTACGTGGTCAACGCCCCCGAGCACGTGGACATCTTCAACCTCGTCCTCATGCCCACCGACCAGCGGCACGCCACGGTCGTCCACAAGGAACCGGATCCCGGTCCCCCACCCGAGTGACGCCCGAACGAACCCGCCCCTGGGTCATCGTCTTCGCCCTCTGGCTGCTGGTCTTCTCGTCGGCGAGTCAGATCATGATCATCTCGCCGATCCTGCCCCAGATCGGCGAGGAGCTGGACATCGCCGACGCCGCCCTGGGCACCCTGGTGTCGGCCTACGCCCTCATGGTGGGCATCTTCGCCATCATCTCCGGGCCCATCTCCGACAAGATCGGACGCCGCAGGATCCTCCTCCTGGGCACGGGCATCATGACGGTGGCCCTGTCCATGCACTACTTCGTCCAGGGCTACGCGTCGTTCCTCGCCGTGCGGATCTTCGCCGGCGTGGCCGGAGGCGTGTTGAGCGGCGCGGCGGTGTCGTACGTGGGCGACTACTTCCCGTACAACCGCCGGGGGTGGGCTACCGGCTGGATCATGAGCGGGTCGGCCTTCGGCCAGATCATCGGGATCCCCCTGGGCATCGTCATCGCCGCGCGGCTGGGCATCCGCGCCCCGTTCGGCGTGTTCGCCCTCACCATGGCACTCACCTGGTTCCTGATCCTGCTCAAGGTGCCCCAGCCCGACGTGGTGCGGTCCACCGGGCCCCTCACGGCCATGGGGGCCTTCCGGGACTATCTGGCCATGCTCCGGCGCCCCGAGATCGCGTGGGCCTCGGCGGCGTTCTTCCTCATGTTCCTGGCCATCTCCCTCTACGTGGTCTACCTGCCCACCTGGCTCGAGCGCTCGTTCGTCGAGGCCACCCCCAACGGCATCGCCACCCTCTTCTTCGTAGGGGGACTCGCCAACGTCTTCACGGGACCCCAGGCCGGCAAACTCAGCGATCGGATCGGCCGCAAAGGCATCATCCTCATCGCCTGCGCCGGACTCTCGGTGGTCATGCTCCTCACCACCGTGGTGGTGACCACGTTCTGGGTCGCCTACCCCGTCTTCTTCATGACCATGGTCCTGGTGGCCATGCGCATCTCCCCCTTCTCCGCCCTCCTCACCGCCCTGGTGAACGACCACCGCCGGGGGTCGCTCATGAGCCTCACCGTGGCCCTGGGCCAGGTGGGCTTCGCAGTGGGCGGCGCCGTGGCCGGTCCCCTCTTCGCCCAGCGGGGCTACGCCAGCAACACGGTGCTGGGCGCGGTGTCGGTGCTGGGCATGGGACTCATCGTCTGGTTCTTCATTCCCGAGCCCCGCGCCTCCGGGCAACTGGTGGCGGGCGGCGACGGGCTGCGCGCCGCCACGGAGCCCGACGCCGCCGGATGACGACCCCCGGGACGCGGCCCCTGGCCCTGGTCACCGGTGCGTCGTCGGGACTGGGCCTCGAATTCGCCCGCCTCCTGGCCGCCGAGGGATGGGACGTGGCCCTGTGCGCCCGCAGCCACGACACGCTGGAGGCGATCCGGGGGGAGCTGGAGCAGGACCACGGCGGCCAAGCCTACGTCCTGGCCCGGGACCTGAGCCGCGGCTCGGAGGTGGACGCCGCCCTCGCCGACGTGCGGGCCCTGGCCCGGCCACTGGACCTCCTGGTGGCCAACGCCGGAATCGGACTCCACGGGCCCTACCTGGACACCGATGCGGCGGCCGAGCGCGACATGCTGCACCTCAACGTCGAATCCACGGTGGGACTCGTCCGGGGGGTGCTCCCCGACATGGTGGCGCGTGGACAGGGACGGATCCTCACCGTGGGCTCGGTGGGAAGCTTCACACCGGGCCCCCTCATGGCCACGTACTACGCCACCAAGGCGTTCGTCCTCTCCTACTCCGACGCCCTGGCCGAGGAACTGACCGGCACCGGGGTGAGCGTCACCTGCCTCTGCCCCGGCCCCCTGCCCACCCCCTTCCTGGAGCGGGCCGGCGCCCGATCGTCCGGGGCGGCGGCCCGGGGCATGGTGGAGACCCGCGCCGTGGCTCGGGCCGGTCTGGACGCGGCGCTGGCGGGTCGCCGCAGGGTCGTGCCGGGGTGGCTCAACAAGCTGTCGGCGGTCCTCCCCCGATGGCTTCCCCGCACCCTCATGGCCAAGCTGGTGCATCGCGTGCAGGCCAGCCGTCGGTAACGCGCGGGGGAGCCGGGAGCGGGGGTTGCGCCGAAGGTGTGGGCAAAACACGGCCCGCCCCGTACGTTAGCGGCGGCGTGACCCTCTCCTCCCGTCCACCCGGCGATCCGTGAGCGACTCGGCAACCGACTCCGTGTTCCGCATCCTCCTGGTCGAGGACGCGCCCGACCAGTCCCTCCTGCTCTCGGCCCTGCTCCAGAAGCTGGGCCCCTTCGACGTAACCCTGTCGCAGGACGGGGTGCAGGCGTTGGGACTGGCGAAGGAGGGCGGATTCGACCTGATCCTCACGGATCTGAATCTCCCGGGCATGGACGGGTTCGAGCTGACCCGGAAGCTCAAGGGACGCTTCCCCCAGCTTCCGGTGCTGGCCGCCACGGGCTACACCGACCCCAACTACGTGGAGGGGGCGTACCGGGCCGGGGTCGACGCCCTCATGACCAAGCCGGTGGACCCCGAGGACCTGGAGGCTCGCCTCCGGGAACTGCTGCCCCGGTGGCGCTCCGAGGGCGAACGGGCGCCGTCGGTCATCGCCATCGGCGCCCGTCCGGGAGACGTGGAGGTGGGGTGTGGCGCGTCCCTGTCGGCCCACCAGGCCGCGGGGCACGACGTCCTCATCTTCGTCCTGGGCACCGGGGAGGATGGCGACCGCCTCCTGGGACGGGCCCGGAAGGCCGCGGCCCACCTGGGCGTGCGCCTGGTGGTGGCCAGTGCCACGCCCGCGGGGTCGGACCTGGACCAGCGCCGACTCCTGCTGCGACGCGTGGTGGACGAGATGCGCCCCACCTGGGCCTACGTGCCCAGCGTGGCCGACCGGAATCGAATCCGGCGGGATGCCCACGCCGTGGCCTCGGCCGCCACCCGGGGGGTGCCCACGGTCCTGGCGTACTCCTCGCCCTCGGCGTCCCTGGACTTCGCCCCCAGCGTCTATCGCGACGTGGCACGATGGATGGACGTGAAGGTGGGCGCCCTGGCCTACTACCACCCGGCAGGCGGCGGGTCGGGAGAGACGTCGCCCGACTTCGCCATGGCCCAGGCTCGCTACTGGGGCCGGTTCAAGGACTTCTCGGAGGTGGAGCCCTTCGAGCTCCTGGACAGCGGCCCGGCGCGGGAGGCCGAGGCCACGGAGCAGCACGCGGGCACGACCCCCGACTTCGAAGCCCACCGCGAACCCGAACCCGAACCCGAGCGCGAGCCCGTGGAGATCGGGTCGCTGGAACCCGAGCCGCCCGCCGTGGACGTGGCGGCCGAGCCGGTGTCGGAGCCGGAGCCCGCCCCGGAGCCCGAGGCCTCCCCGGAGCCCCGGGTCACCGCGAGCCCGGAGCCGGTCTCGGAGCCCGTCCCGGAGCCGGTCCACGTGCCGGAGGCCGAGCCGACCCCACCGCCCCCCGAGCCCGCGCCCCCTCGTCGGGTGCCGCCGCCCCCCATGATGCCCCCGGCGGGACGCCGTCCTCCCACCCCCGGCGGGCCGGCCGGGAGCGACGGGCCGTGAAGGCGTCTCTGGCGTTCCTCCTGGCCGCCGCCCCGCTGGCGGGCCAGGCTCCCGAGGCGTTTCCCGACGAACCGGCCCCGGTGGAGGCGGGCCTGGCGTCGCCCCCCGGGCGCTACGCCGACGACGGGATCGACGTGCTCCACTACGACGTGGAGGTGGCCCTCCCCCTGGGACCGGGGTGGATTCAGGGCCGGGCATCGATCCTGATCCGGGCCGAGGCGGCCGTGGAGTCGCTCACCCTGGACTTCTCGGGCCTGGCGGTGGACGGCGTGGCCGTGGACGGCGCCGAGGTCTCGAACTGGTCCATGGACGAGGGCCTCCTTCGTGTGCCCTTCGCCGCCCCCCCGGCCGTGGGCGCCGAGGCCACGGTGACCGTGTCGTACCGGGGCGTGCCCGACGACGGCCTGATCCTGGGCGAGACGGTCCACGGCGCCCCCAGCGCGTTCGTGGACAACTGGCCCAACCGCACCCGGTTCTGGCTCCCCACGGTGGACCACCCCTCCGACAAGGCCACCGCCACCTTCACGATCCATGCGCCGGCCCCGTGGCAGGTCATCGCCAACGGACGTGCCCTGGGCTCGCCCCAGGCCACCGACCCCGACGTGCCCGGCCCCGACGTGGGACCCCGGCGCACCTGGCGCTACGCCACCGAGGTGCCCCACCCCACCTACACCCTGGTGGTGGGAGGCGCCGAGATGGTGGTGGACACGGTGGGGCTCGCCGCCTGCGGCGCGGCCCCGGCGTCGTCCCGGAGCGACGGCTGCGTGGCCGTGACCACCTGGTTGTTTCCCGAGAGCGCCGCGGGGGGCCGCGCCTCGTTCCGCCGCGGTGCGGAGATGGTGGACTTCTTCGCCGAACGGGTGGGTCCGTTTCCGTACGAGAAGCTGGCCCACGTCCAGTCCGCCACACGCTTCGGCGGCATGGAGAACAGCTCGGCCATCTTCTACTCCCAGCAGGCCATCGCCGCCGGGCGCGACATCGAGGGCACGGTGAGCCACGAGACCGCCCACCAGTGGTTCGGCGACAGCGTCACCGAGGCCGACTGGAGCCATCTGTGGCTGTCCGAGGGCTTCGCCACGTACTTCGGCGCCCTCTTCTTCGAGGACGTCGACGGCCCCGACGCCCTGAGGGAACGCATGGCCTCGGCAGCCTCGGCGTACCTGGCCTCGGGCGACTCGGCCCGGCCGGTGGTGGACGGTCGCCCCGACCTCTTCGGGCTCCTCAACCGGAACAGCTATCAGAAGGGCGGATGGGTGCTCCACATGCTCCGCCGGGAGTTGGGTGACGGTCCGTTCTTCGACGGGATCCGGGCCTACTACGACCGCTACCGCGACGCCACGGCCATCACCGACGACCTTCGGGCGGTCCTGGAGGAGGTGTCCGGGACCGACCTGGCGACCTTCTTCGACCAGTGGCTGTTCCGGCCCGGGTACCCGGTGTTGGCGGTGGAGACCGACGCGGTTCCCGAGGGGCTGCGGATCCGGGTGGAGCAGGTCCAGGGCGCCTACGCCCCCCGCTTCGTGATCCCCGTGGACCTCCAGGTTTCGTGGGACGGCGGCACGGTGCGCCGAACCCTGCGCCTGGACGGATCGGGCGGGGAGCTCACCATCGAGGGCGCGCCGGCCGACGCCACCGTGGTGCTGGACCCCGACGGGTGGCTGCTCCACCGGCGAGACGACGGAGCCTGACGCCGCCCGGAGCGGGACCCGCCTTCACGGCTTGGGCCCCGCCCCGTAGGTTACGGATGTTTCCGGACCCCGGCGCCCCGGCGTCGGACCGGATGTCCCCTCCCGAGCCGGAGCCCGGCGTGGCCACCGTCCCCCACCTCGAGTTCGAACGCGACATCGTCGAGATCCAGGGTCAGATCGACAAGCTCCTGGACCTCGCCGAAGACAAGGGCATCGACGTGTCGTCGGACCTCGCCGCCCTCCGCGGCAAGCTGGAGTCCCTCAAGGAAGACACCTACCGGAACCTGCGGCCCATCGAGCAGGTCCAGGTGGCCCGGCATCCGCGCCGGCCCTTCACCCTGGACTACGTCTCCCGGGTCTTCACCGACTGGATGGAGCTCCACGGCGACCGGGCCTTCCGGGACGACGAGGCCATCGTGGGAGGGTGGGCGCGCCTGGACGGGCGCTCGGTCATGGTCATCGGCCATCAGAAGGGCCGGGACATGAAGGAGAACCTGCGGCGCAACTTCGGCATGCCCCATCCGGAGGGATACCGGAAGGCTCTCCGCCTCATGCGCATGGCCGAGAAGTTCGGGCGCCCTGTCATCACCCTCATCGACACCCCCGGGGCCTATCCGGGCATCGGGGCCGAAGAGCGAGGGCAGGCCGAGGCCATCGCCACCAACCTCCGGGAGATGGCGAGGCTCCGGGTCCCCCTGGTGTCGGTGGTGATCGGCGAGGGCGGATCGGGAGGCGCGCTGGCCCTGGGCGTCACCGACCGGATCCTCATGATGGAGCACGCCATCTACTCGGTCATCTCGCCCGAGGGCTGCGCTGCGATCCTGTGGCGCTCGGCCGAGCACCGGGAGAAGGCCGCCGACGCCCTGAAGCTCACTTCGAAGAATCTCCAGGCCCTGGGTGTGTGCGACGAGATCGTGCCCGAGCCGTCGGGCGGCGCCCATTCCGACTGGGACGCCGCGGCCGACGCGCTCCAGAGCGCCCTGGTCCGGGCCGTGGGTGAACTCGCCGCCCTGGATCCCGAGGAACGGATCCGGCAGCGCCACGCCAAGTTCGAGGCCATGGGTCGGTGGCGCGGCGAGGACGGCCTCCCGGAGGGATGAGGTGACGGCCTTCGCCGAGGTCCGCTTCAAGGGCACCCGCCGGGAGTACTTCACCGCGCCGGGCCTCGACCTGCGCCCGGGACAGTGGGTGGTGGTGGAGGCGGATCGGGGGGAGGACGTGGGCGAGGTCACCGCCGTGGGTCTCATCGCCGAGCGGAAGTGCTCGTCGTCGGGGGGGTGCGCCACCCCCACGCCCGACCGGAAGGTGATCCGGGAAGCGGAAGGCGACGAGGTGGCTCGCCTCGACGACCTGCGGGAGGACGAGCACCGGGTCCGGGCCCGGACCCGCGGGCTCGTGAAGAAGCACGGCCTCAAGATGAAGGTCACCGAGGCCGAGTGGCAGCACGATCGCAACAAGCTGATCATCTACTTCACCGCCGACCGCCGGGTGGACTTCCGGGAACTCGTCCGGGACCTGGCCCGGACCTTCCGGACCCGCATCGAGTTGAAGCAGATCGGCGTCCGGGACGAGGCCGCCCTCCTGGGCGGCGTGGGGCGGTGCGGCCGGGAGCTCTGCTGCTCCACCTGGCTGCCCGAACTCAAGCCCGTGAGCCTCCAACTCGCCAAGGACCAGCGCCTCTCTCTCAATCCCGCCCAGATCTCGGGGTGTTGCGGCCGGCTCATGTGCTGCCTCATGTACGAGCACCGCACCTACGTGGAGTCCCGGAGGAGATTCCCCCGGGAGGGACGCACCGTCCGCACGTCTCGCGGTCAGGAGCGGGTGGTGGCGGTGGACATCCTCCAGGAGACCGTGACCCTCCGGAGCGGCTCGGGTCAGCGCCGGAGCCTCACCCTGGACGATCTGAAGCGAGAAGTGGCGGAAGCTCCCCGGGACTGACGCCGACCCCCACCCAACGAGATCGACTGCCGTGCCCCACCGCACGTACCTCACGACCCCCATCTACTACGCGTCCGGCGCGCCCCACATCGGGCACGCCTACACCACCATCCTGGCCGACGCCCTGGCCCGGTTCGCCCGTCAATCGGGAGACGACGTGCTCTTCCTCACCGGCACCGACGAGCACGGGCCGAAGATCGAGGAGGAGGCGGCGCGTCGCGGGGTCGAACCCATCGAGTTGTGCGACGAGATGGCGGCCCGGTTCCGCTCGGCGTGGGAGCGCCTGGACATCGGCTTCGACCGCTTCATCCGCACCACCGAAGACGAACACAAGGCGGTGGTCCGGGCCTTCGTCCAGCGGCTCCACGACCGGGGGCACCTGTACGCCGGCAGCTACGAGGGGTGGTACTGCGTCCACGAGGAGCGGTACTGGACGGAGAAGGACCTGGGGCCCGACAACACCTGCCCCGACTGCGGTCGCCCGGTCCGTCGGATCGAAGAGGAGAACTGGTTCTTTCGCATGAGCACGTTCCAGGACGCCCTGGTGGCCCACATCCGGGACCACCCCGATTGGATCGTGCCCGAGGTGCGGCGCAACGAGGTGCTCGGGTTCCTGGAGAAGCCCCTGGGCGACCTCTCCATCTCCCGCCCCCGATCCAGGGTGCAGTGGGGCATCCCCCTGCCCTTCGACGACGACCACGTGATCTACGTGTGGGTCGACGCCCTGGTGAACTACCTGACGGCGTCGGGGGCGGTGGATCCGAGCCTGGGACCCGAGGCCCCGGGATTCGAGGATCCCACGGGTTCGTGGTGGCCCGCCGATCTCCACATCATGGGTAAGGACATCCTCACCACCCACGCCGTGTACTGGCCCACGCTGCTCATGGGCGCCGGCGTTCCGCTCCCCCGGCACCTCCTGGCCCACGGCTGGTGGGTCGTGGGCGAGACCAAGATGTCCAAGTCCCTGGGCAACGTCATCGACCCCCTCCAGCTCCAGGAGCAGTACGGGACCGACGCCGTGCGCTGGTACCTCCTGCGGGAGATGCCCACCGGGTCCGATGCGTCGTACACGCCGGAGCGCTTCCTGGTACGGTACGAGGAGCTGGCCAACGTCCTGGGCAACCTGGCCCAGCGGGCGCTGTCCATGATCGTCCGCTACCGCGACGGCGTGGTGCCCGAAGGCGACGCCGGGGGACTCGACGACGCCGTGTCCACCACGCTGGACGCGGTGGCCGCCGCCCTGGGGGACTACCGGCTCCACGCCGCCCTGGCCGCCGCCATGGATCTGGCCCGGGAGGCCAACGGCTACGTGGAGGCGCGGGAGCCCTGGGCCCAGGCCAAGGACCCGGCCCGGGCCGGTGACCTCGACGACACCCTGGCGACGCTGGCCCGGGTCCTGGGGGTGCTGGCGGCCCTCTTCCACCCGGTCTGCCCGGAGCGTTCGGCCGAACTCGCCCGACGCCTGGGGCTCTCCGGCGTCCAGACCCTCCAAGAGGCCCGCACCGACGCCCCGGGGGGGCGGACGGTGGAACGGGGCGACCCTCTCTTCCCCCGGGTCGACGTCTGAGTCCGACCGGACATCGCCGCCCCGATTCGAGGCGATGCCCGACCCGATTCGGGGCGACCCGATTCGAGAACATTTGTTTACCCGCAGACCGCCACGGCGGAGGGGAACACCGGTCGGGTTTGCGGCATACATATGCCACGAACCCGAAGAAGTCCCGGCGTTGACACCCTCGTCACGAGAGGCCTAGCTTTTGCATTCGCCTCCCGGTGCCTGCGGGCGCCCCGGGGGGCGTTTCGCGGCTTCGATCGAGTCCCCTGCGACGAAACGAATGCACGAAGACGACCGCTGGACAGTGCTGCTGGTTCGGGGCCATCGCGACCCCGTCAGGCAGCTCTCCGTTACCCGGAGCGCCCTCCGCCGAATCGGGTGGGGGGTCGGGATCGGAGCCGTGGCCGTGGCCCTGGTGGCCGGCGTGTTCGGACTCGGTGGTCTCTCCCGGCTTCAGGCCCTGGGATTGGAGCGGCAGAACGAGGCCCTGGGCGAGGAGCTCGCCCGACTGCGCAGCGAGGTGGGGGCCCTGGAGACCACTCTGGGGTCGCTCCAGACCCGGGAGGCCGAACTCCGGTCCATCGCCGGACTCGAGCCCCTCGATGCCGACGTCCTCGCCGCCGGTGTGGGCGGCCCGGGAAGCCGCACGCCCGAGTCCAACCCCCTGTGGTCGGCAGACCCCGAGTTGGGCAACCAGGCCTTCGCCGTGGACTACGACATCGACGCCCTCCAGCGTCGGGCCCGTGTCTTGCTCGAAAGCATGGACGAAGCGGGCGACTCGCTGGCGGCCCAGCGGGAGCTGCTTCTGTCGACGCCGACGCTGTTCCCCACCGCCGGCTCCCTCAGCTCCGGGTACTCGAAGGCGCGGATGCACCCGATTCTGAACGAGGTCCTTCCCCACCCCGGCGTGGACATCGCCGCGCCCGGCGGGACGCCGATCCTGGCGGCCGGCAAGGGGCGGGTCACCCGGGCGGGTTGGGTGTCGGGATACGGTCAGACGGTGGAGATCGATCACGGCCACGGGTTCACCACCCTGTACGCTCATGCCTCGAAGCTGCTGGTTCGTTCGGGCCAGGAAGTGGAGCGGGGTGACGTGATCGCCCAGGTCGGGCGGACGGGGACCGCGACGTCGACACACCTCCACTACGAGGTGAGGCAGAACGGACGGCAGCAGAATCCCCTGAACTACCTGCTTCCCGGCACGTTCAACTGATCCCCCGACGTCCGAGGGGCCGCCCCGGACGTCGCCCGCCGCCTGCGGCTCTCCGATGGACTCCACGCACGCTCTCCGGTCCGGCATCGCCGGCATCCTGACGGTCCTTTCGGTGGTGTCCGGCCTCTCGGCTCAGGACGCCCCTCTCGACGCTCACCCGGGCCTCCTCACGCCTCGGGCGCCGATCCACCCCACGGGATTTCCCCGGATCCTCCTGCTGGACGCGCCGGGGTCGGCCCTGGTGACGTTCCGGCTGTCGATTCCGGTGGGCTCCGACGTGGACGCCGCCACCGCGGCGCCCATCCTCCAGCGACTGGCCGAAGACCGGATTCGCGGCAGCGCCGCCACCCTGGGCGCCGAGATCGAGGCCGGTGCCTCGGCCACCGCGATCTCGTACACGGTCACCGGCGCTCTGGCGGACCTGGACCACCTCACCTTCCTGCTGCGGCAGGCCACCGCGGCGCCCCGGGAGTCCCAGGGATTCGCCGCGGCGCGCGGTGAACTCGAGGCCCGGTTGGCCCGCATCGGCGAAACGGGCGAAGGGCGCGTCGAGTCGACCCTCCGGGCTCTGGCGACTCCGGCCGAAGCGTCGGTCGCCGACGTGCGCGAGCGGGTGCGGCGCCTGTCCTTCGCCGATCTGGAGCGGCTCTGGCGGGAGAGCCACGATCCCTCGGGCATGACCCTGGTGGTGGTGGGCGACGTCTCCACGCCGGCGCTCCTGGCGGCCCTGACCGGACTGGGCGCCACGCCCCCGCCCGACCCGCCCCGGGCGCCCCTGGCCCCCTCGCCTCCGGTTCGGGATCGCCCCGACCTGCTTCGGCGCTGGTTCGGGTTCGCCTGGGCGTCGTCGCCCACGTTCGACCCCCGGGCCGTGGTGGCGGCCTCGCTGGCGGCCCGGCACCTCCGGGACCAGCAGGACGGGTACGAGGCCTACGTGCGCCTCTGGGAAGGGCGCAATCGGGACGTCCTGGCCGTGGTGGGCTCGGCCTACGGGAGCGACGCCACCGCCCTCCGTCGGCGTCTCTCCACCCTTCCGGCCGACGTGGCGGCGTCGGTGGACGACGCCGTGGTGGCCGACGTGGTGCGGCGACTGCACTGGAGCCTGATGGCCCAAGCCCGCACACCGTGGGGCCGGGCCAACCTGGTGGGACGATTCCTGGAGGCCGGTGCGGCCCCCGACGCGGTGCGACAGTACATCGACGGCCTGCTGGCGGTGGACGGCGCGGCGGTGCGGGCGTACCTGGACACCCTGGGCGCGACGTCGCCGGTCCAGGCGGAGGCGAGACAGTGAGGCCCGGGTTCCGAGCCGCCCTCGCGGCAGGGGTGTTCCTGTGCACCGCGGCCCGTCCGGCGGCCGGGCAGCTCTCCGACGGCCCCCCGGCGCCGGTGCACATCGACACGCCCTCCTGGGCCGCGGCCCTGGAAACAGCCACCCGACCGGCGGCGCCGGTGGCCGGTGTGGCCGTGGCCCTCCCCGTGGGGTCGGGGGCCGACGCCCCGAACCTGCCCGGCGCCGGACAGGTGGCCGCCGACGCCGTGGTGCTCACGGTGGAGGCCCGCCTGGGCGCCGGGACCGTGGAGGGCCGCGCCCGGGTGGGCCCGACCCGCACGCTCCTGACCTTCCTGGTCCGCCCGGAGCGGGTGGACGCGCTCCTGGACGCCCTGGGCGACGCGGGATGGGGCGCCGGGCCCGACGCCGTCGCCGTGGCCGAGGCCCAGCGGCGGCGCGCCGACGTCCTGCGATTCGAGCTCGATTCGCCCCTCCAGGAGGTGGATCTGGAGCGCCGCGCCCTTCTCTACGGCGTGGGCGACCCCCGGACCCGGCCCCCGGGCGGCACGCTGGCCGTGATGGACTCGCTCCTGGGGCCGTCGGACATCGACGCCGCCCGCCGGACCGTCTTCGCCGCCGGCGAAGCCCGGGTGGTGGTGGTGGGCCCCGTGACGTCCGGCGACGCCACGCCCATGGCCGCCCGCACGGGCCCCGCCGGCCCCGTCGCCGCCGACACGGCCACGGCCGCAGTGGCCGACAGCGCGGCCCCCCCGGCGCCGCCCGCGGCGGCGGCCCCGGCTCCCCGGCTGCCCGGCACCACGTCGGCGGGGCCGGCCTGGACGGTGGGCGACCGGCGGGTCGTGACCCGCAACGTGACCAACACCTGGTTGGCGGTGGCCTTCCCCGTGCCCGCCGACGTCCCGCGCATCGCCATTCTCTACGTGGCCGATCGCATGCACCGCGAACTGAACGCCGTGCCCCCCGATCCTGGGCTCTTCAGCGCCTCGGTGGAGGTCGTGGAGATGCCCGAGGGCGAGGTGCTCCTGGTCCGGGCCGCCGTCCTCCCCGAAGCCACGGCCAACTTCGAATCCCGGATCCTGGGCCTGGCATCCGAGGTGGCCGCCGAGCGCGATCCCGCCTTCTTCCGCTTCCACCGGGGCCGGTTCCGGGCCTCCGCCCTGATCCACGAGGCGGCCCCGGAAGTGGCGGCCGAACGCATGGCCACCGAACTCCTGGCCCGGGGACAGGTTCTGGACTTCGACGACGCGGTGTGGGGGCTCGACGTGGGGATGGCGTCGGCCGCGGCTTCGGCCCTGGGACCGCCCCGGATCCTGGTCTTCGGTCCCGACCTCGGAGGCGGAGGAAACCCGTAGGCACCGGCGTCGTACATGGAGCGGGCGAAGGCGTCCGTCGGGGTTGTCGCCCGGCAGGCGGTCGATTAGGTTCGCCCGCTCACGCCCCCTCACCCCTCTCGTAGCACCCCTCACGGAGCGTAGCTCATGAAGCGCAGCACCCTGCTCTTCTCGGCCGTCGCCGCCATGGGGCTGGCCGCCTGTGGCCCGGCCCAGGTGGTGGTTACGGCCCAGATCGAGGTCGAAGATCCGGCCTCGGGTCAGATGGTCACCCGCCAGCTCAGCGACATGGAGGTCTGGCTCCTTCCCTACGACCGGGACGCGATCTTCGACTCCCTGACGTCGGCTGCTTCGGCGCCGGAGCCCCAGGTCCCGTCGGAACTCTCGGAAGCCCAGGAGGCGATCCGGGCGGCCCAGGAGGAATGGCGCACCGCGGAGAACCGCTGGAACACTCTCCGGGACACGCTGCAGAAGATCTCCACCGCCATGGAGGAGTACCTTCCCAGCGAGACCCAGTACCGCATGCTCTTCAACGACTTCAGCGACCTGGAAGCCCAGTTGAACTCGGTGGAGCGCAACAAGGACCAGCTCTTCGCCCGCTTCGACTCCCTGTCGAAGGAGAACATCGCCCGGGCGCAGGAATACCAGATGCGGGTCGACGAGTGGGCCGGCGAGGCCTTCCTCGACGTGGACGCCGTGATGCTGGCGCGGGAGCGGGCCTCGGGCCTGGACCTGGCCGCCGACACCACCGACGCCAACGGGGTGGCCTCCAACCTGGCCGTGAAGCCCGGAGACTACTTCGTCCACGCCCGGTACGAAGAGGTGTACTCGGAGCTCTACTGGAACGTCCCCGTGAGTGTCGCCCGGGGTGAGCCCGTGACGGTGACGTTGAACCGGAGCAACGCCCAGATTCGGCCGATCTACTGATCGAACGGCCCACCGCGGCCCTTCGACGCCCCGGGCGCCTCCACGGCGCCCGGGGCGTCGTGCATGGGGGGCTACCTGTGAGGCGGGGCTCCGTCGCCGTAGGTTTGAGGGCGCCCGACGTCTTCGTCTCCCGCCGCCCCGCACCATGAGCCGATCCGCCTCGTCCCCCACCTTCGCCGTCGATTCCGACGGCGTGGGCCGGATCACCTTCGACGACCCCCACCGCAGCCTGAACGTCCTGGACGAACAGGTCATGGCCACCTTCGCCACCTGTCTCGACGAGGCCCGGCAAGCCGCCGTGGCGGGCCGCCTCCGGGTCCTGGTGGTGGAGAGCGGGAAGGAGGGCAGCTTCATCGCCGGGGCCGACGTGGAGGCCATCGGCGACATCGAGGGGCCCGACGACGGTGAAGCCAAGGCCCGGGCCGGGCAGGAGCTCTACCTCGAACTCGAGCGATTCCCCACCCCCACGGTGGCGGCCATCGACGGCCTCTGCCTGGGAGGCGGCCTGGAGATGGCCCTGGCCTGCCGCTACCGGATCTGCTCCGACCACCCCAGGACCCGCCTGGGCCTCCCCGAGGTGCAGTTGGGCATCCTTCCGGGATGGGGCGGCACCACGCGCCTCCCCCGTCTCGTGGGTCTCCAGGCGGCCCTGGACCTCCTCCTCACGGGCAACCCGATCAAGCCGTCCAAGGCCCGGCGCATCGGCCTGGTGAGCGAGGTCGTGCCCCACGACATCTTCCGGGCGCGCACCACCGCCTTCGCCCTGGAGGCGCTGGATCTGCCCTCGGGGGCGTCCCGCCCGGACCGGAAGGTCCTGACCCGTCTGCTGGACGACACCCTCCCGGGACGCCGTATCGTCCTGGCCGCCGCCCGGCGCCGTGTGGTGGAAAAGACCGGCGGGCGGTACCCGGCCCCCCTCAAGATCCTCGACGTCCTCAAGCGGGGACTCGGCGGCAGCGTAGCCGACAGCCTGGCCCTGGAAGCCCGGGCCTTCGGCGAGCTCACCTCCACCCCCACCCACGCCAGTCTGCTCCACGTCTTCCACCTGCGGGAAGGGGCCCGGAAGACCGCCCGCGCCGTCCCCGGGGGCACGCCCCGGCCGGTGGGCCGCATCGGGGTCGTGGGCGCCGGCGTCATGGGCGGCGGCATCGCCCAACTCGCCGCCTTCCGGGACGTGGAGGTGCGCATGAAGGACATCCGCGACGACGCGGTGGCCGGCGGACTGCAGCACGCCCGGGAGCTCTTCGACAAGGCCGTGGAGCGGCGCAAGCTCCGCCGGGCCGACGCAGACCGGAAGATGGCGCTCATTTCCGGCGGACTCGAGTGGCACGGCTTCCACACCGCCGATCTGGTCGTCGAGGCGGTGGTGGAGCGCATGGACGTGAAGCGGAGCGTCCTGAAGGAGGTGGAAGGGGTCGTGGAGAGCGACGCCATCGTGGCCACCAACACGTCGTCACTGTCGGTGGACGCCATGGCCGAAGCCCTGGACCGACCCTCCCGGTTCTGCGGGATCCACTTCTTCAACCCGGTCCACAAGATGCCTCTGGTGGAGATCGTCCGGGGTGCGGCCACCGACGACGACACCGTGGCCACGGCCCACGCCTTCGCCGTGGCCCTGGGCAAGGTCCCGGTGGTGTGCGCCGACGGCCCGGGGTTCCTGGTGAACCGGATTCTGGGCCCGTACATGAACGAGGCCGGCCACCTCCTGGCCGACGGCGCGGCCGTGGCGGCCGTGGACCGGGCCGCCACCGACTTCGGCATGCCCATGGGCCCCCTCCGCCTCATGGACGAAGTGGGCCTGGACATCGCCCGCCACGCCGGGGCCACCCTCCACGAGGCCTTCGGCGAACGCATGGCGCCCGCCGCCCCCCTCCTGGCCCTGGCCGAGACCGACCGTCTGGGTCGGAAGAACGGGCGGGGCTTCTACCGCTACGCCCAGGGCAAGGACCAGGGCGTGGACCCCGACGTCCTGGCCGAACTCGGCGACACCGTGCGCCGCGGCGCCGACGCCCCCGATACCGACGAGATCCGCCAGCGCCTGGTCCTGGCCATGGTGAACGAGGCCGCCCGGATCCTGGACGACGGCATCGTGGAGACCGCGGGCGAGGTGGATCTGGCCATGATCATGGGCACGGGGTTCCCGCCCTTCCGGGGAGGACTCCTGCGCTTCGCCGACGCCCACCACCCCCGGAGCCTGGTGGAGATGCTGGAGCGACTCGAAGACCGCCTCGGACCCCGCTTCACCCCCGCCCCCCTTCTGCGACGACTCGCCGAGGAGGATCGGGGCTTCTACGACGCCTTCGGACCCGGGCGGTGAGGCGCCCCGTCCACATCCACTACCACCGGCCACCGGACGCCACCCGGGTCTACGTCCAGGACCTCGTCCTGGACGCGCCCGACGTGAAGGTCTCGTTTCAGGGAGACACCCCCCTGGACCGGCCGCTGGTGGTGGAGGGCCGCACGATTCTCGAAGCGGGCTCGCCGGTGGTGTGGTTCACCTTTCCCAGTCGGTGGCACGACATCGGGCGCTTCCACACCCGGGACGGCGTCTTCACGGGACTCTACGCCAACATTCTCACCCCCGCCGAACTCCACGGGCCCCACGACGACCCGGCCCGGTGGCGCACCACCGACCTGTTCCTCGACGTGTGGAAGGGGGTCGACGGCACGATCCGGCTCCTGGACGAGGACGAGTGGCGGGACGCCACGAATCGGGGACTCCTGAGCGCCGACGTTGCGGCCCGGGCGCGGCGCGAGGCCGACGAGCTCCTGGCCGCGGCCCGCACCGGAGACTGGCCGCCCCCGGTGGTGGCGGAGTGGACGCTGGACCGGGCCCGGGCCGTCCTCGACCCAGGGCCCTGAACGCACCGCGCCCGGTGGGCCGAAGGGCTCCACCGGGCGCGGGAGGGGTTTCCTGGAACCGTGGGGCGTTCAGTCGTCGTCCACGACCCAGGCGGCGCAGAGGCGGTCCACGTCCACGAAGACCTGCTTCAGCACCGACGGCTCCTCTCTCAGGGCGTCGATGAGGCGCTCGTAGTCCTTCAGGGCCGCGGCCGGTACCCGGAGTTCCTCGTGGTGATAGGATCCGTCGTCCACGAAGAGCAGCCGGACCTTGAGCGTTCCCTTCCGACTCACGGACGTCCTCCCGATTCGGCGGCGATCTCGGCCTGGAGTTCCTCGATGATGGTCTGGATGGCGCCGTACATCTCGGGGATCGTGGGGGCGTCCACCTGCCGCACCTGACCGTTGCCCCGGGTGACCAGGACCGTGGGGGTGCTCCCGACGCCCAGCCCCTGACCGAGCTGCATGGTGGCCGACACGGTCTCGGCGTGGGCGTCGCTACGCAGGCACGACCGGAACGTATCCTGATTCAGCCCGACCCGGGCCGCGTAGTCCTCGAAGGCGCCCACCGGGGGCGAGGCCGAGAGTGACCACGCGGTCTGGTTCCGGAAGAGCTCGTCGTGGTACGCCCAGAACATGCCCTGGTCGTCGGCGCACCGCCCCGCCCGGGCCGCCAGGAAGGCGTGGGGGTGGATGGACGTCAGGGGGAAGTCGTAGAAGACGAACTCCGCCGTGCCGGTCTCGATGAAGGCCACGTCCACCTGGGGCTTCACGGTGCCGGCGAAGGACCCACATCCCGGGCACTGGAAGTCGGCGAACTCCAGGATCGTGATGGGTGCCTCCGGGTTTCCGGCGTGGACCCCCTGGGCGATGGCCGCGAGCTGCTGCATGTCGTTGATCTCGAGGTCCACGGGCGCGAGGGCCATGTCCCCGTTCGCCCCCGAGTTCATGCTGAAGGCGATGGCCACGGCCACGGCCAGCCCCACCACCAGTGCGATGACTTTGTTGTTCATCGTGAATACTCCGATCGTCGTCCGCAGGAATCCACACCGGCCGGCGGCTCGAACCCGAAGGGCCGGCGCGGTCGCGGCGAGAAGGGGAAGATGCCCCCGCCCGGGGGGCGGATCAAGGAACCAGCACCTCCACGATGGCGTCGGTGTCGCCCAGGTGATCCACCACCCGGTCCGCCCCGGTGGCCCGGAGGGCGTCGGCGTCGAAGCGACCCGTGGCCACCGCCAGGGTGCGGAGGCCGTGGGCCTGGGCGCAGGCCACGTCCCGGGGCGTGTCGCCCACGATCCAGACCCGGTCCGGGGCGAAGTCCACGGCCCATCGGGTGCGGGCCCGCTCCAGCGCCACGGGGGGCAGATCGTCTCTCAGCTCCGAGTCCGAGCCGAATCCACCGATGGCGAACCGCTCTCCGAGACGCGCCGATCCGAGCTTGAGCTCGGCCCCCCCCGCGATGTTGCCCGTAACCAGTCCCAGGGCCACGTCCTCCATGGCGCCCAACACGTCCAGGAGCTCGGGGACCCCGGGCAGCACGGTCACCGGATCGTCGGGCAACCGGGCCTCGAGCTCCCGCAGGTAGGCGCGGAAGAGCGAGGGGAGTCCATGGTCCACCGTGCCGGAAGGGAGGCCCGCCCCCTCCAGGAGTTCCCGGGCGATCTGGGGGTCGGTCTTGCCCGAGAAGTCGTGGCTCTCGATGTCGCCCGCGGTGCCGAACACCTCCAGGAGGGCGAGGTGGAACGCCTCCTTCGCCGGGCCGCCCCACAGGAGGGTGCCGTCGATGTCGAAGAGCACGAGATGGCGCACGGACCGTCCGATCAGGAGCCGACGGGGCGAGCCGAGCCCCCGGAGGGCGGGCCCACGTCCACGGCGTTGGCGAGAATCCAGGAACGCAGACCGTACCGCAGACCCCCCAGGGAGATCCCGGCCCGGGCGATCTCCACCCGGTAGACCCCGGGGCCCGGCGTCCGGACGGTGAGCGTCGCGCCGCCCTCGGCCGGAATCCACGCCACGTCCCGACCGTTCCGGAGCAGGCGCACGAAGTACCGGCCCGGGGCGTCGGGGGGCAGACGGACGCCCAGGAGGGCGCGTCCCCCGGGATCGTCCCGAATCGCCCCGAACCGAAAACCCCGGGCCTCGTCGGCGTCGCCCATGGACACGAAGACGTCGCCGCCCCGGAGCCCCCGGAGCACCCGGGTACGGGCCGCGCCCGGGTCGTCCTCCAGCGGCGCGTCGAGGCGGACGTGGTTCACGTAGGTCCGGAAGAACGGCGTGTACGGGGGCACCAGCTTCCCGGCGATGCGGGCCTTGGGGTGGTGGTTCAGGCCGGCGGTGAGGGTCATGCCCTCCCGGGCCCGGGCGCTGTCGTAGGCCAGGAGTCCCGGCGCCGACGTGCCCTCCCGGTTCAGGGCCAGAACGGGCCCCGTGGCGTGCCCCGTGGCCAGACCGGCGAGGAACGAGGTGAGGTGGTAGCCCACCCAGCGATCGGCGAGGCGCAGGCGGGCGATCTCCGAGACGTCGAGGGTCTCCCAGGCGTCGATGCCCGGGGCGTCGAGTCCCGCCTGCCACCGCTCCCGCCCCCGGGGACTCCGGGCGTGGACCACCGAGACATACCCGTCCACGGCCTCCACCCGGTCGGTCAGGTCGGACACCTCCCCCTCCCACCGCTCGGCGATGGTGTCGACCTCCAGCCCCGCCACCAGCACCCGTCCGCTTCCCTGGATCACCATCTCCTGCCCCGGGACCAGGAGCACCGAACCGAGGCGGACGGGGTCCAAGGCCCCGGGTTCGTGGAGCCAGGTGCTGGGATGATCGCCCAGGACCACGAAGTCCAGGCCCGCCCGCTCCGCCGCCGCGGCGACCTCGTCGAAGGTGCCCTCGGCGTCGTGGCTTCGGCCCGAATGCACGGAGAGTGCGCCCAGGACCTCCACCCGCCCGTCGTTCAGCCAGGCGGCCACCGCCGCGTCGCCGGGGTCGGCCACCCGCACGTCCAGCCCCTCGGCGCGCACCGGCGTGCCGGCCTCGGCGGCGGTGAGGACGATGGACGGCTGGGGGCCGATGCGGGCGGTGAGGAAGCCCGCCAGGCCGTAGACCGCGGCCAGGACGAAGGCCACACGCACCAGCCGCCGACCCCACTGCCGGAGCCGGGTGCGCCGCTTCACGCCAGGTCCGGGAGGAACGACGGGTCGAGGTTGCCGCCGCTGAGGATCGCCACCACCCGTCGGCCCTTCACGTCGACCCGGCCGCTCCGGAGCGCCGCCACCGTGGCCGCGCCCGAAAACTCCACCACGAGACGGTGCCGGTGGAGGAGGAACCGGGTCGCGTCGCGAATGGCGTCGTCGGTGACGGTGACCACGCCGTCGGCCAGCTCGGACAGATGGCGCCAGGTGAGATCACCGGCCCGCACGGGAAGGAGCCCGTCTGCGATGGACGCGGTGCCGTCGAGGGTCACGGGGCCCCCGGCCGCCAGGGCGGCCTTCATGGAGGCGCCCCCCTCGGGCTCCACGCAGAGGATCCGAGCCTCGGGGCGGAGGCGCCGAACCGCCGCCGACACACCCGACGCCAGGCCCCCTCCGCCCACGGGGGCCAGGACCATGTCCACCTCGGGCCAGTCGTCCACGATCTCCAGACCCACCGTGCCCTGCCCGGCGATGATCCGGGGATCGTCGAAGGGGGGGATCATGGCCAATCCCTGCTCCGCGGCCACCGCCTCGGCCCGGCGCTTCCGCTCCAGGGAGGTGGTGCCCTCGAAGATCACCTCGGCCCCGAGCCGCCGCGCCCCCTCCACCTTCACCGCCGGCGCGGTGGTGGGCATGACCACCACGGCACGCACCCCCCGAAGTCGGGCCGCCAGGGCCACGGCCTGGGCGTGGTTTCCCGACGAGTAGGTGATGATGCCCCGGGCCACCTCCTCGTCGGGAAGCTGGGCCACGTAGTTGGCCCCGCCCCGGGCCTTGAAGGCGCCGGCCCGCTGGAGGTTCTCGCACTTCAGGCGGACCTCCGCGGCCCCGGTGGCCTCGGTCAACTCGGGAGAGGGCAGGAGGGGCGTGCGCACCACCAGCCCGTCGATCCGGGCGGCAGCCGCCCGGATCTCGTCGAGTCCGACCAGAGGCGCCGGCCGGTCGCTCACGCCTCGGAGTCCTCTCCGTCGGGCCCGGCTTCGGCCTCACCCTCCAGGGCCTCGCCGCCCTCGGCGCCTCCGCCCTCGCCCTCGCCGCCTTCCTCCTCGTCCTCGTCCTCCACCACGACCCGGGCCACGTCCACCACGGTGTCGCCGTCGTCCAGATTGATGAGGCGGACGCCCTGGGTGGCCCTGCCGATGGTGCGGATCTCCGACACCGCCTGACGGTTCACCACGCCGTTGCGGGTGATGACCATGAGCTGCTCGTCGTCGGTGACGGCCTTGATGGCCACCACCTCACCGGTCTTGTCGGTGACCTTCACGTTGATCACGCCGTAGCCGCCCCGCCCCTGGAGGCGGTAGGCGTCCACGTCGGTGCGCTTGCCCATGCCCCGCTCGGTGACCACCAGGAGATTGGCGTCCTCCCGGGTCACCACCATGCCGATCACGTGGTCGCCGTCCCGGAGGTTGATGCCCCGGACGCCCTCGGTGGCCCGGCCCATGGGGCGGGCATCGTCTTCGGGGAACCGGATCGCCATGCCCTTGCGCGTGGCCAGCACCACCTGGGCGTCGGGATCGACGATCTGAACGTCGATGAGGGTGTCGCCGTCCCGGATGTTGATGGCGTTGAGGCCCACCGACCGCACGTTTCCGTACGCGGCCAGTGCGCTCTTCTTGATCTTGCCCTGCCGGGTGGCGAAGAGCAGGAACCGGTCTTCGGCGAACTCCCGCACCGGCACCACCGCCGCCAACTCCTCCTCCTTGCCCATGCTCACGAGGTTGACGATGGGACGGCCCCGACTCTGACGACTCCCCTCGGGAATCTGCCACACCTTGAGCCAGTAGCACTGGCCCTGGCGGGTGAAGATCATGAGGGTGTCGTGGGCCGATGCCGAGAAGATGTGCTCGATCCAGTCCTCGTCCTTCGTGGTCATGCCCCGGAGTCCCCGACCCCCTCGGCGCTGGGCCCGGTAGGTGTCCACGGACTGACGCTTGATGTATCCCTGGCGCGACACGGTGATGACCATGTCGTCGTCGGGGATCAGGTCCTCCATGTTGAAGTCGCCCACCGAACCGGCGATCTCGGTGCGGCGTTCGTTGCCATGGGTGTCGGCCATGGCGTGGAGTTCCTCGGCGATGATGGACATGCGCCGTTCCCGGGACCCCAGAATGCCTTCCAGCTCGGCGATGGTGGCCCGAACCTGGGTGAGCTCCTCGTCGAGCTTCTCCATCTCCAGGCCCGTGAGGCGGGCGAGGCGCATGTCCAGGATCGCCTTGGCCTGCCGATCCGAGAGGCCGAACCGCTCCTGCAGCGTCTCCGACGCCTCGTCGGTGTCCCGGGACCCCCGGATGATGCGGATCACCTCGTCGATGTTGTCGACGGCGATCTTGAGCCCCTCCAGGATGTGCTCCCGGTCCTTCGCCTTGGCCAGATCGAACTCGCTGCGGCGCACCACCACTTCGTGGCGGTGTTCCAGGAAGTACTTCAGGATCTGCCGCAGGGTCAGGACCCGGGGCACGCCGTCGACCAGGGCGAGGAGGATCGTGCCGAACGTCGACTGCATCTGGGTGTGCTTGAACAGCCGGTTCAGCACCACGTACGGCACGGCGTCGCGCTTGAGCTCGATGACGATGCGCATGCCGTCGCGATCGGACTCGTCCCGGAGGTCCCGGATGCTCTCGAGCTTCTTGTCCCGGACGAGCTGGGCGATCTGCTCCACGAGCCGCGCCTTGTTCACCATGAACGGCAGCTCGGTGACGATGATGCGTTCGCCCCGCTCGTGCTCCTCCATGTGGGTCTGGGCCCGCATGACCACCCGTCCGCGCCCCGTGCGATACGCGTCGACGATGCCCTGCCGCCCGCACACCATGCCCCCCGTGGGGAAGTCCGGGCCCTTCACGATGGCCTCGAGGGCTTCCTGGGGAAGCTCGGGGTCGTCGATGAGGGCGATGCAGGCGTCCACCACCTCCCGGAGGTTGTGGGGCGGGATGTTGGTGGCCATGCCCACGGCAAT
The DNA here is from genome assembly GCA_030428885.1 of Gemmatimonadota bacterium. Lineage (GTDB taxonomy): Bacteria > Gemmatimonadota > Gemmatimonadetes > Longimicrobiales > Gaopeijiaceae > Gaopeijia. Next base: position 387,427 of record JAUIEJ010000001.1, on the reverse strand, counting down.
GCCGCTGGACCCGTTGATCAACAGGTTGGGCACCTTGGCCGGCAGCACCGTGGGCTCGGTCTTCTGCCCATCGAAGTTCGGGACGTAGTCGACGGTGTCCTTGTCGATGTCCTCCAGAAGCTCGGTGGCGAGCCGGGTCAGCCGCGCCTCGGTGTACCGATACGCCGCCGCCGAGTCTCCGTCGATGGACCCGAAGTTGCCCTGGCCGTCCACGAGGGGGTAGCGCAGGGAGAAGTCCTGCACCATGCGCACCATGGAGTCGTAGACCGCGCTGTCGCCGTGGGGGTGGTATTTCCCCAGGACGTCACCCACCACGGTGGCCGACTTCTTGTACGGGCGCCCCGGGGTGAGGGACAGCTCCGACATGGCGTAGAGAATCCGGCGGTGCACGGGCTTGAGCCCGTCGCGCACGTCGGGAAGGGCCCGCTGGACGATGACGCTCATCGAATAGTCGATGAACGACTCCCGCATCTCGTCTTCGAGAAGGCGGGTCAGAACGCGCTGACCGCCCCCTTCTTCCGTGGGCTGCTCGTCGTCGGTGGGCAGTTCGGTATCGTCGGCCATCCCCGGTCCTTGCCTGGCGAGTGGGGGCAGCCGTCAGCCACCCCCCGGAGGGTCCTGCGAAACAGGTGTGGGAGACCCCGGCCCGAAGGGCCGAAAACCCGCGGAAAATAACGCCGGACGGGGGCTTACAGCAACCGTGCTGGGCCCTGCGAACGGGTCAGCGCACCCCGCCTCGGGGCGCGCGGGTGGGGGGGCGTCCCCGGGGTCCCAGGGAACGCAGGAAGGCCTTGAAGCGATCGTCGGGACGGAGGGGGTCCCAGACCGGGTCGGTCCGGAGCGACGCCAGGCGGGGATCCCGGGCCCGCACGGCCTCCTCGAGAAGGGCCAGCGCCTCGTCCACCTGCCCCAGCGCCGAGTGGGCCGCGGCCCGCTCCACCGGCGAAACGGGGGTCCCGGCGGCCTCCCGGGCGTCGAGTTCGTCGAGCTTCCAGGCCCAGTAGCCCGCCACCCCGTCGTCGTCCACCCGCCGGGCCAGTTCGTCGGCTCCGGGCCCGAGAGAGGCCACGGCCCCCTGGGCGGTGCGCGCCTCCCGAAGTTCCACGGCCGAGTCCAGATCTCCGTTCACCACGCTGAGGCGTTCCACGGCGTCCCAGAGAATCGGTTCCTCGGGGAACCGCCCCAGGGCCGACTGGGCCCGGACCAGGGCCGCGTCGTACCGACCCCCGATCTCCAGGCGCACGATGGAGCGGAACTCGTCGGAGACCGAACCGCCCGCCTCGTCGTCGTTGGCCATGGCCACCTGGATCATGCGACCCATCTCGGTGGCCGAGGCCGTGGGAGCCTCGCCCCGGTCGAACCAGGTGGTGTCGCCGGCCATGACGAACATGACCGAGTCGCCGCCCATGCGGATCACCCGGGCCTGGGTGCCGATCTCGGCGGCGAAATCGGCCATCTTGGAGCCGTACTCGGCCAGCGCCTCCTCGGCGGAGGCCAGGACTTCCCGGGCCTCGACGGAGCTGGAATCCCGCCGCACGGCGCGCACGGCGAGTTCGCGGGCGTCCACGAGCTGAGCCAGGGCGCCGCTTCCCGAGTCGTCCAGACCCCGGATCAGGTGCACCCCCGCCAGCCCGGTGAGGGCCGGAACGAAGGTGGAGTCCCGCTCCAGCGCCGTGAGGAACTGGCGTTCCGCCTCCTCGTCGTCTCCGGCGGTTCCCTCCCGGAGGGCGAAGCGCCCCCGCATGACGGCTTCCTGGACCTCGGGGGCCACCGGCGCCGGGGGCGGGGCGGGGATCGCTACACCGGTCTCCGACGCCGTCTGGCCTTCGGCGGCGTCGGTCCCGGTCGGTGCCGGGAGGTCGGCATCGGCCGTACGGAGCAGCTCGGTCTCCGGTGCGCCGGTGCCCAGCCGGGTCTCGATCTCGCCGGCGATGGCTGTGGCCACGTCCCGCTGGAGGGCCAGCACGTCGGCCAACTCCCGCTCGTAGTCCCGGGCCCAGAGGTGGGTGTCGGACGCGGCGTGGATGAGCTGGACGGTGATCCGCACGGCGCCATCGCCGTGAAACACCGACCCCTCCACCACGGCGTCCACGCCCAGGTCCTGCCCCACGGCGGTGACCGACTTCCCCTCGCGCTGGTACGCGTCCACGGTGGTGCGGGAAATGACCCGCACGGTCCCGAGCTGGCTCAACTGCGAGATGATGGACTCGTGCATGGCCGCGGCGAACCAGGCGTCCTCGTCGGCGGCCCCGAAATCGTCCAGGGGCAGCACGGCCAGGGAGCGGATGGGGCCGCTGGCATCGGTGGTGGTGGCCGAGACGAAGGGCATGGTGCGGGCCGCCCGACGGGCCTCGAGGGCCTGTTCCACCTCGGCGAGCTCCTCGGCTTCCTTGTCGAACCAGGTCAGCCCGGCGCCTCCGGCGGTGACCACGGCGAAGAGAAGGAGGGCCACCCGGGGGAGGGCCCGCCCCGAGGCCTGGCGACCGGCTTCGGCGTCCAGCGACTCCATGGACCGGATGCCCTGGGGTGTGATCTCGTAGACCCACGCCAGAGCCACCACCACCGGAAACAGCAGGAGGAAGCCCACCACCACGATCCGGAGCGCCGCATCGGCCTCGAACCCCGGAAGGAACGCGGGCAGCACGATCTCGGCCGTCTGGAGCAGGACGAACCCGGCGGCGGCGTAGGCGATGGCCACGCGCACCACGTGCCGTCGCCGAAGCTCGGCGAAGAAACGGCCCAGTTTGGACGTCGGGGGACGGGGGTCCATGCAGTGGCGCGGGGCAGACGGTTCCGGGGGGGCACCGATGAGACGTTACTCGGTTGTACAACGTTAGACGAGTCCGGGTGCCCCCGGGGTTCGCCGGGGCTCGCTCCCCGCGCCGGGAGCAGCACCGAGACCCGGGGAACGCCTCTCACCCTCCCGACGCCAACTCCAGGGCGATGGGCCGGGACGCCGATTCCATGCGAATGGGTACGTGGGGCCCCTGGGCCCGGACGTAGATCGTCTGGGGGTCCCGGCCCGAGACCGACACGCGGAAGACGTCGAAAGTGCCCGCCGGCACGGAGATCTCGGTGCGCTCCTCGACCCGGAGAACCACGGTTTCCACCACGCCCTCCTGGACGTCGGCCACGGGAAGCCGGATCTCCCGGCCCACCGCCAGTCGGGACCCCCAAAGGGCCAGTTCGAGGCCGTCGGACAGGGTCACGCCCCGGGGCACGGAGAGATCCACGGGCCGGGGGCCGTCGTCCATGATGGCGCGGCCGGTGATCCGGTCGCCCTCCCGGCGGGTCTCCACCTGCATCTCCTTCGTGGGCGCCGCCATCCGGTTCCGGCTCGACACCATTTCCAGGGCGTCGTCCACCACCAGCTCCTGCTCCAGGGTCTGGAAGCCGGCCTGGATCACGCTGGCGAACCGCCATCCCCCGTCCTGGGGCTCCAGGATCCGGGTGGCCTTCCCCCGGACGGCGCCCCCCACCACCACGTCGTACGTCAGGGTATCCGGGGTGAGGTGGGAGAGGTCGAAGACTTCGCTGGCCGGCCCCACCCCCAGGTCGGACAACCCCAGGGGTCGCCCCTCGGTGTCGATGATCCGGACCTCGCCCAGAGCCCGAAGCTGGGGCTGAAGGCGAGCCGCGTCGCCCGAGACCACCACGAGAAACTGCTCGGGGCGAATCCAGCGCTCCGCAGCGGCCCGCGCCCGCGCCGTGTCCACGGCGGCGATGCGGGCCCGATACGACTCCAGGGCGTCGGCGGGCGCCCCGATGAGACGCCACTCGGTGAGCTGCCCCGCCACCTGCTGGGGCGTCTCCACCGAACGGGGGAACGACCCCACGAGAAACGCCACCTCGTCGGAGAGTTCGGACCCGGGAATGGCCCGGGTCCGGAGCCGTTCCACCTGCTCGAAGATCTCCTGCACGGTGGCCCCCACCACCTCGGTCCGAGCCGCGGTGGCGATGCGGAACACGCCGAGCCGCCGCTGCCGCGTGACCGCGGAGCGCGCGTCGTAGGTGTATCCCAGCGCGCCTCGCAGCACCTGCTGCAACCGCCCGGGCGGGCCACCCCCCAGGATCTGGTTGGCCACCACCAGGTCTTCCCACCCCTCCACATCGCCGCCCATGAGGAGGTGCCCCACCCGGATTTCGGCCTGGACGGCGCCGGGCCGGTGGACCACCACCACTTCGGGGCGGGTCCGATCCGGGGCCCGGGGAAAGTCGATGTCGGGCTTCGATCCGGGTTCCCACCCCCGGAACGCGGCGTCCAGGCGCCGCGCCACCCTCTCGGGATCCACATCGCCCGCCACCACCACCACGGCGCCGTCGGGGCGATACCACCGGCGGTGGAAGTCCACGAGGTCCTGGCGCTCCACCGCCGATACCGACGTGGTCGTGGCCAGGCGGCCGTAGGGGTGATCACCGTACAGCCGGCGGGTGAAGGCGCGGTCGGCAACGGCGTCGGCGCGACTGGACTGCACCTGGAGCCCGGTGCGGGCCTGGGTGCGAGTGAGGTCGACCTGGTCGTCGGGAAACGACGGGTCCACGAGAATGTCGGCCAGGATCTCCAGCCCCTCGTCCAGAGCCGGAGTGGTGGCGTTGAGGCTGATGGTCGTCCACTCCTCGGCCGCCGCCGCGGCCAGGGAGATACCCCGGCGATCCAGGGCCCCGGCGATCTCGTCGAACGACCGGGAGCCGGTGCCCCGCTGGAGCAGTCGGGCCACGAACGTCGCCGTACCTTCGCGTCCCGCCGGGTCGGCCACGGTCCCGCCCGGGACCACCACGTTGACCGTGACGAACGGCACCTCGGACCAGGGCACCACCACCAGATGGGCCCCGCTGGAGAGGGTCGATTCGTGGACCGGCGGGAATCCGACCTCCTCCACCGGAAGGGGCGGCGGCGGCCCCCCCTGGGCGGCGGCGCACCCGGCCGCCAGGAGGATGGCGCCCAGCGCCACGCCCACGCCCCTCACCACCCGTCTCCCGCGGCCCGGGGAGGTTCCACCACCACCACGGTGCGGTTGGCGGCCACCAGGTAGGCGGCGGCCACGCGACGGATGTCCTCGCTCGTCACCTCGTGGAAGCGCGCCGGATCCTGGTTGACCCGATCGGGCGACCCGTAGAAGAGGACGTAGCGCTGAAGCAGGGCCGCCTTCCCCTCCACCGTCATGCGCTCGGTGACGGCGCCGGTGAGGAGTTGATTGCGGGCCGCTTCGAGCTCGGCCAGAGTCACGCCTTCGGCGGCGACCCGGGCGATCTCTTCATCCAGGAGTCCCTCGATCCGCTCCGCGCCCACACCTTCGACGGGGGCCGCCCCCAGGAGAAACAACCCGGCCCGCGTCCGGCGATCGACCTGGGCCACCACGTCCAGGGCCGCCCCCTCCTCGGTCACCATGCGACGGCGGAGTCGCGACGACTCGCCCGTGGCCAGGATCTGGGTCAGGAGAGCCAGGGGGCGATGGTCGGGGTGGGCCGCGGGCGGGAGGGTGTAGGCCATCCACACCAGGGGCAACTGGGCCAGACGGTCGGTCTCGGTGCGGCGCCGCTCCCCGTCGGTGCGGGGGGTCGGAGGTGCCGGGGGGAGGACCGGCAGTTCGGGCCCCCGGGGAAGGTCGCCGAAGTACTCCTCCACCATCTCCCGGACGTCGTGGGCCCGGACGTCGCCCACCACCACCAGAACGGCGTGGTTGGGCGCGTAGAAGTCCCGATAGAAGTCCCGGGCGTCATCCACCGAGGCGGCCTCGAGGTCGTCCATGGACCCCACCACGCTGTGGCGGTAGGGAGCGTAGTCCCGGAAGGCCACGGTGTCGACGCTGAGGCGAGACGCGGCGTAGGGCTGGTTGTCCACCCGCAGCCGTCGCTCCTCCTTGACCACCTCCCGCTGGGTGACGAAGTCGTCTTCTCCCACCCGGAGCCGCGCCATGCGCTCGGCGTGACTCCAGAGGGCCAGGTTGACCCGATTGGACGGAAGGACCTCGTGGAACGCCGTGCGATCGGCATCGGTGGCCCCGTTGTAGACTCCGCCGGCCCGGGTGATGAGGCGGGCGAAGTCGCCGTCGGCCATGCCTTCGGTGTCTTCGAAGGCCAGGTGCTCGAAGAGATGGGCGAAGCCGGATCGGCCCTCGGGTTCGTGGGCGCTCCCCACGTGGTACCACATCTCCACGGCCACGATGGGCGTCGAGTGGTCCTCCGACACCACCACCCGAAGTCCGTTGTCCAGGCGGAAGGTCTCCAGAGGCAGGGGAGGCACCACCAGGGCGTCGGACTCGTGTTGAGCCGCCACCGGGACGGCGGCCATCAGCCCCGCCGCCAGGGCCCCGGCGAGGCACGCGCTGCGGCGCCCCCTCGAGCGAAGGCCGCGAGGCGGTGGCGAAGATGCAGTGGAATGGAGCGTCATGGAGCGCGGTTTGGGGACGTCGTCCTGAACCTGGTCTTACGCTCCAGCGTCGGGAATGTTGATTCGGGACTTGAGGATGGGCCGTTGGGACGTCAGGCCCGAGCCCGAGCGCCCTCCTCCTCCAGAATCCGGTCCAGAACGGACAGGAACCGCCCCACATCGGCCGCGTCCACCACCAGGGGTCCCCGGATCTTCAGGACGTTGTGGTCCGGGCCGTCGGTCCCGATGAGGATGCCCTCGTCCCGGAGCCGCTGGACCACGTACCGGGCCGCCCGGGCCGCCGGCGTCCGCGTACGCCGGTCGACCACCAGCTCCACACCCACGAAGAGCCCCCGTCCCCGGACGTCGCCCACGACCTCGTGGCGATCCGCCAGCGCCCGGAGGCCGTCGAGCAGTCCTGCGCCCACCCGACGCGCCGACGCCTGGAGCCCCTCCCGTTCGAGGACCTCCAGCACGGCCAACCCCGCGGCGCACGACACGGGGTTGCCGCCGAAGGTGCTGAAGAACTCCATACCGGTGGCGAAGGCGTCGGCCACCGCCCGCGTGGCCACCACGATGCCCAGGGGGACCCCGTTGCCGGCGGGCTTGCCCAGCACCACCACGTCGGGCACCACGTCCTGGAGTTCGAAGCCCCAGAAGGCGTCCCCCAGCCGTCCGAAGCCCGTCTGGACCTCGTCGGCGATACACAGGCCGCCCGCCCCACGAATCGCTTCGTACGCGCGCCGGAGGTACCCGGGAGGCGGCACGATCTGCCCCGCCACACTGGGGAACGTCTCGGCCAGGAACGCTCCGGGAGGTCGGCCCCCGGCCACCAGCGCCTCCACCCGCCGCGCCACGTCGAGCCCGTAGGCCGCCCCGGCGTCGCCGTCCTCCCGACGGTGGGGGCCCCGGTAGTCGTCGGGGGCCGGCACCACCTCGACCCAATCGGCCCTCCCTTCGCCCCCGGGGCCGTCGAACTTGTACGGACTCGCCGCCACCAGCGTCGTGGTGTGGCCGTGGTACCCTCCGCTCTGCACCACCACTCCCCGCCGCCCGGTGGCGGCCCGGGCGAGGCGCAGGGCCAGTTCGTTGGCCTCCGACGCCGAGTTCAGGAACCAGACGACCTCCAGGGGGGCCGGCATGCGGTCCACCAGGGCGTCGGCGTAGTCCAGGATGGTCTCGTGGAGGTAGCGGGTGTTGGTGTCCAGAAGGGCCCGTTGCCGATTGGCGGCCTCTACCACCGCCGGGTGGGAGTGCCCCACGTGGGGCACGTTGTTGTAGAGGTCGAGAAACGTCCGACCGTCCACGTCCACCAGGAACTGGCGCCATCCCCGGACCAGGTGGAGGGGGCGATCGTAGGCGATGGAGAGGCCCGTCCCGAGGCGGGCGACCCGGCGCTCCACCAGCGCCGCCCGGTCCACGAGGGGCACCGCGCCACCACCCGGCGGCAGGCCGCACAGCACCGACGGATCGGGACACCACGCCCGCCAGGTGGAGCGCTCCCGCGCCGGCGCCACCCCCGGCACGTCGTGGCCCAGCTCCAGGGGGTCCACCACGAGCTGGAGGTGGAGATGGGGGGGCCAGTCCCCGTTCCGGGGCGGGGCGCCCACCCGGGCCACCCGATCCCCGGCCTTCAGGGTCCGCCCGGGAGCGAGCCGCTCCAGGACCTCCGGGTCCAGGTGTCCCCACAGGGTCCAGAATCGGGGCGCGTCAGCGGGCTCGTGTCGGAGCAGCACCACCGGCCCGTAGTCCTTCTCCGGCCCGTTGTCGGCCAGGGCCTCCACCACGCCGTCCAGGGGAGTGTGGAGGTCCACCCCGGCGGGCACGAACACGTCGAGCCCGAGGTGGATCGTACGGTGCTCGTCGATGGCGTGGTCACCCCGGGTGAAGGCCGATCCCAGATAGATGGGGCGGGCCTCGTCCCACCGGCCGATCCCCACCGACGCCCCCGCACGGGCCATGGCGTCGTCCACCAGGGTCGACAGCCGGTCGGTCTCCAGCTCGGCGGGATCGGCCCCCAGGAGGGGGCTTCCCACGCTCAGGTCCAGGAGGGTCACCTCGTCGGGCGCGGGAGCCGGAACCAGGAGGGGGGCCAGGGCCCCCTCGGCGGCCCGCCGCTCCAGCCACGCCGTCACCGCGGGCCCGTGGGCGAAGGGCGCCCGTCCGCAGGCGTCCCGGATCCGGGCCGTGACCCACCGGGGATGCTCCGCGTCCAGCGTCTCGAGCACGGCCCACGCCGGGGCCTCGCTGATGGTCACGTAGGGGTCGTCGGGCCGCTCCAGCCGCCGGCGAGCCGAGTGCACGACGCTGATGGCCAGGCGCACCCGCACGAGATCGCCCATCACCGCGAGTTCGGCGTCGCTCAGGGGCGACTCGCCGTGGTACCCTGCCGCCACGGCGGCCACCGCACCCACGGGATCGTCGCACCCGAACGCGGCGTAGGCCCCGGCCACGGCCACCTCGCACACCCGGCGGGTCCGGACCATGTCGCCGAAGTCGAAGACGCCCACGACCCGATGGGGATCGGCCACGGCGTCCACCAGGACGTTGTGGTCGTTGGCGTCGGCGTGGATCACTCCGGTGGGCAGGTCGGCCAGCCGAGTCTCGAGCTCCGCCCACCCCTCGGCGATCCGGGTCAGGACCCGGCGACGGGCCGGATCCCCGACGTCGGACACGGCATCCACGACCCACCCGCCCCGGGCCGGGTCCCACGGGTGGGGGCGGTCCAGAAGGGGATGGTCGAAGTCGGCCAGGGCCCCGTCGAGGCGCGCCAGGAGGCGGCCGAGGTCCCGGAGGAGCGCCTCCCGCCGGGGCCGCACGTCCAGGAGGGGCCGCCCCTCCAGCCAGGTGATGCGCCACGCCCGCGCGGATCGGCCGCCGAACTCCACGTCGGACCAAGGCGCCCCGGCCTCCGTGGGAACGATCCGGGGCACCGGAAGGGTCGGATCGGCCTCGGCCAGATGGAGCAGCACGGCGGCCCGCATCTCCACCAGCTCCACCGTCGTCTCGGGGCCCGCGACCTTGAGCACCGAGCGTCCCCCGGGACCGTCGACCCGCACGTTGCGATCGAACTCGGCGTCCAGGGGCGACAGATGCGCACCGGATTCCCCGTATACGTCGGCGAGAAGGGCGTGAAGGGTCGGGTCCACGGAACCGGACATGGGGTCGGGAGTGACGGGTGGGAGTACCGTTCGAACCCATGCTATCGTACCGGCGTCGAATCGTCAGGCCCCCCGCCCTCGGGATGCTCCCTTCCACCGCGCCGCCGCCATGCCTCGCCTCCGACCCCGTCCCGTCCCGGCCACGCTCCTCGCCCTCCTGGCTCTCGCCGCGGGCTGCGACGGAGGAGAGGCACCGGACGCCGCCCCGTCGTCCGTGACCCGGACCGACAGTGCCGGCGTGGAGATCGTGGTTGTGGGGCTCGACGGCGCGCCGCCCGAGTGGGTGCGCCTGGATTCCACGCCCCGGGTCCGAATCGGCACCCTCGACGGACCCGAGCCGACCCGATTCGGGACCCTCCGGGGGCTGGTGCCCCGCCCCGACGGCGGCGTGGTGGTGGCCGAGGGCCAGAGCCAGGAGCTCCGGGCCTTCGACGCCACCGGAACGCCGCTGTGGACCGCTGGAGGCATGGGCGACGGTCCGGGCGAGTTCGCCCGCATCGGCTCGGTAGGGCCGTTTTCGGGAGACTCGGTGGTGGTGTTCGACGACCGAAACGGTCGACTCAGCTTCGTGGCGCCCGACGGGATGGTGGGTCGCACGGCTCCCCTCCGGTGGGAGGACCGGCCCTTCCGCCTCACGTCGTCCCGGGGCGGGACTCTCCTGGCCAGGATCTTCCACTTCCCCGGCCCGGAGAACCTCCCGGGCGAGGGAGACGGAGGGGCCTTCCGGCGGGACTCGGTGAGTTTCCGCTGGGCCAGCGACGACGGAGAAGAGGGCGCCGGAATCCCCGGACCCATCCCGGACATGGAGGCCGTGGTCCAGGTCCGGAGCACCGGCGACATGGTGGCGGTGGAGGCGAGCCCGTCGCCCTGGTCGCGGTACGCCTACGACGCGGCGGCCCCCGGCGGGGCGTGGGTCGCCGTCTCCGACGCCTTCGCCCTCCAGTGGTACGACGACGCCGGTACGCTCCGCCGCATCGTCCGGATTCCGGGCCTCGAGGTCGCCTTCGGCCCCGCCGACGTGGAGGCCGCCCGGGCCGCGCTCCTGGTGGATGCCGAAACCCCCGCCGCCCAGCGCCAGGTCGACGACCTGTTGGCGGCCCTCCCCCGCCCCGCGACCCGACCGGCCTTCTCGGGCCTCCGGGTGGATCCCGCCGGACGGCTGTGGGTGCTCTCCTGGATGCCCGGCGAGGCGGCTCCGGATCGGGCCTGGGTGGTGGAGCCCGACGGCACCTTCCTGGGGGTGGTGTACCTTCCCCCCGGCGTCCGGCTGGAGGCCGTGGGCGACGGCGTCGTCTGGGGGGTGGAGCTGGACGACTTCGACGTCCCCTCGGTGGTGGGCTACGCCTTCGGGAGTACCTCGCGGAGGTAGCGCCCCGTGACGCTCTCGGGCACCTGGGCCACCTCTTCGGGCCGACCCGTGGCCACGATGCGCCCGCCTCGGGCGCCGGCGCCCGGGCCCAGGTCCACCAGCCAGTCGGCCGCCTTGATGAGGTCCAGGTTGTGCTCGATGACGAGCACGGTGTGCCCGGCTTCCACCAGGCGGTCCAGCACCCGGAGCAGCTTTCCCACGTCCTCGCCGCCCAGGCCCGTGGTGGGCTCGTCCAGGAGGTAGAGCTTCCGGCCCTTCCGGCCCGAGGCGCCCGAAAGCTCCCGGGCCACCTTGAGGCGTTGGGCCTCGCCCCCGCTGAGGGTGGGGGCCGGCTGACCCAGGCGCAGGTATCCCAGTCCCACCTGCTGGAGGTGCCAGAGGATCTGGCCCAGCTTGTCCTGCTTCAGGAAGAAGCGGATGGCCTCGTCGATGGTGAGTTCCAGGACCTGGCTGATGTCCAGCCCCCGGTAGGTGACCTCCAGCGTCTCGGGCTTGTAGCGGCGACCCTGGCAGACGTCGCACGGCACGTACACGTCGGCCATGAAGATCATCTCGATCTCCACCTGCCCGGCCCCGCTGCATGCCTCGCACCGTCCGCCGGAGGTGTTGAAGGAGAACGTGCCGGGGGTGTAGCCCCGCTGCTTCGACAGGGGCTGCTCGGCGAAGATGCGGCGAACCTCGTCCCACGCCTTGATGTACGTGACGGGATTCGACCGGGGCGTGCGCCCGATGGGGCTCTGGTCGATGAGCACCGCCTCGTCGAGGCGTTGGGCGCCGTCCAACGACCCGTAGGCCCCCACGGCCTCCCCCAGGTGCTCCTTGGCGCTGGTCTCGCCCCCGCCGAGCTCCTTCTCCAGCGCTCGATAGAGGATGTCGTGGACCAGGGTGCTCTTGCCCGAGCCCGACACCCCCGTCACCACCGTGAGGGTGCCCAGGGGAATCTCCAGGTCCACCTCGTCCACGTTGTGGAGATGGGCTCCCCGGAGGGCGAGCCAGCGTCCCTGGAGCCGTCGCCGCTCCTTCGGGATCGCCACCCCGCTCCGCCCCGAGAGGTAGCGGCCGGTGGACGTGTCGGCCTGATCCAGGCCGTCGGGACCGCCTTCGTAGACCACGTCTCCCCCGTGTTCTCCCGATCCCGGACCGAGCTCCACCACGTGGTCGGCCACGCGGATGGCCGCCGGGTCGTGCTCCACCACCACCACCGTGTTCCCCCCGTCCCGGAGCCGGGCCAGGAGTCCCAGGAGTGCGTCGGTGTCCCGGGGATGCAGTCCCACCGTGGGCTCGTCCAGGACGTAGAGGGTGTCCACCAGCGACGAACCGAGGGAATTGGCCAGATTGATCCGCTGCGCCTCGCCTCCGCTCAGGGTGCGGGTCTGGCGCGAGAGGGTGAGGTATCCCAGCCCCACCTCCACCAGGAATCCGACCCGAGCCCGGATCTCCCGGAGAATCGTCTCGGCGATGCGGGCCCGGGTCTCATCCAGGGAGAGTCCCTCGGCCCACCCCTGGAGCTCCTCCAGGGGCAGGTCCACCACGTCGCCCATGGTGCGCCCATCCACCCGGACCCAGAGGGCCTCGGCGCGCACCCGTGCCCCTCCGCAGTCCCGACACACCGTGGGACTCTGGTACTGGCGGAGAAAGACCCGGATGTACTGCTTGTAGCGCTTCTTCTCCCGGGACTCCAGAAAGGGCAGCACACCCTTGAAGCCCTTGGTGCGGGGCGCCCGCCCCCGGGGCCGGGGTTCGCCGTGGAGGACGGCCCGGCGGAAGTCTTCGGGAAGGTCCTCCCACGGCTTGTACAGCGACACGCCCTTTTCCAGAGCGAAGTTCCTGAGGCGGTCCCGTTCGCCCTCGTAGCGGGGCTTGGTCCAGGGATCCACCGCCCCCTCGTCCAGGGAGCGTCGGGGATTGGGGACGATGAGATCGACGTCGTATTCCAGCGTCGCCCCGAAGCCGGTGCAGGTGGGACAGGAGCCGTAGGGGTTGTTGAACGAGAAGAGCTGGGGTGTCGGTTCGGCGAACCGCACCTCCGGATGCTCCGGGCAGCGGAAGTGTTCGGTGAAGGCGAGGCGCCGCCCGTCGGTGGTGAGGACCTCGCACTCGCCCTCCCCCTCCTCGAAGGCGGTGTGGACCGAGTCGGCCAGCCGGCTCGAGAGCTCGTCCAGGGCGTCGGCCCGGTCGTCCCGGTCGGCGGCGGGAAGGGCCAGGCGATCCACCACGACCCGGAGATGCCGCGCGGCGGCCAGATCGACCCCGGCCACGGCCGGATCCTCCACACCGTCGCGCCCCAGGTCCACGGGCTCGCCGTCGGCCAGGAGCCGCACGAAGCCCATGGCCACCAGATTCTCCACGATCCGTCCGTGCCCCACCTCCTCCCCGTGACGGAGGGGGAAACAGACCTGGAAGCGGGTGCCCGGGGAGAGGTCCAGCACGGCGTCCACGGCGCCGCTCACCGTGTCGGGGCGCACGATACGGTCGCACTCGGGACAGTGGGTGACGCCCACGCGAGCCCACAGCAGGCGCAGGTAGTCGTAGACCTCGGTGGCCGTGCCCACGGTGGACCGGCTGGACTTGGTGGGGTTCTTCTGCTCGATGGCCACCGCCGGACAGATCCCCTCGATGGCGTCGACCAGCGGCTTCTCCATCCGGTCGAGGAACTGCTTGGCGTAGGTCGAGAGAGACTCCACGTAGCGCCGCTGGCCCTCGGCGAAGAGGGTGTCCAGGGCGAGAGACGACTTCCCCGACCCCGACGGGCCCGTCACCACCGTGAGGGCGCGCCGGGGAAGGTCGAGGTCCAGATCCTTGAGGTTGTGCTGGCGCGCACCGCGGATCCGGATGAAGTCGTCCATGGAGGGTGTCCCAGGGTCGAATGCGGCTGCAAGGGTCAATTCGGAGCCAACCCCCGGCCCGCACCGGAGTTCCGATGCCCCAGCCGATATACGCTTGCCCCGACTCCGGGGTACCTCTACCGTCCGGGCGTTACCGATCCGTGGCATTTCCATCCGCCCCCATGACCCCTCCCTCCCCGACCCCCGAGGAGCGCCTGCTCCTGGAACTCTGCCGGCGGCAGCCTCGGGGGGACGTCGCCGCCGAAGCGAGCGCCGCGTCGGGAGTCGACGCCTTTCCCGCCCTCTCGGCTCTGGCCATGCGCCATGGCGTCCACGGCCTCGTCCTGAGCCGCCTGCGGGAGCTGCGGAACCGAGGGGTCTCCCTGCCCGGGACCGACGCCGAGATCGACGAGACCCTGGCGATCCTCCGCCGCCAGGCGGCCTTCTGGGACATGGAGCAGGACCGGGTCCTGGCCGGGCTGGCCCGAGCGGGGTTCCACCCGCTGGTGCTCAAGGGCGGGGCCCTGCGGCGAGGGACCTTCAGCCCGGTGGAACGGGTCATGGGTGACCTGGACATCCTCGTGGAGCGGTCCGAGGTCGATCCGGTGCTGGACGCCCTCACCGGTCTCGGCTACCGCAGCGAGTATCCGGAGCACGCCCGCGCGGAGTTCCGCCAACACCATCAGCACGACCGGGTGGCCCACCCCCGGGGCTTCCTGGTGGAGGTCCACTGGCAGCTCACCCGGCCCCAGGACGCCATCCGGCTCGACCCCGCCGGCTTCCAGGCCCGGGCCGTCACCCTGGAGCCGCCCGGGGCGCCTCCCCTCCGGGTGCCCGCCACGGAAGACACCCTGATCCACACGGTGAGCCAGATCGAGCAGGAATCGGTGCGTGGACTTCGGCGCCTCGTCGATCTCGATCGGCTGGCCGCCGAGCCGGAGCTGGACTGGGCACTCGTCACCCGGGAGGCCCGGGAGGCGGGCCTCCACGGGTTCCTGTGCGTGTCGCTCCGTCTGGCCCACGTGCTCCTGGGCACCGAGGCCCCCGCGCCTCTCCTGGATGGGCGGGCGTTGCCCCCCCGGGCCCGGGGCCTCATCAGCGCATTCGGCCCCGTGGGGCGTGTCCTGGACGAGCCGGGACGGGGGGCGGTGGTGGACCGACACCTCTTCCGGCTCTGGGGCGCACGGACCGATCATCGCAAGCGCGCCTTCCGGGAGCGGATCACGGGTCGGGGCGATTCCCTCCACTGGGTGTGGGCCGGGGAGGAGGGTCCCGAGGACGCGGCTCCGGAGCCGAGTTCCGGGCTGGGTTTCGGCCTGAAGCTGTTGGTCCTGCAGACGATACTGGACTGGAAGCGGATCACCCGTCGGGTGCCCGACTTCTGGACCCTCGAGTACTAGCCAAAGGAGACTGCCTTCCATGTCGGATTCCGCACTGCGCGTCCACCCGAACACGGGCGACGTCGCCGCCAAGGTCATCGACGGCGAAGCCATCATCATGAACCTCGCCAACGGCCTGTACTACAGCATGGACGAGGTGGGTTCGGCCATCTGGGAGATGGTGGAGCAATCCCGGAGCGTGGCCGAGATGGCCGGCACCCTGGAAGCGCGCTACGACGTCGAACGGGCCACCGTGGAGGCCGACGTGCAGCGACTGGTGGGTGAGCTGCTGGACGAAGGGCTGGTGGTGACGACGGAAGAGATCCCCGACGCTCCGGCTGCCCACGAGCCCGCCGGGTCGGCCGCCTACGCCGCGCCCACCCTGAACCGGTACGACGACATGGCCGACCTCCTGGCGCTGGATCCCCCCATGCCCGGGCTGGGCACCGTGCCCGCCGAATGACCGAGGCACCCCAGGGCCGCTTCGCGCGCCCGGAGTTGGCGCCCGCCGACGAATACGTCCAACTCGACCGGGCCTTCGGCAAGGCGTGGGAGTCCCATCCCGAACAGCGCCACGAACGGTGGTTCACCTTCGCGGATCGTCCCATCCGGATCCGGGTCGTGGGCCACGGGCTGGCCCGGGACATCTTCCGGGCCTTCAGCCACCTCCAGCGGGACCCGGCTCCGGAGCCGGCCCTCACCATCGCCCTCTTCGACGAGGGCGAGACCGGCGTGGGGCTGCCCGGGCTCGAGCCCTCCGACGACCTCAACGAACACGGCGAGACCTACGCCTCGGACGATGGCTTCGTCGTCCTCACCGCTCGCCCCCAGACCCGCACCGCCCTCCACCGCGTGGACCGCGACCTGGTGGGATGGGTCGCCGACCACGGCAAGCTCACCCAGTACGAGCTCGGCCGCCCGCTCCACTCCGAGCTCATGCTCTGGCACAAGGACCGGGACGTTCAGGCCATCCACGCGGGCCTCGTGGCCCGGGACGGCCAGGGCGTGCTCTTCGGGGGGCCCGGAGGCTCGGGGAAGTCCACCACGGCCCTGACCTGCCTCAAGGCCGGGTTCGAGTACATGGCCGACGACTACGTAGGGCTCCAGGCCCTTCCCGACGGCGGGTACGACGGGCACAGCCTGTTCTGCTCGACCCACCTGGAGCCCGGGCACCTGGAGAAGTTTCCCTACCTCCGGCCCCACGCCATTCCGGGCCGCCTGCCCCGGGAGGACAAGAGCCTGGTCCTGCTCTCCGACGTCCTTCCCGACGGCCTCAGCCGCAAGGCCCGGATCCGGGCCGTGGCCCTGCCGGTGGTGGTGGACGCGCCCACGCCCCGCATCCGCCCCGCCACCACCATCGAGGCCCTCCTCCGTCTCGCCCCCAGCTCCTTGATCCTCCTGCCCTACGCCGGCGTGGCCGCCGGGGAGTTCGAGAAGCTCAGCACGTTCCTGGAGTCGACCCCCACCTACTGGCTCGAACTCGGGCGCAGCATGGACGAGATTCCCCTTCGCATCGGCGAGATCCTGGAGAAACACACGTGAGCGGCGAGACGCCCCCCCGGGTCTCGTGCATCGTGCCGGTCTACAACGGAGAGCGGTTCCTGGCCGAGAGTCTGGAGAGCGTGTTCGCCCAGACGGTCCCGGTGGACGAGGTGATCGTCGTGGACGACGGCTCCACCGACGGCACCCCCGAGGTGGCCCGAAGCTTCGGTGCTCGCGTCACCTACGTGCGGCAGGACAACGCCGGCCCCGCCACCGCCCGAAACACGGGCGTGTCCCGGGCCCGGGGCCGGTTCCTGTCGTTCCAGGATGCCGACGACCTCTGGCTGCCCCACAAGATCGAGCGCCAGCTCGCTCGCTTCGACGCCCGACCGGATCTGGCGTACTGCGTGGCGCTGGTGGAGAACTTCTGGGAAGATGAGGTCGCCGACGAACGGGAGCGCCTGGCCGACCACGCCCGGGCGAAGCCCATGGCCGGCTACGTCACCCAGTCGCTCCTGGTCCGACGGGAATGGATGGAGACGACGGGCGGGTTCGACGCGAGCCTCGGTCACGGCGACGCCGCCGACTGGTTCCAGCGGGCCGATGCCGCCGGGGCCTCGGGTGAACTGGTCCAGGAGGTCCTCACCCGCCGCCGGCTCCACCGGGACAACCGCAGTCGAACCATGGCGACCCAGAGCCGCGACGAGTTCTTCGCCATGCTCAAGAAGAAGATCGATCGGGAGCGGGGGCGCACGTCGTGACCGACGCGGCACCCGTCGCCCCGCTGACCTTCCGCCACTCCCCGGAAACGGGGGTGGTGAGCTGCATCGTGCCGGTCTACAACGGCGAGCGGTACGTGACCGAAGCCGTGGACAGCATTCTCCGGCAGAGCTGGGACGCCCTCGACGTCATCGTGGTGGACGACGGCTCCACCGACGACACGGTCCAGGCGCTGGCCCCCTTCGAGGCCCGCGTCCGGGTGATCCGCCAGGACAACGCCGGCCCCGGCGCCGCCCGCAACCACGGCCTGGAGGAGTCCCGGGGCGAGTTCGTGGCCTTTCTCGACGCCGACGACATCTGGGTCGACGACAAGCTCGAGGCGCAGCTCGCGCTACTCCGGGACCGGCCCGAGGTGGACCTCTGTTCCGGCCACCTGCAGAGTTTCTGGATTCCCGAACTGGACCACGAACGGGCGCGCTTCCAGGACCACCCCTACCACCGGGAACAGCCCATGTTGTCGCCGTGCACCCTCCTGACCCGTCGCAGCGTGTTCGAGGCGCTGGGGGGATTCGACCCGGCCCTCCGCACCGGCGAGGACACGGATTGGTTCATTCGGTTCATGCGGGCCGGCTACCGCATCGAGACCCTTCCCCGCCTGTTGCTGCACCGTCGTCAGCACACGGCCAACCTCACCCGGGAGGCGCGCCCGGGCTACGACGGCGTGCTCGAGCTGATCAAGCGGGCCCTGGACCGGGAGCGGAAGGCGTGAGCGTCACCTGTGTGCTTCCCGTCCACAACGGGGAACGGTTCCTGGAGGAGGCGCTGGGCAGCGTCCTGGACCAGGAGGTGGAGGGCCTCCAGGTCGTGGTGGTGGACGACGGATCCACCGACGGCACCCCCGAGGTGTTGGCGGCCTTCGGCGACCGCATTCGGGTCATCCGTCAGGACAACGCCGGTGTGGCCGCCGCCCGGAACCGGGGCCTGGAGGCGGTGGACACCGAGTTCGTGGCGTTTCAGGACGCCGACGACCTCTGGATGCCGGGCAAACTCCGCCGGCAGCTCCACGCCTTCGGCCGGGACCCCGAGTTGGAGATGGCCGTGGGCCTGGTCCAGAACTTCTGGATGGACGAGCTCGCCCACGAGGAGGCGGCCTACCGAGGAAGTCGCTTCGCCGCCGAGGCCCCGGGGTATCTCCTCCAGTGCATCCTCGTGCGACGGACCGTCTTCGATCGCATCGGCCGCTTCGAGGCGTCGCTCCGGGTCGGCGAGGACAACGACTGGTTCCTCCGGGCCCGGGACGCCGGCGTCCGGGAGCACCGGATCGAGGAGGTGCTGGTCCGGCGCCGCCTCCACACGGGCAACCTCACCCGGTCGGACCTGGCGAGCCGCGAGGCGATCCTGCGCAACATGAAGGCGTCGCTGGATCGGAGACGATCGGGTGGGCCCGGCTGATCGGGCGACCCTGGAGCGCGCCCTGGAGCGGATTCTCCCGGGGCGGGACGAAACCCTCCTGCTCCGGGCCATCCTGCACCGGGGCGACGAGGCCCGGGAGGCGTGGGAGGACTTCCAGGGCAGGCTTCCCGACCTGCCGTCCCTCTTCCGCACCGACACGGGCAACCGGAAGCGGCTCTCGCCCCTCCTCCTGGAGAGCATCCGGGAGAACGGGCTGGACGCCGACGCGCCTCTCCGCACCGTCATCAAGACGGCCACGCTCCGGGAGCAACTGAGGTCGGACATCTACCGGCGCATCGGCGGCGACGTGTTCGATGCCCTGGGGCGCCGGGGGTTCGAGTTCGTGGTGATCCGGGGCGCCGCCCTGGCCGAGACGGCCTACGCCGCCCCCTTCCTGCGCCATGCTCACGACATCGACGTCGTCCTGATGCCGGAGCGGATCCGGGACGCCGCCGCCGTGGTCCGGGAGTTGGGCTTCGCCGACGCCCCACCCCTGGACCGGGCCCAGGGAGTGGACCTGCGCCACGGGACGGAGCTTCCGGTGCTCCTGCTCTCCCGGCTCCATCGGCTGCCCTTCTACCGGGGACACCTGGGCGACGGGGGTCTGCGCACCCGCCGGGTGGAAGGACCCGGGACCGGGGCCATGACGGTGCTCGATCCGGTGGACGCCCTCGTCCACGCCCTGGGCCACGCCTCGTACAGCCCGACCCGGTCAAACCTCCTGTGGGCGGTGGATGCGTGGATGCTGATCCACGGGACGCCGGCGCTGGAGTGGTCGGCCGTGCCGGCCCGGGCCCGGGACATGCGGGTGGAGCTTCCCCTCTCCGTGCTGCTGGGATACCTGGCCCGGGACCTGGGCGCCCCGGTGCCGCCGCCGATCCTCACCGAACTCGGGGCCGCCCACGAGGGATCCGGCGCCGACGGCGGGCTGCGCCGCGACGTGGCCCTCTTCGGCGCGCGCCAATCCGGGGGCGCCCACCCGGAGTTGTCGGGGCGCCCTCCTCTCACCCCGGCCCAACGCCTCACCCTCCTGCGCTGGGAGTTGTGGCCGTCGAGGGCCTACGTCTCATGGGTCTACGACGACCCTCCCGCGGCCCTTCTCCCCCTGCTCTACCTGGTCCGCCCCTTTTCGGCGGCGCTGGAGCGGATCCGATGGCGCCTGGCCCGGCTCCGGAACCGGTGGTTCAGAAGGCCACCAGTCGAGTCACCTTCAGGGTGATTCCCCGCTCCCGGACGCCGGGCCCGTCGTCGAACTCGTCGCCGGAGAACCCTCGCCGCTCGGTGAACACCACGAAGAGGTCGGAGAGGGGCGCGTGGATCAGGTTGAAGCGCACGTTGGTCACCAACTCGTCGCTGGACTGGTTGTACTGGGTGAAGGCCGAAAGAAACGTGCGCGTGTCGTGGCCGTACCGGACCCGGGCGTCGTACAGGTCGGCGGTGAACGCCCGCCCGCCGAAGTCCAGTTCGTTGCGCTGCACGCCGGCGGAAAGCTGCCAGTGGGGGCTGGGGCGGAACGCCAGGTCGACCCCCACCGAGGTGCGATCTCCGTCGTAGAATCCACCCCGGGTGACGGAGAGCCGGCCCGACACGCGATGGCTCGCCGGAACGGTCCAGGCCAGCGACACCTCCGAGAAGTCGAACGACCCCACGGGCACCTCGACCCCGGCGATGGGAAACGGCTCGAACACCCGTTCGAAGCGGTCCCGAACCTCCAGCACGATGCTGCCGCCATCGCTGGTGGTGAGCTGCAGGCCCGGCGTCAGGGTGCGACTCTCGGTGGCCCCGCCCAGGGTGGTGTACAGATCCGCGTCCAGGTACGGATTGACCTCCAGGATCCCGGGCAGCCCCTGAGGGCGCGGGTGGGCCCCCACGGTGGCGAACCAGCGCCGCACCCCCCGCCGGTCGACGAACCCCACCTGGGGGTCGAAGGCGTCGCCCACGTGTTTCGCCAGGACCGACACGTTCCAGAGGGGATCGC
The DNA here is from genome assembly GCA_030428885.1 of Gemmatimonadota bacterium. GTDB lineage: Bacteria > Gemmatimonadota > Gemmatimonadetes > Longimicrobiales > Gaopeijiaceae > Gaopeijia. Next base: position 366,691 of record JAUIEJ010000001.1, on the reverse strand, counting down.
GCCAGGCGAGCTGGAGCATGCCCACGTTGCGGTCGCCCTCGACCTGCCCCGTTCCGTCGTCGCCGCCGGTCCGGGCCCCGTAGGCGCTGACCACCAGGTTTCCGAACAACTGGAGATTGGTGTCCACCCCGTAGGCCCGGTTCTCCCCCGTGAACCCGGCAGAGGTGGCCTGCCGATTCACGACCATCGCCCCCACGGTTCCCACCGCGCCCACCGGAGCCTTGAGCCGGGCCGCGGCGAAGTTCTCGCCGGGCAGTCCCGGCGTGACCTCGTCCCGGGGATCGGTGCTGCGGGTCTGCATCTCGAGCAGGCCCACTTCGAGGCCCCCGACCCGTCCGGAAAGGCGGGCTCCGGCGAGGATCGGAACGGGCCGGCGATCCGGGCCCAGCCCGATGCGACGGGAGTTGAAGAGCTTGAAGCTCCGAGGGGAGCTCCCCGTGCGGTAGTTGCGCATCTGCACGTCCTCGAACGCGAAGATGCCGTCGTTTTCCAGGAAGAAGTCCCGCTTCTCCGGAAAGAAGAGGCTGAACCGGTCGAGGTTCACCTGTTCCTGGTCCACTTCCACCTGGCTGAAGTCGGTATTCACGGTGAGGTCGAGGGTGAGCCCCGGGGTCACCCCCCACTTCACGTCCACCCCCAGATCCCCGTCCCGCCCCGGATCGGCGGCCTGGGAACCGCTCCGGTCGGCGGCCAGGGCCGACGGTTTCACCCAGAGGTTGCGCCCCCCCTGGAGTCCCTCGAGGCCGCTCAGGGTCCCGGCGAGGCTGAACTTGTAGATGCGGTACTGGCGGGAGAGGGGCGCCCAGAACGTGTCTTCGTTCCGTCGGCGGATCCGTCGGGAGAGGTTGAGCCCCCAGGTCTGGGACCCCTGGGACGGCGTGTACCGCAGCGTGGTGAAGGGAATCCGCATCTCCACCACCCACCGATCGGCCAGGACCGTGGTCTCCACGTCCACGATCCCTTCCCACGACCGGTTCACGGCCCGCTGATCGTCGAAGGTCTGGGCGTCGAAGAGGGCGCCGGCGGGATTCACCGCGAAGATGAACCCGTTGGCCCGATCGTGGAACGTGTCCAGGGCGATGCCGAAGATGTCCGAGCTCGACGTGTCGAAGTCCTGCTCCAGCCCCGGAGAGATGAGGGCCTCGGGTTCGGGATCGTAGAGTTCCGCCCCGACGTAGAGCGCGTCGTCGTCGTAGAGGATCCGGACCACGGTGGACTCGCTCCCCGGCATTCCCTCGTCGGGTCCGATCTGGATCCACGACGGCTCGGTGGCGTCGGCTCCCCGCCAGACCGCCTCGTCCAACACGCCGTCCAGGGTCGGGGGCGAGTCGATCCTCGACGCCCGGAGATCCGGGCGCGGAAGCACCAGGGCATCCACCGGAGCGAGGGGTTCGGCGGGGGACTCCTGGGCCGCCACCGGCAGCGCGGCAGCCCACGAGAAAGCGATGGCGGAAGCGAGGCGGCGTGGGGTCATGGACGCCAACGTCGGGTGCACCGGGGCCCTTCGCCAGCCCCCGGCGCGTAGCGCGAAGGCGGAAGAACCGCCTATGGTGGCCCCGGACGTTTCCTCCTTCGCTCTCCACCGCATCGAGTGCGCCATGCGATCCCCGACCACACCGTTCTTTTCCCGCCGTGGCCTCCTGGCCGCCGCCCTCGGACTCGCCCTCGTCGTTCCCGGGCTCGGGGCGGCCCAGGCTCTGCCCCTGGCCGAGGTCCACGCCGCCGACGACTGGACCGACGCCATCACCGAGGCCCGAGCCGCCGTGCGACGGATCATGGTGGAGAACAACGTGCCCGGCGCCTCGTTCGCGGTGAGCGTGGGCGACGCCCTGGTGTGGTCCGAGGGATTCGGGTGGGCCGACATCGAACAGGGGGTCCCCGTGACCACCCTCACCAAGTTCCGCATCGGGAGCGTGTCCAAGACCGTGACGGCCACGGCCATGGGACTCCTGGTGGAGCGGGGGCAGCTCGATCTGGACGCTCCGATCCAGCAGTACGTCCCGTCGTTCCCCGAGAAGCGCTGGCCCGTCACCGTGCGCCAGGTGGCGGGGCACATCGCCGGCATCCGGCACTATCGGGGTCGGGAGAACTGGTCCATGGAGCGCTACCCCGACGTGACGTCGGGTCTGGCGATCTTCGCCGACGACTCCCTCCTCTTCGAACCCGGCACGGGGTACTCGTATTCCAGCTACGGGTGGAATCTCCTCAGTGCCGTCATCGAATCGGCCTCGGGAGAGGAGTTCCTGCCCTTCATGCGGGACGAGGTGTTCGAGCCCCTCAACATGCTCCACACCGTACCCGACCACACCGATTCCATCATTCCCCACCGGGTCTCGTTTTATGAGAACGGCGCCGGCGGGGCCGTGGTGCCGGCCCCCTACGTGGACAACAGCTACAAGTGGGCCGGGGGCGGATTCCTCTCCACCCCGGAAGATCTGATCCGCTTCGGTCGGGCCCACATGGAGGCCGGGTTCCTCCGGGCCGAAACGCTGGACGAGCTCAAGACGCCCATGATCCTGGCCGACGGCGAATCCACCGGCTACGGCATGGCCTGGCGCACCTACCCCCAGGACGACGGCGACGTGGCCGTGGGCCACAGCGGCGGCTCGGTGGGGGGCACGACGCTCTTCCTCACCATTCCGGCCCACGACATGGTGGTGGCCGGCGTGGTGAACGTGTCGGGGAGCGCCGGCGCCATGGTGAATCAGGTAGCCGAGATCTTCGAGGCCCACCTCCGAGCCCGCTGACCGGGGGGCCTCACTCGCTGCGCAGGGCGTCGGCGGGGGCCACCGCCGACGCCCGCCGCGCCGGCAGAATGCAGGCGACCACCACCACCCCCAGAAGCAGTCCCACCGCACCGCCCCAGGCCACGGGATCGGCGGGACCGATCCCCACCAGAAGCGACCGCAGGACACCGGTGAGGGCCAGCGCCAGCAGCGCGCCCGCCGCCAGCCCCGGGAGGACCAGGCGGATGCCCTGTCCCAGCACCCCCATCACCACCCGGCGACGCCGGGCGCCCAGCGCCATGCGCACGCCGATCTCCCGGGTGCGGCGAGCCACGCCGTGGGCCACCACGCCGTAGACGCCCAGGGCCGCCAGGAAGAGGGCCAGGAGCCCCAATCCCCCGGCCAGGGCCACCACGATCCGCTGGGGAAGCAGTCCCAGGTCGGTGAGATCGTCCAGGGCCCGCACCGGCCCCAGGGCCAGGGCCGGGTCCACGTCCAGCACGGCCTCCCGGAACCGGGCCGCGAAGGCCGGATCGTCGGTACGGGCCCGGGCCACCACGTGGAGGTTCACGGCCGGCGCCTGGGCCAGCGCCGTGAAGACCTGGGGCGAGGGGGCGTCGGTGACCAGATCGGCGCCGGTGTCGCCCACCACCCCCACCACCTCGTAGGGATGGGGCTCCAGCCCCAGGCGCAGAGTGTGGCCCAGGGCACCGCCCTCGGGCCAGGCCGTGCGGGCGAAGGTTTCGTTCACCACCGCCACACGACGGTTCTCCGGCCCGTCGAGTTCGGTGACGCCCCTCCCCAGAACCACCGGGATGTCCAGGGTCTCGAAGTAGCCGTCGGACACCTGGGCCCAGTGGGACTGGAGGACGGCGCCGTCGTCGGCGTCGTCGAAGCGGAAGGGGGCGCTGCTGGACCCGCCGTCCAGGGGGACGTCGGTGGCCACCGTCGCCGCCTCGATCGCCGGATCCGACCGCAGTCCCCGGAGAAGCGTGCTCACGAACACGGCGGCTTCGGCCGGATCGTCCCGGCCCTCCAGGGCGAGGTCGATGCGGGTCGTGTAGACCCCGGCGGGCTCGAAGCCCGGCTCCACCGCGGCGCCCGCCGCCAGGGATCGGACGAACAACCCCGCCGACACGAGCAGCAGTGCGGCCACCCCCACCTGGGCTCCCACGAAGAACGTCCGGAGCCGGCCCGAGCGGTGGCCCGGGGCCGCCGTGTCCCGGAGGTTCGAGGCCAGATCGCCCCGGACGACCTGCAGCGCGGGCAGAAGGCCGAACAGAAGTCCCCCACCCATGGTGAGGAGGAAGGTGAACGCGAACGCCCGGGTGTCCACCGCCAGCCCCAGGTCCACGGGAAACGGTGTGGGGACCCAACGATCGACATCGACCCACGGGACGGCCCACGAGGCGGCCCGGAAGCCCAGGACACCGCCCAGGGCGAAGACCACGAAGGCTTCGGCCACCAGGTGACGAACCAGTCGGCCCCGCCCCGATCCCAGGGCCAGGCGAAGGGCCATTTCCCGCGTGCGCTCGGCGGCGCGGGCCAGGAGCATTCCGGCGACGTTGGCCGCGGTGGCCGCCAGGACCAGCAACATGAGGCCCGTGAGGAGGGCGAAGGCGGCGGCCATGGGCGCCCGGGCCTCGGCGGGAACGGGCCGGGCCGGTGCGGCGCGAGCCACCGGGGGATCCGGGTCGTCGGGGGCCGCTCGGGCCACCCGCTCCGTGACGGCCCCCAGGGCGGCCTGGAGTCCCTCCACCGTGGCACCGGGGGTGAGGCGACCCAGGGCGTTCGCCCACCCGGTGGAGCGGGTTCCGAAGAAGCGCTGGGGATCGGCCCGGGCCGGAGGGTACCGGGTCAGGGGAAGGTACAACGCCGGCTGGGCCCCGAACTGGTGCCCCCGGAACGCGGGGGGCGCGACCCCCACCACCGTGTGGGGCTCCCGATTGATCCGCACCGTCCGACCCAGGATGTCGGGGTCTCCGGCGAACCGGGTCTGCCACACGCCGTGGGACAGGACCACCACCGCCGCCTCCCGTCCCGGCACGTCGACCGCGTCATCGAACGATCGGCCCCGGGCCAGGGCGACCCCCAGGGTCTCGAAGTACGCCGAGGTGACGTAGAGGGCCATGAGTCGGTCCGACGCCGCGGCGTCGTCGACCAGGCTCACCGCACCCGGTTGGGCCAGGGCCATGGCGGCGAGGGAGGGCGTGGCGTCGCGGGTCTCGGTGAAGGTGGGCCAGTCCCATTGTCCCGCGTCGGACCCTCGTCGGGTGAGGGACAGTTCCACGATGCGGTCGTGGCCGGTGGCCCCGGCGATCTCCTGCAGCATGAGGGCGTCCACCAGGGCGAAGGCGGTGGTGTTGGCGGCGATGCCCACCGCCAGGGACACCACGGCGACGACGGCGAAGACGGGCCGCCGCACCACCCCCCGCACGGCCGAGCGCAGGTCGTGTCGCCACCCCGGACCGGCCCATCCCCCGAGCGCACCTCCACCGACCCCTCCCGACACCCGGTCCACGACGCCGTGGGCCCCGAAGGCCGCCAGCACCGCGAGGGTGCGGAGCGGGCGGATCCAGGGGCTCGCTCCCCGAATCGCCTCCAGGTCGGCGGCCACCACCTCCACCGCCTCGGCGCCGTACCGCCGACGGAAGGAGGGGGAGTACAGCCGCAGGAGCGTCCGAGCCCACCACGCCCCCGTCACGGGGTCAGCCCCGACGCCCGGGCCCCGGCCACCAGGCGCGCGAGCCGTTCGGTCTCGGCCGCGGCCACGGCGCGCCCCCGGGTCGTCAGGGCGAGGTAGCGCCGCCGGTCGTCGTCCAGGGTCTCGGGGGGGCGCCAGGTCGACTCGGCCACCAGACCCCATTCCTCCAGTTGCCCCAGACTCCGGTAGAGGGAGCCGGCGCCGAGCCGCACCCTTCCGTCGGTGCGTCGCTCCACCTCCTTCTTGATTCCGTACCCGTGGAGATCGGCCTCGGCGAGGGAGAGGAGGATCAGATAGTGGGCGGGCTTCAGCGGCAGGAACCGGGACGGATCGTCGGACAACGGAGTTCTCCTACGGCATGGGACGAGTAGTACAATCGTGTACTACGGGACCCCGGAGCCGGCGGTTTCGGCCTTGTGATTTATTCACGATGGATATATCTATCGTGGACACAACATCCCCCTCCAGCGCCCCCGGTGCCCCATGGCCCCCGCTTCCGACCCCCGCACGCAGCCGCTCCGGCCCGCGATCTTCCACATCCTGCTGGCCCTGTCGGGGGATCACCTCCACGGCCTCGGGATCGCCGACGAGGTGGAGCGGGCTTCGGGAGGCGCCCTGGAATTGGGGCCGGGCACCCTCTACCGCTCCCTGGCCGAACTGGCGGAGCACGGGCTGGTGGAGGTGCTCCCGAAGCATCCCGAGGGCGCCGACCCCCGGCGGAAGTACTACCGGATCACCGACGAGGGCCGGGGACTGGTGGCCGCCGAGGCTCGGCGACTGGCCGACGTCCTGGCCGAGGCCCGCGCCCGGAACGTGCTGCCCCGGACCGCGGGATGACGCCCGAGCGCCGCCCCGCACCTCTCTTCCGGCTCCTGCTCCGCCTCTTTCCCCGACGATTCCGGGACGAACACGGCGGGGGCATGCAGGAGCTGTTCGAGACCCGGCTGGCCCGGGCCCGGGGCCCCTGGAGGCGCCTGAAGGTCTGGGCCCGGGGACTGGACGACGTGGCGCGGGCGGCGTGGGCGGTGCGGTGGGGAACGGACGACATCACGGGACGACGACGAGGAGGAGCATCGACCATGGACACGCTGCTGCAGGACTTCCGCCAGACCCTCCGGCACCTGGCCCGGGCCCCGGTCTTCACCGTGGGCGCCGTGCTCCTCCTGGCCGTGGGGATCGGGGCCAACGCAACGGTCTTCACGGTGGTGGACGGTCTGCTGTTCCGGCCTCCGCCGTGGGGCGACGCCGACCAGGTGGTCCACGTCTACCAGGACTCGGACGACGGGGAGCCCAACTCCACGTCGTTTCCCGCCTACCGGGACATGACCGAGATCGACGTCTTCGCGTCGGTGGCGGCGGTCACCCCCAACTCGGCGACCCTGGACGGGTCCGACGGGCCCGTGGCCGTGGACATCGAGTACGCCACCGCGAGCCTCCTGGACGTGCTGGGCCTGGCCCCGGCCCGGGGGCGGTGGTTCGGCCCCGAACACGACGTGGTGGGCAACGCGTACGCCGCCGTGGTGAGTTGGCCCACCTGGGTGTCGCGCTTCGGAGCCGATCCCGATCTGGTGGGCAGCACGGTGCGGCTCAACGGCCAGCCCGTGACCGTCGTGGGCGTCGGGCCCCGCACCCTCCCCAGCAGCTTCCCCCCGTTCCTCAACGACTTCTGGCTGTCCATCTCGTCGACCCCCCTCGGGGGGGACTTCATGGTGGCGAACCTGGACCGGCGCGCCGACCACTGGTACGACGTGCGGGCGCGGCTGGCCGAGGGGGTGACGCCGGAACAGGCGTCGGCGGCCATGGACGCACTGGCGGCCCGACTGGCCACCGACTTCCCCGAGTTCAACCAGGGGCGGGACATCACGGTGTTCCGGGCCGCCGACGTGCGGGCCCACCCGTCGGCCGACGGCGACCTCTTCGCCGCGGGCACGCTCCTGAGCGCCGTGGTGGCGGTGGTGCTCCTCCTGGCCTGCGCCAACCTGGCCAATCTCCTGCTGGTGCGGGGCCTGGGCCGCTCGGGCGAAATGGCGGTCCGGCGGGCCATGGGCGCCGGAAGCGGGCGGGTGGCCCGCCTCTTCTTCCTGGAAGCCCTGACCCTGGCGGTGGTGGGCGGGGGGCTGGGCGTGCTCTTCACCGCCTGGGCCGTGAAGGTGATCCCCACCCTTCCGCTCCCCGACGTCCTGCCCGGGTTGCTGGACCTCCACCTCGACGCCCGGGTCCTCACCTACTCCCTGGGACTCGTGGCCGTCACGGGCGTCCTCTTCGGTCTGGCCCCGGCGGTGCGAGCCGCCCGCACCGACGTGGCCGGCAGCTTGCGGGACGACCGTCGAACGTCATCCATGGGCCGGGGCACCGCCCGGCTCCGGGGCGCCCTGGTGGCGGTCCAGGTGGCGGCCTCCCTCCTGCTGGTGGTGGGCACGGGCCTCCTGGTGCGCAGCCTCACGGCGGTCCAGACCGCCGATCCCGGCGTGGACGTCGACCGCATCGCCTGGGTGCGGACCGACCTGGGCGCCGTGGTGGAGTCCCCGGAAGAACTCCGGCCGCTCCTGGACGAGGTGCAGGAGCGGATCGCGGCCCTTCCCGGGGTGACGGCCGTGGGGGCGACCCACCGACTCCCGGCCCAGTCGGGGGGCAGCACCACGACGGTGGTGGAGGACTACACGCCACCGTCGGGGACCGAGGCCGTGGAGCTGGACTTCCTGGCCGTGGACGAGGCGTACTTCGCCACCGTGGGTCTGGACGTGGTGGCGGGACGCACCTTCAACGACGACGACGTGCCCGACGGCCCCACGGCCGTCGTGGTCAACGAGACCGCCGCCCGGACGTTCTGGGGCGACACCGACGTGGTGGGACGCCGCATGCGGGGGCAGGGATCGGATCGCTGGCGGACCGTGGTGGGCGTGGTGAGCGACGCCCCGGTCTCGTCCCTGGCCGAAGACATCCGCCCTGCCTTCTACTACGCCGAGTCCCAGATCGGCGGCCTGGGCACCCCCTACCTGGTGGTGCGCACCGACGGCGATCCGGCGGCGCTGCTTCCGGCGGTGCGGGGCGCCCTCACCGACGTGCGGTCGTCGCTGACGGTGGCGGCCCAGGGGACCCTGGCGGATCACTTCGGCTCGACCCTCGCCGCACCCCGACTGGCCGCCACGCTCCTGGGGGCCTTCTCCCTCCTGGCCGCCGTCCTGGCGGGCCTGGGGATCTACGCCGTGGTCTCGTTCAGCGTGGCGGGGCGGGCCGGAGAGCTGGGGATCCGCATGGCCCTGGGCGCCCGCCGGGAGCGGGTCGTGGGCATGGTGGTCCGGGACGTGGCAGGCACCGTGGTCCTCGGGCTGGCGGTGGGGCTGGTGCTCGCCGTGCTGGTGGGCCCCCGCATCGCCGATCTCCTCTACGGAGTGGGGGGACTCGACCCGGTGGCGTTCGCGGGCTCGGTGGCGTTCATCGCCGTGGTGGCGGGCCTGGCCGCCTGGCTCCCGGCCCGGCGGGCCGCCGACACCGACCCGGTGGAGGCGCTGCGCAGCGCGTAGCGCCCCCACCGGCGGTGGCCGGCCTCACTCCACCCGGGCCACCACCTTCGCCCCCCACGGGCAGAAGCTCCCCACGGTGTCGAGCCAGTAGGCCAGATCGCCTTCCACGAAGCTGGGTCGGCCGTCGCACACCTCCACGGCCAGGTCGGGGGCGTGGACCGTTTCGGGCGTCATGTGCCAGCTCCACTGGCCGTTGTAGCCCCCGTCTCCCGCCTCGATCTCGCCGGCCAGCACCCCGCGCACTCCCGAGGCCAGGCGCGCCTCCAGGGCGTCGATCTGGGCCGCCGAGGCCACTTCCACCACGAACGTCTCGCCGCTCACCTCCACCGCGTACCGCCGGGGTGCGGTGGGGGCCGCCGGGTCGTCGTCGGAGCAGGCTCCGAGTCCCACCGTCGCGGCCAGGAGTAGAATGCCCAGGGGGGTCGTGGCAGGGGTCGTCATGATGGATCCTCCTTCTATGTGTTCGAGGGTCGGCCCCGGGCCCGGAAGCGCCGGGAGACCCGTCGGTTCATCGTCGGAAGGGGGAACGACGGAGGGGCGAACGCCGTGACACCCGGGTCTTGACCCGGTCCGGGGGGCGGTGTTGATTGCCAGTCATGACGACGAAGCGGCTCCACCGGCATCATCACCACCACCACGGCGTCCCGACGGGCACCGTGGAGATGGGGGTGTGCGCCCGGTAGTCGCACCGTCCTCCCCTCTCCGCGCCGCGGCCCGCCGGATCGTTCCGGACGGGCCGCGGCGCTTTTTGTGGTCCCCCGGGTAGTCCCGAGCCGCCTGCGGTCCCCTGGAATCCCGAACCCCATCGCTCCCGTGCTCCGCATCGCCCTGCCCAACAAGGGCCGCCTCTCCGAGAAGGCCCTGGATCTCTTCGAAACCGCCGGCCTCAAGGCCGAGTTCAGCTCCTCCCGGGCGCTTCTGGCCCAACTCGGGCCCGACTTCCAGGCCATCTTCGTCCGGGCCGCCGACATTCCCGAATACGTGGCCGACGGCGCCGCCGACCTGGGGGTCACGGGCGCCGACCTGGTGGCCGAGAGCGGCCGCACCGTGGAGGAGCTCCTGGATCTGGGCTTCGGGCGCTGCCGTCTCGCCGTGGCCGTGCCCGAAGAGAGCGCCATCCGCCATCCGGCCGACATCCCGGCGGGGTCGCGCATCGCCACCTCGTTTCCCCAGATCACCCGGTCGTTCTTCGAGGCCATGGACGTCTCCATCGAGATCGCCCCGGTATCGGGAGCCACGGAGATCGCCCCCCATCTGGGCGTGGCCGACGTCATCGTCGATCTGGTCTCCACCGGCTCGACGCTCCGGGTGAACCGCCTGCGGGAGGTGGCCACGATCCTGGAGTCCACCGCCCGGGTGGTGGCCGATCCCGCCGCCCTGGCCGACCCGGCCAAGCGCGAGTTTCTCGACGAGGTGGTGACGGCCCTGGAGTCGGTGCTGCGGGCCCGGGCGAAGCGGTACCTCATGGCCAACGTGCCCCGGAGCCGGCTGGACGAGGTGCGGGCCGTGCTACCGGGCATCAACGGTCCCACCATCGTGGAGGTGGCCGACGCCGGGGCGTGGGTGGCGGCCCACGCCGTGGTGGACGCCGACCGGGTCTACCAGACCATCGCCCGCCTCAAGGCGCTGGGCGCCGAAGGCATCCTGGTCACCAAGATCGAACGGCTCATGCCATGACCGATCCATCCATGCTCACCGTGGCCGTGGAAGGCGACGTGGCCGGGCTATCCGACGCCCAGCGCCGTCTGCTCTTCGAGCGGCGGCCGTCGGACGAGAGCGACGTCCAGTCCGCCACCCGGGACCTCCTGAGCCGGGTGCGGCGAGACGGCGACGCCGCCCTGTTCGACTTCGCCCGTCGCTTCGACGGCGTGACCCTGTCGGCCCTGGAGGTGCCCCGGGAGCGCTGGGGCGAAGCGCTGGAGTCGCTGGACGCCGACGTGACGGCGGCCCTCTCCCGGGCGGCGCGCAACATCGAGGCCTTCCACCGGGCCCAGATCCCCGCCGACGTGGAACTGGAGGTCGAGCCCGGCGTGCGCCTGGGACGGGTGTTCGTGCCCCTGGAGGCCGTGGGGGTCTACGCTCCCGGAGGCCGGGCCGCCTACCCGTCGTCGGTGCTCATGGGGGTGGTGCCCGCCCGGGCTGCGGGGGTGGGCGAGATCGTGGTCTGCTCGCCTCCCGGCCCCGACGGACTGCCCTCGGCGGTGGTCCAGGCCGCCGCCGCCATCGGCGGCGCCACCCGCCTCTTCGCCGTGGGGGGCGCCGGCGCGGTGGGGGCCATGGCCTTCGGTACGGCGTCGGTCCCTCGCTGCGCCGCCGTGGTGGGTCCGGGCAACCGCTGGGTGCTGGAGGCCAAACGCCAGGTGGCGGGAGAGGTCATCATCGACTCGCCGGCGGGCCCCTCCGAGGTGCTGGTGGTGGCCGACGAGGGACGCGCCCCGCCCCGGTGGCTCGCCGCGGAACTGGTGGCCCAGGCGGAGCACGATCCCGACGCCGCCGTGGCCTTCGTCACCACCTCTCCTTCGCTCCTGGAGGCGGTGCGGCGGGAGCTGGCCGGGCTGGTGGCCCGGACTCCCCGGGCCGACGTGGTGCGGGAGGCCCTGGCCACCTGCGGGGCCCTCCTCCTGGCCCGGGACCACGCCGAGATGCTGGCCTTCACCCAGGCCTACGCCGCCGAACATCTCTCCCTCTGCACCCGGGATCCCCACGCCGACCGCGCCCGCATCACCACGGCGGGCACGGTCTTCCTCGGAGGGCCCTCGTCGGTGGCCTACGGCGACTACATGACCGGCGCCAATCACGTGCTCCCCACGGCGGGCACCGCCCGGAGCTTCAGCGGCCTGGGCGTGCTGGACTTCCTCCGCTCGTACACCTGGCAGGAGCTGTCGCCCGACGCCGCCGCCGACATGGCGGGGCCCGTGGCGGCCCTGGCCGAGGCCGAAGGGCTTCCGGGCCACGCCGCCGCCGTCCGGCTCCGCGGCGCTCCCTCCTCCGACCCGGAACCGGCCCCGTGAGCCCCGCCGACACGCCCCGGGGCGCCCTGCCCCGCCCCGACTACCGGACCCTCACCCGCTACACCCCCGACCGGCGTCCGGTGGCGGTGGATCTGAGCGACAACACCAACCTGTGGGGCACGCCTCCCGGCGCTCTCGCCGCCGTCCGGGGCGCCGCGCCCGATGCCCTGGCCCGCTACCCCCACCTCTACGCCGACGATCTGCGGGAGGCGGTGGCCCGGCGGCATGGGATCGACCCCAAGCAGGTGGCCACCGGGTGCGGCTCCGACGACATCCTGGACTCCCTGTGGCGGGCCCTGGCCGAAGACGGCGGCACGGTGGCCTACGCCGCCCCCACCTTCAGCATGGTGGAGCCCCTCTCCCGCATGAACGGACGCCTCGCCCGGGGCGTGCCGTGGTCCCGGGCGCTGGACGACCCCGCGACCCTCCTCGAGGGCGATCCCGTCATGGTGTACGTCTGCCGTCCCAACAACCCCACCGGGCACGTGGCCCCCGTGGAGTGGATGGAGTCCCTCGTGCATGCGGCGGGCCCCGACGGACCCGTGATCCTCGTGGACGAGGCCTACGCCGACTTCGCCGAGGAGAGCTGGATTCCCCGGGCCGTGACCCACCCCCGCACCCTCGTGGTGCGCACCCTCTCCAAGGCCTACGGTCTCGCGGGACTGCGGGTCGGCTACGGCGTGGGCCGCGCCGATCTGGTGGCCGAGGTGGAGAAGAGCCGGGGCCCGTACAAGGTGAGCCGTCTCGCCGAAGCCGCGGCCTGCGCTGCCCTGGCCGACGACGACGGGTGGGTGGCCCGGACCGTGGCCGAATGCCGGGCGAACCGGGAGCGGCTCGCGGCCGAACTCCGGGCCCGGGGGGCCGGTCCCCTCCCCTCGTCCACCAACTTCGTGCTGGTGCCCGTGGCCGAGGGCACGGCCCGGGACACGGCCCTGGCCCTGCGCTCGAGAGACGTGGCCGTCCGTCCGTTTCCCGCCTGTCCCGACGTGGGCGACGCCGTGCGCATCACCGTGGCGCCGTGGCCGCTCCTGGAGCGTTTTCTCGAGGCATGGGACTCCATGGTGGCGGAGGGCGCCCCATGAACGTGGCCCTCTTCGACTACGGGGTGGGCAACCTCCACTCCCTGGGCAAGGCGCTGGAAGGGGCCGGTGCCCGGGTGGAGGTGACCCGGGACTGGTCCCGGGCCCTGGCCCTGGACGCCCTGGTGCTTCCCGGCGTGGGGGCCTTCGCCGCCGCCGTGGCCGCCCTCCCCACCGATCCGGCACCGGTGCGGGACGCCCTGGCCCGGGGGTTGCCCTGCCTGGGCATCTGTCTGGGCATGCAACTGCTCTTCGACGAGAGCGCCGAGGGCGAGGGACGGGGTCTGGGCGTGGTGCCCGGACGGGTGCGGCGCCTCCGGACCTCCATCGTGCCCCAGATGGGGTGGAACGACGTGGAGCCCGCCGACGATCCCCTCTTCGCCGGCCTCCCCCGACTCACCGCATACTACGCCAACTCCTTCGTCTGCGAACCCGAAGAGGAGCAGGACGTCGTGGCCCGCACCCGCTACGAAGACGACACCTTCGCCGCCGCCGTGCGGCGCCACCGGACCTGGGGCGTCCAGTTCCACCCGGAGAAGAGCAGCGGGCCCGGACGCCGCCTCATCGCCAACTTCATCGCCGCCGCGGCTCTCCCGGCCGGGGAGGCGTCGTGATCGCGGTCCCGGCGGTGGATCTGAAGGGCGGCCGCTGCGTGCAGCTCGTGGGAGGGCGCCCCGACGCCGAGCGGGTGTCGCTCCCTTCGCCGGTGGCCGCGGCCCGCCGCTGGTGGAACCTGGGCTTCCGGCACCTCCACGTGGTGGACCTGGACGCCGCCCTGGGCACCGGCGACAACGCCCGACGCATCGCCGAGGTGGTGGAGGCCACCGAGGCCGAGGTGCAGGTGGGCGGGGGCATCCGGGACGACGCCCGGGCCGACGCCCTTCTGGCCGACGGCCCGGACCGCATCGTGGTAGGCACCCGGGCCGTGGACGACCGACCGTGGCTCGAGGCCCTGGCCCTCCGCCACCCCGGGAGGGTGGTGGTGGCCGCCGACGTCCGCGACGGGAGGGTGCTCCGGAAGGGGTGGACGGAGGGGTCCGGGCTCGAGGTCCGGGACTTCGTCGGCTCCCTCGCCGACACGCCCCTGGCCGGGGTGCTCTGCACCGACGTGGGGCGGGAGGGCCGCATGGAGGGGATCGACGTGGGCGCCATGGCCGCGGTCATCGACGCGTCGGCCCACCCGGTCTGGATCTCCGGCGGCATCACCACCCTCGACGACCTGGCGGCGCTGGACGCCGCCGGCGCCCACGGGGCCGTGCTGGGCATGGCCCTCTACACCGGAACCCTCCGCCCCACCGACGTGGCCGAACGGTGGGGCGGTTCCCCGAACCGAGACACCCCATGACCACGCTTCGCCGCGAGACCCGCGAAACCAACATCCGCCTGCAACTCTCGGCGTCGGGAGGCGACATCGACGTCACCACCGACGAGCCCTTCCTGACCCACATGGTGGAGACCCTGGCCCGATACGCGGGCCTGGGCCTCTCGCTCCAGGCCACGGGCGACCTGAAGCACCACCTGGTGGAAGACGTGGCCATCACCCTGGGGCTGGCCCTGGCCCGGGAGGTGCCCGAGCGGGCCGAGCGCTACGGGTGGGCCACGGTGCCCATGGACGACGCCCTGGTGCGGGCCGCCGTGGACCTGGGGGGGCGGGCCTGGTACGACGGACGTCTGCCCTCGAACCTCTACGAGCACTTCCTCCAGAGCCTGGCGGTGAACCTCGGCGCCACCCTCCATGTGGTGGTGGACCGGGGGCGGGACAAACACCACGTGGTGGAGGCGGCGGTGAAGGCCACGGGCCTCGCCCTGCGCCAGGCCCTGAGGGAGGGCGAACGGGTGTTCAGCACCAAGGGGTCGGTGGCTCTCACGTGGGACGACGAGGAGTGACGCCATGCTGAAGCCCCGGGTCGTGGTCTGTCTCGACGTGAAGGACGGACGGGTCGTGAAAGGCACGAATTTCGAGGGACTCCGGGACGTGGGAGACCCGGTGGAGCTCGCCGCCCGCTACGAGGCCGAGGGCGCCGACGAGGTGGTGTTTCTGGACATCTCCGCCACCCGGGAGAACCGGGGCACCCTCCTGGAGACGGTGCAGCGCACGGCCGAGGTGCTCTTCGTGCCCCTCACGGTGGGAGGCGGGGTGCGGAGCGTCGACGACATCGGTCCCCTCCTCCGGGCGGGTGCCGACAAGATCAGCGTCAACTCGGCGGCGGTCCGGGATCCGGGACTCCTCACCGAGGGCGCCCGGCGCTACGGCAGCCAGTGCATCGTGGCCAGCATCGACGCGGCCCGGGAGGACGGCGGCGGGTGGCGCCACTACACCCACGGCGGGAAGACCCGCACCGACCTGGACGCCGTGGCCTGGGCCCGCCGGTGCGCCGAACTGGGGGCCGGCGAGATCCTCCTCACCTCCATCGACCGCGACGGGGTCCGCACGGGCTACGACCTGGAGCTGACCCGGGCGGTGGCCGACCGCGTGGCCGTCCCGGTGGTGGCCTCGGGGGGGGCCGGCGAGGCCGCCCACCTCCGGGACGCCTTCGTGGAGGGGCACGCGTCGGCGGCCCTGCTGGCGGGCATCCTCCACGATGGACTCACCACGGTGGGCGCCCTGAAGTCGGCGTTGCGGGGGTGGGGCCTGGACGTGCGGGAGGCGGCATGACCGACCGACGCGTGGCGACACCCGACCAGATCGACGCCCTGGTCTTCGACGACCGGGGGCTGCTTCCCGTGGTGGCCCAGGACGCCCACGACGGCCGGGTGCTCATGGTGGCCTGGGCCAACCGCGACGCCCTGGAGCGCACCCTGGAGACGGGGCGCCTCCACTTCTGGTCCCGCTCCCGGGAGTCCCTCTGGATGAAGGGCGAAACCAGCGGGCACGTGCTGGAGGTCGTCTCGCTCCACGGCGACTGCGACGGCGACACCCTCCTGGCCCGGGTGCGGCCGGCAGGCCCCGCCTGCCACACCGGCGAGGCCACCTGTTTCGGCGACCACGCCGACCCCCGGGCCGAAGACACCCTCCCCGCCGTGTGGGCCACCCTCCGGGACCGGGCCGCCACCCGCCCCCCGGACAGCTACACGGTGCGCCTCCTGGACGACCCCAACCTCCGGGTGAAGAAGCTCGGCGAGGAAACCGCCGAGCTCATCCAGGCCCTGGTCCAGGGCCACGCCCCCCGGGCCACCGAGGAGGCCGCCGACCTGCTCTACCACGCCCTGGCCGGCCTCCTGGCCGCCGGCGCCACGCTGGACGACCTCCTGGCCGAACTGGAGTCCCGACGATGAACCGCTGGACCGTCCACAAGTTCGGCGGCTCGAGCCTGGCCGGCATCGACGAGTTCGCCCGGGTGGCCCGCATCGTGGCCGACGCCGGCCCGTCGCGCCGGGCCGTGGTGGTGTCGGCCCCGGCCGGGGTCACCGACCGCCTCCTGGCCCTCCTGGACCTGGCCCTCGACGACGCCGAGGTCGACGCCGGCGTGGCCGCCCTCAGCCGCGACCTGACCGCCCTGGCGGACGGGCTCGTGGACGGCGCCGCCCGGGATCGTTGGGTGGCGGCGCTGGATGAGGACCTGGACACCATCCGGGCCGTGGTGGCCTCCACCCGCCTGCTCCGGGCCGTGCCGCCGGAAGCCGCCGGGCTGGTGTCTGGATTCGGCGAGTTCTGGTCGGCGCGGCTCCTGGCCGCCCGGGTGGCAGCCGACGCCGCCGCGTCGGCGACCTGGCTCGACGCCCGCCGGTTCCTGGTGGTGGGCCCGGGCGAACTGGGGCCGGCGGTGGACTGGTCCGCCTCGTCCTCCCTCCTGGCCGACGCGCTGGTCGACGTGGACGCCGACGTGGTGGTGATCACGGGCTACGTGGCCCGGACGGCGGCCGGGAGTCCCACGACCCTGGGGCGCAACGGCAGCGACCATTCAGCCTCCATCGTGGCGAAGCTCCTCGAGGCCGAGCGGGCCGTCATCTGGACCGACGTGGACGGCGTGCTCAGCGGCGATCCCCGCATCGAGACCGAGGCGTCGGTGGTGCCGCGCCTCACCTACGACGAGGCCATGGAGCTGGCCTACTTCGGCGCCCGGGTGATCCACCCCTCCACCATGGCGCCCCTCATCGACGCCGGGATCCCCCTGGTGATCCGCAACTCCTTCGCCCCCGACGCCCCCGGCACCCGCATCGGCGCCGTGGGCGACGACGAGCACCGGGTGAAGGGCATCACGGTCATCGACGGCATGGCGCTGGTGAACCTCCGGGGCGCCGGCCTCATCGGCGTGCCCGGCACCGCCGCCCGCCTCTTCGATGCCCTCCGGGAGGCCCACATCTCGGTGGTGGTGATCTCCCAGGGCAGCTCGGAGCACTCCATCTGCGTGGCGGTGCGCGACGAAGTGGCCGCCGACGCGGCCCGGGTGGTGGAAGAGGCCTTCGCCCGGGAGTTGGCCCGGGGGCAGATCCAGGCCGTGGACGTCCAGGAGGGATGCGCCATCCTGGCCGTGGTGGGCGACGGCATGCGGGGCGTGCCCGGGGTGGCGGGCCGCCTCTTCGGCGCCCTGGGCCGGGCCGGCGTCAACGTCCGGGCCATCGCCCAGGGATCGTCGGAGCGCAACATCTCGGCGGTCATCGACGGCGCCGACGCCCGGCGGGCGCTCCGCACCGTGCACACCGCCTTCTACCTCTCGCCCCGGACGGTGTCGGTGGGCCTGGTGGGTCCGGGCAACGTGGGGGCCCAGTTCCTGGACCAGGTCACGGCCGCCCTGGAGCGCATCGCCCGGGACGCCCGCCTGGACCTGAGGCTCCGGGGCATCACCCGCTCCACCCGCATGGTCCGCTCCGACGGGGGAATTCCCTGGACGGCGTGGCGCGACGCCCTCGGCGAGGCCTCCGAGCCCGCCGACCTCGACGCCTTCGCGCGCCACATCCGCGCCGACCACCTGCCCCACGCCGTGATCATCGACTGCTCCGCGGCGTCGGCCCCCGCCGAACGGTACGGCGCCTGGATGGAGCGGGGCATCCACGTCATCACCGCCAACAAGCTCGCCGGCGCCGCCCCCCTGAAGGCGTACCACGACATGCACCGACGCCGGCGGTCGGGGGGCGCCCGGTTCCTCCAGGAGTCCACGGTGGGGGCCGGGCTCCCCATCCTGACGACGCTCCGGGACCTGCGCACCACCGGCGATCGGGTGCACTTCGTAGAGGGCATCCTCTCGGGCACCCTGGCCTATCTGTTCAACGTCTTCGACGGCTCCCGACCCTTCTCGGCCCTGGTGGCCGAGGCCCGGAAAAAGGGCTTCACCGAGCCCGATCCCCGGGACGACCTGTCGGGCACCGACGTGGCCCGGAAGCTGGTGATCCTGGGGCGGGAGATGGGACTGGATCTCCAACTCCAGGACGTGGAGGTGGAGTCCCTTGTGCCGTCCGAACTCGAAGGGGTCGACGTGGACGGGTTCCTCCAGGGACTCGGTCGCGTCGACGAGGCCATGGAACGCCGCCGCGCCAACGCGGCGAGTCAGGGCCGGGTGCTCCGGTTCGTGGGCCGGGTCGACGCCGAGGGACGGGCCGCCGCCCGCATCGAGGCGCTGCCGGCCGAGCATCCCTTCGCCTCCATGGACCTCACCGACAACGTGGTGCGCTTCGTCTCCGATCGATACGCCGACAACGCCCTGGTGGTCCGGGGTCCTGGCGCCGGTCCCGCGGTGACGGCGGCGGGCGTCTTCGCCGATCTGCTGCGGCTGTGTTCGGGGCTGGGCGCCGACGTGGATCCGGCAGGCGGTGAGGGCGGGCGCTCGACCCGGGCCTGACGACCGACTCCCCTCGCCGGTGTACCGCCCGCCGGGACTCGGCCGACGCCCGAGCAGCCCGACCGAGGTTGTCAATTCATAACCGCACGGTTATGTCTCTTTCATAACCAAGGAGTTATGAATCGTGCCGAACCCGGACACCCTCTTTCGCACCCTCGCCGATCCCACGCGCCGCGCGCTGTTCGAGCGGCTCTGTCGCGCCGGTGGCCAGACGGTGACCGCCCTCACGGCCCAGGCCGGCGTGTCTCAGCCCGCGGTCTCCAAGCACCTGCGAGTGCTCCGCGAGGCGGGCCTCGTCGAGGGGGTGCGTGACGGTCGTGTCACCGTCTACAGCGCCAACCTGCGAGCACTCGAGCCGCTCGCCGACTGGACACGGGAGATGCGGGAGTTCTGGGAGGCGCGGTTCGACGACCTCGAACACCTGCTCGACAGGATGGACCCATGACCGACGCTGGAACACGCGCCGTAGTGGTCGAACGCGAGTTCGACCACCCCCCGGAAAAGCTGTGGCGGGCCCTCACCGACCCCGACCTGGTCGCCGCATGGCTGATGAAGAACGACTTCCGCCCAGAGGTCGGCCACACATTCACCCTGAACGGCGAGTGGGGCGGAGATCTCGACTGCGAAGTCCTGGCGGTCGAACCACACCACCGACTGGCCTACAGCTGGAACTTCGAATCCGATCAGGCGGCGTTCGCCCTCAAGAGTGTCGTCACCTTCACCCTCATCCCCACCGAGGGGGGCACTCGCCTCCGGATGGAGCAGGAAGGCTTCCGCCACGATCAGAAGCAGGCCTACGGTGGCGCTCGCGCCGGTTGGCCGGAGTTCTTCGACGCCCTCGAGCAGCTGCTCGCACGCCTGCCCGAAGAGGAGTCCCCATGAGCTGGAATCGATTCGTTCGACAGGCGCACCGATGGGTCTCGATGGTGTTTCTCATTGCCGTCGGTTTCGCCGCCTGGGCCGCCTTCACCGGCCGGAGCGAGGAGAGCATGCTGTACTACCTGCCCCTGCCGCCCCTCCTGCTCCTGATGGCCAGCGGCGTGTACTTGCTCGTGCTCCCCTGGTGGCATCGCCGTCGCGGAGGGGACGTCGCGGACTGAATCGACCGACTCGTCCCGATCCCTGGGTGCCATGACTGCCTCGGCGTCAGCGTTCATTGACATTTCTCCCGATGTACGCGAACGTGGACACGAGACTCAATGTCATCGTTCGCTTACATTCCATGATCGTCTCCAACTCCCGCGACCTCGGGCTTCTGATCCGCAACCGGCGCCAGGAACTCGGCCTCACCCAGGTCGAGGTCAGTCGGCGCGCGGGCATGTCCCGTCAATGGCTCATCCAGGTCGAGCAGGGGAAGGGGACGGCGGAGTTGGACCGGGTCATGCGGCTGCTCCGGGTCCTTCGGCTGCGCACCGACGTGGCCCCGGTTTCGGAGCCGGCCGATGGCTGAGGTCCTGCACCTTCTCTTCGGAGACGACTACGGGGGACGGATCGAGCAGCAGAACGGCCGAGTTCGGCTGATCTACGACGAGGGGTGGCGTCGGAACCCCCGAGCCTACCCGCTCTCGACCCGCATGCCCCTCGTACTCCCCGAGCATGGCGACGACGCGCTCCGCCCCTTCCTGCAGGGGCTACTTCCGGACGACCCCGAGGTCCGCCGCCGGTGGGGCCGAGACTTCGGGGTCTCCGGCAACAATGCCTTCGCACTCCTCGCACACGTCGGAGAGGATTGCCCCGGCGCGTGTCGCTTCGTGCGGGAGGACCGGCTGGACGCCGCCACGCTCGGAGACGACGACCGCATCGACTGGCTCGCCGAGTCGGCACTGGAAGAACGAGTCGCCGAGATCGAAGCGGACCGCTCCCGATGGTACCCCCCACGACACCGGGGCTACTTCAGCCTGGCCGGAGCGCAGGCGAAGTTCGCCCTGCTGCGCGGGGAGGATGGCCGGTGGGGGATCCCCCAGGGCCGGATCCCCACGAGCCACATCGTGAAGCCGGCGATCCCCGGACTGCCCGGAATCCTCGAGAATGAGCGCGATACCCTGCGCGCCGCCCGGGATGCCGGGCTCACGACTGCACCGGCCGAGATCGTGGAGTGGGGAGAACGCCGAGCCCTCGTGGTGGAACGATATGACCGACGTCGACGGGCGGACGGTACACTCGCGCGAGTCCATCAGGAGGACTTCTGTCAGGCCCTCGGGGTCCCACCGGACCGCAAGTACCAGAACGAGGGGGGTCCTTCGCCCGCCGAGGTCGCGCGGGTCCTGCGAGACTACTCGGTGCGTCCGGAAGAGGACGTGCGGGCGGTCCATCGATGGCTGCGCTTCTCGGTCGAGTACGCCTGCACCGACGGGCACGGCAAGAACCTGTCCCTTCTCATCGAACCCGAGGGACAGGTCCGGCTGGCCCCCTTCTACGACATGGCGTCGATGCTCCCGTACGGAGACCACATCGGCGAACGCGAGCTGCGGATGTCGATGAAGATCGGGGGCGAGTACCACCGCCACGCGATCGGGCCACGGCACTGGGATCGGCTTCGGGAGGAACTGGGGTTGTAGCAGGGGGCGCCGATGGCGGGTCAGGGGCCTGCGGGCGGCAGGTCGACCCAGGCAGGCGAGGCCACATCCAGGGCGTCGCGCTGCACCCCCCACACCCGGTCGCCCGAAAACACGAACGGGTCGAACCGCTCCGGGAAAGTCACCTCGGTCCGGCTGCCGTCGGGATCCAGGGCGATCCAGGTCCGCGCCCCCTCGAGGGCGCCTCCGTCGAGATCGAGAGGGCGCAGCCAGACCGCGCCCCCGTCGTCGCACCGCAGATCCACGTACCGGGGGAGATAGGCCCCCAGCTCGGCAGGGGACGCGCTCAGGGCTCCGGCCATCTGGTTCAGGAGCCGCACACTGTCGGCGGCGGTGAGGGTGCCGTCCACGCCCCCGGTGACCTCCGCCATCCGCAGGGGGAAGACCGCCCGAGCGAACTGGAGGGGCGTGGCGTCCTCGAAGGGCACCGGGGGAGGGGCGAGGCTCGTCGCCTCCGCGCCGTCGGACCCGAATCGCCGCACCCGATGGGCGCCCCGGTCGTAGACGGCGATCCCGTCGCCGCAGACCGACCAGAGTCGGAACCAGAGGGGAAACCCGCTCACCACGGGCTCGAAGTCCCCGGCGGGATCGTCCAGCGCCTCGGCGAGGGAGACGACGACGCGGGTCGTTCCGGTGGCCGGATCCAGCGCCACCAGGTCGGCGCCCAGGACCGAGAGCCGGAACTCGACCAGGCGGCCGGGTTCGAACGCAGCGCCGGAGCGGGGAAGCACGATTTCGTCGCCCAGCCGGCCGACCCGGATGGTGGGGTCCAGCAGGTCGCCCCCCGACACGATGCTGCCCGGGGGGACCGCGATGCGGGGAATCGCCACCTCCCGCCGGGGCGCTTCCGGCCCGGCCAGAGCGACCAGGAGATGGCGCCGGGAATCGAAGGTCCAGGCCTCGCCCTGAACTCCACCGTCCACGAACCCCACGGGCGACCCGAACTCCTCGGGCCCCCCGCCCTCGGTGCCGTAGGCCGCGAGCACCGTCCCGTCGGGCGCGAAATGCAGGAAGAAGGGAGAGGTGGAGTTCAGCACCCAGATCGACCCGTCTTCCATCACGCTCAGGTCCCGCACCGAGGCGAGGGACTCGCTGGTGCCCACCACGGTCACGCGGGACGCATCGATCACGGTCGAACGCCCGGAGACGTCGGCGGCCGGGGGAGCCTCTCGGCAGGCGGCGGTCGTCCAGAGCAGGACGACGAACACGGTGGGGAATCGCATGGGGGACAATGGCCCCGATCCCCGGTGCCCGCTACCGGATGATGGGCCGCAGTTCCACGGTCTCCACGTCCAGGGCGTCGGTCCGGGAGATGAGGATCCGATCGTCGTCGATCTGGTGGATCCGGGATCGGGGCGGCAGGGCCACGGTGGCGACGCGGAATCCCTCGGCCGAGAAGACGTCCCAGCGGGGGCCGGCGACGTCGCCCCGGGCGGCCCAGATGCGGCCTGCGCCATCGATGGCCAGGTCGACGAAGCGGGGCATCCGGGTTCCGCTGGGGGCCCCGCTCTGGCGCTCCCGGAGCAGCCGGACCCGGGCCGGGTCGAACCCCGCCGCCTCGGCCGACGCCGCCAGGCTGTCCACGTACGCCTGAACCTCGTCAGGGCCCACCGCCACCGCGGGCTCGCCGAGGCGGAGGATCCGGGTGAGGACGCCGTCGTCCAGGACCCGGATCTCGTCGCCCCGCCCGCTCACCGCCACCCGGGAGCCCCGGGCGGCCACCGACGTGGCGGGCCCGTACGCGATCCCCACGGTGCAGACCGCCGAGTCGTCGGGGCCGCAGGCGACGGTGTAGCCCTCCCTCCCCGGGACCGAGGCGAGGGTGTCCAGGGTCTGTCCGTCGGCCCGGCGCACGAGGTGCACCGTGTAGGCCTGGTGGCCGGGATAGGGGTCGTCGGTGTGTTCGGTTCGCACCACGAAGGTCCCGTCGTCGAGGCGGGCGAAGGGCGGCTGACGCCCGAATCCCCGGCTCGGAGCCTCGATGCTGTATGTGCGGAGGATGCTGCCGTCGGAGCCGTGGAGATTCGCCCTCCCGGACATCAGGTCGAAAGCCGCCACCGTGTCTCCCGGCAGCCCGATGACCGTCTGGAGCCACTGATACTCCTCGGGCCCGCCCCCTTCGCCGCCGGCCCGAGCCGTCAGGGCGCCCCGGGCATCGAACCACAGGATCTCGTGGGTGTCCGCCGTTCCCACGGCGACGCCCCCGTCGGGCGTGCGGGCGGCGCCTACCACCCGGACCAGCGGCGTGTCTTCGGTCCCCACGGTCAGGAGGGACTCGCCCACCTGCCAGCGTGGGAGGTTCCCGGCGTCCGACGACGTCGTCACCACGGCCACCCCGGCGCTGTCCACCACCGTTCCCCCAGCGTCCCCCGCCCCGGCCCCGCAGCCGGTGGCGAGGAGGAGGGGTGCGAACACCACGAGGCCGGGGCGGGCGAAGAAGGAGCGCATGGGTCCCATGATGATGCGGATCGGCTGCGCTGCGCCAGGGCGATTCCCGCCTCCCCTGAAGAAACGGGGAACTCCCCCCGTAGCGGTGGTATCATCTCGGCGTACGCTTCGTCCCCCCGCTCCCGTGTCATGACCCGTCCAACCCTCCCTCGCGGCCTCTCCTGGGTCGCGGCCCTCCCGGTCGCCCTGGCCCTCTCCGCCTGTGCCGGCGGTCCCGGCCCGTCGGCCTCGGCGGCCCCGTCCGAACCGGAGACTCCGTCCCTCGACGGCGAGCCCATGAGCCGGGAGTTGGCCCTGGCCACCTTCGATTCGGCGTGGAGCCGCATCAACTCCAGCTACTACGACCCCGATTTCCGGGGGCTCGACTGGCCCGGCATCCGCGACGAGCTGCGGCCCGCCGCCGCCGAGGTCGAGACCCGGGGCGAACTCCGCTCCGTGCTCCGGGACATGCTCTCGCGGCTGGGGGAGAGCCACTTCGCCATTCTCCCGGAAGAGAGCGTCGATCAGATCGACGTGGGCGACACCGACGACGGCGAGGACGGCGACGCCGGCCCCGGCGACGCGGGGCTCGAGCTGCGCTGGGTGGACGGCGAGATGACGGTGTTCCGGGTCCAGGACGGGGGCGCTGCCGCGGCGGCGGGCGTCCAGCCCGGCTGGGTCGTGGAAGCCGTGGGCGACCGCGAGCTCGATCGGTGGCGGGAGGTGATCGCCGAGGCCGAGACGCCCACGGCCCGGAAGGGGCTGGAGATCGAGACCCTGGTGGGGGCCCGTTCCCTGCTCCAGGGGGGGGTGGGCACCGAGGTCGCCCTCCGGATCCGGGACGGCGACGGCGACACCCGCACCGTGACCCTCCGCCGCACGCCGGTGCGGGGGGAGTTCGTGAAGTTCGGACAATTGCCCGCCATGGCCGCCTACCTCTCGTTCGAGCGGGTGACCACCGACGACGGGTGCGTGGGCGTCATCGCCTTCAACGTCTGGATGGTTCCCCTGGTGGCCGAGTTCAACGAGGCCGTGGACCATGCCGCCGACTGCGCCGGCGTGGTGGTGGACCTCCGGGGCAACACCGGCGGCGTGGGGGGCATGGTCATGTCCACGGCGGGGTCGTTCTTCTCCGAGCGCGCCGACCTGGGGGTCATCCAGTCCCGGGCCGGCGAGATCCGGTTCGTGGCCATGCCCCGGGGCGTGGACACCGAGGGCCGACTCCGAGACGCCTTCGAGGGCCGCCTCGCCCTCCTGGTCGACGAGATGAGCATGAGCACGTCGGAGCTCTTCGCCGCGGGCCTCAAGGCCACGGGCCGGGCGCGCCTCTTCGGCACCCCCACACCGGGCTACGCCCTTCCCGCCATGACCATCCGGCTGCCGAGCCAGGACGTGCTCTACCACGTGATTTCCAATCTCACCGATCCGGAGGGGCAACGGATCGAGGGTCGGGGGGTCGCCCCCGACGAAGTCCTGCCCCTGCGCCGCGAGGAACTCCTCGCCGGCCGCGACGCCGCCCGGGAGGCCGCCGTACGCTGGGCCTCCGGCGGAAACTGACCGACACTTCACGAGACCGCTGTCGTCTCCACCGATTCCCGAACGATCCCTCCGAAACGGAGTCCTCCATGAATCCGACCTCTCGCGCCACCCGCCTCGGCGCCTTCGCCGTGGCCCTGGCGGCCGTGCTTCCCGCCGCCGCCGCGGGCCAGGACCTGCCCCCGGCCCAGGACCTCATCGACCGCTACGTCGAGGCCATCGGCGGGCGGGCCGCCGCCACCGCCTCCATTGCCACCCGGGCCACGGGCACCTTCGAGATGCCCGCCATGGGCGTGTCGGGCGAACTCGTCACCGTGAATCGCCCCGACGGTGCCATGGCCATGAAGGTCACGATCCCGGGCATGGGCGAGATGCTCTCGGGCTTCACCGGTGAGGTGGGGTGGTCCATGGATCCCATGCAGGGCCCGCGCCTGCTGGACGGCGGCGAGCTCGCCGCCATGCGGGAGCAGTCCGACCCCCGGTACCAGGTCCGGGACCCGGCCCTCTTCGAGAGCTTCGAGACCGTGGGCGAAAACGCCTTCGACGGCGAGGAGTGCTGGGAGGTGCAGTACACCTGGACCAGCGGCCGGGAGACCACCGAGTGCTACTCCAAGGACTCGGGGCTGGTGCTCGCCGTGACGGCGACCCAGGAGAGCCCCATGGGCGAGGTGCCCGTGGTGTCGCGACTGCTGAACTACGAGCAGTTCGGCGACCTGCTCTACCCCACCGTGATCCAGCAGGAGGCCATGGGCCAGCAGCAGGTCATGACCCTGGTGAACATCGAGACGGGCAACGTGGACCTCTCGCTCATCGAGCCCCCGGCCGCCATCATGACGTTGGTGCAGGCGGGCGGCTGAACCCCGTCACCCCCGGGGGCGCCGTCCCCCGGGGGTGACCCCAGGGCTCAAGGTCGCCCCGATTCCCGACGATCTTGGGGCCATGAACGCGAACGACACCACCCGGCTGCGGCTGCGGCCCACGCTGGCCCTCATCGCCGTTCTGGGGGTCGTTCGCATCGTCGCCGCCTTCTTCCAGACCGACCGCGACAACGCCTTCGGGCACGATCCCTCGTACCTCTGGATCGTCGCCCGCAACGTGCTCCTGGGAAACGGGTTCGTGAACGACGCCCACTGGCTCGTCTTCCTCGACCCCGACACCCTCCCCATTCCGTACCACAACGCCCAGCCCCTCTTCTCGTTCCTCACGGCCACCCTGGCCCGGACCGGGTTGGACGTGACCACCGCGGGTTACCTGATCAACGCCGCGGGCGGTGTGGCCCTGGTCTTCGCCGTAGCCTGGCTGCTGCGGGCGTTCGCGGTGGCGTGGGCGCCGGCCCTGGCGGTGGGCCTGGTGGTGTCGCTGTTCCAGCCCGTGGGCAGCCTCACCTTCATCTACGGCACCAACGCCCTGACCATGCTCTTCGCCACGCTCTGCTTCGCGGCGGCGTTGAGCGAGGTGCGGTTTTCCGCCGCATGGGCCGGCCTCTTCTTCGGCCTGGCGTGGCTCTCCCGGGGGGATGCGATCCTGATCCTCCCGGCGCTGGGCCTGGCCCTCTGGGTTCGCCACGGCCTCCTGGACGCCGTGAAGCGCCTGGTGGTGGTGGGCGCGGCGGCGGCGGTGGCGGCCTCGCCCTGGCTGGTGCACCAGTGGTCGGTCTGGGGCAACCCCATGCGGAGCGATTCCTCCTACTACCTGGTCCAGGACTATCTGGCCATCAAGGTGCGGGGCATCACGGTCTGGCAGTACTGGCACTCCCCCATCGTCCCCGAGGGACTCGGGAGCGCCGTCACCGGCGATCCCGTGGGATTCACCCTCCACACCCTGGAGGGCGTGCCCCGGGTGATCCTCCACACCCTGTCGGACTGGGCGGTGTTGAGTCCGTTCGTGGCCCTGGTCCTGGCCGTCCTCGGGGGCGCCGGCGTCCTGGTGCTGTGGCGGAAGCACCGGTGGGCCCTCATGGTCTTCGCCGTGCTGGGGGCCACCCACACGGCCATCTGGGCCATTCGTTCCCTGACCTACGAGACCCGGTACTTCTCGATCCTGGCGATCCTGTTCGCCGTGATCTGCTGCGCCGGCTTCGTGGATCTCGCGGGGCGACTGCGCCGCAGCCGCTGGCCGTCGGCGGGACCGGCGGTGCTGGCAGCAGGGACGGCCGTGGCGCTCCTGGTCCCCACGGTGCGGAGCACGGTCTCCCTCTTCTCACCCAACACCGAGTTGCTGGAGCACGAGGCCTTCTACCGCTCGGTGGACGCCCTGGCCGAGGGGGACGGGCCCGTGGTGGTGGGTGACAAGCCCTACTACTTCACCCAGATGACCCTGCGAAGCTCCCTCTCCATACCCTACGCCGACGACGCCTACCTGCGGTCGTACATGGAGAAGTACGGCGCCCGCTACGTGGCTCTCACCGACGAGGAGCTGGAGTCGTGGCACCCGGAGTGGCGCGATCCGTCGGGGCTTCCCGACTTCCTGGAGCCCGTCCCGGAAGAGCACGGCCACCTGTTCCGACTCGTGGACGGGGCCTGAGGGCGGGTCAGCCCGCCTCGCTCTCCAACACCGCCCGGGCCGCGGCCAGGCGCTCCGGAGTCCCCATCTCGAGCCAGCGCACGCCGGTCATGTCGTACGACCCGAGCACCGCGCCCTCGGCCACCAGGCGGAGGTACGCGTCGATGATGTCGAAGGGCGGAGCCTCGGTCAGGCGGTCCAGGATCTCGGGCGACAGGGCGTGGATCCCGGCGAACGACCAGCGCCGCGACACGCCCACCGGATCCCGAACCCCCCGGCTCCACCCCTCGGTGCGGTTGTCCCGCCCGTAGAGGCCCCGGTCGTCGAAGAGGAGGCAGCGGGCGGCGTCCCGATCGTGGACCACCAGGGTGGCCAGGGCGCCCGAGGTTTCGTGGGACTCCACCACGGCCCCGAGGTCGAGCTCCGACACCACGTCACCCACGTGGAGCAGGAACGGCCGGTCCCGGCGGATCAGGGGCGCGGCACGCTGCAGCCCCCCACCCGTGCCCAGGGGCCCGTGGGGCTCGGGCGAGAGGACGAGCTCGGCGTCCAGGGTCCACCGCTCCCGGGCGAACGCCTCGAGCTTCTCGGCCAGGTGCGACACGTTGATGATGATGCGGTCGGCCCCGGCCCGGATCAGACGGCGGGCCACGTGTTCCAGGATCGTGGCCCCCGCCACCTCCACCAGGGGCTTGGGGGTGTGGTCCGTGAGGGGGCGCAGCCGGCTGCCGTAGCCGGCCGCCAGGATCATGGCGTCCACGGGCTCACGACCCCGAGGCCGGGGGCGTCGAGGGCCAGCGGGTCGACTCCCGGTGGACCACCCCCACCCGGACGTCGGGGTAGCGCTCCCGTAGGTGGGACGCCATGCGCTCGGCCAGATAGACCGATCGATGTTGGCCGCCGGTGCACCCGAAGGCCACGGTGAGATCGGTGAAATCCCGCTCCCGGTAGCGATCCACCTGGGCGTCCACCAGGGCCCGCACCGAGTCCCAGAACCGCCCCGTCTCGGGGAGATCTTCCAGGAAGCGGGCCACGTCGGCGTCGAGTCCCGTGCGGGTTTCGTAGCGCGCCTGGCGCCCGGGGTTGGTCAGGGCCCGGCAGTCGAAGACGAACCCGCCCCCGTGGCCCGACTCGTCGTCGGGGTAGCCCCGGCGGTAGCTGAAGCTGTACACCTGCACCTGGAGCCCTTCCCGGGAGTCCCCCTCGCCCCCGTCGTCGGTCCACCGCTCCACGATGCGTCGGAAGACGGCCTCCAGCTCGGGAAGCTCCAGGGGGAGTCCCCGATCCAGGATCCCGGCGATGTTGCGGGCCGCGTAGGGCACGCTCTGGAGAAAGCGGGCCTTCTGTTCGAAGAAGCCCCGGTACCCGTAGGCGCCCATGGCCTGGAGAATCCGCACCAGCACGTACCCCGGATAGCGGGCACGGAGCTCGTTCCGATCCACCGACGTGTGCTCGGCCAGGGCGTCGAGATAGTGTTCGAGCAGCTCGTCCCGCACTGCCTCGGGGAGGTCGGCCTTGGCGTCGTAGAGCAGGGACGCCACGTCGTACTGGAGGGCCCCCCTGCGGCCTCCCTGATAGTCGATGAACCACGGTTCGTCGTCCCGGAGCATGATGTTGCGGGACTGGAAGTCGCGGTACAGGAAGAAGTCGGTGTCGGCCTCCAGCAGGAAGTCCATGAGGGCCTGGAAGTCCCGCTCCAGGGGCGCCTCCCGGAAGGGCACGTGGGCCAGCTTCAGGAAGTGGTATTTGAAGTAGCTCAAGTCCCAGTGGATGGACTGCCGATCGAAGGCGGCTCGGGGGTAGGCCAGGTCGTAGTCCACCACCCGGTGCCCGTCGACCTGGAAGCCGGGCAACGCCGTCAGCACCCGTCGGTAGGTGTCCACCATGGTCTCGGGGAAGCCGCCGCCCGCGGCCTTCCGGGCTCCGTCCAGCGCCGAGAAGAGGGTGGTGTCGCCCAGGTCCTCCATGAGCCAGACCCCGGCTTCGTCGTCGGTGGCGTACAGCTCGGGCACGTGGAGGCCGATGCCCCGGAACGCCCGGGAGTACGCCCAGAAGGCCCGGTTCTCCTCGGGCTCGGGCCCCACGCCCCCCACCACGGTGCGGCCGTCGGCGTGGACGAGGCGGTGATACGAGCGGGCCGATCCGTCGGCGGCGACGCCGCGGACCTCCACGGGCTCGGATCCGAACGCCTCCCGGAAGAGACGAAGCAGGGCAGCGTACACGAGGGGACTACTCGGTGTCGGGGGAGACGGCGTGGGCCCGAAGGTCCCGGAGGTCGGCGTATTCCAGCGCCGACATGTGGGTGGCTTCCAGGACCACCGGAGGCGCGGCCCCGGCCCGGAACGCCTGGGCCCAGCGGGCCGCGCACAGGCACCACTGATCGCCGGGCTGGAGTCCCGGGAAGCCGAGGGTGGGGCGGGGCGTGCTGAGATCGTTGCCCACCGACCGGGAGTATTCCAGGAAGGCGGCCGTGACCCGGACGCACACCACGTGGACGCCCCGGTCTTCCCGACCCGTGTGACAACAGCCGTCCCGATAGAATCCCGTGAGGGGATTCCGGGAGCAGTCCTGGAGCTCGAATCCGAGCACGTTGTGGGCCACGGGAGGGTCTCTCGGCGGGGGAGGGGCGGCGGCTCCTGATCCTAGAAGCGCGGGCGGGCGGATTCCACCCTTGGCCCCGGGCACCGAGGCCCCTCGGGGGAACATTACCGGTAATTCGATGATAGTACCGCGGCGAGGGGGCGGACGCCGCGGCGGTGGGGCCCCGACACCTTTCGGGAGGGGCGGATGCGGCGAGCGGGGCGAGGATGGAAGGCGGGAACGGCGGTGGGGGCGTTGGGGGCGGTGGCCGCCGGGGTGGGGGCGTGCGGTGCCGACCCGGGGGACGCCCCCACGGTGGAGCTCTTCGCCCCCGGCGTGGTGTCGTCGCCCGATCCCGAGTTCGCCGTGGCGTTCTCCCCCTCGGGCGACACCGTCTTCTTCAATCGTACGCCGCCGGACCGGTCGCGGCTGGAGCTGTGGACCGCGGTGCGGGACGGCGACGGGTGGGCCCCGGCCGAACCCTTCGGCCCCACCGTGGGGTGGGGCGCCGTGGATCCTTTCGTGTCGTCGGATGGGCGCACGCTCTGGGTGTCGTCCGGCGCACCGCTGGATTCGGCGCCCCCCGGCGACTTCAACCTCTTCACCCTCACCCGCACCGACGGGGCCTGGCCCGCTGCGCCCCGCCCCCTCCCCCGCCCCGTGCGCAGCGACTCCAGCGAGGCCTTCAACTCCGTCACCGACGACGGTCTGCTGGTGGTGGGGTCGACCCGGGGAGGCACCCGGCGAGTCTGGTCGAGTCGACGGTCGGGGGCGGGGTGGAGCGACCCGGTGGTGCTCGACCTCGGCGGCGAGGACCCGGCATCGAACCCGGCGATCCGCCGGGACGGCTCCCTCCTGGTATTCGTGCGCCGCAGCGACGCCGGCGACCCGGACCTCTGGGTGGCGTGCCGGACCGCTACGGGCTGGGGCGCCCCGCAGCGCCTGCCCGAGCCGGTGAATTCGCCCTGGGCCGACTTCGCCCCGGCCTTCGGCCCGGACCACTTCTACTTCACCAGCGAGCGGCCCGGCGTGGTGGGTGCGGTGGCCGATTCGATCCGGCCCCCGGGCGACCTCTGGCGCACGCCCCTGGAGGTGGTGGACGGGCTCTGCCGCGGCTGATCGCCGGTTCGGCGCATACGCCTTGCTCCGTCCCGGCGGCGGATCGCACCTTGGAGGCTCGGACCGACCCACCCATCCGGAGTCTTCCCACCGTGGCCCGACCTTCGTTCGCCGTCCTCCGCCGTCCCGCCGCCGTGGGCATCGCCGTCGTGGCGGCTCTCGCCGCGGCCTGCTCCAGCGACAGCCCCTCCGACCCCGGCGACGGGGGAGGCGACACCCCGTCCATCTCCATCACCCTGGGGTCGACGGTCCTCACGCTCCAGCAGGGGGCCGACGGCACCGTGACGGTCAACCTGACCCGGGCCGGCGGCTTCAGCGGCGCCGTGAACCTCGCCGTGGAGGGCCTTCCGTCGGGCGTGACGGCCACCGGAGGATCCATCGGCGCCGGGGCCTCGTCGGGCACCGTCTCCATCGCCGCCGCCGCCGGCGCCACGGTGGGCTCGGCCACGGCGACCATCCGGGCGACGGCATCGGGCGTGGCTGCGGCCACGGCCAGCGTGGGCCTCCAGATCACGCCGGCTCCTACCGGCGGCTTCTCGTTGTCCACCGCTCCCGCGGCGCTGACGATCCAGCAGGGCTCGTCGGGCCAGACCACCCTCTCGGTGGCCCGCACCGCCCCCTTCACCGGCGCCGTGCAGGTGGGCGCCGCCGCGCCCTCGGGCGTGACGGTGACCGGGCTCGCCTCGGCCATCGCCGGCGACGACGCCGCCGTGGGGGTGTCGGTGGACAGCGGCGTGGCGCCGGGGTCGTACTCCATCACCTTCACCGGGTCGGCCAGCGGTGTGGCCGACGCCGCGACCACCCTCGACCTCACGGTGACGGCGGCCCCGGCGGGATCGGACTTCACCTGGGGCTTCTGCGACGACGTGCCCATCTGGCTCGCCGTGAAGGACGGCGACGGCGACTGGACCCAGGTGGTGGGCGTGGGCGGCCAGTTCTCGTTCACGGTGACGTCGGACCGGGTCGGTGTGGCCGCCGTCTGGGACGCGGGCGGCGGCGAGTTCGAGACCACCGTGTGGTACCTGGGCCGGGCCGAAGCGTCGCTGTACATCGGCACCTGCCCCTCGTACCAGACCGTGAACGGAACGGTGGTGGGACTCGGCCTCGGGCAGTTGGCCAACATCACCCTGAGCCAGGACGCCACGACGCTGGTGGGCGGCACCGGCACGACCTTCACCTTCGATCGGGTGGTGGCGGGCGCCACCGACTTCTTCGCGTCCCTCGTGGACGCCTCGGGGGGCGTGCCCACCCTCCAGACCATGTTCTTCCAGCGCGACGTGGATCCCGGCCCCGGCGGGTCGGTCACCGTGGACTTCACGGGCCCCGACGCCTTCGCCCCCACCACCATCAACGTCTCGGCCTCGAACCTGGGCACCGACGTGGCCGCCACCGCGGCGTCGCTCCTGACCCCCACCATGGGGGCCAGCATCATCACGGGGGCACTGCCCACCGGGGGTCCCACGTGGAGTGTGCCCGTCGTACCCCAGGGCCGCCTCCGGGCCGGCGACCTCATGTCCGTGGCCGTGACGGCCGTGGCGTCGGTCTCGGATCCGACCCGGAGCCGGGCCACCGTGAAGTACTTCTCCACCGTGGCGGATCAGAACCTCACGCTGGGACCGTTCCTGGGGACCGTGACGGTGACGGCCCCCACCACGGCGCCCTACGCCCGGTTCCGGATTCAGTACGCCCGTCAGGCCGAGTACATGGGCCACGTGCTCATGTCGTTCGGCCAGCCCACCCGCGACGTCTCCATGTGGCTCACCGACGATTGGCTGGGCGCCGCGTCGGATCTGGACATCACCTTCCCCGACTTCAGCAGCGTGGCCGGGTGGTTGGATCTCTGGGGACCCCAGGCCGGCGTCTCGGCCACCTGGGTGGTGAACGCCAACGGATGGGACGGGCTGCCGGGCATCATCGGTCCCGACAGCTTCGTGGACGGCCTCGAGGTGCGCTCGGGCATCCGCTTCGGGACCATCGTCCCGTAGTGTGAACGCCCGGCGGTGGGTGGCGGCGCTCCTGATGCTTCCGGTTCTTCCGGGCAGGGGCGCCGCCCAGACCGTCTACACCGTGGAGGGCCGGGTCTACGACGCGGGGCTCGGCCGGGGCATCGGCAACGCCTTCATCGTCCTGGAGGGTCGCCCCACCGTGGTCACCGGCGACGACGGCACCTTCGTGCTCCACGAGGTGCCCGCCGGACGTTGGACCGTCACGGTGGAGGCCTTCGGCTACGTGTCGTCGTCGGCCACGGTCACGGTGGACGGCGACACCCGGCTGTTCCTTCCCCTGGACCCCCGGCCCATGGAGCTCGAGGCGCTGGTGGTCACCCCGACCCTGATGAACGCCGACGGGCGGGTGCGGGACCCGGAGCTGGGCGTGAACATCGGCGACGCCGTGGTGCTCTCCGACCAGGGCCACTCCGTCGTCACCGACACCCACGGCCGCTTCGACCTCGACGACGTGGTGGAGGGCGCCCGACTCCGGCTGGTGGTGCAGGCGTTCGGATACCTGCCCGTGGACACCAGCTTCGTGCCCCTCCCCGAAGACGAGGAGCGCCACGTGGTGGCCGTGACCCCCGATCCCCTGGTGGACGCCATGATCCAGGGGCAGAACCGGCGGCTGGCGGCGAGGGCCGGCGACCACCTCTACGACTTCGGCGCCGTGGTGGACCGCCGTGACATGCAGTCCCACTTCGACGCGGGCACGCTCCAGTCGGTCATGGAGATGAACTACCCACGCCACGTGCTGGAGCGGGTGGGCTGCTTCTTCCTGGACGAGCGGGAGATCTGGGACCGGAGCGAGCGCACCTTCTGGCTCCAGACCCTGGCGGCCCGGGAGCTCCAACGGGTGGAGCTGCTGGAGTTCCCGGGTCCCGGCCGGATGTTCATGGTCCGGGTCTACACCCGGTCGTACTTCCGGACCCTCATGGCCCGCTCCGACTCGCTGCCGGTGCCGGAGATGCGGACCGGCGGCGTGTGCGGGTGAGTGCGGCGTCGGAAACCACGGGCGGCCGGGACCCGTCGGGTTCGGCGCAGGTTCCCATTCCATCGAGTCGGCGCCCCGCGTT
The DNA here is from genome assembly GCA_030428885.1 of Gemmatimonadota bacterium. Lineage (GTDB taxonomy): Bacteria > Gemmatimonadota > Gemmatimonadetes > Longimicrobiales > Gaopeijiaceae > Gaopeijia. The sequence continues at coordinate 332,066 of JAUIEJ010000001.1, read as the reverse complement.
ACCGCGGGAACGCGCCGGCCCCCGGGAGGCATGATGCTCGACGTTCGCCACGCCGTGCGGAGGCTCGTGCGGGACTGGCCCTTCACCGTCCCGGCTCTCCTGGTGCTGGCCCTGGGCATCGGCGCCAACGCCGTGACGTTCAGCGTCGTCGACCGCACCCTGTTCAGGCCCCTGGCCTACGAACACCCCGAGGAGCTGGTCAACCTCTACCAGAACCAGGGCCGGGCGGCCGAGCCGGTGGGAAGCTCCTATCCGGCCTACCGGGACATGGCGGGCTACACCGACATCTTCTCGGGGGTGACGGCCTTCACCTGGCCCCTGCCCGTCCGGTATCAGGGGGAGGGGGGACTCGCCGAGGGACTCGTGGAGTTCGCGGCCCCCGGCTACGGCGAGGTCCACGGACTGAGCCCGGCCCTGGGACGCTGGTTCGGCGCCGAGGAGGCGCGGCCCGGTGCCGAGCCGGTGGTGGTGCTCAACCACCACACCTGGACGAGCCGCTTCGACGGCGATCCGTCGGTGCTGGGCGCCACGATCCGCATCGCCGGCGCACCCGCGACGGTGGTGGGGGTCGCGCCCGAGGGGTACAGCAGCAGCCTGCATTCGGGACTGGTCACCGACTTCTGGGTGCCCGTGTCGGCGGCGGGACGGATCCTGGGCGACGAGGGCCTCCTGGAGCGACGGCAGGGGAACGAATTCATGGTCCGGGCCCGCCTCCGGGAGGGGGTCACGCCCACCCAGGCCCAGGCCGCCATGACGGCCCTGGGCACCCACCTGGCGGACGAGTACCCCGAGGCCGACCCCGGCCGGGGCATCTCGGTGATCCCGGCCCAGGACGTGCTGGTCCACCCCCAGCTCGACCGCATGGTCAACGCCGGCGCCTCCCTCCTCCTGGTGGTGGTGGCCATGCTCCTGGCCATCGTCTGCACCAACCTCGCCACCTGGCTCCTGGTCCGGGGCCTGGAGCGGGGCAAGGAGGTGTCGGTGCGCCTGGCCCTGGGGGCCTCGCGTTCGCGGGTCGTGGGACTCCTGGTGGTGGAGAGCACGGTCCTGGCGGCCCTCGGGGGCGCGGCGGGGGCGCTCCTGGCCCACTGGACGCTGGGTGTGGCGGCACGTCTCGATCTCCCGGTGGACCTGCGCGGCGGACTGGACCTCCGGGTGCTGGGGCTGACCGTGGCCCTCTCCCTGGTCACGGGCGTGGCCTTCGGCCTGGTGCCCGCCCTGCGCGCGACCCGGGGCGCGCCGGCCCCCGCCCTCCGCGGCGGCGGCGACGGGTCGGCGGGCGGCCGGCGGTTCGGGCTGAAGCATGCCCTGGTGGGCGCCCAGATCGTGCTGTCGTGCGTGTTGTTGGGGGTGGAAGGCGTCTACGTGCGGGCGTTCCTGGCGTCGCAGGACCGGAGCCTGGGCTTCGACGTCGACGCTCTGGCCTTCGTCGAGACCGATGGGGCGTTCGCGGGCTACGGGGGCGACGAACTCCAGGCCCTCCACGACCGGCTGGTGGCACGGGTCGCGGCCCTTCCCGGGGTGGAGGCGGCCACCTCGCTGGTGGCGCCGCCTCCCGGCACCCACGGCGGATCGGCCGCCATCATCGACGGCTACGAGCCCGTGGAGGGCGAGTCCCTCTACCTGCCCTGGGTCTGGGCGGGGCCCGACGACTTCCGGGTGCTGGGCATTCCCCTGGTGCGGGGCCGGGGATTCGCCGACGCCGACGGCGCTGACGCGCCCCCGGTGGTGGTGGTCAACGAACGGTTCGTCCGGCGCTACTTCGGCGACGCCGAGCCCCTGGGCCGCCGCCTGCGGCTGTCCGCCGACCCCGGCGCCCCGACCTTCGAGGTGGTGGGCGTCGTGGCCGACGTGCGCCTCTCGCTCCAGGACGCCCCCGAACCCCTGGTCTACCGGGCCCGGGCCCAGGGCACGGCGCCCCTCTCCACCGTGGTGGTGCGCACCTCCGGCGACCCGGCGGCCCTGGTGGGCCCCCTCCGCCAGGCCGTACGGGAGCTCGATCCGGCCGTGCCCATCGTGGAAGCCGCCACCCTGCGCGGCCGCCTCGCCGCCGACATGGCCGCCCAGCGTTCGGTGGTGGCCCTGGTGGGGGCCCTGGGTGTGTTGGGACTGGTCCTGGCGAGTCTCGGCCTCTACGCCGTCATGGCCTTCGCCGTGTCCCGGCGGCGGCGGGAGATCGGCATCCGCACGGCGCTGGGCGCCCGCCGGGGCACGGTGCTCCGGACCCTCTCCCGGGACGTGGTGGGAATGATGTCCGCGTCTCTGGCCGTGGGCCTGGGGCTGGCCTGGCTCCTGGTCCGGAGCCTGGGGGGCATGGTGTCGAGCATGGGGGAGGCCGAGGGCGTGAACCTCACGGCGGCGCCCTCGGTGGACGCGGGGGCTCTGGCCCTGGTGGCCCTGCTCATGGCGGCCGTGGGCCTCACCGCCACCCTCCTCCCGGCGTGGCGCGCGGCCGGGGGGTCCCCCCAGGACGTGCTGCGGGACTCCTGACCCTCACCCCTCCCGGTTCCGCTCCACGAACTCGGTCGCGCCCTCGGGCAGCAGCAGATCGTCGCTGATGGCGGCGATCTCCTCGGCCTCTTCCCACGCCCGCTCCAGCCGCCACAGCTCGCCCTCCAGGGCCCGGCTCTCCTCCTCTTCGTGGAGGGCCATCTCCAGGGCCAGCTTCGTGGGGGCGGGCATCTTGTTGATGTAGCCGGGCACGCCCTTCTTGCTCCGGAACCGGTCGCCCCGGGAGAGGTCGGCCAGGAAGTCGTCGGGATGGCCGTGGTGCTCGATCTGGCGCACGGCGTCTTCCACGGTGCGCTGCTTGCCCCCGTCCCGGTTGATGGCCGGGACGATCTGGCCGGCGAAGTGCAGCGCCTGGGGTCCGTCGAACTCCCACTCGCGGCGCTTCTTCTTCACCACCAACCGGAATCCGTCGCTCTCCGGGGCCGGGCGCACCCGCACCTGCTTGAGGTCCTGGCCGTTGAGTTTGATCACGCCCCCGCCGTCCACGTGCAGACGGGCCTGGGTGCGGTTCTGGCGGATGCCCTCGAACATCTGCCACATCCAGTAGCCGCCCATGCCCGAGCCCCCCACCACCGCGGCCCCGGCGAAGGTCACGCCGACGATGGCCGCGATCCCCACGCCTCCGACGATCAGCGCCTTCTTCCGGCGCCGGCCGAACTGGTCGCCGTAGCGCCAGGCGGCGAATTCGGGGCGCTGGGGTCGGCCGATGCGCACCAGCTCCAGCCCCTCCTTGTGGCGGGCCAGGCCGATGTTGTCGGTGGACACCCGGAGCCGGGTCTCGGAGAAGAGCCGCTCCAACGACTCCACCGCTTCCCACCGCTCCTCCAGGGGGCTCAGGTTCCAGCGCTCGCAGTGGCGGCACACCACCCAGAGCCGGCCCCGGTGAGCGTCGAAGGCGAGACGGCGTCCCACGGGAAACGCCTCCACCACCTCGTTGGCGCCGAGGGACTTCGTGCAGAACATGCAGGTGCGGTACATGGCGGGCTCCGGGGGGCGTGGGCTTCCCCCTACCTACGGGCCACGACCGCCCCGTCGTCAATCAGAAGGCCGACAACCCCCAGCGTCCGTCGATCCGGACCAACGTCATGACCTCGTCGCGATCGCCCTCGGGGCCGAACCGGAAGGGCACCCGGGCCTCGTCGCCGTCGATCTCGGCGGCCCCGGTGATCTCGCCGGTGCGGAAGGCGTCCACGAAGCCCGCCCAGTCGGCGGACCCGGTGTCCAGACGGCAGACGGCCTGGGCGTCACCGTCGATGTCGGTCCCGGGAAGGCAGAGGTCGGCGAGCCACGAGGCGTCGCCGTGGCGGGCGGCGTCGAAGACCGCCTCCACCACCTGCTCCGGTGCATCGGTCGACCGCACGGTGACCCGGAGGGCCGGACGACCGCCCAGGGCCAGGACCGATTCGAACCGCAGCGAGGATTCGAAGAGCCGCACCAGCGCGTAGTCCCCTCGACCGTCCACCACCGCCACCGCCGCCCGATCCCGGGCGGGAATCGGCGGGTACGCGCAGCAGTCGGACGTGGGCTCCGTCTCCCCGCGGCGGACGTCCTCGTCGGGGGAAAGAATCATGCCCTGGAGGCCCGCCACCTCCTGCTCGTCTTCGTAGGGCACCGCCGTCTTCAGGTAGGCCGCCACCAGTTCGTGAGCCGCAGCGGGGTTGCCGGACAGGAGTTCCCGACTCATGAGGAGTTCCACCACCGTCACCTCGCCCCCGGCGTCCGTATCGAGGCGAAGCTCGGCTTCCGAGGCCCACACGCCCCCCGGGGCGAACCGGGTTCCCGTGCCCCCGTTCTCCAGCGCCTCCTGCCCCGCTTCCTGGAAACCGAAGCGCTGGAAGAACTCCTGGGCCTGGTCGTTCTGGGCGGCCGCCGGCCCGGCCCACGGTGCCGCCAGGGCCAGGCCCAACAGGGAGGCGAGTGCGGTCCGGAGGAGGCGAGGGCGGAGAGTGGAACGGCGGCGCATGGGGGACTCCACGTCGAGGGGGACTCCGCAGGGGAGGGCATCACCCGGCCACGCGGGGGACGGGCCCGTGGGGGATCACGCCGCCGTTGAAGTCTCCGGGTCGACCCCCGTATTCTCGGGCTTCCTGGTTCCCCCCGGAGGCGGTAACCCGACCATGACGACGACCCACGACGGGTTCGAGACGGCCCTGAACGCCCTCCTGGACGGCGACCTGACGGTGCTCGAGGCCGCCCTCACCGCCGACCCGGCCCTGGTGTCGGCCCGAGCCCCGTGGCGCGTGCCGCCGTGGGACGGGTACTTCCACCGGGCCACGCTGCTCCATCACGTGGCGGGCAATCCCCGCATCCGCCCCCTCCCCCCGACCCTCCCCGACGCGGCACGCCTGCTCCTGGACGCCGGCGCCGACGTGGACGCCGTGACCGCCGCCGGGCCGACCCAGCCCCACGACATCGGCTGGACCACCCTGGGGCTCGCGGCCACCAGCGGCGACGCCCGGGAGGCGGGCCTCCAGGAGCGCCTCATGGACCTCCTGGTGGAGGCCGGCGCCGATCTCGACGCCCGCAACGGCGGCGCCCTCATGGGAGCGCTCTACTACGGCGAAGGCGACGCGGCCCGGCGCCTGGCCCGCTACGGCGCCCGGGTCGACTGCATCGCCGCCGCCGGGATCGGCGACACCGACCTCCTGGCCGGTCACCTGGCCCGGGACGACGCCGACCTGGCCGCCGCGCCGCGGCTCGCCCACTACGCCCGGGTGCCGTGGCCCGCCGATCTCGACGCGGCCGAGACGGTGGCCCACGTGAAGGGCATGGCCCTGGTCTACGCGGCCCGCCACGACCGGGTCGACGCCCTGCGCCTCCTGTTCGAGGCCGGCGCCGATCCCAACCACCGCCCGCCCTACGAGCACGGGGCCACCCCCCTCCACTGGGCCGTCATGGGCGACGCGCCCGGGGCGGTGACGGCGCTCCTGGAGGCCGGGGCCGACCCCTCGGCTCGCTGCGGGCAGTTCCGCAGCACGCCCCGGGGGTGGGCCGACTACATGGGTCGCCCCCGGGCCGGCGAAGCGCTGGCCGCCGCGGGCTACTGACCCCCGTCAGCCGCCCTCGGGCACCAGGAGGGGAATCCGGAGCGCCGTCGTGCCCCAGTGAATGTCCAGGGCGCCTTCCCGGTAGTCGGCGTCGGAGAAGTAGACGGCCAGCGCCTCCATGGGGTCCACACCCCGGCGGGGCTCGATCTCGGCCTCCAGCACCCATCCGCCGTCGGGCACCGCGGCGTGGGCCACCTGAGCCTCCCGGTTCACCAGAAAGCGCCAGGGCCCCTGGGCCCGGGGCTCGAGCCACACCGAGTAGGCGCCGGCCGCCAGGGGCTGGCCCGCCACGACCACGTCGCGATTCACGGTGAGGCGGAGGGCCAGATTCGCGCTGGGCGTCCAGATCTCGTTCCACGGCACCAGCGCCCCGAAGAGCTCCCGGTCCCGAGCCACGGGGCGGTCGTAGGCGAGCTCGAAGTGGGCGTCGGCGATCCACTGGGTCACGGTGGCCGACTGGGAGGGGGCGATGGTCTGGCCCGAGCAGGCCGCCGCCGTGGTGAGGGCCAGGGCCACGAAGGGCAGGGCGCGAAGGGAGCGGGACATGGTGCGGATCTCCTGGAGGGGGACTCACCCGTCCGAATCCGCGCATGGCCTCGGGCGTTCCCGGGGTTACCTTCTCCCGGTGAATACCGACCTGATCCATGAAGAAGAGGCCCTGGGCAAGGCGTACGACGCCCGCCTGATGAAGCGCCTCCTCACCTACCTTCGACCCTACGGCTGGCAGGTGGCCCTGGCCATCGTCCTGCTGGCGGCCGGATCGGCGGTGGAGATCGTGGGTCCGTGGCTCACCCAGATGGCCCTGGACGAGGCCATTCCCGACGGCGACGTCTCGCTGCTGGGCCGGCTGACGGCCGCCTACGCCGCCGCCCTCGTGCTGGGCTTCGGGCTCCAGTATCTCCAGGGACTCCTCACCACCTGGCTCGGCCAGACGGTGATGTACGACCTGCGCCGGGAGCTCTTCCGCACGTTCCAGCGCCTCGACCTGCGCACCTTCGACCGCACCCCCGTGGGTCGTCTCATGACCCGCATCACCTCCGATGTGGAGACGCTGAACCAGTTGTTCAGCTCGGGGGTGGTGTCGGTGTTCGGCGACGTCTTCACCCTGGTCTTCATTCTGGCCGCCATGCTGCGCATGGATTGGCGCATGGCCCTGGTGACGTTCACGGTCCTGCCCTTCGTCTGGATCGCCGTCTTCCTCTTCCGCTCCCGCATCCGGGACGCCTACCGCGACATCCGGGTGCGCCTGGCCCGCATCAACGCGTACCTCCACGAGCGCTTCACGGGCATGCGGGTGGTGCACCTCTTCAACCGGGAAGACGCCGACCGGGCGGGCCACCAGGCCATCGAGGACGACTACCTGGAGGCCCACCTCCGCTCCATCACCTACTACGCCCTCTTCTTTCCCGTCATGGAGGTGTTCACGGCCATCGCCCTGGCCCTGATCCTCTGGTACGGCGGGCTCCGCACCCTGGACGGGGCGGTGACGGTGGGGGTGGTGGCGGCCTTCCTCCAGTACGCCCGCCGCTTCTTCCGGCCCATCCAGGACCTCTCGGAGAAGTACAATCTGCTCCAGGGCGCCATGGCCTCGTCGGAGCGGATCTTCAAGCTGCTGGACGAGCGCTCCGACGTCCGGGACCCGGAGCACCCGGTGCCCCTTCCCGATCCGGTGCGGGGCGAGATCGAATTCCGGGACGTCTGGTTCGCCTACGGAAAGCGCGACGACGGCGAATGGGACTGGGTGCTGAAGGGGGTGAGCTTCCGGGTGGCCCCGGGCGAGAAGGTGGCCATCGTGGGCCACACCGGCGCCGGCAAGTCCACCGTGATCAACCTCCTCATGCGCTTCTACGACGTGCAACGGGGGTCGATCCTGCTGGACGGCGTCCCGGTGACCGACGTGGCCATCCGGGACCTCCGGGAACGCATCGGGCTGGTGCTCCAGGACGTGTTCCTCTTCAGTCGCGACGTGGCCTACAACATCCGCCTCGGCGCCGAGGACATCCACGACGACCGCTTGCGGGAGGCGGCCGAACGCATCGGCGCGGCCCCCTTCATCCATCGGCTCGAGGGCGGGTACGACCAGCCCCTGGGCGAGCGGGGCGCCTCGTTGTCGGTGGGAGAGCGGCAGCTCGTGTCGTTCGCCCGGGCCCTGGCCTTCGACCCGCCGATCCTGGTGCTGGACGAGGCCACCTCGTCGGTGGACTCGGAAATCGAGGCCCACATCGAGGAGGCCACCGACGCGCTCCTGGCGGGACGGACGTCGTTGGTGATCGCCCACCGCCTGTCCACGGTGATCCACGCCGACCGGATCATCGTGCTGCACCACGGCGAACTCGCCGAAGAGGGCACCCACCAGGAGCTGCTGGATCACGGCGGCCTCTACGCCCGCCTCCACGAACTCCAGTTCGCCGGCGTGCCTCGCCCCGCGGCCTGAGGCGCCGGGTCAGCGACCCGGCGGGGTCTCGCCCAGGACCTCTCCCCGTCGCGAGACCGGCAGCACCTGGCCGCCGATCCGGATCTCCGGTTCCCGGGGCCACCCCCGGGCCGGCTCCAGCGCCTCCACGGTGTACTGGCTCCCCGAGTTCCACAGCACCCACTCCCGGATCCCGGCGTCGTAGGCGGCCTGGATCTGGGCCCGCACCTCGGCGGGGCCGTAGGGGTGAGCCCCCGCGCCCCGGGTGAAGTCCTGCAGCCAGGGAATCACGGCCCCCGCCCCGTCGATGGTCCGGTTCCGGGCCACGGCGGCCTCCAGGGAGGCTCGGACGATTTCGTAGGGGTGGCGGTCCGGATCCGAGACGCCGTGGCTGCCCCACACGAAATGGCTCGGGTAGACCATGGGGAGGGCGGCGTCGACCTCGTCGATGAAGGCGTCCCACACCTGACCCACCCCCACGTCGTGGCGTGCCGAGGTGGTGACCCCGAAGACGTCGGCCGTGGAGCGCACCCCCGTGGTGGCGAGTTCGTCCCGGGCCCGGGCCAGGAACCGCTCCACCGCCTGCACTTGTGTGCCCGACGCCCCGGGGAATCGGGCCGAGCCCCGGATTTCGGCCGGGGCGTCGGGGAACCGGATGTAGTCCCACTGGATCTCGGGAAAGCCCAGCTCGGCCACCTCCCGGGCCAGGGCCACGTGGTAGTCCCGCACCTCGTCCACGAAGAGGTTCAACCAGGCGTCGCCCTTGGCGTCCCGCCAGGTGGTCCCGGCGGTGTCCCGCACCGCCCACTCGGGGTGGGCCGCGGTGAGGACCGGGTCCTTGGCCACCACGATGCGGGCCACCGGGTAGAGGCCGGCCCGCCGAACCCGCTCCAGCAGCGCCGGAAGGTCGCGAATCCGGATCTGGCCCGTGGCTCCGGCCCCCCGAATCGCCGCCACACCCGACGGGTGGCTCACGTAGCCCGAGGCGTCCTTGATGTCGATGATGAAGGCGTTGACCTCGGTGGAGTCGGCCACGGCGAACAACGTGTCCATGCGGGCCCGGGAGCCCGCCGCCCAGGCGTTGACGTAGAGCCCCCGGAGCGCCGCCGGGCGCACGAAGGGCCCCACGGGGCCCGTGGGAGGCGGGGGCGGGGGCGACACCGGCACAGGGCGAGGCGCGGCCGGCGGCGGCTCCGCCCGGTCGGGCCCGGGCTCGGGGGAGGCCGTCGGGACCGTCTGCAGGGGACCCGGGGACTCGGGGGTCTCGGGGGACTCGGCCACCACGGCCCGTCGGGCGGGACGGGGCGCCGCAACGGCGGCGGGCGGTGCTGCCGCCGGCGCCGCGTTCACCGTTTCCGGCGGCGCCGGCTCCACCAACGGCCCGGGCGACGCGAAGCGGGGGCCCTCGGGACGGGGGTCGGGGGCCGAGCAGGCCGCCACCGCCAGGAGCAGCGCGGCGACCGGGCCGCGGACGCACCACGGACGACGGCCCGAGAAGGCCGTGGAGAGCATCATGAAGGGAGGGGCCCGGGGAGGGGGAGCCGGCTAGTACCGGGTCAGGGAGGGGTCCACGTCTTCCTGCCAGGCGAGGACGCCGCCCCGGAGGTTCAGGACCTGCTCGAAGCCCTGGGCGCGCATGAACTGCACCACCGAAGCGCTGCGGCTCCCGGACCGGCAGTAGACCACGATCTCGCCGTCCTTCGGCAGCTCGTGGACCCGGGCGCCGATGTCGCCCAGGGGGATGTGTCGCTGACCCACGTCGGGAAGGTCGGCGATGGTCCGTTCGAAGGCCTCCCGCACGTCCACGAGCACCGGGGTGTCGTCGGCGTCGAATCGGGCCTTCAGCTCCAGGGGTTCGATCTCCGGGACGCCCGGGTTCATGGGGCACTCCGTCGCAGCGAGGGGGGTGGGTGGCAGACCGCAGCCAGCCTCGCCCCCCGAGGTCCCTTCGTCAAGCCACCGGCGCTCGGGCGGGATCCGGTGTGTGGCCCGGGCACCGGTCCCCCGCCTAGGTTGGGCCCATGCCTCCCCACACCGCCGTCTCCCGCCTCGTCGGGCTCGCCCTGGCCGCCCTCGCGGGCCTTCCTCTCCCGGGCGCCGCCCAGGACTACTACGCCGACGTCCGGCCCCTCCTGGTGGACGCCTGCATGGGCTGCCACACCGAGGGGGGGATCGCCTGGTCCATGGACGATCCGGAGGCGGCCTACGAGCGCCATCGCCTCATCGCCCGCATGGTGGACGACCGGCGCATGCCCCCCTGGCTCGCCGAGCCGGGCCACCAGACCTACCGGGGCGACCGCTCCCTGGCCGAGGCCGAACTGGCCCTGGTGCGTCGATGGGCCGAGGCGGGATACCCCCGGGGCGAACCCCGGCCCGACCCCCGACCCGCGCCGGCCCCCGACGGCCACCCCACCTTCGCCCCGGACCTCGCCCTGGACGTGCTCCCCGGCCAGGGGTACCTGCCCGACCAGGACGCGTCGGACGACTACCGCTGCTTCCTGGTGGACTGGACCGGAGACGAACCCGCCTACGTGACGGGGTTCCGGGCCGATCCCGGAAACCGCAACGTGGCCCACCACGTGGTGGTGTACGCCGTGACCCCGGGCATGATGGACCGGTACCGGGAGCTCGAAGCCGAGGAGGACGGCCCCGGATACCAGTGCTTCGGCGGCGCCCTTCCCGACCGCCTGGGGCAGCGCGACGTACGGGCGGCCTACGAGGCCCGCTACCCCGACGGGCTGCGCCAGATGAGCAACTCCAACTTCTGGCTGGCCCACTGGGCTCCGGGCATGGACGGCCACGTGTTTCCCGAGGGAACGGGCATCCGCATGGATCCCGGATCGGGGCTGGTGGTCCAGATGCACTACTACTCGTCCAACGCCCCCGGGGAGCGGGATCGCAACACTCGGCTGGACTTCATCACGGCGCCCGAGGTGGAGCGGCCTGCTATCCACCTGGCCCAGACCCGGGGCGATTGGCTGGTGTCGGAACGCTCCGGCACCATGGTGATTCCCCCGGGCGCCCGGCGCAGCTTCGAAGTGGGCGATCGCCTCGGGTCGCTCCTGGGGTACGTCTCGGCCCTCACCGGCGTGGCCCAGGACCGCATCCAGGCCCTGGAGATCCACTCCGCCAACCTCCACATGCACTCCTTCGGCCACTCGGGCGAGGTGACCCTGACCTGGGACACCGGACAGGTGGAGACCCTTCTGTCGGTGCCTCGCTGGAACCTGGCGTGGCAACGGGACTTCACCCTGACCGAGCCCAAGGTCCTGGGCCGGGACGTCCTGGACGACGTGCGATTGGCCGTGCGGTGCACCTACGAGAATCCCACCGGCGACGTGGTCTACGGCGGGTACGGGTCCCTGGAGGAGATGTGCTTCAACTTCTCCTACATCGCCGTCCGGTCGGGCACGGCCGCCGGGAGTCCCCCGGTGCCGTCGCCCCGTTGACCTCAACCCTTCACCGAGTCGTCCGCCATGGCCGCCCCCCAGTCCTACGAAAACCACGCGAAGATGGTGTTCCTCTACCACCGCGTGGCCACCGCCCTGCTCCTGATTCCCACGGCGTGGTTCGGGATGTCCCTGGTCTCGGACTTCTCCGTCGAGGCCCTCATGCGGCTGCTGTTCGCGGTGGGCGTGGTGATCATCGCCCTCTTCGCCCGCCTCTTCCCCCTGGGCGTCCAGGACCGGGTGATCCGCCTGGAGGAACGGCTTCGCATGGAGCGGCTGCTCCCCGACGGCCTCCGGGTGCGGGCCCGGGAACTGACCACCCCTCAGCTCATCGCCCTCCGCTTCGCCTCCGACGGCGAGTTGGCCGACCTGGTGGATCGGGTCCTGGACGGCGAGTTCGCCGACACGAAGAGCATCAAGGCCGCGGTGGTCACCTGGCGTCCCGACCACCAGCGCATCTGAGGGCGCCCCTCAGGCACCGCCCAGCAGGTTCTCCTCGCCGCTGACCCGTCGGTCCTCCTCGATCTGGCGATCCACGGCGTCGTCCACCGAGACGTCGGCCTGGGTCTCGTCGGGCTCGGGGGGTGGGGCCGGGGGCGCGGCCGCCGGCTGTTCGGGAGCCGGGGATTCCCGGGCCATGCGCACCACGTACTCGGGCGAGGGGAGGGAGACGCCGGCGGCCTCCAGCCGCAGCTTCACCAGGCGGATGGCCTCGCTCCGTACCCGGCCGAAGTCGGCCTGGCGCTGGTCCACCCACCCCATGAACCGCACGGTCACCGTGGAGTCGCCCAACTCCACCACCAGGGCCTCGGGAGTGGGATCGTCCAGGACGCCCTCCATCTCCCGGAGCACCTCGATGCCCGTCTCCCGGGCCACGGCCAGATCGTCCACGGGTCCGATGCCCGCGTCGAACTGGAAGCGACGGCGGGGATTGCGGGTGTAGTTCACCATGGGACTGCGGAACACCGTGGCGTTGGGCAGACGCACGTGGTTGCCGTCGAGGGTCATGAGGATCGTCTCCCGGGGGGTGAGACGCACGACCTTTCCCTCGAAGTTCTCCACCACCACGTGGTCGTTCTGGTCGAAGGGGCGCCGCACGGCCAGCAGGAGCCCCGCCAGGTAGTTCTCCACGATGTCCTTGAAGGCGAAGCCCAGGGCCAATCCGGCCAGACCCGCCGTCCCCGCTACCGCACCCACCAGGGCCGTGGCCTCCAGGAGATCGAGGGCCACCAGGATCCCCGCCAGCACCACCGCCGACTGGATGGCCCGCCCCACGATGTTCTGGAGAAACGGATTGCGGGACCGGAGGAACGACGGGCCGCCCCACCGCCCCAACGCCGTGCCCGCCAGGAGCGCCAGGAGGACGATGGCCAGCGCCACGGCCAGGAGGGGCAGGCGCGCCACGGTGCCGTACCCCAGGTCCCGAAGGCGCTGCCAGGTGGGCTCGAGACGTTCGGAGAGGGACGCCGTGAGGCGGATGCCGTCGTCCACCCACTGGACGCCGTCCTGGGCCTCGGCCAGGGCCACGGCCCGCTCTCCGGCGGTGCCGTCGGCCACGGTGCCCCGGAGACGGACGATGCCCGCCTCCACCTCCACCGTCACCTCGGCCAGGGCCGGGACCCGGTCGAAGATGGCCTGAAGCCGATTCCGGACGGTCTCGTCGGCGTCGGAGCGTTCCTGGGTGATGGCCTCGGGGGGCGGATCCGGGTCGGCCGGGGGGTCGACCGCCGCCGAGTCCACGGCCGCCGGGTCGGGCGGAAGGGAATCGTCCACCGCCGTGGTGTCCTGGGCCGCGCCGGCGGGCCCCCGGGTGGCCGACAGGGGCCCAGGGGCCAGGCCCACCGAAACGAACAGGAAGACGGGGACCCACCACCGCGTCGCCCTCACGGAGCCTCCGGAGAAAGAAGTCGAAGGAGGGCCGCGGCCGTGCGATCGGCGGCGCCCCGGTGCCCGTCGATCCAGCCCCGGGCCGCCCGGCCGGCGGCCTCCGCCGCCGACGGATCGTCGATCCACGCGGCCAGGGCGGCGACCAGGCCGTCCACGTCGGCGACCTCCACCGCGCCTCCGGCCTCCAGGAGGGCGCCGGCGGCCCGGGCGTTGGCGTGGGCCGGACCGAAGACCACGGGGACGGCCACCGCCGCCGGCTCCAGCACCGAGTGCAGTCCCGCGTCGTGGAATCCACCCCCCACGTAGGCCCAGCTTCCCGCCGAATAGAGGGCGGCGAGCACCCCCACCCGGTCCACCACCACCGCGTCGGGATCCACCACCTCCCCCGACTCCACCTGGGAGAGGGGCACGGGCGCCCACCCCTCCCGCTCCAGAGCGGCAACGAGGGGCGGGAGATGGGCGTCGTCGGGCTCGTGGGGCGCCACGATGACCCGAAGCGCCGGGGTCCGCGCCCGGAGGCGGCTCAGAGCCGGGACGAGCACGGCCTCGTCGGCGGGCCAGGTGGATCCGGCCACCAGGGTGGGGCGGGGCGCGGCCAGGAACGGGCGCAGCCATGGGGCGTCGCGGTCCACGGCCGCCGCCCGGGTCAGGGCCGAGTCGATGCCCGGATCGCCGGTGACGGTGACGGCGTCGTCCCGTACGCCCAGGGCCCGGAAGCGCCGGCCGTCGTCCGGGGCGATGGCCGCCACCAGATCGAGGCGCTCCATGGACGGACGGAGGACGGGGCGGGTGGGAAACCCGGCCCGGGACGACGATTCGGGGAGGGTGGCGGCCACCAGCGCCGTGGGCACGCCCCACGACGCCGCGGTGCGGCTCAGCACCGGCCACACCTCGGTCTTGGTGAAGGCCACGACCTGGGGCCGGGCCGCCGCCAGGGCCCGGGTGGCGTCGCCCTCCACGTCCCAGGGCAGGTAGCCGGCCCAATCCACCGGCATGCGCCGGGCCAGCGGTTCCGCCGAGGGCGAGAAATGGGTGAACACCCACTGGAAGCGCCCGGGATGGCGGGCCTGCACCGCCTCCATCACGGCCCGGGCCTGGAGTCCCTCTCCCACCGAGGGGGCGTGCATCCACACCAGCGACCTCTGGGGATCGCGATGATCCTCGGCCCACGCCTCCAGCGACGTCAGCGCCGTCTGGCGCCCGCGCACTCCACGCCCGAGCTTCGACGATCCGCCGGCCAGCGACGGCGCCAGGCGACGCACGGCGGCCATGCTCGCGGCATAGAGGGATTCGAAGACGGGCATGGCCAACGGTAGGGAGGTTTGTCGCGATATTGAAGACGCCCCGTCGCACGGCCGTACTCCTGAACGAGTACGGATCTCCGCCACCCCATCCGGACGCTTCGCCATGGGACTCCTCATCGTCTCCATCTTTGCCATCCTGGTCGGAGCGGTGCTCCGAACCGCCGGCCCCCAGCTCGGCAAGGCCGGCACCGGCGCCTCCAAGCTGGCCGGCTACGGCTTCATGTTCGCCGGCGTGCTCCTCTTCGCCCTCAACACGCTGGCCTTCGTGAGCGTGGGTGAGGTGGGGGTGAAGCACTTCCTGGGCCGGGTGGACGCCGAGCCGCTGGAGCAGGGCATGCACGTGGTGAACCCCCTGGCCTCCATCGAGAAGATGAGCATCCGGGAGCAGTCCTTCCCCTCCGACGGAAGCGTGGAGCGCATCGAGGCCCAGACCTCGGAGCAGCTCAACGTGGCCCTGGAGGTCTCGCTCCTCTATCGGATCGACGGCGCCAACGCCCCGGACCTCTACCAGCGCATCGGCACCGAGGACCAGATCAAGAACCGCATCGTCCTGAACGCCGTGAGAAACGGCGTGCGGGACGCCGTGGCCACCAAGTCCATCAACGAGATCTTCTCGCCCAACCGCCGGGAGGTGGCCGGGGCCATGCAGGCGGCCATCCAGGACAAGGCCGGCGACCGCATCGAGGTGCTGGAGGTGTTCGTGCGCGACGTCCAGGCGCCGCCCCGGGTGCGGGAGGCCATCGAGGAAAAGCTCCAGCGTGAGCAGAACGTGGCCGCCGAGCGGTTCCAGACCGAGATCATCCAGGAGCGGGCCCGACAGCAGATCGAAGAGGCCAAGGGCATCGCCGAGGCCCAGCAGATCATCTCCGAGGGCCTCACCCCCGAGTACCTGACCTTCTTCTACATCGAGCAGCTCGGGCAGCTCCCGGCGGGTTCGGTGATCTACGTGCCCACCGAGGGCGGCGTGCCCCTGATGCGCAACATCGGGAACTGATCCGCCCCTCACCCCATCGCCACGCCCCGGGCGCCGAACCCTCGGCCCCGGGGCGTGGTATCATGGGGCCATGACCCGCCGACTCCGCCGCCTGCGCCGTCTCCTGGCCCCGTTCGCCGCCCTCGTCCTGGCCCTGGGGGCCGGGATGTCGTTCACGGCCTGCTCGCCCATCTACGTCATCAAGGCGGGCATCGCCGAAGCGAAGATCCTGGCGGGACGGCGGCCCCTCCCCGAGGTGATCCTCGACCCGGCCACCGACGAGCGCACCCGGGGCATGCTCACCCTGGCCATGGAGGCCCGGACCTTCGCCCAGGAGGAGCTGAGCCTGGACGTGGGCGACAGCTACACGAGCTTCACCCAGCTCGACAGCGACACCCTGGCCCTGGTCCTCTCGGCGGCCTACCCCGACCGCCTCGTGCCCCGCACCTGGTGGTTTCCCATCGTGGGCCACGTGCCCTACCGGGGGTTCTTCTCCGAAGACGACGCCCTGGAGCAACAGGCCGAGCTCGACGCCGAGGGCTTCGACACCCTGCTCCGGCCCACGGCGGCCTTCAGCACCCTGGGGTGGTTCGCCGACCCGATCCTCAGCAGCCTGCTGCGCTCCGACGACGTGGAGCTGATCGAGACGCTGATCCACGAGATGAGCCACGCCCACCTGTTCGTATCGGGGCGGGTCCGGTTCAACGAGAGCTTCGCCACTTTCGTGGGCCGGGCCGGCGCCGTGGAGTTCTTCTGCACCCGGGAGGGCGGCGGCCCGGACACGGTGAAGTGCGAGAGGGCCCGGGCCCGGTGGCGCGACGCCCAGCGCTACAGCGGCTTCCTGGACGGCCTCATCGCCGAGCTCCAGGGCGTCTACGCCGACACCGCCACCACCCGGGACCAGAAGCTGGAGCGCCGGGAGGCGGTGTACGCCGCCCACCGGGAGGTGTTCGAGGCCGATGTGGCCCCGTCGTTCGAGAGCCTGCGCTTCGGCTCCTTCATGCAACGGCCCCTGAACAACGCGGTCCTCCTGGGCCAGATGCGCTACTACCACCGCATCGCCGACTTCGCCGCGTTTCTCGACCAGCACGGGTCGGTGGCCCGGGCCGTGGCGGCCCTGGCCGAAGGGGTGGGCGAGGTCGACGACCCCTTCGCCCTCCTCCCCTCCGGTTCGCCCCTTCCCCCGGCCCCCGAGCCGCCCTCCGCCGGAGGCACCCCCGGCGCCTGACGCGTCCGTTGTACGCGGCCCCCCGCCGCGATAGGTTCAGGCCTCACGACGTCGCGTTCGAGCATTCCCTCGACGGTCCCGCGAAGGGCCGGACCCTCCGGGGTTCGACCCGGTCCGGGACCGTCGTCGTTACCCCCTGGACCCCATGGCGCACGATCAGGACGGATCCGGTTACGTTCCCCGCGAGGTGGAGCGGAAGTGGCAGGAGGCGTGGGACGCACGAGGCACCAACACGCGCTCGGCCGCCGAGCTGAGCGAGGTCTCCTCGCCCTACTACAACCTCATGATGTTTCCCTACCCCTCGGCCGAGGGGCTCCACGTGGGCAACATCTACGCCTTCACCGGGGCCGACGTCCACGGCCGCTACCGGCGCCTCACGGGCCTCCAGGTCTTCGAGCCCATCGGGTTCGACGCCTTCGGGATCCACAGCGAGAACTTCGCCCTGAAGGTCGGGGTCCACCCCATGGACCTGATCCCGAAGAACGTGGCCAACTTCACCCGGCAGCTCCGGCGCACCGGGGGCATGTTCGACTGGGATCACACCGTCGACACCACCGATCCGGCCTACTACAAGTGGACCCAGTGGGTCTTCCTGAAGCTGTTCGAGGCCGGCCTGGCCGAGCGGAAGGAAGCCCCGGTCAACTGGTGTCCGTCGTGCAAGACCGTGCTGGCCAACGAGCAGGTCGTGGGAGGGCGCTGCGAGCGGTGTGACACGCCGGTGGAGCAGCGGCGCATCGCCCAGTGGTTCTTCAAGATCACGAAGTACGCCCAGCGCCTGCTGGACAACCTGGACACCATCGACTGGTCCGAGACCACCACCAAGGCCCAGCGCAACTGGATCGGCCGGAGCGAGGGCGCCGAGCTGGTGTTCCCCCTCCTGGAGTCGGGCGTCGGCGTGGGGGCGGTGGACCCCGCGACGGTGCGGGATCCCGAAGACACGGCGATCCGCGTGTTCACCACGCGGCCCGACACGGTCTTCGGCGCCACCTTCATGGTGCTGGCCCCGGAGCACCCCCTGGTGGATCGGTTGGTGAGCGACGAGCACCGGGCCACGGTGGAGGCCTACCGGGCCGAAGCCCAGCGCACCGACCTGGTGTCGCGGCAGAAGGCCGACAAGACGAAGACCGGGGTCTTCACCGGGGGGTACTGCCGCAATCCCGCCACCGGCGAGGCGATTCCGGTGTGGATCGCCGACTACGTGCTCATGGAGTACGGAACCGGCGCCATCATGGCGGTCCCGGGCCACGACGAGCGGGACTTCGAGTTCGCCACCGAGTTCGGGCTGCCCATTCCCCGGGTGGTGGCGGGGCCCGACGACGACGCCCACACCCCCCTGACCGAGGCCTACGCCGGCGACGGAGTCCTGGTGAACTCCGGGTCGTTCGACGGTCTGGCCAAGGCCGAGGCGATCCGGGCCGTCACCGCCTGGCTCGCCGAGCGGGACATGGGCGAGCTGCGGGTGAACTACCGCCTCCACGACTGGTGCATCAGCCGGCAGCGGTACTGGGGACCCCCGATCCCCATCATCCACTGCGACGCCTGCGGGGCGGTGCCCGTACCGGAAGACCAGTTGCCCGTGGTGCTGCCCCGGGTGGAGGACTTCAAACCCGACGATTCGGGCATCTCGCCCCTGGCCCGGGTGTCGGAGTGGTACGAGACGACGTGCCCGTCGTGCGGCGGCGACGCGCGCCGGGAAACCGACGTGTCGGACACCTTCCTGGACTCGGGCTGGTACTTCCTGCGCTATCCCTCCACCGACTTCGACGATCGGCCCTTCGACGCCGAGATCACGAAGAAGTGGCTGCCCGTGGACTGCTACATCGGCGGCAACGAGCACGCGGTGCTGCACCTGATGTACAGCCGCTTCCTGACCATGGTGCTCCACGACCTGGGACACCTGGATTTCGAGGAGCCCTTCACGCGCTTCCGGGCCCACGGGCTCATCATCCGGGAGGGCGCGAAGATGTCGAAGAGCAAGGGCAACGTCATCGTGCCCGACCCCATCATCGACGAGTACGGGGCCGACACCTTCCGGCTGTACCTCATGTTCCTGGGACCCTTCGAAGAGGGGGGCGACTACCGGGACGAGGGCATCCAGGGCCCGTACGGATTCCTGCATCGCCTGTGGGACACCGTGCTGGGAGCCGAGGACCGCCCCGCCGATCCCGACGTGGAGCGCAAACTCCACCAGACCATCGGTCAGGTCTCCGAGCAGTTGCCCGAGCTGGGGTACAACACCTCCATCGCGGCCCTCATGGAGTACCTGAACGTGGTGCGGTCCGGCGGACGCACGGCGGCCCGGAGCGAGGTGGAACCCCTGGTGGTGCTGGTGGCCCCGTTCTGCCCCCACATCGCCGAGGAGCTCTGGGAGCGACTGGGCCACGAGGGCAGCCTCTTCGACGCGGCCCCCTGGCCGGCCTACGACGCCGACAAGGCCCGGGAGACCCGGGTGGAGGTGGCGGTGCAGGTCAACGGCAAGCTCCGGGGCACGGTGCTGCTGGAGGTCGACGCCGACGCCGACACCGCCGAGGCCGCCGCCCGGGCCGAAGACAACGTCGCCCGCCATCTGGACGGCGCCACGGTGCGCCGTGTGATCCACGTTCCCAACCGACTCGTGAACTTCGTGGTCGGCTGACGGCCTCCGCCGTCCCGGCCCGCCCCCCACGGAAGCCCACATGACCGACCTGGACCGGCTCTGCGTCGACGCCGTTCGCGTTCTCTCCATGGACGCCGTGCAGGCGGCGAACTCCGGCCACCCCGGCACGCCCATGGCCCTGGCGCCGGCGGGCTACAGCCTGTTCACCCGTCACCTGAAGCACGACCCCGCCGACCCCTCGTGGCCGGACCGGGACCGGTTCGTGCTCTCCGTGGGCCACGCCTCCATGCTCCTGTACTCCCTGCTTCACCTCTCGGGGTACGAGGTGTCCCTCGACGACATCCGCAACTTCCGCCAGTGGGGATCGGCCACGCCCGGACACCCGGAGGTGGGCCACACCCCCGGCGTGGAGACCACTACGGGACCCCTGGGCGCCGGCGTGTCCAACAGCGTCGGCATGGCCCTGGCCGAGCGCTGGCTGGCCGCCCGGTTCAATCGCCCGGGACACACCGTGGTCGACCACCACACCATCGCATTCTGCTCCGACGGCGACCTCATGGAGGGCATCAGCCACGAGGCCGCCGCCCTGGCCGGACACCAGGGCCTGGGCAAGCTCATCTGGGTCTTCGACGACAACTCCATCACCATCGAGGGCCGCACCGATCTGGCCTCGAGCACCGACCAGGGCGCACGCTTCGCCGCGTACGGCTGGCACGTGCTCGAGGTGGACGACGGAAACGACCTGGCGGCGTTCGATGGGGCCATGGACGCGGCGAAGGCCGAGACCGGACGCCCCACCCTCATCGTCCTCAAGACCGTCATCGCCTGGGGCAGCCCCAACAAGGCCGACACGTCGGGCGCCCACGGATCGCCCCTGGGCGCCGACGAGGTGGAGGCCACGAAGCGGAACCTGGGCTACCCGTCGCTGGAGCCCTTCCACGTGCCCGACGAGGCCCGGGCCGGCTGGCAGGTGGCCGGGGAGCGGGGCGGCGCCCTCCGGGCGGAATGGACCACCCGCTTCGCCGCGTACCGGGAGGCTCATCCCGAACTGGCCGCCGAGTTCGAGCGGTCGGTGGTGCGCCGGGCCCTCCCCGACGACTGGGACGCCGAGATCCCGGACCTGGCGGGGAAGGACGACGCCACCCGGAGCAGCTCGGGCAAGGTGCTGAACGGGCTGGCCCGACGCATTCCCGAGCTCGTGGGCGGATCGGCCGACCTGGGCGGGTCGAACAAGACCGACATCGCCGACGGCGGGAGCCTCCTGGCGGGGCGCCCCGACGGCCGGGTCGTCCACTTCGGGATCCGGGAACACGCCATGGGGGGGATCCTCAACGGGATGGCCCTCCACGGGGGCGTTCGCCCCTTCGGCGGCACCTTCCTGATCTTCTCCGACTACATGCGGCCCGCCATTCGGCTAGCGGCCCTCATGGAACAGCCGGTGACCTACGTCTTCACCCACGACTCCATCGGCCTGGGCGAAGACGGTCCCACCCACCAGCCGGTGGAGCAGCTCATGGCGCTCCGCCTGATTCCCAACCTCATGGACCTCCGGCCCGCCGACCCCGAAGAGGTGGCCGTGGCGTGGCGCATGGCGGTGAAGCGCACCGACGGTCCGGCGTTCCTGGCGCTCACGCGGCAGAAGGTGCCGGCCCTCGATCGATCCACCCTCGCCTCGGCCCGGGGGCTGGAGCGGGGAGGCTACGTCCTGGCCGAAGCCGACGGCGGCGAGCCCGAAGCGATCCTGCTGGCCAGCGGATCCGAGGTGGCGCTGGCCCTGGAGGCCCGGGGACGGCTGCAGAAGCAGGGCGTGCCCACCCGGGTCGTGAGCCTCCCGTCGTGGTTCCTCTTCCAGCGGCAGGACGGCGCCTACCGCAACCAGGTACTCCCGCCGTCGGTGTCGGTGCGGGTTTCGCTGGAAGCCGGCGCCACCGGGGGATGGGCCCGCTGGGTGGGCGCGGAGGGCGTCTCGGTGGGGATCGACCACTTCGGCGCGTCGGCGCCCTACGACGAGCTCTATCGTCGCTTCGGCATCACCGCCGAAGCCGCCGTGGGCGCCGTGCTTCGGCTCCGGGGCCGAGCCTGAGCCCTCGCCCGGGTCCGGCTCACGCCGCCCGGGCTCGCCACCCCCGGGGCAGTGGCGGCACCCGGAACACGGTCCGGGCGCCCCGTCGCCGCCGCCGGATGGGCGCGTCGCAGGTCGCTCGCACGTCGCACCCCACCCTGCGGGCCCAGCGGCGCCAGCTCTCCCCGTGTCCCACCGCGCCGTCGAACAGATAGTCCGCCGCGTGGGCCATCTCGTGGAGAAGCGTATCCAGGCGCTGCCGCCCGTTGCCTTTCAAGAGAAGATCGACGTTGAGGGCGATCTCCAGCACGGCCGGGCGACCGTCCACCACCCCCGGCACCATCTGGCCCAACCGGGTCGAGAACCGATTGGACAGGCGCACGGGAATCGTGCGGGGTAGGCGCCCTCCGAAGCGGGTGGCGTTCAGGTACCGGTAGAGACGTCGGAGGTAGACCCGTTGAGCCGGCGTGGCGCAGCACGGACCCACCCCGGGTCCCCGCCGATGGGGCGCCCGAACCCGCCGGTGCCGCCGCTGCAGCCGGTTCAGCTCCGGGGCCAGTCCGGGCCAGTCGGCCACCTCCTGTCGGGCCTCCCGGTAGGCCGGGGAACGTCGGCGGGCCTCCCGCACGAGACGCGCAAACGCACGGAGGATCGACGGCGGCGCCAATCGGTAGGCCGAATGGAGGTTGAGCACGGTGCCGCCCTGCGTGAGCGACCAGATGGTGCTCCGGTTGTCCCGGAGCACGACCCGACGGAGGCGCCGGGCGCCTTCGTCGCGGAGGAGGTCGAGGATCTCGTCGGCGGTCCGTTCGCGGGCCATGGCCGGGTGGGCAGAACGTTCCAATGCATTGCAGGAGCACCATTTGGCACCGGATGCCCGGGGGCGTCCGGCACCGGTACGCCCTTCACGATAGCACCGGCGGCCTCCCGGGCCCACCACTCTCCAGCACCCCCCCGACGGGCCCGGGGAACGAGGCGAATCCTCCCCGACATGTCGTGGTATAGGGCCCCCGACCCCACGACATGCGGGGCCGTGTTGCACGAAACCGTTGCGCAACGGTGGCCCTGCCATCGTATCTTTCGGCGTCGACATGCGGGTTCCCGCCCCAACCCCCTCCGGAGGAACGGTACGATGGCAGCGAAGAAGCCGGCGGCGAAGAAGGCCGCCGCCAAGAAAAAGGCCCCGGCCAAAAAAGCCGCCGCCAAGAAGAAGGCCCCGGCGAAGAAGACCGTGAAGAAGGCCACCGCCCGGAAGGCCCCGGCCAGGAAGACCGTGAAGAAAGCCGCCGCCAAGAAGGCGACCGCCAAGAAGACCGTGAAGAAGGCCGCGGCCAAGAAGGCGACCGCCAAGAAGACCGTGAAGAAGGCTGCCGCCAAGAAGAAGGCCCCGGCGAAGAAGGCCACCGCCAAGAAGGCTCCGGCGAAGAAGGCCACGGCGAAGAAGGCCGCCCGCAAGACGACCGTGAAGAAGGCCACGGCTCGGAAGGCCGCGCCGAAGAAGGCTGCGAAGAAGAAGGCTCCGGCCAAGAAGGCCGCGAAAAAGGCCCCGGCCAAGAAGGCCGTGAAGAAGGCCGTGAAGAAGGCTCCGGCGAAGAAGGCCGCCCGCAAGTGAGGCGAGGGGGGTCGGCGACCGCCGGCCCCCCGCTCACCCCCCGCGTTCCCGCCCCAGGGCCCCGGTCACGCTTCGCCCCAGGAAGCCTACGCTGGCCGGCACCCGCCCCAGGCGGTCGACCCACCCCGTGCGTTCCCGGTGGGCGAGTTCCACGTCGTCGATGAACTCGTCGTCGGCCTCCCACGGTCGATGGTCGCCGTGTCCCGAGGCCCGGGGCGCCACCCCCAGGCTCCACAGGCCGCGAAGCAGTCGCCGGGACGGACAGGACCGGAACAGACCCGCTTCCACGTACGCCCGCTCCAGGCGGTCCAGGATCCACCGGGGCCGGGACGGAGCCAGCGCCTCCAGGACCCGGTCGGGCACGGCCGCGTCCCCCAGGTTTCGAGCCAGGCGGAGGGTCCAGTAGGCGCAGGTTCCGGCCCGGTGCTCCCGCACCCGCCGGAAGAAGACGTCCCAATCGGGCGGCGTCGAGGCGCACACGGCGGCCACGTCCCGCACCGTCCGGGACAGCCCCCGGACCATGCCGTGGGACCAGGCGAAGTGGATGGCCAGGTGGATCAACTGATCCTCGGGAGCCATGACCCGCACGGAGCCCTCGTCCAGTTCCAGGCGGCGGGCGTGCTCCCACGAGACGTCGGCCTCCTCCGGGAAGGGCCCCCGGGGGGGGAGCAGCGCCCGGTGGATCTCCAACACGACGCCCGATCCCCCTCCTCGGACCAGGGGCGGGAGGTGGTGGTGCTCCCGGTAGAACTCCTCCCCCGACTCGTACTCCAGGCCCCATCCGTCCTCCCGCAGCCGATCCCACAGACGGCGGGCCTGCCGGGGCCGGACCAGGATGTCGAGGTCGCCCATGGGACGATCCCGAAAGGCCCCGTACACGGTGAGGGCCAGGGCGGCGCCCTTGAGAAGGAGCAACTCCACGTCGAGCCGGTGCGCTTCGGCGGCGATCTGCCGAAGCACGAGTTCGGCGAACCCGAGCCGGAACTCGGCGACGGAGGACTGCATGTGGAAGCCCTGCCCGTGGGGTTCGGGCACCTCGACTCCCGCCTCCCGAAGCCGCGGCCACAGCACCGTGAGGAGGCGCTCCTGGGTCGCCAGGGCCCGCACTCCGGCCCAATTCAAGCCGGGCGACGCGAGTCGACGGACCTCGGACGGATCCCAGGTGGGCTCCCGGGTGGCGGCGAAGAGGAGCCGGGCCTCCGGGGGAAGTCGATGGAGGATCACCGTCAGTACTGGGCGAGGGTCCCGTTGCGCCGGGCGTAGCGGAGCGCCAGGGCCATGCAGGCGCTGCCGGCGATGAGGAGTCCCAGTCCCGACCCCACCAACGCCAGGAGATCGGGAAAGACCGCCGACAGGGGGAGGCCCTCCAGGAGCACGTGCCGCAGCGCCCGGAGGCCGTAGGTCAGGGGCACGAACGTCGATACGGATTCCAGCCAGGACGGGATCACGTGGGTGGGGTAGTAGGCCCCCCCCAGGAGGGTGGAGATGAGGAGGACGCCCTGGGGCAGGGGCCCCGTGGTGCGGAACGCCAGGACCAGAGCCGACGCCATGAGGGCGAAGGGCACGTGGGCCAGGGTGATGAGGATCAGGATCAGGAGCCCGGGGACGACGCCCCCGACCTGGAGATTCGCCCCGAGGGCCCACCCGATCCCCAGGGTCACCACCGTCCGGACCAGGGCGAAGGCCATGTCGAACGTACTGAGCCCGGCCAGAAGCCGGGGAAGGCTCGCGGGGGTGGCGAGGAGCGCCTCCAACACGCCGGTTCCCACGCCACCGCCGATGGCCCGGGGCAGGGTGGCCACGGCCACCGTCACCATGCCCACGGCCGCCAACCCCACCAGGAGGAACCCGAACGCCTGTCCGCCCTCGGCCGCGATGGCGTCGGCCATGACGGGCTGCACCGCCCCCGCCACGAAGAAGAGGGGCACCACCGAGACCACGACGCCCACCAGCGTGTAGACCATGCGCACCCGGTACGAGAGGTTGGTGCGCCACTGGGCCCAGGTGAGGGCCAGGATCTCACCCACGGCGCCCCCCCTCGGTCAGGGTCTCGATGATGTCGGCCAGGGGCACCGCCACGGGGGCCAGTTCCCCCACGGTGATTCCGGCCCCCACGAGATCGGCCAGGAGCGCGGCCCCCGCCGCCGCCCCGCCCTCCACCGAGGTGCGCAGGGCCGTCCAGCCCTCCTCGGGACGCACGTCCTCCACCCGGGCCTCCAGTCCCCGTCCGTCGAGGAACCGACGGGCGTCGGCGGCGTGGTGGTCGGCCACCACGATGCGCACACGGTGTTCGTCCACCAGAGCCGCCAGGTCCCGGGCCGTGCCCTCGGCCACCACCCTACCCCGATCCAGGACGGCGAGGCGGTCGCAGAGCTCGAAGGCCTCGTCGGCGTCGTGGGTCGCCAGGAGCACGGTGCACCCCTGTCGGTCCACCAGCTCCGAGCGCAGGAACCGCCGGAACGCCCGGGCCCCCACCGGGTCCAGGCTCCGGGTGGGCTCGTCCAGGAGCAGCACCTTGGGTCGGGACAGGAGCGCGCGGGCGATGAGGAGTCGCTGCTTCATTCCCGACGAGTAGGTGCCGGCCATGCGGTCGGCGGCCTCCTCCAGTTCCACCGCGGCCAGCATCCGAGCCACCGCGTCGTCCCGCTCCGTGCCCCGGAGCCCGTACAGGGCCGCGTAGAGGCGCAGGTTCTCCCGGCCGGTGAGGCGCCAGTAGAGGCTGCGTTCGTCGGCGATCACCGGGGTCAGACGGGCCTTCACTCCGTCGGGGTCCCGACCGGGATCGATGCCGTCGACCCGCACCTCGCCGGCGTCGGCCAGGACCAGGGTCGCCAGGATCTTGAACAGCGTGGTCTTTCCGGCCCCGTTCGGGCCCAGCAACCCGAAGAACTCCCCCTCCCGTACTTCCAGCGACACGCCCCGGAGCACGTCCTGTTTCGGCCGAGCGAAGGGAGCCCGGACGATCTCGGAGAGGGGCCGGCGCCGGGGAAAGCGTTTGGTGACGCCTTCGACCCGCACCGCGGGGGCCGCCGCCGCGGACACGGTCACCGCTGCGACCCTCGGGGCGGGTGCCAGGCCTCCAACCGGTGGACCAGCGTCGGAAGGCGCTCCAGATCCCGGGGCACCTCCAGGCGATGCACCCCCACCCGCTCCGCCAGCGCCGCCGCGGTGGGCAGGAGATCCAGGACCGCGGCGGGGCCCAGGAGGTCGCCCACCTTGAGCTGCCCCAGCACCGCCATGGCGGCGGGCGTGGACTCCAGCGGGGAGCGCCGCACCTCCGCATCGTCGCCCTCGGTGGGCACCAGCAGGTAGATGCCGTCCAGGGGCACGCCGGCGGGGTGGCGGGGCGCGGCCTCGTCGTCGTAGACCACCTGGACCTTCACCGCCTCCGGATCGTCTCCCAGGGGCGCAGCCCTCCGGCCCACCCGCTCCGCCGCGTCGGGCCACAGGTGGAGCGTCGAGAAGGTGGGGCGGAGGACGAAGCCCCCCTCGTGGGGCTCCACCACCACCAGGTCGTCGGCCAGGAGGGTCGCTCCGGCGTCCACCAGGGCCGCCGCGGTGGTGGACTTGCCGTGGTACTTCGGCGCCAGGAAACACAGGCCCACGCCGTGCCGCTCCACGGCGCTTCCGTGCAGCGTGAGAACGCCCCGGCAGTGGAAGGCCAGGGCGAACACTCGACCCAGGACGTCCTTACGGGCCCGGATCTCGTCGACGCCGGCCGGCGCGCACCAGCGGATGCGGCTCCCGTCGGAGGAGATCTCGAACGTGCCCGTGTCGTCGTAGACGAGCCGCAGGGTGCCGTCGGGAGCCCGGAGCAGCACCGACCCCACCCCGTCCTCCACGGGAGACGACCCGCAGCTCGCCCAGTCCCCGTCGTCGGGGAGGGACTCCACCCGTTCCAGGGTCCACTCCGGGACCCCGTCTCCCGAACGGCCCTCGAGTTCGGGAAAGGGAACGGCCGAGGCGAAGGTGCCCCCGAAGATCTCGTATCGGTACATCGTTCTCCCGGATGCGGTCATCTGAAGATCACGCGCCGTCCTGCCCTCGCAACCAGAACTCCACGCGGAGGGTGGCGAACAGGTCGCTGCGCAGATGATCCCCGGCGCCCGAGCGCCACCGCTCCACGGCTTCGCCGAACCCGACGGCATCCACGATCCCGAGCTCCGCCACCCGCAGGGGCGCGGCCTCCACGGCCTCCAGGAGGATCGGCAGTTCGTCCCGAAAGCGGCGGACCGAATACCCGGCGGTGACCCCCGTGCGATGGCTCCGGGGAGCCAGGACTTCGTCGGGCACCCACCCCTCCACCGCTTTCCGCAGAAGCATCTTGGTCTCGGCGGCCGCCACCCGGTCGCTCACCGGCCGGCGGAGGGCGAAGTCCACGACCCGTCGGTCCAGGAGGGGGGAGCGAGCCTCCACTCCTTCCCGCAGGAGGACGCCGCGCATGTAGGCGCCCCCCCACGCCAGGGCCGGGAGGGAGACGAAGAGCATGTTTTCGGCCTGGGCGTGGGATCCCGCCGACAATTCCCGGAGCACCGTCAGGTCCCGCTCCCGGAGGCCGTGCCGCCGCACGAACCCCTCCGACACCCAGGGAGTGCGCGCCAGCTCCATGTGATGCCGGGGCACGTTTCGCCCGGTGGCCTGCTCCACGGCTCGGAGGAGGGACGGGGGAGCCAGGGGAATGAGGGCGTGGCGCGCCAGGTACCGCCACCCCAGAGACCGGCGCGCCCGTGCCAGCCGCGCGGCCGTGGGGAGCCGCCCGCTTCGGAGCGCGTCGGCCAGGACCACGTCGGAGACCTGGAAGAGATTGTCGCCGCCGCATCCGTCCAGGGCGATCCGGGCCCCCACCCGTCGACTGCCCCGGGCCAGGGCGGCGTTCCACAGTTCGTACAGGTGGGCCGGCGGCTCGTCGGCGTCGGCGGCCCGGCGCTCCAATCCGTCCAGGAGGGGAATGTCGCCGCTGTCGATCCACTCCACCGGCGTGTCCCATCGCCCCGCCGTGGCTTCGATCCACGGATCCTCGTGGCCCGGGTCGTCGGGGGGGTACCGGATCGACACGGGTCGAAGGTCGGCGCCCAGAGCTCGACCGGTACCGAAGACCGCCGTGGAGTCCCATCCCCCGCTCATCCAGACCGAGGTCGCGCCGTGGCCCAGGCGATCGCCCACGGCCCGGGAGAGCACCTCGCGGAAGGCCTCGGCGGCCTCGTCCAGGGGGAGGGGCCGGGGGTCGGGGTCGGCGGGGGGCGCCCAGAACCGACGCACCGAGACTCGCGCCCCGTCCCGCTCCAGGAGGAACCCGGGGCGGAGCGCCTCCACGCCGGCGTAGACCGTCGACGTACCCATGGACAACAGGGTGCCGGCCACCTGGGCGCCCAGAGTCGCCACGTCCAGTTCGCCGGGCGTCCCGCGCCACAGCGCCAGGGCGCGGCTGGACGACCCCAGGGCCAGCGCCGAGCCCCGGCGGGCGTGGAAGAGGGGGCGGTTGCCCATGGGATCCCGGGCCGCCAGGAGTCGTCCCGTGGGCCGCTCCAGGAGCACGAAGGCGTAGTCGCCCAGGAGGTGGTCCACCAGGCCGGGGCCCCAGGCCCGCCACGCCGCGGCGATCCAGTGGCCCGGGTCGGGTCCGCGAGGCGCCTCGCCCCGGGCATTCAGGGCGTCGGCCAGGGCGTCGTGCCCGTAGAGGGTGGCGTCGGCCGCCACCACGATCTCCCCGTCGTCCACCAGGAGGGAGCGCCCGGCCAGATCCGGCGCCGCCTGCCAGTCCCGTCGGGCCACACCCATCACCGCCTCGCCCACGGGGCGAAGCTCGGCGACCTCGCCGCCGAACCCTCGGGTGCGGTCCCATGCCGCCCCGACCCCGGGGTCGGGCGCCGCCGTGCCCACGGCCACCAGAAGGCCGCTCACTTCGAGCTCACGCGGGCAGGCCCGAGAAGTCCTCGAGCACGGTGAAGCGGTCGACGTTCTCCCGGGTGTCGCCCAGGACCCGGTCGCCGAGTTCCAGCCAGGCGTGGGCCTCGAAGACGCCGCCGGCGTGGCGCACCCCCACGCGCACCACGGCGTCCGGAGCGCCTTCGCGGCGCGCGAATTCCTCCAGGGCCAGGGCCCGGACCAGACAGGTCGGGGCGAACAGGCCGTAGTCCGACGCCCGCCGCACGGCCACGGCCCGGCGCTCCAGGGCCTCCACCACGGCCGGGGGCGTGGACCCGGAGCCGGGCGATGCCGACGCGGGGCGAAGCAACCCGCCCCGAGGCCGGGTGCGCACGGCCCGGCGAGCCCGGAGGAGGGCGCGCTGGGCGATCACCATGTCCACCGCCCCCCGCCATCCCAGCCGCGTGGCCTTGCGAGCGAGGCGGACCGGCGAGATGAGACGCATGGCGCTCAGGCGGGGTCGGTTACCAGCCCGGCTTCCCGCAACTGATCCAGCAGCTCCTGGGCGTCGCCCCGGAGGGTCTCTGGATCCACCTCGGGGTACGTCTCCCGGAGGCCGTCCACCAGTGCATCCAGATCCGATGAACGGGGGGGCAGCAGTTCCCAGATCCGGGTGCCCACGGGATCGAGTCCGAAGTAGATCTCGTCGTCGCCGTGGAGCAGGACCGCGCCCTCGGAGGTGGGGCGGAAGAGGACGGACGGATGGGGAACGGGGAGCATGCGCACCCTCGGGGCAGGCGGGAAGGACCCTTCCCGGACAAGAAAACGGGTCCGCGGCCCGGGGGCCAGCGGACCCGAGAGGAGCGAGGGGCCGGGCGGCGCCGAAGCGCCGCCCGGCGGACGCCTCACGACCGGTTGCAGCCGATGTCGCAGCCGTCGGTGACCGACGCGATGATGCGGCCGAAACCCATGATACCGCCATCTCCGTCGGCACCAAGGCCGATGAGGGTCAACTCCCGGAGCGTGCCGAAGCGCTCGAGTCGAGGCTTCTGGTACATCACGCCACCTCCTGAAACGAAACGTGCGAACAGTATGGTCCGCGCAGCCTTCGCCACTGCGGCGAAGTGGACGCGCCTTCGCAGGCGAACGTCCGATGAGCCACGATCCGCGACTCGGCTCCCCGAAGGGGCAAAGCCCGTGCCTCATCCATGAAGAAATGTTAATAAACACACGTTCCCCGCACAACCATGCCGTTGCGGGCACCTTTCCCCCGCCCCACGACCGGCGATCGGCGCCCCCGGGGAGCCCCCGAATTCCCGGTCCGTTGTCGTCGGCACGCAGCAAGGTGTTGCGGCATCGCACCGGCCCGATTCCTTCTATATTCGACGGCACGGAATCCCGCAGACGGGGTTGAGGGTTCTTCCTCCAGGATCCATGATCGAACGAGACACCCCTCCGCATGGCGCGGCACCGTCCGACGGTGCGCCGACTCCGGGCCCCGCGGGCCCGGTGGGGAGCGTGCGTCAGCTCTCGGCCATCATGTTCACCGACATGGTGGGCTACACTGCCCTGATGCAGGAGGACGAGACCCGGGCCCGGGCCCAGCGCGACCGCCAGCGAACCGTGCTGGAGGCCGCCATCGCGGCCCACGGCGGCCGGGTGCTCCAGTTCTACGGCGACGGCACCCTCTCGGTGTTCCCCAGCGCCATCGAAGCGGTCCGGGCGGCGGTGGACATCCAGCGCGACCTGGACACCGAACCCCGGGTGCCCCTCCGGATCGGGCTTCACACCGGCGACGTGGTCTTCGATCGCAACGGCGTGGTGGGGGACGGCGTCAACGTGGCGGCTCGGATCCAGGGACTCGCCACCCCCGGGGCCGTGCTCATCTCCGGGAAGGTCCACGACGAGCTGAAGAACCAGCCGGACATCGAGACCCTTCCCCTGGGCAGCTTCCGGCTGAAGAACGTCCGGGACCCTCTCCAGGTCCACGCCGTAGCGGGCGAAGGCCTTCGCCGCCCCGACGAGGTGGCCCTGGCCCCCGCCCGGGAACGGGAACCTCGGAGCGTGGCGGTGCTCCCCTTCGTGAACATGAGCGCCGACCCCCAGAACGAGTTCTTCTCCGACGGCGTGAGCGAGGAGATCATCAACGCCCTCACCCGGGTCCAGGGACTCCGGGTCACGGCCCGCACGTCGTCGTTTGCCTTCAAGGGGCGCAACCAGGACGTTCGGGAGATCGCGTCCCAACTGGGCGTGGAGACGATCCTGGAGGGGTCGGTGCGCCGTGCGGGAGGCCGCGTCCGCATCGCGGCCCAGCTCATCGACGCCCGCAGCGGATACCATCTCTTCTCCGAGGTCTACGACCGGGGGCTCGACGACATCTTCGAGACCCAGGACGAACTGGCCCGCACCATCGTCGATCGGTTGCAGGTCCATCTGGCGCCCGAACCCCCGGTCCACCACCACGCGTACGGAGCCTCCGGGTCCCTCCTGGTCCGGGCCCACACCCACGACACCGAGGCGTACACCGAGTACCTCCGGGGGCGATTCCACTGGAACAAGTGGACCCCCGGAGACGCACGCCTGGCCATCCAGTACATGGAGCGGGCCGCCGAGATGGACCCCACGTGCGCCCTTCCCTTCACCGGTCTCGCCACAGCGTACACGTTCCTGGCGAGCCTGGGCCAGCTCCCCGCCGACGACGCCTACCCCCGGGCCGCGGCCTACGCACGCCACGCCCTGGAACTGGAAGACGACGCCGGTGAGAGCCATCTCGCCCTGGCCACGGTGAAGATGTTCTACGATTGGGACTTCGAGGGGGCCCGCGAGCGCTTCGAAGAGGCGCTGGCCCTGACGCCGGGGGCCGCCGAGGTCCACCATCTGTACTCCCTCTTCCTGAAGGCCATGGGACGCTTCGACGAGGCCGTGGCCCACATGGAGACGGCGGTGGGAATGGACCCCCTGTCCCTGCCCTACAACCAGACGCTGGCCGTGGCCCTCCACGCCGCAGGGCGGCTGGACGAGGCCGACGCCCGCCTCGACCGCATCCTCTCCCTGGATCCCGCCTTCCGGTCGTCGGTGGAGACCCGGGGATGGCTCCTCCTCCGCCGCGGCGATGTGGAGGGCGCCCTGGAGCAGTTCGAGCGGCTCCCGGGACTGGCCGATCACCCCGCCGCCGGCGCCGGCCACCGGGCCCTGGCCTACGGTCGCCTGGGGCGCACGGACGAGGCCCGGGCCATGGGCGACCTCCTGGAGCGCCGCGCCGCCGACGAGCCTCGGGTGAATCTGGCCATGGACCGAGCCCTCTACCACTGGGGCCTGGACGACCTGGACGGGGTGTTCGCCTGTTTCAATCGGGCGGTGGACGAGCGGCTGGGCACGGTCATCTTCCTGGGCACGAGCCCGAATTGGGCCGACCTCCGGACCGACCCGCGCTTCGCCGCCGTGGTGGAGCGCATCGGCCTGCCCGCCGTCTCGAGCGCGTCGTGATTCCCCGCCTCGCCCGGGCGTTCGGGGCCCTGGGGCTCTTGACCGCGGCGGCGGTGGGGTCGCTGGAGGGGTGGTTCGACGGGGAGCGAGACCGGGATCGGCTCCCGTCGTCCCTCACCGAGGCGTCGGGGCTCGCCCTGGACGACCAGGGGAGGCTCTGGGTGCACGACGACGAGCGGGGAATCATCGCCCGCCTCGAGGACGGCTCGGGCGACATCGCCGAGCGCCGCGTCCTGGGTCCCGACCCCGTCACCGGCGACTTCGAGGGACTGGCCTGGGACGGCCGCCGCTTCCACCTGGTGACGAGCACGGGCACCCTGGTCTCGTTCGAGCCCGGCTCCGACGAATCGGTTCACCGATGGAGCGCGCGCCGCACCGATGCCGACCCCCTGTGCGAGGTGGAGGGGCTCGCCACCGCTCCCGACGGACGGGGGCTGGTCATGGCGTGCAAGACCGTCTACGACGACCGATGGCGGGGACACCTGGTGATCCTCGACGTCGCCCTCCCGGACGACGACGACGACCTGGACCGTCCCCCTCTCCCCGTCCGCCCCCGTCTGGTGGTGGCTCCCTCGACCCTGGAAGCCGCGGGGCTGGACGACGACCTTTCGCCCTCGGGCCTGACCCGATCCCCCGACGGACGGGGGTGGTGGGTGGTGGCCGCCCGGGAGGGCGTGCTGATCCACCTCTCCGACGACGGTGCCGTGGTGGATCACGCCGAGCTTCCGTCGGGCCACCCCCAGGCCGAGGGAATCGCCCTCGAGGGCTCCCACGTCCTCACCCTCGTCGACGAGGGGGGCAACGGCCGAGCCCGGATCACCCGCTACACCCGCCCCGACACCACACCGCCGTGAAACGCCTCATCCTGCTCCGCCACGCCAAGTCCAGTTGGACGGATTCGAGCCTCGACGATCACGCCCGGCCCCTCTCCGACCGGGGCGTCCGCGCCGCCCCGGCCATGGCCCGATGGCTCGCCGACGAGGGCTGGCTTCCGGACCGGGTCCTCTCGTCCGACGCCACCCGGACCCGACAGACGTGGGATCTGGTGTCCGAGACGTGGAGCACCCGGTCCATCCCCCTCCCCGAGGTGGGCTTCCGACCGGGTCTCTACCTCGCCTCGCCCCGGCGCATCCTCGGGGTGCTGGCCCAGGAGGGGGAGGATGCCACCACGGTCCTGGTGGTGGGCCACAATCCGGGACTCCACGACCTGGCCCGGACCCTCGTGGTGCCCGGATCGACGAAAATCCAGCAGCGGCTGGACCGGAAGTTTCCCACGGCGGCGGCGGCGATCCTGGAGTTCTCCACCGATCGTTGGAACCACCTCGCCGTGAGCGAAGGGCGTCTCGTGGCGTTCATGCGCCCCAAGGACCTCCCCGAGGCGAAGGAGCAGCGGCTGTGACGGAGGACGTCGACGTCGATCCGCCGCCGCCCATGGAGGACCGGGAACTGTCCTGGCTGGCCTTCAACGGACGGGTCCTGCAGGAGGCCGCCGATCCCGACGTCCCCCTCTTCGAGCGCCTCGCGTTTCTGAGCATCTATTCGTCCAATCTCGACGAGTTCTTCCGGGTGCGGGTCGCCTCTCTCCGGAGTCTCCTTCGCCTCAAGAAGAAGAAGGTGAAGCGCCTGCCCCTGGACCCCAGGCGGCTGCTCCGGGAGATCCACCGGGTGGTGCATCGGCAGCAGGAGACCTTCGGGTTCCTCTTCCGCGACCTGATCCCCCGTCTCGAAGACGTGGGACTCCGGCTCCGCTCCGACACCCAGCTCACCGAGCCGGAGCGGGCGGCCGTCCGCGCCCGCATGGTGGACGAGGTGCTCCCCACCCTCACCCCCGTCCCCCTGGAGAGCGAGGGTCCGTCGCCCTTCCTTCCGGACCGCTCTCTCCATCTGGTGGTGGAATTGTGGACCCGGGGAACCGCCCCTCTCCCTCCCCCGGAGTACGTCCTGGTTCCGGTGCCGTCCCCCCCCTTCCCCCGCTTCCTGACCCTGGCGCCCGACCACGCCGGCGTGAGGACGGTGGTCTTCCTGGACGACGCCCTCCGGGTGGCCCTCCCCGATCTCTTCCCGGATCGGGACGTGGGGGGCGCCTGGGCCGTGAAGCTCTCCCGCGACGCCGAACTCCACCTGGAGGACGAGTTCGAAGGCGACGTGGTGGAGGCCATCCGCAAGAGTCTGGCGAAGCGGGAGACGGGCGTGCCGGCGCGCTTCCTGTACGACATGCGCACACCCTGGTCGGTGGTGCGCCTGCTCCACGACGCTCTGGGCCTGGAGGCCGAGGACATGGTCGTGGGCGGCCGCTATCACAACCTCCACGATCTCCGGGGCTTTCCCCGGGACGGCGTCGACGGCCACGTCTACCCGCCGGCCCCGGCCCTTCCCCACCCCGACCTCGACGCCGCGCCTTCGGTGCTGGACGCGGTGGCCGCGGCCGATCAGCTCCTCCACTTCCCGTACCAGTCCTACGACCACGTGGTGCGGTTCCTCACCGAGGCGTCGGCCGATCCCCGGGTCGAGGAGATCTGGCTCACGGTCTACCGGGTCAGTCGCCGCTCCCAGGTGCTGGCGGCCCTCCTGGAGGCCCGGGAGCGAGGCAAGACGGTCCACGTCTTCCTGGAGGTGAAGGCCCGGTTCGACGAGGCGTCCAACGTGGAGTGGGCCGATCGGCTCCGGGACGCGGGCGTGGTGACGTCGTTCTCCGACGCCGAACTGAAGGTTCACGCCAAGATCGCCCTGGTGGTCCGCCGGGAGTCCTCGGGTGAACGTCGCCGGTTCGCCTACCTCGGCACGGGCAACTTCAACGAAGACACGGCGCGGTTCTACACCGACTTCGCCCTCCTCACCGCCGACGACCGCCTGGCGGGAGAGATCGAGCGGGTGTTCCACATGCTCGAGGGGCGGGACGTCCCCCGGACCTTCGACCACCTGCTGGTCGCCCCCCACACCCTCCGCGCCGCCCTGGTCGACCGGATCCGCCGGGAGGCTCGTCGGGCCCGGGAGGGCCGGCTCTCGGGGATCACCCTCAAGCTGAACGCCCTGGAAGACGAAGCCATGATCCGGGAGCTCCACGACGCGGCCCGGGCCGGCGTGCCCATCCGGGGACTGGTGCGGGGCATCTGCCGAATGGTTCCTCCCCCGGACGCCTCGGTGCGACTCCGATCGGTGGTGGACCGCTGGCTGGAACACGGCCGCATCTACGCCTTCCACGGAACCGACGGCGCCCCCGAGGTCTTCCTCGCGTCGGCGGACTGGATGCACCGCAACCTGTCGCGCCGGGTGGAGGTGGCGTTTCCGGTCCTGGATCCGAGGCTCCGGGACGAGGTGCTGGACGTCCTGGAGCTCCAGCTCGCCGACGGTCGCAAGGGCCGGGTCCTCGACGGATCGGGACGGAACGTGTACGCTGGAGCAGCCGAACCCGGCTTCGGTTCCCAGGCCGCGGTCCGGAACTACCTGGCCCGCCTTTCTCCTTCCACGGACCCATGAGCGTCGACTCCACCCCACCTTCGGCGCCCCCGGACCCACCGACCGGGAGTCCCGAACTCTCGGCCGCCCTCGCCGAGGCGGAAGTCCTCCGGGCCCAGGTCCGGAAGGAACGGAAGAAGCGGAAGAAGGCCGAGAAGAAGGGGGGCGGCGGATCCCTGGGCTCGTCCCGGGGCATCGAGACCATGTTCCGGACGTCGTACCGCACCCACAGCGACCTGAGCAACCTGGCCGACAACAAGGCCAACATCATGATCTCCATCAACGGGATCATCATCTCCATCCTGCTGGCGTCCATCTCGCCGAAGATCGACGCCAACCCGTGGCTCCTGGTCCCCACGGCGGTGCTCCTGGTGGGGTGCGTCGCCTCCCTGACCTACGCCGTGCTGGCGGCGCGTCCCCGGGTCAGCAGCCGGGAGGTCAGCCTCGAGAGCCTGAGGGAGGAGGGCGCCAACATCCTCTTCTTCGGCAACTTCGTGAACATGCCCGAGGGGGAGTTCGTGGAGGGCATGAAGGAACTCATGACCCACACCGACCAGCTCTACGTGAACATGGTCCGGGATCTCTACTCCCTGGGTCGGGTGCTGGACCGGAAGTTCCGCCTGCTGCGGGCGTCGTACGCGGTCTTCATCGCCGCGCTGGTGCTGGGGGTGGCGCTCTTCCTG
Organism: Gemmatimonadota bacterium; assembly: GCA_030428885.1. Classification (GTDB taxonomy): domain Bacteria; phylum Gemmatimonadota; class Gemmatimonadetes; order Longimicrobiales; family Gaopeijiaceae; genus Gaopeijia. The sequence continues at coordinate 295,494 of JAUIEJ010000001.1, read as the reverse complement.
GGGGTCTTCACCGCCGTGGCGGCGTCGTCCGGCGGCGCGATGATTCCCTGATCCGAACCGGCGACTCAGCCCCGGTCCACCACGTCGTCCGGGGCGGAGCGCAGAAGCCGGCGCATGACCAGGGCGTCCCGCACGGCCTCCAGGAGGAAGAGGGGGTCGATGGGCTTCACCAGATAGGCCCGCGCCCCACCTTTCAGGCACTCCAGGGCCACCTCGATCCGGTCCACGCCGGTGGTCATGAGGACGGCCATGTGGGGGTCCCGGCGCAGGGCCCACCGGAGGAACTCCACCCCGTCCCGCCCCGGCAACTGGATGTCCAGGAGCGCGAGGTCGAAGGCGCTGGCCGAGAGCCAATGGTCGGCGTGCTCGGCCGAGCCCGCCGCGCGGACGTCGTATCCCTGGCCCTCCAGGAGTCGCACCAGGGCCTCCCGGGGCGCGTCCTCGTCTTCCACCACCAGGATCCGCGCCCCCCGCATCTCCACGCGGGCCAGTTCGGCCCAGCCCCACGTCGCGCTCACGGCGGAAGGGCGGCGCTGCGGTCGATGACCGCCCGGACCTCCCGGGCGAGATGCTCCATGTCCACGGGCTTGGGAAACACCCGGATGCCGGCGCGGCGCAGGCGATCCACCTCCGGATGGTCGGTGTAGCCCGAGAAGAAGAGCACCGGGACCGACAGGCCCATGGCCCGCACCTCCGCCTCGAGCTCCGAACCGGAGAGGGCGGGCATGACCACGTCGGTGGCGATGAGGTGGGGGCGCAGTCCCCCGTCCTTCACCAGGGCCAGGGCCTCGGCTCCGTCGGCCGCGTCCATGACCCGGTATCCCAGCTCGGTCAGGAATCGCCGCACGCCCTTCCGCAGTTCGATGTGATCCTCCACCACGAGCACGGTTTCCTCGCCCCGGGGGAGTTCGGCGTCGGGCCCCGGCGAGGCCGGCGAACGGTGGGCCGGGAGGTAGATCCGGAACCGGGTCCCCTCGCCGGGCGCGCTCTCCACCTCGATCCCCCCGCCCGCCGCGTGGACCGTCCCGTACACCACCGACAGCCCCAACCCGCTGCGGCGTCCCCACCCCCGGGTGGTGAAGAACGGCTCGAAGATCCGACGGCGCGTCCCCTCGTCCATGCCCTCGCCCGAGTCCTGAACGTCGAGGACGGCGTAGGTGCCGGCGGGAAGCTGGGAACCGTCGACGTCGTGGGGTCGCTCCAGCTCCCGGCGCTCCGTGGCGATCCGCAGGGTGCCCCCGTCGGGCATGGCGTCCCGGGCGTTCAATGAGAGGTTGAGGATCATCTGATCGATCTGCACCGGGTCGGCGCGCACCACCGGGAGGTCGCCCTGGAGATCCCAGATCACTTCCACGTCCTCGGGCAGGAAGCGCCTGAACATCTTCTCGTTGCTGCGCAGCAGGGTGTCCAGATCCAGTTCGTCGGGCTCCCCCATCCCGGTCCGGCTGAACGCCGAGAGCTGCCGGGTGATCTCCGACCCCCGACGCGCCGATCGGAGGATCTCCTCCAGATCCTCCCGATCCGGGTCGTCGTCGGGCTTGAGACGGATCAGGAGATCGGAGAGGGTGGTGATGACGGAGAGGATGTTGTTGAAGTCGTGGGCCACGCCGCCGGCGAGTTGGCCCACGGCCTCCATCCGCTGGGCGTCGGCGAGGCGCCGCTCCAGCATGCGCATGCGGGTCACGTCCCGCAGCACCATGAGGACGTGGGACGGGTCGCCGTGGTCGGGAAGCCGCCGCAGGGTGGCCGTGAACTCCCGTTCCCCGTCGGAGCCGGGCATGCGCACGTCGCCTTCCCACGCCCGCCCGTCGGAAGGCACCCGCTCCAGGAGCGGGCGATCCGGCGATCCCACGGCGCGCAGCGCCCCGAATCGGTCCAGCCATGGAGTCCCGCTCTCGACGCCCAGCATGGTCTCGAAGGCGGGGTTGGCGAACCGGACCTCGCCTCCGGACGACACCACGGCGAGGCCGATGGGGAGCGCCCGCACCATGGAGTCCAGCAGTTCCGCCCGGGGCGGCGACGACGTCGGCTTGGCGCTCTCCCCCGGGTCCCCACCCTGGAGAAGGGCGCGAATCCGGTGGGCCGCCGCGGGGGCGGAGTCATGGGGCTCCAGTGCACCGATTCCACCGCCGGGATCCGGGGGCAGGGTGTCGGGAGGGGGCCGCCGGAAGACCAGCAGGACCGGGAGGGGCGGGCCGCCCCCCGCGCCCTGGTGGATCGCCGCCAGGGAACGGAATCCGCCCAGCACCTCGGCATCGCCGTCCAGGACCACGAGGGCGACGCCGGGCAGGCGGGTCAGATCGGGAAGTGTGGCGAACGCCACCGGGCGCAGGCCCGCCCGGGCCACGCCGTCCAGGAGGGCCGGATGGGCGGTGACCTCGCCCACGAGGGCCACTGAAGGAGCGCCGGGGGCGGGCGCGACGTCGCCACTCACGTAGGGGACTCCGGACAGGCGTGCAGGGGAAACATGCTACGGGCAACCCGATCACCTATAATGAACTCAGCGATGGGTTCGCGCGACCCGCGTGCCACCCTCCCCACGGGGGCTCCATGGCCACCATCCTGGTCGTCGACGACGACGCCTCGATCCGCCGCAGCCTGCGGCGGATCCTGGAGTTGGACGGGCACGCAGTCGAGGAGGCCGGCAACGGTTCGGTGGCGTTGGAGGGGCTCGCCGATCGGCAGCTCGACCTGGTGATCACCGACATCTACATGCCCGAGATGGACGGCATCGAGTTCGTGATCCGGTTCCGGGACCTCCACCCCGACACCCCCGTCATCGCCATCTCGGGCGGGGGCTACGCCCCCAAGGAGTTCGTGCTGAAGGACGCCAGCCTCATCGGCGCCACCACGACCCTTTCCAAGCCCCTCACCCTGGACGGGGTTCGGGAAGCGGTGGCTCGCGCCCTTCCCGCCCCGGCCTGAACGCACGACGCCCCCGCGGTCGTGAGGACCGCGAGGGCGTGTCGAGGGTCAGCGTCGTCGGAACTGAACCAGGAGCGGAGGGGGAGGGATTCGAACCCCCGTGTGGTTTCCCACGCACCGCTTTCGAGGCGGGCCCGTTCGACCATCTCCGGCACCCCTCCTGAACTACTTTCCGGGACTCGAACCCCGGGACCTACCATCGGGGCGCCCGGATTCGAACCGGGGACCTCTGCGACCCGAACGCAGCGCTCTACCGGACTGAGCCACGCCCCGAGACAACCGGGTATGCACACAACCCATACGGACGGGGTGGGATTCGAACCCACGTGGGCTTTCGCCCACACGATTTCCAATCGTGCGCCTTAAGCCGCTCGGCCACCCGTCCCTGAAACACGGAGGGAGTGGGATTCGAACCCACGCGGGCTTTCGCCCAACGCCTTAGCAGGGCGCCGCCTTAAGCCACTCGGCCATCCCTCCCGACCCGCGACGATACGAACACCGTCGCGCCAAGTTGCCCCGCTAGGGCTCGAACCTAGACTCTCCGGAGCCAGAATCCGGCGTGTTGCCAATTACACCACGGGGCAATGGAGCCGACCGCACCGGTGGCGCGGTCCGGCAGAGCCACCAGTCGGACTTGAACCGACGACCCCGTCATTACGAGTGACGTGCTCTACCAGCTGAGCTATGGTGGCGTGTGCTGTGGGCAGTGGAGCCGAGGGGAGTCGAACCCCTGACCTCTTGAGTGCGATTCAAGCGCTCTCCCAACTGAGCTACGGCCCCGATTCCCGGGAACATGGGCGCGACAGGATTCGAACCTGTGACCTCTACGATGTCAACGTAGCGCTCTAACCAACTGAGCTACGCGCCCGAACCTGCTGCGAAGCGTCGCGCCGACCCGCTCCAATGCGCCCGGGAGGACTCGAACCCCCAACCTTTTGATCCGTAGTCAAACGCTCTATCCAATTGAGCTACGGGCGCACGTTATCCGGTGAACCTCCATGCCCACGACAGGACTCGAACCTGTACGCCGTTTCCGGCACTGGTCCCTCAAACCAGCCTGTCTACCAATTCCAGCACGTGGGCGCACCATCGTTCCGGTCCGGACTCATCGATCCGGGATCACAATGCTCGGGGAGGGACTCGAACCCTCACGGGGTTGCCCCCACAGGATCCTGAATCCTGCGCGTCTACCAATTCCGCCACCCGAGCCCGGAAGGCGAGATCTCACCGATCTCGCGGTCCAGTGGAGCCGAGGGGAATCGAACCCCTGACCTCTTGAATGCCATTCAAGCGCTCTCCCAACTGAGCTACGGCCCCGACACGTTCCGACGACCTGCAGATTCGGAGTCGCGCGCGGGGGTGCCGCGGCGAACCGTCTCTCCGAACCCATGTCAAACATCGACCTTCTCGAGCGGGGCTGACGGGACTCGAACCCGCGGCCTCCGGTGTGACAGACCGGCACTCTAACCGACTGAGCTACAGCCCCTCGCTATGTCCTGCATCCTGCATCCTGCCAGTGCCCCCACGGGGAATCGAACCCCGATCGCCACCTTGAAAGAGTGGTGTCCTAGCCGTTAGACGATGGGGGCCGAACATCCAACAGGCCCGGAGGGACTCGAACCCCCAACCGCCGGTTTTGGAGACCGGTGCTCTACCAATTGAGCTACGGACCTCTGGGCGCCGTGGCGCCTCGACCTTCCTCCACCATGGCCAGGGACGGAATCGAACCGCCGACACCACGATTTTCAGTCGTGTGCTCTACCAACTGAGCTACCTGGCCGCAAACGAAAAACGCCCGGCCTTCTTCAGGCTCGGGCGGGCGCGGGTCGGAAGTCGACGTCGGTCGACTCGTCACCTGCCTCCCGCCCGGGCGCGCGCGCTAGACCACGTATCGGCCGTGGTGAAGCCCCGAGCCAGCATCGCGTCCGTTCGGACCCGACCGGCGAACCACGTACTCGGGACGTTCACCATTCGCGCACTCCGTTCGCGTTCCGCCGCGAGGCGGCCACGTGCTTTCACGTAGGAAACGCCGCCCGCGAGGCGGCGTTTCGAATAGCGGGGGCGGGATTCGAACCCGCGACCTTCGGGTTATGAGCCCGACGAGCTACCAGACTGCTCCACCCCGCAACAGGGTCCCCATTATACCCAAGCGCTCCGGGGGGTGTCAACCTCCCACGCCGGGCGAGGCGCCACGGGCCCCGAGTCAACGTTTCGGGCGCCTCGTGCGTCCAAGTCATATACCACCTCGATCGCGCTTGCTTCCAGGGGGAAGGGTGCGATGGAGTCGACGTTTCACGGGCGCCCGCCAACGGGGGTGGGGTCCACGGGCCGATGCCCAGAAATCCGGGAGGAGGGGAGTTCCATGTTCTACGCCGTTCCGTTGGATTCGACACAACTCGAGCCTGCCGAAGAGGTGTTCCACCCGCACGTAGGCGGGAACGGAGCCTCCCCTACGGCGGTGGGCGGCGGCGTCATCCTGGCCGCCGGGCTGGGGCGCAGGGGGCCCGGCATGGCCGAGGCCCTGGCGCGCACGGATCACGTCGTGCGTGTGTTCGGACGGGTCACTTCGGCGCTGCGGGAGCTGCACCGCCTCCAGCCCGACACGGTGGTGGTGGGGTTCGATGAAGGGATCGAACCCGCGGCGGCCCTCCTCTCCGCCGCCCGGCGTTCCGGGACGGTGGCGGTGCTGGCCCTGCTCGACGCCGTGTCGGGAGTGGGCGTGGATCGAGCCCTGGCCGCCGGCGCCCACGACGTCGTGGCCCCTCCCCACTCGGCCCAGGCCGTGCTCCTGCGGCGCCGCGTGCTGCTCCGCGCTGCGGAGGGTCGGCTCGAATCCAGAGCGGCGGTCCTCAAGCGGAGGGTCGTGCTGGGCTCCCTCACCGTCGACCTCACCACCCGCCAGGTGCTGGACGGCGCCGATCCGTTGACCCTGAGCGGTCGGGAGTTCGAACTGCTCGTGCGTCTGATGGAGGCCCGGGGCGACGTGGTGTCCCGGGCCCAGTTGATCGAGGACATCTGGGGCACCGACCAGGGTTCGGAGGCGGTGCTCGACGCCACGGTCCACCGACTCCGCCGCAAGCTCGACGAACTCCACGACGAAGACCTCATCGCCACGGTCCGGGGAGTGGGCTACCGACTCCGGGCCGAGTCCTTCGCCGTGGAGCCGGTCTCGGCCTGAACCTCCGATCCCCACGGGGACGCGGGGCGGGTTGAGTCGGACCGGGGCACCCGGTTATACTTGCTGCCTTCCACGGGACGTGGCGCAGCCCGGTAGCGCACCTGAATGGGGTTCAGGGGGTCGCCGGTTCGAATCCGGCCGTCCCGATCAGCGGTCCCACGACTTCGGTTGTGGGGCCGCTTTGGTTTTCCGCTGATGGGGACGGACGGATTCACGGACTCGCTGCAGGCGAGGACGTGGGACGCGGCGACAGCCGCGGACCGGAGCCGTAGGTTCGACCCGAGCGGCCCCCGGGCCCAACCCCGAGTCGGGCCCGATCGGTCTCCGCGAGGTGAGCGAGGAGCGGCGCAGCCGCCCCGGAGCTCCATCCGGCCGTCCCGATCAGGGGTCCCACGATTTCGGTTGTGGGGCCGCTTTGGTTTTCGAGGCCATCATGATCCTTCGCGCCGTCATCGAGCGGAAGCACCCGTCCCTTCCGCGCTTCGTCGTCATCTCCGCCGACGCCCTGGAGGCGTGGGCGCTGGAGGGGACCACCATGGTGGAGGTCGCCCTGGCCGGCGTGGAGATCGGCCGGCGCGCCCTGAAGCGCTGGGGCCCCGAGCGTGACGTCTGGTTCGTGGACCTGACCGCACCCCAGTGCCGGGCGGCGGGCGTCGACGTCGGAGACGAGGTCGAACTCCGGCTGCGCAGGGCCGACGAGGGACTCCCGGCCGAACTCCTGGCCGTCCTGGACGGGAGCGCCCGGGCCCGGGCCGCCTGGGACGGCTGGCCCCCGGGCCGACGCAGACAAGCGGCCGAAACGGTGCGGGCAGCCCGACGGCCCGAGACCCGCGCTCGCCGGGCCCGTCGCCTCCTCCTGGGACCGGGCGAATCGGAAGACGACGCCAAGACCACGCATTCCGTCCGAGAACCCCTATAATACGGGATGCCGCCCCGCCCTTTCGCCGCCCCCACCGCCCGCGCCCTCGTCGCGCTGGTGCTCTGCCTCGGGGCACTGTCCCGCCCCGTCCGGGCCCAGGCCGACGATTCCGACGGAGCCCTCCCCGGGGCCGTGGATCTCTATCTGGGCGTCACCGAACTCGCCCAGGTGGCGGCCGGAGAGGCGGGGTTCGGAGCGAGCATCGACCTGGGAGGCGGGCTACGCATCGGGGGCGCGGCCTGGAGCATCCTCCGTCGCATCGACGAAGGGCCCGTCATGGAGGACTCGGGGCTCGCTCTCGGACTCGGGTACGGGGGGGGCTTCGCCGAGATGGCTCTCGGAGCCCTGCCCCTGTCGGCACGACTCCTCATCGGGGGCGGGGCCGCGACCCTTCGCACCGTAGCGGTGGGGACGCGGTACGACACCGAGACGTTCGTCGTGGTGGAGCCGGGGCTCGTGGGGACGGTGCGGGTGGCCGGGCCCGTGGCCCTGGGAGGCATGGCCGGGTTCCGGTGGATCCATGGCGCCGACTCGCTCCTCCTCGTGGGCCCCGAGAGTCTCAACGGCTTCCGGGGTGCGCTATTCCTGCGTCTGGGCGGGTAGTCGTCACATGGCGCGACATAGTCGCCATGCCGTCCTGTATTATGCCACTCGTCACTGATACATTGGGGCGATAGTCAAGCCCCCCCACACCGGTTCACAGTCGTGGACCAGGCAGGAGAACGAGATGGCGAATGTCGACGCGAAGGCGATGGCCATGGTCGAGCGGGAACTCGAGAAGAACCCGGACCTCGGCTCCAGCGATCTCTTCGAGAAAGTCAAAGCGAAGCACGCATCGGTGGCGGATCTGTCGGTGCGACAGTTCCACGCTCGCTACCCCCTGCAGGTGAAGCGTCGGAAGGGCGCCGCGGCCGGGTCGAAGAAGCGTTCCGCTTCGAAGAAGAAGTCGTCGACGAAGGCCGCTCCCCGGAAGCGCAGCGCAAAGAAGTCGGCGCCGAAGAAGACCGCCACCCGGCGTTCCCGGAAGCGCACGCCGGCTCCCCCGGCGCCTCGCAACACCCGGGAAGCGGTGCGGGGCGCGCTCATGCGGTTCGCCACCGAACTGGCCTCGGTGGAGGCCAAGGCCGATGTGGTGAAGGTGCTGGCCGGCGTGGACCGCTACGTGGACGAGGTCATCGACGCCGCCGGATCCTGACGGGGCGTTCCCGGGAGGTTCACCCGCTCCGACAGGACGGTGATCTCCCGGACCGCCACCGAGAGTCCGGATAGAGAGATTTCGTTTTCCATTCGGATCTCGTCCAACAGTCGACGGAATCGCTCCACGTCCCTGCGGCGCTCCTCCAGGAGTCGCTGAGCCGCGTCGCCGACGTCCACACCTGCGACCCGCTCCCGCATGACCTGCGAGACCATGCGGTGGTGGGCGCGGGTGAGGTCGTCGGCGAGGGCCTGGGCGGCGCGCTGTTCCCAACGGTCGTCGTCGGCGCTGGCGAAGATGGCTTCCCGGAGCCACGGCACCCACAGGAGTTCGGACACCCGATAGAATGCGCGGGCCGTGTCGATGGGATCCCCGCCGGTCTCCCGGGCCACCCGCACGATCTCCAGCATCTGATCGAGGAAGCGAAGGGTGATCAGCTCCTTCGCGAAGGTCTCCTCGGCCCCCAGGCCCCGGACATCGGAAACCAACCGGTCGAAGAGCGAGCGATCCTCGCCCGCCACCAGATCGCCGAAGTGGGCGCGGAGAACCTCCAGCCCTGGCTCGTGATCGGCGATGACGTCTTCGGTGTCGGCCTCGAAGGGCACGTTCTGGAGGGCCCACCGGGTCGTGCGCTCCAGGACCCGGGAGAGGCCCAGAACCCAGCGATAGGCATCGGCGGTGCGGAGGTTGCGCCCGGCTCCCTGGGACAGTTCGCCCAGATGGCGCCGGTGGTCGGCGAGGCGAGACGCCACGACCCACGCGCGAACGACCTCGTCGGCCGACCGCCCCGTGTCGCGGGTGACCCGGTGCACGAAGGTCGCCCCCATGATGTCCACCAGATCGTTGGTCACCTGGCTGGTGATGATCTCGCGACGCAGGGGATGCTGGCCGAGTTGGGCCCGTCCGGCCCGACGGATCGCCTCGTTGGGGAAGTACCCCGTGAGGTAGCGCTCCACCGACGATTCGTCGGGGAGGTCGCTCCGCACCACGGCGCCCTTCACCGAGAGCTTGGCATAGGCCAGGAGGACGCACAGTTCGGGGCGGGTGAGCCCGCTGCCGCTCTCGGCCCGTTCCACCAGGACCTCCAGCGAGGGAAGCCCCTCGGCGGTGCGGTCCAGGAGTCCGTTCCGCTCGAGGCTGGTCATGAGATCGCGGAACTCGTCGAGCTGATCCGCCTGACGCAGTTCGTCGAGTGACACGGCCAGGCTCTGGGACCAGTTGTCCTGCAGCACGCGGTCGGCCACGTCGTCGGTGAGGGCCTCGAGAAGCGTGTTGCGCTCGTCCGACGCCAGGGAGCCGTTCCGTACCGACGGCCCCAGGAGGATCTTGAGGTTGACCTCCCGGTCCGACAGCGCCACACCACCCGAGTTGTCCAGGGCGTCGGTGTTGATGCGGCCTCCGCCCAGCGCGTACTCGATGCGGGCGGCCTGGGTCAGCCCCAGGTTGCCGCCCTCGCCCACCACGCCGCAGCGCAGTTCGTCGGCGTCGACCCGCACCGCGTCGTTGGACGCGTCGCCGGCATCGGCGTGGGTCTCGAACGAGGCTTTCACATACGTGCCGATGCCCCCGTTCCAGAGCAGCTCCACCGGTGCGCGAAGGACGGCCCGGATGAGGGCCTCGCCTTCCAGGGGACCCACGTCGTCCGGGAGTCCCAGCGCCTCCCTCGCCTGGGGCGTGAGCACGACCTCCTTCGACGCACGGGGCACGATCATCCCGCCCTCGGAAAGCAGGCTCTCGTCGTAGTCCGCCCACGACGACCGGCCCAGGGCGAACATGCGGGTGCGCTCCGCGAAGGTCGGGGCGGGGTCCGGATCGGGGTCGATGAAGATGTGACGGTGGTCGAACGCCGCCACCAGACGGATCTGCTCCGAGAGCAGCATGCCGTTGCCGAACACGTCGCCGCTCATGTCGCCGATGCCCACCACGGTGAAGGGCTCGGACTGGATGTCCTTGCCCATCTCCCGGAAGTGGCGTTTCACGCACTCCCAGCCCCCTCGGGCCGTGATGCCCACGATCTTGTGGTCGTACCCGTGGGACCCTCCCGAGGCGAAGGCGTCTCCGAGCCAGAACCCGTATTCCCCGGCCACGGCGTTGGCCACGTCGGAGAACTTCGCCGTCCCCTTGTCGGCGGCCACCACCAGGTACGGATCGGGATCATCCCAGGACAGCACGTGCTCCGGGGGAATGTTGCCCCCCTCGGAATCGAGGTTGTCGGTCACGTCCAGAAGCCCCCGGATCAGGGTCCGGTACTGTTCCTTGGCTTCCTCGGCCCGGGCCTCGGGGTCGGCCGGAAGACGGGTGGGCACGAAGCCCCCCTTGGATCCGCCGGGCACGATGACCGCGTTCTTCACCATCTGGGTCTTCACGAGGCCCAGGACCTCGGTGCGGAAATCGTCGGGCCGGTCGCTCCAGCGGATTCCGCCCCGGGCCACGGTGGCGCCCCGGAGGTGGACCCCTTCCATGCGAGACGACCGAACGTAGACCTCGTACTTCAGCCGGGTGCGCTGGATCGACTCCAGGGCGGCGGACGAGAACTTCAGCGAGGTGTAGGGGACTCCGCCCGACCGCCGGGTGGGCACGCGCCCGCCGCACCGGTAGTAGTTCGTCCGGACCGTGGCGTCGATGAGGGTCCCGATGCGCCGGAGGGCCCGGTCGTCGGCCAGCAGTTCCACGGAACGGAGGGCCGCGTTGAACCGATCCCGGAGGCCCGACACCAGGGAGGCCCGTTCGTCCATTCCCGAGCCCACGCCCGGATCGAACTTCGCCTGGAACCACGACACCAGGAGGGACGCGATATCGGGATACTTCACCAGCGCGGCGGGAACCGAGGTCCGGGACGGTACGGCGCTCGCCTGGAAGGCGTAGCCGGCGTAGGTGCGCAGGACGTCCACGTCCCGCCAGTGCAGCTCGGCCTTCACCACGAGGGCGTTGAGGGTGTCGGTGGTGACGTCCCCCGCCCGAACCGCCAGGATCGTCTGGCCCAGGAGCGTGCCCACGGCCTCCACGTCCAGGGGGCGGCCCTCGGCGTCCTGGAGGGCGAAGGTGTACAGGAGCGCCCGCTGGACCTCGGGGCCCTCGACCTCGAAGGGGCTCACCGCCACCACCCGGAGCCCGCAGTCCTCCAGGATGGGCATGAAGTCGGAGAGCACCAGACGCGGCCCCCGAAGGTACAGCTTCAACTCGGTGACGGGCTCGTCGCCCGCCGCCTCCACGGCGCTGACGGGGTTGCTGAACGCCACCGCCACCTGCCGCTCGTCGGCCCGCATGGCCTCGAGTTCGAGGATGTCCCGAACCGCGGTGCCCGGCGTGGACGACGCCTGGTACTCGGGGCTGAAGGCTTCACCGTATCGTCGAGCGAGACGGCGGGCCTCGTCGGCGGGCCTCACCCGCTCCAGCCCCTCCCGCACCCGGTCGGTCCACGTGCGGATGAGCTCCCGGATCCGGGCTTCGAGAGACGTGGGGTCGGCCGTGGCGATGCGGTCGGCGGTCCCGGCCACGTAGAAGTGGAGCCGCGCCTGATCGCCCGCGCCCAGGGCGAGGTGATAGTTGAGGACCTCGCCCTGGAAGGTTTCGGTCAGGGCCTCGGCGATGCGCCGCCGCGCCTCGGCGCTGAAGCGCTCCTTGGGGAGGATGACCATGACCGACACGCCCCGCCGGAGCGGGTCGTTGCGGAGGGTGACCCGGACGCCCTCCGAGTGGTAGGTCGTGAGGACCGTCTGGATGTCCCGCCCGATCTCCTCTGCCGAGGTGAGGAAGAGCTCCTCCTTCGGCATGGAGTTGAAGATCGTGTTGATCTCCTTGTAGTCGTGGGACCCCTCGGCCACCGCCGCCCGGTCGAGGATGGTCTGGAGCTTCTCCCGCAGGATGGGGATCCGCTCGGCCTGCTCGCCGAACGCCCGGGAGGTGAAGAGTCCCACGAACCGGCGCTCCCCCACGATGCGTCCGTCGGGGCCGATCTTCTTCACGCCGATGTAGTCCATCCGGGCCCTGCGATGGACCGTGGCCTCGGCGTTGGTCTTGCTGATGATGAGGAGGGGTCCTTCCAGAACCAGCTCCTGCATGCCCTCGGCCATCCGCTCCAGGGGAACGGGGGCCGCATACGCCGACGCCTCCTCGTCCCGGAGGATCCCCAGTCCCGAACCCGACTCCACCTGCACGCACAGCGCCCCGTCCCGCTCCACCAGGTCGTATCCCCGGTACCCGAGGAACACGAAGGCCTCGTCCTTCAGCCATTCCAGGAACGACTGGACCTCCAGGAGTTCGTCTCGTCGCGAGCCGACGGCATCCTCCCGCTCCCCCAGCTCCCGGAGCGTGGCGTCGATGGCACCGATCATGGGACGGAAGTCGTCGGTGGCCCGCTGCACGTCCCGGAGACGGCGCTCGAGCCCTTCCTTCAGGGACGCCATGGTGGCCTCGTCGGCCACACGGGTCACCTCGCAGTGCACCAGGGACTCCCGCGCTCCCCCCTCGGACGACGGCCGGATGGCGGCGATGGCACCGTCGGCGGTGCGCTCCACGTGGAGCACGGGATAGACGTTGTGCTCGATGGGGAGGTCCTGGGAGTGGAGATACTCCCGGATGGTGTCCACCACGAACGGGCGCTCGGAGATGTCGGTCCGGATCACCGTGACCGGGGCGTACCACCCTTCGTTATCCACGTCGGGGTTGAACACCGCGACGTCGACCCGCTCGGGTCGGCTGGCCTCCAGGAAGCGGTACGCGCCCAGGGCCAGATGGGCCAGGGCGTCGGTGCTCCGTTCGTGGAGGAAGTCGGGCGTGGCCTTGGAGAAGAAGATCTCGGCGAAGGCCACGAGAAGGGGAGCCTCTGCGGGGTCGACCTCCCGTTCGAGCTGCCGACAGACGGCGTCGACGGTGGGAGAGTCCTTGCGGATGCGCTTGACCGCCGCTTCGGTGGTGTCGCTCATGGGGAAGGGCCCGGTCCTCGACGGCATCGGGGAACCCGCAGTGGCTCGCGTCCGACCCGCCCTTGGGATGGATCCCACCAAGATAGGCAACTTCGAGTCCGGCTGAAACGTGTCCGACGGCTCCGCACTGGCCTCGTTCCCGGGGTTCGGTAGCTTCGTTGCATGATGCGTTTCCTCCACCTCGCCGACGTCCATCTGGACACACCCTTCGCCGGGCGTGCGCCTCGGGTGCGGCGACGCCTGCGAGAGGCCGTGCGGGACGCGTTCCGGGGCGCGGTGGATCTGGCCCTGGCCGAGGCGGTGGACGCGGTGGTGGTGGCCGGCGATCTCTTCGACGGTGACACCCTGTCGTTCGAGACGGAGCGGTTCCTCGTCGACCAGCTTCGACGGCTCGTGGAGGGGCGGGTCACGGTGGTCTACGCCACGGGCAACCACGATCCCGGGCGAGATCCGGGACGGCGTGGGAGCATCGCCTGGCCCGAGGGGGTGCACGTGGCCCACGGACCCGAACCCGTCCGGGTGCAGGTCCACGACCGTCAGGGCCGCATGGCCGGGTGGATCACCGCCGTGGGACACGCCACGTCCCGGGAATCGGCGGACCTGTCCAGACGCTTTCCCCGACCCGCCGGCATGCTGCCCGAGGTGGCGGTCCTCCACGCCCAGGTTCGATCGTCCCACGGCGCCGAGGACCACGAACGCTACGCGCCCACCACGGTGGATGCCCTCCGCTCCCGGGGGTTCGACTACTGGGCCCTGGGTCACGTCCACCGACGCCAGGAGCTGTCGGCGGAACCGGCGATCCACTATCCGGGGAACGTGCAGGGACGGACGCCGGCGGAATCGGGCGCCCGAGGGGCCCTGGTGGTGGAGTTGGACGGCGGGCGTCCCGCCCGGGTGGAATTCCGATCTCTCGGCCCGGTGCGGTGGGAGACCCTGGACGTGGGCGGCCTGGAGGAGATCGCGTCCCTCGACGGTCTGGTGCGAGCGGTGGCTCGGCGCTGGCGCGACCGCCTCGACGACGAGCCGGGTGTGCGCGCCGAGTGGATGATCCGGGTGCGCCTCACCGGGGGGACGCCCCTCTGGCGAGCCCTCCGGGACCCGGAGGAACGCCGCGTCGTCGAGGAAGAGCTCGGGGCCGAGCTCCAGGCCCTGGACGTGGTGGTGGAGGCTCCCAACGTCCACGCGCCGCTGGACGTGGACCTCCACCGGGACCGGGACGACGCCCTGGGGCTGGCCCTGCAGCGTTTGGAGGCGCTCCGCCGGGGCGAGGGGGACGCCGGCGACCTGGAGTCGATCCTCCAGGGGTGGGACTCCCGGTCCACCGACCTCCGGGCGTATCTCGAAGAACTGCTGGCCGGCGCCGACGCCGAGCTCGTCTCCCGCATGGTCCGCCCCGAATGATGCGCATCCGCCGGGTGGAGATCGCCGCCTTCGGACGACTGGAGGACCACTCCTCGGGTCCCGACCCCCTGGGGGGCCTGGTGGTGGTGGAGGGTCGGAACGAGGCCGGGAAGAGCTCCATCTTCGAGTTCCTCTGCTCGGTGCTCTACGGCATCTACCCCACCTCGGCGGATCGACACCCCTTCGCGCCCTGGTCCGGCGCCGAACTGGGCGGTACCGCGTGGATCGGCGTGGGGGGCGACGACGAGGTACGGGTGACCCGGCGGCTCCTGTCGGCGCCCTCGGGCACGCTGGCCCGGAACGGCCACGCCGAAGCGATCCGCAACGAGGACCTCACCTTCGTCCAGCACGTCCCCGAGAAGGTCTTCCGTCAGGTGTACGCCCTCGGCCTGCAGGAGCTGGCCGGACTGAAGGAGGAGGGGTGGGCGGCGGTGGAGGATCGGATCCTGGGACGCCTGGGGGCCACCGATCTCCGGCCGGCCCGGGAGGTGGTGGCGGAGCTGGAGGAGGCCGCCCGCAGCCTCTGGCGGCCCGATCGCCGGGGCAGCCCCCGAGTCCGGATGCTCGACGAAGCCATCCGGGAGGTCTCGGGCCGACGCCCGGACGTGCGGGAACGCACCGAAGCCCGGCGGAGGGCCGCGGACGAGCTGTCGGAGCTCCGGCGCGTGCTGGACTCGGCTCGAGAGGCCCGGGCGGCGGACCAGCAGCGGTTGGAGCGGCTGAGGGTGCTGGTGCCGCTCCGTCGCGAGCTGGCCCACCTGGACACGCTCCGGCGCGAGGCCGGCCCTCGGGAGCACCTGGCCGCCCTCCCCGCCGATCCCGTGGCCGAACTCCGCCGCCGGCGGGAGCGGGTGGAGGATCTCGGTCGGGAGGTGGCAGCCGCCCGGGACGAGGCGGCGGTCCTGGCGGTGGACCGGGACGCCTACGGCGACCGCGACCGGGCCCTGGTGGCGCGGGAGGCCGAAATCGACGGCTTCCGGGGCCGGGTCGCCGGCGCCGAGCACACCCGGACCCGCCTCGCCGGCGTGGACCGGGACCTCCGGGCCCTGGACCGCCGCATCGAAGAGGAGAGCGAACGACTCGCCTGGGCGGAGGGCGCCGACCCCGGGGCCTTGAGGGACCTGCCCGCGGCGGCCCTGGCCGAGGCGTGGGCCCACTGGACCGACGCCCGGGCCCGGGGGCCCGGACCCGGCGCCGTGGGCCCCACCCCTCCCACCGCGGGGCGGGCCGCGGCGGTGCTCCTGGGCCTGGCGCTTCTGGTGGTGGCCGCCGCCCTCCTGGCCCTCGTGGGGGTGCCCCCGCTGGACGGCGTGGCGCCGGCCACGGCGCTGGTGGCGGCGGGGCTGGGCGCGGTCATGGCGGGGGTGGGCGGGGTGCTGCGGGCCTCGGCGCGCCGGGACGACACGGCCCGCCGCGACGCCGAGGCCCGGGGGGTGGCGGCGGAATCGGAATCCCGGAAACGGGTGGAGACGCTCCTGGCGTCCGCCGGCGTTCGCCTGCCGGAGGAGCACGACCCGGACCTTCCGGCCCGGGTGGAGCGGTGCCGGCACTGGCTCCGGGATCGGGACGACCTCGCCCTCGAGGCCACCGAACTGCGCCGGGCCCTGGAGGAGGTGGAGGCGGAGGCCCGGGCTCTGGAGCCGCTGGGATCCAGCGGGGCGGGCCCGGCCGCCGATGCGGCGCTCCTCCAGGAGCGGCTCAAGGAGGCCCGGGATCGGGGCGCGGCGGCCCGTCGGGCCCGGGCCCGTCTGGCCCGCATGGAGGAGTCCATGGACGAAGCCGCCCGCCGCCTCGCCCGGGCCGAGGCCGAGCTCCGGACGCTCCTGGATCGTCTGGCCACGTTCGACGCGTCCGATCCCGGGGCCGGGGCGGAAGCCGCCGCCCGCCGTTTGGAAGCGGCCCGTGAGGCGGACGCCCGGGAGGCTCGGCTCCGAGCCGACCATCCCGACCTGGATCGTCGGATGGCCGAACTGGCCCGGGCCGAGGACGACGAGGCCCCGTGGCTCACGGAGCCCGATCCCGTCGCCGCACTGCGGACGGCCGTGGAGACCCGCACCGCCGACATCGAAGGGTGGGTGGCCCGGGAGAAGGAGTTGGAGGCGGCCACGGCGGTGCACCCCGGAGAGGAGTCCCTGGACGACCTGGAAGGGGAACTCCGCCGTCTACGGAACGAACGGGCCCGGGCCCGGCGGGAGCACGATCGTCTCTGGATTCTCGCCCGGCTGGTGGACGAGGCCGACCAGGAGGTCCGGGAACTGCATCAGCCCGACATCCTGCGCCGGGCCGGGGAACACCTCGCCATCCTCACCGGCGGGCGCTACGACCGCCTGGAGGTCGCCGGGGAGCGGCACCGGGCCCTCAGGGTCTCCGGGCCCGCTGCAGGCCCGGGCATGGAGGTGGGTCCGCCCCTCTCCACCGGGACCTGCGAGCAGATCTATCTGGCACTCCGACTCGCCCTCGTTCGGCACCTGGACGAAGGGGGGCCGCGCCTGCCCCTCTTTCTCGACGAGGTGCTGGTGAACTGGGATCCGGAGCGCCGGCGGCGGGGCCTGGACCTCCTGGAGCGCACCGCGGCGGAGCGGCAGGTCTTTCTCTTCACCTGTCACCCCGACCTGGCCGACGAGGTGGCGGCCCGGGGCGCCAGCCGTTGGCGGTTGGAGGGCCCGTGACGCCGAGCCCACCCACCACGTGGACGGTGGAGGGGAGCGGGCCGCCCCTGGTGTTCCTCCACGGCTACGGGGCCCACAGCGGGCACTGGCGACCCTGGCTTCCCCACCTGACGGCCGACTACACGTGCGTGTGCATCGACATGCCGGGGTTCGGGTCGGCTCCCGCACCCCGGGACGGAGACTACTCCCCCGGCGGCCTGGCGGCGGCGGTGGTGGAGACGATCCTCCATCTGGACCTCCACGACGTGACGCTGGTGGGGCACTCCCTGGGGGGCGGCGTGGCCATCGTGGCCGCGCTGGACCTGTTGGATCGGGCCCGACGGGGCGAGGCCCCGCGACTGGCTCGCCTCGTGAGCGTGGCCGGCGCGGCCTACCCCCAACGGGAACCTCCCTTCGTCCACCTGGCCCGCCTGGGCTGGATGGCCGACCTGGGGTTCACCCTGCTCCCCAAACGGTGGCTCATCCGGACGGCCATGAGCGCCATCGTGGTGCAGAAGGACGCGGTCACGGAGGAACGGGTCGCGGCCTACGCCCGACCCATGCGGGACCGCCACCGGCGCCGGGCCATTCTCGCCTGCGCCCGCACCATCGTGCCCGACGACCTGGACCGGCTGGTGGCCCGGATCCCGGAGATCGACGTGCCGGCCCTCTGCCTCTGGGGCCGTCAGGATCCGGTCATCCCCCTCTCGGTGGGCCACCGCCTGGCCCGGGAACTCCCCCAGGGCCGCCTGGCGGTCCTGGAGTCCTGCGGGCATCAGGTGGTGGAAGAGCGACCCGGGGACTCGGTGCGGGTGTTGTCGGAGTTCCTGTCGGACTCGAATCCCGAGCACCGCAGGACGGGCAGCACCGGATACCGGCGGAAGCCGGGATCGTCCACGGACCGTTCGCAGAGGTAGAACCGGGAGCCCCGGCGGTTGCCGGTGATTCGAACGTGGCGGCACCCGGCGCACAGACCCGCGAAGCGATCCGTCATCGGAGGCGGGCGGCCCACGCCACCTGGCGCTCGGGGTCGCCGCCCCGGTGGGAGAAGAACGGCGAATCGCCGCAGCGGGTGCACCAGGACGAGACGGTGATCCGGTCCACATCCACCCCGCACCGCACCAGGTCCCGCACCAGCACCCGCCGCAGGTCCACCGGCGTCGGGCCCGAGGGCTCGTCGAGACCCAGCGCCCCGTGAACCTCGGGCCCGACCTCGTAGCACGCGCCGCAGATGGCGGGACCCAGGTGAGCCTCCAGCCCGCGCGGCGCCACGCCGAGCCGATCCCGGAAGGCGTCCACCCCCGCCGCCACCATGCCGGCGGCGGTCCCCCGCCACCCGGCGTGGAGCACCGACGCGGCCCGGGTCCCGGGGTCGACCAGGGTGACGGGCACGCAGTCCGCCACGGTCACGCCCAGGAGGAGTCCCACGGCCCGAGTCAGGTGTCCGTCGCAGGGTTCGGCCACGAAGAGGCCCGGCGGGACCGGGCCGTGATGACGCACCGCGGCTCCATGGACCTGGCGGGCGTGGACCCCCGAGGCCGCCCCCACCCCGTTCAGAAGGGCATCCCATCGATCCAGGGCCGGCCGGGCCCGGCCGTCGCCGAAGAGGGACAGATCGAACGGCGGTGCGTCCGGCCCCCGACCCGTGATGCCCTGGGCGAGCCACGGGTGGCGACGGGCCCACTCGGGATGGGTCCAGAGGGGAACCGGCCCGGGGAGGGCGACGTCCGCGACGATGCGGGCCGACGGAAGGGGGTCCATGACCCTTCACGCTATCGCCGTTGCGTCCGAGGGGGGAAGCCCCGTCGGCACGAACCGTGCAACCGGCCCGTGTCGGCAGCGGGCCTCGCCGCCACCCCGAAAATCCATATGTTCAGGAACCTCCTCCGCCCGACGCCTCGCCGGCTCCGGGCGGGTGCACGTTCGCGCGCACGACGCCGGGTCGATGAGCGACATTCCGTTCGATAGTCAGAACGCCGCCTACGCACAGCTCCTCTACGAGGAGTTCGCCCGCAATCCCGAAGCCGTTTCGTCGGAGTGGCGGGACTTCTTCGCCCGGGGACCCGAGGCCACCCGGGCCGCGGGACTCCTGGTCCCCGAGAGCCTCGCCCCGACTCCCGGGACGAACGGGGCCCCGGCCCGCCCGGCCGTGGGCGGGGGCGTGGCCTCGCCGGAGGCCCACGCGGAGATCGCCCACCTGCGATCGCTCCTCCCCCTGGTGGCTCGGGCCACCGCCTTCGTCCAGGCCTTCCGGGACCACGGCCACACCCAGGCCGAGATCAACCCCCTGGGAATCCGCCAGCCCGCCCACCCCCAGCTCGACCCGTCGTTCTTCGGCACCTCCATGGAGGAGCTGGATCAGCTCCCGGCCACCCTCATCATGGAGGGCGCCCGGGAAGGCGAGTCCGTGGCCGCCGCCCTGCACCGGCTGGAAGCGGCCTACACGGGGCACATCGGGTTCGAATTCGAACACATCGAGGACCCGGACCGGGTGCGGTGGCTCTGGTCCCAGGTGGAATCGGGCCGGCACACCGCCCCCCTCGCCGGCCAGGAGCGCACGCGTCTCCTGCACCGGCTCACCCAGGTGGAGGGATTCGAACAGTTCCTCCACCGGGCGTATCTCGGACAGAAGCGCTTCTCCATCGAGGGCACCGACATGATGGTGCCCATGCTGGATCTGGCCATGGACGAGGCGGCGGCCCGCAACGGTCGGACCGTGGTCCTGGGCATGGCCCATCGAGGCCGACTCAACGTCCTGACCCACATCCTCAAGGTGCCGTACGAGGATCTGCTTCGGGAGTTCGAGGGACTCAAGGGCCGAGGAGCGCTCCACGTGGCCGGTACGGGTGACGTGAAGTACCACCACGGCGCCCGGGGACGCTACGAAACCCGCGACGGCACGGTGCTGGACGTGGTCCTGGCGCCCAACCCCAGCCACCTGGAGTTCGTGAACCCGGTGGTGGCGGGGATGGCCCGGGCCTGGCAGTTCGAGGACGAGGCGTCCCACCTCCGGGATCCGGACCGGGTGGTGCCGGTGCTGATCCACGGCGACGCGGCCTTCGCCGCCGAGGGCGTGGTGGCCGAGACGCTGAACATGTCGGGGCTCCACGGCTACGACGTGGGCGGCACGATCCACATCATCGCCAACAACCAGATCGGCTTCACCACCTCCCCCTCGGACGCGCGCTCCACCCGGTACTCCAGCGACCTGGCGAAGGGGTTCGACATCCCCATCCTCCACGTCAACGCCGACGAGCCCGAAGCCTGTCTGGCGGCGGTGCGTCTGGCCATGGCCTATCGGGACGAGTACCACGACGACGTGGTCATCGACCTCATCGGGTACCGCCGCCACGGGCACAACGAGGGCGACGAGCCCGCCTACACCCAGCCCCGCCTCTACGATCGGATCTCCGACCACCCCACGGTGCGGACCCGGTGGGCCCGCCGCCTGGTGGACGAGGCGGTGGTGAGCGAGGAAGAGGTGGCCGCCATCGACGACCAGGTCGCCACCCGGCTCCGGGAGGCCCAGGACGCCGTGAAGAACGAGAGGGGCGACGATTCCGGATCGGCCGACGAGGGGCCCTCGGGCGAGCCCGATCCCCAGGAGCCCGAGACCCGGGTCTCCTTCGAGGTCCTGACCCGGGTGAACGACGCCTCCATCGCCGTGCCCGACGGCTTCACGGTGCACCCCAAGCTTCAGCGCCAGCTCAAGCGCCGCCACGACGGGCTCTCCGACGAGACCCGCCTGGACTGGGCCTACGGCGAAGCGCTGGCCCTGGGCACCCTCCTCACCGAGGGACTGGTGGTGCGCCTCACGGGCCAGGATGCCCAGCGAGGCACCTTCAGCCATCGCCACCTGGTGCTCCACGACGTGGAGACGGGAGACGTGCACACGCCCCTGGCCGCCTTGGGACCCGGGCGGCTGGAGGTCTACAACTCCCCCCTGACCGAGTCCGGCGTCCTGGGCTTCGAGTACGGATACTCGGTGGCCAGCACCCGCGACCTGGTGCTGTGGGAGGGCCAGTTCGGAGACTTCGTGAACGTGGCCCAGGTGGCCATCGACCAGTTCATCTCGTCGGGACGGGAGAAGTGGGGCCAGATCTCCAACCTCACCCTCCTGCTACCCCATGGCTATGAAGGGCAGGGCCCGGAGCACTCCTCGGCCCGTCTCGAGCGGTTCCTCCAGCTCTGCGCCGAAGACAACATGCGGGTCGTGTACCCCACGACCCCGGGCCAGTACTTCCACATGCTCCGACGTCAGGCGCTCTGGCGGCCGTCCCGTCCGCTCATCGTCATGACCCCCAAGAGCCTGTTGCGGCTTCCCGCGGCCAGCTCATCGGTGAGCGAGCTCACCGAGGGGTCGTTCCAGGCGGTGCTGGACGATCCCGGGGTGGAAGACCGGGGCGCGATCCGGCGCCTGGTGCTCTGCACCGGCAAGGTCTACTACGACATCCAGGGGCATAAGCGCCGCGACGAGGCCCGGGGCGTGGCCGCGGCTCGCATCGAGGAACTCTACCCCTTCCCCGCCGCCCGGCTGGAGGAGTTGGTCCGGAGTTACCCGAACCTCGACGAGGTGGTGTGGGCCCAGGAGGAGCCTCGGAACATGGGGGCCCTCACCTTCGTGGGCCCCCGGCTCCGGACGGTGGTGCCTCGGGAGGTGCCCCTCCGTTACGTGGCCCGGCCCGAACGGGCGAGCCCCGCCGAGGGGAAACACTCCGACCACGTGCGGGAACAGGAGCGCATCGTCCTCGAGTCGCTGGATCTCCCGGCGGGGGACTGAGGACGTTCAGTCGCCGCCGACGGCGCCCTCGGCCTGGAGCCGCAGGCGCTCGCCCCGGGCCCACTCCATGAGGAGTTCCCGCTGGACGTCGGTGAGACGAGCCTCGGGGTGCCCCAGGGTGTAGGAGCGGAGGGGCATCTCGCCGCTCTCCAGCACCTCGATCACCTCTTCCATCATGTGGTCCTGCCGGCGGGCCTCGGCCGCGCCGTAGGTGGAGAGGTTGAAGTGCTCCCGCCCTTCCTCCACGTGGCGCGCCACCCAGATCGACACCGGGGCCACCCGGGAGTACCACGGCCAGACGGTCTCGTTGCTGTGGCAATCCATACACGCGGCCCGGAGCACGTCTTCCACCTCGCCGCCGGGAGTGAGGGCCGCGGTGACCGGGGGATTGGACCGGTCCACGGGCACGAACTGCAGGACCACCAGGAGCACGGCCACCGCGATGGCCGCCTTCGTCACGGGCTTCTTCATGGCTGGATCATGGGTTGGGGGACCACCGTCATCGTCTGGGATGCCCGGCGCAGGGGAAACGTAAACTCAGCGCCGGATCTGGGCCGTGGGAAACGCCACCACGCTTTCGGTGCCGGTGCGCCCCACGGCGGCGACTCCGAAGAGGTAGTTGTCGATGACGAGTCCCTCGAGGGTGAACTCGTTCACGTCGCCCACGAACCGGGAGTGCTCCCACTGGGGTGACGTGGTGTCCCTCCAATATATCCGGTATCCCACCCGGTCGGGATGCGCCACGGCGTCCCACGCCAGGGTGGTGGAGGGGCGCACGGCCCCTCCGATGCGCACGTTCGTCGGCGCCGGGGGAGCCCAGGCCAGGGCCGCCATGACCGCGGCGTTGACCGCCGTCATGCGGGCCGCGAAGGCGAAGTCGACCCCGTCCAGGACGTCGCCGTAGGCCCGACCGTCCTCCACCCGGATGTTCTGGTGCTGCCGGTCGTAGTGCTCGTGGGCCTCCATGATGCGCACGCCGGGGAAGCCGGCGTCGTTGAAGGGCCGGTGGTGCCCGCCCCGACCGAAGCGATCCAACCGATAGATCATCTTGGCGTCGAGATTGGTGAAGTACGTGTCGGTGATCCGGTCCACGTAGCGGGCCAGTTGGCGGGACGGGCCGTCGACCTCGCCGCCGTAGACCCGGTAGTTCCAGCCCTCGGGCTGGTAGTCGGGCTGGGGCGTCGGCTCCGAGAAGACCCGGAACACCGTGTTGTCGATGACGCCGTCGATGCCCTCGATGTTGCCGATCATGTCGTTGTTGAGCACGCCGGTGATCTCCCACCCCTCCTCCCGGGCCACGGCGGCCATGTGCTGGCCGCCCCACAGGCCCTGCTCCTCGCCCGACAGGCCGGCGAAGACCACGCTGGCGGCGAAGGGCCCCTGGGCCGTGAGAAGACGCGCGGCCTCCATGACGCCGGCCATGCCCGACGCGTTGTCGTTGGCACCGGGGGCGTCGACCTCGCCGTCGGATCCGTTGGACGCCCGGGAGTCGATGTCGCCCGACATGACGACGTAGCGGTTCGGCTCGACGGCGCCCCGGAGAATCGCCACCACGTTCACCACCCAGGTGTCGTCGGGGATCCGGCCCCGGCCCTCCACCAGATTGCGCTGGTAGAACACCTCGAGACACCCGCCGCATTCCGCCGAGATGCGATCGAACTCGGCCTTGATCCACCGCCGGGCGGCCCCGATGCCCCGGGTGGCGGAAAGGGTGTCGGACATGGTGTTGCGGGTGCCGAATCCGGCCAGAGTGCGGATGTCGGCCTCGACCCGGGCCGGCGACGCCCCGCCGATGATGTCGTAGATGCGCAGATCCGTGGCCGGCGCATCGGCGGTCTGGGCGCCGGCGGCGAGGGGAAGCGCGACGACCCCCAGAACGAAGGCGATGGGGGCGAGGGAACGGACGACGGTGCTCGTCACGACGAACCTCCTGAGGGGCGGGGCGAAGGGGGGGACTTAGGTCCAGACAATCGACAAGGTACCGAAGTTGAGGTTGGCTTCCATGACCTCGTGGGCGTCCGGTGCCTGCTCCGGGGGGAACACCCGATCGGTGACGGGGCGCAGACCCGCCCGCTCCACCAGGGGCACCAGGCGCCGGGCGGCGTCCCGGGCCAGAGCGATCTTCTCTTCCCGGGGGCGAGCCCGGAGCACCGTGCCCGTGAGGGACGCCCGGCGACGCATGAGGGCCCGGAGGTCGACGTCGGCTCGGGTGCCCCCGGGCACCCCCACCACCACGATGCGGCCCCGCTCGGCGACGCTGGCCAGGTTGCCCGGAACGTAGGGTCCGCCCACGAGGTCCACCACGACGTCGACGCCCCGTCCGTCGGTGGCGTCCCGGACCGCGTCGGGCCACGGTGCGTCGCCGCCGTCCAGGGCCACGTCCAGCCCCAGATCCTCGGCCTTTCGGAGCTTCGCCGGGGTCCGGGAGGTCCCCAGCGTCCGGGCGCCCAGGGCCCGGGCGATCTGGAGCGCCGCCGTCCCCACGCCACTTCCCACCGCGTGGATCAGCACCGTCTCCCCCGCCGACAGCCCCATCTGCACCACCATGGCGTCCCATGCCGTGAGCCACGCTTCGGGAAACGCCGCGGCCTCGACGGGATCCATGCCCCGGGGCACGGCCAGCGCCTCCCGTTCGTCCACCACCACGGCCTCGGCGTATCCGCCGCCTCCCACGAGTCCCATGACGGCGTCGCCCGGTCGCCAGAGGGAGACCCCCGGTCCCACGGCCTCCACCACCCCCGAGTACTCGAGCCCCGGGATGTCCTGGGGCCACCCCGGCGGCGCCGGATACGCCCCTCGACGCTGGAGCAGGTCGGCGCGGTTGATCCCGCTCCCCGCCACCTGCACCCGGATCTCCCCCGGCCCCGGCTCGGGACGGGGAACCTCCCGAACCTCCAGCACCTGGGGGGGGCCCGGTTCCCGGATCACCACGGCTCTCATCGCCCCCTGGGCCATGTCCGTCGTCCTGGCATTGGCCTACGTTTGGTCGAGACGCGTCCCGACCTCGTGGGGGAACAGTGTGGCGCGTCGGGTCCTGGACTTCAAATCCCCTTCCGTCGCCGGCCGAGGTGCCCGTGGATCTGCCGTTCGCCCTGAAGCGCCCCCTGGCGTTCTTCGACCTGGAAACCACCGGGCTCTCGATCCAGCGCGATCGCATCATCGAACTCGCCCTCATCAAGGTGCATCCCAGCGGCGACGTGGTGGAGAAGGTCCGGCGGTTCAACCCCGGGATCCCCATCCCCCCCGAGGCCACCGAGGTCCACGGGATCACCGACGCCGACGTGGCCCACGAGGAACCGTTCGGCCGTCGCGCCCGGGCCCTGGCCGCCCTCCTGGACGACGCCGACCTGGCGGGCTTCAACATCCGCCGCTTCGACGTGCCCATGCTCCTGGCCGAGTTCCAGCGGGCGGGCGTGGCCTTCGACGTCGGGGGCCGCCTCATGATCGACATGCAGACGATCTTCCACCGGGAGGAGCGCCGGGACCTGTCGGCGGCGGCCCGGTTCTACCTGGACCGGGAACACCAGGAGGCCCACACGGCCCTGGGGGACATCCGCACGTCGGCCGCCGTGCTCTCGGCCCAGCTCGCCCGGTACGACCACCTGCCCCGGGACCTGGACGGTCTCCAGGCCTACTGCGACGAGTTCGCGCCGTTCCTCACCGCCGTGGACCGGTGGTTCGAAGACACGGGAGAGGGCCTCATCTTCCGCCGGGGAAAGCACCGGGGACGCGCCCTGGAGGAGGTGGCCCGGGAGGAAACCGATTACCTCACGTGGATGCTCGGCGCCGACGACATGGATCCGGAGGTGGTGGCGGTGGTGCGGAGCGCTCTGGAGTCGGTGGGCGACTGACCCGAATCTCGCTTGCCCCCCGGCGAGGGGGATCCTACGGTACGCCCATCCTGCCCATCGCCCCCTTCGCCCCGCCCGCGTCATGTTCGCTTTCTCCGCTCTCCGACGGATCGGCGGCCCGGCCCTGGCCGTCGCCCTCCTGGTGCCCGCGTCGGCCCTCGCCCAGCAGGCGTCGATCCGTGCCGACGACCTGGCCGCCTTCCAGCCCCGAGCCATCGGCCCGGCGGTGACCGGCGGTCGGGTCCACGACATCGCCGCCGACCCGTCGAACCCGTCGGTGATGTACGTGGCGTCGGCCTCGGGCGGTCTGTGGAAGAGCACGACCCGGGGCCAGACCTGGACCAACCTCACCGACGACTGGCCCGTGAGCACCTTCGGCGACGTGGCCCTGGCGCCTTCCGACGCCGACGTCGTCTACGCCGGCACGGGCGAGCAGAACAACCGGCAGTCCACCTCGTGGGGCAACGGCGTGTACCGCTCCGACGACGGGGGCGCCAGCTGGCGGCACCTGGGGCTCGAGGAGACGCGCCACGTCGGCAAGATCGAGATCCACCCCACCGACCCCGACGTGGCCTACGTGGCGGCCCTCGGGAATCTGTGGGCCCCGAACCCGGAGCGCGGCGTCTACCGCACCCGGGACGGCGGGGCGACCTGGGACCGGGTGCTCTTCGTCGACGAGAGCACGGGGGCCGTGGACCTCGTCATGGACCCGTCGAATCCGGACGTGCTCTACGCCGCCACCTACCAGCGGCAGCGGCGGGCATGGGGCTTCAACGGAGGCGGTCCCGGCAGCGGCATCCACAAGACCACCGACGGCGGGGAGAGCTGGACCGAGTTGACCAACGGGATCCCCGACGGCGACAAGGGCCGGATCGGCCTGGCCCTGGCCCACTCCGATCCCCGGGTCCTGAACGCCCTCGTCGAAACCGCCGACGACGAGACCACGGGCACCTACCGGTCGGAAGACGGCGGAGCCACCTGGCGCCGGGTGAACGAACTGAACATCCGGCCCATGTACTACTCGGAGATCTTCCTCGACCCCACGAATCCGGACCGGGTCTACACCATGGCCACCTCGTCGCACCGGAGCGAGGACGGGGGCCGCACCTTCACCGAGATCGCCGTTCGCCCCACCTACGACGTGGGGGTCCACGCCGACCAGCACGCCCTGTGGATCGACCCCACCGACCCGGCCCACCTCTACATGGGCGGCGACGCGGGACTCCACGAGTCGTACGACTACGGCACCACGTGGCGGAAGATCAACAACTTTCCCATCAGCCAGTTCTACGCCATCGGCGTGGACATGAACGAGCCCTACCGCATCTACGGGGGACTCCAGGACAACCACTCCTTCGCCGGGCCGTCGGAGACCCGCCGCTGGGCCGGCATCGTCAACGACGACTGGCAGCAGGTGGGCTTCGGCGACGGCATGTTCTGGGCGCCCATCGCCGAGGACCCGGACGTGGCCTACGGCACGTCCAACGACGGCAGCTACTTCCGGCTCCACACCCGCACCGGCGACATGGTGGACATCTCGCCCGAAGCGCCCGAGGGCGAGGGGGAGTACCGCTTCGACTGGACCTCGCCCATCATCGCCTCGGTCCACGATCCCAACACCGTCTACGCCGCCGGCAACCGGCTCTTCATCTCCCGCAACCGGGGCTCGAGCTGGGCCCGGACCGACGACCTGACCCGGCGCATCGACCGCGACACCATGGCCATCATGGGGGTCACGGGGGGCAACACCACCATCTCCCGCAACGACGGCACCGGGAGCTTCGGCGAGGCCGTGGCGTTGGCCGAATCGCCGGTGGACGCCGGGGTGATCTGGGTGGGCTTCGACGACGGCAACCTCCAGGTCACCCGCGACGGGGGCCGGACCTTCACCGAAGTGAGCGGCAACGTCGACGGAGTGGCCGACGGCACCTACGTGAGCCGGGTCGTCCCGTCCCGTCGGGGTGCCGGCGTGGCCTACGCCGCCTTCGACGCCCATCGCGACGGCGACTTCGCGCCCTACGTCTTCCGCACCGACGACTTCGGCGCCACCTGGAGTCCCCTGCACATGGGACTCCCTACGGGATCCGTGCTGAGCATGGCCGAGCACCCCGACAACCCCGACGTGCTCTTCCTGGGCACGGAGCACGCCCTCTTCGTGTCGACCGATGCCGGAGGGGCCTGGGCGAAGATGCCCAACCTTCCCACCACGGCCTACGACGACATCCTGGTCCACCCCCGGGAGAAGGACCTGGTGCTGGGAACCCACGGCCGGGGCATCTGGATCTGGGACGACACCGAGCCCCTGGCCGAATGGACGGCCGACGCCGCGGCGGCCGACGCACACCTCTTCTCCGTTCCCGACGGGACGATCTTCGTCTACTGGAAGGACACGTCGTACCGGGCCGACGCCGAATACGCCGGCGCCAACCCCCGGGACGGCACCGAGATCACCTACCGCCTCGGCGCCGGCAGCGGCCCGGCCACCCTCACGGTGACCCGGCCCGACGGAACGGTGGTCCGGCGCATGGGAGTGCCGGCGAGCCCCGGCACGCACCGGGTGAACTGGGACCTGCGCTGGGCCATGGACGACGGGCCCGACCCGTGGGAACCCCACGACGAGCCCCGCCTGGCTCGACCCACGGGGCAGCGGGGATTTTTCGTGGCGCCGGGCACCTACACGGTGACCCTGGAGGCCCGGGGCGCCACGAGCAGCCGCTCGGTGCGGGTGCGGCCCGATCCCCTGGTGCCCACCCTGACCCTGGACGACTACCTGGACCGGGAGTCGTTCCTCCTGGAGGTCCGGAGCCTGATGGCGCGCCTGAACGCCGGGGTGCCGGGCATGGCTCCCCAGAGCGCCACCCGCATGCAGCGCTCCCTCTTCGGGGTCTTCAACGCCATGAACGGCGGCGGGGTGCGCCCGGGGACCATCCATCCGCCCACGGCCGACCAGCGGGCCACGGTGGAGGCGATCCGGGCGGCGGTGGGGATGAACTGACGGACCCGCGCCGAGGTCAGCGTTCGATGGGGGCCCTCACCAGATTGCCCCACTCGGTCCACGACCCGTCGTAGTTCCGGACGCGGTCGAACCCGAGGAGGTGGTGGAGCACGAACCAGGTGTGGCTCGACCGCTCACCGATGCGGCAGTAGGCCACCACCGCATCGTCGGGAGAGAGCCCCTGTTCGTCCATGTAGATGGCCCGGAGCTCGTCCACCGATCGGAATGTACCGTCTTCGTTCGCGGCCCGCTTCCATGGTACGTTCCGCGCCCCCGGAATGTGACCGCCCCGGAGGCTCCCCTCCTGGGGGTAGTCGGGCATGTGGAGGAGCTCTCCCGAGTATTCCTGGGGCGAGCGCACGTCCACCAGGGCTCCGCCCCCCTCCACGTGATCCATGACCTCGTCCCGGAACGCCCGGATGGAGGCGTCGGATCGGCCCACCACCGGGTACTCGGTGCGGGGCCGCTCCGGGGCGTCGGTGGTGAGGGGCCGGCCCTCGGCGATCCACTTCTTCCGGCCCCCGTCCAGGAGCCGGACGTCGGGATGGCCGAACAGGGTGAACACCCAGAGCGCGTAGGCCGCCCACCAGTTGAAGTTGTCGCCGTAGAACACCACGGTGGAGTCCCGGGCGATCCCCTTGTCGGCCATGAGTCGGGCGAAGGCCTCGCCCTCAAGATAGTCCCGGGTCACGGGATCGTTGAGATCCATGTGCCAGTCGACCTTCACCGCCCCGGGAATGTGCCCCGTATCGTACAGCAGCACGTCTTCGTCGGACTCCACCACCACCACCGTGGGGTCGTCGAGGTGCTCGGCGAGCCAGTCGGTGGACACGAGGGTCTGGGGGTGGGCGTACTGCTGGAACCGGTCGTGGGCGTCCTGAGAGGCGGACATGGGTTCTCCGAAGAGCGGGGGCGTCGCGGCGATGCCCCCGATACCCGGAAGATCGGTGGTCGGTTCGGCCCCGACGCCACGGAACCCCCACCGGCCCCGGCGGTAGCCTCGTCCATGTCCCTTCCCGCCCCCCTGGCCAAGGCGGTCGACCGTTTCCGGGTCGCCCCCAAGGACCTCCGGGTCCAGGCCCTGCTCCAGTATGCGAAGCGTGTGCCTCCCCTCCCGGACCGGTTCGCCGACGACCGGTCGGCGCTGGAGCGGGTCCACGAATGCCAGACCCCGTTCTTCCTGGCCACGGAAGTGGACGGCGACGGCCGGGTCCATCTCCATTTCGACGCACCCCAGGAGAGCCCCACGGTCCGGGGATTCGCGGGCATCCTGCGCGAGGGACTCGAGGGGCAGCCGTGGCAGGCCGTGCTGGACGTCCCCCCGGACTTCTACGCGGGCATGGGGCTGGAGTCGGTGGTCTCTCCGTTGCGCCTGAGGGGCATGGGGGCGATCCTGGCGCGGCTCCAACGCCAGGTCCGTGAGCAGGTCGATCCCGTCGCAGAGGACTGATGTTCGTCTACCACACCCATTCCGGAATCCGCTACCTCGCCCTCCTCCTGGGCGTCGCGGCACTGGCGTACGCCCTCTACGGGGTGGCCACGGGGCGCCCCTACGACGAGCGCATGCGGAAGCTCGCCGGGTTCTTCTCGGTGACGCTGCAGATCAACGTCCTGGCCGGCGTGGCCCTGCTCTTCACCAACCGGGGCTTCTATCCCCAGCTCGGCATGCACGTGCTCTTCATGATCGGGGCCGCGGTGGTGGCTCAGATCGTCCCGTCGGTCATGCGCCGCCGGCCCATGGAGGAACGCACCTTCATGCCCCACGCCGTGAGCGTGGTGGTGGCCCTGGCCCTGGTGGTCGTCGGCATCCTGGCCATTCCCGGAGCGAGCGTCTTCGGCTCCCGACTGTAGGCCCGCCGGTCGCTCAGCGGGAGCGATCCGCCGACGTCAGCCGCACCCGGGTCTCGCCCTGCTCGGACGGGGCGGTGCGGCGGCGGAACACCAGACGGCCCTGGCCCACGGCCACGGGACCCACCCCGGTCACCACGAGGCTCTCGGCTTCGCACCGGACGCCGAAGGTGGCCGACTGGTCCGGCGCCAGTTCGTCCAGCGTGCCTCGATGGACGTCGGCCTGGTAGCTGATCCTCAGCACGTAGCTGGTCCCGTTCTCCACCCGGACGGAGCACATGCCCGTTCGCCGCGCCTCTTCCACCACGGGGTCGGGGCGATCGAAGGGAGAGGTGGGCGCACACGCCGAAGCGGCCAGGAGCCCGGCGACCAGGGCCCACGCCGGTCGATCCATGTCTCCTCCGTGTCGTGAGGTCCGTCGGGGGTCATCATGGGACTCCACCCGGGCCCGGGGCCAGTGGGGCGGGTCAGAACGCCAGGAGTCGGGTCGCCTTGAGCGTGACGGTGCGCTCCAGGACGCCCTCGCCTCCGACCCGCCGCTCCGTGAGGACCAGGAAGACGTTGCTCAGGGGGGCGTGGATCCAGTTCAGGCGGACGTTGGACACCACCTGATCCGCCGTCTCGTTGTACTGGACGTAGGCGCTGGCGAATAGCCGCGTGGTGAAGCCCACCTTGATGCGGCCCCCGTAGGCGCTGGAGTTGAAGGCGTCGAATCCGGGAAGGGTGAGGCGGTTGTAGTCGGCGGTGACGTCCACGGCGACCCGGGCCGACGCCAGCCAACGCCCGTCCAGTCCCAGGCTGCGACGGGTGCCGTCGAAGTAGCCGCCCCATCCGCCCCGCACCGTCCCCGACAGGGCCCGGGCCGCCGACGAGCCGTACGAGACCTGCCACTCGTCGAACTCGTAGGCCCCCACGGGCACCACCGCGTCCCGGACGCCGAAGGGCTCCACCAGCCGCTCCCGGCGCCGGGCGAGGGAGACGTCGAGCCGACTTCCGTCGGCCAGGTCCACGCCCAATCCGGCGCCCCCGGACCGGCTGAGCAGGAGCCCGTCCAGGTCGGTCACGTGGTCCAGGTCGACCCACGGCGCCCACTCCTGGACGGCGGCGCCCCCGGGCAGATGCAGTCCCACGGTACCGTAGGCCTGCTCCACCGCCTCCCGGCGCACGAAGCCCATGGCGGGATCGAAGCCGGCCCCCATGTGACGCACCTGCACCGAGCCGTCGACGATGCGGTCCCGATAGGCCACGGAGAGTCGGCCAGCCCACCGGTCGTCGGCCGCGGCGCCGGAGCCGTCGGACCCGGCCACGTAGCTGTTCAGGAGCCACGCCCCCAACCGCCCGTTGGCGTCCACCCCCCACGACCGGTTCCAGGCCCCGTCCGAATCCCCGCCCGCCGATCGCCGGTCCAGGAGCATCACCCCCACGTCGGCGGCGTCGCCGAGCTCGCGACGAAGACGGGCCACGGCGAAGTTTTCGCCGGGACGCCCGTCCTGACCGCCGGTGCGCAGGTCCAGGAGTCCCACTTCGAAGGCCCCGACGCTGCCGCTGAGGCGCCCCCCGCCGTGGATGGGCACCGGGGCCCCGTCGGTGAGCCCGATGCGCCGGGAGTGGAAGAGGGTGAAGTCCCGGAGTGACGTGCCCATGCGGATACCCCGCTCGGCCACGTCGCCAAAGGCGAAGGACCCGGAGTTCTCCACGAAGAACTCCCGCTGTTCCGGGAAGAAGAGGGGGAACCGGGTGAGGTTCACCCGCTCCCGATCAACCTCCACCTGGGAGAAATCGGTGTTGACCGTGCCGTCGAGGGTGAGGGTGGAGGTGAGCCCCACCTTGAGGTCCACCCCCGCGTCCAGCGAACCCGACTCCCCGGCCCACGCGCTCCCGCCCCGGTCGTCGCCCAGCACGTAGGGCTTCACCTGGACGGGTCGTCCCGACCGGAGCCCCTCGAACCCCCTCAACGTCCCGGCCCGGGACATGCGATGGATGGGGTCCCGCCGGTCCAGAGGGGCCCAGTACGAGTCCTCGTTCAGTCGCCGCACACGGCGCAGGAGATTCAGTCCCCAGGCCTGCTCCCCGTCCCCGGGGGCGAAGCGGAGGGTGCTCCAGGGAATGGCCATCTCCAGCGTCCACCCCCGCTCGTGGCGCCGCGTGCGGAGGTTCACCACGCCGTCCCACCCGAAGTCGGTGCTCCGGGAGTCGTCGAAGGTCTGGCCGTCCCGGTAGGCTCCCCACGGATTGACGAGGAAGATGTACGAGTTCCGGCGGTCCAGGAACGTGTCCAGGGTGATGCCCAGGACGTCGGCGTCCCGGGTGGAGAGGCTCGGAAAGTCCTGCTCGAGGCTCTGCACCACGTAGGCGTCGGGCTCTGATTCGTCCATCTCGGCGCCGATGTAGAGGCGCTCGTCGTCGTAGACCACCCGCACCCGGGTCGCCTGGGTGGCCGGCAGACCCCGATCGGGCTGGGACTGGAGGAAGTCGCCCAGCACCTGGGCGCCGGCCCAGGCGTCGTCGTCCAGCACGCCGTCGATCCGGACCGGCGACTGGACGCGGGCGGCCCACCCCTCGGGCCGGGGCACGGCCTCCACGTCCACGGGCTCGGGGTGCCGGATCGCGTCTCGCTCGTTCTGCTGGCCCCGGACCCGGGCCGGGAGCACCGGAAAGGAGGCCAGGACGACGGCCAGGATCAGCGGTGTGGGGGCGCGGAGATCGGGGCGTGGATGCACGGCGGGGGACGACCGCGTCGGAGGAACGGGCAGGGGGCGCCCGCGGGTTCGGCGAGGGGGCAGGATACGGTTCCCGACGCCCGGGGGAAACCGGGGTTTGACGCCGCCCCCCGGCGCCCGGAGAATGTGTTCATGGACGCCGACCACGACAGCTTCGATCCCCGCATCACCCCCTTCACCGGCGCCTCCGCCGGGACGGGCCCTCCGGACCTTGGACTGGTCATGGGGGGCGGGGGCGCCCGGGCCGCCTACCAGGTGGGATTTCTCCGGGCCGTGGCCCGCCGATTTCCCAACCTGGAGATCCCGTACGTCACCGGGGTGTCGGCCGGCGCCATCAACGCCGCCCATCTCGGGGCCCACCACGGCACCTTCCTCCAGGCGGTGGAGGAGCTCACCCGGCTCTGGGGTGACCTCAACGTCGAGAACGTCTTCCGCACCGACAGCATGTCCCTGGGACGCCAGGTGGTGGGCACCCTCCGCGGCCTGGCTTCGGGGGGGCACGTGGAACCCGATCGCCTCCGGGGTCTGGTCGACACCTCGCCGCTCCGGGACTTCCTGAGCGAGGCCCTGCACACGGTGGGGGGCGAGATCACGGGGGTGAACTACAATCTGGCCCGGGGACGCCTGAAGGCCCTGGCCCTGAGCACCTCGTCGTACACCACCGGGCAGTCGGTCACCTGGGTCCAGGGCAAGGGCATTTCGGAGTGGGAGCGGCCGGTGCGCCGGTCCCGCAACGTGGTGCTCACCGTGGAGCACGTCATGGCGTCCACGGCCCTCCCCCTCTTTTTTCCCGCGGTGCGCCTGTACGACGGCTGGTACGGCGACGGCGGGATCCGACTCACCGCCCCCCTGTCGCCCGTGCTCCACCTGGGCGCCCGGCGGATCCTGGCCATCTCCACCCGCTACGCCGCCTCGGTGGAGGAGGCCGACCGCCCCGCGGTCCACGGCTACCCGCCCCCGGCCCAGATCATCGGCGTGCTCATGAACGCCATCTTCCTGGACCTCATGGACCAGGACGCCCTGCGACTGGAGCGGCTCAACAGCCTGCTGGAGCGCCTGAAGCCCGACGAGCGCATGGGACTGCGCCCCGTCAAGCTCATGGTGCTGCGGCCGTCGGTGGACCTGGGCCGCATGGCCGGGCGCTACGAGCCGCGGTTGCCCAAGGTGTTCCGCTTCCTGACCCGGGGGCTGGGCACCCGGGCCACCGAAAGTCCCGACTTCCTCTCCCTCATTCTCTTCCAGCCCGACTACCTCCGGGCCCTCATGGAAACGGGCGAGCGGGACGCCGAGATGCGATCCGACGAGATCGAGGCGTTCTTGGCCGACGACGACTGACGGCGGGAGCGACGCCGCGGCTCCGGGTTGGACAGCCACGGCGTGGGGTTCGATCTTGAAGAACGATCACCGCACCCGGAGGACCCCATGTCGAAGAAGGCCGCCCTCGCCACCGAACTCGAAGCACGAGAGGTCGCCGAAGCCGCACGGGAGGAGGAGTGGGAGCGGCGCTCGTTCTCGAAGCGCCTCTTCAACGGCCGTCTGGCCCTGGACCTCATCCATCCCCATCCCGCCGGGGACCCGGAGGAACAGGCTCGGGCCGAGCCGTTTCTGGAGGCCCTCCACGCCTTCGCCCGGGACCACATCGACGGCGACGCCATCGATCGAGACGGCTGGGTGCCCGACGAGGTGCTCCAGGGGCTCGCCGAGCTGGGCGCGTTCGGCATCAAGATCCCCCGGGAATACGGCGGTCTGGGCCTGTCCCAGGTGAGCTACAACCGGGCGCTGTCCATCGTGGCGTCCCGCTGCGGAGCCACCGGGGCCTTCCTGTCGGCCCACCAGTCCATCGGGGTGCCGGGGCCGCTCCTCATGTTCGGCACCGACGAACAGAAGCAGCGCTTCCTGCCCCGCCTCGCCGGGGGCGCCCTCTCGGCTTTCGCCCTCACCGAACCCGATGCCGGATCCGACCCGGCCAACCTGGCCACGTCGGCGGTGCCCTCGGACGACGGATCCCACTGGATCCTGAACGGCGAGAAGTTGTGGTGCACCAACGGCCCCCGGGCCGACATCATCGTGGTCATGGCCCGGACCCCTCCCCGGGAGGGCGTGCGGGGCCGGCGGCCCGTGACGGCCTTCATCGTGGAGACCGACGCCCCGGGCGTGAGCGTGGAGCACGAGTGCTCCTTCATGGGCCTCAAGGGCCTGTCCAACGGCGTGCTCCGCTTCGACGACGTGAAGGTGCCCGCCGAAAACCTCCTCTGGGGCGAGGGCCGGGGACTGAAGCTCGCCCTCATCACGCTGAACGTGGGGCGCCTCTCCCTTCCGGCCTTCTGCGCCACCGCGGGCAAGGCGTCGCTGGAGATGTGCCGGGACTGGGCCTCGGAGCGGGTGCAGTGGGGCCAACCCATCGGCAAACACGACGCCATCGCCCAGAAGCTCGGCACCATGGCGGCCGACACCTTCGCCATGGACTCGGTGGTCTCCCTCACGTCGTCCATGGCCGACACCCACCAGTTCGACATCCGCCTCGAGGCCGCCTTCGCCAAGATGTGGAACACCGAGCGGGCGTGGGAGACGGCCAACGACGCCCTTCAGATCCGAGGCGGACGCGGCTACGAGACCCACGATTCGCTGAAGAGCCGGGGCGAGACTCCCCTCCCGGTGGAGCGCATGGTCCGGGACCTGCGCATCAACCTGATCTTCGAGGGATCGTCGGAGATCATGCGCCTCTTCATCGCCCGGGAGGCGGTGGACGACCACCTGAAGGTCGCCGGCGACATGATCGATCCCCGGGCCCCCATGGGGCGCCGCATCGCCGCCCTGTTCCGGGCGGGCCTGCACTACGCGTGGTGGTTCCCGACCCGCTTCCTGGGGTGGGGGCGCTGGCCGCGTTTCCGGGAGTTCGGGGCCCTGGCGACCCACCTCCGCTTCGTCGACCGCACCGCTCGGCGCCTGGCCCGATCCACGTTCTACGCCATGATCCGCTTCGGTCCGGCGCTGGAGAAGCGGCAGGCCGTCCTGGGACGCATCGTGGACGTGGGGGCGGAGCTCTTCGTCATGACCGCGTCGTGCGTCCGGGCGCAGAAGCTCGTCACCGACGACCCGTCGGACACCTCGCCGGTCACCCTGGCCGACCTCTTCTGCCGCCAGGCCCGCCGCCGCGTCGACGATCACTTCTTCTACCTCTTCGACAACGACGACACGGCCACGTACGACGTGGCCCGTCAGACCATGGAGGGGCGCTTCACCTGGCTGGAACAGGGCGTGGTGACCATGGAGGAGGCCTACGGGCGCACCGGGGCACCGCGCCCGGCCACGCCGGAGACCGCCCCGGCGCCCGTCCCCGAGCCCGAGCCCGCCGGAGCCGACTGAGCTACAGCCACCCCTTGCGGCGGAACCAGGCCACCATGCTCCCGGCCACCAGGAGCATGGCCACCCACAGGGCCGGATACGCCCACGGCACGGCAAGCTCGGGCATGTGGGTGAAGTTCATGCCGTAGATTCCGGCCATGAACGTCAGGGGAATGAAGATGCTCGCCATGATGGTGAGCACCTTCATCACCTCGTTGGTGCGGTTCGACACGTTGGAGAGGTAGAGGTCGATGGCGCCGGACACCACGTCCCGGAGCGCCTCCACGGTCTCGATGATCTGGACGGTGTGGTCGTAGACGTCCCGGAGAAACACCCGCGTCTCGTCCTGGATCATGGCCGACTCGGCCCGGAGCAGACCGTTCAACACGTCGCGCACCGGCCACACCGAGCGCCGGAGCACCACGAGCTCCCGCTTCAGGTGGTGGAGCTTCGCCATGGAGTCGGGCGTGGGGTCGTCCAGGACCTCGAGTTCCAGTTCCTCGGTGCGGTCGCCCACCCGCTCCAGCACCTCGAAGTACCGATCCACCACCGCGTCCATGAGGGCGTAGGCCAGGTAGTCCGTGCCCCGGCTCCGGATGCGTCCCTTGGCGGCCCGGAGCCGCTCCCGCACCGGCTCGAAGACGTCGCCCACCCGCTCCTGGAAGGTGAGAATCCACCGGGGACCCAGGATCAGGGAGAGCTGCTCGTCCCGGACCATGCCCCCCTCCTCGTCCCAGGTGAGCATGGGGAGCACCACGTAGTCGTACCCCTCGTATTCCTCCTCCTTGGGCCGCTGTCCCACGTGGACCAGGTCTTCCAGGACCAGGGGGTGGAGCCCGAAGTGCTCCCCCACCGACCCGATGAGGTCCAGATCGTGGAGGCCGTCGAAGTTGATCCAGCTCACCGTGGCCGAGTCCCGCAGAGGCAGGACCGTCGACAGGTCGGGCACCTCCTCTTCCCGGAGCGCCTCGTCGTCGTAGTCCAGGAAGCGGATCCGGGTCGCTTCCATCTTCTTCTCGCCCGTGTGGACCAGCGTACCGGGCGCCGACCCCGACCGCTTCACCTGCCGACGGACGAACCGACCCACGACCTTCAGGGTCTTGAACGGATGGAGGGGGTCCAGTGGGTTGAGCGGACTCACGCCGGATCTCCGGAGGGGGGGTCGGCCACGCTGGCCAGGGCGTCTTCGAACTGACGGCGGTACAGGCGGGTGTACACCGCGCTCCGCTCCAGGAGTTCGGCGTGGGTGCCCTGGTCCTCGATGCGACCGTCGGCCAGGACCACGATGCGGTCGGCCCGGATCACCGTGCTGAGGCGGTGGGCGATGACCAGGGTGGTGCGGCCCACCATGAGCTGATCCAGAGCGTCCTGCACCAGCCGTTCACTCTCGGCGTCCAGGCTGCTGGACGCCTCGTCGAGGATCAGGATCCGGGGCCGCTTCAGGAAGACCCTTGCGATGGCGAGGCGCTGGCGCTGGCCGCCGCTCAACGTCACGCCCCGCTCTCCGACCCGCTGGTCGTACCCGTCGGGAAAGCTCTCCACGAAGTCGTGGGCGTGGGCCCGGCGGGCGGCCTCCACGAGTTCGTCGTGGGACGCGTCGAGGTCGCCGTACAGCAGGTTCTCCCGGACCGTGCCGGCGAAGAGCATGGGTTCCTGGGGCACGACCCCGATGTGGGACCGCAGCTCGGCCGGATCCACGGCCCGGACATCCACGCCGTCCACCGTGACCCGCCCCTCGGTGACGTCGTAGAACCGGGGGAGGAGCGACGCCAGCGTGCTCTTCCCGGCGCCGGACGATCCCACCAGGGCCACCCGTTCTCCCTCGGACAACTCCAGGTCGATGCCGTCCAGGACCAGGGGCTGGTCGTCGCCGTAGCGGAACCGCACCCCCTCCAGACGCACCACCCCCCGGAGAGGTTCGGGGAGGGGCCGGGGCGAGGCGGGCGCCGCCAGCTCCCGGGGGTGGTCCAGGAGGTCGAAGATGCGCTGGGCCGCGCCGGCGGCCTCCTGGATGTTGCCCCAGAATCCGGCCAGCGACGTGATGGCCCCGGCAATGGTCACGGCGTAGAGCAGAAACGCCACCAGGGTGCCGGCCGTCAGTTGGCCGGCCAGCACGAGGCGGCCGCCCTCCCACAACACGGCGACGATGGCGCCGAAGGCGGTGAAGGTCACGGCGCCGGTGAGACCGGCCCGAGCCACCCCTCGCCGCAATCCCTCGTCCCGGGTCGTCCGGATCTCCCGGGCGAAGGCCTCGGCTTCCCACCCCTCCCGGGTGAAGCTCTGGACCGTGCGGATCTGGGTGAAGACCTGCTCGGCCCGCGCCACCGCGCCGGCCAGGGTGTCCTGGATGCCCGTGCTCAGCCGTCGCACCCGGCGACCGAAGAACCACCCCACGAAGATGGCCACGGGAATGGCCGTGAGGGTCACCAGGGTGAGCCGGGGATTCGTGGCCGTGACCAGCACCAGGGCCCCCACCAGAAAGAGGGCCTGGCGCACCAGTTCCGGGACGCCGAAGCGAAGCACCTGCTGCAGGAGCCCCGCATCGGAGGCGAGGCGGGACGACAGTTCCCCCACCCTCCGCACGGCGAAGAACCCGGGGGGCTGCCACACAAGGGCACCGAAGAGCCCGGTGCGGAGGTCGGCCACCACGTTTTCCGACACCGACGCCGTGAGGTAGCTCTGGGCGAAGTTCAGCAGGCCCTGGAGGGCGAAGAGCCCCATGAGGGCCAGAGCGATGCGGTTCAGCGCCCCCCCGTCGCCGGCCAGGAAAGCGGCGTCCAGGAGCTCTCGCACCACCAGGGGAAACGCCAGGCTGATGGCGCTCGTGACGAGGATCAACGCCCCCGCCCCCAGGAGTCGGATCCGCCAGGGGCGGAGCAGGGGAACGAGCCGGCGGAGGAAGCCCAGCTTCCGTATGCGGGACGGCGACGGTTCGGGCATGGCCGGGGGTTGAAACGTGGGGTGCGACGGGGAGTAACATACGGCTCTCCCATCCACCGAACGAGCCATGCCCCGCCCCCATCTCTTCCGCGCTCTCGCCGTCGTCGTGGCCTGGACCCTCGCGCTGCTGTTCCTGGGCAGCGTGGTCCACGCCACCGAGTCGTCTCTCGCCTGTCCCGACTGGCCCACCTGCTTCGGCACCATGATGCCCGAGATGGTGGGCGGCGTGTTCTGGGAACACCTGCACCGTCTGGTGGCCGGAGGGCTGATCCTGATCTTCGCCGGAGCCACCTGGCTGGCGTTCCGGGAGGCCGGGGACCGGCGCTGGATGACCCGGGCGTCGGTGGCCGGGGTGGTCCTGCTCCTGGTCCAGGCGGTCTTCGGGGGGCTGACGGTGATCTACCGCCTGCCCGACGCCGTCTCCACCACCCACCTGGCCCTGGCGTTCGGCTTCCTGGCCCTGGCGGTGGTGCTGGCCACCGCCGCCTCGCCCCGGAGAACCACCGAGCCCGCACCCTCCCCGCAGGTCGCCCGGGTGCTCCGACAGTGGGGCGGGGGAGCGGCGGCACTGGTCTTCGTCCAGAGCGTGCTGGGGGCGGTGGTCCGCCACACCGACTCGGGCATGGGCTGCCCCGACTTCCCCACCTGCCTGGGGCAGTGGGTGCCCCCCATGGACACCCACTTCGTGGCCATCCACTTCACCCACCGGGTCGTGGGCGTCCTGGCCACCCTGGCCGTGGTGGGCCTGGCGGTGGCGCTGGTGCGGGCCGGCGCCGGCCCGGGCCTGCGTCGGTGGGCGGCGGGAGCCGTGGCCCTGGTGGCGGCCCAGTTCACCCTGGGCGTCGTCTCGGTGCTGAGCATCCTGGACGTGCTCCCCGTCTCCCTCCACACCCTGGGCGCCGCCGCTCTCCTGGCGCTCCTGGTGCACCTCGCGGCTCGGGGGCACCTCACCCGAGCCGACGCTCCAGGCGGACCCGGTCGGACCGCCGCCGGACCCCACGTGGCCGGGGTGGCCTGATGGACGCCCAGGCCCTGGGCGACGCCCTGGCGCCGGTGAACGCCACCCTGAACGCCACCAGCACCCTCTTCCTCCTGGCGGGGTTCGCCTTCATCCGGGCCCGGCGCATCGACGCCCACCGCAAGGCCATGGTGGGGGCCGTCACGGCGTCGGCCCTCTTCCTGGTGTTCTACCTGATCCGGTTCGGGCTCACCGGGTCCCACGAGTTCGCCGGCGAGGGTCTCGCCCGCACCGTGTACCTCACCATCCTCCTCACCCACATGGTGCTGGCGGTGGTGGTGGTGCCCCTGGTGCTGCGTCTCCTCTTCCTGGCCTCCCGGGAACGATTCGCCGAACACCGCCGCCTCGCCCGGTGGGCGTATCCGGTCTGGCTCTACGTGTCCGTCACCGGGATCGTGGTCTACGTGCTGCTCTACCACGTGTACGGCTACCGGTGACCGGGCCGGCCGTCGACGGGTCGCCGGGTCGGGACGATCTGATCGGTACGGCCGAGGTCCTGGGCGCCGCCGCCCTGTGGGGGACGTCGGGGATCTTCTCGGTGCTGCTCTTCCGCCGGGGTGTGGGCCCCCTGGACGTGGCCCTCCTCCGACCCTTGGCGGCCACGGCGTTCCTCCTGCTCTGGGCCGTGGTCCGGGACCGGGGCGCCCTCTGGCCCGGGGGCCGCGACGCCCTGGTGCTGTGGGGGATCGGAGGCGGGGTCACGGCCCTCTTCCAGCTCGCCTACCAGATGTCCACCGAGGCCGTGGGCGTACCGGCCACCGTGGGCATGCTCTACATGGCCCCCCTCCTGGTCATGATCGCCGGCCGACCCATCCTGGGAGAATCCCCCACCCTCCGTCAGGTCGGCTGGGGCGTGGTGGCCATGACCGGGGTCTGGGCCGTGGTGGGCGGGGCCCGTGGGGCCGACGTATCCATCACCGCCGGCGGGCTGGCCTGGGGCCTCACCACGGCGGCAGGGTACGCCGGCTACACCCTCTTCGGTCGATGGGGGGGACGACGCTGGCCGCCCCTCACCACGGTGCTCCACTCCTACGTGGGAGCGACCCTGGTCCTGGCGGTGGTGCTGCCGGCGGGATGGGGACCGGTGGCCTGGCCCGCCGACCCCGGCTCCTGGGGCCTCGTGGTGGCCTACGGGCTGCTCACCGTGGCCCTGGCCGTGGTGATCTTCTACGACGCGCTGCGACGCATTCCGGCGGCACGGGCATCGGTGACGGCCACCATCGAGCCCGTGGTGGCGGCGACCCTGGCCGGCCTGGTCCTGAACCAGCACCTCACGCCGCTGGGGTGGGCCGGCCTGTGCCTCGTGGTGGCCGGTGTCGCCGGAGCCTCCCTGGGTGGGGCCCGGATCAGGCCCCGGGCAACACCATCGTGACCACCGCCCCTCCCTCGGGGTGGTTCTTCAGCTCGAGATGCCCGCCGAAGCTCTCGGCGATCTTCCGGGCGAAGGGGAGTCCCAGACCCAGGGCCCCCGGCCGGGTGGTGTAGAAGAGGTCCCGCGCGCGCTCCAGCGCCTCGTCGGTGAACCCGGCGCCACGGTCGCGGATGGTGACCCGGGCGTCGGCGCCCTCGGACTCCACCGTGACGTCCACCGTCTCCCCGTCCCCGAAATGGCCGGCGTTGTGGAGCAGGAGGTAGACGGCGTCGAGGAAGGTGCCCTTGTGGATGTGGGCGCGGACCGGAAAGGCCGGCGCGGCGAATCGCACCCCCGTTTCCCAGTCCGAGATGAACTCCCGGGTCACCTGCTGGAGCAGGGGCACCAGATTGTGGGTTTCGTCGGGCGTCAGGGGGTCCCGGAGAAAGAACTCCAGGTCCTTGAGCCCACCCAGCGCCCGGTCCACTCCCTCCCGGAGGAGCTCGGCGTCGCCGTCCCGCACCTGGGTGAGGGGTTCCTCCACGGCGCCCGAAAGGAACGCCGCGATGCGGCCGAGGGCCTGCCGCAGCGCTTCCTCCCGGGACTGATCCGCCGGAATCCACCCCGTCTCCATGGCCCGGCGCAGCGCCGACACCGGCGCCGGTTCCCCCACCGCGCCGGTCCCGATCTCACCCCGGCGCAGGGAGGTGGACAGGCGGTCCAGCGCCGGCGCGTAGGGGTCGGGCGGGGGCGGCGGCACGGGCGCCTCCCGTCGCGACCCCAGGAACCAGCCGAGACCGAGCGCCACGATAGCCAGCAGGACGGCGACGAACACCGGGACGGTCATGAAGCCTCACGAATGGCGTGGGTGCGGGGCCGAGGGCGGTCGGTTCCAACGACCGCCGGGGCCCGGGCAACGGATCTTGATGACGCGGCGGCGGTCGTGCAATACGTTGTGGCTCCACGACCCCCGCCGGAGAAGCGCTCCGGCGACGTGCCGAACCCCACCGGCCATGGATTCCAACGAGATCTTCGACCGCGCGGCCCTGGAAGCCGTGATCTCCGCCAGCTCCGATCCGGACAATCCGGACCTCGACACCGTGCACCGGATCGTCCGCGACACCCTCCGCATCGCCGTGGTCGGCATCTCCCGGGATCCGTCGAAGCCGGCGCGCCGGATCCCGTCGTACCTGGCCGCCAAGGGCGCCGAGATCATTCCGGTCAACCCCTCCGCCGACCGGATCCTGGGCAAGACGGCCCGGAAAACCCTCGCCGACGTCGACGAGGCCGTGGACATGGTGCTCGTCTTCCGGCCTTCGGACGAGGCGGGAGCCGTCGTACGAGCCGCCATGACCCGCCCGGAACGGCCCTACATCTGGCTCCAGGAGGGGATCCGGAACGACGAGGCGGCCCGGGAGGCCCGGGAGCGGGGCCTCACCGTCGTCCAGGATCTGTGCATCTACAAAGTGCATCGGGCCTTCGGGGACACTCTCCGCCGCGCGGGAGAGCGGCAGCCCGGCGGTCAGTCCGACGCCGCGTCGCCCCCGAGATAGGCCTGGAGCATGGCG
The DNA here is from genome assembly GCA_030428885.1 of Gemmatimonadota bacterium. Lineage (GTDB taxonomy): Bacteria > Gemmatimonadota > Gemmatimonadetes > Longimicrobiales > Gaopeijiaceae > Gaopeijia. The sequence goes on along the minus strand of JAUIEJ010000001.1, from coordinate 251,887 downwards.
GCGTGGCCCCGGGCCTTCACGTTCCGCCACGCCTTCTCGATCACGCCGTCGCCGTCGATGAGAAAGGTGCTGCGGACGTACGGCGTCTTCTCCTGCCACACGCCGTAGGCTTCGGCCATGGTCCGGTCCACGTCGGCCAGGAGGGGGAAGTTCAGGTCGTACTTCTCCTTGAACTTCACGTGGGACTCCACGGAGTCGGGAGACACCCCCACCACGTCCACGCCCAGGGCCGAGAAGGCCGGGAGGTCGTCTCGGAGTTCGCACGCCTGGGCGGTGCAGCCCGAGGTGTCGTCCTTCGGGTAGAAGTAGACCACGAGCCGACGTCCCGCGAAGTCTCCCAGCGAGCGCGTGGTGCCGTCGTCGGCGGAAAGGCTGAAGTCGGGAGCCGGGTCTCCGGTGGCGATCATTCTGGTCATCCTGCTTCGAATTCGGGGCCCATGAGAAGTTCTCCGACGTTGTCCCGCTCCCGATCCCGCGCCCGCACCTCTGCAGTCGCAGTCCACCGGCAGGCGGCGTCGCCCCGGGACTGACACTGGGCGTGGACGACCTGGGCGTCGTCTCCCACCGCGGCCGTGACGATGGACCGGCAGAGGCCGGTCACGAAGTGGCAGGCGTCGCCCCCGGGGTCGCTCTGGTAGAAGATGAGGGAGCGGCCCTCCAGGGCGAACGGGCCCTGGGCGAACCCTCCGACCCGACGGCCGAAGAGCTGCCTCAGCCGCCGCCGGGTCCGGCGGCGGGCGAGACCGAACGACACGCCGGGCGGCAATGCCCGAGCCAGGCGTCCGGGACCCTGGCCGTCGGTGCCGGCGAGGGACTCTCCGGCCCGGAGGAACACTTCCTCGGAGTCGGGGCGCCGGAGGACGAGACGCATGAGGTCCATGACCTCGGTGTCGGTCATGCGCCGGCGCTTCTTCACCGCTTCCCGGTACTGACGGATCTGTCGATCCACCACGTCGCTCAACCCCAGCCGTCGGGGCATCGTCACCGACGGATCCTCGTCCTTGAGGATCTCCGCGGGCAGGTCCTGGGCCCGAATCACCTCCAGGAGGGTGAGGCCGAAGACCGCGGCGACGCGGCGGCGGGACGAGTCCGGTGCGCTCAAGGGAACCGTAGGTGGAAGTCGGGGAAAGGGACCGTAATGTCGCCCCGGAGTCCCCATTTTTCAAAACGTACCGATTTGAGCCTGACAGCAGCGTGAAGCGGGGCTATCTACGGAGGTAGTCTGCAGGAAAGGGGCGGTGTGAAAGACGTCAGGCACCTTGTGTCGCCAACCCGGGGGGGCTGGTTGGCACCTGGATCAGCCGGTCCTTCCACCGCCCCTTCGCACGTCCGCCCCCCGGCGTTGCCCGGGGCGGGATGGGCGCCGACCTTTCGGCATGCGCCGCTACCCCGCTTTCGACCCGCCCGAATACCTGGACTGGACTCCCGACCCGGAGCTGGTCCGGCAGTATCGGCGGCGGGTCCAGGAAGAGCCCCAGCGCCTGGCCCTGGCCGTGGCCCTCAGCCGGGCCGACCTGCTGGACCTCTACCGCGACCTCCTGCGCACCCGCCTCCACGACATCGGACTGAAGCGCTGGGTGAAGACCGGCGTCATCTCCAAGGCGTGGCTGGGCACCGGAGAGGAGGCCGTGACCGTGGGAAGCGTGGCGGCCCTGGATCCCCTGCGGGACGTGGTCTGTCCCATGATCCGCAACGCCGGGGCTCTCCACATGATGGGCGTGCCCCTGGCCGATCTCTTCCGGGGGTACCTGGCCACCTCCGATTCCCTCTCCCGGGGCCGGGACCTCCACATCGGCGACCTGAGGCGCAACGTGCTTCAGCCCATCAGCCACATGGGGACCAACGCCCAGGTCATGGCCGGGGTCGCCCTCGCCTTCTCCTGTCGGGAGGAGCCGAGGGTCGCCCTCACCTTCATCGGCGACGGGGCCACCCGCACGGCGGCCTTCCACGAGGGCGCCAACATGGCGGCGGTCCTGGGACTCCCCGTGGTCTTCGTCATCCAGGACAACCAGGTGGCCCTGGGCACCCGCCGCGAACAGCACGGGGGGGGCGACCCCGGCGATCTGGCCGAGGCCTACGGGATCGCGTCGTGGACCGCCGACGGGAATCACGTCCTGGACACCTACGCCGCCACCCGGCTGGCCGTGGATCGATGCCGGCGGGGCGAAGGCCCCGGCATGGTGGTGGCCCGGACGTTCCGCATGGGAGGCCACGCCACCCACGACGAGCGCGAGGCCCGGGAGACCTTTCCCGACGAACTCTTCACCACCTGGGGACGGCGGGATCCGGTGGGACTCTTCGAGGCGTATCTCCTGGAGGAGGGCGTTCCCACGCCCATCCTGGAGGAAATCGAAGCGGACGTCACGGCCGAAATGGACCGGGCCGCCGACGAGGCGCTCCTCTCCCGGAATCGTTCGCCTTCGCCCGAATTGGCCGAATATGTCGGATTTACCGAAGGTGGACCGTTGATCGGCCTGCAAAAACGACCAACGGGGCACACATGAGCGCTTTCGGTCAACGTGTGGGGTTGCGCATCGGTCCGGAATTCGCGATACTCTTCGGGCATGTCGAGAATGATTCCAGATAGCATCCCCATTCCAGGATACCCCATGCTCCCCACCGTCGAGCAGAGCCCCCGGTTGCACGAGGTCCCCCTGGCCGAGCTGTCCGACGAAGAACTCGTCACGGCCCACCTCGAGGGTCGTCCGGGAGCATTCCACGCCCTGTACGGTCGCTATCGGGATCGCCTCGTCCACTTCATCACCCGGAAGACGGGGGATGGAGATCGGGCCCAGGATCTCGTGCAGGAAGCGTTCATTCGGGTGACGCGGCACCTCCATCGCTTCGACACGACCAAGAAGTTCTCCACGTGGGTCTACACCATCGCCAGCAACCTCTCGAAGAACGAGCTCAGAAACCGTTCGCGCAGTCCGCTGGTGCTCTTCCAGAAGTTGACCAACAACTGGGACGACGATCACCGTCCTCTCCAGTTCGAGGACTTCTCGTTCCGGCCCGACGACCTCTTTCACAAGCGGCACCTGCGCCAGCTCGTGGAGGAGACGGTGTCGGAGTTGCCCGAGCACCATCAGCTCGTCTTCCGGCTCCGGGAACTCGAGGGAAAGAGCTACGAAGAGATCGCCGAGATCACGGGGGTGAATCTCGGTACGGTGAAGAGTCGGCTGCATCGCGCCCGTAACTCCTTCGCCCAGCGCATCGAGCCGTTCCTGAACTGACCCTTCCGCCGCGAGCGCATCCCGAATCGTGTTCGAGGACCTACGCAGGGCCTTCCGTGAAGCCCTGGACAACTTCCAGCAGGAACTGAACCGGGACCGCATCCCGGGGTCGGTGGATCGCCTCCTCTCCGGCATGGTCGACGAGGTGACCGAGGCCAAGGCGCGCCTCAAGGAGTTGGAGAGTCAGCTCGAACGCACCCGGGAGGAGTCGGCCCGGGAGGCCCGGGAGATCGCGACCTGCGATCGCAGAGCGGCCATGGCCCGGGAGATCGACGACGAGGAAACCGCCCGGGTCGCCACGGAGTACGGCGACCGGCATCGTCGGCGGAAGGAGGTCCTGGATCGGAAGGCCGAGGCGCTGGCCGAAGAGGTCGTGCTCCGCCAGGGCGAGGTGGCCGAGATGATGGCCAAGGTGAAGGAGGCCCGGGACCGTCGGGACGCCCTGGCGGCTCAGGCCGGGCGCACCGATGCGCGGTCGTCCCTGGGCGAGGCTGACGACCTGTTCGCCGAACTCGACCGCATGGCCGAGAGGATCGGCGACACCGACGCCCGCGCCGAAGCGGCCCGGGAGATGGGCGACTTCGATCTGCGGGTCGACCCCGACGAACCCATTCGGCGTCCCCAGGTGGACTACGACGCGGCCCTTGAGGAACTCAAGCGCCGCATGGGGAAGTCCGAGTAGCGTCCGCTACTCGTCGAAGAGGGCCACGAGCCCGGCGCACTCGCCGGCGAGGAAGAGCAGATCCTCCCGCTCCCTGGGCTCGAGGGGGGCCGGCGTGCGCCCACCCAGGGCCACGTACCAGGAGTCCCCCTTCACCACACCCACGGCCACCAGCAGCGTGCCGTCGGGCTCTTCGGTGATGGCCGGCGGGGGTAGGAGGGGATCGCCGGGCAGACCACCGGGCGGGGTGGGCCGGGTGTCGACCGAGACCGTGTCCACCACCGTGATGGGGGTCGGTTCCCCACCCGGGCGGGCCCGGATCAGACCCGACCACGTCGCCCGGGCCACCGACGCCATGCGCCAGAGGGGCAGCGCGAAATGACGGCGCTCGCCGTCGGCCCCCATGAGGGACAGGCCCCCTCCGTCGTCCTCCCGAGCCTGCTGTTCCCGGTACTTCCGGAGGTCGATGACGTCGTCGTCGGTCATGACGAATCGTGGCGCTCCACGCCCCCCTCGTCAAAGCCCCGCACCGGGCAACGGCCCCCGGTCTGGTTCCACCGCGGCCGAGCCTCTAGATTCCGGCCTTCCACCCCCCGAACCGAAGCGAGTGCAGTCGGCATGGAGAACTGGATCGGCATCGGCATCTGGATCGTCATGGGCGCCGTGATCGCCCTGGTCATGAAGGCCCTGGTGAAGAATCCCGACGAAACCCCCGGTCACTCCGTGGTCCTGGCCGTCCTCGGAGCGTTCGGCGCCGTCATCGGCGGCATGCTGGGCGTGGGGATCTTCCACTTCTACGATCCCCTGGCCCTCTCCGCCGGCGGCATGATCTCCGCCGCGGTCTTCGCCGCGTTCATGGGGTTCCTCTACCGTTGGGGCGTGAAGGCCCTCATCTGAGCGCCCTTCGGTCCCCGACGTAGCGACGCCGGCGCGGGTCTTCGACCCGGCCGGCGCCGTCGTCCCACCCGCCGTCGGAAGGCACATCCGAGGCGGTCTATGTGTCCTGCACGAGGGTGACCAGCCCCCGTCGACCGGAACCTGAGCGCCGGCCGTCGCATTCGGGTGCAGAGCGTTCCAACACCACCACCCATCCACCGCCCTGCAACTCTGAGACGCCGGGGGTCCCCGGAGGGTTGCCTCCCGAGTCTCGGTGAACCCTACGGGGCCGGGAGCCGAGGGGTTTCGACGCCTTTTCAAGGGGTCGCCGTCGGCCCAGGTTGAGGGTGGCCCTCCGGCCCCGTCGACCCCAACCCCGGCCCGCCATGTCCGACGCTCTCGCCTACGCCCGCGATCACGCCTCCCGCTTCCGCGACGAGCTCTTCGAGTTCCTGCGCATTCCCTCGGTCAGCGCCCGCTCCGAGCACGACGGCGACACCCGCGCCGCCGCCGAGTGGTTGGCCGCCCGCATGGCGGCGGCGGGATTGGAGAGCGAGGTGCTGGACACGCCCGGGCATCCCGTGGTCCTGGGCGAGTGGCGGGGCGCCGGCGACGACGCCCCCACCGTGCTCATCTACGGGCACTACGACGTGCAGCCGCCGGAGCCTCTGGAGCTGTGGACCTCGCCGCCCTTCGAGCCCACCGTGCGCGACGGCCGCATCTACGCCCGGGGCTCGGCCGACGACAAGGGGCAGCTCCACATGCACGTGAAGGCCCTGGAGTCGTGGCTCGCCTCCACGGGGTCGCTCCCGGTGAACGTCGTGATGGTCGCCGAGGGAGAGGAGGAGATCGGATCCCCCAGCCTGGTGCCCTTCGTGGAAGCCCGGGCCGAGCGCCTTGCATGCGACGCCGTGGTCATCAGCGACTCGGCCATGTTCGACGAAGGGCTCCCCTCGCTCCTCTTCTCCCTCCGGGGCCTGGCGTACGTGGAGGTCCACGTGCGCGCCGCCAAGGGCGACCTCCATTCGGGAGCCTACGGCGGCGCCGTGGCCAACCCCGCCACCGTGCTCGCCCGCATGATCGCCACGCTCCACGACGATCAGGGGCGCATCGCCGTTCCCGGATTCTACGATCGGGTGAAGGAGTGGGACGCCGAGACACGGGACGCCATTCGGGCCCTGCCCTTCGACGAGGAACGCTTCCGGTCGGGAGTCGGGGCGCCAGGCCTCACGGGTGAAGCGGGCTACTCCACCCTGGAGCGCCTCTGGATCCGCCCCACCTGCGAGATCAATGGCCTGCTCTCGGGCTACACCGGCGAAGGCGCCAAGACGGTGCTGCCCGCCGAGGCCATGGCGAAGATCAGCTTCCGCCTCGTGCCCGATCAGGACCCCAAGCGGGTCGCCCGGCTCCTGGAAGACCACCTCCGGTCCGTGGCGCCCCCGTCGGTGACCCTGGAGGTGCGGGAACTCCACGGCGGGAATCCGTGGCGGGCGGACCCCGGCGGCCCCCTCTTCGAAGCGGCGGGGCGCGCCCTCGAGGCCGCCTTCGGAGCCGAACCCGTGCTGGTGGGCGAAGGGGGCTCGATTCCCATCGTGGGCGATTTCGAGCGGATCCTCGAGGCGCCGGCGCTCCTGGTGGGCTTCGCCCTTCCCGGGTGCAACATGCACGCCCCCGACGAGTGGTTCACCCTGGACAACTACGACCGGGGCATCGGGGCCCTGGTTCGCCTCTACGAGGAGCTGGGGACGACCCTCCGCTGACCCCGTTCCGGGACCGCGCCCAGGGCCGGGAGCCGCTCGATTGACAGGCGGCTCCCACATGGCATACAATCTACAATTGAGGTCGGTGTTCTCCGGCCTCCGGTCCCCCGAATCGGTGAATCATGGAGCAGTCCACGCCTTCCGTGTCCGCGGGCACCTCCGACGCCCCCATCCGCAACTTCATCGGGGGCGAATGGGTGCCGGCTTCGGCCACCGACGCCCTGGAGATCACCGACCCCGGCACGGGAGAGGTCCTGGGCCACGTGCCCCTGTCCCGCACGGGAGACGCCGACGCCGCGGTCCAGGCCGCCGCCGACGCGTGGCCCGCCTGGCGCGCCACGCCGCCGGTGGAGCGGGCCCGGGTGCTCTTCCGTCTCAAGGGACTGCTCGAAGAGAAGAAGCACGAACTCGCCCGGGACCTCAGCCGGGAGCACGGCAAGAACGTCAAGGAGACCCTGGGCGAGATCCAGCGAGGCATCGAGAACGTCGAGCACGCCTGCGGGATTCCCACTCTGATGATGGGCGACACCCTGGAAGACGTGGCCTCGGGCATCGACTGCGAGACCGTGCGTCAGCCCCTGGGCGTCTTCGTGGGGATCACGCCGTACAACTTCCCGGTGATGATCCCCCTCTGGTTCTGGCCCTACGCCGTGGCCACGGGCAACACGTTCGTCCTGAAGCCCAGTGAACAGGATCCCCTGACCCACCAGAAGATCGTCGATCTGGCGGTGGAGGCGGGCCTTCCCCCGGGCGTCCTCAACGTGGTGCACGGCGACAAGGACGTGACCACCTCGCTGATCCAGCACCCGCTGGTGAAGGGCGTCTCGTTCGTGGGCTCCAGCGCCATCGCCCGCATCATCTACCAGACCGCCGGGGCCGCGGGAAAGCGGGTCCAGGCCCTGGGGGGCGCGAAGAACCACATGATCGTGCTCCCCGACGCCGACCTCGACCTCACCACCGAGGCCATCGTGGGGTCGGTCTACGGCTCGGCGGGCCAGCGGTGTCTGGCGGGCACCCAGATCGTGGGCATCGGCGAGGCCTACGAGCGCATCAAGGACCGGGTCACCGCCGGTGCCCGGTCCCTCAAGGTGGGCTACGGCCTCGCCGAGGACACCTTCATGGGCCCGGTGATCTCCGGCTCCCATCGGGATCGGGTGGTGGATTTCATCGATGCCGGCGAGCGCGAGGGCGCCCGGGTGCTGGTCGACGGCCGGGGCTTCACCGTCGACGGGTATCCCCACGGCCACTGGGTGGGCCCCACCGTGCTGGACGAGGTGGACCCCGCCATGTCGGTGGGCCGGGAGGAGATCTTCGGACCCGTGGCGGGACTCACGGCCGTGGGCTCGCTGGACGAGGCCGTGGATCTCATGCACCGGGTGGAGTACGGCAACGCCACCTCGATCTTCACCACCAGCGGCCGGGCCGCCCGGGAATTCCGGTACCGGGCGGGCATCAACATGATGGGCATCAACATCGGCGTGGCCGCTCCCATGGCGTTTTTCCCCTTCGGCGGCTCCCGGGCGTCGTTCTTCGGCGACCTGCGGGCCCAGGGCCGGGACGGCGTGGCGTTCTACACCGATCAACGGGTCGTCATCTCCCGGTGGTGACCCCCGTTCCCGTTCAACCGATGGAGGCACCGTGACGGTCACCACCGAGCGCGCGGACGCGACGCGGACCGCCCAGCACACCGTCGACCGGCAGCGGTCGTTGCTCTTCCCGTGGGTGAAGCCCTACTACGCCGAGCCCCTGGTGATCGAAGAGGCCGAGGGCGTGTGGGTGCGCGACGCCGACGGGCGCGAGTATCTCGACTTCTTCGCCGGGATTCTCACGACCTCCATCGGGCACTGCCATCCCGAGGTGACCGCCCGGGTCCACGCCCAGATGAAGCGCCTGGGCCACACCTCGACCCTCTACGTCACCGAAGGTCAGCTCGACGTGGCCGAACGGGTGTCGGCTCTGGCTCCCCGGGGACTCTCCCGGGCGGCCTTCACCAACAGCGGAACCGAGGCCATCGAGACGGCGGTCATGGCCGCGCGGGTGTTCACCGGGAACTCGGAGATCGTCGCCCTCCGCCACGCCTACTCGGGGCGGAGCACCCTGGCCACGAGCCTCACGGCCCACTCCCCCTGGCGCCCCACCCCCTCCATGGTGGCGGGGGTCGTCCACGCCCGTGCGCCCTACCGGTATCGGTCGCCGCTGGGGGCGGAGGCCTCGGAGGAGTCCCAGACGAAGTTCTTCATCGACGACCTCGTCGAGGTGATCGAGACCACCACCTCGGGGCGCCCCGCGGCGCTGCTGGTGGAGTCGATCCAGGGCGTGGGCGGGTTCATCGTGCCCCCCGCCGGGTACCTCGCCCAGGCGGCGGAGGTGATCCGGCACTACGGGGGACTCTTCATCGCCGACGAGGTCCAGACGGGATTCGGCCGCACCGGCAGCCACTGGTTCGGCTGCCAGCACGACGGGGTCGAGCCCGATCTCATGGTCATGGCCAAGGGCATCGCCAACGGCTTCCCCGTGGCCCTCACCCTGGCCCGGGCCGACGTGGCCGAGGCCTGGACGTCGCTCTCGGTGTCGACCTACGGCGGAAACCCGGTGTCCATGGCCGCCGCGGCCGCCACCCTCGACGTCATGGTGGACCACGACGTACCCACGCGCTCCGATGTCCGGGGCCACCAGGTGCGCACCGCCCTGGAGGCCCTCCAGGCGAAGCACTCCTGGATCGGCGAGGTCCGGGGCCGGGGTCTGATGCAGGCGCTGGAGATCGTGAAGGACCCCGAGTCGCGGGAGCCCGATCCCGCCCGGACCCGGGCCCTCATGGAGGCGGCGCGGGACGAGGGACTCCTCATCGGCGCCGGGGGCCTCTCGGGCCACGTGATCCGCATGGGCCCGTCCATGCTGGTGACGGAAGACGAGACCCGCGAGGCCATGGCCCGCCTGGCCCGGGCGTGCCGGACCGCCGACGGGGCGGCCTGAACCGCGTTACGCTTCGGCGACCTGTTCCTCGGCGAAACACTCGTAGGTCATGGCCATGTTGCTCTCCAGGACCTGCAGGGCACGGTCGTGGTCCCCGGCCTCGATGGCCCGGATCAGCTCGTCGTGCTGGGCGATGGACTCTTCGGTCCGGTTCTGCTGGGAGTAGTACCAGTGCTCGAGCCGGCTCACCTGGCTGCGCAGATCGTCCAGGAGGTCGCTGAGGCGCGCGCTCCCCGCTCGTTCGCAGAGGAAGTGGTGGAACCGGTTGTTGAGTTCGATCCTGCGCCGCACGTCTCCGCTTTCGATGCTGGCGGCCAGTTCCCGGTTGATGGCCTTCAGGGCGCTGACGTCGGCCTCGGTGAGCCGGGGCAGGGCCAGCCGTCCGGCCAGGAGCTCCAGCGCCGAGACGATGGGGTAGAGTTCCAGGAGGGTGTCCAGGGGCTCTTCCGGGACCCGGAATCCCCGATGGGGTATGCGCTCCAGGAACCCCTCGCTGGCCAGGCGTCCCAGCGCTTCCCGCACCGGGGTCCGACTCACGCCCAGGGCGGCGCTGACGTCCTGCTCCCGGACGAACTCGCCCAGGGCCATGTCGCCGTTGAGGATCCTGCCGCGGATCACCTTGTACGCCTGATCGGCCAGAGTGGTCTGGGAGACTTTGGGCCAGGGATTCTTGGGCATGGAGTCGATTTCTTACATCGCTGTGAGAAGGCGTCCTTCTCGCACAATATACAGTGCGATCCCTTTACGCGCGCATCGTCTCCTCGCGACACGATGGAGACGCGCCGCCCCGATCCACCCCCGCCGAGTCGAATCATGACGCTACCGCGCCTCCTCCGCCGGGCCGCCGCCCTCGCCCTCGTCGCCGCGGCGGGACCGGGTCCGGCCTTCGCCCAGACGTCGATCCGCATCGCTCCCGGCCATCGGACCGTGGTCGCCGTGGGACAACGCTTCGACCTGCGGGTGGAGGCCACCGGCGCCGACGAGGCCGGGGCCCCGCCTTCGGGACTGGTGGTCACCCTCGGCGACCGGGACGTCACCGCCCTGAACATCCTCGACCCCGGGGTCGACGGAGAGCGGGGTGCGGGGGGCACGGGGGCCACCGACGAGGCCCTCGAGCCGCGCCATCGGGCGGCCCGGGCGCCGGGCCACACCACCAATTTCCTGGTTCGGGACCGGAGCTTCGACGTACCGGGCACGTACACGATCCGGGCCCGGACCGACGACGGAGCCACCGCCGAGGCCACGGTGGTGGTGGAGCCGTGGCAGGACACCCGCGCCGGTGCGCCCCGGGTCCGCAACGTGATCCTTCTTCTGGGCGACGGCATGGGGATCGCCGCCCGCACGGCGGCCCGCATCGTGTCCCGGGGGGTGAGCCACGGAAAGGCCAACGACTGGCTCGCCATGGATCGCATGGAGGTGACGGGCCTCGTCATGACGTCGTCCCTCAACTCCGTGATCACCGATTCGGCGCCGGGCATGTCGGCCCTGAGCACCGGCAGCAAGGGCAACAACAACCAGGTGGGCGTCTTTCCCGACAACACCGTGGACGACGCCTTCGACAATCCCCGAATCGAGTACCTGGGCGAGTTGATGCGCCGCGTCCGGGGCGAGGGATTCCGGACGGGTCTCGTCACCACCGCCGACGTGGCCGATGCGACCCCCGCCGGCAACGCGGTCCACTCGGCCAATCGCAACGCCCTGGCGCCCATCGCCCGCCAGTACCTCGCCGAACGCCATCGCAACGGCGTGTCGGTGCTCCTGGGCGGCGGGTCGCGCCATTTCACCCGCGCCCCTTCCGACGGCGCCCCGACGCTCCTCGACGACTTCGAGGCGGCCGGGTTCTCGGCCGTCACCACCGCGGCCGAGGTCGAGGCCCTCCTGGCGTCGCCCGAGGCGCCCCCCGCACAGCTCCTGGGGCTCTTCCACCCCGGACACATGAACGTGGCCTTCGACAAGCTGGGGGCGGGGCGCTACAGCGACGAGCTGACCCAGCCGGCCTACGCCGCCCTCCGGGACCAGCCCATGCTCGACGACATGACGCGCCTGGCCCTGGCCTCCCTCGATGCCCACGCCCCCGACGGGTTCTACCTCATGGTGGAGGGCGCCTCCATCGACAAGCAGGCCCACGCGGTGGACGCCGAACGGACGATCTGGGACACCATCGAGTTCGATCGCGCGGTGGCGGTGGCCCTGGAGTACGCGGCCCGGACCAACGGCGACGACGACCCCGACAACGAGACCCTGGTCCTGGTCACGGCCGACCACGAGACCGGAGGCATGGCCCTCGTGGCCGTGGGCAATGAACGGTACGATCCGGCCCGCATCGGAGTGGCGTCGCGAGATTACGCCGCGGTGTTCCGGTTCGAGGCGACCCAGACGCTGAACTTCGAGACGAACTACCAAGCCGACTCCGACGGCTACCCGACCGATCCCGACCCGAGCCGGAAGCTGCTCGTGGCGTGGGGCGCCGGACCCGATCGCTTCGAGAACTGGATGTCCAACCGACGGGTGGTCGCCCCGGCCGTCCACGGCGAGCCCGAACCCGACGGGCGTCGCGTGGCCGTGGCGAACCCGGCCCGGGACGGCGACGGCGACGAGACCGACAATCGCACGGTGGAAGGCGACCCGATTCCGGGCTTCCTGGTCCAGGGGGTCATCGAGGACGGCGCCCTCGGCTGCCCCGACGAGTGGGGGTGTCCCGACGACACCGCCGCCATGCCCCAGGTCATCTCGGGCCACACGGCGTCGGACATTCCCCTCTCCGCCAGCGGACCAGGGGCCCTCCAGTTCACCGGGACCTACGACAACACGGAGGTGTTCCTGAAGATGTTGCGCGCCCTGGGAGGGAGCTGGGCGGGTGTGGCCGGCGGGCGCCCGTAGTAGCGGATGCGCCGACGGCCCGTGCGTCTACCGCCCCGCGCAGGCGCTGGGGTACTCCTCGCAGTACCCCCCCTCGGCCAGGAGGGCGTGGACCACGGCCCGTCCCAGGGCGTCGGCCGCGGCATTGTAGAGGGCCTGGAGATCGGCGTTGCCCAGGGCCTCGCCCGGGTCGCCGGTGGCCACGGCGAACACCGCGTCTCCGTCGCCCAGATTGTGAATGGGCCGGATGGAGCGAGCCAGGCCGCTGTTGGACACCATGGCCATGCGCTGGGCCTGGGTCTGGTTCAGGGGAGCGTCGGTGGCCACGAGGGCGATGGTGGTGTTGAAGCTCTCCCCGGAGTCGGGGCCGGCGGCGCCCCCGTCGGCGGGCGCGCAGTCGTCGGCCGAGGGGGGCACCAGGCCGAACTCGTCGCCGAGTTCCAGGAACATGCCGTAGGGCATGCAGGTCTCGGGGTTCACCGGCGAACCCGCCGGATTGAGGCCGACGATGGCCCCCACGGTGTACCCGTTGGGCAGCACCACGCTGGCCGTGCCCAGGCCATACCGGGCGCCGGTCCCGGCGCCGACCCGGCCCTGCTCCACCGGCGCCGTGCCCGCCGCCGCCGCGGCCCGGTATCCGAACTCGGCGTCGGGTCGCTTGGAGAAGTCGCCCCCCCGCCCGAGGTCGAAGAGAATCGCCGAGGGCACGATGGGCACCACGCCGCCGGCAATGGGGAAGCCGATGCCCTGTTCCTCCAGCCACTGCATGGTGCCCGTGGCCGCCGCCAGCCCGAACGCGCTCCCGCCGCTCAGGACGATGGCGTGGGCCTGGGTCACCAGGCCGCCCGGGGCCAGGAGGTCGGTTTCCCGGGTGCCGGGCGCACCGCCCTGGACGTCGACGCTGGCCGTGCCCCCGTTCCGCATGAGGATCACTGTGGTGCCGGACAACCAGCCGTCGCCCGTGCGGGAGTCGTGTCCCACCTCGATCCCGTCGACGTCGGTGATGGTGTTGGAGGGCCCGGGTCGCTGGCCCGCCGCACAGGCCGGGGCGAAGGCCGTCACCAGCAGGAGTGCCGCGGCCACACTGGACCAAGCCCGTCCCATCCCGCCTTCTCGCCGTCCATCCATGTCGGTTCGCTCCGATCCACCGGAAATCGTGTCGTGGGAACATGCGGTCTTGTCCGCAGGTTCGGCCAGCATCATGACGCTTGACGCGAGATAATATACAGAATACGGTGCATCCGAAATGCATACGGTACGCAGTCTTCCGAACCCCTGCGGCCTGCTCCGCTCCGACCCGGTCTCCGGGACGGGGCCGCGCGTTTCCACCCACCCACGGACTGCCCCGGCTCAACGCCCGATTTCCCAGCAGCCCTCTCAGGAGCCCAATTCAATGAGCGTACACCTTCGTCGATTCCTCTCGTGGTGCGGCGTGGTCGCCGCGTTGTCGTGGGGGACCGCCCTGGCGGCGCAGCAACCCGGCGTCATCCAGGGCCGAGTCACCTCGCAGTTCGGCGGCGGCCCCGTGGCCGACGTCCAGGTGGGCATCGCCTCCCTGGGGCTCACGACGCTGAGCGCCGCCGACGGTTCGTATCGTCTCGCGGGGGTGCCGGCGGGTGAGCACATCGTCGAGACCCAGCGCATCGGCTACGGGCGCACCACCCAGACCGTCACGGTGACGGCGGGCCAGGTCCTGACGCTCGACTTCACCCTGACCGACCAGGCCATGGAGCTCGATCCCCTGGTGGTCACGGGGCAGGGTTCGGAAATCTCCCGGCGGCGACTGTCCACGAACATCGAGGTCATCTCCAACGAGATGATCGACGCCTCCCCCGCCACCCGCCTCGACCAACTGCTCCAGACGGCGCTGCCGTCGGTGCAGGTCCGACTCACCTCGGGCCAGCCGGGCGCGAGTTCGGTCACCCGGGGCCGGGGTCCGGTGTCGGTGAGCCGGTCCACGACGCCGGTCATCTACGTCGACGGCGTTCGCGTGGACAACCTGAACGGTCTCGCCGAGCTGTCGCTGAACACCTCGGGCAATCGCCGTCAGGGCACCCAGACCTCGTCCATCGCCGACATCCCCCTCGAGAACATCGAGCGGATCGAGTACGTGCCCGGCGGAGCGGCCACCACCCTGTACGGCTCCGACGCCGCCAACGGCGTGATCCAGATCTTCACCAAGAAGGGGTCCCCCGGAACCACCCAGCTCTCCATCGAGAGTGAGCTGGGCTGGGAGGCGCCGGTGGAGAAGGCGTTCTTCTTTCCCCAGACCGCCGATCTGCTCTACCGCAACGGCCTCACCCAGCAGTACCGCATCACGGGCAGCGGCGGCAACGACCGCACCACCTGGTCGTTCGGCGGCAGCGTCCACGACCGGGAGGGCTACCGCATCGACAACAACGCCTCCCGCTCGTATCAGGCCCGCACCGGCCTCACGGCTCAGCTCCGGGACAACCTGCGCTACAGCGGCTCGTTCGCCTTCGGCTACAACCACTACGAGCGCTCCCGCGACGGCAACGCCGGTGGGTACACCCCCCTCTGGCTCCTGGAAGGCGGCCGGATCTTCGCCCTGGGCTTCAACAACAAGCTCAACGAGGCCAGTTCCCAGGAGATCGAGGATCTCCGGGACTACCTGACCCAGGCCGAGGCGCTGCAGAACTACCGGGTCAACGTGGCCCGGTTCCAGATGTCGCATCAGTTCGCCTGGGACGCCCGGGACGACCTGACGTTCAACGCCACCGTGGGTCTGGACCACCGTTCCAACAACGAGCGGGGCATCGAGACCAACGAGTTCCTCATCTTCACCGGTGTCCAGCCCGACGGCACCGACGACCGGGGGAGCATCGAGCAGTACGACCGCCGCTTCCTGGGCCTCACCATGGAAGCCGGCGGCCAGCATCGCTGGGAGAAGGGCCCCCTCTCCCTGGTCACCTCGGGCGGCACCCAGCTCTTCCGCGACGACGACGCCCAGTCGGAGCGGGTGGCGCTGAACGTCCGCGACGGGAGCGAGACGGTGCGGGGCGCCGGAACGACCCAGGCCGACGACTACTTCATCCAGCTGGTGAACTACGGCGTCTACGTCCAGCAGAACTGGGGTTTCTACGACAAGTACTTCCTCGACCTCGGGATCCGGGCCGACGGAAACTCGGCCTTCGGTGACGAGGTGGGACTCCAGTACTACCCGAAGGTGGGCTTCTCGTACGACCTGGGCGCCGAGCAGTTCTTCCAGGACGCCGTGCCCGCCAACGTCATTTCCAACGTGCGCCTCCGGGGCAACTACGGGGTGGCCGGCAACTTCCCGCCGCCCTTCGTCAACGACCGCACCGTGGGCTTCGCTTCGTACCTGGGACAACAGACTGCGGGCTTCGGCCAGCCGGGCAACCCGGACCTCAAGCCCGAGAAGACCCACACCCTCGAGGTGGGCGGCGAGCTCACCGCGCTGTCGGGTCGGGTGACGCTCCAGTTCAACTGGTACGACGCCAAGACGAAGGACGCGCTCTTCCAGGTGCCCCTGAGCCCGTCCACGGGAGAAGGCACCCAGCTGCGCAACGTGGGTGAGATCACGAATTCCGGGACGGAGTTTCGGTTCGTGGCCGACGTGATCCGCAACGATCGCTTCACCGCGCGCCTCACGGGCTCGTACAACACCCTGAACAACGAGGTCACCGACGCCGGCGGTTCGCCGGTCTTCGGCATCAGCGGGTTCAGCTCGTCGACGGTGGAGACGGTGGTCCAGGAGGGGTGGCCCGTGGGGGCGCTCCGGGGCACCGCGTCGACCCTCAACGCCGACGGCACCATCGCCGAGACCCAGCTCCTCCAGTACCTCGGCAAGCCCCTTCCCGACAAGTTCGGATCGCTGGGCTTCGAGGTGACCCTGGGCGACAACCTGCGCTTCAACGCCGACGCCGACTGGCAGACCGGCGCACAGCTGCACTCGTTCAACCGTCAGTTCCGCTACCTCTACGGAATCGACGATCCGGAGCTCCCCGACGCGCTCCTCACGGCCAACCCGGGTCCGATCCGGGGCAACTGGCTCAACCTCACGAACTTCTTCGTCGAGGACACCGACTACCTCCGGTTCCGCAACATCGCCGTGAACTACATCCTGCCCCAGGGCACCCTGGCGAGCTGGTCCGACGGCATCGAGCTGGGGCTGGCCATGCAGAACCCCTTCGGGTGGTGGTCCTCGTCCTTCGACCCCGAGTCGGACCACTCGGGTGCGGCCAGCCAGGGCGCGGCCTCGGTGGGCGGGTTCAACTACGGCAGTGACCCGTCGCCGCGGTCGTTCCTGGCCACCATCCGCGTGCGGTTCTGAGGAGGCGACGATGAGACTTCACGACTTCAACTTCCGGCCTGCTTCCATGCGCAGCTCGACCCTGACCCTCTTCACCGCACTCACGGCCACCTTCGGCCTCGGCGCGTGTGATCTCTTCGACCCCACCGGCGTGGACAACCCCACGGTGACGGAGGAGACCTTCCTGGGCACGCCCAACGCGGCGGCGTCCTGGACCCGGGGCGTGGAGCGCCAGCTCGCGTCCACCATCAATCAGGTGGTCATCGGCACCGAGGTGGTGTCGGACAACGTGTTCAACAACCGCACGCTGTTCTCGAAGGTTTTCGACATTCCCCAGATCGACAACTCCGACTTCGACGTCCTGAACATCCAGGAAGAAGTCCACGCCCTGCGGCAGATGGCCGCCCACGGCATCGACGTCGTGGTGCCGGGCGACGACGACGCCACCGACGAGATCCGGGCCCGGCTCCATTTCTACCGGGCGTTCGGGCACCTTCTCTCGGCCGAACTCTTCGTGGGACTCCCGGGTGAACCCCAGGGCCCGGTGGTGGAGCCGGCGACCCACTACAGTCTGGCCGTCCAGGACTTCGAACAGGCGCGGTCCATCTCGGCCGACGCGGCCCTGGACAACGCCGCGCTCCTGGGCATCGCCCGGGCCGAGTACGGCGCGGGCAACCGGGCCGCGGCGGTGGCCGCGGCCCAGCAGATCAAGTCCGCAGCCCCGGACATGATCCGGTGGGTGGAGTACGACAACGTGGACGGCCCGGGCAATTCCATGCAGTTCGCCGTCTACGATTCGGGTCAGGACGAATTCCAGCCCCTGCCCCGCCTCGACTTCCTCTTTCCCAAGTACTACAGCGAGCAGGCCGGAGATCAGAGCTCCATCGCCCTCCTCAAGGGGGAGGAGGCGTATCTGATCCTGGCCGAGGCGGCTCTGGCCACCGGCGACGTCGGGGGGGCCCGCACCGAGCTTCTGGAGCTTCTGGACGTGGTGGCCAGCCGGCCCACGGCTCAGATCGACGACCGGGGTCAGTCCCGGGGGCGTCAGGGCGGCACCTGGATCTACCCCAACACGTCCAACGTGATGGTGGCGGCGAGCCCCACGGCCGACGCCCGGTCGGGACTCGTGCTCACCCGTGAGGGCGGCCTGGTGACCGTTCCCACGGTGTCGGGCACCTCGGTGACGGCCGACATGCTGGCCGACGCCTCCACGGTCGACGACATGCTCTACCTCGTCTACCTCATGCGGCAGGAGATCTTCGTCCTGGAGGGGCGCCGCATGACCGATCTCGGGATTCGTCTTCCCACGGCGTTGGACGAAGCGCTGACCAACCCGAACGTCGACCAGGGGTCACCGGCCCTCACGGCCCAGATCCCGTCGTTCATTCCCCTGAACTACGGCCTCGACGGCTTCGACTACGACGACGGCGACACCCTGGCCGTGATCATGCACGACATGAACGCGGTGCTCGTGGCCAACAAGACGTCGACGGCGGTGCTGCCGTTCCACTGACCCTCCCCCGCCCCCCCGGGAGGTTCGAGGGCCCCCGCCGCGTCTGCGGCGGGGGTCCTCGTCTTTGATGGGCCCCCGCTCAGGCGGGCGGGAGCTCCCGGCTCCAGAGCCGCTGCCCGTTCACGTCGTGGATGGCGGCGGTGAGCGCCCGGGTGCGGGGGTCGATGTCGAGGGTGCCGAAGAACTGGAGGTCGTCGCTGGGCGGCCGTCCCCCCTCGAAGCCGTCGGGCACGGAGTTGAAGACCACCTCCGGGCCGAAGGTGGCGTCCAGGGCGTTGGGCCCGAAGGTCCCCGCGTGCATGGGGCCCGCCACGAACTCCCAGAACGGATCGAAGTCGGTGAAGCGGGTGGCCCGCTCGGGCGAGTAGCGGTGGGCCGCGGCGTAGTGCACGTCGGCGGTGATCCAGACCGTGTTGCGAATGCCCTCCCGTTTCATGAACGAGAGGAGATCGGCCACCTCGAGTTCCCGGCCCCGGGGTTCGCCGTCGTCGGCGTTGGCGAAGGCCTCGAAGGCCGGCTCGCCGTTCCGGGGAAAGTCCCGGACGACGAGGCCGATGGGCATGTCGCAGGCGATGACCTTCCAGGTGGCCCGGCTGGCCCGGAGCGCGTCCTTGAGCCACGCCATCTGGGCGTCGCCGATCATGGCCGTGTCGGGACCGGGGTCGGCCTGGAGTCCCGAGGTATTGGGCCCGCGGTAGCTCCGGAGATCCAGGACGAAGACGTCCAGCAGGGGTCCGTACGAGAAGGACCGATAGATGCGCTCGGCCTCGTCGGCGTGGCGGCGCATGGGCACGAATTCGAAGAGCGCCTGCCGGGCCCGGGCCGCCAGTAGCGAGGCGCTCTTCACCGTGTAGCGATCGTCCTGGTCGAGCTGCATGCCGGGAAACCAGTTGTTCACCACCTCGTGGTCGTCCCACTGGGCGATGAGCGGTACCGCCGATCCGAAGGCCTGCGTGTGGGGGTCGTCAAGGTTGTAGGCGAAGTTGCCCCGGAACTCGTCCAGGGTCTCGGCCACCTTGGCCTTGGCCTCGGTCACCACGTTCCGCCACACGCTGCCGTCGTCGAGAGGCACCTCGGCGTCCAGGGGCTGATCGGCGTAGATGATGTCGCCGGAGTGGACGAAGACGTCGGGCTCGGCGTTCCGGAGGGCCTCGAACATGCGGAGTCCCCCGCGATCCAGATCCCGCCCCCACCCCTGCCCCACCTCGTCGCCCGACCACGCCAGACGGATCGGGCGGGTGGGGGCCGCACCCGCCGACGGCGCCGTGCGGAAGCGCCCGACGACGGGCTCGCTCCAGGTCCCGGGCAGCTCCAGGCTCTCGAACCGGGCCCGATAGACGATCTGCTCGCCGGGCGGCAGGGCCGTGAGGTCGACCTGGGCCGTGAACCCCGTGGACTCCATCGCCGCCGGGCCCCGCACGGTACGGGCGTCGGTGAATCGGTCGCTGGTGGACCACTGCACTTCGAGGCGCGCCGGGCGGTCGCTCCGGCTCCACACCACGGCCCGGGAAGCCGTCACGTCGCCGGTCTGGACTCCGTTGGGCAGGAGGGGGCGGAGCCGGGCCGAGGGCACGAGCCCGGGGGCCCCGTGGGCGGGCAGCCAGAGGCCCTCGCGGCCCCCGGTGGCGAGGTGGGCACCCGCGGCCAGGGAGAGGCCCAGGAAGCTTCGGCGGGAAAGGGTATCGTCGGCCATGAAATGGAAGCGTAAAAGAGCAGGTCCGGGCGTCGCCGGAGCAGGTTGAATGATGTATACTGCACCCCGACCCACCCCCGCCACGAGGACGATGGATGGACGGACAGACGCTCTTCATCGACGGACGCTGGCGCCCCGCCGCCGGCGAAGAAACGATCCCGGTCGTGAACCCCAGCACGGGTGAGACGTTCGGCTCGCTCTCCCGGGGTCGCGCCGCCGACGTCGACGCCGCCGTGGCCGCGGCCCGACGGGCCTTCCAGGGCCCGTGGAGCCGCATGTCGCCCGTGGAGCGCGGCCGGATCCTCACCCGCCTCGGAGAGTTGATCCAGCGCGACCACGACGAGATCGCCCTCCTGGAGTGCCGGGACGTGGGCAAGCCCCTGGCCCAGGCTCGGCGGGACATCACCGCCGCCGCCCGCTACTGCGAGTTCTACGGCGGCGCCGCCGACAAGCTCCACGGCGAGACGTTGCCGTACGAGGCGGGCTACACCGTCATGGCGCTGCGCGAGCCGTACGGCGTCACGGCCCACATCATTCCGTGGAACTACCCGGCCCAGATGTTCGGCCGCTCCGTCATGGCGTCGCTGGCGGCGGGCAACGCCGTGGTGATCAAGCCCGGTGAAGACGCCTGTCTGAGCATCCTGGCCATGGTGGACCGGGCCGTGGAGGCGGGCCTCCCGGACGGTGTGCTCAACGTCGTCACGGGGTTCGGTCACGAAGCCGGCGCGGCGCTGTCGGGCCACGCCGGGGTCGACCACATCTCCTTCACGGGGTCCCCCGCGACCGGCACCCTGGTCCAGCAGGCGGCGGCGGTGCACAACGTGCCCGCCACCATGGAGCTGGGGGGCAAATCGCCTCAGATCGTCTTCGCCGACGCCGATCTCGACGCCGCGCTGCCCATGCTCTACGGCGCCCTGGTGCAGAACGCCGGCCAGACCTGTTCGGCGGGGAGCCGGATTCTGGTGGAGCGAGGCTGTTTCGACGAGGTGGTGGCGCGCCTGTCCGCCCGCTTCGAGGCCACGCGGGTGGGGCCGGCGGAGGCCGACCCCGACGTGGGCCCCCTCATCTCGGCCAAGCAGGCCGAGCGGGTGAGCGCCTTCGTGGAGCGCGCCCAGGCCGAGTCGCTTGAACTGGCCGCCGTGGCCGGGGGCGACGACGGCCCCGCCGGCGGCTTCTACGTGAAGCCCCGACTCTTCGCCCCGGTGGATCCGGACCACGAACTCTCCCGCCAGGAGGTGTTCGGTCCCGTCCTGGTGGCCACGCCCTTCGACGACGAAGACCACGCCGTCCGGTTGGCCAACGCCACCGAATACGGGCTGGTGGCCGGGCTGTGGACGAGCCACGGCGGACGGCAGCTGCGCATGGCCCATGCCCTGGACGCGGGCCAGGTGTTCGTGAACTGCTACGGCGCCGGTGGAGGCGTGGAGCTTCCCTTCGGCGGCGTGAAGCGTTCGGGGTATGGGCGGGAGAAGGGCATGGAGGGACTCAAGAGCTTCACCCGCATCAAGACCGTCGCCATCCACCACGGCTGAGCCGGCTCCCCCCACCCACCCCATCGAGCTCATGCACGTCCGACCCGCCGCACAGCTCCGTTTCGCCGCCCTCGTCCTGGGGCTCTCCACGGTCGGGGCGGCGGCCTCGCCCGCGGCCGCCCAGGAGCGGCCCGCCGATCATGTGATCCTCATCTCCATCGACGGCCTTCGCCCCGAGTTCTACCTGGAGGAGCGTTGGCCGGCGCCCATGATCCAGCGCATGGCCGCGGAGGGCGCCCACGCCGAGAGGGTCCGAGGGGTGACGCCCACGGTCACGTATCCGTCGCACACCACCATGGTCACCGGCGCCCTCCCGGCCCGCCACGGGATCACCAACAACCGGCCCTTCGAGGCCGGGGGCGAGTCGGGGCTCTGGTTCATGGTGAGCGACTCGATCCGGGTGCCGGCGATCTGGGACGCCGTGGCCGCCCGGGGCGACGTCTCGGCCGGCGTGTCGTGGCCGGTGAGCGCCCGGAGCGCCATCGACTACAACGTGCCCGAGTTCTGGTCGGTGGCGGGCCGCGAAGGCGACCTCACCGGCCCTGCCGCCCAGACCTTCGCCCTCCGGGCCGAGGTGCGTCCGGCGGGCCTGCTGGAGGAGATCGAAGCCGAGTCCCTGGGGCCGTTTCCCGACTACTACTGGGGCTACAATCGGAGCCGTGAAGATGCGGTGGGCGACATCGCCGGCCACCTCATCGAACACTACCGCCCCAACCTGCTGGTGGTGCACCTCAACCAGACCGACTACCACCAGCACGCCGAGGGCCGGGAGGGCGCCGAGGTGCGGCTCGGGGTGGCGTCGGTGGACCGGGCCGTGGCCCGCATGGTGGAGGCGGCCGACCGAGCCGGAATCCTGGACCGCACCGCCTTCGTCGTCACCGGCGACCACGGCTTCGTGGACGTCGACACCCGGGTTTCGCCCAACGTCTGGCTCGTGGAGGCGGGCCTCCACGAAGATCGCCCGGACCGGGGCGAGTGGCGCGCCGCCTGGCATCCCGCCGGGGGCAGCGCCTTTCTCCGGCTCCGCGATCCCAACGACACCGCCGCGCTGAACCGGGTCCGGGCCGACCTCGAGGCCCTCCCCCCCGGCGTGAAGAACCTCTTCCGGGTCGTGGAGAAGGACGAACTGGTGGCACGGGGAGCCGACCCCGACGCGGTCCTCGCCCTGGCGGCCGAACCCGGCGTCTACCTCGGCGGCGCCACCGGAGGTCCGGCCATCACCCCCGGCTCGGGAGGAGCCCACGGCTACTTCCCCGAACTCGACGACGTGCACACGGGCTTCGTGGCGTGGGGCGCCGGAGTGGCCCCGGGGCATACGATTCCCCTCATGCACCTGGTGGACGTGGCCCCCACCATCGCGGCCCTCCTGGATCTGGACTTCCAGGCCCCCGACGGCGTGGTGCGGGCGGGCGTCGTCCTGCCGCCCTCGGAGAACTGACCCGCCGTACCCCACGACGACCCGAGCCCCCCCGCAGAAACGCCCCCCCGCTGGACGACCCCCCGGAACGTCCCCCCGACCAACGCCCCCCCCGAGACAGGAATGGAGTGACGACGATGTTCGAACTGACGGATCGTGTGGTGGCGGTGATCGGAGCCGGCAGCGGCATCGGGGAGGCCGTGGCCCGGGCCTGTGCCCAGCAGGGCGCCCGGGTGGCCTGCCTGGACATCGACGAGGCGGCGGCGGGCCGGGTGGCCGACGAACTGGACGGCGCCTCGGCGGCCCGGGTCGACATCACCGACGGGGCCGACGTGGCGGCGGCTCTGGGCGCGGTGGCGGCGGCCGGCGGCCGCCTCGACGGCGTCGTCTGCACTCCCGGCGTCAACGTGCGGAAGCCCATCGTCGACTACACCGCCGACGAGTTCCGGAAGGTGGTGGACGTGAACCTCGGGGGGAGCTTCAACGTGCTCCAATCGGCGGCCCGTCT
Organism: Gemmatimonadota bacterium; assembly: GCA_030428885.1. Classification (GTDB taxonomy): domain Bacteria; phylum Gemmatimonadota; class Gemmatimonadetes; order Longimicrobiales; family Gaopeijiaceae; genus Gaopeijia. The sequence goes on along the minus strand of JAUIEJ010000001.1, from coordinate 228,568 downwards.
CATGCTCCCGGCGAAGCGGGGCAGCATCGTGCTCTTCGCCTCCATCCGGGCGGCGGTGGTGGAGCCCGGCCAGAGCGTCTACGCCGCGACGAAGGCCGGCATCGTCCAGCTCGCCAAGAGCGGGGCCGCCGAGTTCGGCCCGTCCGGGGTGCGGGTCAACGCCATCGCGCCCGGGGTGGTGGAGACCCCGCTCACTGCCCCCATCAAGGCCTCGCCCGACTGGTACGGGGCCTACGCCGGCAAGAGCGCCCTGGGCCGATGGGCCCAGCCCGCGGAGATGGCCGGGCCCACCGCCTTCCTCCTCTCCGACGCCGCCAGCTTCCTCACCGGAACCACCATCTACGTCGACGGGGGGTGGACCGCGGTGGACGGCCGCTTTCAGCCCCCGGGCATGGGCTGAGACGGAGTCCCCCGTGACCCGACGCATCGCCGTCATCGCCGGCGACGGCATCGGCCCCGAGGTGGTGGAGGCCGCGATCCCCGTGATCGAGGCCGCCACGGCCGGGGCCCGAGCCGCCGAGTCCCCCGGCGCGGAGCCCATCCCCGCTCTCGAGTGGACCCGCTTCCCGTGGGGCTGCGACTTCCGCCACGAAACCGGGCGCATGATGCCCGACGATGCCCTGGACCGGCTCGCCGACTTCGACGCCATCTTCCTCGGGGCCGTGGGGCGGCCCGACGTCCCCGACCACGTCTCGGTGTGGGAACTGATCCTCCCGATCCGGCAGGCCTTCGGGCAATACGTGAACCTCCGCCCCATGCGGCTGCTCCCCGGCGTGGCCACTCCCCTGGCGGGGCGCACCCCCGCCGATCTGGACATGGTGTGCGTGCGGGAGAACAGCGAGGGCGAATACGCGGGCCTCGGAGGACGCTACGACGAGGGCACCCCCGACGAGCGCGCCGAGCAGACCGGCCTCTTCACCCGCCGGGGCATCGAGCGGGTGGCGCGCTACGCCTTCGAGTTGGCGGCTTCCCGGCCGCGCCGGCTCCTGGCCAGCGCCACCAAGTCCAACGCCATGCAGCACGCCATGGTGTTGTGGGACGAGGTGGTGGCCGAAGTGGCCGCGGACTTTCCCGACGTGGAGTGGCGCCCGTACCACGTCGACGCTCTGGCGGCTCGGATGGTGACCCATCCCCACACCCTCGATGTCATCGTGGCGTCGAACCTCTTCGGCGACATCCTCACCGACCTGGGGGCGGCCCTCACGGGCAGTCTCGGCCTCGCGCCAGGCGCCAACCTGAACCCCGAGGGGTCCCATCCGTCCATGTTCGAGCCCATCCACGGCTCGGCGCCCGACATCGCGGGGCGCGGCATCGCCAACCCCGTGGGCGCGATCCAGGCCGGGGCCCTGATGCTGGATCATATGGGACTCCATGCCGCCGCCACACGACTCCAGGCGGCGGTAGAGTCGGTCCTGGCCGAGGGGCGGGTGCGCACGCCGGATCTCGGCGGGGAGGCATCGACGGTGGAAATGGCCGAGGCGGTGACGGCTCGGCTGTAGCCTCGCTCCTCGCGGGATGTGTCCCATCCAGCCATGGATCGGGTTCGGGATCCTGGGGTGGCCCGCGTCCTGCACCCCGGTCGGACACCGTCCACGAGCCCCCCTCCCACGCCCTCGGACTCTCGACCGCGCGGGTGGCCGGCTCCCGAGGTCACCGCCATGTACCGCTCCCCACTCCCCTTCGTCCCGAACACGACCGGCGACGACTCGCAGCTCATGTTCGCGCCGTGGTCACCCACCGGGCCGCGCCCCCGCCCTCTCGCCCTCGTCCGGGAGTCTGCCCCGGACTACTCGAGCTTCCGCGACCCGGCGGGGGAGCGGGCCGACGCCCTCCTGGATCTGGGCGACCGCATCGCCGAACTCGAGCGATCCATCGGAGTGGCCCAGGCCGAGATGATGCGGCTCGTCGTCGAGTTCGACGACGCCCGGGGATGGGAGGACGCCGGATTCCCCAACTGCGCCGAGTGGCTGGCCTGGCGCACGGGCATGGGCCGGAACGCCGCCCGGGAGCGGGTGAGGACGGCCGGGCGTTGGCCGGATTACCGCAGGCTACTGCGGCGATGGCAGCGGGGGATCTGTCGTACGCCAAGGCCCGGGCCCTGACCCGGGTGGCCACGCCCGAGAGCGAGGAGCAGCTCCTCGAGCTGGCCCGGGCCGGGTCGGCCGACAACCTGGAGCGAGTGGTCCGGGCGTGGAAGGCCATGGACGACGCCCGGGAACTCACCCTGGAGCAGGCCCGGCATCGCGCCCGGCGCTTCTCTGTGTTCGTTGACGAGAGCGGGAGCTACGTCGTGTCGGGGCGCCTCGATCCCGAGGCCGGCGCCCTGCTGATGCGGGCCGTGGAGGCCGCGTCGGACGTGCTCTTTCGCGGAGAGGCTGAGCCGGAGGAGACGACGCCGGCCCAGCGTCGAGCCGACGCGGTGGGCCTCCTGGCTGAGCGGGCCCTGGCGGCAGGCTTCGGCGACGACGCCCGGGGCACACGGGCCGACCGCTACCAGGTGCTGCTCCACGTGGAGCCCGACACGCTCGAGGCCCATCGGCCCTCGGGCCGCTCGGAGCTGGACGGGGTGCGGGTCTGCAAGGAGACGGCCCGCCGCCTGACCTGCGATGCGGGGATCGCGATGGTGGAGGGCGAAACGCGGGGGCCGGACGTTACCTCGGTAACGCCGCACGGGTCGATGTCCCACGTTACCGCGGCCATAAAGCCAGCCCAATCAAGGGGCGTAGCCCCATCTACTCCCAGCACGGCGAGGGTGTGGGAGGAGGACGGGTTGCGATTCGGTGCCACCACAGCAGCCGGGTACGACAACGTCGCGTCCGATCTTGGGCGAGTCTGTTGAGGACTCACGCAGCCATTCGGGGATGGGGCTCCGGTCGTTCCGAGCCCTCCCATGATCTCCTATGCGAGCGGGGGGCTCAGTCAGTAAGAACAGGTCGTCGATGCGACACGCGGTAACTCGAGCTCACCCCTTCGTCCGTCGTTTCGCCACGCCACAGCTCGCCGGTTCGGAGCATGGCGTGAATTGCCCGGGCCAGTTTGCGGGCCGTGGCGACCCGCGCCACCTGCCAGCCCCGGCGCTCCTTCAAGACATCGTAGTACGTCGAGAGCCAACTGTCGGGCGCATGCGTGTGGTGCGTGACCACCGCCTGCACCAGGGCATTGCGGAGCCACCGGTTCGCCCCGGCCGGGATCCGGCCGAACCGAATCGGGGCGAGTCCCGAACTGCGACTACGAGGAGCCAGCCCGGCGTAGCTCACCAGATGGGCCGGCGTGGGGAAGCGCTCCACGGGCAGGATCTCCGTAGCGAGAACCAGGGATCGATACGGCCCCACGCCCGGAATCGATTGAAGGATCCCCGTGGCTGGGATCTCGGCCGAAACCTTCCGCACGCGACGATCGAGTCCCTGCATCAGCGTCGTGAACTGGTCGATGAGCTCGAAGTGGGTTCCAGCCAGGTGTCTCTGTTCCGCACCCCACTTGGGCCAGGCATGCTCACCCACCCACCGGCGCCCCTGCTTCGTCAGCAGCCGGCCCCGTTCCAGGCGCAGACCGACGGCGTGGAGCTGGGCGTGGATCCGGTTCACCGCCGCGGTCCGATTCCGGCGCAACACCTGACGATGCCGGACGAGCACGGCATGCTGTCGCTGCGTCGACGACTTCGTGTACACCTCGGGAATCAGGCCCGCCAACCGCATGCGAGCGAGCAGTTCGGCGTCGATCTCGTCCCGCTTGTAGTTCGCTTCCGCGATGGCGCGCAGCTTCGTCGCGTGGGCCAGGACGAACCCCACCCCCTCCCGGTCCTTCACCAGATCGTAGAGCCACGGCCACGAAGGCGACGTCTCCACGACCAGCTCCACCGGCGCCATCCGATCCAGAAGCTCGAGAAGCCGGGCCTCTTCGTTCAGCCGGATGCGCTTCGGGCCCTCCACCCGATGGCCCTGTCTGTCCACGATCACCACCACCAGGTACGTTGTATGGGCGTCTACGCCCGCGACATTCATGTTGGCCTCCTTTGGGTTTGGGCTCGGCTGCTGTGGTGGAACTCAGCACGCTACGCCCTCCTCCAGAGGAGGCCAACTGGCTTTATAAGGTCAGTAACGTCCGCCGGCCGACGCACCCGCACCATCCCCCCCGCTCTTCGCCGCGCTTTGCTCGCGAGAGACCGCGGCTGCCGCTTCCCCGGCTGCGGCAGTCGCTTCGTGGACGCCCATCACATCGTCCACTGGGCCGACGGGGGCCCCACGGAGCTGTCCAATCTCGTGCTGCTGTGCGGTCATCACCACCGTCACGTCCACGAGAGGGGCATGCGCGTGTGTCTCGACCGCACCGCGGCCGTGGTGTTCTTCACCGCCGACGGGCGCGCCATCGCCGGGGCTCCCGCGCCCCAGGGTGAACCGGCGCCTCACCTGCCGCCGGCCCCGGAGTCCCCTACGCCCTATCCCGGCGCCGCACGCTACACCCGCGACCGCGACGTGCCCTGGCGCATCGAGGCGCGGGCGCGAGAGGCACTGGACCCCGCATGAACGCCTCCGCTGTCGTCGGCTCGCTCCTGCTCTCCCTCGTCGCTTCCATCGCCGGCCCCGCAGCCGCCGGCGCCCAGGTCGATCTCTGCGCCGAGGCCGAACGGTTCGTTCGGGAAGCGGCCGGCATGCAGGCGCTTGCCGAAGCCGACACCATCGACGACTGGCGCACCCGGAGCACGACGCCCGGGTGCCGGGTCACGGCAGCCGGCGCCGCCGCCGGCCCCTCTCGGGAGGTGGCGCGGGGATTCTTCCGGGCCCTCGAGGCCTCGGAGTGGACCCGCACCCCCGACCCCCGGGACGCCCCCAACGAAGCGTCGCTCCGCTACCGCCGCCTGGGGGTCGACTGCCTCTTCAGCTACTACGACCGCATGTCGGCCCTGGGCACCGAGGCCGAGTTCGCCGTGTCGGACGCCGTGGAGATCGCCCCGGGCCAACAGCTCTTCCACATGCTGATTCAGTGCGTTCCCGCCGCCCCGGCGGCCCCCCGGGGAGTCCCATGACCTACATGGGTTCGTCGGCCGTGGGACCGAAGATGCCCGGCAGGGGGATGTCGTTGAGCCGCAGGTAGACCATCAGTTCCCCCCGATGGTGCGCCTGGTGGGACAACACCCACCGGGCGAAGGCGAAGTGGCGGGGATCCGACGACATGACGTGCTCCCCGGCCCGCATCACCCAGCTCTTCTGCAGGTCGTCGTCGGACATGCCCTCGAGAATCCCCCGGACCTGTTGGCCGTTCGTCTCCAGCAGCTCCAGGATCCCGGCCACATCGTCGGCCGACGGCGGCGTCCAGTTCTTCGCCTCGTCCGACTCGAAGTCCAGGCCGTCGGTGGTGAGGATCATGGCGCCCCACGAGATCAGATTCGCGACGTGGAGGGCGAGGTCCTTGGTGTTCCACGACTTCTCGTGGGGCTTCCAGCCGTAGATGGACTCCGAGACGCGCTCGATGACGCGGCGGGAGGCGTCGACTTCGGCGTCGAGCTGGGCGATGAGATGGGCGGACAGGGACACGGGTCGACTCCGGCGAAGGGGGCGCGTGTGAATGTCCCCTATTCTGGGACTTCCTCCCGGCTTCACAAGCACGCCGTGAGGCCCGACGCACGTCGCGCCGGGCCTCACCTGCGCCCCACCCTCCCGCGTCAGTTCGACGAGAGGGTCACGGAGTACTGGGTCCCTCCGTGGGTCAGCGTGCCGGACAACTGGTTCGGGGTGCCCCGACGGGTCCGAACACTGACGGCCGGGTTCTGACCCGACACGGAGCTGAACCCGAGCATGTTGCGGTTCACCCTCACGTCGATGTCGCCCACGTTGAACCCGACGCCTTCCGCCACGAAGAAGTCGGATCCGTTCCGCCGCTCGATGCGCGCCTCCACCGGACGGACGAGGGCCGAGGAGTTGGGGCTGCTGATGCGAAGGGTATACGTGTCGACCACCTGCCCCGCCGACTGCTGCTGGAGCCCATACTCGCCGGCGACGCTGGTGGTGACGGTGTAGCGGAAGTTGTTGGAGAACGAATTGTTGACGAGATGGATCGAGATCTGCTCCGACTGGAGGTCGGTGAGGGTCACCTGCTCGGTGCTCGTCCGATTGCCGTTGGGGAATCGGAAGTGGCGGACGATGGTGGGGTTGTTGTCGGCATCCCAACGGCACACCCAGACGTCGGTTTCGGCCCGTCCGTCGGTCTTGCGGATCTGGACCCGAACGTTCCGCTCCTGGTTCGAGGGCACGGTCATCCACGTCCGCTCCCCGCCCACCGGACCCGCCTTCGTCAGCGACCCCGACTCACTTCCGTTGAAGCCCGTGAGCTGGGGGCCGAGCCCGAGGCTCGTGAGCCAGCTCTCGTGGGCCTGCTCGTACCGGTGGACCAGGTCCAGGCCCTGGAGCACGGTCTCTTCGGAGAGATTGAAGCCGAACAGGTCGATGTCCGACGCCATCTGGGCGGCCTGGGCGTCCATGTCGGCCTCGAAGGCGCGGCGGAAGTTGTTGAACTGGCCGTGGAGGCTCGTGCACTCCTCGACCTGGGCGTGGGACGCCGTCGGGACGGCGAGGAGAGCGGCGAGGGCCAGGCCGGCCACCGGAAGCCGGAAGGGTAGGGAACGTCGCATGGGAGACTCCTGTGGAGGTGGGAAGCATTCACCCCCGTGGCGACGGTCCTCGCCGAAACCGGCCAGGGAATCCCCGGGAACGCTCAGCGCGTCCCGAGAAACCGCAGCAGCGCCTCGCGATCGGAGGGGTCCAATGCCTCGAACCCTGCCCGGGAGGCTGCGCCTTCACCGCCGTGGGCCCGGATGGCGTCGGGAAGGGTGCGGGCCCTCCCGTCGGACAGGTAGGCCGACCGGTAGCGGAGTCCCCAGAGACGAGAGGTGCGATGCTCCCCGGGGGCCGCACCGGGCCCGCAGACCCCCGCCGACTCGGGCCCCAGGTCGTGGAGCAACAGGTCGGAGTAGAGGGGCACGCCGGCCCGGTCCAGGGCGGGGATCGCATGGGACCCCGTGCGGAGGGCGGGCGTGTGACAGGCGTCGCACCCGATGCGCCCGAAGACGTCCTCCCCGAGTCGGATCGTATCGGCCGCCGCCCCCGTGGGGGCGACGGGGGACGGCGGCGCCAGGAAGCGCACGTAGTCGGTGAGAAGGGCCACACCCCGGGCATCGATCTCGGGCTCGCCCAGGGGATCGGCACCCGGAGGCACGGGAACGCCGTTGATGGGCTCCTCCACGGGATGCGCGGGAGTGGAGAACCCCAGTTCGAACCGGAGGGCCGCATCCACGAACCGTTCGAGAGTGGCGACCTCCGACTTCCGCCCGAAGCGTCCGGGGCGACCCTCCTCGTCCCGGCCCACCCGCCCCGAGATCCCGTCACCGTCGACGTCGTCGGGGTCGGCACGCCGGGCGATCTCCGACGCCTCGATGGCGTCCACCAGGCCGAGGCCGTAGAGGGTCGGGGCCAGCACCGCGGCCCGGGCGTTGGCCGACGGGGGAATGGTCTCGGGGCCCAGGCCCGCCGCCACCAGGGCCGGGGTGGCGAACTGCTGGATGTTTTCGCCTCCGTGGGCACGGAGCAGATCACACCGACCGACGTCCTCCTCCCACCGGGTGGCCTTCACCACCACCCGGTCGCTGGTACCTCCCGAACTCGGCGAATCGTGGCATCCGCTGCAGCGGTCGGCGTTGAAGAGGGGGCCCAGCCCCTCGTCCGGCGTGGCGAGGCGTTCGAAGACGGCCTTCCCCAGGAGGAAGCGCCCCAGGGCGGCTTCGTCCAGACCGGGAAGGGGATCACCGGGCTGGACCGGCGGAGGAGGCGCACCCTCGTCGGCGCAGCCGGCGGCGACGAACAGGCTGCCCCCCACCACCGCCGCCCACGCCCACCTCACCCCTCGCCTCCCGGAGTGGCCTGGGCTCCGGCCACCATGCGCCGCGCCCGCTCCACCGCCGCCTGAATGCCGGGTGAGGAGATCGATCCCCCCTCTCCCCGGGCCTCGAGGGTGCCCAGGATCGTGGGCGGCACCGTCACCGGCGCCCGCCGCCGGGCCACCACCGCTTCCATGTAGGCCAGGGGATCGGCCACCACGTCGTCGTATCCGGCCAGACGGTCCGTCCAGTCGGCGGCCGCGGCCCTCATGCCCCCGGCGGCGTCGACCCCCGGCGCACCCAGGGCCTGCCAGGTCAGCTCCTGGGCGGCCATGGCCGGAAGCAGGTCGGAGGCCTCGGACGGGTCGGCCCGGATCCGGGCCCGATCGTCCGGATCCAGGGTGGCCAGATACCGCACGGCCATGGTGTCGTCGAGGCGCCCCCCCTCCCACCGCGCCAGGGCGCGGCCCGTGCCCCGGGCTCCGGGCTCGGCCAGAGCCGCCAGGCGGCCCTCGGCGCCGTCGACGAACTGGACCCGAGCCGCCGCCACCAGGGAGTCCACGCGCACCTGACGGGCGTCGTCGGCCCGGGCCGCCGCGAGTTCACGAGCGAAGAGTTCGCGAACCTCGTCCAGGCGGGGGCGGTACGCGATCTCGTACCCCTCCTCGGTCTCCAGCACCGGCGAGATCTGCCCGGGTTCCAGGGCGTACACGGCCCCCTCCAGACCCGGTCCGAGGTCGCCCCGCTGAACCAGGCCCAGGAGCCCCGCCTGCTCCCGGCCCTCGTCGTCGTCGCTCCCGGCCACCACCTCGGCCCACGGCGCCCCCTCCCGCAGGGCCTCGTGGATGGCGAACGCCGCCTCGCGCTGCCGCCGCCGCTCGTCGGGATGGTCCTGGGCCGAGGTGCGCCGGACGATGCGGGCCGGGAGCCGGAACCGGGGGCCTGCATACGCCGCGTCGACCTCGGCCTCCGACGGCTCCCGAAGGCTCGCGGTCCCCTCATCGAGGCGCCCAGCCAGGACCGCGGCCCGGTGGTCGGGCCACACCACCGTGCGCGTCCATTCGGGTCCGGCCAGGGCGTCGAGACCCACCGCCGCCAGGGCCGCCACCGCCACCCAGTGGCGGGCCAGATCCCGGGCCACGGCCTCGGTGACGGGCAGGGGTTGGCCCAGGACGAGGAGGGCCGCCAGCGCGTCGGCGGTGAGGGTGTCCGACCCCACCCAGGCCGCGGCGGGGGGGGCTTCCTCGGCCTCGTCCGTCCCCGATCGGCACCCGGCGACGGCCACGGCGACGCTCACGGCGCCCAGGACGACCGCCACCATCCACCCGGAGGCCCGCGCACCCATCAGAAGCGGGGCACGTTGAACCGGTAGACGAACGCCAACACGCCGGGATCGCCCACCCCCAGCGTGGCCTGCTCGTCGTACCAGTCCCGGCCGTCGATGGTGACCTCCATCCGGATCGAGGTGGTGTCACCCGAGACGGCGGGTCCGGCTTCGACGAAGAACCGGTCCAGGCTCTCCAGGGAGTACCCGCGGAGAAAGGGGAGCCGGACCCGCTGGGTGTCCGATCGGATGAGGATCACCTCTCCGCCGCCCCCCACGGAGAAGTCCGTAGAGGTCACCAGGGTGACCGAATCGCCGGGTCCGAGTCGCTGGATCGCGACCTCGGCCTGGTCCCGATCGCCGGAACCGGTGATGCCGTCGCATCCCCCCAGCAGGGCGAACCACAGCCCTGCGGCACCCGCCGCCACCGCCCGCCCCCATCGCGGGGAAACTGCGCATCCGCCTGCGCCAAACCGCTTCATGGACCCCTCCCGTCGTCGTCCTCCCCAAAGCCCGGACCCGGGCACCTCCCGGACCGACCGTCCATACGGCTTCGAACCATGACTGTTGCGCAACGTGGCGCGCAAGCCACACTGTGCGTGTTCGCGCCCACAGGACTCCTGGCTCAGGGGCGTACTGCAGGAGCGTCGTGAGGTGGTGAGGATGTGGGGTGGGGTCTCTCTGAAAGAATGGGGGAACGACGATGTACCGTGAGAAGTCAGGACGTAGGCTATGGGGAGCTTTCGTGGCTCTCCTCGGCGCCGCATTCGCGGCGTCTCCCGTGGCGGCCCAGACGGGCGGCATCACGGGCACCGTGATCGACGCGGCCAGCGGGCAGCCGATCAACGGCGCGCAGGTTTCGCTCGTGGGCACGACCCGGGGCGGGCTGTCCAATGCCCAGGGTCGCTTCCTCTTGCTGAATGTGCCGGCCGGGGAGCAGGTCGTGCGGGTGACCAACATCGGCTACCGCACCACCGAGCAGACGGTCACCGTAGCCGCCGGCCAGCAGGCCGAAGCGAACTTTCTGCTCTCGGTGAGCGCCATCGCCATGGACGAGGTGGTGGTCACCGGAACCGCGGGAGCGGTGGAACAGCGGAAGCTCGGCCAGAAGGTGGCGTCGTTGAGCTTGGACAATCTCCAGGAGAACACGCCGCTGGAGGGGGTCAGCCAGGCCCTGGAGGGCCGGATTCCGGGAGTGCGATCGGTGGGGGTGGCCGGTGGCGTGGGGGCGGGGCGTGAGCTCCGGATCCGCGGCACGTCGAGCTTCACCCTGGGTCAGCGGCCCGTGGTCTACATCGACGGAGTCCGTGTCGACACCAACACCGGCGAGTGGGGCTCCCTGGCGGGGGCCACCTGTTGCGCCTTCTCCGGCGGCGCCGGCGAGGATCGCCTCTCCGACCTCAATCCCGAGGAGATCGATCGCATCGAGGTGCTCAAGGGCGCCGCGGCGGCGACGCTCTACGGGTCCGACGCGTCGGGCGGGGTCATCCAGATCTTCACGAAGCGGGGCCGTTCCAACAGCCGGCCCCAGTTCACCTTCTCCACGTCGGTGGGCTTCAACCGTCACCGGGAGAACTTCCCGACGAAGCTGTACCCGAACTTCTCGGGTCCCGACGGCTTCCAGGCCCTCGACGCCAACGAGACCCTCATCGAGAACGGTCTCGTCAACAACTACGACCTGACCGCCCAGGGCGGCGGCCAGGACGTGACGTACTTCATCTCCGGCGGGTTCAACTACGAGGAAGGGTCGATCAAGCCCAACGATCAGACCCGCGGAAACATCCGCATGAACCTCAACTGGACCGCCAACGAGCAGTGGACGGTGGGGATCAACTCGGCCTACTCGAGAAACCGCATCTACTCGCTCCAGTCGGGCAACAACTGGATGTCGCTCCTGGGCAACGCCACCATCGGGTCGCCCAAGAACGCCACCGAGGAGTCGCCCTATGGTGAGCCCTGGATTCCGGTGGAGAACATCCAGCAGGTCGAGACCTACTCGACGGCGAATCGCTGGACCGGTGGCCTCAACGTCACCTACGCCCCGAGCCAGGACTTCACGCATCGCCTGACCCTGGGCCTCGACAACGTCGACGACCAGAAGACCCGTACGCTTCCGTTCGGCTACTTCTACGTCTTCGCCAACGAAGACGGAGAGCGGAACATCGGCTACCGTTCGGCCCGCAACTTCACCTTCGACTATCTGGGCCAGTTGTCGTTCGGGATCTCCGACGCCGTTCGCTCCCAGTTGTCGTTCGGGGGCCAGGGATTCTGGGAGACGGCCGAGGTGTCCATGGCCACGGGCCGCCAGTTCGCGGGCCCCGGTGTGACCACCGTGGGCGGCGCGGCGCTGACGTTCGGCGACGAGCAGTTCACCGAGACCATCAACCTGGGCGCCTTCGCCCAGAACCGGTTCGAAATCAACGACCGCCTCTTCGTCACGGCGGGACTCCGGGTCGACGGCAACAGCGCCTTCGGCGTGAACTACGGCGCCCAGGTGTATCCCAAGTTCGACGCGGCGTACAACTTCAGCTCGCTGGACGACGAGTGGCTGCCCGACGTGCTGTCGAGCCTGAAGCTTCGGGCCGCGTGGGGCCGGGCCGGCCGGGCCCCGGGGGCCTTCGACCAGTTCCAGACCTACGACGCCACGGCGGTGCTGGGCGACGTGCCCGGCGTCACGCCCGACAACCCGGGCAACGCCGATCTGGAGCCCGAGAAGACCACCGAGATCGAGTTCGGTTTCGACGCCGGCCTCTTCAGTGACCGACTGGGTCTGTCCATGACCTACTTCGACGCCAGCACCATCGACGCGCTGCTGGCGACGCCCCTGCCGTCCTCGCTGGGCTTTCAGAACGCCCAGCTCCAGAACGTCGGGGAGATCGTGAACCAGGGGCTCGAGGTCACCCTCGACGCCTCGCCCATCGTGACGGGCAACGTGCGCTGGACCACGGCCGTCAACTTCGACTGGACCGACAACGAGGTGGTGGATCTGGGCGACGCCGCCCAGGACGGGATCCTGGGCGACGAGCGGGAAGGATACCCGGTGGAGTCGATCTTCGCCCGGGAAGTGAACGGATGGGATCCGGCGACCCGGACCCACACCCGCACCGATACGGCGGTCTACCAGGGCCAGCCCCTTCCCAGTTGGTCGGGCGCCTTCACCAACACCCTCACCGTGGGACCGCTCCGGGTCTTCGCCCAGCTCCGCGGGGAGTGGGGGGCCATCTTCGCCAACGGGGACCGGCCCTACCGCATTCGTCAGCAGGCCGGCGACGAGTATCTGTCGACCCTCGACGAGTCGGGTGCCCCCACGGCGGTGACCGACTCCCTGGTGAACTTCTTCACCCTGCAGAGCGCGTACGATTCCCGGGACCAGATCCGGCTCCAGGAGGTCTCCCTGGGCTACCAGTTGCCGACCTCGTTGGCCGATCGACTGGGTCTGGGCCGGACGACGCTGACCCTGTCGGGCTACAACCTCTGGTGGTGGGACGACTGCAACTGCATGGACCCGTCCATGCAGTACGCCGGCGGAAGCTCGTTCAACTTCTCGGGCTTCCTCGCCACGCCACAACCGAGACGGTTCCTGTTCTCCGTCCGAACTTCATTCTGAGCGAGAGGAGCGCGATATGAAGCTGCACAAACCTCTCCTGGCCCTCACCGCGGGCATCGCTCTGAGCGGGTGCGGAGACATCCTGGACGTCTCCGACCCCGAGCGGTACACCTCGGAAGACCTGGACAACGCCCTCGACGCCGTAGCCGCCGGCGTCGAGGGAGACCTCTACATCACCATGGATCAGTTCGTGATCTACCAGGGCCTGCTGGGCGACGAGCTCCAGCACACCGGGACCTGGGCCGGCTACGACGACATCGATCACGGCCGATTCAACTACGGCAACAGCAACGCCGACGGAAACATGCAGGAGATGCTCCGGGCCCGATGGTTCGCGGGTGATGCCGAGGCCCGGTTCATCCGGGTCCTGGGGGAGGACGAGGCGGCAAACAGTCCTCTCACCGCGCAGGTCCAGACCACCGCGGCCATGGCCGACCTCCTCCTGGGCATGATGTTCTGCGAAGCCCCGGCGGAGCCCAACGGAGCCGCGGTCTCCAGTCAGCAGATCCTTCAGCAGGCCGAAGCGGAGTTCACCCGGGCCCTGGCCACATCGCAGGCCGCGGGAGCGCAGGATTGGGTGCTGGTGAACTACGCCGGGCGGGCGCGGGCTCGTCTGTATCTCGGCAACCACGCCGGAGCGGCGGCCGACGCCGCCCAGATTCCCGACGGATGGGTGAAGAACGCCGAGATGTCGGGCAATTCCGGCCGTCAGGACAACGACGTGGTTCAGCTCATCACGGCGGGCAACAACTCGGCCGCCGCGGTGCGCCAGAAGTGGTGGGATTCCTACGACGATGCCACCCGGTCGCTGCGGGACCCCTACACCAACGAGCCCGACCCGCGGAAGGCCGTGTGGTTCAACGGTTCGCTGGCCGTGGACGGGGTCACCCAGCACTACAGCCAGTGGAAGTACCGGGACATCGGCGACGACATCCCCTTCTTCGACTCCGAGGAGATGCGCCTCATTCAGGCCGAGGCGGCCTGGATGGACGGCGATCTCGCCACGGCCCAGGACATCATGAACGACCTTCGGGCCGCTGCGGGACTGTCGGCACTGCCCGCGTCCACCGACGCCGACGAGGTGAAGGCCTACCTGCTCAACGAGCGCCTGGCCGAGACGTGGATGGAAGGTCACCGGGTGGTGGATCTCCGCCGCCTGGGCGAACTCCGCATGGTGTTCGCTTCCCTGTCCGACCCCGAGAGGCCGGCCACCCGTCCGTCGTTCTTCTCCATGGACGACGCCGAGGCCCGGGACAATACGAACATCGAGGACGATGCGTCGGTCCGGTGCCTCCCCACGACGTGATCGACGGACCTGATCGGGTCCGATGTCACGGCGAGGAATGCTGAAGCCCCGGGGTGGGTCGGTTCGCCCGACCCACCCCGGGGTGCGTTTCCTGGGGGTGCTTCTCCTGGCCGCATGCGCACCCCCTCCGCTCCCTTCCCACGGAGCCCCCGGCCAGCCCCTGCCGGGGCTGCCTCCCGATCTTCTGGCGCGGTTCGACGCCGGCCGGGCTCTCTTCGACATCGAGGTGGGCGAGGCCGCCGGCCTGGGGCCCACCTTCAACCAGCGGCGCTGCAGCTCCTGCCACGACGTCCCCACCCTGGGCGGGGGCGGAGTGGAGCCCATCCTCAAGTCCACCCGGTGGGTCGACGGACGATGCGACCCCCTGGTCCATCAGGGCGGCGACAACATCCAGACCCGGGCCACCGCGGCGCTGCAGGCCGCCGGCGGGCGAGGCGAGACTCGCCCCGACGATGCCACCCACACTACCGACCTGACGGCTCCGGCCCTCTACGGGCTCGGCGTGGTGGAGGCGATTCCCGAGAGCGCGATCCTGGCCGGGGCCGACCCCGACGACGCCGACCACGATGGAATCTCCGGTCGCGTGGGCCGCACGTCCGACGGCGCCCTGGCGCGCTTCGGTCGAAAGGCCACCCACGCGACTCTGCGCAGTTTCATCGAGGAGGCCCTGCTCCAGGAAATGGGCCTCACCACCCCGGCCCACCCCCGGGAACTCACCATCAACGGCACCCCTCCCCCGCCGGAGGCCGACCCCGCGCCGGACCCCGAGTACGGGCCCGCCCAGATCGACCTCCTGGAGGACTACGTGCGGCTCCTGGCCCTCCCCGGCCCCGGCGAGCCCGGGCCGGAACGGGCCGCTTCGGTGGAGCGGGGGCGAGACGTGTTCGAGGCGGTGGGATGCACCGGCTGCCACACGCCCCACTTCACCACCTCCGATTCGGCCCCACCGCCCCTCCAGCGGCGGGAGGTGGCCCTCTACTCCGACCTCCTTCTCCACGACCTGGGGCCTGGCTGGGCCGGAATCTGCTCCGACTCGGCCGCGCCCACCGAGGTGCGCACGGCTCCGTTGGCAGGACTGCGTCACCGGCCCATTCTGTCCCTCGACGGTCGAAGTCCCACCCTGGAAGACGTCATCGCCCGACACGGGGGCGAGGCCGCGGCGAGTATCCGCGCCTACGACGCTCTCGGGTCCGACGCCCGGAACGCCCTCCTCAGCTTTCTCCGTTCCCTCTAGCCTCTCCGGAGCGACCCATGTCGACCCGTTCGTCTCGCCGCGCTCTCCTCACTCTCGCCTTCGTCTTCGCCTCGGCGCCGGCGGGGGCCGTCCGGGGGCAGACCCCCGCCGACACGCTTCCGTGGCCGCCGGTGGCCACGTTCTCGATCCTGGGATTCGACCCCGAGACCGGAGAGATCGGCGGCGCCGTGCAATCCCGGGTCTTCTCGGTGGGCAACGGCGTGCTGTGGGGCGAGGCGGGGGTCGGTGTGGTGGCGACCCAGGCCATCGTCGACGTGAGCTACGGCCCCCAGGCCCTGGGGCTGCTGAAACTCGGATACACGCCGGACGTGGTGGTGCAGACTATTCTGGCGGCCGATCCGAATCCGGATCCGGAACGGTGGTCGGTGGAGGGGCGCCAGTTCTCCGTCATGGACGCCCGGGGCACGGTCGCCACCCACACGGGCTCTCGGGCCAGCGCGTGGGCCGGCCACGTCGTGGGCGAGCACGTGTCGGCCCAGGGCAACATCCTGGCGGGGCCCGACGTGGTGCAGGACATGGTCGACGCCTTCGAGACCACGGAAGGCCACCTGTCGCTGCGACTCATGGCGGCGCTGGAAGCCGGTCAGGCAGCGGGGGGTGACACCCGGGGCATGCAATCGGCGGCCATGCTGGTGGTGGCCGAAGACGGGGGCGTGTGGCTCAACAACGACGTGGTCCTCCGCCTCCAGGTCGACGACGCCGACGATCCCATCGCCGAACTGCGGCGTCTGGTGGAGATCGCGGCGCGTCAGCGGGAGCGGATCCGGGGCGGGCGCTGACGCGACCTCAACGGGTCCAGATCAGAATGGCGCCGCAGGGATCGTTGAACCGTCCGGGGATCGACGCCCCCACGTAGACCTCGATTCCCTCCACGTGGACGGGGTCGAGGATCATGTCGTACAGCCGGATCCCGGAGCGGACGCCGTCCATGAAGAGCGCCGGCCGACACACGCCGGAGTTCCGGAAGTCCGTGGCCCGCTGGAAGACGATCTGGGGACCATCGAGTCCCCCGGGAATCACCTTCGCCCCGGGCAGATCCAGGAAGAGTTCGGAGAGGTTCTGGGGATCCCGGGCCTGGATGTCCTCCCGCTCGAAGTACCGGGCCGCGTACCCCTGAGACCGGCGTTCGTAGAATCCGCGGCGCTCCAGCACCCGGGAGCGCACCGTCACGACGATGGGCTCCAGCACGAAGGCCGAGTCGGCGGCGAGCCCCACCCGCACGTCCTGGATCTCGCCGGCGGTGATCTCCAGCACCTCGACGCGAGGGAGGTATCCCGGGTGGGTGAACCGCACCTCGATGCGCCCCGGAAGGAGGGGCGGAAGGGCGAACCGTCCGTCCGGGCCCGCGGGCCCCTCGATCTCCGTGTCCACGACCTGGAGGCGGGCCCGACCCAGGGGTTCACCCGTGGTCTGGTCGAACACCCGACCCACCACGTGTCCCGGAACCCCCGATTGCTGGGCCGCCGTGCCCTCCGCGGCACACCAGAGCGCGCACACCACTGCGACGCCGCACCGGCTCCACCCCTTCCACCCCCTCCACACGCCCCGTCCCATCGTCGTCCTCCCCCGGCCAGGATCCGGAGCCAAGCTACCCCGGCGCGACCCGATTCCACAATCCATTTTCTTGACACCTGAGAACTTCAGGGTAAGACTCATACCCTGAAAACCTCAGGTATCCGTTTCCGCACCCCGTTCCCCGGACCCTCCATGCCCGAGCCCATGCCCGTCCTCCGGGGCACACTCGACACCGTGGTCCTCCAGGTCCTGAGCCATGGTCCCCTCCACGGGTACGGCGTGGCCGATTGGGTGCGGGAGGCCACGGACGGCGTGCTGGATCTCGAGGACGGCGCGCTGTACACGGCACTTCACCGCATGGAGAGCGGGGGCTGGCTGCGGAGCGAGTGGGGCGTGTCGGATCGGGGACGCCGGGCCAAGTTCTACGCCCTCACCGAACGGGGGCGCGCCCGCCTCGCCCGGGAGACCGCGGACTGGCGCCGCTACACCGAGGCGGTGGACAAGGTCTTCGCTCGAGGCCGGGGGACCCCGTGAAGCCCGAGCCCGTGGACCGGGAGATCGACGCAGAACTGGAGTCCCATTTCGAGGGGACCGTGGAACTCCTGGTGCGCCGGGGATGGAGAGAGGACGAGGCCCGGGCCGAGGCCCGCCGCCGGTTCGGCGACGTGGACCGGTACCGGGAGGACCTCCGACGCATCGACCGCCGACGCCTCCGACGAGACCGCATCCGTCACGCCGTGGCCCTGCTGGGATCGAGCCTGGGCTC
This sequence comes from Gemmatimonadota bacterium, assembly GCA_030428885.1. Taxonomy (GTDB): domain Bacteria; phylum Gemmatimonadota; class Gemmatimonadetes; order Longimicrobiales; family Gaopeijiaceae; genus Gaopeijia. The sequence continues at coordinate 210,928 of JAUIEJ010000001.1, read as the reverse complement.
GGCGGCTCGCAGCCTCCGCCGCTCCCCGGGATTCTCGGCCGCGGTGTTGGTGACCCTGGCCCTGGGGCTCGGTGCCAACGCCGCCGTCTTCCGGGTGGCCGACCGCCTGCTCCTGAGCCCGCCGGAGCACGTGGAGGATCCCGACCAGGTGCGGATCCTCAGTCAGAGCATGGTCCACGACGGCGGGGGAGCGTCGGACCTCACCGCCTTCTCCTGGAGCGACGTGGAGGCGCTCCGGGGTGCGCGCCTCCCCGCGCGTATCGCGGCGGGCGCCCACGGCATGAGCGAGACCCTGGGCGAAGGCGAGTCGGCGACGCGGGTCCGGGTGCTCCGAGTCGACGAGGCGTGGTTTCCCCTGATGGGGGTGGACCCGCTCATGGGCCGGGGCTTCACCGCCGACGACCATCGCCCGGACGCCACACCCGTAGCCCTCATCGGGCACGGACTGTGGTCGTCGCGGTTCGGTGCCGATCCCGGGGTCATCGGGCGGGTCGTGAGAGTGGACGACGGGCGCTACCAGATCGCGGGCGTGCTGCCGCCGGGCTTCGTGGGGGCCGACCCGCCCGCTGCCGACGTGTGGCTCCCCCTGGAGGTCTCGGCCCCCCTGATGTGGGGCGACGACTGGAAGACCGACGGCGGCATCCTGGCGTTCCGGATCTACGCGCGGCTCGACGAGCCCGCCGCGGAGACCACCCTCGAGGAAGGGGCCCGATCCGCCATGGCCGCGGCCCGGGAGTCGGGGTACGCGTTGCGCGGAACCCTCTCCACGGTCGACGCATGGAGCCTGGTGCCCGGCGACGGCCCCCAGCCCAACGCCATGATCCGGGTGTCGCGATGGCTGACCGCCGTGGCCGCCCTGGTGCTGCTGGTGGCGTGCGCCAACGTCGCCAACCTCTTCCTGGCCCACGGTGAGCGGGTACGTGGAGAGGTTACCCTGCGCCGAGCCCTGGGGGCGGGCCGGGGTCGCCTGGTGGGCGAGTTGCTGGCCCGCTCCCTGATTCTGGCCCTGGCGGGGGGGGCCGCCGCTCTCCTTCTCGCGTGGACCCTGGGGGGCGCCCTGGACCGCCTCTTCCTCGACGGAATCGAGCTGGGGGGCCGGGTTCGAGCCGGCCGCCTCACCACCTTCGTCGCCCTCGCCGCCGTGGGCGCGGCGGTCCTGGCCGGCGTCGTCCCCGCCCTGGCCGGCCCCCGGCAAGAGTTGGCCGCCGCCCTGTCGGGCCACGGGCGCGGCTCCACAGGACGGTCCGGCCTGCGCCGGACCCTCGTGGGCGTTCAGGCCGGGCTCTCGGCCGTGCTCCTGGTGGGCGCCCTCCTCTTCGTGGGGAGCCTCCGCCAGGCACTGGACCTCGACCTGGGCTTCGACGCCGATCGGGTCGTGGTGGTGATGCCGGAGATGGACCCCGAAGCCCCCGTGGAGCGCGAGGCCCTCTACCGAGAGGCTCGTCGCACCCTCGAGGCGCTGGACGGCGTGGAATCCGTGACCGAGACGGTGGCCATTCCCTTCATGCTTCTCTACGGCGCCACGGGTCGGCGCCCGGACCAGGAACCCGATCAGCCGGTGTTCCCCGGGGGCGTCGGACTGCGGGTGAACGCCGTGGGCCCGGACTACTTCTCGACCCTGGGGGCCGAAGTACTGGAGGGTCGCCCCATCGAGGCCGCCGACCTGGCCCCCGGTGCCGAGCCCGTGGTGGTGGTCGGTCGACGGGCGGCCGAGGGCTTGTGGCCCAACCGGTCGGCCCTCGATCAGTGTCTCATCGTGGGCCGGGGAGAGGGGCCCTGCGCGCGGGTGGTGGGCATCGCCGAAGAGCAGGCCGGGACCCAGCAGACCCTGCGACAATTCACGCCGGGACGACCCGATCCCACGGCGTGGGCCCCCCTCTCCGTCATGGGCCGCTCCCCGGCCGGGCTCCTTGTGCGGGTGCGCGGGTCGTCCACCGGAGCGGTGGACGCGGTGCGCCGAACCCTCCTGGGCCTGCCCGGCGTGCGCTACGCCGAGGTGACGCCCCTCTCCACCATGGTCGAGCGCCAACTGCGCTCGTGGCGCCTGGGGGCCACGGTCTTCTCACTGTTCGGCGTGGTTGCGCTGATCATCGCCGTCCTGGGCCTGTACGGGGTCCTCACCTACGAGGTCGCTCGCCGCCGTCGGGAGATCGGGATTCGCATGGCCCTGGGCGCCCACGCCCCCCGGCTCGCCGGTGCCGTCCTGCTCCCGGCCCTGGCCACGGTGGCCGCCGGGCTCGCCGTGGCCCTCCCCGCATCGGCCTGGTGGGCCACGCGTCTCGAGGGACTGCTGTACCACGTGTCCCCCCACTCGCCCGGGGTCTTCGCCGGAACGGCCGGGGCGCTCCTCCTGGGTGCGCTGATCTCGGCCCTCGTTCCCGCCTGGCGGGCCACCCACGTGGACCCCCGGGAGTCTCTCCGGGAGGGGTGACCGTCCGCGACGCTCAGCGGCCGGTGAGTTGACGGGCCCGGGCCAGGTTCCGGGCGGCGTCGGGGTGGTCGGGGGCGGCGTCCACCGCCCGCCGGAAGAGGTCCAGCGCCCCCTCGAGGTCGCCCCGTTGGGCCAGGAGGATTCCGAGGTTGTTCAGCGCGTCGGCGTGGGCGGGGTCGAGCTCGATGGCCCGCCGGTAGGCCTCCTCCGCGGCACCCGAACGACCCAGGTCGCCCAGCACCACGCCCATGTGATAAGGCGTGTCGGGGCGGGTGGGGTCGAGGCGGGCCGCCGCCTCCAGCTCCCGGAGGGCGTCGGCGCTGCGGCCGTTCTCCGACAGGATCACGCCGTTGAGGCGCCGTACCTCGGCAACGTCGGGCATGAGGCGCGCGGCCTCGTCGGCGTAGAGCAGCGCCTCCTCGTGACGGCCGTTGCGGATCAGCACCGTGAGCATCTGATACAGCGTGTGGGGGTCCCGCACCATCTCGGTGGCCCGCTCCACGAGGCGCATGGCCTCGTCCTGCTTTCCGGCCCAACTCAGGACCCGGCCCACATTGGCCAGGGCCCGGGCGTTGGCCGCGGCGTCCACCGAGGCGTTCACAAGGGTGGTGATCTCGGCCACCTCGGCATCACTCCACGACGGATCCACCAACGCATCCACCAGGGCCAGCCCCAGCCGGCGGTTGGCCTCGATGGAGGGGTGCACGTGGTCCAGGAACTGCTCGTCGCCCGGGATCCCGTCGGGCGCCTCGCCCTCCACCAGGGCGGCGAAGTCCACGAGGTCGCTGGACGTCTCCGCGGCCACCTCGGCCACCGCTCGGGCCAGGACCGACGGTGCCCGAAGGGGAGCCACGTCTTCGTCCCGGGACGCCGTGAAGGCGCCCTTCGCCTCGTCCGTCCGTCCCAGTCCCAGGAGGGCTCGGCCGTGGAGGAACAGCAGGTCGGCGTTCCGGGAGTCGAGCTCCACCCCTTCCACGCTCCGGGCTCGGGCGGCCTCGTACTCCTCCCGAGCCAGGTGGCCGACGACGGCAGCCCGGAGTCCCTCGATTCGACGACGCGTCGCCTCGTCCACGCCGTCGCTCACCTCGGCCTTGAAGGGCGAGAAATCGCGGATGTTGGAGGCGGGCGTGACGAAGAGCACCTCCGCGCCGGCGTCCCGGGCCACCCGGGTCATGCGCTCCAGGCTGAGTCGGAAATGCTGGACCACGGCCTCGTGGAGGGCGTCGTCCCGGTGGTAGTCGTCGGGCCCCACCGACTCGTCGAGGATGTTGTCGATCTCGGTGTCCAGCACGTCCCGGCTCGGATACAGCACGTCGGAGAGGAGGCTGTAGCTCCGGAGCCCCGACGCCAGCGATCCGGCGTCGCGCACCCATTCCGGGGCCTCCATGAGGCGGCCGTAGGTTCGCCGCTCCAGAAACTCGTTGTGACCCGTGTAGACGATGAACCGGTCGGGCTCGTACTCCACGAGTTCGTCCATGAGGCGCACGATCCGGTAGCTCGCGTAGCTGATCCCCCCGGCGTTCACCACCTCCCACCGACGGCCCGGATCGGCCGCCGGAAGAAAGGCCCGCAGCCACCCGCAGAACGACGTGGCGTCATCGTAGGGCCGCCCGTAGGTGGTGGATCCCCCGAGACAGAAGACCCGCGTCACGGCCGGGTCCTTGGGAACGGCGAACTCCTGCCGATTGAACCAATCGAACTTGCCGTCGGCGGTGCGCATCACCCGGCCGCCGTCGGGAGTCCCCGCTTCCACGAACAGGGGGGCGTAGCCCGAAAACCCGACGTACGGATCCCCCCGGTCGCTCAGGGGAGTGACCCCGGCGACGAAGAGGACGCCTTCCAGCGCCGCGAAGAACGCCACCGTCACGGCCAGGCCGAGGACGAATTTTCGGGGGGTTTCGGACATTCACGTTGCGGATCGGGAGGATGCGACGATGGGGCGGGATGCGACGAGCGGTCAAGCCGGTTACCGTGCGAACGGCCCGCCGAACTCGTTCCCCGTCACCTGATTTCCATGGCCCAGGGCTCGCCCGCCCACGTTCTCGGCATCTCGGCGTTCTACCACGACAGCGCCGCCTGCCTCGTCCGGGACGGCGAGATTCTCGCGGCGGCCTCCGAGGAGCGGTTCACCCGCCGAAAGGGCGACGCGTCGTTCCCGGAGCACGCCGTGGCCTGGTGCCTCCGCCACGCCGGAATCGAACTCTCCGACGTGGATCGCGTGGCGTTCTACGACAAGCCCCTTCTGAAATTCGATCGGATCCTCGAAACCTATCTGGGCATCGCCCCCCGGGGGTTCCCATCGTTTCTCAAGGCGGGCCCCCTCTGGATCAAGGACAAACTCCACACGGATCGCATGATCCGCACGTCGCTTCAGTGGGACGGGCCCGTGTTGTACTCCGAACACCACGAGGCCCACGCGGCCAGCGCCTTCCTCCCTTCGCCGTTTTCCGAAGCTGCGGTCCTCACCATGGACGGCGTGGGAGAATGGGCCACGGCCTCCATCGGGGTCGGGCGCGACGACGACGTGGAGATCCGGAAGGAGTTGCGGTGGCCCGATTCCCTGGGACTCCTCTACTCGGCGTTCACCTACTACACGGGCTTCAAGGTGAACTCGGGAGAATACAAGGTCATGGGACTCGCCCCCTACGGTGAGCCCCGCTACGTGGACCGGATCCTCACCGACCTCATGGACCTGAGGGACGACGGGTCGTTTCGTCTGAATCAGGCGTATTTCGACTACCTCGGTGGGCTGACCATGACCAGCGAGGCGTTCCACGACCTCATGGGCGGTCCCCCCCGTCGCCCCGAGAGCGACCTGACCCAGCGGGACATGGACCTGGCCCGGTCCGTCCAGGACGTATGCGAGGAGGTCATGGTCCGCATGGCCCGCACCGCCCGACGGGAGACGGGACTGCCCCGCCTGTGCCTGGCCGGGGGCGTGGCTCTGAACTGCGTGGGCAACGGCCGGATTCTCCGGGAGGGGATCGTCGACGAGCTTTGGATCCAGCCCGCCGCCGGCGACGCCGGGGGGGCTCTGGGTGTGGCGTTGCTGGCTTGGGCCCGGGAGGTCGGGGGACCCCGGAAAGGGCCGGCCGGCCAGGACCGAATGCAGGGCGCCTACCTCGGCCCTGAGTTCTCCCCTCACGACATCCGGGCCGCGTTGGACGGGTTTGACGCCGTCTACCAGGAACTGCCCGACGACACCCTGATCCCCCGGGTCGCCGCGGCCCTGGCCGACGAGCAGGTGGTGGGGTGGTTCCAGGGGCGCATGGAATTCGGCCCCCGAGCCCTGGGGTCCCGAAGCATCCTGGGCGACCCCCGGAGTCCCCGCATGCAGCAGACCATGAACCTCAAGATCAAGTTCCGGGAGAGCTTCCGACCCTTCGCGCCCTCGGTGCTCCGGGAACGGGCCGCCGAATTCTTCGACCTCGACGTGGACTCCCCCTACATGCTCCTGGTGGCCCCGGTGCGGGAAGAGCGCCGCATCGCCGCCCCGGGCGCCGACGAACTCTTCGGCATCGACCGGCTCTCGGCGCCCCGCTCCGACATTCCGGCGGTGACCCACGTCGACCACTCGGCCCGGATCCAGACCGTGGATGCGGCCCGGAACCCCCGGTACCACCGGCTCATCTCGGCCTTCGCCGACCGGACCGGATGTCCCCTCGTGGTGAACACGTCGTTCAACGTCCGGGGCGAACCCATCGTCTGCAGCCCGGCCGACGCCTACCGGTGCTTCATGCGCACCGACATGGACGTTCTGGTCCTCGGCAACCACCTGCTGGAGAAGGCCGATCAACCCCCCTGGCGAGAGGAGGACGCGTGGAGCGACCGGTTCGAGCTCGATTGACCCCCCGGGAGGGACGGGCCTTCGCTCTCCCCGTGGGCGCGGCCTTCGGGGCGCTGGCGGGCCTGGCCTGGTGGCGCGGCCACCCCCTGCCGGCCCAGGTTCTGGCCGGGGTGGCGGGCCTGCTGGTACTGGCCGGGCTGGTGGCGCCCACGCGCCTGGGCCCCCTCCACCGGGGCTGGATGGCGCTGGCCCGGGCCATCTCCACGGTCACCACGCCGGTCTTCATGGCGCTGGTGTATTTCGGGGTGCTCACCCCCGTGGGGCTGGTGCGACGGGTCGTGGGCGGGAGTCCCCTGAGACGGCCCCCCGACGACGACAGCTACTGGCGCGAGCAACCCGAGGGGCGCCGCCGCAGCGACCTCCATCGACAGTTCTGACCGACCGACTCATGGCCGAACGAACGGGACTCCTCCGCGAGCTGTGGCTCTTCCTGCGAGACAGCAAGAAGTGGTGGCTCCTGCCCATCCTGGTGATTCTCCTGGCCATGAGCGCCCTCCTCGTGTTCGCCCAGGGCTCGGCCCTGGCCCCTTTCATCTACACGATCTTCTGAGGACGCCCGTCAGTTCCAGTTCACCAGGGGCAGGACCGAGAAGCGCTCCTTGTTGCGGGCGATGTTGATGAGGCCGATCTGCACGCCGTGGAGCACCCGGGCGTAGTTCACCAGGGCGATGGAGAGGCCGCGCTGGGTGCCGCGCACGTCGGTGACGCCCGCCACGGAGATCCCCTGGAGCAGACCGCCTTCGCCGTCGCGGCCGGCCACCGCCTTCACGTAGGGCGCCACCACCAGACCCTGGATCCGGTGGGCTCCCACGCCCGCGCCGGCGAGCATGAGGCCCTCCAGGTGCTCACCGCCGATCCCCACCCCACCGATGCCGAGCCCCTTGAGGTGCCCGCCGATTCCGGCGCCCACGCCTCCGATGACGGCGCCGGTGACGTCGCCTCCGGCGCCCACCCCCACGCCGCCGATGAGGAGTCCCCGGGTATCGTCGCCCACGCCCAGTCCGACCCCACCGATTCCCACGCCCCGGAACGGACCCGAGAACCCGCCGCCCAGCCCACCGATGGCCACGCCCTCGAAGCCGCCGCCACCCCCGATCCCCAGTCCCCCGATGGCCAGACCCCGCATCCCGCCTCCGAAGCCGGCCCCCAGGCCGCCCACGGCGATGCCCGTCAGCGATCCCCCCGACCCCATGCCCAGCCCGCCCACGAAGATGCCCCGCATGGGGCCGCCGGTGCCCATTCCCACGGCCGCGATGCCGATGCCGTCGAAGGTGCCCTCGGCCTGGAGTCCCACGCCGATGCCCACGCCGTCGATGTCCCGCCCCCCGGCCAGGGGGAGTCCCAGCACCAGACCCCGCATCTGTCCGCGCCCCCGCATGCGATTCGGGGGCGACCAGAAGGTGGCGTTCACGCCCCGCACCAGATCGAGGCGATCGTCGCGAAAGTTCAGGCGCAGCCCGTCGAGGCGGGGCACGTCGCCGATGCCGATCCCCACGTCGCCCGCGGCGATCTTGAGGCCCTGGGCGGAAGTCGCCGTCGGGAGGGCCAGGGTGGCGAAGGCCAGGGCCGCCGCGAAGGTTCGGGCGAGGGTGTTCGGGTGGGGAGCGTGCACACGCATGGGTGGTCGTGGGGTCCGGGGCTCGGGAGGATCGAGTGGACACCCGTCCCTACGGGTTCATGACGCGGTGGTTTCCCCCTCCGGTCACCCTCCCTCGGGAAACGCCTTCAGCACCTCTTCCACCAGTTCCCAGCGGTCGAATCCCTGGCGGCCCCAGTCGAGACCCCGGCGCACGATCACCAGGTCGTGGGACGGGACCACGATGGCGAACTGACCCCGGTTTCCGGCCGTGGAGTAGGCGTCCCGGGGCACGGTGGTGACGTTGTCGGGCACCAGCCACCACTGGCCCCCGTACTGGTTGCCCCGGTCGGCCGTGGCCGGAGCCGGCGTGCGCACGAAGTCGATCCACTCCTCCGACAGCAGGCGCTCACCCTGCCACATGCCGCCGTTGAGGTAGAGCAGGCCGAAGCGGGCCAGGTCCCGGGCATTGGTGTAGACCTGACTGCTCAGGATGAAATCGCCGAAGCGATCGGTGGACAGCAGGGTGTTGCGCATGCCGATCCTGTCGAGCAGCGCCTTCCGGGGGAACTCCAGGTAGGTGCGGTCGTCGCCCAGGGCGATCTTCATGGCCAGCACGCCCAGGAGCGTGTCGTAGTTTTCGTAGTCCCAGAACGTGCCCGGCTCCCGGATCAACGCCTGGCTCAGCGCCCCGCGCACCGAGCTGGCCCCGGCCCAGTAGGCCATGCCCGACCCGGTGGCGTACTCGAGCCCCGCGTTGTCCACCACCTCGAGGCCGCTGGACATGTTCAGCACGTGGCGGAGCGTGATGGCGTTGCGGGGGTCGGTCTCGGGGGAGCGCACCCGGGGGAGCCACTCCAGGCCCAGGGGTTCGTCCAGGGCCATGCGGCCGTCGTCCACCAGCATGCCCATGAGGGTCACGGCGATGCTCTTCGCCGTGGACCAGGTGCGGGTCCGGGTGTGCATGTCCACGCCGGGGGCGTACCGCTCGTGGATGATCTTCCCGTCGTGCACCACGAGCAGGCTCAGGGTCTCCTGCTGCTCGGGGCGATCGAAGGCCCAGTCCGAGGCGGCCTGGAGGGCTGCGGCGTCGACCCCGTCGGGCGCGGACGCGGTGGCGTCGGCGTCGCCCATGGGCCACGGAATGGTCGCCGGATCCCCGTCCAGGGGCGGCAGGGTCTGGATGGGCAGGGCGTCGATGTCGTCGAAGTCCTGGTCCGGCGGCAGGATCACGCAGCCGATGCCGTCGCGGAAGGCGGCCCGCATGATGGGCGGCTCACCGGGGCGCCCGGCGCCGATGGCCACGGCCTTGCGATCCCAATCCACCACGTAGTCCCCCCCCTCGGCCGTGCCCACGGGCTCGCGCACGTACGCGAGTTCCTGATCGAAGACCTGCTCCAGGGTGCGGTCGGAGGTGAAGAGCCCGTTGCACTGGAGGATCGCCTGCACCCCGTGCTGGATCATGCCGCGCTGGAAGGCCCAGTAGTCGTACGTCTCCTCCTGTTCCTGGGACTGCACCGCAGCCGGCAGCAGCGCCAGGGCGAGGAGGGGAGCGAGGAGGCGGGTCGAAGGGAGCGCGCGGGCCATGGGCGGATCCTGGGGTGGATTGGGGACCGTAGGATAGGGTGCCGAGGGCCGTCGGCGCGAGATCACTCGCTCCCCGCGATGCGGCGCCACACCAGCACCGTGGCCGCCACGACCAGCGCGGCTCCCACCGCCGCTCCCGCGGCCTGGCCCGGATACGACGGATCGATGGCGGTCCCCACGAGGCTCGCCAGGGCCCCGGCACCTGCCGCCTCCACCGCGATGCGGGGATGGTTGGCGTAGAGCCAGCCGTACACGTGGATCCCCATGGCCACCAGCCCCGCGGCGACGATGGCGCTCACCTCGCCCTCGCTCCACCCCACCGCCAGGACCGACCCCGCCACCAGGGCCACCCCCGCCTCGAAGGCCGTCCGCATGCGGCTCGACGTGCCCGCGCGCCGGTAGAAGGCGCCCATGAACGCCAGGACCACGGCTCCGCCCACCAGCTCCAGGAGCCCTCCGGCCAGGGGCGCCAGGAGGGGAATCGCATAGTCGATCCCCTCGAAGACGCGGGTGGGAGGCGATGGGTCCGGAAGGAAACGCGCCACCACGGCGGCGACGAGCAGCGCGGCGCCGGTGGCCGCCACACCGAGTCCTGTGGGATAGGCTCGCCAGGCCTGTCGGGGGAGCCACGCCCGTGCGACGGCCGAGGTGAGACCCAGGGCGCCGGCCCCCGCAGTGACGAAGAAGACCCCGGCGAAGGCCAATCCTCCGATCTGGATCGACCACCCCAGGGCGGGCGCGAAGCCCGCCGTGGCCTCGGGAAGGCCGTTCAGGAAAAGCGTGGCCAGCAGGACGGAGGCGACCCCCGCCACGGCCCCGAGGGTGGGGAGGTGGAGCTCCCTCCGGGTCCAGAGGCGCACGCCCGCCACGATGAGGAAGCTCCCGCCGGCCAGGACGAGAAGCACGACGGGCACGGCCAGGGCCAGGACCCGGTTCAGGAGGGCGGCCTGCTCCCGGACCCAGGCTTCCGGGGCCTGGATTCCCCTGCGGACCGCCGTCACCTCGTCGCCCGACACGGTGATGTCGACCCGGGCCTCTCCCAGGGAGTCGGGGAGGACGTCCCGGGCCCGGAAGCCGAACGTCCAATCCAGGCGGGACGGACGGGCGCTCTGGTCCGCGGCCACTTCGTCGAAGGCCGCCGGGTCGTGGCCCCCCTGCACCAGGGCCTCCAGGGCCAGGGCCCGGGCCCCGGCCTCGTCCAGTGACGGGCCCTCCCGGCCTTCGGGGAGCGTGTGGCGGAACCCCGTCACGGCGCCGTCTCCCCCCACCGAAACCGTGAACTCCTCGGCCCGCTCCTCCGCCGGGGCCTGGAAGTCCACGAACCGCACCTCCCAGTGGGGCGACGAGATCCAGAGGCCCAGCAGACCGTCGTAGACCTCGGCCCCGTGCTCCTCGAAGACCCACTGGGCCCCGCCCCCGGTGCCCGAGGTGAAGTCGGCCAGGACCCGCCACGGTTCGAGATCGAAGCCCCGCGCGCGCAACTCGGCCTCGGCGGCGGCCACCGCGTCGGCCCGTGTGGCCGATGCCGGGGGCAGGCTGCTGCCCGGAGCCACCACCCACGCCGCCACCATGAGGCCCACACCCAGGGGGAGCAGGGCGCCGCCGGGAACGGGCAGGTGCAGAGGCGGCGCCCCCGGGCGTTCCGCCTCCGCCGGCTCCGGGAGGGGCGCGGGGTCGGCGGCCGGGGCCGTGGCCCGAGCCGGGGGCACCCACGCGCCGTTCCGCGCCTCGGCCGGCGCCTCCGCCCGGGCGCCGTGACGGAGCCGCGCTCCCAACACCACCAGGAGGGGAACGGAGGCTACGGCCAGCAGGGCGCCCCGGTCGATCCAGATGCCCGGCGACGACATCTGGAAGAGGGGAATGCTCGACAGGTAGAGGTTGTAGAGGAAGTGGGCGAAGATCGTGGGCACCAACCCGAACCGGAGATAGACCGCGCCCCAGATCAGGGCCGGGCCCAGGAGCTCCACGACCCGGGCGTAGGCCGGCTGCTGGGGGTAGTTGGCGTGACCCGCCGCGAAGACCACCGCCTGCAGCACCAGGGCGGCGCCCACCCACAGTCCCCTGCGCCCGAACCGGGCCCCGAGAAGCGCGGCCCCCGCCAGGGGCATGGCCCGGAAGACGCTCTCTTCCCAGGTGGCGGCGAAGAGGTTGGTGGCCACCGCCAGGACCCACGGTTGGACCGTGGCGATGAGGTCGGGCTGGATGACGTTGCTGGGCGGCGACCACCACCCTTCCAGCCGCGACGTGGCCAGGGAGAAGAGCGTCACGTAGCCCAGGTGGAGTCCGGCGATGACGTACCCCGCCAGGGTGAGGCCCAGCGCCGTGTCGGACCGCGCCACGTCACGGGACCAGAAGCGCCACTGCTGGATGTGGCCGGGAAAGGCGCGTCGGCCCATGGACTCGGCGGCCATGTAGACGGCGCCGAGGAACGGCGCGGCCACCACCCCGATCAACACGGCCGACCCCACCAGTTGGGCCACGAATCCGCTCTCGCTCAGACTGGTGTCGTAGGCCATCCAGGCCAGGGGAATGGTGTTCAGCCCGTTCAGGGTGAGGCCGAATCCCACCACCGCCCCGAGGGCCAGGGCCGGCCGCACCTCGAGCCAGCCGTCCCGGGCCAACGCCAGCACGCCTCCCCCTCCCGCCACCCCCACGAACAACACCAGGAAGAGGGCCGACGCCGCCAGGGCGATGCCGTCGTTGCCGGTGCGAATCTCCTGATAGCGCAACTGGAACGACTCGGGCACCTCGATGAAGTGATCCACGCCCGATGGCCGGCTCCCGGCGATGTCAACCCGAAGTCGGACTTCACCTTCGCCCAGATCGACTCCCCGGCGTCGGAAGGTGAAGGCGTGGTCGATCCGACCCGAGGGCACCTCGTCGCTGGAACTCTCCACGAGGTCGAAGTCGGCCAGGTCCACGCCCCACTCCGTCGCCGTGGCCCGGGCCAGCGCCTCGGCCGCGGCCGGCTCGAGATTGCCGCCGCCGGGATCCTCGTCGGAGAGGGTCACGCCGAAGCCCAGGGGCCACCCCGCCGGCGTGAGTTCGATCCGGGATTCGGCCACCGAGTCGGGGGCGAAGAGGCGCACGGTCCAGCGGGACGGCACGTACGCGCCGCTCTCCACCAGCGCCTCGAAGGCCTCGCTCCCCCCCTGCTCCAGCTCCACGAAGCTGCGGGCCCCTGGGTTCTTCTCCCCGTAGGACGCCGCCGAGCGACGATCGCCGGGCGCACTCGCCGGCCGCAGGTCGTACAGCTCGGCCAGCCGTTCGGCGGCGAGGAGGGCCTCGGCCCGGTCCATGGCGATTTCGTCCCGGACCAGATCCAGGGCCTCGGGAAGCAACCGCACCGCCGTGACGAGGCCCCCGAGGCCGAGGGCCACGAGCACCACCCAGAAGGGGAGTCTTCGGGTCATGGCAGCGACAGTCGGGCCCGGGGCGGTCGAAGGCAAGGCGCAGCCTCCCGGAGCGAGACCGGCGGGGGATTGGCGGGCATCCGACCCGAATCGCGTTGGAGGAGACGAACCCCACCCCTCCTTTCCTGCGAGATGACCATGTCCAGCCGCATGCTCCGTACGCTGCTTCTCGTCGCCCTCGTCGCCCCGGGCTGCTCCTCCGGCGACGACCCCGCCGGGCCCGAAGACTCGGGGGGCACCATCTCGGCAACCCTCGACGGCGCAGCCTGGTCGGCCGACGCCGTGGCCACGAACAACGGGTTCCTCTTCGGCCTGGAAGGCACGGCCGACGGCGTGGAGATCGCCCTCTCGGTGAACCTCACCGCCGAGACGGTCCCGGGCACCGTGGATCTCACCTCCGGCTCCACCGGCGCCCAGGTCCAGGAGGGAAGCGAGGTGTGGTACCCGGTGGGCTTCGGGGGCAGCGGGACCCTCACCATCTCGACCCTCACCGCCGAACGGGCCACGGGCACCTTCGAGTTCGTGGCCGTCCCCCTGGGGGGCAGCGCGTCGGGCGGCTCCCGCACGGTGACCAACGGCAGCTTCGACGTGCGCTTCTAGGCGCCGCCGTCCTCCAAGCCGTCCAGAGGCTCGGCGGTGTTGCCGTCGACCAGGAGTCCCACGGTGGCGCCCTTCACGTCGTCCTGCGCTTCGAGCCAGGCCAGCACGTGGCGCCGCTGGGCCGGCGCCGTGGCCAGACCCGTGCGCACCTCCACCACGCCGTCGAGCCAACCGTCGCCGAACCCGCCCCCGAAGGCCAGGCCGGCAGCCTCGATGCAGTGTTCGATGAAGCGGTCCAACGCCTCGTCGGAGGCGCCGTCGAAGTAGGCCCGGACGGCGAAACTGGCCGTGACCCCTTCGTCTTCGGGATGCTCGTCCCGGCTCCGGAAGCGGGCGGCCTGCCCCCGGGCCCGGGCGGCCTCGTGGGCGTGCCCGAAGCGCTGGGCCAGAGCGGCGTAGCGTTCGAACGCGTCGGCGAGATCGTCGTCGAGGGCCTCGTCCGGGAGACCGGGTCGATCCGGATCGTCGCCCCGGTACTCGATCCAGAAGTGTTTCACGCTCGTCTCCACCACCTCCAGGGCGCGCCGGTGGAGGTCCCGGGCCCCCTCCCACCCTTCCCCATGGGCCCGGTGGTCGCCCAGATCCTGGAGCGCCCGTCCCAGGGCCTCGCCGTCGGTCGTCCCGTCCCACGCCGCGTCCAGGACCTCCACGGCGCGAACGAGATGGGACTCCACCTCGGACGCGTCGCCCCCGTCGGCCCGGATCACCCGGGCCATGCGGCGCTCCAGCGACGCCCGTTCCTCGTGCACGTCGTCGCCGTCCTCCCGGAGCCGCTCGTAGGCCGCCAGGGCCCGGGCGTACGCGTCGGCTACGGGCTCGGGACGGTCTTCGGCGGGGATCTTCCCCAACGCGTCCAGGGCCCGGGCCAGGGCCTCGGCCCGGGGCCCCCCATCGGCGTCGAACATCTCGGTGAGGGCCTCGGCCGTAGCGGCGGCTCCGCTGTGGGCGGCCCACGCCGCGGCGTGTTCGCCCAGGGCGTCCAACGCCTCGCCCAGGGACGTCATGGCCTCGGCGTACAGTTCGATGGCGACCCGGGGTAGGGCATCGTGGCGGTCGAACGCGTCGTTGAGACGATCGGTGACGCGGTCTAGAACGCGGACCGCCTCGTCGAGGCGGCCAGGGTCCAGGGCCAGGGCCTGACCGAGGGTGACGTCGAGGCGCGCCGCGGCCCGGATCGCGCCCCAGTCGTCGCCGTCCACCGAGTCCCAACGCGCCTCCCCTCCATCGAAGCGCAGCGCCGCCTCGGCCACCGCGATGGAGTCCTCGGGGCGGGCGAACCACATGAGTTCGGAGAGCAGGTGTCCGAACGCCTCCTGGGCGGCGACCCGGTCCCGGGGGGCGAGATCATCCCGACCCACCCGCGAGGCCCACTCGGTGAAGAGGCGGGCGCCCCGGTGATCCAAATCTTCCCACCCGCGCCGCGCCGTCTCGAATTCCTCGTCGGTGAGGGATGCGAAGTCGAAGTCGGCATCGAGTTCCTGGAGGAACGGCTGGCCCTCGTGCAGCCAGGCCCACACCGCGCCACGCCGTTCCATGGCGGCGATCCAGCGCAACCGGGCCACCTGCCGCACGCCGCGTTGGTCCGGGCCCTCGAGCACCTGGATCGCCAGGGCGTAGACCTGGGCCTGCTCGGCGTCGCCCCACGCCTCGGGGCGGCGGTTCCGGAGCCAGTCCGACAGGATGCTTGCCAGCAGTCCCCGGGCCTCCTCGGCCCGGGCGCGGCCCAGACTCCTCCGGCTGACCCGGAAGTGCATGTCGTGTTCGAAGCGGTGGATCGCCACCCCCTGAGCCTCCGGCGCCACGAAGCTCAGCGGGGTCACCGCGGCGGCGAACCAAGCGGCGAGGTCGTCGTCGTCGAGGTACTGTCCCCGGGCGAGTTCCCGGGCGAGGGCCTTGGTGACGTGTTCGTTGAAGACGATGCCCTGGAGCGCCGAGTACTCGAGGATGCGCTTGAGGGCGTCGTCCAAGGTCTGGAACCGCCGCTGGACCACCTCCTGCACGTCGCCCGGGACCACGTCGTCCAGGGCCTCGAGCCCCGCCGGCCCCAGGCGTGCCCCGTAGTCGCCGTTCTCGAAGTGGACGGCGCTGCTCTGGAGGTGGAGCACCAACTCGTGGAGCATGCGGGGATTGCCGTCGGCGATGCGGAGCAGGAGGTCTCGCTGTTCGGGATCGGCGGCCACGCCGGGAAGCGCGTGCTCGTGCCCCAACACGTCCGCCAACGCCGTGGACCCCATGCGGGGCAGGATCACCACCCCGAAGTGCCCGTGGAAATCCACCGGCTCCACGCCCCCTTCCCGTTGGGCCGTGATGCCCCTTCCGTACTCCCCCCACCCCCCGTCGACGTCGGCCCGGAGGAGATCGATGAACTCTCCCGCCGGGGCGCCGGCGGGCGGCGGGTCGCTCCACTCCTGCTTCCACTCGGCGAGCCAATGAGTGGCGAGAACGAGGATCGGCAGCCCCCGGGAGCGTCCTCGATCCAGCAGTTCGCCCAGGAACTCCAGGACGTCGGGAAACCGAGGAGCCTCAGCGGCCCCGGCCCCGGCCCACTGGGCATCGTCCACGACGAATACGGTGGGCGTGCGGGGTCCGGCGCCCGTGCCCGCGACCCGTTCCAGGTCGTCCAGCACCGCGTCGGTGTGTTGCCGAAGCGCAGCTTCCCGGGTCTCTCGCTGGCCCAACTCCGCCCGGGCTCGGCTGCGGCGCACGTCCCGGGCTTTTCCCACGATGGACCCGACCCGATCCAGGATCTCCTTGCCCCGGGTCAGGACCGCTCCGCCCGGGAGCATCTCCACGGCCCCCTGTCCCACCGACCAGAGGATCCCGCCCACGTCGTCCTTCACGGCGTCCCACCCGGCCTTCCGCAGTTCGGCCACGTAGCGGACGTAGCGCAGGTGGGGTTCCAGATGGTCCCTAGCCGCCAGCAACGGATGGGGATGGCTCCCCGGTTCCTCGGGATTGTCGAAACGGATCCCGAACCAGAGGTACGGAAGGGCGCTTCCGGCCCGAACCCGATGGTCCGGCGGAAAGGAGGGGTGGATGTCCAGACTCTTCTGGGACGCGCCGAGTTCGGCCGGCCAGTAGCCCGTGTTGAAGCGATGCACCGGGTCGGCCAACCACCGGTAGAACTCCTGCACCAGCCGGGTCTTTCCCGCCCCGGACATGCCCACCACCACCACCACTTCGGGCCGGGACGTGCGCACGACCCGCTCCCACGCCTCCACCACCCGGGCCAGTTCGGTGTCCCGGCCCCGGAAGAGACGGCGCCAGTCGGGAGGCGGGCGGGACGACGAATCCCGGCCCGGAGCCCGGCCGCGGGGTACGATGGGCTTCACGGCTGTCCTCTTCCCGGGGAACCCCGGGGGCGGGGGTGGCGCGGCGGCTCGTGATGCTGCCCGACGGGCCCGGAGGGCGCAAGCACCCTTGACTTCCACCCGCCGACGGCGGGCATTGCGGAGTCGTCCGATCCCCCGCCGCCCCGGAGGCTCTCCGTGTTCGTCGCCCTCGGCTCACTCTGGTTGCCCATCGTCCTGTCCGCCGTCGCCGCCTTCGCCGCCGGCTTCGTTCTATGGGTGGTCCTGCCCCACCACACGTCGGATTGGAGTCCCCTCCCCGACGAGGCCTCGGCCATGGCCGCCCTGAACGGACAGAACCTGGCACCCGGCATGTACCTCCTCCCCCACCCCGGGGGCGACAAGAATCCCCAGGCCAATCCCGAGTTCGTCGCCCGGGTTCAGGACGGGACACCGGCCTATCTGACCGTGCTCCCCAGGGCCCAGATGCTCAACATGGGCCCAACCCTCGGGAAGAACTTCGCCTACCTGCTCCTCATGGGCGTGATGGTGGCCTACATCGCCGGCGCCACCCTCCCGGCGGGAACGGACTACCTGAAGGTCTTTCAGGTGACCGGCGCCGTGGCCCTCGTGGGCCACTCCATGGGAGCGTTTCCCAAGGCCATCTTCTGGGGCTGGACCGCCTCGGCCGCCACCAAGGACTTTCTCGACGGCGTCGTCTACGCCCTGGTCACCGCCGGGGTGTTCGGCTGGCTCTGGCCGAGCTGACCGCCATCGATCAGCCCCCGCCGCCGAGCTTCCGGTAGGCGGGGGCGTCGGGGTTCCGCTCCGAGCAGTTGGCCTCGAACCACACGCCGTCGCGCCCCTCGGGGCGGTCGCCGTTCTGCCACATGTCGTACGTGGTAAGCACCGGCGAGCCCTCCCGCATGCTCGACGCCGCCGCCATGTCGACCTCGAGCTCCAGCACGCCCCCCACCGACGTGGGCCGGGGCATCCACGCGACCCAGCCCTCCAGCGACACCACCACGTCGTCGGTGTCCTGCCAGGGTCGCAGACGCAGGGCCACCATGTTCGACCGCCCCGTCTCCTCGCGGGTGATGCGGTTGGCCTCGGTGATGAACCCGGCCTCGGGACGGCCCTCGACCCGGCATTCGAGGCGCACCAGGAACTCGTTGTCGTCCACCACCACCAGGGCCGAGCCGGGAAAACGTTGGCTCTCGCTGGGGGTGCGTTGCTGGGCGGCCAGGGCCGAGGGCGGGACGAGTACCGCGGCGAGCAGCAGGGCCGAGCGGGGATCCACGGCGGCCTCCTCGGGGTCGGTGGGGACGGGACGGGTCCCTCCCAACAAGCGATCCCCGGGGCCGACTGCGCCAGTCCCGCGTTCCGGGCCGGACGTCGCACGAAGCGGAGCAGGGCGGTACGATGAAGCATCGCGCGCCCCTCCCACCGAGCGCCTCTCCATGATCGCCCACCCCCCCTCCACCCGCCGCCGCCCATGAGCATCCTCACCGCCCTGGCGGCCGGGTTCGGCGTCCTCGCCCTGATCCTCCTGGGTGCGGCCGTGCGGACGTTCCGGGCCCGGCGGTGGGTCGGCGCCGCGAGCGGCACCACCGTGGGCCTGCTCTTCGCCTCCCTCGGCGCTCTGTCGGGCACCCTGAGCCTCTCCACCCAGGGGTACCGGGCCCTCACCTCCGAGGAACTCGCCGCCACCATCACCACCGTCCCCACGGGCCCTCGGGCGTTCCAGGCGTACGTGGAATTCCCCGACGGTCGAGACACCACCCTGGCGGTCTCGGGCGATCAGGTGCTGGTGGACGCCCGGATCCTGAAGTGGCGCAGCGTGGGCAATCTCATCGGGCTCCGGACCCAGTACGAACTCGAGCGCCTCACCGGTCGCTACGTGGGCATCGACGACGAGCGCACGGCCCCGCGCACCGTCCATTCCCTGGGCCCGGACCGGCCCCTCGACCTCTACGACCTGCTGGAGCGGTATTCCCTCCTGGGCCTGCTGGTGGACGCGGAGTACGGCTCGGCCACCTTCGTCGACGTCACCGAACCGGCCCGCTTCGAGGTCCGGGTGTCCACCACGGGACTCCTCATTCGATCGGTGCCCCCGTGATCAGCCTCATCTCCCGTTGGCCCCTGGCCGACGGATGTCCCGCCGACCTGGTCGACGCCCTGAAGGCCCTGGCCGACGACGTCCGGGACCACGAGCCCGACACGCTCCTGTACACGGTTCACGTCCACGCCCCCGATCCCCTCGACTCGGCGCGTCGGCCCATCCATCCCCCTCCTTCGCCCATTCCCGCCTCCAACCAGACCGAGGTGGTGTTCTTCGAGGTCTATCGGGACGCCGACGCCTTCGCCCGGCACGTCAACGGGCCGATCTTCACCCGGTTCCGCATCGACTACCTCCACTGCTTCATCGAAGACCGCTCCCATCCGGGATGGCCCGAGACCCATACGCCCTTCCTGGAACGGCTCGCTGGATTCGTCGACCGATGACCTCTCCCGCCGGCCGCGCCCGACCGCTGCGCGGGTGGCTCTGGATCGCCGCCCTGCTCCTCGCCGCGATCCTGATCCCCTTCGCCCTGTGGGATGGGGCCATCACGTCGTGGAGTACGGGCATCATCGAGGGCGACGGAGCCGCGGCGTGGATCGCCGCGGTGGTGGGGGGCCTCCTGGCCGTGGACGTGCTGCTGCCGGTGCCGTCCAGCATTCTCAGTACGGCGGCCGGGTACCGCTTCGGGTTCGTCGCCGGTGCCCTCGTGTCCTGGTGCGGGATGACCGCGGGCTGCGCCCTGGCCTACACAGTGGGGTCGGGGCTCGGACACGGCCCGAGCGAGCGCCTGGTGGGCGCGGACGCCATGGCCCGCGCCCGGGAAGCCATGCGACGGAACGCGGTCTGGGTCCTCGCCGTGCTCCGGCCCGTTCCCGTCCTCGCCGAGGCGTCGGTGCTCCTGGCGGGCATCAGCCGCATGCCCCTGCGGCGCTTCGCCGTGGTCACCATGCTGGCGAATCTGGGGGTGTCGGTCGCCTACGCGTGGGTCGGATCACGATCGGCCGAGGTGGGCTCGTTCCTCCTCGCCTTCGGGGGCGCCATGCTGCTGCCCGGGGTGGCCATGTTCCTGGCCCGGCGACTCCGCCCCGGCGGGGCGAGGGTGCCGTGACGGGACTCCCGTTCTACCTTCGGCCCTCGGTTTCACCGTTCCCCGAACTCGCGTCCCCCCCGCGGGCCGACCGGGGCACGAGATGAGCATCCGGCCCGGGAGGAGGCCCGTTGCGTCGTGAGAATGAGCGGGTCAGCCCCGCGTCCCTCTGGCAGGAGCTCCGACGGCGCAAGGTCGTGCGCGTGTTCCTCGCGTACGGCGCCACCATGCTCCTTCTCATCGAGGGGGCGAACAACACCCTGCCGGCCCTGGGCGTGCCCGAATCGGTCAATCGCCTGCTCATCTGGGTGCTCCTGGCCGGGCTTCCCGTCGCGGTCATCCTGGCGTGGCGGTTCGACGTCGTGCCCGATCCGGCCGACGCGGCCACCGCCGAGACGTGGCCCACCCCCCTTCCCCACGATCGCATCGCCGTACTCCCCTTTCGGGACATGAGCCAGACCGGCGCCGACGAATACCTGGCCGACGGCGTGACGGAAGACATCATCGCGAAGCTCTCCACGCTGGGCGCGTTCAACGTGGTCTCCAGGACGTCGGTGATGGGGTTCCGAGGTTCCCCGGCCTCGGCCGTGGCCATCGGCCAGGAGCTGGGCGCCGGTTCCATCGTGGAGGGGAGCGTGCGGCGCGCGTCGGGCCAGGTGCGGGTGGTGGCTCAGCTCATCGACGTCAACGCGGACCACTCGGTGTGGACCGAGACCTACGATCGCGACGTGGACGACCTCCTCGCCCTGCAGGCCGATATCGCCACCTCCGTGGCTCGCGGCCTCCAGGCCCGTCTCACGTCCGACGACGAGGCGAGACTCTCGGCGGGCTCCGACGTCGACCCGGAGGCCTACGACCTGTTCCTGCGGGCACGCCATCTGTGGAACTCCCGGTCGGTGGCGGGCCTTCACGAGAGCCGCGCCTTGCTCGAGCGGGCCCTGGACATCGACCCGGACTACGCCGCAGCCCATGCCGCCCTCGCCACCTCTCTGGCGACCAGTGGCCTGTACAACCTCCACCCGCCCGAAGACACCATGGCCCCGGCGCTGGCCGCGGCGGCCCGGGCGTTGGAGTTGAACCCCCGGCTCGTCGACGCCCTCAGCACGCGCGGGCTCGCCGAGTGCATCTGGCGATGGGACTGGACCGAGGGCG
This sequence comes from Gemmatimonadota bacterium, assembly GCA_030428885.1. Lineage (GTDB taxonomy): Bacteria > Gemmatimonadota > Gemmatimonadetes > Longimicrobiales > Gaopeijiaceae > Gaopeijia. The sequence continues at coordinate 189,883 of JAUIEJ010000001.1, read as the reverse complement.
AGCGCACCTTCCGGGAGGCCGCCGACGCCAGCCCCAGCGACGTGGTCACACGCCAGTGGTACGCCCTCAACTGCCTGGCACCCCAGGGTCGCCTGGACGAGGCCCAGGCCTCCCTCGACGTGGCCAGCGCCCTCGATCCCCTGTCGCCCATCGTGCGGGTGAGCGGCGCGTTCCTCGCGTACCTGGAGCGCGACATGGAGAGGGCAGGTCGAGCTCTCGAGGCCATCCTGGCCGAGGACGAACCCCCGCCCATCGCCCACCTCTTCCAGGGCTACGTGCACGAAGCCGAGGGGCGGAACGACGCGGCGCGGCGCTCATTCCGGAGCGCCCGAGCCGTTGGGGGCGCGCCCGTGGAGGCCCTGGCGTCCATCGCGGCGAACCACGCGCTGAGCGGCGATTCGGTGCATGCGCGGGAGATGATGGACGAGCTCCTCGTCATCGCCCAACGGTCGTACGTACCCCCCGGCCTGATCGCCCGGGTCGAGGCGGCCCTCGGGGACTGGGATCAGGCCGGCGTGCGCTGGCGCGAGGCCGTGGCGCTTCGATCCGCCGACCTGATCTGGGTGGGCGTCTCTCCCATGTACGACTTCGCTCGCGGGCGCCCCGAGTGGAGGGAGGTGGTGGCGGCGGTGGGGGCCTACTCCCCCGACGGCGGCGACCCGATCCGAGGCGCATAGCGGGTCGGGCCGTCGGCCCACTCCGTGCGCGCCACCCACGACGTGGGATAGCCGATGTCCCTGGGCGCCTTCCCGGGGACGTTGATGTACCCGTTCGAGTACCGGGCCACGAGGCGATCGGCCAGGTCCCACCAGGCCGCCACCACCTCGTCGGCGTGGGCCCGGGCCCCCTCGGCCACCGAGGCGTGCGCGTCGTCCCCCCCGTCCTTCGCGATCTCGTCCCACTCGGCGAGCCGCTGGGCGCCCCGCGCCTCCAGCCGGGACTGGAGCGGCCGGATGTCGACCTCGGTCATGCGCCGGAAGTTGAGCCGGCTCCAGTTGCCCACGAAGTCGAACGCCCACCAGGCGGCCTCCCGATCCAGCTTGGCGGGACTGCCCGTCTGGTAGGACCAGGGGAGGGAGTCCGAGGCGGTGGGGAAGGGCGAGAAGCAGGTCGTGTACGAGACGTCGGGGCCCAGCCACATGACGCCTCGGGTCGCGTCGGGAGCGGACGGCCGGACCTGGTTCACGAAGGTGTAGCCCTGATAGAAGACCGAGATGGGGCGCTCCCATGCACCCATGGGCTGGGGCCCCTTGGAGAGGTCGGTGGAGTTGGAGTCGTAGGCCCCGCAGAACCGGTGGGGATCCCCGAACGGACCCGCGGCGACCCCGCGCGTCATGTCGAACTCGGTGCCCTCGTAGTGATCGCGATAGAGGCCGAACACCTGCTCCCGCGTGAGGGGAGCCTTCGGTGGAATCGAGAACGGGTAGGCCTTCGTGTAGCCCCCTTCGACCCACGGCGACAGACCGAGGTCGGGGTTCACCCGGTCCATGACCCGCCAGACGCGCCGGAGGGAGTAGTAGGGGTGCCGGTACTCGCCGGTGCTCACCGTCTCGAGCCAGTCGAGGGGCCCGGCCTCGGGGGTCCACCAGCCCACCCTCTCCGCCCCGGGGAACAGGAACTTCGAGTGCATCTGGTCGGGGTCGTCCGGATCGATTTCGCGGATTCGGAACTGGTTCGCCGCCACGAACACCTCACCGTCGGGGACGCGTTGGGCGACCCAGGCCGAGTGGTACCGGGCGTCGGGCAGGGAGCACATCTCGAAGACCCACGCCTCGTCCGGATCCCCCACCAGGAGCGTCTCTCCCGTGGAGTAGAAGCCGTACGTCTCGATGAGGTGTCCCATGAGTTCGATGGCTTCCCGGGCCGTCGTGCATCGCTCCAGCGCCACCCGCGACAGCTCGGAGCTGTAGAAGATGCGCATGGGCCCCCCGCTCTTCTCCGCGTCCTCCTCGGTGACGGGATCCGACACGACGTACTTCGCGCCGTCCGTGCACTCCCCCATCATCAGGTTGTGCTCGTTGACGATTCCGTAGTTGCCGTCGAAGTACGCGTACGTGTGGGGTACCTGGGGAATGAAGCCGATGGGCCGCGTGGGCTCGCCGCCCGTGTCGTAGGCGGGGCCCCGGGTGTCCGTCACCATGCGCGGGTAGATCGCGACCTGCGGAAACACCGGGCGCATCGCGCCCTCGGGATGATCCATGGCGGGCACCCGCACCACCCGCTGATCGGCCATCTCGTCGTCGTCGGAGTGGGTGACCATCATCGACCCGTCGGCGGTGGCCTGCTTGGTGAGGATCATCGTGGTGCACATGGCGTGGACTCCTCGTCCTGGGCGGAACGGAAACGACTCGGGCGCGCGCTCGATCGTAGGGATCGGCCGAAGCGGCGGGCAAGCCGGTCGTTACGTCGTCGACGGTTTGTCTCGCGAAAGCAGGCCCCACGTTTCATAATGGGTGATCTCGAAGCCATCGTGATCCGCCCCCCCGGAGTATCCTTGCACGATTTCGAGTCCACCCTGGTCGCACGATTCCCCGTCGCGCCGTGAGCGATCTCTCCCGGCTGCTACGGGCGCATGACCTCGACGCTCTGATCGAGACCTTCGCCGAACACGGCGTCGATCTGGACGTATTCGGGGAACTCACCGACGAAGACCTGCGGGAGATGGGGCTCTCCCTCGGCGACCGAAAACGGATTCTCCGGGTGCAGCGGCACATCGGGGCTCCCCCGGAGGCCCCCGGAGACGACGCCGCCACGGGTGAGCCGGCCTCCGCCCCGGAACGCCGCCAGATCACGGTGCTCTTCGCCGACGTGGTGGGGTTCACGGATCTGTCCACGCGTCTGGACCCGGAGGACCTCCGCGCCGTCCTCCGTCGCTACACCGAGGCCGTGGAGCGATGTGTGTCCCGCTACGGCGGGCACGTCGCCAAGTACCTGGGCGATGGCGCCATGGTGTACTTCGGCTGGCCCGTGGCCCGGGAGAACGACGCCGAGCGCGCCGTCCGGACGGCGTTGGACCTCGTCGACGAGGTCGGTCGGATCGAGGCGCTCGCCGACCAGCCCCTGGAGGCTCGTGTGGGCATCGCCACCGGTCCGGTCGTGATCGGCGACCTGGTGGAGAGCGAAGACTACCGGGAGCGTTCGGTGGTGGGCACGACGCCCAACCTCGCCGCTCGGCTGGAGGGCCTCGCCACACCGGGCGCCGTGGTCATCAGCGATACCACGCGCAGGGTGGTGGGCGACCTGTTCGAACTGACCGACCGGGGCCCCACCCCGGTGAAGGGGCTGTCCGAGCCCGTGCGGGTCTGGGAGGTCGTGGGAGAGTCCCGCCTCGCGAGTCGCTACCGGGCGCTGCGCGGAGGGCGGATCCTGCCCCTCGTGGGCCGGGGCATGGAAGTGGCGATCCTCGATCAGGCCTCCCGGACCGCCGAGGCCGGCACCCTCCAGGTCGTGCACCTCCTGGGCGAAGCCGGCATCGGCAAATCCCGGCTCCTGCAGTGGCTTCGCGACGACCTTCGGGAGCGAGGCTGGGTGGAGCAGGTCCTGTCGTGTTCACCCTATCACTCGGGAAGCGCCTTCTGGCCGGTGGTGCGGAATCTCGAATCGGCGGGAATCGAGCCCCAGGCGCCGCCGGCGGTCCGGCTCGCGCGCCTGGCCGAGGTGCTGGAAGAGGGAGGACTCGACGGCGAGGCGAATCTGCCCACCTTCGCCAAGCTCCTCGGGATCCCCCTCACCGACGACATCGCCCCGTCGGGGCTGGAGCCCATTCAGGAGAAGGAGGCGGTGCTCCGGGGGATCGTGGCCCAGGCGCGCCACCGATCCACCACGGCGCCGCTGTTGCTCACCGTCGAGGATCTTCACTGGTCCGACCCCTCGACGAACGAGCTTCTCGCCCGCTGCCTCACCGAGCTGCAGGGGGAACGGGTCCTGCTCGTGGTCACCTATCGCCCGGTCTTCGAACCGCCCTGGCCCACCAGCGGCCACGTCCGGATCGAACTGGGGCGCCTGCCCCCGGGCAGCGCCGAAGAGATCGTCTCCGAGCTCTGCCGGGATCGCGGCCTCGATGCCGCCATGATCCGGATGATCGTCGACCGGACGGACGGCGTACCGCTCTTCGTCGAGGAATTGACCAAGACGGTTCTCGAGGCCGGGGCGCCCGCAGCGAACGGCGAGCACGACCCGACCTCGATCCCCGAAACGCTGCACGACTCGCTGCTGGCCCGACTCGACCGTCAGGGGGCCGCGAAGGGTGTGGCGCAGATCGCCGCCTGCGTCGGCCGTGAGTTCAGTGCGGAGCTCGTGCGGGAGGTCGCGGACGTGCCACCGGAGAGCGTCGATCGCGCCCTGGAGAGGCTCCGGGATTCCCAGCTCATCGAGAGGGAGCACGGCCTGGGCGACCGTCGGTACTCGTTCCGGCACGCCCTGGTCCACGAGGCGGCCTACAACTCGCTGCTGCGCAGCACCCGGACGGGGCTGCACCAACGGATCGCCGGAGTCCTGGAGGGCAGTGGCATCGACGTGGCGCCCGAGATCATGGCGCACCACTACGGCCGGGCCGGAGCCCCGGATCGAGAAGCCGACTACTGGCTCCAGGCGGGCCAGAACGCCCTGGCTACCACCGCCTACCCCGAGGCGATCCAGCATTTCACGGCGGGTCTCGAAGCGGTGGGGCGCATCGGGCAACCCGATCCGGCACGGGAGCTGAGTCTGCAGGTCCTGCGCGCCGTCCCCCTCACCTTCACCCAGGGATGGGCGTCCGACGAGGTCGGAGCGGCCTACCGTCGTGCCCACGCGCTCTGCGAGGTGCTGGGGGGATCGGCCGAGACCTTCCCCACCCTGGTCGGGGTGTTCACCTATCACCTGGTGCGCGGGGAGTTCGAGCTGGCCTACCAACTGGCCGTTTCCAACGAGGAGGTCGCTCGCGCCTCGGGGAGCAACGACCTGATGGTCGAGGCTCTGCACGACCGGGGCACGTCGTCGCTGTACATGGGTCGCTTCACCGAGGCGGTGGACCATCTGACCCGGACCCTGGACGCGTACGATTCCGATCTGCACGCCCACCACAAGCTCATCTACAACAAGCTGGCCGGCCCGACGGCGGCCGTGCATCTCATGATGGCCCGGGCCGTCCAGGGGCGCGGCGACGAAACCCGACGTCTCTACCAGGAGGCCCTGCGCCTGACGGAACTCGGCGACCACGCCTTCACCCGGACCTGGGTGCAGACGGGCTACTGCATCGCCCTGATCCATCTCTACGACCTCGAGACCCTGTCTCAGGTGTGCGCGCCCATGATCGCCGAGTCCCAGGAGCTGGGATTCCCCAACTGGCTCGCCCAGGGCCTGGTGTGGTCCGGCTGGGCGACCTCGGAAGGCGGAGACCCGGAGCGGGGCCTCGACATGGTTCGTCAGGGACTGGAGATCTGGAACATGACCGGAGCCCGCCTGATGCGTCCCTATCTCGAGAGCCGACTTCTCGCCGTCCAACTCACACTCGATCAGCTCGACGACGCCGAAGCCTCCTACCTCGACATCTGCCGGCTCACGGAAGAGACCGGCGAGATGTGGAGTGCCGCAGAGACCCACCGTCTCGGCGCCCAGGTCGCGAGGCGCCGCCACGGACCGTCCTCGGATGAGGCGCAGGAGCGCGCCGCCCGCGGTCTGGCCCTGGCGCGCCGACAGGGCGCCCTGTTGTACGAGGTGGACCTTCTCGCCGACCTCGCCCGACACGGGCCCAGCGCGGGCGGGACCCGGGACGCCCGCGACGAGTTGGAGGCGGCGCTGACCCGACTGCCCGAGACGCACCATCCCTTCGTGGGTCGCGTGCGAACCCTCATCGACGGAGCCCCCTCGTGAACGCCCCCATGAGCGACGCGGTGTTCATGCGGCGTCGCGCCCGGCTCGTCTCCCTGCTCGAACAGGCCGCCGAACTCGAGCACGGGGTCATGTGCCAGTACATCTTCGCCGCCGTGACCATGAAGAAGACCCACGAGGAAGGCGGCGTTTCGTGGGCGCAGCTCGAGGCGATGCGGCCGTGGCGTGGGCACATCATGCTGGTCGCGCGCGAGGAAATGGAGCATCTCGGCCTCGTGCTGAACCTCCTCACGGCCATCGGCGAGGCCCCGACCCTGAATCGCCGGGCGTTCCCGTTTTCCGTGTCGTACGGGGGGCTCTCCCAGGAGCTCACGCTGGAGCCCTTCAGCCTGCCGACCATGGTGCGGTTCGCACTGATCGAGATGCCGGAGAAGCTCCTTCCGGATTCGGAGGCATGGAAGACGCTGGCCGAACACACCAACGGCGTCTTCGACCCGGCGCGCTTCGACCTCATCGCCCAGCTCTACGACGAGGTCGCCGAGCTGATCCAGGAGCTCCCCGAGGACCGCCTCTTCATCGGGCCGCCCGAGGCCCAGTTCACCACGCCCGACATCTTCCCGGGCGCGATCCGGGGCATCGATCCCAGCGCCATGGCGAAGAAGCCGGCCTACAACGTGGCCATGCGCGCGGTGATCGATCGGGCCTCGGCGCTGGAGGTGGTCGACCAGATCCGGGAGGAGGGTGAGGGCGCGAAGGAACACGGCGGACCGACCGAAGGCCCGGATGCCCAGCCCAGCCACTTCCAGCTCTTCATGGACATTCTGGAGGACATGGGGCCCGCGGGCGTCGGCGCCGAGCAAGCCCGGCCCGTCCTGGCGAATCCTACCCTCGACGGACCGGCAGAGGGCCGCGTGACGCATCCGGTGACCCGAAAGGTCATGGCGCTCTTCGACGCCTGCTACGAGACCCTGCTCCTCTCGCTGATGCGGTACTTCGCCCACACCGACGAGTCCGAGCGCGATCTCGACGCGCTTCAGCAGGCCTCGTTCTTCCCCATGATGACCACCGTCATTCGCCCCCTGGCCGAATGCCTGACCCTGTTGCCGGCTCGCGAGGACGGACCCGAGACGGCGGGGCCGAGCTTCGTCATCCCGCCGGGAGTCCGCTTCCTTCCTCACCGCGACGCGGCCTTCCAACTGCTCTCCATGCGATACGACGCCATGGTGGAAATGGCGCAGGAACTCAGTCAGTTGTCCCAATTGGGGGTGAAGGTGCTCGCCCCCCTGGGCGACCGGCTCACCCAGGTCTACGAGACCCTCTGGCGCTCCCGCCTGAACCTCCAGCGTACCGCGGGCTTGGCAACCACCGATGAGTGACGCCCCGGTCAGCCTGATCCTGGAGTTCGACGGCTGGTGCATGATCCGCCAGCCCACCGATCCGGACCCCTACGATGAACGGCGGGGAGTCAGCGGATACACCTTCGCGTTCGGAGACGAGCCGGATCTCAACCGGGTGATCTACATGCAGCCCTCACCCGACAGTCCGGCCCGCTCCCACGGCCCACCCCACGGCGTTTTCATCCGCAAGGCCCAGCAGGTGGGGAAGGGCGACCCCCGACCCATTCCGGAACTCGAGGGGGCCACCTTCGACCTGCTCGACGAGCCGGTCCTGGAAAACCGCAACTGGGCGCTCACGCTCCCGGGCTACGAACCCATCACGCCGTTTCACATCCGCATCGAGTCCTCGTCACCGTCGCTCGTCATCGATCGAAACGTGCCCCTGGATCCGGACAAGCCCGATCTCCCGGCCTGGAAGCTGGACGAGGACGTTCTGGTCGAGAAGGGCGCCCGGGGGCTGGCCCTCGAGCCGGAGACGGTGGGGCGGGCCACGGGCCTCTGGGACTTCCTCCAGGCGGCCGTGGACCGGCGAGCGGCGCTGGAGAAGGACCTGAAGGCGCTGGAGAAGAAGAACAAGAAGAAACACGAGGCGAAGCGCGCGATTCTCCGGGGGAGGATCGCCGAGCTGACCTACGCCATCGAGCATCCCAAGGACCGCCGGCTCCTGGTGCGCGCCGTCATCGAACGTTTCGGCTTCCCCCTCACCGGATCGGCCGCCTCGGTCGACGACCCCGACGGGGTTCTGGGGGGCACCCTCGCCACGTCGGCGTCGGCGACCTGGAGAATCGACTTCTGGATGGGCGCCTGGGACGCGGACGCCCTCAGTTGCTTCGTGGAAGGCGCCCTGAGCATTCCGTACACCTCTTCCTGAAACCCGGAGACGGACCATGGCGGCGAACATCAACTGGCGGCGGATGCGACAGGCGGCTCACCGCGACACGCATTGGCCCAAGGTCGAAGATCGGGTCTTCGCCGAACTCGGCATGGCCCGGGGCGACCTCGCCGCGTTCGACGCCTCCATCAAGGGGCAATGCGTGCTTCCGGGCATGCCGGACTACCCCAAGGCGCGTCAGGGCCAGGGCATCTCCCCGTACTCCTCCGACCCCTTGCTCGTGATCTACTGCACGACCGCCGAGGACGTGTGGCTGGCCATGAAGTGCATCCACGAGCAGGACTGGGTGTTCACCTGCCGGTCCGGGGGACACTCCACCGCAGGCTTTTCCGTCAACGACGCCGTGGTCCTCGACCTCTCGGCGCTGAACGAGGTCGTGGTGGACATGGAGCGCATGGTGGCCCACGTCGGCGTGGGATCGACCTTCGACCATCTCAACGGCAGCTTCGAGATGTACGGGGTGCACGTGCCCACCGGCGGCTGCGGAGACGTGGGGGTGGGCGGCTTCATCCAGGGAGGCGGCTTCGGGTTCACGTCGCGCATGTTCGGGATGATGCTCGACCGCATGGTCTCGGGGCGGGTGATGCTCTGGGACGGCCGCATCGTCGAGGCGAGCCGCGACAAGAACCCCGATCTGTTCTGGGCCGTTCGCGGCGGAACCGGCAACAACTTCGGCGTGTTGCTGCAGGTCACGCTGAAGCTGGTCTACATGCCCGAGATGTGGGGATTCGTGCTCACCTGGGACCGAGACGACGCCCCGCGGGCCCTGGAGAAGATGCAGGCGTCGTACATGAAGGACAGCCCGTACGGCAGCATCGGGTACATGTCGGCCCTCACGACCAACGCCGACCACGAGCCCATCGTCCTCATGGCCGGCATCTGCACCGAGGGCCGGGAGAAGGGCATGGAGGCGATCCAGGAACTCCGGGACGTGGGCAACCCGAAGCTCATCTTCGACCAGACCGAGTCCTATCCCCAGCTCGACCCGGTCCTGCTGAACAGCCTGCCTGGTGTGCCCACCCCCGCCGACGTCACCTACGAGATCAAGGACTGCGGGTACGTCGACGAGATGATCTCCCTCGACGACTGGACCCGGGTGTTCGAGTACTTCGCCACCAACGTGGAGGCCACCAACCCCTACAGCATCGTCTTCATCGAGCCCTACGGCGGCGCCATCAATGCCGTCGCCGAAGACGACTGCGCCTTCGTCCACCGCAACACCTACATGGACATCTACCTGGACAGCTTCTTCCAGGAGGGGACCGACTTCACCGACTACGACGAAGCGAAGAAGTGGCTGGACGGGTTCATGGCCATCCTCGACCCGCTCATGAACGGGCACAAATACCAGAACTATCCTCAGCGCGGCATGGCCGACTTCCGCTACATCTACTGGGGCGAGTGGTACAACAGCCTGCTCTTCGTGAAGCAGAAGTACGATCCCAACAACGCCTTCACCTTCCAGCAGAGCATCACGCCCTTCCCCCACGAACCGGGCGTCCGCACGACGGACAAACCGTCCATCTTCTCGGATCCCGAGATCACCTACGAGCCGTGGTCGCGTAGCTTCCTGTAGTCGCACCGTTCCATGGGACTCCGGATCCGGTCCGTGACCCCGTGACGCTGGCCGCGCGGGTCCTGATAGGCCTGGTGGCGGGCCTCGCCCTCGGGGTGATCCTGGCGCCGGCCGACGCCGGCGCCGGGGCCGCCCTGGTGGCCTGGGTGGAGCCGGTGGGGGCGCTCTGGGTCAACGCCATCCGCATGACGGTGGTGCCCCTCCTGGTTTCGCTCCTGGTGGCCGGCGTGGCGTCGGCCCGGACCGGGGCAGTGGCTCGGGTGGGGGGGAGCGCCGTGGGGTGGTTCGTGGGGCTGGTGGGGGTGTCGTCGCTCATCGGGGGTCTCCTGGCCCGGCCGCTCCTGGGACTCCTGGGCGGCACCTCGGCCCGGGCGTCGGACTTCATCACCGAGACGGCCACGTCGGAGGTGACCCTGCCGCCCTTCCGGGACTGGTTCGTGGACCTCCTGCCGTCCAACCCCGTGGCGGCCGCCGCCGACGGCGCCATCCTTCCCCTGGTGCTCTTCAGCGTGATCTTCGGGCTCGCCGCCGGACGCATCGCCACCGACGACCGGAACCGGATCGTGGCCGGTGCCCGGGCCGTGGGCGACGCCATGTTCGTGGTCATCGAGTGGATTCTCGCCGCGGCCCCCGTCGGAGTCTTCGCCCTGGCCCTGTCGCTGGCCGCCCGGACCGGCGCATCGCTGGTGGGCGCCGTGGCCGGATTCGTGGCCACCACGGCCCTCCTGGTCGTGCTGGCGACCCTGCTGCTCTACCCCATCACGGCGGCTTTCAGCCGGGTCTCGCTGCGCCGCTTCGCCCGGGGCGCGGCCCCGGCCCAGGCCGTGGGCTTCAGCACCCGGTCGTCGCTGGCCACGCTGCCGGTGATGATGGAAGAGGCCGAAAGGACCCTGGGCATCCGGCCCGAGGTGGCGGGCCTGGCCCTTCCCGCGGCCGTCTCCCTCTTCAAGTACGCCTCGCCGGTGGTGCGCATCACGGGCACGTTTTTCATCGCCGCCCTCTTCGGGGTGGAGCTGGGGCTGGCCGAGACGGCCGCCGTGGTGGCCGGGATCGCCGCGCTCTCGTTCTACTCTCCGGGGATTCCCAGCGGGGGCCTGTTCGTCATGGCGCCCCTCTACCAGGCCTTCGGACTTCCCCTGGAAGGCATCGGCATCCTCATCGCCCTGGACATCGTGCCCGACATGTTCATCACGGGCTCCAACGTGACGGCCGATCTGGCGGTGGCGGCGCTGGTGGATCGGTGAGCACCGTGGGTGACGCGGTCTTCGAGCGCCTGCTCCAGGCGGGAGTGACCCACGCCGTGGGGCTCCCCGACTCCGTCACGGCGCCCCTCATGGCCCGGTTCGACGCCCACTCCGACACCCGCTGGATCCCCGTGACTCGGGAAGGCGAGGCCTTCGCCGTGGCGGCGGGATTGTGGGTCGGGGGTCGAACCCCGGTGGTGGTGATCCAGAACACGGGACTCCTGGAGAGCGGCGACTCCTTCCGGGGCGTCGCCGTACGCATGGGGGTACCCCTGGTCACCGTGGTCACCTACCGGGGGCTGGCGGGCATGCGTGGCGCCGGATGGACGGGTTCCGAACCGCCCGACCGGTCGTGGCTGGTCCGGACCGACGTGGACTCCACGGCCCTTCTCACCGAACCCACCCTGCGAGCCTGGGGCGTCCCCTACCGCCTCTACGAATCGCCCGACGACGTCGACCGGATCCGGCACACCGCCGAGGTGGAACGTCGGCCGGCGGTCCTCCTCATCTCCAGGTCGGGGGGCACGCCGTGAAGAAGAGCGCCGCTCTGGACGCCCTGGTCCGCCACCGCACCGACGAGGTCGTGGTGACGTCGATGTCGGTGGTGCGCCCCTGGGGACGCTTGAGCCGCCACCCCCTGGACTTCGCCTCGGCCGACAGCGCCATGGGCCACACGGCCGACTTCGCCCTGGGCATCGCGCTGGCCCGCCCCGACCGACGGGTCATCTGCCTGAACGGCGACGGGAGCATGCTCATGACCCTGGGCACCCTGGTCACCGCCGCCGGCGTCGGGGCCCACAACCTGGTCCTCGTGGTCGTCAACAACGGCACCTACGAGATCACGGGCAACCAGCCCCTGCCCGGCGGACCCGGGCTGGACTTCGCAGGAATGGCCCGGGCGTCGGGCTTCCCCGTAGCCGTGGGGTTCGACGACGCCGACCGCTTCGAGGCGGCCCTCCCGGAGTTGCTCCGCGCGCCGGGCCCCGTGCTGGTGGACCTTCGCATCGAGCCGGAAGACGAGGGGCCGATCCAGCGAAGGCCCGACGAGGCCGCCGACTACCTGCAGGTGTCGCTGGAAACGTCGGCCCGGCGGCTCCGGGAGGCGTTGGACGCCCTCTCTCCTTGACAGGTTAGGAAAGACCCGCGACCGTCTCCTAAATCATCTAGGAGACGCCATGCCCGAATCCGCCGACATCCTCCCCGGAACCCTCGACCTCCTCGTCCTCAAGGCGGTCTCCCTGGGAGACGTGCACGGATACGGCGTGCTGTTGCGGATTCAGGAGATCTCCGAGGGGGCGCTCCAGATCCAACAGGGAGCCCTCTATCCCGCCCTCTACCGTCTTCAGCACGACGGACTCATCGAGAGCGAGTGGGGCCGATCCGACAACAACCGGCGGGCGAAGTTCTATCGTCTCACCCGGGCCGGAGCCCGCCGGCTGGGCGTGGAGCGGGAGAAGTGGGAACGGCTGTCCGTGGCCATGTCCACGGTCCTCGCCGCCACGCCGCAGGAGGCCTGACGTGAGCTCCTGGATCGCCAGAATGTTGGCCCGGCTCCGTTCCCTGGGTCGGGGCGTCACCCGACGCACCGAGTTCGAGCGGGAGATGCGGGAGGAGTTCCGCGCGCACATCGACATGCGAACCGACCATCTCGTGCGACAGGGAGTCCCCCGTCCCGAGGCCCGTCGTCGCGCCCACCTGGAGTTCGGCCACGAGGAAGCCCACCGGGAGAGCGCCCGGCGGGCCCGGGGACTCGCCTGGCTCGACCACCTCCGGTTTTCGTGGATCGACGTGCGGCTGGGCCTCCGCATGCTGGTCAAGCACCCGGGCCTCACCCTGGTGGCGGCCTTCGCCCTGGCCGTGGGGATCCCCGTGGGCCTGGCCCCCACCCACTTGGCCGACGCCATCGAGCGGCCCCTTCCGGAAGACCCGGCCAACCGGGTTCGCGCCGTCCGGTTCTGGGACCCGGTCATGGCTCATACGGCCCTGCCCACCACCGCCGACCTGGAGTTCTGGTCCGCGGAGCTGTCCGGCGTCTCGGCCGTGGGGGGGTTCCGGACCCTCTCGGTGCAGATCGACGCCGAGGGCCAGGCCGCCGCCGTGCCCGCGGCCGTGGTCACGGCTTCGGCGTTCGAGATCCTGCGGCGCCCGGCACTCCTGGGCCGGACCCTGGGGGCGGCCGACGAGGCGGCGGGAGCTCCCGCCGTGGCCGTGCTCGGCTACGACCTGTGGAGCGCCCGGTTCGGCGCCGACCCCGGCATCGTGGGGCGCACGGTGCGCGTCGCCGGCGAACCCCACACCGTGGTGGGCGTCATGCCCGACGGGTTTCGCTTTCCCATGGCCCAGCAGCTCTGGCTTCCCCACCGCGACGACGTCCTCCCGGGCACCGCCGAGAGCCCCATGGGGGTCTTCGTTCGCCTGGCCGACGGGGTGGGCCCCGACGCCGCCCAGTCGGAGATCACCCGGGTGGGGCGGGCCCCTCTTCCCGACCCCTCCGAGGTCCGCAACCGCCTCCAGCCCGAGATCGTGCCCTTCGGCATGTTCACCATCGGGGTCCCCCGGGGGGGCCTGGAGGCGGTGGAGGGCTTCGCGTTCTTCCGGATCCTGGCGCTGGTGCTCCTGATGGTGGCGGCGGGCAACGTGGCCATGCTGATCTTCGCCCGCACCGCCGTGCGGTTTCGGGAGCTCGCGGTGCGCACGGCCCTGGGCGCGGGCCGGATCCGGATCGTGTCGCAGATCTTCGTGGAGACCCTGGTGTTGGCGGTCCTGGCCGCCGGCCTCGGGGTCGTGGCGGTGGACCGGATCCTGGGCGCCCTGGACTTCGGGCTTCTGGCCGGGGGCGCCGACCTACCGTACTGGCTCGACCTGGGCCTGACGCCCCGGTCCGCCATGCGGGCCCTGGGACTGGCGATCGTCGCCGCCACCGTGGCCGGAGTGATCCCGGCCCTCCGGCTCACGGGACGCGACATCCAGGGAACTCTGAAGCAGGCCGGAGGCGGGGGCTCCAACGTGCGCTTCGGCCGGGTCACCGCCGGGCTCATCGTGGCCGACGTCGCCCTCTCCGTCACGGTGGTCTCCATCGCCTTTGCCCTGGCCCGGGGCATGAACGACCGCCTCGTGGCCCGGGACCTGGCCGGCATTCCCGCCGAGGAATACCTGGCCCTGGAACTCCGCATGCCCGTGACCGGCATGGCCGGCGAAGAGGGCTCGGACCGGGCGCTCTTCGCCCAGCGCCTGGCGACCACTCAACGGACCGTGGTGGACCGCCTCCTGGACGAACCGGGCGTGCGGAGCGTCGCCGTAGCCGATGCCCTGCCTCGGATGGAGCACACCGCCCGTCCCGTCCAGGTCGAGGGGGACGAGAGCCGCCGGGACGGGGTCTGGGTCCGCACCGCCCGGGTGGACGTGGACTTCTTCCGGGCCCTGGACGCCCCCGTGCTCCAGGGACGGGGCTTCGACGCCGCCGACGTGGAAGGCGTCGTCTCGTCGGCCGTCGTCAACACCGTCCTGGCCCAGCGATTCTTCGGCGAGAGCGATCCCCTGGGACGCCGGATCCGCGTCGTCGATCGGGGCGGAAGCACCGGATCGCAGTGGCTCGAGGTGGTGGGCGTGGTGGGACACCTGGGCACCAACATGGTCAGCCCCAACGGCGGCCCGGCCCTCTACCTCCCCGCGGCACCGGGCACGATCCACCCCCTGCAGCTCGGCATCCACGTCGCCGGCCCCCCGTCCGAAGCCGCCTCGCGGCTCCGGGCGCTGGTGGCCGAAACGGCGCCGGACGCCGTGATCGGCGCCCCGGTGGAGCTGGTGCGGGTGCGCCAGGGGGACTGGTACCTGGCCATGGGCGTCGCCGGAGGCATGGCACTCCTGGTCCTGGTTCTGGTGACCCTCGCCTCGTCGGGGATCCACGCCATCGTCTCGTTCGCCATCTCGGAACGCACCCGGGAGATCGGGATCCGGGGAGCCCTGGGTGCACCCCGGGCCGACCTGGTCCTGTCGATCCTGCGCCGCTCCCTGATCCAGATCGGCCTGGGCGCGCTCCTGGGCGCGCCCCTGGCGACCTACATCACCCTCCAGCTCGGCGTGGGCACGGGCGCCGGGGCGGCCCTGGGGACCGTGCTCGCCACCATCGGCCTCGCCGTGGCCGTGGTTTCGGCCGTGGGCGTGGGCTCCTGCCTGGTGCCCACGCGACGCATCCTGAAGATCCAGGCCAGCCAGGCGCTGCGGGCGGAGGGGTGAGCCCTACTGTCGGCCGATCCTCTGCACCCCGGTGGCCGCGCGCAACTCGTCCCACACCGCAGGCGGCACCAGGGCCTGGGCCTGGCGCGCCAGCCGCTGCTTGCGCCCCTCCGCCGCCTCGTCCAACCAGGCACCGAGGGTCGTGGGCACCCCTTCCACCACCACCGCCAACCGCACCGCGCTTCCACCGACGTAGACCGGCCCTTCGGGCTCCGTGCCGTCCAGCCCCATCAGCTCGTGGAGACGCCAGAGGCCGTCGAGGTCCGACTCGTCGAGATCGAACCGGCGGACGAAGGTCCGGGTCGGCCAGCCCGAGGTCACCGTGACCTGTCCGGCGGCGCCCGGACCGATCCGGATCCCGTAATCCCAGGAGTCCGCGATGGCCCCGCTGCCGAAACCCGCATACACGCAGAACCCGGCCCTGGCCTGCCCGACCGGATCCGATGGATTGCAGATGAGGGTCTCGGCCTGGACACCTTCACACCCCGTGGCGGCGGTCAGCGGGTCGCAGGGTCCCGGGGAGGCCTCCGGCCCCCCGCACCCGCCCGCGATGCAGGCGATGACCAACGCCACGAGGGACCCGATGGGCAGGCGGCTCACGTTCACGACATCCTCCAGGGTTCCGGGACACGTTCTGCTTCAAGACGCGGCGGTTCCGCCGCTCCGGGATCACGAGGGGGGCGGCGATTGCCCCGAGCGCCGGGCGGCCCCTAGCTTCGCGCCCATGAACGTCTTCTTCGCCTTCGACCGCACGTTGGACGCCTCCCGGGCCGACCTCCTCCGGCAGATCTGGGACGGGCCCGACCGGGGGTCCCGGGGCTTCTGCGACGACTTCACCTGGGCGTCGGTGCAGAAGGGCGGCCCCGAGGGCGTGGCCGCGTGGGTGCGGGGCGAACTCGCCGACGTCGACGTGGTGGCCGTGCTCGTGGGCGCCGAGACCCACCTCTTCCGACACGTGCAAGTCGCCATCGACGAGGCCGCCGCCGGGGGGCTCGGCCTGGTGGGGGTGCGGGTGCACCAGATTCCCGACGCCGCGGGGCACCGGAGCATGCCCGGGCCCGACCCGCTCTTCGCCCACCACGGACGGGTCTTCACCCACGACTGGATGCCGGGCTTCAGCGATCGGTTCCTGTCGGATTGGGTCTTCGTGGCCGCCGACCGGGCGGGCCGCGTCTGAGAGGAGGCGGCCCGCGGGATTCCCGATGCAACCCTTCGGAGACCTAAGCTGTCTATGGCCCTAGACAGCTTAGTGTACTAACCTGCCGAGGTTCGGACCTTCTGTCCCTCGGCCCCTGGACGAGCCATGACCCGCGTTCCTTCCGGATCGATCTACGGAACCCTGAACCTCCTGATCCTCCAGGCCCTGGCCGACGGGCCTCTCCACGGCCTCGGCGTGGCGGAATGGATCGAGCGCCGCTCCGGCGACGCCCTGGACATCAAGGAGGGGGCTCTGTACCCGGCCCTCCATCGCCTGCGCAACGCGGGCTTCGTGGACGACGTGTGGGACGAGGCCCCGTCGGGCCGACCGGCCCGCATCTACTCCCTCACCGAAGCCGGGCGGGCGGAACTGCGGGGCGAGATCGCCCGCTGGAAATCACACGCGGGCGTGGTGTCGCGCCTGCTGGGACTCACGGATGCGGCGGAGGCGCTGGGGGGATGAGCGGAGGGGGGTGGCTGGGGCGGTTGCTGGGACTGGGACACCGCACGCGGGACGAGAACGAACGGGAACTCCGGTTCCACCTCGACGAGCGCATCGATCGCCTCGTGGGGGAGGGCTGGACCCGAGCCGACGCCGAACGGGACGTCCATCGGCGGTTCGGGGATTTCGACGCGGCGCTCGCCGAGTGTGAGCGCATCGAACGACGACGGGTACGACAGGGGAGGGTGGTGGGAATGTTCGACGAGACCGTGAGAAGTGCGCGCACGACGGCGCGGATGATGCGCCGCACACCGGGATACGCCGCCACGGTGATCCTCACCCTGGCCCTGGGGATCGGCGCCACGGTGGCCATGTTCAGCGTTCTCCACGGCGCCCTGCTCCGGCCGCTGCCGTGGGCCGACGCAGATCGTCTGGTCCGGGTGAACAACCGGTTCGAGGCCAGCGGCGGATCCGGGCCGTTTTCGATCCCGAACTACCTCGACGTGCGGGCGGCCACCACGTCCCTCACGGGCCTGGCCGGCTATTCGGTGCGCTCCGTGACCCTCACCGACGACGGGCCCGCCGACCGGGCCCGGGCGCTGGGGGTCACGGCCAACTTCCTCCAGGTCCTGGGTGTGGAGCCCGCACGGGGACGGGACTTCGACCCCGATGCCGACCGCCAGGGCTCCGAACGCACCCTCGTCATCACCCACGGAGCCTGGCAGAGCCGGTTCGCGGGAGACCCGGAGATCGTGGGGCGCGAGGTGCGGATCGACGGCGTGCCCCATCAGGTCATCGGGCTCCTTCCGGAAAGCTTCTGGTTCGTGGGCGATCCCCAGTTTCTCGTGCCCTTCGCATGGGACGAAGGGGCCCTCTCCGACGACAACCGGGGCAGCCGCTCCCTCCCCACCATCGGACGTCTGGCGCCGGGCTTCACACCCGAAACCGCGGCGGAGGAACTCACGGGCATCACCGACGGCATCGGCGAACGATTCCCCTCGAACCAGGAGGGGTGGGTGGCCACGGCCGTCCCCCTGAAGGAGGCGGTCCTGGGCGGGGCCGCGGGCTCGGTGTGGCTCCTCATGGGCGCCGTGGGCGTGGTGCTCCTGGTGGCGTGCGTCAACGCGGCCAACCTCATGCTGGTCCGGGGGGAACAGCGGACCCGGGAAACGGCCGTGCGCGCGGCGTTGGGCGCGGGCCGCGGAACCCTCACGATCCAGCATCTCGCCGAGAGCGTGGCCCTGGCCGTGGTGGCCGGTGCCCTGGGGGTGGCGCTGGCCGAGATCCTCACCCGGATCCTCCTGGGACTGTGGGGGGGCGACCTGCCCCGGGCCTCCACCATCGGGCTGAATCCCCTGGTCCTCACGGCCGCCGTGGGGCTGGTCCTGGCGACGGGACTCCTGGTGGGGCTCGTCCCCACCCTTCGCCTCGACGTGCACCGCATCCACGACGTGCTCCGGGGCGGCGGACGGGGATCGGCCGAACGGGGCAGCCGCCTGCAGCGCATGCTGGTGGTGGGCGAAGTGGCCCTGGCGGTGCTCCTGGTGAGCGGCGCCGCCCTCCTGGTCCAGAGCTTCCGGAACGTGACCTCGGTGGAGATGGGGATCGACCCCGACGGGGCCATGACCTTCATGGTCCAGCTTCCCGACAGTTGGACCTCCGCCCCGGAGCGGCAGCGGTTCTTCGAAGAGGCGGTGGCGGGCATCCAACGCCTGCCGGCGGTGGCGTCGGTGGGCATCAGCGAGCGCACCCCGCTCCAGGGCGGCTACAACATCACCACCCTCCCTTCGCCCGACGACCCGGAGATCGAGGCGTCGTTCGTGGAGGTGCGGCGGGTCACGCCGGGCTTCTTCGACGCGGCGGGCATCGACCTGATCCGGGGGCGCCTGTTCGAAGACACGGAGCGGGGCGGTGCCGGCGTCGTGGTGATCAGCCAGCGACTGGCGGAGACGATCTTCCCCGACGGCGAGTGGCTCGGCAAACGCATCCTCCCGGAATGGAACGAGGTGGGGTGGGAGGTGGTGGGGGTGGTGGAAAGCGTGCCGGAGTTCGGCCCCGAGCGTGACCTGCGACCCGCCGTCTACTGGCCGTTCGGGGAAAACGACCCCCCGGCCACCATGACCTTCGTGGTGCGCACCGGCGACGACGATCCCCTGGCCGTGGCCTCCGAGGTGCGGGGCGTGGTGGCCGGGTTGGAGGCCGCCGCACCGGTCTTCGCCATGCGTACGTTCAACGATGTCCTCCTGGAGACCCTGGGCGACCGGGTCTTCGCCACCACCCTGTTCGTGGCCTTCGGGGCCCTCGCCCTGCTGCTGGCGGTGGTGGGGGTGTTCAGCGTCCTCGCCCACATGGTGGAGCAGCGCACCCGGGAAATCGGCATCCGCCTGGCCCTGGGCGCCAGCGCCGCCGGCGTCCAGCGCATGGTGGCCCGGGAGACGGCGGCCCTGGCCGGGATCGGACTCGTGGTGGGAGGGTGCGTGGCCCTGCTCTCGTCGTCGGTGCTGGAGGGACTCCTCTTCGGCATCACCGCCACCGACCCCCGCATCATCGCCACCGTGGTGCTGGTCTCGGCCCTGGGAGCCGCGACGGCCTCGTGGCTACCCGCCCGCCGGGCCATGCGCGTCGACCCCATGGTGGCCATGCGGGAGGAGTGAGGTCACAGGGGGTTGAGATCGCCGTCCCGGAGTCCCACGAGCACCGCTTCGCCCGTCGCCGGATCGATGCGGAACTCGCCGAACCGGGCGGATCCGTAGCGGTCGCCCGTGCCCTCTTCGAAGAAGTACGCGTTCGTTCCCAGCCACACCCGACCCCCGCGGACGCGGAAGGCGATGGCGGGCCCGTCGCCACGGGGATCCAACGAGGCCACGCCCCGGGCGTCGATGGCGAGAGGCGCTCGCCGCGCCCGGGGATCGGTGTCCCGCCACGCTTCGATGCTCTCCGCCAACCGGAAGCGGAGGGCCATGTAGTCGCCCTGCATCAGGGAGCGGGGGTCGACGGGGGCCAGGGCCAGATAGATGGTCTCGCCCGAGCGGATCACCCGCTCCTTGCGGTAGATCGACGCGTCCACGCCCCACAGCACGAGGGCGGTGCCGAGGAGGATGAGGCCGCGGGTGAGCCGGCGAGACATCATGGGCCGGTCTCCAGCGACGCGCCGTGGGGAATCCGGGCGGTCCGGGCGCGGGCGACGACGAGGAGCACCGCGCCGATGGCGAGCATGAGGTACGACTTCACCACCAGGCTGATCCCCAGCAGGTAGTAGAAGTGCACGGCATGCAGGAGCGCGCCGGCGATGGCCACGCCCACCAGGGCCCGATGTCGCAGCCGGAATGCGCACACGGCGGAGAACAGCGCCGCCGCGACACCGAGCAGCGGCCACAGGGCGAGCCAGTCCATGGGCACCGCACCCGTCGGCGCCCGGAGCGGCAGGGCCCCGAAGGGCTCCGACGTCCAGGTCCCCAACGACAGCGCCACCAGGAGGCCCGTCAACGCGGGTCGGGCGATGCGCCGAGCCGGCGTGGCCATCCAGCGGGACTCCCGGGCGATCAGGAGGTGGACCCCCACGGCCACGGGCGCCCAGACGACCAGCCACCCCACGACCGCCGCCCCGATGGACCCGGCCTCGCCGTCCCACCACCCCAGTCGCACGAGCAGCGCCCACGCCACACAGGCCACCAGGGCCGAGAGTGACCGGGCGAAGGGGTTGGGAAGACCGACGGTGAGGGCCGCCGCCAGGGCGGCGGCGAACGCCGCAACGACGGTGCCCGATCCGCTCGCGTCGCCGACGGCATACACCAGGGCGAGCTGCCCGGCGAGGGCGAGAGCCAGGGCGAGCTGCTCGAAGAAGGTGTCGCCGCGGTCCGAGGCGTACAGAGCGAAGCCGGTGCCGAGCGTGACCATCCCGAGGACTGCGATGGCCCCCGGGGAGTCGGGACGGAAGAGCAGCGCCGCGAACGCCAGCGAGAAGAGGCTGGCCAACCAGCCCGCCGCGCCGAGGAGCAGGCTCACGAACCACGGGCGGCCCTCGGCCCCGAAGGCCAGCGGCGGGGCGTCGTCCGGAATCAGGCCGCGCTCGGCCATGGCCCCCTCGAGCTCCCAGGTGCTCACGAGCCCGCCTCGGGGTCACCCCACCGTCGGACCAGGCCCACGAGGGTGCGCCCGCTCACGGTCGACACGACGATCAGCCAGGCGGCCACCACGAAGAACATCCCGATCTCGCCGAAGTCGCCGGCCTGCACGAGCCAGGTGGTGCTCAGCAGGATCAGGGCTCCGTCGATGGCCGCCAGGGGAAAGACGTCGCGGCGTCGGCGCAGCGTGTACACCGCCACCGCCGCGAACACGAGAAGCGGAACGCCCAGCCCCGTTCCTCCACCGGCGGCCCGCGACCCCACCACGACCATCATCCCGGCCCACGTGCCGCTGATCACACCACACGCCAGGGCGAAGCGTCCCAGCCAGCGGGGCACGAGGGGCCCCAGTGGAGTCCCATGGAGCCCGTCGGCGAGGGCCCACACGGCGACGTTCACCCCCAGGGGCAGCAGCAGGAGGTCGGCGGTGCCCCCAGCCCACGGCGACAAGGCGACCCAGAGAAGACCGGCCTCGGGCCGGGCCCCGCAGAAGAGCCAGAGGGCCGCGTCGAGGACCAGGAGCCACGCCGCCCACACGACGCTCCACTGGGCCGCCAGGGCGAAGACGCTGCCGAAGATCGCCCACCCGAGGAACAGCTCGTAGACGTCGGCCCCGGTCTGGTAGGTCTGCCCGTAGAGCGCGAAGAGGGCCCCGGTGACGATGAAGGCGAGGAGCAACGCGGATCGTCCCTCCGCCCGAGGAGGGGGACGCCAGAGCGCCACGCCCACGGCCACGGCCAGGGCGCCGTGGACCACGGCGAAGCGCCCGAACACCGGAAAGGCCGACCAGTTCGCCGCCACGAAGAACACCACGCCGGCGGCCACGGACAACACGCCGGCGAGGCGGAGTACACGGCCCAGGAACCGCTCCATCTCCCCGCGATCGGGGCGGGCGGCGGCGAGGTCGAGCATGGCCTCCACGCCGTCGGGGGTGAGCCGGTGATGGGCGGCGAGGGCGTCGAGGAGGGTGCGGTTCATGGTTCAACGATACGCCGGGCCGCCGCCCCGGTACACGCTCGCGTGACGGCCTCCGGCCCAAGCGTGAGCCGATTCCGACGGCGTTTTCCGCGTCAGGGGGGTGAGCGGATCCTTCCCCCCACCCGGAGAGCTCGTGTCCAGCCGAGTCCTACTGCTTCTCGTCGCGGCCACCCTGGCCTGTTCGCCCGCTGCGGTGTCGGCCCAGCCGGTGGAGCAGGTGACCGTCTCGACCGAGGCCCAGATCTTCCGGCGGCCCAACACCGAGTCCGAGGTCCGGGCCACCGTGGCGGCCGGGACGGTGCTCGAAGTGCTCGAGCGCCAGGAGGATTGGGTCGCGGTCAGCACCGCCGAAGGGGTGATCGGGTGGGTGCAGGAAGCCCTCACCACCCCCGTGCCCGAAGGGGCTCCCCCCACCGACACCTCCCCACCGGCCCCGGCTCCCGATCCCGATCGCCCGCCGGCGCCGGCACGCCCCCCGGGAGATCGGGCCGTTCCGCCCCCGCCCCCGGCCCGGCCCCCGTCGGCCGGCGGGGCACCGGCGGCGGCGGGCGGATCCGACGCCGTCCGGACCTTCGACGACGAGGGAGGCCTGTACGGTCGGGGCGGCTGGGGCCGGCTGGCCTTCTCCTCCACCGAGGGCCCCCACCCCGGCGGTGAGCTCGCCTGGGCCCGGATGCTCTCGCCCATCGTGGAGTTCCGAAACGAGATCCAGGGTCGACGCCGCACCGACGGGGTGCTGCCGGGGATCGAGAAGCTGGGCGGCGGCCCGTTCTCGGGCGACTCGGCCACCGAAGACGACGCGGTGTGGGACCTGGAGGTCTCGGGCGCCCTCAGCGTCTACCTCCTCCAGCCCTCCCTGGAGCTTCCCTTCGGCCTCCACCTCGGGGGCTTCGGCGACTGGACCCGGTACATGGGCAGCATCACGCCGTCGGTGGGCAGCTACCAGACCATCGGGTACGGCGGCGAAGTGGGCGGCTTCTATCGCAATCAGAAGGGCAACGTGGTGCGGGTGGCGGTCCAGGTCGGTCAGATCCGCTACACCGGCGACGACGACACCCTCACCGAGTCCCTGGTCAACCTCCTGGTGGGGGTCGAGCCGCGCATCGGAGGGGTCCAGTTCGGGGCGTGGGCCGGTCGCCAGAACGACCAGACCTTCATGAAGGCCGGCTTCGTGTTCCACTGACGCCATGCCGTTCCCCTCCCTCCGGCTCCCCGGCTCCCGGAGCCTCGTCCTCCTCGGCCTGGCGTGTGGCCTCGGCGTCGCCCCCGCCCAGGCCATGCAGGGGGGATTCCCCGACTACCGGGGTCCCTCGGCCGAGGGCCAGCGACTCCCCGACGTCTCGGAGCACGTGGATGTCGCCTGGGACTGGGTGGCCGACGGATTCGACGCCGTGTCGGCGGGAGACGAACGCCGTACGCGAGGCAGCCTCGAGCGGGCGCAGGAGATCCTGGAGGAAGCGCTGGCGGCAAACCCCCATAGCCGGGACGCCGCCGTGGGACTGGGCATCGTCTTCTTCTACCAGTCCTACTACGTGGACGGCCGGGGATACCCCCACGCCATCGAGTTCCTCACCCGGATCCTGGAGGCCGATCCCTACGCCGTGGACGCGGCCCGGTACCTGGCCAACGCGTACGCCCAGCAGGGCGACGGCCGCAACGCGCGCTACTACGCCACCTACGTGGAGGCCGTCTCCACCGACGCCGAGCTCCACCGCGAGATGGCGGAGCTGGTGCGCCCCTTCGAGGAGGCCTTTCTCGACGGTTGGTACCAGTACGCCGACTACTACGACCGGCCGGAAGCCCGGGTCACCACCTTCAACCCCCAGACGTTCCAGGTCGAGACCGTCGTCCAGGTGACGCCCCAGTTCGAGATGTCCCTCGCCCGCCAGGGTCTGGCCCAACTCGGGCCGGCGGGCGCCCCGGCGGCCGATCCCGAACTGAAGGCCTACCTGCAGCGGCTCGTGGACAAGCTCCAGGCCAACTCCCTGGGCCCCCCGATCCACAACGTGGTGGAGGTCATCGACTCGCCCGAGCCCAACGCGGCCGCCCTCCCGGGCACCATCCTGGTGAACACGGGCCTGGTGCGTTTCGCCGAGAGCGAGGCCGAGCTGGTGGCGGTGCTGGCCCACGAACTCGGCCACGTCTACGCCCATCACGCCGCCCGGCTGACCGTGTCGGAGATCCGCACCCGCATGACGGCATCGGCGCTCCTCTCCCTGGTGAAGGTGGAGAACGAGTTGTACCGCCAGCTCATCGACATCGGCGTCGACGTGGGGGTGAACCTCCTGCTGAAGGGCTACAGCCGGCAGTACGAGTCGGAGGCCGACCGTTACGCCACCCACATCGCGTTCAACGCCGGCTACAACCCGACGTTCATGACGAGCCTCTTCGTGCGCCTCTACCAGATCGATCCCAGCACGCCCTTCCGGCTCACCGCCACCCACCCCCCGACGTCGGAGCGGATCGAGCGCACGACCCGGTACCTGGAGGACTTCCCCCTGGACCGGGAGATGCAGATCGACAGCCGGGAGTTCACCGAGATCCGGCGGAGGTTGGGCGGATGAGGGCGCGGGGGACGGGGCGGACCGGGCGACGGTGGTGGACCCGGGGGGCCGTGGCACTGGGGGTGGCGCTGTCGCTGGCCGCCGTCCACCCCGACGCCCCCTCCGAGGCGGTGGAGCCCTTCTTCGTCTTCAAGCCCATCGACACCCGGGGCACCACCACCGAAGACCGGGCCCGCATCGAGGCCAAGTGGAGCGCCCTGCCGGGCATGACCCCCGCCATCGCCGGGGCCTTGACCGCCTACGAGATGAATCCCGGAATGGGGACCGCCATCGGCGTCCTGGAGCACTACCAGGCCTTTTCAGGCGACGCCGACCTCCGGGCCGCGTTCCACGCCGCCGACCCCCAGGTCTTCCTCACCCTCGACGCCGCCAAGTACGAGCTGGTGATGCAGACCCAGGCGGCCATGAAGCGCGACGGCCAGGACATCGGTCACGCCATGCGGGTGGGATCGTCGGGGGAGCGGCACCAGGCGTGGCTGCGCTGGGCCGCGGCGGGAGGCGACCTGTCGGCCATGCCGCCGGCCGACCTGAACAAGCAGTTCCAGAGCGACGACGACGTCACGAACTTTCCGTCGCGCCGGGCCTCGAGTTTCGCCGCCGCCGAACTGCTGAACGGCGAATCGGCGGCGGGATACTTCCTCCGCGTCACCGGGGAATACGGCCGACCCATGCACCCCGGCGTGGCCATGATCGAGTTCCTCTCGCCCACCCGGGCGTGGGACATCCGGGCGGGCCCCACGGCCGCGCCGGGCGGACGCGCCGGCGGCGGCATCAACGCCGACGCGCCCCCCGCACTGCCCAGTTATCTCCACGAATGGGTGCTGTCGGACCCCGAAAAGTACAACAGCTACTTCGCCGTGGAGCAGCTCGATCAGTGGGCCTTCGCCAAGGGCGTCATCACCGAAGACGTCCTGAATCCCGACGGCAGCACCCGGCCCTACCGCGAGGTCTACTCCCGCTACAACCCCGAGGGCCTCAGCGAGCCCCGGGGCTTTCCCGAGACCGACCTATTCGGGTGGATGACCAACCAGACCCGACAGCTCTTCCAGACCCACGACGGCGAGCTCAAGTACCTGAAGAAGTACACCGAGCGCATGTCGGAGGCGTGGCGCTGGTTCCAGCAGCGGGAGCAGCTCCCTCCCGAATACGTCGCCTGGGTCCAGCCGCCGGCCGGGTTTCCCGAACTGTCGGCCGAGGAACTGGAGGACTACAACCGCCGGCTCCTGGTGGCTGGCCACGAGCGCCACCTGGACCTGTTGGTGGAACGCCTGCGAGCGGGAATCGAGGCGTCCACCGAAGACGGGCCCGACGGGCGCCGGATCACGGCCACCGTGGAGTCCCTCCAGGACGACGCCCAGCTCAACGGCGTCCTGAACGCCCTGGCCGTGGCGTACGCCAACCTGGATCCCGAGATGCGGCGGGAGTTCGACCAGGACCTGCGGGCCCGTATCGACGCCGCCGAGGCCGGCACCGACCCGTACGCGGGGCACGTGGCCCGGTACCTGAGCGCCGCCCGCACCGATCTCGTGCAGAGCGTGGGGGCGTCGCTTCGGAACGCCGACGCGTTCCGGGAAATGCGCCAGCGGGTGGGCACCCGGCTGAACCAGCACCTGCGGGCCATCGGCGCCGCCAATCTGGACGCCCTCCTGCTCCGGGTCGCCACCGGCGAGTTCACCCGGGGCCAGGTGGGACTGATGTGGGACGGCACCACCTTCGTGGAGCGGGTGCTCGCCCCGGCCGACGTCCTGGACGAGGTGAGGATCATCGAGGACCTGGGCCGCACCTTCGGCTGGCAGGACGAAACGCTGGCGCGTCGGGTCAAGGAGTACTTCGAGGGCGAACCCCACGTGGCCGTCGAGCTCGTCATGCGGCTGCACCGGTTCACCGACCCGGCCGGCCTCCGCCCCGTCACCGTGCGCTGGACCGACGAAACGGGCGCCACCCGCACCCAGGTCATCGAGCCCACCCGGGTCGAGCAGGGCATGAGCCTCGGGCTGGCCAGCTTCAAGGCGGCGGTCCAGGGCGGCCAGTTCATCAAGAAGGTCTACGGCCAGTTCAACGACGGGTACCAGTTGTACGCCAACCTGAAGGCCATCTACTGGGACTCGGGAACGAGCTCGCCCGAACAGATGGCCCGGGCCCACGCCCAGGTCGTGGCCAGTGCCGTGGGACTCGTCGACGTGGTGGAGCACTTCGGGTACAAGACCCCGGGGGTGGTGGGCGCCATCGGCGGAACCCTCGGTACCGCCGCGAAGCTCAGCGGCGGGGCCTTCATGGACGAGGGCACCGCTCGGCAGCTCACCCTGGCCCTCACCACCGACCTCCTCACGGCCTACGTGCCCCAGGTGGCCACGGTGCTCTTCCTCAAGGACGTGGCCACGGGCATCTACTCGTCGTGGACCCTCTCCTCGGCCCGGAGCGACGTCGTGGACCTCCTGGTGGAAAACGGCGTCTGGGCCGTGGACTCCACCGGGGTGAAGCCTCCGGAACTGCAGGGGTGGATCCGGTGGGACGGCTCGGGGGCCCAGGACCTCGTGTCCGACGTGCGGGAAGTCGCCCGCCGCCAGCCCGCACCCTTCGACCAGGGGGTCATGCTGCGCACGAGTCGACGGGTCATCCAGCCCCGGGAGGCGCTGCTCGACCTGGCCTACGTGGGCAACCAGATCGAGACCGACCAGCTCATGGCCCTCAACCTCACCGCCGCGCGGCAGGCGGCCGTGGCGGCCAACGTGGGGAGCTTTCTGAACCCGGTCCCGGGCAGCCGGGAGATGACCACCGAGTGGATCCGCGACGATTGGGGCATCGCCCCCAGCATCGACGACGACACCCGGCTGGACTTCGGAGCCACGGTGCCCGTGTACCTGCTCCGGGACGACCCGGGGGAGTGGGGAGGCAGCAACCGGGACTGGGAGGCCCACCGTCAGGCGGCCTCGCGGAAGATGTTCGGCCGACTCGTGGCCGACGTCTGGGGCCGCCGGCAGGTATTGCTGGAAGACCGGGTGCTGCCGCCCCTCATCGAAGAGGCCGCCCGGCGCAAGCAGAAGGAGCTGGCCGCCCTCGTGGAGCCGCTGGAGTTCCAGGAGGAACTGGACCGTCTCGACGCCCGGGCCGCCGCCATCGACAAGGCCACCTGGCCCCTCATCGCCCGGTCCGCCGACCCGTTTCCCGGCACGGGCTACGACCCCGACGCCGACGTGCCCATTCGCGACGCCTTCCGGGCGTCCACTGCCGAAGGTCGGCGCCTTCTCGCCGAGCTGGCCCGGGAGGTGGCCGACAGCACCGTGGTGGATCCGGTGGAGGCGCAGCGGCGCTCCACCGAACTGCTCCAGTCCATCGCCGACGTGTTGTTCCTCTTCGAGGCTCGCTACGACGCGATCCGGAAGCTCCTGGAGGCCAACCGGGGGTGGGTGGCCCAGGACGGTCCGGAGATCCGGGAATACCACGTGGGGATCACCGCCGAAACCAACGACTCCTGGTTGTCGGGCAACGTGAGCCCCGACTCGGCCCGGGTGGCGGAGTGGGCCGGGGCGTATCGCGACGAGGAGGCCCGGGTGGCCCGGGACGTGGGGGCCCGGATGCAGGGCTTCTACGACGCACGGGGCCTCTCCCTGGCCCGGGAGCTGGGCAGCGGGTCGGAGGTGGTGGACGACCTCTTCGCCGGGGCCCACGACGTGATCTACCGGGCCACGGGCCAGGGTGACTGGCTCTCCCTCGCCCTCTCCCACCCGTACTTCCCCTACCTGCTCCGCCTGCGCAAACAGATCCACAAGCTGGAGCGGATCCGGTCCCGGATCGACGGGGCGTCGGCGGCGGAGCTCACGAAGGCCCTGGGCTCCATGCAGAAGAAGGGCCGGGCGTTTCTCCCCGGGGATCTGGGCGATGGGGCGCGGGCCGCCACCGTTGCCCAGCACGTCCAGGACTTCGAGAACGAGTACGCCGAACTCCTGGGCGGTCTGTTCGAGCTCGTCACCGTCGACGTGACCACGGGTGCGGCCGATGCGGTGCTCCTGGGCACCGTCGACGGGGCCGCCGCGGTCCAGACCCGCACCGATCTTCCCGCCGGACCCCCGACCCTCGACGCCCGCACCCTGGTGCGCGGATACCGGTGGTTCCTCACCGGTGCCGGGGGCACCGAAGCCAGCGAGATCACGGTGGACGCCGACTGGGAGGCCCACCCCCTCCGGGCCGGCCCCCATGTTCTGGAAGTGGTCCCCCTGGGTCCGGGCGACATCGGGCTCGGTAGCGATACCGTGTCCATCGAGGTCGCCCCGGCCCGCTTCACCGGAACCGTGGAGATCGTGGGCGGCGACCCGGGCACCGAACGTCCGTGGGTGGTCCTGGACGGCCAGCCCATGGGCGCCGTGGCCCCCGGGGCCTTCGACCTGGAGGTCTCGGCCGTCTCGGAGGACTGGCTGGAGCGCTACCGACTGACCGGATCCGGAGCGCCGGGTCGGGAGCCCCGGGCCTGGCTCAGCCTGGGCTCGGCGGCCGCCGACGTGGGGTTGGCCGCCACCCCTCGGGGGCCCGCGGTCCTGACCCGCGCCCAGCCCGGCTCCATCACCCCCGAACAGATGCTGGTCCTGAACCAGGGCGCGCGAACCCTCATCACCGTCGAGGTGACCGACGCCGCCGGATACTCCATTCCCGACGCCGACATCACGGTCACGGGCCCGGCCGACGCCGCCCGGTCCTCACCGGCCGATCCCCAGGCGCTCCTCCTCACTCTTCGCGAGGGCGAGCCCTTCACGGTCGAAGCCCAGCGGGCGCCGCCGAACCCGCCCGCCCGGGCCTCGACCCAGGCCACGTGGATGTCCCGGGACCAACCCTTCGTCCGTCTGGAGCTGCCCTTCTTCGAGGCCGCCCACCTCACGGTGGTGGGGTCGTTCGAGCCGGCGAGCGGGGCCTCTCTCGAGATCGTGGGCGGGTCCCTTCAGGGCGACGACTTCGGAACGGGGGTCGTCGCCGGCGACGGCACATTTTCCCTGGTCAACGCCCGGGTGCTCCGGCTCGAAGATTCCCCGCGCCTGGCCGTCACGCTCCGGGAGGCCCAGGACTACCTGATCCGCCCCGTGGCTCGGCCTCTGGAACTGGATCTCGCGCCGGGCCACGAGTTGAGCGTGGGGCCCTTCGCCGTGGAGCGGTGGGACGTTCGTCTCGACGGGTTCGCCATCGCCGTGGCCGACGTCACGGGCGGGCCTCTTTCCGCCCCCGACGTGGACGTCACCGTGAACGACGAGGCGGCGGCCCCCGACGGCCCGGCCTTCCGCGGCCGCGGCGTGTTCGAGAAGACCACCGACGAACTCGTGGTCACCGCGGCCATGACGGTGGGCGGCGCCTCCATCGAACGAACCGGCCGGGTGGTGTTGAACGACATCCCGGTGTGGGAGAGTCCGGTGCTGCCCGACCCGGTGGAGATCACCCTTCCCCTCTACGGCGCGGGGCGCTTCTCCGCCCTGGGCTCCCTGGCCGTGGCCGACGTTCCCGACGGGCGCGCCGCTCCCGTGGACGCGGTCATCACCTCGACCCTGTTCGCCGGCGAATGGGCCCACTCGGTGGGCGACCGGTTCTCCCTGGCGTCCCCCGACCCCGTCCTGGTGGGCGCCGGCCTGGAGGTCACGGCCCTCGCCGAAGCCGACGGCGTGCGGTACCGCGCCACGGCCCAGGCTACCGTCGACGGCACCGGAGCGGCCCTCGACCTGGGAGAGCTCGTGCTGCGGCCCGTGGTGGCCACCCCGGCCGACAGCGCCCCCGGGCCGACGACCGTCGATCCGCCGCCCGCCGACTCCACGGGTGGGGGCGGCGGGCCGCCGGGCGGCGAGAACCCCGGCGGCACCCCCCTGGACGAGGTGGTGCGGGACCTGGAGCCCCTGACGTCGACCCTGGAAGGCGAGCGAGACGACGCCCGGGCGCGCTGCGACTGGGCCGCCGCTGCCAACGCCCAGACCCGCATCGTCGAGCTGGTGGAACGGTGGTTGGCGTCGGCGTTCCCCAACGGTGTTCCCCCCGAGGTGGGGGCGCTCCGGGGCGAATTCCAGGCCGAGAAGGCAGCGCTGGACCGGGCCGCCGCGGCGGAGCGCACGGCGGAGGAACTCCAGGCCACGGCCCGCCTCGAGGCCGGGGCGGGACGCACGGACGCGGCGTTGGCCACCCTCCGGGACGCCGCGGCCCTGGCCGATCTCCCGGGCTGCGAACTCGCCGGGATCGAGGCGGCCATGGAGGGTCTGGCCGACGAGGCCGCCCGTCTCATGCGGCAGGCGGTGGAGGCCGCCAACCAGTGCGACTTCGTGGCCGCCGTGGAGCTCGGCGATCAGGTGGCCGCCATGGACCCCACCCTGGAGTGGGTCCAGACCGATCTGCTGGAGTTCCGGGTGGAGGCCCGGGGCCAGGAGCGGGCCGAAGCCCTCATGGACCGGGCCGGCGCGGCCCGGGCGTCGGGCGACCTGGACGCCGCCGGGCGCCTGGCCGAAGAGGCCCTGTCCACCGCCCCGGACTGCGACCGGGGCTGGATCCAGGGCTTCATCCAGACCCTGCAGGTGGGCCCGGGCACCGCCCCCACGGTGCCGGTGGATCGCTCCGTCGTCCTCCTCATCGACGCCTCCGGGAGCATGGGCAACGACGGAAAGATCGAGGCGGCCCGCTCCGCCGCTCAGCACACCGTGCGGTCCCTGGGGCCCAACGTCGAGGTCGCCCTCATGACCTACAGCGGCGGCTGCGGGAGCGGGTGGCGGGTGGTGCAGGACTTCACCGTGGACCGGGGCGTCATGGAGCAGGCCATCGCCGGCGTGCGGCCCGGCGGGGGCACCCCCATGGCTCCGGCGGTGGGGGCGGCCCAGGCCCATCTGGAGCAGAACGCCCGGGGCCGGGCCGGGCAGATCCTCCTCCTCAGCGACGGCCAGAACAGTTGCGGGGGGGACGGGGCCGTGCGGGACGCCGGCTCCCGCATTCGCTCGAGCCCCATCCCCATCCAGCTCGACGGCGTGGGGCTGGGACTCGAGTCCGGCGGCGCGGCCGAGACCCAACTGGGCGATCTGGTGCGATCGGCGGGCACGGGAAAGCAGTACTCCGCCAACTCCGCCGAGGAGCTGTACCGGGCGTTCCGGCGGGCCTCGCTGGCGGGCCAGGTCCGCACCCAGGATCCCTACGTCGACGGGGCGAGCCGGGTGCGTCTGGCCGACCTGTACCGCACCGCCCTGGCCTACCTCCAGCAGGACGACTTCGAGTCGGCCCGCCTGACCTTCGAGCAGGCCGCCCGGGAGCACCCCGACGCCGCCACCGCCCAGTTCAACCTCTCCCTGGCCTACGAGGCCGAGGGCCGCACGCTGGGCGCCATCGAGGCGGCGCGCCGCTACCTCGACCTCCTCCCCGGCGCCCCCGATCGGGCCTCGGTGGAAGACCGGATCCGGTCGCTGGAAGAACTCCAGCGGGAGCGGCCCAACGCCATCTTCGAGCCGGGCCGGTGTCCCCAGCTCTACGCCTGGGCCCGTGCGGAATCGAGCCGGGTCCGGGACACCGACCAGAGAGCGCTGGCGTTCAGCATCCTGGCGGCGGCCCAACGGGGGGACTGCGGCGAGGCCGAGGGACTGTACGAGGCCTACCTCACCCGGTACGGCGGCTGACCGTGGTCCCGGGAGGCGGCCCGCCCCTATGTTGGGCCCATGGCGGCTCCCCCCACGGAAGTGACGCAGCTCCTCCAGGAAGCGAGCGGCGGCAACCAACAGGCCCTCGACCGCCTGTTGCCGCTGGTGTACGACGAGCTCCGGGCCATCGCCCACGGGCAACGGCGGTCCGAGCCGGCCGAGTTCACGCTGAACACCACGGCTCTGGTCCACGAGGCGTACCTCAAACTGGTGGACCAGACGCGGGTGACCTGGAAGAACCGGGCCCACTTCTTCGCCATCGCGTCTCGTTCGATCCGCCGCATCGTCATCGATCACGCCCGGGAACGCCTGGCCCAGAAGCGGGGCGCGGGCGCAGACCACGTCTCCATCGAGCAGCTCGAATCCGAGCCCCTGGGCGACGGACACCCCCAGACCCTCGTGGGACTGGACGATGCCCTGTCGGCCCTGACGAAGGTGGATCCCCGCCAGGGCGAGATCGTCACCTACCGCTTCTTCGGCGGCCTCACCATCGAAGAGACGGCCGAGGTGCTGGACATCTCTCCCGCCACGGTCAAGCGGGAGTGGGCCATGGCCAAGGCGTGGCTCCATCGTGAGCTCACCCGGACCGGCTGACCCGGGTCCCGAGCCCATGGCCTCGGCGGACTGGAGCGCTCTCAAGGCCCTCTTCGGAGAGGCGCTGGAACTCCCGCCCGAGTCCCGGGCCGCCTTCGTCGACGAACGCTGCCCCCCCGGGTCGCCCCTCCGGGACGAACTCCAGGGCCTGCTCCGTCACCACGACCGCACCGGGTCCTTTCTCGAGGAACCGCTCCTGGATCTGGGCGCCCGCCTCGTGGCCCGGGGGCGGGTGGGCCTTCCCGAACGGATCGGCCCGTTCCGCATCACCCGGGAGATCGGCCGCGGGGGCATGGGCATCGTCTACGAGGGCGAACGAGACGAGGGCGGCTTCGAGCAGCGGGTGGCCATCAAGGTGATTCGCCGGGGCATGGACACCGACGAAGTCCTGGGTCGCTTCCTCCTGGAGCGGCAGGTCCTGGCCCGTCTCGACCACCCCCACATCGCCCGTCTCCTGGACGGGGGCGTCACCTCCGACGGCCGCCCGTATTTCGTCATGGAGTACATCGACGGGGTGCCGCTCACGGAGCACCTGGCCCACACCTCGCCGGGACTCGACGAGCGTCTGACGCTCTTCCGCTCCATCTGCCGCGCGGTGAACTACGCCCACCAGAACCTGGTCCTGCACCGCGACCTGAAGCCGTCCAACATCCTCATCACGCCGGACGGCGAGCCCAAGCTGCTGGACTTCGGGGTCGCCAAGCTGCTGGACTCGGACGAGGGGTCCCAGGACGCCACCCGGGCCGACGCCCGCTATCTCACCCCGGCCTTCGCCAGTCCCGAGCAGATCCGGGGTGCGCCCCTCACCACCGCGTCGGACGTCTACGGCCTGGGACTCCTGCTGTTCACCCTTCTCACGGGCGAGCGGGCCGAGGGCGGAGCCCGACCCAGCGCCACGGCGGCACGGCGGGGCGCCGAGGCTCCGGTGCCCGCCACCCGGTTGCGGGGGGACCTGGACCTCATCGTCGCCACGGCCCTCCGGCCCGAGCCCGAGCGCCGCTACGAGTCCGCCGACCGGCTGGCCGACGAGGTGGACCGCTACCGCAGGGGGCTCCCCATCACGGCCCAGGCCGATTCGCTGCCCTACCGTCTGCGGAAGTTCGTGGGGCGCCACCGGTGGGGGGTGGCGGCGTCGACGCTGGCGGTGGTGGGACTCCTGGCCGGCCTCACGGTGTTCGCGATCCAGTCCGTCCGGATCGCCGGCGAGCGGGACAAGGCCCAGCAGGTGACGGCGCTCCTGGTGGACCTCCTCCAGGGGTCGGATCCGGCCGAAGCGCTGGGCGACACCCTCACGGCCCGGGCCCTGCTGGACCGGAGCGAAGCGCGGATCGAGGCGGAGCTGTCGGGGCAACCCGAAGTGCAGGCGGCCCTCATGGAGGTGGTGGGCGGCCTCTACCGCAGTCTGGGACTCCCGGACCAGGCCGAGCCGCCCCTGCGCCGGTCCCTGGCGATCCGCCGCGACGTGCTCGGTCCCGACCACGCCGACGTGGCCCGCAGCCTCAACGCGTTGGGCGGAGTCCTGGACGCCCGGGGCCAGTTCGACGAGGCCCAGACCCTCTTCGAAGAGGCGCTGCGCGTCCGGCGAGCCCGGTTCCGGGGTCCCCACGAAGCCATCGCCGAGAGCCTCAACGACCTCGGCCAGTTGTTGCTCTTCGCACGCCAGGACTTCGAGGGGGCCGAGCCCCTTCTCGTGGATGCCCTGGACATGCGGCGTCGCCTCTTCGAGCCGCCCCACCGGGATGTGGCGGAGTCGGTGCACAACGTGGCCCTGCTCCACCAGCTCCAGGGCCGCTACGACGACGCCGCGGCCCTCTACCGGGAGTCCCTCGCCATGCGTCGCACCCTCTACGGCGCGACCCATCCGGCGCTGGTGGTGACCCTCAACAACCTCGCCCTGGTGCTGCAGGCCCAGGGCAGAAACGACGAGGCGGAGCCGCTCCTGCGGGAGTCCCTGGCGCTGCGCCAGCGGCTTCTGGGCCCCTCCAACCCCCAGGTGGCGCTGGCCATGGCCAACCTGGCCCTCTCCCTCCGGGATCGGGGCGAGTACGGCGAGGCCGAGGAACTGCTGCGCCGAAGCCTGGAGCTGGCGTCGGACGGGTTCGGGGAGCGGCATCCCCGGACGGCCAGCGTCATGAGCAACCTGGGCGACGTGTTGAGAGAGCGGGCGTCGTGGGACGAGGCCGAGGGATTGTACCGTCGCTCCCTGGACATCCGGCGGGAGGTCCTGGGGCCCGAGCATCCCCACGTGGCCTTCAGTCTCAACGGTCTGGCCGAGGTCGCCCGGGCCCGGGGCCAGCTCCAACGCAGCGATTCCCTGCACCGCCAAGCCCTGGCTCTCCGTCGGCGTCGGCTCGGCCCGGATCACCCCGACGTGGCCCAGAGCCTGGTGGGACTGGCCGGCACGGCGCGAGCCGCGGGCGATGGGGGCGGGGCCCGGGGCCTGCTGGAAGAGGCGCTGGAGATCCTCGAGTCCCGGTTCGGCCCCGACGATCCCCGAACCGAGCGCACCCGGGCGCTGCTGGACGAAGGTCCGATGGAGGCGGGAGAGGGACCGGCGAATTGACACGAATCTCGTGCAGCACGAACTTCGTGTATGAGCCGCTCCAGACGAAACGTCACCATCACCCTCGACGAAGACACGGCGCGCTGGGCCCGGATCGAGGCGGCACGCCGGGACACCAGCGTCTCGCGCTTCGTCGGCGCCCTTCTCCGCGAGAAGATGGAGTCCGGCGAGGCGTACGAAGCGGCGCGCCGCCGATTCCTGGCGAAGGCGCCCTACGTGGCCGTGGTGCCCGAGCGGCGACTCCCGTCCAGAGCGGAGTTGCACGATCGTGCCGGTCTTCGTTGACACCAACGTGCTGGTCTACGCCCGGGATCCGTCGGATCCCGAGAAGCAGAGACGTGCCGTGGAGTGGCTGGCGGTTCTATGGGACCGCGGATCGGGCCGCCTGAGCGTCCAGGTCCTGCAGGAGTTCTACGTCACGCTCGTACGGAAGCTGGCCCCGCCGGCAGACGCCGAGGAGGTTCGTGACGACGTCGCGGCCCTGGCGACCTGGGCACCGGTGGTCACCGATCTCGCCGTACTCGAGCACGCTTGGGCGGTGGAAGATCGATTCGGCTTTTCCTGGTGGGATTCCCTCATCGTCGCCCAGGCCCTCGCGGCCGGCTGCGAGACCCTCCTCACCGAGGATCTCCAACACGACCAGACGGTCTTCGGCCTGCGGATCGTGAATCCGTTTCGGGAGGCGCCGCCCACGGATTGAAACCTCGCCCCCCCTCCGGCGTACCCAACGTACGAACTGTACATCTCGTAACGGGGGACGGAGCGTGGACGACGTGACGACCGTAGAGGCGCGGAAGCGCCTGGCCGAGCTCATCAACCGGGCGGCCTACGGCGGGGAATCGGTCCTGGTGACGCGGCGGGGCCAGGAGTTGGCGGCCATCGTACCGGCCTCCGACGCCACGCTGGCGGACCGCCTCCGGGGGTTCCTGAGCCGCCAGGAAGTCAGCCGGGCGCTGGACGAACTGGATACCGACGAAGCCGCGGCCTGGCACGCCCTCAAGCGCGAGTTGGGGCTCTGAACGCACCGGGCGCGCGGTGGGAGGTGCGCCTCTCCCGCGACGCCGAAGGTACGCTGCGCTCGCTGGGTCCCGTGGCTCGGCGGCGGGTGTCCCGGGCACTCGATGGACTGCAGCGCGGCGAGGGCGACCCCGGCCCCGACCCCTTCGACGCCCGGGCGGCCCGGGTCCGGATCGGCGAGGTGGAGCTGCGGGTGGTCTTCACCCGCGACGAGACCCCGGTGGCCCTGGTGGTGGGCATCGACGCACCGGGCGGGCGGGCCTTCGGGCCCACGCTCCGGGAACTGGCGGCCGACCTGGGGTCGGACATCCGGGTCGCCGTCCGGGGACTGGCCCGCACCCCGGCGTTCACCCTCTCGGTCCTCCTGACCCTGGCCATCGGCCTGGGGGGCACGACCTCGATCCTCGGTGTGCTCAACACCGTGTATCGGGGCGCCCTTCCCTTCGACGACGCCGACGCCCTGGTCCGGCTGCGTTCGTTCGTCGACGCCGACGGTGGCGAGCGGGTCTACAACATGAGCCCGCGCGACTTCCTCGCCCTCCGGGAGTCGGCCCGGGCCTTCACCGGAGTAGCCGCCATGGGGGGCGGGTCCCTGGCGATCCTGGGCGACGACGGGGCGACCCGGGTGTCCAGCATCTCGGTGTCCGACGGGTGGGCCGACCTGGTGGGCGTTCGCCCCGCCCTGGGCCGGGGGTTCACCCCCGACGAGGAGGCCGCCGGCCCCGACGCCCGGGTCGCCCTGGTGTCGTACGCCGTGTGGACGCGCCACCTCGGCGGCGCCCCCGAGGCCGTGGGCGGCACCCTGCGCACGGCCGACGGCCCCCTGCGGGTCGTGGGCGTCCTCCCCGCGGGCTTCGGCTACCCCTACGACGCCGACGTCTGGCTCCCGGGGCGGTTCGACCCGGCGGCGTGGCAGCCCCACAACCTCAACGTGGTGGCGCGCCTGGCCCCGGGGATCGACGCCGAGGCGGCCCGGGCCGACGTGGCCCGGGTGTACGGGGCGCTCCAGGCCGAGGCGCCGGGCACGACCCCCGACGACGGGGTCCACGTGGCCTCGATCCGGGCCGACTTCATCCGGGACCACGCCGACCCCCTGCGCGCCCTGTCGGCGGCGGTGGTGTTCCTCCTGGTCCTGGCCTGCGTCAACGTCGGCAACCTCCTGGGCCTCCGCATGTCGGCGCGATCGTCCGAGACCACCCTCCGAGGCATCCTGGGGGCCTCCCGCCTGCGCATCGCACGCCTGGCCGCCACCGAATCCCTCGTGCTCTTCGTGGGCGGCGCCGTGGCGGGACTGGGGTTGGCAGCGCTGCTGGCCGGAGCGGCCGGCGCCCTCATTCCCGACGTCTTCCGCACCCAGCTCGACGTGCCCCGCATGCGCTTCGAGCCGGTGGTGGTGTTCGGCGCTCTCGGGTTCGCGGTGGCGGCCGGCCTCGTCACCGGTGGCGGCGCGGCGTGGCGGGCGTCCCGGGGCGACCTGGGTGGAGCTCTGCGCCGGGGCGCTCGAGGTGGCGCCCACGGCGGTCGCCTCCAGGGCGCCATGGTGGTCTCGGAGGTCGCCCTGGCCCTGACGCTCCTGGCCGGCTCGGCGGCCCTCTTCCGTCACTTCGAGGGAATGCGCCGCGCCGATCTGGGGTTCGAGACCGAGGGGATCGCCACGCTCCAGGTCGCCGTGGACACGGAACGCTGGTCCACCCCCGATGCCCGGGGGGCGTTGTACCAGGCCCTGGAGACCGAGATCGGCCGGCTGCCCGAGGTGGCGTCGGTGGGCATCATCTCGGTGAACCCCCTCTGTTGCGGCGACTGGGCCGCGCCGGTCCGGGCCGAGGGCCAGGAGCGCCCGGCCGACGCCCCGCCCCAGCTCATTCACCACACCTACGTCACCCCGGGGTTCTTCGAGACGGTGGGCGTGTCCGTGGTGCGGGGTCGCGCGTTCGGACCCCAGGACCGGCCGGGCTCACCCCTCGTGGTCATCGTGGACCAGGCCCTGGCCCAGCGTCTGTGGCCCGGCGAAGACCCCATCGGGAAACGGATCGGCGTGGACCGGGAGGGGCGCCCCTTCCGGGAGGTGGTGGGCGTGATCCCCACCCTGCACCGCGAAGGCGCCTACACGGAATCGTGGTACCTCCCCCTGGAGCAGGAGCCCACGGGCTCCTCGGCCGAGATCGTCCATCTGGTGGCCGCCCCCCGGAGCGGCGATCCCCTGGGCGCCATGCGGCGGGCGGTGGCGACCATCGACCCCACCCTGGCCACCTTCGGCGACGCGACGCTGGAGCAGCTCCGCTCCGACGTGCTCGGCGAAGAGCGCACGAGCGCGGCTCTGGCCACCGCCTTCGCCGCCGTGGGACTGCTCCTGGCCTGCGTGGGGGTCTACGGCCTGGTGGCCTACCGGGTGAGCCTCCAGACCCGGGAAATCGGCACCCGCCTCGCCCTGGGCGCGTCCCGCCCCCGGGTGGTGGCCATGGTGGTGCTCCAGGGGGCGAGGCTCCTCGCCGTGGGGGTGGCCCTGGGGCTCCTGGCGTCCCAGTGGCTGGGCACGGTGCTCAACGGGTTCGTGGTGGCCATCGACCCGGTGCCCCCCTCGGTTCTGGCCGCCCTGGCGGGGGCCCTGGCCGTCGCCCTGGTGGCGTCGGCGCTGGTCCCCGCGCTCCGGGTCGCCCGGGTGGATCCGGCCCTCACGATTCGCGACGCGTGAGGGCGACCGTCGTTGCGGGTGCCCGGCCGGGCGGCGCATCGTGCCATGGGATCGCCCCATCCCGGCCATGATCGTTCACCCGTGACCACACCCACCCCCATGAACGCGCCCACGGGATCTCGCCGGACCTATGACGAGTTCGCCCGCCTCCCCGACGACGGCGATCGATACGAGGTCATCGACGGAGAAGTGCGGGTGACCCCCGCGCCGTCACCGGCGCACCAGCACGTCCTGCTCCGGCTGTCTCTGGCGCTGCACGGGTTCGTCGAAGACCAGGCGCTGGGGGTCGTCCTTCCCGGTGTCGACCTCCTCTTCGTGGAGGGCACGCTTCTCTGCCCCGATCTTCTCTTCGTGCCGAACGACGGTCGGGCAGGGATCACGAGCCGAGGGGTGGAGACGACTCCGGGACTGGTAGTGGAGATCGTGTCTCCCTCGTCCCGGGCCACCGATCGGGTTCTGAAGCCGCAGCGCTACCGGGACTTCGGAGTGCCCGAGTATTGGGTGGTGGACCCGGACGCCCGGGTGGTCCAGGTATGGCGCTTCGGCGAAGACGTCGACCCCACGACCGTCCATGAGGTTCTGACCTGGAGCCCCCCGGCCACGACGGCGCGGTTGGAGATCGGCATCGAGGGGCTGTTCGGCCCCATGTAGGGGTGCATCAGGTGCCGCAGTAGGTCACGTACGGGCCGAAGTCCGGCGGCGCGGGCTCTGCGAAGCCCTCCATTCCCGGTCGGCGCCGGTAGGGCTCTCGCAGGAGGGCCAGGAGAGTCTCCAGCGCCCCGATGTCGAGTTCCGCCTCAGCGGCCTGGAGGGCGGGCTCCACCAGGTGGTTGCGGGGAATGTAGATCGGGTTGACCCGGTCCATGGCGGCGGCGCGCTCCACCGCCCCCTCCCCGGCGACATCCACCCGGGCCCGCCACCGATCCACCCACGCGCCCCCCGCCTCGGGATCGTCGAAGAGGGCCCGCACCGGGGCGGAGTCCCCCGTGAGAACGGCCGACAAGCGGCGGAAGAACCCGGTGAAATCCACGTCCTGCTCCCGAAGCAGGGCGAAGAGGTCGCGCACGAGAGGATCGGTGTCGGGATCGGCCGGGAGTCCCCCTTCGTCCAGGCCCAGTTTGCGGCCGAGAACCGCGCTCCATTCCGCACGATACCGGGGCTCGAACGCCTCCACCTCGGCCGTGGCCAGCGCCACCGCCTCGGTGGTGTCCCGGGCCACCAGCAGGGGCACCAGGGCCTCGGCCAGGCGCGCCAGATTCCACTGCATGATCCCGGGCTGATTCCCGTAGGCATAGCGACCGCCGCGATCGATGGAGCTGAAGACCGTGGCCGGGTCGTAGCGGTCCATGAAGGCGCAGGGGCCGTAGTCCAGGGTCTCGCCCGACAGGGTGGTGTTGTCGGTGTTCATGACGCCGTGGATGAACCCCACACCCATCCAGAGGGCCACCAGCCGCGCCTGGGCGTCGCGCACGAATCGGAGGAGCTCCAGGGCGGGATCGTCGGCCTCGGCCCGATCCGGCGCGTGGCGCCGCAGGGCGTAGTCCACCAGTTGGGCCAGGTGCTCGCGTTGGCCCCGGGCGGCGAAGAACTCCAGGGTGCCCACCCGGAGGTGGCTCGAGGCGACGCGCGCCAGAACCGCGCCGGGCTTGGGGCCTCCGTCGCGCACGATCCGCTCGCCGGTGACGACCGCCGCCAGCGCCCGGGAGGTGGGGATGCCCAGGGCATGCATGGCCTCGCCCATGAGGTACTCCCGGAGCACCGGCCCCAGCACCGCTTTTCCGTCGCCGCCCCGGGCGAAGGGTGTGGGCCCCGAGCCCTTGAGGTGGAGGTCCCAGCGAGCGCCGGTGGGGTCGATCACCTCGCCCAGGAGCAGGGCGCGCCCGTCGCCCAACTGGGGCGAGAAGCCCCCGAACTGGTGCCCGGCGTAGACCTGGGCCAGGGGCGCGGCCCCCTCGGGCACCTCGGCTCCGGCCAGGACGGCGGCGCCCCTCGGGGAATTCAGGGCCTGGGGGTCCAACCCCAGTGCCTCAGCCAACTCCCCGTTGAACAGCACCATGCGGGGATCGGGCACCGGGGCCCCTCGCCACGGCGCATACAGTCCCTTCAATTCGGCGGCGTAACTGTTGTCGAAGGGGAGGCGCATGGGCGGGGCGGGCGGGGGTCGGAGGATCGTTGGAAGATGGAGTCGCCCAGCGGGCGCGGCCACCGACGCCGGGCCCCATGACGAAAGCCGGCTCGGCGGCCGTATGATGGAATGAGGCCCACCGGACCCGGGACACCGGTGGGAGAGGGCAACGAACGAGCGCGGAGGTCGAAATGCGGTATCGAGCGCCCTGGTCGGCGAGCGTGAAGTGGATCACCGGTGGAATCTTCGTGCTCTTCGCCGGCATGGTGTTCCTGACGCCGTGGGGCGGCGCGGCGGCCTGGGCCCTCATGCTGGTGCTCTACGCCTACGGCCCCGCCGGGTACTCGTTCGAAGGTCGGGATCTGCTCATCCACCGCAGGGCCTGGGCTCCGTATCGACTGGCCCTCTCGGGGCTGAGCGGCGCCGCCATCGCCCCCGACGCCATGCGACGATCGCTGCGCACCTTCGGGAACGGGGGCGTCTTCGGCTTCACCGGCCGGTTCCACAACTCCAAGCTCGGCGCCTACCGGGCGTGGGTCACGGATCCGAAGCGCTCCGTGGTGCTGGAGTTCGGCGACCGCACGGTGGTGATCTCGCCGGGCCGGCCCAACCTCTTCGTGGACGAGCTCCGGGAGCGCACCGGAGTCGAAGCCCGGATGGAGACGCCCGAGGCCTGAGCGACCTGGGGCTACCGCCCCACCTCGGCCCCGGCGGCCTTCAGCCCTCCGAGTCCCCCCACGTTGTACGCTTCGCCGTATCCCCGTTCCCGCAGGAACCGGGCGGCCCGACCCGAGCGCGCCCCCGAACGGCAGTACAGGTAGACCGGCTGGTCGGCCTTCAGCGTCCCCTTCTTCGCCAGGCGATCCACCGCTGCCGCGAAGTCCGGACCGTGGATGTCCACGTTGATGGCGCCCTTCACATGCCCCTGGGCGAATTCGCCCGGCGTGCGCACGTCCAGGACCGGATGCGCGGGCTCGCGCCGCGTCAGGAACTCGGCGGGGGCGAGGCCGTGGGGACCGCGGAGCAGCTTGGAGAGGAACGAGAACAGGGCCATGACCGGCGTGGATCGAGGGGAAACGTGGCTCGGGCTGCCGCCAAGAAGTACACTGGCAGGACCACGAGCGCGAGGAGAACGATGAACCGGCGACCGGCCACCGCAACCATTCTGCTGACCCTCGCGGCCCTCGGCGCCTGCGGCGGGGATTCGGGGGACTCCGAGACTGCCCCCGGCACCGTGCTGGTGGAGCAGAGCGGCACCCTGGGGCCCGGCGACTCCCGGCTGGAAAGCGGCGAGTTCGTGGACCGCTTCGAGGTGGAGGTGGAGGTGGGGCAGATGCTCGGGGCCGACGTCACCTCCGACGCCTTCGACACCTACGTGGTGATCCGCTCCCCCGGCGGGATCCAGACCGAAAACGACGACTTCGAGGGCGACGTCCGTCATTCGTACGCCGAGGTCGCCGTGGACGAGCCGGGCACCTGGGTCGTGTGGGCCACCTCGTTCGAGCCCGGGGAGACGGGCGACTACCGCATCGAGGTCCGGGCCCGGGACGGCGGCGCCCTGGCCGCCCTCGACCCCGGCGTGCGGGTCGAAGCCGGACGACTCGAGAGCGGCGACGACCGCCTGGAGGGGGGCGAGTACCGGGACACCTACACCTTCGAAGGCGAGGCGGGGCAGCACGCCCTCCTGGACCTCCGCTCCGGTGATCTCGACACCTACCTGATCCTGGTCTCCCCCTCGGGCCGCGTCTTCGAGAACGACGACTTCGAGGGCGACGCCCGCCGTTCGGTGATCTCCGAGACGCTGGACGAGGCGGGGGAGTACCGGGTCGGGGTCACCAGCTACTCCGCCGGTGAGACCGGGGCCTATTCCCTCCGCATCACCCTCACCGAGGCAGAGCCGGCCATGGCCCGGGCGCCCCGCACCGAGGCGGGCTCGCTGGCGGCGGGCGACGATACGCTGCGCACGGGCGAGTTTGCCGACCTCTACACCTTCGCCGGCACCCCCGGCGAGACGCTGGTGGCCACCCTGTCGTCGTCGGAGTTCGATCCCTACCTCATCGTCCGCGGGCCCGACGACGACCGGCGGGAGAACGACGACCTGGAGGGACGCCCGGGGGAGAGCGAGGTGGAGATGACCCTCACCGAGTCGGGGGAATACCGGGTCATCGTCACGTCGTACGCCCCGGGCGAAACCGGGTCGTACTCCCTGCGCATCGACCGGGGCGCCCCGGACCGGGCCGAGCAACAGCGTCGGGACGTGGCCGCCCTCCCGGTGGGATCGTCGGTGCGCTCGGCGCTGGACGACGACGACGCCCTTCGGGACACGGGTCAGTTCCGGGACCTGTACGTCTTCGAAGGCGCGGCGGGCGACGGGGTCTCGGTGCGCATGACCTCCCAGGCCTTCGACACCTACGTCCAGGTGGTGACCCCCGGCGGCGAGGTCATCGACAACGACGACTGGGAGGGCAGCCTCCAGGAGTCCCGCATCGATCTGGTGCTCCCCGAGAGCGGCCGCTATCGCCTGGTGGCCACCTCGTACCGGGCCGGCGACACCGGCGCCTACGAGCTCGCGGTGTCACCCCAGGCGGGGATGCGAACCGTGGACGACGGCACGGGGGGGCGGGTCATGGGCGTGTTCGTGGGCATCAGCGACTACGGGGGCCGGGCCAACGATCTGGCCTACACGGCCGAAGACGCCCACACCGTGGCCCAGGCCCTCCAGACGGGGGCGGGCATGCGGCCCGGCGACGCCGTGATCCTCACCGACGGCGAGGCGACCCTGGCCAACGTGCAGCAGGCGATCCGGGACGTGGGCAGCCGCGCCGGGCCCGACGACCTCTTCGTCTTCTTCTACTCGGGCCACGGCGGCCGGGTGGAGCGGGGCGGCCCCCAGATCACCGATCCCGACGCCATGGACGAGACCCTGGAGCTCTTCGACGCCGGCATCACCGACGACGAGTTCTCGTCGCTCCTGGCGGAGATCGACCCGGGCATCGCCATGCTGGTCCTGGACGCCTGCTTCAGCGGCGGCTTCTCCAAGGACGTCGTGTCGGTCCCCGGCCGCATCGGCTTCTTCTCGTCGGAAGAGGACGTCACCTCGTCGGTGGCGGCCAAGTTCCGGGCCGGAGGCTACCTCTCCCACTTCATGGCCGACGCCGTGGGCGACCGTCTCGCCGATGCCGACGGCGACACGGCCATCTCGGCCATCGAGCTCAGCCAGTACCTGTACGAGCGCTACCGGGCCGACGTGAAGTCCGACGGCCCCGACGACTACGTCCGCACCGGCGGGCCCCAGACCGGCTACCAGCACCTGGTCATCGACCGGGGGAGCATCCGCCCCAACCAGGTGCTGTTCCGGTAGGCTACGGGCCGACGTCGCGCCTCAGAGCATCCGCCGCTGGAAGTGGGGTCCCGTGTACGACTGCCATTCCCGCATTCCGGTGGAGTTCAGCATCTTCTCGCCGGGCACGAACAC
Organism: Gemmatimonadota bacterium; assembly: GCA_030428885.1. Taxonomy (GTDB): domain Bacteria; phylum Gemmatimonadota; class Gemmatimonadetes; order Longimicrobiales; family Gaopeijiaceae; genus Gaopeijia. Next base: position 145,322 of record JAUIEJ010000001.1, on the reverse strand, counting down.
GGCCTTGGGGAAGATGAGGAGCGGGTTCTTGGCCACGAGGATGTCGGGGCCCGACGTGTGGACGAGTTTGTCCCGGCGCGGATTGGCGATCTTGCCGGTGGTGGCCGAGAAGATGGTCACCTCCAGGACCACGCCTTCCGGGTCTTCGCCGTTGCTGATGGCGTACCCCTCGGCCCGCTCGTGGAGGGGCGCCCGGTAGAAGTAGGCGCCTTTTCCCCGCACGGTCTGGCTGGCGAGGTTGAAGCCTCCGGTGACGATGAGGCCCGCGATGCGGGAACTCATGGTGCCGTGGTACGCCGTCATGGGGAAAAACGACTCCCCCTCCCGCCGCGTGGCTTTCGACTGGTTCCGGGCGTAGCGCCGCTGCAGCGCGCCCTTCAGGATCTCGGCGGCGGGCGACAGCTTCACGTGCCGTCCCGAGAGCCCCCCGCCCGAGAAGACCGCTCGGCGAATTTCGGCGTCGAAGTACTTGGCCAGATACTGATTCTCGGGGACCCCTTGCTCGGCGAAGATGTGATCGATGAGGGCGTCACCGTCGTCCAGCGTCTTCAGGTTGGACACGAGGTGCTTGAGCGCCATGGGCGAGGTCTCCGACGGGGGGGGCGATCCTGCGAAATCGAGACCACCCCTGTCGTCTGCGGGACGGCCTCGACGCCACCGTATCGGCGCGCGAAGCCTGAAGCAACTGCCGTCGGGCGTCGCCCCTCCCTACCGGTCCCGCAGGAGCAGGGTCTCGAACTCGGGGGACTCGCCGGTGGCGATCCGGCGCTGGGCCCGCCGATTGGCGAGCTTCATCACGCTCACGGCCCCGAGCGTCAGCCCCGCACCGGTGGCGAGGGGCAGGAGCATCAGTGCCACCGGTCCCTGGGCGACGAGGATCGAGGTCGACGCGAAGGCCGTGGCCCCGGCGAGAACGCCGAAGTGCCGCATCATCCGCTCCTGCTCGCGTCCCGCGCAGGGGGCGCACACGAGGCGCCCGTGGAGGAGGAACGGATCGCCCGTCGCCGGATCCTGCCAGGGAGTCCCGCATTGGGCGCAACGGCCGTCCTGATTCTTGGCGTGGTGCCGGTGACGGTCCCGCAGCCAACCGGCGAACGCCACGCCGCCGGCGACGGCGGCGAGGGCGAGAATCTCCACGAACGGCCTCCTTCTTCCAGAGTGGGCTGACACCGGCAGTATCGGCCGCCCGACGGCCCGTTCCAGCGGAGAGTGGGCTGTGGTCCCGGCCGCGGCCTCGCACTACCATGGGCGGGATTCCGCTCGATGGTGCGGCCCCGGGCTCTGGTGGAGTAGTGCACGTATGCCACTCGCGATGGACCCCACGTTCGTCGGGGACGACCGACGGGAACGCCTCGAACACCTCGTCGCCGCCTACGAGGCCGTCGCCGCCTCGGGCCGGAGTCGCCTCGTGGTCCTGGCCGCTCCCACGGGGTGGGGCAAGACGCGCATCGTCCGGGAGCTGTACGGCCGGCTGGCGATGTCGGCCCCCCACCCGTACTGGCCGCCCCGCCTCGACGCGGGCGAGGGGTCGTGGCTCCAGGCCCGCAAGCGGGTCTTCCCGCCGCCGTTCGACGTCGGCGAAGACACGCCCATTCCCTTCCTGTGGCTGGGCGTCAGTTGCCAACGCGACCAGATGGGCCGGGAGCTGGCGGCGCTCCAGTACGCGGAGCAGCAGTTCCAGTCCCACGTGGGGCCCCTGGCCGCCGCACTGGAGAGCACGGGGGAGCGCTGGAAGGCGCGGCTGGCCGCGGCCGGCGCCGTGGCGGGCCTCTTCGGCCTCCCCGACCCGGTGAATCTCGCCATGACCTGGCACGGGATCGCCACCTCCGGGTGGGAGGTGCTATCGGCGGAATGGCGGAGCTACCGGGACCGAAACGCCGGCACCCGGGCGCGTCGGGTGGATACTCATCAGGGGTCCCATGCCGAGGAGCGGGGCGCCGAAATGGCCGAACAGCTCGCCCGGCTCTCGGGCCGGGACCTGCCGGTGGTGCTGGTGATCGACGACGCCCACTGGGCGGATCCGGGTACGGTGCGCTGCGTGGGAAAGCTCCTGAACACGCCGGGTCACGTGCTGATCCTGGCCACGGCCTGGCCCGATCAACTGGCGATCCAGGCTGACGAGGTGGGCACCTTCGGCCACGCCCTCCAGCCCTGGCTCGACGCTGGCCGGGCCGAGCGCCACGACCTGGACCGGCTTGCCGACGCCGCCCTGGTGCGCTTGATCGAGAGCGTCGGGGGCGGCGTGGACTCCCGGGTCGTGCGCGCCCTGTGCGATCGGGCCGACGGCAACCCCAACCGCCTGCAGGGGCTGATGTCGCTCCGGGTGGTGCGACGGGCGCTGGCCGCGGGCGGGGCGTCTCTCACCCAGGAGCAGATCGACACGCTCCCCGCCGGCGATGCCGAGATCATCGGGGCGATCTGGCGCGAACTCCCGGAGCATGTGCGCGAGGTCCTGGCGCTCTCCACCCTCCAGGGGTCGGAGTTCAACCCCGACTGGATTCCCGCCGCCGCCGGACTTCTGGATCTCACGGACGCCGAGAGCGGGCTGGCCCAAGCCCATTCCCCGTGGGGTTGGGTGCGGTCCGTGGACGCCGCCCTCGCGGCGTTCGTCGAGGCGGGCCTGTTCGAGCGGGCCTCGGACGAGTCGATGACGCTCTTCCTTCCCGACGAACTGACCCGGGCCCGCACCGCCCTCCTCCGGTGGGCCGCGGATCAGAAACGCCGGCCCGACTGGGACACCCTGTCGGCGGCGGCTCGTCGCGCGGTGCTGGAGGCCCACTTCCTGGGGGCGGAGCAGAGCCTGCTCGAGATCGATGAGGACGTGGTCGACTCGGCCCACCGACTGCTCGAGCTTCTCGCGGAAGGTGAGGAGCTGGCGCGATGCCGCGAGGTGGCCGAGCGGGGTGTGGAGTGGACGGGCGGCAAACCCGAACTGGCCGATCTCCACTGGACGTTCCGTGGCAAAGTCGCCGATGCCATGGGACTGCAGGGCGACTACGAGGGCGCCCTGGAGCGGTACCGGAGCCTGCTCGAGGAGCATGCGCGAGAACACGACGTGGACTCCGACGCGCACCTGGAGCTGAGACGCGGCCACGCATGGCTTCTCATGCACACCGGCGAGGCGGAGACCGCGGTCGCCGAACTCGGGGAGATCGTCGACACGCTGAGCGCGCGCCACGGGGACCATCACGAGGGGGCGCTCCGGGCTCGGCGCCGGCGGGGCGTGGCCCTCCAGAAGGCCGATCGGGCTCGGGAAGCGGTCGCGGAGTTCGATCGCCTCCTGGAGCTTCTGGCCGAGTCGGATGCGGACGAAGGTGAGGTGCTGCACGCGAGGACCTGCCGCGCTGACGCCCTCGGGTACAGCTCGCGGGGCCGCGAGGCGATCTCCGAACTCCAGGAGGTGCTGGAGGCCGAAACCCGACGGGTGGGCAGGGACCATCCGGTCGCGCTCCACGTGCGGAACAACCTCGGGCACTGGCTCCTGTGGAAGGGCCGCACGGACGAGGCGCGGGTGATCTTCGAGGGACTCGTCGCCGACCGGCTCAGCATTCTGGGGCCCGACCACCCCAGCACCCTCGCCTCGCGAGGCAATCTGGTCTCGTGCTACGAGAACCTCGGCGACCTCGACCGGGCCGAACCGCTCAGCCGACAGCTTCTGGCCGACAAGGAACGGGTGCTCGGGCCCCACCACCCCATGACGCTGGTGACCCGGAGCAACCTCGCCTCCGCCCTGCGGGAGGCGGGGCGACTCGAGGAGGCGCTCGTCGAAGCCCGCAACCTCCTCGAGGGTCGGGAGCACACGGACGGCCCCCTCCATCCGTGGACCCTCCGGGCGCGCCTCGACGTGGCGTCGCTCCTGGCCGACACCGGGCGGACCGATACGGCCCTCCCGCTGTTCGGCCAAGTGCTCGAAGAGCTCGCCTCGGTCCTCGGCTGGGACCATCGAATCACGCTGAAGGCGTGCCTGCTGTATGCGGAAGCGCTCCGCGACGCCGGGCGGTCGGTTGAAGGGAGGACGGCCTTCGACACCCTCGTGGCCCGCCGCGCCGACTCCCTCGGGCCCACCCACGTCGACACGCTCCGAGCTCTGGTGGAGCGCGCGGCATGGACCGTGGACACCGCCCGGGGCGCCCGGGAGCCGGAGGCGGTGCGCCGGGCGCTGGACGAGATGGAGCAGGTGGTGGCCACCCACGAGGAGGTGCTCGACAGGGGCCACCCCCTCACGCGACAGGCGCAGGAGGCCCGGGAGCGAGTGGTGGACGCACTGCAGGCGGACGGCTGGGACGAGCAACCCCCTACGCTTCGATCAGCGCCACCAGCTCCGCCGGTGTGACGACACGGACGGCGGACTTCTTGAAGCCCGTCGTGTCGCGCGTCACGAGGTAGTCCGCACCGGTGGCTTCGGCGCACGCCGCCTGTACGGCATCCTCGAAGTCCGGCCACGCCATGCCCAGCGCGTGTCGGAGGCGATGGCCGTCCACGGCCTCGATCTCGACGATGCTGAGCAGAGCCGTGAGGGCCCGCCGCGCCCCCGCACGCCCCAGGTCACGCTCCAGCAGGTAATGGAGCGTCGTCACGGTATGGGCCGCGAGGGCACCTTCGACCCGGCCGCGCTCCGAGAGACCCAGAGCCGCGCTCGACGCCTCGGCGTGTCCTTCCCGGTCGGCCAGCACGTCGAGTACGACGTTCACGTCGTACAGTACGCGCGTCACGCCCCGTGCTTCCGACGCAGGTGCTTCCGGTACTCCTCGCGACTGCTCCCCGCTCGCAGGGCCCCGCGAAGGCTGGACACCACGGGCGTCTCCCCGGTGCGTTCGTCCTCCAGGGACGCGAGAAAGTCCGTCACGAGCTGAGAGACGGTCGTGTCGTGCTCCGCCGAAAACTGCTTGGCTCGCCGGATCACCCCTTCATCGACGCTCAGGGTGAGCTTCTTCTTGGCCATGGGGCGCCTCCGGACCGTACGTAGGTTTTGTTCACAATAATACGTACACCCTATCGACGGGTAGATCTGGCTCACTGCGGCAGCAGGAACTCACATCGGGTGCCGTGCGCCCGGCCGAGCCTCTCGTCGCAGGTGGCGAGCGGCAGAGCGAGGCCCTCGGCCAGGGCGACGTACCACGCGTCGTACAGGGTCATGGAGTCGCGTAGGGCCCAGGCGCGGTCCCCGAATACGTCGTACGGGAAGAGCTGCACCGGGAGTTCGAGGAGTCGGCCGTGGGCTCCGTCGGCATCGGCGGGGTCCAGGAGGCCTCGGGCCACACTGCGTCGCAGGACCTGGGCGACCTCGGCCAGAAGAAGGTGGGGCGCCACGAGGGGGCGGGTCGCGACGATCTCCTCCGCCCACGCGCCTCGATCGTCGGTCGCCAGCAGGGCATCGGCCACGACCGACGCGTCCACGACGACGGGAGAGCGGGGCGTCGGATCCACCGAGCGGATCACCTCGGCCCGTCGCGGTCCTCGCGGATCATGTCCGCGATCTGACGGGAATCGGGGCGGGTGCGCATCATGGCCTTCCGCGCCCGTGCCTGGGCCACCCACTCGGTGGGGTCGGGGCGGGACGCCAAGGCCTCGAGCTGCCCGAGCAGGAACTCCTGCAGCGACTGGCCCCGCGCCGAGGCACGGGCCGCCAGCCGATCGCGAACCTCGTCGGGCACACTTCGGATCGTCACGTTCTTGGCCATGCCTGCATTATGCATGCACTCGCTCCGCGGAGTCAACAGCGCTCTGGACTCCGAAAGCTCCATCCGACGACGGGGCGGCGGAATGCTCCGATCAGCCGGTGTCGCCGGCCTTGCGACGGATCCTCGCGCCGAGCACCGTCTGCTCATGATCCGACGATCCAACACCCGGATGGACCGGGTCGTTCTCGGGCTGGTCCTGGCCCTCGGCGCCTCATTCGCCGCGTGCGGCGGTGGGGACTCCCCGGCGGCACCCCGCGACGACGACGACGATCCGCCCCCTCCCTCCGAGCCGCCCCCTCCAGGCCCGGGTCCCCACTTCTCGGTGTCGCCCATTCCACTGGATCAGGTGGCGGCCATCACGCCCCTGGGCGAGAACAACAAGATCCTCCCGGTGGGTCACACCTACTGGTCCACCTGCGATCGCGCCTGGGTGTTCCCGTCGGCGCGGCCCTGCCTCATGGAACGCCTGGACATCCGCGCGCCCGGTCCCGGCGTGGTCTGGGCTCTGGATCCGGCCGAGGACGGCGGCATCACCCTCATGGGACCACCCGGCGTCTATGCGGTCTTCTCACACGTGACCCCGAGAGGGGGACTCCAGATCGGCGACTCGGTCCAGGCCGGCGACACCATCGCCCGCATGTTCACCGAGTTCAACTTCGACTTCGGGCTGATCCACACCGGCCTCGAGCCCCACGAGTGGGTCAACATGGCCCGCATTCCCGAGGGGTATGCCTACTCGTTCAGCCCCATCTCACAGTTCCCCGCGCCGCTGCGCGCCGAGATGGAAGCGCTGGTCCACACCGCCGACGACCCCCTCGGTCGCCTGGTGTACGACGTCGCCGGCACGGCCGCGGGCAACTGGTTCGAGGAGGGCACCCCGGCCGACATCTCGTTCCGGTTCGACCAGACCCATCACCAGCTCTTCCTGGGCCGCCTCCAGGAGCGCTACGAGACCCGGATCGCCATACCGGGGTGGACCGAGCCCGCCGTGGGACTGGTCACCATCGATCCCGGCGCGCCGTCGTGGGACGAGATCACCCCCGAGACCGGCATCGTCTCCCTGCGCGCGTGGAACGTCAGCCGCGAGGGCACGCCGAATTTCGACTTCGCGAGAGGCACTCTCCTGGTCGAGATGCTCGCCCCCGACCGACTGCGCATCGAGTGGTTCGACACCCACGAGGCGGTGGAGGGCTTCACGTCGGGCGCGCGGGTGTTCGAGCGCTGAGGCGCGAAGTCGGGTCGTCCCACGTCACCATCCGGCGACAGACGCATCGGCCCATCGCGCCGCGCCGTAGATTGCCGGGCAACGGTCCGTTCCCTCTCGGTCTGCCCGGAGTCGATGTGCGCTCGCTCGTGTCCACCCTCGCCCTGGTGCTCCTCATCGTGTTGACCGGATGCTCACCCGACGACGCCGCGCCTCTGCTCGTGGCCCATCGCGGGGCCTTGGCCTACGCTCCGGAGCACACCCGCGAGGCCTACGAGCTCGCCATCGATCAGGGCGCCGACTTCATCGAGCCCGACCTCCAGATCACCCGCGACGGCGTGCTGATCGCCCTGCACGACGTGACCCTCGACCGCACGACCGATGTGGCCGAGGTGTTTCCGGACCGCTTCCGCGAGATCCAGCGCGGGGACGAGACCCTGCGCCGGTGGTTCGCCGTCGACTTCACCCTGGAGGAGATCCGGCGGCTCGACGCGGGGTCGTGGTTCGGCGAGGACTTCGCGGGAGCCCGCATCCCGACGTTGACCGAAGTGATCGAACTGGCGCGAGGCCAGGCCGGCATCTTCCCCGAGACGAAGGCGCCGGAGACCTACGTCGAGCAGGGGTTCTCCATGGAGCGGCTACTCGTGGAGGAACTCGCGCGTCACGGGCTCGAACGGAACGGAGCCGACCCCGAGACGCCGGTGATCGTGCAGTCCTTCAGCGCCGAGAGTCTGCGCATCCTGCGCGAGGAGTGGGACTCCGATCTGCCCATGACCTTCCTCATCGGCGGCTCGGACGCGGACCGCTGGCTCACGGACGAAGGACTCCGCGACGTGTCGGAGTTCGCCACCGGCATCGGCCCCGCCAAGCAGCTCCTGCTGGACCACCCCGGGGCGGTGGCGGGGGCCCACGCCATTGGCCTGACCGTGATCCCCTACACCTTCGACGACCCCAGCCCGCTCGAGCTGAACCACTTCCTGTGCGAGCTCGGGGTGGACGGGCTGTTCATCAACAATCCGGATCGGTTTCCGCGGGACGGGTGCGGGTAGGAGGCCCCCCCGACTCCGCTTGCTGCCACCTCACGCCGGCCGCACCATGGGCGGACGCCGACCCGCCTCCTCCCCGCCTCACACGTCCATGCTCCCTCGCGTCGCCGTCCCTCCGATCCGGGCCGCCGCCGCCCTCACGACGGCGCTCCTGCTCGTCGCCTGTGCTCCCGACGCCCCCGCCCCCGACGCCGATCTCGTGATCCGCGGCGCGAGCGTGCTCGACGTCGCCACGGGCACCCTCTCGCCCCCGCAGGACCTCTTCATCGCGGGGGACCGCATCACGGCGATCGCGCCCGCGGGCGACTTGGAGTCCCCCGAAAACGCCCAGCTCGTGGACGCCGAGGGACGCACCGTGATCCCCGGACTGTGGGACGCCCACGTGCACTCGGCCGCGGCCACGCGTTGGCACTTCCCGCTCCTCCTCGCCCACGGCGTGACGGCGGTGCGCAACCTGCACACGTCCCTTCCCGATCCGTTCCGGGCGGTGGACTCGATTGCCCGGGCGGTGTCGGCGGGCACCCTGCTCGGGCCCCGCTTCCTCGCCAACGGCCCCATCATCGACGGGGCGCCCTCGGTCCAGCCCGGGGCGGTGGAAGTGGCCGATGCGGCGGAAGCCCGCGCCGCGGTCGACGGATTGGCCGACGCCGGTGCGCGCTTCATCAAGGTGTACGACGAGCTCTCACCCGCACTCTTCGACGTAGTGGCCGAACAGGCAGCCTCCCGGGGGCTCGCGGTGGACGGACACCTGCCCCTGGGGGTGACCGCGCACGACGCCGCAGCCGCCGGCATGCGCACCATCGAACACGGCATGGCCCTCACCCTGGCCTGCTCCAGCGAGGCCGAGGCGATCACGGCGGCGCGGGCGGCCCAACTCGAGGGCCCGACGCTGCCCTTTCCCCAGAACATGATCGCCTACTTCGATCTCGTGGAGCGCGCCAACGACACCTCCGATCCCGGGCTCTGCCGCGAGGGCGCCCAGGCCCTGGTCGACGCCGGAGTGGCCGTCACCCCCACCCTCGTGAACGGCCGGTCCATGCGGGATCCCCTGGAAACCATGGCGGCCGACGACGCGAGCTCGCTGCTTCCCCGGGGACTCCACGCGGAGTGGGAGGCGCAGGCCGCCTCTCCCGAGGAACAGGGATTCCTGGCCACCATGGGACCGGTGGCGGAGGCCGGAGAACGGGACTTCGCGGTGCTCCGGGAAGCCGGCGTCACCCTGCTCGCCGGCTCGGACATCGGCAACACCTACCTGGTGCCCGGCCGCAGCCTGCACCACGAGCTGGCGCTCATGGTCGAGCTCGGGCTGTCACCCATCGAGGCCCTGCGCACCGCCACCCTGAACCCCGCCCGGGTGTTCGGCATGGCCGACTCCCTCGGGGTGGTGGAGGCCGGATACCTGGCCGATCTGGTCGTGCTGGAGGGCAACCCCGCCGACGACATCGGGCAGGTGGGGAACGTGGTGGGCGTGGTGCGTGCCGGACACTGGCTCGACCGGGCGGAGCTCGATGCGGCCGTGGCGGCGGCGCTGGCCGGGGGGTGAAGCCCTCAGCGGGCTCGGTCTGCTACCCCCCGGCCCCCTGAAACGCCGCCCTGATTTCGTCCCCCACCGCGCCGCTCGGAACACACCCATCGGTGCCGGCCTCGCGGATCGTGACGGCGATCCCACTACCGGCGTCTCGGAGTTGAACGGTGACCGTGATGGCGCCGCTCTCCTCGACCCAGCCCCCACTGAAGATCCCTCGCCAGTTCTGGCGACACTCCAGCGCGCCCTCGGCGAGACTGTCTTTCGACAGCCGGCTGGTGGTCACGATCGTGTACTCCTCCAGAACCTGAACGTTGTCCACGATCCCGCCGAGTTCTGCAACGGCGCCACGTACGATCTCGACACCGGTGTCTCGGTCGATGGGAAAGCGCGATTCCTCGGGGGGGGCGTAGCGGATACTCGCCGCCCGCGTGGCGCATCCGACCAGGGTGCTCGACAGCATCACAACGCCGAGGACCAGCGCTCGCCCAGGGCTCCGAAGCATTGCTCACTCCTCGTTGAATGGAAGTCCTCCCAACACCCGCCCTACTTCGTCCAACACCCGGGTTCCGATGACCCCTGTGGTGATGCATCCCGGGCTCCCCCCCTCACTGACGTCTGCGCGGGTCCCGGCATCGACCGAGCGCAGCGTGAACTCCACCACGACTTCGCCGGCGATGTATTCGTCTGCCCGACCCGAACCGACCTTGGAGGGGTCGCGACCACAGTCGAGCCCGTCGCTTCGGCGGGCGGTGATCGGCCGACTCACGATCTGCATCGATCCATCCTCCCTTCGCTCGGTTCGATCGACCGCCGCACCGACGAGGGAGAGAGCGAGAATGACCTCCGAACCCACCCGGTCGATGCTCGCCGGGAACACACGCGGCTCCGGCTGCACGTACTCGCTCTGAGGATCCGTCCCGCCTCCAAGGAACATCATGTCCAAGGCACCCGCCCCCCCGCACCCCGACGTTCCGAGAATCACCAGACAGGCGCAGAGGGCCCTCATCGAACCGTCCCCTCCTGCAGACCTCGGTCTCGAGCGGGACCCCCGCCGAGCGGAACTCCGAGACCCAGAATCAAGGAGAGACTCCCGTTTCGGGCTTCGAGGTTGTTGACGGTCGCGGGATCGAAGACCCCGAGGGCCTCCTTGAGTCCAACCTGGCCCCGCAGCTCGACGGTGGTCACCCATCGCGCGCGGTCGACTCGAAACCCGGTTCCGAAGATGACCGACGCGTCTCGGCTCTCGATGTCGAAGCCTCCGTCACGCTCCAGGACCGAGCAGTCCGTGGATGCGGACACACCCCCAGCGGAGAAGCTCGCAGTACAGCCTCGCTTGAACCCGACCGCACCCCCCAGGGTGAACAGCGCGGACCACGAATCACCGCCCCGGGTCGCCAACTGAAGCAGCACCGGTACGTCCAGGTAGTTGAGCCTCAGGCCGACCGACGCTTCATCGGCCGAGTCGGAGAACCCCTTCTGCGCGAGCAGAGCCTCGACCTGCAGGCCGAGCCCCCCAACGACGGGCAACCGCAACCAGAGGCCGCCGAGAAGTCCGGTTCTCAGGCCCCCCGAACCGACATCGTCGCCGTAGACGTTGGTGACCCCAGCCCCGATCTTCGCCCCGGCCAGAACCTGCCCCGACGCAGCGGCCGGCATCGCCATCACAACGAGCCACGCGACAGCGGCCATGCGGCCGCTCAGGCCCTTCCCTCCGGAAACGTCTCGTCGAAACGGCCTCACTGGGCGCCCCTCCTCTGGAGTCTGGCCGGCCCTACAACAAGGGGCGTGCCAGAGCAGAGGTCTCCAACGAGGCCCGCGGCATCGGTCCGGCGGGCGGCTTCAGAGGGTTGCCTTTTGTCAACGGAGTCGAGGTGCCACGTTGCACGGATCCCACCGTCGACCACGGCAGCTCCGGCATTCAGCGGCGGCTCCGCTGATCTGGTATTCAACCCGACTGCGCCGTTCTCGTCTGGCACGGCGCTTGATCCTGGGACTCATGCCGGCGCACGGATCGGGCCGGTGGGATATTCCTCCCAGGGTACATTCATGGTTGCTCGTGGAGCTCTCCTTCGGTTCAGGAGCCTGGTCCGCGGCCTGGCGACGGTCGCGGCCGTGGTCGGCACCAGTGCCTGTGTCGCGGATACGGATCCCCGCCGCTACCCAGCCAGCCTGCGCATCATCGGCGAGTTCCCGGGCCGCGCCGTCGCACGGGATCTCGACGGGGACGGCCGGGACGAACTGGTGGTCACCGACTGGCGGAACAGTACCGGCGACACCCCGGGACCCCGCTCTTCGGTGATCTTTCGCGATATCGAAGATCAGTCCATCGACCAGATGAACTACGACGGCCTGGCTCAGGACCCGCACCTCATCGACCTCGACGCCGACGGGTCGATCGAAGTCCTGACCCCCGTACTTCGCAACGACTCCCTCTTCGCCAGCGTGAGCGATGCGTCGGGCCGGAAGATCCTCGGGTTCCTGCTGGCGACGGGGGAGCCGCGTCAGGAGGTCGACGGGTCCCTTCCGTGGGATCCCCGCGTACTCGCGACCTGGGTCGTAGACACGAACTCGGACTCCGCCGCCGAACTCGTCACGTTGCTGACGACCGACTACGCTCGCCTACCGCGTGGCGTGTACGTGCATTCCCTACCGGAGGGCGCACCTCGCGGCAGCTCGGTGGTCGGAGCAGCTCCGCGCGCATGGACCTTCGAGGACTTCGATGGTGACGGGGTGCCTGAACTCCTGGTCGCCACCCAGGCCACCAATCACGGGGCCACTGCCGGGGGTCTCGACGACTCGAAGAGCTATCTCCTGATGTTCTCGTTGGCGAGCGGCCCAGCCGTCGCCTGGACCCAGGAGCTCCCGCTGCAAGACGTCGCTCGATTCAGCCGCACCGGTGCAGCCGGAGGGCCGCAGGACGACGTTCTGCTGGTTCGCGGGGGCCCCAGCTTCGAGGGCCGGGTTCTCGACCCGAACGGCTGGCAAATACGCCGCTATCGGGAGCTTCGAGAACCTGTGATCGACGTCGTCGGCGTGAATCTCGACCGAGACCCCGGCGACGAATTCGTGGCCAGCGGGGATGGGCATCGTCGCGTGGTGGCCGTCGACGCCAATCTGGAAGTCGTCCGATCCAATGAGGTCCCGTTCGACCTGGGCTACGGCGAGGCCTGGCCGGACGCCGATGGCGATGGCTTCGAAGAAGTCGCCTTCTCCACTCCCACCGGGTTCGCGCTTCTCACCCCCGGTCTCGGAATCAAAGCCGTGTTCGCGGGCGGAGCCGTCGTCTCCGTACAGAGACGGGGGATCGGAGAGCCGGCACGGGTGGTGATCGCCAATGGCTCCTCCACCATGCTGGCGCATCTCGTCCCCAACCGATTCTACCTCATCTACCGGTACGGCGGATCCTTGCTGGGAGTGATCCTGGCCATCGGGGGGGTCGGGGGGGTAACCGCCGCGCGCCGGAGACTCGACCGGTTCGCGGTGTTCGAGGCGGCGACCGCACGCCTCATGGAGGTCGGGTGGACGGGCCTTCTCCTGTTCGACCACCGAGGCACTCTCACATGGGCCCACCCTCAGTTGGCTGCGGGTCGCGCCGCGCTGTCGACCGTCCGCGACCTGACCCCGTTCCGGCCGGACCTGGGAGAGTTCTGCACCACGCTTCTCGCGCAGGAGGCGCCTACCGAAGCTTCCACGACGGTGGCCAATCCACTCGACCCCCGAGGACCGGACCGAACCGCCCGGGCCATTCCCATCGAGGTTCCCCACCGAGCCGGCGTGCACTGGGCCGTCGGGCTGGTCCCTCCGTCCGCGCCAGAGTCCGGAACCCTCGAGCGGGACGACCCGACCGCCTGGCCCCTCATGGCTCAGCGGATCGCCCACGGAATCAAGAACCCGCTCACCCACATGTTGCTCACGCTCCAGCGGCTCCAGGCGGAATACCATCGGCGGGCACCCGCGGTGGCCAGTCGGTTGGATCCCTACTCGGACCGCATCGTCGACGGTATCGGAGAGCTCCGACGACTCACGTCCAGCTTCCTCAAGGTGGTGGACCTCCAGGGGCCGGAGCTGGAAGACGTCGATGTGAACGAGTTGGTGACCGCCTTCGCGGCATCCATGAGATCGCGAACTCCTCCGGACATCCGACTGAGGGTGGACCCGGGACACGCACTGCCCATGGTTCGACTGGATCGAGAGCAGATCGAGATGGCCTTGGAGAACCTGACGATCAACTCAATCAACGCTCTGGACAGAGGCGGCACGATCACGATCGCTACGATGTCACTCCCGAACGTCCACCACGAGGCCGGGGACCCCCGGAGCTGGGTCGAAATCGAGGTGATCGACACCGGGACGGGGATACCGAGCCACCTGGGGAAGGACGTGCTCGAAGCCGGCGTGACATCGATGGAGGGGGGCTCGGGATTGGGGCTGGCGATCGTCCGGAAGATCGCACGGGACCACGGTGGCGATATTCGCTTCACCAGTGAGGATGGCGTCGGCACGGTCTTCACTCTTCGGCTGCCGGTGAAGGGCCCGGAAGTAGAGGCCGAAGCATGAGTGCGCGACCGACTGTGGAGGGATTGAGCAGCGTGTCCAGTGCAACGGCACTCATCGTCGACGACGACCCCAATGTGCGGCGCAGCCTCTGCGAACTCCTCGAGAGCGTAGGGTTCGCAACGCTCGAGGCTGGCGACGGGCGCACCGCCCTCGACCTGATCGATCGCGAAGCCATCGATGTGGTGCTCCTGGACCTCGAGCTCCCCCGCCTCTCGGGTACGGAGGTGCTGCAGGAGGTCGCCCGTCGAGAGATCGACCTGGCGGTGGTGATCGTCAGCGGAAAAGGCACGGTCCCGACCGCGGTGGAGACGATGAAGCTCGGGGCCGTCGACTTCATCGAAAAGCCGGCCGACTCGCGCGCAACCCTCGCGGCCGTGCACTCGGCCGTTCGCCAGGTGGATGAGCGGCGGACCCGCACCCGCTCCCTGGCCGAGGGGCTGGAACGGTACGGGATGGTCGGCGTCTCGCCCGCCATGCAGGCGGTCTATCGCGTGATCGACCGGAGTGCCCCCACGCGGATCCGCGTGTTGATCCACGGTGCGAGCGGGACAGGAAAGGAGCGCGTTGCCAAGGCTCTGCACAAGCGGAGCACCCGATCCCACGGGCCCTTCGTGGCGATCAACTGCGCGGCCGTTCCCGAGACGATGATCGAGGACGAACTCTTCGGCCACGTGGCGCACGCCTTCACAGGGGCGCGCGGCGTGCGAAAGGGGTGCTTCGCCCAGGCCGACGGCGGCACGCTCTTTCTCGATGAGGTCGGAGACATGTCGTTGATGACCCAGGCCAAGGTCCTGCGAGTGATCGAGACGGGCGAGGTCCGTCCCATCGGATCGGACACGACCCAGTCCGTCGACGTCAGAATCCTCGCGGCGACCAACAAGCGCCTCGCGACGGAAGTGAGCGCCGGCAACTTCCGGGACGACCTCTGGTTCCGACTGAACGTGGTCAGCATCCACGTCCCTCCCCTCACCCAGCGCCTCGACGATATCGAACTGCTCTCCGAGCACTTCATCACGGAGGCCTGCCGCGAACATCGGGTCCCACCGAGACGGCTGAGTCCCCCCGCGCTCCAGCGGCTTCGTGGACATTCGTGGCCAGGGAACGTGCGAGAGCTCAAGAACGTGATCGAGCGCCTGTGCGTGCTCTCGGACAACGAAGTCCTGTCCGCCAGAGACGTGGAATCCGCGCTCAACGCGGCGCTGGAAGACCCCGGACGACTTCAGGCTTCAACCGACGGGGGGTCCCAGGACCTGCGGGAAGCGCGCAACCGATTCGAGAGAGATTTCATCCTCGAGGTGCTCGAGTCGCAGGACTGGCAGATCGGCCGTACCGCCAGTGCATTGGGAATCGACCGGAGTCACCTCTGGAAGAAGATGCAGAAGCTCGGGATCGAAGACTCGGGAGGGGAGTCGTCGGCTCTGTGATTCCCCTGAAGGGAGGGCCCCGCGCTCCTCCAGGGCCGTCCCTGCTGCCAAGCGGTCCGCGGCCATGACCGTGAAATCCTTGCGTCTTCCACAGCCCGCCAGCAATCCTGCCGATACGCTATCCTCCCCGATCCGACAGGAGCCCGGCCATGCCCGCGCACGCTCAGTGGTGGGACGACGTCGTCTCGACCGACACGGCTCCCTACTACCGCAGTCGCGCCGACGCGGAGACGGCCGTGGCCAAGGCCGCCGAGGGCAAGCAGAGCGGAACCGGTCGCCGGGGATGGCTCATCTGGGGGGACCGCGTTCGGGTGCTCGAGCGGATCAACGCCGCCGGCGTGGCCCGCATCAGCGCCCGGGGCGCCGACTGGCCCGGGCACGAGATGTGGGTGATGACCGACCACCTGGGAGGGGAGCCCCTCCTGGAGGTGTACGTCATCGACGTGGGGCAGGGCGACGGGCTCCTGGTGGTCACCCCCGAGGGGCACAACCTGATGGTCGACGGGGGCAACATCCGTCGCAATCAGAACGGGGGGAAGAACGCCGCCGACTTCGTGGACTGGAAGTTCACCCGCGACTACCGGAGCTTCGCTGATCGTGTGGCAGGGCCCTCGACGATCAAGTTGGACGCCATGGTCGCGTCGCACTGCGACCTCGACCACTTCGGCGGCCTGTGGGACCTTCTCCATCTCGACGATCCCGCCAACGACGCGGAGCTCGACGCCGAGTCCGTCGAGGTCGACGCCATGTACCATGCCGGCCTGTCGTGGTGGGTTCGCTTCACCAGCAGCGGGAAGCGGAGCCGCACCCTGGGCCCCACGCAGGACGGGCACTACACGAAGCTCCTGGGCAACCGCAACGACGCCCTCGCGGCGGTGGAGAAGCTCGACGACCCCGATACCGACACGCTGAGCGGAAGCTGGGGGCAGTTCATCCACTCCGTGACGCAGACCTCCAAGGCGTCGTCCGCCGCGCGCACCCCCATTCGGCGCCTCTCCACCGACGACGACTACCTTCCGGAGTTCGGTCCGAACGGCGACTCGGCGGTGACGATCCGGGTGCTGGGTCCGGTGGAGGGGACCGCCGACGGAGCGCCGGCGCTGAAGCGGCTGCCGGGAGGCACCTCGAAAAACACCAACGGGCACAGCGTCGTGCTACGCCTGGACTACGGCGATCGCCGGATCCTGCTGACGGGGGACCTGAACACCCATTCCCAGAACCACCTGATGGAGGCCTTCGGGACGGCGTTTCTTCCGGAGTTCCATTGCGACGTGGCGAAGGGGTGTCACCACGGCAGCGACGACGTGTCGTTCGGGTTCCTCGACGGACTGCGCCCGCTGTGCACGGTGATCTCCAGCGGCGACGCCGAGACCCACGATCACCCCCGGCCCACGGTGGTGGCGGCCAGCGCCGTCACGGGACGACGGCTCGTGGAAGACGACAAGCTCGTGGCGCCTCTGGTCTACATGACGGAGGTGTCCCGCAGCGTGGGCATCACCCACCTCGACTACCTGGCGGAATACCCGGACGCCCGCCCGGCGGTGGAGTCGAAGCGGCCCAAAGGCGCGAAGACACTCCACGACACCGAGGCGGAGATGGCGCGCTTCCGCCTCTTTCTCGGGTCCTCGCAGGACTCGAACCAGGATTGGCCGCGCATCGACCGCGCCCAGTTCGTACGGGGCATCCGGTACGGCCTCGTGAACGTGCGCACCGACGGAAGGCGCCTCTTCTTCGCCCAGCTCGAGGAGAGCGGGGGCGACTGGGCCGTGGTGACGCTGGAGGAACACCAGATCGACGCCGCGCGGTAACGCATCCCGGAGCGCCCATGTATCACCCACCCCAGGGACACGACCCGGTCCGACCCCGGCGCACTCAGTCGGGGAACGGGTCCCACGCCAGTCGTTCGAGCTCGGCGAGGCGCGACCTCCGCTCTCCGCCGTCGCCGGCCCCCCCGCGCTCGACGACCTCCACACGGCCGGGGGACCGGGGTTCGCCGGCCTTGACCCGGTCGGCGAGGACCCGGCCCTTGATGGCGTCGCCCCGGTGCGCCTCGGCAACCTTCTCCGCCTTCTCGGCCCGGTCTCGCTGGACGCTGGACCCGAACAACACGCCGGCGGCGCCGAACGCGATGGCCTCGACCGACCCGAACAGCCAGCCCAGGCGCGCCCACGTGACGTCGTCGGCCTCGACCCGGCCGATCATGTACCACACGAAGGCGCCGAATGCGACGAGCACCACCAGCGCCACCCCGAGCGCGAGCCCGGACCGCCGGGCCGGAGTCTCCGCAGGGCCGTTCGGCTGCGTCGGTGCGTTCATCGGTGTTCCTCCGTTCGCGGGGGTCGAGGGTGGTGATCGCACGCTACTCGCCCCGGGCCCGGGACGCACGGACTTCGTGGTCCGGGTCGACGGAGGCCCCCCATGACCCCGCCGCGGGTCTGCACGCTCGAATCCGCCGATTCGGCCGAGGCTCTGCTCGAGCGGTACGATCCGGGCCACGGTACCTGGGGCTACCCGAAGAAGGAGCGATTCTGGGACGCCGTCTCGGTCGCCCACTCGCTGGAGCGGTGGGGGCAGGGCGTCCGTCTGGCCGTGATCGACGGCAGCTTCGACGTGGCCGTGCCGAGTCTGGCGCGCCAGATGCGGGTGCACCGCCCCGCCCCGACGCCCGCTGCCGTCGCCCACGGCACAGCTGTGGCCCTCCTGGCCTCGGAGGTGGCGCCGCAGGCCGAGCTGTTGCTCTACGAAGTCTGCGACCCCTCGGGTACGCCCGTGTACGATGAGGTCTGCCGGGCCATCGAGGCGGCCGTCGACGACGGCGCCCACATCATCTCGCTGAGCCTCGGCTCCCACGTGCCCTACCGGACCGACGCCGACCTCCACGGCGGCGTCGCCTCGGCGTTCTTCTCGGGTGAACCGAATCCTCGGGCCGTGGAGGACTGCCCGCTCTGTCGAGCTGCGGAAGCGGCGCACGAGAAGGGCGTCACCGTCGTCGCGGCCGCGGGCAACTCCAGGGACTTCGTCCTCTGCCCGGCCCGGTCTTCGGCGGTGATGGGGTGCGGATTCCAGACCGGCACGCACCAGGTGCGCCCCACCGACGACGGCGGTTCGACCACCGAGGCCGGTGCCGACCTGCCGACCCGCCAGAGCCGCCGCGTCGACTTCACCCTCGAGCAGGCCGACGGACTTCTGGGCACCAGCTTCGCGACGCCGCTGATCGGCGCCTTCCTCGCCCTTCTCAACGACCGATCGGAGCTACCCGCCTTCCTCGCGAGTCTCAACCAGGCCTCGGCCGCCAGCTTCGCCGAAGTGCTGATCCCCTCGGGCATGATGGAGCTCGCGACCGTCCGGACCCTGTACGAGCAGGCGGCGGGCCTCCACCCCCATCGACACGCAACCGGGGACGGGCCATGCCCGGCATGCAGTCTGTTCGGGGAGGTGTTGTACGCCAACTACGGCCGGTTCCTGCTGAATACGCATCAGACGGCCGCCGCCGAGTCCCTCCTGCGCATCGCGGTCGAGGTCGCGCCCCGGAGTCCCAACGTGATCGCGAACCTGGCGGCGACCCTCTGGCATGGGTCCGCCGATGCGCCACCCCCGGAGCGCACGGCCCGGTTGCAGCAGGCCGTCGCCCTCTATCGACGGGCCCTCGAGTACACCTCGGCGCCGGAGCGCCAAGCCACCTACCGCACGGCCCTCGCTCACATCGAAGCCCTTCTTCCGCCCGGGACGACCCCCCAATGACCCGCATCGCCCTCTCCATCGGGATCAGCACGACCAAGGGACTCGCCGACCTCCCGGCCGCGGCGCCGAGCGCCCGGGTGTTCGCCGATTGGGCCCGGGGCCACGGGTTCGACGTCCGGGAATTCAACTCGCAGGACAAACCGGTCACAAGCGAGGCCTTGCTGGCGGCTGGGAAGGAGATCGCCGATACCAAGGGCATCGAGCAGGTCTTCGTGTTCTTCGCAGGGCATGGGGTGGCGGCCGGACACGACGAGGACTACTGGCTCCTCTCCGGAGGGTACGAAGACCCCATCGACGCTTCGGCGTCGACCACCCGGGCGCGGGCCAACCGGCGCCTGCGGCACGTGGCGTTCTTCGCCGACGCCTGCCGCACCTCGGTCCCCTCACAGTTCTTCTCCGTAGCGAAGGGCTCGCCGGCCGTCTTCCCCTCTCGAGCCTCGGGGAACACCAACGCTGTCGTCGACATCTTCAACAGCACGATCAGCGGTCGATCCGCCATGGAGGTGATCGAGCGGGGCACGGACCAGCAGATCATCGACGCCCACGGGATCTTCACGAAGGCGCTGCAGGACGCCCTGAACGGCGATGTCGGCGAGGTTCGCTCGCTCCATCCGTCCACCGGCGCCACGGTGATCTACGCTGGGCGCCTGAAACCCTACCTGGACCGGATCGTCCCCGAGGAATCCTCCCGTCTCACCGGCCGGAGGCAGACCCCCGACATTAGGCCCACCTCGGGTCAGGAGCATGCCCTGATCGAGTTGGGGCCCCCGCAGCAGGGCACGCTCGTGATCCGCGCGAAGCACCCGGACGGATCGCCGGCCGCAGGGAGTTCGATCGCGGTGTTGGAGATGTCGAACGTGGCCAACCCGATCGAACGGGCGTCCGGAGACGGCCCGGAACTGACCGAGACGCTTCCGGCCGGCATCTACGGGGTGCGGGCCACCAAGCCGGGGTACGTGCAAGAGCCCCTCGCGCCCGAGCCCCTGGCGTTGCTCACCGGACGGAACGCCGACAACGAAGTCCTGCTGCGTCCGAGTATGGGACTCGCCGGCGACTCCACCGGACCCGAAGCACAACTCGTCGAGCGATACGTGCTCGACCAGAGTGGGCGACGCGCCGACCGTCCGAGCGAAGACGGCGTCTATACCGTGGTGCACGAAGACGTCCTCACGGGTCGCGTACGGACCGAGCTGCGGGTGATGGAGGCCGGAGCGGATCCGACCCTGGCTCATCCCATCGAGGCCGACGACGAAGTGGAGGGCCGCCTCGCCGAGTTCGCCCGGGCCCCGACCCGCCACAGCTTCGAAACGGAGACGGGCATCTCGATCACCGGTGCCTTCATCCAGGCCGTATTGGGCCCGAACGAGGGCTGGGGGCAGGAGCCCGGCTACGCCTTCGTGCGGGGCTACCGACCGGGATCGGTGATGGTGCAGTTCGAAGACGGGCTCTGGGGAGGGTTCGCCCACTTCCCCGGGTTCCTCGGTGAGGCCGTGCTCTCGGAATCCGGAGTCGAGAGCCTGCGGTACCGACCCGCTCCGGGCGGCCCGTGGGACGAATCCGAAGACCCGGACGAAGAGCGACGGCTGCTGGTGCTCGCCGAGGCCGCGTTCCGCGCGGGTCGCACGAGCCTGCTCGGCGCCGACTTCGTCGAGGTGGCTGGCCGCATGCGTGAGTTCAAGCACCGCAACCCCATGCTCGGCGTGTACGCTGCGTACGCCTACGCCGAGGCCGACGAAGTCGAGCGCGTGGACGACATGATCGGCTACTTCGTGGCGCGAGAGCAGGCCGTGCCGTACGACATCGTGATGCTGTCGAGCCGTCGGCTCGACGACGTGCGGGAGTACGTGCCGGTGGCCCCCGACTTCCCCATCCTGCGTCGCGGCTGGTCCCGGATTCTGCGTGCAGAGGCGCCACCTCCGCTGTTGGTCGATCTGCCGTCGGCTCCGACGACGGCGATGTTCACCACCTTCCCCGACGAAGCCGGACGCGTGCTGGGGGAGCGGTTGGAGGGCGAGGAGCGAGATCAGATTCGAGAGAAGGAGCTGACTACATGAGGATCGTGTACATCCACGGGCGGGCGCAGAAGGGCAAGAGCGCCCTGGAGATCAAGACAGTATGGGACGCCGGACTGATCCAGGGCTACCGACACGCCGGGGCCGCGGAGCCGTTCGACCCGACGACGTCGGAAGCGCCCTTCTACGGCGACGCCCTCGACGTGGCCATGTCGAGCCGGGCGGAGACGCTGGAGCGAGGCGATCCCGCCGGCCAGGTCGATCCCCTGACCCTGGCCATCGTGCGCAGAATGGCCGAGCGCGGCGGTATCGATCCCGGAACCGCACTCGAGACCGACGTGCTGGAGCGGGGTCCCGAGCGTTGGGAGTGGGTGCAGGCGCTGGCCCGGGTGATCGATCGACGGATTCCCGGGGTCACGCGAGAGGTGATCGGCCGCTTCACCGCCGACGTGTCGGCCTACCTGAACCGTCTCGACGTCCGGAAGGTGGTCCACGACATCGTACGGCCGCACCTGACCCAGGGCCCCTGTGTGGTCGTGGGCCATTCCCTGGGGAGCGTCGTGGGGTACTCGGTCCTGGCGGAGCTTGGAGACCAGGTCGACGTGCCGCTGTACGTCACCGTGGGCTCCCCTCTGGGCCTGGAAGAGATCCAGATCGGTCTCGAAGACCACCATCCACTGGTGTTTCCTGCTGGCGTGAAGAGCTGGCGCAACGCCACCGACGAGAAGGACGTGGTGGCGCTCTACTCCGCACTCACGCCGTCGAACTTCATCGCGGGCATCGAAAACCACACGAAGGTGAAGAACAGCGGCGTCGATCCACACGACATCACCGGGTATCTGGTGGATCCGAAGGTGGCCGGGTGGATCGCAGGGGCGGTGGGGTAGGCCGCCGACTTCATCGAGCCCGATCTTCCCCGTGAGAGGTTAGTGAAGGAGACGGCAGAGACCATCCAGCGGGCGGGTGAGCCACCCGTCCAGGAGCGCGTGCGTGTCGTAGGGCGGAGGATCGGACACTCCAGAGAGGTCGACTTCCTCGGGGAGCAGCAACTGCTCGACGGAGCCGGCGTCCCAGACCAGTCCGAACTGCAGGTACTCGATGGAATCGAGGAAGCCGAGGTTGTAGTAGTCCATGCCCCGGTAATACCGCGTGAAGAACCCCCAGCCCGACAGTCGTCGTGGCGCCCACGATGCCTCGACCGTGTACGCCGCTGTACCGGGAGCCGGCGCGGGATCGCTCATCAATCGGACGTCCCCCGAGAGGAGGAGGCGCCCACCCAGGCCCAACCACTCCATGCCACCGACGAACTGCCACTGAGGGTAGAACTCGGCCTGTTCGTCCTTGATCCCGCCGATCAGGTATCCCGTCGGGTGCCATTCGGCTCCGAAGCGATACGTACATCTCCGGTGGATCTCCAGGGCGTCGCCGGAGTCGTCGGGAATGGGGACGTAGGAGTACGCCAGCAGCGCCGAGACGAAGTTCGTCGTGAAGCTCCCGTCCAGCTTGTTGGTGGTCGGGCGTTCGGGAGGCGGCTCCACGGCCGCGCACTCTCCGTCGTCTCCGCGCTCCTGGTAGGTGTAGAGGCACCCGTCCTGGCCATTGGAGTGGTGGGCCCAGGGGGAGACGGTCAGTGCCCACAGGCGGAGGGGTGCGTTGCCCAGGAGGCGTTTCTCCGCGTCGGGGTCGGCCACACTGGCGCGGAAGAACTGCCAGTCACCCAGCGGGCGGGGCATGTACGAGGGCGTGCGCACGGGATTGGACTTGGTGCTCATCATGCGAAGGCGCACCATGGGCGTCAGGGCCACAGCCCAGGACGTCACGGGCGACCAGAACAGGCTGTCCGCCGCCGTGCCCCAGACATCGGGTCGTCGCGGGTAGAGATGTGGCGCCAGTTGGGCTTCGAATGCCAGGTCGTCCATGGGGACGCGGGCGAAGATGTACGAGCGTTCCAGGGAGTTCGGACGGACGAGGCGATCGGTCTCCTGGGCCAGGGTCGCTCCGGGGACGAGCAGCATCAGCACCCCCGCGAGCGAGGCGCGAGTCATGGGGCCCCCGGGGCGCCGTCGCCCAGCCCGAAACCCAGCGTATCGTCTTCGACGAGGAGTGTCGCCCCGGGCTCCCGGAAGCGCCCCCAGATCGTGGCCCCCGCGGGATGAAGCGACCACACGAAGTACAGCCGCTGAGGGTATCGATCGGCCACGGAGTTCAACTCGATGGCGAGGTCTCGGTACTGCCTCGTCGTGACGGGGTCGACGATACCTGCGTAGTTGGAAAGCGGACGGTATCGGCCCGCCGGGAGAACCGACCCCAGGTCGAGAATGATCTGCTGGAACTGCGGGTCTGCGGGATCGACGTCCCACGAGAGCATGGCGCGCATACGTCCCCCTTTCGGGCTAGGGGGGGGCTCCCCAGAGTTCGGCCTGCGCGCCTAGCCTGTCAAGGATCCTGCTTCCCGCGGTTCATCCTCAGCGGCCTCGCTTGGCTCGTGACACCTGGTCTGCCAGTTCCTCCCATTGAGCGCGCTGGGCCTTCATGCGCAGGTACGAGAAGAAGGCGATGGCTGCGAGGAGCCCCACCACCGCGCCCGCGACCAGATTCCACGACCCGGCGAGCACGGCCAGCAGGGAGAGAACGATCCCGGCTGCGAGGGCCGTCCGCCGCCAGCCCGCGAGGATCTTCCTGGCCTCTTCCGGAGACTTGTCCATGAAGAGGTCGACCATCCGCTCCTGGGCGCGGTTCATCTCGGGCATCTGACGTTTCAGCGCCTGTTTGGTCATCCCCTTCGGCTGTTTGCCGGGGCGAAAGCCCTTCACGGGTTGCTGTCCCCTGCCTCTGCTGCGTCGCCCCACGGGTGTGCTCCTCGTCGAGTCCAATCGGTGCCCGGCTCCCCATGAACATACCACCGGCCACCACCGTGTCGACCGATTCTCCGGCACCACGCGGTACGAGATCATCGCCGACGAGCTTTCGTCGAGCGGGAAGCGCTGGGTGAGGTGTCTCCAGCCCCTACCGACGTGCTGTTCGGTGAAGGGGACTACGTCGAGCCCGACCTCGTCTTCGTACGGCGAGAGCGCGGTGGTCAAGTCCTGAGCGACCGGGGGGTCGAGGGCGCCCCGGACCTGGTCGTCGAGATCGTCTCTCCCGCCTCCGAAGCCCGCGACCGGGGCATCAAGCTCGACCGCTATCGCCTGTTCGGCGTGGGCGGGTACTGGATCGTCGATCCCGAGCGGGAGGCCGTCGAGGTGTGGGCGCTGGGCGACGGGGCAGCGGAGTCGGTGCGGTATGGCGGAGACGAGAGACTCCGCTGGAAGCCACCCGGAGCCGAAGACGCGCTCGTGATCGCGCTCGCCGAGCTGTTCGAGCAGCCGGCTGCGTCGGGCGGGTGATCACCGCTACGGCACGGACTCTTGCCTGCGGTCGACGACCGCGAAGACTGGTCGGAGTCTCGTGCATGTACTAGTGTACTTGCACACGCATACATGTAGAGAACGAGACCATGGCGCCAGAACCCAAACGCGTCCGCGAGCAGGCGGTGGTGTACATGAACGCGAGCGATCGCGCGTTGCTGGAGCGCCTGGCCGAGGAGACGGGTCTGGCCCGCACCGAGCTCTTTCGCCGGGGTCTCCGTCGGCTGGCCGAGGAACTGCTGCCCGAGGGGGGTCCCGGTTCGTCGCTCGACTACCTGACGGGGATCGCAGACGACACCGACGCGCCCCCGGACCTCTCGGAGCGGCACGACGAGTACCTGTTCCGCAGCGGGAGCGCACCGGATCAGGAGGGGTGACGTGCGGGCCCTCGTCGATACGAGCGCCCTGCTGGCTCTGAGCCACGCGCGCGATCAGCACCACGCTCGCGCCGTGGAGATCGCGGCGGGGCACCGAGCGAAGGGAGGGACCTTCGTGGGCACCACCCTCGTGCTCTCCGAGTTCTACTCCCACCTGCTCTACCTACGCGACGCCGCCGTCGCCCGGACGGCGCTCCGGCACCTGCTGGACGACCCGATCCAGTCGTGGATCGCCGTCGGGCCGGAGTTGGTGGGAGAAGCGATGAGCGGATGGCTCGCGCGCTTCCAGGACCAGCCGTTCTCCCTCGTGGACGCCGTCAGCTTCGAGGTGATGCGGGCCGAAGGGGTGCGGTCGGCCTTCGCCTTCGACCACCACTTCGAGATCGCGGGATTCGAGTTGCTGAGATAGCGGGTCGACGCTAGCGCGTTTCGCGGACGCGTCTCGCTGATCCCGGTCGAGCCCGTCGAGTCCATGAGGGGAGCACTCCGTGGGATCGATACGACCGTCCTGCGGGGAGAAGACCGGGTGTGAACGTCGTCGACTCCTCCGGGCCGCAATTGCTGGCCCCCGAGGCGCGGCCGACATTGGACCCATGACCCGAGAAACGCTGTTGGCCGAGATCCTCCGCCTCCCTCCCACAGAACGCATCGAACTACTGGGTGATGCGTGGGACTCCATGGCGGCGACGCCGGAAGGCGTACCGTTTCCCGAGTGGCATGGCGAAGAACTGGAACGTCGGCTGGCGGACCGGAATCCGAACTTCGTGCCCTGGTGGGTGGTCCGGGAGCGGCTGCAGGGGTGAGTTGAGCGGACCTACCGCCGCACCCCCGGCGCCGGCGCACCGCTCAACAGCCCATCGACGCTCAGATCCTCGTCCAGCGCGGGCCAGTGGATGCCGCGTCCGCCACCCGCGAGTTGCCAGCGGTCCCGCTCCTCCGCAGTCGCGTCGCGAAGCCTCGGGTACCAGGAGAGCGGCGCCGAGATCGTCCGACCGTCGGACAACTCCACCGAGATGGAGTCCGCGTTGAAACGCACATTGACCACGCGGGGACCCGCGTCAGGTGTGAAAGGCGTTCCATGCATCGAGCAACTCCCGACGGTGCGATCGGATCAAGCGGAGAAGCTGGCCCAGTTCGTGGACCCTGAACCCCACGCTGGACGCCAGAGCCGGCGGCGTCAACCAGAACTGACCCAAGAAGCCGTGGGCACACCGTCCGGACGGTTTCGGGGACTCCGGCGAGGCCCTCTCCCCGGTCCCGACACGATCGGCGAACCACAGGGGCGATCCCATGTTTCGAACGGCCGCAAACTGAAATCCTCGTCGAGTCCGACCTCGGGATCCGGAACGATATCACCTCTCGTTGGGTCTCTCATCCGAATCGACTGCAGTGGGATGGAGGTGGCTCCCCATGAACGCCGCACCAACCGTCGCCCTGGTCCTCGGTGCCCTGGTGGCACTCCCGGCGTCAGGCCAGGAGCGTGAACTGACGCCCCTGGGCATCTGGGACGTGTCCGTGGACAGCGTCGTCGCGGTCTTGCGTAGCGGGCCGTTCGCTGCCCAAGGGCACGCCGGAAAGGTTCGATCTCATATCGCTGCGGAGCCGGAATCGTGGCCCCGAGCTCGAGTCGATTCGCTTGCCGCGGGTGTCACGCAGGTGCTCCTCGAGGACCGATACGTGAACATGACGTCGACCCTGGTGGGGCTCCTCGTGCTGGAAGCCCCAGATGGGGCGCGGGTCGGAACGCCATACCAGTTGATTCGTTTGGCCAACGCGGGCCGTGAACTCGACAACCTGCGACGGTCCTCTGTGATCCGGAACATGGCGCGCCTCGGGGAGGAACCCGTCATCGTCGACTTCCTTGCGTCAGTCGCCACCTCAACGGGCGAGCGCGACTCCCAGTTGGAGCGGGAACTCGCCGTTCGCGCGCTGACCACGTCGGACTCGGGTAGGGCCCGCCTGCGGCAGATGTGGTCCGAAGGGAGTGTTCAGGATCGGGCCACCCGCATTCTGATGGAGGGCCTCGAGAAACGAGGCTTCCTCCCGGACTTCGTACCGCTCGGTGTATGGGATATCTCGGTCGACAGCATCATCGAGCTACTTCGCGGCGGGCCGGATGCGGCTACCGCCGTGTCGATGAAGGTCCAGTCGGACCTCACTCGAGACCCGGAGCGTTGGCCTCGAACGCGCCTCGACTCCCTCGCTGCCGGCGTCGAGCGCGTGCTCCTCGAGGATCGCTACGTGGGCGAGACTTCGATCCTGGTGTCCATGCTGGTGCATGAAGCGCCGGACGGTGCCCTGGTGGGGACTCCTGAGCAGCTGATTCGACTGGCCGACGAAGGACTGGCCCGGGAGAATCTCCAGCGGCCATCGGTCATCCGGAAGATGGCCGTCGTCTCGGGAGATCCGACCATCGTGGCGTTCCTCGCCTCGGTTGCGACCTCCGAAGACACGCGGGAGACTCAGTTGGGGCGCGAAGTCGCCGTTCGGGTTCTCACCACCTCGCCCCGAGGAAGGGCTCGCCTCAGGGAGATGTGGGCAGAGCGGAGCGTACGTGATCGGGCGACCCTGTTGCTGTTGGAGGCGCTGTCGAGACGCGACTTCGCGGAGAGTCTCCGGGGGGGGTGATGTGGGCGGGCTACGAGTGTGAAGAGCTCCCGGGCTGGCCTCGGTTAGTCCAGTGCACCTTCAGGGGTGAGGGTATGCCTGCTCGTTCACACGAGCCCGTCTTCAGGCCCCCCGCGGCGGCACGGGTGCTTGGAAGAGCATATCCGAATACGCTTCGATTCCACGGAGGATACGCTTCATTTCGTGTCGCTCCTCAAGACCAAGGACATTCAACGGAAGGCACACCCGGTCTCTGACTTCCTGCTTCGTAAGGCCTGCAACCAAGAGGGTATCTGATGCTCCCAACCAACTGGAAACCGGATCTCCAGTCGCAGCGATCGACTTGATCCAAGGCCTCTCTCGGCCAAGGAACAGCTTGACGTCGGGCGCATTGAATAGCACCGCGGGGATGTTGAGATGAGTTGCAACGATCTTCGCCAGAGCACCGCCCAAGGAATGGCCAGTCACAACAATGCGGCGCGCTTCCTCCTTCAACCCTTCCCGAGCCAGGTCCATCGCCGAACCAAGCTGCAGCAGTGGCGGACGACTCGTCAGGAGCTCAGGCCAGGTGGTCAGCATATCCAGGTACGAGTCGGTGCCACGGAAGGCGACGATCAACGCGCCATCCCTGGAGAACGTACGACCCTGGAATCCGGTGATGCTCGATAGGAGGTGCGTCGAGGTCCATCCTCCCGCGGCATCGGAATTCGAGTAGACCAGACTGGCGCATAGGGCGCAGTCGCCGATCGTTATCACGCCTGGCGCTGTGTTCATTCGGGTTCGATGAGTTGAGGGATCAACGACACGGAAACCACGTCCCGCTCAGCATCCGTTGCGCGCAGAGAGGGGCGAGATCTACTGTGAACGCAGGTCGTGGCATCGAGCCGGCGGGCGGGCAACTGCCCTGCCACATGCGGACGAGGCCCACGGCTTCGACCGCCGCGACCGGACCATCCTCGGCAGCCGCGAGAGAATCCAGACTGGTCACGAGGCGCGCCTGGGCGGCATCCATGGTGCGGAGTTCCGTGCGGCTGACCTCACGCGGCGGCGCACCGTTGACCGAGAGTTCCAGGCCCGCGCACCAATGATCGCCGTCCAACGGGGACGCAAACGACAGAGCAGTGAAGAGCTCGTTGCCCTGCCCGAGAACGAACACGCCCGACGCCCCGGGCGGGGCCGTCGGGGCGCGGCGAGGGGCCGGCCCCGTGGGAACACCTTCCAGGGGCCGCGAAGTGGTGGGGCCCGGCGCTGGAGGATCGGCCGACTCATCGGGCGGCGCCGACACGGGAGAGTCCACGGCCTCCTCGGGGGCCGCGGCGACCACGCTGTCGCTCGGTCCCTCCTCATTCACGGCGCCCGAAAACCGGGACGGGAGCGAGACCAGGGCCCAGCCGCCGATGGGAATGAGCAACCACGCCCACCGGGTGCGTACGAGCCGCGTGATCTGGGTGGTCACGGGAACGGGCTCGCTCCCTCCCTCGACGGCGGCACCCTGAGCCTCCCACGGTGTGGAGAGGACCCGACGACGCCCCATGGATGCCCCGCACCCCGCGGCCTGAGCCGCCGCGGAAACCGAATCGAACCGGTCTCTTGGTGCCTTGGAGAGCATACGCTGCACCGCGTCGGACAGCTCCGCGGGGACTTCCGGCCGAATCTCGCCAAGGGCCGGCGGCACGGTCTCCATCTGCTTCGACACGGCCACCATGTGATTGCCGTGTCCAGAAAAGGGATTGGTTCCGCTGAGCGCCTCGTAGAGCACGACGCCGAGTGAATACTGGTCCGACGCCGGCCGCACCTTCGTGGGGTCGGCGCTGCACTGCTCGGGGCTCATGTAGTCCGGTGTCCCAACCAGGAATCCGGTGCGCGTGAGACTCGGGCCCGCGGCGGCCTTGGCAATTCCGAAGTCCGTGAGGACCGCCTCGCCCGTGTCGCGGATCAGCACGTTTCCGGGCTTGATGTCCCGGTGGACGATCCCGCATCGATGAGAATAGTCCACTGCATCGGCGATCTGGCCGAACCACATCTGGACCATGCCCACGTCCAGGAGCCGTCCCCGCTTCAGGATCTCCGACAGGCTCTGCCCGTGCACCAACTGCAGTACCAGGTAGTAGAGACCGTTGCGCTGCTCGACGCTGAAGACCTTCGCGATGCTCGGGTGGTCCAACGCAGCCACGGCCCGCGCCTCCTCGAGGAAACGCTCCACTGCCGAATCGTCCGAGAGCACGTCGTCGGACAGGACCTTGAGCGCCACCTCGCGACCGAGCGTGAGATCGCGGGCCCGGAAGACACTGGCCATGCCTCCCCGGCCCAGGATGCCCAGGACCTCGAACCGGCCGCGAGTCGCCGACCGGAGGCGCTCTTCCAGCGAGGGTTGGGTCACCGAACCGCTACGTAGACGGTCACCGACTTCCCGAACGATCCGGTAGGAGACGACACCATCAGATCAGTGGACTTCTCGGGCGTTCCACCGAGCGAGAGCAGGAGCCCGAACTGCGAGGTGTCCTCGGTCGCCAGGGCGATGGTCGGACGGTCTCGCCAGGGGGGCGCACCGGAGCCCCAGTACGACGCGCCCACCGCGAAGCCATGGGTGAGGCGATACCGAATACCGGCTCGGAGTCCCACACCCGAATGCACCGTAAGGAACGGATCCGCCGACTCGGTCGCGCTCTCCGAGACCAGTGCCAAGTCGCCCATGATTCGCGGCTGACGATAGCTCACCGCGGCCATGAACAGCGTGGACGAGTGGATCTTCGGACCCTCGGGCAGGTCGGATCCACCTACGAGGCCCGCCACCACCGACGAGTCGCCCCGGGTCTCCCACCGCACCACCGGCTCCAGCTCCGGCTGATACCCTACCCCCAGGGCGACCTCCACCCCGTTGCCGTCCAGATCCACGTACGAGATGGGTCTGAACTTGAGCCCGAACCGGAGCCCGTAGCCGCCCGTGAGACGCAGCTCGTTCCCGCCGTCGGGAAGATCCGGGGCCACGATGCCGGAGATGCGCTGGGCATTCGCCACCGTGAAGTCGAAGCCGAACTCGACGGCCGAGGCGATGCGCCAGCTCCATCCCACCCCCATGCGACCCGCGATGACCGCCGAATCCCCCGCCTCGGCCCCCGGCTTGAGCCACGAGCCTTCGAGCTCGAAGCGGCCCTGATGAGCCCCCTGCCGCACGAGTGAGGCTCGGGGGACTCCAGGAATGTCCACCGACCACTGGGCGGACACAGGGTGAGCCGCGACCCAGAGCAGAGCAGCGACGAGCAGGGGCGTGTGTCGGCGGATCATTGTCCTTCTCCTTCTTCGGACCGGAGAGCGACCGCCCCCCAGGAGAGATCGACGATGTGATCGGAGTCAGGGAGGCTGAAGCTGTCGACGACGATGCCATTCATGTCGACGATGGTGACTAGGGGGTCGCCGCCCCCGAGGCGGGGCACCTGGGAATACGCCACGTAGTCGCCGGCGGGCGACGCGGCGAAGATGATGCGGTGGTCCTTCCGGGCCTGGACCAGCGTCCGGACCTTGGTCCCGGCTACGCCGTCGTAGAGGGCCAGGACCTCGCCCGCCCGATACGAGAGAGGCGTTTCGACGATGAGCAGGCGACCCTCGGCCATGAGAACCGGCCGGGACTCACTCCACTCCCCGCCCGTGAGCACCACCTCTTCGGCCCCGTCGGGAAGCGCCGCCCAAACGTCGGAGGAGTTGGCGCCGTCCACACGCTCGAACGCGATGCGACCGCCTTCTGCCGAGACCGACACCGATCGTTCCTGGCTCCCGGTACTCGTCACCTTCACGAGATCGGAGCCGTCGGCCGCCACCGAGTACACGTCGTAGTTGCCCGAGTAGTTCGCCACGAAGAAGACCCGCTCGCCGTCGGCGCTCCACACGGGGTTGTGTTCCTGGTAGACCCGCCCGGCAGTCCGAACACGCCTCCCCGCTCTTCGGTGAGCCGCTGGATACGGCCCCCGTCGGCATCCATGACGTGGATTCGGGGCCGCTCGGAGTTGCGCGTGGACACGAACGCCACGCGCCGGCCGTCGGGCGAGAGCTGAGGCGCCCGGTCGCCGAAATCCCCATCGGCGATGTGTTCGGTGCGCTTGGTGCCGAGGTCCACCGTACTGATCCGGTGGCCACCATCGGCTTCCGACGTGACGATGATGTCGCCGAGCACGAAGATCTCGACCGAGTCCCTGGAACTGGAGACCGACGCTCGAATAACCGCCCGCCCGACGTCGACGGCCACGAGGCCCGAGGCCGTCGCGCGGAGTACCGTGGTGTCGCTGCTTTGCCAGGTCACTCCCGACGCGTCGGTGATGCGGGAGCCGTCGTCTCGGACGAAACTGGCCAGCAGAGGAATGGTGTCGGTGAACCGCATGGCCCCGTACGGGCCGCGATCGATGCTCAACCGGGGGGGGCGAACCGTGATGTCCCATGTCACGGAGCGGGCCCCGAGCGTGGCCTCCACTCGCGCGCGGCCTTCCCGCCGGGCGGTGAAGCGTCCGTTCCCGTTGGACGCCACCACCGACGTGTCGGCAATGGTGATGGTGGGCAGGACTCCAGCCACGGTCTCGCCGCTGGGCAACTCCACCGTGGCGGCGAAGCGCAGCTCGTCGAACTGGGAGACGTCCACCGCGCCTTCCGGCGGCGAGAATACGATGGAGGTGGGGGTGGGGAGCACCCGGACGAGGATCCTTGCGTCCTTCGTGAACACCGAGGCCGTGATCTCCGCCACTCCCGGGGACTCCGGATGGACCGTACCGAACCCGTCGACGGTCGCTACGGAGGTGTTGGACGAGGTCCACCGGAGGCGGGTCGGCGGAGCGCGACGACCCGTGGGTGAGCCCAGAAGTACCTCCAGGGTGTCGGGGACTCCGACGAAGGCCACGATGGAGTCGGGTGCGAACCACTCCTGCTGGGTGAGGTCGGTAGCCACGAACACATCGAGAGACGACGAGTCGCTTTCTGCACCACCGACCCGCACGCGCTCGGCTTCGGCGGCGGCGAGCGTGGCGCTGTCGGCCACGATGGCCATGGGGAGTTCGCGCCGGAGGAACTGACTGTTGGCGAACGGCGTCTGCTGATTGTCGGTATCCTGAGGCACCCGAGCGCGCACGTAGTCGTAGACCTCACCGAGGTCGACGATGCCGTCTTCATCACGGTCACCGCGTCCGCCCAGCGCCTGGATGAGGTGGTAGGTGAAGACTCCGTGGCCCCCACCCCATTCGGTGCCTTCGTGGGCGTATTCCCCCTCGTGGGCCGCCACGACCATGGAGACCCCCGAGGGGCGGGCCGCGGCGATCCGCTCGATGAACTCTGAGTTGATGCGGTTCAGATCGTCGCCGCGGGTGCCACCGGGCGTAGCCACGGCCCCTGCATGGCACGCATCGATGAACAACACGACCTGGGCCTGGGTGTTGAACACGGCGCTCTCCACGTCGGCCATACGCACCGCCGAACCCGCCAGGTTGGTGTGGTCACCATCGGAGGGCACGAGATACTGGGTGCCGTTGGGCCGCCCTTGCTGGGGCATTCCGTGTCCGGCGAAGAAGAAGTAGACGATGTCGTCGGGGGCCGGCCGGGCGAGGAAGTCGAAGAGAGCCGTGCGGATCTGGTTCGCCGACGCATCCTGATTCGTCAACAGCCGGATGTGATCGTCCTTGAACCCGCCCAGGCCCGCCAAGGGCGTGCGCAGGAACTGGGCGAACGCCTCCGCGTCGCGGTGGGCGTAGCTGAGGTCCGTGATGCCCGGATCCTCGTATTCGCTGATCCCGATGACCACGGCCCAGCGTTCGCCGGTGCCGTTGTCGAATCGGGGATCGTGGAGGAGCTGGGCCTCGAGGCCGGCCCCGAGTCCGATGAGAGCCGCGGCCGCGCACAGAGCGCGGGTGAGGAGGCGAGTTCCGAGCATCGTGTGTCCGGGTTTCGAGGTGGGAGTTACCTCTGGGACGGACACGACTCCATAGTTTCCCGGCGGGGTGGCTCAGGGTGGGGAAAATGGTCCGCCCTGTCCGTCCAAACGGTCGCCGCCACCTCGATTGGGAGAACCCGCGATGCACAAACTCCTCACGAAGCCCCAGGTCCGCGCTTGGCTCCGCCGCCACGGATTGGACGAGACGGACATCCTCGGAGTGCTGGACGGAATCGACTGGCACCGGCCTGTCCTGCTGACGGTCCTCCATCCGGGTGACCGCGTCGTCCAGTTCCGGGACCTGCCCAGTTCGGCACACCCGTCCGGCGACCTCGGCGGCCGGTGGTTCGCGCTGCCCTCCATCGGCGCCGCCGACATGGGACGGGTCGGGATCGGATCAGGAGGGGCCGGCCGGGCCCGACACGAGCTCACCGTCGCCCGCCCGGTCGAGGTGCTGGAATCCACCGCTCGACCGATGCCGGCCCATCCCTCCGCGCGATACAGGGGGCCGGGTGGAGCCACACAGTACTTCATCCCCGACCGGGGACTCTCGTCCCTCCGCTAACGGCCTTCGTACCGGAAGGCGGCCCAGGTCCAGCCGGCGTCTCCGGCGCCCGCCGCCTCCAACTGCGCGGCGCGGAGGGCGTCGGCGCCCTCCTCCCCCGCGGCCACGCGGCGGTGGAGGTCGATCATGAGGCGGCTGGTGGCCTGGTCCGGGATCGCCCACAAGCTCCCGACCACACCGCGTGCGCCGGCGTCCAGAAACGACCACGTGAGGCCGGACAGACCACCCTCGGCGCCCCTCGACCCCTCCTGGGTGCTGCAGGCCGCCAGGACCGCGAGCCGGAGTCCGCTCAGGTCCAGCCCGGCGATGCGCGCCGCCGTCAGGCCTCCCCCCGGGCCCGGGAGCACCAGCGTCGAGAGATCCTGACGATCGGATCGGTAGAGGCCGTGCCCGGCGAAGTGGAAGATTCCGGCCTCTTCCAGATTCCGGGCGAGACCGTCTGCCTCGGGCCGCACTACCGGCTCGGCATCGTACACGGCGGCCACTTCAGAAGCCTCGTCTTCGGCGAACGCCAGGGCCGGAAGCCCGGGATACCGTTCCGGGTCCCACTCCGAGGCGGCCACCGACAGGGTCGGTCCGGGCGAGGCCCGGGCCCCGTAGCGGGCACCCTCCAGGGCGAACGCCACCGAGGGTGCATGGACCAGGCGGTACCGCCGCAGGAAGTCCCCCGGTCGGTCGCCGAGCACCGAGATCGGCAACCCATGGAGCGGACCGTCGAGCACCACCGTCACGGACTCCACGCCGTCGAGGAGCGGCTCCACCGGCGCCACGAGATCCGCCCACAATCCCGCGGTGAGGGAGGCTACGCCGTCGACCGATGCGCCCGTCCCGAGGGCGAATCGGAGGCGATCGACGGAGGCGGCAAGTGCGGTGGTCCCCACGGGCAGGCGACGCAGTGCGACGCGGTCGGGCCCCAGCACCCACGCATAGGCGTCGTCTGCGACCAGACCGTACGCAACGATCGCCGACCCAGCGGGCACGGAGGCCGACAGGTCGGCGGGCCATTCGGCGCCCCCCGTACGCCCCGTCCGCTGCGACGCCCTCGCCCGCGGCCCGTCCAGGGCCATCAGCGCGGCCACCGTGTCGCCCAGCGCCAGGTGCGAGGCCACGAGCGCCTCGACGGCCGCGGATCGCGCCCGGATCAGGACGGCCCGCTGACCGGGGTTTTCCATACCCTCGAGCTGCTCCTCCACCGTCGCCACGGCTCCGAGCAGGTCGGCTCGGCCCTCGGCGACCCGCCCGCTCTCGATGCGGTGGGTGCCGCGTCGCTCCAGCAGGGCCGGCACCTTGAACCGGTTGCCGCCGTCGGCGAAGTACTCCACCGCCGCGGTGAGGAGCGAGTCCCGCGCGGGGGCAGCCAACCCGGGCACGTGCATGCCCACGAGCTCGTCGTATTCCGCTCGGACCCGAAGGGCCATAGCGGAGTCCCGAATCGTCGGAAAGCCCCGGCGCGCTTCCCTGAGGTAGGCGCCCGCCAGCGCGCTATCTCCAGCCTGGGCCTCGGACTGCGCGAGCCGGATGAGCGCCTCGATCCGGAACTGCGGGTTCTCCCGGGCCCCGGAGAGATGGAGTCCCTCCCGATGGAACCACACCGCCGCGCGAGGATGCCGGGCCGCCACGAGACGTCCCGCCGTGCTGAGCAGGTTCTGGTGCAGATTCCCGCCGTCCCTCCCGTAGAGGGGCAGGGTCGCCACGAACCGGTCCAGCGCCGCGCTCGTGGCCCCCTCGGCCCCCAGCAGTTCCGCCTTCATGGAGCGGAGCGCCGCCGTCTCCCGCCGCTGACCGAGCGCTGTGAAGAGAGACTCCGCGGCGGCGAGGTGCGACGAAGCGGCCGACATGTCCCCTCGATTGCCGACGGACAACGCGAGGGCCCAGAGAGCATGCCCGCGCGTTTCCGCGGCCGCGAAACGGCGGGAGTCGAGGAGGACTCCGGACAGGGCCGCCTCGGCCTCGAGGTATTCGTTGTCGTAGATGGATTTTCGGGCCGCCCCGACGGTCGCTCGCCAGCGCAGGTAACGTGCCTCCGGCCCGAGGGCGGCCGTGAACTCGAGCACGCGGCGATAGACCCTCTGGGACTCCTCGAGGGCCCCCGCCCTCCACAGGTCCAGCGCTTCCACGTACGACTCCAGGCCCGCGGGAAGGCCCCGACCGTCGGGATCGGGGCCGGTGAGGGCGTCGATCAGCGTCTGCACGCCGTCTTCTCCCCGATCCGCCAGTAGAGCGGCTTCCCGCCGCGCCGCCTCCCATAGGGACCCGTCGGCCCGGGCGCGAGCCACGATCCGCAGCACGCTGTCGACCCTGGGAACGTGGACCGCGGCCGAATCCGCGCGCCGGGCGAGACGGGCGCCCCGGTCCCGTGCTTCGGCCCGCCAGGCCCTTTCCGGGTCGACTTCGCCCACCCGGGCCCATTCCTCGAAGGCCATGTTCACCAGGCCCAGCCGATCCAGGGCGAGGGCCCGATTGAACCGCGCCGGGGCGTGGGTCGAGTCGGCGTCTAGCACCCGTTGCAGGTGATCGAGGGCCTCCGTGGCGTCCCAGGTGCGATCCATGGCCTCGGCACGGAGGAGGAGCGCCACGGCGAGATCGTTCCGGACGTCGGGATCGTCGGGACGAAGATCGGCCGAGACGTGCAGCCGTGCGACGGCACGATCGAGGGCGACGGGGTCGGAGGCTCCGGCGAGAACGTCGAAGGCGCTCAGGGCCCGGAGCCCTTCGACGGGGCCCGTGGCGCCGGTGCGGGTCTCGACCTCGTCCACGAGGGCGATCCAATGGGTCGCCTGCTCGACGGCATCGCCATCGGCACATCGTCCCGTCGAGGACTCCAGTACGACGGGGCACGGTCGATGGCGCCGCAGATCGCTGCGGCGGGGCTCCACCGCTCGCACGTCGGCCAGCTCGGCGGCGAGGCGGACGAGGGGATCGGACGGCTCACAACCGGTCGTCACCATCAGCAGAAGGCCCACCGGGAGCCACCTCATCATGCGCCCGGCCCTGTTCACGGGCCCGGGGCGCCGCCGTCCCGCAGTGTCGCCATCCGTCGGGCGAATTCGTCCAGAGCCGCCGGAAGGTCGCCGCCATCCAGGGCATCGCCGAGCCGGGCGAAGGCGTCGCCGAGGTTTGCGCGCACCGAGGCGTCGAGCGACGCGAAGGCAGGCTCCAGATCCGTCCGCAGAAGGTCGGCGGCGCCGGATGGAGATCCCTGGGCCAGGAGCAGCGACGCGGACTCGATGAGGAGTCCCATACGGAATGCGGCCGGGACTCCCTCCACGGTCGCCACCGCTTCGGCCGCGGTGGTCCAGGACGCCTCGTCCTCGACCTCGTCCCCGTACCACGCATCCACGGCGGGGCGGGCCGCGCTGCCGGCGCTGGACGCCAGCAGGGTGCCGAGGGTCGCGGCGTCGGCGCTCGACCGCCGCGCGTCGGGAGCGACGACCGAAAGTCGGGCGAACGCGGCCCCCCTCCTGAACGAGCGGGCCGAGGCCGACAGCGAGTCGAGAAGGGGATCGGCCCCTCCGCTCCGCACGGCGTCGCCCCCTGCGGCCGGAGGAAGGTCCAGGGGTGACGCCAGGGGACCGACCGCCCCGAGAGCCCGACGAAGGTCGGCGAGGTCCGGGCCGTCGGGGCCTCCGAGAAACGGAATCACCGACAGCCCGGCCAGGACGGCCGCCAGAGGCAGCCAGCGGGTCCACGACCGGCCGGGAGCCGTGCTCCGGCTCGGGGTTCCGGGCTTCGGCTCGCCCTCGCGTGCGGGCACGGCCCCCTCGAGGGCCTCCAGGACGGCGGCGGCGTCTCCGAGCACCTCCAGGTCGGCATCGGAGTCCCTCAGGATCGCCAGGGCACGGGCCCGTTCGTCGTCCGACAGACGGCCCTCCATGAGGGCGGCCAGGGTCTCGGCATCGAGTCTCATCGCGCCTCCTCTCCGAGCATCTCCCCCACGTCGGACCCCGTGACCCCGGCCCCCTCGAGGGTGGTGCGGAGTCGGGCGAGGAGCCCATTGACCCGCCGGTAGAGGGGTCGCTGCTCGAGGTGGAGGGCGCGGCTGATGTCGGCCACGGTGAGCCCCTCCCAGAACCGGAGCTTGAGGATCACCCGGTCCTCGTCGTCGAGGGTGTCGAGGGATCCGTCCAGGGCCGCCAGCAAGGCGGATTCATGCTGGGACTGCTCGTCGGCCACAACCCGTTCCTCGGCGCTCTGCGTGCCCACCGCCCGCAGCACGGCGTCGGGGTTGGCATCGACGCGCGGCCGCGTCCGCTCCGGGAACGTCGCGGCGAGGCGGGCCAGGGCGCGCTGGTCGAGCTCCTCTCCGTTGCGACTGCCGAGAATGCGGACGGCCACATCGAAGGCGACGCCGTCGCGCCTCAGGAGTCGCTCGAGCTGGACGCCCAGGGGCCCGGCCCGCCGCGCCGCCGCAGAGGGCCGCCACTTACCCCACTTCTGGATGCGGCGGTCGCGGAGCAGGTTGGCGATGACCACGGAGAGGTAGGTGCTCATGGAGGAGCGCCCCTCGTGCTTCCGGATCACCGCGTAGCCGTCTTCGACGAGCTTCATGCGAACCCACCCCTTGAAATCGTCGTGCTCGTCGGGCGACATGGCATAGCGCGCCGCCAGCGCCCCCACGATCCGATCGACGGTGTCGAGGTGCGCGAGGAACACGGCCTCCGGATCGTCGTCCGGAGGCGAGAGGTCGCCATCTGGGGAGGGCTCGGGAACCACCGGGTCCCACGCTCCGAGCTGGGGGGCCGCCCAGGCATCGGACGGCCGGTCCGATGCGTCTCAGGTCGAGGGCAACGTTCGGCCTCGCGCATCGGGCGTCAACTCGGGAGCGCGGGACCCGCGCGGCGGGGGGGCCTGATCAGTCGGTCCCGGGGAAGCAGGTGGGGGTGTCGAAGCCGATGGGAACGGACGGAGTCGCTCCCTTCTTCCGCGACGACGACTTCAGCTGCGGCACCGGTAGGTACTTCAGCCCCGAGTTTGCGAACCTCTGAAGCAGGTCCTGTTCGTCGAAGAGGCGGTAGAACCACTTGAAGTCGTTGTCGTAGCAGGACGTACCACCCGACGGCATTCCATCCGGACCCTGACAGGACGCCGCGGTCATGTTCTCTCGGCTCGGCCACTGAGCCGGGTTGGCGAAGTCGAGGTTGCCGATGATCAGCTTCTTCGGATCCTTGGAACCCGCCATGTACTCGACCCACGCCACGGCAGGACCCGGCCCTGCGTCGAAGTCGTTGTGGACCGAGATTCGAACCAGAGTTCCGGCGGGGGCACCCGTATGCCAATCCACCTTCCACGACACCCTGCCGAGGCTCTTCTTGGTATTCGACGTGCCCAGTTCGCCGATCTCCCAGGAGTACTTCTTGCTGGGCTCGAAGTTGAAGCTTCCTCCCTTGATCACGACTCGGGCCGCGGCTTTTCCCGGTATTGGGCGCAGGGGCTTGTTACCCGGCACGAATTGGGAGAAGGACGGCAATTTCTTCTTCAGATCCGACGTCTTGGGCGCCGATCGTCCCTGCTCACTGACCTGCACCAGCAGGGGTCTGTTGCTCCCCCAACTCGAGAGAGGGAAATACAACCCTTCGAATGTCTCGCCCTTCGGAGACGTGAACTCGCAAGAACCGAAGCCCGACTGATCTACGACGAGCCTGTGGTCAATGAAGATCCCGGCATAGTGCGGGGCGGCCGGCGTGCCATCCTGGTGGTTCGCATCGCATCCACCCACCGGCAGGTGGACGACGACACGGTTCGAAGCGACCTGGAAGTAGCAAAGACCTTGTAGGGATATCAACGACACCGCCCGTCCTCCGTCATGGGGATTTGATTCTGTCAGCAGGAAACGTACTCCACACCCTTCTGGCCATTGTGTGGACCGTCAAGTCTCTTCGTCGCGACAAGTCCACCCGTCGCTGTGACCGCACACCCTCGACCGACGGTGCCACCGCCACTCGCTGCTGATCGACGGACGCGGGTCGAGAGTTTTCCGCTCATGGAAACCCCCTCCCTCGAGTCCGTCTAGGTCGACGTCGAACCGAGGCCCGTCCAGGACCTCGGTTGGAGTCCCCGAAAAGCGGAGAGTGAGATGAGGGCTGCACCCAAACGACCGCGCGCCACCCGCGCACTCGCCGGAGCCCCTACCCGGATCGATCCCTCCAGGCGCCTGGTCGCTCTGGCCGTCCTGCTCACGGCACTCATCATGGTGGGCTGCGGCGACGATTCAGACCCGACGACCGTCATTCCCTACCAGTCGGCGGCCTTCGAAGAGGCCGGGGCGTTCTTTGCCACCGTACCGAACGGCATCACGATGCTCCGCGTCACAGCCTGCGGCGGGGGTGGCGGTGGAGGTGGGGGGGCCGACACGTCGGATGCCAACTCCGGGGCGGGGGGCGGTGGGGGTGGCGCCGAGCTGACTACCCGGATGGTCCCGGTCGCCGCAGGCTCGATCGAGATCGTCGTGGGTGCCGGCGGGCTCGGCGGCGACGGGGGTAGCGCTTCCGGCGGAAGCAGGGAACCGGGCAGCTCGGGAGAACCCGGGGGCCAGTCCTCCGTCGCCGGGGCTCTGTTTCCGGGCGGGAGCGCCGGCGCCGGTGGCGCCTTCCAGACCGGCGGTGCCGGGGGTGCGGGCGGTGACGGTCGCACAGCAGGCGGGAACGGCAGCTTCGGAGGGAGCGAAAGCGGCGACCAGGGACAGGCCTCGGCCACCGCTCCCGGCGGCGCCGGCGGCTCGCCCGACGAAGACTCCGGTGGTGGTGGCGGGGGCGGTGGTGGACGCGAGGCCGGAGGCAACGGTGGCAACGGCGAAGCGGATCGCAACGGCCGTCCCGGGGGACAGTGCGCCGGCGGCGGAGGGGGTGGCGCCAATGCCAACCAGAGCGATGGAGGCACTGGGGGCCGCGGCGGTGACGGGTACGTCATGATCGAATGGGGCGAGGGGGTCGGATGATCCCCCTTCGAACGTCATTCCAACCGGCGTCCGTCATCGCGTGCCTGATCGCCCTGTCCGCCTGCGGCGGCGACAAACGTGATGGAGGCGTCGAGCCGGACCTCACCGACCCCGTGTCCATCGTCGTATCGCCCTCGGGCTTCACCGTGTCTCGAGGTCAGTCCGTCACGCTCTCCGCGGAGATCCTCGACGGCACGGGAGGCCCCGTGAACGAACGCCCCAACTGGCGGGCCCTGGACCCCGAGATTGCGCGCGTCGACGGCAACGGCGTGGTCGACGCACTGACCTACGGCCAGGGGCGCATCGTCGTTTCGATCCGCGCGCTGGCCGACACGGCGCTCGTCGATGTGATCCCGGAGCGCGCGCCGGGCCCGCCCACCATCGAGTCTCTCGAAGCGGTTCACGGGGGACCGCCGTTCGCAGTGGAGATGCGCTGGGCCGTGGCGGACTCGGTGCAGCAGTTCTTCGAAATCCTGATCGGGTCCGATGGCGTCTGGACGCGCATCGACAGCTTGCCTCCGAGCGCGAGTTCGTATCGCATCGACCCCGCCGTGCCGGGTCGCGAGTACCATATCCTGGTCAGGGCGGGCAACGTTCTCGGAGCCACCAGCAGTTCGGTGCGCGTGTTGCGCACTCCGCCGCTTCTCGTGGTGGACGACTTCCTGCCCCCTCCCGGTGAAGAGGGTCTTCCGTTCTCACGGGCGTTCACGAAGGCCGGTGGCGGGAATACCGTCGAGTATTCGTTGGCGAGTGGAGCGCTCCCTCCCGGACTATCCCTTGGCGAGGATGGTGTGGAGGGAACACCGACCGAACCCGGGCAATGGCAATTCGAGATTGGATTCACCGACGGACTCCAGGCCGGTACCGCTCCGGGCCGCATCGACGTGGAGCCCATGAGGCCCAGGTTGGGGGACCTCCCGGCCCTGGAGTTCGACCGGGGGGCCTATTTCGAGTACGAGCTTCCGTTCAACCAAGCAGTCACCAGTTCGTACACGCCGACGGGAATGGCGAGACCGGACACCCGCGACGAGATGTTCAACCGGCTGCCGCCGGGAGTCTACCTGGACGCCACCGGTCGTAAGATCTCGGGCGCCGCCCAGCTCTCCGGGCGCTTCAGTTTCGATGTACGATACTTCGGTGCTGACGGCGCCGACTCGACGAGGATCGTGAATCTGTACGTCCGGAAGCCAGGACCGCAGTACTTCCAGATCACGCCCTTGATCGACGATGCGTTCTCCTGGGAACAGCAGCTGCTCATCTTCGAGGCGCTGGAGCGCTGGGCCGAAATCATCTCCGAGGCCCCGACCGGCTTCCGCCTCCTGGGGGACCAGCGAATCCGGGACTGCAACGGGTTTTCGGAGACCTATCCAGACAGCTACTACCTGGCCATCAGCTTCCGAGTGGGCAATCTCCCCGATCCGATCGTCGGCAGGGCCTCGAGATGCCTGGTGAGGGGACGGTCGTGGGGCAAGGACAACAACCTCCCCCAGGTAGGCCACATCGTGATCGATCCCGTCGCACTCGACTACGGGGCGTTCGCCTTTCTCGACCTGATCACCCATGAAATCGGGCACATCATGGGGATCGGTTCCAGTACGAGGTGGGACAAGTTCATCGAGTTGGCAAACGACCGTTGTGGCAGGAACATGTTCTTTCGTGCGAGCAACGCGCGTAGAGAATATGAAGAGGAGTACGGTGGATCGGGGTGGCCTCCGGTGGATAGCTCGTCCCGTCAACTCAACGGGACGGCGTGCGCTCATTGGCGCGAGGGGATGTTGCCCTATGAAGTCATGATCTCGGGCAACTACGGACCCGGTGGGTTGTTCATGGCACCGATCTCCGGCATCACGGTCGGGGCCCTCGACGACATGGGTTGGCGCGTCTACGAGGGATTCCGGGAGCGCATCTTCTCCGGGAACGGCAGTCCCTTGAGCCATCCGTCGGGCGACCTGGTGCAGCCCGGACCGGTCGTGGTCGATGAGGTTCTCCCCGCCCCCACGCAGAGTGTTCGAGCAGTCCCGACCGATCAGCCCCCGGCGATCGTCCGACGTCCGGGGGGCGACAGGTAGCCCCTGTTGGGAAAGGAGGATGGACAGTGAGGATCTCGTTGCCGATGGCCCTGCCCGGGGCACTGGCGTTTGCCGCACTGACAGGTGCGGGAGCTTCGTCACAGACCGAGGCGGACTCGGTCGAAACCGCGCCGCACAGATCGTGGGCGTTGCAGGTCGATCAGGATGTGTTCTTCGAACCGGCCGAAGACAAGGACTACACGATGGGCGTGCAGCTCGACTTCGTCGGCTCGGGGTTCGGCCAGGAACTGCTGGCATTCTTCGATCGACCGTTCGGCCACTGTCTGCACGACCTACTGGGGGTGCGAAGGACGGAGAGCTGGCACTTCGGATTCTCAGCCTTCACGCCGCGGAAGGGGCCCGGGGGCCGGGTTCTCGCCGCGACAGAGCCCATTCTGGATGATCGCCCGTACGCATCGATCCTCTTCGCGAAGTTCAGACGCGGCTCCTGGGACGGCCGTCACGCGTTCTTCTCGGAACTCACGGTGGGCGTCCTCGGCACGCGAATCGCCGAATCGGCCCAGACCTGGATCCATCGCAAGATCTCCCATGACGTGGATCCCGGTGGCTGGCCGAACCAGATCTCCGACGGTGGCGCTCCCACGGCCGCCTATCGGGCGCAGTACCAGAGGCTGGCCATCGGGGACTCGAGCATCGACTTCGGACAATCACCTGGCCCGGGCGATCTGACGATCAGCGTCGACGCCATGGCGGGATTCTACACCATGGCTCGGGCCGGAATCCTCGCTCGACTTGGTTGGGTAGCCAGCCCGTGGCCGACCGCTTCCTTCTTCACCTCCGGACCGGCACCTGAAGTCGCGCCGACACCTGAGCAGAAGGCCCGCGGGCTCAGGAACGCAGGCGCCGGTTGTGGCTGCAGTCTGCTCCCGGACGAGGCCTACGTCTGGCTGAGCGCTGGATACCAGGGGTGGGTCTACAACGCGTTGCTCCAGGGCCAGGGTGATGGAGACGACCCCGTGAATCTCACCTATGCCGACGATTCCCCGGCGCCGCTCCGGAGAGGTGTGGCCGACCTATCCGTCGGCCTCACCGTCCGCTGGGGCCGTTTCGGCGTCACATGGGCGGTCTTCACCCGACACTCTCCGCTGTTCGACGGGCCGTTCAGCCGAAATCACGAGTGGGGAACTGTACGGCTGACCCTGCACTAGATCGAAGGCCGGGGCGCACCGACTACCCGCCCCCGATCCGTTCCCCCTTGAGGATCCGTCGGCGCCTCTCCAACTCGTTCAGTTCCCGAGCGTCGACGAGAAGGCACGCCGTCCTGTACCCCTCGCTCGCGTCGTAGAGCTGCCCGTCGAATCGAATCCGGACCTCGTCTCGCGAAACGTGGCTCACGGTGGTAGCCAAGCAATACTGCCCGGTGAGCATGCTTCCCGATCGTCCGGGAGCGAAATAGAGGAACGTGGGTCGCTCGAACGAGACCTCGAGAACCCCGATCTCCGCCTCGAGAGAAACTCCAGGCGTGAGTGGCTCGACCATCACCTCGTCCACGAGTCTCCCCTCCCGAGTCACCAGCCGCCCCCGTACCACCTCGCGGTTCGCGTCACGCACTTCGCGCCGCAGGACGATCGGATTATCCACGAAGTACTGGAGGTTGCGCACGTCGGTATCGGTGAGGCGATGTTGGTCGATGAGTTCCTGGGTGAATGGAATGGGCTCGAACGAAGCGCAGCTCGTCGCGGAGACGCAGCCGAACAGGGCGACCATGCTCAACAATAAGCGATGGCCGCGCCTACCGCTCATCGGTACCTCGGCGCGTCCGT
Organism: Gemmatimonadota bacterium; assembly: GCA_030428885.1. Taxonomy (GTDB): domain Bacteria; phylum Gemmatimonadota; class Gemmatimonadetes; order Longimicrobiales; family Gaopeijiaceae; genus Gaopeijia. Next base: position 100,481 of record JAUIEJ010000001.1, on the reverse strand, counting down.
GACGATCGTGAACCTGCCGAGATCGATCCGGACTACGCTGGAGGTCACCACGCCGACGTCAACCTCGGCGCCGGGTGCGAGGTCGACCACAGACCCCTGGTAGGTCCAGCCGCCGCTATTGAGCCGGTAGTCGATCTGATAGGCGAACGAGACGGCCGAGTCCGAGGCGTTCCGGATCGTGAGCGACGTTTCCGCCTCCAGGTCGCCACAGCCACCGGGCGTGTTCCCCTCCTGCTCGAAGTAGAACGTCGCGAAGACCCGGTTGGTGGCCAGATCGAATACGTTCACGGACGCCTGCCGGGTCTCGCGCGAATCGTCGCAGAAGAGGTCGTCGCACCCCCCGAGAAACACCGCCGCGATCAGGGTGAGAACCCTCAGGGCTCCGCGTGTCCGCTGGGTCAACATCGATTCCATCCTCCGACTCGAGAAGTACTCTCACGAATTGGAGACGGACATGTGGTCGCGAATTCCCCTCTCCCAACTCCCGGAGGCGTCCTCCCGGCCATAGCGGACGTACGTCAGGTTGTCGCGAGGCAACTTCGAGAACGCGCCGAGAGATCGGACGCGCAGGAATGGGAACGTAGCGCAGGTCGAAGCGGAAGTTCGCGTGGGCGTTGCCGATGAAGTCGAGCACCGGCAGGCACGCCTTGGACTCGTGGAGACGGAGTCCCCGACCGAGCTGTTGCAGGAACACCGTCGCCGACTGGTGGGACGCAGGAACAGCACCGTGTCGACGCTGGGAATGTCCACGCCCTCGTTGAAGAGGTCGACCGTGAACAGCACCTTCAGCTCGCCCTTCTCGAGCCGGCGGATCGCGCCCTCGCGCTCGTCCCTCGACGAGTCGCCCGTCACCGCCGCGCTCTCGACCCCGGCCTCGGTGAAGCGCCGCGCCATGAAGCGGGCGTGCTCGACCGACACGCAGAAGCCCAGGGCCCGGATCGCCGTGGGGCTGCCCATGACCCGGGCGATCTCCTGGAGCACCAGGCGTACCCGGGCGTCGTTGCCCGTGTAGAGCGCGCTCAGCTCGGCTTCATCGTACCGGCCGCCGGTGAAGCGCACGTGGCTCAGGTCCTGGCCGTCGTGGATCCCGAAGTAGTGGAACGGCGCCAGGAGCCCGAGCTCGAGGGCGTTCCAGAGCCGCATCTCGTAGGCGGTGCGTCCGTCGAACCACCGGCGCACGTCCTTGCCGTCGTGGCGCTCGGGGGTGGCCCCACCTCGTAGTGCTCGGGATCAAGGGCGTCGATACGTCCGCCGGCATCCAGCGACTGGATCGAGGCGAACAAGTGATCGCCCTTCTGGGGGCGCGCGCCGCCCACGAGCTTCTCGCCGAAGGCCGAGTCCTTCAGCACGTGGCGGAAGGTGGACAGGCTCTGATCCAGCAGCCGTTCCCGATGGGCCACGAAAAGCGGGCGCGGGGGCGTGCCGGGTTGGGTATGGGACTCCATGCGGGCGCAGCCGAACGACGCGACCATGGTCTTGCCCACGCCCGGGGGGCCACGACGAGGTTCTTCGTGTGCCCGTGTTCCCGCTCGGCCGCCAGCGTATCGAGCATGGTCTGCTGGTAGCCGTGGGGCCTAAGGTCGAAGAATGACAGGATCGGATCGGGACCGCTCCCGCCCCGGGCTTGGTCCAGCGCCTTCCGCACGACCTGCATCTGCTCGTCGTCATCAGGATCGAAGGCCCGAAACTCCTAGCTCTCCCAGTGGCTCTCGAAGGCCACGATGATCTTCTCCAGGAGGCTGGGGGACTCCAGCGCTGCCAACCGAACGTTCCACTCGAGTGCCTCAAGCATGGCGGAATTGCTCAGGTTCGAGGAGCCGATGTAGGCCGTGGTGGCGCCGTCTCGACGGTGGAGGATCCAGGACTTGGCGTGAAGCCGGGTGGCACCTCGGCGCCCCAGCGGGCCAGGGCCGCGAGGGCGTTGGCGTCGCTGGCGCCGGAGAGAAGGCCCATCCTGGGAGTCCGTGAGGCCGATCCCGTGTCATGAGATCCCCACGCGCCCCGCGGATCCTCAGTTCCGGAGGTGCTCTGATACCAGCGTCACACCGACTCTATGCCGGCGTAACGAGACACACCGTTGCGAGGTCCACGCCTGGAACGGGCACCTCCGAAAGCGGAAAGACGTCGACGGTTACCGGCACAGCCCGTCCCTTCTTCTTCCCTGAGTTGAAAACGTAGCTCTTTGCTACGACGTACCGGCGGCGAACACCGTCCTTTAGCAGCGAAGCGAAGAGGCCTATCGACGCGTCGCGATCCCGCTCATCCGTGATCTCGATGAAGTCACGGCCGACAAGCTCCTCCACCGTCGAGCCCAACATCGCTGCGAACGTCGGGTTGGCCATGAGAATTCGTCTCTCCGCATTCACGACGAGAACGCCCTTACCCTCGCCGAACGCCTGACCTAGGGCACGCAATAGCTTGGCTCGTAAGGTGATGTCCCGTGAGATCCCAACGGCGCCGTTCGGGAATCCGTGTTCGTCAACACTCCAGCGGGCATGAACCTCCAACCACCGAGTTGCGTCGGATGCGTCAGGGCTAGCCGTTTCCGCCTCCACTACGATGGAGCCGATCGTCCCGCCCCAGGATCCACTCCGCCGTGCCTTCTCGTACGCGGTCTCAAACAGCTTTCGGGCGGTCTGGGCGGACTGCTTGGTCAGACCGACCGTGAAGTGTTTCCCGATGAAGAACGAAGCCGGCTTGCCAAGCAGGCCCTGCACCTGTTCACCGTGATGAGTGAATCGCTGATTCAGTCCGACACGCCAAGGAATGTCCACACCGAAGCGCCAGAAGTCCCTGCACGCGGAGCTCTCTCCAGACAGCTCTTTGAGCTTTTTCCCTGCCTCTTGGCACAAGGCAACACCGGTCAGGAAATCTGAATGGGGCACCATACCCTGGAAGCCCTGAAGGATTCGTTCCAGGTCGAGCAATCGTGCTGTCAGCCATTCCACCCGCGGGTCCGCCGGGCTCTTCCAGCGGTAGCGGAGCAGCATACCAAGGGGTCTCTTGCTATTGCTGGCCAAGGCCGCCTCCACCTGTTCGATGAAGACGGGTTCAGGATCGTCTGGGACGGGCAGCTCGGGGTCAAACCGAATCTGCTTGTAGAGCGAACTCGATGGGATGCCGGTCGTCTCGAGGAACTCCGAGACGGTCAGGCCGGCCTCCTCCAGCGCTTGGTAGAGCCAGAGACCGAATGGCGTAAGTGACTTATCCGCCATGTCTTAGAAGACTCCGGCAGGCGTAAGGCCAAGGCGAGCTCCACGACTTCTCCATGCTGTCTCCACGAAATCTCCTTGCATTTCTCCATGACGCGTCCCATGCTCTTCCCGCAGAGCCGCGCTATCTGTCCACGGTAATACCAGGCGCCGCTCAAGTGCTAGCCCTTTCATCAACCCAAGGAGCTCGTCATGACGAACCACGTACCTCGCCGTCCCAACTCCCTCGGTGCCGGTCGGAAGCCAGGAGCCCAAGCCCGAATGGCGCAACCGTTGTTGGGGACCACACCTCACTTCAGCCGCAAGGACGGAGATCCATGTGGAGAAACCTGATCAAGTTCATCGTCGCGATCATCGTAGCTCTCGTCTTCGACGAACTCGTCGAGCTGCACCTGCCCGTCACTCGCGAGATTGGCTGGCCGGCCTTGGGCTCCGCGTTGGCTTGCGGAATCGGCTCCCTTGCTACGCTGGAGTTCCTCAGTCTCCGAGCGTTCGGATCGTCCTTCGTTGCTCATGCCGGGCCTCAGCGCCCGACGGATTGGTTCTTTCTCGGGGATCTGCTCTCCGAGGTCCTGTTTGAGGACGCCTACACGGATCGTTTCGCCCCCATTCTCGAGAATGGCAGGGCGGCGCTCCGACGAGCGCGGCTCAGGCCGCACCCGCTCTTGCGCTGGTCTAGAATCGCCGTTGTGCTCGTGAGCACGCACTGTAGGCTGATGGTGGAATCGACGGTCCAGGCCTTCCGCGTTCTCGAACCGGTTGTTGATCTCCTCACTCGCCTGCGCAGCGGGAGAGCGGGGGAGAACCAGGCGCGGGCCCCGGATCGCAACAACGCAGACGGTGATGCTGCAGGCCAGGCTGTCAGTAGCGGCTGCGAGGAACGCGAACCGGAAGGCGCGGTCAGCGAGGAGGATTGACTCCCCCCGCCGCAGCCCTGGACTTGTTCATGCAACTCCAGCACGTAGCGGAGGGTGGCCAGTATCTGAACGAACAGCGGTTCCCGGCGGGCCACGAAGATTGGGCGCCGGGCATGGGCTCCATGCGGACGCACCGCCCATCGGCTCCCGCCCCACGAGCTCTCCGCGCCCCCCCCTACGCCACCGCCGCCGCGAACTCCTGAAACAGGTCCCCCGGGAGCGGGTGCTTCAGTTGCCATGTGATCGCCATCGGCTTCTCGCCGGTGTGGCGGACGTACGTTGCGGGCCCTAGGAAGTGAAACGCCCGCTCGCTCGTGTTCAGGCGAGCGAACAGCAGGATGTGGCTCCCGCGGCTGGCGTGTTCTTGGTAGCGTAGCCCCGTCTCGCTGTCCTCGGGCGTCAGCGACTGGCTCTCCCAGTGGATGAGCTCGCGGCTGATGGCGTGGTCGCGGTAGCGGGTCGTGGGGGAGAACTGACCGTCGGTCTTGTCGAGAGTGAACGCGAGCAGGTCCGCGGGTAGGTCCTCCTCGTAGCGCACACCCTCCCGCCACGTCGGCACCTTCGCGCCTTCGCCTGCACCGCACGCGGCGAGGATCTCCAGCCGGGTGTAGCGGGCATGCACCCGCAGCGGCACGTCCGGCAGGACGTCGAGCGGCTTCGTCACGTGTGATAGGCGGTCGGACAGCACGTCGAAGAGCTGGACCAGCTCCCTACGCACCTGCGGATGCTCCCAGAGCAGACGCCCGCCTGACGCGAGATCTGCATCCCCCCCTGACACCTGGTCGAGCAGCTGCGTGACCAGCATACGGAACAGCCGCCCGTCCTCCCCCGACGCATCGACCTCCGGCGGCGCATCCCACCTCAGCCACCCGCGCCACGCGTCCAGCCGCGCCAGGTCGTCCACGTGGAGCAGCCGCCCGCAGACCCGCCGCAGGGTCTTCTCGTGCGGCCCCTCCGCAGCGGTCGACAACCGGGCCCGCTCCCGCAGGTCCGACCAGCTGTAGTTGCCCGAATACACGTCGTCGAGATCGAGGCCGGTCTCCCGCAGGTACGTGCCCAGGTCGACCTCCCCCCGCTGCGACGCGAGATCGCTCAGCTCGGCCGCACGCTGCACGATGCTGCTCGGCAGCGCGTTCCGCACGCTCGACAGCACCCGCTCCTCGGCCACCCGGTCGAGCTGCATGTGACAGCCGGCGGGCAGGAACGGGAACCCCTGTTCGATCTGCCGGGCCACCTCGGCCCGGCTCCCACCGAGCAGCGCCCGAAACCTCCGGTCGTACCGGAACTCCTTCCGATGATGCCCGACGAAGTCGAGCACGGTGCATACGGTCTTGCCCTCGGCCTTCCGCAGCCCGCGGCCGAGCTGCTGGAGGAAGAGGACCGGGCTCTCGGTCGGACGCAGCATCAGCAGGGCATCGACCGTCGGCACGTCCACTCCCTCGTTGAAGAGGTCGACGGAGAAGACCACGCTGAGCTTCCCGCTCGCCAGATCCTCGAGCGCCGCCCTTCGTGCGTCATCTCCTGTCGTCCCGAGCACGGCCCTCGCCGGCACACCGTGGTCCTCGAAGACCCGCGCCATATACCGTGCGTGATCGACGCCGACGCAGAATCCGAGCGCTCGCACCTCCGGAGGATTGCCGAAGTACTCCACGAACTGGTTCAGGACGTACTTGGCCCAGACGTCGGTACTGGTAATGAGGTTCGTCAGAGCGCCGGTCTCGTACCCAGTGCCACGGCGCCAGGGGACCTCGCGCAGGTCCAGTTCGTCGGCGATGCCGAAGTAGGCGAAGGGGGCCAGTCGGTGCTGGTCGATGGCGTCCCACAGCCGGAACTCGGCCGCGATCCGGTCGTCGAACCAGTGCAGTACCGGGAGCCCGTCGCTGCGCTCGGGGGTCGCCGTCAGCCCCAGGAGCTCGCGCGGCTTCACGTGGTCCAGCAGCGCCTGGTAGGAGTCCGCCGCTGCATGGTGGAATTCGTCGACCACGACCACGTCGAAGTGGTCGGGCGCCAGGTCATCGAGCCCGGCGGAAGCGAGCGACTGGATGGAGGCGAAGACGTGCTTGTACTCCGTCGGCCTGCGCCCGCCGACCCATAGCTCTCCGAACGAGGCGTCCTGCAGCGCCTGTGCAAACGTCGCGCGCGCCTGCGTGAGAATCTCTTCGCGGTGCGCCACGAAGAGCAGCCGCGCGCGGGGGAGCTTCGTGCGGAGACGCCGGTAGTCAACGGCCGCCATCACCGTCTTGCCCGTGCCGGTCGCCGACGCCAACAGGTTGCGGTGCCAGCCCCGCTCCCGCGACAGCTCGATCTGCTCCAGCAACCGCTCCTGGAACGGCTCCAGCCGGATCTCGACCGGGGCGATCACCAACCGCTCCCGCTCCCGCCGCTCCCCCACCTCCCTGAAGCGCTCCCGGTCGAACGGCTCGAAGTCGGGCTGCTCCCAGTAGCTGTCGAAGACCGCCGCGACCTTCTCGATGATCGAGCGGTTGCGCGCCCCGGAGATCCGCACGTTCCACTCGAGGCCGCTCACCTGCGCCGAGTACGTCAGGTTCGACGAGCCGACGTAGGCCGTCGAGAAGCCGGAGTCGCGGTAGAAGATCCAAGCCTTAGCGTGCAGCCGCGTGGTGGAGGTGTCGTACGAGACACGCAGCTCCCCGCCGAGCTCCTCCAGCCACTCCAGCGCGAGCCCCTCGGTCGAGCCGGTGTAGGTGGTGGTGAGCACCCGCAGCGATCCGCCCTCCTCGACGTGGGCGCGCAGCTTGTCCCGAAGGGGTCGGATGCCCGTGCGGCGGATGAAGGCCATCACCAAGTCGATCCGGTCCGCCGAAGCGATCTCCGCCGCAATCTGATGCCCGACGCTCGGCTCACCGGGCGCGTTGGTGAGGAGCGCCGAGTCCAGGAGGGGGATAAGTGGTCCCTCGAGGGGGGCCGGCGTCCCGTCCGGTCGGACGGGGGTCACCGAGCGGAGGATCTCGCCCGGCTCCAGCGGCCGGTCGGCCAGGAGCGCCTCGAGCCCGAGTCGGTCGACGATCCCCTCGATCAGCGTCCGCGCGAGGGGGATCCCGATCTCGGTGCGCCGCTCCTCGGGCACCATCTCCAGCGCCCTCTCGACCACCCGCGACACGTGTAGCGCGATCCGGTCGGCGGCCTCGGCGGCACGGAGCCCGGTGCGACCTGCGCGGTGGGCACCGTCCAACGCCTCGAGCCGCTCGGCGAGTGCCTCGTCGACCAGCGATTCGTAGAGGCCGGGCGGGAGGGTGGGCAACGGAGGAGTTCCGGTTTCTGGGCGGGGCGGGGTGGAGGTCACAAGCCTCGGCGGGGCCTACCCGCCCCCGAGGCGGTCGGCTAGTACCGACGGCAAACCCGGCTGGCGCGTCCCCCTTCGTCGAAATCGTCGCGGCAATATTGGGGCGCGTCGGTCAACCGCGCCAACCTTCCGGTGAGGGCTTGCGCTCGGCTGCGAATCGCCCTTCTCGGGCCGCGCGCCACCCACTTCGCCCAGGATGACACTGCGTTTGAGCGCATCGGCTTCGCCACACCGTCTTCGGGCGGGGCCGTCTCAGACGGAGCGCCCGCAGAGCGCGGAGCCGGAGGCCTCCATCTGCCGGCCCACCGCGCTAGGGCGCCCGTCCTGCGGTCACGCCGTAGTCGGCCACGTCGCAGGTCTCGGCATCTTGGAGAATCAACGTCGGATTGGTCTCCCAGGCTTCTCGATCGCGAGGTCCGATGTCGTTTGATTCAAAGAACAGCACGACAGATCGATCACCCTCCTCGCGAGAGCTTTGGTACAGCAATCCGTCAAGCCGGCCAAGGCGATTGGAAAGAGAGTGGCGCGCGTACTCCGTCACGATCTGGGTCGGCACGTACTCAATGTGTTCGGAGCCGTCTCGCTCAACGGGACGGGTCAGGTCGTTGACAAAGCCTCGGAGAAAAAGGAGAGGGTCTCTGAGGTGCCGTCGCTCCGCATCGAGGGGAGAGGGAGGGTTCGGGAGATCGGTGAGGTCCACCACTCGCAGCGGCCGTGAGCCGCGGAAACGGCCGATCGATACTGTCCGATCGGCGAGCTTCGGATCGAAGGTTTCAGCTACGGCGGTGCGTGGGTCAAGCGACCCGTAGAACATCGGAATGCCCGCCGGACTCATCCGGTTCGACCACCCAGCCCGCTCCCTCGGCGGCGGCCCGAGATCGACGGCGCGGTCGTACGCCTGATCAGCGGGATGGATGCGTGCGCGGAACAGATCTACATCCGTTGGGAAGTCTGAAAACAGCCCAAAGCTCTCAAGGAGGTTTCCCAGAGCGTCCAGCATGCGACTGGGCGGGATCTCCATCGGGTTGCGGTGTTCCTCTGCGTCGTCCACATCTCCGAACAGGTACCGCTTACGATGCTTCACGACCTCGCTGAACTCCTGCCATCCATAGGAGAGCGCTTGGTACTCATCGACCCCGAAGTACTCCCGCTCGCACCAATCGGTACATGCAAACGACTCGGCGATATCGATCACAACGGCTTCTTGACGAACCGTTGCCGTGTGCCACTCGAACATATCCCACACCAACTCGTCACCATCCTTTACGACACCTTGGTAACCCCCCTCCCGACTCTCGTACGGAAGCACATTGGCAGGGTCCGTGTGCTTGTAGGCGATCGCCTCGAGGACCGCGGCCTGGAGCACCTCGATTGGCGCAGCGCGCCCTTCTTCACAGTAGCTACAGTGCCAATCGCCGATGTTCTCTTCGACCAGCGAATCCAGAGCGGGACTGGGATTGCACTCTCTGCAGACCCCCTTCTCCACGACCGAGTACGGCGGTCCCATGTCGTAGTCGTGCCACATGTGATCGAAGTCCCTACCAGGTTGGCGGTTCCCTAGCGATGGGGCCAACGGCCCCATAACACTACGCTCGGAATTGCTCGGCAGCGGGCCACGGCGGCTTGGTCCGAACCGTCGACCTCCGGGGGTGTCGCGATGCCGTGTCCGGCCTTGTCATTCGCGGTCACTCTCACCAGGACGAGGCCGCGGTTCAGTCCTGATCAATCTCGGACTTCAAGAGCTCAAGGAACGTGTGATTCCTCGCGAACGCATCATCGATCATGGAGTCCAAGGAAAGGAGATAGGTGGGCGCAAGCACGTCATCGATCTTGAAATCGCGATAGAACACACGGCCTTTCGAGAAGAGCGGAGCCCATCCTTGATCCTCTAGGATCTGTGCAAGCGCGTCATCGATCTCAATGATACCGAAGTACCAGACCCGCTGGATGTTCGCACAATGCTCGACTATGAGGCGCGCGCGCTTGGATGAGCTGAGTAATCGCGTAGAGGCCGTCCCTGTCGTCAGCCACCCGCCGCTTCACCTCAATGACCACGGCGTCCACGGGCACATCGTCGTAAGGGTCTGCCGAGAACACCATCGCGATGTCCGGGCGGCCATCACCCCCGTGCTCCTCCTCGTCATCGAGAGTGATCGCGGCCACGACCTGGCGCATCCGAGCCTCGCTAAGGATCGTTCGATAGGTCATGAATCGATCGTCCAGGAGCCATGCGTTGTTCCTGTAGAGATGCTCGACGAAGTCGCCTTCCGCGTACTCGTCAAACTGCGGCACGATCAGATTGTGAATGTCAGCCTCCGGATTGTCCTCCGTCATCGCATCGAGGCGTTTGATGATCAGGTCCCGGTACAGGATGTATTCGGCCAACGTACGGGATGAGACCTCAAGAGACTTCCTATACGTCTCGTCGTCGAGGTCTTCACTTTCAAGCACGGCCTTTTGTTGTTCAAAGAACCGCTGTTGCGCGGAAGCCAACGCTTCGCTTCGGTCAATGACTCCGACGGATTCTGAGTCGAAGAGGCCAACGAGATGGGGGTACTTCTCCTTGAAGTGCTCTTCGGTGGCAGAGTTGCGCTCGTGAATCCCGGGAAGCTGCTCCTCTAGGACCCTCCCTACTGCTCTCCTTAGCGCCCCATATAGTTGAGTCTTGGGAATATCTTCTGGGAGGTCTAGAATCTGCCGCTCGTTGTCAGAGCGCCCGTCGAATGCCGCAGACTCGAAGAGGAAGATGGCCGAGCTGCCGGGAGGCGCCGGACGAGATCGAACGAGCGGGATAGGGACTGATCTCGAGTCCACTGACGCGAGGGTGACGACCGTCCCATCACCCCGAGCGTCGTCCACATAGTATGACATTCGGATTCTCTCGAAGGCACCAAGAGCGGGGTCTTCAATGATTCTCTCCTCGAAGGCTGGAAGGTCGTCCGCCGTTAGCGTCAGCTGGTCATCGAAGAAGTCGTGCTGCTCATTCACCTCGGCAGTCTCCAATGACACCCGAATCTCGAACTCAGTGCCCTCAGCGCGTTTCCTGTGGAGTAGTGGAAGGAACTGGTTGAGTAGCGCTCGTTTGATGTGAGCCGGCTTAAGGTCATTGTAGGACTTAATACGGTCCCCAGCGAACTGGCTGAAGACTAGACTGGCGCCCTGGCGGTCACCGTCGACTGGCTCGAGTGTGCACTCGCCGTCGAAATCATCGGCGAAGACGAAGGTCCGTCGAGAGCCAGCGAAGTAGCTCTCGACCTCGACTCTTCGGAAGTACTTGAGATAGACTAGGCGTCCGAGACCCTTGTGGTGGTCATCCTTCGGCTGCTGGAGTCGGGCAAAGTGGCCAAATCTCTCGTCGTCGAAGCCGACACCGTTGTCTGAAATGATGATGGTGAGGTTCGGGGGTCGAAGCTCACCGTCACTGTGTATGTCGATACTGATCTCCGTAGCACCGGCATCGAAGGCGTTGGCCACGGCTTCAAAGAAGACCTGGATGAACGCTGAGTTCGGGAAGAATGTCTCCACCGCATATCTGGTCTCGATCCTCACCTGCGCCCCTCCCTCTTGCCACCGTTCGTATCCATCGGACGAACGGACGAAGAGACCGCGTCTCGTCGACCGTGTCTACCCGCGCTTCACGCCGCCTGTTGGTGCCGGCCGCTGGGGAACTTGGACCACAGCTCTCCGATCTGCCCTCAGTGATCCCGCAGAACTACATGGTTCCGAACGGACCGGGTAGATAGAAGGCCTCCTGTGGCGAGCTGCGATCCCTCGTAGTCGCCAAACTGCCTTGAGCGAGGAGGCGTCCGGATGCAGTGCGGATAAACTTCATTCTGTTGGTTCGATCCGCTAGGTGCAAGGATCCGATTCCGTTCCCTGCTCCAGGGGACTCGGTTGGACCGCCGGGTCACGCCCGCGCCGCTTCTCCTCCCGCCTTCACTCGCCGGCGCACGGGTCCTCCTCATGACCGCCGCCCCCCTCAATACCGATCCCCAAACCAAACCGCATTCAGAAACAACCGCGTCGTCCCCCGCCAGAACCCGCGGAAGTTCGGGTTGTCCACCAGCAGCACCACCGAGCCGCCGCCCAGGCGATCCGCCAGCACCGACGGTGACCCCGCCAGCCGCGCCTCGTTCTCGTCGGAGATGTAGCCGCTCAGGTGGGGGTCGTCGGTGAGCTGGGCCACCGTACCGAATGGGTTGGTACTGGGCTCGAAGAACATCGAGTGGTCGCGCCACACGGGGATCGTCTGCTGCGTGTATCCGAAGGCCAGCGGATGCGTGAGATCCAGGTCGGCGGCCCAGATCGAGCCGCCGATGGCCTGGGCGCCCTGGAGGTCGCCGGCGTCGGCCCAGGGCAGGCGGGTCGGCCCTTCGTCCTCCGACCAATCCGCGCCCCCACCCGACCCCGGCGCCTCGATGTTCGGCGTGAACCCATTCGCCGCGGCCCAGGCCGCCGCCGTCCGCACCGCGATCAGCGTGCCACCCTCTCGCACCCACGACTGCAGCCGCTCGAGGCGCGCGCCCGAGAACAGCCCGCCCGACACCAGCACCAGCACGTCGTAGTCGGCCCAGTTCACCCGGCCCGGGTCGCTCACGTCGACCTTGGTCACCGGCTGGCCGATGCGCTGGTCCATCAGGTGCCAGAGCTGGCCGGCCTCGTACGAGCTCACGCCGTCGCCGATGGGCATGAGGATCCTCGGCGCCCGCACCGGGCCGAAGCTCCGGCTGCCCAGGTCGGCCCCGGCCACCGAGTAGCCGCTGGTCGCCGCATGGATCGGCACCTGCCCCACCCCCGCCGCGGACTGCACCGCCCGGTGCAGCGAGTCGGCCGAGATCGACTGGATGCCCACCGGCACCGAGATGGATCCGGCGGCGAACTCCACGTCGCCCCGCGTCGTCGCGCTCGTCCACCCCCGGGTCGACATCTCGGCCCGCACCCCCGCAGCCTGCAGCGCCCGCAGCGCCGTGGGCGCCCCCGAGTCGCGCCAGTCCATGAGGTAGGCCACGGACGACCGGTCCACCGACAATCCCCCCACCTCCGGCACCGCCGTCACCTCGTCCCCCAATGGGAGCGAGCCGGGCCCGAGTTCCCCGTCGGGAATCCCATAGGCCAGGCTCACGGTCCACGTGGACGCGTCGTAGAACACCGAGTCGGCGAACTCGTCGGTGCGCTCGAAGATCGAACGGGCCAATCGATACGCCGGCTGGGCCGCGGGCACGACCCAGGCGGTGCCGGGGGCGAAGGTGTGGTCCCCTACCTCCACCTCTCTACTCAGTTCGTGGGTGCGGATGCGATGCCGCAGCAGCAGGTCGAGGAAGGCGCGGTTGAGGGAGGCGTCGTGGGCATCGCCGAAGACCCAGCCCCCGACGTCGCCGGCCTCGGCCGTCTCGATGCCGGTGCGGAAGAACTCGCGCTGATAGTCCTGCAGGACCGCGCGCTCCTCCACCGCCACCCGCACCGTGGCCAGCGCCGTGCGCAGGTGATTGCGGATCGCGAAGGCGAAGGTGAGCACGCCGTGGTGATCGCTGTCCTGCCAGTGCCCGCGGGAGCTGGCCTGCTCGAAGACGAGTCCCAGTCCCCCCAGGAAGTTGGGGTAGGTGGAGCCGTAGCCCGGGTAGGTGTTGTCGTAGACTTCCTTCGTGAAGTAGAGGGACCCCAGGCTGTCGAGCGACGCCGCCCAGTCGTCGGCGAAGCGCATGGTGATGTCGGTGTAGAGGCGCTCGGGCAGCAGGGGATTCCACGAGCCCACCGGCTCGCTCGGCTCGAAGAAGTAGGTGCTCGACGTGCCCATCTCGTGGTAGTCGGTCACCACGTGGGGGCGCCACGACTGGTGAAAATCGATGCGCGCCTGGCTCTCGGGATGCACCAGCGGCAGCCAGTCGCGATTGAGGTCGAACCAGTAGTGGTTCGTGCGTCCGCCGGGCCACACCTCGTTGTGCTCCCGGTCCAGCGGATCGGTCACGAAGGGCTCGGAGCGGTGCATGTTGGCCCAGTTCGTGTGCCGGTCGCGGCCGTCGGGGTTGAGCACCGGCTCCACGTGGTAGACGCCCTCGTCCAGGTAGCGCGCCACGTCGGCGCCCGTGCCCGCCACGAGCCAATAGGCGGTGAGCATCGCGGCTTCGGCCGACGAGGTCTCGTTGCCGTGCACGCCGTAGCCCAGGTGCACGATGACCGGGAGCTCTTCACTCGCAGGGGACTCCGTGGCCGCCATGTGCGCCACCCGGATCTCTTCGAGGCGATTCAGGTTGGCCGGCGAGGTGATGGTGAGGACCGGCATGGGCCGGTGCTCGTGGGTGTACCCGATGATCTGCACCGAGGCCCGGTCGGAGAGTTCGGCCAGCGTCTCCATGTAGGCCACGATGCGGTCGTGGCGCGTGTGGAAGTCGCCGATGGGGTAGCCCAGGAATTCTTCGGGGGACGGGATGGCGGGGTCGAAGGCCGTGCCGTCGGGGAAGAAGTAGCTCGTGGGTTCCTGAGCCGTTCCGCGCGCGGGCGCGAGGGCGAGGGCCAGGAGGAGGGCGGCGGACGCGGGGCGGGAGAAGGGCATGGCGGGGCGGGTTCGAGGGCCTGGGCGGAGGGCCGGAGGCCCCATCCTTAGCGCTCGCCGAGGTGGGCCGCAATTGCCCGGCCGCTTGATCCGCGTCTCAGGCGAACCGTAGCTTCGACCTCACTTGGTCACGACACCCCCGCCCCGCCCGACCCCTTGGATTCTTCGACCTCCCACGACACGCTCCCGCCTGAGGAAGCCGCAGCCGACGTCGCGTCCCTCGTGCGACGCCGCGAACTCGACGACCAGGAGGCCTCCAACACGGCCTCGGCCTGGCGTCACGGTCGGCGGGCCGGGGTCGCCGTGCTCCTCGCCGCGATCTTCGGGTCGTACGCCGGCGAGGTCGGACCCCAGGCCTACTCCATCGCCATGGCCCTGATCGCCTGGGGAGGGCTTTCGGCGACCCGCGTCGTGAAGGCCCTCCGCCGGATTCGAGGGGCGCGGCGGGAGCGGGACCTCCTCCCGTTCGTGTCGCCTCCGGTCCCCGACCCGGTGCGCGAGGCATGAGGGCCCCGGCGGTCCACGCCGGCATCGACCTCGGCGGCACCAGCATCCACGCCGCCGCCGTGCAGGCCGGGACGATCCTCGCCGAGGCGGGATGCAAGACGGCCACCGGGAGGGAGCCCGAGGCCGTGGTCGAGCAGATCGCCGGATTGGTCGATGAACTCCGCCAGGCCGTCGGCGACGCGACGCCCCTCGAGGGGGTCTGCGTGGGTGCGCCTGGAGGGGTCGATCCGGTGGCCGGCATCGTCCACCACGCCCCGAATCTCGGGTGGTCGGACTTCCGGCTGGCCGACGCCCTGACGGCGCGGACGAAGCTGCCCGTGGTGGTGGAGAACGACGTCACCCTGGGCGCCATCGGCGAGCACGTGTACGGGGCGGGCCGAGGCACGCGCCATCTGGTGGCGCTGTTCGTGGGGACGGGTGTGGGCGGCGCCCTGGTCGTGAACGGGGCTCCGCTCCGCGGCTTCCGTGGGGGAGCGGGAGAGGTGGGACACCTGGTGGCCATCCCCGGCGGACGCGTGTGCGGGTGCGGCCGGTCCGGGTGCTTCGAGGCGTATGCGAGCCGGACGGCCATGGAGGCCATGATCCGGGAACGAATGGCCGAAGGGCGGAAGAGCGTGGTGCCCAAGATCATGAAGAAGAAGGGAAAGTCCCGCATGTCCAGCAGCGTGTTCGAAGCCGCCCTGGATCGGAGGGATCCCCTCATGACCGAGGTCCTCGCCGAAGCCCAGAGCCACCTGGCCACATTGGTGGCGAACCTGGTGAACACGGTCGACCCGGAGATGGTCGTTTTCGGCGGCGGGTTGGTCGCCCGCCTGGGCGCCCGCTTCGTCGACCCCATCGCCCGGCAGGCCCGGCCCGCGTTCCTGATTCAGGAGGGCGCGGAGCGGATCCGCATCGTCCCGGCCGAGTTGGGAGACCACTCGGCCACCATCGGCGCGGCGGTGGTGGCCGTGCAGCGCCTGGGGGGCTGAGGGAGATGCGATGCCCATGAACGAAGAAGAGGCCCGAGCGATCTGGCTTCGCGCCGCCGAGCTTCAGGCCGAGGCGGCGCAACGCCGTGAGCGGGAGGCTCGACGCCTGGGTGCGGGCGACGACCCGGCGGGACACGTCGCCACCGACGGACTCACCGTCGACGCCGTCCGGACCGCCGCGGTGGAGGCGGGCATCGCATCGGAGTTCGTCGACGCCGCCCTCACCGAGGCCAGCCTGTCGGGGGGCGCGAGCCGGACCCTCACCGGCTGGAAGGATCGTGCGGCCACGCGGCAGCTCGGGTCCGACGCCCGGCGAATCGACGCTTCGCGGTCGGTGGAAGCGGCCCCGGCCCGGGTCCTGGAGGCCATGCAGCGCATTCTGCCCCGCCCGCCCTACACCCTCACCCTGCACGACGCCCGGGGCGAAGATCCCCTCGACGGCGGCCTGCTCGTCTTCCGCGTCCCGCGAATCACGGCCAACTACACGCCGTTCACCTACACCATGGCCCAGCTCAAGGTGGAGGAAGTCGGGTTCTCTCTCCGTCCGTCCGACGACGGCCGGACCACCGATCTGTCCATCTCCACCTCCCTCGCCCAGTCGCGCCGGTCCAACTGGGTCGCCAGCAACGTCATCGCCGGGGCGTCGGTCGGCGCGGGTGGCCTGGCGGGACTCGGCATCGCCAAGGCGACCGCTCTCGCCGGCCTGGCCGTGGCGGCGCCCATCGCCGGCGGGGCTGTTGTGCTCGGCGCCTTCGGTGCGTGGGGCATGTGGGCAACCTACCGGTCGGCGCTCCGGAAGGGCCGGAGGTACTTCGACGAGATGCTGGGCGCCATCGCCATGGACTGCCGCCTGGGACCGGGCTTCTTCCCGTTTCTGGAGCAGCTTCCGGATCGCGACGTGCGCGACGCCGACGCGATCATCGGATACGACGACCACGGTCTGCCCGGCTGACCATGGTCGCGGCCCCCAAGGCCAGACTGGGCGCGGAACTGGCCGGCCCATGGCGGTTCCCGGAGGTGTTCGTCGCGAACTGAGCGACCACACTTCCACTCCCTCCGCGGAGAACCACCATGCGCATCCTCTTCGCTGCTGCCGTTGCGCTCCTCCTGGCTGCGCCCGGCGCCTCGGCTCAGTTGCCCGACCTCGGCTGCCCTCCCAACACCTGGTGCCACCCCGACGGATCGGGGATGGGGGGCCCCAACGGGTTCATGAATGGAATGACCGGCGCTGCCGACGCCGTGGGCCGGGCCCTCAGAGACTACGAGTGCAAGGGTACGGACGACTGCCTCGGACTCGCGCTCCGGGACCTCCTGTGCGCCATCGACGGCCGGGAGATCGCCCAGGTCGCCTGCGGGGGAGGCGATGACGGGGGGGATGGCGGCGACGGCGACAACGGGGGTGACGACGGCAGCGGGAGCGACACGAGCACCGGCAGTGCGTCCACCGAAAGCCTGCGAGACGGGGGAGGCCAACAGTTGAAGGCCGGTACCCTGGGTGTGACGCTCCGAGGCTTCAACGCCGAGAGCTTCCTGGCCGAAGTGGGACGGACCCGGGTCGGAAGTAGCCTCCGTATCGCCGGTCCCCGGGCCATGCAGTTCAGCCTCCAGGCCAAGTACTCCGACGCCGACGAGCGGCCGGATCGGTACATCGCCGTGATCAACACCATGGCCCAGGGCATGCAGCCCACCCAGATGGTGGTGTTGGTGGATCGAGGGGAGACCCGGGTCGTCCACCACTCCGCCTTCCGGGGCGTGGTCCGGGGTCGCTGAGACCCGGAGAATCCAAGATGCGCATTCTATTGCTGGCGGCCGTGGCGCTCCTGCTGGCCGGGCCCGGCGCTGCGGCCCAGGTCAGGCCCGACCCGGCGTGCTCCTCCACCGCCTGGTGCCTGCCCGACCAGGGCGGCGCCGACGGATTCATGGAGGGCTGGCCCGCCCATTTCGACGCAGCCGAGAACGCGTCGACCGAGTACCCATGCACCGGCGCCGGGGAATGCCTGGGGACCGCTCTGGTCGGCCTCCTGTGCGCTGCCGACGGCCGGGGGAGCGCTCGGGCCACGTGCAGCGGGATGGATGGGGGCGGCGGTGAGGAGTTGAAGGCCGGTACGCTGGGCCTGACACTCCGGGGCTACAACGCCGAGGCCTTCGTGGCCGAGGTCGGTCGGACCCGGATCGGGAGTCGTCTCCGCATCGACGGCCCCCGGGCCGTGGAGTTCACCCTCCAGGCCAAGTACTCCGATGCCGGCGAGCAGCCGGATCGGTACCTGGCCGTGATCAACACCATGGCTCAGGGCATGCAGCCCACCGCCATGGTGGTCCTGGTGGACCGGGGCCGGACCCGGGTGGTTCACCACTCGGTCTTCCCGAGGCTTCGCGGGGGTCGCTGAGTCCCGTCCCCGACCGGGTCAGGGTCCGGTGCGCCCCCGCGCCGGGCCCTGACACGGCCGCCTCATCTTCAGGAAGGACGGAGGCGGAGCAGGGCCAGGGCCGGCGTGTCGAAGTCACCCCGAATCAGGGCCACGGCGTAGTCCCCCCACGCGTCCTCGATCTGACCCTCGGTGAGGCGCATGAGGGGATTCAGCTCCCCATCGAACACGATCCAGGATCCCAGGCGCTCCTCGTTGAGCGCCCGGGTCAGCACCCAGATCCGCTCGTCGGCGTCGATGAAGACCCGGCCCACCGGGAGTCCCAGATCCGTGCGTCGAAGCACGGAGCCGTCGGCCGAGAGCACGAGGAGCCACGGAGCGTAGTCTTCGGCAAGAACCACCATCTCCCCACGGGCGTCTCCGAGCTGAACCCCGGTCCCGGGGAGGTCGGCGAAGGTCCAGCGAATGGAGCCGTCCCGGGCCCAGGCCCGCACTTCTTCGCGCGCCGCTCCGTCTTCGGTATGGAACTCCACCACGACCCCCGAGTCCAGCACCCCCACGGGGATCCCGGTGGGATCGCTGGTGCGGAACCGGTATTCGTCGAGGATCTCGCCCCCGGGCGACAACGCCGCCGCGAACCCGTCCACGGTGACCGTGCGCAGGGTCCCGCGACTCGCCGACAGGAACGGGGCCGGTCGCGGGGGGATCAGCGCGCTGTCGGACCGCTCCCGGTCCACCACGCGAGCATTGGCGGTGATGAGGTCGGCCACGACCAGGTGCTCGGAGTCCGCCTCGGTGTAGGCCACGGTGGCCGAGTCGAGCATCTGGATGAAGTACCACGGCAGCGGGGTCCGATAGACGCCCGGCCGGTCCCACGCCGTCGCCGCGCCCACGACGGTGACCGTGTCGTAGCTGCGGTCGGCTCGGAAGTCCCGGGGTTCCTCCTGGGCGTGGGCGGTCGCGGCGGTGCCCACGAGGACGAGGGCCCCGCACGCCACGGCCGAAGCGACGGTCCCCCTCGTCATCGCACCGCCTGGCGGGATTCCCAGAAGATGCCGTCCCAGTAGATGGAGTAGCCGAGCACCACGCCGTCCTTCACATCGAAGACGACGTGGTCCATGGGGCGGAACGAAAGCGCGAACGTGTGCTCGCCCACAGGGGTCAGCTCCGTGGGGAGAGCGGTCGCGCCCATGACGTTGATCCTGAGACGGGCGCCCTGCACCCGAACGTAAAAATGCCGAGGGAACCGTCCTCCGATATAGGTCCCTTCGTAGCGACCCAGATCGGACACCACCACCGAGTCGATGGCCGCGTCCGGGAGTCCCAGAACCCGCCGAGCGACCCGCCCCTCGAGCAGCCAGGCGTCGGGCCGGGCCCCATCGGTATTCACCATCGTGGCCACGGTGGTGGAGGACTCCGGATAGTGGGCCACCACCGCCCAGGTCGACGACGAACCCCCCGTGTGCCCCCAGAGGGCATGGCCGTCCAGGCTTCCCAGGCGAACGCCGAGGCCGTAGTCCACCGTGGCTCCGTCCGCCAGCGTCGTGGGACTCCGGAAGAGGGTCAGCAGGGAGTCGGGCAGGAGCGGGGACTCGGCAAGGGCCTGGGGCAGCGAGGCGAGGTCGACCGCCGTGGAGCAGAAGCCGCCGGCCGCCCCGAACCCCGTCTGCACCCCCGTGGTCTCGTAGTTGCCCGACACCGTGAGGCCGTCGTCGCCGGGTTCGTAGCCCACGGTGCGGCGCTCGGGAACGAGCCCGTCATCGCAGAGGAAGGTGTCGTCGAGGCCCAGGGGGAGCGCCACGGCCTCGCGCACGTAGTCGCCGTACGGGCGTCCGCTCGTGGCCTCGATGATGAGACCCACCAGGTAGAACCCCGTGTTGGAGTACGACCACCGGGTTCCGGGGTCGAAATCGAGTCGTCGAAACCGCAGCCACTCCAACACCCACGCGGGTTCGAGGGGCTCGCCCGTTTCCAGCCAGCGGTCCTGGGCGTCCCGGACCAGGTCGGGCAGGCCCGAGGTGTGGTTGAGCATCTGGCGCAGCGTGACGCCCTGCGCCCACTCCGGGATGGGGTGGGTGGGAAGCAGCCCGCCCAGGCTGCTGTCGAGGTCGAGGCGGCCGTCGCGCACGAGGGTCAACACCGCCAGCGACGTCAGCATCTTGGTGACCGAGGCGGTGACGTACACGGTCTCGTGAGTGGCGGCGCGGCCTGCGGCCATGTCGGCCGAGCCGTGGCCCCGGGCGTACACGAGGTCGCCATCCCGCACCACGGCGATGGAGAGGCCGGCGACGGGACCGGCCTCCAGGGCTTCCGCGGCGATGGAGTCGATGGCCGACCCGGTGGCCGGGTCCAACGTCTGAAGCTCCCCCAAGGGAGCCGTGGGGGCGCACCCCGCGAAGAGGGCCAGCGCCACCGCGCACCAGGCCGCGCGCATGGCGGGCCTACCGACGACCCATGGGGCCGCCCAGGAACTCGAGCACGCGGTCGTCTCGATTCAGGGCGTTCATCAACGAGTCCGTGGCTCCGCAGGGTCCCAGGTCCCAGGTCAGATCCCGGGTCAGGGCGTCGACGATGACGAGGCCCGAGTCGGGGGCCGGGGCCGGTTCGACCAGGAAGAGGTTGGCGCCGTTCGGGTCGTGGCTCCGGTGGTGGAGCCAGACCGTGCCCTCGGTGTCCATGCCGACCAACCAGGGGCCCATGGAGCCGCCACTCATGCCTCGCTCAGTCGGGATCCGGAAGGCGGGGGGCCGATACTCCGGCGACCTCCTCGGAACATCTCGACCCACGACCACCAACCGGTAATCGACGTGGTAGGCGTTCCCGTCGGAGGCGTAGATGATCGTTCCCCGCTCCCGTTGCATGCCTCCTCCGCCGCCGGCAGAACAGCCGACCCACCTCATCGGCCCGGACTGTGCGGTCTGTGCCTCCGAATCCGCACAGGAGGGCAGAACGAGGGCCATCACGAGCAGGGTGAGGCGACGGAAAGGCAGGTCCACGGGGGACTCCAGGAGGGGGGTCGTCGGCGCTGGTCCACGGTAGGGCGCCCGCAGCGTGCCCGCCAGAGCGGGGCGATTCGGGTCGCCCCACCGCTGGCCCGTCCCGCCGTTTCCGCCCTAGACTCCCTCTTCAGGCCCACGCCGCCGATTCCCCAGTCCCACCGAGAGTGAAGGACCATGAACAGAGCACGCCGATGGGGTGCCGCAGCCGCGATCGCGCTGGCGACCGGCGTCCAGGGGCAGGAGCCGGCGCCCCCGACCCTGTCCACCCGCAGCGACCTGGCTCCCCTCTTCACCGAGGCCCGACGGAACGGGTTCGTCCTGGAGCTCGAAGCCGCTCTGGCCCGCGCCCAGGCGGTCCACGGCGTGATCCCCCCGGAGGCCGCCGCCGCCATCACGGACGCGGCGGTGCCCGCGAACCTGCCCCAGGAGGCGGTGGACGAGGAGTACGACCGGGTGCGGCACCGCATGGTCGCCTTCCTGAACGTATTGAGGCGGTCCCTCGACGAGGGGCACGGCAACTATCTGCACTTCGGCGCCACCACCGTCGACCTCTACGACAGCGCCCTGACCCTCCAGATGCGGGCCGCGATCCACGCCCTCGTCGACGATCTCCGCACCATCGAGCTTCAACTCGTCGCCCTCGCCCGGGAGCACCGGGAGACGGTCATGATCGGCCGCACCCTGGGACAGCACGCCCTGCCCATCACCTTCGGCAAGAAGGTCGCCGGCTACATCGGCGAGAACCGGCGCCACATCGAGCGCCTCGCCGATCTCCTGCCCCGCGTGGAGCGCTCCATCATCATGAAGGGCGCCGTGGGCTCGTATCTCGGGCTCGGCGCGGAAGGCCCGGCGGTGGAAACGACCCTGGCCCATGAACTGGGACTCCCCACGGCCTACCCCGACGACTGGCACGCGAGTCGCGACGTCTACGCCGAGTACGCCCTCGTGCTCTCCATGATCAGTCGCACCTGGGGACGCTTCGGGCAGGAGATCTTCCTGCTGCAGATGACCGACATCGCCGAGGTCGTGGAGGCGCGGACCTCGACGGCCGTGGGGTCGAGCACCATGCCCCACAAGAACAACCCGTCCCTCTCCCACGCCCTGCGCCAACATGCCCGTACGGTGCCGAGGCTGGCCGAGATCGTGGCCGACGACATGATCAACTACTTCGAGCGCGATAACACCTCGCGCCCCAACGATGCCCTGGAAGACGTCTCGTTGGCCGCCGAAGACATGCTCATCGACGCCAGCCGCCTCATCTCCCGCCTGGAGGTCGACCCGGGGCGCATGCGGGCCAACCTGGACCTCAGCGATGGGTGGATCATGACCCAGCGGATCGTGTTCGCGCTGGGCGAGACCCTGGGCCGCGAGCACGCAGAGAACCGACTTCGGGAGCTCGCCGACGAGGCCCTCGAGTCGGGCGCGACCCTCCGCGACGCCATCGTCGCCGACCCCGAACTGAGCGCGGCCCTCGGCGCCGACGAACTCGATGCGCTGCTGGATCCCACCACCTACGTCGGCCTCGACGGACCCCTGGTGGACGCCGTCATCGACGAGGCTCTGGCCGCGCGGGAGGGTGATCCCGTCGGGAGTCCCGAGCCCTGAGTGCGGTGACCGGTCCAAGTCTGGCGCCGGCCCTTGCCGACCCGCATTTTCGACCCCGAATCGACCCTCCCGAAATTCTCACACCTCTCCCTGGAGCTGCGTCATGGAGGGTCTGTTCAGCGACACCGCGGGATGGATGTCGGCACTCACCATCCTCTTTCTCATCGGGATGATGATCTTCCTGGGCCTCTGGGTGATGCGGAACCTCAAGGAGTAGAGGTCGATCGACTCCAGGGCGGCACCACGCCGTTGGATCGCGCGTACGCGATGGACTGCCCCAGGTGCTCGTTCATGTGGGCCACGAGCTGGAAGAGCACCGCCCAGTTCGCCACGTCACGGCCGTACAGGGTCGTAGGCGCCTCCAGGTCGGCGTCGGACATCGCCGCGACCGCGCCGCGCACGTGGTCCATGCTCGCCTCGAGGATCTCCACCGCCTCGTCCTTGTCCGTCACTGCGCTCTCGAGGTCGGCGTAGGCCACCGGAGCCGCGATGCCCATGTTGTCGTCGAGGTACATGTAGTTGTATCGCGCGACGTGCATGTAGACCTCGACGACCGACATCGTGCCGTCCATGGGGGTCCATGCATACGCGCTGGCGGGCATGGCCTGGGCCAGCGCCACGAACTTCTGAGCCGACCCGTCGAAATGGCCCTGCCAGATCGCGCGGAATTCCGACGGCGCGGTTTGAGCAGAGAGAGGCGCACACACGACGAGGGCCAGGCACGCCCGTGTGGCGGCGGAGCGGATCCTGTTCATGGGGGACTCGCGGAAGGAGGGGCCGAGGTGGGTCGACACAGTTCGGCCCGACGACGCCGACGCGCAACCGTTCGCCTCCAACCCTGAGCGGTCGCATGTTGTAGTCCGACGGTGCCGGTTTCCCCCGACCCGCAGGACGCCCATGAGGCCCTTCCTCGCCATACTCGCCGCCTCCCTGTTCGCCGTGACTCCCCACGACGCTGTGGCCCAGGACACCCCCGACGGCGACCAACGTGTGGTCCTCGTCACCGGCTCCACCTCGGGCCTCGGGCGGGAGGTGGCCCTGGCCCTGGGGGCTGCGGGCGACCACGTCATCGTCCACGGCCGCAACGAGGAACGGGGCCGGGTGGTGGTGGATTCGATCCGGGCCATGGGAGGGTCGGCCCGGTTCATGCGCGCCGACTTCGCCCGCCTGGACGACATCGCCGGGCTGGCCGAGCAGATCCTGGCGGACTATCCCCGCCTCGACGTGCTGGTGAACAACGCCGGCATCTGGCTCGAGGGTCCGCGGCAACTGAGCGAAGACGGCCACGAGCTGCACTTCCAGGTGAACTACCTGGCCACCTACCTCCTCACCGAGTCCCTCGCCGACCTCCTGCGAGCGAGCGCGCCTGCCCGGGTCGTCAACGTGGCCTCCATCGCCCAGCGCCCCCTCGATTTCGACGACGTGATGCTGGAGTCGGGCTACTCCGACGGCCGGGCCTACGCCCAGAGCAAGCTGGCCCAGATCATGATCACGCGGGTCCACGCCGAGGCGTTCGAGGGCTCGGGGGTGACGGTCAACGCGCTCCACCCGGCGACCATGATGGACACCAACATGGTGCTCTCCCGGGGCGCCCAGGCCCGCGCCTCGGTGGACGAGGGGGCCGAGG
Source organism: Gemmatimonadota bacterium (assembly GCA_030428885.1). Classification (GTDB taxonomy): domain Bacteria; phylum Gemmatimonadota; class Gemmatimonadetes; order Longimicrobiales; family Gaopeijiaceae; genus Gaopeijia. The sequence goes on along the minus strand of JAUIEJ010000001.1, from coordinate 76,423 downwards.
CGGTGCTCCACCTCATCGACGCCCCGGACCTGGGCACCGGCGGCTACTTCAACGGCATGCAGCCCGCTCAACCCAACGCACAGGCCTTCGACGCCGAGGCGTTGGCGAGACTGGTGGAGCTGAGCGCGGAGTGGACGGGGGGCGGGGCGTAGCTGCGGCGGGTCGTCACTGCGGGGATCGCGATCAAGACGTACGGATGAACGGAGGTCGCGAGTTCAGATCGAGGTCAGGGCTCGAATACGAGCACAATCGCCGGATGAACTCGCGACCCCGACAACGAACCGCGCGTTTCGCTCAGCAAATGAGCGAAACGTCCCGATGAACTTCGGCATCGCGTTCATTCGCACGTTCTTCTCGGCCCGGTGGGTCGCCCGGCCACGGCACCCCGGCGCATCCCGCCTCCCGAGCACCCGGCGGGAGCCCGCCCCGCACGGCCCGCCCGCACGGCCCCCCTGCACGGCCCCCCGCTACGACCCCACCACCGACTTCTCGATCCCGATGCCGTGGCCGGCCAACTCCTGAATGTAGGCCTCGGCGGGCATGCCCTCGTCGGGGGTGGTCACGCCGTGCTCCGTGACCCGGCCGTCGACCTGCATCAATGAGGTGATGGCCAGGGAGTAGCCGGTGGTACGCATCATGGCCGTCACGCCGTGCTCGGCGTCGTAATAGTCGAGGAGGTCGTAGCGCACGCCGCCCTGGGCCCCGTCTTTCGTGCCTTCCACCTCGACGCGCAGGGCCACCAGGTCCCGGCCCTTGGGGTTCCGCAGCCGGGGCGACACCACCCGGATGAAGAAGTCCCGGGGCACCACTTTGGTACCGTCGATCTCCATCGGGTCCTGGCTCAACAGTCCCAGCTCCCGCACGGCCTCCATGATCTTGGCGTGGCCGGGATAGCGCAGGGTCTTGTATTCCATGTGGGGAATCTGGTTCTGGTACCGGTACGGCATGGTGGAAATGCCGCCGGCGGTGTGGAACGCCTCCAGTGTGCCCACGGGCTCGGGAAAGTCGACGTTCTCGAGTTCGGACAGGGCGGTCTTCTGCACCAGCTTGCCGCCTTCCAGCACCACGCTGAGGGTCGTGTAATAGTCCAGGACCCCTTCCATGGAATAGACGATCTGATAGTTGAGGGGCGGCCGGGGATCCTGGGGAAGTCCCCCCACCCGGATCTTCACCGAGCGGGTCTCGTCGAAGTGGTCGATGCCGGCCTGGGCCAGGATGTTGACCATGCCCGGAGCGAGTCCACAGTCGGGCATGATGGAGAGTCCCCGACGCTTCGCCTCGGCGTGCAGCGTGCGCTGGCGCTCCACGATCTCGGTGTTGCCCCCGAGGTCGCAGTAGTGGCAGTCGCTCTCTACGGCCAGTTCGGCCATGTCGTAGTTGAAATAGTACGGCAGGCCGCACACCACGGCGTCGACCTCTTCCATGACCTCACGCACTTCGCCGTGGTCCTGGGCATCCACCGCCCGGAACTCGAGCCGGTCGCCCACGAAGGGCTTCAGGAACGGGCGCACGTGACCCGTGGTCTGATCGGCGATGATCACCTTCTCGACGTTGTCGCGCCGCACGAGATCGAAGGCCGCGGCCGAACCCTGGGCACCGCCACCGAGCACCAGAAACTTCATCGTCTATTCTCCCAGCAGGTCCAACTGGCTCTCGCCGTCGTCGGACGTGTCGTGTGTGTGGGTCGTGTCGTCGTTGGTTTCGGGGGACTCCGTGTCGGCGGAGGCGGCGGCTGCAGTGGGCTCCACTCCGGCGTCCTCCGACTCGGGCGAGCCCACCCCGCTCTCGGGCTTGCCGCCGGCGGTGCGGGTCACCTTCACCACCCGGTCTCCGGCCGGGACCTTGGCCAGGCGCTTGCCCTGGGTCCGTCGGCCCTGCACCGGAGTCCCCGACACCGCCACGGAGATGGTCTTCCCCCCGGCGGTGATGAGCATGACGGAGTCCTCGGGAACCACCTCGAGGGCCGCCACCACCGGCGCCGTCTTCCCCGACGAGGGCTGGAACATGGTGCCCAGGCCGCCCCGCTTCTGGAGCGGAAACTCCGCCGCCGGCGTGCGCTTGCCGTACCCGTCGTCGGTGACCGTGAGCACCCCGGCGTCGCGCCGCAGGGTGAGCACGCCCACCACCCGCTCCCCGTCGTCCAGGTTGATGCCCTTCACGCCCTGGGCCGTGCGCCCCTGGGTGGGGGCGTCGGTCTCGGCGAACCGGATCGCCCGCCCCGCCGAACTGAACAACATCACCTCGGCGGTGCCGTCGCTCAGCACGACCTCGATGATGCGGTCGTCGTCCTTCACCCCCGCGGCGATGAGTCCCGTGGAGCGGGGATTGGAGAACTCGCTCAACTCGGTGCGCTTCACCTGTCCACCTTCGGAGGTGAAGATGAGCACCCGCTCCTCGGCCTCCAGATCTTCCACGGGGACCATGGCCACGATGCGGTCCCCTCGCTCCGCCGCCGGCAGCAGCGAATAGACCGATTGGCCCCGGCTCGAACGGCCGCTCTCGGGCAGGTCCAGGACCGGCAGGAAGTGGCACTGCCCCTGCTCGGTGAAGGCCAGGATCCAGCCCTGGGTGCGGGCCACGAAGATGCGCTCGATGTAGTCGTCGTCGTAGCGCTCCATGCCCGCCAACGCCTTCCCCGACGACACGCGCCGCCGGTAGAGGTGCATGGGCATGCGCTTCACGAAGCCCTCGTGGCTCACGGTGACGACCACGTCCTCGTCGGCCATCTCCTCGCGCACCTCGGCCACATCTTCCTCGGCGTCCCGGAGAATGCGGGTGCGCCGATCGTCGCCGTACTTCTCCACCACCTCGGCGAGTTCGTCCAGGACCACGTCGAGCTGTCGGTCCTCACTGTCGAGGATGGCCCGGAGCTCGGCGATGCGGGCCCTGAGCTCTTCGAGCTTGCGCTTGAGCTCGCTCCCCTCGAGCTGGGTGAGCTTGGCCAGGCGCATGTCGAGAATGGCCCCGGCCTGGATCTCGCTCAGGCCGAAGCGGTCCTGGAGTTTGTCGCTCGCCTCGGCGCGGTTCATGGACCCCCGGATGATCCGCACCACCTCATCGATGTGGTCCAGGGCCACCAGGAGTCCCTCGACGATGTGCCGCTCGGCCTCGGCCTTCTCCAGGAGGTGCCGGCTGCGGCGGACCACGACCTCGATGCGGTGGTCCCGGTACTTCTCCAGGATCTGCTTGAGGTCGAATTCCTTCGGCTGGCCGTGGTCCAGGGCCAGCATGATGGCGCCGAAGGTCTGCTGCAGGTACGTCTTCTTGTACAGCAGGCGCAGGACGTTCTGGGCCGTGGCGCCGCGCTTGAGTTCGATGACGAGGCGAATGCCGTCGCGGTCGGATTCATCGCGCACGTCGCTGATGTCGTCGGCCTGTCCCTTCCGGGCCAGGGCCACGATCTGGTCGACGATCTTCGACTTGGAGACGCTGAAGGGGACCTCGGTGACCACGAGCTGCTGCTTCCCGCCCCGGAGCGCCTCCTTCACGATGCGAGCCCGCATGATGATGCGGCCCCGGCCCGTCCTGTACATGTCGGCGATGCCGTCGTCGCCCACGATGAAGGCCCCGGTGGGGAAGTCGGGGCCCTTCACGTGGCGCATGAGGTCGTCGACGGTGCAGTCGGGGTCGACGGCGAGCTGACGGATGCCCGCGGCCACCTCCCGCAGGTTGTGGGGCGGGATGTTGGTGCTCATGCCCACGGCGATGCCGCTGGAGCCGTTCACCAGCAGGTTGGGCACCCGGCCGGGAAGCACGGTGGGCTCCTGGCGCTGGCCGTCGAAGTTGTCGACCCAGGCGACGGTGTCGCGGTCGATGTCGTCGAGAAGTTCGGTGGCCAGGGACTCGAGGCGGGCCTCGGTATAGCGGTAGGCCGCGGCGGAGTCGCCATCGATGCTGCCGAAGTTGCCCTGGCCGTCGACCAGGGGGTAGCGCAGGGAGAAGTCCTGCACCATGCGCACCATCGCATCGTACACGGCCGAGTCGCCGTGGGGGTGGTACTTGCCCAGCACGTCTCCCACCACGGTGGCGGACTTCTTGTAGGGCCGGTCGGGGGAGAGGTTCAGCTCGTGCATGGCGTACAGGATGCGCCGATGCACCGGTTTCAGGCCGTCGCGCACGTCGGGCAGCGCCCGGGCGACGATGACACTCATGGAGTAGTCGAGGAACGACTCCTTCATCTCCTCGACGATGGGCCGTATGAGGATGCGCTCGCGTTTCTGCGCTGTGGCCAAGGGGACTCCTGATGGGTGGATTCGGGGCGATCGGCCGGAGAACCGGCTTAGACTCTCGAAATGGGGGGGGGTTGGCAAGCGGGGGGGCGAGGGATGGAGGCGGGGTGCGAAATCCCCATCAGATGCGCCGGGGTCGTGGGATTCCGGATTGACGTCGCCATGTGACGCCATTTCCCCAGAGGCGAGGAGCCGGCGGGAGCGCGCCGGGGATTTCGCGTCGAATGGCGGGGCGAATTCCCCAATCGGCGGGCTTCGGCAATCTGATGGGGAACTCGCGCCGGCCCGGGGGGAGCGATGCGGCCGCCCTCCGCAGCCGGGCCCCGCCACAGGAGATGGATGGCGCCCCTCGGGCGCCTCCTTTGAACACGGGACTCAGTGCCGGAGGAGGTCGGCCGGGGTCTGGGCGGGAATCGGGGAGGCCCGGAAGTCCTTCAGGTTCCGGGTGGCGATCACGGAGGCGCCGCACGCCCGGGCCGCGGCCACCTGCATGGCGTCTTCCAGGTCGGGCATAGGGAGGGTCGCGGCGTACCGGAAGGAGTCGGAGTCGGTGGGTGCGACCGTCACGACTTCGGTGAGTTCGGCGAGAAACTGCCGGGTCTCGGCCTCGCCCCGGGCCGGCCGGATGAGGGTGTAGAGGTTGGAGAGGGTGTGCCAGGCGACGAAGGCACCCCGACCTCCCCGCTCGATCTGGTCCACCAGGGCCCCGGAAGCACCCACGTGGGGGTGGCGATCCAGGGCGATGTCGAGCAGGACGTCGGTGTCGAGGAGGATCATCGATACTTGTCCCGGAGGGCCCGGGCCCTGGGGTCGTCGGCGTCCTTCCACTCGAACGCTCCGCGCCAGCGTTCGGAGAAGGTGGGGGTCTCGGGCGCGGTCAGCTCCCGCAGTGCGCCCTCGATGATGGATGAGAGGGACACGCCCCGCGCCCGCGCGAGCCGCTTCGCCCGGGGGACGAGTTCCCGGTCGACGGTGATGGTGAGTTTCGTCTTCATGGTATACGTATCGTACTGCACGTATACGTATACCTCAACGACCCCGCTCCCAACGCGGCCGGTCAGTCGCCCTTCACGTTGCCCTCGTCGGGGGTTCGCCGCTCCAGGAACTGGGACGGGGTGAGCAACGCGAACCTCCGGAATTCCCGGATCAGGTGGGACTGGTCGGCGTAGCCGTGCCGGGCCGCCAGGCGCGCCCAGGGCGGATCGTCGCTGCCTCGGGTGTCGTCGATGAGGGCCTGGAAGCGCTGGACCCGGGCGAAGGTCTTGGGTGTGAGGCCCACGGTGGTGCGGAACTGCTGAATCAGATAGCGGTTCGACAGCCCCAGGCGGTCGCACACCTCGGTCACGCCGAGGCTCCGGGTGCCGCCCCGGAGCAGGTCCATGGCCCGGCGCACCGTGGCGTACCACGGGTGCACCTCCCGGCGTCGGGCCAGGAGCCACCCTTCGAGAATGCGGCAGCGACCCGCGTCCGAGGGTTCGGCCGTGAGGGCGTCGCGCAGGGAGGCGGCCCGGGGTCCCAAGAGATCGTCGAGCTTCACCACCTGATTGGTGAGCTCGTCCAGGGGCAGGTCCAGGAAGGCGTGGGCGCCGCCGGGGCGGAACCGCACCGAGATGTGGTCGCTGAACCCGTCGGCCCGGTGGGTCAGGGGCTGGTCCTGCATGCCCGAGAGCCACGCCGTGTCGAAGACGTCGTCGGCCGTGCGTTCGCCGTAGGCCAGGATCCGCTGCCGGGAGCCGAAGTTGATCATCAGCTCCACGGTGCCCGTGGGGAGCACCGACTCGATCTCGTAGTTCAACACCCCCAGCGACCCCCGCACGCCCCAGTAGCACGTCACGAACGGCGCCAGCGCCGGCGACGGCTCGGCCGAGAAGAAGTGGAAGTCGGCCTGGGTCACGGCCAGAAGCCCAGGATCAGACCCATGAGGGTGAAGGCCACGACCTGGTAGCCGGCATTCACCGCCCAGTGGGCGAAGGGGCGCTGCTCGAAGAGGTAGACCACGCCCAGGGCCGGGGCGACCCAGCAGGCGCCCACGGCCGCGGCTGCCGCGATGGCGAAGGCCGGGCCGGCGTCGGGGCCGATGAACATGAGGAGCACGGCGGCCGCGATGAGCTGGAGCACGAGGGAGAGCCCCATGACCCGGCCCATGTTGGCCTGGCCGGCCTTCTCCTGGCTGATGTCCGCCGCCCGCATCCATGCCTTTCCGAAGAGGGGACCGTACCACAGGCCCCCCACCACGAAGCTGCTCACCGCCGCCACGATCACCGCCAGCGCGTCCATGAGTCCCAGTTCCATCGTCACCTCCGTCGGGGGAATACGTCGTTCGTGTCCCCACGATGACGCCCGGCGGCGAAACGGGATTGTACTTTTCTGATCGGCGTGACGCTTGACCGCTCTCGGCGCCCGCGCCCATGGTGCGGGTCCCCCGTCGGCCGCCGCCCATGGGGCCCCTCCCCACCCGGAATGCGCATGATCATCTCTCGCTTCGCCGCCGCGGCTCGAACCGCCACCCTCGGCGCCCTCGTGGCCGGAATCACCGCCCTCGCGCCCGAAGGGTTACGGGCCCAGCAGCTCTACGACTTCGGCACGGCCTTCGGGCGGGCCGCCGCCGTCTCGGGCGGCGAGCTCTTCGTGGGCCAGCCCCAGAACGTGCTGCGGCCGGGCATGGTCTACGTCTACCGGGCCGAGGGCGACGGCTGGGTCGAGGCCCAGGTGCTCCAGGCGCCGGACGGGGAGCGCTCGGATTGGTTCGGACGGGCGGTGGCGGTGGATGGCGACGTGATGATCGTGGGGGCGCCGAGGGCCCACGGCGGGACCGGAGCGGTGCACCTCTTCCAGCGGAACGGCGCCCGATGGGAGCCCCAGGGAAGCCTGGCCCCGGGAGGCGACGGCACCGCCGCGGGATCGGCCGTGGCGGTGGCCGGCCCCATGACCGCGTGGGTGGAGCACGAGGACGGGGCGGAGGTCGTGCGGGTGGTGCGGAGCGACGTGCCGGGGATCGGCTTGGAGGCCTCCCTCACCGGCCGCCCCGGCGACACCCGCTACGGGGCCGCCCTGGCCGCCGTATCCCCCGACGTCCTGGCCGTCTGCGGCGCCGACGCCACCGGGGCGGCTTTCGTGGAGCTGGTGACCCGGGGCGGAGGCGAGGGATGGACGGCCTCCGCCCGCATGACGCCCGGGCCCGCCCTCTCGGTCGCGGGTGGCCTCCTCTCCCTGGACCCCTACAAGGAGTGCGGTCTCGCCGCCGCCGACGGCCGGGTGGCCCTGGGGCTGCCCCTCTCCACCGGCGGCGGCGCCGTGTACGTGTACTCCGTGGACGGCGAGCCCGCCGAACTCGCCCTGGATTCCACCCTCGCCCCGCCCCAGGGCGCCGCGGGACGGTTCGGCACGTCCGTGGCCGTGGCCGCCGGTCCCACGGTGTGGGTGGGCTCGCCCAACGCCGGCGGACTGGTGGGGGCGGCCACGCGCTTCACCGCCACGGACGGCACCTGGGACGCGGGCACCGTGGTGAACGGCCCGGGCACCGACTTCATGCCGGTCTTCGGGCTCACCGTGGCGGCCCGCGGCGATGCGGCGGTGGTGGGTGCTCCGGGCGACGACTACGGCGCCGGCGTGGCAGTGGCCTATCGCCGGGGCGCCGACGGCTGGCGCGATGCCGGCACCCTGGCCGGTGAGGTGGAGGGGTACGAGGCCGTGGGGGGCGAAGAGGTGGACTGCCTCGAGGGCACCGCCGCCCTCTTCGGCTGCGAGCAGATGGACCTGGTGGCCCTCCTCCCCGTGGAGTCCCTGGGCGCGGGACGGGGCGCCATGGTGAACGACGTGTGGGGGTGGACCGACCCGGACACGGGGCGGGAGTATGCGGTGGTGGGACGCTCGGAAGGGACGTCGTTCGTGGACGTTACCGACCCGGCCAACCCGGTCTACCTGGGCCAGTTGCCCAAGACCGAGGGCAGCCGGGGCAACGCGTGGCGCGACGTGAAGGTGCTGCGCAACCACGCCCTGGTGGTGGCCGACAACGCCGGGCAGCACGGCATGCAGGTCTTCGACATGACCCGCCTGCGGGACGTGGACCCCGCCGACCCGCCCGTCTTCGAGGCCGACGCCCTCTACACCGAAATCGGAAGCTCACACAACCTGGCCGTCAACGAAGAGACGGGGTTCGCCTACACCATGGCCAACTCCGCCGGGGGCCAGGGGTGCGCCTCGCTCCACATCGTCGATCTCCGGGACCCGAAGAACCCCACCTTCGCCGGCTGCTACAACGATCTCTCCGTGGGTCTGGGCGCCGCCGGCCAGACCCACGACGCCCAGTGCGTGTCGTACCGGGGTCCCGACTCCGAATTCCAGGGGCGGGAGATCTGCTTCGCCTTTTCGGAATCCGCCGTGAGCATCGGCGACGTCACCGACAAGGAGTCCCCCGTCGTCGTGGGGAAGGCCGTCATGCCCAACACGGCCTACATCCATCAGGGCTGGCTCACCGAGGATCAGCGTTTTCTCTACGTGAACGACGAGCTCGACGAGATGAACGGGCTCACCGACGGCACCCGCACCATGATCTGGGACGTGCAGGATCTGTCGGACCCCGTGCTCGCCGGCGTGTACGTGGCCGACAACAACGCCACCGACCACAACCTCTACGTGGCCGGCAACCTCATGTACCAGTCCAACTACGCCGCGGGACTCCGGGTCCTGGACGTGAGCGATCCGGAGAATCCGGTGGAGGTGGCGTGGTTCGACACGGCGCCCTACGCCGACGAGGTGCCGGGCTTCTTCGACGGGTCCTGGAGCAACTACCCGTTCTTCGCCAGCGGCAACATCCTCGTGACCAGCCACAAGCAGGGGCTGTTCGTGATCCGGCGGCGGCGTCCCATCAGTTGACGGGGCGCCGTCGGCGTCCGGCGTCACGCAGCGGATCCGCCGCTCGTTCGAACCATGGATGGGGGACTCCGTACCCGCCGGACCTACGAGGTGGCGCCGCACATGGAGGTGTGCTCGGGACTCTCGTACGGGTTCTGTCTGCGGGTGCGAGAGCGCGGCGCCACCGCCTGGGAGCTCATGTACGAGCATCCCATCGGCTTCTCGTTCGAGTGGGGCGTGACCACCCGGATCGTGGTGGAGGAACGCGCGACGGCGACCCGAACTGCGACGGGCTCGCCGCGGCCCTGGCCGGCGACGACGCCGTGGAGGTCACCCTCGTGCTGGGCGCCACCGGGGAGGATCCGTTCCGGGTGGTGGAGTGGCGGGCCTGCGGCAGCGTGTGGCCCGCGTGCCCGGGCGGCGGGGGCTGAAGGGGCCTTCCCGGGGGAGCCACTCGCGTGGACTCACGTTCGGGGCCATGATCCGGTCGTGTACGGAAGGGGCCGCCGACGGGGGATCGGCGGGCGGTTCACGGCAAGCCACGGGGGGGAGGGAACGGGAATGAGGATGAGCCGAGGCGTCCGGGGCGTGGCGCTGGCCGTGGTGGGGACGTGCCTCGCGGCACCCGCGGAGGCGCAGCGGGGGGAGCCGGAACCGTTCCTGCCCGGGATCGTGACCGTAGAAGGGGAAAACGTCTACCGGGGCACCTTCGACCGCGGGGGGGATCGGTTCTGGTTCTTCCGCAAGCTCGGCGAAGGCCGGGAGCAGTACCGCATCTGGGTCACCGAGCGCGGCGCCGACGGGTGGAGGCCTCCCCGTAGGGTGGATCTCGGCGGCGATCATTCCGATCTCTACCCCACCGTCTCGCCCGATGGGCGGGCGTTGGTCTTCTCGTCGTACCGACCGATTCCAGGGGGCGGGCCGCCCCAGGCGAACCTCTGGTGGGCGCCTCTGGGGAGCGACGGGACTCCCGGCGCGCCGCGCTACCTGGGTGAACTGAGCGATCCCGCCGCCTACGACGCAGGACCGGTTTTCGACCCGGACGGTACGCTCCGGTGGACCAGTGAGGTGTGGGGACCGGAGGCGAGACGGACCCACCGAAGGGCCCGATGGACCGGCTCGGGATTCGGCCCCGCCGAGGCCGACCCCACGCCCGAGGCGTGGCGAGCCCGTCTGCCCGACCACCTCATCTGGAGGGTGGTGACGGCGCCGGACGGTCGATGGGCCGCCGTGGAGGCCTCGGCGCTGGGCTCCGACGGGCGGCCGGGTCCCAGCGACCTCTGGCTGTCCCGCCGCGTCGGCGACGGGTGGGGCGACCTCATCGATCCGGGCGCCCTTGTGAACACCCCCGACGCCTACGAAAACTTCGCGGGCTTCACCCCCGACTCCCACGGCCTGCTCTTCGTGCGAGACTTCGCCACCTACCTGCGCCTGTCCCTGGAGGGCATGGCCGGAGGGTGACGGGCGGAGCGGTGCCCTCAGCCGGCCGGCCGCCGGTAGAACGTCTTCGCCACCATGCGCCACCCCTCGGGGAAGCGATAGAGATTGATGAAGTCGGTGAAGACGTGGACGCCGTTGCGATAGAGCTCCACCTGGGCCACGGCAGCGTCGCCCGCCAACGACACCGTGGGGATCTCATGGGTGATCTCGGCGTTGGGCGCCTGGCCCTCGGGAGGAAGGCGGGCGACCCACTCGTCGATGGTCGTGGACGTCACCCCGTCGGCCGTGAGCACCTGCATGACGAACGTGGGGTGGAAGCCCTCGCGGATCCGGTCCCGGCCCATGTTCTTGTGGATGCCTTCCACGTATCCGCGGGTCACGACGGCCCTCACCGCGTCGGCGTCGCTGGTCTGGGCGGTCGCCGGCGCCGGCGCGGCGAGCGTCAGCGCGGCCAGAGCCAGGGTGGCCAGCTGCGCTCCGCGGATCGATCCTCGCTTCGTCATCGTCGTCTTCCCGTCCGGTGGACCGTGCGCCGGGGGACCCGCCCCCGATCGTCTCTCCCGGCTGTGTACGTCACGGGAGGGGGATCGGGTTCCCCGCGCCGGTCCGTCACCCCCCCCCGGGTTCGGGAAGAGGGGAGGGGGGTAGGGTGTCTTCCCGGACGATGGAGTCGCCCACCTGCACCCGTCGGATGCGCAGGGGGCCGGCGGCCTCCACCCGCTCGGCGAAGGCGCGGGCCTGCTCGGCGTCGAGCACGTCGAGGATGCCGGTCCGGGCTCGTTCGGCCTCGACCCGGTAGGCGTCGGTGGACGCCTGGAAGACCGAATCCACCACCACCCGGGTCCGGGTCAGGATCGAGTCCACGGCGGCGCGCTGAGCCGCCGTGAGGTCGAGACCCGCGAAGAGGTCGGGGCCGGCCGGTTCAGTGGCCTCCACGGCGGGGGCCGGCGAAGTGGACGGGGGGCGCTCGGCGGCCAGGAGCACCAGGCCGCCGCCGGCCACGAAGGCCCCGGCCAGGGCGATGAGGCCGGCCCAGGGGCGCGGCGCGGGGGATCGGGTCATGGCGCAGAACCTCCGGCGAAGAGGACGATCAGTTCTTCCGGTGCCGGCGCCCGGCCGGCGGCGACCCACGGCGACCAGGTCCCGGGGGCCCCGGGGAGCAGGGCGTCCGACGACGGGTCGCCTGCCGGAGGACCGGCGCCGGCGTCGGACCACAGCAGGAGGCCCGCCACCGCGGCGGCGGCCAGTAGGGCCGGCACGGCGAAGCGCCCGGCCGAGGAGAGGACCCCCACGCTCGCAATGGGATCGGATCGGGTCCCCGACGTCTCGGGGGCGTGGAGGCGCGCCAGGGCCCCGGCGATCACCCGGTCCCGGGTGGCCGGGTCGGGCGCCAGCGCCTCGAGGTCGAGGGCGTCGTTCCGGTCGTCGGGTCGACTGTCGGCGGTGTGGGTCATGGTCGGTCTCCGTCGGAGCGGGACACGGGATTCAATTGGGCCTCCAGCAGCGCCCGCATCCGGCGGCGGGCATCGGAGAGGTGACGTCGGCTGGTGGCGGGGCGGAGGTCCAGCGCCGCCCCGATCTCGTCGTGACTCCACCCCTCAAGGTCGTAGAGCAGGAGCACGGTGCGCTGCGATTCGGTGAGTTCGGCCGCGGCCCGGGCGAGGCGACGCCGCAGCTCGTCGCGGTGGGCGGCGTCGAACGGCGAGGGGCCTCCGGCTTCCAGGTGCTCGGGTAGCTCGTCGGCGGCTCGACGCCGCCGGGTGTCCAGCCGGTTCAGCGCCACGCTCCGGGCCACCTGCACCAACCAGGCCCGGAAGCGGCCGGGATCGCGACACTGATCGAGGCGCTCCCAGGCGCGCACCAGGGCGTCCTGCGCGGCGTCTTCTGCGTCTTGCCTGCGACCCAGGACGGCCCACGCCACCGCCCACACGCCGCCGAAATGGCGGCGCGCCAGGATCCCGAACGCGTCCCGGTCTCCCGACCGGGCGCGCTCGATCAGTGTGGCGTCGTCGTGCACGGGGTATGGCCTCCCCACTCTGGACAGCACGACCCCGGAGAACGTGAAGAACGTCGGGGTCTCGCCTGCGACGCGGCGGCGCGGGCGGGCCGTTGCCCCGAGGCCCGGACTTCACGTCGCCCGGTCGACGGCTGTCGTGGGGATGTCGAGGCCCATCTCCCCAACGACGACGACGATGACGACGACGCCCTTCCGCACATCCGCCCTGGCCCTGGCTCTGGGCCTGGCCATGGCCGTGACGTTCCTCCCCCGCACCGCCCTGGCCGCCCAGCAGGTCCAGGTGCGGACCCGTCCCGCCCCCGCGGCCCCCAGCCCGGTGGACGCGGAGGCCAAGGCCGAGGTCGCCCGGGCCGTGGCCGACCTGCTGGAGGCGTCGTACGTGAAGCCCGACGTGGGCGCCGACATGGCGGCCCTGCTCCGGGCCCGCGCGTCGGGCGACGGGTGGCCCGAGGCCGCCACCACCACCGCCTTCGCCACGGCCCTGACCCGGGATCTGGCCGAGGTGGCCCACGACCTCCACCTGGCCATCACCGCTCCCGGGGCCGGTCCGCTGGCGGGGGGACCCACCCGGGCCGTGCGGCGCGTGGTCGGCGGGGGAGGCGGGCCGACTCCGGAGTCCCCCGAAACACGGCGGCGGGCGCACCTGGACCCGGGGCTTCCCACCAGCTTCCGGGTCCCGGACGGAGAGGAGCCCCCGCCGCTGGAGGATTCCCCCGTGGCCGCCCAGGTGGCCGCCGAACGCCGGGTGAACCACTACCTGCGCCGAGTCGAGGTGCTGCCGGGCAACGTGGGGTACCTGGACCTCGATCGGTTTCCCATCATGCCGTGGGCCGCCCCCGCCGCCGATGCCGCCATGTCGTTCCTGGCCGACGTGGACGCGTTCATTCTCGACCTCCGTGGGAACCCGGGAGGCGGCGAGGGCATGAACCAGTACCTGAGCAGCTTCTTCTTCGGCGACGATCCGGTTCACCTCTACTCGCGGTTCTACGCCGAAGAGGATGTGACGCGGGAGTACTGGACGGTGCCCGACATCCCCCCGGTGCGCCTCCCCGACGTGCCCCTCTACGTGCTCATGGACGAAGGCTCGGGATCGGCGGCCGAGAACATGGCGTTCAGTCTGGGCGCCACGGGTCGCGCGGTGCGGGTGGGCGAAGCCACCGCCGGGGCGGGCCACAGCAGCACCGTGGCCGAGCTCCCCGGGGGCTTCTCCATGGTGCTCCCCATCGCCCGGGTCTTCGATCCCCGCACCGACGCCGACTTCGAGGGCACGGGCGTGACCCCCGACGTGGAGGCGGCGTCGGCCGACGCCCTGCCCCGGGCCCACGCCCTGGCGATGGAGGAACTCTCGGCCCGCACCGACGACCCCCTGCGGCGGCAGGAGCTGGCCCAGGCCGGCGCCCTCTACGCCGCCCTCTCCCGCCCCGCCCTCGACGCCACGGACCTGGCGGACTACGCCGGCGCGTACGGGTCCCGGCGGGTCTGGGTGGAGGGCGACCGGCTCATGCTGCAGCGCATCGACGTGGGCGACGCCCCCGCCCTCCCGCTCCTGGCGGTGGACGACGACGCCTTCGTCCTGGAGGCCGTGCCCGAGGCCCGGATCGAGTTCGCCCGGGGCGCCGACGGGACCGTGGCGCGAATCCGGGTGCGCCTGCCGTCCGGGGCGTGGGAGGAGACGGACCGGGGAGGCGAGGCATGAGCCCCCGGGCCGGCGGGCTCGCGGTGGCCCTGGTCGTGGCGTGTGCGACGCCCGGGGCGGGGCAGCAGGTGCGGCGGGCCGCCCCCGCCATGGAGGCGCGCCCCCTGGCCCGGGCCGTGGTGGTGCCCATGTCCACCGCCGGCGGCCGCCCCACCATCGACGTCACCATCGACGGCCGGGGCCCCTACCGGTTCATCGTGGACATCGGCGCCATGGGGTCGCTGGTGGACGCGACGCTGGCCGCCGAGGTGGGGCTGCCCGTCATGGGTCGGGCCCGGGTGGGCGACCCGTCGGGGGACGGGGCCACCGAGGCCGAGGTGGTGGGGCCGGCCGCCGTCGCCCTGGGCGGCGGAGAGCTGTCGGGCCTTCTCCTGATCTCCCTGGACACCCCGGACTTCTGGGCCGAGCTGGACGGTGCTCGGGGCATCCTGGGGGCCCCGGCCTTCGCCGGAAACGTCATGACCTTCGACTTCCCGGGAGCGACGTTCGGCGTGGCGCCCGGGGGCCTCACCGAGACCGACGGGTCGCTGCCGTTCCTGGACTCGGGCGACGGACTGCCCCGGGTGCGGGTGGAGGTGGAGGGGCGGGTGGTGGAGGCCGACCTGGACACGGGGAGCGGCAGGGGGCTGGGTCTGCCCCGGGCTCTGGTCGATTCCGTTTCGCTGGCCGAGCCCCTGAGCACCGGCACCGCTCGCTCCGTGGCGTCGTCGTTCGAGGTCCTGGAGAGTCGCCTCGCCGGGAGTGTCATGGTGGGCGGGGTTCGGATCGAGAGCCCGCCGGTGCACTTCCAGGACCGGTTCGAACAGGGCAACGCCGGGGCCGCCCTCTTCCGGGACTGGGTGCTGGTGGTGGATCCCCTGGGCCGACGGTACCGGGTGCAGCCGCCGCAGACGTCCGGGAGCTCGGGAGGGTCGCCCGCGCCCTGATCGTCCGGGCGGACTCCGGGCCGTCGGCGGCGGCTTGCCGGGGCGGGGCGGGGGCGTTCGGTTCGGGCTATGGACCCGACCTCTCGACGCCCGCTCCGGCCCCTGGGGCTCCTGGCGGTGCTGTGGGTTGTGGCGGCCGCCGCCTGCGACGACGCCCCCACGGGATCGTCGCCTCCCGACGGGGTGGTGGATCTGTCCCGGCCGTGGGCGAGCAGTTCGGCCGCGGCGGAGGGGTTCGACGAGGCCCTCCTGGAGCAGGCCTTCGACGAGGCCGCCGGGCTGCCCAACCTCCGGGCGCTCCTGGTGGTGCGGAACGGGCGGATGGTGCGGGAGGCCTACTTCAACGAGACCGACGCCGCGACGCTCCTCGACGTGCGATCGGTGACCAAGACGGTCACGGGACTCCTGGTGGGGCTCGCCGTGGACGACGGCGTGCTGGACGTGGACGATGGCCTGGGGGACTGGTTCCCCGCCGACTCCCTGCGACCGGCCCACGCCCCGATCCGGGTGCATCACCTCCTCACCATGACGTCGGGCATGCGGTGGAGCGACGCCGACGACTTCATTCCGTGGTATCTCTCGGGACGCCCGGTGGGCTACGTGTTCGATCTGCCCGTGGTGGCCGAACCCGGTGAGGCCTTCATCTACAACTCGGGTACGTCGCACCTGCTGGGGCGCATCGTGGCCATGGCCACGGGTCGACCGCTGGAGACCTACGCCGACGAGCGGCTCCTGGGGCCCCTGGGCATCACCGCGCGCTCCTGGCAGACGGCGGGCGGGCAGACGTCGGGGGCCGCGGGCTTCGCCCTCCGGGCTCGAGATCTCGCCCGTCTGGGCCAACTCGTGCTCCAGGAGGGGTGGTCCGGATCCACCGAAGTAGTACCGGCGTCGTGGATGGAGCAGGCGTTCGCCCGCCGGGTGGAGCTGGGGCCCGTGGGGGACGTGCTGCGGGACGGGGGCTACGGCTACCAGGTCTGGACCGAGTCCGGGAGTCCCCCGGCACTGGTCATGTGGGGATTCGGCGGCCAGTTCGTGTGGGTGGTGCCGTCGCGGGAGCTGGTGGTGGTGGGGGCCCACCATTGGCTGGGCGCCGACTTCGACCGATCGGCCCGGCAGGCCAACGCCCTGGGCGCCCTGATCCGGGAGAAGGTGGTGGCGGCCGCCCGGGGAGCCTCGCCCTTCCCCTCCGGTCATTAAAGTGACATTGTTGCTTTAACGACGATCACCGCACCGGGACGGGACGATGGGCAAGGACACGCTGGGAGAATTCGAGCTGCTGGTATTGTTGGCGGCGATGCGGTTGGGAGAAGAGGACGCCCACGCCCTGGCCATCGTCGACGACATCGAGGCCCGGACGGGCCGCGCGGCCCGGCGCTCGGCCGTGTACGTCACCCTCCGTCGCCTGGAGGAGAAGGGCCACATCACCACCTGGCTCGGGGATCCCCGTCCGGAGCGGGGGGGCAAGGCGCGCCGCCACGTGCGGGTGGAGCCCCAGGGCGTGGCGGCGGTGCACGAGTCCCGCTCGGCGCTGGAGAACATGTGGCAGGATCTGGCCACCGATCCGGGGACGGTCTGATGGCGCCCCGGTGGCTCACGGCCCTCCTGGAGCGGGTGCTGGATCCCGACCGGGTGGACGACGTGGTGGGCGACCTCCAGGAGCTGCACCAGCGCCGCCGGGCACGGCGAGGGGCGGCCCTGGCGCTGCTCTGGACCACGCTGGAGGGCATGGGACTCGCGGTCGTCCACGGAACGGGCCGCCTCGCCCGGGGGCTGGCCCAGGCCGGGGGACTTTCCCGGGTGGAACTCCGCCTGGCTCTGCGCCTCCTGGCCAAGCAGCCCGTCATGACCCTCACGTCGGTGGTGGCGCTGGGGGTGGGCATCGGCCTGGTGGCCGGCGGCTACAGCGTGTTCCGCCAGGGCCTCTATGGTGAGCTCCCGTTTCCCGACCCCGAGCGCTGGGTGAACATCGAATCGTACGCCGCCGAGTCGGGGCGGCGGGCTGCCACCGACCTGGAGCGGCTGCAGGCGTTCCGAGCGTCGGCGTCAGCGCTGGCCTACCTCGGGGCGGCCCGGACCGTGGAGGTCAACGTGGTCCATCCCGGCGGGGAGATCGAGCGGGTCGCCGGAGCCCGGGTCACGCCCGGCACGTTCCGCTGGCTGCCCTACCGACCCGTGGTGGGGCGCCTGCTGGTGGCCGACGACGGTCGGCCCGGAGCGGCTCCGGTGGTGGTGGTGCGGGAGAGCCTGTGGAACCGCCGCCTGGGGGGCGACCCCGACGTGGTGGGCCGGATTCTCGACGTGGCGGGCACGGATCACGAGATCGTGGGAGTGCTCCCCGACGCCGCCGGCTACCCCGCCGAAGGGGAGCTGTGGCTGCCCCTGAACGAGGCGACCCACGGCGCCGTCTCCCTCCGGGACGGCACCGACAGCCGCTTCGTGGGCATCCTCGCCGAGGGCGCCGACCCCGAGGCGGCCCGCACCCAGTTGCAGCAGCTCTCCGACCAGATCTCGGCACCGGGGCGGGGCGCCGAACCCCTCCGGTACCAGGTGCGGGCCCTCGCCCGGCTCATGGTGTCGCCCCAGATCCACGTGGGCATCGTGGCCTTCATGAGCGTGCTGGTGGCCGTGCTCGTGGTGATCGCCGCCAACGTGGGCAATCTGGTCATGGCCCGGACCTCGCGCCGGGGCGCCGAACTGGCCGTACGCACGGCCCTGGGGGCGTCCCGGGGGCGGATCGTGGGACAGCTCTTCGCCGAGTCGGCGGTCATGGGGGCGCTGGCCGCCGGGGTGGGTCTGGCGGGAGCCGGCGCCATCCTGGCCCTCTACGACCGGATGCTGGACGAGCTGCCCTTCTGGGTCGACCTCCACGTCGCTCCCGACACCGCCCTGGCGGTGGCGGCGGTGGCGATCTTGGCCACCGCCGTGACGTCGGTGGTGCCGGCGCTCCGAGCGACACGGACCGACCCCGGCGACGCCCTCCGGGGCGCCGGGCGGGGCTCGGCCCGCATCGGCCGACTCGGGGGGCTCATGATCGCCGCCGAAGTGGCGTTGTCGGTGGCCCTCCTGGGGGGCGCCACCCTCTTCGCCGAGGGGTTCCGCCGCTACGTGGACCCGGCCTTCGAACTGCCCGACGACCAGGTGCTCACGGCCCGGTTCGGCCTCGACCCCTCCCCCACCACCCTCCCCTCCGACGCCATTCCCCCCGACTCCCTCGCCGGGCTCATGACGGCCCTGGCGCGCACCCTGGGTGAACACCCCGAGGTGCGGGCGGTGGGCTTCGCCTCCGATCTGCCCCGAACCACGCCGTGGGCCGATCCCATCGAGGTGGAGGGCGATCCCACCCGGGCGGCGGCGCCGGTGGTGGGCATCACTCCGGGCCTCCTGCTGGCGCTGGAGCAGGCCCCCGTGACGGGACGGGACTTCGAAGCCACCGACCTGGGGGCCGACGCCCTCCCGGTGGCCCTGGTCACCGAGGCCTTCGCCCGCTCGCGCTTCGGCACCTCCGAAGTGGTGGGGCGTCGCCTGCGGCGCATTCCCGAATCCGACGGTCCCGGCGACGACGCCCCGCCGTGGCGCACCATCGTGGGGGTGGTGCCCGACGTCATGGAGGTGGCGGGGCCCGCCGAGGCCGGCGGCGTCTACGTGCCCCTGGCCGCCCGGCGCACCGCGGCGCTGGCGCTCCGGGTCGACGCCGACCCCCTGGCCTTCGCCGGCGTCCTGCGCCGGGCCGTCTACGATCTGGATCCCGACCTCCGCCTCTCCGACGTGGTGCGCCTGGGCGACGTAGGCGCGGAGAACCGGGCCGCCCTGGCCACCCTGTCGTCGGGGCTCACGGGCATCGGCGTGGTGACCCTCCTCCTCTCCCTGGCCGGCGTCTATTCCATCGTGTCGCTGTCGGTGACGCGCCGCACCCGGGAGATCGGGATCCGGGTGGCCCTGGGCGAGGCCCGGGGCACCGTCCTGTCGTCGATTCTCCGCCGGTCGGGATTCCTCCTGGCGGTGGGTGCGGCCGTGGGCGCCGCCGGGGGGCTGGCCCTGGCCCGGGTGCGCCTCTTCGTCTTCGCCGTGCCCGAAGCGCCGTGGTGGCTCTTTCCCGGACTGGTGGCGGCCACGGCCGCCGCCGGACTCCTGGCCTGCTGGGTGCCGGCCCGCCGGGCGCTGGCCATCCAGCCCGTGGAGGCCCTGCGCCACGACGGGTGAGCGGGGCGCCGGCCGTCGGACCCCGGAGGACTCAGGTGGGATCGATGGGCCGGATCAACACCGTGCCGCCGAAGGCCCGGTGGGGCGTGGAGCGGGCCGCCTCCACCGCCGCCTCCAGCGACGGCGCCTCCACCACGAACATGCCCGTGAGGATGCCGGGGGGATCGCCCACGCCCAGAGGCCGCTCCAGCGGCGGGGCCTCGGAGTCCAGCACGAACTCCACCTCGGCCAGCTTCTCGCCCAGCACCAGGGTGCCGGCCTCGGCGGCCTGCCGCGCCCACGCCACGTATTCGCCTTCCACCTCGTCCAGGCTCCGGTCGCCGATGGCCATGGGGCCGTCCTCGTAGAGGAAGAGGGCCCACCGGGCCCCGGCCGGCGCCGGCGCCCCCCCGACCCCGTCCACCGCCGCCGGAGACGCGGTGGCCCGGCCCCCCAGGAATCCCACCACCACCGCCGCCGCCGTCAGGGCCCACCGAGCCAGCGTCGCCCCCGCCCCCCCCGCACCCGGAGACCGACCCGGGCCCGCGAGGCCCGGGAGGAGTCCCTCGGCGTGGAGGCGCCCCACCACCTGGGCCCGGAGATCGGCGGGCGGCGCCACCTCGGCCACCAGCCCGTCGGTGGGATCGGGGCCCGGGATGTCGGATTCTCGGTCGGTCATGATTCGTCTCCCTGCTCGTCGTTCAGGGCGCGCAGCAGCGCGCGACGCCCCCGGAGCAACTGGCTCTTCGAAGTCCCCTCGGAAATCCCCAGCATGTCGGCCACCTCGGCGTGGCTGAAGCCGTACACGCCGTAGAGCACCACCACCGCCCGATAGCCCGGCGCCAGACCGTCCAGGGCCCGCCGCACGTCCACGGGCTCGTGGGGGGGAAGGGCGCCGAGGCGCGATCCGGGAGCCACCGGTTCGGGCGCTCCCTCCAGGTCGACTTCGCGGCGGGTCCGCCGCAGTCCCTCGCGCCACACGTTGGTACAGATGGCGCAGAGCCACGACGACAACCGGGCGTCGCCCCGGAACCGGCCGAGCCCGTTCACGGCCCGCACCCACGTTTCCTGGACCAGGTCCCGGGCGTCGGCCTCGGCGCCACCGGCCAGACGGAGCGCCAGGCCGTACACCCGTGGCGTGTGGCGGTCGTAGAGGGCGTCGAACGCCCCTTCGTCGCGGCGTTCCAGGAAGCGGGCGATGAGGCGCCCGTCGGCGTCGGATCCGCTCACCGCGCTCCCGGGGGTCGGACGTCGGGGGAGTCGGCTCCGGCCTCCGCCCCTGCCCCGGCCAGCGGCACGAAGTCCGGCATGACGATCACGAGATTGGCCGTGGGGCGGCCGGGATCCACCACCATGGGACCGTCGGCGGGGGGCGGGCCGGCCCCGAGTCCCAGATCTTCGGGGGTGAGGTACGGATGGTAGATCATGAGATGGGGCTTCCACGGGCCCACGTGGGCCCCCTCGTCGTTGTAGAGATCCTGCGCGGCCGACATCATCCAGCTCACCGCGGGACGCGACGGGGGCACGAAGCGCCCGGTGCGGAATCCCTCGGCGACGTCGCCATGGATGGCGTCCTTGGTCCAGCCCTGCTCCTTCAGCTCGGCCTCCCGCAGGTGCACCGGGAGGATGGTGCGCGAGCCCTCCCGATCGAAGCAATGGGGCTCGATGGCCCGGGGCCAGGATCGGCTCACCAGGCACGTCACGCCGTTGGTGCCCTCCACCGCCACCTCGAATCCCCGGTCCCGCACCAGGGCAAGGACCGTGGCGTCGGCCGAGATCTCCGGAGGGGCGGCGCTGCGGGCCAGGGCGATCTCCCGCTCCCGTTCCAGGATCGGGGGGCGCTCGCTGCTGCCGGCGTCGGAGCTCTGGAGGGCCGACCCGGGCGCCGGCACGAGGGTCGCGCCGGCGAGGGCGGCGCCGGCGAGAAGGGATCGCACGCTCATGGGACTGCTCACGGGCTCGGGGGCACGAAGGGTCTCACGTCGATGTGCGGTTCGCCCCCCCGATGGTTGCACGGGCCCCGGGGTGCAACCTTTCGCCGCCGGGCGCCACGAAGGTGTGCACCCTCACCGCCACCCTCACGGGAGCCCGTCCATGCCCGCTGTCTCGTTCGTTCGTACGGCCGTCGTCGTGGTCGCCCTGGTCCTGGTGGCCCCGGGGCCCGCGGCGGCCGCCCAGCTCGCCCCCGATTCGGCGGTCGCCGCCCGCCTCGACGACTACCGGGCGCACCTGCAACGCATGACCCGGGACGGGTCGTGGTGGTGGGCGTCCAACGCCGACTACCGGGAGGCGGACGGCGAGGGCGGCCCCGACGCCTACGGCGTGCGCTTCTGGCCCGATCCCGGGGGCCTGTCGGCCACGGGGTGCCTGTGGAGCATCGCGGACGGGGCCGCCTCGGCCGTCTTCTGGACCTTCCACGAGGGGTGGGACGCGGCGGCGGGTCGCGCCTTCGTCTACCAGTCCCACACCAGCGGAGCGGGCGCCGGCTTGGGACACCGGCTCGCCCCCGTGGGCGACACCCTCGTCATGGAGCAGGACTTCCGGTGGAGTGACGGATCCACGCCCCGGGTCCGCCACGAGGAGACCTGGCCCGACGAAGACACCCACATCGGCGCGAGCCTGACCTGGACCGACGGCCGGTGGGCGCCGAGTCGCTCGTACACCTGGGAGCGGCGCCGCGGAGGGGACGTGCCCTGCGGACCGCGGTGAGGCCCGAGGCGGCCGCCTACGCCCCGGGGTCGTCCCGCAGCATCTCCAGCACCCGGCCACGGAGTCCCTCGGGGACCTCGGGGCGGGCCAGGGCGGCATGGACCCGTTCCTTGAAGGACGACTCCATGGCCAGGTGCGGGTAGCAGCGGGTACAGACCTCGAAGTGGCTCTCCACCTGCTCGTGGGTCAGATCGGTGAGCTCGCCGTCGACGAACTCCTGAAGCCGGGCCAGGGCGTCCTGGCAGGAGATCATCTCGGGGCCGTCATCGGGGCAGGGGCCGTCGGCGCTTCCGCCGTCCCCCCCCCCGTTGCGCCCGCCGCCGAACCAGCCCTTCAGTCGATCGATCAGCATCGTGCTCCCTCCCGGCCCGCCCGGGGCCGCCGTGCGGTGCAGTGCCTCATGGGGCGGCCTCGGCCGACGCCACGTAGCCCATCTCCACCGCGTAGTCGTACAGCACCTTCTGGAGCCGGCGCCGGCCTCGGGAGAGGCGGCTCTTCACCGTGCCCACGGGCACGTCGAGCACCTCGCCGATCTCCTGGTAGTTCATGCCCTCGAGGTCGGAGAGGACCACCGCGGTGCGGTACTCCTCCGGCAACGCGTCGATGGCCCGGAGCACCTCGTCGTCGACGATGCTGGCGAAGAAGCGTCCTTCGGGGTCGGTGTCCCGGGTCTCGCTCCACAGCGGGTTGATCACCGCGTCGCTCCGGGGCGCCTCCTTCTCCACGATCTCGGTGTGGCGCCGGCCCCGCTCCCGCTGCCGCAGGTAGAGGTTGCGGCAGATGGTGAAGAGCCAGCTCCGAGCCCGGGTCCCCGGTTCGTACTGATCGAACGCCCGCCAGGCCCGCAGGAAGGTCTCCTGGACCAGATCCTCGGCGACATCGGCTTCGCCCGACAACCGGAGGGCGAACCGGTAGACCGCGTCGAGGTGGGGCAGGACTTCCTCGTGGAAGCCCCGCTCCCGCTGGGCGGAATCGGTGGTCACGTCACGTCCATTCGTCCAGGACCTCTCGGAACTCCTCGGCCATGCTCGGATGCCCGTGGGCTTCGGCGGCGGCGATGCCTCGTTCGTACGCCCTGCGGGCTTCGTCGTCGCGCCCGAGGCGGCGGAGGGCGTCGCCCAGCCGACCCCAGGCGTTGCCTTCGTCGTCGGCCACGGCCAGGTACGCATGCAGATGCTCGACGGCCTCGTCGAACCGCTCCTGCTTCAGGTATTCCAGCGCCAGACCGAACCGCAACCGGGCGTCGTCGGGGCGACGCTCCAGCATGCGGGCCAGCGCCTCCGTTCGGTCGGTCATGTGCCGGGTGAAGCCGGGGAGCGGCGGATCGGTTCCCGGGTCAATCGGGGAACGCGAAGGTCAGGGCGGCCTGTTCGTCGGCGGGAGCGCCGGTGACCACCTCGATGAGGGCGCGCATGTGACGCCCCATCTCCTCGAGACGCCCCAGCACCGAACGGGTGTGGGCGTAGTCGAAGTATGCCGCCACAGCGATCTCGGCCGCGGGGTGTGTGGCCACGACCGCGGCGTCCATCTCTGCCTTCTGCACGGCCAGGATCGTCCGGACGGCGTCTTCGCAGGCCTCCTGCTCGGCCAGCGTCGAGAGGGAGACGTCGCCCCGGAGCGCGGGCAGGATCGCCTCGACCCGAGCCCGGGAACGAGGGGGTGCCGCCACCGCAAAGCCCTCGGGCCCGTCGCCGCGCAGGACCGTTTCGGCCCCGGAGCGAAGGGCCTGAAGCTCTTCGTAGTTGCAGTGGAGAATCATGTCGGCACCTCATCCATCCCTACTGTGTGCGGGGGGAGGACGTTTCGGCAACCAGGATCCCCCCGGGTCAGTATCGGCCCGTACCCCGGGGGGGGCTGAAGGTTTTCAGGTTCCACCGCCGCGGCGGGGGCCCGGCGTGCGGCCAGGGCGCCTCAACCCACCCGAACTCCCGCGATTCCGGAGTTGTGGATGGTTGGGGGTGCTCCCGCGCCCCCAATCCACCCAGACCCGGCGGGGACCGGAAGGGTTGGGAGACTTCGTGCGGCCGGGGCGTCTCCAACCCACCCGAACTCCCGCGATTCCGGAGTTGTGGAGAGTTGGGGGTGCGCGGGCGGAGTGCGCATCGGGAGCTGGGGGTGCGTGGGCGGAGTGCGTATGGAGCCGTGGACCGAGCGGCCCTACGCCCGGGTATCCACCGACGACCCGCTCCGGCCTCCTCGGGCCGGCGGCGGGATGGTGCGAGGACCGTAGAGCAAGCCTCCCACCAGGTCGATGGCGATGTGGACCGCCACCGCCGGCCACAGGCTCCCGGAGAGGATCACCGAGCCGCCCAGGAGCGCCCCCAGCCCGGCGGTGCGGACGATGCCGAACGGCCCCTGGTAGACGTGGAGCACGCCGAAGGCCAGGGACGAAACGGCCAGGGCCGTCCACGGATCGCCGAAGGCCGGGATCAGCACGGCCAGGAGAAAGCCCCGGAAGACGACCTCCTCGCCGAACCCCGCGAGAAGCGCCAGTCCCGCGAAGAGTCGTCGCTCGTGGGCGTTTCGGGGAAGGAGCCCGGCCAGGAGCGGGCTCTCCTCGATCTTCGCCCCCTTCCGGATGGCCCAGAACGCCAGGATGAGGACGGCGGTGTACCCGGCAAGCAGGCCCGTCTCCCGGGCCAGGGTGGCGGGGTCGCCGGGAGCCAGTCCCATGGCTTCGAGCCCCGGTCCCAGGGCGCCGGCGATGAGGGCCAGGAAGGTGAGCACCACCAGGGTCACGGCCGAGCCGGCGTACACCCCGGGCCGGTCGATCTCCTGTCCCTCCATGAGGGCGAGCTGGGCCACCGAGAGGAACGGCAGGGTGAAGAGCAGGAAGCCGGCGTAGAACGCCTGGGGCAGCCCCACGCCGAGGCGGAGGTGGAGGCCCAGGGCCGTCACCACCATGGCGCCCAGGGCGGCGTGGATCATCCACGCCGCCGACGGCGGCGCGCGATCGGGTTCGTCGCGGTCGCGCATTCAGCCTCGCCGCGCCGGGGCCAGGGCTCGGCCCACGGCCACGATGCGCTCCACCACCGCCCGGACGTCGGCGGCGGTGGAGCGGTAGTTCAGGATGCAGAGTCGGAGCGCGTACCGCTCCCGGAGCCGGGTCGACGACATCATGGCCGTGCCTTCGTCCACCACCGTGTCCTGCACGGCCCGGTTGAGGGACTCCAGATCGGCCTCCGACCACTCGCCCTCGGGCCGCACCCGGAAGCAGACGATGCCCAGGGAGGCCGGACTCAGGATCTCCACGTCGGCGTGGGCCGCCAGGGCGGCCTCGGCCTCGTGGGCCAGGGTGATGCCCCGGCCCACGGCGTCGGCGTGGGCCCGGCGGCCGTGGGTCTGGAGGGCCATCCACACCTTCAGCGCCCGGAACGCCCGGGTGAGCTGCAGACCCCGGTCGGCGAAATTGACCTGTTCGTACCCCAGGTCGATGTCCTGGAGGTACTCGGGCAGGACCCGGAACGCCCGGGTCAGGTCGTCGGGATCCCGCACCATGAGACACCCGGTCTCGTAGGGCTGGAAGAGCCACTTGTGGGGGTCCAGGGTCACGCTGTGGGCCCGGCCGATGCCCTCCAGCGCCGCCGCGCCCCGGGGGTCGAGGACGGCGAAGCCTCCGTAGGCGGCGTCCACGTGGAGCCACGTGTCGTGCTCGGCACAGAGATCGGCCAGCACGGGAAGGGGGTCCACGGCCCCGGTGTTGGTGGCGCCGCCGTTGGCCGCCACCAGGACGGGCACCCGGCCCTCGGCCCGATCGCGCTCCAGGGCCCGGGCCAGGGCGTCGGCGTCCATGCGGTAGCCGTCGTCGGAGGCGATGCGCCGGAAGGCGTCGGCCCGGAAGCCGGCGATGCGACCGGCCCGCTCCACCGAACTGTGGCTCTGATCCGAGAGGTAGAGCACGGGCCGCTCGGGGTGGCCGGCGGCCTCCCGGGCCGCCACCACGGCGCAGAGGTTGGCGGCCGATCCGCCGCTGGTGAACAGCCCCCCGGCCGACTCGGGCATGGCGAGCCACTCCCGAAACCAGTCCAGGACCACCAGTTCGATCTGGCTCGGCCCCGCCGACTCCAGCCAGGTGCCCTGGAAGGTGTTGAAGCCCGTGGTCAGGAGGTCGCCCAGCACCGCGGCCCAGGTGGGCGAGGACGGGACGAAGGCGAAGAACCGCGGATGATCGATGCGGCCCGCCCGGGGCAGGATCTCGGTCACGGCCCGGGCGATGGCGGCGTCGGGATCACCGGGATCTTCGGGGCACGGCTCTCGGAGCAGGGGCTCGAGGTCCCGGCGGTTTCCGCCCCGCCACGGAACGTCGGCCCGGAGTCCCCGAGCACGCTCCACCACCGCGTCCACCACGGCGTAGCCGAGTCGACGCATCTCGTCGGGATCGAGCTCCAGCGACGAGGGCGCGTTCACGGCGTCGGCCGGCGGTTTCGGGGAGGTCTGCGGAGGGAACGGGGGGGATTCCATGAGGTCCGTTGACGACGTCTCCGTGGCGGTCCAGCTTTGGCGAGAACCTCGCATGAACCCCGGATCGACGCCATGCCCAGCCCCACCACCTTTCGCGTGATCGATGCGTTCGACGGGCCCCATTCGGGCCGCATCCTCCGCCTTCGGCTGGAGACGGGAGATCCGCCGTCGGTGAGGAGCCTCAAGGGGGCGCGCCTCACCGCCGTGGCCCCCGACGGCCGGCAGCGCACCGCCCGGGTGGAGGGGTTTCCCATGTTCGGCGGCCGACCGTCGGACGAGCGCATCCGCCGCACCGGGCGCATCGACGTCCAGGTGCGCCCCGAGGGCGATCCCCACGACACTCCCATCGGCCTGCAGTGGGAGGTCACGGCGGACTGACGTCACGGGCGACCCGGCGGCCGCCCCGCCTCAGCCGTCGGTGGGCGGCCCCGGGGGCTCCCGATCGAAGGTCTCCCGGTACCAGGTCCGGAACTCCTGGTCGGCGGCGGGATTGGCCGCCAGCCACGCCTCCCGGGCCTCGGCGAACTCCACGGGGCGCCGGTTCAGCAGCAGGGCGTCCAGGAGCCCCGCCTCGTAGGCGTAGATGACCTCGTCCATGAGGAAGTAGGGCGCCAGGTCGAACACGGCCCGACCCAGGAGCCACGAGTCGGCCACCTTCTCCATGACGGCCTGCTCGTATTCCCAGTCGTTCGCCCCCACGGCGTCGGGGAGGAACTCCTCGACCCGACCCTCGTCCCGCATGAGGTGCAGGAAGGCGTAGATCTCGTAGGTGCCCCGGAGGTCGGGCGCCGTGCGCTGGTACTGGACCCGGGCCGTGTCGGGCACCACCTCCAGCGTCTCCCAGGGATACACGTCCCGGCTCTCGGGCCGGGCGTCGATGAGGAACGACGGGTCCTGGGCGATGACCTGGAGCAGGTGATTCACCTCGTCGTAGATCTCCCGTTGCCGGACCATGTCGGTCACCATGAGCCGGGCACCCGACTGGATCACCAGGGGGCGGGGCTCGGGGAGTTCACCCGGCCCGCCGCCGCAGGCCGAGAGGGCCATCGCCAGAACGATGGGGAAGCGCACGCCCCGAATGGGGCCCGCGAGACGAAGCAACGGTTGGACGTTCAAG
Organism: Gemmatimonadota bacterium; assembly: GCA_030428885.1. Lineage (GTDB taxonomy): Bacteria > Gemmatimonadota > Gemmatimonadetes > Longimicrobiales > Gaopeijiaceae > Gaopeijia. Next base: position 48,795 of record JAUIEJ010000001.1, on the reverse strand, counting down.
GACGGAGACTCCGGGGTTCCGGCGAAGGCCCGTATCCCGGGGCCGCCGCGCACGACGCTTGACTCCCCTCACGGGGGGGTTGGAATTGCACCAGCGAAATCGACACTATTGTCACATGACCGTGAATATGATGGATACCGACAACGCCCCGAGCGAGTTCAGCGCGCCTCGGACCATGACCCCCGATGAACTGGGGGACACCCTGGCGCGACTCGTGTGGGAAAACTTCACCGACTTCATCGCCGAGGGCGACGCCGAAGTCCCCCTGGAGGAACTGGGCGTGCCCACGGAGGACGGGGTCCCGGTGGCCCACGCCGCCGAGGAGGCCCTCATCTTCCTCATGTGGGCCCATACCCGGGGAACCCAGCTCGCGTTCGTGGGCCGGGCCCCCGACGACCTGCTGCGCCAGGGCCTCGACTCCATGCACCGAGCCATCTTCGAGGACATGGAGGGTAACGGGACGCCCCGGTCCCAGCTTCCCCTCTTCGAGCAGCGCGTCGGCGCCCGGTACCACGAGTACCACCAGGCGTCGGCGGTGGGCGACGAGATGCTTGGGCGGGCCGTGGTGCGCCACCTCTGCGACGACGGCGGCACCCACGCCGAGCTGGGGCACGCCGTCACGGTGCGGGCCGTGGCCGTGGCCAATCCCCTCAAGGACTTCCTGGAAGAGGTGGAGCTCGTCGAGGCCTGAGCCTCAGACGGGGTCGTCTCCTTCGGCCAGCTCGTCCAGCAGGGCAACGGCCCTCCGCAGGTGGGGGATCGTGATGGAGCCCCCCACGACCAGCGCCACGGAGAGGCATTCGAAGATCTCTTCGTCCGAGACCCCCTCCTCCTTACAGCGCACCACGTGGTAGGTGATGCAGTCGTCGCACCGTAGCACCGTCGACGCCGCCAGGCCCATGAGCTCCTTGGTGCGCACGTCCAGGGCGCCGGCTTCGTAGGTCCGGGTGTCCAGGGCGAAGAAGCGCTTGATCTCGAGATTGCCCGCCTCGAGGATCCGGGCGTTCATGCGCTCCCGGAAGGTCCGGAACTCCCGCAGCCGCTCGCTCACCCCGTGCCCTCGGGCCGGGATTCCACCCGGTGGGGACGGGGACCGGAGCGTTCCGCCGGCGCCCACTTGAGCAGTTCGAAGGGGCTGCGGCAGTCCCGGCACCAGTAGCTCGACACCGACGCGTGGGCGCCGAAGGCGTTGAAGAGTTCGGTCTCCCGCCCCTCGCAGAAGGGGCAGGGCGGCGACTCGGGCAGCCGGCTCATTCCACGAACAGCTCGCGATTGAGGTCGCCCCGGGCCCGCTCCACGGCCTCGAGGCCCGGGTGGCCCGGGCCCCGCCCGCGCTCGGCGTCCCAGTCGGAGCGATCGGGGGTCGGAAGATCGACCCCGGCCGCCGCCAGCACCGGCCCGTGGAGCTCGGCGAACCGCCCCAGCAGGGCGTCGGCGGAGGGAAGGATGCCGGCGTCGGCGAGGCGGGTCGCCGCCGCGTCGTCGGCCGCCATCCAGGCCAGGGTCCGGGGCAGCACGGCGGCACAGGCCGCGGCGACGCGGGCCCGGGCTTCGGCCGACCCCGCCGCCAGGCGCCGGGTCCAGGCGGCGGCCATGTCCCGGTGGAAGCCCTCCTCGGCGATCATCTTGCCGGCCCGGGCGCCGGCGGGGCCGTACGCCCCCTCGGCGAAGCCCTCCAGCAGCACGGTGAGGGCGGCGTCCACCACGGCCATGAAGGCCACCACGTCGGCCCAGTCGCCGGCCTCGGCGTCCAGGGCGTCGCAACTGGCGTAGGCCTCGGGCGCCCGATCGTGCTCCACGGGCATGGGGTCCTCGCCGAGGTCCTTCAGGAGGGCGTAGAGGAGGCGGGCGTGACCCCACTCGTCCTGGGCCATGCCCGACGCGGCGATGCCCGCCTCGATGGAGGGGGCGCCCAGGAGCCAGTCGGAGTAGCGGATGCCCAGCATCCGCTTCGTGTCGGCCAGGGTCAGGATCAGGCGGCGCAGGTCGGCGCGGCCCTGATCGTCCAGGTCGGCGGGGGTCAATTCGGCGGCGCTCACGACACGGCCTCCTTCCGGGCGAACGGGCCGTCGGTGCGATTCACGGCGATGATCTGGGCCCGGGGCACGATGCACATCTCGAACCAGTTCTGCTCGTTGTACGTGTTCCAGGCGTAGACCCGGGCGAGCTCGGCGTCGGGCGCGTCGATGTAGCCGATGTGCTGCAGGGCGTCCCCCCGGTCTTTCCGGGCGAACACGTCGTAGACCGATTCCTTCATGAGGCGCGGGTCTCGGATCTTCGGGTAGAGGAGGGTCGGGACGGATCTATGCCACACCGACGCCGAGGGTGCGCAACAGCGCCCGCCCCTGGTCGGTGATGCGGTCGGTGGTCCACGGGGGGTCCCACACCTCCCGCAGTTCGACGCCCCGAACCCACGATTCCTGCTCGAGGCGGTCCGTGACGTCTTCGCGGATGAACTCCATGCAGGGGCACGCGGTGGCCGTGAAGGTGAGGTCGATGCGGGCCAGGCCCTCGTCGAACTCCACCGCGTAGATCAGGCCCAGGTCCACCAGGCTCACGGGAATCTCCGGGTCCAGCACCTCCCGGAGACAGTCCCATACCGCCGCCGCGGCATCGGACGGAGGCGACGGCAGGGGTTCGGACCAGCGGTCCCGACCCCCGCTCTTGTGGACGGAGACGTGGGACGGCAGCCCCACGTCCAGGACCGGCATCTTCACGCGGCCTTCGACGAGTCCAGCCAGTTCTGAACCTGGCCCCGGGAACGGCGCACCGACTCCACGTAGCGCTCGTTCATGGGACCCCGGGCCTTCCAGCGGGTGAACACCTGGTCCCAGGTGATCTCGCCGCCGGCGAAGTCCCAGATCTTGTCTTCGGCGTCGTACTCGCAGGGGAAGGGGTAGTCGAGGTCGAAGGACTGGGTCTCTTCGTTCCAGTGGGCCGGGACGTCGAGGTCCAGCGACTCGCAGAGGGGCACGGTGGACTGCATCCAGACCTGCCGGAGCTGGTCGTTGGTGAGGCCCTTCAGCTTGTAGTCGAGCTGCCCCGAGTGGCGCTTCATGTCGTCGGGGAGGCCGAACCACTCCAGGGTCATGGGGAACATCCAGTCCACCGCCCGCTGGAGCATGGCCCGGGCGTCGCCGCCGGCCTTGGCCAGACGCCGCATCCACACCTCGCCGTGGCGCAGGTGGAAGGTCTCCTCCATGTCGACCTTCACCAGGGCCCGCTTCAGGGGGCCGTACGACGTGTTGTTGTAGACGTCGCTGAGGAGGGTGATGCCGGCGCGATCGAAGAACCCGTTGGCCACCACGAGTTCGGCCCAGTTGTCCAGGGGCTGATCGAAGCCGTAGGGGTGCTTGAATTCGTGGGGCTCCCGCCCGTAGACGAGGCGCTCCTTCGACACGCCCAGATCCTCCAGCAGCCGATACGCGATGTTGGCGTGGGCGAGTTCGTCCTGGATGATGGCGTGGGCGCTCACCTGGGTGTTGGTCGACGGCGCGTGGCGCGCGGCCATCCAGTAGGCCGGGGCGCTCATGAGCTCGGTGTCGGCCTGCACCGTGAGCTGAACCACCAGAGACTTGCGGTAGCCCTCGGTCATCTCCTCGACGGACTCGACGATGTAGCCGTCGTGGACCTTCGCCTTCAGTTCATCGTCGGTGAACGGCGGCATGAAAGGGGACTCCAGGTGGGGGATCAGAGGCCGAGGGACGAGCGGATCAGCGGGCTGATGCGCTCCGGCGTCCACGGCGGATTGAAGGTGAGTTGAACCTCGGCGTCGTCGACGCCCTCCACGGCGAGAATCGCCGTACGGGCATCGGCCACGATCTGCTCGGCCACGGGACACATGGGCGAGGTGAGGGAGATGGTGGCCTGGACCGACGACGACGCCTCGTCGACGTCGATGTCGTACACCAGGCCCAGGGTCACGAGGTCGATGTTGAGCTCGGGATCCTTGACGGTCTTGAGGGCTTTCCGGACGTCCTTCTCGGTCACGGCCACGGGGCCTCCGGTTTCAATGCTTCCGCAGGAACAGCACGGACACCTCCCGGGGGAGGTCGCCGTGGGCCCGGCGCACCGCCCGGTGCACGATGCCCACGATCTCTCCGGCCGTCTTTTCCTGGACCTCGGCCACGAGGTCGGCGGCGCCCCGGAAGAGGCCCGCCGAACCGCCGGCCAGGACCAGCAGGGAAGAGCCAGACACCATGGCGGCCTCCTCGGTTCCGTAGCGGAAGCCCTCGAGCATGCCCAGAGGGGGGCCGTGGGACCCCAGAGACTGGAAGCTCCCGTCGCGCCCCAGCACCCCCGCGGGCACCCGGCCGGCGCAGCTCCACTCCACCGACCCGTCTCCCGGCACCACCACGGCGCAGTCCACGAACTGCTCCAGGCCGTCGGTGTGGGCGCTGGCCAGGGCGTGGTTCACCCGGGCCATGAGCTCGGCCAGGGGGCGCCCGTCGGCGGCGGCGCGGAGGGCCGCCCGTGCCATGCCCAGGATGTGGGCCGGAGGATCGCCCGCGGCCTTCACTTCCAGCGCCACGAAGGCGGTGCGGCCGTCGCCCAGAGGCAACGTGTCCCACACGGTGTTGGCCCGGCCCGCGTCCTCCAGGGTGGTGCCGGCGGCGATGTCGAAGCCCGGGGCGCCGGGGACGGAGGCGGGCAACATCGCCTGGATCAGCCGTCGGCCCATGGCTCCGACGCTGGGGGCCAGATCGTCCGGATCCATCACGGGGTCGACGGGCGCCGGATCCGTGGGATCCACGTCGTCGGTGCTGGGCGCCAGATCGGCGGGGTCCAGGACGTCGTCGGCGTCGGACGCCCCGGAACGGGCGTCGGCGGGAGTGTGGGGCGGGTCGAACACGGCGTCTGCGGGCGGAGGAAACGGAGGCTTCCGCAATGTAGATGGACGCCGGGAAGGGGGGAAAGAGAGGCGCGCGTTGCCGCAGGGGCGGGGGCGGGGGGATATTGACCCGGCATGTCCCCGATCCCACCCACACCTCCGCCGTCCGACTCCCCCGGGAGTACCGCCCCGTCCGGGACCTGGATTCGATTCCGGGGAACCCGGGGATCGGTACCGTCGCCGGGCCCCCGTACCGTGCGCTACGGCGGCAACACCCCCTGTGTGGAGATGCGGGTGGACGGGACCCTGGTGGTCCTGGACGCCGGGACGGGCATCCGGACCCTGGGCGCCGAACTGAAGGGAAGCGCCGATCCGGTCCGGGCGGTGGTGCTCCTGACCCATTTCCACTGGGACCACATCCAGGGCCTGCCGTTCTTCGCGCCCATGCACGAGCCCTCGGCCTGCATCGAGATCGTGGCGCCGGCGGATCGGGACGAGTACGTGGAAGAGCGGCTGTCGCGGCAGATGGAGCCCATCTTCTTTCCCGTGCCCCACCACGGGATCCGGGCCCGGTGCCGGTATCGGGCGTGGCAGGAGGGTCCGGTGGCGCTCGACGTGGCGGGGCTGACGGTGCAGGCCCTTCCGGTGCGTCACCCCTCCCGGACCGTGGGCTTCCGCCTCGAGACGCCCCACGCCGCCATCTGCTACGTGCCCGACAACGAACTGGTGGGGGGCCGCTACGACGTGGGTCCCGACTGGCGGGACGAGCTCGAACGGTTCGTGGCCGGGGCCGACGTGCTGATCCACGACGCCATGTTCAGCCCCGACGAATACGCCCGCGTCGAGGGGTGGGGGCATTCCACCGTGGACCAGGCGGTGGAACTGGCCGGGGCCGCCGGCGTGAGGCATCTGGTGGGCTTCCATCACGCCCCCGACCGCTCCGACGCCGAACTCGACGCCTCGCTGGACCGAGTGCGCCAGGCGGCCGCCGCGGTGGACGTACACTTCTCCTGGGCGGCCGAAGACGACACCCTTCGGTTTCCCGCTCCCTGAGCGCCCCTCCTTTCCGACCTTTCACCCGTCTCCCTTCATGCGCATCGCCATCAACACCGGAGGCGGCGACGCTCCGGGTCTCAACGCCGTCATCCGGGCGGTCACCCTCTCGTCTCTCGAACTGGGGTGGGAGGTGTTCGGAATCCGCCAGGGATACGAGGGACTCCTGGGTGAGGTCCCCGACGGAATCGTGCCCCTCACCCGGAAGGCGGTGCGGGGCATCACCCACCTGGGCGGGACGATCCTGGGCACCACCAACCGGGGCAACCCCCTCCGCTGGGCCCAGCCCCAACCCGACGGGTCCATGGTGGAGGTGGATCGCTCCGGCGAACTCCTGGAGGCCTTCGAGGAGTGGGGCTTCGACGTGCTGGTGGCGGTGGGGGGCGACGGATCCCTCACCATCGCCCGGGAACTGTCGGAGAAGGGGCTGAAGGTGGTGGGCGTACCCAAGACCATCGACAACGATCTGGCGTCCACCGCCGTCACCTTCGGATTCCACACCGCGGTCCAGACCGCCACCGACGCCATCGGACGGCTCCATTCCACCGCCGAGTCCCATCGCCGCACCATGGTGGTGGAGGTCATGGGACGCCACGCCGGCTGGATCGCCCTCTTCGCCGGCCTCGGGGGCACGGCCGACGTGATCCTGCTTCCCGAGGTGCCCTACGACATCGAGAAGGTGTGTGCCAAGGTGAACTCCCGGTACGTGGGCGACCGGGGCTTCTGCATCGTGGTGGTGGCCGAAGGCGCCCGGCCCCTCGGCGGCGGCGAGGTCTACAAGGAAGGCGCCGGAGCCGGGCGGGTGGCCCGTCTCGGGGGCATCGCCGAGATCCTGGCCGGCGAGATCGGCGAGCGCACGGGCCACGAGACCCGGTCGCTGGTCCTGGGGCACCTGCAGCGCGGGGGCGAACCCACCGCCTACGACAAGATCCTGGCCCTGCGCTTCGGCGCCGCCGCCGTCCAGTTGATCGAGGAGGGACACTTCGGCTGCATGGTGTCTCTCGATCCCCCCGAGGTGAAGGCCGTGCCCCTGGCCGACGCCGTGGCCCACATCAAGACCGTACCCCCCGACAGCGACGTCATGCGAACGGCCCGCCGACTCGGCGTGTCCTTCGGAGATTGAAGGCGTGCTCTTCTTCTTGGATCGATCCGACCTACAGGAGTCCCCGATGAACCGTTCGTTCGTTCGCCCCGCCGTTCCGGCCCTGGCCGTGGCCCTCGCGGCGCTGGCCGCACCGGTCTCGGCCCAGGTGGCCGATTTCGAGCCGGTGCCCGCCCGCGACAACCCCTTCGAGCTCACCATCCGCAACATCATGCGGGGCCCGGAACACCTGGGTGAGGCGCCGGCGGGGCTGTCGTGGACCGACGACGGCGAATGGCTCTACTTCCGCTGGCGCCCCGGCGGGGGGGCGTGGGACGACAACCGGGAGTTGTGGCGGGTGTCGGCCGACGGCGGCACCCCGGAGCGGGTGGACGACGCCACCGACGAGGAGTCGGCCATCTTCCGGGCCGGGGGCGACCTGAGCGACGACGGCCGTTGGCGGGTGTCGGGCTTCGGCGGTGACCTCTACCTCGTGGACCGGCGCTCCCGGTCGGTGCGCCGGCTCACCGAGACCCGGGCCGGCGAGGTGGCCCCCCAATTCACCTCCGACGAGTCGGCCATCATCTACCGGGAGGGCGACAACCTCTTCCGCATGAACCTGGCCGACGGGGCCGTGCGTCAGATCACCGACATCCGGTCGGGGGCCGGACCCCGGGACGGCGCCGATCCCACCGACCAGCGCCAGTTCCTCCTGGACCAGCAGGAGGAGCTCTTCGAGCACATCCGACGGCAGGCCGAGGCCCGCCGGGAGGCCGAAGCCCGGCGGGACTCCATCGCCGCCACCGAGCCCCAGCCCCTCTACATCCCCAACGGCGAGCGCCTCGGCGGGCTGAGCGCCTCGCCCGACGGCGATTGGGTGGTGGTGAGCACGGCACGTCCGGCCTCGGGCACGGAGCAGACCATGGTGCCCGATTGGGTGACCGAGTCGGGCTACACCGAGCCCCTGAACGTCCGCACCAAGGTGGGCGACGCCCAGGGTTCGAGCCGGCTGGGACTCCTGAACCCGGGAACCGGTGAGACGACCTGGCTCGACCTGGCCCCCGAGGGCGTGGAATCCACCGCCGACGGATTCGCCGCGGGGTGGAACGACGCCGGGACCCACGCGCTGATCTGGAGCCGCACCGAGGACAGCAAGGAGTGGTTCCTGTACGTGCTGGAAGCGGCCACGGGCGACATGACCCTGGTGGATCAGCTCCAGGACGAGGCGTGGGTCGGCGGGCCGTGCGGATTCGGGTGCCGGGGCTGGCTGCCCGGCACGAACACGGTCTGGTACGCCAGCGAGGAGACGGGCTACGCCCACCTCTACCTGGTGGAGGCCGACGGGTCGAACAAGCGGGCCCTCACGTCGGGCGAGTGGGAGATGCTGGGCGCCGAGATTCCCCACGGGGAGGACCGCTTCCTGGTGACCACCAACGAGGGCTCGCCCTTCAACCAGCACGTGGGTTGGCTCGACTTCGACGGAGGGGCCATCGACTACCTCACCGAAGGCGACGGCAGTTGGGATGCGTCCCTCTCGCCCGACGGGGAGCGGGTGGCGTGGGTGCACTCGGTGGCGAACCGCCCGCCGGAGTTGTTCCTCGGCGACGCCGAGGCCGGTGCGGAGCTGGAGCAGATCACGGAGTCCCCGACCGAGAATTGGCTCGCCTACGACTGGAAGCGCCCGGAGATCGTCCGCTTCCCGGCCGAGGACGGCGTCCAGGTGCCGGCGCGGATCTACCGGCCCGCCGACTTCGGAGCCCCGGCCAACGGCGGCGCCGTGATCTTCGTCCACGGCGCGGGCTACCTCCACAACGTCCACAACTACTGGAGCACCTACTACCGGGAGTACATGTTCCACCACCTCCTGGCGTCCCAGGGCTACACGGTGCTGGACATCGACTACCGGGGCTCGGCGGGATACGGCCGGGACTGGCGGACCGCCATCTACCGCTGGATGGGCGGGAAGGACCTGAGCGACCAGGTCGACGGCGCCCGCTGGCTCGTGGCCAACGAGGGCATCGACGCCGACCGCATCGGCATCTACGGCGGATCGTACGGCGGATTCATCACCCTCATGGCCCTCTTCACCGCCGACGACACCTTCAAGGCCGGTGCGGCCCTGCGGTCGGTCACCGACTGGGCCCACTACAACCACGGCTACACCAGCAACATCCTGAACCAGCCCCAGGACGACGAGGAGGCGTACCGCCGGTCGTCGCCCATCTACTTCGCCGAGGGCTTCGGCCCGGACCAGCATCTGCTGATCCCCCACGGCATGGTGGACACCAACGTGCACTTCTCCGACGTGGTGCGGCTCGCCCAGCGCCTCATCGAACTGGGCAAGGAGAACTGGGAGATGGCCGTGTATCCGGTGGAGAACCACGGGTTCGTGGAGCCGTCGTCGTGGACCGACGAGTACCGGCGCATCTTCGAACTCTTCGAGCGCACCATCTCGGCACCGGAATGCACCGCCGACGGCGGGTTCTGCGCCGAGCCCGTGCCCGGGGGCATGTAGCCCCATGACCTCCTCCGGCGATTTCCACCTCGGCGGCGTCCTCGACCCGGCCTCGGGCGAGCGGACCGATGGGCCCCTGGCCCTCTCGCCCGAGTCGTTCACGACCCACGGCGTGATCGTGGGCATGACCGGCTCGGGGAAGACGGGGCTGGGAATCGTGCTTCTGGAGGAGGTGCTGGCGTCGGGGCGCCCGGCCCTGATCCTCGACCCCAAGGGCGACCTGGCCAACCTGGCCCTGCTCTTTCCCGATCTGGCCCCCGGGGACTTCGAGCCGTGGGTGGACGAGGCCGAGGCCCGGCGCGAGGGGGTGAGTCGGGGCGAGCTGGCGGCCTCCACGGCGGCGACGTGGTCGAAGGGGCTGGCGTCGTGGGGGCTGGACGGCGAACGGATCCGGGCGCTGAGGGACGGCGTCTCGCTCCGGGTGTACACGCCCGGATCCACCGCCGGCGCGCCGCTGAATCTGGTGGGCGACCTCCAGGCGCCGGCGGGGGCCGACCCCGAGACGATCCGGGAGGCGGCGGAGTCGCTGGCGTCGGGGCTCCTGACCCTGGCCGACATCGAGTCCGATCCCCTGACCACGCCGGAGCACATTCTCCTGGCCACCCTCATCGAGCAGGGGTGGAGCCGGGGGGAGACGCTATCGCTGGAGGGGCTGATCGGGGGCATCCAGACGCCGCCGTTCCGGAAGCTCGGGGTGTTCGACGTGGACACCTTCGTGCCCCCGGCGGCCCGGATGAAGCTGGCCCTGCGGTTGAACGGGTTGGTGGCGTCGCCGTCGTTCGCCGCGTGGCGCACGGGCGACCCCCTGGACGTGGAGCGCCTGCTGTGGGCTCCCGACGGCCGTCCCCGGGCCAGCGTGGTGCAACTGGCCCACCTCTCGGAGCCCGAGCGCATCTTCGTGGTGACCCTGCTGCTGTCCCGGGCCATCAGTTGGATGCGGGCCCAACCCGGCACGTCGGACCTCCGGGCCATGATCTACATCGACGAGCTCTTCGGCTTCGCCCCGCCCACGGCCAATCCCCCGTCGAAGACGCCGCTCCTGACCCTCTTCAAGCAGGCCCGGGCCCACGGGCTCGGCCTGGTGGTGTCGACCCAGAATCCCGTGGACATGGATTACAAGCTCATGTCCAACGCGGGAACGTGGATGGTGGGTCGCCTCCAGACGGAACGGGACAAGGCCCGGGTCATCGAAGCGCTGCGCTCGGCCGACGGGAGCGTCGACGTGAAGGCGTGGGACGCCCGCCTGGGCGGCCTGGGTAAACGCCAATTCGTATTGAAGCGGACCCGGAGTCCCCAGCCCGAGTTGTTCACGACCCGGTGGGCCATGTCGTACCTCCGGGGCCCGGTGACCCGGGCGGAACTGGCCGCCCTCCCGCCCGAGACCATCGCGGCGGAGGGGGCGGGGGTCGCGGCGACCGGGGGGACGGGGGTCGCCGGTGCGGCGGCGACGGCCCCCGGGGTCGTGGCCGGGCCCGGCGTGCCCCCGGTCTCGGTGGGCGCTCCTCCGGCGGGGTCGGCGCCCGCCCTGGCCGACGACGAATCGCCCCTCATGCCCGAGGTGGCGGAGGGGGTGCGAGTGAGTTGGCTCGACCCCGCGGCGCCGTGGGCCAGGAAGCTCGGTCTCGGGGGCAGCTCGGGACGCCTCGAGGCGGGCCTGGCCGGACGGGTGCGCATGCTCTTCGACGAAACGAAGGCCGACCTGCGCCACGAGGTGGAATGGGAGCTCGTCTTCGCTCCGCCCCTGGGCGCCGTGGTGCGGCCCGAGGCCATGGAGGCGGTGGACCACGACCCCCGGGACTTCCGCGACGCCGCCCCCGACGGGGCCCGGTACGCCATTCCCGAGGCGCCCCTGGACCGGAAGTCGTTCTTCAACGAAGTGGAGCGGGACCTGCGGGATCGGATCCACGCCACCCTGGAACTCACCCTGCTCCACAATCCGGAGCTCAAGCTCTACTCCCGCCCCGGAGAGTCGAAGGAGGCCTTCGCCGCCCGCTGCCTCCAGGCGGCCGAGGAGGCCGCCGACGCCGAGGCGGCGACCCTCCGGGACCGCTACGAGTCCAAGATCGACACCGCCCGGGACCAGGTGGAACGGGCCGAGCGGCGGCTGCGGGAGCTGGAGGTGGACGTCTCGTCGCGCCGTCAGCAGGAACTCGTCTCGGGGGCGGGGGCCCTGGTGGGGATGTTCCTCGGGGGTCGCCGGAGTACCCGGGGTCTGTCGTCCATCGCCTCCCGCCGCTCCCAGACCCGCCGCACCGAGGAACGGCGTCGCAGCGCCGAGGAGAAGCTGGCGGGCGAGCAGGAGGACGTGCGGGAGCTGGAAGACGAACTGGCCGACGACCTCGAGGCCATCTGGGCGAAGTGGAAGGACGCCGCCGACCAGATCGAGCCCATGAAGGTGGGGCTGGAGAAGAACGACATCGACGTGTCGGATCTCCAGTTGTTCTGGGCTCCTCGGGACAAATAGAAACCGGGTCAGCCCCGACCCAGGGCCTCGTCGAGTCCTTCGGCCATACGTCCCAGGCGCGCGTGGGCGCTCCGGAGGATCCGGCTCCCCTCGGGCGTGAGGCGCACCTCCTTGCGTGAACGGCCCCCGGGCACCGGTTCGGGCTCGCTCATCCAGGTCTCGATCCAGCCCTTGGCCTCCAGGCGGCGCAGGGTGGAGTAGACGGCCCCCAGGGTGACGTCGCGGCCGGCCCGGTTCTCGATCTCGTCGCGAATGGGGACTCCGTAGGTGCCCGGCCCGAGACGCAGAATCGCCAGGAGCACCAGATGCTCGAACTCCCCCAGGGCTTCGGCTCTCCCCATGGCTATTCGCTCCGGAGCACCGACGCCGGCTCCACCCGCCCGGCTCGCAGGGCCGGGGCGAGGGCGGCGGCGAGACCACTGGCGGTGAACACCAGGGCCACGCCGGCGAAGACGAGGGGGGACCGGGGGTCGCCCCCCAGGAGAATCGCGCCCAGGAGGGGGGCCGCCAGCCAGGCCAGGGCCAGCCCCGCCACCACCGCGGGCCCGATCTGACGGAGGGCGACCCAGAGCACCTCCCGGATCAGTCTCGGACCGTCGGCCCCGAGGGCCTTCCGAACCCCGAGTTCCCGGCGGCGTTGGCGCACGCGGAACGCCAGGAGGGCGTACAGGCCCACCACGGCCACCAGCAGCCCCGCCCCTCCGCCGGCGGCGGCCAGGGTACTGAAGGTGCCCTGGGCTCGGGTCATGAAGGCGTGCCCCGAGGCGAGGGTGCGGACGTCGGCCACGGGGCGGTCGGGCGCCCCCGTGGCCAACGCGCGGCGCACTGCCCCGGCCAGGGCGGCGCCGTCTCCGTCGGCGGCCCGGGCCAGGACGTGGACGGTGGGGGGATCGAGGCGAGCCAGGGGCAGGTAGACCCGGTCCTCCCGCATGCGGGGACCGTCGCCCAGCTCGGCCGTTTCCACCACGCCCACGACCCGGAACCAGGCGGTGGAGTCCACCGCCGGCATGTGGACCCGTCGGCCCAGGGGAGACCCGGTGGGCCAGAAGCGGGCCACGAAGGCGTCGTTCACCACCGCCACGGGGTCGGACCCGCTGTCGTCGCCTCCGTCGAGGAGCCGCCCCTGGCGGAGCTCCAGGTCGAAGAGGGCGAAGTAGGCCGCGTCTACGCCGTTGGCCAGGGTGAAGTCGAGGGGGGCGTCGGGATCGGTCGCGACGTCGTCCAGTTCCACCCGTCCAGAGACCTCCCGGTAGCCCGGGGCACCCGCGGCCACCGTGGCCACCCGGGCGCCGTCGACGACCCGGACAGCGTCCCGGACCTCGGCCAGGGCGCCGCGCCGGGCCTCGGGGGTGTCGGCGTCGAGATCGACCCACGCCAGGACGACCTCCTCTCCCGGGAGGTCGCGCCCGAAGTCCCGGGCCGCGGCCATGGACCGTGTGGTGAGCCCCGCGGCCACCAGGGCGGCGCAGGAAAGGGCGAGCTGCCCGGCCACGAAGACGCCGCCCCACCGGCCCCGGCTTCCCGGGGCGCCGCCGCCGTCGGCCTTCAGAACGCCGTGGACGTCGGTGCGCCACACCCGGACCACCGGAACCAGACCCGCCAGAAGTGCGGCGCCCAGGACGAGTCCTCCGGTGAAGGCCACCACCGGAAGGTCCACCGCCACCCGGATCCAGTAGTAGCCGAAGTTCTCGGGACCCATGGTGGCCTCCACCCACCCGGCGAGCCCCGCGGCGAGGAGGAGTCCCACGGCCCCCCCGACTGCGGCCAACACCAGGGACTCCAGGAGGAGCTGAAGGGCGAGCTGAGCTCGCCCCGCCCCCAGGGCCGCCTGAACCGCCAGGATGCGGACCCGCTCCGTGGCCCGGACCAGGAGGAGGTTGGCCACGTTGGCGCAGGCGATGACCAGGAGGGCCACGCCCACCAGGACGAGTCCCAGGAAGAGCACCATCTCGCCCCCTTCGCCCCGGTCCTCGGTGAAGCCCTTCACCGTGACCACGCCCCCGGTGAGGTCGGCGTCCCGCGCTCCGTCCCGCCCGCCCCATCGGGCCTGGAGCTGGGCGGCGGCAGCCTCCCGGGCCACGCCGTCGCCCAAGCGGGCCACGGCGTCGTAGGGGGCGTCCGGGTGGTCGGCGGGACGCTCCACCACCCACACCCCCTGCCCGAAGGGGAAGCCGAATCCCTCGGGGAGAACGGCGGCCAGGGTTCCGGCACGACCGTCGACCTCCACCACCCGGCCCAGGACGTCGGCGGGAGCGACCGAGTCGCCCCAGAAGACCGGTACCGCTCCGGCGTCCACCAGCACCACGCCTTCGGCGTCGGGACCGGCGGGGACCCGTCCCGCCACGGGATCGACCTCGAGCAACGCCAAGGCCTCGGGAGTGAGGGCCGCCGCACCCACCCGGACCACCACGACCCCGGGGTCCCGCAACACGGCGGGGAACGTGCGCACACCCCCGACCCCGGCCAGCGCCGGAACGTCGGCCCAGGCCTGGAGATCGGCGCCGGTGACGGGGAGGGCGCGCCCGTCCCGGGTGGGCTGCACCACGTCGATCCGGACCACGCGGTTCCCCTCGGGCACCGGGAGTGGGCGGGTGAGTCCGTGGAGGATGGCGAAGAAGGTGGCCGCCGAGGCCAGACCCAGGGCCAGGATTCCGGCGGCGGCGGCCGACGTGCCCGCGTCCCGCCGCAACCCCCGGAGCCCGAGGCGCAGGGCGACGCCCGGCCGCACCCCTCCACCCCCACGCCGCGGCCGGGGCCCGCCTACGGCGTGAAACACCGCCGCCCCCACCTCCCACCATCCTCGAACCCACACCGTCCACGCCGAGGCGCCCCGGCGGCGGCGGTCGGCCAGACTCTCGGCCAGATCACCGGCCATGGCGTCGGCGTCGCGGCCCCACGCCCAGCGCAGGAGGGCCCGGGCCAGCCGGCGGGGCGAGGGGAGGATCGGATCGGGTTCGGAGGGCGCCATGAGCGGGACCGTTCGGGGTTGTCGTACAGTGTACGACATCCAGGACGGAACGGCACGGGGAGAGGTTTCGTGCGGGAGCTCAGGGCCCGGCCACCGCGGCCTGCCAGTCGGCCCACGCGCTCCAGGCGTCGAGCCAGGCATCCACGGCCTTCATCCGGGCGTCGAAGGCCGCCTGCTCCCGGAGCTGGAGGGCCAGCAGATCCGACGAACCCGCCTGGAAGAGGGCTTGCTCGGCCGCCTGCAGTTCCAGCGCCAGCTCCACGTTGAGGGCGGCGCGGTCCATCCGGGCCACGGCCGCCTCCAGGGCCGTCGCCGCGTCCCGCACCTCGGCGGCGATGGTCTCCCGGGCGAAGGCCAGTTCCCGGTAGAGCCGGTCGAGACCGGCCTCGGCCTGGAGGGTCTTGCCCCCCGCCTCCCGCCGCTGGACGGGGAGCTTCACCTCGACCCCCAGCCGGAGCTCCGTCGCCGATCGGTCGGCGTACCGCTCCTCGCCGAAGTTCCGCCCGGCCTCCACGCTGGCGTGGACCTGGGGCAGAAGTCCGTTGCGGGCCAGCGCCGCATCGACCTCGGCCGATTCGGCCTTCAGGGCCAGGAGGGTCAACTCGGGGCGCCGGGCCAGCGCCGCCTCCACGGCCCCCTCCGGGTCCACAGCCCCGGGAACCGACGACGGACCGAGGGAATCGACGGGAAGCTGGTCCTCGCCGGGGACCACCGGGGTGCCGTCGGGGCCGCGGTAGAGGAGCGAGAGCGCCAGGGCGGCCCCGCGGAACGCCCGTTCGGCGTCCAGCACCCCGATCTCCCGGTCCACCACCAGGCGCCGATTGTCCACCAGGACGATGTCGGCCCGAAGTCCCCCGGCCACCTGTTCCTCCAGGGCCGCCGCCCGGTCCCGGGCGAGGCGCAGCAGCTCCCGGGACACGGCGAGCTTCCGGCCCGCCGCCACCCATCGCGCCCAGGCCACGGTCCCGGCCCGGACGAAATCGAGGCGCTGCCGCTCCACCACCGGATCGGCCGCCCGGGCGCCGATCTCGGCCCGGGCCACCTGGGCCCGCTCCTCGTCGATGGCCCCGCCCTTCAGCAGGGGCAGGCGGAGTCCCACCGTGGCCTCCCCGTCGCCCTGGGTCCGTTGGGGGTAGTAGTCCGGAAGGTCTTCGCCCCCGGTGAGGCGGTATCCGCCGTAGAGGGCGGCGCCCCACAAGCCCAGGAACTGCTCGGCCCCGGCTTCCACCGTGGAGTACTCGTAGTAGCCGTCGGGGGTGGCCTTGAGCTTGGCGAAGACCTCGAGGTCGTAGACCCCCCGGGCGGCCCTCAGGCGCCCGTCGGCCAGGTCCCGCTCGATCCGGGCGGCCAGGAGCGGCGGATAGGCCGCCTCCACCGAGGTCAGGACCCGCTCGAGGTCCAGGGGCCCGGGCGCCTGGGCCGCCCCCGGTCCCGACCATGCCAGGCAGACGCCTGCGGCCGCGCCGATCCACGCCGCCCGGCTCATTTCGACCCCGCGGCGGGATACGACCCCGCCGGGGCCTCGGTGAGGGCCGGGGGAAAACCGTTCAACTGACGCCAGATCTCGTACCAGAGGGGCACCCGATTGAGGAGCACCCACCCGTTGACCTGGGCGCCCTGGCGCAGCCACCGGGGTCCGGGCCACGGCACGATGTCGCGGCCGTCGTTCACCACGTCGGGCTTGGGAATCACGAGCACGCGAAACCGCCCCGTTCCGTCGTCGCTGGGGTCGATGAGGGCGACCTCGCCGCCGAAGGTCCCCCGGGCCACCGAGGGCCATCCCACGAACTGCACGGCAGGCCACCCCTCGAACTGGAGTCGCACGAGACTACCCTCCTGGGCCACCGACCCATCGGGGTTCAGCTCCCGGGCGTGGACCAGGGGCACGTCGTTGCCGTCCAGCCAGAGCTCGACCGTGCGGTTCTCCGTATCGGGCACCAGGGTCGCCAGCGCCTTTCCGGCGCTCAGGAACGTGCCCTCGGTGGCCGCGATTCCCGAGATGATGCCGTCGCGAGGGGCCACCACCCGGAGGCGCTCGGTCTCGTTGACCCGGCTCCGGATGGAGGCGAGGGACTGGGCCGCCGACGCCGAGTCGCCCCGGGCCTTTTCCACCGAAGCGCGGGTGCTCTCCAGATCGGCCTGCCCATCGAGCTCCGCCTTGCGCCGCTCGGCCTCGGCCTGGGCCAGCGACGCCGCCGTGCGGTCGCGCTCCAGGGTGGCGAGCTCCAGCTCCCGCTGGGACACCAATCCGCCCAGAGGATTGTCGTACAACCCCTGGATCCGCTCGAACTGGAGCGCGGCGGTGCGGGCGGCGAAGCGCGCCGCGTCGAGCTTCTGCTCGGCGGCGGCCACGGCCTCGGGCAGGGCCTCCCGCTTCTGGGCGAGCTGGGAGCGCAGGCCGGACAGCGTCCGGGCGGCGGCCTCCAGCCTCGCCTCGGCGGCGACCCGCTGGGTCTCGAGATTGGCCCGGAGCTCGGGGTCGTTGTCGGCCATCTCGAAGAGCACGTCGCCCGCCGCCACCCGCTGGCCCTCCACCACGTTGGAGACCACGAGACGGCCCGAGAGGGGCGCTTCCAGGACCTGGGGGCGCTCCAGGGGATCGAAGGCCACGACCCGTCCCGACCCCCGGACGAACTGTTGCCAGGGGAGGACGAGGATCAGCAGCACGTACGACACGAACACCACGGCGGCGATGCGCCCGAACTTCCGGACGATGGGGGGCGATTGCACCCGGTCCATGCTGGGGAAGTCGGCCCGGTGGTCGAGCATGGGCAGGGCCTCGGCGGCCCGATTGCGGTGCGTGCTCATCCCGTGACTCCCGTCCGCATGGGTCCGAAGCTCGCCATGTCGATGCTGCGGTCGCAGCGCTGGAGCACGTCCACGTCCCGGGTGGCCACCACCAGGGTCCACGCGTGGTCGCGGTCGAAGACGAAGTCCGTGAGCTCGGAGAAGGTCTGGGGCTCCAGGTTCTCCAGGTTCTCGTCCAGAAGCAGGAGGCGGGGCCGGCCCGCGATGGCCCGGGCCAGGATCAGGCGGCTCCGCTGGGACGACGACAGCGGCCGTCCCCCCACCATGAGCGGGGTGTCGAGGCCCGCCGGCAGGCGCATGATGTCCTGGAGGAGTCCCACGCCCTCCAGCGCCTGTTGCACGTCCTGGCGGGAGATGTACTCCCGGCCGAAGCGCACGTTTTCGAAGATCGTGGTCTCCACCAGGTCCTGCCCGCGCACCAGGACCGCGGTGCGCCGCAGTTCGGGGAGGTCCCAGTCCCGGACGTCGATGCCGTCCACCCGGATCGTGCCCTCCTGGGGCGGTCGGATCCCCATGAGGATGTCCATGAGCGTCGACGTGCCGTATCCCGCCGCACCCACCAGGGCCACTCGCTCTCCCGGCTCGAGGCGCAGGGAGACCCCCTGGAGAACGGGCCGGGCCGGATCGTAGCCGAAGCCCAGGTCGCTCACCTCCACCTCGGCCCCGGCGCCCGCCCCCTCCGAGGCCGCATCGCCGCCCTCCCGCTCCACGGGCAGATCCACCACGTAGCCGATCTTGTCCACGGCGGCGAGGGCGTCGTAGAACGCCTCGGCGTGCTTCCCGAGAGAGGCCAGATTGGCCACGATGGCCGAAACGATGATCTCGGCGGCCACCAACTGCCCCAGGGTGAGCTCGGCCTCGAGCACCAGCAGGCCCCCCAGCCCCAGGAGCGCCGCCGAGGCCGCGGCCTGGAGGCTGAGAAACGCCACGATCTGCCGGAAGACGATCCGCCAGTGCCGCTTCCGCGTGTCGAGATAGGTCTCGGCCAGGGCATTGGCCCGGTCGCAGGCGAGGCGGGGGGCCCCGTCCATCTTGAAGACGTAGGGAAACATGGCGACCTGCTCGAGCCACGAAGCCACGGCGTGCTTCGCGTAGGACTCCTCGATGGCGCTCTCCACCGCCCCGCGCCCCAGGGTGAGGGGGATCACGGCGAGGTAGGCCAGGAGCAGGAGGTCGAAGACCAGGAGGAAGGGGTGGTAGAACCCGAGGATCACCAGGCCGATGGCCGCCCCGAGGACCAGGTTCACCCCGTCCAGGAGGAGGAGGGCCGCCGACTTCTGCACGGTGACCACGTCGAAGAACCGGTTGACCAGGTCGGGTCCGAGCTTCTGATCCAGCGCCTCCATGCGCACCCGGGGCAGCCGGTAGGCGAGGTCGGCCGTGAGGCGCACGAACATGCGCTGCTGGATCAGCTCCGTCACCCAGTACTGGGCGGCTTTGACCAGGCCCAGGAGACAGAGGAAGCCGAACAGCCCGAGGGCCAGGATGACCAGGGCCTGGACGTAGACCCCCTCCGCCGCGCCGAAGGTGAGGCTGTTGACCAGGGCGTCCACGGCCAGGGGCGTGGCGAGGTAGAGCACCCCCGCCAGGACGGCGAAGAGGAGCACCGTGAAGATGTCCTGCCGCTCGGGCAGCAGGAGCGCGTAGAGGCGCCGCAGCGGTGGGGGTCCGGCGTGGACCTCTGCGGCGGCGGCGGGGCCGGGACTGAGTCCCGCCCCCGAGGTGGTACGGAATGCGTTGGTCGCCATGTGCGTCGCCCGTGGAGCAGTGAGGGGAGCAGGCCCGGCCCGAACCGTCGGCGCGACGGAGGCCACCGACTACGCCGGTCCCGAACCCGAGGTTCCGTGGGGGCGGGCGCCCTAACGCCTGACACCTGGAGGTGTTAGGAGACCTGTACAACCCTCGGTACGAAAGCGTTGCGAGTTCGTATTGTCCGAAATCGTTCTTTCCGATATCGTAGTTTCATGTCCGCATCCGGAACCGAACGACCGAAGCCGCTCCAGTTCGTCTCGCCGCTGCACAAGGCCACGCGCCAGCTCGGCGAGTACATGGAGGCCGACTCCCGGTCCCGGGGGGTGGAGCCCGGCGAAGGCCACCTGCTCTCGTACACGACGCTCTACGGCCCCTGCCCCATCTCCCGGCTGACCCGGGTCTTCGGCCACAAGCCGTCGACCCTCACGAGCATGCTCGATCGCCTCGAGGCGCGGGGACTGGTGGCCCGGAGTCCCAATCCCGACGACCGCCGTTCGGTGCTCGTCTCCACGACGCCCGAGGGAAGCCGGATCGCCACCGAGCTCCGGGAGCGGCTGGAGTGGATGGAAGAGGGCATCTATCGGCGCATCGACGCCCGGGATCTGGCGGGCTTCCAGGCGGTGATGCGGGCCATCGCCGACTTCACACGAGTGGATCTCGAACGGAGCGAAGACGAATGACGACGACGACGGAGATGCTGCGTGCCCAGTTCGACCTGGTGTACGGCTCGGTGGAGGCCCACACCGGGGATCTGACCCAGGAGGAGTCCCTGGCCAGTCCCACCACCGGAGGCAATTGCGCCAACTGGATCCTGGGACACCTGACCAACGTGCAGAACCAGATGATGGCCCTCGTGGGCGCCGAGCCGGTGTGGACCGACCCCGGGCTCGACCGGAACTGGAACGACCCGGTGCTCTCGCCCGACGAGGCCTTCGACTTCGGGGCCCTGCGGGGTGCGTTTCTTGCCTCGAAGGAGCGCTGTCTGGACACGGTAGCCCGACTCTCGGACGCCGATCTGGCCCGGGACGGACTGCCCCACCCCTTCGGCGGCACCACCACCCTCGGAGGTCTGCTGGCGCTCCTGGCGTTCCATCAGGCCTACCACAGCGGCCAGCTCGCCCTGGCCCGGAGGGTGGCCGGCAAGGACGGGGTGTTCAAGCAGCCGGGAAGCTGACGGCTCCGGCAGGAGGAGCCGGGCCCGCGGGGGGCCGAACCCCTGCACGGCGCGACCCAACGCGGGGTCTGCGCACCACACGTGAACCGACGACTGGGAGGACGAGGATGAGCGAAGTGCAGAAGGGCCGTCACGTCTGGTACGACCTCATGACCACCGACACCGACGGGGCGAAGGACTTCTACGGCAAGGTGGTGGGGTGGACCCTGACCCCCTTCGAGGGCGCCCAGGACCCCTACGACATGTGGACCGCCGGAGAGACCCCCATCGGGGGCCTCATGCCCCTCCCCCCCGAGGCCCAGGCCCAGGGAGCGCCGCCCCACTGGCTCGCCTACATCACCACCCCCGACGTCGACGCCACGGTGGCCCGGGCGCAGGAGCTCGGGGGGAACGTCATCGTGCCGCCCCAGGACATCCCCACGGTGGGCCGCTTCGCCGTGCTCGCCGATCCGTTCGGCGCGGTGTTCTGCCCCTTCACGCCGGCCGGCGACATGCCCGAGGGAGGGCGGCCGAGTCCCGGCGAGATGTCCTGGCACGAGCTCATGAGCGGCGACTACGAGAAGGCCTTTGCCTTCTACTCCGACCTCTTCGGGTGGGAGAAGGGCGTGGCCATGGACATGGGCGAGGCGGGCATCTACCAGCTCTTCCGGCGTCCCGGGGCCCCCATGGACGACGGAGGCATGATGACCAAGACGCCCGAGATGCCGGTGTCGGCGTGGCTCTACTACGTCAACACCGCCGATCTCGACGGGGCGGTGGAGACGGTGAAGGGCGAGGGCGGTCAGGTCATGGCCGGCCCCATGGAGGTGCCCGGAGGCGACCGCATCTGCGTGTGCATGGATCCCCAGGGCGCGGCGTTCGCGCTCCACGAGTTCGCCGCGAGCTGAGCCTCGCGACCCGCGAATGACCCCGGGGGGCGGGGCCGCGCACTCGGTTGCGCGAACCCCGCCCCCCGTGGAGTTTCGAACGCCATGTCGATCCCTCCCGAACATCCCGAACCCTCCTCGGGCCCGGCTTCCGTCGATCCGGCGGCGTCCCGCGCCCGGTTCCACCGCACCCTGATCCGGGTCTTCGCGGTGCAGGCCGTGGCCCTCGCGGTGCTCTGGCTCCTCCAGTCCCGGTACGGCCTCTGATGCATCCCATCAACTGGCTCATCGTGGTGGGCTACATCGGGTACGTGCTGGTGGACGGCGTGCGGCGATCGAAGGGCACCGACAAGATCGAGGGCTACTTCCTGGCCAACCGGTCGCTGCCGTGGTGGGCGTTGGGCCTGTCGGTCATGGCCACCCAGCTCTCGGCCGTGACCATGATCGGCACCACGGGGCAGGGCGCCACCGACGGCATGCGCTTCGTGCAGTTCTACTTCGGACTGCCCCTGGCCATGGTGATCCTGGGCGTGACCCTGGTGCCGTTCCTCCACGGCGCCAAGGTCTACACGGCCTACGAATACCTGGAACGGCGCTTCGGCCCGGGCACTCGCTCGGCCACCAGCTTCCTCTTCCTGCTGTCCCGGGGCATGTCGGTGGGGACGATCCTGGCGGCGCCGGGCGTCGTGTTCTCGGCCATTTTCGGCTGGCCCCTGGTGTGGTCGGTGGCCGTCATCGGCGTGCCCACGGTGGCCTACACCATGTTGGGCGGGATCCAGGCGGTGACCTGGGCCGACGTGAAGCAGATGATCCTCATCATCCTGGCCCTCATCGGCATCCTGTTCGTGCTCTTCGCCCAGATGCCCGTGAGCCCCGACGAGGCGCTCCGCATCGCCGGCTCCACGGGGCGGCTCCAGATCTTCGACTTCTCGTTCACCCTCACCGAGCAGTACACCTTCTGGTCGGGCATTCTCGGGGGCACGTTCCTCATGCTCTCGTACTTCGGTACGGACCAGAGCCAGGTGCAGCGGTATCTGGCGGCCCGGAACGTGGACGAGGCCCGCAGCTCGCTCCTCATGAGCGCCTACTGGAAGATCCCCCTGCAGGGGTTGGTGCTCCTGGTGGGCGTGCTCGTCTTCGTCTACTACCTCTTCGTCACCCCGCCCCTGCTCTTCAATCCGGATCACGAGGCGCAGGTACGGGACTCCGATCCGGCGGCCTACGCCGAGCTGGAGTCCCGCTACGGGCAGGCCTTCAGCGAGCGGGAGGCGGTGGCCCTGGAAGTGACCCGACTGAGGGACGCGGGCCAGGCCGCCGAGGCCGACGCGGCCATGGGCACGTTCCTGGAGCGGGAAGCCCAGGTGCAGGAGATCCGGGGCGAGGCCCTGGCCATGGCCGAAACGGTCACGGGGGAATCGAGTCGCGACGTGAACTACATCATTCCGCGCTTCGCCCTGAACGAGCTGCCCATCGGACTGTCGGGCATCTTCATCGCCGCCATCATGGCCGCGGCCATGTCGTCGATCTCGTCGGAGCTGAACTCCCTCTCCACCACCACCATCATCGACTTCTACCGCCGTTGGGTGCGCCCCGAGGCCACCGACGCCCACTATCTCAACGTGTCGAAGGTGGCCACGCTGTTCTGGGGCGCGTTCGCCTGCGTGGTGGCGACGTTCGCGGCCACCCTGGGGTCTCTCATCGAGGTGGTGAACCGCTTCGGGTCGTTCTTCTACGGCTCGATCCTGGGCGTCTTCCTTCTGGCCATGGTGCCCCGCACCAACGGCTGGGGATCGGGCATCGGCCTGCTCTGCGGCATGGGCTCGGTGGCCTACTTCACCTTCTTCCAGTCCCACATCGCGTTCCTGTGGCACAACGTCATCGGCGCCGTCGTGGTGCTGGTGGTGGGGACCACGGTGAGCATGCTCACGGGGGGAAGCGAGGCGGCCGGGGCCTGACGCCGGCCCCTCGCGTTCAGCACCGGTAGGGATCGGGGGCGGGACGCCGCGTCGGCGCGATGCGGGTGTCGGCGGCCTGGAAGGTGAGGCGGGGATTGCCCGGTACGGTCAGTCCCCGGAACCGCCCCTGGAGCAACTGGCGGCACCCGCCGTCGATCTCCAGCGCGCCCCCCTTCTGGAGCCCGGAGAGGGCCTGGGCGATGCCGCCGGTAGGCATGGCCGCCTCCTGGACGGTGATGGAGAACCGGCGGCCGACGGCCGGCGCCCAGTCCTGCTGCTGGGGCAATCCCTGCACGGTCCGCAGGATCCCGTCGAAGACGATCTGGCCGTTGGAGCGGGTCGCGTCCACCGCCAACTCCATGCGGAGGGTGACGGGCTGGGCCGCGGCGGTGATGGGCGCGAAGGCCGCCACGGCGAGGATTCCGGCGAGGGCGGCGAGGCCCGAGCGCATGCGTGACACGTTCGTACTCCGAGAGGTGGGAAGCAGGAGTGGGTCCACCGACCGTGGCGACGATCGTCGCCCGAACCGGCCACGGCCGCGTCGGCGGCCCTTGCCTCCCGGCCTCCGGCATCGGACCATGGCCACGAATCCCTCCCTTCCGGAGTCCCCCGTGCGCCGTCGTCACCTCACCGTTTCGTTCCTCCTCCTGGCCGTGGCGATCCCCGTCTCGGCCCAGGCCGTCTCCCTGGTCGACGCCGACGGGCGCATCGATCTGAACCGCTACTACACGGCGGCGGAGACGAACCAGATCCTGCTGGAGTACACGGCGCTCTACCCCGACCTGATCACCATCGAGGAGATCGGCCGCAGCTATCTGGGGGCGCCTCTCATGGTGGCGACCCTCACCCAGCAGGCCACGGGGCCCGCCCACGAGAAGCCCGCCCTCTACGTCGACGGGGGACTCCACGCCGCCGAACTCACGGGATCGGCGGTGGCCACCCACCTTCTGGCCCACCTCCTCACCGGGTACGGACGCGACCCCCAGGTGACCCGGCTCCTGGACACGGGGGTGTTCTACATCCGTCCCAAGTTCAACCCCGACGGCTCGGACCTGGTGCTCCGCGAGGACATTCCCCTCCGGAGTTCGGTGCATCCGGTGGACGACGACGACGACGGAGTCCCCGACGACGACCCGCCCCAGGACCTGAACGGCGACGGCTGGATCACCATCATGCGGGTGCCCGACGCCGAGGGGCCGTGGTATGCCGATCCCGACGACGATCGGATCCTGGTGCGGGTGCCCGACGACGGCGCGGTTCCGGCGGGAGCCAGGCGGTATTCCACCGTGGGCGAGGGAGTGGACGACGACGGCGACGGGCGCATCAACGAAGACGGCATCGGAGGCCTGGACCTCAACCGCAACTACCCCCGCAACTGGGAGCGAGAGCACCTCCAGCCCGGCGCCGGCGAGTTTCCGCTGTCGGAGCCCGAGACCTACGCCGCGGTCCGCTTCATCCAGGACCACCCCAACATCACGGGCATCGTTCACGGCCACACCTCGGGAGGGTTCGTCTACCGCCTGCCCTCGGCGTCGGCGCCGAGCCTCTTTCCCACCGACGACCTGGCCCTCATCGAGCATCTGGGAGCCGAGTACACGCGCACCACCGGGCGCCCCGTGCGTCCGTCGGCCACCCACCCCACCGAACATCGCTACGGTACCCTCATCAGTTGGGGGTACTGGGATCAGGGCGTCATCGGATGGGTGCCCGAGTACTCGCCGGGGCCCGAAATGTGGGTGACGGACTACGACGGCGACGGCGAGATCACCGAAGCCGAGGAACTCCGCTACGACGACGAGGAGCTCGGCGGCCGCTACTTCGTGGAGTGGACGCCCCTGGATCACCCCACCCTGGGGCCCGTGGAGGTGGGCGGGTGGAAGACCCGCTTCTGGGGCCAGAATCCGCCCCGGGAGCATCTGGAAGAGGAGACGGCGCCCCAGTTGCCATGGATTCTGTACCTGGCGGAACAGGCGCCCCGTCTGGCCCTGGAGGCGCCCGTGGTGCGCCGGGAGGGCGACGTGTACGTGGTGGAGGCCCGGGTGACGAACACGGGCTTCCAGCCCACGAGCCTCACGGGGCGAGGAGCCGTGGGGACTCCGGGTCGGGACGGCGGACCCGTGTCGGATCCGGTGGTGCGCCCCGTCTACCTGACCCTCGAGCTGGACGGCGCGGAACTGGTGGACGGCCCCGGGGCGGCCCGGGTGAATGTGGGACACCTGGCGGGGACCGGGCCCTTCCTGCCCGGGGTGGCGCCGGCGGCGGCCATGGCCACCTGGCGGGTCCGGGCCACGGGGGCCGGCGCCACGATCCGGGTTGTGGCGGCAAGCGACAAGGCGGGAACGGTGCGAAGCGCGCCGGTGGGACTGGGCGGGGGGGCACCATGACCCCCTCCGCCCCCTCCCCCGGGACCTTCACCTGGACCGACCTTGTGAGCCCGGACCTGGACGCGTCCAAGGCGTTCTACGCCGGGCTGTTCGGGTGGGAGCCGGCCTCCCTCCCGGACCATCCGGCGTCGGACTACACCCTCTTCACCCTGGGCGGCGACCGGGTCGCCGGGCTGGTGCCCATGTCGCCGGGCATGAAGGCCCAGGGGGTGCCGAGTCGGTGGGTCTCGTACGTCCTGGTGGACGACGTGGACGCCGTGGTGGCCCGGGTCGAGGCCCTGGGCGGGGCCGTGCCCCTGCCGCCCATGGACGTGGTGGACTCGGGGCGCATGTCCATGATCCAGGACCCGTCGGGCGGTTCCGTATCGCTGTGGCAGGCCGGCACGCACGTGGGTGCGGAGCGATTCCATGCGCCGGGATGCATGACGTGGAACGAGTTGTTGACCCGGGACCCCGACGCGGCCCGGGACTTCTTCGCCGAACTGCTGGGCTGGCAGTTCCGCACCATCGACACCGGTGGGCGGGGCACCTACGAGATGGCCATGGTGGGCGGCGAACGGGTGGCGGGCATCATGGCCATGCCGCCGGAGGTGCCCGACGCGGTGCCCCCCCACTGGGACGTCTACTTCGCGGTGGACGACGTGGATGCGGTGGCGGCCCGAGCCCGGGACCTCGGGGGGTCGGTGCCCGTGGCTCCCCTGACCATTCCCGTGGGCCGCCTGGCCCTCGTGGCCGATCCGGCAGGGGCCACGTTCACCATCTACCGGGCCGACGAGCCGCGCTGAGCCACCTCCGGACGCACCGCGCCCCGGGCGGCCACGACAGCCGCCCGGGGCGCGGGCGTTCCCGGATCGAGAACGGCCTCAGTGGTTGCCGCCCGGGTCCGGAACGGTGATGCGGACCACCCGCTCCTGCTCCGCCCGGAGCCGGTCCAGGGCTTCCTTCAGGGCGGCATCGTCGGCCCCCACCTCACGCAACCGCTCGGCGGCGGCGGCGAGCTGGCGCTCCATGGCCTGGAGACGGGCCGTGGTGGCGGCCTCTCGTGCCGCATCGGCGGCGGCCCGGACCTCGTCACTGGGGAATCGCATCTCGTCCATGGAGGCCCGGAGCCGCTCCGCCCGGACCTGGACCTCGTCGGCCTGGACCCGGGCCACCTCGGCCGACCGACGGGCCCGCTCCATGCGCACCCGGGCCACCTCGACCCGCTCCTGGAGCTCCTTCACGTCGACCTGCACCGCCGTGCCGCAGGGACGGGACGAGATCACCCGGACGTTGTCCTTGGAGGTGTCTCCCTCGCCCATGCGGATCACCACGTGGGAGGTGGAGGTGGCGCACGAGACGTGGACCTCGTGTCGGGCCCCGTCGGCCCGGGCCATGACTCCCGCACTCACTCCCGCTCCCACCAGCGCTCCGCCGGCGATGCACGCCAGCGCCACTACGTCGGTTCCCAAGCGTCCCATGCTCCACCTCGCTCCGTCGGGGCCGCGGCCCCCCCATCGATTCGATCCGGCGGCGCCCGTCGCCGTCGGCCTCCTGATGTCACCCTGCCTCTGAGTCTGATGCACCGAGCCGCCGGAGGGTTGCGGCCCGGGGCCAGTATGAGGTCATGCCCCGTCGCGGGGCCAGGGTAATGCCAGCGCCGCCGGGGCTCGCGCTCGACCGACCCACCCGGCCAGCGCCAGGAGGGTGAGCACATAGGGGAAGGCCAGGAAGAGCTGGTAGCCGACGTCGAACCCCAGAGTCTGGAGCGCGAACTGGAGGGCCGAGGCCGCACCGAAGAAGAGGGCCGCCATCAGCACCAGCAGGGGATTCCATCGGCCCAACACCACCACGGCGATGGCGATGAATCCCTTCCCCGCGCTCATGCCTTCGGAGAACGTGCCGGTGTGGGCCAGGGCCAGATGGGCGCCGGCCACTCCCGCCAGGGCTCCGGCCGCCAGGCAGGTCACCACCCGGAGGGTCCGCACCCGCACTCCGGCCGCCGCGGCGGCATCGGGGTCTTCGCCCGCCGCCCGGATCTCCAGGCCCCACTCGGTGCGGAAGAGGAGCCACCAGAGGAGAGGCGCCAGGAGGTAGGCCAGATAGGTGGTGGGGGCCTGGGCGAAGAGGGCGGTGCCCACCCCCGGAAGGTCGGCCAGGAGGGGCACGGGCCACGGGTCCAGGGTGGGGAGGGTGAGGGCCGTGCCGGTGGTGCCGAACCGGGACTGGTAGACCACGGCGGTGAAGCCCAGGCCCGCCAGGGTGACGGCGGTGCCCGTGATGATCTGGTCGGTGTTCAGGAGGACCACGAAGAGGGCGAAGACCAGCGCCACCGCCAATCCCGCGGCGGCGCCCGCCACGACCCCCACCCCCGCCGACCCCGTGGCCAGGGCGCCCAGGGCGCCGCCCAGGGCGCCGGCGATGATGGACCCCTCCAGGCCGATGTTGATGACCCCGGACCGCTCCGACAGGGTCTCGCCCAGCGCCGCCAGCGCCAGGGGAACGCCCAGGCGGACCGACGCCTCCAGGAAGGCCGTGAGCACGGCGGCGTCAGCCACGCCCCCCCCTCGCCACGAGGATCCGGCGGGCCACCCGGTCCACGACCAGGACGCTGAGGATCACCAGCGCCTGGATGCCGTCGACCCACGCCGCCGGCACCCCCGCCGAACGCTGCATGGCCGACGCGCCGCCCTCCAGGACGCCGAAGAGAACGGCCGTGCCCACCACGCCCACCGGGTGGAGCCCGGCCAGGAGAGCCACGGCGATGGCCGTGTAGCCGTGGCCCGGCGAGAGGTTTTCGTACAGGGCGTAGGTGACCCCGGCCACCTCCACCCCGCCGGCGAGCCCGGCCAGGGCCCCGCTCACCAGGAAGGCCCCGGCCACCACCCGACCCACGGGCATGCGCCCCGCCGACCGGGCCGCCGGCGGCGACGCGCCCACGGCACGGACGGAGAACCCCACGCGGGAGTACCGGAGGAGGAGGGCGAGCACGGCGGCGAGGACCACCGCCACGGCGAACCCGGCGTGGAGCCGGGAGTCGGGAATCAGCAGGGGAAGCCGGGCGGCTTCGGCGATGGACTCGGTCTGGGGAAACACCCCCCGGGGCTCCTGGAGGGGACCGTGGACCAACCAGGCGGCGAGGTCGATGGCCACGAAGTTGAGGAGGAGGGTGGTGATGACCTCACCCACGCCCAGGCGGAGCTTCATCAGAGCCGGAACGGCGGCCCAGGCGGCCCCGGCCGTCACCGAAGCCGTGAGGACCGCCGGCACGGCAAGCCAACCCGGGAGGGCCCCGGCGTGGAGTCCCACCCAGACGGCAGCCACGGCCCCGGCATAGAGCTGGCCTTCGGCACCGATGTTCCAGACGCCGGCCCGGAACGCCAGGGCCACGGCCAACCCCGTGAGAAGGAGCGGCACGGTGCGCACCAGGGTGATGGACACCACCGCCTGGGGCGATCCCAGGGCGCCGCGGAGCAGGGCCCCGAAGGCCTCGCCCGGAGGGTAGCCGCCCAGGGCCAGGGCCGCGGCCGCCAGGGCCAGGGTGAGGGCCAGGGCCGCCAGAGCCGAGACCAGGGGAAGAGCGCGGCCGCTCACGGGCCGACTCCCCCACCGGACAGCATGAGGGCGCCCACGCCCTCCCGGGTCTGCCGCTCCGGGGGCACGGGGTGCAGCCGTCCCCGCACCACTACAAGCACCCGGTCGGCGAGAGCCAGCACCTCGTCGAGGTCGGTGGACAGGAGAACCACGGCAGCGGGATCGTCGCCCGCCACCCGGTCCAGAAGGGTGCGATGGACGAAGGCGGCTCCGGCGACGTCGAGCCCCCGGGTGGGATTCTCGGCCACGATGAGCCGGGGGCGCCCCTGGAGTTCCCGGGCCACCACGAGCCGCTGCTGGTTGCCCCCCGACAGGCTCGAGGCCCGGGCCCGGGGCCCCTGGGCCCGAATCCCGAAGGTGTCCATGACGTCGGCCGTACGCGCCCGCAGGGCCGACCATCGCAGCCACGGGCCCCGGCGCCACGTCGGGTCGTCGTGGAGGCCCAGGGCCAGGTTTTCCGTCAGGGAGAAGCCCTCCACCAGCCCCTCCCGGCGACGATCCTGGGGAATGAAGGCCGGATCGTCGGGCCCATGGACCGACCCCTCGTGTGGATCCCGTCGCCCCGCCAGCACCCGGGCCAGCTCCCGCTGCCCGTTCCCCTCGACCCCGGCGATCCCCACGATCTCACCGGCGCGCACCTCCAGGTCGACGCCCCGAAGGCGTTGACCCACCCGCACCCCCCGCAAGCGCACCACGGGAGGTCGGTCCGACGGGGGCCCGGGACGGCGTGCCAGAGGCTCGGGCTCGGCCCCCACCATGGCCCGGGCCAGGATCCCTTCGTCCACCTCCTCCCGGGGTGCCTCCAGGACGGTGCGGCCACGGCGGAGCACGGTGACCCGGTGGGCCACGGCCAACACCTCGTCGAGCTTGTGGGCCACCAGGAGCACGGCCCGACCCTCGAGGGCGAGGCGCCGGATCAGTTCCAGCAGGCCGTCGACCTCGGCGGGGGCGAGCACCGCGGTGGGTTCGTCCAGGACCAGCACCGACGGGTCCCGGAGCAGCACCTTCAGAATCTCGACCCGCTGGCGCTCCCCCACGCCCAGCGACCCCACGGGGGCGTCCAGGGGCACGTCCAGGCCCACGCGGAGTCCCAACTCCCGCGCTTCCCGGGCGAGGCCCGGTCGATCGAGACGGAAGCCTCCACCCCGCCGCCGGCCCAGCGCCAGGTTGTCCAGCACCGTCATGGCGTCGACCAGGGCGAAGTGCTGGTGCACCATGCCGATTCCTTCGTGCCACGCCCGGCGGGGGGTGGTGAGGCGCACCTCACGGCCGTCGATCCGGAGGGTGCCCTGGTCGGGGTGGACCAGGCCGGCCAGGGCCGAGAGCAGGGTGGTCTTCCCGGCCCCATTCTCTCCAAGCACCGCATGCACTTCCCCCGCCCACGCGTCGAGTCGGGCGTCGTCCAGCGCCACGACGGACCCGTAGCGTTTCGACAGTCCCCGGATCGAGACCCGGGGAGCGTCGGGGCCCGGGACGTGCCCGGTGGTCAGCCCGTCTCCCCGTCCACGAAGGGCACCCGGGGCACCTCCAGCGTTCCGGCCCGGATGGAGTCGCCGGCGGCTCGGATGCGCTGGAGCAGCCCGTCGGGGTAGCGGGCCTCGGTGGCGGGGTTGGCCACGAAGTCCACCACGTCCTCGGACGTGCCCTCGTAGACCGGCGCCCCGCCCAGATCGCCGGCCAGGAGGCGTCGGGCCACCTCGAGGAAGGCCTCGGGGATCCGGATCACCGCACTGCCCAGGGTCACGTCCGGGGCGATGTCGTTCTGGTCCCGGTTCATGCCCAGGACCCAGGTCTCGGCACCGCCCTCGGTGGCCTCGCGGGCCGCCTGGAACACGCCGAACGACGCCGCATCGGTGTTGTGGATCAGGACGTCGGCGCCCCGCCCGATCTGGGCCACCGCCGCCTCCTTGGCTGCCGCCACGTCGTCCCAGTTCCCGATGAACGCCTCGAGGATCGTGGCGTCGGGCCGCACGGCTCGCACCCCCGCCTCGAAGGCGCGGAAGGTGCCCTGGACCGGCGGGATCTCCACGCCGCCCACCATGCCCACGACCCCGCTCCGGGTGACGCCGCCGGCGGCCATTCCCGCCAGGTAGCTCGCCTCTTCCAGGGTGAAGATCAGGGGGGCCACGTTGTCGCCCACCCGACCACCGCCGCTCACCACGATGGTCATGTCGGGAAAGCGGGGGCCCGCCCGCATGGCGGCGTCCTGGTACTCGAAGCCGTGGGCGAAGACCAGGTCGTACCCCTCGGCCCCGTAGGCGAGGAACGCCTCGTCGAACTCGGTGGGCGTGCGGGTCTGTTGATGGCTGACCTCGGCCCCCAGGGAGTCCCCGATGAGGAGCAGTCCCTCGTAGGCTCCGGCGTACCACCCGGCGTCGCTCACCGGGCCCGAGGTGAGGAGGGCCACCCGCAACGCCGCACCGGCCTCGGGATCCGGGCTGCCGTCCCCGGCCCCGGGATCGGCGTCGCCTCCGCAGGCCGCCAGGGCCATCACCACCGCGGCGGCCCATCCCCGCCGCCGCCCATTCAACCGTCCGAACACGCTCGTCCTCCCGGGTGGGGTCGCTTCCATGAAGGCACCATACCCCCGAACCCCCGGGCCGAGTGCCCCCACGGCTCGGCCGGCTCGAAAACGACGAAGGGCCGGCCCCCCGGGGGAGAGCCGGCCCCTCCCGGGACCCCGTGCGCCGGCGGGGCGGAACTCAGCCGCCGCCGCCGAAGGTGGTGAGGAGCGTGTTGAACGCGTTGCGCCCCGACCAGAACACCACGAAGGCGATGATGGGCGGCATGACGAACTTCACGAAGATCATCATGGTGGGCACCACGGCGGCGAAGAATCCCGACCCGCCGTCGAGCATCTCCGAGACCGGGTCCCGCATGCGCCATCCGACGAACAACGTCATGCAGAGCGCACCCACGGCGAGGAACCACTCGGTGATGGAGTCGATGACGCCCAGGGCGTCGAGAGACGTCGCCGGGATGAGGCCCACCAGCAGGATCAGCACCCCGGCGCCGATGGCCGCGGGCCGGCGGGTGATCTTGAACTCGTCGATCATGGACGCCGTCACCACCTCCAGCAGCGACACGGCCGACGTCACCGCCCCCACCGTGAGGGCGAAGAAGAAGGCGATGCCCACGACCCGGCCCACGGTGCCCATCTCCACGAAGGCCCCGGGGAGGGCGATGAAGAGGGCGCCCACCGTGCTGGCACTCACCTGGCTCTGGAGCCCCAGGGCCGCGATGACCGGGAAGACCACGAGCCCCGCCGTGAAGGCGACGCCGAAGTCGGAGAAGGCGATGGTGGTGGCTTCGCGGTTCAGGTTTTCATGCCGCGAGAGGTACGACGCGAAGGTGAGCATGGCGCCCATGCCCAGACTCAACGAGAAGAACGCCTGTCCCCCGGCCTCGGCCAGGGTCGTGGGATTGAGGAGTTCCTCGAACGATGGTGCCAGGTAGAAGGCGTACCCCTCTCCCGAGCCCACCAGGGTGGCCGCCCACACCGCCAGCCCGATGACGATGGTGAACAGCACCGGCATGAGGATCAGCGAGGCCTTCTCGATGCCCTTCTCCACCCCCACGCTCACGATGGTGATGGTCACCACCATGAAGGCGATGTGGTAGAGAATCGGGGCGAAGCCCGTGGTGATCTCGTTGAAGTGGGCGCCGGGATCGGCGGCGAAGCCCTGGAGAATGCCCTCGATGCCGTACCGCACCACCCACCCGGCGATCACCGAGTAGTACGACAGGATCAGGAAGCCCGTGAGCACGCCCAGGAATCCCACCAGGGGCCAGGCGCCGCCCCCCTCCCGCCGCATGGCGCCGATGGGCGACAGTCGGGTGCGCCGTCCCACCGAAAATTCGCACAGCATCAGGGGGATGCCGAGCATCAGGGTGAGGAGGACGTAGAGGGTGACGAACGCCGCACCTCCGCCCTCGGCCACCCGATAGGGAAAGCGCCACATGTTGCCCAACCCGACGGCGCTTCCCACCGCCGCCAGGATGAACCCCAGCCGTGTGCCGAAGAGCTCCCTCTGAATGGAGTCGGCGCCGTGCTTCTGGACTTCGATGTCGATGGGATCAGCCACGTGATCTCCTTACCATGGACTCCGGCACTACGTCGGAACGAGAACGGAGGAATTGGGGGCGCGGGGCACCCGCCGTCAAGGAACGCACCGGTCCGGACCCCGCGTCGTCGCCCCAGGAGTACGTGGAAGTCCCCGCAGGTGTGACACGGCCCCCGGAACTCCCGTCCGGGGGCCGTGCGAGAGCCTCAGCGGATCGCTTCGGGCAATCGGGACACCCGGACCGAGGGAACGTCGTATTCGTCCCGGGCGATGAACGCCACCAACCCGTCGGGCCCGAACGCCGCGGGGATCGGAAGCGTACCGGACGCCAGCGTCCCCAGGTAGGCGCCGTCGGCTCCCACCAGGTCCACCGGTCCGGGCACCGGCCGCTCGTCCGAATCCCGGCGAATCCACAGGGTGCCCGTGGGGGCGGCCCCGAGGGCGGCGATGGCGGGAATCTCGGGATAGAAGCCCTGCTCCCGGATCCGATCGACCTGCATCTGGCGCATCTGCTCCGCCGACGGCGACATGTCCTGCCCACCGGCGCCCCGCAGCACCATGCGCATCTGGGGTCCCTCCCCCGTCTCGACCTCTTCGATGCGACGCTGACGCTCCCGTTCCTCGATCCGCGGCGTCACCTCGACGGGACGCATGGAGGGCCGGGTCACCCGACGACGTACCCGCCCGTCGGGCCCCACGATCTTCACGATGTAGGTGCTGGAGTCCACCACGGCCACGCCACCGTCGGGGAGGACCCCCACGAGGAGGGCGGGCTCGAAGATCCGAGGGCCCGAACCCAGGGCCGAAAACGAGATGGCGCCGCCCTCGGTCCGGATCCGGGGGGTCGCCCCCTCCTCGGCCGGCGGCCGCCAGGCATCGTAGATCAGTTCTGTGGAGCCGTCGGCGAGGTCGATGCGCCGGATCGGCCGCCCCTGGGGCATGTCGGCCCCGGTTCCCGCCGAGATGGAGATGCGCACCGTGCCCGCCATGGCCGTGAGCAGGGACGCATCGTCGGGGGCGGGCCAGAGCCGTCCCATGATCACCACGCCCCCGGTCTGCTCGAACGGCACGGAGCGCTCGTAGGCGCCGTCGGGCCCGTAGATCTGGTAGGCCCGGTGACCCGCATCGGCGAGGACGACGCGGCCGTCGCTCAGGACGGCCATGGAGCCGGGGGACCGCCACTCGCCGGGTCCCTCCCCTTCCTGGCCGAATTCCCGGAGAAACCGGCCCGCCGGGTCCACCACCACGACCCGGTGGTTGTCGCGATCCAGGACGTACAGGTTGCCCGCGCCGTCGAAGGCCACCTGGGTCACGGTGCCGAAGGTCTCCCAGAGCTCGCCGTCGAACGACCCCACCGTGTACAGGTCGTCGATCTCGGGCTCCAGCACCCGATCCCGAGCCGGAAGCTCCTGACCCCCGACCGGGACCGCCGCCACCAGAAGCATGATCCATCCCGCCCCCGCCACCCGCCGATGAACGCCCACGGTCGCCTCCTTCGATTCGAGTCGAGGCGTCGGCCCCTCCGACGCCCCTTCGCCGACGTGGGACGCGGCCCCCGCGCCTCCGGGTTGCCCGTCCGGGCCGCGGGGCCGCTTCCTTGTGCCGCCCGGCGCCGATCTCGCATCTTTCGGATCCCCCCTTCGTTCCCGTCGCACCCGCCCTGCCCATGGACGACCTGACCCGGCGCCCCGTCGCGAAACGCCCCGATACGCTCCGCTTCGACGGGCGCATCCTCTTCCTCGTGGACGACGCCGAGCTCATGCGGGCCCAGCTCGACGAGGGTCGTGATCTCGAACTCACCGATGCGTTGCGGACGCGGCTGAGGGATCAGATCTCCACCGACGAGATCACCCCGGCCTACATCTGCTACTTCTTCGACGAGACCCTGGGCGAGTTTCCCTACCTGGGACTCCGGGCCCGGAACCCGGACACGGGCGAGGCCGAGTCCCCCGTGACCCGGGGGTCGGTGAAGAACGGCGGCTTCGTCTGCTCCGTGG
Source organism: Gemmatimonadota bacterium (assembly GCA_030428885.1). Lineage (GTDB taxonomy): Bacteria > Gemmatimonadota > Gemmatimonadetes > Longimicrobiales > Gaopeijiaceae > Gaopeijia. The sequence goes on along the minus strand of JAUIEJ010000001.1, from coordinate 13,310 downwards.
CGGGCAAGCGCCGGGGCAAGGGGAGCAGCCGGGAGCAGTCGCCCTACGCCGAGCTCATGGCGGGAATCCAGGTGGTGGTGGGCGAGAGCATCGAGCGGATCTACAACGAGAACTGCCAGAACCTGGGCATGCTCACCACCACCGACTTCGGCGTGATCGAGCGGATCCGGAGCGGCGAGGACATTCCCCTCTCGGTGTTCACCGACGGGAAGGACGAGATCACCCGTCAGATCATCGAGTACGGCGGTCTCTTCGAGTTCAACGTGGCCCGTCTCCAGGGCAAGGTGACCCTGCCGGCCCCGGCGTCGGCGGCGCCCGAGGCCGGCGACCGCCCCATGACCGTGGCCGAGAAGATCTTCGCCCGTCACTGGGTGGTGGACGCCGCCACCGACGCCGTGGGCGTGGGGTGGGTGGAACCCGGGGAGGCCGGGTTCTTCCGCACCGACGTGCGCTTCAGCCACGAGTACGTCACGCCCATGAGCGCCATCTTCTTCGAGCAGAAGGTGGGGTCCGACGGTCGGGTGTCGGACCCGGACTCGGTGCTCTTCTTCCGGGACCACCTCACGTTCCTGCACAAGGCCATGAGCCAGGAGCGCATCGAGCAGGGGCTGCTGGACGTGGCCAACCAGCTCGAGGTCAAGCAGCGGGAGTTCGCCGAGCGCCAGGGCATCACCCTCTACGGCGAACAGAAGGGCCACGTCATGGGGTCGGAGGCCATCTGCCACTCCAAGATCCTGGAGGAGTATGCCGAGCCCGGGATGCTCATCATCGGGTCGGACTCCCACACGCCCCACGCCGGCGCCATCGGGTGCGTGGCCTTCGGGGTGGGTACCACGGCCATCTTCAACTCGTGGATCACCCGGGACGTCCGGGCCCGGGTGCCGAAGAGCTTCAAGGTGGTGATCTCGGGCACCCCCCGGGACAACGTCACGGCCAAGGACTACATGCTGGAGATCCTCCGGCACCCCTACATCCGGGACGGCCACGCCATCGGCCAGATCATCGAGTACGCCGGGCCCGCCGTGGAAGCGCTCTCGGTGGACGAGCGCGCCACCATGACCAACATGGCCGCCGAGGTGGGCGCCTTCACGGGGATCGTCGCCGCCGACGAGAAGACCGTGGACTACCTGGTGGACGAACGGGGCATGGACCGGAGCCGGGCCGAGGCCCTGGTGGCGGGCATGCAGTCCGACCCCGGAGCCGACTACGTGAAGGTCATCGAGATCGACGCCTCGTCGGTGGAGCCCATGGCCGCCCTTCCCGGGGATCCGGGCAACGGCGTGCTGGTGCGGGAACTGGAAGAGTCCCCCGTCCGGATCGAGATCGCCTACGCCGGATCGTGCACGGCGGGCAAGAAGGAGGACATGGACATGTACGCCCGGGTCTTCCGGGATGCCCATGCCCAGGGACTCAAGGTCCACCCCGACGTGGAGTGTTTCATCCAGTGCGGCTCCATCGAGGTCCGGGAGTACTGCCGGGCGCAAGGCTACCTGGAGCTCTTCGAGCGCATGGGCGCCACCTTCATCGAACCGGGCTGTGGGGCCTGCATCAACGCCGGCCCGGGAGTGACCCGGGACGCCGACCAGGTGAGCGTCAGCTCCCAGAACCGGAACTTCCCCGGCCGCTCGGGCCCGGGACAGCTCTACCTGGTGTCGCCCTACTCGGTGGCGGCCAGCGCCGTGGCGGGGTACGTGACCTCGTGGGAGCCGGGCCGCCCCCTGGAACCCGTGGCGTCGCGTCGACTGGCCACGGTGTGAACTCCGTGTCCCCGCCCCGGGTGCTGAACCTGCCGGACGCGTTCGCCCGGGTCGACGGGCACTGGCGGCCCCATCTGGCCGCCGAACTCAACGGGCAGCACGTCAAACTCGCCCGCATCGAGGGGGCCTTCGACTGGCACGCCCACGCCCACGAGGACGAAGCCTTCTACGTGGTGAAGGGGCGCATGCGCCTGGAATTCGAAGACGGCGTGCGGGAGATGGGCGAGGGCGATTTCTGCGTGGTGCCCCGGGGCGTGCGACACCGCCCCGTGGCCGACGCCGAGTGCCACATCGTCCTCTTCGAGCCGGCGGGCACCCTGAATACCGGCGACGCCGCGTCGGCACGCACCGTGCGCGACCTGCCCCGGCTGTAGCGGCGGTGTTCGAAGACCCCTTCGTGCCCGACGCCTCGCTCTATCCCTTCGAGCGCCACTGGTTCGACCACGACACCGGATCGATCCACTACCTGGACGAAGGGGAGGGGCCGCCGATCCTCTTTCTCCACGGCAACCCCACCTGGAGCTTCCTCTACCGGGGCATCGTCATTCGCCTCAGGAAGCGGTTCCGCTGCATCGCCCCGGACCTGCCCGGGTTCGGGCTGTCGGCACGGCCGTCGAACTACGGCTACACCCCCGGCGAGCACGCGGGGGTCGTGGGCGACCTGATCCGGCATCTCGACCTCCAGGGCCTCACGGTCATGGGGCAGGACTGGGGCGGCCCCATCGGCCTGCGGGTCGCCGTGGACGAGCGGCCTCGGATCCGGGCGCTGGTCATGGGCAACACCTGGTTCTGGCCGGCACGGGGCCGGGCCATGAACGCCTTCGGATACGTCATGGGCAGCGCCCCGGCCCAGTCGCTGCTCCGGAGCCACAACCTCTTCGTGGACCGGCTCATGCCCCTGGGCGTGCTCCACCCCCTGGCTCCCGAGGTCCTGGCCCAGTATCGGGGAGCCCAGTCGGAAGCGCTGGGACGGGAGGGCGTGGCCGAGTTCCCCCGGCAGGTCACCGCCGCCCGGGCGTGGTTCTCGGATCTGGAAGACGACGTGGCCGCCCACCTCTCCGACGTCCCCCTGCTCCTGACCTGGGGCACCCGGGACCCCCTCTTTCCCCCCTCCACCATGGACCGGTTTCGCGCCGTCTTCGACGACGTGACGGTGTGCCGCCTCGAGGCGAAGCACTTCATCCAGGAGGACGCCCCGGGAGAGATCGCCGAAGCTATCGAGGCGTTTCTCGCCGAGTAGTGGGCGCCGCGCGGGTTTCGAGAATCCGCTCCGCCACCCCGCGACCCCGGGCCCAACACGCCGGCACCGAAGGACCGCTGCCCGCGTAGCTTCCCGCCAGGTGGATGCCCGGATTGAGCCGCTCCATGCGCTCGAGGGTGGCCAGCCGATCCACGTGGCCGAACTCCATGCGGGGAATCGCGTGGGTCCAGCGCGCCACGTATCGGAGCCCGGGCTCGGCGGCGGCGCCCAGGATCCGGGCGTGTTCGCCGTGGACCAGGTCCACCAGTTCCGACTCGGGCAGACCCGCCAGCTCGGGGAACCGCGCGCCGCCCACGAACGACGTCGTCTGGACCACGTCGCTGGACGCCCGCCCGGGGAAGAGCGAGCTGATCCACAGAATGCCCAGCACCGGACGCCGTTCCCTGGACGGGATCAGCATGCCGAATCCGTCGAGGCGATGGGGCACCGCGTTCCGGGGGTAGGTGAGATGGACCGTGGTCACCGGGCTGTAGGGCACGTCCCGGAGCACCCGGGCGCCACCGGTGGAGATGCCGTCGACCAGTTCCGCCGCCGCCGGCGCCGGCACGGCCAGGACCACCGACTCGGCGGTGATCACGTCGTTGCCCACCCCCACGACCCATCCCCCCTGGGCTCCGGGCTGGATCATGGTGGCCCGGGTCCCGGTGCGGACCCGGTCCGACCCCAGGGCCCGGGCCAGGGCCCGGGGCCACATCTCCAGACCCTCGGAGAAACTGAACAACCTGGACGGCGTGCGCCCCCGTTTCGGCGACGGTCGACCTTCGGCCTTGGCGCGCTTCCTCTGGCGGATCCCTTCGTGGAAGCGGTCGAGGGCCCACCGGGCCAGGCTCCCGTGGGCCCGCTCCGCCTCGAGAAGGGACGGAAAGGCAGCCCGCATGGAGAGGGTGTCGGGATCGCCCGCATGCACCCCGCTGACGAAGGGGTCGAGCATGCGCTCCGCCACCTCGGGACCCAGGCGCCGGCGCACGAAGGCGTCCGCACTCTCGTCGCCGCCCGGCCCCGGAGGGGCCAGGGGCTCCTTGAGGAGTCGGAGCTTTCCGCGCCAGGTGAGAGACCGGGTCGTGAGCAGGCTCACGGGACCGCCGGGGAGCGCCACAGGTCGACCGTCGACCACGATGAACCGCTTCTTGCCCCCGCTCCCCGCCACGGTCAGGGCGTCGTCGAGTCCGAGTTCGGTGAGCTGCCCGAAGAGTTCGGGGTCGCGGCTCATGACGGTCTGGGGACCCAGGTCCACGACGTGGCCGTCGATGCGCTCGCTCCGGAGCGATCCCCCCACCCGGTCGCCCCCCTCGATCACCTCGACGTCGACCCCCTCCCGGTGCAGGCGGTGGGCGCAGGCCAGGCCGGCGATTCCGGCCCCGATGACGACGACGTCGCGGCGGCTCGACATGGGTCCTCCCGGAGTCCTATACGGTGCTGGAGAACATGGGTCGCTCGGCGGCCCGAACCAGGTACGGATCGAAGGTCGACGCCACGTTGCGCAGGAAGAATCGGCCCGTGGTGGTGACCTCCCATCCCCGGGACGTGCGGTGGAGGAAGCCCTCGTCCACGTAGGGCTCGAGGCCCGGGAGGTCGGGGCCGAGAAGCTCCTGGAGCGTGCCGCCGAACGAATCCACCGTGAGATCGTCGGGGAGCTCGAGGTTGCACATCAGATGCTGGATCACGTGGGACCGCAGGCGGTCGTCGTCACTCAGCCGATGTCCCCGCACCACGGGGAAGTGGCCGGCTTCGAGGGACTCCTCCCAGCTCTTGAGACCCGCGTCGTTCTGCACGAACCGCCCGGCGATGCAACCGATTCCGCTCATGCCGAAGGCCACCTGGTCGGGTGCGGCATGGGTCGTGTAGCCCATGAAATTGCGCAGCAGCCGCCGCTCCCGGGCCGCCACCGACAACTCGTCGTCGGGATGGGCGAAGTGGTCGAAGCCGATCCACTGGTAGCCGGCGGCCTCGAAGGCATCGACGGTGTCGAGGAACAGCTCGAGCTTGGCCCGGGGCTCGGGGAGCCCCGTGGCGTCCACGGCCTGCTGGATCCGGCGCAGATGGGGCAGGTGGGCGTAGCTGAAGGTGGCCACCCGGTCGGGGGCCAGCTCCACCACGCGCCGGAGCGTGCGCCCGAAGCTCTCGGGGGTCTGGTAGGGCAGGCCGTACACCAGGTCGAAATTGACGCTCTCGAACCCGGCGGCCCGAGCCCCGTCCAGGAGCGACACCGTGTCGGACTCGGGTTGGATGCGGCCGATGGCCGCCTGCACCCGGGCGTCGAAGTCCTGGACGCCCATGCTGAGGCGGTTGAAGCCCAGCGCCTTGAGCAACGGCGGCTGGGACGGCGTGGCGACCCGGGGGTCCATCTCGATGCTGATCTCGGCGTCGGCCTCGAGGTGGAACGCCCGGGCCAGCATCCCGAAGAGCCGCACCGTCTGTTCGTCGGTGAGGAAGTTCGGCGTCCCGCCGCCCCAGTGGAGCTGGGTGACCGATCGGTGCGCGCCGATGCGGTCTACGACGCCCTCGATCTCCCACGACAGCCGCTCCAGGTACCGGTCCACCGTCTCGGTGCGATGCCCCGCCACCGCGTTGCAGCCGCAGTAGTAGCAGCGCTTGCCGCAGAACGGCAGGTGGACGTAGACCGACAGGGGCCGTTCGGGCGTCGTCCCGGCCTCGTCCAGGGCCTCCACGTAGTCGGCCTCGCCGAACCCGGAGTCCCAGAAGGGCACGGTGGGGTAGCTGGTGTAGCGCGGGAGCGTGGTGGTATGCCGCTCCATGCGCGCGAAGAGCTCGTCCCGATCCAGGTCGGCGCCCCCGGACGGAGGTCCGACGCCGGGCCGTCCGGCCACGGGCAGGATCATTCGCCGTCGTCCATGGTGTGGAGCAGCGCCGACTGCCGCTTGGCCCGGGCGCGCTGACGGGCGAATCCCCGGGGATCCAGGAATTCGTCGATGCGGTCTTCGCCCAGGAGTTGCACCGGATCGAACTCGTCCACGGCCTCGGCCACCCGGTTGCGGGGCGCCGGAGCCGCATGGCGGTCCATCTGGACCGTGACCCGGTTCAGGTCGGCGCCGTTGGGGCGGTGCCCGCCCGTGCCGTTGGCCTCCGCCTCGACGCGCCCGGTGCCGTTGACCAGGGGCAGGGAGGTGCCGGTGGCCGGCCCTCCGCCGCACGCCGACACGCCGGCCGCCGATGCGCCGTTGGACGCGCCGTTCGCGGCCGGCTTCTTGTGGTACATGCTGCCCACCTTGGGCCGGCGCTTCTCGGCGTCGGCCAGTTCCTCGGCCGAGAGCACCTTCGAGGCGTCGAACTTGAAGTCGACGTTCTTCTGGCCCACGAAGCCCACCCGGCCCAGGTCGTAGAACCGCCGCTCGAAGCTCGACTTCAGGAAGGCCTTCAGACAGCCCATCATGTACTTCCTCTTGTACCGGTCCTTGATCCACGGGTAGCTGAGGAAGCTCTTCCGCATGTAGAACCGCCGGTAGTTCTTCATGACCCCGGCCAGGACCTCGCCCCGGGTCATGGACTCGGGCTTCATGATGGGGGTGACGAAGTTGTACCGGGCGTAGTCCCGCACCTCCACTTTGTCGCCCAGATCCTCGAAGAGGTCGGAGAAGGGCCAGGGCGTGTACATGTTCCAGTTCACCATGTCGGCGCCCCAGTCCATGGCCCACCGGAAGGTGTCCTCGATGGTCTCGGCGGTCTCGTTCTCCATGCCGATGATGAACTGGGCCTCGGCCACGATCCCGTGCTGCTTCAGGAGCTGGATCGCTTTCTTGTTCTGGGCGATGGTGGTCTCCTTCCGGAATCGCTCCAGGTTGAGCTGGGCCGAAGCCTCGGTGCCCAGCGACACGTGGATCAGTCCCGCCTTCCGGTAGAGGGGCAGCACGTCCTCGTCGCGGAGAATGTCCGTCACCCGCGTGTTGATGCCCCAGTGCACGCCCAGGTCCCGCTCGATGAGTTCCTCGCACAGGGCGATGAACTTCTCGCGATTGATGGTGGGTTCCTCGTCGGCCAGGATGAAGAAGCCCACGTCGTGCTCCTTCACCAGGGTCTCGATCTCGTCCACGAAGGCCTTCGGATCGCGCGTGCGATACGTGCGCCAGAACTTCCACTGGGAGCAGAACGAGCAGGTGAAGGGACATCCCCGGGCGTAGTTGGGAATCGCCACCCGCTGGTTGGTGGGAATGTAGATGTACTTGTCCCACTCCAGGATTCCCCAGTCGGGGGCGAGGGTGTTCAGGTCCTGGATGGGCGGCTGGGCCGGCGTGGCCACGACCTCGTCGCCGTCGCGGAACGCGATGCCGCGGATCGCCCGGCGATCCTGCTCGAGACGACCCGCTTCCACGGCCTGCACCACGTTGACCAGGATCTCCTCGCCCTCGCCGCGGACGATCAGGTCGATCCACGGTGCCTCGGTGAGCACCTGGCCGTACATGAAGGTGGCGTGGGTCCCGCCCAGGATCGTCACGGCGTCGGGGTGGATCTCCCGGGCGATCTTCAGGGTCTCCTGGGCCTTGTAGATGCTGGGCGTGATGCACGTGCACCCGATGACGTCGGGACGCTCCACCTCGGCCAGGGCGGCGCGCAGGGCGTCGTCCTCCAGGTGGTTGGTCATGGCGTCGATGAACGTCACGTCGCTGTAGCCGGCCTGCTTGAGGGCACCCGTCAGATAGGCCACCCACGCAGGGGGCCAGTTCCCCGCGATCTCGGCGCCGCCGGAGTGGTAGTTCGGGTGGATCAGGACAATGCGCATGAAGCCTCCAGGGGCTCGACCAGCGGGGTTCGGGAGGGCGCCAACACGATGGAGAACCGACAACACGGGCTCCCGGTGGCGATGCAGGCCTGCTCGGCCACGCGTGCGTGGGGGGCCACCAGGGCTCGGACCAGCACCTCCATGGCCCGGGCGTAGTAGCTTCCCATGGGGCGATCAGCGGCGGCCGTGGCGCAGACGAACGACGGTGTGAGGGTGAACTCGCCCCCCTCGGGGCGGACGCGAGACTCGAACCCGGCGCTCCCGGCGAATGTCCAGGAGTGGGCGCCCACGGCCCGGAGCAGGGCCCGGAGGGCGAGGGAGCGGGGCAGCCGGGGGAGCACGGCGCGGACCGGCCGGGGGATCCGGTTGCGGAGGACGTACTCCCCCGTGCGGGCTCCGGCTTCGGACAGGTACTCTTCGGCCTGGTCGACTCCGAACTCGGACACGAGTTGGGTCACCAGCGCTCCGAACGCCCGCTCGTCGACCATGGTCCGCGGCAGCGGATCGGGCAGTCGCGCGTGGGACGAGACGTACTGCGCCCACCCGGGCCCGCGGCGATCGCGGACGACGGCGAGGGTCTGAATCAAGGTGTTGGGTCCGACGCGAGACGTGTCTTCGCGTCCGCCCGGCGCCGCCGAAGTCGCGGAAACTGCCCCGTGCCGCGAGGCACGGGACGCCGAGTCCATCACCACATGCATGCTTCACCCCGGACGAGGGGACGGGAGGGTCCGTCGTACCGTACATACTTCTTGACACTTCCGTTGTCAAGCATTCTGGACACTCGTCCCACGAGGCCCACCGGAAGCGAACTCCCGCGTCCCCCTCGGGTATCCGAGAGACCCTTTCTGCATCCACCTCCCCAGCACCCTGGATCCCATGCACTCGAAGACCACGTTCGCCGCGGCCGTCGCCGCGGCCCTCACCCTGCTCCCCGGCGCCCTCCAGGCCCAGAACGTCGACGCCTGCTTCCTCCGGGGAGCCACGGCCGCCGAGGCCGCCGAGCGTCCGAGCCCCCTGGGCGTCGTGGCCATCACCATGGGCGACCACGAGGCCACCCTCTGCTACGGAGCGCCCTCGGCCAACGACCGGACGGTCATGGGCGGCCTGGTGCCCTTCGGCGAGCCCTGGCGCACCGGAGCCAACGAGGCCACGGCCATCCACATTCCCTTCGCCGCCACCATCGGCGACGTGGCCGTGGAGCCCGGTTCATACTCCCTCTACACGATTCCCGGCGAAGACGAATGGGAGATCGTGGTGAACGGCGTCGTGGAGCGGTGGGGGATCCCCATCAGCGCCGAGGTCCGCGCCGAGGACGTGGGGAGCTTCACCCGGTCCGTTGCGGCCACCGACGACTTCGTGGAGACCCTGACGTTCGCCTGGGCGTCCCACGGCGAGGGCATGGGCCACATCGTCCTGGAGTGGGAGAACACCCGCGTGGAGATTCCCGTGCACGTGGCGGGCATGAACCACTGACGGATCCTCGGGGACTCCGGGTCGGCGAACCCGTCCGGAGTCCCCGAACTCCCTCCTATCGGGCCACGGTCGCCAGAACCAGATCCCGGTAGTGCCGGCTCCCCATGGCCCGGGCCAGCTCCAGGAAGCGCGGACGGGCCTCCTCGGACAGGGCGCCGACCCGCACCACGGCCACGAGGATCTCGGCCCGCTCGTGATCGGATTCCACCCCCGCGGCCAGGTCCAGGACCAGATCCACCTCCGCCGGGGCCACCTCGTCGTGGTTCATGAGGGCCAATGCGGTCTGGCCCACGTAGTGATCCGACTCCATGCGGGCGGCGGAGCGGAGGAACGCCGCTCGCGCGGGCCCGTCCAGGGCGTAGTCCCGAGCCACCCGCTGGAGAAGCTCGGCCTTGTAGTGGTCCGACTCCACGAGGCGGCTGAGTTCCAGCACGTCGGCGACCTCGTCGGTCGACAGCGGTGCGGCGTCGAGAAACGCCTCGAGGATGGCGCTCCGGTAGTGGTCCGACTCCACGCGTTCCAGGGCCCGCAGAAAGGCGCCGCGGGCCTCCGTGGAGAGGGGGGCCTCATCGACGAGGCCCGCCAGGATCTCGGCCAGGTAGTGGTCGGACTCGATGTCGGCCGCCGCCGTGGCCAACACACCCTCCAGCGTCGCCGGGTCCAGATCCGCCGCGGCCAGGGCGCCCGTGAGGGCCTCGGCCTTGTAGTGATCGGACTCGATGTCGGCCGTGGCGGCGAGGTACGTTGCCCTCAGGGACTCGGGGAGGCCCCGGACCTCCAGCACGCCCTTCAGGATCTCGTACCGGTAGTGGTCCGATTCCACCCGCTCCATGGCGATGTCCAGCACCCGGCGGGTCTGGTCCACCGACAGGCTCTCCCGGGAGGCGAGAAGGGCGAAGTACGTCCCGATGACGTGATCCGACGTCATTCGACCGATCTCGGCCAGGACCCCGTCCACCCCGCCCCGGGCCAGGAGCCGATCCACGCGGTTCTCGGCGTCCAGGGTGGTCTGGCGGAAGAGATCGGGGAGGATGTCGGCCAGCCACCGACGCCCCTCAGGTTCGAAGGGCCGGTCGTCGCCGTCCACCCGGTAGCGGGCCGTGAACTCGCCGACGCCGGTGCCGTCGAGGCGCAGCCAACGGGTTGCGCCGCCATCGTCTTCCTCCACCTCGAGACGGGCGCCGTCGGCCATGGAGACGATGCTGCGGTCGTCGTCCCCGAAAAGGATGTCTCCCCGCAGTTCGATGTCCACGCGGCAGTCCCCCACCTCCCACTCGATCCGGGTCCGCCGGCGATCCGAGTCCACGCTGGTGCTGCGCCGGCCGTCGCCGTCGGAGCTGCACAGGGCCGAGGGCAGGCTCGGGGCGGCGGGATGGGGCATGGGGTCGGGGGACTCCGGTGCGGCGGCGACCCCCGGCAGCCGCGGGGCCAGGGGGGTCGACGGATCCGGAAGCACGGGCGGCGATGCGTCGGCCGGAGCGGGAGCGGCGGCGGCCACGGCGCCGGCCACGGCCAGGGCCGCCACCAGGGTCGCCGTTTCGCCGCCCAGACCGAGGCGGCCCCGGCGGAGGCCGGGGTGGAGGATCGCCCGGATGCGGCCCGGAAGTTCGCTGGGCCGAGCCATGGGCACCGCTCCCGCCGCGGGACGCCAGTCCTCGCCCAGGCCCGCGGCGACCCCCAGGAGGTGACCGGCGTAGTCCGACGGGCGACAGCCCGCTTCCAACACCCGATCGTCGCAGGCCCGTTCCCGCTCCTGGCGGAAGCGGGCCGCCGCGAGCCACGCCAGGGGATTGGGCCAGTGGAGGGCCCGGGCCGCGTCGGCCACGATGCCCTGGAGGGTGTCGCGCCGGGCCACGTGGGCCAACTCGTGCAGAAGGACGTGGAGCAGGCGATCGTCGCTCCAGTCCCGTGCGTCCAGGGGGAGCAGAACCGTGTTGTGGACCACCCCCGTGGTCATGGGCACGGGCGCGTCGGGGGACCAGGCCAGACGGGGAAGATGGTGGGCCCCCACCGCCGTGGCGGCGCGGTGCGCCAGGACCCGGATCCGGGGCTCCGCCACCGTCCGCGCCCGAGCCGAGCGCACCGCGGCACCGAGATGCCCCACCACGGTGCGGCCCAGGAGGACCGCGGCGCCGATCAGCCACACCCACAACAGCGGAAGCGCCGGGACCGTCGGGTCCGCGGCCCGGGACGGCGACACCGACGTCGGCGGAGCGTCGAAGGGCGCGACTGCCGCCGGAACGGCCCGCGGGACGCGGGGGGGCGGTTCCGCAGCGGGCGCGGGGGTCGGGGCCGGGGCCGGGGCCACGGCCGGATCGGGAGTCGGACCGGGCAGCGGTGCCGCCGCGGGGGCCGGCGCGGGCGAAGCCGTGGGGAGGGCGGGCATCCGCCATCCCGAGGGGAGCTCCAGCGCCGGGACCGCGGCCTGCAGGACGGGAAGGGCCAGGAGGCCGCCCAGGGCCAGGATCCACACGCGCGCCCTCAGGGCGGCGGATCGGTGTCGCAGTCCCAAAACGGTGGCCGCCGCCACCGTCAGGAGCAGCGTCGCCCTCAGAGCCGTGTCCAGAACGGGTGCCATCTCCGGCATCGTCATCGTCCCTCCCTCCTCGCCTGTTCGATCATCGCGGACAACCGTGTCAGCTCGTCGTCTCCCAACTCTCCGGCGCCCAGGTCCAGGAGGGCCGCCACGGCCTTCTCGGTGGAGTCGTCGAAGAACGTCCGCAGCACCCGACGGAGCGCCGACGTGGTAGCCTCGGTCCGGGGCGTCACGGGGTGGTACACGTACCGGGGCCCGTCTTCCTCGTGGCGCAGGTGCCCCTTCTCCTCGAGGGTCCGCAGGTGGGCCCGCACCGCCGAGTAACTGGGCGGATCCACCAGACCCGCCCGGACCTCGGCGGCCGTGGCCCGCCCCTCCCGGTAGATCACGTCCATGATCTGCCGTTCACGGCGACTGAGTTCGTGGCTGAGGGGGGCGTCGGGCGTCGTCATGATCCTGGGGTGTTAGAAAACCAACACAATTGGATGCTAGTATTCTAGCACACCCCCGGTCGTGTCAAGGACGGCGATCGCCCACAAACGAAAAAGCGCCCCGGCGAACGATCCGCCGGGGCGCTTCCAGGGCCCGTGACCGGGCAGTGGTCGCTGCAGGACTCGAACCTGCGACATCTACGATGTGAACGTAGCGCTCTACCAGCTGAGCTAAGCGACCGAACACGGAGCCGCGCCGCGCCGATGCGGCGGGCGCGGCTCCCAATACCCCCACGGGGACTCGAACCCCGGTCTCCGCGCTGAGAACGCGATATCCTAGGCCACTAGACGATGGGGGCGTCCAGACCTCCGAAATCGGAGGGACCCCAAATCTACCCGGGGGCCGAGGCGTGTCAACACCTCACGGGCGTCGCCGACGACGGCGGGGGGCTCGCTCCACGGATCGGACGCAGGGCTGCGGGGTTCTTGCCCGTTCGACCCGTCCCTCTCAACGGACCCGACGCCCCATGAAGCTGAACGACGCCTCCATCGACGACTGGATCGCCGGACGCACCGGGTGGTCCCGCGACGGCGACACCCTGACCCGGACCTACACTTTTTCGTCGTTTCGCGACAGCATCGTCTTCGTGAACCGGGTGGCCACCCTGGCCGACGAAGCCGACCACCATCCCGACATCGACGTCCGCTACGACCGGGTGCGCATCGGCCTGTCGACCCACGATGCCGGGGGCATCACCGACAAGGACACGGCCCTGGCGGAGCAGATCGACTTCGCCACTTCCAATCGTTGAGCAACCCTCTTCCCATGCGCACCCTCTCCGCTCGGGCCCACCACCTGGCCGCTCGCCTCCGTCCCGTCGGCCCCGAAGGACGCCGACCCGGCTCGGGTCGGCCCCTTCTCACGCCCGTGGACGACGGGGGGTGGGTGGCCACCTTTTCGTACGGCGTCGCCGTGACCTTCGGGCTCGACGACGAGGCCGAGGCCCGGGCCCTGTCGGCGCTGGAGTCCCAGCTGGAGTCCCCGTCCCCCCGCCCCGAGGTGGAGACCGCCCTCATCCGGGTCACGGGCGCCCACGACGGCGTGGGTCCCGACGCC
>JAUIEJ010000011.1 GCA_030428885.1 Gemmatimonadota bacterium | reverse complement strand
CGTCGAGCTTGGCGATGCCCGCCGCGAACAGATCGGTGTAGGGCACGAACTCCAGGTTCTCCAGGTCCGACGTCTCGTCGACGATGAAGCCCTTGTCGAAGAGCGTGCCCAGGTAGGCCAGGCTCAGGCCCTGGATGAACTTTCCGAACGCCAGGGCGCGGGGGGTGTCGGCGCCGTTGTCGCCGATCTGGATCCCGCCGTCCTCGATGGCCAGGATCCCGTCCCGCACCGCGGCCAGCGAGGCGTAGAACGTGCCCCACGGCGTCTCGGCCACGTTGTTGTACGAGTACGACGGATCGTTGTCGTACTCCTTCCGGGGCTCCCAGCCGAAGTCCCGCATGCCCCAGTTCCCCCAGGAGGAGGAGTGGGCGTCGGCCGCCGTCGACAGCGCCGAGCCCGGATACGAGTAGTGAATCACGGCCCACACGTTCGTGTAGGCGCCGGCGATCAGGTTCTCCACGTCACCCGGCGTCGAAATCGCCCGGTCGCGGTCCGGATTGTTGAGGTTCGTCACCTCGAGATCCGCACACGCCGTCCCGGCCATCGCCAACGCGCCGGTGAGTGCAAGCGTACGTACGAACTTCATGTGTGAGCCTCCGCAGGAGGGTGGTTGGTCACGTTCACTACACGTGGGACCGAAACCATGACCACTCCCCCCCGGCGGCCGATTCTCCGGCTCGGGCGCGAGCGCGCGGGCGGGGCCCTCAGGACATGTGGGCCAGGAGCAACCGCTGGAGGGCGTCGGGGTTGTCGGCGTTGAGCCAGTGGCCCCCGTCGACCTCGTGGAGGAAGGCCCCCCCGGTGGACAGTCCGGCCGCCTCCAGGCGGTGGCGTGCCTCGTCGTCCAGGATCGACGATTCCCGGGCTTTCACCACGTGGAACTCGGTGCCCGCCGGGGGATGCTCCACCACGGGCCAGGCGTCCAGGGCGAAGAAGCTCCGGAGGAGCGCCTCCATGACGTCGGGGTCGAGACGCCACACCATCTCGCCGTCGTCGGTGCGCACCAGATTCGTGGACATCCACTGGGCCACTCCGGCGTCGTAGCCCTCCGAGGCCACGGCGGCCATGCCCGCGTCCCGGTCCGGAAAGGGGCCGGGGTGGTTTCGGAGGACTCCCAACATGCGCCACGCACTACCCGACGGGGGCCGAGCGTCGGGGGTGGAGTCGATGACCCAGACCCTTTCGAGATGGGGGGCGCTGGGATGGGCGGCGGCCGTCTCGGCATAACGAAGGGCCACCTTTCCCCCGAAGCTGTGGCCCAGGATCGCCGCCACCTCCAACCCCAGGGCGTCGACCAGCCCGAGAAGGTCGCCGGCGCAGGCGTCCACCGTGTGGGGCGGCTCGAGGGTCGGCGAGTCGCCATGGCCCCGGAGGTCCACCAGGATCGCTCCCCAGTCGGGGCGCTCCCGGACGAAGCGGCGGGCCACCGAGGCCCAGTTGCGGCCGGCGCCGAAGATGCCGGCGACGACGAGCATCCACCGGGAGGGATCGGAGCCGGGGGCGCGGACGAAGTCGTGGGCCAGGACGGCGCCGGGAGACAAGTCGGAAGTCATGCCGTATCTTGGCCCCCGTTTCCGGTCCGATCCACCCCAGGAGTCGCCATGCCCCACCGCTTCCGTCGCGTCGCCCCGGCCCTCGCCTTCGTCCTCGTGGCCTGTGGAGGCGACACTCCCGACGCGGGGTCGGGGGCGGCGGACGCGCCGGCGGAAGGGCCGGCCATGACCGCGGCGCCCCTGCCCGCAGGGGCCGAAGCCCGTTCGTTCCTGGGCGAGCCCCTCTTTCCGGCGGACCTGCCCGACGACGTCCGGGCCACCTACGAGGCCAACCTGGCCCAGGCCGAGGCCGACCTGGAGGCCGCGCCCGACGACGCCGACGCCCTCATCTGGACCGGGCGGCGCCTCGCCTACCTGGGGCGCTACCGGGAGGCCATCGACGTCTTCACCCGGGGCATGGAGCTCCACCCCGACGACGCCCGCTTCTACCGGCACCGGGGCCACCGGTTCATCTCGGTCCGGGACCTGGACTCGGCCATCGCCGACTTCCGGACGGCCGTGGAGCTGATCCGGGGCACGGAAGACGAGGTGGAGCCCGACGGTCTGCCCAACGCCCGGGGCATCCCCACCAGCACGCTCCACTTCAACATCTGGTACCACCTGGGGCTGGCCCACTACCTCCAGGGCGAGTTCGAGCAGGCGCTTCTGGCCTGGAACGACTGCCTGGCGGTGTCCCGCCACCCCGACAGCGTGGTGGCCACCAGCTACTGGCTCAACAACACCCTCCGGCGGCTCGGGCTCGAGGCGGAAGCCGACGCCCTGCTGGCGGACATTTCTTCCGACATGGACATCATCGAGAGCACCTCGTACCTCGACGTGCTCCTGCTCCACAAGGGCGAAACCACGGCCGAGGAGTTGGTGGGGCCCATGGGTGACGACGCCACCCTGGCGTCCACGACCACGGCGTACGGCGTGGGCATGTGGCACTTCGTCAACGGGCGGCGCGACACGGCCTTCGGGCTCTTCGAGGGGGTGCTGGACAACGCCTCCCAGTGGGCGGCCTTCGGGTACCTGGCCGCCGAGGCCGAGGTGGCCCGGCTGGACGCGGCGGACGGCGGCCCGGGGGGTGGTGCGGGGGACCGCTGAGATGGCCTGGATCTTGCCCGCGAAGGGGTGAACCGTCGGTGAACTCCCTTCGCTCCACCCCCTCTCCATGCCGCGATCTCCCACCCGGGTCATGACGGCGCTCGTTGCGGTCCTCGCCCTCTTCGGGGCCTGCACCGACGGATCCGTGGTGCCTCCCGACGAGATCGCCGCGCTCCACACCTGGCCGGCCTCGGCCGAGGTCGATCCGGGGCAAGCCGTGGCCTTCGCCGCATGGTTCGTGCGGACCACGGGGGACTCCGTTCCCGCCGGCGTGACCTGGTCGGCCACCGGCGGGAGCATCGACGCCGGGGGCCGGTTCACCGCGCCGGCCACCCCGGGAAGCCTCTGGGTGGTGGCCCGGGACGCCGCGGGAAGCGGCGCCGCCGACTCGAGCCACGTGGCGGTGCGGGCCCCCGACCCCACGATTCCCGCCTCGATCCAGGTCACCCCTCGGTCCGTGTCGCTCCACGTGGGGGCCGGCGCCGACCTCACGGCCCGGGTGGCCAACGCCGTGGGCGGTCTGCTGGACGGGGTCGAGGTGGCGTGGTCGTCCACGGCGCCCGGCGTGGCCGCCGTGAGTGGCAGCGGGGGAGTGACGGGCGTGGACGAGGGCACGGCCCGGGTCGTGGCCCGGGTGACGGGTACCGCCCTGGCCGACAGCGTCGACGTGGAAGTGACCCGGGCGCCGGTGGCCGAGGTCGCGGTGTTCCCCGGGGCCGCCACGGCCCAGGTGGGCACCTCGACGGCGTTCTCCGCGGCCCTGTTCGGGCCCGTCGGCGAGCCCCTGGTGGGGCGGGCCGTGGCGTGGACGTCGTCGAACGAGGCCGTGGCCACGGTGGACGCCGACGGCCAGGCCGCGGCCCTGGCGCCGGGCACGACGGTGATCACGGCGTCGGCCGAGGGGGTGGAGGGCACGGCCGCACTCACCGTGACGGTGGCGCCGCCGCCCCCGCCGGCGCCCGTGGCCTCGGTGGACGTGACGCCGGCGGTGGCCTCGGTGCCCGTGGGCGCCGCCCGGGCCTTCGCCGCCACGCCCCGGGCCGCGGACGGGAGCGCCCTGGCGGGCCGCCCCGTGACCTGGTCGGTGGACCCGGGCGGGGTGGCCTCGGTGGCCGCCAACGGCACGGCGGCGGGGCTGGCCCCGGGCACCGCGGTGGTGCGGGCCACCGTGGAGGGCGTCGCGGGCACGGCCACCCTCACCGTGACCGACACCGCCACCGTGGTGGGTTCGGTGACCGTGACGCCGGCCGCCGCCGCCATCGAGACGGGCAGCACGGTGGCCCTGGCCGCCACGGTCCGGGACGCCGGCGGCGTGGTGCTGGGAGGAGCGGCGGTGGCCTGGTCGTCGGACACCCCCGCGGTGGCCACCGTGGACGCCGCCGGGACCGTGACGGGCGTCGCCGCCGGGACGGCCGTGATCCGCGCCGGGAGCGGCGGGGTGGAGGGCGAGGCCACCATCACGGTGAGCGACGTCCCGCCGCCCCCGCCCCCCGCCGTGGCCTCGGTGGAGGTGAACCCCGCCGCGGCGTCGGTGGACGTGGGCGCCACGGCGGCGTTCGCCGCCACGCCCCGGGCCGCCGATGGGAGCGCGCTGACCGGGCGGGCGGTGACCTGGACGGTGGACGACGGCGCCGTGGCCTCGGTGGCCGCCGACGGCACGGTGACGGGGCTGACCCCGGGGGCCACCACCGTGCGGGCCACCTCGGAAGGGGTGGCGGGCACGGCCGCTCTCACCGTCACCGACACCGCCACGGTGGTGGGATCGGTCACGGTGTCGCCCGGGGCCCCGTCGCTGGAGACCGGGGCCACCACGGCCCTCTCCGCCACCGTGCGCGACACGGCGGGAGCGGTGGTGGCCGGGGCGCCGGTGACGTGGTCGTCGGATACCCCCGGGGTGGCCACCGTGGACGCGGGGGGTCTCGTCACCGCGGTGTCGCCCGGCTCGGCGGTGATCACGGCCAACAGCGGCGGGGTGGAGGGCACGGCCACGGTGACGGTGGCCGATCCGCCCCCGCCCGCCGTGGCCTCGGTGGACGTGAGCCCCTCGTCCACGTCCCTGCCCGTGGGAGCCACGGCGTCCCTCACCGCCACTCCCCGGGCCGCCGACGGGAGCGCCCTCGCGGGCCGAACCGTGGCCTGGAGCACCGCCCAGGCCGGGGTGGCCACCGTGAACGGCAGCGGCACCGTCACGGGGGTGGGCGGCGGATCCACCACCATCACCGCCACGGTGGAGGGGGTGGCCGGCACGGCGTCGGTCACCGTCACCGTCCCGGGCGGATCGGGCCTCGCCGACGAATGCCAGTCCCCCGGTCCCGGGTGGATCTGGTGCGACGACTTCGATCAGAATCGTCTGTCGTCGTATTTCGAATTCGACGACGCCGGAGGCTCGTTCCAGCGTACCGCCGGGGCCGGCGCCGACGGCTCCACCGGGATGCGGGCCCAGTTCTCGCCGGGGCAGGTGGGGGCCGGATCGCTCCACCTGGCCGTGGGCCGCACGCCCCAGTCGTACATGGCGCCGGCCGACGCCGGCACCGCCGACTACCGGGAGCTCTACTGGCGGGTCTACGTGAAGAACGACGCGGGCTGGACCGGGGGCGGCGGCGAGAAGTTGTCCCGGGCCTTCATCTTCGCCTCCCCCTCGACCTGGGCTCAGGCCATGATCGCCCACGTCTGGTCCGGGGGGCCGGGTGAGAACCACCTCTTCCTGGATCCGGTGCGGGGCACCGACGAGGCCGGGAATCTGGTCACGACCCAGTACAACGATTTCGCCAACATGACGTGGCTCGGGGGTGACACCTCCGCTACGCCCCTCTTCGACGCTGCCCACGTGGGGGTGTGGTACTGCGTGGAGGCCCACGTGCGCCTCAACGCCGCGGGGCAGGCCGACGGCGTGTTCGAGCTCTGGATCGACGACGCCCTGGAGGCCCAGCGCACGGGACTCAACTGGCTCGGCGCCTTCTCGGCCTACGGCCTCAACGCCGTCTATCTCGAGAACTACTGGAACAGCGGGTCGCCCCAGGCCCAGGCCCGTACCCTGGACAACTTCGTGGTGAGCACGCAGCGGATCGGCTGCTAGGCGCCTGCGGGCGCCGCCGCGGGATGCTCCCGGACCGGGTCTTGCATACCTTCGGGGTGCGAACCGACATCCGAACCCGCATCCAGGAGGACCCCGTGTCCATCGCCAAGGTCATCGAAGTACTCGCCGAGGGATCCAGCATCGAAAGCGCCATCGAGAGCGCCGTGGAGGAAGCCGGCCGCACGGTGCGCAACATCAAGAACGTGTACGTCGCCGACATGCAGGCCATCGTCCGGGACGGCAAGGTGAAGAAGTACCGCGTCAACACGCGCATCACCTTCGTGGTGGGAGGCGACGACTGACGCTTCCCGGCCCCGTGCCCGACGTCGACGTTCCCGGCGCCCAGGCCCGGGTGAGGGCGGTGATCCCGCCCTCTCCCGTGGTCCGGGCGCCGGCCCTTTCCCAGGAGGTGGGCCGCCCGGTCCACCTCAAACTCGAAAGCCTCCTGGAGACGGGGGCCTTCAAGGTCCGGGGCGCCGCCGCCTGCATCCAGGCCCTGGACGCCCGGGCCCGAGCCCGGGGCGTGGTGACCTGTTCGTCGGGCAACCACGGGCGGGCGGTGGCCTTCGTGGCCCAGCGCCTCGGCGTGCCGGCCACGGTGTTCGTGCCTCGCTGGGTAGACCCGGTGAAACTGGCGGCCATCCGGGGGCACGGCGCCGAAGCCGTGGTGGAGGGGGAGAGCTACGACGAGGCCGAGGCCAGGGCGCTGGAGCGCGCGGCCGAGCTGGGCCTGACCTTCGTGCCCCCCTTCGACCATCCCGACGTGGTGGCGGGGCAGGGCACCGCGGCGCTGGAGATCCTGGAGCAGGTGCCCGACGTGGGCGAGATCGCCGCTCCCCTCTCGGGCGGGGGACTGGTGGGCGGCATGGCCGCCGCCCTGATCCACGCCGGGCGCCCCGACGTGGTGGTGAGCGCCGTCACGGCGCGGCGCGCCCGGGTCATGTGGGAGAGCATCCGGGCGGGTCACCCGGTGGAGATGCCCGAAGAAGACACGCTGGCCGGGGCGCTGGCCGGGGGGATCGGCCAGGACAATCGCCTCACGTTCGCCCTGGTCTGCGACCTGGTGCACCGGCACGTCGTGGTGGACGAAGACGCCATCGCCCGGGCCATGGCCTACGGCTTCCGGACCCTGGGGCTGGTGCTGGAGGGCGGCGGCGCCACCGCCCTGGCCGCGGTCCTGGAGGGGCTCGTGGACGCCCGGGGCCCCGCCGGCGACGCGCCCCTGGTGGTGGTGCTGTCGGGGGGCAACGTCGATCCGGCGGTTCTGGCCGCGGTCGTTACTGGATCCGCACCACCACGATCCGGGACTGGACCGGGGCACTGATCACCAACTCGGCGCCGATGCCGGTGCCGCCGGACACGAAGTCGTGGATCCGCAGTCCCCCGGGACCGATGCGGCCCGCGAAGTTGCCGGACTGCTGGAGGCTCCGCGACGGAGTCCCATCGGAGTTCACGGTCACGGGCCAGGGCCACACCCCCGTGGGCCCGGGCGAGGACCCGGTGCAGGGCGGGTTGTCGGCGGCGAAGCAGAAGATCTCCACCGCCGTCACGAAGTCGTAGCTCGTGAAGGAGAGGTCGCCCTGGGGGGCCGAGGTGCCGTGGAGCATGGCGGCGGCGGCGAATTCCTCCATGAGGCGGGGGAACGACGTGCCCGTCACCGCCTCGAGCCCGAGGATCCCGGGTTCGGTGTCGGAGGAATTGAGCTGGGTGAAGAGGTCGGCGTCGGCGAACACCGACGACGCTGCGTCGCCGTAGGCATCGCCCAGCCACCGCAGGAAGGTCCACCCCGAGCCGTACACCGAGTGGCTGTCGTCGGCGCCCACGGGGGTGACCACGACGCCGTTGGGCTGGGACGAGAGGAAGCCCTGGGTGCGGAGCATGCGCAGCGCCACCCCGTAGAACTCGGGCTTGATGCTGCCGGTGGAGGCGTCGAAGCCGTTGTCGGCGATGTCGTCTTCGTCGACCCGGGCATTGGGCGCCGGCCCGCCGGCCATGGACCAGGCCAGGCGGCTCGCCATGTTGCCCGCGATCTCGGCCGACCCCTCTTCCTCCCACGACGGGTGGTAGGGGTTGGCGATGGTCAGGGGGCGCTCCACCGAGTTGTAGAGCGAGCTGACGTGTTTCATCTCGTGGACCAGGGTCTCCAGCGACTGCCAGTTGGGGTTGTCGGGGTTGTCCTGGGCCTGGATCAGGGAGGCGCTGAAGTAGACGTACTCCCCTTCGTTCGACGCCGGGCACCCGTTGGTGCCGCTGGCCGAGAAGAAGTCGCCGCTCCAGACGAAGGCGGCCGTACCCGAGGTCACCACCGGCGAGATGAAGACGATGACCTTGCCGTTGCCGTCGATGTCGCTGATGCCGTCGAAGTAGGTCTCGATGATGGGCTCGCCGTACTGCTCGTAGAACTCGGCCATGCGCTGGACCTGGGCCGCCGTCACCGCCAACTCGGTCTGGGCCTGATCGGCGTCCTGATAGAAGGCCAGGCGGTCGTCCTGCCAGATCAACTGGGCCGTGACCTTCGTGCCCGCCGGTGAGCAGCTCGAGGGCGTGGTGGGGTCGATCTGGATCGTCTGGGGAAGATCCACCGCCGCCGGAGCCGAGCGCGCCAGCGAGGATTCCCGGAGCAACGCCTCGGTGCCCAGTCGGCGGACGAGGTCCGCTTCCCGAAGCCGGAGGTCCTGGTGCATCTGGGCCGTGCGCTCGGCGATGCGGGCCGCCTCCGCCAGTCCCGGCACCGGGAACGGGCGCCGGGCGTCGGCCTCGGAGGTGGCGGCCGCCGCCGTGAACGTCGCGGCCGGGGCCGACGCGCCGCCCAGGGGCGCGACCTCCACGCTCACGTCCTCCACCGCGGTGTTGAGGGGGTTGCTCAGGGTCCGGACCACGGCCACCCGGTACCGGTCACCGGCGCTCCCCGCGGGGAGGATCACTCCGCAGTCCCCGGCCGCCGGCACGGCCAGCGACGTCCACTGTCCCGGCGCCAGCGCCACCTCTTCACTGCAGTCCCGCACCGAAAAGACCGCCCCGGCGCTCACCCCGTCCACGGTGGCCGTGATGGTGGCCTCACCGAACGCCACGGCCGTGGCTCGGCCGGCGGCGTCCACGGTGGCCACCGACGAGTTGGACGACGACCAGGTGAAGTCCACCCCCGTCACGGGCACGCCGCTGGAGGTCTGGGCCTGGGCCTCGAACTGGGACGTGGCGCCCAGCACGGTGACCGAGCTGGCATCGGGCGTGACGACGACCCGGGCGATGACCGGGTCGGGAACCGTTCCGTCGTCCCCGCTGCAGGCCATGAGGCCCGCGACGAGGGCAGGGACGAGGGCGAGGCGGATCCGGGGCATGGACGGCGGTCTCCAGGACGGGGCTGGGTGGGGGATGGCTCTTCGAACCCTACGCCGGGGCCCGGAGTTCCTGTCTCCCCCCCAGCATCGGCGACGGGGGGCCTCAGTCCAGCAGTTCGGGAAGCACCGCTCCCGCCGCGCCGGCGATGCGGACCGTGGCCATGGACGACAGGGGCGTGGGCTGGGGGTTCACCTCCACCACGGCGCCGCCGGCCTGGAGCACGATGCGGGGAAGGGAGGCCGCCGGCTGGACCACGGCGCTGGTTCCCACCACCAGGCAGGCGTCGGCGTTCTGGGCGTGTTCCACGGCGCCCTCCAGCACCTCGGGATCCAGGGCCTCGCCGAACCACACCACCGCCGGACGCACCAGCGCCTCACACCGGGGACACCGGGGCAGGGTGTCCACCGCCGAGGCGTCCACCGGGTCCAGCCCCCGGTCGTGCCAGGCGCAGCGGCTGCATCGCACCCGGAAGATGTCGCCGTGGAGCGGACGGGGCCGGGCCCCCTCGGCGTCGCCGTCGGGGCAGGCCAGCTCGTCGTGGGCCCGGTCGTGGAGGCCGTCGACGTTCTGGGTGTACAGGCGGCGTCCCTCGGGGGCGGCGGCGAGCCGGCGGGCCAGGGCCCGGTGCGCCGCGTTGGGGCGACAGGTGCGCAACTGCTCCCGGCGCCACTCGTACCACGCCCACACCAGCCGGGGATCCCGGGCGAAAGCCTGGGGCGTGGCCAGCTCCTCGGGGCGGAAGCGGCTCCAGAGACCCTCCATCTCGTCGCGGAAGGTGGGGACTCCGGATTCGGCGCTGATCCCCGCCCCGGTGAGCACCAGCACCCGCTCGGCCTCGTCCAGGAGACGACGGGCCCGGGTCAGGCGTCCCAGGGGACCCCGGAGGGGATCGCGGGCGTCGTGCATGAGCGAACTCAGGGCGTGCCGGCTCGCCACGCAGCCCAGGCCAGCGCGGCCCAGCCGGCGAGGAAGGCCACGCCCCCGATGGGAGTGACGGCGCCCAGGCCCCGGATGCCGGTGGTCACCAGGGCGTAGAGCGAGCCCGAGAAGACGACGATGCCGCCGGTGAACAGCCACCCCGACGCCGTGAGGGTGCCCGCCACGTCGGGCCAGCGGGCCCACGCCCCGGCGACCCCCAGGAGGGCCACGGCGTGGATGAGCTGATAGCGCACGGCGGTCTCGAAGATCTCCAGGTCCCGAGGCGAGAGGGTGTCCCGCAGGGCGTGGGCGCCGAACGCGCCCAGGGCCACCCCCAGGAAGCCGAAGAGCGCCGCGACGAGTACGAAGGTCCGGTCCATGGCAGGGGCTCAGTAGGCGATGGCGTAGGCTTCGCGCCGGGGATCGGCGGCGGCGGTGAGGGTACCCGAACCGGGCTCCACCATGATCATCTGGGCGCCGCCGAAGGTCGCGGTCCATCCCGACACGATGCGGAGCTGGTGGCCCCGGGCGGACAGGGCGTCCCGGGTCTCGGGCGGGATCCGGTCTTCCATGGCCACGTCGAGTCCCCCGTAACTCCGGAACCGCGGCGCCTCCACGGCGGCCTGGGGCGTCATGTCGAAGAGGAGCAGGTTGTGGACGATCTGGAGCAGGGACTGGGTCTGGGAGTCGCCCCCGGGGGTGCCCATGGTGAAGGCCAGGTCGCCGTCCCGGAGCGCCATCATGGGGGTCAGGGTGTGGAAGGGCCGCTTGCCCGGGGCCACCCGGTTCGGATGGCCCGCTTCCAGGGTGAAGAGGGCCCCGCGGTTCTGGAGCACCACCCCGGTCTCGGGGTCCAGCAGCCCCGAGCCGAAGCCCGCGAAGAGCGACTGGATCCAGCTCACGGCGTTGCCCTGGGCGTCCACCACGGTGAGGTAGACCGTGTCGCCCAGGTCCCGCCCCTCGAGCTCGGGGGCTCCGGCCATGGGCTCGCCCACCCCCGACGCCACCGACTCGGCGGCCCGATCGGGATCCACCGTGGCGGCCCGCTCCCGGAGGTAGTCGGGGTCCAGGAGCCGGTCGGTGGGGAGGGCCTCGGCCTCGGGGTCCGCCACCCAGCGATCCCGGTCGGCGAAGGCCCGCTTCTTGATCTCGATGAGGGTGTGGAGATAGGCCGGCGTGTTGTACCCCAAGGCGCTCATGTCGAACGACTTGGCCATCTCCATCTGCTGTAGTTGGGTAAGTCCCTGGGTGTTGGGCGGAAGCACCAGGAAGGTGTGGTCGAGGTAGTCCACCGAGAGGGGGTCGACCCAGGTGCTGGTGTGGGCCGCGAAGTCCGGCGCGCGAAGGTATCCGCCCCGGGCCTCCAGGTAGTCGGAGAGGGCGGCGGCCACCGGCCCCTGGTAGAACCCCGCCTTCCCCTCGCGCCCGATGCGCTCCAGGGTCGCCGCCAGGGCGGGATTGCGCAGGAGCGAGCCCACGGGCGGCGCGCTGCCTCCCGGCAGGAAGAGGTCGGCCCCCTCGGGAGAGAGGTCGCCCCCCTGGGATTCGAAGTCCGACGCGAGTCGGCTCGAGACGGGAAATCCGTCCCGGGCGTACCCCACGGCGGGCTCCAGGAGCTCGGCCAGGGGTCGGGTGCCGAAGCGCTCCAGGGCGTCGGCCCATGCCGCCGGCGCGCCGGGCACGCTCACCGAGAGGGGTCCCACGTAGGGCATGGTCTCGGCCTCCGCCTCGGCGAAGAACTCGGGCGTGGCCAGGGCACCGGCCCGCCCCGAGCCGTTGAGGGCGTGGACCGTGCCGGAGGAGGCCTCGTAGATGAGGGCGAAGGCGTCGCCGCCCACGCCGTTCATGTGGGGACGCACCACCGCCAGCACCCCCGCCGCCGCGATGGCCGCATCCACGGCGTTGCCGCCCCGACGCAGCACGTCGTAGGCCGCCGCCGAGGCCAGGGGATGATCCGACACCACGGCGCCGTGGGTGCCCCGGACGTCGGGACGATTGGTGGCGGGAAACTCCGGGCCCGCGGCCGTGCCTTCGTCGGGCTCGGGCAGGGGGGCCGGAGCGCAGGCGCCGAAGCAGGCGGCGGCCAGGGACAGGGTCGCGACCACGCCGGCACCGGGGTGGCGGAAACGGGGGTCGGCGGCGGCAGGATTCATGGAATCGCGGGCGGGGGAGCGGGGAAGGGGACCGGCCCGATCATGGTTCGCCGCGGGGCGCGACGCCAGGGTACGCCGGGGGGTGGTTGGCCGGGTGCGCCGGGGCGATGTACCGTTGCGGGTCCGCCCCCACTCCAGCACGCCCCTCCGTGCCTCCACCTCCGTCCACCACCGGGGTCGCTTCGGCGCCTCCCTCGGCCCGTCCCGGGCTTTCGCCGGCCGCTCTGGCCCTCTGGGTCGCCGTGGCCCACGGCGCCAACGACGCGTACGCGGCCTTCCTTCCGCCGCTCCTGCCCCGGATCATGGGCGAGTTGGGCCTCTCGGTGGCGCTGGCGGCCACCCTCATGATGACGTTTTCGGTGTCCCAGTCCCTCCTCCAGCCGGCGGCGGGATACGTGGCGGACCGGGTGGGACCCCGCTTCTTCGTGGTGGCCGGGCCCCTCCTTTCGGGCGTGTTCCTCTCCCTCCTGGGATGGGCGCCGAACCTGGCGGGCCTCCTGGCGCTCCTGGTTCTCGGGGGACTGGGGAGTGCCCTCTTCCACCCTCCGGGAGCGTCGTATGCGGCGAGGGTCAAGGAGGGGCGGGGCAGTGGGTTGCGCTTCTCCATCTTCTCGTTCGGGGGAGCGGTTGGATTCGCCCTGGGACCCCTCATCGCCGTGGGGTTGGTGGGCCGCCTCGGGCTCCCGGGACTGGCCTGGGCCATGGTTCCCGTGCTGCTTCTGGCGCCCCTGCTCTGGGCCGTTCTTCCCGGCGGACCGCCCTCGGACCCGGGGCGGGCGCGGCCCCCGGGACCCCGGGCCGTGCTCCGGCTCCTGAAGGGTCCCCTGGGCCTGATCTTCGGCATCTCGGCGGTGGCGGCCTTCGGGCAGCGGGTGTTCACCACCTTCATGCCCCTGGTGGCGGCGGGAGACGGGCGGAGCGAGGCGGTGGGGGCGGCGGTGCTGAGCGTCTACCTGGCGGCCCAGGCGGTGGGAACACTGGCCGGGGGCGTGTGGACCGATCGGGGGTCCCGGGTCCGGCTCCTGACGGTGCTGACCGTGGTGGCGCTGCCGGCCCACGCCGTGGCCCTGGGGGCGGCGGCGGGATCGGTCACGGGGCTGGTGGCCGCGGCGGTGGCGGGCTTCGTCAACATGGCCATGCTGCCGCCCCTGGTGATCCTGGCCCAGGAGCTGGTGCCCGACGGCGCCGCCGTGGGTTCGGGCATCGCCATGGGGTTGGCGTGGGGCGTGGGCTCGCTTCTGCTGCCCGTGAGCGGAATGCTGGGCGATCTCTGGGGACCCCGGGGCGGAGCCTTGGCCTCGCTGCCCCTGTACGGGCTCGCCATGGCGCTGACGGTGGTGCTGGGCGGGGTGCTCCGACGGCGGGAGGTGGGGGCGTGATCTTCCGGGTCGAGCCCCGCCGGGACCGGGCGCTGTGGGCGGCCCTGAAGGTCCATCCCGAGCTGCTGGTGCGCACGGGGCGGGTGGCCTGGCGGGTTCGGGAGTTTCCCGCCATGTGCGTGCTGGTGACCGAGGGCGCGGCCGTGCTCCGGGGGCCCGACGGGGCGGCGGTGGGGCTGGCGGGCCGCCGCGACCTCGTGGGACTCGGGGGTGGAGGCGCCGGGGGGGCGTTCCGGGGCCACGAATTGCGGGCGCTGCGCCCGTGCCGGGTGGTGCCCGTGCCGGCGGCTCGGGTGGAGGGGGCGCTTCGCCGGGGATCCACGACGCTCCCGGAAGTGCTCCGCTCCATGGAAGACGCTGCGGCCCTGGCCCGGAGCGTGGCGGGCGGCGCCGGGCGGGCGCCGGCGGCGGTGCGACTGGCCCGCGTGGTGCGGGAGGCCGCGCATCGGATCGGCACGGAGGGAGGGAAGGGGACCCGGGTCGACGACGTGCCCCACCGGGTGTGGGCCGAGTGGGCCGGGCTGCACCGGTCCACGGTCACGACCCTCCTCAACGAGTGGATCTACGAGGGGACCCTGGGACAGACGGGTCGGGCGCTGGTGGTGGGGCCCCTCGGATCGCTCCCCGGGGAGCCGTCGGGAGACGTTGACCCCATTGGAGCCGAACGGTAACTTTTTTCGCTCCAGGCCAGCGATTTCCGGCCCGTCAACGTACTCGCACTCCCGATTCACATGGCGAAGCGCCACCCCGGCTCCAGCCGCCGCCACGGCGGTGAGCAGAAGCAGGCCGCCGAGGCCGACGACGTCTTCGTCGCTCGCGTACTCGAGTTCAGCGGCTGGGCCCGGAACAACAGCCAGGTCCTGATCCTCTTCGGCGTCGCCGTGGCGGTGGTGATTCTGGCCTCCATCTACTACGTGAACTGGCGCGGGACCCAGGCCGAAACCGCCGTGGCCGAGTTGGAGCGCATCGCCCAGTCCGTGGGTCAGAGCGATCCGGAGGCCACCAAGATCTCCCTGGAGCAGTACCTGGAGCGGTTCGCCGGTACGCCGTACGCCGCCGAAGCCCGGCTGCTGCTGGGCCAGCTCTACCTCGACGGGGGCCAGGCCGGCCAGGCCCTGACCGCCCTGGAAGGCGCCGGCCTGTCGCTGCGGGAGCCCATGGGCGTCCAGATCGCCACGCTCCAGGCCCGGGCCATGGAGGCCCAGGGCCAGCTCGCCGACGCCGAGGGGCTCTACCTCCGCATCGCCGATCAGTCCGAGCTGGCCTTCCAGCGCATCCAGGCCCTGGAAGACGCCGCCCGGATCCGCATGAACGCCGGCAACTTCGCCGGCGCCGCCGAGCTCTATCAGCGTCTCCTGGACGACGAGGAGCACTCCGTGGAGCAGCAGGGCCTCTACGAGATGCGCCTGGGCGAGGCCCAGGCCCACATGAACGGCTGAGGTCGGCCCGCCGCGAGCCGGGAACAACCGAAAGATCGGAACGCCGCCGGGGCCTCGGGTCCCGGCGGCGTTTTCGTAACGCCCTTCGACCCGCGCCTTTCCGAACGCCCCGTGGAGCCGACCCCGAGGGCGTCCACCCGCCGTCTTTCCCAACGCCCCGCGGAGCCGACCCCGAGGGCGTCCACCCGCGCCTTTCCGAACGCCCCGCGGAGCCGACCCCGGAGGCGTCCACCCGCCGTCTTTCCCAACGCCCCGCGGAGCCGACCCCGGAGGCGTCCACCCGCCGTCTTTCCGAACGCCCCCAAGTCACCCCGAGGCCCGAGAGGCGGGCCCGTGTGGATGATTGGGGGCGCCTGGCCGCATCAAGTGACCCGAACCGGCTCGAGCGCCGCGTGGTGTGGATGATTGGGGGCGCTCCAGCGCCCCCAAACTGACATCTCCTTACGGAATGGCGGCGTTGTGGTGGGTTGGGGGCGCGGGGCCGGATCCCGCCGTCTTTCCGAACGCCCCCAAGTCACCCCGAGGCCCGAGAGGCGGGCCCGTGTGGATGATTGGGGGCGCCTGGCCGCATCAAGTGACCCCAAGCGGCTCGGCCGCCGCGTGGTGTGGATGATTGGGGGCGCTCCAGCGCCCCCAAACCGACTCTTCCTTCAGGAATCGCGGACTTGTGGAGGGTTGGGGGCGCGGGCCTGCCGGGCGGGGGCGCCTGGCGCGGCAGGGGTGGATCGCCCCGGTTCTCCACATGATCCACAATGTCGTATAATATACATTATGTAAAATTGCGGAGAAACGAGGGCGGAATCCTCCTCGATGTCGATCCCTGCGCGATGGTCCCCCCCCGCCGAAGGGCGACCTCATCCCCCGGCTTCCGACCCAGGACGGCGATGCGGCGCCGAAGGGGCGTTCCGCCCCTCTCACCGCTCCGGCTTCCGACCCAGGACGGCGATGCGGCGCCGCAGGAGCGGCACCACGCCCTGGAGGGCCCGCTCCACGATCCGCAGTCCCGGGAGATGGGAGGCGGCGTAGTAGGCCCGCTCGATCTCGAAGCCGGCGTCGGTGAGAAGACCCTGGAGCCGTGCCATGGACTTGTAGTCCACGTGGCTCGGGTCGGGCTTCAGAACGATGCGGTTGTTCTTGAGCACCTCGAGGATGTGCCCCCGGTGCGGCGTCCACACGCTGAAGCGTCCGCCGGGCCGGAGCAGCCGGAAGGCTTCCCGGGCCACCCGGGCCGAGTCGTCAGGATAGAGGTGCTCGAAGAGGTCGGCGCAGATCACCAGGTCGTACGCCCCGGCCTCGAGGCCCGTGTCGCCGGCGTCGGCCTGGAGGAAGCGCACGGCGGCGTGGGGTTCCTCGGCCAGACGGGCGTTGCAGAGCTCGATGCTCCGCTCCGAGAAATCCACACCCACGATCTCCTTCACCCGGTCGCCCAGCACCCATTCGAAGGTGCCCCAGCCGCAGCCCAGATCCACCACCCGGTCGTCGGGGGCCGGCGAGGCGATGGCCAGGACGTTGCCCACCCGGTACCGCTGAAATGGGCTGTCCAGGTCCAGGAGGTGTTCGGTGTCGCCGTCGAAGTAGGTGGACGAGTCGTACCACGCCTGATCGATGCGGGGCTCCCCTCCCCCGCCCCCGGCCTCTCCCCCGGCGCTCACAGGCGCCCCACCAGATCGAGAAAGCGCAGCTTCCACACCTTCCAGATGGCCTCCCGGACGATGCGTTTCGACATCTTCGACTCGCCGGTGTCGCGCTCGGTGAAGACGATGGGCACCTCGATGGGTCGGAAGCCCTGCCGCCACGCCCGTAGCTTCAGCTCGATCTGGAAGGCGTAGCCGTTGGATTCCACCCGGTCGAAGTCGATGGCCTCCAGCACCTCCCGGCGGAAGCAGTTGAATCCGCCGGTGGCGTCGCGCACCGGCAGCCGGGTGATGGTCCGGGCGTACCAGCTTCCGAAGAGGCTGATGAGGAGGCGGCTGATGGGCCAGTTCACCACCGTCACCCGCCCCGCCACGTACCGGGATCCCACCACCACCGGGTGCCGCTCCGCTGCGGCGAGCATGCCGGGAAGGTCCTCGGGGCGATGGGAGAGGTCGGCGTCCATCTCCATGATCCAGCCGTAGCCGGCCTCCAGTCCCCAGCGAAATCCCGCCAGATAGGCTCGCCCCAGGCCCTCCTTCCCCGCCCGATGGAAGACATGGACCCGGGGGGCGTGGCGCTCGGCCAGTTCGTCGGCCACCTCCCCCGTACCGTCGGGGGAGTTGTCGTCCACCACGAGCACGTCGATGCGGTCGTCCACCAGCAGCACCGAGGGAACGATCCTGGGCAGGTTCTCCCGCTCGTCGTAGGTGGGGATCACCACCAGGATGCGGTCGTCGTTGCTCATGCGGGCGGATCGGTGCGTTCGGCGACGGGACCTCGACGAGCCTCGACGAGGGCGAAGGCGGCGGCGGGGACGATCTCAACGATCGTCGTCCACAGCCGAGCGGCCACGGCCAGGGCCAACGCCGCATCCCGGGGGACCACGGGAAGGAGGAAGACGATGAGGGCCGACTCCCGGATTCCCGCCCCCGCCGGGGCGAACACGAAGAGGTAGCCCACGAGGTAGGCGGCGGCGAACGCCGGCCCGACCTGCAGAAACGGGCTCCATCCTTCGAGTCCCAGGAAAAGTAACCAGAATGCGGCGGCGTACACCCCCCAGTTCAGGGCGTACGCCGCGGTCCAGCGCACGCCGAACCCCGGGCGCCCCACGGGATCGGGAGAATCGTGGGGGACTCCCTCGCCGCCTCGCTCTCCGGCCAGCCGGCGCCAGAGGCGCTCCAGCAGCCGGGCCGAGGCCGGCACCGAGGTGGCCGCCACGAACGACGCGGTGAGGGCGACGCCCACCCATCCCACGGTGCGGTACGTCGTGTTGGGGCCGAAGAAGGCCCCGAGCCCCACGGTGGTGGCGCCCAGCAGGGCCACCCCCTGCCCCACCACCGCCGCCCCCATGGCCGTGCCCGGCGCCACGCCTTCCCGGCGGGCCAGCCAGGCCAGACCGGCGATCTGGAGCACCTTGCCGGGCACGTACCGGCCCAGGTTGGCCACCATGTAGACCCGCACGGCGGTGAGAGGCGAGAGCCGGGGCCCGCCCATCTCCACCACCATGCGGGCCCAGAGCCAGGCCGAGAGGGCGTACCCGAAGGCCAGCACCCCCACCGAGCCGGCCAGAGGGAGCGCCCGAAGCTGCCACCGGCCCAGGTCCAGGTCGGCCACCTCGGCGAAGGTCAGGCCCACCCGGTCCAGCACGAAGCCCGTGACCGTGACCGTGACCACGAGTTGGAGGGTGACCCGGAGCCAACGGGGCCAGCGGCCCCTCCCGCCCTCAGTCGTCGTTCTGCTCACGCCCGCGCGCTCGACGCCACGACGCGCCGGCCAGACCCAGGAGTAGCAGTCCGCACCCGGCGGTGAGGAAGAGTCCGGTGCGGAGGGGGCCGTCGACCCGCACCTCCACCACCACCTCGTGGGTGCCCGCGGGGACGGGCACGGCCTGGAGGGTGTGGTAGGCCCGGAGCACCGGGACGTCGGTGCCGTCGACCGTGGCATGCCAGGTGGGATACCAGTTCTCCGACACCACCAGGAGAGCGGCCCGGTCGCTGGTGACCCGCAGGCGGATGCGATCCGTGCCTTCCTCCAGCCACTCGACGGCGCCCTCGGGAATGCCGCCCCCGAGCCCGTCCACGGCCTCCAGCGCCGCTTCCGAGGGGGCCACCACGGCGGTGGTGCCGGGATCGAAGGCCGGGTCGAGGATCCGGCTCACCGAGCGGTCGTCATCCAGGATCTCGGCGGCCCCCACCAGGCGGGCCCGCTCCACGGTGGGCAGTTCGTACACCACCTCGTACGGCTGGCCGTTCTGCATGCGGGTGCCCGTCACCGCCTCGCCGAGGCCGAAGCCCGGGATCCCCACCTCTTCCAGGGGGCCGAACTGGGCCGCGAACCAGACCACGAACCGCACGTTCAGGATCCGATTGACGTTGGGGCTCACGAACAGGTTCTGGGGCTGCCCGCCGCCCTCCATGCCCACCAGTTCCCGGTAGCGGCGCAGGTCGTTGGGGTGGTGTCCGCCGGCCAGATCCAGGCCCCACATGCCCATGCGCACGTCGCCGCCCCCCGCCTGGGCCCCGCCCAGATCCAGCACCCGGAAGGGGGCGTCCACGGCCTGGCGCTCCAGGAGGAAGTCCTCCACGGGACCCCGTACGGCGAAGTCGTCGAAGGGCTTGGTCACCAGGAACCGGTCCGAGACCCGGCCCCCGTCCACGGCCACCACGGCGGCCAGAAGGAGCACCACCCCCGACGGTTTGAGCCAGCTCTTCCGCCCGGCCCAGACCACCCCCGCCACCGCCGCGGCCAGCACCGCGGCCACGAGGAAACCCCGGCCGATGAACGGCGCCGCGTTCTGGAGTGCCTGGGCCTTGTTGGGCGCCATGTCGCCGTAGAGCACGCTCGTCCAGAGGTCCAGGAGCGCGCCGGACTGGGCCAGGAGGAGTCCCACGATCAGGAGTCCCACGGCTCCCCACAACACCTGCTGCCCCCGGGCGCCCTCGTCGGCCCGCCGCGCCGCCGTCCAGGCCAGCACCCGGTCGACGCCGAAGGCCGCCAGGGTGGCGATGCCGAAGCCCGTGAGGAAGATCACCATGCTGGGGGCCCGGAACAGCTTCAGGCCGGGCACCAGGGCGTAGAAGATCCCCCAGACCGGGGTCCAGGTGTTGAGGGTGTACAGCAGGGCCACCGCCGCCAGCGCGGCCATGAAGATCCGCAGCGCCCTGCGGCGCCCGCCGAAGAACCCGACCACGGCCAGGAGCAGGAGTCCCAGACCCACGTACTCGCTGTTGTACTTGAAGACGTTCCGGCCCCAATACGTGCCGTCGGTCCAGCCGCCCGAGTAGACGCTGGCCCCCACGAACTCGGGCACGAACAGGCTCGACACCGCCTCTTCGGGGTGCATGCCCCACGACGAGGCGTAGATCCGGTTCTCCTCGGGGGAGGCCTGGGTCGTGGTCTGGCTGCGGCGCGACGCGTCGCCGATGTAGTCCAGCGCCGGCAGGAGCTGCACCCCGGCCGCTCCGGCCCCCACCACCGAGATGCCCACGAAGGCGGCGAACCGGATCCACGGCGACGCCACGGATCGGGGCGCCGGACCCCGGCCCCGGACCCCTTGAAGGGTGCGGAAGAGGGCGTAGGCCCCGGTGGCCCCGAAGAGGAAGTACGCCATCTGGAAGTGGGTGGTGACGATGGCCAGGGCCACGACCCCGCCGATCCCGGCCAGCGCGCCCAGGCCCCCCCGGGCGAACCACCGCTCCACGGCCCAGAACAGGAGGGGCGTCAGCGCTGTGACGAACATCTTCCCGTCGTGGGCGGGCCAGGCCAGGCTCACGAAAAACGGCCCCACCATGTACCCCAGGCCCGCCACCAGCGCCGCGGCCCGGCTCACCCCCAGGGCTCGGGTCCAGCCGTAGGTGAACAGCCCGGCGAGCCAGACGTGGAGCACGAGCTTCCACCCCAGGGCCCGGAACGGCTCAAGGAGCAGGAGCAGCAGGGCCGACGGCGGATAGAGGGAATCGCCCCCCGCCAGGGACTCCAGGAAGGGCGTGCCCCCCAGGATGATGGGATTCCAGAGGGGGAAGTCGCCGCCCTTCAGTGCCTCGGCGTAGAAGGCCCGGGCCATGTAGCCCAGCCCCTCGGTGTCGGCGCCGAAGAGCATGTCGCCGCTGAACACGAACGCCCGGAAGAGCACCAGGGTGACCACGGCGTAGAGCACCGGCGGCAGCCAGCCCGGGATCGCCACGTGCTCCGGGGCGGCCTCGGGAAGGGCGTCGGAGCCGGCGGCGGGGCCGGTCTCGGCGTCGTTATCGTCTCGCGTGGCCATGGACGGGGGCGGTCGAAGTTCAGGGGCGCGGGGACGGAGGCGGCACGGGTCGGCCGTCCACCAGGGCGTGGTAGATGTCCAGATGCCGATCGGCGAGCCGGTCGTTGCTCCAGTGGGCCACGACCCGGCGGCGCGCCTCGGCACCCAGCGCCGCAAGGTCGGCGTCGGTGAGGAGACGCGCCACCGTGCGGGCCAGATCGGCGGGGTCGGCCGGGGCGAAGAGATCGCCCACCCCGGCGTCCACGATCTCGGGCAGGCCCCCCACCCGGGACGCGGCCACGGGCACCTGGCACGCCATGCACTCCAGGGCCGCCACCGACGTGGCCTCCATGAGCGACGGAAACACGGCCAGTTCACCCGAGGCCAGGAGCCCGGGCATGTCGGCATTGGGGCGCGCCCCGAGAAAATGCGCGCGCTCGGCCACGCCGAGTTCGGCGGCCAGCGCCTCGAGGCGGCCGCGCTCCGGGCCGTCGCCCACCAGCAGGGCCTCCACGTCCACACGTTCGGCCAGGATGGGGAGCGCCCGGATCAGGAACTCCACGCCGTTCTTCTCGAAGAGCCGTCGGGGCACCACGATGCGCCGCCGCCCTCCCTCGGGCGCCGGCAAGGCCGGGGGCACGGGGCGGAAGCGCTCCGTGTCCACGCCGTTGGTGAGGGCCTCCACCGTGCGTCCCGGGGCGATGGCCTCGGCCACCCCGGCGATCTCGGCACTGGCCGCCAGGTTGTGGTCGGCGGCCTCGATGAAGCGGCGGAACACGGGGCGCCAGAACGGCGAGTCGGCCCGCTTGAGGAAGTGGCTGGTGTGGTAGGTGGTGACCAGGGGCGTGGGCCCCCTGCTCTGCCGAGCCTTCCGGGCCACCATGCACGGCAACACCGAAGCGATGTCCTGGGCGTGGAGCACGTCGGCGCTGCGGGCCGCGGCGCCGAGGCGGGGGGTGGAGCCGAAGGCGTGGGCGGCCCACCCGGCGGTGTTCCGGGCCGGCAGCCAGGTACGCCACACCTCCACCCCGTCCATGATCTCGTGGGGCGCGAAGTCGGGGTTGGACCGCGACGTCACCACGCTCACCCGGTGGCCCCGGGCCGCCAGGGCCCGGCAGAGGTGGAACACGTGGCTCTCGAGCCCCCCCACCTCGGGCGGGAAGTACACGCAGTGCATGACGACGGAGAGGGTCGTCGTCTCCCCCCTCACGCGTCGTCCCGCTCCGCGGCGGCGGGCGGTGCCACGGGCTCGCGGCGGCGCTGGGCCTCCACCTCGTCCCGCATCTGGGCCACCAGCTCGCCCAGGAACCCGACCCCCACCAGGAGCACCCCCACCGTCACCAGGAGCATCACCAGGTAGAGAAGGGGCCGGAAGCCCATGCCCTCGACGAAACGCAGCCAGAGCGCCACCAGCCCCGTGAGGACCCCGGCGCCGCACAGCAGCGCCCCGGGCACGCCGAAGAAGAGCAGCGGCTTGCGGCCGAAGCGGAGCAGAAAGGCCACCGAGAGGAGGTCCAGGACCCCCACAAGCACCCGGCCCGGCCCCTGGTACTTGGAAGTGCCGGCCTTCCGGGGATGCAGGGTGATGTCGATCTCCGACACGGTCCACCCCCGGGCGTGGGCCAGGACCACGAAGAAGCGGTGCCAGTCGTGGCGGAGGGCCATGCCGTCCAGGATCTCGCGGCGAAACGCCTTCATGGAGTTGAGATCGCTGACCGGCACCCGGAAGATCCGGCGACTCAGGGCGTTGTACACCGACGACACGCCCCGCTTGTCGTACTCGCCCACCTTCCGGCCCGTGACGATGTCCCATCCGTCCTGGAGGCGGCGCAGGAAGCGGGGAATCTCATCGGGCTCGTGCTGGAGATCGGCGTCGTAGAGCACGATCCAGGTGCGGTCGGTGCGGGCCGCGGCCGTGATCATGGCTTCGGTCTTGCCCAGGTTGGTCCGGTGGCGCACCACCCGGAAGGCACTCCACCCGTCGGCGGCCTGGAGGGCCACGGCTCCGGTGTCGTCCCGGGATCCGTCGTCCACCAGGATCACCTCGCCCTCGAGGTCGTAGCGGGCGAAGGCCTCCCGGAGCGCCCGTACCGTGTCGCCCACCACCGGCGCCTCGTCGAAGGCCGGGATCACCACGGCGAAGTCCCGACGGAGCAGCGGATTGAGTCCCGCGGCGTCGGCGACGGCGTCGGGGCGCCGGGGCTCGGAGGGGGCCGGTGCCGGGACCGAGGGCGATGGGGAGGTGGACATGGGCCGAAAGGTAACGACCCGGGGGCGGCCGGGGGACCATCGCCGACGTTGCGCCGGGCCCGGGAACGACGGAGACTTATACTCTGCGCTCCCCTCTCCTCCTCCTCCCCCCTCCATGCACGCCACGCGCACCTGCGATCAGTGCGGGAAGCCGTTGCCGCCGGAAGGTCGATTCTGCGCGCACTGCGGTTCGTTTTCCGGGTCCTCGGGGACGGCGTCCAGTCCCGGCGAGGCGCCCCGGCGCGGCCCGTGGGAGCGGATTCTCGACAAGCTGAAGGTGGTCACGGCGTCGCGCTACGACGTGCAGCGGCTCCTGGGCTGGGGCGGAATGGCCGGGGTGTACCTGGCCGAGGAGCTCCGTCTCAAGCGCCGGGTGGCCATCAAGGTGATCTCGCCGGGACTCCTCATGGATCCCAGCCAGATCGAGCGGTTCGAGCAGGAGGCCCGCACCACGGCCCAGCTCAACCACCCCAACATCGTCACCATCTACGAGGTCGACGAGCGGGAGGACCTCCACTACTTCACCATGACCTACGTGCCGGGGCGATCCCTGAGCCAGGTCATGGCCGAGGCCGCCACGCCCCTTCCCCTCGACGTGGTCCAGGCGTGGGTGCGGCAGGTGTCGGGGGCCCTCTCCTACGCGCATCAGCGCGGTGTGGTGCACCGGGACATCAAGCCCGGCAACATCCTCCTGGACGAGCAGGGCAACGCTCTCGTAGGGGACTTCGGAATCGCCAAGGTGGCCGAGGAGCCCGGGCTCACCCGGACGGGCATGCTGGTGGGCACACCGGCGTACATGAGTCCCGAACAGTGCACCACGGGCAAGGTCACCGGGGCCTCGGATCAGTACTCCCTGGGGGCCGTGGCCTACCAGCTCATCGCCGGCGAGCCGCCCTTCACCGGATCGACCATCCAGGTGATCCAGGCCCACGTGGGCGAGACGCCCCGCGACGTGCGGGAACTCCGGCCCGAGTGCCCCGATGGGCTGGCCGAGGTGGTCATGCGCATGCTGGCCAAGGATCCGGGGGACCGCTGGCCGTCGCTCTACGACGCCGTGGACGCCATCGGCGGGCGGACGCTCCGCCACGACGACCCGGTGCGGGCGGTCCTGGCCCGACTGTCCAGTTGGACCCACGGTGTGGTGATCGAGCCGCCCCGGGCCCTGGCCGACGACCCCGGGGCGTCGAAGCTGCTGCCCGGCGAGGCCCATCGGTTCCGGGCCGTGGCGGTGGACCACGCCGGCGAGCCCCTGCCCCACAGGAAGGTGGAGTGGTCGGCTCGGCCGTCGGGGGTGCTGGAGGTGGGGGCCGACGGCCGGGTGCAGGCCGTGACGCCGGGCCGGGCCACGCTGGTGGCCGCCAGCGGGCGGGTCCGGGCCGAGTGGGCCGTGAAGGTGAGCTCCAGCGAAACCACGGGCCCCATAACCCCGGCCCCGGGGTTCCCGGCGCCCGGGGCCGAGCCCGTGGCCGTGGATTCGGCGCCCACCCCCGGTCCGCCGCCGGCTCCCTCGTCGGCGCCGCCCGATCCTCCCACGCCCGTCCCGGTGGCGGATCCGACCCCCGTCCCCGCGCCGGCGCCCGACCCGGGGGTTCAGCCCCCCGCCGACGAAGCGCCCGGCGAGCCCGCCCCCGGCACGCTGGTCATGAACCTGGACGCCGATGCGGCGCCTGAGGCTCCAGCTCCGGCCGACCCGGCGGGTGACGCCCTGGACGACGATGACGAGGCCGGCTCGGCCACGCGGGTCGTGGCGGGCGCCGCCGCGGCGGCCCGGACGCCGCCCACCCCCGCGCCCGCACCGGAGCCCGAGCCCACGCCCGCGGCCTCCGAATCGGCCGTCCCGGCCCCCGGCGACGGTGCGCCGGCGGTCCTGACCCGCTCCCGGCGCCGACCCGAGAAGGCCGGGTCCAACCGCACGCCGGTGGCGGTGGGGGTGGGAGTCGTGGCCGTGGCTGCGGTGGCCGCCGTCTTCGCCCTGGGCGGCGACGACGAGACGCCCCCCGGCGCCCCCGGGTCGGCCGAGCCCCCGGTGGCGACTCCCGCGGACCCGGGCGCCGCGGTCCCGACCGACGATGCCCCGACCGCCGAGACCGAGGCTCCCGGCGACGAGGTGGTGGCCGCCTCCGACGACGCGCCCGACGACTCCCAGACCGACGACCCCGGCCCGGCCACCCCCGACCCGGCGCCGGCCGACCCGCCGGCCACCGCGCCGGCGTCGACCCCGGCGTCCCAGGCCCCGCCCCGGGAGGCCAGCCCCGCCGCCCCGGCGCCGGGTACCGTGCGGATCGTGGGCCAGCTTCCCGGCGACGCCCAGGTGCGCATCCGGGGCCAGGGCGTGGATCGCACCACCGGGGATCGCACGCTCCGGCTGGCGCCGGGGAGCTACACCCTGGAGATCACCGCCGAGGGCTATCGTCCGGCCACCGCCGAGCTGACCGTTCGGCCGGGATGGACCCAGGACTGGGGGCCCGACCTGGAGCGGGTGCCGGCCCCCACCGACGAGGCCGCCCCGGCCGATCCGCCGCCCGCTTCGGCGTACACGCCGGAGCCCGAGGCCCCGGCGGCCGACGCGGCGGCGGTGCGGGAGGCGCGGATCGTGGCGGCGGTTCAGGCGTTCGGGACGGCGCTCCAGTCCCGGCAGCCGAACCAGCTCCGGATCGCCTGGCCCACCATTTCCGACGCCGAGGCCCGGCCCTGGGAGCAGTTCATGGGGTCCCGGGACATCCAGAACCTCCAGGTCGACGTCACGGTCCAGTCGGTGCCGGCGGGAGACGGCGACACGGTGGAGGTGCCGTTCCTGCTCCGGCTCCGCTATCAGAACCCGGCCTCGCCGCCGCCCTCCGACCCGATTCCCTACCGGGCCGTGGTGATCCGCTCCGGCGACGCCTGGTTCCTGGACAGCGTCGGCCCCGCCGGAGACTGACGGGCGCGTTGGCCCTTCCGGGTCAGTAGGCCGCCCCCTGGAGGATCCAGTCCCGGATCCTCTGCACCTGGGCCAGGGGCAGCGGCATGGCCGTACCGCACCCCGAGCCGCTGCTCACCTTGCAGTAGAGGCTGCTCCCCGCCAGGTCGAAGGGCCGCACCATGCCGCTGTTGATGAGGGCCTGGTAGGCCACGTTGGGCGAGGTGAGGTCGGGGCTGTTGCCCCCGGCGAAGTGGCAACTCGTGCACGGCGTGAATCCGAAGCCCGCGTACACGGTGGTGAAGAAGGGCTGGATGTCGATCTGGAACGACCACTTGATCTCGTACTGGACCACCACAGTCCGGTCGGCCACCCCGGGCACCGTGGACGACACGGTCACGTCGGCCACGTAGACCCCCACCTGGAGTCCCGTGGCCCGAGCCTGGGCCACCAGGGTCGTGGGCGCCGTGGGGTCGGTGAGGCTCAGGTCGAGCCATCCCGACGCGCCGGACCGATACGACACCGAGACCGAGAGCCCCGACAGCACACCGCCGCCGATGTTCGTCACCTGAAGCGCCTGGGCCGAGGGGTCGCCCTTCCCCCGCACCGAGCTGAACACCAGGGTCGTCGGCGACACGCGGATGACCGGCGCCTCGTCCACCACCAGGGTCACGTCGATGGTGCGGGGCGAGTTGTCCGCCACGGGCGAGCGCAGCTCCACCGAGGCCGTATACGTCCCCGGGGCCAGGGGGCCCGCGTTCACGCCGAAGACGGCCGATGCGGGCGCGGTGGTCCCGCTCAGGGCCGCCGTGAGCCACCCCGTGGCCCCGGCACCGTACGACACCGGCCCCAGGGTGAGCTGGCTCAAGGTGCCGCCGCCGCCGTTGCTGATCTGGACGGCTTGGTCGGGAGGATCGGCCTGCCCCACCACCGCCGAGAAGAGCACGGACGTGCTGGACAGGGTGATGGCGGGGCCGGGGGCCACCACGAGGTTCACCCGCACGGTGCGCGGCGCCACACCGGCCAGCGTCGAGCGCACCTCCACGTCGGCGGAGTATTCGCCCTCGGGAAGTCCGGCGCCCCGGGCCACCAGCGTGACGGTAGCCGGTGCGGAGGTCCCTGAGAGGGTGGCGTCGAGCCACGCCGTGGGGGCGCCGCCCAGGTAGGTCACGCCCACGGACAGCCCCGAGAGGGGCACGTCGCCCCCGTTGGTGACCTGGACCAGCGACGGGGGCGAGTCCTCGCCCGGGGTGGTGCCCATGTCCACCACGGCGCGGTCGACCTCGATGGAGGCGGGCCGCAGCACCCGGAGCGTCACGGCCAGGTTCTGGGGCCCGTTGGCGCTCACGTTGGAGGCCACGGTGAGGGTGGCCGTGTAGGTGCCGGGCGCCAGCCCCGCGATGGACGCCGCCAACTGCAGGGTCGACGGCGCCGTGGTCCCGCTCAGGGTGGCCGACAGCCATCCGGTGGCCTCGCCCAGCCCGTACACGATGGGGCCCACCACGAGACCGGTGAGGGGCAGATCCCCGTCGTTGGTGATCTGGAGGGTCGCCGGGCTCGGGTCGGCGCCTCCGGCCACGGCTTCCAGGGTGGCGGTGGGCGCCGACACCATGAGGATCGGCGGCGTGCGCACCTGGATGGTGGCCGTCACCTGGGACGTGCCGTCGTCGGCCGTGATGGTGGCCGTGCCCGGCGCCACGCCCGTGACCCACCCGGTCCGGCTCACGACCTGGGCCACCGAGGGGTTGTCCGAGCTCCACACCACCTGCCCCGCGGCGTCCAGCGCCGTGAGCTGAACGTTGGCCCCGGGGGTCACCGTCCCGGTATCGAAGAGCAATCGGAGGGTGGCGTCGGGCCCCGTTCCGTCGGTGCAGGCCCACGCCACGCCGGCCACGGCCAGAGCGGCCAGGACGGCGCGGAGGGGCCGCCGGAGGGCGGTGGGCATCAGCGGAAGTCCAGCTCGAGGCCGGCGGTCCAGCCGAGGCTGGAGCGGAGTCCTCCCGAATTCAGGGGCACGAACAGGTTGCCGATGACGCGGAAGTTGTCGGAGGCGGCAAACTTGCCGCCCACCGACAGGTCGAGGATGTGGTCTTTGGCGTCGGGAATGTTGGTGAGGTCCACGGTGTACGACGACGGAACGTCGAAGACGGCCTCCCGGGGAAACTCCACGCCGTCGCCCATCTGGAGGTTGCCCAGGAGGTCGATGGCCAGGGTGAACTGGGGCGAGAGCAACTGGTCGAACCCGGCGTTCAGCACCACGCCGGTGTTGTTGACGTCCCCGGTGCGGTAGAGCACGCCGCCGTTGATGTGGGGGGTGAAGTTGCCCTGGCGAGTCGAGAAGATGCCCATGGCCCGTACGGTGGTCTCACCCGAGCCCAGGAAGTTCTCGTCGTCGCCCGTGGGAAGCCGCACCTCGCCCAGGAACGAAAAGCCGCTGTTGTCGGACTGGAACACGTTCACCTTCAGCCGGGCGGCGATGTCGCCCACGCCCGAAGCCGAGCCGTCGGCCGCCGCCGAGGCGGTCTGGGTCGGGTTCTCCTGGGTGCCGAAGGAATGGGGCGTGTTGGTCAGGTTGGAGATGATGCGGGCCTGGCTCGAGCCGGTGAGGTCGGCCATGACGAAGGGCACCACCACGCCCAGGTCGATGCGACTGGTGAGGCCGTACGTGGCCCCCACCGAGATGGCCCGGACGTCGAGGGTGAGATCGGTGCTTACCTCGATGACGTCCTGCTCGAACACCGGATCACCGAACTCGGCGGCACCCACGTTCTGGTGCACGAAGTTGAGCTCCACGTCGCTCAGATTCACGCCCCGGATCTGATTGAACGAGAGCACCGTGGCCGCTGCACCCAGGACGAAGCGTCCCTGCCCCAGGGTCTGGGCCCGCTCGCCGAAGATGGGGCCCGCCGATCCCTGCTCCGCCACGGGCACCCCGTTCACGAAGCTGAAGATCTCCGACGAGGTGGCCGCCGACACCGGCAGGTTGCCCAGGGTGGTGGAGATGGAGGTCCCCAGGTACGAGAGGAGGTTGTTCTGCCCCTGGACCACGCCGGGAATGTAGTGGCTGCCGTGGACGCCGGCGTTCACCGGGAGGCAGAGCGGCTCGCCGCAGTTGCCGAAGGTGAAGAGCCCTCCGAACTGCTCGGAGAGGGTCTGGGCCGGGGCCGACGAGGGCACCAGAAGTGCCGCGGCGAGAAGAAGGGAGGGTGTGGCGCGCATGACGGTCTCGGCGAAGCGATGGGGAAAGCCCCGGGGCGCGGGGCCGCAGGGGGATCATTCAATCCGGGCGCCCGGGGGGCAAGCCGGCTCACACGGTAGAGCGACGTTCGTCCCGCCCTTTTTTCAGGGTCACACCCGCTTGCGCATCCGGGCCGGGAGGATGCCGAGCTGATCCCGGTATTTCGCCACGGTCCGCCGGGCGATCTGGACCCCGTCGTCCTTGAGGAGCCGGACGATGGCCGCGTCGGTGAGGGGTTTCTTCTCGTCTTCCTCGTCCACCAGGTTCTTGATCTTGTCCTTCACGCCCCGGGCCGAGATGTCTTCGCCCGAATCGGTGGAGAGGCCCGACGAGAAGAAGAACTTCAGGGAGTACACGCCCCGGGGCGTCTGGACGAACTTCTCGTTGGTGACCCGCGACACGGTGGACTCGTGCATGTCGATGTGCTCGGCCACCTCCCGCAGCGTCAGGGGACGCAGGTACTGGACCCCCTTCTCGAAGAACTCCCGCTGCCGGTCCACGATGAAGTTCATGACCTTGAGCATGGTCTGCCGCCGCTGCTCGATGGCCTGGATCATCCAGTTGGCCGAGTTCAGCTTCGACGAGATGAACTCCTTGTTCTCGCCGGTGAACTTGTTGCGGTCCCGGGCCACTTCCCGGTAGGCCCGGGAGATGCGGAGCCGCGGCAGATTGGTGTCGTTGACGAACACCATGTACTCCCCGTCGATCTTCTCCACGATGAGATCGGGGATCACGTACTGCTCCGGGTCGGCCGACAGACCGAGGCCCGGTTTGGGGTCGAAGCGGGCCAGGGTGTCGGCCGCCTCCTGGACCTCCCGCGGCGTGACGTCCAGGGCCCGGGCGATGTCGGTCCACTTGTGGTTGACCAGGTCCTGGAAGTGGCCTTCCACCACGGCGTAGGCCAGGGTGTCGTGT
This sequence comes from Gemmatimonadota bacterium, assembly GCA_030428885.1. Classification (GTDB taxonomy): domain Bacteria; phylum Gemmatimonadota; class Gemmatimonadetes; order Longimicrobiales; family Gaopeijiaceae; genus Gaopeijia. The sequence continues at coordinate 223,912 of JAUIEJ010000011.1, read as the reverse complement.
TCGCCGGCCTGGCGCATCTGGATGAGGATCGACTCCTGGAGCGAGCGGGCGCCCACCCCCGGGGGATCCAGGCGCTGGATCTCGCCCAGGATCTCCTCGGCCTCCTCCACCGTGTAGTCGGCGAAGAGGGCCTGGAGTTCGGCGAGTTCGGCCTCCCGCTCCTCGTCGTCCTCGATCTCCCGGGCCCGCTCCAGGGCGATGGCCCGCACCTCGCTCAACCACTCGTTGAGGGCCTCCACCACTTCGTCGAGACCGCAGGAGAGGAGTCCCCCGTCATTGAGATTGCCGATGATCTCCTCGCCCAGGCGGAGTTCCCGCTCCGGAAGATCGAGCATGCGGAGCTGACGGGTCAGTTCGTCCCGCAGGTCCGGGGTCTCGACTGCCGTGGGCGGGATGTACTCCTTGTGCTCGTACTCCTGCTTGCGGCCCCCGGCGTCGAAGCCGTCCAGGAGGATCTCCTCCCAGTCGATCTCGTTCTCGTCGTTCTTCTCCGGGGTCTCTTCCTTGAGTTCCAGCTCCTGGGCGACGTCGGCCTCCTGCATCTCCAGGAACGGGTTCTCGGCCATCTCCGTCTTCAGGTGCTGCTGCAGGTCGAGCAGGGGCATGTAGAGCAACTCCATCGCCTGGTAGAGGCGAGGGTTGATCCGCATCTCCTGCTTGAGATGCTGGCCCTGGTAGAGCTTGAATTGACTCATGGAGTCGAGATGGGGGAAACGCTCGAGGAGAGGGTCAGGCGACGGGCGCCGGGAATCGCTTGCGCATGCGGGCCGTGAGGATGGGCCCCAGATAGATTTCGGCCACTTCGTCGTTCCACACGAGTTCGGAGACCGTGCCGCTCACCCGGATCCGCCCCTCGTACATGATGTAGGCCCGGTCCACGATCTCCAGGGTCTGCTCGACGTTGTGGTCGGAAATGATGACGCCGATGTTGCGCGTCTTCAGCTCGGCCACGATCTCCTGGATGTCGTTCACGGCGATGGGATCGATGCCGGCGAAGGGCTCGTCCAGGAGGATGAACTTCGGCCGGTTCACCAGGGCCCGGGTGATCTCCAGTCGCCGGCGCTCGCCGCCCGAGAGGGAGTACGCCTTGCTGTCCCGGAGGTGGTCGATGGACAGCTCCTCCAGGAGTTCCTCGAGGCGGGCCCTCCGCTCCTTCTTCGGCAGCTTCTGGGTCTCGAGGATCGCCAGGACGTTGTCTTCCACCGTGAGCTTCCGGAAGATCGACGGCTCCTGGGCCAGATAGCCTACGCCCCGACGCGCCCGCTTGTACATGGGCACACGGGTCACGTCGTCGCTGTCGAGGTAGACCCGCCCCGTATCGGGGGAGATGAGCCCCACCATCATGTAGAAGGTGGTGGTCTTCCCCGCCCCGTTGGGCCCCAGGAGTCCCACGATCTCGCCCTGGTTCACCTCGATGTCCACGTCGTCCACCACCCGCCGCTTGCGGTAGGCCTTGGTCAGCCCCTGGGCGCGGAACCGGCTTCCCGAGCCGTCGGGGGCCACGGAGGCGGGTACGTGGGGCTCGGCCGACGTGGTCGTCTCGTTCATGAACTCGGGTTCGGTCATCGGTCGTCTCCGCCGCCGGAGGTTCGGGGCGCGTCGTCGGGGCGTCGTACGGGCTGGAGCTGGATGCCGCGTTGGAGGCCGTCCCACTTCATCTCGACGATCTTCCCCTCGTCGAAGAGGAGCAGGATGCCGGCGGCCTCCGTGTAGTTCACCGGGAGGCGACTCCGGAAGGCGGTGGTGTCGGCGCGCTGCGTCGAATCGGGCTCGAGGCGATAGAGAGAGCGGGCGTTGAGGCGGGCTTCGAGGGACTCCAGAACGATCTCCTCGCCCGACGGATCCGAGTCCGAGGGCACGGACAGGAAGGCGGCCTTCACCGTGTCGCCCTCGATCCAATCGTGGAGAATGTCCTCGGGGGTGTCGGCGCTGTTGAGGGAGTCGCGCACGGTGCTCACGGCCCGGGCGCCGCCCACGGCGATCATGCTCTGGATGCGCTCGGCGGGCGCATACACGTCGAGGGAGTCGGCTTCCATGGTGAGGGTGCTGCTCGTCGCCCGGGCCCGGATCGGGGCCACCGAGTCTTCTTCTTCTCCGGGGACTCCGGGGCGGGCCTGGGGCTGGGGCGCCGCCGGTGCACCCGGCGTCCGGGGCGCCGCGGCCACCAGCCGGTCCAGGACGCCATCGGCCATGAAGATCCGGATGAAGGGCGCGTCCACGTCCAGGGAATCGGTGGTGAGGAGCGCCTCGTCCCGGGCCACCACCTCCTCCACCTCGTCGCCGGGAAGCAGCACCCGCACGCTGAGCCCCTGGAGGTCGAGTTCCCCCTGCACCACCCGGGCCGGGCGGCCCGTGAGGTCGAGGGCGCCGCCCACCTGGTCGTAGTTCAGGGAGTCGCCGAAGGCCAGCAGGGAGTCCCGCACCACCCCCACCGAGCCCTCGGCCTGGAAGTACTGCTCCCCCACCAGGTAGATGTCGTCGGCCACCACTTCGTAGGGCGTGATGGAATCGGGGGGCGGCGGGGCGTCTTCCCGGAGCGTGTCGCGCCGGGGGTAGAGCAGCGCCCGGGGGCGGCCTCCGGAGACGTGCAGGTTCTCCTCGGTGCGCATGGGCCCGGGTCGAAGGTAGAGCAGCTCCTCGCCGGTGATGACGGTTCCCTGGGTCAGATCCCGGAGTTCCACGGCGCTGTCGGCCTCGAGGCGGCCGAGGCGCTCGAAATAGCGGGCCGTGGCGGCACGGAGCTCCCGACCATCGGTACGGAAGAGCACGTTGCCGATCATGTTGGTGTAGCCGCTGGCCTCGAAATGCACGAGGCTGTCGGCCTGGATGTAGCGCCCGTCGTTGCACCGGAGCCTCGGCGTCCACATGTGGGTCACAAAGCCGTTCGACGTGCTGAGGGTCTGCGACCCGCCCGTTCCCGCCAGCACGCTGCACCCGCTGGGTTGGGCAGACGCCGCCCCGGGCGCCGACACCACCAGGGCGCCGGCACACAACAGTGGGGCGAGACCACGGACGAGACGCATCATCCGCCTCCGGGCCCCCGGGTCGGGATGTCGCCCACCGGGCCGCACAGTCGGAAGTTCCGGAATTGCAGGTCGGAGTCGAACCCGCAGGTGGCCCGGGTGCGGCTGCCGTTCAGGATCTGGATCGTCGACGAATCGCTCGAGATCTCGTCCCGCACCGGGTCGTAGTGCAGCTCGGGGGTCTCGATGCGCCGGCCGTCGGCGGGGATGATGAGCACCACGTTGCCCAGGGCCGTGAGTTCGTCGGTGCGCTCGTTGAGCCAGCCCCGGTCGGACGTGAGGCGCGATTTCTCCCGGCCCTGATCGTCGTACAGCGTCATCTGCACGTTGAACAACTGGGCCGTGGACGAATCCTCGTACACGTAGCTCGAATCCGAGAGGACCAACCCGCTCCGCACCCCGTCCTGGGTGAGGGTGTTCTCCATGTCCTCCATGATGATGTAATCCACGTCCAGGAACGCCGGATCCACCACGGGCGCCTGGGTCTCGTCGCCACAGGCGGCGGCGCCGGCCACGGCCACCATGGCCGCCACCGGGATCAGCGTTCTGGCCCGTCGTCCGTTCGTGCTCATACCACTCCTGCTCGCATCAGATCATGGAGGTGCACCACGCCCAGGAGGCGGCCCTCGTCGTCCACCACGGGGGCGGCCATGTACCCTCGGTCCTCGAGGCGGTGCACCACCGCCGCGCCCCGCTCGTCGGGGCCGGCGATGAGAGGCTGCCGGCTCATGACGTCCTTCACGGGCACGGAAGCCCATCCCGCCTCGTCGCGCTCGATGAGGCGGGTCAGATCTCCGGCCGTGACGACGCCGGCCAGGCGGCCGCGGTCGTCCACCACCGGTACCGTACCCCGCTGTTCGGCGATGGGGACCACGGCGGCGCGCATGGTGGCGTCCAACTCCAGGAACGGATACCCCGAGTCCACCATGACGTCCCGCACCCGCACCGTGAGCTTCCGGCCCAGGGCGCCCCCGGGGTGGTATCGGGCGAAGTCCTCAGGGGCGAAGTCCTTGAGCTGGAGCACCACCACGGCCAGGGCGTCGCCCAGGGCCTGGGTCACGGTGGTGGACGAGGTGGGGGCCAGGTCCATGGGGCACGCCTCCTCGGCCACCGAGCAGTCGAGCACGACCTTGGCGTGGCGCGCCAGCGACGAGTCGGGCCGGCCCGTCAGGGCCACCACCGGCACCCCCAGGCGGAGCAGATAGTCCAGCAGTCCCGCCAGCTCCGACGTCTCGCCGCTCTTGCTGAGGAGCAGGGCCACGTCCTGGGCGCTCACCACGCCCAGGTCGCCGTGGAGTCCCTCCACCGGGTGCAGGAAGGTGGCCGGCGTGCCGGTGGAGGTGAGGGTGGCGGCGATCTTCCGGGCCACGATGCCGCTCTTGCCGATGCCCGAGACGATGATCCGGCCCGAGGCCCCGGCCACCAGGCGGCAGGCGCGCACGAACTCGTCGTCGAGGCGCGCCGACAGGTCGCCCAGGGCCGCGGCCTCCAGGTCCACCACCCGGCGGCCTTCGGCCAGGAGCGCGTCGTCGGATGCGTGCCGCGGGGCGGTCACTTCACCGCCCTCGCCGCCCACGACCGCCCCGCAGGGCCCTGCCCCACGCCCCCCCGCTGGTCCACGTAGTCCTTCACCACCCGGTCGTAGTCGCCCCGGGCCTTCAGCAGCGCGTCGCAGAACTCCCGGGCCGCGCCGTGGCCCCCGGGGCGCTCCGTGACCCACAGGGCGATCTCGCGAATCGCGGGCACGGCGTTGGCGACGGCAGCCGGGAGTCCCACACGCGTGAAGACCGAGGCGTCGGGGAGGTCGTCGGCCAGCATGGCCACCTGATGCCACTCCAGCCCCCGCTCGTTCCGTAGGCGCTCCACCAGGGGGAGCTTGTCGGCCCCGGCGTCCTGATGGCACTCGAACTTGAGCTCGGCGGCCCGGGCCGTGGTGGCGGGCGAGACGCGCCCCGAGACCCACACCACGTCCACGCCGGCCAGTTCCAGGAGCTTGAGGCCCAGGCCGTCCTGGATGTCGAAGCGCTTGTGCTCGCCCGAGGGACCGTCGCCGCCCATGTACGTGCCCGCGTCGGTGAGCACCCCGTCGACGTCGAAGACGGCGAGGCCCACGGCCCGGGCGATGTCGGAGGGGATGGCGGGCTCAGCCATGGGACCCCTCCCCCGACAGGGCGGCCCGGATGGCGATGACGTCTTCCAGCAGTTCGGGCAGCCGGTCCAGGGGCAGCATGTTGGTGCTGTCGGAGGGGGCCCGGGCGGGCTCGGGGTGGGTTTCCAGGAACAGTCCGTCGCAGCCGGCGGCCACCGCCGCCCGCACCAACGAGGGAATGTGTTCGGGATCGCCGCCGCTGGCGCCGTCGGCCTTGCCCGGCCGCTGGACCGAGTGGGTGCCGTCGAAGATGGCCGGGACCGAGGCGGCGGCCCGGATCCGGGCGAACGACCGCATGTCCACCACCAGATTGCCGTAGCCGAAGAAGGTGCCCCGCTCGGTGACCGTCACCTCGTCGGCGCCGGCCTGCCGGGCCTTGTCCACGGCGGCGGTCATCTCTTCCGGGGCCATCCACTGCCCCTTCTTGATGTTCACCGCCCGGCCCGTGGCGCCCGCGGCCTCCACCAGGTCGGTCTGGCGGCAGAGGAAGGCGGGAATCTGGAGCACGTCCACCACGTCGGCGGCCCGGGCGCAGTGATGGGGTTCGTGGACGTCGGTGAGGACCGGAAGGCCCGTCTTCGCCGCCACCGTCTCCAGGAGGGGCAGACCCGCCTCGAGCCCGGGGCCCCGGGGGGCGCCGGCCTTGGAGCGGTTGGCCTTGTCGTACGACGCCTTGAAGACGATAGGCAGCCGCAGCGCCTGGGAGAGGCGGGCGAGCTCCCGGCCCACCTCCAGGTTCAGCCCTTCATCCTCCAGGACGCAGGGTCCGGCGATGAGGGTGAAGCGATCGAAGAGGGGCACCGGTCAGTCGCCCGCCGTGGCGCCCGATTCCACCTCGTTCCCCGAGCGCACGTGCTGGGCGGCGGCCTGGATGAACGAGGCGAAGAGGGGGGCCGGCCGCATGGGACGGCTCTTGAGCTCGGGATGGAACTGGCAGGCCACGAACCAGGGGTGGTCGCCCAGTTCGATCATCTCCACGAGGCCCTCGTCGGGCGAGGTTCCGCTGATGACCATGCCGTGCTGCTCCAGGAGGTCCCGGTACTCGTTGTTGACCTCGAAGCGATGGCGATGGCGTTCGCTGATGTCGTGGGCGCCGTAGATGGCCGCGGCCCGGGATCCCTCCTTGAGATGGGCCGGATAGGCCCCGAGCCGCATGGTCCCGCCCTTGGTGGTGACCTGGAGTTGGGAGTCCATGAGGCAGATCACCGGGTCCGAGGCCTCCTCCCGGAACTCGAACGAATTGGAGTCCTCGAGCCCGCACACGTTCCGCGCGAACTCGATGACGGCGCACTGGAGTCCCAGACAGATCCCGAAGAACGGCAGCCGATGCTCCCGCGCCCAGCGAATGGCCTGGAGCATGCCCTCGACCCCCCGGGGTCCGAAGCCGCCGGGAATGAGGAGTCCGTCGTACTTCCGGAGCTTCTCCACCCCCGATCCGTCGTCGAACTGCTCCGAGCTGATCCAGTCGATGTCGACTTTCACGTCGTTGGCGATGCCGCCGTGGATCAGGGCCTCCTGCACCGACTTGTAGCTGTCCACCAGCTCCGTGTACTTCCCCACCACGGCGATGCGCACCCGCCCGCTCCCCGGCGTCTTGATGCGGTTCACCATGTCGCGCCAGGGGCCCAGGTCGGGATCGGGCAGTTCCAGGCCCAGCATGCGCACCACCACGTCGTCGAGGCGCTGGCGGCGCAGCTCGATGGGCACCTCGTAGATGGTCTCCACGTCCCGGGCCTCCACCACGCCGTCCATGGGCACGTTGGTGAAGAGGGCGATCTTGCGCCGGATGTCGTCGTCCAGGGGGTGTTCGGTGCGGCAGATCACGATGTCGGGCTGGATCCCGATCTGCATGAGTTCCCGAACCGAGTGCTGGGTGGGCTTGGTCTTGAGCTCGCCCGCGGCGGCGATGTAGGGCACCAGGGTGAGGTGCACGAAGAGGGCGTTCTCGCGCCCCACGTCCTGGCGGAACTGGCGGATCGCCTCCAGGAACGGCAGGGATTCGATGTCACCCACCGTGCCGCCGATCTCGGTGATGACCACGTCGTGGTCGTCGGCCAGACGCCGGATGGCGCCCTTGATGTGGTCGGTGATGTGGGGCACGACCTGCACCGTGGACCCCAGGTAGTCGCCCCGGCGCTCCCGGGCGATGACGTCGGAGTAGATCCGCCCCGTGGTGATGTTGTTGGCCTGGGTCAGCGACTCGTCGATGAACCGCTCGTAGTGGCCCAGGTCGAGGTCGGTCTCGGCGCCGTCGTCGGTGACGAACACCTCGCCGTGCTGGAACGGCGACAGGGTGCCCGGATCGACGTTGATGTAGGGGTCGAACTTCTGGAGGGTGACCCGCAGGCCCCGCTCCTTCAGCAGGCGGCCCAGGGACGCTCCGGCGATCCCCTTCCCCAGGGAGGACACCACGCCTCCTGTGACGAAGATGTACTTGGTCTGGTGGTTCGGGTCGCTCATGTCGCTCCGTGCCGTTCGGTGACGGGTTCGAATCCCAGTTCCTTCAGTCTCTGTGCCGTGCGGACCGCGTCGGCGGGGGTGTCCACGCCGGCGTCGGCCGATCCCACCACCGCCACCCCGATGTCCATCCCGGCCTCCAGGGGGCGGAGTTGCTCCAGCATCTCCAGCCGCTCCAGCGGCGAGGGCGGCAGGGCCACCCACTTCAGCAGTGCCTCCCGGGCGTACGCGTAGATCCCGATGTGGCGCAGGAACGGCGCCGCCCCCAACTCGTCGGAGGTGGGCTTGCCGTCGCGCTTGTAGGGGATCCCCGCTCGGCTGAAGTACAGCGCTCGCCCCGATTCGGCCCGGGCCACCTTGACCACCGACGGGTCCTTGCGACCCTCCGCGTGGATCATGGGCGTTGCGCAGGTGCCCACCGACCACCCGTTCCGCACCAGCCCCACCGCCGCGGCCAGGTGCTCTTCCCGCAGCAGCGGCTCGTCGCCCTGGATGTTGGCGATGACGTCGTAGCCGGCGTAGGCCGGCCGCTCCGCCACTTCGGCGATGCGATCCGTACCCGACGGATGGTCGGACCGGGTCAGCTCCACCGGGGCGCCGATGCGTTCGCACACCTCCACCACCGCCGGATGGTCCGTGGCCACCACCACCGCGTCGAGGGCCGACATGGGACGCACGCGGCGCCAGACCCACTCGATGAGCGGGCGTCCGAGAAGCGGGTACAGGGGCTTGTCGGGGAGTCGGGTAGACGCCAGCCGCGCCGGGACGATGCCCAGAACGCGGCCGTGGGAGGGGCCCCCGGAGGAGCCGCCGGAGCGGGGTGCGTCTGCAAAATTCACGCCATGTAAGGTATCCGCGTTTCGGTGGCGGGGGCAAGACGGGGCGCGAGCCGATTTCGCGCCGCTTGCGGAGCCCGTGGCCCGGGGCGATGCTCCTCCTCTCCTCTCGTCGTCCACGGCCGCCGTGCGGCCTCGCCCCGGAGCGCCCCCCGTGACCTCATCCCTCGCCCTCGGACTCCTGGTCGTCTGCGGCGCGGCCGCCCCCGGGTCGCCGGTCGTGGAGGGGGCTACCGCCATGGGCCCGGCGCCCGCCGTCGCCCCTTCGTCGCTCGCCGCGCCGGCGGACAGTCTCCTGACCCGGCTCTGGTCCGAGGGGCAATCCTGGTCGGACTTCCTGGACGACACCGAGCGCCGGCGGGACACCTGGCACGACAACTACGACCGAGCCGAGGTCTTCGCCGACCTGGCGGCACGGGCCCGGGCCGTGCCCGGCACGTGGCGGCTGCTGGTGGTGGCGGTGGACTCCTGCGGCGACTCGGCCAATACCATTCCGTATCTCGCCCGCTTCGTGGAGGCCGTGGAGGGTCTGGAGATGCGGGTGGTGCTGCCCGACGCCGGGCGAGCCGTCATGGACGCCCACCCCACCCCCGATGGGCGGGGTGCCACCCCCACGGTGATCGTCATGGACGAGAGCGGCGCCAACCGGGGCTGCTGGGTGGAGCGCCCGGCGGGCATCCAGTCGTGGTGGATCACGAACCCCGAGGATCTCTCCACCCGGGACAAGCTCGACCGCAAGTACGCCTGGTACGACGACGACGGGGGCTACCACACGATCCTGGAGGTCGTGGAATCGGTGGAGGCCGCCGCGGGCGGCGGCCACGTCTGCGGCCGCCCGCTGGACGACGAGGGCGCCTGGCCCGCGGCGGGACGGGCCGGCGGGCGCTGAGGGCTGCTTCATCGAGGCGGTCGACGAGCCGTCCGCCCCCCAACCCGTCACGCCAAGCCGTTTCTTCGGACCGTGGCGACTTGGCGGGTCTATGCGTACCCGATTCGCCACGGGGCAGCTGCGAAGGCCCTCCCGTGCCGTTTTGACGAGTCTATTTCGCCTGAAATCGCCGCGACGGCCTCGCCATGCTCATCGTGACGGGTTTGGGCGCCGACGGCCGCCGGGCGAGGCGGGGGTGGAGGCCGCCGGTGGCGGCCCCGTTTCGGAGGCGGGTTGGCGCCTTCCCTGTCGCCGCCCCGTGCGGGTCGCCATACTGGGCCCATGCGACCCGACGACGAACCCACCGCCCTCGAGATCAGCGACCGCATCGACGAAGCCGTACTTCGGTCGTTGACGCCCCGGCGCGCCATGGGCCTGTTCGTCTACAACGTCGGGTCGTTCATCGCCGTCGTGGGCGGGGCCGTAGGACTCGCGGACGGCGGATGGGACATCTTCCGGGACTGGCGACTGTACGCCGCGGGGCTCGTCGTGGGGGCCGCTCAGAGCCTGCACCATCACTGGCAACAGCGCCGTCAGCTGCGGCGCACGAGTGGCGAAGCCCTCGCCGACCTGCGGGGGTGGGACGCCCTCGTCCGGCCCGGGTGGCCCCTTCGCGTGTTGGGGCTGGCCGTCGGAATGGCGGCGCTCGTCGCGACCTTCGTCTCCGTTCTGGTCGCGGTCTTCGCTCCGGGCGGCCTCGCCGGGGGGGTGCTCGAATGGCTCCGCATGACGGCGTTCGGCGCGACGATCCTGGTGCCGGTGTTCTTCCTGCTGCACCCCATTGCCGTCCGCCAGCTCCGCACGTTCGACCCCGAAGCCCTCGAAGCCGCCCGGGCGGCGAAGAAGTGACCGACGCCCGCCCCCGGCGGGCGATCCGCCGCCTGGTCGGGGCCTCCGGCCTGCTCCTGTCGGCGGCCTGTGGACCCGAGCCCGTGCCCCTCACGGGGTACGAGCCCTTCGCCCGCCTCACGCCCGAACTCCATCTGGGCATGCGGGCCGCCGAGCTGCAGGAGGTGCGGCCCGGCTTCCACATCGACGACGACGGCATCTACGGCGAACTCCTGGAGCCGTGGGAGCTCACCTACGCGTTCGCCCCGAAAGACGACGACGTACCCCCCCAACTCACCGCCCGGCTCGTGGCTGTGGGAGCGAGGGTGCAGCGTCGCGACAGCGTGACCCTCTGGACCGAGTGGTGGGAGCGGGTGGACTCGTACGCCGAGACCCGGGGCGCGGAGCCCGAGTGCTGGGTGCTGGGCGATGCCCGGGTGACCCTGAGCTACGCCGCCTTCACCGACTCCCTCACCTGGCGGGTGTCGGCCGAGATCCACCGCGGGCCCGACGGCCAGCAGCACGAGGCGTTTCTTGGCCTGCGGCTCGGACGGGGGGTCGTGGAGACGCCGTGGGAGGAGAGCGTGACGCGGCACCAGGTCCCGTGCGACGCGTTTCCGCGGTAACGCCGCCGGGTCTACTCCTCCCGCAGGCTCTCCGTGGGGTCGACCCGCGACGCTCGCAGCGCCGGGACCAGCACCGCCAGCGATCCCACGGCGCCCACGCCCAACACGGCCGAGGCCAGGGTGACGGGGTCGCTGGGGGTGATGCCGAAGAGCATGGACGAGACCGCCCGCCCCGCCGCCAGGGCCCCCAGGAGTCCCACCACCGATCCCACGGCGAGGGTCGTCAGGCCCCGTCGCAGGACGGTGCGCAACACCGTGGACGCCGATGCCCCCAGGGCCATGCGCACGCCCAGTTCCCGACGTCGGCGGGAGACGGCGTAGGTCAGGGTGCCGTAGACGCCCACCCCCGACAGCACCAGGGCGAAGACCGCGAACCCGCCCACCACCATGGAGAAGAAACGGCGGTCCGAGAGGGTGCTGCCCACGAAGTTGTCCATGCGCACCGAGCGGCGGATGGGAAGATCGGGGCGGAGCTCGCGGATCCGGGCCCGCATGGCGGGAAGCACCGGGGGCGCGCCCGGCGCGGCCCGAGCCACGATCTCCATGCGCCCTGTGGGCCACTGGTCGAAGGGGAAGAACAGCTCGGGCTCACCGGGGGCGTCGAGGCGCTGCTGCCGGAGGTCGGCCACCACGCCCACCACCTCGTAGTCCAGGGCCTCGCCCTCGTCGTCGGACAGGGCGAACCGGAGTCCCACGGGACTCCGATCCGGCGCCAGGACCCGGGCCAGGCTCTGATTGACCATGGCCACCCGGGGCGCCGCGGGGCCGTCGGATGCCGCGAGTCCCCGGCCTTCCACCACGGGCACCGCCATGGTGGCGAAATACTCCGGCGTCACCTGCTGGTAGTGCACCGGCAGACCGCCGCGCTCTTCGTCTTCGGCGTCGAGCTGCAGCCCCGGCACCCGGATCCGGAGCATGCGCTGGTTGCCGCTCAGGGGCAGATGGACCGTGGCCCCGGCCGACTCCACGCCGGGAAGGGCCCCGATGCCGGCCACCGCCTCGCGGTAGAACGCCCGGGTCTCGTCGTCGCTGTCGCTGGGGAGGGACACCGACACCACCGACACGCCCTGGGGATCGAATCCCAGGGGGACTCCGTTGAGGCGAAACAGACTGTTGGCCAGGAGTCCCGCGCCCACCACCAGGACGATGGAGAGGGCGACCTCCACGGCCACCACGCCCTCCCGGATCCAGGCGTCGGTGGCCGACCCTGTGGAGCGCCGGGTGGAGCCGGGCGCCGGTGCGGCGTCCCGGGTCAGGAGGGCTGGACCCACGCCGAAGACCAGGGCGAGGGCCAGGGCGGTGCCCAGGGCCAGGAGGAGCGGACCGGGGCCGGGGGCGATCTCCCCGAGTCGGGGCAGCTCGCCGGGCGCCAGGACCGCGAAGGCCCGCAGGCCGCCCCACGTCAGGGCGGCGGCCAGGGCGCCGGCCAGCAGTCCCATGGCGCCATTCTCAAGGAGCAGTTGTCGCACCACGTCGCCCCGCCGCGCCCCGAGGGCGACCCGGACCGCCATCTCGGCCCGGCGCTCCCGGGACCGGATCAGCACCAGGTTGGCCACGTTGAGGCAGGCGATTCCGAGTAGGAGTCCCACGGCGCCCAGGAGGGGGAACAACCGCCCTCCCACCGCGCCCACGGTCTCGTCCCGGAGGGGGGCCAGACCGAACGACCGCTCCCCGGGCTCGGGAAAGTCCCGGGAAATCTCCCGGCCCAGCTCCGCCAGCTCCACCCGGGCCGCCTCGGCGTCGACGCCGTCGCGCAGGCGTCCCAGCATCTGGATGAACTGCTCACGCCGGTTGGCTCGGGCCTCGGGATCGAGGAACGCCAGGGGGATCCACACCTCCGTGCCCTTCTGATACAGGGCCTCGGGGGGCTGGAAGCCCGGGGGCATGATCCCCACCACCGTGAACGGCGCGCCGCCGATCTCCACCGTTCCGCCCAGAAGACCGGGGTCGGCGCCCCAGTTCCGCACCCAGAACTCGTGGGAGAGCACGGCCACGGTGGCCCCGCCCGGGAGGTCTTCGTCGGGACTCCAGCGTCGCCCCTGGGCCGGCTCGGTGCCCAACACCTCGAAGAACGAGGCCGACACCATGGCCGTCCGCACCACCACCGGTTCGGAGCCCCCCGTGAGAATGCCGCTGGCGGGCCGGGAACCGGCCAGGGAGGCGAACGACCGGTTGCGGGTTTGGAGGTCTTCCAGGTCCAGGGCCGACACCGACAGGATGCCGGCCCGGCCGTCGGAGATCTTGCCCACCCGCACGATCTCGTGGGCGTCGGGATAGGGCATGGGGGCGAGGATGATGCCGTGGACCACCGAAAAGACCGTGGAGGCGAACCCGGCGCCCAACCCCAGGGTCACCACGGCGAGGAGGGCGAACCCCGGTCGTCGGGTGAACGAGCGGAGGGCGACGTGCACCCCGCCCAGTCCCCGAACCGCCGCCGCCCCCCGGCCGCCCCATTCCCGGGCCAGGGACCGCCCCAGGTCGGCGAGGAGGAGGGGCCAGAGGCGGGCGCCGGAGGTGCGGTCCGCGTGCTCCCGGGCCCATCGCACCATCTCGTCGCCGTGATCGCGGCGGAATCCGGGCGGAAGCAGGTGCAGCAGGAGACGGTAGGCCCCTTCCCCGCGGAACGCCTTCACGAGGCGTCCAGGACCGAATGGTCGGTGGCGAGGTGCACGGCCCGGGCGAGGCGGCGGGCTTCGTGCTCGAGCACGGCCCGTCCCTGGTCGGTGAGGCGGTAGTAGCGGCGTCGGTCGGCGTGGGGCGCCTCCACGTCGTCGACCTCGGTGGGCGCAACCCAGCCCTTGTCGGCGAGGCGATTGAGGGTGCCGTAGAGGGTGCCCGGGCCCATGGTGAGCGCGCCCTGGGTCATGGCCGACACCTCCTCGGAGATGCCGTACCCGTGGCGCGGCTCGGCCACCAGGGCCAGGAGGGTGTGGTAGATCACCGGGGTCAGGTAGTCGGGAGGGGCGTGCCGCGGGGCGTTCATGGGACTCCGGAGTCGAGGGCGTGCATCCGTTATATGTTGTATCCGCTCACGGATGTAATACCAGAGCGGCGCGGGCCGCAAGGGGCGGGGCCGCCGCCGGTCGGTGGCGCTTCGAGGGGAGCCGGTCCACCTTGGCCCCATGATCGCCAGGCCAATCCTGTGGACTGCCGCCGCCGTGAGCGTGGCGCTGGCCCCCCCGACCGGAGCCCGCGGTCAGGAGGCGGCCCCCCCGTGGTACGACGGGCTCCAGGCCCCGCTGGAGTGGATCGACCGCAGTGACGGGCTCTCCCACAACTCGGCGTTCGCCCTCCTGCAGGATCACCAGGGGTTTCTCTGGATCGGGACCGCCGACGGGCTGAACCGGTACGACGGGCGGTCGTTCCAGGTGTTCCGCCACGCCCCGTCCGACCCCGGGTCCCTGGCCAACAGCACGGTGCGCACCCTCCACGAGGACCGGGACCACCGCCTGTGGGTGGGCACCGGGGCCGGCGTGAATCGCTTCGATCGGTCCACCGGAGGGTTTCGCCGCTACGCCATCGGAAGCGGCGTCTTCCTGGAGGATTCCGCGGGCACCATGTGGGTGGCCAACGACGACGGGGTCCATCGCCACGACCCCGGGTCCGACACCTTCGTGCGGGTGGGCCGGTATCCCCCGGGGCGGGAATCCGTGACCCCCTGGGGGTTCGTGGAGAGCGGCGGCGGATCGTGGGTCCTGCACCGGAACGGGGCCCTGGAGGCGTTCAGCGACTCGGGGGCCGTGCTTCGGGTGGACTCCCTGCCCTACCCCGAATCCATGGCGGTGGGAAAAGACGCGGCGGGCGTGCCCCTCATCGGGTCGGAGCTCGGCGTCCACCGACTGGACCTGTCGGGGGCGCCCACCGTGGGCGACGCCCGCCCGCTCTCGGCCCTGGGGCTCACCTCTCGGCCCCTGGATCGATTGGTGGACCGGCAGGGACGGGAGTGGTGGGCGGGGGGCGGCCTCGCCCGGGCCCCGATACCCGGGGCCACGGCCACGCCGCTGTGGAGCGGCGGCGGGCCCGGGAGCCTCAACACGGTCTGGTCCCTCGCCGAGGATTCGGACGGCTCCGTGTGGGCGGCCACCCTTCGGGGGCTCCTCCGCTTCGACGCCTTCCCCCGGGCCTTCGGTCACTCCCGGGCGCGCTTCGACCCGGGGCTCCACGACGAGCTGGGGCCCGTCATGTCGCTGGGCATCGACCTCTCCGGCGACCTCCTGTTGGGCACCCTGGGCACGGGGCTCCGGCGCATCGGGGCCCGGGACGGCCGCATCACCGATCCCCTCCCGGCCGTGCCCGACCCCCCCCGGGACGTCTGGGCGCTGGCCCCGGACGAGGACGGGCGCACCTGGTTGGGCACCAGCCGCGGCGTGGGGCGCTACGACCCCCAGGGGGGCACCGTTCGGTGGTACCCCCTTCCCACGGGAGGCTCGGGTCGGCAGCCCGCAGCCTACACCCTGGCCCGGAGCGGAGACGGCACGATCTGGATCGGAGCCGTGGAGGGGCTGTTCTGGCTGGAGCCCGCCACCGGGGCGTCGGGGCGCGTGGAGTTGCCCCGGGTGCGGCAGGGGCCCCTCCGGGTGGAGTCCCTGCGCACCGCGTCCGACGGTCGGGTCTGGGTGGGCACGTCCCACAGTGACGTGTACGAGGTCGATCCGGAGTCCCGTCGGCCCACCCATCACCCCGTGGGCGACCCACCCGTGTTCCGCGGAAGCGAGGGGCTGTGGGCCGCCGCCGAAGACGCCGCGGGACGGCCGTGGTTCGGGGGCGATCGGGGGCTGGGGTGGTTCGACGAGGCCGCCGGCGCCTTCCACCTCCTGGGGCCCGACGACGGGGTCCCGGAAACCACGGTGTACTCCATGGTCCGCGACGGGTCCGGGGACTTCTGGGTCAGCACCAACGTGGGCCTGCTCCGCATCGACGACCCCCGCACCTTCCCGGGCGAGGCCCTTTCGGTGCGGCTGTACCCGGTGGGAGAGGACGTGGCCGAGTCGGAGTTCAACCGCCGCGCCGCCCTGCG
This sequence comes from Gemmatimonadota bacterium, assembly GCA_030428885.1. GTDB lineage: Bacteria > Gemmatimonadota > Gemmatimonadetes > Longimicrobiales > Gaopeijiaceae > Gaopeijia. The sequence goes on along the minus strand of JAUIEJ010000011.1, from coordinate 208,048 downwards.
CACGGCCTCCGGGTCGATCCTCTTCGGGGGGATCGACGGGGTCACCTTCTTCGATCCCGACGGCATCGCCGACAACCCGAATCCGCCCTCGGTGGTCATCGATCGCGTGGAGCGCATCCGGCCCTCGGGCATCGAGGGGATCCCGGCGTACGGGGCCACCGAAGCGGTCACGGCGTACGGGGACGCCGGGTTCGACATCCACTTCGCCGCTCCGAGTTACGCCGGGACGGACGTCCAGTTCGCCGTGCTCCTGGAGGGGCTGGATCCCGAGTGGTACGATCCCGGGGGACCCCGGGTCCGCTACATGGGCGTGCCGCCGGGAGACTACACCTTTCGTGTTCGGGCCCGGAGCGGCGACGGAATCTGGAACGAGTCCGGGGCGTCGCTCGCCATCGTGGTGCCGCCCCCCTTCTGGGACACCCTCTGGTTTCGCCTTCTCGTGGGGAGCACGGCCCTGGCCGCCCTGGTGGCGGCGGTGCGCGCCGTCTCCACGCGCCGCCTCCGGGCGCGCATCCGTTCCCTGGAGCTGGAGCGGTCCGTTCGCGCGGAGCGGGACCGCATCTACCGCGACCTCCACGATCACCTGGGCGCCCACGTGTCCGGGATCGTCTCGGGCATCGAACTCGTGCGACTGAGCGCCGCGGCGGGCCGGCCCGACGAGACCGCCGAGCACCTGGACGAGCTCGACGGCGACGCCCGCCGGACCCTCGCCGAGCTGCGGGACACGGTGTGGTCGCTTCGCCAGGAACGGGTGACGTGGGCGGACTTCTGCGATCGACTGGGCACCTACCTGGCCGACCGGCAGCGCCACGTGGCGACCCCGCGCCTCCTCCTGGAGGTGGAGGGTCCGGGCACTCCGCCCCTGAACCCGGGGCAGGCGCTGGGTTTGTTCCGGGTGGTGCAGGAGTCCATCACCAACGCCGTGCGCCACGCCGGGGCCCGGGTGGTCACGGTGCGGGTCCGAGGCGGAACCGCCGAGACCGACGGCCTGGAGTTGACCGTGTCCGACGACGGCACCTACCGCCGGGAGGAGGTGGAGGCGGGACTGGGGGTCGGCATCGGGAGCATGCGGGCGCGGCTCGAGGAACTGGGCGGCCGGTTTCGCATCGGCCCCAACGACGACGGCGGCACCACGGTGGCGGCTCGCATCCCCGCTTCCGGGTATGGCGACGTCGCGGGTGGGGTGGCTAGCGTGTCGTCCCCTGCCCGACCCTGACCCGGAGGAGCCGTGGCCGTCCCGGTGGTTCTCCTGGACGACAACGATCGCTTCCGCCGCCGACTGGCGCGGCGGCTGGCCTACTTCGACGCGCTGGAGGTGGTGGGCGAAGCCGCCACTCCGGCGGCCTTCTTCTCCATGCTGGAGGGCCTGGCGTCTCCGCCCGAGGTGGCGCTCCTGGACATCGAGCTGGGGCCGGACTCGGGCATCGACGTGGTGGCACGGCTGGGGGCCGAGTACCCCGAGGTCGACGCCCTCATGCTCACGGTGTTCGACGACACGCCCAACGTCTTCGAGGCGGTGCGGAACGGCGCCTCCGGGTATCTCCTCAAGGACGCCGATGCCGAGCGAATCGTGGAGGCCGTCCTCGATGTCCGTGCGGGCGGCGCGCCCCTGTCCCAGTCGGTGGCCCGGCGTCTCCTGGGCCTGGTGGCGGCCACCACGGTCCCGCCCCCTCGGGACGAGCGCCCCGATCTCTCCCCCCGGGAGGTGGAGCTCCTTCAATGGATCGTGGCCGGCGAGACCGAGGCCGCCATCGCCCGGAGGCTCTTCATCAGTCCCCACACGGTGCGCACCCACGTGAAGAACATCTACCGGAAGCTCCACGTGAGCTCCCGGGCCGCGGCGGTCCGGGTCACCCTCGAGCAGGGATTGCTGCGAGGGTGACCCGTCGTCCGTTCAGCCGCCGGCGGGGGTGACGACGACCCGGCGGTTCGCCTGCCGGCCCTCGTCGGTGGCGTTGTCGCCCACCGGCTCCCCTTCACCGCGTCCCTCGGCCGAGATCAGCGCCGGGTCCACCCCCCGCCCCACCAGATAGTCCCGCACCGCCTCCGCCCGCTGGACCGAGAGATCCAGGTTGTAGTCGTCCTCTCCCAGGGCATCGGTGTGCCCGGTGATGACCACCGGCGCCCCGAAGTCCTCGATCATGCGCTGGACCTTCTCCAGTTCGGGGGTGGATTCGGGACGGAGCCGGGCGCTGTCGAAGTCGAAGAAGATCGACCGCGTCGTGTAATGGCCCGCGTCGGCGAAGACCTGGGCCACCTCCACCGGATCCACCACGCCGTAGTCGACGCGGATGTCGCGGACGTACACCGGCTGGGCCGCGCTCGCCTGGGTGAAGAACTCGATCACGTTCGACCCCTCGGTCATCCGGAACCGGGGAATCTGGGCCCGTTCCCCGTTGGCGTAGACCAGGGCGTACCCCGTCGCGTCGCGCTGGAACTTCACGGTGACGAAGTCGTCGTCGGCGGGGACGCCCGAGACCACGGACAGTTCCTCGCCGGCGTTGTAGGCGTGGGCGATGGCCACCCGCCGTCCCGCCTCGAGGTAGTGGCGGTCCACGTCGTCGTCGAACTTCCGCACCCCCACCACGGGCTCGAAGTACACCACCAGATCCCACCCGCCCGGGCTCATGAGAGTGAATTCCAGGGAGAAGTCGTCGGGCAGGGGCTCGGACAGATGCACCTGGAAGTGCCCTCGGCCGGCCATCTCCAGCACGGCCCTTCCGTCGAGTTCGATCATCTGCATGTTGCCCCGTTGCCAGACGATCTCCGGAGGGATCCGCCCGATGCGCACCGAGGGATTCGGGCGCATGGACGGGAGGTTGTCCGGGTCCTCGATGTTCCACCAGGTGTTGAAGACGGGGCGTTCGCCCCGGAGGTAATCGTAGTCGATCCACCGCCCGGTGCCCGGTTCCTCCAGGGCGGCCTCGGCGAGGGTGGGATCGGTGATGGGATGCCCGTCCTGATCGGTGATGGGCGTCCCCTCGTCGTCGGTGAGGATCACGGGCTCCCCCGCTTCCCTCGCCTCGTCCACACACTCGCGATCGGTGACGATGCAGGCCACGGCGTCGCCGATACGGCGTTCCACCTCGTCGACGGCGGCGTTGGTGACGTTCGACACGGCGTCTCGGGCCCGCTGCCGCACGATGTCCCGGATCTGGCCGCTGGACGGCGCGGGTACGGCGAGGCACGCCAGGACGAAGAGGCCGGAGGCTACGGCCGGTCCCGGACGCATCTCAACCTCCCGGAATGGGCGAGTCGTCCTGGGGCAGTCCCTCGCTGATGTACTTGTCCAGGATGCTCCGGTAGAGAGGGCCCGTCACCGAACTCAGGCGGGCGCGGTGCACCTCGATCCAGCCGGTGGAGAGGGGCGTGCTCTTCTCGAGTTCGTCCTTCAGGACCCAGACGTTGGCCGGGGGCGGGCACGTCCAGATCTGGGTGCGGTCGACCTGGATGCGGCCGAACTTCGCGTACCAGAGCATCATGCCCTCGGCCCAGCGGCCGCTGAGCACCTTGATCACCGGCTGGAGATCGGCGTCGAACGACCCTCCGGCGGCCTCGTCCAGCTCCTGGGCCACCCCGTCGATGGAGTCGGTGATCTCGCCCTGGCTCCAGGCATAGGGCACGGTGGCCAGCGCCGTCACGTCCCACTCGGTGAGCTCTCGCAGCAGGACCTCCCGGTCGCCGCCTTCGCACTTGCCGCCGGGAATGACTTCCTTTTCGGGGTCCTCGTCGACCCGGGAGCCCCCCGGGTAGGTGGTCACGGGTCGGACGACGCCCCCGGGACGTTGGGCCTCTACGGCGCTCGGAACGGCGAGAAGGCCGACCGCGGCGAGAAGGGTGAGCGCGCGTCCCACGGAGATGGGGTGGATCATGCCTGCCTCCTGGTTCGGGGTGTGCTCTCAAGAGCACCAGGACCGCGCCACGCGGCCATCCCCGAACCAGGGTATTTCGGTCGGATCGCCGGGACGGCATCATTGCGCCATGGATTCCCCCGACCCGACACCGGTGGTGGAGGCGCTGATCGCCGCCCTCGGCGAGGAGCGGTGGCGGGACGCGGCCGCCCTCTTCACCCCCGAGGTGCACGCGGCACGAACGAACGAGGTGCTGGCGCAGCATCGCCACGGGACACTCCGGCCGCGGGTGCTGAGGGACGACGTCGCCGGCGTGGAGTCCCTGGAAGCCCTCGAAGCGATGGCCCCGCACGAGGCGTTCGCCCGCTCCCTCGAGGCCACCGACCCCCGCACGCGAGTGGCGAAGGTGGCGGCCGCGCTGGAAGCCCAGTACCCGGAGCATGCCGAGCAGCTGGCACGCGTCGGCGACGAATGGACCGACGCGTGGAATCTGCGGGTGGTGGGCACCGTGGTCGACGGCGACCAGGCGTGGGCGGTGATCCGGAAGCGGGACGCTTCCGACGATCTCGCCCTACCCCTCGACTTTCCCCCCGACACGGTGGTGCTTCGCCGCCGGAACCACGGCTGGCGGGTATCGGGAGAGCTGCGGAGAAATCGTCGGTGGCATCTCGGCGGCCTCAGCGTGACCGACGACCGTGGCAAGCGCGTGTTCCTGCCCCTGAAGTTCGAGGAGGAGGCACCGTGAGCGAACCCGCCCAGGTGGTCGAGGCGTTGCTGTCGGCCCTGGACGAGCGGCGCTGGCGGGATGCCGCCGCCCTCTTCACCCCCGCGTTCCTCGCCGACTTCAAGCGTCGGGCCCCGGCGCACTACGGGCCCTCCTGGAGCGATCACTTCGCCGGGGTGCACTCCGAAGAGGAACTCGCCGCCCTCGATGCGGCCGAGACCTGGGCTCGTCACCTCGAGGCCACCGACCCGGGCACCCGCTACGCCCGGGTGCTGGCCGCCCTCAAGGCGAAGCATCCCGAGCACGCGGCGAAACTGGGCCGCCACTCGCCCACCGACGCGCGTTGGTGGGACCGCTACCGCGTGGCCGGTACGGTGGCGGACGGATCCCGCGCCTACGTCATCGTCCGCGAGCGGGCGGCGCAGCGGAACCCGGCACCGGCCCCTTCCGTCGATGACTCCCCCGAGATGTACGTCCTCCGTTCGACTCCCGAGGGCTGGCGGGTGTCGAGCGAGCCGGGCGGCGGCCGGAACCTCATCATCGCCGGGGTCTCGGTCGAGGGCGAGAACGGCGAGATGGTGACGCTGAGTTAGCCCCCCACGATGAACCCGAGGTGCTGCCGCGCCGTGGCCAGGCCGCCCTCGCCCTCCTGCCAGCCCACGCTGCCGTCGCCGTCGGCGTCCACGCCGTCCACCAGTTCGGCGGCCAGGGTCTGGATATCCTGGACCATGGGCCCGGCGGAGGCGGCGTTGTCGGCAGCCTGGACCTGGGTGGCCAGCTCCAGGATGCGCTGGGCCCGGGCCAGGGCGTTCCGGGCCGACTGGGCGACGTGGGGCGCGTGACGCGTCACCATGTCGCCGGCGCCATCGACGCCGGCCGCCAACTCGATGTGCCGGGCCACGCCCTCGGCGGCCGCCACCACGCCGTAGCCCAGCCCCGGCCCGTTCTCCACCACCGTGGGGTTCAGGGCGTGCTGGACGTGGGCCACGTGGGTCTTCATGGAGCTCAGGCTGGACAGGTCCCGGGCGGCGAGATCGGCATGCTGCCGCGCCACGGCGGCCTCGGCCTCGGCGGCAGGGAGGAGTCCCATACCATCGGGCGTGTTGGCGAAGCCCGTGGCCACGTGCCCCACGTGGGGGTTTTGGGCGGCCAGGGCCATGGGCACCAGGAGGAACGCGGTGGCGAGGGAGGCGACGTGCGTCGAATTCATGGGGGACTCCGGGAGGGGGGAGGTCGGGGTGTGGCCCCCCACCCTACGGCGCGACGCTGTGGAACTCCAGGGTGCCGCGCTCGTTCTCCACCGTCTTCTGCAGGGCCCATTCGCTCTGGAAGAGGACCAGGGGACGGTCCCGGGAGTCGGTGACCCGGGCCTTGTCGTAGCCCCCGACCACCCGCTGGATGTCCTTCTCCGGGCCCACGACCCAGCGCGCCGCCACGAAGGGAAGGCGCTCCAGCGAGGCGCTCACGCCGTACTCGTGCTCCAGGCGGTGGAGGAGGACGTCGAACTGCAGCGGACCCACGGCTCCCACGATGGGCGCGGGGCCGGCGATGGACTCGGCGAAGAAGACCTGGGCCGCGCCTTCCTCGGAGAGCTGGCGCAGCCCCGTGTCGAGGTGCTTCCGTCGCAGGGGATCGCCGATACGCACCCGGGCGAAGTGTTCGGGCGAGAAGCGGGGAATGTCGGTGTATTCCCCTTCCCCGGCGTCGGCCAGGGTGTCGCCGATGCGCAGCGAACCCCGGTCGTGGATCCCCACCACGTCACCGGGCCACGCCTCCTCCACGGCCTGGCGATCCCGGGCCATGAAGGTCTGGGGCTGGGCGAGGCGCACGGGCTTTCCGCTGCGGAGGTTCTTCACGTCGGCCCCGGCCTCGAACCGCCCCGAGCACACCCGGAGAAAGGCGATGCGGTCCCGGTGTTTGGGATCGAGGTTCGCCTGGATCTTGAAGACGAACCCCGTGAATTCGGGGGACTCGGGATCGACGGGGCCCTCGCTCGTCTCCCGGGGCACGGGCGGGGGCGCCAGGTCGAGGAAGCGCCGGAAGAAGGGCTCCACCCCGAAGTTGGTCAGGGCGCTGGCGAAGAAGGTGGGCGACAGGGTGCCGGCCCGGACGGCGTCGGCGTCGAACTCGGCCCCGGCGGCGTCCAGGAGCTCGATCTCCTCCCGGAGCTGGGCCACGGCGGCCGCGCCCAGGGAGTGCTCCAGCGCCGGGTCGTCCAGGGAGAGGGACTCGGTCTCCACCCGGCTCTGCCCGTGGTCCTCGCCCCGGTGGAAATGGAGCACCACGTCGTCCATGCGGTCGTAGACGCCCACGAACTTCCCGTCGGCGAGGACCGGCCAGGTCACGGGGTAGCACTCCACGCCCAGGTCGGCCTCCACGTCGTCCAGGAGCTGGAAGGGGTCCTCGCCGGGGCGGTCGCACTTGTTCACCACCGTGAAGACGGGCGTGCGGCGCAGCTTGCAGACGTTGAAGAGCTTCCGGGTCTGCTCCTCCACGCCCCGGCGGTTGTCCAGAAGCATGACCGCCGAGTCGGCCGCCACCAGCGTGCGGTAGGTGTCTTCGCTGAAGTCCTGGTGGCCCGGGGTGTCGAGCAGGTTCACCCGGAAGCCGGCGTAGTCGAACTGGAGCACCGACGACGTGACCGAAATGCCCCGCTCCTGCTCCATCTTCATCCAGTCGGAGGTGGCGTGGCGCTGGGCGCGGCGGGCCTTCACCGAGCCGGCGAGGTGCACGGCGCCCCCGTAGAGCAGGAGCTTTTCGGTGAGGGTCGTCTTTCCCGCATCGGGGTGCGAGATGATGGCGAAGGTCCGGCGGCGCCGGACCTGTTGGGCGAGGGTGGAAGGCATGGCCTCCAAGGTAGAGGCTGGGTGCCGGGGGCTGTAGGGGGGCGGAGGGCCGAGGCGGCCCCCGACCGAGCCACAACCCGTCACGATGGGCGGTTTCGCGGCCGCGTGCCGGATCGGGGGGGCTATGTCGCCCCGATGTGCCACGGGGGAGCTGCGAGGCGGTCGGCGCGACGGATCGAGGCTGTATGGCCGCCTCGATCTGTCACGCGGCCCGGCGGGTGGTCGTCGTGACGGGTTGGCGCCCCCGCGGCTACTCCCGGACCCGCCAGGTCACCACGACCTGGGCGTTCACCTCCAGGAGCTGGGGCGTGATGGCCGAGCCGGTCACGCCGGGCAGCCGGCCGGCCACCACGCCCGCCCCCCGCAGCATGATGCCGCTGGTGGGCTGGGCGAAGTTGGTGATCTCCACGAGGTCGCCCAGCTCCACGCCCGCCGCCCGGGCGAGCACCTCGGCGTCCTCCCGGGCCGCGGCCACCGCGAGTTCCAGCGCCCGGGAGCGGGCGTTTCGCCGCTCGGTGGACTCGAAGTCCACGTTGCCCACCTCGGTGGCGCCGGCGGCCACGGCCGCCGACAGGAACTCGGGGATCCGGTCCAGCTCGAAGGTGGTGATCTGGAGCGTGGTGGCCGACGAGTAGCCGGTGATGGCGTTGCCCCCCATGCGGTCGCGGTCGGCGGAGATGCCGAAGACCTGGGTCGGAATCGAGTCCCGGTCGAAGCCGAGATCCACCAGGGCGTCGACGATGGCGTCGATGCGCCGGGACATCTCGGTGGCCGCGGCCTCGGGCGACCCGGCCTGGATCCGCACGCCCACGCTCAGGCGGGCGTGATCGGGGGGCACCTCCACCACCGCCGCGCCCACCACCCGCAGGTGGGAGGATTCGTCCTGGGCGGTGAGGGGCGCGGCCAGGCCGCAGACCGTGAGGCAGAACACGAACGAGAGGAATCGCATGACATGCCCACCGGGCGGGAGGAGTCTTCCCGCCAACCTAGGGCTCTTCAGCCCCGAATGTCAGTGCGGACCGTGGGCGAGCGCCGCTCGGTCGCCCTCCTCCCGGGGCCCCGCCCCCGATCGAATGCGCTCCACCAGCGCCCGGGTCTCGGCCATGGGCTCCAGGTCCAGCTCTTCCCGCAGGACGTCTTCGCAGGCGTGAAATTGCCGCACCGCCATGGGCCGGTCGCCCAGGGCCCAGTGGCACAGCATGAGCTCCCGGTGCACGTGCTCCAGGAACGGGTTCCGCTGAATGAGCTCCCGGCCCCGCAGGATCGCCTGCCGCGGATTCCCGGCGGCCCGGTAGTGGAGCACGAGCTGCTCCAGCACCGATTGGTGGAGCAGCCGCAGGGTCTCCCGGGGGCCCGCCACCCAGTGGTCGTCGAAGCCTTCCAGCAGGTCGCCTCGGTACAGGGTGACGGCCCGTTCGAGGCGGGTCACGTGGTCGGCGGAGAGGCGCCCGCCGTCTGCAGAGCGGGCCTCCGAGGCGGCGGCCCGGAACTCCTCCACGTCGATCCACACCGACGAGGCCAGGCCGATGCGGCCCCCGTCCACCACCACGGGCTCCCGGCCCGAGGGCATGGCGCGGCCCAGGCGCCACAGGCAGTTCCGGAGCTTCTTCTGGGCGGCCCGGTCGCACCGGTCGGGCCAGAGCGTGCCCGCCAGGCGTTCCCGGGGAAACAGGCGTCCCCGATGGAGGGCCAGGTAGGCGACCAGGGTCCTGCACGAACGGCTCGACGGGCAGAGGCGCCCATCGCCGGGGGCGGAGACGTCGACTCCGCCGAAGAGATGAATCTGGAGCACGGGACCGGGGGCTCGTCGGAGTCCGCCGGACTGGGAAGACGCCCTTCCCTACGCAGCCTCAGAGCGGCCGGGAGTCCCCCGGCCACACCCTGAGCGAGTCTCGGATTCCCGGACGCGACGGATCGGATCCGGAGATGCACGATAGGCCGCGCGGCGGGAGAAGGGCAAGCGGATCCGTGCTCGAACCCGGGACGAAGACGAGACGACGGTGAGACGAAGGCGAGACGGAGGGCGGACGAGGGCGGGACGGGGGCCTGGCACCGTGGGTGTCCAACTCGATTCGCAGTCCCCTTCCTTCCGGAGACTCCCCATGGCCGATCACGACGACGTTCCGACCTCCGTCGCCCACCTGGAGTGCTGCCCCCAGCTCGAGCGGGGCCCGATCTGCGACCGCCTCGACTTTCGATACCGCCTTCCCTGGCGCGTGGGTGACGGTCGGGTGGACCTGATCCTGCATTTCCGCCTCGAGCGCTGCTCGGGCCCCATGGCCCTGGGCGACCTGGCGTACTCCACGACCCTCTTCCCCGGCGAGCGGGTGCGGCTCTTCACCAGCGACCGGCACTCGCGGTGGACCTACGACTCCGAGACCTCCCTGGCCTACCGGCACGAGACGACCTCGGAGGAGTCTTACTACACCTGGGGCATGGCCCGCTCCATGAGCGACCTCACGGTGAGCGAGTCGGGGAGCGTCTCCAACGAGTACGAAGAGGACTGGGCGTCGGGCGGCGGCGGCGCCAGCGTCAGTCTCTTCGGCATCATCGACATCGGCGGCGGCGGCGGCGGGGGCAGTTTCGACGCCGAGTCCACGAGCCAGTTCGCCCGCAACCTCTCCACCCACGCCGAGTCGTCGTCGAGCTACGTGGCCGCGGGGGTGCGGGCCAAGACCTCCACGTCGGTGGGTGAGGTCCAGACCCGGTCCCATGCCGAGGGCGAGTCCGAGACCCACCTGGAGTCGTCGTCGCGGACTTTCTCCAACCCCAATCGCTGCCACGCCGTCACCTACTTCTTCCATCGCCTCATGAAGAAGCAGACCGTGCGGTGGCGGCTCGTGGCGATCCAGCGGGTCTATTCCGATCCCGCCGCGCCCACGACCCCCGACCGGCGCATCGGCCCCGATCTCACGGGCAAGGTACAGGTGCGGCCCCAGGTCGTGCTGGCCACCAGCGCCGACCGCCTCGCCAAGGAGCGCATCGCCCGGGAGGCGGCCATGGAGCGGGAGCGGGTGGTGTTCACCGGCAGCTTCGATGCGGCCGCGCTCCGCGGCGTGGGCGCCGTGCGTCAGCCCGCGCCCGTGGACCAGCGGGAGAAGGCGCTGAAGGGCGTCGATGCCCAGCTCCAGAAGGCGGGCCTGCTCAAGGCCAACGGCGAGCCCACCGAAAAGATCATCGCCGAGCTGTCGTGGGAGCGGGAGGAGTGGTTGCCCACGCCGGGGCTGTTCGTGAAGGGATGCCTGGACGAGTGCGGCACCTGCGAGCACGCCCTCCAGCGGGAGATGGAACTCGACCTGGAGCGGAAGCAGCTCGAAAACCGGCTGCTGGAGCGGAAGATCGAGCTGCTGGACCAGGCCCAGGAGTACCGCTGCTGCCCCGCCGACGACGACGGGGAGGAGTAGCCATGGCCATCGGACTCCAGGGCACCTGGAACATCTCGGTGGCGGCGAAGAACGCCGCCTGGCCCCAGCGCTTCATCGTCGCCGGATCCACCAACGGGCAGGACGGCACCTACGCCGGCACCACGGGGGCCGCCGACGTGCTCGTGACCGGCGACCAGTGGGGCGTGACGATCCAGAACAACCCCACGGGCCCCGTGACCTGGCGCGAGTCCAGGGCGCGCCTGGCCAACTTCCGGGTGGAGTCGGGCTTCTTCCGGGTCGACATCCAGAGCGACGACGGTGGGGGCGCCGCCGACGAGGACTTCGACGATCTCGTGCTCACCCTCTCCAAGCCCCTGAGCGACAGCGAGTGGATCGTGTATGGGACCGCGCGCTCGTACCGCGGCCACTGCCGATTCAACCCGTGCTTTCCGTACCCCTGGGTCGTCATCGACACGCGGCGGCAGCTCGAGCGGCTGCTCCGCTACCGAGAGGTGCGCCCCATCCTGGAGCGGGTCTACGGGGCCGACGTGGAGCGGTTGGTGGAGGCCGAGCGCTTCACGCCCCTGGTGTTGTCCCGAGGGGGTGGGCCCAAGGGCGGCGTGACGGTGCGGGGCGCCACCACCGTGGAGACGAAGGCCCAGGGCAGGTCGAAGAAGGAGACCCTGGTGGTGGGCGACGTGGCCGAGCTGCGGGCGGCGCGGAACCCGGTCTTCGCCGCCGATCTCACGGTGGCCGAAGCGAGCCTCCTGAACCGCCTGAGGCTCTTCCATCCCTGCGAGGTGGAGCCCATCGCCCAGGCCCTGCTCCGGTTCGTGGAGTACGACCGCACCGATTCGGAACTCGGCGGGGGTGCGTACGAGGGGTTCGGAAATCGCGAGACCCTGGGCCTCACCGCCACCGACGAACAGGGCAACTACGTCTTCAGCTTCCAGCGCTCCCTCGCCCAGCTCATCGGCGAGTCCACCGACGACGCCCCGGCGGGAAGCGATCCGGCCGTGGAGGCCCGTCCGGACCTCATCATCCAGTTCGTGGACGATCCCGACGGCGTGGCGGTCCACGAGACCGCGCCGTACTACAACATTCCCAACGTGCGCCGCATCAACCTCTGCATTCCCGCGGCGTCGCTGGTGCCCAAGCCGTGTCGAGGCGACCGGGTGCTCCAGTACCTGGGCGACATCCCCATCGTCAACAACCCGGGATCGACCCTGCACCCCGACGGCACCATCACCAACACGCCGGCCTCGGAATCCGGGCCCGCCATCGAGCGGGGCGCCTGGAACGGAGTCCTGGACATCATCGGGTGCTTCGAAGGGGCCGTGACCCCGGTGAAGCACTACGTGATCTGGGTGCGGGCGGGCTCGGGTGGATGGAACCCCCTGAGCGTGACCGCCAGCGGGCTGCGCCAGCAAGGCACGGGGGTGTGGGTGAGCGAGTCGTACGGGGCGACCCCCACGGCCCTGAGCATCGGGACCGTGCCCGCCTACCGGAACATCGAGCTCGAAACGGGCTGGTCGCTGGAGGTGCAGCACCGCAAGGCCCGGGTGAACCTGGCGAGCCTCCTCACCCCGGGCCTCGCCCGCAAGGTGGAGGACGTGCACTTCATCATCCGGGGCTACGACGACACCGGGGCGTACGTGCCGAACACGTACGACACCATCAAGCTTCGCGTCGACGCCCAGCCCGCCACGGGCGACATCGCCTCCATCGTGGTGCCCGGGGGCGGGGATCCGGGGGACTGCGGGCTGCTCACCCTCCCCACCGACACCACGCCCCTGCAGGTGCGGCTCCGGGCCCTGGACCCCGACGGGTTCCTGGCGGATTGGAGCCTGTCGGCCGTGAAGGGCAGCAACCACCCGGTGGGCCTCACCGACACCGCCACGGCGTCGCCCCCGTCGGGGGCGTATCCCGGAGCCACGGTGGACACCCGCTACTACGGCACGTCGGAGCGCCCGACGGCCGACGTGGACGGCTACGTGACGTTGACCCTCGCTCCGCCGTCCAGCGGGTGGCTGGAGGGTGGCACGTTCTGCGCCTTCAGCGTCGAGCTGAATGTCCGCGACCGCACGACGAACGGCAAAGGCACGCCCGGATCCCGGAAGGTCTGGGACGAGGTGCTGGGGTTCTCGTCGGCTCCGCCGCCCTCGCCGTAGCGGAGCTGCGTCAGGCGACCCGGGGGCCCGCGCCAGGACGGGCGGGCTCCCGGTGGGTAAGAGGGGGTCAGGTGCCCGGAGGCCGCCGCGCCCGCCACAACCCGTCATGCCGTGCCTTCTCGAGGGAGCCCGCCGGAAAGAGGCGCCTATACGGCCCATATCGGACACGGGAAAGCTGCGACCCCCCTCGCGCGTCGACTTGAGGTGCTATAGGCACCCCAATGCGACACGGGCCCGCCGGGAGAGCCGGCGTGTCGAGTTGGAGGGCGCTGTCGGCAGGCCCTCGTCGCGACGGCCCCCGGTCAGCTACCGCCGCACCAGGAAGAGCAACACCTCGGGATCCCCTTCGAAGCGGGCGCCGCGGTTCAGGGGAACCCGGTGGTGGCGGCTGTGCCAGGTGGGACGGAAGGCCTCGGCCCACGGATGGTCCCCCAGGATCACGAGGAACGGCACGAGGCCGGTCCCCCATCCGTTGGTTTCGAACTGGAGGTGCACGGTGTCGCCCTCGCCCTCGTCTCCCAGATCGAAGTCCGAGAGGCGAAAACGCGCGGCGAGCGGAAGGGGATCGTGCACCGGCACGATCACCTCGTGGCTACACCGATCATCGGGGCAGTGCCGCACCGGTCCGTCCAGTTGCAGGCCGACCTCTTCCAGGCTCGTGATGGCGAAGGGCTGGGACCGCGGTTCGCCGCACTGGACCGCGATCACGGGTCCGTCGTCGGCTTCGGCGCGGTCCTGGACCACGTCCATCAATCGAGCCGCTTGCGGCGCGAATTCGATTTCGGTAGCCAACTCGATCCGCACGAGCCGATGGCCGGCCGGTGGCCATGCGGAGTACGCCGATAGAAGACTGCTCGCCGTGCACCGGTCGTGCCCAGGGCTCAGGACGGGCAGGTCGTAGACGTAGGCAACCGAGTCCACCCCGAAGTCCATGGTGTCGGCCCGGGCACTGCCGGTGTTCCGCGCCACCAGTCGGGCCGGCCGACCTCCGGCGGGGTGCACCTCGTTCGTGCCGAAGAAGCGACCGCGGCGGTCCAGCGAGCGCTCGTCCACGGCTCGCTCGCCGGTCGACACCGGTCTCACGTCGCAGGAGGTGCCGTCGGAGCCGGCGTCGGTGACGGTACACCGGGCGGACCAGCGGCCCCAGTAGAGGCCGTCGAGGCTCGGTGGCCATTCCAGCAGGTCGTCTCCCGAGACCGTCACCGTGACCGTACCGTCGTCCGCCCGGCGCGGCTCGTCGAGCACGTATCGACGCAGCCCCACGTTGCGGGGGCAGTCCGTGACGTCGAGGGGGATGGGGTCCACATCGGTGGGCTCGGGCGGCTCGTCGCCGAGAATCCCGCGGATCACCCCCTCGACCTCGGCATCCCGCGGGCTCAGCACCACACAGTATCCCGGTCGCGGGGCCACCCTCAGGACGCCCATGCGGAGGAGGCGACGGGTCGCCGCGTCGTATGCGGCCACCCGTTCCTCAGCAGGGATCGGTTCCCCGCCGGCCTCCGGAAGCTGGCCCGGGAGAGGGGCCGCCGTCGCGGTCATGACGGCGAAGAGAAGGGCGAGGGATCGCACTCACCCTCCGCCCGCCAGGAACACGGCGGCCGCGCCCGCGCTCTCTTCGGGCATGGTGTCGGTGGTGCTGAACCGCTCGAGGGTCGGGTCGAAGAGTTCGGCGCTGGAGGTGGGGAACCCGGACTCGTCGATGCCGCCGCCGATGAGGACCCGGCCGTCGGCCAGGAGGACGGCGTAGTGCCGCATGCGGGCCGAATTCATGGGGCCCACCGACCGGAAGGCGTTCAGCGACGGGTCGAAGATCTCCGACTGGTCGGTGGCCTGCCCGCGGCCGTCGGTGCCGTCGCCGCCCAGGACCAGCACCCGACCGTCCAGCAGGCGGGTGGCGGTGAGTCCCACACCGTGGCGCGAGACCATGCTCAGTGTGGCGGTGAAGTTGCCCGTGTCGGGGTCCCACAACTCGGCGTCGTTCCGGCCCGCTCCTCCCATGACCAGCACCCGTCCGTCGGGGAGCGTGATCTGGGCGTGGCCGATGCGTTCCTCGGCCAGGGTCCCGGCCTGGGTGAAGACGCCCGTGGCGGGGTCCCATACCTCGGCAGCGCGTACCGCCGAACCGGTGTCGTCCTGTCCGCCCGTGACCAGGACCCGCCCATCGGGCAGGAGCGACGACGCATGCCCCCAGCGAGCGTGGGCCATGGACCCGGTGGGAGAGAAGCCCGGGGCGGCGGCGTCGAAGATCTCCGCCGTGGCCGAGGGCGCCGACGTCTCGTCGTTGCCGCCCACCACCAGGAACCGCCCTCCGTAGAGCGCGGTCACCGTGTGATCGACCCGAGCCCGGCTCATGCGGAACGCCGCGGTTTCGTCCGTGGCTCCGTCGTAGAAGTACGCCTGGTCTCCCGCCGGGGCGCCGTCAGGCCCGTAGCCCCCGGCGAAGAGGGCCGCGTCGGCCTCCACGTTGGGCGGCGACGAGGCCGGGGCCGATCCCCCCGACGCCTGGGCCCGCCGGATGCCCTCGGCGATGGTGCCGTCGCTCACCCCGGGCTCGGGCATGAAGTACGGCGGGCGCCAGCCCGATCCCGGAATCCAGATCCACGATTCCCGGGCCAGGACCTTGCCCCCCCGGCCCACCAGCACCCGGTCGAAGGCCTGCGGCATGGTGGAATCGCCCGGGGTCTCGGGCGGGCCCAGGGTGGGGTCGTTGGTGATGCCCTCCTCCTCGCACGCCCCCAGGCCCGCGGCCAGCGCGAGGAGGGGGATCAGCCAGGGGCGGGAGGCACGGAATCGCAGCATGCCCCCATCTAGCACCGGGGCCCCGCCCTCTGTCAACGGCGACGCGATTCGGGGGCGGCCCCCGCCCCGGTCAACCGGCGGAGGGCGTCGTGGGACCACGCATAGAGCACGACCTCGTGCTGCCCCCCGTCGAGCTCGAGGGTCTCGCGACCGATCTCCTCCCCGCCCAGGTGGGTGTAGAAGGGCCGGTGGGGATTGCCGGTGAAGACGCTGAGCATGAGCGAGGTGGCGCCGTCGTCCAGCATCCGGCGGGCCGCCTCGGTCAACAGCCGCCGGCCCAAGCCCCTGCCCTGGTGGCCGGGCAGCACGTAGATGGCGAAGAGCTCCCGGTCGTGGGGGGAGGCGTCTCGAGGCGGTCCCCAATCGGCGAAGCCCACCACCCCGTGGTCGGCGTCCTCGGCCACCAGCATGCCGTAGCCCGGCCCGCCGAAGCGACGGGCCATGGCCGTGGTGCGGCCCTCCACCGACAGCCCGTCGAGGAAGGCGTCGGAGAAGAGGTGGCGGTACTCGGCCCGCCAGGAGGTGACGTTGACCCGGGCGGCGTCGGCGGCGTCGGACTCCGTGCCCGGGCGGAGTGTGGCCCGGCGTCGGAACTCGCCACCCATGACAGGGCTGACCAGGAAGTCCTGGAGGCCCGGCCCGGCTCCCTCGAGGCGAAGCAGCGTGGCCAACTGAGCCCAGTGGCGGATCTCGTGGATCAGGGTGTGGATCAAGACCTTGCGCGGAGTCCCCTGAAATTCGAAGGCCCCGATGGGGTACACCGCCTCCGCCTCCAGGTCGTCGTCCGACATCTCGGCTCGGAGTGCCACGAGGGCCGCCCGGGACCGGTCCCCGAAGTCGAAGAGGGCCTCCACGTCGTCACTGGGGACTCCGGAGACGTCGGTGGCCGGCCGCCCCCGAATCCGGTCGACGTATCGGAGTTCCGCCCCGAAGATGTGCCGCACCACCTCACCTACGGTGGCGAAGCGGGCGTCGCGATGGGGGCCGAGATCGAGGCGCAGGCGCGCGGGGTCGGCGGCCAGGTGTCGGCGCCACTGGGCCCGCAGCCAATCCGTGTAGGCGAGGAGGGTGTCCATGGGGGAAACCTCGGTGCCCGGGCGTGGACGGCGCCAGTCGGGGCCTTGCTGGCGTGGGGCACGAGGCCGCCTCAGGTTGGGACCATGGCGGCACTCCACGTTTGGATCGACGACGTCGGGGCAGCGATTCGGCGCCTGGCCCGGCATCCCCGCCACACGCTGCTGGCCATGGGGACCCTCGTCCTCGGCCTGGCCACGAGTACGGCGGTGTTCAGCTACGTGAGCGCCTATTCCCGGGCCTTTCCCGGCGCCCGGGCCGAACCCCTGGACCAGATCTGGCGCGCCACCGACGACGGCCCGTGGAACGCCCTCTCCTGGCCGGACTTCCACGACCTGCAGGCGCTGGATCCGGCGGGGCTGGAGGTCACGGGGGTGGGCGCCGGGTCGTTCGCCGCCTCGGTGCGTCGGGGCGACGAGGCGGGGGTGGCGTACGGCCAGAGTGTGGCGGGCGGCTTCTTCTCGGTGCTGGACGTGGAGATGGCCGCGGGCCGCGGATTCTCGCCCGACGACGACGCCCCGGGGGCTCCCCCCACCACGGTTCTGGCCCACGACTACTGGGTGTCCCACTACGGCTCCGACCCCGCCGCGGTGGGCGAGACGATCCTCCTGAACAACGAGGCCTACGTCATCGTGGGGGTCGCGGGCCCGGCGTTCCTGGGGGCCGACGCCGCCTTCCGGCCCCAGTTCTACCTGCCCCTGGAGCAGTATCTGCGGGTCTATCGGCCTGGGGACTCCACCCGGGGCAACCGGGAGGTGGGGGTGGTGATCCCCATCCTGCGCCGGTCGGGGGGGCGGGAGGCGGCCGGCGCGGCCCTCGTCTCCTTCGCCGCGGCTCTGGACGCCGAGGCGCCCCTGGCCGGCGGCCCCCGGCGGTTCGTGCTGGAACCAGCCACCTGGATCGGGCCCGCCACCCGGGACGCCGAGGCCACCACGGCCCGGGTTCTCATGGCGGCGGCCGCACTCCTCCTGCTGCTGGCGTGCGCCAACGTCGCCAACCTGGTGCTGTCCACCGGCGCGAGCCGCACCTCGGAGATGGCGTTGCGACGAGCGGTGGGGGCGTCCCGGGGCCGCCTCGTGGGCCAGAGCCTGCTGGAGAGCCTGCTCGTGGCGGGGGGCGCGGGTGTGATCGCCGTCCTCCTGGCGGGCCCCGCCGGGCTTCGCCTGAGCTCGTACTTCGCCCGGCCCAGCGTGTGGGGGGCCAACGTGGCCCGAGAGGTCGTGGTCTCGCCCCGGGTGCTGGCGTTCGCGTGCGGGATGGCCCTGCTCACGGGTGTGGTCACGGGGCTCCTGCCTGCTCTTCGGGTCTCGTCTCGCGACCCGGCCGAGTCGATGGGGGCGGGCGGGGGCCGGTCGGTGACGGAGGGCAGCCGCCGGCCCTGGCGTCCGGGCACGCGCTCGATTCTGGTCGGGGGGCAGATCGCCCTGTGCGTGGTGCTGCTCTTCGTGGCGGGGCTCGTGCTGCGCACTCTCCAGGCCACCAGCCGGGTGGACCCGGGCTTCGACACCGAACGGACCATCGCGAGCTACGTGAGCACCAGCAGCATGGGGGTGCCCATCGCCGAGCGGCACCGGTTCTACGACGACCTGCGCCGGCGCCTCGTGGAGCTGCCCTGGGTGGCCGACGCCACCGTGGCGGAAAACGCGCCCCTGTCGGGTCATCCGCGCCTGGACCTGCTTCCTCCGGAGGGCTCCGACCCCGTGGCGGCCACGGTGGCCCGGGTCTGGCCCGGCTACGTCGAGCTGCTGGAGATGGAGGTGGTGCGGGGGCGCGCGTTCCTGCCCACCGACACCCTGGCCTCGGCGGGGGTCGTCCTGGTCAACGAGACCCTGGCCCGACTCGTGGTAGGCGACGGCGATCCCCTGGGTCGGGCGCTCCGGGTGCCCGAGAGCGAGGGGTCGCCGGAGCAGGGCTTCGAGATCGTGGGGGTGGTGCGCGACGTCCGGCAGGTGGCGCTCCTGGAGGAGCCCGGCCCCGTGGCGTACTTCTCCCTGCCCCAGGTCTATTCCCGGCCCGGAAACGCGGTGGTGGTGAAAGTGCGAGGGGACCCCACGGCCGCGGTGACCGCCCTGGAGGGCGCGTTCCGCGACGTCGACACGCGTCTGGCGATCCTGAACGTCCTGTCTTATGGCGACGTGGTGGCGGGGTTCCTGTACTCGCAGCGGATGAACGCCGAGTTGTTCACGCTCATCGCGGTCCTGGGACTGCTCCTGGCCGCTACCGGTGTGTTCGCCGTGGTCACCCTCGCCGTGGCCGCCCGACGCCGGGAGATCGGCATCCGCAGGGCCGTGGGCGGCGACTGGCTCGACATCACCCGGGTGGTGGCGGGATCGGTGGGCCTGGCCGCCCTCGTGGGACTTGCCGTCGGCCTGGCCGGGGCCTTCGCCGCGACGCGGGTGGTGGGGGGACTGCTGTGGGGGCTGTCTCCCACGGACCCGGTGTCGATGGGGGTCGCGGGCGGGGTCCTGCTCGTGGGGGTCGTGCTTGCGGCGGCGGTTCCCGTGGGGCGCGCGGTGCGCGGCGATCCCGTGGCGGTGTTGCGGGGGGAGTAGGCGGGTCGTTCAACCGGGGGTGGAGCGTCTCGGGCCCCCAAAACCCGTCGCGATGGGCGACTTCGAGATCGCAGGCCCGATTGAGGACTCCATATCACCCGAACCGGGCGCGGCAGCCCGAATTCCGCGGACGAAGGAGACTTGATGTGCCATAGGCACTCCTTCTTGTCGCGGGAGGAAGAACGAGGTCGCCGCGACGGGTTGTGGCGCGCTCGGGGGGAGTGGCTCCGAGCTACCCGGCCCCGTCCCTGCCGACTCGCGAGCGCATTCCCACGGCGCTCCCGACGAGGGCGGCGACGACGAGGGTCACCCACATCAGGGCCAACCAGCGGCGATGGATCCACGACATGCGGGTCAGGCCCAGGGGGGTGGTGGCCAGGAACCACGCGCCCAGGCCCACGGCCGCCAGCCAGAGGCGGGTCAGGTAGTGTCGGGGGATCCACGGCGCGAGGAGGGCGAGGAGAATCGCGGCCTCGATGGTGCTGCGGCCCACCAGGAGTCCCACGGTACGGAGCGTGGGGATCTCCACCATGCGCGACTGGGACAGGCGCTCCATGGAGGGGACCGTGGAGAACGCGTTCCAGAGCATGGGCAGGAGCACGAGCCAACTGAGGAGCAGGACGACCCAGAGGGCGATGCGCGTGCGGTGGGGCCCGGATCGACGGGTCGTCGGCGGAAGGGGCTGGGCATCCATGCGATGAACTGGACGAGGGCTGGGTGGGGGCGCAAGGGCGTGGCGCGGTGTCCCGAATCGCCCTTGACAGGTTTGAGATGGGCCGGAGCCGGCGGGTGCGAGACCGTGGCGCTGGTGGCCGGTAGAGGCCCTCGACCGGGCGCTGCCCTTTCGTGGATCGAAGGTCGCTCGCCGTGTGGTCTCGGAGGCCCGCGCCGGGCCGTGACGGGGCCTTCGAAAGGGCCGAAAACCCGCCGTTAGATTTCATGCATCGTATTGATGTGTCGTGACTTCCGACGGTGGAGCGCCGCCATGTACCCCTCCCGACTCGCCTTCTCGCCGTGGTGCCCCACCGGGCCGCACCCCCGCCATCTCGCCCTCGTCCGGGAGTCGGCTCCGGACTATGGCTCGATTCCACTCGACCCGGCCGGGGAGCGCGCCGACGCGCTCCTCGAACTGGGCGATCGCATCGCCGAACTCGAACGCTCCATCGGTGTGGCCCAGGCCGAGATGATGGGGCTCATCGTGGAGTTCGACGACGCCCGGGGGTGGGAGGAGGCCGGATTCCCCAACTGCGCCGAATGGCTGGCCTGGCGTACTGGAATGGGCATGAACGCCGCCCGTGAGCGGGTGCGCACGGCCCGGGTGTTGTCCGGATTGCCGCAGGCGTCTGCGGCGATGAGCGCCGGCGATCTGTCGTACGCCAAGGCTCGGGCGCTGACGCGGGTGGCCACGCCGGAGAGCGAGGAGCAGTTGCTGGAGCTGGCCCGGGCGGGCTCGGCCGACAACCTGGAGCGGGTGGTCCGGGCGTGGAAGGCCATGGACGATGCCCGGGAACTCACCCACGAGCAGGCCCGACATCGGGCGCGGCGGTTTTCGGTCGTTATCGACGGGAGCGGAAGCTACGTGGTGTCGGGGCGCCTGGATCCCGAAGCCGGCGCCATGCTGATGCGGGCGGTGGAGGTCGCGTCTGACGCGCTCTTCCGGGGTGAGAGCGATCCAGAGCAGACGACGCCGGCCCAGCGTCGAGCCGATGCGGTGGGGCTGTTGGCCGAGCGGGCGCTGGCGGCGGGGTTCGGCGACGACGCCCGGGGCACCCGGGCCGACCGCTACCAGGTGCTGCTCCACGTGGAGCCCGAGACACTCCGGGCCCACGAGCCGTCGGGGCGCTCGGAGCTGGACGGGGTGCGGGTGTGCAAGGAGACGGCGCGGCGCCTGACCTGCGACGCCGGGGTCGCGGTGGTGGAGGGCGAGCCTGAAACCCGGGGGCCGGACGTTACCGCCGTAACTTCGGCAACGTCGGCGGGGTCGACCTGTCGCGGGGCCTCCCACGTTACCTCGGTAACGTCGGAGGGGGCGATCACGAGGTCGGGGACGTCGACCGTCACCTCCGCCGGCCGCCGCACCCGCACCATCTCCCCCGCCCTACGCCGCGCGCTCCTCGCCCGGGACCGTGGCTGCCGCTTCCCGGGCTGCGGGAGTCGCTTCGTGGACGCCCACCACATCGTACACTGGGCCGACGGAGGCCCCACCGAGCTCACCAACCTCGTCCTGCTGTGCGCGCGTCATCACCGACACGTCCACGAACACGGCATGCGGGTCTACCTCGATCGCACCGCCGCCGTGGTCTTCTTCACCGTCGCCGGGCGCGCCATCGCCGGGGCCCCGGCGCCCCAGGGTGAGCCCGCGCGCCACCTGCCGCCTGCCCCGGAGTCCCCTACCCCCTACCCCGGCGCCGCGCGTTACGCCCGCGACCGCGACATTCCCTGGAGCATCGAGGCCCGCGCGTGGGAGGCGCTGGATACGGGGTGAGGCGCGCTCAGCGGCAGTGATCGCCTCGGGCCCCGCCCCCCTGCACGAAGATCCGTCCGACACACCCCGTGGCGTACGTATCGCCGCCGCCGAACGCGATCTCGTAGTCGGTGCCCGCGAGGGTCACGGCCGGTCCGAACTCCACCCGCGACTCGGGAGGTTCATTGCCCCGGGGCGAGACGATGGTGACGGCCGCCCGGACATTGGCTCCGAACGACTCCCGTCCTCCGTCCAGGATCGAGATCTGATCCAGGGCGCCGAACCCGTCGTGGAACCGGAGTCCCATCCACAGATCGTTCTTCGCCGCCAGGACGATGGGGGCGGCGGCGGTGCCCACGGCCTCGAGGCGTCCGCCGTGCTGGATCGACATGCCCACGGCGTCGCCGAACAGCAGGTTCACTCCGGGCTCGAGGGTCAGGGTGACCCCCACCACGCTCCACTGCTTGCCGTTGCGATGCTCCATGAAGTACGGCACGCCGGGATCTCTCCACGTGGCGTCGGACTCCAGGTGGTCGTTGGTGCCCGTCTCGACCTGGATCTCGTCGACGGCGTTTCCGGTGAAGTCGTTGCCGTCCAGAATACTCCCGATGAGCCGGGCCCCGAGATACGCCGGATGGGACCCGTTGGCCGTGAGGGTATTGCCCCTGAAGTCGTCGAGCACGGCCTCGCTGGGCGCGTAGAGGCCGAATCCCGGGCTGTGGCGCAGGGTGCTGTTGGCGATGGCGACCCGACTCTCGCCCCGGATCTCCACGTTGGCCCCGGGCAGCCGCTGAATGGGGTCGGAGCCCCCGTACTCCACGATCACGTGATCCAGGCGGTTGGCCGGATTCATGGCGTTCTGGAAGTAGATGCCCTGCCAGTGGCCCGGCGTGGTGGACTCGAAGGCGGTGAGAACGATGGGAGCGTCTGCGGTACCCACGGCCACGAGCGCCGCCTCGTCGCCCAGCACCCGGAGCCACTCCTCGTCACCGAACCCCACCCGCGTGCCCGGCTCGATGGTGAGGGTCTCGTCGTTCATGGACACCACCGTGGTCACCACGTAGTCGTAGCAGTCGATGTCGGGCACCCAGTTGTCCCACGTGGTGTCGCCGTCGACGTTGCGCGACACGGTGATGGGCGCTGGGCAGACCACCGTGAGGGTCACGGCACCCGACTTCGTGGGGTCGGCTGTGCTGGTGGCGGTGATCCTGACCGACCCCTGTCGCAGCGGCTGGATGAACCCCTCGGGGTTGACCACGGCGACGTTCAGATCGCTCGACTCCCAGGTGACGCTCTGGGACTCCGTCGCGGGCCACACCACCGCCCCGGCCTGGGGAATGTCGGGCATCACGAGGGTGGTGGAGGGCACGCTCACCACGACGGAGTCCACGGCGGGGGACTGGACCGCGGCCGTGGCGGCCCGGGCAGGAAGGGCGCTCACGACCAGGGCCACGAGGGCGACGGAAACCAGCAGGGTGCGGAAGCGCATGGGTGGGCGGGTGCGAGGGAGTGTCCGGGCCTTCCGACTCTGAGAGCGTAGAAACACGCCGGGTGCCGCCACGGGCCTGCGGTCTCCCTCGGCATTCTGCCCGAGTACATCGAGCCCGGGAAGCCCCAGCGGAACGGCCGCCACGAGCGCATGCATCGCACCCTGAAGAAGCGGGCAGCTTCCCCGCCCCGCGCCAATATTCGAGCTCAGCAACGACGGTTCAACGAGTTCAGAGGCGTCTATAACAGCGAGCGCCCGCACGAAGCCCTCGACATGGAGACGCCCGCTTCCGTGTACGAGCCCTCGCCTCGGCCCTTCGTTGAGCGCCCCGCCTAACCCGCCTACCCGGACTACTTCGAGACCCGGATCGTCTCCGGCGACTCCACGCTCCGCTGGAAGAGCAGAAAGGTCTTCGTCAGCAGCCTTCTCAAGCACCGCAGCGTGGGCTCGAACAGATCGGCGACGGAGTCTGGGCCGTCTACTTCGGACCCATCCGCCTCGGCTGGCTCGACGAGGCCGACTACCGCATCATGGATGTCAAAGACCGTGCTCGCAGACGACGCTGATCTGTAAACCCTCAACCGTGCACGCTCTGTAAACCATCAGCTGCCCATTCAGTCGTCGGGTTCGTCCGCTTCCGTCTCGCCAACACGAACAGTGTCGATGTCCTCCTCCACGTCCGGATCCGGACCGTCCACAAGGTCCAGCAGAGCCTCGGAGTTGAACTCCTCCTGCCATCCAACTGCGCCGGCCCCACCTTCCTCCGGCTTCCCTTGGATCGCGACCCCCTTCTGCTCAGCTTCCTCCTGCAACTTCTCTCGGAAACCGTACCCAAAGACGTCGCGATAGGCATCTAGAAAATCGTCGGACTGGCGAAAGCGGCGGAACAACGGCCAGTTATGATAGGAACTCTCATGGAAGTACTCGCCCTCCGTTCCTATCCGGCGCATAAGGGCTGCCGCTGTCGCATAGTCGCGTCTCAGCACGACATTGGCGAGTCGGAACTCCATGGAGACAGCATCGCTCCAGTCCATTGAGTCAAGGGCTTCAAGCACGGCGTCGGGTCGATCGAGTTCTTGAAGCGCGATCGCATGGTTGACCAAGGCGATGCGTCTGTCCGGCTCTGTTCGCTCTCCTGGGAGCGAGCGGGCGAAGTCGCCTAGTCGCTCCGCCGCAACCCAATCACCATCCCAGAGGAGGTCGAACGTGACGTTGTTTAGGTGCCGGTCCGCACGGGGTATTTGCTCAGGCAGTGTCTTGCGCCAGAGGGTCTGGGCGAGTTTGACGCCGACCTCGAGCATCAGGAACAGAGTGCGAACAAAATACCTTGGAGTGAGCGGCAGCTTTGTGCCGACGGTTGTATCGGTCGGGATCCTGACTCCCTCCTTTCGACAGACCTGGAGGTACTGGGCGGTCACCATACCATCGCAATGCGTGACGATATTCCGTCTTTGTCCCGCTTCCACGAAGGCGGGCCAACGGTCGAAGGCCCTGAGCTTGAGGCCGAATCGGTTCTCAAGTCTCTTGAACTGGTCTATGTAGGAGGCGCGCCGAAAGCCATCTATCTCGTCTTCAAGTACCTTCTCCTTTACCGCATCTATCGAGCCAAGGGCAACGATCTCGGAGAGAGACATCTCTTTATCCAGATCCTCGAACAGTGCAGGGCGCTCCTTGTAGAGCCCCCGCAACAAATCACCGGTCAGGACATCGAACGCGCTGAAGAGCTGCACAAAGAAGCTTCGTACCAAGATGCCAAGCAGGTCCGAGTTTCTGAGGCGATCGACCTCATGGGCGATCCGTTGTATCTCGGTCTGCCCTTGAATACGAGTCTCTCGATCCTCGCTTCCCAGCAAGGGGTCTAGGCTCTCCAGGCGAGAGGGGATGCGCCTCAGGCGCCGCATATGCAGTTTGGCGGCCGCAGGAACTAGTGTCGTGACGCATAGGTGCAGATCTCTCACGTCGGTGACGAATCGGCGGATGGCATCCTCTACCGGGTGAGCGTCGCCCTCAAGAGGCTCGGGTGGGGGCCCCTGCGAGCCCTCACCCTCCAGGTGCGGGACTTCGCCATTTTCCTCTGCGTCAGCCGAAGTGGTAGGGGGCTCGCCGGCTCGGATGGGATGATCTCCTTGTGATTCGTCTTCCGGTGGTACCTCATTCATTACTGCTCACCCCGCTTGATCTTGGCGCTTGACGTTCAAGGACTTCCGAACCGGCACCGCCTGCAACGGTCCTGGATCAGACTTCGGCCAACCGCAGCCTCACCGCCAGCTTCATCCGCCCGCTCAAGGCCGGCTGGCCCGTGAAGCAAGCGCACAGCAATTGCCTACACATTCAGCGCGACACCCGCGCAGATTTGCCAGGTGGTGGATCCATCCGCTGGTGCGCCACTCAGTCAGTCTCGTCGGGCTCCAGTCCGGAGCGACTACGGTGCCTCACAGCGAAAGGGGCCGCGTCCCCAGGTAGCGGCATCTCGACCATAATGATGTCGCGGCCGGCCGCAGGCAGCGAGATCTGTTCGTAGACATAGCGGTCACCAAGTCCTAGTTCCGATGCGCGCTCACTGCTGAGGGCAAACACGATCCGTTCCACGTTGGCCCAGTAGCATGCGGCCAGGCACATCGGGCATGGCTCGGCACTGGAGTAGAGAGTCGACCCGGAGAGCCATCGAGACCCGATGGCGGCTGCAGCTCTCCGAATCGCTTCCGTCTCCGCGTGCGCGAGCGGGTCTTGGGTGGATTCGCAGCTGTTCTGGCCCTCCGCGACCACATGCCCATCGATCACAACCACCGCACCGAACGGGCCGTCACCTCGTTCCACGGCGTCTTGGGCCAGCTCAACTGCGCGCGCTAGGTGGTCTCGGTCAGTTGCCATCATTGGATCCGGCTCTTAGTGCAGTTGCCCCCCCGGCTACCAGCTTCTCCCGGATGAAGGAACTCTTCTCATCCAAGGCGGAGAACTGCTTGTGCTTGCGGATCGCCGCAGCTGGGACGCGTTGCCCTCGGAGCCGTCGCACGACGGCACCCGAAAAATCCACAAGGAATCCAGAGTAGGAGTTCGCGGGCCGATCAAACAGCAACTGAACCACCCCGCGCTCGTAGCCGCCAAGGAGTAGTTCGGTCTGGGCTTCGTAAACGACGTAGAGGGTCCTTCTGCTGTAGGTACACGCCGTCGAGCTCCACGCGGCCAGTTTTGTGCCATCCGGTCGAAAGCTGGATCCATCGACGTGGAATGCGTCCCCGTCGAACCAGATCCGTTGAAGAACCCCGTGAGTTGGCACGGAATCGGATGACGGACGCGCAAGGTCCCACCACCACCCTTCGATGAAGTCCTCACCGAGCAGATAGCGTCGGACGCGAGGGGACGAGTTGACCAGCCAGTCAACCAGCTTTCCGAGAAAGAATGCCACGACGCTTACCAACGAGATCGTGACCATCGCAGCAGCAGCTGAGTTCTCGAGCCGTTGCGACACGAAGCCTAGAGCGACTACAGTCACGCCAGACGAGACGGACGCGAGAAAGAGGCGCAATGAATTTCGGAACCGTCTTAGCCGATCCATCTCTCCCCCTAGGTCCGACCCACCGCCTAGCTAGTGATAGTGCTCCACGGCCTAGGTCGGAATCCCAGCCAATGACTGCCGTATCCCGACTTGTGACGCATTTCCTTCACGCCCGATGCAGTCTTGGCGAATCTGCACGTGAGTCGGCCCAGAACGCAATTGGGGACCACCGCCTGGACCTCCCAACGAACCACCCTTTGACAGATGCCGGCGAACATCTGTTGCCGACCACCACGCGAGGGAAGGTTAGCCCCCACCGCCTCATGAAGCCCGTGTCCAGAGCCGGCGGCCCTGTGGCGGCTACCCTCATCTACCGCACCGAACACCCTTCCCGCAACCCTCGCGCTCCATGGCCGGGGCGGCTGGCGCCCACCCCCGCTTTGCCCCCCCGCCCCCTCGACCCCACAATACCCGGCAGCCCGCCCCCGTGGCGGCGCGGATCGTGGGCGGTGAACAGGCGGGCTCGCCGGAGCACGGTGCTCCGCGTCGTCTCGTACCTGGAGGTTTGCCGCATGTCGTGGTCCCCTGGTCGGCGGCTCGTCCGTCGCACGCCTCTCCTGACGGCGGCCCTGGCGGCCGCCCTTCTCGCCCTCCCCTCCCCCACCCCGCTCGTGGCCCAGAGCGGCCCCGCCCCCTCCGACATCGCCCAGGCCCTGGACGGCCTGCGGTTCCGGGAGATCGGGCCGGCCAACATGGGGGGGCGCGTCACGGCCGTGGCGGGAATCCCGGGCGACCCCAAGACGTTCTGGGTCGGGGGCGCCGACGGCGGGTTGTGGAAGACCACCAACGGCGGGACCACCTTCGAGGCCCAGTGGCAGGACGAGGAGGCCTACTCCGTGGGGGCCGTGGCCGTGGCTCCCTCCGACGCCAACGTGGTCTGGCTCGGCTCGGGTGAGGGCGATCCCCGCAACTCCGTGTCGTACGGGCTCGGGGTCTGGCGCTCCACAGACGGCGGGAGCACGTGGGCGCACCTGGGCCTCGAGGGCACCGAGCGCATCAAGCGCATCGTGGTGCACCCCGACGACCCCGACGTGGCCCTGGTGTGCGCCCTGGGTCGGCAGTGGGGTCCCAACGCGGAGCGCGGCGTCTTCAAGACCACCGACGGGGGCGCCACGTGGGACCACGTCCTGGCCATCGACGACGACACGGGCTGCGCCGACCTGGATCTCGATCTGTCCAACCCCCGCAACGTGTACGCGGGCATGTGGACCCATCGGCGCCGGCCCTGGCGCTTCGACGACGGGGGCCGGGAGACCGCGCTCTACGTGTCCCGCGACGGCGGCGATTCGTGGCGGAAGATCACCACGACCCCCGACGAGGCCATGGCCCGGCCCGGGCTCGCGGTGGCTCAGTCGAGTCCCAACGTCGTCTATCTCCTGACCGAGTTCCCCACGGCGGGGACCCTCTTTCGGAGCGACGACTATGGCGAGACGTGGGAGTTCGTGAACGACGACCGGAATCTCAACTTCCGGCCCTTCTACTATTCCGACATCTACGTCGACCCCAGCGACGAGAACACGCTCTACACGCTGTCGGGACGTCTGTCCAAGTCCACCGACGGGGGCCGCACGTTCCAGCGCATCGCCAACGACGTGCACGGCGATCACCAGTCCTATTGGATCGATCCCATGGACGGCGACCGGATCCTCTCGGGCAGCGACGGCGGCTATCAGGTCAGCCTCGACGGGGGCGACAACTTCCACATCTGGCGCAACGTCGTGCTGAGCCAGTTCTATCACATCTTCGTCGACGACCGGGATCCGTACTGGGTGTGTGGGGGACTCCAGGACAACGGCAACTGGTGCGGGCCGTCGCGGATGCGGCAGGGCATGATCCTGGAAGACGAGTGGTACACGGTGAGCGGCGGCGACGGGTTCTATACCGTGCCCGTGCCGGGGCAGCCGTGGCTCGTCTATTCCAACGCCCAGGGCGGCTACTTCCGCATCACCGACACCCGCTCGGGGCAGACCCGCTCCATCGAGCCGTATCCGTGGATGGTGGGATCCCAGGGCCAGGGCATGTTCCAGGCCCGGTACCGCTTCAACTGGGACGCGCCCATCCACATCTCACCCCACGATCCGGCCACGGTCTACTGGGGCGGCAACGTGCTCTTCCGGAGCCGGGACTACGGTTACACCTGGAGCGTCATCAGCCCCGACCTCACGACCGACGATCCCGAGAAGCAGCGGGACTCGGGCGGCGAGATCTACAACGACAACACGGCGGCGGAGTTCCACACCACGATCCTGACCGTGGCCGAGTCACCGGTGGAAGCCGGCGTCATCTGGGTGGGTACCGACGACGGCAATCTCCAGGTCACGCGGGACGGCGGAGAGACGTGGTCCAACGTGCGGGACAACGTGCCCGGGCTGCCGGCCGAGGCCTGGGTCGGAAACATCGAGGCCTCGCCTTCCGAACCGGGGGTCGCCTTCGTGGCGGTGGATAACCACCGCATGGACGACTTCGCGCCCCATGTCTGGGAGACCCGGGACTACGGCGCCACCTGGCGCGACCTCTCGGCGGGCCTGCCCCAGGACGACTACGCCAAGGTCGTGCGCCAGCACCCGCGGCAGCCGGACCTGCTCTTCGTGGGCATGGAGCGGGGACTCCAGGCATCGTGGGACCGCGGGCGGACGTGGGTCGATCTGCGCCTGAACCTGCCCCGGGTGTCGGTGCGGGGGATCAAGATCGAGCCCCGCTACAACGACCTGGTCATCGGCACCCACGGACGGGGCGCGTTCATCCTGGACGACCTCTCGCCCCTGGAGCATCTGGCCGAGGCCATGACGAACGACCGGTTCGTGTTCCCGGTACGCACGGCCACGCTGTGGGAGAACTGGGGACGGGACTCCAACCTGGGTCAGTCGGTCTATCGGGGCGAAAACCCCGAAGACGGCGCGTATCTCAACTACTGGCTCGCCGCCGATCCGGCGGGTCCCGTGGACGTGCGCATCACCGACGCGTCGGGCACCCTGGTGCGGACGTTCCGCGACGGCGACGCCCGGGCCGGAGTGAACCGGGCCATCTGGGACCTGAACTGGGACGGTCCCCAGGGCGCGGCGGGGGGCGGTTTCGGAGGATTCGGCGGTGGCGGTCCGGAGGCGGCCCCGGGACGCTACACGGCGACCCTCGTCATGGACGGCCAGGAGCTGTCGGCGTCGTTCGACGTGCGCGGTGACCCGGAGGTGGAGACCAGCGCGGCCGACTACGCGGCGCGGCTGGCCGCCGCCCTCCACGCCCGGGAGCTCCAGAGCCGTATGCGGGGCATGACCGGCGTGGTGGACGACGTCATGAGCCAGATCGACAACCTGGAAGACGCCCTGGACGGCAAGGACCTGTCGGACCTGGACCGGATCCGGGCCCTGAGCGACACGGCCCGTTCCGAGCTCGGCACCCTCAAGGACGACCACCTCACCCGCCCTCCCCCGGACATGGGCTACCGCCAGTACCCGCGGCTCGACGAGCAGCTCTCGTTCGTGGCCCGGGGGATCGGTGGAGCCCAGGCGCGGCCCACCGCGGGACAACTCGAGGTCATGGAGGCCGTGGAAGCCGAAATGCAGGAGCGGGCCCAGGAACTCCAGGCGATCCTCGACGGCGCCGTCACGCGGTTGAACGACCTGTTGGCGGGGCGCGGACGGATCCTGTGGGAATGGACGGCGCCGCGGCCCATCACGTGAGGTCGCCGCCCCGGGGGTGCGCCCCCGGGGCCCGGGACCTCGCTTGACCAAGTGAGAGCCTCGGAACGCACCCCAACGGAGATCGACGCATGGGCGAGCCCACCCTTCCCACCTCGGGCCCGGGAAGCCGCTGGGCCCTGCTCGTGCTGGCGTCGTTGATCGCCGCTCCGCCGCTCGTGGGGCAGGATCGGATCTCGACCCGGGATCGGGACGCCGTGGCCCGGACCATCCGCTCGGGGTCGTCGCCCACCGAGGTCGGGGCGATGTGGCAGCAGGTCGCGTTCCGGCGCGGGGTCACCGACCCGGACCGGCGGACGGCGGCGGTGGCGATCCTGGAGGCCACCGTCATGCCCACCGTGGCTCTGGCCGTCCAGAACGTCCAGGGGGCGCTGGACGACGTGGGCGCGGCCATTCAGGAGGTGAGCGACCAGGCCGACGCCTGTCGGGCGCTGGAGGAGCGGCTCGACGAACTGGAGCGGATGGAGCCCGAGCCTCCGGTGGCTCCCACCGACCCGGCCCAGGTCGCGGCCTACTACGACGCCATGGAGAACTGGCTCGCTTCGGTCGCCCAACTCAACGAGGACCTCCAGGCATGCCTCGTCGAGCTCCAGAAGGCGAACGACCGCTACGCGGGTAGCCGGGCGGGGGTGCGGGGCGGCGCGGCGGCGACGGCCGCGGTGAGCGCCCTGGAGCAGTCGGTGGCTCAGTGCGATTCCGCCACCCGCGCTTTCGGGGGCGCGCTGCGGCGGGCGACGGCCGTCGTGGGCGTGTTCGTGCCCCGCCGTCGGACCCGCCCTTGACCCTTACGCAACGTCAGGCTCGAGACTGAGGTCGGAGGTCCCCTTTCCCCAGTCGAGAGCAGACCATGAGCGATACCCGCGAGCACGACCCCGAACTCCAGAAGGAAGCCGAGTCCCGCTGGGGGCAGGCCGAAGCCTGGCGCCAGTCCCAGCGGCGCACGAAGAGCTACGGCCCCCAGGAGTGGGCCCAGATCAAGAAGGCCGGCGCCGACAACGAGGCGGCCTTCGCCGCGCTCCTGCGCTCCGGCGCCGAGGCCGACGGAGAGGCGGCCATGCGCCTCGCCGAGGCGGCCCGGCTCCACATCCATCGCTGGTTCTACGACTGCCCGCCGGCCATGCACGTGGGACTCGCCGACATGTACGAGGCCGACCCGCGCTTCCGGGCCCACTACGACGATCAGGAGCCCGGTCTGGCGGCCTTCGTGGCGACGGCCATCCGGGCCAACGCCGCCCGGTCCGGGTAAGGGTTCCGGCTTCCGGGAGTATGGGACTCCGTGGCGGGTGGTGCCGGGGACGGGAGGGCGGCACCGCTCGCGTGCACCGTGCCTCCCGATCGTAGACGAGTGGTGACCATGACCGTGTTCGACCGAATCTCCTTACCGGCCCTGCGCCCCGCGCGCCTCGCCGGCCTCGCCGTGACCCTGGCCGCGTTCGTGGCCTCTCCCGACCCCGCCGCCGCCCAGGAGCCCATGGGCACCGCGGCCCAGCAGGTCCAGGACCTGGAGACCATGAAGACGAAGTTCGTCTCCCTGGCCCGGGCCTTCGACGCCGATCAGATGGAGTGGCGGCCCATGGAGGGCGTGCGCTCCGTGAAAGACGTCGTCGACCTCATGGTGGCCGAGGTCCATCTCTTTCCGACGATGTGGGGATTCGAGGCGCCGTCGCAGGCCGCCCAGGGATTCGGCCCCGAGATTGCGCGCGTCGGCGCCCTCGAGCCCGATGCCGCCATCGCCGAGTTGGAGACCGGCTTCGACTTCATGATCGAATCGGTGTCGAGCCTCACCCCCGAGCAGCTCCACGGCCCGTCGAACTGGTTCGGCACCTCCATGATGCTGGAGGCCGCCATCGCCGCGGCCATCGGCGACATGCACGAGCACCTGGGCCAGCTCATCGCCTACGCCCGGACCAACCACGTCGTGCCGCCCTGGAGTGGGTGAGGGGCGCGGGCTCACCCCCCGCGGGGGCGGGCACAATCCGGATCTCGTGCTCCACTCGGGGACGAGATCCGGATCATGCCCGGAACGTGAACGAAGATCCGGCAATGAACCGGCCCGGCCTTCGTTGAGATCCGGATCTTGCCCGTATGTGAATGAAGATCCGGATGTGAACTGCGGCGCGACCTTCATTGCCGGATCATGCCCGCCGAAGGGGGGGCTGAGAAGGCCCCTGGCCGCCTACGGGAGAGCGCCGATCTGCGTTCCGGCCTCCCCCCGGGCCACCGCCACGGCGTCCCGCAGGCGTCCGATGGCGGCCCGGCCACCGGTGGCCTCGACGAAGCGGGCGCAGGCTTCGGCTTTGGGGCCCATGGAGCCTGCCGGGAGTCCCATGGAGCGGAGTTCGGCGGGGGTCGTGTGGCGGAGTAGGCGCTGGGCGGGGGTGCCGTAGTCGACCAGCACCCCCTCCACGTCGGTGAGGAGCAGGAGGAGGTCGGCCTGGAGCTGGCGCGCCAGGAGGGCCGCCGTGGCGTCCTTGTCCACCACCCCCTCCACCCCGTGGACCCGGCCGTCGGCGTCGATGATCACGGGCACGCCGCCGCCCCCGGCACAGATGGGGATCACGCCCCGGTCCACCAACACCCGGATCGCCTCGAGCTCGAGAATGCCCTGGGGCGAGGGCGAGGGCACGACCCGCCGCCAGCCGTGGCCGTCGGGGGCGATGGACCAGCCTCGTTCGTCGGCGATACGGCGCGCGGCGGCCTCGTCGTAGAGCGGGCCGATGGGTTTGGTGGGCTCGTGGAAGGCCGGGTCGCCCCGGTCGACTTCGACCTGGGTGAGGAGGGCCGCCACGGCCCGGCCCGGGAGCACGGATCGCAGGCCCCGTTCCAGCAGGTAGCCGATCAGGCCCTCGGTCTCGGCGCCCAGGACGTCCAGGGGTTGGGGGTGATGGCCCCCGGCCTCGCTGCGCAGGGCCGCGAGCCCCACCTGGGGCCCGTTGCCGTGGGTGACCACCAGGTCGTGGTCCTGGGCCATCTCGGCCAGGGCCCGGCAGGCCCGGAGGGCGTTGGCCTCCTGGGCCTCCAGGGTCTGGGGTTCGCCCCGGCGCAGGAGCGCGTTGCCGCCCAGGGCGGCCACGACCAGGGTCACGGCGAGCTCGGGCTCACACGGCGTCCCGGGCGATGGGGCAGCTCATGCACCGGGCCCCGCCCCTGCCCCGCCCCAGTTCGCTGCCGGGAATGGTGATGACCTCGATGCCGGCCCGCTGCAGCCGGGCGTTGGTGTCGACGTTGCGGTCGTAGGCCACCACCACGCCGGGGGCCAGGGTCAGGAGGTTGTTGCCGTCGTCCCACTGCTCCCGCTCGGCCTGGTACTGGTCGCCGCCGGTGGTGAGGACCCGGACCCGATCCACGTCCAGGGCGTCGGCCAGGGCGTCGAAGAGTCCCTTCTCTTCGGTGACTTCCAGGTCGATGCGGCCGTCGTCGTCAACCCGGGGGCGCAGGCTCCACGCCCTCATGCGGTCCACCACCTCGGGGAAGACGCAGAAGGCGTCCCGATCCACCATGGTCATGACCGTGTCGAGGTGCATGTACGCCCGCACCCGGGGCAGGCGCACGGCGATGACCCGGCGGGCCGCGTTCTTCTCGAAGAGGCGGCGGGCCAGGAGATCCACGGCGTGGCCGTCGGTGCGCTCGCTGAGACCCACCAGCACGGTGCCGTTGCCCACCACCAGCACGTCGCCACCCTCGATGGTGGACGGGAGGGGCTCGTGGGCCTCGCCGTCGAGCCAGACGTGGAAGTCGGCGCTGCGGAAGCGGGGGTGGAAGCGGTAGATGGCCTTGAGATGCACCGTCTCGCGCCAGCGGGCCGGATGGGCCATGGCCGAGATCATGACGCCGCCGTAGATCCACGCCGAGGGGTCGCGGGTGAACAGGTGGTTCGGCAAGGGCGGGAGCACGAAATCCGTCTCTTCGGCGGCGGCGGCCCAGAGTCCCGTGGGCCGGAAGGAGAGCTCGCCGAAGGTGAGGCCGCCGATGAGGTGCTCGGCCAGGGATTCGGACGGCATGCCGCCCAGGGCCTTGCGGAGGTCGCCGTGGAACGTGCCGAACTGGGCCTCCGACACCCGCTCGTCCAGCACCCACGTCCGGGCCTCGGGATCGTCCAGGGTCTCGGCCAGGAGATCGGACAGATGGAGCACCTCGGCGCCCCGTTCCTCCAGGACGTCGGCGAAGGCGTCGTGGTCCTCCCGAGCCCGGCGCACCCACAAGACCTCGTCGAAGAGGAAGCGGTGCCGGTTGGACGGCGTCAGGCGCTGGAGGCTCAGGTCG
Organism: Gemmatimonadota bacterium; assembly: GCA_030428885.1. Classification (GTDB taxonomy): domain Bacteria; phylum Gemmatimonadota; class Gemmatimonadetes; order Longimicrobiales; family Gaopeijiaceae; genus Gaopeijia. Next base: position 173,199 of record JAUIEJ010000011.1, on the reverse strand, counting down.
GGCCGATGGAGGAGCACCCGGCGCAGGGTGCCCACCTCCGACGCCACGTGGAAATCGGGAATGCCGTCGCCCTTCACGAGGTGCCTCCGACCGAGTTTTCGGGGGACTCCCCATCGGCGATGCCCCGGACCCGTGCCCGGAGGCGGGCCACCTCGGCCTCCACCTCCCGCAGTCGCTCCTGGTAGATCACGTGCACCTCCCGGGCCTGGTCCGTGGGGCGGAAGTCGGTGCCGGATATGTAGCCCGCGAGGCTCGTGATCTTGGCGAACAGTTGCCGGGGCCACCGCAGGCCGTCCTGGCCCGCCGAGCCTCCGGACAGGCGCAGGTCGTAGAGGGTGTGGGTGAGGGCGTCGAGCTCGGCCAGTAGGGCGGCCTGCTCCGGACCCAGTCCTCCGGCGTCGCGGCGGGCGTGGAATTCGGCCCGCCACACCTCCAGGGAATCCACCGCCGCCACCACCCGGTCGGCTTCGCCCCGCAGTTCGAGCTGCATGGCGTGCTGGGCCCGGATGCCGTCCATGGACCCCTCCGATGAGGGATCCATGAGGACCTCCAGCGACTGTTCGTGCACCACGCCGTCCACCGTGAGGCGCACGGTGTAGGTGCCGGGCACGGCCTGGGGCGACACCCGTCCGCCGTCGGGGGCGCTCCGCGTGCCGTTGCCCGCGAGCTCCACGTGGCTGTGGCCCAGGGGTTGGGTGCGCAGCGTGGGGCGCCCGGACGCGGTGTAGTTCAGCCCCCACCACGCCCGGTTGAGCCCGGCCCGGGGGCCCGGGGTGTTCACCCGGGCCACCACCTGGCCGCCGGCGTCCACGATCTCGAGGCGCACGTCGCGGGCGTCGGGGCCGAGCCAGTACGACAGCGACGCGCCCGACGGTGGATTGTCGCCGGCGGCGGGGTCGCCGGGCTGGGTGAAGGCCGACTCCCGGCGCAGGAAGCGGTAGGCGGGCCGGGGGGCGAAGAGGGTGACGTCGGACGCCACGATCTCGGGGGTGAGTTGCTGGAGCGGCGTCACGTCGTCGGCGATCCAGAAGCCACGGCCGTAGGTGGCCACCACCAGGTCGTTGAAGTGGGTCTGGATGGTGAGCCAGTGCACGGGGGCCGGCGGCAGGTTGGTCTGGAGCGGCCCCCATGACGCGCCGTCGTCGAACGACACGAAGAGGCCGTTTTCGGTGCCGGCGTAGAGCAGGCCGGGGCGCCGGGGGTCTTCCCGGAGCACGTGGGTGAACGAGAGGGGGCCCGGGGCGATGCCGTCGACGATGGGGGTCCAGGTGGCGCCGTGGTCGTCGGTCTTCCACAGCAGGGGGCGGAAGTCGCCCAGTTGATGGGCGTCCACGGCGAGGTAGGCCGTGCCCGGCACGTGCCGCGACGGCTCGATGGACGAGATGGTGGAGAAGCGGGGCAGCCCGGGCACGTTGGCGCTCAGGTCGGTCCAGGTGGCGCCGCCGTCCCGGGTGACGTGGAGCTTGCCGTCGTTGGTGCCGGCCCAGATCTCGCCGGGGGCCAGGGGCGACTCGGCGATGGCGAAGAGCACGGCGGCGTAGGTGGGGCTCGCGTCGTCGGGGGTGAGGCCGCCGGTCTTCTGGAGCAGCGAATCGGTGCCGGTGGAGAGGTCGGGGCTGATGACCTGCCAGCTCTGGCCGCCGTCGGTGGTGCGGTGCAGGTGCTGGCTGCCCGTGTAGACCGTGTTGGGGTCGTGGGGACTGATGGCCGTGGGAAACGTCCACTGGAAGCGGTAGCGGAGTTCGCCGGCGGGCCACCCCTCGGGGTTGTCGGGCCAGACGGTGACGGTGCGGGAATGGCCGGTGCTGATGCGGTGGCGATCCAGGATGCCCTCGTAGCAGCCGCTCCACACCACGTCGTTGGAGACGGTGTCGGGCACGGCCCATCCGCTCTCGCAGCCGCCCACCGAGCGCCACTCGCCGATGGCGATGCCGCCGCCCGAAAGGGTGTTGGAGGGGCCGTGGGTGGAGGGACCGTCCTGGCGGTTGCCGTAGAGGTAGTAGGGCACCCGGGTGTCGACGGTGACGTGGTACATCTGGGCGATGGGGAGGAGCGGCCGGTACCAGCTCGCCCCCCGAGTGGTGGAGATGGACACGCCCCCGTCGTGACCCACGATCATGCGGTCCGGCAGGAGGGGGTCGATCCACATGTCGTGGTTGTCGCCCCCGGCCCCGCCGCCCCGGGTGGTGACGCCGCCGTCGCGGCTCACCGAGTGGCGGGTGGCCAGGAAGTGCACCTCGTCGGGGTCGTCGGTGGCCACCGTGGCCCGGCTGTAGTAGTGGGGCCGCTGCACGATGGTGTGGTCGGCGTTGACCATGGCCCACGACGCGCCCCCGTCGTCGGACCGCCAGAGCACGCCCTCGTGCTCGTAGTCCAGGTCGTCGATGTCGGCGTTGGAGTTGGTCTCGATCAGGGCGTAGATGCGCCCCGGATCCGCCGGGGTGCCCGCCAGGCCGATCTTGCCCACGGTGCCCGTGGGGAGTCCCCTGCCCTCCATGCGGGTCCACGTGTCCCCGCCGTCGCGGGACTCGAAGAGCCCGCCCCCCGGGCCCCCGCTCCACCGGCCCCAGGTGCGGATGTGCATGGTCCACAGGCCGGCGATGAGGTGGTCGGGGTCGGAGGGATCGAGCCAGAGGTCGCTGGCGCCGGTGCCGGCGTCGGTGTGGAGCACCCGATCCCAGCTCGCGCCGCCGTCCAGGGTGCGGTAGACGCCCCGCTCCTCCTGCTCGCCGTAGAGGTGGCCCAGGGCCGCCACCCAGACCTTGTCGGGATCGTGGGGATGGACGACGACCCGGGCGATGCGGCCCGTGGCCTCGAGCCCCCGGAAGTTCCAGCTCTCGCCGCCGTCGTCGGAGCGGAAGATCCCGGCGCCGTGGCTCACGTTGGAGCGGATGAAGGGCTCGCCGGTGCCGGCCCACACCACGTCGGGATCGGAGGGAGCCACGGCCAGGGCGCCGATGGACTGGACGCCGTGATCGTCGAAGACGGGGCGCCAGGAATGGCCACCGTCCTCGGTCTTCCAGATGCCGCCCGACGCCGCCCCCACGAGGTAGACGTTGGCGTCGCCCGGCACGCCGGTGACGGCGCTCACCCGGTTGCCCACCGGACCCACGTGGCGGTACCGCAGCGCCGCGAAGGCGTCGGCGGAGGCCGTGGCCGTGGGCATGGGGGCCGGCGTCTGGGCGCCGAGGCCGCCGACGGCCAGGAGGGTGGCGGCGAAGGCGCCGGAGAGGGGGGTGACGCGGCTGGCGCGACGGGAGCGGAGGTGCATCTTCAGGACTCCGGAAGGACGGGCGCGGCCCGGTGGAACGACGGCGGCAAGGTAGTCGGTCGGCGTCGTTCCGCCACAGGTGGGCGGCTCCCGACGACGCCCTCTCCGCCATGGAACCGCCCGTGCCTTCGCCCCCTCGAAGATCTCGCCGACGTCGCCAGCACAGCCTGTCTCCCGTGGGTGTGGGGGCGGGGGCCGTGGCCGTGGCGGCGATTCTGGCGGCGGCGGTGCTCCCGGGGTTGGTCCCGGCGGCCGCCCCCGACCCGTCGTGGGGCGCGGCGTGGAGCGCCGGGGTGACGGGGGCCGACGCCGTGGCCGCCGGCGCCGTGGCGGAGCGGATCACCCTGGCCACCGGGCTGCTGGTGCTGGTGGCGGGGCTGGGCCTCTTCACCGTGCTGCTGCTCCTGGTAGGCGGCCGGGAGCGTCGGCGGCCGGGATTGGCGGTGCGTCACGCTCTGGGCGTGGGCGGGCGCGCCCTGGCGCGCCATCTCCTGGCCCGGGACCGGCGCCGTCTGGTGGTGCTGGGCGCGGTGGGCGCGGGGGTGGGTGGGGTGGCCGGGGCGCTGATCCGGGGCACCTGGCCCGGCCTCGCCGTGGTGGGCGCGGAGAGCGTGGGGAGTTCGGGCCCGGGAGTGGCGGCCTTCGTCGGCGCCGCCGCCGGGGCCGTGGCCCTGGTGCTGGCCGTGGGGCTCTTCTCGCCCCTGCCCGGACTGGGCCGGCGCGCGCCCACCCTGCTGCGCCAGGGCCACGGCGTGACCGACGATCCCCGGGCCGGAACCGTGCGCCGGGGCGCCGCCACCCTCCAGGTGGGACTGTCTCTCTCCCTGGCCCTCACGGGCGTGGCTCTGGTGCGGGGGCTGCCCGGTGTGCCGGGGTTGGCCGGCGAGGGATCGCCGGACGGGGTGGCCGTGGGGCGCTACGTCGTGGACGACCCCTCATCGCCCCGGGACGACGCCCTGCTGGCGTCGGCGGGGGCGTGGATCGGCGTGGGCACCCGGGATCTGGTCACGGTGGAGTGCGGTCTCTGCTCCCGGGGCACCTTCTATCTGCCGGTCTACGGGGTGGACTCCACGGTCCACGCCGTGGGGGCCGAGGTGCTGGAGGCCCTGGGCGCCCGGGCCGTGGAGGGTCGGACCCTGAACGCCGCCGACGGGGCCGGCACCGAGCTCGTGGGCGTGGTGAACCAGGCTTACCGAAGCCATTTCGAGGGCGGCGAGCCCGTGGGGCGCCGCATCCGTTTGTCGGGGTCGGGCGAGCGGTGGGTCCGGGTGGTGGGGGTGGTGGAGGACCCGGTGTTCCGGGGGCCCGGCGCCCCGAGCGCCCAAGATCCCGTGCTATGGGTGCCCCTGGCTCAGCACCCGGCGTCGGTGGTGGAGGGGGCGCCCGATCCGACGGGCGGGGCGCCCACGGGGCTCACGCCCCTGGCCGATCCCCTGCCCCTTCCCGAGCTGCGCCGGGCCGCGGTGGCCCCGGTGGCGTGGGCCGGGTGGATCCTGTTCGTCTCCGGGGGGTTGGCCCTCCTGCTCGCGTTGGTCTCGTCGGCCGAGGTGGCACGGGTCGAGGCCCGGGGGCGGGCCCGGGCGGCGGCCATTCGCCTGTCCCTGGGGGCATCGCCCCGGCGGCCCGCGGCCCGTATCGTGGGACGTGCCGCGAAGGGGGCGTTCTGGGGCTCGGTCCTGGGACTGGCGGTGGCGTGGGCGCTGGAAGACGCCCTGGGGGTCGGTGGCGCGGTGCATCCGGGAGTCCGGGGGCTGTTGGCCCTCGGTGTGCTCCTGGCCGCCGTGGCGGGGGCCCTGCCCCGGGCCCGGGCCCTCTTCCGCATTCAGCCCGCCGTACTGCTTCGAGAGGAATAGACGACCCCATGTCCGAACGCAGGTTCGACGACGACGAAGTTCGGGAGATCCTGGACCGGGCCACGGAGATCCGGGAGACCCCGGCGCTCCCGGCGTCCGCGGCGGCCCGGGCCGAGCCCGGCCACGGGTTGACCCTCCGGGACGTCCAGGAGGTGGCGGCCGAGGTGGGCATTTCGCCGGAGCGGGTGGCCGAGGCCGCCCAGGCGCTGCTGGTGGATCGGGCCGCCCTCCCGGCCCCCCGGACCAGTTTCGGCGTGCCCATCTCCGTGGCCCACGCGGTGCGGCTGCCCCGCATGCTCGATCCCGACGAGTGGGATCGTTTCGTGGTGCGCCTGAGGGACACCTTCGAGGCTGCCGGGGAGGTTCGCACCGAGGGATCGCTCCAGACGTGGTCCAACGGACACCTCCAGGTGCTCCTGGAGCCCCTGGACGAGGGGGCCCGGCTCCGCTTCCAGTCGCTGGACAACGACTCGAAGCAGTACCTGGACGGGGGCCTGGCCATGGGCGTCTCGGGGTTGTTGCTGGCGGCGTTCATGGGAATCCTGTCGGCCGGCGCCGGAAAGCCCATTCCCATGGCCCTCTTCGGGATCATGGCCGGCTTGCCGGCCGTGGGGGCCGGGATGTGGGCCGTTGGGCGGGCCAAGGCGGCGAAGTGGCTGCCCCGCCGCGACGAGGAATTCCACCGGCTGGGGGCCGAGGCGCAGCGCGTGGTGAGCGACGGATCCGGAAGGATCACCCCTCCGGCGTCGTAGGCCAGGCATCATGAGCGATTCACGCCGCTACGACGACGACGAGGTCCGGGAGATCTTCGAGCGGGCCACCGAACTCGACACCCCCGGGCGCATCACGGCCGGGGGCTCGTCGGCGTCGAGTTCCTCGGGCATGTCCCTGGCCGAGCTCCAGGCCATCGGCGCCGAGGCGGGCATCGACCCGGCCCTGGTGGCCCGGGCCGCCGCCGACCTGGAGACCTCGGGCGACGCCGTGCCCACGATCCGGCGGTTCGGGGTGCCCATCACGGTGGGCCGGGTGGTGGATCTGCCGGCCCGCCTCAGCGACGAGGACTGGGATCAACTCGTGGTGCGCCTGCGGGACCTCTTCCAGGCCCGGGGCAACACCGTCCACGAGGGCTCTCTCCGGAGCTGGTCCAACGGCAACCTCCAGGTGCTCCTGGAGCCCACCCGGGAGGGCTACCGGCTGCGCATGCGCTCCCTGAGCAACAGCGTGCGCGGTCGGCTCGTGGGGGGCGCCATGATGCTGGGCGCGAACGTGGTGCTCTCGGCCCTGGCGCTGCTGGGAGGGGGCGGGCTCGGCGAGGTGGCCACCATCTTCACCCTCATCGGCGGGGGCGGCGCGGCCCTCTTCGGGTCGGCCCTCTTCGGGGGGCGACGCTGGAGGGCCACCCGGGACGCCCAGTTCCAGGAAATCGGGGCCCTGGCGTGGACGCTGGCGTCCCGGCGGGCCCTGCCCGACGCCTCGGACGACCCGGACTGAGGGGAGTCCCCCGCCCTACCACACCTCGATGCGGGCGGCGTCCACCATGGGCGGCGTGGAGAAGTACTCGATGCCCGTGGACCAGACCCGCACGTCCTGACCCACCTGGAGGGACTCGGCGCCTCCGGGCTGGAAGCCCGCATCGTCCCGGAAGACGATCTCGGTGGCGCTCCGCACGATGATACCCACCTGGAGCCCCGATCCCGGCGGATTGACGTCGACCCAGAAGACCGAACCCGGAGGGTCGGGCACGTCGGTGAAGGGGCCGGACTCGATGACCCCCGTCCAGGTGGGGGCCTCGTTGGCGGGATCCACCAGGGCGTCTCCCTCGGTGCAGGACACCAGGGCGAGAAAGCTCAGAAGCAGGAGCATGCGGAAGAGCAGCGTACGGTCCATCGGTGGCGCGGGAGCGAGACGGGGAGAGGCGAGTCCGGTGTGGGCTCGGGTTCGTGGAGAGAGAACGTTTCACGCCTCGCGTTCGTGACGCCCCTCCGTCATCTTCCGGGCCATGCGCCTACATCGCCGTTGGATCCTCATCGCCGCCCTCGCGTTCGGGGGACTCCAGGCCGCCGCCTGCGGAGACGGCCAAGCCCTCCGGGCGCCGACGCCCGAAGCCCTGGCCGAACCCGCTCCCGACTCCTTCGCCGTGCGCTTCGAAACCAGCGCCGGCGACTTCACCGTGCGCTTCCGGCGCGCCTGGTCGCCTCTGGGGGTGGATCGGGTGCACTACCTGGCCCGCCACGGGTTCTTCGAGGGCGGGCGCTTCTTCCGCAACAATCCCCGGGTGGTGCAGTTCGGATTCTCGGGAGAGCCCGCGTTGGACAGCGTCTGGCGGGCCCTCCCCATCCGGGACGAGCCGGTCCGGGGGAGCAACGTCCGGGGCGCGGTGTCGTTCGCCCGGGGCGGCCCCCACACCCGGGACTTCCAGCTCTTCATCAACCGCATCGACAACCTGCAATACGACACCTGCTGCAACGGCGGCTTCCCTCCGGTGGGGGAGGTGGTGGAAGGAATGGCCACCATCGATCGTCTCATGGCTGTGTACGGCGAACTGGAGGCCGGCGCCCAGGGCCGGATCTTCACCGAGGGCAACGCCTATCTGCGGGAGCGGTATCCCGCCCTGGATTCGATTCTGACGGTGGAGGTGGTTCGGTGAACGGAGAGGGGCGGGTGGTGCTGGTAACGGCTGCGAGCCGGGGCATCGGCGAGGCCGTGGCCCGGCGGCTCCACGGCGACGGATACCGGCTGGCGCTGCTGGCCCGTTCGGCCGAGGTGGTGGAGCTGGCCCGGGAGCTGGACGCCGTGGCCGTGCAGGGGTCGGTGACCGAACCCGCCGACCTGCAGCGACTGGTGGACGAGGCGGTGGCCGGGTACGGGCGCGTCGACGGGGCGGTGATCAACACGGGGCATTCGGCCAAGGGCGAGCTCCTGGAACTCACCGACGAGCAATGGCATGCGGGGCTCGATCTCCTGCTGCTTCTCACGGTGCGGCTGGCCCGGATCCTGACGCCGATGCTGGAGTCCCGAGGCGGTGGCGCCCTGGTGAACGTCTCGGCGTTCGGCGCCCGGGAGCCGTCGCTGGACTTTCCCATCTCGTCGGCGCTGCGGGCCGCCCTGGGCGGGTTCACCAAGCTGTACGCCGATCGCTACGCCGCCGCGGGGATCCGCATGAACGCGGTGCTGCCGGGGTTCGTGGACAGCTACCCGGTGGACGCCGCCACCCGGAGCCGCATTCCGGCGGGACGGCCCGCCCGGGTCGACGAGATCGCCGCCACGGTGGCGTGGCTGATGTCCGACGACGCCTCGTACGTGACGGGGCAGAGCCTGGTGGTGGACGGAGGGCTCACGTGGGGATTCTGACGAACGAACACGAACACGAGCGAGGGGGACGTATGGGTTGGACGAGGGGTGCGGTGGTGGTGCTCGCGGGGGGGCTTCTGGCCTGCGCCGGAGGGGAGGACGCCGCCGGAGGGGCCGAGGCCCCGGTGGAGGCGCCCACGCCCGCCGAGACGTTCACCGGGCTCGAGGCCCGGCTGCTGGAGGCCGAGGAACTGCACCTGGCCTTCCAGGTCACGGCCGAGGGAGCGGTGGAGGTGTCCCTGGAAGGGCGGCTGGACCTGAATGCCGACGGATCCACCCAACTCACGGCTCTGGGGACCTTCGCGGGCCAGCCCGTGGACGTGGCGCTCCACGCCGACGGCGACGCGGCGCGGTGGGGCGCCGTGGCGGCTCCCGCCGAGGGGCCCGAGCCCCCGGCTCTGCGGGAGGCGCTCCTGGTGGGCTTCACCCGCATGGGGATCCTCCACAATCTCGCCCGCCTCACGGGCAACGCCGCGCCCGACCACGCCGAGGGCGGCGCCGCCGAATGGGTCGTGGTGGACGCCTTCCGCCCCGCCGCCATGGACGGATCGGACGATGCCGTGGCCTTCGACATCACCGTGGCCGGCGAGCCGTCGGGGTCGGCCACCCTGGGCGTGGACGCCGAGGGTCGCCCGGTGGAGCGGCGGCAGGCGGTCCAGTTCCCCCAGGGCGAGATGCGCGTGGTGGAACGCTACACCGGCGTGGACGGCATCGGGTGACGATCCGTGGCGTGGCCGCGGTCGGGGCCCTGGTCGCCGCAGCGTGGGCGGCGCCGGCGCCGGCCCAGACCCTCGCGTCCGACGCCGACGTGAGGGCCCTGATCCAGGAGCGTCTCGATCAGGGGCTGGGGCGTGGGATCGTGGTGGGACTGCTGGAGGCCGACGGATCCACCCGGGTGGTGGCGGCGGGCGACGGCGGCGACGGCGGGCCCGCGCTGGGCCCCGAGGCGGTGTTCGAGATCGGCTCCATCACCAAGGCCTTCGCCGGGGTGCTCCTGGCCGAGATGGTGGCCCGGGGCGAGGTGGAGCTGGGGGGTCCCGTGGAGGACCTGCTCCCGGATTCGGTGTCGGTGCCGGCCGGCGCCGAGGGCCCCGTCACCCTGGAGCACCTGGTCACGCACCACTCGGGGTTGGCCCGGATTCCCTCCAACCTGCGCCCGTCGAATCCGGCCAATCCCTACGCCGACTACACGGTTCGGGACCTCTACCAGTACTTGAACGGGGCGGTGCTCATGACCGAGCCCGGCATGACCTACGCCTACTCGAACCTCGGTATGGGACTCCTGGGCCACGCCCTGGGACGGGTGGCCGGCACGTCGTTCGACGAGCTGCTTCGGGAGCGGGTGCTGGGGCCTCTGGGCATGGATCACACCGGGAGTGCCCTCACGCCCGAGATGGAGTCCCACATGGTGCAGGGCCACGATCTCGATGGACGAGCCGTGCCTCTCTGGGACCTGCCGACCCTGGCCGCCGCCGGAGCCCTGCGCAGCGACGCCCGGGACATGCTCCGGTTCCTGGCGGCCAACGTGGGCGCGCCGTCGTCGACGCTGGAACGGGCCATGCGCGCGAGCCACGAGGCCCGACGCACCGTGTCGCCGGACATGGCCGTGGGCCTGGCCTGGCACGTGCGCACCACCGGCGAGGGGCGCATCGTCTGGCACAACGGCGGAACCGGTGGATTCCGCACCTTCCTGGGTTTCGATCCCGATCGAGGCACGGGGGTGGTGGTGCTCACCAACACCACCCACGGCGCCGACGACATCGGCTTCCACCTGCTCCACCCCGGCGTGCCGCTGGATCCTCCCGGAACCCCGGCGGCCCGCCCCACCGTGGACGTCCCCGAGGCCGTGTTGGCGCGCTACGTGGGCACCTACGAGATGACGCCCCAGTTCTCGTTGGACGTCTCCCTGGCCGACGGTCGGCTCGAGGTGCAGGCCACGGGCCAGCCGTCGTTCGTGCTCTACCCGTCGTCGGAGGTGGCGTTCTTCCTCCGGGCCGTGGAGGCGAGCATCACCTTCCAGGTGGGCGTCGACGGGGCCGTCAGCGGTCTGGTGCTCCATCAGGGAGGGCGGGACCAACCCGCGCGGAAGGTGCGGTAGGCCCGTGGGTTCGCTTGCGCCGGGGTCGGCGCGGAACGAACATGTCGGAGACGGATCGCACGGACTCGCAGACGGGATGACGCCATGACGAGGTGGGGGAGGATCGGAGGAGCGGCGGCGCTGCTGGCCGTCCTCGCCGCCTGCGACGACCCGGTGGGGCCGGCCGACGAGATCGCCGGGGAGTACGAGCTCGCGGCCCGGGTCGAGAACGCCGTGGAGACCCCCGTGGGGCCCGCCGACGACGGCGCCCTCCTGGTGCTGCGTCCCGATCGCACCTGGGTCCTGACCCGCCATCGGGGCGGCGCCGCTACCCGCCTCGACGGGTTCGGGCTCACGGATCGGTACCGCTTCCAGACCGAGGCCCCGGCCTTCTCCCTCTCCATGTTCGGCGAGGGCCCCTCGCTGGCGGTCCTGTCGGGCTCGGCCACGGTGGCCGGCGACACCCTGCGCTGGGGTCGGGAGGTCTTCGTCCGGCGCTGACCCGTCGGATCACTCGGTTCGGAGCGCCTCCATGGGGTGCACGGCCAGGGCCCGCCGCGCCGGCACCCACGCCGCCAGAACCCCCGCCACGGCCACCACGCCCGCCAGGACCGGGAAGGTGGCCGTTCCCGTTGCCGGAAAGCGCATGACCAGCGTGGCCCGGACCAGGGCCAGGAGGAGGGCGCCCAGGGCCGTGCCCAGGGCGGCGCCCGCCGCCAGCCGCCACGCCGTCCGGGCCAGGATGGGGCGGAGTACGGCACCGGCCGACGCGCCCAGGGCCACCCGCACCCCCACCTCCCGGGTGCGCCGCGTGACCTCGAAGGCCAACAGCGCGTAGGTGGCCAGCACCGCCAGCGCCAGGACCAGGAGGCCGGCCCCCGTGGCCAGGGAGCCCATCCATCGGTAGACCCGGCGACGGGCGTCCAGGGCGTCGCCCAGGACCCGCACCGACTGGACCCCCACCGCGGGATCGACGTCGTAGAGGGCGGCCCGGATGGCCGGCCCGGGCGGGACCCGGGGGGCGGCGGCGGTGCGCACGATGAGCCGGGGGTCGGCGGTGGCGTCCAGGGGGCGGTAGACGGCGCCGGTGGAGGCCGGGTCGGCCCCGGCCACGCCCAGGTCGGGCACAACCCCCACGATCTCGAGCCACGGCCCGGGCTCGTCGCTGCCGGGCATGGAGCCGGCCCAGCGCAGGCGGCGGCCCACGGCGTTGCCGCCCCCCAGGTGGGCCTCCACGAAGGCCCGATCCACCACGGCCACGGGCGGGGCGCCGCTCCGGGCGTCGTCGTCGGAGAACACCCGGCCGGCCAGGGGTTCGGCCAGCACCGCGGAGAAGTAGCCCGGGAGCACCTCGATGCGGGCCACCACCGGCCCGTCCCCCGCCGACCCCTCGAGCTGCACCGGGCCCCGGCGGGCGTCGGTGCCCGGCACGTGGGTGGCCAGGGTCGCCGCCTCCACCCCGGCGGCGCCGTCCAGGCCCCGAAGGAGGGCGGCGGGAGGCCAGGGCGTGTCGGGCGGGAGGGTGAGCTCGGCCACCACCAGGCGGTCCACGGGCACGTCCGGATTCCGAGCGGCCAGGCCGCCGGCCCACCCCCGGTGCACCATGGCGGCGCACCCCAGGACCGCCACGGCCACGGCGACCTGGGCCACCACCAGGGGGCCGTGGCCCCGACCGGGGGCAGCGCCGCCCCGGAGCCCCCCGGGACCCCGGCGCCCGGTGGCGGCCAGGGCCGGCCACACCCCGGCCACCAGGGTCACCGCCCCGGCGGCCAGCGCCACGAAGGCCGCCACCCGGAGGTCGAGGGAGAGGTCCATCCAGATGGGCAGTTCGTCGCCTTCCGACGCCACGAAGGCCGCCGTGACCCAGCGTGACGCCCCCACCCCCAGGACGGTGGCCCCCGCCACCAGGACCCCCACCTCGGCCACGAGCTGCCCCACCAGTCGGCTCCGGGACGCCCCCAGGGCCGAGCGCACCGCGAGCTCCGAGGCCCGGGCGGCCGTGCGGGCCGCCACCAGGCTGCCCACGTTGCCCGCCAGGACGGTAAGGAGCCCCAGGAGGAGGGCCACCGCCAGCCCGCCGGCGGCCCGCCCCTCGGGACCGGCGCCGGGCCGTCGCACGTCGACGCGCAGGGCCGCGCCCTCGGGCCCCCGGGCCCGGGTCGCCAGCCCCGCGGCCACGGTCTCGGGGTCGGCCCCGGGGGTCAGGACGCCGAAGAGCCGCACGCCGTCCATCGCCGCCTCGGGAAGGGGCAGCCAGACGTCGGCGGGGGCCGGGGCCACCGCCTCGGGCCCCAGGACCCCCACCACCCGCCTCACCACGCCCGCCACCTCCACCGTGCGCCCCACCACACCGGGATCGGCGCCGAACCGGCGGCGCCAGAGCCCGTCGCCCAGGACCACCACGGGCGCCGACCCGGCGCGGGCGTCGTCGGAGGTGGGAAGGCGCCCCAGCGCCGGGGCGAACCCCAGGGCCGCCAGGGAAGCGGGCTCGATCTCCAGGGCGGCGATGCGCTCCACTTCGCCGGGGTTCCAGGCGGCGTTGGCGGCGCCGCCCCGGTAGCGCCCCAGGTGCTCCACTCCCGCGGCCTCCTCCCGCCACGCCGCCACCAGGTCGGCGTCGGGAGCCACGGCGTCCCGGGTGTCGGCGTGGGCGGCGGCCACGTCGACGTACCGGCTCCCCGCCGGAAACGGGAACGCCGGGTGGAGGGCGGCGTTCACCACGGTGAAGCCGGTGGTGGCCAGGCCGATGCCCACGGTGAGGGCCGCCACCGCCGCGGCCGACAGCACGGGGGTGCGGCCCAGGAGGCGCAGCGCCAGGCGCATCTCCACGCCGCCGGGTCGGGCCTCCCGGACTCGGTGGGCCAGGCGGCCGCCCACGGCGGCGGCGGCGACCCCCGTGGCGTCGAGCCCGGTGAGGAGGGCGGCCACCCCGGCCCCGTGGCGGCCCACCCGCCGCCGATGCACCTCTTCCAGGTCGCCCAGGCGGTCGTCCACCTCGGAGGGATCCACGGCCCGGGCCAGCAGGCGCCGGGCCCAGCGGGGCGCCGTCACGAGAGGTCGCCCAGGCGATGGCCCAATCCGTGCCACATGGCCCGGATGCCCTCGGCGGCCTCCTGCACCGCGGCCACGCCGTCGGCCGACACCCGCACCAGCCGCCGGGCCTTGCCCCCGCGTTCGGGGCGGGGATCGCCCAGTTCGGTGCGCACCCACCCCTTCCCTTCGAGCCGCTTCAGGGTGGTGTAGACGTTGGCGCGGCGTACGGAGCGTCCGGTGCGGAGCCGGATGTCGTCGGCGATGCTCACGGCGTAGGCCTCTTCAGGGCCCAGGCGCAGCGCCGCCAGCAGCACCAGGAGCTCGAACTCGCCGATGTGGGGTGATCCCATGGTCCCGCCCTCCCCAGGTCCGATCCGGAGTCCCATATAAGTCACGTCGTGACCATAACGACGAGGGCGTGCCCGGTCCAGTTTCGCGTTACCATGGAAGAAGCTCCCGCCCCCTCCATCTCGGACTCGCCATGCGCCGTCGTTCCCTCGTCGTCCTCCCCGCCCTCCTGCTCCTGGGCGGGTGCGCCACGCTGCAGCAGATCGCCGCCCTCCGGAACGTGGATTTCGCCCTGGACCGGGTGGCCCAGGTGCGACTGGCCGACATCGACCTCGATCGGGTGCGCTCGTACTCCGACCTGTCGGTGACCGACGTGGCTCGCCTCACCCTGGCCCTCTCCCGCGACGAGCTTCCCCTGGAATTCAACCTGCTCGTCCAGGGCGAAAACCCGCCGGAGAATGGCACGGAGGCCCGCCTGGTGCGCTTCGCCTGGACCCTGCTCCTGGAGGACCGGGAGACCATCAGCGGCGTGTTCGACGACGAGGTGGTCTTCGCTCCCGGCGAGCCCACGACGTTTCCCGTGCGCATCTCCCTCGACCTCCTGGAGTTCTTCGAGGGGAGCGCCCGGGATCTGGGGGAACTGGCCCTGAATCTGGCCGGCGAGGGCGGATCGCCGAAGAACGTGGCGCTCCGGGCCGTGCCCACGATCCAGACCGCCCTGGGGCCCATCCGGTACCCCGGCGAGATCACCATCGTCTCCACCGAGGTGGGCCGGAACGACCGGGAGTAGCTCCGGGGGTGCGCCCGACGGGGTTCGCGGGTATCATGGCGGGCCCTCTCCACACCCTCCGGAGCCCCTGTTGAACCGACGTTCGTTCGCCTTCGCACTGTTCGCGGCGGCGCTGATGATTCTGGCGCCCTCGTCCGTCTCCGCTCAGTCCCGCACCACCGCCGCCGTCCGGGGCCTCATCACCGGCCCCCAGGGCGCGCCCATGATCGCCGCCACCGTGCGCATCCGGCACCAGGAGACCGGGGCCGAACGGGCCGTGGTCACCAATGATCGGGGAGCCTTTCTCGTGCTCCTGCTCCAGCCCGGGGGCCCGTACACCCTCACGGTCGAGGCGCTGGGCTTCGCCGAGGCCCGGCGCGAGGGGTTGAGCCTCCAGGTGGGCGAGGTGACGACGGTCAACATCGAGCTCCAGGTGCAGGCGGTGGAGCTCCAGGGCGTGGACGTGGAGGTGGACCGGGCCGAGATCTTCAATCCGGCCCAGGTGGGACCGGCCACCCTCCTCAACGAGCGGGTGGTGGAGTCCATGCCGGTGTTGTCTCGCGACATCACCGAACTGGCCCTCCTCTCGCCCCTGGTGAAGACCACCGAAAGCGGCGGGTTCTCGGTGGCGGGGCAGAACGACCGCTACAACTCGCTCCTCATCGACGGCGTGCTGAACAAGGACATGTTCGGCCTCACGGCCGGGGGCGTCCCCGGGGGTCAGGCCGGCGCCAAGCTCCTGCCCCTGGACGCCGTGACCCAGTACGAAGTGCTGGTGGCGCCCTTCGACGTGCGCCTCTCGGGATTCACGGGCGGGGTCATGAACGCCGTCACCCGCTCGGGGACCAACGACTGGCGGTTCCGGGCGGCGGCGGTGAAACGCACCGAGGCACTCATGGGCGACCTCGTGCTGCCCACGGGACCGGTGGAGGCCTCGGGGGTGGACCGGTCGCTCCTGGCCCTGTCTCTCGGGGGACCCCTGGTCCAGAACCGCGGCCATCTGTACGTGGCCGGGGAGTTCGAGTCCCGGGAGCGGCCTCCGTCGGGCTTCAACCTCTTCCGGGACGATCCGGCGGTGGTGCGCATCGCCCCGGAGGAGCTGGCGGCGGTCCAGGAGTCCTTCACGTCCCAGTTCGGCCTCGACACCGGGACCGGCGAGGCCTACGGACTGGGGCAGCAACTCGCCAACCTCTTCGCCCGGGTGGACTGGAACTACGCCGGGGGCACCCGCATCACGGTGCGCAACATCTTCTCGCTGACGACCAACGACGAATCGCCCAACCGCACGGCGTTCGAGGAGTACGAGCTGTCGTCCAACGCCGTGGAGCGCCGCTCCCTGAGCAACACCACCTCGTTTCAGCTCTTCTCCCCCCTGGGAGACGGGGTGGCCAACCAGTTGGACGTGAGCCTGCAGCGGGTCACCGACGAGACCACGCCCAACAGCACATTCCCCCAGATGGAGGTGGAGCTCATCAGCTCCATCGACGAGACTCCGTACCAGCGCTCGGTGCGGTTCGGGGGCGAGTTCTTCGGGCAGGTCAACGAGCTGGCCCAGACCACGGTGCGCATCACCGACGCCGTGGACATCACCCGGGGCGACGACGTCCTGACCCTGGGCGTCACCGGGGCGTGGTACGACATCGCCCACACCTTCCTGCCCGGGGCCGGCGGCGACTACTTCTACGCCCGGCTCCTGGACCTGGAGAACAACGCGCCCCAGCGCTTCCAGATGACCCGCCTGGCCGACGGCTACGATGCCACGGCGTCGTTCGACGTCGTGGAATGGGGGGCCTTCGCCCAGCACCAGCTCAACGCGGGTCAGGGGCTCAGCATGCGGTTCGGGATTCGGGTGGACGCGCCCTACGTGCTGGGGGCGCCGGACACCAATTTCGAGGTGCTGGACTACTTCGGGTACGACACCGGGAAGCTGCCCTCGGGCAACCTCCTGGTCTCGCCCCGGTGGGGCTTCAACTGGCAGAGCACGGGCGAAAAGCGGTGGCAGGTGCGGGCCGGGGCCGGGATGTTCGCGGGGCAGTTGCCCTACGTGTGGCTGTCCAACGCCTTCCTCAACGACGGCCGACGGTTCGTGACCCAGAGCTGTTCGGGGCGCCGCACCGATGATCCGGTGCCCGCGTCGGCGGTGCCCGCCTTCGTTCCGGGCCAGTTGCCCACGGCCTGTCTCAACGCCCCCATGGCCCAGAGCCGGTCGGTGGTGGTCCTGCCCGAAGACTTCAAGTACCCCCAGGACCTGAAGTTCGCCGTGAACTTCGATCGGGAACTCACCGATCGCTTCAGCGTCACGGCCGGCGCCCTCTTCAGCAAGGCCATCAACCAGATCTCGGTGCGGGAGCTCAACCTCGAGTCCGGGTCTCCCGGACCCCGGTACGACGAACTGGGCGGGTTCGAGCGCCGGTTCTACGACGACCTGGACTCGCGCTGGGGCCAGGTGCTGGCCGTGGGGAACGACGGGGAGGACTGGGCGGCCTCGTTCAGCCTGGAGACCCGGGGCCGCGTCACCGACCGGCTCAACGCCCAGGTGGCCTACGCCTACTCCCGCTCGTGGGACCGCATGAGCCTCATGTTCACCGACATGGCGTCGAACTACGGGTTCAACCCCGTGGAGAACGAGGCCGACGACCCGGCCCTGACCCGGTCCAACTTCGATCGACCCCACAAGATCGTGGTGGCCCTCTTCGGGACGCCCTTCCCCGGCCTCGACGACACCGAGATCTCGCTGCTCTACACCGGGCAGTCGGGGTTGCCCTTCTCGTACGTCTACGATCTGGACGTGAATGGCGACGGGTACCCCGGGATGGGCGGCGCCTTCGAGCGCTTCAACGACCTGGTCCACGTGCCCAACGACGCCTTCGATCTGCCGGCGCCCATCGGGAGCCAGATCCTCATGGCGGCGGCCATGCGCGACGACCCCTGCATCCGGGACGGCATCGGAACCATCCTGGACCGCAACTCGTGCCGGTCGCCGTGGCAGAACAGCCTGGATCTGCGCGTGGCGCACACCCTGCGCCTGTCGGGGAGCGAGATCCGACTCGAGGGAGACTTCGTGAACGTATTGAACCTCGTGAATGGTGAGTGGGGGCGCCGCGAAACCATCCCTTCGGTGGTGCCCCTCCTGGAGGAGTGCGCCGGATGTGACGCGGCGCCGATCCGGTGGGGAGGCTCGGTGATTCCCAGCCGAAACGCCTCCGAAGAGGTGTCGCTGGCCTCGCCCTGGAGCGTGCTCTCCCCCGAGTCCCAGTGGCAGATCCAGTTCGGAGCCCGGGTGACGTTCGGAGCGGGCCGATGAGGGCCGGGACGAAGTGCGCACGCGCTCTGGCGCTCACCCTCACCCTGTCGTGGATCGGGTCCGGCTGCGAGAGCTTCGAGCCCGAGTGGGTGGAGTCGCTGGCCCTGTCGCCCGACTCGGTGCACATCTCCGTCGGCGAAACGGCCTCGTTCACGGCCACTCCCCTCAGTGCACGGGACCAGGAACTCCCGGACCGCGCCGAGCGGGTGCAGTGGTTCCTCAACGCTCCCGGTGTGGCCACCCTCGCGGACGGCGGCACGGGCGCGGTCACGGCGGAAGGGCTCGGCAACGCGACTCTGGTGGCCCGCCTGGGTCGGGGCACCGCCCAGGCCCCGGTCTTCGTCCAACCCCCGGGGCTGGCCCGCATCGAGATCGTGCCCGACCGCATCGAGGTGAGCCCGGGCAACCGGCCCCGGGTCGAGGCCCGGCTGTACGACGCCCAGGGCGACTCGCTGTCCCCCGTGGGGTTCCGCATCTCGTGGACGATCATCGACCCCGACATCGGCTTCGTGGGCACGCCTACGGGGCCCAGCGCGGATCTCCTGGCCCGCCGCGTCGGTACGACCCAGATCCGTCTCATCGTCGGCTCCATGTCGACGAACGTTCCGTTCATCGTACGCTGAGTTCGCTCGTGTCCCCCATCGCTTTCTCACCCCGCCGCCCCGCCGGGCCCGCCCTGGCCTTCCTGCTCCTGGTGCCCGCCGGCGCGTGCGCCCAATCCGTGGGACCGGTGTTCGAGAACGGCCAGGCCCAGGTGGTGCCCGCCTTCGCCGACACCGCCACCTGGATCCGGGAGGACCTGTGGGTGGAGACGGAGTTCGACTCCGACGGCGATGGGCGGCTGGATCGGGTCCACACCAGCGTGGTGCGGCCCGGCCCCACGGCCGACGGCCTCCAGGTGCCCGTGGTGTACGCCTCGAGCCCGTACTACTCGGGCACGGGGACCACCGACAGCCAGTACTTCTGGAACGTGGAGCACGATCCGGGCGCCGTGCCGCCGGTGCGCAACGCCATGCCCTCCGTCCAGCCCCGTGAGAACCGCCCCACCATCTCCAACGCCGAGGTGGGCACCTGGGTGCCTCGCGGCTTCGCCGTGGTCCACTCCGAGGCGCCGGGCACGGGCATGTCCCAGGGATGCGTCACCATCGGAGGCCCGGTGGAGTCGCTGGCCCCCAAGGCGGTCATCGACTGGCTCAACGGGCGGGCCGCGGGCTACACGACCCCCGACGGCGACGAGCGGGTCACGGCGGACTGGAGCACGGGCCGGGTGGGCATGACGGGCACCTCGTTCAACGGCACGATTCCCGTGGCCGCGGCCACGACGGGGGTCGAAGGGCTCGAGGCCATCATCCCCATCGCCCCCAACACGTCGTACTACCGCTACTACCGTTCCAATGGGCTGGTCCGGAGTCCCGGGGGATACCTGGGTGAGGACGTGGACGTGCTCTACGACTTCGTGAACTCCGGGGCCCTGGAGCGGCGGGCGTATTGCGACGCCACCTACCGGGACGGCGAGATGGCCGCGGGACAGGACCGGGTCACGGGGGACTACAACGCGTTCTGGGCCGGCCGGGATCTGTGGAACGAGCTGAACGGCATCCGAGCGGCGACACTCTTCGCCCACGGGCTCAACGACTGGAACGTCATGCCCGAACACTCCCTCCACATCTTCCAGCGCCTGAAGGAGCGGGGCGTGCCCACCCAGGTCTACCTGCACCAGGGCGGCCACGGCGGCGGCCCGACCCTGGAGATGCGCAATCGCTGGTTCACCCGGTACCTCTACGGCGTGGAGAACGGGGTGGAGAACGATCCCCGGGCCTTCGTGGTGCGGGAGGGGGCGACCCGGGATCAGCCCACGGCGTACGCCGACTTCCCCAACCCCGACGCGGCGGCGGTGACGCTCCGCCCCACGGCCGGCGGCTCGGTTCGGGGCGGACTGGCCCCGGGCGACGGCGGTACGGGGCAGGAATCCTTCACCGACAACGTCTCGTTCGACGGCGCGGCGCTGGCGGCGGCCCCGGAGAGCCCGAACCGCCTGCTCTACGCCACGGCGCCCCTGGTGGAGGCCGTGCATCTCAGCGGAACCCCCCGGGTGCGGCTCCGGGTGGCCTCGTCGGCCGCCGCGGCCAACCTCTCGGTCTGGCTCGTGTCCCTCCCCTGGGTCGAGGGCGGCGACACCAACGCCAACCTCATCAATCGGGGGTGGGCCGACCCGGCCAACCGCAACGACGTGTCGAGCAGTGCGCCCCTGTCGCCCGGGGAGTTCGTGGATCTGGAGTTCGACCTCCAGCCCGACGACCAGATCATTCCCGCGGGTCAGCGCATCGGACTCATGGTCTTCTCCAGCGACCGGGAGTTCACTCTCTGGGCCACTCCCGGCACCGAGTTGACCCTGGATCTCCAGGGCGCGGCGCTGGAGCTGCCCGTGGTGGGCGGCGCCGACACCCTGGGGCGGGCGCTGGGGGGAGGCGACTGAGGGGCGTGAAGCTTCGCAGGCTGGGCTGGGCGGCCGTCGCTTCGGCGGTGGCCGTAGCGGCGTGCGGGGATCCCGTGACCATCGAACCCCGGTTCGAGATCGTGGACGCCTGGAGCGGGATGTTCCGGGGAGCCCGGGTGGGCTTCCCGGTGGAGATCGTGGTGGAGACCGAAAACGACGGGCGCCTCACGGGCTTCGCCACGGGGTGGGCGGGGCGCTACGACCTCACGGGCCGTTACACGCCCCCCACGGTCTACTTCCGCATGACCACGGACTCGGACACCCTGACGTTTCTGGGCGAGATGGAGGTGGCGCCCCTGGTGTCGGGCATCCTGGTCATGGACGCCGACGACGAGTTCGAGCAGGCCTCCCTTCTGCTGGCGCGACGCTGAGCCCGCCGTCGGTCCCGGGTCAGCGCCCTTCGATGCGGCGCAGCGTCCAGCGGCCCGTGGCCCGGGGGGCCGGCCCGTTCCGGACGGCCGACCAGGTGCCCTCGATGACGTCGCCCCGGATCTCACCGCGGAGCGACATCACCACCTCGCCGCCCCCGAACGGATCGTCGTAGGGGCGAAGTTCAGCCTGCAGTTCGTCGCCCCGAATCCGGATCCAGGTGAACTCCAGGACCAGGGGGCCCGGCCGGGGACCCCGGCGCTCGATCCGGTCCTCCCCCTCGGGCGGGGGCGGCGGTTCGTGGGGCGTGAGAACCACCACGGCGTCGGCCACGTCGGAATCGGCGGCGAGATCGAAGTCCATGATGCCGTTGCGGGGCGAGTCGCCGCTCTCGAACTCCCCCTCCCAGTGGCCCTCGAGGCGGGCCCGATCGTCGGCCGAGCCCTCCACGGTGACCTGGGTCTGCACGCTGGCGCAGGCCGACAAGGCGGCGAGAAGGGGAAGCACGAGGATCGAGGACCGGCGAGGCATGGGACTCTCCCGACTGGGGGGCAACGCAGGACGGAACTGCCGTCACCCATGGGACGCCGGGAAGGCCCGCGACGTTAGCCCGCCGGGGTGTCTCCTTCCCACGTGAGCTGCCACGACACGCCGAAGCGGTCGTTGACCCAGGCGAAGAGCGTGCTGAACCCGTAGTCGTCGAGCTCCATGAGGTCTTCCCCGTCGAAGGAGAGGGCGTCGTAGAGGGCCCGGATCTGGTCTTCGGACTCGCACTCCACGAAGAGCGACATGGACGGGGTGAAGCCGAAATCGTGGGCCACGGCGCTGTCGATGGCCATGAACCGGCTTCCGGCCAGGGTGAAGGTGGCGTACATGACGCTGCCCTCGGCGCCCGGACCCTCGGGCCCGTAGCGGCTGATGCCGGCGATTCCCGAGTCCTCGAAGAGGGAGACGTAGAAGTCCATGGCCTCTTCGGCCCGGCCCTCGAACATGAGGAAGGTGGTGATGATGGGTGCCATGGGCGGAGTCTACCGAGCCCGGGTCCGCCGGACCAGCAGGAGGGCGGCCACCAGCGCCGCTCCCGAGCCCAGGGCCACCGCCGCCAGGCCCGAGGGCCCGGGAAGGCGGCCCGCCCCGAGGACGACGGCGTAGACGGCGCCGGCCGCCGCCGCATGGCCGCCCGCCCGGAGCAGGAGGTCGCCGGCGGGGCGCTCCATGGGGGCGTCGAGGCGGGCGGTCACGGCCAGCAGCTCGGCTGTGGCCACCACCCCGGCCACCAGGGGCGCGAGGGCGAGGGGCGAGGCCCCGGCCACGAGGAGTCCCGCCACCATGCTCACGCCGGCCACGACCTGCACCGGAAGGGCCCCGGGGCTGCCCACCCCGAACACGGCCACGGCCACGTACAAGGCCGCGTACCAGGGCGCCGCCCCCTGCCCCACCGCCGACAGGGCCAGGACCAGCGCCGTGGCCACGGCGAGGGCCGCGCTGAGCCGCCGGGCGGGCCACCAGGTGCTCATCGTACGCCCCCGGCCCCGGCCACGTGGAGGGACCCCATGCGGCGGCGCAGGGCCGACACCGCCGGGCCCACGCTCCCGTCGGGGGGCACCAGGACCGTGGAGACCCCGCCCTTCTCCAGCACCTGGCGCTCCACCTGGCGGCGGGCGAACCAGAGGCGCCGGGCAGCCTGCCCCGGTGCGTCGGAGGCCCCGGGCAGCAGGTCGGCCGTGTCCAGGACCAGAGCCACCGTGGCGTGGCCGTTGCGCCGGTGGTGCAGGAGTTCCTGGACGTAGGTGCGGGACCGCAGGGCCGTGATGCCCACCACCAGGGCGTCGGCGGGCACCACGACCCGGCGTCCCCGCCGGCGACGCCAGGGGTCTTCGGCGGCGCCGCCCACGGCCAGGAGCTGGTCGATGATCATCCAGCGAGCCCGGCGGCCGCCTCCCGGAGGGACCCACGCGGCGGTGCGGCCCCGGGCCAGGAGTCCCACCCGGTCCTGGGCCGCCAGGTGGGCCGAGGCCACGGCCCACGCCGCCCGTGCGGCCCGAGCCAGGGCCTCGTTGGTCTCCCGGTCGTCGCCGAAGAAGGTGTCCAGGAGGATCACCACCGTGCCCGTGCGCTCGGGATGATGGACGGCCACCCACGGCTCTCCCAGGCGGGCCGAGGTGGCCCACGAGACGTCCCGGAGGCGGTCGCCGGGCTGATAGGGGCGGAGCTCGGCGAAGTCCGTGCCGGGGCCCCGGAGGCGGGAGAGGTGCTGGCCCGCCACGGCCCGGGGTTCCCGGGGGGTGAGGAGCTTGTCGAGCCGGAGGGGGCCCGGGAGCACCCGGACGCTGGGGGCCACGGCCACCTTCAACTCCCGCTCCACGAGCCCCCCGGGGGCCCGGGCCCGAACCCAGAGGTGGCCCAGTTCGTGGTGGCCCCACGCCTGGGCCCGGAGGCGGAACGGCAGGGTCACGGGGCCGGTCCGCGCCTCGGGCGCCCAGCCCGGGACCGGGGTCGGCTCCACGGCCACGACGCCCCGCCATGCGGTCAGAACGGCCTCGATCTCCCCTGCGCCGTCCCAGTGGAGCGTCACCTCGCCCCGGATCTCGTCGCCCTCGATGACCCGATCGTCCCGCACCGTCACCTCGCCCCGGATGTTGCGGGGCTCGCGGCGGACCAGGCCCGCGGCGGCGAGGGCCACGAAGGGGGCGCCCAGGGCGGCCAGTTCGGCGCGTCCCGCCGCCACCGCCAGGATGAGGGCGCCGAACCCCGCCAGGAGATAGGCGGGGAGCCGGGGATCGGGGCGGCGCCGGATCAGCTCCGAGGGGGGCGGATCGGTCACGCCAGGTCCGGCACCGGAACCGAATCCACTGCGCGGCGCACCACGTCTTCCGGGTCGGTGCGCCGGGCCCAGGCATCGTCGGACAGTACCACCCGGTGGGCCAGGGCCGGGACCGCCATGGCTCGGATGTCGTCGGGTCCCACGTGGTCGCGCCGGGCCAGGAGGGCCGCGGCCCGAGCCAGCTTCACCAGGGCCAGGGTGCCCCGGGGGCTCGAGCCCACCACGAGTTGGGGCGAATGGCGGGTCGCCCGGACCACGGCCACCGAGTAGGCCAGGAGCCGGGGATCGACGTGGATCTCCTCCAGCGCCCGTTGAAGCCGTACGAAGGTGGCGGGGTCGCAGACCGCGTCCAGCGCCACCTCGTCGGTGCCCCGGGCCACCCGTTCCGTGAGGAGGCTCACCTCGTCGGCTTCCGACGGATACCCCATGGTGGTGCGCAGCAGGAACCGGTCGAGCTGGGCCTCGGGAAGGGGGTAGGTGCCCTCGGATTCGATGGGGTTCTGGGTGGCGATGACCAGGAACGGCCGGGGCAAGGCGTGGGCCACCCCGTCGACGGTGACCTGGCGTTCCTGCATGGCCTCCAACAGCGCCGCCTGGGTCTTGGCCGGCGCCCGGTTCACCTCGTCGGCCAGGAGCAGGTCGGTGAAGACGGGCCCCGGTCGGAATTCGGGGGTCCGGGTGGTGAGATCCAGAACCAGGGAGCCGGTGATGTCGGCGGGAAGGACGTCGGGGGTGAACTGGACCCGGGAGAAGTCCAGCCCCGCGGCGGCGGCGATGGAGCGGGCCGTGAGGGTCTTGGCCACCCCCGGCACGTCGTCCAGGAGGACGTGCCCGTCGGCCACGAGTCCCGCCAGGATGAGGCGGATCACCTCGCGCTTCCCCACCACGGCCCGGCACACCTCGTCCAGGATGCGATCCACCAGGTCGGCGGCGTCGGCGAAGGGCAGCGGCGGGACGGTCCCGCTGGGGCGGGTGGTGTCGGGAGACGGAGCGGACCGGGTCATGGCGGTGGTGTGGAGGAAGAGTCGGGGGCCATGGCGAGGCCCAGGTCGTCGAGGACGCCCTGCACCAGGCGGGCCGACGCGGCGGCGTCGGGGCGGCGGGTCCGGAACCAGGGCGGTTGGACCGTGGCGTCGTGGTCCAGGACCGCCCGGGTGAGGGGCGAGAGGCGGGCGAGGGCGGCGGCGCGCCGGTAGGGTTCGTCGGGGCCCGCGCCCTCGTGGACGAGGTGGGCCTCGATGAGGGGCTGGAGCAGGCGGATGGCCGCGGGAGGGAGGGTGCGTCCCGGGGCGACGCGGTGTCGCCGCCCGTTCAAGGCCGTGCGGAGCCGGTGGGCGTCGAAGGAGGCCGCTTCGTCGCCCTCGGGGCGCAGGGTCCACCGGAAGGCCGACAGGCGGAGGGTGGGGCCGCCGTGGACCAGCAGGGCGTAGACGGCGCCGGCCGCCGCCACCGTGACCAGCACCAGCCGGACGATGCTGGGCCCGCGGCTGGGGACGCCCATGAGGAGGAGTCCCCCCAGGGTGAGGGCCGCCGCGGCCACGTGGCCCGGCCGAAGCACCGAGTCGTTCACGCCGGGGCCCCGGCGGTGGCGGCGCCCAGCGCGTCGAGACTGTCGGCGAGGGCCCGCCCCGCCCGCTCCCGGTCGTCCTCGCCCAGTTCGCGGATCCCGTACTGGGCGGCCACGTAGAGTCCGGCCAGAGCGTGCATGGGGGCCCGGGGCACGCCCAGGGGGCCCATCACCCTGTGGAGGTGCTCGTGGGGCGCCTCGTGGGGAAAGCGAGGGGCGTCGGCGGCCTCCAGGGCGGCCAGGAGCGCCCGGTAGGCGGCCAGGATCCGGTCCCGGGGCGTGCCCCCTTCGTCGTGCACGGCGGCCAGGGAGGCCCGGAGCCCCTCCTCCGCGTCGTAGGGCCGGATGGGGGATTCGGGAAGCTCCTCGTCTTCGTCGTCTTTCCGCCGCCGCTTGGCGAACATCCCGGCCAGGACCACCGCCACCACCAGGACGACCAGGAGCAGGTTGCCCATGTCGGCGAGCATGCCGAAGTCGCCCACCGGGGGCGGCTCGGGCTCGTCGTCGGCCCGGGTCCGGCGGGTCGGTGGGGGCGGAGGCGGCGGGCCCCCGTCGTCGAAGGCCGCCCCCCGGGTCTCCTGCCCCGGTCGGGGGGGCGCGGGAGGTTGGGGCGGGCCCTGGGCATCGGGATTCATGGCTGCCCCCGACTCGGCGCCCGCCGAAGCCGACGGCATGCCCCCGGGGAGGGACACCGACGGCATGAGGAACGCCACCAGGGCCAGGGCGGCCATGAGGGCGCCCGCGGCCGTGAGGGCCGACACGGTGGGGTCGGAGCGGGGGTGGGCCACGGTGCGCAGCCGCACCCGGTACCACGCGAGGCCGGCCACGCCGAGCCCGGTGAAGACGACCCCGACCCCTCGAGCCGACGCCGCCCACGACCCGCCGGCGGCACCAAACAGTCTCCCTACGCCGCCCGCCCCCAGGGCCACGGCGGCGGTGGCCAGGACCACCCCGACCACCACCACGCCGGCCCCGGTGCCCGTCCGCTTCGCCACCCCCGGGTCGGGGGCCGACGGCGGACCGGAGGCGCGGGTGGAGGCTTCGGAGGGCGTCATGGCGGCGGATGGTCGGGACAGCGGCGGCGACGAACGATACGACGGGCCGGGCCGGCCCTTGCACGGGGGGTGCGGGCTCCAACGTAACGCCCGAGGCCCGTCGATGTCGGGAAGTCCGGGCGCAACTCGGGGTGGACCGGGAAGGAACGGCTGGACGTGCCCCCGGCGGAGGCGTATAGTCAGTCCGTCTACTTATCTAGTCTGTCTACCTATGGATGCCCATGTCCGCCACCGGTGGCTCCGGACCCGATCTGCTTCCCGGCACCCTCGACATGCTGATCCTCCACGTGCTCCATGAGGGGTCCCTCCACGGATACGGCATCGCCCAGCGGCTGGAGGACGCGTCGGGCGGCGTGTTGACCGTTCCCCGGGGATCCCTCTATCCGGCCCTGGAGCGCCTGCTCAAGAAGGGGTGGACCACGGCCCGCTGGGACACCTCCCACACGGGGCGCCGGGCCCGGTTCTACACCATCACCCCGTCGGGATCGCGTAGACTCGAGTCCAAGCAGGCCGACTACGAACGCATGACCGGCGCCATCGCCCGCGTGATGTCGGGGGCCTGACCGGTGTCCTGGCTCGATGGGCTCCGCCACCGGATTCACGTGCTCGTCCACGCCGATGCGTACGCTCGGGAGCAGGCCGAGGAGCGGCGTTTCCACGAGGAGATGGACGCCCTCCACGGCACGGGAGGGACCGACATCCTCTCGGCCGAGGCCACACCCCTGCCCCCTCCGCCCCCCTCGCGCCCTCGGGGCTCCCGGTGGTCGCGCTGGAGCGACGCGATCCGGCAGGACCTGGGCTTCGCCGTGCGGGGACTCGTTCGGGCGCCGGGGTTCGCCCTCCTCGCCGCCCTCACCCTGGCTCTCGGCGTGGGCGCCAACGGCGCCGTCTTCTCGGTCCTGGATCGCCTGTTCGGTCAGCCCCCGGCGGGACTGCGTGCCCCCGACGACCTCCGTCGGTTGTACCTCGAGTTTCCGGATCATCCCTTCGATCCGGGCATGGTGTTCCCGTTCTTCAACTATCCGGCGTACTCGGCGGTGGACGCGGCCCTCGACGAGGGACCCCGGATGGCCGGGTGGACCCCGTCGAGGGAACGTCGTTTCGAAGGGGCCGACGGAGAGTTCACGGCGCGCACGGCATGGGTGACCCACGACTACTTCGACGTGCTGGGGGTGCTGCCCCATCGCGGCCGTCTGTTCGGCCCGGACGAAGAGGGCGTGGCCACACCCCGCCCCGTGGCGGTGATCTCCCACGGATTCTGGGAGCGGGCCTACTCGTCGGATCCCGGGGCGCTGGGCCGCACGTTTCGCATGGACAGCACGACCTTCACCATCATCGGCGTGGCCCGGGAGGGATTCGGAGGCCTCGATCTCAGCTACACCGACGTCTTCCTTCCCTTGAACACCTTCCCGGCGCCCGGTCAGTTGGGCCTGCCCTGGTACGAATCGATCGGCAACTACCTCCACGTCGTGGTCCGCGGCGGCGAAGGGTTGGACCCCCAGTTGTCGGAGCGGGCCACGGCGGGGTTCGCGCGACAGGTTCTGCCCGAGGGGCGGGCGCCGGATTCCACGGCGGTCGTCCTCCCCGGGTCCATCATCGCGGCCCGGGGGGTGGGCGCCGAGGCCGGCACCGATGCCGCCAACCAGGCCGTGTCCCTCTCCATGCGCATGGCCGGCGTCAGCGTCATGGTGCTCCTCATCGCCGGCGCGAACCTGGCGGGGCTGCTCCTGGTCCGATCCGCCCGGCGGCGCCACGAGATCGCCGTGCGGCGGGCCCTGGGCGTCTCCAAAGGCCGTCTGGCGTGGCAACTCGCCACGGAGGGCCTGCTCCTCACGGGCCTGGCTCTGGTGGTGGCCGTGCCCCTGGCCGGCTGGGGTGGCGCCACACTTCGGCGCCTGCTCCTCCCCGATGTCCACTGGGCCGGGGGCGCTCTGGACGTCCGGGCGGTTGTGGCCGCGGCCCTGAGCGCCGCGGCCGTGGGACTGCTGGCCGCACTCACCCCGACCCTCCAGTCGTGGTGGGGAACGGTGGGGATGGGCCTGCGAAGCGGCGGTCCTCGGGGAGGGCGCACCGGTTCGCTGCTGCGGTCGGGACTCCTGGCGGCGCAGGCCGCCCTCGCCGTGGTCCTCCTGGGCGGCGCCGGCCTGTTTCTGGAGAGTTTGCAGAACGTGGCCGCGATCCGCCTGGGGTTCGACGTGGACGAACTCGCCTGGGTCGCCGTGCGAGGCGACGGAGCGGACGAACTGGGGCTGCAGGCGGAACTGGCTGCCCGGCTCGAGTCGGTGAGCGGCGTGTTCGGTGCGGCCCTGGCTTCGGCGGTGCCCATGTTCGGTAGCTCTGGAACCCAAGTGGCCGCCGAGGGGCGGGACTCGGTGCCGGACCTCGGGCCCGGGGAGTACCCGTCCTACAACACCGTATCGCCGGAGTTCTTCGCGGTGACGGGGATGGGGCTCCTGGCCGGACGGACGTTCGAGGCGGGCGACGTGGACGCCGTGGTGTTGAGCCAGTTCATGGCCGAGGCCTTCTGGCCCGGCGAGTCGGCGCTGGGAAAGTGCCTCTACCTGGGCGATCCCCCGGGGCCCTGCCAGGAGGTGGTGGGCATCGTGGAGAACTCCCGCCGATTCGGCATCATGGACGACCCGACCCAGAAGTACTACCGACCTCGGCGTGCCGACCACACGGGGGGCTATGTCCTGCTCCGGGTGGATCCGAGCCGCTGGACCTCCATCGCCGCGGCCGTACGCGCTGAAACGGTGGACCGGTGGGGGGCGCGGAACGTGGACATTCGCCGCATGCCCGACGCCCTGGAGCCCCAGCTACGGCCCTGGCGTCTGGGCGCCCAGCTCTTCACCGCCTTCGGTCTCCTGGCGCTCCTGGTGACGGTGGTGGGGGTGTACAGTGTGATGGCCTACGCCGTGAGCCAGCGGACCCACGAGATGGGCGTCCGCGTCGCGTTGGGGGCCGGTCTCCGGGCGATTCTCCGGCTCGTGGTGGGTGAGGGACTCCAGGTGGTGGCCGTGGGCGTCGCCGTGGGACTTGCCGCCGCCCTGGCCCTGGGGCGACTCGTGGAGTCACTGTTGTACGGTGTGTCGCCCAACGACCCTCGGGCCCTGGCCACGGCGGCGGCCGTGCTCCTGTTGACGGGGGCTCTTGCCAGCCTGGTGCCCGGTTGGCGCGCGGGACGGGTCGACCCCGCACGGACCCTTCGGGAGGAGTAGAAGTGGGACGGACCCGCCCGTGGTTCCCAGTGTTGCTCGTGGTTCTGGGCTGCACGAGCCCGGCCCCACCCGTCACGGGCTGGACGGTATCCGGCCCGGAGCAACTCGTGGAGTGGCGGGCCTTCGACCCCGAGGGGGTTCGGGACCGGCTCCCGGAGGGGCTGAGGTTCCAGACCATCGGAGAACTGGCCGGCCAGGGCGTGCCCTGGGCCGTGGACCACCTGGAGGCCCACCCCGATCTGGGGGAGTGGGGCGTATCGTTCCTCGAGGTGGTGCGGGCCGACACCTTCACCATCGATGGCAGGTCGCCGTCGTGGGGCGACGCCGGGGGTGCCGGGCTCTGGTTCGCCCGCGTGGCCCTCGACGACGGTGCGGAGGCCCCGGTGGGGGCGACACCCTTTCTGGCCCTGGAGTTCTGGGTCGCCGACGCGGAGTTCGCCCGGTGGATGACGAGCCGGGGGTACTACGCCGACTCCGGCGACGTGACCCTCCGTCACCCCGATTCGTCGCGGTGGGTCGCGGCCATCTCGGCGCCCGGGCTGACGGTTCGGGGCGTCTGTGAGGCCGCGCCTGCGCCACCCGGCCCGGCGGGCGGGACCGGGCGCCAGATCATCCACCCCCCGGCGGCGTCCGCGGGCCGTAGCGCGGTCGACGTAACCTTCACCGGTCACGTGGAGCGGGGGTGCGGAGGAGAGGCCCACTGGCAGATCGAGGGTGACCACCCCCTCGCCGGTACCGTCCCCATCGACGGCCTGGTCGTCCAGGTCGGGTACGAACTCCGGGGTGAGGTGGGGCACTAAACCCCCTCGGTCCGCCGCGCGTCCAGAGAACGTCCTTCTCCTCACACGCGGGGCCGATCATGGAATCCCTCCGACATTTTGCACTGCACCTGGCCGTCTGGACCCTGGTCCTGGCCTCGTTCCTCCTGGTCACCGGCTGGGGCGGGCACGGGGAGTCCTGGAGCGTATGGGCCCGGATTCCGGGAGTGGTGGCGTACGCCCTCACGCTGGCGTGCTTTCCCGCGGCGATCGCCGTCGGAGCCCGCCTGCTGAAGGCCCCCAACGGCGTCGGCCTGGCGGCGGGCCTGGTGCCCCTTCTCTTCGGCGGCTTGATGCTGACCGGAGGCGTGGCCGGGCTGAACCAGGTCGTGGTCCCCCGGTCTCTGGCCGCCACCCGAGCTCCCGAGGCCGCGAGCCTCCCCGAAGTGCGGGCGATGACCCTGCCCGAGCTCCGGCAGCATCTGGCGGAGTTGGCCCCGGAGGTGCGGGACCTGGCCCCCGGCGGAGAGGTGAGCGCCTGGCAGGCCGCCAACGTGGCGGCCTTCGAACACGAGCGTCGCCTCGCCCACACCATGCTGGTGCCGCTGCTGGCGGCCATCGGTCTGATGGTGGGGTTCTGGTTGGAGAGGATGCCGGTGGCGGCCCGGATCCCGACAGCTCTGGCCGTGGCCGCGGGACTCCTGGCGTCGATCTACCTCGGCGGAGAGAACGGATTCGAGATGGTTGCGGTCCGGGTCGCCGGGCCGGCGGCCTTCTCCGCCTGGTTCATCGTCCTCGCCCCGGCCGTGTTGGCGTGCGGACTGGGCCTTCCGACCCTCGTAGCCCTGCAGGGCGTCGGGAGAGGCGACACGTAGTGACGGGGCCGCCCGGGTCGCTGAAGGCCTTCCACGACGGAGACCCCGGTCTGTTCCGGGAGCTCGTCGAGCACCATTCGCCGGGCCTGTTGTCCCTGGCCCTCGCGTATTGGGGAGACCCGGACCGAGCCCACGAGACCGTGCAGATCACCTGGGTGCAGGCCTACCGCAACCGGCGCCAGCTCTCGGCCTGGGGAAGCCTCCCTGCGTGGTTGCGCACGATCTGCCGCAACGTCTGCCGCTCGGAAGGTCGAAAGGTCGCCGCCCGGGACTTCGACCCGGATGCACTCGCCCATGACGCTCCCCGTCCCGAGCCGACGGATGCTCCGGCCCACCGCCGGGCGCTGCAACGCGCCGTGTCGGAGGCCCTGGATCACCTGACGCCCCGCCAGCGGGACGTGGTGGTGCTCCGCATGCTGGAGGGCCGATCGACCCGGGAATGCGCCCAATCCCTCGGCATCGCCGAAGGCACCGTCAAAGCGACGCTCCACCACGCCCTGCACGCCCTCGACCCTCTCTTGAGGAGTTGGACCGATGCCCCCCTGCCCTGATCTCGACCTTCTCGTGGCCCTCGCCCGCCTCTCGGCCGACCCGGTGGCCCTCGCTCGCCACGTCGCCGACTGCCCGGAGTGCGGACGATCGGTGGCGACCCTGTCCACGGTCCGGCTCGCCCTGGAGGAGACGACCGCGCCCGACGCCGGGTTCACGGACGAGGTGATGGCGAACCTGGCGCCGGCACCCGCGGTGTTGCCCTGGCGGCTGGCCGGGGGTCTTCTCGGAGCCCTCACGGCCGTGCTCGTTTCGGCGGCCAGCGGCGTGGCGGCGGTTCCCGGCGTCGGAGGCCCCACCGTCTGGGTCGGGGCGCTTCTCGCCGGAGCGGCGGCCATGGCCCTGCCGGGGCGTCCCTCCCCGAGCCGGGCGACGCCGACCTGAGACTGGGAGAAGGGGCCGGGTCACCCGAAGGCCGACCATGCCGGGGGCGGGACTCGACCGCGGGCGCAGGAGCGCCCGTGGCGGCGTAGCCGAAGCCGCATGAGGGCTTGCGGCAACGCTCATGTTTGCGATGGGGCTACGGCCGAACTTGACACAGTCGCGTGGGGGCCGTGGACCTAGGCGATACTGCCTCCTCGGCCAAGATTGCATAGCCGGCGCTTGCCGGATACCCTGTTCTTGGGCTGTGATTCACCTCACTACGATCCGTCGCGTCGCGCTGGTCGAATCAACCTGAACGGCTTCCGAACGTGGCGGCACCGACTAACCTAACGGGCGGGTGCCGTCCGTCGATTGAGGTCCTGAATGGATGATAGCGAGCTTCACCGCCGGCTTACCGAATTCATCAACCAGTGGCCTCTGTACACCCCACTAGAGATCGAGTTTGATGAGCCGAAAATGCGAACACCCAGTCTTCCAGCTTCGTTTCTTCGCGCCTGTCCGACTTGTTCGGCTGAGCCTACCTGGTCGCGCATCAATGCCATCGAGAACTCCCACGCGGCGCGTCTTGGCGCGGGGATGATTGTTGCCTGGAGATGCAGCCACTGCACGAAGGAGCGCCTCTTCCTCTGGGTCGAGCAACGCGCTAGACCACTCCGCGATGCGGGCGGGGATCACGCGGGATATTCACACGTGATCCTCCGGAAGTTCGGGCAGGTACCCCCGCAGCACGCAGAGCTTCCCCGTCAGGTCGAGCGGGGACTGCCCAAGCCTGCCGTCGAGATGTACAAGAAGGGGCTTACTTCGCTTGCCCACGGATATGGTCTCGCGGCGTTGGCATATTTCCGGCGGGTTATAGAGGATGCCACGAACGAGGTTCTCGACCTCTTCATCCGGCACGCAATGGACCTTGACGAGCACGAAGCCGCAGAGCGCCTGCGGGCCGCCCGTTCCAACTCCCAAATGGAAGAGCAACTGAGACTGGCTGCGGATGCCCTTCCTGGCGCATTGAGGCCGGGTGGGGTCAACCCTCTAGCAGCGCTGTACAAACACTACAGCCAGGGCATCCACGGGCGACCGGATGAGGAATGCCTCGTGCTGGCTCGGGAACTGGTCTTTGTCTTGGACTACACCTTCAGCAACTGGCGCGCGCAAATGGACGAGGCCGCAGCGTTCCGAGAGCATGTCACCCGCTGGAGCGATCCCACCGCCCGGCCCGAGTAGATCGCCGGTTCTTGTTGCTCCTGAGCGCGGTAGCGTAAGGGTGCTCGAACTCCTTTCCGGGGGATCTGGGGCTCTACGTTCCCCTGCTTGGCGTCCCGGTGTTCGGTTGCAGCCTGCCTGCGTATCCCTTGTGAACGGTGTCAGAAGCCTGCTCGACCTGGGTGCAGGCACGTTATTCGAACAAGCTCCTTGCCGATTTCATCGAATCGTTCCAGTCGCGGGCAATTGTCGATCATGATACTGACAGTGGAACATAGTCCGCTATTCGGAGTAACTATAAGGGTCGGTTGCGGGGTCAGTAGCCCTATCCACTATTATTGCGGCCAGAGATTGAGGCCGAAATGGGGCGGCGGGGATCGAGAGCAAAGTCCTTACTTGACCTTAAAGCGGGGGCTCCAATACCTGCGACCTGTAGGCAGGCCCATGAGGGGTCGGCCAAACTTCACAAGGAGGTGACTCCACAAATCAGAATGAAGAGGTCAAAGAATAATGAAACACTACACGTGTGAATCAAGGTTCAATCGAGCCGTTGCGCCCGAGAAGGATTCTCCTAACCAACTATTACGGATCGCGGATATTGCGAGGATAATTCGAATGGCCGCGGGACTTGGGCTCGGGCGGTGTTCGATGAGTACTGAGCCTCAGGGACAGGAGAGAATAGTCGAGGCGGTGCCCGGAACCCGTGAGGAAGAACCGGTTCAGTCCGGTCCGCATCCGCCCTCCTTTCCAGCTTGTCCGAGCTGCGAGCGGCAGGTTCTGGCCTTCTGGCGGACGAAGGACGTCGCACGGTGTCTGGACATGGATGGCCAGAGTGTGCTAAGGAAGGCCAGAGCAGCGGAGTGGCGGTGGGCCATTCGCCTGGGACCGCGCTCGTGGCGATTCTGCCCCCATTGCCTGAACGATTGGCTCCGGGGTCTTCCCGCCGGGAGTGTCCCGTGAGCGTCGCTGAAGGGGTCTTGAGCGTGGTCAGGTCTGGTGAATCGACTCCTCCTCCTACCGTGAATAGCCGTTCCACGAGTCGTCCGGTTCGCGGAGGGAGCCTGACACCCGAGAAGTGCTCCACAAGCGGCTGGAGGTGACTAGTGATATCGTGGCCCGACCTCATCAGGTCGGGTCACGCTCATTTGTCTAAGGGACTTCGAGTCTAGGCGGAGGAAGTCGGCGAAGCGTCTGCGGTCTTCCCTCTAACACCTGCGGGAGTTTATCGGGCTGAGAAGGGCCGTTGAGATAGTCTTGATTGTTGCGCATACCTACATCGGTCGAAGTCCGTAGGGGAAGCGCCTCCGCGTCCAGCACCAAGGAGGAGAAGGCCGCCCTTGGGGGATGCCTAAGCTCGCGGGAGAAGCTGAGTTGCATTCCCAGATCCCGGTGATTCCGAAGCCTATGCGGAAGAACACCCTTAAGCTCTCCCTAGAGGTCGTGGCCGATCCGCGCCGCTTGGGATGCAGCGTGCAGGCGGGCCGGTTGTGAGGGCGCTTGGCTCCACGGTCTTCGCCGGACCGCCGTCCGGAACCTAATCCGCGCCGGCGTCTCGCAGCCCGTGACCAGAGGTCACCGGGCACAAGACGGCGTCAGCGTTCCGACGGTATGCAATCGCAGATCAGACTATCATCGGCGAAGGGGTGGGAGAGGCTCGCCGAGTTCCGAACGGCACGATTTCAGCACAAGTCAACGTACGGCGCTGGCTATCGGGTCGCACATCCTGGAAACGCCTCACGTGCAAGGGCCGTACCTAGAACGTCTTACGGCTCCATGCCGGGGGCGGGACTCGAACCCGCAAGGGCATACGCCCGGGGGATTTTAAGTCCCCTGTGTTTACCGATTTCACCACCCCGGCCTCGCGCGGCGCTGCAGGTCGAGCACAGCCGACCCGAAGCGGGCGGCGCGCATCGGAAAGTGGGGATTCGGAGGCCGCCGGGCTACCTCAGTCGTCGCCGGCGCCGGCCAGGCGCAGGGCGTTGAGGGTCACGGCCAGGGAGACGCCCATGTCGCCCACGATGACGGCGGTGACCAGGGAGACCAGGCCGAAGGGCACGGCCACGGCCAGGGCCGCCTTCACCAGGATGGCGGCGGCGATGTTCTGGCGGATCACCCGCCGGGCCCGGCCGCTCATGCGCCGCACCCAGGGCAGCCGGGTGAGGTCGTCGCCCATGAGGGCCACGTCGGCGGTTTCCAGCGCGGCGTCGGTGCCCATGGCGCCCATGGCGATGCCCACGGTGGCGGCAGCCAGGGCCGGGGCGTCGTTCACGCCGTCGCCCACCATGGCCACGGGGCCGTAGCGGGCCTCCAGGGCCTTCACCGCCTCCACCTTGTCTTCGGGGAGCAGTCGGGCCCGGACCTCGTCCACCCCCAACTCCCTCGCCACGGCGTGGGCGGTCTCCGGGGCGTCGCCGGTGAGGACCACCACGTGCTCCACCCCTGCGGCCCGCAGGCCCGCCACGGCCCGGGCCGCGGGCTCCCGGGCCCGATCGGCCAGGGCGATCCAGGCCAGAACCCGCGCGCCCCGGGCCACCCCCACCACGGTGCGGCCGTCCCGGGTCAGGCCCTCGGGAGGCGAGGCGCCGAGCCAGTGGGGGGCTCCCACCCGGTGCTCCTCGCCGTCCACCACGGCCACGGCCCCCTTCCCCGGCACGGCGTGGAACTCGTCCACCGCGAAGCCTCCCGTCACCCCCGCCGCCGCGGCGTGGTCGGCCACGGCCCGGGCCAGGGGGTGTTCGGAGCGGGCCTCCACGGCGGCGGCCCGGGCCAGGGCGTCGGTCTCGTCGGCGCCGCCCACGGCCACCACCTCCACCACCCGGGGATGCCCGTAGGTCAGGGTGCCGGTCTTGTCCAGCGCCACGGCCCGCACCTCGCCCAGGGCCTCCAGGTAGCGTCCGCCCTTGATGAGCACGCCGTGGCGGGCCGCCGCCGTGACGCCGCTCACCACGGCCACGGGGGTGGAGATCACCAGGGCGCACGGGCAGGCGATGACCAGGAGGGTCAGTCCCCGGACGAACCACGGCACGAAGGGCTCGCCCAGCACCACCACGGGGACCGCCACCACCAGGAGGGCCGCCACCGTGACGATGGGCGTGTAGATGCGGGCGAAGCGCTCCACGAAGCGCTCGGTGCGGGTCTTCCGGCCCTCGGCCTCCTCCACCAGGCGGACGATCCGGGCCAGGGTGCTCTGGGAGGCGGGGCGATCGACCCGGGCCCGCATCCAGCCGTCCCGGTTGATGGTGCCGGCGAAGACGGCGCTCCCCGGACTCTTCTCCACGGGCATGGATTCGCCGGTGATGGGCGACTCGTCCACCGCGGAGTGGCCGTCCACCACCGTGCCGTCCACCGGGAGCCGTTCCCCGGGACGGACCGCCACGTGGTCCCCCGGAACCAGGGCCGCCACGGGCACCCGCTCCTCCGACCCGTCGGCGGCCAGGCGTCGAGCCTGCTCCGGGGCCAGTTCCATCAGGGCTTCCACCGACCCCCGGGCCCGGTCCACGGCGTAGCTCTCGAGCAACTCGGCCAGGGCGAAGAGGAAGGCGATGGCCGCCCCCTCCAGGTACTCCCCCACCCCGATGGCGCCCAGGATGGCCACCGTCATGAGGAAGTTCATGTCCAGGGCGAGGGAGCGGGCGGCCGCCAGTCCCCGGGGGAAGAAGTTCCAGCCTCCCACCAGCGCCGACACCACCAGGACCAGATCGGGGAGGCGCACCGCCCGGAACGGCAGATCCAGCACGACGGGGGCCACCCCCGCCGCCGAGAGTCCCATGGCCACGGCGAAGAGGGCCATGGATCCGTAGGCGATGCGGGCCGCGGGCCCCCACCACGTGGACGGCGCCTGAGGCGCTGGTGCGGCCGCGTCCCGGGCCCGGGCGTGGTAGCCCAGGCGCCCCACCTCGGCCAGGACCCGGTCCTGGCTGGTGCGGGCCGGGTCCCACGACACGGACAGGGTGCGGGCCACGGGGCTGCCTTCGACCCCCTCCACTCCGTCCAGCTTCTCGAGGCGGCCCCGGATCTTGGCCACGCAGCTCGGGCAGTCCATGTCGGGCACGTCGTAGAGGGCCGTGGCCGTGGCCGTGCCCGCGCTGGGGCTCGGGCCCCTCACGGGGTCACTCCCGGACATGGTCCAGTCCCAGGCGGAAGAGCTGGGCGACGTGATCGTCGTCCAGGCGGTAGTAGGCCATGCGGCCCTCCTTCCGGAAGCGCACGATGCGCATCTGGCGCATCTGGCGCAGGTGGTGACTCACGGCCGATTCGCTCACCTCCACCACCGCCGAGAGATCGCAGACGCACAGGTCACGCTCCGCCAGCGCCTCGACGATGCGGAGGCGGGTGGGGCTGGCCAGCATCTGAAAGGTGTCGGCGAGGTGGGCGAGGTCGCGATCCTCGGCCCGGGCGTCGCGAGCGGCGGCCACGGCGTCGTCGTGCACCATGCGCACGTCGCAGAGCGCGTCGTCGGTGAGGGGCGTCGGGGGCATGGGACTCCGGGGTAAACGTATGAACGCTTGCTCAGATATTGATGCGTTTGGCCCGGGGAATCAAGGTCCGTGGGCCCCGGGGGTGAACCTGCGGGCCGGGGTCTGGTATGTTCTCTCCGCCCGCCTACTCCGTTCCCTGCCGCACCTCCACGAGGCCCCGCACCGATGGATGTCCTGATCGTCGAGTCGTCCGCCAAGGCCCGGACGCTCCAGAAGTACCTCGGCGACGGCTGGGCCGTCGTCGCCACCGGGGGCCACGTGGAAACCCTCCCCAACGACCGGAAGGCCCACGGCAAGGACGCCAGCAAGGCGTACTGGGCGAACCGTCCCGGTGAATTGCCGACGCCGCCGTGGGTGTGGACCGACCGGGGCGAAGACGCGGTGGCGACGATCCTGGAGAAGGCCGGCGACGAGCCCACCTTCTGGATCGCCACCGACCCGGATCGGGAGGGGGAGTTCATCGCCTGGAGCCTGGAACGGCGCCTGGAGGGCAAGGGCCCGGCCCACCGCGTCACCTTCCAGGAAGTCACGGAGGAAGCGGTGCGGGCGGCGCTGGCGTCGCCCCGGGACGTGGACGACCGCATGGTGGAGAGTGCCCTCGTTCGGAAATTCCTCGACCGCCTCGTGGGATTCCGAACCTCGAAGATGGCCAACGGCATCGTGCCGGGCCGGGGCAACTCCATGGGACGGGTCCAGACCCCCACCCTGGGCTTCGTGGTGGAGCGGGAGCTGGAGCGGGAAGCCCACGTGCCCATTCCCTACTTCGAGGTCCGGGCCCGGGCCCAGGGCGTGGACCTGTCCACCCGGTTCCACGAGCCCGACGACCCCGAGGCCTGGCGCGACGCGTCGGACAAGGTGCACCCGACCCGCACCTTCGACCGGGAGTTGGCCGAAGGGGCCGTGTCGGCCCTGGAGGCGGCGGGAGTCGTGACCCTCACCGAGGTGAAGGAATCCACCAGCCGCCGTCGGCCGTCGGCTCCCTTCTCCACCGACGCCCTGCTTCAGGCGGCGGGTTCCCGCTTCTCGTGGTCGCCCCGGAAGACGTCGGCCCTGGCCTCCATGCTCTACGAGGCCGGGCACATCACCTACATCCGCACCGACTCGACCCGTCTGGCCGACTCGGCCGTGGCCACGGCCCGGGCGGTGGTGAGCGCGACGTGGGGAGACGACCATCTGGGCGGGCCCGCGGCCAGGAACGTGGCCACGGGTCCGGTGCAGGACGCCCACGAGGCCATCCGGCCCACCCGTCTCGAGGCCGACGACGTGGGGGTGGACGACGCCGATGCCCGGCGCCTCTATCGGCTGATCCGGGCCCACACCCTGGCCAGCCAGATGGCGCCCTCGGTGACGGCCACCCGGAGCGTGCGCGCCACCTGCGCCGAACTGGACGAGCCCCTCACGGGGAGCGTGTCGTGGCGCACCTTCGACGGCTGGGAGGCGGCCTACGACGAGTTCCTGGCGGCCCGCCCCACGAGTCCGCCGGACATCGCCCTGGATCCAGGCGCCGAGTGGCGCCTGGATCCGGCCGAGGAGGAGTCCCCCAATCCCCTCTTCATCGAAGACGAGACGCGGCCCCCGGCCCGGTACCGGTCCCACACCCTGATCCGGGCCATGAAGGAGGCCGGCATCGGCCGCCCCTCCACCTACGCCCGCACCGTGGAGAAGCTGGAGGAGCGGGGCTACGTGGAGACCGAGGACGGCGGTCTCGCCCCCACCGAGAGCGGACGGGCCATCTGGACCCGGGCCGCCCCCCTCTACGCCCGGAACACCAACGGCGACGGGGACGGCAGCGGCCTGGAGCTGTTCAGTCCCGAGTTCACGGCCCGCATGGAGGAGCGCCTCGACGAACTCGCGTCGGGCGACCTGTCGGCGCCGGAGACGTGGGAACGCTGGCGCGACCTCATTCGCGACCTCCACGAAGAGGCCCGGGACCGGAAGAAGTCCGGGGGCAGCACGCTCCAGCAGCAGGACATGCTGCAGCGGCTCCTGGCCAACGCCCCCGAACCCCTGCCCGCCGATCCCGAGGCCCTGGCCGATCTCACCTGGAGCGAGGCCTACGAGCTCACCAACCGGCTACGGGAGGAGGGGGTGCTCCCGGCGCCCACGAGTCGGCAGGTGGCCTACATCGAGCGCCTCCTGGCCGATCTGGAGCTGGACGACGACGACGAGCGGGCCATCGTGGGGGCCGAGGGCGTGGAGGGACTCCGGACCACGGCGGCGGCCAGCGAGGTCATCGACGAACTCCAGCGCATCCACGACGAACGCCGGCCGCCCAGCGCCAAGCAGCGCCGCTACGTGGAGAGCCTCATCGAGAAGTCGGGCCTGTCCGAAAGCGAGGCCCTGGCCCTGGTTGAGGCGACGTCGCTGGACGATCTCACCGGCGGGCGGGAGGGCACGGCCAGCGCCCTCATCGACCGCCTGACGGAGCGCCTCGAAGCCCAGGACTGAGGGCCCGGGGCGTCAGTTGCCCCCGGTGCGCAGGAACGAGGCCCCGAGGCGGTCCACGCCGAAGGCTCCGGCCTGCCCCGTACCCGCCATGCCGATGGCGATCCACGCCCGGCCCTGAGCGTCGGTGGTGACGGGAATGGGCGTCAGGGTGCGGGTCCACACCTCGGGCACCGGGCCCTCGGAGGTGAAGCCCGATCCGTCGGGATCGCCGTTGGAGGCGCCCACCCGGATGTCGGCCGACCCGGCGAAGACCCGGAGATCGGCCGAGACGGTCACGTTGTAGGGGGTGCTGGGCTCCAGCGTGAAGGCCCGCTCCAGCCAGACGAAATCGCTGCCGGCGTCCAGCGTGACCCGGACGTAGCTCGACCCCACCGAGGCCTCGCCCGAGGTGACGGCCGCGCTCCCGGTGGACCCGGTCTGGCGATCGACGGACCAGCCTTCGAGGCCCGATTCGAACGAGGACTCCTCTTCGAGCTCGGGGGTGAGGTCGAGGGAGGGGGTGCGGTCGCAGCCGGAGACGGCCACGGCGAGGAGGCCCAGGAGGGCCGCGGACGATGAACGGATCATGATGGGGTCTCGGTCGTACTGGGGTTCCGATGGTCTCGAAGATAACGCCCCGGGCCGGGTGGCAAGAGCCCGGGGCCTCTCAGGAGTTCAGCAGGAATCATGCACGTTCTCGTCACCGGCGCCACGGGCTACATCGGAGGCCGCCTGGTGCCTCGTCTTCTCCGACGGGGCCACCGGGTGCGGGTGTTCGTGCGGGATCCTCGCCGGGTTCTCGCCCGGCCGTGGGCCCACGAGGTGGAGGTGGTGCGCGGCGATCTGAACGACGGCGCATCGATTCGAGACGCCCTGGAGGGGGTGGATGCCGCGTTCTACCTCGTGCACGCCATGGGAGGCCGGGACGATTTCGCCGCCCAGGACCGGGCGTGGGCCGCGGGGTTCGTCGAAGCGGCGCGAAGCGTGGACCCGGGACTCCGGGTCGTGTACCTCGGGGGGCTGCTTCCCCCCCACGACGGCTCGAGGCGGGGCTCGAAACATCTGAGCTCCCGGGCGGAAGTGGGGGAGATCCTGCGCCACGGGCTCGCCCAGGCCCTGGAGTTCCGGGCCGGACCGGTCATCGGGTCCGGGTCGGCGTCGTTCGAGATGGTGCGCTACCTCACGGAGCGGCTGCCGGCCATGATCGCCCCGAAGTGGATCCGGAATCCGGTCCAGCCGGTGGGGATCCGCAACGTGCTGGTCTACCTCACCGAGGCGCTGGAGCGGCCCGAGGCCACGGGCGTGGTGGAGATCGGCGCCGACCGCCGGACCTTCCGCGACATGATGCTCCAGTACGCCGAGGTTCGGGGACTCCGGCGCGTCATCGTGCCCGTGCCGGTGTTGGCGCCCTCGCTGGCGGCCCGCTGGGTGGGGCTCGTGACCCCCATCCCCAACGGCCTGGCCGTGCCCCTGGTGGAGGGGGTGGTGCAGCCGGTGCTGGCCGATACGACCCGGGCCCGGGCCCTCTTCCCCGAGGTGGAGCCCATGGCCTACCGGGACGCCGTGGAACTGGCCCTGAAGCGGACCTGGGAGGGGCGGGTGGTGACCCGTTGGAGCGGCGCCCTGGGGGCTACGCCCGCGTATCGATTCGAGGACTCGGAGGGCATGGTCCAGGAGGTGAGGACCCGGAGCGTGGCGGCCGAACCCGAGGCGGTCTACCGGGCGTTCGCGTCGCTGGGAGGGCGCCGGGGGTGGCGGGTGTGGCGCCCCCTCTGGGCCCTCCGGGGCCTTCTGGACCAGATCGTGGGGGGACCGGGATTGCGCCGGGGACGCCGACACCCGGTGGATCTGGAGCCCGGCGAGGCGGTGGATTTCTGGCGGGTGGAAGAGGCCCGGGCCCCGGAACTGCTGCGGTTGAGGGCCGAGATGAAGGTGCCGGGCCGGGCGTGGCTCCAGTGGGAGGCCGTGCCCGACGGACCGGGGCGCACCCGCATGGTCCAGACGGCGTTTTTCGTCCCGTCGGGGCTGCTCGGGGTGTTGTACTGGTATTCGCTCTACCCCGTGCATCGCTACATCTTCAGCGACCTGGTCGACGCCGTGGCCGCCGACGCCGAGGCGGGGCGGCCCGATCCGTTCCCCCGCGCCGAGCCGTCGTGACCCCCGAACGCTTCCGCCGCCTGCGCCGCGTCCTCTCGCGGCGCCAGCCCGATCTCACCGTGCTCATGGACGGGGTCCACAAGCCCCACAACCTCTCGGCGGTGGCCCGGAGCTGCGACGCGGTGGGGGTCATGGAGGTGCACATGGTGCCCGTGGACGATCCCGAGCCCCTGAACCGGGAGGTGTCGGCGGGATCGGCCAAGTGGGTGCCCATGCGGGCGTGGGACTCGGTGGACGCCGGGGCGGCGGCGCTGAAGGAGCGGGGCTTTCGGTTGGTGGCCGCCCATCCGGCCCCGGGGGCGGTGGACTTCCGCGCCCTGGACTACACGACGCCCACCTGCTTCGTCATGGGATCGGAGCTCCGGGGCCTCTCGGAGCGGGCGCTTGAGGTGGTGGATCGCACGGTGAAGGTCCCCATGGCGGGCATGGTCCGCTCCCTCAACGTGAGCGTGGCCAGCGCCGTTCTGCTCTACGAAGCCCAGCGGCAGCGC
Organism: Gemmatimonadota bacterium; assembly: GCA_030428885.1. GTDB lineage: Bacteria > Gemmatimonadota > Gemmatimonadetes > Longimicrobiales > Gaopeijiaceae > Gaopeijia. The sequence goes on along the minus strand of JAUIEJ010000011.1, from coordinate 130,404 downwards.
GAGGCCGCCGGCCTCTACGCGGGCCCCCGCCTGGAGCCGGAGCGGTTCCGGCGCATCCTCTTCGAGTGGGCCTATCCGGAGCTGGCCCGGCGCTGCCGGGAGGCGGGCCTGCCCTACCCCGCCCTGGACGCCGAGGGGGTGGTGGTGGAAATGCCGCCCCTGCCCGGGCTGGTGGACACGCCCCGGGACGAAGGCGCAGACCGCCCCTAGAAGGGTGTTGAAGAAGTGGGGCGAGTCGCGTTGGGGGCGCCACAAGGCCAGATCCAAGGCGGCTCGTCGAAGGCATAGCCGTAGCTACGGCGAGACGGGCCAACGCAGGAGATGGCCTTGTGCCGCCCCCAACCCTCCGGGCGCCGGGGGGTTCCGGGGCCCAGGCGTCGTCTTTCCTCCTCGCCGTGACGCTGCCACGACTCGTCGTCTCTCCTACCCTGGACGCCCGGAAGACCCCGGCGCGCGACCGCACCCCACTTCTTCAACACCCTTCTAAACGCCCAGCTCCACCACGGCGACCCCCTCGCTCTCGGGGGGCACGGCGAAGATCCGGTCGCCCGGCGACGGCCGCACCCGGTGACCGCCGGTGAAGGCCCCGAAGGCGGGGAGCACGAGGACCGGCGGGCGCCACCAGAAGCACCGGGGCCGGAGGGCGCGGTGCATCCCCTCCCGGATCCGCACCACGGGGTGGAGGTGGCCCGCCAGGACGGCGGTATCGGGCTCGATGGACGGCCCCGGGGGAGGCGGCTCGTGGCGGCATTCCACGCCGGCGACCCGCACCGGGCCGTCGACGCTTTGGATGCCCCACTCGGGCGGGAGGGCCCCCGCGCCCCGGTCGTGATTCCCCCGGACCAGGACGAGGTCGAGCTCCGGGTGGGCCGCCCGCCACGACGAGAATCGGTCCACCACTTCGGGCGCGAGCCCCCGGGCCGTGTGAACGAGGTCGCCCAGCACCACCAACCGGCGCAGGCCGTGGGCCCTCACCACCTCGCCCAGGCGGCCCAGGTCCCACCCCTCGCCGCCCTCGGGGACGGCCAGCCCCGTGCGGCGAAAGTGGGTGGTCTTGCCCAGGTGGAGGTCGGCCACGAACCCCGTGCGGGCCTCGGGAAGCACGGCGGCGCCCCGGGGGTCCAGGGCCCACGTCCGGCCGCAGAGCGTGACGTCCAGGAGGGGGCGGGGGGTCACGATTCCCCCGCCGCCGCAGCCTTTTCCAGTCGTCCCGCGGCTCGGCGCACCCGGTCGATCCACGACTCGGTGCTGACCTGGGCCTGCATGCGCTCGGCCCAGATGGGGAACGCCAGGGGGGTCAGCCGCGGGGGTGCGGTGAAGACCGGCTCCAGCTTGGCCATGCGATCCAGGCCGGCCCGGAGGCGCCGCACCTCCAGCTCCTGTTCCAGCACCTCCCGGTGCGCCTGGCCCAGGAGCAGGTTGTCCGGGTCCCACCGGGCCAGGACGTCGTAGATGAGCCCCGACGAGGCTTGAAGCTGCCGGGCGGACTTGCTCCGACCCGGGGGTCCCTGAAACACCAGGCCCGACACCCGGGCCACCTGGCGAAAGCGCCGCCGGGCCAGCTCGGTGGCGTTGAGGCAGGCCAGGAGATGTTCGTTGAGGTGGGCGGACGACCAATGCTGCGCCCACTCGGCCGGATCGTCCGGGAGGGGGTCGGGGGAGGCGATCTCGAACCCGTAGTCGTTGGCCGAGACCGCCACCGTCCGGGGCGCCGCCTGGGACAGGCGCCAGGCCACCAGCGCCGCCAGCCCCTCGTGGGCGGCCCGCCCCAGGAAGGGGAACACGAAGAGGTGGTGGCCCTCCCGGGTGCGGTGGCGCTCCGCCAGGAGACGGTGGGGGCCCGGGAGCTCGGACCACCGGGCCTGGAGCTCCAGGAGGGGGGCCACGGCGGCCATCTCGGGGGTGTGGGCGGCCAGCGTCCCGGCCAGGGCCCCGGCCACCGCCTCGGCCAGGTGGCTCGAGAGGGGCATGCGGCCCCCGGCCCAGCGAGGGACCGGCCGACGCCCCCGGCGTCCCCGGGCCAGCCGCACCCACGCCACCATGTCCCGGATCCGCACCAGTTGGAGCTCCCGCCCCGCGAAGAGGAACCGGTCGCCGGGGGTGAGACGGGCGAGGAACGACTCCTCCACCCGGCCCAGGCGGCGGCCCTTGAGAAAACGCACCTCCAGGTGCCCGTCGTCGGTGATGGTCCCCACCGACATTCGGTGGTGTCGGGCCACGGTACGGGACTCCACCGTGAAGACGCCGTCCCGCTCCACGACCCGGTGGTAGCGGGGGTACGCCTCCAGCGCCGAGCCCCCCCGGGTCACGAAGTCCAGACACCACGTCAGGGTGTCGTCGTCCAGCTCCCGATAGGCTCGGGTGGAGCGCACCTCGTCGCCGATCTCCGACCGGGTGAATCCCCCGCCCAGGGCCCGGGTCACCAGGTGCTGGGCCAGGACGTCCAGGGGCCGGTCCAGGGGGCGCCGGGGCTCCAGGGATCCGGCGTCCACCGCGGTGCGGGCCGCGGCGAACTCGGCCAGTTCCAGGGCGTGGGTGGGCACGCACAGCACCCGCCGGAAGCCGCCGGGGCGATGCCCGCTTCGGCCCGCCCGCTGGAGCAGGCGCCCCACGCCCCGGGGACTGCCCACCTGGATCACCCGATCCACCGGCGAGAAGTCCACCCCCAGATCCAGGGTCGACGTGCACACGACGCAGCGGGCCGTGCCCAGGCGCAGCCGCTCCTCGGCGTCGGTGCGTTCGCTCCGGGCCAGCGAGCCGTGGTGGAGCAGCACGTCGGGGGCCCACGCCGGCCGGGCGTCGACGATGGCCCGGTGCCAGAGTTCGGCCTGGGATCGGGTGTTGGTGAAGAGCAGCGCCGTGCCGGGGGCGTCCAGGGCGTCCAGGACCGGATCCAGGAGGGCGAGCCCGAGGTGGCCGGCCCAGGGGAACCGCTGGGGCTCGGGGGGAAGCACCGTGGCGAGCTCGAAGGCGCTCTCCGGGACGTCCGGGCCGGGGCCCACGATGCGCCCCGGTTCCCCGGGTCCCAGGAGCGCGTCCCGGGCCTCGTCGAGGTTGGGGAGGGTGGCCGACAATCCCCAGGTGCGCAGACCCGGGCGCAGCCTGCGGAGTCGGGCCAGCCCCAGCTCGGTCTGGACCCCCCGCTTCGACGAACAGAGCTCGTGCCACTCGTCCACCACCACCGTATCGAGCCGCGAGAAGAGCGACGGATGGCCCTTGTGGGTGAGGAGCAGGCTCAGGGACTCGGGGGTGGTGACCAGGATTTCGGGCGGGTCGGTCTTCTGCCGGGCCTTGCGTGACGCCGGCGTGTCGCCGGTGCGGCGCTCCACCCGCCAGGGGAGTCCCATCCCGTCCACCCCCTCGGACAGCGCCGTCACCGTGTCCCGGGCCAGGGCCCGGAGGGGCGTGATCCAGAGCACCCGCAGGCCCCCCGCGTCGGGCTCGCCTTTGGCGGCGGCCAGGGGTCCCCCGGCGGCGGCCAGGGTCTTGCCCACGCCGGTGGGAACGTGGAGCAGCCCGCTCTCGCCGGCGGCCCAGGAGTCCCATACCTCCCGCTGGAAGCCGAAGGGACGCCATCCCCGGCCCTCGAACCACGCCTCCAGGGCGTCGCGCTCCCGGCTCACGAGGCCCCCTTCGACGCCGCGTCGGCGGGAAGGAGCGCCCGGACCGTCTCCAGGGTGTCGGCTTCGGCCGGAGGTTTGTCGCGGCGCCACCGGGTCATGCGGGGAAACCGCACCGCCACCCCCGCCTTGTGGCGCGTGGAGCGACGGATGCCCTCGAAGGCCAGTTCGAACACCAGGGCGGGCTCCACCGAGCGCACCGGTCCGAAGCGCTCCACCGTGTGCCGGCGCACCCACCGGTCGACCTCCCGGATCTCGGCGTCGGTGAGCCCCGAATAGGCCTTGGCGAAGGGGACCAGGGTCTCGCCGTCCCACACGCCGAAGGTGTAGTCGGAGTGGAGGGAGGCCCGCCGGCCGTGGCCCCGCTGGGCGTAGAGCAGGACGCCGTCCACGCGAAACGGCTCCACCTTCCACTTCCACCAGTCGCCCCGGGGGCGCCCCACCCGGTACGGGCTTTCCCGCCGCTTGAGCATGAGCCCCTCCACGCCCCGCTCCCGGGCGGTGGAGCGGAGGGCGGCCAGGTCGGCCCACCCCGGGGCCTCGATGACCGGCGAGAGGCCCAGCACCGGCGCGCCGCCATGGCCCCGGGGGATGTCGCTGCCCCGGATCACCGCCTCCAGGGCCTGGCGCCGCTCCGCCAGGGGACGCTCCCGCAGGTCGACTCCCCCGGCTTCCAGGAGGTCGTAGGCCAGGAAGCGCACGGGCACCTGGGTGAGGAGCCGGGCCCCCACCCGGGATCGGTTGAGGCGCCGCTGGAGATCGCCGAAGGCCCGGACCCCGTCGTCCCCCCAGGCCACCACCTCGCCGTCCAGGACGTGGCCGTCGGGGAGGACGGCGGCGGCGTCGGCGAGTTCGGGAAACCACGGCGTGACCAGCTCCTCGCCCCGGGACCAGACCAGGACCTCGCCCACCCGCTTGATGAGTTGGGCCCGGATGCCGTCCCACTTCCACTCCGCCTGCCACGCCTCCCGGGGCCCCAGGGACTCCACCCCCCCGGCGTCGTCGTCCACCGGGTGGGCCAGGAAGAAGGGGTAGGGGCGCCCGGGGTCGGCCTCGCTGGATTCGGGGGCCACGATCCAGGCGAAATCATCGGGCGTGGGCGACCAGGCCCCGGTGATGCGGTGGGCCAGGAGCGACGGGGGCAGGCCCGTGGCCTTCGCCAGCCCCCGGACGGCCAACTTCCGCCCCACACCGAGGCGGAAGGCCCCGGTGAGGAGCTTGTTCCAGACGAAGCGCTGCCGGGCGTCGAGTCCGGCCCAGGTGTCCAGCACCGCCCGTCGGGCCTCGGCCTCCTCCATGTTCCGCAGGGGGAGCACCCGCTCCTCCATGAGGTGGTGGAGGGGGTGATCCGTGCCCCCGCGGCCGTCGGCGTCGGTGGGGGGATGGAGGAGGGCCAGGGTCTCGGCGAGGTCGCCCACGGCGGAGTACGACTCCTCCACGAGCCAATCGGGGTGGCCGGACCGCTCCACCATCCAGCCCCGGAGCCGCGCCCCGGACACCGCCCGCTTCACGGTTCGGCCCGTGAGGACGTACAGCGCCCAGGCGGCGTCGGCCGGGGGCGCGTCGGTGAAGTACCGGGCCAGGGCGTCGACCTTCTCCGTGGTCCGGGTGGTCCGGTCCAGGGCGTCGACCAGGGCGGTGAACCGTCTCACGCCTCCTCCTCCTCGGCCTCGCCCGCCTCATCCCGATCCTCCCACGGCGTGGGGAGGGACCAGGCGTCCAGACCCTCCACCTCCCGCAGGTAGCGCACCAGGGTCGCCCGGAACCCGTGGGTCACCCCCACCCGTTCGGCTCCCGACTCCCGGACCGTGGCCAGGAGTCCGTCCCAGTCCGCGTGGTCGGACACCACGAACCCCCGGTCGCCGGAACGCCGCCGCCGGGTGCCCCGGATGCGCATCCACCCCGAGGCGAAGGCCGTGGAGACCGGGCCGAACTTTGCGCAGCCAGGTCGTGCCCCCGGCGGAGGGGGGCGCCACCACCAGCGCCGTGCCCCGGTGGGCCCGGGCGTGCTCGCGGTCGGCGGGGAGGGTCGGGGGCAGGTCGACGCCCGCCGCCCGATAGGCCTCGTTCAGCCGGGCCACGGCCCCGTGGACCAGGATGGGGCCGGCGTCCCGGGGCACGGCGGCCAGGAGGCGCTGGGCCTTTCCCAGGGCGTAGCCGAAGAGCACGCTGGTGCGGCCCGCCGCCCGGTTTCCCGCCCACCAGTCGGCCATGGCCGCTTCTTCCACCCCGGGGGCGGGCCAGCGGTAGACGGGCAGGCCGAAGGTGGACTCGGTGACCAGGGTGTGGCAGCGCTGGGGCTCGAAGGGGGTGGTGGTGGGGTCGGCGCGGCGCTTGTAGTCGCCGGTGACCACCCACACCTCGCCCCGGTATTCCACCCGCACCTGGGCCGACCCCAGCACGTGCCCCGCCGGGTGGAGGGAAACGTGGACCCCGTCGAGGGTTCGGCGCTCGCCCCAGTCCACGGCATCCAGGGGCGCGTCGGGGCCGAGGCGGGTTCGGAATACCCCTTCCCCGGCCCGGGACACCAGGTACGCCCGGGACCCGGGCCGGGCGTGGTCGGCGTGGGCGTGGGTGAGCACGGCCCGATCCACCGGACGCCACGGGTCGATCCAGAATCCGCCCACGGCGCAGTGGAGGCCGTCGTCGGTGACCTGGAGGAGGGGCGATGGAACCGGGGGTGGCGTCATGCGGTACCGCAGCGTGAAAAACGATCGCTGCCCCTCAATTGAGCGAAACGGGGAACACGGCGATCTTGACGGGGTGCAAAAGCGCTCGAACAATGGTGCGGAAGCGTTTTCGAGCCTCCCCTACCCTGCCCACGATCTTTCGATCCGGCCCGGAGCCATCATGGAGCGGTTCAATTCCGATCTCTTTCTCACGACCACCCAGGTGGCGGAGCTACTGTCCGTTCACCCGTCCACGGTGAAGCGGTGGTGCAACGAGGGAGATCTCGAGGTGGACAAGACCGATGGTGGCCACCGGCGCATCCATCTGCGGGATGTCCTGTCGCTGTCGTCGGAGCGGTCCATTCCCACGCTGCTGGACGCCTTCTCGCCCTACGAGGCCCACGTCTGGACGGCCCTCCACGAGGCCGTGGACGAGGGCGACTTCCGCCGGGTGCGGGCGCTGGCCATGGGCTGGCTCACCCGGGGCCACCTGCGGCGGCTCGGGGCCCTCTTCCTGGAACTGGGTCGCCATCCCGGCGTCTCGTTCCCTCGTTTCTGCGACGAAGCGGTGCGGGGATTCATGCACGACGTGGGCGAGACCTGGCGCTCGGGGCGCCTGCGGGTGGGGGAGGAGCACATGGCGTCGGAGGCCCTGACCGAGGTGCTGCTGAGGCTCCGGGACGCGGGCCCGCCGGATGAGTCGGAAGACCGCCCCGTGGCCGTGGTGGGCAGCATGGAGGGCGATCGGCACAACCTGGGCGGGCTGTGCGTGCGCCTGCTCCTGGAGCGCCAGGGGTGGGACGTCTACTTCGTGGGGGCGGACGTCCCCGTGGAGGACTTCGCCGCGATTCAACGCTCCAGGAACGCCCAACTGGTGTGCATCTCGTTCGCTCCGCCCAACACCGCGGCCGACATGAAGCGGGCGGTGCGGATCCTCGGCGAGTTCTACCAGGGGGCCCATCCGTACACCCTGGTGTTCGGCGGCGAGGTGGCCGAACCCCCGTTCCTGGACGACCTGGACCTCCCGTTCCAGGCCTTCGGGACCTTCGCCTCGCTCACCGAGTTCGGCCAGGCCCTGGACGAGGGATTGGGGACCGAGACCCGCACGGTGGACGTGGGGGAGGTGGCGTGACCATGCGTCGCCCCGCCACCCTCGAAGGGTGGGCCCTCGTGGCCCTCTACGGCTTCACCGCCGTCGCCATCGCGGGCTACGCCTTCTTCGGCCTCCGGCCCTGGAATCTCCCCCAGAACTCGTGGGCCACCGAGTTCTACACCGTGTCGTTTCCGTTCTTCGCCCGCACCCACATCGTCCTCACCGCCGGGGTGCTCTTTCTCGCCCTGTTCCGACGGGCGGGGGTCCGGTGGCTGCCGGCCCTGGCCGCCGTGTATGCCGTGTCGTTCCTCGCCGAACACGTGGGCACGGGCTACGGATTCCCGTTCTCCGGCTACGGATACACGGGGCTCCTGGGGCCGAAGCTGGCGGGGCGCGTACCGTACGTGATCCCCCTGAGCTGGTTCGTCATGTCGGCGCCGGCCTGGATCATGGCCCGGGAGACGTTCCCCGGAGCCCGGAAGGCCGTGGCCCGGGTGGTGTTCGCCGCGGTGATCCTGGTCACCTGGGATCTGGCGCTGGATCCGGCCATGAGCTTCCTCACGCCCTACTGGCTCTGGGAGACCCCCGGTCCGTTCTACGGCATGCCGTGGGTGAATCTCGCCGGCTGGCTTCTCACGGGCCTCGTCATCATGACGGTGCTCGAGGCGCTGGACCGGGTGGGCGGGGGATGGAGCGGAGACGTGTCTCCCCGGTGGGCCACGGGATTCTACGTCGCCGTGCTCCTCATGCCCCTGGGCATGGTGACGGTGGCGGGTCTGTGGGGGGCGGTGGCGGCCACGGTGGGTGCCCTGGGCGTGCTCTGGGGACTCCACCTGGCCCTGACGCGCCGGTCGCCGGGCGTCTGGCGGAGCGAACCGTCGCTGGCCGCATCGGGGAGGTCTTCGTGACCTCGGGCAACGCCTCGGCGCGGGTCCCCACCGGGGGGCCCTCCCTGGAGGACGCCTGCGCCGTGGTCCGGGCGGGACTCGCCCGGGCCGCCGTGGGCATGCGCGGGTTGGGGCTGCCCGTGCCCGAACCCCGGGGAAAGCTGCTCCGCCCCGTGGTGGCCTGGGCCGTGCTGCCGCCGGACCACCGGGCCCGGGTCGACGATCGGTTCTGGCTGGGTGCCCTGGCCATCCAGATGGTCCACGAGGCGTCCCTGCTCCACGACGACATCGTGGACGACGCGGCGACCCGGCGCGGTGAAGCGACCCTGGTGTCCACCCGCGGCGTGGGGGCCGCCGTGGTCCAGGGCGACCACCTCCTCACGGCGGCCTACCGGGTGGCCGCCGCCGCCGACATCCCGGGGTTCCTCCCGGTGTTCGTCCGGGCCGTGGAGCGGACCGTGGCGGGCGAGATCGCCCAGCACCGGGGCGCGGGCCGGGCCCTGACCCCCGCCGAATATCGGGCGGCCATCGAGGGCAAGTCGGGAGAACTCTTCGGCGCCGCCGTGGCCCTGGCCCGGGCCTGGTCCGGAGAGGCCGGCGGTGCCCTCGGGGAGGCCGAAGGGCGCCGGGTGGGCGCCCTCTACCAGATGGTGGACGACGCCCTGGACTACTGCCCGTCCACCGACACGGGCAAGCCCGCCCTGCAGGACTACGGGCAGAAGAAGTGGACGTTCGTGCTCCAGGCGGCGGGCCTGGACGGATTCGACCTGGACGCCGCGGCCGTGGTGTCGCGTCTGTTCTCCGACGCCGAGGGGGCGGCCGGGAGCCGGATCGTGGCCGAGCTGGAAGAGGAGCGGTCGGAGGTGCTGCGGGCCCTGGCCCCCGGCGACGAGCTCCTGGCGGCCATCACCGGGGAATGGGTGGCCATGGCCCGGGACGCCTACGCCCGGGAGCGGAGCCGCACGGCCCCGCCGCGGGCGGCCTCCCCCGCCCCGGCGTCGGCCGAGGCCGAGGTGGTGGAGCTGGCCCGGGCCGTGGGCGGCCCCGAGGCCTGGGGACGCTACTTCGGCGTACACAGCAAGTCGTTCCGGTTCGCGGCGCGCCTCTTTCCCCCCGAGCCCCGCCGCTCGGTGGAGGGCGTCTACGCCTTCTGCCGCTTCACCGACGATCTGGTGGACGAGGCCGACGTGGAACCGGCCCGGGCCCGGGATCGCCTCCAGGCCTGGCGGAGCCTCGTCACCGAGGCCTACGAGGGGTCCCCCACCGGCGTCCCCCTGGCCGACCACGTCATGGGCGAGGCGGCCCGCCGGGGCGTGCCCCGCCACTACGCCGACGACCTGCTCACCGGCGTGGCCATGGATCTCGAACCCCTGCGGTTCGAGACCGGGGCGGATCTGGAGATCTACACCTACCGGGTCGCGTCGGTGGTGGGCGGATGGATCACCGAGTCGTTCGGCGTGCGGGATCCGGAAGTCCTCTCCCGGGCCTACGCCCTGGGCCACGCCATGCAGATCACCAACATCCTCCGGGACGTGGGCGAGGACTGGCGGGACGAACGGCTCTACCTGCCCCACGCCCTCCTGCGGACCCACGGCCTGGGGCCCGACGACGTGGATCGGGTGGCCTACGGTCGGGGACCGCTTCCCGACGCGTGGGCGGATCTGTGCGAGGACCTCATGGCGGAAGCCGACGAGCACTACGCCCGCGCGTTCGCCGCGCTTCCGGTCCTGCCGTCGTTCTACGCCCGCCCCGTGGCGGTGGCGGCCCGGGTGTACCAGGGCATCCACGACCGGATCCGGGCCAACGGGTACGACAACGGCACCCGCCGGGCCTTCACCCGACTTCCCACCAAGATCCGACTGGGCCTGGGCGGGCTCCTGGACCTGCGGCGTTCCCGCGCCACTCCTGCACCCGGCGCGGGACGGTCGCGTCTCGTGCCCCACAACGGCTAGACATGACCATGGTGAACGAATCCAACGCCCAGCGGCGCGCGGTGGTGGTGGGAGCCGGCTTCGGCGGGCTGGCCCTGGCCATTCGCCTCCAGGCGGCCGGCCTGCAGGTCATCCTCCTGGAGAAGCGCGAGAAGATCGGAGGCCGGGCCTACCAGTTGAAGGACCAGGGGTACGTCTTCGACATGGGGCCCTCCCTCATCACCGCGCCGGGGATCGTGGATGCGGTCTTCCAGGCCGCCGGCCGGCGGCTGGTGGACTACGTGGACCTGATTCCCCTGGATCCCTTCTACCGGGTGTTCTTCCACGACGGCTCCCACCTGGACTACGTGGCCGACCCCGACCGCATGAAGTCCCAGATGCGGGCCTTCGAGCCCCGGGACGCAGAGCGGTTCGACGATTTCATGGAGGCGGTGGAGCCCATCTACGACGCCATCATCGGCGATCGTCTCGGGTCGAAGCCCTTCGACAGTTGGGGCAGCATGGTGCGGTTCCTCCCCCGGGTGGTGAAGCTCGGGGCGTGGCGCCCGGTCCACAGCTTCGTGTCGAAGTACTTCCAGGACTTCAGGCATCGCTTCATCTATTCCTTCCATCCTCTGTTCGTCGGCGGAAATCCGTTCTCCACCCCCTCGGTCTACCTCATGATTCCCTACCTGGAGAAGCTGGGGGGGGTCTGGTTCAGCCGGGGAGGGATGTACTCCCTGGTGGAGGCCATGGGACGGCTGTTCCAGGAGATCGGCGGCGAGATCCGGACCGACACCCCCGCGGAGCGCATCGAGGTGGAGGACGGCCGGGCCACGGGCGTCCACGGCGGCGGCCGGTTCTTCCCCGCCGACGTGGTGGTGTCGAACGCCGACGTGGGGCACACGTACAAGGGGCTCATCGAACCCCGGGCCCGGAAGCACTGGACCGACCGGCGGGTCGACGGGACCCACTATACCATGAGCTGCTTCCTGCTCTATCTCGGGACCCGGCGCCGCTACGAGCAGCTCGAACACCACACCCTGATCCTCTCGGAGCGGTACCGGGAACTGGTGCGGGACATCTTCGACCGGAAGATCTTGCCCGACGATTTCAGCATGTACGTCCATGCCCCCACCCGCACCGACCCGGCCATGGCGCCCGAAGGGTGCGAAAGCATGTACGTGCTGATCCCCGTAGCCAACAAGACGGCCGACATCGACTGGGAGTCGGTGAAGGAGCCCTTCGCCCAGCGGGTGCTGGACTTCCTGGAGGAGTGGGGGCTCGAGGGGCTGAACGAGGCGCTGGAGGTGCTCCACATCTTCACCCCCGACGACTTCGAGTCGGAGCTCAACGCCACCTACGGCAACGCCTTCGCCGTGGAGCCCCGCCTCACCCAGACCGCCTACCTGCGCCCCCAGAACCGGAGCGAGGACGTGGAGGGTCTCTACCTGGTGGGGGCCGGAACCCACCCGGGGGCCGGCGTGCCCGGCGTGATCCTCTCGGCCGAGACCACCTACGGGTGCATCGCCGAGGACCTGGGGCTGCCGGACCAGTGGGACTGGTCCCGTCCCGGGGACGTGCGCATGGAGCCCGGACGGGGACCGGGACAGGAAGAGGGCGAGACCGCTCTGGCGGAGCGCTGACCGGAGGTTATCCGTCCCGCCCCAGTTGGTGGCGCAGGCTGTCCTCGAGCCCTTCGTACCGGAAGGGGTAGCCGGCGGCCAGGGTGGCCTCGGGACGGGCCCGCTGGCCCTGGAGCAGAAGTTCGTCGCCCATCTCGCCCAGCATGGCCTTCACGGCCAGGGCCGGCACCGGCACCACCGTGGGCCGGTTCAGCACCCGCCCCAGGATGTCGGTGAAGGTGGCGTTGGTCACGGGATGGGGGCCGGTGCCGTTGAGCACGCCCCGGATCTCGGGGTTCATGAGGGCGTGGTAGAAGATGCCCACGCAGTCGTCCAGATCGATCCACGGAACGTACTGCCGTCCGTTCCCCACCCGCCCCGCCAGCCCCGACTTGAACGCGGTGAGCATGACGGGAAGGGCCCCGCCGTCGGGACTGAGCACCAGACCGTTGCGGATCTTGGCGACCCGCACGCCGGCCCCCTCGGCCCGTTTCGCCGCAGCCTCCCACTCCACGCACACCTCGGCCAGGAACCCTCGCCCCGGCCCGCTGGCCTCGGTGACGATCTCGTCCTTGCGGCCGCCGTAGTACCCCACGGCCGAGGCCATGACCAGGGTCTTCACGTCGTGGAGTCCGGCCACGGCCTCGGCCAGGGTCCGGGTTCCCACCACCCGGCTCTCCCGGATGGCCTTCTTCTTGGCGGCGGTCCAGCGCACGGCGTTGATGGGCTCCCCCGCCAGGTGGACCACGGCGTCCACGCCCCTCAGCCCCTCCGTGTCCACGTGGCCGCCCACCGGGTCCCAGTAGACGGCGCCATCCACCGCCCGGCTCCGGCTCCGCACCAGGGGCACCACGGTGTGGCCGCCGGTGGTGAGGAGGTGGGAGAGGGCCGATCCGATGAGGCCGCCGGCGCCGGTGACGGCGACCCGGAGCCGAGGACGGTCCGCGAACCGGGCGTGGAGGTCGAGGTCGTGGGCGAGGCGGCGGTGGCGGAAGGCGAACCCCCGGGTGAGATCGCGCTCCAGGATGGGGCCCGCCAGCACCTCGCCCGCCGCGCCCAGGGGCGGTTCCCACTCCACGACGTCTTCCATGAGGGTGCCCCCGTCGTCGGTGGGGCTGAACCGATGGGTGTGGACCCACGACTCGAAGGGGCCCTTGCGCTGGACGTCCACGAAGGAGCGCCCGGCTTCGAACCCCGTGTGCTCCACCACCCAGGTGAGGTCCACGGGGCCCTTCTTCATACGGAGCTCCACCGTGGCGCCCTCCCGGATGCCGCCGGAGCGCTTCACGACCCGGACGTCTTCCCAGGGGGGCGTGAGCCGCTCCAGGGCACCGGGCCGTTCGTGCCAGGCGAACACCTGATCCACCGGGTGGGGCACCGTGGAGGAATGGCGGAACACCGGCATCAGTCGGCCCCCTCGGCGTACGTTTCCAGGTAGTGGTCCACGTTCACCTTGCGTCGGGTGGATTGAGACGACATCGAGCGCACCTTTCCGTAGATCTCCCGCTCGGGCCAGCCCCGGTCGAACCGTCCCAGCACCCAGAAGATGCCGCTGTACGAGTTCGGGTCCCGACCGTCGATGGCGTAGCGGTTGTTGAGTTCGATCATGACGTCGAGAGCGGTCCGGGGATCGGGGGACCACTCCAGGATCTTCTTGCCCCACAGCATGCGGAGGTAGTTGTGGATCGTGCCCTTCCGCCGCAATTCCCGCTGGGCCGCGTTCCAGAGGGGGTCGTGGGTCTCGGCGGCGTCGAAGGCCGCGAGGTCGTACACGTGCTCCCGGGGATCGTCGGCGTGGTCGGCCAGAGTCCGGCGGGCCCAGTCCGGAAGGCTGTCGTAGGCGTCGTAGTCGTCCCGCTCGGCGGCGAAGTTGAAGCCGATCTCCCGCCAGGTGACCAGTTCGTCGAGCCAGGCCTCGGCCCCGGGGGACATGCCCCACCACCCCTCCCGCCTGGCCGTGACCTCGGTGGAGAGGCGGGCCGGCGACCACCCATCCCGCTCGGCCAGGCGATGAAAGGCCTCGTGAGCCGAGAGGTGTCCCCAATGCAGCCAGGGCGACAGGCGGCTGGAACCGTCGGCGTCGGGGTCGTTGCGCCCCTCGCCGTAGTCGTCCAGATGGTCGCGGAGGAACGCGTCCAGGCGCTCCAGGGCGGCGCGGCGGCCGCCGGAGAACGGCACAGGAGGGACGTCGCCCGCCAGAGGGAGAGCCGCCAGGGCGCCGTCGTCGCCGTCCAGGAGGGCGTCCGACGCCGGGGGCCATCGGTCCAGCAGGCCGTCGGGCAGCCGGGCGGCGGGCCCGGTCAGGTCGGCCAGGGGGTCGGGGGACGGCATCTCGGTGAGGTGCTCGCCCAGGGTCTTCTGGAGGTGGCGACGGAAGTGCACGGCCATGGTGAAGGTCCGCTGGGCGGACCGCATGGGGTACAGTCCGTTGGAGTCCACCGTCTCCAGCCGCACGTCGAGCTTCCGGGCGGCGGCGGCCTGCATGCGAGGGAGGAAGAAGACCGGGTAGTCGTCGGTGACCACCACCGCCGCCTCGGCGGCCAGGGCTCCCAGGAGTCCCTTCCCCGCCCCCTCTTCCGGTTCCACGTAGGGCAGATAGGCCACCGGCCCCCCGGCGAGGCGATCCCGGTGCTCCCGCATGCCGTCCAGGACGAAGCGATGGTGGCGCGGGGCGGCCCAGGGATACCCGATCCGGAGCGCTTCCAGGATCACCAGCGGAACGCCCAGTTCCCGGGCCCACCCCACGGCCTGGTCCAGGGCGAAGTTCCACTCCAGGCGGCGGTTGGCCACCATCCAGTAGACGACGTACCGGCCCTCCGTGCGGAGGGGGGCCTCGTTGAGGACGGTAATGCGGGATTCGGGGACGTGGTTCATGGACCCCGCGTACCCGGAAGGCGGCGCCGCGTTCAGCCCGGTGGCGACGTGGCGTCCGGCCCCGATTCGTCCACGACCTGGGCCAGGATGCGGAGGAGGTCGTCCCGGTCCACGGGCTTCTGGAGCAGGTCGTGGGCCCGCCCCAGGTGGGTGCGTTCCTCGTGGGCCGCGACGCTCACCACCACCACGGGGATGTCCCGGGTCCGGGGGTGGTTCTTCAACTGGCGCAGGACCACCTCTCCGTCGAGGTCGGGCATGCGCAGGTCGAGGGTGATGACGTCGGGGCGTGCCCGGTGGGCGGCGTCCAGGGCCTCGTGTCCCGACGAAGCCGTGGTGACGGTCCAGCCGGCCTGGCGCAGGTGGTGGGAGAGGAGGGTGCGGTCGCTCTCCTCGTCGTCCACCACCAGGACCTGCCGCGGCCCGGCCGCGGGAGCCGGCGGGGGCGGTGCGGTGGCCTGGGCGCGGGGGGAGGCGTCGGTGGGCGGCGTTCGGGGGGCCGGAGGTTCGGCTGCGGGGGGCGGTTCGTCGGCTCCGACCGCGGGGGCGCCGGCCATGCGGATGGTGAAGGTCGACCCTTCGCCCACCGTGGACGCCACCTCCAGGTCGTAGCCCAGGAGCTGGCAGATGGAGCGGGAGATGGCCAGCCCCAGCCCCGTTCCGCCGAAGCGGCGGCTCGTGCTCCCGTCGGCCTGGGCGAAGGCCTCGAAGATGGCCTCGAGCCGTTCCGGCGGGATTCCGATCCCCGTGTCCTCCACGGCGATGGCGGTGGGGGTGCCGTCGGGGGCGGTGTCCAGGCGCACCGTGACCGTCCCCCCTTCGGAGAACTTCAGGGCGTTGCCCGTGAGATTGATGAGCACCTGCTTCAGCTTGGCGGCGTCGGTCTCCACCGTCGGAGGCGCGGGCTCGGGGAGGTCGGCCACGAGGGTCACGTTCTTCTCCCGGGCCTGCCCCTCGAGTTGGGACACCGTCTCGGTGACGAAGGCCGCCAGATCCACGGGCCCCAGATCCAGGTCCATGCGTCCCGCCTCGATCTTGGCCAGGTCCAGCACCTCGTTGATGAGGGAGAGGAGGTGCCGGCCGTTGGCCAGGATCCGCTCCAGGAAGCCCAGTTCCTTGGACTGGAGGGTTCCGGCCTTGTTCTTCAGCAGGATGTTGGCGAACCCGATGACCGAGTTCAGGGGCGTGCGCAGTTCGTGGCTCATGTTGGCCAGGAACTGGCTCTTGGCCCGGTTGGCGGCCTCGGCTTCGTCCTTGGCGAGGCGCAGGGCCTCGTCGGCCTGGAGCCGCCCCGTGACGTCCCGGCCGAACATGACGGCCCCGGTGGCGCCCGCCCCCTCGTGCACGGGGTTGCAGAAGATCTCGAAGGCCTGGACCTGCCCCAGCACCGATTCCTGCCGCAGAGCCGAGAAGCGCTGGCCCCGGAGCACCCGGGTGTAGAGGTCGTCGTACCACTCGGCGGCTTCGGGCCCGAAGACGTCGGCCGGACCGTCGCCCACCCGGGGCTCGCGGCCGAATCGGGCCTCCATGGCCAGGGCGAAGGCGCTGTTGAAGGTCACGAGCCGGTGGTGGGTGTTCACCGACCAGATGAGGTCGCCGGTGTTTTCCACCAGCGCCCGGACGTTGGCCCGGGAGGCGGCGAGCTCACGCTCCGCGGCGTGCTGGGCCGTGACGTCCCGGAAGATGGCCTGGGCCTCGTCGGGCCGGCCGTCGGCCACGTGGCGGGTGGCCCGTCCCGAGCACACCACGACGCGGCCGTCCCGGGCCACGAATTCCGCCAGGATCTCGTCCACCGCCCGGCCCTCCATGACCTGGAGGAACTGGCGGAACACCTTGGCCCGACAGCGGGGGTGGAGGAACTCGGAGAGCGCCCGCCCCTCCACCGAGGCCCGGTCGTAGCCCAGGGTGTGCTCCCAGGCCCGGTTGACGTAGACGATGCACCCCTGGGCGTCGGTGCTCTGGATCAGGTCGTGGGCCGACTCCAGGAAGCTCTGGAGCCGCTCCTCGCTGCGCTGGAGGACCGATTCGGCCTCCCGGCGCACCTCCACCTCCCGGGCCAGGGCCCGATTGGCCGTGGCCCCTTCCACCAGCGCGGCGGCCTCCCGGTGAAACGTCTCCCGGATGCTGACGAGGAGTCCACAGACCACCGCCAGGTACGACGCGAGTTTGAGGAGGTGACCCGCGTCGTAGAAGGGGTCGTACAGGGCCACGGACCGGGCCATGAACCCCCCGTGGCCGATGGCGGCCACCAGGAGTCCCACGATGAGCCAGTACTCGAAAGCGTCGGACCGCCACCGTCCCCGCCGCAGGTAGCCCGCGCCGGCCAGGCCGAAGAGGGCGGCGGGGAGCAGTTCCCAGGGGCGCGGCACGAGCCGCCCGGGATCGATGGCCCGGGGGGTGGGCACCAGCCCGAAGACGATGAGGACGGCCAGGGCCAGCGCCAGGGCCAGGAGAAACACCCGGCTCTCGCTGCCTTCGCGCTCCGTGGCCCCCCGGGGCTCGGCGGCGAAGACCGAGACCGCCAGGAAGAGGGAGAGGAACACCCTCGCCTGGAGCCAGGTCCACGCCGAGACGTCGGGGGTGACCATGATCCCCGATCCTCCCAGGAGGTCCGAGGCCACGAAGGCGTGGACCCCGTCCAGCACGGCGGTGGCGAGGAATCCCGTGCCGATGAAGACGAAGATGCGCTGGCGCCGGGCGTAGAACCGCACCAGGGCCAGGGCGCCCAGGATGGCCGCCAGGGTGACCGACGCCACCTCGACGGCGAGGTGCCACGCCGGATTGGAAAGGCTGTCGGGGGGAATCACCGCGGCCGACAACACGAGAACGGCCGTCACCCCCACCAGGAGGATGGGCCGCCAGACGCCGGACGACGGGGCGGCGTCCGTGTCCGGTGCGGAGGGGGTCAGGCCGTCGGGGCCAGCCATCGGCGGATGGCGCCCGTGAGGACGTCTTCGTCGACGATGGGCTTGCTCACGTAGTCGTTGAAGCCCGCGGCGAGGTACTTCTCCCGGTCTCCGGCCATGGCGTGGGCCGTGAGGGCGATGACCGGCGTGGGCCCCAGCTCCGGGTGGCCCCGGATCCACGCCAGCACCTCGGTGCCGTCCATCTCGGGAAGGGAGATGTCCAGGAGCACGAGGTCGGGGCGGGCCTCGGCCAGTCCCTCCACCGCATCCCGGCCGGTCTCGAACTCCGAGACGTCGTACTCGTCCTCGAGGATGGCCTCCACCAGGAGGCGGTTGTCGGGATTGTCTTCCACCACGGCGATGCGGGGTCTCATGCGTCGTCCCTCTCCAGAATGGCGCGGAGTTGGGAATCCGCCGCCGCGAACGCCTCGCCCAGTTCCCGGGCCAGCGACCGGCTGAGGGCCTCGTCGCCCTCCTTCGCCGTGGCCTCGAGGCGAGCGGAGAGCTCGCTCACCTGCATGGCGCCCAGGTTGGCCGAACTCGACTTGAGGGAGTGGGCCCCCCGGTGCACCTCGTCCAGGTCGCCACCCGGGGCCAGTCCTCCGGCGATCTGCTCCAGCCGTTCGGGCGTGTTCTCGAGGTAGAGGCGGATCATCTGGTGCAGCAGCTTGTCGCCGCCCCATTCCACCAGGCGGTCCAGGGCTGCGCGATCGACGACGGGGGGAGTGCTCATGAACGGGTCCGTGGGTTCAGACGCTGCGAAGGTGGGCCCCTGCGGCGGCGGCCCGGAGCGCGTCGACTCCGGCGGCGGCGCCGTCGGGGTGCCGAAACACCGCCGATCCCGCCACCAGGACGTCGGCGCCGGCGGCCACCACGGCCCCGGCGTTGTCCGGGCTCACGCCGCCGTCCACCTCGATCCGCGCCCGGGAGCCGGTCTCGTCCAGGAGCGCCCGGGCCCGGCGCAGGCGTTCCAACGACCGGGGAATGAAGGCCTGTCCGCCGAACCCGGGGTTCACCGACATGATGAGCACCAGGTCCAGGTCCGCCGCCACGTCGCGGATCGACTCCACGGGCGTGGCGGGGTTCAGGGCCACGCCGGGGCTCACCCCCAGCTCCCGGATCTGCTGGATCGTGCGGTGGAGATGGGGGCAGGCCTCCTGGTGCACGGTCAGGACCGACGCTCCGGCGTCGGCGAAGTCCTCGAGATAACGCTCGGGAGCCTCGATCATGAGGTGCACGTCCAGGGGGAGATCGGTCACGCGGGCCACGGCGGCGGTGACGGCGGGCCCTAGAGTGATGTTCGGCACGAAGTGGCCATCCATGACGTCCACGTGGATCCAGTCGGCTCCGGCCCGGTCCACGACGCGGACGCCTTCGGCCAGTTCGCCGAAGTCGGCCGAGAGGATCGACGGGGCCAGAAGGGCGCGCTGACTCATGATTCCTCTCCCCGGCGCCGCACGCCGATGCCGTCGCCCGACGCCAGGATCACCTCGTCGGCCAACTCGAGAAACAGCCCCGTCTCCACCACGCCGGCCCGCCGCTCCAGGCGGCGCTGCACCTCGAACGCATCTGAGATGCCTCCCGTGAAGTGCGCGTCGATGAGGTAGTTGCCGTTGTCGGTCACCACCGGGTCTCCCCCGTCGTCGGTGCGCAACACCCCCCGAGCCCCCAGAGCCTCCAGCGTCGGCAGGTGGGTCTTCCAACCGAAGGGCACGACCTCCACCGGAAGGGGCGACCGGGTGCCCAGACGGGCCACGATCTTGGAGGCGTCGGCCACCACCACGAAGCGCTCGGCGGCCTGGGCCACCATCTTCTCCCGCAGGAGGGCGCCCCCCAGTCCCTTGACCAGATCCAGGCGGGGATCGACCTCGTCGGCGCCGTCCACGGCCAGGTGGAGGGGCGCGGCCTCGTGGAGGGGCGCCAGGGGAATGCCCCGCTCCCGGGCCTGGCGTTCGGTCTGGATCGAGGTCGGCACCCCCACCAGGTCGCTCAGCTCGCCGGCGTCCAGGGCGTCGCCCAGGAGGTCGACGAAATGGCGCATGGTGCTCCCGGTTCCCAGACCCAGGCGCATGCCGGGCCGGACGCGGGTGAGGGCTTCGCGGGCGGCGTCACGTTTGAGTCGATCCTGGGCGTCCATGAAGGGGTGGGTGCGGGGGGTGGGGAAACGGTCACGGCAAGGTACCGGGCGGCCCGCGGCGGCGTCCAGACGCGGTCCGGCGCTTGACGGGGGCCCCCGGGAGGCCGAACGTGTCTTCCATGACCACCTTCATGGCCGTCCGGGCCCGCTTCAGCGGGCGATACTGGTTTTCCCGCCTTCGTGCCGGGAGCCGGGCGGCTGTGTTCGCCGGGGGCTGAACCCCTCCGTCGACGACCCCCACCGGGCCCCCGGGACGCGTTCCCGGGGGCCCGGTTCGTCGTTCGGGGCTGCCGGGATCCGGCCCGACGCCCTTCAGGAGAGACCCGTCCATGATCATCGTGACCCGCGCGGGCGTGACCCGCGACGAAGTCGACCACATTCGTGAACGCGTGGAGGCCGCCGGCCTTCGGACCCATCTCTCGGTGGGCGAACATCGCACCATCATCGGATGCGTGGGTGACGAGACGCTGCTGTCGGAACGGGCGCTGCTCTCCGTGCCCGGCGTGGAGGCGGTCCACCCCGTTCTCAAGCCCTACAAGCTGGCTTCCCGGGAGTTTTCGCCGACCCCGACCCGCATTCCCTTCGGCGCCACGGAGATCGGCGGCGAGGAGTTCGTGGTGGTGGCGGGCCCCTGTTCGGTGGAGGGTCCGGAGATGATGGCCGAGACGGGGGCCCGGGTGGCCGCCGACGGCGCCCGGGGGCTCCGGGGCGGCGCGTTCAAGCCCCGCACCTCCCCCTACTCCTTCCGGGGCATGGGAGAAGAGGGACTCCGGATCCTGGCCCACGTCCGGGAGGCCACGGGACTCCCGGTGGTCACCGAGGTCATGGACACGCGCCAGGTGGAGCTGGTGGCGGGCTACGCCGACGTGCTCCAGGTGGGCGCCCGGAACATGCAGAACTTCGCCCTCCTCACGGAGGTGGGACGTCTGCACCGCCCCGTGCTCCTGAAGCGGGGCATGAGCGCCACCGTGAAGGACCTGCTCCTGGCGGCCGAGTACGTCATGAGCCAGGGCAACATGCAGGTGGTGCTGTGCGAACGGGGCATCCGCACCTTCGAGACGGCCACCCGCAACACCTTCGACCTGGCGGCCATACCGGTGCTGAAGCGGGAGACCCACCTCCCCGTCTTCGCCGACCCGAGCCACGCCGGGGGCAAGCGGCACCTGGTGGCGCCCCTGAGCTACGCCGCCATGGCCGCCGGGGCCGACGGGCTCATCGTGGAGGTGCACCCCTGCCCCGAAGAGGCCACCTCCGACGGGGAGCAGTCCCTCACCTTCGACGAATTCCGGGGACTCATGCGGGGCCTGGAGCCCTTCGCCGCGGCGGTGGGCCGGACCGTGGCGTCCACGGGCGCCCCCGTCCCGGCCTGACGGAGTCGGGAACCAGGGGGCTCAGGCGTCGAGGGCCGCCCGGGCCGCCGCCATCTGGGCCTCCACGGCGGAGCGCGACGTGCCGCCGGGCACGCCCCGGCTGTCGGCGGAGCGGTCCCAGTCGAACACCTGGTGGACATCGTCGTCGAAGGCGTCGTGGATGCCCCGGAGATCGTCGGTGGTGAGGTCGCCCAGGCCGCACCCCCGGTCTTCGGCGAGGCGCACGATGCGGCCCACGGCCTCGTGGCTGCGCCGGAAGGGCACGCCGCGACGCACCAGGTAGTCGGCCAGGTCCGTGGCCCACAACTGGGAGTCGAGGCGGGCGGCGATGCGCTCGGGGCGGAAGCGCGCCGTGGCCACGGCGCCCGCCAGGGCCGGCAGCACCAGGTCCAGGGTGTCCACCGTGTCGAAGGCCAGCGACTTGTCCTCCTGGAGATCCCGGTTGTACCCCGTGGGGAGGCCCTTCAGAAGGGTCAGGAGGCCCGTGAGGTTGCCCAGGAGCCGCCCGCTCTTGCCCCGGGTGAGTTCGGCCACGTCGGGATTGCGCTTCTGGGGCATGAGGGACGACCCCGTGGAGTACCCGTCGTCCAGCCGCACGAAGGCGAACTCGGCCGACGAGAAGAGCACCAGGTCCTCGGCGATGCGGGAGAGGTGCATGCCCGTGAGGGCGCCGGCGTAGAGCAGATCGGCCAGGAAGTCCCGATCGCTGATGGCGTCGAGGGAATTGCGCGACACCCCGTGGAACCCCAGGTCGGCGGCCAGGGCGTCCCGGTCCACGGGAAAGGGGCAGCCCGCCACGGCCCCGGACCCCAGGGGAAGGACTCCGGCGGCCCGCACCGCTCCCCGGATCCGGTCCCGGTCCCGGAGGAGGGGCCAGACCGGCGCCAGGGCCCAGTGGGCCGCCCGAATGGGCTGGCCCTGCTGCAGGTGGGTGTAGCCCGGCATGACGATGTCCATGCCCGTGGCCGCCAGCTCCACCAGGGCCCGGCCCAGGGTGGTGACCCTCTCGGCCAGCTCCTCTCCCACCTCCCGGACCCAGAGCCGGAGGTCGGTGGCCACCTGATCGTTGCGGCTCCGCCCCGTGTGGAGTTTGAGGGCCACGTCTCCGGCCTCTTCCGTGAGGAGGCGCTCCACCAGGGAGTGGATGTCCTCGTCGGTGGCGTCGCTCACCCCGTGGGCCGCCAGCCGCGCTTCGACCCGGTCGAGACCCTCGGTGAGGGCCTGCACCTCGTCGGCCTCCAGGACTCGGGCCCGGCCCAGGGCCCGGGCCCACGCCCGGCTGCCCACGATGTCGTGGCGCCAGAGGCGTCGGTCCACGTCCAGGGAGAGATTGAGGGGCACCATGGCCGGCGCCATGCCCCCCTCGAAGCGCCCTCCCCAGAGGGCCGCGGGGGGGGTGCCCTCCCCCGCCATCAGGCGTCTCCCGTGGCGGCCAGCGCCTCGCCCAGGCGACGGACTCCCAGGTCGAGCTCGTCCAGGGGAATGTTCAGGGGCGGCAGGAGCCGCACGACGTCGGGTCCGGCGGAGCAGACCAGCAACCCCCGTTCCCGGGCGGCCGTCACCACCGGCGCCGCCGGCCGATGCAGGGCCAGGCCCCGCATGAGTCCCCGACCCCGGAGGGCGGCCACGGCGTCGTGGTCCTCGGCGAGGCCGGCCAGCCCCTCGTCGAGTCGGGCCGAACGCTCCCGCACACCCTCCAGGAAGGCCGTGTCGGCCACGGTCTTCAGCACCGCCCGGGCCACCGTGGCCACCATGGGCCCGCCCCCGAAGGTCGTGGCGTGGTCGCCGGGCCCCACGGTGGCGGCCAGGTGGGGCGCACCCACCACCGCCCCCATGGGCAGGCCGCCGGCCAGGGGCTTGGCCAGGGCCAGGAGGTCGGGCGTCACCCCCGACGATTCGTAGGCGAAGAGATCGCCGGTGCGCCCGAGGCCGCACTGGATCTCGTCGAAGATGAGGGCCACCCCCCGGTCGTCGCAGATCGCCCGGAGTTCCCGGAGGAACCCCGGGTCCACCGGGCGGATGCCCCCCTCCCCCTGCACCGGTTCGATGACCACCGCGGCCGTACGCTCGGCGTCGACCACGGCCTCCACCGAGCCCGGATCGTCGAGCTCGGCCCACGCCACGCCGGGCATGAGGGGCTCGAAGGGCTCCCGGTACCGGGGCCGGTCGGTGGCGGCGAGGGTACCGAAGAGGCGGCCGTGGAACGAGCCCCGGAAGGCCACGATGCCCACCTTGTCCGGGCCGCCCTCGGCCCGGGCCCACCGCCGGGCGAATTTGAAGCACGCCTCACCGGCCTCGGCGCCGGAGTTGCAGAAGTAGACCTTGCCCGGGAAGGTCACCGCCACCAGCTCCCGGGCCAGGGCCTCGGCGGGCTCGGTGCGGAAGAGGTTGGAGGTGTGGATGAGTCCCGTGGCCAGACACGCCTCCACGGCGCGGCGGATCTCCGGGGCGTCGTAGCCCAGGGCGTTCACCGCGATGCCCGCCGTGAAGTCCAGGTAGCGGCGCCCGTCGTCGGCCTCCAGCCAGGCGCCCTGGCCCTTCACGAACAGCGTTTCGGGGGGGGCGTACACTCCCAGCAGGGCGTCGCGACTCATCGAAGTCCCTCTCCGGCCTCGAGGCCGAGCATGAGATTCATGTTCTGGACCGCCTGACCGGCGGCCCCTTTCCCCAGGTTGTCCAGCGCGGCCACCACGGTGAGGGTGGGGGCCCGGAGTCCCTCGTTGTCGTGCACCGACAGGACCAGACGATCGGTGTGGACCACGTCGCGGAGCGACGGCGCGCCCTCGGCCAGGATGTCCACCACGGGGCTGGTGGCGTAGGCCTCCCGCCACACGTCCCGGACCCGGGCCGCGTCCACGCCCTCCACCACCGGGAGGGTGAGGGTCTCCAGGATGCCCCGGGGCACGGGCAGCAGATGGGGCACGAAGAGGAGCTGGAGCCCCGGGAGCTCGGCCCGCATCTCCAGGAGATGGCGATGGCCGTTGCCCAGCCCGTAGGCCCGGTAGTCGCCGTGGACCTCGGCGAAGAGGAGGTCCCGTCGGGGCGAACGCCCGGCCCCCGTCACCCCGGAAGCCGCCGCCACCGGGATGGGGCGGGCGTCGTCCAGGAGCCCCGCGGCCCGGAGCGGGGCCAGGGAGAGGATCACCCCGGTGGGATAACACCCGGGATTGGCCACGGCGTCGGCCCCGGCCACGGCCTCGCCGTGGAGTTCGGTCATGCCGTAGACCACCCCCGCGTCCCGCCCCGAACCGGGCCGATGGTCGGCCGTGAGGTCCACCACCCGCACGCCGGCGGCCCGGGCCGCCTCCATCCACGGCACCGCGGCCCCGTGGGGGAGGCAGAGGAACACCAGGTCCACCTCGGCGAGGGCGTCGTAGCCCCGGTCGGTGAAGGCCAGGCCCGACACCGGCGTGGGGCCTCCGGCCTCACTCCGGGAGGTGGCCCAGACGGGGTCGACGCCCGGGTGCCCCGCCAGGACGCGGAGCACCTCGAGGCCCGTGTAGCCGCTGGCGCCGACGACGCCGACCCGGGGGCGGGAATCAGAGGGTGTGTGCATGGAATCCGTGGACCGAGAAAGCATGAATATACATCAATCATGCATAATTACAACATCGGAGGGGTCAGCCCGATCCCGTGGCCAGGTCCTGGAGGCGATCCCGGATGGCCCGGGCGTGGGCGTCGGCGCGGCAGATCACCAGAATCGTGTCGTCGCCGCCCAGGGTACCCAACACCTCGGGCCAGTCCTCGCCGTCGATGGCCAGGGCCACCGCCTGGGCGCCCCCGGTGAGGGTCCGGACCACGAGGAGATTCCCCGCGTCTTCCGCCGACAGGAAGAGGGCCGGAAGAAGCGCGGCCAGCGCCGGCGTGGGGTCGTGGGCGTCGGGGGCCGTGTACCGCCCCTGGCCGTCGGCCTCGGGGGTCTTCACGAGGCGGAGTTCCCGGACGTCCCGGGACACGGTGGCCTGGGTCACCTCGAACCCCCGCCCCACCAGGAGATCCCGGAGTGCCTCCTGGCTGGAGACCCGCCGGGATCGCACCAACGACAAGATGGCGTCGTGGCGGGCCCGCTTGTCGCCCATCAGCCGGAGACGTCGGCGGCGATGCGCTTCAGGGCGCCCACGTCGACCCCCACCACCCGCTGGGCCTCGGCGCCGTCGCGGAAGAGGATCAGGGTGGGAATGCTCCGGATCTCGTACCGGGCCGCCACCTCCTGGGCCCGGTCGGTGTCGACCTTGGCCACCAGCATGCGGCCCACCGTGTCGTGGGCCACCTCGTCGAGCACGGGCGCCACCATGCGGCAGGGGGCGCACCAATCGGCGTAGAAGTCCACCAGCACCGGCACGTCGGAGCCCAGTACGGTGGCGTCGAAGTCGTCGTTCTCCACCTTGACCGGTCGGTCCAGGAGCATGGGGCGGCCGCACTTTCCGCACTTCGGTCGATCGCCGGCCCGGGCCACGTCGACCCGGTTGAGGCTCAGGCAGAACGCACAGCGCAGGGTGGCGCCCTTCGAAGGTGTGGTCTCGGTCGTGTCCATCGTGATGTCTCGCGGGCCCGGGACCCCGGAGGCGGCGACCGCCCCCGGGGCCCGCCCCGTCGTCAGAACTCGTAGGCCAGCCGCACCATGAGGAGCCGACCGATCTCCGGGGCTCCGATGGACTCGCGGTGGACGTTGTCGAAGAGGTTGGTGCCCGTGAGGGTCACGCTGGCGCCCGGGGCCCAGGGCAACTGGTACGACACGTTGGCGTCGAGGACCGAGAAGCTCGGGATGTCGCCGATGTAGACGCCGGAGTTCATGGGGAACCCGTCGGAGAAGCGCACCCGGCCCTCCAGGGTGAGCCCCAGGATGCGATCGTCCCACCGGGCCCCCAGCGACCCCTTGTTGGCCGGGGCGTTGAGGGCGATGTCGTTGGCGCTGGAGCAGCTTCCGTCCTCGTTGAAGTCGATACACTCGTCACTCACGTGGGCGTACGAGCCGGTCAGGCTGAGGCGATCGGTGGCCAGGAACTGGAACGACAGGTCGGCGCCCCAGAGGTCTACGTCCCCGAAGTTGCGGTAGGTGAGGATCAGATCCGTTCCCGGCGCCTGATCCGGGGCCACTGTGCCGATGGGCACGCCCGCCAGCGCCCGGACGATGTCGCCGGCTTGCTGTTGCGTGATCTGCCCACCCTGGATCGCCGGGCCCAGTCGCCCGAGCACGAACGCCTGTACTTCCGCGGCGTTCCAGTTGACGGTGGGAGTCTCGGTCCGGAGCGGGCCGACGAAGTCACGCAGACGGTTGGAGTACACGTCGGCGGCCACGAGCAGTCGGCCCCCGATGACGCCCTTGTAGCCCACCTCGAAGGTGTTGGAGATGGTGGGCTTGATCCTCTGGATGTCCTGAGGTCCGTTGTCGGGCACGAAGGTCGAGCTCTCCTGGTTGAACCGCACGAGCCCCGACGTGGGCACCGTCTCACCGGGGACGGCGCCCGGGTTCGAGAGGGCAGGCACCAGCACGCCCAGGAGCGGGTTCGTCTCCCCCAGGGAAGCGGCCAGCACGCCCTGCAGGAACGGATTCCAGTATGCCGCCGTCGGTGCCACAGCCGGAATCGCCTGGGTCGGCCCCCCAGGGTTGAATGCCGAGTACATGCACAGGTCCTGGATGCCGCCCGTGCAGGTGTCGGAGAAGGTCAGTCCGTCTTCGGGGACGCCCAGTGTGCGCACCGAGTAGGGGCCGATGTTCGCGGCCACCAGGTCCAGGAAGAGATTGTTGGTGGTGGGGGTGGAGAACGCCCGGTTGAACGTCACCCGGAAGTTCTGGTTCTCGGCGGGCTTGAACACCACGGCCGCCCGGGGCGAGAAGACCAGATCCTCCAGGCGGTTGTGGTAGTCGACCCGCAGCGCCGCCACGAAATCGACCTTGTCCGACAGGGCCGTGTTGGAGTGCACGTACCCGCCGGCCTCGTTGATGATGTCGTCGTCCTCGTTGCGGCCGGTGATGCTGCCCCCGGTCTTGGGCTCGGTTCGCTGCAGGTCCACGCCGTAGGTGAAGTCCTGGCTTTCGCCCACCGTGAATCCGTGCTGGATCTGGCCCACCATCATGGTGGACTCGTCGATGATGGGCTGGCCCGTGCGGAGCAGGAACGAGTCGCCGGCGTCGGAGCGGTTGAGGAAGGCCTGGGCGAAGAGGCGGCCCTTGGCCATGCGGCCCTGGAAGTACGAATAGCCCCAGCCGTCGGCCTGTCCCGCGCCCACGCCCGTGAGCTCGATGGACGATCCCAGGTTGTTGTAGCCGGCGTTGAAGATGACCTCGCCGTCGTCCCACGGGCGGAAGTCGAGGCGCAGCTCGCCGCCGTAACGCTCGGCGTCGAAGTCGCGCCTGCCAATGAGATCGTTGTCACCCGCCTCTCTCTGCTCGATCTCCACGGGATCGAAGTACTCCCAGTCCCGCCCCTTCATGTACTGGCCCGAGAACTTGATCCCGGCGTTGTCGCCCAGGGGGAAGGCGGTGCGGAACTGGCTCTGGAAGAGCGATCGCTCCCCGGTGGTCACGGCCACCTTGGTGCCTGGATCGTCGATGGGCGAGGTGGTGATGATGTGGAGCACGCCGTCGGCCGAGTTGGGCCCGTACAGGGCCGCGGCCGGCCCCAGGAGCACCTCCATGCGATCCACGTCGAACTGGGTCGTGGGGATCATGTTGTAGGCGTTGAACCGGAGCGACGGCACCGAGGCGTACCGGTTGTCGGTCATGACCAGAAGGGCTCCGGAGAACACGTTGTTGAAGCCCCGGGTCACCACGTTGCTCTGGGTGAGCCCGGTCTGGTTCACGTCGACGCCCGGGAGCGCCTTCACGTGGTCCACGGGGCTCAAGGCGACGCGCTCCTGGATCCGCTCACTGGAGATGGTGACGATGGTGGAGGGCGATTCCAGGGCCTTCTCCTCGCGCCGACCGGCGGTCACCACGATGGGATTCAGCTCCAGGGCCGTGGAGGTCATGTCGATCTGGACCTCGGTGGTCTCGCCGGCGGACACCGAGATTCCGTCGACCCGGGCCTGCCGGTACCCCACCAGCGTGGCCACGACCGAGTAGGTGCCCGGGGCGAGCTGCACCCGGAAGCGGCCCTGGGCATCGGACAGAAGGCCCCCCGCCTGTTGATCTCCGGCGCCCAGCACCTGGACCTGAGCGCTGGTGAGGGGTTGGCCCGTTTCGATGTCCACCACCTGCCCCGCCACCGTGCCCTGCTGGGCCGCTACGGGAGCCCCGGCCAGGAACACCACGGCTCCGGCGGAGAGAAGGAGTCGGTCAAGAAGAGCGCGCATGCGTCGTGCCTCTCGTGAGGATCGTCCCCCGGGGGCCCGCGTGGGCGGGCGCACCCGGCTCCGGAAAGCCCCGCAGGGCTCCCGCGCCGAACATACCACGGGGCGCGGAAGAGGGGCAACGACCCGGAACGACGCGGTGAACGCGGCCTCCGGGCCGCCCCCGTCGGGGGTGGTCCCGCGGTGTGCCCTGCCCGATCTTCGGCGACGCCCCGGTCCCTCCCCCGCTTCACCCGTTCCCCCTCCCCCGCCATGTGCCGCCTCGTCGCCTATGCCGGCCCTCCCCTCCCGGTGGCCGAACCCGTCTTCCACGGCCCCCATTCCCTCTACCGCCAGAGCTGGGAGCCCCGGGAACTCCGCTCGGGTTCGGTGAACGCCGACGGGTGGGGGGTGGCCTGGTGGCCCCAGGGGGCGTCCACGCCTCTGCGGCTTGCCCGGGCCGAGCCCATCTGGTACGACCCGGGGGTGAAGCCGCTCCTGGCGGCCAGCCGGGGGA
The DNA here is from genome assembly GCA_030428885.1 of Gemmatimonadota bacterium. Classification (GTDB taxonomy): domain Bacteria; phylum Gemmatimonadota; class Gemmatimonadetes; order Longimicrobiales; family Gaopeijiaceae; genus Gaopeijia. The sequence goes on along the minus strand of JAUIEJ010000011.1, from coordinate 101,527 downwards.
CGGTGATCCAGGCCACGGTCCGCAACGCGACTCCGGGGCTCCCCGTGGACCGGGCCGGCGTGCTTCCGTTCACCCTGCAGGGGTGGAGCTTCAGCCTCAACGGCTGGGTGCCCGACTTCCGGCGACGGCACATGCGGGCCCTGCGGCAGCACCTCAGCGACGAGCGCTACGGCGCCCTCATCGGAGTGAGCGACGCCGAGACCCTCTTCCTCCTGGTCCTGAACGCCCTGGACGAAGGCGAGTTCCCGGCGGCGGCCCTGGGCCGGGCGTGGACGGCCGTGTCGGAGCGCCTGGAGGACGGCGAGGCCGCGCCCCTCACCCTGGTTCTCGCCTCGGAGGCCGGCGTCCACACCCTCCACACCTCGGTGGGCGGGGCCCGCTGCAACTCCCTCTATCTCGCGGAAGGTCCGGAATGGGCCCCCGGCGGGTCGGTTCTGGCTTCCGAACCCCTGGACGACACCAGCGCATGGACCCCCGTGCCGGCCAACCAGGTCGTGTTCCAGCGCCCCGACGGATCGGTGGAGGTGGGCCGGGCCGGCTGACCCCGCGGCTACACCAGGGTGTCGTCCGCCCCCGACGCCGGATCCCGGCCCCGATCGGTCCAGGCGCCGCGGAAGGCCGACACCCGCTCCCGGATCGCCCGGGGGGCCACGGCGTCGTCCAGGGCGGCGAGCCCACCTTCGGCCAGGTCCAGGACGACCCGCACCCGCTCCGCAACGTCGGCGTCGGCCAGACCGCATCGGCCGGCCCGTTCCAGGAGGGCTCCCGAGACCGGGGGGAGCGCCGCGGCGGCGCTCCGGGCCCGGGGATCGAAGAGGAGTCCCACGAGAATGGCCGTGGGCACCGCCACCCACCGGAGCGGGAGGGCGTCGACGGAGCGGAATTCGAGGTAGCGCCGGGGCCGGACCTCGGGAAAGAGCGTGGAGAGGTGGCGCTCCCAGTCCGCGAGGTCGGCCCGGTCGATCCACTCCCGGAAGGGCCGGGCCCGAACCCCCGCCCCGCCCAGGAGGAAGGCGTCGGCCCCCAGGGCGAAGTCCAGGTAGTCGGACACCGGGTCGGCCGACGTCGCCACGATCCCCGTGCGCCCCGGGTCCAGGGACCGCCACTGGGCCGCCCGGGCGCTTCGGTGCCCCGAGGGCCGCCCCTCCACCCGGGAGGAGTTGGCGAAGGCCGCCAGGAGCGCCGGGGCGGCGGCCGACGCCGCCCGCCACGCCTCGAACGGGGGCCCGGGGGCGTCGACGTTGATGTGGAGGGCCGCGGTCTGGCGCATCATGCGTCGGCCCCAGGTCCCTCGTCGGGCGTAGTGGGCGTCCATGCGGGTGTAGCGATCCCCGGCCAGGTGGAGCTGAGCCTCGGGGAGCGGCGTCCGGGGATCCAGGCCCCGAGCCAGGAGCACCACCCCTTCCCGGGCCAGGGTCCGGGCCAGGGGCTCGAGGACGCCGGTGACATCGTCGTCCAGGACGCCGAGGGAGGCTTCGGGGGGCGAGGCGTACTCGAGCTGCCCCCCGGGTTCGAACGAGAGGGTGCCTCCGCGCCCGGTGGTGAACGCCGGGGCGCCGGCGTAGTTGCGGCCCTCCCGCCACCCCCGCGCCCGGGCGTGCGCCCGGAGGAGCGGGACCATGGGGGGCACGGGCCGACGGGTGGCGGCGTCCACGGGGATGGCTTCCACCTCCACCCCCACCCGCAGATCGGCGCTCCCGGGACGGAAGAGGCGAGCCACCGAGTCCCGGAGATGCCCGAGACCGAGACCCCCCACCCCCACCTGCGTCGGGAGGCTCACGAGGCCCGGCGGGCGAAGACCATGGCGTAGCGCTGTCGCGGGTCGGTGACCCATTCCACGATCTCCAGATCGGCGGCGCCGAAGAGACCGTCCAGGGTGGGCCGATCGTACTTGCTCGACACCTCGGTGCGCAGGGACTCGCCCGGGGCCAGGCGGACCGTGCCCCGTCCCGGCACGGTGATCTCGGCCCCTTCCGGCGTGACGAGGTGCATCTCGATCCACCCGGCGTCGGCGTCGTAGAAGGCCCGATGGAGCCACGCTTCGGGCTCGAAATCGGTTCCGGTCCGGTGGTTCAAGACCCTGAGCATGTTGCGGTTGAAGTCGGCCGTGATGCCCTGGGCGTCGTCGTACGCGGCCTCCAGCTCCTCCACCGTCTTGCCCGGACCCGGGCGCAGATCGGCGCCCAGGAGGAAGATGTCGCCCGGGGCCATGGCGTCATGGACGTGGCGGAGCACGCTCACCGCCGCCGGCGGCGGGAAGTTGCCCAGGGTGCTCCCCAGGAAGGCGAAGAGGGTCGGGGGCTCGCCGTGGCGCTCCAGCACCAGGGGCCGGGTCAGATCGCCCACCTCGGGCTCGATGCGAAGGTCGGGGTATTCGACGCGAAGCTCGGCCGCCGTGGCTTCGAGAAACTCGGCGCTGACGTCCAGGGGCACGTAGACGGCCCCGGGACGCCGCTCCTGGAGGGCGTCCAGGAGCACCCGGGTCTTCCGGGCGCTTCCCGCCCCCAGTTCCACGAACACCCCGGGCCGAAGCCGGCCCATCCACTCCCGGGCCCCGGCCTCCAGGAGAGCGAGCTCGGTGCGGGTCGGGTAGTACTCGGGAAGCCTCGTGATGGCTTCGAAGAGCTCCGAGCCACGCCGGTCGTAGAACCAGCGGGACGAAAGCACGCGCCGATTCAGGCGCTCCCACACCTCGTCCCGGAGGCGGGCCACGGAGGGATCTTCCCCCCCTTCCCTGCGGGCGGCGGCCTCAGACATGGCGGGCGCACCGCAGGCCGGAGTAGATCTGGCGGCGAATGGGGTAGTCCCAGTTCCGGAAGGTGCCCCGGACGGCCCCGGCCCGTGTGGCCCAGGATCCGCCTCGCAGCACCCGGTATTCGTCGCCGAAGAACACCTCGGAATACTCGGGATAGGGGAACGTCTCGTAGCCCGGGTAGCCCGTGAAGGGGCTGGAGGTCCACTCCCAGACGTCGCCGATCATTCCCAGGCACCCGCTGGGGGACGCCCCGGCGGGATACGCGCCCACGGGGGCCGTGTCGAAGGCCAACTGGTCGATGTTGGCCACCAGGGGCGTGGGGGGATCGTCGCCCCACGGGTAGCGGCGCATGCGGCCTGCGGCGGGGTCCCAGAGCGCCGCCACCTCCCATTCGGCCTCGGTGGGAAGCCGCTTGCCGGCCCAGCGGGCGAAGGCGTCGGCCTCCCAGTAGCCGACGTGACAAACGGGCCGGGACGGATCCACCGGCCGCTCCACGTCCATGACCCGCTGCCACCACCCGTCGTCGCGGCGCGCCCAGTATTTCGGGGCCTCGAGCCCTGCCTCGGTGCGCCACGCCCATCCGGCGTCGCTCCACACCTCGGGCCGGTCGTAGCCGCCGTCGCCCATGAACTCGAGCCACCGGGCGTTGGTGACGGGATGCCGGTCGATCTCGAACGACGACAGCTCCACGGCGTGGGCCGGGCGCTCGTTGTCGTAGGCTTCGCTCTCGTCGTCGGTGCCGAGGGGGAATCGGCCGCCCTCCACCCGCACCATGGCGGCGTCGCCGGACCCGTCCGGGGGGCCCGCCGGGAGTCCCACGGCTCGAGGGGCCGGATACGGAGTCCCCTGCTTGAGCTGGAGCGTCTGGAGAATGGTCTCGTCGTGCTGGTACTCGTGCTGGAGCACCATGCGGAAGACGAACCCGTCGCGGAGCAGACGCGAGGAGCCGCCGGCGAGGTCGAGGTCGGACAGGCCGTGGAGCACCCGCTCCCGGACCGCTCCCATGTAGGCGAAGGCGTCGCGGCGCCGGGGAAGATCGAGGCCCGCCCGGGTGGCCCGGGGGTTCCGGAAGGGGTCGTACATGCCCCGGAGGCCCTCGCGTCCCGGGGCGTCGCCTTCGATGTTCTCCAGGAGCCAGACTTCCTCGAAGTGGGCGATGTGGCCCAGGTCCCAGACGATGGGACTCATGAGGGGGTCGTGCTGGATGCGGAGGTCGTCGTCGTCCAGCGGGGCCACGAGGAGGAGGGTCCGGCTCCGGGCTTCGAGAAGGAGCTCGGCGATTTCGGAGGCCGACAGGGGGCGCCCGGGATGCAAGGACATGGTGAATCGATGCGAGGAGAGAGGGCGCGGGGGCGCGGACTCCGTTTGAATCCCCGGTGGCGGCAGGCGGTTCCAGGGAACGGGATTCGCCGGTGACGCCCCCGGCGTTGGAGGCGGCGAACGTGAAATGCACGTTCGGTGCCACGGTGGCCCTGGCCGGCGTCGATCTCCGGGTCCCCGCCGAACGCTGCACGGTGCTGGTGGGCGAGAGCGGATCGGGAAAGTCGACCCTGCTGCGCTGCTTCAACCGCCTGGTCACGCCCGACGCGGGCACCGTGCGGGTCCGGGGCCGGGACGTTTCGCAGGAGCCGCCCGACGCCCTGCGCCGGAGCATCGGGTACGTGCCCCAGCACGGCGGCCTCCTGCCCCACTGGACGGTCCTGGGCAACGTGGCGCTGGTGCCCCGTCTCCTGGGGCTGGACGACGCCCTGGAACGGGGCCGAACGTGCCTGGACCAGGTGGGCCTGCCGCCCACCGACTTCGCAGCGCGGTGGCCCCGGCGCCTCTCGGGCGGGCAACGCCAACGGGTGGCGCTGGCCCGGGCGCTGGCCGCCGAGCCCGACATCGTGCTCCTGGACGAACCCTTCGGGGCGCTGGACGCCCTCACCCGCAGCGACGTGCAGCGCCTCTTCGCCGACCTGCGCCGCGCCCGCTCGTTCAGCGCGCTGTTGGTGACCCACGACCTGCGGGAAGCCGTGGCCCTGGCCGACGAGATCGCCGTGCTTCGGGCCGGGGAGATCCTCCAGGTGGCCCCGCCTGCCGAGCTCCTGGCCCACCCCCGGGAGGGCTACGTCGCGGCGCTGCTGGATCGGGCGGGGGTGGGGGCGTGAGGGCCGGGGTGGGCCGGCGCGTGGGCCCTCCCGGGGCGGTGCTGGGCGTCGTGGTGGCGGTGGCCGCCGCCGTCGTGCTGGCCGCGCCGCGGGGGGCGGCCGCGGCCCCGGCGGCGGCGATTCAGGAGCCGCCGTCCGACGCCGGGGCCCCCGTGGTGGTGGCGTCGAAGCCCTTCGGCGAATCGTACGTGCTGGCCGAGCTCTTCGCGGCCCTGCTGGAGGCCCGGGGCGTGGCCGTGGACCGACGCCCGGGGCTGGGCGCCACCGAGATCGCCTTCGAGGCGCTGCGCACCGGGGCCATCGACGTGTACCCCGAATACACGGGCACCGGGCTGCTGGCGATCCTGGGCGAGAGCCCCCAGGGCGACGCCGGCACCGTGTACCGGCGGGTGAGCCGGGTCTTCCGCGACCGCTGGGGCGTGCGCTGGCTCCCGCCCCTGGGCTTCGAGAACACCTACGCCGTGTCGGTGCGCCGGGCCACGGCCGATTCCCTGGAATTGGCGACCCTCTCCGACCTGGCCCGGGTGGCCGACGGCCTGGTGGCGGGCTTCAGCCCCGACTTCATCGGACGGGCCGACGGCCTCGAGGGGCTGCGTCGGGCCTACGGTCTCGAGCCCGGCGAGGTGCGGCCCCTTCTGCAGGCGGTGAAGTACCGGGCCCTGGCCGAGGGCGAGGTGGACGTCATCGACGGCTACTCCACCGACGGCGCCATCGCCCGGTACGATCTGGTGGTGTTGGCCGACGACGGGGGCTTCTTTCCGCCCTACGAGGCCGCGCCGTTGGTGGCCCCGGGGTTGGCCGAGGCGAATCCCCGGGCCGTGGCGGCGTTGACCGAGTTGGCGGGCCGCCTCGACGAGGCCCTCATGCGCCGGGCCAACGAACGGGTGGAGGTGGAGGGGGTGGATCCGGCGGTGGTGGCCGAGGACCTGCTGGTGGAGCTGGGGCTGGTGGAGGGGGGAGCCCCGGACGCGGCCGGGACCGGAAGCGGTGCCGCATCGGGCTTCGCCGCCTATCTCTGGGCCCGCCGCGGCGAGACCTTCACGCTCACCCTGCGGCACCTCCAACTGGTGGCGGGATCGCTGATCCTGGCGCTCGTGGTGGCCCTGCCTCTGGGACTCCTCCTGGAGCGGCTGCGCCGGGGGGCGGAGGGGGTGATCCGAGGTGTGGGACTGCTTCAGACGATTCCGGGTATCGCGTTGTTGGCGTTCATGATCCCGCTGTTGGGCATCGGGGTGGTGCCGGCGGTGGTGGCCCTCTTCCTGTACTCCCTCTTCCCCATCGTCCGGAACACCTACACGGGGGTGCGGGACGCCGATCCGGTGGCGGTGGCGGCGGCCCGGGCCCTGGGCATGACCCCGGTCCAGGTGCTGTTGCGGGTGCGGCTCCCCCTGGCCGCGCCGGTGATCCTGGCGGGAATCCGCACCGCCGCCGTCATCAACGTGGGAACGGCGACCCTGGCGGCCTTCATCGGCGCCGGGGGTCTGGGGGACCCCATCGTGGCCGGACTCGCCCTCTCCGATACCCGACGGATCCTCTCGGGAGCGCTGCCCGCCGCGGCGCTGGCGCTTCTCGTGGATGGGGGACTCCAGGTCGTGGAACGGTGGGCCACGCCCAGGGGGTTGGAGGACGGGGGCTGAGGCCGGGAATGGTTACGCGGTTCGGGGACCCGGGGGTGGGCCGCAGGCGTACCACAGGCATCACTCCCCTCATCGGAGTCGCCATCATGCGCCGCCTCGCTCGCATCGCTCCCCTCCTCGCCGCCGTCGCCTTCGCAGGAGCCTGCGCCACGGCCCAGGCTCCCGAGTCCGGCACCGAAGCCGCACGGGCCGACGGGGGGCTTCGGGTGGAGGTCCAGAACGACAATCCCGGCGACTTCGAGATCTTCCTGGTGCGCGACGCCACCACGGTGCGCCTCGGGGTGGTCACCAGCGGCGGGTTCGCCCGCTTCGATGTGGAACGGGCCCGGTTTTCGGGACAGGGACAGGTGGGGATCCTCGCCCAGGCCCTGGGCGGCCGGGCCCGCTACCAGTCGCCCACGGTGCTCGTGAACCGGGGCGAACGCCTGGTTCTGGACCTCTCCCCCGAGCTGCGGTTCTCCAACCTGTCGGTGCGGCGGTAGCCCCCGCCTTTCCCAAGGCCCTCACGCCCGGCCGGCCTGCGGCGGTCCGAACGCCCCCAACCCACCCCAAGCCGGTGGACCCGGGCCGTTGTGGTGATTCGGGGGCGCTATTCCGCATCAAGTCACCCGGACGGCGGGGATCACCGCGGGTTGTGGACGATTGGGGGCGCTCCCGCGCCCCCAACTCGACAATCCTCGGGGCGGGCAGGCCGTTGGGGAGACTTGGGGGCAGGCGGCCCCCCGACGGGGAGCGACGTCCCGCGCGCCGGCTACTCCCCCTCGGCTCCCACCACCGTGGCGCCCACCAGGGCCCGTTTCACGGGAAACGCCCACCGGCGGCCCGGGGCGTCGACCCGGGCGAAGGCGCGGTCCATGGCGGCGGCCACGGCGGCGGTCCGCTCCGGCGGCGCGAAGGCCAGGAGCCCCGAGCCGCTGCCCGATAGGGTGACGCCCCACGCCCCTTCCGACCGGGCCGCGGCCTCGGCGGCGTCGGCCTCGGGCACCAGCGACCACCGCCACGGCACGTGGAGGCGGTCCCGGAGTCCCCAGGCGATGGCGTCGCCGTCGCCCCGGGCCAGACCCGAAAGGAGCATGGCGAGGCGGGCGCCGTTGGCCACGGCGTCGCCGTGGGGCAGCGAGGCGGGGAGCACCCGGCGGGCATCGTCGGTCCGGACCTCCACCCCGGGCGCGCCGTAGGCCATGCCTACCGACGGGCTGAACGGCATGGGGGTCCACCGCACCTCCCCGTCGTCGAGGGAGGCCGCCACGAAGCCGCCCACCAGGGTGGGCACGGCGTTGTCGGGGTGCCCCTCGGCCCGGGACACGGCGCCCAGCAGCGCCTCCCGGGCCGTGGGCGTCACCCGAGCGGGTCCCGCCGCAGGGCCCACCCGGACCAGGGCCGGGGCCCGGACGGCCCGGGCCAGGATCTCCCCCGCCGAGCGGGCCGCCGCCGACGAACCCAGGCCCCGGGCCACGGGCACGTCCGAAGCCACCTCCAGAACGCCGCCGAGTTCGGCGACATTCGCCTCCAGTGCCGCGGCCAGGGTCCGATGCACGAGATCGCTCCCGGGCTCCACCCCCTCCAGGCTCCCGGTCAGTCGGACGCTCAGGGGCTCGTCGCCGGGGTGCCATACCACGGTGAGGCGCCGATCCAGGGCGAGGCCCAGCACGTCGTAGCCCGGGCCCAGGTTGGAGGTGGAGGCGGGAACGACCAGACGGAGCGGCTCGAGGGGCGCGATCATGGTGTGGAGAGGCCGTGGAGGACCGCGGCCAGGGCGTCGAGGGTCGGAGAGAGGGGCGACCACCGCTCCTTCCGCTGGTCGAGCCCGGCCAGCGCCGGGGGCATGGGGGGCTCGTGATGGGTTGCGCGGCGCACCGTATCGGGAAACTTGCCGGGATCGGCGGTGGAGAGGACCACGGCGGGGCCCTCCAGGGCGCCCCGGGCCCGGAGCCGCCGGAGGGCCACGAGGCCCACGGCGGTGTGGGGGTCCACGAACCGGCCGGATTCGGCATGGTGCCGCCCCATTTCGTCGAGGGTCTCGTCGGCGCCCACCCGTTCGGCGGCCAGGCGGGTCCGGAGCGACGGATCCCGGGCCACCAGGGCTTCCACCCGCTCCAGATTGCTGGGACGGCCCACATCCATGGCCGAGGACGGCGTGGCCACGGTGGCCCCGCGGGTCGGGGCGCGGTGTTGGAGCCAGGCCTGGAAGGCGTCGTTGTCGTTCACCGCCCCCACGAAACCCGCGCCGGCCCCCAACATGGCGTCGGCCAGGAGTCCCGCGGTGAGATGCCCGAGATTCCCCGACGGCACGACGAAGGTCGGGGGACTCCCGGCGGGCCCCAGATCGGCCAGGGCCTTCACGAACCAGGTGGCCTGGGGCAGAAGCCGGCCCACGTTGATGGAGTTGGCACTGGTGAGGAGGTGGGCCGCCGCCAGCTCCGGCGCGGCCAGGGCCTCCTTCACCAGGCGCTGGCACTCGTCGAAGGGGCCGTCCACGCCCAGGGCCGTGACGTCGTGCCCCAGCGTAGTGAACTGGCGTCGCTGCCGGGGCGACACCCCCTCGGCGGGAAAGAGCACCACCACCCGCAGCCCCGGCCGGCCGTGGAAGGCCGCCGCCACGGCCCCCCCGGTGTCGCCGGAAGTGGCCACGAGCACCGTGCGGGTGCGGCCGGGCTCGGCGGGGGCCAGGGCCTGGAGCGCCGCGGCGAGAAACCGGGCCCCCACGTCCTTGAAGGCGGCCGTGGGTCCCCGGGTGAGGTCCAGGAGGTGGTCCTCGCCGCCCAGGGACCGAAGGGGGGTGTCGAACGAGAGGGCGTCCCCCACCCACCCCTCGGACCCCGGGGGCAGGAAGGGAGCCAGCACGCCGGGGGCGATCTCGGGGAGGGGCCCGGGCGCCGGGAGGGCCAGGGAGGGCAGCGCCTCGGGCAGGTAGAGGCCCCCGTCGGGGGCGAGACCCTGGACCAGCGCCGTGGCCAGATCGACGGGGCCGTGGCCCCGGGTGGAACGGTACCTCATGCGGTTCGTCTCCGCAGGGCGGCCAATCGCCGCATGGATGCAATACCCGCCACGGGTCCCAGGGCCAGCAGGGAGAGGCCCGGGCCCCACCCCGCCCGCTCCACCACGGCCACCCCTAGCTGCATGGACACGCCGGTGAGGGCGAAGCCGAGCATGGTCTGGAGGGTCAGGGCCGTGCCCACGGCGTCTCTCGGCGCCACTTCCGTGACCACCGCGCTGAACTGGGCCGAATCGGCCACGATGGTGGCGCCCCACACCAGGGCCAGGGGGCCCACGATCCAGAGAGGCGCCCCCACCAGCCAGCCCAGGGTGAGGGAGCAGACGCCCGAGACGGCCATGGCTCCGTTGGCCACCCGTTCCCTTCCCCAGCGGTCGGCCAGGATGCCCGCCGCCACGGCGCCCCCGCCACCGGCGGCGATGACGGCGAACCCCCACAAGGCGGCGGAGGCGTCGGGGCCCGGGACCCCTCGAGCCGCCAGGGCGGCGGCGAAGAAGGGGGTGACCAGGAGCCAGCCGGCGTAGAGTTCCCACATGTGGCCCAGGTACCCGCCGGTGGCCAGCATGGTGGGGCGATGCCGCAGGATCCTCCCCACCCGGCTCCACTCGAAGGGGCGCCGGGCGAAGCGGTAGGGCCCGTCGCGGTAGGCCGCCAGGATCAGGACACCCGCCGCCACGCCCCCGGCCGACGTGCCCAGGATCACGGGGTCCGCCGCCGCCGAGCCCTCGAGGCCCTTCAGCAGGTACGGCGCCGCCTTTCCCACGGTGAGGGCCCCCACCACCGTGCCGATGGCCAGGCCCCGGGCCGACCGGAACCAGGTGGCCATCATCTTCATGGCGGGGGGATACACCCCGGCCAGGAAGAGACCCGTGAGGAAGCGGAGCCCCAGGGCCGCCCCCAGCGACGGGGCGTGGAGGAGGGCGGCGTTGGCCCCGGCGGCCAGGAAGGCCGAGGCGGCGAAGTAGCGCCCCGAGGGCCAGATGTCGGCGAGGTTGAGGACGGCGGCCAGGGCGGTGCCCAACACGAACCCCACCTGGACCACGGTGGTGAGCCACGCCACCTGCCCGGGCTGGAGGGTCCACCGGGCCTGGAAGTCGGCGCCCACGGCCGTGGCGGCGAACCACGCACTCATGCCCAGGAGGAGGGCCACCGACACCAGGGCGAGTTGTCCCCAGCGCCGGGGGTCCTGATCGAAGGGGGCGTCGCCGGCGAGGGAGGTGGGCGCCACCGTCAGCGCGACACCATTTGCTTGAGGACGAACCCCACGTTGGCCGGGCGCTCGGCCAGGCGCCGCATGTACCACGGGAACCAGTGGGATCCGTACGAGATGAGGACCCGCAGGGGCGTGCCCGCCCGCACCAGACGCCCCTGCTCCGCCACCCCGATGCCGTAGAGCATCTCCACCTCCCAACGGTCCGCCGGGAGTCCCAGTTCGAAGGCCGCCCGCTGGGCTTCTCCCACGAGTCGGCGATCGTGGGTGGCCACGGCCGGGCGACCCATGCGCCCGGCGTGACGCTCGCGGATCATGCGCACCGCCAGGCGGCGGTAGGCCTCGTCGACCTCCGACTTCTTCGCCATGGCCACGGTGGGCGGTTCCTGGTAGGCCCCCTTCACGAGTCGCACGTGGGGCGTGTCGTCCAGGAGTTCCTCGAAGTCCCGCTCGGTGCGGTGCAGATAGGCCTGGAGGCAGATGCCCACGTTGTCGTGCATGGCCCGGGCTTCCCGCCAGGCGTCCAGGGTGCGGTCCACGTAGTCCGAGGACTCCATGTCGACCCAGATCACCCCCGGGGCCTCGGCGGCGAGCTCCTGCAGATGACGCGCGGCGAGACCCACGCCCTGGTCCAGACCGAGGTGGGTGAGCTTCACCGAGAGCTCCATGTCCAGGTCGGCCTCCCGGATCGCCTCGGCCAGGCGCCGGTAGTCGTCCACCACGGCCCGGGCCTCGCCCTCGGTGGAGACGTTTTCGCCCAGGCAGGTGATGAGGGTGGGCACGCCCTCCCCCTTCAGGCGCCGGGCCTCCTGGAGCGCGTCGTCGGCCGATTCCCCGGGCATGAACCGCCGCACGGCCCGGCGCACGAACCCGTACCGGGGCAGCCGCTGGGCCAGGAAGGGATTGGTGGACGCCCACAACAGGGTGGAGCGGAGCATGCACGCCTCTCGACGGGGGACACGAACACCGGCTCGATCCTACCGCGGGCCGCCCGGTTCCGACACCCCGGGATGACAGGCCTCCACGATGCGCCAGAAGATCTGACGAACCGGCTCTTCGGGCAGTCCCCGCTCCCGGGCCTCGGCGGCGGCGTTGCGGAGCACGGCGGCCTCCCGTCCCGGGTCCCGAACGAGCCCGCCCCCGTCGGCTCGGAGTCCCTGGACGGCCTGGGCCAGCTCCCGGCGGCGGCCCAGAAGGCGCACCACGGCGCCGTCGATGCGGTCGATGGCCTCCCGGATGTGGGCTGCGCGCGTCTCGGGGTCGGCGACGTCGGCGGGCGCCGCGTCGCCGGTGTGGAGCACGCCGTAGGGGCCCACCACCCGCAGCTCCAGGGTGTGGGCCCGGGCCTGGGCCACGGCGTCGCCCCCGGCCCCGACGGACAGGTCTCCGTCCACCTCGGCCAGGAAGCGGTAGCTCCAGGGTTCGTCGGCGGGGCGTGCGGTGAGGGCCGTCAGGTTGAGTCCCGCCTCGGAGAGGGACCGGAGCACCCGGACCAGAGCCCCGGGCCGGTTCCGGGTCTCGAAGACCAGGAGGCTCCGAAGGGGGCCCGGTCGGCGGGGCGGTACCGGCGTGCCCCACCCCCGGAGCACCCAGAAGCGGGTCTGGTTGTCGGGGCGGTCCTGGAGATCGGACGCCAGGGCCGTGAGGCCGTAGCGCTCTCCCGCCCCCGCCGACGCCACCGCGGCCCGGGTGGGGTCGCCCACGTCCCGGACGTCCCGGGCGGCGCCGGCCGTGTCTTCGGCCACCACGACCTGGAGGTGGGGATGGGCGGCGAAGAAGCGCCGGCACTGGTCCAGGGCCACGGGGTGGGAGCGCACCGTGCGGAGGTCGTCCAGCCGAGCCCCCGGGAGGGCCAGGAGGTGGTGGCGCACCGGGTGGACGATCTCGCCCACCACGTCCACCTCGACCCGGAGGAAGGCGTCGCAGGCTGCGGCCACCGACCCGGCCAGGGTGTTTTCCACCGGGAGGACGGCGAAGTCCACCTCCCCGGCCGCCACGGCGCCCAGCACCGTGGCGAAGTCCCGCTGGGGTTCGGGGCGGGCAGAGCCGCCGAACCAGGCGAAGAGGGCCTCCTCGCTGAAGGCGCCGGGTTCGCCCTGGTAGGCGATCCGGGGCGCGGGTGCGGGGGCGGAATCGGAGGCTGTGGCCGCAGCGTTCATGGGCGTACAGGGAAGCTGGAGGGTACGAAAAAAGGCTCTTCCCGACGGGGGGAAGAGCCCAGAGGCGGCTCCGGAGGTGCGTGGCGGTCAGCCCGTGGGCCGAACCGGTGCGCGCGCCTCCCCGTCGGCGTCGGGGACGACGCCGATAAATCGGAAGGGTCGGAGGCCTGCGGCGGACGTGGTCATCTCCGGATCTCTACCGGGAGCCGGACCCGGGGTCAAGCCCCGGGGGCCGAGGCGCCCGCCCCGCCCTCGAAGCGATCCCACCGGAAGAGGGTCCGGAACGGCTCGCCGGGATCCTCGTCGGCCACGAGCCGGGCCACCGCCTCGCCGATGGCCGGGGCGAACTTGAAGCCGTGTCCACTGAAGCCGCAGGCCGCCACCACGGGCAGCCCGGGGATCCGATCCACCACGAAGTGGGTGTCGTCGGAGTGGGTGAACATGCACGGGGCGCACGATTCCACGGTGCCGGCCCGGCGCAGGCGGTGGTCGGCGAAGCCCTGGAGAAGGGCCCGGTCGGCGGCCGTGGCGTCCCGGCGCAGGGCGTCGGGCTCGGTGCGTTCGTGGAGGTGTCCGAACCGGCCCACCTTGGGTCCCCGGCCGTGGAGCGCCGGGAATCCGTAGTGGTGCCCTCCGTCGATGTCCACGTTGAAGATGGGAAACCGCTCCGGCTCGAAGAGCTCCGGGTCCTCGGGGGCCATCCAGGCCACCACCTGACGCTCCACCTGCAGCCGGGGGGCGCCCTCGGGAAGGAGTCCCCGGGACCAGGGGCCGGCAGTGAGGACCAGGCGGCGGGCCCGCACCGGATCGTCGTCGACCAGGTGGATCCTCACCCCGTCGCCGTCCCGCTCCCAGCCGTCCACCCGCGTGTGGCAGCGGAGTTCGGCCCCCAGGGCCTCGGCCATGCGGGTGTGGGCCTCGATGCAGGTTTCGGGATGGAGGACCCCGGCCTCGGACTGGAGCACGAAGCGGTGGCCCGGGGGGAATCGGAAGCCCGGGTACCGCTCCCCCAGGGACCTGCCGTCCAGGACCTCGTGGGCGAGATCGTGGGCCCGGCAGGACGCCAGCGCCCCCTGGAAGATGGGACTGTCGTCGGTGCCCCCGTCGATGCCCCCCGTGGCCAGGAAGAGGCGTTCGCCGCTCTCCCGCTCCAGGGCGTGCCAGAGGGCCAGAGACCGCCGGGCCAGGGGCACGTACCCCGGAGCCTCGAAGTAGGCCAGGCGCAGGATCCGGCTCTCGCCGTGGGAGGAGCCCCGGTCGTGGGCCACGGAGAACTGCTCGAGCCCCACGGCGCGGAGCCCGCTCCGGGCCAGGTGGTAGAGGGCGGCGGAGCCCATGCCCCCCACCCCCACCACGGCGACGTCGTAGGTGGAGTCGTTCAGGGTCGGCCTCCCCCGCCCCGTCGCACGGGCGTCAGATCCGGGAAGAGGGACACATCGGCGGCCTCCACCTCGGCGGCGAAGGTCGACACGGGGCCGGCCAGGGCCGCGTTCACGGCGTCCAGCACCTCGGTGAGGGCGGCCTCGGCCTGCTGGATGACCGTCCGCTCGAGGGGGGTCACGGCCCCCGCGCCGCCCCGGAGACGGGAGACGGGGGCACGAACGGGTCCCGCCCGGGGATCGCCCCCGCAGATGCCCTGGCACTCGTCGCCGGTGAAGAGACGGCGCTCCAGCGCCGCCAACTCGTCGTCCAGGGCCCGGCCTCGGGTGGCCAGGTCGCCCGGACCCAGGGCTTCGATCACGTCGGCCACGGCCTCCCGAACGTCCCGGAGGCGCGCCTGGGCCCGGGACGCCACCTCGGCCAAGGCCGTGGCCTCCCGCAGCGCCGCGTTGCGCTCGGCGGCGGCCACCCGGTCCACGGGGGGCACCCGGGGGTCGGGGCGGACCTCCAGAGTGCCCTGAGCCGTGGCGTCGCCCAGCTCCACGGTGACCGTGTAGCGGCCGGGGCCCACCTCCACGCCGTCGGCCTCGTCGGTGGCGGGGTCGGGATCGGCGGCTTCCAGGTCCCACACGGTGCGGTTCAGCCCGGGGGCGGCCGCCGTGGTCCACTCGGCCACGGCCCGCCCCATGCCGTCGGCCACCTGGATTCGCGCCCGGCCCCGGGCGTCGTCCCCGGCGTGGAAGGTGAGGAGGGCCCCGTACGGCCGGGTTTCGCCCTGCCACATGGCCATGCCCGTGGAGCGGTACCCCAGGCCCTCGGCCGTCTCGTGGAGCCAGGCGCCGGCGTCGGAGAAGAGGTGGAGAGGGGCGTCGGCGATCCCGGGCGAGGCCGCCAGCTCCCGGAGGGCGTGGATGCCGTCCACCACCCAGATGCCCCGCCCGTGGGTGCCCAGCACCAGGTCGCCGTCCCGGGCGTGGATCTCCAGGTCCCGCACCGGCGCGGCGGGAACGGGGTCGTACCGCTGCCAGGTGGCGCCCCGGTCCAGGGACATCCACAGCCCGAACTCGGTGCCGGCGAAGACCAGGTTCGGCTCGTGGGGATCTTCCTCCACGGCGTGGATGAACCCCTCGATCTCGGTGCCGAGGCGGGTCCACGACGCCCCGAAGTCGTCGGTGCGGAAGAGGTACGGCGCCCAGTCGCCCCGGCGGTGCTCGTCGAAGACGACCCAGGCGGTGCCGTCCTCGTGGTTCGACGGCTCGATGTCGGCGACCCACCCGGTGGCCGGAGCCCCGTCCATGGCCTGGACCGTGTTGGTCCAGGTGGCGCCGTCGTCCCGGGTGAGCTGCACGTTGCCGTCGTCGCTCCCGGCCCAGATCACCCCGGCGGTCACGGGGCTCGGGGAGATGTCGATGAGGGTCGTGTGGTTTTCGGCCCCCGTGGCGTCGAGGGTGAGGCCGCCGCTCAGGTCCTGACGCTGCTTCTCCGGATCGTCGGTGGTGAGGTCGGGGCTCAGGATCTCCCAGCTCGCGCCCCGGTCCCGGGTGCGATGCACGAACTGGCTCCCCAGGTAGAGGGCCGAGGGATCGTGGGGATCCAGGCTCAGGGCCGCGTTCCAGTTGAAGCGGAGGGGCGTGCCGTCGGGGTGCACGGGCTGGATGCCCATGCGCGCCCCCGTGACGTGGTCGAAGAGCTGAAGGTTGCCCCCCTGGGACATGGAGTAGCCGGAGCGATCGTCGCCGGGGTGGTCGAAGACCGAGAAGCCGTCGCCCCCGCCCACCCGGGTCCAGTGGGCGTTGAGGATCCCCTTGGTCTCCCACACGTCGGTGGGTCCATACCACGACCCGTTGTCCTGGAGGCCGCCGTAGACGTTGAAGGGCACGGCGTCGTCGAGGGAGATGTGGTAGAACTGGGCCAGGGTGAGGTTTTCCACGAAGCGCCAGTTCTGCCCGCCGTCCCAGGTGATGCCCACGCCTCCGTCGTTGCCCATGATCATGTGGCGCCCATCGGCGGGGTCGATCCAGAGCTCGTGGACATCGCCGTGGAGGATGGCCGACGACACCATGGTGCGGAACGTCCGCCCTCCGTCGTCGCTCACCTGGGCCGAGGAGTGGAGGGTGTAGAGGCGGTCGGGGTGGGCCGGATCGACCCTCAGGTCGGCGTAGTAGAAGGGGCGCGGGGCCACCCCGGGTCGATCCGACACCGTGCGGAAGGTCCGACCGCCGTCGTCGGACCGCAGGAGTTCGCTCCGTTCGGCCTCCACGAGGGCGTAGACCACGTCGGGATCGGAGGGGGCCACGGCCAGACCCATGCGCCCCAGGTCTCCCGCCGGGAGTCCCTCGTCGGGCCCCAACTCGCTCCACGTGTCGCCGCCGTCGTAGGTGACGTAGAGGCCGCTTCCCGGCCCTCCGGACCGGAAGAAGTCGGGGGTGCGGCGGAAGTCCCACAGGGCGGCGAACAATTTGTCCGGATTGGACGGATCCGCGACCAGATCGGCCACCCCCGTGCCCGCGTCCACGTAGAGGACCCGCTCCCAGCTCTCGCCGCCGTCGAGGGTGCGGTAGACGCCCCGCGCCTCGGAATCGCTCCACGCCGGACCCATGACGCCGGCCCACACCACGTCGGGGTCGGTGGGGTGGGTCACGATGCGGTGGATGCGCTCCGTTCCCTCCAGGCCCACGCGCTGCCAGCTGTCGCCCCCGTCCCGGGAGCGGAAGATCCCGTCGCCGACCCCGGCGCTGTTGCGGGGATTGCCCTCTCCGCCCCCGACCCAGACCAGGTCGGGGTTGGCCTGGAACACCTGGACCGCCCCGATGCCCAGGGCCGGCTGATCGTCGAAGACCGGGTCCCAGGTGATGCCCCCGTCCCGGGATCGGAACACCCCGCCGGTGGCGCTTCCCACGAAGATCACCGTGGGGTCGGAGAGGACCACGTCCACGGCCGAAACCCGCCCGCTCATGCCCGCCGGCCCGATGTTGCGGACGCCCAGGGCTTCGAGCCCCCGAACGGGACGTTGGGCCTCGGTGGGGGCGGCGGCGAGGGCCGCCGCTACGAGAAGGAGCGAAGGTCGGGGGAACCGCATGGCGCCGTCCGCGTCGGGAGCGTGCCCGGGCCGCGGAGCGGGATGGAGGCCCTTCCGCGCCCGAGGGGGGCGAGCGAGGGCGGAACCTAGACCTCGGCCGCGGCCCGCGCCATGGCGGACCGCGGCCGGGAGAACGGCGCCTCGCCGAGGGCTACCGCACCTGGAACGTGATGGGGAACGCCACCCAGACCGGGACGGCGGTGTCGCGGTTGTACGCCGGGGTGAACTCCATCTCGGCCGCCACTCGCAGCGCCGCATCGTCGATCTGGGCGTGGCCCGACGACTGCTCGATCCGGGTGTCCTGAACCCGTCCCTCTTCGTCGATGAAGAACCAGACCCGGGCGGTGCCGCCGATGCCCGCGTCCCGCAGGAGTGGCGGATACTCGGCCTCCAGACTCTGCTGGATCTGGCGCCGGTTGGTGAGGTCGGGCGCCTGGGTGTAGGGCGTGAAGGTGGGACGTCGGGCGAGTTCGTCCCGATCGGGGCCCGCTGCGGCGGTGGGAGGCGGCGGAATCTCCACTTCCTCCGGGCCCACCGACTCCTCGGTCGAGGGCCCGGAGGGGAGGCTGAAGGTCAGGGGCACCGAAACCCACGCCGCCACCGGGCGGTCCCGGTTGGCGGCGGGGCGGAACTCCATGACGTCCACCACCTCCAGGGCCGCCCGATCCAGGGCCTGATGCCCGCTGCTGCGGTCGATGCGGGTGTCGGTGGGCACGCCGTCGTCGCCCACGTGGATCCAGACGTTCACCGTTCCGCCGATGCCCGCGTCCCGAAGCAGCGGCGGGTATTCGGCGATGAGGGCCTGGCGCACCTCCAGGGGGTTCACGAGCTCCGGTGCCCGGGTGAAGGGCGTGAAGCCCAGCGAGGCCTCGTCGGCGGTCTCGACCTCCTCGGGCCCCACCAGGGCGGCCCGGTCGGGACCCGGCAGGAAGAAGACCGCCGCGGCCAGGCCCAGCGCCCCGGCCGTGGCCAGGATGGTCCGGATGCGGGAGAGGGGCGGATAGAGTTCGAACATGGTGCGGAGCCTCCGTTCCAGGTGCGAGCCGCCCTCGGCGAACGCCGCCGGGGCAAGAGAGGCACCGGGGCCCACACGGGCGCCCACGTCGACCAGGAGTTCCCCGTAGCGTCGGGCGTCGGCCCACGGCCGATTCCGGATCACCCGACGATCGCAGTCCTCCTCCATGGCCCCCCGGAGGCGCCGGAGCTGGATCCAGACCGCCGGATTCCAGGGCACCGCCGCCGCCATGAGCCAGGCGGCGCACATGAGGAGGGGATCGCCCGCGGCGAGGTGGGACCGCTCGTGATCCAGAATCAGGCGACCGTCGGCCTCGGGAAGCTCCAGGACCCAGGGCGGAACCACGATCTCCGGCCGCCGCACGCCCACCACGGCAGGACCGGGGACCTCCCCCACCCGCACCCACGCTCCGTGGAGGCGGGTCCGAGGCCAGCGGGCGACCCGGCGCCCCAGGCGGGTCCCGGAAACCACGAGGGTGGCCACGAGTCCCAGGGAGGCCATGAGCCAGCCCCAGCGGAGCGCCCGGTCGGCGGTGGTCGCCCACCGGGTCCACGGCGAGGTCACCGGATCGGCGCCCGCCATGACCACGACGTCGGCCTGCCCGATCACCGCGCTCCCCGCGCTTTCGGCCACCACCGGCGGTGCCGCCGGCGCCCACAGGGTGAGGACCGCCGGAAGGACGGCCGTGGCGGCGAGAGCCCCGGCCCACAGCCACCGGCGGGGCCGGCGACGGATCGCCGGAAGAGCGTGGACCACGACCCCCGCTCCCGTGAGGAGCAGGCCGATGGCCACGGCGTAGGGCATCCAGGTCAGCATGAGGTCTCCTGGTCGAGTCGGCGCGTACTCCATGGTACGGCCGGTGCGAGAGGAGATTGCGGTTCCCGAACCGGGTTTGTCAACTACAGGTGTCGAAGGTTGTCGGGAGAGTCCCCGCTTGACCCTCCCGTCCATGGCCTAGCACCTTGGGATCATGACCACCGCCCCGTCCCGGGACGTCGCCGTTCCTCGCCGCGCCCTGGCGTTTTCCCTCGCCGCCCTGGCGGCGCCGGTGATGGCGGCGCTCTTCGCCCCCGAATACCTGGGGCGATACGCTTCCCTGCTCTGGCTCACGGCCCTCCTTCCCGCCTTCCTCCTGGCGTACTACCGGGGGTGGCGGGGCGTGGCCACCTCCCTGGCCGTGGGGATGGCCACCCTCTCCCTCACCCAGGCCGCCGCGGTCTGGATGGGGCGCGCGGTGCCCGACCTCCTCCTGGCGGTGGTGGTGGTCTACCTGGCCATCAGCCTGGCCATCGGCTGGCTGGCGGAACAGCTCCACAAGGAGCGGGCCGAGGCCGCCGACATGGCCTTCACCGATCTCCTCACGGGCCTCCCCAATCGGCGCCACGCCGACATCTTCCTCCGGGACGAGTTCGCTGCGGCCCAGCGGGGCCGGACGGTGGCCGTGGTCCTCTTCGATCTGGACGACTTCAAGGGCTACAACGACGCCCACGGGCACAGCGCCGGCGACCGGGCCCTGGAGGCCTTCGCCGGGGTCCTCCGGGCCAACACCCGCCGGATGAACCTGGCCGCCCGCTACGGAGGCGAGGAGTTTCTCGCCATTCTGGCGGGGTCCAACCCCGTGGGGGCCGCCATCTTCGCCGATCGGGTGCGGGCGGCGCTGGAGGCCGAGGGCATCGGCGACCCGACCCTGACGGTGAGCGCCGGTGTGGCGGTGTTCAACGACGACGTGACCGACACGGCGGAGCTGCTCCAGATGGCCGATGGGGCCCTCTACGAGGCCAAGCGGGCGGGTCGGAACCGGGTTCGGGTGGCCGGGGGACTCCCCGATGCCGCGGCGAGCCGCGCGCCGGCGCCCCGGCGCGCCAGTCCGGCGCCGGACTCGGTGGGCCGTCGTTCCGGGGGCCGGAGCGGAGAACGGGATACGGTGGCGGTGCTGGTGGTGGACTCGGATCCCACGACCCGGGCCGACCTCACCGAACACCTGGAGCGCCGCGGGTGGGCGGTCTCGTCCACCGAAAACGCCGCGCTGGGGCTTCAATTCCTGTCGGGGGAGTTCGACCTCCTGGTCACGGACATCCACATGCCCGGAGGGTGGGGCCACGAGGTGGTGCGGGCGGCCCGGGCCCGGTGGCCCCGGATCCAGATCCTCGTGGTGTCGGCGCTCCAGGACGCCCGGGTGGCGGCCGACGCGGTGAACGCCGGGGCGGACCGGTACCTCTTCAAGCCCTTCGATCTGGCCCAGTTCGACGACCATCTGGACGAGATGCTGGCGGCCCGGGAGGCCGTCCTGGCCAGCGCCGTGGACGCCCGCCCCCTGAGCGCCGAGGGGCGCACCCGGGAGGCCCGGACCCGGGCCGAGGTCCTGAAAGCGGCTCGGGCGCTGGTGCAGGCCGTGGAGGCCCGGGATCCCTTCACCCGGGGCCACGGTCGGGGCGTGGGCGTCCTGGCGTGCCGGCTCGCCGAGCGCACGCCCGAGGTGGCCGACGCCGTGGACATGGACCTCCTGCGCCTGGCGTGCGAGTTCCACGACGTGGGGAAAATCGGGGTCCCGGATCAGATCCTGAACAAGGAAGGGACCCTCACCGCCGACGAGTACGAGGTGGTGAAGGCCCACCCCCGCACGGGTCGACGGATCCTGGAACCCCTTCTCGCCGAGGACCTGGTCCTGGACGGCGTCACCTGGCACCACGAGTGGTGGGACGGCACCGGGTATCCCGACCGCCTCTCCGGGGGGGACATTCCCCTGACGGCGAGGATCATCGCCGTGGCCGACGTCGTGGACGCCATGTCCCACGCCCGGGCGTTCCGGCCCGCCATGGCGTGGGACTCGGTGGTGGCCCACATCCGGGAACTTCGGGGACGGCGCTTCGACCCGGCCCTCGTGGACGTGCTCCTGGCGCACCAGGACGAATTCCGGGCCCTGGTGGCCGCCGACGAGGAGTCGGTCAGCGAGCGGTGATGCGCTGCCAGCGCTGCCGGGCGGCGGCGATGGCCCCCTCCCGGTCCCGTTCCAGGAGGAATCCCTCCTCCACCAGGGCGGCGGCCGCGGCCCGGACCCGGGCCAGGAAGCCCGCCTCGCTCCCGTAGAGCTCCTGGAGGCTGGGCCGGGCGTCGTGGGCCGCGGCGGCCTCGTCGTCGGTGAGGGGGAGCGGCAGGGTCGTGCCGCCCCGGGCCCGGGGCTCCCCGGCGAAGGGCCCGTCGGTCCGCACCGCCCAGGGGAGGTAGGTGGCCAGGGGCACCCGCACGTCCAGGAGCCGGACCCCCCCCAGTTCGTTGCCCAGGCCGTCGACCTGGGGCACCTGGGCGGGAAACGCGGGCCCCAGGGCCGGGGGCTCCCGGTCCAGGACGCCCTCGGCGGCGAAGCGGGGCCCGTAGTCGGGTCGGTAGGCCACGTGGGACGGGGGGGCCTCGGCTCGTCCCGGCGCCGCGGGATAGGCCACGGCCCGCGTGGGCACCAGGGAGCCCCCGCCTACCGTGGGAAGTCGGGAGGGGGGCGGCGCGTCTCCCCCGTCGACCCAGGCCACCACCGCCACGGCGAGGGCCCGCATGGCGCTCCGGGTATCGGCCCCCGGCTCCCCCTCGCCGTCGGGCGCCCCCGGGAGGGTGGAGGCCAGGTGGTAGGCTCGATGGAGTCCCCCGGGCACCAGATCCCGGAACCCGTCCACGGAGGTGTGGGTCAGGGCCGCGGCGCGCTGCCAGTAGTCGAACCCCGTGAGGGTGGCCACGGTGCGGGGTGTGGTGGCCTCGGTGAGGGCGTCCAGGAGGCCCTCGTCCCGGCCCGTGACCGGGTCGAACTGGCGGTCCACGGTGAAGGGGAAGAGATCCACCGGGTAGAAGAAGTCCCGGAGGCGGGCGCCCACCCGGTCGGGCTGGGCGAAGCGGGCGTTGAAGCTGCCCCGTCCCGCCCCCGCCCCGTGGAACCACACTGCGTCGAAGACGATGCGGCCGCCGGGGTCGGCGTTGAAGCCCTCCCGGACGAACTGCCGCAGGAATCGGCCCCCGGCGCCGCTTCCGAAGGCCACTCCCCGATCGGCGGGAAACACGCTCCGGAGGTCGTAGCGGGCGTAGGCCATGACGTCCCGGACCACGGCCAGACCCACCCCCTGCACCCGGGGCGCCTCGCCCCGGTACACCAGTTCGTAGATCCGGCCCTCCCGGAACCCGCCGTCCACGGCCACGGCCACGGGACGGCCCGCCGAGGGGCCGTCGTCGGCGGGCACGAACCGCCAGTCCGAGGCCGGGATCGTGTCCCGAGGCGCGTCGCGCCCGTCCCGCACCGTGAGGACGTGGACCGGGGCCTCGGGCACGGCCACCGGGTAGGGCGTGCGCCCCTCCCGGGCCAGGGGGAGGCGGTCGGTGTCGTCGTCCACCACCCAGTCGACCCGCACCCACCCGGTGACCGGGGCGCCGTCGGCTTCCGCGGCCGGGGGCACGGCCAGGGTGCCGGCCCCTCCGGGTCCGGGCGTCCCGGAGCGCCAGGCGATCCGGATCAGGGTGAGCCCCTCCTCCAGAAGCAGACCGTCGTCCAGGCCGCCCTCGGCCACCGTCCCGCCCCCCAGGGCGGCCCGGAAGAGCGGAACCCCCGGCCCCACGCCCCCGTCGTCCAGGTCGATCCACGCCACGCCCCGGCGCCGCTGGGGGTCCACGGGCTGGAGCACGATGACGTCGGCCCAGACCTCCACCCGGCCGTCGGCGTTCCGGGGGGCCAGATCCAGGTCCACCACCCGGGCGTCGGCGGGGTCGGAGGGATCGAAGGTGAAGAACATGCGCCCCACCACGAGTTCGTACGCTCCGGCGTCGCCGAACTCCCGCCCCTCGAACACCCCGGCCCGGCGGTCCACCACCACCTGGACCACGTCGGCCGCCCCGGCCGCGGCGTGGACCATCACCGCAACGAGGGCCCCGAGCACCATCCCGAACCGGCGCATCAGAAGGCCACCACCAGCCCGAGGTCCACCACGGCGTACCGCATGCTCAGGGTTTCGCCGCCCCCCCGCCCCACGTCCACCGCCACGAAGCGGGCGCCGGGACTGACGGAGAGGCGTTCGCTCAGGGGGACCCGCACGCCCACGCCGGCTTCGCCGCCCCAACCCCGGTGGGAGGTGCCCGCGACCACGCCCCCCGGTCGGACCGTGGGCACGTGCTCCACCGTGGGCGACACCACGCCGGCCCGGACCCACGGCACCACCGCCTCGCCCCCGAGCTCCACCCGCACGCCGGCGTCCCACTGGGTGGAGACCCACCGGGTGGGACAGCCGTCCCGGGTGCAGTCGAAGCGGGCCTGGGCGAACCCCAGGGTCACATAGGTGCGCCGACCCCGCAGGAGCCCGAACTGGACGCTCACCACCGGCGCTTCGGCGAGGCGCCCGCCGCCGGGGCCGTTGGTGAACGAGCCCACGGGCACGGACACGCCGCCCCGTCCCTCGAGCACCAGGGTGCCCTGGGCCGCAGCGGGGGCGGGGGCGACGGCGAATCCCCCGAGGACCAGCGCCAGGAGGAGCGCCGGCGATGCCGAGGTCCGGGAGCCGAGTAGGGCGATCATCGCCCGAAGGTAGGGACGATCCCCCGCCGGGGGCCACACCTTCCCCCGTGGGGGGTGTCGTCGGGTCCGGTTGCCCCCGGGGGCGTGGGGGCTCAGACTGGCCCGACCCCGTCCCCCTCACCCCTGCCCCCCCACCCATGCCCAACCCCCGCAGCTCGCGCCGGGCGGCCCGGTTTTCCGAATCGGTGATCCGGGAGATGACCCGCGTCGCCCGGGAGCACGGAGCCGTGAACCTGGCCCAGGGTTTTCCCGACTTCCCGGCGCCGGCCTTCCTGAAGGACGCGGCCTGTGCCGCCATCCAGGACGATCAGAACCAGTACGCCATCACCTGGGGCACGCCTCGCCTCCGCCACGCCGTGGCCCGGCGGTACGCCGAGGCGTACGGCATGACGGTGGACGCGGAGCGGGAAATCGTGGTCACCTGCGGCGCCACCGAAGCCATGGCCGCGGTGTTCCTGGCCCTTTTCGACCCCGGCGACGAGGTCCTGATTCCCGAACCGTTCTACGAAAACTACGGCCCCGATGCGGTGCTTGCCGGGGCCGTGCCCGTCTACGTGCCCCTGGAGGAGCCGGACCTCCAGTTCGACGCCGATGCCTTCGCCCACCGCATCTCGCCCCGGACCCGGGCGGTGGTCCTGAACACGCCAAACAATCCCACGGGGCGGGTGTTCACGGGGGCCGAGCTGGAGGCGGTGGCCCGCCTGTGCCGCACCCACGGGCTGCTGGCCGTCACCGACGAGATCTACGAGTACATCACCTACGAGGGACGCCACGTCCCCCTGGCCACCCTGGACGGCATGCGGGAGCGCACCGTGACGGTGAGCGGGGCCTCCAAGACGTTCGCCGTCACCGGATGGCGGGTGGGGACCATCGTGGCGCCCCCCGACATCACCGACGCCATTCGCAAGGTCCACGACTTCCTCACGGTGGGGGCGCCGGCGCCGCTCCAGGACGCCGTAGCCGCCGCCATGGAATCGTTCGGCGAGGCGTACTACCGATCGCTCCGGGACGAGTACGGAGCGCGGCGCGACGCCCTCCTTCCGGGTTTGCGGAAGGCCGGCTTCCACTGCCGCACCCCCGAGGGCGCCTATTACGTGCTCGCCGACATCTCGGGGCTGGCGGAAGGCGACGACGACGTGACGTTCAGCCGGCGGCTGGCCCGGGACGCCGGGGTGGCGCCGGTGCCGGGATCGAGCTTCTTTTCCCGCCCCGATCTGGGGCGGCACCTCGTGCGGTTCGCCTTCTGCAAGCGGATCGAGACCCTGGAGCACGCCGTGGATCGACTGGAGCGCTTCAGTCGATCCGGGAGTTGACCTCGCCGTCGCCGTCCACCGGGGGCGGGGCGGCGGGGCCGGGATCGGGGTCCACCCGGGTGTCGGCCCGGGTGCAGCGATCCATCATGTCCACGAACGCCCGCACCACGTCGGGGTCGAACTCGCCCCCGCCCCCTTCCACGATGTAGTTCATGACCCGGGCGTGGGGCCAGGCGTCCCGGTAGGGCCGGTGGGTGCGGAGGGCGTCGTACACGTCACAGACGTGGACCAGGTCGCTGGCGTCGTGACACCGGCGGTCGATCCGGAAGGTGGGGTAGCCGCCGCCATCGGTGCGGCGGTGGTGTTCGTAGGCCACGATGGCGGCCAGATCGAGGTCGGCGTCGTGCTCGAGGATCAGCTTCGCCCCCTCCACCGTGTGGCTGTGGATCAGGGTGCGTTCGGCGTCGGAGAGGGCCCCGGGTTTGTTCAGGACCTCCGTGGGAATCCGGGTCTTGCCCAGGTCGTGGAGGAGGCCCGACACGCCGAAGCTCCGGACCTGGGCGCCCCCGAGGCCCATCTGCTCCGCCAGGGCCATGGCCAGGACGCTGACGTTGAGGGAGTGGGCCGTGGTGTACTGGTCGAATTCCTTCAGGCGGGTCAGGGGGAGGAGCATCTCCCGGCCCCCGTGCATGGCCTGGAGGAGCGCGAACACGACCCCCTCGGCCTCGGCCAGATGCAGCAGTCCCCCGCCCCGGAGTTCGGTCTCGAGCCAGCGCACCGTCTCGGCTTCCAGGACCAGATCCACGTCCACCGGAGCGAGATGGAGTCCCCCACCCTCTTCATCGCCGTCGTCGAGCCCGTCCCGATGGACCAGACCGTACCGGATCCCCGTGGGACGGGTGACCCGGGCCTCGCTGCTTTCGGCCCGGCCCCGGCGCAGGCGCCGGGCCAGGTCGTCGACGAAGTGCATGAGGTCGTCCCGGTCCACCGGCCCCACGAACTCCACCCGCTGCACGCCCACCCGGGAAAACCGCTCGGCCCAGGGCCACTCGCCCATGCCCCGGAGGGGATGGACCCCGAAGACGATCTCGTCGTCGAGAAAGGTGAAGGTGGCGCCGGGCGCGGCCTCCTGGAGATCGGCCACGGCGTGGAGCAGCTCGTCCAGCGCCCGTTCCCGAGTGGGGTGACCCGACGCGTAGATGGTGAAACCCGATACGGTCCGGGCCAGGCACCGCAGGACCTCCCGAGCCTGGTTCACGCCTCCCCTCCCGCCGCCTTGCGCACCGCGGCGTGGGGAGATTCCCGGGCCTCGGCCACCAGGGCGGCCACGTCCGGGGCCAGGGGCCAGGACGCCAGGAGGGCTTCCAGTCCGGCGGCGGCGATGGCGGCGCCCAGGTGGGCGTGTTCCGGCGGCGCCCGGAGCCCACGGACCACCACGTCGAGCAGGCCTTCGCGGACCACCGGCGAGCGATGGCCCCGGAGGGCCCGGATGGCCAGGATCCGCAATTCGGGACTCCGGCCCGCCAGGACCACCCGCTCGACGACGGCCGACAGCACGTCGGGGTGGGGATGCTGGCGCACCCGGAGGAGGGCGAGCTGGGTCAGCCGTTCGTCCCGGTCCGAGACGGCCCGGATCAGGGCCGCCTCCACCAGTCCGGGCACCTTCAGGGCCACGGGGAGCGCCGCGCGCCGGACCCGGGGATCGTCGTGGGCGAGATACGCCAAGGGATCCACCGACGAGGGGCCCGGGACCACCGCCAACAGGTTCATGAGATTGCGGTTCACGAACCAGTAGGGGCTCGGAAGGCGCGCCTCCACTTCGGGAATCACGGCGTCGCCGTAGCGAGCCAGCGTGTCGAAGATCACCCGCCGGGCTTCCCGGGTTCGGCCCGCCACCAGGCCGTCCATGAGGGGCGGGACGGCCGCGACCCCGGCCTCCCGGGCCAGACGGCCCAGGGCGGCTTCGGGCAGATCGTCGGGGGCCACCACCCGGCGGATCCAGGCGGGGCGGCGCAGCGTCTCCAGGATCCGATCGGCTCCGGGTCCCGCCCCCCCCTCGTCCACCAGCACGTAGATCTCGGCGAGGCGGCCGCCGTCCACGGCGGTGCGCAGCGCCTCGGCGGACCGCCGCGTCCACACGTCGAGCTCCACCGTCATGGCCAGGATCCGGAGGGCCACCGGCACGT
Organism: Gemmatimonadota bacterium; assembly: GCA_030428885.1. Lineage (GTDB taxonomy): Bacteria > Gemmatimonadota > Gemmatimonadetes > Longimicrobiales > Gaopeijiaceae > Gaopeijia. Next base: position 74,166 of record JAUIEJ010000011.1, on the reverse strand, counting down.
CGTCGTCGGGGGACTCGGTGTCGGCCGCGGGCGCCGCCCGGGCCAGGGAGTCCAGGACCCCGGAGTAGGCGTCGGGATTGGGGTCGTCCAGGGTCCAGTCCCGGAGGAGGGAGCGCACGTTCTCCCGGAGCGCCCCGTCGGCCCGGCGCCGGGATCCCGGATCGTCCTGCCGCTGATGGGTGGCGAGCTTGGTGAGGAGCCGGGTCATGGAGGTGGAGATGGTCTGCTCCGATGCCGTGGCCGCCGCCTGCAGGAGGTCCAGGAGCGCGTCCACGTCCAGGCTGCGGCTGGCGGCCCCCAGGAGGTCCCGGCGCCACGCCGCGTCGCCACCGGTGCGGAGCAGCCCCGCCCGGGCTTCGGGATCCAGGGAGGAGAGGAACTCGGACAGACCCTCCCGCACCCCGGCCATCCGGCCGTCCTGCACGTTCACCAGGGATTCCACCAGGGGCGAGAGATAGCCGGCCACGAGGCGGAGCTGGAGGGGGTCGTCGGTGCTCTCCGCCACGGCTGCGGCGAGTTCCCGGGCCACGTCGTCCGAGGCGGGGTCGGCCGCCTCCCCCATGGCCGAGCGCACCAGGGACCCCCACAGCTCCCGGGCCCGGTCCTCCCAGTCCCCCGCATCGGCGTCGTCCAGGGCGAGTTCGTCGTAGTGGAGGGGCTCGAGCGAGATGTGGGGCCACGACGGCCGCTGGTCCCGGGGAAGGCTGCCCAGGGGCGCGCCGCCCCGTTCCACTTCGGGTGCCAGGAAAGCCAGGAGTTCCCGCAGTTCGGGGGCCTCCACGCCGGGGCGGAACGCCAGGGCCGCCAGCTCGTGATCGTGGAGGCGTTCGGAGAGTTCCGAGATCACCGGGTGTCGGGGGTCGGTCTCCCGGTCGTCGCACACGAAGCGGTCCCGAAGCACGCCGAGGCGCAGGTCCGCTCGGGTCTGGAGGGCCGTCTGCAGCCGCCCCAGGATCGCCGCCGTCGCCGGTTTCAACGACGGGTGGTTCGCCGGGTACATGGCGTGGCGGTGGATCCCGATGGAGAACTCCAGCAGGAACTCCGCCACGTCGGCGGGAAAGGGCTCGGGATCGGCGAGGTGCCGCGCGACCTCGGGGGTGTTCACGGTCCGGGGATCGTGGGCTGTGGGGCGGAGAGCCGAACGGGCGGGGGGGGCGCCATCCCATTGGCGTCGGGCGTTTCGTTCCGCAACATACATCCCCGTCGCCGACGCTGCGACTTCACTTCGACGCCCCTCACCCGGATCCGCCGTGGCCCACCCCCCCGTTCCCCTGACCGTCCAGGGCGAAGCCCGCGTGTTCGGGCACGATCCCGCTGCCGTCACCCTCCAGGTGGTGCCCCGGACCACGGGGTGGCGCGCGGGCCGGGCACTGCGCTGGTTGGCGGCCGGGGTCATCGTGGCGCCGGTGGTGGCGGTGCTGCCCCCCCACGCCCCCTGGGCCGTGGCGGCCGGGACCGGCGGGGTGGTGCTGGCCCTGCGGAAATGGGGGGAGCGCTTCACCCTGGTGGGACTGGAGGGCAGTTGTCCCCGGTGCGGGGCCCCCCTGGTCCATCACGGGTCCACGCCCCTCAAGACCCCCCACTCCACGGCGTGCGAGGGCTGCGGCAACCCGGTGGCTCTTCACGTCGACCTGTCGGACGTCGAGGCAGGTTGACGGGGGCGACCAACGGTTCGGGCCCGCCGGGTCCCTCATGGATGTGAGCACCGACGACCGATCCCTCGCCCGAGCCGTGACGGCCGGCGACGAAGCCGCCTTCCGGGCCCTGTACCGGCGGCACACCCCGGCCATGTACGGCCTGGTGACCCGGCTCCTGGGCGAGGCCGGGGCCGACGCCGACGACGTGATCCAGGAGGCCTGGATCCGGGCGGTGCGGGCCCTGCCCCGGTTCGAATGGCGCTCGACCTTGCGGACCTGGCTGTGCGGCATCGCCGTGAACCGGGTCCGGGAGCAGGTGCGGCGGCAGGGGCGCCGTCTCGACGACCAGCCGTTGGACGGTCACGCCGTGGGATTCACGCCCCGACCCGGAGGGCACCTGGACCTGGAAGCGGCGGTGGCGACCCTCCCCGACGGGTACCGCACGGTGCTCCTGCTCCACGACTGGGAGGGCTACTCCCACCCCGAGATCGCCCGGCGCCTCGACATCGCCGTGGGGACCTCCCGCAGCCAGTTGTTTCATGCCCGGCGGGCGCTCCGGCGCCTCCTGGGCCCGGACGGAGAAGCTCCGGCATGACCGATTCCGACGACCGCCCCGCCGACCTCACGGGCCTGGCCCGGGAACGCATTCCGCCGCCCCACCTGGAAGACCGGACCGTGGCGGCCCTCCGCCAGGACGGGCTCCTGGGGGCCCAGGTCCGGCGCCCGGGCCGGCCCATGGGTGGATGGGCTGCGGCCGCCGTGGCGGCGGGAGTGGCCCTCTTCGCCGCGGGCTTCGCCACGGGGCAGGCCGACGGGGCGCGGCGCACCGTGGAGGTGGTGGAGGCGCTTCAGCAGGCCGACGCCGCCCGCACCGCCGCCCTGATCCAGCGCAGCGGGAGCGACTACGTGGAGGCCCTGGCCTCCCTGGGGGAATCGGCGGGCTCGGCCGACAGCGCGGCGGGACGGGAGGTGGCTCGCAGCGTGGTGCGCTCGGCCCTCACCGAACTGTCCCGCCTCGACCCCGACGACGCCGATCTCCGGCGCGCCCTGGCGGCCCTGGGGGCCCCCGGCCCCGCCGCCTCCGACTCCACCGCCCGGAACGCCCGGGTGGTGCTCTGGTTCTGACGCCCGCACTGCGGGAGGTGATGACGATGACGACGACGACTTCGGCCCGGCGCGCCGCTTCGGTGGCCCTGGCCTGGCTACTCCTTCCCGGCGCGGCGGTGGCCCAGACCGCCGAGCGCTGCGAGTCCTTCCCCTCGCTGGGCATCACGGGGCTGGCGTGTCAGAACTGCACCGTGTCCCGCTCCGGCTCGCGACGGTGGGCGTCGTTCTCCACCGAGCCCCGGATCATGGGGGTGGCGCCCGACGGCCCCGCGTCGGGGCTGCTCCGGGCCGACGACGTCATCGTGGCCGTGGGGGGGCACCTCATCACCACCCGGGACGGCGGGTTGGCCTTCACGGACTTCGACGTGGGCGACGAGGTGCATCTCCGCATACGGCGCGACGGGCGGGAGAGGGACGTCCGGGTGGTGGCGGAGGCGGCCTGCGCTCCCCGGGCCCCGGCGCCTCCGGCCGCCCCCGAGCCCGCCCCCTCGCCCCCTGCTCCTCCGGCACCGGCGGCGAGCCCCTCGCCGGCGGCGCCCTCTCCGCCCCGGGCGCCCGAGCCCACGGCACCCCCGGCGGCACCCGAACCTCCGGTGGAGGTGGCGGGACGTATGTGGCAGTACTCCAGGGGACTCCCTCGCCTGGGCATGTCCCTGGCCTGCGACGGTTGCACCCTCCGCATGGACGACGAGGTGGGCTCCATCTGGTCGTTCCGGGAGTGGCCGGAAGTGCGGTCCGTGGACCGGGGGTCGGCCGCCGAGGCCGCCGGATTCCGGGCCGGTGATCGCCTGGTCCGGCTCGACGGCATCGACCTGCGTACGCCGGAAGGAGGCCGGCGCATGGGGCGGGTCCGGGCCGGGGAATCCCTCCGGTGGCAGGTCCTCCGGGACGGTGTCCTGCGGGACCTGGCCTTCACCCTCCCCCGCGCCCCCGCCCCGCCGACCCCGGCGGCGGCTCCCGCCCCCCCGGCGGCCCCCATCGCCCCGGTCCGGGCCGTGGCCCGCATCGGCGACGTGGACGTGGAAGTCCGGGGCGAGCCCGTGGTGGTCCTGGAGGACGACGACGTGGTGATCATCCGGGCCGAGGGGGTGGAGGTCCGGCTGCAGCGCCGTCCCACGCCCTCGCCTAGTCCACCAGCTCCCGGAGGACGGGGAGGGGCGGGCGCCTGAGGAGTCCTCGGCTGCTGCCCAGCCCCGTCACCACGGTGAGGAGCGCCACGGCGCCGGCGACCCCCGCCAGGACCCCCGGAGCGGCCTGGAACGGGAGTTCGAAGAGGCCGCCCACGAGAAGCCACGCCGCCCCGGTGGAGAGCACCAGGCCCGTGATTGCCGCCAGGAGTCCCAGAGCCAGGTATTCGGAAAAGAACACGGTGAGGAGCTGATTCCGGCGGGCCCCCAGGGTCTTGAGGAGGGCGCCCTCCCGGAGGCGCTGGTGCCGGGAGGCCGCCAGGGACCCGGCCAGGACCACCAGCCCCGCCAGCGCCGCGAACCCCGCCAGGAACGTCACGGCCTGGCGCGCCCGGGCCAGGATCGTCTCCACCGCCTGCTGGATCCGTCCCAGATCCAGGGCCGACACGTTGGGGTGGGCCGCCACCAGATCCCGTTGGACCCGGGCCAGGGCTTCGCCGTCGCCCACCCGGGCCAGCACGACCCACGTTGCGGGAGCCTGGTCCAGGGGGCCGGGCTCGAACACCACGAAGAAGTTGGTCTGGAAGCGGTCCCATTCCACGGTTCGAAGGCTCGTCACCACCGAGGGCACGGCCACACCGTCCACCGACCAGGTCAATCGGGAGCCCAGGCCCACGCCCAGATCGGCCGCCAGTTCGGTCTCCATGGAGATCCGGGCCACGCCGTCGGGGGCCGGGGCGGCCTCGGGCCACCAGGCGCCGTCCACCAACGCTTCCGCGTCGGTGAGGGTGTCGCGCCAGGTGTGGCGGTATTCCCGGCGCACCGCCCATCCGGCGGGGGCATCCTCTCCCCCCTCGAGGCGGAGGGAGTCCACGGCGACCCCGTCGATGGCCGTGAGGCGGGCCGAGACCAGGGGGGTGGCCTCGGCGCCGGCGTCGGGAGGGAGGATGTCGAGCACCGACGCCACCTGTTGGGACTGGACGTCGAAGAGCAGGAGATCGGGCTGGCCCGCGGCGGCGTCGAAGGCGAGCTCCCGCCCCAGATTGCCCTGCACCTGAAGCACCGTGCCCACGATGAAGGCCCCGAAGCCCAGGGCCAGGGTCACCGAGACGGTCTGATTGCCCGGGCGGAAGAGGTTGGAGAACCCCTGCCGCACCGGATAGGGGGCCGAGGACGGGAACCACCGGCGGGCCAGGGCGATGATCCCCCGCCCCGCGGCCCACAGCACCGCCGTGGCCAGGGCGAGTCCGGCGGCGAAGGCCAGGCCCTCGGCAGGCCGGGGTGCCTCCATGACCGACAGCCCCACCACCGACGCCGCCAGCGCCGCCACCGTGAGCCAGCGGGAGAGGGCCCAGGGGCGGGACGGCCCCTCCACCGACTGGCGGAAGGCCCGGAGGGGCGGGACGTCCCGGACGGCCAACAGGGGGAGGAGGGCGAAGACCACGGCCACCCAGACCCCCACCCCGAGGCCCGCCACGGCGGTACTCCACGAGATGCGGGGCTCCACGTCCACCGGGAGCACGCCCGACAGGAGCACGGGAAGGGCGAGCTGGATCGCCACGCCCAGCACCACCCCTCCGGCGGCGCCGGCGAGGCCCAGGGCGCCGGCCTGGAGGAGATAGGCCAGGAACACGCCGCCCTGCCGGGCCCCCAGGCACCGGAGCACCGCCACCTGCGACACCCGCTCCTTCACGAAGACGTGGATGGCGCTGGCCACCCCGATGCCGCCCAGGAGGAGGGCGCCCAGCCCCACGAGGCCCAGGTAGCGCCCCAGGAACTCCACGGCTCGGGTCATGCGACGGGCCCGCTGCGACGCCGTGGAGTATTCCACCCCCGTGTCCTCCAGCAGGGCGTCGTAGCGTTCGTCCACCCCCTCCAGCCCCGCCCGGTCGTCGTGGCGCACGTAGGTTTCCCAGCGGGCGAGGGAGCCGAAGCCCAGGAGGCCCGACGCCTCCAACGTGGCCGGCGACAGCCACACCCGGGGTCCCACGGCCGACTGGAACCCGGGGTCGGTGGGGAGGTCGTCCACCACGCCCCGGAGCACGACCCGGGCCCGCCCCACGGTCAGGGTGTCGCCGGGCACCAGGTCTCCCAACTGGATCAGCACGGCCCGATCCACCACCACGCCGGTGGAGTCCCGGGCCGACCAGGCCCCGGCGGGCTCCTGGGTGACGGGCCCGTAGAAGGGCCATCCGCCATCCACCGCCCACACCTGGAGTAGCCGCACGACACCGGTGCGGGGCGCCGACACCATGGAGACCGTCCGCACCACGTCGGCGGTCTCGGCCCCCGCCGTCCGGAGGGAGTCCAGGACGACCCCCACCGAATCCGGGAGGGGGCGATCGGCTTCGAGCTTGGCGTCGGCGCCCAGGAGCACCCGGGCCTGGTCCCGCACCGACCGCTCCACGTCCTCCCGGAAGCTCCGCACCGCCACCAGCGCCGCCACGCCCAGGGTGATGGAGAGCCCGTAGAGTCCGATGCGGCGCAGGCTCGCCCGGCCCTCCCACCAGGCCAGCCGAAGGGGAAATCCGCTCACGGGGTCGTCGCCCCGGCCGTGTCCGACACCACCCCTCCGGGACCCAGCTCCAGCACCCGATGGGCCCGCCCCGCCAGCTCCCGATCGTGGGTCACCAGCACCAACGTGGTGCGGGCTTCCCGGTTCAACTCCTCCATGAGCTCGACCACCGTAGCTCCCGTGCGGGCATCGAGATTGCCCGTGGGCTCATCGGCGAAGAGGATGCGGGGCCGGTTGGCGAACGCCCGGGCCAGGGCCACCCGTTGCTGCTCGCCCCCGGAGAGTTGGGCCGGGTAGTGGTCCAGGCGGTCGGCCAGGCCCACCCGCTCCAGGAGGGTCCGGGCCCGGGTCAGGTGATCCGCGGGCCGATCCCGGCCCAGGAGTTCCAGGGGCACCCGGACGTTTTCCAGGGCCGTCAGGGTGGGCAGGAGGTGGAACGTCTGGAAGACGAAGCCCACATTCCGGGCACGAAACCCCGCCCGCTCGTCCTCGGTAAGAGCGAAGATGTCCTCCCCCGCCAGGAGCACCCGTCCCGTGGTGGGCTCGTCGAGCCCCGCCAGGAGTCCCAGGAGCGTGGTCTTTCCCGTGCCCGAGGGTCCGACGATGGCCACGATCCCCTCGGCGTCGATGGTGAGGTCGATGCCGGCGAGCACGGGCAGGGGCCGTCCCCCGCTCCGATAGGTCTTTCCCAGATTCTCCGCGACGATCATATGCCCCGTTGGTTCCGTGTTCTCTGTCCCGCCGTGGCCCTGCTCCTCCTGGGACTCCAGGGCTGCGGGCCCGAGGGCCCCGAAGGCGCCACCCGCGACGACGCCGGGGGTTCCCCGCCGCCCGACGCCGCCCCCGCCGGTGCGGAGGCGTCAGCCCCCGCTCCCGACGCCGTGGGACCCAGGGTCGTGTTCCTGGGCACCAGCCTCACCGCCGGTCTGGGCCTGCGACGGCCGGCGGACCGGTGGCCCGAGCGCCTCGACGTCATGGCCGACTCGGCGGGGGTGCCGATCCGGGTCATGAACGCGGGCCGGAGCGGCGACACCAGCGCCGGGGGACTCGCCCGCCTGGACTGGGTGCTCCAGGACACGGTGGACGTCCTCGTCCTGGAACTCGGCGCCAACGACGGCCTGCGGGGCCAGTCCACCGAGGCCCTGGCCGACAACCTCCGCGCCATCGTGGACCGCACCCGGGAGGCGTGGCCCGACGCCCGGGTCCTCCTGGTGGGCATGGAGGCCCCCACCAACCTCGGCGCCCCGTATACCGACCGGTTCCGGGAGGTGTTCGCCACCGTGGCCGAGGAACGGGGCACGGCGCTGGTGCCGTTCCTCCTGGACGGCGTGGCCGGGGTGCCCGAACTGAACCAGGCCGACCGCATCCACCCCACGGCCGAAGGCCACGCCCGCATCGCCCGCACCGTGTGGCCCCGCCTCGAACCCCTGGTCCGGCAGGCCCGGGAGGAGTCCCCCGCATGAAGCTGTTGAAGATCATCATCACCGCGGGCGCCCTGGTCCTTCTGGCGTTCGTGGGCGTCGGGCTCGCCCTTCCCGGCACCTGGGAGGCCCGCCGCAGCACCGTGGTGGCCGCCGATCCCGAGGCCGTGTTCGACTACCTGGACTCGGTGGACGGATGGGCGGCGTGGACCCCCTTCGCCGCCGTGGAGGGCCGGCGTTCGGGGCCGGCCCGGGGCGCCGGAGCCACCTTGAGTTGGGACGACCCCCAGTGGGGCGAGGGCGAGTGGGTCCTCACCGAGGCGCTGCGACCCCGCTCCGTGACGTACGAAGTGCGGGTGGAGGACGGCTCCCTCACGACCCGGGGACGGGTCGATCTCACGGCCGCCGACGGCGGCACGCGGGTGGAGTGGCAGGAGTCGGGAGACTTCGGGTGGAACCCGCTCCTGGCCTACATGGCCCTGGGAATGGACCGGATGCAGGGCCGGGAGATGGAGAAGAGCCTGGACAGCCTGCAGGTCCGGCTCACCGAACCCGGGGCTCCGGGTCCCGAGGGTCGGCCCGGAGGCTGACCCCGTCCGGGACCCGGAGGGGGTCGGGGTCAGACGCGCTGCTTGTAGTAGTCCACCAGGTCCTGATTGGTGGGCATCTTCTTCATGACCCCCAGCAGCTCGGTCATGGCGTCGGTGTTGGAGACGCCGGCGAGCTGACGCCGCAGGGCCCGGGACAGGTCGAGATAGTCGGGCTCCAGGAGGAGCTCTTCCTTCCGGGTGGCCGAGGCCGGGATGTCGATGGCCGGGAAGATCCGGCGATCGGCGAGCTCCCGGGACAGCACGAGTTCGCTGTTTCCCGTGCCCTTGAACTCCTCGAAGATCACCTGATCCATGCGGCTGCCCGTGTCCACCAGCGCCGTGGCGATGATGGTCAGTGACCCGCCGCCCTGGTGGTCGGCGATCTTCCGGGCGCTTCCCAGGAACCGCTTGGGCTTCTCCAGCGACTGGGCGTCGAGGCCGCCGGACAGGGTGCGGCCGCTCCCCTCCTCCACCGTGTTGTAGGCCCGGGCCAGACGGGTGATGGAGTCGAGGATGATGACCACGTCCTCGCCGTGCTCCACTCGGCGCCTCGCCCGCTCCAGGGTCATTTCGGCCACCTGGGTGTGGCGGTCGGCCTGACGGTCGAAGGTGGAGGCGATGACCTCGCCGAAGCCCACCGACTCCATCTCGGTGACTTCTTCGGGGCGCTCGTCCACCAGGAGGATGTAGAGGGTGCACTCGGGGTGGTTCGTCACGATCCCCTCGGCCACGGACTGGAGCACCGTGGTCTTCCCGGCCTTGGCCGGGGCCACGATCATGGCGCGCTGCCCCTTGCCGAAGGGGCAGAAGAGATCGATGACCCGATTCGTGTAGTCGGCCCGCCCCATGATCGTGCGCCCACACTCGAGGCGGAGCTGCTGATCGGGGTGCATGGCGCTGAGCCGGTCGAAGTCGGGGCGGCTCTTGGCGTCTTCCGGGGGGCGCCCGTTGACCGTGTCGAGATGCACCAGCGGCGGGCTCTTCCCGGACTTGGGACGGTTGCCGACCTTGCCGTCGAGTTCGTCGCCGGTCCGGAGGCCGAACTTGTTGATGACCCGGGATCCGACGTAGATGTCGTCCTTGCTGGGGATGTACCCGGCGACCTTTCGCCGGATGAAGCCCGAGCCACCGCCCAGTACTTCGAGAATCCCGAGGGGGGAATCGTCGCTCACGTTCGTTCGTCGTCGTTGTGGGTGTCGTCGGGCCCGCTCGCGATCGTCGCCGAAAGCGCGCCGTGGCTTGAGAACGCTGGATCGGGCGCACCCGAACCGGCGAAATGAACCCCCGAACGCTGCCGAAGGGTGGCGGGAACGGCACGCGCGAGCCACACTGGGTGCGGCACGCCGGACCGGAACCACGTCTTCGAACGGGGGACTCGGGCTCCCGGAAGAGGGAGTCCGGAGGACCCGGGGTCGCGTGTGATCGATTCGATCGGACGACTCCCGGGCTCGGTCTTCAATCTTCCACCTCCGGCGCCACGGGGCAAGGTCGACTACGCCGGGCCCCTCGTGGCGGTTTCACCCCTCGCCCCTCCAGGACCCCCCATGACGGCTCCCCGGGAACCCGACGACGACTCCGTTCCGGCCGGCGCCGGGGCACGGCTGATCCTGACCCTCACGCCGTTCCTGGCCGTGGCCGTCGTCTGGCTGATCCTGCGCTGGATCACCCCGTGATCGCCCCGTCCCCCTGGAACCACACCCGGCCGGGTTCGTGTCCCCGAGGCCGGACAACCCCGGGAGGACGGCGTGTCACCCATGACTTCAGGTGCGCGACACAAGTCGTTGTCGCACATGGTTTAGTGTGCGACGCCGCTCCCCTGGCATGTTCCCTGCTCTTTCGGGCGGGTGAATCCACCACCGGAGGTATGTGAGGTGCGTACGATGCGTGTTCGGTCCGCTGCGGCTCTCCTGACCCTGGCCCTGCTTCCCGCGGGGGCCGCGGCCCAGGGAGGGTTCTCGCTGGGACTCGGCTTCGGCACGGGGCTGTTCGACGGGGTCCACTTCGGAATGACCGTGTCCACGGGCACGGGATTGTGGGCGGGCGGGGGCGGCGCCGGGTTGTACGGCGGCTGGGACTCCTGGCACGACTACGACTTCCGGGGCGGATACCACGGAGCCACCTGGGGCCGGAGCTCGTGGGGCGCGTACGACGACTACGGGTACGGCTACGGACAGGTGAGACCGCGGTGCGCCGGCTACTACGATCCGTGGGCGTGGGACGTCTGGACCTACGCCACGACCTGGCGCTCCGCGTGGTACTACGACTGCATCGTGGCGGGCCCCACCTTCGGCTACCGGGGCGTGTCGGCGGCCCGCTACTTCGACCGGTACCGGGTCCGGCGCCCGTGGGGGGGCTGGGGCGTGGACGTCTGGGCCGGTGGGGGCGCCTTCATCTACCGTCCCGATCCGTTCTGGCCCTCGTGGGGACCCTACTGGTCGTACGATCCCTGGGACCACTGGGGCTCGGCGTGGGGCGGTTCTCCCTACGGCGGGTGGCCCTACGGGTCCACCGTGGTGGTGGCCGGCGGCGGTCGCCGCTCGGGCTCGCCCTGGGCGTGGGGATCCAGCGGGCCGGTCTACAAGGAAGGGGGGGGCGCCCGGGACACGGGCCGGACCGCCGTGCCCCGGAGCGGGAGCGCGCCCACGGCCACGACCCGGGCCCAGCCCGCGTCGACCCGGGTGGGAACGGGCCGGGCGGCGGTCCCGTCCAGGACGCCCACGGACGGCGGCCGCGCGGCCAGCCCGACGCCCACGGCCCGCACGAGGCCGGGCAGCACCGCGGCGCCCACCTCGACCCGGACCCGTCCGGGCGACGGGGCTCCGGGCCAGGCGGTGCCGTCCCGGACGCCGGATCGCGGCGTGGCGGCGCCCACGACCCGCCGGACGGGGCCCGACGCCGCGGCGCCGGGTTCGGTCCGCACCCGGCCGTCCGACGCCCTCCGGGGGGGTACGGTCCGGGGCACGCCCCCGTCGACCCGGACCACCCCGCCGGCCTCGACCCGGAGCGGAACGCCCACGGCCCGGACCGGCGGCGACACGCCGACCCGGACCACGGCGCCGCCCTCGGCCCGGGTGCCCACGACCCGCGGCGGCGGAACCGCCGCGCCCACCCGTCCCACCACCCGGAGCGGCACGGCGGCACCCCGGACGCCGTCGGCCCCGACCACCCGGTCGGCCCGACCCACCCGGAGCGCGCCCACCACCACCCGGGCCCGCCCCACCACCCGCACCGGGGGAACGGCGGCGCCGACCCGCCCCACCACGACCCGGTCGGTGCCCACGACCCGGAGCTCGGGCGCGGCGACCCGCTCGGCCCCCACCCGGTCGTCGGGTGGCGCCACCCGGGCGACCCCGACCCGGAGCAGCGGCGGCACGGCCCGGGCGGTTCCCACGACCCGGAGTTCGTCGGGCGGGGGCGCGGCGCGCTCGGCGCCCACCCGGAGTTCGGGGGGCACGACCCGGGCGGTTCCGACCCGCTCGTCGGGGCCCACCCGCAGCGGCTCGTCGGGCACGGCCCGTCCGCCCACCCGCCGGGGTGGCGGAGGAGGGATCTGAGGGGAGCTCAGCCCTCTTCGATCCCCTCCAGGACCCGCGTCCGGAGAAGCTCGCCGCCGATCCAATAGGCGAGTTCCTCCGGACGTTTCACGTGCCACACCGCCAGATCGGCCCGACGTCCCACCTCGAGAACGCCCCGATCGTCCAGCCCCAGGGCCCGGGCCGCCTCACGGGTGACCCCGGCCAGGGCCTCGGCGGGGGTGAGGCCGAAGAGGGAGCAGGCCAGCGCCGCGGCGGTGCGGAGGGAGCGGAGGGGGGACGACCCGGGATTGAGGTCGGTGGCCACGGCCATGGGGACGCCGGCCTCCCGAAACGCCGCCACCGGAGGGGGGTGGTCGTCCCGGAGCGTGAGGTAGGCGCCGGGGAGCAGCACCGCCACGCAACCGCCGTCGGCCATGGCTCGAACGCCCTGGGGCGAGGTGCGCTCCAGGTGGTCGGCGCTGGCGGCGCCCCACTCCCCGGCCAGGACGGCGCCGCCGGAGTCGGTGAGCTGGTCGGCATGGACCCGTAGCCCCAGGCCCGCCGCTCGGGCCGCCCGGAACACCGGGGCGCATTCCTCGGCCGAGAAGGCGATGTCCTCCACGAAGGCGTCGACCTGGGCGGCCCGACCCTGCTCCGCGGCCCGGGGCACCATCTCCCGGGCCACCAGGTCGACGTAGGCCGCCCGGTCGTGGGCGAACTCGTCGGGGAGGGCGTGAAGGGCCAGAAGAGTGCCCTGCACCGCCACACCGGCCCGCCGACCCGCGGCGTGGGCCACGTCGAGCATGCGCAGCTCGCCCTCCACCGTGAGGTCGTAGCCGGACTTCACCTCCACGGTGGTGACGCCGTCCCGGGCCAGATCCCGGAGCCGGGCTTCGGCTGCGGCCCGCAGGGGTTCGTCGTCGGCGGCTCGGGTGGCCCGCACGGTGCTCCGGATGCCCCCGCCGGCCCGGGCCAGTTCGGCGTAGTCGGCGCCGGCGAGTCGGGCGGCGAATTCGTCGGCTCGATCGCCGCCGAAGACGGCGTGGGTGTGGCAATCCACCAGGCCGGGGGTGATCCAGGTGTCGGGCACGGACCGCACCTCCCGGGCCACCACATCGGGGGGCTCGGGGAGGTCGGTGAGGGGGCCGATCCAGACGATGCGCCCGTTCTTCACCCCCAGGGCCGCCTCGGGAAGCGCCCCCCACGGGCCGGGCCGGTTCGGATCGAAGGTGGCCAGGGTCCCTCCCAGCCAGACGGTGTCCCACGGGTGCGTCGTCATGCGTTCAACATGCGACCCCCCGGGACCCACCGCCACATGGCCCGCCGGCCCGGCGCCTCAGCCGCCGCCCCCTCCCGGCCCCGGAGTCCCCCCCGTCAGGATCAGGCGCTGCCAGGGGGTCTCGCTCACCACGGCGCCCCCACTTCCCAGGGCCTGGACCCGCCATTCCACGACCCCCTCGCCCGCCCGCTCCGCGAGCCAGTCCGGGGCCCGGTACGTGGCCGATCCGGGTTGGAGCAGCGCCGACAACACCGGCACCTCGTCGGGGGTGCGCACCTCGAGACGGTACAGGAGGGCGGCCCCCATCTGGGTCCAGGTGAAGGTCACGGGCTCGCCGGGGTCCACGATGGAATCGGCGGCGGGGAACAGGGCCCGCAGTCGGGCGCCCGCCACTCCCACGGCGCCGGCGTCGCCGACGAAGTAGCGCAACGGGGGAATGGGGAATCCCGCCACGGCGCCGCTGCGCACCACCCCCTCCCCCGCCCCGGCGGCGGCCAGATCCGAGTCGCCCTCCTTGTCGCCGCTGGCCTCGATGCGGAGCAGCACCTGGTACATGCCGTTCCGGGCCGTGGGCAGGTCGGTGACGTCGGGGCCCGGGAGCACCACCTCTCCCGTGGGAGGCAGGAAGATGTTGAACCGCTCCAGCTCGGTGTAGCGCCGCTGGGTGCCCCGGAGCTCGGCGGGAAGGGTGGCTTCGGTGAGGAGGTCGTCGGAGGTGGGCGGGTCTTCGCCGGGCATGACCACCTCCCACCGGCCCACCAGGTTGCCCGTGCCCGTGTAGTGGATCTCGGCCTGGAGGGGCGGCGGGGCCTCGCCCGTGCGCACCGACAGCACCGCGTCGTCGGTGACGAAGCGCAGGCGCACGTCCAGGAGCGAGAGGGGCACCCGGGCGCCGCCCGACGTCATACGGCAGGTGACGGTGACGAACTGATCGGGCCGCACCCCCTGGGGATCGGAGAACCGGCGCACGTAGAAGAAGCGGGAATCGGCGCCCTCGGCGGCGGCCTGGTAGGCACGCCGGGCCACCGACGGGGGAATGGACATGATGTCGGTGAAGCCGTCCTGGCCGCTGGAGCGTCCCTGGGCGTACCGGATCGGGAGGGCCCCGAAGAGGGTCGAGGGATCGCACTTGTCTCCCAGGTCCGGGGTGGCGGGAATCAACTCGCCGCACCAGAGGGCCTCCACGGGCACGTAGCCCTCGAGGTTGCCGAAGCTGATGAAGACGGTGGTGGCCCCGGTGGCGTTGACGTTGACCCCGGTGGGGTGACGCTGGATCTGACCCGACACCGACGAGGCAGGGGCCAGGAGCGCGCCCCCCAGGGCGAGGGCGAAGACGGTCGAAAGGCGACGCATGATCCGCTCCTCTCCTAGAAGAACGTGAAGTTGAAGCCGAGATCGAGCCACCACGACCGGCGCTGGTCGTCGAAGTCGAAGGTCGTGTCGAACGAATCCGAGACGTTGCGGGTGTAGCGCAGGAAGTACTGCCCCTGGAACCGGTCCAGGTAGGGCAGCACCGACGACCACTGGGCGTCCACCGACGAGTTGCCCCGCCCCCGGGTGGCGGCCTGGTCTTCGGTGGTGGTGTCCGACCACCGCAGGCTCATGGCGCTGCGGTCGAACACCTGCCAGCTCACGTTGAAGCCGTAGCGCACGGTCTCGTCCACTTCGTCGGCGCCCAGATCCTCGGAGGACTCGAGGCCGAGGTTCACCCCCGCCTGGATGCGGCTCCACGCCGTGATCTGGACGTCGACCCCGTGGCGGACACCCACGAAGTCGGCGTCCTCCCGGCCCTCCTGCCGGTTGTCCTGCTCGCTGCGGTTCCAGCGGTACGACAGCCCCACCTTGTCGAAGCGCCAACTGGCCGAGGCCGAGCGGTCGGTGCTGACCTGATCGGGAATGTGGGACGGCGAGAAGCCGCCGTTCTCCGGCGAGCCCTCGCCGAACTGGTGGGTGCGGTTGGCCGAGGCGTTCAGGTCGGGAATCCAGCGGGACTCGGACTCCACGACCCGGGCCAGCGGCACCCGCAGGGTGAGGCCGCGCCGGCGCGTCTTGCTGGTGAGGATCGAGACGATGTCGTCCAGATTGTTGCGGGTCCCGGCCCAGTTGGCCTGGATGCCCACCCCGGCCACGTCGGCCTGGACGTCCAGGGCGTTGTTCAGGCGATCGGCCGAGGCGTAGGCGCCGAGGCTCCGGTAGAGGGGATCGACCCGTTCGTGGCGGAGTCCCACGGAAAGACGGGCCGACCGCGTCTCACCCAGGCGCAGATTGCGCAGCAGGTCCACGCTGGCGTCCAGGTAGCGGGCGGCGTGGGTCTCCTCCACCACGTCCACCAGATCGAGCCCCTGGGCCAGCGTGGGGTCGTCGGGATTGTCGAAGGTGCTCCGGGCGAAGCCGGCGTCCAGGCGCACCCGGCGATCCAGCGCCGCGGCCTGGACCCGCACGCCCACACCCCGGCTCTTCTCGGCGTCGTTCACCACCCCCTGGTTGAAGCCCGAGAGGGGGAGAATGGAGCCGCTCATGCCCGAGAGCTCGACCCGCAGCTTGCCGGGCTCGGCCAGGGCCTCGACCCCCACGGCCCCGGTGACGATGCGGTGGTCCGCCTCCGTGCCCCCGATGAGATCTCCCCATCCCACCACCTGATTGCCGTGGAGGGCGCCCAGGGAGAGGTCGACCCGCTGGTCGGGGCGCAGCGCCAGGGTGGCCCCTCGACTGCCGAAGCCCGAGATGAGATGGCGCTGATCGCCGGCGGAGACGTGGCCCACGGCGAGTTCCACCGGACCCCGGGCCGCCTGGAGTTGATAGCTGGAGAGGTCGAAGAGGGGGGCGTCGTCTTCGAGTTCGCCGAAGCGCAGGGCGTATTCCCGCTCGCTGGCGCCCACCACCGAGGCCTGGGTCACCAGGCGGGTCTCGCCCCGGGCTTGTTCGGACCGGAGGCCGAGCTGCATGTCGACGTTGCCCGGAATCTCGCCCGGGTCGTTGTCTTCCGGATCGAAGCCCTTGGCCACCCGGGTGGACCACGCCGCCGTGGCCGACGGATCGGTCTCGCTGGTGTCGAAGCCCAGGGCCGTGCGGACCCGCAGCCCCACCCGCCCGATCTCGGTCCACTCGCCGGCGCTCACCCGGTAGACCACCATCTCGTGTTCGCCCGAGTTGAGGGGCAGCACCCGGGGATCGTAGCGCATGGTCTCGGGACGGCGCTCGAAGAGGTCGGTGATGTCCATCTCCTCCAGGAAGACGGCCACCCGCTCCGCGGGCCGCAGCACCGGCCGATTGAAGGTCAGCTCGATGGCCTGGTCGGCGTCGACGAAGCCGTCGGTGGCCGACGAGCGCACCGTGAGGGGCTCGGGTTCCTGGGCCGCGGCCGGCGCGGCGCCGGTCAGGGCGGCGCCGGCCAGGACCAGGGTCGCCGACCACCGGGGACGGCGGCGGGGCGAGACAGGCGGGGATCGCATGCCGAACAACTCCTCGGGGAAGCGTCTCTGAGTCGGGTCGAATCGGAGACTCGGGAGTCGGGCCTCCATCCGTAGTAGCGGAATCGGGCCCGATCGGGCTCATCCATGTGGCGACGCCCGCTCGCGGAATCGGACACGGGGGGGGTGGATGTCCGACCCCGGGGCGCTTCGACGCCACGGCGGGTGTGAGCCTCGTTCCCCTCTCCGGAGCCATCGCCATGAAGGCGCGACCGTCTCTCGTCGGCAGCACCCTCGCCCTCCTCTTCTTCCTTGCGTCGTCCCCTGCGGCGGGCCAGTTCGGCCGCCTCTCCGACACCCCCCTGAACGGGGGATGGCGCATGGAGGTCACGGGCGGCACCACCACGACCCAGGTCTCGGGCGACGCCGGCGCGGGCGACGTCGATTCGGCGCCCAACGAACGCGTCCTCTCGGCCATCCGGGGCGGAGAGCGCTCCGACCGGCCCTGCATCCTGGAACTGCGCTACCACGCGTTCGACCTGGACCCCGACGGCGACGCCTCGGTGCGTTCGGGCACCAACAACACCTCCACGCTGGGGAGCGGCTGCAATGCTCCCGACAAGACCGTGGCGGCCCCCGTGGGTTCGGTGATCACGGGACTCCGTGTCTGTCAGCGGCGGCAGAACGGACGTCTGAAGGGTGTGGCCATCCGGTTCCAGAGCGTGGAGGCCGACGGACGCGGGGGGGTGGTGAGCCGCTTCTACGATCGACCGAACTGCAACGAATGGAGCCGGTGGGTGGAGTGCCCCGGTGACCAGGTGGCCACCGGGGTGGTGGCCCACTGGCGCGACGCGGCCATCGTGGGAATGGCCCTCCAGTGCCGGAGCGTGCGCATGGTGGCCGAGCAGGTCACACGCCAGTCGGCCCTGCCCACCCGACCCCGGGCCCTCCAGCTCGACCGCCCCTCGGCCGGGGACCGCCTCAGCGGCACCAACGGCGTGGTCCAGACCCTACGGGCCCCCGACGGCATGGCGCTGAAGGGCGTCACCTTCGGGGAGCGCAACGACCGCCCCTGCTACCTCCGGGCCGAGTTCAGCGGCTTCGACGGCACCTTCACCGCAGGGTCCCGCACCTTCGATCGCTGCAACGGATCGGAAGGGAGCCTGCGCACCGTGACCATCGTGTCGTCGCTCTCCACCATGCAGTGGGCCTCGGGACTCCAGATCTGCCAGCGTCAGCAGAACGACCGCCTGAAGGGGGTGCGTCTCCGGGGGTCGAGGGTGGACGATCAGGGCACCCACTACGATCCGGCCATCGAAGAGGTGGAGGAGCGCACCAACTGCAACCAGTGGGCCCAGCAGGCCTTCTGCGCCCGGGGCTCGGTCATCACCGAGCTGCAGGTCCACTACCGGGCCACGGGCTCTCGGCCCGCCGAGATCACGGGTGTGGCGCTGAATTGCGCCGAAGCGGTGGTGCGCTGAAGACGGGGTCCCACCGGGGGCCGTCGGGGCGGACTTCAGCCTTGCCCCGGCGGCTCCCGGCGGCCCATGGTGGGCCGTGCAGGGCTGTTCGTCCTCGAGCGTGGAGTCGCCGTTGAGTTCCGAGCCGTCGGTCACCCAGTTGCTGATCAAGATCAAGGACGGCGACGATCTGGCCCTGGATCGGCTGCTCCCGCTGGTCTACGACGAGCTCCGGTCCCTGGCCCGCTCCCACCTCTCCCGGGAACGGGTCGGTCATACGCTGGGCGCCACGGCCCTCGTGCACGAGGCCTACCTCCGCCTCCACGGGCAGGAGGCGATCCATCCCGAGACGCGGTCCCATTTCTTCGCCATCGCCGGCCACACCATGCGCCGGATCCTGGTCGACTACGCCCGGGCCCGGAAACGGCTGAAGCGGGGCGCCGGGGCGGAGCACGTCTCCCTCGACGAGGCCCAGGCGGCCATCAGCGCCGAAGAGGCCGACGAGGTGCTGGCCCTGAACGACGCCCTG
Source organism: Gemmatimonadota bacterium (assembly GCA_030428885.1). Taxonomy (GTDB): domain Bacteria; phylum Gemmatimonadota; class Gemmatimonadetes; order Longimicrobiales; family Gaopeijiaceae; genus Gaopeijia. The sequence continues at coordinate 55,576 of JAUIEJ010000011.1, read as the reverse complement.
AACCGCCTGGCCGACATCAACGAGCGGGGGAGCCGGATCGTGGAGATGCGGTATTTCGCCGGACTCAGCGCGGAAGAGACGGCCGAGGCCCTGGGCCTCTCGGTGCGCACGGTGCATCGGGGCTGGGTGTCGGCCCGGGCGTGGCTGCGCAAGGAAATGGGACCCCTTCCCGATCCCTGAGGCCGTCGGGGCCGCGTCTGGCCCCACGGGTGCGACGCGCCGTATACTTCTCCACCCGATCGATCCCTTCAGGGAACGCCCATGAGCCCTCCTCCTCCCCCGGACGCCTGGCCCGAGCGGGATCGCCGTGCCCGGGATCGCCGCCGCCTGACGCCTCGCCGCGAGGGAGTGGGCCGTCGTCTGCGGATCCGTCGCCAGCGTTCGCTGCGCGTGGCCGTGGAACGGCGCACCGGGCGGGACCGTCGTTCGGGCACACCCCGCCGCAGCGGCGACGACCGTCGCTCGGGCCGGGATCGCCGCGGCATGGTGGACCGGCGGCACTTCTCCGACCGCCGGACCGACCGGCACCCCTAGCTTCCCCCCCGGTTCCCCATGAATGCTCGTCTTGCCCTCCTGGCCGCGGTGGTCGCCGTGGCCCTCGTCGGTGCCGCTCCCGCCGCGGGGCAGCAGAACACCATCGGCGCCGAAGCCGGCTTCATGGACGCCCGGGACTTCACCGGGTTCGCGGCCATGGGCTTCTTCGAGGCCCGGAGCCTCGCCTTCTACGCCCGGGGCGCCGTGGACGTGGGCTTCGGCGGCGACGATTCGGGTGTGGAAGAGCGCGACGGCACCTGCACCGAGATCGCCAGCGGCGAGGCGGTGAACGACTCCCGCTGCGTGAGCCTGGACGGCGGCCTGACCCTGCGGGGCGGATTCCGCTTCCCCGTGGAGGAGAAGCACGTCCAATTGGGCATCGGCTACCGCTTCGCCAAGAGCCAGTCGGGCCTGGTGGGCAGCGCGTCGCTGCGCTGGCCCCGTTCGGCCGGCTGGTGGGGCGTGACCCTGGAGGTGGGCGAAGACCTGCTCCGGGCCACCGCCGGCATCGGCTTCGACCTGCTGCGCGAGGTGGGCGGAGGCTGATCGGGCCGGGCGGGCCAGCTCTGCCCGTCGCGGGCCGCGCCGCCAAGTCTCCCCAACCGCCCGCTCTCCCGCGCCGCGCGGTCCAGCTCTGCCCGTCGCGGGCCGCGCCGCCAAGTCTCCCCAACCGCCCGCTCCACCGGGAGAATGTCGGTTTGGGGGTGCGGGAGCACCCCCAATCATCCACACCGTTTCCGTCGACGCCGCCGTGGGGTGACTTGGTGCGGTATGGCGCCCCGAAGTCTCCACAACGCGAGGATTCTCGGAGTTCGGGTGGGTTGAGGGCGCGCCAGGCGGATGACTACCCGATCCACCCGCCTGAACAGCCCTCGAACACCCACGTTCCATCGACCCGTACCATCAGGGCCGTGCAGCCCGAATTCGGCGCAGATACTCCGTCGGCCCGGAGGGGCCGCCGTTGGTAGATCCGGATGGTCGCGGTGTCGCCCCGGACGTGGAGCGCCCAGAAGCGAAGGGCGATCTGAGGGTCCCGAAGCTCAGGCTTGTCCACGAGGGGGAGCTCGGCGCGGCGGGCCACTTCGGCCATGCGCCGCGCGTGGGCGTCCGGATCGTCGTCCGGCATGGCCACCGAACTCACCAGCCACTCCACCTGATCGGTACCGCTCTCCAGGCCGCGGATCGCGGCAACCGCCACGTTCACGAAGTCGTCCTGGCCACTGGCCGGTGCGGCGGACACCAGGGCGAGGAGGGCGGTGAGAACCGTCGCGCGCATCATCGAGAGGCCTCGATTGGAGGAGCCGATAAAGTGCGAGCCGCGGTGCCAGTCGGACAAGTCTCCGGGCCGCGCCGCCAAGTCTCCCGAACCGCCCGCTCCACCGGGCGAATGTCGGTTTGGGGGTGCGGGAGCACCCCCAATCATCCACAACGTTTCCGTCGACGCCGTCGTGGGGTGACTTGGTGCGGTATGGCGCCCCGAAGTCTCCACAACGCCAGGATTCTCGGAGTTCGGGTGGGTTGAGGGCGCGGGGGGAACGGCACCACACCCTCCCGATACGGGAAAGCGGCCGGGCCCCGAGGGACCCGACCGCTGACTCGACCGTACCAGCCAAGAGGCGCCGCCCGGATGGAGCTCCGGTCGCCGCCGGGGGGCGGCGATCCTCGCTCCCCTCGGGGGTCGGTGCCCAGGCCTTCGGAGCACCGGGTCGTCCCTCGGGTCGAACCTGCGGTTCGAAGGGCCGCAGTTGCGGCCCCGAGCCGGCTTCGCCGCCTCGTCCGGGCGGCGCCACACCCTCCCGATACGAGAAAGCGGCCGGGCCCCGAGGGACCCGACCGCTGACTCGACCGTACCAGCCAAGAGGCGCCGCCCGGATTCGAACCGGGGATAAAGGATTTGCAGGAATCTGCCGGGCCTTCGGAATCGTTCGAGATTGGTCGGATCCGTAGGGTTGGCGGGGCGATCCCTGTGGCGCGACCTTCTCTGATCACGGTCCGTTTCGGTTTCGCGGACTACTGTTGTGCCCACGCTTGTGCCCAGCAACGGCCACCATGGGGGGGGCGGGATGAACGAATTCGAGCAGGTGGCTGAAACCGTGAGCCGCTTCAACGCCCAGATGAAGCGGCGTCACGCGGAGGTCGAGGCACTAGTAGAGGATGTCCGGCGGAGCCTACCCGACGTGAGCGTTCTTTCCGACTGGGTGCGAGCCCAAGTCGACCTCACGAGAATGCTCCAGCGGTTGCATCTGAGGACTCAGGCTTGGGGTGCGTTCCTGATCCAGATGGGGTGGCCGCCGACGACAGACCTCGCCGCCGGTGCTCTGGATCAGCTTGCCGACGGCCTGAAGCGGGGCGAGTTGACCGAGGGAGATGTGGAGGACCTTTTCCTCGAGTTCTACGACGAGCCGCGAGTCCGCGGTCTTCTCGCTGGATGGGCTGATGACGGGCAGCTCAGTCATCGGCTCCCGATCCTGGACGCTGCCGTCGAGGCTCACATCAGGGGCGAATACCTCCTCTCGGTCCCGGCACTACTGCCGCAGGTCGAGGGCGTCTTGGCGGAGCGTTTCGGACACCAGGGACGCCTGTCAGGAAAGCGCCTGGAGCGGTACCTGCAGGACGCGCTGTCCGAGCAGAATCCGTTCGATCAGGCTGCCCGTGTATTCGTTGCCAAGCGGCTACTCGAGAGCTTCGCTTGGGCCAGCACTACTCCAGAGTTCAGCCGGCACGCGGTGCTCCACGGCGCCGACGTTGGATACGGGAGTCGGGTCAATTCGCTCCGGGCGATCCTCACCTTCGACTACATCCATTGTGCGACCAGGGGCCTTGCCGCCGCACCCTGATGAACAAGCGGGCGGCCCCGGAGGCCCCGTCTGGCGCGGACGAGGGCTTCGGGCAATGGGCGCCCCTCAACTCGCTCCGATTCGGGTATTTCGGCACGGCTGTGCCCAACCGCTCGCCACCTGCAGCTCTTGCCCTGGCCTTCCTTGCTGCCGATACTCTACTCCCTTCTCGGCAGGCTCGACTCTAGGTACTCCGCAAGGGAAACATGATGCCAGAGAAGCAGGCGCAGGTTAGGGTCCAGTTGAAGCTCAACGAGACGCTCCCCCCCCCTCAGGGCGCCAACTTCTTCCACCTTTCGATCGCGCGCGGAGAGGTTGAGTTGTTGGTCGGGTATGCCGATCTCGCAAGAATCGTTCAGGGTGCGAGGGACCGGGCATCCGACGATGACACCGTCGAAGTGGCGCCCGAAATCACTCACCGCTTCATGCTGTCCATGGCCGGCCTCATCGACCTCAGGGACCGGATCGTGGACGTAGTTGGGGCGAGTGGTTTCCCGGGGATGGAGACCAGTTCGGATGAATAGGATTACGCGGTTTCTGGGCTCGGACGCTTCCCGCGAGGAGGAGTTGTCTCTCGACGGGGGAGTCGTGAGCACGATCGAAACGCAGTCTGCTTGGGGCACGATCTGGGTTGTCGAGTCCACTCGCTCCTCTCACGAACCGTCTCTTCCGGATAGGGATCTTGCGGCGGTGACGCGGTGGGCCCGCGAGAACCTCGACGCGGGAGCTGAGGTCAACTGCAAGCGAATGAGGGGGGCGGCGCAACTCTTTGACTGGCGCATCGTGGTCGCTGCAAGGGTCCCGCAGGAGGCGGATCGACTCGCCATCCAGGACGAGCTCCAGGCGCAAGTGGAGGGGGGGAACGCCTACGTTGCCCTGGTCGCGAGGGCAGAGTGACGTTCGATCCTTCGCTGTGGGTGCCTGTTGCTGACCATTGCCTTGAGCCAGCGGCGGGCGTTGACGACGAGGCGTTACGCCGGACGGCCGCCGGCAGGCTCTACTACGCCATACTGATGTCGCTCGAATCTCGAGTCAGGCAAGCCACGAGCGATGGGGAGATGGCGGAGCTGGGTGAGAGCTCGCATTCTGGATTGAAGTTGGGGCTGAAGCGTGCCGCGATAGATCAGAACAACCGAAAGATGCACGCCATCCGGGTCGATATGCAGCACTTGGAGGACGCCCGGGCGGACGCCGACTACGTTCTCGCCCCAACCGGTGCCCCTTCCCTTGACTCGTTTCCGGATTGGCGCAAGCGCGCAACCCGGGCGATAGCGCTGATTCAGGGGCTTTCCGACGGAGCCGCGAAGTCCATCTTGGCCGGGGTCCGCGGCTAGATCAGGGGTCCCACCCGGATCCTATCGAAGGGTGCCGGGCAACGGCGTCAGGGCGGCCACCATCGCGAGGATGTAGTTCGAGAGAGCCGCCTCGCCAACCTCCGCGGGCTCGACCCCAAGGGCGTGCAGCGGTGCCACGATGGCCTCCCCCAGGTCGCGGGCCATCCCGTCCTCATCGGGTAGCGGTACTGATGCCTCTGCATCCTGAGCGTCCCGCCAGAAGGCGAGGCGGCGCTCGCGCCAGGCCCGACGGCTCGAAGCGCAGCCGGCCCCTCTCGGCGCGGAGCGTGGCGAAGGACCGCATGGTCCTCCACATCGTCTTCTCGTTCGCCGAGGAGCTGGAGATCGTGGAGTCCAACCCGGTCTCGAAGACGAAGACGCCAGAGGGCGACACCCGGGAGCCCCTGATCCTCGATCCGGACCAGTACGAGGCCCTGGTGGCCGCGTGCGAGGGCCGGCCGATGCTCCGGACCTACGTGCTCGTCCTGGGCGAGGCGGGTCTGCGGTGCGACTCTGAGGCCCTCTGGCTCCGTTGGCAGGATGTCGACCTCGAGGGGGGACTCCTGACGGTGGAGTCGGTCCGGGGCGGCCGGCGCAACAAGAGTGGGCTCACCCGGAAGGTCCCGATGACCCCGCGGCTGCGGGAGGCCCTCCGGGAGCACATGGCGACCTTCCGGCTGCGCACCTACGGGGGCCAGCGCGCCCCGTGGATCTTCCACCACGAGATCGACCGGCGCCACGCGAAGGCCGGGGAGCGCATCGGGAGCCTGCGGCGGGCGTTCGCCGGAGCCGTGAAGCGGGCGGGGCTACCCGAGGACCTGAATCAGCACGACCTCCGGCACCGCCGGGTCACGGAGTGGCTCAGGCAGGGCCACTCGCCCCACAAGGTCCAGCGCGCCATGGGGCACTCCGACATCCGGACCACGATGAAGTACTCCCACCTCGTGGCCGAGGACCTGCTGACGCTGGTGGAGCCCGCCGAGGAGCGGGCCCGGCGGAGTGGCTAGTCGACGACCCGGCCTTCCGGATCGTAGGACTCGCGGCGACGCCAGCACCTCTCCCCGCGTTCCCATACAACAGAGCCTTCGGTCAAGCTCCTGAACGCCGCGAGGACCTTGCGGTCAATCGCTGGATTTCCGGCGTCGTTGAGGTAGGTGAACTCGGGGCCGAAACGGGACTGGATCTCGTGGACGGCGACATCCTGGTAGAGTGTCTGGTGCTTCTCCAGCTGACCCTTCATCCACGACGCGACCGCAGCCGCCTTCCCTCTCTCATCGTCACTCATCCTCAGGAGGAGCCGGGATCAGCGATTGCTCTGGGAATTCCCCTTTCTGCATCTTGGCGCCCGCGAACCACTTGCAGGTGTAGACCGTCTCGTCCTTGGAGTGACCCGAGAAAGGGACGAACGTGCTGGAGACCGTCATCACCGGACTACCCGACTTCAGCTTTACCAAGTCGCCAATCGCGTACTTCGCCATTCTGAGACTCCGCGGAAGCGGCGCTTGTGCCCAATCTGTGCCCACGCAGACTGTGGAAAAGCGCGTAAGTCCAAGAGGCGCCGCCCGGATTCGAACCGGGGATAAAGGATTTGCAGTCCTCTGCCTTACCGCTTGGCCACGGCGCCAAAGCGAAGGGGAGCGCAAGCGGTGAACGCCTCGCTCCCCTCGCGAGAGCGGGAAACCGGACTCGAACCGGCGACCCCCACCTTGGCAAGGTGGTGCTCTACCAACTGAGCTATTCCCGCGTCAATGAGGCAGGAAACGTAGACTTTTGCGCGGGGGGATGTCAAGACATGGCGGCAGGATTCGTTATCTTGTCGGGTCCCTTCCCGCATCGACCCCGCACACCGCTCTCCATGCCGTCGTCTTCACTCCGATTCGCCGCCCTTCCGGCCCTTCTCGTGGCGGGTGCCGTCCTGGTCGGGTCGAGTCCGATCCGGGGCCAATCCCTGGTCGATCCGGTGGTGGGAACCGGCGAACTCCGGATCCGGGGAGGGGGCGTGTTTCTGGGGTGGAGCGACGAGTTCGGCCTCGACGGCGAACGGATCTCGGCCGGCGCCGACCTCACCCGGGCCTCGGCCGCCGAGTTGATTCCGGGGCTGGACGACCTCCGGTCGGTGCTGGAGTCCCTGGCGGGCCCGTCGGGGCCGTTCCGCCTGGGGGCGTCCACGGCCGCGGTGTCGCGCAACGAGGTGCGGGTGCCCCTCTCCGTGGACCTCGGGGTATGGGACCGCATCACGGTGGGGCTCACCGTGCCCCTGGTGCGGACCACCCTCGAGGCCGACGTGCGCATCGCCGCCGACGAAAGCGCCGATCTCGGCATCAACCCCCGGGTCGAGTCCGCCGCGGCGGTGGAGAGCTTCTTCGCCGACCTGGACGGCCGGGTCGCGGCGGCCGCCGCCCTCCGAACCCAGCTCTGCGGCGAGGATCCGGGCTCCGACGGGTGCGCGGCGGCCACGAGCCTGGCCTCGGACCTGGGAGACGCCCGCCTGGCACTCGATCAGGCGTACTTCGCCTCGGGACTGTTCCCGGCCGGCGGCACCACCAGCGGCGACGCTCTCTCGGCCTACTTCGACGACCTGGACGCGGCCCTCACGGCCCAGGGCCTCGCCCCCCTGACGTCGGGCCCGCCTCTGGCCACCGCGGTCCTGGACCGGGAGGGTCTGGCCACCCTGGTGTCGGCGGCGGGGGGCCCCTTCCGGGCGGCGCCCCTGGCCAGCTACGGCAACCGCTGGGGATTGGGCGACGTGGAGGCCCGGGTGGCGGCCCGCCTGCTCCAGGGCGAACGCGTCGATTCCCTCGGCGCGCCGACCCTGGCCTGGAGTCTGGCGGCCATGGGCACGGTGCGCCTCCCTACGGGCAGGGTCGATTCCACGGCCGTCTTCCTGGACCGGGGGTGGGACGACGGGCAGATGGACCTGGAGGGCGGCGCCTGGTTTTCCGTGGCCACTCGCCGCCTCGCCCTCCGGGCCCAGGTCGTGTACACCCTCCAGCAAGCGGCCGACGTGGAGCGGCGCATCGCACCCTACGGCCAGGTGCTCTCCGGCACCGGAGACGTGGCCCTGGTGGAGTGGGACCCGGGAGACGGCCTCCAGGTCGAGGTGGAGCCGGCCTTCCGCCTGGCGCCCGCCCTCTCCCTGGCCGCGAGCTGGCGATACACCTCCCGGGGGGCGGACAGCTACGCCGCCGTGTCCCCCGGCCGGGAACCCTTCAGTGAGATCCAGATCGAGAGCCGGTACTACCCCGACGCCACCCTCCTGGACGAGGGCACCGAGGTGAGTCTCCACGAGGTGGGGGGCACCCTCACCTACCGCTCCAGGGGACTCCCGGAGACCGAGGGGGGCGGCTTCGAGGCCTACCTGCGGGTGCACCGGGCGGTCGCGGGGAGCGGCGGCCGGGTGCCCGCCGGCGTGCGCAGCGAGTTCGGGCTGCGCCTCGTGCGGCGGCTCTGGGGCGGCTGAGGGCGCCGCACCCCTGCCCTATCCCGCCCGGAGCATCTCCCGGGCGTGCTCCCGTGAAGTGGCCGATTCGGGGTCGCCGCCCAGCATGCGGGCGATCTCGGTGATGCGGTCCTCCCCGTCCAGCACCGAGACGGCCGTGGCCGCCACGCCCTCCGACTCCCGCTTCCGCACCAGGAGATGGGCGCCGGCCCGGGAGGCGAGCTGGGGCAGATGGGTGATGACGAACACCTGATGGTCGGCGGCCACCTCGGCCAGCTTCCGGGCGACGCCGGTGGCCACCACCCCGCCGATGCCGGCGTCGATCTCGTCGAACACCAGGGTGGGCACCCGGTCCACCCGGGCCAGGAGCGCCTTCAGGGCCAGCATGACCCGGGACAACTCGCCTCCCGACGCCACCTTCCGGAGGGGCCGGGGCTCGAAGCCCGGATTGAGGGACACCCGGAACTCCACGTCCTCGGCGCCGCCCGGACCGGGTTCGTCCCGGGGGAGGAGCGCCACCTGCACCAAGGCCCCGGGCATGCCCAGTTCGGGGAGGACGGCCTGGACGTCGGCGGCGAGCCGGCCCCCGTGCTCCTCCCGGGCCGCGGTGAGGCGGGCCGAGGCCACGTGAAGGGCGTCCCGGGCGGCGTCGCGCCGGGCCTCCAGCGCCGTGAGGTCCCGGTCGGCGGCGTCGAGCTCGGCCACCTCCTCGGCTAGACGCGCCTCGGTCTCCACCACGTCGGCCAGGGTGGGTCCGTACTTCTGCTTCAGGCGAAAGAGCCGGTGCTGCCGGGACTGGACCCGCTCCAGCTCCCGGGGGTCGTGCTCCACCCCTTCGGCGTACGACCCCGCGGCCCGACCCGCCTCCACCGTGGCGTGGTAGGCCGTCTCCACGGCGCCGGCCAGATCGGCCAGGGACGGGTCGATGCGGGCCAGGCGCTGGGCCAGGCTCCGGGCCTCGGCCAGGCGGTCGGAGAGGGCGTCGTCGCCGGCGTAGAGCAGGGACTCCAGTCCGTGGGCCCCCTCGGCCAGCTCCCGGGCGTGCTCGAGTCGCCGGGCCCGGACGTCGAGGTCGTCTTCCTCGTCGGCGGCCACATCAGCGTCTCGGATCTCGTTGAGCTGGAAGCGTAGAAAGTCCGCCCTGCTTTCGAGTTCCCGGGCTCGGGCCTGACGCTCTTCCAGGGCATCCCGGGCCGTGGCCCAGTCGTGGTGGAGGCGGCGTACCTCGGCGGCGTCGCCGTCGAGTCCGGCGTACGCGTCCAGGATGTCCCGCTGGGCCGTGCGGTTCAGGAGGGTCTGGTGCTCGTGCTGGCCGTGGAGGTCCACCAGGGCCGATCCCAGCCGTCCCACCACGGTGGCCGTGGCGGGAGATCCGTTGACCCAGGCCCGGTTGCGGCCCTCGGCCTGGACCTCCCGGCGCAGGATCAGGAGTCCCTCTTCGGCCCGGAGTCCCAGATCGTCGAGACGCCCCAGGAGATCGAGGCGCCCCTCCACGTCGAACACCCCCTCCACCACGGCCCGATCGGCCCCCACCCGGACGTCGTCGGACGAGGCCCGCTCCCCCAGGAGGAGGGAGAGGGCGCCCACGATGATGGACTTCCCCGCCCCGGTCTCTCCCGTGAGGGCGTTGAGGCCGGGCCCGAGCTCCAGGGTGAGCTCGTCGATGACGGCGTAGTCGCGAATGCGGAGCTCGATGAGCATGGCCGGAAGCTATCGACCCGGAGCGGGGGGATTCAATGGCCCCACGGGACGGATCACAGGGTGTGGAGGCCGTCCTCCGACGAGGGGCGGGCGGCCCAGTTGAGCTTCCGGCGGAGCGTGCCGAAGAAGGTGCGCTCCGGGAACTGGACCAGGTGCAGCGGCGTGCCGCCCCGGGCCACCCGCACCCACTCGTCTTCCTCCAGCCACCGGCCGTCCTGCCCGTCCACGGTGAGAACCAGCGACGGATCCCGCTCCAGGGCCAGCACCGCCACGGCTTCGCTGGACGGCACCACCAGGGGCCGCACGGCCAGGGTGAAGGGGCAGATGGGGGTCACGGTGAGGCATTCCATGCGGGGCACCACGATGGGACCCCCGGCCGACAGGTTGTACGCCGTGGAACCGGTGGGCGTGGCGATGATGACCCCGTCGCCGGAGAAGCTCCCCACCTCTTCCTCGTGGCCCTCCGGGCCCACCCGGATCTCCAGGCGGGCTACGCGGGCGGCCCCGGCCTTGTGCACCACCATGTCGTTGAGGGCGTGGAACACCTCCCGTTCCTCGCCGTCGGGCCCGTGGACCACGGCCCGGAGGGTGAAGCGCCGGTCCACGCCGTACGCCCCCGCGAGAATGCGGTCCAGGGAGCTCTCCACCTCCCGGGCGCCGGCCGCGGTGAGGAAGCCCAGGTTCCCGAGGTTGATGCCCAGGAGGGGGGTCTCCGAGCCGAACAGCATGCGGCTGGCCCGCAGCAGGGTGCCGTCGCCCCCCAGGGCCACCATGAGATCCGGGGGATCGGCCACCGGGTCCAGCGCCCTGGCCCCCGGGGCCGCGGCGCTCAGGGCGTGGTCTTCGATGGAGACGGCCAGGCCCCGGGCCGCCGCCGCCTCCGCCAGTTCCGATACGATCCTGCCCAGGTCCGGGGCATCGGGCCGGATGACGACCCCGATGTGCCGGACCGAAGTACCGGGACCGTCGGTCACGCCGACTCCCGAGTGCTCCGGGGCACGCCGGAGCCGCCGTCCACCAGGGCCCGGGCCCGCCGGGCGATGCCCGCCGCGTCCAGGTCCATCTCGGCCAGCAGCTCCTCCCGACCCCCGTGCTCCACGAAATCGTCGGGGAGTCCCATGGTCTCGATGCGCAGGGGCGCGCCGGGGCGGAACGAGGTGATCTCCCGGGTCATGTAGGCGCCGAAGCCGTTCACCACCGTGCCTTCCTCCACCGTGAGGATGGCGTCGTGGCTCGAGACCATCTCCTCGAACACGGCTCGATCGTACGGCTTCAGGTAGCGGCAGTTCACCACCGAGGCGTCGATGCCCCGGGCCGCCAGTTCCTGGGCCGCGTCCAGGGCGGGGAGCACCATGGTCCCCACCGCCAGGATGCAGAGGTCGCGGCCGTTCCGGAGCACCTCCCAGGTGCCGAAGGGCACCGGGTCGATGGTCAGGGCCGACGGGACCTCGTCGGGCACCGCGTCCCGGGGCCAGCGGAGGGAGAACGGTCCGTCTTCCCGGGCAAGACCGGCGCGGAGGAGTCCCAGGGTTTCGGTGCCGTTCTTCCCCGCGGTCACGGCCATGTTGGGCACGGCCAGGAGGTAGGCGATGTCGAAGGCGCCGTTGTGGGTCGGTCCGTCGGCGCCGGCGATCCCGGCCCGGTCCATGGCGAACACCACCGGCAGGTCCTGGAGCGCCACGTCGTGGACGATGTTGTCGTAGCCCCGCTGCAGGAAGGTGGAGTAGATGGCCACCACCGGGCGCACGCCCTGGGTGGCCAGCCCCGCGGCGAAGGTCACCCCGTGTCCTTCGGCGATGCCCACGTCGAAGTAGCGGTCGGGGTGGGCCCGGGAGAAGAGATCGGTGGAGGTGCCGTCGGGCATGGCGGCGGTGATGGCCACGATGCGCGGATCCTCGTCGGCGAGTTCCACGAGCCCCTTGCCGAACACCTTCTGATACCGGGGCCGCCCCGCCTTCTTGCGGGTGGCGGTGCCCGAGATCTTGTCGAAGGGCGACGCGGCGTGCCACGTCCACGGATCGTCCTCGGCGAGGTGGAATCCCTTGCCCTTCTGGGTGAGGACATGGACCAGGATGGGTCCGTGCATCTTCCGCACCCGGGTGAAGGTGTCCACGAGCTCGTCGAGATCGTGGCCGTCCACGGGGCCCACGTAGCGGAAGCCCAGGGCTTCGAAGAGCATGCCCGGGGTCAGCATGTGCTTGACGCCGTCCTCGAGCTTCCCGGCCACCTCCTCCATGATGTGCCCCAGGGAGCGGGGCGCCCGATGGAGCACGTCCTTCACCACGTCCCGCACCTTGTTGTAGGCCGGGTTGGTCACCATGGACGTGAGGTACTTGTTGAGGGCCCCCACGGCCGGGCCGATGGACATGTCGTTGTCATTGAGGACGACTGTGAAGTCGTGCTCCGTATGTCCCGCGTTGTTCAGGGCTTCGTAGGCCAGGCCACACCCCATGGCGCCGTCGCCGATGACGGCCAGGACGTCGAAGTCCGAGCCTCGGAGATCCCGTCCCACGGCCATGCCCCAGGCGGCGGAGATGGAGGTGGCGGCGTGGCCGGCTCCGAAGGCGTCGAACTCGGATTCGTCGCGGCGCAGGAAGGGCGCCAGGCCGCCCCGGGTGCGAATGGAGGGGAGCCGCTCGTTCCGCCCCGTGAGGATCTTGTGGATATAGGCCTGGTGGCCCGTGTCCCAGATGATCTGGTCCCGGGGCGTGTCGTAGACGTAGTGGAGGGCCACGGTGAGTTCCACCACCCCCAGGGAGGCCCCGAAGTGGCCCCCCTTCTGGGCCACCACGTCGATGTGGCGGTCCCTCGCCTCGTCGGCCAATTGACGGAGCTTCTCCCGGGGAAGACCCCGGAGATCGGCGGGAAAACGAACCTCATCGAGAAGCGACACGACGACCTCTGTACCAAGTGGGGACGGACATTCCCGGCGGAACGCATCGGCTACACCCGATGGCACCGGCGGATCCATACCGGGAAACTTCGCAAATCAGCGCTCGCGGCGCACCACGTAACGGCCCAGCGCCCGGAGGGCGGGCGACGGGATGCGGGCGTCGTCCAGGGCCGCGAGGGCGGCGGCCACCTCCTCCTCGCCCCGGGCCCGGGCGGCGGCCAGGCCGTGGAGGGCGACGTAGGTCGACTTGCCCAGGTCGGCGTCGGAGGGGGTCTTGCCCAGGGCCTCGGCGGTGGCGGTGGCGTCCAGGACGTCGTCGGCGATCTGGAAGGCCAGGCCGATGCGTCGACCGTAGGCCTCCAGGGCGTCCCGCACCGGCGGCGAGGCGCCGGCGGCCCGGGCCCCCATGACCAGCGACGCGGTGAGGAGCGCGCCGGTCTTGTGGGCGTGGAGTTCATCGAGTTCGTGGGACTCCAGGGTGCGATCCTCCCCCAGGAGGTCCAGCCCCTGCCCCCCCACCATGCCCTCGGAGCCGGCGGCCCGTAGAAGCGTGCGGCACACCTCCCGAGCCTGGTCCTCCGAGCAGCCCAGGGCCCGAGCGGCGGTCCAGGCCTGGCGGGCCGCCAGGGGAATCAGGGCCACCCCGCCCTGGACCGTGGCCGACGACCCGTGGACGCGCCACGTGGTGGGCTGACCCCGGCGCAGGTCGGCGTCGTCCATGCACGGCAGGTCGTCGTGCATGAGGGAGTAGGCGTGGATCAGCTCCAGGGAGGCCGCCAGGTCGTACGCCCGGGGGTCGTCGTCGGCCATGCCGTGAGCGGTGCCTCCCGCGGCCCGCCAGGCCTCGACGCAGAGGATCGGGCGGAGCCGCTTGCCTCCGGACCGCACCCCGTGGGCCACCGCCGCGGCCACGGTTTCGTCGAGGGCGGCCACGGGGGCCGCATCCAGGGCCCGGTTCAGCGCCGCGTCCACCCGGGGCACCTCGGCGGCCAGAAAGCCGCCCAGGTCGAAGGCGCTCGTCACGAGGCCTCGTCGCCGTCCAGGGGGCGGGTGCGGCCGTCGTCGCCCAGCAGTTCCTCGACCCGGAGTTCGGTTTCGGCCAGGATCCGCTCGGCCGACCGGACGTGGCCCACGCCCTCCTCGAAGAGGGCCAGGGCCTTCTCCAACTCCAGTTCGTCGGCCTCCAGCGCCGCGAGGATGGCCTCCAGGCGCTTCAGCCGGCGCTCCAGGCCCGGTTCGTCCGACTGCGGGGCGTCGGCCCCCGGGGTGTCACTCATGGATGGATTCCTTCGATGCGGTGAACGGGTCGTCGCCGTCGGGGTGCACCGCGCCGGCCTCGCAGTCGATGCGGCCGTCGGTGACCCGCAGCACGAAGCTCCGGCCCGGGGTGAAGTCTTCGGTGGTGCGGAGCACCCGGCCGTCCCGGGTCAGGGGCACGGCGTACCCCCGCTCCAGGGTGGAAAGGGGCGAGAGGGCCTGGAGGCGACCGGCCAGTCCCGCCAGGCGCTGCCGCCGTCGATCCACGGCCACCGCCATGGCCCGGTGCAGCCGAGGGCCCACGTCGGCCCGGCGTCGGCGGCGCTCCACCGCCATGGCCAGGGCCCGACCCATACGCTCCCTCAAGCGCACGGCCTGGTCCCGCCGGGGCTCCACCAGGCGTTGCACGGCGCGCCGCAGGCGGGGCAGCCCCTCGTCCACCGCCCGGCGCCGCGAGGCGACCCGGGCCGTGAGGCCGGCGGCCAGGCGGGTGGGCACGGCGGACAGGTAGTCCTGCACGGCGGCGCCGTCCACCACGGCGGCTTCTCCCGCCGCCGACGGCGTGGGGGCCCGGAGGTCGGCCACCAGATCCGAGATGGTGACGTCCACCTCGTGCCCCACCGCCGAGATCACCGGCACCGGGCACTGGGCCACGGCCCGGGCCACCGGCTCTTCGTTGAAGGCCCACAGATCTTCGATGGATCCCCCGCCCCGCCCCACGATGAGGACGTCCACCCGACCGGACCGGCCCAGGGTCCGGACGGCGTGGGCCACCTCCAGCGCCGCCCCCTCGCCCTGGACCCGGGTGCCCATGACCAGCACCCGGGTCCACGGCGCCCGGCGGCGGATCACCGAGAGGATGTCCCGGAGCGCGGCCCCCGTGGTGGAGGTGACCACTCCCACCGTGCGGGGAAAGCGGGGAATGGGGCGCTTCCGCTCCGGGGCCAGGAGCCCTTCGGCGTCCAGGCGCGCCCGGAGCTTCTCGAAGGCGATGCGCCACAACCCCTCGGCGCCGGCGGCCTCCAACTGCCGCACCACGAGCTGGTACTCCCCCCGGGCCTCGTAGAGGGTGAGGGAGCCCTGGACCCGCACCTCCATGCCGTCGTCGGGGTCCACGGGGAGCCGGGAGGCGTCGCTGCGCCACATGACGGCCCGGATCTGGGCGTTCTCGTCCTTCAGGGTGAAGTACCGGTGCCCCGATCCCGCCCGCTTCCAGTTCGCCACCTCGCCCGAGACCCAGAGGGCCGGCAACTGGCCTTCCAGGAGGTTGCGCACCGCCCGGTTGACCTGGGAGACGGTCCACACCTCCCGCTGGGGCTCGGGCTCGGCGGGAGGGGCCGAGCCGGCCTCGGAGGCCGCTTCGGGCGGGTCGGCGGCCCCGTCCGGGGCGTCCGACGGCTCGGGAGCCGCGAAGAGGTCGAGGGTCGCGTCGTCCCTGGGCACCACGATCCGTCAGTTCCCGACGAGGTGCTCGAAGGCGTCGACGGTGTTGGACAGCAGCATGGCGATGGTCATGGGCCCCACGCCGCCGGGCACCGGGGTGATCCACGACGCCACGTCCTTCACGGCGTCGAAGTCCACGTCGCCCACCACGCGGTACCCCCGCTCGGTATCGGGGGCGTCCACCCGGTTCGTGCCCACGTCGATGACCACGGCGCCGGGCCGGACCATGTCGGCGGTGACGGTGCCCGGGCGGCCCACGGCCACGATGAGGATGTCGGCCAGGCGGGTCACGGCCCCCAGGTCGGGCGTGCGGCTGTGGGCCACGGTGACCGTGGCGTCGCCGCCGGCGCCCCGGCGCAGGAGAAGCGAGGCCATGGGCCGTCCCACGATGTTGGACCGCCCCACCACCACCACGTGTTTGCCCCGGGGATCGTTGCCCGTGCGCAGGAGCATCTGAACCACGCCCCACGGAGTGCAGGGCGCCAGGACGTCGGTGGCCCCGGTGGAGAGCTTGCCCACGTTCACCGGATGGAATCCGTCCACGTCCTTGGCCGGATCCACCGCCAGGAGCACCTTGTGCTCGTCGATGTGCCCCGGGAGGGGAAGCTGGACCAGGATGCCGTGGATGTCGGGGTTGGCGTTCAGGCCCTGGACCACCCCCAGGAGCTCGTCTTCGGGGGTGTCGACGGGCAGCGTGATCTGCTCCGAGTGGATCCCCGCGGCCTTGGCGGCCTTGTTCTTCATCCCGACGTAGAGCTGACTGGCCGGATCCTCGCCCACCAGAACGGTGGCCAGGCCCGGAACCCGCCCGGTGGCCTCGTTCAGGGCGGTGACCCGCTCCTTGACCTCTTCGCGGATGGTGGCGGCGATGTCCCGGCCGGAGATGAGCTGTGCCGACATTCCTGCGGCTCCTGGAGTGCGGGGGCGAACGGGGGGGAGCGTCGGGCGAGGTCCCGACGCCGGCGAAGTATAACGGCGCGAGGGCGAGGGGGCGTCAGCGGGCGAAGTCCACGGCCCGGGTCTCCCGGACCACCACGATCTTGATCTGGCCGGGGTACTGGAGTTCGTCTTCGATCCGCCGGGCCACGGCCTCGGAGATCTGGGCCATCTCGGCGTCGCTCACCCGCTCGGGCTCCACCATGACCCGGAGTTCCCGTCCCGCCTGGATGGCGAAGCAGCGCTCCACGCCATCGTGCTCCAGGGCGATCTCCTCGAGCTTCTCCAGGCGCTTCACGTAGCCCTCGAACATCTCGCGCCGGGCGCCGGGGCGGGAGCCGCTGATGGCGTCGGCCGCCGTCACCAGGAAGGTCTCGGCGAAGTGGTGGGGCTCTTCGTCGTGGTGGGCCTTGATGGCGTTGAGCACCACGTCGCCCTCGCCGTGCTTCTTGCACAGGCGCCACCCCAGCTCCACGTGGGTGCCCTCCTGCTCGTGGGTCAGGCCCTTTCCCACGTCGTGGAGCAACCCGGCCCGCTTGGTGACCTGGACGTCCAGCCCCATCTCGGCCGCCATGCTCCCGGCCAGCAGCGCCACCTCCCGGGCGTGCTGGAGCTGGTTCTGTCCGTACGACGTGCGGAAGCGCAGACGCCCCAGGACCCGGACGATCTCGGGGTGCACCCCGTGGACGCCGAGTTCGTAGAGCACCTCCTCGGCGGCTTCGGTCATGCCCTGGTCCACGTCGCCCCGGGCCTTCTCCACCATCTCCTCGATGCGCCCCGGGTGGATGCGCCCGTCTTCGATGAGCCGCTCCAGGGCCAGGCGCGCCACCTCGCGGCGAATGGGGTCGAACCCGGAGAGCACCACGGCCTCGGGGGTGTCGTCGATGATGACGTCGATGCCCGTGGCCTGCTCGAAGGCCCGGATGTTGCGCCCCTCCCGCCCGATGATGCGCCCCTTCATCTCGTCGGAGGGGAGCTGGACCACCGAAACCGTGGTCTCGGCCGTGGTGTCGGCGGCCATGCGCTGGATGGCGAGGCCCAGGATCTTCTTGCCTTCCCGCTCCGCCGTGCGCTGGGCCTCCTCCTTGATCTCCCGCACCCGATTGGCGGCGTCGGCCCGGGCCTCGTCCAGGAGATCGTCCAGGAGTTTCCGGCGGGCCTCGGCCTCGGAGAGCCCGGCCAGGGACTCGAGGCGGCGGCGCGCGTCTTCCTGGACGGTTTCGGCCTCGGCCTCCCGGGTGCGGACGGCCTCTTCCCGGGCTTCCAGTTCCCGGGTGCGACGGTCCTGACCGGCCTCCCGGTCCTGGAGCAGATCGGCGCGGCGGTCCAGGTTGTCGGAGCGCTCCTCGGCCCTCCGCTCGGCCCGTTCCATCTCGTCGCGGCGGCGTCCCTCTTCCTTCTCCCACGACTCCCGAAGCCGGAGTACGGCGTCCCGGCCTTCGAGCTCCGCCTCGCGGAGCACGCTATCGGACTCCTCCCGGGCGCGAGACAGAATCCGGGAGGCGTCGTCCTGCGCCGCCTGGACCTCTCGCTCCCGCCTCCGGCGTTCCCGGGCACCTGCGAGGGCCATGCCCACCAGCACCCCTGCGGCGAGGCCACCCAGGATCGCCGCGACCCACTCGAGCGGGGATCCCATGTATCACTCCGAATCCGGGCCGACGGGCCCGGCGGTTGAACGCAATGCGCGCGCCGCCCGCCACGAGGCGGAGATGACGAACGCGTAAAACTTTGCAGAGGATAGGAATCGCCCCGGCGCCCGCGCAAGCGGCGGGCCCCGCCCGGGGGGCGCCCGGCCCTACTCTTCGGCCAGGGCCTCGTCGATGCGTCCGGCCAGGACGCCGGAGCGCGCCGCCACGTCGTCCCGGAGCCGGCGGAGCTCCTCCCGGGCCTGATAGAGCTCGTCGGTGATGGAGAGCGCCGCCAGGATGGCGGCCCGGTGTCCCTCCACCAGCGTCGATCGGCGGCGGATCTCGGTGATGCGCTCGTCCACGAGGCGGGCGCAGCGCCGGGTGTACTCGGGGGGCGCCGACGACCGGATGGCGTGCTCCTCGCCGGCGATGCGGACGGTTACGGCCGTGCGGTCGGACATGTCAGCGCTGCTCCTCGAGGAAGCGGATCTTGGCCAGGAGTCGCTCGACCCCTTCCCTCCCCTCGTCCAGGCGGCGCCGCAGGTCGGCGTTCTCCGCCTCCAGGACGGTGAGGCGCTCCTGCATGTGGGCCGGGTTCTCGTCGCCGTCGGCCATGCGGGCCAGCAGGCCCTCCACCTCGTCGCGGCGGCTCCGGGCCGCCTCGAGCCCGGCCTCCAGCGTCCCGATGCGCTCCAGGGCCCGGACCACGGCCTTCTCCAGGCCCACGAGGGCCGTCTCGGCCGCTTCGGCCCGTGCTCTATCGTCGGACGTGGACACCCGGTTCCTCCTCGACGCGCGCGATGATCGACCGGAACGCCCGGTCCACCTCGTCATCCGTGAGGGTACGCTCCGGCGACCGGAAGCGGAAGCGGTAGGCGATGGATCGGGTGCCTTCGGGAAGGTGCTCGCCCTCGTAGAGATCGAAGACCTCCACCCCGTCCAGCAACGGTCCGCCGGCGCTCCGGGCCGCCTCCACCAGGGTGGCCGACGCCACGGCGCCGGGGACCACGAGGGCCACGTCGCGCTCCACCGCCGGATACGCCGGCAGGGCCCGTGCCGTGGGGTCGGGGGAGGGCGCCGGAAGGGCGGGAAGGGCCAGCTCCAGGGCCAGAACGGCGCCGGCCCAGGGCGGGACGTCCAGGGCGTCGGGCGACACCCGACCCCCGAAGCCCACCTCGGCGTCACCGTCCCGGACCACGAACGCCTCTCCCGGCATCAACCGGCTGCCGTCCACGAACCCGGGCTCCACCCGGGCTCCGGGCCGGGCGCGCCGGACCAGGGCCGCCAGGAGTCCCTGGAGATCGCGCAGGTCCAGGGCCTCGTCGGGTTCGGACCAGTGCTCGGGGCGGCGGCGGCCGGTGATGGCCACGGCCAGGCGGGTCTCCTCGGCCGGCGCCTCTCCCGGGCCCCGGGAGCGGAAGCTGGTTCCGACCTCGAAGAGCCGCACGTCCCGCACGCCCCGGGCGAGGTTGCGCTGGACCCGCCGCAACAGCGACGGAACCAGGTCGCGGCGCAGGACCGGCTCTTCCTGGGAGAGGGGGTTGGAGAGGTGGACGTCGCCCTCGGTGGGGGGCACGAACGCCGGCGTCTGGGCCTCGAAGAGCCCCCGCCCCACCAGGAGGGTCCGGAGGTCGTCCTCGAGGCGGAAGAGGGGATGATCGGGAACGGTGGTGGGGCGGAACGGTCCGGCCCGGTCGGGGAACCGGTCGAAGCCGTACCGGCGGGCCACCTCCTCGATGAGGTCGACTTCCCGGGTGACGTCGTAGCCCCGCCACCCCGGCACGTCCACGGTGAGGGTGTCGCCGTCGCCCTCGTCCACGACGAAGCCCAGGGGCCGCAGGAGTCCGGCGACGGCCGCGCCGTCGAAGGGGACCCCCAGCAGGCGCTCCACCCGGCTGCGACGGAGCGAGAGGCGGGGCGTCGTCCAGGGATCGGGGTGGACGTCGGCGGCCACGGGGTGGACCGTACCCCCCGCCGTGGCCACGATGACCTCGATCACGCGACGGAAGGCCCGCTCCTGCCCCGTGGGATCGACCCAGCGCTCGTACCGGTATCCGGCGTCGCTCTGGATGCCCAGGGCCTTCTTGGTGGTGCGCACCGAGCGGGGCTCGAAATGGGCACACTCCAGGAAGACGTCGGTGGTGGCGTCGGAGACCGCCGTCTCGTCCTCGCCCATGATCCCCGCCACGTTCACGGTGCGCTCCCCGTCGGCGATGACGAGCATGGACGCGCTCAGGGTGCGGTCCTCGCCGTCCAGGGTTCGGACCCCTTCGCCCTCGGCGGCGAGCCGGGCCCCGATCCGCCGACCCTTCAGGGTGGCCAGATCGTAGGCGTGGGTGGGCTGGCCCAGTTCGAAGAGCACGTAGTTGGTGGCGTCCACCACGTTGTTGATGGGCCGGGCTCCCACGGCCCGCAACCGGGCCTGGAGCCAGTCGGGCGAGGGGCCCACGGTCACCCCCCGGATCACGGCGCCCAGGAAGCGCCGGCAGAGGGTCGGCTCGTCGATGGACACCGTGATCCCGTCCACCTCCACGGCCCCCTCGCCGGTCCGGAGTTCCACCTTCGGCTCCGCCCCGCCGGGCACCCGAGGAAGCGCCACGCCCTCTACCCCCCGGGGTGCCATCTCCCGGGCCACCCCCACGTGGCTCAGCAGATCCCCCCGATTGGCCGTGACTTCCACATCGAGGCGGGCGTCGCCGGCCAGACCGAAGGCCTCCACGAAGGGCGAGCCGGGGGCCGCGTCGGTGCGGAGTTCCAGAATGCCGGAGTGGTCGACCCCGAGTCCCAACTCCTTGGCGGAGCAGAGCATGCCGTTGGACGTCTCACCCCGGATCTTGGCCTTGCGGATCTTCATGCCGTCGGGAAGCACGCCCCCCACGGGCACGAAGGGGTAGAGGGCGCCGGCCCGGACGTTGGGGGCACCGCACACCACGTCCAGGAGCTCGTCGCCTCCGGCGTCCACGCGGCAGAGGGAGAGGCGATCGGCGTTGGGGTGCCGGCCCGCCTCCACCACCCGGGCCACCACGATGTCGCCCAGCTCGGCCCCCAGGGCGTCGATCCCCTCCACGGGGAAGCCCAGGGCCGCCATGGCCTCGGCCAGGGCATGGGCGTCGCCCTCGACGCCGGGCGCCAGGAAGCGGAGCCAGTTCAGGGAGACGTTCATCGGAGTCCTCCGGGCACGAACTGCTCGAGGAACCGCACGTCGTTCTCGAAGAAGGTGCGGAGGTCGTCCACGCCGTACTTGAGCATGGCGATGCGGGCCGGCCCCATGCCGAAGGCGAAGCCCGTGTAGCGCTCCGAATCCACGCCGGCGGCGTCCAGCACCGCCGGATCGACCATGCCGGCCCCCATGATCTCGAGCCAGTCGGTCTCGGAGGTGGTGCCGTCGGGCGCCGTCACCACCCGCTTCACGTCGACCTCGGCGCTGGGTTCGGTGAAGGGAAAGAACGACGGGCGCAGGCGAATCCGGGTGCCGGGCCCCCACATGCGCCGGGCGAATTCGGCCAGGGTGGCCTTGAAGTCCACGAAGCTGATGCCCTCGTCCACCACCAGTCCCTCGACCTGGAGGAAGGCCGGGGTGTGGGTGGCGTCGTAGGTGTCGCGACGGTAGACCCACCCCGGGGCGAGAATCCGGATGGGGGGTTCATGGGACTCCAGGGTGCGGATCTGCACCGGCGAAGTGTGGCTCCGCAGCAGGACCGAGTCCCGGAGGTACAGCGTGTCCTGTTCGTCGGCCGCCGGGTGATCCAGGGGCGTGTTCAGGGCCTCGAAGTTGTACCACTCGGTCTCGGCTTCGGGCCCCCGGGCCCGGCTGAAGCCCATGTCGCGGAACACCTCGTAGATCTCGTCCATGACCCGGGTCACGGGGTGGCGTCCCCCGCTCCACGGCTCCCGCCCGGGAAGGGTGAGGTCCAGGGCCCGCCCGGCGTCCTCCGGGGCGGCGAGGGCCGCGGCCGCCTCGTCCAGCGCCTCCTCCAGGC
This sequence comes from Gemmatimonadota bacterium, assembly GCA_030428885.1. Lineage (GTDB taxonomy): Bacteria > Gemmatimonadota > Gemmatimonadetes > Longimicrobiales > Gaopeijiaceae > Gaopeijia. Next base: position 33,594 of record JAUIEJ010000011.1, on the reverse strand, counting down.
GGGCCTTCACCCGGTTCGCCGCCGCGCCCACGGCCGGTCGGTCGGCGGGATCCAGGGCGCCCAGTTGGCGTAGTACGCCCGAAATCCGCCCGTCCTTCCGGCCCAGATACCGAATGCGCACCCCTTCCAGGGCGTCGCCGTCGGAGGCCGCGGACACCTCGCCCAGGGCCTCGGCGAGAAGGGCGTCGAGCTGCTTCACCAGAGAGGGAACGTCGGTCATGCGGATCGGCTCACGGTCCGGATCGGTCGGCGGGGAGCGAGAAAGCTAGAACGGTGAGGAAGAGGGGGGAAGGAACGCCAACGGGGGCTTCGCGGTCCATGCCGCGAAGCCCCCGTGGAATCCGTCCCGGAAACGGCGGGATCAGGACGCCTGGTCCAGCCCTTCCCTGGCCCGGTCCACCAGGGCCGCGAAGGCCTCGGGGCTCCGGACGGCGAGATCGGCCAGGGCCTTCCGGTCGAGTTCCACACCGGCCCGGCTGAGGCCGTTCATGAAGCGGGAATACGACATGTCGTGCTCCCGGCTCGCGGCGTTGATCCGGGCGATCCAGAGGCGCCGGAAATTCCGCTTCTTCTTCTTCCGGTCCCGGTAGGCGTGCTCCCACCCCTTCTCCACCGCGTCCTTGGCGGTGCGATAGAGGTTCTTGCGGCCCCCGAAGTAGCCCTTGGCGGCCTTGAAGATCTTCTTCTTGCGAGCGTTGCGCGGGACCGCGCCCTTGGTACGAGGCATCGTCGGTCTCCTTTACTGGCCGTAGGGCATGAGGCGGTCCATGCGCTTCTGATCCGCCTTGTCCACGAGGTCCGCCGAGCGGAGACGACGCTTCCGCTTGCGATCCTTCTTGGTCAGGATGTGGCTGTGGTTGGCCTTGAAGCGCTTCAGCTTGCCCTTGGCGGTCCGCTTCAGGCGCTTCGCAGCGGCACGGTTGGTCTTCATCTTCGGCATGGTGCCTCCCGGCATTCGTCGGTGACGCGCAGGTCACCGGCTCTTCAGTGGGGCCAGCACCATGGACATGATGCGGCCCTCGAAACTGGGCTGGCTCTCGACCTTGCCCACGTCCTGCAGGTCCTGGGTGACCCGAACCAGGACGTCTCGCCCCAGTCCGGCGTGGGTCACCTGCCGGCCACGAAACCGCATGGTCAGCTTGACCTTGTTGCCTTCTTCCAGGAACCGCCGCGCATGGCGGACCTTGAACGCGTAGTCGTGGTCCTCGATCCCGGGGCGGAACTTCACCTCCTTGACGTGGACCGTGTGCTGCTTCTTCCGGGCTTCCTTCGCCGCCCGGGCCTCCTCGTATTTGAACTTCCCGTAGTCCATGAGCTTGACCACGGGCGGCCGAGCTTCCGGCGCCACCTCGACCAGGTCGAGGCCCGTTTCGTCGGCCCGTTCCCGGGCCTGATCCAGCGACACGATCCCGATCTGCTCTCCCTCCGCCCCGATGAGGCGGATCGGGCTGATCCGGATCTGCTCGTTGACGCGGACCCGCTTCTCGCTGATGGCTCTTCCCTCCGCAGGAGTTCGTCCCACGAAACAAAAAAAAGCCCGGTTCGAACCGGGCTCGTCGCGAACGACGGCGGCCTCCGTGGGAGGGCACCATCGGCGAAGAACCCGGACGGCCGGTCACCGCAGTGCCGACGTAGGTGGGGCCGACCGCCGTCGACCCACTTCCGTATTGTGTCCCGTTGTCCCGCCTCGAACCAGCACGGGAGCCATGAAGATCGCCCCGGGGCGGCGCCGGGTCAACGGCCGGTGCGTCTCGGGGTCAGCGCCCGTCCAGCGCCACGCCCAGTTGGACGTACCCGAACACCTGACCGAGCCCGGGACGGCCCACGGCGGCCAGGGCGTCGTCGTCCGACACGAAGGCCAATCCGCCGAGGAACGCCAGGCCGTCGTCGGAGCGCCACCGGGCCGTCAGATCGACTTCATCGGCCAGGTGGGCATCGGGGAGCCCTTCGTCCACCGCCACGGAGAAGCGGTGCAGGTCGATCTGCACCGACCAGGCGTCGCCGGCGGGCCAGACGCCCCGCGCCGTCCAGTCCACCAGCCCCCGCCCCCCCGTGTGAACGGTGAAGTCGGTGAAGAGGTCGGCGAACCCGTGGAAGCTGTGGGCCAGGCCGTAGAGATTGTCGAACGGCCGGCGGTCGTCGCCCGGGGCCGCGCCGGACAGCACGTCCACCCCGGCCGAGACCTGGGCGCCGGGGCGGTCCAGGGGCAGGGTGAGGCGGAACGCTCCGAAGGCCGCCCCCTCCCCCACCCCTTCGGTCTCCTGGATCGAGCCTTCGAGCTGGAGGTCGAACGGCCCCAGGGCGAGGAGGGCCTCCGCCCCCACGGTGGTGCGATCCGCCGTCCCCATCCGGTTGTCGTACTCGAAGAAGGCGAAGGCCGCGCCCCGGTCCAGGGGGCCGCCACTCCCCTCGAGCCAGAGCCCGGAAAAGGAGGCGTCGTCGGGCAGGATGGCGCTGAAGCCTTCGAGCAACGCCCGGGAGCCGATCCGCAGCGCCATCCGGGCGGCGTCGAAGCTCCGACTCGCATGAGACCACGGCGGCGCGGCGACGAGACGGCGGGTCCCCAGGCTCATCTCCTGTCGACCGGCCCGGAGCCAGAAGTTGCTCTCCCCCCGCGCCCCCAACTCCAACCAGCCCTGGTGGAGGTCGAACACCTCGGCCGACGCATCGCCCGGATCGGTGCCCCACCGCCGCACGTCCTGGACCTGGATGAACAGAGTGCCCGGCGTGTCGAACGCCCACGCCACGCCGAACCGGGTGCGCATGGCGGTGAACGAATCCGTATCGCCGTCGAAGGCCCGGACCTCGAAGCGAGGGCGGACCTCGGCCGTGAAGTCCTGGGCCGACACCGGCCCCACGAGTCCCGCCAGAGCCGCCGCGACCCCGAGCCCCCGGATCCTCACCCCTCGCCCGGCTCCTGGGCGAGTTCCAGCGCACGGGTGTCGATCTTGTCCCGGACCAGGGCGGCGAAGGCCTCCCGGTCCATGATCTCCTGCTTCCGGCCCCCGCCCCGGCGTCGCACGGCCACCGTCCCGGCCTCGGCCTCCCGCTCTCCCACCACGGCCATGTAGGGCACCTTCATCATCTCGGCGTCCCGGATGCGGTAGGAGAGGGTGTCCCGGTCGTGGAGGGCGGCCCGGATTCCCCGGGACTTCAGGAGGGCGACCAGGTCCTGGGCGCTCTCGACCCACTGCTCGGAGATGGGGAGCACCCGCACCTGCTCCGGGGCGAGCCAGACGGGGAACGCCCCGGCGTAGTGTTCGATGAGCCCGCCCACGAACCGCTCCATGGACCCCACAAGCACCCGGTGCAGCATGAAGGGCCGGTGGCGTTCGTTGTCCTCACCCACGTACTCCAGGCCGAACCGCTCCGGGAGGTTGAAGTCGAGCTGGACCGTGGGGCCCTGCCACTTCCGCCCGATGGCGTCGATGAGCTTGAAGTCGAGCTTGGGCCCGTAGAAGGCGCCGCCCCCCTCGTCCAGGGTGTAGGGCACGCCCCGGGCGTCCAGCGTGTCGGCCAGGACCGCGATGGCCCGCTCCCACTCCTCGTCGGTGCCCAGGGCCTTCTCGGGCTTGGTGGCGAGTTCGATGGTGTAGGGATACCCGAAGGTGGCCAGCATCTCGTCCACCAGGTCCAGGAGCCGCTCGATCTCGTTCCCCACCTGATCGCCGGTGCAGAACACGTGGGCGTCGTCCTGGGTGAAGCCCCGGACCCGGAGCATGCCGTGGAGCACGCCGCTGCGCTCGTATCGGTAGACCGTACCGAACTCGGCCATCCGGATCGGAAGGTCCCGGTAGGAGTGCTGGCCGGCCTGGTAGATGGCGATGTGGCCCGGGCAGTTCATGGGCTTGGGGCGGTAGCGACCGCCCTCCACCTCCATGGCCCCGAACATGTTCTCGGCGAAGTTCTCGAGGTGGCCGGAGATCTCGAAGAGGCGCTCGCTCACCACGTGGGGCGTGTAGACCAGGTCGTAGCCGTGGCGGAGGATCAGTTCCCGCTCGTAGTTCTCGATCTCCATGCGCACCACGGCGCCGGGCGGGTGCCAGAGGATCAGCCCCGCCCCCACCCGGTTGTCGGTGCTGAAGAGCCCGAGTTCCCGTCCCAGAGTGCGATGGTCGCGCTTCTTCGCCTCCTCGAGCCGCTCGAGGTGGGTGGCGAGATCGGCCTGCTTGAAGAACGCCGTACCGTAGATGCGCTGGAGCATCTGGCGCCGTTCGTCGCCCCGCCAGTACGCGCCGGCGGCGCTCAACAGCCGGTAGTTGGCCAGGCGCCCGGTGCTGGGCACGTGGGGACCCCGGCACAGATCCAGGAACGGACCGTTGCGGTAGACCGTGATGACCTCGTCCTCGTCGAACTCCTCGAGACGTTCGAGCTTGAGGGGATCGTCGGCGAAGAGGTCCCGCGCCTCGTTTCGGGTGACCCGACGTCGCTCGAAGGCCTGATCCTCGTCGATGACCCGGGCCATCTCCTCCTGGAAGCGCTCCAGGTCGTCGGGGGTGAAGGGTTCGTCGACCTCGAAGTCGTAGTAGAACCCCTCGTCGATGGCCGGGCCGAAGCCGATGCCCGCTCCGGGCCGCAGCGCCCGGACCGCGGTGGCCAGGACGTGGGCCGCCGAGTGGCGGAGCACGGCCAGGGCCTCGGGATCGCGTTCGGTGAGGATCTTCAACTGGACCTCGCCCTCCAGGGGGCGCATGAGGTCCACCACCTCGCCGTCCACCACGGCGGCCACGGCGGCCTTGGCCAGGCCGGGGCCGATGGCGGCGGCCACGTCGCCGGCGGTGGATCCGGGGGGGAGGTCCTTCGAGGAACCGTCGGGGAGAATCGCCCGCACGGGGGCGTGGGCGGAGGCGTCGCTGCTCATGGAACCCTGCTCGTCGATTCGGTGAACGCCGCTCCACCTACGTGTGGACCGGCCCGAGGTGTGAAAGGTATGGCAGTGCCCCGGCCGGTCCAACCCACGGCGCCCCCGCCGGGTCTTTCGCCCCCGACCGGGCGGTGTATCTTGCAGATGAGAGTGATTCTCATCTCACCGGCCTCGCCATGTCCGACAAACCCGACGCGGAACGGAAGCTTCCCGTGGTCTCCGAAGTTCCCGGAGACCTCCGCCTCGCCGACATCCCCCTGCGGGAGACGGTGGAGCTGGTCCGGTTCGACCTCCCGGCCGGTCAGGTGGAGTCCCTCCTGGAGCGGGGCATGCTCCCGGGCTGCTCGGTGTGCCCCGTGCGCCGCTCCCCTTCGGGCGATCCCATCGTGAGCATCGACGGCTCCCTTCTGGCGCTCCGCCGGGAAATGGCCGGCTGCATCTGCGTCCGGCGGCTCACGGACCCGGACCTCTGACGCACCGCCCCACCCCCTCTCCTCCGCCGTGCCCCCCACCTCCCCCCTCGACGCCGCGTCCGCCGCGGCGCCGGTTCCCCCCGGGCGCCGCCCCCTGGTGGCCCTGGTGGGGCCGCCCAATTCGGGCAAATCCACCCTCTTCAACCGTCTCACCGGGTTGCGCCAGAAGGTGGCGAACTACCCCGGGGTCACGGTGGAGAAACACGTGGGCCGGATCGTCCTGGACGGGGGCGCCGAACTCGACCTGGTGGATCTCCCGGGGGTGAACGGCTTCTCGGCCCGCACCCTGGACGAGCGGGTGACCCGGGACGTGCTGGAAGGCCGCACGGGCCTCCCCTCGCCCGACGCCATCGTCCTCATCGTGGACGTGACCCGGCTGGAGGCCCAGCTCATGTTGTGCGAGCCCATCCTGGAGGTGGGCGTGCCGACGCTCCTCGTCCTCAACATGGCCGACGAGCTGGAGCGGCGGGGCGGCGACCTGGACGAACGGGTCCTGGCCCGGGAACTGGAGGTGGACGTGGTGCGCGCCGCGGCCCGAACGGGTCGGGGACTGGACCGGGTCCACACCTTCCTCCACCACGTGCACCAGCGGGGGCCCCTCCCCGAACGCCCCTCCCCCGCCGTCTCCAACACCCCGGCCCGGGGCGTGGCCCTGCCCACGGTGGACGCCTTCGCCCGGAGGCGCCGGCACGTGGAGCGGGTCACGGCCCTGGCCGGATATCGGCGGGCCGGCCCCTCGCGCCTCACCGAACGGCTGGACTCGGTGCTGCTGCACCGGGTGTTCGGCCCCCTGACCTTCCTGGCCGTGGTGCTCCTGGTCTTCCAGGCCATCTTCACCTGGGCGACCCCCCTCATGGACGGGGTGGAGTGGCTCGTGGCCACGTCGGGGGGATGGATCGGGGGTGCGCTCCCCGACGGGTGGGTCCGGAGCCTCCTGGTGGACGGCGTGTGGGCCGGGGTGGGGTCGGTGCTCGTGTTCCTGCCCCAGATCCTGATCCTGTTCCTCTTCCTGGGAATCCTGGAGGATTCGGGCTACATGGCCCGGGCCGCGGTCATCGCCGACCGGCTCATGTATCGCGTGGGACTCCAGGGCCGGGCCTTCCTCCCCCTCCTGTCGGCCTACGCCTGCGCCATCCCGGCGATTCTGTCGGCCCGGACCGTGGAAGACGAACGGGACCGGCTGGCCACGATCTTCGTGGCGCCGTTCATGACCTGCTCGGCCCGACTCCCCGTCTACGCCCTCCTCATCGCGGCCTTCATTCCCGAGGGCCCGATCCTGGGGCCGTTCCTCGGGGCCCGGGCCGCCACCCTCCTGGGCCTCTATCTCCTGGGGGCGTTGGCCGCCATCGTCACGGCCTGGATCCTGAAGCGCACCCTGCTCCGGGGCGAGCCCAGCGCGTTCGTCATGGAACTGCCCTCGTACCGCATTCCGTCGCTGCGGTCCCTGGGACTCCGTCTCCTGGAGCGCACCCGCATCTTCCTTCGCCGGGCCGGGCGGATCATTCTCGGCGTCACCGTGGTGCTGTGGGTCCTCACCCAGGTGCCGGCCCAGAACGGGGCGGCCCCGCCCATCGAGGAGAGTGTCCTGGGGCGGGCGGGCCAGGTGGTGGAGCCCGTCATCGCGCCCCTGGGCTTCGACTGGAAGATCGGCATCGGGCTGATCTCGTCGCTGGCGGCCCGGGAGGTCATCGTGGGCACCCTGGGCACCCTCGCCGGCGTGGACGATGCCGGGGAGGATTCCCTTGAACTCCAGGAAGCCCTCCAGGAGCAGCTCGACCTGGGGGGAGCGCTGGCGCTCCTCGTCTTCTTCGCCTTCGCCCTCCAGTGCCTCTCCACGGTTGCCGTGATGCGCCGGGAGACCGCCGGGTGGAAGTGGCCGATCCTGCAGTTCTCGTACATGCTGGCCCTGGCCTGGATCGGGGCCTTCATCGTCAACCGGCTCGTCTGAGGTTCGGCCCGCACCGGGTCGTGGGAGGCTTGCCCGTCGGGTGGGCGGGGCTACAATGCCGTCCATGAACCGGCGCCCGCTCCCGAGGGGTCGAGCACTCGCCCCCCTCCCCGCCCGAGGCCTCGCAGCCCTGGTATCCGCCCTGTCCGTGGCCGGGTGCACGGCGCCGGTCGACCCCGGGGCCTTCGACCTGGTAGTCGAGGGAGGCCGGGTTCTCGACCCGGAAACGGGTTTGGACGCCGTCCGGCACGTGGGGATCCGGGACGGCGCCATCGCAGCCATCTCCGGGTCGCCGCTGGAAGGCCTGGATACCCTCGCGGCCGATGGGCTCGTCGTGGCCCCCGGGTTCATCGACCTCAACACCTACCAGCACGGCGACGCCCTCTTCCGCCTGCGGGTCGCCGACGGCACCACCACCGTGCTCATGCTGGAGGGAGGAGCGGTCGACGTCCCGGCCTACTACGAAGGGCTCGCCGGAACCGCCATCGCCCACTACGGCACCGCGGTGGACCATCAGACGCTTCGCCGGATCGCCGCAGGCGACACGACCGTCGAGCTCCATCTCGGCATGCCCGACTGGCCCGGGCTCAACACGGTGCGGGTCCAGCCGGAGCTCGATGACCGCGCCCTCGACGCCGAGGAACTCGACACCCTCGCGATCCTCGTGGAGAGGGGGCTGGAGGCCGGCGCCCTTGCGGTGTCGTTCGGTGTCCAGTACACGCCGGGCGCCACCCATAGCGAGATCCTTCGCATGGTCCGGCTGGCCGCCGACCACGGCGCTCCGTCTCACCTCCACGGCCGCGACTTCCACCCCGTCCGGGAGTGGGGCGACATCTACGAGATCATCGCCACAGCCGCCGTCACGGGCACCGCCGTCCACCTGAGTCACCTCCAGAGCATGCACGGCGGGTTCACGGGGGAGGCGCTGACCCTGTTCGAAGGCGCTCGGGCGCGCGGCCTGAGGGTGGGGACCGACTGCTACCCCTACCTCGCGTCCGCCACCTTCATCGATCGGGGCGATCCGGAGGCGTGGAGAACGTGGCCCGACGAGCGATTCCAGCGCATGGAATGGCCGCCCACCGGGGAGCGCCTGACCCGCGAGTCCTACGCCCGGTACCGTGCGGAGGGTGGCCTCGTGATCTACCACCCCGAAGACCCGGCGAGCCGCGAGCGGGCGGTGCGGGAGTGCCTGGCCCACCCCCTGGCCATGATCGCCAGCGACGGTGCGTGGGACTCGGGACGGACCCACCCCCGGGTGGCGGGCACGAACGCCCGGGTGCTGGGGCGGTACGTGCGCGACGAAGGCGTCCTGACCCTGATGGAGGCCGTGCGCAAGCTGAGCCTCGAACCGGCCCGGTATCTCGAGGAACGGGTGCCGGACATGGCGCGAAAGGGCCGGCTCCAACCCGGGGCCGACGCGGACATCGTCGTCTTCGACGCGGAGACCGTTCTGGATCGGGCGACCTACGCCCAACCCACCCTTCCCTCGGCCGGGATCGACGCCGTGGTGGTCGCGGGCGTCCCGGTCCTGCGGGATGGGGCGATCCTGGACGCCCGGTTCCCGGGCCGGCCCGTGCGGGGCCCGACGGCGGGCGGAGGGCCCTGAACGCCGAACGCCCGGCCCCCGCGAACGGGGACCGGGCGTCGGTGTGACCTCGAGGGCCGGCCGGAGCCGGCGCGGGCGAGGCTCGGGCTCAGTACATGCCGCCCATGCCGCCGGGCATACCGCCCCCGCCGCCGCCCGCAGGCTCGTCTTCGGGCTGCTCCACCACCACCGCCTCGGTGGTGAGAAGCAGGCCCGCGATGGACGACGCATTCTGGAGCGCGGTGCGCACGACCTTGGTGGGGTCGATGACGCCGGCGTCCACCAGGTCCTCGTACTCGCCGGTGAGGGCGTTGTAGCCGAAGTTGGCGTCCTTCGCCTCCCGGACCTTCTCCACGATGATGGAGCCCTCGGCGCCGGCGTTCGTGGCGATCTGCCGGATCGGGGCCTCCAGGGCGCGGCGCAGGATGTCCACGCCCACCTGCTCGTCCTCACGGTCGAGCTTGTAGTCCCCCAGGGCCTTCTGGGCCCGGAGCAGAGCCACGCCGCCGCCGGGCACGATGCCCTCTTCCACGGCGGCCCGGGTCGCATGGAGAGCGTCCTCCACGCGGGCCTTCTTTTCCTTCATCTCGGTCTCGGTGGCCGCACCGACGTTGATCACGGCCACACCGCCGGACAGCTTGGCCAGACGCTCCTGGAGCTTCTCCCGGTCATAGTCCGAGGTGCTCTTGTCGATGGCGACCCGGATCTCGTCGATCCGACCCTTGATCTTGTCGCCCTCGCCGGCGCCGTCGACCAGCGTGGTGTTGTCCTTGTCGATGACCACACGCTTCGCCGAGCCGAGGTCGCTGACCACGGTGTTCTCGAGCTTGAAGCCCACCTCTTCGGAGATGACCTGGCCGCCCGTCAGGATCGCGATGTCCTGGAGCATGGCCTTGCGGCGGTCACCGAAGCCGGGCGCCTTCACGGCGCAGACCTTCAGGGTGCCCCGGAGCTTGTTCACCACCAGGGTGGCCAGGGCCTCGCCCTCCACGTCCTCGGCGATGATCAGGAGGGGACGGCCCATCTGGGCGACCTTCTCCAGGATCGGGAGCAGGTCCTTCATCGACGACACCTTCTTGTCGTGGATGAGGATCATGGGGTCCTCGAGGACCGCCTCCATGCGCTCCGGATCGGTCACGAAGTAGGGCGAGAGGTAGCCCCGGTCGAACTGCATGCCCTCGACGGTGTCGAGGGTGGTCTCGAGGCCCCGGGCCTCCTCGACCGTGATGACGCCGTCCTTGCCCACCTTCTCCATGGCGTCGGCGATGAGGTCACCGATCTCGGCGTCGTTGTTGGCCGAGATGGCGCCGACCTGGGCGATCTCCTTCTTGCCCTTGGTGTCGGAGGAGATCTTCTGGAGCTCCTCCACCACCCGCTCGACGGCCTTGTCGATGCCGCGCTTGATGCCCATGGGGTTGGCACCGGCGGTGACGTTCTTCAGGCCCTCTCCGAAGATGGCCTGGGCGAGCACCGTGGCGGTGGTGGTTCCGTCACCGGCCAGGTCGGAGGTCTTGGTGGCGACCTCCTTGACCATCTGGGCGCCCATGTTCTCCACCGGATCTTCCAGCTCGATCTCCTTGGCCACGGACACGCCGTCCTTGGTGACCGTGGGAGAACCGAACTTGCGGTCGAGGACCACGTTCCGGCCCTTGGGACCGAGGGTGACCTTCACGGCCCGGGCGAGCTTGTCGACGCCCGCCTTCAGCCGGGTGCGGGCCTCGATGTCGAAATCGAGTTCCTTGGCAGCCATGTATCGACTCCTGTTTACACGTGTGCGATGAGGTCGCGGATCGTCACTTCAGAACGGCGAGGACGTCGGACTCGCGGAGGATCAGGTACTCCTCCCCGGCGACGGTGACCTCGGTGCCGCTGTACTTGCCGTAGAGCACCCGGTTGCCCACTTCGAGCTCCGGGGCCACGCGGTCGCCGTTGTCGGCGATCTTGCCCGGCCCGAGAGCCACGACCTCGCCCTGCTGGGGCTTTTCCTTGGCCGTGTCGGGGATGTAGAGGTTGCCGCGCATCTGCTCGGCCTCCTCCAGGGGCTTCACGACGACGCGGTCCGCGAGCGGCTGGATCTTCGTCGCAGCGGAAGTAGCCATATCGCCTGCCTCCTGAGACAGAGATGGTGTGGATGTTGATCGAGGACTCCTGTTAGCACTCAAGACATGGGAGTGCTAACAGCCGTCTGAATGATAGAGGGGTGACGGGCCGTGTCAAGCCGGGGGCCGGGGTCGGGGTAACAGGGGCGTATCCCTTGCCCCACGGGCACATCCGGTGATCCGGGGGCCCGGCGCCCACCCCTGTCGGCGCCTCTCCCCGGCGCCGCCGCCCCGGGGGTGCGCCACGGCCCCGATCCGCTACCTTTCGGGCCATGCCCGAGTCCCCCACCCTCAACGAACTGCTCCACGCGGCGAGCCGGACCTTCGCCCTGGGCATCGACCTCCTTCCCGAGCCCCTGCGCTCGGAGATCGAGGTGGCCTACCTGGTGCTCCGGGTGTCGGATTACCTGGAGGACAACGAGTCCATGACGCCGGACGAGAAGGTGCCCCTCCTGGAGTCGTGGGCCCGGGCTCTCCGGGGCGACGCCCCCGGGGGCGCGCTGGTGGACCGCCTGGTGGGGGTGGACGACGACACCCCCGACGCCCTGGTGGCCCGCAACGCGGCCCGGGTGCACGAGGCGCTGGAGGCCATGCGGCCCGGGGCCCGGGACGTCATCGTGCGCCACACCGCCGACTCCACCGACGGCATGGCCCGATGGGTGCGGCGAGGGCCCGACATCGCCGACGAGGCGGCGCTGGACGACTACATGCACGAGGTGGCGGGCCGGGTGGGGTGGCTCCTCACCGACCTCTTCGCCCTGGACCTGCCGGCGGTGGCCCGGTCCCACGAGCGCATGATGGGGTTGGGACGGGAGTTCGGACTGGCGCTCCAGACGGTGAACGTGATCCGGGGACTCCACGGCGACTGGGAGCGGGGGTGGGTGTTCGTGCCCCGCTCGTTCGTGCCCGCCGGGGCTCCCGACCCCGTGGCCCTCCTGGAGGGCTCGGTGGAGGACCCCGCCGTGGAGCGGGCGATCCTGGACCGCCTGGTGGACAAGGCCGAAGGGCATCTGGAGGCGGCGCGCCGGTACCTGGCCGTGCTGCCCCGGCGCCGCCACGGGGTGCGCCTCTTCTGCCTCCTGCCCTACCTCTTCGCCGTGCGCACCCTGGCCATCTCCCGGTCCAACCCCCGGGTGTTCCGCGAGGAGACCAAGATCGGACGCGCCGACGTGACGGCCATCGTGCGCAACGCCCGTATGCTGGGGTGGAGCAACGGATGGATCCGGTGGTACGGCCGCCGATTGCGGGACACCGCCCGGGCCCCGGCGCCCGCCGGGCCCTGAAGGGTCGGCCGGGTCGTCAGGCGCCCAGCAACTCCCCGGCGATGGCCAGGCCGTAGAGGGTCAGGAACGGCTCCACCGTCTCCACGGTGCGGGTATGGGGGCCCACCAGGGGCGCGTAGCCGCCCGTGGCCACCACCAGGGCGTCGGGGCGCCCCCACTCGGCCCGGATCCGCTCCACCATGCCGTCGATGCCGTCGATGACGCCGTAGAAGATCCCACTCCGGATGCAGGTTTCGGTGCGGGTGCCGATGACGGTGTCGGGGGGCAGGAACTCGACCCGGGGCAGCTTGGCCGTGCGGCGGCCCAGCCACTCCAGCCCCGCCGACACCCCCGGGGCGATGACGCCCCCCACGAACACCCCGTCGGCGGTGATGCAGTCGTAGGTGGTGGCGGTGCCCAGATCCACGGCGATGGTGTCCCGGCCGTACATCTCCCGGGCCGCCAGGGTGTTCACGACCCGGTCGGCGCCCACGGATCGGGGCTCGTCGACCTCGAGGCGGATGGGGAGGTCGGAGGTGGCATCCACCGTGAGGACGCCCCCCTCCACCAGGCGCTCCAGGGTAGGCACCAGGACGTCGTTGGCCGCGGGCACCACCGAGCCGAGCACGGCCCTGCGGAACGGCACGTCGCCGAATCCCGAGTCCCGGAGCATGCCCCGGAGGAGGTAGGTGTATTCGTCGGCGGTGCGAGGCACCTGGGTGGAGATGCGCCAGTGTCCCCGGACCTCATCGCGCCCGGCCACGGCGCCCACCACCGTCTCGGTGTTTCCCACGTCCAGCACCAACTGCATGGTCACTCCTCGGTTCCGTCGTTGGAGGCCGCGGCGCCAGGGGCCGGGCCGTCGGGGGGCGTCCACTCCACGCGGCCGGCCCGCACGGGGGTGAGGGTCCCGTCGGGCCGTTCGACCCGGAGGGAGCCGTCGGGATCCACGCCCCGGGCGATGCCCTGGACCGGACCCACCCGGACCGGTCGCCCCAGGAGAATGTCCCGCTCCCCCCAGGCTCGCGCCAGCGGTCCGTCGAAGCGAAGCCGGGGCGGATCCAGCAGGGGGCGCAGTTCCCGGATCAGGGCGCCCAGGACCCGGGCCCCGGACCAGGGTCGGCCCGAGAGGGCCTCCAGGCTTCCCGACCGGGCGGCGTGACCCGGGGCGAAGCCGCCGGGTGGGGTGCGGAGGTTGACCCCCACCCCTACCACCACCGCCGCGGCCGCCGCTTCACAGAGCACGCCCGCCACCTTCCGGCCGGCGATCCAGACGTCGTTGGGCCACTTCAGTCCCACTCCCGGCCCCGGGGCGGACGGATCGGCCTCCAGGGCACGGGCCAGGGCCACCCCGGTGAGGAGGGGAAGAAGGCCGCCCTGGGCCGGGGAGCGGGGGCGCAGGATCACCGAGGCCCACAGCCCGGCCCCGTCGTCGGACTGCCACGGGCGGCCCGCCCTCCCCCGCCCCGCGGTCTGCCGCCCGGCCACCACCACCGTCCAGGCCGGCGCCCCGTCCAGGGCCAGGCGTCGCCCCCGGTCGTTGGTGGACGGGAGCTGGGCCCAGGCCTCCAGGCGAGGGATGCCCCACACGGCCTCCCGCACCGACACCGGCTCGCCTTCCCAGTGGGTGAGGGGGTCCACGGGCGCCGCCTCAGGCCGATCCGGAGACGGGCCCGGAACGACGCTCCACCACCACGAGGGAGAGATCCGCCACCGGCGCCGAATGGGTCAGGGCCCCCACGCTCACCAGATCGACGCCGGTGCCGGCCACGGTGGCCACCGTCTCCAGGGTCACGTTGCCCGACGCCTCGAGGACGGCACCCCCGCCGGGGTGGGCCCGGGTCCGGGCCACGGCCTCGCGCAACGTGTCGGGATCCATGTTGTCCAGGAGGATCCGCTCGACCCCCAGGGTGAGGGCCCGTTCGAGCTCCCCGAGATTCCGGACCTCCACCTCCACCGGGAGTCCCTGCGCGTTGTGGGACGCCACGGCTGCCACCGCCGCCTCCAGCCCTCCGGCCGAAGCGATGTGGTTCTCCTTCACCAGGACCATGTCGTGGAGCCCCAGGCGATGGTTCGTGCCGCCCCCGGCCCGGACCGCGGCCTTCTCCAGGGCCCGCCATCCCGGCGTGGTCTTCCGGGTGTCGATGACCCGGGCCCCCGTGCCCTCCACCGCCGCCACGAACCTCCGGGTCAGGGTGGCGATGCCCGAGAGGCGTCCCAGGAAATTGAGGGCGGTGCGCTCGGCGGTGAGGATCGACGCCAGACGGCCGTCCACGGCCAGAACCCGCTCTCCCGGGGCCCGGGGAGCGCCGTCGTCCACGTCGATCTCCAGCACCAGTTCCGGGTCCACCGCCCCGAACACCCGGATCGCCGGATCCAGCCCCGCCACCACGAGAGGGGCCTTGGCCCGGATCTCGGCCCGGCCCCGGGCCTGGGCGGGGACGGTCCACGCCGTGGTGACGTCGCCCGTGCCCACGTCTTCGTCCAGGGCCCGGGCCACCAGGCGGTCGAGCTCGGTCATCCCAGGAGCACCCATGCGAGGAAGGCGGCCCCCAGGAGCCACACGTAGACGGCGAACTGGTGGAAGGCCTTGCGGCGGAGCATCTCCACGAAGGTCTTGATGGCCAGGACCCCCGTGACGGCCGCCGCCACCCCGCCGGTGAGGAGGGCCGCCGTGGTGATGTCCACCGGACCCGCCATCACGTCGGGAATCTGGAGCACCGCCGCACCCGAGATGGCCGGAAGGGCCATGAGAAACGAGAAGGCGGCCGCCTCGGCGGGGGCCACGCCCAGCCAGAGTGCGGCCACCACCGTGCTCCCGGACCGGCTGATGCCCGGGACGAGGGCGAAGGCCTGGGCGAAGCCGATGAGGATGGCCGCCGTGAGCCACGGTTTGCGGGACGGGTCCCGGGCCAGGGCCGCCCTGGACGACCACAACACCGCGCCCGTCACCAGGAACGCCACGCCGGGCACCACCGGGTCGTCGAAGAGGGCCTCCAGGCGGTCTTCGAAGGCCAGCCCCAGGATCGCCGCGGGGACCGTGGCGGCCACCAGGAGTCCCACGTATCCCCAGGCGTCGCTCTCCCGCCGCACCATGCCCACCACCAGATCCACGATGCGGCGGCGGTAGACCAGGGCGATGGAGAGGAGGGTGGCCACGTGGACCGCCACCTCGAAGAGCACTCCCTCCACGTGGATGTCCAGGAGTTCCTGGGCCACCACCAGATGGCCCGAACTCGACACGGGAAGAAACTCGGTGGCGCCCTGGACGAACCCCAGGATCAGCGCTTCCCAGACAGTCATGGCCCAGTCTCGGTCGTCGTGGAGGATTCCCCGGCGTCGCGCCAGGCGGTTTCGATGCGGTCCAGGAGGGCGTCCCGCCCCAGCGCCACGTCGAGCACCAGGGTCGTATCGGGGAGCTGGTTCCGGAACCAGGTGAGCTGTCGGCGGGCGTAGCGCCGGGTCTGACGCCGCATCTCGTCCAGGGCCTCGTCGAGGGTCATCTCGCCCCGGAGGGCGGCGGCCACCTCCCGGTACCCGGTCCCGCTCATTCCCGGGTCGTCGGGCCCGTACCCCGCCTCCACGAGCCCCCGTACCTCGTCCAGGAACCCCCGTTCCACCATGCGGGACACCCGGGCGTCGATGCGGCGGTCCAGTTCCTCCCGGGGGCAGCGCAGGCACACCACCAGACAGGGTACGGCGGGCCCGTCGGCCGGGGCCTCCCGGTGCCACCACGACAGGGAGCGACCCGTGAGGAGCGGGACCTCGAGGGTGCGCTCCACCCGCTGCCGTCCCCCGGCCATCGCCAGCGGCGCCCGCTCCGGGTCCAGCCGCTCCAGCCACCGGGCCAGCCCGTCGAGGGGAACGCGCCCCAGCACCGCCCGCAGGGCCAGGCGGCGCGCCGGATCCAGGGGCGGTTCCCGGAAGATGGGCTCCAGGACCGCCCTGAGGAAGAAGCCCGTTCCCCCCACCAGGAGGGGCAGGTGGCCCCGGGCCTCGATCTCGGGAATCCACCGGCGAACCTCCCGGGCGTACCGGCCCGCCGAGTAGCGTTCATCGGGGTCCACCAGGTCGAGGCCGTAGTGGGGCACCCCCGCCCGCTCCCGGGCCGTGACCTTGTCGGTGCCGATGTCCATGCCCCGGTACACCTGGCGGGAGTCCATGGAGATGATCTCGCCGCCCAACCGCCGGGCCAGGGCCAGGCCCAGGGACGTCTTTCCCGAGGTCGTGGGCCCGGTGAGGGCCAGGGCGCGGGGCTTCATCGCCCGAACTTGCGCTCCAGTTCGGCGTTGGACAGCCGCACCACCGTGGGCCGCCCGTGGACGTCGTGCCACGGAAGTTCGGTGGCGAAGAGGGCGTCGAAGAGCTCCTGCATCTCGGCGTCGGAGAGGGTCTGTCCCGCCTTGATGGCGCCCTTGCAGGCGAAGGTCATGGCGATGCGTTCGTGCTGGTTCCGGGCGGCGCGCATGAGATCGCTGGTGCCGGCGGTGAGTTCGCCGATCATCTCCCGGATGCACCGCTCGGCGTCGAACCACGGATGGGGATCGGGCACCGTGTGGACGATGACGGTGTCGGCGCCGAAGAGGTCGATCTCGAATCCCGCCCGGGCCAGGAGGCCCCGGACCTGGTCCACCTCGTGGAGTTCGTCGGGTGTGAGGCGCAGGGTCAGGGGAAAGAGCAGACGCTGGGCCTCGGCTCCCCCCTCGCCGTAGGCCTTCATGAGCCGCTCGAACAACACCCGTTCGTGGGCCGAGTGCTGATCGATGATGAGGAGCCCCTCCCGGGCTTCGGCCACGATCCACTGGCGGTGGAACTGGGTGAGGCGAGGCCGACCCATGGGGAGCGCCTCGAGGTGGGGGGCCGGCTCACCTTCGGCGGGCGGGGCCGGGTCGCCCGGAGCCGGGCCCGAGACGAAGAGGGCCATCTGGCCCTCCAGCGGCGGCGACGGGCGCCGGTCCCGGGCCCCGTCGTGGGCGCCGGCGGCGTCGGGCCCCCGCTCCCGCACCGCCGGGGCCTGGACCGGGGCGGAACGGCCCACGGGAGCCGCGCTGGCGGCGTCGGCCAGGGCGGCCCGCACGGCGGCTTCCACCGCTTCCTCCACCGCCCCCCGATCCCGGAACCGCACCTCGGCCTTGGCGGGATGGACGTTCACGTCCACCGAGCCCAGGGGCACCTCGAGATGGAGGAACATCCAGGGCCGGGCCCCCGACGGGATGGTGGTGCGGTAGCCCCGTTCCGCGGCCTTGATGAGGGCGGGCTCGCGAAAGGGACGGGCCTCCACGAAGAGGTGGGCCCGGCGCAGCCCCGGCCGGGCGGCGTCGGGGCGCTGGACGAGCCCCTTCACCACCGTGCCCCCCAGGGGCAGGTAGACGGGGATCAGGGTCTCGGCGGCGTCGTCGCCCCAGAGGGCCGCCACCCGCTCCCGCATGTCGTCGGTGCCCCGGAGGTCCAGGAGGGTGCGGTCGCCGGAGACGAGGCGGAGGGTCGCCTCGGGATGAGCCAGAGCCAGGGAGGTGAGCACCTCCGACACGGCCCGGGCCTCGGCGGCCGCCGACTTCAGGAAGCGACTCCGGGCCGGCGCGTTGAAGAAGAGGCCCTGGACCTCCACCGTGGTGCCCCGACGCCGGGCCAGATCGGTCACGTCGAGAATCCGGCCCCCGGTGGCCCGGATCGCCGTGCCCACCTCGTCGTCGCCCCGGGTCTCGATGCGGAGTCGGGACACGGCCGCGATGCTGGGAAGGGCTTCGCCCCGGAACCCGAAGCTCCGGATGCCCCGGAGGTCGGCGGCCGCCTCGATCTTGCTCGTGGCGTGGCGGTCCAGACAGAGGATCGCGTCGGCCCGCACCATGCCGTGGCCGTCGTCGGCCACCCGGATGCGGCGTTTGCCCCCGGCCTCGATCTCCACGTCCACGCGGCTCGCCCCGGCGTCCAGGGCGTTTTCCACAAGTTCCTTCACCACCGAGGCCGGGCGCTCCACCACCTCGCCTGCGGCGATCTGGTTGGCCACGGCGTCGGGGAGCACCCGGATCCGCCGGGTCATGGGCCCGTGCCGGTGTCGGGCAGCCCGTAGAAGCGGGCGGCGTTGGCCGCCGTGAGGGCCGCCAGTTCACCGAGGTCGAGTCCGCGCATGCGAGCCACCACCTCGGCGGTGTGGGCCACGAAGGCGGGCTCGTTGCGTCGGCCCCGGAGGGGCACGGGCGCCAGATAGGGGGCGTCGGTCTCCACCAGGAGCCGGGAAGCCGGGACCCGGCGGACCTGCTCGGCCCCCTGGAATCGCTTGAAGGTCACGATGCCGCTGAACGACACGTACCACCCGGCGTCCAGCGCCCGATCCAGCAGGGCGTCGCCCCCGGTGAAGCAGTGCAGCACCCCCGTCACCTCCGCCGCGCCGGCGTCGAACTCGGCCCCCATCTCGTCGTCGGCGTCCCGGCAGTGGACCACCAGGGGAAGGCCCGTCTCGGCCGCCAGGGCCACCTGGGCCCGGAAGGCGGCGAACTGCACGCCCCGGGGGGCGTGGTCGTAGTGGAAGTCCAACCCGCACTCCCCCACCGCCACCACGCCGGGATCGTCCAGGAGAGCCCGAACCCGGGCCAGGGCCTCGGGGGTGGCCTTGGCGGCCTCGTGGGGGTGGACCCCCGCCGTGGACCAGACGCCGTCCCGGGGCCGCGCCCACTCCAGGGCCGCCTCGGCGTCGTCGGCGTCGGACGCGATGGTCACCAGGCGCGTCACCCCGGCCTCCCGGGCCCGGGTGAGGGTCGCCTCACGATCGTCGTCGAAGGCGTCGGCCGTGAGGTGGCAGTGGCTGTCGAAGAGCATGCCGGCGGCCCAGCCGGACCGGCGGCCCGGTCAGACCGAGGCGGCCCGGGCCCGCCGCTTCCGCGCGCGTTCCCGGTCGCCGCCGTCGCCCATGCGCTTGCGGATCTCCACCAGCGCCGGCGAGGCCACGAAGATCGACGAATACGTCCCGATGAGGACCCCGAGGATCAGCACCGTGGAGAAGTCCCGGATCACCGCCGGACCCACCAGGAGGAGGGCCACCAGCACCGCCAGGGTGGTGCCCGACGTGAGCACGGTCCGGGGCAGCGTCTCGTTGATGGAGCGGTCGATGAGTTCGACCTGATCCACCTTGCGCGCCCCCTTCTTGCCCATGTTCTCGCGAATGCGGTCGAACACCACGATGGTGTCGTTCAGCGAGTACCCCACGATGGTCAGGATGGCGGCCACGGTGGGCAGCGCGATCTCCACCCGGAAGAGGGCCAGGAAGCCCAGGGTGATGAGAATGTCGTGCATGGTGGCGATGACCGCGGCCATGCCGAAGCGCAGCTCGAACCGGATCGCCAGGTAGATCAGGGTCAGGACGAACGAGAACAGGATGGCGAAAAGCGCCTTCTGCTGGAGTTCGGCCCCGATCTTCGGACCCACGAGCTCGGTGCGGGAGATCTCGAACGATCCGGCGCCGAAGGCGGCCTGGAGCTGCCCCTCGATGGACGTCCGGACGGCGTCCACCGACGCGCCCTCGTCCAGGGGGGCCCGGATGACGAACTCGTTCTCGCCGGCGAAGCGGGTCACTTCGGGTCCCGAAACCCCGCCCAGGGCGTCCCGCACCTCCCCCACGTCCCGCTCGGAGTTGAAGTGCACCTGCACCAGGGAGCCCCCGGTGAAGTCCACCCCGTAGTTCTGCCACGAGCCGATGAGGGCGATGTTGGCCATCATGGCCCCCAGCCCCACCACGATGGCGATCGCCGAGATGACGTACGCGGTGCGGCGCTTGTCGATGAACGTGTAGTTCGCGTTGGCGAAGAGGCGCATGGCGGTCAGATGCTGATGGGGTCGGACGCCTTCTTACCCTGCAGGTAGAGCAGGAAGAAGGTCCGGGTGACGTAAATCGCCGAGAAGAACGACGCGACGATACCGATGGAGAGCGTCACGGCGAAGCCTCGCACCGGACCCGTTCCGAACTGGAAGAGGATCAGGGCCGTGATGAGGGTCGTGACGTTGGCGTCGACGATGGCCGACAGGGCGTGTCCGAACCCTTCGTCCACCGCCGTGCGCGTGGCCCTGCCCGCGGCCAGTTCCTCTCGTATGCGCTCGAAGATGAGCACGTTGGCGTCCACCGCCATTCCCACCGAGAGGATCAGGCCCGCGATGCCCGGCAGGGTGAGGGTCGCCCCCATGCCCGCCATGCCGCCCATGACCAGGATCAGGTAGATGGTGAGGGCCACGATGGAGAGGAAGCCGGCCATGCGGTAATAGCCCACCATGATGCCCAGCACCAGGATCATGCCCACGATCCCGGCGATCTCCCCCTGGTCGATGGAGTCCTGCCCCAGCGACGGCCCCACGGTCCGCTCCTCCATGATGCGCAGCGGGGTGGTGAGGGCACCGGCCCGGAGCACCAGGGCCAGGTCCCGGGCTTCCTCCAGGGGAGCGCCGGCCATCTCGATCTGGCCCGACGCCCCGATGCGGTCCCGGATCACCGGGGCGCTCATGACCTCGCCGTCCAGGACGATGGCCAGGTACTCACCCACGTTCTGCCCGGTGAAGCGGGAGAAGAGGCGTCCGCCGGCCCGGTTGAACTGGAAGTTCACGATGGCCTGGTTGAACTGGGGATCCCGCTGCGCCTGGGCGTCCTCCAGGTATTCCCCGGTCATGAACGCCTCTTCCACGAGCACGTAGAGGCGGCGGTAGTTCCGCCCGGCCGCCGCATCCACCTCGTTGCCCCACTGGAGGGAGATGTTGCGGGGCAGCGACGACTGGCCGGACTCGGAGGCCAGGAGCAGTCGGGCCGTGGCCACGTCTTCCTCGGCCACCAGATAGGTGCCCGGGGCGTCGCCCATGCGGAGCAGCGACGAGAACGGCCTCAGGTTGGGGGCCTCGGCCTCGGCGGGCTCGGCTTCGGTGTCGCCGGCGGCGGTGGAATCGGCGGCCATGGAGTCGGCGGCGGCCGTGGTGTCGGCCCCGCCGAAGAGGATGTTCTCCAGGTCGCCGGTGGGGGCCTCCACGTCCCGGCCCAGAGCGGCCAGGGAGTCCACGCCGAACGACGTCACCAGGGCCCGGTCGACCCGGGCCAGCTCCTGCTCGCTCAGAGCCGACACGTCCACGAGCTTGAACTCGAGGAAGGCGGCCTGCTGGATGATGTCCCGGGCGCGCTCCGGGTCGGAGATCCCCGCCAGCTCGACGATGATCCGCTCCGAGCCGGACTTCTGGATGAGGGGTTCCTCGACCCCGAACTCGTCGATGCGCGTGCGGAGCACCTGCTCCGCCTGATCGATTCCCGCCTCCCGTGCCTCGGGGGTCAGGGTGCCCAGGGAGTCGTCGACTTCAAGGACGAGATGCATCCCGCCCTGGAGGTCCAGACCCAGCTTGATGGGCGATCCCGTGTCACGGTAGTTGGCATACAACTGCCACATCGCCGCGAAGGCGATGACCACGACCGTGATGAGGCGTCCCCGCACCGATTTGAACATGCCGGCCCACGTGGTTCAGTGGAGAAATCCAGAAACCCGCAACAGCCTGTTAAGCTGACGCCACGGGCATGGAGTGTCAATTCGTTACACGCCCGGCCCCGGGCGGATCCCGACCCCGGGCGGGGGCCCGGGTCAGAGGTAGGCGGCCTTCTGCTTCGACCGCTTCTCCCGGTACATGGCGGCATCGGCCTGGGCCAGGAGGTCGTCCAGATCCACCCGCTGCTCGCCCATGGAGCGGGCCACACCCACCGATGCGGCCAGGCGGAAGGGTTCCCGGCTCGAGGCGTTGTGCATGGACACGCCCTCCCGGAGCCGCTGGGCGAGCCACTCGGCGGGCTCGCCGGTGGTCTCCAGGGCCAGCACGGCGAACTCGTCGCCGCCGAGGCGGGCGATGATGTCGGAGCGGCGGAATGTGGCCTTGAGAATGTCGGCCACCCGCCGGAGCGCCCGGTCGCCCACCAGGTGTCCCAGGGTGTCGTTGATGCTCTTGAAGCGGTCGACGTCGAGATAGACCAGGGTGATGGCCCTCCCCGACCGCCAGGCCAGCTTCATGTACTGCTCCCCCAGCTCGGTGAACCCCCGCCGGTTGTACAGCCCCGTGAGGTCGTCGATGAGGGACAGGCTCCGGAGGGCGGACAGGAGCCGATGCCGCTCGATGGCGTAGAGCATGGCCCGACCCAGCACCGCGGGGCGGATCTCCGACCGAACCAGATAGTCCTGGGCGCCGCCCTGGACCGTGCTCACCGCCAACTGATCGTCCACCACGTCGGTGACGATGATGATGGGCACGTCGGGGGCGAAGGCCGAAGTCCGCTCGAAAGTGGTGAGGCCCTCGGAGTCGGGGAGGAAGAGGTCCAGGAGGATCACGTCCATCCCGCCCCGGGTCAGGCGCTCCAGCGCGCCGTCCAGCGTGGTGGCCTGCTCCACGTGGAGATCGATCCCCTCCATACCCGCCGCTGCGCCCAGGCTCGCGCGCAGCTCCTCCGCCCCGCCGGGCTCCGCCTGGACGAGCAGGACCGACATGCGTTGGGGAAAGACGCTGTCCATACGATGGGGCGAGGGGATCGGAGGGCAGACGTCGAAACGTACACCGCCCTCCGAGCCCCCGCCACCACGCGCTTCAGCCGCCCGACCCCAGGATCATGGACGAGAAGAACTCCACCACGCGGTCGTCGTCGCACTGGGACAGCCAGAAGAGGGCCGTCTTGCGGGTTTTCACGTGGGGGGCGGTCCGGGCCAGGTCCATGAGAGCCGGCACGGCCTCGGACTCGGGCCGCTGGGACAGCCCGAACACGGCGGCGTCCCGAACGTCCTGGTCCTCGGCCTCGTCGGCGGCGATCCCGGCCAGGGTCGTGTCGATTCCCCGGGCCGCCTCCTGGGAGACCCAGAAGAGGGCGCTGCGCCGCACCTCGCCGTCCAGGTCCCGATCCCGGGCCAGCCCCACCAGCGCCGGGGCCGCGTCCACGTCCCGGGCCACCACGGCCCCGGCCATGGCCTCCTCGGCGGCATCGGCGTCGGCGCCCCGGTAGGCCAGGGAGAGGAGCCACTCCGACGCCTCCGACGGCGAAACCTCACCCAGATCCACGTCGGCGTCCTCGTGCCCCACCGGACCGAAGTCCACGTCCCGTACGCCCCGCGCGCCCCGGGTCACCACGACCTCCAGGGGTCCCCCGGGGCACCGGGGGCCGTCGCCGCTCCAGCGCCCCCAGTAGGTGTCCCCGTCTTCGCCCCTGCGGAAGCCGTTCTCACAGACGGTCACGTCGGGGTCGACCTCGAAGCGGAACGCCACCCGGTCCGCTCCGGCGTCCCGAACCCTCCGGTCCAGGGCGTCGCCGTCCTGGGCGGCCCCGGCACCGGGAAGGAGGAGGGCACAGGCCAGCGCCGCCGAAGCGACGCCGGCAACCCCGGCCCTCACACCCCACCTCCCCCATTGCCCCGGATGATCTCCAGAAGGAACTCGGCCACCCGGGGATCGTCGCTCTGGCTCAGCCAGAACACGGCCTGTTGCCGCAGCTCGGCGTCGTCTTCGGTGCGGGCGATCTCCATGAGGACGTCGGCCGCCTCGTCGTCTTCGGCCACCTGGGTCAGGACGAAGATGGCCTGCTCCCGGAGTTCCCGATCCGGCGCCGTGCGATAGATCTGCAGCGCCTCCTCGGGCGACATCCCGGCCTCACCGGCCCAGAAGAGGGCGGTTTTCCGCACCTCCACGTCTTCGTTCACGTCCATGGCCCGGGCCACCAGCCAGTCCCGGTCCCCCGCCCCGCCGGCCTCGGCCAGGGCGAAGAACACCCGCTCCTTGAGCTCCCGGTCCTGGAGGGAGTCGTAGAGGGAGCGGAGGAACGGCCCGGCCTCTTCCCCGCCCTCCTGGCCGAGCCAGAAGATGGCGTTGCCCCGGATGTCGGGGTCGGCCGAGGAGTCGGCGGCGTAGTCCCTCAACACCTGGAAGGCCCGGGGATTGCCCGACTGGCCCAGGGCGAAGACGGCGTGTTCGGCCACCTCACGGCTGGCGGTGCCCGATTCCAGGATCTCCACCAGGGCGTCCACGGCCTCGTCCCGCCCGGTCTGGGAGAGCCAGAAGACGGCGGCCTCCCGCACCTCGGGATCGGGATCGGGGTTGCGGTGCGCCAGGTCCAGGAGGAGGTCGATGGTGCCGTCGTCGTCCTCCATGTGCTGGGCCAGGATGAAGACGGCCTGGGCCCGGAGTTCGGCGGCACATTCGTCCCGGGTCCGGAGCACTTCCTGGAGGATGGGGCGGGCCCGGTCCGGGTCCATCTGGAGCAGGGCGCTCAGCGCCGTGGCCCGCAGGGCCTGTTCCTCGTCGTCACAGGCCACCTGGGACGCCCCGCCCCGGGCCGCTCCCATGAGGGCCTCGGCCGCGTCGGCGTCGCCGCGGCGGGCCAGTTGACTCTCGATGCGCACCGCCAGGGCGCGGGCGTCGGCCACGGTGGCGGCCTGGGGGTGGCGTTCCCGCTGGGCCGCCAGGAGTTCCAGCGCCACCCGCAGCTCCTGCTGGGCCCCCACCCGGGAGCGGGCCAGGGCCTCGAAGTAGTAGGCGTCGCCCACGTAGCCCGAGCGGGGATAGTCGGTCCGGATCTCGGCGAAGGTCCGGGCCGCCTCGGCGTACCGCCGATCGTTCAGCCGCGCCCGGGCCGCCCGGTAGAGGGAATCGGCGGGGTCCTGGGGCAGCCAGGCCTCGGGGGCCGTGACCGTCCGGGCCACGCTCACACCCCGGGCCACGCCCACGCCGGTGGCCCACCCCCGGTACGCCGGGCCTCGGGACGCCAGGGCCGCTTCCGTGGCCTGGAGCCGGGAGCGGACCCGGGCCACGTCCATCCGGACCCCGGCCCGGGCCGTGCGGACCCGGCTGGCCAACTGGGCCTCCCGCACCTCGAGTCCGGCCCTGGCCTGGGCGAGTTCGGACCGCACGCGCGCCTCGGCCACCCCCAGGCGCGCCCGGGTCTCGACCAGGCGCGCCCGGTCGGTGCTGGAGCCCACGCTCTGGGCGGCCACCGCCGTCCCCGAAAGAAGAGCGGCGGTCCACACCGCTCCAACCGTCCACAGCCGTCGCATCGTCACACCTCGTCCCAGGGAATTCATGGTTGTCGTCCAGAGGTTCATCGGAAACATCATCAGTCGTCGGCCGCGGCCAGGCCGCGGTCCACCGAGGGGAGCACCGAGTGGATCCGGGAGCGGACTCCCGTCTCGTCGACCCCTCGGGCGATCAGGTCCAACTCACTGCGCACCCGGGCCGCGTCCACGTCGGGAGCGGCCAGGAGGGCGATCTGGGCCAGCACCAGCTCCAGGTCTTCCAGCACGCCGCGCACCGCCGGGTCGTCGGACACCGACGAGTCCAGGAGCAGGCGGGTCTGGGTCAGGAGGGTGCGGCCCCACACGCCCACGTCCCGGTCGGTCCGTCCCTCCCGGGCGTCGGCGGCCACGAAGGCCAGGAGAGCCTCGGCGTCGCTCAGGTGCCGGGCCGCGGCGAAGCGCACGGCGGTGCCGCTCCGGGGCACGGGCGTTCCGGCGGGCACCGCCGTGGGCGCCTCGGCCGGGGCGTCGGCCACCGTGTCGCTGCCGGCGGGCGCCGCCGACCACCGTCCGAGCCCCAGTCCCAGGAGAAGGGCCACCGACGCCGCCGCCAGCAGGCCCACCCACCGCCCGAAGCGGGGGCGAAGGGGTGCGGGAAACGCCAGGTCGGTGGAGCCGGACGGGGCCTCGTCGGGGCCCTCGGCCTCGAAGAGCCGGGCCTCCAGCGCCTGCCAGATCTCCTCCCGGGGCGTGTCGCCGGGGGCGTGGTAGCTCGAGCGGGCCACGTGGAGCCAGGTGTCGGGGAGGCGGTCCGCGTCGCGGTCCGCAGGGGAATCGTCGTTCATCACGCGTACTCCGGAGCGAAGTCGTCCAGGGCCTCCCGCAGCCGGGAGCGTGCCCGGCTCAGGCGGGCCTTGGAGGTGCCCTCGGCCACGTCCAGGGCCGAGGCGATCTCGCGGTGGTTGTAGCCTTCCAGGTCGTGCATCACGAAGACGGCGCGGTAGATGTCGGGCAGCGCCTCGATGGCCGCCTTGAGGCGGTCCCGCAGGTCGGGTTCGGCCCGGGGCGTGGGCGGCGCCGTCAGGGGCGCCACGTCGTCCAGATCGTGCTCCCGGGAGCGGGTCCGCTTCACCTTGCGCAGCCCGTTCAGGGTCACGCTCACGGCGATGGAGTGGAGCCAGGTCGAGAAGGCCGAATCGCCCCGGAACTGATCCAGGCGCTGGTGCACCCGGATGAAGGTCTCCTGGGTCATGTCACGGGCCATGTCGTCGTCTCCACACATGCGGTAGGCCAGGCGGTACACCCGGTCCACGTGGGCCTCGTACAGGCTGCGGAAGGCCCGGGCGTCCCCGGCCCGGGCGTCTTCGATGCATTGGTGTTCGGTCACTTCCGCGGTCCCGAGCGCGTGTCCACGTCCCTCCTGCGTCGTCTTCATGCGGTGGGACACCGGTTCGTCGTGGACCGTTGCGCCGCCGTGACCCGACCCCGGGGCCCCCGGCGGGGCTGGAATCCCCGGGCCCCCCGGGTGAACTTCCGTGCATGTCTCCCCGCATGCTTCGCCTCGCCCTGGGATCCGTCACGGGACTCCTGGCCGCCCTGGTCTACCTCGGCGCCCGGGGCACGGGCCCGGAGGCCCCGGCATCGGCGGACGACGGCTTCGACCCGTTCCTGGCCCAGGCCGTCCCGGCCCCGCCGCTGGATCTCCTGGACACCGAGGGTGGGCGGGTGACGCTCGGCGACTTCCGGGGTCGGGTGGTGGCCCTCTTCTTCGGCTACACCCACTGCCCCGACGTCTGCCCCATCACCCTGGCCCAGCTCTCCCGGCTCCAGGAAGAGCTCGATCCCGGCGGCGACGCCCTCCAGGTGGTCTTCGTGAGCCTGGATCCGGTACGGGACTCCGCCCCGGCTCTCGACCGGTTCACGTCGTCGTTCCACGAGGGGGTGGTGGCCCTGACGGCTCCGGTGGAGGCGCTCCGGCCCCAGGTGCTGGAATACGGCATCGGGTTCGTGTACCGGCCCCGGGCCGGCGGCGCCGCCGACAGCACGGCCCCCGACCCCCGGGGCGCCCTGGGCGACGACTACCTGGTGGACCATACGGCCCGGACCTTCCTCATCGACCGGGAGGGCCGGCTCGTGGCCCAGGTGCTCCCCGAGACCCGAGGAGACGTGCTCCGGGAGGCCCTGGAGCGGGTGCTGGGGGAGGGCTCGTGAGGACGCGGGCGAGCCGGCGTTCCGCGGCGGCCGGGGTGCTGGCCGTCGCCCTCGTGGGCCTCGGGGCGTGCCGGGGCCCGGAGCGGCCCGCCCACTCGGGTGATCCCGCCCTGGACGCCCAGGTGCGGGTGTCGCCCACCCCCGCCGCCGTGGGGACGGCCCGGGTCTTCGTCCTGGCCGAAGACAGCGGCCATCCCGCCGCGGGCGCCGTGGTCCGGGTGAGGGCCGAGGCCGTGGATCCGCCCGCCCCGCCCTCGGTGCCCGAACTGGTGGACCGGTGGCACCTGGCCGAGGCGGCTCCGGGCATCCCGGGGGGGTACGGGCCCGTGGAACTGCCCTTCCCGGTGGCCGGCGCGTGGCGGGTGGAGGTGGAAGTGACGGCCTCCGACGGGCGCACCGCCACCATCCGGCATCCCCTGGCCGTGGTGAACGGCCCGGGCGACTGACGCCGTCGACGGAGGCGCCGGCCCCCGGGCCGTGCCCTCAGAGGTCGGTGGGCAGGGTGAGGCGGGCACACGCCCCCCGGCCGTCGTCCCGATTCTCCAGCTCCAGCCCCCCGCCGTGGCTTTCGGCGATCTGACGGCACAGCACCAGGCCGATGCCCGATCCGCCGGGTTTGGTGGTGTAGAAGGGCACGAAGAGGTTGGTGGTGTCGGCCACCCCGGGGCCCTCGTCCTCGATCATGAGGTGGAGCTTGCCGCTGCGCTGGATCCAGCGCACGTGTACACCCCCGGTGGACGGCCCCGCCCCGTCGTCGCCCACCGTGGCGTCGGTGGCGTTGCGGATCAGGTTCACCAGCACCTGCTCGAGCTGGTCGGCGTCGGCCTGGATGGTCACGTCGGGCCCGCCCACCACCACCACGGGAATCCGGGTCTCCAGCGCCGCCACCCGCTGGACCAGGGCCTCGACCCGCACCGGTGCCAGATCGGGCTCGGGGAGCCGGGCGAGGCGGGCGTAGGCGGCCATGAACCGCCCCAGGGACTCGGCCCGGCTCCGGATCACCGAAAGACCCCGGTCCAGGTCCTGATCCAGGTCCTCGGGCCGGGGGTCCCGAGCCAGAAGGCTGGTGAGGCTCCCGGTGATGGAGGTGATGGGGGCGAGGGAGTTGTTGATCTCGTGGGACAACACCCGGACGATGCGCTTCCACGCCTGGCGTTCCTCCTCCCGCAGCGCCCGGCTGAGGTCGGAGAGGACCAGGAGTTGGAGGGGGACTCCCTCCTGCCGTACCACGTTGCGGCGCAGCTCGAAGCGGCCCTGCCCTCCCGGATGGGCCAGCTCGATGGTCCGGGGAGCCGGCCCCCGGAGTCCCTCGTCCAGCCGCAGTTCCGCCGCCGAACGCCCGATGACCCGATCCGCGGGCTGCCCCAGGAGTCGGGCGCCGGCCCGGTTCACCAGGCGCAGGCCGTGGGACTCGTCGAAGGCGAAGATGGCCAGGTCGACCTCCTCCAGCACCTTCCGCAGCAGCTCGGTGGCCTCCACCGCCCCCAGTCGCTGCTCCCGGAGGATCTCCTCCAGGGCGTTGAGCTCCACGTAGGTGAGGGAGAGGGGGTCGGAAGCGCCCTCTTCGGGGATCCGGGCCCGGATGGAGAAATCGCCCTCCCGGAGGGCCGCCAGCATGTTGGCCAGGGTCTGGAGGGGCCGCACCACCCGGTCCCGCAGGGCGAAGGCCGCGGCGAGCCACACCACCGCCAGCCCCACCCCCACCGTCCAGGTGATCCGGGCGGGATAGGCGGCCAGCCAGAGGAGCACCGCCGACACCACCACGCCGGGAAGCCCCGCCAGGAGGGCCAGGAGCACGATGCGGCGATCGTGGGTCATGCGCCGAAGGGCGCGGCCGGCGCCGGTCCGATCGTCGGGCTCGGGGGTCCGGGGCCGGTCCATGGGAGACAGAGGCGGGGAGCCGGGCACGGCGGGTCCTACGTGGAGAGGTCGTGGCGCTGCAGGCGACGATACAGGGCGCTGCGCGACAGGCCCAGGGCTTCGGCCGCGCGGCTCACGTTCCCCCCGTGGCGGTCCAGGGCCTTTTCGATGAGGAGCCGTTCGGCCTCGTCGAGGGTGAGCTGGTCCATGGACCCGGCGCCCTCGTCGCCCCGTCGGCGGAGGGAGAGGTCGCCCACCGAGACCTCCGAGCCCCGGGCCAGGAGCACCGCCCGTTCCATGGTGTGCTCCAGTTCCCGGACATTGCCCGGCCAGGGATGCCGGAGGAGGGCGTCGGTGCCCTCCCGGGAGAAGCCGTCCACGTCGCGGCCGTACTTGGCCGCCTCCCGGCGCAGGAAGTGGAGGGCCAGGGGGACGATGTCCTCCCGGCGCTCCCGGAGGGGCGGCAGGTGGATCTCCACGGTGTTGAGGCGATAGAGGAGGTCTTCCCGGAAGCCGCCCTCCCCCACGGCGTCGCCCAGATCGGCGTTGGTGGCCGACAGCACCCGCACGTCGACCCGGCGCACCTTGGACGCCCCCACCCGCTGCACCTCGCCGGTCTCCAGGACCCGGAGCAGCTTGGCCTGCTGCTGGAGGGTGATGTTGGCGATCTCGTCCAGGAAGAGGGTGCCCTGGTCGGCCATCTCGAAACAGCCCACCCGATCGCTCTTGGCGTCGGTGAACGCCCCCTTCACGTGGCCGAAGATCTCGCTCTCGAACACACCTTCGCTGAAGCCGCCTACGTTGACGGCCACCAACGGCTTCTGGGACCGGTCACTGACGGCGTGGAGCCAGCGGGCCACCACTTCCTTCCCGGTGCCGTGCTCGCCGGTGATGAGGACGTTGGCCGCCGAGGGCCCCACCCGCTCCATCATGTCCAGGACGGGCTCCATGGCCTTGGACTCGGCGATGAGCTCGGGCATGCCGCTCTTCCGTACCTGGAGGTTCTCGCCCTCCATGCGCTGGCTCCGGCGCAGGGCCCGCCCCAGTTCGGCCTGGGTCCGGAGGGTGACCAGGAGCCGGTCGTTGTCCCACGGCTTCTCCACGTAGTCCCGGGCCCCGCGGCGCATGGCCTCCACCGCCCCCTCCACGCTGCCCCACGCCGTCATGACCACCACCGGAAGGGTGTCGTCCTCCGATCGGATCCGGGCCAGGAGGTCCAGGCCCTCCCGCCCCGAGGTGGTGTCCCGGGTGTAGTTCAGGTCCATGAGGACCACGTCCACGTCCTCGTCCTGGACGGCCCGGAGTACACCGGCCGGCGACGACGCGGCGACGATGGCGAAGCCCTCGCCCTTGAGGAGCAGGCGCAGGGCCTCCAGGACGTCGGCCTGGTCGTCGGCGACCAGGATCCGGGGCGGCGAGTCGGTGAACGTCACGTCACTCCTCGACGATCCATCCATCCCGGAGCTGGATGATCCGATTGCCGTACAGGGCGTAGTCCTCGTTGTGGGTCACCTGGATGATGGTGGTGCCCTCGCGATTCAACTGCTTGAGGAGCTCCATGATCATGCGGCCCTGACTGGAGTGGAGGCTCCCGGTGGGCTCGTCGGCCAGGATCACCCGGGGCTCGGCGATGATGGCCCGGGCCACGGCCACCAACTGCTGCTGGCCGCCGGAGAGCTGGTTCGGGTAGAGGTCCTTCTTTCCCACGATCTGGAAGCGGTCCAGGGCGTCGGCCACGATGGCCTGACGGTCCTTCCGCTTCACGTTCCGGTACGAGAGGGGGATCTCGAGATTCTCGTACACCGTGAGGTCGTCCAGGAGGTGATACTGCTGGAAGACGAAGCCGATGTACTCCTTGTTCAGCTCGATGCGGTGCCGGGGCTTCAGGGAGTGGACCGCGTGCTCGTAGAGGTGGTATTCGCCACGCCAATCGGCGTCCAACATGCCCAGGATCGAGAGCAGGGTGCTCTTCCCCGCGCCGGACGGCCCCATGATGGTGACGAACTCCCCCTCCCGGACCTCGGCGTCGATGCGCCGCAGCACGAAGGTCTCGCCCGCTCCCGTGCGGTACGACTTCTCGACGTCCCTGAGCTTGATCATTCGCCCTCTCGCTCCCCGATTCGCAGGTGATCCGGAGGGACGCGTCCGCGCCCCTCGTCGTGTTGTTGGACGTCCGAGCGCCCCGGACGGTTTCTCGCCACCGCCGGAAGGTACGGCCGTCCCGGGCCCCGGTCAGGTCCCGGAGCGATCCACCCGGCCACTCCGTGATCCCCGGACGCCCGACCATGCGCGTGAGGGAGTGGCCCCTTCACACGTCCTCGCCCGAGTGCCGCGGATATGAGCCCTTCGACATCGTTCCTTCGTTTCCCGGACTTCGGCCGGCGCCGGTCCGCGCTGGCCCTCGCCGCTGCCCTCGCCCTGGGAATCCTGCCTGGCTGCGGCAGCGATTCGGGCACGGACCCGGACCCCGAGCCCGGCGATCCCGATCCCGTGGCGTCGGTGGAGATCACCCCGGCCACCCCCACAGTGTTCGAAGACGGCACGCTGTCCCTCAGCGCCCGGACCCTGGCGGCCGACGGATCGACGCTTTCGGGGCGGACGGTGACCTGGAGTTCGTCGAACCCCTCGGTGGCGGCGGTCGATGCCTCGGGTCGGATCACCGCCGCCGATCCAGGCACGGCGACCATCACGGCGACGGCCGAAGGACGCTCGGCCACCGTGAGCCTGACGGTGCTGCGGTCGCGCACCGCCGAGGTCCAGCTATCCATGGACGACGTGCTCCTGGGGACCGGAGACGTGGCGACCGTCACGGCCCAGGCCGTGGACAGCGCGGGCCGGTCCCTGCGCGGCCGCACGTACGTGTGGAGCACCGACGCCCCGGCCGTGGCCACCGCCTCGGACGGCCAGGTGCACGGGGTGGCCGAGGGCACCACCGTGCTCCGGGTGGACGTGGAGGGCACGGAAGGCACCGCCGACGTCGACGTGTTCACCGCCACCGGCGCGCAGGTCGCGGAGCTGGCGTCGGTGGACGCCGCCATGGTGGCCTACATGCGCCAGTACGACGTCCCCGGCGGAGTGGTGGCGGTGGCCCGGGACGGCCGCCTCGTCCACGCCCGGGGGTACGGATTCACCGACCGGTCGGGGGCCACACCCATCGTGCCCGACCAGATCATGCGCTGGGGCAGCGTGTCCAAGCCCATCGCCGGTCTCGCGGCCATGACGCTCGTGGAAGACGGCACCCTGGCCCTCGACGACCTGCCGTTCCAGACCATGCCCGGGCTCACCCCCCTGCCCGGTGAGACCCCCGACGCCCGCATCGCCGGGATCACCCTCCAGAACCTCATGGATCACGCCGGGGGGTGGGACGACGCCCGGGCGGTGGACGACCGCCTGTGGATCGAGGGCGTCAATCAGGACGGGGTGCGGGATCAGGCCCAGTTGATTCGATACGGTCTCGGCGTGCCCCTCGACCACGACCCGGGCACCACGTACGCCTACAGCAACTACGCCACCCAGGTGGTGGCCGAATACATCGCGTCGGTCACGGGCATGGACTTCGAGACCTGGGTGCAGCAGAACCTCTTCGCGCCCCTCGGCGTCACCGGACCCCGGTTCGGCAGCGGGGATCCGGCCCAGGAGACCGCTCAGCCCACCTATCACGACCGTTCGGGCGCGGCGGTCACCGTACCGGTCCTGGACCAGATCTACGCCGGCGCGTCCGGCGCCTGGATCGGCCGCTCCATGGACCTGATGCGACTCCTGAACGCCATCGATGGACGCAACGGGCCCGCCCTGTTCCAGAGCACCACCATGGAGGCCTTCGCCACCCGCCCCGACGCGATCTGGCCCGGGTCCGGATACTTCTACACGAACTTCATGGAGTTCGCCCCCCGGGGAGACGATCTGGACTGGTATCACACGGGACTGCCCCGGGGCGGCCTCGCCCGCTTCTGGCGACGGGCCGACGGCACGACCTGGATCGTGATCCTGAACCGTTCCCCCGACGGGCCCTACCCCGACTTCAACGCCGCGGTGGACGCCGTGGCCACGTGGCCCGGACACGACCTGTTCGGCTCGTTCGACGGCTGAGGGGAGACCCCGAACGAAGGGGCGGGCCGATGCGACGGCCCGCCCCTTTCTCCACGGCGGCACGGAACGACGGCCGACGGTCAGTCGCCCGACGCCACGTCGAAGCCGGCTTCCTCGAGCTCGTGGGCCCGGCGGGCGTCGTCTTCGCTCACCACCTGACCGTCGAAGAGATGCACCGCCCGGTCGGCCACGTGGGCGTAGCGAGGAT